>CAVOUR010000001.1:0-176482 GCA_963699665.1 uncultured Alphaproteobacteria bacterium
AACTGTCACGCCCGCAACTCGGATAGGAGTGAGGTCGGTGACGGGCGGGAGTCCGACTGCCCCTCGGGTCATGTTTGAAGGCCGTGGGTGAGCTTGGCGCCCCGCTGAGTCGTTCCATCGAACCCGAACAGTCGCCCGCGGGCCTGCCGAGTGCGAAGCCCGATTAGGCAAGGACGGGTCGCCATGGACATGATCACTGTCGGGATCGACGTCTCGAAGGATCGTCTCGATGTCGCTGTTAACTGCGTGGAGAAGCGTTTGTAGTCGAGCGCGATGCGGCTCCGGGGTCGACGTCTGGCCACACGATTGCGGCAAATCGCGCCGCAAATTGTCGCGTTGGAGGCGACCGGCGGCTTTGAGACCGTCGCAGCGGCGGCGTTGGCGGCGGCGGGACTTCCTATTGTGGTGGTCAATCCGGCGCAAATTCAATCCTCCGCCAGGGCACTGGGACAAGCGCGCCGAGCACGATCCGATCGATGCTGCGGTCATCGCCCGTTCAGCCAAGGCGTCAACCCGAGACCCCGCCCGTTGCCCGACAAGGCGACCCGGCTGCTGGCCGATCTCGTCGCTCGCCGACGGCAGATCATCGAGATGATCGGGGCTGAGCGCCAGCGCGAGAAGCGAATGGCAGTCCCCCATCTGCGCAAAAGCATCGCCCGGCTTTTGAAGGCGCTGGAGAAGGAGCTGGCCAGCGTCGATGAGGATATCGACGATGCCATGCGCGGCTCGCCGAGCTTGGCGAGACAAGGAGGATTTGCTCGCTTCCGTGCCTGGCGTTGGGCCGACCATTGCCCGCACGCTGATCGCTGAGCTGCCCGAGCTCGGGCAGCTCAGCCGCAGGCAGATCGCCGCGCTCCCAGGCCTGGCCCCGTTCACCCGCCAATCCGGCCAATGGCGCGGCCGCAGCTCGTCGCCGGAGGACGCGTCGCCGTGGGCACGGCCCTGTTCATGGGCGCGATGGTCGCCAAACGCCACAACTCCATCCTGAAGAAATCTTCGACCGCCTTGTCGCCGCCGGCAAGCCCAAAATGGTCGCCCTCATCGCCGTCGCCGAAAGCTCCTGACCATCCTTAACGCTATCCTCGAGGGATGGTCGCCCATGGCAACCAGCTTGACATCCAAGACGGATCGCCAGCCCTCTCGCGCATAGCGGGAGGGTAGTCAGAGCCCTTCTCCCGCTTGCGGGAGAAGGTGGCCGGCGTCAGCCGGCCGGATGAGGGTCTGGGCCGCGAGGGCGCGCTCCGGCTCTGACCACTCGCCCCTGCTCCGGAAGCCAGCATCCGCCGGCCATCCGCATAGACCCCGTCGATGTCGATCCTGTCCAAGCAGTGATCCAGTCGATATGGATCATGCTCTTGTTGCCGCCGCTGCGCCGCGATCTCCGTCGGAGGTGAGCTTGTCGCCGTCGATAAAACACTTCGCGTAGCATTTGTCCGAGCGCGATGTGGCGGGCACGTCGTCGAACAGGGTATTGAAGAACAGGAGGCCGCTCTTCGAGATCGGCGAAGAATGCGGCACCAGCGCGACCTCGCCGAGGCGCCGCGCGCCGTCGTCGCTGTCGAGCACTTTCTTGAGCACGTCCTCGCGCGCGCGGCCTTCGCCTCGACGATCCCTCCGGCCTCGAACCTGACCGCGATGCCGTCGATCAGCAGAGCCCTGATAGGAGAGCGGCTTGGTGCGAGACGACATGGCCGTCGACCCGGCGCGCGTGCGGGGTCGTGAACACCTCTTCGGTCGGGATGTTCGGATTGCAAGATGATCCCGTTCTTCGCCGTCGCCGCGCCGCCCTCCCACGCATGGCCTTCGGCGAGCCCGATCCCGTCAGATCCCATACCCGGCCCGGAATAATGCAGGGCGTTGAATGTCCTCAGACGTTCAGCCATTCGGTCCGGCGGCGCGAGCGCCGCGTTATGCGAAGTCCAGGCGGCGACCGGATCGTCGTTATCGACCCGCGAAGCGGAAAAGATCGCCTCGGCGAGCCTGCCGACCGCGACGTCGTCGGTTTCGCCGGGAAAGACCCGCTTCCGCCACGAGTCGGTCGGATAGGCGACAAGGTTCCAGTTGATGTCGAAGCCGGCGATCTTCTCGAGCGCCGGCTGGTAGGCGATCGAGTTCGCCTTGCTGGCGCGCGCGACCTTGGCCGGGTCCTCGTTCGCGAGCAGCATCGGGTCCTCGCCGACAATGGCGAGCCGCGCCGTATTGGCGCCGAAAGCCTTGGCCACGCCGTCGTAGAGCCAGCCGGGCGCACGGTCGAAGCTTGCGTCCGGGCGCGAAGCGGAAGCGGGCGAGCGTAATCTCCTCGTCGGAGAGGATCGGCGTCGCCGGGCGGCGCCGGCCTTGTAAGCCTCGGTGACGATCGCCCGCGCGAGCGGCAGCGCGTCGACCGGCGCGGTGAGGAAGAGGTCCTGGCCCGGTTGCAACCGTAATCCGACCTTGATCGCCGTCTCGGCCAGCCGGCCGAGCTTCTCCGGATCGATCGAAGGGAAGTTGCGCTGATGGGTGGTCATCGGGGGCTCCGGAAAATGTCGGTCTTGAGGACGATGTGCCAGGACTATAGGGCGACGCGGAGGCAGCAAGAAGCCGCGGGAACGCGACCCCGCCATCCGTGCTTCACGCCGGACGGGCCAGCCGATGCGAGACGACCTATATCTATAGGCAGCAACATTCGGAGCATGGCATGGCGCGCGTCTTCATCTCGGGTTCGGCCGACGGCCTCGGTTTGATGGTCGGCCGGCATCTCGCCGATCAGGGCCATCGCGCCGTCCTGCATGCGCGCAACGAGGCGCGAGCGGCGGACGCCAAGAAGGCCGCGCCCAAGGCCGAAGCCGTCGTCGTTGGCGATCTGGCGACGATCGCCGCCGCCAAGGACGTCGCTAGCCAAGTCAACGCGCTCGGCGCTTTCGAGCGGTCATTCACAATGCCGCCGTCGGCTTCCAGGAAGGTCATCGGGTGACCAACGACGGATTGCCGCATATGTTCGCCATCAACACCCTTGCTCCCTATGTCCTCACCGCGCTGATCGAACGGCCGAAGCGCCTCGTCTATCTGAGCTCGGGCATGCATGATCGGGCGAGCGCGCACCTCGACGACACCCTGTGGCGCAAGCGGCGCTGGGACGGATCGTCGGCCTATGCCGAGAGCAAGCTGCACGACGTCCTGCTGGCTTTCGCGGTCGCCCGCCTGTGGCCCGATGTGCGGTCGAACGCGCTGACGCCCGGCTGGGTGGCGACCAAGATGGGCGGGGCGGGCGCGCCGGACGACATCGCTCAGGCGCATCTCACCCAGGCCTGGCTTGCGACCAGCGACGATCCCGCCGCGCGGACGAGCGGCGGCTATTTCTATCATCTCAAGCGGCGCGAGCCGAACCCCGAGACGCACGACGTCGCCTTGCAAGACCAGGTTCCTCGACATCTGCCGGGAGGTTTCCGGGGTCGAGTCGCCCGCGGACCTGAACGGCGAGGTTGGAATGGCGGGAAGTGGTGGTTTGGACAAGAAACGTCGCCGTCATCGCGAGCGAAGCGAAGCGATCCAGGGGTGAAAGGATGTCCGGCGGTCGCTCTGGATCGCCACGTCGCTTCGCTCCTCCAGCGCAATGACGATTCCGTAAGCGCATGCGCGCGATTCCGGTATGGCGCGTGCCGCCAGAAGCTGTCTGACATCAGTTCATTGTATAAAACGATGCGTGTCTTCCTGCTGGCTCCGCGAGAATTCGCCGCCCACCTCGCCCCGGGTCGGCTGGTGTTTCACCCCGTTCTGAGTCGGCCAGTGCCGCCCATGGACCGGCGGGGAATTCTGGGCAATTCCCCGCTGAGGCGGGCGTGAAAACGACCGCGAGCGAGGGCGAAGACGATAGAGCGTTCGGTTTGACATCGCGCGATACCTGATCGTCCGGATCGAATATGCAATGACATGGTGACTGGGGAGGGACTTTGAATGACGCCAATTATCGGCACTCGCCGCCGATACCGACGGCACCGACGGCGGTCGCGGCCGCCCCGACGACCCGGCCGGAGCTTTTATCGACCCGACCACCCTGCAACGCGCCCGCGGCGCCGGCCTCGATCCCGCCGCGTTTCTTGCCGACAACGATTCAACGGGGTTTTTCAACGGCATCGGCGATTTGTTCACGCCCGGTCCGACGTTCACCAACGTGACCGACTTCCGCGCGGTCGTCGTTGACAGACCCTAACCCTTGACCCGACTCTGAACCGGACATGAGCGCGCGTTTTTCCGCACTGGCCCCAACCCTTCTGACGGCGAGCCTGGTGATCGGGATCGCACTGGTCGCATCGATGCGCCCGGCCGCGGCTGATTTCCGGCTCTGCAACAACACGCCGAGCCGTGTCGGCGTGGCTGTGGGCTACAAGGAGTCGGACGGCTGGACCACCGAAGGCTGGTGGAACTTGCCGTCACGGACCTGTGAGACCGTGCTCAAAGGCAATCTGGTGGCCCGTTATTATTATGTCTACGCGATCGATTACGATCGCGGCGGTGAATGGACCGGACGGGCCTACATGTGCACCCGCGACAAGGAATTCACGATCCGCGGCATCGGCGACTGCCTGGCTCACGGTTACGACCGAACCGGCTTTTTCGAGGTCGATACCGGCGAGCAGCGCGCCTGGACGGTTCAACTCACCGAATCCGCCGAACAGCCGCCGCAAAAGCCATTGCCTCCGGGCAATCCGCTGGGTCGGGCGCCGGGGACCGGCGCCGGCGCGACGCCGCCGCCGGCAGTCCCGGCCCTTCCGGGAACCGTGAGCAAATGAGGCGGCAGCGGCGGACCAAGGTAGTGGCGACGCTCGGCCCGGCGTCGTCGGAGCGCGAAACCATCAGGCAGTTATTCGCCGCCGGCGCCGACGTGTTCCGCATCAACATGAGCCACACCAGCCACGACAAGATGCGGGAACTCGTGCGCACAATCCGCTCCATCGAGGCCGATCATAACCGGCCGATCGGCATCCTGGTCGACCTGCAAGGACCGAAGCTGCGGCTCGGCAGCTTCAAGGATGGCGCCGCCGAGATCGACAAGGGGCAGAACTTTATCCTGGACACCGATACGACCCCCGGCGACGCCACACGCGTGCAGCTGCCGCATGCGGAGATTTTCGCCGCCCTCAAGGTGGGCGACACGCTACTGATCGACGACGGCAAATTGCGTCTGGTGGCGACCGAAGTCACACCGCAGCGTATCGCCACCCGCGTCGAGGTCGGCGGCAAGGTGTCGAACCGCAAGGGCGTCAGCCTGCCCAACACCGTCATTCCACTGGCGGCCCTGGCGCCGAAGGACATCGCCGACCTGGAAGCCGCGCTCAATGCCGGCATCGACTGGGTGGCGCTGTCGTTCATTCAGCGTCCGGAGGATATCGCCGAAGCGAAGAAGATCACGCGTGGCCGCGCCGCCGTGATGGCCAAGATCGAGAAGCCGCAGGCCGTGGCCCGGCTCGGCGATATTCTTGATCTTGCCGATGCGCTGATGGTCGCGCGCGGCGATCTCGGCGTCGAGATGCCGCTGGAGAGGGTGCCGGGCGTGCAGAAGGAGATGACGCGCGCCTGCCGCCGCGCCGGCAAGCCGATCGTGGTGGCCACGCAGATGCTGGAATCGATGATTTCGAGCCCGGTGCCGACCCGCGCCGAAGTGTCCGACGTCGCCACCGCCATTTTCGACGGCGCCGACGCAATCATGCTGTCGGCGGAATCGGCGTCCGGCCAATATCCGGTCGAAGCGGTGGCGACCATGAACCGCATCGCCGAGGAGGTGGAGAACGACGGCATGTATCTGCCGTCGCTGCATGTGCTGCACACCGAGCCGGAGGCCACCGGCGCCGACGCCATCGCCGCGGCGGCCCGTCAGGTGGCCGAGACGCTCGACCTGTCGGCCATCGTGTGCTGGACCTCGTCGGGCTCGACCGGATTGCGGGTGTCGCGCGAGCGGCCGAAATGCCCGATCATCGCGCTGTCGCCGATCGAGGGCGCCGGCCGGAAATTGTCGCTGGTCTGGGGCATCCATTGCGTGATCGCCGAGGACGCCCACGACCAGGACGACATGGTGGAGCGCGCCTGCCGGCTGGCCTTCAAGGAAGGCTTTGCCAAAGCGGGCCAGCGCATCATCGTCGTCGCCGGCGTGCCGCTCGGCACGCCGGGTGCCACCAATATGATGCGCATTGCCTTTGTCGGCGGCCAGACTGATCCAAATGGCGACTAGCGACTGGAAATGACGAATGGCCAATGGTGTGGCGTACTATTCGCCGTTCGCTCCGGCCCCTGAAACACTTGTCAGATATCGCGGCCTTCGACCTTCTCGGTCAGCTCCTTCACGACATCGGGGATGTGCTCGAGATGCGGATCGAGCGCCAGCGCCTTGCGGTAGGCCTCGAGGGCGTGCTTTTCGTCGCCGATATCCTGCAGGATGAGCCCGAGCCCGGACAACGCACCGAAATGGCGCGGCTCGCGCGCCAGCACTTCGCGCAGGTCGGCGAGCGAATGGCCGTAATCGTTCATCAGGTAGTAGACGGTGGCGCGCTGGTTCCAAGCTTCGACATAGTCCGGCTTGATCTCGATGATGGCGTTCAACAGCTTGATGGCGAGATCGTACGCCTTGCCATCGGCGGCGGCCTTGACCCGCGTCATGAGCAAATTGCAGGTGTCGCTGCCGGACAGCATCCACAGCGCCCAAATGCGTTCCTCGATCGCCTTGGAACTCTGATCGTCCGGCGCGATCTTGAGCGCCTGGAACAGGGTATCGAGGTTATAGGTCGGATCGCCGTGCTCGGCCTTCGGCAGGTCGCCGGGGGGCTTGATCCAGTCGTGGCCCTCGGCGGTTTGCGCCGCGGCGGGCGCGGCCAGCGCCGCGCCCATCAAAGCGCCGAGAGCGAGTAACGGGAATCGCCGGACCATGGCCATGAATTTATTCGCCTGTCGCGACGCGACAAGCCCGAAAAGCGCTCAAAATTGCACGGACAATGCGGCGCAATTAGGCAGGCCAAACAGGCGGTCGGCGCGCAGTTCTGCCGCGCCGGTTCAACCCTGGCGGGCCTTGAAGCGCCGCTGCGTCTTATTGATGACGTAGACGCGCCCCTTGCGCCGCACGATGCGATTGTCGCGGTGACGGCTGCGCAGCGATTTCAATGAGTTGCGGACTTTCATGGCACTGTTCCCTTTAATGCGGTTGATTAAGGATGGGCTGTGCGCTTGTCAACTTGGCCGCTGCAGCGCGTTGAAATGTTGCCTTCGGATATTGGGGCCAAAACCCCGCATGAAAGGCCCGGGATGAAAAGAAAACCCGGATAGAAAGACCCGGACAAAAAGCCATGGCTGAAGCTTTAGCCGCATTGCGGCTCATCTCCGGCGTCGGCGCCAAGGGACCGGCGTGCTTCCTGGTCGAGGCGGCCGGCCGGCGCTTCATGCTTGATATCGGCGAAGGCCCTCCGCCGGGATGCCTGCCGCATGTCGACGGCTTGGGCGACATCGACGCCGTCATCCTCAGCCACGGCCACAGGGACCATGTCGGCGGACTGTCGCTGTTGCCGAAGCTCGGCAACCCGCCGGTCTACGCGACCGCGATCGTCGCGCGCGGGCTGCCCAAGGGCATCGCCGCGCGGCAGCTTCCGACCCGAGGCAAAACCGACGTGCTCGGCATCGCGGTGGAGACCGGCCGCAACGGCCACGCGCCGGGCGGCATCTGGCTCCGCTTCGGCATCGGTGACGGGCTGTTCTATACTGGGGATATTTCGGCGGAATCGACGCTCTACGCCTACGATCCGCCGGCCAAACAGACCGCGACCCTGCTGATGGATTGCTCCTACGGCACTTACGAGAAGCCAATCGCCGATTGCTGGAGCAAGCTCGCGTCGTTTCTCGACGGCCGACCGCTGCTCTTGCCCGCGCCACCCAACGGCCGCGGCCCGGAGATCGCGCTCGAACTGATGCGCCACGGCCATGACGATATTTTTGTCGACGAGGCGACGCAGAACGCGCTGCAGCGGCTCGCCGAAGGCGATGCCGGTGCGCTGCGCCCGGGCGCTGGCGAGGACATCAAGCGGCTGGCCGCGCGGGTGCGGCCGATCGACGGCGCCCGCGGCGTCATGCTCGCCGGATCCGCTGACGGCACGTCCGGTGCGACCGAGCGTTTGCTGGCGGAATTCGAGCATTCCGCCGATGTGACAATCGTGTTCACCGGTTACATCAATCCGAACACGCCCGCGGAGCGACTGACCCGGAGCGGACGCGCGCAAACCATGCGTTGGAACGTGCACCCGCGGTTGTCCGATGCGGTCGCGCTGGTGCGCGCCCTGCAGCCGAAGGCGGTCATCCCGGCATTTTGCGACCGTTCGCAGCTCGGCCCGCTGGCCGCCGCCTTGGCGCCGGCGCGGGCGACCATGGACGAGATGCTGGAGCTTTGAGCTCCGTCACCGCACCTGATCGCCGCGCACGCGGGGATGGCCGATGCCCAGCGGCTTGGCGTCGAGCAGCACGATGGCGAGCCGTGCCGGTTCCGTGCCGCGATTGACCCAGGCATGATTGGTGCCGCGCTGGACCATGATATCGCCCGGGCGCAGCGTGACGGTCGAATCATCCATGTCCATGTCGATCGCGCCGGACAACATGACGATGTAATCGATGGTCTCGGTGCGGTGCATGTCCGAAGCGATGCCGGGTGCGAATTCCATGACGATGAAGCGCGAGCCGTTCTGCGGCGGCGCCGTGCCGAGAATGCGCGCGCCCATGTCCTCGGCGTTGTCGCCGACCGCGATATCGGCGGGCATCTCGTCGCTGCACCACAACAGCGTCGAGGCGACCCCGTCGCGCGGCAGCTTGGTGTTGGTCGCCTGGCCGTCGCGGATGACCTTGGCGACATTGTTGCCGTCGTGTCCGGTGATGACGCGGCGGATCGGCTTGTGAGCCATGGGCAGTTCTCCGACGTTCTTCAGTTAGATGCTGACGGGCTCGACCGCGGCGTGCACCAGGTCGATGAATTCGATCACGTTGCCGTCGGGATCGCGGATATAGGCGCTGCGGCCGACGAATACGCCGACGCGGCGATCCTCTTCCTTGAAAATCTCGACACCTTGCGCCGGCAGGGTCGTCACCACCTGCCGGTAGGTCTCGGGCGACACGCGGAACGCCGAATGGATTTCGTGGCGGCCGGCGGCATTGAGCGTGACCGGGTTCTCGGAATAAGTCAGGTTGAAGTAATCGTCGCCGGCCCGCAGGAAGACGATGCGATCGGTGCGGGCGAGCTTCTTGAACCCGAGAACTTCCGTGTAGAACTTCTCCGAACGGTCCAAATTCTTGACCGGGATGGTGAAATGCAAAACGCCTTCGGTTTTCAGCATGGCCGTCTCATGGCAGGGCGAACGCGCGATGGCGGCCGCATGCATCGCGCGGCAACGATTACCATAACACGGATTGGCGGCGAGGGAGCTATCCGGCCGTGACGGAGCCGGCGGCAGGAACAATGTCGGGCTCGGCCACCGGCTCGAGCGGCGCGGCGGCGGCGCCGGTGAGAATGCCGACAAGCTTGTTCCAGGCGCGCAATGCCAAGCCGCATGGCCGCGGCATGGCGTGCCGGCAGAAGGCGAGCTTTCGCACCTCGCGCGGCACATGCCACGTGCTGCTGCTGCCGGCGGGGAAGAACACCATGTCGCCCGGCCCAAGCCGGCGCACCTGGTCGTTCTCGTCGGTCACGAAAACTTCGCCGGAAATGATGTGCAGGGTCTCATCGACGTTGTAATGCCATTTGAAGCGGCCGGCACTGCACGACCACGCCATGGTCGAGGAGGTGCCGTCGGCGCTGGTCGCCAGACGCTTCGAGCGCGCCTGCGGCGCGCCTTCGATGATCCAGTCGGACGGTATCGGCGCCGGCGCAAGTTCGACGGCAGCGGGCGAGGCGATGACGATCGGTACCGGCACGACGAAGGCCCCCTTGAGAATATCGGCGTCCATTAGAGCGCCACAGCAACCAACAAAAAGTAAATTTCCGCGCCTCGCCGGGCGCACCGGCGCTGCGGAGGATTATCGGGCGGAGGTTTCCGCGGCCGCCGGCTCCGCCGCCGTCGGCCAATCGCGCCACGCCCGCCGCCGCGGCGCGGTGAGCGGCCGCGCCTCGGACTTGCAGCCGCGCAGATATTCCATCCACTTTTCGTAAATCCCGACCGCGCTGGGACGCCACGAGCTTTCGAGGCCGGCTTGCAGCGCCTCGAACGGAAAGCTGGCGATGAGATGGGCGCGGCGATCGGTCAGCGCCCGGTCGCGGAAGGCCTGCGCGATCGACGCCGTCTCGTTGTCGAAATAGCCCTGCGGCAGCGCCGGATAATCGTCGCGCTCGCGCCGCAGATAGCGGCCGATATCGCGGCGGTATTCGCGAACCAGCGTGCTCGCCTCGTATTCAGGATGACCCTGCAGGAACAGGTGGAAGCTCTTGTCCTGCCTGGCGAACATGTCGACGCCGGCGGTGGCCGAGCGGGTCAGGATGCGATAACCGCTGGCCGCCAGCGCCGGCTCCGGCAGGTCGTTGTATCGCGAATGCGGAACGCGCCACCCCAACGATGCATCGCTCGTCATCGGATGCGAGCCGGCCGGCTCGCAATCGAAGATGCCGGACAGCTTGCCCGGCAGCGCGCGGCGTTCGATACCGTCGGCATGGAGCACGGCGGCATGCGCCGCCAGGCACGACCAGATCGTCGACGTGGTATTGTCGCGCGCCCAATCCACCACTTGGCTGAGCGTTTTCCAGTACGGCTCGTCCCTGAGGTCCTTGGCCCGCGGCTCGGTGCCGGTGACGATCAAGCCGTCGAGGTGGGTATCCCAGAGTTCGGCGATGTCGCGATAGCGTCCGGCAAGTTCCTGCCGCGTGGTATCGGCGCGCGGAATCTCCGGGATCGAAAACAGCAACAGGCGCGCCACGGTCTTGGATGTTGCCGCGCGGATGAGATCGACGAATTGCCGCTCGGTGACGTCGAGCGCCGGATCCGGCATGTTGTTGATCAGGCCGATGGTCACGCAATTCGCGGTGCGCAGTTCGCTCTGCGCGCCGGGGCCGGAGGTGTCCAGGAGAAGCGGCATCGGCCTCTCTGCTCCTGCGGCCCTATTCGGCCGCCAACAGCGGCGAGCGGTGCGCCTGCGCCGCGGCCAGGGCCTGATCGAGGTCGGCGATGATGTCATCGATGTGCTCGATGCCGACCGACAGCCTGATCATCTCCGGCCGCACCCCGGCTTTGTCCTGTTCCACCGCCGACATCTGCCGGTGCGTCGTCGACGCCGGGTGGCAGGCGAGCGACTTGGCGTCGCCCATATTGACGAGCCGCTTGAACAGCTTCAGGGCGTCGTAAAACTTCTTGGCCGGCGCGAGCCCGCCGGCGACGCCGAAAGTCACCAGCGAGCAGGCCTTGCCGCCGAGATATTTTTGCGCCAGCGCGTGATAGGGATTGTCGGCGAAGCCGGTGTAATTGACCCACCCGACCCGCGAATCCTGCCGTAGGAATTCGGCGACCCGGCGCGCATTGTCGACATGGCGCTCGACGCGCAGCGCTACCGTCTCGATGCCCTGCAGCAGCAGAAAAGCGGAAAACGGCGCCAGCACGGCCCCGGTGGTGCGTTGATAGACGCTGCGGCAGCGCGCGATATAGGCGGCCGGCCCGAAGTGCTCGGCATAGACGAGGCCGTGATAGGACGCATCCGGCTCGTTGAACATCGGGAAGCGGCGGGCGTGGGCGCGCCACGGGAAACGGCCGGAATCGACGATGGCGCCGCCGAGGGTGGTACCGTGGCCGCCCATGAATTTGGTCAGCGAATGCACGACGATGTCGGCGCCGTATTCGATCGGGCGCAGCAGGATCGGGGTGGCGACCGTATTGTCGACCACCAGCGGAATGCCGTGGCGGCCGGCGACCGCCGCCAGGGCCTCGATGTCGCAAATATTGCCAGCCGGATTGCCGACGCTTTCGCAAAAGATCGCGCAGGTATCGTCGTCGAGCAGCGGCTCGATGGCGTCGGCGCGGTCGGACGCGGCAAAGCGGACGGTGATGCCCTGGCTCGGCAGGACATGGGCGAACAGCGTGTAGGTGGTGCCGTAGAGCTGCGGCACCGAGACGATGTTGCGGCCCATCGCCGCCAGGTTGAGCATGGCGTAATTGAGCGCCGCCTGCCCGGTGCTCACGCACAGCGCATCGAGCCCGCCCTCGAGCGCGGCGACGCGGCGTTCGAGCACCGCGGTCGTCGGGTTGGCGATCCGCGAGTAGCGAAAGCCTTCGGCTTCGAGATTGAACAGCGCGGCGCCATGGTCGGCGCTGTCGAATTCGTAGGCCACGGTCTGATAGATCGGCACCGCGACGGCTTTCGTCGTCGGATCGGTCTCATAGCCGCCGTGGACGGCCACCGTTTCTCGTTTCATAGCTTCCCGCCGCGTATCCCAACACGGACGATGCTAGTCCAATTGGGTTTCTTATCCGTGGCCGGCGACGGCAACAATGCAGCCGCGGTGAACGGGAAGGAATAACCTTAATTTTTCAAGCAGCGCGCCGGTTCGCATCTGCAAGCAAAAATCGCTCAACCTTGACCTGATCCCGAAGCGAAAAATTCACTTTGTTCCGCGATCATTCGGCATGACCCTCATCGACGACCGAACGGCCGGCGCCGCCGACCGGCGCCAAGGACAGCGCGCTGCAGGATTGGGTGCGGGCGCTTACGGCGACCGCGGCGATCGCCGGCAATCCGCAGCGCACCCTGCCCGCCGTGATCGAAGAGGTGGCGCAGACGCGCGGCGATCATGCCGCGCTGATCTCGGCGCACGAAACGCTGACCTATCGCGGGCTATCGGAGCGGGCCAACCGCTATGCGCGCTGGGCGCTTGCGCAAGACATCGCCAAGGGCGAGGCCGTCGGCCTGATGATGCCGAACCGTCCGGAATACATGGCGATCTGGCTCGGCATCACCAGCGTCGGCGGCGTGGTCGCGCTGCTCAACACCAATCTTCGCGGGCCGGCGCTGGCCCATTGCATCGACGTCGTCGCGCCGCAGCACGTCATCGTCGCGGCCGAACTGAGCGGCGAACTGCGCGCCGCGCTGGCGCAGCTGGCGTCGCCGCCGAAAATCTGGTCGCATGGCGGCGATGACGGTGCCGGCGTCGATCGCGACGTCGAGGCATTGTCGCCCGGGCGGCTGAGCGAGGCGGAACGGCGCGGCGTGGGCATCGCCGATCGCGCGCTCTACATCTACACCTCGGGCACGACCGGCCTGCCGAAGGCCGCCAAAGTCAGCCACCAGCGGCTGCTGCAATGGAGTTTGTGGTTCGCCGGCCTGATCAATGCCGGACCCGGCGACCGCATGTACGACTGCCTGCCGATGTATCACTCGATCGGCGGCGTCGTCGCCACCGGATCGCTGTTGGTGCGTGGCGGTTCGGTCGCGATCCGCGACAGGTTCTCCGCGCAGCATTTCTGGGACGATGTCGTCGGCTGGGATTGCACGCTGTTTCAATATATCGGCGAGCTGTGCCGCTATCTGCTCAATGCCCCGGAGCAGCCCCTGGCGCAGCGGCATCGGCTGCGGCTGTGCTGCGGCAACGGACTGCGCGGCGACGTCTGGGAGAAATTCCAGAGCAAGTTCGCGATACCGCGAATCCTGGAATTCTACGCGGCCACCGAGGGTAACGTCTCGCTATACAACGTCGAAGGCAAGGTCGGCGCCATCGGCCGGGTGCCGCCGTTCCTGGGCCATCGCTTCCCGTTGGCGCTGCTGCGGGTCGACGCGGCGACAAACACGCCGCTGCGCGATGCCGGCGGCCTCTGCATCCGTTGCGCCACCGATGAGACCGGCGAGGCGATCGGCAAAATCCACGGCGGCACCGGCGCGCCCGATTCCGGCGCCGATTTCGAAGGCTACACCGACGCCAAGGCCTCCGAGCAAAAAATCATTCGCGATGTCTTCCAGCGCGGCGACGCCTGGTATCGCACCGGCGATCTGATGCGCCGGGATGGGAGCGGCTTCTTCTATTTTGTCGATCGCACCGGCGACACGTTTCGCTGGAAGGGCGAGAACGTGGCGACGACGGAAGTCGCCGCGGCCCTCACCGCGTTTCCCGGCGTCATCGAGGCGACGGTCTACGGCGTGCCGGTTGCCGGAACCGAAGGCGCGGCCGGCATGGCCGCGCTCGTCGTCGACGGCACGCTGGACTTGGCGGAGTTCCGCAAGCACCTGGCGGGCCTGATGCCGCCCTATGCCCGGCCGCTCTTCTTGCGCCTGCAAGACCGCATCGCGGTGACCGCGACTTTCAAGCACGCCAAAGCCGACCTGGTGCGCGAGGGCTTCGACCCGGCAGCGCACGGCGATCCGATTTACTTCGACGACCCGTCGCACGCTGCCTATGTGCGCCTCGACGCGGCGCTGTTCCGGCGCATCCAGGACGGCAGGATACGCCTCTAGGAGCGGCGCTCTGCAGGCGTCCGGCCGCGTCGGATCTTACGCCGTCGCGCCGGCATCCACGGTGAGCACGGTGCCGGAGATGTTGCGCGCCTTGTCGCTGAGCAAAAACGCGACGGCTTCGGCGACGTCGTCGACCTCGGCGAGCCGGCGCAGTGCGCTGCGCCGAATGACTTGCTGGCGCTGCTCGCCGGCCAGGCCATGGGTCATCTCGGTGTCGAGAAAACCGGGCGCCACCGCGTTCACGTTGATGCCGAGCCGGCCCACCTCGCGCGCCAGCGAGCGGGTGAAGCCGAGCATCGACGCCTTGGTGGCGGCATAGACCGAGAGGCCGCTGTAGCCGGTGAAGCCGATGATCGAGGCGACGTTGACGATGCGGCCGGACCGCTCCGACAGCATCGAGCGCACCACGTATTTGGTCAGCACGATCGGCGACAGCGTGTTGAGGCGAACGAGCTCCTCGATCTGCGAATTATGCATCAAGGCGAGCGCGCCGTCGTGACCGACCGCGGCATTGTTGACGAGGCCGAACAACGGACCGAACTCTTGGCGCAGGCTACGCACGAAGTCCGGGATCTCGTCGACCTTGCCGAGATCGAACGCTACGAAATGCAGCGGGCCCTGCTTTGAGCCCTTGGCTTGCGCGATCGCGTCGGCCAACGGCTTGGTCTGTTTTCGCGCCACCGCGATGACGCCGTAACCCGCGGCCGAAAGCTTGCACGCCAGGCCGAGGCCGAGGCCGCGGCTGCCGCCGGTGACCAGGACGGTGCGCCGCGCCTTAGCCATGGCGCCGCGCCAATTTGCCGGTCGCGGCCACATCGAGCGCCGGCACGACGGTGATCGCGGCCGGCACCTTGTGACGCGGCAGGGTGCGCCGGCACAGTTCCAGAATGTCGTTTTTGATCTGCAGTTCGCCCGCCTGCCCGCCGCCCGCGCGCAGCACCACGTCGGCGATCACGATCGCGCCGGTGACCGGGCTGCGCTTGGGCCGCACCAGCGACATCCGCACCTGCGGATGGCGATTGATCACCGCCTCGATCTCTTCGGGATGGACCTTGAGGCCGCCGATATTGATGATGCCGCCGCGGCGGCCGGCGAACAGATAGCGGTCGTCGTCCCGCCGCTCCACCATGTCGCCGGTATCGACGAAGCCGTCGCCGTCGAGCAGGGCCGGCGATTGCGCGCCGAGATAGCGCGACGCCGTGCGCGGCGAGCGGATGCACAACGAGCCGTCGACGATTTTCATCGTCACGCCGTCGCGATCGTGCTCCAGAAACCCCGTCGGGAATCCGGCCAGCCCGTCGCCGACCTCAAACGCGACGCCGGCTTCCGTCGACGCATAGGCGTGGCCGACGCCGGCTTCGGGGAACGTCGCGCGCAGGCTGTCCAGTACCGCCTGGTCGGCGATCTCGCCTGAGAGCCGCACGTAGCGCGGCGCTATTTGACGGATGTCGGGCGCCATCAGCGCGCGGCGCCAGTGTGACGGCGTGCCGGACAGATGGGTCACGCCATGCCGGGACAGCCGCGCCAGATGTTCGCCGAGCGGCTCGCCGGCGCTGGATAGGACGAGCGACGCGCCGCCGATGACGGCACGCAGAAAAATTTGCAGGCCGCCGTAGCGGCGGATGTCGTAGAACGTGCCCCACACGACGGCACCGTCGAGCCGCCGTCCGGCGCCGATCGGCGCCGTGAGGCTCGCCAGGCTGTGCACGACCATTTTCGGCACGCCGGCCGTACCGGACGTCAACAACACCCACTCGGTCTCGCGGTGCGCCGGCGGCGCCGCCTCGAACGGTACGACGGCCGGCGCGCAGCGGACCGCGACGAAACCATCCAGGGCGTCATGCCGTGGCGTGCCAGCGTCGACCACGACGGCATCGACTGCCGCGGTCGCAACGAGGGCGCCGAGATGATCGGGAGCCGTGTCCGGCGGCAGAATGGTGAGACGACGGGCTTGGCCGTCGAGCTCGATCAGCGCCAGCGCCGTCGTCAATTGATTCGATGTCGCGACCAGCACCGAGCGGTCGGCAAGCTCGCCGAGCCGGCCGCCGAGACTCGTGCCCCGCGCCAGCAGGCCGAAGCAGACGCCCGCCGTCGCGTCGAAGAAGCAACACTCCGAAGCCGCGTTCGCCAGGATCCCCCGCAGCGATTGCGCCTCAGTGCGCGCCATTCTCGTACACTTTCACGAAGTCACCGAAGGTGACCGGAAACATGGCATCCTCGGCAGCCGTGAACGGATCGATACCGAGGGTGTCCTCGAGGCGGGCGACCAGCACCGCAAAGCCGAGCGAATCGAGGCCCGAATCCAAGAGCACGAGATCGTCGCGCAGCGGCGCCAGCGTCTTGCCGTGCTCGCGCGCCACCTTCGTCATCTGGTCCACTATGGTTAATTTTATCTGCATCGCCGCAACACCTACTGTTTGTTCACCCGGCGCCGGTATAGTCGCTCAACGCTTACAAACAAGTTCACGCTTGCCCTCGTGGTCGGACGCGAATGGCCTCTCCCGCATCGGCGATCCGCTGCCGTCAGATCGGCGAAGCCGATATTGCCGCCGTTGCCTCGCTGCTCAAGCGAGGGTTCCCGAACCGCACGCGGCAGTTCTGGTTGCAGGCCTTGCAGCGCCTGACGCGGCGCCAGCCGCCACCGGGTTTTCCGAAATATGGTTACCTGCTCGAAAGCGGCGGCGCGCCGGTCGGCGCGCTGTTGCTGATTTGCTCGGCGATGCACGACGGCGAGCGGATCGCAACCCGTTGCAACCTGTCGAGCTGGTATGTCGAGCCCGCCTTTCGCGCCTACGCGACGCTTCTGGTGTCGCAGGCGTTGCGGCACAAGGATGTCACCTACCTGAACGTGTCGGCGGCGCCGCACACCTGGCCGATCATCGAGGCGCAAGGCTTCTTGCGCTATTGCGACGGCATTTTCATCGCCATCCCGATGCTCAAGCGCGGACCCGCACGGCCGGCGTGAAAGTCTTCGACGCCTCGCGCCGGCCGACGGCCGCCTTCGACCCGTTCGACCAGGAAATCCTGACCCATCACGCCGAGCACGGCTGCATCAGCCTGTGGTGCGAGACCCGCGAGCGCGCCTATCCATTCGTGTTCCGGCCGCGCCTGGTCAGGCGCATGATGCCGTGCGCGCAACTGATCTACTGCGGCGATCTCGCCGACTTCGTCGGCTTTGCCGGCCCGATCGGCCGCTATCTGGCGTGGCGCGGGCGGCCGTTCGTCATCGTCGATTCCAACGGGCCGATCCCCGAACTGATCGGCATGTTTTACCGCGGCAGCATGGCGAAATATTTCAGAGGGCCGCTGCGGCCGCGCCTCGGCGATCTCGCCTATACCGAATACGCGGTGCTCGGCGTGTGATTGCCGCTTCGCTTGGGAAAGCGGATCACATCATTAGCGCCTTGCGCACGGCGACCGGCCAATGCGGCAGATCGAGGCCGTGGGTGGCGAACAGCGCCAAGGCCAGGCGGTCGATGCCGAAGGCAACGCAGCCGGTATGCGCCGTTTCGCCGGCTGTGGTGCGCAGATTCCACGTCGTGCCGAAATGGTCGCGGTGGCAATTGAAGCTCATGCAGGCGGTGGGCTGCTCCGCCGAGTGCACCGGAACGAGCAGCTCGAATTTCAGTGCCTGTTCCACTTGGCTCATCGCCATCAGCTTGCCGCCGCGGCCGAAGAACGGATCGCTGGCGGCGTCGATGCGCCAGCTCAAGCCCAGTTGGTTGGCGAAGCCCTGCGCACGGTTCATCCATTGCCGGCGGAATTCATCGACCTGGGTCGGCGCGCCGATGCAGACATATTCGCGCATGCGGAACGATTGCAGGCGGTCAAGCATTTTCGAGGGCTCGCGGCGAAAGCAATCGCAGGCGACGTCGAACAACAGCCCTTTGGCCGGCACCTCGCCGCGGCTGGCGACCAGCGGATAAACCGGATAGCAGGCGGCGGGGCTGAGCACGAGATCGGCCGCCGACAGGCCGTCCGTCCAGTTCTCGCCGGCCTCGCTCTTCTCCACGGCCGATCGAACTTCCGCCTCGGCACCGCCGAGACAACTCACGCAGCCGAGAAAGTGCGGAAAACTTTTCAGGTAGCCTGATTTCTCCACCTGGCGGCGGCTCATCACTGGCGGGAAACGCAACACTTCGGTGTCCGGCTCGCGATAGCGCGAGATCAACGCCGAGACGCCGCCGACGACCTGCTCGAATACGGCGGTGCGGGCGTAGACGCCGTCAATGCCGCTCGGCAGCAACAGCGCCTCGGCGATCGAATCGAGCGAACGAACCGGATCGGTCGCTTGCTTGAATGCCACGTTCATTGCAGTGCGCCTCTTGTCATTGATGTTTTTTTAGATTGTGACGAAGTCAGTCGCGCAGCGAAGCCGGCGTCGAACCCAGCAGCGATGCCGCGGCGATATTGGCGAGGATGCGATCATTGCTGATCATGATCGGCGACGACAGGATATCCCGCAGATGCCGCCCGATCGAGAATTCGCTGTCGTTGCGATAGCCGGACAAGCCGCAAGCCTGCATCGCGTTGGTCACGGTCGCCACCGCGAGCTCGGAAGCGGTCACCTTCAGCAGGTTCATGCTGGTCTGGAAATCGATTGCCTCGAGCGCCGCCGCATCGGTCGACGCCGCCTCGAAGCGCTGCAGTGCCGCGGCGATGACGCTGCGCAACGTCCGCAGCGATGCCTGCGCGCGGGTCAGATGCGCCGCACCGGGCGGCAGCGTGCCGCCGGCGCCGTGGGCGGCCTTGCGCACAAAGGCGCGGGCGCGATCGACGGCCGACGCCGCGATGCCGGCCCAGGCGCCGCTCCAGGCCAGATGGGCCACCGGCATCATGGTCTGGCCGTAAATCTTGTCGTAGCCAACCGGCAGGATCTGTTCGGCGGAGCCGGAGGCGACCAGCGCGAAGCCCTCGCTGCAGGTGCCGCGCATGCCCAATGCGTCCCAGCCGTTCAGGCGCTTGAGCGTATAATCTTCCTTCAGGAAGGCGACCAGAACCTGATCGGTGCTGGCGGCTTCGGCCGAGCGCCGCGCGGTGGTGACGATGCCGTCGGCCGCCGCGCCGTAGGAAATGACGGTCGCCTGCCGTTCGAGCGTGATGCGCGAATCGCGCCACGCGATCGGCGCCGCACTGTTGCGAACGTCGCCGCCGGAGCGGCCCTCGGTGGTCGAGGACGCCAGCAGCAACTGTTCGCCGGCAAGCCGCCGCAGCAGCCGCTGATGCCAGATGCTGCCGCGGCCATGGCGCACCAGACAGGCGATCTTGGTCTGGTGCATGGCATAGACCATCGCCGTGGAAGCGCAGCTTTTTGCCAGCACGTAGCAGGTGTCGACCACATCCGCGATGCCGGCGCCCTCGCCGCCCAGTTCCGGCGGGATGGCGGCGCCCAACAGGCGCTCGGCGCGCGCGGCGTCGATCGCCTCGCGCGGAAACCGCGAGTCGGCGTCGACGGCAGCGGCATGCGCCGCCGCAACCGCCGCGACCCTTCCGGCCCGGGTCATCAAGTCCGCCGAGCCGGCGGCATGCACGTTGCTCGCGGCAATGACGATGCCGCGCATGGCGCTGCGCGCCATATGGCGGTCTTCGACGACGGTCGGCAACGTCACGGTTTCGGCACTTGTCGATGCACTCACGATCGCCTCACTGCTGCACTATCGGCATCACCGGCGCATAGGAACGCGTAGCGCAAAAACTTCCAAATTATGATGGCATTCGCGCAGGATTTGCTCAGTTCTTTGCCGTAAAGGTTACTAATCGCAAACCTATCGTGTGATAACCACGTGGGGTGCGGTTAACGCGGCGGACAGGTCGCCGCCCTAAGCCGTTCAGAGCGCGGTTTTCTTTTGGGGAGCTTGCACCTTGCTTGATCGCTTCAATCCCGGCACGGCGCAGCGCGTGGCGGAACTCGTCGGCCAGCTTCTCGCCAAGCGCTCGATCAATCGCCCGGTCGGGCCCGACGACAGCCTCGGCGAATGCGGCCTGTCTTCGCTCGATACCGTCAATCTCATGCTGGCCGTCGAAACCGAATTTGCGATCAAGATTCCCGACCGCGACATGACACCGTCGAACTTCCGCTCGATCGCCCGGATCGACGCTTTGGTCACGCGGCTGTTGAGCGAGCCGGCGCGGGCGTAGCCAAAGCAGCGCAACCGCGGCCGTTCGACGATCCGCGTGCCCTCGTTAAGATGCCCCCGTTAAACGTGCTGCAATAAAAAAGCCCGGTTTGGCCCTGCCAAACCGGGCTTTTGATGAGCCAAAGCTTACGGGCGATCCTGCCCCCTCATGGCGCCGGTGCCGGTATCCTTGCCCGGGCCCCGGTCGTTGTTCTGCGCCGATCCGGGTTTGCCGGATTCGGTCCCAGCGCCGCCGCCGGCCGGACCCGCGCTCGATTGCGCGAGCGCGAGCTGGGATGCACCGAACACCAAGGCAGCCGCCACGGCGATCGTCTTCAGAGCAGACATCGAGTTCCTCCTTCGTTGTCCTGACCTACACTGCGAAAACTCCGGCCTGCAGGGCGAGTTCCGGACAATTTGACGGAACCGGCAAGGGAAACTTGCTCGACCTGCCTTTCGGTCATCGTTTGCATAGCAGCGTCGCCAGGCAGCCGACGTCACGACCGCGGCTACGCGCATGTGTTGGTATCAGCGGTGTGCCTTCTTGCCGGCTTCACCCGGCCCACCATTTTCCTGGGCGAAGGAGCGCACCAGAGAGTGCCAGAAGGGTGATCGTCATGTCCATTCGGCCCGTCAAACAAATCATAACGTCGAAGCCCACCGTCGAGGGCGCGGGCGTCAAACTGCGCCGGGCGTTCGGCTTCGGCGAGACAAAGTCGTTCGATCCGTTTCTGCTGCTTGACGATTTCCGCAACGATCGACCGGACGATTATCGCGCCGGTTTTCCCTGGCATCCGCACCGTGGCATCGAAACCATTACCTACGTGCTGGCCGGCAGCGTCGACCACGGCGACAGCCTTGGCAACCGCGGCAATCTCGGCGCCGGCGATGTTCAGTGGATGACCGCCGGCCGCGGCATCCTGCACCAGGAGATGCCGCAGGGCGACGCCAAGGGCCGCATGCATGGCTTCCAGCTGTGGGCCAATCTGCCGTCGTCCCTGAAGATGACGGCGCCGCGCTATCAGGACATCAAGGCGGCCGAAATTCCGGAGGTTGTCGATGACGACGGCACCCGGGTGCGCGTGGTCTGCGGCGATTTTTGGGGTCGGCGCGGTCCGGTCGAAGGCGTCGCCGCCGATCCGCGCTATCTCGACATCTGGGTGCCGGCGGGAAAACGCAAGACCTTGCCGGTCGAACTGGAACGGCACGCTTTCGCCTATGTGTTCGAAGGGTCCGGCGATTTCCGCGCCGCATCGCAGCCGTTCGGCGTTTTGACCGAAAAGACCGATGCCGCAGGCGAAAGCCTGGTGCGCGAGCAGACCGGTAATCGTTCACTGGTGCTGTTCGATAGCGGCGACGAAGTGACCGTGCAGGCCGGCGACGAAGGCATTCGCTTCCTCCTGGTTTCCGGCAGGCCGATCGAAGAGCCGGTCGCCTGGTATGGCCCGATCGTGATGAACAGCGAGGCGGAATTGCAGCAGGCCTTTGCCGAGCTACGCAACGGCACGTTCATCAGCTAGAGTGCGCGGCTCATAAAGCCCCTGGCCGAGCGCCAGCGGACCAAACATGAGCCGCGTCATGGCCAAGACGGTCTTCTACGCCAGCGTCGGGCCGGAACTGTTCTTGTTCGACGTCGACGTCGATGGCGCCGCGCTTACGCGACGAAGCGCGGTGACACTGCCGGCCAATATCCAATACGCCTGGCCCCATCCATCGCGGCGGTTTCTCTACGCCGTATCGAGCAATGGCGGTCCCGGCCTCGCCGGCGACACGCATCGTGCGAACGCGCTCGTCATCGAGCCGGAGACCGGCGCCTTGCGCCTGCATGGCGCCGCGGCCGCGCTCCCATCTCGCCCGATTCATGTGAGCGTCGATGCCGCGGGCGAATATTTGCTCACGGCCTACAACAATCCGAGCGGCGTCACCGTGCATCGCCTTCAGGCCGACGGCACGATCGGCGCGGCGGTGGCGCAGCCGCAAGGCCTCGATACCGGCATTTACGCCCATCAAATCCTCGCCACGCCGTCGAACCGGACCGTGACGCTGGTGACCCGCGGCAATGACGCCAAGCCGGACAAGCTGGAAGATCCCGGCGCGATCAAGACATTTGGATTTGCCGACGGCGTGCTGAGCAATCTCGCCTCGATCGCGCCCGGCGCCGGCCTCGGCTTTGGGCCGCGCCATCTCGATTTCCACCCCGGCAAGCCGTGGGCGTTCGTCTCCATCGAACGGCAGAACCAGCTCTACGTCTATCGGCTCGAGGCCGAGACCGGCCTCCGCCGCGAGCCGATGTTCGTCGCCGGCACTTTGTCGAATCCGAACCCCGCCGTGCGGCAGGCCGCCGGCGCGATCCACGTGCACCCCAGCGGTCAAGTTCGTCTATCTGACCAACCGCGCCTCCGACCTCGTCGATCACGACGGCAAAAAACTTTTTGCCGGGGGTGAAAACAATGTTGCGGTGTTCGCCATCGATCAAGCGACCGGGGAGCCGAAACTGATCCAAAACGCCGAGGGCGGCGCCGTCGAACTGCGGACGTTCGGCATCGAACCGGGCGGCCGCATGCTGGTGGCCGCCAGCATCAGGCCGGTGCCGGTACGCGATGGCGCGGGCACCCGACCAGTTCCGGCCCGGCTTTGCACTTTCCACATCGCCAGCGACGGCAAGCTCGCATTGAAGCGCCAGTACGACGTCGACACCGGCGATGCTCAGCAATTTTGGAGCGGTATGGTTACTCCCGGTTAAGCAGTGGCCGGGCCATCAACCCCATGGTCGAAGCGCAGGCCCCTTGCCACCGGGCGGACGCCGGTTCCTGGCCATCGTTAAAAAAACCTGATTGCCCCGCCAGGATTTACCGAAACTCAAGGCAAGTCTGCTTACGTGTGCGGACATCTTCCAGGCACTCGGCTTCGGTGTCCTAGCATGGTCCGCCGCGATGGCGTCTAGTTCCAGCGACAATAAGCTCTCGCCGCGGCGTCTGCGCACGCTGATCGTCGGCACGGCGCTCATCGTTGCGGCCGTCGTCGGGGCGAATGCGCTCATCCTGGCGCAGTTGCACCGGAGCACTATGCGCGAAGCGCAAGACAGCCTGCTGCGCCAAAGCCTCGACCTGTCGGAACTCGCGGAGCGCACGCTGCAGGCTGCCGATCTCGTGCTGATCAGCGTGGCCGAAAAGGTCGGAACCATCGCGGCCTCCGACGGCGGCATGAGTCAGGTGGAAAACGAGGACATTCACAGCTACCTGAAGGAGAAAATGTCCGGGGTGCCGCAGCTTCATGCGCTCGGGATTGTCGATGCCGAAGGCCGCCGGGTGAACTCCTCGCATGAGTGGCCGACGCCGAACGCCAATTATGCCGAGCGCGAGTACTTTCAGGTCTTGAAAGCCAATCCGAAGCTGACGTCGTATCTCAGCGGCCCGATTCGCGGCACCGTAACGGGCGCGTGGGTCATCGTCATCGCCCGACCGCTGTTGAACAAGGATGGGTCGTTTAACGGCGTCGTGTACGCCTCCACCGACACGACATATTTTCAGGAGCTGTTCCGCTCCGCATTGCTGGGCGTCGGCTACGCGGCGGCGTTCATGCGCGAGGACGGCACGCTGCTGACGCGCTACCCCATGGCCGGTCAGGTTGGCGCGATACTGCCGGCATCAATTCTCGGCCCGTTGCGTCATTCGCGTTCCGCCGTTGCCCGTTCGACCAGTCCAGTCGACAACGAACAGCGCATCGCCGCGGGCTACCGGCTGTCAGACTATCCCTTCGTCGTCGTCGTGTCGCAGAACGAGCAAACCGCGTTCACCGCTTGGCGCACGACGGCATTGACCATGGGCCTCATCACGTCCTTGATGATCGTCGTCATCATCGTCACGTCGTTCCTGATTGCGCGCTCCTGGAAACAGCAGGAGCGCCTCAATACCGCCCGCGCCGAACTCATCGAGGCCGACAAGGTCCGCGCGCTCGCCGAAGCCGAGTTGAACCGGCAACGCGATCTGGCGCAGCAAACCGTGCGTTTTACCGCCGCGCTGGAAAACATGATGCACGGACTGGTCATGTTCGACCAGGACAAGCGGCTCGTCGTCTGCAATCAGCCGTTCGCCAAGATGTACCACCTGACTCCGGAATTGATGAAACCCGGCACGCCGTTCAGCGAGATTATCGCCTATCGCTTCCGCAACAGCACGCCCAACGCCTGGTCGGCCAGTCCGGCGCTGGAGCAGCAACTGGCGGTGCTGTCGCGGCTGTCGACGGACGACAGGACGACCCGGATCGACGCCCACGACGATGGCCGACTGATCCGGGTGACGCGGCAGCCGGTGCCCGGCGGCGGCTGGGTCGCGACCCATGAAGACATCACCGAGCAGCGCCGCGCCGAGCTGGAGCTGGACGAAACCAAGACATTCCTGGATTCGATCATCGATACGATTCCGGTTGCCGTGGTCGTCAAGGAGGTGATCTCGCGCCAGTACGTTCTGGTCAACCGCGCCTTTCAGGCGATGATCGGGTTGGAGCGGGAGAATTTGCTCGGCAAGACCGTATTCGACATCTACCAGGGCAGGACCGCGGAATTCATCGACAAGGTCGACACGGAGTTTCTGCGCGACAGCTCGCGGCGTCAAGTACAAGGAATACGACGTCGAAACGCCGGTGCGGGGACCGCGCATCCACGCCACCAACCGCATCGTCATCCGCGACAGCCAAGGCGAGCCGAAGTATCTGATCGTCGTGATCGAGGACGCCACCGAACGGAAGAAGTCGGAGCAGCGTATCGCTTTCATGGCGCATCACGACGCGTTGACCGGCCTGGCGAACCGTGCCGCCGTGGCGCTGAGCATCGACGAAGCCGCGGCGCTGCAGCGCCGGCGCGGCGAGCCGTTCACGGTCCTGCTCCTGGACCTCGACCGGTTCAAGCACGTCAACGATACGCTCGGGCATTCCGCCGGCGATGCGCTGCTGCGGCAGACGGCCATGCGGCTGAAGGCGCTGTTGCGGGAAACCGACGTGCTGGCCCGGCTCGGCGGCGACGAGTTCGCCGTCATTCAGAGCGGCGAGGCCGCGCAGCGCGAGGCGGCCGCCGCGCTGGCCGATCGCATCATCGAGATCATCGGCAAGCCGTTCGATCTTGACGGCAACGAGGTCAATATCGGCACCAGTATCGGCATCGCCTTGGCGCCCGAGCACGGCACCAATCCCGACAATCTTTTGAAGATGGCCGACATGGCGCTGTACGGCGCCAAATCGGGCGGCCGCAACGGCTACCGCTTCTTCGATCCGGACATGGGTGCGGCTGCCAACGCGCGCCACGCGCTGGAAAACGAGTTGCGCCGCGCCATCCTGCAGAACGAGCTCGAACTGCACTATCAGCCGATCATCGACACCAAGACGCTGCGGATATGCGCCGTGGAGGCGCTGGTGCGGTGGCGCCATCCCGGCAAGGGCTTGATCCCGCCCGATCAATTCATTCCGCTCGCCGAGGACACCGGCGTGATCGTGCAGATTGGCGAGTGGGTCCTGCACCGGGCTTGCACCGATGCCGCCAAATGGCCGGCCCACATCAAGGTCGCGGTCAATCTGTCTCCCGTGCAGTTCCGCAAGACAAATCTATCCGATATCGTCATGAGCACGCTGGCCCTGGCCGGATTGCCGCCCGAACGGCTGGAGATTGAGATCACCGAGACCGCGTTGATCGAAAATGCCTCGGAGTGCCTGCCGGCCCTGCATCGCTTCAAGAACGCCGGCATCGCGATCGCGCTCGATGATTTCGGCACCGGTTATTCGTCGCTCAGCCAGCTGACGATGTTTCCCTTCGATAAGATCAAGATCGACAAGTCCTTCACGCAAAATCTCACGAAACGCGCCGAATGCGCGGCAATCATCTCTGCGGCGCTGACGCTGGCGCAAAACCTCGACATCGCCACGACCGCGGAAGGCGTCGAAACCAACGATCAGTATAAGCTGTTGCGATTGGCCGGCGTGACGTCGCTGCAAGGCTATTTATTCAAGCGGCCGTGCCCGGCCTCGGAGCTCGACTTCGACTTCGCCTACAACAGCCCGGCGATTGCCGAAGTCGCATAGCCCGGTCTGGGGCACGATCCAATCCGAAACGTTCTAGCCTCCCCGCAGCGGCACCGGCTGCTCGTCGAGCATGGCCTGGATCGCCAGCCGCGTGGCGGCAACGTCGAGCCCGTGGCTAGTGACCAGGTCCTGGCAGTCGGCCAGGATGGCGTCGGCGTCCTGCATGATCTTCAGCCGCTTGAAATCATCGTCGCGATGCAGCCCCATGCTGGCGCCGACGATCTCGTACATGTTGAGGATGCGGAACGGCCAGTCGCGCTCGTGCGCGCACAATTCGCGGTGTTCGGAATGATAGACCGCGACCAGCGCATCGACGCCGGTCGCTTCCGCCGCCACAAGCTCGGCCTCTTGCAACGCGCGGCGATACGACCGGCAGCGCCTTCATGTCATTGCCTTGCAGCCCGACGCCCGGCTGATGCAGGTCGACGAGTTCGATGCCCGGCACGGCGCGAAGGATGTCTTCGGCCGCTTCGACGACGCCACGGATGCCGGGATGCTTATGCAGCGCGATCCGCATCGGCACCGACTGGCGCAACAGCGGCCGCAGCTTGTCGAGATTTTTTCGCAGGAACAGGGTGAACGGCGTCATCTCGAACGGCTTGGCGCCGCGGGTCTTCTCGACCGCCGGCAGCGTCATTTCGGTGAATTGAACGTGGCATGACGGACACCATGACAGCACCTGGCCGGTCCTGCTTTGCGCCAGTTTGTCGAGGGTGTTCTCGCCGAAGCGGCCGAAGGTCGTGAGGTCGCCGCTGCGCAATTGCTGGATGCCGCAGCAATGAGTGGGGCCGCCCAACACCTCATAGGTGACGCCGAGCGCATCCATGATGTCGAGCGCGAGCAGCGCGATATGCGGCGTCTTGAGCACATTGCAGCCGGTGTAGAACACGAAATCCGGCGGGGTGTCCGCCGCGGTCGGCTTGGCGCCCTTGGTGCCTTGGCCGAGCCTCGCCAGCAGCGCGTCGTCGAGCAGCACGCGAGACAGCTGATTGACGTCGCGGGCGAGGTGGCGAAAGCCTTCATTGCCACGGCGGCGGACGCTCGCCTCGTCGTTCTCGGAGCGCGCCATGGCCGCCCGCGCCATGGCGAGCAGAAAGCGCGGATTGACGCCGTAGTCGCAGGCCTCGATGCAATCGCCGGAGCGGACGCAGCCGCTCGCCCAGTGGCGCGCCGCCGCGTTGCCTTCGCCGCGGCGCAGAAGGTCGATGATGCCGCCGATAACCTGAGGCGGCTCGGCGTCGACGCCGGCAGCCCCGGTCACCGGGCAGACTTCGACGCATTTGCCGCAGCGGGTGCAGGCGTCCAGCATGCTGTCGACGCGGGCCTGCAGTGCGCTTTCGAATGTCTCGGGCATGGCGTCCTTCCGATCCGGGGCCTTTGGCGCAGCGTACCGCCGGGTCGGGCCCGATTGAAGGCCCTATCGAGACGATGTAAGACCGGGCGTCCCCTCTTCAGCCCGCCGTCTATCGGGCAATTTCACGACAATCGGCACCGCGAGGAATGCGATGGGAGAATTTGCGATCGGTCAACCCGTTCCTCAATTCGAGGATCCGCGGCTCATCCAGGGCGGCGGCCGCTACGTCGCGGACATGATGTTTCCCGGCACCGCGTTCGGCTACGTGCTGCGCTCGCCGCACGCCCACGCCGTCATCCGCTCGATCGACACCGCCAAGGCCAAGGCGGCGCCGGGCGTGCTCGCGGTCCTGACCGGGGCCGACTACAAGGCCGCCGGCTACGGCGACCTCCCGGTGCCCGGCGGTTTGAAACGTCGCGACGGCGTGCCGGGCTATCGGCCGCGCTACCCGGCGCTGGTCGAGGACCGGGTGCGCATGATCGGCGATTACGTCGCCTTCGTCGTCGCCGAGACTTACTACCAGGCGATGGACGCCGCCGAACTGATCGACGTCGCGTACGAGGCGCTGCCGGCCATCGTATCGACCGGCGATGCCGTTGTCTCCGGCGTGCCGCTGGTGTGGGACGACTGCCCGAGCAATATCGGGTTCGTCCAGGTCGAGGGCAACAAGGAAGCTACCGACGCCGCTTTCGCCGGCGCCGCCCACGTGGTCAAGCATCACTTCGTCATCAACCGGGTAACGGCGGCGTGCATGGAGCCGCGCGGCTGCATCGGCCTCTACGAGCCGACCGAAGGCCGCTACACGATCTACACCACGCTGCAGCGCACCAATGTCTTCCAGACCGAACTGTCGCAGTATGTTCTGAAAGTCCCCGACAACAAGATCCGCGTCGTCGCCGGCGACATCGGCGGCAGCTTCGGCATGAAATCGGCGGTCTACAACGAATGCGCGCTGGTGCTGCTCGCCGCCAAGCTCACCGGCCGCCCGGTCAAATGGGTGGCGACGCGCTCGGAATCCTTCCTGTGCGACGCCCAGGCGCGCGACAATGTCACCGATGCCGAACTGGCGCTCGACAAGGACGGCAACTTCCTCGGCTTCCGCGCCAAGATCATTGCCGCCATCGGCGCCTACCTTCAGGTCGGCATGCCGGCCTTCACCGGCAACCTCGGCACATTGGCCGGCGTCTACCGCACGCCGGCGTCGCACGTCGATGTCACCGCGGTGTTCACCCACACCCAGCCGGTGCGGCCGTACCGCGGCAATGGCCGGCCGGAAGCCGGCTATGTCATCGAGCGCATGGTCGATCTCGCCGCCGACCAGCTCGGCGTCGATCCGGCCGAATTGCGCCGGCGCAACACCATTCCGACGAACGCTCTGCCGTTCAAGACCAGCGTGACGTTCACGTACGACTGCGGCGAGTTCGAAAAGAACATGAACATGGCGCTCGAAGCCGCCGACCAGAGCGGCTTCGCGGCGCGCCGCGCGCATTCGCGCCGCAACGGCAAGCTGCGCGGCCTCGGTTTCTCCAATACCATCGAGCGCTCGGCCGCGGCCGGGCTCGAAGGCGCCGAGATCAGGTTCGACCGCACCGGGACGGTGTCGATCTATTCGGGCAGCATCACCCAGGGCCAGGGCCACGAAACCGCGTTCAAGCAGATCGTGTGCGACCGCCTCGGCCTCGATCCGAAAGAGGTCACCTACATCCAGGGCGATACCGACCAGGTGTTCTTTGCCGAAGGCACCGGCGGCTCGCGCTCGGCGACCTTTTCCGGCTCGGCCTTCACCATGGCGGCGGAGAAAATCGAGACCAAGGGCAAGGCGATCGCCGCCAACATGCTCAAGATCGATCCGGCCGAGGTCAATTTTGCCGACGGCATTTTCTCGAGCCCGAAGACCAACCAGACGTTGACCATCAAGGAAGTCGCCAAGGCCTCGCTGGAGCCGAAGAATTTGCCGGCCGGGATGGAGCCGGGGCTGATCGAGAAGGCGATCTATACCGGCAAGATGGCGAGCTATCCGAACGGCTGCCATGTCTGCGAGCTGGAAATCGACGAGTCGACCGGCGAAGTCGAGATCGTGCGCTACAACGTGGTCGACGACGTCGGCACGGTGATCAACCCGCTGCTGCTGCACGGCCAGATCGACGGCGGCATCGCCATGGGCATCGGCCAAATCTTGATGGAAGACATCAAGTTCGACGCCGAGGGCCAGATCTTGACCGGCTCGTTCATGGACTATGCCATGCCGCGGGCGACCGACATGTCGGGCTTCCATGTCGCGAGCAACCCGGTGCCGACCAAGACCAATCCGCTCGGCGTCAAGGGCGCCGGCGAAGCCGGCTGCGTCGGCGCCATGCCGGCCGTCGCCAACGCGCTGGTCGACGCGCTCTCGGTGCTCGGCATCAAGCACATCGAAATGCCGGCGACGCCGGAGCGGCTGTGGCGGGCGATCCACGACGCCAAAGCGAGCTAGCAAAGCTCACGCCGCGACCACCGCGACGCATTGGATTTCGATCATCATCTCCGGTCGGGCAAAGCCGGCGACGGTGATGGCGGCGCTGGCGGGAAAATCCCCGCCGAAAATCTCGGTGCGCAATTCGGTCATCCGCGTGGTATGGCGGGCGTCGATGAGAAACACCGTCATGGTGACGATGTCGGCGAGCCTGCCGCCGGCCTCGGCGAGCGTCTTTTCGATGTTGCGGAAGGTCTGCCGGCACTGCGCATCGAAGTCGCCGGCGAGCGATTGTCCGGCTTCATCCACGGCGCCGGTGTGGCCGGCCACCCAGATCGCCCTGGCGGCGCCCTCGGTGATCACGGCCGGCGAATAGGCGCGTTTCGCGGTGCGCGCGGCGCCGATAAATGACTTTTTCACGGTTGCGATTCCTCCCGCCATCATGGCCGGGCTTGTCCCGGCCATCCACGACTATGCTATGGCGACGACATTCCCCGCAATTGCGCTTCCCAAGGGTTGCCGGCCATCGTCGGAGAAGCCCAGCTTCCTCTTTACTCTTTAAGGTCATATTCCGGAGGCGAGTTCGCAGCCGTTGTCAATCTAACACCATCTCTCCAGAGCTTGAGAACTTCCGGCCCGATGTAGAATGCATTATGCTTTTGGAAATTCCGACGGAACGGCTTCGCCAGGAAGCGATATAAATCCTTTGATACGGCGCTATCCATGACGGTGCCAACCGAACCATACAAAATGGCATTGCTGCCGTATCGCCCTCCGGGCCGGAGCGCGACGGTGTCAGGGTTCCACTCCGGATCAATCGCAAAGCAAATCCCTCCGGCTTGCTGGGGTACCGGTTGGACGCGTACGGCGGTTCCTGCATGGGACACGAGGTACTGCGGGTTAGCCACAGCCGTGGGATGGGACGCGATTCCAAAGTCCGGAATCTCTGCATAAGATTGATAGACTTGCGGATCGTCGACTTTAGAAAGGTCCAGTAAAGTATATTGGAGGCTCTGCTGTGCCTCCAATGAAGCGAGCAACGGAACCAGATCCGATGCGGTCGCAAAGAACATAACTTGGCTCATGGCGTTTTTCTTTTCGGGATAAGATCGAGCGTGTCGTTGGGATATTTGGTACCCTATTTTCGGGCGGCATCTTGCAGGATTGCAATCATGCGGTCGATGAGATCGGCAACCGGCGAGTTGGTAGGAAAGTCTATCTTTCGCTCCGGGTCTTCCACCCAATAGCCTTTGGGGTGTTCTCGAAAACCGACGATTTGGTAATTTCCGTCTACTCCCTCAATACTCCACTGCGATGCACCGCGCGCAAAAGCCGACCAGGTTCTCGCGCCTGCATACTTGAGCAAAACAGGCGGCGGCCACTTGTCCTCCGAGGGATTAGGGACAACAGCGTTTCCCCGGGCAATGGTGTCCAACAATGCACGACGCAAACCGTCGGCATTCGCAGCGGGCACAACTGCGACAGGGTCCACGTCCATATATGCTCCCGTCTTCAACTTGACGACGGTCGGCACATAGACAACGCCGTTTTTTAGGTAAGAGTGGAATATCACAACACGGACCTACAGTGGGGTTATAATAATTTTTACAGGATAGCGGTTCGTAGCCATGGCTCTCCTTTGTAGCGCATCGATGGCAGCGCGCTGGACTTCTGTCATCGCCTTGCGGGCCGGCTGGGCGACAGGCGAGGCCATGACGGCCTAGATTACCGGCCCAAGCCGAGGTCCGCAGCCATGGTCATCGAGCAAACGAACATAGAGGATATGAGCACGCGCCCCGCCACGCCGCTTGCCGGCATTCGCGTGCTCGAGTTCTGCCACACCATCATGGGGCCGAGCGCGGGGCTTATTCTGGCCGATCTCGGCGCCGACGTGATCAAGGTCGAGCCGGCCGACGGCGACCCGACGCGGCGGCGGGTCGGCTTTGCGGCGGGATTCTTCGCCACCTTCAATCGCAACAAGCGCAGCCTCGCCATCGACCTGAAGTCGGACGACGGGCGAGCCCTGCTCTACCGGCTGGTGAAAACCGCCGACGTCACGCTGGAGAATTTCGCACCCGGCACCATGGAGCGGCTCGGCTGCGGCTATGCCGACTTCGCCGTTATCAATCCGCGGCTCATCTACTGCGCGCTGAAAGGTTTTCTCAGCGGCCCATACGAACATCGCCCGGCGCTCGACGAGGTGGTGCAGTTCATGGCCGGGCTCGCCTATATGACCGGGCCGCCCGGGCAGCCGTTGCGCGCCGGCGCGTCGGTCGTCGATATCATGGGCGGCATGTTCGCGGTGATCGGCATCCAGGCCGCGTTGCGCGAGCGCGAACGCACCGGCCGCGGCCAGATGGTCAAATCGGCGCTGTTCGAATCGACGACGTTCCTGATGATGCAGCACATGGCGGGCGAGGCGGTGACCGGGCGGGCGCCGCCGCCGATGCCGGCGCGCGAAGGCGCCTGGGCCATCTATGATACGTTCGCCACCGCCGACGGCCGGCAGATTTTTGTCGGGCTGACCAGCGACGGCCAGTGGCGCCGCTTTTGCCAGCATTTCGGCCGCGCCGAGCTTGTGCAGGATCCCGCCTACCGGACCAACGAGGACCGCGTGCACCAGCGCCCGGCGCTCCGTCCGATCGTCGCGGCGATCATCGCGGCGCATAAGCTCGCCGAGCTTGCCGAACTGTTCGATCGCATCGACATCCCATTTTCGCCGGTCGCCAAGCCGGGCGATCTGTTCGACGATCCCCAGCTCAATGCCGGCGGCCGCATGCTGGACATTGCCTTCGCCAACGGCCTCCGTGCCAAGATTCCGCGCCTGCCGATCGAGATCGGTGACCACGACTTTGCGTTACGGCGGCAGGCGCCGGCGATCGGCGAACATACCGCGGAGATTCTTGCCGGGCTCGGCCTGTCGTGTGACGAGATCGAGGACCTGATGACACGCGGCATCATCGCCGCGGCAGCGGTGCGCCAAGCCGGAGGACAACCATGAGCGACCTGCCGAAGCGGGTGCACATCACCGAAGAAGGGCCGCGCGAGGGCTTCCAGTTCGAAAAGGGCGCCATCCCGACCGAGCGCAAGGTCGCGCTGATCGATGCGCTGTCGCAGACCGGCCTCGACCACATTCAAGTCGTCTCGTTCGTCAATCCGAAAGCCGTGCCCGGCATGGCGGACGCCGAAGCCGTGGTGGCTGGCATCACGCCGGCGTCCGGGGTCGCCTATACGGCGCTCTGGCTCAACGACAAGGGATTCGCGCGCGCGCTGCACGAGCCGCGGCTCTCGCTCAAAGGCACCATCCAGCTCTGCGCCTCGGAAAAATTCTCGATCCGCAACCAGAACCGCACCGCCGCCCAACAGCTCGCCGGCCAGCACGCTATCGTCGACATGTACAAGGCGAACAATGTCGAGGTGGAGCGCGGCAGCGTCATGGCGGCGTTCGGCTGCAATTTCGAGGGCGACGTGCCGGTGGCGCGCGTCGTGGCGCTGGTCGGGCAAATCCTCGACGTGGCGACCGAGCACGGCGTGACGCTGCGCTACGTGACGCTGGCCGACACCATGGCCTGGGCAACGCCGCTTGCGATCAAGCGGGTGGTCGGCGCCTTGCGCGAGCGCTGGCCCGACCTCGACGTCGCGCTGCATCTGCACGACACCCGCGGCATGGCGATCGCCAATGCCTTTGCGGGCCTGGAAATGGGCGTGACACGCTTCAACTCCTCGGTCGCCGGTCTCGGCGGCTGTCCGTTCGCCGGCCATCAAGGCGCGGCCGGCAATGTCTGCACCGAGGACCTGGTGTTCTTGTGCGACGAGATCGGCATCGCCACCGGCATCAATATCGACGCGCTGATCGAATGCGCCCGGCTTGCCGAACACGTCGTCGGCCATCCGCTGCCCGGTTCGGTGATGAAGGGCGGTACGCTGGCGAAATTTCGGACGTAACCGTCTGTCATCATCCGCGAAGGCGGATGATCCAGTAATCGTCGGCGAGCGATTACTGGATGCCCGCCTTCGCGGGCATGACAATCAGTCCAAAATCTTCCAAATTCCGTTTGCCGACACCACGATCCGATCGGCGACGAACATCTTGACCTGCATGAACACCACGGAGCGGGTCGCCCGCACCACTTCCGGATGCGCTTCGACAAAGTCGCCGAGCCGCACGCCACCGACGAATTGCGTGTTCAGTTCGATGGTGGCGTGCCGCTTGGCGCCGGTCACCTTGCGTGCCGTCATCGCCATCGACTGATCCGCCAGCGTCATCAGCATGCCGCCATGCAGGTTGCCGGCGCGGTTGAGATGCTTCGGCACAACGACAAAGCCGTAGCGGTCCCGCTCGCCGTCGTCGCGACGCCAGATCGGCCCGACCAGGTCGCCAAAAGCGGTGTGATTGACGATTGCTTCCCAGCCGTGCGCGGCCGGATCGAAGCTTGCCGCGGGATTCGCCGCCGGCGTGTCGTTCATGCCGGCACCTGCGCACGGCTGGGGCGGCGCGCCGCCACGCGCTTCTTGAGATCGGGAATGAGTTTTTCGGCGTTGGCGCCGGCGACCAGCGCCCGGCCGTTGGCGGACAGCCCGCGCACCGCCTCGACGTAAGCCGCGACTTCGCCGGCGTCGCGCACGGCTTGCGGGTAATCGGTCGCAAACACGAGCTGCGAGAAGGCGAGCTCCTCGATACCGAAGCGCTACCCAATCCGCGCCCCATGCCGCGGCATGATCCGGTCCGGCCCAGCCGGCGACGTCATAGAACAGGCGCGCATCGAGATAATGGTCGAACGGCAGCGCCGGGCGGCGGCCGTGACGGGGGATTTTTGCCGTGCCCCACTTGTCGCGCTGCTGAAAACCGCGAATGCGGCCGAGATAGCGGCCGATGCCGCCGGCGAAATGCGAGAACTGAATCTTCAACGTCGGCAGCTCATCGAGCAGGCCGGAATTGATCACACGCACCGCCGCCGTCATCAGGGAAAATTCCCAGCCCAGCATGCGGCCGAGATCGTCGGCATCCATGCGGCCCCAGCGGATCACGCGCGGCAGCGGATGGATGAACACATAAAGGCCGAGGTCGGCGCAGGTTTTCCAGAACGGCCGCAGGCCCTCGGCATCGAGCGGCTGGTCCTGCAGCTCGGAGGCGATGACGACGCCGGCCAGGCCGAGATCGACGGCGCAGCGTTTCAATTCGGCCGCGGCTTCCACGGGCTTGAGCGCCGGTACATGGGCGAGGCCGATGAAGCGGCCCGGATACGCCTGCTCGGCGTCGCGCATGCGGTCGTTGATCAACCGGCAGGTCGCGACATCCGGCTGATCGAAGCCGGAGCCGCAGGTGAGCACGCCGGCATCGATGCCGGCGGCGTCCATCACGCGGATATGCGAATCGAGGTCGGCGAGCAGCGGGTTGAGGAGGTAGTGCGGGTTGCCGTCGGCATCGAGATCGACCGTGACTTTGCTTAAGTCGCCCTTGAGCAATTCCGGCGGCGTGTAATGTTGCTGAAAGTCGATGAGCATTGGGATTCCACTTCAAGATACCAGTTTAGCGATCGCCGCAAACGGCGAATAGCGAATAGCGAGTAGCGAGTAGCGAATGGTGATAGCACGCCCCTATGCGCCATTCGCCACTCGCTACTTTCTACATGATGGCGAATTCGGCATTGCGGCGGTCGGTCACCAGCATGGCGCCGGGATAGTGCGTGATGCAAAATTCCGGCTTCATGGCCATGATCACCGCTTGCGGTGTCACGCCGCACGCCCAGAACACCGGGATTTCGTCGTCGTGGATCGGCACCGCGTCGCCCCAATCGGGCTTGTGGATGTCGGCGATGCCGATCAGCTCCGGCTTGCCGAGGTGCACCGGCGCGCCGTGCACCGCGGGAAACCGGGTGGTGATCTGAACGGCGCGGATCGCATCGGCCGGCTTCATCGGCCGCATTGAAACGACGAGCGGCCCATGGAACGGGCCCGCCGGCGCCGCCGCAATGGACGTGCGATACATCGGTACCGTGCAATCGCAGGTCATGTGGCGCAGCTCGATGCCGCCCTCGATCAAGGCCTGCTCGAAGGAAAACGAACAGCCGATGGCGAACGTGACGAGATCGTCGCGCCACCAGCGCATCAAGTCCCCCGGCTCGTCGATCAGCGCGCCGTTGCGCCAGACCCGGTAGCGCGGCAGGTCGGTCCGGATATCGAGATCGTCCGCCAGGGCGGGCAGCCGCCAGTCGCCCGGCGATCCGACGCCGATCAGGGGACACGGTTTCGGATTGAGCTGACAAAACCGCAAAAAGTCCTCGGCCAGCGCATGCGGCAGGATGGCGAGATTGGCCTGCACGAAGCCCGGCGCCAGGCCGGACGTCGGACCGGCGTGCCGGTTGCGCCGGATCGCAAGCCGTGCGGCCAGCCCGGTCGGCGGCGCCGCCGCATCGTCGTCCTGCATCGTGGCCATCGCCATAGCGCGTACTCCCCCGGCGCGTACTCCCCTGCTCGACTTATAGGGTCTCACCGCAAAGCCCGGGTGCCTATTTTATCATCAGACGGTGCCGAAAACAGATGGCTGCCGCGACGATGTTACGCGCAAGCGATAGCGCTCGTCCGGCATCCGCATCTTGCGAAAACGGTTGAAACTACCGTCAAGATCGCGTTTGCTAATGTCATTCACCGCTTGCACTGCTTGCCAAGAGCCCGCCAAGGGCCGCCGGGAGAGGAACTAGGCCATGACTGCCGCCGCCGCAGGCCCCGAGGCCCGCGAGTTGCGCGGGCATGAGCTTTGCTAGGAATTCGTGAAATCCAGTGGGAGGACTTGTGATGACTGAAAAGTGGCAGGACGAAAAATGGGCACAAGACATCTGGTACCGCGGCAAGGTCACGCGCCGCCGGCTGATCGGATGGGGCGGCGGCGCGCTGGGCGCCATGATGCTGGTGCCGGCGCCCTGGCGCGCCGCCTTCGGCGCCGCCAAATCTTTTAAGATCGGCTCGGAGCAGCCGCTGTCCGGCGCCGGCGCCGCCGGCGGCAAGACCGCCGTGGTCGGCTTGCAGATGGCGGTCGACCGCATCAACAACAACGGCGGCATCAGCGGCCGTCCGATCGAATTGGTCATTGCCGACGACGCCAGCTCACCGGCGGTGGCGCGGCAGAAGACCGAGAAGATGGTGCAGGAAGATCAGATCGACGTTCATGTCGGCGGCTTCCTGTCCAACATCTGCATCGCCTGCATGCCGGTGTGGGAGCATGCGCAGATCGTCAACATGATCAGCGTCTGCCTCGACACCACGCTGACCACCTCGGCCTGCAACCGCGTCAGCTTCCGGGTCCACGACTTTGCGCCCGCACAGGCGGTCGCGTTCGGCCCGATGCTCGCCAAGCTCGGCAAGAAGTGGCACATCGCCTACTCCGATTATTCCTGGGGCCAGTCGACGCGCGACGCCTATGCGGCCGAGATCAAGAAGAACGGCGGCGAAATTGTCGGCACCACCGGCATTCCGCTCGGCACTGCCGACATGACGCCGTTCCTGTCGAAAATCTCCGGCGATTTCGACGGACTGTTCGGCATCTTCTTCGGCAAGGACGGCGTGACCATCGGCAACCAGGCCTACGATCTCGGTCTCACCAAGAAATACAAATGGGCCGGCGACGGCGCCATCTGCGAATCGACCAACATGCCGGCGCTCGGCAACAAGATCGACGGCTTTGTCGGCATCAACCGCTACATCCCGGTGTTCCAGGGCCCGCTCGACACGCCGGCGCTGCACAAGTTCTTCGACGAGGCCAAGGCGCGGCTGGCGAAGGTCGACCCGTCAGGTCCGCTGCCCGACCGCTATGTGCAGTCGAACTACGAGGCCATGAACGCGGTGAAGACCGGCATGGAAATGTCGAAGTTCCAGGGGCGCGACGACACGCCGAAGCTGATCGAGGCGCTCGAAGGCCTCGAGATGAAGGAAGGCGACGACTTCCCGCAAGGCGACAAGACGCTGCGCAAGGCCGACCATCAGGCGTTCCTGCGCGAATTCCTGTTTGAGATCCACGATCAGAGCTACAAGCTGCTCGAGACGGTGGACAAGGACAAGACCATCGTCCCGCCGGCCTGCACGTTCTCGACCTAAGTGCGCGCGGAGCCTTCGAGCGGCGCCGCGTCCCCGGCGAGCGACCGGGGAGCGGCGCCGCCGCCTATTCTCCAGACCGAATTGCTGTCCGTCCGGTTCGGCGGCCTCGCGGCATTGTCGCAGGTCAATTTCGCGGTGGCGCGCGACGCGGTGCACGCCATCATCGGGCCCAACGGCGCCGGCAAGAGCACGTTCTTCAACTGCCTGACCGGCGTGCTGCGGCCGACCGGCGGCCGCGTCATCTTCAACGGCGAGGAGATTACCGGGCTGCCGCCGAACGCGATCTCGCAGAAGGGCATAGCGCGGTCCTACCAGATCACCAATATCCTGCCCAACGCCACCACGCTGGAGAACGTGCGCATCGCGGCGCAGTCGCGCCGCCATGGCTGGAACATGATTGCGCACCACGCAGCTCTCGCCGATATCAACACCAAGGCCGAAGCCGCGCTGCATTCGGTGGGTCTGCTCGACAAGGCCGACGAGCTCGCCGCCAACCTGTCGCATGGCGAGCAGCGCAATCTCGAAATCGGCATCGCGCTCGCCACCGAGCCGCAGTTGCTCTGCCTCGACGAACCGACCGCCGGCATGAGCGCGGCCGAGACCACTGAAACAATGGAGCTGGTGCGGCGCATCGCCAAGGATCTCACCATCCTGATCGTCGAGCACGACATGGAGGTGGTGATGGGGCTGTGCGACCGCATCACGGTGCTGAACTACGGCGCGATTCTCGCCGAGGGCACGCCGGAGGAAATTCAACAGAATCCCAAGGTGCTGGAGGTCTATCTCAGGACATGAGCTCCGCAGTTGCCGCAGCCGTCCCAGCCGCCCCAGCCGCCGTGGTCGGCGGCGCCGTCCCGCTCGTCCAGGTCGAGGACGTGCACACCTACTACGGCAAGAGCCATGTCCTGCACGGCGTCTCGCTCGCCGTGGGCCCCGGCGAAGTGGTCGGCTTGCTGGGGCGCAACGGCGTCGGCAAGAGCACCACCTTGAAGACCATCATGGGCCTGGTGCAGCCGCGCCAAGGCAGGGTGGTGCTCGAGGGCAGGCCCATCACCGGCCTGCCGCCGTACAAGCTCGCCCGCCTCGGCATCGGCTACGTGCCGGAAGACCGCCGCATCTTCCGCCTGCTCACGGTGATGGAAAACCTGCGCACGGGCCTCGACCGCAACGGCGTGACCGAGGCGCGGCGCCAGGCCTTGCTCGACAAGGTCTTCACCTACTTTCCGGTGTTGGCGGAGCGGCGCGCTCAAGCCGGCGGCACGCTCTCGGGCGGCGAGCAGCAAATGCTCGCCATCGCCCGCGCCATGATGCTGGAGCCGAAGATCATCCTGCTCGACGAGCCGACCGAAGGGCTGATGCCGCGCATGGTCTCGCAGATCCGCCAGATCATCGAGGTGCTGCACAACGACGGCGTCGCCATCCTGTTGGTCGAGCAGAACGTGCCGCTGACGCTGGAAGCCAGCCAACGCCTCTACATCATGGAGAAGGGCGCCGTCCGCCACCAGTGCGCGACGTCCGAAATCGACGTCAATCACGCGGTCATCAAGCAGTATCTCGGGGTGTGAGCCAATGGACGCGGTCGGCCATTTCTTTCAAGCCATTCCCGTCGACCTCCTGATCATCCAGACGGTGAACGGCATCGTCACCGGCATGATCCTGGCGCTGATCGCGTCCGGGCTGACGCTGATCTTCGGCATCACCGACGTGGTCAATTTCGCCCATGGCGAACTGTTCATGCTCGGCGCCTATATGGGGGTGGTCGTCATCGCCGCCACCGGCAGCTTTTGGCTGGGGCTGGTCACATCCGCGCTGATCGTCGCCCTCATCGGCGCCGCGATTCAGATCGTGACGTTGCGGCCGCTGATCGGCCGCGATCCGTTGAACACGATCCTGGCCACCTTCGGCATCTCGCTGGTGCTGCAGAATTACGCGCTGTGGCAGTTCGGCCCGGTGGCGCGCAAGATCCCGGAGCCGATGTCGAGCTACTTCACGCTGTTCTATCTGCAATACCCCTGGTACCGCATCGTCATCGCGCTGTTGTCCGCCGCCATCATCGGCGGCTTCTGGCTGTTCCTCAAATACAGCAGGTTCGGCGTCTGGATCCGCGCCACCGCGCAGGATCGCGTCATGGCGCAAGCCATGGGCATCCCGGTGCCGCTGGTCTACACCGGCGTGTTCGCCATCGGCGCCGCCATGGCGGCGGCGAGCGGCGTACTGTTCGCGCCGCTGACCGGCGTCGATCACAGCATGGGGCTCGATTGGGTGCTCAAGGCCTTCATCGTGGTCGTGGTCGGCGGCATGGGCAATCTCGGCGGCTCGATCGCCGCCGCCATCTTCATCAGTCTGCTTGAATCCTACGCCGCGATCTGGGTCGACCCGTCGCAGGCGGTGATCGTCTCCTTCGTCGTATTGATCCTCACCCTGTTGTTCCGACCCACCGGCTTGTTCGTGGCGACACCGCGATGACCACCGCTCCGCTCGATGACATGACCACCGCGCCGCTCGATAAAACGACGCCATTCACCCGGACGACATTGAGCCATACCGCCGTGTTCTGGATCGGCTTTTGCGTGGTGATGGCGCTGTTGATCGCGGCGCCGCTGGTGCTGCCGGAATTCTGGCGGCGGCTGCTCACCGAAATCCTGATCTGGGGCCTGCTGGCGATGTCGTCCGATCTGCTGATCGGCTACACCGGCATGGTGTCGTTCGGCCACTCGGCGTTCTTCGGCCTGGGCATGTACGGCGCGGCGGCGGCGCTGCTGATCGTCAGCCCGCCGAACCTGTGGCTCGCCATCCTGTTCGGCCTGGCCGGCGCCGCCGGCGCCGCGCTGTTCGTCGCCTACTTCTCGACCCGGCTGCGCGACATCTATTTCGCCATCACCACGTTGATCTTCAGCCAGATCTTCTACGTCATCATCTTCACCTGGACGGCGGTCACCGGCGGCGAGAACGGGCTGATCTTCCAGCGGCCGCATCTGACGATCCCGTTCATCTACGACGGGCGCTTCACTTCGACGACGCTGCACTGGTTCGTGCTGGCGGTGGTGACGGCGTCCTATCTGATCCTGCGCCGGGTCACCCAGTCGCCGTTCGGCATGGTGCTGCAGTCGATCCGCGAGAATGAGCCGCGCACCCGCGCCATCGGCTATGCGGTCGAGCGCTACAAGATGGTGTCGGTGATGCTGTCCGGACTGTTTGCCGGGTTGGCCGGCGTGCTCTACGCCGTCCAGAACGAATTCGCCGCGCCCGATTTCGTGTACTTTCTGACCTCGGGCGATACGGTGATCTTCAACGTCATCGGCGGCATCGGCACCCTGGTGGGTCCGATCGTCGGCGCCGGATTTTTCCAGCTGGCGCGCGAATTGCTGTCGCGGCTGTTGGGCGACCAGTTCCCCTATCTGATCCCGCTCGGCATCGTGTTTATCGTGATGATCATCTTCCTGCCGCAGGGCCTGCTCGGCTTCGCGCGGCGGTGGCTCAACCGGTAACGGTCCACCGTCACCGTCATCCGAAGGTGCTCGCCAACGGGTCCGGCCACCTTCAGGGTGACGGGACTTACGAAGAGCCCTTGCCCAGAAATTCCGCCAGCGCCGCAACGTCCGTCTTGTCGCCCTCGAAATCCTCGGCGATGCGCTCGTAGAAATGGGCGGCGCCTTCGTAGAGCTCGTGGGCGGTCGGATCCTCGCCGACGAAGCCGGCGATCTCGTGCATCTCCGCGACCCAGCGGTAGGCCTTGGGCGGCATCAGCGCCAAGCCGCGCTTGAACCAGGCGAACATGTCCTTCTGGCTCGATTGCAGCTCGGCGAACAGCGCATCGGCGGAGCCGGCGCGGCTGGCCGCCAGCATCATCGCCGCGCCAATCGCCTGGGTGCCCTTGGTGATGCCCGCATACGACATTTTCAGCGCCGAAGCGGCGCTGAGCGCGCCGTCGAGCACGCGAATGTCGAGCCCGTATTGGCGTAAGGTGGCAAACCGCTGCGCGGCGGGGCCGGACGCATAGAAGCGCGGACTTCCCGCCACCCTTGCCTCCCCGGCTGGCGGGAGAGGGTGAGGCAGCGGGCTCGGCGGCGAGCCGATGATGCCGGCATCGACGAACGGGCAATCGGTCGGCGCGATCGCCGCGGCGACCCGCTCGACGGTCACCGGATTGATGGCGTTGCAATCGACATAGACCGGCTTGGCGTTGCTGGCCGTCAGTGCGGGCGCAAAGCGCTCGGCAAGCGCCAGCGCATCACCCGGCGGCAGGATCGACAGGATGAAATCGGATGCCGCGATCTCGCCGTCACCGGCCGCCGCCATGCCGGCGGCCTTCGCCCGCGCGGCAGTCTCATGACTGCGACCGGTCAGCGAGGTCAAAACCTTCAGCCCGCTATCGACGAGCCTTTTTCCGACCGCGGCGCCCATCATGCCGGGCGCGATCACTGCAACAACAGGTGTCATGCGGAGACTCGATGCGAGTGGCCCGGATGAGCGAAGCGAAATCCGGGAGCTGAGCTTGAAGCGTTCGATCGTTCCAGGCTATCGCTTCGCTCAAGCCGGGACATCGGCGCCGACCTTAGCAGCTTGCGCTTACACCGTCTCGCAGGTGTTGGGCTCAGTCGTCTTCGGCTTAGTCCTCTTCGGCTCGGACGTCTTGGGCTCGGACGTCTTGGACTCAGCCGTCTTGGGCTCGGCCGTCTTGGGCTCGGTCGTCTTGGGCTCGGCCGTCTTGGGCTCGGTCGTCTTGGGCTCGGCCGTCTTGGGCGCGGTCGGCACGCGCTGCCGCAGCGCCGACATGTGGCCGTCGGCGGCCGGCTGGTAGAACACGCTGTAGCGCGCCAGGACTTCGGCGAAGACGCGAGCGTCGGCGGGCTTCTTCACGTCGAAGGAGTCGAAGCCGGCGCGTACCAGGAAGTGGAACTGATCGCGCAGCACGTCGCCGGTGGCGCGGAGCGTGCCACGGAAGCCGTAGGTCTCGCGCAACAGGCGCGCCTGGCTGTAGGCGCGGCCGTCGCGGAACTTCGGAAAATGGAGCGCGATCAGCGCGAGATGGCCGAGCCACGGCTTGAGCTCGGCGACGCGCCGGTCGTTCGGCCAAGCCACGCCCAGCGAACCGTCGCGGCGAATGAGCGCGTCGGCGTCGGCCAGGAACCGCTTGGCCGACACGATGACCGGCACGCGCTCGGGAATCGGCGCCTCGTCATCGACGCGGACGTAGCGATCCTCGACAATGCGGCCGTTTTCAACGAGCGGCATAGACGCGCTCCCGAAATGGCTCGATGCCGGTGCGTTTGACCGTCTCGATGAACAGCTCGTCCGGCCGCTGCCGCAATTCGAGATAGGCGGCGGCAATATCCTCGACGACGTCGGCCACTTGCGCATACGGCACGGCCGGCCCGATCAGGGTGCCGAGCGTGGCATTCTCGTCGGCCTTGCCGCCGAGCGTGATCTGGTAGAATTCCTCGCCGTTCTTCTCGACGCCCAGAATGCCGATATGGCCGACATGGTGATGGCCGCAGGCGTTGATGCAGCCGGAAATATTGACATGCAGCCGGCCGAGATCGCGCTGCAAATCGAGGCTGGTGAAGCGCCGAGCGATCTCCTGCGCGATCGGGATCGAACGCGCATTGGCGAGGCTGCAATAATCGAGGCCCGGACAGGAAATGATATCGGACACCAGATTGACATTCGGCACCGCGACCCCGACCGCGTCGAGCGCGCGCCAGACCGCCGGCAGGTCGCGCTGGGCGACGTGCGGCAGCACCAGGTTCTGCTCGTGGCCGACGCGGATTTCGCCGAACGAATAGCGGTCGGCCAGATCGGCGATCGCATCCATCTGCACGGCGGTGGCGTCGCCCGGCGTGCCGCCTTCCGGCTTGAGCGACAGCGTCACGATGGCGTAACCCGGCACCTTGTGATTGGCGACGGAATTGCCGACCCAGGTGTCGAAGGCGCGGTCGGCGCGGCGCGCGTCGGCAAGCTCCGGCGCACCATCGGTCAGGCGCTCATAGGCCGGATAGCTGAAGCGGCCGGCGATCTCCGAGACGACCGCTGGATCGAGCGCCAGCGCACCATCCCTGATGCTTTGCCACTCCGCCTCGACTTCCTTGGCGAACGCCTCGACGCCGAGCTCGTGCACCAGGATCTTGATGCGCGCCTTGTAGATATTGTCGCGCCGGCCGAACTGGTTGTAGGTGCGCAGGATCGCCTCGACGTAGCTCAACACGTCGCGCTTGTGCAGGAACGGCCTGATGGTCTTGGCGAGGAACGGCGTGCGGCCAAGGCCGCCGCCGACCATGACCTCGAAGCCGATCTCGCCGGCGTCGTTGCGATGCAGCTGCAGCGCCAGATCGTGGACGCGCAGCGCCGCGCGGTCGCGCGCCGCGGCGCCGACGGCGATCTTGAACTTGCGCGGCATGAAGGTGAACTCGGGATGCAGCGTCACGTGCTGGCGGATCACCTCGGCGAGGACGCGCGGATCCTCGATCTCGTCGGGCGCCACGCCGGCCCATTGGTCGGTGGTGATATTGCGGACGCAGTTGCCGCTGGTCTGCATGCCGTGCATGCCGACACTCGCCAGATCAGCCATGGCGTCGGGCAGCTCGGCGAGCTTGATCCAGTGGAATTGAATGTTCTGCCGCGTGGTGAAATGGCCGTAGCCGCGATCGTAGCGGCGCGCCACCGCTGCCAGCATGCGCAGCTGGGCCGACGACAGCGTGCCATAAGGAATGGCGATCCGCAGCATGTAGGCGTGCAGTTGCAGATAGACGCCGTTCATCAGCCGCAGCGGCTTGAACTCCTCCTCGCTCAGCTCGCCCGACAGACGGCGCGCTACCTGATCGCGGAACTCCGCGACGCGCTCGGCGACCAGCGTCCGGTCGAATGCGTCATAGACGTACATGACAGCCTTGCATGACAGCCTCGGCTTTCGGTTTTGCCCACGGACTTTCGCAGCCGTGCTGCGCCGATCGTGTACTAGATACCGAAGGTCACCGGAAGCTCGATGGTCGGCCCGGCGAGGCGGATCAATTCGCGCAGGTTTCCCGGCCGCACCTGGCCGCCCGCCGTGAGTTTGACCGGAGCGACGTAGGGACCGACGGCGCGCAGATCGTCGGCGACCGCCGCCTCGACCAGGGCCCGGGCGCCGGCGGCATTGGTCGCGACCGCGGCATCGGCGAGGTCCGTCGTCCAGCCGCCGTCGGCACGCTGGTAGACCACGGCGCCATCGCCGACCCGGTTGGCGGTCACCACCACGGGCCCGGTAATCTTGATTTTCTGTTCGAGCGGAGACGTCATGACGGCCTCGACGTGAAAGCTGACGTGGCGGGCGCGTCCAAGCGGCGCGCGCCAACTTCAATAGAACGATCTTCTATATATGACGTGATTTTGCGCCGCAAATAGTGGAAATATTCTACCATTGGCGCGCGATGTGGGAGCACAGGCTGCCGCAAATCCGATTTTCCGGAGAACGAGGCAGTTGTGCCCTGACCCAATGGGCGGCTGGCGGTGGGCGTCGCGCAGCGGCCCGGCGGCCGTCCGCGCCGCGGTCAGCGCTCGGCGGCGGTCTTGATCAGGCGCAGGCCGGCCTCCGCCTTGCCGCCAGCCGGAACGGACTTGCGAAACTCATCGAGGACGCGGCCGCCGATTTCCCCGGCCGGCACCGGACGGCCGAAGTAGAAGCCCTGCACCTGGTCGGCGTCGGCATCGTTGAGAAAATCGACCTGCGCCGGGGTCTCGACCCCTTCGACGGTGACCCGCATATTCATCTCGCGGCCGAGCGCGATGATGGATTTTACCACCGTCTCGACGTGGCGGCCCGATTTTTCAAAGCTCTCCATGAAACTGCGATCGATCTTGATCTTGTCGAACGGAAATTTCCACAGATAGCTGAGGCTGGAATACCCGGTGCCGAAATCGTCCATGACAATCGACACGCCGAGCGCCTTGAGCGCGTTGAGGCTGGTCACGGTGGCCTGGTCGTTGCGCAGCAGCAGCGTCTCGGTGATTTCCAGTTCGAGCCGGTGCGGCGCCAGCCCGGTCTGCGCCAGGGCGGCGGAAACGACCCGCGCGATGTCGCCGGAGTTGAATTGCGCCGGCGACAAGTTCACGGCGACGGTCAGGTTGTCAGGCCATGACGTCGCCGTCCGGCACGCTTCGCGCAAAATCCACTCGCCGATCTTGTCGATGAGCCGCATTTCCTCGGCCAGCGGGATGAACGTTGCCGGAGGAATGAATGTGCCGTCGGAGGCCGGCAGCCGCGCCAGCGCTTCGAAGCCGACCAGGCGCTTGCCGCTCATTTCGAACACCGGCTGGTAATAGACTTCAAAACCATTGTGCTCGACGGCACCGCGGATGGCGCGTTCCAGCATGATCCGCGTTTGCAGGGCTTCGTCCATGTCCGGCGCGAAGAAGCGGATGCAATTGCGGCCGCCGGTCTTGCCATTGTAGAGCGCGAGGTCGGCACTCTTGATCAAACGCTCCGGCGTCGTGCCGTCGGCCGGCGCAAGGGCAACGCCGATCGTGAAGCTGACGCGGATTTCCTGCTCGTTGAAAACCATCGGTGCGCCGAGCGTGGCGGCAATCCGCTCGGCAAAATCCTGCGCCTGCCGCTTGCCGGCGAGGCCGGTTTGCACCACGACGAATTCGTCGCCGCCGAGACGGGCGACGAGATCGTCCATCCGGATCACCGCGCGCAGCCGCTCGCCGATGGTGCCCAAAAGGAAGTCGCCGCCATCATGGCCCAACGTGTCGTTCACTTGCTTGAAGTGATCGATATCGATGTAGTGAACGGCCAGGACGGCGCCGGCCGACGGCAACCAGGCAAGCAGGGCTTCGAGCCTTTCCGTCAGACGGGCGCGGTTGGCGAGGCCCGTCAGCACGTCATGGTGAGCGAGGAACTGGATGCGCCGATCGGCGCGCTGCTTCTCTCTGGTGCGCCGATACCAGGCGATCGCCGGGATGCCGAATGACAGAGCGGTCAAGCCACACAGCGCCACGGAAGCCAAGACCAGCACTTTGTAGAAATTCGCGCGCTGGTCGGTCTGATCCACATAGGCGGCGACGATCGCGACCGGCCGGCCGGCGGCGTGGACCGGGATGAACGCCTCGGCAAAGTACTTCGGCGCGCCTTCGGCGCCGCCCGATTTGGTATCGACGACCGGCGTTCCGGTCTTGCTCGCCGCCGCCGCCTCGGGGCTCAGCGTCGCAATGTCGACGAATGAAATGCCTTGGCTGTTGCTGACCAGCTGAGAATATCCTTGAGGATTGTAGATGACGTAGCGGAACACATGGCCGGCGGCGCGCGCGGCCTGGAAAAAAACCAGGCTTTGCTGCGATGGCTGTTCGCCCGCCGCGATCTGCTCGAGATCAGCGACGTTGGTCGCGAGGAAGTTCGCCCAGTCGCGCGCGGTGTCCTTGGCATCGTGGTTCAAGAGATAGTCCGTGGTGATTTTGACCGTCGCCCAGGTGCCTGCGACCAGGAACGCGAGAATGAGCAGCAGCAGCCAAATGCCGCGGCGGAACGTGATGTCCGACAGGTATGACACGGCTCGCCGCTTCACTCGATCGCGCGCGAATCGGCGAGCTCGGCGCGAACGCGAACCAGCAGATCACGAGCGTGATCGCTCGATTGGGCGTATTTTTCGATAACGCCGTCGTAGACTGCTCGGATTGCCGCGGCGTCGGCGCCGCTCGGGAACACGACCTTGCGCCCGGGATCCGATTCGAGGGTCTTGAGAACTTCGCGATCCGACTCGTCGAACTGTTTGGTCGAGTAATCGCTCAACCATTCCCCGCTGTATTTGCGGACGATGTCCTGCGCCTTCGGCGGCAGGCTTTCGAATTTCGCCCGATTCATCACCAGCGCGGTCGGCACGCCGCCCAATCCGATCATGAAGTGGTTGGTGGTCACGCGGCCGACGCCGAATTCCGACAGCATCGAGGGCGGCAGCGTCGCGCCGTCAACGGTACCGCGGCTCAACGCCTCGGTCGTCTGATTGACCGCAAGCAGGACCGGAATCGCCCCGAAGTCCTGCAGCACGTCGGCTTCCGTCGTATTGTTCACGCGAATCGTGAGATTGCGCAATTCGCCGCTTGAAGCGACCGGCTTCCGGGTATTGATGGCTTCGGGACCGGATACGAAGGCCCCGACGACAAAGAAATCCTCGTAGCCCGCGAGCGCATTGGCGCGCGCCAGATGGGTGAATACGCGGCTTGCAGCGCGGGCATCGGCGAACAGACCCGGCAGCTCCAACACCGACGTATCGTGGAAACGATCCGGCGTTCGACCAGGCACGATGATCGCCAGATCGGCCGTGCCGTCGGAAACCAGCTGCGGCTGCAGGCTCTGCACGCCGCTGATGGCGCCACTGAAATAGACCTCGATATGGATGAGGCCGTTGGCTTCGGCATTGACCGCGTCGACGAATGGCTTGACTGAATTCTGATAGATCTGCGAGCGATCGGAGGTAAAGAACGACAGCTTCAGATTGATCGGCTCGGCTGTCGCCAAGCTCGGCAGCAGGAAAATCGCCATCGACGCGGCGCGGGCAATGAAGCGAACCATTCGGCAGCCTTGTTCCCGGTGTTTGTGCAGATGCCGCGATCCATAAGGTTGAAGTGTTTAAGTTGTCTTGCGGGGCCCATTAGGGGGTCTTACGGATCGACGCTCCATGCAGGGTAACGCTGCCCAAGCTGTTGCGGTCGATCGCCGGCACGGAATGTCCGCACATGGTCAATCGGGTGCGGTGAAATCAGCAAAAAGTTTGCTCAATTCCTGCGCGGCGCCTTAACGCCCCGCCAAGCTCGCGGTGCGCGCCGCCTCAAGATCCTGCACGGCGAAAGGCGCCGGGCTCAGCCGGCGGGCTCGAAAGCGAAGCTTGCGCCCTTGCGCACGACGTGGCCGAATCCCGGCGCGTTGACGTGCGCGCCGGCGATGGCGAGCCGCTCGGTGGCGGCCATGTCGAGCATACGCTTGCGCGATCGGATCGCCTGGTCCTTGTCGAGGTCGTAGGTCAGTGCCGCATCGGGATGTGAAATCTGGATCGCGGAAAGGTGCACCACGTCGCCGAACGCCATGAAACCGCCGCCGCCGGATGCGGCCAAGAGCCAGCAGGTGTGCCCCGGGGTGTGGCCGGGCGCCAACACCGGCACGAAGCCCAAATATTCTTCGCTGCCGCGCACCCGCCGGATGCGGTCGAGATAGGGCTTCAGATTGAGCGCGGTGCGCGCCCGATTGCCTTTGATCCGATCGGGATCGTTGGCTGCGGCCGGCTGCATCCAGAAATCCGCCTCGGTCTCGTGCACGACGATTTGCGCATTCGGATAATGCGGCGCTCCGGCATCGTCGACTAGGCCGTTGGCGTGATCGGGATGCAGGTGGGTCATCACGATATGGCTGACTGCGGCCGGCGCAATGCCGGCGGCGCGCAGATTGTCCGGCAATTTGCCCAATGTCGGCTGCATGGTGTTACCGGCACCGGCATCGATGAGGATGATGTTGTCGCCGCGGCGGATCAGAAAATTGTTCACCGGGATATAGAGCGAACCTTGATCGGTGCCGCCGACCAACTGCTCGGCCTGGGCGCGCTCCATGCCGATGACGAGATCGAGCGAAGTTTTGAGGATGCCGTCGCTCAAGCCTTGGACTTCGACGTCGCCCACCCGCATGCCCGGCAGCGCCATGTCAAAATCCCTCCCGGCTGAGCGCGATCATGCAGCCGGCCGAGATCACGACCGCGACCGAGAGGACGGCGAACGGCGCGACGAAGCCGCCGCCGGAATACGCCAGAATGTATCCGATCATCAGCGGCGACAGCGCGCCGGTCATCTGCGTGACCAGCGCCCGCACGCCCTGCGACTTGCCCATGTCGGCGGTGCCGATGACGCTATGCATCAGCATCTCGGCGCAGGAGATTCCGACTTGCTGGGCGCACAGCGCGCAAATCATCAGCCCCACGCTCCATGTCGGGTCCGGCGCCAGCGCCGCGGCCATCAGCAGCACCGCGGCGGAGAACCAGCCGAGACCGGCGAACGGCGCGCGGCGGAATACCCGGTCCGACACGCGGCCGATGATCAGGATGGTCAGCACGGCGAAACCGTAGATCACGAACGTCAGATAGCCCGACGTGCTGAACGTGAAGTGCCGCGCGGTGCGCAGATAGGTCGGCAGCCAGATCGACCAGCCCCAGAAGAAGATCGCGTTGCAGGAGATGGCGAGCACCATCAGCCAGAAGCGGTGATTGCTCCAGACGCTGGTCACGCCCCGCAGGATGCGGCCGGGGGCGTCGTCGTTGTGCTCGATGGCGCCCGCCCGTACCAATTGGGCCTCGGCCGCGTTGACCGCCGGATGCTGCTCCGGCTTGTCGCGCACCAGGAACCAGACCATCGGCAACGGCAGCACAAGCGCAAGAACGCCGAGCGCATAGAACTGGCCGCGCCAGCCGAAATGCACAATGAGCGCGGTGACGATCAGGCCGGTAAGCATCGGGCCGATCATGGTGCCGATCCACCAATACGAGGTGGCCTTGCCGCGTTCGCGCAGCGCAAACCAGTTGGCGACCAGAGCGAGCGTCACCGGGTAGCAGGCCGCCTCGCCGATGCCCAAGCCGATGCGCGAGGTGAGCAGCATCCCATAGCTCGCCGACAGGGCCGACCATAAGCAGGTCAGCGCCCAGATGACGAGGCTCGCCATCGTGGCGTGACGCGGCCCATAGCGCGTGACAGCCCAGCCCCAAAGCGGCGCCGCGAGGCTGTAGGAGATGAACATGCTGGAGGCCAGCCAACCCAGCAACTGCGACTTGCCGACAAGCTGCATCTCGTCGAGAAATTTCGGATCGGCCATGACCAGCGAAATATTGCTCTTGTCGAACATGGAAATGATCCAGTAGACCAAGAGCGTGGGTGCGATGTAGGTCCAACGCACCCGCGTCGCGGCGGCAATGGCCGCCGTTTCGCCCGGCGCCAAACCCTGCGGAACCGTGATGGTCATGCGATCCTCCCGGGTGCGACGCGTGATTTTGCTTGTCGAATTGTCGCGCCGCCCCGCGCGATCTCGGCGCACCGCCGCGGCAAACTGTTGCCCGCGCATCGAAACTTGTCAACAATGCGGGCCATGCCAGACGCGTCCGGGACTGCGTCAAATTCTGTCGAACCGGCGGGCCGTGTCGGCGAAGTATTCGCCGTGTTCCTGCGTCTCGGGCTCACGTCTTTCGGCGGCCCGATTGCCCATCTGGGCTACTTCCACGAAGAATTCGTCGCCCGCCGGAAATGGCTCGACGAAAAAACCTATGTCGATCTCGTCGCGCTGTCGCAATTCCTGCCCGGCCCGGCATCGAGCAAGGTCGGCATCGCCATCGGCCTGTCGCGTGCCGGCTATGCCGGCGCATTGGCGGCATGGACCGCTTTCACCGCGCCGTCGGCGATTGCGCTCATGCTGTTCGGTTATGGCGTCACCACGCTCGGCACGGCGCTGGGCAGCGGCTGGCTGCATGGCCTGAAGGTCGCCGCCGTGGCGGTCGTCGCGCAGGCGGTCTTGACCATGATGCGTTCGCTCGCGCCGGACCGCGGACGGGCGACGCTTGCCGTCGCGGCGGCCGTCGTCGCGCTGGCGATGCCGTCATCGACCGGCCAGATCGCGGCGATCGCGGCCGGCGCCGTGATCGGACTGGTGGCGTTCCGCGGCGCGCCGCCGGGCGATCACGTGAGCCTGCCGCATCCGGTGAGCCGCTCCGTCGCCATCGCGGCGATCGTCGCGTTCTTTGTCATCCTGCTCGGACTGCCGCTGGTCGTTGCCGCAGTTCCGAACCATGCGCTGCAATTGTTCGACGTATTTTACCGCGCCGGCTCGCTGGTGTTCGGCGGCGGCCATGTCGTGCTGCCGCTCCTGCAAGCGGCGGTGGTGCCGCCGGGTTGGGTCGGCAACGACGCTTTCCTCGCCGGCTACGGCGCGGCGCAGGCGGTGCCGGGTCCGCTGTTCACCTTCTCGGCCTATCTCGGGACCGTCATGGGACCGCCGCCGAACGGCTGGCAGGGCGCGCTGTTGTGCCTCGTCGCCATGTTCCTGCCGGCCTTCCTGCTGGTGATCGGTCCGCTGCCGTTCTGGGACGATCTGCGGCGGCGTTCCTGGGCGCAGTCGATGCTGCGCGGCGTCAATGCCGCCGTGGTCGGGCTCTTGCTCGCGGCGCTCTATAACCCGGTGTGGACTTCCGGCATTACCAATGCGAGCGACTTCGCGCTCGGCATCGCGGCCTTCGTGCTGCTGTTCATGTGGACGACACCGCCGTGGCTGGTTGTCGCATTCTGCGCGCTCGGCGGCGCGGCGCTCGCGCTCGTCCCGTTCGGCCACTAGAATGCAATAAACGAGGGCGCGCTCGCCCCGCTGAAATCCCAAAGGGAGGAACCTGTCTTGCTCAAGCACTTTCACGCCGCGGCGTTCGCGGCCGCGTTCGTCGGCGCCGGCTTGGCTGTGACCCCGCTGTTGGCGCTCGATTACCCGACGCGGCCGGTGACCATCATCGTCGCGTCGACCCCGGGCGGCGGCACCGACATCATTTCCCGCATCATCGGCGAGCAGCTTTCCCAGCAGCTCGGTCAACCGTTTGTCGTCGAGAATATCCCCGGCGCCGGCTCGCTGACCGGCACCGCGGTCGCCGCCAAGGCGGCGCCGGACGGCTACACGTTGCAGACCGGTCTCAATGCCAGCATGGCGGTGAATCCAAGCCTGTTCGCCAATCTGCCGTACGACCCGGTGCACGACTTCGTGCCGGTGGGAATGCTGGCGGAATTTCCGTTCGTCCTCGTCGTGAGCAAGAATTTTCCGGCGCATTCCGTCAAGGAACTCATCGAACTCGCCAAAGCGCGGCCGGGCGAGATCAATTATGCCTCGGCCGGCAACGGCACCGGGCAGCATCTGTCGATGGAGCTGTTCAAGCTGATGACCGGGATCAAACTGACCCATGTGCCCTATCGCGGCGCGGCGCCGGCCTATACGGACGTCATCTCCGGGCAGGTGCCGGTGTTCATGGACAATCTGGCGAGCGGGCTGGGCCAGATCAAAGGCGGCAACGTGCGCGCGCTGGCGGTCACCGGCAAGCAACGCTCGCCGCTGTTGCCCGAGGTGCCGACCATGGAAGAAGCCGGCGTGCCGGGCTACGTGTATTACACGTGGTTCGGACTATGGGCGCCGAAAAACACGCCGCAGCCGATCGTCGACAAGCTCAACGGCGAAGTGAAAAAGGCGCTGGCCGATCCGGCGGTGAAGGACCGCATCGTCGCATCGGCCGGCGAGCCGTTGGACATGCCGCTCGCCGACATCAACCCGTTCCTCGAGGCCGAGATCGCCAAGTGGGCGAAGGTGGTCAAAGCCGCCGGCATTGCGCTGCAGTAGTCCGGGCCGCGGCGAATTCGGCACGGTTCAGCTCGGCTTGAGCGCCGCCAGCTCTTTGAAGGGTTCATAGGCCGCGTTGGCGCACTGCTCGGGCGTCGCGTCGATCATTTGCGTGATATTGCCGGCGAGGTAGATCGCGACCATGTTGCGGTGCTGATTGTGCCCGTTCAGCTGCACGCACACGACATAGTGCTGCATGGTGCCGACTTGCATGGTGACGGGCTGGGCAATCGACGCCAGACGGAAATCCGCGAGATCGTGCAATTGCGTCGCCAGAAGTTCGGCGACCTGCTGCCTGTAGTTGGTCGGAAGAATGAGGGCATCCGCCGCCGGCGTCGACGAGTTGGCGGTGCAGCCGGCGCCGGCCATGGCGGCCAGCGCGATGATGGCGCCTGCCCGCGCGATGCTCACGAATGCGGGCACTCCGAACCGGCGATCACGGTCCCGCCGCACCGGATCAATCCCCCGGCACCGGGCCGCACCATCCGGGCAGATAGTCGGCATCCATGGATTTGGCCAATTGCAGCGCCTTTTCGACGGCACTGTCGAAATCGTGCTCGACCACCTTGCGCTTCATGCGGCGGCGCAGGAAATCCGCCCAGAGAAACTCGCTGAACGGCGTGGTGTCCTTGGCGTAACCGCCGGAGCGCCGCAGTTCGCCGGCCAGCGAACGGAACGGATCGTCGACCAATTCTGTCACCGACTTGGGAATGTCCCGATAATGGCGGCGCTCGCCGTTCTGGTCGAACGGATGCATCCACGACCGATTGTCCATGACGACCCAGAACGCATCGCCTTCGAGCTTGCTCAGATCGGCGACGACCGTCACCGCGACCTCTTTGACGCCTTCGTCGTGCAGCGCGCGGGCGAGATGATGATGGTCGATGACATAATGCCGCTTCTTCGGCCCGAGGATGGCCGGGATCATGTGCCTGCCGAGAAATTTGCCGCCCTTCTTGGCTGCGGTCTCGCGCCACCGCTTACGTTTTTCCGCGACTTCGCGCATGCCGACGGTGATCTGGGTCGGACGAAGGTCGTCGATCGTCACCGGCACCAACATGGGCTCGCGAACGGTCATGATCGGATCCTCAAACAATACCCCGATCGATCATAGCGATGGGGCGACGCCTGCAAAAGCCGTTCGCCCGGCGCTGGCGGCGCCGGGCGATATTTCTACCCGAAGACCGCGGCCGTCGGCTCAATGCGCCAGCGGGTCGGGCCGGACCTGGATGTGGACGGCGAGCGGGATCGTGCCCTTGCCGCCCTCCTTGAGCCAAGGGGTACGGTCGCCCTCGGCCGACCACAGGCCCCTGCCCTTCCAGCCGGTGTTCGGATCGTCGATGCGGGCATCGAGTCCCTTGGCATAAAAGCCCATCGGGTACGGAATGCGCAGCGACACCATCTTGCCGTCGACCAGCGCCGCGAAGCCGTCATTGAGGTTCGCGGTCGAGATCGGCACGTTATCGCCGAGGCCGACGGCATTGTGCTGATCGACCCAGGTGTAGTAGCTCGCCTCGGCGCTGTTATCGCCGATGCCGTCGAAGCCGGGCCCGGGATATTTGTAGAACGCCCAGCCCTCCGGACAATGATTGCCGGTCGCGGTCGGTCCGTTGAGCGGCCCCTTGCACTTCGAGCGGTCGAAGCTGCCGAGGTGACCGCTGGCGAGCGACACCCAGACCACGCCCTTGGAGTCGATATCGCCGCCGCGCGGGCCGAAGCCCGGCATCGGGATGTAATACACCTCGGACAGCTTGGTCTTGGGATCGAACCGCACCACGCCGCCTTTGCCGGCGAACACGTTGACGGTGTACCAGATCGAGCCGTCGCCCGGATTTGGCATCACCGCGTAGGTGCCGGAGCCGCCGATCAGCATGTCTTTGTTGGGATCCGCCGGCTCGCCCGCCTTGGTATAGTCATCGAGCTTGCCGTTGCCGTTGGTGTCGATCACGAACGGCGCCCAGCCTTGAGCTTTTTCGGCGCTGCCGGTTTCTTCGAACACTTTGGTGTCCAGCCAGCCGGCCAGTTCGCCGCCGCCGCTGGTCCACAATGTGTTGTCCTTGTCGAAGCCGAATTGCAGGTGGTGGGTGCCGAAGCAGGTGTCGATGAAAGTGAACTTCTGCGTCTTCGGATCGAACATCGCCAATTGGCGTTCGTTGCTGTCGATCGGGAGGGCCTGGGCATAGGGATTGTCGGAGCCCTTCTTGCAGAATGCCGGTGTGCCGGGAGCGTGATTGGTCCCGGTCATCCAGACCCGGCCCTGGCCGTCGAACATGTCGTTGTGATTGTCGAATTTGGTGTCCCAGACCTGTTCGGTGCCCCAATACGCCGACGCCGCCATCGGCTTCTGGATCGCCGCATGTCCGGGCCCGAGGGCTTCGGGAACGTCGGCGCCTTCCGGCGGGGTGATGTAGGAGACCTTCGCGGTCTTCGGGTCGAGCACCGGCAGGTGGTCGCTGGCATATTCCGTCGAGCCATAGAGCAGACCATGGCCGTTGACCGTCGGATTGCGCTTGTCCGACGAGATCAGGTCATGAAGATATTGCTTCTCGTTGCCCCAATCCCAGGTCGTGATCACGACGTTGCGCTCGACGCCAACCGGTCGCTGCGGCTTGGCATGCGGCAACTCGCCCTCGGCGACGCGATCGGTCCAGTCGCCGAAATATTTCAGCGGCACGCTGTTGAGCGTCCCGGCGACCGGATTGATCATCAGCGGCGCCGCCTGGCCGGACTGGATACGCCGCGCCCAGGCTTCCTCGCCGCTCTTGAACTCGCCCAATGCCGCCGGAATGGTGCGCGTCGCCAGCTGGCCGAGTTGATGACAGCCGACGCAGGCCTGATTCTTGATCGTGGTCAGCCACTGCGCCTGCGTGACTTTATCCGGAATGTCGCTCTTGCCGCCGAACTGGTCGGCGCCCGGGATTTTCAGCATCGAATACCAATAGATCGCCGGATAGTATTGCGCCGCGGCGGCGTCGTTGGGCGCCGCCACGGCGGTCAGATTCAGGTGCTTGCCCGGCTGAGCGTCGACCTTGGGCAAGTCGATAAGCCCGTAGCCGCGCACCCACACCTTGTAATTGGCCTTGGGCAGATCGGGCACCACGTAGCGGCCCTGATCGTCGGTCACGACCATCTTGGCAAAACGCGTCGGCAAATCATGCGTCTCGGCGATGACCCAGACGCCCGCTTCCGGGCCCTGCGGTCCCTTGACCACGCCGCCGATGTCGTCGCCGTCGATACTTTGCGCGCACAGGCGCGCCGGGGTCGCCGCCAGCGCCGCCATGACGGCAATCGCCGCAACGCCTGCGTATAATGTCCGCTTCATGCTGACCTCCCGGAAAAATCGCCGCGTGACGCGCGCGCGTGATGTGATTTCGCGGGACTCTGCCCCACCCCCTGCGTGCCCGCAAGGGGGCCGCACGATCGCTGTCAGTTCGACGGGGCGTTGGCGGCGCTGCTCAGCTTGTCGAACAAGCCGGCGAGATCTTTGCGCACCGCCGCCAATTGTGAGAAGTGCGCGGTGACGACCGACAGGCGGTCTTCGAGCTCCCGTTTCGCCTCGGTGAAGGCCTTGACGCGCGCGGCGAGATCGCCGCCGTCGCCCGCTTCGAGACCGCCGATCTTGGCGGCGAGCCGGTCGCGAATATCCTGCACCTGACCGATCAGGCTGATGACGCCGTTGTCGCCGGATTCGAGCGGCGCCAGCCGCGCCTGCAGTTCGCCAAGCCTGGTCTTCAACTGCGCGAAGACCGCCATGCGGTCCTCGATATCCTCGATCTGGTCCTGCGTCGTGTCGATGTAGGCCGAGACCTCCTCGATCCGCGTATCGACATCGGCATCGCTCGTGCCGTCGGCACCGGCCGGCAGTATCTTGAGCGCGCCCAGGAACTTCGTCGCGATCCCATCGATGTCCTGGCGCAGCGCCGCGAGCTTGGAAAACTGCACGTTGAGGTGCGCCACGCTGGCGTCGAGCTTGGCCTTGTCCTCGGCAAATTTCTGCACCCGCTCGGCGAGCGGGCCTTCGGGCGTGCGCTGTAGCGCCTCGATGCCGGTGGCCAGCCGATCGCGCTCTTGGCTCAGCTCCTTGACGCGTTGCGTGACGCCGTCGCTGCTCGCCGCGAACGGCGCCAGCCGCGCCTGCAGGTCCACAAACGTTTCCCTCAACCCGCCGACGGTTTTCGAGGCGTTCTCGATCTCGTCGCACCGTCCATGGCAAAGTCTGGCGAATTCCATCAGGTTCTTCAAACGCAGGTCGAGGGCCGTGGCATCGTCGCCGCCGGCGATTTCGGCAAGCGCCCGATCGATATCGCTCTGGCCGGTGTCGAGCTCCGTGAACAGCCGCTCGATCGCCTGTCTTTTTTCGAGCACGGGAGCGAGCCGCTGCTTGAGGTTCTGCTGCTGGACGCGGATTTCGTCGGCCCGCGATTGCAGGTCGCCGATCTCGCTGCGTTTTTCTTGGATTTCCGCGATGCGATCCGCTTCCGCGAGCCGCTCGCGCACCGCGCTGATGGCGTTTTCCGGATCGGTGCGGGCGAGGTGGTGGACCGCGGCGTCGGCATCGATCTGCGACAGCGCCAGCTCCTTGACGCCCGTGCGCACGCCGTCGAGGCGAAGCTCAAGCGCATTGGCGGCCTTGCGCTGGCGCACCAAACTGTCGCAAAGCCACACCGCCGACGGCAACATCACCAGCGGCACCAACACGATCACCGCCCAGGCCACCTTGGCCGGAAGCGGCTCGGACCGCAGCGCCGCGAACAATGCGGCAATGTCCGGCCCCGCAGTCACGATCAATATCCCGGCCGCCAGCATGAACAGGACGACGCAGATGCCGACTAATTTGGCCATGCCGAACGCTTCACCCCATGATCCCCAACGTCGCTAATTTGGTACGACAGGCGCATGTCGCGCACAAGTGCGGCCGCGCGCGTTCGCGACGTTCATGCACCGCGAATCCGGCGCCTGGAACTCGGCCGGCGCGCGCGTGGACAAGCGCGGCGAAGCTCGTTATGGGGCCATGTCGCCCCGGCAGTCCGGGTCGGGATTGAAGGCGTGCGCATCATGACCGCATTGCGGCTCCCTCTCGCCGTCGCCGCCGTCGTCGGTGCGATGCTGCTGGCCGGCACCGGCCGGTATCCGGCACGCAGCGAGGATCAGTGCGGCGGTTCCGGCCGCGGCGGCGCGCGCAACCTGTCAGCGCGCGGCGTTTCGGGTCGTCATCGACGTCGGCCATACCATCGACGTCCCCGGTGCTATGAGCGCGCGCGGCGTTGCCGAATACGCGTTCAACCTGCAACTGTCCGAGGACATCAAAAAAGCCCTCGACGACGCCGGTTTCGACAAGACCGTGCTGATGATCACCGACAAGGCGCCGCCGGTCGGGCTGATCGAGCGGGTGGTGCGCGCCAACAGCATGCACGCCGATCTGTTCATCGCCATCCATCACGATTCGGTGCCGGACAACCTGCTGCAGACCTGGACCTATGAGGGCCAGGACAATCGCTTCAATGACGACTATCCCGGCTATGCGCTGTTTGTTTCCTATGACAACCCGGACCGCGTCGGCAGCCTGCAGTTCGCCGACCTTCTGGGCAAAGCGCTGCAAGCACGCGGCGTGCCGTTCACGCCGCATTACACGCTGCCGCTGATGGGGAATCGGCGCCGCCAGCTGGTCGACGCCGCGGGCGGCGTTTATCGCTACGACCAATTGGTCGTGCTGCGCGAAACCCGCATGCCGGCGGTGCTGCTGGAGGCCGGTTCGATCGTCAACCGGCAGGAGGAACTCGATCTGGCGACGCCGCAGCGCCGTGCGTTGACCAGCGCCGCCGTGGTGTCCGCCGTCGACGATTTCTGCGCGGCGCGCACGCATCCGGGAATCGAGCGGCTGGTCAAGCGTCCTGCCGCGCACTGAACCGTCAGGCCGGAGCCGTCACGCGGCGCCGGAACGCCAGCGTCGAGATGATGAGGAGATTGACGAGGTTGACCGCCAAGCCGGCGGCGAAGGCCGGCGCGTAGAAGCCGAAATGATCGTACAAAATTCCGGCAAGCCAGCCGCCGGTCGCCATGCCCCAGCCGCTGCACAACAACAGCGTCGGCATGCGCCAATAGGCGTCGCCCACCGGAAACATTTCGCGCGAAGCCAGCACGTTGGCCGGGACGAGGCCGCTGAAGCCGAATCCGAAGGCCGCCGATACCGCGAACAGCCCGACTTCGTCCTGCGTGAACAGAAACGCCGCGATGCCGACCGCCTGGCAGGCCGATCCGACCAGCATGGTGTAGAGGCCGCCGATGCGGTCGGAGATCACGCCCCAGACCTGGCGGCTCAGGAACGCGGCGCCCAGCAGCACCGAGACCATGGCCGCGCCGTGCGCCGGGCTGATGCCGAGATCGCTGCAGAACGCCACCAGATGGCCCTGCGGCATCGACATCGGTATGCAGCAGGTGAAGATCGCGCCCATCTGCAGCGCGAAGATCAGATTGGGCGGCCAGCCCATCACCGACTTTTGCGCGCGCGCAACTCCGGTCAGCGCGGCATGGTGCGGCGTATCCGGCGGCGCGCCAAGGACGATCGCGGCGGCCGGCACGATGACGAGAAGCTCGAACGCGGCGTAATACAGCATCGTATGCCGCCAGCCCAGATGGGCGATCGCCGGCGCGAAGATCGGCGGCCAGATGGTGCCGGCCAAGTAAGCGCCGCTTGAAATCAACGCCAAGGCCGAGCCGCGCCGGCGATCGAACCAACGGCTCACGTAGACGTAGGCGGGAGCGTTGATGCCGCCGATGCCGAGCAAGCCGATGAACAGGCCGTGGCCGATATAGAGCGGCAAGGACGGCCCCAGCGTCGACAATGCAAGGCCGACGCCGATCATCGCGGCGCCGAACATGATGGTCCAGCGCAGCCCGACCCGCTCGGCGACGCGGCCCATGAGGATGCCGCCGACGCCGGAGCCGATCCACATCAGCGCGCTGGCGAAGGCCGGGATCGAACGCTCGCCATGGACCTCGGCGGCGATGTCCTTGAGCGCGACCACGGTGATCCACGGCGCGCCGAAAGCAACCGCCATGACCACGAGCACGGCGGATGCGACCACCCATGAGCCGCGCGTCTCGATGGATGGCAGCGATGACGATTGCAGCATGAAGTCCGCGTTGCTGACGCGCCCGGCAGGGCTTTTGGAGTGGGGCACGGTATAGCAGCAGCGCGTTTCGCGCGGCCAGAGAAAAGACAGGCCTGTCGCGCGCCCGGCAATCAGGCCACGCTTACCCGCGCGGGCGCCATCATGGGCCCCGGCCATGTGGCCGCAAGCCGCATGACGACGGGACGCATCCGGTTTTGCGCCAGCGCTTTCGGCATGCCATTATCCGACGCAAAGAACAGCATGCCCAAGGACGAGCCATCATGAAAGCAAGTACAGCCGTGGCCGCGACGTTGCTGATGATCATCAGCACCGCGTCGGCATTCGCGGCGATGCGCATTTACGACGATCCCGGCGGACAGATCGGGGATTATCTGGCCAAATACCACGCGCTGCGGGCGTCCGGCGAGCGGGTGGAGATCGACGGCACATGCGCTTCGGCGTGCACCATGCTGCTGGGCACGATTCCCCGGAACCGGATCTGCGTCACCCCGCGCGCGGTTCTCGAGTTTCACACGGCGTGGGATCCTACGCCGTCCGGCGGTCAAACGGTCAACAGCGCCGGCAATCAAATACTGATGTCGAACTATCCGAGCGATGTGCGCCAGTGGATCGGCCGACACGGCGGGCTGCGAGCGAAGATCATCTATCTTCGCGGCGCCGAACTGACCGCGATGTATCCGCCCTGTCCCTGATTGGCGCGGGTCGAACGCGGGACGCCGCCGATCTGATAACGGCGCGGGTTTATTCCGAACCGCAAAGAAATTTCTTGAACGGCGCGCACTCGCCGCGGCTCACACAGCCGTGATGGAATTCCTGGCACATCGCCACGTGTTTTCAAGACTAGCCATGATCGCTGCCGTCGCGGCCGCACTCGCGACGCCGGCATTCGCCCAGTCGTTCGATCCGGAAGCCGGGACCGGCAATGTGCTGCCGTTCAGTTTTGCGCCGACCGCCGCTCAAAGCAGCACGGTTACGGTTCGGCAGGCCGGCCACACCAGGATGGCGGCCCATCGCAGCGGCCTTCATGCCTTTGCCATGGTGCCGGGCGGGATCGGCGCCCCCTCGGCCGGCAATTCCAACGACCCGGCGCTCACCGGCGGCGGCAGCATCGGCTACAACCAGATGCTCCTGCAGGACTAAATCGCCGCAAAAGGGGCCGGGCTTGCGCCAAGCCCCTTTTTGCCTTGCCGCGCCCGGGACCCGGCCGGAGCAGGTCCGCCGAACGAAATTTTTCGGCAGTCAGGAATAAACGGCAAAGTCGATCGATCCCGTCAACAGGAGCCGCCAAAAGCCGCCTTGGCTTTAGGGACCATCGGTTCCCATGGGAGAACGGCAATGAGCGAATTCGACCGCGATGACGGCTTGAGCCGGCGCAAAGTTCTGGAATGCATGACCTGGGTCGGAACCGGCGTGCTGTGGACGATCTCCGGCGGCGTGCCGCGCTCGCTGGGCATTATGGGCGAGGCGCAGGCGCAGGAGGCGCGCGGGCTGACCTTCCTGCAGATCAGCGACAGCCATGTCGGTTTCGACAAGCCGGCCAATCCCAATGCGCTCGGAACGCTGCAAGAGTGCGTCAGCAAGATCAATGCGCTGCCGGCCAAGCCGGCTTTCATGATCCATACCGGCGATATCAGCCACCTGTCGCTGGAATCGCAGTTCGACGATGCCGACCGCATCATCTCGCAGACGCGCCTCGACGTGCATTACGTCCCCGGCGAGCACGACTTCCTCGACCCCGACCTGAAATTTTATCGCGACCGCTACGGCAAGAGGCGCCAAGGGCGCCGGCTGGTACAGCTTCGACGCCAACGGCGTGCACTTCATCGGCCTGGTCAATGTCGTCAATCTCAAGGCCGGCGGCCTCGGCAATCTCGGCGCCGACCAGCTCGAATGGCTGGAAGCTGACGTCAAGGGCCGTTCGGCCTCGACGCCGATCGTCCTGTTCGCCCATATCCCGCTGTGGACGGTCTATCCGGACTGGGGCTGGGGCACCGACGACGGCGCCCAGGCGCTGTCCTACCTCAAGAAGTTCGGCTCGGTGACCGTGCTCAACGGCCATATCCACCAGGTGATGCAGAAGGTCGAAGGCAACGTCACCTTTCACACCGCACGCTCGACCGCGTTTCCGCAGCCGGCGCCCGGCACGGCGCCCTCGCCCGGACCGATGAAGGTTCGCCGACGACAAGCTGCGCACCATGCTCGGCATCGCCAACGTCACGTTCAAACAAAACGAGCAACGGCTCGCCATCATCGACACGCCGCTTGCCGGTTAAGGAGCAACATCATGATGCGATCTGTCATTGCCGCGGCGGCGATCGGCGCGGTGGTCGGTTCGGCGCTGGCCGGCGGCGTTGTCGTCGCCCGGGCGCAGAGCCCGGCCGGCACCGTGTCGATCGACAATTTCACCTTCACGCCGCAACAGCTGACGATCAAAGCCGGCACCACCGTCACCTGGCGCAACAAAGACGATATCCCGCACGGCATCGCATCGGCGACCAACGCCTTCAGCAAATCCAAGGCGCTCGACACCGACGACAGCTACTCGTTCACGTTCACCACCCCGGGCAGTTATCAGTACTTCTGCTACATCCACCCGCATATGACGGGCACGATCGTGGTAGAAGCAGCGACTGGCGGCAACGCGACGACGCAGTGATGCTGGTTCGATTGCCGCCGCCGCGGATGGCCGGGCGCGACACGATGGCAGGTGATGCTCATGACGATCATGACAAAGCGCGGCGTTTTCGCGACGCCGCGCTGCCCCATCTCGACGACGTCTACTCGCTGGCGCGCTATCTCATGCGCAATGCCGCCGACGCCGAAGATGCCGTGCAGGAATGCTATCTGCGGGCGCTGCGGCATTTCGACAGCTATCGTGGGCCGGCCATGAAACCGTGGCTCCTGACGATCTTGAGAAACGTCTGCAACGCCGAGTTCGCGCGACGCGGCAGGCAGGAGACGCCGACCGACTTCGCCGAGGACGAGACGGCGGCGGAGACGCCGCCGATGTGGCAGGAGCCGCAGATATCGCCGGAAAGCGCGCTGTTGCGCCAGCAGGACGGCGACACCATCCGCCGCCTCGTTGCCGAACTGCCGCAGCCGTTTCGCGAAGCCATCGTGCTGCGCGAGGTGAACGATCTATCCTACCACGAGATCGCCGAGGTCGCCGGCGTACCGCTCGGAACGGTGATGTCGCGGCTCGCCCGCGCGCGCTCGATGCTGCGGTCGGCATGGAACGGCGCCGCAAGATCGCAGCCGGGACTAACGCCATGAACTGCGCCGAATGCGAAATCATGCTGCATGCGCTGATCGACGGCGAGCTCGATGCCGGTCACGCGCGCGACGTCGAGGCCCACGTGGCGACCTGTGCCGCTTGCGCCGAGAAGCTCGACGCGTTCCGCGCGATGCGCGCCGCCATGGCCGGCGCCGGGCTGAAGGAGGCCGCGCCGGCAAGCTTGCGCGCGCGGCTCGACGCCGCGCTGCCGCGACCGTCGGCGCAGGTCATCGCGCCGAGCAAATTCTTTCGACCGTCGCGGCGGACGTTCTTCAGCGGCTTTGCGGTCGGCACGGCGGCTTCGGCCGCAATCGCCGCCAGCCTGGTCCTCACGGTGTTCCGCAACGATCAGGAACAGATGATCGCCAGCGAGGTGGTGTCGGCGCACGTTCGCTCGCTGCAGGCCGGTCACCTGATGGATGTGGAAACCAGCGACCAGCATACCGTCAAGCCATGGTTCGACGGCAGGGTCGACGTCGCGCCGCCGGTCATCGACCTCACCGCGCAGGGCTTTACGCTGCTCGGCGGCCGTCTCGATTACATCGACGGCGAGCCGGTGGCCTCGGTCGTGTATCGGCGTCGCAAACATGTCATCAATCTGTTCGTGGCCCAGCGCCTGGGCGTCGCGCACGCGGCTGTGACCGCCAGAACAGTCCAGGGCTACAATGTCCGCCATTGGTCGAACGGCGGGCTCGACTTCTGGGCGGTCAGCGACCTCGATGGGGAAGAACTCGGCGAATTCGTCCAGAAAATCGCCGCCGCCTTGCATCCCGCCGGGCCGTCCTGACTGGCCTGCCGCGGCGTAACCCGCTAAGAGAGGCGCCGGTCGAGCTGCATTGACTGCCCGCATCCGCCGCCGAGACGGGCGGGAAACCCGATACTGCGTCAGACGTTTGAGCGCACTATGGACCAGCGCGTCGAAAGCGAGCGTCGCTCCGAATCCGCTACCAGCCAACAAGCCCAGCCCGCCGGGCCCGCAGCGGCGAAGCGTCGCCCGTGGCGCCAGACGTTCCGTCAGCGTCGCGGCCTGGTCATTGTGATCGCCGTTGTCGCCGTCGCGGCCGTCGTCGCCCTGGTGGCGTGGTGGCTCGACGCCCGGCACTATGAATTGACCGACGACGCCTTCATCGACGCCCGCACCGTGCAGATCAGCTCGCAAGTCAGCGCCGGCATCATCGATGTTCCGGTGACGGACAATCAGTTGGTCGACGCGGGCACCGTTCTGGTCCGGCTCGATCCACGGGATTTTCGCGCCCAGGTCGACCAGACCCGTGCTCAGATCGATCAGTCGCAAGCCAACATCGACAATATCGATGCGCAGATCGCCGCGCAGCGGGCCCGTATCGAGCAAGCCAACAAGCAGGTCGAGCAGGCGCAGGCGGCGCTGACCTTCGCCCAACAGGAAAACGACCGCTACCAGCTCTTGGCCAAGCAGGGCACCGCCACCGTCGAGCAGGCCCAGCAATACATGTCCAATCTGCTGCAGAGCCAGGCGTCCTTCGCCGCCGCTCAGGCCAATGCGACCGCCACCGAGAAACAGCTCGCGATCCTGCAGACCCAGCGCACGCTTGCGGTGGCGCAGCTCGGACAGACCCGGGCCGGCGGCGAGCAAGCCGACACCAATCTGTCGCGTACCGACATTACCGCGCCGGTCGCCGGACGCGTCACCCACCTGACCGCGGCCAAAGGCGCGTATGCGGCGGTCGGGCAAGCCCTGATGATGTTCGTGCCGCGCGACGTCTGGGTCACGGCAAATTTCAAGGAGACCCAGCTCGACCTGATGCGGCCGGGCCAGCCCGTGGCTATCGAGATCGACGCCTATCCGGATCGGACCTTCAACGGCCACGTCGACAGCGTCCAGGCCGGCAGCGGCACCGCCTTCAGCCTGTTGCCGGCCGAGAACGCGACCGGCAATTACGTCAAGATCGTGCAGCGGGTGCCGGTGAAAATCGTGTTCGACAATCCGCCCGACGTCCTGCTCGGGCCGGGCATGTCGGTGGTGCCGACGGTGAAGGTGCGATGAGCGAGCAGCCGCGCCCGCCGGCCTGGAGCCCCGAGCGCTCGGCCGCCGGCGATCGCAATCCCTGGCTGGTCGCCGTCGTCGTCTCGCTCGCGACCTTCATGGTCGTGCTCGACACCGCCATCGCCAATGTGTCGCTGCGCTACATCGCCGGCAGCCTTGCCGCCAGCGTCGACGAAAGCACCTGGGTCGTCACCACCTACCTGATCGCCAACGCCGTGGTGCTGCCGGCCAGCGGCTGGCTGTCGAACGTCGTCGGCCGCAAGCGCTTCTACATGCTGTGCGTCGCGGTCTTCACGGTCAGTTCGCTGTTCTGCGGGCTGGCGCCCAGCCTCGGCGCGCTGATCTTCTTTCGCATCCTGCAAGGTCTCGGCGGCGGCGGCATGCCGACCAGCGAGCAGGCCATCCTGGCGGACACCTTTCCGCCGGCACGGCGCGGCCAGGCCTTTGCGCTCTACGGCGTCGCCGTGATCGTCGCGCCGACCGTCGGCCCGACGCTCGGCGGCTGGATCACCGACAGTTTCTCCTGGCACTGGATCTTTTTCATCAACGTGCCGATCGGAATTCTCTCGCTGGCGCTGGTGCACTGGTTCGTCGACGAGCCCGAAGTGCTCGAGCGCGAACGCCGCGAGCGTCTCGCCGGCGGCCTCAAGGTCGACTGGGTCGGTTTCGTGCTGATCGCCATGACGCTCGGCTGTCTCGAAGTCGTGCTCGACCGCGGCCAGATCGACGATTGGTTCAAGTCGGACCTCATCGTTACGTTCTCGCTGCTGGCCGCCGTGTCGTTCCTGTTGTTTGTTCCCTGGGAGCTCAAGCAGGACGACCCGATCATCGAGATCCGGCTGCTGGCCAGTCGGCAGTTCGGAATGTCGTTTTTCGTCATGCTGATGATCGGCGCCATCCTGTTCGCTTCGAACCAGATCATGCCGCAGCTGTTGCAGACGACATTTCCCTATACGGCGACGTTGTCGGGCCTGGCCATGATGCCGGGCGGCTTCGCCATGCTGCTCTTGATGCCGGTCGCCGGCCAGGTCAGCAATCGCTTCCAGCCGAAATACCTCATCACGCTGGGGCTGGTCGGAATCATGGCCTCGATGTGGTACTCGACCTCGCTGACGCCGGACGCCAGCTTCGACTATTTCGCCTGGGTGCGCGTCTACCAGACCATCGGCCTGCCGTTCCTGTTCATTCCGATCAATACCGTGGCCTATGACGGCCTGCCGCCGGACAAGACCAATCAGGGTTCCGCGCTGATGAACGTCGCGCGCAATCTCGGCGGCAGCATCGGGATTTCAATCGCCAATGTCGAGCTGACCCAGCGCACGCAGTTTCATCAGGCCCGGCTGGTCGAGAACACGATTCCGTCATCGCCGGCCTTGCAATCCACGGTGCACCAGTTGACCCAGTACTTCAGCCAGCACGGCGCGTCGGCAGCTGCGGCGCAAGGCCAGGCGATGGGATTTATCGGACGCATGATCGAGACCCAGGCGACGATCATGGCCTATGCGGACGTCTTTCAACTCTGCGCCATTGTCGCCGCCGTCATGATCCCCATGGTGCTGATCATGGTGCGGCGCGTCCAGATCGGGCAAGCCTCCGTGGCGGGTCATTGAGGCGCCGTTGCCGTGGGACTTTTTTTACGGATTGGCGTGTTAGTCTCGGCGGTCTGCGGGTCTGACGGGCGGCAATCGTTCGCATAGCCAAGGCGCTTGATACCGGAGGTCGGGTGACGGCGATGCGTTCCACTTTTGCCGGAATTGGTCTGTTCGCGGTGGTGGCAACCATTGTCGGTGCTGCTGCCATCGGTGCGAAACCGCAGACGGTTACGCTCGATCTCTTCATGGTCGATTACGCCTTCATACCGGATCATCTGACCTTCCAGCACGACATCCATTACCGCTTGCACATGGAGAACCACGGCAAGGAGACCCACGAAGTCACGGCGCCGACGTTCTTCGCCAGCGCCGACATCGACAATCCCGAAATTCTCAACCGCGAACGCACCGAAATCGTCATGCAGCCCGGCGACACCAAGGATCTTTACCTGACGGCCCATAAGCCCGGGACCTACGATTTGCGCTGCTCCGATCACGATTGGAACGGCATGGTCGGCGGCATAACCGTCCAATAGAAGCGGCCTTCCCCATTCCGCAGCCGGCATTGCCGGCTGGCCTGTCGCAGTCGCGGCATGAGCAAGATGAACGACTTGCCTTTTTCCGGAGCACCGCGCACCGCGGTTGGGCAGGCGCGCCGGCCGGCCCGAAATCACCCCAGCATCCGCAATGGGAAAGCGCCGCGCGGCGTGGGCTCGCTCGGCTCAACCTGCAAATCGCCTAGGCATTTTGCCACGGCACCATTTTTGCTTGAAGGCGTTGTTGGAGGGGCGTTTTGAGGGGGCTTCATGGGAAGACCTGGCAAGACCAGGGAAGAAAGGAGTCGCCGATGTGTGACTTTAGCCTTCAAAGCGTTCGATCACGGCCCGCGCAGGTGGGTGACAAGCTGGTAACACGTGACTTCGGGACGGGAACGCGCGGGTTCGCCGCTTCGGACGACCACGGCCTGGCAGTCTGTGTCCTGCCAGGGACAGAACTGGCCTTCGCCGGCGACGTTGCGTGTCTGCCCGCCGGCTTGCTTGGGTGGAAAACCAAGACGGTCAACCACCAGACAGCCATCTTTCGGCAGGTCAACAAGGACAAGATGGCCGCCCATCACGACGCGCTCGAGTTTCCGGACGGGCGCACCGTGTTGCTGACATTGCTATGCGAGGGTCAGGAAGCAACCGTGCTGCAATTGCCGGCCAAGCCGACAACTGCCGAAGAGGCGCGGGAACAGGAACGAGTCGGCTTCGTCGGCTGAACCGCTCCTGCCGCCCTGACATTGCGCTTAAGCACAACGTCAATCGCGAACTAAAACCGGCCGCCTGCGAGGGCGGCCGGTGCTTTTTTATCCGTTGTTTATATCACTATCAGCGCCAGTTGGGCGCTTGCGGGAACTCGCCGGTGCCTTCCGGATGTCGCGGATCATACCCGGGGCCTTCCTTGCACCAGCCGCCGTTGCCTTCGACGTTCTGCGCACACTGGGCGAGATTGTCATAGATACACTCCGTACCTATGCCCGATACGACCGAGCAGAACTGATAGGATTTGGCGGCCTGGGCGGACGCCGGAATCGTGCCGAACGTCGCAGCAGCCGCGAGCACCGCCATCGCAAACAACAACCGCATCTTTGTTTCTCCATGTGAAGCCCACGCCGGGATAATGGGCGTCGCCGCAGCGCGTTCCAAACAAGACATGAAATATCGCGGCGCTCAATTGCATCCGCCGAGAAGTCGTTTATGTCTCGGTTACATGTGTTCGATCGGAACGGCCGCCGCATCACCGCAAAGCCCGACGCAGCACTGGATATGACGGCTATGTAACAGTCGCTCCCAGCAAATGCAGAAGACGGTCCAGATGTTTTCAGGGCCGGGCCGGCCGCGTCGTGGTGCCCGGCGAACCACGACGGTGAGGCGGCACAAGCTTCGATCGACGGTCCTTCATTTCGTTCTGCGCGCAAAGGCCGGCTTTGACGCCAGCGGCGCCGATCTTGCCAAATGCCCGAATCCGAAATCGCCTCCGTCGACGCCGACAAACGCCGGTGGTGCCCGGCCTCGACAACCCTATTATATGGTCGGTATTGAACGGGCGCTCGCCGGCGGAACGGCGTCGCCGGGCCGGCGTTTGTCACAAATGTCGCTGCCGGACGATGACTTCACCGTCCGGATTTTTGGCGGTACCCCATCCGATATGGCGAAAGAGCTATTTCGCACTCCGCTTTCGGCCGCATGCGCACTGGAACCTGCAACCCGCCTGCCATGAATTGTCCGCCATGAACAATTCGACGCCGAAAAACAGCGCGCCCGCAGAGCCCGCCGCGACCACGACGGCGGCGGAGCGGCCGCGTCGCCAGCCGCGTTGCCGGTCATCGCGCCAGCGCCGTCGACGGCCTCGCTGTTCGTGAAGGTCTTTCCCTCGATCATGCTGCCGATGTTTCTGGCAGTCGCCGACCAGACGATCGTCGCTACGGCATTGCCGGCCATCGCCTCGAGCCTGGGTGAAATCGAGCGCGTCTCCTGGGTGGTGGTGTCGTATTTGATCGCCAACACGATCGCGGCGCCGGTCTACGGCCGGCTCGGCGACACATTCGGCCGGCGCTTGATGATGATCATCGCGCTGGCGATTTTCATGATCGGATCGGTGCTGTGCGCGCTGTCGCCCAACATCGAATTCCTGACGGCGGCGCGCGTACTGCAAGGATTCGGCGGCGGTGGCCTGATGACCCTGTCGCAGGCGCTGATCGGCGAGGCCATACCGCCGCGCGAACGCGGCCGTTATCAAGGTTACCTGGCCGGCGTCGCCGTGAGCTCGAGCACGTTCGGTCCGGTGGCCGGCGGCTATCTCACCGAGGCATTCGGCTGGCAGTCGATCTTTCTCGTCAACATACCGCTCGGCGCCATTGCGATGTTTCTCGTGCTTCGCCTCGATTGGCGGCCGAGCGACCGCCGCCGCACCACCTTCGACATGCCGGGCCTGGTGTTGTTCATCCTGTTTGTCAGTCCGGTCATCCTGGCGCTCGAACAGCTGCAGCGCATGCAGCTGAACACGGTGCCGACGGCGCTCGGCCTGTTCGCGCTCGGCATCGGCGCGCTGATTTTGCTGCTGTGGCAGGAGAACCGCAGCACATCGCCGCTGATCCCGCCGCGCCTGTTCCGGGATCCGTCGATCTGGCGCAGCGATGCCTTGGCGGCCTGCCATGGCGCGGCGCTGGTTGCCCTGATCACGTTCCTGCCGATCTATCTGCGCGCCGTGCGCGGCGCCTCGCCGGCGGAAACCGGCCTGATGCTGCTGCCGCTGACGTTCGGCATCGGCGTCGGCTCGCTGATCACCGGACAGATCGTCACCCGCACCGGCCGCACCGCGATCTTCCCGTCGTGGGGATTGATCGTGGCGACGGTGAGCCTGTTGTTCCTCGCGTTCTGGATGCCGCATCTGAGCACCGCCGTGCTGCCATGGGTGTTCGGGTTCGCCGCACTCGCCATGGGCACCGTGATGGGCGTGGTGCAGCTCACGGTACAGTCCGTCTCCGGCCCGCGCCTGTTGGGCACCGGTGCCGCCATGGTGCAGTTCTCCCGCTCGGTCGGTGCGGCGTTCGGCACCGCCACCGTGGCCGCAGTATTGTTCTCCGTTCTCACAACGACCGATCGCGCCACGGCGAGCTTGTTCGGCACCCTCATCGAGCAGGGCCCGGCCGTCATCGCGACGCTGGAGCCGGCGCGGCAGGCCGTCGTGCAGGCCGAGATCGCCGATGCGTTCCGTTCCGCCTTCATGACGATCGCGGTGTTCACCGGAATTGGCGCGTGGCTGGCCTGGACCATGCCGCTTCGCCGCATCTGACCGGCCGCGATTGACGGCATTGCGACGCGCCGCCATACCCGGCAGACTCGCACGGTGCGGCCGGGGAGGAAAACATGATCGTCGACGCGCAAGTCCATATCTGGAAGGCGAACACGCCGGACCGGCCGTGGCTGCCCAATCGCGTCGCCCAGCTTGCCGAGCCGTTCACCATCGAGAAGCTGGTACCGATGATGGACGAGGCAGGCGTCGACCGCGCCGTCATCGTGCCGCCGTCATGGGAGGGCGACCGCAACGATTACGCGCTCGAAGCCGTGCGGAGATTCCCGGGCCGCTTCGCGGTGATGGGCCGCATCCCCCTCGATGACCCGAAATCCGCAAGCCTGCTGCCGGATTGGAAGAAGCAGCCCGGCATGGTCGGCGTGCGGGTGACGTTCCATCCTCCGCAGTGGACCTGGCTCACTGACGGCACCGTGGATTGGTTTTGGCCGGAGGCGGAAAAGTACGGCCTGCCGGTGATGTTCTACGGCGCGCCGATGCAGCGCTTCGCCCGCATCGCCGAACGGCATCCCGGTCTGCCACTGATCGCCGACCATCTCGGCGTCACCGGCGACATCGTCAAGGCCGGCAAATTGTCGGAGTCGGTCGGCGAGACCGCGGCGCTCGCCAAATATCCAAACGTTTCGGTGAAATTGTCGACGACGCCGTTCTATTCCGCCGACTCCTATCCGTTCCGCGACATGACGCAACACATCCGTCGTCTGTTCGACGCGTTCGGCCCACGGCGCTGCTATTGGGGCACGGATCTCACCAACTCGTTCAACAAGGCCACCTATCGGCAGCGCGTCACGCACTTTACCGAGACGCTCGACTTCCTCTCGCCGGACGACAAGGAATGGGTCATGGGCCGCGCCATCCTGGCCCGGCTGGGGTGGGCCTAATGGGGTGGGCTTAAGCGGGGCGAATGACCAAGATACTCCTGACCCGGCACGGCCATGTCGAGGGCATCACGCCCGAGCGCTTCCGCGGCCGCGCGCCGCTCGAACTCACCGAGCGCGGGCATGCGCAGGCGCAAGCGGTCGCCAAGCGCATCGCCGGGGCCTGGCGGCCGAGCAAGATATACACGAGCCCAATGGGCCGTTGCGTCGCGACCGGGGCGGCAATTGCCAAGGCTTGCGGCATCGCTGCCGAAATATGCGACGATTTGAACGACATCGATTATGGCGCCTGGCAGTCCAGGACACTGGCGGAAGCCAAGGGCGACAATCCGAAACTGTTCGCCGCATGGTTTGCGACCCCGCAGCTCATTCGATTTCCGAACGGCGAGGCGCTGCAGGATGTGGTGGCGCGCGCCGCCAACGTCCTGCGCGTCGTGCTGGAACGGCATGCCGAGGAGACCATCGTGCTGGTCGGACATGACAGCGTGAACCGCGCGCTGCTGCTGCAACTGCTCGATCAACCGCTGTCGGCGTATTGGCGTCTCGCGCAGGAGCCATGCTGCCTCAACGAGATCGACATCGACGCCGGCACAGTGTGCGTTCGGCGCGTCAATGAAACGCGCCACCTGGAGGGCTGAACGCCATGGCCTTCATCGGCCGCTCGGTGCCGCGGCTCGAGGATCGGCCCTTGGTCGCCGGCCAAGGCCGTTTCGCCGCGGATATCGAATTCGCCCATCAGGTGCACATGCGCGTCGTGCGCTCCACGCAGGCGCACGGCCATATCCGCAACATCGATACCGCCGCAGCACGCAAGGCGGCGGGCGTCGTTGCGGTCTGGACGGCGGCCGACGTCGCCGACCTTCCGCCGATCGACTTTCGGCTGACGCGCATCGAAGGTCTCGATCCCTATCGCCAGCCGATTCTCGCCGGCGAGCGCGTGCGTTATGTCGGCGAACCGGTCGCCGTCGTCTTCGCCGCCGATCCGTATGGTGCCGAGGACGCCGCCGACCTCGTCACGGTCGACGTCGATTCGCTGCCCGCGCTTGTCGATGCCGACGCGCCACCGGGCAATTTTGCCGACGGCCATTCCACCGAAGCGGCCACGGTGCGCAAAGGCTACGGCGACGTTGAAGGCGTCTTCGCCGCCGCCCACGCCATCGTCGCGCTCGATCTGAAGATCGGCCGCCACAGCGGCACGCCGCTGGAGACCCGCGGCGCCATCGCGCGCTGCGCGCGCGGCATTCTCGAGCTTCACGGCGCCGCCAAGGTGCCGCATTGGAACCGCGACGCGCTCGCCCGCATGCTCGGCCGCGAACCGTCGAGCATGCACCTTTACGAAGGCCACGTCGGCGGCGGCTTCGGCATACGCGGCGAGATCTATCCGGAAGACGTCCTGGTGTGCCTGGGCGCGCTGCGGCTCGGCCGCCCGGTGAAATGGATCGAGGATCGGCGCGAGCATCTCATCGCCGCCAACCAATCGCGCCAGCAGCATTACCGCGTGCGCGCCGCGGTCGATGCCGACGGACGCCTGCTCGCCATCGACGGCGAATTTTTCCACGATCAGGGCGCCTATGTGCGCACCCATGCGGCGACGGTGCCCGATCTCGCCGTCGCCATGCTGCCGGGTCCGTACCGCATGGCGGCTTATCGCATGGTCGGCCGCATCCGGCTGACCAACAAGACGCCGTGCGGCACCTACCGAGCGCCCGGGCGGTTCGAGAGCAGCTTCGTGCGCGAGCGGCTGATGGACGCCATTGCGGCGCGGCTGGCCATCGATCCGGTCGACGTTCGCCGCCGCAATCTCATCGCCAAGAGCGAAATGCCGTTCGTCCGCGGCTTCGCTACGCTCGGCACCGAGGTGACCTACGATTCCGGAGATTACGCCGGCCTCCTCGACAAGGCGCTGGCGGCGATCGGCTGGAACGCGCTGCAACAAAAACTGCGCCGCCGCCGCGCGGACGGCGAAGCCGTCGGCGTCGGACTCGCCGTATTCGTGGAGAAGAGCGGCCTCGGACCGTTCGACGGCGTCCGCGCCACTGTCGATACCAGCGGCACGGTCGAAGTGGTCACCGGCGCGGCTTCGGTCGGGCAAGGCATGGAAACCGTGATCGCGCAAATTTGCGCCGATGCGCTCGGCGTCGATTATCGCCGCGTTCGTGTCGTCCACGGCCAGACCGACCGCATCGCCTTCGGCATGGGCGCCTTTGCGTCGCGCGTCACGGTGATGACCGGGGAAGCGACGCGGCTCGCCGCCGCAAAGCTTCGCGACAAGGCGATCGCGGCCGGGGCGGCGTTATTGCAATCGGCGCCGGACACCCTCGACGTGATCGACGGCAAGGTGGTGCGCAAAGCCGCCGCGCAAGGGCCGTCGGTGACGCTCGGCGACGTCGCCCGCGCACTGTCGCCGGCAGCAAAACTCCTCGGCGACGCGATGCCCGGCCTGTCCGCCGAAGGCTGGTTCGAATCGCACCACATGACGTATCCGTACGGCGTGCATGTTGCCGTCGTCCGCATCGACCGCGACAGCGGCGCCGTCGCGGTCGAGCGCTATGCCGTCGCCTACGACGTCGGCAGGGCGGTCAATCCGATGCTGATCGAAGGGCAGATCGCCGGCGGGGTCGCGCAAGGCCTCGGCGGCGCGCTGTTCGAGGAATTCGTCTACGACGCGCGCGGCGAGCCGCTCGCCGTCAGCTTCGCCGATTATCTCATCCCGACGGCGCGGGAAATTCCGCCGATCGAGACGCTGATCACCGAGGACGCACCGAGCCCGCTCAATCCGCTCGGCCTGAAAGGCGCCGGCGAAGGCGGCGCCAACGCCGTCGGCGCCGCCATCGCGGCGGCGATCGACGACGCGCTCGGCATGCCCGGCGCCGTGACGCAGCTGCCGGTCACGCCGCAACGCGTACGCGAACTGCTGAGGCCGCGGCGCTGAAATCTATTTGTTGCGCGCCGCCGCCGCGAAAATGACCTTGACGGCGGCGTTCAGGTCCGGCTTGGACGCCGACACATCGTCGGCAATGCCGGAAATCTTGGCTATCATCGCGGCCTGATCTTCTGCCGGCAGTCGCGTCAGGCTGCCGCCGGAGTCCGTCCATACCTTGAGCTGCGCGTCAAAGAACTGATTGATGAACGGCACGATGTCGGTCGAGACCTTGGTGGCGTCGTCGCGGACGATCTTCTGCAGGTCCGGCGGCAAGCCGTCGACCCATTTTTTGCTCAGCACGGTGATCGAAGCCACATAGGGCTGGTCGGTTTGCACGACATATTTTGCCGCGTCGATGTAGTGCAGCGTGGTGTATTGGGTGATCGTCGTCAGCGAGCCGTCGATGGCGCCCTGTTGTATGGCCGGCAACACGTCGGCAAGCGTCATCGCCACCGGCGACGCCCCCATGCGTTTCATCATCTCCTCTTGGAACTGCGAGGCGAGCACGCGGATCTTCAAGCCCGAATAGTCGGCGAAATGGGTGACCGGTTTGCGCGTGAGGATCGACGACGGCCCGATCGGAAAGATGCCGGCGCCGTACAGGCCCTTGTTCGCGCCCAACCCCAGGATCAGGTCGCGGACCTCGGGATCCAGCAGCGTGCGCTCATTCTGTTCCCGGCTGGTAAACAGGCCGGGCGAACTGACCACCTCGTAGCGTTGATCGACGCCGGCCAGGAATTCGGGCGGTCCGCACCAGCCCTGGATCGAGCCGAACTGGGTGCCTTCGATCTGCCGCGGGATCGAGCCGAGTTGGCTCGCCGGATAAATCTCGCCTTTGATGCGGCCACCGGAATCCTGCTCGACCGCCGCGGCGAAACGCTTGAGCCATTCGTGCTGCGTATCGTTGACCGTGGCGGTGCTCAGCTTCATGACGATGGGCGCAGTACCTTGAGCGTGCGCGGCCGACGCGAGCCCGGCGAGCATCGATGCCATCGCAAAAACCAGTGCGTGGGATGCGCCCCGCTTGCCGATCATGAAATCCCTCCCTGTTTCGCCGCGATTTTGTCGGCTCGGCCGACGTGGCGAAACCCCGATAGTGCCGGAGCTTGGTGCGGCGATCAACGGACAGCGTGCCGCAACCCCTGGGCGTTGACGCTCAGCGTCGGCGGCGATGAAATGCGTCACTTTCGGCTCACCCGACAGCTGGAAACGTTGCAGCGCTTCCTGCACCAGGCGGTCGGCATTGGTGACGCGCTGGTGCTGGCGCAGATGCTCCATCCAGGATTCCACGAGGAAGGTCTCGAGGATGCGGCCTTCATCCGCGGCGTCCTCGAACACGCCCCACGCATAGGCGCCGTCGCGCCGCCGCTCGTGCTCCAGGCGCCCGAGCGCATCGAGAAAAGCGTCGCGGTCCGCCGGCCGGATACGGTATTCGACCGTCACCAGAACCGGCCCGCGATCGTGGGCGATATCCTGCGCGGTGAGCGGCGCCGGCCAGTGCATGGACGGCGAGAGATCGATCTCCGCCGCGGTATGGAGCTTCCAGCGCCACGTCAAAGCTATGGCCGCAACCGCGCCGGCGGCGGCGAGAAAATGCGCGGCCGGAAGCCCGACCCACACCGCAACCTCGCCCCAGGCCGCGCTGCCGAACGCCAGGCAGCCGAAAAACACCGTGGTGTACAAGGCGAGGCCGCGACCGCGGACCCAATCCGGCAACGCAACCTGCGCCGACACGCTCAGCGTCGCCAGCGCGGCGATCCATGATGCGCCGGCGATCGCACTGGCAATGAGTGCGGTGACCGGCTCGCGGGCAAGACCGTACAGCACCATCGCCAAAGCCTGGCCGAGCGCGCCGACCGCCATCAGCCGGTCGGGGCCGAGCTTCGCCTTCAGCCAGGGCAGCAGGAACGCGCCGCTGACGGCGCCGATGCCGATGACGCCGAGCAGCACGCCGTACAGACCGGGTCCGCCGACGATCTGCTGGCGGGCGACGAGCGGCAGCAGCGCCCAATACGCGCTGGCGAACAGAAAAAATCCGACCGCCCGCATCAGCGTTGCGCGCAGATGCCGATTGTGCCGCGCATAGCGCAAGCCGGCCCAGATGGCCTGGCCGAAACGTTCGGCGGGCAGAAGCGTGCCCGTTGGCCGTCTTGGGCGCCACCACAGCAAGGCGCCGACGATGCCGAGATTGGACACGGCATTGATCCAGAACGGCGCGACGATGCCGAGGCCGTTGATGATCACCCCGCCGAGCGCCGGACCGAGCGCGCGGGAAATATTGACGCCGACGCTGTTGGCGGCGATGGCGGGCGGCAGCACCGCTCTGGGCACGAGTTGCGGCACCACCGCTTGCCAGGCCGGGACCGTCAAGGCGCCGGCGGCGCCGATCAGGAACGTGAACAGCAGCAAATTTCCCGGCGTCGCCAGGCCGAGCCCGACCATCACCGCATAGACCGCCGACACCGCCGTGGTCAGCGAATTCCACCACGATCAGATATTTTCGCTTGTCGAAAATATCGGCGAGCGCGCCCGCCGGAAGCGCGAACAGGCAAATCGGCAAAGTGCTCGCCGCCTGCACCAGTGCGACGATCAGCGGATCGGGATCAAGGCCGGTCATCAGCCAGCCCGAGGCGGCGCTGTACATCCAGCCGCCGACATTGGACACCAACGTCGCCGTCCAGATCACCGCGAAAGCCGGATGGCGGAACGGCGCTACGAAAGAAGCGGCCGGCGACGGCGCAGCCGCACCCGGCGTGGTGCTCATGACGGCGGCGGCCGGTGCGCCAGCCAGCGGCCGGCCTCGGCGGCGGCGAACAGTTCGGCAAGCGCCGCGTTGACGACCGCGGGCTCCTCGCTGGTGATGGTGTGACCGGAGCGCGGGATCACCAACAGCCCGGCGGTCGGCGCGGTGCGCTTGAGAAACACACTGCCGTCGAGGCAGGTCTCGTCCTCGTCGCCGACAATGACGAGGAGCGGCACGGAGAATTTCTTCAAGTCCTCGGCCATGTCCCACAGGGTCGGCCGCTTGCTCTGCAGCATCGCCATGGTCAGCGCATGGCCAAGCGCCGAATGCTCGGACAGCATGCGGATGAATTCGGCGTAGCCGCGCGGATCCTTGTATTTCTGCGTCTGCCGCGACGGCGCGTCGCCATAGATCACGGCAGCGTCGGCCATGCCCTTCTCGGTGAACATCTTGGACGTCTCGGCGGCGACTTTGCGCATCTCGGCGCGCGCCGCCGGATCGGGCAGCGAGCCCCAGCCGCAGCCGGCGGCGGTCACCGAGATGCAGCGCGCCGGGTGGCGGATGCCGACATGCAGGGCGGTGTAGGCGCCCATCGAATGGCCGACCACGTGAGCCCGTTCGATGCCGAGCGCGTCCATCAGCGTCGATCACATCGCCGCGGGCGATGTCCTGGCCGTAGCGCGCCGGCTCGTTCGGCACATCCGACGGCGGATAGCCGCGCTGGCTGTAGGTGACGCAACGATGGGTGCGCGCAAACGCGCGCAGCTGCGGCTCCCAGGTCCGATAGTCGCCGGCGAATTCGTGCACGAACACCACCGGCGTGCCGGCGCCGGTCTGTTCGTAATGCAGGCTGGTGCCGTCGCTGGTTTTGATCCTGGGCATCGCGGGCGTCTCACATTTGTTTCAACCGGACGCGCCATGCTACATAAATTCCCGGACGCCCCGCAAACCAATCCCCCTCGCCCCGATGCTGCTCGATCCCCTGGTGAAGCCGCGCTCCGTCGCCATCGTCGGCGCCACCGATCGCGGCGGTCCCGGCCGCGCCGTCATCGAGTCGCTGGGCGCGATCGGCTTCACCGGGCCGATCTATCCGGTGAACCCGAAATATCCCACCGTGCTCAACATCAAGTGCTATCCGAGCCTGACCGAGCTGCCGGAAGCGCCGGACGTCGTCGTCTTCAGCATCCGCAATCCGCTGATCCCGGAGCAGATGCGGCTTGCGGTGGCGCGCGGCGCGCGGGCCGCCGTGATCTACGACAGCGGCTTTGCCGAATTGGGCGGCGACGGCGCCAGGCTTCAGGACGAGATCGCCGGGCTCGCCCGCGAGGCCGGCATGCCGATCTGCGGGCCGAACTGCATGGGCATTCTCAATCCGCCGGCGCGCGCCACCACCTACAAGCAGATCGTCATCGAGCCCGCGGCGATCGTCGGCAATGTCGGCATCGTCTCGCAGAGCGGCTCGGTGTGCATCGCGCTGCTTTCCGATCTGCGCCGCTTCGGCGTCAGCCTGGCGGTGTCGGCCGGCAACGAGGCGGTGACGCGGACGGTCGACTACATCGACTATTTGATCGACGATGCCAATACCAAGGTCATCGCCACGTTCACCGAAACGGTGCGCGAGCCGGAACGCTATGTCGCCGCGCTCGATCGCGCCGCCGATGCCGGCAAGCCCGTCGTCGTGCTCAAGGTCGGCCGCACCGAACGCACGCAACGGGCGATCACCAGCCATACCGGCGGTCTCGCCGGCTCGTCGCGCGTGTTCTCGGAACTGCTGCGCGCGCACCGCGCCATCGAGGTCGACGATCTCGAAGCGATGACCGAGGTGCTGGCGGTGTGCCAAGGCGAACGCTGGCCGCGCGGCCGCGGCATTTCGGTGATCACCGGGTCGGGCGGCCTGGCGGAGCTGATCCTCGACAACGCCACCGCCGCGGGCCTGCACCTGCCGCCGCTCGCCGCGCACGAGCGCGCCGAAGCCGAGCGGGTCATCGGCCGTATCACCGGCGACGGCAATCCGTTCGATGCCTGGGGCAACGGCGATTACGCCGTCAACATCCCGCATGCGCTGTCGGTCGTCGACCGCAGCGAACGCATCGATGCCATCTGCTACTGCGCCGACACCACCAACGATCCCGTCATCGGATCGCCGGCCCGCGTCCTGGAGAACGTGTCGATGCTGGCCAAGGCCGCGGGCGCCAGCGCCAAGCCGTATTATCTGATGAGCAGCCGCTCCGGGGTGATGAACCGCAAACAGATCGACGCCATGCGGCAGGCCGGCCTGGTCGTGATCGGCGGCACCCGCGCGGGCCTCGGCGCCCTCGACCGCATCGGCCGTTGGACAATCGGATTGCGGCCGGTTCGGCAAGCCGCCGCGCCGGTGCGCGCGTTCGACGCGCTGATGCGCCGGCGCACCATCAACGAGTACGACGCCAAGCAAATCCTGACCGCCTATGGCATTCCGACCGCGCGCGAGTATCCCGCCAAAGCCCTGCCCGAAGCAGCGCAAGCGGCGCGTCTGCTCGGTTATCCGGTGGTGCTCAAGGCGCTGTCCGACGACATCGCGCACAAGACCGAACTCGGCTTGGTCGCCGTCAACCTCAAGGACGAGCAGGAACTGGCGCGCGCCTTCGCGCAACTGGACGCGCGCATCGACGCGCTCGAACACCGCCCGGCCGATATCGGCTTCCTGGTGCAGGAGTTCGTCGCTGGCGGCATCGAGGTGTTCGCCGGCGTGTCGCGCGATCCGGATTTCGGTTTGACGCTCGCCTTCGGCATGGGCGGCGTGGCCATCGAGGTGGTGCGCGACTTCGCCTTGCGGATGCTGCCGCTGCGCGACGGCGATGCCGAAGCGATGATCGCGGAGACCCGCGGCGCCGCATTGCTGGGCGCCGTGCGCGGCGGCGCCACGGCCGACGTCAAGAGCCTCGCCGCCTGCCTGTACGGGCTTGCCGATTTCGCCTGGCAGCACGCCGACGCCATTGCCGAGATCGATCTCAACCCGATCAAGGTGCGCCCGCAAGGTCGCGGCTGCGTCGTGCTCGATGCGCTGATCGTCACGCGGCGCGATGCCGCCGCGTGACGATGCGGCGGAAATTTCGTCTAGCCGATCCAGAACGGCTTCGACACTTCGGCCGCGGCGTCGCACCGTGACAGGCCGATATCGTGCAAACCGGCCTCGCCGATGTACTTCAATTCGTGGCGTGAGCGCGAACGCCGGCGCCATTCGACGATGCGATTGCGAAACAGGCCCCAACGCGACGCGGAACGCGGACGCAAACTCATTCCATCGAGGTTCTTGGTGCTCATGGCTCGCTCCATTTCCCGATCGTTGAGCGAAGCCTAACGGGTCGTTGCAGCGCGGGATGTGATCCAAGACACAGCGCGGGCGGTTGTGCATTAAATCGTGGTAATGCGTGGCGTTGCGCGACCATGCCGCAGCGGTTTGCGGTGCTGTCATGCCGGCCGCGATCCGACCGGTCACGCTGCCGCAACCTCGATATCGCAGATCCGCGTCACCGCCTCGGGCAACAGCCCATCGCCGACCCGGTCGTATCCGGCGGTGCGCAGGATGCCGCGCGCGGGACTCATGACGACGGCCAGCCGGGTGTAAGGGTTAAGCACCGGCTCACGCAGCCATTCGAAGCGCTCCGCGGTCGGCGCGCCAGCCCAGCCCGCCAGCGTATCGCGACGCGCCCGGCTGTAGCTTGCGGCCTCCTCGAACGACAGCTTGAAAAAGCGCCGCGTGCCGATGCGGCCCTCCCAGCGCGGCCGGTCCGGCACCCAATCGTTGGCCGCGCAGGTATCTTGCTCGCGGGTGACGAAGCCGGTCTCGGTGCGCTCGATGACGCAGCGCTCCGTCGCGGCGCAGCCGACCAGCAGGTAGATCACCGGACGCGCAACCGGCGTCGATTCCAGCATGCGGCGCGCCGCCGCATAGTCACTGCACTGTTCGAAGGCCTGGCGCAGCAGCTGGTCCGGCGGCATGGCATCGACCCAAGCCCAGATATTGAGCGCATTGAGTGCCACGTCGTAGCTGCGCAGCCAGCGATGCGAGGTGCGCCGCCACATCGGCGCCTGGTTGATGCAGGCGGCGAAGCGGCCCGGCGCCATGGCGGTGAGCACGCCGACATAACCCGGCCAGGTGACGCAGAAAAAGTCGCCGCCGGCGCCGCGCATGCGCGTCACCGCGACATGGCGGCCGAGACCGCTGAACGGCCAGTCCAGCGTGCGCACGAGCCAGGGCGCGCCGTCCTGCTCGAGCGCCCGCGCCGTGCAGCCCCACTGATAGGAGGCGTTGAGAAGCCAGACGCCGGAGAATTTCAGCTGCGCGGCGATTTCCCTGATTTCCGGCACATAGGGCGAGCGCGAATGCGACAGCCAGCGCTGCGCCAGCCAATCGAGCGCCGGGACCAATGGCAGCGCCGGCCGCGGAAAAAAGCCGAGGCAGGCGTCGCGCAGCGCGCGGGCCTGCGCGGCGCTCTGCCGAGCGTGGCCCGGCGGCCCGGCGTCGCGGATATCGATGACCGGAATGGCTGTCAGCGATGCGCTCATGGTGCCGAATGCCGCAGGCTCGCCCCTTCCGAACAATTCGACCAAGAGTATAGTGCGCCAAAAAGCGATTTCATGACCGCGGGGGTAAAGGTGAGGGAAACGCGCCAATGACCATCCATCGCCGTGGATTTTTGCATCTTGCCGCCGGCGTCGCCGCGGTGCCGGCAGTGTCGCGGATGGCGCACGCCGATACCTATCCGTCTCGCCCGGTGCGCCTGATCGTGCCCCAGGCGGCCGCCAGCTCGACCGATATTCACGCCCGCCTGATCGGCCAATGGCTGCAGGATCATCTCGGTCAGGCGTTCGTGGTCGACGACCGGCCGGGTGTCGGCGGCAACATCGGCACCGAGGACGTGGTGCGCGCGACGCCCGACGGCTACACGCTGCTGACGGTCAACTCGCAGAACGCCATCAGCCCGGCGCTCTATCCCAATCTGTCGTTCAATTTCATCCGCGACATCGCGCCGATCTCTCAGATCAGCCTCGCACCCCTGATCATGGAGGTGCATCCCTCGGTGCCGGCCAAGACCGTGCCTGAGTTCATCGCCTATGCCAAAGCCAATCCCGGCAAGATCAGCATGGCGTCGGCCGGCATCGGCGGCCCGCAGCACCTTGCCGGGGCCTTGTTCAAGGCGATGAGCGGTCTCGACATCGTGCACGTGCCGTACCGCGGCTCGACGCCCGCGGTCACCGATCTGCTGGCCGGCCAGGTCCAGCTGATGTTCGACGTCACGCCGACGGCGCTGCCGCAGGTCAAGGCCGGCAAATTGCGCCCGCTGGCCGTGACCACGAAGGCCCGCATCGACGCGCTGCCCGACGTTCCCTCGCTCGCCGATTATCTGCCGGGATACGAAGCGGAAGGCTGGCTCGGCATGGGCGCGCCGGCCGGAACGCCGGCCGCGATCATCGACGCGCTCAACAAACAGATCAACGCCGGCCTGGCCGACGACAAGATCAAGACACGGCTCGGCGAGATCGGCACCGTGGTGCAGGGCGGCTCGCCAGTGGATTTCGGCAAATTCATCGCCGCCGAGACCGAGAAATGGGGCAAGGTGATCCGCGACGCCGGCATCAAGCCGGAATAGGAGCCGACCATGTGCGAACTGTGCGCCGAACGCGCCGGACCGGGACCGCTGGCACGTCGGAACGTGTTGAAATTCGCGGCCGCCGCGGCGGCGAGCCTGGCGATCGCGCCGGCCGCGTTGGCCGCGCCCGCCAAGGCGCCGCCGAAGCCGCAAAACGTGCTGACGCCGGAGGCCGCCCTGATCCGGCTGATGAAGGGCAACGGCCGTTATGTCGACGGCGTCAGCATGCGCCACGATTTCAAGCATGAGCGCGACACCCTCAGCGGCGGGCAGAATCCGTTCGCCGCCGTGCTCAGCTGCGCCGATTCGCGGATCGCGCCGGAGTTCTGTTTCGACAGCGCCCGCGGCGACATCTTCGTCTGCCGGGTCGCTGGAAATTTCGCCACCGACGAGATCGTCGCCAGCTTCGAATATGCGGTGCAGGTGCTCAACACGCCGCTGATCATGGTGCTCGGCCACCAGGCTTGCGGCGCGGTCGACGCCACCATCAAATCGATCAAGGACGGCACGACGCTGCCCGGCCATCTGCCGTCGCTGGTGCACGCGCTGACGCCGGCGGTGCAGGACGTGCAGGGCCAGCCCGGCGATCTTTTGGCCAACGCCATCCGCCGCAACGTCGCCATCAATGTCGACCGGCTGAAGACCGCGACGCCGATCCTCAAATCCTTCGTCGACGACAACAAGCTCCACGTGATCGGCGGTGTCTATGAACTCACCAGCGGCAAGGTCGAGCTCTTGAGCTGAGGGCGCTTGCATCACAGCGCGGCAAAGTCGATCGGCTGGTGGCGATCCAGCGTGCGGCGGATCGGCGGCAGCGGATATTTCAGCCCGGTGGCGCAGTTGAACAGCACCGCCTGCTCGGCTGGCGACACGCGGCCGTCGGCGAGGCTTTGCTGGTAGGCCGCGTAGGTGGCGGCGCCCTCCGGGCACATCAGGAGCCCCTCCTCGCGCGCCACCTCGTCGAGCGCCGCCGTGATCGCCGCGTCGGACACCGCGATGGCGAAGCCGCCGGAGGCGCGCACCGCGCGCAGGATCAGGAAATCGCCGATCGCCTGCGGCACCCGGATGCCCGCCGCGATGGTCTGCGCATCGTCCCAGCGCCGGGCGTGCTCGACGCCGTCGTCGTAGGCGCGCACCATCGGCGCGCAGCCGGCCGCCTGCACCGCCACCATGCGCGGGCGCTTTGCGCCGATGAAGCCGATTGCCTCCAGTTCGGCGAACGCCTTCCACATGCCGATCAGGCCGGTGCCGCCGCCGGTCGGATAGAAGATCACGTCGGGCACCGTCCAGCCGAGCTGCTCGGCGAGCTCGAGGCCCATCGTCTTCTTACCTTCGATCCGGTACGGCTCCTTGAGCGTCGAGACGTCGAACCAGCCGAGCTTGGCGTTGCCCTCGGCGACGATTTTTCCGCAATCGTCGATCAGGCCGTTGACGCGATAGACGCTGGCGCCTTGCAGGCCGATCTCGCTCACGTTCACGTCCGGGGTGTCCTGCGGACAGAAGATCGTGCTCCTGATGCCGCAGCGGCTGGCGTAAGCCGCCAGCGCCGCGCCGGCATTGCCGTTGGTCGGCATCGCCATGTGGGTGATCCCGAACGCCTTGGCCATCGACACCGCCATGACTAGGCCGCGCGCCTTGAACGAGCCGGTCGGCAGCCGGCCTTCGTCCTTGACCAGGAGCTCGCCGCCGCCGAGCCGTGCCGCAAGCTTCGGCAGCGGAACGAGCGGCGTCATCGCCTCGCCCAGGCTGACGATGTCGGCAATGCTCCGCACCGGCAACAGCTCGCGATAGCGCCACAGATCCGGCGGCCGGTCGGCGAGCGCAGCCTTGCCCAGCGCCTTTTTCACCCCGGCGAGATCGTAGCGCACCAACAGCGGCTTGCCGGCGCGCGACAGATTATGAATCGCGTCGGCCGCGTAGCGCTCGCCGGTCATGGCGCATTCGAGGTGGCTGACGAAGGTCGGCCGCTCGGTGGTCAGGTTGTCATTGGCGTGCAAGGGAGTCTCCGGCAGGTTTTTTTCGGGGCGATGGTAGCTTCTCCATCCCTCCCCGCGATAGCGGGGAGGGGGGACCGCGCGGAGCGCGGTGGGCGGGGCGCGGGCGTCGCCGCAATACCGGCGTCCCAATTTGCTGGACATGCGAGCCTCTCTGCGGCGCACGAAGCGACGACTCAGAGGCCCCCTCCCCCGCGCATGCGCTCGACCTCCCCCGCTGCCGCGGGGGAGGATAAGCGATCTCATTCCCGCGACGCCTCTGCGTCCGAGTTATGAGGACGGTGAGTGGCGAATGGTGCGAAGCCTTATTCGCCATTCGCTATTCGCATTTCTTTCTCCGAGCACGATCTTCGTCAGACTTGGCCGGCGGTGGCACCGGCTTTCATCACGATCATGCCCGATACGTAGCCCGGATGGAGCGGAGCGCAATCCGGGGGCGACCTTAAAGCTTCCACTGCCGTCCCGGATTACGCTGCGCTCCATCCGGGCTACAAACAACAAACAAAAGAAAGGAAGCGGAACGCCGAAAGACGCTGAGCATCATCCTCCGCAACTTGCGTTGCGGCGCCGCCCCGACGGGGGCAGCACGCCTTCCGGCGTTCCACCACGGCTCTCGCCAGAGGGACTCGCGCATCCCTTAGGCTCAGCTCGGGCCAGGCTTCCCGGGGACACAGCGCCGCTAAGCGGCGGGTTACCCCCGCCGGCGCCGGACCCGTTTACAGCGATGCACCTCGCATGCCGGTCCTAGTGCCGGCAGGCATGATGCCCCGAGCCGCCCGGGAGCGACAGTGACGAGCCGCCGCCCGCGGGCACCGCACTCGCTCCATCAGCCGGGGTCGCCGGCTGACGTCCTTTCGGTGAGCGAGATTCGCTCCGTAACTGAAATAGAGACGATTGTCAAGAATATCGTCACCATTATTGGGACCGCTTCCAAGCCAAGACGTTTTCAAGCCAAGACAAAGCCCACCATTGGCATTGTCCGACAGAGGGAACCGTAGGGGCGCCCCTCGTGGGCGCCCGCTATTGCCGAGGGGGCGGCCACAAGGGCCGCCCTACGAACGGCCCCAACGAGGCTGGAACAAAATTGCCATCCGCGCGTTTGAACAACCGGACGTCGTCGGGGTTTCTCATGTCACGCATCGCTTTTGCTCTGTCAGCGCTCATGCTAGCGGCCGGGTTGCCGACGTATGCGCTCGCGCAGGCCCGGACCAACAACTTCTCGGGGCTTGCGGCCTATTACGCCGCCCGCGGCAACGGGCTGACGGCCGCGCACCGTAGCTTGCCGTTTGGCACTCAGCTGCGCGTAACCGATCCGAAGACCGGTCGCAGCGTCGTCGTGACGATCAATGATCGAGGCCCGTTCGGCGGCCGGCGCGTGCTCGACCTCTCGCTCAGCGCGGCGCGCGCGCTCGGCATGATGGATCGCGGCGTTATTTTTGTCAGAGCTGATATTCTGTAACCTCGAGCAGCTGCTGCGCGGCGGGGCGGCGCGACCGGCCGCAAACCAGCGGGCGTTTCGTTGGCCGCAATCAAGCCATGATTGCCGGTCCACCGTGCGGTCCACCGCGATGTGACGCACGGCACAGACGCCGCAACCTTCCGCCATCTAAATCCAGCCGTCGATTGAAGCGGGTCATCCCCATTTCACGGGATGATGCGATGTCAGTCCGCGACGGCAGCAAGAAGAAGGGAAACACCACCATGGGCCATTCACCCGTCATCCGCAAACTTCAACCGCTGGCCAAGCCGCATGATCGCCAGGTCGAACTGGTCGAGACACAGTGGGCCAGGTTCGTTGCCGCAGCGACAAATCCCGATCTGCTCGCGGTCGTCGCATTCTGCGTCATTGGATTTTTGCTGGCCTTCAATCTCATGCTGCGGTTTCCTGATGTCGGCGCGGTGATCCAGCAATACAACCAGTTCTGATTGCAGACAACATGGGCGTCGGCACGGCGCTTGGCGCCTTTGCCTACGCTGCGGCGGCAATGACAGCCGTCAACTACGCGGTCCGCTTTCAGTGCCCGCCCGCCGCGGCGGCCTGCGGTTGCGGGCGCTTCATGAACAGGCCGAGCGCGGCGATGGCGACGAACAGCACCGTCAGCAGGACGAACACGTCGGCGTAGCTCATTACCGCGGCCTGCAGGCGCACCATGGCGTTGAGCGCGGCGAGCGCCTGCGACTGGGCGTCGGAGCCCTGGAACCGCGTCGCCAGGTTGGACAGCGTCTCGGTGGCCGCGACGCTCGACCAGTTCACCGCGTCGTGCAGGCGCTGCAGGTGCAGATCCATGCGGTCGTTGAACCAGGTGTTGATCGCGGCGAGCCCGATGGCGCCGCCGAGGTTGCGGGTCAGGTTGAACAGGCCGGAGGCGTTCTTGACGCGCTCGATCGGCAGCGTGCCGAGCGCGGTGTTGGTCACCGGGATGATGGCGAACATCAGGCCGATGCCGCGGAACACCTGCGGCCACAGCAATTCCCAAAAGTCCCAGTCCGAGGTCAGATAGGTCATCTGCCAAGTGCCGGCGGCGAACAGCACGAAGCCGGCCACCAGAATGAAGCGCGGATCGAATTTCTCGTTGAGCTGGCCGGCGATCGGTGCGCTGACGAACATGACCAGCCCGGACACGAACATGGTCTCGCCGATCATCAGCGCGTCATAGCCGCGGACCTGCGCCAGGTAGACCGGAAACAGGTAGGTCAGGCCGTACAGCCCGATGCCGAGCACGAAGGAGAACAGGCTGCCGACCGCGAAATTGCGGTTGGCGAAGGCGCGCAGGTCGACGATCGGCACCCGCGCCGTGAGCACGCGGGCAAAGAAGATCACCGCCGAGACCGCCGAGACGATCGCCACCGCCAAGATGGTGTCGTCGTCGAACCATTCGTAGCGCGGGCCTTCCTCGAGCACGTATTCGAGCGCGCCGAGAAAGCCCGCCATGCTGAACAGGCCGTACCAGTCGAAATCCTTCAGGAGCGCGAAATCCGGCTGGTCGAAATCGACCAGCATGAAGGTGGCGATGGTGACGATGATGCCGGGCCCAACATTGATGAAGAACAGCCAGTGCCACGACCAGGCGTCGGTCAGATAGCCGCCGACCGTCGGCCCGATGGTCGGAGCCAGCGTGGCGATCAGCCCGACCACCGGCGCGATGAATTTCTGCCGCGGGCCCTGGAAGATGAAATAGGCCGAGGCGAACACGGTCGGCACCATGCCGCCGCCGATGAAGCCCTGGATCGCCCGCCACACGATCATGCTGTCGATCGAGGAGCTCATGCCGCACATCACGCTGGCGAGCGTGAAGCCGGCCGCGGAGATCGCGAACAGCATGCGGGTGCCGAGCGCGCGCGACAGAAAGCCGGACAGCGGGATCGCGATCACTTCGGCGATCAGATAGGAGGTCTGCACCCAGGGGATTTCATCGGCCGACGCCGAGAGGCCGGCCTGGATGTCGGCGAGCGACGACGACACGATCTGGATGTCGAGGAACGCCATGAACATGCCGAAGCACATGGCGAGGAAGGCGAGCAGACGACGCGGCGGGATTGGCGCCAGCGCGTCCGGCGCCGGCACCGCCGCGGCGGCGGAGCCGCGGCCCGCCGGTATTGCTGAGGCGCTGATGGTCGCCATGGGACGCGCTCCGGTCGCTACCGCTGCGCCGGTGCGGCTGCCGCCGCGGCCGCGGCGATGACGCCGCCCGCCCCGGCGAGGCGGCTCGGCTTGGTGTCGACGTCGACGGTCACCGACATGCCGGGCCGCAGCAGGCCCTGCGCGGCGACGGCGGCCGGCACCGCGATGCGCACCGGCAGCCGCTGCACGATCTTGGTGAAGTTGCCGGTAGCGTTGTCGGGCGGCAGCAGCGAGAACACCGCGCCGGATGCCGGCGACAGGCTGGCGACCTCGCCGGCGATGGCACGGCCCGGCAGCGCATCGACGCTGATCGAGACCGGCTGGCCGGGATGAAGCCGCGCCAATTGGGTCTCCTTGAAGTTGGCGTCGATATAGACGTCGTCGAGCGGCACGATGCTGGCGATGCGCTGCCCGGTCTGCACGAAGTCGCCGGTCTGCACCGCGCGATTGCTGAACACGCCGTCGACCGGGGCGCGGATCACCGTGAACGACAGATCGCGCTCGGCCTTGTCCTGCGCGGTCTTCAGTTCATCGAGGGTGCGGGCGGCCTCCTGCTGCTGCGCCTTGAGCACGTCGAGATTGGCTTGCGCGGCGTCGATCACCGCTTGCGCGCTGGCGACCGCGGCGACGGCCTGGTCGCGATTGGCCTCGGCCTGCTCCAAGGTCTGGCGGCTGGCGAATTGCTGCGCGGCCAGGTTCTGCTGGCGGGCGAATTCCAGCTGGGTCTTCTTGGACTCGGCCTGTGCCGAGGTCATCTGCGCCTTGGTCTGCTCGATGGTCGCGGCCTGGGCGACAACCTGCCGGCCGATGCGGTCGACCGTGGCCTGTTGGGTGGCGACCTTCTCGCGCGCGGCGTCGGCGGCCAGCCGGTAATCGCCGTCGTCGATGGTCGCGATCACGTCGCCGGCGCGGAGCGTCGCATTGTCCTCGACCGGGATGCCGGTGACATAACCGGACACCTTCGAAGCCAGCGTGGTGTTGTGGGCGTGGACATAGGCGTCGTCGGTGGAGATGAAATAACGGCCGTTGCGCCACCACTCGGCACCGAAACCGGCGCCGGCCATGAGCGCAACGACGACGCCGGCCACGATCAGGGTGCGCTTGCCGAGCGCGGGCTTGCGCCTGGCCGCCGTCGCCGACGCGCCGGCATCGAAGCCGGGCTGCTGCACGGCCGGCACGCTTCGGCTTTCCCGGCTTGGGCTTTCGAGGCTGTGGCTCTCGAGGCTGTGGCTCTCGAGGCTGCGGCTCTCGAGGCTGCGGTTTTCGAGGCGGGCTGGAAGCCGATTTGAGCTGCCGAGGTCTTTGTCCTGTTCGCGATACATGCCGCGCTCCACTCTTGATCTCTCTACCTCGCCGGTCCGAAATGCGCTATTGACCGAACGGTTCGGTCACTCTATATAAGGGCTAACCGAGCGAGTCAATATGACCGAACCGTTCGGTCAAAATAAATTGCGAGGAATGACCTAAGCTGTTGAAACCGCTGAAGGTTCATTCCGCACGCCAGGGAGTTTGACGATGAATGCCCGGGTCCAGAGCGTCCAGGCGCCCACCAAATCGGCGCCGCAATCGGCCGACGACAGCGCCAAGCGGCGTCAGATAGTCCAGGGCGCGCGGAGCATCTTTCTGGCGCAGGGCTTTGACGCCGCCAGCATGAACGACATCGCCCGCGCCGCCGGCGTGTCGAAGGGCACGCTCTACGTCTATTTCGAAAACAAGGAGCAGCTGTTCGCCGCCATCGTGCAGGAGGAATGCCTGTTCCACGCCGAGGGCGTGTTCGACTTCGACGCGCACGACCACGATGTCGAAGCCGCGCTGACGCGGCTCGGCATCGCTTATGTCGGGTTTCTGTGCCAGCCCGAGAAGGCGTCGGCGCTGCGCACCGTGGTGGCGATCGCCGACCGCATGCCGGAGATCGGCCGGGTGTTCTACGAGACCGGCCCCGCCGTCGGCATCGCCAAGCTGGCCGACTATCTGCAGGCGCAAGTGGCGGCCGGCGTGCTGGCGATCGGCGATTGCGAAATCGCGGCGTCGCAGTTCATGGAAGCCTGCAAGTCGACGCTGGTGCTGCCGGTGCTGTTCAACTTCCGCGCGGCGCCGCCGCCGGAGCGCATTAGCTACGTGGTCGACGTCGCGGTGCGCATGTTTCTCGCCGCCTATGCGGTGCGGTGAGCGGGCTGGACGTTGGCCACGGCAATGGCTCCCACGTTAATCCTTGCAGCGACCGCAAAACGAAACCGAATGGCGTTCCGTCATCAAAAGAGTGGCGGATAGACGCCTTTTCGGATACTCTTATGCAAACGGGTGAATTGACATCACATGAGCAAATCGGGAAGAAAACGTCCCGGCACCGCGCTGAAGCAGGGTCAGAGAGCACCGGCTTCCGGCGTATATGAGATCAACGGCCCGCGTGGTGGCAGAGCCGGCAACGAGAGTGTGGTTGCGCGGGGAAAGCCGCTGCCTCCGATGCCCAAGTCGGCGCAGAACTATACGCTGCGCGCCAAGTCCGGGCGTTACATCATTACGTCTCCGGCAAACTCTGCGAACACCGTCATGACGTGGTCAAAGGCATTTAAGAAAAAGTAGGCTGTCGTGGCGCGGCCGCACGTCTATGCGCGTAGCGTTTTTATCAATTGCCCTTTTTCTCTTGATTATCAGCCGATATATTCCGATATTTGCCGTTCTATCGAATCTTGGCTTAAGGACAACGCGTAGTCCAGGCTGTTCGACCCGGCCCGCGAAAAACATAATGGGCACTTTCGCTTATAGTCGTTTACGGACGCGGCGCAGGCCCGCCCTTGTTGCCACTACGAGGAAACGGGCTCGGCAAAGCCGCGCGTGAATAATTCCGACTGACACGTACGCGGCCTGACCTAGCCGCCGCCACGTTCCGCGGCTTTGCCGCGCGCTTGCCCACGGCGCCGCACGGCGACAATCTCGGCCAGGATCGAGATGGCGATCTCGTCGGGCGTGATGGCGCCGAGGTCGAGGCCGGCCGGCGCCTTGAGCTTGCCGAGCCGCTCGGCGGCGACGCCGCGTTCGGCGAGCGCGGCCTTCAGCGCTTGCGCCTTCTTGCGGCTGCCGACGAACGCGACGTAGTCAGCGTCGACGGCGAGCGCCGCCAGGAGCGCCGCTTCGTCGCCGCGGCCCTGGGTCGAGACCACCACATAGCGCGCCGCCGGCTCGTTGACCGGGAGCGCGTAGCCTTCGATGCGGCGGTCGGCGTCGCCGAAGGCGCCCTGCTCCGCCGCCGGCGCACACACCGTGACGGCAAAGCCTATCCGCCCGGCGAGATCGGCGATGGCGACGGCGACCGGGCTCGAGCCGCAGATCACCACATCGGGCCGCGGCAGCACCGGCTCGATGAAAATGTCCATGGTGCCCTGGCTCGGACACATGTTGTTGGCAAAGCGCACGCCGCCCTCTTCCTCGCCGGCCTTGTGGCCTCCGCCTTCGAGCGCGTCGGGCGGCTGCACCGAGACCAGCCGCGACTGGCCGTCGACGAGCGCATCCCTGGCCGCCTTGAGCACGGCCGCGCGCGCGCAGCCGCCGCCGATCCAGCCCTCCGAGATGGTGCCGTCGGGCAGGATCACCGCCTTGGCGCCGGCCTTGGCGGCGGTCGCCGCCACCGTGCGCACCACGGTCGCCAGCGCGAACGGCACGCCGGCGGATTTCTTCGACGAGATGATGTCGAGAATGTCGGATGCGCGGTCCATGGCGGAGCCCTTCACACCTTTCAGAGTCTGGCCAGATACGGCTCGAGCGCCGCCAGGCTTTGCAGATTGTGCGCCGGCGCGAACAGATCGACATGCGGCAACGCCGCCTGCATGCCGCGCGCGACCGGCGCGTAATCGCGCCAGCCGATCAGCGGGTTGAGCCAGATGATGCGGCGGCAGCGGCGGCGCAGCCGGCGCATCTCCTCGCCGAGCTGTTCGGGCGCGCCGGTGTCGTAGCCGTCGGACACGATCATCACCGCGGTGCGCGAATTGATGACGCGCCGGGCGTGCCAGCGATTGAAGGTGGCGAGGCTCTCGCCGATGCGGGTGCCGCCGCCGATGCCTTGCGCCATCAGCGCGAGTTTCTCCACCGCGCGAGTGACGTCGCGGTCGCGCAGCGACGGCGAGACGTGGGCGAGGCGGGTGTGGAACACGAAGGCTTCCGCTTCGCGAAACGCATCGACCACGCCGTGCAGGAAGCGGACGAAGAACGCGGTGTAGAGGCTCATCGAACCCGAGGCATCGAGCAGCACAATGAGCCGCAGCGGCTTGATCTTGCGGCGGCGCCAGGCGAGCTCGAGGAGCGTGCCGCCGTGCGAAACATTGCGATGAATGGTGCGGCGCAGATCGAGCCGCCGGCCGCGGCGGCGGACCTGCTCGCGGCGAACCAGGCGGGCGCGCATGACGCGGGCGAGCCGCGCCGCGAGCGCATGCGTCGCGGCGACGTCATCGGGATCGACGATGTGGCGCAGATCCGTGACCGCCAGAGTTTCGGCCCGCGAGGCGCCTTCGCGGCGGCCGCGGCCGTCGGCGGGCGTGTCGCCATCGCCGTCGCTGCGCCGTTGCGTGCGATCCGGCAGGCCGAGCGCGTCCTGCGGCACGTGCGCCTCGGCGAGCCGGCGGGGCGGCGCCTGGCTGGCGGCCGGCGCGCCGGACAACACCTGCCGCTGCCGCATGTGACGGCCGTGCCAGAAGGCGTCGAAGATTTCGTCGAAGCGCTCCCAGTCCGAATGGGTGGCGCAGAACAGCGCCCGCAAGGCCGGCTTGAGCGACGAAGGCCGCAAAGCCGCCGGCGACGCCAGCACCGCGAGCGCATCGCGGGTCTCGCCGAGCCCGACCCGGAAACCGTTGTCGCGCAGCGTGCGGGCGAAGCCGGCGAGCCGGCGGCGGGCGCTAAATAGTTGCCCGTCATCCTGAGGCGGCGGCCGAAGGCCGCCCTCGAAGGATGCGGCCCCGGCGCCCGGGCCGGCGCCCTTCGAGGGCCGCTGCGCGGCCACCTCAGGGTGACGGGAAGCGGCCACCTCAGGGCGACGGGAATAAGTCATCACGCCACCTTGCCCAATAGCCGCTCGCTCACCTCGCGGGTGATCCGGGCGCGGTCTTCGTGGGTCTTGAGCAGGCAGATCATGGTATCGTAGACGGCCTCCGGCTCCTGGCGCAGGTCGTGCAGTTCGAGGCCGGCGAGCGTCGCCGCCCAGTCGAGCGTCTCGGCGACGCCGGGCACCTTGCGCAGGTCCTCCTGGCGCACCGCCGCGACCATGCGGGCGATCTGCAGCGCCAGCGTGGTGTCGATGCCGGGCATGCGCGTGAGGATGATTTTCGCCTCGCGGTCGACGTCGGGAAAATCCACATAGTGGTAGAGGCAGCGCCGGCGCAGCGCGTCGGACAGCTCGCGGGTGCCGTTCGAGGTCAGCACCACGCGCGGGATCGAGGTCGCCTTGATGGTGCCGAGCTCGGGAATGCTGACCTGGAAATCGGACAACAGCTCGAGCAGGAACGCCTCGAACTCCTCGTCGGCGCGGTCGACTTCGTCGACCAGCAGCACCGGCGGATCGACGCGGCGGATGGCGGCCAACAGCGGCCGTTCCAGCAGGTATTTTTCCGAGAAGATATGCTCCTCGATGGCGTCGGCATTTTCGCCGGCGCCCTCGCGGGTCTTGATGGCAAGCAGCTGGCGCTGGTAATTCCATTCGTAGAGCGCCGCGTTCTGGTCGAGCCCCTCGTAGCATTGCAGCCGGATCAGCTCGGCGCCGTGCACCGCGGCGAGCGCCTTCGCCACCTCGGTCTTGCCGACGCCGGCCTCGCCTTCCAGGAGCAGCGGCCGCTTGAGATATTCCATCAGCCACAGCGCGGTGGCGATGTCGCGGTCGGCGACGTAGCCGACGACGGCGAGCTTGTCCGCGATGTCTTCGCGCTTGGAGATCATGGTACCGGCAATACACTCAGCACTGTCATGCCCCGCGAAGGCGGGGCACCCAGTAATCGCGGCAGCAAAGAACCTGCAGAAGCTGAGATTACTGGATCGTCCGGTCGAGCCGGACGATGACAGTTATCTATTGGTCGTGCGCAGCGGCCGCTATTCATGCAGGCCGAGCTTTTCCGCCGCCGTCCAGGTGCGCCAATGATCGTGCGGCATCTGGATGTGGGTCGAGCCGAGGAAGGCAAAGGCGTCGTTGACGGCGTTGGAGAAGCACGGCACGCCGCCGACATTGGGGCTTTCGCCGACGCCCTTGGCGCCGATCGGATGATGCGGCGACGGCGTCGTGGTCCAGTCGGTCTCCCAATGCGGCGTCTCCACCGCGGTGGGCAGGAAATAATCCATGAACGAGGCGGTGGTGACGTTGCCGTCATCGTCGTAATGGATCTCCTGGCCCATGGCGATGGCGAAGGCTTCGGTCAGGCCGCCGTGGATCTGGCCTTCGATGATCATCGGGTTGATCCGGGTGCCGCAGTCGTCGAGCGCGTAGAAGCGCCGCACCTTGGTCTGGCCGGTGTCGACATCGACATCGACGACGCAGATGTAGGCGCCGAACGGGAAGGTGAAGTTCGGCGGATCGTAATAGTTGATCGCTTCCAGCCCCGGCTCCATGCCGGGTGGCACTTCGTGGTAGGCCGCCCAGGCGAGCTCGGTCATGGTCTTGAAGCGCTCGGGATTGCCGCGCACCCGGAAGCGATCGACGTCCCATTCCAGATCGTCGTCGTGCACTTCGAGCATGTAGGCGGCGATCATCTGCGCCTTGGCCTTGATCTTGCGGCAGGCCATCGCGGTGGCGGCGCCCGACACCGGCGTCGAGCGCGAGCCGTAGGTGCCGAGACCATAGGGCGCGGTGTCGGTGTTGCCTTCCTCGACCATGATGTTGTCGGCCGGCAATCCGAGCTCGGTGGCGATGATCTGCGCATAGGTGGTCTCGTGGCCCTGGCCCTGCGACTTGGTGCCGAGCCGGCAGATGCCGGAGCCGGTCGGATGGATGCGGATTTCGGCGGAGTCGAACATGGCGATGCCGAGGATGTCGCAGGCCCGCGACGGGCCGGCGCCGACGATCTCGGTGAAGAACGCGACGCCGACGCCCATCAGCTCGCGGGTCTCGCCGCGCCGGAACGCTGCGCGCTTTGTCGTCTGCTCCGCGCGCAGCGCCTGGTAGTCGACCGACGCCATCGCCTTGTCGAGCGCGGTCTGATAGTCGCCGGAATCATATTGCCAGCCGAACGCCGACGTGTAGGGGAATTGCTCGCGGCGGATCAGGTTCTTCATGCGGAACGCGGCCGGGTCCATGCCGAGCTTCTGCGCCATGATGTCCATCGCCCGCTCGATGCAGTAGGCCGCCTCGGTGACGCGGAACGAGCAGCGATAGGCGACGCCGCCCGGCGCCTTGTTGGTGTAGACGCCGTCGACCAGGCAATGGGCGGCCGGAATATCGTACGAGCCCGAAATGATGGAAAACAGCCCGGCCGGCCATTTGGTGGCGTTGGCGCAGGCGTCGAAGGCGCCGTGGTCGGCGATGGTATAACAGCGCAGCCCGGTGACCTTGCCGTCCCGCGTCGCGGCCAGTTCCACGTCCATGTGGAAGTCGCGCGCGAACGCCGTGGTGGAGAGGTTCTCGATGCGGTCCTCGACCCATTTCACCGGGCGTCCGGTGACGATCGAGGCGACGATGGCGCAGATGTAGCCCGAATAGGCGCCAACCTTGTTGCCGAAGCCGCCGCCGATATCGGGAGCGATGACATGGATCTTGTGCTCGGGGATCTTCGAGATCAGCGAGCCGACGGTACGGATGACGTGCGGCGCCTGGAAGGTGCCCCACAGCGTCAGTTCGCCCCTGATCTTGTCGAACGAGGCGACGCACTGGCAGGTCTCGAGCGGACACGGATGGCAGCGCGGATAGACGATGAATTCCCGGATCGTCACTTCGGCCTTCTCGAACGCCGCGTCGGCCGCCGCCTTGTCGCCGGCAGCCCATGAGAAGATGTGGTTGTAGTGCTTGCGCTTGCCGTGGGCGCCGTCGGTCTTGTCCTTCAAATCCTCGCGGATCATCGGCGCGCCGTCGCTCATGGCCTTGAGCGGGTCGACATTGACCGGCAGCGCCTCGTATTCGACCTCGACGAGTTCGACGGCGTCGGCGGCGGCCTCGCGGCTTTCCGCGATCACGAACGCCACTTCCTGATTCTGAAACAGCACCTTGCCGTCGGCCAGCACCATCTGCGAGTCGCCGGCCAGCGTCGGCATCCAGGCGAGGTTGACGGTTTTCAAGGTCTCGGCGGTGAGGACGGCGACCACGCCGGGCACCGCCGCGGCCTTCGCCGTGTCGATGGCCTTGATGCGAGCATGGCCGTGCGGCGAGCGCACCAGGTCGCCGTAAAGCATGCCCGGCAGTTTCAGATCGTCGACGTAATTGCCCTTGCCCTGGACGAAGCGGATATCCTCGACGCGCTTGCGCCGGCAGCCCATGCCTTCGAGCTTTTCGGCGCGTTCGGCGGAGGTGGGGGTCATGTCGTTCATTCGGCGGCCTCCTGGAAAGTCGCGCCGGCAAGCCTGGCGGCGGCGAATTGAATGGCCTTGACGATGTTCTGATAGCCGGTGCAGCGGCACAGATTGCCGGAGATGCCGATGCGGATTTCCGCCTCGGACGGATTGGGATTCTCCTGCAACAGCCGATAGGCGCGGGTAATCATCCCCGGCGTGCAGAAGCCGCATTGCAGGCCGTGCATTTCGCGAAAACCTTCCTGCAGCGCGTGCAGCGTGCCGTCCGGATTGGCCATGCCTTCGATGGTGCGGATGTCGGCGCCGTCGGCCTGCACCGCGAACACCGTGCAGCTTTTCACCGACTTGCCGTCGAGGTCGACGGTGCAGGCGCCGCAATGGCTGGTCTCGCAGCCGATATGCGGGCCGGTGAGATTGAGCTGTTCGCGCAGGAAGTGGATCAGCAGGGTGCGCGGCTCGACCAGGTGTTCGACCGCTTTGCCGTTCACCGTCATGCGACTTGGGACTTTGCCACGGATCGAATTCTCTGGCTTTTCGTTGCGCATGATCTTTTCCGAAAACCGGTTTCCACTTTTCGATCATGCGCTAGCCGCGGGCGCGCGACCGGGCGGCGGCCAGCGCGCGGGCGAGCATGACGCCCGCCATCTTGGTGCGGTATTGCGCCGGGCCCCGCGCATCGCTGGCCGGCGCGGTGATCGCCTCGGCGGCGGCCACGGCGCGCTTGACCGTGGCGGCATCGAGCGTGGAACCGATGAGGATTTTCGCCGCCTGCTCGGCCCATAGCGGCGTCTCGGCCACATTGGTGAGCCCGATCGAGCAGCTCTCGACCGCGCCGGCCGTCATGGTCAACACGACGGCAGCGGCCGCGGTGGCGTAATCGCCGATCTTGCGCTTGAGCTTCTCGTAGGCGTAGCCGTGGCCGGCCGCCGGCACCGGAATACGCACGGCGGTGAGCACGTCGCCCAATTCCAGCGCGGTGAAATAGGCGCCCTGGTAGAATTCGCGGGCGGCAACGCGGCGTCCGCCGGCTTTGCCCATGACGTGATAGCTGGCGTTCAGGCACATCATCACCGCCGGCATGTCGTTGCCGGGATCGCCGTTGGCGACGTTGCCGCCCAGCGTGCCGACGTAGCGCACCTGCGGATCGGCGATCTGCGCCGAGGTCTCGCGCAGCAGCGGAATCTTGGCCTGCAGCAGGTCGGAGGCGGACAGTTCGTGCTGGGTCGTCATGGCGCCGATGACGATATCGTTGCCGTCGGTGCGCGCGCCCTTGAGCTCGGCAATGCCGGCCAGGTCGACCAGATGCGCCGGCGACGCGAGCCGCAGCTTCATCATCGGAATGAGGCTGTGGCCGCCGGCGAGCGCGCGGCCGTCGTCGCCCCATTGGGCGAGCAGCCCGACGGCTTCCTGGACCGATGTGGGGCGATGATAGCTGAATGCGGCAGGTATCACGGGCATCCTCCCTTGCGCACCAGGCGGACCGACGCCGTCGCCGCGGCCGTTTGTCCGGTGCGCCAATACCGGTTGGGTTTTTCCGTTGCAAAGGCTCGCGCGTTGTGCGGCGCAGCAGCAAGCGCCGGTGCACGAGTTCTCAGGGCGTTGCACCAACCACGCAGGCCGTTGCACGAATGGCGGGCGGCTTGCACGAATTGCGTCAGACGAACTGACGCATCAGGCGAAACGCTCGTCTTCACCTGGAGGATCAGGACGATTTCTATTGCGATGCAAAATGATGTCGCCGCCGGGTGGTGACACCGCCGCCGGCGTTGTCGCCTGTCAGCGCCGCGACGCGGGATTTGAGCCAGCCGATGCGGCTGCGGCTCACCGGCACCGCATAGTCGGCCGCCATCTCCACCATCTCGTTGTCGCCGGACCGCTTGTAGCCGACGACGCGCTCGATGTTGACGATGTGGCTGCGATGAATGCGCAGGAAGCGGCTGCCGTCGAGCCGCGATTCGACGTCGCCGATGGCGAGCGGACAGAACAGCTTGTCGTTGCCATTGAAGATCGTGGTGTAATGGGCGTTGGCATGGATCGCGACGACGTCGTTGACGGCCAGGAACTGGGTGCTGCCGTCGCGCTCGACCGGCAGATGGCGGGCGAAGCGCCGCGGCGGCGCACCGGCGCCACCGAGCGGACCATAGCTGCCGCGGCCGAATTCGGGAGTGGCACCATTGTTGCCGTCATCCAAAGCTGCACGCTGCAGGCGTGCCTCGAAGGATGCACGGCCGGGGCCGCCGGCCTTCAGGCCCCCGTCCTCCCCCGCCTGCGGGGGAGGATAAGGCGTGGGGCCGGGTGCCGATGTCAGCGTACCGGCGGATTCCGGTGCCGCGGCTGATTGTCGGCATCGTCGCGGCGATCGGTGGCGGCGCGTGGCCGAAGCGGTTTGCGACGCCGGCCCCGACCGATCCGGCACCAGCGTCAACAGGAATATGCCGGAAATGCAAAACGCCACGATGGCAACGACGATCGCCAACAAGTCGGCCGACAGCGCCGGCGCGCCCGCGGTTGCCCCCGGATAGGGCAGCAGCGTCAGCCCTTCCATGGCGGTGTAGTGCATGCCGGAGACCGCGATGCCGAACGCCACCGCCGACAGGATGAGTGGCGGCCGGCCGCCGCGCCCGGTCGCCAGCCACAGCGCCAGGCCGGACGCCGCGATGGCGATCGCCATGCTGGCGGCGACGTAGCTGCGTTCGTGGATCATGTAGGCGCTGGCCGACAGCGCGCTCATGCCGATGTAATGCATCGAGAAGATGCCGCCGCCCATCAGGCAGGCGCTGAGCGTCAGGCGCACCATGGTAAGCGGCCCGGAGCTGGTGGCATAGACCGCGGCGCCGACGACGATGACGCAGACCAGAAACGACAACAGCGTCGGGAACACCAGATAATCGACCGGGAACCGCATGCGCGCCGCCAGCATGCCGACGAAGTGCATGGTCCAGATCGCGACCGCCAGCGAGAACGCGGCGCCCGCCAACAGGAGCCGCCGGCGCATGCCGGTGGCGGCGCCGATCTGCACGGCGAGGCTCAAGCCCACATAGGCGCCCTGGACCGCCATCACGATCGAGAGCAACACCAGCCAAGTCTCGTAGGTCACTGGCATTGCCGTCCAGCCTTCGCCAGGAGACGACGCTTAAAGCCCATTCGCCAATGGGCTAGCCAGACATTATAGATGAGTTTGCGGCCGCCGCGAGAGCGGGCTTCGGCGCCGCGGTCTTAGTCATCGCCTCATGCATGGTCTCGCCACGGTCTCATGAGCCCGGAAGCGGCCTGTTGCGGCCGGAAACCACTTCCGGGGCCGCCGCGAATGGGCTAGCTTCCTCGGGAACTGTATCGGCCTGCCGGACTCCGTCCTCTCGACCTCGATCGATTGTCGGCAATCGACCCGCAGATATTGCGCCTGCCCGGCCCGACCGCCCAAAGGATGTCGGGTACCGGGTTCGGATAAAATCCCTTTTCGGAGTTGCAACGGCCATGCGCCCGATCAGCTTTTTGTTGCGCTCCCTGATGTTGCGCGCCCTGATGTTGCGCTCCCTGGCGGAATTCGGCCCGCATCGGCGCGGGTTGGGCGGCGGGCTACGGCGATGCCTCGGCGCGGCGATACCGACGGCTTGCACGATCGTCCTGCTGTTGCTCGGGCCGGCTCTGGCGGCGACAAACACCACGACCGTGCTCACGTCCTCGGTCAATCCGAGCGTGTATGGCCAAGTGGTCACGTTCACCGCCACCGTCTCGGCGGTCGGCGGATCGGGCACGCCGACCGGCAGCGTCAGCTTCCTGGTCGACGGCAGCGTGGTTGGCAGCACAACGCTGAGCAACGGCGTCACGAGCTTCTCCACTTCGGTCATCGCCGCCGGCAATCACAGCATTATGGCCACTTACGCCGGCAATGGCAGCTTCAACGCCAGTTCGTCGGCGGCGCTCACGCAAGTCATCAATACGAGCGGCACGACAACCACGCTGACCGCTACGCCCAATCCGAGCGCACTGGGCCAGCCGGTCACCTTCACCGCCACGGTCTCTGCAAACGCCCCCGGATCGGCCACCCCGACCGGCAGCGTCGGCTTCCTGGTCGACGGCAGCCCGATTGGCGCGGCGCCGTTGACCAACGGCGTCGCGACCTTCACCACCTTGAACCTCGCCGCCGGCAGTCACAGCGTGACGGCCAACTACGCCGGCAACAGCAACTTCAACAGCAGCTCAGCGTCGCTGACGCAGGTCGTCGGCCCGCGGCTCGTCGACAGCCATGACTTCAACGGCGACAGCAAGAGCGACATTCTCTGGCGCAATACCAGCAACACGCTGGCGGTCTGGCTGATGAACGGCGGGGCAATCGCCCAGTCGGCCGCTCTCGGCACCGTGCCGTCGAGCTTTTCGATCATCGGCCAGCACGACTTCGACGGCGACGGCAAGGCCGACGTGCTGTGGCGCGATACGAGCGGCAACATCTCGATGTGGGTCATGAACGGCGCTGCGGTGTCGTCGGCCGCCGCGGTCGGCAATCTGACCAGCAACTGGACGCTGCATGGCACCGCCGATCTCAACGGCGACGGCAAGGGCGACCTGTTGTGGCGCGACAGCACGACCGGCACCGTGGCGGTCTGGTTCATGAATGGTGCGACCGTCGCCTCGACGGCGGTTTTCGGCGCCCTGCCCAGCACCTGGAGCATCCTGGGCGATGCCAACGGCAGCATCCTGTGGCGCGACAGCGCCGGCGACATCGCGCTGTGGGGCGTGCAGGGCGGCCAGGTGACGAGTTCGAGCGGGCTCGGCACCGTCACCAGCAATTTCGTGGTGCAAGGCGGCGGCGACTTCGACGGCGACGGCAAGATCGACATTCTGTGGCGCGACACCAATTCGGGCGCGCTGTCGATCTGGTTCACCAACGGCACCCAGGTCACGTCTGCGGCAGTCGTCGGCACGCTGCCGAGCAACTGGAGCATCGTGCAAGTCGGCGACTACAACGGCGACGGCAAGAGCGACATCCTGCTGCTCGATGCCGCCGGCGACCTCGCGGTGTGGGAGATGAACGGCGCCACGGTGTCGTCGTCGCTCGGGATCGGCAATGTCGGCACCGCCTGGCAGGTGCAGAACGTCAACGCCAATTAGGTGGAGGCCGGTATCCGGGCCTTACGGCGAGCGGCTGGCTTCGCCTCGGTCATGCCGGCGCGCCGGCGCCCCTCATACCACCCATGCGCGGGCCGGCTCCTTCCGCAACGGACACGTTTCGCGCTATGCTCGACCGCGAAAACGCCCGAGGAGGAGCCCGATGGACATGAGCGTTGGTGCGCTCGACCATTACAATGTGTCGACGCGCAATCTCAAAGCGACCGTGCAGTTCTATGAGGACGTGCTGGGATTCAAGAACGGCTTCCGGCCGCAGTTCGATTTCCCCGGCGCCTGGCTCTATAGCGGCAGCCAGCCGGTGCTGCACCTCAATGACATCTCCCAGACCGACCGGCAGCAGCCGGGCGATTCCGGCGTCATCGATCATGTCGCGTTCGGCAGCCGCGGCTTCGAGGCGACGAAGCAGCACCTCAACGGCAAGGGCGTGTCCTACCGCGTCAACCAGGTGCCCAACAGCACGCGCTGGCAGATCTTCCTGCGCGACCCCAACAACGTGGAGATCGAGCTCAATTTCGAAACCAAGAATGAGATTGCGGCCTGAAAAGCAGGGTGGGCGAAGGCGCGCTACTCCGGAATGATCGGCAGCAGCACGTGCGAAGGGTATTTCCGGTCGTGATAGACCGTGTGCAGCACCGTTTTGCTGGAGCAGATGTGGTACGGCACGTATTCGGCGTTGGTGGCGCCGGCGACGCCGGTCGGTAGATCGAGGCTGGTGACGTCGAGGCAGATGCGGTGGCCTTGGCGAAACAGGTTGGCGGTCGCCATCACTTCGATCTGATATTCCTCGATCGTGCCCGGCGTCACCGGCTTTTGCGCCTCGCGCGTCAGCGGATGCCACGGCCAGTACGGCTTCGAGCGCTGCGGATCGATGGCGCGGTGCGAGGCCTTGAGCCAGCCGCGGCTGATCTCGCGCTCGTGCAGGGTCTTCGGCACCTCACGCTCGCCTTCGCGCACGCTCATGACCGACACGTCGGGGCCGACGTCCTTGAGGATCACGATCCAGTTGGTGTCGTCCTGATCGATCGCCGCGTAGAGCGTGACGACGATCGGGCCGGCGACCAGCACATCGTGCGGCAGCGGATCGGTCATGTAGCGCAGGCGCTGGATCGTCGTGGTCTGCGACGGCGGCATCTGCACGAATGAATCCGGCGGCTGCGTCGCGGTGGCGCTCGACGGCGCCGGCTGCTCGGGCGTCAAACGCTCCCAGCTGGTCAGATAGAGCCTGGTCCATTGCGTTTCCGGTAGCGGCCAGTCGCTTGCCGTGCGCCAGGCATTGGCGCCCATCACCCAGAACTTGACCGGTGGCTCGTCCATGACGCCGGTGTCGAGGCCCTTGAGCCAATGGTCGTGCCAGCGCAGCACCTCGCCGTGAAAGCTGTGGAACGGCCGCTCGAGGTGCGCCGGCCCGGCGAGCAGCAGCTTCTTCGGCGCCGCGATGTTGCTGTACCAGTGCTGGCAGCCGTTGAGGTGCGTCTTGTAGGTGTAGCCGTACCAGCCGGACCCCGTATAGGTCGGCACCTTGATGGCGGCGAACTCGGCTTCGCTCTTGCGCACCGCCGCTTCGTTATCGAACGGATCGACCAGCACATTGTAGTACGGCGGCATGTGCTGGCCTTTTTGCGCGATCAGATTGTAGACGTGCGGATACATTTTGTAGTCGGGATTGTTCATGGCGTCGCGCCAGAACCGTTCGCGCTCGGCCGCCCCCTCCCAACCCTCCCCCGCTTGCGGGGGAGGAGAAGGAGGGGGCGGTCCCTTGTGCTGATGCATCGCCGAGAAGTGGCCGACCAGATAGCGGAACAGGTGGATGACGCCGCCGGGATATTCGTCGCGGAAGCCGCCGAGCTCGCCATAGGCGCCGCGCGAGTTCGAACGGGAAGATCGCCTTGAGATGCGGCGGCTGCTTCTTGGCGACGGCAAGCTGCTCGGCGCCAAAACCGGAGATGCCGACCATGCCGACATTGCCGTCGCACCACGGCTGCGCCGCGATCCACTCGATCAGGTCGTAGCAGTCCCATTCGCGCGAGCCGCCGCCTTGCGACTTGCCGACGCCGCGCGGCGAGCCGATGACATGGACATAGCCGCGCGACACGAAGAATTTGGTGTCGCCGGCTTCCATCGGTCCGGTCCATAGCGGCGACCAGGCCGGCTGCGGCGGCAGCGCCGCCGCCATGTCGGGACCCTGAAAGTCCTTGTTGTAGATGGCGAAGGCGAGCAGCGCCGGAAATTGTCCCGCCGCCTCGGGGCGGTAGACGTCGACGCAGATGCGCACGCCGTCGCGCATCGGCACCATGACGTCCATGTCGCGCCCGATCGCGGAAAAAGTCGGCTCGCGGTCGTAGTTCGATCCCGGATTCTCAGCCGATTGCAGCAACCCGCGCGACGACGCAACGCTCACGAACGCCCTCCCCGCCATGCCCGCGCTGCGCGCCTGGCGTGCTTGCTTTTACGCCCGGCCCATACGAGCATCCTTTCTTTATTGTGCCGGAAAGTGCCCGGCAAGCCGCATCGACGCATCGCGCTTGCCGCAACGATGGAGGAACCGAGGATGGAGTTGAAATCGACGCGCCGGATCGTCACCGGCCACGACGCCCAGGGAAAGGCGGTGGCGCTGTTCGATGCGCCGCTGCAAGCCAAGCAGCGCAGCGCCGGCGGCAACGGCATGACGCTGTTGTGGGTGAGCGGCGAGTTTCCGGTGGACATGGCCGGCGCGGCCGACCGCGCGCAGACCCCGGTCGGCGTGCCGCCGCCGGCCAACGGCACGATTTTCCGCATCGTCGACTTCGCGCCGACGCCGACCGGCGGCTACGGCGCGGTCGATCATCACCAGATTTTGCGCAATATGGGCATCGACCCGGCGACCCAAGGCTATGCGCGGCATGAGAATACCCACCGCACCCGGACCATCGACTACGCCATCGTGCTCGACGGCGAGATCGACATGCTGCTCGACGATACCGAGGTGCATGTCAAAGCCGGCGACGTCCTGGTGCAGCAGGGCACCAACCACGCCTGGGTCAACAACAGCGGCAAGCCGTGCCGCATCGCCTTCATCCTGATCGACGGCAAGACGCCGCCGGCGTGGCAGCAGGGCTGGACGAAATAGCGGTTACTGTGAGGAGCCAACGGTCCGGCCCGAAGTGGCCGGCCCGATGACAGGCGCCGAGCTGGATTGCTTCGCTTCGCTCGCAATGACGCGGTTGGCCTCAAGCCGGCGGTGATGTCCACTTGTACGTCACCACCGAGCACATAGGTCACAACCGACGAGGTGGCCGGGCGCGCTGACTGAAAATTGCGAGGACACGGCATGAAATTCGCCATCGGCCAGCCCATGCGGCGTTACGAGGACCTGCGCCTGATCACCGGACGCGGCCGTTACACCGACGACGTGGCGCTGCCGCAGGCGGCGCAGGCTTTCGTGCTGCGCTCGCCGGTGGCGCATGGCGAGATCAAGCGCATCGATGCCGCCGCGGCGCGGCGCATGCCCGGGGCGTTGTTCGTCGCCACCGGCGAGGACGTTCGCGCCGACGGTCTCGGCGACATCCCCTGCGTGACGCCGCTGATCAATCGCGACGGCCGGCCGCGCCACGACACGCCGCGGCCGGCGCTGGCGCTGGGCAAGGTGCGGCACGTCGGGCAGCCGGTGGCGCTGGTCGTCGCCGAGACGCTCGCCGCGGCGCGCGATGCCGCCGAGGCGATCGAGGTCGATTACAACTCGCTGCCCGCGGTGACCGAGGCCAGCGACGCCATCGCTCCCGGTGCGCCGCAGCTGTTCGACCACATTCCCGGCAACCTGGTGTTCGACTGGGACAACGACATGGGCGATGCCAAGGCGACCGCGGCGGCGTTCGCCAAGGCCGCGCACATTGTCAGCCTCGAACTGGTCAATAACCGGGTCGTGGCCAATTCGATGGAGCCGCGCAACGCCATCGCCGATTACGACGCGGCGAGCGATCGCTCGACGCTGTACACCGCCACCCAGGGCCCGCATTTCGTCCGCGATCCGCTGGCCGAGATCGTCCTCAAGATCCCGAAGGAAAAGCTCCGCCTGATCACGCCGAATGTCGGCGGCGGTTTCGGCATGAAGGCCTTCGTCTATCCCGAGCAGGCGCTGGTGGTGTGGGCGAGCCGCAAGCTCGCGCGGCCGGTGAAGTGGCAGGAGGACCGTTCCGAGGGTTTCGTCTCCGACAATCAGGGCCGCGATCATGCGACGCGGGCCGAACTGGCGCTGGACAGCGAAGGCCGCTTCCTCGGCCTGCGCGTCGCCATCCTGGCCAATCTCGGCGCCTATCTGTCGCCGTTCGGCAGCTTCGTGCCGACCCGCTCGACCGATCTGGTGTCGGGGCTGTATTCGTTCGGGGCGATCCACGTCAACGTCAAGGGCGTGTGCACCAACACCGTCGCGGTCTGCGCCTATCGCGGCGCCGGGCGACCCGAGGCCGCGTATCTGCTCGAGCGGCTGGTCGACGCGGCGGCGCGCGACCTCGGCATGACCCCCGATGCGATCCGCCGCGTCAATTTCGTGCCGCCGTCGGCGATGCCCTATACGTCGGCGACCAAGCTCGTGCTCGATTCCGGCGAGTTCGAGACGATCATGGAGCTGTGCATGACGGCGGCGGAATGGTCGTCGTTCGCCCAGCGCCGCGCGGCGAGCGAGCGCGACGGCAAGCTGCGCGGCATCGGCATGGCGACCTACACCGAACGCTGCGGCGGCGGCCTTCCCGAGACCGCGTCGATCGAATTCAAGGACGATCGCGTCGAGCTCGTCATGGGCAATCAGGAATACGGCACCGGGCTCGTTACCGCCTACAAACAAGTGGTCTCGGACCAGCTCGGCCTCGACGCCGACAGCATCGACGTGATCATGGGCGACACCGACCGCACGCCGGCCGGGCTGACCGGAGGCTCGCGGGCGCTGGCCGTCGGCGGCGCCGCGCTGTACGAGGCGTCACGCACCATCATCGGCAAGGGCAGCGAGCTCGCCGCGCATATGCTGGAAGTCGCGGCGCACGACGTGACGTTCGCCGACGGCGCCTTTGCGGTCAACGGCACCGATCTGCGGATCGATCTGATGGCGGTGGCCAAGGCGGCGCGCGATCCGGCGAAATTGCCGCCCGGCATGGCGCCCGGGCTCGATACCACCCATCAGCGCATGCCGCCGGCGCAGACCTTTCCCAACGGCTGCCACATCGTCGAGGTCGAGATCGATCCCAATACCGGCGTCGTGGCGCTGGATCGTTACACGGTGGTCGACGATTTCGGCCGCACCATCAATCCGCTGCTGCTGGAAGGCCAGGTCCACGGCGGCATCGTGCAGGGCATCGGCCAGGCGCTGTTCGAGCACGCCGTCTATGACCCCGACAGCGGACAGCTCTTGTCCGGTTCGTTCATGGACTACGCCATGCCGCGCGCCGGCGACCTGCCGAGCTTTACGTTCTCAACCCACAACGTGCCGTCGACCGCCAACCCGCTCGGCGTCAAGGGCGCCGGCGAGGCCGGCGCCGTCGGCGCGCCGCCGGCCGTCATCAATGCCATCGTCGATGCGCTCCACCGCCGCGCCGGCGTGCGCCACATCGACATGCCGGCGACGCCGCGCCGGGTGTGGGAGCACCTCAACGGCGCGCCGGCGGCGGCAAAGTCGGCCGCCTGATCGGCCGCGCCGGAGAATGGCGCCAGCAGAAAAGCTCAGGCACATCAACCGCTCGTCAGCGCCAAAGCGGCGACCCAATGTGTCACCGCAGGATCAGTGGGCCCCGCTGGATTCCCGCTTTCGCGGGAATGAACGGACTGAATGTCATGCCACGGTGCGAAAGATGTGCTTGCTTTGATGTTGAAGTGTCGCTGCCGAGCGGACAGTTTTTATCCCCCGCCTAGCTAGTTGGCGTTGAAGTTTTGCACCTGCCAGGTCGTTCCAACATTGGCAATGCCGACGGCGGAGGACACCGTCGCGCCGTTCATCAGCCACACCGCGAGGTCGCCGGCGGCATCGAGCAGCAGAATGTCGCTCTCGCCGTCGCCGTTGTAGTCGCCGACTTGCGCGACGCTCCAGTTGCTCGGCAGGGTGCCGACAGCCGCCGCAGACGTGACCTGTGCCCCGTTGGTGAACCAGATCGACAGCGTGCCGGAATTGGTGTCCCGCCACAGAATGTCGATATTGCCATTGCCGTTGAAGTCGCCGATACCCTGCACCACGAAGTTGCTGGTCACGGTGCCGAGCCCGCTGGAGCTCGTCACCTGGCCGTTCTGTACGCCCCACAGGGCGATGTCGCCGGCGCTGTCGCGCCATAGTATGTCGCCATTGGCATCGCCGACGATGGTCCAGGTGCCGGGCAGCGCGCCGAAAACCGCCGAGGAGGCGACCGTCGCGCCGTTCATGAACCAGACCGCCACGGTGCCGCTATTGCTGTCGCGCCACAAGAGGTCGCCCTTGCCGTCGCCGTTAAGGTCGGCGGTGCCGTAGAGCGTCCAGTTGCTGGTCAGGTTGCCGACCGCGGCGGCCGAGCCGACCGCGGTGCCGTTCATGAACCACATCGAGACGTTGCCGCTGTTGTCGCGCCACAACACGTCGGCTTTGCCGTCGCCATCGAAGTCATGTTGGCCGATGACCGAAAAACTTGCCGGTATGGTACCGAGAGCGGCCGACTGGGAAACGGTGCCGCCGTTCATCAGCCAGACCGCGAGGGTGTTGTTGTTGGTGTTTCGCCACAAAATGTCGCTATAGCCGTCGGCGTTGAAGTCATGAGTGTGGGTGAGAGCCCCGGTCGTGATCCGCCCGATGTCTTCGAGACCATCGTCTCCGAACCACAGCGCTCCATCGGGACCCGCCGTGATGGCTTGGGGTTCCTGTGTGAAGTTCGGGTTGTAATAGAAGGTGATCATGCCGGCGGTCGTGATACGGCCAATACCGGTTTGGTACCGAGTGAACCACAGCGCGCCGTCCGATCCTGTCGCGATAAACCAGGGAGAGCCAGTCTCCGCGCCTGTAGGGAATTCCGTAATCACACCGGCAGTCGTGATGCGTCCGATATTGGCGTATTCGGTGAACCACAGCGCTCCGTCCGGCCCGACTGTGATGCCATAGGGATCCAGCTGAAGAAACGTGCGGAGCGGGAATTGGGTAACCACACCGTCGGTCGTTATACGGTCGATCTTGGCGTAGTAGTCGCCATTACCATCATCGGTGACCCATAGGGCGCCGTCTGGCCCTGCGGTAATGCCATAGGGTGTGCTGGTGGCTGTTGGGAGTATTGGGAATTCGGTAATTACGCCGGCGGTCGTGATGCGGTCGACATTGGTGCAGGCCACGTCGGTGAACCAAAGGGCTCCATCTGACCCCGTCGTGATATTGAGGGGGACAGACGTACTGCCGTTACACAAGGGGACCGTGAACTCGGTAATCGTACCGGCGGTCGTAATGCGGCCGATCCTGCCGGTGGGCTCGGAATTTTCAGTGAACCACAGCGCGCCGTCCGGCCCCACCGTGATGCCGTTGGGAGCGCTACCTTTTGTGGGGAGCGGAAATTCGGTAATCGCACCGGCAGTCGTGATGCGCCCGATGAAGTTGTAGTTATAATCGGTGAACCACAGTGCGCCGTCCGGCCCCGCCGTGATGCCATCGAGGATGCAAGAGGCGAGCGCTGGCGTGCAGTACGCCGCCGGCAACGAGAAATTACTGAAGGTCTGCGCCACCGCTGGGCGGTAGCTGGCTGATAAGGCGAGCGGGATGGCCAGGATCAACGCGTAGCTTTGCAATCCAATCGGCGACAGGGCGCAATCGTCTCGAAGCTTCGCCATCACGGCATCTCCCAAACTTAGGATGTGTAATGCTTCGCGCGGCGTCGCTCCGACGCCCGCGACGCACACCGCTAGAGCCAGCGGGGGCAAAGACAATTTGTTCGCTGGGTTCGTGCCTACCGACGGCACCTGTGACGGCCATTTGGTATAGCGGACACTTCCGTACGTGTCCGTTTTTTGGGCCGCTCTCGGTCAAGCTCGAGATGCTTGACATACGTTATCGTACCACGTTGCTGACCTGTACGAAAGCGATAAAAGGAAGGTTTTTGGGCGGGCGCCTCTTTAATGATATGAGAGCCTTCAGCCCGCGGTGACGTCCACCGGCACGTCGCCGTCCAGCACATGCTTGGCGGTCGTCAGATCGACCTCGTGCTCCCAGGCCCCGATCACCACGGTGGCGACGCAGTTGCCGATCAGGTTGCCGAGCGCGCGGGCGATGCCGATGAACCAGTCGACCGACAGCACCAGAACGAGACCGATCGCCGGTACGGTCGGCACCGCGTTGAGCGTCGCCAGGAGGATGACGATGGCCGATCCCGGTATGCCGTGCGCGCCCTTGGAGGTGACCAGCGACACCGCCAGCACCAGGAGCAGATCGCCGAGCGACAGCGGCGTATTGGTCGCTTGCGCAATGAACACCACCGCCAGCGTCAGATAGATCGAGAACGCGTCCAGATTGAAGGAATAGCCGGTCGGGATGACCAGCCCGACGACGGAATCCTTCACCCCCATGCGCTCGAGCTTGCGCATGATCTGCGGCAGCACCGCATCCGACGACGCCGTCGCCAGCACGATGGTCAGTTCCTCGCGGAAGTAGCCGAGGAACTTTAAAATGTTCAAGCCGGTCACGAAGCGCAGCACGGCGCCGAGCACGACCACCACGAACAGGATGACGCAGACGTAGAAAATGAAGACCAGCGACACCAGCTGCTTGAGCGAGCCGACGCCGTATTTGCCGACCGTATAGGCGACGGCGCCGAGAACGCCGAGCGGCGCCACGCGCACGATCAGACCCATGATCTTGAACAGGACCTTGGAGACGGCTTCGACCAGCGAGGTGACCTGCCGCGCCGGCTCGCCGACCAGCGCCAGCGCGACGCCGAACAGGACGGCGAAGAACAGCACCTGGAGCACGTCGTTGCGGGCGAGCGCGTCGATCGAGGTGGTCGGAATGATATTGAGGATGAAGCTGCCGACGCCGGCACCCTGCAGGTTCCTGGCGTGGTCCGCGTAGTTGCTCAGCGCCTTGGCGTCGAGCGTCGCGGGATCGATGTTCATGCCGTGGCCCGGCGCGAACAGGAAAGCCAGCACCAGGCCGACGGTGAGCGCGACCGTGGTCATGACCTCGAAATAGATCAGCGCCTTGAGGCCGACGCGGCCGACTTTCTTCAGATCGCCGGCGCCGGCGATGCCATGCACCACGACGCAGAACACGATCGGCGCGACGATCATCTGGATAAGCTTGAGGAAGGCGTCGCTGAGGATCTTGAGCGAAATCGCAAAATCCGGCTTCACCACGCCCAGCACGATGCCGAGAATGAGCGCGGCGACCACCTGAACGAACAGCGAGCTGTACAGCGGAGCGCGCGCGCCCAGCGGCGGCGCGGCGGCGACGGTGGTGGAGGCAACGGTGGTGGAGGCGACGGTCGACATGGGCGGCTCTCCCTCGGCGGCACTGCCCGCTTTTTAAGCAAAGATCGTGCCATCGGACGCGATCGCCGGCGCCGCTAGATCGCTTCGAACACGATATCCTGGGCGCCGTGCCAGAGCACGTGCTCGCCGAGCGGGCGCAACTGCTCGCGGCCTTCCACCACCGTCAAGAAATGATTGCCCGCGAGCTGGCCGACTTTGCTGGCGAAATGCACGTTGCCATAGGCCAGCAGGATCTCGGTCTCGCTGATGCCGCCCGGATAGAGGATGATTTCGCCCGGCGCCGGATAGCTGGTGTGGTTTTCGTAGGTCAGACCGAGGTCGAGAGCGCCGAGCGGTATCCAGCAGCCCTCGCCGCTCCAGCGCACGTGAATGATCCGCTCCCGGTACGGCAGCATGGTGCGGAACCTGGCGCAGGTCGCCGGCGCGCGTTCGGATTCGAAGCGCGCCACAAACGCGAAGCGGCCGGCCTTGATGCGGATACGCTCCATGCTCTCCTCCACAGCGCGGCTAGTTCAGATTGACCAGCACGTCGAGCAGCACGCGGGCCGCGACGTCGGCATCGTCGGCGGTGACGGTTTCCAGCGGGCTGTGACTGATGCCGCCGTTGCCGCAGCGCACGAACAGCATGCCGATATCGCAGACGCCGGCGAACATCTCGGCGTCGTGGCCGGCGCCGCTCGCCAGATGGCACGGCGCGATGCCGGCGCGCCCGATCGCGGCGGCCAGCGCCGACTGCATCTGCGGCGCGCACGGCACGGCGGCGTGGCGCGACAGTTCCTTGACGTCGGCGCTCACGCGGCGGCGGCGGCAGATGTCCTTGATGGCGGCGAGGATGTCGGCGATGGCCGCGTCGCGGACCGCATCGTCGGTCGAGCGCACGTCGAGCGAGAGTTCGCAACTGCCGGGGATGACGTTGATCAGGCCGTGCGGCACCGCAAGCTTGCCGACGGTGCCGACCAGATTGTCCGTCGTCCCGCAGCGCCGCTCGACCGCCAGCACGATCTCCGCGGCGGCGGCGGCGGCGTCGCGGCGCAGCGGCATCGGCACCGTGCCGGCGTGCCCGGCGACGCCCTGGACGGTGATGCGAAAGCGCGCCGAGCCGGCAATCGAGGTGACGATGCCGACCGGCAGATCGCGCTGCAGCAGCACCGGCCCTTGCTCGATGTGGACTTCCAGATAGCCGCGATAGGTGTCCGGGCGGCGCGCCAGCATCTGGATGTCGGACAGGTCGATGCCGTCCTTGCGCAGCACGGTCGCCAGGCTGATGTCGTTGGCGTCGCGCCGCGCCAACGCATCTTCGTCGAAGCAGCCGGCGATGGCGCTGCTGCCCAGATAGGGCGCGGAGAACCGCACGCCCTCCTCCTCGGAAAAACCGATGACGTCGAGATGGAATGGCAGCTGCCGGCCTTCGCGCCGCAGATGCTCGGCGACCACCAGCGCCGTGAGAATGCCAAGCCGGCCGTCGAACTGGCCGGCATCGGCCACGGTGTCGTAGTGCGAGCCGACGATCAAAGTTTTCGCCGCCGGCGCCGCGCTGGCGTAGCGGCCGACGACGTTGCCGACCGCGTCGATCCTGGCGTCGAGGCCGGCCGCGCGCATCCAATCGCGCAATTGCAACGCCACGGTTTTGTGCGCCGGCGAGAAATAGGTGCACATCAGCCCTTCGGGCATTTCCGACCATTGCGCCAGCTGGCGCGCCAGATCGAGGATCCTGGCGCCGAATGCCGCAAGCGCGGATCCGCTGCTCACGCCGCGACTTTGGCTTTGCAACATGCGTCTCGGCTGTCCGATTGGTGGCTCAAAAGAAACAATCCTATGACAGAAAATCGGAGCGCAATAAACACCGCAGTCGCGCCGACTAAGCCGACGCATGGGCCGGATATGCGGGCTTACTCGGCGGCTTCCTGATGCCGGTGGAACAGCGGCACGATGCGCGCCCGCTCGCCGGCCAGCGCCACCAGGACGTGGTTCTCCGGCACCGCGACCCAGGTCTTATGGTCTTTGTCGAGCGGCTCGGAAACGACGACGATGGCGTTCTTGGATTCCCGGTAATACAGCGTGTTGGCGCGGTCGTTCACCGCATAACGGAACGCGTAGAGATCCCGCCCGTTCGACAGCGCGGCGGTGAAGCGAAACCGGTCGCCGGGGTCGTTCTGATTGACGAGGCTGGTGATGCGCGCCAGCGTCGCCTCCGCGGCGGCGACCGGATCGCCGGCGCCGGCGCCTACCAGGTCCCCGGCGCCCATCAGGGCCAGGAACATCGCTTCCGAATCGGTGGTGCCGATGCGTGACGGATAGAGGTTGTCGGGAATGAGCCCCTCGACCTGACGGCGCAGGCAATTCCAGCCGCCGACAAAGCCGTTGTGCATGAACAGCCACATGCCGGAGGCGAACGGGTGGCAATTGGCGCGGGTGATGGCCGTGCCGGTCGCGGCGCGGACATGGGCGAAGAACAGGTGCGACTGCAAATGCCGGCACAGATAGCGCAGGTTCTCGTCCGACCAGGCCGGCCGGATCTCCCGGTACAGTCCCGGCTCCGGGTGGGTGCCGTACCAGCCGAGACCGAAGCCGTCGCCGTTGATGCTGGCGGTCAATTCCAGCGCATGGATGCTCTGCGATATCAGCGAGTGGGCCGGCTCGGTGACATAGTGCTCGAGCGCCGTCGTTTCTCCGCGATATGCGATCCAGCGGCACATCTGTTGCTGCGCTTCTGCCCTCGGCGGTCAGGCCATCAAAGTGGCATCACGAATCCATCGCGTTACCTTATGTAAAGCAATATCGGCGCCTTCGTGTTCATTTTCAGTAAAAATCCGCAATTGGGCGTCCGCCGAGGTGCCCTCGGCGACGATGGCGCGGCAGCGCTCCACCGGCTCGACGCAGTCCAGGGCCTCGGCATCGGCCGCCACCAGGTCCAAAATCCCGTCGAGCATCTCGCCAACCTCGACCGCGCCCGACCGGGTGACGAACGTGCCCTGCACGCCGTAGCGCTGGGCGCGCCACTTGTTCTCGACCGCGATCGAGCGGTCGACGACGTCGAGCCCGGCATTGTGCCCGGTATTGGCGTACAAATACCGGGCCAGCACCCGGTACAGCGCGGCGATCGCCAGCGCGTCGTCGATGCGCGTGCAGCAGTCCGGCGCGCGCAGTTCGAGCGTCGGATATTTGAACGACGGCCGGATCGACCACCACAGATGGCTGGCGTCCTGCATGGCCCCGGAGCGCACCATGGCGTCGACGTAGGCGTCATAGTCGGCGTTGCTGCGGAACAATTCCGGCAGGCCGGTGCGCGGCAGCTCGTCATAGGCGGCGAGCCGGTAGCCCTTGAGCCCGGTGGCGCGGCGCTGCCAGAACGGCGACGAGGCCGCAAGCGCGATGAACAGCGGCAGGTACGGCAACATCCGCGTCATGACGTCGACGCGGCGCGTCGCATCGGGAAATTCGACATGGACATGCATGCCGCACAGCATGTTGCGGTGACCGATCATCTGCAGGACGTCCATCACATGGGCGTAGCGATCCTTGCGCGACGGCACCGAGTCGCGCCAGGACGCCAGCGGATGGGTGCCGCAGGCCAGGATGCATAGGCCATGCTCGGCCGCCGCCGCGGCCGCATTGCGCCGCAGCCCCAAGAGCTCGCGCCGCGCGTCGGCGGGCTTTTCGTGGGGCACGGTGGCGACCTCGATCTGGGCTTGCAGAAACTCCCGCCCGACACTGCCGGCGACGCCGAAATCGGCGCGTTGAAACAACGAGTCCGGGGTCTCCGCCGGTACTTCGAGGGTGTGCGCATCGGACAGGAAGTACTCCTCCTCGATGCCGAACTGGAACAGATCGTCCGGCGCGAAGGTGCGCAGATGGCCGGCCGGCATCAGGGTTCGGACACGAAACCGCCACTCGGATGGATCGAAACGAAATTCCATTGTCCTATTCCCGCCTGCGCTTGAAAGATGCTTGTCAGGTGACGTCTCGATGGCGTTTTGGGTGCGTTTTCGATTCCCGGTTGGATTCCTTTATCAGAGTCCTTGCGCCTGGAACCACGCCTCCAGCAGCGCCACCTGCCAGAGCTTGGAATGGCCCTTCGGCGTCAGCTCGCCCTCGGGATTGGCCAACAGCCGCTCGATATAGGGGCGATTGAACAATCCGCGCTGCCGGGCCGCGGCCGAGTCGAGCACGTTGCGGACGAATTCGAAGAACGGGCCGCGCAGATATTTGAGCGCCGGCACCGGGAAGTAGCCTTTGGGGCGGTCGATCACCGCATCGGGCACCAGCCCGCGCGATGCCTCCTTGAGAATGTATTTGCCGCCGTCGCGCACCTTGAGCTCGGCCGGAATGCGCGCCGCCAGCTCGACCACGTCGTGGTCGAGAAACGGCACGCGGGTCTCCAGGCCCCAGGCCATCGCCATGTTGTCGACGCGCTTGACCGGGTCGTCGACCATCATGATCTGGGCGTCGAGCTGCAGCGTCTGGTCGATCGGCGTCGCGCTGCGGCAATTGCGGAAAAACCTGTCGACGAATTCGCGGCTGTAGTCGCCATTCATCAAGGCCGGGCTGAGCGCCTGCGCCATCTCGTCGTGATCGCGGTCGAAATAGGCCGCGGCATAATCGGAGGTCGCGTCGTTCGAGCGCATCAGTTTCGGATACCAGTGATAGCCGCCGAAAATCTCGTCGGCGCCCTGGCCGCTCTGCGCCACCTTGACGTGCTTGGAAACTTCCTGGGACAACAGATAAAAGCCGATGGCGTCGTGGCTCATCATCGGCTCCGACATCGCCGCGATGGTGCCCGGCAGCGCATCGATGGCGCGCGACGCATCGACGCGAAGGCGGTGATGCTCGGTGACGAAACGGCGCGCGATCAAATCGGAATACTTGAACTCGTCGCCTTCGACGTCGCCGACCGCCTCGAAGCCGACCGAGAAGGTCTTGATATCCTTCTGGCCGAGGTCCGCCAGCAGGGCGACCAGGATCGAGCTGTCGAGCCCGCCCGAGAGCAGAACCCCGACCGGCACGTCGGCGACGCGGCGGCGCTCGACCGCCTGGCCGAGCGCGTCGCGGACCGCTTGGCGCCAGTCCGCCACGGTGAGGCCGCGATCGTCGGCCCGCGGGCCGACCTCGAGCTGCCAATAGGTTTCGTCGCGCCGCTTGCCGTCGGGCTCGATCGTGCAGATCGTCGCCGCCGGCAATTTGCGCACGCCCTTGAGGATGGTCATCGGCGCCGGCACCACCGCGTGCCAGCTCATGTAGTGATGCAGCGCCGCGGCATCGATCGAGGTATCGACGTCGCCGGCCGCCAGCAAGGCGGGAAGCGTCGACGCAAAGCGAAACCGGCCCGGCTGTTCGCAATAATACAGCGGCTTGATGCCGAGCCGATCGCGCGCCAGCACCAGACGTCCGGTATTGCGCTCCCAGATCGCAAAGGCAAACATGCCGTAGAAGCGCTCGACGCAGCGCGAGCCCCACGCCGCGTAGGCTTTCAGGATGACCTCGGTGTCGCCCTGGGAGAAAAACCGGTAGCCCTTGGCCGACAGTTCGCTGCGCAGCTCGCGGTAATTGTAGATGCAGCCGTTGAACACGATGGCGAGCCCGAGCTGCGGATCGACCATCGGCTGTTGCGATGCGGAAGCCAGATCGATGATGCTGAGCCGCCGATGGCCGAGCGCCACGCGATCCTGCATGAATGCGCCGCGCGCATCCGGCCCGCGCGACTGCATTTTTTGCGCCATGGCGGCGATGCCGGCGCCGGCAGCGCCGCCGTCAAAGGTTACCTCGCCGCAAATACCGCACATATCGATTTGGTCCGCAATTGACGCCCCCACCGGCAGGCGACAACGCTCGCGGGTCATGTCAGGTTCCTGATCAGGTTCCCGACGCAGTGCCGCGGCGCACGCGGCAGTCTTGAAAAGCGCGACCAAACCCGCTTGTTGGACGGCAAAGAGCGGAACCAGCCTAAAAAAGGTGCGGCAATGGGTGTGCGCGGCGGTAAAAGCTACATTTTGGGGCTCAAAGCTCATCCAAGAGACGTCTGGATCGCCGGCCGCAAGGTCGTTGACGTCACCGCGGATCCGGCATTCCGGCGCCCGGTCGCGGCGATGGCGGGACTCTACGACTGCCAGTTGGACGCCGACTTGCGCGCGACCATGACCTATCGGCCGGACGACGGCGACGACGCCGGCCTCTCCTTCATCATTCCGCGCACGGTGGACGATCTGGTGCGGCGCCGCAACGCGATGCGGGTCTGGGCCGATGCGACGTTCGGCACCATGGGGCGCTCGCCCGACTTTTTGAATACGGTGCTGGCGTCGTTTGCCGACGCGCCCGATGTCTTTGCCGAGTGCGGCGCCCGGTTTGCCGACAACGTGCAGCGCTATTATCGCCACTGCCGCGACAACGATCTGTTTCTCACCCACGCGCTGGTCAATCCGCCGGTCGACCGCAGCAAATCGGCCGCGCAGCAGGCCGACGAATACGCCTATCTGGGCACCGTCAAGGAGACCGGCGACGGGCTGGTCGTCCGCGGCGCCAAGATGCTGGCGACGCACGGACCGACCGCCGACGAGCTCATGGTGTACCCGCTGCCGTATTCGGTGCGGCCGGGCGAAGAGAAATATGCGCTGGCCTTCGCCATCCCCACCGACACGCCGGGACTGCGGTTCATTTGCCGCGAGCCGTTCGACCAGGACGACACCTCGGAATGGGATCACCCGCTCGGCGCGCGGTTCGAGGAGCCCGACGCCATGGTGATCTTCAACGACGTCGTGGTGCCGTGGGATCGGGTCTTCCTGCACGGCAACGTGACGCTGGCCAACACCATGTTCGCGCGGACCCGCGTGCAATGCCATACCGGGCATCAGACCGCGGTCCGCGGCCTCGTCAAATGCGAGTTCATGACGGCGCTGGCGGTCGCATTGTCGCGGTCCGTCAAGACCGATCGCTTCGTGCACGTCCAGGAGCAGCTCGGCGAGTGCCTCGGCTATCTGCAGCTGATCGAAGCCGCGATCCACATGTCCGAACAGAAGGCGGAGAGCAGCGGGCACGGCACCGTGCGCCCGGCGCTGGCGCCGCTGCAGGCGCTGCGTTATCACATCCCGCGTTTTTACGAACGGATGGTGCGCCTGACCCAGGTGCTCGGCGCCGGCGGAATTCTGGCCAATCCGACGCAGGCCGATGTGCTGTCCGAAATCGGCCCCGACATTCAGCGCTATTTTCGCGGCGCCGACAGCGACGCCGAGGAGAAAATCCGGCTGTCGAAGCTCGCCTGGGACGCGACCGGCACGCAGTTCGGGCAGCGCCAGCTGCAGTACGAACGCTATTACGCCGGCGATCCGGTGCAGATGGGCGCGTCGATCTATACGATGCTGGACCACACGGCGCTGCTGGCGCTGGTCGAGCGGGCGCTGCGGATGCCGGCGCGCCGCCGCGCCGCGGGCGACATCGAGAGCACCGGAGCATCGTCATGAAGTCGCCGGTCCCGGCTGCGGTTCTGGCTGCGGTCTTGACTGCAGCCTTGGCCTTGCCCGGCAGCGGCGGCGCGGCGGCCCAGACCTATCCGTCGCGCCCGGTGACGATCATTGCGCCGTTCCCGCCCGGCGGCCCGTCCGATGGCTTGGCGCGGGTGCTGTCCGGCCCGCTCGAGGCGGCGCTCGGCCAGCCGATCGTCATCGAGAATATCGGCGGCGCCGGCGGCACGGTCGGCGTCGGCCGCGTCGCGCGCGCCGACCCGGACGGCTACACGCTCTTGATCGGGCAATGGAGCACCCAGGTGGTCAATCCGGCCACCTACAAAGTGGACTACGACATCGTCAACGACTTCGCGCCGATCGCGCTGTTGGCCAATACGCCGCAGATCATCATCGCGCGCACCGGCTTTCCGGCCAACGACGTCCACGAGCTGATCGCCTGGCTCAAGGCCAATCCCGACAAGGCGGAGGCCGCCACCGTCGGCGCCGCCGGCGGCGCGCAGGTCGCCGGCTTGTATTTCCAGAAAGTCACCGGCACCAGTTTCGGCTTCGTGCCGTACCGCGGCGGCGCGCCGGCGATGCAGGACCTGATGGCGGGCCGGGTCGACCTGATGTTCGACCAGGCCGCGAATGCGATCACGCAGGTGCGCGCCGGCACCATCAAGGCCTATGCGGTGATGACCAAGGACCGCTGGCACCTGGCGCCGGAGATTCCCACCATCGACGAATCCGGGGTGGCGGGCCTGCACATTTCCTATTGGCACGCGCTGTTCGCGCCGAAGGGCACGCCCGCCGCCATCATCGCCAAGGTCAATGCCGCCGTGGTGGCGGCACTGGCCGATCCCGCCGTGGCGCAGCGCTTCGCCGCGCAAGGCCAGGACATCTGGCCGCGCGACCAGCAAACCCCGGAAGCGCTCGCCGCCTTGTACCAGGCCGAGATCGCCAAGTGGTGGCCGATCATCAAGGCCGAGGGCTTGAAGGTGGAGTGACGCGCTTATCCTCCCCTGCGGCGCAAAGCGCCGCGGGGGAGGGGGACCGCGCGAAGCGCGGTGGAGGGGGCTTCCCGGTAAAGCGTTTTTCGTTTCGCATTGTCCAATAAGCGCGCGCTCCTGCGACGACATCCACCGCTGCGCGAGCGACGAGGCCCGCGCCCCCTCCACCGCCCTTCGGGCGGTCCCCCTCCCCCACTGTCGTGGGGGAGGATGTTTGCCCACCTGCGCAACGTGATAGCGGCGACTTTTCTGGTCGCGCTTGAGGATGGCGCGCAACTCGCCCTGGCTGATGACGTCATCGAGGCGCTCGATGCGCTTGCCGCCAGTGCGTTGCTCGACGGTGTCGACGATCAGGTCGGGACGTCGGCGGCCTCGGCGTGTTGCGAGACCAGCCGACGCCTCATAAACTCAATCCGGCGTTCGGTGTATCGGCAATTCACGCTCCTCGTTTGCTAAGCCAACATGGAAGAGGGGAAGCTATGCGAAACATTTTTTCATGGCGCCGGCTCGGCCTGGTCTTCGGTGTCGCGCTTCTCACGCTTGGAGCGGTGCAGATAAGCCAAGCCCAAAAGGCGCCCTTTCCCAACTGGTCAGGCTTTGAGGTCACTTCCCAGAAATACAATTATATTGCCACGCAATGGACGGTCCCGGCCGTGACCTTCGTCAATTACGGGTCGTCCGCCTCTCAGGAAAAAGCCTCGGTCTGGATCGGGGTGGGCGGCATCAGCGGCAACCTGCTGCAAGCGGGTACCGACTCGACCGTCACCAGCACGGGAAGCACGACGTACACAGCGTGGTTTCAGACTGTGCCGGACGCCGGGATCAACTCAGACCCGCTGACCGGGTGCCATGTGCTTTCCAGCTCTTCGCCGGTGCCCTGCACCGTCGCTGCCGGCGACACGATCGACGTCGAGATTATTTGCAACCATCCGCCCTTGGACAGTTGTTCGTCGTGGAGCGCCAGTATCATCGACGAAACCCAGTCCTGGGCCTGGGGCAACGGCAGCATCAATTTTGCGCCCGATCAGAGTTCGGCCGAGTTCATCGTCGAAGCGCCAAAGGTGCTGCAGGGAGGGGTGCGGACCAAATTGCCGCTGCCGAACTTCGGCACGCTGGCCTTCAAGTTTTCCGGGGTCGCTCCCAATGAGAGTTTCACGACTAGCGGCAATGGCGACACGATGAAAGATCCCAGCGGCGGCTGCGCAAATCCGACGGGAACGAGCTACGATGACACCACCAAAAGCTGGACTTTGACGGTCGCGTACGTGTTTTGCGCGGCCAAACCATTTGTCGGGATCTACAACACCCACGACGTCAACGGCGACGGCATGAGCGATATCGTCTGGGGCGGCGGCACCTGCATTGCCGCGTGGGAGATGAACGCCGCGCAGGTGTTGAACTCCGGATGTCTCGGGGCCACTCCGGCCTCCTGGTCCATTGTCGGCCAGCGCGACTTCAACGGCGACGGCAATGCCGACCTGCTGTGGCGCGACAGCAGCGGCAACCTCGCATTCTGGTTCTTGAACGGCGCGGCGGTCACCGCGGCGGCGGGCTTTGGCAACGTGCCGACCAACTGGAGCATCTATGGAACGGGCGACTTCAACCGCGACGGCACCGGCGATATTCTCTGGCGCGACAGCAACACCGGCACGGTGGCGATCTGGTTCATGAACGCAGGCCAGCTTAACTCCGCGGCGTCGCTCGGCGCGGTGCCGGCCAGTTGGAGCATCGTCGGGTCCGATGCCATTGGCGACATCCTGTGGCGCGACACGTCCGGCAACCTGGCGCTGTGGTCGGTGAACGGATCGCAAATCGTGCAGAGCGTCAGTCTTGGCAACGTGCCGTCGAATTGGCAGGTCGTCGGCCTCGGCGACTTCAACGGCGACGGCTTTGTCGACATTCTCTGGCAGGATACTAGCGGCGACGTCGCGGTCTGGCTGTTGAGCAACGGGCAAGTGACGCAAAGTGCGATCATTGGCACCGTGCCATCGACCTGGTCGATCCAGGCCACCGGCGACTACGACGGCAACGGCACGAGCGACATTCTCTGGCGCGACACCAGCGGCAACGTCGCCATCTGGTTCATGAACGGCACACAGGTCTCGTCGAGTGCGGGTGTCGGCAATGTGTCCACCACCTGGACGATCCAGAACGCCAATGCCGACTGATGAGGCGACCCGGCCGGACGACGCATGACGGCGGCCGGTCCAGGTCGACCGCGACACTGAGTTGTTTCATGGATATCGCCCTACCCCCCCGCTATCGCGGTGGAGGTTGGCGCCCGACCTGCGCGACGTGATAGCCGGCGACTTTCTGGTAGCGCTCGAAGATGGCGCGCAACTCGTCCTGGCTGATGACGTCCTCGAGGCGCTCGAAGCGCTGACCGCCGGTGCGCTGCTCGACGGTGTCGACGATCACGTTGGGCGGCGCCGAGCGGTTCTGCAGGACGATGCGCGAGGTCGCCGGCAGGCGCTCCGCCTCGTAAGCCTGCAGCGCGGCAACCGCATCGGGCCCGCGCGCCAACAGCCGCGCCAGCGTCGCGGCGTCGATGATCGCCTGCGCGCCGCCGTTGCCGCCCTGCGGATACATCGGATGCGCCGCGTCGCCGAGCAGCGTCACGCGGCCGAACGTCCAGCGCGACAGCGGATCGCGATCGACCATCGGGTTGGCGAGGATCAGATCGGCGTCGCGGATCATCGCCGCGGCATCGAGCCAATCGAACGTCCAATCCGCATAGGTCGGATAAAAATCCTCGAGTTTTCCCGGCTTGCTCCAGTCGACCGGAGCGGCGACGTCGCGCTCGATCTCGGCGACCCAGTTGACGAGCTGGTTGCCGGCGGCGTCGACGTTGTCGCGGATCGGATAGAGGATCAGCGTCGCGTGCCGGGCGCCGATCCGGGCGATGCTGCGGCCGGTGAGGAACGGCTGCCGCCGCGTCACGCCGCGCCACATGTTGGTGCCGCGATAGCGAAAGCCGCCCTCGTGCGGATGGAACTGCCGCCGCACCACCGAATGGATGCCGTCGCAAGCGACCAGAACGTCGCCGTGCTGCGCCCGCAGTGCTTCGCCGCCGGGTCCGGCGAAGTGCGCCGTCACCGCGCGCTCGTGCTGCGCGACGGCGACGCAGCGATGGCCGGCGATGACGTTGGCCGCGCCGATGCGCGCGCGCACCGCATCGAGCAGCACCTGATGCAGATCGCCGCGATTGATGGACAGGTGCGGCCAGAGGTGGCCGGCGGCGCGGCCCCAGGGCTCGCGATACACCAGCTGGCCGTGCCGGGTGAAGAAGGCGTAATCCTGCGGCGTGCACGCGCGGGCGACCAGCGCGTCCTGCAGCCCGAGCGCGCTCAACTCCTTGACCGCATGCGGACCGAGATTGATGCCGACGCCGAGCGCGCGCACCTCGGGCACGGCTTCGAAAACGCGAATCCGGGCCGCGGGCACCGCGGCCTGGACGGCGAGCGCCAGCGTCAATCCGCCGATGCCGCCGCCGACAATAATAACGTCCATGCTACACCCGATAGCGGCGGCGCAGCGCCAGCACCGCCGCGCAATGCCCCGTCGTCGATCATCGTCGCGCCTATTGCTGGTAAAGAAACTCCCGCCGCTGCCGGCGGACCGTAGCTGCGCTCGGCTGGGGAGTAAATCGACTTCGCCCGCACCCGAATTTGCGGTCGCTTCACACAAGCCCGCCATGGTCTTGGTGCTACGCTGGGCAAAGCGATCAACGATGGTGTGAAATCATGAAGCCGCTCGCATGGATTTTCTGGTCGCTGCGTTGGATTCTCGCCGTCATCGGCCTGCTGGCGCTCCTCTTCGGATTGCTGATCGCCACGCCGCTGTCGCGGCCGCCGGAACTGACGTCGATCCGAGCCGGAGCACGTGCGGTCGATCAATCCGGACTGCCGGACATCTCACGCTTCCAGGCCCGCGACGGCTCATGGCTTGCCTATCGGCTCTATGCGGCCACCGACGGCGGCGGCCAGAACATCGCAATCGTCATCCACGGCTCGGCCGGCCATTCGACCGGAACGAATGAAATCGCCAAACGGCTCGCCGCCGAGAATTACCTGGTGGTGGCGCCGGACATGCGGGGCCACGGCAAATCCGGCACGCGCGGCGATATCGGCTATTACGGCCAGCTTGACGACGACCTCGAAGATCTGATTGCCGAACTGCGGCGCCGCTATCCGCAGCCGCATTTCTCGCTGCTCGGATTCTCGGCCGGCGGCGGCTTTGCGTTGCGCGTCGCGGCCGGCAAGCTCGCCGCCGATTTCGAGCGCCTCGTCCTGCTGTCGCCCTTCCTCGGCTACTATGCGCCTTCGTCGCGCAGCGCTGAGGGTTCGGCGCAATGGGCCACGGCGGATCTTCCGCGTATCGTCGCCATCAGCGTGCTGGGCCGCCTCGGCCTGCGCTGCTGCGAAGCCCTCCCGGTCATCGCCTTTGCGGTCGCGGCCGACTCTGGAGAAATTCGTCACGGCGCGATATTCCCATCGGCTCCTCTTCAATTTCGGCCCGCCCCGCGACCTCGACGCCGCGTTTCGCAGCCTCAGGATGCCAACCACGATCATCGTCGGCGCCGCGGACGAATTGATGCTGGCCGACAGATATGCCGACATCGTTCGCGGCGTGCAGCCGCCGATCGCCGTGACGATCGTGCCCGGCCTCACGCACATGGACATGCTGCACGCCGCGCCCGCGCTCGATGCCATCGGCGCCGCCTTCAAGGAGAAATAATAGGCGCAGCGGCGCCGCGGCGCTCTCTTGAACTCGCCGCGGTGCTTCTGCCATGGTGAGCGGCCGGTACGGTACGCGGAATGTCATCGCCCAATTCTTCCGAATACCCGCGAGACCTCGCGGGCTACGGCCGCAATCCGCCCGACCCGCGCTGGCCGGGCGGCGCGCGGATCGCCGTGCAATTCGTGGTGAATTTCGAGGAAGGCGGCGAAAACAATATCCTGCACGGCGACGGCGCATCGGAAGCCTTCCTCACCGACGTCCTCGGCACCAGGCCGTGGCCCGGTCAGCGCCATATGAGCGTGGAGTCGATGTTCGAATACGGCTCCCGCGCCGGGTTCTGGCGGCTGTGGCGGATTTTCACGGCGCGCAAGCTTCCGGCAACCGTGTTCGGCGTCGCCAATGCGCTCGCCCGCAATCCTGCGATCGTCGACGCCATGAGTGAAGCCGGCTGGGATATCGCCAGCCACGGCTTGAAGTGGATCGACTACAAGGATTTCTCCGCCGCCGACGAAGCCGCCCATATGGGCGACGCCATCCGCATCCATACCGAGGCGACCGGCGAACGGCCGTTGGGCTGGTACACCGGCCGCACCTCCGCACACACATTGCGGCTGGTGCTGGAAGACGGCGGCTTTCTCTATTCGTCGGATTCCTACGCCGACGATTTGCCCTATTGGGTCAACGGCCCAAAGGGTCCCCATGTCATCGTGCCGTATTCGCTCGACACCAACGATATGCGCTTCATCAATGCGCAGGGTTTCCCGGACGGCGAAGCGTTTTTCAGCTATCTGCGGGATTGTTTCGATTACCTGTACGACGAAGGCGCGCAGGCGCCCAAAATGATGTCGATCGGCCTGCACTGCCGATTGGCCGGCCGCCCGGGCCGCGCCGCCGGGCTGGTGCGCTTTCTCGATCACATCGCCAAGTTCGATCGGGTGTGGGTCGCCTCGCGGCTCGACATCGCGCGCCATTGGCACTGCGAACATTTCAATCTCGCCGCCGCGGCGCCGGTGGTGGCCTGAGATGTGATCGCCATGGTTTCGCTCGATGACCTCAACCGAATGGACCGCGAGGCCTTTGCCACGGCCCTGGGCGACGTTTTCGAGCATTCGCCGTGGGTCGCCGAAACCGCTTTCGCGGCGCGGCCATTCTCGACGCTGAACGCGCTGCATGAGGCGATGACCGGCGCGGTGCAGACCGCCGCCGCCGACCGCCAGATGGCGCTCATCAAGCTGCATCCCGATCTCGCCGGCAAGGCCGCCCGCGACGGCGCGGTCACGCCCAACTCCAGGCACGAGCAATCGAGCGCCGGGCTCGACCGGCTTTCAGACGACGAATTCGCCGCGTTCCACCGGCTCAACGCGGCCTATCATGCCAAATTCGACATGCCGTTCATTGTCTGCGTGCGCCGGCACGGCAAGGACTCGATCCTGCGCCAGTTCGAGCAGCGCCTCGCCAACGACAAGCCGACCGAGCGGCGGGCGGCGCTGACCGAAATCTGTCGGATCGCCGCGCTGCGGCTCGATGGGCGCGTTGCCGCGCCGGATCGTCTCAACGTCTGCGGCCGCCTCTCCACCCACGTGCTCGATACCCAGCGCGGCGCGCCGGCGGCCGGCGTTGCCATCGCGCTCTTCGAAGTCGCGTCGTCAGGTGCGGCGCACCTCATCCTGCGGGCGACGACCAACGCCGACGGCCGCACCGAGCGTCCGCTGATCGCCGGGCAGCCGATCCCGATCGCACAATATGAGCTGCGATTTGCCGTCGGCGGGTATTTTGCGCGGCAAAACACGCCGGTTGCCGAGCCGCCTTTCCTTGACGTCGTACCGGTCCGCTTCGCGGTCGCCGAGCCGGAAGCGCACTATCACGTGCCGCTTCTGGTGACGCCGTGGAGCTACTCCACCTATCGGGGCAGCTGAAGGGCATCGCGTCGGCGCATCGGATCTGGATCGACGGCAATTGCCGCCAGGCGTGGGGAAGGGAATGCAGCCAAAAAAGCCGGCGCTTTGGATCAAGGATCCTCTGGCCATATTGGCCGTCGGCGCCGAGCGCGGCATCGTCGTGCAGGACGACCGCATCGTCGAACTGGTCGCCGCCGGACGCAGTCCGACGACGCCGGATGTCGCGACCTACGAGGCCGGCGACGGCGTCGTGTTGCCCGGACTGATCAACACCCACCATCATTTCTACCAGACCCTCACCCGCGCCGTCCCGGCGGCGATCAACCGCGAATTGTTTCCGTGGCTGCAGGCGCTTTATCCGATCTGGGCCGGCTTGACGCCGCAAGCGCTCGATCTCGCCATGACGGTGGCGATGGCCGAACTCATGTTGTCCGGCTGCACGACGACGACCGACCATCACTACGTCTTCCCCGCCGGGCTTGAGGACTCGATCGACATCGAGGTGGCGGCGGCGCAACGGCTCGGATTGCGCGTGCTGCTGACGCGCGGCTCGATGAACCTGTCGCAGCGCGACGGCGGGCTGCCACCGGACAGCGTGGTGCAGGACGAGGACACGATCCTTGCCGACAGCGAGCGCCTGGTGAGGCGCTATCACCAGTCCGGCGAAGGCGCCATGGTGCAGATCGCGCTGGCGCCCTGCTCGCCGTTTTCGGTGACCACATCGCTGATGCGATCGACGGCGGATCTGGCCAGCCGGCTCAATGTGCGTCTCCACACCCATCTGGCCGAAACCGAGGACGAGAACCGCTTCTGCCATGAGAAATACCATTGCCGGCCGCTGGACTATCTGGAGCAATGCGGCTGGCTCAACGAGCGGGTCTGGCTGGCGCACGGCATTCATTTCACCGACGACGAGATCAAACGACTGGCGCGGGCAGCAACGACGATCGCGCACTGTCCGTGCAGCAATCAGACACTGGCCTCGGGCACCTGTCCGGTCTGCGCGATGGAGGAAGCCGGCGTGCGCATCGGCCTTGGCGTCGACGGGTCGGCGTCCAACGACGGCTCGAATCTCATGCAGGAAGTGCGCGCCGCCTTCCTGCTGCAACGCAGCCGCTACGGGGTCGCGCGCGTGAGCCACCGCGACGCGCTGCGCTGGGCGACCGCAGGCTCCGCGGCATGCACCGGGCGAACCGACATCGGCGAGATTGCGGTCGGCAAGATGGCCGATCTGGCGCTGTTTCGGCTCGACGAGTTGCGCTTCTCCGGCAGCGGCGACCCGCTCGCGGCGCTGGTGCTGTGCGGCGCCCATCGCGCCGACCGGGTCATGGTCGGCGGCCGCTGGGTCGTCGAGGACGGCGAAATTCCCGGCCTCGACCTGTCCGCCCTCATCATGCGGCACTCCGCGGCCGCGCGCGTGCTACAGTCCGGCCGTTGATCGCTAAACCGATCGACGAGACCAAAATGGCTGCGGGAGTTGCATGATGCGTCGTCGTTTGGCGTTGGCGGTCCTGGTCGTGGCGCTGCACGGCGGCGGCGTGCTTGGTCGCGCGCAAGCGCAAGACAGCGACATCGATTGCGACGCGTTTACCAAGAACCCCGACGGTTCATGGACCGTGATCGAGACGGCGTTCATCCCGGTGCAGAACGTGCGCGTGCGGGAAGGCACCATATTCCGTCCCGGCGAAACATTCCTGGGCGACGACATGACGGTCCGGCTCGGCAAGGCGTGCCCCAACAAAGCGGTGACGCAGCCCGGCGCGCCGGACCAGGCGCAGCAGCCGCAGCCATCGCAGATGCCGCCGCAACCGCAATTGCCGTCCGTCGCGCTGTCGAAATATGCCGACGCCAACGGCAATATCGACGTGCGACGGCTGACCTGCGGCCATCTCGCCGACGCGTCACCCGCGGACACCGACCTGCTGCTGGCCTGGTACGGCGGGTGGTATAACGGCGTCGCGAAAGGCCGCGGCTTCAACCTGGCGCGGCTGCGCTACGCGATGCGCAACGTCGCCGACTATTGCAAAGCCAACCGGGACAAGAGCCTGGTTCAGGTCATGGAGCTGATGCTCAAGTGAAGCAGAGGGAAGTCGCCGGTCGGCTCGATCCGACCGGCAATGTTCCGCCTGCGGCAAATATGCGCGTTCGACGATCAACTACTTTCCCGGAATCTTGTCGTCCACGCCCTTGACGTAGAAGTTCATGCTCAGGATCTGGCCGTCGTCGAGATGGTCGCCGCCCTTGCAGGGCACGGTGTTGCCGTCCTGATCGATGATCGGGCACTTGAACGGATGCAGCGTGCCGGCCTTGATCGCGGCTTCGGTCTCCACCGCCAGCTTCTTCACGTCACCCGGCATGTTGGTGTAGGGCGCCATCACCACCATGGTGGACTGCAGCCCGCCCCAGGTGTCGGTCGACTTCCAGCTGCCGCCCAGCACGTCGTTGGCGCGCTGGATATAGTAGGGCGCCCAGTTGTCGATGATCGCGGTGAGCTGGCTCTTCGGCCCGAACTTGATCATGTCGGAGTCCTGGCCGAAGGCGTAAATGCCGCGCTGGGCGGCGATCTGCATGGCGGCCGGCGAATCGGTGTGCTGCATCAGCACATCGGCGCCCTGGTCGGCCAGCGCCTTGGCAGCGTCGGCTTCCTTGCCGGGGTCGAACCAGGTGCTGACCCAGATGATCTTGACCTTGATGTTCGGGTTGACGGTCTGGGCGCCGAGCATCGTGGCGTTGATGCCCGAGATCACTTCCGGGATCGGGAACGACACGATGTAGCCGAGCACGCCGGTCTTCGACATCTTGGCGGCGATCTGGCCCTGAATGTAGCGGCCCTCATAGAAGCGGCCCGAATAGGTGCTGACGTTGGCGGCGCGCTTGAACCCGGTGGCGTGCTCGAAATCCACTTTGGGGAACCTGCTGGCGACCTTGATGGTCGGGTCCATGTAACCGAATGAGGTGGTGAAGATCAGCTTGTGCCCGGTGCGCGCCAACTGCTCGATCGACCGTTCGGAGTCCGGCCCCTCGTTGACGTTCTCCAGATACGTGGTGTCGATCTTGTCGCCGAGCGCCGTCACCAGTCCCTGACGGGCGACCTCATGCTGATAGGTCCAGCCGAAATCGCCAACCGGTCCGAGGTAGATGAAGCCGATTTTCAGCTTCTCGGCGGCCGGGGCCGCCAGCGTGGCGGCAGCGATGGCAAACGCTGCAGCGGCCGCGGCCACGACTATTCGATTCTTCATGGTTCAACTCCGGGTTTGGACGGACGGGTATCCCAGTTCCCACGGGCGCTTTGGTCCGTCGCGCGCGCTCGTGGGGGAGTTCAGCGGTCTGGCACGAACACCACACCGAGAGACGCCGGCGCGGCAGACCCGGCAGTGCCGCGCGTTCGTGAAATCAATACCAGGACGACTACGGTTGCAAGATAGGGCAGCGACGACATCAGTTGCGGCGGGATGCCGAGGCCGAGTCCTTGCACCGAGAGCTGAAGGAACGTCACCGCGCCAAACAAATAGGCGCCGGCGACCAGCCGGCCGGGGCGCCAGGAGGCGAACACCACCAGCGCCAGCGCGATCCAGCCCCGTCCGGCGGTCATTCCCGGAATGAAGAACGGCGTATAGGCCAGCGGCAGGAACGCGCCGGCGAGCCCGGCGCAGGCGCCGCCGAACAGCACCGCGAGCAGGCGGATTTTCAGCACCGGATAGCCAAGCGCATGGGCCGAGGTGTGATTGTCGCCGACCGCGCGCAGCACCAGACCCGCGCGCGTCCGGTACAGAAACAGCCAGATGGCGATGATCAGCGCGAACGAGAAATACACGAACGCATCCTGACCGAACAGGATGCGGCCGACGATGGGGATATCGGTCAGCAACGGCAGATGAAGTTGCGGGGTCGGCACGATCCGCTGGCCGACAAATCCGGCGCCGATCAGTCCCGAAAGGCCGGTGCCCAAAATGGTGAGCGCAAGGCCGGTGGCTACCTGGTTGACGGCGAGACCGAGCGTCATGATGGCGAAGATCGCCGCCATCGCGGCGCCCGCCACCACGCCGGCGATGGCGCCGACGATGGTCGAATCCGACAGATAGGCGCCGGCGAAACCGCAGGCCGCGCCCATGATCATCATGCCTTCGACGCCGAGGTTGAGAACGCCCGCGCGTTCGGCCACCAGTTCGCCGGAGGCGGCCAGCAACAGCGGCGTCGAGGCGGTAATCACCGTCAGGAGAAAGTTGACGGAGAAAATCAGGCCGAGGATCTGGACGATGGCATCAAACATGCGCAGCCACCGCCTTGCGCGACGCGCCGACCAGGCGGATGCGGTGAACGATCAGGGAATCGCAGGCCAGCACGTAGAACAGCAGGATGCCCTGAAACACCTTGGTGAGGTCGAGCGGCACCTTGATGGCGATTTCCGCATTCTCGCCGCCGATGAAAGTGAGCGCCAGAAACAGGCCGGCAATCAGGATGCCGACCGGATTGAGCCGGCCCAGGAAGGCGACGATGATCGCGGTGAAGCCGTAACCCGGCGAGATATCGGGCTGCAAATAGCCGATCGGCCCGGCAACCTCGATAATTCCGGCAAGGCCCGCCAGTGCCCCGGAGACCGCAAAGGTGAACAGCACCAGCCGATCGGCGTTGAAGCCGGAAAAGCGCGCCGCCTTGGGCGCGGCGCCGACCAGACGGATTTCAAATCCCATGATGGTGCGGCCGAGCATCACCGCGACCGCCATCACCACGATCAGCGCAACGAGCGTGCCGGCGTGCACCCGGCTGCCGTCGAACAGCACCGGCACCGTGGCGACCGGATCGAACGGCGCCGTGGTCGGAAAGTTCAGCCCGTGAGGATCGCGCCACGGCCCGCGCACCAGATAATCCATGCCGTAATAGGCGACGTAGACCAGCATCAAGCTGGTGAGGATTTCGCTGGCGCCGAAGCGGACCTTGCAGATCGCCGGAATGAGCGCGTAGAGCGCGCCGCCCAGGGTGCCGAGCAGCAGCATCGCCGGCAGCACCCAGATGCCGGCGTCGGTGCCGTTGGTGCGCACCGCAAGCCAGCTGCCGCAGACCGCGCCGACCAGGAACTGGCCCTCCGCCCCGATGTTCCAGATATTGGCGATGTAGCAGAGCGACAGGCCGACCGCGATCATCACCAGCGGCGTCGCCTTGACCGCGATCTCGCCGAGCGAATAGGGATCCGTCAGCGGCTCGATGAAATAGACGTCGAGCGCGGTGATGGGATTCTTGCCGAGAATCGCGAACAGCGCCGCCATGGTCACCAGCGTGAGCGCGATCGCGATCAGCGGCGAAGCGACGGCGATCGCGGCGGACCGTTCGGCGCGGCGTTCAAGCACCAGCTGCATGGCTCGCCTCTCCGATGCCGGGCGCACTGCCGGCTTGGGCGCCGCCCATCAGCAGGCCGAGCGTTTCGCGCGTCGCCTCGACGGCACGCAGCGGCGGCGACAGCCTGCCGTGGAACATCACCGCGATGCGGTCGGCGATCTCGGCAAGTTCATCGAGGTCCTGGCTGATGATCAGGACCGCGGTGCCGCGCGCGGCGAGATCGATGAGCGCCTGGCGGATCGTCGCCGCCGCGCCGGCGTCGACGCCCCAGGTCGGCTGGCTCACCACCAGCACGCCCGGCTCGCGCAGAATTTCGCGGCCGACGATGAATTTCTGCAAGTTGCCGCCGGACAGACTGACCGCTTCCGGATCGCGCTTGGCCTTGCGCACATCGAAGCTCTTGGTGGTGCGGTCGACCGTGGCGAGCGTCGCCGGCTTGTCGACGAAGCCGTATTTGACCATGCGCGCTCGCGGCATGGCCGGTGAGGAGCGCGTTCTCCGATAATTTCATGCGCGGCGCGGTACCGTGGCCGAGACGCTCCTCCGGCACGAAGGCGACGCCCATGCGGCGGCGCTCGGTCACGCCAAGCCCGCCGGCCGCCGCGCCGTCGATGACGATCGCTCCGGAGGCCGACGCCAGCCGCTCGCCGGACAACGCGGCGAACAATTCGTCCTGGCCGTTGCCGGCAACGCCGGCGATGCCGACGATTTCGCCGCCGAGGACCTCGAGCGATATGTTGTCGAGGTGGGTGCCGTGCGGGTCGTCCGGATCGATCGACAGCCGATGGATGACGAGGCGCGCAATCGACGTGCCGCGGCCGGATGCCGCCTTCACCTCGCTGATATTGGCGCCGACCATCATGCGGGCGAGCGACGCGGCGGTTTCCAGTCGTGGATTGCAGGTCGCCACCTTTTTGCCGCCGCGCAGGATCGTGGCCGTGTCACAGAGCCGTTTGACCTCGTCGAGCTTGTGACTGATGTACAGGATCGCCCGCCCCTCGCCCTTGAGCCGCTCCAGCACGACAAAGAGCTGATCGGCCTCCTGCGGGGTGAGCACGGCGGTCGGCTCATCGAGTATGAGGAGCTTCGGATTTTGCATGAGCGCGCGCACGATCTCGATGCGCTGCCGCTCGCCGACCGACAGTCGCCAGACCTCGCGCTTGGGCTCGAGCGGCAGGCCGTAGAGCCGCGCGGTTGCGGCGAGCCGATCGGTGATGGCGGCGAACGATTCGGTCGGCGCCAGTCCGAGCGCGACGTTTTCCGCGACGGTGAGGTTTTCGAACAGCGAAAAATGCTGGAACACCATGCCGATGCCGAGCGAACGCGCTCGCGACGGCCCGGCGAGAACGATTTTCTCGCCCATCCAGCGCAACTCGCCGGCGCTCGGCTGGATAAGGCCGTACATCGCCTTGACGAGGGTCGACTTGCCGGCGCCGTTCTCGCCTAACAGCGCGTGGATCTCGGTCTGGAAGAGATCGAGATCGATGCCATCGTTGGCGGCAAAGGTCCCGTAACGCTTGGTGATGCCGACCGCCTGCAACAACGGCTCGGTCCCGGACGAAGCGCTTTGTGGCAAAACATCATGCATCGGGATTGCTATGGATGTCGGCCATTGCAAAGTTCATTCCAGGGATGCCCGCGCCAGGAATACCCGCGCCGTCGCGGCCATCATCGGCCAAAATAGCTGGCGGCAAAAGCGTGCAATGCCGGCCCGTTGCCCAAAGCGACGCCAGGCGCCGGCGACTCACTCCGGTATTTGCCGGCGCTCTTGGCCTGACGGCAGCGTGCTGGCTGCTCAGCCGATAAATTCCCCTGGTTCTTGCGCAAAAGCGGCCCTCAAAAGTGTCTCCATAATGTCACATTCGGAAGAATTCAATTGCGGCCAGAAGTAGATAGCTAAGAAATAGGCAGTTGCGGCGGCGCTCTGTGGCGATTTCATTCGCGATCATGTTCAGGGCATCCAGCGAAGCCGGCACTCACCAACAAAGTGCTGTTTTTGTTGGGACTTGTGCAGCAGTCGCCGCGATTGCGGCGCCGGCGCAACGACCCGCGGCGCCCCGACATTTCTGCTCACCCTTCGGCAATCAAGCCAACAAAGCGGCAATTACCTGCTGAAAGTACGGGCTTTTGGCGGTGCAGGCCGCGCGCCATGGTCCGCAAGGTTAATGACTTCTCCCGAAGTCGAACGTGCGGGGGGCCGCAATGCAGCGCAACTCTATGACTTGGCAGGGGACCATCGTGAACCGAAAGATTTTCAAGACCACCGCAAAAACAGTCGCGCTTGCCGCCGCGCTCGGGGCGTCGGCGGCCACCGGCGCGCTCGCCGCGGACATGCCGGTCAAGGCGGCGCCGCGGGTGGTGAAGGAGGTGCCGTTCTTCTTCGTCAACGACACCTCGGTGAGCTTCATCTGGTATCCGGACGCGACCAACCCGGGCATCTCGGGCGGCAGCAATATCGTGCCCGGCGGCGTGTTCGGCGAGAAGAACACGTTCGCCAGATATCAAGGCAGCATCGATCACTTCGACGTCTGGCAGTACGGCACCAACCTGATCCACGTCGAATTCGACCAATATGGCCCGCAGGACCCGTCACAGGGGACCCCCGGCGCCGAAGGCAGCCGCGAGGTCTTCACCTTCTCGCGCAGCACGCTCGGCCTCAACGAGATATCCAGCAGCAAGGCTTTCAGCAACCTGATCACCAAGGATGTCTCGCTCGAGGCCGGCGGCAACGCCGGCGTCCACGATGATTTTCTCGACGCGCACACCACGGTCGGCGTCTTCGGACTGCAGTTCGGCCTGAACCTGCCGGGGGTGGTCAACGTCTCGATCTTGGCCGACAAGGAGTTTACGCGGAACGCATTCAATACCTGCGGACCGCCCGGCTTCGGCGTTGTTTCGGGTCCCGCGGCCGGATTTGGCGCCGTTTGCCTGCCTCCGTTCGCCGGCACTTCATTCAGCGGCAACCGTGATTTCGACTGGACCTGGAGAATCGAGACCTTCATCTCCGAGCCGCTCACCTTCCTGCCGCCTTCCGTTCCGCTCACCTTCGTCAACGTCCTCAACGTGATCGGCCCGAAGGGCACCGGCATCACAACGGCGAACTGCCTGGCGGTCGGCTGCTTCGGTCCCGCCGGCTCGTTCAACAACAGCGAGACCAAGACCGAGGTTTTCGAAGACGCGCGGCTGTCGCTCGATGCCTCGAAGGTGTTCTGGGGCAAGCCGGGCATCTGGGATGCCTTCGTCGGTTACCGGTACTGGTACAACAAGTTCGGCACCAACCATAACGCCTTCCTGTTTGCCAGCATCGCGCCGCAGACCTCGATCGAAAGCACGGCCTATGTGGGGACCACCTATCACTTCAAGTGATCGCGGCCCGCAGAGTCTTCAACTCAAGTCGTCAACTCGCATGCCCGGCCTCGTGCCGGGCATGTTCGTTATGATGCACGCAGCATCGCCGGCGCCACCGCGCTTGACGGCCGCCGACGAAAAGCTTGAATAGGCCGCGCCGCGTCTGGCATGGTGGGCGGGCCGGTAGCCGAAGGAGTCCGACACTGTGGAGCTCGTGCTCACCGAATGGGTGAGTGCCATCCTTCGCTGGCTTCATGTGATTGCCGGCATCGCCTGGATCGGCAGCTCATTTTACTTCATTCACCTCGACCTCAGCCTCAAGCCGCGACCGGGATTGCCCGCGGGCGTCAAGGGCGACGAGTGGCAGGTGCACGGCGGCGGCTTCTATCACATGATGAAATACCTGGTGGCGCCGGCGCAGATGCCGGACAGCCTGACCTGGTTCAAGTGGGAAGCCTACACCACCTGGCTGTCCGGATTTTCGCTGCTGGTGGTGGTGTACTATCTCGGCGCCGACATTTTTCTGATCGACAAGTCGGTGCTCGACCTGACCGCGGTGCAGGCCGCCGGCATCGCCTTTGTCAGCCTGGTGATTTCGTGGCTGGTCTATGAGGGCCTGTGCCGCTCGCCGCTCGGCCGCCACGAGGTGGCGCTGGCCCTGGTCGGCTACGTCTATCTGGTGGCGCTGACTTACGGCTTCACCCACGTGTTCAGCGGACTGGGCGCCTTCACCCAGATCGGCGCGCTGATCGGCACCATCATGGTGGCCAACGTCTTCGTCATCATCATTCCCTACCAGCGCAAGACGGTCGAGGCGATGATCGCCGGCAAGGCGCCCAATGCGGTCTGGGGCGAGCTCGGCAAACAGCGCTCGGTGCACAACAACTACCTGACGCTGCCCGTCGTTTTTCTCATGCTCAGCAATCACTACCCGCTGACGTTCGCGACGCGGTACAATTGGCTGATCGTCGCGATCGTGCTGCTGATCGGCCCGGTCATTCGTCATTTCTTCAATTCGCGCCACGAGGGCAAAGGCAGCCCGTGGTGGACGTGGGGCGTCGCCGCCGCCGGAATGGCGCTGATCGCGTGGCTGTCCGCCGCGGGACCGCGCGTCATCACGACCGGTGCGCTGCCGCCGCCGCCGAAATTCAAGCAGGTGTCGAACATCGTGCTGTCGCGCTGCAGCATGTGCCACGCCGCCGAACCGGTGTGGGACGGCATTGCGGCGGCGCCGAAAGGCATCATGCTCGACAGCGACGAGCAAATCCGCCGGCACGCCCGGCTGATCGAGCTCTATGCCGTGCGTTCGCAGGCGATGCCGCCGGGCAACATCACCGACATGACGCCGAAGGAGCGGCTGACGCTGGCGTCATGGTTTGCGGCGGGCGCGCCGACTCAATGATGCCGATGTGACGCGGGCGCGGCGCAACTGGCGTCGAATTTGCATCGCGGGTGGTGCGTCAACGGCTTGAGTAGCTTCGAGTTTTTGCGATGGACCTGAACACCGTCACGGACATCGCGCGACCCCGCCAGCGCAACGACATCCCGCACTGGCGGCCGGGCGACGCCTGGCTTGCCGGCGGCACCTGGTTGTTTTCCGAGCCGCAGCCGGCGGTCCGCCGACTGATCGATATTGTCGATTTCGGCTGGCCCGCCCTCCAAATCGTCGAGCGCGGCTTGCGCATCGCGGCGACCTGCAAGATCGCCGAACTGGACGGCATGACGTATCCGGCCAATTGGACCGCCGCGCCGCTGTTCAATCAATGCTGCCGCGCTTTTTTTGCGTCGTTCAAGATCTGGAACATGGCGACGGTCGGCGGCAATATCTGCATGGCGCTGCCGGCCGGACCGATGATCTCGCTGACCGCGGCGCTGGACGGTATTTGCACGGTCTGGTCACGGGACGGACACGAGCGGCGCGTCGCCGTCAGCGACGTCGTGTTGGGCCCGCAGAAAAATGCGCTGGCCCCCGGAGACTTGCTGCGGTCCATCGACCTGCCGCTCGCAGCGTTGCGGCGGCGGACCGCGTTCCGCCAAATCTCGCTCAGCCCGCTCGGCCGCTCCGCCGCGCTCCTGATCGGCACATTGTCGCCGCACGACGGCGCGTTCGATTTGACCGTGACGGCCTCGACGCCACGTCCGCTGCGGCTGTCGTTTCCCGCCCTGCCGTCGCGCGGCATGCTGCGCGACACGCTCGAGGCGGCGACCGCGCGCGACGGCTATTACGACGATGTCCACGGCACGCCGGCCTGGCGCCGGCACGTGACGCACCACCTTGCCGACGAGATCCGCCGCGAACTCGGCCACAATGGCGCCGGCCCGCCATGACGTTCCTGGTGAACCAACAGCGCCATGACGTCCGGCCGCGGCCCAGCCAATGCCTGCGCACGTTCCTGCGCGACCTCGGCTATTTCGGCGTCAAGAAAGGCTGCGACGCCGGCGATTGCGGCGCCTGCACCGTGCTGGTCGACGGCGAGCCGGTGCACGCCTGTCTGTTTCCCGCCTATCGCGCCGAGGGTCGTCCGGTGACGACCATCGAGGGCCTGGCGCATAACGGCGAACTGCATCCGATGCAGCAGGCCTTTCTGCAAGCCCAGGGCTTCCAGTGCGGCTTCTGCACCCCGGGCATGATCATGACGGCGGCGACCTTGAACCAGTCGCAACAACAGGATCTGCCGTGGGCGCTCAAGGGCAACATCTGCCGCTGCACCGGCTATGGCGCGATCGAGAATGCCATTCGCGGCGTGCGCGCGATCGAGCAGGCGGAACCAGGCGACGCCTGCGGGCGCAGCGTGCCGGCGCCGGCGACGCGCGCCGTGATCAGCGGCGCCGCCCGCTTCACATTGGACGCGGCGCCGGAAGGCCTCCTGCATCTGAAGCTGCTGCGCTCGCCGCATGCCCACGCCCGCATCAGATCGATTCGAAAAGACGCCGCGCTGGCGGTTCCCGGCGTGCGCGCCGTGCTGACCTGGGAAGACGCCCCGGCAAAACGCTATTCCACCGCCCGCCACGAAGACGAGCGCACCGATCCGGACGACACCGCGGTGCTGGACCGGGTCGTCCGCTTTATCGGCCAGCGTGTCGCCGCGGTGGTCGCGGACAGCGAAGCGGCGGCCGAAGCCGGCTGCGGCGAACTGATCGTGGACTACGATGTGTTGCCGGCCGTGTTCGATCCCGAGCAGGCGATGCGGCCGGACGCACCGCGCGTTCACGACACGGCCGCGGGCGCCGCGCATGGCGGCGACGGGCCCCGCAACGTGTTGACTGAAATTCACAGCCATGTCGGCAGCGTCGATGACGGGTTTGCCCAGGCCGACGCCGTGTACGAGGGCACCTACGTCACCCAGCGGGTGCAGCACGCGCATCTGGAAACCCATTGCGCCATCGGCTGGCTCGACGAGGCGCAGCGGCTGAATATCCGATCGAGCACGCAGACGCCGTTTCTCACGCGCCGTGCGCTCGCCGGAATTTTCGGCCTCGATCCGGCACGGGTCCGCGTCTTGTGCGAGCGCATGGGCGGCGGGTTCGGCGCCAAGCAGGAAATGCTGGTCGAGGACATCGTGACGCTGGCCGTGCTCAAGACCGGCCAGCCGATCAAGCTCGAGTTCACGCGCGAGGAACAGTTCATCGGCGCGACCACGCGGCATCCCATGCGGGTGCGCATCAAGGCCGGGGCCCGGCGCGACGGCCGCCTCACCGCCATGGCAATGCACGTCCTGTCGAACACCGGCGCCTACGGCAATCACGGCACCGCCGTACTGAATCACGCCTGCGGCGAATGTTTCGCGGTCTATAACTGCGCCAACAAGAAGATCGACGCCACCGTCGTCTATACCAACACGGTGCCGGCCGGCGCCTTTCGCGGCTACGGCCTGCCGCAAAGCAACTTCGCCGTCGAGTTGGCGATGGACGAATTGGCCCGCGCGATCGGCATGGACCCGATCGAATTTCGCGAGCGCAACGTCGTCCACCCGGGCGATCCGATGATCTCGGTCGTCGACCCCGACGGTCCCCACGACGTTGAATACGGCAGCTACGGCCTCGATCAGTGCCTCGCCCTGGTCAAGGATGCGATGCGCCGCCCCGGCGGTCTCGATCCGCCGGAGGCCGACGACTGGCTGGTGGGCGAAGGCGTTGCGCTTGGCATGATCGATACCGTGCCGCCCGGCGGCCACATCGCCGAGGCCAGCGCGGCCCTGGGCGATGACGGCACTTATCAGCTCGTGGTCGGCACGGCGGAGTTCGGCAACGGCACCAATACCGTCCATCACCAGTTTGCCGCCACTGCGCTCGGCGCCACGCTCGACGCGATCCGCGTGCGCAACGCCGACACCGACAATGGCGGCCACGACACCGGCGCTTATGGCAGCACCGGGACGGTTGTCGCCGGACGCGCCACGCAGCTTGCCTGCGAAACCTTGCGCGAGGCGATCAAGTGCTTTGCCGCCGACCACGCCGGCGGCGCGCCGTCGGCGTGGTCGCTCGTCGCCGGCGCCGTGATCCGCCCGGGGCATCGGATCGCGCTTGCCGACCTCGCCGCGGCGGCGCGAGCCGCGGGGCGGAGCCTCGCCGCCGCCGGGCGGTGGGACGGAACGCCGCGTTCGGTCGCGTTCAACGTCCAGGCTTTCCGCGTCGCCGTGAACAAGCACACCGGCGCGATCAAAATCCTGCGCAGCGTGCATGCCGCCGATGCCGGGACGGTCATCAACCCGCTGCAGTGCCGCGGCCAGGTCGAAGGCGGCGTCGCCCAGTCGCTCGGCGCCGCGCTCTACGAAGAAATGGTGATCGACGAAACCGGGCGCGTGACCAACCCGACGTTGCGCAATTATCATCTGCCGCAGTTCGGCGACGTGCCGCGAACCGAAGTCTACTTTGCCGATACCTGCGATGCCATCGGCCCGTATGGCGCCAAGTCGATGAGCGAAAGCCCGTACAATCCGATCAACGCCGCGCTCGGCAACGCGCTGGCCGACGCCACTGGAATCCGGTTCTGCCAGACGCCGTTTCGGCCCGATCGCATCTTTCGGGCGATCGCCGACAAGTTCGGCACCGTGGACTGACCGCATGGGCCCGCCGTTGCCGCCGCTTGATCACGAGACTTTGCTGCGCCGGAGCTTTGCCGTGGCGCGGCGTTCGCTCACCCACGGCAACCATCCGTTCGCCGCCATTCTGGTGAGCGCGACGGGCGAGGTGCTCATCGAGGCCGAGAACGGCTTCATGCCGGAGCGCGACATGACCGGCCATGCCGAACGGCTCATTGCCACCGCGGCCTCGAAGCAATTCGATCGGGCAGTCCTGGCCGGCTGCACGCTCTACGCGTCGGCAGAGCCTTGCGCGATGTGCGCCGGCGCCATCTACTGGTCGGGGATCGGCCGCGTCGTGTACGGCCTGGCCGAACGGCGGCTGAAATCCATCACCGGCAATCACGCCGAAAATCCGACCCTCGATTTGCCGTGCCGCACGGTGTTTGCCGCCGGCCAGCGCCATGTCGAAGTCATCGGCCCGTTGCTTGAAGACGAGGCCGCCGCGCTGCATGGTGGCGTGTGGGACGCCGCGGCGCGTTCCTCATCGGACTAGCCGCCATGCGGACAATCGATTGCGCGCATCTGATCGAGGCTGCCGACCGGCCGGTCGTTGCCGCGCGCCGCATTGCCATCGAGAACGACCGGGTGAGCACCGTCAGCGAAATCGCGGCAAGCGACGCCGAACAATTGTTCGCGCTGCCGGCGCTGGTCAATGCCCACGATCACGGCCGGCCGGTGCGCACCAGTTCGCTTGGCGCCGGCGGCAAGCCGCTGGAAACCTGGCTGCAATATCAGGCGCTCATTCCGGCTGTCGATCCTTATCTCGCCGCGACCGTCGCGCTGTCGCATGCCGCGCTGGGCGGCATCGGGGTGGTCATGATGCACCTGACCCGACCGCAGGGTCTGGGCAGCCTGCCGGATGAAGCCGCGGCGATCGCGCGGGCCGGCCGCGATGTCGGCGTGCGCGTCGGATTTGCGGTGGCGATGCGCGATCGCAATCCGCTGGTCTATGGCGCGTCCGAGCCGGTTCTGGCGGCGCTGCCGGCGGCGGCGCGCGCGGAGATCGAGAAGATCGTCCGGCGCAAGCCGCCGGAACCGAAGGCTTTCGTCGCGCTGGTCGACGAGGTCGCCGCCGCCGCGGCCGGTCCGATGTTCGACGTGCAATTCGGTCCCAACGGCGTGCAGTGGTGTAGCGACGCGCTCCTTGGCGCCATCGCCGAAGCGTCGCACCGCGCCGGCCGCCGCATCCACATGCATCTCCTGGAGACCCGCTATCAACGGGCTTGGGCGGACGCCACCCATCCAGGCGGCGTGGTCAAGCACCTCGATGCGCTCGGCGTGTTGTCGCCGCGGCTGACGCTGGCGCATTGCGTGTGGGCGCGGCCGGACGAGCTCGAACTCTTGGCCGAACGCGGCGTCACCATCGCGGTGAACACCAGTTCCAATCTGCACCTGCGCTCCGGCATCGCGCCGATGGCGGCGATGTTCGCCGCCGGCTGTCGCGTCGCGCTCGGCATCGACGGCAGCGCGCTTGACGATGACGACGATGCGTTGCGGGAATTGCGACTGGCGCATCTTCTGCACGTCGGCAGCGGCTTTCGCGTCGCGGTGAACCGCGCGGACATCTTGCGCGCGGCGTTCGCCACCGGCCGCTTGTCGGTGACCAACAGCCAGGAGGGCGGCGCGATCCGCGCCGGCGAGCCGGCGGACCTCCTGCTGCTCGACTGGGCATCGATCGACGACGACCGGCTGCGTGACGACATCGACCCGCTGGTTCTGATGCTGACGCGGGCCAGCGCCCGGCATGTCCGCGAGCTGATCGTCGCCGGCCGCACCGTGGTGAAAGATGGAGCGGTGCTTGGCGTCGATGCCGACGCGGCGCGATCCGCGGTCATCGGCCGGATGCGCCACGCCATGGGCGACAAGGCGGCGATTGCGGCCGCGTTGCCGTTGCTCGAGCAGGCCATCGCCAGGCATTTCGAGCCGAGCGCGGGGTGTTTTTGACAGAGCGGTTCAGCACCCGTCCCGCAACAGCCGCGGCGGCGGACAGACGAATGTGCGCCGGCCGTTTTTCATGCCGAACAACGGACGCGCCAATTCGGCGACCGCCGCGGCCCGGTCCGCGCAGTCGAGCACGACAAGATCGGCCGGGTTGCCGACGGCGATGCCGTAGTCCTTGAGATTCATCAGCTTGGCGGGCAGCGTCGTCACCATGTCGAGGCACGCCGCCAAATCCGCCGGCCGGCCGATCTGGGCGACGTTGGCGTAGAGGTTTGCCATCCGAATGAGCGAGCAGTCGCCGAACGGCGTGAACGGATTGAGCACGTTGTTGCTCGCGATCGAACAGACGACGCCGTGATCGAGCAGCCGGTGCGCCGCCGCGACGCCGCGCGGAATGTCGCGATCGCGGCCGCGTCCCATCAGATAGAGGTCCGTCGCCGGCAGCACCGTCACTGCCACGCCGGCGTCGGCGAGCCGCCTGGCCGCCAGTGCCAGCCGTTCGGGATCGAGCGCCGACAGCTTGGTGACGTGCCCGACCGTGACGCGCCCGCCCCAGCCCGCGATCTGCGTCTGGCGGCAAACCTCATCGAGGTCCATCCATGACGGGTCGATGTCGAAATCGAGATGAAAATCGATATCGACATCGAATTTTTGCGCGATGGCGAAGATGGCGGCGATCTGGCGGTGCGGATCGCTGTCGGTGTAGGGGCAGCCGCCGACGAGGTCGGCGCCCTGCTCGCAGGCGGCGATCAGCAGTGCCTCGGTGCCGGGATCGTTGCTCAATCCCTCCTGCGGAAAGACGCAGATTTCGATGTCGATGGCCCAGGCATAATCGTGCTTGAGCCGGCGGACCGCTTCGAATCCCTTCAGCCCGACGCGCGGATCGACCTCGACATGGCTGCGCATGCGCGTCGTGCCCTGCAGGATCGCCTTTTTCAGGGTGCGGCGGGCGCGCTGATGAATGTCGTGCGCGGTGAAGCCGCGTTTGGCTGCCGCGACTTCGGCGATCGCCTCGGCCAGCGTCCCCTGCCGCGAGGCGCAGCGGTCGAGGATGCCGGACTTGTCGAGATGAATATGGCTCTCGACAAAGCCGGCGACGACCAGCCGGCCGCCGATATCCTCGCCGGGTGCGTCGGCCGCGATGCCGGAGGCTACCGCGGCGATGCGCCCGCCTGCGACGCCGACATCGACCGTCTGCAATTCGCTTCCGGCAAGGCGGGCATTCCGCAAGATGAAATCGAGAGCCATGCCGCGATAGCACCTTCGCTCGAGTGCGCTCGCCAACGCGACGCGCGTCCACCGAAAGTCTAGCCCGCGCCAGACGCCGCCACGAGCCACGCTTTGAGATAATCGGCGGCCAGGATGGGCGGGTATTTGACCGGCTGTCCCGGCACCGCGTGGCCCGGCAGGCACCGGGCCAATGGCATGATGCTTGCTACCAGACAGGTCTTGGCTGCGGGTCTTGGTTGCGGTCTTGGCTGAGCGGCAAACATAGAGGCGGAGGACGTTAAGATGGCTCATCTCACATTCGACCGGCGTACATTTTTGAAGGCAAGCGCCGCTTCCTTGCTGGCGACCGGATCGACGGTGCAGATTGCCCGAGCCGCAGAGGCAATCATCGGCATCGTCTATGTCGGGCCGCGCGACGATTTCGGCTGGAATCAGGCCCATGCGGTCGCCGCCCAGGCGCTGAAATCCATTCCCGGCGTCAAGGTCGTCGAAGAGGAAAACGTGCCGGAGACCGACGCCTGCTCCAAGGCCATGGAATCGATGATCAACCTGGACGGCGCCAATATCATCCTCGGCACGTCGTTCGGCTATTTTGATCCCTTTATGATCGATCTGTCCAAAAAGTATGCAAATGTCGAATTACGGCACGCGGCGCCGCTGTGGACGCCGAAATTGCCCAAAAACCTCGGCAGCTATTTCGGCTATCTCAACCAGGCCCATTACGTCGACGGCGTCGCCGCCGGCCTGTCCACCAAATCGAACAAGCTCGGCTTCGTGGCGGCCAAACCCATCGCCTCGGTGCTCAGCAACATCAATTCGTTCATGCTCGGCGCCAAGAGCACCAATCCGAACAGCGCCGTCCAGGTCATCTTCACCGGCGATTGGTCGCTACCGGTGCGCGAGGCCGAGGCGACCAACGCGCTGGTCGATGCCGGCAACGACGTCATCACCTGCCACGTCGACAGCCCGAAAGTCGTGATCGAGACCGCCGAGAAACGCGGCGTCAAGACCTGCGGCCACAACGCCTCGCAGGCGCCGTTGGCGCCGAAGGGCTTCATCACCGGCGCCGAATACAAGTGGATCACGATCTACAGGAGCTACGCCGACCTGCTTAAGGCCGGCAAGCCGATGCCGAACATGATGAGCGGCGGCTATGAGGGCGACATGGTGCAGAACACGCCGTTCGGCGCCGGCGCCGACGATGCGGCGCGCCAGGCAGCCACCAAGGCGATCGCCGACCTCAAGCAGAAAAAGCCGATCTATGTCGGGCCGCTGAAGGACAACAAGGGCAACGTCGTCATCAGCAAGACTTACGACAACCTCGATCCATTCCTCGACCAGATGAACTACCTGCTTGAAGGCGTGCAAGGCTCGATCACCTGACCGCCATGGTCTGAGCGCCGGGCCGGGCGACCAAACGCGATCGCCACGGCCGCGCAGCTCGCTCGATCGGAAGTCCGGGACCCGAAGCAGAATGGCCGACATTGCCCAACCGCTGCCCACGGCGGCGATCGCATCGAACCACTGGGGCGACCTTTCCATCCGGCTGCGCCGCGGCGCGGAATACATCGCGATTCCGCTGTTGGCGCTGGCGATATCGGGTTTGTTGTTCTCGCTGCTGCTGCTGGCGCTCGGCAAATCCCCGGTCGAGTTTTTCCAGCTCGTCGAGCGCGGCGGATTTGGTACGGCGTTTTCGCTGCAGAACACGCTGCAGCGTTCGTCGCCGCTTATCCTGACGGCGCTGTGCGTGGCGCTGCCGGCGCGCATCGGCCTTGTCGTCATCGGCGGCGAAGGCGCGCTGGTACTCGGCGGCTTCGCGGCGGCGGTGGTCGCCATTCCGTTCGTGGTGAGCAAGTCGCCGCCGCTATTGACGCTGTGCATCATGGCCTCGACCGGCATGATCGTCGGCGCGTTCTGGATCGGCATCGTCGGTTATCTGCGCTACGCGCGCGGCGTCAACGAGACGATCTCGTCGCTCTTGATGACGTATATCGGCATCGCCATCATGAATTTCTTCGTCGAGGGCTCGCTGCGCGATCTGACCAACCCCAACAAGCCGTCGACCATGCCGATCGGCGACGCCTACATGGTCGGGCACATTCCCGGCACCGACGTGCATTGGGGGCTGATCGCCGGCGTGGTGCTGGCGGTGGTGCTGTACATCCTGCTGTCGCGCACGACGTTCGGCTTTGCCGTGCGGGTCGCCGGCGGCAACCCGCGCGCCGCGCTGGCGCAAGGCCTTCCGGTCGGCAAGCTGATCGTCATCTGTTGCGCCATCGCCGGGGCTTGCGCCGGGCTGGCGGGATTTTTCGAAGTCGCGGCCATCCAGGGCCGCGCCAATGCGTCGCTTGCCGCCGGCTACGGCTACACCGGAATTCTGGTGTCGTTTTTGGCGCGGCACAATCCGCTCGCCATCGTTCCGGTCGCCATCCTGTTCGGCGGCATCGTCGCCTCCGGCGGTCTCATCGAGCGGCGCATGGGGCTGCCCGACGCGACGGTGCTGGTGCTGCAGGGACTGACCTTCGTGGTGCTGCTGGTGTCGGAAACGTTGTACGGCCGCTTCAAGATATTCCAGGTCCGCGGCGCGGCCGATCGCACATGAGCGGCAGCGCTTTCTTCATTGTCATTATCGCGCTGATCGGCGGTGCGCTGCGGGTCTCGACGCCGTTCATGTTCGTCGCGCTCGGCGAGTGCCTCACCGAGAAGTCCGGCCGCGTCAACCTCGGCCTGGAAGGCACGCTGGTGCTCGGCGCCATGACCGGCTACGCCATCTCCTACCACACCGGCTCGCCGTGGCTCGGCGTGCTCGCCGCCGGCTGCGCCGGCTCGGTGCTCGGCGCCATGCACGGCTATATCTGCAAGCTGCCGCGCGTCAACGACATCGCGGTCGGCATCGCCATGATGTCGTTCGGCACCGGGGTCGCGTTCTTTTTCGGCAAGCCCTACATCCAGCCCTCGGCGCCGCGGCTCGGCTCGTTTTCGCTCGGCGCCTGGACCGGCAATCAGGAGATTGCCACCGCGCTGCAAATCAATCCGCTCCTGATCGTCGGCATCCTGGTCGGCCTCCTGATGGCGTGGGCGTTTGCCAACACCAAATGGGGATTGATCGTGCGGATGACCGGAGACAGCGCCGCATCCGCCCGGGCGATGGGCGTGTCGGTCGATCTGGTGCGCTTTCTCTGCACGACGGTCGGCGGCTTTTTGTCCGGCATCGGCGGCGCATTCCTGTCGCTGTACTATCCGGGCTCCTGGAACCAGGGACTGTCATCCGGCCAGGGCCTGATGGCGGTGGCGCTGGTGATCTTTGCGCGCTGGAGCCCGATCCGCTGCGTCATTGCGGCGTTGCTGTTCGGCGCCGCCGGCGCCATCGGCCCAGCGCTGCAATCGGTCGGCATCACCCAAGGCTATTACTTCTTCAATGCCGCGCCCTACATCCTCACACTGTTCATCATGATCGCGTCGGCCGGATCGGCGCGCGCAGCGCGCGACGTGCCGGGCGAATTGAGCATCACCAAGTGAGATCCCCGACAGGCTTTCGATGACGGGACGCAAAGGAGGGAACTCACATGAGAGAGCTCACATGAGAGAGCTCACATGAGAGAACTCAGATGAGGCGAGAGGTGCGGCCCGATCTGGCGCGAGGCGCGGAGTGAAGCGATGCCTACGATTCCCGGCGATCCCTATGCGTGGCCGTTTGACGGCAACATCACGCCGCAAAACACCACATTGATCATCATCGACATGCAGACCGACTTCTGCGGCAACGGCGGCTATGTCGATAAGATGGGCTACGACCTGTCGCTGACGCGGGCGCCGATCGGGCCCATTCGCGCCGTGCTCGATGCGATGCGCGGCAAGGGCTACGGCGTGATCCATACCCGCGAGGGCCACCGTCCCGACCTGGCCGACCTGCCGGAGAACAAACGCTGGCGCTCCCGGCAGATCGGCGCCGGCATCGGCGATCCCGGACCGTGCGGCCGCATCCTGGTGCGCGGCGAGCCGGGCTGGGACATCATCCCGGAACTAAAACCCGAGTCGGACGAACCGATCATCGACAAGCCCGGCAAGGGCTCGTTCTGCGCCACCGACCTCGAACTGCTGCTGCGCACCAAGGGCTGGCGCAACATCGTGCTGACCGGCATCACCACCGACGTATGCGTACACACCACCATGCGCGAAGCCAACGACCGCGGCTTCGAATGCCTGCTGCTGGAAGATTGCTGCGGCGCCACCGACCACGGCAATCATCTCGCCGCGGTCAAGATGGTCAAGATGCAGGGCGGCGTCTTCGGCTCGGTCGCCAATTCCAAGGACTTCGTGGAGCATCTGCCATGAGCGATTCTCCGATTCTTCCGGCGACCGGCGGCGCGGCGACCGCCATGCGCGCGCCGTCGCTGGAAACCATCGGCATGACCAAAGTCTTCGGTCCGCTGGTGGCGCTCGACGATGTGTCCATCAAGGTCGAGCCCGGAACGGTCCACGCGCTGCTCGGCGAAAACGGCGCCGGCAAGTCGACGCTGGTCAAATGCATCATGGGATTCTATTCGGCGGACAAGGGCCAGGTCCTGTTCGACGGCCACGAAGTGCCGATCCGCAATCCGCGCGACGCCCGCGCCCTCGGCATCGGCATGGTCTATCAGCATTTTACCCTGGTGCCGTCGCTCACCGGCGCGGAAAACCTGGTAATCAGCCGCGCCGACGCGCCCGCCGTCATTGACTGGAAGAAGGAGATGGCGGCGCTCAACGCGTTCCTCGACCGCATGCCGTTTCGGGTGCCGCTCGACGTTCCGGTGTCCGCCATGGCGGCGGGCGAGAAGCAGAAACTCGAAATCCTGAAGCTGCTCTATCTCGATCAGCGGCTGCTCATTCTCGACGAGCCGACATCGGTGCTGACGCCGGACGAAGCCGACGAGATGCTGGGCCTGCTGCGCGGCATGACCAAGCGCAAGGAAATCACCGTCATCATGATCACGCACAAGTTCCGCGAAGTCTTGAGCTTCTGCGACAGCGTGACGGTGCTCCGCCGCGGCCGCAAGGTCGGCGGCGGGCAGGTCAACGACCTCACCACCGAGGCCATGGCGCGCATGATGATCGGCGACACGCAAATCCGCGAGCGCGCCGTGCGCGGCGGCAATCCGCCGGGTGACACGGCTCTCGAACTGGTCGCGCTGTACGCCGACGATGACGAGGGGCTGCGGGCGCTCGATCAGGTCAATCTGAAAGTCCATTCCGGCGAGATTGTCGGCATTGCCGGGGTTTCCGGGAACGGCCAATCCGAGCTGGTCGAGGTGCTGGCCGGGCAGCGGCCGCTGACCGACGGCCGCATCGTCATCAAGCAGCATCCGTTCGAGCCGACCCGCGACAGTTTTTATCGCCTGAAGATCTTCGGGCTGCCGGAGGAGCCGCTCAAGAACGCCACCGTGCCGCGCATGACGGTCGCCGAGAACATGGCGTTCCGCACCTTCGATCGGCCGCCCTCGGCCAAGCTCGGCTGGTGGCTGTCGCCGGGACCGATGCGCGAAAAAGCCCGCGAGCTGATCGCCCGCTATCGGGTGAAAACGCCGTCGCCGGAGACCGCGATCTCCGACCTCTCCGGCGGCAACGTGCAACGCGCCGTGCTGGCGCGCGAGCTGTCCGGCAGCGTCGATGTGCTCATTGTCGCCAATCCGTGCTTCGGGCTCGACTTCGCCTCGGTCGCGGAAATACGCTCGCAAATCATGGAGCAGCGCAACCATGGCGCGGCGGTGCTGCTGGTGTCGGAAGATCTCGATGAGATCCTGGAGCTCGCCGACAAGGTCGCGGTGATGTCCGGCGGCACCATCAACTACGAGGCGCCGGTCGGCGAGACCGATCGTTCGACCATCGGCAAGCACATGGCGGGGCACTGAGCGCCGGTCGCCGCCACGACGGCTGCCAAGAGGGCCGCCATGAGCGCCTACGACGCCATCGTGTTCGATTACGACGGCACATTGTTCGACAGCCACGCCGCGATCGCCCATTGCCTGCAGCGCGCATTCGCGCAATGCCGCCGACCGATCCCTGGCCATGAATGCGTCCAGGCCGTAATCAAGACCGGCTTGCCATTACCCGATACGCTGATCGCGCTGGATGGACGGTTGCGCGCCGATCGCGCGGCGCTGAGCAGCCTTGTCGGCACCTACCGGGAAATTTATCTCGACGAAGGCACGCCGCTGCTGCAGCCATTTACCGGCGTGCTGGATACGCTCCGGCAACTCCAGGCGGGCGGTGCGAAATGCGTGGTGGTCAGCAACAAGGGCGTCGCCGCCGTTCGCCGGTCGCTCGAACTCAGCGGGGTCGGCCGCTTCATCGATCTGATTTTTGGTGATGCTCCGGGACTGCCAAAGAAACCGGACCCGGCCATTCTGATCGAACACGTCCTGCCGCGCTATGAGCAATTGCAAAAGGAGCGCACCCTGATCGTCGGCGATACCGAGGTCGATATTCTTTTCGCCAAGCGTTCGGGAGCCTCATCGTGCTGGGCGTCCTACGGCTATGGCGAGAGCGCGCGCTGCCGCAGACTCGATCCCGACCACGAAATTTCCAGCATCGCGGCGCTGCCGGCGCTGGTTCAGTCCTGATATCGAGGGCTTTGCGCCGATTATGATGCGCCGGCAGCGGTCGCAACCGCGGTGCGCATGGCGTCGCGCGCCGGCGCCGGCATCAGGCTGACATGCGCGGCGGCGATGCGCCAGCCGTCGTCGGTCCGAACCCAGACATGGCTTTGCCGGCCCGTCATGGTCGAGCCGACGCGCTGGAACTCGGTGTTGGCGGTCGCCAAGTCCCGCCCGTAGCTGACGATCACGGTGTTGCTGAGCTGCCGGGTCAGGTCGATGGCGGGCCGGTTGCCGCGAAACGAGGCGATCGCCTCGTAGCCGTAGAGGTTCTCGGCGATGCCGAAGCGCAGCGTATGGGGATTATTCCAGAACAGCGCATCGAGAACCGCGACGTCGTTGGCGACGAGCGCGCGCTCGTAGCGCTGGAACGCCTCGGTCACCTCGGCGACCACCTCGGGAATGTTGATCTCCAGCATCGTCAAAATCTCCAGGGCAGTATCGTCACCTCGCGGCGCTCGCGCGCGGCGAGCGCCGCAGTTGCAGCGGCGTCTTCCGGTCGATCAACCGGCAGCGGATTATTTGGCCTTGCCGATCACGCCTTCGACGTACCAGTCGAAATTGCCCATCTTGTCGCCGCCCCAGGATTCGCCGGCCGGGATGCGAACCACGCCGGTATTGTCGGTGATCGGACCGGTGAACGGATTGAAGCCCTGGCCGACTTTGTCGGCCGCGGCGGTGACGAGGGTGCGAGTATCGGGCGGCACCGCCGGCCCGAACGGCGCCACCGCCATCATGCCCTGGCCGAGACCCTCTCGCACCATCGCGGGCTTGAAGGTCCCGGCGATCACGCTCTTTGCGGTCTCGGTCATGAACGGGCCCCAGGTGAAGCCGAGCCCGGTGAGCCAGCCTTTCGGCGCCAGCTGTTCGGCCGCGACCGACTGGAAGCCGATCGAATCCTGGCCGCGGCTTTCGGCGACCTGGATGATGGTCGCCGGCGAATCGACGTGCATGGTCACGACGTCGGCGCCCTGATCGATCAGCGCATTCGCCGCCGCGGCTTCCTTGGCTTTGTCGGACCAGCCGCCGGTCACCACGACGCGCGTCTGCGCTTTCGGATTGACCGCGCGTGCCCCCATCTCGAAGGCGTTGACGTTGCCGATCGCGTAGCCGATCGGCACGCCGACGACGAAACCGAGGGTGTTCGATTTCGTCATCTTGCCGGCCGCCACGCCCATCGGATACCAGGCGGCCTGGGTGGCGCCGAAGAAATTGCCGAAATTCGGCGCCTGCATCCAGCCGCCGGCGTGCTCGAAATACACATCCGGATGGGTCTTGGCGAGGTTGAAGGCGAATTGCTGATGGCCGAAGCTGGTGGCGAAGATGAGCTTCGCCCCCTGCTGGATCATGCCCTCCATCACGCGCTCGGATTCGGCGGTCTCCGGCACGTTCTCCGCCTCGATGAGCTTGAGCCCCGGAATGGCTTTCTTCATCTCTTCGAGGCCGTCCTTCATCGACCGGTTGTAGCCGTAGTCGTTGACGCTGCCGACGTAGATCGCGCCGACGATCAGCGGCGGCTTGTCCTGCGCGGCGGCCGGGCCGGCGGCCAGCAGGGCAAACAGCGCGCAAACCGCCGCCATCATCATTCCAGTTCGTGTCATCGTTCTCTCCTCTCGACGTGCGGCGGCCCGGCACCGACGCGAAAGCCTGCAATCCGTTGTTTACTCCACGCCAACAAAAGTCCGGCCGAGCGCCGCCGGCGCCGCCGATTGGCGCCGCCATCCCCACAGGATGAGCACCAACAGCGTCAGCAGATACGGCGTCATGGTCATGATGAACGGCGAGACATCGGCGCCCGCCGCCTGGAGCTGCAGCTGCAGGGCCTCGGCGCCGCCGAACAGCAGCGCGCCGGCAATCGCCCACAGCGGATTCCACTTGGCAAAGATCACCAGCGCGATGGCGATGAAGCCGCGCCCGGCCGTCATTCCCTCGGCCCAGCTCAGCGTCAGCGCGACCGAGATGTGCGCGCCGGCAATGCCGGCGAGCACGCCGGCCCAGGTCAGGGCCTGATACTGCAGCACCTGCGGCCGCAAGCCGGCGGCGAACGCGACCGACGGGCTCTCGCCGACGGTGCGCAGGCCGAGGCCCCATCGGGTGCGGAAGATCAGCCACCAGATCAAGAGCGACGTCGGCAGCACGAGATAAACCAGGAGGTCGTAGCTGGCGAGCCGCGCGCCGATCCCGCCCGGATCGAGACCGGGAATCGACAGCCGCGGCAGGCCGGTGATGAGCGCGCCGACGAACGGCCCGCCGATCAGCGCGCTCAAGCCGACGCCGAAGAACATCAGGCTCAGCCCGGCCGCAAGCTGGTTGGCGTGGCGGGTCACCACCAGATAAGCGAACACGAGGTTGACCGCGGCGGCCGGCCAGCGCCGCCGCGGCGATGCCGAGGTACGGCGAGCCGGTCAGCGCGGTCGCGGCAAAGCCGCTCGACGCGCCGATCAACATCAGGCCCTCGATGCCGAGATTAACGATGCCGGCGCGCTCGCCGATGATCTCGCCGAGCGTGGCATAGAGCAGCGACGTCCCCGACATGATCGAGCTGGTGACGACGCCGGCGATCAGGGCGGAATTCATCGCGCGCCGCTCCCGACCGGTTGCCGACCCAGAACGATGAAGAGGATGACGGCCATCAGAATGTTGACGACCGCGTAGGGCACGCCCTGGGTGATCTGCAGGATGTCGCCGACCGCGCTGATCAGCGCGAACAGGAACGACATGATGACGATGCCGCTCGCGCCGGCGCCGGCGAGCCAGGCCACCAGGAAGCCGATGAAGCCGTAGCCCGGCGAAACCTCGGACACGAGCCGGCCCTGGATGGCCGTGACCTCCGCCATGCCGGCCAGCCCGGCGACGCCGCCGGCGATGAACATGGTCGCCAGCATGTAACGGATCACCGGGATGCCGAGGCGGCGCGCCGCCTCCGGATTGCCGCCGATCGCCCGCATGTCGAGGCCGAAGCGCGTGCGCGTCATGGTCAGCGCGTAAAGGACGACCGCGGCCAGCGCGTACACGAGGCCGAGATGGATCCGCGAATGAAAGAAGCTCGGCAGCCGCGCCGCCTCGGCGAAGGCCGGCGATTGCGGATAGGCCGAGCTGTCCGGGCTGCGCCACGGACCGAAGATGAAATAACTCACGATCAGCGGCGCCACGTAGTTGAGCAGCAGCGTCGAGATCGTTTCGCTGACCAGCCGAAATGCCCGCAACAGGCCGGGTATCAGCGCCCACAAGCCGCCGCCGATGAAGCCGAGCAGCGTCAGCAAAGGCAGCAGCACAAACGCCGGTCGGTCGGCAAACGCCAGCGCGCCCGCGGTCGTGAGCCAGGCGCCCATGTAAAGCTGGCCCTCGGCGCCGACGTTGATCAGCCCGATGCGCGCCGGCAGCGCCGCCGCGACTGCGGTGAGCATGAGCGGGATCATCCGCACCAGCAACTCGGAAAAGCCGTAGGCATTGCCGAACACATAGAGCAGCGTATCCGCATAGGCCTTGAGCGGGTCCTTGCCGGCCGCGATGAGCAGCGTGGCAAAGCCGCCGAGCGCGACCGCGGCGACCAGGGCGAAAGCCTTGGCGCGCGCCGCGGCGCAGTCCCACAAGGCGGCGCCGTCACGCGGCATCGGCTCGCTCCGTCATCCCGACCATGAGCGGGCCAACCGCCTCGGCGCGAAATTCCTCGGGACCGAATTCCCCGGCGACGGCGCCGCGGAACAGCACCACGAGCCGGTCGCTCATTGCGAACAGCTCGTCGAGGTCTTCCGAGACCATCAGCACCGCGGCGCCGCGGTCGCGCAGGCCGCGCAGCAGCGCCCGCACGGCGATCGTGCTGCGGGCATCGAGACCGCGGGTCGGATAAAGCGCGACGATCAGCTTCGGCTCATTGGTCGATTCTCCAGCCAATTCGCGGGCCAACACGACACGCTGCAGATTGCCGCCGGACAGCGTTGCCGCGCGGGCGTCGAAATTCGGACGCGGCAAGCCCAGCCGGGCAAAACTCCGCTGCATGTCGGCGTCGAGCCGCGGCCAGTCGACGCCGAGGCCGCTGCGGTAACGGCGCCCGCTGCCGAGCGCGAGGTTCTCGCGCACCGTCAAACCCGGCACGCAGGCGAGAGCAAACGGATCGTCCGGAATCGCCGCGACGCCCTTTTCCCGCAGCCGTGCGACCGACCATCGCGACGCGTCCTCGCCCCAGAGCCGCTTGGTTCCGGTGCGCGGCTGCTGCAAGCCGAGGATCAAGTCGCCAAGCTCGCGCTGGCCGTTGCCCGAGACGCCGGCGACGCCGACCACCTCGCCGCACCGCACCTGCATGGCGATGTTGCACAGCGCTGCGTCGCCGCCCGCCCCGGAGGTCGAGACATCGATCAGCTCCAGTGCCGGCGCGGCCGTGGCGTGACGGCCGGCGGCCACCGCCGCAGGCGGCAGCGGCGGCGGCACAGTCGAATCGCCGAACATCAGCGCCAGCAGATTGTCCTCGGTGGCGTCGTGCCGCTCGACGACACCGGCGATGCGCGCATTGCGCATCACGGCGATGCGGTCGGCGCAGGCCAGCACTTCGCGCAGCTTGTGGGTGATCAGGACGATGCCGAGGCCCTCCTGGCGCAATTGCGCGAGCGTCGCAAACAGACCGTCGCTTTCCTGCGGCGCCAACACTTTGGTCGGCTCGTCGAGGATCAGGACACGGGCGCCGGCGAGAAGATGCTTGATGATCTCGACCTTCTGCTGGTCGCCGACGGCGAGCTGGCGGACCGGCATCCACGGATCGACCGCGAGATGAAAACGCCGCGCATAATGCCGGAGCCGTTCGAGGATTTCCGCGCGCGGCACCACGGCCGGCAGGTTTTTCTGAAACAGCGCGACATTGTCGAAGACGCTGAGCGCCGGAACGAGGGTGAAGTTCTGAAAGACCATGCCGATGCCCAGCGCCCGCGCATCGTTGGGCGAGGCGATTGCGACCGGCCTGCCGTCGAGCCGGATCTCGCCGGCGTCCGGCGCGTAGTAGCCGTAGAGGATCTTGGCGAGCGTGCTCTTGCCGGCGCCATTCTCGCCGAGCAGTGCCACCAGTTCGCCGGCGCGCACGCTGAATTGCGCGATCTCATTGGCAACGAGCGCACCGAAACGTTTGACGATGCCGCGGGCTTCGAGCAAGGGCGACGCGTCGCTCATGGCCCAACCGCCGCCGGCCGGCAGCGCCGCTGCCGCCGCACCAGGCATGTCGGCGGCAGGCATCTTGCCGGCAAGAATCTTGGCCGCAAGAACTTTGCCGGCATGTATTTTGCTTGGTGATAGTCGGCAAACCCATCATGCCTTGCGGGCATGACAGGGCGGCCGGGTTCGATCCCGCTCCGCCCGGCGAATGGTAAGCCGCCACCTCGTTTCGACATGCGGCGCCATGATGCCGGATCGCGCGCCACCGGGGAAATGACAAAGAAACATGCATGTCATAGCCGAACGGAATTTGCGATCGGTCGACCTCAACCTCCTGGTCGTATTCGACGCCCTCATGGCGGAGCGCAACGTTACCCGCGCCGCCGCGCGCAACGGGCTCAGCCAGCCGGCCGTGAGCAAGGCGCTCAACCGGCTGCGCGGCCTGTTCGACGACCCGCTGTTCGTGCGGCGCGACCGGGGCATGGAGCCGACCGCCCGGGCGCTGGAACTGGCCGGGCCGATCCATGGGGCGCTGGCCGATATTTCCCGAACCTTGACATTGCCGACCGCGTTCGAGCCGGCGACCGCACGCGCAACCGTCAAGCTCGCGACCATCGATCTCTACAACACCAGGCTCCTGCCCGCGCTGGTGCATCATCTGCGCCGTCACGCTCCCGGGGTCGATCTGCACGTGCGCGCCAACGACTGCTCGCAATTCCCGGAGCAGCTCGCTGCCGGCGAGATCGATATCGCCATCGCGCCGCGCGGCGGCCGCAGCGCGGAGCTGCGCGCCGAGCGATTGTGGAACGACCGGCTGGTCACGCTGGTCGCCAACGACAGCCCGCTCCGCGAGCCGCTGAGCATCGAGGCTTACGCGGCGGCCGCCCACCTGGTGGATGCCGGCCATGTGCAGGTATCGCCCGACGGCCGCGGCGCGAGCGTCGTCGACGCCATTCTGGCGGCGCGCGGGCTGCGCCGCCGCATCGCGCTGGTGCTGCCGAACTCCGCCGGCATCCCGTTCGTGGTCGCCGCGACCGACCTGATCGCCACGCTGCCGAGCCGCATCGTCAAAGGCCTGTTGCCGATGTCCAATGTACGCATGCTGACGCCGCCGCTGCCCGACGTCGCGGTGTCGCCGCACATGTTCTGGCATCGCCGCAGCCATGCCGATCCCTTGCAGGTGTGGCTGCGTTCGGCGATTTTGGCGATCGCCGCTGCCAACTAGGTTCCGGCCGGTGCCGGCGAACGCGCCTTGGCCGACAGCAGGGATGACGAAGCGTCATGATGAAGTTCAGTTTCGCAAGCGCCGCCACCGCGCAGGCTTTCCGTATCGATCCGAACGACACGAATTATTTCGTGCTGCTGTTCGATCGGGAGAAGGACGACATCGACAACATTTTCGTGGTCGAGATCTTCAGCAAGGGCGGCGCGACGCCGCCGAACGAGCATGCCCATGCCCACGAGTTCTTCTACGTGCTGGAGGGCGAAGGCAATGCGCGGTGCGAGGACAAGACGATGCCGATCCGCCGCGGCGACGCGCTGCTGCTGCGCCCCGGCAGCGAACACGTGATCGAAAACACCGGCCCCGGCAAGCTCTACACCTTGACGGTGATGACGCCGAACGAAGGTTTTGCCGAACTGATCCGCGGCGGAGAGCCCGTAGCGCTTGATGAGGAGGACCTGAGGGTTCTGGGAACCGGCCGATGACCGCGAAGCTCAATCGTCCCGGGGCGCCGCTCGGCACCGCGCCCGCAAACCGGTGGCACGTCAGTGCCGGCCACGCCGACCTGGTGCGCGTTCCGACCGAGCCGCGCCCCATCGCCGTCGACATCGGCAGCCGCATCGTGACGTTCGACCTGGCGCGCACCGCGATCATCGTGATCGACATGCAGAACGATTTTTGCCATCCGGACGGCTGGCTGGCGCATATAGGCGTCGACGTCGCGCCGGCGCGGCGGCCGATCGCTCCGCTCACGCGCCTATTGCCGCTGCTGCGCCGGGCCGGCGTGCCGGTGATCTGGCTCAATTGGGGCAACCGCCCGGACCGGCTCAATCTGAGCCCGGCATTGCTCCATGTCTATAATCCGACCGGCGAGGGCGTCGGCCTCGGCGATCCGCTGCCGGCAAACGGCGCCCGGGTGCTTGAATTCGGCAGCTGGGCCGCGGCCATCGTCGACGAGCTCGCCGTCGAGCCGGCCGACATTCACGTCGCGAAATACCGGATGTCGGGCTTCCAAGACACCATGCTCGACAGCATCCTGCGCAATCTCAACGTGACGACGCTGCTGTTCGCCGGCATCAATGCCGATCAGTGCGTGCTGTGCACGCTGCAGGGCGCCAATTTCCTGGGCTACGACTGTCTGTTGATCGAAGACTGCACGGCGACAACGTCGCCGGATTTCTGCATGGCCGCGACGGTCTACAATGTCCGCCAGTGTTTCGGATTTGTGATCAGCGCCAAGGACGTCGCGGCCGAGCTCGCGTGACTCCGGCTTGGTCCACGCCGGGCGTTGGACCGGACGTGCCGCGTCTTCGGCCGGGCAGTCCCCGTCAGGCTCCGACGAGGGCTGGCTCGAGCTGCTGGACAAGCGCCGCGTCGGATGGCACCGGCATTCGCAGGGTTGCCGGATCGGTGCCGGCCAATTCCTCATCGGCGCCGGTAAAGCGCTTGGTCACGAGATCAAGAAAGCTGCGCACATTGGCCGAGAGGTGGTGGCGGTGCGGGTAGACCGCGTTGATCGCCCGCTCGGGACAGCAAAACTCGGTCAGCACCGCGACGAGGTCACCGGACCTGATCTCGTCCTTCACCAGAAAATCCGGCATCAGGACCAAGCCGTGGCCCAGCACGGCGGCGAGCTTCAGGGCGTTGGTACTGTTCGATTCCACATTGCCGCTGACGTGGACGATGTTCTGGCCGGCCGGTGCGTTAAAGCGCCAATCGCTGCCCCAGGCCGAAAACGAGTATTTCAGGCAATTGTGATTGAGGAGATCGCGCGGCTCGCGCGGCGTGCCGTGGCTCGCGAAATAGCTCGGCGCGCCGCACACCAGCAGCCGGAAAGAACCGACGCGCCGCATCACCAGATTGGAATCCGGAATCGGCAGGATGCGAATTGCAAGATCGATGCCTTCTTCGACGAGGTCGACCATGTGGTCGGTCATGGTCATGTTCAGTTTGACCTCGGGATAGAGCGAGGTGAACTCGGTAATGACCGGCGCCAGCAGCACCGGAACGGCGGCCGACGCATTCAGGCGCAATATTCCGCTCGGGCTCGAATGCAGCGCGTGAACGACATTGTCCGCATCATCCACGTCGGCGAGGATATGCAGGCAGCGCTCATGATACGCCTTGCCGATTTCGGTGAGACTGACGCGTCGCGTGCTGCGGTTGAGCAGACGCGCGCCAAGCCGCTCTTCCAGGGTCTGAATCTGCGTCGTGACCGTGCTGGCCGAGATGCCGAGCTTGCGGCCTGCCGCTGCGAACCCGCCAGCCTCAACCACCTTCACGAAGGTGACCATACCCGTCATGCGATCCATGATGATGAACCTTCAAGCTCCCGCAGCCCGCCTTTGCCGAGAAGTGGCCCCGTGAAGACGCGGCCAGATGGATGATCCGTGGCCTCGTCGATGAGCGGCCGTTGTCGCCGGGCGGCCGTTGTTACCGAGAAGCCGTTGTGTTACTGACCGGTAACACCCATCTATGAGGCCAGATACTGACCGGTAACACCCCTGTCAAGAGGGGACCGCCCAAGGAACCGCCATGTCAGCTGCCAGCACAGCGCTAAGTACCGAAAACTTCGAAAGAATTTCTCCCCGCGCCAGGCTCCTGGCGACCGCGGCCGACTTGTTCTATCGGCACGGCATCAGGGCCGTGGGCGTCGAGGCGATCGCGGAAGCTGCCGGAACCAACAAGATGACCTTGTACCGGCACTTCCCCTCGAAGGATGAGTTGGTGGCGGCCTATCTGCGCCAGGTCGCGCATGAGGCCGACCAGCGCTGGGGCATCTACCAACAGGCGCATCCGGACGACCCGCTTGCGCAGGTCCGCGCCTGGCTCGCCGACATGGCCGATCACTTGGCCAATACCGATCAGCGCGGCTGTGCTCTGGCCAATGCGGCGGTCGAATTGCCGGACAAGAGCCATCCGGCGCGCCGCGTGATCGAGGAATACAAACTCAAGCAGCGCGATCGGCTGGCAGGCCTGTGCCGCCGCGCCGGGCTCGGCGAGGTCGACATGCTGGCCGACGAGCTTTATTTGCTGCTCGAAGGCGCCAGGGTGATATCGCAGAGCGTTGGAGCGGAAGGTCTTGGCGCCCGACTGATGCGCATGGGCGAAGCCATGATCGCTTTGCATGTCGTGCAATAGCGCGGCGGCTGGACCGCTGTTGGCTCACGGCGCGAAAGTCGCGGTCATGCGCACCGTGGGTGCGAGCCGATCGGATCTGTTCTCGTCACCCAAGTAAAAGGTCCAATTAAAAAGCCAAAACAAAAAGCCAAGCAAAAGCCCGGCCGCTCGGGCCGGGCTTTTGTTGGCAGGCTTGCGTTGGTCTCGCATTAACGCTGCGTTTCGATGCCGCCATCGTAACCGGATGTGGCGGGATTGTAGCTGTTGCCGGACCAGCCCGGGCTGTAGTCGTAGAACGTGCGATTACGCGGAACCATGGCGTGGGCGTTCAGCCCGTTCTGGCGAACGGCAAGCTGCTCGGTCTCCGGCGGAACAGCAACCGAGCGCTGCTTGGTGCCGCCCGGCCCGTAGGCGAACGGCAGCGCGTTGCCGGTGCCGTCCCCTGGATTATACGACTGCGCGAACGCCGGCGATGCGATGCCCAAGGTCGCCGCGACAACGGCGATGAGGGCGAATTTTGACTTGTTGGTCATGACTTGTCTCCTGAAGCAAACCAGAGCGCGGGGCTCTTGGCCTCCACGAGATACGCCGCGTGCGGCAATCTTTAATAACGGCTCCATCGAATGCACTATTCGCGAAAGGCAAAGAATGTCGCGGACTGAGACAATAATCCTCAAAGCCGGCGCAAATCGCGTTCGATCTTGGCCATGAAGGCTTGGCGCTGCGCATCGGTCGCGACGTTGAGGTGATAGAGTGGATAATAATCGACGCGCGCTTTGCCGCCGGTGAACCACCGCACGTAGCGCTTGACGATCTTGCGCGGCGGATCGCTCATCCACAGCGCCATGGTGCGCGGCCGGCCGTAGGTGACGATGCCGATGATGCGCTTGATGTTGTGCAACATCGGTTTGACCCGCGCCGGGTCGGAAAGATCGAACGCGACGCCCGGCATGATCATGCGGTCGAAAAAGCCCTTGAGCATTGCCGGCAGGCCGAAGCACCAGGTCGGGAATTGCAGGATCAGTGCTTCCGCCGCGGTGAGCCTGGCGACGTAACTCTCCAGACCGATGCGGTTGCGCGACGGATCGTGATAGTGGCGGCGGCCTTCCTCCGACAGCACCGGATCGAATTTTTCCGCATAGAGATCGAGGAGATCGACCTGGTGGCCCGCGGCCGCCAACGCGGCGAGCGCCTTCATCCGGATGGCGGCGTGGAAACTCTCGGGCAAGGGATGGCAATAAATGTAGAGGATGCGCATCGCAATCCGTTGTCTCAGGAATGTCCCGCGATCTCCGGCGCACCAGGTTCCTGCCAAAGCTCGGAATAATCCGGAACCGCCACGCGCAGCCGCTCGCCGCGGCCGAACACCACCCGGTCGGAATGCGGCCGGCTGATGATTTCGTTGATGGTGCGGGCATTGAACACGATGAACCGCGCCGGCGCGCCGGCGGCGAGCCGGCCGTGCTGGGCGAAGTTGCCGATCGCCGCCGGTACCGCGGCCACCATGGCCGGCGCCCCGCCGACCGGATGATCGAGATGCAGAATCCGCACGCCCTGGCGGAAAGTGTCGAGAACGTCATGGTCGCCGTAGGCGTAAAAGCTGTCGCGGCAATTGTCGCCGGCGGCGGCCACCCGGATGCCGCGCTTGAGCATTTCGTGCACCACGGTGACGCCGCGCCATCGCGGCGTGCGGCCGGCGGTGCGATCCTGCAGATACATATTGACGGTCGGCAGGGTGACGATGGCGATTTCGGCCTCGGCGACGAGATCGAGCGTGCGATCGACGTCGCTGGGCGATTGCATGGCGAGGCTGCAGCAATGTCCGCACACCACGCGGCCGGTGTAGCCGTGCCGCATCGCCGCGCGCGCGACGAACGGCAGGGTGGCGGCGGCCGGATCGTGGGTCTCGTCGACATGCAGGTCGACGCCGAGATCGTGCCGCGCCGCGAGCGCGAAGACGCGATCCAACAGCGCGTCGATATTGTCAGTCGGCGCGCCGTGATTGCCGATCGACGGCCGCGTCACGCCGCCGAGCAAGCCGCCGGATTTTGCCACGATGGCGGCGACGCGGTCGCCGAACTCATCCATCAACAAGTCGATCGGACACAGCGCCACGCCTTGCAGCTCGATCCTGTCCCGCCAGGTCTCGGTCATCTCGCGCAGCACCTGCCAGCTGCGTTCGGCGGTCTCGGGATAGGTATCGATATGGCTGCGGATCGCCGACACGCCGTGGGCGTAGGCGCACCGCAAGCCGAAATCCATGCGCGTGCGCAGATCCGGCTCGGTCCAGTTCGGACGGTCGGCCGCCGCGGCAAGGCGGGCGTTGAGGAACGTGCCATCGACGTTCGGACTGCGCCAGACGGTATGACCCTTATCGAGATGGGTGTGGATGTCGATCAAGGTCGGCCAGACCTGACGGCCGCCGAGGTCGATGCGCGCGATTGCGGTATCGCCCGCCGTCGATGGGCGCGCGATGCGCGCGAGCTTGCCGTCGTCGATCAGCAAATCGACGTTGCTCACGCCTTCGGCGTCGGCTGGCATCCCGGATGCCGCGTCATCGCCCAGCAGACAGACCGGCACCCGCGCGTTGGCGAGCCAATAGCGGGGCGTCGTCGGCCAGGCGATGTCAGCGAAGCGGATCGGCATTGGCGGCATTGTGGGCGGCATGGAGGCGGTTGAGGGGAAACCCGGTCATGTCGCGCAGCAGCGCGACGAAGCCGTCGATCTGATGGGCGGCGGTTGCCTCGCCCTTCCCGGCGGTCGCCTTGCTGGCGTCGCCGACCGCGCCTTCGGCGTTGAGGTCTTGAGCGATCCAGCCGAACGCCTGGGGGCCGGTGGGGCCGAGATGGCTGAACTCTTTCTCCATGGCGATCGCCGACGACACGAAGTTCTTCGCCTGGTCCATATTCACCAGCTCGCGCCGGAACGACAGCATCAGCGAGGTCTCGATGTCGCCGGCATGGATGCCGTGGCGCGCTTCCACGGCATCGTACATGCCGTTCGGCAGCCCGAAGGAGCGCCAGTGGGTGGCAACCACCAGCATGCCGAACCTGACGCGCAGCTCGCGCGCCACGGTGGCCAGCACCGAGGCATTGCCGCCATGGGAGTTCGCCAGCACCAGTTTGCGCAGGCCCGCGCGATAGACCCCCTCGCCGATCTCGACCAGCATGTGTTGCAGCGTTGCGGCGGAAAGACTGAGCGTGCCCGGCGACAGCAGGTGCTCGTTCGACTTGCCGACAGCCTGGATCGGCAGCACCAGGACGTTGAGGTCGTCGGGAATGCGCGCCCGCAACCCGTCGATCATGCCTTGCGCGATCGCCGTATCGGTCATCACCGGCAAATGCGGACCGTGCTGTTCGGTCGCGGCGACCGGCAGGATCGCAATCGTCGTTTCAGGATCGAGATCCCGAAAATCGTTGCTTTTCAACTCCGCCCAGAAGAACACGCTCGGCTCCCTTGCCGTAATTTCACGGCCATGATTTCACGCAAGCGCCATGCCAATCACCGAGTCTCGATTGGTTCCAACCGCGGCATGGCCTTGCGCAACTCTTCGACGACCAGGCTCGGGAACGTGTCGAGACCGCCGCGCGCGCGCACCAGGAGCTTGAGCGCGATCGGATGGCTCTTGAGTTCATCGAGCGGCAAGTAGCGGATTTCGCCGGCCGCGACGTCTTCGGCGATGTCGACCGGATTGAGGAACGTGATGGCTTGGCCGCTGCGGGCGATGCTCTTCATGAACTCGATCGAGTTGGTCTCGATGGTCGGATGCAGCGGAATGTTGGCATGGGTGAAGGCCATTTCGACGGCGGGCCGGATCGTCATCGAGAAATCGGCGATCGCCAGCGGAAACTCGACGCAGTCGGCCAGCCGCAGCGGCAGGCGTTGGCTCAGCGGATGCTTCGGCGACACCACCGCGCCCAGGGCGAGATCGTGACTGGCAACGACGCGCAAGCCCGGGCTGGCGGGTGGATTATAGGTCAGCGCCAAATCGGCTTCGCCGGTGAGCACGGCGCTGCTCATCTGATCGAGCGGCAGCACGCGGACGCGGACATGGACGCGCGGATGCTGATCCAGGATGCTGCTGACAAAGCGCGGCAGCGGGCCGGCCGCCAGCCCATTCATGGTGGCGATGGTGACTTCGCCGCGGGCGAGACCCTTCAGCGCCTCGATCTGCGCTTCGACGCGCTGATGGCCCTTGAGGGTTTCGCGCACATGGGCGATCAGGATTTCGCCGGTCGAGGTCAGCCGCAGGCGCCGCGGCATGCGCTCGAAAATCGGCGCGCCAAGCTCATTTTCCAGCGCCAGAATTTGCCGGTTGACGGCCGACGCCGCGACGTTGAGGCGGGCCGCCGCCCTGCGGATCGATCCCAGGCGGGAAACCTCGTCGAGGTATCTCAACAACCGCGAATGCAGCATGGGAGCGGGCTTTGCCTGCGCCTTAATCGATCTGCCCAAGACTTCGGCAGCGATGCCTCAGAGGCATCACTCAGCACGAAATTTGATGCTTTCAATACCATTCAATCCGGGCACAGTGCTGTCAAGACGCTTGGCCCGCATCGTGCATCGCGCCCCCGGGAGTGCCCCGATACAGCCATAAGGCACGACACACTCATAAGGATCATGTCCATGTCGCGAGCCCGCATTGCCTGCATGATGACCGCAGCGGCGACGTTGCTGGGCATCGGCCACGCCGATGCCGCCGACAAGGTCACGTTTCTCACCAGCTGGTACGCCCAGGCCGAGCACGGCGGCTTCTACCAGGCCAAGGCCGCCGGCCTCTACGACAAGGCGAACCTCGACGTCACCATCAAGATGGGCGGGCCGCAGGTCAACGGCATGCAGCTCCTGCTCGGCGGCGAAGCCGACGTGGTGATGGGCTATGACTTTCAGGTGCTGTCCGGCGTCGCCAAGGGACTGCCCGTCATCACCATCGCCACGTCGTTCCAAAAAGATCTGCAGGGCATGATGACCCATGCCGACGTCAAGGACCTCGCCGGCCTCAAGGACAAGACCATCCTGATCGCCACCCCCGGCCGCACCACGTGGTGGCCGTGGGTGAAAAGCAAATTCGGCTATACCGAGGCGCAAACCCAGGCCTACACCTTCAACCTGCAGCCGTTCTTCGCCGACGACAACGTCGCCCAGCAATCCTATCCGTCGTCCGAGCCGTTCCAGGCGCTGCAGAAGAACGTGCCGGTGAACTTCTTCCTGTTCGCCGATTACGGCTATCCGCCCTACGGCACCACCATGGTCACCACGACAAAATTCGTCGCCGAGCATCCGGACGTCGCCGGCCGCTTCGTCAAGGCCTCGCTCGAAGGCTGGAAGAGCTATCTCGAAGGCGACCCGTCGCCGGCCAACGCGCTGATCAAGGCGGACAATCCGAAGATGAGCGATGCCCAGATCGCCTTCGGCATCAAGCGCATGAACGAGCTGCACATCGTCGACGGCGGCGACGCCAAGACCATGGGCATCGGCATCATGACCGACGCGCGCTGGAAGGCCGACTATGACTTGATGACCAGCGACGACCTGCTGCCGAAGGACACCGATTGGCACAAGGCGTTCACGACGCAATTCGTCAATGACCTGAAAATCATGTGGTAACGCGTGGTGATCCGGCCTGACAACGCCCCTCGTGCCTTGATTCCAGCGCCATGACCCTCTCGGCAAGCGGCAAGAAAATCGCCGACGTGCTGCCGCCGCTTGTCGTCGGCGTCCTGATCCTGGCCGGCTGGGAGGCGTGCTGCCGGCTGTTCCATGTGCCGTCCTATCTGGTGCCGGCGCCAACCGTGATCGCCCAGACGTTCATCGACGGTGCGCCGTCCTTGCTGCATGCGCTGTGGGTCACGCTGCGGGTGACGCTGATCGCGCTGGCGCTGTCGATCTCCATCGGCACGACGATCGCCTTTCTGTTCGTGCAGAGTCCGATCATCGAGCGCAGCTTCTTTCCCTACGCCGTCATCCTGCAGGTGACGCCGATCGTCGCGATCGCACCGCTGATCATCATCCTGGTCAAGAATACCCAGGGCGCCTTGATCATCTGCGCCACCATCATCGCGATCTTTCCGGTCATTTCGAACACCACCGTCGGCTTGCGCAGCATCGACGCCGGACATCAGGATCTGTTCGCCGTCAACCGCGCCTCGCGCTTGCAGAATCTCATCTATCTGCGCATCCCGAGCGCGCTGCCCTACTTCTTCGCCGGCTTGCGCATATCCAGCGGGCTGGCGCTGATCGGCGCGGTGGTGGCGGAGTTCGTGGCCGGCACCGGCGGCCGCAACACCGGACTGGCCTATGAAATCCTGCAGTCCGGCTATCAGCTCGACATTCCGCGCATGTTCGCCGCGCTGTTCCTCATCACGCTCGCCGGCATCGCGTTGTTCCTGATCGTGGTCGGGCTGACCAAGCTCGCGCTCGGCTCCTGGCACGACAGCGCCATCGAGCGGGAAATCTGAAAAACGACGGCGACGACACGCCGGAATTGGTGGAGGATGACATGCTGACAACGAAACAGAAGGCGCTGCGCCGCTTTTGGTATGCGGTGATGCCGCTCGACGATCTGGCGGCCGGGCCAAGGCCATTCCGGCTCATGGGCGAGGACATCGTGCTGTTTCTCGCCGCCGACGGCAAACCGGCGGCGTTGAAGGATCGTTGCTGCCACCGCACCTCAAAGCTGTCCAAGGGCTGGTGCAAGGATGGACGGATCGTCTGCGGCTATCATGGCTGGACCTACGATCGCGCCGGCAAGCTGGTCCACGTCCCGCAGTTTCCCGTGCAGCAGGAGGTGCCGAACCTGTCGACGCCGGCCTACCATTGCGAAGCGCGCTACGGTTATGCGTGGGTGGCGCTCGACGAGCCGCTGGCGCCGATCCTCGAGGCCGACGAGGAGACCGACCCGGCCTATCGCCGCATTCCGCAGTTCTACGAGGTCTGGAATACGTCGGCGTTCCGGCTCATGGAAAACTCCTTCGACAATGCGCATTTCGCCTTCGTCCACAAAGGCACGTTCGGCCAGCTCAGTCAGCCGCTGCCGGAAAAATACCAGATTGCCGAGACCGACTACGGCTTCGAGGCCGAGACCCTCATCACCGTGGCCAACCCGCCGATCCAGTACCGCATCGCCGGCACCACCGAGCCGACGACCAAGCGGCACATGCGCAACAAGTGGTACATGCCGTTCTGCCGCCGGCTCGACATCGCCTATCCGTCCGGCCTTCGCCACATCATCTTCAATTCCGCGACGCCGATCGACGACGACCACATCCAGGTCGTGCAGTGGCTGTATCGCAACGATACCGAGGCCGATTGCTCGGCCAAGGAACTGATCGACTGGGATTTCCAGATCACGCGCGAAGACAAGGACATCATCGAATTGACCGACCCCGACGTGGCGATCGACATGTCGCGGCACGTCGAAGCCCATATGGTATCCGACCGCCCCGGCATGATCATGCGCCGCCGCCTCTTGAAACTGTTCGAAGAGCACGGCGAGGCCGAGGTGTTTGCGCCGCGCAATGCCGGTGCGCCGGTCGCGGCTGCGATAGCGGCCGAGTGACGCGATGGGACCCGCCATGCCGCAAGCTGCCGCGCTCGCCGACCGCCCCGCCGCCGGCCGTTACGCCCTCGACGCGCTGCTCGCCGACATTGCCGGCATCGAGGCGACCACCGAACCGGTCGATCGCAAACGCCGCTCGCGCGACTATTTTTGGTACAGCCCGATCCTTCAAGAACAGCTCAAGGACAAGCTGGCCGACGTCGTGGTCACCCCGGGCGACGAGGCGGACGTGCTGCGCCTTGCCGCGGCGTGCGCCAGGCACCGCATTCCACTGACGGTGCGCGGCGGCGCCACCGGCAATTACGGCCAGTGCGTGCCGCTCGAAGGCGGTGTCGTGCTCGATATGGCGCGGCTGAACCGCATCAAATGGCAGCAACCCGGCGCCGTGCGCGTCGAGGCCGGGGCCAAGCTTTTCGACATCGACGCCGCGACGAGGCCCAATGGCTTCGAGCTGCGCATGCATCCGTCGACCAAACGCGCGTCGCAGATCGGCGGCTTTGTCGCCGGCGGCAGCGGCGGCGTCGGCAGCGTCACCTTCGGCGGCATGCGCGAGCCGGGCAACATCGTCGCGGCGCGCATCGTGACGCTGGAGCGCACGCCGCGGGTCATCGAGCTGCGGGGCGATGCCGCGCAGAAGATCAGCCGCGCCTACGGCACCACGGGAATCATCACCGAGCTCGAAATGCCGCTGGCGCCGGCGCAGTCCTGGATCGACGTCATTGTCGCCTTCGACGATTTTATCGAGTGCGTCCGCTTCGGCCATGCCATCGCCATGGCCGACGGCATCGTCAAGAAGCTGCTGTCGGCCGCGCAATGGCCGCTGCCGGCGCATTTCGCGGCGTATCGAAGCTCTTGTCCCGACGGCAAGAGCGTGCTCAGCGCCATGATCGGCGACATGTCGATGGAAAGCTTCGCGACGCTGCTGGCATCGACCGGCGGCACGATCACCTACCAGGCGCCCAGCGAGGACGTGTTGAGTAAAACGCCGCTCTACGAACACACCTGGAATCACACCACGCTGCAGGTGCTCAAGAGCGACCGCGGGGTTACCTATCTGCAATGCCTCTATCCGCACGACCGGCTGGTCGAAGCGGTGGCGCAGGTCGGCGCGAAATTCGGCGACGAGGTGCATCAGCACCTCGAGTTCATCCGCCTGAACGGCTACATGACCGCAAGCGGCATTCCGGTCGTTCGCTATCGCTCGCCGGAGCGGCTCTACGAGATCATCGCCGGATATGAAGCGTGCGGCGTGATGATCGCCAATCCCCATGTCGTGACGCTCGAGGACGGCAGCCGCTACAAGCGGGTCGATGCCGACCAATTGGGGTTCAAGCACGAGGTCGACCCGATGGGCTTGCTCAATCCGGGCAAGATGCGAAGCTTCACGCCGCAGGCGGTTTGAAGGATGACGGCAGCAATTCCCATCAAGGCATTGCCGGAGCCGACGCCGATCAGGCCGTCGCCGTCCGGCGCGCCGCGGCGGCCGCTGCTGCGGCTTGACGGCATAGCCAAGACGTTCACCAGCGGCACTCTGGCGCTGGCCGGCGTCGACCTGACGATCTTTCCCGGGGAATTCGTCAGCCTGCTCGGACCGTCCGGTTGCGGAAAATCGACACTGCTCAAGATCGTGTCCGGCCTCGCCGCGCCCTCGGCAGGCAGCCTCGATTGGCCGCAATCGACCTATGATGCGGACGGCACCCCCGAACCGGCGCTGGGCTTTGTGTTCCAGGAGCCGACGCTGTTGCCGTGGCGCACCGCGCTCGACAACGTGCGGCTGCCGCTGCTGCTCGCCGGCGTCGACAAGCAGGACGCGCGGCAGCGGGCGAGCGAAGCCTTGGCGCTGGTCGGCTTGTCGGCGTTTGCCGATCAGCATCCCCGGCAATTGTCCGGCGGCATGAAGATGCGCGTGTCGATCGCGCGGGCGCTGGTGACGCGGCCGAAGATCCTGCTGATGGACGAGCCGTTTGCCGCGCTCGACGAGATCACCCGCAGCAAGCTCAACGACGAGTTGCTCGAGCTGTTCGCCCGGCAAAAATTGACGGTGATCTTCGTCACCCACAGCGTCTACGAATCCGTCTATCTGGCGACCCGCATCGTGGTGATGAGCTCGCGGCCCGGCCGCGTCACCGCCGACATTCCGATCGACGTTGGCTATCCGCGCAGCGAAGAGTTTCGCACCTCGCCGCTTTACAACGAGCAGTGCCGGCGGGTGTCGGCGGCGCTGCGGCTTGCCATGACGGCGGGCGAGCAGGCCTGATGGGCGGGTTGCGCCATCTGGTGCCCAAGCCCATGCGCGCCCCGTTTGCGCGCTACAGCCACGCGGTCGAGGTTGTCGAGCCGGCGCGCTGGCTGTTCTGCTCCGGGCAGCTCGGCATAGCGGCAAACGATGCGATCCCCGACAGCGCCGAGGCCCAGGCGGTGCTGTGCTTCGAGGCCATCGGCGCGTGCCTCGCCGAGGCCCGCATGTCCTTTGCCGACGTGGTGCGGATCAACGCCTACGTCACCGACCGCGCCAGCATGGCGCCCTACATGGCGGTGCGCGACCGCTACGTGACGCTGCCGCCGCCCGCCTCCACGCTGATGATCGTATCGGGCTTCACACGGCCGGAGTTCAAGGTCGAGGTCGAAGCGGTGGCGGCCAAGAGCGAACCCGAAGGTCGACAAAAAGCCTGAAGCCGAAATGCCGGCCGGCAGGTGCGCGGCGGCGTGCCGACGACGACCTTGGCGCCGTGCGAAGCCTTGGCGCCGCGCGAAGGCCTGGCGCCGCTCGAAGCGCGGCGAAACCATTCATTAAGCTTTTCGGCGTTCTCATGGCCTTGGGTTGTGGGGGATTTTCTCATGCGCCGGCTCTTGGCAGTTGCAGCAATGGTTGTGCTCGTGCCGGCTGCCGCGCCGGCCGCCGATCTGAATTACCCCGTTCCACACCCCGCATATGCCCCACCGCCTGTCGCGCCGCCCTCCTGGACCGGATTCTATGTCGGGGCGAATATCGGCGACGGCATGGCCCGCGCGCACAGCGACTTCAGTGCGGGAGGGGTGGCCTTTGCGTCGGCAGATACGGATCTATGGGGTCCAGCCGGCGGCCTTCAGGCCGGATATAATTGGCAGTCCGGCGCTTTCGTACTGGGCGTGGAAACGGATTTCCAATGGAGCGATCTCAAAGGCAGCATCAGTGCGCAGTGCGCCTTATGCGCTCCGGCGACCAATGCCTCCTATGAGCACAATGTGACCTGGTTCGGCACGGCGCGCGGCCGCGCCGGTTATGCGGCAGGCGGCTGGCTGGCCTATGTGACCGGCGGTTATGCCTATGGGCGGGTTGGATTCAATGGGACGGCGACCGGCGGCGGCCTTGCGGCAACGTTGGCCAGCAATGTGATGCAAAGCGGCTGGACGGTCGGTGCCGGCACCGAACTCGCGCTTTCGCCGCACTGGAGCGCAAAGCTCGAATATCTCTATGTGGACCTCGGTAATCCGACCAATACCATCGCGGCCGCTGGCCTGCCCACGCTTGTCGACCGCACGCGTCTGCAGATGAACGAGACGCGCGCCGGCCTCAATTATCGATTCTAGAGGACAATCGTTTCAGAGTGAATCGATTGGCGCTCTCGACCTCGACCTCGGACCTATCGCGGCGTCGCACCGCCGCACCGCCCAGACTTAGATGAGCGAGCGACGTTCAGCGCATCTTCAAGACGATGACGCGATCGCTCGTCGGGTCGGTGGTCTTTCGCAATTCGGAAACCTGCGCCGCGCCGACCGGCGTCGCGTCATTGCTCCAGCCGGCGCGAATAAAAGTCACCACGTCGGCGATCTGCGCATCGGTAAGCTCGATCCGAAACTGCGGCATGCGATAGGCGTCGGGCGCACCCTTGACAACGAGCGGCGTTGATCCGTTCAGCACCAGATTGATGAGGGAGGACGGGTCGCTGTCGAGAACGGTCGGGTTGCCGGCGAGCGGCGGCAGATAGGGGCTGAAGCCCTTTCCGTCCGTACCGTGGCAGACGGCGCAGCGGCCGACATAGAGGGCGGCGGCGCCCTGCGACGGTTGCTGGTTGCGGAGAGCCTCGGTCGTGCCGTTGTCATACGCATAGGCCGGCTCGGCGGTCGTTGCGGGAAGCGATTTCAGGTAGACGACCATGGCCGCGATGTCGTCATCGGTCAAATAAGGTGTGCTGTTGTTGACGACATCGATCATCGAACCAAAGACGGTGCCGTCGCGGTTATGGCCACTTTTGAGGAACGCGATCAGGTCGGCCTCAGTCCACTGTCCGAGCCCGGTCCGTAAATTGCCGCGAAGGTTCGGCGCCGACCAGCCGTCGAGCGGCGCTCCCGAGAGATAAGCGGCACCGCTTTCGTCGAGCGCTTTCTCCTGCCAGGTCAGACCGCGCGGCGTGTGACAGGCGCCGCAATGGCCGAGGGCCTGCACCAGATAGGCGCCGCGGTTCCACGCCGCGTCGTGATCAGGCTTGACGACGTAGCTGGCACTGTTCGTGAAGAGCAGATTCCAGACGGCGAGCGGCCAGCGAAAGCTGAGAAACCAGGGGATCTCGTTTTTCGGATTCGGCTGACGCGCCGGCGGAACTTCTTTCATGAAGAAATCGTAGAGCGCGCGCACATCTTCATCGGTGAGCTTGGCGTAGGATGGATAGGGCATCGCCGGATAGAGGTGGTGGCCATCCTTGGCGATGCCACGCCGCACGGCGCGGTCGAAATCCTCGGGCGTGTAGTCGCCGATGCCGGTCTCGCGATCGGGCGTGATGTTAGTCGAATAGATCGCGCCGAGCGGGCTGCCCATTTTGAGCCCGCCGGCAAAAGCCTTGCCGCCGGGCACGGAATGGCACGCGACGCAGTCGCCGGCCCGTGCCAGATATTCGCCACGGCTGCCGGGGCCGGCGACGGTCTCGTCGGCGCGTGCGGACATGACGCCAAAGAGCGAGAACGACAGCGCGACGAGAACTGCTTTACGGCTTTTGATCACGTTCCCGTACTTCCGAAACGCCGGCTGTTACTTGGTCGTGCTTGCCGCCGTCATACCTCGCCCGATAAATCGTGGTCGATGATCGGCAAACTGCGGATGCGCTTGCCGGTCGCGGCGAAGATGGCGTTGGCCACCGCGGCGCCGATCGGCGGCGTGGCGGGCTCACCCGCGCCGCCCCACGTCTTGCCGCCGCTGGGCACCAGATGGACGTCGATTTTCGGCGCCTCCGCCAAGCGCACCATGCGGTAGGTGTCGAAATTGCCTTGCTCCGGTATGCCGTTCTTGATCGTGATCTTGCCGTAGAGCGCAGCGCTCAAGCCATAAATCAATCCGCCCTCCGCCTGTTCGGCAATGGTCAGCGGATTGACTTGGTAGCGCGTATCGAGCGCGACGGTGACGCGATTGACCTTGAGCTCGCCATTCGGTTTGACAGCGACCTCGGCGACCTGGGCGCACAGGCTGCCGGTGTCTTCGCAAATTGCGATGCCGCGTCCGCCGCCTTTTGGCAAAGGCCTGCCCCAATCGCCCTTCTCGGCGGCGGTATCGAGCACTTTGAGCCAGTCGGGCTTGTCTGCGAGCAGTTTGCGGCGCAGCTGATAGGGATCGATCCCGCCTGACGCGGCGATCTCGTCCAGGAAGCTCTCGATCGCGAAGACGTGCTGGTTGGCGCCCGGCGCGCGCCAGAACCACACCGGAAGGTGCGTGTTTTTGATCACCGCTTCGACAAGCGTATTGGGAATTCCGTAGCCGTTGTTGGCGAGGCCCGCGACCGCCATCGGCTCGGGCCCTTTCATGCCGGGGAATGTCCTGCCGACCGAGTTCAGGATCGACGAGGTCACGACACGCATCGACCACGCCGTTGGCACGCCGTCGAATCCGACGCCAGCCTTGAAGCGCACGATCGCATGAGGGCGGAACTTGTCTTGGCGGGTGTCCTCCTCGCGCGTCCAAACGAGCTTGACCGGCCGTTGAACGACCTTGGCGATGGCGATCGCCTGCTTGACTTCGTCATTGGCGTCGCGGCGCCCGAAGCCGCCGCCAACGAAGCAATTGTGCACATAGACCTGCTCGGGCTTCAGCCCCGCGGCCTTTGCGGCAGCCTCGGTTGCTTCGTAGGCATCCTGCGTTCCGACCCAGACGTCCAGCCGATCGGACTGCAGGTGCACGGTCGCGTTCATCGGCTCCATGGGAGAATGAGACAGGTAAGGTGTCTCATACACGGCCTCGAAGGTCTTGGCCGCGCCCGCCATGGCCTGTTCGACATTTCCCTCACTGCGCGCGGTCTGCGCAGAACCGTCCAAGGCGGCGCGAAAGTCCTTCGACAACTGCGCGCTATCGACGTCGCCGCTCGCGCCGACATCCCATTCGGGCTGGAGCGTCGCAAGTGCCTGTTTGGCACGCCAGAAGCTGCCGGTTGCGACCACCGCCACTGCGTCGTCGAGCTTCACCGCCTGAACAATGCCGGGTGCGCCGGCGAGCCGGGAGTCATCGACGCTCTTCAGCTTGCCGCCGGGTACCGGGCAGGCATTGATCGCCGCGAACACCATGCCGGGGATCTGCGCATCGATGCCGAATTTGGCCGAGCCGTCGATCTTGTGGACGACGTCGACGCGCGGCATCGACTGACCAATGAAGGTATATTGATCCGGCGTCTTGATCGCCGGCTCCTTGGCAAGCTTGACCTTGGCGGCATCGTCGGCGAGTTCGCCATAGCGCAGCGTCCGACCGGTGGCGGTGTGCTTGATGACGCTGTTCGCGGCGCTGCATTCCTGCGGCGGCACGTCCCAGCGTGCGGCAGCGGCGGCGATCAGCCGCTCGCGCGCGCTGGCACCGACTTGCTGCACCTTCTGCTGCGAGCCTTTGATCGAGCGGCTGCCGTTCGAGAACATGTCGCCATAAATCTTGTTCTCGCGGTGATTGCGATTGGCCGAGGCGTATTCGATCCGCACCTTCGACCAATCGGCCTGCAGCTCCTCGTTGAGCATCATCGGCACTGCCGTCATGCTGCCCTGCCCCATCTCGGAGCGCTGATAGCGGATGAGGACCGAATCATCGGGATCGATCGCGATCCAGGCGTCGATCTCGTGCGGATCGTAGCCGGCTTGATCGAAGGGCTCCGTCGCGACCGTGGCGGCTTCGGCCCAACGCGGCAAGGCACCGATGCCGATGGCGAAGCCGCCGGCGGCGGTCGCGGCGGTGACGATGAAATGGCGGCGGCTGAGGGTGGCGGCGATGCGGTTTGCGTCCATGATCGTGCTCCCTCAGGCTTTCATCATGTCGGCGGCGCGATGGATCGCCCGACGAATACGTTCATAGGTGCCGCAGCGGCAGATGTTTGTGATGTTGGCGTCGATATCGGCATCGCTCGGTGCCGGATTGTGCTTGAGGAAAGCCGCTACCGCCATGATCTGCCCGGACTGGCAATAGCCGCATTGCGGCACGTCCTCGGCCAGCCAGGCTTGCTGGACGGGATGCCGGGCGTCGGACGAGAGGCCTTCGATCGTGGTGATGCTCCTGCCATCGACAGCCGCGATCGGCACCGAACAGGAGCGCATCGCCTGGCCATCGACATGGACCGTGCAGGCGCCGCATTGGGCGATGCCACAGCCGAATTTCGTGCCGGTAAGGCCGACGACGTCGCGCAATGCCCAAAGCAGCGGCGTGTCGGGCTCAAGATCAAGCGCGTGCTGCGCGCTATTGATAATGATCGTGATCATCCTTGAGGCTCCCGCAAATTGCCTTTTGTGACAACGGCTAGCACGATCGCCGGTTCCCGCAACGCTTGCGCCAGAAAATCGCAGATGAGGTGCGGCACACGGCGGCGACGTGGCTGATGCAGCGCGGCGTGCCGATCTGGCAGGCCGCCGGGTGCTTCGGCATGTCGGCCCAAATGATCGAACGGACCTGCCGCCACACCATCCGGATCACATGCGGGGTGCTGCGGCGAGTGATGTCCCGCACCCGGCGTGACCCTCGAGCGACTATCGCGTCGTGATGTCCGCTATGAGGGGTGTTTCTGCCGCGCTGGCGGCGAAGCGGTGCGGCAGAGTTTGACCCACAGCGTCGTTTCGTGACCAGCATTTATCGCACTGCGAACGGTCCATTCCGCGGAACGAGAAATATGGAAAATTCGGCACTGTGACTGCTGGCCCCTTATTCGGGCTTTATATTGGCCGCGCGGCGCGCCCAGAGCATTCGGCCCGCTACTGCGCTCGCTGCGCCGCCGCAGTCA
>CAVOUR010000002.1:0-757982 GCA_963699665.1 uncultured Alphaproteobacteria bacterium
AGCATCTTGCGTTTCCGGCCGATCATGATGACCACCACGGCGGCGATCCTCGGCGCCGTGCCGCTGGCGGTCAGCTTCGGCAATGGCGGGGAGATCAGGCGCCCGCTCGGCATCTCGATCATGGGCGGACTGATCATCAGCCAATTGCTGACGCTGTACACCACGCCGGTTCTGTATCTGTACATGGATCGGTTCGGCCAATGGACCGGTCGCCAGCGTCGGCGCCTGCTGCCCGGCCTCTATGGCGCGCCGCCGCCGGCGCCGGCCGAATGACGCGCGCGCCGGCTCAGCGGATGTAAAGCGGCTTGCGGGCGTAGCAGCAGGGCGTGAACGATTCCGCCGCCGGCGGACCGAGCATATCGCGCAACTCGTGGATCTCCGCGTGCGCCGCCGTGATGAGCGGGCCCTTCACGCCGTCATCGATCTCCGGATTGGCCTCCAGATGGGCGATCAGGTTCACCCTTTGGTAGATCGCGTCGCGGATGTCCCAGTAAGACCACGCCCCGGAAGACCACGCGCCAGGCCCGGCAAAGTCCCCTGCCCGCGCCGGCGAAACGACCGCGGCGCAAACCAAGAGCGCACACAATGAAAGGATCCGCCCCACAGCCATGCTGCATGCTCCCGAACAGCCGATGATAGCCGGGAAGGCGCCCGGAGGGAAACCGCATTTCCGCTCATCCACCTCGACAGTGCCGATGGCACGACGCCCCGTCTCCGTCCTATGATGGGAAATCGCGGATTTTCACCGCCACGAATTCAAGCTCCGGGAGCGAATGCACATGAACGGCGCCGAAGTCATTGCCGATATTCTCAAGCGCGAGGGCACCGAATTTCTGTCGTGCTATCCGCGCAACCCGGTGATCGAGCCCTGCGCGGCGATCGACATCCGCCCGATTCTGTGCCGGCAGGAGCGCGTCGGCGTCGGCATCGCCGACGGCTTTAGCCGCATCAAGCGCGGCAAGCGCAACGGCGTGTTTGCCGCGCAAGCCGGACCCGGCATCGAGAATGCCTTCCCCGGCATCGCCCAGGCCTATTCGGAGAACGTCCCCCTGCTCGTCGTCTCCGGCGGCCTGCCGCTGGCGCGCCAATACGTGCGCCCGGTATTCCGCGCCGCCGACGTCTACCGCGCGGTCACCAAGTGGTCGGCGCTGGCGCATAACGTGCAGGAATTGCCCGACCTGATGCGCCGCGCCTATCAGGCGATGCGCACCGGCAAGGCCGGCCCGGTGCTGATCGAAGTGCCGGACGAGGTGTTCGAGGCGGAGTTCAAAGGCGCGCTCGATTACCGGCCGGTGCCGGTGCAACGCGCCGCGCCCGATCCGGCGGCGATCAAGAAAGCCGTCGAGATGCTGCTGGCGGCCAAGCATCCGCTGCTGTGGGCCGGCCAGGGCGTGCATTATGCCGAGGCCGGCGCGGCGCTCGCCGCGCTGGCGGAACTGATCCCGGCGCCGGTCGTCGCCACCAATCCGGGCAAAAGCGCCATCCCCGACAGCCATCCGCTGGCACTCGGCGGCGCGACCCGGTCGCGTTCGAAAGTGTTCGCCGATTTCATGCGCAAGTCCGACGTCGTCATGGCGATCGGCTCGAGCCTCACCGTCACCAACTTCGGACCCTCGGTGCCGGCAGGCAAGACGATCATCCATTCCACCAATGACTGGGGCGACATCAACAAGGACTATCGCGCCGACCATGCCGTGGTCGGCGACGCCGGCCTGGTGGTCGAGGCGCTGATCGCCGAGGTCGCCCGGCAGAAGGGCCCGGGCGGCGGCAATGCGCTGGCCTCGCTCAAGGAGGAGGTCGCGGCCGGCAAGACGGCCTGGCTCGACGAGTGGGCGAAGTTTCTCAATTCCGACGAGATGCCGCTGAACCAGTATCGCGTGATCCGCGACCTGATGCGCACGCTCGACCGCGACAACGTCATCATGACCCACGATTCCGGCAGCCCGCGCGAGCAGATGATCCCGTTCTGGGAGACCACGACGGCCGGCTCCTATATGGGCTGGGGCAAGTCGACCCAGCTCGGCTACGGGCTCGGCATCACCATGGGGGCCAAGCTCGCCGCGCCGGACAAGCTCTGCATCAACGTGATGGGCGACGCCGCGATCGGCATGACCGGCATGGACATCGAGACCGCGGCGCGCAATCGCATCGCCATCCTCACCGTGGTGTTCAACAACGGCGTCATGGGCGCCGAGCGCGACGTCTTGAAGATCTCCGACGCCAAATACGGCGCCATGACGGTCGGCGGCAACTACACCAAGGTCGCCGAGGGGCTCAACGTCGCGGCAACCCGCGTCGACAAGCCCGATCACATCGTCGGCGCGATCAAAGAGGCGGTCGGCGTGACCGAAAAAGGCGCGCCGTTCCTGCTCGAATTCGTGGTCAAGGAAGGCCGCGACTTCTCGCGCTATGGCTGAGGCTGATCCGCGTCGGCGCGCAGGGCGCGCGCCGTCACATCTTCCAGCAAGGCGCGCAGCGCCGCGGCGCGCGCTGCGCCGACCGTGGCTTCGAACCGCTGCTGCGCCTGCGTCCAGGCTTTCGCCGCGGTGCGCAAGCGAGCCTGCCCCGGGCGCGTGAGCGACAATTCCTTGCTGCGCCGGTCCGACCTGCCCGGCCCGACCGCGATCAGGCCGTCGCGCTGCAACGGCAGAATGTTGCGGCCGAGCGTGGTGCGATCCATCACCAGTTCGGCGGCCAGGGCGTTGATCGTCATCGCGCCCCTGCGGCTGAGCCGCGCCAGGATCGAGTACTGGGTGGCGCGCAGCCCGGCCGGGGTGAGGACCTGATCGTAGAATTGGGTGACATACCGCGCCGCCTGGCGCAGCGCCAGGCAATTGCACGCGGCGGGGTTGATTGCGGAAACCGGCACGGCGACTGACCTCGGCGACGTTGTTGGCTTGATATAGGCGTATATACTCCTATATGCTGGGCCGATCAATGGACGGGCCGCGGCAACCCGCGGGAGCAGACGTCATGACGTCACTGGGCCTCGCGTTCCCGCCGCCAGCGGCACCCGCCGCGGCCGCACCTGCTGTGCAAAAAACCGGCTACGATCCCCGCACCCGCCTGCTGATCGAGGGGCCGATCGCCGCAACGCTCATTCGGCTGGCCGCGCCGAACATCCTGGTCATGCTGGCGCAAACCTCGGTCGGCCTGGTCGAGACCTATTTCGTCGGCAAGCTCGGCACCGACGCGCTGGCCGGCGTCGCGCTGGTGTTCCCGCCGCTGATGCTGATGCAGATGATGTCGGCCGGCGCCATGGGCGGCGGCATCTCCTCGGCGATCGCCCGCGCGCTCGGCGCCGGCCGCCGCGCCGATGCCGACGCGTTGGCGCTGCATGCGCTGGTGATCGGCCTCGTCTTCGGATTGGCGTTCACGGTGGCGCTGCTCGCCGGCGGGCGATGGCTCTACACGATCATGGGCGGCAGCGGCGCCGCGCTCCAAGCGGCGCTAACCTATTCGGTCGTGGTTTTCTCCGGCGCGGTCCTGGTCTGGCTGTTCAACTCGCTCGCCAATGTGATCCGCGGCAGCGGCAATATGGCAACGCCGGCCGTGGTGACGTGCATCGGCGTCGTCGTGCTCATTCCACTCTCGCCGTGTCTGATCTTCGGCCTCGGACCGTTGCCGCGGCTCGGCGTCGCCGGCGGCGCCGTTGCGGTGTTGATCTATTACGCCGTGGGCTGCCTCGCGCTCGCGGCCTATCTGCGCTCGGGAAGAAGCTTGGTGCGGCTGAGGTTTCGCGGTGTCCGGTTTCGCTTGTCCCTGTTCCGCGACATCCTGCGCGTCGGCCTGGTGGCGGCGCTGATCACGGTGCAGACCAATCTGACCATCGCCATCGCCACCGGCCTCGTCGGCGTGTTCGGCGCCGCGGCCATCGCCGGCTACGGCACCGGCTCGCGCCTGGAATATTTGTTGATTCCGCTGGTGTTCGGCCTCGGCGGCCCGCTGGTCGCCATGGTCGGCACCAATATCGGCGCCGGCCGCCGCGATCGCGCCTTGCGGGTGGCCTGGATCGGCGCCGCCATCGCCACCGGGATGTGCGAGTTGATCGGCCTCGCCGCCGCGGCGGCGCCGCGCGCCTGGCTGGCGCTGTTCGATACCGATCCGGCGATGCTCGACGCCGGCTCGCGCTACCTGCATGCCGTCGGCCCGGTCTACGGCTTGTTCGGCCTCGGCATGGCGCTGTATTTCGCCGCGCAAGGCGCCGGCCGCCTGTTGTGGCCGCTGCTCGCCAATTTTGCGCGGTTGCTGATCGCGGCGCTCGGCGGCTGGCTGGCGCTGCGATGGACCGGCAATCTCACCGCTGTCTTCCTTGCGCTCGCCGCCGCGCTGGCTACCTTCGGCCTGATCAATGCCGCCGCGGTCGCCAGCGGCGTCTGGTTCACCCGGGAGCCGACGAAACCATGACCCACCAATACCTGGAAGATTACGCCGTCGGCCAGATCTATGCCTCCGGCCGGCTTCGGGTCGACAAGGACCAGATCGTCGCGTTCGCCAAACAGTTCGATCCGCAGCCCTATCACCTCGACGACGAGGCCGCCCGCCACTCGGTGTTCAACGGCCTGGCGGCAAGCGGCTGGCACACCGCGGCGCTCACCATGCGGCTCATGGTCGATGGCGAATTCCGGCCGGCCGGCGGCATTCTGGGCGTCGGCTTCGATGAGTTGAGCTGGCCGCGGCCGGTCCGGCCCGGCGATGAGCTGCATGCCAAGAGCGAGATACTCGAAGTGCGGTCGTCCAAGTCGCGGCCCGATCGCGGCATGATCCGCGTGCGCACCACCACCTTCAACCACAGCGACGAAATCGTGCAGATCTTCACCGGCAATCTCATCGTGCCGCGCCGTTCGCCCGTGCCGTGAAATCATGTAGGCTCGGTATATCCCGCGTCGACAGAAACGCGGACCTACCGGGAGGACGCCAGCATGCGATCGAAGCCATTCCGGCGATGCCAGTTCGGGCGATCCCAATCCGGCCGATCGCAATATTGCCGATTGCTGGGCGCGCTGTGCGGCGTTTGGTTTTGTGTCGCCGGCCTTGCGGGCTCGTCCGCAACAGCCGCCGAAACCATCGCCACCGGCATGATCGGCGCGGCGAATGCCGTGGGCTGGCCGTGGTATATCGGTATCCAGAAGGGCTTCTTCTCGGACGCCGGCATCAACCTCGACGTCGTCTATGTGCCGACCGCTTCGGGCCTGGTGCAGCAGCTGTCCGCCGGCTCGCTCGATATCGTCGCCGATGTCGGGGTGGTCGAGCCGATCCACGCGGTCGAAAAAGGCGCGCCGGTCGGCCTGTTGCGCATCATCGGCCAGGTATCGGCTTACGAGATGGTGGCCAAGCCCACCATCGCCTCGGTCAAGGATCTGAAAGGCAAGACCATCTGCATCGGCGGCCTGATCGATATCAACCGCGTTTATCTGGAACGCATCATGCAGGCCAACGGGCTGCATGACGGCGACTACGACATCACCGTGGTCGGCAACACCGCCGGCCGTTTTGCCGCCCTGAAGTCGGGCGCGGTCGACGCCACCATGCTGGCGCCGCCGGTGAGCTTCTTCGCCGAGGACGCCGGTTTCCACAGCATCGGCACGATCATGGACTATGCCGGCGACATGCCGTTTTCCGGCACCGACGTCGCGCTTGCCTATGCGGGCGCGCATCATGAGACCTTGCTCAAGCTGCTCGCGGTCCTCGACAAGAGCGTCGCCTGGTTCAACGACACCGCCAATCGCGCCGAAGCGATCGACATCCTGGTGCGCGAGATGAAATCGCCGCGCGACCCGGTCGAGCGAAGCTACGACTACTTGCGCAAGATCAACTACTTCGCGCCCAGCAACGAAATCTCGCGGTCCCGCATCCAAAATCTCATCAATGCCATGAAGGGCTTGGGCGACATCAAATCGGACATCACGCCGGACCGCGTCGCGGTGCCCGGGCTGACGCGGTTGATCGATTGATCGACTGTCATGTCATACGGAGCAAACCTGTGCACCCGAGCTCTCTGACGCGAAGTCTTCAAAAGCATGGCGCCCATGCCGCGCGCGCCGGCTCCAGCGATGTGCAATACGACGTTCCCTTGCTATTGTTCCGGCGCCGCCGCGGCGTTCACGCAGGCTCGAGGAAGGCTCATGTCCGGTAAGCTCAATCATCTCGCCATTACCAGCGACCACTACACGCTGCTCGGCATGTTTTATCGCGCCATGTTCGGGCTCAAGGCGTCGGGCGACACCGCGCGCGAAATCGGCGCGATCTCGGTCGGCGACGGCTATGTCGGCATGACGCTTATTCCGCGGCGCGGCGGCCGCAAGGCCGGCCTCGACCATTTCGGCATCGAGGTCGAGGATCTGGACAAGGTCCGCGACAAGGTGGCCAAGAAATATCCCGACATCGAGATCGTCAAACGGCCGGGCAACCGGCCGTTCGCCAGCTACAGCGCGCACGATCCGGCCGGCAATTATTTCGACCTGTCCCAGCCCGGGCATGAAAACCGCGCCGAGGTCTATGCCAGGGGCGCATGGCAGCAGGAGACCACGTTCAGCCATTTCGCCATCCGCGCCCGCGAGGCCGAACGGCTCGCCGATTTCTATGTCGACATGTTCGCGCTGGAGGCCCGCAATCTGCCGTCGGCCGAAGGCGGCTACCATCTGACCGACGGGCGCATGACCATGGCGATCGTGCCGTGGAAGATCTCATCGTTCAACGGCGCCGGCATCGAGCAGCCCGGCATGGACCACATCGGCTTTCGCGTTCCCGACATCGACGCGTTCAATAAAAACGTCGCGACCGTCGCCAGGACCAATATCCATCTGGCGCCCAAGCCGATCGACTTCGATTCCGAAGGCGCGGCACGGCTGGCGCTTCTGAAAAAATGCCCGCACGGCAGCGTGGCGCTGGCCGATCCGGACGGCACGCTGATCGACGTGGCCGAAGACTTTCACTAGACGAGCAGATCGCATGCGTATCTTGGTGGTCGGCGCCGGCGCTATCGGCGGCTACTTCGGCGGCAGGCTTCTCGAAGCCGGTCGCGACGCGACGTTCCTGGTGCGACCGCGCCGCGCCGCGCAGCTCGCCAAGACCGGCCTCGTCATCCGCAGCCTGCTCGGCGATGCGAGCTTGCCGGCGCCGCCGACCGTGACCGCCGATGCGCTGCGCGAGCCGTTCGATCTGATCCTGCTGAGCTGCAAAGCCTATGACCTCGTCTCGGCCGCCGATTCGTTCGCGCCCGCCGTCGGAGCCAACACCGTCATCCTGCCCCTGCTCAACGGCATGGCCCACGTCGATTACCTGATGGCGCGCTTCGGCGGCGCCGCGGTCTATGGCGGTCAATGCGTGATCTCGACGACGCTCGACGCCGAGGGCCGCATCCTGCATCTCAACGACACCCACGGCCTGGCGTTCGGCGAGCGCGACGGCTCCGCGTCGGCGCGTGCCGAAGCCGTCGCGTCCACGCTGTCGGGCGCCCGCTTCGACTCGCGCCTCAGCAGAGCGATTCTGCAGGAAATGTGGGAGAAGTGGGTGCTCATCGCCACGATGGCCGGCATCAACTGCCTGATGCGGGCCAATGTCGGCGATATCCTCGCGGCCGGCGCCGGCCGGCTTTCGATCACGCTGCTTGAGGAATGCGCGGCGATTGCCGCCGCGCAAGGCTTTGCGCCGGGCGAGCCGGCCATGGCGCGCAATCGGACCATGTTGACCACGCCGGGCTCGACTTTTGCCGCGTCGATGCTGCGCGATATCGAGCGCGGCGCCCCGATCGAGGCCGACCACATCGTCGGCGATCTCATCAGGCGGGCCGAAGCGCAGCAGCGCGAGTGCCCGCTGCTGCGCATGTCGTACGCGCATCTGAAGGCCTACGAAGCCCGCCGGGCGCGCGAAAACGCCGTCGCCAAGGCGGCTTAGCCGGAACGTTCGGGGCAAGGCGCCATTATTCGAGTGCGGAACTTTTGCAGCGAAGTGGAGCGAGACATGGTCAAAGTCACCTACGAGATCGTCGAGCATGACGGCGGATGGGCGTACCGCGTCGACGGCGTCTATTCCGAGAGCTTTCCGTCCCACGATGCGGCGCGAAAAGCCGCCGAGCGCGCGGCGCAGGAACAGCACATCCCGGGAAACACCACGGCCATTTCCTGGGAGGACAAGGACGGCCGCTGGCACCAGGAACTCTCGGCCGGCGACGATCGGCCGGAAACCGACGTCAAGGGCTGAAGCCAGCATCGCCGACGCAATCGAGGAGGCAACGCCATGGCGATCGCCGCCCTGTCGGGCTGGACCAGCGAACAGAAACATGTCGTCGCGGCAACCTTTCTCGGCTGGACGCTCGACGCCTTCGACTTTTTCCTCCTGGTCTTCGTGCTCCGCGATATCGCCCAGGAGTTCAACACCGAGATCACCGATGTCACGTTCGCGATTCTGTTGACCTTGGCGATGCGCCCGGTCGGCGCCTACCTGTTCGGGCGCGCCGCCGATCGTTGGGGCCGCCGGCCGGCCTTGATGGTCGACGTGCTGCTCTATTCGGCGATCGAGTTTGCGTCGGGCTTTGCGCCGAACCTGACCGTGCTGTTGGTGCTGCGCGCGATCTTCGGCATCGCCATGGGCGGCGAATGGGGCGTCGGCGCGTCGCTGACCATGGAGTCGATCCCGCCGCAGGCGCGCGGCTTCGTCTCGGGCCTGCTGCAATCCGGCTACCCGACCGGATATTTTCTGGCCTCGATCGTCTATGGCTTGTTGTTTCAGTACATCGGCTGGCGCGGCATGTTCATGATCGGCGTCATCCCGGCGCTGCTGGTCTTCTACATCCGGCGCAAGGTTCCGGAATCGCCGACCTGGAAGCCCGCCGCCGCGCGCGGCAATACGCTGGACATCGTGCGGTCGCATTGGCGGCTCGGCATTTACGCCGTGCTGCTGATGACCGCGTTCAATTTCTTCAGTCACGGCACCCAGGACCTCTACCCGACTTTCCTGCAGGTCCAGCACAAGATGACGCCGCATGAAGTCGGCCTGATCGCGGTCATCTATAATATCGGCGCCATCATCGGCGGCATTTCGTTCGGCTCGCTGTCCGAACGCTTCGGCCGGCGCCGCACCATCATCGTCGCCGCGCTGCTGTCGCTCGCGGTGCTGCCGCTGTGGGCGTTCGCATCCAGCGCCGTCTGGCTCGCCGTCGGCGCGTTCCTGATGCAGGTCATGGTGCAGGGCGCCTGGGGCGTGATCCCGGTCCATCTCAACGAGCTGTCGCCCGACGAGGCGCGCGGCACGTTCCCAGGGTTTGTCTATCAGCTCGGCAATCTGATCGCCTCGGTCAATGCCACGCTGCAGGCCGGCATCGCCGTGCACTACGGCAACGATTATGCCATCGCGCTCGCCGTCGTCGCCGGCACCGTCGCGGTCGCGATCGCGATCCTCACCGGGCTCGGCGGCGAAGCCAAAGGGGTGGCGTTCGGAAGCGGCGTGCCGCCGCCGGATCGCGCAGCTCTCGGCCTCAGTCCCGCGATGTGACGGCGCCGCGCTGGCTGCGTTATCGAACCGCGGCGCTATCGAACCAAGCCGTGAACGCGTATCGTGATAATCGGTAGGAGCCGGGGCCGATGAACGCCAAGCATTTGCAAACGGTCGAAACGGCGTTGGGCGGCTACGAGCTGCTCAACGACCCGTTGCTCAACAAGGGCACCGCGTTCACCGAGCCCGAGCGGCATGAATTCGAGCTGCACGGCCTGTTGCCGCCGCATATCGCCGGCCTGGACTATCAGGTCAAACGCCGCCTCGATGCTTTTCGCGGGCTCGCCAGCGATATCCAGCGCTACGTCTTCCTGCGCGGGCTGCAGGATAGCAACGAGACCCTGTTCTACGCGCTGTTGACCCGCAACGTCGAAGAGATGATGCCGATCGTCTATACGCCCACGGTCGGCCTCGGCTGCCAGCTGTTCAGCCATATCTTTCGCAAGCCGCGCGGACTGTTCTTGAGCATCCCGCACCAGGACCGCATCCGCCGCATCCTGCACAATCCGCGCTTCGACAGCGTCGAGGCCATCGTGGTCAGCGACGGCGAGCGCATCCTCGGCCTCGGCGACCAGGGCGCCGGCGGCATGGGCATTCCGATCGGCAAGCTCTCGCTCTACACCGCCTGCGCCGGCCTGCATCCGTCGGCAACGCTGCCGATCATGCTCGACGTCGGCACCGATAACCAGCAACACCTGGCCGATCCCATCTATATCGGCTGGCAACACGAGCGCGTGCGCGGCGCCGCCTACGACGAGTTTGTCGCCGCGTTCGTCAACGCCGTCCGCGAGCGCTGGCCGCACGTGCTGTTGCATTGGGAAGATTTCGCCATCGGCAACGCCAACCGCTTGCTGACGCGCTACCGCGACCAGCTGTGCACCTTCAACGACGATATTCAGGGCACGGCCGCGATCGCCGTCGGCACGCTGTTGAGCGCGATCAACGTCACCGGCGTGCCGTTGATCGGGCAGCGCGTCGCCGTGCTCGGCGCCGGCTCGGCCGGCACCGGCATTTGTTCGTTGCTGCTGCGCGCCATGATCGACGCCGGCCTGAGCGAAGCCGAAGCGCGCAGCCGCTTCTTTCTCGTCGACCGCGACGGCTTGCTGGTCGAGGGCGCGACCGGCCTGCAGCCGTTCCAGGCGCCATTCGTGCAGCAGCGCGCCGCTCTTGCCGGCTGGACGCTGGACTATCCCGACCGCATCAGCCTCGATGACGTGGTCGCCAACGCCCACCCGACGGTGCTTATCGGCACGTCCGGACAGGCGCACGCGTTCCACGAAACGGTGGTGCGCGCGATGGCGCAACACGTGCAGCGCCCGGTGATTTTCCCATTATCGAATCCAACCGAACGCAGCGAGGCGACGCCGCAGGATCTCTATGCCTGGACCGAAGGCCGCGCCGTGATCGGGACCGGCAGTCCGTTTCCGCCGATCCGGCGCGACGGCCACGATTTCCGCGTCGACCAGACCAACAATGCCTACGTCTATCCGGGCATCGGGCTCGGCGCCATCGTCGTCAGGGCGACCCGCATCTCCGACGACATGTTTCTCGCCGCGGCGCGGACCATCGCCGAATTTTCTCCCGCCAGGCGCGACCCGCGGGCGAATCTGCTGCCGTCGCTGGTCGAGTCGCGCACGCTGTCGTTCCATGTGGCGATGGCTGCCGCCAAGCAGGCGCAAGCCGAAGGGCTGGCGCCTGCCATGTCCGACGATGCGCTGGCCGCCGCCATCACCGCCAAGATGTGGGAGCCGGTTTACGCGAATTATCGCCGTAAGCGCGGCTAGTCGAAAGCGGACACTCCCCCGACTTTACTCCTGCGCTTCGCCCGGCGGCGCGCGCATGCCGCATCCGTGCCGGAACGCAAACAGCGCCATGACTCGATTTTGGCTGGCGGCCTTCTGATGGCAGGCGGGCGCCGCGTCAGCAATAAGAGCGCACCGGCCACTTGTTTAGAATGAGTATAATTAAACTCACTTCGCAGTTTAAAATCATTATAATTATCTTCAACTGAAGAATTACACATTGTTCTTGGCAGTCTATACTTGTGTGCGTTATAAATATTTGATCAGACTGCAGTTTTTTATAGTTCTAAACTATGGGGACAGGGGCCCATCGTGTTCGGGGCAGTGACAAAGTTCAAAACCCGGTGCCCGAGCCGTCGTGCGGTGCCGGTCGCGACACTCGCGATTGCGATCGGTCTCGGCACCGCCACGAAAATCTTCGCGCAATCGAGCGGCACGCCAGCGGCGACCAACCAGAGCACGGTGCCTGAAATCGTCGTGACCGCACCCAAGCTCAAGCCGAAGGCGGGACGGCCAAGCCGCGCGGCGGCGCGTTCGGGGGTGCCGACGACGCAGCCGGCTCAAGCCGCCAGCGTTACCGGGCCGGGCACCGGGACCGCTGCGCCGCTGGCGCAGGTGCCGGCGCTGGGCAAGACCGGCACTGCGCTCGCCGACCTGCCGCAGAGCGTCGTCGTGGTGCCGCGTTCGACGGTCGTGCAGCAAGGCGGCTCCAGTCTGCACGACGCCATCCGCAACGTCAGCGGCGTCAACGAAGGCGGTTCATCGAGCTACGGATTCTTCGATCGCTTCACCATCCGCGGCATGGACGCCCGCATCTACAGCGACGGCTTTCCCGACGGCGATCAATTCAACGGCTTTCCGCATTCGATCAACGGCGTCGATCACATCGAAGTGCTCGAGGGTCCCGGCTCCGCGCTGTTCGGCAGCGGTCCGCCGGGCGGCACCATCAATATCGTCCACTTCCTGCCTTCCGAAACTCCGGCCTACGGCAGCGCCGCACAGCTCGACTCGTTCGGCGGCTGGTACACCAGTCTGTTCGCCACCGGCCCGACCACCATCTCGGGCCTCGCTTATCGGGTCGACGGCCTGCTGCAATATTCCGAAGGCTTTCGCGACCTCAAGAGCGCGAACTATGAAGTCCGCCCGGTGCTGAGCTGGAACAAGGACAATCACCTCGTCACGTTCGCGCTGGACCTGCGCCATATCGAGCGCACCCCGGACGGCTACGGCATCGTCTATGTCAATGGGCCGCCGCTCGGCGTGGTGCCGAACACCGCCAAATATTCGACGCCGTTCGGCTACGGCAATCAGGACCTGGAACGGGCGACGCTAACCGACGCCTGGTGGGTGGCAGACTATCTGACGGTCAACAACCGCTTGTCGCTGACCAACCGCGACGTCGACATATTGCGCAATTCCGGCGGCAGCATCAGCGGCATCATGCTCACCAAGCGGCAGTTGCGCGAGCAGACCGACCATGACGTCGACTTGACCTATCAGTTCGAGCCGGTCTGGAAGTTTCGCACCGGCTCGGTCGGTCACACGCTCCTGACCGGCACCCAGGTCGAATGGCAAAGCATCGACGACAACCGCGCCACCGCCGATCTGCCGAACATCGCCAACATCTACGCACCGGTCATCCCGGAAACTTCGACCGCCGGCCTAGCGTTCCTGCGCGACGCGGCCCATAGCGGCATGATCGACGATTTGCGCGCGCTCTACCTCAGTGCCTACGCGACCGACCAGATGGACGTCACCGAGCAATGGAAAGTGCGCCTCGGCGCCCGCGAGGACCACTGGTTCGAGGAATTGACGCCGCAGGTGTTCGTGCCCGGCCGCTACGACCCGAACGGCAATCTGTTCGAGCCCGGCGTGACCGAAACGCGGCTCGATCAGCCGTTCAGCTGGAGCGCCGGCACGCTCTACAAGATCCTGCCCGGCGTCGCTCCCTTTGCCGGCGTGGCGAAGAGCTACCTGACCAACTTCAACTCGGAGGCCACGCAAAGCGGCATCGTCGCCCCGGAGTCCGGGCTCGAATACGAAGGCGGCGTCAAGCTGTCGACCGCCGACGGCCGCCTGGTCTTGACCACGGCGGCATTCAAAATTCTGCGCAACAACGTGTTCACCGAGAATACCGCGGCCGTGCCGCCGACGGTCGAATTCAACGCCCAGATCAGCAAAGGCGTCGACGCCGACCTGCAACTGCAAATCACGCCGCAATGGAAGCTGCTCGCCAACATGATCTCGCAGACCGCGAAGCTGACCGCGGTGCCGGTCACGCCGAGCCAAGTCGGAAACTGGCCGGTCGGCGTGCCGGCGCACATCTATAACGTGTGGAGCACCTACGACTTCGCCATCGCCGGCATCAACGGCTTTCGCGTCGGCGCCGGCCTGTCCTACAACAGCCTGACCTACGGCAGTACCGCGAACACGGTCTGGATCCCGACATCGACGGTGGCCGACGCCATGTTCGGCTATTCGGCCGCCCACTGGGACGCCCAGCTCGGCGTCAAGAACATCGCCAACGTCACCTACTTCACGACCGCGGAAAGCGCCGGCGGCTATGTCGGGCAGCCGCGGACCTATTACGCGAAGGCCGATTGGCACTATTGAGCGCTGAAACGATGGCGCGCTAGGCGACGCGGACCTGCGCCAGGAAACGCTCGACTTCGGCTTTCAGCCGGCCGGAGCGCGCTGCAAGTTCGCCGCCGGCATTGAGCACCGCAGCCGCCACGTCGCCGGTTTTGGCCGCGGCCTCGGAGACCTGCGCCACGCTCGCCGAAACCTCGCGGGTGCGCTCGGCTGCGGCGTTGGCGGTTCGTGCAATCTCCTTGCTGACGGAGTCCTGTTGCTGCACGGCGATGGAAATATCGGTGGCATTTTCGTCGAGCTGCACCACCGTGCCGGCAATCGTCTTCATCGCCTGGACGACCTGCGAGGTGGTCGCTTCGATCGTCGCGATCTGCTGGGTGATGTCGCCGGTTGCCTTCTCGGTCTGGCCGGCGAGGCTCTTGACCTCCTGGGCCACGACCGCGAAACCACGCCCGGCATTGCCGGCCCGGGCAGCCTCGATCGTGGCGTTGAGCGCGAGCAGATTGGTCTGCGCCGCGACATCGCGGATCAAATTGCTGACATTGTTGATCTGGCCGACCGAGGCGACCAGCTGTTCCACGGTTGCGATGATTGCTTTCGCCTCGCCCGAGGCCTGCCGCGCAATATTGGCCGACGTCGCCGCCTGGCCCGAAATCTGCTCGACCGAATGGGCAATCTCCTCCGCCGCCATGGCGACGTTGCCGACATTCGTCGTCGCTTCCGCCGACGCGCTCGCCGCGGCAACGGCGCGCGACTTATTATGATCGGCGGCTTCCGCCATGATCTGGCCGCAGCCGTCCATCGATTTCGAGGCGCCGTCGAGCGCCTGGATGATGTCGTTGACGGCGTGCTCGAAATTCCGCGTCGCCGCCTCGACCTGGCGTCGGCGCACCTCGGACTGCTCGGCGCGATCGGCCTCGCCCTGCCGGGCGGTGCTGACGTCGGCGATGGCCTGCCGAAACACCAACAGCGCCCGCGCCATATCGGCGATCTCGTCGTGGCCGCCGACCGGAACCGCGGCGTCGACCTCGCCGTCGGCGATCTTTCGCATCGCGGCGCTCAGTTGCGTCAAGCGGCCGACGATGCTGCGGCCCACATAGAGCCAGGCGATCAGGCCGGCGGCCGCGAGCGCGCAAATGCTGAGCACGACCAGCAGAATCTGGCCGAGGCGAATCTGCGCGACGGCGCGATCCGACAGCGCATGGGCGAACGCGCCCTGCCGCTCGATCAAGCCCTCGACGGCGTTGCGCAGCCGGCCGGCTTCGGCGATGGCGGAAGCAAAGACCTGTTGGGCGTCCTGCTCGCGTTTGAGTTCGTTCGTGCGCTGCGTGACGATGCCGTCGTTGCCGGCCACCGCGGCAAGCTTCTGGTACAATGCGGTGAGTTGCTGGCGCTTGGCGGATTGCGGCAACGCCGTCAGGTCGGCTTCGATGTCGCGCTCGGCGGCGGCGATCGGATCGCGCATCGGCGACAAGTTGGCGATGTCGGTGATCATCGACGATTCGATCAACAGCCCGGCCAGCAGATTGACCTCGGCCTGGATCTCCAGCAACCGCCGCAGCGAATCGATCGATCGATTGATCTCAGCGTTGCCGGTCGTCGCCTGATCCCTGGTCATCAGATCGAAATTGGCGTCGTCAATGACGGGCGTGACCGCCTCCAGGAAGTCTTCGTGAACCTTGCGGACCGACAGCGCGAGCGCCCGGCGCTGCGCCGCGATCTTGATGCGTTCGGTGACGGCTTGATCGAGCGCGTCGAGGCGCCCGACCATGGCGGCGCGCGCGATCTCGAGTTCGTCGTTCTGGCTGGCGTCGAGCGCCCGCAAGAACTCGATCCGCGTGCTCAACTGTTGCGATTGCGCGGCGATGTCGCCGGCAATCTGCTGGCGATGGCCGTCATTCTGGGCGCTCATCAGGCGCGGCGCCGACGCCACCAGAGTGCTGGCTTCTTCGGCAATCCGCAGCGACTGGACGGTCGCCGGCATGGTCCGCGAAACCAGCTCCGTCATCGTCGCGCTGATATTGGCCGACGCATAGAGCGCGAACAGCGAACCGATCACCGTCATGCCGGCGGCGAAACCAAAGGCCAGATAGAGGCGGGCGCGGATCGTGCCGATCCGGGTCAGCATGCCGAGCCGGCCGCGCACGCCCTTGATGCCCGATTGCAAGTCGCGTTCAGTCATCCGATATCCCACCGTTCAAGATCAAGCACGGACCTCACCGCTCCGCCATCCCGGCCAGTTGGGTGACCGGCCTGAACGTTCCGTCCGCTTGCAGGATGGTGAAATAGACCCGATCCGAGCCTTGGTTCTTGGTCGGCCCGTAACTGAGCGTGACGCCGCCCAGATCGAACGGCGCCCTGGCGATCTCGTCGAGCAGCGCTTCGCGATTTGGTTCGCCCTTGATGCGGTTGAGCGCGGCCACCACCAGACGGCCGACCAGAAATCCCTCCAGCGAGACGAAGCCCGGCTTGGCGCCGGCGTCGGTCGCGACGATGGCATGTTGATAGGACGCCACCACCGGCACAGAGCTGTCCCACGGAAACGGCACCACCTGGCTGACGATCACGCCGGCGCCGTCGCTGCCGAGCTCCTTGGCCAGCGAGTCCGAGCCGACGAACGAGATCGCCACGAACACCGCGTTCAACCGCACCTGATGCGCCAGCTTGATGAAGGCGGCAACCGGCTTGTAGGGCGCTACCGTCACCACGGCTTGCGGCTGAGCCTTCATGATGTCGAGCAGCGCCGTCTTCACCGCGATGGTATTGCGCCTGAAGGCGCCGGCGGCGACGAGCGACATGTTGCGCTTGGCGAGCGCGCGCTGCACGCCCTCAAGCCCGGCGAGACCGAACGCGTCATCCTGATAGAGAATCGCGATCTTCGAAATTCCCAAATCCCTGGTCAGGTGGTCGATCCACGCCTCGGTCTCCTGAAAATACGAGGCGCGCACGTTGACGACGTAACGGTTGTAGGGATTGCGCAGAAACTCGGCGCCGGTGAACGGCCCGATGAACGGAACCTTCGCCTCGGTGGCGATCGGCTGGCCGGCCCGCGAGGTCGGCGTCCCCACCGCGCCGATCAGCGCGAACACCTTGTCTTCGTCGAGGACTGCCTTGGTCGCCTCGATGGTCTTCTCCGGCTCGTAGCCGTCATCGCGGGAGTCCAGTTGCAGCTTGCGCCCGGCGATGCCGCCGGCGCGATTGGCGTCGTCGAACGCCGCCAGGATTCCCTGGCGCATGCCCTGGCCCAGATCCTGGGCCGGCCCGGACAGCGCCGCGACTTGCCCGAACACGATCTTGCCGCTGTCCACGCCGTCCTCGGCAACCGCGGCACCGCCGGCGACGCCGGCGACACCGATCAAGCCGGCCGCCACAAGGGCCAGCACAATGCGAAGCTGATTGCTGTTCATCGGCGTTTCCTCGGGCAAAGATGCTCCTGGGGCAGGCTCCTCGGGCAGGCTCCTCGGGTACTTGGCGGTCGCTGTCGTAGAGTATTTTGATTATTGCGACAGAGCCCCTGCCCACTGTGAGCAGCGCATGGTTAAAGGTTGTTTAAAACCGGCACTAACGTCAGTAGCGCGCTCGAATTTTTATGCGCTGAAAGTCCGCGATCCGGCCTAGGCCGATGCCGCCCCGGCGCGGAGCGCGCGCTCCATCAGCATGGCGCGCACTGCGGAAAACACCCGCTCGAAAGCCAGCCGCCGATAGTCCCACTTCGCGTCGGCCGCCAGCGGCGCCATGACCATGGTGGCATTGGCCTCGAAGAACAGGATGTTGCCGTGCGGGTCGACGGCGAAGTCGATGCCGCCGTAGTCGAGGTCAACGACGGCGTTGATCCGCTCAAGCGCCGCCATGCCGCGCGGACCGATATATTGCGCCATGTCGTCGAGGAAGGCGCCGTCGTGGCGCCGATTCTCGGCGGAGTCCGCCATGTCGGCCGTGAAATAATGCACCTTCCAATTCCGCGATATGGCGAGATGCAGCGGGTACAATTGGCGGTCGACGATCATGGCGCGAAGCTTGCGAAACCTGCCCTGCCGGTCTCGCGCGTCCAACTGCTCGATGAGCCAGACGTCGTCGCTCGGCAGCGCCGCCACGGCGGCGGCGAGGCCTTGCGGGTCTTCGACGCGGCTGAAATGCCGGCCGGTGTGGAAGCCCGGCACCCGCACCAGCAACGGAAAGGCGAAGCCATGGCCGGCGGTCGCGGCGCCGGCGCCGGCGCCGGCAAGTGCGCGTCGCGGCAGCCTCGCCATGCGCGGCACCACGACGCCGGGCAGCCCGCGCAACCGTTCGACATTTGAAAGCCGTCCGGTTTTGAGCACGCTGGTCGGCGGGTTGATCACCGGCTGGCTGGTGCGCGCCAGGATCCGGCGCGCCGCTTCGAGGCCGTCGCGGCAGATATCCGCATCGCCGATACTGTTGAAGACCACGTCGTGCGCCGGGAGCGCGAGCTTGCCGTCGTAATATTCCGTCACCAGGACGGTGGTCTGGAACGTACGATCGTCGAGCAGCGAAGCGGTCGGCGTATTGCCGCCGGCGGCCGAGACCAGCAGCAGAATCCGCACCGGCCGGCCGTCGCCGCAATACGGCAGCGCCGTCAGGAAGTGATTTCTAAAACCCTTGTCGCGATGCCGGCGGGCACCGTCAGCGTCGCCGAATTCGGCCAGCAGGTTGCCCATGCCGCGGTGGGCATGAATGTGATCGGGGTCGCTCCGCAACGCGGCCTCGAAATGCTCGCGGGCGGAATCGAATTCACCGAGCAGGAAAAGCAGGTTGGCGAGATTGACGCGCCCCACGGGGTGGTCCGGATGGCGCCGGACCGCTTCGCCGAACAGCGAGCGCGCAGCCTCCCGGTAGCCGGCTTTGAGAACCAGGCTGCCGAAATCGTTCAACGCGCCGAAGTCGTTCGGCCGGCGACGCAGCAGTTCGAGATAATCGCGCTTGGCCGCTTCGAAGGCGCCCTGCTCCCGCAACAGGCCGGCGCGTTCGAAGCGCGCCTCGAAGGCATCCGGATCGCGCGCCAGGAGGCTGTCGATCTGTCGGATGCGCGCGTTGTTTTCGGCCATCGTTGCGGCGTCGGCGAATCAAATTCCTCCGCGCAGGATATAACGGACCGACGTCCACGTATCCGCGGCTTAGGACAAAATTTACCATGAAATCCTAAAGATCGGCGTTCGCTCGCACGAAGGCACCGTCATGGCAGAGATCAAAACCGACGCCGGCGGGCTCGTCTTGGGCGATCCCGTGCCGTGGTTCGGCGCACCGTTGATCGGCGACGGGTCGTTTCATCTCCAGGTCGCCGCCGGCCGCTGGATCGTGCTGAGCTTTCTGGGGTCGCCGGAGCATCCGCGCGCGCAAGCCGAGCTTGCCGACCTCTTGCGCAACGCGCCGCTGTTCGATGCGGATCGGCTGGTGTTCTACGGCGTGCTCACGGCGCCGCCGCGCGACTTGGCGCCCTATATCGAGGCCGGCTCGCCGGCGGTCGGGTTCATCGCCGACTATGACGGTGCGATCAGCCGATCGTTCGGCGCCGCCGCAATGCCGCGCACGGTCGTACTCGATCCGATGCTGCGCGCCGTCGCCGATATTGCCTTCGATGACGCGGCCGGTCACGCCCAGACGGTCAACACCGTGCTGCGCAGCCTGCCGGCGGTCGATGATTCCGCCGGCGTGCCGCTGAGCGCTCCCGTGCTCATCGTGCCGCGCGTGTTCGATTTCGCGCTCTGTGACTTTCTGGTCCAGTTCTACGAGAAGCTCGGCGGCAAGGACTCCGGCTTTCTGCTCGATACCGACGGCAAGACCGCGACCGTGGTCGATTACCGGCTCAAGCGCCGCAACGATCTGCTGGTCGCCGCGCCGCAATTGCGCGACGTCATCCGCAGCCAGATCGTCCGCCGCCTGTTGCCGGCGATCGAGCGCTTCTTTCAGTTCCAGGCGACGCGGATGGACCGCTACATCGTCGCCTGCTACGACAGCACGACCGGCGGACATTTCTACCGGCACCGCGACAACGTCAACGCCGGCGCGCAGCATCGGCGCTTCGCCGTCACCATCAACCTCAACAACGACTACGACGGCTGCGATCTGGTGTTTCCGGAATTCGGCAGCCGCAGCTATCGCGCGCCGCATGGCGGCGCCGTGGTGTTTTCGTGCGGCGCGCTGCATCAGGTGACGCCGGTCGCCCGCGGCCGGCGCTACGCCTTCCTTGCCTTCCTCTACGGCGAGGCCGATGCCGCCCTGCGCGAGGCCAACAATGCCAAGCTACATGACAGCGAGCAGCGCTATGGCGGCCTGTCCGATCGTTTGTTTCCGGACCAGGACCAGCGCACCGAACGGCGCGCCGGCTAGCCGCAATTTCGGCTTGCCAGCATCGGATTCGCGGCTAATATCGAATTTCTTCTGGGATGGAGTCCCCCGTAACCGCCGTTAAGGCTGATGACTCCTGCCGGGCGCTTGGCGTCGGTGGGAGTTTTTCTTTGGCTCCGACCGCCTTCCAAGCCTGTGTGACGTTTGTTCGCGTGACCGTTTGAACGCGGGCACATAGCCGCGCGAGCTCGAACGGCAGGATCTTGCAAGGAGGGCTGGCGTGAGGACTGCATTGGGATTTGTGATTGTTTTTCTTGGCGGCGGATTCGGCGCCGCGCTCAGGCACGGCATCAACCAGGCGGCCGCGCGCCTCGTCGGCACGGCATTTCCCTGCGGCACGATGTTCATCAACGTGGTCGGTTCGCTGGCAATGGGGCTGATAGCCGAGTATTTCGCGCTCAAGGGCGGGCTGCCGCAGCGGTGGTTGCTGTTCCTGACCACCGGCATCCTCGGCGGCTTCACCACGTTTTCCGCGTTCTCGCTCGAAGCCGCACTGCTGTACGAACGCGGCCAGGTCGCCGCTGCTGCCGTTTATGTCGTGGGCTCGGTCGTGCTTGCGATCGGCGCGCTGTTTGCCGGACTGGCAATTGTGCGGGCAGTCGTTTGACCGCCTGGGTGGCTTGGCCATTGCGCAAATCCTGGGCGATAATACACCGGTTGATCGGCGGTGCACCGCCGCCATGCAAGGAGACGCCGCGATGGACCTGGCGATGACGGGAAAGAAAGCGATTGTCACCGGCGCCAGTGAAGGCATCGGCAAGGCGATCACGCTGGCGTTCGCTCGCGAAGGCGTCGACGTCGCGGTCTGCGCGCGGCGCAAGGAGCCGCTCGAAGCGGCCGCCGCCGAGATCGCCCGGCAGACCGGACGCACCATCGTCCCGATCACCGCCGATCTCACCAACCCGGCCGACGCCGAGAGCTTTGTCAAGAAGGCGCACGCCGCATTGGGCCGGATCGACATCCTGGTCAACAACGCCGGATCGGCGCCGGGCGGCGTCATCGAGCATCTGAGCGAAGAGGATTGGGCCAGCGCGCTCCAGCTCAAGTTCATGGGCTACGTGCGCTGCACCAGGCACGTGCTGCCGATCATGCAGAAGCAGAAGAAAGGCCGCATCGTCAATTTGATCGGCAATGACGGCGTCAAGGTCTCGTACTGGGAGATCGCGCCCGGCGCCGCCAACGCCGCCGGACAGAACCTGACGCTGTCGCTCGCCAGTCAATACGGCAAGGACAATATCAGCTTCGTCGCCGTCAATCCCGGCCCGGTGCGCACCGAGCGCTGGACCGGCCTGGTCAAGGCGATGGCGCGCGACATGAACATGAGCTTTGAGGAAGCCGACCAGCTCGCGCCGTCGAGCATCCCGCTCGGCCGCATCGCCGAATGCGATGAGGTCGCCAACCTCGTCACCTACCTCGCCTCCGACCTGGCTCACTTCGTCAACGGCACCATGATCGAGATCGACGGCGGCCAGGACAAGGTGCTGATGGATCGGCTGCGCGACCGCTGAGGATCGATCATGAACACGGCGAGCGAACGAGCCCGCAAGACCTTCGTGTTGGTGCACGGCGCATGGCACGGCGGCTGGTGCTGGCGCCGGGTCGCCGACCTGCTCGAAGCGCGCGGCCACAAGGTGTTTGCCCCGACGTTGACCGGGCTCGGCGAACGCTCGCATCTGATGAGCGGCGCCATCAATCTGGATACCCACATCGCCGATGTGGTGAACGTGCTCGCATGGGAGGACCTGACGCAGGTGGTGCTCGCCGGCCACTCCTACGGCGGGTGGCCGATAACCGGGGCGATCGAGCAGGCATTCGATCGCATTGCGGCCGCGGTCTATGTGGACGCCTTCGTGCCGCAGAACGGCCAGAAGCCGCTCGACGTCGCGTCCGAATTCGCCCGCAAGGGAACCCTGGAGGCGATCGCCAAGGGCGAGGTGTCGCGGGCAAGCCCGTCGGCGGCGACATTTCATGTCAACGACCAGGACCAGGCCTGGGTCGATTCCAAGCTCACGCCGCAGCCGGTCGGCGTCATGCTGCAGCCGATCAAACTGACGGGGGCGCTCGAAAGGCTGCGCCGGAAAGCCTACATCCGCGCGCCCATATATCCGCAACCGTCGTTCGATTCGCACTACCAGGCCAAGCAGGCCGACCCGACGTGGCGGACTTATGAGGTCGCCTGCGGCCATGATGTGATGGTCGACATGCCGGACCGCCTGGCGGAGATCTTGCTGGAGGCGGCGTGACGGGTCCGGCCAGGGCGCCGCGGGCGCCTAGCTGCCGCCAGGGGCTCAGGCTTCAAATCGTTGAAGAATATGGTGAATCGGATCGGCGACGGTTTCGTGGAACTCCGATCCTTGTTGAAACACCCCGTCCAGTTCAAGTAATGTCGTCGTCAGCGGGCGTGGGCGCAAAATTTTGCCGTCTTGAGGGCAAGGCCAGCCGAAGCCACAGTTGCGGCACAACAGTGTGCCCAATGCGTCCAAAGCGAAGCGAGGCGCGAGGGGACATTCGATGTCGGAATCCGGAACACGGATTGTGATCCGCCATCTCAGCGGATCCAAGGTCAATCAGATCGACCAGTTCGATCTTGAGGGACTCCAAGAAATCACGATCGGGCGCGACCCCAACTCGACGGTCGCCTACGACCTGCGGCGCGACGACGAGGTCAGCCGCAAGCACGCGGTCATTCGCGTCAAAAAAGACAACGGCAAGGAGATGTATTTCCGCATCGCCGACGTCAACAGCAGCAACGGCACGCTGTTGAACGGCGAGCGGATCGGCGGCGAAGTCGAGTTGCTGCCCGAGGACGTCGTCGAGCTCGGCAGCGGCGGCCCGAAATTCACCTTCGACGTGCAGCCGCGGCCCGACTATCTGCCGTCGCGCACGCGCGCCATGGGCGCGCTCGATGCCGAGGCGACCCGCATCCTTACCGTCGCGGACGCCGGCGCCACCGCGCAGCATGGCGCGGTGGCCGATACCCAGGAACGCGCCGCGATGACCCCGGCAACGGCCACCAAGGGACCGATCGGCCGGACGACCATCTTGCGGATGCTGTCCGACGAGCGGCGCAGCAGCCGGCAGACCTGGATTGCGGCGCTGGCCGCCGTGCTGGTGCTCGCCATCATCGGCGGCGGCGCGTTGTACTGGCACAGCCAGTCGGTCGCCAGCCAATTGCAGGCCCAGGTTCAGGCTGAATCGGCGCACACCGAAGCGATCCGAAGCGAGGCGGCGGGCGCGCTGGCCAAAGAGGTCGGCCTCACGCCCGGCGACATCAAGAAGTACGGCGACGCCACCGTGTACATTCATAACCAGTGGCAGCTTTACGACCGCGACACCAATCGTCCCATCTACCAGAAAATGACCAAGGTCAGCGGCGAGTGGCTGCCGGCCTACGTCAGAATGGATGACGGCAAGCTGGTGCGCTGGCTCACGCTGGAGAACGACAAGGACAGCTTCTACAAGCCGGTCGGCAAGGATCACTCCGGCTCCGGCTTTGTCATCGGCGAGCAGGGATTTATTCTCACCAACAAGCACGTCGCCGCCGGCTGGACCTCCGAATACGAAGACTTCCCGTATTACAGTTGGACCCGCGGCACGGTTTACGGCGTCAAGCAGACCGACCGGCATGACGTCGAGAAGAACGTCAATCTGGTGCGCTCGCTGACCGACTGGGTTCCGGAAAGCGGCGGCTACATATTCGAATCCAATCGCCCTTACCCGATCTCCACCGGAGTGCGCGAGTTCTACGGCCGCAATGAAGATCTGACCGTGCAGTTCCCGGGCAGCAGGATGAACATCAATGCCAGCCTGATACGGACCTCGATCGATGCCGACGTCGCCGAGATCAAGATCGATACCACGGCGAACCTGAGCAAGCTCGTTCTCGCCAAGGACAACAGCGTGGAAATCGGCCAGAAGATCATTCTGCTCGGCTATCCGGGTGTGTCCCAGGAAACCATCGCCGTGCAGCAATCCAACGAAGGCGGCCAAATCCGCGAACGCGCGATCTACATCCCCGAGCCGACCGTCACCCAAGGCATCGTCGCCAAGATGCCGACGCCGAGCAGGAAGGACAATCAGAGCAACAATCTGACGACCTTCGGCACCGCCGGCGACACCTACCAGCTGGATATTTTCGCCGGCCCCGGCCACAGCGGCGGGCCGGTTCTCAATTCCTCCGGCGAGGTGATCGGGCTGTTGTCGCTGGTCAGCACCACCGCGCAGCATGTGTCCTTCGCGGTGCCGGTGTCCTATGTCCGCGAACTGCTGCAGCCGCAGCGCAACGCCTCGCCATAGTCGATCGGGTTCCGCTCAGGGCCGACCTCGTCGTTGCCGGCCGCCGGCAGTCGAAATTCGCATTCCGAAATTTGCATTCCATGGAACGAACATGACTCAAGCGGCGGCCGGCATGCAGATCATCGGCGCGATGCGCACCGACCCCGGCTTGGTGCGCACGCTCAACGAAGATGCGGTGGCCTGGGTCACGCCGCACCAGGACGACGTCGCCAACCGTCACGGCAGCCTCGCCGTGGTGGCCGACGGCATGGGCGGCCATGCCGCCGGCGAAGTGGCGAGCGCGCTGGCCGCCGACGTGATCCGACGCCTGTATTACGATCTCGACGGGCCGATCCCGCAGGTCCTGTCCAGCGCGTTCCTGGCCGCTCATCGGGCCATCATCGCGCACGCCGAGAAGCACCCGGAATGCAAGGGCATGGGCACCACCTGCACGGTGCTGGCGTTTCGCGACGGCAAGGCTTGGCTCGCCCATATCGGCGACAGCCGCGCCTATCTGTTGCGCGATCGCACCTTGACCCAGATCAGCGAGGATCAGACCCTGGTCGCCAAGCTGGTGAGCGAAGGCACCCTCACGCAGGATGAGGCCGACCACAGCCCCATGCACAACGTCATCCTGCAAGCGCTCGGCGCCGTCGCCGAGATCAAGCCGATGATCGGCGCCAAGGGCATCGCCCTGCAGTCCGGAGACGTCTGGATCGTGTGCTCGGACGGGGTGAGCAATATGGTCCCGGACGAACAGATCGCCGCAATCGCCTCCCGGCTGCCGCCGCAGGAAGCTTGCGATGCGCTGATCGAAGCGGCGCTGGCCGCGGGCGGTCACGATAACGCCTCACTCGGTGTTTTCAGTGTGACCGACGGGGTCGCGTCGCAGCGCATGCCGGAGCCGACAACGCGGCGCATCCAGCTCCCGATCGGAGGCGACAGGAAGCCCGACATCGCCGGATCCGCGGGCCGCGTGGCCGGCCAAACTGACCCGCCCAGATGATCAAGACCGTCGGCCAATACGAGATCAGAGACCTCCTGGGCGAAGGCGGCATCGGCCAGGTTCACGCCGCCTACGACACCGTGCTGCAGCGCGACGTGGCGATGAAATCGCTGCGGCCGGAGCTGCTCAGCGACACCAATTTTGTCGATCGGTTTCGCGCCGAGGCGACGAGCCTGGCCAGGCTCAACCATCCGAACATCACCACGCTCTACTCGCTGATCCCGGACGGCAAGAATCTCTACATGGTCATGGAGCTGGTCCGCGGCCACACGCTGGACCAAATCCTGGTCAAGCGCAAAGCTCCGATCGAGGTGCGCGAGAGCCTTGCCATCATTTCGCAAGCCGCCGACGGCCTCAATTATGCGCACAGCATGGGCGTGATCCACCGCGACATCAAACCGTCGAACCTGATGGTCGGGGAAAACGGCGTGCTGAAAATCATGGACTTCGGCATCGCCCGGGTGCGCGGCTCGCAGCGCCTGACGCGCAGCGGCAGCATCGTCGGCACGCTCGCCTATATGGCGCCCGAGCAATTGCGCGGCGAGGAGGGCGACGAATTCAGCGACCTCTACAGCCTCGCCATCGTGCTCTACGAGATGCTGACCGGATCGCCGCCGTTCGAGGCCAAGAGCGAATACGATCTGATGCAGGCGCAGATCAACGAGCGGCCGGACCGCTTGATCCCGCGCGTGCCGGGCCTCGACGGCAAAGTCGAGCACGCGATCTTGAAGGCGCTGTCGAAGAAGCCGCCGCAGCGCTTCGCGTCGACCCGGGCGTTCAGCGATGCGTTGGGCGCCACCGGCTTGCGCGTCGATGCGCCGAAAATCCTGCACAACGACACGCGGCTGATCGAGCCTCCGGCGATGCCGGTTCAGATCGCGCCGGTGCGGCGCTCGGCCTGGAGCAACATGACGGCGGCGCTGCCGGAAATCCCGGGCTTAGGCACGCTGACGCCCGATCTGCGCGCGGCCGCCTATGGCGGCGGCGCCGCCCTGGCGGTGGCGCTGATCGTCGGCGCATTCATTTTCCTTTCCGCCTCGAAGGCGCCGCCGGCAATTGCCGCCAAGCCGCCGGCAACGCAGCCCGCCGCGGTGGCGCTGCAAGTTCCGGCGGTCCCGGCCACGCTGACGCCGCCGCAAGCTCCGGGCGCCGTGAGCGCCATTCCGCCGCCGAAGACCGCGCCGGACCCGGCGGTGCCGCCCGGCCCGCTGGCCGATCTCATCGCCGCCGCCAATCGCGGCGATCCCGACGCGCAAAATCAGCTGGGCGTCAAATACGCCCAGGGCGAGGACGGACTGCCCCGCGACGACATCAAAGCTGTCGAGTATTACCGCAAGGCGGCGAACCAGGGCCTGGCCAAGGCGCAGACCAATCTCGGCGACATGTATTTCTTCGGCCGCGGCGGTCTCCAGCAGAGCTATCTCGATGCGTTGTCGTGGTATCTCAAGGCGGCCCAGCAAAACGTCGCCGACGCCCAGTTCCGCGTTGCGCTGATGTACGAAAAAGGCCTGGGCACGGACAAGGACGTGGCGCGGGCGGTGCAACTGTTTCGCAGCGCGGCCGATCTCGGATCGCCGGAGGCCCAGAACGTCCTCGGGGTGCTCTACGCGACCGGCGGCAACGGCATCACCGCGGACGACAAGCAAGCCGTCGCCTGGTATCAAAAAGCCGCCGACCAGGGTCTTGCCAAGGCGCAGAAGAATCTCGGCGACATGTATTACTTCGGCCGCGGCGTCGATCGCGACTACAAGCAGGCCATGGTGTGGTACGGCAAGGCCGCCGATCAGCAAGTCACCGACGCGCAATACCGGCTTGGCTTCATGTACGAGAAAGGCCTCGGCACCGCGCCCAGCAACCAGGACGCGGTCGACGAATACAAGAAGGCCGCCCGCAACGGCAGCGTCGAAGCGCAACGGGCGCTCGACCGGCTGAGCTCAAATCAGTAGATTTTCGCTTCGATCCGCAGTCAGCGCATCGGCGAGAAGGCAGGCTGATCGTCGTACGACTTGCCGCTGCTGCTGGGCGTCGGCTTGGCCGACGCGTCGGACTCCGACGACCGTTGGGCATCATGGGTCGGCCCGGACGGCTGTGGCTGCTGATGCTGCGCCGAGGCCGTTGTGGTCGCCGGCTGCTCCTGGGTGGCGTCCTTTTCCTTATCCTTCGACTTGTCGGACGACTTGTCGGAGCTGTCGGCGTCGTCGTCCTTGGAATGTCTGGCATGATGGCTCGAATCCGAGCGCTCGACGTGATGACGATAGCCGCCGCGATAACCGCCGTAGCAACAGCCGTTGCCGACGGCGCCGCGGATTATGCCCTCGATGTTGAATTGTGCCGAGGCGGCGCTCGGCAACAGCAACGAGCCGGCGACGAAAGCCAGCGCCGCGGCCATCCAGCCGAGGGATCTGCCAATTCCACGCATTTGAAAACCTCCCGTGCGGGACCTGCCGAAGGCCCGAACCTTAAAACCAATATTGCCCGAGGAATCGGATTTTAGCAATCAACCTGGCCGACCTGCCGCCGCCTCACCCAAGGCATTGACAGCCCAAGCAATCAGCCGGATTCTGCCGCCGGGAACCGACGGCGACGCCGGCGATGTTGGCGCGGAATCGGGGCGGAGCAAGCGTGACTGCCCAATTGTCTTCCGAAAATCCCCCGGCATGATCGGCGCCGCGCCGCGTGCTGTCCGACGCCGGGCAGCTTTACATGCTATGGGCGGTGAGCGGCCTCGACAACTTGGGGGGCGGATCGGCTCTTCCGCCTCCGGCACCAGGGATCAGGATGTTTAATTCCCGGCAGGACCGGCTCTGATGCCCAAGATCAGCATCTCTTATCGCCGGGCCGATTCCGAGGCGATGACCGGGCGCATCTTCGATCGGCTCATCGCCTATTACGGCAAGGACGCGATTTTCCGCGACATCGACGATATTCCCGCCGGCATCGATTTTCGCGTCCACATCAACGAGACGCTGCTGCGGACCAACATTCTGCTCGCCATCGTCGGACCCGGCTGGCTCGGCGCCGCGCAAGGCGGCCTGGAGCGGATCCAGGAGGAATCCGACCCGGTGCGGGTCGAGGTCGAGACGGCGCTGCGCCGGCGCGTGCCGATCATTCCGGTTCTGATCGGCAGCATGCGGATGCCGGGCTCCGACCAATTGCCGCCGAGCTTGAAGGATTTCGCCTTCCGCAATGCGGTGAAGGTCGATACCGGTCAGGATTTCGACTACCACATGGATCGCCTCATCCGATCCATGGACGCCATCCTCGGCCAGGCGGCGAAGTCGCCGCCGAGCCGGGAAACCAAAATCCCGCCGGGCCCGGTCAAGCCGACGACCGCCGAGCGGCAAGCGGCCGCGGCGGCCGCCGCACTGGTCGACGCGCCGCGCCAGAAGAATACCGGCTCGCGGACCGCGGTCGCGGCGGCGCCCGCCGAAGCCGCCGGCAAAGCCTCTTCGTTCATGGCGGCGATGCCGGCAACGACGGCCGACTGGCGCGACATGGTCTGGCCGGCAAGTCAGAGCGGGCGCATCACGCGGCTGTCGATCGCCGGCGCGGTCCTGCTTCTGCTGATCATCGTCGCGGTCGTGATGTCGCCGGGCGGTCCTGGCGCCGGCGAGCGCGTGCTGACACTGACCGGACATACCGGCGCGGTGAGTGCCGTTGCGTTTTCGCCGACCGGCCGGACCATCGTGTCCGGCAGCTTCGACAAGTCGATCAAGCTCTGGGATGCCGGCACCGGGCAATTGCTGCGCACCTTGACCGGCGACAGCGAGCCGGTCTCCTCGGTGGCGTTCGCGCCGAACGGCAAGCGCATCGTTTCCGGAAGCTTCGATCGAACCCTGGTGATCTGGGACGTGGATTCCGGCCAGCCGATCCGCACGCTGCGATCCGATCAGACCTATTCGTGGGAAGTGCCGGCCGCGGTCTGGTCGCTCGCCATCTCGCCGCAAGGCACCCAGATCGTGTCCGGCGGCGCCGATGCCGCGGTGCGGGTCTGGGACATCGCGACCGGCGCGCCGGTGCGCGTCCTGCACGGCCAGTCCGACGTGGTCACGTCGGTGGCGTTCTTTCCCGACGGCCGTGCCGTCGTCGCCGGAAGCAAGGACGGCACCATCCGCATCTGGGACGCCCAGACCTGGCAGCCCATCGCGACGCTCAACAACCCGGCCGGTCAAGTCCTCGCCGTGGCGGTCTCGCCGAACGGCCGACGGATCGCCACCAGCGGCAACGGCAATGCCGTCCAGGTCTGGGATGCCGCCAGCGGCCAGCCGATGCGCACCCTCACCTCAGAGACGAGCGCGCTCAATGCGCTGACCTTTTCTGCCGACAGCAAGCACGTCGTCGCCGGCGGCAACAACGACACCATCATCACCTGGGACGCCGATAGCGGACAATACCTGCACGCCTATGGCGGACATTCCGGCAGCATTCGCGCGCTGGCCTATTCGCCCGACGGCCGCCGCCTCGCCTCCGGCAGCGACGACAAGACCGTCGGAGTCTGGTCGGCGAATTAACCCATGATCCGGAAAAGCTTGCCCTCGGACTTGATCCGGGGATGGAGACCGGTCTGCCGGAAAGACCATGCTCAATCGAAACGCCGGAGCGGCAATCAAATTCGATCTGAAACGATCGCGCTAGGAACGCCGCTACCGCACGCCCGAAGCCTCGCGCCGTTCGACCGACTGCGCCGACTTGCCGCCGGCAAGGAAGATCTTTTGCAGCATCTGCCGTTCGATCGGCTTCTGCAGCACCGGCACTTCGCTGAAGCGGCTGTCGACGCTGTCGGAATCGTAACCGGTGACGAAGATGAACGGCACGTCGCGCGCCGATAATATTTCGGCAACGTGATAGACCAAGCCGTCGCCGAGATTGATATCGAGGATGGCGGCGTCGAAATGCCCGTTCTGGCCGGCGGCCAGCGCTTCCGACGCGGTACAGACCGGACCGATCACCTGGAAGCCCAATTCGGTCAGGCACTCCTGGATCATGATGCCGACCAAGGCTTCATCCTCGACCAGCAGCACGCGCGGCCGGTCGATCTGCTTGAAATCGATCGGCGCGCCACGGCGCACGCCGGGGCTATGGGCCTCCTCGGCGTCCCGCGGCCTGGTCAATTCCCGCATCGGGATCGACAGCCGGCACCGCAAGCCCGACGGCTGCCAGTCGAATGCCGTTTCGCCGCCGAGCTGCTGTTCGATGCTGGCACGGATGACTTTCAAGCCGAAGCTGCGCGATGACGGCGTCCTGATCGGCGGCCCGCCATTCTCGATCCAGTGCAGCACCAGCGTATCCGGCTGCACTTGCCAGGTCAGGCTGAGCTCACCCTTGATCGACGACAGCGCGCCGTGCTTTGCCGCGTTGGTCGCAAGCTCGTGCAGCGCCAGCGCAATGCCCTGCGCGGTCGCCGGCAACAGCGAGATGTTCGGGCCCCTGATCCCGACCTTGTCGCCGGCCCGATAGGGCGCCATTTCGTCGGCCACCAGCGTGCCGAGATCGGCGCCGCGCCAGCGCGAGTCGGACAACAGCGTATGCGCGCGCGCCAGCGCCTTGATGCGGCCTTCGACGGTCAGCACGTAATCGTCGACAGTCTTGGCACGGGTAAGCCGGATGATCGATTGAATGACGGCAAGCGCGTTGCGGGCCCGGTGATCGACCTCGCGCGCCAACAGCACCTGGCGCTCTTCCGCCTCTTTGCGGTCGGTGATATCGATGGTGACGCCGCTGATGCGTATCACGCGCCCGGCGGCGTCGACGGTGGCCGCGGCGGTGCCGGTGCACCAGCGCAGTTCGCCGGTCGGACGCCGCACGCGGAATTCGGTCTGCTGGGTCCGTGCGCCGCCCGCCATGCGTTCGACGACCTCGCTCAACGGCAGCCAGTCCTCGGAGTGGATGAGGCTGCGGATATTGTCCGCCGACACTTCGAAGCTTTGCGGATCGACGCCGAAGATGCGGTGCTGGCCCTCGTCCCACCACCATTCGTCGGCCTCGAGGTCCCAGTCCCACGAGCCCATCTGGCCGGCGGCCAGCGCCAGGCTGCGGCCCTGCTCGCTTTGCACCAGCCGCAGGTTCGACGCCTCGAGCTCGGCGGTGCGCTCGGCGACGTGGCGCTCGAGCTTCAAATTCAGCTGCTCGAGCTCGCGCGTCTTGCGGAACAGCTCGACGAAGACCTTGACCTTGGCGCGCAGCACGTCGGGGATGACCGGCACCGGGACGTAGTCCACCGCGCCCATGGCGTAGCCGCGCAGCCGGTCGACGTCGGTCAGGTGAATCGCCGAGATGAAGATGATCGCCGTCTCCTTGAAGCGCGGGTGCTCGCGCAGCATCGCGGCCAGCTGAAAGCCGTCGAGCTCCGGCATGCACACGTCGATGAGAATGACGGCGACGTCGTTCTTGAGCAGGAATTGCAACGCCTCGCGCGCGGACGACGTCTTGACGAGGTTCTCCTTCAGTTCGTGAAGGATAACCTCGTAGGCGAGCAGCTTGTCGGGCTGATCGTCCACCAGAAGGACGTTGACTTTGTCGGTCATGAATCTGTCCGCCTAGCGATGGAGCCACATCCGCAGCGCGGACAACAGCTGTTCGGTGTTGACGGGCTTGGCGAGATAGTCCGAGGCGCCGGCTTCCAGGCACTTTTCGCGGTCGCCCTTCATCGCCTTGGCGGTGAGCGCGATGATCGGCAGGCGGCGATAGGCGCGATCCCGCCGGATCTTCTCGATGGTCTGGTAGCCGTCCATTTCCGGCATCATGATGTCCATCAGCACGATCGCCAGCGACGGCGTGCTCTCGACAAGCTCGATCGCCTCGTTGCCGGTGGTCGCGGTCAGCACCCTCATGCCGCGACGCTCCAGCACGCTCGACAGCGCGAAGATATTGCGCGGATCGTCGTCGACCAGCAGCACGGTGCGGCCCACCAGATCCTCGTCGGACGAGTTGAGCCGCTCCAGCATGTTCTGCTTGTCGGCGGGCAGATCGGTAATGACGCGGTGCAGGAACAACGCGGTCTCGTTGAGCAGCCGCTCCGGCGATTCCACGCCCTTGACCACGATGCTGCGCGCCATGGTGTGCAGCTGCGCGTCCTCCTCCGCCGACAGTTCGCGGCCGGTGAACACCACCACCGGAACGTCGGCCAGCAAGTCGTCGGCGCGCATGCGCTCGAGAACCTCGAAGCCCGACATGTCGGGCAGCCGCAGGTCGAGCACCACGCAGTCGCACGGCCGCTCGCGCAACGTGGCCAGAGCGGCGTCGCCGGTGCCGGCATTGACGATCTCGATGTCGTCGTGGCCGAGCAGTTCGCGAATGCTCATCTGCTCGACCTGATTGTCCTCGACGACCAGCAGGCGCTTGCGCCGCGGCTGCGAGAACTCCTTGATCCGCGACAGCGCGTCGGCGATGCCCTCGCGCGTCGTCGGCTTGGTGACGAACGAGAAGGCGCCGCGGGCCAGCCCGTGCTGGCGGTCCTCGTCGAGCGTGACGATCTGCACCGGAATATGCCGCGTCAGCGAGCTCTGCTTGAGCTGGCTGAGCACGTTCCAGCCCAGCATGTCGGGCAGGAACACGTCGAGCGACACCGCCGTCGGCTGGTACTGCTTGGCGAGGTTGAGCGCATCGTCGCCGCGCATCGCCAACAGCGCCTTGAAGCCCTTGTCGCGGGCCAGGTCGATCAGGATGCGGGCGTAATGCGGGTCGTCCTCGACGATGAGCAGAATGGCGTCGCCGGGCTGGATATCCATGCGGTCGTCCGGGATCGGCTCGACCGCGCGCTCGGCGGCGATATGCAGGCCGGCAAGCTGGGTGATCGTCGACGGCGCGGCGACCGCGGCGTGGACCGCGGCGGTCGGGCCGACATATTTGAGCGGCAGATAGAGCGTGAAGGTCGAGCCGGAACCCGGCGAACTGCGCAGATGGATTTCGCCGCCGAGCAGGCTTGCCAGTTCGCGGCTGATGGCGAGACCCAGGCCGGTGCCGCCGTATTTGCGGCTGGTCGAGGCATCGGCCTGCTGGAACGCCTCGAAGATGATCTTCTGCTTCTCCAGCGGAATGCCGATGCCGGTATCGGTGACCTCGAAGGCGACCACCGCCGGCGTCTGGCTGAGCACCGGATGGTCGCCGCTCCAGCCGCCGAGCGCGGCGGTGACGTTGAGGCGGATGCCGCCCTGCGACGTGAACTTGAAGGCGTTCGACAGCAGATTCTTGAGCACCTGCTGCAGCCGCTTGGTGTCGGTGGTGATGTTGCGGCCGAGATTGGGGTCGACGTGAACCTCGAATGACAGCTGCCGGGTTTCGGCCTCGTGGCGGAACGGCCGCGCCACCATGTCGAGCAGGTTGGAGAAGAACACCTCCTCGGCGTCGACCGTGACCGTGCCCGACTCGATCTTCGACAGATCGAGAATGTCGCTGATGAGGTTGAGGAGGTCGGTGCCGGCGCCGTGGATGGTGCGGGCGAATTCGACCTGCTTGATCGTCAGGTTGCCTTCCGGATTGTCGGTCAGCTGCTGGCCGAGGATCAGGATCGAGTTGAGCGGCGTGCGCAGCTCATGCGACATGTTGGCCAGGAATTCCGACTTGTACTTCGAGGTCAGCGCCAGCTCGGTGGCTTTTTCCTCGAGCGCGCGGCGGGCCTGCTCGATCTCCTGGTTCTTGCGTTCGACTTCGACGTTGCGCTCGGCCAGCTGCTGCGCCTTCTGCTCGAGCTGCTCGTTGGTCTGCTGCAGTTCCCTCTGCTGCGCCTGCAGTTCGCCGGCGAGCTGTTGCGACTGCTTGAGCAGGCCTTCGGTCTGCATCGTCGCTTCGATCGAATTGAGCACGATGCCGATCGAGGTGGTGAGCTGCTCGAGGAAGGTGGTCTGCAAGGTGGTGAATTCATGGATCGAGGCCAGCTCGATCACCGCCTTGACCTGGCTCTCGAACAGTACCGGCAGCACGATGTTGTTGCGCGGCGACACCTTGAACAGGGCCGAGCTGATCGGCACGGTGTTCTCCGGCATTTCGGTGATCAGCAAGCGCCGCTTGTCGACCGCGCATTGGCCGATCAGGCCCTGGCCGAGGCGCAGCGCCTGCGGATGGCCGTTGGCGCCGTCGTCGGCATAGGCCGACAGCAGCTTCAGCCCGGGGGCTTCCTCGGCTTCCATCTGATAGATGACGCCCTGGTGGGCGTTGACCAGCGGCGTGAGTTCCGACAGCAACAGCCGGCCGACCGTGGTCAGGTCGCGCTGGCCCTGCAGCATGTTGGTGAATTTGGCCAGGTTGGTCTTCAGCCAATCCTGCTCGGTGTTGCGGTCGGTGGTGAGCCGCAGGTTGTCGATCATCGTATTGATGTTGTCTTTCAGCTCGGCCACCTCGCCGCGGGCTTCGACCTGAATCGACCGCGTCAGGTCGCCCTTGGTCACCGCGGTGGCGACCTCGGCGATGGCGCGCACCTGCGTGGTCAGGTTGGCGGCGAGCAGATTGACGTTGCCGGTGAGGTCCTTCCAGGTGCCGGCGGCGCCGGGCACGTTGGCCTGGCCGCCGAGCCGGCCCTCGACGCCGACTTCGCGCGCCACCGTCGTCACCTGGTCGGCGAAGGTCGCCAGCGTGTCGGTCATGTTGTTGATGGTCTCGGCCAGCGCCGCCACCTCGCCCTTCGATTTCACCGCCAGGTTCTGCTTGAGATCGCCGTTGGCGACCGCGGTCACCACCTTGACGATGCCGCGGACCTGCTCGGTGAGGTTGGCGGCCATGACGTTGACGGTGTCGGTGAGGTCCTTCCAGGTGCCGGCGACGCCGGGCACCACCGCCTGGCCGCCGAGCAGCCCTTCGGTGCCGACTTCGCGGGCGACGCGGGTGACTTCCGAGGCAAAGCCGTTGAGCTGGTCCACCATGGTGTTGATGGTGTTTTTCAGCTCGAGGATTTCGCCCTTGACGTCGACGGTGATCTTGCGGCTCAGGTCGCCGCGCGCCACCGCGGTGGTCACCTCGGCGATGTTGCGGACCTGGGTGGTGAGGTTGGCCGCCAACAGGTTGACGTTGTCGGTCAAGTCCTTCCAGGTGCCGGCGACGCCGGGCACCACCGCCTGGCCGCCGAGCCGGCCGTCGGTGCCGACCTCGCGGGCGACGCGCGTCACCTCGGCGGCGAACGAGCGCAACTGCTCGACCATGGTGTTGAGCGTGTCCTTGAGCAGCAGCATTTCGCCGCGCACGTCGACCGTGATCTTCTTCGACAGGTCGCCGCCGGCGATGGCGGTCGCCACCTCGGCGATGTTGCGGACCTGCGCGGTGAGGTTCGAGGCCATGAAGTTGACGTTGTCGGTCAGGTCCTTCCAGGTGCCGGCGACGCCGGGCACCTGGGCCTGGCCGCCGAGCTTGCCTTCGGTGCCGACCTCGCGCGCCACCCGCGTCACTTCCGAGGCAAAGGCGTTGAGCTGATCGACCATGGTGTTGATGGTGTTCTTCAGCTCGAGGATTTCGCCCTTGACGTCGACCGTGATCTTGCGGCCGAGGTCGCCGCGGGCCACGGCGGTGGTCACCTCGGCGATGTTGCGGACCTGCGCGGTGAGGTTGCCGGCCATGGAATTGACGCTGTCGGTCAAGTCCTTCCAGGTGCCGGCGACGCCCGGCACGTTGGCCTGGCCGCCGAGCCGGCCTTCGGTGCCGACCTCGCGGGCGACGCGCGTCACTTCGCCGGCGAAGCGGTTGAGCTGGTCCACCATGGTGTTGAGCGTTTCCTTCAGCTGAAGGATTTCGCCGCGCACGTCGACGGTGATCTTGCGGGACAGGTCGCCGCCGGCGATGGCGGTGGCGACCTCGGCGATGTTGCGGACCTGGCCGGTGAGGTTCGAGGCCATGGAGTTGACGCTGTCGGTCAAGTCCTTCCAGGTGCCGCCGACGCCCGGCACGTTGGCCTGGCCGCCGAGCTTGCCTTCGGTGCCGACCTCGCGCGCCACGCGCGTCACTTCGGCGGCGAAGGCGTTGAGCTGGTCGACCATGGTGTTGAGGGTGTCTTTGAGCTCCAGAATTTCGCCGCGCACGTCGACCGTGATCTTGCGGGACAGGTCGCCGCGCGCCACGGCGGTGGCCACCTCGGCGATGTTGCGCACCTGGCCGGTCAGGTTCGAGGCCATGGAGTTGACCGAGTCGGTCAAGTCCTTCCAGGTGCCGGCGACGCCGCGCACCAGCGCCTGGCCGCCGAGCTTGCCTTCGGTGCCGACTTCGCGGGCGACGCGGGTCACCTCGCCGGCGAAGGCGTTGAGCTGGTCCACCATGGTGTTGATGGTGTCCTTGAGCTCCAGGATTTCGCCGCGCACGTCCACCGTGATCTTCTTCGACAGGTCGCCGTTGGCGATTGCCGTGGACACTTCGGCGATGTTGCGGACCTGCGCGGTGAGGTTCGACGCCATCGAATTCACCGAGTTGGTCAAATCCTTCCAGGTGCCGGCGACGCCGAGCACGTTGGCCTGGCCGCCGAGCCGGCCGTCGGTGCCGACCTCGCGGGCGACGCGCGTCACCTCGCCGGCAAAGGCGTTGAGCTGATCGACCATGGTGTTGATGGTCTCTTTCAGCTGCAGGATTTCGCCGGAGACGTTGACCGTGATCTTTTTCGACAGGTCGCCGCCGGCGATGGCGGTGGCGACGTCGGCGATGTTGCGGACTTGCGCCGTCAGGTTGCCGGCCATGAAGTTGACGCTGTCGGTCAGGTCCTTCCAGGTGCCGGCAACGCCCGGCACGGTCGCCTGGCCGCCGAGCTTGCCTTCGGTGCCGACCTCGCGGGCGACGCGGGTGACTTCCGAGGCGAACGAGTTGAGCTGGTCCACCATCGTGTTGATGGTGTCTTTCAGCTCGAGGATTTCGCCGCGCACGTCGACCGTGATCTTGCGCGACAAGTCGCCGCGCGCCACCGCGGTGGTGACGTGGGCGATGTTGCGCACCTGGTCGGTGAGGTTGCCGCACATGGCGTTGACCGAGTCGGTCAAATCCTTCCAGGTGCCGGCGACGCCCGGCACGATGGCCTGGCCGCCGAGCTTGCCGTCGGTGCCGACCTCGCGGGCGACGCGGGTCACTTCGGAGGCGAACGAGCGCAACTGGTCGACCATCGTATTGATGGCTTCCTTGAGCTGCAGGATTTCGCCGCGCACGTCGACCGTGATCTTCTTCGACAGGTCGCCGTTGGCCACCGCGATGGTCACTTCGGCGATGTTGCGGACCTGGGCGGTGAGGTTCGACGCCATCGAGTTCACGCTCTCGGTGAGGTCCTTCCACACGCCGGTGACGCCGCCGACCTGGGCCTGGCCGCCGAGCTTGCCTTCGGTGCCGACCTCGCGCGCCACGCGCGTCACCTCGGAGGTGAACACGTTGAGCTGCTTGATCATGGTGTTGACGATTTCGGCGGAGCGCAGGAACTCGCCCTTGAGCGGCCGGCCGTCGACGTCGAGCTGCACGGTGCGCAAGAGGTCGCCTTGCGCCACCGCGGCGATGGCGCGGGTCACTTCCGTGGTCGGCCAGAGCAGATCGTCGATCAGGGTGTTGACGGAGGCTTCCATTTCGCCCCAGGCGCCCTCGACGAGGCCGAAGCGCACCCGCTGGCGGGTCTTGCCTTCGCGGCCGACCACCTGGCCGACGCGCTCGAGCTGGCGGGCCATGCGCTCATTGGTGGCGACGATCTCATTAAAGGTGTCGGCGATCTTGCCGATGATGCCGACGCGGTCGCCCGGCAGCCGCACCGTGAAGTCGCCGACCCGCATGGCCTGGAGCGCATGCAGGAGTTCGGCGAGGCCGCGGGTGTCGCCGTTGAGGCCATGTTCGGGCGCCTGTTCCGGTGCTTGCGGGATCGCCTCAGCGGCCGCCGAGCCGTTGGTGGCTGCCGGATCAAGCACTTCGGGGGTGGTCTGCATGAAGCTCTCCGAAACCCGCTGGGCGGGCATTAAAGCGGCCGGAATGAACCCGGACGGGGGTCCCAGGCGCGGCGGGCGGCGTGATGGCGGAAGGGAACTTGGCGGCCGGCAGCGCATTGGAATGCGCAGATGCCCGGACGGAGAAGCTCCGCCGGGACATAGTCACCCGAGCTGCAGACCTAGAACTCCCCCGCACGGCCGAGCCTCAACCTCTGTGCCATCACGCGAAACGCGCGCCTGGGGAGAATGTTCCGGCTAAAAGGCTGTTTTGCTGTAAAATTTCTTAATGTCCGGCTGGCCGCAGCGGGCGGGATGAACGCCGGTCGCTAGGCCGAGAAAAGCCTGCGGAACCGGCCTTTCCAGCCGGGGCCGGCGCCGAGCTTCGCTACCCGCGATGAATACGATCCGAGAAGCGCATCGACGCGCTCGGCGTTCTGGTCGTTCACCGTGGCGGCGGGACCTTCGCCGGCCGGTTGGGACGCCGGCGCCGCGCCAGAATTGTCGCCGGTGCCAATCCGGTTGCCGTGAACGAGGTCGTGGATCGCGCCGAGCTTCTTGACCACGGCGCGCGACAGGATGAACGGGTAGACGTCCGGCTGGCCCATGGTGCGGTTGAGCGAGTTGAGCGCATTGCTCAACGGCACCCAGGTGTCGACCAGGGTGGCGATATCGGGCGCCCGGTAGGGCTGGAAATCGACGGCGGCCTCGAGTTCGCCCTCGCGCGCGATCGGCGCATTGATGTACATGCCGAAGGCGCGCGCCATTTCCAGGGTGTCGACGATATGCAGGTAGTGCGCCCAGGTCTCGGCGAAGTCTTCCCAAGGGTGGCAGGTCGCGTAGGCGCTGACGAAATTGTCCTGCCAATTGGCCGGTGCGCCTTGCGCGTAGTGCCGCTGCAGCGCCGCTGCGTAATCCACCCGCTCGTCGCCAAAAACGGCGCGGCAGGCTTCGACCTGATTGCCGTCGCGGACCAGAATGTCCCAATAATAATGCGCGATCTCGTGGCGGAAATGGCCGAGCAAGGTCCGGTACGGCTCGTGCATGGCGGCGCGCCGACGCTCGCGTTCGGCATCGTCGGCTTCCTCGATCGCAACCGTGATCAGCCCGTTGTCATGGCCGGTCATCACCTTCGGCGTCGCGGCATCCGGCGGCGTGGCCAGAAAATCGAACGCCAGCCGCTCGCGGTCGTCGTCGAAGCCGCAGTCGAGCGGCAGCTTGAGCTTGATCAGCGTGTAGAACAGGCGGTGCTTGGCGGCCTCGATCCTGCGCCATGCGTTCAAGTGACTGTCGATCGAGGCATCCGGCACCATATGGTTGTGCCGGCAGGCGAGGCAGTACATGTCGGGGGCAGCGGCCTCGACCAGCCAGTTGCAGACGTCATACTGGGCGTTGGCGCAGAACCGGTAGAGCCGGTCGGTGTTGGCGAGCGCCCGCCAATCGTCGCCCTCGGGCTCCAGCGCCGACACTGTTTCGAGGCTGGCAATGTAGCCGAGCCGGTGGCCGCAATTCACACACCGGGTGTTTTCGAAATGCAGAAGCTGTGCGCAATGTTGGCATTTGAAAAGCTTCATGGTCGTGCCGTCGGGCCGCGTATTGTTTCGCCTCTCAACGCGCTTGCGGGTCCGAAGTCACCACGTGAATCAAAAAAAGTCCCCCAGCCGGAGCCGGGGGACGTTCCTGTCGGATTGTGCCGCGCGTCAGCGCTGGGTCTGCTGGCCGGGCTTCGGCTGGCCACCCTGCTGGCCGCCCTGCCGTCCGGGCTCCTGCTGCTGCTGACCGGGCTTCGGCTGCTGGTTCGGCTGCTGGTCACCTTGATGCTGACCGCCCTGCTGGCCGCCCGGCTTGGTGTTTTCGTTCGCCATGGCGAGTTTCTCCTGTGGCGGGACAATCCCGCTGGTCGATAACAGCCCGGCAATAGTTTTGGTTCCTGGAACACGCCGCCCGCGATTTTGCAAAAAATTGTCGGAACTTCAGTGGTGGCTGACCAGGACCATCGAGATCGCCGGAACATACGTGATAATCATCAGCGCGATGAAATTGACGATCAGAAACGGCAGCACGCCGAGATAGATGCGGCTGAGCGGCGCGTTGAAGATCGCCTGCGAAGAGAACAGATTAAGCCCGAACGGCGGCGTGTACATGCCGAGGCTGAGATTGACCGCCACGATGATGCCAAAGTGAATCGCATTGACGCCGGCGGCGCGCACGATCGGCAACAACAGCGGCGTCAAGATCAGAATCGCAGCCGGCGGCTCGAGGAAGCTGCCGGCGAGCAGCAATCCGACATTGAGAATGAGCAACAGCTCCCATCGGGTCAGATGCAGCGCGTCGATCGAGGTGACGATCTGCTGCGGGATGCCGCTGGTCGTCAGCAGCCAGGAATAGATCCCGGCCGAGGTGACGATCAGCAGGATCTGCGAGATCAGAAACGCCGCCGCCATCACGATGCGCCACAGCCCGGCGAGATCGACCTCGCGATAGATGAACATGGTGACGGCCAGCGAATACACCACCGCGACGCCGGCGGCCTCGGTCGGCGTGAAGACGCCGCCATAGATGCCGCCGAAGATGACGACCAGCGAACCGATCGCCCAACTGGCTTCCTTGGTCGTCTTCCAGATGGTCGCCCAGTGGGCGCGTTCGCCGAGCGGCACGCCCTTCAACCAGGCGTAACCCATGACGTAGCCGGCATCGATGACGCCGATCAGGAGGCTCGGCAGGATGCCGGCGGTGAACAGCAGCACCGCCGACTGCTCCGCCGAGATGGCATAGAGGATCATGGCGATCGACGGCGGAATGACGACGGCGATCGCGCCCGAGGAGGCGATCAGGCCGACGGCGAAGCGTTCGTTGTAGCCGCCCTCCTTGAGCGCCGGATAGATCATGCGGCCCATCGCCACGACGGTGCCGACGGCGGTGTGCGACATGGCGCCGAACAATTCCGACGCCGCCACCGTGGTCACGGCGAGCGAGCCGCGCACGCCGCCGACGATGGCCATGACCATGGCGATGACGCGGCGCGCAATGCCGCCCTGCGCCATGATCTCGCCGGCCAGCACGAAGAACGGCACCGCCAGCAGCGGGAAGTTGTCGAGACTGCCGAACATGTAGGTCTGGATCGCCTCGGTCGGCACGTCGGCGACCGTCAGCACCGCGACGATCGAAGTGACAAGCAGAATGAGGAAAATCGGAAAGCCGATGATCAACAAGATCACCGGCAGGCCGAAATAGACGAAATACGCCATGGTCGCTGCCTGCTAATGCGTGGCGTCGCCGCCGGCCGCGGCGCCGACGCCGCGGGCCGGCCGGCGCATCAGCCGCACCGCGACCAGGAAAGCCATCAAGGAGTAGCCGATCGGAATCATGGCCTGCGGAACGACCAGGGGAAAATTTGCCGCCTGGCTGCGCTCGTCGAATTGCGCCAACTGGATGATGACCGGCCAGGCAAAAGCCGTCACCGCGGCGGCGGCGGCGATCAGCACCAGTTCGGAGAACAGCGCGAGGAGGTCGCGCAGTTTCGGCGGCAACATGCTGACGACGACGTCCATGCGGATCTGTCGGCCTTCCCAGGCGACCGCGCAGCAGCCGGTAAACACGCAGCCGACCATCAGGAACAGCATGATCTCTTCCGCCCACGGGATCGAGACGCTGAAGAAGTAGCGGCCGATGATGTTGACGAAATTGATCGCCACGCTGGCGAGCAGGCAAATTCCCGCCACCGAGCGGGTGACCGCGAGCAGCCAGTGCACGCCTTTGACCAAACCGTCGATCATGGTTCGACAACCAGCCTTGTCATGTCCCGGGGTTGCACATCAGGTGTCGCGCCGGCCGCCGATCACTGGCTCGGCGCCGGTCGCGTTCGCTTCGCCGCATCGCTCACGATCTGGTAAGCCTCGTACAGTTGCGGCTTGGTCTTGGCGATGTCTTCGCCGACATTGGCCAGCGTCTTCATCATCGTCTCCTGCTCATCACCCGGCAGGCTGATCAGTTCGCCGCCGCCCTCGACCCAGGACTTGCGCGCCTTGGCGTGCAGTTCTGCCGCGAACGGATTGATGGCGACCGATTCGGCGGCGGCGTCCCGGTCGATGATCTCCTGCAAATCCTTGGGCAGCGCATCGTACCATCGCTTGCTCACTTCGACGATGAGAAAGACCGCCGGCTGATTGATCTCGGTGACGTATTTGGCCGCATCCTGGAAGTGCATGGCGTTGAATACGGTGATACCGGAGATTGCACCGTCGATGGTGCCTTGCTGGACGGCGGGCAGGACGTCGCCAAGGCTCATCGCCACCGGGGTGGCGCCAAGCCGCTGGAACGCCTCGGTCTGAAACTTCGAGGCAAAGACCCGGATTTTCTTGCCCTTGAGGTCGGCCAGGTGACGGATCGGGCTCTTCGCGTTCAACGCCGACGGCAGCGCCATGTACAGCCCGATGCCGTGCAGCCCCTTGTCGGCGCCGAGCCCGAGCATCAGCTTCATCACCTCCGGCTGAGCGAGAAGCCGCTGCCCGTGCGGCAGCGAATCCAGGAGCCCCGGCGTCGCCAGCACCTCGAAGCGTTCATCGATGCCGACGTAGAACTCCGGCGGCATGATCGCGCATTCGATCGAGCCGAACTGCAGGCCCTCGATCTCGCGCGGCATCGAACCCAGTTTGCTGGCCGAATAGACCTCGACCTTGATGCGGCCGCCGGAATCCTTTTCGACCATGGCGGCAAAACCGCGGGTGAATTCTTCCGGAGTGTCGTTGACGGTCGGGGTGCCGACCTTCATCACATAGGTCTTGTCGTCCGCTGCCGTCGCGGCAGCGACCGTTGCGGCGATGGGTAGGATCAGGGCAGCGGCGGCCAGGATCGCCCGCCGCGCGGCCATAGGATTCTCCAAGCGCATGTCGACCTCCGTTCGGGCCGGCGGCAGTGACCGCGCGGCGGCAGCGGGTCACTGGCTCGGCGCCTGCCGCAATCGCTTGGCCGCGTCGGTCACCACCTGATAGGCGTCGTGCAGCGACGGTTTCGATTTCGAAACGTCCTCGCCGACGCTCCCCAGGGTCTGCATAAACGAGGCCTGCTCGTCCGACGGCAGGCTGATGAGCTCGCCGCCGTTGTCGACCCAGGTCTTGCGCTGCTCCTGATACATGCTCAGCGCCACCGGGCTGAGCCCCTTCGACACCGCGGCGCCGTCGCGGTCGACGATCTCCTGCAGGTCCTTGGGCAGCGTGTCGTACCACTTCTGGCTGACTTCGAGGATGATGAAGATGGCCGGCGTGTTGGTTTCGGTGACGTATTTGGCCGCATCGTTGAAGTGCAGATGGACGAACGGGCCGATGCCGGCGACGGCGCCGTCGATGGCGCCCTGCTGCAGCGCCGGCAGCACGTCGCCGAGCGTCATCGCCACCGGCGTCGCGCCGAGCCGCTGGAAGGCGACGGTCTGGAATTGCGACGCGAAGACCCGGATTTTCTTGCCCTTGAAATCGGCCAGATGACGGATCGCGAGTTTCGAAATATCGCAGGACGGCTGCGCCATGATCATGCCGACGCCGTGCAGGCCCTTGTCGGCGCCGAGACTAAGCATAAGCTTGAGCACCGCCGGATCGGCGGCGACACGCTGGCCGTGCTCGAGCGACTCGACGAGGCCCGGCGCCGCCATCACTTCGAAGCGTTCGTCGACGCCGACGAAAAACTCCGGCGGGATCGCCGCCGCCTGGATGGCGCCGAACTGGGTGCCTTCGATCTGCCGCGGGATCGAGCCCAACTGGCTCGCGGGATAGACCTCGCCCTTGATGCGGCCGCCGGAATCCTTCTCGACCGCCGCGGCGAAATCCTTCGCAAACTGGTGCGGCGCGTCATTGATGGTGGGCGTGGTGACCTTCATCACGTAGGTTTTGTCCTCGGCGCGAGCCGCACCGAGCGTCAACGCCAGCGACAACACCAGTGCGCCGGCGGCGACTGCCGCCCGCGCAGAATCCGGATGCTTCCTCACGCGCATTTCACTCTCCCTCTGATCTCGCCCGGCCTAAAGCACGGATCGCCGGTCGCCAGGTACAGTCCCGCGCGAACCCCGCGGATGGCCGTGACAGTGCGCCGGTGGCGTATTTTCTTCGTTGTGTCGGACTGCCGCGCCCCGACTTTGGGCCCCCACCGCGAGCGTCCGGCATGACGTTAGAGTAACGGCAAGCCACCGACAACGAGAATTTCCCTTAAAGCGCCTGGCTGTCGCCGCTGATGATTAATTGGGCACTCTATCGCATGTGTTGTGCCGCCTCCGTGACCAATTGATACGCCGCGCCGAGCGGCGGCTTGGCATTGGAAACTTCGTCGCCCACATTGGACAGAATTTTGAGCATGGCCGACTGTTCGTCAGCCGGCAGGCTGATCAGTTCGCCGCCGCTGTCCAGCCACGCCTTGCGCGCGCTTTCGTTGATCGCGACGGCCTGCGGATCGATCGCCGCCGATTGCGCAGCAGCGGCCTTGTCCACGGTCTGCTGTAGCTCGGCGGGCAACAAATCGTACCACTTGCGGCTGACTTCAACGACGACGAAGGTCGCCGGCTGGCCGGTCTCGGTCACGTATTTCGCCGCGTCCTGGAAATGCATGGCGTTGAACAAGGGGGTGCTGGCGACGGCGCCGTCTAGGGCGTTGTCCTGAAGCGCCGGCAGCACCTCGGCCAAGGTCATCGGTTTCGGCGTCGCGCCCAGTCGCGCCATCGCCACGCTTTGGAATTGCGAGGCGAAAATTCGTATCTTCTTGCCCTTGAAGTCGGCGAGGTGACGGATCGGAGTTCTGGCGATGACGGACGACAGCGTCGCCAGGAACAGCCCGGCGCCGCGCAGACCCTTGTCGGCGCCGAGGCCGAGCATCAGCTGCCGCACCGCCGGATCGGCGGCCAGGCGTTGGCCCTCCGCCATCGACTTGACGAGGCCAGGGGCCGCCAACACTTCGAACCGCTCGTCGATGCCGAAAAAGAATTCCGGCGGAAGCAGCACCGCCTGGATGGCGCCGAACTGAACGCCCTCGATCTGCCGCGAAACCGAACCCAGTTGGCTCGCCGGATAAATCTCGGCTTTGATGCGGCCGTCCAAATCGTGCTCGACGGCGGCGGCTAAGTTCTTGGCGAACACATACGACGCATCATTGATGGTCGGCGTCGATATTTTCATCACATACGGCTTGTCGTCGGCGCGAGCGCCAAGCGAAGTGGCGAGCGATGTGGCGAACGAGACGATGAGTGCGCCGGCGGCGATCCCGGCACGGGTCGCAATTTCGCGTTTGACGACGACCATACGAGCCCCCTGGCGGGTTCACCGAAGTGCCGGCGGCTGTGACGAACCGGCACGATCAACCGCGGGCGCGGGCGCCCCGGCATTCCAGATGGCATTCCAGTAGTCTATCTCGCCAATAGTCTATTCGTTCGGTCTCTTTAAGTTTGGCTGTAGTCTATTTTGTCCGCTGCGCCGCCGCGGTCACGACCTGATAGGCCGCGCTCAGCGACGGCTTGGTTTTCGAAACGTCTTCGCCGACGCTGGACAGGGTCTGGAGCAGCGCCGCCTCCTCGTCGGCCGGCAGATCGATGAATTCACCGCCGCCGTCGGCCCAGCCTTTGTCGGCCTTGGCGATGATGTCCACGGTCTGCGGGTTGACCTCGACGGCCGCAGCGGCGGCATCCTTGTCGATGATCTGCTGCAGATCCGCCGGCAGCGAATCGTACCACTTTTTGCTGACCGCAGCGAGCCCGAACACCACTGGCTGACCGATCCGCGTCACGTACTTGGCCGCATCCTGGTAGTGCATGGCGTTGAAGATGACGGTGCCGGCGATGGCGCCGTCGATGGCGCCTTGCTGCAGCGCCGGCAACACGTCGCCCAGGCTCATCGCCACCGGCGTCACGCCAAGCCGGCCGAACGCCACGCTCTGGAATTGCGAGGCGAAGACCCGCAGCTTGATGCCCTTGAGATCGGCCAGATGGCGGATCGGCGCGCGCGAAATGATCGAGGACGGCTGCGACGTGAACAGCGCGACGCCGTGCAGCCCTTTGTCGGCGCCGAGACCGAGCATCAGCTTCAGCAGTTCCGGATCGCCGGTGAGGCGTTGCGCGTGCGCCAGCGAGGTGGCAAGCCCCGGCGCCGCCATCACCTCGAAGCGCTCGTCGAGCCCGGAATAGAATTCCGGCGGCGTGACGACGCACTGGATCGCGCCGAACTGGGTGCCTTCGATCTGCCGCGGGATCGAGCCCAGCTGGCTCGCCGGATAGATCTCGGTTTTGATGCGGCCGCCCAAATCGCGGTCGAGCGCCGCGGCAAAATCCTTGGCGAACTGGTGCAGCGGATCGTTCAGCGCCGCCAGCGATATCTTCATCGGGTAGGTTTTGTCTTGCGCCTGCGCGGCACCAGGCGTCAGCGCGGCTGCTACGACAAAAGCGGCGCCGGCGAGCGCCGCGCGCGCAAATCTGTGATGCGTCGTGATGACCATCGCATTCCCCTCATGACGCCGTCTATTTTCTGCCTATTGTCGGCAGGCGGCTTAAATCGATGCAGGCCGATGCAAACGTTAGAGGATCGCCGGACGGCGGACAACGCCAATCCCGCGACAAATGCGCCCAAGCCGCTTGGCGCCTTGCCGCCTACGCGTCCAGCACGGTGCGGACCTTGGCCGCGAGCTGATTGAGCGAGAAACGGCTTGGAGATGAATTGGACGCCGGGATCGAGCACGCCGCCGTTCGGTGAACAGCGATCTGACATCGGCAACGCGATCCAGAATGGCCAGCGCATTGGCGGCGTTCTCGCTGTCGAAAACCGTGTAGCCGAGCTCGTGCAGTGCCTCGGTGGTCAGCCGGCGCATGCTTGTGGATATGGAACTTTTGTTCTCGTCAAAAATTATTCCCACACAAACCATCCGCCTATTCCGCCTGTCGTTCACCGAACCGTTAAGTGAGCTACCTTACTCAATCCCAGAATTGCAGAACCCGATCGACCAACAAAAATAATCCGTGCAGAAAATTTAAAGCTCGATCCATTTGAGGATTCTTTGCCATGCAAGTGCCTTGCACCGAATGCGCGCTCCGTGCCTGCGGGTTGTTCAGGCCGGTCACCGATAACGAACTCGGCGTCATCGCCGGCATCAAGCGCGAGCATCTGGCGCTGCCGGCAGGCTCCGAGATCATTCGCGCCGGCGACGATGCGCCCGAGCTCTACACGCTGTATGCCGGCTGGGCGTTCCGCTTCAGGACCTTGCCGGACGGCCGCCGCCAGATTCTCAACTTCCTGCTGCCCGGCGACCTGATCGGCTTGCAGGCCGCCATGTTCGAGGCGGCGCAGCACGGCATCGAGGCGCTGACCGACATCGAACTCTGCCTGTTGCCGCGCCGCAAGGTCTGGGCGCTGTTCGGGCAGATGCCGGATCTGGCTTTCGACGTCGCCTGGCTGGGCTCGCGCGAGGAGAACTATGTCGACGACAACCTGACCAGCGTCGGCCGCCGCAGCGCCGCCGAGCGCACCGCCGCGCTGATCGTCACGCTGTACAAGCGGGCCAAGGTGCTGGGTCTGGTCGCCGACGACACGTTCGCGTTTCCCCTGACCCAACAGCACATCGCCGACGCGCTCGGCCTGTCGCTCGTTCACACCAACAAGACGCTCGCCAGGCTGCGCAAGCTCGGCATGTTCAGGCGCGCCAACGGCTCGCTCACTCTCACCAACCCGCGGGTGCTGGCGCGCATCGCCCAGCACTTCGACGAGGAAGTGCCGACGCGGCCGCTGATTTGAGCGCACGCGGTCGTTCGCGCGACGCGATTGCATTTTGCGCAGCGCGAATGGCGAGTGGCGAATAGCGAATGGAGAAGGCTTTTCGCTGTTGGGTTCTTCGCTCTCTCCTCGCTGCTGTCTCCCTATTCGCTATTCGCCATTCGCCATTCGCCATTTCGCCATTTCGCATTTCGCCACTTCAACAAAAGGGAGGAGGAACGCCGGTAGACGCAACGGGGCTTTCATTGTTCGCGCGCCACGCCGGCCGGTGTTGCCACCTGCCGGCGCTCGGGGCGCGCTCGCCTACCGGCGTTCCGCCGCGGCACTCGTCAGGACTCTCACCTCCTGACTCAACTCCAGGCCAGGTTTCCTGGGACGCGGACTGCTTGCTCGAGGGCGGGCGTTACCCGCCCCTTCCTGTCCCAGTCCAGTGGAAGCACCCCACGCTCCGGTCGTAATGCCGGAGAACATGATGCCCGAAGCCGCCCGGGAGCGGCTTGCAAAGCCGCCCGCAGGCGCCGCACTCGCTCCGTCCTCAGGTCTGCCTCCCAAGGACTTCCCTGTGAGCGAGATTCAACGACGGCACGTCGTAACTGTAAAGAGGGACGAATGTCAAGGCCTTTGTCGCCGATAAGGGGACGTGCTGGCGCCCTATGGCCGGTGCGCGGTATCGGAGCCGACCTGCGCCGGATCGACGACGTCGGGCTTGCGCCGGAAAAAGTCCGGCAAGGCGAGCCGCGCCCAGATCATCAGCAGCACGCCGGCGACCAGCGCACCGAGCCCGAAGATCAGCGCGGCGCCGACGCCATAGAACGCGGTCTTGTTCTGGTCGGGGCTCCAATAGTTGACGCACGAGCCGACAAACAGCGCCAGCATGGCGAGGCCGCCGGCGACCGGCACCAGTCCGATACAGATGAAGTTCGTCGCGCTCTTGAGGAGCTCGCGCCGGTAGAACATGGCGCAGGCGAAGCCGGTCAGGCCGTAATAGAAGGCGATGCCGATCGCGGTGGCGGTGACCGAATCGGCCAGGACATTGTTATCGGACAGCGACACCAGGCCGAGATACCAGACGATGGAGACCGCGCCCATCGCCAGCGTGGCGAAGCCCGGCGTCCGATAGCGCGGGTGGATGTCGCCGAATATTCTCGGCAAGGCGCCTTCCCGCGCCATCGAGATCGCGGTGCGCGCCGCCGGCAGAATGGTGGTCTGGGTGCATGCCGCGGCCGACGTCAGCACGGCGAAAATCAACAGCTTGCCCATGCCGCCGCCGAGCACGTTGGCGGCCAGCGGCGCCAGAAAGTCGTCGCCGCTATAGGTCTCGAGCGCCGGCTCGGCGAACGCCACCGCAGCGACCGAAACCAGGGCATAGATGCCAACCAGCAGAATGGTGGCGATGATTGCGGCCCGGGCCGGCGCCGTGCCCGGCCGTTCGGTCTCTTCGTTCACCGCGGTGCCGGTATCCCATCCCCAATAGATGAATATCGCGGTCAGCATCGCCTGGGTGAAATCGCTGCCGCTGCCGACGGTAAAGGGATTGAACCAGGCCGCCGCCACCCGCGTTCCCGGCGCGCTGCCGCTATAGACCTTGGTCAGCGCGACCACGGCGAACACCACCAAAATGACGATCTCGGCGCCGAGCAGAAGCTTCTGCGAGTTGGCGGACAATTCGATGCCGAGATAGCAGATCAGCGTCATCAGCACGATGAAGGCGACGCCGATCACGGTCACGCCGAACACCGTCGGCTCGGCGACGCCGACCAGGTGCAGCGCATATTCGCCGGCGACCTGCGCCAGGCCCGGCATGACCAGAATGTCGGTGGCGAGCACCGCCCAGCCGCCCATCCAGCCGACGTACGGACCGAAAGCGCGGGTGCCCCAGGCGAACGTGGTGCCGCAGTCGGGATCGGCGCGGTTGAGATGAAAATAGGCCGCCGCGATGAACAGCATCGGCACGAAGGCCAGGATCAAGATCGCCGGCACACCGAACTTCGCCGCCGCCACCAGCGCCGGCAGCGCGGCGGCCAGCGAATAGGCCGGCGCGGTGGAAGCGACGCCGATGACGATGTTCGACGCGAACGAGATCGCGTTCTTTTTCAGTCCGGCTTTCTCAACGGCCAATGTCGTAAGCCCCCGCTCCTCGCACCCGCTTCGCCATCATCGCGGCGACCGGTGCCCCGTCGCACATTGCTCCGCACGTTCTTTCGCCCGTTCCTGCGCACGTTCCTCCGCACGTCCGGGTCGCAGGTCCCTTTGGCACATCCCTTGGCAAGCCCGGCCGGCCCATTATAGTCGGCGGATCGATGGCTCCGGCAAGCGCCGCCAACAGAGGCGCGGCGGAGCGGCACTGGGGAAAAACGGGGGGAACGATGACCGGACAGCGGACAATCGGCACAGGCGGCGTCAAGCTCTGGGCCGCGGCGGCGGCCGCCGCGCTCATCGGGCTAGGTGCGGCGGGACCGGCCGCAGCCGCGGATTTCGTCATGAAATTCGGCACCGCGACCATCAACGAGACCCAGCATCAGTTCATCAAATTCTACAAGGACGAGGTCGAGAAGGCGTCCGGCGGCCGCATCGAAGTGCAGGTCTATCCGGCAAGCCAGCTCGGCCCGATCCCGCGCGAGATCGAGGGCGTGCAGCTCGGCAACATCCAGGGCTTTATCGGGCCGGTCGACTTTTTTGTCGGCGTCGATCCGCGCTTCGGCGTGTTCTCGACGCCGATGCTGTTCAAGAACGACGCCAACGCCGCCGCCACCATCCACGACCCGGCGATCGAAAAGGCCATGCTCGACCTGGCCGCGCCGAAACGCATGGTCGGCATCGCCACGCTGGAGATCGGCGCCTCCAACTACGGCGCCAAGCATGCGCTGCTGCGGTTGTCGGATTTCGAGGGCAAGAAGCTGCGCATCAACGGCACCGAGATGGAGCGGCAGAAGATGGCCAAGCTCGGCGCCACCGGCGTCGGCATGCCACTGTCCGAAGTCGTGCCGGCGCTCGACCAGGGCACCATCGACGGCACCATCTCCGGCCTGTCGGTGTTCATCGCCTTCAAGATGAGCGACCTGCTCAAGGTGATCACCGTCACCAACGACACCTTCATCATCGCCATCGCGGTGGTCAGCAAGCCGTGGCTCGACACGCTGCCGCCGGATCTGCAGAAGGTCGTGCTCGACGCCGGCGCCACCGTGCAGGCCAAGGCCCAGGACTGGCACGGCGACTTCACCAAACAGCTGGTGAGCAACTGGGCGGCCCAGGGCGGCACGGTGCATCCGCTGCCGGACGACGACCTCGCCAAGATGAAGACGCTGCTCGATCCGGTCGGCGACGAGGCGACCAAGAACCAGCCGGCGGTGCACGACATGCTGCAGATGGTGCGCGCCGCCGCCGCCAAGAACTGACGACACGGCGCGGCGGCGTCATGCGGCCGGCGCCGCATTGCCAGGACCGGCACGGTTAGAGCGATGCGAAACGTCCTGCTGCGCGGCGCCCATGCGCTCATCGCGGTGCTCCGGATCGCCGCCGGCGCGATGCTGATCGCCAGCGTCGCCATCAATTTCGCCAACATCATCGGCCGCTATTTCCTCTCGGTCTCGCTGTCCTGGGCCGAGGAGGCGATGCTGTTTTTGATGATCGGCGCGGTGTTCCTCGGCGCCGCGCCGGTCGGCTGGCTCGGCCGCCACATCCGCATGGACGTCATCGTCTCGCTGCTGCCGCCGGGGCCGCGCAAAATCTTCGAGGTGTTCGCCGATCTGGTCACCATCGCGACCTGCGTGGCGCTGGCGGTGTTCGCCTGGCCGGTCATGACCATGCTGGCCGAGCTCGATGAGAGGAGCGAATCGGCCAACATCCCGCTGGTCATTCCGCAAGCCGCGCTGCCGCTCGGGCTCATATTGATGGCGGCGTTGATCGCGGTGCGGCTGATCGTGATCGGCGTCCGCCACGACGACGTCATCGCCAGCCGGGAGGTCGAGCGCTGACATGGCGGCGACGTTCGTCTATTTCGTGCTGCCGACGATTTTGCTGATCCTCGGCCTGCCGATCTTCGTCGTTCTCACCTTGACCTCGCTGGCGGCGATCCTGTTCGTCGCCCACGTGCCGACGCAATCGTTCCAGACCTACATGTTCGGCAGCCTCGACAATTTCCCGTTGCTCGCGGTGCCGTTCTTCGTGCTCGCCGGCGAAATCATGGGCCGCGGCGGCATCGCCAATCGCGTCGTCACCTGGGTGGTGTCGATCGTCGGCGGCGTGCGCGGCTCGCTCGCGGTGACGACGGTGGCGTCGTCGGAACTGTTCGGCGCCATGGCGCATACCTCGGTCGGCACCGTGGTCGCCATCGGCCGGCTGCTGTTTCCCTCGCTCACCAAGCAGGGCTACACCGAGCGCTTCGCCGTCAGCCTGATCACCTCGTCGGGCGCGGTCGCCGTGATCATCCCGCCGTCGATCTCGATGATCCTCTACGCCATGACGGCGCAGGTTTCCGCCATCAAGCTGTTCACCGCCGGCATCCTGCCGAGCCTCTTGATCGGCATCGTCGACGCCGCCTATGTCATCGTCTACGCGCGCATCCAGGCGGTGCCGCTGGCGGCGCCGGCGCGCTGGAAGAACATCTGGGCCGCCACCAAGGACGCGAGCTGGGCGCTCGGCACCATCGTGGTGATTTTCGGCGGCATCTACGGCGGCGTGTTCACGCCGACCGAAGCCGCCGGCGTCGCCGTGGTCTATTCGCTGTTCGTGGCGATGGTCGTGTATCGCGAATTCGGCGTGGCGGAGCTGTGGCAGGTCATCGTCAACTCGGTCTATCTGATCGCGCAGATCCTGATCATCGTCACCGGCGCCGGCATCTACTCGTGGCTGATGACGACGAGCGGCATCCCGCAGGCCCTGATCGGCCATATCGGCGCCATGCAGCTGGCGCATTGGCAGACGCTGCTCTTGGTCAATGCCGGCCTCCTGGTCGCCGGCAGCTTCCTCGAGCCGCCGGCGGCGATCCTGATCCTCACGCCGCTCCTCCTCCCCGTGGTCGAGGCCGCCGGCGTCAACGCGCTGCACTTCGGCATCATCATGGCGGTCAATCTGAGCATCGGGCTTTACATGCCGCCGTTCGGGCTCAACCTGTTCGCCGCCCGCGCCATCTTCAACGTGCCGATGGGCATGATCTATCGCGGCGTGCTGCCGTTCGTCGTGGTCAATTTTTTGGCGTTATTGATCATCACATATGTGCCGGCGATCTCGATGGTGCTGCTGGGGTCGGGACGCTGATTCGGTGCCGAAGATTCGGTGCCGAAACTTGTCCGGAACTTGACGGTTGCAAGGCGCAACGCCGGTCAACCGGCGATGCGGCCGACCCGTCAAGCCGTTTGTTTGGCGGGAGGCGTCGAACTGCGGTTGAATTTTAACCGTTAGCGCCTTGTAATGGCCCGTAGGGGCTTGAGGACGCATGAGTGGTTCCACGGCTGGGCGCACAACTGGGCGCACGTCCACGGGCGAGGTGTCCGGACTGACGGCGGCGGCGCTCTGCATCGCCGACATGGTCGGCGTCGGCGTCTTCACCAGCCTCGGCTTCCAGGTCACCGACATCAAGTCGGGCTTCGCGCTGCTGCTCTTATGGATCGTCGGCGGCATCGTGGCGATCTGCGGGGCGTTCTGCTACGCCGAATTGGCCACCATGCTGCCGCGCTCGAGCGGCGAGTACAATTATCTGCGCCGCATCTATCATCCGGCGTTCGGCTTTGTCGCCGGCTGGCTGTCCGCCACCGTCGGTTTCGCCGCGCCGATCGCGCTCGCCGCCATGGCGTTCGGCAGCTATTTCAAGTCGATCGCGCCGCAGGCGCCGCCGCTCCTGCTCGGACTGGGCATCACCTGGCTGGCGGCCGCCGCGCATCTGTGGGGGGTGCGCTTCGGCGGCGCCTTTCACAACGCCTGGACGGTGCTCAAGCTCGTCCTCATCGTCGTGTTCATCGTCGCCGGCTTCGCGCTCGGCGATGCGCAGGCGATCTCGTTTGCGCCGAGCCGGGCCGACATCGCCGTGGTGGCCGGCGCGCCGTTCGCCATCAGCCTGGTGTTCGTGCTGTATTCCTATTCGGGCTGGAACGCCGCCACCTACATCGCCGGCGAGCTGCGGGAGCCGGCCCGCAACCTGCCGCGCGCGCTGTTAGCCGCCACCACCATTGTGATCGTGCTCTATGTCGCGCTCAATGCGGTGTTCCTGGCGGTGACGCCGATGAACGAACTGGTCGGCCAGATCAACGTCGCGGTGGTGGCCGGCAAGCACATGTTCGGCAATTTCGGCGGCCGCCTGGTCGGCGGGCTGATCTGCCTCGGGCTGGTGTCGTCGATCAGCGCCATGACCTGGATCGGCCCGCGCGTGACCATGACCATGGGCGAGGACATGCCGGTGCTGGCCTTCTTCGCGCGCAAGTCGAAACACGGCGTCCCGGCAATCGCCATCGTGTTCCAGCTGTTGGTATCGAACTTGCTCCTGTTGACCCAGAGCTTCGAGGCGGTGCTGGACTTCATCCAGTTCAGCCTCACCTTCTGCGCCTTCTTCACCGTGTTGGGCGTCATCAAGATGCGGATAACCCACCCGAATCTGCCGCGGCCGTATCGGGCCTGGGGCTATCCGCTGACGCCGCTGGTGTTCCTCAGCGTAACCTTGTTCGTGATGTATTACCTGGTCGTCAACCGGCCGCTGCAGTCGCTCGCCGGCTGCGTCATAATGTTGGCCGGCCTGCTGATCTATTATGCGTCGCAGGCTTTATCGAACGTCTCCGGGCCCGACGTGTCCCAAGCGGTTCCCCTGAAAGTGGATGGTCTCGACCGTGCGTAACATGATGGTCGCCGCCGCGGTGGCGGGCATGCTGGCGCTGGCGCTTGAGCCGGGGCACAGCGCCGAAGCTTCGACGCCCGACGATACGGCGCGCTTCCTGGCCGGCCTGCCGCCGGCGTCGGACTCGCCGCTCGCCGGGCTCGCCGCCGGCCCGCAATGGGCGCAGCACGCCAAGTTCTTCGACTCGATCTTCGAGAAGGAAGACACCAATACGCTGGCCAAGGTCCGCGCCTTCTCGGCGGCGCACCTGAGCGAGCACCACGACACGCTGCTGTACATGTTCAGCGGCCCGGATTTTCTCTACGCCACGTCGTTCTTTCCGCACGAGTCGACCTACGTGCTGGCTGGTCTCGAGCCGGTCGGCGACATTCCGCAATTGACCGCGTTGTCGCGGGCTACCGTCGACGACACGCTGCACCATCTGGAAAGCTCGCTCTATACCATTCTCAATCTGAGCTTCTTCATCACCAAGAACATGCAGTCCCAGCTCAGCGAGGGGCCGGTGTTCGGCACCTTGCCGGTGCTCTATGTGTTCCTGGCGCGAACCGGCAAGACCATCCACGAAGCGAGCTACGTCCGCATCGACGCGGCGGGAAATTTCATCGCGCCAGACGAGCCGGCGCCGACCGGCCAGGGCAAGCACGGCGCCGACGACGACGCCACCAGCGGCGTGAAGATCGTGTTTTCCGACGGCAGCGGCCCGATGCAGACGCTGTACTATTTCAGCACCAACCTGGAAAACAGCGGGGTGAACAAATCGGGCTTCCTGGCATTCTGCGCCAAGCTCGGCGTCGCCGACAGCTTCATCAAGAGCGCGTCCTATCTGCTGCCCAGCGGCGGCTTCTCCAAGGTGCGCGATTTCCTGCTCGACCGCAGCGCCACCGTGCTGGAGGACGACAGCGGCATTCCGCTGGCCGCCTTCGATGCCACGAAATGGCGTCTGCAGCCGTTCGGCCGCTACCTCGGCCCGATCGCCGTGTTCCCCCGCAATTATCAACCGCGCATGGCCGAGCTGTTCCGCACCGGCAACGCAACCCCGCTCGACTTCGGCATCGGCTACCGCTGGCGGCACAATGAATTGAATCTGCTGCTCGCCCAGAAGACCGCGCCGGCCGTGGTCGAGGCCAGCGTTAACCCTTCGTTAACCATACCGGCCGATGGAGTACCGGGGATTCCGGTCGGTTCGCCGAATCCGCCGGCGTGGGCGAAATCGCATCCACGGGTCGTCGCGAGCGCTTCGAGAACGCCCCCGCCGTACCAGCCGAACCAGCCACCGCACAGTTTTTTCGGCTTTTTCGGGCTTCGGCACTGATCGGGCGACCGGTGCTGCCAAAATAGCGACAAAGTTGTCGTCAAGGTTACCGGGGTCGTTGGGGTGGGGGTACTTTGCCGGATCGGGTCCGAGGACCAGTCTTGCTGTCGCGCAAGCCGGCGCTGGGCTTAGGCGCCGCGCCCCGCGCACGGCATTTCCATCACGATCCCGAACTGCGCCGACGCGCCGAACTCACCGTTCCTCGGCCGCCGACGCCGCCCCCGCCTCGCGAAGCCCGGCAGGGCCAATTCAAACACGGCCAAGTCAAGCCTGGCCAAGTGAAGCCTGGCCAAGTGAAGCCTGGCCAAGTGAAGCCCAGCCAAGTCAAGCCCGGCCAATTCAAGCCCGGCGAAGTCAAGCGCGCCCGCTTTCAAGCCAGCCCCCGGCCCGTCGCCCGGCCGAGCGGGCTGCGCAGCGGCCTTGAGGAAAATCTGCTGCTGATCTCCGCAGGCCTGCTGCTGGTCGGCGCGTTGGGCTGGACCTTGCTGGTGTACGATGAATTCCGCCAGTCCGGGCTGTTCGCGCCGGAGCCGCCGCCGGCATCGGCCTTCGCCACGACCGTCGGGCCGGATGCCGGGGTCGGCAAGGCGGACTCGATCGGCGGCATGTCGAGCTATGCGCGCAGCGATCCCGTGCGATCGGCGGTCGCGGCCCGGTTCGCCTCCGCCGGCGACGTCACCGTCACATCGAGCCTCGGCACGTCGCGCAACGGCGAGCCGGCAACGAGCGTCATCGCGCGCGACTGGAGCTTCTTCCAGCCGGGCCGCCAGGCCGAGCAAACCGTCCCGACCGGCAAAGCGGCCAAGGGCAAGCCGGCGGCGCCGCCGATCCGGGTCGCTTCGGTCGGCCCGGCGCCGCCGATCGTGGCGCTCAATCCGGCTCCGGACGTCGGGGCGTCCCGCATGCCGGCCAATGTCGAGGCGAAGACAACCCTGGCCGACTTCCAGAGCGCGCCGTTTCCCTATCACGGCATGGTGGCGGGATCGGACCATCCGTTCCTTCGCTCCGGCGAGCACGTCAACTTCCGCGGCCGCGTGTTCCTGGAATCCAAGACCTTCGGCGACGACCATGTGCTGCTGCACATCCCGGCCGGCTTCGATGCCAAGCGCCCGGCCGTCATGGTGGTGTTCTTCCACGGCCACGGCGCCACCCTGGCGCGCGACGTGCGCGACCGCCAGCGCCTGCCCGAGCAGATGGACGGCGGCACCAACACGGTGCTGGTGGCGCCGCAATTCGCCTACGACGCCGCCAATTCGAGCGCCGGCAAGTTCTGGGAGCCGGACGGCTTCAAGCGCTTCCTCGACGAGGCCGCGCAAAAGCTGGCGGCGCTTTACGGCGATCCGCACAGCCAGTCGGCGTTCGCCACCATGCCGATCGTGCTGGTGTCCTACAGCGGCGGCTTCGGGCCGACGCTGTCGGTGCTAGCGCGCGGCGGCGCCAATTCGCGCATCCGCGGCCTGGTCATGCTCGACTCGATCTATTCCGGCGTCGACCAGTTCGCCGACTGGATCGCCGATCACCGCTCGACGTTCTTCGTCAGCTCGTACACGGCGGGAACGGCGCGCCATAACGCCGAGCTCAAGCACCTGCTCAGCGACCGTTCGGTGCCCTACAGCTCCGAGCTGCGGCGCGGTCATCTGCAGGGCATGGTCACGTTCATGGACGAAGAAGTCCCGCACCGCGATTACGTCACCCACGCCTGGACCGACAATCCGGTCGAAGACATCCTGACACGGATGGACGACGTCAAGACCGACGTCCAAACCGCCGGCATCGGCGCCGCGACGCGCCACTGATCGCGCGAGCGTGCGTCCGACGCCGGCCGGGTCATTTCTGATAATCGAGCAAGGTCTCTGCCACATCGCGCAGCACGCAGCTGTTGCTCAGGATGTCCTTGGCCCGTTCGGAACTGGCGGCGACGTTCTGGCAATCGTCGCTCCGCCCGATCAGCGATGACAAGAGCGTGACGGTCGAATCCGAGATTTTCCAGCCGAGCGGCAGCCCGTAGGCCTGGTCCTGGATTCGGACCAGGTCCAGCTTCCATGGCTTGCCCTTCGGCGTGTTGCAGTTCGCATCGACCTCGCCCTTTTCGGTCTCTCTGAAGTAATCGCAAACCCGGGCCACGGCCTGATCGCCCAGGCCCTCTCTGACCTGAAGCAGCGCGCTGATCGGCGCGACCGTGTCGCCGAAGTCGGTGCCGCTGATCTGGCGAAGGTCCGGCAGCGGATCGTCACTGGTGATGAGGATGATCTTGATGTCGACCGACGGGTCTTGCGGTTTTGCCGCCGGACCGTCCGGTTGCCGGCCGCCGGGCTGACCGCTGCTTGATTGATCGTCCTCCGGCGCCAGCGCCCGGTACAGATCGAGCGCGGTCTGCGCGCCCGAATTGTCGGCATAACCGCCATCGACGAAATTCAACCTGTTGCCGCACTTCGAGGACATCGAATAGGGCGGCAGGATGAACGGAAACCTGGCGCTTGCCACCGCACCGAACATCAAGGGCACATTCTCGCCGATCGAAGTGCCGTCTGCTGTCTTGGCTGTCGAACTTGGACCGGCCGCCGGGGCGGTGGAGCTCCGATCGGGACACTGGGCGAGCGGCGGTTTCGTGTCGGGCAGTTGGCCCGATAGCGCGGGTTCAGCCGCCGCGGGCGAGTCGGCCGCGAATTGACTGTCGGCGAACGAGTATAAGCTGCGGTCGCCGCTGTCGCTCAGCCCGAACGGAGCCAGTGCGACACGGTAGCCGGTTTCCGCCGACGTGGTATTGAGGACGAGCGCGGGATTGGCGCCTTGTCCCCAGTGATTGATGTACCAGTCGCTCAGCCGCAACGCCGCTTGCGGATCCTTTCGATCGACGGATTCGAGAAAGCCCCGCTCCAGGGTTTCGGCCCGTCCCCACTGCTCGCCGACCAGATCCGGAATGATCGCGCTGACCACGGGCGAAAAATAATCATCCTCCATGATGTCCTTGATCGTGTCGGTCAACGGACCATCGGTTTTCGCGCCCGCCGTGCCGGAGCGCTGCGCGCATGAAATTCCCGGCGCGCCGGCAATCGCGGGCGCCGGCGGCCGCGCGAGCGCCTGGAAGATCGTCGCGCCGATCGCGCCGCCGGAGACGCCGCTGATGGCAAAGACGTGATCGACGAAACACGGCTGGCTGTCCTGCAGCCGCGCCAGGAACAGCGCTGCCGACGCCGCCGCGTAAATGCCGCCGCCCTGCGCCGCGATGATGAAGACCGGGTACGGCTTGGGCGCGGACGCCGGCCCCGGCTTGTCCGTTCGCTGCGCAAGCCACTGCCGAAATGCCGCCCGTATCATGTTCTTGGGCTGGGCCGGCGAGCCTTGGTCGGCCGACGGGCGGCTGCTGTTGGGATCCGGCTTGTCCAGCGCAATGGCATCGCGGTGGTGGGCAATAACGCAGGCCAGGCACAGCACCGCCAGAATAAGCGCTTCCCATTTCAGCGGCGACGACAGCGCCAGCCAGAACAAGACGAAGCAGGCCAGGCCGAACCACAGCGTCAGGCCGCCGAACGGGATATTGAAAATCGCCCCGATGGCGATGGCCGTCACCACCAGGGTCAGCGCCGGAAATTTCGATTTCTCCGACAGCCAGGCAATGCCGGTCAGAATCGCGATGATAAAAAGGAACTCGACCGACAACGTCGCCAGCGGGCCGACCTCGCGATAAATGGTGACGAAATCGCTCCGCCGGCTCGGCAGATAGGCGGCAACGGCAATCAGCAGACTCACCAGTCCCCAAAATGCCAGCCTCAAGGCCAGCCCGTAGCGCTTCGATCGGCGTCGGAGCGACTTGTAGTTCATCGACTCGTATTTGCGCAGAGCCAACATCAAAACGAGACTGATGCCGGCGAAGATCAGCAGCGCCACCGCGACCGCGTAGATCAATTGCTCGGAAAACAGTTCGGCCGGGTTTGCCCTGATCTGCCGCAGCTCGTCATTGAGCCGGTGATCGTCGCGCCAGACCTGAACGGTCGCGGCGACCGTTCCGAGCCCCAGGCCGAGCCACGGCAGCAAACTCCAGAACACCCCGAAAATGCCGTCCAGCCAGCGCAGGAAACTGTGGACGTTGCGGCCGCGGAAATTCGAATAGATCACCCGGCCCTTCACATTCAGTCCGGTCGCGGCGCCAGCCGGATCCGCGTAGTTCTCGTTGCGACGAATGCCGACCAGAAGCGAATGCGCGCCGTAGATCGCGACACTGACGCCGAAAAAACCCGCGACCGCGCAAACGATCTGCAGGGCGTCGCGCTGGCCGAGATAGGACAGGTACAGTTCGTGAAGCTGAGGGTCGGTGGCCAACAGCGTGCAGACGACGACGGCGGCGGCACTGGGCAGCAAGTGGATGATGTCCAGGACGCCACGAAACGTTTGCCAGACCTTCCGTTGCAGCTGTCCAGCCCGCAAAGCCATCGCAACCCCCGTCAAAAACGCCGGCGCTTTCAAGCTGTGCGGATGATGCCGTCGTGGCACAGCCGATCGATCTCGCGTTCGCAGGCGGTCCTCTGGGAGGCCGTGTACGCAAGGAAATAGATTTCCTGCATCGTGGTTGCCGGATTTTCCTGGAAATAGCCGGTTGCCGCGCCAAACAGCCTGGGAACGACCTGCTCGATCGTGAGCCCGCCGTCGCCGGCTCCGATCATCGGAAACAGGATGGACACGGAGTCCCGCAAGCCGAACAAACGCCTGATCCATGGCAGGTATCTGAGCCACGCCGAACGCCGGTTTCTCTCGTCCGCCTTGGTCAGCACGTTGCGCACGCAGTGCGCCAGATCATCGACGTCGGCCTTGACGCCCCGGCCGGCCCCGGCGCCGCGCACGCTGGCCACATGCAAGATCGCATCCACCCCATGGGTCTCGTTGAGCAGCCCCGACGTCGTCTCGAATACGCTGCCGATACGGACCGGGCTGCGGGCGCCGATCTCGGCGGTCAGATCGTTGTTGATGATGTCGTCGGTCAGATTGCCGGCGGCATCCTTGTCGGCGCCGAGGTAACGGATGTTGGCCGATATGCTGCGCCCGATGAACCGATCCATGATCATGTCTTCGTTCTCGGAATTGACCCAGAGATCGACGCCGCGGACGCCCTCGATCGGGCCGGTCTTGTAGCCGATGAACCGTCGCGGCTGCGCGACGAGCTCGTATCTGACGGATGAATAGCCGAGTATGCTGCGCGCATCGCCTTTGAGCTCCTCGCCGAGCCACAGGCCGCCGATCAGAAGCTTCGGATCCTCGACGCGCTGTTGCCTGATCCGCTGCAGCAGATCGTCGAGCGGGATTTCCTTGACTTGAATATCTTCGCCCTCGGCCGGAACGCCGCCGCCGGCCGCGACTTTGTCGGCGTTCCTCACCTCGGCGTAATAGAGAAAGATGCGCTCGGAGGAGCCGCCAGCCGAGGAGAAAAATTTGGCGATCAGCTTGGGATTCCTGATGGCGTAGCCGGTCTCCTCCAGGGTTTCGCGCGCCGCGGCGGCCTCCGGCGTCTCGTAGCTGTCGATCATGCCGGCGACAGCTTCTTCGATCCAGCCGTCCTCGGTGCTCTTGCCCAGCGTCGGCGCCTTGAATTGATTGACCACGACGACGCATTTGCTGTCGCTGTTGAACAACAGCACCGCAGCCGAATCGCCGCGCTCGAAAATGAGCCGGCGCTGATCCTCGCTCATCGAGCCGTCGCTCTTCTGATGCGCGACGACGAGCTCGTCGATCTTGAAGAAATCGTCGAACGGGCGGGTTCGCTTGCGGATCGCCACTCTTTGCGGTTGCGGCATCGCGCCCTCCTTGCCCTTAGGCATCCGTAACATGGCCGCGCGCGCGGAGCCAAGCTGGCGGCACGGCACCGTCAGGGCGGCGGGAGGGGAGCGCGCGGTGTGAGAGCGGAACGGGCCAGCGGCCTCACAAAAAAGCGGAGACGGGCCGCGCGCCCGTCCCCGCCGGTCAGCCCGCGGACGCCGCCTGGAGACACCGCAGCGCCGTCGGGTTCGACCAGGGAGCGTGATGTTTCCGAGAGGGAGGCAAATCGGAAACGGCCACGCTCCAACTACGCGTCAGGCATTGCCCAGCGGCAACGCCACGAAGCGGGTGCTGCCGGCCATCTTCACGCGCATCAGGACCTGATGCTTGCCCTGGGCCTTGGCCTCGGTCAGGGCGTTGCGCACGTCGCCGGCGGTGGCGACCGACTTGCCGCCGACGTCGAGGATGATGGTGCCGGCCTGGAAGCCCTGCTCGGCGGCAGGACCGTCCGGATCGACGCCGGTGACCACGACGCCCTGGTTGCCGGCGCCCGAGACTTCGCTGGCGGGCGCCACCTGCAGGCCGAGATGCGGCACGCCGTTGCTCGGTTGCGCCGCGCCGTCGGTGTCGGCCTTGGCCTGCTGCTGGTCGGTCGGCATCTGCGCCAGCGTCACGGTCAGGGTCTTGGCCTGGCCGTCGTGCAACATGTCGAGCTTGACCGAGGAGTCCGGCGCCATGGTGCCGATGGTGCGGGCGAGAGCCCGGGCGTCCTTCACCGGCGTGCCGTTGACCGCGGTGATGACATCGCCGGCCTGGATGCCGGCCTTGGCGGCGGGACTGCCGTCCTGCGGCTGGTCGACCAGCGCGCCTTCGGCCTTCTTCAAGCCGAGACTGTCGGCAATGCCGGCCGTCACCGGCTGGATCTGCACGCCGAGCCAGCCGCGGGTGACGCGGCCGTCCTTCTCGAGCTGCGCCACGACCAGCTTGGCGGTTTCGGCCGGGATGTCGAAGCCGATGCCGACCGAGCCGCCGGACGGCGAGTAGATCGCCGTGTTGACGCCGATGACGTTGCCGTCGACATCGAACGCCGGTCCGCCCGAATTGCCCTTGTTGATCGGCGCATCGATCTGGACATAGTCGTCATAGGGCCCGGCGCCGATATCGCGGCCGCGCGCCGAGACGATGCCCGCCGTCACGGTGCCGCCCAGGCCGAACGGATTGCCGACCGCAACCACCCAGTCGCCGACTTGCGGCGCATGATCGGCGAACTTCACGTAGGGCAAGTCGCTCTTGCCGTCGACCTTGATCACCGCCAGGTCGGTCTTGGCATCGGTGCCGACGACCTTGGCGGTGTAGATGGTGCCGTCGTCAGTGGTCACCTGCACCGACTTGGCGTGGTCGACCACGTGGTTGTTGGTCACCGCGTAGCCGTCCGGCGAGATGAAGAAGCCGGAGCCTTCGCCGACGAGGGTCTGATTGGGTTGCGGCGCGCCGTTCTGCCGTCGGCCGGGGCCGAACTGCTGGCCGAACGGTTGACCGAATTGCTGGCCGAACTGCTGGAAGAACTTGTCCATCGGCGAGCCGGGGACCGCCGGAATGCCGTTCTCGTCGTCGTCGCGATCCCGCTGCATCAGCGCGGGCTCGGCGGAAGCCGGAATTTTGACGCGCACCGAGATCACCGCGGGTTTCACTTTGGTAACGAGGTCGGCGAAACCGGCCGGATGCTGCAGCGTCGAATCGGCCGCGGCCGCGGACCCCGTCCAGTTCGGCGCGCTGCGATAGACGGGACCGCCGAGCAGCATGACGGCGCCCAGTCCGGCGACCGACGCCAGAAGAACGAGGCGCCGGGCGGTGAGGGTCTTGGGTCGATTGGGTGGGTTGGTCGAATTCATGATCATCTCCATCGGGTAGCGGCCCAGCGGCCGTCCTTGCCGATACAAATGGTCAAGCCGGAATTACCGCGCTCTGACCGGCGGATTAATTCTTCGACAGATTTGGTTCGTGACATGAATCCGGCCGCGCCGGATCGGCACAAGGCCGGCCGCTTGACAATATGCCGCGGACGTTGTCGGTGCGCGGCCGTACCGGGAGACGTCGATGCAACGCGGCCATATGCCGGCGCCGGCGCTGTTTGTCGCAGCCGTCTTTGGGCTTGCGCTGCTGGCGCGCGGCACCGCTCTCGCGCAAGCGCCGTCCCCGCCCGGGCAAGCGCTGGCGTTCGACCGGGCGAAAGGCAATTGCCTGACCTGCCACGACATCAAGGGCGGCGATTCGCCCGGCAATGTCGGGCCGCCGCTTGCCGACGTGAAACAGCGGTTTCCCGACCGCGAGCAACTCAAGGCCGTCATCGTCGACGAGACCAGGCGCAATCCCTCGACCGTGATGCCGCCGTTCGGCCGCAACCTCATTCTCACCAGCCAGGAAATCGAAGCCGTCATCGATTTTCTCTACACGCGATGAAGCGACCGGGGAGCACCGTGCGCACAGCAAGCTTGATCTCGGTATTGGCGATGCTGATCGCCGCAGCAGCGCGTCCGGCGATTGCGGCAGAGACAATCGATCCGGCGGCCGACTTCAAGGCGTTCCGCGACTATTTCACCAAAAAATTTCCCGACGTGCCGTTGAACGATTTCGTCAACGGGCCGGCGTCGATGGACGCCGACCTGCGCCGGCAATGGCAATCCATCGACGACTTTCCGCCTTACGATTTCGCCGTCGAACGCGGCAAGCAGATGTTTGCGACGCCGTTTGCCAACGGCAAGACCTACGGCGATTGCTTTGCCGACGAGGGCATCGGCATTCGCCAGAACTTTCCTTATTTCGACGAGACTGGCGGCGAAGTCGTCACGCTCGAGCTGGCGCTCAATCGCTGCCGCGAGGCCAACGGCGAACCGCCGTATTCCTACGTCAAGGACGAGATGGCGTCGCTCACCGCCTATATGGCCTTTACCTCGCGCGGCAAGCCGTTCGACATCAAGATCCCGAACGATCCGCGCGCGCTCGCCGCTTACCAGAAAGGCGAGCAGTATTTCTACGCGCGCCGCGGGCAGCTCAACTTCTCCTGCGCCGGCTGCCACGTGCAAAATCCCGGCAATCATATCCGTACCGAAGTGCTGGCCCCGGCGCTCGGCATCCTCGCCGCCATGCCGATCTACCGCTCGGAATGGAACGGCATGGGCACCATCAGCCGCCGCTTCGTCACCTGCAACAGCCAGGTGCGCGGCGTGCCGCTGGCGCCGCAGGACGAACTCTATCGCGACGTCGAATATTATCTGTCGTACATGGGCAACGGCCTGCCGGTCGCCGGCCCGGGGGCGCGCCCATGAGGCCCATGAGGATGGCGGCGAGCCGGCGCGGGCGCGGGCTGTTGGTCCTGGCGGTGGCGTTGTTTGTCGCGGCGGGCGCGGCGCGGGCCGCGAACAACGAAGCCGATTTCAAGGCGGCGCTGGCCGCCGCCGACACCGCCGAGAGCGAAGCCGGCGCGCTCAAAAATCAATGGACGACGACGGAGGAGGTCTTGGCCGCGGCGCGCAAGGCTGCCGCCACCGGCGATTTCGAGACCGCCGTCGCCGACGCCCGGCAGGCCGAAGCGCTGGCGAAGGCCTCGATCGCGCAGGCCAAAGAGCAGGAGACCGCCTGGCGCGCCGGCGTCATTCGCTAGACGGCAGACGCCGATCACGGCTTGGCGGCCGCGCTCAGCGCGCCGCGCACGGCGGCGGCGGAAATGCGCTCCGCGATGCCTTTTGGCCGCGCCAGGCCCATGCGGTCGAGGCAGTCTTGGTCTGCGGCCGTGGCCCGCGCGCCGAACTGGCCGCGCCACAGCATCGCCATGCGCTGGACGGGCGATGCCGCCGCCAGACGTTCCAACGCCGGGATGAGCCGCTGCTCGACCGCGGTAAAGTCCGTGCCGAACGGAAACATCGGCAACAGGCCGGCGTCGACGGCGGGCTTGAGCGCGCGCTCGAGTGCCTCGGGCGTGTTGTCCCGCGCCGACTTCGGCAGCTCGAACGAGCGCTCGATCTTGCCGGCGTCCTTGGCTTGGCGCAGCAACTCGCCCTGAAACCGCAAATCGGCAATCGCCAGCATCGCCGCGATGACCTCGCGGTCGCTTTTGCCGCGGATGTCGGCGATGCCGTATTCGGTGATGATCATGTCGCGCAGATGGCGCGGAATGGTGGTGTGACCATAGCGCCAGCGGATGTTCGAGGTCTCCTTGGCGCCGCCATGGGTGGCGCGCAGCACGATCGCCGAGCGGGCGTCGTCGAGCGCAAAGCTCTGGGCGATGAAATTGTACTGGCCGCCGACGCCGCTGACGATGCGGCCGTCCTCGAGACCGTCGGAGACGACGTCGCCGAGCAGGGTCGCCATCATGGCGTTGTTGAGAAAGCGCGCCTTGACGCGGGCGCGGCGCTTGTTGTCCTCGTCGCGGTACAACTCGTTGACGAAGGCGATCGGCGTCATGGCGAATTTCTTGAGCACGTCGCGCGGCATCTCGCGCAATCGCCGATAGAACTGCCGCGAGCCGAGGAAGAAGCCGCCATGCAGCACGACGCCGTCGACCTCGCGCTTGAGCACGCCGGCGTCGTACAAATCCAGCATGCCCTCGACGAACATCTCGGTGCAGCCATAGACGCCGGCGGCGAACGGCTCGGCGTGGACGGCGGCATCCCGCGCCGGATCGTAGCCGAGCCGCGACAGCAAGGTGCAAAAGTCCTTGTTGTGGCGCTGGCGCAGCACCAGGGCTTGGGCCACCGCTTCGCTCAGCGAGCCGATGCCGATCTGCAGCGTGCCGCCGTCCGGCACGATGCTCGCCGCGTGCAGCCCGGCCGCATAGTCGCCGAGCACGACCGGCTCGCGCGGCGGCGCGAACAGCGTAAAGTCCGTGGCCGGCCCGTCGAGCATGAGATCGAATTCTTCCGCCGCGATCGCGGCGTCGCCCGGCATGAACGGCAATTGCGAATTGGTCTGGCCGGCGAACAGAAAGTCGGCGCCGCCGGCGCGGCGCAGCGCCAGCAGATCGAGCGTCAGGTCGGGATTGCAGCTGAGACTGTACGGTCGCGGCGCTTCATCGGCGCGATGCGCCACCAGCTGGGCGACCACATTGGCGCCGCGGTCGAGGATGTAGCGCAACGCATGGGTATAGTTCGCCGAAATATAGTGCTGCTGCGCGTAGGGCGAGTCGAGCCATTGCCCGGCTTCAAAGAAGAATTCGTTGATCTGGACGTTCGGCGGCACCCGCTTGTTGCGAATGGCGGTGGCGTAATCGAGCGCCGGATAGCCGGCGAACAGCCGCCGCGCCACCGGATCGAAGAAACGGTGTTCGAGATCGCTGTTGGCGCGCGGCGGTTCGAGCGTCAGCGCGGTGAAAATGGTCAGCGCTATCGAGCGGTCGGCCACCGCCTTGGCGAACAGCGCATTGGCGATGTGATTGGCCTTGCCGAGGCCAAGCGGCAGCGCCAGCACGATGGTCTTGCCGACTTTTTCGACGATTGTCTCGGCAAGCCGCGCCGGATCGTCGAATGTCCTTGGCGCCGCCCCGACCGCGGAATGAATCATTGCAGGCGTGTCCCAGCCCGGATCGGGCTGGAAGCGCGGTCCGTATTGCAGGGCGAGGCCCTTGAGGGTGTCGCGCACCGCGCCGAGGCCGCGGCTGCGCGCATAATGCAGCGGCCCGCCGCGAAACGGCGCAAAGCCGGTGCCGAAGATCATCGCGCCGTCGACGATGTCCTCGTCGGCGACCACGCCCTCGCGCAGGCAGGTCACGCAGGCGTCCAACATCGGCAGGATCAGCCGGTCGACCGTATCCGGCGGCGCCGCCTCGGCAGCTTCCTTGGCTTTGACCGGGTGACCGTCGCGCCAGGTATAGAGACCCTTGCCGGTTTTCTTGCCGAGTTCGCCCTTGTCGACCTTCTCCTTGAGCCATTGCGGCGGATCGGGCAATTCACGGCCGATATTGCCGCGCAGCATCTCGGCGACGTGCAGGCAGATGTCGAGCCCGACCTCGTCGGCAAGCTCGATCGGCCCCATCGGCATGCCGAAATCGGTCGCGGCCTTGTCGATGGTCTCTTTATGCATGCCGGCGTCGAGCATCAGCAGAGCCTCGAGCAGATACGGCGTCAGGACGCGATTGACCAGGAAGCCGGGCGCGCTCTTCACCGGCGCCGGCAGCCGGTCAATGCGGCCGAGAAAGGCGCGCGCGTCGGCCAGCACCGCGTCGGCGACCTGGTCGTGGCTCACCACCTCGACCAGCTGCATGCGCGACACCGGATTGAAGAAATGGATGCCGACCAGCCGCTCCGGCCGCGGCAGGCCGTCGCGCAACTGCTCGAGCGGAATGCTCGACGTGTTGGTGGCGAGGATGGCACTGGCTTTCATCTTCGGCTCGATGCCGGCGAAGATCTTGCGCTTGAGCTCGAGATTTTCCGGCACCGCCTCGATGATCAGGTCGGCGCTTGCCACGCCGTCGCCCTTGAGGTCGGGCACCAGCCGATCGAGCAAGTCGCGGACGCGGCGGCGGTCGTCGCGGCCGATCTTGCCGTAAAGCTCGGCGGCGCGCTTGATCGCGCCGGCGATCGGCTCGGGCTTGGAATCGCCGAGGCTGACGACGAAGCCGTGCCACGCGCACCACGCCGCGATGTCGCCGCCCATGGCGCCGGCGCCGATCACATGGACGCGGCGGCCGTGCCATTTGCCGCCGGCGAGATTCTTCAAGTTGTCGCGCAGGAAGAAGACGCGGACCAGATTTTGCGCGGTCGCGGTGACGAGGAGCCGGGCGAACGAGGAAATCTCCGCCTTCGCCATGGCTTCGGCGCTGCCGCCGTGCGCGACCCAGTTGTCGATCAGCGCGTACGGCGCCGGATAGTGGTCGCGCGGCGCCTTCTTGGCGGCTTCGCTGCGCATGCGCGCGGCGAGCAGGTTGCGTGCCGGCGCGGTGTTCATCAGCCAGCGAAGCACGCCCTGCTTGGCCGCAATGAGGTCGCCGGAGACCGCCGCGAGCACCGCGGCGCGCACGTGGCGTTCCTGGGTCACGGCATCGACCAGATGCAGCGCCCGGGCGCGACGCGCGCGCTCGGTCTTGCCGGTCAGCATCATGGTCATGGCCTGCACCGGGTCGATCAGGCGCGGCAGCCGCACCGTGCCGCCAAGGCCGGGATGCAGACCGAGCAGCACTTCGGGAAAGCCGAAGCTCGCGTCATCGATAGCGATGCGATAATCGCAGGCCAGCGCCACTTCGAGGCCGCCGCCCAGGCAATAGCCGTGAATCACCGCAATGGTCGGCAGCGGCAAACGGTCGAGGCGGTCGAGCACCGCATGGCCGGCGGTCAGCAGCGCCTCGATCCGCGCGGGGTCGGTGACGCCGCGGAATTGCCCGATGTCGGCGCCGGCAATGAAGCCGCCGGGCTTGGCCGAACGGATCACCAGGCCGCGCGGCCGGTCGCGCTCGAGCTTCTCCAGGATGGCGTCGAGCTCGGTCAGCACCGCCTCGGACAACGTGTTGGCGCTGGCGTCGTTCTTGTCGAACAGCAGCCAGGCGATGCCGTCCTGGTCGGTGCGCAGCCGCCAGTTCGTCCAAGCACTGGCGCCTTGGCCCCCCTCCGGCTGTGCTTCGTCGACGGCGAACGGGCCCAGCTCGATATCGCGCTTGCCGAGAATGGCGAGGGTGGGTGTTGCGGGTCGCGGGGATTTCATCGGCCGCCTCACAGCGCTTCGATCAGCATGGCGCCGCCCTGGCCGCCGCCGATGCACTCGGTGGCGATGCCGCGCTTATAGCCGAGCCGCTTCATGGCGTTGACGAGATGCAGCACGATGCGGTTGCCGCTGGCGCCAACCGGATGGCCGGTGCCGATGGCGCCGCCGTCGACATTGAGCCGGTCGCGCGGGATGCGCCCAGCCGCCGCGGGCAGCCCGAGCGCGTCGCGGCAGAATTCGGCGTCGTCCCAGGCAGCGACGCAGCCCAGCACCTGCGCGGCAAACGCTTCGTTGAGCTCCCACAACTCGATATCGCCGAGCGCGAGGTTGCGGCGCTGCAAAATCGCGGTCGAGCAATAGACCGGGCCGAGCCCCATGACGGACGGATCGAGCGCCGACCATTCGCTGTCGACGATGACGGCCTTCGGCGTCAGTTTGTGCTCCTGCAGCGCTTGTTCGGAAGCAAGAATGACCCACGACGCGCCGTCGGTGATCTGCGAGCTGTTGCCCGGCGTGACGTCTCCCCACGGCCGTTCGAAGGCCGGCTTGAGCTTGGCAAGCGCGTCGGCGGTGCTGTCGGGCCGCACCCCGTCGTCGTGGTCGAACAGCGTGCCGTCGCGGGCGAATGCCGGCTCGATCTCGCCGGCGAGGTAGCCGTTCTGCTGCGCCGCCGCCAAGCGCTGCTGGCTCTCGGCGGCGTACTCGTCGGCCTCGCGCCGGGTGATGTGGAACAGGTGGCCGACCAATTCGGCGGTCTGTCCCATATTAAGGTTGGTGATCGGATCGGTGAGGCCGCGCTCGAGCCCGATCACCGGCGTGAACAACGACGGACGCAACGCCAGGAAGGCGGACAGCTTGGCGCTGAAGCTGCGGGCGGCAAACAATCGGGCGTACCAGTTGACGGCGCGATTGGAGAAGACCAGCGGCGCGTGGCTCAAGGATTCCGCGCCGCCGGCGAGAATGAGATCGGCGCCGCCGTCGCGGATGTAGCGATACGCGGTGTCGATCGACTGCATGCCGGAGCCGCAATTGATCTGCACGGTGAACGCCGTCATCGCCTCGCCCATGCCGAGGCGGAGCGCCGCGACACGGGCCGGATTCATCTCGTCGGCGATGACATTGACGCAGCCGAGGATCACCTGATCGAAGGCATCCGGCGCGAACGGCTGCCGCAGCAGCAGCGGCCGGCCGCACTGCACGGCGAGGTCGACCGGGGTGAACGGCCCCGGCTTGCCGCGCGCCTTGATGAAGGGCGTGCGGCTGCCGTCGACGATATAGACCGGACGGTGGGTTAAGCCGCCGCTTCCGGTGGCGGCAGCGCCTGGATCGGCTCCGACGGCGGCAGTTCCGCCGGCGGCGGGTCCGAGGTCAATCGGGGTATATCCGGAAATGTCGCTGGCGATGACCCTTCTCCTTTATGAAATGTGCCGCGCGCCGCCAGTTCTTCGGGCGCAAAATCGTCGACGGCGATGGCCGCGGCGACCGCGTCGGCCGCGCTTTTCAGTCTCGCGGCGTCGTCGGCGCCGATGGTACGTTGACTGACCGCCTGGTCGATGTCGCGAACACGCGCCGCGCGCATGCGGTCGCGGATCGGCTGCACGGCAACCGTCATGGCGAAGGCGCGTTCCAATAAAGCGATGCCGTTGCCGGTCTCCGTCACCGGCGGATGGAACAGATCCACCGTGAGCCGGTCGCGCGCCGGGCAGGGATCGGTGACAATCTCGGCGCAGCGGTCGGTGACGCGATCCGAAGGGCCGCGGCGGCGCGGGCCGAACGGCTGGATCAGAAAGCGCAGCAGCCAGGCCGCCGGCCGGACCGGAAAATTGGCGAGGATCTCGTCGAAGCGCGTCTCGATGGTGGCGAGGCTTGCCTCCAGGCACCAGGCCAAGAGCGGCCAGTCGTCGGCCTGGCGGCCTTCGTCGTTCCAGCGCTTGAGCGCCGCGCTCGACAGATAGAGCTCGGAGAGAATGTCGCCGAACCGCGCCGAGATCATCTCCTTGCGCTTGAGCGCGCCGCCGAGCGTGAGCAGCGAAAGATCGACGGCGAGCGCGAAGGCCGCGGCATGGCGACCGAGCTGCCGATAATAGCGCGTCGCCGCGCCGGCCGCGGGCGCCGGCGCCCACAAGCCGCCGGTCCAGGCGCGGCCCCAGGCCCGCATCGTATTGGCCAGGCTGTGGCCGACATGCGCCCAAAAAACCCGGTCGAACGCGTCGAGGCCGCGTTCGCGATCGGCGTCCTCGAGCGCCTGCATCTCCTTGAGCAGATAAGGATGGCAGCGGATGGCGCCCTGGCCGAATTGAATGAGGCTTCGCGTGACGATATTGGCGCCTTCCACGGTGATGGCAATCGGCACGCCGCGATAGAGGCTGCCGAGGTAATTCAGCGGTCCCTCGATGATGCCCTTGCCGCCATGCACGTCCATGGCGTCGTTGACCGCGACGCGCATGCGCTCGGTCGCTTGCGCCTTCATGATGGCGGTGACGACCGCGGGATGGTGCCCGGCATCGAGCGCCGCGCAGGTCATGCGGCGGGCGCCATCGAGCAGATAGGCGGTGGCGGCGATGCGGCCGAGCCGCTCCGCGATCGCCTCGAACGTCGCGATCGGGACATGGAACTGCTCGCGGATGCGCGCATAGGCGCCGGTGACGTGGGCGCAGAACGCCGCGCCGGCCGCGGATAGCGACGGCAGTGAAATGCCCCTGCCCGCCGCCAGCGCGCTCATCAGCATCTTCCAGCCCTTGCCGACCTGATCGACGCCGCCGATGACGTAGTCGAGCGGAATGAAAACGTCGTCGCCCCAGTTCGGGCCGTTCTGGAAGACCTGCATCGCCGGCAGATGCCGACGGCCGATGCGCACGCCCGGCAAGTGCGTCGGAACCAGCGCCAGCGTGATGCCGATGTCGTCGCGGCTGCCGATCAGATGATCGGGATCGCGCAGCTTGAAGGCGAGCCCGAGCACGGTGGCGATCGGCCCGAGCGTGATGTAGCGCTTGTGCCAGTTCAGCCGGATGCCCAAAACCTCGCGGCCCTCGAAGGTGCCGCGGCACACCACGCCGTTATCGATCATCGAGGCGGCGTCGGAGCCCGCCTCCGGGCTGGTGAGGCCGAAGCACGGAATCTCCGCGCCGCTGGCGAGCCGCGGCAGCCAATGATTGCGCTGCGCCTCGGTACCGAACTGCATGAGCAATTCGCCCGGGCCGAGCGAGTTGGGCACCATCGCGGTGACGGCGCCGCAGATCGAGCGCGACGACAATTTGCGGATGACTTCCGAGTGCGCGTAGGCGGAAAAGCCGAGGCCGCCATATTGCTTCGGAATGATCATGGCGAAGAATTTCTTCGCTTTGAGGAAATCCCACACGGCGGGCGGCAGATCATGAAGCTCCCAGGTGATCTGCCATTCGTCGAGCATGCGGCACAGCTCTTCGACGGGGCCGGCGAGGAATTGCTGCTCCTCCTCCGCCAGCCGGGCCGGCGCAAAGGCCAACAGCTTGCTCCAATCCGGATTGCCGGTGAACAGGTCGGCATCCCACCAGACGTCGCCCGCCTCGATGGCCTCGCGCTCGGTATCGGACAGGCGCGGCAGCGCCCGCGCCGCCATCCGGAAGATCGGCTTGGTGATCCAGTCCCGCCGGAACGATGGCTGCGGCATCGGCATTTCCCGGGCTTGGCGAGCGGCGAGCGGGTCGTCGCGGTTGGAGGTTGGTGCGAGACTACAGGTAATAGTGACTTAAATGCTACGATTCGGCGTGTTGGCCGCCGCGCCTTTAAGATAATGAATAGCGGGGGGTATCCGCCAGCCCGCTGTTTTGCTTCCTCAAGGCCTCGTTTCCGGGACATGTTCGCCAAGCTCGAAGCGTATCTCAGCGCCAAGATCCTGCAGTACCTGTCGCAGCCGACGGATCGCTATGCGCCGTTTTTCGCGCCCGATCCGGCGGTGGTCCGCAGCGCCCTGCAGCCGGGCGACATTCTTCTGGTCGAAGGCAATACCCGGCTGTCCGCCATCATCAAGTTCCTGACGCAGAGCACCTGGTCGCATGCCGCGCTGTATGTCGGCGAACGGCCGGGGGACATGGCGCCGGACGGCGAGCCGAATGTGCTGCTCGAAGCCGAGGCCGATACCGGCGTGGTGACGGCGCCACTGTCGAAATACGTGAGCTTCCACACCCGCATCTGCCGCCCGGTCGGGCTCGACGACGCCAGCCGGCAGCGCGTGATCGATTACACGCTCAAGCACATCGGCAAGCAGTACGATTCGCAACGCATCGTCGATCTGGCGCGTTATCTATTCCCCTACCCGCCGGTGCCGGTGTGGTTTCGCCGCCGCATGCTGGCGATCGGCGCCGGCGACCCGACCAAGGCGATCTGCTCGACGCTCATCGCCGAAGCCTTCGCGTCGATCCGCTATCCGATCCTGCCGGAACGCGTCGCGATCAACGGCAAGACCTATGGCGTGGCGCCCTACGTGCAGAGCGAGATCGACCATATCCGCAAGCACGGTCTCTACACGCCGCGCGATTTCGACGTGTCGCCGTTCTTCGCCATCATCAAGCCGACGCTCGCCGCCGGCTTCGATTATCGGGCGGTAGAGTGGGCACCGCCCGGACTGTCGGACGCCGACGGACTCGATCCGGACGGGACATAGATCGCTACGGATTGGCAATCGCCTGCGGCTTGCCGTCATCGTCGACGCGGACATAGGTGAACAGCCCCTCGGTGACTTTGATCGGCGTATCGCCGATCCGCCGCCGCGCCCAGCTCTGGATCTTCACGGCGATCGAGGTGTTGCCGATTTTCTCGACGTCGCAGTAGCAACTCACCTCGTCGCCGACCATCACCGGACGATGAAACGTCATCGCCGTGATCGCGATGGTCACGACCCGGCCGCCGGCGCGGCGGGTGGCGAAGGTCGAGCCGGCGAGGTCCATCTGGCACAGCAGCCAGCCGCCGAATATGTCGCCATGCGGATTGGTGTCGGCCGGCATGGCGATGGTGCGCATCGCCGGCTCGGCCGCGGGCACGGTGTCGACGGCATCGGACGGCTTGGCGGCTTGGTCGTTCATGGCAATCATCCCGCCTTGATCCCGGCAAATTTGAACACTTTGGCCCACTTGTCGTATTCGTCGGCGATCAGCTTGCGGTATTCGGCCGACGTCAGCGCGGTCGGCACGTCGCCGAGATCGACCAGGCTGGTCCGGGTCTTGGGATCAGCCAGGCCGGCGTTGATCGCCCGGTTGAGCGTGTCGATCACCTCGGCCGGCGTTCCGCTTGGCGCGCCGATGCCGAGCCATCCTTCCACCTCGTAGCCCGGCACGACCTCGCCGATGGCGGGGACGTCCGGCAAGGCGTCGAGCCGCGCCGTCGTCGTGACGCCGAGCGCGCGCAGCTTGCCGTCCCGCACCGTCGCCAGCGAGGTGATGATCGGCTCGAACATGACTTGCGCTCGGCCGCTGATCAAATCGGTCTGCGCCTCCAACTCGCCGTGGTAGGGCACGTGAACCATATCGACATTGGTCAGCATTTTGAACAGTTCGCCGGCCACATGGGTCAATGTCCCGGTGCCTTGCGAGCCATGTTGATCTGCCCGGGATTGGCCTTGGCGTAGGCGATGAATTCGGCGACGGTCCTGGCGGGAAACGACGGATTGACGACCATGACGAATGGCGTGCCGCCGATACATCCGGCCGGCGTGATATCGCGGATGAAATTGAAGCTGAGATTCTGGTAGAGCAGCGAGCTGATGATGCTCGGTATCCCCGCGACCAGTAGCGTGTAGCCGTCCGGGCTGGCATGAACCACCGTTTCGGCGGCGATATTGGTGCCGGCGCCGGGCCGGTTTTCGATCACGAACGGCTGGCCGAGCCGCTGCGACAGCCATTGTGCCATCAGGCGCCCGAGCACGTCGGGCGCGCTGCCGGCCGTATAGCCGACCAGGACACGCACCGGCCGTGCCGGATAATCGAGTGCGCGAGCGAGCTGCGGTGTCGCGGACATCGCGGCGGCGCCGGCAGCCGTATACAAGAAGCTTCTCCGATGCAGTTTCATTAGCCTCTCCCGGCGGATATCGACCGCAGTGCGAGCGGATCAGTCCGGTTTCGTGTTGGCGCTGCGGCGCCGCGCGACAATGCCGGCACCGGGGCGGCGACCGCCACCAGACGGCGAAAGCTTCGGCGCCTCATTCGCGTCCCTCGAAGCCGCACCCTCGAAACACCCGGGTCATTCGACTTTGATGCCGGCCGCCCGGATCACTTTGCCCCACTTTTCGGTCTCCTGCGCGATGACGGTCTTGTATTCGGCCGGCGTCATCGGCGCCGGGAAGCTCGCCAGCGTGGCCAGTTGCGCCTTGATCGTCGGGTCGAGCAGGCCCGCGTTTATTTCCTTGTTGAGGGTGGCGATGACGTCGGCGGGCGTGTCGCGCGGCGCGCCGACGCCGTTCCACAGGCTCGCCTCGTAGCCGGGCAGAAACTCGCCCACCGCCGGGATGTCCGGAAACAACTCCGAGCGTTGGGCGGTGGTCACGCCCAGCGCATGCAGCTTGCCGCTCCTGATGAGTTCGCTGCTTCCGGCAAGCGTGAAGACGCCCGCCTGAACCACCCCGCCCATGATGTCGGTCAATCCGGGCGGCTCGCCGCGATATGGCACGTGGACCATCTGGACGCCGGCCATCGCCTTGAACATTTCGCCGGCGACGTGGGTGACGGTTCCGGTGCCGGCCGACGCCATGGCGACCTTACCCGGATTGGCCTTGGCATAGGCGATGAGCTCGGGGACGGTCTTGGCCGCAAACGACGGATTGACCACGACCACGAAGGCGCCGCGGGCAACGCTCGCGACCGGCGCGACGTCGCGGATGAAGTTGAAGCTGAGATTGTCGTAAAGCGACGCGTTGGTGAACGCCGCCGTGCTGACCATGAGCAACGTGTAGCCATCGGGCGGCGCATTGACGACCGCCTCGGTCGCCACATTGGTGCCGGCGCCCGGCCGATTTTCGACGACGACAGACTGGCCGAAACGCTGCGACAGCCATTGCGCGATCAAGCGGGCATAAATGTCCGATCCGCTGCCGGCAACGAAGCCACAGATCAGGTGCACCGGCCGCGCCGGATAATCGGCCGCCACCGCGCCGCGGGCCAAAGCCGGCAGCGCCGCAACGCCCGCGGCCAAATGCAAGAATCTCCGGCGTGGAACTGCCATCGTCTGCTCCCCTGCTCCACACTACTCGCCCTTGATGCCGGCATCGTGAATGACCTTGGTCCATTTCACGGCTTCGGTCTTGAAGGTGGCCTCGCATTCCTCGGGCGTGCTGGCGACCGGCTCGTAGCCGAGCTCGGCAAGGCGCGGCGCCATTTCGGGCGACTTCACCGCGGCGGTCGTCTCGCGCGACAGCAGTGCCACGACATCTTTCGGCGTGCCGGCCGGCACCACGACGGCGAACCACGATTCGCCGACGATTTCCGGGTAACCGGCTTCCGCCATGGTCGGCACGTCGGGCAAGGCCCGCGACCGCGTTTTGGTCGTGACCGCAAGAGCGCGCAGCTTGCCGTCCTTGATCATCGGCACGGCCGGTGCCGTCGAGCCGAAGGAAATCGGCGTGTGGCCGCCGACCGTCGAAGCGACCGCCGGGCCGCCGCCGTTGAACGGCACGTGCACGAGGTCGAGACCGAGCGTCAAACGAAACAATTCGCCGACCAGATGCGGCGGCGTGCCGACCCCCGGCGACGCGTAGCTGTATTTGCCGGGATTGGCCTTGATGAGATCGACCAGCTCCTTGACCGACTGCACCGGCAGCGACGGATTGACGGTCAGCACGGCGGCCGCCGTGACGGCGATCGTCACCGGCTCGAAGCTCTTGGTCGGATCGTATGGGGTCTGCTGGTACAGCGCGGGGTTGACCACGAAATTGGCGCCATCGACCAGGATCGTATAGCCGTCGCCCGTGGCTTCCGCGGCGCGGCCGGCGCCGATATTGCCGCCGGCGCCGGGCACGTTCTCGATGTAGAACTGAACCTTCAGCTGCTCGGAAAGACGCTGCGCCAGCAGGCGGGCGAAAACGTCCGTCGGACCGCCGGGCGCGAACGGCACGATCATGCGCACCGGCCGCGCCGGATAGTCGAGTGCCGCAGCGCCACGCGGCCAAGCCGCAACAGCGCCGGCGGCCGCGGCCAAATGCACGAACTTTCGACGCGAAAACTTCATGGCGACGTCCCGGGTTTTTGATGCGTCGCCGCTGACTTCAGCGGCGCGGATGTGCCGACACAATTTTATTCGACGCGCTGGCGCCCGGGCCGCTACGGCAACTCGGAGACGAGCTTGGTCATCTCGGCCTCGGACCAGGCGCGCACCGTGCGGGTGCGCGCATTTCCCATCCCGCCGATCGTCATGGCGAATTTGGCGACGGCGTCGCCGTCCGGGGCGTCAAGGATAACCAGCAGATCGCAATCGCCCGATGTCAGATAAATGCTCTTGATGTCGATGCCGAATTTTTTGGCCAGCTCGCGGGCGGCCTGAGAGCGCTTCGGCGCGTCTTTGACGGTGCGAATGCCTTGATCGGTCCAGCTCAATTGAGAAATGAACAGCATGTGATCCTCCCGCCTGCCGACGCGACACGCTACATCAGCGGCGGTACCGTAGGAAGTGCCGTTTGCCGGTCGCCCATGTTTTCAGTGCCGGCAAAAAATGCTTTAGCATCACCGCAATCGATCGAGGATCTGCGAACCATGGCGTCCGATCACGCGCACGACCCGAACGGTCATCATCGGCATCATCATCATCATCATCATGGCCATGATCACGGTCACGGCCACGCGCATACGCATACGCCCACGACATTCGGGACGGCGTTTGCGCTGGCGACGGCGTTGAATGTCGCACTGGTCGCCGTCCAGGCGACTTACGGCGTGCTCGCCCATTCGATGGCGCTGTTGGCCGACGCCGGCCACAATGCCGGCGACGTGCTGGCGCTGGTGTTGGCATGGGCGAGCCATGCCGTTTCGCAGCGGCATCCGACCGAGCGCTATACCTACGGCTTCGGCTCGACCTCGATCATGGCGGCGCTGATCAACGCCACGGTGCTGCTGGTCGTGACCGGCGCCATCGCCTGGGCCGCCATCGGGCGCTGGTTCGATCCGCAGCCGGTCGGCGGCGTGACGGTGATGGCGGTCGCCGCCGTCGGCATCGCCATCAACGCCGTGGCCGCCGCGCTGCTATCGCGCGGCCGCGCGCACGATCTCAACATTCACGGCGCGTTCCTGCATCTGGTCGCCGACGCCGCGGTCTCCGCCGGCGTCGTCGCCGCCGGCGCCGTCATCCTGCTGACCGGCTGGCTGTGGGTCGATCCGGCGGCGAGCCTGATCATTTCCGGGATCATCGTGTGGAGCACCTGGGCGCTGCTGCGCGATGCCGTCAAATTGTCGCTGCAAGCCGTGCCGCCGCAAATCGATCCCGGCGCGGTGCGCGGCTATCTGCAATCGCTGCCGGCGGTGGTCGAAGTCCACGATCTGCACATCTGGCCCATGAGCACCACCGAGACCGCGCTGACCTGCCATCTGGTGATGCCGGACGGCTATCCGGAAGCCGACTTTCTGGAATTGGTTTACCTGGACTTGCAGCAACGCTTCGAAATCGCGCATCCGACCATTCAGATCGAACGCGGCGACCGGCCGTGCAAGCTGGCGGCGGCGCATATCGTGTGACGCGGCGTGTGAAAGCGGCGTGTGAGATGCGCGCGTGAGGATGCGATAAAGAAGAACCCGCGCCGGTAGGCTGGCGCGGGTCTGGTCAGTCCTACGCGGCGGGCATTAGGCCGGGATGATATCGACGATTTCCAGCGTCTGCGGATCGATGATCAGAATCTGGTCGCCGACCACGATATAGTCGTAGCCGCGGTATTCCGGGACGATCCTCACGATGTCGACCGGCAGCGCGACGACGTGAATGTCGCGCGGCACCCGGGCGCCGACGGTGACGCTGAAGTGCGCATTGTCGACGCGTGCTGCATCGCGATTGCGAAGCACGATGTTCTTGATCTGCGTGCGCTGATTCTCGGAGATCCGCACCGTCGTCTTGCCGGAGCGCTCTTCGCTGCGGCCCGCATTCTCCTGGGTCCGGCTGCGGTCTTGCGTCTGCGCGTTTTCCTCGGTCCGACCGCGCTCTTGTGTCTGCGCATTCTCGTCGGTCTTGCCGCGCTCCTGGGTCTGCGCGTTTTGGTCGGTCTTGCCGCGTTCCTGGGTCTGCGCCTTCTGATCGGTCTTGCCGCGTTCCTGGGTCTGCGCCTTCTGGTCGGTCTTGCCGCGCTCCTGGGTCTGCGCCCGATCCTGCGTCGAGCCATTCGGGTTGGTCTTGGCGCCCTCGGTCTGGGTCATCCCCTTCTGGCCGGGCGCTGTTTGCGTCTGCGCGGTGCCGCCCGGAGCCGTTGGCGCATGCTGCATCGCACCACCCGGGGCGCCGTGCTGTTCTGCAGCGCCACTTGGGGCAGCACCACTTGGGGCGGCGCTACTCGGGGCCGCGCCTGTTGCGGGAGCGCCACTCGCGGGGCCCGCGCCGCGGTCCTGCGCCATGGCGATTGCGGTGCCGCCAATCAAGGCTGCGATGGCGACGGTGGTCAGTAATTTGTTCCTCATCTGGGTTCTCCTGTTGTCCCTCTATTTCGAGTCGCTCAAAAACAATTTGCGTTCCGCCGTGGCAGACTCGAGTGCTTGTCGGCCTAACTCATCGCTTGCATCAGTGTTCCAATATTTGGCTGTTTAATCGCTCTTCTCACGCGGTGGTGCGCGCAACTGTCAGATCGTTCATCGAGACTCGCGATGTTCAATCGATCTCTCCGCACGCTTCGGGTGCACGGTTGGCGGTGGGCGGCGAGCGCCGCGCGCAACTTTCGGATCGTTCATCAAAGAACCGCCCGCAATGCGGCCCGCACCCTGAATCAAAAACTCGAGGACGGCGATGCGTCGGACCTGCGGCGGGCCGACCGCCGAAACGATCCCGGCGCCGCACAGCGGCCGGACCGGCCGTGCCGCCGGCGCGAAAATTTTTCCTGTTTCGGCCATGGAACCCAGCGTCTCGCCCGGCGTTGTGGCGGTCAGGGTATAGGGTATAATGACATGGGGCCACGCATGTCCGAGCTTGGGTTGGACCTGTCCGACATTACAACCGCCGTTCTCCCGGCCTTGGAGTTCGTCCTGGGCCAGCCGGATTTCGCCAATTCCCGGCGCCTCCACGAATTCCTCAACGTCCTGCCGGCCGCCATTTACATGACCGACGCCGACGGCCGGATCACCTATTTCAACGAGGCAGCGGCGGCGCTGTGGGGTTGCCGGCCGCGGCTCAATACCGATCAGTGGTGCGGATCGTGGCGGCTCCTGTGGCCCGACGGCACGCCGATGCGGCACGACGAATGCCCCATGGCGATCGCGTTGAAGGAACGGCGGCCGATCCGCGGCGGCCAGGCCATCGCCGAGCGGCCCGACGGCAGCCGCGTGCCGTTCATGGCGTTTCCGACACCGCTGCGCGATGCCGCGGGAACGTTCGTCGGCGCCGTCAACATGCTGATCGACATGAGCGAGCATAAGCGCGCCGACGTCGCTTCGCACCGCCTCGCCTCGATCGTGGAATCCTCCGACGACGCGATCATCAGCAAGGACCTCAACGGCGTGATCGCCACCTGGAACCGCGGCGCCGAGCGGCTGTTCGGCTATCTGGCGCAGGAGGTAATCGGCAAGCCGATCACGATCTTGATTCCCGAGGAGCAACGCCACGAGGAGACGCGGATCCTGGAACGGATCCGCCGCGGCGAACGCATCGACCATTTCGACACCATGCGCCGGCGCAAGGACGGCAGCCTGGTCTCGATCTCGCTCACCGTCTCGCCCATCACCGACGCTCTCGGACATGTCGTCGGCGCTTCCAAGATCGCCCGCGACATCACCGAGCAGAAGCGCCGCGAGGAGCAGATCGCGCTGCTCGCCCGCGAGGCCGACCATCGCACCAAGAATCTGCTGGCGCTGGCGCAGGCCGCGGTTCATCTCAGCAACGGCGAGACGCCCGACGAACTGAAGACCGCGATCGAGGGCCGCCTGCGGGCGCTGGCCAACGCCCACACCCTGCTGGCGCAATCGCGCTGGGCCGGCGCCGACTTGCGCAATCTGGCGCTGGAGGAATTGCTGCCCTACTGCAACGACGAGCAATCGCAGGCGGGCATCGCGGGCCCGAGCCTGATGCTGGAGCAGGAGCCGGCGCAGGCCATGGCGCTGGCGCTCCACGAGTTGACGACCAACGCCGTCAAATACGGCGCACTGTCGGTGCCGGAGGGCCGCGTCGCCGTCGACTGGCGCCTCAAGCCCGGCAAGCGGCTGGCGCTGCGCTGGAGCGAAAGCGGCGGGCCCAAGGTCAAGCCGCCGCGGCGGCAAGGCTTCGGCACCCGGGTGATGAGCCGAATCTGCGACCGGCTCAACGGCGAAGCCAGCTTCGACTGGCGCGAAGACGGCCTGATTTGCGACATCACCGTCGAACTTTGAGCCGCCCGCCGCGGCCGACGGCCTTGCGTGACGCTAGAAGCGCGGCATGCGAAAGCCCGAGCCACGACCTTGGTCGGCCCGAACGCCGTCAGGCCGTCTTCACCACGTTGAGCCCGAGCTCGGCGACGGTGCGCTCGCGCATGATGAATTTCTGGATCTTGCCGGTCACCGTCATCGGGAATTCGTCGACGAACTTGACGTAGCGCGGCACCTTGTAGTGCGCGATCTGATCGCGGCAGAAGGCGCGGATTTCCTCCTCGGTGGCGTTGGCGCCGGGGCGCAGCTTGACCCAGGCGCAGATCTCCTCGCCGTAGCGATCGTCCGGCACGCCGATCACCTGGACGTCCTGGATCTTCGGATGCCGGTACAGGAATTCCTCGATCTCGCGCGGATAGACGTTCTCGCCGCCGCGGATCACCATGTCCTTGATGCGGCCGACGATGTTGCAATAGCCCTCGGCGTCGATGGTGGCGAGGTCGCCGGTATGCATCCAGCGCGCCGCGTCGATGGCCTCGCGGCTGCGCTCGTCGTCGCCCCAATAGCCGAGCATCACCGAATAGCCGCGGGTCAGCAATTCGCCGGGCGTGCCCGGCGGCACGATGCGGCCATTGAGGTCGACGATTTTCACCTCGAGATGCGGCTGGATGCGGCCGACGGTGGCAACGCGCCGCTCCAGCGGATCCTCGGTCGAGCTTTGGAAGCTCACCGGGCTGGTTTCGGTCATGCCGTAGGCGATGGTGATCTCGGAGAGATGCATCGTGGCGACGCAGCGTTTCATCACCTCGATCGGACATGGCGAGCCGGCCATGATGCCGGTGCGCAGCGACGACAGATCGAAACGGCCGAAGTCCGGATGATCGAGTTCGGCGATGAACATGGTCGGCACGCCGTGCAGCGCGGTGCAGCGCTCGGCGGCGACGGTCGCCAACGTCGCCAGCGGGTCGAAGCCCTCGCCGGGAAACACCATGCAGGCGCCGTGCGTGACGGCGGCGAGATTGCCCAGCACCATGCCGAAGCAGTGATAGAGCGGCACCGGGATGCACAGCCGGTCCTGCGGCGTCAGCCGCATCGCCTCGCCGATGAAGAAGCCGTTGTTGAGGATGTTGTGGTGCGACAGCGTCGCGCCCTTGGGATAGCCGGTGGTGCCGGAGGTGAACTGGATGTTGATCGGCTGGTCGAATTGCAGCATCGGCGCCAGCGCGGCGATGCGCTGCTCCTCGCTGGCGGCGCCGCGGCTCAGCATCTCGGAAAAACGGAAGGTGCCGGGATGCCAGCCGTCGCCCAAGAGCACCACCGCCCGCAGCGCCGGCAGCCGCGCCGCTTCGAGCTTGCCGGGCGTGGCATGGCCGAGCTCGGGCGCCAGTTCGCGCAGCATGCCGATATAGTCCGAGGTCTTGAAGCGCTCGGCGAGAATGAGCGCCTTGCAGCCGACCTTGTTGAGCGCGTATTCCAGCTCGGCGATCCGATACGCCGGATTGATGTTGACCAGGATCAGGCCGGCCTTGGCGCTGGCGAACTGGGTCAACACCCATTCCGAGTTGTTCGGCGACCAGATGCCGATGCGGTCGCCGGGCTCGAGCCCGAGCGTCAGCAGCCCGGCGGCGAGCCTGTCGACCTGCCGGCGCAATTCGCCGTAGCTCCAGCGCACGTTCTGGTGCCGCACCACCAGCGCCGGCCGGTCCGGCCATTGGTCGCACACCGCGTCGAAGAACTGCCCGATCGTCTCGCCGATCAGCGGCTCGTTGCTGGCGCCATGGACGTAACTTCGTGTCAGCCCGGCCATCGCGTTTCCTCCGGATTTTATGTGTGTGCAGCATAAAGCGTACGGCTCATTCCGTCATCCTGAAGGCGGCCGCGATGCGGCCCTCGAAGGATGCGGCCGAGGCGCCGGGGCCGTCGCCCTTCGAGGCTCGCTTCGCTCGCACCTCAGGGTGACGGGGTGTTAGTCCCGCAGCCCCGCCTGAACGAGCAGCGGATAGGTCACGTCGCGAAATTCGCGCATGCCGTCGATGAAGCGCGGCCATGACAGCAGTACGCCGTCGAAGCCGACCTGCGACAGCATCGCCAGCCCGTCGACGACCTGCTCCTTGGTGCCGATCAGCGGAAAGCCGCCCCAGCCCGACAGCATCATCTCGGCCATCGCCTTCCTTCGCGCTTCCGGATAATCGCGCTGGTTGATCTCGGCGCCCATTGTGTCGATGACGTAGCGGGCGGCCGCCCAGTCGCCCTTCTCGTGCACATAATAATTGTAGAAGTCGCGGGCCTCCTGCTCGGTCTCGGCCTGCACGATGTTGGCGTTGGTCCACACCCGCACCTCGCGGCCGTATGCCTCGCGCGCCAGCCGGTGATAGGCCGCGACATGCGCGGTATTCACGGCGATGTCGTGGGAGCGGAGATTGGTGAAGACCAGATCGCAGTGCCTGCAGGCGAAATGCCGGCCGCGCTCCGACGAGCCGGCGTTCATGATGGCCGGATACGGATGCTGGATCGGCTTCGGCTGCAGGTAGCCGCCCTTGATCTTGTAGAAGCGGCCCTGGTGATCGAACGGGCGGTCTTCGGTCCACAGCCGCTTGACGATGGCGAGCCATTCCTCGGCGCAGGCATAGCGATCCTCGTGATCGAGCATCGCCAACCCGAACATCTCCATTTCCGGAAAATTCCAGCCGTTGACCACATTGAGCGTGTAGCGGCCGTTGGAAATGTGATCGATGACGGTGGACTGCTTGGCGGCGATGATCGGATGGTTGAGCACGACGTGGGAGGTCGAGATCACGCCGGAATTGCCCGTCGCGCCGGCGATGCCGGCCGCCCAGGTATAGGTCTCGAAGCCGGGCCCCTGCGGATCGGTGGCGCCGCCGAAACCGCGCCAGCGCGCCACCGGCACCAGGGCCTCGAACTCCATGGCGTCGGCGAGCTGCGCCAGCGTCACCGTGTTCGGCCAGGTGATCTCGAGGCGGCCGTCGAGATCCGACATCACGCAGCCGCTGTCGAGATTGGTCTGGAAAGTGCCGAGCTTGAGCTTGCGGCTGCTGAACGCCGGATTGGTCTTGAGCCGGTCTTTTTGCTGCGCCTGCATGCCGGCGGAATCTTGCGGTCGGCGCCGGCCTTGAGTTCAAGCAAAGCGCGCGGCCTCGAACGAAAGCCGCGCGCTCGCCTTCGCGTCAGTTTTTGCGGGTCCCGGTCCCCTACTCCGCCGGCGTCGCGGCAAGGACCTCGCCCGACGGCGCCGATGACGTCGATGATGCGGTCAGCGCCGGCGCCAGCGCCGGATAGCGGCTCAAGGCGAACAGGAAGACCGCCACGATCGCGTAGGCGATCGCCAGCGTCGGCGACACCGCGATGCCGACGGCCTCGCCGTGCATGAAGCCGAAAAACGTCAGCACGGCTCCGGCGAACGCGAACGCCGCGGCGGCGGTGAACTTCTGGTCGATGACGGAAGCGCCGACCGCCGCGAGTATCAGCCCGGTCAGAATCGCGCCGCCACCGAGCGTCTGCAAGCCGGGATAGAGCACCCCGACATTGCCGAGCTTGTCGAAGCCGAGCGCCAAGGCGCTGGTTCCGGCGACGCCGAGCGCACCGTCCATCGCCGTCTTGGCCCAGGCCGCGATGTGCGGCGTCAGCGCCAGGATGATCGCCGGTGCGTGGGCTTTCGGCGTGGTCTGGAACGCCTGGGCGCCGATCAGCATGCCGATGTAGAGCAGGATCGGCGAGATGGCGACGACCGGCACGATGGCCAGCAACAATGAGATGATGCCGAACCACGACAGCACGATCACCATGACGCCGACCGCGGCCGAATAGCCGATGCGGCCGCCCATGCCCTTCCAGCCGGGATGGCCGATATAGACCGCGTTGATGAAGGGATTGCCCATCAGGCAGCCGATCAGGCTGACGACGCCGTCAGCGGTCAGCACGCGGGTGGTCGGGTACGGATCGCCGCCGGCCTCCGCGCTTTCGACATTGTCCATGGCCTCGACCAGGTCATAGATGCCGAACGGCACGGCGGTGACCAGAATCACGCCGAGATATTGAAAGCCCGAGAACACGTGATTGAACGCGGGTATCGGCACGTGGAAGCCGAAATTCGTGAACGCGTCGCCGACGCCTTTGAGGCTGAGGCCGCCGTAGTTCAGTCCCATCGCGGTCGAGCCCCAGGCGATGATCATGCCGACCGCGATCGCCACCAGGCCCGCCGGGATGCCCTTCGGGTATCGAAAGCCGCCCAGCCAGTTGACCAGGATGATGGCAAAGCAGGTCAGCCCGATCACCGGCGTCTGGTACATTTCCAATGCCGGGCGCATCGAGATGAAGGTGATCGAGACGCCGGCGAGCGTGCCGAGCAGCGCGGCGCGCGGCGTGATCTTGCGGATCAGCGGCGCGATGAAGCCGCCGATCATCAGGATGAAGCTCTGGAAGAACACCCAGACCAGGCCCGCTTCCCAGCCCTGGACCGGATCGTTGGTCTTGAGCGCGATCGGCAGCATGATCACGAAGGTGACGATGAACATGTGCGGCACGCTGATGCCCGACGGCAGCGCGCAGACGTCATTGCGGCCGGTGCGCTTCGCCAGCCGATAGGCGAGAAACGCGTAGTACATGGTCGACAGGCACATCATCAGGCCCATCGCCGGCAGGATGCGGCCGAACACCAGCGAGTCCGGCATTTTCAGAACGAAACGCAGCAGCCCGGTCAGCACCAGCATGTTGACCAGAATGTTGGTGCCGAAGCCGAAGAAGGCGTTCCAGTCGCCCGGACTCCAGAGAATTGGACGGAAGCCGGCCGTCGACGTTGTGGTAGACATTGCGCGCTCCTCAATATGGGCGAGCGGCCGCGGTTTGCAGAACTAAGACGCGGCGGCGGTCGCCTCCCCTTGCAAAACAAAAACCGGCCGGAGACGAACGCCTCCATCCCATGTCCGCAGAGGTTCGTTGCGGACCGGGAGGAGGCGTCCGCTCTCGCGGCCGGAGGCTTGGAAGTCCATGTTCACGCTGGCGCGGCATTACAGATTCGAAGCGCCGCACCCCCCGCGGTGAATTCGGCGTATTCGCAAGCAGATTTCGACGGCAAACCTCGCAAGCCGCGTGCCAATCATGACGGCGGCTGGCGCGGCGGCCCGCGAGCGGCCAAAAACGCAGTGGATTCAAATAGCCGCGCGGTCAAATTCGTCTGCGGCCGGCAGCAACGCCGCCAAGCGACGCCGATTTGGCTGCGGACGCGACGATCATTTCTCAGTCATTTTACTGTCAAGAAATGAGCAACCCGGCGGCGCCGCCGTCGCTTCGCGTAGCCTAGGCGGCGTTCGGCCGCGCAGCCTCGATCGCGCCCACCGACGCGAGAAATTGCGTCGACCCCGTGACCGAGCCGAAGATGCCGCCCTGGGCCTTGATCATGGCGAGGCCGGCCTGATGGAATTCCGGGAAGTAGGAGGCGCAGCAGTCGGACAGAACGATGCAGCGAAAGCCGCGATCGTTGGCTTCGCGCACCGTGGTATTGACGCAGACCTCGGTGGTTACGCCGCACACGAACAGCGTATCGATGCCCCTGTTGCGCAACATCAATTCGAGATCGGTCTGGTAGAACGCGCCCTTGCCCGGCTTGTCGATCACCGGCTCGGTCGGCAGCGGATAAAGCTCGGGGATGATATCGTGGCCGGGCTCGCCGCGGACCAGAATGCGACCCATCGGGCCAACCGCGCCGATGCGGTTCTTCGGATCGCCGCGCTCGACCTTGTGCGGCGGCGCGTCGGTCAGGTCGGGCCGGTGGCCTTCGCGGGTGTGAATGACCAGCATGCCGACGCGGCGCGCCGCGGCCAGCGCCGCCTTGCACGGCGCGACCGCCGCCTGCAATTTCGACACGTCGTTGCCAAGCGCGGCGCCAAAGCCCCCCGGCTCGAGGAAATCGCGCTGCATGTCGATAATGACCAGCGCCGACTTGGCGACATCGACGGCAAGCGGCTCGGGTTCGGCTTCCAGCTTGACGTGCTGCATCCCAGCCATCACGACCTCCCGCTTTCCTGGCAATGCCACCAGCGGTGCAAGATCGGGGCCAGCTCCTTTTCCGCCCGCGCCTTTGATCCTGCGAATGCCTATTAATTGAGCGCAAGTCGCGAAAGACATTCATATCTCACCCCGCGCCGATCCAGCCCCGCAAGTAATTCGCCGAGAATCAATGACTTGCACTGCGGCAAGGCGGCCCGCGCGGTGTGGCACGAGGCTTGCGGATGCGTGTCGCACGATACCATTGCGCCAGTCCTGGGGAGGCTTTGATGAAGCGCCGCGAATTTCTCAAATCGATGACCGCGCTGACGGCCGCCGCCGCGGTGCCGGCGCCGGCGATCTGGTCGCCAGCCAAGGCACAGTCGCGCCAGGAGACCCTGCTCATCGTCTCCGAAAGCGGGCCGAACAATCTCGACATCCACGGCGTCGGCACCAACGTGCCGGGTTACGAGGTGTCATGGAATTGCTACGACCGGCTGATCAGCCACGAGATGAAAACGCTGCCGAACGGCGAGCCGTACTACGACAAGACCAAATTCAAGCCGGAGCTCGCCGAGGACATGAATATCGGCGACATGTCGGTCACCTTCAAATTGCGCCAGGACGCGGTGTTCCAGGACGGCACGCCGGTCACCGCCAAGGACGTCAAATGGTCGTTCGACCGCGCCGTCACGGTCGGCGGCTTCCCGACCTTTCAGATGAGCGCCGGCTCGCTGACCAAGCCCGAGCAATTCGTCGTCGTCGACGACCACACCTTCCGCGTCGACTTTCTGAAGAAAGACCGCCTGACCGTTCCCGATCTCGCCGTCATCGTGCCCTGCGTGCTCAACTCCGAGCTGGTCAAGTCAAAGGCCACCGCGGAAGATCCGTGGGGCCTCGAATTCACCAAGCTCAATACCGTCGGCAGCGGCGCCTACAAGGTCACCAACTGGACCGCGGGCTCGCAAGTCATCCTGGAGCGCAACGACAACTGGAAGGGCGGCCCGCTGCCCAAAGTCAAGCGCGTGATCTGGCGCATGGTGCCGGATGCCGGCAACCGGCGCGCGCTGCTCGAGCGCGGCGACGCCGACGTCTCCTACGACCTGCCGAACAAAGATTTCGCCGAGCTGAAAACCGCCGGCAAGCTCTCGATCGTGTCGACGCCGTATTCGAACGGCATCCAATATATCGGCATGAACGTGGCGCACCCGCCGTTCGACAACGTCAAGGTGCGCCACGCCATGGCCTACGCCATTCCGTATCAGAAGATCATGGACGCGGTGCTGTACGGCCTCGCCAAGCCGATGTTCGGCGCGCCGGCCGATGCGCCCACCGAAGTCGCCTGGCCGCAGCCGCACAAGTTCAACACCGATCTGGTCAAGGCCAAGCAACTGCTCGCCGCCTCCGGCGTCGGCGACATCAACGTGCCGATCTCATTCGACCTCGGCTTCGCCGGCGTCAACGAACCGATTTGCGTGCTGGTGCAGGAGAGCCTGGCGCAGATCGGCATCACCACCACGATCAACAAGGTACCGGGCGCCAACTGGCGCACCGAGCTCACCAAGAAATCCATGCCGCTGTTCACCAACGTGTTCTCGGGCTGGCTCGATTATCCCGAGTACTTCTTCTACTGGTGCTACCACTCAGGCAAATCGATCTTCAACACCATGGACTATCAGTCGCCGGACATGGACACCTTCATCGACGGCGCGCGCGCCGCGGCGGCCAGCGGCGACAGCGCGACCTACGACAAGGACGTGAAGGGCTTCGTCGACCTCGCCTTCACCGACATGCCGCGCATCCCGCTGTATCAGCCCTTCGTCAACGTGGCGATGCAGAAGAACATCAGCGGCTACGAGTACTGGTTTCATCGCCGGCTCGACTACCGCAGCTTCGTGAAGGGGTGACCGGTCATGAGACGCCGCTATCGCCCCGCGCGCGGGGCGAAGGCTGGGATGAGGGGGCCTCTCGGCCCGGTTCTGACTAGCGGCGGCGCCGCCTCACCCCGACCCTGGCCCCGCGCGCGGGGCGACGAAGATTGCAGGCCGCCATGCTGACGATGATCCTCAAACGCGCGGCGATGGCGATCCCGAGCCTGATCGGCGTCGTGATCGTGACGTTCCTGCTCACCCGCGCGCTGCCGGGCGATCCGGCCGCCTATTTCGCCGGTCCCGCGGCGACCCCGCAGGCGATCCAGGAGGTGCGCGTCAAGCTCGGCCTCGACAAGCCGCTGATCGTGCAGTTCGGCCGCTATGTGGTCGATCTCGCCCACGGCAATCTCGGCAACTCGCTGACCACCGGCCAGCCGGTCGCGACCGAGCTGAAGACCCGGCTGCCGGCTTCCGCCGAATTGACGCTGCTCGGCCTGATGGTCGCCATCGCCATCGCGGTACCGCTCGGCATCGTCGCGGCAACGCGGCCGAATTCGCTGCTCGACCATGCCTGCCGGATCATCTCGACGGCCGGGGTGTCGCTGCCGGTGTTCTTCACCGGCCTGATCCTGGTCTACGTGTTCTATTATCTGCTCGGCTGGGCGCCGGCGCCGCTCGGGCGGCTCGACGTGTTCTTTACCGCGCCGCCGCAGGTGACCGGGTTCTACCTGATCGACAGCCTGATTGCCGGCGATCCCGAAACCTTCGTCGCGGCGCTCAAGCAGCTGATCCTGCCGGCGCTGACGCTGGCGATTTTCTCGCTGGCGCCGATCGCGCGCATGACGCGCGCCGCGATGCTGGCGGTGCTGTCGTCGGACTTCGTGCGCACGGCGCGCGCCAGCGGGCTATCGTCATTCACGGTGATCGTGACCTACGCGTTCCGCAACGCCCTGCTCCCGGTCATCACCACGCTCGGCATGGTGTTCTCGTTCCTGCTCGGCGCCAACGTGCTGGTCGAGAAGGTGTTCGCCTGGCCGGGCATCGGCTCCTACGCGGTCGAAGCGTTGCTCGCATCCGACTTCGCGCCGGTGCAGGGCTTCGTGCTGACCATGGCGGTGATGTACGTGGCGCTCAATCTGCTGATCGACGTTCTGTACGGCCTGATCGACCCGCGCGTGAGGCTCGAAGCGTGAGCATGATCGACGACGCCCTGTTTTTCCCTCTCCCTGCAAGGGGAAGCACAGAGAAGCTCCAGCCATGACCGATATTGCCGTAACGCCTCGCCCGGAGGGCGGCTTCGCCGCGCTGCTCAAGCATTCCCGCTACGTCATCGGCGAGAACCCGGTGACCGGCTTTGCCTTCGGGCTGTTCGTCCTGATCGTGCTCGCCGCCATCTTGGGCCCGGAACTGGTGCCATACAATCCGCTGCAAAGCGACACCGCGCAGGCGCTGCAGCCGCCGAGCCTCCGTCACTGGTGCGGCACCGACCAGCTCGGCCGCGACGTGTTCAGCCGCGTCGTGGTCGCGACCCGGCTCGACTTCTTCATCGCCGTCGCCTCCGTGGTCCTGGTGTTCCTGATGGGCGGGCTCGCGGGCGTCGCCGCCGGCTTTTTCGGCGGCTGGACCGACCGCATCGTCGGCCGCATCGCCGACACCATCATGGCGTTTCCGCTGTTCGTGCTCGCCATGGGGATCGTCGCCGCGCTCGGCAATACGGTGCAGAACATCATCATCGCCACCGCGATCGTGAACTTCCCGCTCTATGCGCGCATCGCCCGGGCCGAAGCCAACATCCGCCGCGACGCCGGGTTCGTCGAGGCGGCGCGGCTGTCGGGCAATGCCGACTGGCGCATCCTCGGCTTTCAGATCCTGCCGAACGTGTTTCCGATCCTGGTCGTGCAGATGTCGCTGACCATGGGCTACGCCATCCTCAACGCCGCGGGCCTGTCGTTCATCGGGCTCGGCGTGCGGCCGCCGACGCCGGAATGGGGCATCATGGTCGCCGAGGGCGCGACCTTCATGGTGTCCGGCGAATGGTGGAACGCATTCTTCCCCGGCGCCGCGCTGATGATCGCGGTGTTCTGCTTCAACCTGCTCGGCGATGGCTTGCGCGACATGGTCGATCCCAGAAGACGCACGTGAGGCGGCGCATATGAGGAGGCGCACATGAGCACCGAACCGGCGCTCTCCGTCGAAGGACTCTCGGTCGAATTCCGCACCCGCTCCGGCATCGTGCGCGCGCTCGACAATGTCAGCTTCGCCGTCAACAAGGGCGAGACCATCGCGCTGGTCGGCAAATCCGGCTCGGGCAAATCGGTCACCGCCTATGCGGTGATGGGCATACTCGATCCGGCCGGCCGTGTCTCCGCGGGCCGCGCCATGCTGGGCGGGCTCGATCTGCTCGCCGCCACGCCTCGTCAGCTCGCCGAGGTGCGCGGGCGTCAGATCGCGATGATCTTTCAGAACCCGCGCACCGCGCTCAACCCCATTCGCCCGGTCGGCCGGCAGATCGCCGACGTACTGGTCCGCCACGGCAACGTGCTGCGCAAGAACGCGCCGGCCGCGGCCATCGAAATGCTCCGTGCCGTCGGCATCACCGATCCGGCGCGCCGCGCCAAGGCCTATCCGTTCGAAATGTCCGGCGGCATGTGCCAGCGCGTCATGATCGCGATCGCGTTGGCGGCAAAGCCGTCGCTGCTGATCGCCGACGAGCCGACCACCGGCCTCGACGTCACCACCCAGGCGGTGATCATGGATTTGGTCGCCGATCTCGCCAAGGATCTCGGCATGGCGACGATCTTCATCACCCATGACCTCGCACTGGCCGGCCAGCGCTCGGCGCGCATCGTGGTGATGCATGCCGGCCATGTGGTCGAGAACGCGCCGACGCAGGAGCTGTTCGCCCATCCGCGGCACCCCTATACGGCGGAGCTGATCGCCGCGACGCCGGATGCCGCGGCGAACCTCGACGAGTTGGCGGCCATTCCCGGCTCGCTGCCCGATCTGCGGCGCACCGACCTGCCGCCGTGCCGCTATTCCGAGCGCTGCCCGCGCAAGGTCGACGCTTGCGCACAACCGCTGCCCCGTGGGGTGCCGGGCGCCGCGCATATCGTCGCCTGCTGGAACCCGCTCCCCGCGCGCATCATCACCACGCCGACCGAGAGTGCTGCATGACCACCATGCTCGATGTCGCCGACGTCTCGAAACTGTTTCCGGTCGGCGGCGGGCCGGGAGCGTGGGCGCGGCTCAAGCGGCGCTTTACCGGCGGGGTCGAGACGCTGCCGAAGGTCTACGCCGTCGACGACGTGAGCTTCGCCATCGCCAAGGGCGAGACCGTCGGACTGGTGGGGGAATCCGGCTGCGGCAAGTCGACCCTGGTGCGCGCGCTCACCCGACTGGTCGACGTCAGCACCGGCAGCATCAAGCTCGGCGCCCGCGAACTGGCGCTCAAGCCGTCGCGCGTGTTCGCCCGCGACCGCGACCGCGCCCGCATCCAGATGGTGTTCCAGGACGCCGGCGAAAGCGTCAATCCGCGCTTTACCGGCTTCGACGCCATCGCCGATCCGCTGCGTCGCTTGCGCAAGCTGCGCGGCAAGGCGCTCAAGGACCGCGTCGAGACCGTGGCGCGGCAATGCGGGCTGCCGCTGCAGCTGCTGACGCGGTTCCCGCATCAGTTGTCCGGCGGCCAGCGCGCCCGCGTCGGCATCGCCCGCGCCATCGCGGTCGAGCCCGATCTGCTCGTGCTCGACGAGCCGACCGCGGCGCTTGACGTATCCGTGCAGGTGGTCATCCTGCAGCTGCTGCAGCGTCTCAAGCGAGAGTTCGGCATGAGCTATCTGTTCGTGTCGCACGATCTTTCCGTGGTGCGGCTGCTATGCGACCGCGTGCTGGTGATGTATTTGGGCAAGATCGTCGAATCCGGCCCGGCCACCGAAGTGTTCGAGCATCCGCTGCATCCCTATACCCAGGCGCTGGTCGCGGCGGTGCCGCGGCTGCATGACGACGCTGCGGCGCGGCTGCGGCTCATCGGCGAGCCGCGAAGCCCGATCGATCCCGACCCCAACGTGTGCCGCTTCTACGGCCGCTGCCCGCGCGGCACGGATGCGTGCAAGACCGCCATGCCGGCGTTGCGCAGCTTCGGCGCCCGCCAGGTGGCCTGTCATTTTGCCGAAGAATATCTACCGCAGTCGAAGAGCGCATCATGACACGCAAGGCGGCCCGCAAGGCCGGCAAACCGCGAACCAGGAAATCGCCCCTCAAGGCGGCCGCGCCTCGCGGCCAGGCGGTGGCTGCGCTTCGCGGCACGGCGCCAGCGTCCCCGGCGACATCACCGGATACGATCGATGCCCTGGTCGCGGCGAGCGCGCAGGCGCTCAGGCTGCCGCTCGACGCGGCGTGGCACGGCGGGGTGAAATTCAATCTGCAACTGATCTTGCGAATGGCGGCGCTGTTCGACGACTTCGCCCTGCCCGACGACACCGAACCGGCCCCGGTGTTCCATGCTTGATACGCCCTCGGCCGATCCCGGCTGGAGCTCGGCCGCCGATATCGTCGCCGCCGTCGCCGCCGGCCGCGCCAGCGCGGTCAGCGTCATCGAAGCGGCGCTGGCGCGCATCCGCGAGCGCGATCCGCTGTTCAATTCGTTCACCGCGGTGACGGAGCACCGCGCGCTGTTGCGCGCGCAGGCGCTGGACTTTGCCTATTCCGGGGGCGAGCCGCTGGGGCCGCTTGCCGGCGTGCCGTTCGCGGTGAAAAATCTGTTCGACGTCGCCGGGCTGCCGACGCTGGCCGGCTCGAAAATCAACCGTGATGCGCCGGCGGCGACGCGCGATGCGGCGCTGATCGAACGGCTCGAAGCCGCCGGCGCAGTGCTGGTCGGCGCGCTCAACATGGGCGAATACGCCTACGACTTCACCGGCGAGAACATTCACGACGGCCCGTCGCGCAACCCCCACGATCTCGACCGCATGACCGGCGGCTCGTCCGGCGGCTCCGGCGCCGCCGTCGCCGGCGGCCTGGTGCCGCTTTCGCTGGGCTCCGATACCAACGGCTCGATCCGCGTGCCGGCGTCGCTGTGCGGATTGTTCGGGCTGAAGCCGACCTATGGTCGGCTGTCTCGCGCGCGCAGCTTTCCATTCGTGGCGAGCCTCGACCACGTCGGGCCGCTGGCGCGCTCGGCCCGCGACCTGGCGCTGGCCTACGACGCCATGCAGGGTCGCGATACGGACGATCCGGCCTGCGCGGACCGCGCCGCCGAGCCCGTCACGCCGCGCCTCGATGAAGGCATCGAGGGCCTGCGCGTCGCGGTCGCCGGCGGTTATTTCAAATGCAAGTCCGGCGAAGCCTGCTATGCGATCGACCGCGTCGCGGCGGCGCTCGGCGCCAATCGCGACATCGAACTTCCGCAGCCGGAGCGCGCCCGCGCCGCCGCCTTCGTCATCACCGCCAGCGAGGGTTCGAGCCTGCATCTCGACCGGCTGCGTCGCCGTGCGCGCGATTACGATCCGGCGGTGCGCGACCGCCTGATCGCCGGCGCCATGGTGCCGGCCGCGCTCGCGATCAAGGCGCAGAAATTCCGCCGCTGGTACCGGGCCGAGGTCCTCAAGCTGTTCGACGAGGTCGACGCCATCCTGGCGCCGGCGACGCCGTGCACCGCGCCGCGCATCGGCCAAGAGATGTTCATGCTCGGCGATACCGAGCTGCCGGTGCGCGCCAATCTCGGCGTCTATACGCAGCCGATTTCCTTTATCGGGCTGCCGGTGGCTGCCGTGCCGGTGCCGTTGACGCCACTGCCGATCGCGGTGCAGATCATCGCCGCGCCGTGGCGCGAAGACGTCGCGCTGCGGCTCGCGCACGCGCTCGAAGCCCAAGGGGTGGTCGCGGCGATGCGGCCGGCGATCTGAAGCGGAGGACGGAGGACGGACGACAGAGGACGGATGAAGTATCTACTGTATCGCCTGTCGTCTGTCGTCCGTCGTCCGAAAGAGGGGAAATCCATGGAGATCGACCTGCCGGAGGTCGTCACCGAAGTCACGGCCGCGTTCGAGCGGTACGAGAAGGCGCTGGTGTCGAACGATGTCGCGACGCTCGACGCACTGTTCCACGACGATCCGCGCACCATCCGTTACGGCGGCTTTGAGATTCTCTACGGTTATGCGGAGATCATGGCGTTCCGCGCGGCGCGGCCTTCGGTAGGCCTGGCGCGCAGCCTGTCGAAGACCGTGATCAGCACCTACGGCCGCGATTTTGCGGTGGCGTCGACGTTGTATGACCGGCCGTCGTTCCCCGGCAAAGTCGGCCGCCAGATGCAGACCTGGGTGCGTTTCCCCGAAGGCTGGCGCGTCGTCGCCGCGCATGTGAGCATGATCGACAAGTAGGCGCGCGGGCAAAGCCGAGCGTACTAGCGCTGCGTGGGCGCGGCGCCGCGCGCCACCTTACGATTCTACGAATTCACAAACGCCCGCCAGCCGCCGAAGCTGGAAATGTCGCGCGCGCCATCGACCGCGTCGGCCTCGACCAGAAAGCCTTTGACCGGCCGGCCGTCGGCAAGGTCGAGGGTGCCGATGGAGAGCGGCGGCGGCACGGCGGCGACGAAACGGCCGAAGGCGGCGGCGTCGAGCGCCCAGACTTCGACCTCGATAGCCGCGCCGGCGCCGTTCTTGACCCGCAGCAGGCCGGGCTTCGGCGGCTTGGTTCCGGATAACGCAAACAGCCGATAATGCGGCGCGGTCGCCGCGCGGCCGATGAGCCGCGCGCCCGCGGCGCGCAATTCGTCGTTGAGCGGCATGCCGGAGAGGTGCGCGCCGACCACCGCGACGGCGATCTCGCCGGATAGCGGCGCCGCCGCGGGCTTCGCCAGCGGCGGCTGGCGAGCTTTGAGCGCGCCGAGCGGCAGGCCGGTCGCGGCGTGGAATTCGCGGCCGATCGCCGCCAGCGCCGCGTCCTCGCCGGCGCGCGCCAACAGCGTGATGCCGAACGGAATGCCGTCGTCGCGCATCGACGCCGGCACGGCGAGCCCGCACAGATCGAGCAGATTGACGAAATTGGTATAGGTGCCGAGCCGGCTATTGAGATGAATCGGATCGGCCAACACCTGCTCGACCGTGTAGATGGTCGGCGCCGTCGGCAACACCAGCGCGTCGATCGAGCGAAAAGTATGGTCGCGCACGCGGCGCAGCACTTCGAGCTGATAGAAGGCGGCGAACGCGTCCGCCGCCGTGCCGTGGGCGCCGGCCAGGATGATCTGCCGCGTCACCGGATGAAGCGATTCCGGCGATGAGGCGATCAAGTCCTTGGCGGTGAGAAAGCGCTCGGCGACCCACGGGCCCTCATAGAGGAGCCGCGCCGCCGCATAGAACGGCTCGATATCGATCTCGACGATTTTGGCGCCAAGTTCTGCCAACCGGGCCAAGGCCTCGTCATAGGCGGCGGCGGAGATTTTGTCGCCGAAGAACAGGCGCTCGCCGGGCAGCGGCACGCCAAGCCGAACGCCGCGCGGCATCGGTGCGACGGCCGGCAGCGGACGCGCCCGCGAATAGGGATCGGCGGCGTCCGCTCCGGCGATGACGCCGAGCATGGTCATGGCGTCGTCGACGGTGAGCGCGAACACCGACACGCAGTCGAGCGTGCGGCAGGCCGGCACCAAGCCTGCGGTCGACACCATGCCGCAGCTCGGCTTGAGGCCGACGATATTGGCAAAGCCGGCCGGCACGCGCCCCGAGCCCGCGGTATCGGTGCCGAGCGCGAGCGGCGTAAAGCCGGCAGCGACCGCCAGCGCCGAGCCGGTGCTCGAGCCACCGGGGATGAGCCTGTCGTCGAACAGGTTGCGGCCGATGCCATAGGGCGTGCGCGTGCCAACGAGGCCGGTGGCGAACTGATCGAGATTGGTCTTGCCGAGAATGAGCGCACCGGCTGCGCGCACGCGGGCCACGGCGGTAGCGTCCCGGTGCGGGCGATAGGCGAAGGCCGGGCATGCCGCGGTGGTCGGCAGGCCCTTGACGTCGATATTGTCCTTCACCGCGACCGGGATGCCGTAGAGCGGCAGGCTGTTGTCGCCGTCGCGCGCCAGCGCCTCGGCCTCGGCGAGGACGGCGCTCTCCTCGCGCAGCGCGATGAAGATCGCCGGATCGTCATGGGCGCGGATGCGGGCGTAACTGCGCGCAACGATATCAGCCGGCGCAATGGCGCCGGTGCGATAGGCGTCGAGAATTTCGGCAACCGTCTCGGTCACGCGAGGCTCCGTAAAGGCGCAACAAGCCGGCCCGGCGACCGCGTTCGGCGCATGCGATCCGAGACTTCTAAAGCCCATCTCCAGCCGGTTCAACAGGGATGGGACATTGGTCAGCGAAGTGATAGAGTACTGAAAAATATCGGGCCAAAACATTCAAATCGCGGAGGAACGCTATGGCGGTGCTCATGACCATTGGATTTTTGGCGCTCATCTGGGTGGTCGTGCTCTGGGGCTCCAGCTATTTCAACCAGAACGTCCGATAAGCTCGGCCTTCCGCCGAAGCACCGGTTTGCGGCGGCGCAACGCCGGTCGATGCCTCGCTCCCGATAATCTGAAAAATCTTGCGGATGATGCGCGCGTGCCGATGCGGCGCGCCGTAGCGGTTCCTTGCCGACGCCGGCGCAACGCCGCGGAACCGGCCGCTGCATCACACGTTGCCGTCCTAGACGGATCGCGCATGAGCCGGCCGTCGGTTCCAAAAACGCGCAGGGATCAAAAACGCGCAAGGATAAGGACACAATTGCCATGGGACTGTTCACAAAAGACATCAAGACCATGAACGACCTGTTCGTGCACACGTTGCGCGACATCTACTACGCGGAAAAACAGATCGTGAAGGCGCTGCCCGACATGGCCGAGAAAGCCAAGGACCCGCAACTCAAGCAGGGTTTTCAGACCCACCTGCGTGAAAGTGAAAATCACGTGCGGCGGCTGGAACAGATTTTCCAGAAGCTCGACGTCAAGGCCCAGGGCGTGGACTGCCCGGCGATCGACGGCATCATCGAGGAAGCCAAGGAAGTCGCCGGCGAGGTTGAACAAGCGTCGGTTCTCGATGCCGCCCTGATCGCCGCCGCGCAAGCGGTCGAACATTATGAGATGACCCGCTACGGCACGCTGATCGCATGGGCCAAGCAGCTGGGGCGGCAGGATTGCGTTCCGCTCCTTGAGCAGACCCTCAATGAGGAAAAAGCCACCGACCACAAACTGACGGCGATGGCGGAATCCCACGTCAACCGCAAAGCCGCCTAGGGCCGAAAGACCAACGTGCCGGGACACTTCACGCCAAGGCGTGAGGTGTCCTTTGGCGCGCCCGACGGGCGGCGCGGGATTGTCACCCGATCACGATGGCGATGAGCAATTGCGCATCTTCCGCGGTTTTAGTTTTGCGACCTGCGTTTTCCGGTCCGCCGATCGATTGCGGAACCGGGTCCGGGTTTTCGGGGTTTTTCATTCGCGTGGCGAGAATTCGGAACTCATAGTCGGAGAAATGACATGGCCTCTTCCAGCGAAAGCGCCCCCGAGCGACGCGATTGGCCGAATACGGAGCAACGCACCGTGGTGCCGACCCAACAGGCGCGGCAGGGCGCCACCGGGCAAAATGTTCGCTACGTGCTCGGTTTCGGGCTCGCCGGCATCATCATCGCCTTTGCGGTGATTTATCTCGCGTACTTCGGCTGGCCATAATCGCGGTCCGGGCGGGCCGCTTATTTGATCAGACGCCGATCGCGGCTTTGACGCGTTCTCTGCTCAACGGCAGATCACGCAGCCGTTGGCCGGTTGCGTCGGCCACCGCGTTGGCGATGGCGCCCGCGGCCGGCCCCTGCCCGGTCTCGCCGCTGCCCAGGAACGGCTGTCCCGGCTTGTTGATGACATGCACGTCGATGCTGTCCGGAACGGCGTCGAAGCGCAGGATCGGATAGGTCGCCCAGTCGATACTGGTAATGCGGGTGTCGTCGAAGCTCACGCTCTCGTACAAGGTCCAACTGGCCGACTGCAGGATCGCGCCTTCGACCTGATTGACGAGGCCGTCGGGATTGACGACCTGCCCGCCGTCCACGGCGGCGACGGCGCGGACGAGCCGGGTGCGGCCGGTCTCGTGCTCGACCTCGACTTCGGCCGCCACCGCGCAATAGGCGGCAAGATTCTTGTAGCGGGCAAAGCCGAAGCCGCGTCCGCGTCCCGGCCCGCGTTGGAACGACAACCAGCCGAAGCGCTCCGCGGCCAACCCCACGACGTCGCGGGCCCGCGCGTCATCGAGATGCTTCAGGCGGAAGTCGACCGGATCGGCGCCGGCCGCCGCGGCCAGTTCGTCCATGAAGCTCTCGATCGAAAACACGTTCATGTAGGCGCCGAGCGAGCGCAGCGCCGAGACCCGCAGCGGCATGGTCGGCAGGAAGTGAGAAATCACCCGCGCGCTCGGCATCCGGTACAGCGGGATCGAGTTGCGGTCGCCGCCGCCTTCCGGCATCGGGATCGGCTTCGGCGGCGGGGCCGCAATCGCGTCCGCCATGTGCTGGGCCGCCAGCAGCGCACCGGCGCCGCCCGGCCGCATCGAATGGGTGTTGCTCCACACGCCGTAATCCCAGTCCGCGATCATGCCGTGGTCGTCGAGCGCGGCCGACACTTTGGTCACCATCGCCGGACCGAACGGCTCCCAGCCATGCTCCTGCTCGCGCATCCACTGCACGCGCACCGGCCGGCCCGGCAGCGCGCGCGCAATCAGCGCGGCGTCGCCGGCGGCGTCATCGGCGCCGTTATGGCCGTAGCAGCCGGAGCCTTCGACCTGGATGCAGCGAACCTTGGCCAGCGGCAGCTTGAGCATTTGCGCGATTGCCTGCCGGTCGGGAAACACGCCCTGGGTATGGGTCCAGACCGTGACGCCGGAATCGTCCGCCCGCGCGACGGCGCATGACGGCCCGATCGAGCCGTGCGATTGATACGGCCTGGTATAGGTCGCTTCCAGACGCTTGGCCGCGCTCACGCCGCCCGGCCGATGGTCGAGCACCACAATGTCCTGCGCCGGCAGGCTGGCGATCACGGTTGCCAGATCGGACTGCTTGGGCAGGCTCGGCTTTTCCTGCCAGCGCGCCGCAGCCGCCAGCGCGCGCATGGCCTTGATCGCCACAAACTCCCGTTCGGCGACGACGGCGATGAAATTGCCGTCGCGCACGACCTTCTGAACGCCAGGCATCGTCTCGACGCCGGAGGTGTCGAGATCGAGAAGGCTCGCGCCGTAGCTCGGCGGCCACACCACCCGCGCATGAACCATGTCGGGCGGCCGGAAATCCTGCAGGAAGGCTTCGCCGCCCGTCACCTTGGCCGGAATGTCGATGCGGGGAATTGGCTTGCCCATCACTTCGAAACTGGACGGACTTTTCAACGGCGATTGCGGCTGCGCCTGCACGTGCAGGAACTGATCCGCCACCAGTTCGCCGTAGCCGAGCTTGCGGCCGTCGCCGGCCAGCACGGCGCCGTCATGGGTCGAGAGCTGTTCCGCCGGCACGCCAAGCCGAGTCGCGGCCGCCGCCACCAGGATGGCCCGCACCTGCGCGGCGGCATGCATGATCGCGGTGCCGCTGTCCTGCAGCGAGTGGCTGCCGGCGGTATAGCCTTCGTTCGGCGTGAGCGCCGTGTCGGCGGTGACGAGCTTGAGCGCGCCGAATTTCACGTCGAGCTGCTCGGCGGCGATCTGCAGGAGCGCGGTCCTGATGCCCTGGCCGAGTTCGGCCTTGCCGGTGAACACGGTAATGCCACCGTCAGCGTCGACGCGAATCCAGGAATCGAGGAACGGCGCCTCGTTGAGGCTTCCAGGAAGCTTCGGCGCACTCGCAGCCTGTGGCGCAGCCGCCGGCGCGTCTTGAGCGCGCGCGCGGCCGAGCGCCGCGTAGCTGAAAACAAGCGCGCCGGTGCCGGCCAGGACGCTGCGGCGGCTGATTTGAAGCGCGGCCGGGCTCATCGCACGTTCCCGGCCGCGTCCGCGGCCTGCGCGGTCTTCATCAGGCCGGCGGCGCGGCGCACGGCGCGCAGGATCCGCATATGGGTGCCGCAGCGGCACAGGTTCGGCTGCAGCGTGGCGCGGATGTCAGCATCGGACGGGTTCGGTTGTTTCTGCAGCAACGCCTGCGCCCGCATCATCATGCCGGCGATGCAGTAGCCGCATTGCGCCGCCTGCTCTTCCATGAAGGCGCGCTGCAGCGGACCGGGATTGTCCGCGGTGCCGAGACCTTCGACCGTGGTGACGCGCTTGCCGTCGAGCAGCAGGAGCGGCGTGACGCAGGAAAATGCCGCCGCGCCGTCGACCAGCACCGTGCAGGCGCCGCATTGCCCGAGACCGCAGCCGAACTTCGCGCCGTTGAGCGCAAGATGGTCGCGCAGCACGTAGAGCAGCGGCGTTTGCGGATCGGCATCGATGTCGTATTCGCGGCCGTTGACGGAGAGCTTCATCGCTGCGCCTCGTGTTCCTTGACGGCGGCCGCCGCCGGATCGGCGCCGGGCGCCGGCGATACGTGGACGGCGGGCGCGTTGCGCCGCGCGGCGGCGATGTCGGCGTCGACGCTGGTCCACGCCGGCTTGTCGGAGAACCGCGAGCGCACGTAGCTCAAGAGCTCGGCGAGCTGTCGGTCGCTCAACACGGTGGCGAAGCCGGGCATGATCGGGCTGCGTTCGCCGGGGGCTGCCGGCAAACCCCATAGCACGACATTGATCACGTTGCGCGCATTGGGACCGCTCGGTCCGGTGCTGAGCGCGAGATTGATGCCGCCGTAGGGCGGCGGCCGGCCGCCGTCATGGCACGACGCGCAGGCCGATTGGTAGATCAGCACGCCCGCATTCTCCGGGCTTGCTTGGGTCTCGGCGGAATACGGCTGCGGCAGCGAATTCTTGACGCGCGCGACAAGTGCTGCGGCAGCGCGTTCGCGGTCCGGGCTCGGCGTGCCCATCACACCCGCCAGGTAGGCGGACATCGACACGCGATCGGCGTCCGGCGTCGTGGCGAGGTTTTCGATCACCGGCGCCATCGGGCCGCGCGCCACCCCGTGCTCGCTGTGCCAGCCCTGGCGCAGATAGGTCAGCAGGGCGTCGGCATTCCACGGCACCGGCGCCGGCGCGTTTTGATTGAGCGCATAGGCGGTCCAGCCCTCGACGTCGCCACCGCCGAAGGCATCGTGCACGTTCTCGGCGCCGAGCGCGTTGCGCGGGGTGTGGCAGGCGCCGCAATGGCTGATGCCTTCGACCAGATAGGCGCCGCGATTCCACCGCTGGTCTTGGTTCGGATCGGCCTGGAAAGGACCCTCGCGGAAGAACAACAGCTTCCAGCCGGCGACCACCATCCGGACGTTCAACGGAAACGGCAGGTCGTTTGCCGGGGTCGACGCCGACACTGCCTGGCGTGTCATCAAGAAAGCGTAGAGCGCGCCGATATCGTCATCGGTCAGCAAGGTGAAATGATCGTACGGAAACGCCGGATAAAGCTGGCTGCCGTCGCGACCGACACCTTGGCGCAGCGCGCGGCGGAACGCCGCTTCCGACCAGCGGCCGATGCCGGTGTCCTCGTCGGGCGTGATGTTGGTCGAGTAGATCGTGCCGAACGGTGTCGGCACGCCGTAGCCGCCGGCGAACGGCCGGCCGCCGGGCGCGGTGTGGCAGGTGTTGCAATCGCCGAGCGCGGCCAATGCGGCGCCGCGCTTGATTTGTCCGGCATCGAAGGTATTCGCTTCGGGCCGCACGATGGGCGCGAACGGCGAATGCCAGGCAAGGATCGCGAAGCCGATCACGGCGGCAATGACGATAACGCCAATGATGGCGAGGCTTCGCAACGGCGCCATGAAGGTAATCCGGCGGGGCGCGATGCGTGGCGCGCCTCGGGCCAACAACTCGGCGTCGCTATAACAGTTCCCGGGCCGCCATGGAACCGCGGCTCCGCACAGCACGTTGAGCCAAATCTCGCAGGTTTTCATGACCGATTGGTGGGACTTACTCAAATCGACCGGGCGAAACTGGGCAAGACATAAGGATTCGCAGGCCGGCGCCGCGCTGGCCTACTACTCGGTGTTCTCGCTCGGCCCAATTTTGGTGATCGCCGTTGCCATTGCCGGCTTCGCTTACGGCGAACAGGCGGCGCGCGGCGAGATCGAAGCGCAGCTGAGCGGACTGCTCGGCGACGCCACCGCCAAGGCGATCGATGCGATGCTGGCCGGCGCCAGCAAGCCGCGACAAGGCGTGGTGGCGACGGCCCTCGGCATCGTGATTCTGTTGTTCACGGCGATGGGCGTGGTCGTGCAGCTCAAGGATGCCTTCAACACGGTATGGGAAGTCGATACCAAGATCAGCGGGCTCGGGCAGTTCATCCGCTCCTATCTGGTCTCCCTGGCCGGGGTCTTTGCGCTCGGCTTTTTGCTGCTGATATCGCTGGTATTCACGGCGGCGCTGTCGGCCGCAGGCAAATATCTCGGCGGCGAAGTGCCCGAGGCGACGTGGCAAATCTCCGGCTCGCTGGTGTCCTTTGCGGTGATCACGCTGCTGTTTGCCATGATGTTCAAGTGGCTGCCCGACACCGATGTCTGGTGGCGCGACGTCTGGCTCGGCGCCGCGATCACCGCGGCCTTGTTCGAAATCGGCAAGCTCCTGATCGGCATCTATATCGGCAGAGAATCGCTCGATTCGACCTATGGGGCAGCGGCCTCCCTCGTCGTGCTGCTGACATGGGTCTATTACACCTCGCAAATCGTGCTGCTGGGCGCCGAATTCACCCATTGTTACGCCGCCGCGTACCATCGCCCGGCGTCGCGGGCTGCGGCCTCGTCGCCCGACCGAGCGGTGGAACCCGGACCGTCTCCGCAAGGTTTTCAGAGCTAGAGACTTTTCAGGCCGGAGCCGCGACGAGCGATGTTTCCGGCCCGCCTTGGCGCATCAGTCCGATTGATCAACGACCGTTGGCTGCGAACGATTGCAGCTTGAAAGCGCCAACGGCAACGACCGGTCTGCCAGCGAAGCGCTGTTGCGGCACGCCGAAGGCCGTCGCCGAGTGGAATCCGAACCGCGGTGCACCTTGCGCGCCTGCTCAAGGAGCGGAATTATCCCGGCGTCCGAGGTGCTTCCCGCGCTTCGGCACGCACGGAGCGGCGACATGCCCGGCAAGCGCATCCAGATCGACGACGAAAGCTGGGCGGCGCTCCGGCTCCTCGCCAGCGACCGCATGATGACGTTTCAGGAACTCGCCGACGAGGCGCTGGCGGATCTCCTGAAAAAGCACGGCCGCCCGCTCGATCTGCGTGCCGCCTTGCGCAGGAGCGCCGGCGTGACCGCCGACGTCGTTCCGCTCAGGCGCAAGAAAAAATCCCGGCGCAAGCTATGACGCCGAAGCTCTACAATGGCCGCAGCCAAGTGATTCGGAGCAAGAGCCATGACGCGGCCGGCGACAAGACCGAAGCTCAGGCCGTTTTACGGCATGATGCTGGTCACCAGGATCGAGGAATGGTTCGTCGAAGCTGAAAACGAGGATCAAGCCCGCGCGCTCCTGCAAAATGGCGGCGGCCACCGCGTTCAAGTCGGCGAATGCATCCATTTTGAAATCGAAAAATTGGTCGATTGATCGCAGCAGGACGCAAACGGAACGCCCGCCGCCGACGCCCAGAGCATGATCCGGAAAAACCTTGCCCTCGGACTTGATCCAAGGGTGGAAACCGGTTTTCCGAACAGACCATGCTCAATCAAAATGCGAGGCGCCAATCGATTCAATCGGGAACGATTGGCGCTCTAATCGGTGCGTTCGGCCAGCGAGTCCCGCGCCTTGCCGACGGCGCCGGCGCTGACGGGTGCAGCCGCATTGCCCCATGAATTGCGAATGTAGGTCAGCACGGCGGCGACCCGGTCATCGCCCAAGACCCAGGCAAAGGCCGGCATGGCCGGAGCTGTCGGCGCGCCTGCCGTTCCAACGCTGCGGGCGCCGCGCAACACGATGCGCAGCAGCGTCGCCGGATTGCCTTGTTGGACCACCGCCGAGCCGTTGAGCGACGGGAACAGGCCGGCAATGCCCTTGCCGTTTGCGGTATGGCAACCAGAGCATTCGTCCGCATAGATCTGCGCGCCTACTTTCATCGTCGCTTGATCCGGCGCCGATGGCGAACCGGGCTCGCCGCCGGGCTGATCCTTCAGATAGATGGCAATCGCCTTCAGATCGTCGTCGCTCATATGCGAGGTCGACAGATTGAGCGTCTCCGACATCAGTCCGGTCGCGGCGCTGGTCCGGTTGTGGCCGGTCTTGAGATAAGCGGCGATGTCGTCGACCGACCAGCCGCCGAGGCCTAGCCGCGGATTGTTGGTGATGTCGGGTGCGAACCAGCCCTGCAGGGCATAACCTTGCAGCTGCTCGCCGCTCTTGTCGGCGCCGAGGAAATTCTTCGGCGTGTGGCACATGCCGCAGTGCGCCAGCCCCTCGGCCAGATAGGCGCCGCGGTTCCACTGCGCGCTCTTGTCCGCCACGGGCTGAAAGGCGCCGGGCGAAAAGAACAGCATGTCCCAGCCGATCATGGATGCGCGGATGTTGAACGGAAACGGCAGCTGGTCGGCGATGACCGGATTGCGCACCGCCGGCAGGGTGTTGAGGTAGGCGCGGATGGCGAGCGCGTCGTCGCGGGTGACCTTGGTGTAATAGGTGTACGGCATGGCGGGGTAGAGATGCCCGCCGTGGCGGCCCGTACCTTTGGTCATGGCGTTGACGAATTCGTCGTCGGTCCAGGCGCCGATGCCGGTCTCCGGATCGGGAGTGATGTTCGGCGCCACCAGTTCGCCGAACGGCGTCTCGATCGGACGGCCGCCGGCGAAGACGTGGCCGCTGCCGGGCAGCGTGTGGCAGGCAGCGCAGTCGCCCACGATGGTGAGGTAACGGCCTTTTTCCTGCTGGCTGAAATCCTGCTTGTCGACGCTGGAAGCCGCCGCACCGCCCGCCCATAGCGCGGCGCCAAGCAGGAGCGCGCAACCAACAACCGGCACGATGTGGCGTGGGTCAGGCATGAACCAGCGGCCCCGGATCTTTCAGATATTGCGACCGGATCGCGGCCGCGGACCAGAACGCCAGCGCGGCCACCGTGCCGGTCGGGTTGTAGCCGGCATTCTGCGGAAATGCGCTGGCGCCCATGACGAACAGGTTGGGCACGTCCCAGCTTTGCAGATAGCGGTTCAACGCGCTGTTGCCCGGATGGTCGCCCATGATGGCGCCGCCGTTGAGATGCGAGGTCTGATACGCGGTGACGTCATAGGGCGCCTTGCGCGGCTGCTTCACCACCTGCCGCGCGCCCATGGCATTGAGGATCTCGGCATATTTGTCGGTGAGAAAGGCGCTCATCTTGATTTCATTGTCGTGGAAATCCAGCGTGATGCGCAGCAGCGGACGGCCGAAGCGGTCCTTATAGGTCGGATCGAGGCTGAGATAATTGTCGCGATAGCTGCACATCGAGGCGTGTACGGCGCTGCCGGCATTGATCGTGCTCAAATAGCTGTCGCGCAGCGCCTGTTTCCATTTCGAGCCCCATGCCGGCGTGCCCGGCGGCACCGCGGTGGCTTCGATCGGCCGGCCGTTGGTCTGCACCTGGCCGAGATAACCGCCGCCGACGAAGCCCAACGGGCCGTGGTCGAAATTGTCGCCGTTGAATTCGTCGATGCACATGCCGATCGCGCCGGCGGCGACAAAGGGATTGAAGTTGTATCTGGCCTTGTCGAAGAAACCGATCGCGCTCGACACGGTCTGGTGGGTGAAGTTGCGGCCGATCTGGCCCTGTCCGCCCGCCGGATCGTATGGCTGGCCGATGCCGGAGAGCAGCAGCAACTGGGCGTTGAACAGCGAGAAGGCGCAGAGCAGCACGAGGTCGGCGGGCTGCTCGTATTCCTCGCCCGATGAATCCACGTAGGTGACGCCGGTCGCCCGCGTGCCGGTATTGTCGAGATTGATGCGGGTCACTTCGCACTCGGTGCGGCCCTCGAAGTTCGTCTTCCGCAACAGCACCGGCAGGATGGTGGTCTGCGGGCTGGCCTTGGAATAGTTGGCGCAGCCGAACCATTCGCAGAAGCCGCAATAGCTGCATTGGCCAAGCGTGACGCCGAGCGGGTTGGTGTAGGACTGCGACAGGTTGCCGGACGGCTGCGGGAACGGCTTGTAGCCCAGTTGCTTCGCCGCGTCGGCAAACAGCGCATGGCCGTAACCCTGCTTCATCGGCGGCGTCGGATAGGGCCGCGAGCGCGGGCCCTCGAATGGATTGCCGCCGTCCTGGATCGTGCCGGCGACGTTGCCGGCCTGGCCCGACGTGCCGCACAGATATTCGAACGCGTCGTAGTGCGGCTCAAGGTCGTCCCAGGTGACGCCCCAGTCCTGGATGGTCATGTCCTCCGGCAGGAAATTCGCCCCGTAACGCTGCGTCAGATGGCTTCGCATCGTGAAGTCGGTCGGCAGAAAGCGCCAGGTTTCGGCGTTCCAGTGCACGCCGGCGCCGCCGACGCCGTTGCCGAGCATGAAGGCGCCCCAGGTCCGCACCGGCAACGCGGTCTGACTGGCATTGTTGCGAAACGTCACCGCCATTTGCGAATTGCGCAGGAACAGGTCGTGCTGAATGCGGTAACGCAGCTCATCTTGAGCATAGGAGATCGGAAAATCGGTCGCGGTGTCGCGCCACGGTCCGCGCTCAAGAGCGACGACGTCGAGGCCGGCATCGGTCAGCTCGTTGGCGAGAATCGAGCCGGTCCATCCCAGCCCGATGATGGCGACGTCTTTGTGCGGCAGCTTGCGCGCCATTGTTGGTTCTCGCCGGGACTCAAAAAATCAAGACACGAGCAGCGCTCATTGTGACCAATTGGGATGATTGCTGATGCCGACCGCCGGCAGCGTTACCGGCTGATTGTGCCGATCGATCCAGTCGCGGTAGTCGTAATGCGCACCGGGAAAGCCGATCATTCGCCAGGACGCCATGTCCCTGTTGCCGCCATAGATCGGATCGGCGAGAAAGCCGTTCTGGGTGTCCTTGAGGATGAGCTTGAAAAAGTCCTGAGCATCGGTGCCGTCGAGCTTGAACGAGCCGTCCTCGAGGCCCTTGATGGCCTCGTCCTTCTGGTCGTCGGAGAGATCGGCGAAATTCTTGCCGCCGTACTTGGCTTGGCAGGCGCTATCGAGCGCCGCCAGCGCCTGGCGGTAATGTTGGGCGGGCGTCACCGGCGATTGCGGCCCCTGTTGCTTGGTGCCCTGCTGAAACGGGCCGCTCATGTACCAGCCGTCGTTGCGCCCGTAGGGGCCGGCGAGCTGGCGGTCGATGAATACCGCACAGCCGCAGTCCTTACCCCCCGGCGACAGGTCGTCGGCCGGGATCAGACGATCGACAAAAGCTTCGACGGTTGCCGCTTCGCGCGGGGTGAAATAGTGCCAGGCATTTCCGGCCACGACCTGCGGCGGGTCTCCCGCACCCGGGTGCCACGGCAAACCGCTCTTGATGACCGCGGCGCGCGCCGCCGGTGATGTCAGCAGCAGAATCGCTGCGCTGGAGCCGAGAAGCTGCCGCCTGTTGACGTGTAGCACAACGTTGGTCCCGTCGGCCCCGTGCTGCTCGCTCAACGCACCAACACGCGGCGCGTTCCATCGGCGTTAGCCGGCGGCACCCGTATTGTTGCGGCGCAAAGCGTAGCTCAAAGCGCAGCTAAAGTGCGGCCGGGCCGCGCAAGGCGCCGGCCAGCGCGGCGACCAGGAACAGCACCAGTGCGACGAAAAATACGATCTTGGCGATGCCGACCGCCGCCACCGCGATGCCGCCGAAGCCAAGCACCGCGGCGATCAACGCGATGATCAGGAGCGTGACGACCAGATTGAGCATGACTTTGATCCTTATGATGCAATGCACCCACCATGCGCGTGGGATCCGCTGAAGCCTCGGCCATAAAAATGCCGGAGCGCCAAAAAGTTCCATTGGGTATTGTGCGTAGGATCGCGAACCAATCGATGCGCGCCGGATTTGATGGTACGGCTCGCCGCAGCGCGCAAGATTACAAGATCAGATGTCGCGTCTGGCGATCCTCACTGTTTAGATTTTTCATTTCTCAATTCGGCGCGGACGCTTGCCGGCGGCAGTCAGCGCGGGAACCGGAACCCGCTTTGTTTGTTCCTAGAGCGAACCGCGGCAATTGGATGGCAAAGCCTACGGCCTGACAATGCGCTGTCTGGAAATTGCCGTTCGTGGTTTAGCACACTAACGCTGGGAGATTTGCCATGGTGGACACAACCTTCGCGGGCGACGACACCGCATTCGTCCAAAGAACACCGGTCTGGAGCACGACATCCTGGAGCGGTGTGTCGTGGAGCGCGGTGATTGCCGGGGCGCTGACCGCCATCGCCGTGTCGTTCATCCTCATCGCGCTCGGCTCCGGCATCGGACTCTCGCTGGCCTCGCCGTTCTCGTCCTCGCCGTCGACCGGGACGCTGACCGTCATGGGCGCGGTGTGGCTCGTGCTCGCGCAGGCCCTTGGCTTCGCCACCGGCGGCTATCTGGCGGGCCGACTGCGGACCAACCCGAACCGCATTCACACCGTCGAGGCCAAATTCCGCGACGGCGCCAATGGCCTCATCGTTTGGGCAATCGGCGTGGTGCTGAGTTCGCTCGTTATCGCCGCCGCGGCCAACAAGGTCGGCAGCGCGGCTACCGATGCCGCCGGCAGTGGAGCGGCGGCGGCCATGACCGGCGCCGCCAGCCAGATGCCGCCGATCGATTACTACACCGACCAGCTGTTGCGCACAACACCGCAGGCGCCATCCACGACCGCCGGCGCGACGCCAGGCGGCGCGCCGGCGGTCAATGCGTCGGCGAGCGCCACGAACGACAGTGCGCAGCGTGCCGAAGTGAACCGCATCCTGGTGACGGCCTTGAGCCCGAACGGACTGTCCAATGACGACCGCACCTATGTGGCGCAGCTCGTCAGCGCGCAGACCGGCCTGAGCCATGACGAGGCGCAGAAGCGGGTCGACAACGTCGTCGCCCGCGTCAAGACGGACGCCACCCAGGCCGCCGAGACGGCACGCAAGGCCGCCGCCTATCTGTCGTTCTGGACTTTCATGTCGCTGTTGTTCGGCGCCGCTTGCGCCAGCTTGGGTGGCCTGTTTGGCGGTGAACTGCGCGACGAGTTCGCGACCCAGCGCGCAGTGCCGACGGCGCCGCGATAGCGCAGCAGATTGGAGAAGTCCGATGGCCAAGCGAAAGCGCAAATATTCTCCCAGTGCCGGAAGTGATGTCAAAAGCGAGATGGAGCGCTACAAGCGCGGTACCGCGCGAAGCGGCCCAGGCGGCAAAGGCGGCAAGGTGAAAAGCCGCCAACAGGCCATCGCCATCGGCCTGTCGAAGGCGCGCAAAAAAGGCAAGAAGGTGCCAAAAAAGCGGGCGTAACGCGCCAGGCGCCGGCGGCCCGTCAAGGCTGAATTTTCGCTGGACGCTCCCGGAACTTCGCGGCCGGGAGCGTCTTTTACGATTGGACCCGCCACGCAACGCTACCCGGGAGACATCCGACCATGACCAAACGCTTGGCCGCCGACGCCGCGTTCCTGTAATTCGCGCCGCCGTAGCGACGCGGCGATGATGACCATGCCGGAGCCTGCCGAAACCGAACTCAAGCTCGAAGCGCCGGCCGATCAGGCCGCGCGCCTAATGCGCTTGCCGTTTTTGAAGAGGATCGCGCCCGAGCAATCCAAGACCCTGCTGTCGGTTTATTTCGATACCGACAAGCAGACGTTGCGCAAAAGCGGCCTGTCGTTGCGGATACGCTCGATCAACGGCCGTCATGTGCAAACCATCAAGCAACACGGCGGCCACAGCGTCGGACTGTTCGAGCGCAACGAGTGGGAACATGCCATCAGCGGCCGGCAACCGGACTTCGATGCGGCGCGCGGCACCGCGTTGGAGCCTCTGCTCAACAAGAAGCTGCGCCGCAAGCTGAAGCCGGTTTTCGAGACGCGGGTGTGCCGCACGGTCTATTCGATCCGCAAGAACGGCAGCGAGATCGAGCTGAGCGTCGATCTGGGGCAGGTCGAGGCGGCGGGCCGTTCGTCGCCGCTCTACGAAGTCGAACTCGAGCTCAAGAATGGCGAGCCGAAGCAGCTGTTCGACCTGGCTCGCACGCTGAGCAACCATTTTGCGGTCCAGCTGGCAAGCCGCAGCAAATCCGAGCACGGCTACGCGCTGGTCGGCGGCCAACAGCCCGCTCCGGTCAAATCCGAACCGCTTGCTCTGCCGCGCGCTGCCGATTGGGCATCGGCGTTCAAGATCATAGCGCGCACCTGCTTGCACCAGATCGTCGGCAATACCGTGGCGTTGCAACGGCACGATTCCGAAGCCCTGCATCAAATGCGCGTCGGCATCCGCAAGCTGCGTGCGGCGATCTCGCTGTTTAAGGAGATGCTGGCCGGCCCCCAGACCGAGGCGATCAAAGCGGAATTGAAATGGATCACCGCGGAGCTCGGACCCGCCCGCGAGCTCGACGTGTTCGTCGAACGCGTAGTCAAGCCGGTCGGGCAGCGAAAGGCACGCGGCTCCGGCATGGAGGCGGTGGTCAAGGACTTTCAAGACGAGCGCGCCGGTGCGATCGAACGAGCCGGGCAGGCCGTCGCCTCGGCACGTTTCCGTCGTCTTACTCTCGATGTCGTGGCCGCCCTGGAAATCGGCGACTGGACGCGCCGCAAGGACAAATTACGTCGCACCATGCGCCAGCGGCCCGTGGCCGCTGCCGCGGCGGACGAATTGCAGCGCCGCAGCAGGAAAATCCGCAAGGAAGGCGCGCGGCTCGGCAAACTCGACGCCCGCCGGCGCCACGAGCTCCGCATCGAAGCCAAGAAGCTGCGCTATGCCTGCGAGTTCTTTGCCGACGCGTTCCCCGGCAGGAAGGCCTCGCGGCGGCGGGAGAAGTTCATCGCCAGGCTGTCGGAGTTGCAGGACACCCTGGGCGACCTCAACGACATCATGGTGCACGAGGGCTTGGCCCAGCGCGCAATTGCCGGACCCAACGGCCGTCGCGGCTCGCGCGCCGGACCAGGACGCGGCGCCCAAGCTGCGCGAAAGGCACAAGGGGCCCAACAGGCGTTCGCCGCCGGCCGCCTGTCAGGCCGCGAAGAAGCGCGCTTTGCTCCGGCGATGAAGCTCGCCGAACGAGCCGCCGAGCGCTTTGCCAAAGCGTCGGCGTTCTGGAACTAGCTCGGCGACCACGGCGCAAAAGCAAAGCCTCGGCGCAAGCCGAGGCTTTGCGAAGTGGCGACGGATTTCGTCGCTTATCGGCTACTTCGAATTATTGTCAGGCACCCAGGCGGTCTTGCCGCTGTCGTACTTGAAGCCGGGCGCATTCTTCAGCGCGTCCTTGGTGGTGTCCATCGTCAGGTAGACTTTGTCGTTTTTCGTGGTCTCCTTGACGGCGTTGAAGTTGACCGCGACGTCCTTCTCGCCGGCGCCCAGAAAGCCGCCGACGCCGATGATCAGGGCGTTGACCTGGCCCTCGGGATTGACAAGCACGTCGGAGATCTGGCCGATCTTGTTGTCGTTGGCATCGTAGACGTCCTGCTTGTACCAATTCGTCACGGTATGACTGGAGCTCGGCAGATTCGTCATCAATGAGCCGCGGCCGGCCGACATCTGCTGGCCGAATGCGGCACTTGAGATGATCAGCGCGCCGGCAGTGAGAGCAACGAGAGTCTTCATCGGTATTTTCCTCTGGATGGGGTTTAGTGAACCAAGTCCATAACGTTTGGCCGGAGGATTTGTGCCCAGATACCGTTGAATTTTCTGTGGAACTTTTGTTGCAGGCAGGCCGTTAAATGAGCCGAACGGCTTTAGGCGGCCACAATTCCATCTGCGAAACATTTGAAGGGGAAACGCTCGTGTCGATCGGAACAATCATTCTCATCATTTTGGTCATCATTCTGCTCGGCGGCTTCAGCGGCGTCGGCGGCGGGCCGTTCTATGGCACCGGCTATTACGGCGGCGGCGGCCTCGGCCTGGTCGTTGTCATTCTGCTGATCTTGCTGCTCTTGGGCCGTCTCTGACGGGTCGACTTTCACCCGCCGTTAGATAAGTCTGGCTGGATTCGTGAGATGAAGGCCAGCGCGCGCCCTTACCACGACCGCAATGGTCGTGTCCCCGGCCGCGCCATAGGCGGCTGCCGGTTAGGCAGTCAACAAGCTTTCAATGCGGATAGGCAATTGGCGAATGCGCTTGCCGGTCGCGTGATAGACCGCATTGGCGATGGCCGCCGCGGTGCCGACATTGGCCAGTTCGCCTAAGCCTTTGACACCGGCGGGATTGACGTCGTGATCGACCTCCGGCACCAGGATGACCTCGACCTGCTGAATGTCGGCATTCACCGGCATGCTGTAATCGGCGAGGTTGTCGTTCACATAGCGGGCGCGCTGCAGGTCGATCTCGGTGGCCTCGTGCAGCGCCGAACTGATGCCCCAGATCATGCCGCCCATGAACTGGCTGTGCACGGTGCGGGTGTTCATGAGCCGGCCGGCGGCGAACGCGCCGACGATCCGCGGCACGCGGATTTCGCGGGTCAGCGCATGGATGCGGACTTCGACAAACTCCGCGCCGGTTGCATACATCACCTTCTCGCCATGCGAGCCGCCGGTCATGCCGACTTTACCGGCATAAAGGTCGGCCACCGCGTCGGGCTTCAGGCCGTTCGGGATGAATTCGGCATATTCCTCGACGGTACTGACGCCGAGCCGCTTGAACACCTCCCGGAGATCCTCGGTCGCGCCGTCGCTTGCGGCGACTTTGCCGTCCTTGAGCGTCAGCTCATCGACGTTGCGCCCGGCGAGCGGACCGTCATTGGCGGTCGCCGCGGCATGGAACAGCTTGCCGCGGATGGCGTCGCAGGTTTTCATCACCGCGCTGCAGGTGCTAGCCGTGGTGTTCGAGCCGCCGGCGACCGGCGCGGGCGGCAGCCGTGAATCGCCGACCTCGACGGTGACCGACGACAGCTCGACGCCAAGGCGCTCCGCGGCCATCTGCGCGAGCACCGTGTAGATGCCATTGCCGATCTCATGGGCGGCGACTTGCACGCGAACGTCGCCATTCGGCTGCAGCCGGACGCGCGCCGCGGCGGGGCCGACATGGCTCGGATAAAGCGCGGTCGCGCATCCCCAACCGATCAGCCAATCGCCGTCGCGCACGGCGCCGGGCTGCGGGTTGCGCTCTTTCCAACCGAACGCCGCGGCCGCCTCGTCGTAGCATCGCATCAGCGAGCGACTGGAATACGGCTTGTTTCCGATCGGACTTGTCATCGTATCGTTGACGCGGCGGAACTCGACCGGGTCCATGTTGAGCTTGAGCGCCATCTCGTCCATCGCGCTTTCCAGCGCGTAGATGTACGGCACGACCGGCGGCGAGCGCATGAAGCCGGGCGTGCTGCGGTCGGCGTGGACCACATTGACCTTGGTGGCGACGGCGCCGAAGGCGTAGAGCTGGGCGGTGTCCTCGACGCCCGCGACAACGTAAGGATCCGGCCGCGAACTGATCTCCCATCCCTCGTGACTGTAGCCGACGAGCTTGCCATCGCGCCCCGCCCCGAGCCGAACGTGGTGGCGCGTCTCGGCGCGATAGGTCGAGACCGTGAAGCCTTGGGCCCGCGTCGCGACCAGCTTCACCGGGCGGTTGAGCCGCTTGGCGGCGAGCGCGACCATCGCCGTGCGCGGCGTCATCACACCCTTGGAGCCGAACGCGCCGCCGACATAATTGCTGACCACGCGCACGTTCTCGGGCTCGATGCCAAGCCGCTGCGCCACGCCGTTCTTCAATCCGTAGACGAATTGGCTCGGTTCGTAGATCGTAAGCTGGTCGCCGGACCAAACGCAGGTTGTGGAGAACAGTTCCATCGGATTGTGATGCTGGGTCGGCGTAGCGTATTCGGCATCGACCACCACGTCGGCACCTCCGATCGCCGCCTCGGCATCGCCGGCCTCCGGCAAATGGCTGTGCTGCTGGGAAACCTTGGTGGCATCCTCTTGGGTCAGTCCCTTCGCGCCGAAAGTCGCCGAAGGCGTTTCCTCCGTGTAGGCGACCTTGACGTTATAGGCACCCTCGGTGGCCGCCTCGAAGGTGTCCGCCACGACGACGGCGATGATCTGGCCATCGTGCAGAATGTCGGGGCCGAGACCTTGGATCGAGGTCGCGGCGCCCTGGCCGAACTTTGTCTGCTTGAGCTCGGCGGTGTTGTCGTGGGTGAGAATGTCGAGGACGCCGGGCACAGCGCGCGCATCGTTGAGATCGAGCCGCTCGATGCGGCCCCTGGCGATCGTGCTCACCACCAAAACCGCATGCGCAGGATTGGCGACCGCGACGTCGGCCGGGTAACGCGCCTCGCCGGTCACCTTCAACCGCGCGTCGTAGCGCGGCGCCGGCGCGCCCATGTTTTCCTTCGGGTTCGGTGCTGCGGCATTCGCCATGTCAAATCTCCAACATCAAATGTCCAGCGCCGCGGCTTGGCGCAGCGCGCGCATCACCGTGCGCTTGCCGAGCTCGATCTTAAAGTCGTTGTGGCCGTAACCCCGGGCGTCGGCGAATGCGGCGTCGGCCGCGGCCTGCGCGTTCTGCTCGTCGACGGCCTTGCCGCGAAGGAGCGCTTCGGCTTCGAGCGCGCGCCACGGAACCGTGGCGACGCCACCCAGCGCGATGCGGGCGTTGCGCACCGTGCCGTTTTGCAGATCGAGCGCGACCGCCGCGGAGGCCACGGCGAACTCGTAGGATTCGCGATCCCGCACCTTCAAATAAAGCGAGCGTCGCGTCCACGGCGCCGCCGGTACCAAAAACGATATGATCAGATCGTCCGGACGCAGGTCAGTCTCCTTATCGGGTGTATCGCCGGGTTGGCGATGCAGCGATGCGAACGGGACGGTGCGCGTGGCGCCCGGTCCGGCGATCTCGACCGCGGCATCGAGCACGATCAGCGCCTGGGCAAAGTCGCCCGGATAGGTCGCGATGCAATTGTCGCTAGTCCCGAGCACGGCGTGCATACGGTTGAAGCCGCCGATGGCGGCGCATCCGGAACCGGGATTGCGCTTGTTGCAGGCAGTGTAGGAAACGTCGCGGAAATACGTGCAGCGCGTGCGCTGCAGCACGTTGCCGCCGAGGCTCGCCATGTTGCGCAACTGCTGGCTGGCGGCGAGCTTGAGCGATTGCGCAATCACCGGATACTGCTGCTGGATTTCCGGACGATCCGCAGCGTCGGCCATGCGCACCAGGGCGCCCAGCCGCAAACCGTGCTGATTGAGATCGATGCGCCCGCTCGCGGTGCTCTGCAGCGCGTTGATGTCGATGACGACATCGGGCTGCATGACGTCAAGCTTCATGAGGTCGATGAGCGTCGTACCACCGGCCAGGTAATTGGCGCGGAACGGGTTGACCTGGTTTGCCGCTGCCGCGGCTTTGGTGGCGGCGGCCGGATTGACCGCCCGCTCGTAAATGAATGGACGCATGACTACTCCGTGCTCGCCGTCTTCATGGCGGTCCTGCCCTGCTTTACGGCATCGACGATGTTGGGATAGGCGGCGCAGCGGCACAGATTGCCGCTCATGTATTCGCGAATGTCGGCATCGCTGTTGGCATGACCTTCGTTGACGCAGGCGACCGCCGAGATGATCTGGCCCGGCGTGCAATAGCCGCATTGGAACGCGTCGTGGTCGATGAAGGCCTGCTGCATCGGATGCAGCTCGCCGTTCGTCGCCAGACCCTCGATGGTCGTCACGTCGCGGCCCTGCACTGCCGCCGCGAGCGTCAGGCACGACACCACGCGGCGGCCGTCGATGAGCACCGTGCAGGCGCCGCATTGGCCGTGATCGCACCCCTTCTTCACGCCGCTCAGGGCCAAATGGTCGCGCAGCAGGTCGAGCAACGAGGTGCGGACGTCGAACGCGAGCTGGTGCTCGCCGCCATTGATGGTAAGGCTGATTTCGGCCGACTTGCGGGCGTTCGTCGCCGTTTGCGCCGGGGCAGCCTCGGCACTGGAGGCGCCGGCAAGGACCGGCGCCACAGCCGTCGACACGGTCGCCATGAGAAATGATCTCCGATCGGGACTGGGGGAACTGGAGGGGTCGCGGGCCGTTCCAAGCCGAGCATCGTCTTTGGACATGATTCCTCGACGCTGATATGTCATGAGCGATCAAGCGCGTCGTGGCGCATTCTCGATCTGACACGCTAACGACGCCGAAGGAGGACAGTTCCGGGCGCCCGTATCGGGGCAGCTCCCGACCCGCCGCTTTCTCCGTTACCGCCGGCACGGCGCGGCGACCTTCGAAGCCACGCCAATTGTCGTTGTCGAACAGCGAAATAGACCGCAATTCTGTTAATCTTGAAGAACTGGAACCGTGCTGGGCATACTCGCGTTCGCGTTTCGGGGTAGATTGCCATGAAGTCGGTTGAAGGCCTTGAGGCGGCTGCGATGCGTTCTGGCATCGACGTCTTCAGCGATGTCGAGCAGGCGGCGTTGGATGCCATTCCGACGGGATTTTGCGTGTGCACGGTCGGCTCCGGTCTCGTCCGCTACAACAAGCGCGCCGTGGAGCTGTGGGGTCGCGCGCCGCGGCTCGGCGATCCGGGCGAGCAGTTCGGCAGCGCCTTTCGCCGCTACGGGCCGGATGGCGAACCGGTGTCCTTTGCCGCCGCGCCGGTCGGCCGCGCCTTGCAGAGCGGCGAGCAGGTCATCGGCGCGGAGCTTATCATCGAACGGCCCGACGGCACGCGGGTGCCGGTGCTGATGAACGTCGCGCCGCTCAAGGATGCGTCCGGCGCCATCGAGGGCGCCGTCTGCAGCTTCCAGGAACTGACCGAGCGCAAACGCGCCGAGCAGGCGCTGCGCGACAGCGCGGCGGAACTGCAATCCGTCATCAACCGGACGCCGTTCATGCTGGTGCGTTGCGGCCGCGACCTGCGCTATCGGTTCATCAGTCAGGCCTACGCGCAATGGATCGGGCGGCCGCGCGACGAGGTGGTCGGCAAGACCATTCGTGAAACACTCGGCGAGACCGGTTTCCATACGCTGCATCCGCGCATCGCAAAGGTGCTGCAAGGCGAAGCACTGGATTTCGAATGCGTCATCGACTTCGCCGGCGTCGGCCCGCGCCGCCTCCACATCGCCTACCGGCCGGAAACCGATGACGCCGGAAACGTCGACGGCTGGATCGGCTCACTGCTCGACATCACCGAGCAAAGCCGCGCCGTTGACGATCTGCGCCTACTCAAGGAGAAGCTGGAAGACGAGGTCGACAAACGCACCCTCGAGCGGGACCGGATTTGGAACGTGTCGGAAGACCTGCTCGGGGTTTCCGACTTCAAGGGTTATTTCCTCAGCCTCAATCCGGCGTGGACGCGTCTCCTCGGCTGGACCGAGGCCGAGATCAAGTCCATGCATGTCAGCGAGCTGCGCCATCCGGACGACGCCCCGCATTCGATGGCGGCGCGCACGCAGCTTGCCCAAGGCGTGCCGACGGTCCGGATGGAAAATCGCTTCCGCCACAAGGACGGTTCATGGCGCTGGCTGCAGTGGACCCTGACCGAGGACAACGGCCGGATCTATATCGCCGGACGCCATGTCACCTCGGAAAAGGAATCTGCCGCCGCGCTGGAGCGCGCCCAGCGCCAAGCGGCGCATTTGCAGAAAATGGAAGCGATCGGCCAGCTCACCGGCGGCGTCGCCCACGACTTCAATAATCTTCTGATGATCGTCAGCGGGCACGCCCAAAGCCTGCAAAATCGTCTCACCGACAAGAAGGACCGCCGCGCGCTCGAGGCCATCCAGATGGCGGCGACGCGCGGCGAGAACCTGACGCGGCAGTTGCTGGCATTTGCACGCACGCTGCCGCTCAACCCGACGGTGATCAGTCCGGCGGAAGCCGTCAACGCCATCCGCGACGTGCTGGCCGGATCGCTGCACGTCAACATCGAATTTGAGATCGATGTCGGCGTCGGGACCTGGCCGGTCAGCGTCGATAAATCCGAGCTTGAATTGGCGCTGCTCAATCTCGCGGTCAATGCGCGCGATGCCATGCCGCGAGGCGGCCGGATATCGATCGGTGTCGAAAACGTCGCGCTGCAAGCTGACAATTCGCCGAACGGCATGACCGGCGACTATGTCGCGTTGAGTGTCGCCGACACCGGCTGCGGCATACCGTCTGAGCTGCTGTCCCGCGTGGTCGAGCCTTTCTTCACGACCAAAGGCCCGGACAAGGGCACCGGCCTTGGTTTGTCTCAGGTCTACGGCTTCGCCCATCGATCCGGCGGCATCGTACAGATCGAAAGCGAAGTCGAGCGCGGCACCACCGTCACGATCTATCTGCCCCGCAGCCGTGCTGCGATCGAGACGCCTTCGCTGGAGGACACGTCGCCATACCTGGCGTCGGATCGCCGCACCATTCTGGTGGTGGAAGACAATGCGGACGTGCAACAGGTCGCGGTGGCGCTGCTCGAGCAACTCGGCTACCGCACCATCGCGGTGGAATCGGCAGCCGCCGCGCTCGACGTGCTGGCCTCCGGCCAGAAGGTCAATCTGGTCTTCACCGATGTGGTGTTGCCCGGCCACATCGACGGCCTGGCGCTGGCGCGCAAGGTCAGCGACCGATACCACGACATTCCGATCGTGCTGACGACGGGCTACACCAAGGTGTTCGACACCGATCCGGAATTTCCGGTGTTGCGCAAGCCGTATCAGGTTTCCGCGCTCGGCCGCCTGATCCACCAGGCGCTCTATCCGGCCGAAGCCGGCGCCATGCACTGACCGGCCGAGGACTTTCCCGGGATCGGGCGGCGCCGCGATCGCGTGCCCACAATTTGGTCAGCGCTTGGCCGATTTAATTTGATCGCCCAGTAGCCTAGCTGCCCCATGTCTGAGATAGTGGGAGCAATTGTGGGTCAAGTCCCATCCGTCTACGAGGTGGGCCGCGCACAAAGCAGGGGAGGTGGAACCATGGAATCCAAGTCGTCGGTCACATCATCGGAAACCACCGCCGGGTCCGGCGCGAAGGTCGACCGGCAACGCCGTAAGCTTCTCAAATTGGCGGCGGCGGGCGGCGTCAGCGCCATCGCCTCGCCCTGGACTTTTCAGACCGGACGCGCCGCCGCCAAGACCATCAAGATCGGCATGATCACGCCGGAGACCGGTCCGATCGCGGCGTTCGGCGAGCCCTCGAAGTGGGTGGCCGACGGCGTCAGCAAGGTCCTGGGCGATGGCATCGTCGTCGCCGGCGAGAAGCACCCCGTGCAGATTCTCAACAGGGACAGCCAATCGAATCCGAACCGGGCGTCGGACGTCGCGGCCGATCTCATCAACAACGACAAAGTCGACATCATGATCGCGTCGTCGACCTCCGACACGACCAATCCGGTGGCCGACCAGTGCGAACTCAACGGCGTGCCCTGCATCACTTCGGACGATCCGTGGCAGGCCTGGTTCTTCGGCCGCAAGGGCGATCCGAAGAAGGGCTTCGAGTGGACCTACCATTTCTTCTGGGGCTTCGACATGGTCGCCAACATGTTCGCCGAGATGTGGCTGACGTTGCCGACCAACAAGACGGTCGGCGTGATGCTGACCAACGATCCCGACGGCGTCGCCGCCAGCGATCCCGTGCACGGGTTGCCGGCCACCATCAAGAGCCACGGCTTCGACGTGCACTACCTCGGCCTTTATCCGCCGCTGACTGACGATTTCACCGCGCAAATCAGCCAACTGAAAAACGCCAATTGCGACATCGCCTGCGGTATTTTCAATCCGCCGCAGTTCGCGATTTTCTGGACGCAGTGCGCGCAGCAGGGTTATCGGCCCAAGATCGTGACGCCGCCGAAGGCGCTGCTGTTTCCGACCGCCGTCGAGGCACTCGGCGACCGTGGCACCGGCATGTCGACCGAAGTCTGGTGGTCGCATCACCATCCCTTCAAGTCGAGCCTTACCGGCGAGACCGCGCAGCAGTACTGCGATGCCTACGAGAAGGCGAGCGGCAAGCAATGGACCCAGCCGCTCGGCTTCAAGCACGCCAACCTCGAAGTGGCGATCGACGCGCTCAAGCGTGCCAAGAAGCTCGACGCCGCCGCGATCCGCGACGCCATCGCCCAGACCGACTACAACTCGATCGTCGGCCCCATCACCTGGAAGGGCGGGCCGACCAATCCGGTGCCGAACGTCTGCACGACGCCGATCGTCGGGGGACAGTGGGAAAAGGGCGCGAAGTTCAAGTACGACTTGAACATTGTCTTCAACAAGACTGCGCCGCAGATCCCGCTCGACAGAGACTTCTCGGCAATTCAATATTCCTGATACCCGCGACGGGCGCACCGGATACGCCTCTCGCCATCCCCGGCCCCGCCGGGGATGGCAAGGAAGGCGCCGGTCGCCTGCAGAAGACGTTCATGCAAAAGTCGTTTTCATGACCGTGCTGCTCCAGCTCAACGGTGTGTCCAAGCATTACGGCGCGCTCAAAGCCGTCGACGACGTCAACGTCGTGGTCCAGGCCGGCGAAGCGCTCGCCGTCATCGGACCGAACGGCGCCGGCAAGACCACCTTGTTCAACCTGATCAGCGGCGACGCCGCCCCGAGCAGGGGCCGCATAGAATTCGAGGGCGCGGACATGACGGCGATGCCGCCGCATCGGCGCTCGCGCCTGGGCATCGGCCGCTCGCATCAAATTCCGCATCCGTTCGCCAATATGAGCGTGTTCGAGAATCTTTTGGTCGGAGCCATCTTCGGCGGCGGTGTCAGCGAGCGGGCGAGCTATCGGCGCTGCAGCGACGTGCTCAAGCTCACGGGTCTTTATGACAAGGCCAACGTCCCGGCGCGCACCCTCACGCTCCTGCAGCGCAAGCGCCTCGAACTGGCGCGGGCGCTGGCGATCCAGCCCAAGCTCCTGCTGCTCGACGAGATCGCCGGCGGACTGACCGAGTATGAGTGCGGCGAACTGGTCAAGACCATCAAGGAAATACACGCGCGCGGCACCACGATCGTCTGGATCGAGCATATCGTCCATGCGCTGGTTTCCGTGGCGAGCCGCCTGATCGTGATGAATTTCGGCCAAATCCTGGCTCAGGGCGAACCGCGCGACGTCATGGCCGACGCCCGCGTGCGCGAAGTCTATATGGGCATCCCGGCGTCATGACGCTTTTGCAAACGCAGAACCTGTCGGCGTTCTACGGCGATTTCCAGGCGCTGTTCGACATCGATGTGCGCGTCGAGCGGGGCGAGACGGTCGCCATCATCGGCGCCAACGGCGCCGGCAAGACCACCTTCCTGCGCGCGGTTGCGGGCGCCATCGCGAGCGCGCCCGCCATGGTCATGTTCGACGGCCGGCCGATTGGCGGCAAGACGCCGCACGAGATCGTCCGGTGCGGCATCGCCATGGTGCCGGAAGGCCGCCGGCTGTTTCCCAGTCTGTCGGTGGAGGAAAACCTTCTGCTCGGCGGCCACAGCGAGCGGCCCGGGCCGTGGAATCTCAAGCGTGTCTACGAGCTGTTCCCGAGACTGCACGACCTGCGCCACTTTCCGTCGACGGCGTTGTCGGGCGGCCAGCAGCAGATGGCGGCCGTCGGCCGCGGCTTGATGTCCAATCCGCGGCTGTTGCTGTGCGACGAGCTGTCGTTGGGGCTGGCGCCGGTCATCATCCGCGACATCTACGATTGTCTGACGACGATCACGGCGGAGGGCACCACCGTCGTCCTGGTCGAGCAGGACATCAACCGCGCGCTCGACGCCTCGGCGCGATTCTATTGCTTTCAGGAAGGCCGCCTCGCGCTGACCGCGCCGACCAAGAACTATGACCGCGCCGCGATCACCGCGGCCTATTTCGGCTTGTAGGCGGCGCGGATGGATTGGATCAACATTCTCATTCAGGGCGGATTGCTCGGCGGCTTCTATGCGCTGTTCGCCATCGGCCTGTCGATGTCGTTCGGCATCATGCGGCTCGTCAACATCGCCCATGGCGACCTCATCGTGCTGTCGGCCTATGTCGCGCTGGTCGTCACCGAGGCGACCGGGCTCGACCCGTTCTTGAGCATCGTCATCGTCGTGCCGGTGATGTTCGTGCTGGGCTACGCGCTGCAGCGCCGGCTCTTGAATCAAACGCTCAGCGGCGGACTGCTGCCGCCGCTCCTGGTGACCTTCGGCATTTCGATCATCATCCAGAACGGACTGCTGCAGGGCTTCGGCGCCTACGACCATCGGCTCCAGGAAGGCGCCATCGAAACCGCAAGTCTGCGGTTTCCGGGCGGGCTTTCGGTCGGCGTCTACCCGCTCGTGGTGTTCGCCGTGGCTGTCCTCGCCATCGCCGGGCTGCAGCTCCTGTTTTACCGCACCCGGCTGGGCCGCGCTTTTCGCGCCGTGTCCGACGATGCCGACACCGCCGAACTGATGGGCATCGACAACCGCAAGCTCTACGCGCTGGCGCTTGGCATTGCGATGATCTTCACCGCGATCGCCGGCGTACTGTTCGGCATCCGGACGATCTTCGCTCCGCTGGCCGGACCGATCCGGCTCATTCTCGCCTTCGAGGCCGTCATCATCGGCGGACTCGGCAGCATGTGGGGAACGCTGCTCGGCGGCATCGTGCTCGGCGTCGCCCAGGCGCTTGGCGCCGCGTTCGATCCGAACTGGCAAATTCTGGCCGGGCATCTGGCGTTCCTCGCCATCCTGGTGGTGCGCCCGAGCGGTCTGTTCCCGCGGACGAGAGACTGAAGATGTCCGCTGTCGGGGAGACCGATCGGGTCGAGCGCGCCACCAAGGCCAGTCGCATCTTCGCCTTGTTTGCGGTGCCGCTCTTCGCGGCGCTGGTGACGCTGCCCTTGTGGGGCGATGCCGGCGACATGCGACTGGTCGGCGAGATGGCCTATTATCTCGCGCTCGCGCAGCTCTGGAACCTGCTCGCCGGCTATGCCGGCCTGGTCTCCGTCGGCCAGCAGGCCTATGTCGGGCTCGGCGGCTATGCGCTGTTCTATCTGACCGGGCCGATGACCATGAGCGTCTATCCGGCGCTGCTGCTGGCCGGCCCGTTCGCCGGATTGCTGGCGATTCCGGTCGCGTTCGCGGTGTTTCGGCTGCGCGGCGCTTATTTCGCCGTCGGCACCTGGGTGGTGTCCGAAGTGTTTGCGCTGCTCGCGAGTCTCATGGCGGTGCTTGGCGGCGGCTCCGGCCTGTCGCTGACGCCTGCCATCCTGCGCCAACTCTCGCCCGACCGGAACAGCCGGGATGTGATCCTGTATCTCATGTCGCTCGCGGCGTCGGCCTTGGTATTTGCCGTCGTCTATCTGCTGTTGCGCTCGCGCCACGGACTGGCGTTGACCGCGATCCGCGATTCCGAGCGGGCCTCGGCAAGCCTCGGCGTCAACACCTTTCGCACCAAGTTCATCATCTATTTGGCGACGGCCGCCTGCACCGGCCTGATCGGCGGATTGATCTTCCTGCAAAAGCTTCGCATTTCGCCGGAGGCAGGCTTCAGCATCAACGACTGGACGGTGGTGATCATCTTCATGGTCGTGATCGGCGGCATCGGCACCCTCGAAGGGCCGTTCATCGGCATGTTGATCTATATCGTCTGCGCGAACTCTTGGCCGATTACGGCACGATCTATCTCATGCTGATGGGTGCGATCGCCATCGCGGTGATGCTCAAGGCCCCGTTCGGCATCTGGGGCTGGGTCATCCAACGCTACGACGTGCAGCTGTTCCCGGTCGGCCGGCGCCTGACGCTCGCGCCGTTGGAGGACCAGTCCAAGCCATAGGAGCCGCTATCATGCCGCACCATCCGACGCCTGCCGCCGCAACCAAGCAAGAGGTGATCGATCGAACGCGGGCGCTTGCCGCCAGGTTCGCCCAGCGCGCCGCGGCGGCCGAAGAGGCGCGGCAAATTCCCCCGGAGTCGGTGCAGGACATGCTCGACGCCGGCTTGGCCCGCATCCTGCTGCCGCGCCGGATCGGCGGCTACGGGCTCGGCTTCGACACCTGGTTCGAGGTCACGCGCGAACTCTGCAAGGCCGACGCGTCGCACGGCTGGTGCGCCGGGCTTATCATCCACCACGCCCACCTGATCGCCCAATATCCCGAGGCCGGACAAAAGACGGTGTGGGCTGACGGCCTCGATGTGCCGATCGCGGCGTCATTTGCGCCGAGCACCCAAGCGACCGCCGTCGATGGCGGCTATCGCATCGCCGGCAAGGGATCGCCGTTCGCCAGCGGCGTCGACCACAGCACCTGGGTCATGCTCGGCGGCCTGACGCAGGACGGGCCGGCGCCGGAATGGAAGTTCTTCCTCGTGCCGCCCGGCCAATACAAGGTGCACGACACCTGGTTCACCGCCGGCATGCGCGGCACCGGCAGCAAGACCATCGTCGTCGACGATGCCTTCGTGCCGCACGGCCTGGTGCTGAATTTGGCGGATCTGCGCGACGGCAAGGCTCCGGGCGGCGCCATCCATCCCGACGTGATCTTCCACACGCCGTTTTTCTATTATGCGCCGATCTCGTTCGCGACGCCGATGCTCGGCGCGGTCCAGGGCGCTTACGAGCTGTTCCGGGACTGGACCAAGACGCGCAAGACACAAGACGGCGCGCCGCTCGCCGCCAAGACCGCCGTCCAGGTCCAGATGGCGCGCGCCGCCGCCGATATCGACGCCGCCGACCTTCTGCTCCGCCGCGCCGTGGCCGTGACCGATACGCCGGACGCGTATTCGACGCAGCTGCTGGCGCGCTCGGTGCGCGATTTCGCCCGCGTCTCCGAACTGACGGTTGCGGCGATCGACACGCTTGTCGCGCTGAGCGGAACGGCGGGCTTTACCTCATCGCATCCGCTGCAACGGGCCTGGCGCGACATCCACTTCATGTCGATGCATATCAGCCTGAACACCGAGACCAATTTCGGCCATTTCGGCCGCATCGAGCTCGGTCTCGGCCGCGACACCAGCCGGCCGTATTTTTGATACTCAGCGCAAGCCGGCCTGCACCACCAGCGGATAGACGCGGTTCTTGAACCAGTGCTGGTCTTCGATGTAGCGCGGCCAGTTCAGCAGCGTGCCGTCGAGGCCCATCTTCGACATGCGGATCAGGCCGTCGACGATCTGCTCGGGCGTGCCGATGAGCGGATAACCGCCCCACCCGGCGATGAAGTGCTTCTTCATCTCGGCGAGCACCGCCGGCGGCAGCGTCTTGGCATTGGCGATCATGGTATCGACCAGGTTGCTGACCGCCTCCCAGTCCCCTTTGTCCTGGACGTAGTCCTCGAAATAGTCGTTGGCCTCTTTCTCCGTCTCGCCCTGCACCACGTAGGCGTAGCTCCAGACCTGGATTTCGCGGCCGTATTCCTTGCGGGCGAGCTCGCGGTAGCTGTCGATCTTGGCCTTGCAGTCGTCGAAGTCGTGCGAGCCGAACACCACATAGACCATGTCGCAATATTTGGCGGCGAAGTGCTGGCCCTTGTCGGAACCGCCGGCGTTCATCACCGCCGGAAACGGCTTCTGGATCGGCTTCGGCTCGAGATAGCCTTTCTTGATGTTGTAGAAGCGGCCTTCGAAATCGAACGCCTCCTCGCGCGTCCACAACGCCTTGAGGACCTGCAGCCACTCGGCGGCGCAGTCGTAGCGGTCGTTGTGCTCCATGAGCGGCGAGCCGAACATTTCGATCTCGGGCCGGTTCCAGCCGGTCACGATGTTGAGCGCGAAGCGGCCGCCGGTGACGTGATCGATGGTCGCGGCCTGCTTGGCGGCCATGATCGGATGAATGGTCGGCACGTGGGAGGTGGCGAAGATGCCCGAATAATGGGTCGACGCCCCGATGGCGGCCGCCCAGGAAAAGCATTCGAAACCGGGGCCGTTGAAATTGGTGACGCCGCCGAAGCCGTGCCAGCGCCCGATCGGCACCAGCGCCTCGAACTCCATCGCCTCGGACGTCCTGGCCAGCTCGAGCGTGTTCGGCCAGTTGATGTCGAGCACACCGTCGATCGTCGAGATCGCGCAGCCGCGATCGAGGTTGGTGCCGAAGGTTCCGAGCTTGAGCTTGCGATCGTTGAAGACCGGGTTAGTCTTACGGCGTTGTTCGCGCGCCGTGGTCACCGCATCCATGGCATCCTCCCTGGACAGCCGGCGAAAGCTTATGATCGCGGCGGCGTCGTGGCAATCGTCGCGCGGTCGTGCCAGGGATGACCCGGAGTTGCGGAGCCGTGCTGCCGTGACCCAGTTGGAGCCAGTGATGTCGATCTTCGCCGTGAACTATCTGTGCCGCGAGGTGTTGCGCGATCAGGCCTTCCGCGCCGCCATGAAAGCCGATCCGGCGAGCGCGCTGGCGCCGCTCGACCTCACCGACGACGAGCGGCGCGCGCTGATCGCCGGCGACGTCGGCACGCTCTTTCGCATGGGCGTCAACAGCTTTCTGATGGGCTATCTGGCGCGCTTCGAGGTTTGCGGCCTGAACGTCGAGACCTACAACCAACGCATGCGCGCCGTGAAGGTCGACGAAATCGGCCAGCCGGTGGCATGATCGAGCGGAGGCAACCATGGCGCAGATCGTAGCCGGACTGGGCGTGCCGCACACGCCGATATTTCCGCATTTCGTTAAGCGCGACGGCCCCGATTGCGAGACCGCGCGGCTGTTCGGCGCGCAGAAGAACGAGCTGGCCGCGACGCGGCCGGACGTGATCGTGATGTTCGATACCGATCATCTCAATACGTTCTTTCTCGATAGCCTGCCGATCTTCGCCGTCGGCATCGACAAGACTTTTCGGGCGCCGAACGACGAGCCGCGCGACGTGCCGAATTACACCGTGCCCTCCGCGCCCGGCCTCGCCGCGCATATTCGCGCGGCCGCGGTCGGCGCCGGCTTCGACGTCGGCATGACCCAGAACTTTTCGGTCGATCACTCGGTCACCGTGCCGCTGCATTTCCTCACCCCCGAGATGGGAGTGCCGGTCGTGCCGTTCTTCATCAGCGGCCACCTGCCGCCGCTGCCGTCGGCGCGGCGCTGCTACGCGCTCGGCCAGGCGGTGGGGCGCGCCGTCGAATCCTGGCCCGAGCCGAAGCGCGTCGTCGTCATGGGCTCGGGCAGCTTTTCGCTCGAAGTCGGCGGGCCGCGCATGGCGCCGGGCCGCTCCGACGGCGTGCCCGATCCGGACTGGGCCATGCGCGTCATCAGGTCGCTCGAAGACCAGCAGATCGACCGGCTGATCGCCGAGGCAAGCGAGCACCAGATGCTCAAGGCCGGCAATGTCGGCGGCGAATTGTTGAACTGGATCGCCATGCTCGGCGCCATCGGCAACCGCAAGCCGAACTACATCGCGCCGCAGATGCAGAACGGCCACGCCTACGGCGTGTGGCGCTGGAATTGACGACTCTGCGCCGTCATTGCGCGGAGCGGGACGACGAAGCAATCCAAACCTCAGCGCATCAGCTCCTGGATTGCTTCGCTCCGTTCGCAATGACGGAAAGATCAGAACATCGGGTAGGCCGGGTTGAGCGGCAGGCCGAATTCCATGCGGCCGAAATTCTCCGCCGGCACGTCCCAGTTCATCACCACATGCGAGGAGATGGCGTGGGCGTCGCGCCAGCAGCGCTGCACGGAATTGTCGTCCATCAGCCCGCTCGAGCCGCTGATCTTGACCAGATCGTCCATCGCCTCGCGCAGGATTCGCACCGCATAGGTGAAGTCGCGCCGCAGCAAAGTGCGCGTCTGCAGCGACATGCCGGAATAATCCTGCCGCGCCAGCGCGAAGGCGCGCCGCGCCAACAGCTCCGCGGCATCGATCTGCGCGGCGATTTCGGCAATCCGGATCTGCACCGGCACATGCTGGGCGATATTGAGCTGCGTGTAGGTCAGATAGCGCTGCCGCGTCCACTGCACGAAATCCGCATAGCCGCCGCGGGCAAGCCCGAGCACGGGAGCCAGCAGCGCATAGCTGTGCACGGCGATAAACGGCGTCCGATAGATCGGGTTGGTGTTGAGCTTGGCGCCGGGCGCGCAAGCGTCGCGTAGCGTCGAGAACGACACGCTGCGGTGCTCGGGCACCAAGACGTTGTCGAGCACCGCGGTATTCGAGCCGCTGGCGCGCAGCCCGGCGCAGTACCAGGTGTCGTCCTGCTTCACCTCGGGCACCGGCACCAGGTAGAGCCGCATGTCGGGATGATCGTCGCCGTCGCGCTGCACCAGTCCGCCGATCATGATCCAGTGCGAATGCCGCAAACCCGAGCACCACGACCAGCGGCCGTCCAGGCGATAGCCGCCGGGCGCGACCGACACCTTGCCGGTCGGCGCCGCCGACGTGGCGATGCAGGCGGCCTTGTTGCGGCTCCAGACGTCGTGCTGCGCCTGTTCGGGGAACGACGCCAGAATGGCGGCGTGGTCGGTAAGATAATTCAGGCACCACGCCGAAGAGCCGCAGGTCGATTTGCCGAGCTCGACGGCGACATCGAAGGCCACCTCGTGGTCGTGCTCGTAGCCGCCCCAGCGCTTCGGCTGCAGTGTGTGGATCAGGCCGGCATCGATGTATTCGTCCACCGAGTCCTGGGGGATATTGCGGTCGCGCTCGGCCTTTACCGCGCGTTCGCGCAGCTTCGGTGCCAGCGCCCGGGCCCGCGCCACGAGCTCCTCGGCGGACGGAATAGCGGCAGTCGCGGCCACCGGCCGCGCTTCGGCAAGGCTCATGACGTTTCCTCCTGTTGGCAAAAGACTGCGCCAGGAGCCGGGCCGGATCAAGCGGTGCGCCGGATCCGGCGTTGCACCCCTTCACAAGCCGCCAACTCGGGCTATCGTAACGGGTGCCTCGATCGGGTTGGCGAAGGCGCCGGGAGGAATGAAAAAATGCGGCTTGGGATTTTCATGATGCCGGTGCATCCGCCGACGCGCTCGTTCACCGACACGCTCGCCGAAGACGAGGACAAGGCGCTCCACGCCGACAAGCTCGGCTTCGACGAATTATGGCTTGGCGAGCATTTCTCGGCGACCACCGAGCCGATCCCGGCCCCGCTGATGTTCCTGGCGAGCCTCGCGCCGCGCACCAATAACCTGCGCTTTGGCACCGCGGTGATCTGTCTGCCGAACCATGATCCGGTGACAGTGGCGGCCGAAGTCGCGCAGTTCGACCACATGACCCGCGGCCGGTTCATGCTCGGCATCGGCCCCGGTGGGCTATTTTCCGATTTCGAGCTGTTCGGCAATGCCGACCGCGGTGCGCGCACCCGCAAGTTCATCGAATCCATCACCATGATCCAGCGCATCTGGGCGCAGGATCCGCCGTACGACCTGCAGGGCGAATTCTGGAACGTGCGCATCAAGGACGCGATTATTCCCGAGCTCGGCATCGGATACATGCCCAAGCCGTTCCAAAAACCGGGCCCGCCGATCTTTACCTCGCTGTCGAGCCGCGACTCGCCGACCGCGCGCATCGCCGCGCAACAAGGCTGGGGCATCATCTCCGGCAACAACGTGCCGAGCGGCGCCATCGCCTCGCATTGGCAGACCTACAGCAAGGCTTGCGCCGAGGCGGGCAAGCCGGCGAGCGGCGAGAATTGGCGCGTGGCGCGCAACGTCATGGTGGCGCCGACGGACGGCGAGGCCCGCGATCGCGCGTTCAGCGAGCAGGGCTCCAACCGCTACTTCTACACCTATATGCGCGAGGTGCTGTCGCGGGTCGGCCTCCTCAAGGTGCTCAAGCCAGATCCGGATATGCCGGACGACCAGGCGACGGTCGAGGCCATCACCGAGGGCTGCATGATCTACGGCTCCGCCAAGACGTTTCTCGACAAGCTCATCGCCTTCCGCGACGCGGTCGGCCCATTCGGCACCTTGCTGATGACCGGGCTGGACTGGAGCGGACCGAATGGGGCATGGGAGCGCGAGTCGATGCGGCTCATCGCGCAGGAGGTGATGCCGAAATTCCGCCAGCACGCGACCGCGCAAGCAGCGGAGTGAGGCTCGGTTATCGGCCGAAGTTCTGCAGCATCGCGTCGCGAAAGAATTTCGGCAGTTCGGCGATATCGCCGCCGCCATGGCCGTCGGCAACCGCGGCCGACAGCGAAGCGAGCGCACCCGCCGCCAACGGCATCGGCACGCCGTCGAGCGCCCCGGTCGCCACCGCCGACATCAGGTCCTTGCGCAGCGTGGCGATATCGAGCGTCATCTCGGCCGTGCCGCCGTTGAGCACGTCGGCCTTGCTCTTGAGCCAGCCGCACGCCGTGGCGCTTTCCTGTAACGCCTCGATCATCCGGTCGAGCGGCAGGCCTTGCCGGCAGCCCAGCGCCAGCGATTCCGCGAGCGCCACCACATAGGCGCCGAGGCCGAGATTGGCGGCGAGCTTCATCGCATAGCCGCTGCCGTTGCCTCCCATATGGACGATGCGCCGCGTCAGCTTCTCCAGCACGACGCCGGCACGGGTAACGTCTTCGGCGCGGCCGCCCACCATGGCAAACAGGGTGCCGGCGCGAACCTGCGGGATGGTGCCGAGCACCGGCGCCTCGATCAGCCGCGCGCCAGCGGCTTCGACCAGCGGTGCGAGATCGCGGCCGGTCATCGGTTGCAGCGTGCTCATCTCGATGAACAGTTTTCCCGTCACGTCGGCTTCGAGGAAACCGTCCGGTCCGGCAAAGATGCGCCGCGCGCCGTGATCCTCGGTGATGCTGGAAATGATGATTTCGGCATCGGCGGCCACCTCACGGGGATTGCCGGCGATGCGCAATCCGTCCGCCGCCAGCGCCCGACCTGCGGCGGCGTCGTGGTCCCAGCCGACCACGTCGAAACCGTGCTGGCGCAGCCGCTGCGACATCGCCCCGCCCATGCGGCCGAGGCCGACAATTCCAAGCTTCATCATGCATGTCCCATCGATGCCCGTGACCGACAACCAAGTTCGAGAGGAGGAGCTTTAGCACGACCGTCCCGGCCGACGTGAAGCTATTCGGTCGCCCGCGAGAGCATCGTCGCGTCGCCAAAGATCATGCCCAATCAAAATGCCAGTCGGGGGGTTGCGGCGGCTGCCGAAAGAGATCGGCGCCTGGCGCGCCCCGGAAATTCCGCTTCAGAAAACTAAATCCGGTTCAATGCGGAAACGCAGGCGATCTCCGCGGTGCAGCCCGGGCCGGCGTCGAGCGTGAAGCGGAAGCCGTGCAGTTTGACGATGGCGCTGACCAGGCTCAGGCCGAGGCCCAGTCCCTCGGTATTGCGGCTCTTGTCCGAGCGGTAGAAGCGCTTGGTGACGGCGTCGCGTTCGATCGCGGGAATGCCGGGGCCGGTGTCGCTGATCCGGATGACGCTCTCGCCGTCGCGGCGCAGCAAGGCAAGGGCCACACATCCGCCCTCCGGGGTGAACTTCACCGCATTGTCGACCAGATTGGCGACGGCCTCGAAAAGAAGGTCGCGGTCGCCATGGACGATCGCCGCATCGGCGGCATCGACCTGCAGGGTGACGCCCTTGTCCTCGGCGATCGGCTCGTAGAGTTCGCCCACCTCGCGCACCAGAGGGGCGAGTTGGACCTGGCTGAAGCCCTCGAGCCTGCGGCTGTGCTCGATCTCGGCGATGCGCAGCAGCGCCGTGATGATGGCGAGCGATTGGTCAAGACCGGCAATCGACTGATCGACGACCGCCCGCAAGTCGTCCAGCGTTTCGGCGCGGGCCCGCCCGCGCTCGAGCCGCACCCGCACCCGGGTGAGCGGCGTGCGCAAATCGTGCGCGATGTCGTTGCCGACCCCGGATATCTCATGGATGAGCGCCTCGATGTCGCCCAGCATCCGGTTGACGCTGACGGCCAGTTGATCGAATGGATCGTTGCCTTTGCGGGTCGGCAGCCGCTCGCGCAAATCGCCGGTCACGATCCGCTGGATTCGCCGGTTGACCTCCAGCAGCCGATTGCGGGCGCGCAGGCTCAGCATCATCCCGATGGCGACCGCCAGCACGATCGCCGGCAGCAGGCCGAGCGCGAGCGCCCGCAGAACGATTTCGGCGATCTCGACGATCTCGTCGATGTTGCGGCCGATCACCAGCATGTCGCCGTCCGGCAGCGCATGGGTGGCGAGACGCACGTTCTGCAGTTCGCGACCATGGTCATCGACGCGAACGATCACTGCGTTGGTGGGAATGTCGGGCGCAAGTCCGCCGGGGAGACTTTCGATGTTGCCGGCGATGCGATGACCGTCGGGGCCGAACAGGCCGGCGATCTTGATGCGTTGCGGATCCTTGCGCAATCGATCGTCGATCTCCTGCAGCCGCTGCTCCGGCGTATTGGCCGCGAACACGCGCGTCTCCTCGGCCAGCAACACGTCGTATTTGTCCATCACGTAGACGGCCGTCTGCCAGTAGACGAAGCCGAACAGCAGCAATGTGCACAGGAAGAACGCGCCAGCGACAATGAGCGTCGAGCGAAACGTGGTCGTGCGCGCGAAGTCAGGTAGGCGCACGGAGGATGAATCCAACGCCGCGGACATTGTTGATCATCGGCAACTCGTGCGGCTCGTCCACCTTGTGCCGCAGCCGGCCCATGTGAACGTCGACCAGGTTGGTCTGCGGAACGAACTTGTAGTTCCAGACCTCTTCCAGAAGCATGGCGCGGGTCAGCATCTGGCCTTTGCGGCGCATCATGTATTCCAGCAGGCGGAATTCGCGCGGCAGCAGCTCGATCATGCGCTCGCCGCGCTTGGCGGTGCGCTTGATGAGATCGAGCTCGAGCGGTCCGACCCGCAGCACCGTGTCCGGGCTTTCCGCCGGCCGGCGCAACAGCGCCTCGATCCGGGCGTGCAGTTCGACCGTCGCAAACGGCTTGGTGAGATAGTCGTCGCCTCCCGAGCGCAATCCGCGCACCCGCTCGTCGACCGCGCCGAGTGCGCTCAGGACCAGGACCGGCGTCCGGATACCCTCGCCGCGCAAGGTTTCGATGACGGTGAGACCGTCCATTCCCGGCAGCAGGCGATCGACAATCATGGCGTCCGCTGCGCCGGAACGCGCCTTATCCAAGCCTTCGATGCCGTTTGCGGCCCAGCTCACCTCAAAGCCGCGATCGCCAAGCTCCGCCCTGATCTCGTCCGCCGTTTCCTTGTCATCCTCGATGAGGAGCAATCTCGGCATCGGCTCATTCCTGGCGGCCAGGGCGGCCGATCCGTCCGCGGCTGGCTGCGGGTTCGACGATCGCCGGCCGTCAGAATTCGCTGACCAGACGCGAATTATCGGCCCTTTCATCAGGCATCGGCAACATAGCATTTTCCATCGGCCCACGATATCGGCAAGGCAGACATACGCCTCGCCTCAGAGACGAACGGCGTGGCGCCGCCGTCCGTTCCGGCACTCGCTGGTAGAAGATACGGGTTGATGCAGTCGCCGATTCCGACATCGTGTCCGAGCTTCTCAGCGCGCCCGGCATCTCCATGGCGGTAACCCGACGCCGTACCGTCTTCTGCACCTTCTCGAAGGCGCGGACTTCGTGACACGCCGAACCCAAGAGAATGGGCAGTGCAGTCGTTCGGGCCATGACAGCGTTCTCCATGTTGCACGGTTGCATCTGCAGCGCCGTTGCTGCCTTGGAAAATGTACCCGCGATCGCGTGCGGCACCATTAAATTGCTTGTTAGGGTCATTAAATTCCCTGTTAGAAATGGCCCCCCTCCGAACTCCGAAATCGGCGCGTCGACGACGCGTTCGACGCGCCATCGCGGCCGCATTCGCTCGTTCGAATAACGGCATTGATCGTTTTATCGGCGTCAACCGATCAGAATGGCGTCCGATCGCGGATTTGTTCGGATGAAACCGAATTTAGTTTTCTGAACGGCAATTTAGTGGTGCCGCCTGGCCATCGGCCTATTTCCAGCGTGCAGCCACGTGCTGCGCACCGCAAAAGGTGCAGATCAATGCAACCCAGGAGAAGAGCTATGAAAAAGCTCATCACGATTGTCGCACTCACCGCCACCGTCATCGCGACGCCGGCGTTCGCCCAGTACAATCCGGGACCCACCACCGGAAGCGCATCGAACCGCATCGAGCGCTCCATCGGCCGCTACGTCGGCGATTCCGCCTCCCAGACCGTGCAGCGTTCGGATCGCCAGGACGGTCTCCAGGCCTTCGCCATGGTTCCCGGCACCCCCGCGACTTCCGACTCAAATACTCCGTCACTCACGGGCGGCGGCAGCGAGGGTTACAATGAAATGCTCCTTCAGCACTAAGGTCGTGGAAAAACAAGGCGGACTTCAGTCCGCCCTGTTTTCTTCTGATCTTTGTCTCCCGACTGGGAGCAACCCACCGCGATGAAATGCAGGGCTATCTGTTCAGCCCCACACGGCTGGCGCTCGAAATCGCACAATTGTTCAGTGCGCGCGGACAGGCGACCAAAATTTGATGAATAAGAAACCCGCCCGCGGCATGCCGGCGGAGCCATCGAGCCGCTGGACGATGAAACCTCGAAAAAAATCAGCTCTTTCTTTTTAGCCCACTTCCGGTTACAAGCCCACCCCGTTCATGCAGGGAGATTGTTATGAAGAATGGAAAAAAGAGACGTTCTTGGACAGCCGTAGAAGTTCGCGAAATGAAGACGATGGCGCGCAAAAAGACCCCAGCGGGCAAGATAGCCAAAAAGTTGAAGCGCTCCGAAGGAGCCACCCGGCAAAAAGCCTTCAGCATGGGTTTGTCGCTCAACTCGCGTGCCTGACGGCGCACCGCCCGAGACCCTCGCCGTGCCAAGCCCCGCCACCACGTCGGCGGGGCTTTTAACTGCCATCCAGCTCAGCGATCATTTCCAAGGGAACTTGTGGAAGGCTAGACCTACCCAACTGTACGAGACATCCCGATGGCGCCCTGTTGGACTGCCCGTATGGATCAAGAGGCTGGGTCGCACGCTCGATTCATCCCACCGTATCCAACCGTCCACCATGCGACGCCACACCGTCCTGTTGCCGGCACTCGGGGCGTATTTCGCGAGACGCTCCCCCTCGACGGCAAATTGCAGAAGTCTCTCCGACGTGTCCATTGGCCGACCTCCGTGCCCAGTCAGCTACCACTAACGAACTCACGGCATCCCGAATGGTTCCTGCGGAATTTGCATAAATTTTGGGCTGGCAGAGACGCAGACAATCAGCCCTACCATCATCGAGCAACCGCCCGGTAGGTTTGGTCCGCTCACCCGAAGCGATCGCAGCATTTCTTGCAACGATTTCCACCGCAGGTTTTGCGCTTTCGCCTGGAACAGCACAACGGTCTTGAAAGTTGGAAAGACTAGGAGAACGCCGTATTTGCCGTGCGGAGGAGACGAAGACGCCATGGCGGAGCGAGTCCTGGTGACATCAGGAGCAGCGTCTTCGTGCAGCCGGGACATCCGGGAGCAACTCGGAGAACGGCTCAAAGCCTACTACGAGTGGGCGCTGCACAGCCCCCTTCCCGAGCGGCTCGTGGAGCTGGTCGAGCAACTCGTGCGACAGGTGGAAGAGCACACGGTGGATCCGGATAAAAGCAAGCCGGCCGGAGCATAGGAGCCAGGCTCAACTCCCGCTCGCCGAGCCTTCGGTCTTCGTCGTCGCCGTCGGATTCACCTTCCCGTCGAGCCAATCCTCGCCGGCGGCCAGATCCTTAAGCGCCTTGTGCCGCTTGCTTTCGAACGCCAGCTTCTTTTCACACCAATCAACCCGAGCCGCCGCTTCTTCCGCCAGTCGCCGGTAATCATCGGCCTTGGTCATGACGACCCTCCTTGCCGCCAAATGAGAATTTCGTCGCCATAAAAACGCCGAGGGTTCCGTCGGGTTCCACGCCAAGATCGTGCCCTGCAAACGGAAGCGCATTTCCTGCCGGACAACGATTCGGTCCGGTTAAGCCACGTCAAGACACACAGGTCACCCAGGGTCAGGCGCGGCAGAATCCGACAGACACCGCGATCTTTTGCCGACGCTCTTAGCTGCCTCCGCGACGAGAAAATTCCCCCCAATCAGTACACCGGATCCCGAACCTTCAGACCGGCATCGACCCTGATGATTTCGCCGCTGATATATGAGGCGAGATCGGAGGCGAGGAACGCTGCCATGTAGGCCACCTCCTTGACGCGCCCGGGACGGCCGATCGGAAATCGCTGGTAGAGTTCCGGCCAACGGTCCTTGCTGCCAAGCTCGCGCTCGGCGACGCGTTCGGCGCCGCGGCGGTGGCGGTCGGACATGATCGGTCCCGGATTGATGGCGTTGATGCGGACGCCGTCGCGGACGCTTTCGCCGCCGAGACACTGCGTGAACATCATCAGCGCCGCATTGCCACAGCAGGTTGCGATATAGCGCGGCTCGGGGCGCTCGCCGGCCATGCCGCAGATGTTGACGATGACACCGCTCTTGCGCGCGGTCATCCGCGGCAGAATGTATCGCGTCAGGTCAATATAGCCGAACACCTTGAGGTCCCAGCCCTGCCGCCACGCCTCCGGCGTGACCTCGTAGAGCGATCCGCGCGGGATCGCGCCGGCGTTGTTGACCAGGATGTCGCAATCGCCGGCGGCATCGGCCAGCGCTTTGATGTTGTCGTGCTTCGACAGGTCGAACGCGTGCGTCGTCACGGCGACGCCGTGCCTGGCCTTGATGGCGCCCGCTACCTGCTCGAGTTTTGCGGCATCGGTGGCGGCAAGCGTGATGCTGCAGCCCTCTTGCGCCATGGTGTCGGCGATCAACTCGCCGATGCCACGCGAGCCGCCCGTGATCAGGACAGAGCGGCCCTTGAGATTGAGATCCATGTGTTCGCCTCGCAGGACTTTCAGGATAAACCAGCAGATGAAAAGTTTTCCGACGACGCGACGCCGGCATCAGCGCATCGCGTGGCGAAGACGCGCCTTAGTCCGGCGTGATGCCGGCCGCCTTGATCTGTCGCGCCCAATTTTCGGTGTCGTCGTGAATATATTGGACGAATTGCCCGAGCGTCATATCGTCCCGCTCCATCGTGTTGATTTCATAAATTTTTTGCATTTCCGGCGTGTCCAGGATGCGCGACAGATCCGCTCTGATCCTGTCGACGACAGGGCCTGGAAGATTGCGCGGGCCGAACATTCCCCACCACGCGCCCGTGGAAAATCCAGGCACCCCGGACTCCGCGACGGTCGGCAAATCCGGTCGCGCTTTCGAGCGATGCGGACCCGCAGCGGCGATGATCCTGACATTGCCGGCCTCGGCCTGGGCGGTGGCGCCGCTGAGGTTGGCGATCATGACCGCCACATCATTACGGATCAGCGCCGTGTAAGCCGGGGCCGCCCCCCGATACGGGATGTGTATAAGCTGGATGCCGGTGCGCTGCTTGAAATCCTCCATGGCAACATGCGCGTAGGATCCGTTGCCGAACGAGCCGTAGTTCAGTTCGCCCGGTTTTGATTTGGCGAGCGCGATGAGGTCCTGAACCGTCCGCACCGGCGACACCCCAGGCACGACCATGACGGGCGTGACCTGGCCGAGCATGAAGATGGGGGTGAAGTCTTTCTGCGGATCATAGCGAACTTCGCTGTGCAGTTGCGGCGAAGCCGTTATGCCGCCGTTGCTGAAGACTCCGAGCGTATAGCCATCGGGCACCGACCTGGCCACGATTTCGTCGCCGATCATCTCGTCCCCTCCCGGACGATTGTCGATGACCACGGGCTGTCCCCAGGACTGCGACAGCGTCTGGCCGATGGCGCGGGCGAGGACGTCGGTGATGGCGCCAGGCGAGGTCGGCACGATGATCCGTACGGCGCGATTGGGGTATGGGTCCTGCGCCAGACCAGTTTGCGTAAAAAGCGCCAAGGAGAAGGCTGCACCCAACAGGGCGATGACGGTACGCATGTTCCTCCCCGATTATATCGCGCCGCTATACCGATTATATCGCGCCGCTATCTCTGGTCCGACTTGCTGTCATTGGTACAGCGCGAACACTTCGCGCGCGAGCGAAGCGCGCATGATCTCGACCGGCCCGCCGGTAATCATAAAACTGCGGGACTGGCGCCACATGCGCTCGATCGGCATTTCGGTCGCGGTGCCCAGCCCGCCGTGAAACTGCATGCAGCGATCGGCGGCTTCGAAGCCGAGTTCGGTGCAGAAGATCTTGATCATGAAGGTGTCGTGCCGCTGCAGCTTGCCGTTATCGAACTTCCAGGCGGTGCGGTAGGTCAAAAGCTGTCCGGCCTGCAACTTGGTGTAGAGATCGGCGACGGCGAACTGCACGGCTTGCCGGCTCTCGAGCGGCCGGCCGAAGGTTTGGCGCTGCTTGCCGTAGCTGGTGATCATTTCAAGACAGCGGGCGGCGACACCGAGGCCGCGCGCCGCCTGGTTGACGCGATTGGCATTGATCCACGTCTGCGCGGCCTTCATGCCGTCGCCTTCGTTGCCGATACGGTTTTCAACCGGCACCCTGACGCCATCGAGCGCGACTTCGTAGGTCACGTCGCCCATCATGTGGACGGTCTGACCGGCGATCGAGACGCCGGGCGTGTCCATGTCGACGAGGAAAACCGTAAGCCCGCCGCGCGAGCCCTTGGCGCGGTCGGTTGCAGCAACGAGTTGCAGGAAATCGGCGCCCTTGGCGTGGGCGATAAAGCGCTTGTAGCCATTGATCAGATAGCAACCGCCGTCGCGTACGGCGGCGGTGCGCATCCCGCCCGGATCGGCGCCGGCATCCGGCTCAGTCTGGGCAAAGGCGGTCGACTTCTCGCCCCGCAGAACCGGAAAGAGGTAACGCTCCTTCTGCGCGTCGGACAACGCCAGCAGGATCGAGCGGACTTCCGGGCCGAAGATACCGGGGCCGCGCGCCGGCAGCGCCACCGTTCGCGCCATTTCCTCGTTGATGACGGTCAGCGCCAGCTGGCTCAAGTCCTGGCCGCCATATTGCGACGGTACTTCCAGGAGCCACAGCCCGAGCTCGCGCGTTTTCGCTTCGAGCCGCGCACGGATCTCCGGCTTGAGGTCGGGACCTTCCATCGCGTGCATTTCGATCGGGATCAACTCGTTGTCGACGAAACGCCGCACCGTCTGCTGCAAGAGCACCAACTCGGAAGGCAATTCAAAATCCATACGTACTGCCCCTCCCCTAAGAGCGCCGCTGGCATCCGCGCGGTGTCGCAAATGCTCGTCGTCGTTGATCCGCGCCTCAGGAAAGACCCTAGAGGTGGCCGGCGTCGTCCGTCAATCTTGCCGGCCGCGTGACGCATGCTGCAATATGGCCTCGCATCGCGGACTGAAGATTGACGAGCCAATCAACGTGAAGCGGCAGCACGCACCGCAAAATGCGAAAAAACGAGAAAAACGTCATGACCCACGCTTCGGCTTCGACCGCTCTCGAGACGATCACGGTGCTGGACCTGACGCGGGTGCGCGCCGGGCCGACGTGCGTGCGCCAACTTGCCGACTGGGGCGCCAAGGTCATCAAGATCGAGATGCCCGAGGACGGCGGCAGCGCGACGCAGACGGATTTCTCGGCGCGGCATGAGGCGGATTTTCAAAATCTGCATCGCAACAAGCGCGGCATGACGCTCAATCTCAAGAGCGCCGACGGCATCGCCGTTCTGCAACGCATGGTGGCGCAAGCCGACGTGATCGTCGAAAACTACCGTCCCGAGGTGAAGCACCGGCTTGGCATCGATTACGCGGCGTTGAGCGCGGTCAATCCGCGCCTCATCTATGCGAGCATTTCCGGCTTCGGCGAGGATGGACCGTATCGCGACCGTCCCGGCGTCGACCAGATCGCGCAGGGCATGTCGGGGTTGATGTCGGTCACCGGCGAACCGGGCCGCGGACCGATGCGCGTCGGCACCGCGCTCGCCGATCTGTCGGCGGGCATCTTCGGCGCCATGGGGATTTTGGTCGCGCTCTACGAGCGCGAGCGCTCCGGCCGCGGCCAATGGGTGCAAACCTCGTTGCTGCAGGCGCAGATCTTCATGCTGGACTTTCAGGCCGCGCGCTATCTCATGTCAGGAGAGGTTGCCGGCCAGGCCGGCAACAATCATCCGACCGGCGCGCCGACCGGCGTGTTCAAGACCAAGGACGGTTATGTCAATGTCGCGCCGACGCCGTTGATGTGGAAGCGGTTCTGCAAGGCGATCGAGCGCGACGACCTCATCGATCATCCCGATTACGCCACGCCGAAGGACCGCCGGCGCAATCGCGACGCCCTCAATGCGCTGATCGGCGAGATCACCGCAGCCATGACGAGCGCCGGCGTCGTCGAGCGCATGAACACCGCCGGGATTCCCTGCGGCCCGATCTACACGATCGATCAAGCTTTCGCCGATCCCCAGGTGCGCCATCTCGGCATTGCGCAGCATGTCAAGTCGCCGGCGCTCGGCGACATCACGTTGGTCGGCCAGCCGTTCACCCTGAGCCGCACGCCGAGCCGGCTGGTCGCAGGCGCGCCCGAATACGGCGAGCACACCGACGCGATCCTGGTGGAATTTGGTTATTCCAAGGACGATATTCTGCGCCTGCGGGACGCCGGCGTGATTTAGTTGCACGTTCGTTGAGGCGGGCTCGCCGCAACGGCCAACCGGACGGTTTCCGGTTCCGCCACGGGGTGGATTTATGCACCGTCGGCAATGTGTGAAATCCTGCATCGCTCTTACCGGGGGCGCCTTCCCGGCGCGTAGCCCGCCATGGCGCAACGGCTGCCGACGCAAGCGGTCCGCGTGAACGTTGGGACGCCTAGCGGGCCGGAGCCAATCGGGTTGTTGCCGGCGTCGAGACGGCAGCTTCGGCGGTGATTGTCAGGAACGCCTGCTCGATCGTGGCCGCGCCGGCGCTCTTGACCAGCTGCGCCGGCGTCGTGTCGGCCGAAACCTTGCCGTGATGAAGCACGATCACGCGGTCGGCTTTCGGCACTTCGTCGCACAGATGGGTCGCCCACAGCACGGCGACCGAACGTTCCGTCCGCATGGTCAGGATCAGCTTGCGCAGATCGCTGCGGCTGGCCGGATCGAGGCCGACTGTCGCTTCGTCCATCAGCAGCACGCGCGGCTCATGCAGCAGCGCGCGGGCAAGCTCGACCCGCCGGCGGTTGCCGCCGCTCAATTGAATGACTTTGTCGTGCGCGCGGTCGGTAAGACCGAGCCGCGCCAACTCCGTCTCGATGCGGCGCTTCGCGACGGCGCGGGGAATGCCGTGCAGGCCGGCATGGAATAAAAGGTTGCCCGTCACCGTCAATTCAAGGTCGAGGGTGGGCTGTTGGAAAACGATGCCGAGCGTCGCCAAGGCCGGCACCGGATCGAGCAGCATGTCGTGCCCCATGATCCCGATGTGGCCGGAATCCGGCACGAACAGCCCGGAAAGCAGTTGAAACAGCGTTGTCTTGCCGGCGCCGTTCGGTCCGAGCAGCGCAATAAACTCGCCGGCGGAAGCCGCGAAACTGACGCCGTCGACGGCGCGGATCGCCCCATAGGTCTTGACGACGTCGTTTACGAGCAGCGCCTGCGCGCTTTGCTGCATGACCCTGTTCTCCCGCCCTTGCCTTGCCCGTGCTCCTTATTAAGACGTAGGCTTGGCATGAAGCAATCAATGGGCGTTCGATGCTCAGACTAGCCATAGCGCCGCTCGCGGGGCTCGCCTTGGCTCCGGCCGGGGAAGGATACCGGACTGAGCTGCGTCAGCAATGAAAAGAGCCCCGTCGGTCGCGTTCCGTGGGGTGTCGCTGTCGATGAATAGCGCACCCGCGCTTGCGGCTCGTCGTTGGCCGGTCATGCTGGGCGCGCTGTTTATCCTCGCCGCGACGGCGGTGGCCGCGGCGCAGGACGTGCCTGCATCGCGCCAACCGGCGGCACCGCAGCAGCACGTCAAGATCGCCTTCGTGGAGGTCGACGGCGATCCACGCTATCAGCCGATCCGCGCCTCCGAACGGATCATTCTCAAGTCTCCGGTACATCCGTTCGCCGGCGCCCAAGTCGGCATCGACGACGCGGCGCCGCTCGTGCGCCTGCTCGACACCGATTTCACCCTGGACCGCATTGTGGCGAAATCATCGGCCGATGTGGCGCAGGCGGTGCTTCAAGCCGTTGCCGGCGGCACGCACTTTTTCCTGATCGACGCGCCCGCCGAGGCCTACCAGCCGTTGGCAGCTGCCGTGCGCGGGCGCGACCTGCTCCTGTTCAATATTTCGGAGCCCGACGATGCGCTGCGGCGCAGCTTATGCGCCGCCGAATTCGTTCACGTCTATCCCAGCCGCGCCCAGCTCATGGACGGCCTCGTGCAATACGTGGTCTCGCGCAAATGGACGAACCTGCTGGAATTCGAGGGCCCTTCGCCCGACGATGCGGCGACCACGACGGCCTTCGAGCATTCGGCTCAAAAATTCGGCGCCCGTATCGTGGCCCATCAGAAATTCAAGCCTGGCACCGATCCGCGCGACCGGGAGCAGAACGATCCGGCGTTGCTGAGCGCGATCAACCGCGATTTCGACGTGGTTTTCGTCGCCGACAGCGATTTCGATTTCGTCCGCACAGTACCTTATCGTCTCGTTCGCCCACGGCCGGTCATGGGCGACATCGATTTCGAGCCGGTGGCCTGGCATTGGACCTGGGACCATAACGGCGCGCCGCAGGTCAACTCGCGTTTCGAGAAGCGGTCCGGCGGCCGCCACATGGAGGGCGCCGACTGGGCCGCCTGGATTGCGGTCAAGATGGTCGTGCAATCGACGCTCCGCACGCGCTCAACCGATTTTTCGAAGCAGCGTGACTTTATCCTCGGCGACACCAGCTTCGACGGCGACAAGGGCCTTGCCGTGAGTGTGCGGCCCTGGGATCATCAAGTCCGTCAGGCGGTCCTGCTTGCGGCGCCCTACCAGGTTGTCGCCAACGCGCCGATCGAGGGCTTCCTGCACCAGACGAATGAACTGGATACTCTCGGCGACGACCAGCCGGAGTTCGACCTGCCATCTCGACCGCTAGCCGAGCACCCCGATATTCCCATGCAGTTCGTCCACGTCATGCGCGCCCTACGCGCCGTCACCACGCGGGAGTTGGTCAAGTTCGTGCAGCAGCGCGGGCGGCTGTTGTCGGCGCTGGTGCGCCCGCTGATGTGGCTGGCCGTGTTCGCTGCGGGTTTCTACAATGTGTTCGGCGTCTCGATCATCCCGCCGTACAAGACCTATATTACGTACCAGGTTTACATAGTGCCCGGCCTGCTCGGCATAATCCTGCTGTTTCACGGAATGCAGTCCTCGCTGTCGATGGTTTACGATCGCGAGATGGGCGTGATGCGGCTTTTGCTCACGGCGCCGCTGCCGCGTTGGGTGCTACTGGCGTGCAAGCTTGCCGCGGGCACCGCGCTCTCGGTCATGACGTGCTACGTGTTCCTGGCCGTCTGCATTCTGTTCAACGTGACGTTCGCGCCGATCGCTTGGTTGGAAGTGCTGCCGGCCTTGATCATCTGCGGGCTTATGCTCGGCGCGCTCTGGCTGTTTCTTTCGGTCTATATCAAGCAGGTCGAGAATTTCGCCGGCGCCATGAATTTCGTGATGTTCCCGATGTTTTTCTTTTCCTCGGCGCTCTATCCGCTGTGGAAACTGCGCGAGGGCGGCTCCGAATTGATCTACTACGTTTCGCTGGCCAATCCCTTCACCTATGCGGTGGAGCTCATTCGCTTCGCCCTCTACGGCATATTCGAGCCGCTCTCGGCGCTGGTTGTTTCGGGCACGACGGTGCTGTTCTTCCTGCTCGCCGCGCTGGGTTACAATCCGCAGCGCGGCACGATACGCCGCACCGCCCAGGCGCAGCCGGCTTAAGGCAAGAAACCCCGCGCCAGGAGCAAAGTCGTCATGCGACCCGTTCCGGGATCACGATCCAATGCGCCTGAGGACCGGGCGCCTCTGGCGCGGGCGTCACTAGGGCCGGCGCCTCGGGGGATTTGGCATCGCCATCGGCCCGTCGGCCTTACGGTTTAGCACACGGCCGCCATTGCTTTGCGCGCCAGTTCATTGCGGATGGCCGCCATTTCGTCGGCAGTGCGCGCGCTGCGCGGGTTTTGTATGGGCACATCGGCAATCACGCGAGCGGGATTGCCCGCGAGCAAAAAGACGCGGTCGGCAAGACCGATCACTTCGTCGACGTCGTGACTGACCAGAACGGTCGTCACGGGTCTGCGCGCAACAAGTTCCACAAGTTCGGCGCGCAGCCTCCTCGCCAGCTCGGCATCGAGCGAGACGAAAGGCTCGTCGAGCACGAGCAGTTCGGGCTCGACCGCGAAGGCGCGGGCCAAGGCGACCCGACGTGCCAGACCGAGCGACAGTTCGCCGGGATAGTGGCGCAGGTGTTCGGAAAGACCCAGGGTCGCGAACAGCGTCCTCAATCCGGCGCCGCTCGCTTGCGGCGCGGCCAAGCGCACGTTCTCTTCGACGGTGCGCCACGGCAACAACCGCGGCTCCTGGAAGACGATGCCAAGCCGGCCGTGCGCCGGCCGCCGCACCCGACCCTCGAAGTCGGAATCGAGGCCGACGATGATGCGGAGCAGCGTAGTCTTGCCGCAGCCGGACGGCCCGACCAGCGCCGCAACTTCGCCATTGGCGACGCTGATCGAGAGCGCGCCGAGCACCGGCAGGCTGCCGCCCGAGGCTTGGCGATAGGACTTTCGCTTGATGTAGACTTCAAGCCGCTCGGGGTCGCCAGCGCGAGGCATATCGTTCAAACGGCTGCACCAGGAACGTTTCAATGGCGAGCATGACTGCGACGAAGGCCAGAGCATAGGCCAGGATGCGCGTGACGTCGAACAATTGGAACGCGACGCCGATTTCAAAGCCGACGCCATTGGGCCGGCCTAAGAGTTCGACGATCAGCACGATCTTCCATACCAGCGACAGGCCGGAACGCGCGGCGGCGGCGAGATAAGGCGACAGCTGCGGCAAGACGACGTGGCGCAGCCGCTTCCATCGGCCCATGCGAAACACCGCAGCCATCTCGTCGAGATTGCGGTCCAGCGCCCGTGCCCCCTCGCGCACCGTGACGGTCGCAAGCGGCAGCTTGTTGAGGACGACCGCACCGAGCGCCGCGGTTTCCGTCAGGCCGGCCCATATGTAAGCCAGCACAATGATGACCAGCGCCGGCAAATTGAGCAGCAGCACCAGCCACGGATCGCCGATCCGGTCGGCGGCCGTCACGCGGCCCATGGCGAGGCCGATGACCGTGCCAAGCACCATGGCGATCGAGAACGCCGCGGCGACACGGGCGAGCGTGACGCCGAGATTGAAGGCCAGCGCGCCGGAGCGCGCCTCGGCGACGATGGCGAGAGCGACGGCTTGCGGTCCCGGCAAAAGCCGTGGGCCCGCCAGCCGCGAGCCGACAAACCAAACCGCGAGCAGCAGCGCGATCGAGGCTAGTCGAAGCATCAAGTTCATTCGCTCGAACCTGTCGTGTAAAAGGTGGCCGGATCGAGTTCGCGCGCCGGACCCACCAGATCGGTGCCGCCGATCTCCGCCAATACCCGGTACAGGGTCTTCGCATCGGCCAGTTCCGCGGCCGGCGACCGCCGCGGAATGCCCTCAAGATAGCGCTTGCGATACACATCCAGCGCGCTCGGGCCGGTTGCCCCGATGCGCGGCGCGAGCCGCTGCCACTCGTCCGGCGATTCTGCGAGGATATCCTTGGCTTGGCGCGTGATGGCAAAGAAGCGATCGAGCAGCGCCGCGTGACGCTGCGCCCAGCCACCCTTGAACACGTAGCCGACCATGGCCATCGGCCCGGCGGCATCCAGGCTTTTCATCACCTCAGCCATTGCAACGGCGCGTTTCATGCCGTTGGCTTCAAGATCGGCGCAGAAATTCCAGAACGTCAGCGTGGCGTCGGTTTCGCCCTGCAGGGCTTTTTGCTCGAGCAGCGGCGGCGCACCGTACACGATGTCCGCCTGCGTCTTGAGATCGATGCCGGACCTGCGGGCCAGCGCCTGCAGCAGCAACCAGCTTTTGTCGAGCGGCCCGCCGGCTACGGCGAGCTTTTTTCCTCTCAGACCCGCAATCCCTTCGATCGACGAATTTGCCGGCACCATGACGGCTCCAAGCGCGCTCGAATACGGATAGAACACGACATCGTCCCCAAGCGCCCGCTCGCGCGCAACCCATAGCCAGTCGGACAGCATCAGATCGACGGAGCCGCCTTCGAGCGCCACTTTGCCGGCCTCGGTACTGGCAAGCTCGGTCGTTTCAATGTCGATATCGGCCTGCCGGTCGAGGCCGCGCGCCTTGAGGATTTCCAGCTCCCAGGCGAACGTGCCGGTTTTCTGGGCCGCGACGCGTATGCGATCCGCCGCGACCGCGCTCGAGACCGTCAGTGTCGCCGCGGCAACGAGCAAAACCCGCACGCACGACAGCAGGCGCGACCGTCGAACGCCATTCACGCGCACGGCCCGGTGCACTTCTCGGCAAACGGCGGCGCCATGGGCGGCAGCCCAATTCGATCCATCGATCCTCCGTTTGATTGGCGCGTCGCCGCCGATAGTGCGCACAGCGTGACACAGTTCGGCGCGCCCGAAAAGGCTGCAGGAACGCGGTGACGGCGCCCTTGAGCGCGCGACGAAACCGCTTATCATGTTTCCGGTCGGCCCAAGGCCAGACCAAAACAAAGTGGGAGGAGACCAATGGCGCGATCGACGCTTTGCTTTGCATTGGTGGCGACGGCCCTCGCCGCCGTTCCGCTTTCTGCATTCGCCCAGACCGCGGACGATCTGAAAAACGACGAAAAGACGCCGGACAACGTTCTCGTCTACGGCATGGGGTATTCCGGCAACCGGTACAGCCCGCTCAGCCAGATCACCAAGGACAATGTCGGCAAGCTGGTTCCGGTGTGGTCGTATTCGCTGGCGGATCTGCAAGGCGGCGAAGCCTTTCCGATCGTTACGGATGGCGTCATCTACGTAACGACCCACGATTCGACGGCAGCCGTCGACGCCCTTACCGGCAAACAAATCTGGCGGGTGAAACACGACTATCCGCCGGACACGCTGCGCGTCGTCTGCTGCGGCATCGTCAATCGCGGCGCGGCGATTTACCAGGGCATGATCATCCGCGCCCTGATGGACGATCGCATCATCGCGCTCGACGCCAAGACCGGCAAGCAAGTCTGGGAAACGAAATCTCCCGAGCCCGCCGTGCCTGCCAACGGCTATGCGATGACCGGCGCGCCGCTGATCGTCAACGGCATCGTGATCGTCGGGGTGGCCGGGGCCGAGTTCTCCAATCGCGGCTTCATCGAAGGCTACGATGCGATGACCGGCAAGCACTTGTGGCGGACCTACACGATCCCGGCCAAAGGCGAACCCGGTTCTGAAACCTGGCCCAACGATTCCGAGCTGACCGGCGGGGGCAGCAGCTGGGTAACCGGCACTTACGACCCCGATCTGGACCTCGTGTTCTGGGGCGTCGGCAACCCCGCGCCGTGGAACGCCCGCGCGCGCAGCGGCGACAATCTCTACACCGATTCCGTGTGGGCGCTCCGTCCGGAGACCGGCGAGCGCGTTTGGTATTACCAAACCACGCCGAGCGACCCCTTCGACTTCGACGCCGTGCAAACGCCGATCAACGCCACCATCAAGGTCAACGGCACCCCGCAGAAGGTGGTGATGCAGGCGAACCGCAACGGCTTCCTCTATGTGCTGGACGCCAAGACCGGCAGGCTGCTCGCGGCCAACCCGTTCGGCAAGGTGAACTGGGCGAGCGGCGTCGACATGGAGACCGGCCGGCCGATCGTGACCGATGTGTTCAAGGGAGCGCTCGCCGGGGAGAAAGTCACGGTGTGGCCTTCAATCTCCGGCGTCACCAATTGGCAGCACTTCTCGTTCAGCCCAAACACCGGGCTGCTGTACATCAACACGCTGAACGTCGGCATGACCTATCAGGCGCCCGAGCCTCCGAAGCTCACCCCCGGGCAGCCATCCGGCGTTCCCACCGTCAAGCGTACCGTGGTCACCGACGATCCGAACGTCCGTGGCTACCTGAAGGCGGTCGATCCAATGACCGGGAAATCGAAATGGGAGACGCCGTATCGCAGCCCGAACTACTCGTCGACCATGGTGACGGCAAGCAACCTCGTGTTCACCGGCGTAATGACGGGTGAGTTCCAGGCGCTCGACGCCGATACCGGCAAGATCCTGTGGAGCTTCCAAACGCCGTCGGGCATCATCGGCCAGCCGGTGACGTGGCAGAAGGACGGCAAGCAATATGTCACCGTCCTCAGCGGGCTTGGTGGCGTCTATGCGCAGCGTGGCGGCGATCCTAATCTGGAAAACCTGCCCACCGGCGTGACGCTGTGGACTTTCGCCCTGTTCGACAAGTAACCCCGCAGCACTCGGGTCAATACTTGGGTCATTCAAAAGAGGCCGCCGGTCGCGGCCTCTTTACATGTCTCCGATCACACTATGCCTGGTGGATATGACACGCACTGATCATCGGTCGACCGACCGCGCGGCAGCATTTGTCCGCGCTGCCACCACCCTCGCCGCGATGCTGACCTTCCTGACGGCAGCCTTCGCGGACGACGCAGCTTTGCAACAAGACAGGATCGCGGCTGGAGAGACCGTCTATAACACGCGCTGCGCGGTCTGCCATGGCGACGATCTGGCCAATACCGGCCAGACTTTCGACCTGCGCCGGCTAAAGGCAGATGAACGTCCGCGTTTCGACAATTCGGTTCGCAACGGCAAGAACCAGATGCCGCCGTGGAAGGGCGTCCTCAGCGACGAGCAAATCGATCAGCTCTGGCATTACATTCGCGCCCATGCCTATGAACAGTAACAAGCCTAAGAAGCGGTCGCCAAGAGCCGCACAGCGGAACGAATGAGCTCCGCCAGACTGCGGGCATTGAGCTTCTGCCTGAGCTGCGAGCAGACGTTGACGACGGTCTTGTAGCTGACGTTGAGATCCTCGGCGATGCGGCCGTAGGATTTCCCTTCCGCAAGCAGCGAGAGCGTTTGCAGCTCCCGCGGGGTGAGCTCGGCGAGTGGATTTTGTCGCGCGGGGGTGTGCACCAGCGCAACCGCCATGGCGAGGTCGCCGTTCAGGTACGGCGTCCCGGTCCGCACTTTGTCGAATGCTTTCATCAATTCCGCGGGCGAGGTGTCCTTGAGCACATAGCCGGTGGCGCCGGCCTCCAGCGCGCGCGCCACGATGATAGGGTCGCTATGCATGCTGAAGACGAGAATACGGGTGGCCGGATCGTGGGCATTGATACGGCGGATCAACGGCAGGCCGCCGAGCCCGCTGCCTTGCATGGCGAGGTCGACGATCACCACGTCCGGACGATGCCGGCGGTAGAGCCTGTAACCGGAAATCGCGTCCCGCGCTTCGAGCACGGCGGTGACGCCGGCGTCCGCCAGCATCCGCCGGCAGCCCTGCAGGACGATCGGATGGTCGTCGATGACGAGAACGCTGGTCATCCGTTCGCACCGCTCACTGTCCCGGCCGCCGCCATAACCAGCGGAATAGCGATCCGCACCTGGGTTCCACGGCCGGGCTCACCTTCGACGACGAAACGCCCGCCGAGACCTTCGACACGCTCCTTCATGCCGCGCGTGCCGAATCCAGCTGGCGCAGTCGGATCCATGCCGCGGCCGTCGTCGGCCACGGTCAGCGCCAGAAGCGCTGCAGCGTCACCATGCTCGAGTTTGACGGTGACATGCTTCGCCCTGGCGTGGCGAATGGCATTGGTCAAACTCTCCTGAACGCAGCGATAGATCGTCAGGTCGATCGAATCGCCATAGCTCTTCTGCAGATCGCCGGGTGCGAAGGAGAACGCAAGCGCCGGATGTTGCCGCGCGCGCTCGTGCACGAGTTGGCCGAGCATCTCCTGGAGCGGAACATGGCCAAGCGCCATCGGCCGCAGGCGCTCGAGTATGCCGCGATTGATCGACTGCAAATGCTCGATGATCGCCAGGATCTCGCGCACTCGCTCCGCAACAGTATGTCGCGCCTTGTCGGGCAGATCCTGCGCCGCGCCTGCGATCGACGATGCGTTGGCCTTGAGGCCGAACAGACACGGCCCAACTTCATCGTGCAGTTCGAGCGCGGTGCGCCGCCGTTCGTCGTCCTGCGCCGTGATCAGCCGGCGGCTTAGCCGCAGGTTTTCGGCGCGCACCGTTTCGAGCGCCAGCGCCAGCGCATTGAAGTGGTCGGCTATGGCGGACAATTCCCGCGCCCGCGGCTGCGCCAACCGCACGCTATAGGTCTGGCGCTCGAGATCGCACAGTCCGTTGGCGAGCACGGCGAGCGGATCGAGCACGCGGCCGAACAGAACGTAGAGAAGCCCGATCATGACAATGTTGAGGAGCGCGGCGACGGCGCCAATCGCGACGGCGTCGTCCCAAACCTCGGCGATTTCATCCGCGGGCTCGCCGACGATTTCAACGCGCCCGACCTGCAGGCCATCGACGGCCACAGGTACGTCGCGGGTCTCGATGGGCGGGGCCACGAGCGCGCTGAACCAATCCGGCGCCGCCACGCCCGTTTCGCCACGGCGTGGCGACGTGACGGCAATGCGCGAGCCGGCCGCATCGCTCACCACGAACCGGACGTGGCGCATCGACTGCAACTGCGCCGGCAGCGAGGTCAGAAATTGCTCGGCTGGAATCTCCTGGCGCGCGAGATGCACCGCATCGCTGACCAGCAAGTCGGCAAGGCGCATCGAGGCGGCCATCTCGACGCGCGCTTGGACGCGGGCACGCCAGATGGTGACGCTGCCGGCAACGAGCACCGCCACGACGTCGATCAGCACGACGACGAGCAGGAGCTGCGCGCGGACGGAGCGGCGATGCCAGAGCGCGTCGAATAAGCGCATTGGCGAGGTCGGCGGCGGCGAGGCCGCGACCGCGGAGGCGGACTGAACGCTGATCGGTCCCTCCCCTGGGGCTTTTGTCTTTCCCCGCCGATGTTAGCCGAGCCTATGGCGCTGCGTCACGTCCGGCCGCGTGCCCCTGCCGAATTGGCTTTTGCGGAGCGGACGGCCGGTCGCCGGGCCGTTTCAACGTCAACGGGCCACGACATTTCCCTTGCGCGCGGCGCCGGCCACCAATTACCCTAAACGACTTACGGAGGACGGGGTCTTGGATCCCGATCCTCGGTCGCGATCAAGGGAAGGAAACGGCCATGGCCTGGAGCACCCCGATCCTCGTCGAGATTTGCGTCGGCCTAGAGATCAACGGCTATCTGCCGCCTGAAGTCTGATCCTTCCTCGCTTCGCCGATGCCGGTGAATGGGGCGCCCGACCGCCATCGTCCTCGGTGCTGCGGCAGGCGGAGGCTTTCCGCAGTGGAACTGCAGGTGTGAGGTTTGCCGCCTCGCATGGACAGGCGACACGCGCGTTAAGGCGCGCGGCCAGTCAAGCGTGGCGCTTTCGGCTGACGGCGAGCAGTGGGTTCTGCTCAATGCTTCGCCGGACTTGCGCGCCCAGTTGCAAGCGACGCCCACGCTGCACCCGCGCGGCGCGCCGCGCGGCAGTCCGATCGCAGCCATCATCCTGACCGGCGCCGAAGTGGATCAGACCGCCGGCCTGCTGCATCTGCGCGAGCGCGGCGTTTTCGCGCTGTTCGGCACCGCCGCGACGCTCGCCGCGGTCGCCGCCAATCCCATGTTCGGCGTGCTCGCCGCCGACGTGGTGACGCGTGGGGCATGCGGCCTTGGCGAAACATTCGTCCCGGCGCGCGGCATCGAGGCCGAGTTGTTCCCCGTCCCCGGCAAGGTGCCGCTCTATCTCGAGGACGAAAACCCCACGCTCGAGGCCGAAACCGCCGCCAATGTCGGAATCGACCTCGTGGCCGGCGGCAAGCGATTGATCTACATTCCCGGCGCCGCCGCCACCACACCCGCGCTCATGCGGCGCCTGGCCGGCGCCGACGTCCTGCTGTTTGACGGTACATTGTTCGACGACAATGAGATGATCTCATCCGGCACCGGAACCAAGACCGGACGACGCATGGGTCACATGCCCATCGACGGCGGTTCGCTTCCCGCTCTCGCCGCGCTTCCGGGTCGCCGCATCTATATTCACATCAACAATACCAACCCGATCCTGATCGACGGCTCGCCGCAACGGCGTAAAGTGGAAGCCGCGGGCTTCGAAGTGGCCGAAGACGGCATGGAGATCGTGCTGTGAATCTATTGACGGCGGATGAGCTGGAAGCTCGCCTGCGCGACATCGGCGCGCGGCGGTATCACCGTCTGCACCCGTTTCACCAGTTGCTGCATGGCGGCCAGTGCAGCAAAGGTCAGGTCCAGGCCTGGGCGCTCAACCGCTATTACTATCAGGCCATGATCCCGGTGAAGGACGCGAGTCTCATCGCGCGTTGCGAGGACCAGGCGACCCGCCGGGAATGGCGCAGTCGTCTGATCGATCACGACGGCGAACGCGAGGGCGACGGCGGCATTGCGCGCTGGCTGCGCCTGACCGACGGCCTCGGCCTCGACCGCGACTACGTCGTCTCGCTGCGCGGGCTGTTGCCGGCGACGCGTTTCGCGGTGGACGCCTACGTGCATTTCGTGCGCGAAAAGACCCTGCTCGAAGCGGTCGCATCGTCGCTCACGGAAATGTTCTCGCCCGCCATCATCGGCGAGCGGATCGAGGGCATGCTGAAGAATTACGATTTTGTCACTGTCGAGACCCTCGCCTATTTTTCGCAACGCCCGCCGCAAGCCGAGCGCGACTGCCGCTTTGCCCTCGACTACGTCAAGCAGAACGCCCACACGCCACAGCAGCAGCAGCAGGTCTTCGCCGCGCTCGCGTTCAAATGCGACGTCCTGTGGGCTATGTTGGATGCGCTTTATCATGCCTATGTGGCCCCCAAGCAGGCGCCCCCCGGCGCTTTTGCACCAGGCGACTAGGTGCAGGGCGTGAACGGACCAAACCCATCGATCGCCCCCGACGCGCGGCCGCGGCTGCCGCGCGGCGTCCGGCTGCTGCACAACGAGGCGCATGGCGGCTGGGTGCTGCTCGCGCCCGAGCGCATGTTCAAGGCTGACGCGATTGCCAAGGAAATCATTGCGCGCTGCACCGGCGACGCGACGGTCGACGCCATCGTCGACGATCTGGCGCAGAAATTCACCGCGCCGAGGGCGCAGATCCTCGCCGACGTATCGGCCTTGCTGCGCGGGCTTGCCGACAAAAAACTGCTGGAACTGTGAGATGACGGCCGCCGCAGCGATGGATTTTGCCACTCCGCTCGGCCTTCTCGCCGAACTCACCCACCGCTGTCCGCTCGGCTGCCCGTACTGCTCGAATCCGCTGGCCCTCGATAAGCGCGACATCGAACTCGACGCAACGGCCTGGTCGCGGGTGTTCGGCGAAGCGGCCGCGCTGGGCGTGCTGCATGTGCACCTCTCCGGCGGCGAGCCCGGCGCGCGGCGCGACCTCGTCGAGATTGCCGCCGCCGCGCATGACGCGGGCCTTTATACCAATCTCATCACCTCGGCGGTCGGCATCACCGATACCACGCTGGCCAAGCTGGCCGATGCCGGTCTCGACCATGTGCAAATATCGATCCAGGACAGCGACGCGAAGTCCGCGGATCGGATCGCCAACTATGACGGCGCGTTCGCGCGCAAGCGCGCATTGGCCGCCGCAGTGTTGCGGCATAAGCTGCCGCTGACCGTCAATGTCGTCGTCCACCGCGCCAACGTCGAGCGGATCGACCACATGGTCGCGCTCGCCCTCGAACTCGGCGCCAGCCGGGTGGAGATCGCGCACGTGCAATATTACGGCTGGGCGCTCAAGAACCGCGCTGCCTTGATGCCGACCGCGGGCCAGGTTGCGCACGCTGCCAAGTCGATCGAGGAACTGCGGCAGCGCCATCACGGCGAAATTGTCATCGATTCAGTCGTCCCGGATTATCATTCGCGCCTGCCCAAACCCTGCGTCGGCGGTTGGGGCCGCCGCTCGCTCAACGTGACGCCCTCAGGCAAGGTGCTGCCCTGCCATGCCGCCGAATCAATTCCCCACCTGGAATTCTGGTCCGTCCGCGAGCACACTCTTGCCGACATCTGGATGAACTCGCCGGCATTCAATGCCTTTCGCGGCACGGCCTGGATGAAGGAGCCGTGCGCCAGTTGTGCGAGGCGTGAGACGGATTTCGGCGGCTGCCGTTGCCAGGCCTTCGCCTTGACCGGGGACGCGGCCGCAACCGATCCGGTCTGCCACCTGTCGCCCGCACATGCGCAGGTGGCCGCTCTCGCCGCCGTGCAGGACGATAGTCCCTACATTTATCGGCGGACATGAGACCCGGCGCGTTTCGACTGCAAACGCCAGTCGCTAGAATGTGCCTCGCAGCCCGGCATAGACGGCCAAAGGCATCCCCGGCACGAATGTGCGAGGATCGGTCAAGTTCAAGTAAGGCAACGTCTCGGTCTGAAAAAATGTGCCATAGGCGTAGTAGTGCTGGTTGAAAAGATTGCGGACCAGGCCGAACAACTCGACGTTCTTTGACAGCCTATACGACGAGTGCAGATTAACCGTCCAATAGCCGGGTAGCTTTGGATTTTGATTGAATTCATCGCCGACCAGCCACTGGCTGCCAACGACATTGAGGTCGGCGCCGAGCTTCCACGGGTCGGTGATCCGATACTCGGCGCCGGCCTTGAAACGGAAATTCGGTATCCCGGTCAAGTGGTCGCCGGGGGCCACATCGATATTGCCGTTGGCATCGGCGTACGGATTGTTGGGCGAGGATAGGATCAAAGGTTTTTGGAATGTGGCATCGATGACCGTGGAGTTCGCATAAGCCGTCCAACGATCCCACTTGTAGGTGGCCTCGGCTTCGAGGCCGCGACGCAACGTATCGCCGCCATTCTGAAAATACTCATGGCCCGGGATCGGACTTGCGACATCGACGATGTCATCGCTGTTAAGCGTGCGGAAGGCGCCAATGCTCCAGGTAAACAGCCCTGGGGCGATATCGAAGCGGCCTCGCAAGCCGACTTCGAAAGTATGCGACACAACCTGGCTGAGACTGGGATCGGCGACCAGCGCGTTGTCGATCAAGCACGGCCGGTTGGGATCGGCGCAGCCGAGCTCCAGCGGGGTCGGCGCGCGGTTCGCTTCCGAATAGCCGCCATAGATGGTGAGGTTCGGGGTGAGCCGGTAGGCCGCCCCTGCGGTCGGATTGAAGCGGCTGTAAACGTGGCTGCCGTTTAGCCCGGGATCACTGCCGATTTCATCCGCCAAGCCGATCGCGGCGATGTTGAATCGGCCGCCGGCGGTCATCGCGAGACGCGGCGTCACATCGAACGTGTCGGTTGCGTAGAACCCGGTGTAGAGCGTATCGGCTCCCAGCCTGACCGGCGCGACATCGCCCGAGGGCTGATCGATGTAGAGACCGGTGCCGACCACAGTCGGGAACTGATCGGGGTTGATGGTGCCAAGCTCGCTCGTCGTGGTGAATTGCACGAGTCCGCGATCGATGCTCATGCCCAGCACGAAGTTGTTGTCATGCCCGAATATTTTTTCGGACGAAGCGCCCTGCAGGGAGCCGCCAAAGCTGTTGGTGGACGTCCAGGTGCGATCGATTTCGCCCAAGACGCTGCTGCCGAGAATGCCGGTGTCGGCGACCGTTTGTCCCCCAACCGTGATGAGAGGCGATAAGGTGCCGTCCAGGTTGGGAAAGCACAAAACGGTCGCAGGAGGCGGACAAGCCACCGCGTCCGTGCCGTTGCCGTCGACATGGCTTTGCCAGAAGCCGCGATAGTAGAGATTAGCCTGAAACGTCAGAGTGTCGCTTGGTTTCCAGCTTCCGCTGCCCGTCAGGAAGGCGAGTTGGTTCTCGGTGGTTTGCGGGATCGTGTAGACGCCGGCCCAATTCCGGTTGAGCAGTTGGATCGGCGTTGCGGCGGCAGCACCGAAGCTGTTGTCGGCCCCGGTAAAGGTCACATGGAACTCGGTCTGCTCGCTGCGGGTGCCGACGTCGGCATAAACGCGGCGCAGCCGCGATGGCGAATCCTGGCGCCAGCCGTCGTCATCGATAACATCGGCGGTGACATAGCCGGCGAGGTTTCCATTCTGGCCGCCAGCCTCCACGGACGTGCCGACGCGGCCATAGGAGCCGCCGTTCACTTCGCCATCGACGCCCGAAAACGTGAAGCCGTTCTTCATCTCGAACGACAGCGCGCCGCCCAGCGCATTGAGCCCGTACACCGGATTGCTGGGAACCAACGTCATCTGGGTGATCGCTTTCTCCGGCAGAAAATCCCAATTGACGATGTCGCCGAACACCTCATTGATGCGTACGCCATTCTGGTACACGGCGAGCCCCTGTGGCGTTCCGATGACGGGGGAAGAGACGAAACCGCGATAATTGACGTCACGTTGAAATTCATTACCGGTCTGATCACCGAGCGTGACGCCGGGAAGTCCGCGTTCCATGGCCTGGAGTAAACCCGGCGTGGCGGCGTGGTCGAAGTCAGACGCGGCGAGCGTCTCGACATGAGATGGGATCTTGTCGCGATCGACCGCGCCAGGCGCCGAGGCTTCGGACGATGCGGGAAGATTGATCGGTGCCGCGGCCGGAGCCGACGGCTTTGCCGCTGTCGCCGAGCTTCGCCGAGCAGGCGGTATCGGCGTAGTGCCGATCACCCGGATTTCTGGAAGGGGCGTCGTGCGCGGGCGCTCTTGTGCAAATACGATGCCCGGCACCAGCAGAAGGCCAATAGCGGCATCGGGCCGCAATAGCCCGCGCAATGCCAGCCAAAGCGCCGACGCGCCAATGCCGCGATCAATCCCCCCTACCCCACGCATAGCCAGGCCGCCCGACCAACCTTGCGCATGCTGCCACTATTGCGGCGCCCGCGTCAGGGAAGGTCTTTCCAAACCACCCGGGACATTTTGGCAATCGGCCAAATGCGCGGGCGAGGGCCCATGGCCGGTCTATCGTCGAGCGGCGCAGTCCGGCGATGCCCTGCGTTTGCCTTGACAGCTTATGCGAGCATTGCCACGCTCCACCGACTTTAGGCACGGTCGGCGAACGATCGGCAAAGCGCAAAACGCGCCCGGGAGGAAGCACATGAAGCGAATGAATACGGCGACGCTGTTCGCGAGTGCACTGGCGCTGTCGATCGGCGGCATAATCTGCGCCAACGCGCAGCAGCCTCCGGCCGCCACGACAGAAACGCCGACAGCTCCTGCGGCAACACCGCCCTCGCTCCCGGCGCCAGCCGCCACACCGGCGGCTCCGGCGCAGGCCCCGGCAACCCCGGCGCCGCCGCCCGCTGCCGCACCACCGCCGCCGCCAGCGACGGTCATGCAATCGCCGGCCCCGGCGCCAGTCGTCTCCCAAGCGATGCTCAATGGCGCCGCCAAGGACAGCAAGAATTTTCTCGCCACCAATGGCGACTACAATCAGCAGCGCTTCTATCCGGCCAAGGAAATCGACCGCGCCAACGTCAAGAACCTGCACGTCGCCTGGATCTTCCAGACCGACGTCCGGGAGTCGCTGGAGACTTCGCCGATCATTGTCAACGGCGTGATGTACGTCACGACATCGTTCGACCACGTCTATGCGCTCAACGCCCAGACCGGCGAAATGTATTGGCACTACAAGCACAACATGGGGCCGATCACGACTTATTGCTGCGGCCCCAACAATCGCGGCGTGGCGGTTTACCAGGACAAGGTCTATCTCGGCACACTCGACGCCAGGCTGGTGGCGCTCGACGCCAAGACCGGCAACGTTATCTGGAATCAGCAGATCGCCGATCCGACGCTCGGTTATAGCGAGACGATGGCGCCGACCGCGGTCGACGGCAAGATCCTGATCGGCACCAATGGCGGCGAATACGGCATTCGCGGCTTCGTCAAAGCCTATGATGCCAATACCGGCAATCTGCTCTGGACGTTCGATACGATTCCGGAAAATTCCGTCGGCGCCTGGGCCACCAAGGACGCCACCGGCCACGACATGCATCGCGACATCGCCGCGGAAAAAGCCCAGCTTGCCAAGACCGGCGATCCCTACAAAACGCTCGGCGGCGGCGTGTGGCAGAACCCCTCGGTCGATCTCGCCACCAAGCGCGTCTTTTTCGTGGTCGGCAATCCGTCGCCCGACCTCGACGGCGCACAACGCCCTGGCGACAATCTGTACACCGACGCGCTGGTTGCGGTCGATCTCGATACCGGCAAGCTCGCCTGTTATTTCCAATACATCGCCCATGACGTGTGGGATCTCGACGCCACCAGCCCGACGGTCCTGGTCGACGTCAAGGACAAGGCCGGCAAGACGGTGCCCGGTGTCCTCCACGCCGGCAAGACCGGCTACGTCTATGTCAACGATCGCAAGGATTGCAGCCTGATCCGCTTCTCCGAGGCCATGGTCTCGCAGAAAGGCCGGTGGACGCAGCCGTCGCCCACTCCGCCACTTGATCCTAACGCGGCCCGCATGTTCCCGGGCGCCAACGGCGGCGTGGAATGGTCCCCCATCGCCACCGATCCAGCGCACAATCTCGCCTACGCGATCAACCTCGAACAGGAGATGACCTATACGGTCAACAGCTCGCCCTATCCGGGCGGCAAGCTGTGGCTCGGCGGCGCATTCACCAACGTGCCGGGCGGCATCCAAGCCGGCAATATCACCGCGGTCGACTACAACACCGGCAAGGTCAAATGGCAGGTGAAAACGCCGCAGCCGATGATCGGCGGCATCCTCGCCACGGCCGGCGGAGTCGTGTTCGCCGGCGAAGCCAACGGCTGGTTCAAAGCCTATGACGCCGCCAACGGCAGCATCCTGTGGAAATTCCAGGCCGGCGCCGGCGTCAACGCGCCGCCGTCCTCCTATACGGTGGACGGCAAGCAATATGTCGTGGTCGGCGCCGGCGGCAACGTGCAGATCGACGCCAAGCGCGGCAACAGCATCCTCGCCTTTACGCTGGACTAGCGGAGCTACATCGGAAATGTATGGGATTATCGGACGGGACCGGAAACGGCCCCGTCCAAATTTTTGTAAGGATGGCCGAATGCGCAGATCGATCGCGCTGGCCGTAGTACTTGCCGCCTTGCCACTGACGGCGCATGCGCAAGCCACTGCGGACAAAGCCCAGATTTGCGCGACCTGTCACGGCCAGAACGGGGTGCCGACGCAAAGCATCATTCCCGTCATCTGGGGTCAGCAGCTCGGCTATCTGTTCATCGAATTGCGCGATTTCAAAACCGGCGCGCGCAAGAACGACCTGATGTCGCCGATCGCCCAGGCCCTCGACTTCTCCGACCTGATGCCGCTGGCACAATATTTTTCGCAGAAAACGTGGCCCAATCTTGCGCAGCCGCCGGCGCCGGGCGACGTGGCGGCGCAAGCACAACGCGCCAACGCCTCGATCGTCTGCACCAGCTGTCATCAGGAAGGCTTCAAAGGCGACAGCGTGCAGCCGCGTCTGGCAGGGCAGAACCGCGATTACATGGCCAAGACGATGAGCGATTTCCGCTCCGGCGCGCGCGCCAACAATCCCGGCATGACCGACCTCATGAAGGCCGTGTCCGAATCCGACATCGCCGCGCTGGCGACCTATATCGCGGGGTTGCAGCTGTAGCCGCCCTTTACTGCGCCGACAGCTTGCCGCGCACGTTGCCGTTCGCGGCGAGATCGAGAGCGCTCTTGCCATTCTTGTCTTTTCGCGCGCGGTCGGCGCCGCGACGCAGCAGCACCGCGACAACGTCGGCATAGCCAAGCTCGGCGGCGATCATCAGGGCGGTGCGGCCACGATCGTCGGCATCGTCGACGGCGGCGCCATGGGCGAGCAGAAGATCGATGACCCGCCCGCTGGCCGTGGCGCCGACGCCTTCGTCATGGCCGGCGGCCCACATCAGCGCGGTGAGATCGCCGCCGTAGCGCGCCCGCGCATCGACACCGGCGCCGAGCAGGCGCCGCACGATGTCGTCGAAGCCGCGCGCGGCCGCGTACGTCATCGCCGTCTTGCCGGTGGTATCGCGGACGTTCGGATCGGCGCCATGCGCCATGAGCTCCTCGACGATCCGATCGTTGCCGGCAAACGCCGCCGCGATGAGCGGCGTGAGACCGGAACGGCCGGTGAGATTGGGATCGGCGCCTTTGGCCAGCAACAATCTGACGGCCGACGGCTTCTCGTGCTCGGCCGCGGCGAACAGCGCGGTGCCGCCATCAACGGCGCGGGCATTGATCGGTGCGGCGGCAGCCAGAAACAGCGCCACCAGCTTGAGGCGGCCCTCGCGCGCCGCGTAGGCAAGCGGTGCGGCGCCAAGCCGATCGCGCGCCAGAACCGAGGCGCCGGCCGCAATCAGCTGGCGCGCCAGATCCTCGCAACCGCTGTCGGCCGCCGCAAACAGCGCCGAATTTGTCTGTACCGATACCGCTTCGGCTTTGATCAAATCGTAGTTGCGTTCAATGTCGGGACAGGACTCCTCGGCGTGCCCTTTGCCGGAACCATAAAGGACCAGCAGCAGCAGCACACCGGCAGATTTGAGCTGACTACGCATCGCCACTCGTAACCCGCACGCAGACCGCCGCGAGCTTTTGCGCCGCGCTATCGGCGAGAGGCTATTTGACACCAGGCCGGCAATTTCGCGCAAGACCGCGATGTAATCCGCTTGGACCGACGGCAGCCGCTGGCGCAGGACAGCTCCTTCGCTGCCGTCCGCATCGATCTTCAGGAGTTACGAGCCGCACCAAAAGCCCTCGCCCGGCGGGCCATAGTTTGCTGTCAGTGATAAAGCCACCAAAATGGCACCCTGAAGGTTAACCTGATTCGCTGACCGCCATCGTTCTGTCAAGAAAGACCCGTCCATTGGCGGTCGGGGGCCGCCCTTCCAGTCGATACGGGGATGACGGATGAGCGTTCATGTTGGACCCGGCGGCAAATCAGCCTTAGTGTTGTTGGACTGAGGGTTGGGACGAAATGCCGAAGACACTCTTGCCGATCGCCTGCATTTGCATTGCAGCATCAATGGCGTTGCCATTTTTACAACGCGCATCATCGCCGGCTTCCGCCCCTCAGGAACCATTGCTGTCGCCGCCACAGAAAGTCGCCATCGCTCCTGCGGCCGTGGAAAGAGACAATATTGCTGCTTCGGACGCCGAACGAGCAAACGTCGCAGCCATGCGCGATGAACAAGCCACTGCTGTTCCTACAGACACGGAACAAGAAGGCACCGCCGCCTTGGACAAGGAACACGCCACCGTTGCTGTCGCGGAACAAGAACAAAGTCGCGTGGCTCTGGACAAGCAGCAAGCCGCCGCGGCGCCTTTGGAACAACGAAAAGCCAGCCTTGCCGTCATCGAACAAGAGCCGGACAACGCGGAGCAAGATTCTCCCTCGTTCGAGGATCATTACCCCGTCCCAGCGGCGACGGAACCGAACTTCTCCTATCTCGCTTATTATGCTTATTCCGAGGTTCCGCCCGACAAGAAACCGGCAGACACCGTTTTGGAAGCGTTCAAAGATATTCCGATTGGAACGGCCATCGAGGAGATCAAGCGCGCCGCCGACGCTTTCGGCTTGGATTCCACCTTTATGGAGGCGGTTGCGAAGATCGAATCCAATTTCGACCCCAGGCAACGCACCGGATCGTATATCGGCCTATTCCAGCTGAGCAATTACGAGTTTCAAAAGTACGGCTCCGGGGACATTACCAATCCGCGCGATAATGCCGTTGCGGTTGCTTACAAATTTGCCACCGCGGGCATCCTGTTTGAATTGAATACGCACAAGAAGGCGACTTTGAATGACCTCTACTTGATCCATCAACAGGGAACGCAAGGAGCGGCGGAGCACATCAGCCATCCCGAGTGGATTGCCTGGAAATCGATGTGCGCGACCGATGAAGGCAGGGAAAAAGGTGAAAAATGGTGCAAACGAGCGATCTGGCTGAATACGCTGCCGTCCGTCAAGCAGATCTGGAAATCGGTCGATAAGCTGACCTCGGGTGCATTTGTCGATATGTGGCGAGAGCGCGTCGAGAGATTCTATACGCGCTATTCAGAGGCGGTCACGAATAGATGAAAGAGCGACACCAACAATTCCGATAAATGGTCTGACGCCGGCCAACGAATAAAATCGCGGCGGCACAGGAAAGCGGCCGACATAACCGCAACGTGACGCGGTCTCGGGCAGCAACACGATATGACGGTCTGAGCGCCAATGCCGTCGTACATGCGTTTTCTCCTATGCGATCTTGACTTCGCCTCTACTCATTGCCCCGCCGGTAACCTCTGCTTGTAATTCTGCCACGGCCTGTCGGCGTCGAAATTCTCCGCAGCATTGGTCGCCAATTCTGCGTCGTCCAGGGCCGTGATCTTCGGACTGAGCGCCAATGCCGCACTCTGCGCCAACGCATCGATATGGGTGTAGATGGTCCGAACCGCGGCCTCCCGCACGGAACCTCCTACAACCGTATCGCCGTGGCCGCGCATCAAAATGACTGGATTTGCCCCCAGCTTTTTGGCCAGTGCGTCGCCCAAATCCGCATTGAGCACCAGCATGCCGCGTTTCTTCTCAGACGCATTCGCCTCCCGAACCTCGAACAGCGGCGTTTCCAGCGGCAGAAACCCGGCCTGCACCACCACTGGTCTGAGCGGAATTCCGGTGAGACCGAACGGAATGACCGCCAGGTCGTGGGTGTGGATCACGGACTGGACATCTTTCCGCGCCTTGTAGATTTCGCAATGGATGTAGCGTTCGCCATTCAGTCGAGGCGCGTCTGGTGCGACGGGTTTGCAGTCGAGCCCGACTTCGACGATGTCGGCGCGAGAGACGAGCGCCGGCGGCATGGCACGCGGCATGAAAAAATGATCGGGATTTTTGGCGGAGCGGGCGCTGACGTGGCCGAAACTGTCCAGGATGCCCTCGTTTGTCAGGATATGGCTCGCCGTGATCACATCTTGAATTCGAGCCTCGTCTGCGTCGCTCGCTTGGCTGCTCTGAGCATGACAGGGCGCGACGGACATCATCGCCGCCATGAGAAGCGTGGCGCAGGCCACGGGCGCATCTTGCATGATCGGACTCCCTAATTGCCAGCGGGGTAGACCATCTCGGTTTGATAGAACCGGCCCCGCGAAGCTCGGTGCTTTTTCATTCAGCAGCGACCGGCTAGATCGGAACGGCTGCCAACTGGCTGAAAGTCACTTCGAAAAATCGATTATGAGTGCGGGCAGCAGGCCCACGACCATCGCGCGGTCTTGTCCTTGTAGGTTGTTCGAATATTGCTTCCGCGCCCAAAGACCTTGGCATCGCGTTGTCGCCACAGGTTATCGCCAAATCAGCGAACTCCCTCAACTTTGACCTCGGCATCCTGGACGATTTGCTTCCAGCGCGGAATTTCTTTGCGTAGAAAAGCCGCGAACTCGTCCGGCGTGCTGCCAAGGGGGTCAATGCCCATCGTCGAGATTTGACGAGAAAACTCTGGGTCCTTCAGCGCACGCCCGATCTCCAGATTCAGCTTTTGCACGATTTCGTTCGGCGTACCCTTGGGGGCGACGACACCGATCCATGCCGTGATGCTGAAGCCCGGCAAGCCCGACTCGTCCAATGTCGGGATGTCAGGAGCAATGCGAGCGCGGCGAAGGCCGGTCAGGCCGAGAGCGGTTAATCGGTTATCCTGTATTTGCGGCACGGCCGGAACAATATCGCTGAAGACGAGTTGCACGTCGCCAGCGATCGCTGCCTCTAGGCTCGGCACGCCGCCGCGGTACGGGACGTGCGTGATCGAAACCCCGGCCTGCTTATTGAAGGTGGCGAGCGACAAATGAGCCGTCGAGCCGTTTCCGGACGTGGCTGCATTGAGCTCACCCGGCTCGCTCTTGGCGAGTTCGATCAAATCCTTGACAGCCTTTACGGGCAGTTTCGGATTGGCTGCCAAGACGAGTGAGTTCTCGCCGGCCAGGATGATGGGTTCAAAATCTCGCAGCGGCTCGTATCCGAGAGACGCATACAGCGCAAGGTTGGTCGTCAGGGGTGAATTGGTGGATATAAACAACGTGTAGCCGTCGGGCGCAGACTTGGCCACAAAGTCAGCGCCAACGCTGCCGCCGGCACCGGGACGATTGAGGATTACGACCGGCTGCCCCCACGCGGCGGTAAGCCTCGGCGCCAGCGCGCGGGCGAGAAGGTCGACAGTCCCACCGGGCGTGTAGGGAACGACGAACTGGATCACGTGATCTGGATATTCAGCGCGCACAGGAGACGATCCGGCGGCTAAAAGAACAGCGAGCGCGGTGCTGAAAAGGCGCATTATCCCCCTCCTTGGTTGCCGGTGCGGCCTAAGCGCGATGCTACGAGCCGGGGTCCAAGCCAACTATGACGACGCAGCAGAGTTGGTGTCTGCGTAGATGGCCGGAATGATCGGATCTTTGTCCCAGCCGCTGACCGGATCATCGGCCCAGACCCATTCGGCGGTGCCGTGAACGCTCGCTTTGCCAGAGGTGACCAGGTCGCGTTGTTCCGCGCTGTCGCGCATGTGCTTGAAGCGGGCATTGGCGAGCGAGAGACGTTGCACCGAGTGTACCCGCGGAATACGGATACGGCGGAAATTCGTGAACGCCTCGACCGGATCGCGACAGGCGTCAAGCCAACGAGCGAGGATATACGCGTCCTCGAACGCTTGGCAGGCACCCTGCCCGGCGTTCGGCAGCATGGCATGCGCCGCATCGCCGATGAGCTGGATACGGCCGCGGCCCCAATTCTGCGTCAGCGGTCGCGTGAATAAGCCCCATTTGGAACATTCGGTCACGATGCTCAGCAGTTTTTCGAGCCGCGGCTCCGGATTCGGAAAGCTCAAGAGCATCTCGTCGGGATCGCCGCGAGTCGACCAGCCTTCCTCAACCCATTTGTCGGTGTCCTGTTGCGTGACGATGTTGACGAGCTTTTCGCCGCGAATGTAATAGGCCAGAAGATGACAACCGGGACCCACCCATTGGGTATGTCCGGTCGGCTCGAGCACCTGGCGCGGAACATCGCTGCCGTTTAAGAGCGCGCGCCACACCATTTGCCCGGTATACGTGGGATTGTCGTGCCCGTAGAGAGCATGGCGTATGACCGAGCGCACCCCGTCGGCGCCGATCACGAACTCCGCTTCAACCCGGCGCCATTGGCGAAAGCGAGGCCGACGCCTTCGGTTCGCTCCTCGACGGCAACGAGGCGATGGTCCAGATGGATCAAGCGGTGCTCCAGTCCGCCCGCCAAAACGTCCATCAAGTCGGCGCGGTGAAACGTATAGTAAGGCGCGCCGTAACAAGCTGCCGTTTTCAGCCGGTCATTGAATTCGAGAAACTCACCGGTTTGCATGTTCCGCGTGTAGATGCCCGGCGAGGAATTGGCCACGGCGGCGATCTTTTCGCCCAGCCCGATGGCAGCAAGCGCCCGCGTTGCATTCGGGGCAACATTGACGGCCGCGCCGATTTCGCACAACGCCGGCGCCGCTTCAAAGACTTCCGCCTCAATCCCGAAGTGGGCCAGCGCATGCGCTGCGGCCAATCCCGCAAGCCCTCCCCCGACAATCGCTATGCCTGTCATCGTGCAGCACTCCAAAAAGCGGTACGCAAAGACCCGCCAGTAAGGATTCCTAAGCCGTTCCCAGGGCGCGTGTCGTATCGTCGAATAGCTCGTCAACCGACATGCGCCGCGGGATGAGCTTCTGCTGATGGCAAAAGTCGATGATGATTTCCAATATCGGCCGGCACGCCTCGACGCCGAAACGGTAGGGATCGAGTGCGCCGCCATCGGGCAGCCCTGCGGCCAATTTGCTGTCGTGCAGTTGGCGGAAGATGTCCTTGACCACATCGGGCCTTGAGCGCGAAAGCTCTTCACGGACCACCACCATGTGGTTGATCGGTACGCCGTGGTGGCGCTCGGCCCATTTCTGAGCGGCCGCATCGGCGTCGGGAATAAGTTGCTTGAATTTCGGATCGGGCAGTTTGTCGCCGACAATACCGGCGGCGACTTCGCCGTCGAGCAGCATCTGCGTCAGTTCCTTGCCTGCCGGTGCGCGCTTGACGATGGCAGGATCGTGATACTCGGCAACATGTGGATCCTCGAAGGTGATCCATTCCACCTGGTCGATGTCGATGCCGTAATCACTCGCCAGAATTCCGCGCACCCAGGTCCCGGTCGTCACCGTGTAGGCGCGCACCCCGACGCGCTTGCCGTTGAGCTCGGACGGCTTGAGGACGCCGCGATCGGCATTGTAGGCGATGGTGTGATGCTGGCCGCGGCTGACCACCACGGCCGGCACCAGCACATATGGCTTGCCGAAGGCCTTAGCTTGCAGATAGGTCACGATGGCAAGTTCGGCAACGTCGTATTTGGCGTCGCGAACGACCTGCTTGAACAGGTTGTTGGCAACTTTGACTTCGACAAAATCAAAATCGACCAGCTCCGAACTCACTGCGCCGCTCTTGAGCGCCTTGGTGTTCGGATAATTGCCCAACATCGTATGCAGCTTCAGTCTTGTTGCAGTCGCCATGAGCGAAATCCTTTGTCACTTGGCCAGAACGGGATAAAGCGTGAGCGCGGTCTTGCCGAAAATCCAATCCTGATCCGACGCCTTGGCAAAGGAGAATGCCTTGCGCGCGGCGCCAAGGATTTCAGCGAGCGTGCCTACGGAATTCGGAAAATTCGAGCCCCAGGCGATCCGCGATGCGCCGAAGGTATCGACGATCTTGCCGAAAAACGTTTCCGGCGTTCCATTGCCCCAGCTCTTGGGAGTTACATTGACGGGCGTGATCTTCAGATACACCTGCTTGTACTTGGCCAGCTCGAGCAGTTCGGCGGCCGCGCCGTAGGGCGGCCCCTCTGCGAACGGCGCGCGTGCCAAATGATCGAGGATCATGGTGACCTTGGGAAAGCGATCCATGATCTGGCGAAGGAGCGGCAAGCCTTCCTGCTTCATCTGCATGCAGACCGGAATGTTCTTCGCCGCGGCATGCTCCCAGAACGGATCGGTCTTCGGGTCGACGAACCAGGTGGCCTGGTCGGGCAATGTGCTGCCCGTCGTGAACAGCCGCATGCCGCTGCAACCCCGGCCAAGCCAATAATCGAAGGTTTTCACCGCGTCCGGCGCCATGACGTCGATGGAATAGACGCCGGTGAAGCGGGACGGAACAGCCGCCACCGCATCCGCCACATAACTATTGTCGTATCCATACGCCGTCGAGGAATGGACTATCGCCGCCTTGTCGACGCCAGCGTCATCCATCGCCTTGATCAATGTCTGATACGTCGTCGGCCGCTCGCTCGACCAAGTAGATTGCGTGCCGCCGAGCGGAGCCAACGGATAACGTTGGGTATCCGGCGAGACGATGTGCGGATGTATATCGATGACGGGCATGTGCGTTCACTCGTGTTTCTGAATGGGTTCAAAGCTCAAGGGTCGATATCGACAAAGACCTGATCGAGTTGCGGGCGTGAGGGTATCAGCTCCTGCTGCAGGCTATAGGTGACCAGAGCCTCGATGCTGGCACGGTTCGCCGCCATGCCGTAGGGTAGCGGATCGCTCATCAAGGTCAGGAACCCGCGGTAGCGCTTGTCCTCGGCACTATCGCCGTGACCGCGTTTGAGCTCCTCAAGATAGCGCTTTTTCGCCGCCACGAACGCGTTCATCAACGAACGCGCCAGCCACGGATAACGCTTGACGTGCTCATCCTTCACCACGATGAGACCGTGGATCGGATAGATGCCGCTGCGGCGGAACCAGTTCGCCTCGACCTGCTCGACATCGGCGATCAATTCCGGATACGTATCGGCGGCGGCAGCGGCCTCGCCGGCCTTATCCCAGCCGCTGATCGGCGGACCGGCGCGGCCGACACCGGCAGGCCCGGCAAATCCGGCCTGAATCTCGCCCGCCTTCATCATGCTCTGCAATGATTTGCCTTGCGGCGCGTGCACCACATTCAAAGGCAGCTTGAGCGTCGAGACGTGCTCCTCGTCGTCGACGATCCACGTCACCTTTGACGAATCGAGATCGTATTCGTTGACAAAGATGCCGCGCGTCCAGACGCCGGTCGTAACGGAGTACGCTCGGACCCCGACTTTCTTGCCTTCAAGGTCCTTCGGCGTCCTGATTCCGGCGTCCGGCCGCACCACAAAACCGCCGTGGTGGAAACGGCGCATCAGAAAGATGGGCAGCGCGATGTAGGGTGCGCCCCGCGCGCGCGCAATCATGTAGGTCGTCGGCGCCATCTCGCAGATGTCGAATTCAAGATCGCGCACCATGCGACGGAAGGCGCCGATGATCGGAATCACTTGGATGAAGTCGGCATCGATATTCTCGATCGGCGTCTCTCGCGATTTTACGGAGCGCGTATGACCGTAATCTCCGATCGCGATCTTCAGGCATGGTGGCTTGCTCGCCATGGGTCCTCCGGTCTCTCGAGCAGTTGCCGCTCGCATTCCGTGGCCAGAACGTCGTCGCGGCTCATCGGCGACGGATTGACCACACTCTATTCCTTGGCAATACCGGCCTTTTCGATGACACCGCGCCATCTGGCGATGTCCTGCGCCATGCGGTCGTGCATTTCTTGCGGAATGCCGCCACGCGCATCGATGCCGAGCGCGCGCGACTTCCGCTGAACATCCGGCGCGGCGAGGCCACGGTTGATGGCGGCGCTAAGCAGATTTACGATATCGGCCGGCGTGCCGGCGCGGGCAGCGACGCCGTTCCAGCTGGTGACGACATAGCTTGGGAATCCGCTTTCCTTGGCAGTGGGGATATCCTTGAGCAACGGATCGCGCTCCACGCCCGAGGTGGCGATGATGCGTACCTTGCCGGGGCCGATCACCGGCTGCAGGGCGGCGAAAAAGTCAAATCCGAGATCGACATCGCCGCGCAGCAGCGCCGTCACGAGATCGGGCGTGGTCCGATACGGCACGATCGTGTACTCGGCGCCAGTGACCTGCTGGAACAAATAAGCTGAAAGATTCTGTGTGCTGCCGGGATTGATGGCGCCCAGATTGAGCTTTCCCGGGTTCTTGCGCGCCGCGTCGACGAGATCTCCAAGCGCCTTGTAGGGCGACTTGTCGGGAACCGCGAGCAGCATCTCAAAGCTGGCGGCGACTGAAATCTGGCTGAAGTCTGTGAGGACGTCGTACGGCAGTTTGCTGAACAACGACATACTGATCGCCTGTCCGTTGCCCATCTCACCGAGCGTGTAGCCATCCGGAGGGGCACGCAGCACCTCGGTCATGGCAACGATGCCGCCCGCGCCCGGCCGGTTCTCGATTACGAATTGCTGCTTGAACTGCTCGCTGAGCTGTTCGGCAAGGAGCCGCATGGTGAGGTCGCCGACGCCGCCGGGGCCGTAAGGCACGAAAACGCGAACCGGTTTGATCGGATAATCTGACGCGGCTCAACTCGGCATCGCATGCGCCGCCAGCACCACCACGCAAGCCACCGCGGTCACGAGAGGACGGCGAAGCAAGTGGGAAACGGAATTGCAAATTATGTGCGGCTTCGCGTGCATTTCGCTTCCCCCTGCGCAGTCTTGTCGAATTGCCGGTTCTTACGGCTGCCGGCTCGAGCGGCTGCCGATATGGACGGCAGACAGTACCGACAATCCGCGCCCCGACGGTCGATTTCCAATTGAATTGCTGTGTGCCATCATAAGTTTTTGCTATACTCGCGAGACGCAATGGCGCTGGTTCCGGTGCTCAATCGAGCGGCACCCGGCGCGGAAAAACCGATGGCTCCGATTGATATTCCTTCGCTTCGGCAGCTCCGCGGGTTCGAAGCGGTAGCCAGATTGAAAAGCTTCAGCCAGGCGGCCCGCGAGGTCAATCTGTCGCAGCCGGCTTTGAGCCAATCGGTCCGCGCGCTGGAAACGCAGTTTGCCGCACGTTTGTTCGAGCGGCGGCAATCCGGCTGCTATGCGACCGAGGCTGGCACTATCCTGCTTCCCCGCGTGCAGCGTTTCTTCGACCATATCCGTGCGGCATTGGCCGAGCCGGCGTTGGCCGGCGCATCGGCCGGCCGGCCGAGCGCCGATGCGATCATGAACAAGATCACCAGGCCGCAGTTGCGCGGCCTCATCGCGATTTCAGAGAACCACTCATTGGATGCGGCGGCGCGTTGGCTGGAGCTCTCTGAACCTTCGCTGCACCGGGCCGCCAGACAACTTGAACGTGAACTGCGGCGCAGCCTCTTCCAACGAACCGCCCGCGGCGTCACTACCACGTCGCAGGGCTCGGAGCTCGCCAGGCGATTCCAGGTCGCCCGGCGAGAGATTGAATACGGCCTAGAGGAAATACAGGCGGCGCGTGGCGTCGTCACCGCGCGCATCACCATCGGAAATATTCCGCACGCGGGAACCCAGCTTTTGTCGAACGCCGTGCAAAAATTGCTGACAATCTATCCCAACGCCCACGTCCGGGTCGTCGACGATCATTATGAGGCGCTTCTCAACGGCCTGCGGGCCGGCAAGCTCGATGTCCTTTTCGGCGTATTGCGGCGGCCGAGTTGGGCAACCGACACGAATGAAGAGTTTATGTTTCACAATCCCTACGCAGTCGTGGCGCGCCGCAACCACCCGCTCGCAACACTTCGTCGCATAACGCTGCGCGACCTCGCCGCATACGATTGGATTTTGCCTGATCGTGGCGCGCCACGAAGAGAGGCCTTTGAGCGGCTGTTTGCCAACTCGGCATATTCACCCAGAGTCAACATCGAGACCACTTCGACGGCAGTTTATCGTTCCATTCTGGAGTCGAGCGACAGATTATCCTTGTTTTCGAAGGTTGATACGGCACAAGCCGGCAATCGCCACCGGCCGTTGGTGCCGCTGCCTTTCAATTCTGTCGTTCTGGCCCGAAACGACGGTGTGGCAACCCGGGCGGATTGGCAACCGACCCGAATTCATCAGCAGTTTTTGGATTTACTGCGCCAAGAAGCTCGAAGAATTAAGCACTCTCGACCCCTTCGCGCGGTGTCTTAACTAGACAGCGGCGTCTGTCGCCGATAGCTGCCGTGCGAGTCCTCTAATGATATCTTCGATGTCCGTCAGGCCGTTTGACCGGGGAGACCCGGCGATGTGCGGGGTCAGGATCACATTGTCGAATGAGAGCAATTCGTCGTCAGGGCGGCCAGGTTCCTCATAGAGCGGGTCAAGAGCGAAGCCGCCGAGGTGGCCCGATCGCAGCGCCTCAAGCAAAGCCTCGCGCTCAACCACGTCGGCACGCGAGACATTAACGAGGCAAGCGCCCCGCTTCATCAACGCAAATCGTGCACGATTGATGAAATGAAAGGTGGATGGATCGCTTGGAAGCTGCGGAATTACCCAATCGCTTTGGGCGAGTAATGCGTCCAATGGGCGATACGATACTTTGAGGGCATTTTCCTCAACCGCAGCCAGTCGGGTACGCTGATAGTACAGTGCGTTCATTCCGAACGCGACGGCGCGCGATGCGATTTCACGGCCTATTTCGCCGAGACCAATGATTCCGATCGTACTGCCATTGAGAGTAAGCGTCCCCGAGATGCGGCCCCAGTTGGCACCAGGTGTATGTCTGCGGTCGAAGGGTCTGTATGGACGATCAGCAGCGGAAAGTTGCGCGCGACTGATCAATCCGTTTAGCTGATGGATGCGCCTTGCCAATATCAATATCAGTGCGAACGCATGCTCTGCGCAAGCGATATTGGCGCGGCGGCGCACGCCGAGAACCTCAACGCCGTATTCTGTGCAAGCGGCCACGTCGATGTTTCGAAACAAGGTGCCGTATTTGTGAACGACCTTGAGGCGCGGCGCCACGCTGAGCTCTTCTGTTCCTATAGCCAACGTCTCGGTGACAAATGCGTCGGCATCTCCAAGATTGGCCCGCAGCTCCTCGCTGGAGGAAATCAACCGAACCTGGCTGGGGTAGAGGCTACCGGCACCTTGTCTTACCTTCTCACACCACAATTGGAAATTTGGTTCGTCGGGCGACATAAAATCGGCAAACGCCGCTACTCTCTCTTGGCTGGTCCTGGGGTCAAGCACCACACCAATCAAACGCAGCCACACGTCATCTTGAACGATCAACACTGGAGAATTCAACGCCATCGATTGAAACCCGTCCACAGGTCGCTTCCGGTCGTCGCCGACGTGCCCTTGTGCGTAGTGAAAATTAGGCGCGACGATAGTGGCGATGAAAACACTCAGAACCGGCCGTGAATTCAAGGCGTCGAGGCTTACTCGAGTTTGATGTTGGCCGCGCGGACTACCTTAGCCCATTTCTCGGTTTCGCCTGCGACGAATTTTCCGAATTCTGTTGGCGTCGCCGGCACCGGCACGCTGCCAAGATTGGCAAGCTGTGCCTTCAGCTTGGGATCTGTGAGGCACGCATTAATTTCCCTGTTGAGCTTGTCGATGATCTCGGCGGGGGTATTTTTGGGCGCGCCGATGCCGTAGAAGGCGTTCGCCTCATAGCCCGGCACAAAATCACCCACGGTCGGGACGTCCGGCAGCGCTGCCGAGCGCGTCGACGACGTGACCGCCAATGCGCGCAACTTGCCGGACCTGACGTACTCGATCGACGAGGGCAACGGGACTGAACATCATTTGCACTTGACCACCTATCAGGTCGATCAGCGCAGGCGCCGAACTGCGATAAGGCACGTGTACCATGTCGACCCCGGTCATAAACATGAACAATTCGCCGGCCATGTGAAGCGAAGTGCCTATGCCAGCCGACGCCATGCTGATCTTGCCCGGATTAGCCTTGGCATAGGCGATGAATTCGGGAACCGTCTTCGCCGGGAACGACGGATTGACCTCCATGCAGAGGGGTTCACGGCTAATGCTCGCGACCGGCGCGATATCGCGAATGAAATTGTAATTTAGCTTTTCGTAAAGTGTGGCGTTAACGGCGTTTCCAAGGGAGGCCAGGAGCAACGTTGATCCGTCAGCCGGTGCATTGACGACGTCTTCAGTAGCGACGTTACCGCCCGCGCCCGCCCGGTTCTCGACAACAAATGGCTGGCCAAGCCGCTCAGACAGCGATTGTCCCAACAGACGCGCGAGGATGTCGGGGGCGCCGCCAGGGCCGAAACCAACGATCAAGCGCACGGGTCGCGTCGGGTAAGTTTGAGCCCTTGCGACACGAGAGATTGCTGGGAGCGTCGCAGCACCCGCTGCCAGCTGCAGGAATTGTCGGCGAAGAAGTTTCATGGCGAGCCTCCGAAATAACGTGATGACGTTGGACGGTCAGTCTGGTTTTGATATGGGGCAACCCGGTTCATCGGATCACCTGGGGCCATTTCTCGTTTCATCCGCAATCCAGGGCAGCGCCTTCGACGCGTCCCGGAATTACCACGGCAATATTTTGCACCGGCTTCTCCGTTATTTCGTTTGCGCCTCGGCAATCAGATCGCCGAGCTTCGATACCCGCAGCGGCAGCGTGTTCATGGAGACGCCGAGCGGCCGCAGCGCGTCGTTGACCGCATTGGCGATCGCCGCAGGCGCACCCAGATAGCCGGCTTCGCCGGAGCCCTTCTGCCCGAGCACAGTGTGCGGCGACGGCGTCTCGTGGTCGACGATCTCGACCGCCGGCACCTCGTGCGAGGACGGCAGCAGGTAATCCATAAAGGTCTGCGCGATCAGTTGGCCCTCGGGGCTATAGGCGAATTCCTCGTAGAGCGCGGCGCCGATACCATGCGCGATGCCGCCCATGGCCATGCCGCGCACGATCTTCGGGTTGATCTGCGTGCCGCAGTCATGGCCGAGCCGGTACCGCACGATCCGCGGCACGCCGAGTTCGGGATCGATGGTGAGCAGCAGCAGATGGAATTCAAACGAGAAGCAGGGATACATTTGCACCCGGCCATCCGGGGTGGGCAGCTTGCCGCCCGTCGGCACCTGATAGATGTGCTCGGCCGCCAGCCCCGGGTCGAAGCCGCCAGGCATGCGGTGGTAGTTGCGATGTGCAATGGCGACCAGTTCAGACCAGGGTCGCCGTTTATCGGGCGCGCTGCGGTCAAAAACGTTGCCCAGCCTGTAGACCGCGCGTTCGAGCGGAATGCCGAGATCGTGCGCGCCGATTGCGGTCAGTTTGGCCTTGAGTTTCTGCGCGGCGTGAAAGGCGGCGCCGCCGAGCATGATCGCCATGCGGCTGCCGACCGGCGTGCCGCTCGGCAGCGCGTTGAGCGAATCCGGCCGCGTGACGCGGATCGTATCGGGATCGATTTGCAGCACCTCGCCGATTACGGTACCGACCAGCGTCTCGTGACCCTGACCCGAGGAGGTCGTATGCATCGTCGCGGTGATGGCACCGATACCATCGACGTTGATGCGGCAGGACTCCATGAACGTGGATGTGGTGATGGACGGATTGAGCAGCGCCTCGAACGTGGCGTTGCCGCCGGAAGGCTCGAGGCACGCGGCAATGCCGATGCCAGCGAGCTGGCCTGCGGCCCGCAGCCGGTCGCGCTGCTTTTTCAACTCATCGTAATTGGTGCCGGCGAGCACCTTGGTGATGACTGTCTCGAAATTGCCGCTGTCGTATGTCGTGCCACTTGGAATCTGATACGGGAATTCCTCATGGCGGATCAGATTGCGTTGCCGTAGTTCCAGCGGATCGAGCCCGAGCGTATCGGCGACCTCATCCATGACGCGCTCGATTGCAAGATTGGTCGGCGCCTGACCAAAACCGCGCACCGCTTCCTGCGTAGTCTTGTTGGTGACCACCGCCATGGCGCGATACTGCACGCTTCTGATCTTGTACGGCCCGACGATGGCGCCGATCGGCTTGCCGAGTTGGAAAGGCGACCGTCCGGCATAGGCGCCGACATTTTCCAGCGCGCGCATCTTCATCGAGCGCACGATGCCATCATTGTCGAAAGCGACCTCGATGTCGAACAGCCGCTCTGGTCCGTGCGCGTCGCCGCCGCGCATGTTCTCCAGCCGATCCTCGATCAGCCGCACCGGCAAGCCAAGCCGCCGCGCCAGATAGCCGCACAGCACCGTATGCTTGATGCCGCGTTTCACGCCGTAGCTGCCGCCAACGTCGACGTCGTAGTGCACGCGCACCGAAGAGCCGGCAATCTTCAGCGCGGCGCCGATCTGGTCGGCATAGCGCGGCATCTGGATCGACGCATAGACGTCGAGGGTCTCGCGCCATGGATCCCAACTCGCGACCACGCCGAAGGTCTCGAGCGGCACGGTGGACGAGCGGCCCCATTTCACACGCAGCGAAAGCTTGCGCGGGCAGGCGGCGAAATCGCCCTCGACATCGCCCCAGACGAAGGTCTTGTCGAGCAACACGTTGGAGCCATGCGCCTCATGCACCAGCGCCGCACCCGGCTTGACGGCGTCTTCGGCATCGAGCACGAACGGTAACGGTTCATACGCGACAACAAGCTCCTCGGCCGCGTCCTCGGCTTGCGCGCGGCTGTCCGCGACCACGGCGGCCAACCATTCCCCCGAATAACGTGCCACTTTGAAGGCCAGCGGCCGGCGCGGCACATTCGGCGTGTCGAGTCCGGTCATCAGCGGCAGGGTGGCGGCGGCAAGCTCGGCGCCGTCGAGAACGTAGTGCACGCCGCGCATCGCCTGCGCTGCCGTCTTGTCGATCGACACGATGCGCGCGGCGGCGTGCGGGCAAGTCACCAGCGCAACGTGCTTCATGTTCGGCAGTTCGATATCGGCGACGAACTGCCCCTTGCCGGCGACGAAGCGGCGGTCTTCGCGCACGCGGCGGTCAGTCGCGACGTAGCGGTGATGGCTGCCGCTCATGTGCGCGGTTCCCAGGGCCGGTTGGTGCCGCGGATGCACTCGGCGGCGAGCGCGATCGCCTCGACGATCTGCGCATAGCCGGTACAACGGCAGATGTTGCCGGAAATCGCCTCGACGATCTCCTCGCGCGTCGGCGAAGAGTTGCCCGCGAGCAGCGCGTGCGCGACCAGAATCATGGCCGGCGTACAGTAGCCGCATTGCATCCCGTGCATTTCGCAGAAGGCATCCTGGACCGGCGACAGCTCACCGGGTCCTGGGCTGACGCCCTCGATGGTGGTGATGGCCAAACCCTCCGCCTGGGGCGCGAACATGAGACAGGAGCGCACCGCCACGCCGTCCACCAGCACGGTGCAAGCGCCGCATACGCCGTGCTCGCAGCCGGCATGCGCGCCTTTGAGGCTGAGTTCGTCGCGCAGGCAGTCGAGCAGCGTCGTGCGCGGCTCGAGATCGAGCGCGTGCGTTGTGCCGTTGACGGCCAGCTCAATGCGCATGGATTCTTCCTTGCACGAGCGCGTCGGCAACGGCGCGCTTGGCGAGACTGACGGCGGCGCGGCGGCGATAGTCGGCAGAGGCCTGCAGATCGGACAGCGGCTCGAAATCGGCGAGCGCACCGCGCACCGCTGCATCGACGGACTTGGGATCGAGCGTGGTGCCTGTAAGCTGCTGCTCCGCGCTGTCGAGCCGCATCGGGCAATCGGCGGCGGCGCCGACGCCGATGACGATGCGCTTGCATTTGCCGTCGGAACCGAGCTCGACCTGCGCCGCCGCCGAGACAAAGGCGAAATCGCTGCGCCGCGCGTTCACCTCGTGGAAGCCGACGCCGATCTTGCCCGGCCAAACAGGGAAGCGGATGCCGGTGAGGCAAGCGTCGTTGGGCAGAATTGTCATCATCGGTCCGACAAAGAATTCGCGCGCGGGGATTTGTTCGTCGTTGCCGCCCGCGCGATAGCTCAGGACCGCGTCGAGCGTGACGGCGGCGAGCGACAGTTCCGCTGCCGGATCGGCGTGCGCAAGCGAGCCGCCGATCGTGCCCCGCGCGCGCGTGGCGCTGTGGCCGATGAACGGCATCACGCAAGACAGCAGCGGAAGCCGCGCCGCGATCAGCGTGTCGCGCTCGATCAGGCATTGCCGCGTGGTGGCGCCGATGGCGACGCAGTCGCCATCGGCGTGGATATAGGAAAGGGCCGCGATGTGGTTGATGTCGATCAGGCGCGTGGGGCGCGCGAGGCGCATCACCATCATCGGCACCAGCGTCTGCCCGCCGGCGATGACGCGAGCGCTGTCGTCGGCCGCGAGAAGGGCGCAAACCTCTTCCAGCGAGCGAGGCCTGACATAGTCGAACGGATGGGACTTCACGGTTTTGACTTATGGTTGCGTGGACAGGACTGGATTTGAGGCGGCGTTGATCCGTGTAGCGACGTCAACAGTTCGCCCGTCACCTATCGATCACCACCCCTTTGACGTACCAATCCATCGCCCAAAGCTCGGCATCGCCGAGGACCCCGCCCGACGGCACCCGCTCGGCATTGTCGCTATCCACCAATGGCCCGGCAAAGACTTGTTTATCGCTGATAATGATGCCGTCACGTTCGGCAATTAGCTTGTCCATCGCCCGCTCTGGAACGGCCTTGCCGCAACAAGCAATGTCGACTCCCCCACGTGTCATGCCAAGAAGGAGACTGTTTGGGTCAGCCTGCCAGTTGCCGGCGGCAATTCCTTCGATTTCTCGGGACAGATAACGATCCCAAACCCAGATCGAAGCGCAGAGTGCTGATTTGGGAGCCAACTCGTGCAGATCCACAGCATGACCGGTCGCATACACACCACGTTCCTGTGCCACGATTTGCGGCATTGCACCATCAATGCTTTGACCAAGAACATCGGCCCCACGATCGATCAGCGCTTCCGCAACGGCCCGCTCCTTTGTCGAACTTGCCTCGCCAGTAAAGACCACGTGAACGGTCGCGTCGGGATTCGCCCGGCGCACGCCCAGCGCGTAACCGTTGATTTCCCAGTTCACGGTCGGGGATGACCGCAGCGCCAAGAAGCCGATGTTTCCCTTCTTGGAGGCCGTGCCGGCAACCACCCCACACAGATATTGACTCTCATAACTGCGACCGTATACCGACCTCAAATTCGGCAGCCGCGGCGCGCTGACAATATCGGCCGATATATTGATAAACGCGACCTGCGGATGTTTTTCCGCCAAATCCTTAAGACCAGAATATCCGGCTAGATCGCCAATGATGATATTATGCCCCTGACTGATGAATGTCTCCGTCACAGTCCCGATATCGGCTCCAATCCCCGTCTCGACATAAGGGATGGTCATCTGCAGCGTTGCTTCCAGCTTTGTTCGCGCCTGGTCCTGGGATTGATACCAGCCCGCGTCGTCTTTAGGACCTCCGTTCAAGAAGACCGGCTTAGGCGCGCCATCCAGGAACACCGCGCCGCTCACGGTCGTTGCAGCGTACAAGACAACAATAGCAACACCTGCGACGAGCGTAAGTCTCATTGCCGTTCCACCTCAATCGTGTTCGATTTCGCCATGCGCGATTAAGTTGCGCTCCAAACCCGAGACAGCGACGGACCGCTCTCTCCACTGTTTTTTGGACGAGCGGTGTATCAAACGTGAGACAACCCAACGCGCGGTGCAACGCTTGCGCGGCGTTTCTTCGGCTCGAGCGATTTGCCGCTTGCGGCGATGTCCTTGCCCACCGCATCTGAGGGATCATGCGTATCGCGCCGGATAAGCACTGGCGCGATCGCTTTGTCTCGCCAGTGCTGCATCTACCTTAATCGGCGTTGACCGACTGGACGTTCCAAGTCGTGCCCACGTTGGCGACGGGCGCAGCAGCAGCAACCATTCCGCCATTCATGAACCACACCGAGAGGTCGCCCGCGGTGTCGATCCAAAGAATGTCGCTGAAACCGTCGCCATTGTAGTCGCCGGTTTGGGCGATGCTCCAACGGGCCGGCACCGCTCCGAGACTCGCACTCGAAAGAATTTGCGTCCCGTTCAAGAACCAGATCGCCACGTTGCCGCTGGTGCCGTCGCGCCAGAGAATGTCGCTCGATCCATTGCTGTCGAAGTCGCCAATGCCTGCGATCTGCCAGTTGGACGTCACCGACCCGAAGTCCACCGTCTGGGCCACTGTGGTGCCGTTCATGACCCACATCGCGACGTCACCGGTCGTGTTGTTGCGCCAGAAGATGTCGCCCTTGCTGTCCGCTCCGGCGACCGCCCAGTTTGTCGGCACAGTGGCGACCATCGCCGACTGCAAGATCGACGCGCCGTTCATCAGCCAGATATTGACGTCGCCGGTTACGCTATCGCGCCAGAGAATGTCGCCCATGCCGTCGCCGTTGAAGTCGCCGGTTGCGACCACACTCCACGTGGTCGGCACGACACTGGGCGCGCCGACTGCGAGCGACGACACGATATTGGAGCCGTTCATCAGCCACATAGCGACATCGCCGCTGGTATCTCGCCACAGAATGTCGGCGTTGCCGTCGCCATCGAAGTCGCGCTGGCCGACGACCGCCCAGGACGTCGGCACGCTGCCTTGTCCGGCGCTCGCGGTGACCGTCGTACCGTTCATCAGCCATGTGGCGACGGCACCCCCGGTATTGCGCCAGAGAATGCTGCTGTAACCCATGCCATTGAAGCCATTGAAGTCATGGGTCGCCACTTGAGCGGGGACGGGGCATTGCGTCGGGGTAATGCCCTCTTCCTGGTAATTCATCCCGGTGGAGGTCGTATTGCCAAATGCCAGTATCGGCAACTTGCAAAGGGTGGGCACGTTATTGGTTTGAACAGTCGGCTGCGTGGAATCCAAGTTTCCACCGCAATGATAGTTGCTAGCCACCGATGTCGAGCCAGTCCCGTTGTAGATCGCGGTGGTGGGCCAAGGACAGATAGGCCGAGTTCCGACGGATCCGCTGGCCAGAATCCCCATCTGGGTGGAATCACCGGCAGATTGCGGTACGACGCCATTTTCGACCCAGTTCACCAGATCGTCGAACATCTGCAGATTTCCGTCGGGTGCCAGAGAATTGGTAGGACTGGCACCGACGTCGCCGCCGCAATGGCCAACACCTGGCGCATGGTAATAACGCCACCACGACGACAGTCCGGCGTAGTTCGCCTGGCCGTTGCCTAGAAGAGTGGCGGCGGCACGGTAGAAGCGGACCTGGGCCTCCATCCAGACATTCGTGTCATTCGCGCCATTCCATTGAATGATCTTGGCGTGCTTGGGGCCGTTGTTAAAGTTGTCGATGATGCCCTGATAGTCGTTGTTATAATAGTATTGACCCGGCGTCACAGGATTGCCCAGCGGATCGCTGGCCGAAGGACTCTCGTTGAGCTGAAACTCATCTTCGAGAGCGATCGGGCTAGGCATACCCAACGGGTTGGCTTGAGCCAAATTTCTGCTGGCATAGATGTTTTGAACATTTCCCGTCAGATTCGCATGGTCCTCGTCATAGACCTTCTCCGGGTTCGTCGAGCCCGTCCCGATTGCCGGTCCTATGCCGCCACTCGGACTCAATATCGTCGGCGGCAGTCCATACCAAATTTTCCGCCCTAAGCGGTTGTGCGGCCCACCATTGAGGGCCCCATCCTCCCACATTTTATCGATGCCATTGGCCTGGACGGTGTCCAAGCAAGTGGCACCGGTACACGTGCCCGCTGGCGCGGAAAGAATAGTCGGATCGCTCTCGGCTCGGTACATGCATTGCCGTGGGTCGTCGACCACCCCGTCGGCGACGACGTCGGTGCCTTCCACGTCGCAAGCCTGGATGGCGTGCGAAACCGCATTTTGGTATTGAGCGGTCGTGATCGCGCTGTGACCCGCCCCGACGACGACGTCGCGGTTCACCAGGGGCGCCCACGCCTTCCCCGCCAGGTCAAACGCGTCCCAGTAGACCACGGCTGCGCCAACCACGAAGCCGTCAAAATCGTATCCCCATTTCTGCGCCAGTTCCAACCCTTGGCGGCCCCCAGTCGAGCAACCGTACCAGTAGTTGCGCGTCGCCGGCTGACCATAATAGCTGTTGGCGAGCGCTAAGGCCCATACGTACTGCTGATGAAGGCTCTCCGACGCGAAATCGGTGATTTTACCGGTGTCGAGCTGATGAGTGGCCTGGATGACAGCGAACGTTGCGTCACTGCCGTTTTGCGTCGTGTTGTGGCCGCCATCGGTTATGCTGCCGACATAACCCGCGTTTGTGGATTGCGTGACCGAACCAAGTGAACCGGCAAGGCCCCCACCGCCAACGTTCTCAACCTTGCCGTTCCACGCGCCGTTCACGGCGGTCCACGTGTACCCGGTAGGATTTATCGGAGTACCGCCGTCAGTGCTGTTCAACGGCAGGCCGACGTCGATCCCGACGGTCTGCGACTCTCCTGGAGCGTAGCCATATCCAGGCCCTGACAGCGCAGAAAACTGAAGGTGAAGCAGGCAATAGGCAGCGTTCTTCGACGTCGCCGGCACGATCGCCGCCGACGGTGAGACAAGTCCTTGATTGTCCGAGGGGGAATTCGTCACATAGGCGTTGCCTGCCAATCCATAAACCGGGTTGATGGCGAGCTGCGCGCAAGTTGGTAATGGCGCCGCGAATGCTGTCACCGGAGTCAGGGCTGCTGATCCCATGAGAGCGGTTGTCAGAGCTAAGAGCGATCTTACTTGCATGGCGTTCCTCCCTGTACACAGTTTGTTAGATCATCACAGACCGACGCTGCGGTACCAACGTCCGACTTGGGACAACTCGCACCGATGCGTCGATAGGAGAAAGACAAAGGATCAACCCGCTCAGGGTGCGAGGCGTGCTCGCATGCGAACAGGTCGGTTGGCGGAAGGTGCTGTCCGCGAAAAACGCGCGGTCTCGGCGCAAACACGATGCTCCCCTCCCCACGCCGCTCTTGATGGCGCATCAATTTTTTGCGAAACGCTCGCTGCGTCATCGCAATGTTCCAAGACTAGCCTTGCATTTCAACGAATGTCAATGCTTTGTCCTAGATCAAGCAGGACATCGGCGCTTAAAGTAATGGTGCAATGCGGGAAGTAACGGAGGATCGAGGGTCGATTGAGGCGGAATCCTGGGCCAATTCCAGGTTTCCGGTCAACTCTAAGAGATTGCCAATTTGTGATTGTACTGGTACAATTGCACACAGGGGTTGAAGCGATGGTTGATTGGATACCGAGCAGGATCATTAATGGCAGCGGCCCACGCTATCTTCAGATCGTTTCGGCGATCGAGCACGATATCGTCAACGGCTTGCTGCCGCCCGGCACGCGTCTCCTGCCTCATCGCGACATGGCCGAGCGGCTTGGCGTCAGCGTCGGCACTGTATCGAAAGCCTATGAGCAAGCCCAAAAGCGCGGCATGATTTCCGGCGAGGTCGGCCGCGGAACGTTTGTGCTTGGCGCGACACCGAACCCGCAGTTACTGAACAGGCCGCTGCACAAGCGCCGACTTAACCTTGCGCTCAATGCGCCGCCCAACACCGGCAGCGATACATTGGTTGCGCAGGCGTTGGTGGCGATCGCCGGCGAACCGGAAATGACGGAGCTGCTGGCCTATCTGCCGCATCAAGGCACCTTCCGCCATCGCGACGCCATCAGGGCATGGCTCAACCAACACGCCATGCCGGCGCAAGCCGATGACATCCTAATAACCCATGGCGCGCAACACGCAATCGCTGTTGCGCTTGGGCTCTTGGTCAGCCCGGGCGAGACGGTATTGGCAGAAAACCTCACATACTCAGGAATGCGCGCGCTTGCCATCCACGAGAACTACAAGCTGGAGGGCGTCTTAATGGATGAGCATGGGCTCGTCCCGGAACAGCTCGATCGCGCTTTTGCCGAAACTGGCGCCCGTGTTTTGTATTGCATGCCGACGCTGCAAACACCGACAGCGGCAACTATGCCGACTAGACGGCGCGAAGAGATCGTCGAGATCATCCAAAATCACAATGCTTTCCTGATCGAGGATGACGCCTATGGCTTTCTATGCGATCCGCCAATTCCGCCGCTCTCCACACGTGTCCCCGAGCGCAGTTTCTATATCGTGAGCTTCGCTAAGTGCCTGGCACCGGGGCTGCGCATCGGCGCTGTGGTGGTCCCGCCGGCGTTTCGCGATCGCTGCATCAACGCACTTCGCTCGACCGGCTGGATGGCGACGCCGATTATGGCGGAAGTCGTCAGCCGGTTGATTAATAATGGCCAGGTGGAGGAACAGGTCCGGATCAAACGCGATACGGCAGCGCGTCGGTATGCTATGGCAGCGCGTATTTTGGGGGACCTCGTTGCAGCCAAGCTGGCAGCTCCCGCGTTCCACATCTGGTTGAAAATGCCGGCCGGTCGCACGACTTCATCACTTATTGCGCAAGGCGCGATGGTTGGCGTCACGATCGCCGCGCCTGAGGTGTTGAAGTCGTTCGACCCCATGAGCAGCGGCGTGCGTCTTTGTCTGGGCAACCCCGAGACAGACGCCGACGTTGAGTTCGCCCTGCAGATTGTGCGCGACATTCTCGATAACGCCGAGGTAATGTCGGTCGTCTAGCGCCGCGCGGACCAGCTGATCTGGCAAGCGGTCAAGCGATGCTCGACTTAGCTCGACCAATCGGCGGAATTCACGAGCCCCGGGAGGGAGATGATGACAAGGACAGCATCGCCTTTGCCTGGAGGACAACTCCGCCCCACTGCTGACGGATTTCGCCAATTCCACTTAATCAAACGCAATCCTTGAGCAAAGCAAAGCCATGAATCAATTCAGCATAACCGTTCGGAGCTGTTTCCTCTCGATTGCGCTGTCCTGTTTACTGCTTCAGGCGTGGAGCGTCCCGGCCCTGCCGCAAACCGGAGATGCGGCCCTTCAACAGGCCATACACGATTATATTCTGGCTCACCCAGAAATTCTGATCGAATCTCTGCGACGAGCCAAGATAAAAGAACAAGAACGTATCGCCGGAAACATAAAATCCAAGATCGTGGCATTCAGGAAAGACCTTACTGAGGACCCAAACGCGCCAGTTATCGGCAATCCGGCTGGTGACGTCACAATCGTGGAGTTCTTTGACTACCGCTGCCCGTATTGTCGCCAGGTTGAGCCGTGGTTGCAGACTTTAATCAAGGAGGACCCGGGGGTTCGTATCGTTCAAAAAGAATTGCCGATACTCGGCCCCGCGTCCGTCTATGCCGCTCACGTGGCGATCGCGGCACAGAAACAAGGTAAACACACGCAGTTTCACAACGCATTGATGGAGAAGAAGGGAAATATCGACGAGGCCATTATTCTTCAAGTTGCGGAGGCGGCGGGCCTCGACATCAGCCGGATCAAGGTGGACATGAACAGCCCGGATGTCGACGCTGAAATTCAACGCAGCACGGAAATCGCCACGGCACTGGGATTGAACGGCACGCCGGCGTTCATCGTCGGAACCGAACTGGTGCCCGGCGCGACCGATCTGGCGACCTTCAAATCGATGGTCGACGATGCTCGTCATGGCTTCAATTGACAAGCGCTGTGGTTGGTTAGGTCCATGAAACCTTCACGGATCTGCCGTTCAGTCCCATGATTCCTCAGCTGCTCTCGGCAGGCGATATCGCTCCTGACTGCATTCTCGCCGGTGCTGACGGCAAAGAATGGAATCTCCGCTCCGATTCCATCGCCGGCAATCCCCTCGTCATCCTGTTCTGCCCACGGTTATCCGTGGCGGGCAAAGAACTGTTGGATTGCTTCTCCCGTCGCATCGATTCTTTCACGGTGAACGGCGGCCGACTCTTCGCTGTAACCTTGGACAAGCCTGAAGCTGTCGCACCACAAAGCGTTAATTTTCCCGTGTTCCTCGACCGGCGCCAGCAGGCTTTTGCCAATTTCACCGCGCCACGCGACCGGCCATCTACGGTCGTGCTGCGGCGCAACCACCACGTGGCGGGCATTTTAAATGGGCATCCGGAAGCGCAGGCAGCGGCGGCCTTGGCGCTACTGGAAGGGATGGCGTGGGAGCGTAAAACCGCTGCGATGCACGCGCACCCGCCGGTACTGCTAATTCCCGAAGCGTTCAGTCGCGACGACTGCGTAAGTTTGATCAATATCTTTGAAACGCGAGGTCAAGCCTTCGTGCAGGCAGGGGCCGCCATGGACTACATGGCGGGAGCCGACTACAAGATGCGGATTCCTGAAAATATGCGCGAGGATCGCATCGACCATTTCTTTTTCGAAAAGAGTACCGTCGCCCTACTTAATAATCGCCTCAACCAAATCTTGCCTGAAATCTTCAAAGCCTTTCAGTACCGCATCACCAAATACAAATCACTGCGCATGGCCTGCTATCAGGGTCATCGAGGTGGTCATTCACATGGCCACCGCGACAACATTGCACCACATCTCCATCGCCGATTTGCAATGTCGATAAATTTGAATACGGAGGATTTTGAGGGCGGAGAGCTGCGCTTTCCGGAATTTGGCGATCAACGCTATCGACCGGAGACCGGCACCGCCATCGTGTTTTCCTCATCCTTGTTGCACGAAGCAATGCACGTCACCGCGGGACGTCGCTTCGTGTTTCTGGCATTCCTCTTCGGCGACCATTAGCCCACAACTCAAGTGCGGTTTAAGGTTCGTCGACCGATGCTGCGCCGGTTGCGGTACCGCAGAACCGACGCCAGTTTTACGCGGCTCAAGGTTCCAGCGTTCTCGCGAGCCGGAAACTTACGCTGTCAAAACGGCCATCGGCGGGGTACCCCCAGCGGGAAGCGGAGCGGATGTTGTCGGGACTGCTGACATAGGACCCGCCGCGGTCAACATGCTTGCTGCAGTCGCCGCCATCGGTCCACGCGGAGCCATCGATCGGCGCTCCGTCATAATTGTAGTGCCAGCAATCTTGGGTCCATTCCCAGACATTGCCAACCATGTCGTAGAGACCGAATTGGTTGGGGGCGAAAGAAGCGACCGGCGCCGGTTGCATATTATCCAACGGCTTATTGTTCAACTGAGCTTTGCAGCCGTTGCAGTCCTCGTTGCCTTGGCCGATGTCGTCACCCCATGGATACGCCGTCTGCATTCCTGCGCGCGCCGCATATTCGTATTCAGCCTCCGTAAGCAGGCGATAGGGCTTGCCGGTCATTCTGGAGAGCCACGCTGCGTATCGCTGAGCCTCGTCCCAAGTTACGCCTATGACTGGCTGCTGGCCGCGCCCAAATCCGGAGTCGCCGATCTGCGGGCAATCGCCATAATTAGTACAGGCATCCCAATCGGCATAGGTCAGCTCAACCTTAGAAACGGCAAAGGGTTTGCCGATCGTGACGTTATGCTGCGGTCCTTCGGTCCAGTCGTAATCGTTTGCACCTTCTGGCAACCCCATCACGAATGACCCAGCGGGGATGACGACCATTTCCGGGCAATTCGACGCACACTCTGTAAAGGAGTCCTTCGTTTTGAGCGCGTGCTCGGCCACCGCGGTGAGCACGTGGGGGCGTACCTGCGAATTCATGTATGGACGCGTAATTGTGTACCAGCGCCAAAGCCCGCTCAATTCATCCTGCTCCACCCAACCAATCAAGCTGGCGAGAACAGCAAACGCCAATGCGCCGACCAGTCCAGTCACCCGCTGCCACCGCCGTCGCGTCGCCTTGAGGCTCTGCGTAATGAACTGCCGGTCGATTTCCGGGATGTCCAGGGCCCTCTTGGCGAGCCAATTGGACGCGTTCGTGACCGCAAGCCCCATCAGCAGAGCAGCATCTCTGGAACCATCCGGCGCCGCCTGCCACGCACGACGCGCAGCTTCGAGCCCGCTCCGCCAGGCGAGGAACTCGCGCTCCGCCGCAATCCATTCGCGCAGCTTGTCCCAGCGCCGGAAGATCGTCTCGTGCGCCACCTCAGCATGAGTCTGGCCGGCCTCGTGGGTAGCAATGACGAGGAGACGGTTGGGATGGTCGGCAAGCTCGCTGACGAGCTGCCATTGTGCGTCCGAGAATTCCGAGCGAAAAGCGCGTCGCCGCGTCGGTTCGCCATCCTCCCGTACGGTGGCGAGCTTCAAGGTGAGGATGCGCCGAAGCTCGTCTTCCGAATTGGGATGATTTGCAATAAACGCATCGGCACGTACCACTAGCACATGACCGAGATCAATCGATTGTGCCGGCAGGCGCAGCACGCCGTCGCCACGCTCGACCATGCGCTGCCACATGTCGTCAAGCAGATAGGAAAGCAACGGCAGGGCACCGGCGTCCTTGGTGGATTCCTCGGCTGCCCGGCGTGCGATATTTTCGGCGAGATTATCGGTCTCGAAGCTGGCGGAGAGAAGCGTCGCCGGCCGGCTCACCACCTCGCGAAGCTCCGCTTCGCGCAGCGGAGGCACCTCGATCTGGCGGTATACCGAGTGCAGTGGCTGGTCCTTTTGCAACTCGCCCAAAAAGTCTGCCCGCAGGCTCATCAGCGTGCGCAGGCGCGGATCGGCTTGCCCCTCGGCCAGGACTTCCGAAAAACGGCGCCGTTGGCGCTCTTCTGAGCGAAGGTAAAGCTCCTCGGCCTGATCAACGTAGAGGAAAAAGGCTGGCGGCACGGGTTGATCGAGTTCCTTGCGGCGGCGCTCCGTAGCATCGATCAGGTCGCGTAGCGTGGCCTTGCCGTCGCGCAAAAGCTCGATCCAGCCGTTCTGATTCTTCAGTCGATCAGGATCGGTCGCCGCAAACTGCCAAGTTTCCAGGAAGCAGTCGACCAGGGCCTTCAGCGGATCAGTGCCGGGCCTGAGCGTGAGGAACGCCCATTGGCGACTGTCCTGAAATACCTGGGGCCATGGGCCCGGCGTGGCCACGTCGGTAGGCCAGGCTTGGCGTTTGAGTGCCGCGAGCACGCCCGCCTGTGCGAGCGAGGATTTGCCTACTCCCGAATTGCCAACCAGGACCGGGACACGATTGGCCGCGGCGGCAAGTGTGGAAAGCACATCAACCGTTTCGTACTTACGGCCGAAGAAATAGCCGCTGTCCCTTTCCTCCATCGCCGTGAGACCACGATAGGGGCATGTATAGCGCCATAAGTCTCCAGGGTTGGTGTCGCCACCGATTGCCGCATCGAACAGCCGCGCAATATCCATCTCCGAGGTCGGATCGCGGGTAATGATCCAGTGGTGCCGCCGTAGGAATGGCAGACCTGGCGCGGTCTGCCCCTCGAGCAACATCATGATAACTGGAAAATCCGGCGACTTGACCCGCTTGTCGAGCGCCTCGTCGTACTCATAGACTTGCCAATCGCCGAGGCCGCGCTCGCCCACCAGCAGAACGAATGCTCCCGCATCCGCGATTTCCTCCGCGAGCTGCGTCGACCAGGAACGCCCCGCCCGCAGGTGCGTGGGCGCAAAGAATACGCGCGAGGCCGGGTCTTTTCGTTCTATCGCGGCTTTAAGACGCTCCGCCAGCGCCTGGTCGGGCGTGTGATAACTGAGAAACCAACGCCTTTTCACGATTGTTTCCAATGCAGTGTCTACAATCTGGCCGGGCCGCCTTCGCAAGCAGCCCGACGCCTCGCGAGCTTTCAATCAACGGAGTTTTCGAGTCTGGACCTTACGTGTCACTAAGAGCGCCGCTGCCCCCTCCTGCCGCGGCAGTGGCATGGACGGCGAAGCGGCGGCGGAGAAGCTAGACTAGAAATTCAGGGGTGACGACAGGTGACAGAGGACCAATTGTCGTTTATCCTTCGCGGTTTCCGTCCTCAGCCTTCGGCCGTCCGATCGATGCCAATCTGCGAAGCCGATCCCTGGCGGTTGCAATATTTCACTGAGGTAAGGACCGCCGCTAACATTCCAACCGAGGACCCTGACGCTTGGCAGTGGAATCCAGGTTACCGTTGGGTCTACGACAAGCTTGCAGTGGCGCTCAGCCAGAACCTCGATGCCGGCCCACACGGGACAGCGCCGCCGCACTTTCCGATTTTCTCCAAGCCGATCATCAATCTCAAGGGAATGGGCGCGGGCAGCCGCGCGTTGCGCTCGGCGGACGAATACGAGACCCACTATGCGCCCGGCCACATGTGGGTGACTCTGCTCGAAGGTCGTCACGTCTCGTCCGATATCGTCGTCGTCGACGGTGAACCGCGCTGGTGGCGGCACGTTACGGGCAAGCCCGCGGGCGAGGGAACATTCGACTACTGGCTTGTACATGCCGAGCCCGACGAGGCCATCGAAGCATACTGCGGTGAATGGATTCGCCGGCATCTGGTCGGCTATACGGGTATGCTCAATCTTGAAACCATCGGCGGTGTTATCATTGAGGCTCATCTACGCTTCGCAGACCAATGGCCGGATCTCTACGGCACCGGCTGGATCGACGCGCTAGTCAGGCTTTATGAGAAGGCCGAATGGAATTTCGCCGATCACGATCGGCGCGACGGATATAGCGTCGTACTGTTCGGGCCCAGCGGGCGACGCTACCGCCATCCGCCGAAGCCACTGGTCGACGAGGTCGCGCGCATGGCCGGGGTAACCAGCGTGCAGATCACCTTCCACGAAGATTGGGCTCCGGAACGTCATTCCATGCCGCCCGGCGGCTTCCGATTAGCCATTGTCAACGGCTTCGATCTGCCGGGCGCGCTCGCCGCGCGCAAGCGGTTCAAGGAGCATTTTCTACCTCGACTCGACGGACGCAAAATCGTAAAAGGATCGTGCTAAGAAAAACCCGATCAACCTTTCGAGCACTGTATCGTGTGGGCGATGATCCCACCGCCGCCAGGCGCCTCCCCTAACCCGATCGAAACGAGTCGGAAGTCCATGAGCAACCGGACGGACGAATCCGAAGAACTAACCGCATTCAAGACCTCGCAGCAGGTTTTGCGAAACAGCCTGGCGACAGCGAGTATAAATTCCGATGAATTCAGCAGAAACATCGGGCGCTGCTCCTTGGCGAGCTGTCGAGGGATGTGCTGCTACGACGGCGCCTCCGTTGACGAAGAGACTGCGGCTGAAATCCAGAAACTAGCCACAAAGAGGCGCTCCGAATTCGAGTTCATGGGGCTAAGGCTGCCGGCGACGGTTGTTGAAAAAAGCGAATGGAATGGAGTGGCTGGCACCAAAACCGCCGTGCGACCTTTCCCTTACCGATCCTTGGTCAGAGAGTATCCGGCGCACTTCAATCAGACTGCCTGCGTATTTCTCCTCGACGACGGCCGTTGCGGATTGCAGATCCTCTCGGAACAAGATGGAAAACATCGCTGGTACTACAAACCCTTCACATGCTGGTTACAGCCGATCAAGTTGTCCGAAACTGCCATCAGACTGTACGACGAAACCAACGACCCCAATAGATTGCCGGGCTACGACGGGTTTGTAACCCGCACATTTTGCGGCCGAACTGAGCTCAACGGGCGCCCCGCCGTGGAGATACTACAGGAAGAGCTTACGTTTCTGGGAAAACTTCTAGATCGTGATCTATTATCTGAAATTCAACGGATACCTGCGGATCCGGCAACTTAACTCTTTGGTTCAGAGCCGCATGCTTCAACCTGCGGCTCTTGAACCCGGCTCAAAGCGATATTTCGAGGGCATCTTCAGCCACAAGACCGGCTGCGTCACCAAGGTCAGCGGCGCAACCGGCAGCGGGTGCAACACAACCTGACGATGGAAGACTACGAGGATCAAGTCTAGCGTAGACCGAAGGAGAAATAGCCGGATTCGAGGCCCAGCCGCAGTCGTCTGACACCCCGCCGAACGGATAGCCGACCCGCCGCGAATCAAATACGCTAGTATCCGCAAATCGCCCCGTCGGATTTTGCGGAGGAGGTGGGATCAGGTGAGCACGATTATCACCGTGGCCACCATGAAGGGTGGCAGCGGCAAAAGTACAGTCGCGAGCTGCCTCGCCGTGCATTGGCATTTGCGCGGCCGGCATCCGACGCTGGTCGATGCCGATCCCCAACGCTCTATCATGCGACTTGCCAGTCGCGAGCGGGCCTTGGGTGGTGTCGCCGTGGTCGAAGATGCGACCGACGAGGCTGCCAATACGGCGCGGCGTATCGCCGCCGGCGGCAGCGTGGTGATCATCGATACGCCTGGGTTTCGCTCCAGGACCACATTCGACTGTCTGGCGGCGGCGGATTTCGTGCTCCTGCCGGTCAAACCGTCACCATTCGACGTCGACCGCATGTTGGACACGCTTGGCATTCTGACGAGCCGCACCGACGGCAGGCGCGCGTTGGTCCGTTGCGTGCTGACGCAGACCACTCGCAATTCCGTCATTGCGCGGCATATCCGCGACGAACTTGCCGCCGCCGGCCTGCCAGTGCTGAACAGCGAGATGGTGAACCGGGTCGCCTACCCGGAAGCCATGCTGTGGGGCGCCACGCCGAGTCTCATAAGCTGGAAGGGACCAGCCGCACGAGAAGTCGCGGCGATGGCGGATGAGGTCGACATGGTGCTCGGCGCGCAGCGGGCGGCGGCATGACCCGCAAGCGGCTGCCCAACGCCATCAGGCCGTCGAGTTCGGATCTGGTGCTGGCCGTCGTGGGCGCAGTCGCCGATGACAAGGGCTCTGCGGCGCAGCCCGCGCTTCCGCGTGAAGCGAGCGAACCCGAGTGGGTGCCGAAAGTTTCTTTGGCGGTGCCGGCAAACGATACGTTCGGCGCACGGCCGTCGAATTTTCAAAAGTTGGCGGCGAAACGGCGCGTTCTGGCCGGTAAAATCGTGGAGTTGCATGGGACTTTGGCTGCCCTCAGCGGTCTCGCCCCATTGCCGGCCGTCAACGTCGCTGGGGTGGCCGCGGTTATCATGCGCATGCTCAAACAGCTGAGCGGGCTTTATCAGGTCCATTTCGAGCGTGACCGCACGCGGTCGCTCGTCATAGGCATTCTGGGCGGCGCAGTGCCAACCGGCCTTGGCGCCGCTACTATCTCAACGATCGGATTGGTGGCTCCGGCTCCCGCGTTTCTTGGACTTGCCGTTTCGGCGCTAACCGCTGCCGCCGTGACCCGCGCCATCGGCGAAGTCTTCATCGAAAGCTTCGAGCGCCAGGACCCGCTGGACTAGCGGCACCGGTAATCCGGCACGTCTGAACGGCATCTGCGGCAACCAGTCGAGCCGCATCACCGCTAATTTTCAGTTCAATGATTCGAACCAGCGAAGAAAGCGGCCGCCCGCTACGCCCCGCGTCAGCGCGAGGTTGTATTCCTGAAAGACTTCCGTCGTGTGCCAGCCGCCGGTCGGCCAAGTTTTCAGCGCGTCCTCAAGCCGTCCCACATCGATCATACGGCGCACGAGAGCGGAGCTCGAGAACGCGGCAACCTCCCGCGCCAACTGTTCGCGGTCGCTTTCGAGATGCTCATTCCAATCGGGCATCTGCAGGCCGCTCAAGCGATTGGTCAGGACCATTTCGGGAAGCAGGCCCCACATGGCACGACGGATAAGCGACCGGTCGATGCCTTCAGCGAGATATTGCTCGGTCGGAACGCCGAGGCAATAGGCAACCACGTCGATATCGGCGGTCGGATCGCGGACTTCAACGCCGGTGACCGCTTTCTCGGCCGCAAACCAGTCACCGGCATAATCGACCGCAGTCAGGCGCCTGATGCGTTCGTCCGGCCGCAGGCTGTAGAGGAAATCGTGCCCGACTTTTCGGGCTCGCTCGTCAACTCTCATCAGGTGGGCAAAGTCCGCATTGATCGGCGAGTGATCTTGCCAGGGAGCGACCCGCATTAGGCGGCGCCGTTGGTCCAACCAATGCACCAACCGCTTCGGCATGAGTGGCTCGACAATGAGTTTCCGCAGTGCCGTAGTGCCTGAATGGCCGGTGCGGCGGTAATAGAGGCGCCACTGCCGCAAGGCCGTGAGCAGACGTCCCTGCTTCAGGTGAGCAGCTGTCTGTGCCCAGCCGTCCCAGCTTATGGTGCAATTGCCGTACAGGCCGCCGAGCAAGACGCGGCGGCCTTGCGCCCGCGCGTGGCCCAGAATTGCCAGCATCCAGCCGAGAGTGCCCGGATTGCGCACCGGCGCTTCCAAGGCGATAAAGATTCGCTCAAGCGCCGCGAAGGTACTGGCCGCGTCGGCGTGTACATATTCGACATCGACGTTCCCCAGCTTCCGAGCAATCGCTTCAACATAACGGGTCTCGTCGGCATATGTTCCTGTCGGCACGCGGCCGTCGAAGCCGTCCCGCGGCACACCCGTGAACGCGGCGAGCCGCCTATTCTGTTCCGCCAGCGCACGCGCGGCGAGCGCGCCGACCGACGACGAATCCAGCCCACCCGTGAGCAGGCAGCCGACAGGATGGGCGCTCCGTAATTGCCGGCGTACCGCTTGATCGAGACAGCTTCGCAGACCGTCCGCATAGGCCTGATCCGAAGAGAGCGCGACCGGCTCGACATCGGCCGCCGACCAAAACCGCCGCTGTTGCACCGACCCGTCGGCTGTCACCCGCAACACGTGCGCCGGCGGCACCCGAAAGACGTCCCGGTAGATCGTTGTTGCGTGATCGGCGTGATTGAGCACCAGAAAATCGGCGAACTTCTCTTCGTTCAGTTGGCGCGGCACGTCGTTCAGTGCGAACAGGCCGCCAGGCATCGAGGCGAAGGCGAAAAATCGCGCGTTGCGATGCCACATCACGACATTGAGCCCGAGATGGTCCCGAGCCAGCGTCAAAGTGTGCCGGCGTGGCTCCCAAATCGCGACCGCGAAGGGCCCGCGCAACAGCGGCCAAACCTGATCACCGAGCTTTTCCCAAGCGGTCATCACTACGCGCGAATCCGCCCAGGCCATGGCCCCCTGCGGCGCGATGCCAATTTTCGCCAGCATGTCGTCGCGATTATCGAGCCGCAAATCCGCCGTCATGAGCGCGCCGCTTCGGCCCTGCAGCGGTTGACTGTCGAGACGGTCCTCGGGGGTCATGCACATGAGCACATGGACAAGCCCGACCGTGTCGCGCATCACAATGTCGGATCGGTCAGGGCCATAACGGTGGAGCGCGTTGGCGACCCGCTCGAGCGCGCGCCGGTTCACCGGCCGCCCGTCGAAGCGCAATAGGCCGGCGATCCCACTCATCGCGAACACCCATAGCGCGGTCCAGATCGCATCAGCCCGATCCACCGAATTCGGCGAGGCGCGTGAACGCGCCGGCGCCGGGGCTGGCGACGGCCCTGTCCTCACCGACCTCGACCCAGGCGTGAGCGGCGAGCTTATCCTGCTCGTGGGCAACGCCGAGGCACACCCGGCTCGTTATGCCGCGCCGGCGCAACATGAAATGCGTGGCCAGCGCGCGCGGCAGACAAAGTGTTTCCTTCCCGAATTTTGCAGCGGCGGCGTCTATCGCCCACAACACCCAGCCGATTTCGTCGGCCGCGAAGCGACGAAGCCGGCGCGGCGGCCGGTTTGCCCAGGCGAAAACACGCGCCGCCGGAATGACGCGCACGGCCATGCGCGCCAGAAGCAAGCTGACGACCGCCTCGCGCAGATAGACCCGCCGGATCGTCTTTGCCTTCATGACTTCTTTCGCGGATCGATCACGCGCGCCAATCGATGATCGACGAGAGTTTGCAAGAAGGGCGTTACGTCACGGGCTACGGTTTGCGCATCGACATCGTGGCCGTCGCTCAACGAGGCAAAAATCTGAGCGACGCGGCACGGCTCTACGAGCATCTGCCAAATCTCGCTAGCCATGGGATTTAAGTTGAAATAGGCGCCGGCACGCAAACTCAAAAGCGCATAGCCCCCGTCGAGGTCGGCTCCGACCGGCTCGCTGTCTTGAACGAGAGTGCTTTCGATCGTGACTCGCAAGCGCGCTAGACTCTCCAGGGCTGCGCCATCAAACTAAGTCCTGAGAAGCTTAGCGGATGCCAAAGACTTCCGCCACCGCTTGCCGTCCGCCGGCGTTAAAGCGCTGCCAGAGACGCTGAAATCATTTTATGGCCGCGGCCTAGTCGGTCCGGGCGGACAGGGGAAACGACCACTCTAACGCAAAGCCGAACTTCGAGGCGGGCGTCGAGGGAGGCCGCGGTTCAGCGTTCTTAATAGTGTCGGAGCCGCTGAGCCCAAACTCGATCCTCTGGCCCACCGCAACAGGCGATTTCGTTTCTGTCCCGACGGCAAGCTTCGTGATCGTCGGCGGTACCCAAGCCCGCCCCTTGCCGTGAAATGACCTGTTGGATTTCATCGGTCGCGTCTCCAATGGTGCTCCGGCCTTGGATTTGACCGGAATGATGACACCATCACCTTCCGCTATGGTAAGGTAGCACAACCAAAGAGCAATGAACAGGCTTGCGGCATTATTGGCGGCTTACTCGGTACGCCGTCAAACGGCGGAAGGCGCTACGAGAGCGTCACGAGCGCGGGTCAGGGTGTCTAAAGCCGTAGATTGTCGCGCATCATGGTTTTGGGAGAACCATCAAGTGAACCGTAGATCCCTGCTTATATCGGCTTTAGCCGCCGCGACTTTGCCGACGGTGCGTCGTGAGCAACTCGGCTGGACGAGCCCCGCTGCAGCGCAAGGCGCAAGTCCGGCATGGCGGCACGGGGTATCGAAGTTCGGGGACCCGAAATACTCGTCCGGCTTCGCAAATTTCGATTACGTCAACGCCAACGCGCCCAAAGGCGGCACCGTGCGTCAGGTCGTGCTTGGCACCTTTGACAATTTCAACATCGTGGTGGCGGAGGCGAAAGGCACGCTCGCTTCCGGAGCCGACCAGATCTACGACACGTTGCTGGTCCCAGCGCTCGATGAAGTATCGAGCGAATATGGGCTGCTCGCCGAAGCGGTGCGTTATCCGGACGACTTCTCCTCGGTGACATTTCGGCTGCGGGCGGAAGCGAAGTGGCACGACGGCACGCCCGTAACACCGGAGGACGTCATTTTTTCCTTCGACGCGTGGAAGAAATACAGTCCCTCGGCCGCCGAAAGCTACCGCCATGTCGTCAAGGTCGAAAAAACCGACAGCCGCGATATAACCTTTACAATGGACGGCCCAGGCAACCGCGAGCTGCCGGTGATCGTCGGCCATCTCAGCATTTTGCCCCAGCATTGGTGGGAGGGCACCAACAAGGACGGCAACAGACGTGATGTCGGTGAAACCACTCTCGAACCGCCACTCGGCGGCGGCGCCTATCGGATCAAGGAATTCACGGCGGGCCGAAACGTCGCATACGAACGCGTCAGGGACTATTGGGGCGCAAAGCTCAATGTTAATCGCGGCCGCGACAATTTCGACGAATTGCGCCATGAATATTACCGAGACGCCACCGTGGCCATCGAAGCACTCAAGGTGGACTACGTCGATTGGCGCATCGAGAACAGCGCGAAGAACTGGGCCACTGCCTACGACTCTCCGGCCGTCACTCAGAAACGGATACTTCTGGAAGAGTTTCCGATCAGGAATGTCGGCATCATGCAGGCGTTCGCCTTTAACATTCGCCGCGGCAAGTTCAAGGACCCGCGGGTGCGCCGCGCGTTCAACTGCGCGTTCGATTTCGAGGAAGCGAACAAACAGTTGTTTTTCGGACAGTACACCCGGATTGCCAGCTACTTTCAAGGTACCGATCTCGCCGCCACTGGCCTGCCCGAGGGCAAAGAGCTGGAGATTTTGGAAGCACTGCGCGGACAGATTCCGCCGGAAGTCTTCACGGTCACCTACGCCAATCCGATCAACAACGGTTCCGAGGCGGTGCGCGAGAACCGGCGCGAGGCGCTGCGGCTGTTCAAGGAAGCCGGTTACGAGGTGCGCGACAGCCAACTCGTCAGCATCGCGAACGGCGAGCCTTACGCAATCGAGCTCCTAGCCAATAATCCGCTCTTCGAGCGCGTCTTCCTCATGTACAAGCCTGCCCTCGAACGCATCGGCATGACGGTTACGGTGCGCACCGTCGATGACTCGCAATACGAAAACCGGCTGCGGAACTGGGATTTCGACATCGTCACCTACGCTTGGGGTGAGACGCTTTCGCCCGGCAGTGAGCAGCGCGGTTACTGGGGCTCATCCGCGGCGGATCAGCCCGGCTCGGAGAACGTCATCGGCATCAAGAACCCAGCGGTCGATGCGATCATCGAGAAAGTGATGCTTGCCACGAGCCGCAATGATCTTGTTGCCGCAATCAAGGCGCTCGATCGCGTGCTGCTTTGGAACCATTACGTTGTGCCGCAATGGAGCTATAACAACTTGCGAGCGGCGCACTGGGACCGCTTCAGCCATCCCGAGCCCTTGCCGAAATATGGCATTGCAGGATTCCCAGCTCTGTGGTGGTGGGACGCGGAGAAGGCAATCCGCGCCGACCGGTAAGCATCGGTATTGCTTGGCTGGCCTTTGGCGCCGTAAGGCCACAGCCTTTACAAAACCGGGCGGATTGAGCAGACTACAGCACCAGATTTTAATTTCGTCGAGGGGCTAATAAGGCTCCGCCTACGGCAGGAAAGGCATACCCCATGGCAGACACAGTTGACGCGCCCGCGAAGGTTCATGAGCACGGTGCTGAATCAGCCTCAGCCGACAACGCCGAATTGGCCTCCAAGCTGGTCAATCGCTTCGCGATCTGGTCGGGCGTCGCTGGTCTTATCCCGCTGCCCGTCGTCGACGTCGTCGCCGTGGGCGGGCTGCAGCTGCAAATGCTGCGGCGAATTTCGCAACTCTATGGAGTGCCGTTCTCGGAGAACAGAGGCAAAGCGCTGATTGCGAGCCTCGGCGGCGCACTTATTCCGGCAAGCAGCGGCATCGGTGCCGCCAGCGCCCTAAAGTTCGTGCCGCTCCTGGGAACGCTGGCATCCGGATTTGTCATGCCGGTGCTCTCTGCAGGTGCCACTTATGCGATCGGCAAGGCGTTCATTGAACACTTTGCGTCGGGCGGCACGCTTCTCGATCTCAATCCGCCGGACTATCGCGAGTTCGTAAGGACGCAAAAGGAGATGTGGGACTCGCGGTCGAGAAATTCGGCGCGCAGCGCAGAAACGCCGGCTGAGCACGCCGAAAATGCGGGCGCCGCCGCCGGTTCCTGAACAAGGCGGGCTTTCGGTCCCTGGCGTCAGTCCAAGCGACGCTCGGAACGGTGAATTGATGAGGGCGGGCCCATGCTCGAACTGATTCTCTACGTGGTCGTCTGCGCTCTGACCGCAATCGGTGGCATAGACCGCCGTGGCGGGTTTTTTCTGACGTTTCTTCTCGCGCTGGTCTTTTCTCCATTGATTGTTCTGCCGGTTCTTCTGATCAGTCTCCCACTCCGTGGGGTCGTCCGATGGCGGCAGCGACCCTAGGGCGACTGCTGCGGCCGTTCTCCTTGGCCTCGCAGGTGCCAGCGGCGCCCGGCCGTGGGCAGCGGCTCAAGGCAACCTAGGCCGGGGGCGTTGTCCTCATGTCCTTCTTCCAACTCGTTCGCACTGAAAGGCGCGGGTCGCTGCGCAAGTTGCTGGTCATGTCGACCCTCGGCGGTATCAGCAGCGCCGCAATTCTCGCCGCCATCAATGCCGGCGCGCAAGCCGCCGACGAAGGCAAGAAAGCCAGCATCTGGGCGCTCGCGTTGTTCGTGGTTGCACTCTATCTGTTCATCAAGACCCAGGTCTACGTGACCACTACGATTACCGGCGAGATCGAGGCAGTCATTCACCGGCTCCGCGTACGCCTTATGAATCAGATAAGGCACTCGGAGCTGCTGGCGGTAGATCGGATTGGACGATCCAGAATAATTTCCGCCATAACCGGTGATACCGCGATACTGACGCAGGCGAGCAACACGCTGTGTTACTCGGTTCAGGCTCCGATTCTCGTCGTATTTGTCGCGATTTACGTCGCCTACTTGTCATTTTCCGCATTTGCAGTAAGCGCCGTCATAGTCACGATAGCAGGCACCATCTTTCATTTTAGAAGCCGCCGGCTGACCGAACAAAGAGCAACTGCCATAAAGCACGAGCGGCAGCTGTTCGACCGTCTCGCTGATTTCCTCGACGGCTTCAGGGAGGTGAGACTGCATGCTGGGCGCAGCGACGATCTTTTCGACGATGCGGTCGAAGTCTCGAGAGCCGCTGCCAATATCAAGATCAGCACGCAGGCCGAGACCTTCAAGCTGATCGCCTCGGCGCAGAGCTACATGTACTTGTGTCTCGCGGCTGTCGTGTTCATCGTGCCGACGTTCAGCGAGACACTGAGCAGCGGGGCGATCACCAAGACCAACACGGCGCTGCTGTTCGTCATCGGAGCGTGCTTCGGCCTGGTGCAATCAATACCGGTCCTGTTGAACGCCAATAGCGCGGCGGACCGGCTGGCCAAATTGGAAGCCGACTTTCGCGTGACGATCTCGACCGAGGCCGTACCGGCAAAAGTGCCGAAGCGTTTCGACAAGATCGAGATGCGCAACGTGGTGTTCCGCTACAGCGACGACTCCTCCGACACGACCTTTAAGATCGGGCCGCTCGACTTCACGTTGCGGTCCGGCGAGCTCGTTTTCGTCACAGGCGGCAATGGTTCGGGCAAGTCGACGTTCCTGCTGCTGCTGGCGGGCCTCTATCCGCCGGATTCGGGGGAAATCACGCTTGACGACGTGCGCGTCGACGACAGTACGCGCGACGAATATCGCGCGCTGATTTCAGGCATTTTTTTCGACTATCATCTGTTTCGGCGACTCTACGGAATTCACGATCCGGATCCGACCGAGGTCGATCGCCTGCTGCACCAGTTCCGGCTGGAGAACAAGACGGGTCTTTCGGACGGCGAGTTCAGAACGCTGGATCTTTCCGGTGGCCAGCGCCGCCGTCTTGCACTCGTTGTCAGCTTGCTCGAGAAGCGGCCGATCATGCTGCTGGACGAGTGGACCGCCGAGCAGGACCCGGAATTCAGGCGGAAATTCTATGAAGAACTCCTGCCGGCCATCATGCAAGCCGGCGCCACTGTTGTGGTAATCACGCACGATGACCGCTATCTTGACGAGCTAAATATGCCTGCGCGCCGCATTCGCATGGACGAAGGCCGCATTATCGATCAGCGTTCGCTCCAAGCGGAGCGTTCGAAGGAGTAGTGTGTGATGGCAAAGTATCCCGAGTCCCTGGATGACGCGCCGCCACCCCCGCGAAGGCGATCGAGGTTTCTGGGACGCAACCTGCCGGGCTTGTCCATCGTACTGATGGTGCTGCTGCTCGTGGGGGTCGTGCTTTGGCCCTACATGGTGATAACCGTTCCGAGCGGTCATGTCGGGGTGCTTTGGTATCGCTTCCTCGGTTTTGACGCCTATTGCTGGTGTCTGGTCGACCGAGGCACGGTTCTTAACCCACGTGAACTGAGAGAAGAAGGTCTTCATATCGTCGCGCCTTGGAACAGGCTTTTCATTTACGATTTGAGGCTGCAAACCAAATCCGAAACATATCATGCCATCTCCAAGGACGGCGTGAGCGTGATCGCCCAGATCAATACGCGGTATCAGCTGCTGCACAACTCTGTCGGCGTGCTGCACAAATTTATCGGTCCCGAATATTTCGAGACCATTTTGAGCCCGGAAATCGCTGCTGAGGCGCGTGAAGTCATCGCGCGGTACTCCGCCCAGGAGGTTTATACCTCGCGCGATAAAATACAGCAGGAAATTCACGACGACGCGCAAAAGATCCTGGCCGACAAGCTCAACAAGCTGGTGCAGCCGGCGGCCATGGAAGAGAGCGACCCCCAACACTACAGCGATTTTTTGGCCAGTTCGATCCTTATCCTCGACACGCTCGTGCTTGGCATCGACTTGCCGCCCGATATCGTTGCGGCGATCAACCGCCAGACAGAACAATTCTACATGATCCAGGAATACAAATACCGCGTGGAAAGGGAGGCCGAGGAGTCGCGGCGCAAGATGGTCGAGGCGAACGGTATCGCCGCCTTCCAGCGGACGGTCAGTCAGGGAATTTCCGATTCCTACCTGCGCTGGCAGGGCATCAACGCCACGCTCGCACTCGCGCAGTCGGCAAATGCCAAGGTTGTCATCATCGGCTCGGGCAAAGACGGCCTGCCCATTATTCTCGGCAATGTCGATAGCCCTACAGCGGGCGCGGGGGTACAACCGGGGGCCGGACCAAAACCGCCGGCCGCAGCGGTCCCCGGCACGTCGGGGGAAGCGGTCCCCGGCACGTCGGGGGATATGCTCGGCAGACCATCCTCGAACGTTGGCGTGTTGCCCGGCGAGCAGCCGTCAACAGCGCTCGGCAGCGTGAGCGATGGCCCGCCGCCTTCCGCGAATGGTCCGAACGCGCAGCCTGCCGCGGCACGCAATGGCCCGAGCAGGCCGCCCGATGCGTCGAATCCATCAGTTCTGCAAGACGTCGGATCCGTGCTGTCCCGTATCTACGGCGTCGTACGTCGGTCTAATTCGACGCCGGACTCGGAGACTGGAACGGAATCGAACCCGTAGTTGGAGGTGATTGGAGTATATTGCGCCGGCCCGAGCGGAACCCTATCTTCACGAGGTGGTCGGTGTTTGCGCGCGCCGTCCTGTGACATTGGCGACGCAATGCTTGACCGCCCTTTGTGTAGCCTTTGCCTGCGCGATTATCGGCGGGCAATCCGCGCCGTGGTTGGGCTCGCGCGGACAAAACGCGACGGTGCTGCAGATGCGAATAAGCGATCGGCGTACGACAGACTGTCAGCGCCAAGTCTGGATGAGTACTGACGCGCACGGCCTCTTTATGACCTCGAGGGGAAGAGTCGTCTTGCTCGTGGTCAGCTTGGCCGTCATAGCCGCCGTTGCAATCTTTGGTCGCGTTTATGGCCAGCATCTTGCTTATGATGCCATGCAAGACCGCGACAGCGCCATTCGTCAACTGGAGCTCCAAAGCCAGCGGCTCGAGTTGGAGAAGTCGAGTCAGAGCGCGGATATGCAAAGCCAGCACGTCCAGATGGCGCGCCTGCAGGCGCAATTGGATGCCATCACGCCCTCGCAAAACAGGTACAACATCAATCCCAATCAATCCTTGCTGGTCGCCGATGGTCATCTGACAGTTGGGTTGGTGGGTGTTCCGAAGAGTGATGGGCTCGACATGAACATCGACGGCAAGCGCCAAACTGCGGCCGTCGGCGATGTCATTCATGTCGCGCCTGATCCGTCGACCGCTTGCGAGGTGAAAATTCAGTCATTCGATATGTTCAGGGCTCAATTCACCGCCTCGTGCGCCGCGGCCAAAACCGAATAGGGCGCGAAGCCTTGCGCTAAGTCGCCTATTGCCAGATCAGGATATTCGGAAGCGAAATGTCGATCTGGCGCAACAGGGTATAGCCCACGCCGGAGAGGCCGCGGAACAGGCCGGGATTGAATTGTCTTTTGCCGCTGTTCCACCGGTAGTCGCCGCTGATCGCCGCTTGCTCCAGAACGGCCATGAGGCGCTGCGCCGCAATATCACGGAGGTCCGTGCGGTCAAGCGACCGGCCGGCTTCGCAAAAGAACTCGATGCGACCGAGCGTGCCGCAGCACAGTGTGTCCAATTCGGCGGGTGAGCAATGCTGTACGCCTTCCACAGCGTTACGGATATCGGCGTCGAGAAGCTTCGCGTCGATCTGAGCGCCTCGGCCGGTCGCCAGTCGGGCCAAGCCTATCCCGGGCGCTCCATGACACCACCGGCAGCTCCATGCGGGCCCCGCCGGGTTGCGCAAATCGGGCCAATTTTTGCGTTCGGCATCGTAGCTTGAGTCTTCGAACGCGATACATTCTTCCGCGGCCCGCTCAAACTCTGCCCGCCCGCTTGCAGCCGCCAGCGAAGCGAGCGCATAGGCAAAACCCGCCGCGCCGTGCGACATGCCATTGAGCGCCTGCGACCCGAAGCCTTGGCCGACCCAGCTGCGCCGGCCTTCCGGTCCGAGACGCGGCTGAGACATCAGGTGCTCCCCGCATTTTATCGCGCGCTTGAGGACATCCTCGGATCGCGTATCGCGGTAGAGACGCAGCAGACCCAATATGCCGCCGGCGCTTCCGCCGATAACGTCGAGCTGTTTGTCGGCGGCGATGAGCTCATCGGTGAAGAGGTCTGCGGCTTTCAGCGCATCGGCAAGCAGATCGCCGTTCTTCAGGCACCTCGACATGACGCAGAGCGCATAGACGACCGATCCGAGCCCCGCCGCGCCACCGACGCCCATGGATCTGGCTATGCGTGCCGCATTCCGGCTCCGCAAATTCTTGCGAAGAAGAGCTACGGCTGCCAGCGCCAATTCAGCCGACGAAGAATTTGACCTCGTTGTGGCATGCGCGGCAAGAAAGACTGCCATTCCCGAGTTACCGTTGTAAAGGCTCTGGGCCAAGCAGACGAGCTGAAAGACCTCCGCGTCGCCCAGCCAGTCGAGGCCGATCCAGGCGGCGCCACTGCCGCGCCGAATCGCATACCGGGACAATTCCTCGGCAATCCGGTCGACCTCGGCGATAAAAGCTTCCTGTGCCGATGGCGGGGCGGAATCCGGGCGCAACGAGGCACGTTGCTGTGGTCCGACAACGATTGCCGGCGCGGACTTGACCCCTGCGCCGGTGTTCTCCCGGATGACTTCGATTTGCCAGGCGATCTCTTTTTCATCCAATTGGTCAAGACGCGCGCGGGCGACGTTCAGTCCTGGTATCGATTTTGTATCGATCGAAATGTCTGCCGCTTGCCGAGGCGCCGCTCCGTCGTCCGCTGTCAGGAAGTGAGGCACGTCCAAGCCGAGAAGCGCGTTTCGTTCGCACCGCTGGAAGTGCCACAATGGGTCGTCATCGATTGCCCAGTTCGCCAGGCGGGCGAGGAAGTCTGCCTGCGCCGACCAGACGATACCGTCGTCCATCATTCGATGATTTTTCAGGCGCTGCAGCAGCATGTGGTAGAAGCGGGTGGGGCGGATTACCTTGCGAACCGGAAGGCCGATAAAGCCGTCGAACAGCTTCCCCTGGTCCTCTCCGCGATAGAGACGGCAGAGAAATCTTGCGTAGTCGGCAAAGCCCGAGATGAAATCTTCGATGTGGTCGGCGAACTTGCCATACTGGCCGTCCACATGCGGCAGGTTTGGATTGGCCCGGCCGGTCTCTTTCACGATCGTCGGCCGCATAGCATCGGAGTTGATGTCGTGCCAATCGAGCTTTGATTTAACATCCCACTGCGAAGTCATGCCGCCCATGGCGAAGACGGCATTGTTCGCCGATCGTCCGTAAGCGGGCAGCAAGCCGACCGTCATGACCGATTGGGAAAGGATCTCCCTGGCGGCTGCATTAGCTTGCTCCTCCGGCTCTTGAACCGCGTCCTGCTCTACGCCCTGAAGAATCATTTCCAGGTCGATGGGCACCGGGTGGTCGCCAGCTGCGATGATGTTCTCCTGATGCATGTCGGTGGCAGCGAAGCAGTGAAAAAGAGCAAGCCACGCGCCCGCCCGGTGGAAGAACTGCCGGCAGCCGTCTTGATCCGCGCATCCGGTATGATCGACGAACTCAGTCCAACCGTACCCGTTACGAGCGACCGTACGGGCGGCCTTCAATTCGACGGGAGCGCCCACCGACGCATTCAGCCGATCGACCAGCGCGAGCCAAGCGGCGTCGATTTGAAGATTCTTCGGTTTATATACAACGCGAGATCCATCCTCAAAGCTGACAATCAGCACGGAACGACCGCCGTTGTGCCGATCGGAATTATCGCCTTCGATCATGACGACTGGGCCGGCGTCACCGGATTGAAGGATAGTACCAGCGATAGCTGTTAGATCAGCATTCAAGCGCGCGATGAATTCGCTTCCGGAATCGATCCACTGACGCGTGACGATCGTCATCAGCCGCAGCAGCACGGCCTTGCTTTCAAAGAGCTGACGAAAGCCGCCGGATTTCATATCCGCGCCAAATCGGTCGTAGCGCAGTGTGCTTGCGCCGTTCGGCCGCTCCGTCGGCTGGGATGACGGCTGGTCCTTTTTCCGTGCCTGAGCGAAGAGCTCGTAAAACGCCGGCGCGCAAAGGCTAGACAGCTCTTTGAGCAACATAAGAACCAAGCAGCCACGCGCGGCCTCTGTCAGCCTCGCAAGTGCGCGCGGCTCGACAGCCGCGCCAAGCAGCGCGTCGGCTTGTTGGACCAGCGGCCAGAGTAAGTGTTCGAACGCGTACGGCGCCGCACCGCCGACACGGGGCATAACACTGGCCTCGCCTTTGGATCGCAGCGCAGCCTCGATCCAAATGGCGTCGTCGACCCAAGCCGGCTGCACAACTGCAGGACTGTAGCGCGCCGTGGCAAACCTTGGCAGCACTTGATCGAACGTCAAACGATCACGAGCCAGCCGCCGGCTAAATAATGACCAATCGCCGCTCGCACACGATCGGCACCAAGCCGCCAGACGCTGTGCCGCCAGATCGGTGTCACGTTTTTGCCCGGGCAAAGGCTCGAAATTATCGGACAGGCGTTCGTCGATGGTGGCCGCGCGGGCGACCAACCGCTCGAAAAAGCCCTCGATCCGATCTCCGTCAGGCAGATCTTCACTTTCCGGGCCGGGGATGTTCATCTTACTGCCATGTCTTGTATGGGCGGTCTAAGAATCCGAGAGGCAAACTGTACCAATCTGGTCATTAGCCTGATTTTTTCCAGTACGGCAGATCGTCGGTAACGTCTCTTTCTTGCGTCGGAGGTGCGGTCTGGCTTTGTAAGACACCGTCGGGAGATGCGCGGGCCAAGTTGACAGGGAAAGGCCCAAAAGAACGGTCGAATTCTCGCCGTGCGGTCTGGGCGCGCTGGCTTGCGGGGTGACCCAGACCCAACACCTCGAAACAACCAATGGGCTAGCAATGTCGAGCCTTATGAGCACTTTACACATTGTGCCCCGGATGATCTAATCGGTTCCGGAGGCTACTGGAGGTCTCCTATGAATGGCTGAATCCGGCATCCGCCGGCGAAGGAAAGGATTAATCCATGAGTGACAGCATCGTCGAGTTCGAGACTGAAGTTGATTGCTGGGAGGCCTCCGACGAGGCACTCGAGATCGCCGCCGGCGCCAGCCAGGATGCGTACTACACGTTGGGCGCGTGCACCGGTCTGTCGGTTTGCCCCGCTTAATCGTTTGGCGGCAGCAAACTTCCCTTTTCAATCGCTAATAGGAGGGGCCTTCCGGCGGCGGAAGGCCCCTTCTTTTGAACAATCCGTCCCTTTTTAAAACACCTGGTCGAGCGCCGCAGCGTGCCCAAGGGCGAGTTTTCGTGTGCCGCCAATCGTTTCAGGCGCTGGCGTTGATCCGAAATTATTCGGACAAAACAGCCGCTGCGATGCGTGGCGGCAGGGTGCGGCGGATCAATTCTGATCCCCGTGTTGCACGCCGTCTGCTGCCGCTCGTTTCACCTCGGTCGGCGCAGCGACTTGAATATTGGACGCTCTTTGTGATCGCCGGGCTTCGTTCAATTGCCGTTAGATGATTGCGGCATGGATCTCTTTCCACCCTCCCGGTAATTTTGGTTGGTAATCGCTGCCCGTGTCCCGTCCGTTCATTGGGTAAAACGTGTTGCTTTGTTCGGCCAACGAAATTCTATGAAATACATTTCCAGAGACTTGGTCGTTTTTTTCTCCCGTTTAGGCTATCCTAGGGCCTCCCACTGCGCATGCTCAGGAAATGAGGGATCTTATGGACGACTGGGGGATTGACCTTGACCAGACTGAAGAAGAGAGCGGCCCTCGCGAAATCACCGACGAGGCGCTTGAGGCAGCGGCGGGCACGGGAGGGCAGTACCCGCTCGGATTGTCATTTAATTTTTCATCGTACCACTTACAGTGCTGCTGAGTGACGCGGAGAAATTGCCGTTTCAGCAGTAAGTCCATGGTACGCCAGCGCCGGCGAAGGAAGGAATGCGATGGGCTTGAACACCGTCGCCCTTCTTGACCAGACTCACCCAGCGCCGTCGATCACAATCTCGCCGCACCAGCAGGCTGCACACCGGGCGGTCGGTTGCTTCGGACGGAACGGCGTGGCGACCGGGCGGTCGGTTGCTTCGGACGGAACGGCGTGATTGACTAGGCTTCGCCGGGTGAACGACGCGGAGTAATCACATGAACTACTCTAGAACAACCAGTGCCCACCTCGATCAGAATGAGGAAGAAATCCTCACTTACACAGCTTCCGATGAAGCACTGGAAGCTAGCGCGGACGCGGAATGCCAAGCGACTGGCCCCTACACAGTTTTGCATTATGGCTGCGACGCCTGAACCTGTACTCATTCTGTCTGTTGCATCTTAGGGGGTCTGATTCTGGCGCTCTCCAAAACGCCTGGGGGGCTCCCGACAAGACGCGCAGATCCGGCAAGCACCCGCTGCCGTAACCACCGTGCAGCGGGTGTCGATTTGGCGCTCGACCTGCCGCCAAGGGCGGCGACGCTAGTCAGCCAACACCCCGACCGATCGAGACGAGGCAAGGCGTCTATACCGGCATAGCGGTGGTCCTCGCCGACGAACTCGATGCCGACCACGCCCAGGCCAAGTTGGAGCACGTCCCGCCTAACGACAAGCTCTCTAGCAATCCTATTTTTGGCACCGGTAAATTCCGAATTCTATTCGGGCCTTTCGGATGCTGCTCCGCAAGGCCGGCGCAGTTGCGCAAGCTCTCCTGTTGCAGGATATCGACTTAGCGAGAGTGGGGACGCGATGCGCTGACTAACAAATCATGCCAATCCGGTCAGGCGCAGGCTGAGCACCCGCAATCGCTCGCGCGCGCTGTCGTCATAAGCTTGCTGGTTCGCCCTCGACAACCGCAGGCCGTTGTAGAACTGGCCGGACCATCCGTTGACTTCTTCCGAGACCGCAAGGTTGAGGATAGCACCCGCCCCCTCGTCGACAGTGCTGATCGGCGTGACCCCGCTTTGCCGCACCATGCTGGTAGCCATGTAGGTAGCGGGATGAAGGCAATTCGCCGTAACCGTTGCGGAATCCAGCTCATCCGCGAGATCAAACGTGAACATGATCTGGGCGAGCTTGCTCTGGGCATAGGCGCGCGAGCCGCTGTAGCCACGGGTTAGCATGACATCATCGAAGTCGATCGAGTGCTGGCCGAGCGAAGAAACGTTCACGATCCGGGCGGCCTTGCCGCGAATCACGAGCGGCAGCAGCAGCCTTGTGAGCAGGAATCCGGAGAGATAGTTGACCGCGAAGCGCAACTCGTGGCCGTCCTGACTGGTCTGTCGGTACCCGGCCGAGCCGCCCGAGCCAATCCCGGCATTGTTGATGAGGACGTCGAGCCGATCACAGTCTTGGTGGACGACATCGGCGAGGCGGCGTACCTCGGCGAGCGAAGAAAAATCCGCGGGCAGGAAGACTGCCGAGCCGCGGCCGGCGACCCGGATCTGGTGGAGCAATTGCTCGCCTCTGTGGCGATCGCGCCCATGGATTAATACGCGCGCGCCCTGCTCGGCGAGCCGGCGCGCTACAAGGCGGCCGACGCCATCGGTCGACCCAGTGATCAGTACGGTCTTGCCTTCGAGATTCATACTCCACCAATAAGCCTGGTGATTTCGTGGTCATAGCAGGCGTCACAATTGTAAAGGCGTCGTTCTGTAATTATCTCATCCGGGACAATATCGCCGCCCGTTCAAGCAACTCGGGATCATCAGCCAATGAGCGAAACCTCGCAACTCCAATTCCTGTTTGCCACATCGCGACAAGCGGCTTTTGGTCGAGAGGTAGTGACTTACGACCGAGTGCCTGATGGTTATTCTATATAGAGGAGCAATCACATGCCAATGGTGACCACAAAAGACGGCGTCGAGATCTTCTACAAGGACTGGGGCAAGGGCCAGCCCATCGTGTTCAGTCATGGCTGGCCGTTGTCGGCCGACGACTGGGACGCGCAGATGCTGTTCTTCCTCAATCACGGCTATCGCGTCATCGCCCATGACCGCCGCGGCCACGGCCGATCCACCCAGACCGGCGACGGCCACGACATGGATCACTATGCCGACGACCTGGCGGCGGTGACGGCCCATCTCGATCTGAAGAACGCCATTCACGTCGGCCATTCCACCGGCGGCGGCGAGGTCGTGCACTACCTGGCACGACACAGCGAGAGCCGCGTGGCGAAGGCGGCGATCATCAGTGCGGTGCCGCCGCTGATGCTCAAGACAGCGGCCAATCCGGACGGTCTTCCCAAACAGGTCTTTGACGATCTTCAGACGGCGCTCGCGGCCAACCGCTCGCAATTCTATCGCGACATCGCGACCGGACCCTTCTACAACTTTAACAAGACGGGCAAGCCGGCCGAGGCGATCATCCAGAACTGGTGGCGCCAGGGCATGACGGGAGGCGCCAAGGCACATTACGACGGTATCGTCGCCTTCTCGCAGACCGATTTCACCGAAGACCTCAAGAAGATCACCGTGCCGGTGCTGGTGATGCACAGCGAAGACGATCAGATCGTGCCCTACGTCGCGGCCGGACCGTTGTCGGCAAAACTCCTGAAGAACGGGACGCTCAAGACCTACAAGGGCTTCCCGCACGGCATGCCGACGACGGAGGCAGCCACGATCAACGCCGACCTGCTCGCCTTCCTCAAGGGGTGACTTGTATTCCAGCGCGCGTGAGGCTTCCCAGGTGAACTCAACAGCGTCCGACTCGTCGTCGGCACTGCATGAAACCAATCGTTGGTCCTGCAAGGCTTCATACGGTCGCAACCGCTTCTGTGCAGCATCAGCAGGTGTTTCGGCGCACAAAAAATCAACCATGAAATGGCGCCCGAGAGATTTTCGCGACCACCACGGCCGAGATCACGCGTGCTACCGTCTCTGCGGCGAATTGGATTGGACGCGGTAGTCGGAAAACCGCGCAAATTGGCCGCGAAACAGATCCGCCAAAACGACAATAACCACTGTAATACCAGTTGCTTATATGCTGGCTGGGGCGCCTGGATTCGAACCAGGGAATGGCGGAATCAAAATCCGCTGCCTTACCACTTGGCTACGCCCCAATGCACGGTCGGATTGCCGGCAAATGCTGGCGGTCGGCCGCCGCCGGCGCCAGGAACATAACGAGGCAAGCCTGCCTGATCAACGCTTGCCGCCGCCCCGTCCGCCGGGTGCCGTGGCCATCGATGCGCGCGAGAGCGCCTGTGCTAGTGTGCGGTCACGCCGCCGAACACGCCGCCGCGGTCGCATTGCGGGACGACAGGGATATCATGAGCGAACCAATCGTGCTGATCGACGACGGCGCGGTCCGCATCATCCGGATGAATCGCCCGGACAAGAAGAACGCGCTCACCCAGCCGATGTATGCGGCGATGACCCAGGCGCTCGGCGAGGCCCAAGCCAACGAGAAAATCCGTTGCCTCATGCTGGCCGGCACGCCGGGCAGCGCATTCTGCGCCGGCAGCGATATCGGCGAATTTCAAAAGCGCGCCGAAAGCGGCCTCGAATCGATCACCATCGACTTTCTCCATGCCCTGGCGCGCAACCAAAAGCCACTGGTCGCGGCGGTCGGCGGCGTTGCCGTCGGCATCGGCACCACCATGCTGCTGCACTGCGATTATGTCGTTGCCGCCACGAGCGCGATCTTCGCGACGCCGTTCACCAGACTGGGGCTGATCCCCGAGGCGGCGTCGAGCCTGCTGGCGCCGCTGCGCATGGGCCATGCGCGGGCCTTCGCCATGCTGGTCATGGGGCGGCCGCTCTCAGCGCAGGCGGCGACAGAGGCGGGGCTCGTCAACGACGTGGTCGATGGCGCCGACGTTGACGGCACTGCGCTGACGGCGGCGCGCGAAATCGCCGATCTGCCGCCTGGCGCCGTGGCCACCGCGCGGGCGCTCATGCGCGGCAATCTTGACGACGTCGCCCGGCGGATCGATACCGAAGCGATGCATTTCAAGAACCGGCTGGGCTCGGACGAAGCGCGCGCCGCTTTCGCGGCGTTCTTCGCCCGCAAAAAGTGAGAACGACGATGTCGCTGGCCGGCAAGACCCTGTTCATCACCGGCGCGTCGCGCGGCATCGGGCTTGCCATCGCGCTGCGCGCCGCGCGCGACGGCGCCAATATCGCCATCGCGGCGAAGACCGCGACGCCGCATCCGAAGCTCGCCGGCACTATCTACACGGCGGCGGCCGACATCGAGCGCGCCGGCGGCAAGGCGCTGCCGCTCCTTGTCGATGTCCGCGACGAGCCCACGGTGCGCGATGCCCTGGCCAAGACCGCGGCGCAGTTCGGCGGCATCGACATCATCGTCAACAATGCGAGCGCGATCCAGCTCACAAAAGTCGTCGACACCGACATGAAGCGCTTTGACCTGATGCATCAGATCAACGCGCGCGGCACCTTCATGGTGTCGAAATGGGCGATCGCCTACCTGGAAAAGGCGGCCAATCCGCACATACTGATGATCTCGCCGCCGCTCGACATGAAGGAAAAATGGTTCGCGCCGCACACCGCCTATAGCATGGCGAAGTTCGGCATGAGCCTTGTCGTGCTGGGGCTGGCCGGCGAGCTGCGGGCCCAAGGCATTGCCGTCAATGCGCTGTGGCCGCGCACCATCATCGCCACCGCCGCGATCCAGAATCTGCTTGGCGGCGAGACCAGGATGCGCCAGGCGCGCAAGCCGGACATCGTGGCCGACGCCGCGCACGCCATCTTCTGCAGTCCCTCGCGCCAACTCACCGGACGCTTCCTGATCGACGATAACGTTCTGGCCGAGCGCGGCGTCACCGATTTCGATCGCTATCGCGTCGACCCGACCGAGGAGTTGGCGCGCGACTTCTTCTTGCCGGACGACGTTGCGGCGCCGCCGAATGTCCACACCGTTGAAACCTACGGAGACCGCCTGTGAGCTACCGGGCTCCCCTCGCCGACATCGGCTTCGCGCTCAAATCCGGCGCCGGACTTGCCGCCGCGCTCGAGGAGGGGCTATTCGGCGACCTCACCATGGCGGACGTCGATGCCGTGCTGGCGGAGGCCGGCCGGCTGGCCGGCGCGGTCATCGCGCCGCTCAATCGGATCGGCGACCGCTACGGCACCCCGTTCAAGGACGGCACCGTCACCACGCCGCCAGGATGGAAGGAAGCCTACCGCGCCTGGCGCGACGGCGGCTGGAACGGTCTCGCGGGACCGGCCGAATGGGGCGGCCAGGCGCTGCCGCAGATCGTCAACGCCGCCTGCATCGAAATGTGGCACGGCGCGTCGATAGCCTTCGCCGACGGGCCGATGTTGACCGTGGCGGCGATCGACGCGCTGCATGCCCACGGCTCGGACGCGCTCAAGCGCGCCTATCTGGAGAGGCTGGTGTCCGGCGAATGGATGGGCACGATGCAACTCACCGAGCCGGCGGCCGGCTCCGACGTCGGCGCGCTGCGCACCCGCGCCGAGCGCGCCGGCGACGGCACGTACCGCATCAGGGGCCAGAAAATCTTCATCACCTACGGCGAGCACGATCTCACCGACAACATCATCCATTTCGTGCTGGCGCGACTGCCCGATGCACCGCCGGGCACGCGCGGCATTTCGCTGTTCCTGGTGCCGAAATTCCTGCTCAATACCGATGGTTCGCTCGGCGCGCGCAACGACATCCGCGCCCATTCGGTCGAGCACAAGCTCGGCATCCACGGCTCGCCGACCTGCACGATGATGCTCGGCGACAACGACGGCGCCGTCGGCTACCTCATCGGCGAGGAAAATGCCGGCATGGCGTGCATGTTCACCATGATGAACCGTGCCCGGCTGGCGGTCGGCCTGCAAGGCGTCGGCGTCGCCGAATGTGCCACGCAGCAGGCGCTGGCCTATGCGCGCGACCGCAAGCAGGGCCGCGCCGCCGGCGTACCGGCGGCGCCGATCATCGCTCATCCCGACGTCAAGCGCATGCTGCTCACCATGCGCGCCTTGACCCAAGCCGCGCGCGCCATCTGCTATGCGACCGCGATGGCCCTCGACCGCTCGGAACGCGGCGCCGACGCCGCCGCGCGCCAAGCGGCGTTCGATCGCACCTCGCTGCTCACGCCGGTCGCCAAGGCATTTTCCACCGACATCGGCAACGAGGTCACCTCGCTTGGCGTCCAGGTGCACGGCGGCATGGGCTATATCGAGGAGACCGGCGCGGCGCAGCTGTTTCGCGATGCCCGCATCGCCGCAATCTACGAGGGCACCAACGGCATCCAGGCGATCGACCTGGTGACGCGCAAGCTGCCGCTCGCCGACGGCGCCGCAGTCGCCGCGCATCTTGCGGAGTTGCGCGGCATTGTCGACGCCGTGACCGCCAGCAACGATCCAGGCTTCGGCTGGACGCCGGTGCGGCTCGGCGACGGCCTCGACAGCCTGTCCCGCGCCACCGATTGGCTATTGGGATTGCGCGACCAGGACGCCGACGCGGCGCTTGCCGGCGCGACCCCGTACTTGCGGCTGTTCGGTATCGTCACCGGCGGCTGCTATCTGGCCAAGGAGGCGCTCGCCGCGCTGCGGCTTGGCGACGCGGCGCAGCCGCGCGCCGCGCTGGCGCGGTTTTTTGCCGAGAACGTGGCGGTGCAAGCCGGCGCGCTGGAGCGCACCGTGGTCGAGGGTGCACCGGGCCTGCTCGCCGCCGGCGCGGCGCTGTCGTAATTTTGCCGCGCCGACGATTGCCGATCGTCGCGCGACGTGCGGCCGCCGGCGCGAGGCGCCGCGCGCGACCTTCCCTGTCCGGCCGTTTCGGCCTAAGGGTGGGCTCATGTCCACCCTGCTGATTTCCCACCCTGCCTGTCTCGACCACCTGACGCCGCTTGGCCATCCCGAACGTCCCGACCGGCTGCGCGCCGTCGAGCGCGCGCTCGAGGCGGAGCGGTTTCAGATGCTGGCGCGGGCGCAGGCCCCGGCAGCTTCCATCGAGACGATCGCGCTGTGCCATCCCATGGACTACATCGTCGAAATCCGCGAGGCGACGCCCCGCGAAGGCGTGGTGCACCTCGACGGCGATACCGCCATGTCGCCGGGCAGCTTCGAGGCGGCGCTACGCGCCGCCGGCGGCGCGGCGTTCGCGGTCGACGAGGTGGTGGCGAAAAGGGCCGGGAATTGCTTCGTCGCCACCCGCCCGCCCGGCCACCATGCCGAGACCGCGCGGCCGATGGGCTTCTGCTTTTTCGACAATGCCGCGATCGCGGCGCGCTACGCCCAGGATCGCTACGGCATCGACCGCGCCGCGATCGTCGATTTCGACGTGCATCACGGCAACGGCTCGCAGGAGATTTTCTGGGCCGATCAGTCCGTGATGTATTGCTCGACGCACCAGATGCCGCTGTTTCCGGGCACCGGCGCGGTGATCGAATCCGGCGAGCACGACACCATCGTCAATGCGCCGCTGCGGCCCGGCGACGGCCGGGACGCCTTTCGCGCCGCCTTCGAAGGCCGGATCCTGCCGCGGCTGCGGGAGTTCCGGCCCGAGCTGATCGTCATTTCCGCTGGTTTCGACGCGCACATGCGCGATCCACTGGCCAACATCAATCTCGACGAGAGCGACTTCGCCTGGGCGACCCAGACAATCATGGAGGTGGCCGATCGTTTCGCCGACGGACGGATCGTCTCGGTGCTGGAAGGCGGCTACGATCTCTCGGCCCTGGGCAACTCGGTGGCCGCCCACGTCGCCGCGTTGATGGGCGCGTAATGCCGGGCTGGGCTACTATGACGCCGTCACACCCCGGCGATATCCAGGTCGATCAAGGTCTCGAACTGAAAGTCACAGCTATCGCATTGCCATCGATGCCGGATGTCGTAGCCGCTGAGATACTCGGAGGCTTCCGGCGCCATCAGTAATTCGCCGCACTTGGGGCAGGACGGCCGCCCCAGGTACCGTTCGTGAGCGTAGCGCATGGGCACGGTGACGTGGAGCATCATGACGACATCCCTTTATGATCGAATTTGCCACCTTTTATCGGTCTTGTGTGTCAGCTTCACGGATCGCCTTTCAATAATCCGTGAAGGGCATCGCCGGCATTTTACGAAGTCTGTGGCGTTTCCGCCGGATTCTGCTGGTTGAGTAATATTGCGTGGCAGGTAGTAGAATAGCACCGGATCGAGTCGGAGAGCTAACGATGCCGGCGCAGGACAACGGCGACATTGCCCAACTGCCCTTCGAGCGGGCGATCGAAGAGTTGGAATCGATCGTCAAGCGGCTCGAAGAGGGCAAGGTGCCACTCGAAGAGTCGGTCGCGATCTACGAGCGCGGCGAGGCCCTCAAGCGCCGTTGCGAGGATTTGCTGCGCCAGGCCGAAGCGCGCGTCGAGAAGATCACGCTCGACGTCGACGGCAAGCCCACCGGCACCGAGCCGCTCGACGTCGAGTAAGCCTGCCGCCGCGGCGGCGCTCAATTCGCGCGTCCGACATCAAAGTCACAAGGGAGCAAAGGGCGCCAACAACTTCGCGCTTGACATTTTAGGACAAATAGGGAACATTTGATGGTTCGCGTCACGGACAGAGGCGACCATGGACCCGGACAGGAAAAGCGCGTTTCTGCGCAAGCTCGATGCGGAATGCCCGTACCAGGTGGTGCTGCCGCGGCAGCAGCTGGCCGACGATAGCGAGATCATGAACTTTTTGATTTCCTATGCGGGAAAATTCGACATGTATGTCGAGGACGACTACGCGGCCTTCGTGCGCTACTGCTTCGAAGACCCCTTGGATGCCGAGATTTTCCGCTCGCGCTTCGAGCCGAAGGAGGAGGAGCGATTGAGGCTGGCGGGCTGAGCGTCCGCCGACGCCGACTTACTTCGCCGGCAGCTTCTGGCGCACCTTACCGATATCGGCCCAGGGATCTTGCCGAAAGTGCTTGTTCAAATTGCGCACGGTGAAGTCGGCGGCGCTTTTGGTGCGGCCGAGCTGCTCCCAGGTCAGCGGCGCCGACACCGCCGCGCCGGGACGGGCGCGGGTCGAATAGGGCGCCACCGAAGTCGCCTCCCGCGAGTTGCGAAAATAATCGATGAAAATTTTGCCCTTGCGCAGCGCCTTGGTCATTTTGCCGACGTAACGCTGCGGCGAGTCGGCGACCATGCCCATGACGACGCGCTGCGTGAAATCCTTGGTGGCGTCCCAGTCGGCGCCGTCGATCGGCAGCACGACGTGAATGCCCTTGCCGCCAGAGAGCTTGACGAAGCTTTGCAATTTCAGCGCGGCAAGCCGGTCGCGCGTTTCGCGCGCCGCCGCGGCGATCTCCTTCCAGCTCACGCCGTCCCCCGGATCGAGATCGAATACGATGCGGTCGCACAGTTCGAGGCTCTCCAGCCGCGAACCGCGGGTATGAAGCTCCAGCGCGCCGGACTGCACCAGGGCGATGACATCGTCGAGTTTTTCCACGGCGATGACGTCGTGCTCCTTGGCGACTACGGCATGGCGCAGCGGCGACGATTTCACATTCGAGGCGATGTGCTTTTGAAAAAAAGCTCGCCGCCGATGCCTTCGGGGCCGCGCACCAGCGCCAGCGGCCGATCGACCACATGCGGCGCCATCCAATCCCAGACACCGGCGTAATATTCGGCCAGGTCCTTCTTGGTCACGCCGGCGTCGGGCCAATAGACCCGGTCGGGATGGCTCAGGCGCACGGTGCCGATGACGGCGCCGCCGCTTTTGCTCGGGCGCGACGCGGCGTGCGAGGATTGCTCCGGCTTGCCGGCCGTTTTGTCGGCGCCTTTGGCCGACGCCGACACCGACGCCGTCGACTTCCGCACCGCCTGCCGCCGCGCCGGCGGCGCGGCCGGCACTTCACGTACGACTTCCCGCGCCGGCTTGTCCTCGCGCAGCCCCTTGTAAGACGCCTGGCGCAGCAGGCCGTCATGGGTGATGCCGCGAAACTCCGTTTCGACGACCACTTCCGGCTTCACCCAAACGACGTTCTTGCGCCGCTCGTCCTTCGGCAGCGACACCGGCGGTCGATCGATGCGCAACGGCGCGAGTCGCCGCCAGAGGTCATGCGCGGTCTTTTGCGTGTAGCCGGAGCCGACCCGGCCGGCATAGCGCAGCTTGCCGTTCTCATGGAACGCCACCGTGAGCGCGCCCACGGCTTTCGGCATCGCGTTCGATGGCGAGAAGCCGGCGACCACGAATTCCTGCGCGCTGTGGCACTTGCTCTTGATGAAATTCTCCGACCGGCCGGAACGATACGGTGCGTCTTTGCGCTTCGACACGACGCCTTCGAGGCCCAGCCCGCAGGCATGCTTGAGGATGACCTGGCCGTCTTCCTCGAAATGCTCGGCGTAACGGACGCGGCCGTCTTTTCCGGCCGCTTCGAGGAGCTGTTGCAGCGCGGCCTTGCGCGCGACGAGCGGCTCGCCGGTCAGGTCGCGGCCATCGCGATGCAGCAGATCGAACACCCAGTACACAAAACGGTCGCTGCGGCCGTCTTTCAGATCGGTCTGTAACAGCGAGAAGCTGGAAATGCCCTGTTCGTTCTCGACGACCAGTTCGCCGTCGAGCAGTGCGGTCGACGCAGGAAGCGCGGCGACGGCTTGTGCGATCGGCTCGAACCGGTGCGTCCAGTCCAAGCCCTTACGCGTCAGCAACTTGACCTGGCCGTGATCGAGCCGCGCCTCGATGCGGTAGCCGTCGAATTTGATCTCGTGCAGCCAACCATCGCCGCCCGGCGCGCCGGTTGCGAGCGCGGCGAGGCTGTGGGGGATGAAGTCGGGCAGCTTTGCGCCTGCTGCGCGCCCGCTTTTCTTTCGCGCGACCGGCGCTGCGGCCGCCTTCGCCCGGGCGCGCGGCTTTGATGCGGCCTTCGCCGCCGGTGCCTTTTGTTTGCTCGTCGCCGGCGCAGGATCACGGTTGCTGTGCCAGACCCGCTTCTTGCCCTTGCCGGCGGCGATCTCGTCGATGGAGCGGCCGGACGCGACCGACAGCGGCTCTTCCTCCAGAATATCCTTGCCGCGGGGGCCGCGCGCCGCGTCATCGTTGCCCTTGATCAGAAGCCAGTTCTGGTGGCGATCGTCCGGGCGGCCGCGCATGCGCACCAGATGCCAGCGGCCGTGCAATTTTTCACCGTCGAGCACGAAATCGAGATGACCCTTGGCAAGGCCGCGGTGCGGATCGCCCTCCGGAATCCAGCGGCCGCGATCCCAGATCATCACCGTGCCGCCGCCATATTCGCCCTGCGGGATGGAGCCTTCGAAAGTATTGTACTCGACCGGATGATCCTCGACCTGGACGGCGAGACGCTTCTCGCCGGGATCGAGGCTCGGGCCGCGCGTGACCGCCCAGCTCTTCATGACGCCATCGAGTTCGAGCCGCAGATCGTAATGCAGCCGGCGCGCGGCGTGTTTTTGGATGACGTAACGGCTGCCCCCGGCCTTGCCCTTATGCCCCCGCGGTTCGGCGGTGACGCCGAATTTTCGTTTCTTGCGGTAGACTTCGAGCGCCAATCAGATCACCCGGTTGCTTCAGCCCACGCGCTTGAGCCGTTTACCCTTGGCGGCGCCGCCGCCGCGCTTGCGTTGCGCCGGCGTGGTCCGTTGCGCGCGGCTCTTGCCGCCGCGGTGCGACAGTGCCGTCTCGCCGCCGTACCGCCGCCGCCGCGCTCGGTCCGCACGGAGCGACGCAACGCGTCCATCAAATTGATGACATTGGTCGGTTTCGCCGGTGGCGCCGGGGCCGGCTCACCGGCCTGCTTCGCCTCGATCAGCGCCTTGAGGGCGGCTTCGTAGCGATCGGAGAACTTCTCCGGCTCGAAATGGCCGCGCTTGGTCTTGAGAATGTGCTCGGCGAGCTCGAGCATGTCCTTGGGGATCTTCACATCCTCGATATCCGAGAAATAGTTTTTCTGGTCGCGGATTTCCTCCTGCTGGCGCAGCGCCGTGGCTTTGATACCTTTGCCCAGCGGCTCGAGCATCAGCAAATGCTCGTGGTTGTAGAGCACCACGCGGGCGAGCCCGACCAGCGCCGTGGCGCGCATCGCATCGCGAATGACCGAGAAGGCCTCGACGCCGACTTCATCGTCGGGGGTCAAGTAGTACGGGGTATCGAGGTAGATCTCGTCGATCTCGTTGCGCGGCACGAACGACTCGATCTCGACCGTGTGGGTGCTCTCGAGCGCCACCTCGTCCAGTTCCTCGGGCTCCAGCAGCACATAGGAGCCATTCGCGGCCTTATAGCCCTTGACCCGGTCCTCTTCGGGGACGTCTTCACCGGTTTCGGCGTCAATTTGGCGGTAGCGGACCCGATTTCCAGTCTCGCGGTTGATAATATTGAAGCGAATTCGGTCCCGGGTGGAGGTCGCCGGGAACAGCGCAATGCTGCACGAAACCAAGGAGAGTTTTAAAAATCCCTTCCAATTGGCCCGCGGCGCCATGGCAAAACTCCCAACGATACCCAACATATAAAGGTCTATAATGCCCGAGAGTTCCTGGCCTGGGCTAGAGGCTAAATTGCCCTCCCCGGCTACAATGGTATAAAGATCAGGAATTCGCGGATGTGCGTGAGGATGGGCGCGCACGGGGACTCCCAATAAACGCCGTTAGGCGATTAGCCGCTGGGCGATAATCGTTAGGCAGTAACAAGGAGCATAGCGTGACTGTTGCCTCCAAGACCCCTTTGCTCGACCTTATCAAGACCCCCGCCGACCTCAGGACCCTCAAGCCGGGCCAGCTTCGCCAGTTGGCTGACGAACTGCGCATCGAGACGATCGATGCCGTGGCGGTCACCGGTGGTCACCTCGGCGCCGGCCTTGGCGTCATCGAGCTGACGGTGGCGCTGCACTACGTGTTCAACACGCCCGACGACCGGCTGGTCTGGGACGTCGGCCATCAGGCCTATCCGCACAAGATTCTCACCAATCGCCGCGAGCGCATCCGCACGCTGCGCCAGGCCGGCGGACTGTCCGGCTTCACCAAGCGCGCCGAGAGCGAATACGATCCGTTCGGCGCCGCGCATTCCTCGACGTCGATCTCCGCCGCGCTCGGCATGGCGGTTGCCCGCGACCTGCAGGACAAGCAGAATAATGTCATTGCCGTCATCGGCGACGGCGCCATGTCGGCAGGCATGGCCTACGAAGCCATGAACAATGCCGGGGCGATGAACTCCCGCCTCATCGTCGTGCTCAACGACAACGACATGTCGATCGCGCCGCCGGTCGGCGCGCTGTCCGCCTATCTGGCCCGCCGCGTCTCCGGACGGGGCTATTATCGACTGCGCAAATTCATCGGCCAGATCGCCAAGCGCATGCCGACCAAGATGCTCGAACAGCGCGCGCTGGCGATGGAGGAATATGCCCGCGGCCTGGTGACCGGCGGCACTCTGTTCGACGAGCTCGGCTTCTTCTATGTCGGCCCAATCGACGGCCACAACATCGACCACCTCCTGCCGGTGCTGAAAAACGTCCGCGACATGAAGAACGGGCCGATCCTCGTCCATGTCGTGACGCAGAAGGGCAAAGGGTATGAGCCGGCGGAAAAATCCGCCGACAAATATCACGGCGTGGTCAAGTTCGACGTCGCCACCGGCGCCCAGGTCAAATCGAAGCCGACCGCGCCGGCCTATCAAAAAGTCTTCGGCGAAAGCTTGATCAAAGAAGCCCGCAAGGACGACAAGATCGTTGCCATCACGGCGGCCATGCCGTCCGGCACCGGCGTCGACCTGTTTCAGAAGGAGTTTCCGACCCGCACGTTCGACGTCGGTATCGCCGAGCAGCATGGCATCACCTTCGCCGCCGGCCTGACCACCGAAGGCTACAAGCCGTTCGCCACCATCTACTCGACGTTCCTGCAGCGCGCCTACGACCAGGTCGTGCATGACGTCGCCATTCAGAAACTGCCGGTGCGGTTCGCGATGGACCGCGCCGGGCTGGTCGGCGCCGACGGGCCGACCCACGCCGGCGCGTTCGACATCGCTTATCTGGGCTGCCTGCCGAATTTCATCCTGATGGCGGCGGCCGATGAGGCCGAGCTGGTCCACATGGTGTCGACGGCTGTCGCCATCGACGATCGGCCGTCGGCGTTGCGGTACCCGCGCGGCGAAGGCCACGGCATCCCGATGCCGGAGGAAGGCAAGCCGCTCGAAATCGGCAAGGGCCGCATCCTGCGCGAAGGCAGCAAGGTCGCGCTGTTCTCGTATGGTGCGCGGCTCGGCGAATGCCTCAAGGCCGCCGACGAGCTCGCGGCCTACGGTTTGTCGACCACGGTCGCCGACGCGCGGTTCGCCAAGCCGCTCGACGTCGACATGCTGCTCCGTCTCGCCCGCGAGCACGAGGTGCTGCTGACCATCGAGGAAGGCTCGATCGGCGGCTTCGGCTCGTTTGTGATGCAGGCGCTCGCCGAGCACGGCGCGCTCGACCGCGGCATCAAGATCCGCTCAATGGTGCTGCCCGACATGTTCATCGACCAGGATTCGCCCAACGCCATGTACGCCAAGGCCGGCCTCGACGCCAAAGGCATCGTCGCCAAGGCGTTCGAAGCGCTCGGCCAGAACATGCGCGGCGAGACGGTGAAGCTCGTCAGGTAATTCATCCTCTCCCTGACCGGAGAGGACGGCGCGGAAAACGAGCCAGGCGCGGGCCGCCGGAGCCAAATCGAGAGGCCGGAGGCCCCGGACTGACCGCATATAATCCAACCGCCATGACGACCCGAGAACGTGCCGATCGGCTTTTGGTCGCGCGCGGCCTGTTTGAAAGCCGGGCCCGCGCCCAGGCCGCCATCGCCGCCGGCCGCGTGACCGCCGACGGCGTGCCGGTGCGCAGGTCCTCGGACGAGATTTCGTGCACTGCCGCGATCGAGGCCGCGCCCGAGCACCCGTATGTCTCGCGCGGCGGCGTCAAGCTTGCCGCCGCGCTCGATCATTTTCACCTGGATGTCGCGGGCCGTGTCTGTCTCGACGTTGGCGCTTCAACCGGCGGCTTTAGCGAGGTGATGGCCTCGCGCGGCGCACGGCGCGTCTACGCAGTCGACGTCGGCAGCGATCAGCTGCATCGCCGCTTGCGCGACGACGAAACCATCGTCTCGCTGGAAAAGACCGACATCCGCGCGCTCGATGCCGGGCGCCTGGCCGAGCGGCCGAACTTCGCCACGGTCGACGTCAGCTTCATCTCGCTCAAGCTCGTCCTGCCGACGGTTGCAAGGTTGCTGAACCCCTGCGCGACGCTGCTGGCGCTGATCAAGCCGCAATTCGAAGCCGGACGCCGGGACTTTAGACAAGACCTCAAGCCAAGGATCAAAAAGGGCATCGTGCGCGACAGTGCGGTTCACGCCGCGGTCTGCGACGACATTAGCGCGTTTCTGACCACGCTCGGCTGGCGCATTGGCGGCCTGGCGCCGTCCGCGATTCCCGGCGGCGACGGCAACCGCGAGTTTTTCATCGAGGCCGAACGTGGTTGAACGCCTGGTGATCGATCGGCTCGGCCACCGCGGCGACGGCGTCGCCGACGGCCACGACGGACCGCTCTACATACCCGGCGCGCTGCCGGCCGAGACCGTCGAGGTCGATACCGTGCCCGGCCATCCGGATCGCCGCCAGCTCCTGCGGGTCGACCAGCCGAGTGCCGAGCGCATCGCGCCGATCTGTCCGCATTTCGGCGTGTGCGGCGGCTGCGCGTTGCAGCATTGGCAGACGGCGGCTTATCGCGCCTGGAAGCGCGACCTCGTGGTCAGTGCCTTGCGGCAGGCGGGTCTCGAGGCGCCGGTCGCCGGCCTGATCGATGGCCATGGCGAGGGCCGCCGCCGCGTCGTGTTCCACGCCAGGCGCAGCAGCCGGGACGTGCTCGAAGTCGGCTTCTCCGCCGCGCGTGCACGCCACGTGATGCCGATCGACCGCTGCCCGGTTCTGGCGCCGACGCTCGACGGCGCGCTCAAAGCCGCCTGGGCAATCGCGGAAGTACTCGCCGCCACGGGCAAACCGCTCGACATTCAGGCAACCGCAACGGATGCCGGCCTCGATATCGACGTGCGCGGCTCCGGACCGCTGACCGCACCGCTCACGGCGGCGCTGGCGCGCGTCGCCGCGGTGCAGGCGCTGGCCCGCCTGACGCGCCACGGCGAATTGATTGCGCAAGCGCGCCCGCCGACGCTGCGGATCGGCAAGGCGACGGTGCCGTTGCCGCCCGCCGCCTTCCTGCAAGCGACCGCGGCGGGCGAGGCGGCGCTGGCAAGTCGCGTGCTGGATTACTGCACCGGCGCCGCTGCGGTCGCCGATCTGTTCTCCGGAGTAGGGCCGTTTGCCCTGCGGCTCGCCGAGCAGGCCCGTGTGGTCGCGGCCGACAACGACGAAGCGGCCCTGGCTGCGCTCAAACGGGCCGCCGCAACCACTTCCGGGCTCAAGCCAGTAGACGTCGAACGGCGCGATCTGTTCAAGAATCCACTCGGTGCGGCGGAGCTATCCCGCTACGACGCCGTCGTGTTCGATCCGCCGCGGCCAGGTGCACAGGCGCAGGCGCGCGAGCTTGCCGCAAGCCGCGTCCCGGTCGTCGCCGCAATATCGTGCAATCCGGCAACCTTCGCCCGCGACGTCCGCGTCCTTGCTGACGGCGGCTACCGGCTGACCGCGATCACTCCAGTCGACCAATTCCGCTATTCGGCTCACGTCGAAATCGCGGCGCGCCTCGAGAAGTAGCGCCGATCAAAGGCGCCGTCACGCTTGCTTGAACGCCGGCATCACCTCCTTGGCGAAGCGGCGCAGTTGATCCTTGAATTCCTTGGGCGGCAGGCCCTCGGCCCAGTGGATCATGAAGTTCTCCAGCCCCGGATATTTCGCCTCGATCGATTTGATGCCGTCGATCACCTCGGCAGGAGGGCCGCAGAACCAGGCTTTCTGCGCGACGCCGTCTTTCAGTAGCGGCGTGCGCGACGGCGCCCCCGGCGTGCCCCAGGTGCGCCCCTGCTCGTCGGCATAGCGCACGAAGCCGAACGGCGCGAACCACTTGAAACGCTCGTCATGGGCGGGCTCGAGCCGGCGGATGGCTTCGTCGCAGCTGTCGGCCAGATAGACGCCGGCGCCCCAGATCACGTCTTCGCCGAGCTGTTTGTTGCAGCCGTTTTTGAGGCAGGCGGCGTGATAGGCGCGAATGACGTCGTCGAGGATTTTTTCGCCGTTGAGCGTCACCATCGCCTTGAGACCGTATTGCGCCATCATCTCGATGGTCTTGCCGCTCGCGATCGGCATCCAGATCTCCACCGGCAGGTGTTTCGGCCGCGGCACCATCGTGATGTCCGTAAGCTTATAGCCGCGATAGTCCACCGGCGGCGGACACTCGTAATATTTGCCCTTGAACTGGAAGGACTGCTCGTTGAAGCAGCTCAACAACAGCCGCAACTGCTCCTCGAACAGCTCGCGGTTCTTGTCGGCGTCGAGCAGCGGCGCGCCGAAGCTCTCGACCTCGCGGGTGTGATAGCCGCGGCCCACGCCCATGACGACGCGGCCGTCGGTGACGATGTCGGCCATGGCGTAGTCCTCCGCCATGCGGATCGGATGCCACATCGGCAGGACGTTGAAGGCACAGCCGAACTTCAGCCGCTTGGTCTGGGTGGCGAGCCACAGCCCGAGTTGGATCAGGTTCGGGAAGACCTCGTAGCCCTCGCGCTGGAAATGATGCTCTGCCGTCCACAGCACGTCGAAGCCGAGTTCGTCCATGAGCTGGGCGACGTCGCGCGCGGTGAAGAACGCCTCGCGCAGCCGCTCGTCGGAATAGCGCCGCTCGTTGGCCGGCGTACCGTCGAGCCCGACATTGTCGAGCTCGATCTGGCCGACATAAAGCACATGGAATTTCTTGATCATATTTTCCTTCCCTGACGCCTTCGCACAGCGTCGACTTTGTCGACCCTACAATAGTTGACGACCGGCTTTGCATAAAGGCCGCCTGGCGCGGTCATGCCGACCAACGGTCCAGATTGGCGGCGACGAACGCGTCGTTGGAAGGCTCGGCATGCTCGCGGGTGACGCAATCGATCGCCCTCAACCTGGCCCGGGCTCGGGCGCTCCTGCGGATCGATGCATCAGATACCCGCGAGCAGGCTCTGCGGGCCCAACACCTTATGAGCCCGGCGCGGCAATTCAGCCGAACTCGGGACCGGCGACGACGAACAGGCGCGTCGGATCGCCGAAAGCCGTGCCGCAATCAAGCCCCATCCGCAGGAACGGTCGCTGCACGGTAAAGCCTCCCTGCGCCAGCCGGTGCTGCAGGCTATCCCGGCTATCGACGAGATCGAGGAATACCGGACCTGCCGCGGCGCCGAGCGTGGCTTCGAGCAGCGCCGCGGCAGCGTCTTGGCCGGCGGCGACAATCGGGCCGATCTGGGTGGCAATACGGCCGGGCCGCGCCAGCACGAAACCGGAAACATCTTGCGTGACAAAAGCAAGCCCGGGCGCGCGTCCGAACAGGCTTTCGATCAAAAACGTCCGCTCCGCGCCGAAGGCGGCGGCGTCGATCGCGGCGACCTTCGGCAGGTCGCCGGCCGTCATGGCGCGAATACCCGCCGGCGGAGCGGCGTGGCCACCGCCGGCGCCTTGCCAACGCGACAAGCCGAACATCGGGGCGAAGCCGCGCGGACGATAGACCCGCTCGCCAGCCGGCGTCGCGTCGAGCACCGCCACCAGCCCGCGCCGTACGATCTTCGCGCAACAGGTTTCCAGAATTCGCGTGCCGATCCGCTCGCGGCGGCGCGGCGCCGTTACCAGCACCATGCTGATCCAGGCGAAGCGGTCGGGATAGGGCAGCACGGCGCCGCTTGCGATCGTCTGCGCGTTGCCGCCCGGGACGCCAAACACGGTGCCATGGCGCATGAACAGCGCCCAATCCTCGGCGGTCTGGTTCCAGCCGGCCTCGGCCGACAGCGCCAGGCAATCGCCGATGGCGCCTTCGCCAAGCGCGGCGAGTGGCAGGACGTCAGTAGGTCCCATCGCGAACCTCGAAGTGGGTCGGCTTGTTCAAGCTCGGCCGGTCGTTGGCGACCCAGTCGGCAATCCAGTCGATCATCTTTGCGAGCGGCACGCGCGGATAGCCGAACAGCCGTGCGGCTCGCGCCGGGATTGGTCAGCAAGGCGCTCGGTCTTTCCTCGCCGACGAGGTGCGGCGCCTTGCCGAGCCGCTCGCCGATCGCCGCGGCAAGCCAGCGGACTGAAATCGTTTCCGGTCCCGATACGTTGATCGGGCTGGTCGGCGTCGTCGCCTGACGCAGGCAACGCAGCGCCTGGGCGCTGGCATCGCCTTGCCAGATCACGTTGACATGGCCCATGTCGAGGTCGATCGGCGCCTCATCGCGGACCTTGCAGGCGATGTCGAACAACACGCCATAGCGCATGTCGATGGCATAGTTCAGCCGGAACAGCCGCCCCGGCGTGGCATAGGCATGCGAATAGTATTCGAACATCCGCTCGCGCCCGATGCAGGAGTTGGCGTATTCGCCGATCGGGCTGAGCGCGCAGTGCTCGGTCGCGCCTTGGCTGCCGGTGGGCACGAACGGATAGACGGCGCCGGTGGAGAAGGCGACAATGCGCGAGGCGCGAAAATGCTCGGCCACCATGGCCGGCACATGGACGTTCATCGCCCAGGTCAGGGCCGGCTCGCTCTGCGCGCCGAATTTCCGCCCTGCCATGAAGATGACGTTGCGCGTTGCCGGCAGCGCCCCTAGGGCGGCGCGGTCGAGGAGATCGCAGGCAATGGTTTCGATACCGCCCGCTTCCAGGCTGTTGCGCAAGGCCGCTTCGCTGAAACGCGCGACGCCGATCACCCGCTTGTCCGGCGCGGCGCGCCGCGCCAGCCGCGCCAGCGTCGGTCCCATCTTGCCGCCGACGCCGAGCACCATGATGTCGCCGTCGACCGCCGCAAGATCGGCGGCCAGAGCGCGGCTCGGCCGCGTCAGAAATTCGTCCAGATCTTCCGGACCATCGAACCGCTGCGGCAGCGGCGCATCGTCGAGCCAAGCGGACATGCTCGTCAGATCCCCAAAAAACGCGACTTGATGTCGTCGTTCGCCCACAGCTCTTCGGGCCTGGCCGAATAGACGATCCTGCCCTTGCTGACGACGTGGACGAAATCGACAAGCTTGAGCGCCAGCGCGGCGTTCTGCTCGACCAGCAGGATGGAGAGGCCCTCCCGCTTGAGCCTGGCGATCGCCTCCCACAGGCCCTGGATGATGATCGGCGCCAGGCCTTCCGACGGCTCGTCCATGATCAGGCAGTCCGGATTGGTCATCAGTCCGCGGCCGATGGCAAGCATCTGCTGTTCGCCCCCGGACAGCGTCTTGGCCCGCTGGCTCCGTCGCTCACGCAGACGGGGGAACAGTGCGTAGACCCGAGTCAGGTTCCAGCCGTGGCGTTCGGTGCTGTGCTCGGCGACCAGCAGATTGTCTTCGACGCTGAGCGTGGGAAACACGCGGCGGCCCTGCGGCACCAGCCCCATGCCGCGGCGCACGATCGCGAACGAGGAATTGCCGGTGATATCGGCGCCCTTGAAATAGATCTTGCCGCGCCGCGGCGGTGTGAAGCCGACGATCGAGTTGACGATCGTGGACTTGCCGACGCCGTTCCTGCCGAGCAAGCCCAGGATCTGGCCGGGCTCGAGCTGCAGCGACAGCCCCTGCAGTACATAGGCGTCGCCGTAATAGGTGTGAATGTCCTGGACCTCGAGTATGGCCATCGCTCAAGCCATCCCCAGATAGATTTCCTGCACCTTGGCGCTGGAACGGATATGCGCGGCCGGGCCGCTTTCCAGAACTTCGCCGAAATGCAGCACCGAAACCTCGTCGGCGACGCCGAACACCACGTCCATATCGTGCTCGATCAGCAGGATCGCCATGTGCGGATCGAGCGCCCGCAGGAATTTCGCCATCTCCGCCGACTCGCCCGACGACAGGCCCGCGGCCGGCTCGTCGAGCAACAAAATGTCCGGATCGCACGCCAGCCCGACCACGATCTCGAGCTGGCGCTGCTCGCCGTGCGACAGATAGCGCACTTCGGTGTCCTTGCGCGCGATGAACGAGGCGCGCTCCAGCAAGGTGTGCGCCTTGTCGTAGATCTCGCGATACGACGACAAAAACCGCCACATCACGAATTTCGAGGTCCGCCGGCCCTTGATGGCCAACAGCACGTTGTCCAGCACCGTGAGCCGCGGAAACAGGCTGGTGACCTGAAAGGTCCGCGCCATGCCGAGCCCGGTGCGCCGATGGCTCGGCCACGTCGTGACATCGCGACCGAACAGCAGCACGCGACCCGACGTCGGCGGCAGAATGCCGGTAATGAGGTTGAACAGCGTGGTCTTGCCGGCGCCGTTCGGCCCGATAATGGCCTTGCGGTCGCCGGGCATGATTTTGAGCGAGACGCCGCGCACCGCCCGCAGTCCGCCGAAGGCTTTCGACAGATCCCTCAGCTCGAGCACCGGCACCGGGCCGTTTGTTCGCGACTCTCGGTTCACGCGCCAACCCGCTCCACAAATCAAAAACCGCGCCGGGGTCGCCGCGGCCAGGCCTTTCCCTCCCCCGCAACCGAGGGGAGTGGAAAATCTATTCGCAGAACTTGCAGGGCGGAAAGTCGCGGCTGTAGACCGGCTGCTTGAGGAAGGCGTCCTTGCCATAGGTCCAGAACTGACTGACATTCGGATAAGTCGTGATCACGATGTTCCATAGCTCCGGCTTGTCGTAGCCGAACAGCTTCGTCTTCTCGACCTTCTTGATGTAGATGTTCTGGATCGGGTTGCGCATGTCGTCGAAGCTGATCGGTCCGCGCGGCGCATCGACTTTCAACGCCGCCATCTTGGCTATGAAGGCTTCCGGCCCGGGCCACGCGCCCTTGGTCTCTTTCATCACGTCGTCGATCATCATCGCCGTCGTGTAATTGGTCTCCGAAAAATACGACGGCACCTTGCCGTATTTCGCGCGGTATTCCTTGACGAAGGCTTCGTTCCTCGGCGTCTCCAGGGCGGCGCTGTATTGCAGCGCCGAGACGTCGCCGATCGCCTCGTCGCCCATGAACGGCAGCGCCGCTTCGTCATAGCTGGTGCCGCCGCCGATGATCGGCTTGGTGTAGCCGGAATCGCGAAGCTGCTTGGGGAATTGCAACGCCATCGGCCCCACCATCAGCGAGAACACCGCGTCGGCGTCGTCCTTGATGTTCGGAATGTAGGGCCCGAAATCCTTGGTGCCGAGCGGCGGCCAGATCTTCTGGACGATCTTGCCGCCGCAATCCTCGAACGCCTTCTGGAAGCCGCCGACCACCTCGTAGCCGAAGGCATAATCGGCGGCGATGGCGGCGATCTTCTTGTAGCCCTGGTCGCAGGCCCATTGGCCGAGCGGATGGTGCGGCTGCGAGCTCGTCCATCCAGAGCGGATGAAATACGGATAATTGCCGAGCTGGCGCTGGGTCAGATCGTCGGCCGCCGGCACCGAGGCGATATAGACGGTCTTCTCCGCGGTCGACACCGGCGCGAGCGCATAGCCCTCCGGCGCCAGCACGCCGCCGACGAATATCTGCACATGATCGTCCAGAATGAGCTTTCTCGCCTTGGTCACGGCGGTGTCGGGCTTGGCCTGACTGTCCTCGATGATGGGCACGACCTTGGCGCCCGCGAAGGTGCTGTTGGTCGCGTCGAGGTACATCTTGAAGCCGTCGGTCATGTCCTTGCCGACCTGAGCAAACGGTCCAGTCATCGGCGCGATGATGCCGATGCGCAATTCATCCTGCGCCAACGCCGGCGCAAGCGGCATTCCAAACAACAGGCCGGCCCCGATAGCGAGCCAGCCTGTCCGCACCACATTGCTTGTCATGGCACTCACTCCCTCTGTTGTTGCTTGCCATCCCTACCCTCCCCCGCTCGCGGTCGACGAAAGGGATTGCGACTCCGTCGCCAAACGGCGCGCCGACGCCAGTTCGGACCGCGACGTGCGCCACTGCCGAATTCTTGCCGGAATGCTCATCAACCCACCCGGCAGATAAAGGATCACCAGGACGTAGACGCCGCCCAGTACGTATTGCCACCAATGCACCAGGGTACTGAGATATTCGCGAATGAACAGGACGACGCTGGCGCCGATGAGGCCGCCGATCAGCGTGCCGGGTCCTCCCAGCACCGCCATCAACAGCGCATCGACCGACGTGGTCAGCACGACATTTTCGGGACTGACGATGCCGGCGGTATGCGCCCACAGCACGCCGGACAATCCGCCGAAGGCGCCGGCGATGATGAAGGCGAGATACTTGTGCAGCCAGGTATTGTAGCCGAGGATTTTCATGCGCAGCTCGCGCTCGCGAATGCCGGCCAGGCTGCGGCCGAACGGCGAACGCGTGAGCACGTAGAGGATCAAAAGCGAGACCGCGAAGAAGCCGAGCACCACGTAGAAAAATGTCACCGCGTTGGCGAGATCGACGCCGAATTTGGGGCGCTGCGGCAGATCGATGCCGTTGTCGCCGCCGGTCAGCGAATTCCAGCGATAGGCGAGTCCCCACACGCATTGTCCGAGCGCCAGCGTGATCATCAAAAAATACACGCCGGTGGCGCGGATCGCCAGCAGTCCGAACATCGCCGCCAACGCGGCGCCGCCGAGCATGCCGAGCGCGACGACCAGCCAGAAATCGTAGCCGAGCCCGAACTGGTAGCGCGTCGCCAGGATGGCGGTGAGATAGGCGCCGATGCCGAGGTAGGCGGCCTGGCCGAGCGAAGCGAGACCGGTGAAGCCGAGCAGAAGGTCGAGGCTCATCACCAGGATGGCAAACGCAAGCGCGCGCGTCGCCAGCAGGACCACGAAGGGATTGCTGTGCGGGACCACGAGCGCGATCACGGTGAGCGCCGCGACCACCGCCCACAGCTTGGCCCGCGCGTCGGCCATGCTCATTCCCGCCCGAACAGCCCGGTCGGCCTGACCGCGAGAATGAGCGCCATCGGCGCATAGAGCGTGAAATAGGATACTTCCGGGAACAGCGCCTTGCCGAAATTATCGGCAAGACCCACGATCAGCGCGCCGATCGCGGCGCCGCCGAGACTGCCCATGCCGCCGATGATCACCACCGCAAAGGCAATCGGCAGCATCTCGAAATCGAGGCCGGGATAGACGCCGAGGAAGGCACCGCCGATCACCCCGCCCAAAGCCGCGAGCAGCGCGCCGAGCGCGAAAATCAGCATCGAGATGAAAGACGTGTCGATGCCGACCCCGCGCGCCATCTGCGCGTCGTCCACGGTGGCGCGGATGGTGGCGCCGAGCCGGGTCTTCTCCATGATCAGCCATAGCGCCAAGCCGATCGCCAGCGCGACGCCGATCATGAAGATACGGTAGAGCGGCAGATGCAGGCCGTCGATCACGACGATGCGCTTCAACGCCGCCGGCGGCGTGATGTCGAACGGATTGCCGGTCCAGATATCAAGCGCCGCCTGTTGGAACAGGAAGGCAAAACCGACCGTCAACAGAACCTGGCGCAGCGGATCAAACCCCAACGGCCGCAAAAATACCCGCTCCATCACCAGGCCGATCAGCGCGACCGTCAGCGCCGCCACGGGTATCGCCAACAGCCACGATCCGGTCGCCCAGATGACGGAGAGCGCCACATAGCCGCCGAGCAAAAAGTACGAACCGTGCGACAGATTGACGATGCGCATGACGCCGAAGATCAGCGACAGGCCGCTGCCGACCAAAAACAACAGCGCGCCGTAGGAAACGCCGTTGAATGTCTGTATCAGCCAAAACCGCGCATCCACGGTCGCTGTCTCCTTCCCCCAGGTAGGCCTTTATTGGACAGCTTAGCGCAGGTTCATGGCCATCGCATAGACGACGCCTGCGGGACAATGTCACGGCCCGCCGCCGATTGCGGCGTCGCTAATGAATACGAAACGGCCCGACCGGTTTTCGGCTAAGATCGCGCCGCGACAACGGGGAGAGGCGCAATGGCCGAGAAGGCAGTCTCGTATCAGCTCGACGGCAGACAGTTCGAGGGCATGATCGTCTACGATGACGGCGCGCCGGGCAAACGTCCCGCTATTTTCATGCAGCCGGACTGGAAGGGCGTCTGTGCCGATACCATCGCGCAGGCGCGCACCGTGGCGGCGAAGGATTACGTGGTGCTGATGGCCGACATGTTCGGCGCCGGCTATGGCCGCAAACCCAAGAGTCCGGACGAACTGAGGGCCGGCATGCTTGCCGTGCACCGGAATCGGCCGTTCACCCTCGCCTGCGGCGGCGCCGCCTACGACGCGCTGATCGGCGAAGCCAACAGGCTCGGTTTGATCAACTCCGACAAGACAGCGGCGATCGGCTATTGCGCGGGCGGCGGCTACGCGCTCGAGCAGGCGCGCGCCGGCGCCGACTTCAAGGCGGTCGTGGTATTCCACGTTACCAATCCCAATCCGGTGGAGCCAGGCACGCCGTGCAACATCAAAGGCCGGGTCTTGGCGGTGCACGGCTCGGCCGATCCGGTGACGCCAAAGCCGATGATGGACGCGTTGGAGGACGAACTGACCCAGGCCAGGGTCGACTGGCAGGTGATGATGTTCGGCGGCGCCGTACATTCATTCTGCGATCCGACCGCCAACGCTGGCTTGACGTTATCGCAACAGGGGGTTTCATCTTGCGATACTGTCGGGCCGGGGAATGCCGGCCCGACGCGCTATGACGAAAAACTCTGCCGCAAATCCTACCTGCTGATGCGCGATTTCTTTGCCGAGACGTCCTGAAGGCGTGGCGCGCCGTCATCGCCGTGGCCTAGGACAAGCCCGATAGCGGCGAACGCGCGCGTTCGGATCCGCTACTGTCGACGACAGTCGGGTGGCCCCGATGCGCCGCATGATCGGCATGCAGCTGTGACGGCTTGCGGGTCCTGCCGCGCTACATCACGTACAGCCGGTCCGGCAGCGCATTGGGCGAGCCGTCCGGCGGCGCATGCGCCGCGAGCACGGCGCCGCAGCGTTCGATGGCCGCGATGAAGCCCGCCGCAATGCGGTCATCCCGCATATGGCTGGTCAATGCATCGATTGCCGCCTGCCATTCGGCGTTGTGAACTTTTTGCGCGATGCCTTCGTCGGCGACGATCCGCGCATAGCGTTCCGCCAGCGAGACAAAGATGAGCACGCCGCTGCGGTTTACGGTCCGGGAAATGCCGCGCACCATGAACTGCTCCAGCGCGGCGTGATGCGCTTGCGCCCGCCGCGCGGCGCGTGGAACCAGCGCCAGCCGAAGCGGCGTCCAGGCGAACAACAGCGCCGCGACGAGAAACACCACCAGCTGGATGAGAAAAATTCGCTGCACGCTCCACGGCGTGAAATAGATCAGCGGCCAGGGCACGAGCAGCGCCAGCGCACTGGCCCAGATCAGCGGAACGTGGAGGTAGTCCGACGACGCATGAGCCAGCACGCAGACGATCTGTCCGCAAGTGCGGCCCTCGGCTTCACGGATCGCGGTCGAAACGGCCTGGTGCTCTTCGGGGCTGATGTGCATCACCAGCTTCCCGAAGCGCCGCCGCCGCCGGACGAACCACCGCCGCCGGAGAATCCGCCGCCGGAAAAGTCACCGCCCGAGCTCGAACCCCAGCTCGAACCGCTGTACGGCACGAAGACGGTGCGACCGCCGCGCGTCACATAGCGGCCCGATGTGCCGCGTGCGCCCCTCGTCAAATAGCCGATGAAGACAATCAACAGCACGAAAAACACAAAGGGTAACAGCTTGCCGATATCGCCCGCCGGATCGTCGGCCCGGACGTCGGCTTTCGGCTGCCAGTCGGCGGTATCGCCCGAGAGCACGCTGATGATGCCGTCGACGCCGCGCGCAATGCCGCCGGAGAAATCGTTGCTCTTGAACTGCGGGATGATGGCGCTGGAAATGATCACCGACGACAGCGCGTCGGTCAGGGTGCCTTCGAGGCCATAGCCAACCTCGATGCGGACCTTGTGCTCGGCGGGCGCGACGAGGAGCAGCACGCCGTTGTTTTTTTGCGCCTGCCCGAGCTTCCAGAAGCGGAACAGCTCGTTGGCATAGGTCTCGATGTCGCTGCCTTGCAGCGATTTCACCGTGGCCACCACCAGCTGGATGCCGGATTTGTCTTCGAGGTCCTTGAGCTTGGTCTCGACGTCGCTGCGGCTTGCCGCGGTCATGACGCCGGCCTGGTCGACCACGCGGCCGGTCAGCGGCGGAAAATCAAAGGCCAGGGCGGCAGTGGCGATCAGGCAGCAAACGATTGCAGCGGCAACAACAACCGTCATTCCGGAACGCGGCCACGAGCGTGGCCGGCAATGACGCCGACGGGCCATCAGAACTTCACCTGCGGCGGCTTGTCAGACCCTTCGCTGGCGGTGAATTCCGCCATCGGCTGCTCGCCGGAAAACGCCGTTTTCGCCCAAATGACGGTCGGGAACGTGCGCAGCGCCGTGTTGTAGGCGCGCACCGCGTCGATGTAGTCGCGCCGCGCCACGGCGATGCGGTTTTCGGTGCCTTCGAGCTGCGACTGCAGCGCCAGGAAATTGGCGTTCGATTTCAGGTCGGGATAGTTCTCCGTCACCGCCAGCAGCCGGCCGAGGGCCCCGGTCAACTGATTCTGTGCATCCTGGAACTGTTTGAGTTTTTCCGGATCGGTGAGCTGCGACGCGTCGATGGTAATCTTGGTCGCCTGCGCGCGCGCCTCGACTACGGCGGTCAGCACATTCTTTTCCTGCGCGGCGTAGCCCTGTACGGTCGCCACCAGATTGGGAATGAGGTCGGCGCGGCGCTGATATTGATTCTGCACGTCAGACCAGCGCGCCTTGGCCTGCTCTTGCAGCGTCGGGATGGTGTTGTAGCCGCATCCCGACAGCGCCAAGCCGAGGCCGAGCACGGCCAGAACGATGCGAATTCGAGAAGCGATAGCGGACATTGCGGCCCTCCTTGCCTGGTGTGTGTCGCGCACGCCGCGGTTAGTTCACGCCCTCGACCGGCTCGGTCCCGACGATCTCGATGCCGAAGCCGGAGAGGCCGACATAGGTCATGCGGCGCGACGAGGTGAGCAGCCGGATCGAGCTGACGCCGAGATCTTTGAGGATCTGGGCGCCGAGACCGATCTCTCGCCACTGCCGGGTACGCGCCTCGCCGGAGGCGGTCTCGGTCGATTTCGGAATCGAGAGCAGCGGCACGCCGGCGGTGCCGTCGCGCAGCAGCACCAGCACGCCCCTGCCCTCGGCCTTGAAATGCGCCAACGTCTGGTGGATCGGCTTGGCACCGCCGAACACGTCGGAGATGATGTTGGCGCGATGCAGCCGCGTCAGCACGGCCTTGCCGTCGCCGATGTGGCCATGGACGAAAGCCATGTGATAGACCGGATCAAAGGGCGTGAGGAACGCGTAGCCGGTCAGCGTACCGATCTCGGATTCCACCGGAAACTCGCCGACGCGCTCGATCAGCTTGTCGCGGGCCTGGCGATAGGCGATCAACTCGGCGATGGAAATGCGTTGCAGCTTCTCGCGCTCGGCAAACGCGGCGAGATCCGGGCCGCGCATCACCGTGCCGTCGTCGTTCATCAATTCGGCCAGCACGCCGACCGGCGGCAGGCCGGCCAGCCGGCACAGATCGACGCAGGCTTCGGTATGGCCGGAGCGCATCAGCACGCCGCCTGCCTTGGCCACCAGTGGAAAGACGTGCCCCGGCCGCACGAAATCGGACGCCCCACTGTTGCCGTTGGCGAGCGCGCGCACCGTATTGGTGCGCTCTTCGGCGGAGATGCCGGTGGTCAGGCCATGGCGGACGTCGACCGAGACCGTGAACGCGGTGCCGAGCGGCGCGTCATTGAGCGCCACCATCGGATCGAGCCGCAGCCGGCGCGCCTCTTCCGGCGCCAGCGGCGCGCAGACGATGCCCGAGGTGTGGCGGATGATGAATGCCATCTTCTCGGTCGTGCACAGGCATCCCGCGACGAACAGATCGCCTTCGTTCTCGCGGTCATCGTCATCGGCGACGATGACGATTTCGCCGCGAGCGAAGGCCGCCAGGGCGGCCTGGATGCGTTGGTGAGCGTCGTTCATCTTGCTTGTTCAATCCCCGTCGACGCGCCACCCTAGTCAGCGCGCCGGCGGCTGAGGAAACGGCCATGATGGCGTTTCGCCGACCTGGCCGCGCTGACGTAGATAATGGTCGGCGATGACGCACGCCACCATGGCCTCGCCGATCGGCACGGCGCGGATGCCGACGCAGGGATCGTGGCGGCCCTTGGTCGAGATGTCACTGTCGCGGCCGTAGCGATCCACGGTACGGCGCGGGGTGTGGATCGACGACGTCGGCTTGACCGCAAAACGCGCCACGACCGGCTGGCCGGTCGAAATGCCGCCCAGAATACCGCCGGCGTTGTTGGAGAGAAAAATCGGCTTGCCGTCATTGCCCATGCGCATTTCGTCGCCGTTATCCTCGCCCGACAGCTCCGCCGCGGCGAAGCCGGCACCGATTTCGACGCCCTTCACGGCGTTGATGCTCATCAGCGCCGCGGCCAGATCGCCGTCGAGCTTGCCATAGACCGGCGCGCCGAGGCCTGCCGGCACGCCGTCGGCGACGATTTCGATCACCGCCCCGATCGAAGAGCCGCGCTTGCGCACGCCGTCGAGGTAGTCGGCGAAGAACTCGGCGCGCGCCGCGTCCGGACAGAAGAATGCATTGTGCTCGACCGCGCCCCAGTCCCAGCGCGCGCGATCGATGCGGTGCGGGCCCATTTGCACCAGGGCGCCGCGCACATTGAGCCCCGGCACGATCTTGCGGGCGATGGCGCCGGCGGCGACCCGCGTCGCGGTCTCGCGCGCGGACTGCCGGCCGCCGCCGCGATAATCGCGCAAACCATACTTGACGTCGTAGGTGTAGTCGGCGTGACCGGGACGGTATTTGTCCTTGATGTCGGAGTAATCCTTCGAGCGCTGATCGACATTGTCGATCAGCAGTGCGATCGGCGTACCGGTCGTCACCTGCCGGCCGGTCGTTTCATCGGCGAACACGCCGGACAAGATGCGCACCGCGTCCGGTTCCTGGCGCTGCGTGGTGAAGCGCGATTGGCCGGGCCGGCGCCGGTCGAGATAGGGCTGGATATCGGCCTCGCTCAGCGCAATGCGCGGCGGGCAGCCGTCGACCACGCAGCCGATCGCCGGTCCATGGCTTTCGCCGAAGGTGGTAACCCGAAACAAATGGCCGAACGTATTGAATGACATGACGCGTCGAGAACGCCGAAAGGGCGATGGAGCAAGGTGGGGTCGTGGTAGCCCGCGCCTGACAGCCGGTCAAATCGGCCCGATCGGCCGGATGTGCCGCGCACCACGCCGCCTATTTTCGATTCAGACGGCCGCCCATTCTCGATTTACAGTGTTCGCAGGTGCGGCAGAAATCGCAGGAACCGTTCGCTGTCGCAAAATTTTGGCGCGGGAACGAGCAAACCGCGGCGCGTCGGTGGACCCGCGTTCATGCGGCATTCATATCGGTGAACGCGGATTAATGAAAACCTGAATATCCGTTAAGCTACGGAAGAATCAGGATTATTCGCGATTTTTCGATTGCCGGACAGGGCCCGTTGTGGCATCTTGGTGGGCGGTAAGGGGGGCGATGGCCGGGGGGACCGAAACACCGCCGCAAGCTGGAACTCAACCCTGCCGAAAGTTCAACACCAACCAAAGGATGCTAGCCATGGCAAAGAAGCCGAAGAAGGGCCCGAAGAACAAAGCGAAGGGCAAGTAACACCAGAGACGCGAGCCAGCATTTGGATCGCGTCGTCAGGATTGCGAAGCGCCTTGCATGGTGCTTCGAGGAAGCGGCTGGACCCAGGTCCGGCCGCTTTCGTCTTTCCGGCCGCTTTCGTCTTTGAAGGGCCGCGCGCCAAGACCCGCGCTCGGCTGACGTTCACTTCTTCTCCAGCATCAACGTCCCTTCCCTGCGAATGAGCGGCTGCAGGGTGGCGGCTATGGTTGCCAGCAGCCAAGGCAGCACGACTTCCAAAGTGACGTGCTCATCCGCGACATCGATGGTGCCGCTGACGGCCTGACCCAGCGCACTGACGCCAAACTGCAGATGATCGCCGGTCCAGGTCTCGTCCTGGACCGTGAACAACTGGCCGAAATTCGTCCGAACGTTGCCGAGACCGGCTTTGAGCCGGCGCGTCGCCTCGTCCTTGCCGAGGCGATGCGGAATGGACACGATGAGCGGCTTTGACATGACGGCTCCGCACGTCTGGAGGCCGTATGTGGGAATTATATGCGGCCGATCCAATAGTGCCCGCGGCGCACGTCTTGGGTCGCACCACACCGCCCGAGCACGGCCCGGATCGCGGCAGGCGATTTCGCTCAGGGTCAGGTCTTTGATTCGCCGTAGGGGTCTTCATCAACCGGGCATCGAGATGGTCGGTGCACGGATCGAGGCTGAGCGTCGCGCACATCCGTTCCATGGTTCGCAGGCCGCAATCAGTTCGCGTTGGTGCTTTGAATCGTCCAGTTTAGGCCGGGGTTGGGGACCCCCCCGGCCGACGATACCTGCAGGCCGTTCATGAACCAGATCGACACTGCCCCACTGCTCGTATCGCGCCAGAGGATGTCGCTCTTGCCGTCGAAGTTGAAGTCGCCGGTTTCGACGACTGCGAAATTGAGTGGCACTATGCCCAATGCCCCACTCTGGAGCACCTGGGCTCCCCGCATCAGCCAGACTGCTAAATCGCCACTCGAGTCGCGCCAGAGGATGTCATCGAAGCCGTCGCCGTTGAAGTCTCCGGTTGCGACCACCGCCCAATTGGTGGGTACATTGGCGATCGACGCACTCGACACGAGTGATATGCCGTTCATAAACCAGATCGCCAGATCGCCATTCGCATCGCGCCAGAGGATATCGCTGTTGCGGGGGATGCTGGTGTCGGTGTCGAAGTGAGCGACCGCGACGATCGACCAACTCAAGGGCACACCGGAGAAGCCGCTGGAAGCCACAACTTGCGTCGAGTCGTTCATTAGCCACACCCCGACATCGCCGGTGGCCCGCCGCCAGAGAACGTCACCGAACCCGTCTCCATTGAAATCGCCGGTTCCAGCCACCGTCCAGTCAGTCGGCACATTGCCGAAACCCTGACTCGAAATGACGCTGGGGCCGATACCCGTCCCGTTGAGGAACCATCTCGCCAGATCGCCGCTGGAATCGCGCCACAGCAGATCGGCTTTGCCGTCGCGGTCAAAGTCGCGCTGGCCGACGATCGACCAATTGGCCCCGGTCGAGAGCGCGCTGCTCGAGGCGACCTGATTGCCGTTCATCATCCACATCACCGTGGTCGTCCCGCTGCTGTCGCGCCACAGGATGTCGCTCTTGCCGTCACCATTGAAATCGTGGGTGGAGGGCGGTGGATCCGGATCGGCCGGCCGAGTATTGATGTAATTCTGTTGGTTATCGATCGTTACGACCTGCACGAAACAAAACCAGGGGTCAGTGCCCTGGCCAGTACACCCCGTCGTATCGACAGCCAGATTGGGCGGACCACTTGTAATCGTGAACTGGTAATCGCGACCTTTGAGATCCGACGCCGTGAACGTACACGGATAGCCTGTGGGATAGAACGTTACCGAGGGAAACAGCGGATCGACGTCTTTGCTGGTCGTTGTGCTGCAAAGGCCGATCGCCGACCATTCCGGCACGCCCTGATGCTTGACGCCCAAAGACACGACGACGCGCTTGGTCCGGTCCAGCGGCGTCGTGTTATCGAGCCCGTTGACCCCCGCATACGTGATAATAAGCCCTACGCCTGGGTAGCTTTGGAAGCCGATGGCATCATCGACGGAAAACGCATACGCCGCCATGCTCAGATAGTTATGAATAAGTTTCACGTAAGGATTGAACGTGAAAGTGCCACCGTCGCCCTGCGAATACTGCAATGCCTTGGTATAAACCTTCTCCTGGAACGAGTTGAAATCGAGACCTAATTCTTGTGCCGTGCCGAGAAGGTCGTTGGCGCTGGGGCTGCTTGCTGTGCAACCTTCATTGAACGGGACCCAGCCATAGATCTTCTGCAGCATCGCTGTCTGCAGATTGCTCACAGGCAGGTGGCACGGTAGGTTCAAATAATCCTGATAGTTTTGGTTGAAGAGCTTGTAGACTTGGTTGTAATAAGAACAAATACCAGCCGTTGAGGTCTGGCACGTATTAAAAAGACCGATCATATTCTGTATGGCCGTTCCGGGCTGGGTCAGGACGCCATTCGGCGGATTGGAAAATGCATTGGCGAAGACGTTAAAAGCTCCGGGTATGCGTGGACGCGTTGGATCCGGCTGACCGAAAACAGATGAATTGTAAACCGGCCACCCCGGAAAATCGCTCAGAAACTGACCCAACGCAGTTCTGAAAGCCGGCAGGCTGACGACAGTCCCTATATACTGAACCTGGCCCGGCGGGCTGGTCAGCGCCTCCATCGCAACCGGCAAATAGACCTGATCCACCGAAGAGATGTTGTAGCCGACCCCGTTGAGATTGATCGGGTATGGCTTGCCCTTCGCCGTGATCGCGTCCGCAAAGGTATATTCCATTAATTGGTTGTGATCCGTCGGTGGCAATCCGGACTTTACGTTTGGATCAAGCGTTGTCAGCGCAAAGATCGAAAGTGGCGAAGAGCAACTGGCGCCGACGGGACCGACGCAGGGGCCCGCCGTCAACGGACCGCTGACCGGGTACTTCGAGTCGTTCACATAATCATCTGTTATTTGTCTGCTGTCGTCATAAAAGTATACTCGTCCGCCATTCCACCAATCGACGAACTGGTTCGGCTGGGTTCCATCCGTATTCTGCGACAGCTGCGAATAAAATGGAACGGAGACATCCACCGAGCTATTGGCTGGAATCCCCTGGATTCCGTTGACATACACGCGCACGACCTGGGCGGAGGCGTAATTCCGATTAACGTCGGTGGGCTGAACCTGGAACTGCGCCTGCAACCATTCGTCCACTCCTCTCGCTCCACTCTCGATGATCACATGCAACGGTGCCGAGGAGTTGTTGAATATTCTTATTTTCTTGCAAGGAATGGCGTTGCATTGCGGGAATGATTGGGCGCTGCTGGCGCCACCAAGACATAGCAACAACAAAAACCCTACAAGAGCCCGCATCGAACCCTCCTGGCTTGCAAGCGCGAAGGCTATTATGCTTCAACGCACGACGCTTCGCCAGACTATTGCGCTCGGCTGCGTGTTTGACGACAACTGTTGGTAAAGCGGACTCGTAAATTTTATGCGATCACTCAACGGCCCTTCGCGTGCGTCCTTCGCGTGCGTCCTTCGCGTGCGTCCTTCGCGTGCGGAGGAGCTTTCGCCCGCAACGACGACGCGCGCTCCATCGAAAAAGATCCCGTATTGGGGTTATGGTCGTGGGGCTCCGCCCGGCGCAAGCTGGGCGCCGGGGTGCCGGGCGGCGCTCCTAAGCGTATCGGGCGACCGTGCCGCCGGAGAAGACGTAAACGGCGCCGTGGCGAATGTCGGTGTGGCTGGCTTCGTCTTCCGGCATGACGTGAAGGTTCGCCATCAGCACGCGTGCCACTCCGCCATGCGCCGCCGCCACGGTGTCGCGCGCGAGCGAGGTGTACCAGTCGCCCACGCGCTTCGCGAGCTGACGATAGGATTCGCCGCCGGGCGGCATGAAATCCCATTTGTCGCGCTCGCGCCGCTCCAGCACAGTGGGATCGCGGCCCTTGATTTCGCTCAACGTCAGGCCCTCCCATTCACCATAGGAGATCTCCATCAGCCGGGCGTCGCATTCATAGCTGCGGGGATCGAGCCCGAGCGCCGCGCGCATCAGTTCCATGGTCTGGCGCGCCCGCATCAGCGGGCTCGACACAAAGGCGAAATCGTCCGGCTGGCGCCTCTCGCGCACGAACAGATCGCGCAGCACCGCGGCGCAGCCTTGCGCCTGCTGCCGGCCGCGAGCGTTGAGGTTTGTTTCGTATCGACCCTGCAGGCGTTGCGCGACGTTGAAATCGGTTTCGCCGTGACGGACCAGATAGACGACCGGCATGATCAAAACGCTTCCCGCAGCAATAAGCCGAGAATGTCCGGGCCTCACTCCTTGCCGACGGCGATGTCCGGCGCATCGGGATGCTTCATGCCGACGATGTGATAACCGGCATCGACGTGATGCACCTCGCCGGTGACGCCGCGTGACATGTTGGACAACAGGTAGGCGCCGGCCTCGCCCACCTCCTCGATGGTGACGCTCCGGCGCAGCGGCGCATTATATTCGTTCCATTTCAGAATATAGCGGAAGTCGCCGATGCCGGACGCGGCGAGCGTCTTGATCGGTCCCGACGAAATGGCGTTGACGCGGATGTTCTTCACGCCGAGATCGGCGGCCAGGTAACGCACCGAGGCCTCGAGCGCGGACTTGGCGACCCCCATCACGTTGTAATGCGGCATCCATTTTTCCGAGCCGTAATAGGTCAGCGTCAGCATGGCGCCGCCGTTCGGCATCATCTTCTCGGCGCGTTGCGCGACCGCCGTGAACGAGTAGCAGCTCACCAGCATGGTCTTGGTGAAATTGTCGGCCGTGGTGTCGACATAGCGGCCGTCGAGCTGATCCTTGTCGGAGAACGCGATGGCGTGCACCAGGAAATCGATGGTGCCCCAGGCCGCTTGCACCGCGGCGAACACCGCGTCGATCGTCGCCGCCTCGGTGACGTCGCAGTCGCCGACCACGATGCCGCCAACCTCCTGGGCGAGCGGCTCGACGCGCTTCTTGAGGGCGTCGCCCTGGTAGGTGAAGGCGAGCTCGGCGCCATGGCCGCGGCAGGCCTTGGCGATGCCCCAGGCCAGCGAGCGGTGGTTCGCCACCCCCATGATCAGGCCGCGCTTGCCGTGCATGAGGCCCGATGTTTCCGGCATTCCGTGACCCCGCTCGGCGGCTTTCCCCCAAAAGCCTGCTATGGCATAGGGCGGTGGCCGTCATCAAGCACAAGGCTTGGGCCGAGCCATTCGGGTGCGCCGCCCCGGGGAATACGCGGCGGGCGATGGTGTTGTTTGAAAAGAAATCTTTCGCAGCGAAAACGGGCGCACGCTTGAGCGAATTCCGGCAGCGGATCGAGGCGACCATTCCGGCGTTACGGCGCTATGCGCGGGCGCTCACCCGCGACAGCGAGACGGCGGACGATATCGTCCAGGACACGCTGGTGCGGGCGCTGCGTTCGGAGCATTTGTTTCATGGCGGGGATGTCAGGGCATGGCTTTACACGATCCTCACCAATCTCAATCGCAACCGGCTGCGGTCGCTGTCGCGCCGCCCGACGCTCACGCCGATCAAGGACAGCGATGCTGCCATGATGGGACCGGAAGCCGGCAGCCGGGATATTGCCCGGGCGCTCGACGAACTCGCCGAGGAACAGCGCGCGGCCCTGCTGCTCGTCGTGCTCGAAGGTTTGAGCTATCGCGAGGTTGCCGAAGTGCAGAGCGTCCCGATCGGCACGGTGATGTCGCGGCTCGCCCGCGCCCGTATGCAAATCAAAGCCTATCTCGACGGCGAGCGCCCGCCGCTCCGCCGCGTGAAGTGACTTAAAGAGAGCGAACGATGAATGACAGAGACTATCGTGTGAGCGACGACGAGCTTCACGCCTATGTCGACGACGAGCTGCCGACCGACCGCCGCGGCGCCGTCGAGGCGTGGCTCGCCGCCCACCCCGATGATGCCTCCAAGGTCGCGGCCTGGCGCAGCCAGGCGGAACTGCTTCGGGCGCGCTACGGCGGCGTTGCAGCCGAAAAGCCGCCGGAGCGGCTCGACGTCGCGCGGTTGGCATGCCGGCGCCGTAACGGATGGATCGCGGCCGCCGCCGCGGCGGCGTTGGCGGCGTTCCTCATCGGCGGCGCGGCTGGCTGGTTCGCTCGCGGTATCGAAACGACGTCGCCCTCCGACCTGGCGCGCTTTACCACCGATGCGCTCGATGCCTATCGGCTGTACGTCGTCGAAGTCCGTCATCCCGTCGAGGTGCCAGGCGAACAGCGGCCGCATCTGATGGAATGGCTGTCCAAGCGGGTCGGCACGCCGCTGCGCGCGCCCGAACTCGACAAGGTCGGATTAAAGCTCGTGGGCGGCCGGTTGTTGCCCGGGCCGACCGGGGCGACCGCGTTCTTCATGTACGAAGCCCCCTCCGGCGAACGTTTCACGCTCTATTGCGGGCGCACCAGCAATCGCGACACGGCGTTGCGCTACACCACCGGAGAGCAGAACGCGGCCTACTACTGGGTCGATGGCGACCTTGCCTACGTGCTCAGCGGACCGGCGGAACAAGAGAAGCTGCGCACCATCGCGCAAGCCGCCTATGACCAGATCGATACGCACGCGCCGCAACGAGGCGGCTGAGCGCCGGCGGTCTCAAGAGCAGCAAACGTTGCTGCTGGGCGAAATGAACCATCGGGTCAAGAACCTGCTTGCCGTCACAAAAGGCGTCATTTCACTCAGCGCGAGTGACGGTTGGTCCGCCGGTAGCGGTTGTTTTTTCTTGATAACCCACGCGCGAGCGGCGAAGGGCGCAGGGGCAATCACATATCCTTGCGCGGATCGTAGGGCTTGTCGGCCTGCCACTTTTCCATCAGCGCCTCGAACTCGGCATCGCGGGTCTCCGGCAACATGATGCGGACGGTGGCGAGCAAGTCGCCGCGGCCGGCCTTGGCCGGGTAACCCTTGCCCTTGAGCCGGAAGGTGCGGCCGCCGCTGGTCCACGGCGGAATGGTGATCTCCACCGCCTTATCCAACGTCGGCACCCGAACCTTGGCGCCGAGCGCCGCCTCGTAGAGCGTGATCGGCAGGTCAAGGCGCACGTCGGCGCCGTCAAGCGCGAATACCGGATGCGGCGCAATGTTCACGGTGATCAGCACGTCGCCGGCGCCGGCCTGCCCCGCCATGCCCTGGCCGCGCAGCCTGATCTGCTGACCGCCGGCGATGCCGGCGGGAATCTTCACGTCAACGTCCTTGCCGGTCGGCAGCCGCAGCCGTTGCGTTGCGCCGTGCGCGGCGTCCGGCAACGACACTGACAATTCGGCAAGAACGTCGGCGCCGACGCCGAAATCCTCCGGCTCGAATGTCGAACGGGCGCCGGCGCGGCCGCCGCGCGCCGCGCCGCCGAAGGCCTCGCGCAGAATATCTTCGAAACCGCCAGCGCCGGCGGCTGCGCCGCCCCGGCCGCCGCGCCGGGTCGCGCGCGTAAAGCCTTCCGGGCCGAAGCTGAAGCTTTCGAAATTGGAGTCGCCGCCGACGCCGCCGCCGCGGTTCGCGCCGGCGCCGAATCCTTCAAAGCCGCGGAAACGGGGCTTGCCCTCGGCGTCGATCTCGCCGCGATCGAAAGCCTTGCGCTTGTCCTCGTCGGCCAGCAGTTCGTTGGCGGCGTTGAGCTCGGCAAACCGCGTCGCCGCCTTCGGATCGTTCTTGTTGGCGTCGGGATGCAGCTTTTTGGCGAGCTTGCGATAGGCGCTCTTGATCTCGGCCGCACTGGCCTTGCGATCGACGCCCAACACCTCATAGGGATCACGCATCCCCAGTCAACTCCGCTTATTTGGGCCGGCCCCGCCCGCCCGCCTGGGTATCAATGTGGGATGAAAGCGGCCGTGACGCAATGCGACACCGAATCGGCCTCGCCAGCCGCGATCATAGACTTATAAGGACGGCTTGAGCGGCTTGAGGCTGCGCACCTCCCAATTGCCCTCGCTGGTGCGGCAGGCGGCGCCCTGCAGCCAATCCTGCAAGCTGCCATGGGAGTAGCTGGCGAGGAATTCCCGGCACGGCAAGCCGCCTTCGCGATAGGCGGTGGCAAGCGGCGTGATGTTGCCGCTGGCGCCGGTGTTCGGATTTTGCCACGGCACGCTCAAGTCCTTACCGCTGCGCGCCAGAACATCCGACGCGGCGGCGCGCGCATAGGCCAGATCGGCTTCCGAGGCCTCGGCGGCGGCAGCCGCATAAGCGGCGCGGTCAGCGGGGCGGCCGGTCGAACTGGTCTGGTCGGCCTCGTCCTTGGCGAGCAGCGAACTGAGCTGGAACGAGCAGCCGGCAAGCCCGCAGCACAGCGCGGCAGCGGCGCCCAGGCAGCGCAGCCGCCGCCAACATAGGCGCAGCGCGACTGTTCCACTATATAAAGAGCGGCGGCCTGCCTGCCGATCGCACCACGCCAGCACTTGGGTACCCCGCAACAATGTCCGACGCAGCGCCGATAGAACACCCGGCATGGTTAACGGGCGGTGACTTCACCGAGGCCGACGGGCCGCTACGGCTGTTTGCGGCCTGGTTCGCCGACGCCAAACGCGCCGAGCCGGTCAATCCGGACGCCATGGCACTGGCCACCGTCGACGCCGACGGACGGCCCAATGTGCGGATGGTGCTGTTGAAGGGTTTCGACGAACGGGGCTTCGTCTTCTACACCAACACCGACAGCATCAAAGGCCATGAATTGGCCGGCGCGCCTCAGGCGGCGATGACGTTTTACTGGAAATCGCTGCAACGCCAGGTGCGCGTGCGCGGCGCCGTCGAGCCGGTGTCGAAGGAAGAGGCCGACGCCTATTTCGCCACCCGCTCGCGCATGGCGCAGATCGGCGCCTGGTCCAGCAAACAATCCTGCGCGCTGGAAAGCCGCATGGCATTCGAGAAGGCGATCGCGATCAATACCGCCAAATTCGCCATCGGCACGGTGCCGCGGCCGCCGAACTGGTCGGGCTACCGCGTCGCGCCGCGGGAGATCGAATTCTGGCAGGAGCGGCCGTTCCGGCTGCACGATCGCGTCTCGTTCACCCGCGGGAGCGCGACGGCGCCGTGGACCAAGACCCGGCTGTACCCATAAGGAATACAAAATGCCGACCAGCAATCAGCCGCGCCGCACGCTGCTCCTCACCGGAGCGAGCCGCGGCATCGGCCACGCCACCGTCAAACGTTTCTCGGCCGCCGGCTGGCGCGTGGTCACCTGCTCGCGCCATCCGTTTCCGGAAAATTGCCCGTGGGAGGCAGGACCGGAGGATCACATCCAGGTCGATCTGGCGAACCCGGAAAATACCGAAGAGGCGATCGCCGAGACCAAGCGGAGGCTGCACGGCGAACTGCACGCGCTGGTCAACAATGCCGCGATCTCGCCCAAGACCGACGGCGGCCAGCGGCTCGGTTCGATCGAGACCTCGCGCGACGACTGGCACCATATCTTCCAGGTCAATTTCTTTGCCCCCATCATGCTGGCCCGCGGGCTGCTCGACGAACTCGAGGCCGCCAAGGGTTCCGTCGTCAACGTCACCTCGATTGCCGGCTCCCGGGTGCACCCGTTCGCCGGCGCCGCCTACGCGACATCGAAGGCGGCGCTGGCGGCGCTGACCCGTGAGATGGCGTCCGACTTCGGCGCCCGCGGCATCCGCGTCAACGCCATCGCGCCGGGCGAGATCGACACCGCCATGCTGTCGCCGGGCACGGAAAAGATTGTCGAGCACATTCCGATGCACCGGCTCGGCACGCCCGACGAGGTGGCGAAGATCATCTACGTGCTGTGCACGGAGACCTCGTCCTACGTCAACGGCGCCGAGATCCACATCAACGGCGGCCAGCATGTCTAAGCGGATGACGGCGTCATGCGCACTGCAATCAACCCAGAGGAGAGTTTTTCATGATCCGCAAAGCGAAGGCAATCTGGCACGGCACGGGTCGCGCTGGAACCGGCACTCTCTCGACTGATTCCGGCGTGCTCGCCGCAACGCCCTACTCCTTCAAGACCCGCTTCGAGAACGAAAAAGGCACCAACCCCGAAGAGCTGATCGCCGCCGCGCATGCCGGCTGCTTCACCATGGCGCTTGCGTTCCAACTGCAGGGCGGCGGCTATACCCCCACCGAGCTCAGCACCGAAGCGGCGGTGACACTTGAGCCGGAGGGCCAGGGCTTTCGCATCAGCCGGTCGGCCCTGACGCTCCGCGCCAAGGTGCCCAACCTGGACGAAGCCACATTCGCCCGGATGGCTGGCGAGGCCGAAAAGAATTGCCCGGTCTCCAAGGTTCTCAACGCCGAGATCACATTGGACGCCAAGCTGGTGTGAGCGCCGGCGGCGGCTTTTGGGCCGCCCGCGGCGGAAGGCACTCGCTCAGGCGTCGAGGAAATCCAGCACCGCGGTTTCGGCCAACACCGCCTCGGGAATGCTGTGGCGTTGCGAGCGGGCGCGTTCTTCCGTGGTCTGTGTCGCTTGCAGGTAAGCGCCGAGATGGCGGGCGCGTTCGATGATTTTTCTGTTGTCGGGCAGGCGTCTCGCCTCGAAGCGCAGCAGCGCGGCTTCGACGTCGTCGCCGTCGAGCGCCTGCGCCAGGGCCGCGGCATCGTCGGCCGCCTTGGAGACGCCGGCCGCGACATGGGGTCGGGCCACGAACGCGGCATCGCCCAGGATCGCGACCCGGCCGAAGGCCAACCGCGGACTCTCAAGATCGTAGATCGGTTGCAGGATCGGCTCGTCGATCAGCCGGACGATGTCGCGAAATTGCGGCGCCAGCAGCCGCTCCGCGGCCGCGCGCATGGCGGCGATCGGCTCGGGGCGAATGAGCGGCGGAGGAATCGAGATCGAATGCTCGACGCCCTTGATGTCGGTGAGGAGCCGCGGCAGTTCGCTCGCCTCGTCCGCCGGCCGATACCACACCACATTGTAGCGGCGCTGGCCGACCCGCAGTTCGTTGTTCGGGCCGGCGACGGGGTAGCCAAGGCACTGCTCGCCGGGCGGCAGGCAGAACACCATCATCTCGAACATTTGGCGATGAATCGCCGGCGGAATGGCGCTTTCGGGAAGAAGCGCCCGCCAGGCTATGTAGCCGGCATAGTGCGGACCCACATCGGGCAGGCACTGTTGGCGCACCGTGGAGCGTAGGCCGTCGGCGCCAATGAGCAGGTCGGCTGCCATGGTGCTGCCGTCGCTCAAATGGGCCTGCACGCCTTGGGAGCTTTGGGTGAATGCCTTGAGCCCCAGCCCGCGGTAATAGCGCTCCGGCGGAAAGGCGTCGCGCAGCAGCCGGTAGACGCGCTCCCAGGCGGTCAGCACCTGTGGACATGCGATGGTCGCCGTCACCTGTCCCGCGCGGTCGAGGATCTGGCGGGTGGTCATGGCGACGCCAAGATCGCGAGTGTCGAGCCCGAGCGCGTTCATTCGCGCGATCAATTCGGCTTGCGCCACGATGCCGGCGCCACGGCCGGCAAGCTCGCTGGACACGCGCTCGACGACAACGACATCCCAGCCGCGCCGATCGAGCATGATGCCGGCCAGCAACCCGCTCATCGAGCCGCCGACGATCACGGCGCGGCGCCCGCTTGTCATGGGCTAATCCCGCTGTTTCCCAAGGTATTTCCCAAGCCGCAAAGGTTTTCTATATTGTGACAACAATCCCCGGAGGAACGCCATGGCCTTGAGCATGCTGGATAAGACGACCGACCACGCCGACAAGTCGGCATGGCCGCCCGCGATCGCGGCCGAGTTCGAGCGCGAAAAGCAGGCCAACAACGGTTGCGTCGGCTCGACGCTGCTGTCGGAGACCGAGCGGGTGCGGGTCTGGATCATCCGGCTCGCTCCGGGCGAGCGGATCGGCTTTCATCGCCACGTGCTCGATTACTTCTGGACCTCGGTGACCGGGGGCCGCGGCCGCCAGCACATCCATGACGGCACCACCGTCGAATACACCTATCAGCCGGGCGAGACCCGCCACGAGACCTACGCAGCCGGCCAGTACAAGGTCCACGACCTGGAAAATCTCGGCGACGAGGAAATGGTTTTCATGACCATCGAATTCCTCAACAGCGCCAATAAGCCGCTCGCCGTACCCGAGAAAGTGCGCGCCGCGGCGTAATGCCCAATATTCCTTCTTCCCGCGCGCCGGGAGAAGTGGGATGAGGGACCTCGCTGCGGGGGCTTAGAATCGCGGTGACGGCTCCTCGGCCTCGCTCGCTACGCTCGCATGGCCGATGCTTCGCATCGGCGTTCTTAGTAACTAAAAACGGCGTCCGGAGGACGCCGATGCTCGCCGCACACGCGGGGCGAGGGAGTTCTCAATAAGGGGGGAAGGGTCCTGCGCTCGCGCAGGACTGAGGGGGATGATTTTTTCGTTCGACCTTTTGATCAACGCCATCGTATCGGGCATCCTGATCGGTGGCTTTTACGCCGCGGTGACATCCGGTGTGTCGCTGTCGTTCGGTATTCTCGACATCGTCAATATCGCCCATCCCGCCTTTATCATTCTCGGCTCCTATGTCGCCTATATCGCCAATGCGAGCCTCGGCCTCGACCCGATTCTCACCGCGATCGTGATGACGCCGGCGTTCTTCGTGCTCGGCGCCGGCATCTACCAGATCTATTACGTTTCGTTCGAGAAGCGCGGGCAGGAATTGCTGCGCGGCCTGGCGTTTTTCTTCGGCCTGTTGTTCATCACCGAAGTCACGCTGGTGCTCTATTTCGGCGTCGACTACCGCTATGTCGAGGCGCCCTATATCGGTCCGACCTGGCACTTCGGCGACGTCGATCTGCCGCTGCGCTTGCTGGTGCCGTGCGTGGTGTCGCTGCTCCTCATTGCGATCCTGCAGCTGATCCTGACCCGCACCTTCATCGGTCGCGCCATCATGGCGGTGGCGCAGGATCAGCTGGCGCTGCGCCTGATGGCGGTCGACCCGGTCCGCATCAAGCGCATCGCGTTCGGCATTTCGATCGCGACGGCGTCGCTGGCGGGCGCCTTTCTCATCATCATCCAGCCGGTCGAGCCGTCGGTCGGCCGCGATTATATCGGCCGGGTCTTTGCGATCTGCGTGCTCGGCGGCATGGGCAGCCTGCCCGGAACCGTGATCGCCGCCATGCTGATCGGCATTGTCGAAAGCCTGACTTCGACGTTCTACGGCCCGTCCTGGGCGCCGGCGGTGTCGTTCGGATTCCTGTTGCTGACGCTGGCGGTGCGGCCCGCCGGCCTGCTGGGACGGTGATCCGTGCGCACGCCCCTCTTCGTTGTCGCCTGCCTCGCCGTCGCCGCGGTCACATTCGCTGCCGCGCTCGCCGCCGGCAACGATTACGTGTTCTTCGCCGGCTACGTGGTGCTGCAATACATCGTGCTCGGCACCGCCTGGAACATCCTCGGCGGCTATTGCGGCTACGTCAATTTCGGCTCAGCGGCCTTCTTCGCACTCGGCGCCTATTCGACCGTGGCGATCTACAAATACGTCACCAACAACGATTTCTTTTCGATACCGATTCCGGTGCTGATGCTGGTCGGGGGTGTCGTCTCCGGCGCCGTCGGCTTCGGCATGGGATACCTGACGTTGCGGCTGCGCGGCGCCTTCTTCGCCATCGCTACGCTGGCGCTTGCCGTCGTGCTGCAGACGCTGGTGGTCAATTGGGACTATGTCGGCGGCTCGCGCGGCGCCTATATCCTGCGGGCCCAGGAAATCCCGTTGATCGGCAATTACATCCGCTATCTGTTCCTGATCATGCTGCTGCTCGCGGTGGCGGCGTTGGTCGTTGCGCGGCTGATCGAGCGCTCGCGACTGGGCTACGGCTTCGCCACCATCCGCGACGACGAGCTGGCGGCCGAGGCCTTGGGCGTGCCGACGCTGCGGCTGAAGCTGATCGCGACCACCATTTCCGGCGCGCTGATGGGCATGGCCGGCGCGCCGTTTCCCTATTACATCGGCTATCTGCAGCCGTCGTCGACGTTCGGCCTGGATTATGCCGTCAATTCCATCGCCATGCCGCTGATCGGCGGCACCACGAGCTGGGTCGGCCCGCTGATCGGCGCCATCCTGCTCGGCTCGCTGCAGCAGATTGCGACGGTCACCATTTCATCGGCGGTCAATCTGCTGATTGTCGGATTCCTGCTCGTTGCCTTCGTGATCGTGGCGCCGAACGGCATCGTCGGGCTGTTCCACACCTATCTGCAACGCAAGCCGGAAGATTTTGTCGGCCGCCGCAAAGTCGAGACCGATGCGCCGGGGTCCGTGCCGTGAATACGACCGTGACCACCGCCACAATGGGCGCAACGAGCGGCGCGAAGGACGGCGCGCCCAATCTCCTTGAGGTCGACAATCTGGGCAAGCGCTTCGGCGGCTTCGTCGCGCTGGAAAACATCTCGCTGTCGGTGCCGGCTGGCGCACGCGTCGGCCTCATCGGGCCCAACGGTTCCGGCAAAAGCACGCTGGTCAATTGCATCTGCGGCACGCTGCAGAACGAGCAGGGCTCGGTGCGGTTCGACGGCCATGCGCTCGACGGCTTCGCCGCGCATCAACGCACGCGCATGGGGCTCGCCCGCAGCTTTCAGTTGCCGCGGCCGTTCGTCAGTCTCAGCCTGCTCGATAACATCCGCATTCCGCTGCTCTACGCGGTGGCGACGCGCGGCGCCCGGCGCTCCGCCGCCGACACGGAAGCGCGATGCGTCGACTTGTTGCGCGAGGTCGGCCTTGACGGCAAGGCACGTCAGCTGCCGCGCGATCTGACCCAGGTCGAGATGCGCAAGCTCGAACTGGCCCGCGCCATGGCGGCGGAACCGAAACTCTTGATCGCCGACGAATTGATGGCCGGACTCACCCATTCGGAGGTCGAGGAAATACTGGCGCTGCTGGTGCGGTTGAACGACAAGGGCGTCACCATCATCCTCATCGAGCACATCATGCGTGCGGTGATGAGCTTCTCGCGCCGCCTTGTGGTGCTGGTGTCCGGACGCATGATCGCCGACGGCCAGCCCGACGAGGTGATGCGCAACCCGGAAGTGGAGAGGGCCTATCTTGGCTAGCAGCCTCACCATCGCCGGCATTCACGCCGCCTACGGCGCTGTGCGCGTGATCGATGACGTCTCGATCAAGGTCGCCGCCGGCGAGACCGTCGTGCTGCTCGGCACCAACGGCAACGGCAAGTCGACGCTGATGAAATGCGTCATGGGCATGGTGCGGCCGAGCGCCGGCAGCATCGTCGCCGAGATCGACGGCATTCACCACGACCTCGTCGGCCGCACGACGGAAGAAATCGTCGACCTCGGCATTGCGCTGGTGCCGGAAGGACGCCGGCTGTTCCCGAGGCTGACGGTCGAGGAGAACCTGCTGCTCGGCGCCTACCGCCGCGCGGCGCGGCGCGAGCTTGCCCGCAACATGGCGGTCTGCTTCGAGACCTTTCCGCGCCTCGCCGAGCGCCGCACCCAGCTCGCCGGCAGCCTCTCGGGCGGCGAGCAGCAGATGGTCGCGCTCGGCCGCGCCCTGATGCTGGCGCCGAAGATCCTCCTGGTCGACGAGCCCTCGGTGGGGCTGGCGCCGATCCTGGTCAGCCGCACCATCGACGCCATCAACGAAATGAAGCAGCGCTACCAGCTCACCGTGCTGATGGCGGAGCAGAATTTTACCCAAGCCATCCGCATTGCCAATCGCGGCTACGTCATCGTCCACGGCAAGATCGCCTTCGAGGGCCGCTCGACCGACGAGCTCAACAACAACGATCTGATCAAGAAGTTCTATCTGGGGCTGTAGCCTCACCGCACCGGAAAATCGAAATAGGTGCCCGGAAACGGCTCGCCGCGGAGCGTGAAGTGCCACCACTCGCGGTCGTAGCCGCGGAAGCCGCGGCGGCCCATGGCCGCAGCAAGCAGCCTGCGGTTGGCGTGCGCGGCGGCGCTGACGCTCGGGTCGGCCGTCCAGGACTGCGGGCTGAAGAAATCGAAATGGGTGCCCATATCGAGCTCGGCACCGTCGGACTGCGCCAGCGTCAGATCGGCGGTCGAGCCGCGCGAGTGGCCGGAATAGGACGCAATATAGCCGTCCCGAAACAGCGTCCGCTTGTCGACGTCGGGATAGAACTCGGCCTTGCCGGCGGTATCGCCGAGGTCGCGCGCCCAGCGGACGAAGTTCGCCACCGCGCGGGTCGGCCGGTAACAGTCGAATACCTTGATGACGAGACCGCGCGGCGCCAAGTCGCGCGCCACTGCCGCCAGCGCATCGGCCGCTTCCCGCGTCAACAGGCAGCGCGGCGCCTCGTAGCCGTCGATCGGCCGGCCGACGAAGTTATGCGCGCCGGCATAGCGCATCTCGACATTGAGCCCCGGCACCACGGTCGCGGCATCGACGAAAGCGGCCGGCCGATCCTGGGCGATTGCGGCGTGGACGCAGGACGCCGCAAGCAACAGCGCAATGAACGAATGGCGAATGGCGAATGGCGAATGGCCGGATCCGCACCGCCGTCGTTCCATCCCCATTCGCTACTCGCTATTCGCCATTCGCCATGAGACGGGCGGCCGTGGAAGCGGCCCCATGATACGACCTATCGCGGACAGTCGGACTGCCACTGTCCCTCGAGCGTGTTCTGCGAATCGACCATCGTCATGCCCGCCATCGCCGCCTTGGTCCGGAGCGTTGCCGTGTAATGGTGCGGGCTGTCGAAGGTGAACTCGCCGGTGAGCTCCATGTTGAGCTGGCCCTTGCAGGTGAGCCGCCACGTCAGCCGGTCGCCGGTCAGGCTGTGCTCGATCGGTGCACAAACCGAATTGACGGTGCTCGGCACCGGCGAGAATGTCGTCGATAAATCGCGCGTCTGCTCCGGCGTAAGACATTTCGACGTCTCATGCGGCGGACCGATGACGCCGCCGGTCTGGGTGCGGCTGATGACTTTCCACAGACCCGGGTCGATGCCGGCGGCCGAAGCCGCCGTGGCGGCGAGCGCCAGCGCGGCGGCGGCAAGCGCGAGGCGACGGTTCAGGGCCATTCATTCCTCATCACGTTAACCTCTCGCTAACCATACCCGGCACATTTTGCCCGGGAGGCGTAGGCGTTTCCACTGACTCTTCGAGGCAGCCTTGGACGCGAGCGCGGCTCCACTCATTCGTGCCGGCGGTCCGCCAGCCGCCGTGCACAGCTTTGAGTCGCGCGACCGCAACAGACGCGAGCGATCGACCGGCATGACCGAGGCAATATCGGCCGAGCGGGGAGACACGGCGCTTTCGCGCCTCGCCGACCTTGGCACCATGCTCCGGCGCAGCGACATCGGGTTGGCCGTCGGCATGATGGCGATCCTGGTCGTCCTCATCCTGCCGCTGCCGCCGCTGCTGCTCGATTTCGCGCTCGCCATCTCGATCACGTTCGCGGTGCTGATCCTGATGACGTCGCTGTTCATCCACACGCCGCTCGAATTTTCCGCGTTCCCGACCGTGCTGCTGATCTCCACCATGCTCCGCCTGGCGCTCAACCTCGCCTCGACGCGGCTCATTCTCGCCCGCGGCCACGAAGGCACGGCCGCCGCCGGCCATGTCATCGAGGCGTTCGGCAATTTCGTGATGGGCGGCAATTTCGTCATCGGCATCATCGTGTTCACCATCCTGGTGATCGTCAATTTCGTGGTCATCACCAAGGGCTCCGGGCGCATCGCCGAAGTTGCCGCGCGCTTCCACCTCGACGCCATGCCGGGCAAGCAGATGGCGATCGACGCCGACCTCAATGCCGGCCTCATCGACGAGAAGGAGGCGCGGCGCCGACGCAAGACGCTGGAGGACGAATCGGGCTTTTTCGGCGCCATGGACGGCGCCTCGAAATTCGTCCGCGGCGATGCCATCGCCGGGCTCCTGGTGGTGCTGATCAACGTGCTCGGCGGCATGGTCATCGGCATCCTGCAGCAGGGGCTGAGCTTCACCGACGCCGCCCGCACCTACACCCTGCTGACCGTCGGCGACGGCCTGGTCACCCAGATCCCGGCGCTGATCGTGTCGACGGCCGCCGGCCTCCTGGTGTCCAAGGCGGGCGTCACCGGCGCCGCCGACAAGGCGCTGCTCGGCCAGCTGTCGGGCTACCCCAAGGCGCTCGGCATGTCAGCCGCGGCGATGACGGTGATGTCGCTTCTGCCCGGCATTCCGATGGTGCCGTTCCTGATGCTCGGCGGCGGCGCCGGGGCCCTCGCCTATGTGGTCGAGCGCCGCAACAAGCGGGCCGCCGCGGCCGAAGTGAAGAAAACCGAGGCCGCCAAGGCGCCGCCGTCGGAAGAGCCGATGGCGGCGACGCTGAAAATGGACGATCTCAAGATCGAGCTCGGCTACGCTTTGCTGCCGCTGGTCAACGCGCCCGACGGCTCCGACCGCCTGACCGAACAGATCAAGGCGCTGCGCCGCTCGCTGGCGATGGAGATGGGCTTCGTCATGCCGGCGGTGCGCATCCTCGACAATGTGCAGCTCGACGCCAACAGCTATGTCATCAAGATCAAGGAGGTCGAGGCCGGTACCGGCAAGGTGTGGCAGGGCCAATACATGGTCATGGACCCCGCCGGCAATCAGGTGACGTTGCCGGGCGTGCACACCACCGAGCCGACATTCGGCCTGCCGGCAACCTGGATCGACGCCGCGCTCAAGGAGGAGGCTTCGGTCAAAGGCTACACCGTGGTCGATGCCGCCACCGTGCTCGCCACCCACCTGACCGAACTCATCAAGGGCAACATGTCGGAGCTGTTGTCCTACGGCGAGGTGCAGAAGCTGATCAAGGAACTGCCGAAGGAGCAAAGCGAACTGATCAAGGATATCGTGCCGTCGTTGATCACGATCTCCGGCATCCAGCGCGTGCTGCAGATCCTGCTGGCCGAGCGGGTGTCGATCCGCGATCTCGCCACCATCCTCGAAGGTATCGCCGACGGCTTGGGCACGACGCGCAATCCGCCGATGCTGGCCGAGCATGTCCGCGCCCGCCTGGCCCGCCAGCTCTGCGCCCAGCACACATCCATGGCCGGCTATCTGCCAATCATCGCGCTCACGGCCCGGTGGGAGCAAGCCTTTGCCGAATCGATCGTCGGCCAGGGCGACGACCGCAGCCTCGCCATGCAGCCGTCCCGCCTCACCGAGTTCATCAATCTGGTGCGGGAGAAATTCGAGCAGGCGGCGAAGGACGGCGAGGCGCCGGTGCTGGTCACCTCGCCGGGCATCCGGCCGTTCGTGCGCGGCATCGTCGAGCGCTTTCGCGCCCAGACCAGCGTGCTCGCGCAATCGGAAATTCACCCGCGGGCGCGGCTGAAGACCATCGCCAGCATCTAGGCCGTGTCCGTCAGTCCTACGGCGCGACCGACAAGCCGACGACGTGATGATGCTCGATCAGGCGCGCCACCAAGCCCGAGCGCTTGGCGTCGGCGACGAATTCGGCGAGAAAGCCCGCGCCGGCCGCATTGCCTTTGCCGGTGCCGATGGCCTGCTGGACCGCCGTGAAGTTGCCGGGAAGAATGCTCGCGCCGGGAACATTTTTCACGTCTTCCAGCAATTGCGGCCGCAGGCCGGCGAGGGCCTCAAGCTTCTCTTCGACGAACTGATTGAACGGCCCGTCCGCCGAATCCGAGCGAAGCACGGTCGCATGCTTGATATTGCGCTCGAGCCAAAGGTCGTAGGCGGCGCCGCGCCGGACCGCGATGCGCGAACCGGGGCGATCGACCTCGGCAACGCCCTGATACGGCGAGTTCGGCTGGACCAGATAGGTCGCCTCGATCTCGCAATAGGCCGGCGTGAAGGTGATTTTCTCGGCCCGCGCCGGCTCGGCGCCGATCAGGCCGATATCCCAGGTATTGGTGCCGGCCGCGTCGGCAAGCTTCGAGGGCCGATCGAACGGCACATAGCTCACGGGTACGCCAAGCCGGCGCGCGATCTCCGCGGCCATATCGGGCGCCACCCCTCGCGGATCCCCCGACGAGGTCTTGCCGGTGACCAGGAGGAAGTTGCTCATGTTGATGCCGGCCCGCAGGACGCCCGTTGGCGCAAGTTCCGCGACGATTTGGCTCACCATGTGACCCCTCCCCCACCAACGTGCGGCCCCCGCTCGCGCGGCCGGGGCACCTAACTATCGGAACCAGAAGCACGATCAATCGTTATCACGGGTCATCACCGTTCGGTGAAGACACGTTCTGAAGGCGAATCTCAGTACCTAGTTGCTTGCCTGGGTGAACCTTTTGGCCCGGTTGCCACGACTAATAGGCAGAAACTGGGAGGCGGTAATGAACCATTCCATGTACAGCGCCGACCGCGGTACCCATCTGAAGATCGTGGTGATTGGTCTTCTGTGCGCAACCGTGGTCGCGGTCGTCGGCATCTTCGCCCATATCAACGACATCGATCTCGGCACGGCGGCGCTGGTCAAAGCCGGCCAGCCGACCACTTTCAGCGGCCAGAATCCGACGATCCGCTGAGCATACCCCCGAATTCGTTAGTACTCTGACTCCCGTGCCCGGCCTCGCGCCGGGCACACGCGTTTTGGCGGCTGCCGGCGGTGCGATCAAGTCTTTGGCGTCGCCTCGGGCGGCGGCGCTGCCGGCACCGCTTGCACGATATTGCCGGTAAACAGCACCGGGCCGGTCGGCACGTCCTTCGGCGAACCGCCCGCCGGCTCGAGCGAAATCGCATAGGTCGCCGCGCGCAGCGTTTCCATGTCGAAATTCCCCGGAATGGCGCGCTGCGTGAATTCCTCGTTGCCGACGAGACCGAGCGACCGCGGGGTTGGAGACTGCTTGGCGATCAACCACAGCTGATAGCTGCGGCCGGTTTCGGGCGTCGCCGAAACCCGGCGCACCACCATGGTTCGGCTCTGCGGATCGACCGTGAGCAGGAATGCCGGCGCCATCGGCTCCTGCTGCAGCACGGCGACCAGCCGGGCGCCCAATGGCGCGGGCGCCTGCGCGACCTGCGGGCGCGACCCCGGCCCGAACGGGACGAGCCCCGGCGCAAGCTGGGCAAAGCCGATATAGAGCGCCAGCACGGCCGCCAGCGCGCCGACCGCGACCGTTATGCGCCGCCAGCGGGTGGCCTGGCGCGTCAATTGGATCACCTCGGCGCTGCGCCCGCTCCTGGCCTCGGCGACCGGCACGGACGGCGCAGTCGATGGCTCGGCCAGCGACTTGGCAAGCTTGGCGGTAATGGAATCCGACAGCGACTCCGCAAGCTGATCGGTCGCCGGCGGTGTCGGGGCCTGGTGTTCGCCCGGCTCTTGGCTCGGTTCTTGGCCAAACTCTTGGCCTGACTCTTGACCCAACTCTTGGCCACGCAGTTCGCTTGCCGCTTCCGCGGTAGGCGGCACTGGCGTTTCGACAACCGACTCGGTTTCAATGGGCGGCGCGGCTTCGGCAAGTGGCACAGCTCGGAAGCGGCACAGCTTCGGCCGGCGCTGCTTCCGCCTCGGCGATATCGGCCGCGATGGTTGACAAGGGAATGTCGGCCTCCGGAGTCATGAGCGGCGCTTCCGCGCTGCCGATCTCGGCCCGGATTTTCTCCCAGACGGCGGGCGGCGGCTCGACCGCCTCGACCATGACGTTGAGCTCGCCGAGCCGCCGCTCCCATTGCCGCACCAATTCGGCAAAACCGGAATCGATGGCCAGCAACGCCTCGGCGTGTTCGCGTTCCTCGGCGGACAGCGTTCCGAGCACGTATTCGGCGGCCAGCGCGTCTTGGGCGTCGTCGTAAATCACCAGCGTCGTCCTGTTCTCGTTCGACATTCCAATTTCGGCATCGTGCTCTGTTGCGCGAGCATGTTCTTCTCCGAAAATCGGCATCCACTTTTCGGGATCATGCTCTTTTGCTCAAGCATGATCTTGTCCGAAAACCGGTGTCCACTTTTCGGGATCATGCTCTCTTGCTCAAGCATGATCTTGTCCGAAAACCGGTGTCCACTTTCGGGATCATGCTCTCTTGCTCAAGCATGATCTTGTCCGAAAACCGGTGTCCACTTTTCGGGATCATGCTCTCTTGCTCAAGCATGATCTTGTCCGAAAACCGGTGTCCACTTTTCGGGATCATGCTCTTGCTCAAGCATGATCTTGTCCGAAAACCGGTGTCCACTTTCCGGGATCATGCTCTTTGTCCCATGCAGTCGCGAAGCTCGAGCAGGCTGCGCCGCAACCATGTCTTGATCGTGTTCACCGGGATGTCGAGCTTGTTCGAGAGCTGCTCACGACTCCAGCCGCTGTAATAGGCCAGCAGCACGATGCGCTGCTTCTCGGGGTCGAGCTTGCCGAGACAAGCCAACAGCCGTCTGAGCTCCTCGGTCATTTCGCGGCGCGCCAACGGCGCGGGCTGTTCGGCCGCGACGTTCTCGGCTTCCGACTCCTCCTCGATCGAGACTTCCGCGCGCTTGCGCATGATGTCGATGGCGCGGTTGCGCGCCATCGCCACCATCCAGGTGATCGGGCTTGCCAGCAACGGGTCGAACTTGTCCGCCATCTTCCAGACCTTGAGATAGGTTTCCTGCATGACCTCTTCGGCCAATTCGGGCCTGCCCAAGATACGTAATAGGACGCCGTAGAGTTTCGCGCGGGTGGCGCCATAAAGCCGCTCGAAGGCGGCGACGTCGCCCTGAGCCACGGCGCCAAGCAGCCAGACCAGTTCCCCCTGCATCAACATGACGGCCCTGGCCCCAGAAGCTTGCCCAAAAACCTCGCCCGAACCCGATTATCGCCGCGAAGCCGGCCACTCGTCGAGAGCGAGTTTGGTCTTTGTGGGCGGACTGTCAGAAAGAATCCGGGAATCCGCACCGCAATCGGCACGCGTCCGGCACTGCCTGGCACTATGGACTGCGGCTCGCCGCGCTGCGGCGGCATCGCAATGGCAGTGTTTAAGCCTATGCCGGGGCGGCGCCGCGCATGCGCATCAGGGCGATATCGTCGAGTTCGGCCTGTTCCGCCGAGGTCTCCGCCTCACGCTCGCGCAGCTGGTCGCGCTCGTCGAGCAGCTCGATCTTCTTGAGGTCTTCGAAGGCCTCGGCGAGGGCCAATTTGGCGTCCTCGAGCTGGGTGCGCAGTTCGTCGGCCGAGCGCTTGAGGTTCTCGCGCCGGGCGATCGCGGCTTTGGCATAGGTCGGATAGGCAAAATGCCCGGGATCGTGAATGCCGGCACGATCCTGCTCGACCTTGATTTCCCGCTCGAGGTCGGCGGCCATGCGCTCGAACTCGGCGATCATGGTCTCGATCTGGGCGACCTTGCGCCGCTTCTCGTCGACCTGAAACTTCTTCAGGCGAATAAGCGTCTCTCGGGACTTCATCGACTGCTACTCCCCCGAAGCCACGGAACCGCGGGACTGCAAAATCCCCGCTCTCAGCGCCCCAATCCGGCCAACTCTGGCACCATATCGTTAGCGATCAGTTTCCGCGCCGGCCAAGATTTGTTCCAATCGGCGATATCCTTCGGTCAAGCTGGTTGCTTCTTCCTTACCTTGGGCCAGAAAGGCCTCCAGCGGCCTGTGCAGGCGGATGGCGTCATCGACCTCGGGGCTGGTGCCGACCCGATAGGCGCCGAGCCGGATCAGTTCCTCCATGTCCGCATAGGTCGCCATGACCTGGCGCGCCCGGGTCAGGACCGGCAGGTAGGCCTGGTCGGCCGCCCGCGGCATGGTGCGCGACACCGACTTCAAGATGTTGATGGCCGGATAGCGCCCGCGCTCGGCGATGGCCCGCTCCATGACGATGTGGCCGTCAAGGATGCCGCGCACGGCGTCGGCGATAGGCTCATTATAGTCGTCGCCGTCGACCAGCACCGTGAAGATGCCCGTAATGGTGCCCTGCTCGGTGCCCGGCCCTGCCCGCTCCAGCAGCCGCGGCAGTTCGGTGAACACCGTCGGCGTGTAGCCCTTGGCTGTCGGCGGCTCGCCGGCCGACAATCCGATCTCGCGCTGCGCCATGGCAAAGCGCGTGACCGAATCCATCAGCACCAGCACGTCCTTGCCTTCGTCGCGGAAATATTCGGCGATGGCGAGGGTTTCATGAGCGGCCTGGCGGCGCATCAGCGCCGGTTCGTCCGAGGTCGAGACCACCACCACCGAACGGGCAAGGCCGGCCTCGCCGAGATCGTCCTGCAGGAATTCCTGCACCTCGCGGCCGCGTTCGCCGATCAGCCCGATGACACTGACGTCGGCCATCACATTGCGCGCCAGCATCGACAGCAGCACCGATTTGCCGACGCCGGAGCCGGAAAAAATACCCATGCGCTGGCCGCGGCAGCAGGTAATGAAGGTATTGAGCGCCCGCACGCCGAGGTCGAGCGGCGAACCCACCCGGCGGCGCGCATGCGCCAGCGGCGGCGTATTGCGAAACGGATAAGGCGACGGTCCGGACAGCAAGGCGCCCTTGCCGTCGATCGGCTCGCCCAAAGCATTGACCACGCGGCCGAGCCAGCCGGCCGACGGCCGCACCGCGCCGGCCACCGACGTCACCACCGCGCGGCAGCCGCGGCGCACGCCTTCGAGCGGCGCAAACGGCATCAGGAGCGCATTGTCGCCGGAAAAACCGACCACCTCGCAGGGAATGGTCTTGACCGGGGTCTCGATGATCACGCGGGCGCCGACCGACATGGCGTGGAGCGGACCGGACACCTCCACCATCAGCCCGCGCACCCCAACCACGCGGCCGTAGATCTCGATGCCGTCGAGCTCGTTGATCTGTTCGGCCAGCGCCTTCATGACGAAGCTTTCATGGCAAAGCCTTCATGGCAAAACCTTCATCGGCCCGCCCCACGGCCTTAAGCCCGCAATAATGGTTACTCTGAATCGCCCGGCCTTAACGGTGTATTTACCCGGGACGTTAATCATCTCGTTATCGTCCTTGGGAGCAAGCACTGACCCGGCCGATGGCGGGGTGAGTTGTTTGAGTCGGTTAGCGCCGGAACTTAATTTGAAACATGAGCCTCGATGTGGCTAAAAAACCACTGTCATACAGCATCTTACGGCGATTCGCAGGAAACCGCCTAGAACTTGCTTGTAGGGCCGAATTAGGTTTTGTTAACCATACCGTCGTTAGTGTCTCGAATCAGTTTTGTCCCAAGGCGTTTTCCAGGGGCCGCCGCTGCGGCGTGCCGACCTTAAGCCCTCGCGGCGAGGAAGGGGACTGGCATGCGCGTATTGCTGATTGAAGACGATAGCGCCACGGCGCAATCGATCGAGTTGATGCTCAAGTCCGAGAGCTTCAACGTGTACACGACCGATCTCGGCGAAGAAGGGATCGATCTCGGTAAGATCTACGACTACGACATCATCCTGCTCGACCTGAACCTGCCGGACATGTCCGGCTTCGAAGTGCTGCGCAGCTTGCGCGTTTCGAAGGTCAAGACGCCGATCCTGATCCTGTCGGGTCTGGCCGGCATCGAGGACAAGGTCAGGGGGCTCGGCTTCGGCGCCGACGACTACATGACCAAGCCGTTCCACAAGGACGAACTGGTTGCGCGCATCCACGCCATCGTGCGCCGCTCCAAGGGCCACGCCCAGTCGGTCATCCAGACCGGCGATCTGGTGGTCAATCTCGACACCAAGACGGTCGAGGTCTCGAGCGCGCGCGTGCATCTGACCGGCAAGGAATATCAGATGCTGGAGCTGCTCTCGCTGCGCAAGGGCACCACGCTGACCAAGGAAATGTTCTTGAACCACCTCTACGGCGGTATGGACGAGCCGGAGCTGAAGATCATCGACGTCTTCATCTGCAAGCTGCGCAAGAAGCTCGCCAATGCTTCGAGCGGCAAGAACTACATCGAGACGGTCTGGGGCCGCGGCTACGTGCTGCGCGAACCGTCCGAGGACGAGGCCAAGATTTCGGCTTGAGACGAGTGAGAGACCGAGAGAACAGAAACCCCGGCCGCGAGGCCGGGGTTTTTGTTTGAGGTCGCTCGCCTTAGCGCCGGCCGTTGACGGCAACCAGGCGCGGCACCGGCTTCGCGGTGCTTGGCGTCGACAGCCGCGGCGGCATGCTCGTGTTCGGCATGTACAGGCCGCGCTTGTCGGCCACGACCTTGAAGCTGTCGGTCAAGCCGATCACGGTCTCGGCGGCCCCCAGCACCAGGTAGCCGTCGCCGGCGGTGGCGCGCGCCAGGCGATTGAGCACGCCGATCTTGGTTTCCTGGTCGAAATAGATCAGCACGTTGCGGCAGAAGATCAGATCGAACCGGCCGAGCTGGGAGAAGTCGCTCAGCAAATTGAGCTGCCGGTATTTGACCATGGCGCGAAGACCGGGCGCGATCTGCCAAAGCTCGCCGATCTGGGTAAAGTGCTTGACCAGAAGCTGGATCGGCAGCCCGCGTTGCACCTCGAACTGGCTGTAGATGCCGTGCCGGGCCTTCTCCAGCACTTCGTGCGACAAGTCGGTCGCCAGCAGATCGATGCGATAGCCCGCGATGTCGCGCTCCATCTCTTTCAGGCACATGGCGAGCGAATACGGTTCCTGGCCGGTCGAGGCCGCGGCGCACCAAATCCGGATCGCGCGCGAGCTTTGCCGCGCCGCGAGCAGCGCCGGCATGATCGTCGAGCGGAAATGCTCGAACGGAATCTTGTCGCGGAAGAAGAACAATTCGTTGGTCATCATCGCTTCGACCACCGCCGTCATCAGCACTTCCGCATTGCCGAGCATCAGCGTGCGCACGAGGTCGCCGAGGCTGGCGAGACCGGCCTTGCGCGCCACCGGCAGCAGGCGGCTCTCGACCAGATATTCCTTGTCGGCGGACAGCACGAGGCCGGAGCGCTCCTTGAGGCACTTGCGCAGGTAATTGTAATCGAGCGGCGTCATACGCGGCCTCCTGACAACAGCCGCAGCACTCTCGGCGCGATTTCATCGAGCGGCAGCACGGCAGAGCACAATCCGGCCTGGGCCACCGAGCGGGGCATGCCCCAGACCACGCTCGATGCTTCGTCCTGGGCGATGATGCTGCCGCCGGCGGCGACGATCTCGGCGGCGCCGCCGGTGCCGTCGGCGCCCATGCCGGTGAGCACCAGCGCCAGCGCGCTCGCGCCCCATACCGGGGCCGCCGAGGCGAACAACGCGTCGACCGAAGGCTTGCAAAAATTAATCGGCGGGTCGTCGCCGAGCGCGATCTTGACGCCGTCGCGATCGCGCACGACACGCATATGGCGGCCACCCGGCGCGACGTAAATTCCGCCGGCCAGGACCGGCTCGCCATGCTCGGCCTCGTGGGCGCCGCGGCCGCCGACGCGCGACAGATGTTCGGCCAGCACGGTGGTGAACGTCGGCGGCATGTGTTGGGTGATCAGCACCGGCGCCCGATCGATCGCCGCCGTCAGCTTTTCGATCAGCGCCGTGAGCGCTTGCGGGCCGCCGGTCGAGGAGCCGATCAGGACGGCGCGCGGCATGATCGGCGCGAATGGCCGCAGCCGGAGCGCGGGGGCCTCGGCCTTGACCAGTTCGGGCGCCAGCCGCGCCGGCACCGGTCCGCGCGGCAAGCGGTGTTCTAGGGACGGCGCGACCAGCGGCGACGGACGCGGCGAGAGGCGCCGCCGGCGGCCGAGGCTGCGGATCTTCTCGATCAACTCGCGCCGGAACTCTGCCGAAGTCGAGACGTCGCGCGTGGTCGAAGGCTTCGGGATATAGTCGGCCGCGCCGAGCGAGAGCGCGCGGAGAGTCACCTCGGCGCCGCGACGGGTCACCGCCGAAGCCATGATCACCATGACGTCGCGCTTCTTTTTCAGAAGCAGCGGCAGCGCCGAAATGCCGTCGAGTTCGGGCATCTCGACGTCGAGCACGACGACGTCGGGATCGCCGCTCTCGATGCGGTCGACCGCCTCGCGGCCGGTCCGGGCCGACGCGGTAACTTCCATGTCAGGCTCGGCTTCGACCCAGCGCATCGCCAGGCTGCGCGCGACGACCGCATCGTCCACCACCATGACGCGGATCGGGCGGTCGACGGCGGCCGCGCTGGAGGCGGCGGCGAGGACGGTACTCATATACGCTGACTTTGCACGCTGACTGGCTACGGTACGCTGGCGACGCCGCGACTGTGCGGCGCGCCTTCAGATCAAGCCGACTTCCTGGAATTTGGCTTCGACGATATCCTTGTCGAAGGGCTTCATGATGTATTCGTTGGCCCCGGCGTGCAGCGCCCGCGCGATGTGGGCGACGTCGTTTTCCGTGGTGCAGAACACCACCTTCGGCCGGTCGCCGCCGGGCAGCCGGCGCAGCACGCGCAGGAAATCGTAGCCGTCCATCTTCGGCATGTTCCAGTCGAGCAGAATCGCATCCGGCAATTGCCGTTTGCAGGATTCGATGGCGTCTTCGCCGTTCTCGGCTTCCATGATCAGGAAATCGAGGCCTTCGAGGATCCGGCGCGCCACCTTGCGGATGACGCTCGAGTCGTCCACTACCAAACAGGTCTTCATCACGTCCTCACTCCAAGCTTCGCGGGCACACCCGCCTCGGTTTCACTCGCACCCCAACTCTGATTCCTTGTCATCACCCGCCCTTTCACGCCGCCGCCGCTTCGGCGCCAAGATCGAGCACCCGGTCGATATCGAGGACGACCAGCAGCTGGCCGTCGAGCCGATAGACCCCCGCCGAAACGCGGCCGAGGTTGCGGTCGAGATTGATCGGATTAGGCTCGCGCTCGCTGTCCGACAGCTTGAGCACTTCGCCGACCGTATCGACCAGAAGCCCGAACGATTCGCCCCGCAGTTCGATGCCGATGGCCATGGCGAGGCGGCCGGGATCGCGCGCGCCCAAGCCGAGCCGGCTGCGCAACTCGATCGCCGTGACGATACGCCCGCGCAGGTTGAGCACGCCGGCGATATCCGGACCGGCAAGCGGGACGCGCGTGATGCGGGCCGGTTTGAAGACGTCCTGCACGCGCTCGATCGGCAGGCCGAACAACTGTTCGGCCGTCGTGAACGTTACGTAGTCGCTGAACCTTGCGGTATCGTTCATGTCGTCATGCTGCCTGATCGAGATCGCCGCTCTGTTCCTTGATCGCCGCAATGAGTCCGGCGCGGTCGAACTTGGCGACGAAATCGTGAAACCCGACCTGGCGGCCGCGTTCGACAGCTTCGCCGGACACCATCGCGGATAGTCCGATGATCGGCAGCGCGGCGTTGCGCGGCATGCCGCGGACCGCCTCGGCCAAAGCAAAGCCGTCCATGTCCGGCATCTCGATGTCGGTCACGATGAGGTCGAAGCGGGTCTCGGACTTGAGCGCGGTCAGCGCCTGGGCCGCCGACGCGGCCGCCACGACCCGATAGCCGGCCGCCTTGATCAACGGCGTGAGCAGTTCGCGGAAGAACGGCGAGTCGTCCACCAGCAGCACCGTGCGCGACCGCCGCGCCGTCGGCAGATCGCGGCGGCGAAACCAATCCTCGAAGGCCTGCGGCAGGAAATGGCCGACGTCCACGATCTCGGTGGGGGCACCCTTGACCACGGCATAACCGAGCACGCCCGGACAAGCGCTCGTCAGTTCGATGTCGAGCCGATCATCCACGATGTCGATGATCTCGTCGACCAGAAGGCCCATCGAGCGGCCTTGATCGGAGAACACCAGGATGGGCTGCGCGCCCTCCTTCTTCAGGCTCGTTGCCGTGTCGATGCGCAACAGCGGCATCAGCTGGTCGCGATATTGCATGAGATGGCGGCCGTCGGAGATTTCGATTTTTCGGCAATCGACCTCCTCGAGACGGGTAACAAGCGACAACGGCACCGCTTTCGGCTGATGCGAACCGGCGCGGAACAGGAGCAGAGAAACCGTCTCGGTGTCGCTGTCCTGCTCGCGGCTCTCGAGGTCGGGCATGTCGGCCTGCACCGCGGTCCCGGCCCGGCCCAACGCCTGGGCGACGCCGTTCGGATCGATGATCATGATCACCGAGCCGTCGCCCAGAATGGTCGTACCGGAAAATACCGGGATGTGGCGCAGTTTCGACGACATCGGCTTGATGACGATTTCCTCGGTGTGGAACACGCCGTCGACCACGGCGCCGAACGCCTGGTTGCCGACCTGCGTGACCACGACGAAACCGTCGTCGGCGTCGCAATCGCCGAGCCGCAGCACCTCCTTGAGGCGGACCAGCGGCAACAGCTTGTTGCGCAGCCGCAGCACCGGCGCATCCTTGATGCGCTCGATGCGGTGCTCGCCGTTCTTGCCGGCGCGAACCAGTTCGAGCACGGCGAGCTGCGGGATGGCGAAGCGCTCGCCGCCGGCTTCGACGATGAGCGCGGAGACGATCGCCAGGGTGAGCGGAATTTTGATGGTGAAAGTGGTGCCGACCCCGGCGACCGATTTCAAGTCAACCGTGCCGCCGATCTGCTCGATATTGTTGCGCACGACATCCATGCCGACGCCGCGGCCGGAAATGCTGGTCACGTGCGCAGCGGTGGAAAAGCCGGGCGCGAAGATGAAGTTGCAGATTTCCGCTTCGGACTTGGCCGCCAGTTCGGCCTCGGTGGCGAGTCCTTTCTCGACGGCCTTGGCCTTGATACCGGCAATATCGAGGCCGCGACCGTTATCGGCGATCTCGATGATGATGTGACCGCCCTGGTGCCAGGCCGATAGACGGATCGTGCCCTTTTCGGGCTTGCCGGCGGCCAGCCGCCCGGCCGGACTTTCGATGCCGTGATCGGCGCAGTTGCGCACCAGATGCGTGAGCGGATCCTTGACCAGTTCAAGCACCTGACGGTCGAGCTCGGTATCGGCGCCGCGCATTTCCAGGTCGATGTCCTTGCCGAGCTCGGCGCACAGATCGCGCACCACCCGCGGCAGCTTCTGCCAGGCGTTGCCGATCGGCTGCATGCGCGTCTTCATCACGCCTTCCTGAAGCTCGGCGGTGACATTGGACAGGCGCTGCAACGGCACCTTGAAGTCGGACTCCTCGTGGCGGCGGACGATCTCGAGCAGCTGATTGCGCGTCAGCACCAGCTCGGAGACCGTGGTCATGAGGTGATCGAGGGTTTCGACGTTGACCCGGATCGAATGGTTGGCGAGCCGCTCGCCGCGCTCCTCGTCACTGCGCTCGGCCACAGCCTTGGCGAGGTTGTCGGGCTTCTCGGGCTTGCCGGGCTTTTCGACCTTGTCGACCTTGTCGACCTTCCTGGGCTCCGCAGCCGGCGGTCGCGGCAGGACGCTTTCCTGGCGCGCCAGCCGGCCGAGCTGGCCGATGAGATCGGCATCGCTGCCCGCCGGTTCTTGCTCGCTCTTTTCGATGCCGTCGAGGATGACCTTGATGCGATCGATGGTGGCGAGAACGAGCGTGACAGCCTCGGCGGTGACAGGCATGCCGTCGCGAAATTTCCCCATCAGGGTTTCGGCGGCATGGGCGAGGGTCTCGAGCCGCGACAGGCCGAGGAAGCCGCAGGTGCCCTTGATGGTGTGGACCAGGCGGAAAATGTTGCCGAGAATGGCGCCGTTATCAGGCTCCTGCTCGAAGCGGACGAGCTCGGCGTCGACCAGATTGAGACTCTCGAGAGTCTCGGTCAGGAAGTCACGCAACAACTCGTCCATACGAGGCGCCCTCGTCGCCAGCCGAGGGCGAGCCGGCCGGTACACGCAACGCTTGCGATTTCACCCCGACGCGCAGAAGTCGCGCGCCCGCGTCGCCAGGCACGCCGCGCCTGATCGGACTGGCTCAGTGTGTTGCCAAAGGGTTTAATTTCGGTTGCGGCAACGCCTCTGAACGCCCGCATCCGAAATTAAGTTGGGGGGAAGAGCTCAGGAGGCCGTTATCACCACAAGATCGCGTTCTACCGTGGCTGATACGGTCAGCCCGCATTCCCGCGCCAGGATCCCGGTATAGACCGGCTGGATGCCATGAGCATCGACCGCGCGCTCCGGACTTCCGACTAGGAGCTCGGCCGTGGCCTCGGCCAACCGGGCGTTGAGCCCTGCCGCGGCGATGCGGAACCCATTGCCGCCGTCGGCCAGGTCGATCGTCAGGGTACCGCCGCGGGGGATGGCGCCGACGCCGATCAACAGCATGTTTAACAAGAGCTTGACGCGGTTTTTCGCCAGCAGTTCACGCGGCAGGTTCCAGACGACCTTGGTCTTATCGTCGCCAAGCAACCCCCGCGCCACCTTTTCGGCGTCGCCGAGATCGATCTGCGCGCCGGCCGAACCCGCCGCACCGAAGGCGAGCCGGCAGAATTGCAGCTTCGCCGATGCCTGATGGGCGCTTTTCTTGATCAGATCCAGAGCAAAAGTCTTGGTCTCTTCGTCTTTGTCCTCTTCCAGGACTTCGAGGCCGTTGACGATGGCGCCGACCGGGCTGATCAGGTCGTGACAGACGCGCGAACATAGCAGCGCCGCAAGGTCGAGGGCGCCAAGAGCGATTGGTCCGGCGATTGGTCCGGTGATCGGTGCCGACATGGCGGGCTCCGCTGCAGGGATTCGGCTATGTGCCTGTCACAGCCCGGCCGATTCGGCAATCGTGCCCTGGCGCCGATGCCGTGGTAGATCGGCAGCCGTTCCGCCCGGTTTCTGACCGCGAACCCACCGCGAGACCCCCTCCCGTGCCAACACTCGATACCGTCGCATGTGCTGCGCTCATGGACGAAATGACCAAGCTCGCCGCGCGCGCGGCTGAAACGATCCTGGGTTACGCCAGCGATGGGCCCGTGCGCGGCAAGCCCGACGGCTCGCCGGTGACCGACGCCGACGAAGCCGCCGAAGCCGTCATCTGCGACGGCCTTCGGCGCCTCGCGCCGGGCGTGCCGATCATCTCGGAGGAGCAGGCGGCGCGCGAAAGCCCCAAAGCAATCGCGCGCGGCAGCTACTTTCTGGTCGACCCGCTCGACGGCACGCGGGAATTCATCGCCGGCCGCGACGAGTACACCGTCAACATCGCGCTCATGACCGATGGCGCGCCAATGCTCGGCATCATCAGCGCGCCGGCGCTCGGGGAATTTTGGCGCGGCATCGTCGGCACCGGCGCCGGCCGGATTTCCGGAACGGCGACTGGCCGGCCGACGCCTATTCGCACCCGGCCGCGGTCGGTGAGCGAATCCGTCGTCATGGTCAGCCGCTCGCATCTCGAAGCGAGGACCAGAGCTTATGTCGACGGCCTGAGGGGGGCGAAGCTCGTTCAATGCGGCTCCTCGATAAAATTCTGCCGCCTCGCCGAAGGCGTTGCCGACCTTTATCCGCGGCTGGCCGCTACGCGAGATTGGGACGTCGCGGCCGGGCACGCGATATTGGCGGCGGCCGGCGGCCGCGTGGTCGCGCCGGATGGCGGTCCTATCGCCTACGGCAGCAAGGATTTGCGCATTCCGGCATTCATCGCCTCTGGCGACCCGACGTCGGCGATCGATTCTTAGCGGCTTACGGGCTTAGACCGCCCATCACGTCCGGCCACTTGCGTTCGGCCTCGGCGCCCAGGCGATCCGGGTCGGCGGCGAACTTTTCCAGCCGGGCGCGATCGTAGAACAGGAACAAGCGCTGGCCGGCAATGAGCCAGACATTCGGATTGCCCGCTACCGCGACGCCGCGCCCAACGCCAAGCGGATCGTAGCCGCCGAATTGCGGCATGTAGACATCGGGCTGCGCCGCAAAGGCGTCGCGATTGCCGACATTGCAGAAGCGCCAGACCACACCGCCGTAGCGGAATTCGAAATCCGCGCTGCCGGGCAGCGACTTGCCATCGGTGAAGAAGGCGACAGGATCGTAGCCGCCGATCGCCAGGCCGGTGTGCCAGTCCGCCACGATCCGCTCGGTCGTGGCGGCGACGGAGGCCGGCGGGACCGCCGTCAACCCGATGAGGACGGCGCCGACAGCGAAAAGCGGCACGCGGCGTCGCTTCCGTTTCTGCCGTGCTGCGGTCATAGTCCTGCCAAATGGTGGCGTGATTCGTGTCGGTTCCACCCAGAGTAAAAACGCAACGCGTGAGCAAGGGGTTAAGGGGACTCTCGATGACTTCTGCCTTGCGGATCGCCGCTTTCGTCCTGCTGTTCGCCGGCCTTGCGGCTGCGCCAAGCGCCGCCCAGCCTGCGCCGGCCGAACCACCGACCGGCACGGTTCCTCCGTCGCCCGGGCCGCCGCAACAGCCGCCGCCCAATTCCAGTCAGTATTCGCCCAACGAGCTGGTCGACGCCGGCCATCGCTTCTTTGGCGGGGTTTCGCGCGGGCTTGCCACGATCGTCGAGAAAGCAGTGAGCCAATGGGGGCTGCCCAACGGCTACGTGCTCGGCGAGGAGGCCGGCGGCGCCTTTGTCGGCGGCCTGCGCTACGGCGACGGCACGCTGTACACCAAGAATGCCGGCGACGTCCGGGTATTCTGGCAGGGGCCGACGCTCGGCTTCGATGCCGGCGCCGACGGTGCCCGCACCATGATGCTGGTCTATAACCTGCCGCGAACGGCGGCCATTTTCGACCGCTTCGGCGGCATCGACGGCTCCGCCTATTTCATCGGCGGCTTCGGCATGACGGCACTGACCGCGAACAATGTCATCCTGGTCCCGATCCGCTCGGGCGTCGGGCTGCGCCTCGGCGCCAACCTCGGCTACCTCAAATTCACCGAGCGGCCAACCTGGAATCCCTTCTGATCGCGGCCCGCTGCAGCGCGCCCGCAACAGGTTTCCTCGATCGATGCCGAACGCGCTTTGATTCCATGGCGCGGCGGCGAAACTCGGTTTAGGTTAACGGCCGGTGAATGTGGTGCGGCCCGTACCAGCGTGGCAATGTCCGGCCACGTTCACTTCCGTTTCCTCGCCGGCGCGCGGGCAAACGAAGCGAGGGGCTTGGAGGCGTAGTGTGATGATCGAACCGGTCATGTATTTCGGGATCGGGTTTCTGGTTGCGGCATTGCTTGGTCTCCTGTTCGTTCCGCTCGTGCATAACCGCGCCGTGCGCCTGACCATGAGGCGCCTCGAGGCGGCCACGCCGCTGTCGATCGCCGAAATCCGCGCCGACAAGGACCAGTTGCGTGCCGAGTTCGCGATGTCTACCCGCCGCCTCGAAATGAGCGTGGCGCAGATGAAGACCAAGACCACCACCCAGCTTGCCGAGCTTGGCAAGAAGAGCGACGCCATCAATCAGCTCAAGAAGGAGCTCGGCGAGAAGACCGCGACGATCTTCGCGCTCGAGGCGCGCGACAAGACGCTGCGGGAGCAGCTGCGCGCCAGCGAGGAGGAATTCGCGATCAAGAGCAGCGCGCTGCGCGAAGCCGAGCGCGCGCTGGCCGACAAGGAGGCCGAGCTGGTCAAGCTGGTCGCCGAACTCGGCGAGCATTCGATCACGGCCGACAGCCAGCGCATCGAACTCGCCGCCTTGCGCACCCAGGTCGAAGCGATGAAGGTCGGCGTCGCCGACTACGAACGCACACTGAAAGATACCGAACAGCGGCTCGGGCGCGAGCGCCAGGAGGCCGCCGCCTCGGCGGCTGATCTGACCGCGGCCCGTGACAAGCTCGGCAGCATCGGCGAGCGCACCACCGAACTGGAGCGGCAGCTCATGGTGCAGAGCACCGAGGCTGAAGTGCTCAACAAGCGCGTCCAGGAGCTGGAATCCCGGCTCGGCGATCAGGGCCGCCTGTTGACCGCGCGCGATTATCAGATCGACAAGCTGCGCAACGACCTCGAGGTCGCGCGCAAGACCGAAACCGATCTGCGCAGCGAATTGGCGACGGCCACCGGGCGCGGCAGCGTCGCGGTCGGACAAATTCCGCTCCGACATCGGCCAGCTCGAAGCCCAGCTCGCCGCGGCCGTCGAGGAACGCACCAAGCTGCAGCGCGAAATCGCCACCATGAAGCGTGACGCGGAATCGACCTGGGCGTCCGAGCGCGTCGAGAACGCATTGCTGCGCGAGCGCATCAACGACGTCGCCGCCGAAGTGGCGCGCCTTACCGCCGCGCTCGAAGGCCCGGGCTCGACCATCATGGCCATGCTTGCCGCCGACGCGCCGCCGCTCGGCCAGGAAGCCGGCCAGGCGCCAGGCCGTCACTCGCTCGAAAGCAACGGCGTCTCGGCGGATGCGGGCGGCCTCGATCCGCCGCGCGAAAACAAGAGCACGCTCGCCGACCGCATCCGCGCGCTGCAGTCGACCGCCTCGCGCGCCGCCTCGTCGAACTAGGACATGATCCGGCAAAAGCCTGCCCCGCGACTTGATCCGCCGTGGACGCCGGTTTTCCGACAAGACCATGGTCTTTCAAAATACCGGAGCGCAAATCGCTTTCGTTGAAGCGATTTCGCGCCAGCCCTCGCTTGACACCCCGGCAGGCCACTCATTAAATCCGGCCCTATCGGGTCGGGCGCTTAGCTCAGCGGGAGAGCGTTCCCTTCACACGGGAGAGGTCGTAGGTTCAATCCCTACAGCGCCCACCATCGAAAAAGCCCATAAATCAAAGACTTCTAGCGATATTTCTTAAAGTTCCAATTTGTCGCTTCGCGGCAGAACACGGCATGAACATGGACGGTCAAGTCGTGCAAAACCGGTGCAGAATGTTCGCCTCATGTTCCTTACTTCGCAATACCCGTTGTGGCTGTAATCTTCCAGCATATCGCCGCCAGATGAAACCCGCATCACGACGGGAAGCGGTAGTGTCCAAGTTTGAATCTTTCGGTAGCGAGAGTCGCCTTCCGTAGCCTATATGCATGTCATGGAAGGCGGTGAGTGCGGTATTATGGCGCAAACGCCACAAGCTGATTTGAAGCGAGCTTGTCATAGCGCGTCGCGACACGCCGACATTGCTTGATCTTGTTGAAGAACCGTTCGATCAAATTGCGCGCACGGTAGAGGTGGCGGCTAAAGCAGATTGGTTCTGTCCGATTCCGCTTGGGCGGAATGTTTGCCCACGCGCCGTGCTGGCTGACAAGTGCTCTGATCCAATCGGCGTCAAATCCTCGATCCGCGAGCAACATGGCTCCCGATTTCAGGCCGGACAGCAGTGTGAGGGCAAGACGGTTATCCTGCGCTTCGCCAGTGGTCAGCGCCAGACGAATAGGCAGCCCGGACTTGTCGACGACCGCATGAATCTTGGTCGTCAGTCTGCCTCGCGACCGGCCCATCAGTTGCTCACTATTGGCTGCGATGCACGCTCCATGCTGGTGCACGCGCACAATGGACGTATCAATCATCTGCACGGCGGCGTCATGGTGGGCGGTCAACGCGTTCATAAGCTGGTCCCACACGCCCGCTCTGCGCCATCGAACAAAGCGATTGTAGCAGGTAGTGCGCGGGCCAAAGCTCTCCGGCAGGTCGCGCCACGGCGCACCCGAACGCAGGACCCAAAAGATGCCGTTGAGCACGCGGCGGTCATTGACACGTGGTACGCCGCGCGGCTTGTTCGGTAAGAACGGCTTGATGGCCGCCCATTCATAGTCGGTGAGTTCGTAGCGCATGATTCGAGGCTCCAGTTTGGGAGCTTGAATCACGCATCGGGCGGCATCATCAACCCGCCACGGTCCGTCATGAGAGATGGCAATACCCTGATTTTACTTCCGCTTTCGAGGCATTAGCGGACATGGCGGGACCTGTTGCTGGGCGCGTCCCGGTCGAAAATGACCCATTTCGACCTGTGCGGCCCGAAATTTGGAGCAGCGCGATTTGGTGCCCCGTCCTATTCCGCCCGTCGCAATTTACTGCTTTGATCGGCTAGTTGTACTCGATATGATCAAAGTTCCAACGGTGTCTGATTGACCGGAGCGAGAACGTATGAGAATCGTCGCCATCGCCGCTGCGCTTTTTGCAGTTCTTCTGCTGGCGGCTTGCGATAGGAGCAGTATTGGCTTCAACAGCAAATGCAAGGAATACTGCGCGAGTGTGAAGGTTACCGAGAACGAAAGCCAGACGGACATCGACTCGGCTATGAAGCAAAAGTGTGAAGCTATGGGGCGGCATGGCACGCCGCAGGTCTTGGACAAGAGCAAGACTGAAATCGGGTTCACCTGTCCCGCGTAGTCGGGAGACTGAACTGGATCGAAGAGGCCATCATGACACGGCTCCCCGAGACCACTGGCCGGGAGGCCGCCGGCACTTTCCCACGATCCCGCCCGAGGCCTTGGGGCATCATCGCGTCCATAGTCTGGGTGGGGTTTTGCTGGTGAAGGCCGACACTAGGCCTTGGGGCTTTTCGGAGACTGCGGCTTGGGTCGCGGCCGCTCTTGTCTTGAAAGACTATCTGTTTCCGAATTTTGAGCATCTCGTTTTGGATGGAACCGCCGTCGGCAAGGCGATTACCAACCATTTCGCGCTCGGTGCTGTGAATTCAGCCCTGGTCTGGATTGTTCCGATCCTGTTGCTGCTGGCGGCTGTCTGGATCAGACGGCTCCCGGTGCGAAGTTATTTCGCCTGGGTCGCGCCGCGGTCTGGTTTCGTCCTGCTCGCCCTTGCGACGGGCGCCGCGTTGCAGCTCCTAGGCTACGCCGTGCCGTATCTGCTCGGCCTCGACATGACGACCGCGGCCGCCGCGCAATACCGCGCCGCGCAAAGCGCGGGCGAACCAGTGTGGCTGCCGCTGTTATTGACGTGGCCGGGCGACATCGCCGCGCCGCTGGTCGAGGAAAGCATCTTTCGCGGCTTTCTGTGGCGTGGCTGGGAGGCCTCACGGCTTGGCGCCAGAGGAACGTGGCTGCTCACCGCGCTTGTCTTCGCCGCCTACCATATCGAAAAGGTGATCGGCACGAGTCCGTTCAATGTCGGGTTCGTTCTGCTCCAGGATCTTCTGCTCGGATTGCTGTTTGGCTGGTTGCGCTGGCGCAGCGGCAGCACCTTTATCTCGATGGCGGCGCACTTAATCTACAACGTGATCCCGCCAATCGTGACATTCATGATCGGGGCTATTTTGGTTGGGCATCTGGTGGGCTGATAAGCCGGACGTAAAGGTCGCCGGCGCAATCCGACTGTCCACCCACGTTTATTGCCGCTCGGCGTCTGGTCGTGGTCCGCGATTTTTGTGCAGTGCATGAGTCTCGTTGTGGCCCTTCGCGTCATTTCGCTGCGATGCAATGACTTGTCGGCTTTCGGGGCAAAGCGGACTCGCGCATGTTGTCCGCCCGAGTGAGTTTATGAGTTCACGCCCTAGCTAGTTCTGCTATGCTCTGATCGCAGCCTAGATGGCGCGCCGTTAGAACGATCAGAAGGGCCATTGCTGAGAATTATATCATGTCCGGAGTGTATTGAGGTAAACTCAGACGTACCGAGGTTGTGAGCGTCGACAAAGATTTATGCCGCCGAGTCGTGCAAAATCCGTGCAGAAATCGGCAGACGGCTCATAAACACTTTATTTTCAGGCATAAGTTGCGCTTGATGTATTCCTTCACACGGGAGAGGTCGTAGGTTCAATCCCTACAGCGCCCACCACGCATTCCCTTGTTTTTCAGTGATTTTCGGCGTCACTTCCCTTCTCCATCCGGCAACTCGAAACACAACGCAACGCGAAAATCACACTTCGATCCGTGGAGAATCGGTGGACTTTGTTCGCCCAACGTTCGTCGGTTATTGCATTCCAGGCCATCGAGTAGGGACCTGTAGCGAGAGCGCGGCACACGGCGCTCCGGCCTCCAATCGTCGGCTGGGCCGCCGCAGAGGCGATTCGCAAGCGCTGGAAACAAGGTCGGACGATCGGAGAGGCGCGCCTCCCCCGCACTTCCAATCAACGCTACGCACGCCTCGTTCGAACCCACTGGCGTGACATATGCCTGGCAATGGTCCCGCCAGGAGACCTCCACAAAATCGGTCCACGCTCCATTCCAACGCGCTTCAAGATGGCGCCGGATACAGTTGAACATGTGATCGGCGTGGCGCGCGATGCATTGCGTGCGAATGCGACCTTTCAGGCATTCTTGGCATCTCGCTCGCAGCGCCAAGCTCACAGGGGTACTACAATCAGCGCCTAACAGCGAGTGGCTCTTCTTAGCGACTGGGATGGGATTATTCTTCACCGAAAGCCAGGGAACACGTCGGGAATGAACGCGTCAGGAATTTGGGAGGTCGTTGCCGTCTGACGTATGGGGCTCTTCATCGCCATCAGAGGCGGGGCATCGTTTTTACTTCCCGGAACGGGAAAAGCGTAGCCGAAGATCATCTTTGTAACAAAGCGATCGGAGCCCGGCGTGAATCCATATCCGGCGCCCAACTCGACGTCAAAGACGCCGAGCTTGAAATCCGTGACCGCGAACAATTGCTGGCTCTGTTGCGGACCGGGCAGGAAATCGCCGAGCTTGCCGAAGTCGGCGTAATATTCGAGAGCGAGGAACCGGTCATTCCCGAGATTGCGAGCAAGCCGCAGCGCCGGCGCGAAATCCGCTTCGCCATTAGAGCCGAAGCTCACGTCCACGATCGGGTTGACAATAAACTCCCATTCCTTGTTCCGGACGCCGAGGATGGGTCGGATTTCCAATCCCCATGGCGTCGATGAGAACTGTGGCATCTCGTAGCCTAGCTCGAAATTGATGCCATAAAAGAAGCTGCGCTTAGCAGCATCGGGACTTACGAACAGGCTGCGGATTTTCGCCCCGTCGGAAAGAAACTGCCCCGAACCATCGACGGCGAACGGCAGATAAAAGCCGCCCTCCCACCAGTCCGTTATCCCATAGGCAAATTCGGGAGTGCCCTGCAGGCTGCGGTTCGATGCAAAACCTCCCGGAACTTCCGGCTGCGTTTGTCCGACTACCGCATAGTTAAGGTGCTGCTGGTAGGTCCATTGCCCGACCTCGGCGATCTCGGCATCGTAAACCTGAATTTCATCGTGAACCTGGTCGGCAGCCACGGCCGTCCGGCTCGTCAATGCGACCACGAGCGCGACGCAGACGTGCGGCTTCCAATTCCGCACTTTTTGACGGCCGGCAATCGGCAACCGCATCGGTATGGAATCCGTCACGGCAAAATTCCCCAACCCATAGCACGCCAGAGTCCACGGCGCGAAACCAATCGCGCCCCAATTTGATCACGATTGCACTATTGCGTCATTCCCTTGCGCCCGCAATCGCAATTGCGAGGTTTGGTCGGCATTAGGCGCCGGACAAGTTCACTTCGAATGCCGTCAGCTTCTTGTCCGGAACCTGAACGACACAATTGATACGACGTGCGCAACGTCGGAACGCGGGCCGTTTCTTCCGGAGTTGCCTGTTCTCACGTCTGCTTGCGATGACCGCTTCCCGATAGATTAGGCATGCCGCATGCGCATTTTGCTCATCGAGGATCATCAGCGGCTTGCGCAGTCAATTGTAGAAGGCTTGTCCGGATTTGGATTTGGCGTCGATTTATTTGTCGCCGCCGACGACACAATAAGAGAGCTTATCGGGGCTACGGCTTTATCAGAAGCCCGCGGCACTCCGCCTTAGGCAGCAAATGGCCATTATGGCTCTTGTACCTCGAACGCAAGAGGCCATAATACCAGTAGCTAGTGCGGTCGACTGGAAGGACTGATCATGCGCGCATTTTTTGCGGCATGCCTCGCTGTCATCATCATTGGCGCAGGCGGCTACTATTCCCTCAACTCCGTGCAACGCTCGTCGGGAGCGGCCTATACGACCGATGCCGCGCGTATCAATCCAAGCTGGAGTTGGCGCGCAACGTCCGCATCACCCGCGGCAACTCCGTGCGAGCCGCGCAAACCCTGGCAATGGTTTTTTGTCGATTTTCGCGACCCGGAGGGCGAACCCGGCCTTTGCTCGGATTCGCAATAGGCGCGTGGCCTAAGCCGACCCGGTTCACCGCAATTAAACGGACGCCTCGTCACTCCGCCGGCGTTGCCGACGGCTGGCGTTGTAATTCGTCGGGGCCCACGCGGGCGTGTTCCTCCTCGAGCCACAGGCTGTGATGCTCCTTGGCCCAATTGAGGTCGACAGTACCCTCACCCATGGCCTCGAACGCACCTTCCATACCGATTGTACCGATGTAAATGTGCGCGAGCATAACCGCGACGAACAGCACCGCGGATACTCCATGGACCATCTGCGCGATCTGCATGCCGGCAATGTCCGTCAAATAGAACGGGAATATGAGCATATAGCCGCTGACCGCGACCGCCGTTCCACCCAGCACGACGATCCAATAGACCGCTTTCTGACCGCCATTGAAACGGTAGGCTGGCGGGTGGTCATGTCCGACCATACCACCGCCGCGTTTGAACCACTCGACGTCAACGCGATTGGGGATATTCCCCGCCAGCCACATGATAAAAATCAAAATGACGCCGAGCGTGAACGGGAAGCTGATGAAATTATGAGCGTACTTCGCTGCCAACGACCACGACGAGAACGCGCCGGGACCCATCAGTGGCAACAGTAGGTGTTTGCCGAACGTGACGTTGAGCCCGGTAAGCCCGAGGATGATGAAACACGTCGCGGTCATCCAGTGCACGAAACGCTCGAAGGCGTTGAAACGCACAATTTTCACGCCCGAGCGGCCGGACCCCATCTTCACCATGCCACGGATGAGATAGAAAATGATCAGTAAGGCCACCATACCAAGCACGGCGATGGCGCCGATCCAATGCAGCCACACCTCATGGAACTGGCGCCATACCCGCCCCATCGGCTGCTCGATCACATAGGACTTGGTGTCCGGGATGGTCCCGAGGCCCTGGATACGGTCGAACTGCTGCAGCAACGGTTGTTCCTTGACAGCGTCAGCGTTCGGATCAATCGAATTGGGCTGCTGGGCCGCCACAGGTAACGCGGCAACGGCGAAGGCTAGAATCGCAATCGCGCTAACAATGAGCCGGATGCGCGCACAGAGCATGGCCATTGGCTTTCTCCGTTAATCTCAGCGGCACGCGGCCGCACACCGTGCCGCCGATACATTGCTGACTCAGGTTTCGATCGTGTCGCGATAGGCGGTCTGCCATCCCCACGCGCCGGAGCCGTAACCCCGTTGGGCCACGCGGTCTTTATAGATTTGCGCGATAATGTCGCTGTCGCCCGCGAGCAGGGATTTCGTCGAGCACATTTCCGCGCACAGCGGCAGCTTGCCTTCGGAGAGACGATCGGCGCCGTATTTCTCATATTGAAGAGGCGTGTTGTCGGGCTCGGGCCCGCCCGTGCAGTAGGTGCATTTGTCCATTTTGCCGCGTGAGCCGAAGTTGCCGACGCGCGGATATTGTGGCGCACCGAACGGACAGGCGTAGAAGCAATAACCGCAGCCGATGCAAAGATCTTTGGAGTGCAGCACCACGCCGTCGGCCGTGGTGTAAAAGCAGTTCACCGGGCACACCGCCGCGCATGGCGCATCGGTACAATGCATGCAGGCCATCGAGACCGAACGCTCGCCCGGCTTACCGTCGTTGATAGTGACGACGCGTCGCCGGTTGATGCCCCACGGCACTTCGTTTTCGTTCTTGCACGCGGTGACGCAGGCGTTGCATTCGATACAACGGTCGGCGTCGCAGAGGAATTTCATTCGCGCCATGATTGGCTCCTCATGCCGCGCTGATCTGGCAGAGCGTGGCTTTCGGCTCCTGCATGCCGGTGGCCGGATCGTACCCGTAGGTCGCGATCGTGTTGGCGCTCTCGCCGAGCACGATCGGATCGACGCCGGCCGGGTAGCGTGAGCGCAGGTCTTTGCCCTGGAACCAGCCGCCAAAATGGAACGGCATCCAGGCGACGCCCTTGCCGACGCGCTCGGTGACGAGCGCCTTGACCTTCGCCTTCGAAGCGTTTTCGGCGCCCGTCACCCAGACCCAGGCGCCATCTTTGACGCCGCGCTCGGCCGCATCCGACGGGTTGATCTCGACGAACATGTCTTGCTGCAGCTCGGCGAGCCATTTGTTAGAGCGCGTCTCGTCGCCGCCGCCCTCGTATTCGACCAGACGGCCGGAGGTGAAGATGAGCGGGAAATCCTTGGCTACGCCCTTATCTACGGCCGCCTTCTGTAACGAGAAACCGACGTTCGGCAGGCGGAACTGTTTGGCGTCGGGCAAAGTCGGATATTTCGCCACCAGTTCGACCCGAGGTGAATAGATTGGCTCACGATGTACCGGGATCGGATCCGGCAAGCCGAAGGCATTCATGCGTGCCTTGGCGTTGCCGTACGGCACGCAGCTATGCTTGAGCGCGACGCGCTGAATGCCGCCCGACAGATCGGTCGCCCAGGACACCGTCTCGGGCTTGTCAGCGCCGACCTGCTGGATCACGGCGAGTTCGTCGGGGCTCAGATCGCCATCCCAGCCGAGTTTCTTGAGCACGCCATAGGTGAATTCGGGATAGCCGTCCTTGATCTCCGAGTCCTTCGAATAGGAGCCCTCCGCCAGCAAGTTGACGCCGTCCCGCTCGACGCCAAAGCGCGCTCGGAACGTACCACCCCCGTCCATGACGTTGAGGTTGGTGTTGTAGAGCAGCGGCGTGCCGGGATGCTTAAGCTCCGGGGATCCCCAGCAGGGCCACGGCAATCCGTAATAATCGCCCTGTGCGGGCCCCGACTTGGCTCTCAAGGTGACCAAATCGAAATCCTTCTGGTTCGCCATGTGAAGCTTGAGGCGCTCCGGCGATTGCCCGCAATAGCCGGTCGACCAGCTGCCACAATTCATCTCGCGCAGGATATCTTCCGGCACCGGGCGGTCGCCCTCGACCTTGATGTTCTTGATGAGCTTGTCGGCGAAGTCGAGCTTCTGCGCCATCAGGTAAATCACCTGATAGTCGTCCTTCAACTCGAAGATCGGCTTCACGATCTGCTCGCCCCATTGCAGCGAACGATTGGAGGCGACCCGCGAACCGGAGCTCTCGAATTGCGTGCAGACCGGCAAAAGATAGGTGCCGTCGGTGCGTCCGGCCTCGAGCGAATGCGAGGCCCAGGTCGTCGGATTTGGATCGGCGATCACCAGAAGGTCGAGCTTGGCAAACGCCTTCATTGATTCCGGGATGCGCGTGATGCTGTTGCTGGCGTGGCCCTGCACGAACATGGCCCGCACATTGTCTTTCTGATCGACCTGATCCCTCGGCAGCAACACTGCGTCGAACCACCGCGTCAGCGGAATACCTGACGTCTCCATGATTGTTTTGGAGTCGAAACGCGACTGCAGCCAGTCATAGTCCACTTCCCACACCCGCGCCCAATGTCTCCACGCGCCCTCGGCGAGGCCGTAGTAGAAGGGCAGCGTCACGATATCGAGGCCAACGTCTGTCGCGCCCTGCACATTGTCGTGGCCGCGGAAAATGTTGGCGCCCATGCCGGGGCCGCCGACATTGCCGGTGAGAAGCAGCGCGATGCAGCTTGTGCGCACGTTGGCGGTACCGACCGTATGCTGGGTCTGACCCATGCACCAGATCAGGGTCGCCGGCTTCTGGGTGGCGAACATTTGCGCAACACGCTTGAGTTGCTCACCGGGAACGCCGCTCACGCGTTCGACTTCATCCGGGGGCCACTTTTCGATTTCCTTGCGGAGATCGTCGAAGCCATAAACGCGTTGCTGGATGAATTCCCTGTCTTCCCAGCCGTTCTGCAGGATGTGCCACATCATGCCATAGAGGACCGGAATATCCGTTCCCGGACGCAACCTCACATATTCGGTGGCGTGCGCCGCGGTTCGCGTCAGGCGCGGATCAACGACGATGAAGTTCGCGCGGTTCAATTCAGCGCCTTCGAGCAGGTGCTGCAACGAGACCGGGTGCGCCTCGGCTGGATTGCCGCCCCAGATGAGCAGCGTCTTGGCATTACGGATATCGTTGAAGCTGTTGGTCATGGCGCCGTAGCCCCAGGTATTGGCTACGCCGGTAACCGTAGTCGAATGACAGATGCGCGCCTGATGATCGGTATTATTGGTGCCCCAGAACGAGCCGAACTTTCGGAACAGATAGGCAGCCTCGTTGGTCATCTTGGCCGAGCCGAGCCAATAGACCGAATCAGGTCCCGACTTTTCGCGGATCGCCATGATCTTGTCGCCGATCTCGCTGATCGCCTGATCCCAGGACACGCGCATCCATTGGCCGTTGGTGAGCTTCATCGGATATTTCAAGCGGCGTTCACCGCTCACCAATTCGCGCACGGCCGCTCCTTTGGCGCAGTGCGAGCCGCGGTTGATAGGACTGTCCCAGCTCGGCTCCTGGCCGATCCAGACGTCGTTGGCGACTTCAGCCGTCACCGTGCAGCCTACGGCGCAATGCGTACAGATGCTCTTGCGGATAGTGACTTTGGCGCCGGCGGGTGGCGGTGGACCGGCCTTGGCCTTGCGCACCGAGCCGAGTTGCAGCGCCCCCAACGCAGCGAGACCGCCGGCTGCAAGGCCGGAGCGGCGGAGGAAACTGCGGCGGTCGACACCTTGGTCCGACCGGTCCGGTAACGCACCAGCGAGGTTGTCGCGGCGAGCCAGACGTTCCACCCTTTTAGTCAGCACGGTGGCCTCCTCAATTCGACTTCGCCGGATAGCGATTGACCCGGTAAAAATCCTGAACATCCGGCGAGTTCGCTTGATAGCGCGCCTTCCGCTTGTCGTTCTCGGACTCGCCGTCGGCCGCGGCGTCTCGAGCGAGCGGCCCTGACGCCGTAGCTGCGACGCCGGCACCCCCTCCGAGCGCACGGAGAAAGTCGCGCCGTCCGACCTGTTTTTCCGGCTTCATGGCGCTCACTCCCTGGTTCTCTGTCCTCGCCGGTTCCAGCGCCCTCGCGCGTCACGAGGACATCGCGAATGCCGTGCGCTCTATCTCCATGAACATCCGCCCGAGCGTGCCTACTCGCCGGTAAAAATCGGCACCTTTCGCGCGCTCGAGGTCGGCGAAGAAGTGACCAACCCACGGCGCCAGATGCCTCTGGAACAGCTCGCGGTCCGCCCCGGCAGGAGCTTCGAAACGTCCGCCCGCCAAGCCGACCATGATCTCGCACAAGACGGCGACATGATCTTCCGGCTCGGCGTCACCTTCGACGCGCTCAATACCGAGCCGGGCGAGATCGTCGCGCAGTCGCGCCAGCGGACGCTCGTTCAGGAAGCCGGCGAGATAATACGAGCCATAAGGCACCAGTTCTCCGCGCCCGATGCCGATGAACAGCTCGAAGAATTCGCGATCGATCTGCGCGACATTCGCCTCGGCCGCCGCCTCACCGAGCGCCGCGTGCGCAACGCCGAGCGGCGAATGGTCGCCGCGCAATTTGGCTATTCGGGCCAACAGGTCGGCGTCGGGAACGCGCCTAAGCAGCACCGACAGCAGCGCATATTCCTGGGCGCGCGCGGCATCGATTTCGTCGACTGCGCTGGCCTCAGGAGCGGCATAAAGATCGGGACGCAATAACGTGCGATCGATGCCCGTCGCATTCTCGACCGACAGCACTCTGTCGGCCGGGACACGGCTCCAATTCGACAACGAAGGCTGTGAAACGCCAATTCTTCGAGAGAGAGCGCCGACGCCCCCGGCAGAACGAATGGCTTGGTCAAGACCAGGATCGCGCATGGCCATTTTCGACTGAAATACGATTAAACGGCCTCAGCAAAGAGTAGTTCCCGGCCCGGCCGGGGGTCAATAGCCAAAGGCTATCGGGGAACAATCACATGTCGGCGATGTGCCGGGGGAGTTCCCCTGGTAAAGTGACGAAGTAACCGCGACGCATGCGTCAGACATCGTCTTTCTTGGCGCGTTGGCGCTGTTCGCGCTCGCGCAGATAATCGTCGGTCGTTCGTACGTTGGGCCGTGGCGGGGCGCCATGGGGATCGAAATCATCTGCACTCACGGCGACAACGCGGCAGTCCTCACACATTTTAAGTACCTCGAGCCGCGCCGATCCCTGCGCGTACATCCAATGCTGGCCCGCGAGTTTACCCATCACGCGCTCGATCGTGGTCTTGACGCCGAACGGCTTACCGCAGCGAATGCAGTGGAACGGCTGTTCCTCCTTGAGCACGCGGGACATGGCGGTGGCGGCCCGGAAGTCGAGTTGGGGCTTGAGCGTTATCACCTTCTCCGGGCAAGTCGCCTTGCACAGTCCGCACTGTACGCAAGCATCTTCGGTGAAGCGCAGTAGCGGGCATTCTGGATGGTCGCCGAGCGCCCCAGTAGGACAAGCCCCGACGCATGCCAAGCAAAGCGTGCACCCGGCGGCGTCGATCTCGACTGCGCCGAACGGCGCGTCCTGCGGCAACGCGATGACATCGACCGGCGTGGGCGCAGCGCGGTATAATTCGCGCAACGCGTGCTGCATCACCTCGCGCTTTGGTCCTATCGGTAGGAAGTTTGCCGGGCGCGGCGAGGGCACACCCGCTTCGATTGCCGCCAATGCGGCACCGAGCACGTCGGGATCGTCGGCCGCGATGGCCGCCACCGAGCCGAACCCGAGCGCAGCAAGAATCGGTTCGGCGATCGCGATGGTCCTGGTCAGTCCAGCAACGTCGTGGCGCGGCCTGTCCCGCAAAAGGAAGCGAACGTCGGTCACGCCATAGGCAAATGCGGCTGCGATGGTCTCGATCCCGACTTGCGTCACCTCGTTGACGACGAGCGGCAGCACATTCGCCGGAAGTCCATCGCCGTGACGAGCGAGCACATCGATCAGCGCGCCGCCGTGCTCCTCGTCGTGCAACAGCAGGATCGGACGTGATCCGCCGGCCTCGCGAAAGACATTGAGCAGCGTGCGCAACTTGCGCATCAGCGTATCGGCTGGCGGCAGGGCGTAGGAGGCCGCGCCAGTCGGGCACGCGGCGGCGCACTGACCGCAACCGGCGCAGACGTTCGCGTCGATGACGACGTGATCGCCGGCGGGTTCGATCGCGCCGGTCGGACAGAGATCAAGACAGCGGCGGCAGCCGACGATGCGCGAACGCGAATGCGCGCAAAGGTCCTCGCTGAATGCGACGTAACGCGGCTTGTCGAAGATACCAACCAGGTCCCGCGCTTTGATCACCATACGCAAGACCCCGGCCGGATCGCTAGGATCGGCGCGCAGATATCCATCGCGCAGGTCGGCTGCTGGAAATAAGGGTGATTGGCCAGAAACATCCAATATAATGTCACAGTGCGATACCGCACCGTCCCGTGGCGCTCCGAATGCCAACGCGCTGCGTGAGGATGGTACTGCCGTGGCGAAATCGTCGACCACGATCTCGAAGGCGCCGAGATAGCCCTTCGCGGAGCGGATAATACCCTTCACCACTGGAAATTCGTTGACTCGGCCCGGCGCAAGTGCCGTAGGCTCGCGGATCATCACGGTGAGGTCGAGGTGCTCCTTGAGCAGGTTCGCGGCTATGATCGCCTGTTCGTCGCGACCGTAAATCAAGATCACGCCGTTGCTGGTGAGTGTAACAATCGGAACCTCGAGCGTCGGTTCACCCGCGGCCGCTAATAGCGCCGCCATTTTTGGCCCGGCGTCGGAGGCCTGCGATGACCAGCCGGCAGTTTCGCGGACGTTGACGAAAGTGAGGTCCCCTTCCCTCCCGCTCGCCCGCGCCACCTCGGCGAACAGCGGCGCCTCCTGCGTGCAACCAATGGTCAGCGGCCCGCCGGCCGCGACGGCCGCACGAAAGCGCTCGATCTCGGCACGGCATAGTTGACCTGCAATTTCGATCTTTGCGTCGCGGCAGCCGCGCCGCACCGTATCTGTGTCGAGCGGCATGGTGTCGTCGCACGAACACATAACAATTGTTTGCGGGCGCTCAGCCATGTTGTCCCGAGGGGCGGCGCCAGTCCGGCGGGCTGGCCACGACGAGCTCCATGTTATAGTTATATGAGGTAGGAAGTACGAGTCTGGAAGCCAATATGCCGCCCGATTCTCGGAGCCGCATGCGTGAGCCGTTTGCTCGTGGCCTCGATTTGCCACCGCCGTTTCGCGCACTGGCGCTTCGTGAAGTTGGCGATGCCTTTGCACATGCGACACAGATTGCCACGCATGCTGGCGCTGGCACGCTGGTCCATGTCGGCCGCTTCGATCTCGCCGAATTCGCCGTCGTGCTGGAACCGGAAGAGCCGCTGCGTACCGCGCGGCGGGCCCTTTACGCCGGACTGACCGCACTCGCCGACGCGCTCGCAGTGCACGCGCCAGCGGAAAAACCAATCAGCTTCGACTGGCCGGATGCGATCCGCATCGACGGCGGGCTCGTTGGCGGCGCGCGCCTTGCTTGGCCCGCGGGCGCCGACGAAAACACTCCGCCACCGTGGCTGGTCTTCGGTGCGATGATACGGACTGGCGTCATGGACGAGCAGGAGATGGGACTTCATCCATTCGCTGCAGCCCTCGATGCCGAAGGCTTTGATGTCGGATCTGACCGCCTCCTTGAAGGCTTTGCGCGACACCTTATGATCGTCGTCGATACTTGGCAGCAGGACGGCTTCACCGAGGTGGCCAGGAGTTATTTGTCGCGGGTTTCGTCAAAGCGCGGCGTACCCCGCCACATCGACGATAATGGCGATCTTCTGGTGCGTCGCATCGGCAAGTTCGTGGCCGAACGCCGACCTCTCTTGCCCGCGCTGGCCACACCGTCATGGCTCGATCCCGCGATTCAAGGGCCGCGGCTGTGAGCGCGCCATGAAGGATTTCTGGCTATCCTGCGGTCATCACCTGCTCGATCGCAATGAGCGTGGCCGTCTGCACGTGACCGACGAATTCATGAAGGTCTATCTGGCGCGGCCGGAACTAGCGCCGCCGCCCGAAGCCTGCGTCGCCGAACGAATGTTGCATTCCGCACTGCTGTCCGATCCATGGCGGACGGTTACGGCGACGGAGATCGACGCCATCGCGGATGCCGACGCCCGCGAGAATTGGCAATTCATGATCGCGCTGCGCGACCGTCTGGACGCCCATCGCACGCTCGAAGCAACTTACGCAGCGCTGGTGCACGAGGGCGTCATGGTGCCGCCGATCTTTCTCGATCAACTGGTGCATCTCATCCTGCGCAACGCGCTCGATCGATGCGACGATGCGTTCATGCTGCGCGCAGCCGAATTATTCTTCCGCCCGCAGCGCCTGGCGATGCATGGAGGCGCGCTGCTCGCAGCCGACAAGGAGCAGATCGAGGCCGACGGGCCCGCCATTTCACCTCTCGCCGCAATGCTCGGTTTGCCAGCCAAACCGGAGATCGAGGTGCTCTCCGACAACAATGCAGCGGGCTACTGGAAGCGCAGCGATCGCTTCGATTTGGCGCTCGATTTGACGGCGGGACGCCTCGGGATTGCCGCCCTCGGCGCGGTAATCGCGCGCTGGGTAAAGCACCTGCTCGACATTGACGTCGTCGTCGAGCCGCTCAACGAGCTGCGGGACGTTGCGCTTCCGTGGTATGTCGGCCTCGATGCCAACGGCACCAAGATCGGCGACGCGCTTTGGAATGGAGCGGAGCTTGACGAGGAGACCCGCATGGGAGTTGTCGGACTATTCCGGCTGACATTTTGCGATGCAGATGTGGTTATGTATCAGATGGCTGGCGAGCCGGTCTATCTCATCCTCGCAATGACGCCCGACCAAGTCCTCCGCATGAAGCCGCAAAATCTGTTGACCGGCCTGCCCATCCGGCGTTTGGAGACTGTGATGTGAGTCGCACTTCGCCAGCTGTGCTCATCCCGGTCGGCGTCGTGATCGAGCGGCGCAAGGCGAAGAGTCCGTGGGTGGATTTCACCTGGCGTCCGGTGGCCGTGCTGCCTGGTGTGCCAAATGCCGCGCCATGGACCGTGCTCGACAGCGACGCCGAGCGGACGAATTTCTACGGCGGCGCCGGCGAGATCGAACTGTACCGTTCGGACACTACCGGTTATCGCGACAATCTGGCGACGGGCGCAGCGCTATTATGGGTAGCGCTGCGACCGACCGGTCTGGAACCGCCCTACGAATTTGTCGCCGTCACGGCAGAGCCGGGCGAAGGCGAAGCGTTTAACGAGAGCTCAACAGATCTTGTCGAGGCTGTGCCGATGCCCGAGACAGTGCGCGCGGCAATAGCCGACTTCGTTGGCGAGCATTGCGTTGAGCATCCTTTCATCAAACGGCAGCAGAACCGAGCCGATCCTGAAGCGATGGCGCGGCGCTCACTGAAGGATCGCAAATGAACGATTTCGAAGATTTAGCCATAAAATTCGTGCGGCGCTGGTCGCGGCGAAAGCGCGCGGCAGAGCAGCGCTCACCTGGCCGCGCGGACTCGTCTCCAGCGGATAAAGAAACCGATACGAATTCTGCGGCGCAAAGCGAAGCTGGCCCACCGGCGTTTGACTTGGCCACCCTGCCGCCGATTGAATCGATCACGGCGACAAGCGACATCCGCGCATTCCTTGGACCTGGCGTTCCCGAGGACCTCACTCGTGCGGCGCTTCGACGTGTTTGGGTGATTGATCCCACGATCCGCGACTTCATCGGCATTGCCGAGAACCAGTGGGACTTCACAAGGCCCGACAACAGCGTGCCGGGCTTCGGAGCGCTCCAGCTCACTCCGGAACTTCGCCGCATGGTGGCGAACCTCATCGGCGACGGAACCGGACAATCCGTTGACCGGCAGGCGGATGCCGAGCAAGTGGACAAAATTAGCGAAGTATCTGAGCAACTGCCGACGCCAGCGAAGGCGGCTCCAAGTGAGGACATTGGTGCCGGACGATCGCCGGCACGCGCGGGCTTCGCTACATCCGAAGACACCCACGCCGACCCAGTTCGAATCATTGCGGAAGACAGTAATGACGCCTTAATGCAAAAAAGCATCAGCGACGCTGGTGAGAGGTCTCGATCAATCTATCACAAGCACGGCGGCGCTGTGCCAAAATAGTCCAACCAAATGTGGTCGATATCTGGCGAGGTGCTGGTCGACAATCGATCGCCAAATTTCGCAGCACTGACACTGGGCGCTTGGCCTCGCGCGCGCCACCCGCGGCTCGGGACGAGCAGCGCAATAGCACCCCCGTTAAACTCTCTGGTAGTGCCCGCGCGCGCGCGTTGGGCGGGCGCCGCGATGCCGACCGACCTGCGCGAACGGCCTGCTGGTCGCCGTCGCCGATACCTTTTTAGGAGTTACGAAGTGCGGCTGGGGGGCGAGCGATGGAGCTCGGGCGGGCGGGCCCCTAAGAGTTCGGGGCCCTTTAGTTCGTCAAATTGCATCGCAGGCGTGTAAAGATGCCGATCTTGACGCGCCGCGGCGGCAAGCCATCGCTCCCAGTCAAGTCCGCGCCGCATCGATCATGCAGCCGATCAAAAGACTAGGCTTGTCCGAGCGATTACTCCAGGCGTGGTTCGTGCCGCGAATTATGACGGTGTCGCCCGGGCGCATCAATACTTCGTCGACGTCGGTGATCAGGTAAATTTCTCCGGTCACACAGGTAAAGCAGTCGAGCGTATCGGTCCGGTGCATACTCGGATGTCGCGCCAGATCGATCTCGGTCGGCTGGTGCTTTTGTTTGACCTGCGCGTGCAGCCGTTTCACCGCTTCGATGTGGCGGGCACGATCGGGGGGATCGGGAGGAATTTCCAAGGCCCTGCAAAGCATGCCGCCGGGAGGCGGCTCGCGGGTGGTGACCTCGAGGCTGCGGTCGTTGGCGATCGTATTGTCGACAGGCACTTCGGCAGCGCTCCATAGCGTTGCCCGGTAATATATCCCGGGATCCTCCTGCACGTTCGTGGCCTCTTGCATCAACACAGCCGATTTGCCGGTGGCGTTGGGCCCGACGACATACCGCTTCCATTTAGCCATGGCGGCTCTCCCTTGTAATGAGTTTGCGGCCTCGACCTGAATCGGCCGGCCATCCCCCGTCAGACCGCGTCGGCCTCGCGCCATTCGACATCGTAGGCAAGCGCGTACTGACCCATGATCTCGTCAATGATTGCGGCCACCGCGGCGCGACGCGGCCGCGGCAGCGGCGCCACGGTGATCGAAAGCTGAGTTCCCTGCCGCGCATGCGGCCGGACCGACACTTGCAACTGGCCTGTCTGGCACGACAGGCCAGTTGCGGCCGAAAGCTTCGAACGAAATGTAACCTCGGTAATCTGGCGTCGCAGCGCCACCTTGTCCGGCTTGCCGATATCGGTGAGCGGAAGCTTCTCGACGAGAATGACTTCCTTTGGTATCGCAGCCCGCTCCGCGATGCGACCACTCAGGTATGCGACAAGATCGGATGGTGTAGCGCGCGATTCCGGTACGAGTTGCACGTAAGCTACCGGCAGCTCTCCGGCGTGACTGTCGGGCTTGCCGACCGCGGCGGCATGCAGAACGTCCGGTGATTGCAGGAGCGGCTCCTCGATAAGAGCCGGGTCGATGTTGTGGCCGCCGCGAATGATCACGTCCTTAGCCCGCCCGGTGACGAAGACGTAGCCATCACCGTCGATCCGTCCCAGGTCGCCGGTGATCAACCAGCCATCATCGGTCACGGCGCCACGGCCATGCTCGGAATTAACGTAACCGAGCATGACGCCCGGTCCTTTGATCTGCAGCATTCCGATCTCATCGGGACCGCACCGCCGCACCATCCCCTTCGGGCCGCTGATCATTGCTCTAATCTGCGTGTACGGCAGCCGGATGCCCGAGCTGCCTTCTTTGGATTGGCTATCGCGGGGATCGATCGCAATGCTCGCGGTGTTCTCGGTCATGCCGTACGAATTGAGGACGCGGACGCCGGAGATTTCCTCGAACCGCTTGCGAACCGCGATCGGCATCGCCGTCGAACCGGTGATGAAGCAGGGCTCGAGCGAGGAAAGATCTTCCGCCCGCGGAGGCGATTTTGTGAGAACCGCAAGGGTCGTCGGGACGCCAGACAGGCGACTCACGCGGTATTTTTGGACAAACCGCCAATAGTTGGCGAGAAACCGCTTGTCGCGCGCTCCCAGCACGCTCGGGATCAGCATGCTGGCCCCGCTTGCCAGCGGCGGGATGCAACGGCCTAGAAGCCCGCCGGAATGAAACATAGGCGAATCATGGAAGAGCACTTCACCAACCGCCGCCTTGTAAGCGAGTTGCAATGTCCAGTGTCGATACGATGCATTCCGATGTGAAATCTTGACGATCTTCGGCAAGCCCGAGGTCCCGCCGGAATGCATGTAAACAGCGACGTCGTCGGCCGCACGCCCGGGCAAATTGAAGAGCTCGTCGGTGTTCCCGGCGATGTGCACGTCGAGGTCGCTGTCGGGCAGAATGTCGCCTGCGGGGCCCGCCACCGACCACATGCGAATGCCCGGCGCCAGCTCACCGACAATCCTCATCAACGATTCCCAGATCTCGAAATCCGGTGTCGGCCCAAGCGCGATCACCGCTTTGACGTCTGGCTTCCTTGAGAAGATGGAGCACATGTTTGGACTCCAACATCCAGTTAATTGGAAAGACGACGGCCGCGGCCGACATGGCGCCGAGGATCGACCAATAGATTTGCGGAACTGCGGGCAGCAAAACGGCGACGACGTCGCCGGGGCAAATTCCGGCGCTCCGCAGCAGCGACGCGGTCCGGCCGATATTTTTGATCAACGTCGAAAATGAAATTTCCACAGCACGTCGATCGACATTGCCGTCCGGTATGTAAAAGATCGCCGTATCGTTTGGGTCATGCGCGGCAAGTCCGCATGCCACGCGATGCGAAATGTCGACCATCCGCAAGCGGTTATCCAATGGAACGGCCTCGATTGCTTCGACGTCGGCCAAGTATCGCAGCGGCGTGTCGAGCAGCGCCGCGTCCGCTGTTTGCGGCACGACGCTTCTCTTGCCCGAGCGCGCATCGATGGTATCGCCGGATATCATCATGAGACTGAGGCGCCAGGCACCGAGATGTTGGCGAACACCAGCAAGCATAGGCAGGCGAGAAGCGGAGCTATGCTGCTGATCTGAAACAATCGGTTCGGCGCCATCCCTTGCGCAACCAACGCTCCACCCACCAACGGGCCGACCAGGGATCCGGATCGTCCTACCACCTGCGACCCGCCCACGCCGGTGCCGCGGATCGAAGTTGGAAAGAAATTGATGTTGTAGGCGTTCAGCGAAAGCTGTACGCCGATGACGAAAAGCCCGCTCAGGAAGATCGTACTCATGATCGCCGAGCTTCCGGCGCTTGGCGCCATTATTGAGGGCCTCGCGGCGTTCCTGACGCTACGCGCCGCGGCCGCGCGAAGCGTGGCAGAACGCCTGAGCCAGCCGCTTTGAACTCCCCCCATAATACTTAATCCTGGATCAGCAATTAGGAATTCGCAGTAGGCCATCGCGCGGCAGATGTGCAAGTCCGGGATGGTGCAGCGCAAGGCGGGCTACGCGCGGCGCTCTTGACCGCTACTCGGCAGCGCTCGGCACGCGCTGTCGCGCTTGTTCCGCTGCCTTCCTTATTGAAGCCGGCGCGATCTCGATGTCCCAGACAGGCTCGATCACGGCTTCGACATACGGAACAGCGGTTTCGACGTCGAGCAATGTGGCGCAGCCCGGGCAAAAATATTCCACATACCGTCCCAGAGAGCGCCGTCCACTTGGCGGCGGTAGTTCGGTCAGATCATCCTTGTCGACTATGCGGCAAAGGCATGCATCCTTGTAGTTGCGATCGGCGGGACCAAAGCCCTGACCGCATTTGCGGCAGGCGACCGCAAAGCCTTCGGCCTGCTCGACAATGTCGAGACACTCATGAATGCGCATGACCGTTTTGGCGAGATTGGCCGTGAGCTTACGCTGCTTGCGTTCCGGGTTCACCGGCTTGGCCTGAACCAGGCGTTCCGCCCGCATCGTCTCACGCAGCTCGTCGGTCTTTGCCGCGTCGACTGCTTGCCCTTTCTCGTCGATCACCACGCCGTAGAGCTTACGCGCGAATTTGCGCGACACCGCTTGATTCATAAGGTCGTTGAGCACGGCGTTCGGATCGCGATCCAGTGGATCGCCATAACCGCTCCCAACCATGACTGGATCGACCAGGATGCTGCCCTCCGGCACGTCGAGCCGCTTTAGCGGCGGCAGGTCGGGGGCATTCACCGTGCCCCATTCCGACGCCGCTGCCAGTTCCACGGGATATCGCGATTTGCTGAACTGCCCGCCAAGATCGTCGGCGTCGAGCCGATATTTGTCGCCGCCGATGCCGGCCGGATAGCCACCGAACAGTCCCCAGCCGCCCGGTATGCCGTGATACGGCGAATAATTTACGGTCAGGTTCTTCGAACCGCGGGACAGGATGATCCGCTGCATGCCCAGGCCGCCGCGGAACTTGCCGAAGCCGCCGCTGTCGGTCATGTGGGTGCGGCTCAAATACATCATCGGATACTGCATCTCTATGTTCTCGATGTCCGAGATACCGACCGTGGGATTGTTCAGATGCCCGCCCGACGACACGCCGTCGCGATAGGGAGCAGCGCCGAAGCCGGCGCCATGCATATCGTAGATCCCTTGGCCGACTGGCAGGCCGTGCTGATTGCTGCCGCCATACATGATGCCGGGTCCACCAGTATTGAATCCACCCGAGCCGGAACCGCCGCCATACCATGAGGCGTTGACGTCCTCGTCCAGACCCGCCGCGTATAGCATCTTGGCGATGCACGCGCTGGCCGCCGAGGTCAAGAATCCGCCGATGCCAGAAGCGCCGCCGCATGCCGCGGGATAGCGACAGTTCAGCACTGTGCCTTCTGGAATCTTGAGCGTGACCGGCTTGACCATGCCGCCGTTCCAAGGGATGTTCCAGAAGAGCTGAACTCGTCAGCGCGACGAAGAGCTGTCCCCAGCTGCCGACGTAGGTCGAGTTGGTGGCGTCTTCGTTCTGCTCGCTGGTGCCGTCATAATCGAACGTGACGCTGTCGCCAACCTTCGTCATCGTACAAACGATTCGAATGACCTTGGGCTTGCCGGTGCGGATATCAGTCGCGGTGGTGTAGACCCTGCTCCGCCATGTGCCGTCTGGCATGGCAGCGAGCCGATCGCGGGCCATACGCTCGGAATCCTCATTGAGCTTTTTGCAGGCGGCGCGGACAAATGGAAGGCCGTATTTCTCGACCAGCTGGAGAAAGCCACGCGCGCAGACATTGTTCGAGGCAATGCGCGACTTCAGATCGAGCCCGACATAGCCCGGATCGCGGCATTGCTCGGTCAGATTCTTGAATATGTCGAGCCGCAGCTTGCCGCCTTCCATCAATTTGATGCCGCAGCTGCGAACTCCCTCGTGGAAGATTTCCGTGGCGCCGCCGCGCAGCACGCCACCGGTATCCGCGGTGTGCGTCATGCTGGCTGTCCAGGCGATCAGCTCGCCGTTCACGAAGATCGGCTTGACCACCATCTCGTCATAAACGTGGGTGGAAGCAATATAGGGATCGTTCATGTAGAACTGATCGCCGTCATTGATGCCGGGATTCTCCGAATAATACTCGATGACCTTCTTCACCGCGTCCTCGCAGCCGGCGGAAAAGCGCAGGTGTCCCGAAGCGCTGAGAACCGTTGTGCCGTCCGCCTCGTAGAAGCTGGCCATGCATTCGCCGCCCTGTACGACGATTGGCGAGGCGCACACCTTTTGCAGCGCGATGCGACCTTCTTCGGCGATATTCATCAGCCGATGTACAAACATTTCGTAGCGAATCGGATCGATCGTCACACCAGCCTCCAATGCCAATCAGCCTATCGATGCAGCACGATGTTGAGATAATCGTCGACCTCGGCCCGATGCGTTACCGGCACGACGACCGTGGTGAACGGTGTTTCGATAATCGCCGGCCCAACAATCAGGTTGCCGGCGGCGAGCTTGGTGTAGTCGTAGATGACGGTGTCCCGATAGCCGGCATCCGGCCCGGTGAACCAGGCGCGGCGCTGGCCCTTGCGCGCCTGCGTGCAGTCCGTGCCGGACCGGTCGCTGCGGCGCAACTTCGGCTTGACCGTGGCGCCGATGGCGTCGACAGCGATCGAGATGACTTCGATGCCGGCTTCAGCGTGGCCGGCCCCCGAACCGTACATCTCCTCGTATCTGCGGTTGAAGGCGGCTTCGATCGTGCCGCGATCGGACGTCTGCAGCGGCTCAGCCGGTATCTGCACCGCGACTTCGTTCACTTGTCGCGTATAGCGCATATACAGCGTGCGCCGAAATGCCACCTGCTCGGCGGCAAATCCTTCGTCTCGCATCGTCTTGCTTAACGACGATTCGATCGTTTGGATCTCGGCGTAAAGCGCCTCGACGTTGATCGGTGCGCTGAGGTGACGCGTAATCATACGGGTGTGGACCACATCCGACGCCGCGACACCGAAAGCGGAGAACACCGGACTCATCGGGAAGATATAGACGCGATTGATGCCGAGTTCGGCGCCATAGGCCGCGGCATGGACTGGTCCGGCGCCGCCGAAGGCGTAGACCACGTATTCTTCAGGGACGTGGCCCGCGCGCACCACCTGTCGCCGGATCAGATCCGACATCTTGCTGTTGATGACATCATAGATGCCGCCCGCAGCCCGTTCTGGCGTGAGATTGAGCGGCTTAGCAATCAACCGGACAATCGCCTCTTCGGCCGCTTTCTTATCGAGCTTGCGACGCCCGCCGAGGAAATAATCCGGATCGATGTAGCCGAGCACGACATTGGCGTCGGTGACCGTCACCTGGGTGCCGCCCGTGCCATAGCATATTGGTCCGGGGTCGGCGCCGGCGCTGTCGGGGCCGACCAGCAAACGTCCAGTGACGGCGTCGATGCGAGCGATGGTGCCGCCGCCAGCACCGATGGATTCGACATCGATCATCGGCTGCAACAGCCGAAAGCGCTCGGCGATTGGCTCTCGCGCGTGCGTATAGGCGTAGTCGGTGAGGAGGCCCACATCGAAGCTAGTGCCGCCCATGTCGGCCGTTATGACATTTGGGTGCTTGAGTGTTTGTGCGACGAATGCCGTCGCGATCATGCCGCCAGCAGGTCCCGATTGCAGCGTACCGATGCCCGTCATCTGTGACGGCCGCACTATGCCGCCGTTGGCCTGCATGACCATGATGTCGTCCGGCAGCCCGGAGCTCTTGAGCTCGCTGTTCAAGCCGGAAATGTAGCGGTCGATGGTGTTCCACAGAAAGCTGTTCACCACCGTTGTGTTCGACCGCGCATACTCGCCCATCTGCGGAGCGATCTCGTGCGACAACGTCACGGCGATGCGGCGATCGGGATAGAGTTCGCGCACGATGCGTTTCACCTCGTTCTCGTGCGCCGGGTTCATCCAGGAGAACAGGAGGCAGACCGCAATCGCCTCGACACCATCGCTGTCGACGAGCTCGCGTACCGCCTCGCGAACGCCCGCCAGGTCCAATGGCACCACCACGTCGCCCTTGTAATCGACTCGTTCGTAGACACCTTTGATCAAGGGACGCGGCACCAGGGGCGTCGGCTTGGTGACTTTGGTCACGTGTTTGATTTCCATCTCGCTCAGGCCGTCGACCCGGCCGACCGCCCGCATGATGTAAATCGTGTCCTCGAACCCGCGCGTCGTGATCAGTCCGACCTTGGCGCCGCGTCGGGTGATGAGCGCGTTGGTGGCGACCGTCGTGCCGTGCTTGAACATCGATGTGCGCTCGAGGAAACCCCTGGTGGACAGACCCAGCGAGGCGGCGGCGATAACAACCGCATCCTGAACACCTTGCGCGAAGTTTTTCGGAGTGGTCGGAGATTTGTTGATCGTGATGCGACCATCGGGATGCAGCACCACGATGTCGGTGAAAGTGCCGCCGGTATCGATGCCGACGACAAAGCCGTTCGCAGCGGCTTCGCCGGTCGCCGTGCCCTGCTCTGCCGCAGCGGACTGTGCACTTGCCATTTCAGCGTTTCCCTGCGTACCCCACCATCACACTACGAAAAAGCGGGGCTGTTTTACCCTATCATCGCACGCAACCCTCCTATTCACGAATGAGCAACGGAAAGCCAGCGCGCCTTGCCGAAACCGGACCGCGACAGGGATGCTAGCTTCGCCCAGGTTTTATCCAAGCGGCAGTTGATAGCGGCGCGTCAGCAGCAGAAAGCTCACGCTGAAGACCGTCATGATTGCCGTCCACACGCAACCCAAAGCAGCGAGCTCGCCGATCTGCCCGTTATTCCAGAAGTCGAACAGAGCAACCGCGACGATCTGGGAATCCGGGCCAACCAGCAGCAGCAGCAACGATACGGCACGAACTGCAATCAGGAACACAAAGAGCCAGCACGAGATCATTGCCGGAACCAGGAGCGGCAGCACCACCCGCACCAAGACCTTGCCCTGCCGCGCGCCGGCAAGTATGGCGGCCTCTTCGAGCTCGGGATGAATTTGAATGACGCCGAGCTGAGCGTACCGCAAACCGTACGGCAGATAGGCAATGGTGGAGACGACCACCAGCGATAATAGGCTGCCATACACTGGTCCACGGACATTGACGAATATTTCGAGAAAGGCGAGGCCAAGCACGATCGCGGGAAACACCAGCGGCAGTGCTGCCAGTGCATCCAGCAACTGGCTTCCGGCGACGTGACGCGCCACGCACCAGCCCGCGATGACGGAAATCACGGTCACCAAGGTCGCGGCAGACGTCCCGAGCACGAGCGTGTTGAGGATCGACCCGCGAAAGGACGGCGCATTCAAGACTTCGACGAAGTTTCCGATGCCGAGCTTCGGCAAGGCGGCAATGCTGAACGGCTGGTAGTACGGCAAGAACGCGGCCCAGACGATCGTCGCCAGAGGAATGATGACGACGATGAAGGGGATGGCAACCACCACCGCTCCGGCAGCGTGCCGCCAACGGCCAAGCCGAAAAATCCGGGGCCGAAAGCCTTTGCCCGTGACGGACTGATAACGATGCGTGCGCGCCGCCACGCGGTTATAGAATTGCAGCAGCGTAAACATGACGACCAGCAGCAACACGCCTAATGCAGAGGCCCGGCCGATATCCGGCGGCTGCGCCAACGCCAATTGCTGATAAATCGTGCTGGTCAGCACCCGGGTTGAGCCCGGCAGACCAACCAGAGCCGGCACCTCGAACGCCTCCGATGCCTTGATGAAAACCAGCAGGCCGAGCGCCAGCAGCGCCGGACGCACCATTCCAAAGGTGACGCGCCTGAAGGTGACCGACAAGCCGGCGCCGCACATGCTGGCGGCCTCCTCGAAGGCCGCATCGGAATTGCGCAACACCGGCGCCAGTAACAGGAAGGCGAAAGGCGACCATAGCGTGCCTTCGACAAAGATCATCCCGCCCAGCGAGTAGATGTCGATATAGGGGCCGCTGCCGCCGAATAGCCGTTGCAAAAGCGCGTTGAGCGGGCCGGCTCGACCGAGGAAAAGCAGCCACGCCACGATGTAGAGCACATAGGGAATGCCCAGCGATATGATCGCCGTCGCGTACAGGAACTGCCTCAGGGTCGCATCGGTCCGCTCCGCCAACCAGGCTTGCGCGGCACCGAGCACCAGCGCCAGCACCGCCGCACCCAGTGGATAGAGTACGCTGTTGACGAGCATCGGCGCCAAAGTGGGGCCGGTGAATACGGCGGCGAAATTACCGAACGTGAAGGCGCCAAAGCCGCCGCGCGCGTCGAGCAGATGCAGGCTGGAATAACCGAGAAACAAGAACGGCGGAATGATCGCGGCAACCAAGACGACGAGCAACGCGATGACGGCGGGCGAGTAGCGTCCGATTGAGAGAGTTACGCCGCGCCCTGGCGCAGTGGTCACATCCGTCACGTCCGGTTACTCGCGACGGCGTTCGTGATGCGCAAGCATTTCATTTGGCAAACAGCTGCAGGTACAGTTCGCGCGAGCGCGGTAAGTCTGCATCCATTTTGATAGGTGAGATGAAATTTTCCTGTAACCCGATCTTGCGCGGCACAATCTGGTCAAGATCCGCCGACGCCGGGACATCGGATCGCGCCGGGAAATAGTCCGCTCGCTGCAAGGTCTGCTGGCCTTCGCGCGACAGCAGATAGTCGATGAATAGCATCGCCGCATAGGGGTGCGGGGGCGCCTTCGGTAGCATAACCGAACTCACAACGGTAAGAACCGGATCGAGCGGCAGGGACGCTACCGGCGCGCCCTTGCGAGCGCTGATGATCGGATGATGCAGAAACGCATCGAGACAGAGCGAGTATTCGCCGGCCATGACACGGTCGACGACGACGCGGTTGGCGGAAGGAATCGACACGATGTCCTGTTGCGCCAGCTTCTGTAGATAGGCGAACGCCTTGTCTTCTCCCATGAAATTGCGCAAGCCGGTGATGAACAGCAAGGCGCCCGCGACGGTCGAGGACCAGGCGATCTTACCCTTCCACTTCGGATCAAGATAATCGGCGAAACTCTTCGGCGCCTCGTCCGGCTTGACCAGATTGGTGTTGTAGCAAGCGCCCAGATAGCTGATCCGTGTCGGCGCCCAGTAGTTGTCGGGGTCGCGCAAGCTCGGATCGTAGGCTTCGATTTGCGGCGACCAAAACGGCTGATCGATGTCGGCGGCCCGGATCGGCACTTCCAGCCCGGTGCTCTCGACCACGTCAGCCACCATGCGGCCCGCGCGCAACTCGGCCATCACCTTCTGGAGCTGTTGTGGCGGATCATCCCGCACATATTGAGCCCTGACGAAAGGATATTTGGCTTGGAAGGCGTCGATCAAAGGACGCAGCGCCTGGTCGACGATCATCGAGGAATACACCGTGACCTGCGCCTCCTTGCGGGCGCCATCGACCAGGCGCGGCTCGCGGTCGGCGCCCCGATAAGTCGCAGGATTATCGCTGGGGGACGCGCCCTGAGCCACGGCAACGCTCGCGCCGGCCGACACCGTCAAGGCCAGCAAGAGCGGTCGGATCATCGCGATGATTGCCATGGGCGCTCCTCTCCTCTTTAAAACCGCTTTCGGTGGATCGTTGGGTCACGCTGCGACGGCATCGCAAGGCGCCGACCTACGCGCTGGCTTATTTGGTCTCCCGCAGATAGATGTCGTTGTGGGCGCCCAAATCCGGCGCAGCGCTGTCCATCAGCGGCGGCGTGGCACTCAGGCGTACCGGGTTGCCAATGACCGAAACGGTGCCTCGCGTGCGATGCGGCAGGCGCTTGCGCATATCGAGGGCGATGACCTGTGGATCTGCCATCACCTCTTCCAGCGTGTTCAGGGCGCCTGATGGCACATCCTGCGCTTCCAAGAGCTGGAGCCACTCCGCGCGCGGCCGCGAAGGGAACACTGCCGCGAGCTCGGAGCGCAGCGCATCGTAATTCTTGACCCTGGCGTCCCGGTTGCGGAAGCGCTCATCGTCGGCGAGGGCCTGCCGGTCAGTTGCCGTAAGAAGGCCATGCCAGAATTTTTCCGGCGACGACAAATGCACGACGAACGGCAGACCATCGCCGGCGACGAAGGCAAAGACCTGCGCCCTCTGACATCGCGTGGCCCGCGAGGGCACCATTCCATCCTCGAAAAAATGCGCAGCATTCTCGCCGAGGAAGGCCAACGAGGCTTGCAGCAGCGACGTTTCGACCTTCTGGCCGAGCCCGGTCGCGGTGCGGGCCATGAGCGCGGCCAGCACGCCATAGGCGGCAAAAGTACCGGCCAGATGATCGGATAGCGAGACGCCCATGGTCTGCGGCACGCTGCGATCGGTCAATACTGACAGCAATCCAGACATCGCCTGGCCGACCGTATCGTAGCCCGGGCGGCTGCTGTAGGGACCTTGTGAGCCGAACCCGCTGATCGAGCAGTAGATCAATCGGGGATTGGCCGCGGCCAGCGCTTCGTAGCCGAGCCCGAGGCGCTCCATCGTTCCGGGGCGGAAATTCTCGATAATGACATCGGCGCTCAACGCCAGCCTACGGGCAGCAGTCCGGCCGTCGTCGGTCTTCAGGTCGAGCGTGACGCTCTTCTTGTTGCGATTCATTGAGCCGAACGTGCCGTTGTAGTCCTGCTTGCCCCAGTAGCGGAACGCATCGCCGCCGTTCGGTGACTCGATCTTGACGACCTCGGCACCCAAATCTGCAAGCAGCATGCCGGCGAATGGCCCACTGACATAGCTCGCGAACTCAAAGATCCTGATGCCGTCGAGAGCGCCAACGTTCATAGGCGATATTCCTTCCTCGGCTTCGCGACAGCCAAATTTTCGCTCGCCCAAGGCGCGATCAGACTGCGGCGGGCTTGAATTTCGGAAGTGTAATCGTCTCGGTGATCGGTTGATAGACGACCTCCACCCGCATGTCGCAAGCAAGCTTGTCGGGGGCGATGCCTATCACGTTGCTGATCATTCGCGGTCCTTCATCAAGCTCGATGACGGCGACCGCATAGGGCACCTCGCCGGCAAAACCCGGGTGATAGACCCGATGGTAGACCACGAAGCTGAAAATGCGGCCGCCGCCGCTGGTAGAGGTCCAGGTCCACTTCGTCGCGTTACAATGCGGACATAACAGCGACGGAGGAAACCAGTATTTGCCGCAGGCATCGCAGCGCGGCATCAGCAGTTTGCCGTCGCGCAAGCCGTCCCAATAGGGCTGCGCTTCTGCGGACGGGATGGGTATCGGCTTGTTGTACTCCGGCACGATGTCAGGCCCTTCCGAGGATCAGCGTCGAATGACAGACCTGGTTGCCGCCGTGACCGCTGATCAGTGAAATTTCCGCACCGGGCACTTGCCGGTCCGGTCCGTAAACACCCTGCAACTGTCGCGCTCCTTCGACGATCTGCAGCATGCCTTCGACGTGAGCTTCGGACAGCTGGCCGCCCGAAGTATTACAGGGCAGTACGCCGCCAAGCCGCAGCGCGCCGGAGCGGACAAAGGCGCCGCCCTCCCCCTTCTTGCAGAATCCGTAATCCTCAAGCTGGGTGAGGACCATATAGGTGAAGCAGTCATAGATCTGCGCTGTATCGACGTCCTCGGGTCCGAGCCCCGCCATGCGGAACGCCCGCGCGCCGCTCTCGACCGCCCCGGTCGAAAGCATGTGGTCCTCCAAAATCCAGCCCTTGGTGTTGTTGTGGGTCGCGAAGCCCTTGATCAGGACCGAGCGTTGCCGCAACGACTTGGCACGCTCGGTCGATGTCACCACCACCGCACCCGCGCCGTCACTGTTCAGGCTGCAATCGAACAACCCGAACGGATCGACGATCAGGCGCGCACGCAGATAGTCGTCGAGCGAAAGCGATTTTTTCATCATGGCGTCGGGATTACGCAGCGCATGCTCGCGGAAAGCGACAGCGATCGCCGCGAAGTCGTTGCGCGTGGTGCCGTATTCGAACATATGGCGTCGGGCACCGAAGGCGTGCTGAGACACTGCGCCGAAATGGCCGAATTCCGGGCCATGCTCGCGCGGCCGCTGCGCGGCGGGAATTAGGCTGTTTTCCGCAATTCCTTTTCCCTTTTGATGCGTACGTGTCCAACTGTCGCGCCCGTAGCCGCAAACCACCACGCTGGCGAGGCCAGCTTCGATGGCCATGACCGCGAGAATCACGGAAAGGATCTGGCTCGCACCGCCGTTGTCGAGACTGGTGCTGAAGTCTACGTCGATGCCAAGCCGGGCTGCGATCAACTGATGATGGGAATAGACATCATCGGGACCGCGAACCACGACGCCGTCGACGTCCCTGCTGGTCAGTCCGGCCTCGTCCAAAGCGTGTTTGATCGCCTCTTCGAGCAGGCTCAGCGAATCGGCTCCGACTTGGCCGAGCCGAACTCTTGCCAGTCCCGACGATCGCATACTTGTCCCTCAGCGCATTCATCTTTCAATCTCCACTCAGCTCTGCACCTGCCGCAATTGCAACCGCTCCAGCCGTGGCAGCACTTCATCGCGAAGCACCGGCATTTCTCGTACGTAATTGACGAGGATCAGCGCCATGCCACTCAACCCGGCCTCGGCCAGCTCGCAGAAATTTCTCGGCAACCTGATCGTAGCTGCCGATCACCGGGAAAGTCGCCCCGCCGCTGATCACGCGCTCCTTCATCCGACGCATCAGATCGGGCGACAGCGATTGCGTGCCGCCGGCAGCCCGCTTGGCGATGATCTGTTCGGCTGCCTCCCAGTCGCCCTTTTCGCGCACCAGATAATGATAATACTCCTCGGTCTCCTTCTCTGTCCGCCGGCACAGCAAATGTCCGCTCGCGTAGAGCCCGATCTTCTCCGCGCCGGGGACCGCGCGCACGTGGGCCACATCGGAGGCGATATTGGCGTCCTCGCTGATCACCATGAACAGACAGTCGCAATGGTTGACGGCGAATCTACGCCCGGCCGGGGATGAACCCGCGCTCATCAGTATCGGCCGCCCATTCCCCCAGGGTCGCGGCTTGGCGCCGACATTCTTCAGGTTGAAATACTTGCCCTGATGGTCAAACGGCTCGCTCCCAGCATAAATCTTCTTGAGGATTGATACCCATTCGGCAGAGTACTCGTAGCGCTCGTCGTGCTCGCGCAGCGCGATACCGAACATGGCGAACTCTTCGACATTCCATCCGGAGACGACATTGATGCCGAACCGGCCTTGCCCGACGTGGTCGGCTGTCACGATCGCCTTGGCTGCGAACACCGGATGAACCAGAGGAATGTGGATGGTGGAGAACGCGACGATGTCGTTGGTCGATGCGAGCAACGCCGACGCCCAGGACAGGGTTTCGAAGCTCGTGCCCTGGCGGTCGGTCAGGCCGCCGTAGCCGATCCAGCGCGCAATCGGAAGGATGAATTCCAGGCCAGCTTCGTCCGCGAGCCGGGCGGCCTCGAGATTTTCTGACCAGCCCGCCTGCCATCGCTCCGGCGCGGTGGTGGCAAACGAGCCCGAGCAGTTCATGCCGAACAAGCCGAGCTTAAAGCGGTTCGCGTTCTGCATTCGGGTCGCGCGAGTCATCACAGCCCTTGCACCTCGACGCCCTGGGTGTCCACTAATGCGCTACTTCGCGCAGGCCCAACCGCTCCAGTCGCGGCAGCACCTCGTCGCGAATCGTTGGCATTTCCTGGACGTAGTTCACGGACGCAAGCGCCATGCCGTCGAGCCCAGCATCGGCAAGCCGCTTGAACGTCGCCGCAACCTCATCGTGACTGCCTATAACCGGGAATGTGCCACCGCCACTGATGAAGCGCTCGATCATGCCTTTGAGCCGTTCCCGTGGCAGCGAACGGCTGTCGCCGGCGAGCCGTTTGCGGATAATGGCCTCGGCCGCTTCCCAATCGCCCTTTTCGTGAACCAGGTAGTGGTAATATTCCTTGGTCTCCTTCACGGTTGCCCGACACATCAAGTGGCCGCTGGCGAAAACCCCGAGCCCGGGCCTGTCCGCCCGCAAAGTCGCGATCTCAGCCGAAAGCTTGGCATCATCGTTGATCACCATGAAAAGACAATCGACGTGGCGCGACGCGAATGCCCGCCCGGCGGGCGAGGAGCCGGCGCTCATGAGCAATGGGCGCGTTTCGCCCCAGGGTTTGGGCTTGCCGCCAACATGTTTCACCTGGAAATGCCTGCCGCTGAAATCGAAGGGCTCTGTTTCCGACCAGATGCGCTTGACGATTGAGACCCATTCCTCGCTGTAGGCGTACCGCTCGTCATGATCGAGAAGTTGGGCGCCAAACATCTGGAATTCGTCGACGTTCCAGCCTGACACCACATTGAGCCCGAAACGTCCATGGCCAACATGGTCGGCGGTCACCGCGGATTTGGCGGCAAAGACCGGGTTGACCAGCGGCACGTGGACGGTGGCAAAAACGACGATGTCCTGTGTGGCCGCGAGCAGCGCCGAAGCCCAGCCCAAGGTCTCGAAGCTCGTGCCTTGGCGATCAGTCAAGCCACCATAACCGAGCCAGCGCGCGATCGGCAGCAGGAACTCAATACCGGCAGCATCGGCCAGTTGCGCCGCCTCTCGGTTCTCCGACCATCCCGCTCGCCAGCGCTCTGGGGCGGTGGTCGGTACCGAACCGGAGCAATTCATACCGAACAAGCCGAGCTTGAAACGGTTGCGGTTCTGCATTCGGGTCCGACGCGGCGATGCAGTGTCGACTGCGCTCATCATCCGGGTTCGCCTTACTCAGCTGCCGTGCCAACGTCCTGGACGATGGGTAGCCACAATTCGCGCTCGGCGCGGACAAATGCGGCGAGGTCCTGCGGCGTCATCGGACGCGTATAGTTCCCCAGCGCCTGAAGCTTTGCGATCACCTGCGGACGAGCCAGCGCCGTTCGCAGATCTTCGTTGATCTTGTTGACGACTGCACTGGGCGTGCCGTGCGGCGCGACTAGGATGGACCAGCCGGACGAGGTAAATCCGGGCATGGTTTCCGACACCGTCGGAATGTCCGGATAATTCGGCAATCGGGCGTTTGCCGCAATTGCCAGTATTCTTACGTCACCGGCCGCGACAACCCCGGCAACCGGCAAAATCGTCTGAAACATCACCGGCACGCGCCCACTTATGACATCACCTAGGGCCGCCTGCGTGCCCGGATAGTGGATCAAGTTGATCTTGGCACCACTCACACGGCGGAAACGCTCGGCGGTCAAATGCTGCAAGCCACCGATCGTGCCCGCGACCGCATCCAAGCCGCTCGGTTGCAATTTGGAATCCGTGATCAGCTCCGTCAGCGAGTGAACGTCCAGCTTGCTCGACACCAGAATCGAATAGGGTTGCTCGGCAACGAAGCCGATCGGCACGAAAGCGTTCACGTCAAACGGCAGATCGCGATGCAGAACGGGCAATGCAACGAAAACCGAGCCGCCGGCCAGGAACAGCGTGTAGCCGTCCGCTACCGCGTCCGCGGTCGCTCGTGCGGCGTTGAGACCCCCGGCGCCGGCTTGATTGATAACGAGGACCTCCTTGCCCCAGAGCTGCGACAATTGCTCGGCGACCAGCCGACCCATCGCGTCAAGCGAACTCCCCGCGGCGGTTTGCACGATGATCTTGACCGGGCGGGTCGGGTAATCCTCGGCTCGCGCCGCCAGGATGCCCGCTGCAATTGAGGCCGCTGCGACGAGCGCTGCAACGACGGCGCAGCGCACCAGTCCGGATCGATATAGATTCATCGCAACCCTTCCTTGCGAGTGCGCCACCCGCGACCCGCGCTCTCCCCTGATCTTTTTCCCCGTTAGGGCTCACGGCACTATATCGGCGGTCGGCGGACCGCGAAAGCAGAACACATGCCAGCTATCGGCGAATTGCGGCGGATGCAAATCACAGCACCGGGGGTGCGCACCTGTGATTGCCCATGACGCGACATGGGTTCATATTGCCGAAGACCCATTTGATCCGGACGACGCTGAGCAAGGGACGATCGCGATGAGCCGCCAGTCCACTCGCATGTACAACGCGAACGCTTTCAAGCTCGGCTTGTTTGCGTTGAATTGCTCCGGCGGACTGACCATGACCAAGGCACCCGAGCGGTGGGACGCCTCCTGGGATAACAATATCGAAGCTGCGCGCCTTGCCGACGAGGCTGGACTCGAATTTCTGCTTCCGGTCGGTCGCTGGCACGGCTATCGCGGCGAGACCGACACAGAGGGCACCTCGTTCGAGACGCTGACCTGGGCCTCAGGCCTGCTGGGCGCAACCCGCGAGGTCTGCGTGTTCGGCACGCTGCATATCGCCTTTGTCAATCCGATCTTCGCGGCCAAGCAGATCGTCACCGCCGATCACATTGGCAAGGGTCGATTCGGACTCAATATCGTCTCGGGATGGAATATCAGAGAATTTGAGATGTTCGGCGTCCCGTTCAAGGAGCACGATCGCCGCTATGCCTACACGGAAGAATGGCTGGACATCGTCAAGCGAGTCTGGAGCCAGGACGAGCCGTTCGACGTGCAGAGCGAAAATTTTTCCCTCAAGGCCGTCCAGTGCAAGCCGAAGCCCTACTACGACACTCATCCGATTCTGGTCAGCGCCGGCAATTCGGTCGAAGGCCGTGCTTTTGCCGTGCGCAACGCCGATTGTCTGTTCACCAGCATCATGCGGAGCGAAACGCTGGCTGAAGAGATTGCCGCCATTCACGCGATTCCGCGGCGGTCGGAGCGGCAAGCGATCATTCTCGCCAGCGGTCATCTCATTTGCCGGCGAACGCGCAAGGAAGCCGAGGACTATTACCATTACATCGTTTACGAGACGGGGGACTGGGAGGCGGCGGAGCATGCCGCGGCAATTCGGACGGCGGGCCGAACGACGCCGCTCGCTGCCCTGCAAGGCCTCAAGGAACGGCTGATCAGCGGGCTCGGCACCTATCCGGTCGTCGGCAGCTACGATGATGTGGCGGCAACGTTCAAGCGTCTGAGCGAATGGGGGCTCGACGGCATGGCGGTCGGCCTTGTCAACTACATCAGAGACTTTCCGACGCTGCGCGACGAAGTACTGCCGCGCATGGGCAGGCTGGGACTTCGCCGCGCGCATTGATCCGAGACGGAAGTCGAAGGGAGGAAACAACGGTGCTGGGACTAGTCACCAGATGCGGCATGGCGCTGTCGCTTGTGGCGGCATTTGCCGTGCCGGGCTTTGCACAAACCGATTCGGTTAGCGTCGGCATCTTCGGCGCGACGAGCGATGCGCCTTTCTTCATTGCCGACAAGAAGGGGTATTTTCGCGACGAAGGAATCGCGGCCAAGCTTGAGCGATTCCAGTCGGGGGAAATGATGGTCGCGCCACTCGGCACCGGCGAACTCGACGTCGGAGCCGGCTCGGCTTCGGCCGCGCTCAACAACGCGGTAGGGCGTGGCATCAGGATCAAGATCGTCGCCGACAAAGCCTCATCGCCGCCCGGCTACGGCGCGACCAAGATGATTATCCGCAAGGATCTTGTCGAAAGCGGCCGGTTCAAGTCTCTAAAAGACATCAAAGGGATGAAGTTCGCCATGAACGCGCCGGGCGTCAGCAACACATCGACGCTCAACGATGCGCTGAAATCGGTCGGGCTCAAATATTCCGACGTAGAGGTCGTCAACTTCGCGTCAGCGATGGAGCATGTGGTCGCCCTGCAGAACAAGTCGGTCGACGCGGCACTTGCCATCGAACCGGCGCCGACCATCGCCGTGCGCAACGGCTCGGCGGTGGTGGTCGCCGGCGACGACGAAATCTCGCCGTATCATCAGATCGCTGTGCTTCTCTATTCGGAAAACTTCGCGGCCAACCAGCCAGAGCTCGCCGGAAAATTCATGCGCGCCTACCTCCGTGCCGTCCGCTTCTATAACGATGCGCTCCAAGGCAGCCACCTTGCCGGACCAAATGCCGATGAACTGATCTCGATCCTGAAGGAATACACCGCCATCAAGGATCCCGCGATCTACCGCGCCATCACCCCGACGGGCATGAACCCGGACGGTGAGGTCAACGTGCGAAGCCTGGCCCACGATCTGGATTTTTATGCCGAACAGGGTCTGGTCAAGGAAAAGGTCGATTTCGGCCGCTTGGTCGACATGTCCTACGCCCATGCCGTGGTCAAGGAGCTCGGACCATACAAGAAGTGACGGCAGCACGTTCGCGCCGCGCCGCCAGCCAGTTCGCGCGCGGAGTGTTGTTTCGCCTCGTAGCCTTTGCGCCGTCCGACCGGCAACATTCAAGCGCCGCGGCGTCCGCCAGTTGTGTGCCAATTGAGAACGTCAGAAAGCCGGCGCTGCCAGATCGGGAGCAGCCGTTTTGAAGACGCCGGTATGCCCGAAACAGCCTTGACAGGCCTTCGTTGACGTAATTCAATTCCTAACTGCTATCGTTGAGGAAAGTGGCGCGGAGTTATCGGCGTCAGGCCTCTTCCGGTCTTTCGCTTTTCCCCTTGCTACTTCCAAGACATCTGTCACAAGCCCTGCGGCGGGCTGCTAACAGATTTGTTCAAACAAAGACTCTATGCGCGCGCCGTGGTCGGCGCTGTATCACCGGTCAGGCCGCGTGCCTGACTGTTTGATAATTCGCATCATTTGGCGCAGAAAATAAGGGAGGAAAGCTATGCGACGAATGGGATCGACCGCCTGGATAGGCATCCTGTTGGTCTCGGCCGCACTAATTCCGGCTGCTGCGCTGGCGAAGAGCCCACCACCGCCGCTTCCGACCTGCCTCAATGGGCTCGGTTCGGAGGTGCAGCGGATCGTGTCACCGCTGCTTCCCGGGGCGATCGTCAGCGGCACGCTCACGACGACGATTGTACCCGCTGCGGCTGCGAACCCCGGCGGGACGCCTGGTACGCCCACGCCGTATGGCGAGACTCCAGCCTATTGTCTGGTCACATTCACGTACTCCACGGGTGCCTCGGGACTGTTTGCAACGGTTCCGCCGTCAGCAACGAATGCAGGCGTGCCGTATCCGGCCTATAGCGTCGGGGAAACCCAGCAGATTGAGATTGGCATCGCACTGCCGCTCAACTCGGCAGATGGCGGCACTGGCGGCATCGAAGGCAATTGGACTGGGGGCATGATGACTACCGGCGGCTCGGGGTCGTCGGGCGAAGCGCCCCTATCGGCGGAGACGCCCTACACTGAAGGCTTGGATTTTACCGGCTCGCCCGGCTACGCCATACGCCAAGGCCTTGTCGCAACGATGACGGACACCGGCCAAATGGCCGCAGCAAAAGCCAATGATGGCAGTTCAAACTGGTTTCTCACGACGGCTGCGGAGTCGCCGCCTAACACTATAGTTTATGGCCCAATAGCCGACTGGCTGTACCGTGGCACCCACTACGGCAAGCAATGGGGCGATGTCATCGCCTTCATCTATTACGGCAAGCCTCCAAAGTTGCACTACTACAATGGCTGCTCCGGCGGCGGCAATCAGGGGATGGGCCAGCTGCAGAACTATGGCGACGAGTACGACGGTCTGCTGATCGGTGCTCCGGCCTATCGCTGGAATCAGCTGTCGCTGTCGCAATTGTGGCCGGCCCTGGTGTGGAAGAAGCTGGTCCAGCTCGGCGGCACGGTCCCAACTGCGGCACAACAAAGCGCACTGAATGCTGCAGTCACGGCCGCGTGCGATGTCGACAAGCAGTTTCCCGGCGGCCTCAACTCGGTGGCCGACGGCATCGTTCAAGATCCACGCCTGTGCGCCTTGCACTTCAGTGCCCACACCAATGTCTGCGGCGTGCCGGGCGCGCCGGCTGCGCCAAACTGCCTCACCTCGGATCAGGCGGCGGCATTCGATAGAATCTGGGATGGGCCGCGCAACAGCTACGGCGCGCGTATCTACTATCCCTATGAAATAAGCGACATGAACATCAGCCTCTCGACTACCGTCAGCGGCTTTGGCGCCTCGGTGGTGCTGTGGGATCATTCCAACGCATCATTCCCCGCCAATGCGTGCCTATTCGCCGATCAACAGTCGGCGACATTGGGCGGGTCAGCCTGTCCTGCTCCGTTTACACCGATCACTTACGAGGACGAAGCTGCGCTCAGTGCTAAAACTCTCGGTGCTTACACCGAGCAACAAGATTTCCGGCTCGAACGGGCCGCGCAAAACAATACCAAAGTCATCCAACTGCGCGGCAATACCGATAACGCAATCACAGAAGGTGGCGATATCGACTACTACAACCGCGTAGCGACCTGGTACGCCGGCGGCACGAAGCCGGAAGACTATAAGAAGCTACGCCGGTGGTATCGTCTGTTCATTATGCCCGGGGTCGGCCATTGCACAGGCGCCCTGGACACCGGGTTCCTCGCATCGATCTTTGGCGCCACGGTCGGACCGTCGGTCGAAGACCCCTTCGTCGCGCTGAGAAATTGGGTCGAGAACGGTACCGTGCCGAGGCACCTATCCGCCTTAGCCTTCACCCCGGCACTCGATCCGGGGCGCACACGGCCGGTCTGTCCCTTCCCAAAGACGGCAATCTACGACGGCCACGGCGACATCAACAACGCCAGCAGCTTTCATTGCGACGACAACTTGCAAAATCTGCCCGTTGCCTGCAATGACGTGAGGACGGTGTTTGGTCAAGAAAACACCCCTCGCCTGGACTTCGAGGGCGTTGGTCTGAGCGCCGAACAATGTGAGAGATCTCTTCCGTTCAGCCCACGTTGATGGAGCCGGCCCTCGCTCTTTGGCAGCGATACCATAAGCTCGCAGTTCTGTTGCTAAGACCCCGCCACGCGCGTGCGCGGGGCTCTTAGCTGCGCTTATAGATGGGGTCATCGACCGGCGAGCTTGATCGCCTATCACGGGAAATTCCCTCCGTGGTGGAATCCGGATTCCCGTCCTTGCTCGCCAGTCCCGTCTTGCGCCTGCTCACACCGCGCGACATGCCGCCAAGCCGAGCTTTTTTGGCGGGGTGTATCACCCGCGCCTTGCTCTTCGGCGCCGTATTTCGCACCCGCGCGCTCGTCGAATACTTTCAGAGAGACGAGGGCAACCTGACGCAACTCGTCGCGGTCGGAGCCTGAAGATGCGAGAACTCCCATGCCGGCGATCACAGCAGAAAGGTAACGCGCCAGCGCCGCTGGGTCTGCCTCGGCAGCAAGGTCGCCTTCGTTTCTTGCCCGAACAAAACGATCACGAAGCTGCTCTTCGGTTTTTGCCCGGTGCGAGGCAAGTTCAAACGGAACATTTTCGGCGCCCGCGCCACACGCGAGCCCACCAGCCACTAAAAGGCAACCCGGAGGATTGGCGGGATCGGTTTGCATATCGGCGATCCGTAGCAGCAAGAGTTCAGCCACCTTGCGCGCTGTCGGTGCGGCGAGGACTTCGCACATGAATTCCGCGCGCTTTGCGGAATAGTGGTCGAGCGCCGCTTTGAGCAGCCCCTCCTTACTGCCGAAAGCGGCGTAGAGGCTCGGCGGATTGATTCCCATCGCGGTGGTCAGTTCCGCAATCGTGGCGCCTTCGTAGCCATGGCGCCAGAATACCTCCATGGCCCCGTCCAGGACCTTGTCCTTGTCGAATTCGCGGGGTCGGCCCATGGCCATTGAATGTCCCTCCGACTTTTCTTAGTATTTGTTACAGAAGTCCCTTGACGGACCCTGGCAGCCTCCTACATGTGTAGTCGTTAATACATATGTGGAGGCGGGTAATGCGTCAATGGTCTTTCTCGACTGTGTCAGCGCGGCTTCGTGGCTGGGTGCTCGCCGGTCTGGTCGGCGCCACCGCGGCGGCTGTTTTCGCCTTGGCGGTCACGAGCAAATACGCGCCAGACGCCCAGGCCAATGTCGGCTCCGCTGCCGCGGCGGCAGTGCCGGTGACGGTCGGGCTTCTTAAGCAGCAAAATGTAAACCCGTTCGTCGAGTTTTCTGGCCGCGTCAATGCCGTGGATTTCGCGGAAATCCGGCCGCAGGTCTCCGGCCGCATCACGGAAATCCGCTTCCAGGACGGGCAGCGCGTCAACGCGGGCGATGTTTTGTTCGTCATAGATCCGCAGCCCTATCAGGCAGCGGTCGACAAGGCGCGGGCCGATCTTGCGACCGCTGTCAACAATGCCAAGTTTGCCCGGGCCGAGCGGGAGCGTGGCAGCCAATTGGTCAAATCAAATACGCTATCGCAGGAAACCTATGATCAGCGCGTCAACGCCGATGATTCCGGACAATCCGCAGTACAGTCGGCGCAGGCGGTGCTCGCTGCAGCACAAGTCAATCTCGATTACGCCTACGTGAAGGCGCCGATCTCAGGGCGCATCAGCCGCGCCGAGGTCACGCTCGGCAATCTCGTCGGCTCGCCGACCACGCCGCCGCAGTCTCTCGCTTCCATCGTTTCCGACAACGGCGTCTATGCCGACTTCGACGTCGATCAACAGACTTATCTCGACAATGTACGCAATTACGGCCAGAGCCGGGAAGACCAGCAGAAAATCGCGGTGGAGCTCGTGGTTCGCGGCGACGGCGGCCACGTCTATCGCGGCCATATGCAGAGCTTCGACAACCGCATCGATACCGGCTCCGGCACGATCCGTGCCCGTGCCCGTTTCGACAACAAGGACGGCAGCCTGATCCCGGGAATGTTCGTCTCGGTACGCATGGGAGACGGCACGCTGGACGACGCGCTTCTCGTTCCTGAAAGCGCCATCGGGAACGATCAGAGCAAGCGTTTTGTCTTTGTTGTCGGCGACGGCAACAAGGCCGAATACCGTACCGTTCAGCTCGGCCCGCAAGTCGACGGCAACCGCGTCGTCCTCGCCGGCGTCAAGCCGGGCGACCGCGTCATCCTCGATCACCTGCAACGGCTCGCCCCCGGCGTGCCGGTCGACCCGCAACAAAATCACCGCAGCGCAAGCAACTGACCGCGGAGGGCGCCGCGCAAGCGGCCAAGCCACACATGTATCTCTCGCGATTCTTCATAGACCGGCCGATTTTCGCCGGTGTCATCTCGGTCGCCATTTTCCTGGCCGGCCTGATCTCAATGACGCTATTGCCGATTTCAGAATATCCCGAAGTCGTGCCGCCATCCATCGTGGTCACGGCACTGTTCCCTGGTGCCAATCCCGAAACCGTCGCCGACACCGTGGCGACGCCGCTCGAAGAGCAGATCAACGGCACCGAGAACATGCTGTACATGTTCTCGCAGGCCGCGAGCGACGGCACGCTGACGCTTACCGTCACGTTCAAGCTTGGCACCGATCCCAATCTCGCTCAGCAGCTGGTGCAGAACCGGGTCAACCAGGCGCTGCCGCGCCTGCCGGACGTGACGCGCAATCTCGGCGTGACGACGGTCAAAAGTTCGCCGGACCTCACCATGGTGGTTCATCTGAAGTCGCTCGGCGAGCGTTACGACATGCTGTACCTGCGCAATTACGCGGTGCTCAACGTCAAGGACCAGCTCGCCAAGATCGAAGGCATCGGCAGTGTTCAGCTGTTTGGCTCGGGCGATTATGCCATGCGGATCTGGCTCAATCCGCAGAAGATCGCCGAGCTCGGCCTGACGGCCGACGACGTTGTCAACGCCGTGCGCCGGCAGAACGTCCAGGTGGCGGCCGGCTTGGTCAACGGGCCGCCATACAGCGACAAGGGGGAGTTGCAGCTTCCGATCACCGTCGATGGCCGTCTGTCCGACCCCGAGCAGTTCGGCCAGATCGTCATCAAGAACCAGAACGGCGTCGTTACGCGATTGAGCGACGTGGCGCGCATCGCCATCGACGCTTCGGCCTACAGCCTGCGGTCGCTGCTCGATAATCAGCAGGCCGTCGCCATCCCGATATTCCAGTCGCCCGGCTCGAATGCAATTCAGATTTCCAATCGGGTGCGCGCCACGATGGAGCAATTGAAGAAGAATTTTCCGGAAGGGATGGATTACAGCATCGTCTACGACCCCACGGTGTTTGTCCGCAACTCGATCAAGGCGGTCGTGCACACGCTTCTCGAGGCGGTCGCACTCGTGGTCCTGGTCGTCATTCTGTTTCTCCAGACTTGGCGCGCGTCGATCATTCCGCTGCTCGCGGTACCGACGTCCATCGTTGGGACTTTTGCAGCGATGTTTCTGTGTGGATTCTCGATCAATGCATTATCTCTGTTCGGTCTGGTGCTGGCCATTGGCATCGTCGTCGACGACGCCATCGTCGTGGTGGAGAACGTCGAGCGCAACATCGAAGCGGGCTTGAGCCCGCGCGATGCAACCTTGCAGGCGATGAGCGAGGTCACCGGTCCTATCATCGCCATCGCGCTCGTGCTCTGCGCCGTGTTCGTACCGATCGCCTTCATCTCAGGCTTGACCGGCGAGTTCTACCGCCAATTTGCGCTTACGATCGCTTTCTCGACCATCATCTCGGCCTTCAATTCGCTGACGCTGTCACCGGCACTGTCGGCGTTGCTGTTGAAGGGGCATGGCGCCGCCAAGGACCCGCTGGCGCGCGGCATGGCAAAGGTGCTCGGACCCTTCTTCAACCGCTTCAATCGCGTGTTCCGCGCCGGCTCGACAGCTTATGGCCACGGCGTCGGCCGCATCCTTTCGCGCAAGGTCGCGGCCGTTGGGGTCTATGCGGTGCTGCTGGTGGCGACGCTGTTCGTCTTGCGCACGGTGCCCCCGGGCTTCGTGCCATTACAGGACAAGCAATATCTGGTGAGTTTTGCGCAATTGCCGGAAGGCGCCACGCTTGACCGCACCGAAAAAGTGATCCGCGAAATGTCCGACATCGCGCTCAAGGAACCGGGCGTGGAGAGCGCGGTCGCCTTTCCCGGGCTGTCGATCAACGGCTTCATCAACAGCCCGTCGGCCGGTATCGTGTTCGAGACGCTCAAGCCGTTCGAACGAACGCACAGACGCCGGATCTCTCCGGCTTTGCGATTTCGCAGAAGCTCCAGGCCAAGTTTGCCGGCATCCGCGACGCCGTCATCGCGATTTTTCCGCCGCCGCCGGTCAACGGCCTCGGCACCATCGCCGGCTTCAAACTGCAAGTCGAGGACCGCACCGACCAGGGCGATCAAGTGCTCAATCAGGTGATGGCCGATGTGCAGGCTAAGGCCCGCAAGACGCCGGAGCTGATGGCGGTGTTTTCCAATTTCAACATCGGGGTGCCGCAGCTCTACGCCCACGTCGACCGCATCAAGGCGATGCAACTGGGCGTCGAAGTGCAGGACATTTTCGATACCATGCAGACTTATCTCGGGTCGATCTATGTCAACGACTTCAATCGCTTCGGCCGCACCTACGAGGTGATCGCCCAGGCCGACACCCAGTTCCGGGCGAGAGCCGACGACATCCTGCGGCTGCAGGTGCGAAATTCGTCCGGCAAGATGGTGCCGCTCGGGACCGTCGTCGACATCAGCCAGACGACCGGGCCGGATTCGTCGCTGCGTTACAACGGCTTCCGCAGCGCCGACCTCAACGGCGCACCGGCACCGGGGTATTCATCCGGGCAAGCGCAAGCCGCGATAACCCGGATATTGGCCGATACGTTGCCGAAAGGCATGCAATTCGAATGGACCGATTTGACCTATCAGGAGATTCTCGCTGGCAACACTGCGCTTCTGGTTTTTCCGATCTGCGTCCTCCTGGTGTTTCTCGTGCTGGCGGCGCAATATGAAAGCCTGCTGTTGCCGCTCGCCATTATCCTGATCGTGCCGATGTGTTTGTTCTCGGCGATCACCGGCGTATGGCTCACCGGCGGCGACAACAACATCTTTACCCAGATCGGACTGTTCGTCCTGGTCGGGTTGGCTTGCAAGAATGCGATTCTGATCGTCGAGTTTGCCCGCGAATTGGAACTGCGGGGCAGGTCGGTTGTTGCTGCTGCTATCGAGGCGGCGGGGTTGCGGCTGCGGCCGATTTTGATGACGAGCTTTGCCTTCATCATGGGCGTCGTGCCGCTGGTGCTGTCCTCGGGCGCTGGCGCGGAAATGCGGCACGCGATGGGCGTGGCGGTCTTTTTCGGCATGCTGGGCGTGACGTTCTTCGGTCTTTTCCTCACCCCCGTCTTCTATGTGTTGCTGCGCAGCTTAACCGGCATGAAGCCGCTTAAGGAGCACGGTCGGTTGCCCGCGGGCGATCGGTTGGTGCCATCGTACAATCATGACGCAGAACACACAGTGGCGCCTGAGGCGGCGGCGGAGAAGGCACAAGAATTGGCCGGTTAGCCAAGCCTGGGCGCTATTGCCTGCTGGTGACGTGCGACGGGACCGAGTTCGTCAGACTACAGCATTGCTATGGTCAACCCGAAGCAACGGGTAGGGTGCATATCTAGCGGAAATGCAGCTCCGGAGGGCAATTCACAGAGGGATAGGGCCTTGCATTGGTGCAAGCGAACACGACCACCTTCAGCGCTGCTGCACGTCCGCTTCCTGTTACGAACAGCCTCGCCGACAAACAAACTGCCTGCGCGGCGGTAAGGCCTCCGCTTAGCGGCCCGTCTCCGCCACACGACGGACCCGGTTGAGAAGGGCCAGCCAGTAACATTGCGCGCTTGGTGCGAAATGAAAGGGACGCTCAAAAAACGGGGTGGCTCAACAGACTTCCCGAGACGTCACGTCTCAAAAGCTGGCTGCAGCCGTCGCGTCATTCGTTTCCCGACGCGCGTCCGACGGGGTTTTGCCAAAATGGCGTCGGAATGTACGATTGAAATGCGACAGGTCGCTGAAACCGGCCGCGAAGGCAATCGCGCTGATCGTGCGCTGCGTCATCCGTGGGTCCACAAGCATGTGATGCGAGCGCGCCAATCGCAGCGCGACGATAAATCTCGTGACGGACGAGCCCTCGGCCTCGAACAGCACGTGCACGTAGCGCGGCGTGATGTTGAGATGCGCCGCGACGGTCCTTGCCGACAAATCCTGGCGCCCGATATGCCGCATGATAAAGGCCTTGGCCGCGCGCAGCCGCGCCGCGCGCATGCCGCGACCGTAGGCAATTTCAGTTGCTTCGCGCGTGGCGCCGAGCGCCAGGGCCAATAGGTCGTGGATGTGGGTGACTGCGGCGTGCTGCAGTTCCGGCGTTGTCAGGGCCAGCGTATCGCGAGCGCTTTCGAGATATCCGACCAGAAGCTTGAGCGCCGCGTTGTCGGCCGGGATGCGTCGCGCCACGGCAGCATCGATATCGGGAACCAGCGCTGCCATCGGCGCGCGCGGCACGCGGAAGGTGATGAAGCGCGAAGCCGCGGCGAGCCTGATCCTGCCGACTTCGGCGTTGGTCATGAGCACGCCGGCGCCGGCCCCAAGCTCTGCAGTCCGGCCGAGCTGAAACGCGGTATAACGGCACGTCGGCGCGGCCATGAATGACAGATCGTCGTCGACGATCAATTCGCGCGGATGACTCAAATCCACCGCGCCGCTCTCGGCGAACAGCACGCCCAATCCCGGCAACTGACAGATCGTCGCGTCCGAGGCGAAAGTTTCCGGTTCAAGAGGATCGATGTTGAGGTTGCAGACGGTGCGGCCGAAGATTTCGCGCCAAGCCGCCAACCCCTCCGGCCTGGCAATTCCCCTCGTCGAAAACTGAAACATCGGCGCAGCAGCCGACAAACCAGACATCGCGGACATTGAAAAAGTCCATGTTGATGAAACGCTGCCGTCCGTCGGCGTACCGTAGCAGCACTCGGATGAAAGCCATATCGATTTCTCTCTCGTCCCATAAACTGTTCGCTGTCGTCCAAGCCGCCAAGAGCCGCGCCGACTATGGATGATGCGCCGGTAATTCTTGGCTTGGCGCTCGCTGGCGGCGGCCAGAGGCGGAGCCAAGGCCGGCAGCCAGCCCTTTGGTATCACGGTGGGGTCGGACGGCGCTGTGGCACTCGCCAATCCGCAAGTGCGTCAGAGATTCGTCAGCTTGGGACAGGATTTCTTCCCGACCGAGCAGATGACCCCGGCGGCTTTCGCCACTTTCCAAAAGAACGAGATCGAGCAGCGGTGGCCAATCATCAAGGCAGCCGGCATCAAGCCCGACTGAGGCCGCTCGCGACCTCACCTATTCGTAATTCCGTTAGGCGAAGTCCCCGTCGACGCCAGTTCCGCTCCGAGCCGTCCGGACGTAAAACGAAGGCGACGTGGTCGCCGCCCTCGTCGACGCGGTCCTTCGAGCCAGCGCGCGCCTCTACTGGGTCTTGTTGATGGTGTTCGCCGCGGCCGTGCAGGTCGCCTCGTCCTGCGAACCGGTGCCGCCGGAGCAGCCGACCGCGCCGATGATCTTGCCGCCTTCCACCAACGGAATGCCGCCGCGCGAGGCGATGACGTCATCGAGCGTGAGGATGTAGGTGAACCCGGCCTTTTGCACGGCGTTTTCGAAAACCACCGTCGGGCGGCGATATCGCACTGCCGTGCGCGCCTTGTGTTGCGAGATGGAGACCGACGCCAGCTGGGCGCCGTCCATGCGCGCGAACGCAATAAGGTCGCCATTGGTATCGACGACGGTCACGTTCATCTGCCAGCCGCGCTTATTGGCTTCGGCGATGGCGGCCTGGATGACCGATTGGGCACGCTCCATCGTGATCGGCATGCCGTACGGCGTGTTGAACGGCATCTTGTCGGGGATGGCATTGAGATCCGGCGGTGGCGCCGCCGGTTGCTGCGCAAAGGCAGCGCCGGACACGAGCAAGCCGGAAGCCATCAGCACGGCAGCCAGCATACGCAACGTCATTGGATATCCTCCCTGTTTCGGCGGCATCCTGTCGGCCGCTCGGCAGCTATTTTAGGCGCCGCGGCAACGCTCTATCAACCATCAATAGAGAAAACCAACGCACTCACGTCGGCTCATGCGGTGCCTTCGATGATCCGGCCGTGGCGGCGCAGCGCCAGGGGCCGTCCGGACGGCGAAGCGGCGGGGCGCCACGCAAGCCGCTGATAGGGCGGCAAAAATGCCAGCCGGCGGCGGCCACCGTCGCGTAAAGAACGAACGGCCTCGGTCCCGAGGGAGGGGGACCAAGGCCGTTCTGATGTCGGCAGGTGCCCCATCGTACACCCCACCCCGACACTTCCCCGATCATGCCGAACCAAGGTTGACCGATCGTTGACGGTCGGGACGGGGCGCGCCGGATCGAGCGCGCCGCCGCGCTACTGCAGCGACGAGGAGACGGTCGAGTACGTCGTGTTCAGGTTGGTACCGAGCGCCGCAACCACGGCGATGATGGCGACGGCGATGCCCGCTGCCAACAGGCCGTATTCGATCGCCGCCGCCCCGTGCTCATTGTCAAGGAAATTGGAAAGTAATGTACCCACGACCTGGTCCTTTCCCTAAAGCTTAAGTCGCCGCTCGTGCAAAAATGCCGTGCCCGAGTGCGCGTATGCCGACGCGCATCCGTAAATCTACGGAGGCGGCGGTATGGAACTGTTACGCGCTTTGCGAAGATTCTCGGCAAAAAGCGCAGAAGTCGGCGCTACGGCAATACCTTTTTTGCATTATCGGGGCGGCGAAGCGCGTGAAAGGCGCTTTTCCGCCAGCTCGTCGAGATACTCGCGCCAATATTTATCGCGATTTCGACCGAGTTCGAAAAGATAATCCCAACTAAAAATTCCGGTCGCGTGCAGGTCGTCGAAAGCAAGCCGGACCGCGTAATTGCCGACCGGATGCAGTTCGAGGATCTGCACATCCTGTTTGCCGCCGACGGTCCGCCGCTCGCTCGGCGAGTGACCCTGGACCTCGGCGCTCGGGCTGCGCACGCGCAAGTATTCGGCGGCGAGCTCGAAGCGCTCGCCGGAGTCGAAGGTGACGGTGAGGGCCTTGCGATCCTTGTGCAGGCGCAGCTCGGTGGGCCAAGAACTACTCATCGTCGCCTACTCATCGTCGCCTACTCATCGTCGACTGCTCATCGTCGATTGGTCAATCGAGCGTGATGTGGCCGTCATCGATGACCTTTTTCCACTTCACGTATTCGCCCTTGGTGAAGGCCGCGCCGTCCGCCAGACTGGTGCCGCGCGGGGTGAGACCAAACTTGGCGAACGAGGCGCGCAGCTCGCCGTCCGAAAGCGCCTTGGCGACGGCGCTATTGAGCTTGGCCAGGACACCCGCAGGCACTCCTGCGGTTCCGTAAAGGCCGAGCCACAAATCCACTTCGTAGCCCGGTAACCCGGCTTCCGCCACGGTCGGCAAATCCGGATAGACCGGCGACCGCGTCGTGCCCGTGGTCGCCAGCGGAATGACCCGGCCGTCGCTGGTGAACGGCAGCGCGCCGGCGATGCTCGAGAACGACATCTAAATCTTGTTGCTCATCATGTCGGTGAAGGAGGCGCCGATGCCCTTGTAGGGCACGTGCACGGCGTCGATGCCGGTGCGCAACTTCCACATTTCGGCGGCGAGATGCGGCGTGGTGCCGACGCCGGCGGAGGCGTAGTTGAGCTTGCCGGGATTGGCTTTGCCGTAGGCGACCAGGTCCGCGTAGGTCTTGATGCCGAGCTGCGGGGCGACCACGAGAACCTCGGGCGACGAACTGACGATCGAGACGGTCACGAGGTCCTTGAAAATGTCATACGGCATGGATTTTTGCAGCGTCGGATTGATGACGATGGCGGGATCCATGAGCGCCATGTTGTAGCCGTCTGGCGCGGCGTGGGCGACGTAGTCGACGCCGACGATGCCGCCGGCGCCCGGCTTGTTTTCGGCAACGACGGTCTGGCCCAATGCATCGCCGATCTTCTGCGCCAGCACGCGGCCGGTGAAGTCGACGATGCCGCCCGGCCCGTACGGAATGATCAGGTGCACCGGCCGATCCGGAAAATCTTCGGCGCGCGCCGGCAGGCAAGCGGCCAGGGCCAGCGCCGACCAGAAAAAGGCGCGCGCGGCGGATTTCAAGCGGTACATTGGGTTCTCTCCATTTTGCCGCAGCTTATCGCTTCGCCCCGGCGCCGATCAATTCGACCAGCTTGGGAGGCATGATCGGCATTTGCGCGATGTGGACGTTGAAGGGCGACAGCGCGTCCTCGATGGCCGAGATCACCGCCGCGGCGGCCGGAATGACGCCGACCTCGCCGACGCCTTTGACGCCCAGCGGATTATGCGGCGACGGCGATTCCCGGTAGAGCGTCTCCAGCGTCGGCACCTCGGTCGCGGTCGGTAGCAGGTAATCGGCGAATGTCGTGGTGACGGGCTGGCCGGCGTCGTCGTAGCCCATCCACTCGAACAGGGCATTGCCGACGCCATGGGCGATGCCGCCATGGACCTGGCCCTCGACGATCATCGGATTGACGCGACGGCCGCAGTCCTGCAGCGCGAAGTAGCGCAGGATCGTGACCCCGCCGGTCTCGATATCGACCTCGACCTCGACGACGTGGCAGGCGTTGGAATAAGCGAGCTGATCGACGCGGAACATCGCGTTCGCCTCGAGGCCGGGATCGACGTCGTGGGGAAAGGCGTAACCGGGCGCGCCTTTGAGAACGCGCGCCAGTTCGCCGAGCTTGACGTTGAGCTGCGGGGCGCCGACCACGCGCACCTCGCCGTCGACGATCTCAAGATCGTCTTCCGCCGCTTCGAGCATGTGGCTGGCGAGCTTCTTGGCCTTGGCGGCGACCGCTTTGGCGGCGATCTGCACCGACGAGCCGGCGGTCACGGTTTGGCGGCTGGCAAAACCGCCGAGGCCGAGCGGCGCGGCAGCGGTATCGCCGGCAATGACGGTGACATCCTCGGCGCGCACGCCAAACGCCTCGGCGCAAATCTGCGCCAGCGCCGTGGCAAGCCCCTGCCCCATCGCCGCGGCGCCGGTCGAGACCGTGATGCGTCCGGTCGGCGAGACGCGAACGCCACCGAATTCGAACGGACCGCGCCCGGTGCCCTTGATGCCATGCGCGAGCCCGATGCCGAGATAGCGATGTTCCGCCCGCGCCGCGGCTTGGCGGCGCGGAAAATCGGCCCAGCCGGCGGCGCGCAGAATCTCGGCCTGGCAGGCCGGATAGTCGCCGCTGTCGTACTGCACCTGTTCGCCGGAGCGCGCTTTCAGCGGCTTGAGATACGGCATCTTCTCTGCCGGGATGAGATTGCGCCGCCGCAATTCGGCGCGCTCGATGCCGAGCGCGCGCGCCAGCCCGTCCATCAGGCGCTCCATGGCGAAGGCCGCTTGCGGATAACCGGCGCCGCGAACCGAGGAGACCGGCGCCTTGTTGGTGTGAGTGGCGGCGACGTCGATCGCCAGCGCCGGCACCATGTAGGGACCGGTGAGCGTGGTCGCCGAATTGTACGGAATGTTCACGTCCTGCAGCGCGTAGGCGCCGATATCGTGAATGAGCCTGCCGCGCACGCCGCGCACCCGCCCATCCGCCTCGGCGGCAATCTCGATCGACCAATACTGATCGCGCTCCTGCGCCGCATTGGTGAAATGCTCGCGGCGGTCCTCGATCCATTTGACCGAGCGGCGCAACAGCGTCGCGGCGGCGACCACCGCCACGTCCTCGGGATAGACGCACAGCTTCGGACCGAAGCCGCCGCCGACGTCCGGCGTCGCCACGCGCAGCCGGCTTTCGTCGAGATCGATATAGTCCGCCAGCGCGTTGCGCAGATCGTGGGCCTTCTGCGTCGAGGCCCAGACCTGGATCTCGCGATCGGCGATTTGCGCCAGGATGCCGCGGCCTTCCATGGAATGCGCGGCGCCGCGATGGATCCACAGGTCTTCGTGCACGACCTGCGCTGCCTTGGCGAACGCGGCTTCCGCGTCGCCATATGCGACCTTGTAGGCGATCACCTCGTTGGCGGCGAGCTCGCGGCGGACCGCGGGGCCGCGCGCGGCGGTCCGGGAATCGGTGGCGGCCGGCAGCACCTCATAGTCGATTGCGACGAGCGCGGCCGCGTCCTCGGCAACGTAGCGGTCGAGCGCGACCACGATAGCGACGGGCTCGCCGACGAACGACACTTCGCCGTCGGCGAGCGCGAACGGCCAGCTCTGGTCGAGCCGCGTGCCCGAGTTCGAGACGCGCATCATGCGCCGCTGCTTCAGGACCGGGGCGATATCGTCGAGCGCGAGCACGGCGACCACGCCCGGCGCCGCGCCGGCGGCGCTCGCATCGATGCCGCGGATCAGGGCGTGCGGATGCGGGCTGCGCACGAACGCGGCATGCAGCGCGCCCGGTGCCGCAATATCGTCGACGAACCGCGCGCCGCCGGTCAGCAGCGAAAAATCCTCAAGGCGCGGAACGCGCGCTCCGATCATTCGCTCACGGTCCCTCTCACTCGCTGGACATCGCTTTGACGGCCTTGGCGAGAACGTCCTTCGGTGTTTGATAGACCTCCGTGAGCAGCGCATCGATGGTCGACGCATCGACCGGCCGCACGTCGAAGTCGAGTTTCGCCGCTTCGGCGAGGAAGTCGGCATCCTTCATGGTGGCGTTGAACGCCGCGATCAGCGCCGCCTTGCGGTCGGCGGGAACGTCCGGCGGCGCGGCGAACGGACGCGCCATTTCCTGGCTCACCAGCAGCAGCTTGAGAATCTGAAGCTGCTCGGGATTGGAGGCCAGATCGCTCGCCAGCGGCACCGCGGCGATCTCCGGCTCCTTCTTGAGCGCGGCCTGGACGATCAGGTTGACCGAATGATCGGCCAGCCATTGCGGATGGCGGGTCTTGATCGTGCTCCACGACATGCCGCACAGCCCGTCGATCTCGCCGCGGTCCATCGCCAGCACCGTGTCGTTGGTGCCCGGATAGCCGGTGATGAGCTGCACCTTGGCGCCAAACACGTTCTTGTAGAGCAGCGTCCAGATGTCCGGATCGGCGCCGGCGCCCTCGCCGCCGAACTTGGACGGCTTGTTGATAAAATCGTCCCAGTTCCTGATCGGCGATGCCTTGGAGCTGACGCAGATCGTGTTGTCGTCGCTGACGCTGCCGAGCCAGCTGAATTTGCGGCTGTCAAAGTCGGCTTTGTCGATCAGCGGCGAAATTCCCATGCTGCGCGAAAAGGTGCCGAACACCGAGCCGTCTTTCGGCGCCACGGAATAAATATAGCGGGCCGAGGTCAGGCTGCCGGCACCCGGCATCTGCTGCGGAATGATCGAGGGATTGCCCGGAATGTGCTTGCCGACATGGCGCGCCACGAGGCGCGCGTAGGCATCGTAGCCGCCGCCGACACTGTAGCCGATGACAAGCTGAAGAGTGCGGCCCTTGTAGAAGTCGTCGACGCCCATGGCCGCCGCCGCGCCGGCCAGCAGCATGAGCGCGGCAAGGCCGCCGCTCACGTTGCGCAATACCGCTGATCCCGCCATCGATCGCGCCAAATGTCCCCGCCGATGACCAATCCCACGCTGCAAGAAGGCCACCTCAAGAATGATACCTAATGTCGCCGACCGGCGAACAGCGCCACAAGTTTCGACCAAATCACACGGCCGGCGAGCGTCAGGCCGGAAATCGGTTTGGCTGGCGGCGGCAGCGCCGGCGGCTCCGGTACCCGCAACGGTGCGGCGGCCGCCGCGGCAACCTGTGGGGTCGCCGGCGCGGCGGACGCAAGCGGCTCGGCCGCCGGCGCGATGGGCGGCGCCGTCACGACGTCCGGCTGTCGTTCCAACTGCGCGCGCAAGTTGGCGGCGAATTGGCCGATGATCTGGGCTGCGGTCGATTGGATCATGCCGACGCCGCGGCCATATTGGGCCACGGCGCCGGACAGCATCAGATCGGTATGGATGAGCACGCGCGAGCCGACGTCGGCGGGCTCGATGCGGAACGTCGCCACCGCATTGGCGGAGCCGCGGCCCTTGTCGTCGCTGCCCTGCGCCTTGACCCGCGCGCTGTGATTGGCCTCGTCGACATCCTCGAATTGCAGGCGGCCGGCGAAGGCCAGCGCCACCGGACCGAGCCTCACCGCAATCTTGCCGCGAAAGTGCTGCGGGTCGATGATTTCGGTCAAGGCCGCGCCAGGCATGCAGGGCGCGACGCGGCGGATGTCCATCAGCACCGTCCAGGCTGCAGCCGGAGCGAGCGGGACCTCGAACGCGTTGTCGAATTCCATGGCCAACTCCGGCTTAGAGCCGGCACCCGATCATCTCGGGCGAGCCGATGCGCTGCCAAATCCAGCGCGCGCAGGCGAACAGCCGATCGTCGTCGTAGCGTTGCCCGACCAGTTGGATGCCGACCGGCAGATCGTTCGGGCCGCGATGGGTCGGCAGTGTCATGGCCGGGGTGTGCAGCGCCGTCCAGACCGCCTGCAGGCGAGGATCTCCGGTCGCGGCAAGGCCCTTCGGCGCCTCGCCCTGCACGCACGGCACCAGCAGGACGTCGAGTTGCTCGAACACGCTGGGCAGCAGCGCGCGGCACGCCTCGACCCGACGCCAAGCGGCGACGTAGTCCGCGCGCGATGTCTTTTGCCCGTTCTCGATGTAGCGATGCATCTGCGGCGACAGCCGGTCGCGGTGATGATCCCATTCGAACGCCATGCAGGCGGCGCGCTCATAGTTGTTGATGGCGCCTCGGGCGATGACGTGCAGGTCGGTGAAGGCTTGCGGCAACGCGATCTCGCGCACCATCGCGCCGGCCTTGCCGAGCTTGTCCGCGGCGGTTTCGACAGCGGCCTGCGACTCCGGCAGCGCGCTGTCCCACATGTCGGTCCGGCACAGTCCGATGCGCGGCGCGGCGGTCAATTCGCGCGGCGGTTGCGGCGCCTGCATGCGCAGCACGTCGGTGAGAACCTCGATGTCGTCGAGCGAGCGGGCGAGCCAGCCGATAGTATCGATGCTTTCCGCCGCCGGCCACACCCCGGCTTTATTGAAGGTATTGTAGGTCGGCTTGTAGCCGAAGATCCCGCAATAGGACGACGGCCGCAGCACCGAGCCGCCGGTTTGGGTGCCGAGCGCCGCCGGCGCCATGTGGTCGGCGACCGCCGCCGCCGAGCCGCTCGACGAGCCGCCCGGGGTGTGCGCGGCATCATGTGGGTTGGTGGTGTCCGAGGGCGCCATGCCGGCGAATTCGCAGGTGACCGTCTTGCCGAGGATCAGCGCGCCGGCGCGGCGCAGCAGCGCGACGCAGGCCGCATCCGCGCGCGGCCGGTGGCCGCGATAGATCGGCGACCCCATCTGCGTCGGCAGGTCGAACGTATCGATGATGTCCTTGACGCCGATCGGCACACCATGAAGCGGGCCGCGGCGCGGCCCAAGGTCGAGCGCCCGGGCCTGCGCGATGGCCTGGTCGGCATCGAAGTCGACCCAAGCCTTGACGACGCCGTCGCGTTCGGCGATGCGCGCGATGCAGTCGCGCACCACCGCCTCGCAGGTGGTCTCGCCGCCGGCGATTTTCTGCGCCAGCGCCGTGGCACTGAGCGAATTGAGCAGGCGCTTGACCTTGACGTCCATTGTCAGCGCATTGTCAGTTTTTGCCGGCGCGGCCGGCCGAGGCGCCGGCGATCTTGCCGAACACGGTGCCGGACATCAGGCCGGAGCCGCCCGGATAGTTGAAATAGAACAGGCCGCCGACCAGTTCGCCCGCGGCATACAGCCCACGGATCGGCTGATAGTCGGTGTTGAGCACTTCGCCGTCGGTGTTGATGCGCAGGCCGCCGAACGTGAAAGTGACGCCGCAGGTCACCGCGTAGCCTTCGTACGGCGGCGCGTCGAAGGTGTTCGCCCAATTGCTTTTGTTGATGGCGAGGCCCGCCGTGCCACGGCCGTCCTTGATATTCGGATTGAACGGCACGTCGGTCTTCACCGCGGCGTTCCATTCCTTGATGGTACGCACGAATTCGGCCGCGTTCACGCCGTCAAGCTTCTGGGCGAATTCCTCGATGGTATTGCCCGTCACCTTGGTGATCTGGCGGATCCTGTACTCGTCGCGCTGCAGATGCTTGACCTTCTGGTCGAAGATTTGCCAAGCGAACTGGCCGGGCTGCTCCAGCACGACGCGGCCGTATTTGGCGTAGGTGTAGTTGCGGAAATCGGCGCCCTCGTCGACGAAGCGCTTGCCGGTGGCGTTGACCAGAATGCAGAACGGATAGGAGTGCTTCTGGAACTGGTCGCCGACGGCGAGATCGCCGAATTCCGGCGCGTTCATTTCCCACTGCACGGCATGGCAGCCCGACCAGTTGCCGCGCGGCGCGGCGCCGATGTCGATCGCCATGCGAATGCCGTCGCCGGTGTTGTAGCGGGTGCCGCGCACCTTGGCGAGATCCCAGCCGGGGCCGAGATAGCGCGTGCGCCATTCCGGATTGGCCTCGAAGCCGCCGCAGGCCAGCACCACCGACTTGGCGCGCAGTTCGCGCACCTCGCCGTTTTCGCGCACCCGCACGCCTTCGACGCGGTTGCCGTCGAACAACAGATCGAGGCCGCGGGCGCGGTAGCGGATGTCGATGCCGCGCTTTTTCGCCGACGCGGTGAGCATATTGATCAGGCCCGGCCCGCCGCCGACGGATTCGACGGTGAGGCCGCCCCAGAACTTGAACTTGCCGTCGATCTTGAAGGCCTGGCGGCCGTAGATCGGAATAAGCCGCACGCCTTTTTCGCGCATCCAGTTGAGCGAATCGAAGCTCTTGGTGACCAAAAGCTCGACCAGATCGGGATCGGCGCGGTTCTGGGTGATGCGCGCCATGTCGTCGTAGAACTGGTCGGCGGTGTAGGTGCCGAAGTCCGTGGTCTCGACCTCGGCGGGCGTGAGATCGGGGACCAGCGTCTTGATGTCGTCGACGCCGTTGTAGACGACGCGGATCGAGCCGGCGGTGAAGCGGCTGTTGCCGCCGGCTTCGTCCTCCGGCGCCGCCTCCAGCATCATCACCTTGGCGCCAGCCTCCTGGGCCGCCAAGGCAGCACAGAACGCCGCATTGCCGGCACCGACGACGATCACGTCCGCAGCTTGATCTGGCATCTCCTACCCCGAGTTACTCTGCCGCTTGGGCGGCGCCGCCGTGCGCCTTCGACCAGCCGGCCGGATCCTTCATGAACTTTTCCACTTCCTTGAGCTTGCCCTTGTCGAACTTGCCGCTCTTCTTGGCGACGTCGAGCACGTCCCACCAGGTCGCCAGCGTGTGCAGCGTGACGCCGAGGTCGCCGAAGATCGTCTTGGCTTCGGGGAAGATGTCATAGAAAAACACCACAAAGACATGGTCGACGGTGGCGCCGGCGCCGCGCAGCGCCTTGCAGAAATTGACCTTGCTGCGGCCGTCGGTGGTCATGTCCTCGACCAGCAAAACCCGGTCGCCTTCCTCGAGATGACCTTCGATCTGGGCGTTGCGGCCGAAGCCCTTCGGCTTCTTGCGCACATATTGCATCGGCAGCATCAGGCGATCGGCCATCCAGGCCGCGAACGGGATGCCGGCGGTTTCGCCGCCGGCGACCGTATCGAACTGCTCGAAGCCGACCTCGCGCGCGACGGTGGCCACGCCGAAGTCGATCAGCGTCTGCCGCACCCGCGGAAACGAGATGAGCCGGCGGCAATCGGTATAGACCGGGCTGGCCCAGCCCGACGTGTAGATGAACGGCTTGTCGGCCATGAAGCGGACCGCGTCCACTTCGAGGAGCATCTTCGCCGTCAATTCGGCCATCACCGCCTTGTCGGGGAAGCCTGGCATCAGTTCACCACCCGCCACTCGATGGTTTCGCCGCCGCGATAGACCAGCGCGCGCTCGTCGGGTCCCGCCACCGTGACCTCCTCCGGGGCGGCCCATGAGGTCTTTTCCAGTGTAATGCGCTCCTCGTTCGGCGGCATGCGATAATGCGCCGGTCCGTTGAGCGAGGCGAAGGCTTCGAGCTTATCAAGCGCACCTTCCTCCTCGAACACCCGGGCATAGGTCTCGATCGCAACCGGCGCGTTGAACATGCCCGGCACGCCGTTGACCGAGACCTTGCGCGCATAGGGATGCGGCGCCGAATCGGTGCCGAGGAAATAGCAGGCCTCGCCGGAGGTCGCCGCCTTGCGCAGCGCGGCGCGATCTTTCGCGGTTTTGATGACCGGCATCACGTACATGTAGGGCTTGAGGCCGTGGCCGAACCAGTCGTTGCGCGTCAGCATCATGTGATAGGGCGTGATGGTACCGCCGACCTGCGGCGCCGCGCTGCGCACGAAATCGGCGCCGTCCTTCGACGACAGATGCTCGAGGATGAAGCGCAAGCCGGGGAACTGCTTCACCCATTTCGACAGGTGCCGGTCGATGAAGGCCTTCTCGCGGTCGAAAATGTCGACCTCCGGATCGGTTTCCTCGCCATGCATCAAGAACGGCATGTCGATTTTTTCCATGCGCTCCAGGACGCGCATCACCTTGTTATAGTCGGTGACGCCGGCGGCCGAATTGGTCGTGGCATTGGCCGGATAAAGCTTGACCCCGGTGAATACGCCGTCGCGAAAGCCGCGCTCGACGTCGTCGGGATCGGTATCGTCGGTGAGATAGCAGGTCATCAACGGCCTGAATTTCGCGCCTTGCGGCAGCGCCGCCAGCACCCGCTCGCGGTAGGCGATGCAGTCCGCCGTGGTGCGCACCGGCGGCACCAGATTCGGCATCAGGATGGCGCGGCCGAAATGCTTCGCGGTGTAGGGCAGCACCGCTTTGAGCATCTCGCCGTCGCGAACATGCAGGTGCCAGTCGTCCGGCTTGCGGATGGTGATGCGCGTCGTCATGCGGCTGACATCCAATCGGGGCCGCCGCGGCGGCGAAGGTCTCCATCGGCGGCTCATCGATCATCGCGCCGGTGAGATCGGCGACCCGCGCAAAGCCGCGCTTGGCGCACCATTGTTCGAGGCCGTCGATGATGGCGATCATGCCGGTCGGATTGCGGAAGGTCAGATAGCCGATCATCACCGCGGTGGCGCCGGCCAGCATGTATTCGACCACATCCTCGACCTTGACGATGCCGCCGCAGCCGATGATCGGGATCTTCACCGCTTTGGCGCACTGATAGACCATGCGCAGGATGACCGGCTTGATGCCGGGACCCGACAAGCCGCCGAACTTGTTGCCGATCGCCGGCCGGAACGTGTCGGTGTTGATCTTGAGCCCCAGAATCGTGTTCGCCACGACGAGCGCATTGGCGCCGGCGCGCTCCGCGGCCTTGGCGACCGCGACGACGTCGCCGGCGTTCGGCGACAGCTTGACCCAGACCGACTTGTCGGTGGTGGCGCGGATCAGCCGCACGACGTTCTCGGTGTGCTCCTCGTGCAGGGCGAAATTGCCGCCCTTGGGATCGCGCGTCGGGCAGGAAATATTCACCTCAAGCACGTCGATGTCGGACTTGGCCACGTCGCGCGCCATGGCTTCGAAGTCCTCGATGGTCGTCGCCGAGATCGAGCCGACCAGCGGCGGCGTGTAGCGCCGATATTCCGGAACCTGGTGCTCGAAGAAATATTCGATGCCCTTGGTCGGCAGCCCGATCGAATTGATCATGCCGCCTTCGACCTCGGCGGCGCGCGGCGGCGGGTTGCCGGCGCGGAACTCACGCGACACGGTTTTGGCCACCATGGCGCCGAGCCGGTTGATGTCCATCACCTGGGCGAGATCGGTGGAGAAGCAGCCGGAGCCCGGCATCACCGGATTCTTCAGCGTCACCGCGCCGATCTTGACGCTCATGTCTACCATCCGACCGCCTCCTGCATGTCGAACACCGGACCTTCGATGCAGACCCGGCGCAACTCCTTCTTGCCGTCGACCTCGAAGGTGCGGACACAGACGTAGCAGGGGCCGAGCCCGCACGCCATCACCTGCTCCATCGCCACCTGGCCGCGAATATTGTGCGTTTTGCCGAGGCGCTTCATGAGCGCAAACAGCCGGTTCGAGCCGCAGGTGAAAAACGCGTCGGCGCGCTGTTCGGCGATCAGCCGATCGAGAATTGTTTCGACGTTTGCCACGCCGCTCGAACCGTCGGTGTCGAGCACGCTGACGACCTCGCCGGCTTCGCCGAACAGGGCGCCGGCCATGACGAAATCCTTGTTCCGCGCCGACAGGATGGCGGTGACGCCGACGCCGCCGTCGCGGGCGAACTGCGCGATCGGCCCGAGCGTGGCAATGCCGACACCGCGGCCGAGCACGACAATGTGGCGCCAGGCCGGATCGAGATGAAAGCCGACGCCGAGCGGCCCGACCATGTTGAGCTCGTCGCCTGGCTTGAGCGTGGCGAGCCCGCGCGTGCCGCGGCCGACGCATTTGTACAGAAATTCGATGCGGCCGCGCCTGCGGTCGATGCGATAAACGCTCTGCGGCCGGCGGAAGAACAGTTCGCCGACATCCGGCGACGGACACAGCAGATTGAAGAACTGGCCGGGATTGACGGCGAGCGCCTTGGGCGACGCCTCGACGACCAGATGCTTGTATTCGGAATTGACCCAGGCGTGGGACACGACCGGGTTGAGCGATTCCTCCGCAGGGATTCGCACAGGCTCGGCCGGAGGCTGGCTCTTGCCAACGACAAACGGATCGGAAGCGAACGGCTCACCCACCATGGTCATGCTCAAGCTTCTCGCACTGGCGTCCAGGGCTCCTCAATGCGCCAAGAGCGTACCAAAATCAAGATTTGTACCAATTTTTGAACAGCCGGCCTCATTCGACCCGCGCCGTGGCGACATTAGCGCCTTTAAATACCTGACAGATCAAAGACATATGCTGCGCGGGGCGTAATGCTTGAACCCGCCGCCTACGCCGCCACCGCCGCAGCAGCGGCCTCGGCATCCGGCTGTTTCCAGGCCTGCAGCCGCGGATAGACCTCGCGGGCGAACAGGCTGAGATTATCGACCGTCTGCTCGTGGCTGAGTTCGCCGCCATGCGCCATCATCAACAGGTTGCCCATGCCGCCGCAGTGCTCGCAGAAATCGACGATCTGGGCGTAGACCTCATCGGGGGTGCCGGCGAACAGAACGCCGGCATCCATCAATTCATCGACGCTGGCGTGTTGCATGGCGATGACGCGGCCCTGCCTAGTGTAGGTGCGCGGCGGCGTCTCGCCGCGCAGCAGTCGCGCATTGTCGGCGGCGGGCAGGTAGCCGGGCGGATTGCGGAACGGCAGCGCCACGATCGGGCTGGTGCGCAAATAGCCGGCGATGAGATCGCCGCGCCGGCGCGCTTCGTCCCTGTCGTGGGCGACCGCGACCAGGCCCAGATAGGCAAAGCGATCGGCGCCGGGCGCCTTGCCGAACTTCGCCACGTAGCTCTGCCGATAGGCGTCATAGATTTTGCGCGTGTTATAGCCGGTGCCGAGCGTCGCCATGACATAGCCGCGCTCGCCGAGCACGCGCGCCTGGCTCGTGCTGCCGGTGGTCGACCACACCGGCGGATGCGGCTCCTGCCAGACCCGCGGCCACACGTTCACCTGCCGGTAGTGGAAGAATTCGCCTTCCCAGTTGAACGTCTCGTCGTGCGTCGCCATCGCCTTGAGGATGAAATCGTGCGCCTCCCAGAAGCGGTCCATCAGCTCGACCGGATTGCGGTTGGAGGCGGCGATCTCGTAGGGAATGCCCTTGACGAATCCCATGTCCAGCCGGCCGCGCGAAATCACGTCGATGGTCGAGAGCTCCTCGGCGACGCGCAGCGGATCGGGCCGGTGCCCGATCGGATAGCCGAGCACCAGGAGCCGGGCCTGTTTGGTGATGCGCGCCAGTACCGCGAGCCCCACCACCACCGTCGACGACATGCAGGTCGCGCTCGCATGATGCTCGTTGAGCATGATGTCGAGGCCGAGCTCGTCGGTCAGCTGATACTCGTCGTAGTAGCGGTGAAACAGGTCGGCGGCGACGCGCGGATCGCATTTGCGGTTCGGGAAGGTGACGCGCAGCGTGCCGGAATGCTCGTTCCAGGCCGGGAAATAAGGCTGCTCGGTGAATTGATAGACTCGCATTGGCGCTCTCGATGTCATCGTCCGCGTAGGCGGACGATCCAGTATCCATAGATTACCCGTTCATGCACGAAGGTGCATTACGGAAACACTGCGCGTGCTGGATGCTTCGCCTACGCGGAGCACGACAGAACAACAAATCAGTTGGCGGTGATCGTGGCGTCCACCAAATCGCCCGCACGCGGGCTCGCCGCGCGACCTGACTTCGGCTCGTCGGCCGCAGCCGCGGCCGCCACCTGCTCGGCGTCGGGCTGCCGGTAGGCCTTGAGCCGTGGATAGACCTCGCGCGCGAACAGCGTGAGATTGTCGACGGTCTGCTCGTGGCTGAGAAAGCCGGCGTGGCCCATCATCAGGAGATTGCCCATGCCGCCGCAATAGTCGCAAAAATCGACGATCTGATCGTAGACCTCGTCGGGCGTGCCGCAGAACAGAATGCCGGCATCGATCAGATCGTCGACGCTGGCGCTGTGCATGCTGATGACGCGGCGATCCTTGGTATAGCTGCGCGGCGGCGTCTGACCGCGCAACAGCCGCGCATTGTCCTCGACCGAGAGGAAACCCGGCGGGTTGCGAAACGGCAGATGCACGATGCCGCTCGAGCGCAGATAGCCGGCGACGAGATCGCCGCGGCGGCGCGCCTCGTCGCGGTCCCTGGCGACGCCGACGAGGCCCAGATAGGCGAAGCGGTCGGGCCCGGGCGCCTTGCGCCATTTCGCCAGATGGCCTCGCCGATAGGCGTCGTACAGCGGGCGCGTGTTGTAGCCGGAGCCGAGCGTCGCCATGACGTAGCCGCGCTCGCCGAGGAGCCGCGCCTGGGTGGTGCTCCCGGTCGTGCTCCAGATCGGCGGATGCGGCTCCTGCAAGACCCGGGGCCAGACATTCACTTGCCGGTAATTGAAGTATTCGCCCTCCCAGTTGAACATTTCGTCGTGGGTGGTCATCGCCTTGATGATGAAATCGAGCGCTTCCCAGAACCGGTCCATGACGGCGACCGGATTTTGATTGGAAGCGGGAAACTCGTAGGGAACGCCCTTGATGAATCCCATGTCGAGGCGGCCGCGCGAGATGACGTCGATGGTCGACAGTTCTTCGGCGACCCGCAGCGGATCGGGCCGATGCCCGATCGGATAGCCGAGCACCAGGAGCCGCGCCCGCTTGGTGATGCGCGACAGCACCGACAATCCCACCACCACGGTCGACGACATGCAGGTCGCGGTCTGGTGATGCTCGTTGAGCATGATGTCGAGACCGAGTTCGTCGGCCAACTGCCACTCGTCGTAATAGCGGTGGAACAGATCGGCCGCGATCCGCGGATCGCATTTGCGGTTCGGCAGGTTGACGCGCAGCGACCCGGCGTGATCGTTCCAGGCCGGATAATAGGGTTGTTCGGTGAATTGATAGACTTTCATTCCGGGCTTCCCAGTCCTTCAGTTTATTTGGCTTTGACGAACGCCATCACCTTGTCGGCAAAAACCTGCGGCTGCTCCTGATGCGGAAAATGTCCGGCGCGCTCGATCGGTTCGAACCGCGCACCGGGGATCATGCCGCAATAGCCCCGGCCATAGGCTTCGCTGAGCATCCGGTCGTGGCTGCCCCACAGGAACAGTGTCGGGATGTGGATACGGTGCAGCCGGCTCTTGAGCCGCGGATTGTGGAAATAGGGGTTCCAGGCCAGGCGTGCCGTCGCTTCGCGCGCCCGCGCGGCGGCGAGCACGTCGTTGTCCGGGAGCGCCTTGTAATCGCGACGCCCGACCGCCGGATCGCAATAGGCGATCTCGAGAAATTCCGGCTCCGTCAACGCGAAAATGTCGGCGATATCGCGGGTTTCGCGATCGCCGACCTTGACGCCGACCGCATTCGCCATCACCAGGCGCGCCATCCGCGCCGTGGTCTTCACCGCGATCTCCGCGGCGAGCCAGGCGCCGAGCGACACGCCGACCACGGTGAGTTCGCGGAGATCGAGTTGGTCGAGCAGGTCGAGATAGAAATAGGACAGGTCGTCGACCGACCGCATGCCCTTGGGCAATTCGGAGCAGCCGAAACCCGGATGGGTCGGCGCGATCACGCGGGCGCCTTTGGCCAGTTCCTCGATGGCCGCCGCGGCCGGCTCGATGCCGTTCTCGGCATGAAGAAACAGCAGCGGAAGTCCCGCGCCGCGTTCGATGACATCGATCCGCGTGCCATTGACGACAAGCGAGCCCGCCGCGCCGCTCTCCAACGCCACCGCCATCCCCCCTCCTGCGCTTTTCAAATCCACGCTGTTGTTCTACCACGTGAAACCGGCTTTGCCATCGTGCCGCCGCCGCTCGATCCGACAGGTTTGCGTTGCACGATCGGCATGAGCATCCGATTGACATCATGGGCAAAATGGCGGCGCGCGAAACCCCACAGCCAATACGAGGAATGACATGACCAATCACAGCGTCAGCGTGCACGGCGGCGTCGCCTACGCCACTCACGATGGGGTCGAGCTCCTGGGGGACCTCTATCTGCCCAAGGGCGCGAAATCGGCGCCGGCGCTGGTCGCCGTGCATGGCGGCGGCTGGGTACAGGGCGCGCGCAACGCGTTCCAATATTGGGGCCCCTATCTGGCCGAGCGCGGCATCGCGCTGTTCGCCGTCAGCTATCGGCTGGCGGGAAAGTCCAAGACTTTTCCGCAAGCCGTCCAGGACGTGCTGGCCGGCGTGCAATTCATCCGCGGCAAGGCCGGCGAGTTCGGCATCGATCCGGCGCGCATCGGGCTTCTCGGCGCCTCCGCCGGCGCGCATCTTGCGGCGCTCGCCGCGCTCGGCGGCAAGAAATTCGCCGGCGGCTACCCGCAAGATCCGTTCGCTTCGCTCGATAACGGCGTCAAGGCGCTGATCGGCGTCTACGGCATCTACGACGTGGTGGCGATGTGGACGACCTATCAACTGCAAGGCGGCGCCGACAACAACATCCAGAAATTCATGGGCGTGCCGCCGATGGCGGACCGCCAGCTTTATTTCGACGCTTCGCCGATCAGCTATGCGACCTTGGCCAACAACAAGATCGGCGTTCTGCTGGTCACCGGGACCGAGGACGACCTGGTCGATCGCACGGTGCAGACCGACCCGTTCCAGCTCGCGCTCAAACAGGCCGGCTTCTTCGTGCGGCCGTGCATCGTGCACGGCGCGCCGCATTACTGGATGAACGATCCGATCGACGAGCCGGGCAGCTATTCCGGCTTTCTGGCGCCGCGACTGTTGCGCTTCCTCGCCGAGAAGCTATGAGGCGGGATGCACTGGCGGCAGGGTCGCTGGCTTCGGCATCTGGTGCTTCTGCAGGCGTTTGACTTGTACCGGCGCGCAGCCGGCATTGCCGCAGATGACGGCGGCCTTTTGCCGGAGCGCCGCATCGGCGGTGGCAACGCCGAGCGCCGCGGGGGTCATGGCCTGGGCATGGTGGCCGCGCGTCGAGCCCGTCAGGATGAGTGCTGCGGCAACAGCCGAAACCGCGATCTTACGCATGGTTATCCTCCGTGCAGGTTGAAGCGTCCAGAAGTTCCAGCTCGGCAAGCAAGGGGCCGAGAAATTGCTCATAGCGGCGCCAGCGCCCTACCGCATGGCGGTAGATCGGCTGGCGGACCTGGGGCGCGCTCGCGGTGCGGACCGGCCGTTCGGTGCGGTGGAAGTCGAGGCACCGGGCGTCCCATGGCAGCCCGCAACGGGCGACGATGCGGCGCGCCGTGCCTGCTAGATCCGAAACCAGCTCCTCGTAGCGCACGTCGACGATACGCCCCGGCGGCAGCACCCGGCGCCAATGATCCATCAGCGCCTGATAGTGCCGATAATAGCGGCCGAGCTCCGCAAGATCGTAGGTGTGGGGCTGCCCGCGGGTGAAATGCACCGCGAAGCACGACACGCAGGTGTCGATGGGATCGCGCACGGCGTGAATGATGGTCGCGTTCGGCAGCGCCAGATGGATCAGGCCGGCGAAGATGAAATTTCCCGGCATTTTATCGGTGATGCGCGCGGCGTCCGGCGCCCGCTGCCTGAGCCGCTCGCGATACTGCGTCCCGAGCGCCCGAAAATGCTCGGGCGCCATGTCCGCAATCATCTCGGGAAACGACGGCGAGCCCGGCAGCGCATCACGGATGCTGCCGGCGGCTTGGTCGAGCAGGTGGAGTTCGCCGGCGCCAAAGACCTGCGGATGGCTCGCCAGGATCTGCTCGATCAGCGTCGTTCCCGAGCGCGGCATGCCGACGATGAAGACCGGAAGGTGGGACGGATCGCCGGTGTCGCCGTGGGTTCCGATGAATTCCGCGGTGAACAGCGCGCGCGTGCGGCGGAGGCGCGCCAGTGTCGTGGCTTCGTCGTAGGCGACCTGCCGACGCTTGAGGGCATTGCCGGCCGACAGCGCCCGGAATGCGTCTTCGGGCCTGCCAGTGTCGTCATACGCCTTGGCCAAGGCAAAATGCAGGTGGATTTGCTCCGCGACGCGGAGCGAGACGGCATCCTCCGCCAATGCCTCCAGCGCCGTCATATAGCGGTCGCCGGGAACGAACGATCGCACCGCGGCGAGATTGTCGTAATAGGCCGCGTTTCGCGGCGACAGCCGGATGGCCTGTTCGCTGGCGTTTCGCGCTTCGAGCAAACGCCCCTTTTCCTTCAACAATAATCCGAGGTTGTTGTGGGCGCTGGCGAAGTCGGGACTGGCGGCAATCGCCTGGCGGTACTTTGCCTCCGCCTCATCGCAGCGGCCGAGCTCCGCAAGCGCGACGCCCCAGTTGCAGAGGACCTCCGGGTCATCGGCATGCAGCGCGATCGCCCGCCGATAGGAGGCGGCGGCCTCGTCGTATCGGCCCTGCTCCGCGAGCGCATGACCGAGATTATTGTGGATCGGCGCCAAGTCCGGCTTGAGCGAAAGGATGCACGCGTAATGCGCAATGGCCTCGTCGATCTTCCCGGCCTGGTGGCTGGCCAGGGCCTTCGTGCACAGGCCGAGCAAGGTGTCGGTGCGGCCGGCTGGCGCGCAACGCGCCGGAGGTCGATGCCGTTCTGCAAGGCGGGAGCCGGCCACGGATCTTCCCCACGGGGCCCTCAATCAATCGCGGGTCGGTGCGACGGACGGCCCCGCCGAGGATGGCGCCGCCCGCGTTGGCCCCGCCCGGGACTAAGAAAGATTATGGTAAATGAACCGTTAACCGCCTGTTCTTCGAAGGTGGAAGGCCCGGCCCGACCGGCCGCGTCGGATGCCGATATTGCGCTCGGGGCCGGCGGTTTCTACAACTATGCTTGAATTGATCTCGACCGGGAAAGCCCGCGCCCAGCGCGGGACAACAAGAGGGGTGCCGGCAATGACAAGGCCATTGATAGTGGCGACGACCGCGCTGGCGCTGGTCGCCGGACCGGCCGCGGTTTCGCAAGCCTTGGCGCAGAGCAAGACGATCAAGATCGGCTTCATCTCGACGTTCAGCGGCCCGGCCGCCGCGATCGGCAATGACATGCGCAACTCGTTCGAGCTCGGACTCGATCACATGGGCCGCAAGCTCGGCGGGCTGCCGGTCGAAGTCGTCTACGAAGACGACGAGATCAAGCCGGACGTCGGCGTGCAGAAGACGAAAAAGCTGATCGAATCCGACCACGTCGATTTCATCGTCGGCTATATCTGGTCGAACGTGCTGCTGGCTTCGCTCAAGCCGCTCGTCGACAGCAAGACCATGACGGTCGTGACCAATGCGGGCGCGTCGCAGCTCGCCGGCGAACTGTGCTCGCCCTATGTGTTCTCGACGTCGTGGCAGAACGACCAGACACCGGCGGCGCTCGGCCTCTACATGAACCAGAAAGGCGTCAAGACGGCATTCCTGATGGGGCCGAACTATGCGGCCGGCAAGGACATGCTGGCAGGCGTGCAGACGACGTTCAAAGGCCAGATCGTCGGCCAGGAGCTGACCCGCTGGCCCGACCAGCTCGATTTCTCCGCCGAACTGTCGAAGGCCCGCGAGGCCAAGCCGGACGCGATCTTCGCGTTCTATCCGGGCGGCGCCGGCGTGCAGTTCGTGACGCAATACGCCCAATCCGGGCTGAAGGGCCAGATTCCGCTCTACACTGCCTTCACCATCGACGACCTGTCGCTGCCGCGGCTGAAGGACCTCGCGGTCGGCGTTCCCGGCGCGCAGGAATGGGTCAACGACATGGCCAACGACGCCAACAAGAAGTTCGTCACCGATTATAAGGCGAAATACAAGACGACGCCGTCGTTCTACGGCGCGCAGACCTATGACGCGGTGGCGCTGCTCGACAGCGCGGTCACTGCCGTCAAGGGCGACCTGACCAACAAGGACGGCATGCGCGCGGAGATGGAGAAAGCGGACTTCAAGTCGGTACGCGGCAACTTCAAATTCGGCAACAACCACATCCCGATCCAGAATTTCTACCTCCAGGATGCGGACAAGGCCGCCGACGGCAGTTACGCCCTGCACACCGTCTCGCTCATCGTCGCCGACGATCAGGACCGCTTTCACAACCAATGCCCGATGAAGTGAGCGCTTTGATCCGGCCGCTGCTTTGAATGATCATCGTCATGGCCGGGCTTGTCCCGGCCATGCGCGTTTTGATCGCTGAAATGCCGTAACGACGCGGCCGCCCGCGACGGGCGCGGCCATCACGCTCCATAGCGAAGCCCCACACCACGGCCATGCTGTATTTCATCGAGCAGTCCCTCAACGGCGTGCAGCTTGGCATGCTGCTTGTTTCTGCTCGCGGCGGGACTGACGCTGATCTTCGGCATCATGGATTTCGTCAACCTGGCGCACGGCTCGCTGTACATGCTGGGCGCCTATTTCGCCGCGACCTTCGCGGCGCTGACCGGCAGCTTCGTGCTGGGCGCGGTCCTGGCGCTTGCCGCCACGTTCGTCTCCGGCATGGCGCTCGAAGTGATCGCGATCCGGCCGCTCTACGGCCGCAGACCATCTCGATCACGTGCTCGGCACCTTCGGCCTGCTGCTGTTCTTCAACGAGCTGGTGCGGCTGGTGTGGGGCCCGGCCGGCATGACGCTGTCGCTGCCGAGCGAGATGCTGACCGCCGTGCAGATTCTTCCGGGCGTCTACTATCCGGCTTACCGGCTGGTCATCATCCTGGTCACCTTGGCGGTCGCGGCGCTGCTCTACGTCGTGGTGATGCGCACGCGGCTCGGCATGCTGATCCGCGCCGGCGCATCGAACCGCGAGATGGTCGGCGCGCTTGGCATCAACATCAAGCTGCTCTACACCCTGGTGTTCGGCCTCGGCGCCGCGCTCGCCGGTTTTGCCGGGCTGATGCAGGCGCCGATCCTCACCGTGCAGATCGGCATGGGCGAGAACATCCTGATCCTCGCCTTCGTCGTCATCATCATCGGCGGCATCGGCTCGATTCGCGGCGCTTTCGTTGCCGCAATGATCGTCGGCCTCATCGACACCATCGGCCGGGCGTTTCTTCCCGACGTGCTGCGCCTCGTGCTGAACACCAACGCGGCGTCTACGCTGGCGCATTCGCTGTCGTCGATGCTGATCTACATGCTGATGGCGGCGATTCTGGTGTTTCGGCCGGAGGGACTGTTCCCGGCGGCGAGCCGATGAGCGCCCGGCTCGAACCGCGCCGGGCGATGATCGTCGTGTTGCTCGCGATCCTGGCGCTCATTCCGCTGTATGCCGAACTGACCGGCGATCCGTTTGCGATTACCCTGTTCACCCGCGTGCTGATCCTGGCGATGGCAGCGGTGAGCCTCAATCTCATCATGGGCTATGGCGGCATGGTGAGCTTCGGCCACGCCGCCTATCTCGGCCTCGGCGGCTATGCGGTCGGCATCCTGGCGAAGGAGGGCGTCGGCTCGGGCTTCGTGCAATGCCCGGTGGCGATCGCGGTCTCGGCGCTGTTCGCGCTGGTGGTCGGGAGCCTGAGCCTGCGCACGCGCGGCGTCTATTTCATCATGATCACGCTCGCCTTCGCGCAGATGGTCTATTACGTGGCGATCGGGCTCGACCGCTACGGCGGCGACGACGGGCTGACCATCTACCGGCGCAGCCAATTCGGCGGCGGCATCGACCTTAACAACAAGACGCTGTTCTACTATGTGTGCCTGGCGCTCCTGCTGGCGAGCATCTATCTCACGGCGCGCATCGTCAATTCGCGGTTCGGCCTGGTGATCCAGGGCGCGCGCTCCAACGAGCGGCGCATGCGCACCATCGGCTTCCCGACGTTTCGCTATAAGCTGGTCTGCTTCGTCATCGCCGGTGCACTGTGCGGGCTCGCTGGCGCGCTTCTGGCCAATCACACCGACTTCATCAGTCCGGGCCTGATGTACTGGACGCGCTCCGGCGATCTCATCGTCATGGTGGTGCTGGGCGGCTTGGGCTCGGCGTTCGGGCCGCTGATCGGGGCGGTGACCTACCTCGCGATGGAAGAGGCGCTGTCGCGGGTCACCGAATATTCCGGCCTGATCATCGGGCCGGCGCTGCTGTTGGTGGCGATCTATCTGCATGGCGGCATCGACGGGCTGCTGCGAGGAGCGCGCCGTGACTGAGCCGTTGCTGCAAGTCGACAACCTGAGCAAGCGCTTCGGCGGCGTCGTCGCCTCCGACGCGATTACGGTCGACGTTGCGGCCGGCGAGTTCCACGCCATAATCGGACCGAACGGCGCCGGAAAATCCACGCTGATCGGTCTCCTCGCCGGCGAGATCGCCCCGCAAGGCGGCGCGATCCGGTTCGACGGCGGCGATATCTCGCGGCTCCCGGTCCATCGCCGCAGCCAGCTTGGGCTGGCGCGCTCGTTTCAGATTACTTCGCTGTTCGGCGACTTCACCGCGCTCGACAATGTCGCGCTCGCCGTGCAGGCGCATAGCGGCCACTCGTTTCGGTTCTGGAGTGATGCGCGACGCCAGACCGCGTTGCGCGCGCCGGCGCGGGCGGCGCTTGACCGCGTCGGGCTCGGAGCGCGCGCCGATATCCGCGTCGACCGGCTCAGCCACGGCGAACAGCGGCAGCTCGAAATTGCCATGGCGCTCGCCACCGAACCGCGCCTCCTTCTGTTGGACGAGCCGATGGCCGGCATGGGGCCCGACGAATCCGTCCGCATGGTGGAGCTGTTACGCGCGCTCAAGGGCGGCATCACCATTCTGCTGATCGAGCACGACATGGCGACCGTGTTCGCGCTGGCCGACCGCATCACCGTTCTGGTCTATGGCCGCGTCATCGCCTCCGGCGACCCGGCGGCGATCAAGGCCGATGCCGCCGTGCGCGAAGCCTATCTGGGCGAGCCCGCAAGCGGCATCCATGCCGGTACCCATGGCAGTACGAACGGCAGCGCCCATGGCTGAACAACGGCTGCTTGAAGTGTCCGACATCGAGACCAGCTACGGCTTGAGCCGCGTGCTGTTCGGCGTCTCGCTCGCCATCGCGGCGGGCGAGATGGTCTCGCTATTGGGACGAAACGGCATGGGCAAGACCACGACCGTGCGTTCGATCATGGGGCTCACGCCGGCCGGCGCCGGCTCGATCCGCTTCGACGGCGCGGAAATTCGCGGCCTGCCGGCCTATCGGGTCGCCAAGCTCGGCATCGGTCTCGTTCCGGAGGGGCGCCAGGTCTTTCCCAATCTCACGGCGCGCGAAAACCTCGTCGCCACCGCCGCCAACCGGACCGGCGCATCCGAGCCATGGACGCTGGACAAGGTATTTGCGCTGTTTCCGCGACTTGCCAGCCGCGCCGGCAGCATGGCCAACCTGCTCTCCGGCGGCGAGCAGCAGATGCTGGCGATCGGGCGCGCACTCATGACCAATCCGCGGCTCCTCATCCTCGACGAAGCGACCGAAGGGCTGGCGCCGCTCATCCGCGACGAAATCTGGCGTTGCCTGCAACGCCTGCGCGCCGCCGGACAGTCGATCCTGGTCATCGACAAGAACGTCGACGCGCTGACCCGGATTGCCGACCGTCACATCATCATCGAACGCGGCTGCGTGGTATGGACCGGCAGTTCGCCAGCCTTGGCCGGTGCCGCCGACATCCAGCATCGCTATCTGGGACTCTGAAAGGGCACGGCTGCTCAGACGCCCTCCATCACCGGCAAGGTCAGCACCGACGGATATTGCGTCGAGTGGTAGATGGTGTCGGCGCCGATCTTGTTCGGCGCGTAATAGTGGGTCCACAGCACGTCGGTGACCGCGGAGTCGCCGTTGACGATCTCCAGCCGGACGCGGTTGCCCTTCTTGAAGCGGTGCGCCATCGGCTCGATGCCGATCTCGAACTGATAGATTTTTCCCGGTTCGATCGGGGTCGGCTCGCCGTGGCTGTGATACGGCTCCATCTCGGTCGACCTGGCCGGATCGAGCGCGCGATGCGAGGCGCGCAGCCAGCCCTTGGTGATCCAGTACGAAGCCGGATTGAGGCCCTTGGCGCGATCGTCGGGCGATTGCGGCATCTGCTCCGACAGCTTGACGAAGAAATCCATGTCGGCACGCGTCGATGAGGCATGCAGCGCGAGCTTGATCGGCCCGGCGATCTCGAGGTCTTCCGCCAGCGGCGCGGTGGTGAAGGTGAGCACGCGACGCACCGGATCGGGCTGACTGTTCGGCCCGAACCCGACCACTCCCAGCATCCAGCCCGGATTGGGATAACTGTACGCGGTTTTGTCCGCGCCGCTCGCCGGCGCGCGCGACAACGAGCCGTCGTTGAGCGAGGTGACGCTGCCGGAATTCCCGCCGTCCAGATGCCAGCTGACGTAGCGCACGCCGGGCGGCGGCCAGGTCTCGGCCGTGCGCACGGCATCGGCGCCGCGCACGAAATATTCGACCGCCGGCCGTTGCGTATAGTCCGTGCTCTCGCCTTTCAGATAGTGATCGTAGAACGGCAGCAGCATTTTTTCGTGCAGCTCCGGACTGTTGAACTCCCGGTTGGCGACAAACGCATTGATCGGGCCGATCATCTTGAGCTTCTTCGGCCCGCTGGCGCGGCGGAAACCGTCGATATTGCCGCGGGTGTGCAGATCGACCTTGCCCCAGACGCCGACCGAATACAGCGGCACCTCGATCTCGTGCAGGCGCTCGGCGGCGCAGCGCTCGCGCCAGAACGCGTCGTAGGTCGGATGCTGCTGGATGAGCAGGTTCAAATCGCAGGTCTGCTCGCGCGGATGCTCGCCGTTTGCCGGGTAACGGTTGATGATGCGATTCTGGTTCCACCAATAGCTGCCGAAGAAATCGCCCAGCATGCCACCTTGATAGACCGAGGCGCGATAAGGATCGTTCAGCCCGTCGAACGCGGCGATGCAAGCGAGCGACGGCGGCTTCTGGATCGCCATCCACCATTGCGACATGCAGAAATAGGATTGACCGATGCCGCCGACCTTGCCGCTCGACCACGGCTGATGGCCGAGCCATTCGATGACGTCGTAGAGGTCTTTTTGCTCGTTGCGGTCGAGCAGGCGGAATTCGCCGCCCGATTTGCCGCAGCCGCGGACGTCCATATTGGCGTACACGTAGCCGCGGGCGACGTACAGTTCGATCGGGCCGGTTTCGCGCCACAGAAATTGCGGGCTCGCCGGCAATGCATTGTTGTCGTAGCGGTACGGCGACGGCGCCAGCACCACCGGAAACGGCCCGTCGCCTTGCGGCAGGTAAAGCGCGACCGCGATTTCGACGCCGTCATGGACGCGGATCTTGACCTCGCGCGGCGTCAAGCTTGCCGGGCTTGCCTCTGTCATTGTCGTCCCTCATGCGTTTCCGCGGCGGACAACATCATCGGAAGTCCGGCGGGTCAACCGGGCGGACCGCGCCGACCGGGAGTCGATACTGTCGAGCTAGGCGATCAAAATGCGTATGCTATGCGGGTAAGCGGCGCTTGTTCGCATTGAACCTCACCCAAACTCCGGCACATGATTTGCAAGCGAAAGCGCCAGACAATCGGGGAGAAAGCACAGTGACGAACGGCAGCAACGTACCGTATTGGCGGCAATTCTTTCTCCTGGGCGTCGGCATGCTGGCCTACACCATATGCCGCACCGGCTTTCCGGTCGGCCTTGCGGCGATGGGCAAGCAATTCCAATGGACCGCCTTCGAGGCCGGCGTGCTGAGCACCATTTTCCTCCTTGGCCAGGCGGCGATCGACATTCCGGCGGGCTATTGGGCCGACCGCTTCGACCGCAAGCGCGTCATCTTTGTCGGGCTGTTCGGCCTCGGCCTGTTTACCGCCATGGCGACGCTCTCGACCGGGTTCTGGTCGGCGCTGCTCTATCGCGTCCTGTTCGGCATGAGCGAAGGCATCTACAACATCGCGCAATTCGCCATCGCCGGCTCGATCCTGCCGAGCCAGCGCGCGCTGGTGAACGGCATGACGCAAGTGTTCTACGGGTTGGGAACTTACGGCGGCCAGACCCTGGTCGGCTCGCTGCTTCACGATCATCCCGGCTATTGGCAATTGCCGCTCTGGTGGCTTGGCGGCCTGGCGATGGCCTACGGCGTCCTCTCGCTGTTCTTGTTTCAGCGGCAATATCTGCGCCGCCACGAGAGTCAAAATATCGCCACCCCGCAGGGCTTCTGGCCGACGTTCAAGCTTGTCGTCAGCAACGTCCGGGTGTGGAAGGCGTTGACCATCCACGCCTTCAACATGATCCCGAACTGGGCGATCCAGGGCCTCGGCAATTACATCTTCATCCAGTACCGGCACTACGATCCGGCGTTCACGGCGCTGGTGTTCGGCGCCGGCGTCGGCGCGGGCGGCCTGTTCGTGCCGCTCGGAACGATGTGGGCCGATCGCCTCGGACGGCGCCCGGTGGTGTGTTTCTTCGGGCTGTGGATGAGCGTGTCGGTGTTCCTGCTGTTCTATCTGGCGCCGGCCAACTGGGTGATGGTGGTTCTCGGCGGCTGCGTCGGTTTCGGGCTGAACTCCCTCTATACGCTGGGCTACACCATCACTCAGGATGCCGTCGCGTCGGCTTCGATGACCGGCATCGGCGTTGCCACCGGCATGGCCGGCGGCTTCGGCTATCTGTTTGCCGTGCTCGCCGGGCCGCTGGTCGGCTCGCTGATCCCGCTGCTCGGCCCGTTGTGGGCGATGAACCTCGTCGTCATCGGCTGTGAGCTGATGGTGGTGGTGTTCGGCTTCTGGTTCCTGAAGGACGAAAAGCTGCCGCGGCTGGCGGTCGCCACGACGCCGTAGCGATCCAAATCAAAGCTTGGACGCCGTCCAGCCGTTTCCCCGGCGCGTCGCTATTTGTCTCGGGCAATTCGATGGTAATTCTCACTCATTGCGATGCGTAAGAAAGGGATTAAGCAACCGCAAGCAGGCGACAACGCTTTTTCGGACGTTGAATGGCTATCCGAAATGGTTTCGGATGAGAGTGACCACGACGCTCAAAACAACAAGAGCGACAAATCCCCAAAATATCCGTCCCCATGCTGCGTGACCGCCACGGTAATCTTGCGTCCTCTTGGCAGACATCGCCACTCCCTTCCCTTTGCCACGATAGCCGTTGCCGAAAGATCCGTACCAAGCGCCCGTAACAATTTACCCTTAAACCCAACGTAACCGTAATAGCCGAGGGCGCGCAACGCGTTAGCAAACCTCAGGCTATGCAGCGGCAAGAGAGACATTCTGTCGCCTGCCGACCCGACCCTTCACGATCCTATCGAAAGCGCGTAATCTGACCTGAGTGCTGCCAGACGGACGTGCCGAGGTTTCCGTCCTGAACGAATGAGCAGCCGCACTGCCGTCGGCAAGTTTACACCTAGAGGCGGGGCTTTTTCCCGTCACGGATCGCCATCAACATTGCATTGGGCTTACGCCGCTTCGCGGCAGTAGCAAGCCTTTGACCAACACAGAGGAAACGTCATGCATCGAAGTATCGCAACGGGAGTGACTCTGCTTGCCGGCATCGCCATTGGGGCCACTGCCATCCAAGGACTGCATGCCCAGTCGAAGCCGCCGACCTATGTTGTCGTCGCAATTCGCAAAATTAACGACGCCGCAACCTTCAAGACGGGAGTGGTCGAGAAGGCGACAGCACCCCTTACGGCTGCCGGCGGCCATTTCGTCGTCCGCACCGACAAAATAACGAGCCTGGATGGCACGCCGCCGGAGCGCTTCGTCCTACTGCAATTCGATAGTCCGGAGAAAGCGCAAGAGTGGCACAATTCGGCGGCACAAAAAGAAGTCGACGCGGCCCGAATGAAAGCCACAGATTCGCTGTCGTTCCAGGTCGAGGGCATGGCCAACTAGACATCGCCACTGAGGATCGTCCGGCTTGGCCTGGGCCGGCCGGGCGCTTCCTTTGCCGCAACTGTCCTTGCGACGTCGTCCCCGGACCTGGCAGGGAAAACGCAATGGGTTTCGTGCCCCATACCGTTCACCCCTAAGTCTCGTCGACGCTGTGAAGTTGGTCGGAGTGATAGGATTTGTTGTTTCGGCCGTTAGCCACTGATTTTACTTATATTTTTGAAGGCGTCCGCTGAAGGATATGTACCGCGTTTGTGTACTCGAAACAAGCCCTTTATGCACAGTACCCCGCTCGCCAGAGGCCGTCTTAGAACCAGTAGGAAGTTCGTGGGCGCACTTTTCACGCCTCCTCCTAGCCTAGTCGGTATGCCGGGGCTCTCGCCGCGCAACTACAGCCGTTCAGCCGGGCGTGGCGCCCTTGAAACTACTCTCAATGTCAGAGGTTCAAGAGGAACGACGATAATGCGCGTGCGATCCGGCTGCCATACCTTTATATTGGAGTACAATTGCAGCATCGGGGGATGCGCTCATGTGGACCGTCGTTGAGTACGTCTCATTTTTCATCATCGTATATTGGCTCGTTAAGCACGCGTGGCCTTCCCGGCCCAGCCCAGCCGATCAGAAACGTGAAGAAGACCGCAAGCACGATGAGCTAATCAGAGCAATCGCCAGCATCAAGCAACCCAAGGCTCTCCCCGTTACCACCAGACCGACTGTGCCCCTCACACGGTGTGTAATAGTCGATACAGGAACGACAGAGGGCACGCCTTACACACGCTATTCCGACGGTTCGATTGAAGTGCAATTTCCAGAGGGGCACGTACGGTATTACGATGACGGTTTCATCGAAACGCAGACACCTGCTGGGCCTTTGCGTCTGCGAACAGCAATCGAAATGCTGAACTTTATAACACAGGGCGATAGCGCGTCAGGGCAGAAGATAGCCTAACCGCGCACGTTTTCGGGTGCCTCTCGATGGGCAGCGCGGCTGCGAGTTGACAGGCTATTTCGGACGCCTTCCATCCACAATGCGCAAAAGGTGATTGGCCAGCAGGATGATTTCCGCTGCCTCATCTGGATCATCTAACAAGACCCGTCGATGCGAATGGGGGTTCTTATAGGCGCCGATTGCGCCCGCGAATAGATCACTCATGGCTTGTTTCTCACTGCGCTCAGCCGCCGCGTTACTCAAGGGGCCGTCATCCACTGCAAACGCTTTTCGCATCAAATCACGACCTAGCAGCCCCTCAAGCTTGGTGACGTCCCGAACCGAAACTTCCACCGCCTTCATCGCTTCGAACACCGCCGTGTCATACTTACCGCGATGGTAGAGCGCCCACACATCATCTTGGATATTTGGATGCAAAGCGTCCTTTGGTAGCTTGTGCCCCGTTAAAGCACGGCGCGCCTTCGGGTCTTTTGCTAAACGCCGCGCCTTCCGGCTGAGAACACGAATTTCACTGCGCAAGTACCGTGGATCGTCAAGCAACAAGCCCTGACCTTCAAGCCACGCCCAAGCCTCCCTAATAGCCTGCAAAATGTCGTCACGACGTGGGGTGTTCTGAAAACCTTGCAACACACCGTTTAGAAAGGCTCTCAACTCTATCTGAATTAACTGTCCCGACCACCCGGCGAGTACTTGTAGTATGCGCAGGCCTAACTCTTCAGGTTCCAGGGCAATCAGAACGTCAGTATCGGGCACTACATCGGCGAGGTGCATTTTTTCCTGGTCCCCCCTTTAAGCCTTATATAGTGCCGATGGGTGGTCACGACTTGGGAGCGGGCCGCATCACTAAATTCCAATCAATCTTAAAACCAGCGGCCTGTAATTCCCGTCCAAGTTCATTTTTCCACGCCCCCGCGTCATCGAAGGTCACATAGACAATCCCTTCAAAGTCAGACGGCACTTCAATATCACCGCGCTTGAGAGCGCAGACGCGAGCACGGCTAAGTTTCCCAAGAAAATAACCAAGTTCCAATAAAACATTTTGACGCGCCCTGCTTCGTAGATTTTCCTCATGTCCCTTCCTGGCCCCAACGTCATCAGGCGTAAGCAACACCACCGCAAAGCCGACATCAGAGTGCGCGTCAATCTTTTCTATGACGGTCCTTCCTTGGCTGGCCTGTTCGTGGAGAATGATAGGCTCAAAGCCTAGCATTTGTACGTAGCGAGCAACCAAAGCGCTCGCGGCTTCGTCGTGACCATGCACAATGAACACCTTTCGAGAAGCGGGCTCGGCGATAACAGGCAACATCGTAGCCTCTATCGTGCCTGTGCTGATCTTTACGTAATCGATGAAGTCCCGCGCGAACGGAATGAACACCTGCCGTGTCAAGTTGTGCAGATTGGCGTTGATGTTGCTCCCATTGTAATAAAACGTGTGTGCGATGTTCAGCGCGTCACGCACCCCTTTTTCAGCAAAGCGGTCAATGAGAAGGATAATAGTGCCCAGTTCTTTTTCACGTTCAGTCGGCCATTTGAGAGCGGCACTACCAGCCATGCCGCCCTGAGTTGCGAAACCAGCCTTAAGCCATGCATCAAGGTCTAGGCCGGCGATCAAGTTGTCTGTAATGGGGGCCAATTCGGGTGAGTGCAGAAGCCGCGCAAGCTTTTGGATGGGCTTGTCAAAGCTGTTGTAATCGGAAACTTGAAGATCGGAGACAGCATTCTCGATTTGCCGCAGGGTCCCCGGACTAATTTGTGAAAGTCCGCTCACGATGACTCCCCACTCAATCGTGCCTTGGCTGCCCGTTCGTAGATTTCCCGCTTATATCTGTCCTTCATTTGCGCAACGATATTTTCCACCATGGCGTTTCCACGATAGGGCGCGATTTTTACGTCAATGGCTTGTTCTATTTGAACTACTGCCCCTTCCACGCTCGCTGGATCATTAGGGTTAAACTTTACAGTGCCGATGTCACCATCGAGGACCTTCAACGCCTTCGCCGCGTCGTTCAAACTTCGTGTAAGCTTGTCTAATCCCGTAATCTTGATGCTCACGATGTTCTCTCCTCTGGTTAGCAATTACCTTGCTGTGCTTGATTACCTTTCAGCAGCCGCGTGTACTGCAATAGGCTCATGACCATTCAATCGGATTTCATAGATGGCGTTGAATGCCCTTTCCCGTCTGGCAACTTCTCGGACAGCCGCCAAGGATCACCATTGGCCTCCAGTTGCCTCACCGCCGCGTCGGCAACCTCATAACGCTCTTGCTCAGTGAGGCCGTGGCGTAGCCCGCGCACAACCTTTCGCGCCCGCATCAGCGCAAAGGCGATTGCAAACCTAAGCATGTCACCACGGGTGTGCATCTCGCCTCATGAGAACATACCACGAACGAAAGTCAACGCTTGACCTTGTGCACAAATAGATGTAACGGTCGTTACGTTAGTTTGTGGACAGGGTAGACCATCATGGCGAAAGGCAAATTCATCTCGTATCTGCGGGTGAGCACCGACAAGCAGGGCCGTAGCGGCCTTGGGGTTGAAGCACAGCGAGCGGCCGTAGAGAGCTACCTGAACGGCGGCCGGTGGACGCTGGTCGCCGAATACGTCGAGGCTGAGAGCGGGAAGCGCAGTGACCGGCCCAAGCTGGCCAAGGCCCTAGCGCACGCGAAGGCCATCGGCGCAACTATTGTGTTCGCCAAGCTGGACCGGCTGACACGCAACGTAGACCTGCTGCGGTCCCTTGTGGCCAGCGACGTGGACCTTGTGTTCTGTGACCTGCCCCACGTCCCTCCAGGGGCAATGGGGCGCTTCCTGTTGACCCAGATGGCATCTGTGGCTGAGCTAGAGGCAGGCTTGATCAGCGAACGCACCAAGGCCGCTTTAGCCGCCGCTAAAGCCCGGGGTGTGAAGTTGGGCAATCCTAACGGCGCGCGGGCGCTACGGGGCAAGCAAGTTGGCAACGCACAAGCCGTGGCTGCTGTGAAGTCGAACGCTGCGCACCGCGCCGCGAACCTCAAGGGTATCGTGGATGACCTTCGCTCTCAGGGGATCACCAGCGTGCGCGCTATCACTGCCGAGTTGAACGAGCGTGGTATCCTCACGCCCCGTGGTGCGGCGTGGTATCCAACGTCTGCCGCTCGGCTGCTGTCGCGTCTGCAAGCATGATGGCCTTAGGGTTACATTCAACGAATTGAGGCCAGCAATGGGCTACGTGGTGCCCACCCTGGCTGCTCGTCATCCTTTTCGGCCTCGCAAGGGCACTGAGTGCTTTGAAGAACTCAAGCTCCTCTGGGGAAGCGCTGCCAGCACGCGGGCACCGCGCGGCCAACCAAGGCGAAGTCTAGGGTCCTCCCGGCGCGGAGGATTTCATAGGATTTCCCACCCAGGGGTGCTTTCAAAAAAGTCCAGTAAAGCCCGCTGTTGTTGTTTGACTTCCCCGTGCGGAGTGAGCTTCAGCGGTGCCTCGAACACAAGGCGTTGACGTTTTGCACCTGCGATACGTCCGGTTTCGCACGCTCACTGGAAGTGGCTGCTTGACGATGCGGCGGTAGATAACGCGTCAGCCACGATGTGGGTGCGCCGCCCGGTTTACTCGCTCAAAAGCTTTGGCAGCGGTACAGAAAGCGCTTCAGCAATCCGCGCTATCACAAGCAAGCTGGGGTTTCTTTTGCCCCTTTCGATCCCTCCCAAGTACGTCAGGTCAATCTCGGCATCGAACGCTAGTTGCTCTTGGGTCATCTGGCGCTGCTGACGCAGCCGCCGAACGTTCGTCCCAAGTATCCCGCGCCAGTTCCGCATTTGCAGAATGGCACACGATCCGGCATATAGTCTCCAGGGATTATAGTCCCTACTTAGAGAGGGAATAGGAAATGGTGGGAGTTCGCCTGACTGCTCTGGCAACCTTTGGCATGCTGCTAAGCGTTACGCGGACGATGGCAGCGTGTTCTGTCGATCAAGCTGTCTCGGCGGTTTATATGCATTCGTTTGAACGAGCGGCCGATCTGGCGAAACAGCTAAAAGTCATCTCCCTCGAAGGACTGAAGTTGAACTCAAAGGCTAAGGACCGTGAGGCGCCGGTCGGCGATCAACTGTCCCGTCAGGATGACGAAGGGCTCGCAGGGGTCAATCAGCGCCTGCAAACTGTCAAAACCTATATGATCCTTGAAGGCGCCCGCGGCCGCGATGCCCAGGTGATCTGGAAGATATTTTCCGTTGCGGACGATCTGTACGGTCAACATCCCGTACCTCAGAGCCAAGATGGCCGCTATTTCGAAAGCGTTCTAATGTTGATGCGGCGCGCAGTATCAAATGGGACGCTGGGCAATAAAGTCTCGCTCCCGCAAGCTGCCGACGCTTGTACAGTGGACAGCGCACTTTATTTCATTGAAGCGAATACCCTTGCAAACCCGGACAGTGTAACGACCCCACAACAGAAGAAATTCGCAATCGACCTCGAAAACCTGCGGGGACTTTGGCGAACATCAGAGCTTCGAAACCTCTCAAACATAAAAGACCTAAACGACAGCGGCGGTAACATTGCGTCCGTGGGCAATGACCTTGCCAGTATGCGCCCGGGCCGTGATGTTGTGTTTTATATCGACATCCTCAACGACATGGCCACAAGGTACCCGAGTGACGTGGTCCGAATATTCCAGCATTAGCGGCGCGTGTTGCCTTAGAGCACGCGCTGTGTCGGCTGTGGCCGCGATGGTCAATTGTGTCAAATCGCGGAGATGCCCGCAATGACTTTACGGAGCCCACTGGTGCGTTTTGACGCCTCTCGGCTACCCCACTAGCGGCCATGGGCTCGAAACGAGCCCAGGGGCTCCCTGGAGTCCCTGAAGACGTGCGTTGGCGCTAACGTCGAGTGAAAATCCGCGCTCCCGGGACCAACAGACACAAATGAACGGTGGGTTAGCGTTGCAGGCCAACCGCTTGCAGCCGCCCGAACGAACAAAATCATCAACCCCCCTAATGGTAACTCAAGCTCACTGAAGCACCGTCATTGAGGGTCGTGGTTGTCAATACTCAAGGGCTCTCGCGTCTCACGTTTCACGGTAATGTCTAGGCCAGCGGTGGTCTTAAACTCTTCCTCCATAATCCTTGTTACTGTCCCTGCCGCTGCTTCTTTCACGTACAAGCAATCAAACACCGGCAGAACAATGATGCTGAGTTCCCGGCATCGGTCTAAAGCTTGCATCATGATCTTGCTCTCTAGAAATTGAAGTTGATGGCCAACAACGCCACTGGAGAGCATGGCTTCGAGCTTGGGGTGATGTTGCAGGATGGCAGCAGTCACTTCCCTACATTTGACCGACGACGGAAACAGTTCTCTTACCCCCTTGGGGAACCTCTCCAGCGGGTGTTTGAACAGCATGGCGTTGAATGTCTTTTTGACGCCTTCCCGGCATTGCTCAAGTCCCGGAAGCGTATAGGCATCCGTGGCAGGCGGCTGAGCACCAGCAACACTGTAGCAGAGCAGCGGATTTAGCTGAGAGTAATCCAAGCCCGTGACAGCTTCGCCGTCAATACTGATGAACCATAGGCGCGCTTGCTTCGGTAACGGAACCCAGAAGCCACCAAACAACCGTCCACCACGATCAAACCGTCCCATCGTGAACCGACGCCAGAGCTTTCGCGCAGTCACATCTACATACTTCGGATAGCGAGGGCGCTTTTGCTCCCCCTTCACTGCCCTTCGCGCAAGTGCCTCGACGTACTCGCGGTAGCCTGATGCATCAAACTCAATGTTGGCCGTGGCCAGCCACTTGTTGATCGCCTCAAGCTCCGTACGCAGGCGCTGGGTCTCCGCGGTGTCCTCATAGTCTGTCTTCCGCCCGGCCAAGTCGTCATCCCACCAAGCACGTTTGGACCGACTGAGAATGATCGTTTCTGCAGCGCCGTCGTCGCGAATGTCATCTAGCGTAACCTTGTGTTCGCAAATGAGCTTAATGAGCCTCGCGCCAGCCAGCACAATGGTCCGCCTTGATTGTCCAGTAATTGCGGAATAGACGCCCAGGCGCTGCTTCAGAAACCCCAGGGCCTGAAGCGCGTCTAGCCACTTCGGGAATGGATTGGGGAATACAAACGGATCATATCGAGTTGGCTTCGCGGCCAGCACTTTCTTGGATCGTGGAACGGACACGCCACCATGTCCGCCAGACAAATAGTGCAGCACTAGGTTGGTGGCGAGGACCGTCAGAACCTTGTTAAGACTTTCGCGCTCAAGCGGCTTCAGCGCCCGCTTGTACGCGAACTTCTCCACAGCGCCCACAATAGCGGTGATGATCCGCTGTAGCTGTTCCGTGGCAGGCACCAGACCTGGATTAAACCAGGCGTCCTTTTCAGAGACGTTGATTTCTGGAGGAACACCGTTCCTCGCCAGATCGAGACTTTCGCCATGCTTAAACCTCATATCGAGGAAACTTCTCTATTGCCTCCGCCATGTCCTCCAGCGTCGGTGCGCCATAGCCCGCTCCAGCACTCTTGTGGGCATGACCGGTGATGTAATCGGACATCCGTTCGGAAATGCCGCTACGATCAGCAATCTGTTTGAACGAGTGACGCCAGCCGTGGTTTGGCGAAAGTTCACGGTCAGTCACACCCAAACTGCGCACCCAGTCAGCGAGGCGCTGTCGTGCCTGTACGGAGCGGGGCTTCTTTTGTTTGCTTTGTGCAGCGGCTTTGCGGCGTTCAACAGGATTGTAGAATAACGGGCCGCTGCCGCGTTCTGCGACGAACTCTAGAAAACCTTGTTCCAACAAGTGGGAATGTAGGGGTACGAGGCGTGTCCTGCGGTTCTTGACAGAACCCGCTTCAGGCGTAATCCGCAGAGCAGGGATACCGTCTTGAGTTACAACATCACTACCGCGCAGTTGTGTTATCTCACCGGGCCGAGCACCCGTGTAGGCAGCAAGCCAAGGCACCCAACGTCGTGCGGCTTTGTCTGGCGTGTCAGTGTCCGTAACTGCGCGCGCTGCCCTTAGTATCGTACGGCGCTCCTCTGGTCGAAATGCCTTAGTCTCTCTCAGCTTCACTGACTGCGGCACTGTAACTTTGACCGCAGTGAAAGGATTACGGGAGAGGTGCTTGTGCTCGACCGCCCAGCCGAAAACCGTTTTGCTTGCGGTGATCCAGTTCTTTTTGACAGTTCGCGCCAAACGCTTCCCCCCAATGAGGAGGCTGCTTATCCAGTGTTGGGCTTCATCGGGCGTGATAGAAGCAGCGCTACGGTCCTTGAAGTGCGCAGTCATCGCATCGATCACGTAGCTCCAAGTTTCGACTGTGCTCTGTGCAGGGCTTCTGGCGGCGGTCCACTTGTCGAATAACTGCCTGGGCGTCTCACCGCCGTCAGCAGCTTCGAACTTCGGAAAGCGCCTAGCGTACTTATCGCTGCCGTAGTCCCCTTCTGCTACGCGCATCAGCTTGCGCAATGCGGTCGAAAGATCGTCATAGAGCCAATAGAGAAAGCTCTCCCGTCCCTCTCCGTTAAGCGTTAGCCCCTTCATCGCGAGAAACTGGGCGGTCTCGCCCGCGTCGGATAAAACCGGGTAGACCTCCTTTCTTAGTTCGGTGTTCTCGCGCCAGAGTTCGTCAGGGTCACTTCGTTCCCACACGGCCTCACCCACTGCCTCGCGCAACGCCTCATGCACTTGGTCACGAAGCGCTTCCCATTTCCGAAGGTCACCTGTTGGGTAGCGCGCGGTGAACCAGAGATACCATTCGCCCGCAAGCGCTCGGGCCTGCTGTCTCGTTAGCGCGATGCCCTCTCCTTTGCGCTCCGCGCGGATAGCGGCGATACGGGCGACGACCTCAGCATCCCACTCGCGAAACTGCTGCTTAGCGGTGTGCGCACCAGCGCTTGCAGCGACGAAGAACTTGGCCTCCAGCTTAGGCCCGTAACGTCGCGCGTACTCCTCCCGAACGTCGTCGGGAAGGCGCTTACGTGCCTTATAGTTTCCTCTGCTGTCCTGACTGAGGGTGACCATCCGCAACGTGCGCCTGTGTTCGCCCTTGTGTACTTGGGGCGCTGCAGGTTCGCTAGTGCTTGCAGATAGTTGCGGGAAATCAGGGCTACGAGAGTGTAGCTGGTCGGAGTGATAGGATTTGAACCTACGACCCCCTCGTCCCGAACGAGGTGCTCTACCAGGCTGAGCCACACTCCGCCAATTGCCGACCAAAGGCCGCGCCGCGGCTTATACTAGCCGCCTTCCCGGCTCGCAAGCGCGCCGATGCGCGCCGCACTTGCGTGCCCAGCCTATTTAGGCACTGATCGGTCGCCATGACAGTCCCGCCGGCGACCCGCGTGTCGAGAGCCGACGCCGCCGCGGTCGGCGATGCGGTGCGCTGCCTGCAACGCGGCGGCCTCGTGGCGTTCCCGACGGAGACGGTTTACGGCCTCGGCGCCGACGCCACCGATGGCCGCGCCGTCGCCCGCCTCTATGAGGCCAAGGGCCGGCCGGCCTTCAATCCGCTGATCACCCACGTCGTCGATCGTGCCGCCGCGGCGGCGCTGGCGCGCTTCGACGCCGCTGCGGCGCGGCTCGCCGCGGCGTTCTGGCCGGGGCCGTTGACGCTGGTGCTGCCGAAGGCGAGCGGCTGCGCCGTCGCCGCATTGGCCACCGCCGGGCTCGACAGCATCGCCGTGCGCGTGCCGCAGCACCCGGTGGCGCAGAAAATCCTGGCGGCGTTTGCCGGGCCGGTCGTGGCGCCGTCGGCCAACCGTTCCGGCCACGTCTCGCCGACCACCGCCGCCCATGTGCTCGCCGACCTGCGCGGCCGCATCGATCTCATCGTCGATGGCGGCGCCACGCCGGTCGGCGTCGAATCCACCATCGTCGCCTGCCTCGGCGCGCCGATGCTGCTGCGGCCGGGCGGCGTGCCGCGCCAAGCGATCGAAGCCGTGCTGGCGCGGCCGCTCGCCGCGCCGCCTTTTCCGCCCGCTGCCGGCGATCACGCGCCGCTCGCGCCCGGCATGCTGGCGTCCCATTATGCCCCGCGCACGCCGTTGCGCCTCGCGGCGCATCGCGTTGCGGCCGGCGAAGCCCTGCTGGGCTTCGGTCCGGCGGTTGCCGAGGGTGCCGCAACCGCGCGGCGCGTGCTCAACCTCTCGGATCGCGGCGACCTGATCGAGGCCGCGGCCAATCTGTTCTCGCACTTGCGCGCGCTTGATGGCATCGGCGCGACCGCCATCGCGGTGATGCCGGTCCCCCACGATGGCTTGGGCGAAGCCATCAATGACCGGCTGGCTCGCGCGGCTGCGCCACGATAAGCATGGCGCTTGCGCGACGATAGGCCGACCGTCATTTATCGAGAAGATCAAAGAACCGATGGAAGCGCCCGATGCTTGACAAGCCGCAAACCACGCTCAACCCCGACCTGCTGGCACGCTTTGTCGCGATCGTCGGCGAGAAATTCGCCATCACCGATCCGGCTCTTCAGGCGCCGTATCTGGTCGAGATGCGCAACATGTTCCAGGGCCATACCCCGGTGGTGTTGCGGCCGGGATCGGTCGCCGAAGTGTCGGCGATCCTCAAGCTCGCCAACGAGACGGCGACGCCGATCGTGCCGCAGGGCGGCAATACCGGGCTGGTCGGCGGCCAGATCCCGCTGCACGACGAGATCGTGCTGTCGCTCAACCGGCTCGACCGCATCCGCGAGATCGATCCGACCTCGAACACCATCACCTGCGAGGCCGGCGTCACCTTGCAGCGCACCCGCGAGGCCGCCGCCGCGGCGGACCGGCTGTATCCGCAACTGCTGCCGTCGGAAGGCACCTGCACCATCGGCGGCAATCTGTCCACCAATGCCGGCGGCACCGCCGCCATCGCGTACGGCATCGCGCGCTCGCACGTGCTCGGCGTCGAAGTGGTGCTGGCCGACGGCCGCGTGCTCAACAATCTCAACAAGCTGAAAAAGGACAATACCGGCTACGATCTGAAAAACCTGTTCATCGGCGCCGAAGGCACGCTCGGCATCATCACCGCGGCGGTGTTGCGGCTGGTGCCGCGGCCGCGCTCGGTCGAGACCGCCTTTGTCGGGGTGAAGTCGGCGGACGCGGCGCTCGAACTTCTCGGCATCGCCACCGAGCGCACCGCCGGCGGTGTCACCAGCTTCGAGATCATGACGCGGCGCGGCATCGAATTGGTGCTGGAGCACGGCGCCGGCTGCCGCGACCCGCTCGCCGCGCCGCATGCGTGGTACGTGCTGATGGAACTGTCGTCGCAGCAGCGCGACGGTCTACGCGCGGTGCTCGAGGAAATTCTCGAGCAAGGCATGGAGCGCGGCCTGGTTTTGGACGCGACCATCGCCGACAGCCTCGAACAGGGCAAAGCGTTCTGGCGCATCCGCGAAATGTTCGGCGAGGTGCAGCGCCATGCCGGCGGCTCGATCAAACACGACGTCTCGGTGCCGGTCGCCGCGGTGCCGGCGTTCATCGCCGAAGCCGATGCGGCCGTCACCGCGCTCATTCCCGGCGCGCGGCCGCTGCCGTTCGGCCATCTCGGCGACGGCAACATCCATTACAACGTCACCCAGCCGGTCGGCGCCGACAAGGCCGAATATTTGCAGCGCTGGGACGACGTCAACGCCGTGGTCTTCGCGGTGGTGAAGAAATACAACGGCTCGATCTCCGCCGAGCACGGCATCGGCGTGGTCAAGCGCGACCTGCTGCCGTCGGTCAAGGACCCGGTGGCGCTGGCGCTGATGCGCGATCTCAAGCACATGCTCGATCCCAAGGGCATCCTCAATCCCGGCAAGGTGCTGTAGCGCCTCGCGCCGCCGCGGAGAGTCAGCGCGGCGCAAGGCCGCCGGCCGTCTCGATGAAATGGACGATGGCCGGCAGCCCTTCGCCGGCGCGCAGATTGGTCATGACGAACGGCCGCTCGCCGCGCATCCGCTTGGCATCGGTCTGCATCTTCGGCAACGAGGCGCCGACATGGGGCGCCAGGTCGACCTTGTTGATGACCAGGAGATCCGAACGGGTGATGCCGGGGCCGCCCTTGGAGGGGATCTTGTCGCCCGCCGCCACGTCGATGACGTAGATGGTCAGGTCCGCCAGCTCCGGCGAGAACGTCGCGGCCAGATTGTCGCCGCCGGATTCGATCAGCACCAGATCGAGATCGGGAAATTTCGCCCGCATGTCGGCGACCGCGGCGAGGTTCATCGACGCGTCCTCGCGGATCGCGGTGTGCGGGCAGCCGCCGGTCTCGACGCCGACAATGCGGTCGGCGGCGAGCGAGCCCGACCGCACCAGAAACTCGGCGTCCCACTTGGTGTAGATGTCGTTGGTGATGGCGGCGATGTCGTAGGTGGCGCGCATCGCTTTGCACAGCGCATCCATCAGCGCCGTCTTGCCCGAGCCGACCGGACCGCCGATGCCGACGCGAAGGGGACCATTCGGGCTTGGCATGGCCGATCCTGCTTTCAGCTGCGGAACAGGCGGGTGTATTGCGTTTCGTGCCGGATGCTGGCGAGATCGGCGCGGAAGGTCGCGCTGCCGACGTCGTCAAGCTGCGCCGCCAAGGCGCGCTGCGCCGTCCTCGCCACCGCCGGTTCGAGGGCTTTGAGCAGACGCTGGCCATCGGTATGGCCGAGCGGGATCAGCCGCATGCCGGCCGACACCCAGTTGGCCATCACCGCCGTGAGGAAGGCGTGCAAGGCCGGAGCCAGCGCAATGGCGTGACCGGCGCAGGCGGTGCCGACCGCAACCGGATAAGCGACCGGCCCAGGCCACAGCTCCCGCAGCCTGGTCAGCGCCGGGCACGGCCACGCCGCGCGGGTCACTTCGATGAAGGCGCGGCCCAGCGTCGTGGTCTCCAAATAGCGCTCGCGCGTCGGCACCAAGGCGGCCGCCAGCTCGGCAATCCCGATCAGGGCCGGATCGTCGCCGCCGGTCACCGCGCGATGGGCCGCACTGAAAAAAATGCCGTCGCTCAGGCCCGCGCCCTGGCTCAGCATGGCCTCGAGCCAGTGCCGCAGCGTTTCGCCGTCGTTGATGTCACCGGCCTCGACGGCCCATTCCAGCCCGCTCGAATAGGAAAAGGCACCGACCGGATAGGCCGGCGACAGCCAAGTCATCAGCCGGTAGAGCGCCGCGGCCTCGACGCCTTCGAACGGGCTCCGTTCATTCTTCCGCAAGAGGAGAAGCCGGCCTTGGCCCCCGCTTGCGCGGCGACGAGCGCACGAGCGTGCGCGCGTTAGACATGGTCGTGCCCATGGCGATGCGGGTTCTCGTAGGCGCCGCCCTCCGGATCGAACGGCGCCTCGATCTCGGTCACGCGCGCACCGAGCGCGACGGCCATCTCGGCAATAACGTGATCGCGCCGGATGCGGAGCGCGTCCTTGAGCACCTGGGTCGGCAAATGCCGGTTGCCGAGATGCCAGGCGACGCGGGCGAGATGTCGGCCATCGGCGCAGCGGATTTCCAGGAGCGGCTCGGGCGCGGCGACCACCTCGATCAGCCGACCGTCTTCCAGCACCAGCGCATCGCCGCCGTGCAGCCAGCCGGCGGCCGGCAGATCGAGCAGAAAAGCGAGACCCTGCGAGGCCGTCATCGCCACGCGGCGACGATGACGCGCGTCGAAATCGAGCACGACACGATCGGCCGGCTGGCCTGACCAGGTGGTAGCTGCCTTGATCGCGGTCGCGCGCATGACGGCCCGGCCTGCGGCGCGGATCAGAACAGAAAATAGCGCTGCGCCATCGGCAGCACTTCGGCCGGCGCGCACGTCAGCAGCTCGCCGTCGGCGCGCACTTCGTAGGTTTCCGGATCGACCGCGATCTCGGGCGTGGCGTCGTTGTGGATCATGCTCTTCTTGGAGATCTTGCCGCGGGTGTTCGCCACGGCGACCAGTTGCTTCTGGATGCCGAGCTTGTTGCCGAGGCCGGCCTTTACCGCAGCCTTCGAGGCGAACACCACCGACGACGCGGTGCGGGCGCGGCCGAACGCGCCGAACATCGGCCGATAATGCACCGGCTGCGGCGTCGGAATCGAGGCGTTGGGATCGCCCATCGGCGCCGCGACGATCGAGCCGCCCTTGATGATGCAATCGGGCTTGACGCCGAAGAACGCCGGCGACCACAGCACGAGGTCGGCAAGCTTGCCCTTCTCCACCGAGCCGATCAGCTTGGAGACGCCGTGGGCGATGGCGGGATTGATGGTGTATTTCGCCACATAGCGCTTGACCCGCGCATTGTCGTTGTCGCCCTTGTCCTGCGGCAGCCGGCCGCGCTGCTTCTTCATCTTGTCGGCGGTCTGCCAGGTGCGGATGATGACCTCGCCGAGCCGGCCCATGGCCTGGCTATCCGACGACATCATCGACAGCGCGCCGATGTCGTGGAGGATATCCTCCGCCGCGATGGTCTCCTTGCGGATGCGGCTTTCGGCGAACGCGAGGTCTTCGGCGATCGCCGGGTCGAGATGGTGGCACACCATCATCATGTCGAGATGCTCGTCGACGGTGTTTTTCGTATAGGGCCGCGTCGGGTTGGTCGATGACGGCAGCACGTTCTTCAAGCCCGCCACCTTGATGATGTCGGGGGCGTGGCCGCCGCCGGCGCCTTCGGTATGGAAGGCGTGGATGGTGCGGCCCTTGAACGCCTTGATGGTGTCCTCGACGAAGCCGGATTCGTTGAGCGTGTCGGTATGGATCATCACCTGCACGTCGTAGTCGTCGGCGACCGACAGGCAGCAATCGATCGCCGCGGGCGTGGTGCCCCAGTCTTCGTGCAGCTTGAGCGCGCAGGCGCCGGCCTTGATCATTTCCTCGAGCGCCGCCGGGCGCGACGCGTTGCCCTTGCCGGCAAATCCCAGGTTGACCGGAAAATCGTCGGCGGCCTGGATCATGCGCGCGATGTGGAACGGGCCCGGCGTGCAGGTGGTGGCGAAGGTGCCGTGCGCCGGCCCGGTGCCGCCGCCGAGCATGGAGGTGACGCCCGACATCAGCGCCTCGTCGACCTGCTGCGGGCAGATGAAGTGGATGTGGGTGTCGAAGCCGCCGGCGGTGAGGATCTTGCCTTCGCCGGCGATCACCTCGGTGCCCGGCCCGATGACGATGGTGATGCCGGGCTGAATATCCGGGTTGCCGGCTTTGCCGATGGCAAAAATATTGCCGTCCTTGAGGCCGACGTCGGCCTTGACGATTCCCCAATGGTCGAGGATGAGCGCGTTGGTGATGACGGTATCGACGGCGCCCTGCCGGTTGGTGACCTGGCTCTGGCCCATGCCGTCGCGGATCACCTTGCCGCCGCCGAACTTCACCTCCTCGCCGTAGACCGTGAAATCCTTCTCGACTTCGACGATCAGATCGGTGTCGGCGAGCCGCACCCGGTCGCCCGTGGTCGGACCGAACATGTCGGCATAGACGGCGCGGCTGATCTTGGTCGGCATGGCGGTCCCCTTTAGAGCTTTCCCATGACGTCCTGGCGGAAGCCATAGATGGTGCGCTTGCCGGCGACGGCGACCAGCGTAACGTCGCGGGTTTGTCCGGGCTCGAAGCGCACCGCAGTCCCGGCCGCGATGTCGAGCCGCATGCCGCGCGCCTTCTTGCGGTCGAAGCGCAGCGCCGGGTTGGTTTCGAAGAAGTGGTAATGCGACCCGACCTGGATCGGCCGGTCGCCGGTATTGGCGACCGTCAGCGTCACGGTGCGGCGGCCCTTGTTCAGTTCGATGTCGCCGTCTTTTATGAAATATTCGCCGGGGATCATGTGGCCTCATCGTATCGGCTGGTGCACGGTGACGAGCTTGGTGCCGTCCGGAAAGGTCGCCTCGACCTGAATGTCGTGGATCATCTCGGCAATGCCGTCCATGACCTGGGCGCGCGTCAGCACGTGGGCGCCGTCCTCCATCAGGTCGGCGACGCTGCGGCCGTCACGGGCGCCTTCCAGGATGAAATCGGAAATCAGCGCCACCGCTTCGGGATGATTGAGCTTGACGCCGCGCTCAAGCCGGCGCCGCGCCACCATGGCGGCCATGGCGATCAACAGCTTGTCCTTCTCGCGCGGCGTGAGCTGCATGGTGCCTCAATTGAGCCAGAGCCGCGGCAGCGCTCGGACGCCGAGCGCGGTCAAGGTGGCAATCATATCACGGCGCAGCGCCGCGCCGTCGCCCGCAATCAAGCGCGCGACCGCAAACCCGTTCCAGGCCGAGATGCCGACCTCGCCAGCGAAGCTGTCCGCCATCGCGCGCACCGCCGCGACGTCATTATCGTCGCCGGGGAATTTGATCATGCTGGCCACGGCGACGCCGCCGCCCGCGATGGCACGAGCCGCCAGGTGGCGCGCGATGTCGCCGTCGAGCCGGACAGTCTCGGCAAACACCAGCTTGCCGCCGATGCGCACGCGCCATCGATCGGAGAAATGGCCCGAGACCACGATCTCGCCCATGGCGGAGCGGCCGAACACCACGGCCTCGGCCAAGAGCAGGCTGCCCTCGCGCGCCAGCTCGACATCGATGCTGCGCCGCAAGCGGACCTGGTCGAACAGGATGGTCTCCTGCGGCAGCCAGGCGAGCGCGCCGCCGGCACCGACGTCGAGCGTGACGCCGATCCGGGTGTCCGCTCCGAGCGAGCGGTAGATCTTCTCCGCGGCCGCTGTGGTCACGGTCAGCCTTGCGCCGGCGCCGACCTTGATGTCGATGTCGGCGCGATCGCCGCCGGTCATGCCGCCGGCGGTGTTGACGAGCACCGCATCCAGCGCATCGCGGCGTTCCGCACGGGGAAAGCGCACCCGCAGCGAACCGGCCTCGTGCACGCGCGCGCGCCGGCTGGCGCCGTCGACGGCGGCCACCGCCAGCGCGACCCGCCCGACCGCGCGATTGCCGGCGAAGATGTCATTGGATACCGGCACGGTCGCAATCATCGGTGGATCATCGCGGGATTGGTGGCAAAACCAAATTCAAATCGAAGTCTCAGATCGCCATGGCCCGCTTCAGCGCCCCTTCGTCGAGGTCGTCGCGGCTGCAGGAATAGACCACCGCGCCGCGGTCCATGACGGCGAAATGGTCGCCGAGTTCGCGGGCAAAGTCGAGATATTGCTCGACCAGCACGATGGCGATCTTGCCGAGCGAGCGCAGGTAGCTGATGGCGCGGCCGATATCCTTGATGATCGACGGCTGGATGCCTTCGGTCGGCTCATCGAGCAGCAGCAATCGCGGCCGCATCACCAGCGCGCGGCCGATGGCGAGCTGCTGCTGCTGGCCGCCCGACAGGTCGCCGCCGCGCCGGCGCAGCATGTTTTGCAGCACCGGAAACAGCGAGAACACGTCGTCCGGAATAGTACGCTCGTCGCGCTTGAGCGGCGCAAAGCCGGTTCGCAGGTTTTCCTCGACCGTCAGCAGCGGAAAGATTTCCCGCCCCTGCGGCACATAGGCGATGCCGCGGCGGGCACGTTCCGGCGGCTTGAGCGCGGTGATGTCGCTGCCCTCCCACACGATGGTGCCGCGGCTCACCGGATGCTGGCCGGCCAGCGCGTCGAGCAGGCTGGTCTTGCCGACGCCGTTGCGGCCGAGCACGCAGGTGACTTTCCCGGGCTCCGCCTTGAGCGACACGGCGCGCAGCGCCTGCGCGGCGCCGTAGTGGAGGTCGATGGAATTTGCGTCAAGCATGCTTTCTCTTGCGAATGGCGAGCGGCGAGTGGCGAGTGGCGATCGAGAGTCTCGACTGTTCTCCCCACTCGCTATTCGCTAATCGCCATTCGCCCCCGCTATCGTCCCAAATACACTTCGACCACGCGGTCGTTCTGCGAAACCTGATCGATGGTGCCTTCGGCCAGCACCGAGCCTTCGTGCAGGCAAGTGACCTTGACGCCGAGATCGCGCACGAAAGTCATGTCGTGCTCGACCACGACCACGGTGTGCTCGCGATTGATTTCCTTCAGCAGCTCCGCGGTCTGATGGGTTTCGACGTCGGTCATGCCGGCGACCGGCTCGTCGACCAGAAGGAGCTTCGGGTCCTGCGCCAGCAGCATGCCGATTTCCAGCCACTGCTTCTGGCCGTGCGACAGGTTGCCGGCCAGGCGGTCGCGAACCGCGGTGAGGCGGGTGGTCTGCAGAATCTCGTCGATGCGGTGGCGCTCGTCGGCGGTTTCCCGCCACCACAGCGAGGTGCGCGCGCGCTTATCGCACTTCAATGCCAGTTCGAGATTGTCGAACACGGTGTGGCTGTCGAACACCGTCGGCTTCTGGAACTTGCGGCCGATGCCGAGCACGGCAATCTCGGTCTCGTCGAGCCGCGTCAGATCGTGGCTGCCGTCGAACAAGACCTCGCCGTTGTCCGGCCGGGTCTTGCCGGTGACCACGTCCATCATGGTGGTCTTGCCGGCACCGTTCGGGCCGATGATGGCGCGCATCTCGCCCGGCTCGATAGCGAAGGAAAGATTGTTCAGCGCGCGAAAGCCGTCGAACGACACGGTGACGCCGTCGAGATAGAGGAGCGCGCTGGTCAAGGCCGGCATGGCTCGATCCTCATTCCGCCGGCAGCGGCTCGGTGACGCCGTCTTCGGCGGCGGCGGACGCCCGATTGCGCCGCAGCGCCGTCCAGTGCTGCAGCGTGCCGACGACGCCGCGCGGCAGCAGCAGCGTGACGCCGATGAACAGCCCACCGAGCATGAACAGCCAATAGGGCGCCAGCACCCCCGAGGTGAAATAGCTCTTGGCGTAATTGACCAGCACCGCGCCGAGCGCCGCGCCGGTGAGCGTGCCGCGGCCGCCGACCGCCACCCAGATCACCGCCTCGATGGAATTGCCGGGCGCGAACTCGCTCGGATTGATGATGCCGACCTGCGGCACGTACAGCGCGCCGGCGATGCCGGCCATGCAGGCCGACAGGGTGAAGACGAACAGCTTGTAGGACTCGACGCGGTAGCCGAGGAAGCGGGTACGCGACTCGGCGTCGCGGATGGCGATCAGCACCTTGCCGAATTTCGAGGTCACGATGACGCGGCACACCAGAAAGCCCAGGATCAGCGCCAGGCAGGAAATCGCGAACAGCGCCGCGCGCGTGGTGTCGGCCTGCACGTTGAAGCCGAGGATGTCCTTGAAGTCGGTCAGCCCGTTGTTGCCGCCGAAGCCGAAATTGTTACGGAAAAACCCGAGCATCAGCGCGTAGGTCAGCGCCTGGGTGATGATCGACAGATAGACGCCGGTAACGCGGCTGCGAAATGCGAACCAGCCGAACACGAAGGCGAGCGCGCCGGGCACCAGCACCACCATCAGCGCCGCGTAGGGGAAATGCTGGAAGCCGTACCAGTAGACCGGCAGCTCCTTCCAATTCAGGAACACCATGAAGTCGGGCAGGATCGGATTGGCGTAGACGCCGCGGGTGCCGATCTGGCGCATCAGATACATGCCCATGGCATAGCCGCCGAGCGCGAAGAAGGCGCCGTGACCGAGCGAGAGAATGCCGCAGTAGCCCCAGATCAGATCGATCGACAGCGCCAGCATCGCATAGCAGAGATATTTTCCGAACAGCGCCACCAGATAGGTCGGCACGTGGAGCGGCGACGATTCCGGCAGCGCCAGGTTGAAGGCCGGCACCGCGACCCCGATCACGGCGACCACGATCAGAAAGATCGTGGCGTTGCGGTCGAGCGAGCGAATGAGGAAATGCGGCGTCATGCCTCGACCGCCCTGCCCTTGAGCGCAAACATGCCGCGCGGCCGCTTCTGGATGAACAGAATGATGAGGACCAGGATCGCGATCTTGCCGAGCACGGCGCCGGCATAAGGCTCGAGAAACTTGTTGGCGATGCCGAGCAGAAACGAGCCGACGAAGGTGCCCCACAGATTGCCGACGCCGCCGAACACCACGACCATGAAGCTGTCGATGATGTAGCCCTGGCCGAGATTAGGGCTGACGTTGTCGATCTGCGACAGCGCTACGCCGGCAATGCCGGCGATGCCGGAACCCAGGCCGAAGGTGAGCGCGTCGACCCGGCTGGTTCGGATGCCCATCGAGGCCGCCATGACCCGGTTCTGCGTCACCGCGCGCATCTCCAGTCCGAAGCGGGTGAAGCGCAACAGCCCGAGCAGCGCGACGAACACCGCGAGCGAGAAGCAGATGATCCACAGCCGATTGTAGGTGATGGTGATGCCGCCGAGATCGAACGCGCCGCTCATGAACGACGGATTGCCGACCTCGCGGTTGTTCGGGCCGAACATCGAGCGCACGGCCTGCTGCAGGATCAGCGACAGGCCCCAGGTCGCCAGCAGCGTCTCCAGCGGGCGGCCGTAGAGGAAGCGGATGATGCTGCGCTCGACCAGGATGCCGACCAGGCCGGCGACCAGGAAAGCGAGCGGGATGGCGATCGCCAGCGAATAATCGAACAGCGCCGGATCGCGGGTGCGGATGGTCTCCTGCACCACATAAGTGACATAGGCGCCGATCATCACCATCTCGCCGTGCGCCATGTTGATGACGCCCATCACGCCGAAGGTGATGGCGAGCCCGATGGCGGCGAGCAGCAGCACCGAGCCGAGCGAAATGCCGTACCAGGCGTTCTGCACGGCATTCCACCACACCAGGCGTTTCTGGATGGCGGCGATGGCCGTGGCGGCCGCCTGCAACACCGGCGCCGCCGTATCGGGCGGCAGGCTCGACAGCAGCGCCACCGCGTCCTGGTCGCCGCGCCCACCGATGATGTCCACGGCGGCGAGCTTATCGGCGTCGGTGCCGGCGCCCGTGGAAAGCACGATTGCGGCGCGCGCCTGCAGCAGCACGCGCTTGACCCGCGCGTCGGTTTCCTTGGCGATGGCGGTTTCGAGCGTCGGCGACACGCTGGCGTCGCGCGATTTGAACACGGCTTCGGCGGCGCCGAGCCGCTTCGCCGGATCGGCCGACAGCAGCGTCAGCCCGCCGAGCGCCGCATCGATGTCGCCGCGCAGCCGATTGTTGATGCCGACCGTATCGAGATCGTCGGGCGGATCGCCGGCAACCGGCGCTCCGGTGGCGGCGTCGAACAGCTTGGCGGCGTCGTCCTGGACGTAGACCGCCTTGTGCTCGGCGCTGAACATCAGATTGCCGCCCTGCAGCGCGCGCAGAATAATCTCGGCCCGCGGGCTGCCGCTGGCGGCGACCGCGGCAATGCCGGCGTCGGTTTCGTCGTAATCGCCGGCCGTGAAATGCGCGAGCGCCTCGTCGAGCGTCGCCGCGTGCGCGTCGGTGCGGCCGAGCACGAAGCCGAAAGCCAGCAGCAGAACGACGAGACAAGCTCGGCCGAAGCGCATTGTCGTGATAGCTCCCGGACTTGCGGCGGGAAGGCGGCACCGCCGCCTTCCCGCCGTCGCGCAGTCAGAACGCTGGCGTCGGCAGGGTTACGAGCCGCCGCACGTCTTGGTGACGGTGTTGTAATTGCCGCACTTGAGTTTCACCCAGTCGGCTTCGAGGTCTTTTGAACCGGGCAAGTAGTCGGACCAGGCATCGCCGGGTATCAGACCCTTGGTCTTCCACACCACGTTGAACTGGCCATCCGGCCTGATCTCGCCGATATAGACCGGCTTGGTGATGTGGTGGTTCGGCAATAGCGTCGAGACGCCGCCGGTCAGGTTCGGCGCCTGCGTGCCGGGCAGCGCGTCGATCACCTTGTCCGCATCGGTCGTGCCGGCCTTCTCCACCGCCTTCACCCACATGTGGAAGCCGATGTAGTGCGCTTCCATCGGATCGTTGGTGGTGCGCTTCGGATTCTTGATGAAGTCGTGCCATTCCTTGATGAATGCGGCATTGGCCGGGGTCTTGATCGAACTCGAAGTAGTTCCACGCCGCCAGGTGTCCGAGCAGCGGCTTGGTATCGAGACCGGCGAGTTCTTCCTCGCCGACCGAGAACGCCACCACCGGGATATCGGTCGCCTTGATGCCCTGATTGCCCAGTTCCTTGTAGAACGGCACGTTGGCGTCGCCGTTGATCGTCGACACCACCGCGGTCTTCTTGCCGGTCGATCCGAACTTCTTGATGTTGGAGACTTCGGTCTGCCAGTCGGAGAAGCCGAACGGCGTGTAGTTGATCATGATGTCCGCGTCAGCCACGCCCTTCTGCTTGAGGTAGGCTTCGAGGATCTTGTTGGTGGTGCGCGGATAGACGTAGTCGGTGCCTTCCAGCACCCAGCGCTTCACCGAGCCGCCGTCCGGGCTCATGAGATAATCGACCGCCGGTATCGCCTGCTGGTTCGGCGCGGCGCCGGTATAGAACACGTTGCGCTCGCTCTCCTCGCCTTCATACTGCACCGGGTAGAACAGAATGCTGTTGAGCTCCTTGAACACCGGCAGCACCGATTTGCGCGACACCGAGGTCCAGCAGCCGAATACCACCGCGACATGATCCTGGCTGATCAGCTCGCGGGCCTTCTCGGCGAACAGCGGCCAGTTCGAGGCGGGATCGACCACGACCGGCTCAAGCTTCTTGCCGAGCAAGCCGCCCTTCTTGTTCTGCTCGTCGATCAGCATCAGCATGACGTCCTTCAGCGTCGTCTCGCTGATGGCCATGGTGCCGGACAGCGAATGCAGAATGCCGACCTTGATCGTGTCCTCGGCTTTGGCCGACGCCGTCGCCGCGAGCGTGAGCGCGAGGCCTGCCGCAGCGGCAAGCCAACGGCGGCGGTTCGGCTGAGCCGAATGTGTCCAGCCACTGAACATGAATGACCCTCTCTTTATTGCAGCAAACTTGAAGCAAGCGCCCGGATGGCGCTCTGCTGAGAGGCTTCACCGCAAAGCATGTGCCAACTTGGCAGGCCGCTTATGCTATTGATTCTTCGAGGTATAAAATGGCGGGGGTCGGCTGATGCGCGCGCTTTGCGACACCACTGCCCACATTATAGGCAGAGCGCAAAAGGAAGGCGCAGGCCCGGGCGCGGCGCTGGGAGGCGTCTTTTTGCCGGCAATTCCGTACCGCTCAAGCCGGCACTTCGCCCTTGAGCATGAGCCGATAGAGATAGCGGCGCTCGGCCATGTCGTAGTCGGGATTGGCCTGATGCATGACGCTGCGATTGTCCCACAGCACCCAGTCGCCGTGGCGCCATTGATGACGGTATTCGTATTTTTTCTGCGTCGCGTGGCGCATCAGCGCATCGATCAGCGCCAGCGCATCCGCATCGTCCATGCCGACGATGGATTCCATGCGCACCGGATTGAGGAACAGCGCCTTGCGGCCGTTCGCCGGATTGGTCCGCACCAGCGGATGGAGGCCCGGCGCCGGCAGCTCGGCGCGGCTTTGCTCGGTGAGACGGCCGAGCGGCCGCGGGCTGTATTTGCTCAGATAGACATGCACCGCCCGCAGCCCTTCGATCCGGTCCCTGGTCTCCTCCGCCAGGTCGTCATAGGCATCGTGCATGTTGACGTATTGGGTGTCGCCGCCGCGCGACGGCAGGTCGACCGCGAACAGCGTGGTGGCCTTGGGCGGCCGCGGATGATTGGAATGGTCGGTGTGGAACGTCTCGCCCGGGATGATCCGCCTGCCGTCGACGAATTCGTCGTTGGAGACATAGGAAACGTCGGGATGGCCGGGAACGTGATGCTCCTTCTTGTCGTGCGGCTGCAGCTCGCCGAACAGCTGCACGGCGTTCTTGAACTGGTCCGGATCGAAATGCTGGTCGCGCACGACCAGCACGTGATGCTCGGCGAAAGCCTGGTTGAGAGCGACATGGCATTGCGCATCGACCGGCTTGCTGAAGTCGAGCCCGTTGACTTCGGCGCCGGTATGATCGGTGAGCGGCGTGATGGTGAAGGTCGTCATCTGTGTTCCCTCCACGCAATTGTTTTGTTTGTCGAACGCTACCGCCCGGCTCCTACCCTGGTCAAGGCGGCGCAGATGGCACCGCGCGTTCATTGTGCGAACAGGCGCGCCGGCGTGTCGACAAGGATGCGGCGGCGGATATCGTCGTCCGGCGTCCAGTCATGGAACAGATCGAGCAGATGGCCGTCGTCCGGCATCACGTCGGCGGCGATCGAAGGATGCGGCCAGTCGGTGCCCCACATCAGCCGGTCCGGATTGGCGCGAACCAGCGCGTCGTGCAGCGGGCGAGCGTCGGCGTAGTGCGGATATTGCGCCGACAGCCGATACACCGCCGAGACTTTGACGTGGACGCAGCCGTCGCCGACCAGGCGCAGCAGCGCCTGGAAATTCGGATCGCCGGTGCCTTGGGCCGCCGGCACCATGCCAAAGTGATCGACGATCACCGGCATCTGGCGCGCGATGTCGCGCAGCGCTTGCGCCGTCGGCGCCAGCATGCAGTGGTCGCAAAAGAACTGGGCGGCCCAGCCGAGATCGGCCATCGTGTTCCGGAACACTGCGAACACATCGAGCCCGACGCCGCGTCGATCATGCGGCTGCTGCGGAAACAGATGAAAGCGCAAGCCGCGCATGCCGCGCCGGTGCCAATCGCGCAAGATCTGCGGTTGAATGCGGGTGTCGGTGATGGCAACGCCGCGCAGCCGTTGCGGAAAGCGCTCCAGCGCATCAAGCACGACGCGGTTGTCGTAGACATGGGCGTTGCCTTGCACGACGAGGCCGTTGGCGAAGCCGAGACCATCGAGCAGCGCGATCAATCGCTCGACCGGGGCATCCGGCGGCGTGTAGGCGCGTCCCGGCTGATAGGGGAATTTTTCCGACGGTCCGAAAATGTGGAAATGCGAGTCCCAGGCGCCCGGCGGCGGGCGCAGCCGCGGCGGCCTGGGATGCCCGACCGGCCCGGCGATACGCGGCGGTTCGTTGGCGGTGTCCAAGACTTCAGTGTCCAAGCTAGTGTCAGACCTTCAGCGTCCAAAGCCTTCAGTGTCCGAGGCCTTCAGCGTCCAAAACTTCAGCCCAATTTGATATTGGCGTCTTTCACCACGCGGCTCCACAGCGCCATTTGCGCGTCGACAAAGGCGCCGAACTCCTGCGGCGTGTTCTGACGGGATTCGATGTTGAGCTCGGCGAACCGCGCACTGACCAACGGCGACAGCAGCGCCGCATTGAGCGCGGCGTTGAGCTTCGCCACGATCGCCGCCGGGGTGCCGTGCGGCACGAAGACGCCGTTCCATTCATAAGCCTCGAAGCCGGCAAGCGTGTCGGAGACCGGCGGAATCTCCGGCAGGCTTGCCAGCCGGCCGCTGCCGGTATGGGCGATCGCCTTGAGCTTGCCGGATTTGATCAGCCCGACCACGGCCGAACCGTTGGCAAAAAAGAATTTCACCTGGCCGGACATCACGTCGGTGAGCGCCAGCGCGCCGCCGCGATACGGCACGTGATTGATCGTGATGCCGGTAGCATGCCTGAACATTTCGAGGCAGAGATGCTGCAGCGTGCCGTTGCCGGACGACGCCATGTCGATGCCGTCGGGCGAGGCTTTGGCCAAAGCGATGACCTCGGCGACCGTGTTCACCGGCACCGACGGGGTGACGACCAGGATGTTCGGCACCAGCGACACCAGGAATACCGGGTCGAAATCCTTGCGGTAATCGAACGGCAAATCCCGGTAGAGCGATGCGTTGACCGAGAACGCCGTGGCATCGTGCAAGATCACGTAACCGTCGGGATCGGCTTTCGCCACCACGGCCTCGCCGATGGTGCCGCCGGCGCCGCCGCAATTCTCGATGACGAATTGCTGGCCGAGACTTTCGCCGAGCCTGGCATAGATGATGCGCGCCGTGGTGTCGGCGCCGCCCGCCGGCGGATAGGGCACCATGACCCGCACCGGGCGGTTCGGCCAGTCGACTTGCGCCGCGGCGATAGCTCCAAAGGGCGCGACGGCCAGCCCGGCCAGCACCATGCGCCTTGTGAGCTCATTCCCGGTCATCCGGCATCGCCAGGTTGTCGGCACGAAAGCCTCACAGCGTAGGGCGGTTTGCGGCTTTGACAAGGGTCGCTAACCGGCTCCTTCGGCGCATCAGCTCGCGATCTGACCGCCCCGGCGCTGACGTCGCAGGTCTCGACCGTCGCGGCGCCCGGACGGACGGCGACCTGAAAACCAGCTAAAACAACGACGCTTGGTCGTCCGGCTCCTTAGCCCGTTTCGACCTTGGTTTTTTCTGATCGCCGTCAAGCCGGCTCGCCGCAGGCTGTGCAACTGGCGTCGTCGCGGCGGCGGCCGGGGCGACGAGAGCCGCCGAATCATTGGCGGCGCGGTTCACCGCGGTCGAGACCTCGTAGGCCTCGAGCAGCGCATCGGGCGCGGGCGCGATCAGCGCGGCGGCGACATCGGCTTCGACGCGCGCGCAGTCGAGCCATAGATCGAAGGCCTCGCGCGGCACGAACACCGGCATCCGGTCGTGGATGCCGGCCAGCGTGCGGTTGGCGCGGGTGGTGACGATCGCCGCGGTATCGACTTCCTCGCCGTTCGGTCCGGTCCAGGTTTCCCACAGGCCGGCGAAGGCCAGCGGCGGTGCGCTGCCGTCGGCATCGCGTCTTGGCCGCACGAAGTAGGGCCGCTTCGGCGCACCGGCTTGCCATTCGTAGAAGCCGTCGGTCGGAATGAGGCAGCGCCGCCGCCGCATGGCGTTGCGGAACGCCGGCTTGTCGAGCACGGTCTCGCCGCGCGCGTTGATGAGCAGCGAAAACGACTTCGGATCTTTCGACCATGACGGCAGGAAACCCCAGCGCATCAGCGCGAAACGGCGCTTGCCGTCGTCGAGGCGCACGATCGGGATCGGCTGCGTCGGCGCCACGTTGTAGCGCGGCGGGAAATTCGGCTGCTCGCCATAGCCGAACAACGCCCGGATCGCCTCCGGCGTCGAAATGATGACATAGCGTCCGCACATGGTCTAAGAATTCCGCCCCGAGAGGGGCACCCGGCAAGGCCCAAGATCGGGCTCAAGGCCTGGCCTAAGCAGATAATCCTCGATCGAACAGAATCCAGCGCGGCAGACGCTTTCCCGCTTGCGGGCAAAATCGAGACCGATGCGATGAGCAACGACGAGCGATCGCGGACCTATCCGACGCGACCCTATCTGGCGGTGAGTGCGGCGATCTTTCGCGATGGTCGGGTCCTGATCGTGCGCCGGGCCCGCGCGCCCGCCAACGGCCTTTATACGCTGCCCGGCGGCGGCGTCGAGCTTGGCGAGACGCTGGAGGAAGCGGTAGTCCGCGAAGTGCGCGAGGAGACCGCCCTCGAGGTCGAGCCGGTGGCGCTCGCCGGCTACCGCCAGGCCATCACCCGCGATGCGGCCGGCGGCGTCGAGCGGCATTTCGTCATCCTGCCGTTCGCCGCGCGCTGGATCGCCGGCGAGATTGCGCTGAACGAGGAACTGGCCGAAGCGCATTGGCTGGAACCTGCCAAGCTTGCCGAGTTGACGACGACCGACGGGCTCGCCCTCATCGTCACTGCCGCTGCGGAGCGGATCGCGGCGGCGGGTTGATCCGAGGCTTGCGACTGCCTCAACCATGCCGTCTTGTGGTGCTTGCTCGCCGCCGCGCCCGACCGCTATTTTGCCGGCCATGCCGATGCTGCGAACTCTGACCGTCCTGACGCTCGCGCTGGGTCTCGCCACCGGCGCCGCCGACGCGCAGTTTTTCCAGCAGCAATATCCGCCGCAATACCAATATCAGCAGCCGGCGCCGCCGCGGCCGCCGGTGCAGGCGCCGGCCAGGCCGCAGGCCCAGCCGCAGCCGCCGGCACCGCCGCCGCCCGAGCAGCCGGCGCCGTTCGACCCCGACCTGCAGCGGCTTTCGGAAATCCTCGGCGCGCTGCATTTTTTGCGCGGCATCTGCAACAGCAACGAAGGCCAGAAATGGCGCAACGAGGCCCAGACCTTGATCGACGCCGAAGCGCCGAACGGCGACCGTCACGACCAGATGATCGCGAGCTTCAATCGCGGCTATCGGGGCTTTGCGCAGAGCTACCGCACCTGCACCCCGGCCGCCGGCGTCGTCATCCGCCGCTATCTGGACGAAGGCGCCAACATCGCCCGCGACATCACCGCCCGCTACGCCAATTAAGCATGAAAGTTGCGAGCCTGCGGGCATTAACCCTGCCTCAAGGTTCGAGCTTGGCGCGGGAAGACCCATGCTAGCTTCCGGCCTGGGCAGGGACGCCGCCGGGGCTGTGGCGTGAAGAAATTGCAATGAGCACGGCGACACAGAACGCAGCGGCGCACGAGGCAGTGCCGGAGCACGAGCAGAAACGGCTTGCTCTCGGCTATTTGCACGACGCCTGGACCGAGGCGCGCCACGAGGGCATCGAGGGCGATTGCCTGGCGCAGACCGCGCTGTTTCTGGCGCTGGCCGAGCTGACCACGACCTACGGCGAAGAGGCCGCCGCCCGTTACGCCGACAACCTGAGCGCCAGAATTCGCAACGGCGAATTTTCGGTGCAGCTGTCGCGCCAATAGTCCTATTCTGACCCGAGCCGCCACTTGAGAGGCACCGGCCGGTGCCTTACGTTTCCGGCCATGCTGCTGACGCTCCGGGTGATGCTCCCGCCATGAAGGCTGCCCTCCTGCCCGACCGCGGCGTGATCAAGGTCGCGGGCGACGGCGCGCGGAATTTTCTGCATGGGCTCGTCTCGGCCGACATGCTCACGCTCGCGCCCGGCGATGCGCGGTTCTGTGCGCTGCTGACGCCGCAGGGCAAGATCATTGCCGACTTCATCGTCGCCGAAGCGCCGGCCGCGGACGGCGGCGGTTTCTTTCTCGACATCCCCAAGGCGCTCGGCGCCGCGCTCGTCGCCAAGCTCAACCTCTACAAGTTGCGCGCCAAGGTCGTGATCGAGGATCGCTCCGACACCCTCGGCGTGCTCGCAGCCTGGGACGGCTTCGGTACCGGCCAATACGGTCTGAGCTACGCCGATCCGCGTCTGCCGGCGCTCGGCATGCGCAGCATGCTGCCGCCGCATCTGGCCGACAAAGCGGCTGCCGAGCTCGGCGCCGATCTCGTCGGCGCCGAGCAATACGAAGTCCATCGCATCGCGCTCGGCGTACCGCAGGGCGGCCTCGATTTCAGCTACGGCGACGCCTTCCCGCACGAGACCGACATGGATCAACTCGGCGGCGTCGATTTCGCCAAGGGCTGCTACGTCGGCCAGGAGGTCGTGTCGCGCATGGAGCACCGCGGCACGGCGCGCACCCGCGCGGTGCCGGTTCGCTACGATGGCGCCGCGCCGCCAGCCGGCGCCGCCATTACGGCGGACGACCGCCAGATCGGCACCATGGGCTCGGCCGCCGCCGGCCGCGGCATGGCGCTGTTGCGGCTCGACCGCGTGGCCGAGGCGCTGTCGCGCGGCGAGACGCTGTCCTGCGCCGGCGTCGCCATTCATCTCGTCAAGCCGGACTGGGCGCGCTTTGCCTTTCCGGGCGAACCAAAGGCCGCCGAATGAGCGACCTCGTTCACGACCCGGCCGTCATCCGCTGCCCATGGCCGAAGACCGATCCGCTCTACGTCGCCTACCACGACGACGAATGGGGCGTGCCGGAATACGACGACCGCGCGCTCTACGAAAAGCTGGTGCTCGACGGCTTCCAGGCCGGGCTGTCGTGGATCACCATCCTGCGCAAGCGCGAAAACTTCCGCCGCGCCTTCGGCAGCTTCGTGCCGGAGAAAATCGCGCGCTATCGGCCCGCCAAGGTCGAACGCCTGATGGCCGATGCCGGCATCGTGCGCAATCGCGCCAAGATCGAGGGCACCGTGCTTTCGGCGCGCGCCTGGCTCGACGTGATGGACAAGGGTCCGGGCTTCGCCAAGCTGTTATGGGACTTCGTCGACGGCCGGCCCAAGGTCAATCACTACAAGAGCACGGCGCAAGTGCCGGCCGAGACCGCGATCTCGCGGGCGATGTCCAAGGAACTGGCGCAGCGCGGCTTCAAGTTCGTCGGGCCGACCATCGTCTACGCCTTCATGCAGGCCGTCGGCATGGTCAACGATCATCTGATCACGTGCTACCGCCATGACGCCGTGCAGAAGCTCGGACGCGACGGCCGTGGCTGAGACGCTGCACCGGGCGCTGCCGACGGCGCGGACGACGGACGAATCGCGCGCCTGGCAGCGCATGCTGTCGGGCCGGCGGCTCGATCTGCTCGATCCGTCGCCGCTCGACATCGAAATCGAGGATATCGCCCACGGCCTCGCGCGGGTGGCGCGCTGGAACGGCCAGACCAAGGGGCCTTACATCTATTCGGTCGCGCAGCACTGCCTCCTGGTCGAGGCGGTGGCGCGGTCGCGGGTGCCGCGGCTCGATCGCTCCCGCCGCCTTGCGGTGCTGCTCCATGACGCGCCCGAATACGTCATCGGCGACATGATCTCGCCGTTCAAGACGGTGATCGGCGACGCCTACAAGGCGGTCGAGCGGCGCCTGCTGGCGGCGATCCACCGGCGCTTCGGCTTGCCGACGCAATCGGCGGCGGAACTCGACGCCCTGATCAAGGCCGCCGATCACGGCGCCGCCTATCTCGAAGCCACGCGGCTGGCCGGCTTCGAGACCGCCGAAGCGCGGCGCTTCTTCGGCCGCCCGCCGGCACTCTCGGCCGCGATGGAGCGCGACTATCTCAAGCCGTGGTCGGCCGCGACCGCGGAGGCGCGCTATCTCGAGCGCTTCAGGAAGCTTGCCGGAGACTGATACCGGCGGCGCTTTCCGCAAAAGATATCCGCGGCCGCTTTTCGTTCCCCGAGGCGTAAGGCGATCCCGTTGAACCTTTCGCCGGTCGCCGCCCTCCCATAGAGTCGCATAGCGGCTTCCGGGGCCCGGTTCGATGTTCAATTCTTCCTTCGACTTGTTCGTTGCCGTGGCCGTGCTGGCGATACTGGCCTTTCCGGTCATTGCCATTATCGCCCTGGTCAAGGTGCTGTCACTGCGCGATCTGCTGCGGCGTCTCGAGCTGAGGGTGACGACGCTCGAGCGTCGGCCGGCACCCGCCGTTGCGGCCGCGCCGGAGCCGATAGGGCCCGCAGACGCACAGCCGCAGCCGCAGGCCACGTTGCCCGCCGCGCCGTTGCAGACGGTACCGGGTCCGCCGGGCCGGAGCCGCCAGCGCCGCAGCCGCCTCGGTGCCGGCGTCGCCTGCGCCGGCTGCGTCACAGCCGGCGCCGATCGGTATCGAGGAACGCGTCGGCACCCGCTGGGTCGTCTGGGTCGGCGGCGTGGCGCTTGGGCTCGGCGGCATATTCCTGGTGCGCTACACGATCCAGGAAGGCCTCATCGGCCCCGGCGTGCGCATCATGCTCGGAGCGCTGCTGGCCGTTGCTCTGGTTGCGGTCGGCGAATGGGCGCGCCGCGCGGAGAGCCCGTCCGGAATAGTCGGCCTGTCGTCCGCCCATATTCCGAGCGTTCTGACCGCAGCCGGCACCACCGTCGCCTATGCCACCGTGTACGCAGCCTACGCGCTGTACGATTTCCTGCCGCCGGCAGCCGCCTTCATATTGCTGGGCGTGGTGGCATTGCTGACGCTCGGGGCGGCCTTGCTCCACGGCCCGGCGCTGGCGGGTCTGGGCGTGGTCGGCGCTTTTGTCGCTCCGGCCCTGGTGACGTCCGCGGAGCCCGACTACTGGTCGCTCTATCTTTACATCGCCGTGGTCACGGCGGCCGCCTTCGCGCTGGCGCGCTGGCGGCTGTGGCGCTGGCTGGCGCTCACGGCCATCGCGCTCGGCGCACTGTGGACGCTGCCGGGAATGGACTTCACCAGCGTCACGGCGCTCGGCGCGCACGTGTTCAATGCGCTCGCGGGCTTCGCCCTTGCCGCCATGTTCCTGGTATGCGGATTGTTCTTTGGCCCATCCGCCGCGCCCGGCCAAATCGACCGCCTGTCGACCTTGGCGCTGTCGGTCTATCTCGTCGTTGCGACACTCCTTGTGCTGGCGAGCCAGCACGATGCCGTCGCGCTTACGGCCTTCGCCGTACTCACCGCCGCGACCGTGAGCATCGCCTGGCGTACCGAGGCAGCGGTCGCCGCCGTGCCGGTGGCCGCCGCTCTCGCCATGGCGGTGATGGCGCACTGGGCCGTAGCGATGAACGTTTCGGGGCTGCTCGCGCCGTCCGGACCGGCGGCGCCGGCCATACCGGAGCCCGAGCGCTACGATTTCGGCTCGCACCTCATTCTTGGCGCGGCCTGGGCGGCGATGTTCGGCATCGCCGGTTTCTGCGCCCAAGGCCGTTCGTCGCGCGCGCTGGTGCCGATGCTGTGGGGCGCGGCGGCTGTCTTCGGCCCGCTCGCGATGCTCGTCGCACTCTACGATCGCATCGCGCAACTGGACCGCTCGTTACCGTTCGCCGCGCTCGCACTCCTGCTCGCCGCGCTGTACGGCCTTGCCACCGAAACGCTGGCGCAGCGCGAGCCGCGGCCCGGCCTGGCGGCATCCTCGGCGCTGTTCGCGACCGGCACCCTTGCCGCGCTGGCGCTGGCGCTGACCTTCGCGCTCGACAAAGGCTGGCTGACCATCGGACTGGCCTTGATGGTGCCGGGCGCCGCCTGGGTGGCCGAACAGCGGCCACTGCCGTGGCTGCGCTGGCTCGCCGCCATCATGGTTGTCGTCGTGGTCGCGCGCATCGGCTATGAGCCACGCATCGTCGGCAGCGATCTCGGCACGACGCCGATCTTCAACTGGCTGCTGTACGGCTACGGCGTTCCGGCGCTTTCGTTCTGGCTTGCGGGCTGGCTGCTGCGGCGCCGGGCCGACGATCTGCCGGCGCGAATGGTCGATGCCGGCGCGATCCTGTTCACGGTCTTGCTCACGATTTTCGAGATCCGCCATTACGTCACCGGCGGCGACATCTACCGGCCGGTGAACGACATCGTCGAAGCCGCGATCGACGTCAATGCCGGGCTGGCGCTCACCATCGGGCTCGAGCGCGTGCGCGGGCGCACCGGCAGCATCGTGCACAATATCGGGGCGCTTGTGGTAGCCGTGTTGACGCTCTTGGTCATCGGGTTCGAGGTCGTCATCGTCGCCAGCCCGCAGTTTTACAACAATCCGGTCGGCGGCGGCGCCTTCTTCAATATGATCCTGCTCGGCTACGGCTTGGCGGCCGTGCTCGCCACCGTGCTTGCGCTCATCGCCCGCGCCACCCGCCCGCTGCCCTATCGCGTCGTCGCGGCCGTCACCGCGGTGGCGCTCGCGCTGTTCTATCTCAGCCTCGAAATCCGGCGGCTGTTCCATGGCCCGATCCTGGCCGGACCGACCCGCGACGCCGAGCAATACTGCTACTCGACGGTGTGGCTCGCCTTCGGCATTGTGCTCCTCGCGGTCGGCTTCTTCCTGCGTTCGCAACCGGCGCGGCTGCTCGCGCTCGGCGTCATCGCGCTGACCATTGCCAAAGTCTTCATCATCGATACCGCGAGCATCGGCGGCATCTTCCGCGCGCTGTCGGCGATCGGCCTCGGCATCGTGCTGCTCGGCATCGGCTGGCTGTACCAGCGGCTGCTCTATCCGCGCGCAGGCCCCGCCGCCCTGACGCCTTGAGGGCTTGCCGAGGGGTCCACGCCAACGTCACACTTGCGCCGCCCGGCATGCTTATATGAGACGCTGACAACGCGCTTTGATTCGATGATTCACGTCTGCTCGCTCGCCCGCCTTCACGAGACCGTCGCGGACACCGGCGCCCGCCACGTCATATCGCTGATCGGCGACGAGGCGACCGTGCTGCGGCCGCGCAGCGTCGCGGCGGAAAATCACCTGCGGCTGCGGCTGCATGATATTTCGGCACCGCTCGACGGCTACATCATGCCCGACGAGGAGCATGTCGCCGACCTCTTGCAGTTCGTACGCGGCTGGGATCGCGGCGCGCCGCTGGTGGTACACTGCTTCGCCGGCATCAGCCGCTCGACCGCCAGCGCCTATGCCAGCGTCTGCGCGCTCAACCCGCATCGCGACGAAGCCAGCATCGCCCAGGCGCTGCGCGGCGCCTCGCCGACCGCAACGCCGAATATCCGCATCGTGTCGCTGGCCGACAAGCTCTTGGGCCGCGACGGCCGCATGGTGGCCGCGATCGAGACCATCGGCCGCGGCGTCATGGCCGACGAGGCAACGCCGTTCCGGCTCGACCTGGAGTGATGACTCTCGATTACTCTTGCGGCGCCGGGCGCAATGTCGTGGCGACCGACGTCGCCGACGACCGCGTCGGGTTGCCGCTGGTCAGCTGGCTGCGCGGGTTGCGCTGCGTGAAGTCGCAATAGGCAAAGGACAGGCCGGAGATCGAGCCGCGGAAGCTGCGGTAATCGAGCTTCTGCACCCGAAAGCAGGGTTCGATCGGCAAGCCGGACAGGTGCGCACACATCGCCGTGCTGCTGACCTTGATGGTGCCGGCCGGCAGCGCCGCGAAACGCAGCTGGCCCTGGCCGCGCGGCCGGATGGTGCCGACCACCGAGCCGTCGTTGAAGATGCGGCCGACGCCGGTCGTGCCATCGAAGCAGCTGTAGGCGAACAGCTTGCCGACGACGAAGGCGCGGGCCTGATCCGGCGCCAACTCCTCCGCCAGTGCGGTACCGGCTGCCAAAACCACCGCACAGACCACTGCCACACGCTTTAACATTGCCCACTCCCCCCGGGACGCGAGAGCAAAATTAACAAAAGTTCTTAACGGTCCCCTTACCATACCGACCCCCGAACATGATCCGGGATTTTAGCCAATTTTCGGGCGCGTTTACCCGATCTTCACCACGATGCGGCCCCGCACCTGCCCTTCCACAATGCGCTTTCCGGCCTCGATCACGTCGGGAAGCCCGATTTCGGTGGTCATGGCCGCGATCTTGTCGGCGTCAAGATCGGCGACGAGGCGGGCCCAGGCCTGCTGCCGCAACGGCAGCGGGCACATCACCGAATCGATGCCCAATAGCGACACCCCGCGCAGGATGAAGGGGGCGACCGAGGCCGGCAAGTCCATCCCGCCGGCCAGCCCACAGGCGGCGACGGCGCCGCCGTAGCGCGTCATCGACAGCATGTTGGCGAGCGTCGTCGAGCCGACGGAGTCGATGCCGCCGGCCCAGCGCTCCTTGGCGAGCGGCCGGGCGGGACCGCTGAGCTCCTTGCGGTCGATCACGTCGGTCGCGCCCAGGCCCTTCAGGTAGGCGGCTTCGGCCGGCCGGCCGGTCGAGGCGGTAACCGCGTAGCCGAGCTTGGCGAGGATCGCGACCGCAACCGAGCCGACACCGCCGGCGGCGCCGGTGACGACCACCGGCCCACGCGCCGGCGTGATGCCGGCGCGTTCCAGCGCCATCACCGCCAGCATGGCGGTGTAGCCCGCGGTGCCGATCGCCATGGCATGGCGCGCGCTCATGCCGGGCGGCAACCGCACCAGCCAATCGCCCTTGATCCGCGCCTGTTCGGCGTAGGCGCCGAGGTGGGTCTCGCCGAGACCCCAGCCGTTGAGGATGACTTTGTCGCCCGCTGTCCAGTTCGGATGCGACGAGGCTCGCACCGTGCCGGCCAAATCGACGCCGGCGATCATCGGAAAGCGGCGGACCACCGGCGACTTGCCGGTGACCGCCAGGCCGTCCTTGTAATTCACCGTCGACCATTCGACGCCGACGGTGACGTCGCCGTCCATCAGATCCTTGTCGTCGAAATCGCGCAGGCCGACGGTCTGGCCGGCTTCCGTCTTGTCGACGACGATCGCCTTGAATGTCGCCATGGCGCGCGCGATCAGGCCGGCACCGCGGCGAGGCGCGGCACCGGCTTCTCGACGATCGGAATGTTGATCAGCGCCGACAGCACGCCGAACAGGATGGCGAGCCACCACACCACGGTGTACGAGCCGGTGCGGTCGAACGCGATGCCGCCGAGCCAGACGCCGAGGAAGCCGCCGACCTGGTGGCTGAAGAACGCGAAGCCCGCCAGCGTCGCCAGCCAGCGCGTACCGAACATCAGCGCGATGATGCCGTTGGTCGGCGGCACGGTGGAGAGCCACATCAGCCCCATGGTCGCGCCGAACGCCAGGCAGGTGAACGGCGTGACCGGGAACGAGATGAAGGCGAGGATGGCGGCGGCGCGCACGAAATAGATGATCGACAGCAGATAGCGCTTCGGCATGCGATCGCCGAGCCAGCCGGCCATGACGGAGCCGATGATATTGAACAGCCCGATGGTCGCGATGGTCCAGCCGCCGACCTGCGCGGACAGGCCGCGGTCGACCAGATAGGCCGGCATATGCACGGTGATGAACTGCAGCTGGAAACCGCAGGTGAAGAAGCCGAGCACGAGAAGAACGTAGGAGCGGTGCGCGAACGCTTCGCCCAGCGCCTGCCGCAGCGACTGCGACGCGGCTCCCGGCGTTGCTTGCGACGGCGGCGTCGCCAAGGCGAGCGACAGCGGCAGCACCGCGAGCATGCTCACGGCGAAGATCACCAGCGTCTGCTGCCAGCCGAACACATCCATCAGCGCGACCGCAACCGGCGAGTACAGGAACTGGCCGAACGAGCCGGCCGCGGTGCCAAAACCGAAACCGATGGACCGCCACTCCGGCGGCAGCATTTTGCCGAATGCCGCAAGCACGACCGGAAACGAACAGCCGGCAAGGCCAAAGCCGAGCAGCACGCCCGCCGACGCGTCGAGCAGCGGCGCACTCGTCGCGTGCGCCATCAGTGCGAGACCGGCGGCGTAAAGCAGCGCGCCGGCGCACACCACCCGGATCGTGCCATAGCGGTCGGCGATGATGCCGCCGAGCGGCTGACCAACGCCCCACAGCAGGTTCTGCAGCGCCAGCGCGAAGGCGAAGACGTCGCGGCCCCAGTGGTTGGCGCTCGAAAGCGGGGTGAGGAAGAACCCCAGTGTCGAGCGCGGCCCAAAAGCGATCAGCGTAATCAGGCAGCCGAAGCCGATGACGAGCGCCGGCGTGCGCCATGTACTGGTGACGGCAGCGGTCCGCGGAACAGTCGGTAGACTGTTGGTCGTAATGGTCATTATCGCCCCGGCGACGAGTGGTTTCGCAAAGCGGCGCAGCATAAGGGCTGAGCCCGGATCACCCAAACGAAAACTATCCCGCCCGCAACCCTTCGATGCATGGCTGGGCCGCCTGCCGGGCGGGTTTGCCAGCGCCGCCGACACCCGATAAGCATTTTCGCGTCCATCTCGCGTTTTCCGGCGTTCCCCGATGTCGCTGCAACGTCCCGAGGCCTTCCTGTCGCCGCTCGAAATCGAAGAGGCGGTGACGCGCGCGCTGCGCGAGGATCTCGGCCGCGCCGGCGACATCACCTCCATCGCCACGGTGCCGGAGGACACAAGCGGCCGCGCCGTGATGGTGGCGCGCAAGCCAGGGGTGATGTCCGGCCTGCCCCTGGTCGCGCAGTCGTTCCACCGGCTGGCCGGCGACATCCGGATCGAGCCGCATAGTCGCGACGGCGCGCCGATCGCGGCCGGGTCCACATTGATGACCATCACCGGCGATGCCCGCGCGATCCTTTCCGCCGAGCGGACCGCGCTCAACTTCGCCGGCCATCTGTCCGGCATCGCCACCGCGACCGCGGCGTTCGTTGCGCGCATCGCCCACACCAATGCCCGCATCGTCTGCACGCGCAAGACCACGCCCGGCCTGCGCGCGCTGGAGAAATACGCGGTGCGCTGCGGCGGCGGCTTCAATCACCGCTTCGGCCTCGACGACGCCATGCTGATCAAGGACAACCACATCGCGGTCGCCGGCGGCATCCGCGCGGTATTGAACCGCGCCAAGGCCGCGGCCGGCCATCTGGTCAAGATCGAGATCGAGGTCGATTCGCTCGATCAACTCCAGGAGGTGCTCGACGTCGGACTGGCCGACGTCGTGCTGATCGACAATTTCGATCTTGAATCGATGCGCAAGGCCGTCGCCATGGTGGCGGGCCGCCTGGTCATCGAGGCTTCCGGCGGCATCACGCTCGACAGCGCCGCCGCCATCGCCGAAACCGGCGTCGACTACCTGTCCTCCGGCGCGCTGACCCATTCGGTGCAGAATCTCGATATCGGCCTGGATATCGAGATGTAACGCAGCCGTCACAACTTCGCGGTCGGCTCGGCTTTGCCGGCGGTCGCGGCGGGCGCTGTTGTTGCTGCTTGCGGGCCCTTGGCCGGGTCGGCCGTTTTTGCCTTGTCCGAAGTCTTGGTTCCGTCCGAAGTCTTGGTTCCGTCCGAAGGTTTGGCCGCGTCCGAAGTTTTGGCCGCAGCGTCCGGAGTCTTCGCGTCGGCTTGCGGCTTGTCGGCGGGCGTGTCCGCCTTGCTGGTATTCGGCGCCTTGCCCCAGACCGGCGCGTCGTCGCCGTCGCCCCAGGCGCGCGGCCGATAGAACGTGTGCACGCCGAATTTGTACAGCTTGGTCATTTCATGCACCCAGCTCGGATGCACCCAATAGGCGTGATAGTGCGTGGCGTGGCCGACTTCGGCGAGCCAGCTCTTGCCGTCGAGCGTGTCGCGGGCGATTTCTTTGGCCTGCTCCCACATGTCCGGCTCGTCGATCCGGCTGAGGTCCTTGCCTTCGCAGGCGAACGTGAACTGACAGGCAAGATGCCGGCCGGAGTTCTGATAAACCACGCCGCACACCGTGTTCGGGTAGTAGCCCGAGAACACCCGGTTCATCACCACCTGCGCGACCGCCTGCTGGCCTTTGTAGGGCTCGCCGCGGGCCTCGAAATAGATGGCGTCGGCGAGGCACTTCTGCGACTTGGCAAGGTCCTTGCCGGCGAGCTGCAGCCGTTCCGCCGGGGTTTCCAGATATTTTCCGTCGTCCTTGTTGGCCACCGTCTCGCCGCCGGTGTCGGCGTCTTCGTCGGTACCTTCGAGCGCCGCGAGCTTGATGCCGGACTCCAGCGAAGGCGACGCCAGCACCGGCTGCGCGCCCGGCGCCCAGCTCTGCAGCCCGCTCGGCGAGCCCATCGCGCTGACGCCGAAAAACGTCTGCTCGTTCATTTGCGCCGGATCGTCGTCGATGAAGGACAGTGCCGTTGCCGACGACGCCTGGCCGTACGGCGAGGCTAACTCGCGCGGTATCTCCGGCGGCTTGTCGGCCGGAACGCCGTCGTCGTCATCGACGGCGCTGCGCGCATGGTCGAGCGGCGCCGCGGTCACGGTAGGCACGATCGCGTCATTGGCGGTGACGCTCGCCAGTTGCAGGACCGGCGCTGCGGGAACGAGCTGCGCCGGCTGCGCCATGGGCGGCACCGGATCATCGGCCTCGGTGCTCTTGAGCGGCAACACCGGCGCGGGCGTTGGTAGCGGCGCCGGCGCGGCTGCGGGCGGCGGCGGCGTCATCTCGGCCGGCGCGTCGACCGGCTGCAACTGCGGCACGGCCTCCGGCGCGGCATTGTTGACCGGCAGGCGGTCGCCCTTGAGCCGGCGATTGACGCTCGGATATTCGACGGCGCTGGCGCGCTGCGACAATGGCGCGTCGATCGCCCAACCCTTGGCGTCGGCGGAACCCGGCTCGTAGTTGACCGGCTGGTAGCCGAGCGGCTGCGGAATCGAGGTTCCGATCGGCCGGCCGTAGCTGAAAGTCGCGGCGTCGATGGTGCCGAACGGCGAAGCGATCAGATAGTCCCGCTGCCAACGCTCCGACACGTCGTGGCGCTGCGCCAACAGCGCCGTCAAATCCTGATAGCCGATCGACGTCGGCATCAACGCGAGCAACAAAGCGCTGAACCAGAACGGCGCCGTAATCGAGGCGCCCATCGTGCGGACACGCGACGCAACCATTACCCCTGACCCCAACGCAATAGGCAACGCGTACTTGGTTATGCAAACGCTACTGGTGTGGCGCGAATGCGCCACGTTTATCTATTGTCGGGTTAACCTTGCGAACGCGTTAATCGCGCGGCCATCGCCGCCGGCGCGATGGCACTCAACAAAACATGGTTGCGAAATTACTGCGTGGAGTTCCACGCCAATCGCAACGCCGGCCTTGCGTTGCGATTTGATTAACCAAAATTCTACGATTCCGACCCGGCGCTTTTGCCGAGCGCGGCCTGCGCGGCGGCGAGCCGCGCGATCGGCACGCGGAACGGCGAGCACGACACGTAGTCGAGCCCGACCTCGTGGCAGAACGTCACCGAGGCCGGATCGCCGCCGTGCTCGCCGCAAATCCCGAGCTTGAGTTTCGGCCGCACCTTGCGGCCGCGTTCGGTGGCGATGCGGATGAGCTCGCCGACGCCGTCGCGGTCGATCGACACGAACGGATCGGCCGGCAGAATGCCCTTCGCCGTATAGATGTTGAGAAAGCTTGCGGCGTCGTCGCGGCTGATGCCGAACGCGGTCTGCGTCAGGTCGTTGGTGCCGAACGAGAAGAACTCCGCGGTGGCGGCGATCTCGTCGGCCTTGAGCGCCGCGCGCGGCAGCTCGATCATGGTGCCGACCTGATAATTGATCCTGGCATTGGTTTCGGCGCCGACCGTCTGCGCCATGCCGTCGATGCTTTGCTTCACCAGGTCGAGCTCGATCTTGCTGGCGATGAGCGGCACCATGATTTCCGGCGCCACCGCGACCCCGGTCGCGCGTTCGGCTTCGACCGCGGCCTCGAAGATGGCGCGAGCCTGCATCTCGGCGATTTCCGGATAGGCGATGGCGAGCCGGCAGCCGCGGAAGCCGAGCATCGGATTGAACTCGTGGAGTTCCCGCGCCCGGTCGGCGAGCCGCTTCGGATCGGCGCCCATCGCCGCCGCCACCTCGGCGATTTCTTCCTCGGTGTGCGGCAGGAACTCGTGCAGCGGCGGGTCGAGGAGCCGGATCGTCACCGGCAGCGCGCCCATGATCTTGAACAGCTCGACGAAGTCGGCGCGCTGCATCGGCAACAGCTTCGCCAGCGCGGCGCGGCGCGACGTCTCGTCTTCGGCCAGGATCATTTCGCGCACCGCGCGGATGCGATCCGCCTCGAAGAACATGTGCTCGGTGCGGCACAGCCCGATGCCCTCGGCGCCGAACTTGACGGCGGCGCGGGCGTCGGCCGGCGTGTCGGCATTGGCGCGCACCTTGAGCTTGCGCACCGCGTCGGCCCATTTCATCAGCGTGGCGAATTCGCCGGCGAGCGTCGGTTGCAGCATCGGCACCCGGCCGGCGAGCACCTGGCCGGTCGAGCCGTCGATGGTGAGGATATCGCCCCTCTTCATGGTGATGCCGCCGGCCGTCATGGTCTGGGCGCGGTAATCGACCCGCAACGCGCCGGCGCCGGAGACGCACGGCTTGCCCATGCCGCGCGCGACCACGGCGGCGTGCGAGGTCATGCCGCCGCGCGCGGTCAGGATGCCCTCGGCGGCATGCATGCCGTGAATGTCCTCCGGCGAGGTCTCGACGCGCACCAGGATGACCTTGCGGCCCTGGTTCTTGAGCGCCTCGGCGTCGTCGGAGGAGAACGCGATCTCGCCGCAGGCGGCGCCGGGCGACGCCGGCAGCCCGGTGGCGATCACCTTGCGGTCGGCATCCGGGTCGATGGTCGGATGCAACAGCTGATCGAGCGCGGCGGGATCGATGCGCGCCACCGCTTCGTTTCTGCTGATCAGCTTCTCCTGCGCCAGTTCGACGGCGATGCGCAGCGCCGCCGGCCCGGTGCGCTTGCCGCTGCGGGTCTGCAGCATCCACAGCTTGCCCTGCTCGACGGTGAATTCCATGTCCTGCATGTCGCGGTAGTGCCGCTCCAGCACGCCATGGATGCGCGTCAGCTCGGCGAACGCCTGCGGCAGCGCCGCCTCCATCGATGGCTTGTCGGAGCCGGCCTGCCGGCGCGCCTCCTCGGTGATCTCCTGGGGCGTGCGGATGCCGGCGACGACGTCCTCGCCCTGGGCGTTGATGAGAAATTCGCCGTAGAGCTTTTTCTCGCCGGTCGACGGATTGCGCGTGAAGGCGACGCCGGTGGCCGAGGTCTCGCCCATATTGCCGAACACCATGGCCTGCACGTTGACGGCGGTGCCCCAGCTTTCCGGAATGGCGTGCAGGCGGCGATAGGTGATGGCGCGCTGGTTCATCCACGAGCCGAACACCGCGCCGATGGCGCCCCACAATTGATCGTGCGGGTCCTGCGGGAACGACTTGCCGCTCTCCTCTTCGACGCGCGCCTTGTAGCGCGCGATGATCTGATCCCAGTCGCCGGCGTCGAGATCGGTGTCGAGCGAATAGCCGTTGCGGTCCTTGAGCTCGTCGAGGATCTCCTCGAAATGATGGTGGCCGATGCCGAGCACGACGTCGGAATACATGGTGATGAAGCGGCGGTAGCTGTCGAGCGCGAAACGGCGGTCGCCGGATTTCGCCGCCAGCGCGTTCACCGTCACGTCGTTGAGCCCGAGATTGAGCACGGTGTCCATCATGCCGGGCATCGAGGCGCGCGCGCCGGAGCGCACCGAGACCAACAGCGGGTTTTCGGCGTCGCCGAACTTCTTTCTGGTGATGCGGCCGATTTCGGCGAGCGCCGCCTCGACCTGGGCTTTCAGAGTCTTCGGGTAGGTCTTGTTGTTGTCGTAGAAATAGGTGCAGAGCGCGGTGGTGATGGTGAAGCCGGGCGGCACCGGCAGGCCGAGATGCGCCATCTCGGCAAGGCCGGCGCCCTTGCCGCCGAGCAGGTTGCGCATCGCCGCGCCGGCTTCCGCCTTGCCGCCGCCGAACGCGTAGACCCATTTGCCCTTGGCGGGCGTCGCGGCGGCCGGCGATTTTTTCACCGGCGATTTTTTCGCCGACGGTTTTTTTGCTGGCGGTTTTTTTGCCGACTTGGCCGCGCGCGTGGCGCGGGCCGCCGCCGGCTTGACCGGCTGACGGGATTTCTTTGCCGAGTTCTTGGCGGATTTCTTGACGCGCGATTTAGCCATGGATCATGCGTTCGATTGCCGGACTGACGGCGACACGGATTGTTCGGCGCGTTGCCGCACGGCGCGGTCGCGGGCCGGCGCTAGTGAAAGAAATGGTAGATGCCATTGAGCCCCATGATTCCGATAATAATGAGATAGATGGCGACGATGAAGTTCAACAGCCGCGGCATGATCAGGATCAAGATGCCGGCGATCAATGCGACGAGCGGCGTGATATGGGCAGAGGTGATTTCCATGGGTTTTTCCTCGATGCTCGCAAGGCGTTGGTTTCGAAAAAGGCAGGGGGGCGGCGGCCCGAAATGACACAGTGACAACGCCCAGGCCGCCGTTCGGTTCTATGCGACAAATGCCGCGGGCGGAAGCCCGGTTTTGCGCAAGTCCGCACCGACGCATGGACTTTCGTTCTCGCGACGCCGGCGCGCCCGAGTTTTGCTGTGGCGAATGGTGAGTGGCGAGTGGCGAATGGGGGAAGAAACCTTCATTCGCCATTCGCCACTCGCGTTTCTTTTTCCGAACACGATCTTCGTCAGACTTGGCCGGCGGTGGCACCGGTTTTCATCACGATCATGTTCGGCACGTACTTGTAGCCCGGATGGAGCGAAGCGAAATCCGGGGGCGGACTCGACGCTTCAATTCAATCCCCGGATTACGCTGCGCTCCATCCGGGCTACAAAGAGAAAAAGGAAGCGGAACGCCGAAAGACGCTGAGTACCGTCCTCCGCAACTTGCGTTGCGGCGCGCGCGAAACGTCGCGCGCACGCCTTCCGGCGTTCCACCACGGCTCTCGCCAGAGGGACTCGCGCATCCCTTAGGCTCAGCTCGGGCCAGGCTTCCCGGGACGTGGCGCCGCTAAGCGGCGGGTTACCCCCGCCGGCGCCGGCCCCGGCTACAGCGATGCACCTCGCACGCCGGTCATAGTGCCGGCAGGCATGATGCCCGAGCCGCCCGGGAGCGACGGTGACGAGCCGCCGCCCGCGGGCACCGCACTCGCTCCGATCAGCCAGGGTCGCCGGCTGACGTCCTTGGTGAGCGAGACGCGAATTTCGTATCCTATTAGGTGACAATTGTCAAGGATTGTATCCGAAATAGTGTCGAACTGCTATCGAGGGCCTGATTGAGCGGCGCTGCATGGGACTCCTTCTCCCCGCACGCGGGGAGAAGGTCGGGATGAGGGGGCCTCTCCGCTAGGTTTGGAAAAAGAGAACCATTCTCCAACCTTGTCGCTTGACCCTCTAAGCTCAGAATCGCGGATAGGCCCCCTCACCCGCCGCGCTTCGCGCGGACGACCTCTCCCCGCGCGGCGGGGAGAGGTGATTCTCAGCCTTCGATCTTGGAGAAATCGGCCACCGCGCGGGTGGCGGCGCGGATCTGGTTGAGGAGCTTGAGCCGGTTCTCGCGCAGCGCCGGCTCGTCGACGTTGACCGTGACCGCCTGAAAGAAACTGTCCACGGCCGTTCGAAGGGTCGATAGGCTTTCCATCGCGCTCTCGAAATCCTCGCGGCTAATATGGCCATTCGCCTCCACAATTGTGCTTTGCGCCGTCCTCCAGAGATGTCTCTCAATTTCATCGATGAGGAGTTCGGGTTTCACCGGACCTGAATATGTTGTCCCGTGGTTTTTTTCTTCATCGCGCAGAATATTAGCCGCACGCCGATAGCCGATGAGTAAGTTCTTGCCGTCATCTGTGTCGAGAAAGCTTGCCAACGCCTTTATTCGTCGAATGACTAGAACCAGATCATCTTGTCCTTCAAGCGCAAACACGGCGTCTACGAGGTCGTGTCTTGCCGCCTGCTCGCGAAGTTGAACCTTAAGTCTTTCGACGATAAACGCGAGAAGGTTTCGAGCTATAGCATCCTTCATCCAGGCTATTCGTTGCGCGACTGTCAACTTGTCCATATCAGAAGGTAGCTCACCGACGTCTCCGGAAATGTTCATCTCTCCGTACTGAGTCTTAGTGCTATCACTCAATATTGGCTTTAAATGAATTCGAAGTTCGTTTTCCAAGATTATTCTAACCACGCCGAGAGTGGCGCGCCGCAGTCCGTATGGATCTTTAGAGCCCGTCGGCTTCTGATTAATGGCCCAAAAGCCCGACCAATGTATCGATCTTGTCAGCCAGGCTACAGCAATTGAGACTTGTCGACGGCAATTAGATCGCCCGGCCCTTTCGGTCTGTAATGATCTTCAATCGCGCGAGCGACCGCTTGATCTTCGCTTGTTCTCAGCGTAATGGCTGTCCCATCAGGCCTTGTAATTCGGGGAATTCACCGACAATCTCGGTGAAAAATCGGCCTTGCAGAGCCGTGCTGCTCGTTCGGCATTACTTACATTGGCGCCAATTGCCAGCGATTTCGCCAGCTCGAGCGGCTCAATTCGCTCGATCCGCGAGTGCAATCGCGTTGCGGATTTAGGAACGCCCTTAAATTCATCTTGAAATATAATGTGCTCGAATTTCGGCAGCCGGTCTTCCAGCCGCGTCTTCAGGTCGGTCTCGTAGAAGAACTTGGCATCCGACAATCGCGCGCGGATGACCCGCTCGTTGCCGGCGACGATGGCCGCGCCGCCGTCCGCGGCTTCGAGATTGGAGACCAGGATGAACTTGTTGGTGAGCCTGGCGTGCGCGGGCTCGCGTAAGACGAAGCACTTCTGGTTGTTGCGGATGGTGGCGCGGATCACTTCCGCGGGGATGTGCAGGAACTGGCCGTCGAACGCGCCCATGAGCACCACCGGCCATTCGACCAGGCCGGCGACTTCGTTGAGAAGCCCGTCGTCCTCGACGAGCTCGAGCCCCTGCGCGAAGGCGAGCTGCTTGGCCTCGGTCATGATGATGTTCTTGCGCCGCTCGGCATCGAGCACCACCTTGGCCTTGTCGAGTTTTTGCATGTAATCGGCGAGGCGGCGCACCGTGAACGGCGCCGGGCTGAGGAAGCGGTGGCCGCGCGTCTCGTTGCCGGCAATGAGGCCGGCGACCGAAAACGGCACGATGTCCGGCTCCTCGGTCTCGGGCCCGAAGGTGGCGACGATGCCATGCAGCGGCCGCACCCAGGTCAGCGCGCCCGGCTCCTGCGAGCGCGCGCCCCAGCGCATCGATTTCGGCCACGGGAAATTCCTGATGACCTCGGGCAGGATCTCGCCGAGCACCTCGAGCGCGGCGCGGCCCGGCTTCTCGATCACCGCGACGTAGAAGTCGCCCTTCCGGTCCGGCTGCACCTTGGCCTCGGCAATCGAATTGAGCCCCGCGGCCCGCACGAAGCCGGCAATGGCGGCCTCCGGCGCACCGACGCGCGGGCCTTTCTTTTCCTCGCGGATATCGGGCTGGCGCACCGGCACGCCGAGCACGGCGAGCGCGAGCCGCCGCGGCGTCACGAACGCCTTGGCGCCCTCGTAGACGAGGCCGGCTTCGACCAGCCGGTCGGTGACCGCCTTGCGCAAATCCTCCGCCGCCCGCGCCTGCATGCGCGCCGGAATCTCTTCGGAAAACAATTCGAGCAGAAGGTCGGGCATCGAATTACGGCGCACTTTCTTTCCCCTCCCCCTTGTGGGGAGGGGTAGGGGTGGGGGTCGCGAGGATGGCACTCTGAATGACTTCCAGAACGCCATCGACATTCGTCAGCACCTCGTTGTTCCAAAACCGCAGCACGCGATAGCCTTCGGCTTCCAAAAACTTCGTTCGCCGGGTGTCTTGTGTGGCCTGCACTGCGTGTTGGCCGCCGTCGATTTCGATGACGATCCGCAGAGTGTGACAGGCGAAGTCGACGATGTAGTGGCCAAGCCTGACTTGGCGGCGAAAATGCGATGCCGGCAAAGCCAGGCGATGACGGACGTGCCACCACAGCTTTCGCTCGGCATCGGTCGGCGACAGACGCATGGCGCGAGCGCGGGCCTGATTTGGCGCCGAGATGCTGCGGTCACGCCGCGCCCGAATGCGCGCTTCGTTTGAGGATCGCTTCTCGATCACAGAGCTGCCTCCAAGCCAGGCCCCACCCCTACCCCTCCCCACAAGGGGGAGGGGTTTTCACGGCAGGGTTTTGTGGCTGCCGTCGCACAGCGGCTGGTGCGAGGAGCGCTTGCAGGCGCAGAACCACACTTCCTCGTTGGCTTCCGCCTTCCATTCCTGCGGCCGAAACGCGGTGCCCTTGTGCGAGCCGTCACAGAACGGCTGCGACTTCGAGCGGCCGCAGGCGCACCACCAATAGCTTTCGCCGGCCACGACGTTGATGGGCAACGGCCGCCGGCCGCCGATCTCAGGTTCGCTCATAACCCCTCCTGACTCGATTATTTCCCAGCGTCGTGGGCCTCCTTGTAATTCCACCGAACGCGAAAAGCCACGTGCGGTAAAATTACGCCGTTGACGGCACGCCGATTTTAGGATAACTAAGATTTTCCTAGAAATCTTAAATTGAAAAGATGTCATGCGAAAGTTGGTATCCTCCCGCGAGCAAGTTGCGTCCAACATTCGACGATTTGCCGACGAAATCGCCGGCAGCGCCGAAATGCAATCCAGGCTCAGTCAGGTCCACGATTGGTACGCGCTTCAGCTCCCCGGCGGAGCTTGGGCATTTGGACCAAGCAAGTTCGTCGGTTACCGAGACAACACGATCAAGAGATATCTGGAAAACTATCGGACGCTCGCCGCCGGCGGCGAGACAGAACAGGCCCTCGACCCGTTGTCGATTGCGGTTGAATCCGGAAGCCGGCTGGGGCGCGAATTAACAAGCGCCTTGGAAGAGTTCCTGGACCGGTGGGGTCGCAAGCCGCGCCGCGGAAGTCAAATACGCCTTGTTTCAGAAAACGAAACTGATGTTGCAATCGTGCCAAAGCGCAAAACCGATGAAGCGCTGCTGGATCGCATCTCTTCTGACCCGAACATTTGCGGCGGCCGGCCTTGCATCAAGGGAACGCGTATGCGCGTCATCGACATCGTCGAGGCCATTGCACACGGCGCGACCCCGCAGGAGTTACAGCACGATTTTGATTATCTGACTGCGGAGGATATTTCGGCAGCCCTGCTTTACGCCGCTCATGCATCCAACCACCGGGTGGTGCAAACCGCCTGATGATCCGTTTTGTCATCGACGCGCAACTTCCCCCCGGCTTAACAGTCCGGCTCAGGGAGCGCGGCTATCCGGCCGAACACGTCAATCGCGTCGGATTGGGCGCTGCGGGCGACATCGCCATCTGGGTGCACGCCCGGAGCGTCGGGGCGGCGTTGATGACAAAGGATGAAGACTTTGTCGCGCTTGCGTTGCGCGAACCAACCGGGCCGCAAGTGGTTTGGATCAGGGTGGGAAATATCAGCAACGATGCGCTATGGGCGACAATCAGTACGGCTCTGGACGAAATCGTTGAATCGCTCGAAGCGGGAGAGCGGATTGTGGAAGTGAATTGAACCGTTAGTCATGGAACCGTTAGTCATCCCCCGCCGCCCTCGGTCGCGAGCCACGCCTCGCCGCAGGCTTTGGCGAGTTCGCGGACCCGCAGGATGTAGCTCTGCCGCTCGGTTACCGATATCACGCCGCGGGCGTCGAGCAGATTGAAGACGTGGCTCGCCTTGATGCACTGGTCGTAGGCCGGCAGCGCCAGCCGGTGCCGGCGCCGGTTGCTGGCCGCCGCCCTGCCCTCCCCCGCATGCGGTGGAGGAAAGGCCTCGGGCTGCCAGCCGTCAGCGAGATATTTTTTGCACGCCGCTTCCGCCATACGGAACTGCTCGAACAGCATGTCGGTGTCGGCATATTCGAAATTGTGCCGCGAATATTCCTGCTCGGCCTGCAGGAAGACGTCGCCGTAGCGCACGCGCTCGGCGCCGTCGCGGCCGTTGAAGTTGAGATCGAACACGTTCTCGACGCCTTGCACATACATCGCCAGCCGCTCCAGCCCGTAGGTCAGTTCGCCGGCGACCGGCGCGCATTCGAAGCCGGCGACCTGCTGGAAATAGGTGAACTGCGAAACCTCCATGCCGTCGCACCAGCATTCCCAGCCCAGCCCCCAGGCGCCGAGCGTCGGGCTTTCCCAGTCGTCCTCGACAAAGCGGATGTCGTGGATCTTCGGATCGATGCCGATCGCGTACAGCGATTGCAGATAGAGCTCCTGCAGGTCGTCCGGCGACGGCTTGAGGATGACCTGGAGCTGATAATAGTGCTGCAGGCGGTTGGGGTTCTCGCCGTAGCGGCCGTCCTTGGGCCGGCGCGACGGCTGCACGTAGGCGGCGTGCCACGGCTTGGGCCCGAGCGCGCGCAAGGTGGTGGCCGGATGGAACGTGCCGGCGCCGACTTCCATGTCGTAGGGCTGCAGGATGACGCAGCCGCGGTCCGCCCAGTAGCGCTGCAGCGCCAGGATCAAGCCCTGAAACGAGCGTTCCGGACGCATATGGGGCGGCAGATCTTCCGATGGCGAGGGCTGCATGGCACGTTGTTGGTGGAACGCCCGGCGCAGGTCAAGGGATCAGGTGGCAGGGATCAGGGGATCAGGGATCAGGGGATCAGGGATCAGGAGGCAGGGATCAGGGATCAGGAAGAAGCCCTGTTTCCTGATGCCTGTTGCCTGATCCCCGATCCCTGGCTCAGTCCGGCCGGTACTCGCCGGTGACCGGATCGGGCTTGAGTTTCGGCAATGCGTTGCGGTCGACCGGTTCGAGCGGCGCCTGCGCCCGCATGCCGTCGAGCTCGGAATTCACGCGGCGGACTTCCCGGTAGCACCACCGCGCCAGCGCGGCGGCTCCGGCCAGTCCCAGCGTCAAGGCGAGCGCCGGGTGCATCCGGATCCTCCCGCGTTCAAAGTCCATAGCGTGCCCACAGCGCGCGCGCCTCCAGCGCCGAGATCAGCTCGGCGGTGAGCCCCGCCGGCAATCCTAGCATCGAATCGCCACCGGCTACTCCGGCGACGCGCCGGCCCAGCCAGCCGCGTTCGGCCGAGACCAGGGGGGTAACGACCTTGTCGCCGAATTGTTCGCGCAAGACGCCGCGCAGATCGCCGACCGCATCGACCAGGCCGAACTCGAGGCCGCGGGTTCCGGTCCAATATGCGCCCGAGAACAACTCGGTCTCCGGGGCGTTGAGCTTGGCGCCGCGGCGCGACTTCACCAGCGCGATGAAGCTGTCGTGGATTTCCCGTTGCAGCGTCTTGAGCCGCGCGACGTCGTCGGCATCTTCCGGCAGGAACGGGTCGAGCATGGCCTTGTGGTCGCCGGACGTATAGAGCCGGCGCTCGACGCCGATCTTCTCGATCAGCTTGTTGAAGCCGAACGTGCCGCCGACCACGCCGATCGAGCCGACGATCGAATGCGGATCGGCGATGATCTCGTCCGCCGCGCAGGCGATCATGTAGCCGCCGGACGCCGCGGCGTCTTCGGCGAAGGCGATGACGCGGCGGTTCTTCTCCTCCGCCAGTTCGCGGATGCGCCGGAAGATCAGGTGCGACTGGACCGGCGAGCCGCCCGGCGAGTTGATGACCAGCGCGACGGCTGAGGCATTGCGGACCGCGAACGCGCGATCGAGCGTGCGCGCGATGCCGGCAAGGGTGAGCCCGGGTCGCAGCGGCGTCGACAAGCCGATGACGCCTTGCAGACGCACCACCGGCACCACCGGCCAGTCGCGGCGGAAACGCTGCGGCACGAGCGGGCGCAAGGCCGCCAGCATTCGTGCCCCAAAGGCGCGGGCGCCGGAGTCTCTGGACGCGGCCGCCATTCGATGATTCGGTCATGGCCAGGAGATAGGGCGTGTCGGCAGCGCCCTCAAGTAACTCTTAACCATTTGTTCATGCATTGGAATGCTTTTTGCTTGAAGTGTCGGTGCCGGATTCACGGGCACGGGTGAAGAAACGGAAGAAGCAATGAAAATCTACATGCTCATGATTCTGATTGGCGTCATTGTTGGACTTTCGTACCTTCCGCTCCGCGGCCGCGCCAAACCGGCGTCCGCGGCGCCGTCCAATTCGCTGCCAGCCGAAGCCTAAAGGCTGAGCAACGCGCGCGTTGTTATTTCAGGGCGAAGGGCAGTACGTCACCGTTGCGTAGCACCGCCTCGGCTTGCGGGGTCGGTCGTCCTTCGGCATCGGCCAGGACCAGACCAGGCCACAGCGCCAGCGCGGCGCGGCTTGCTTTGACGGCGCGCACCAGCACGCGGATGGCCGCCGTGCCGGGCTTGGGATGCACCGGCAGGATGGCGATCGCGCCGAAGCCGGACCCGAAACCGGAACCAAGAGCGCCCATCACATCGCCCAGCCCGTCCGCGCGCCAGATCAGCGTAACGCTGCCGTGCGGGCGTAACAGCCGCGCCGCCGCAGCGAGCCATTGCCGCAACGTGTCGCCGGACGCGGTATGCGCCATGCGGCGGCGATCGTCCGGCGACGGATTTTGCGAGACATTGAACGGCGGGTTCATCAGCACGGCTGTCGCGGAGCCGGCCGTCAGGCCGGCTGCGGTGAAGGCGGCGGCCGGCGCGGCGACGTCGAGACAGACCGCGCGCACCCGCTGGCCGAGGCCGTTACGCTGCGCGTTGCCGTGCGCCAGCGCCGTCAGGTCGGCATCGATCTCGACCAGGGTGACGCCGAGGCCGTCGACGCGGCGCGCCAGCGCCAGTCCGGCGGCGCCGACGCCGGCGCCGAGATCGATGGCATGCTGGCCGGCCTCGCCATGGGTCGCGGCGGCAAGCAGGATCGCGTCATGGCCGACGCGATGACCGAGCCGCGGCTGGCGCAACGCCAGCCGGCCGCCGAGCACCGCGTCGTCGCTGACGGCGCCGCCGTCAGCGGACATCGGGCCGCAGCTCGTCGCCGAACCCGGCATCGGCGAGCAGGCGCCGCGCCGCCGCGACCTGGTCGTCGCCGACCAGGATGCGCCGCGGGAAAATGCCGATCGAGCCTTCCAGCACGCTCATGTTCTGGTCGACGATCATATGGACGATATGCGCGGCCTTGAGCAGCGCCTCGATCGCCGAGATCAGCACGGCATCATTGGTGCGAACCAGTTCGCGCAACGTTCAGCTCCGCCGTCTTTCCTCGCCGGGCGCGCGCAGCGCCAGATAGGCGATGAGCTTGGCTTCGCGCCGGCCGCGCGTCACGGTGTCGAGGATCAAGCCGCAGGCGATCGACAGGCAGGCCAGCAGCATCAGCCCGGTGGACAGCACCGCCGTCGGCAGGCGCGGCACCAAGCCTTCCTCCACATAGGTGACGACGATCGGGATGGCGAGACCGACCGACATGAGGGCGAGCGCAATGCCGAACGAGCCGAACAAAGCCAGCGGCCGCTCGGCGCGGTAAAGCTTCAGCACGGTCCAGAGAATGCGAAAGCCGTCCTGCCACGTCGACAGCTTCGAGGCCGAGCCGGCCGGGCGCGAATAATACGGCGTCGGGACTTCGCCGACCGGCAATTCCAGCTCGAGCGCGTGCACGGTCAGCTCGGTCTCGATCTCGAAGCCACCCGAGAGAATCGGAAACGACTTCACGAAGCGCCGCGAGAATGCCCGGTAGCCCGACAGGATGTCGGTGAAGGCGCTGCCGAAGATGTGCGCGACAAAACCGGTCAGCATGACATTGCCGGCGCGGTGGCCGCGGCGATAGGCGGCCGCCTCGCCATCGACGCGCGAGCCTACCACCATGTCAAGCCGCTCCTCGATGAGCTTGCCGACCATCGCCGGCGCGCTGGGCGCATCGTAAGTCGCATCGCCGTCGACCAGCAGGTAGATGTCGGCCTCGATATCGTTGAACATGCGCCGCACCACGTAACCCTTGCCCTGATGGGTCTCGCGGCGCACCACGGCGCCGGCGCTGGCCGCGGTTTCGACCGTGCGGTCGGTTGAATTGTTGTCATAGACGTAAATGGTCGCGTCGGGCAGCGCGGCGCGGAAATCGGCCACGACCTTGGCGATCGCGCGTTCTTCATTGTAGCACGGAACCAGCACCGCGATATCATACCGGCTGTCGGTCATGCTCCCCCGCAAGGCGTTCCCGGCTTGACATTGCCGCGTCGCGCCGCCACGTCGGGTGGCGTGACCCGGCGCTGTTGCAACGGCGACCGTGCTTGCCGCCTCACCATAGCGTTTCTATGCTCGCAAGTCCTTAAAGGGAAAAGCGTCCTTCGTGGAGAAAGCGCAAGTGGCCGTCGTCCTGCATTTCGAAAGCCCGGATGGGCCCTCGATCGACCCGTTGGTTGATCTGGTCGCGGCCGACATGCACCGCGTCAACGGCGCGATCCTGGCGCGGACCGGATCCGAGGTGGCGATGATCCCGGAGGTCGCCAATCACCTGATCAATTCCGGCGGCAAGCGGCTGCGGCCGATCCTCACGCTGGCGCTGGCGCGATTGACCAACTATGCGGGCGACGGCCACATCAAGCTCGCCGCCGCGGTCGAGTTCATGCACACCGCGACGCTGCTGCACGACGACGTCGTCGACGAGAGCGAATTGCGGCGCGGCCGGCTGGCGGCGCGCATGCTATGGGGCAATGAAGCGAGCGTGCTGGTCGGCGATTTCCTGCTCGGCCAGGCATTCAAGATGATGGTCGAGGTCGGCAACCTCAAAGCGCTGGAAATTCTCTCGGCCGCCGCCGCGGTCATCGCCGAGGGCGAGGTCATGCAGCTCGCCGCCGCCAAGAACACCGCAACCACCGAGGACGAGTACATCGCGGTGATCCGGGCCAAGACCGCGGAGCTGTTCGCCGCGGCCTGCGAGGTCGGACCGGTGCTGTCGGCGCGGCAGCGCGACGAACAGGCCGCCTGCCGCTCGTTCGGCATGAATCTCGGCATCACCTTCCAGCTCGTCGACGACGTGCTCGACTATGGCGGCGCGGCGCAAAAGCTCGGCAAGAACGTCGGCGACGATTTCCGCGAGGGCAAGATCACCTTGCCGGTGGTGCTGGCGTTCCGCCGCGGCTCCGACGCCGAGCGCGAATTCTGGCGGCGCACCCTGGAGCGCGGCGAGGCCACCGCCGCCGACCTCGAACACGCCATCGGCTTGATGGCCAAACACCGCGCGCTCGAAGACACGATCGGCCGCGCCCACCATTACGGCGCCATCGCCCGCGACGCGCTGGCGCTGTTTCCCGACTCGCCGATGAAGAGCGCGCTGGCCGAGACCGTCGATTTCTGCATCGCGCGGACCCACTAATTTCTTGCCGCGGATCGGATGACGCCCCAGGGAACTTGGGTCGGCGGGCCGCGTTGTTTTGGGGTCCGAAGGGGTGGCTGCGAGCAGATCTGATGGAATCCCGCGACTTGCCGGACCAAGACAACGGGGATCCCGAGCCAGCGGCAACCCACCCTTCGCGGTCCGGCGGCGCCGCGGAAGCCGCCGGTCTCAACGAACTGCCGGTCTCGGTCCTGCTGCGGCTATTGCTGTCGCGCGCGGCTGCTGCGCTTCGCGAGCAAGGCGCCCGGCTGGCACAGGCTTTGGCGGCGGCGCGACCGCGGCTGCAAAACCGCACGCGGCGGCCAGCCCCGGTAGCGATGTCCCAGGCCCCGGTAGCGATGCCCAATGGAGTTGCTGGAACTGGGCCTTCGCTTCGCGATCGCCTGGCGGACGTTTTGCGAAAGGCGCGCGGCCGTTCCGTCGCACGCAGGCGGCCTGCGCGGGCGGCAGCATGGCTCGCGGTCGCGGCATTGCTGCCGGCGGCTTACCTGATCGACTGCGTCGCCACCCTGCCGTTTGCCGGCGGCGTGGCGGCGCAACCCTCGCCGGGGGCGTTGGTGTTGCGCGACGAATACGGCCGGCCATTCGCCACCCGCGGCGTATTCAAGGGCGAACCGATTGCGCCGGATCAAATACCGCCGACGCTGGCGGGCGCGGTAACCTCGATCGAAGACCGGCGCTTCTATCAGCACGGCGGCGTCGACCTGCACGCCATGACCCGGGCGGCCTGGCATGATCTGCTCGGCCGCAGAATCGAAGGCGGCAGCACCATCACCCAGCAGCTGGCGCGCCGGCTCTACCTGACCCCCGAACGCAGCCTCAAGCGCAAGGTGCAGGAGGCGCTCCTGGCGATCTGGCTCGAGCTGCGGCTGTCGAAGAAGCAGATTCTGGCGCGCTACCTCGATACGGCTTATTTCGGCGACGGCGCCTACGGCATCGACGCGGCGGCGAAGCGCTACTTCGGCAAGAGCGCCGCGGCGCTGTCGCTCAGCGAGGCCGCGATGCTGGCGGGACTGATCCGCGCGCCGTCGGAGCTCGAGCCCGACCGCAATCTTGCCGGCGCGCAACGGCGAGCCGGGCTCGTTCTCAACGCCATGGTGGAGAGCGGCGCGGCCACGCAGCAACAAGCCGATGCGGCGCGACAACAGCCGGCGGTGCTGCACGGTCCCGTCGAGGCGTCGCCGGGCGGCAGTTATTTCATCGATACCACCGCCGCCGAAGTCAAAGCGCTGACCGGATCGACCGCCGCAGACCTGACGGTGCGCACGACGCTCAATCCGCAGATGCAGCAGATCGCCGAGAGCGTGATCGCCAAGCGGCTTGGCGCAACCGGAAAAGCCAAGAACATCCATCAGGCGGCGTTGGTCGCCATGGCGCCCGATGGCGCCATCCTCGCCATGGTCGGCGGCCGTGACTACAACGAGAGCCAGTTCAATCGCGTCACCCAGGCGCGGCGACAACCCGGTTCGCTGTTCAAGGCCTTCGTCTATCTGGCCGCGCTGCGCAAGGGCTACACGCCCGACTCCACGGTCGTCGACCAGCCGATCAATATCGGCGATTGGGAACCGGACAATTACGGCGACCGTTTCTATGGCCCGGTGACGTTGCGCACCGCCTTCGCCCACTCGCTCAACAGCGTTGCGGTGCAGCTCGCCGAGGCGGTCGGAATTCCCGCCGTCATCGACACCGCCCGGCAGCTCGGCGTTCGCTCCGACCTGCCGGCGGTGCCCAGCGTGGCGCTGGGCTCGGGCTCGGTCACGCTCCTGGAGATGACCCGCGCCTTCGCGGCGGTCGCCACCAATGCGCCGACGGTCGACGGCTATACGGTGCGCGAGATCAGGAGAGCCGACCAGACTTTGTACACCCGCTCATCGCCGCCCGCGGCGGCTTCCGACAATGCGCTGATCCACGCCGAGATGCTTGATCTGCTGTCGAGCGTGCCGCGCGAAGGCACCGCCACGGCGGCGCGGCTCGATCGCCCGGTCGGCGGCAAGACCGGGACGTCGCAGGACTATCACGACGCATGGTTTGTCGGCTTCACCTCCGATCTCGTCGTCGGCGTCTGGGTCGGCAATGACGACAATTCACCGATGAACGGCGTCACCGGCGGCAGCGTCCCGGCCTCGATCTGGCACGATTTTGCGGCCGCCGCCGAAACCGTGCGTCGCCCGCAGGCCGCGCCGTTCAACGCCACGGCGGATGCCGCGTCGGGCCCGGTCATCAGTTTCGCCGGCGTCGGCGCTGCGAGCGCCGATGCGGACCAGCATGGCCGCTATACCAGCGGCTCGGGGTGGCGTCAGCCGTTCCGGCTGTTCTGGTTTCCGCGGTTTTGAGCTTGGAGGCCGGCCGCGTCGCCAAGTTCAGTCGCACGGACCCACCAGCTGGCCGTTCACCGATTCGAAATACATGGCTTAGTCCTGCGACGGGATCGCTCCGTGTGTTTGCAGTTTCTCTTGCTGCAACTGAGCGGGCGCCCCGCTCAGATATTGCACGCGCGCGCCTTCGATCGTGCCATTGAATTTGAAGGGGGCCTGATCGTAGTAGTCGACGCTGACCGGAGAGCCGAGATCGATGCCGAAGTCGAGGCAATCGTTGGCCGTAAAGATCAGCGGGGCGCTGACCGGCACCACGCCCGACGCGACTTCGCTGCCATTGACTTTCAGCACCACCTTGAGAGGACCGGCTGGTTTGCGCTCGACGTAGGTCGTCACGACTTCGATCTTCGCCTTGCCGGCGGGTAGTTTGTCCTTGGCCTTGATGTGGGTACGCATAATCTCGAACAGATTGTATTCATACGACAGCACGCCGTCCTTGACGTATAACGCGAGGCCGCCAGAAAAACCGCCGAGCGCATAGAGCACGCCGTTGGCATTTTCCGGCACGTCGACATCCATGCTGACGAGGTTCTCCTTGTTGCCGAGGGCGGGCGCGGCGACTTCTGGCATCCGCGTGATGGCTCCCGGGAAGGTCCACGACGTGTACGGCGGCACCAGACGCAGTTCGGGATGGAGGATGGGAATCCAAAGACCGCCGCCGATTGGCAAGCCTTTGTTCTTGGTGAACTCAATCAGAAACAGGTCTTTCAAGTCGGCAACCTTCGCCGGCATGCTAGCGGCGAGGTCGTCAGCCTGCGACCAGTCTTTGTTCAGGTCGTAGAGTTCCCACTTGTCTTTGTCGGGCGTCCATTCCTTGATGCCTGGGGGCAAGCCGGCAACCCATGGTATGCGCGGACCAAACGCGGACCCGATCCAGCCGTCGTGATAAATGGCCCGACTGCCCATGACTTCAAAATACTGCGTATGTTTCACCTCCGCGGCCTTGGCATCGTTGAAGGTGGTGGCAAAGCTGACGCCATCGAACGGATCTTGCGGAATGCCGTTGACCACGCGCGGGGGTGTGATGCCCACGATGTCATAGATGGTCGGAACCACGTCGTTGACGTGCAGGAATTGCGCGCGCGGCGTGGCGTCGGGCTTGATCTTTGCCGGCCAGCGGATGGCCAGCGGATTGCGCGTGCCGCCGAAATGCGAGGCGATGAGCTTGGTCGCCTGATAAGGCGTGCTGCCTGCCCAGGCCCAGCCGGCATGATACATAGGGTCGGTTTTAGGCGAGCCGAGCACGTCGAGACCGCCAAGCGTGTTGAGTGCGGCAATCTGCTGTTTGGTCGTGGTAGGAATGCCATTCTGCGCCAGCAGCTCGCTGATCGTGCCGTTTTGACCCTCAGCCGAGGCGCCGTTGTCGCCCCAGACATAAAGAATTAGCGTGTTGTCGCCGTCACCGAGCCGATCGATTTCATCGACGATGCGGCCGATCTGGACGTCGACATGCTCGGTAAATCCGGCGAACACCTCCATGAGGCGGCGCTGGAAAGGCTTCTCGTCGTCGGGGATCGAGTCCCAGGAAGCGAGCGTCGCCGGCCTCGGGGTCAGTTGCGCGTCCGGCGGTATCCAGCCCATCTGTTTGGCGCGCTGGTAAACACGCTCGCGATATTTGTCCCAGCCATCATCGAACTTGCCCTTGTACTTATCGGCCCATTCTTTCGGAACGTGAAACGGACCATGAGCGGCGCCGGGCGCCCAATACATGAAGAATGGCTTGTCGGGCGCCAGAGCTTTTTGTTGACGCAGCCAGCCGATCGCGTCGTCGGCAAGGTCTTCGCTCAAATGATAGTAATTGTGGCCGCCTGAGGTGGCGGGATGTTCGACGTACGCCGTATTGCGAACGAGCTGAGGTTCCCACTGCGACGCCTCGCCGCCAAGAAAGCCGTAGAAATATTGGAAGCCGTAGCCGGCGGGCCAGCGGTCGAACGGACCGGCGGCAGTGGTTTCGCTGGGAGGCGTATTGTGCCACTTGCCCCAGGCAGCGGTGCTGTAGCCGTAGTCCTTGAGCACCTCGGCGACGGTGGCGCTGCTCTTCGGGATGGCACCCGAGTATCCATCCCAATCATTCGCCAACTCGCCGATCTGGCCATTGGCGACGCGATGGTGGTTGCGACCCGTCAGCAGGGCCGCGCGGGTCGGCGAACACATCGCGGTGGTATGAAACCGGTTGTAGGAGATTCCCTCGTTGGCGATCTTGCTCAGCGTCGGCGTATGGATTTCGCCGCCGTAGGTGTCGGTCTGCGCCGGCCCGACATCATCGATCAGCACAATGAGTATGTTTGGTGCATCCTTCGGCAGATGGTTCGCGGGGGGAAGCGGACTGTAAATTGACTCCTGCATGGTCCGCCCGGCCGTGCTGCCGGAAGGTTGGGGGGGAAAGGGCAAAACCTCCTGGCCGCCGGCTGGAAGCGCAAAGCCGGCGCCGAGTGTGAGGGTGAGCAATCCGCCTAACAGCCTGGAGCTCATGGGACTTCTCCTCTGAGCCTGATTGGATGTCGTGGTCTTTGTGACCCGCCGCCCTCGCCTCGAGAACTCTGGAGACGGGTCGCGGTGCCGTCGCATTGTCGGCCCCTCAATTGACGCTCGCAAGACAGGTTCGCGGCCGCAGCTCATGTCGCAGTTGCGGGCCGAAAATCGTACCGTGTCGGAAATTCACGCAAACTCTCGCTTTGCTTGCGGGGAGAGCGTCAGCCGGCGTCGCCGAGTTCGGTCGCGCGCACCCACCAGTGCGGATATTTGCCGGAGAGATTTTTCGCCGCGGCTGCCGCTGCGGACGCCGTGGCAAACAGCGCGAAGCAGGTCGCGCCCGAGCCGGACATGCGGGCGAGTTCGCAGCCGGGAAGTCCGCGCAGCGCCGCCAGCACTTCGGCGATCACCGGCGCCAGCGTCATCGCGGCGTCTTCCAGGTCGTTCGACTGCCGGCCAAGCCAGTCGAGAGTTTGCGCCAGGCTCTCCCGCTTCATCGCGGTGGCAAGCTCGGCTGACTGGACCGCGCCGGGCCGCCACCCGGCAAACACCGCTTTGGTCGCCAGCGCGACACCCGGATTGGCGAGCACCGCCGGCAGCGGCGGCAGGTCGAGCGGCGCCGACAGTACCTCGCCGATGCCGCGCATCACCCGGACGCGCGGATCGAGGCAGACCGGCACGTCGGCGCCGGTGGCGCGGGCCGCCTCGCCGAGCCGGGGATCGTCGCCGGCAAGGCCGTTGGCGCGGCCAAGAAGCCGCAGCGCGGCGGCCGCATCGGCCGAGCCGCCGCCGAGCCCGGCCGCGACCGGAAGCTCTTTATCGAGGACAAACGCCCCCAAGCCGAGCCCGGGAATTCGCGCCGCGAGCGCGCGCGCCGCCTTGAGCACGAGGTTGTCGGCATCGGCGCCGGCCTGCGCCGCAGTCGGGCCGGCGACCGTGAGCGCGAGCGCGCCGCCCGGCGCAAGGCTCAGGCGGTCGCCGAGGCCGGCGAAGGCGACCAGGCTTTCGATCTCGTGATAGCCGTCGCTGCGGCGGCCGATCACCCGCAGCGTCAGATTGATTTTAGCCGGCGCGCGGTCGGCGAGCGGTTCGGGCAACAACGCCCCTCACTTACCCGCCGTTTCCGGTTTTCTTGGTCTTGTCGACATCGGCCGCGGCATCGCCCTTTTCGGAATTGACCGCGGCCGAGGTGCCGTCGGTCAGTCCGCTTTTGATCTTGGCCTCGATCTTCGGCAGGTCTTCCGGATCCGGATTGAGGTCCTTGGCCTGCGACCATTGATAGTGCGCTTCCAGCGTCCGCCCGACCCGCCAATAGGCGTCGCCGAGGTGATCGTTGATGGTCGGATCGTCGGGCTTGAGCTCGACGGCGCGCTCGAGGTTCTTGACCGCCTCGTCGTAATTGCCGGTGCGATAGTAGGCCCAGCCCAGCGAATCGACGATGTAGCCGTCGTCCGGCCGCTGCTCGACGGCGCGGCGGATCATGTCCATGCCGTCATCGAGATGCAGGCCCTGGTCGACCCAGGAATAGCCGAGATAGTTGAGCACCAGCGGCTGCTCGGGAAACAGGTCGAGCGCCTTCTTCATGTCGGCTTCGGCGAGCGGCCATTGGTGCGAGCGCTCGTAACAGATGCCGCGGAAGTAGAACAGCACCCAGTTCGATTTTTCCGGGTTCGGTATGGTGTCGAGGGCCTTGCCATAGGTGGTGGCGCAACCGGCAAAATCCTTGCGACCGCGCTGGATATTGCCGAGCGCGATGATCGCTTCGGTATCCTTCGGATGGTCGGCGATGACCTGGTCGAGCAGCTTCTTGGCCTCGTCGGTGCGGTCGAGCGAGTCGAGATCGCTGGCGCGCTGGATCTGGGCATTGCGCGACAGCGGCGAGCTTGCCGGAACGCGCTCGTAGATCTTGATGGCGAGCTCGGGCTTCTTCAGCGACTCATAAAGGTCGGCGAGCGATAACAGCGCCATCGGATGCGTCGGCTGCAGATAGAGCGCAAGCTGCAGATAGACCAGTGCCAAGTCCTCGCCGCCGCGGCGGCCGATCGAGGCGCCGAGACCGTACAGCGCTTCGGCGGCGCCGGCCTGCGCCGAGTTCGATCAGCGGCGGCAGCTTTTCGCCGTTCGCGACCGCCTTCATCTCTTCGACCACCAGCGGATGGTCCGGCAGCTGCTTGTTGAAGTCGGCATAGACCTTCAGCGCGTCGTCCTTGCTGCCGTTGCGCGACAAAAACCGGCCATAGGCTTCGACGGTGCGCACCGCGGTGGGATCGACCTTGTAGGCGCGCTCGTAGCGCTTGCCGGCATCCTTTTTGTTGTTGGCGAGATCGAGGATGAACCCGGCGTGCAGATCCTTGAAGATCGAATACCAATCCGGGCCGGTCAGCTTATCCATCGTGTCGATCGCCCCGCGGGTGTCGCCGGCGCCATAGAGCGACCAGGCCTGCAGCATCGTCGCGGTCAAATCGGTCACGGGGCCGCGGATCGACTGGGCGAAGTTCTGCCGGGCGGTGGCGTAATCCTTCTGCTTGAGCTGGCGCACGGCGACAACCAGGCGCGCGATGCGGTCGGTGCGATCGACCTGAAGCAGCCGGTCGGCGAGCTTGCCGGCCTCATCGATGTCGCCGTCGGTCAGGACGGACAGAAAAGTGCGGCTGAGCAGATCGGCATTGCGCGGATCGGACTTGAGCACATTGCGGTAGTAGGTTGCTGCGGCGCCGGCATCGCGCTCGGCGCCGGCATGACGAGCGGCGAGATAATTGCCGGCCGGGTTGTCACGCAGCATTTCCTGCTCGGTCGGGCCCTGGGCGGCGAGCGCCGACGGCAGGGTCAACGTTACGGCGGCGCCGACAATGGCGGCGCGCCAAGACAGCAGCGAATGAGTCACGAGATCTCCATTGGCAAACCGGTTGAGCAAACGGGAATCAGGCGCCGGCCACCGGTGCGCCGTCAAGAATGACCCTTTTGCCACGCCCCCGCAAGGACGCAAGACCCCTAGGCCCGAAGGGAGGCGAAATCGCGGCAGCGGGGGCGGCCATTTGCGACCGCTTCGGTCATCGCGGCAGCGCCGCGAATGCAATCACATGTTCGGGTAGTTCGGGCCGCCGCCGCCTTCGGGCGACACCCAGGTGATGTTTTGATTGGGGTCCTTGATATCGCAGGTCTTGCAGTGCACGCAGTTCTGCGCGTTGACGACAAATTTCGGACTGCCGCCCTCCTCGACCCATTCGTACACGCCGGCCGGACAATAGCGCGCCGACGGACCGGCATAGACGTCGTGCTCGGAGGATTTTTGCAAGGCCGGATCGCGCACGATCAGATGCACCGGCTGATCTTCTTCGTGATTGGTGTTCGACAGATAAACCGAGGACAGCCGGTCGAAGGTGAGCTTGCCGTCGGGCTTGGCGTAAGCGATCGGCCGGCATTGCGCGGCCGGCTTGAGCGTCGCGAAATCCGGTTTGCCGTGCCGGAGCGTGCCGAACAGCGAAAAGCCCAGCGTGTTGGTCCACATGTCGAGCGCGCCGAGCGCGACGCCGGCGACGGTGCCGAGCTTCGACCACAGCGGCTTGGCGTTGCGCACCCGCCACAGATCGCGCCCGATCGGCGACGCGCGCCACGCCGCTTCGTAATCGGTGAGCTCATCGTTGGCGCGGCCGGCCGCCAGCGCGGCGGCGACGTGCTCGGCGGCCAGCATGCCCGACAGCATCGCATTGTGGCTGCCCTTGATGCGCGGCACGTTGACGAAGCCCGCCGCGCAGCCGATGAGCGCGCCGCCGGGAAACACCAGCTTCGGCACCGACTGCCAGCCGCCCTCAGTGATGGCGCGGGCGCCGTAACTGATGCGCCGGCCGCCGGCGAAGGTGTCGCGAATGAGCGGATGGGTCTTGAAGCGCTGGAATTCCTCGAACGGCGACAAATAGGGGTTTTGGTAGTTGAGATGAACGACAAATCCGACCGCGACCAGATTGTCGTCGAAGTGATAGAGAAACGAACCGCCGCCGGTGCGGTTGTCGAGCGGCCAGCCCATCGTATGCTGCACCAGACCCTTGCGGTGCTGCGCCGGGGCGACCTGCCACAGCTCTTTGAGGCCGATGCCGAATTTCTGCGGCTCGCGGTCGCCGCGGAGCCCGAAGTGCTCGATCAGCACCTTGCTGAGGCTGCCGCGCGCCCCCTCGGCGAATAGCGTGTATTTGCCGCGCAACTCCATACCGCGCGTGAAGCCGGGCTTGGGCTGTCGGTCCTTGCCGATCCCCATGTCGCCAGTGGCGACGCCGGTGACGCGCTCATTGTCGAACAGCACTTCGGCGGCGGCAAAACCCGGATAGATCTCGACCCCGAGCGCCTCGGCCTTGCGCGCCAGGTAGCGGCAGACGTCGCCGAGCGAAACGATGAAATTGCCGTGATTGCTCATCAGCGGCGGCATGAACATGTTCGGCAGCCGTACCGCCCCCGAAGCCCCCAGCGCGTAGAAGCGGTCCGCCGTCACCGCGGTCTTGATCGGGGTGTCTTCGCCGCGCCATTCCGGGATCAGGCTGTCGAGGCCGACCGGATCGATGACGGCGCCGGACAGGATATGGGCGCCGACCTCGGAGCCTTTCTCCACCACCACGACGGATTTGTCCGGGGCGAGCTGCTTGAGGCGGATCGCGGCGGCGAGCCCGGCCGGCCCGGCGCCGACAATGACGGTGTCGAAATCCATCGCCTCCCGGGGCGGAAGCTCGGGGGTCGTCATGGCCTCATCCGTATCCCGGTCGTGCGCGGTCGATTGTTCACGATTTTCGCCGGCTGACAATCGCTGCGCCCGCAACGCGTCCAGGCGGCGGTCTTTGCGCTCCTGCAGGGTTTGGCGGAGCCGCGCGCTGTCCTCGTCGGGCGCGCTGAGTTCCCGGGCGCGCTGCCGGGCATAAGGCCCGGCGGCGAATTCGACCCGCGGCGCCCCGCCCAGCGCCACGATGAATGGATTGTCGCCGAAATCCGCGTAGCGGTCGTACAGCTGCTTGGCGGTTGCGCCTTCGACGAATTCCCAGAGCAGCGAATCGTCGACCACGGCGCGGCAGGCTTCCAGCGCTTCGGCGGCGCTCGCGAATGTTCCATATTCGGAGCGCTCGTTCTCGTCGCCGACATGGAAATTGTCATCGACCATCACCTTGTAGGGCATCTTCACCTGCTCATTGGCACCGATGATAACGGCGCCGAAGTCGTTTCATGCTGGCGTCCATTGGCCTAGACTTAGCACAGCGGCCAACCGTAAGCCGGGCATGCACGCATTGACGACTGTCGGCAACATGCGGCTGGCGACATCATTCTTGGTACATCACTCTTGGCACCATGACTCTTGGCACCATGACTCTTGGCAACATCACTCTTGGCACCATGACGACCGGCAACAAGACGGCGCGCGAACTTCTCGGCTTCTACCTCGACGCCGGGGTCGATGCGCTTCTCGGCGAAGCGCCGATCGACCGCATGACCGATGAAGCCGCGCCATCGCCACCGCCCGCAGCGGCGCGGCCGCCCGGCGACTTGGCCGCCGCGGCGCGTAGCGCGGACGAGGACGCTGTCCGCGCCGCCGACGGCCCCACCCTGGATCGCCTGCGGCGATCCGGCCCTCCCCCTGCAGGGGAGGGCAAGGCACCGCCGCCGCCGCCCGATACCGCCATCATGGCGGCGCGCCAAGCCGCCACGACCGCCGCCAGTCTCGACGACTTGCGCCAGCTGCTCGAAAGCTTCGAAGGCTGCACGCTGCGCACAACGGCGACGCAGCTCGTCTTTGCCGACGGCAATCCGCAGGCCCGGGTGATGTTTGTCGGCGAGGCGCCCGGTTACGAAGAAGACGTCACCGGCAAGCCGTTCGTCGGCCGCTCCGGCAAATTGCTCGACCGCATGATCGAAGCGATCGGGCTTGATCGCGCCACCGCCTATATCGCCAATGTGGTGCCATGGCGGCCGCCCGGCAACCGCACGCCGACGCCGCAGGAGACCGCCATCTGCCTGCCGTTCATCCGCCGCCAGATCGAGCTTGCCAATCCGGACATTCTGGTTTGCCTCGGCGGGCCGGCGGCGCAAACGCTGCTCGGCGTCAAGGACGGCATTACCCGCACCCGCGGGCGCTGGTTCAGCTACGACACCGGGACACGGGAAATTCGCGCGCTGGCGACCTTTCATCCGGCCTTCCTGTTGCGCAGCCCGCTGCAGAAGCGCTTTGCCTGGCGGGATTTCCTGGCGATCAAAAAAGCCCTGGCGGGGTAAAGTCGGGCACCGTTCATAACATCGAAATTGGCTGCGGTGGTCTTCACATTCATCCCGCGGCAGCCATATCATGCTGGCTGTACCATGTTGTGCTGACCTCGACCGCCAGGTGAGGAGCTCATCGTCATGGACCTCGATCCGGTATTGCTGGCGCGGCTGCAATTTGCCTTCACCGTCTCGTTCCACATCATATTTCCGACCTTCACCATCGGCATCGCGATCTACCTCGCCACCCTCGAAGTATTGTGGGGCTGGACCGGCGCGCAACGCTACAAGCGGCTGGCCGCGTTCTGGACCAAGATCTTCGCGGTGTCGTTCGCCATGGGCGTCGTCTCCGGGGTGGTGCTGTCCTACCAGTTCGGCACCAACTGGAGCCGGTTCTCCGCGGTCGCCGGCAATATCGTCGGCCCGTTGCTCGGCTACGAGGTGCTGACCGCATTCTTCCTCGAAGCGTCGTTCCTCTCGGTGCTGCTGTTCGGCGGCGAGCGCGTGCCGCGCTGGCTGCATGTGTTCTCCGCGCTGATGGTCGCGTTCGGCACGACGCTGTCGGCGTTCTGGATTCTGTCGGCCAACAGCTGGATGCAGACCCCGGTGGCCTACACGATGCAAGGCGGCGTGGCTTATCCGGCCGACTGGTTCGCCATCGTGTTCAATCCGAGCTTTCCATATCGGCTCGCCCACATGATCACGGCGTCGCTGTTGACCGGCGCCTTCGTCGGCATCGCGGTCGGCGCGCGCTATCTGTTGGCCGGCCGCCATCTCGAGGAAGCGCGCACCATGCTGCGCATGGCGATCGGGCTCACCGCGGTGCTGGCGCCGCTGCAGCTCGTCATCGGCGACATGCATGCCGAGAACACGCTGAAATATCAGCCGATCAAGATCGCCGCCATGGAGGCGCATTGGGACAGCAGCCAGCCGGCGCCGTTCGAGATCTTCAGCTGGCCGGACGCGAAGACCGAGAGCAACCTCTACTCGATTGCGATCCCGCATGTCGCATCGCTCCTGGTGACGCGGCAATGGGATGGCCTGTTTCCGGGATTGAAAGACGTGCCGGCGGCGGACCGGCCGCCGTTGCCCGGCGTGTTCTTCGGCTTTCGCATCATGGTGGCGGTCGGCCTCTACATGATCGCCGCCGCGCTGTTCGGGGCCTGGCTGATCTGGCGCGGCCGGCTGTTCGAGACGCGCTGGTACCTGCAGATCGTCGCGCACACCTGGTGGGTCGGCTTCGTCGCCGTGATCGCCGGCTGGGTGGTGACCGAAACCGGCCGGCAGCCGTGGATCATCCAGGGTGTGCTGCGCACCGCCGACGCGGCGTCGCCGGTGCCGGGCGCGAGCGTGGCGGTGACCCTCATTCTTTTCGTGCTGGTCTATGGCGTGGTGTTCTCGTTCGGCATCTATTTCATCAACCGGCTGATCGCGCGCGGCATCCAGGAGACGGCACTTCCGGGCCAGACACCGCGGCTTGCCGCCGGGCATCCGCCGCCGTTCCCGTCCCCACTTGCGGGCGAGGGAAGTACGACCTGAGGAGTCCGCCAATGGACATCACCGCGCTCGTTCCATTCATCTGGGCCGCCATCCTCGGCGTCGCGGTGGCGCTTTATGTCGTGCTCGACGGCTTCGATCTCGGCATCGGCATTCTGTTTCCGTTGGCAAAGGACGACGCCGAACGCGACCGCATGCTGGCGTCGATCGCGCCGTTCTGGGACGGCAACGAGACCTGGCTGGTGCTCGGCGGCGGCGGGCTATTGGTGGCGTTTCCGCGCGCCTATGCGATCATCATGCCGGCGTTCTACCTGCCCATCGTGATGATGCTGCTGGCTCTGGTGTTTCGCGGCGTGACCTTCGAGTTCCGCGGTCTCGCCCAGCACAAGCCGCTGTGGAACGGCGTGTTCGCCGCCGGCTCGACCGTCGCCGCCCTGTGTCAGGGTTTTGTGCTCGGCGGCCTGGTGCAGGGCGTCAATGTCCAGAACGGCGCCTTTGCCGGCGGCGCGTTCGACTGGGCGACGCCGTTCGGGCTGTTGTGCGCGCTCGGCGTGGTCGCCGGCTATGCGCTGCTCGGCGCGACCTGGCTCATGCTCAAGACCGACGGCGATATGGCGCACCGCGCCGCCGCCAAAGCCAAGGTGCTGCTCGTCGCCGTCCTGATATTCATGGCGGCGGTAAGCCTCTATACGCCGCTGACCATCCCGCGCATCGCACAGCGCTGGTTCACGCTGCCGAATCTTTATTACTTGGCGCCGGTGCCGGTTCTCGCCGCCATTGTGGCGGCTGCGCAGTGGCGCAGCATCGCGGCGCACCGCGAGCTGGCGCCGTTCCTGCTCAGCGTGGCGCTGTTCCTGCTCGGCTATCTCGGCCTCGTCATCTCGACCTTCCCGTATATCGTGCCGCCGGCGCTCACCATCCCTGAGGCCGCGGCGGCGCCGTCGAGCCAGGCCTTCATGCTGATCGGCACATTGGTGCTGCTGCCGTTGATCCTCGGCTACACGGCGCTGACCTACTGGCTGTTCCGCGGCAAGGTTCACGAAGGCGCGGCGTATCACTAGGACGCGCACTCACCGACGGTAGGCGGGGTTCGCTTTCGGGGCCAAAGCCGAAATAGGGATCGAGCCGCATCACTTCCGCGATCGGACCAGAACAGACTTGACCTTGAGATGATGCGAGTACAGGAACCAACGATCAAACTACTCGGTCGAAAACCGACATGATCTCCCAAACATCATTAACCCCCGGCGTTCTGTCCTTATGACGGCGCTGCAAATGTTGCCGCTCAGAAAACTTCAATTTCTCAGGCCCCACGTCGCCAGCAGCCAACACACGCTTGATCTTCTCCTGCTCTTTATTTAGCTCAACAGCCGTCATTGGAGGGGCCGCGTACACGAGCCCAATAAGAACATCAGACGCACTCAGTTCCTTGGCTATTTCCCTCAATCGAACAAAATCCGCTAGAAATGACGGCCAAGTTGTACGAGGGCCCTTAACCTCGATGAGCGCTCGCAGTAACTTATTCTCATTTTGCTCGGCGGTTGAATATACGGCTAAGTCGACCCGTCCTAACCTTTTGCCAACAACGATCTCATCTATTCTCTTTTCACATTCGACGATAAAGCTTTGACCAGCGAGATCAGAGGCAATGCGGCAGACAATCCAATATTCCGGTATGTTATAAGGATCAGCTCCTGATATGTTTTCGTAATCTTTGATTGCAGCGACAGCCGCGACTTCGGCGGTAACAACTATACGGTTATGGCTTTTGAACATTGGAGTCGTTGCCGGCCGCAAAATAGCGTCTGAGTCGGACAGATAGTTGAATGTGTATGATATCTGGTCCAATTTCTGCTTGCAGATTGGGCCCTTGGCGGAGATTTCACAATCGCAATGCGAACTCGGCTATTTGGCGCAAAGCGGAGATCACGGCCGGCGCTTAGCGCGCCGCGGGGACACTTCCCGGCCGCACGACGCCCCAGCCGACGCGCAAGGCCGGCAGCCGGCCGCGCAACGGACGATCGAAAGTCTGCGGCACTTCCGCTGGATTGTCGAGGCTGTCGAACCGTTCTTTTTGAACCAACGGCCTCTTTCCTTTGATCTTCACGGCACAGCCGCTTAGAATTTTGAGTTGGGCTTATCAAAATCAACAATTCCGTCGATGGATTGTGGCGGCACGATTTTGATCTGGGCACCGACGTCGATGGTCATTCTGTCCTGCCCCATGGCCAGCGGACCGTCATAGCCGGCTTTTCTCGTTCGTTCGATGATGATCTGGTCGCCCGCGTCACCCGGCAGTTCCTTTTTGACAATGTGAGAGAACACCGCCAGCCGTGGTCGGGTTTTTATAAAAATTTCAGCCGCCTGCTCCGGCGTCGTCAGCTTGTTGAGCACCGGCTTGAGAACGCCCGCCTTGGTCATGGCATCGCTGAAAGCAACGACGTTGCTGACGATGAGATCATCATTCATGCCGTACTTGACGACATTCTCGCTGTAGGTGGTGTCGCCCGACAGCAGGATCGACCGATCGGCTGCATCGATGCGGTAACCGAACGCCGGATTGCCGTCGTCATGCTCGACCGCAAAGGCCGTCACCTTCACTCCGCCGTCGTCGGAGACGACACCCTCGGCAATCTCGTGGACCGTGATGTCGAGGTATTCGCGTTTGAACGTGGGGTTGGCGCGATGTTCGACATCGTGGCCGTACATCATGCGCATGCCATCGACCATTTGCTGCGTGCCTGGCGGTCCCCAGATTTCGAGGTTTGTCTTTCGACCGAACATGAACCAGGGCGTCATCCAGACCGACGGCAGGCCTTCGATATGGTCGCTATGCAGATGGGTCAAAAATATCTTCGTTATGCTGCGCGGGTCGATACGCGACAGATAGATATTCTGCAAGGCCCCGCGCCCAACGTCGAACAGGATCGTTTGACCGTTGGCTTCGATCAGCGTGGACATCCCCTGACGTGTCGGCGTCAATTCGGGCCCGCCGGTGCCAATCAGATGAACCTGAATGCCGCCGTTCTGCTCGGCAAGCGATGGCGTCAACAGGCAAAAGGCCGCAAAAAGTCCCAGGCCGGCGCTGGCGAGAGTTCGGCGCATTATTTTTGATCCTTATCACCCGGCTGCTCAAACTACCCGCCAACCAGCACGAATGCCAGCTGCGTCCGCAGCGTTGCCGACGGGCATTTGGCGCGAGGCGGATATCGCGGAGGCTTAGCGCGCAGACGGGGTACTTCCCGGCCTGATCACGCCCCAGCCAACGCGCAAGGCCGGCAGCCGGCCGCGCACCGGGCGATCGAAAGTCTGCGGCACTTCCGCAACCAGATCAGGAAAATGCGCCAGGATTTCGGGCGGCAGCGTCTTCGCCCGTACCGGCCGTCAGCCAGACCACGACGGCGCCCTTCTGCCGGATGTCCGCGGGCGTGACCCACGGCGAGCGCGCGGAATCGGCATCGAAATAGGCGCTCGGCCGGCTCGGTGCGGCAAGCGCAATCAGCGTCGCGGTGCGGGCATCGCCGGTGATGATCGCCAGCCCTAGTAGCGGGAGCGCGCGCAGTTGGCGGCGCGGCAGTTGCGGACGTCGAGAGCCCGCCATCCGCCGATCAAATTGCATGTTCCGACAGGACAATAACCGGACTTTGGGTAATCCCACCAGCGTGCGAGAGCCGGTGTCGGGATTGCCGCGTCGAACAGCAAGAGCATGGCCACGACCGCCGCTGCCAGGACAAGATGCATTCTGTTCATTGGGGGCTCCTCTCTCTCATCATTTGTGACAGCCGCTCAATTCACTCGACGCGGTTGAGAACGGCATCTTTGCCGAATCTGTGCCGGATCAATTGGGTCGCCTTGTCGGCGCCATTGGCGACGAAACTGAACTGCACCGGCACAATCGTCGCGAAGAAGTCGTGATCGCTATACGGATAGACCGGATAGCGGCCATATCCCGTGGGCTGCACGAACAGCTGATCGCCCTCGCGCATGATCGTTATCTCCAGTTGATCGTTGAGATAGCGGCCGACGTATTGATCGATGAAACGCGGATCGATATTGATCGCGGTGTGCGGCTCACGCTCCTCGGTCAATTTGCGATCCAGGGTTTGCGCCAATCCGGGATCAACGCGCTCGGCTGTTCGGTCTTGCCCATTCTGGTGCAGGATCACGGCGCTGGCTTTGCCGTCGGCGCCAGCCACGAACGTCAACTGCGCGGCGACGATCGTGTAGAAGAAATCATGATCCGAATAGGGATGCAGTTCGTAGGTCTGTTGACCCGTGCCGCGCGCGAACAGTTTATTGCCGTCGCGGGTTATCGTGAAAACCAGGCGCGGATTGAGTTGATAGCTGCCGACGTAACCGTCAAGCAATTGTGGATTGATGGCGACTTCGACGTGAGGCGCCCGCTCGGCCTCCAGCCGTTGCGTGACGGCCGCCACTTCCCGCTGACCGTCCTCGGCGCTGAGGCGCTCGAGCGTTTCGGTCTGTCCCATTTGATGGTGCACCACGCGGATCACGGCGCCGGAGGCGTCGGTGATGAAGCTGTTTTGCTGGGGAACGATCGTCAGGAAGAAGTCGTGATCGGTGTACGGGAATTCCGGCACCGGTGGATTGCCGGCGCGGCGCGTCAGCAGGTGATCGCCGTCGCGGGTGACGATCATCACCGAGCCGGTCTTGGCGTTGCGGTAGAATCCCGCATAGGCGTCGAGCAATTTCGCATCGATGGCGATCGGCGTATGCGGCTCGCGCTGTTGGTCGAGCGCCGCCTTGTCGGGCGGCGCGGCGCCGGCAAGCGACATGGCGCTGGCCAGCGCCAGCGGCGCAACACCGACCGCACAAGCCAGCCGTTTGCGCCCATTCACCCGCGTCGGCCGCTGGCCTTGCGCGAGAACGCGTTCGATCCGTCGCGGCACGGTGATCGGCCGCGCCATGGCGACGCCGCCAGGCACCGGCCCCGACCGACGGGCCATTTCGAGCAGGATCGCGGCATAGCCGGATGCGTCGCCCAGGGAGTCCAGCGCCGCGTCGTCGCTGGCCAGTTCGGCCAGCGACGCCAGACGGCGGTGCAGCCACCAGGACAGCGGGTTGAACCAGAATATGGCCCGGTTCACCTGAGACAATAGCAGCACATAGAAGTCGCCGCCGGCGATGTGGGCCCGTTCATGCGCCAATACCGCCCGTTGTGTAGCAGGAGCCCAGTCAACGCAGTCCGATGGCAGCAGTATATTGCTGCCAACCGCCACTGGTGCGGAGATCGCGGCGCTGGCACGAACGCTGGCTTCCGCCGCCCAGCCGTCCCGAACAGGCCGCGCTGCGCGCAACAGTTTCCAGGACAGAAATAGACCCACAAGCAAACGAAGCAGCATCGCTCCGGCCACGATCAAATAGGCGGCCGTCAACCAGGGCCGCCACAGCGGTGCATCACGCAACGGCATTGCGGCGTCAGGCGCTGCCGCAAGCGGTGCTGTCACGGCAGGCGTCGCGGCCTCAACGTCATGCGCCGCCGAACCTTCGGAAAAAGCGATCGGCAGAGCGACCGACAACGGCACGGTGATCGGCGTGTAGCGCTGCAGGATCGGCATGGCGAGCGAGGCGGCCAGCACCGCCGTCCAGGCGGCGAGCAAGAGTTGAACGTGACGGACGCGCAGCATGCGCAGACACAGTTCGACCGATACCGCGAGAAGCAAAGCCCGCAGCGCGGCGCTCAGCAGTGCTTCCAGCATCACTTGCCTCCCTTTGCATTTTCGATTCGCTTCGCGAGCAACTGCAGCGTGCGCGAATCCAGCATTCGAGCGTCCGCCATGCCAACCAGCACGTCTTCCAGCGAACCGTTACAGAACCAGTCAACGATGTGTTTCACCGCGCGCGCCGCGACATCCTGGCGCGACGCTACCGCGCGAAACACGAATGTCCGGCCGAGCACCGTGTGTTCGATATAGCCTTTGTCTTCCAACCGTCGAAGCACGGTGCGCACGGTCGATTCCTTCGGCTTGCGATCCAGCTTTTCACGGATCACTTCAGCGGTGACCTCGCCGCCGCTCCACACCAGTTGCATGACCTCGCGTTCGAGTTCGCCGAGGTCGGACATTCGATCGGTCATCACCATGTTACCTCTTGTAGTGCTACGGTGTGTAGCATTGCGAGGCGCGCCATGCAAGCCGAAAAATGAGTCGCGAAATTGCGCTGTTTGCGTTCAGGTTTGCGACGCCGGGCCGGCAATCAGCCGATCGCATCGGCGTTGGATGTTCCGCAGTGGCGCCACGAAGCCCGGCATTTGGCGCGAAGCGGATATCGCGGACGCTCAGCGCGCCGAGGCGATGCTTCCCGGCCGAATGACGCCCCAGCCGATGCGCAACGCCGGCAGCCTGCCGCGCACCGGCCGATCGAAGGTCTGCGGCACTTCGGCGACCAGATCAGGAAAGCGCGCTTGGATTTCGGGCGGCGGGGTCGCCGCCGTACCGGCCGCCAACCACACCACGACGGCGCCCTTTTGCCGAATGTCTTGCGGCGTGACCCACGGCGAGCGCGCGGGATCGGCATCGAAATAGACGCTCGGCCGGCTCGGCGCGGCGAGCGCGATCAGCGCCGCGGTGCGGGTATCGCCGGTGACGATCGCCAGCGGGCGCCCGGTCCGGCGCGCGAAACTGTCGGCGAAGAAGCGGCCCATGGCTGTCGCCGGCTCGGCAACATGAAGCTCGGTGACCGTGATCCAAGGCAGCAGCACCACCACCGCCGGTACGAACAGCGCCGGCACGACCAGAAGGCCGGCCCAAGCCAGGCCGAGGATGCGCGGGCGGAATAGCGCGATGCTGTCGCCGGCGGCGATGATGACCGCTAATCCCGACAGCACGACGAGCGGCGCCGCGCCGCCGAGCGGCAACCTATCGCCGAGCAGCACCGCGATGATGCTCGCGAGCAGAACCGGCCCCAGCGCGAAAACCTTGACATAGCTCACGGCGGCAGGATCGGCCGGCGGCCGCGCGATGGCCGGAGCCGGATTGGCGAGGTCTCGCGGCCAGCCGTTCGCCAGCACGACCAGGATGACGAGACCGGCATGGGCCAGAACCAGCGCGGCCAAGAGCCGGAGCCAGGCCGATGTATTGCGGCCGGCCTGTTCGGCATCGCGCAATCGCGCCAACGTCGGCGCCAGGGCGTGGCCGGCGCCTTGCAGCCACAGCAGATGGCCGAACAGAAACACCACCAGCGCCAAGGCGACGATCCACGGTTCGACGGCGCCGAGCGCCGCGCGTCCGCGGTCGGTCAGCGCGGTGAACAGCACGAGCAGGCCGAGCAGCAGGAGCGCCGCATCGGTGGTGAGCAAGAGCAGCGCCGCCGCGGCGCCCAATGCGTACCAGGACCGGCGCCGGCCCTGCGTGACGGCGCGCCAGTAATGCAAGAGCGCGACCGGCCACAGCGCCATGGCGAGGACCGGCGGGCCGAATTCCGGCGTCGGCACCGTGAACAGCGAAATGCCGGCCATCAGCAAAACCGCCAGCGCGGCATGCGCCGGCCCGACCACGGCACTGCCCAGCGCGAAGACGCACCAATACGCCGCGACGACGCAGATCTGCGACAGCGTGTAGACGGCAAAAATTCCGCCGAACCGAAAGGCGATCTCGGCAAGCCAATAAGCCAGCGGCGGGCCGACATCGCCGCGCAACTGGAATTCGTGGCCGATCGCGAGCAGGCGCGGCAGGTCGCCGGGCGGCGCCGCATAAAACACCATCGGCACCGCGATCCAGATCGCGGCCTGCGCCAACGCCGCCGCCCAGAACAGCAACGACGGGCGCGAACGCAGGGCTTCCATATAAAGCGGTACGTAGAACATCGGGCCCCGCGTGCGGCAGCACGGCGAGCCGTATACGGCGCGTCGACTAGAGAGGCAATACGGCCGCCGCGTCGGGCTCGACGTCGAGCAGGCCAAGGGCCAGCGCCACCGGCGAAAACGAGCGGCGGTGATGGATGGTCGGACCGAGCCGGCCGAGCGCCGCAAAATGCTCCGGCACGCTGTAGCCCATATGGCGCTCGAAACCGTAGCCCGGATGCGCCGCGCCGAGGCAGGCCATCAGCCGGTCGCGCGTCACTTTGGCGACGATCGAGGCGGCGGCGATCGACGCCACCAGGCCGTCGCCGCCGATCACCGCCTGGCAGTCGCAAGGTGTATCGATGCGGTCGCGGCCGTCGACGAAGACCAGAAGCGGTCGAACCGGCAGCGCCGCGACGGCGCGCGCCAAGGCCCACAGCGAGGCGCGCAGAATATTGTCGCGATCGATGCGCGACGGCGGCGCCATCGCCACCGCGACCTGCGCCCGCGCGCAGATCCGCTCGTAGAGCACCTCGCGCCGCTCCGGCGTGAGCCTCTTGGAATCGTCGAGCCCGCGCGGCACGTCGTCGGGATTGAGAATGACCGCGGCCGCCACCACCGGCCCGGCGAGCGGGCCGCGCCCGGCTTCGTCGCAGCCGGCGACCGGCCACACGCCGCGCTTGAGCGCCGCGCGCTCGCGGCGAAATGTCGGCCGCAGGACCTCGTCGTCGAGCGGCAGGCGCGCCGCGTCTTTGCCGGTTCCAGTGCGACTCATGCGGCCATGATGACGCCGCGGGACCCGATCCGCAATGCGAACGCCCGTTGCGAAGAATTACGGGGATTGTTTGCGCCGCTGTGCCGCCGACAGCCGAAGCGTCACGCGCCGGCTGGAGTTTCAGAACAGATCGAGCTGCTGCGCCGCCGGCCGCGCCGGCCGGAAATGCTCGGTGGTGATCTTCTGCTTGGTGGCGTTCAAGCCGAGCCGTTCGCAGGCGATCTCGAAGCGCCGGCCGATCATCCAGGCGATCGGGCCGGTGCCGGTCATGCGCTTGCCGAACGTCGCATCGTAGTCCTTGCCGCCGCGCATGTCGCGGATGAGCTTGAACACATGGCGATAGCGATCGGGAAAATTCTCGATGAGCCATTCGCGGAACAGGTCGCGCAACTCAAGCGGCAGGCGCAGCAGCACGTAGCCGGCATGGCGGACGCCGGTCGCGGCGACCGCGTCGAGAATGCGCTCGATCTCCGCGTCGTTGAGCGCCGGGATCACCGGTGCGACCAGGGTCGCGGTCGGCACGCCGGCCGCCACGAGCTGCCGCAAGGCGTCGAGCCGCCGCGGCGGCGTCGAGGCGCGCGGTTCCATGGTGCGCGCCAGCTTGGCATCGAGCGTCGTGACCGAGATGGCGACCTTGACGAGGTCGCGTTTCGCCATCCGCGCCAGGATATCGAGATCGCGCAGCACCAGCGCCGATTTGGTGACGATGCCGACCGGATGACCGGCGCGCTCCAGGACTTCGAGGATGCCGCGCATGATCTTGTAGCGGCGCTCGATCGGCTGGTACGGATCGGTGTTGGTGCCGATGGCGATGATCTTCGGCTGGTAGCCGGGCGCCGCCAGTTCGCGCGCGAGCAGTTCCGGCGCGTTGGGCTTCATGAACAATTTCGATTCGAAATCGAGGCCGGGCGACAGTCCCAGATAAGCGTGGGTCGGCCGTGCGAAACAATACACGCAGCCGTGCTCGCAGCCGCGATAGGGATTGATCGAACGATCGAAGGAGATGTCGGGCGAATCGTTGCGGGTGATGATCTTGCGGGTCGAATCCACCGTCACGCTGGTCTTGAACGGCGCCAGTTCCTCGAGCCCCTGCCAGCCGTCGTCGAACGCGATGCGGGCCAGCGGCTCGTAGCGGCCGGACGCGTTCGACAGCGTGCCCCGGCCGCGCCGGCGCTCGCGGCCGACGAAGGTTTCGGGCTCGCCCGCCGGCGCGGAGGGCAGCGGCGCCGGCGGGCGTTGCAACGCGGACGAACAACTCATGGCGCTCAAGCTAATGCTTGCCTACGAACAAAACAAGAACACTTTCGCGTGACCAAGCTCCGGATCGGCTTTAGGACGTTGTCGTTATGAGTTTTTATCCACCGCGCCGCAGAGCCGGGATAAAGCGGGGTCATTTTCCGGCAAACCGGCTTGTTCCGGCCAACCGGCTTGCATCGTCCCCGCCATGGAGCATGGTGCCGTTCGCGGGCGCCGACGGTCGAGGAAGCGATGTGGGGCAGGAGCGGTCGGCGGCAACGCGACGCCAAGAACGACGCCAAGAGCGGCATCACGAGCAAAGCCAAGAGCGGCGGATGTTGAGCGTCATCATCGCAACGCTCGACTCCGAGCGCGCCCTGATGCCGACCTTGGCGGCGCTCGTTCCCGGCGCGATGGCCGGCGTCGTCAGCGAGGTGCTGGTCGCCGACGGCGGCTCGCGCGACGACACGGTGGCGGTCGCCGAAGTCGCCGGCTGCAACGTCATGATCCTCGAACCGCCGCTGGCGCCCCGGCTCAAGGCCGCCGCGGGCGCCGCCCGCGCGCCCTGGCTCATGTTCCTGCGGCCCGGAACCGTGCTGTATCCGCCCTGGACCGACGAGGCCCAACGCTTCGTCGAGCAGGCCGCGCCCGAGACCGTGGCGGTGTTCCGCCGCGGCGCGCGCGCCAGAGCGGGGCTGCGCGAAGCGTTGACGCAATTCGCCGCCGCGCTCGGCGCCCGGCCGCGCCCCGAACAGGGCCTGCTCATCGGCAAGGCGTTCTACACCGGCCTCGGCGGCCATGCCGAGGCGGCCGCCGAGCCGGAGACCGACCTGGTTCGCCGCATCGGCCGCCGCCGCATCGTGCGGCTGCCCAGTCTCGCCTACGGCGCCTAGCCGGACAGATACTTGACTAAGTCAAGTATCTGTCCGAGGCTCCCGCCATGATCGCAGTTCGGCAGCGCGAGAGTCGCATCGCCGCGGTGCGCGGCTTCAACCGCTTTTACACGCTGCAGATCGGCGTCTTACGCAAGACCTATCTGGACAGTCCCTACTCGCTCGGCGAGGCGCGGGTGCTCTACGAGATCGCCAGCGGCCGCCGGCCGACCGCGAGCGACATCGCCCGCGCGCTCGATCTCGATGCCGGCTATCTGAGCCGCGTGCTGCGCAATTTCGAAAAACGCGGCCTGGTCGAGCGCCGGCCGTCGGCGAGCGACGCCCGGCAAAGCCATCTGACGCTGTCGGCGCGCGGCCGCAAGAGCTTCGCGCCGCTGGAGCTGCAGTCGCAGCGCCACACCGAAGCCATGCTCGGCAAGCTTACCGCCGCGGAGCAGGAGCGGCTGATCGCGGCGATGAGCACCATCGAGGCGCTGCTCGGCGGCCGCAGCGCGGCCGCGCCGCCGGCGCCGCCGCACTACCGCTTGCGCGCGCCCGTGCCCGGCGATTTCGGCTGGGTCGTCAAACGCCACGCCGAACTCTATGCGCAGGAATATCAATGGGGCGACCCGTTCGAGGGCCTGTGCGCGCAGATCGTCGCCGACTTTGTCAACACATTCGATGCCGAGCGCGAGCGCTGCTGGATCGCCGAGGTGGACGGCGGCAATGTCGGCTGCGTGTTCCTGGCCAAGGATTCCGCCAAGGTCGCCCGCGTCCGCTTGTTGCTGGTCGATCCCAAAGCGCGCGGGCTTGGGCTCGGCGCGCGGCTGGTCGACGAATGCATCGGTTTTGCCCGCCAGGCCGGCTACACCAAGGTCACGCTATGGACGCACTCGATCCTCAAGGCGGCGCGCCACATCTATGAGAAAGCCGGCTTTGCGCTGACGCGGACCGAGCGGCACAACAGCTGGGGCCGTCCGGTGGTCAGCGAGTATTGGGATTTGGAGTTGTAGCCAGGCCGTCGCCCCGGGGCTGCCGTCATTGCGAGCGCCAGCGAAGCAATCCAGACGACCTCGAAGCCTCAGCCGGATTGCTTCGTCGCTGGCGCTCCTCGCAATGACGGGTCCTTCGTCATGTACGGACGGCGGCGTCGTATCAAACCGACGCGCCTTGCGCCTTCGGCCGGCGCAAGTGCTCGTCGAGCCGCGGCATGATCTCGACGAAATTGCACGGCCCGTGGCGATAGTCGAGCTGGTGCACCAGGATCTCGTCCCAGGCATCCTTGCAGGCGCCCGGCGAACCCGGCAGGCAGAAGATGTAGGTCGAGCCGGAGACCCCGGCGGTGGCGCGCGACTGGATCGCCGAGGTGCCGATCTTGGGGAAGCTCACCACCAGGAACAGCGCCGAGAACGCGTCCATCTTTTTTTCAAACAGCGGCTCGACCGCCTCGGGCGTCACATCGCGGCCGGTAAAGCCGGTGCCCCCGGTCGTGATGATGACGTCGATCACCGGGTCGGCGATCCAGGCTTTGACGCGGGCGCGGATGGACGCGATGTCGTCGGTGACGACGCTGCGCTCGGCGACATAATGGCCGGCCGCGACGATGCGCTGCACCAGCACCGCCCCCGATTTGTCGTCCTTGAGCGAACGCGTGTCGGAGATCGTCAGCACCGCGATCTTGAGCGGCACGAACTGCTTGGTCTCGTCAACTCCGGGCATGGGCTAACCTACTGACGCCACAACGTTCCGCCACCCTTCGCGGCTCGCGCTCAGGCGCGAGCGCCTCAAGGATGACGGGCAACTCGTAAAGCTTAGGCTTTTTGACGTGCCTCTGCCAAGCGCCAGCCAGCCTGCCCTACAGCGAGGTCGCCGATATGGTGTCGCAGGCCGCAACCTGCCCGCCATTGAAGCCGTTCATGAACCAGCGTTTGCGCTGGACCGAGGTGCCGTGGGTGAAGGAATCCGGCACGACATAGCCTTGCGTCTCCTTTTGCAGGCGGTCGTCGCCGATGGCGGTCGCGGTCTGCAGCGCCGCATCGACGTCGCCGGGATCGAGGAACTTGTGCTTTTGCTGGGCGCGGTTGGCCCACACGCCGGCCAGGCAGTCGGCCTGCAGCTCGATGCGCACCTGCAAGGCGTTGGCATCGGCCTTGCTCGACGACGCCTGCTGCATCTGGGTTACGCGCGGCAGGATGCCGAGCTCGTCCTGGACGTGATGGCCGACCTCGTGGGCGATCACATAGGCCTCGGAGAACCGGCAGGCGGTGCTGCTCGAGCAGCCGCCGAACTTGTTCTGCAAGTCATCGAAGAACGCCGTATCGAGATAGACGCGCTGGTCGCGCGGGCAATAGAACGGCCCCATGGCGGATTGCGCCAGGCCGCAGCCGCCGGACTCCGAACCGCTGAACAGCACCAGCTTGGGCGGATGATAGGTCCGGCCGCTTGCCGAGAATATTTCGGTCCAGCGGTCCTCGGTGTCGCCCAACACGAGCGCGACGAAACGGCCGGTGGCGTCCTGCGGCGTGCCGGAGGCGACCGGCGGAGCCTGTCCGGTCTGCTCCGTCGGCGAGCCGCCGGTGAGAATTTGCGCGCCGTTGAGCAGCACGCTCGGGTCAATGCCGAAGTACCAGCTGACCAGTCCGATGATAATGACCGTGCCGATGCCGAGGCCGCTGGCGCCGCCCGGCACGCCGCCGCGCGACGCACCGGCTTGGCGATCGTCTTCGACATTGTCGCTGGGGCGGAAATCGTCCGTGCGCATGTGCCTTCTCCTTGCCTCTTCCAAATATGCCCGCCGGCCGTGACGGTTCCGTGTTGCGCGTCATTGCGCGTCATCTTGAACGCCCGTTTCCGGGCCTCGCCGCCGTCACCGCCCGAGCACGATTAACCAAGTGTTTCCCGGCATTTATTGCCTAGTGCGAACGCCTCGCAGTTAAGCCGATTTTTACCTTGGGCGGGCATTCTCCAATGTGTCGGTTGTAGGTCCCGCGTCGCCGGCCGCGTCGCCTGAGTCAGAGTTCTGGGTCATGGTTGTGTCGCGTCGCGGGGCGTCCGTCAGGACGCCCCGCGTGAGTTTTGACTGCCCGCAGTCGCACAGCGTGCCGCGCGCCGCGGCGCGCATCGTCGTCGGCGATTGCGTTGCCGAAATGGCAAAGCTGCCCGCCGCTTCCGTCGATCTGGTGTTTGCCGACCCACCGTACAATCTGCAGCTCCAAGGCGACCTCAAACGTCCCGACAATTCCCGCGTCGACGCCGTCGACGACGATTGGGACAAGTTCGCTAGCTTCTCCGCCTACGACGACTTCACGCGCGCCTGGCTCACCGCCTGCCGCCGCCTGATGAAGCCTGCCGCCACCCTGTGGGTCATCGGCTCCTACCACAACATCTACCGCGTCGGCACGGTGCTCCAGGATCTCGGCTTCTGGATCCTCAACGACATCGTCTGGCGAAAGTCCAACCCGATGCCGAATTTTCGCGGCCGCCGCTTCACCAACGCGCACGAGACGCTGATCTGGGCGGCCCGGCAGGCTGCGAACAAGGATTATACGTTCAACTACGAGGCGCTCAAGGCGGGCAACGACGATATTCAGATGCGCTCCGATTGGCTGTTTCCGCTATGCACCGGCGAGGAGCGGCTCAAGGGCGGCGACGGCAAGAAGCTGCATCCGACGCAAAAGCCGGAAGCCTTGCTGGCGCGCGTCATCCTGGCCGCGTCGCGGCCCGACGATCTGGTGCTCGACCCGTTTTGCGGCACCGGCACCACCGGCGCGGTGGCGCATCGGCTGCGCCGGCGTTTCCTCGGCATCGAACGCGCGGCGGATTATGCGGCCGCCGCGGAGCGGCGCATCGCCGGCGTCGAGCCGATGGCGGAACCGGCGCTGCGAGCGTTCATGACCGCCCGCGAAGCGCCGCGGGTGCCGTTCGCCAGCCTGATCGAACGCGGTCTGGTGTCGCCCGGCATCAAGCTGGTCGACGCCAAGCGGCGGCATCGTGCGCTGGTCCGCGCCGACGGCGCGGTATCGCTCGGCGCGGCGGTCGGCTCGATCCACCGCATCGGCGCGCTGGCGCAGGGTCTCGAAGCCTGCAACGGCTGGACCTTCTGGCATATCGAGACGCCGCAGGGGCTGACGCTGATCGACACGCTGCGCGCGCAAGTGCGCGCCGAGATGGGACAAGCCGCCGAGTAGGTTCGGCTACGGTCCGGGCACGACCTCAACAAGCAGCTCGAGCGCGCGGCTGGCGAAGGCTTCCATGTTCGCCAGCCGGTCGGGGCTGCCGGTATGCAGCGTGATGGCGCGCTCGACCGGGCCGGCAACCGCAATGCAGCTGTGTCCCGCCGGATCGCCATAACGGTTGCCGCTCGGTCCCGCGGCGCCGGTTTCGCCGACGCCCCAGACCGCGCCGAGCCGCTCGCGCATCCGCCGCGCCAACAGCAGGGCGTAAGCCTCGGTCGCCGGGCGGAGCCCCGCCATCTTGGCATCGCCGATGGCCAGCAACGCCGCACGCGCTGATTTGGTATAGACCACGGCACCGCCGAGAAAGTAGGCCGAAGCACCCGGTACAGCCAAAAGCGCCGCAGCGATCAGGCCGCCGGTGGAGGATTCCGCGACAGCGATGGTCTCGCGGCGCACGCCCAGACGCTGCGCAACGGTCTCCGCGAGAGGCAACAGCGCTTTCATCAGTCGTCCCTGTCGATTAGCGAGCGCACGCGAAGCTACCGCGCCCTGGCAGCAAATCCGCATCTGCTATATGCGGCTCATGGCAAGAACGCAAAAGGCCCGGCGAAGCATTTTCGTTCTCACCGTGGCGGAGCACCGGGCCTATCCGACACGGCGCGCGAGGCGCTCGACTTTTTCCGGCATTGAAGAGAGAGGCGAGCGCGGCCGTGAGCACGATATTGGCTATCTGCTCGCCCACATGCCCAATTCATTCGATTGATTTCACCAGACCGGGGCGCCGGACCTCAAGCCTTTTTCGACAGCATCGACCCACAGCGGACATCAACGTCATCGCTATTGGTGCGTCGCTGGCTCGAAACCGTTTACTCGGATAACAGCGTCGGAGTCAGGATTGGTCAGATATTTTATGAAGGCTGTAGCCGCGTTAGGTTGACCGGCGGCAACGCCGACTCCAGCTGCAAGGTTAGTGTAGAATTGAAGGCCGTCCGGAAACGGGCCGGCGAATTCCACGCCACGGGCAGATTTTACGTTTGGGATGAAACCAAATCCCAGTTCCGCTTCTCCGCTAGCGACGGCCTCCCACACTTGCGCGGTTGATTCCTTTGATACGATCTTCGACTTCATGGCTTCCGCGATGCCAAGACCTCCGAAATCCTGACTTATTTGTCTACCTGACGGTTCCGCGGCGAAGTAGGAAACCGACCTCGCATCGAGCAGCGCCCGCTTAAAGCCGTCAACTGTAGCGATGCTCAGTTTGGGCGCACCGCTGCGTATTCCGACTCCAAGACCCGTTCGCGCAATTTGCACGCGAGTTTGCGAACCAATTTTCCCTTGGGCGATCTCATAATCCATCACTTCTCCAGGAATAATCGCCAAATCGAAATCTCCCGCCTCAATTTTCTGTTTCTGCGCCGGGACCAATCCGTAGAAAACGGTGAGTTTGTGTGGCGCTCTCAAATGGAGAACTTAGCTCGCCAATAATCCTGGACACACTCGGGCTCGCAATGACCCGAATTTCAGCAGCCTGGGCAGAAATGGCCGGCGACAACATGGCCATCGTAAGCAAAATAAACCGGCGACGGACGTCAATTTTCATGCGGCTCCCCGAAAAAGTAGTGTCTGCGCATTACACGCTTCATTGTGTGATGTGAAAGGCTGAGGCCGCCCGTCAGGAGCGGCCTCCGTTGTTGCCGACGCGAGTCCGGGTTATTTTTTCTCGACGAAAATCTGCTTGCAGTCGGCGGTGCCGACATTCTCGGCCTGGTGAGAAGCAATGATCGGCCCTGCGATTGCCGTATCGGCCTTGGCGTTGTTTTCCACGACCTTGCCGTCCGGATTGTAAAGCTTGGATGAGCAGTCCGTCACGTTGTAGATGACGCTGGGCACAGGATGACTGTGCGGTTTGTCCTTTACGCCGGCTTTCCTGACCGCCTCGATGACGCGGAAATTCGCATCTTCGAAGATGACTTTATAGACACTGGGGTCCGCCTGGTAGGACGGTGGCGCGTTCTGTGCCAAGGCGCTGACCGCGCCGAGTGTTATGGCTGCTGCCGCCAGTCCGGCGATGCCGCACAATCTCATTGCCATTTTCTCCCATGATGCGGCCGCTGGCTTCCTGCCGTCACGCGCTCCCAACGGCCTGATGGTAAAGCGCGTGATCGGATTATTGCTCCGGCTTGATGTCACCGGCGCGAACGACCTCGGCCCATTTTTGCGTTTCTGAGCCAATCGGTTTTCCGAAGGCGGCGGGCGATCCACTCGACGCGCTCTGCGGTCGTCACGGCGAGGCCGCGCAGACGCCCGGCATCGATGTGCTCGATTATGACCGGCGTGTTTCGCTTCTGTAATATCCCAAGTTGGTTTGTCAGGGTCGTGCTCGTTAAAAACGGATGACAACTGAGAAGCGGTCTAGGTATGTGCGAAGTGGATTACGCCCGCCGACGGCATGGTCGCTGCCATTTGCCCCCGGGACTTCGGCACGTCCCGCTGACAGCTCTCCGATAAAGCTACACGAATTCTCTAACCGCGCAGAGGGGCGTCATGTCGTTTATCGGGCCATGAACGACCGCTTGCACTGCAGAAGAAGGCCAAGGGCCTTCGAATTTTGTATCAGGCGTGCCGTGGCGGCTGGACGCTAATTCGCTGGGCGTTACGACACGAGCATGGTACGTTGGCGTGGGGGCGAGTTGAGTGACTTGCCTAGGTGCTGCCCAAAAACGGCGACGTTCCGAGGTCACCGCTTCTAAAATGGCAGCCTGATGCCGTCGGCGGGCGCAATTTCAATCTGAAAAACGACATTAGCTCACACTATCGGGGCTATCGGCGCCGAAATTCGGCAGATCTGCACGCCTTCGGCTTGCTGGACGCAGGGATACATGCGCGCCACTGACAGAACACCAACAGGGAGACACTCCAATGACGATAAGGCCCGATCCGACCTTCCACGCATCGCCGAGACTCGCGATGGAAGCTCCCCCGGAGAACTTCGCCTACACATTGCTGCTCAGCCCGGACTTCTCGAAGCCCGACGCCCTCGCGGTGATCGACGTAAAGCCCGGCTCGAGCACATTTAGCCAGATCGTTCACACAGTGACGATGCCCAACAAGGGCGACGAATTCCACCATTTCGGTTGGAACGCCTGCTCGTCGGCATTGTCGCCGCTTACCGGCCACGCGTTCCTCGAGCGGCGCTACCTGATCATCCCCGGGCTCCGCTCCTCGCGCATCTATATCGTGGATACGAAGCCCGATCCCACCAAAGCGAGAATTCACAAGATCATCGAGCCCGAGGAGGTGTTCAAGAAGACCGGCTATTCACGGCCTCACACTGTCCATTGCGGTCCGGAAGGCATCTACGTCAGTACGCTCGGCGGCGGCGGCAAGGATGGCACCAATGGGCCGCCTGGCGTGTTCATCATGGACTGCGAGACGTTCGACATCCTCGGCCGCTGGGAGATCGATCGCGGACCCCAGAAGCTGCACTACGATTTCTGGTGGAACCTGCCGCGCGACTACATGGTGACAAGCGAATGGGCGCTGCCACCACAGTTCGAGAACGGGATCGTCCCGGAAGATCTGCTCGCGAACAAGTATGGCCATCGGATCCATTTCTGGGATCTTCGCGCCCGGCGCAATGTCCAGACGATCGATCTTGGCGCCAACCATCAGATGGCGCTGGAGGTGCGGCCTGCGCACGATCCGGTTCGCGAGTATGGGTTCCTGGGCGTCGTGGTCGACACCACGAACCTCGAAGGTTCAATCTGGACCTGGTGGCGCGAAGGCGGCAAGTTCCACATCGAGAAGACGGCGACAATCCCGCCCGAGCCGGCGCCAAAGGATCAGCTGCCGCCCCTGCTGCAAGGGTTCGGTGCAGTGCCGCCGCTGGTGACGGACATCGACCTGTCCATGGACGACAAGTTTCTGTACGTCGCCTGCTGGGGGACCGGCGAGATGCGTCAGTATGACGTCACCGACCCGAGGAAGCCGAAGCTTGCGGGCTCGGTCCACATCGGCGGCATTGCGCGCCGTACGCCCCACCCGAACGGCAAGGTGTATGCAGGCGGTCCTCAAATGGTCGAGATTAGCCGCGACGGCAAGCGGGTCTATTGGACCAACTCGCTCTATTCGACGTGGGATAACCAGTTCTATCCCGATGGCGTGCCGGGCGCAGAGGTCATGGCCAATGCGAGTGCGAGCGGCGGCCTCGAGCTGGCAAAAGACTACTGGGTGAACTTCCCTGACGGATACCGGGCGCATCAGGTCCGACTTGAGGGCGGCGATTGCTCGACGGATTCGTTCTGCTATCCGTCGGTTTAAATTTGACCGAAGCGGATTGGACACCTGCCGGGCTCTGGCTGGCTGTCGTCGCGAGCGGCCTCTACCACGGAGTGAACCCGGGAATGGGATGGCCGCTCGCGGTTTCAGCCGGGCTGATGGAAAGGCGTTCACGCGCCCTCGTGGGGGCGCTTTGGCCGCTAACGATCGGCCATCTGTTGGCAATGTTTCTGGTGATCCTTCCCTTCGCACTGCTGGTCGCCCTCGTCGAATGGCAGCAACAAATACAAATCGGCGCTAGTCTCCTGGTCATCGGGTTCGGTATCTTCCGGTTCGTCAACCGGCGCCATCCGCGGGTGCTGGCACGGATACGACCGACACAACTTGGACTCTGGTCCTTCGCCGTGGCGATCGCGCATGGCGCCGGACTGATGCTCGTACCGATTTATCTCGGGCTCTGTCGGGCCGCCGACCTCGACAAGGGCCACGAGGCAGCGGACGCGCTCATAAACGCCGATCTAGGCATGGCCGTCCTGGTTTCCATCGTTCACTCTGTCGCAATGATCGCAGCCGGCGGATTCTTGGCATGGCTGGTCTATCGCTATCTGGGTCTCAAGTTCGTGTCGCGGAGTTGGTTCAATCTGGATACGACTTGGGCCTTCAGCCTTATCTTGGTGGGTACGCTCTCGCTTGTCATCAGTCTGGCGAGCCAGCACAGCGCGGCGGCGCAGTCGTTCGGACTGCCGAACGGACAGATGACCGGCGACGCGGTGACCGAGTAAGTGATCACGCAATCAGACACGACTGCTGCGATGCATCCGCCACTTCCGAGATGGGTCATTTTCGACCGATTGAACGTCGCTTTGCGAAGCGCACATCGAGACCGCTGGCGTTTATGAGTATGCGCCCTTAGCGCGATTTTGGAATTCAGCGAGAGAGCCGGGGACGCACGGATTGTAAGCCGAGCGCATGGGCGACGACTTTGCGCATCAGGCTCGGCAAGGCCTCGTCGTTCAACTCCGCGAGCGCGACCCAGCGCATGTCCTTCGGCGCGGCCGTACCGGCCGGCAGTTCGGCCGCATAGACGCCGAGCTCGAGCGGGAAATGGGTGAAGACGTGGCGGACGACGCCCGGGACGCGGCGCCAGGTGACACGCTTCGCAGGCTTTATGGAAAATTTCGGCGCGCCGGCGAGCGCCGCGCCGTCGTCGAAATCCGCCACCCATTCCGTCGTCGGCACCTCGGTCATGCCGCCGAGAAGACCGCGCGGCGGCCGGGTGCGCAGCAGCACATAACCGTCGGCGCGGCGGGCCACAAAGGCGGCGCCGCGGCGGCGCGCGCCGTCGCGCTTCGGCACGCGGTGCGGAAAGGTCTCCGGGTCGCCGCGCCGATGCGCCGCGCAGGCATCGTTCCAGGGGCACAGCGCGCAAGCCGGACGTTTCGGCGTACACAGCGTGGCGCCAAGATCCATCAGGGCCTGGGCGAAATCGCCGGTCCGCCGCGGCGGCGCGAGCGCGCTGGCCAGCCGGCGCAATTCCGGCTTGGCGGCCGGCAGCGGCGCTTCGAGCGCATGGAGCCGCGCCATCACCCGTTCGATATTGCCGTCGACCGGCGTCGCCGGCGCGTCAAAGGCAATCGCCACGATGGCGGCGGCGGTGTAGGCGCCGATTCCGGGCAGCGTGCGCAAGGCGGCTTCGTCGGCCGGCAGTTGCCCGCCGTGCCGCTCGGCGACGGCACGGGCGCAGGCGTGCAGGTTGCGGGCCCGGGCGTAGTAGCCGAGGCCGGCCCAGGCTTTGAGCACGTCGTCGAGCGGCGCACCCGCGAGGCTTGCCAGCGTCGGCCAGCGCGCCAGAAAGCGCGCATAGTACGGCGCCACCGCCTTGACGGTCGTCTGCTGCAGCATGATTTCGGACAGCCACACCCGGTAGGGATCGACCGCCGCGCCGGGCGCGGCACGCCACGGCAGAACCCGGCGATGCCGGTCATACCAAGCCAGCAAGGCAGTGGGTTGCGGGCATGAAACGGCGGCCCGGGGCTTGCCGCGCTGTCGCCGCACTGGCTTCGCTGCTACGATCATCGGTCCCGCCGTCGTGCCGACGGATGACAGAGCAGCGCTGCATGAACAAGCCCTCGCGCCCATTCGCCCGGCCGTTGCGCGAGCTTGCCGGCAAGATTGTCGGCGAGACCTTCACGCGACAGGGCTTTGCCTCGGCCGAATTGGTGACGCGCTGGAGCGAGATCGTCGGCGCCGACATCGCCGCGTGCAGCGAGCCCATCAAGATTCAATGGACCCGGCCGGTGTCGTCCGCCCAATCGTCACCGGCAAGCGGCACCGCATCAGGATGGGGCCAAGAACCCGGCACGCTGGTGCTGCGGGTCGACGGCCCCGCGGCGATCGAGATTCAGCATCTCACCAACGTGATCTGCGAACGGGTCAACCGTTTTCTCGGCTGGCGCGCCATCGCCCGCATCGGCTTGCGGCAGGCGCCGCTACGGCGCGGTGCGCGCAAGGCCGCCCGGACCGCGGACCCGGTCGCCGCGGCGCGGATTGCCGCGATGCTGCCGGACATCGTCGATGACGATTTGCGCCAGGCTTTGGCCCGGCTCGGGGCAGCCATCAAGCGAGCGTGACCGGACCGCGCAGGGCCTTGGCGGCTTGGCGCGCTAATGCCACATTGTTGCGGCACAAACCGTCCGCCAATCAGGAGTTATTCCCTTGACGCTTACTCGTCGCCAGTTGCTCACGGCCGCCGCGGTATTTGGTGTCGGCGCGGCTTTCGTTGCCGGCGCCGCGCTGCCCCCGTTCACGCGCCGGGCCTTCGCCGACGAGCCGACGCCGGCGGAACTGGCGGAGGCCGGCCCGGCGGGCGACGTCGGTCTCGGCTCCGACAAGGCGCCGGTGACCATCATCGAATACGCCTCCATGACCTGCCCGCACTGCGCGCACTTCTCGATGACGACATTTCCGGAACTGCAAAAGCGCTATATCGATACCGGCAAGGTCCGTTTCATCTTCCGCGAATTCCCGCTCGATACGCTCGCCGCGGCCGGGTTCATGCTGGCGCGCTGCGCCGGCAATGACAAATTCATGCCGATCATCGAGACGCTGTTTGCCACGCAGCCCGACTGGGTGGTGAAAAACCCGATCGATCCGCTCAAGGCGATCGCCAAGCAATTCGGCTTTACCGAAGAAACCTTCAATCAATGTCTGGCGAATCAAAAGGTGCTCAACGACATCCAGGCGGTGCGCGATCGCGCCGCGCAGAAGCTCGGGGTCAATTCCACGCCGACTTTTTTCATCAACGGCAAGCGGCTGCAAGGCGACGTTTCGATCGACGCGATGGCCAAGGAGATCGACCCCTATCTCAAGGAAGGATAAGGGTTTTTCAACTTGCCGCTGATGCCCGAGCGGGCCATGGCGGAGCATCCGGCACCGCGCCGGCGAAGCGAAAGGCTGGAAAACCCGGCCGCCCTGTTGCGCTCGGCCGGGCGACAATTCATTCTCCGCGCCGATGCGGCACGATTCTCCGCGCCCGAAACGGCGTGAACCTGTAACGATTCCCTTCGCCGCCGCACCTTGGGGATGGATGTAACACCCGCATGAAGCTCACGCGGCTGCGCCTGATCGGCTTTAAATCCTTCGTCGAACCGACCGACTTTGTCATCGAACCGGGATTGACCGGCGTGGTCGGTCCCAACGGCTGCGGCAAATCCAATCTGGTGGAGGCCGTGCGCTGGGTCATGGGCGAGGCCTCCTACAAGGCCATGCGCGGCGCGGAGATGGACGACGTCATCTTCTCCGGCAATGCCGGGCGCCCGGCGCGCAACCATGCCGAGGTCGCCGTCTCGATCGACAACACCGACCGCAGGGCGCCGGCGGCCTTCAACGACACCGAGACGCTGGAAGTCTCGCGCCGCATCCTGCGCGAGGAAGGCTCGAACTTCCGCGTCAACGGCCGCGAGGTGCGCGCCCGCGACGTCACCATGCTGTTCGCCGACGCCTCGACCGGTTCGCGCTCGCCGGCTCTGGTGCATCAGGGCCGGATCGGCGAGATCATCCAGGCGCGGCCCGACCAGCGCCGCCGGGTGCTGGAGGAAGCCGCCGGCATTTCCGGGCTGCATGCCCGCCGCCACGAAGCGGAACTGCGGCTCAAGGCCGCCGAACACAATCTGACCCGGGCCGAGGACGTCATCGGCCAGCTTGCGGCGCAAGTCGCCGCGCTCAAGACCCAGGCGCGCCAAGCCGTCCGCTACCGCAACATTTCCGGCCAAATCCGCCGCACCGAAGCGCTGCTGTTTCACCTGCGCTGGACCGCCGCCAACGCCGAGGTCGGCGAAGCCGAGCGGACCCGGGACGCGGCCGTCCGTCTGGTCGCCGCGCGCACCGGCGAGCAAACGACGGCGACCACGCGCCAGACCGAGCTCGCCGCGGTGCTGCCGCCGCTGCGCGAGGCCGAGGCCAGAGCCGCCGCGGCGTTGCAGCGTCTCATCATCGCCCGCGACGCGCTCGAGCGCGAAGAAGCCCGCGCCAGGGAGCGCATCGGCGAACTCGACCGCCGGCTCGAGCAATTCGCCGCCGACCTCGAACGCGAGCGCGGCCACGCGGCCGACGCCGAAGCGGCGCTGGAGCGCCTCGCCGCCGAGGAAATGGCGCTCGCGGCCGAAGCGCAAGCCAGCGCCGGGCGCCTGACCGGGGTCAACGACCGCGTCACGGCGGCCGACGCGGCACTCGCGGCTTCGGAAAAATCGTTTGCCGAATTGACCGGTGCGCTCGCCGACCTGTCCGCCCGCCGCGGTCAACTCCATGCCGCGCTGTCGGATCATGAGCAGCGCGCCGCGCGGCTCGATGCCGAACTCGCCAATATCGAATCGGGCCTGGTCGCAACCGACAGCGGACAGCCGGATCTCGCGGCGCTGGACCACGCCCTTGCGGCTGCGCAAGCGGCGCTGGCCGAAGCGGAAATCGCCGCGCGCGAATGCGAAGTGGCACACGCACGCGGCCGCGAGGAGCATGACGCCGCCCGCGCGCCGCTCGCCGCCGCCGAGCGCCGGGTGCAGCGGCTGGAAACCGAGGCAAAAACCATCGGCAAGCTGCTCGCGGTCGAGAGCAAGAACCTCTGGCCGCCGGTCATGGATGCGCTCACCGTCGCCGAAGGCTACGAGAAGGCGCTCGGCGCCGCGCTCGGCGACGATCTCGATGCGCCGCTGGGCGACAGTGCGCCGATGCACTGGGCCGGAGCGGCGCTCGATCCATCCGATCCGGCCTTGCCCGAGGGCGTCGCGGCATTGTCGGCCTATGTCCAGGCGCCGCCGGAACTCGCCCGCAGACTGGCGCAAATCGGCGTCGTCGAGCGAACCGAGGGCGCGCGGCTCGCCCCCGCCCTCAAGCCCGGCCAACGGCTGGTCTCGCGCGACGGCGACTTCTGGCGCTGGGACGGTTTTGCCGCCGCCGCGCATGCCCCGACCGGCGCCGCGCGCCGGCTCGCCGAACGCGGCCGGCTGCAGGCGATCGAGACCGAACTGGCGAGCGCGCGCAGCGAAGTCGAGGAGGCGCGTCGCATCGCCGAGGCGGCGGAATCCAGCGCCTCCACCGCGGCCGCGGCCGAGACCCAAGCCCGCGCGCACTGGCGTGAAGCGCAGCACGCAACCGACGCCGCGCGCGAGGCGCACGCCGCCGCCGAGCGCGAAATCAGCCGCAACGCGGCGCGGATTTCGGCGCTCAAAGAAGCCCAGCAGCGCACCAGCAGCGGCCGCGACGAAGCGCTGGCCGGCTGGCGCGAGGCGCAGGCCGCGCTCGCCGCGCTGCCCGACGCCGCCGCGCTCGAGTCGCGGCTCGCCCAGGTGAACGACGCGATCGCCGGCGACCGCAACAACCTCGCCGAAGTCCGCGTCGAAGCCCAGGCGATCACCCGCGAGGCGGAGCTGGCCAATCGCCGCCTGCAGTCGATCGCGGTCGAGCGTGCGGCCTGGAACGAACGCAAGGACCGCGCCACCGCCCAGATCGCCACCGTCGGGCAACGCGCCGACGCCGCCACCACGGAACGAACCGAGCTGGAAACCGCCCCGGCAAAATTCGCGGCGGAGCGCGAGGCCTTGATCGGCGAGGTCGACACCGCCACCACGGCGCGGCGCGCGGCGGCCGACCGGTTGGCGGCGGCCGAGACCGATCTGGCCGAGGCCGACAAAGTCGCGCGCACAGCGCTCGAGGCGGTCGGCGAGGCGCGTGCCGAGGCCGCGCGCGGCGAGGAACGCTGCGAAGCCGCCAAGCGCCGGCTTTCCGACATCGCCCATGAAATTCGCGAACGGCTCGAACTGGAGCCGGCGGCGACGGCGGAGCTTGCCGAGCTCAAGCCCGGCGCCGAACTGCCGCCCATTGCCGACATCGAAGCGCGGCTCGAGCGCATCCTGCGCGAGCGCGAACGGCTCGGCGCGGTCAATCTCTTGGCCGAGCAGGAGCTGGGCGAGGTGGAGGCCCAGCACTTAAAGCTCACCAGCGAGCGCGACGATCTGGTCGAGGCGATCCGGCGGCTGCGGCAGGGCATCCACAGCCTCAATCACGAGGCCCGCGAGCGCCTGCTGGCGTCGTTCACGATCGTCAACGAGAATTTCAAGAAGCTGTTCGGCGAATTGTTCGGCGGCGGCAATGCCGAATTGCAGCTCATCGAGAGCGACGATCCGCTCGAAGCCGGCCTCGAAATCATGGCCAAGCCGCCGGGCAAGAAGCCGACGACGCTGTCGCTGTTATCCGGTGGCGAGCAGGCGCTCACTGCGCTGGCTTTGATCTTCGCCGTGTTCCTCACCAATCCGGCGCCGATCTGCGTGCTCGACGAGGTCGATGCGCCGCTCGACGACTACAATGTCGAACGCTTCTGCGACCTGCTCGACGAGATGACGCGCTCGACCGAAACGCGCTTTATCATCATCACCCACAATCCGATCACCATGGCGCGCATGAACCGGCTGTACGGCGTCACCATGGCCGAACGCGGCGTGTCGCAACTGGTCTCGGTCGATCTGGAAGGCGCGGTGAAGCTGCGCGAGGCGGGTTAGCGCGTGACCCGTATGAAGTGATAGCTTGATCTGGACGTCGTTCGAGCTAAGTCGGAAAGGGTCCACAAATGAAGCGCGATATGGACCTGATTCGAGAGCTGCTATTGATGCTCGAAAGCGCCCACTTCGGTTTGGCGACGTCTTGCGGAGGCCGCCCGCAGAGCATTTGACGTGGCTCAGCGAGAAAGAGTCGCGCGCCCGGTTCCGAACCCCAGACATCGATCGCGAAAGCCCACAAGCGCGCGAGTGGGACGATCGCCAAGTGCAAACCTATCTCATTTGATCCTACTACAACCACAAGCGTTGCAGGTACAAAGGGTGGGTAATGCCTTGCAGGGCAATCGCCGTTCGCGGCTTAGACTAGTTGCCCCCCAGCTTGAACAGCCGCCGCGCATTGTCGCGGCCGATCTTGAGCCGGTCGGGCTCGCTGATCGGACAGCCATCGAACCAGACCGTGGCGTGGTCGATATTCTCGAACGGCCAGTCGGTCGAGAACATGATGCGGTCGGCGCCCAGCACCAGCATCGAATCGATCAAGGCCTGGCTGTGGAAATTGCCCGAGGTGGTGATGTGGAAGTTGGCGCAGAAATATTCGCTGATGCGCTTCTTGGCCGGATAGCTGTGGCGGTTCGGGATCCAGGCATTGGCATTGTCGATGCGCCACATCGCGAACGGCAGGTTCTCGCCCATGTGGCCGAGGATGATCTGCAGCTGCGGATGATCGTCGAACAATCCGGAGCCCATCAGCCGTAGCGCATGCACCGCGGTCTCCTGGCCGAAGGCCCAGATCGGGCCTAACAGCCAGCCATGCCCGTCATAGATCTTGGCGTCGCGCGGCAGCGGGTTGCGCGGGTGCAGGTAGAACGGCACGTCGAGCCGCTCGACCACGGCCCAGAACGGCCGGTATTGCGGCAGGTCGTAATAGGCCGCCGTGTCCGCATTGCCGACCTGGGAGAACCCGTTGACCAGGGCGCCGCGAAACCCGAGCGCTTTGACGCAGCGCTCAAGCTCGCGCGCCGCGCGTTCCGGATCCTGCATGGCGAGCGCGGCGAGGCCCTGGAAACGGTCCGGGCGCTTGTGCACCTGTTCGGCGAGATAATCGTTGGCCCGGCGCGCGATGTCGTCGGCCTGTGCCGGATCGGGAATGGCCTGCACCGCCGGCGCATTGAGCGACAGCAGCATCAGCTCGATGCCGTTCTGGTCCATTTCGCGCAGCCGTCGGTCCTGGATATCGAGCACCCGGCTTTTCACCTCCTGCCAGACCCGCTCGGGAAAATAGCCGTGGGAATCCTCGAGCGTTTCGGCAATGGCGAAATGTTCCTCGAGCGCGATCTTGCCCTGCATGGTCCCTCCTCCGGCAGCCGTTCGACCGACCGCGCGCTTTAGCGTGATGCATCAAGCCCGGCGCCATTAAGCTTAATGTCGCGGCGGGCGGCCGGTTTTGCGCGTCGCTGCGCGGTTTCTTCTGTTGGCATGGTTTTGGCGAGAAAGCCAATGTCAGCACGTCATTGTCCCGTTTCGGGGCAATGGCGGGCGACGTTGCGCCGAGCACTGCCACAGCATTTGATGAACACCCATCCGAGCTACACGCTGGCGTCACGGCCGCAGACCGAGCGGTTCCTGCGCGCGCGCGCGGTGGCGATGCGCGGCACCTTCGCCGCGACGATCTTTCTCACCGACGTCGCCTTCATCGTGGCGATGTCCTGCCTCACCGGCATCTCTTATCACCTGGTCGTCTACCAGAATCCCGGCGAGGTTGCCTCGTTCATCCAGGTCGGGCTCCTGGCGGCCAGCATCTTCGCCGTCTCCAACCTGTTCCGCGGCGAATATCGGCTGCCGAACTTCTGCGCGTTCAAGCCGCATGCCGGCCGCACCATACGGCTGTGGAACGTCACGCTGATCTGCCTCTTGATGCTCGGCTTCATGGCCCGGATCAGCGTCGACTATTCGCGCGGCTGGGTAGTGTTGTTCTACGTCGCCACGCTCGCCGGGCTGATCGTGCTGCGCTTTTTCATCGTGCGCGTCACCGCGGCGGCGCGCGCCGCCGGCCTGATCTCCGCGCAGCGCATTTTTCTGATCGGGACCGGCGCCAACGTCAACGCCTTCATCAATCGCTATGAGCCGTGGACGCACGGCATCAATATCGTCGGCTGCCGCTTTCTCACCCCGGTCGCCGCCACCGCCGCCGCCGCAGTGCGGAGCGCCGCGCTCGACGAGGATTTCGCCGATGCCGTCGGCAGCGTGCGCAGTCTGGAGCCCGACGCCATCTTCCTGTTGCTGCCGTGGTCGGCGACCGACACCATCGAGCGCTGCGCCGAGACCTTTCTGACGCTGCCGGTGGAAATCCACATCGGCCCCGAGCAGATCCTGCACAAGTTCGAGGAGGTCAAGCTCTCCAAGCTCGGGCCGCTAACCAGCCTGCAACTGACGCGCCGGCCGCTGTCGCGGGTCGAGATCGCGCGCAAGCGGATTTTCGATCTGGTGGTCGCCGCGGCGGCGCTGATCGCGCTCACGCCGCTGTTGCTGGTGATCGCGCTGCTCGTCGGCCTGGAGAGCAAGGGGCCGGTGTTCTTCGTGCAGCGCCGCTACGGCTTCAATCAGCAGCCGTTCCGCATCATCAAATTCCGCACCATGCGCACCTGCGACGACGGTCCGGTGGTGCCGCAGGCGACCCGCGACGATCCGCGCTTGACCCGGATCGGGCGCTGGCTGCGGCGCTGGAACATCGACGAGATCCCGCAGCTGTTCAACGTCTTGACCGGCGACATGTCGCTGGTCGGGCCGCGGCCGCACGCGCTGTCACACGACCACGAATATGAGCGCCGCATCTCGCTCTATGCCCGCCGCCACAACGTCAAGCCCGGCATCACCGGCTGGGCCCAGATTCATGGCTATCGCGGCGAGATCGACACCGAGGAGAAGATGCGCAAGCGCGTCGAGCACGACCTCTTCTACATCGACAACTGGTCGCTGTGGCTCGACCTGAAGATCATGTTCCGCACGGTGCTGTCGCCGGCCGGCTATCGCAACGCCTATTGAGACCGCTCGCACGGTGAGCGCCCTCCCATCTTCCTTCGCAATGTGACATCATCATCGGGGGCGAACCGGATAGAGGCTTGTCAAGCAGGGAACCTTGCCATGTCGCTTGCTGCAGCCACGAATACCCAGGGCGCGTCAACGCGGGGTCTCTACGAAAAGCTTGAGGATCGCATCCTCGCTCGCGACCAAATCGGCGCCAGTGAATGCTACTATGACCTGATGCTCGACGGCCGGCCGCTCGCCGAGATGTTGCGCGAGGCCGTGCGCATCCACGGGCCCTACACGCACGTCCCCTATCACGAGCGAATCGACGACGGCTTCGTCAACTTTGTCAACAACGACCATAGCCTGCTGAGTGCCCGCGCCACGTTGCACCTGTCGAAGTCGGTTGCCTGACGTAGGTCCAGCACTGGGACGTGACCGTTGATGGATGAGCCACAGCAATGACGGTTCGTGCTGGGCGTGCGGACATCGTGTCTTTCTGGCGTGAAGCCGGACCTGACAAATGGTTCGAGCAGGACGAAAATTTCGACCAAGCCATCCGATTGAGGTTTCTCCCGACCTACCAGGCGGCCGCAAATGGCGAGTTTGTGGCCTGGGAAGAAAGCGCAGAGGGCGCGCTCGCGCTTGTACTTCTGCTTGATCAGTTTCCGCGCAACATGTTTCGTGGCGACGCGCGCGCTTTCGCGACCGATGCGCAGGCGCGCGCAGTCGCTGATCGCGCGCTGGCGCGCGGCTTTGATCAGGCGACAGATCCAGCGATGCGGCCGTTTTTCTATTTGCCCTTCATGCATTCGGAGGCGCTGATCGACCAGGACCGCTCTGTGCGCTTGTATGAAGCGCTGGGTGACGCCGAGCAATTGCGTTACGCGACAGAGCATCGAGACGTAGTTCAAAGATTCGGGCGGTTTCCCCGTCGAAACCATGCGCTCGGCCGCGATACGACACCCGCCGAGCAGGCGTTTCTGGAAGCTGACGGTTTCGGCGGCTCAAACGAGTAATCACAATCGTCGAATGGTCGCGGTTATGTCACACGGCTTCCCGGCCTCGTCGCGCGCGATCCGGGCGCGGCGCGAAGCCACGCGCGCGGATCGGCGATGCGCCGCGGCGCGATGCATCGAACGTCGCGCCGTGCTAGCCGGCGAACGTGGCGATGGCGACGACGGCGCCGGCGGTGACGAGCGCGGTGGAAAGCCAAAGCACGCCGATGAGCAGCCACACCGGGCGCGGCTTGCGCACCGGCGTTGCCGATGCATTGGTCCAGGACTCCAGCGCCGGCTCGGCCTTGCGCAGCGCGGCGGTCGCGATCTCGATGTCGGCGATTTCCCGCGCCAGCTGGTCCCGGGCGCTGTTGGCGAGCGCACCGGCCGCATCGGTCACGTGGCTGTCCTGCGGGGCCGCGGCGCGCTGCTCCAGCGCGCCGAAATTGGTATCGGCCGACGACGGTGAGCCAAGTTGTTGCTTCAGCATGGGCCCTACCTATGTGTCTGCTGAGGCCTTACAACGGCGCTGCCGGCGGCGCGATAACGAACTGGACCTAAGCTTAACGTTTCCATTAACCGTCCTATATCCATGGGTATCCGCCCGTTAACGCCGCGGCGGCGCGGCGGCCTCCGCCGTCCCGGCGCCGCTCGCCGCCGCCACGGAGTGCGGCTATGCTGATGCCGCTATGTTATTGATTGCCGCCGCAAAACTTATGCCGCCGTCCGGCGCTGCCGAAGGAGCCCCGTAATGTCCACATCGACGCTAATCGTGCTTGCCGTGATCGTCGTTTTCGTCGTTTGGGCGATCTCGGTTTACAACGGCCTAGTGGCGATGCGGCAGCGGGTCAACCAGGCCTTCGCCGACATCGACGTGCAATTGCGGCAGCGGCACGATCTCGTTCCGAACCTGGTCGAGACCGTCAAAGGCTATGCCGCCCACGAACGCGGCACCCTGGAAGAAGTCGTCAAGGCGCGCAATGCGGCGGTGGCCGCGCAGGGGCCGGCGCAGCAGGCGGCGGCCGAGAACATGCTGACCGGCGCACTGCGCCAGCTGTTCGCGCTGTCCGAAGCCTATCCGGACCTGAAAGCCAGCGCGAATTTCCAGCAGTTGCAGGCCGAGCTGACCGACCTGGAGAACAAGATCGCCGCGTCGCGGCGCTTCTTCAACAGCGCGGTGCAGGAGTACAACACCGGCATCCAGCGTTTCCCCGCGGCGCTGTTCGCCGGCACCTTCGGCTTTGCGCCGAAGGATTTCTTCGATCTCGGCGAGGACCGCAAGGCCGAAACCACGGCGCCGGAGGTCAAGTTCTAGGCTTGTCCTCCGCAAGGCAGTAATCCGCGATGGCCGCCTACGGTCTCTACAGCCACATCCAGTCGAACCGGCGCAGTTCGATCGCGCTGCTGATCGGACTGTTCTTTCTGGTCTACGTGCTGCTCTATGCCGGCGCGCTGGCGGCCGAGGCGTTGTCGACCAATGCCGATCTCAACACGATACTGCAGCAGGCCTGGATCGATTTCATCAAGGCAGCGCCGTTCGCCACCATCGGCACCGCGCTGTGGATCGTGATCGCCTATTACTTTCACCAGAGCATCATCGATGCGCTGACCGGCGGCCGGGAGGTCGCGCGTGCCGAGCAGCCCCGGCTCTACAATCTGTTGGAGAATCTCTGCATCTCCCGCGGCATCACCATGCCGAAGCTCAAGGTGATCGACAGCGACGCGCTCAACGCCTTCGCCACCGGCATGAATGCCAGGCAATATTCGATCACGGTCACGACCGGGCTCCTCAACCGGCTCGACGACGCCGAGATCGAAGCGGTGCTCGGCCACGAGCTCACCCATATCCGCAATGGCGACGTGCGCATGATGGTGGTCGCCGTCATCATCGCCGGCATCGTCTCCTTCGTCGCCGAACTGGTGTTCCGGCTGTGGTTCTACAACGGCTTCAGCGTCCGCTCGTCGCGCGACGACCGCAAAGGCGGCGGCGCCCTGGTGGCGATCCTGATCGCCGTCGGGCTTCTGGTGCTCGCCTATGCGCTGTCGTTCATCATCCGGCTGGCGCTGTCGCGGTCGCGGGAGTTCCTCGCCGACGCCGGCTCCGTGGAGCTGACCAAAAATCCCGACGCCATGATCTCGGCGCTGCGCAAGATCGAAGGCCGCGGCGAACTGCCGGGCGCGACCTCCGCCGTGATGGAAATGTGCGTCGATAATCCGCGCGAGGAATTCGGCGATTTGTTCGACACCCATCCGAGCGTCGACAGCCGTGTCGCCGCCCTGGTCAAGTTCGCCGGCGGCCATGACCCGGGGCCGCTGGCCCTGCCGCCGCAGGCGGACGGCCCGGACGCCCAGCCGGACGCGAATCAGTTGCCGCCCGGCGGACCGTGGGGGTCGGCCGCCGGCGCGCCGACGGCGATGCCGGCCGCGACACCGCGGCGCCGCCGGCGACGCCCGACCCGCCGGCGCAAGGTCCCTGGGGACCGCCATCGGACCAATCTGGCGGACCGTGGGGCCCGCATGGCGACAGATAGCGCGCGATCCCGAACGCTTCGCCAAGCCGGATTTCCTTCGAATTCGGCTCTTCGCAAAGATCGCGCGCGAGCAAAATGCTACTATGCGGCGGCACTGATTCTCGCGAAGTCGAAACCGGTCGCAGTCGCGTCACAATTAACCATGTCGGCGTGAAAACAGCATTGGCGCGCCGGGTTCCTAACAGCGCGCCGCATCAGGAGGCTTCCAAACAGAGCCCGGGATGTGTAAAGCTTGCGGTGGGGAGAACTGCGGGACGCGCTCGAAGCTGCCGCACTCTTCCGGAGCATTGCTCAGCCGGACGGATCGGGCCTTGCGGCGGTACGCCGTCAGCGGGGATTGCGTCAGCGGGGAATAGGACAATGGCGAAGCCAACAGTGGTCGTCGTGGGCGCAGACAAGGGCGGCGTCGGCAAGACGACGGTCGCCCGCACGCTGCTCGACTATTTTACGGCGCATCACGTGCCGACGCGCGCTTTCGACACCGAATCGCCCAAGGGCACCTTGAAGCGCTTCCATCCCGACATCAGCGATATCGTCGACGTCACCTCGGTGCCCGACCAGATGCGCATCTTCGACACGCTGTCGACCACCGAGGCCAGCGTCACGGTCATCGATGTGCGCGCCGGGCTGCTGTCGCCGACGCTGCGCTCGCTGCGCGACATCGGTTTTCTCGAAGCGGTGAAAAAGGGACAGCTCACCTTCGCGGTGTTTCATATTCTGGGGTCGTCCATCGCCTCCTTAAACGAGATCGAGGACACCTCGACCTTCACGACCGACGGCAAATATTTTCTGGTCAAGAATTTCATCAACAATACCAGCTTCTTCGAATGGGATCAGCCGACCCACGCGTCGTATTTCAAGAAGTTCAAGGACGCGGTCGAGATCACCATCCCCAAGCTCAACGAGATGGCCTATGAACAGGTCGAGCTCGCCTCGGTTCCGTTCCTGACCTTCGTCGCCAACAAGGGCCAGAAGGGCGAAGCCGCCAACTACTCGTTCGTGCTGCGCGGCTATGTCCGGCACTGGCTCGGCAACGTCTGGGGCGAGTACGATCGCATCAAGCTGAACGATATCGTCGCGAGCGGCAGCGCGGTCCAGGGTGGCCCGCGCGTGCAGGTCGTCAGGTCGGCGCAGTAAAGCCGTCTCGGTCGCGCCCTCCCCTATCCTCGTTTGGCGCGGAGGAGTAGGACTGCGCAGCGCTCGTTGAACTCGAACGGACCGATTGCCGGCATGCCGCAGCAGGCGCCGCTCTACATCGTCGCATCGCCTCGGCCGCGCGTCGGCAAGACGCTGATCGCCCGCCTGTTGATCGAATTCTTCCGCACCACCGACCAAGCGCCCATCGGCTACGATCTCAATCCGCGCGAACCGACCTTCACCGGATATTTTCCGCAGCTGGTGACGACGGTCGATATCGCGCCGACGCGCGGCCAGATGGCGCTGTTCGACAGGCTGATTGCCTGCGCTTGCCCGACCACGGTCATCGATCTGGGCTACGGCTCATTCGAGGAGTTCTTTGCCGTGATGGCGGAGATCGGCTTCGCCCAGGAGGCGCGGCGACGCCAGATCGAGCCGATCGTGCTGTTCGTCACCGACCCGTCGGCGGCGACGGTGCGGGCCTATAGCGAGCTGCGGCGCCGGCTCGAGACCACCGCGTTCGTGCCGGTTCACAACGAGTCGGTGTCGCTGATATTCGAAAAAGAGGACTTTCCGCCGACGCGGCCCGAATACGGCACGGTCCGCATTCCGCGGCTGTCGGCGATCGTGCGCGGCGTGGTCGATCGGCCGAGCTTCTCGTTCGGCGCCTATACCAGCGAGCGGCCCGGCGGACCGACCGAGATCCACAGCTGGCTCGGCACCGTCTTCACCGAATTTCGCGAGCTCGAGCTGCGGCTACTGCTCGGCAAGCTCGGCGCCTCGCTCGGCTCCGGCAGTCCGCGGCGCGAAGCCGGGCGGGCGCGCTAGAACCGGCCGGGAGCATGATCCGGCCAAGCTTGCCGCGGACTTTGATCCGGGGGCGGAGACCGGCTTTGCGAAAAGATCATGCCCGATCGAAATGCCTGAGCGCCAATCTGACTCAATCTGAAACGATTGGCCCCTAGTGCCCGTCGAAGGTCACGAGCGTGCGCACCGGCACCCCGAGTTTTCTGATCCTCTCGGCGCCGCCGAGGTCGGGCAGATCGATGATGAAGCAGGCGGCCAGCACGTTGGCGCCGATCTGCTGCAGCAGCTTGACGGCCGCCTCGGCGGTGCCGCCGGTGGCGACAAGATCGTCGACCAGGATGACACGTTCGCCGCGCACGATGGCGTCCTCGTGCATTTCCATCTCGTCGATGCCGTATTCGAGCGAATAGCCGATGGTGACGCGCTTGAACGGCAGCTTGCCTTTCTTGCGGATCGGCACGAAGCCGGCCGAGACCTGATGCGCCACGGCGCCGCCGAGGATGAAGCCGCGCGCCTCGATGCCGGCGACCTTGTCGATCTTGCCGCCGGCCCACGGCTGCACCAATTCGTCGACGGTGCGGCGGAACGCCCGCGCGTCGCCGAGCAGCGTCGTGATATCGCGGAACATGATTCCCGGCTTGGGATAATCCGGGATGGTGCGGATTGCGGCCTTCAGATCGTTCTCAAGCGCCACGGTGGTCATGGTTGGATAACGTCCCCTGAATTTCCGTGGCTCTCGCATATCACAAGCCGCCCGGAAGCGCGCGTCACTGGGAATCCGGGAAACGGCGGTGCGCAGGTCAGCCTGAGGGCCCGCGGCTTGACCCCACCCCCACCCCACCCATATATTGCAGAAAAATGGGGCATTCTGGAGCAAACCCATGGCTCATGTGCAAATCAACGACGATGCTTTGTGGGCAAAGAAAATCGAAGGCGGCAAAGCCCTCAAACAGCGAATCCTGGCGCTCGCTCCTGGCGATGTCATTGACCTTGAGGTCGACGGCATCGTCGGCCGATGGGAGAAGATGCGGACAGGCCGCGACGGTCGCGCTACTCCGGGAATAAAGCCGATCGGTCCGATGAAGGAGGTTTGGAAAGGACTCCAAGCGCGCCGGGGCGAACTTGTCGAAGTTCGCGAGGTGAAAACCGCCGACGCTTACCTGGCAACCTTGAGCAGCACGATGACCGAATGGCATTCGCCCGAGGACGAAGAGGCGTTTCGTGATCTGTGATTTCGGCGACGTGGTCGTCGTGCCTTTTCCCTTCGTCGACATCGCCGCCGAAAAGCGCAGACCTTCGCTGGTTCTTTCCCACGCAAGTTTCAACGACACGCACGGCCATTCGATCTGCGCAATGATCACCAGCGCGGCTCAATCCAAATGGCCGAGCGACATTGCCATCGAAGAACTGAAGTCCGCCGGCCTCAATCGCCCGTGCGTCGTTCGCTGGAAACTGTTCACGCTGCCGAATATTCTGATCATCAGACGCGCCGGCATTCTTGCCCGGCGCGACCGAGACAGCGTCGTTTCGCTCGCCCGCAATATTCTGGTTTGAGCTAACTTCGCGGATACTCGGTCGGCGGCCTTGATTGCAGCAGATCGGGATCATCCAGCACGTCGTGCCAGACCTTCTTCTTCGTCAGGTACAGCAGGCCGGTCAACACGATGAGATAGATCATCACCTGGAAACCGAGCCGCTTGCGCGCATCGAGCGTCGGCTCCGCCGTCCACATCAGGAAGGCGGCGACGTCGCGGCCGTATTGATCGACCGTCGTCGGCGTGCCGTCGGTATACTCGACCTGGCCGTCGGACAGCGGCTTCGGCATGCCGATGCCGCCGCCGGGGAAATACTTGTTGTATTGGGTGCCCGGCGCCAACGGGAAGCCGGCGGGCGGATCGGTGTAGCCATTGAGGATGGCGTGGATGTAGTCGGGGCCGTCCTCCTGATACATCGTGAAGGCATCGATGATGAACCAGGGAAAGCCCCAGTCGTAGCTGCGCGCCTTGGCCAGCACCGACATGTCGGGCGGCAGCTTGCCGCCGAGCGCGGCGCGGGCGGCCTGATCGTTCGGGAACGGCGACGGGAAATAATCGGCAAGCTTGCCGGGACGCTGGAACATCTCGCCCTGGTCGTTCGGGCCGTCGGTGACCTGGAAGGTGGCGGCGATGGCCGCCGCTTGCGCCTCGGTGAAGCCGGGGCCGCCGGGATCGGCGAGATTGCGAAACGCCACCAGCTTCATGCTGTGACAGGTCGAGCAGACCTCGCGATAGATCTTGAAGCCGCGCTGCAGTTGCGCCTGATCGTAGATGCCGAACGGTCCGGCGAACGACCAGCGTTGCCGCACCGGGGCATCCTGGGCGGCCGCGGTGCGGACGGCCACGGCCGCCAGCGCGGCGGCGAGCGCAACAGCCAAGACGATGCGATGATGCTTCATATCCGGCTCCGCTAGACTTTGGCGCCTGACGGCGGCGGGGCCGCGGCGCCGATCGGAGCGCCGTGGCGCAGGACCGATTCAGAGATCGAATTCGGCAGCGGCTTGGTGCGTTCGAACAGCCCGAGGAGCGGCAGGATGATGAGGAAGAATGCGAAGTAGTAGGTGGTCAGGATCCGTGCGGCGATCACGTAACCTCCGGTCGGCTCCTGCGAGCCGAGATAGCCGAGACCGATCACGGCCGCAAAGAAGATGAACAGGAATTGCCGGTACAGCGGCCGGTAATTCGCCGAACGCACCCGCGACGTGTCGAGCCACGGCAGGAAGGCGAGAATAATGATCGAACTCGCCAACGCCGTCACGCCCAGGAGCTTGCTCGGGATGCCGCGCAGGATGGCGTAGAACGGCAGGTAGTACCATTCGGGCACGATATGGGTCGGCGTCTGGCCGGGATTGGCCGGAATGTAGTTATCGGAGTGGCCGAGATAGTTCGGGATGTAGAAGATGAACCACGCGAAGAACAGGCAGAATATGCCGATGAAGAACGCGTCCTTGACGGTGGCGTAGGGCGTGAACGCCACGGTGTCCTTCTCGGTCTTCGGCTCGACGCCGGTCGGATTGTTCTGCCCGACCATATGCAGCGCCCATATGTGCAGCACGACCACGCCGGCGATCACGAACGGCAACAGGTAGTGCAGCGAGTAGAAGCGATTGAGCGTCGGATTGCCGACCGCGTAGCCGCCCCACAGCCAGGTGACGACCGATCCGCCGACGCCGGGTATCGCCGAGAACAGGTTGGTGATGACGGTCGCCGCCCAGAAGCTCATCTGTCCCCACGGCAGCACATAGCCCATGAAACCGGTGGCCACCATGAGCAGGAACAGAATGACGCCAAGAATCCACAACACCTCGCGCGGCTCTTTGTAGGAGCCGTAGTACATGCCGCGTGCCATGTGGACGTAGACGGCAACGAAGAAGAATGAAGCGCCGTTGGCGTGCACGTAGCGCAACAGCCAGCCAAAATTCACGTCGCGCATGATGCTTTCGACCGACGTGAAGGCGAAGTCGACGTGCGGCGTGTAATGCATCGCCAGCACGACGCCGGTCACAATCTGCACGCCCAGCATGAAGGTCAGGATACCGCCGAACGTCCACCAGTAGTTCAGGTTGCGCGGCGTCGGATAGGCGATGAAAGACGAATAGACGAGGCTCGCGATCGGCAGCCGCCGCTCCAACCATTTCATGAAGGGGCTCTGCGGCTGATAAGTCGAGTATCCGCTCATAGTCGAACCTTATGCCTGACTGCGGCGCGTTTTGGCCGGAATGCAAAGGAAGTCGCGGCGTGAGGGCTCCGCCAATGAAATTGCTGTCACCGCCGCAGTCCTCATCCGTCTTGCCGGTCACCCATCCGCGCTACCAACCGCCGCCCCCTCCCTACCCGTCCCCGCTCGCAAGAAGGCTGGGAAAGGACCCGACGGAGACAATGGACCGGTCGCGTCCGACCTTGGGAAGGCCAGAGGCGACACATACCGGCGGCGTTTTATTGGCACCCTTGCCGGGAGAGCGCAAGTGTGCGCTTTCCCGCACGCACAGGTCCGGCCTCCGCTACGCCGAAGCCCCCAAATCGCGGCCATGCAGATCGCCCTCTACCAGCCCGATATTCCGCAGAACACCGGAACCATCCTGCGGCTGTGCGCCTGCCTCGGCATCGCCGCGCACATTATCGGGCCGGCCGGCTTTCCGACCTCCGACCGCGCCTTTCGCCGCGCCGGTATGGACTATCTCGATGCCGTGACGATCGTGCGGCATGGCTCGTGGGGCGATTTCGAAACGTGGCGGGACGCCGGGCGTCATCGCCTCGTTCTGTTCACCACCGCGGCGACGCTCTCCTACCTCGACTTTCGCTTCGACGCCGCCGATGTGCTGCTGTTCGGTCGCGAGTTCGCCGGCGTGCCCGGGGCGATCCACCAGGCCGCCGGCGCGCGCCTGGCGATCCCGATGCGGCCCGGCCTGCGCTCGCTCAACGTCGCGGTTGCCGCCGCCATGGCGGCCGGTGAAGCGCTGCGGCAGACCGGCGGCCTGGCCCACATGGGTGGGTCCGCCGATTAGGACTTCGGCGGCGCCGCTAGGCTTCGATCACGCCAGGACGGCCGCTTTCGACGGCGAACGTCTTGAGCGTGGCGATGTCGGCATTCGGATCATGGGCGTCGGAGACCACGCGCATGCGGACCTGCATGCGGGCGCGCTCGAGATCGACGATGACATAGCCGCGACGCCGGCTCTCGAAGAAATGCACGTGCGGATTTTCCGGCAAGGTCTGCGCCAGCAGATCGTAGGGCGGCCCGTAGGACGAGATCGAGGTGCCGACGAACTCCGTCGCCACCACCGGCGAAGCGGGATCGTCGAAATCGACCCGCAGGTCGTTGGCCAGAAACGAATGGATATCGCCGCCGACGACGACCGGATTGGCGACGCGGCTGTCGCTGATGTGCTTGAGGAGCCGCGTGCGGTTGGCCGGATAGCCGTCCCAGTCGTCGGTCCAGAATCCTTCCACGCCGTTCTGCCGCTCGCGGAACTGGGCCATCAGCACGTCCTGGGCAATGACATTCCACTGCGCCTTGCTGTGGGCGAGCCGGGAGTAAAGCCAGGCTTCCTGGTCGAAGCCCATCATGGTGCGGCCGGGCGCGCGCCGCTCCGGACAAGCGGCGTCGCTCTCCACGTGTCCGCCGCCCTTGTCAGGCGGACCGTAGCAGGCTTCGCGCGAGCGATACTGCCGGCCGTCGATCATGGAGACATCCAGGAGATCGCCGAAGGCGAAGCGGTCGTACACCCGCATCAGCGGCCCGTTGGGGCGCGACAGCACCGGGCGCACCGGCATGTGCTCGTAGAACGCCTGATAGGCCGCCGCCCGCCGCAGCAGGAATTGCGCCGGCTCGTCGAAGTATTCGCTCCACTGATCGGCGTAGTCGTTCTGCACCTCGTGATCGTCCCAGGTGACGAGAGCCGGCACTTGCGCATGGAGGCGCTGCAGGTCCTGATCGAGCCGGTATTGCGCATAACGATTGCGGTAAGTCGGCAGCGTCGCGGCTTCGATGCCGTCGCTGTGCCGCCGCACGATCGGGCGATACTCCTCGATGGTTTCGTAGATGTAGTCGCCGAGGAACAAGACGACTTCCGGCTTCTCCTCGGTCAGATGCCGGTACGCCGAGAAATAGCCGTGCTCGTAATTGGCGCAGGACACGAAGCCGAAGCGCAGCCGATCCGGGGAAGCCGCCGGCGCCGGCAGGGTGATGGCGCGGCCCACCGGGCTCGTCGCGTCGCCGCTGCGAAAGCGATACCAGTAGTCGCGACCGGGTTGGAGGCCGGCGACATCGAGGTGCACCGAATAGCCGAAGAACTGCTCGGCGATGGCGTCGCCGCGCCGCACCACATTGGCCATGGCGTCGTCGGTGGCGATCTCGTAAGCGACGGTGACATCGCCGCCGGTCATGCCGGCCGGAGCCTGCGGATCGCTGGAACCCGGTCCCGGCGCCAGCCGCGTCCACAGCACAAAGCCGTCGGGCCGCGGCGCGCCGGACGCGACACCGAGACTGAACGGATCGCCCGCCCGCCAGCTTTGTGCTTTCGCCGCGCGCAGCACCGCCGGCGCCGCGGCCAAGGCCAGACCGGCGCTGCTCGCGCCGGTAAGCAGCCGGCGTCGGGTTAGTCTATTCGATGCATTTTGGCGCGGCATGACCGACCTTCCGCATCTCGTTGAGCAGGATCAAGATCGTCGCGCGGTTTTATGACATTCTGGACAAGCCGGAACGCCGATTGCTCGCGCAACGCCTCAAGCAGACCCTGGAACGCTCCATGGATACTCGCAAAATCGATACTCGCAAAATCGAAGACTGCAAACGGCGGGCCAGCGCCTGGTTCGAAACATTGCGCGACCGCATCGTGGCGGCGTTCGAGGCGATCGAGGACGACCTGCCCAAGGCTGCACCGCTCGCCGACCGCCCGCCGGGCCGGTTTGCGCGCACGCCGTGGCGCCGCGCCGATCACACCGGCGCGCCGGGCGGCGGCGGCGTCATGGCGATGATGACGGGCCGCGTCTTTGAAAAGGTCGGCGTCCATGTGTCGTCGGTATTCGGCGAATTCGCCCCGGAATTTCGCCAGGACATTCCCGGCGCGGCGGACGATCCGCGCTTTTTCGCCTCCGGCATCTCGGTCATTGCTCACATGCACAATCCGCATGTGCCGGCCGTGCACATGAATACCCGCTATGTGGTCACGACACGAACCTGGTTCGGCGGCGGCACCGACCTCACGCCCGTGCTCGACCGCCGCCGAACGCAAAGCGACGCCGATACGCTTGCCTTCCATGCCGCACTGCAGGCCGCCTGCGATACGCATGCCGCCGTCGCCCCCTACGACAAATTCAAGACCTGGTGCGACGACTATTTTTTCCTCAAGCATCGCGGCGAAATGCGCGGCATCGGCGGCATCTTCTACGATTATCTCAATTCCGGCGACTTCGAAGCCGATTTCGCTTTCACCCAGGAAGTCGGCCGCGCTTTCGCCGGCATCTATCCCGAACTGGTGCGACGCAATTTCGCCACGCCGTGGAGCGAAGCCGAGCGCGACGAGCAGCTCATTCGCCGCGGCCGCTACGTCGAGTTCAACCTGCTCTACGACCGCGGCACCATCTTCGGGCTGCGCACCGGCGGCAATGTCGAGTCGATCCTGTCCTCGATGCCGCCGGTCGTGAAGTGGCCGTAACCAGGCGGCGCGACGGCAGCGCAGCGGAGCGCAATCCCAATCGAAAATTTTGCCGCCTGTAACGGCGGTGTGACGAACAATCGTCACAAGCCCTGCCTAGGGTCCGCCCGTCCATTCATCACAGAGGAGGCCATGATGACATTCGCACCTGGCGACGTCGTCACGCTCAAGTCCGGCGGACATGCCATGACAATCGTGTCGGTCGGCGAGGAGGATATCGACTGCTTGTGGATCGGCGACGATGGCGAGTTGTTTCGGCAATCGATTCCGGCGATCGCCCTGACGGTGGTCGAACTTGCCGACAGCGAGGAGACCGACGCGGCAGAAAGCGGAAGACGAGGACGACGAGGACGCGGAGGACGACGAACAGGACGACGATGAGACGGACGAAGACGAGGAGGACGACGAAGACGACGATAACGAAGAGGAAGACAAGGACGAGGATAAGAGCGGCGAACAGCGCCGCGCCAAGAGACGCTGAGCGGCAGACGATGTCTCTGCCGCTCCGCCGCGGCGCAGGCGCAACGGCTTGATCCTGCTCGTTCCCGCGCCAGCGGACATCCAGTTCATCGTCGGATGGTGGCCGCCGCCGCGCCTGTCGCGGGGACGAGCGGGAACCGTTATTGCCGCAGCGCGCCGAAAATCATGGTGCCGCCGCCGACGATGACCACGGCATCGAGCATGGCGGTGTGGACGTGGACCGGCAGCCGTTCGACGATCAGTTTGGCCAGGAACGTGCACGGAAATCCGATGCCGCCGATGACCAGCGCGATCAGGAGCACCGTCGGCGTGATCACGCCGGCCAGTCCGAACACCGCAAGCTTGACGAGGCCGACGACGATCGAGACCGTGGCGTCGGTGGCGATCACGGCGGCGCCTTCGAGGCCGACCGCCATGAGCAGCGACAGCAAGATGACGCCGGCTCCGGTCGTGCCGCCGACCACGATGCCCCAGCCGGCCGCCGCCGCGGCAAAACTCTTGTCGCCGAGGCGATGGCCGCGGCGTTTGAGCAGTCGCCGCAGCGGCACGGTGGCGATCAGGCTCGCGCCGATCACCAGCGCGGCGCCACGGCCCGTCAACAACGTATAGAGCCAGGCGCCGAGCACGCAGCCCGGCAGTGCGGCGACGAGCGCGACCAGCGCGCGGCGCGGCGCGAGGAAGCGGCGAAAGGCGACGATGCGCGCGGCGTTGGTGAAGATCGCCGAAATGGCGATGATCGGCACGACCGGCTCGGCGCCGACCATCGGCACCAGCATCAGCGGCATCAGGGCACCGGTGCCGTAGCCCGCGACGCCGCCGACGACCGCGGAAAACGCCGCCAGGACCACGATGAGCGCAAGCTCGGTCAGCGATACATTGGGGATAAGCAGCACTTGGGGGATAAGCAGCACTTGCGGGCGCGGATTGGGCGGTTTCAGCCGGGTTGACTTGCGGGTATTCAGTTACGAGAACAGGACCTTCAGGCGGGACGCCGCGGTGTCGCGCCCAGCCGGGAGCTTTTTGGCATGGACCTTGGGATTGCCGGCCGCAAGGCGATTGTCTGCGCGTCGAGCCGCGGGCTCGGCCGCGCCTGCGCCAAGGCGCTGGCCGAGGCCGGCTGCGAGGTGGTGATCAACGGCCGCAACCCGGAGCACCTCGCCGCCGCCGCGGCCGAACTGCGCCAGGCGACCGGCGCCAGGATCATCCCGGTGGCGGCCGACGTCGCCACGGCCGAGGGCCAAAAGGCGCTGTTCGCCGCCTGCCCCGCGCCGGACATCCTGGTGAACAATAACGCCGGCCCGCCGTTTCGCGACTTTCGCGAGCTGGACCGGCAAAAGATGGTCGACGGCGTCATCGCCAACATGGTGGTGGCGATCGAGCTCATCCAGAAGGCGATCGATGCGATGGTGGCCAGAAAATTCGGCCGCATCGTCAATATCACCTCCGGCTCGGTGAAAATGCCGATCGCCGGCCTCGATCTGTCGTCCGGCGCCCGGGCCGGCCTGACCGCGTTTCTCGCCGGCGTCGCGCGCTCGGTGGCCGCATCGAACGTCACCATCAACTTCGTGCTGCCCGGGATTTTCGACACCGACCGTTTCCGCTCCAACGTCGAGGCGACCGTCAAGAAGCGCAACATCAGCTACGAGGCGGCGCTGGCCGAACGCGTCGAGGCCGTGCCGGGAAAGCGCATCGGCAGTCCCGACGAACTCGGCGCCGCCTGCGCGTTCCTGTGCTCGGCGCAGGCCGGCTATATCACCGGCCAGAATTTACTCATCGATGGCGGAACCTTTCCCGGCGCATTTTGAAAAAGACCAGCCCGTTGGCACATTCACCGATCCCAAGGAGACAGTCATGAAGCTTGTCCGTTACGGCGCCCCCGGCCGCGAAAAGCCCGGCATGCTCGATGCGCAGGGGCGCATCCGCGATTTGTCGAAAATCGTTGCCGATATCGCCGACGACGTGCTGTCGGCCAAGGGCCTCGCCAAGCTGCGCAAGCTCGATCCCGACAAGCTGCCGCTGGTGAAAGGCAAGCCGCGGATCGGGCCGTGCGTCGGCAAGGTCGGCAATTTCATCGCCATCGGGCTCAACTATTCGGACCACGCCGCCGAGGCCGGCATGGCGATCCCGAAAGAGCCGATCATCTTCAACAAGGCGCCGTCCTGCGTCTGCGGCCCGAACGACGACACCATCGTGCCGAAGGACTCCAAGAAACTCGACTGGGAAGTCGAGCTCGGCATCGTCATCGGCCAGCGCGCGCGCTACCTGTCGAAGGACAAGGCGCTCGACGTCGTCGCCGGCTATTGCCTCGCCAACGACGTCTCGGAGCGCGAGTTTCAGATCGAGCGCGCCGGGCAGTGGACCAAGGGCAAGAGCTGCGAGACGTTCGGCCCGCTCGGGCCGTGGCTGGTCACCAAGGACGAACTCAAGAACCCGCAAAACCTCGACATGTGGCTCGACGTCAACGGCGAGAAGCGCCAGCGCGGCAATACCTCGACCATGATCTTCGACTGCCGCCACATCGTCTGGTGCTGCTCGCAGTATTTCGTCATGGAGCCGGGCGACGTCATCATCACCGGCACGCCGCCGGGCGTCGGGCTCGGCATGAAGCCGCCGAAATTCCTCAAGGCCGGCGACGTGGTCACGCTCGGCATCGACGGGCTCGGCGAGCAGCGGCAGAATGTGGTGAAGTTCAAGATGTGAAGTTTTGTCAAACGAAGCGGAAGCCTATTTTCCGTCACCCTGAGGTGCGAGCGCAGCGAGCCTCGAAGGGCGACGGCCCAAACGCTTGAGCAGCATCCTTCGAGGCCCGCGCTTCGCGCGGGCACCTCAGGATGACGGTGAACAGAGCCCCCTACCGGTCCCGCGCCTCCAGCACCGCTTGCAGCGAGATGCGCGACCAGGCGGCGATCTTGTCGCGGAACGCCGTGTAGGAACCGTGCACCTTTTGCGCAGCCAGAACTCTTGCCGGCGAGGTCGCCGAGCACGTCGCGCGCCGTCGTTCGCACCGCGGCAATGAGATCGGGCGGGAACGGGCGCAGTTGCGCATTGTCGCGCGCCGTGAGCGTCGCCAGCGCCTCGATGTTGAGCCGCTCCATCTCGGCCAGCGCGTAGGAGGCTTCGGCGGCGCAGGCGTGCTTCACGATCGCCTGCATCTCGGCATCGAGGCCGGTCCAGGCCTTGAGCGAGACGATGCATTCGCCGGTGCCGTTCGGCTTGTTGAAGCCGGGGCCGTAGTAGAACGGCGCGAAGCGGTAGAGCCCGAGCGCGATGTCTGAGCCGGGTCCGACGAATTCGGCGCCGTCGATGACGCCCGATTGCAGCGCCACCAGGATCTCGCCGGGCGAGGTGGTCTGCGGGATGGCGCCGAGCCGGCGATAGACTTCGCCGCCGAGCCCGAGCGAGCGGATTTTCAAGCCGCCGACGTCGTCGCGGCTCTTGATCTCGCGGCGGAACCAGCCGCCCATGCAGACCCCGGTATTGCCGGCCATGAACGGCTTGACGCCGAACGGCGCATAGAGCTCGTCCCACAGCGCCTGGCCGCCGCCAGCGTCGATCCAGGAGACGTGCTCGTTGGGCGTGAGCCCAAACGGCACCGTGGTGAAGAAGGCGGCGGCCGGCGCCTTACCCTGCCAGTAGAACGCGGCGGTATGGCCCATCTCGGCGACGCCGGAGCCGACCGCGTCGAGCACCTCGAACGCCGGCACCACCTCGCCGGCCGCCGACACCGTGATCTGCAGGCGGCCGCCGGACAGGGCGGCGATGCGCTCGGCGACGCGCTCCGCCGACATGCCGGGCCCGGGCAGGCGCTTCGGCCACGACGTCACCATGCGCCAGTGCAGCGCCGCGCCCTGCGCCACCGCCGGCGCGGCCATGGCGCCCAACAGGCCGGCCGCTCCGCCGCCGGCCAGATTGCGCCGCGTGATTTCGCTCATCGGTGGTCCCCGTCAAGCCCAAAAACGCCAACGAAGGCTGTGGCATCACGTCGTTGCGGAAATTCCGTCATCGCGTTGCCGCGTATCTTGCAACGTCAGGTTTTTTCGGACAGAGGTGGGCAAGGCGTAGAGCGGGGAGTGGGAGACCATCATGGGAGCGAATTTCGGCATTGCCGGAGTGGATTGGCAACAGCGGGTCAATTGGGACCGGCTGCGCACATACCGGACCGAGCGAGCCCGCGAGATGATGAAAAAGCACGGCCTTGGCGCCTTGCTGTGCATGTACGACGAGAACGTCCGCTACCTCACCGGTACACTGACACCAGGCTGGAACCGGCTCAAGCCCGGGCTGCGCTACGCCATGCTGTGCGGCGACGGCGCGCCGATCCTGTTCGAGCAGGGCGACCTCGGCTTCCAGATCGAACGGCATTCGCCGTGGATTCCGAAGGAAAACGTCCGCCATTCCTTCGCCTGGATCAAGGGCGCCGCCGGCCCGGCCTCGACCCAGCAGGTCGGCAAGTTCACCAAGGCGGTGCTGCAGGCGATGAAGGAGAACGGCGTCGCCGGCCAAAAGCTCGGCGTCGACTTCATCGACATCAACATGATCAACATCTTCAAGGAGAACAACATCAACTGGACCGACGGCATGAGCGCCATGATGGATGCGCGCGCCGTCAAGAACGTGGACGAGCAGGAGTGCTTCCGCATCGTCGGCGCCATCGGCGACGCCACGCACTGGGAGTGCATGAAATTCCTGCGCCCCGGCATCACCGAGAACCAGGTGACCGCGCATCTGATGCAGTACCTCTACAACATTCCCGGCATGGAGGACGTCGAGGACGTCATCGTGTCGTCGGGTCCGAACACCTGGCCGAATTGGCGCAATTTTTCCGACCGCATCATCCAGCCCGGCGACATCGTGTTCATGGATTTGGCGGCGCTGACCTGGAACGGCTACAAGTCCTGCTATTACCGTACCTATTGCGTCGGCAAGGAGCCGTCCCAGGAGCAGAAGGAAACCTACGAGATCGCGCTGAAGTGGCTGTACAACTCGATCGGCGCCGTGAAAGTCGGCGCCACGACGCGCGACATCGCGCTGCAATGGCCGTCGGCGATGGAGACCTGGGGCTACGAAGACGAGGACCAGGCCGCCGCCAATCTGTGGGGCCATGGCCTCGGGCTGGCGCAATACGATCCGCCGGTGATTTCGCGCATCTGGTCGCTCGATCATCCGGTCGAGATCAAGGAGGGCATGACCTTCGCGCTCGAGACCCAGCACGGCAAGAAATTCCGTTACGGCGTGCGCATCGAGGAAATGCTGATCGTGCAAAAGGACGATATCGAGATCGTCTCCAATTTTCCGGTCAAACAGATCACCGTGGTCGATCCGCTGCCCGGCTACGGCGATCATGTGAAATAGGACCGCACCGAGACTCAATTACCGTTATCCTGAAGCGCGAGCGCAGCGAGCCTCGAAGGATGAACGCCCGGGCCGCCGCCCTTCGAGGCTCGGCCTTCGGCCGAGCACCTCAGGGTGACGGGTCGAGGCGTCAGTAAATTTGGTATCGCACTTCATCGTTCCCCTCGCCGCTTCGGCCGCGACCGCACCCGAGCGCGTCGGGCCGAAGGCCGCGAATCTCGCGGCGCTGGCGCATGCCGGGCTGCCGACGCCGGGAGGATTCTGCATCACCGCCGAGGCGTACTGGCGGCAGATCGAACACCTCGGGCTCATGGCGGCGATCCGCGCCTACCCCGCGGCAGATATGCCGACGCAACGCCGGCTTGCGGTCGAGATCAGGCTGCAACTCTACCAAAGCGATCTCGCGCCCGATCTGCTCGCTGAAATCCTCGCCGCGTGGTGGGACCAACCGAAGCCCGCGGCGGTGCGTTCGTCGTCGCTGGTCGAGGATCGCGCCGAGACGAATTTCGCCGGCCAGTTCGAGAGCTTTCTCGGCGTCAACGACGACGGCGAATTCCTCACCGCGCTGCGCGCCTGCTGGGCGGCGCTGTGGACCACGAACGCGCGGCGCTCCATGGCGCAGCACGACCTCGATCCGGCCGGCACCGCCATGGCGGTGCTGGTGCAGCCGCTTGTTGCCGCGCGCGCCTCCGGCGGCGGCTTGAGCGAGACCGCGAACGGCCACATGCTGTTGTCCGCCACCTGGGGCCTTGGCTCGGCAATCGCGCAAGGCGCGGTGGTGCCGGATCGCATCGTGCTCACGCGGCAGGGCTTCGTTCGCGACAACGAGGCCGGCCGCAAGCATCACCGCGAAGCCTGCGGGCATGGCGTCGGCACCATGCCGGAGGCGGTGCCCGACGCGCTGGTTCGCGCGCCATGCCTGCAAGCCGGGCAAGCCACCGCGCTCGGCCGGCTGATGCGCAAGGCCGAAGCCGTACTCGGCATGCCGGTCGAGATCGAGTGGGCGCTCGACGACGACGGCTTCACGCTGTTGCAGGCGCGGCCGCTGCGCGTCGTCGAGCCGCACGTGCCGGACGAGATCTGGCTCAAGCATCCCGGCCTCAATGGCCATCCAGCCGGCGTCGGCTGGGGCTCCGGCCGCGCCGTCGTGGTCAATTGCGAATGCGAGCTCAGCCGCGTGGCCCCGGGCGACATTCTGGTGACCCGGGTCGCCGGCCCAGCGCTCAGCCATATCCTGTCGCGTGTCGCCGGCGTCGTCGCCGAGCTGGGCGGCTCGACCTCGCATCTGGCGTCGCTCGCCCGCGAGCGCGGCATTCCCATGGTGCTCGGCGTCAACGATGCGACGAGGCGCATTCCGGACGGCGCCCAGGTCGCCGTCGACGGCGTCGCCGGCGTGGTGCGGTGGCTCGCCTGATGGCAAAAAAGCCCGCTCGCCCGCGCATCTTCGTCACGCAGCCGGTCGCCGCGCGGGCGCTGTCGCGGCTGCGCGCGGTGGCGCGGGTGACGGTGTTTGCCGATTCGAGCCGGATCGTTCCCAAGCGCACGCTGATCGCGCAAGTGCGCCGGGCCGACATTCTGTTCTGCCTGCTGCACGACAAGATCGACCGCGCCGTGGTCATGGCCAACCCGGGCCTGCGTTTGATCGCCGCGCAATCGATCACGCCGTCGAATATCGACGTCGAGGCGGCGACGGCACAGCGCATTCCGGTCACCGTGACGGCGCCGCTGACCACCGAAGCCACCGCCGACCTCAATTTCGGGCTGATGATCGCGGTGGCGCGCCGCATGATCGAAGGCGATCGGCTGGCGCGCGCCGGCACATTCCCCGGCGGCCAGTCGGCGCATCTGATGGGCTCTTTGGTGTGGGGCAAGACGCTCGGACTCATCGGCGGCGGCGGCTTGATCGGCAAGGCGGTGGCGCGCCGCGCCCGCGGTTTTTCGATGCGGGTCTTGTACTGGACGCCGCGCCGCAAGCCGGACCACGAGGAGCGCGAGGCCGGCCTGACTTATGTGCCGCTTGACGCGTTGCTGCGCCAATCCGATTTCGTCTCGATCCATTCTCCGCTCAACACGGCGACGCGCCACCAGATCGGGGCGCGCCAGCTCGGCCTGATGAAAAAGACCGCCTTCATCATCAATACCGCGCGCGGCCCGATCATCGACGAGGCCGCCCTGGTGCGCGCGCTGCAGAAGAAGCAGATCGCCGGCGCCGGGCTGGACGTGTTCGAGCACGAGCCCGACATGGACGGCACCTTGAAGGCGATGACCAATGTCGTGCTGACGCCGCATCTCGGCAGCGCGACCCCCGACGTGCGCGAGGCGATGGCCAACATCGTCGTCGACAATATCCTGGCGTTCCTCGCCGGCCACAAGCTGCCCAATTGCGTCAACCCGCAGGTGTTTGCGTTGTGAGGATTGTCATGCTCCGCGAAGGCGGAGCATCCAGTCATCACGGAAGGTCGAGACAACCGCTGAAGCGTGGTTGATACTAGATCATCCGCCTTCGCGGATGATGACAGGATACCATGTGTTTCCAATGCCCCGCCCTCTGATCGCCATAACCGACAGCGTCTTCCCGTCCCTCGATCCCGCCAAAAAAGCGCTGGCGCGGCTCGATCCCGAATACCGCATGGCTAACAGCGCCGCTGCCGCCGACATCCTCGCCGTGGCGCGCGACGCCGACGCCATCCTGGTGACCTATGCCAGGCTTCCCGGCGACCTGCTGCGGCAGCTGAAGAACTGCAAGGCGATCGGCCGCTTCGGGCTGGGCGTCGACAACATCGACCTGCCGGCGGCGAAAGAACTCGGCATCGCCGTCAACTACGTGCCGGATTACTGCCTGCGCGAAGTGTCGGACCACGCCATGGCGCTGCTGCTGGCGCTCGCCCGCAAGGTGCCGTTCGCCAACAAGCTGGTGCAAGCCGGCCGCTGGGAAGTGCCGCCGATCGTGCCGCTGCGCCGCCTCGAAGGCCAGGTGCTCGGCCTCATCGGTTTCGGCAATATTCCGCGCGCGCTGGCGCCGAAAGCCAAGGCGTTCGGTCTTACGGTGCTCACCCACGATCCCTATGTCGGCAACGACACGCTCGCGGCGGCCGGCGTCGAGGGCGTGAGCTTCGACGATCTGCTGGCGCGCTCCGACTTCATTTCCGTGCACGCGCCGCTCTTGCCGGCGACCCGCGGCCTGATGAACGCCGCCGCCTTCGCCAAAATGAAAAACGGCGCGTTCCTGATCAACACCGCGCGCGGGCCGCTGGTCGACGAGCCGGGGCTGATCGCGGCGTTGGACTGCGGCCATCTCGGCGGCGCCGCGCTCGACGTGGTGGCGACCGAACCGCTGACCAAAGACTCCCCGCTTATCGGACGCGACAACGTCATCCTCACGCCGCACACCGCGTTCTATTCGGTCGAGGCGCTGGAGGAACTGCAGACCAAGTGCGCTGGCGACGTGGCGCGGGTGCTGTCCGGCGAAAAGGCGATTTATCCGATCTCGGCCTAAGTCGCGTCGACCGCCGACGCTGTTCCACAACGCCGATTTCTTGGACAAAAGCGGCATCGCTTGCGCAAAACGGCTAGCGCTTGGGCAAGGCAGAAATCGCTTGCGCGAAAAGGAGGTCGGCACCATCTCCCGATATAGTGGGAAACGCTGCGACGTCCGGCGCGTTATGGACACATGCGCGCCGCGCGTCGTCGGGGCGGCCCATGGATCAATTCGTCAACAGTCGATTCATCAAAACATATGGAGGTGCAAATGGCGCCGACAAACGTCAAGCCGCAGATCCGAGAAACGATTTCGACACCCTCCAAGATTTCAGTCGCCTTGACCGTCAATGGCGTCGCGGTGCAGCTCGAGGTGGCGCCATGGACGACGTTGCTCGACGCGCTGCGCGATCACCTCGACCTCACCGGCACCAAGAAAGGCTGCGATCACGGCCAATGCGGTGCCTGCACGGTGCTGGTCGACGGCCGGCGCATCAATTCCTGCCTCGCGCTCGCCGTCATGAAAGACGGCGCCGCGGTGACCACGATCGAAGGCCTGGCGACAAACGGCGCGCTGCATCCCCTGCAGCAGGCATTCATCGACCATGATGCGTTCCAATGCGGCTACTGCACCCCGGGCCAGATCTGTTCGGCGGCCGGCCTCATTGCCGAGGGCAAGGCAAAGACCGCCGAGGAGATCCGCGAACTGATGAGCGGCAATATCTGCCGGTGTGGCGCCTACCCCAACATCGTGGCGGCGATCCAGCAGGCGATGGGGCCGTCATGATCAATTTTCAGTACGAGCGCGCCCATGACGTCGCCGACGCGGTGCGCCAGATCGGCCGCGACCCGAACGCGAAATTCATTGCCGGCGGCACCAATCTCATCGACCTGATGAAGGAAGACGTCGAACGGCCGTCGCGGCTGATCGACATCTCGCGCCTGCCGCTTGGCGCCGTCGAAGAAACACCGGACGGCGGCGTGCGCATCGGCGCGCTGGTGCCGAACGCCGACCTCGCCCATCATCCGTTGATCGCACGGCGTTATCCGATGCTGGCAAGCGCGATCCTCGCCGGCGCCTCGGCGCAGCTGCGCAACATGGCGTCGACCGGCGGCAATCTTCTGCAACGCACGCGCTGCTATTATTTCTACGACACGGCGACGCCCTGCAACAAGCGCGAGCCCGGCAGCGGCTGCTCGGCCCGCAACGGCCTCAACCGCATCCACGCCATCCTCGGCACCAGCGAATCCTGCATCGCCACGCACCCGTCGGATATGTGCGTGGCGCTCGCTGCGCTCGACGCCCGCGTTCATGTCGCCGGTCCTGCCGGCGAGCGCGTGATCGAATTCGCCGACTTCCATCGGCTGCCCGGCGACACGCCGCAGCGTGACACCACCCTGCAGCCGAACGAGATCGTCACGGCCGTCGCGCTTCCGGCGCAGGGCTTTGCCGGGAATTACACCTATCTCAAAATTCGCGATCGGCTGTCCTACGCGTTCGCGCTGGTGTCGGTTGCGGCGGCGCTCGAGCTCGACGGCGATACCATCAAGGACGCGCGGCTGGCGTTGGGCGGCGTGGCGCACAGACCGTGGCGCGATACCGCGGCCGAAGCGACGCTTCGCGGCCAGCCGGCGCGCAAGCCGGCATTCGCGCAAGCGGCCGACTTTGTTCTGCGCGACGCCACAGGCTTTGCGCACAACGCGTTCAAGATCGACCTGGCGCGGCGCGTCATCGTCCGCGCGCTGACGCAAGCCGCGCAGGGCACCCCGCAGTCGCAATCCAGCAAGACGATACGGTGAACGCCATGGCTCCGTACATCGGCACAGCCACATCCCGCGTCGACGGCCGGGCCAAGGTGACCGGCGCGGCAAAATACGCCGGCGAATTCAACGCCGGCGGCCTCGCCTATGGCGCCGTCGTCGCCGCCACGATTCCGCGCGGCCGCATCGCGCGCATCGATGCCGGCGACGCGCTGCGGATCGACGGCGTGCTTGACGTGATCACGCACGACAACCGGCCGCGCATGGCCGACAGATCGGCCGCCTACAAGGACGACGTAGCGCCCGAGCAAGGCTCGCCGTTCCGGCCGCTGTACGACGACAAGATCATGTTCAACGGACAGCCGATCGCGCTGGTGGTGGCCGAGGAATGGGAGATAGCGCGCTTTGCCGCCTCCCTGGTGCGCGTCGACTATGCGCCTGAAGCATTTGTCACGGATTTGCAGGCGCGGCGCGACGCGGCCTTCGTGGTGGAGAAGCCCGAGAAGCCGCGCGGCAACGCCGCCAAAGCCTACGCCGCCGCCGCCGTGCGCCACGAGGCGGAATACTCTATTCCGAGCGAGTACCACAATCCGATGGAATTGTTCGCCTCGACGGTGACGTGGGACGGCGACGGCAAGCTCACGGTCTACGATAAGACCCAGGGCGTGCAGAACGTGCAGCACTATCTGTGCAGCGTGTTCGACATGAAGCCGCACGACGTGCGGGTCATGTCCCCCTATGTGGGCGGCGCGTTCGGCTCGGGGCTTCGTCCGCAATATCAGGTCGTGCTCGCCGTGCTGGCGGCGCTTGCCCTGCAGCGTTCGGTGCGCCTCGTGCTGACCCGCCAGCAGATGTATGGGCTCGGCTACCGCCCGGCCACGATCGAACGTCTGGCGATCGGCGCCACGCCAAACGGGACGCTCGACGCCATCAGCCACGAGGCCATCGCCATCACGTCGCAGTATGAAGACTTTTCCCGCAACGACACCGGATGGTCCGGGCAACTGTACCGCAGCGCCAATGCCAGATATGCGCACCGGCTGGCGCGGCTCGATCTGCCGACGCCCGCCGACATGCGCGCGCCGGGAGCCGGGACCGGCGTCTATGCGCTGGAATGCGCGATGGACGAACTCGCGGTTGCGCTGAGGCTCGATCCGCTGGAGCTGCGGCTGCGATGCTATTCGGACCGCGACCAGCACGAGGACCTGCCGTACACCAGCAAGAAGCTGCGCGAATGCTACCGCCAGGGCGCGGCGGCGTTCGGCTGGGACAAGCGCAGCGCAGCGCCGCGGTCGATGCGCGACGGCGGCGAATTGGTCGGCTGGGGCATGGCGAGCGGGATTTGGGAAGCCTTGCAGGTGGAAATCGCCACCCGGATCGCGCTGACGGCCAACGGCCATGCGGAGGTGGTCAGCGCGGTCTCCGACATCGGCACCGGCACCTATACGATCATGGCGCAGGTCGCGGCCGACATGCTCGGCCTGCCGGTCGACAATGTGACGGTGCGACTCGGCGACTCGACCCTGCCGCAATCGCCGGTCGAAGGCGGCTCATGGACCGCGGCATCGATATCGCAGGCCATCGCCATAACGGCCGACGCGGTGCGCAAAGAGCTGTTACGCTTGGCCAAGTCGATGCCGGGTTCGCCGCTCGCGGCGGCGAAGCCGGGCGATACCGCGCTGGTGGACGGCCAGATCGTGGACAAGACGTCGGCCGGCCGGGCCGTCTCGGTCGCGGATGCGATGCGCCACGGCGCCGTCGACCGCATCGAGCGAGAGGGTACCGCCCGGTTCAAAGATCTGAGCTCCCATGCCCGCAACACGCATTCGGCGATCTTTGCCGAGGTCAAGATCGATGAAGAGCTCGGCGTCATTCGCGTCACCCGGCTGGTCAACGCCGTCGCGGCCGGGCGCATCCTCAATACCAAGACCGCGCGCAGCCAGATCATGGGCGGCGTGGTGTGGGGCATGGGAATGGCGCTCCACGAGGAAGCGCTGGTCGATCACGGCTTCGGCCGGATCATGAATGCGAATATCGCCGAGTACCACGTGCCGGTGAATGCCGACGTGTACGACATCGACGTCATTTTCGTCGACGAGCCGGACGACATCATCAATCCGCTCGGCATCAAGGGCGTCGGTGAAATCGGGCTCGTCGGCACCGCGGCGGCTATCGCCAATGCGGTCTATCATGCGACCGGCAAGCGCGTCCGCGACCTGCCGATCACGCTGGATAAGCTGCGACGATGAGGCGGCGGCGCCGCGTGTTCAGCGATGCGGCCGTGCTGCGTCGTCGGCGCCCTGCTCTCGCCGCCACACGACAATCACCCGCACCGTCTTGCCGCTGATATTCGGGTGCGGCATCGGCGGGCTTTCGATGTCGAGCCTGTCGCCGTCGAAGCGGATGGCGCGCACCTGCTCGGTGCCGACCCAGGCCTCGTTCCACGCCGCCTCGACCTTGGTGATGACTTGGCCGTTCTCGACGCGGTAGCGGCCCGTATAGGCGATCATGGATGTGAGCGCCTGCGCCCGCTCCGCGTCGGTTCGCGGAATCGGCCGGCGCTCCGCCGTCATCAGCGCCAGCCAGCGGCCTTGCGGCGTCGCGATCTGTATGCCCCTGGGATGCTCGCCGTAGACCGGCATGCGCTCGGCGGTCGCGACGTCCTCATAGACGACCGAGACGAGCGTCCAGGTGCCGACGATCTTGCGTCGAAATTCGATATCGTCGGCGGGTGTCGCCATTGACAGCTCTCGACCCTCCCGCTGCAGGGCAGGGTAAGGTCACTTGATCGCCTGCGGATTGATCGGCGAGCCGGTGCCGCCGGTGATAATGAGCGGCGGCCCGCAGAAGAAGAACTCGTAGACGCCATCCTCGGCGCAATCCTCGGCGAGCTCCTTGAGATAGAAAATCTCGCCCATGCACAGCCCCATGGCCGGGATCACCACCCAGTGCCACGGCTGGTTGGCTTCCTTGGTCTCGTTCGGACGTACCTCGACACCCCAGGTATCGGTGCAGATCGCCGCGATCTCCTTGTCCTGGCACCAGTAGCAGTTCTCAAACTTGACGCCGGGCGCGTCGCCGCCAGCGTAACCGCCCCAGGTCTTTTCCGACAGGCAGCGCTCCATCTGCCCGGTGCGGACGATGACGAAATCGCCGCGGCCGATCGAGACGTTCTGGTCCTTGGCGCATTTGTCGAGCTCGTCATTGCCGATGCTTTCGCCGTCGGCCAGCCACGGCACGCCGCGAAAGCGCGCGACGTCGAGCAACACGCCGCGGCCGACCATCTTGTTCCTGGAGTGCTCGATGCCGAGCACGTTGAGGCCCTTGGAGTCGATGAGCCTGGCGTCGTGGCCGTTATAGGCCCTGTCCTCGTAGAAGACGTGGCCGAGCGCGTCCCAATGGGTGGCGCCTTGCACGCACAGCATCAGCGTGTCATCGGCGTAGCGGATCTTGTTCCAGTCCTGCCGCTCGGCGATGGCGTCGGTCCCGGTCGCCAGCATCTGGTGGATCGGATTGAAGCGGCCGCCGAATAATCCGGTCTGCGGGCCGCTGGCGTCGAGCGGGATACCAAGCGCGAACACCTTGCCGGTGCGGATGAGGCTTGCGGCCTTGACGATATCCTGGGGCGTGATCTGGTTGAGCGTGCCGATATGATCGTCCTTGCCCCAGCGGCCCCAGTTCTTGAGTTTCGCCGTCGCCTCGGCGATCGCCTGTTTACCGACCTTGATATCCATCCGGAATACTCCCCTGTCCTCTGGTGTGTAAGTCCTGTGTTTCCCGTGGCGGTCAGAGGGCCGCCGGAGGGTGCGGCGTCAGTTTGACACAAATCCTTGGCAGGCGACGCGGAATAATCCGCACACCCGGCCAAGCCAAGCGAAATCATGAGAGAGAGGATGACGAAATGACGACGATTGGACGCGCCTGCGTGGCAGGCTCGGCGTTGCTGCTCGCGGCGCTCGCATCACTGGCGGCGGCGCCGGCTACGACCGCACAGGCGACAACCATCATCGACGAGTGGAGTTCGGTGAAGACGCCTCCGCCGCCCGAACTCAAACCGGTGACGGTCGACCCGAAAACCACCGCGCTGTTGATGCTCGACTTCATGAACCAGAATTGCGGCAAGCGGCCGCGCTGTGTGGCGAGCATTCCGGCGATGAAGACGCTGCTCGATGACGCGCGCGCCGCCAAGGCCGCGGTGGTGTACAGCATCATCGCCAATTCGACGACCGCCGACGTCATCAAGGACGTGGCGCCGCTGGCGGACGAGCCATGGGTGCAAGGCGGCCCGGACAAGTTCCTGCACACCGATCTGGAGAAGATTCTCAAGGACAAGGGCATCCAGAGCGTCATCGTCACCGGCACCGCCTCGAACGGCGCGGTGCTGTTCACCGCGGCGCAAGCGGCGTTGCGCGGCATGAACGTGATCGTGCCGGTCGACGGCATGTCGGCCGCCGATCCGTATGCCGATCTCACCACCGCCTACACCTTCGCCAGCGCGCCGCTGGTGTCGACCAAGTCGACCTTGACGCGGAGCGACATGATCAAGTTCTAAAATGGGCTTTCGCCCGGTCATGTCGCCGCAATGGGGATAAGCGCCGCCGCCGCCGGTACGCCGGCCGCGGCGGCGATATCGATCTCCTCGGTGCCGGCGGCCAGAACGCGGTCACGGCCCGCCATCTTGGCGCGGTACAGCGCGTGATCCGCCGCCTCCACCAGCAGGGTCGCGCCGACCAGCGAAGCCACGGTCGCGGCGGTCTCCCGAGACAGCGCGGCGACCGACTTCGGCACGTCGGCGACGCTGGCGACCCCGATGGTGACCGTGACGTGGGGTGCCACCCCGGACGCCGCGTGGAGAATTCGGCAATCGCGCACCGTTTCGCAGATCAGCGCCGCGAGCCGGCTTGCCGCCGCGATGTCGCATTGCGGCAACAGCACGGCGAATTCCTCACCGCCGTAGCGGGCCGCCAATTCGCCGGCGCGGCGGGCGCGTCCGGCGATCACCTGCGCCACCGCGCGCAGACATTGATCGCCGGCGACATGGCCGTAGCTGTCGTTGAAACGCTTGAAATAGTCGACGTCGATCATGAGCAGCGACAACGGCGTCTTGTGCCGCATCATGCGCCGCCATTCCTGCTCCAGCGCTTCATCGAAGGCGCGGCGGTTGGCGATGCCGGTGAGCGGATCGGTGGCGGTCAAACGCTGTAGCTCGGCGGCCTTGACGCGCTCGCTGTCGCGCAATCGGGCGAGCTGCACATGCAGCTTCATGTTCTCGACCAGCAATATGCCGAGCACGAAGCTTGCGGCCAGGAAGCCGTAGATTCTGCCGGCGTAGAAGCCGAAATCGTAGCGGCCGGCGTTGAACAGGGCGCTCAAGGCGATGTCGAACAGCCAGGCGCACATGGTCACGATGAGCCAGAGATCGAGCACCGAATAGGGCCGGCGACGCGCCAACGCAACGAGCGCGAGCAGGTTGAGCAACCAGACACCCGAAATCGCGCCGGCCGCGATCGAGGTATAGCCATTGCCCTGCATCATGGCCGGCAACAAACCCTGGCCCAGCGTTGCTATCAGCGTGCAGCCGCACGCCGCGGCGACGGCCAATCCAGCCGTGCCCAGAATCGAGGGAGCGCGCGAGGCTGCGCCGCGATCGAATCGCTGCCGCTGCGGCCTGCAGGCCGCATAGACTATGACGAGCAGCGGAAATCCGCCGTGCCAAAACACATAGAGCCAGGCGGTGGTCTGCGGGCCGGCGCCCAGCAGCCCGGCGGGTGTGAACAGGCCCGGAAACGTCAGCGCGTGTGCGACCGCCATGAGCCCGGCAAACAGATAGGCGCCGGCCAGCACGCTGAGCGGCCGCGAGCGCGCGAAATGGCTCTGGCCGAACAGGAATACCGCGACGATCGCGTCATTGATGAACTGCGCCGATTGATAGATGGCGATGAATGCCGGCATTGGCGGCAGTTGCGTTTTGGCGAACGGCGCCAGGACCAGAAAAACCGCCGTTGAGACAGCGATGACGCCGCCGGCGACCCGCGCCTCGGAACGCCCGGCGGCCAGGTTCGACAGGAACACCGCGGGTTCCGCCACCGCATCGTCGGCCATCCGGATTGCTCCTGCGCGTCGTACAACCGAGGCAGGCTCCCGCGCGAACCTATCCCAGACGCGACGGCAACGGGCAGGACCCGACGCGGGTTGCGGACGCCGAAATTGTTTTCGCTGCCATGCTTGACGGGAGCGGAAGAACATTGAACGGCAATTTAACAAAATTTTTAGGCGGCCACCGCTGCTTGCGGCGCAACAACCGCACATTACACTGCCGTACACTGCCGTGCGCACGACAGGCGAGCGCCACAGCGTCCATATCGAGGGGGTCGGGAAATGAAGCTCTTGAGTTTCATCGCGGATGGCAAAGAATTTTTCGGCGCGGTGCTTGGCGACGGCATCGTCACGCTCAACGATCGCATCGGGCATCCGAGCCTGCGCGCCGCGCTCGCGGCCGGTGCGATGGACGCCATGCACCGGACCGCCAAACAGGCGAAGCCCGATCGCAAGCTCGGCGACGTGAAGTTCCTGCCGGTCATCCCGCAGCCGGACAAGATCCTTTGCGCCGGCATCAACTACCGGTCGCACGCCGCCGAGACCGGCCGCGAACTGCCGAAACAGCCGAGCATGTTCATCCGCTTCGCCGACACGCTGGTCGGCCATGACGGCGCTATGATCCGGCCGGCGGTATCGGACAATTTCGATTTCGAAGGCGAGCTCGCCGTCGTCATCGGCCGACCGGTACGGCACATCAAGGCCGCGCAGGCGCTCGACCACGTCGCCGGCTACACCTGCTTCGTCGACGGCAGCGTGCGCGACTACCAGAAATTCTCGGTGACCTCGGGCAAGAATTTTCCCGGCACAGGTCCGCTCGGCCCGTGGCTCGTCACCACCGACGAGATACCCGATCCGAGCCGGCTCACGCTGATGACGCGGCTCAACGGCACGCAAGTGCAGCACTCGCCGACCGATCTCTTGATCTACGCGATCCCGCAAATCATCGCATTCTGCTCCGACTTCACCGCGCTCTCGGCCGGCGACATCATCGCCACCGGCACGCCCGAAGGCGTCGGCCATAGCCGCAAGCCGCCGTTGTGGATGAAACCAGGCGACAGGCTCGAAGTCGAAATCACCGGCATCGGCACGCTGCGCGCGCGGATTATCGACGAGGGTGCCTGAGCTTCGTCCGTTGTCTGCTGGCGCCAAGCCGCTTGATCATCTCAGGCGGCCGCCGCGAGGCCGCCATGTTATTTCTGGCGCGTCGCGGCGACCCGCCGGCCAACAGCGGAACGGACGGGACGTTCCCAGCCAAAGACGCTGCGGCCGCCATAGACATGCGACTGCGCGCGCTCCTGCGCCATCAGCCCCGCGACCGAGGGGCCGGTGGCAACGCGCTCCAGCCGGCGCGATTCCGCATCCAGCCGTTGCAGCGCGCTGAGTTCTTCGTCCTGGCCGAGCCTGGCGTTCTGCACCGACGATTTGAGGACGCGGATGGTCTCGTCATAGACTTTCAGCGGCACCGGGAACGGATGGCGATCCTTGCCGCCATGGGCGAGCGAGAAGCGCGCCGGGTCGCCAAAACGGCACGGCGCGCCGTGCACGACCTCGGCGACCAGCGCCAGCGCCCGCACGGTCCGGCTGCCGACACCCGGCGTCAGCAATAGCGCCGGATAATCGACCGGCGCGCGCTCGGCCGCCGCCGCGAGGTTGCCGTGCAGACGGCGCAGATGAATGTCGGCCGGCCGGACATCGTGGTGCGCCGGCATGACCAGATGCGGCAACATCGGCTGCTGGGGCGGCTTGGCGTCATTGTTGGTGTCGTGAGCGGCGATCGATGCCAGCTCGCGGGTGATGCCGTCGGGACCGAGCGCGGCCAGAAGGTCGAGCTGCCCGCGGCGCGAGGCCGCGGCGCGCCGGTCGGTCAGGTTGACGATGTCGCCCCGGGCGTGGCCCTCGATGGCCGCATGCGGCTCATCGACGAAACTTGTCAGACCTTCGGACAGCCAATGATAGCGCCGCGCCTGCCGGCGCTCGCCATTCATGCCTTGCTGCACCACCACCCAGCGGCCGTCGTCGGCCACGATGAAACCGTGCAAATAGAGATCGAAGCCGTCCTGCACGGCGGCGCTGTCGACCTTGGCGACCAGGCGGCTCGCGGTGGCGAGCCCGTCGCCGTCGATGCCGACCTGATTGCCGATCGCAACCAGTTCGTCCGGCGTGCGGCGCGAATGTTTGCCGCGGCCGCCGCAGACATGCAGGCCGAGTTCGCGATCGAGCGGCGCCAGGCCGCGCTTGAGGGCCCCAAGGACGCTGGTGGTGATGCCGGACGAGTGCCAATCCATCCCCATCACGGCGCCGAACGATTGAAACCAGAACGGGTGGGCGACGCGGCGCAGAAATTCATCGCGGCCGTAGTGGTGGATGATGGCCTGCGTGATCACCGCGCCGAGCCGCGTCATCCGCTCGGCCAGCCATTTCGGCACGTGGCCGCCGTGAAGCGGCAAATCCGCGCTGCCCGATCGCCGAAGTCATCCTGCCGCTCGCTTCCGCCCCGCTTGTTCTTATTTCGTTCTTGCGGCCCGCAATGTCAATTTTTCTTTGGCGCGGCGATCCATCGGCGCGGCTGGTTAGCCGGCCGAAGCCGGGAGCCCGAACAATTGTTCGGCGTTGCGGTAACAGATCTTCTCCCGCTCGGCGTCCGACAATGACAGCGAATTGAGCACCTTGATGGTGTCGCGGATGTAGCCCGGCCCCTTTTCCTTGTCGAACGGGCAGTCGGAGGCGAACACCACGTGATCGGCGCCGAAGAAATCGATGCCGCACACGGTCGCCGCGCGGGCGCCTTCGACGGCGGTGTCGCCGTAAAAATCCTTGAAATAGTCGTAGGGCCGCTTCTTGAGCGACTTGCGGAGCGACTCGTAATCCTCATCTGAGGTGCGCACGCCCATCTGATCGAACGAATGGCCGACGCGGCCTTCGAGATAGGGAATGACGCCGCCGAGATGGTGCGCGATGACCTTCAGATCGGGATGGCGATCCATGATCTTCGAGAACACCAGGCGCGCCAGCGTTACACCAGTCTCGTAGGGCCAGCCCAGCACGCTGCAAATCTCATACTTGGAGACTTTCTCAGTCGGATAGTCCGGCATCTCGCGGGTGCGGGCCGGATGCAGCAGGATCGGCTTATGGGCGGCGGCGATGACGTCGAAGATCGGCAGGAATTGCGGCTCGTCGAGCGGATGGCCGTTGGCATTGGTGGCAAGCTGCACCGCATTGGCGCCGTTCTTGAGCGCGCGCTCGGCCTCTTTCGCGGCCGCCTCCGGCGCGTTCATCGGCAACAGCGCCGACCAGCCGACGAAATGCTTCGGGTGTTTGGCCGCGACCTCAGCGAGGCCGTCATTGGCGATCTTGGCCATGTCGGGCGATTGGTCCGGTCCCCACAGCCGCTCCATCGGCGGCAGGCCGTGGGACAAAAGCTGCGCATAATTCTCGAACAATTCGACGATGCGCAGCCGCAAATCGATATCGGACAACGCCGGAATGCCGCGCACGCGCTTGCCGAGATCCTTGGCTCCGGCGGGCGTCTCCAGGAGCGCGTCGTAGTACCGCTTGGGAAAGAAATGATTGAAGGCATCGATATAGCGCATGCACTTTTTTCCTTTTCTTTTTTCCCCTCCCCCTTGTGGGGAGGGGTAGGGGTGGGGGCCGCGAGGCGACGACATTCGTCGACGTTCTCACATCGCCTCCCGACCCCACCCCGCCCTCCCCACAAGGGGGAGGGAGCAGTCAGCGCGCCTGCATCAGCCACGCCGCGAGCGCGAAGGCGTCGGCGTCGCGGTCGAAATAGCCGATGACCTGCAGCCCGAGCGGCATGGCATCGACCTCGAACAGCGGCAGCGACAGCGCCGGCACGCCAAGCAGCGACGACGGCACGCCGAATTCCGGATTTCCAGTCGAGTTCAAGCCTTCCGGCGCGATGCCGGGCGCCGCCAGCGTGATGCAGGCGTCGCAGTGCGCGGCAAGCGCGGCATGAACCGCGCGGATGCGCGCGCGCTCCTTGAGATCGGCGCGATAGTCGGCGAGCGTCAGGTTGTCGTATTTAAGCGTGCGCTCCATGGTGATGCGGCCCAATTTGCCGGCATCGCGATCGCGCATGGTGCGGAAGAACCATTGCGCCTCGAAGCCGTTGCAGCGGTGCGACAGTTCCGCCGCATTGACCAGTTCGTTTTCCAGCGCGGCGACGGCCTTATCGTTGTGCCGGGTGCGGATGTCGACGCCGGCGGATTTCAACCGCGCCACGCAGTCGCCGAGGCGCTCCTTGGCGCCGGCCGACGCGGCGTCCCAGCCGGCGGTCTCGAGCATCGCGAGCGACTGCGGCTTCACCGGCGGCGGCGTGGCGTGCGGCCCTTGCAAGCCCGGCGTGCCGGGGTCGCCGCCGACGCGGCTGACGATGGCGTCAGCCGTCTGCCAGACGTCGTCGAGCGAGGCGCCGAGAATGCCGGTGCAGCTTTGGCTCTGGAAATCGTGGCTGCCCTGGCGATTGAGCGCGTTCACGGTCGGCTTGAAGCCGACGCAGCCGCAATAGCTCGCCGGACGCACCGTCGAGCTGATCACCTGGGTGCCGAGCGCCGCGCTGACGATGCCGGTCGCCACGGCGGCCGCGGAGCCGCTCGACGAGCCGCCGGGGGTGTGCGCCGTGTTCCACGGATTGCGCGTGCCGCGCGGCTCCGACGCCGCGAACTCGGTCGTCACCGTCTTGCCGACAATGACAGCGCCGGCGTCGCGCAGCGCCCGCACGCTGGCGGCGTCCTTCTGCGAGCGCCAGCCGGCAAACAGCGGCGAGCCCATCTCGGTCGGCATGTCGACGGTCTCGATGATGTCCTTGATGCCGACCGGCATGCCGTCGATCGGCGAGCGCGGCTGGCCGTCGCGCCAGCGCGCCGTGGCACGCTCGGCGGCCTCGCGCGCCGCCGCCAGGTTGGTGCAGACGAAGGCGCCGATGTGCGGCTCCCACTGCTCGAGCAAAGCCAGCGAGTCTTCCAGAAATTGACGCGGCGTCGCCTTGCCGGACGCAAAGTCACGCGTCGCCGCGAGGTACGACCGCATGACGGGTTTTTTCTGCTGCGGTGCCGGCATGATCATTCACTCGGTAGGGTGGGCAAAATCGTCGGCGAGGAGATGCAGCGGGGGCATCGCGCCGCAACGATTTTGCCGACGCCGGCGCGCATGGCGAGCGCAATGCCCACCCTAGGTCTGGCTCTCGTCGTAATAATGGATCTCGTAGAGCATGCAGCCGCGATCGGACTTGAACGGCCCATGCCGGACGCCGGGCGGCCGGCAGGCGTAGGTCGGCGCCTCGAACGGCTCGCCGCCGTTGCCCGTGTCGTCGTTGCCGACGATGAGGTCGCCGGAGACGAGATAGACCTCTTCCCAATGGTCATGCACGAACGGCGCGGTGGTGTAGACGCCGGGCGCGAAGCGAAGAAGCCGCGTGCGGCTGCCCATCTTGTTGGTCTCGTCCAGATCGCTGGCCAGGATTTTCTGCTGGATGCCGGCCGGATAGCCCGGCGGCGTCACCCAGCCGTCCGTCATGTCGACCTTGTGGAACTCGAGATGCGGCTTGTTCATCGGCATGAATCGTCACTCCCGTTTCTTCATCCAAGCACCGGCAGGGTTTGCACCCGGTAGCGATGATGAATCTGGCGTCCGAGCACCGGATCGTCGAGCTCGACGGCGAAAGCATCGGCCGGCCGCACGCCGCCGATCGCGGACAGCGTGCCGCAGAACATCAGCGTGCCGTCGTCGAGTTGGGCCTCGCCGGAAAATTGCGCGATCAGCTGCAGCGGATCGAGCATCGCGGTCACCGGACCCTCCTGATAAAGCACGCGCGCGCCGCTTTCCCAGATATGGGCCCGCAGCACGAGCTTGTCCCAATGCGGCGCGACCTCTGCGATGGGCCAGAATTCCGCGGCGATCGGCTTGTCGCACATCTGCTTCGAAACCGACACGCCGTATTTCTCGACCTCGCGGTCGGTGTGATCGGAACCGGCGCCGACCCAGAGCCGGCCGCCGTGCGCCAGCAGCACGAACTCGGCCTCGCCGCTCGAGGCCGTGCCGAGCACTTCGATGGCGTCATCGATGGTCAGCCGCGCCGCCGCCGCGCGGTAGAAGATCGGCGTGGTTGCCGGCCGCTTGACGCCAAGCGCCTCGAGCTCGGCGATATGCTTCTCGACGGCGGCGCGGTCGCGGCCGGTCCAGCCGGCGACCACGAGGCGCTCGACCGCCACGTTGCGGCGGGTGAGCCCGGAATCATCGTGAAGCAGAAGCGGCAGAATACGCGCTGACAGGTGATTCCCCCCGCCCGTTGCATTGATTTCGGACGCATTGTACATGGGAGAAAGACCTACGCAATCAAGCGACCGAGAAGCGCGCGAGGGACTGCAATACAGCGTTGGTTGCAGCGGGGCGCGCAAGCCTCCCTCATCGCCTCAAAGAGGATGCGCATCATCATGCACGAAATCGCCGGCCAGGTTCATTGGCACGAGCCTTCGGGCTTCAAGCGCGCCGGTTTCGGCAAGTTCAACCGGCCGAAGACGCCGTACGACCTGTTCATGGAATCGGACGATATCCCGATCTATCGCGACATCGGCGTCAGCAAGGTGCAAAACCTGCCGCTGCAACCGTGGAAGCGCATGGGCGGCCGCGGCAGCTACATTCAGCTGCATGGCACCGAGGGCAAATGGGGCGCCTATGTGGTCGAGGTGCCGGGCGCCGGCGCGCTCAACCCCGAAAAGCACATGTACGAGGAGGTCTACCTCGTCGTCGAAGGCCGCGGCTCGACCGAAGTCTGGCTTGAAGGCGACACCAAGCGCCACGTCTTCGAATGGCAGAAGGGCTCGCTGTTCTCGATTCCGGTCAACGCCATGCACCGCATCGTCAACGCCAGTTCGGCGCCGGCGTTGCTGCTCGGCGGCACGACAGCGCCCAATCTGATGAACCTCATCAACAGCACAGACGCCATCTTCAACTGCCCGTATCAGTTCCGCGACCGTTTCTCCGGCGCCGACGATTTCTACAAATACAAGGACGACATCGAGCCCGATCCGGTGCGCGGGCTCGCCATGCGGCGCACCAACTTCATCCCCGACATCGTCAATTGCGATCTGCCGCTCGACAACCGCCGCTCGCCCGGCTGGCGTCGCGTCGAGCCGTTCATGACCGGCAACACGTTCTATTTGTGGATCGGCCAGCACGAGAACGGCCATTATTCCAAGGCCCATGCCCATACCTCGGCAGCCGTGCTGATCTGCGTCAAGGGCAAGGGCTACACCTACACGTGGCCCGAGCACCTCGGCCTGACGCCGTGGAAGGACGGCAAGGCCGCGGAGGTCAAGCGCGTCGACTACGAGCCGGTCGGCATGGTGTCGGCGGCGCCCGGCGGCGCGCGCTGGTACCATCAGCACTTCGGCGCGTCGAAGGAGGCGTTCCGCCTGACCGCCTGGTTCGGCCCGCATAATCCCGGGCGCGAGCCCGGACCGCCCGGCGAGAAGCATACCGACTACACCGCCATGGACATCCCCGAAGGCGGCACCGCGATCCCCTATTACATGGAGGATCCGTTCCTGCGGCAGGAATACACCGAACGGATGAAGCGCGAGGGCGCCGAAAACCGCATGCAGCCGGAATACTACGAGCGCGACTACCGCGGGCTCTTGCCGAAGGAGTGACTGCAATTTCCCCATCAGCCGTCATGCCCGGCCTCGCGCCGGGCATCCACGTCCTAACAGGCACCCAACGCCAAAGGTCGTGGATGGCCGAGGCAAGCCCGGCCATGACGACGATGAACAAAATACCATCCCCATGACCGGCGAAGCCCAAGACGACGAAGCCCCGGGCGGGCGAATTTTCTTTTCCTCGACCGGGCGCACGTTCGGCGAGGAAGACGAGCTGTGCGTGCTCTCGGTCGGGGTCGATATCGGTTCGTCGACCTCGCACCTGGTGTTCTCGCGCATCGTGCTGGAACGGCTCGACAGCCGCTACGTGGTCACCGAACGCGAAAGCTTTTATCAGTCCGACATCCTGCTCACGCCCTACTCCGACGAAGCGACCATCGACGCCGACGCGCTCGGCGCGTTTATCGCGCGGCAATACCGCGACGCCAAGATCGATCCCGACGACATCGATACCGGCGCGCTGATCCTCACCGGCGTCGCGGTGCGGCGGCGCAATGCGCGCCGCATCGGCGAACTGTTCGCGAGCCAGGCCGGCAAGATGGTCGCGGTCAGCGCCGGCGACAGCCTGGAAACCGTGATGGCGGCGTACGGCTCGGGCGCGGCGGCGCGCTCGATCCGCTCCGGCGCGCCGGTGATGAACGTCGATATCGGCGGCGGCACGTCGAAGATCGCGGTCTGCGCCGACGGCAAAGTCACCGACGTGACCGCGCTCGATGTCGGCGCCCGGCTCGTGGTGTTCGATGGCGAGAACCGCATCGTGCGGCTCGAAGAGGCCGGGCGTCGTTTCGGCGCCGAACTGGGACTGCAACTCGACCTCGGCTTTGTGCTCGATGAAGACGCGGCGCGCGCGCTCGCCGCGCGCATGGCCGAGCGGCTGTTTGATGCGATGGCGGGCCGCTCGCCGCGCGCCGACGGCGCCGGGCTGCTGCGGCTCGACCCGCTTGGCTTTCGCGGCACGCCGTCCGACGTGAGCTTTTCCGGCGGCGTCTCCGAATACATCTATGGCGGTGAGGCAAAGGTCTTCGGCGACATCGGGCCGCAGCTCGCCGCCGAAGTGCGCGCCCGGCTCAAGGCCTGGGGACCGCAACTGGCGCGGCCCGAGGCGCGCATTCGCGCCACCGTGATCGGCGCCTCGCAATACACCATGCAGGTTTCCGGCAGCACGATTTTCGTCTGGCCGCTGGCGACGCTGCCGCTGCGCAACGTGCCGGTCATCGCGCCTGGTCTTTCGCTCGGCGAGGAGGCAATCGATGCCGCGGCGGTCGCGGCGGCGATCAAGGGCGCGCTGAAGCGGCTCGATCTCGCCGACGGTCGCAGCCCGGTCGCGGTATTCGTGCCGTGGCGCGGCTCGGCGACCTTCCGGCGGCTCGACGATTTCTGCAAAGGCGTCGCCGACGGGCTGGAAACCGTTCTGGCCCACGGCCATCCCATCGTGCTCATCGGCGACGGCGACGTCGGCGGGCTGATCGGCATCCATTATTGCGAGGAAATGAAATTCAACAACCCGGTCGTCTCGATCGACGGCCTGGAGCTGAAAGAGTTCGACTACATCGACATCGGCGCCATCCTCGATACCTCGGGCGCGGTGCCGGTCGTCATCAAATCGCTGATCTTTCCGACCGGCACCGGCGTCGGCAAGGACTGGCAGGCCGAGCGGACGGTTGCCGGCATTCCCACGGCGGCGACCTAGCGTCGACGGGCTGTCCAACAGCCGCTTTTTGCAATGCACAATGGTGAGGCGGCGTGCGCCAAAAGCAGGCAGCGCGGCGCTGCATTGTTCCACATCCAGCCCATCTAAGTCTCTATAAGGCCTCGTAAAATAACAATTGCCGCAGCCCCGGCTGATGGCACGCATCTTGCGGTTCTGCGAGCGGGAGGCGTTCGCGCGGCGCTCCCGAGCGCAGGCCAACAGTTTTGAAGGAGACGGACAAATGGATACATCCGATTACATCAAACCGGCCGATGTCGCCTTGGCGATGCTCGAAACCGGCAAGCGCAAGCTTACGATTGGGCCGTCCGACCTCCTCATTCGCGGCGTGCTGTCCGGCGCGCTCCTCGGCGTCGCAACAAGCCTTGCTTTCACCGCCGCGGTGCAGACCGGCCAGCCGCTGGTCGGTGCCCTCATCTTTCCCGTCGGCCTGATCAGCATCGTACTGCTCGGCCTCGAACTCGTCACCGGCAGCTTCGCGCTGGTGCCGCTGCCGTGGCTCAACGGCGAGGCCAAGGCTTCGTCCGTGCTCATCAACTGGGGCTGGGTCTTCATCGGCAACCTGATCGGCAGCGTCGCCTATGGCGCGCTCATCGCCATTGCGCTGACCAATATGGGAACCAGCGCGCCCACCGGCGTCGCGGCGCGCATCGTGCAGGTCGCCGAAGCCAAGACGATCGGCTACGCCGCCCTCGGCTTCGCCGGTCTGGTCACCGTCTTCGTCAAGGCGATGCTGTGCAACTGGCTGGTCTGCCTTGCGGTGGTGCTCGCCATGACCACGACCTCGACCATCGGCAAGATCGCCTGCGCCTGGATGCCGATCTTCATCTTCTTCGCGCAAGGTTTCGAGCATTCCGTGGTCAACATGTTCATCATTCCGACCGGCATGATGATGGGCGCCAAAGTCACCGTGGCCGATTGGTGGCTGTGGAATCAGATCCCCGTCACGCTCGGCAATGTGGTGGGCGGCTTCACCTTCACCGGCCTTGCCATCTACATGACCTACAAGCCGCGGCCGGCGGCCGAAAAGATGCTGGCGCCGACGCCGACCGGCGTGCCGGCCGAATAGCGGCGATCCGCCGGCAACGGAGGCCAGCTAACAGGGAAGCGCCGATGTCGGGAGATTTCGAGCCGGAGCAAAAGCGCTATCTCGAAGGCTTCGCCGCCGGTCTGCAGATCGCGAAGTCCGCGCGACCTGCGGCCGCGACGGCGTCGGCCCCCGCGGCGCAACCGATCGGCCCGGACGCCGCGGCACTGCGCGCGCAGGATCGCGTCATCAAGGCCGGCGGCAAATTATCGGATCCGGAAAAATTCAAGCGCGACCTGCATCCGTTCGACGGCTACCAGAAACTGAAAGACCAGGCCGCCAGCAACGAAGCACCGAAGGCCGACGATAATTTCCGCTGGCGATTTTTCGGTCTGTTCTACTGCGCGCCGACGCAGAAGGCCTATATGTGCCGCCTGCGCATTCCCAACGGCATCCTGACGCACTGGCAACTGGCCGGGCTTGCCGACCTCGCGCAGCGTTACGCCGGCGGCTACGCCCACGTGACGACACGCGCCAACCTGCAAATGCGCGAAGTCGAGCCGAAGAACGCCGTGGCCATGGTCGAGGCCATCACCGATCTCGGCCTGTGCTCGCGCGGCTCGGGTGCCGACAATATCCGCAACGTCACCGGCACGCCGACCGCCGGCATCGATCCGCAGGAACTGCTCGACACCAGACCCTATGCGCGGGAATGGCACTTCCACATTCTCAACGACCGCTCGCTATACGGCATTCCGCGCAAATTCAATGTCGGCTTCGACGGCGGCGGCGCCATCGCGGTGCTCGAGGATACCAACGACATCGGCTTTGCAGCGGTCGCCGTGAACGACGGCTACGGCGTCGAGCCCGGCATCTGGTTCCGCCTCATGCTCGGCGGCATCACCGGCCATCAGGATTTCGCCCGCGACACCGGCGTCATCGTCAAGCCGGCCGACGCGACCAGGGTGGCGGATGCCGTGGTGCGGGTTTTCATCGACAACGGCGACCGCACCAATCGCGCCAAGGCGCGCCTCAAATACGTGCTCGACGCCTGGGGATTCGAAAAATTCCTGGCCGCGATGGAGGACAAGCTCGGCTGGAAACTGGTGCGCGTCCCGCACCAGGCGATCGCGCCGCGGCCGGCTTTCGATCGGCTGGCGCATATCGGCGTGCATCGGCAAAGCCAGCCCGGCTTGTGCTGGATCGGCGTGGCGCTGCCTGTCGGCAAGCTCACGGTCGAGCAGATGCTTGGGCTCGCCGGCATTGCCAAGGACTTTGGCGACGGCGAAATCCGCCTCACCGTCTGGCAGAATCTGTTGATTTCAAGTGTCGCGACCGCGCAGGTCGAGGCCGTCGAAGCGGCGATCGCGGCGATCGGCCTGTCGACCAAGGCCACCTCGATCCGCGCCGGCCTTGTCGCCTGCACCGGCAATGCCGGATGCCGGCTGGCGATGTCCAATACCAAGCAGCACGCCGCCGACATCGCGCAGTGGTGCGAGGCGCGCGTCCAGTTCGACCAGCCGCTCAACATCCATCTGACCGGCTGCCCCAATTCCTGCGCCCAGCATTACATCGGCGATATCGGGCTGTTGGGCGTGAAGATACCGGTGTCCGCGGACGGCGATCAGGTCGAGGGCTACCACATTCATGTCGGCGGCGGCTTCGGCCCCGACGCCGTATGCGGCCGCGAGGTTTATCGCGACATCAAGGCGGAAGACGCGCCGAGGACCGTCGAGCGCATGCTCAAGACCTATTTGGCGCACCGCGCCGCGGCGGACGAGAGCTTTCTGGCGTTTACCCGCCGATACGAGGTCGACGCGCTCAAAACACTGTTCGATCATGAGGCGGTCGAATGACGCAATCGGCGCCGCCGCCGATCCCGGCATTGATCCCGGACAGTGCGCCGTTCACCGCCGAGCAGCGCACCTGGCTCAATGGTTTCTTCGCCGGCCTGTTGTCGCTCGACGGCGGCGTGAACCCGCTGTCCGCGGCGGAAACCACAGCCCTGATGAACGACCTCATCGGCGGTGTCTCGGCCGCGCCGGCGGCGCGCGGGCCGCTAGACGACGGCGACGACGGCGAGGCGCCATGGCACGACCCGGCGATGCCGCTCCGCGAGCGCATGACGCTGGCCGACAGCCGGCCGCTGCGGCGGCGGATGATGGCGGCGATGGGCCAGCAGGATTGCGGCCAGTGCGGCTACACGTGCGAGGATTATGCCAACGCCATTGCGCGCAAGGACGAGGAACGGCTCAACCTCTGCATTCCGGGCGGCAAGGAAACCACCCGCACGCTCAAGACGCTCTACGCCGAGTTCGGCGCCATCCCGGCCGCCAAGGCCCCGGCGGCGCCGGCGCCAGCCGCCGCCGCCGCCAAGACCACATCGGCCGCGCCATCGCGCGACCATCCCGCGGAGATTACCTTCCGCTCCCGCACGCGGCTCAACAAAACAGGCTCCAGCAAAGAAACCTGGCACATCGATCTCGACCTTGCGGATTCCGGCATCGATTACGCCGTCGGCGATTCGCTTGGAATTTTTCCGCGCAACGACCCGGCTCTGGTCGATGCCGTGATCGCCGCGCTCGGGGCGCCGGCGGATTTTCCGATCGGCGGCCGGGCCTTGCGCGACGCGCTCGGTGACAGCGCTTCCCTCGGCGTGGCGCCCGACATGCTGTTCCAACTCATCTCCTACGTCACCGGCGGGCAACGCAAGCAGACGGCCAAGGCACTGGCGTCCGGCGCGGATCCGGACGGCGATGCCACGACGCTTGACGTGCTGGCCGCGCTGCAAAAGTTCCCCGGCATCCGGCCCGACCCGGAAGCCTTTGTCGAGGCGCTCGACCCGCTGCAGCCGCGGCTTTATTCGATCGCATCCTCGCCGAAGACCGCGCCCGGCCGGGTGGCGCTCACGATCGACGCCGTGCGCTACGCCATCGGCCAACGGCCCCGGGTCGGCGTCGCCTCGACGTTCTTTGCCGAGCGAATCGCGGCTGGCACCAGGCTCAAGGCCTATGTGCAAAAGGCCCACGCTTTCGGCCTGCCCGCCGATCCGGCCGTCCCGATCATCATGATCGGCCCGGGCACCGGCGTCGCGCCGTTCCGGGCATTTCTTCACGAGCGCATGGCTACCAGGGCGCCGGGCGCCAACTGGCTGTTCTTCGGCCATCAGCGGCGCGATTACGATTTCTTCTACGAAGACGAATTGATCGGCATGAAAGCCGCCGGCGTCCTGACGCGGCTATCGCTGGCATGGTCGCGCGACGACAGGCAGAAGTTTTACGTCCAGGACCGCATGCGCGAGGTCGGACGCGAACTTTGGGCATGGCTCGCGGACGGCGCGCATGTCTATGTCTGCGGCGCGATGACCATGGGCAAGGATGTCGAACGCGCGTTGTTCGACATCATCGCGGCTCACGGCGCGCGCCCCGCCGATCAGGCCGCCGCCTTCCTTGCCGAGCTCAAGAGGAATCACCGCTACCAGACCGACGTGTACTAAGACGATCGCGCGCAGCGTCAAGCAGGTCTGCCAAAAAACCTCTTGAGAGAACCAAGGGAGTCACGGGAATGCCCGCGGCTCATAAAAAATATGCGGGAGAACGTCCATGGAAATGCGGCACGATCAACAAAAGCCCCTCGAGGGGCCTGGCAGAGCAAGCTGCGATTTCGATAACAATGTGAGCCGTGGAACAGTGTGAAAAGGCGCCTCCGCTTCGTTCCATTCGACACTCGCGTTCTCGATCCAGAAATTGACATCCCGGCGCTTACCCCAGTAGGTCATCGCACTGATATCGAGGAATTGGAGTCCAAAGTCGAAATATCTCATTTTGGTACCTTCGTTGACGTGTCGGATCAATTCATTCTGCGGTCTTCGTGCAACGCGCTCGGCGTGGAAGCGTAACCGGATTGACCAGTGACGGGCACGCTCCTGTGACCTATATTACGGGAGATGGGCCGGTCGGCGCCGAAGACGATATCGAACCGCTAACGGGAGAACGCGAATAGAAGGCGAACAATCTAAATATAAAATCATATGTAGTTCTTGGAAGTTAGTTCTTGGAAGTGATGATGCGATATATCGATCGGTGAAGAAGGATCCAACCTCCACGCGAACGGAACAAAGCAATGAAGACCATACTAACCGCAATTGTACTCTCCGCGACCCTGGCCGCGTCCGGCGCACATGCGCAGGACGTAAACTTGAGTGGAAGATGGCAATGCGTGGCGCTTTGTGCCGGTTCGCCCGGCGGGCTGTCCTTCATCACCCAAAATGGCTGGGATTTGAATATACTCAATGACATCGGCGTTCCCTCCCGGGCCTGGATTGACTATCCCGGTCACATTTGGGTCGAGCGGGCGAATGAAGGCGCAATCTATTCACCCGACGGTGTCACGCTTCAATTCGACCGCGGAACGATCTGGCAGCGCGCCTTCGACGTGCCACCACCTCCTCCGCCGCTGGGAAGTCGTGGATAGCGAGCGGCTGATCGATGATTCCGGAACGGATGCTGCGGGAACAGGCCAAGCGCCTGGAACGCCAGGGTCACATCGTGCTCTGCGGCCGCGAGTGCGTCGACCTGGGACCAATACCCTGATGTCCCTTTAGGGGTCATAAACGGGCATGGCGGCTCCAATTTGTAATGGCTCCCGCGCCACGGAAGCGGACATTGCGCAGCGATGGGCCCATGCGTTCGCCGTCGTCGTCTATTCCAGCTTGGCGCCTGACGCCTTGATAACCGCCGCCCATTTCGGGATTTCGGATTTGATATAGGCGGCGAATTCCTCCGGTGAATCCGGCGCGATATCGATGCCGAGCGCGGCGAGCTTTGCCCGCACGTCCGGATCATTCAGCGCTTCGAGCAGCGCGCGATGCAGCGTATCGATCACGGCCGCCGGTGTTCCGGCCGGCGCGACCAGACCGTGCCAGGTGGTCGCTTCAAAGCCGCGCAGCCCGGATTCATCCATCGTCGGAATGTCCGGCAGAATAGCGGTGCGCTTGAGCGTCGTCACTGCGAGCGCCCGCACCTGGCCGTTGCTGAGAAAGCCCATGACACCCGAGGTGGTCGCAAACATCATCTGATCCTGTCCGGCGATGACGTCCTCGAGCGCCGGCGCCGATCCCTTATACGGAACATGCACGATGTCGATATGCGCCTGCGCCTTGAACAGCTCGCCGGCCAGGTGCGCCGCCAACCCGTAGCCCGACGAGGCGAAATTAAGCTTGCCCGGATTAGCCTTGGCGAGCGCGATGAGCTCGGCGAGCGAATGTGCCGGCACGGTGTTGTTCACCACCAGAACATTGGCCTGGGTGCCGATCAGGCTGATCGGCGCAAAATCGGCCTGCGGATCGAAGCCGATCTTGGCGTAAAGGTTAGCATTGGTGGCCAGGATCGCGTTGTTGCCCAACAACAGCGTGTAGCCGTCGGGTGCCGCATGGGCCACGGCTTCGCCGGCGACGTTGCCGCCGGCGCCCGGACGATTGTCGACGATGAACGGCTGGCCGAGCACGCCGCCGAGCTTGCCGGCGATGATGCGGGCAAGAATATCGCTGGCGCCGCCGGGCGGAAAGCCGACGACGAGCGCGACCGGCCGCGTCGGATAATCGGCGGCGGCCAGCGCCGGTGCGCATGGCAGCGCGAGCAGCGCGGCGCCGACGAGGATCGTCGTCCTGACCATTTTTGTCCTCCCTGTGGCGCCGACTTAAAGCGGCGACCGCCGAACTTGGCAAGTTTTGGCCGAGCGCCCTGGGGCCATAGGTGCGCCCGTCTACGTTGCACTTTCCATTCCGGGCCTGTCCTGCCAATGTTGCGCCGCAAAATGCCCGAGGAGCCCCCACGGAATGTCCACCAAGGTTGAACTGACGCTGGCGTGCGGCGACTACGAGATCATGCGCGCGCTCAAGGACGGCACGGTGCGGCCGGACGGCATCGACCTCAAGGTCGTGACCGCGATGGATTCGCCGACCCGGCATTGGCGCTTTCTGCGCGGCCACGAGTTCGAGATCGCCGAAGTGTCGTCGTCGTCCTATATCGCGGCGCGCGATAACGGCCATCCATTCCATGCCATTGCGGTATTTCCGCATCGCCGCTTTCGGCACGGCTTCGCCTTCATCAACACCGCCAAGGCCATCAAGACGCCGCAGGACCTGATCGGCAAAAAAGTCGGCGTGAAATTCTTTCTCAACAGCGCCGCGCTCTGGCTTCGCGGCATTCTCCAGCACGAATACGGCGTGCCGTTCAAATCGATCGACTGGTACACCGAACTGGACGAGGACATCGCCGAAGCGTCGTTTCCGAGCGACCTGCGCTTGTCGCGGGTGCCGCCGTCGAAATCCATCGTCGGCATGCTGGTCGACGGCGAGCTCGACGCGGTGCTGCATCCGGATATCATCAAGCCGCTGCGCGAAAAAGACCCTCGGGTCGGCCGGCTGTTCCCGAACTACAAGGCCGATGAAGCTGCGTATTTCAAGAAAACCGGCATCTATCCGATCATGCATGTGATCGGATTCAAGAAGGAAGTCATCGACAAGTATCCGTGGGTGGCGGTGAACATGTACCAGGCGCTCAACGAGTCGAAGGCGATCGCCATGGCGCGGATGGAAAACCCGCGCATCGCGCCGATCGTCTGGTACCGCGAGGCCTGGGAGGAGCAGGACGAGATCTTCCAGTCCGACCCGTGGGAATACGGCTTGACCGAGCGGAACCGGCATAACCTTGAGACGCTGGTTGGCTATTCGTTCGAGCAGGGATTGATCAAGCGCCGGATTCCCCTCGACGAACTGTTCCTCGAGACGTCTCAGGGCCGCCGCCGCGGCGACGAATTCACTTTCTAGTCCCCGCGGAACTATGCTGCTGTCCGGACACTGGTGGAGAAGAGCGATGAGGAAGCGCGTGGTTTCCGGCTTCATGCTGGCGACGGTGCTCGGCACGATGACGGCCGGGCTGGTCGCCACCGCCGCCGCGGCCGCCGACTTCTACGCCGGCAAGATCCTCAATTTCGTCGTCGGTAGCGATGCCGCCGGCGGTTACGACACCTATGCGCGCGTCATCGCGCGCCGTCTGCCGGACTTCATTCCCGGCGCTCCGACCATCGTGGTGCAGAACATGCCGGGCGCCGGCAGCGGCAAGGCGGCGGCCTTTCTGTACAGCCTGGCGCCGAAAGACGGCACCACGATCGGCGCGCTGTTTCCCGGCGTGATCATCGATCCGCTGCTGCAGCAGCGCGCCGCCAACCAGTTCGATGCGACCAAGTTTACCTATCTGGCCAGCGCCGACAGCGATCCGCGCGTCTGCATGACCGGCCCGTCGTCGAAGATCAAGAGCTTCGACCAGGCGCTGGCCGAGAAGACCGTGATTGGCGCCTCGCAGTCCGGCGGCTCGACCAACGATTATGCCTACATGATCAAGAGCGCCGCCGGCGCGAAGTTCGACATTGTCACCGGCTACAAGGGCACCGCCGACATCATGCTCGCCATCGAGCGCGGCGAGATCGAGGGCATCTGCGGGCTCGACTGGTCGAGCCTCAAAGCGGCGCGGCCGCAGTGGCTGCGCGACAAGACCGCAAATCTCCTGGTCCAGGCGGCGGCGGAGCCGAACCCGGAACTGGCGGCCTTGAACGTCCCCAACATCGATACTTTGGTCAAGGACGACCTGGATCGGCAAGCCGTGGCGCTGATCGTCAGCCAGCAGATCTTTTCCCGGCCCTATGTGGCGCCGCCCGGCGTCCCGGCGGAGCAGGTGAAAATCCTGCGCGACGCGTTCGCCGCCGTGCTGCACGATGCAAAATTCCTCGCCGAGGCCGAAGCCGCGCATCTGAGCATCAACCCGACCTCGGCCGAAACGGTGCAGCAGGCGGTCATCAAGCTCTACGGCGCATCGGGTGACGTGGTGGCGCGCGCGCGCCAATTGATTGCGTCGCCCGAGCAACGGAAGTAGGCCGCCGATGCGCACCGGAGCCGAATATCTCCGCTCGCTCGACGACGGGCGGCGCGTCTTTGTCGACGGCGAAGCCGTCAAGGACGTCACCACACATCCAGCATTTCGCCAGGCGGCGCGGTCGATCGCCGGCCTGTTCGATATCGCCGCCGATCCGGCAATGCGCGAGCGCATGACCTTCGCTTCGCCGAAGACCGGCGAGCCGGTATGGCGCACCTACCAGATCCCGCGCACCCACGAGGACCTGCGGGCGCGCCGACTGTTCTCCGAGACCTGGGCGGAAGCGACGTTCGGCCTGATGGGCCGCACCCCCGATCACGTCGCGAGCTTCTTCGCCGGCTACGCGGCGACGCCGCAGATCTTTGCCGCCGGCGGCCAACAATTCGCCGACAACGTCGTCGCCTTCCACGCATTCATGCGCGACAACTTCCTCTACCTCAGCTACGCCATCGTGCCGCCGCAGATCGACCGCGGCAAGCCGGCGCACAAGCAGAGCGATCCGACGCTCTATGCCGGCGTCGTCAAGGAGCGCGACGACGGCATCGTCATTGCCGGCGCGCAGCAGCTCGCCACCGGCGGCCCGCTGTCCGATTACATCCACCTGAGCTGCATCCATCCGTTGCAGCCGGGCGACGAGAACTACGCCAATTGCCTGGCGGTTCCGGTCGCCGCCCCGGGCGTCAAGCTTTACCCGCGCCGGCCGTTCGCCCGCGCCGGCGGCGCGTTCGATTATCCGCTGTCGAGCCGGTTCGACGAATCCGACAGCTATGTGGTCTTCGACAACGTCTTCGTGCCCTGGGAGCACGTGTTCATCTACCGCAATGTCGAGATTTCGCGCGATCAGTGGTGGAAGACGCCGTCGCATCTGTACGGCAATCACCAGGCCCAGGTGCGCTACGTCACCAAGCTGCGGTTCATGGCGGGCCTGGCGCAGCGCATGAACGAGATGACCGGCAATGCGGCGCAGCCGCCGGTGCAGATCATGATGGGCGAGCTCGCCGCCCTGGTGTCGGTCTACGAGTCCATGCTGCTCGCGCACGAGACCGCGGCGCCGATCGAGGGCGGCGTGCTGTGGCCGTCGAAGGTCATTCTCTATGCGGCGATGGCGCTGCAGTCGGAGCTCAACGGCCGCATGCTGGAAATCGTCCGGGAACTGGCCGGCGCGGCCTTCATCACGCTGCCGTCGTCGGCGGCCGATTTCGACAACCCGGAGATTGCCGCCGACCTTGAGCGCTACATGCGCTCGGCGTCGTCCGACGCCAGGACTCGCGTGGCGCTGATGCGGCTCATCTGGGATTTTCTCGGCACCGAATTCGGCAGCCGCCACGCCCAATACGAAAAATTCTACGGCGGCGCCTCGTTCCTGGTGAAGCAGAACGTCTATCGCAACTTCGATTTCAAGCGCGCCGGCGCGCTGGTGGATCGCGCGTTGAGCTTGCCGCCGATTGAGTGACCGTTCATCGCGGGCGGTTGTAGTTGTGCCCTCGCCCCCTGCGGGAGAGGGCTGCTCGGCGCGTCAGCTACCTCAGTAGGGTGAGGGGTCGGCGCGCAAACCCTCACCCGTCCGTGTTTGTTGAACCGATGGCGCTGCCCTCTCCCGCAAGGGGCGAGGGCATGCCCTTTACGCCTCGGCGTCGGCGAGCTGCGGCGCGGTGGCGGGAGCCTTGCCCGCCGGCTGCGTCGGCTCGAGCGCCGCCGCGACCGCTTCCTCGACATGGGCGAGCCAGACGAACTCCATCTCGCGACGCGCGATCTCGGGAATGTCGTCGTAGTCGCGCCGGTTGCGGGCCGGCAGCATGACGCGCTTGATGCCGGCACTGTGCGCGGCAACCACCTTCTCCTTGATGCCGCCGACCGGCAGCACCAGGCCGCGCAGGCTGATTTCGCCGGTCATCGCGGTGTCGCTGCGGATCGTGCGCTCCGTCATCAATGACGTCAGCGCCATGAACATGGCGACCCCGGCGCTCGGCCCGTCCTTGGGGATGGCGCCGGCGGGCACATGGACGTGGATGTCGCTCTTCTCGAAGCGGCTGGCATCGATGCCGAGCGCGGCGGCGCGGTTCTTGACGATGGACAGCGCGGCCTGCGCGCTTTCCTTCATCACATCGCCGAGCTGGCCGGTGAGAATGAGCCGGCCGGAGCCGGGAATGCGGGTCGCCTCGATGAACAGGATATCGCCGCCGACCGGCGTCCAGGCCAAGCCGGTGGCCACGCCGGGCACGCTGGTGCGCATCGCCATTTCGTTTTCGAACTTCGGCGCGCCGAGGATCGCCGCAAGGTCGCTGCGCGCAATGCGGATCGGCCCGCTTTGGCCCTCGGCAATGCGCACCGCGGCGTGCCGCAGCACCTGGCCGATCTGGCGCTCCAGGCTGCGCACGCCGGCTTCGCGGGTGTAGAACTGGGTGATGTCGCGAAGCGCATCATCGTCGATCTCGACCTGGCCCGGCTTGAGCCCGTTCGCCTCCAGCTGCCGCTTCAGCAGAAAACGATGGGCGATCTGCAGCTTCTCGTCGGTGGTGTAGCCGGCGAGGCTGATGATCTCCATGCGGTCGCGCAACGGCCCCGGAATGGTGTCGAGCATGTTCGCGGTGGTGAGGAACACCACCCGGCTCAGGTCGAACGGCACCGCGAGGTAATTGTCGCGGAATGTGTGGTTCTGCTCCGGATCGAGCACTTCGAGCAGGGCCGCGCCGGGATCGCCGTGGATGCCGACGCCGAGCTTGTCGATCTCGTCGAGCATCATCACGCAGTTGCGGGTGCCGGCCTTGCGGATCGCCTGGATGATGTTGCCGGGCAGCGCGCCGATATAGGTGCGGCGGTGGCCGCGGATTTCCGCCTCGTCGTGCACGCCGCCGAGCGACACGCGCACGAATTTGCGGTCCATGGCGCGCGCGATCGACTGGCCGAGCGAGGTCTTGCCGACGCCGGGCGGGCCGACGAAGCACAGGATCGGCGCCTTGCCTTGCGGCGCCAGCTTGCGCACGGCGAGAAATTCGACAATGCGCCGCTTGATCTTGTCGAGGTCGTAGTGGTCCTCGTCGAGAATGCGGCGGGCTTGCGCGATATCGATCGGCTTGTCCTCGGGCAATTGCCACGGCAATTCGATCAGCCATTCCAGATAGCCGCGCACCATGCCGTATTCGGCGGCGGCTTCCGGCATGCGCTGCAGCCGGCGCAATTCCTTGCGCGCCTGCTCCTCGACTTCCTTCGGCATGCCGGCATCGGTGATCGCCTTGTCGAGCTCGGCCATCTCCGCGGCCTTGCCCTCTTCGCCTTCGCCAAGCTGGCGCTGGATCGCCGCCATCTGCTCGCGCAGCAGCACCTCGCGCTGGCGCTCGTCGAGCGTGGCCTTGGTCTGCCGGCCGATCTCCTGCGACAGCCTTAAGACCTCGATCCGGTGGGCCAGCAGCCGCGACACCTTCTCCATGCGCGCGGCGATGTCGATGGTCTCCAGGATCTCCTGCTTCTCTTCCGGCTTCACGTCCATGTAGGCGATCGCCAGATCGGCCAGCGCCGATGGCGCTTCGATCGACTGCACGGCGGCGAGCAGGTCCCCCGGCACTTGCGGCAGCAGCTGGATCGCCTCGACGGTCTTCGCCTTCAGGTCGACGAAGCGCGCCTCGATCTCGGACGTGCGCAAGTCGGGCTCGGGAATCCGCACGACACGCGCGACCGGGAACGGCCAACCCGGAAGATATTCGCCGACCTGGAAACGCTGCTCGCCCTGGCACACCAGATGATGCGTGCCATCCGGCGCCGTGACGAAGCGCAGGATATTGGCGACCGTGCCCATGCGATGCATGTCGATCGGGGTGGGATCGTCGACGTCGGCGGTGCGCTGCAGCAGGATGCCGACCTGGCGCTGGTCGCGCACCGCCTGCTGCGCGGCGGCGACCGACTTCGACCGGCCCAGCGTGATCGGCAGCACCAGGCCGGGGAACAACACGGTATTGCGCACCGGCACGATGATCAGGGCATCGGGCGGCAACGGCGGCAGTGAGCCGCCGCCGGCCGACGGACCGTTCTTTGATTGCAGTTCTTCAGCCACGATCGACACTCGCTTTCTGCAACGTAATCAGGAGGCAGCCGGCCACGACGGCGCGCCGCACGCCGCTGTAGCGCCCGGCCGGCAGCCGCAGCCGCCGGTAAAACCGCCCCTGCGGCAGCTCGAGCCGGTGAATGGTTGCGGTGCGCAATTGCTCCGGCAAGACGCGCGTTCCAGCAATGACCAGATCGCCGTCCTCGATCACCGCCTGCGCGCTGTCGGTATCGACGCCGGGCAGCGCAATCAGCGCCAGCACCTCGAATTCGGTTTCCAAAATATCGACCGGCGGCTCCCAGGCCGGCAGCCGCGCCTCGATGCCGGCCGGCCGAAACAGGTCGCGGTGCATGCGCTCCGCCCGTGCCAGCATCTCGCAGGCTTCCGACCACATCCAATCGCGGGCCACATCGCGGGCCATTGGGGTCCCCTCCAGTGTCGATTGGATTATGTGTGAAGCGGCAACCCGGAATTCAACGGCGGTCTGCACAGACCTCAGCGCGCCATACTCATCCATTCGGCGCCGGCGCTACGCACGCCTTCCGCCAGTTCACCGACCAGATCGGTGACGGCCGGCACGGTTGCCGGCGTCGCCTTGGCATCGGCACCGAGGCTTTGGCGCACCGCCTCGACCAGGGCCGAGCCGACCACGACGCCATCGGCAAATTGCCCGATGGCGCGGGCTTGCTCGGCACTGCGCACGCCGAAGCCGACGCAGACCGGCAGCTCGGTATGGCGCTTGATGCGCGCCACCGCCGCCGCGACCTTGCCGGGATCCGGCGCCGCGGCGCCGGTGATGCCGGTGATCGACACGTAGTAGACAAAGCCCGACGTGTTCGCGAGCACCGCCGGCAGTCGCTTATCGTCGGTGGTGGGCGTCGCCAGCCGGATGAAATTGAACCCGGCCGCGAGCGCCGGCAGGCATAATTCGCCGTCTTCCTCGGGCGGCAAATCCACCACGATCAGGCCATCGACGCCGGCGCTGTTGGCGTCCGCCAGGAAGCGCTCGACGCCGTAGACGTAGATCGGATTGTAATAGCCCATCAGCACGATGGGCGTCGCATCGTCGCCGGCGCGGAATTCGCGCACCAGGCGAAGCGTCTTCTTCATATCCTGTCCGGCGTGAAGCGCGCGCAGGCCCGCGGCCTGGATCGCCGGCCCGTCGGCCATCGGATCGGTGAACGGCATGCCGAGCTCGATCACGTCGGCGCCGGCCTTGGGGAGCGCCTTGAGGATCGCCAGCGCGCAATGGTAATCCGGATCGCCCGCCATGGTGAACGTGACGAGCGCGGCGCGGCCTTCGTTCTCGAGCGCAGCAAAACGGCGGTCGATGCGGGTCGTCATCGCGGCTGGCTTCCGAGATGCCGCGCCACCGAATCGAGATCCTTGTCGCCGCGGCCGGAGAGGTTCACCACCATGAGGTGCTCCTTCGGCTTTTGCGGCGCCAGTTCCAGCACCTTGGCGATGGCGTGGGCCGGCTCCAGCGCCGGAATGATGCCTTCGAGCCTGGAAAGCAGCTGGAACGCGCCCAGCGCTTCGTCGTCGGTCGCCGACAGAAACGTGACGCGGCCGACGTCGTTGAGCCAGGCGTGCTCCGGGCCGATGCCGGGATAATCGAGGCCGGCGGAGATCGAGTGCGCTTCGTTGATCTGGCCATCCTCGTTCATCAGCAGATAGGTGCGATTGCCGTGCAGCACGCCGGGCTTGCCGCCGGCGATCGATGCCGCGTGCTGGCCGGTTTCCAGGCCGTGACCGGCCGCTTCGACGCCGTAGATCTCGATCTGCGGCTCGTCGAGGAACGGATGAAACAGGCCCATGGCGTTCGAGCCGCCGCCGATGCAGGCGACGAGCAAATCCGGCAGGCGGCCTTCGGCGTTTTGCATCTGCTCGCGCGTCTCGCGGCCGATGATCGATTGGAAATCGCGCACCATCATCGGATAGGGATGCGGCCCGGCGATGGTGCCGATGCAGTAGAACGTCAACTCCACGTTGGTCACCCAGTCGCGCAACGCCTCGTTCATCGCGTCCTTGAGCGTCTTCGAGCCGGACTCCACCGGCACCACCTTGGCGCCGAGCATGGTCATGCGGAACACGTTGGCCCGTTGCCGCTCGACGTCGACCGAACCCATGTAGACGATGCAGTCGAGGCCGAAGCGCGCGCACAGCGTCGCGGTGGCGACGCCGTGCATGCCGGCGCCGGTCTCGGCGATGATGCGCTGCTTGCCCATGCGCCGCGCCAGCAGGATCTGGCCGAGCACATTGTTGACCTTGTGGGCGCCGGTGTGATTGAGCTCCTCGCGCTTGAGATAAATTTTCGCGCCGCCGCAATATTCCGTCAGGCGCTCGGCGAAATAGAGCGGCGACGGCCGGCCCACATAGTGGGCGAGATAGCCGTCCATCTCTTCGGCAAAGGCCGGATCGGCCCTGGCCGTGGCGTAAGCCTGCTCCAATTCCAGAATGAGCGGCATCAGCGTCTCGGCGACGAAGCGGCCGCCATAAATGCCGAAATGGCCGTGCTCGTCCGGTCCGGAGCGGAAGGAATTCGGCCGCTGGACGGTCATGCCGGGCTCGTCACGGTGCGGCATCCGACCTGCGCCGCGGCCTGCCGCGCGGCGCGCACGAAGGCGCGGATCTTATCGGGATCTTTTTCGCCCGGCACGCGCTCGACGCCGGAGGAGACATCGACGCCGGGGGCGCGCGTGATGCGCAAGGCCGCACCGACATTGCCGGCATCGAGACCGCCCGAGAGCATGAACGGCAGGCCGGGATCGATATTTTCCAGAACATGCCAATCGAACGCCCTGCCGAGCCCGCCCGGCCGCGTCGCCTCGCGCGGTGCGCGCGCGTCGAACAACACCCGATCGGCAACGGCCGCATAGCCGGCGAGGCCCGCGAGATCGGCCGTTGCCTCGACGGCGATCGCCTTCATCACCGGCAGGCCGAAGCGCTGCCGCAGCGCGCCGACACGCGCCGGCGGCTCCCGGCCGTGAAGCTGCAGCATGTCCGGACGCAGCGCCTCGACCACGGCGTCGAACCAGGCATCGTCGGCGTCCACCGTGAGCGCAACCTTTTGCGCGCGCCCGCGGGCCCGCGCCCCGAGCGTGCGGGCGGTGTCAAAGGCCAGATGCCGCGGCGACGGCGGAAAGAAGACAAAGCCGACCATGTCGGCGCCCGCCTCGATCGCGACGTCGAGCGCCTCCGCCGTGGCTAGGCCGCAGATTTTCACCATGAGCGACATTTATCGTCCGGCCCCGCGAAATGCCCGTCGTTGGCTGGGGCCCCTTCTACCTCCCCAAATGGTCGCTGTCTTCACGGCGGGGAAGATGGCGTCAGCGCACCGGCGGCGTCAGCTTGAGCCGCGGCGGCGGCTCGCTGTCGCGCGGCATGATCGTCGCAGGGGCGGTCGCGGCCTCGTGGGCGTGAAGCCGGTGGCGCAGTTCGTTGGCGTCACGCTCCAACCGCCGCGCCAGGCGGCGCCATTTGCCGTGGCGCAGCCACGACGCCAGCCCGCCGATCACGACGCCGACGATCAGCGCGGCGAGGATCACCACGAACAACGGCTGGGTCACGGCATCGACGCGCTGCGCGCTGAACGGGTCGAACGATATCGTGACGTTCTCCCGGTTGGCGACCGCGAACGCGACGATGAGAGCCGCGAGCGGCACCAGGATGACGGCCGCAACAATCTTGCGGAGCATGTTTGCACTCCGGGTGCCAAATCCATGGTCCGCTCATTCCCGCCAACGGCCGGAATCCAGACCGGGAACGCCGCCGTTGCGGTGGACTGATCGGTCCCCGCTGGCGCCGGAACGAGCGGAATTAGCCTTCAGCCGAGCGATTGAGCCGCTCGCGCATTTCCTTGCCGGTCTTGAAGAACGGCACGCATTTCTGATCGACGGCGACATGGGCTCCGGTGCGCGGGTTGCGTCCGGTGCGGGCCGGCCGCTGCTTCACCGAAAAGGCGCCGAAGCCGCGCAGTTCGACCCGGTCGCCGCGCGCCATCGCCGCGATGATCTCGCCCAAAATGGCGTTGACGATATTCTCGACGTCGCGCTGATAGAGGTGGGGGTTCTGCGTGGAAATGCGTTGAACGAGTTCGGACTTGATCATGGTCGCTGCCCTCAATCGCTCGCGCATGCCGCCGGCGGTCAATTTGCAGGGTGCCAAAGCGCCAAAAGACCGTCAAGATTGAACCGCTCTACCGCCGCAACTGCGCCCCAATCGTCGAATTGACGGGCCAGGGCGCCCAGCCCCGCGGCATTGAGCATGGCGGCAGCGGCGGCGTGCAGGAACGGCAGGTCGCTGAACCGGCTGTGCAGCTCGTAGTCGCGGACCGGCAGCTTGGCATCGACGCTCTTGTCCTTGTCGAGCCAGGCCAGCGCGGTGCGCTCGTCGCCAAGCTCGTCGACCAGTTTCAGGTCGATGCCCTGGCGGCCGGTGAAGACCCGGCCGTCGTCGACGCTGGCCAGCTGGTCGTCATTGAGATGGCGGCGATCCTGCACCAGGCCCTTAAACCAGGCGTAGGAGTCCTGGATGATCGCATTGATCGCGGCGCGCGCCTCCGGGCTGGTCGGCTCGAAGCCGTTGGGCGCCGCCTTGAGCGGCGACGATTTGATCAATTCGACCTTGACGCCGATCTTGTCGAGCAAGTCGGACACATTGGGAAACTGGAACAACACGCCGACCGAGCCGACCAGCGAGGTTTGCTGCGCCACGATGTGATCGCCGGCCAGCGCGGTGATGTAGCCGCCGGAAGCGGCCAGACTGTCCACCACAATGACCATCGGCTTCTTGTCGCGCAGCCGCGACAGCGAATCGAACAGCTGCTCGGAGCCTGCGGTGGTGCCGCCGGGGCTGTCGACGTGCACGATGACGGCGCGCGCCAGCGTCGAATTGCCGAGGCGCTCGAGCGCCTCGACGCGATCCTGATCGTCGCGGATCAGGCCCTGGATCGTCACCCGGGCGATGTAGGGGCGCACGCCGGTGAGACCCATGCGATTGCTGCCCAGCGCCGCGACCCCGGCGATGGCCAGAACGATCACCGCGATGGCGATGACGCGCCAGAAGGTCAGCTTACGCCGTAGCCGGCGACGGTCGACGATGAGGTCGGCATCAAGCGACATGGTCTGGCTCCTTATCTGCTCGTTCTCGCGCGACATGATCGACGCGCATTGCCGCGACCGTGGGAATCCGATGCCCGAGGAAAGCCGGTTCCCCGGAATTGAAGTCGGTTCCCCACTGCCGCGGCGACGCGCGGAAATTCCTACTCTTCGGTCGCCTCGTCCTTCTCGGCCGCCTCGTCCTGCTCGGTCGCCTCGTCTTTCTCGGTCGCCTCGTCCTTCTCGGTCGCGTTCTCCTCACCCTTGCGGCGCAGCGCGGTGCCGAGGATGTCGCCCAGCGTCGCGCCGGAATCCGAGGAGCCGTACTGCGCGATGGCCTCCTTTTCCTCGGCGACTTCCAGCGCCTTGATGGAGACCTGGACCTTGTGGGTGCGGCGGTCGAACTGGATGACCCGGGCATCGACCTTCTCGCCGACGGCGAAGCGGTCCGGCCGCTGTTCGGAGCGGTCGCGCGCCAACTCGGACCGTTTGATGAAGGAGCCGTAGTCGGTGCCGACGATCTTCACGTCGATGCCGCCTTCCTTCACCTCGGTCACTTCGCAGGTGACGACGACGCCCTTCTTCAGATCGCCCGCGGTTTCGGCCGGCGCGCCGGCGCCCTCCGCGAGCTGCTTGATGCCGAGCGAGATGCGCTCCTTCTCGACGTCGACGTCGAGCACCTGGGCCTTGACGTGATCGCCCTTCTTGTACTCCTCGATGACCTGCTCGCCCGGCCGTTTCCAATCCAGATCGGACAGGTGCACCATGCCGTCGACGTCGCCGTCGAGACCGAGGAACAGGCCGAATTCGGTCTTGTTCTTGACCTCGCCTTCGACCACCGAGCCGGCGGGATATTTCTCGACAAACACCTCCCAGGGATTGCGCATGGTCTGCTTGAGGCCGAGCGAGATGCGGCGTTTGACCGGATCGACTTCCAGCACCTGCACCTCGACCTCCTGTGAGGTCGAGACGATCTTGCCGGGATGCACGTTCTTCTTGGTCCACGACATTTCCGAGACGTGGATCAGGCCTTCGATGCCCGGCTCGAGTTCGACGAAGGCGCCGTAATCGGTGATATTGGTGACGCGGCCCTTGAAGCGCGCGGCGACCGGATATTTGGCCTCGATGCCCTGCCACGGATCGTCGAGCAGTTGCTTCATGCCGAGCGAGATGCGGTGGGTCTCGTGGTTGATCTTGATGATCTTGACCTTCACCTGCTGGCCGATATTGAGCACTTCCGACGGATGATTGACGCGCCGCCAGGCGATGTCGGTGACGTGCAGCAGGCCGTCGATGCCGCCGAGGTCGACGAACGCCCCATAATCGGTGATGTTCTTGACGACGCCGTCGATGACCTGGCCCTCTTCGAGGTTCTGCACCAGCTCCTGGCGCTGCTCGGCGCGGGTCTCTTCGAGCACGGTGCGGCGCGACACCACGATATTGCCGCGGCGGCGATCCATCTTGAGGATCTGGAACGGCTGCGGCTGGTTCATCAACGGCGACACGTCGCGGATCGGCCGGATGTCGACTTGCGAGCGCGGCAGGAAGGCCACGGCGCCGTCGAGATCGACCGTGAAGCCGCCCTTGACCTGGTTGAAGATGACGCCCTGGACCTTTTCGTTGTTCTGGAACGCCTTTTCGAGCTTGCCCCAGCTTTCCTCGCGGCGCGCCTTGTCGCGCGACAGCACGGCCTCGCCGAGGGCGTTTTCGATGCGTTCGAGATAGACCTCGACGGTATCGCCGATCTTGATCTCGGCATTGCGGCCGGGGCCGGCGAATTCGCGCAGCGCCACCCGGCCTTCGGTTTTCAGCCCGACGTCGATGACCGCCAGATCTTTTTCGATCCCGACCACCGTCCCCTTGACGACGGCGCCTTCCTGCAAATGGCCGTCGCTGAACGATTCATCGATCAGCTTGGCGAAATCTTCGCGCGTTGGCGCGGCTACGGCGGCTTGAGCCATGAATACTCCCGACCCCTTGAATGGACATGGTCCCGAACGCGCGGCGGCCGCCGGCGACCGGCGGTTGGGGTCTAAAAGCCAAACGATCGGGACAAAGCTTTATCCGGGATCGCGCAAGCGAAGCGGCGAACGGGCGCTACCTCCAATGACGAAAGCGCAGTCAACCACGCTTTCGGCCCGTTCGAACGGCCTCGATGATATCGACGGCGGCCCGGAATGCGGCGTCTATACCCAAATGCGTGGTGTCGAGCAAGTGCGCGTCGGGCGCGGCCTTGAGCGGGGCGGCGGTGCGCCGTGAATCGCGCTCGTCGCGGCGCAGAAGGTCGGCCAACACCTCTGGCTCATCGGCCTGCTCGCCGCGCGCCCGCAGTTCGAGGACGCGCCGGGCGGCGCGCACCTCCGGCGTGGCGACAACGAACAGCTTCACGTCGGCGCCCGGGGCGATGACGGTACCGATGTCGCGGCCATCGAGCACCGCGCCCGGCGGCTTGGTGGCGAACTCGCGCTGAAAGCTCATCAGCGCCTGGCGCACCTCCGGAATCGCCGCCACCACCGAAGCGGCCTCGGTGATGACCTGCAGTTTCAGGGCGTTATCGTCGAATTTTCGCGGATCGAGCCGGATCGCGGCTTCGATCGCCCGCGCCACGTCGTCGGGCGAACAGCCGGCATCGAGCACTGTCTTGGCCACCGCGCGGTAGAGCAGCCCGGTGTCGAGATGATGCAGCCCGTAGATCCCCGCGACTTGCCGCGCGATCGTGCCTTTGCCCGAAGCCGCCGGCCCGTCGATGGCGATGATCATGAAAGATCCGCCCCAAGCCCGCGCATCAGCTCGACGAATCCCGGAAAGCTCGTGGCGATGAATGTGCCGTCGTCGATCTGCACCGGCCGTTCGCTGGCCAGCCCGAGGATCATCGCCGCCATGGCGATGCGGTGATCCATGTGGGTCGTGACCATGCCGCCGCCGGCGGCTCTGCCGGTGCCGTGCACGATCAGGTCGTCGCCTTCGACATCGACGGCAACGCCGTTGGCACGCAACAACGCCGCCGTGGCGGCGAGCCGGTCGGATTCCTTGACCCGCAGCTCTTTGAGTCCGCGCATCACCGTGGTGCCTGCGGCGAAAGCGGCAGCGACCGCGAGCACCGGATATTCGTCGATCATGGCGGGCGCGCGCTCGGCCGGAACTTCGACGCCGCGCAACGCGCCGGCGCGCACGCGCAGGTCGGCGACTGCGTCGCCGCCTTCACTGCGCGTTTCGACCACCTCGATCGCCGCCCCCATCTCGCGCAGCGTCGTGATCAGCCCGGCGCGCAGCGGATTCATCATGACGCCGTCGAGGATTAGGTCCGAGCCCGGCACGATGAGGCCGGCGATGATCGGAAACGCCGCCGACGACGGATCGGCCGGCACCACGATCGGCTGTGGCACAAGTTCCGGCTGGCCCACGAGCGTAATGCGGCGGCCATTGGCAGCTTCCGGCTCGACGCGCACGTCGGCGCCGAAATGGCGCAACATCTTCTCGGTGTGATCGCGCGTCGCTTCCGCTTCGATCACCACGGTTTCGCCCGGCGCCGAAAGCCCGGCGAGCAGGGCCGCCGATTTCAATTGCGCCGACGGAACCGGCGGCTTGAACAGAATCGGAATCGGATCGCGCGCGCCGGCCAGCGTCAGCGGCAGGCGGCCGTCGTTCGAGGCCAGCGTGCGGGCGCCGATCCGTTCCAGCGGATCGAGCACCCGGCGCATCGGCCGCTTGCGCAGCGATGCATCGCCGTCGAAGGTCGCCGTGATCGGGCAGCCGGCGACGGCGCCGAGCATCAGCCGGCAGCCGGTTCCCGAATTGCCGAAATCGAGCTTTTCGCCCGGCTCGGCAAAACCGCCGACGCCGACGCCGCGGACAAGCCATCGGCCGAGGCCGGTGCGCTCGACGCCGGCGCCCAGCGCGCGCAGCGTTTGCGCCGTGTTGATGACGTCTTCGCCTTCGAGCAGGCCGCCGATCCGGGTCTCGCCGACCGCCAGCGCGCCAAGGATCAGGGCGCGGATCGAGATCGACTTGTCGCCGGGCACGCGGAGGCGCCCGGCCAGGGGGCGGTTGCGGCGGGCGGTCAGCGGAGCGGGGTCGGCGGGTGGCATGCTGGCAGTTTGGCGGTGTGATCCGGGTTCCGCCCTCTATCACGGGCCGCCGCCGCTCGCCATCCGGACGTTTTTGCCAGCCGAAGCCGGCGACGATTAGGCGGTTGCGCTATTGACAGCCGCGTCGCGACTAGCCAAGTGAAACACCCAAATCGTCAAGGATTCTGATCGTGACCAAACCCGAGCTCGGCACCAAGCGGCTCTGCGCCAATTGCAGCGCCAAGTTCTATGATCTCAACAAGGACCCGATCGTCTGTCCGAAGTGCAACACGGTTTACGTGGTGGCGCCGGTCGTGACCCGCGGCCGGCCGGATGCAGCGGCAGCCGCCGCGCGGCCGGCCGCTGCCGCGCCAGTCGAGGAAGTCGCCGTCGCCGAGCCGCAGGAGGCCGAGTTCGTTTCGCTCGAAGAGGCCGAGGCCGAGGCGCAAGGCAGCAAGAAGCCGGTTGAGACCTCGGAAGCGGACATCGAGGAAGAGGAAGTCGAGATGGACGAGAGTCTCGACGACGCCGCCTTCATCGAGGAACAGGAAGAAGAAGACGCCGACGTCACCGATATCATCGGCGGCGACATCGAGAACGAGGAGGAAGGTTAAGCGGGTATCAGGAAACAGGTATCAGGAATCAGGATTTCACTGCCAGCTGATACCTGGTCTTTTCTTTGATGTCTGATCCCTGTCGGGGCCATAGCTCAGTTGGGAGAGCGCTTGAATGGCATTCAAGAGGTCGGGGGTTCGACTCCCCCTGGCTCCACCAGTCCTCACCTGTCCAGCCCCTCGCGCCAGTCTCGGCGGGGCAAGCCGCGCGAAGCTCTATGAGCGCAAGTGAGCGCAGTGAGCGCAGGCCGCCGCCCGGCTCCCGACGAGCATCGACGGGAAATTTCCGCAACCGCGTGATCGCTATTTTTGCCCAACCGCCGGCAGTGCCACGACGGCGGTGCGATGATTCTTTTCCAGCACGACTTCACGGCTGCTGACGGATTGCAGAATCCAGCCGTCGTGGCCTTCGCCGGTGCGCAGGCGGATGATGTCGTGGGTCGTGGTGTTGATGAACACCGCAATGCCGTCGGCGCTGCCGGCATCGGCAGAGCCGGTGACGACGCCGAGCAGGTTGAGCGGCGGCTGCTCCGGCTCCGGCGGCGCGGCGACCGTTTTGACCGGTTCGACCACCGGAGCAATCGCCGCCGGCATCGGCGGGCGACGCGACGGCGAGAACAACGGCCGGTCGCGGGTCGCGTGCAGCGATTGCACCGGAATTGCCCATAACGGATTGCCGCGGACCGCCGACTCGCGCCCGGACGGCAGCGGTGCCGACGCCTCGGGACCAGGCATCGGCGGCAACGAACGCACGCTGTCGTCGTCGCGCGGGTCGAGCGCGCGCGGATCGTTGGCCGCACGGGCGACCGGCGCCGCGGCCGCCACGGCGCACCCGACGAGCGCCGCGGCGATGCGCCGGCGGCAGGCCGTCATTTGCTCAGCCATCGTCCCGACACGGCCAGTAACACCTTCATGCGGCTATTCTCGACCCCGGCCGCCGGCGCATCGACCACGAGCTGGTCGATGAATAAAAACGGCATGCCGGCTTCGACGTCGTAGAGCAGCTTCTGCAGCGCCGCCTGCTCGACCTCGCAGCTGACCACCAGTCCGATCCAGCCGTCCTTGGCATCGGCCTTTTGCAAGTCGACCTGGGAGGACAGCACAGTGCCGTTGACGTGGGTGATCGCGGTCGCGACGCGCTGAAGCAGCGCGGCGCCGGCGATGTTGACGGTCGCGCCTTGCAGGAACGGCGACCCGGCGGGCGCGGTGCCGAACGCCGCGCCGTCGTCCTTGCGGGCGAACAGCGAGTGGCCTTCGAGCTGCGCCAGCATATTTTCTTCCGCCGCAATGGTGGCGCGCCGCTCGCCGACGGCCGAGAACGCCGTCGCCGTCAGGATGAGCGACGCGACGATCAGGCCGCCATAGAGCGCCACCGCCCCCGGACGGTGCATCGGCTTCAGGTTGGTCCAAAAGCTCGGGTTCATGGCACGGGCGCGAACACGGGTTCGATGCGCGCTTCGATGTTGAATCGATCGCCGCTATCGGACGTTGAGCGGGTGATTGGCGCGAAGAAGGTGGCTTGGGTGAAATGGGGCGTCTGCTCTATCAGCCGAATAAGTCCCGGGGCGTCGTGCGTCAGGCCGCTGAGCCGCAGCGTGTCACCCTCGATGCGCAGTTCGGTGACGTAGGTGTGATCGGGAAGGATTCGCGACAGCACGTCGAGCGCGATGACGGCCGATGGGGTTTCGTTCTTGCGCTTGGCCAGCGCGCGCTCCGCCGCCGTCAGCGGATCGTCGGGAACATCGCGCATCGCCAGCATCGCGGCCCGTCGCTGCGCGATCCGCCGCGCCAGGTCGTCTTGCTGGCTCTCGAGATTGCCGCCGATGATCGTCGCGGCGACGGCCGCGCCCGCCGCGATCAGGCCGCACGACACCAGAACGACGAGCAGAATGCGCCGCGCCATGCGCAGGCCGAGGATGCCGGCGAGGTTTTCTTCCATGATCGTGATCGGCTTCGCCGTCGGCGGCGCGTCCGGCGGCCGCGCCGACATCGCGACGGTGTGGACGCCCTGGGCGGCGAAAGCCTTGACGATGGGAACGAGCATCTCTTTCGCGGTCGCCGCGACCGTCACGGCCAGCCGGCCGGCACCGGCCTCGACCGGCGCGCTGAAACCGAACGCCGCGCGCTCGGCGCTCCACGGCGTCAACCGATCAATCTGCTGGCGGACCACGCCGTCGAGGAATTCGGCGGCGCGTTGCGGCAATTCCAGCGGCTTGAACACAAATCGGTCGGGCCGCAACGTCAATTCGACGCGGCCGCCGCGCAATGCCGCCTCGACCTGCGGCGGCGGCCGGCCGACGATCGCGCCGTCCGCGACCTGAAGCGCGACGCCGCGCAATGCGTCGGATTGGCCTTTACCCGCTGTGACAAAAGCGAATTGTCCGGTCTCGCCCTCGACCAGGCTGACCGAGCGAGGCGTCACGACGCGCGCGACGAGCGCGATCATGGCTTCGGCGACGCGGTCGAGCCACTGCCAAAACGCATTCGTGATGGTCTCAAGCGTTTTCATTGCCGATCCGCCTCGCCGGCACGGCCGTCAGTCGGGATCTCCTCGTCGCGCCAGGACAACACGCGATAGGGCTCGGTGTCCTTGTCCAGAACCATCACCACGGCTTGGGCTCGCATGCGGCGCTTGGATGCAAATTGTATGTCGACCGAGATCCGGTTGGCGGCGCCGGGCTGCAGGCTGATGTAATTTCCGGCGGTGCCGAGCTGCGCCCGCATCACGTCCTGGGGAATCTGCCCGCCGCGTTCCCCCAGCAGCATCTGCAAGCGATCCGGCGTGACGCCCGGCAAGGCGGCAAGCACCGCGGAAGGGGCGCTGAGCACATTGACCTCTCCGCGTCCGCTATACACCGTCAAATACGGCATGGCCCGATCGACAAACCGCGGCGGCAGGCCGATCAGAAGCCCAATCTCGTCGACGCTCTGAAACGGCCCGTGGCGCGGCCCGTAGGTCTTACCGGCGCCCTGATAGAGCGATGCTTCGGCATCCGACGCGCCGCTGGCGAGCGGCGTTCGCCATGCCACGATTCGATCGGCAAAGTTCAAGGCCGCCTCGCTGTCGACGCCGAGGCCGATGAACAGTCCGCCGAGAACCTCCTTCGGCGCGAAATTGAGATCGATGCGTCCGTTCTCGGAGGCGAACTCGACGGCCACCGCGGCGCTGCCCTGACGAAAGCTGAATCGCCCGAGCGACGGCCGCTGGCCGGGAATCTGCGTCAACCGATAGACCGCAAGCTCAACTCCCGACACCGCCAGGGCCTGGGCCTCAAGCCGCTCGTTGTGGTCGAGGAAGGCTGCCGCGGTCTCTCTCACATAGAGCGAGTAGATCACCGCGAGCGTGGCCAGCGATGCGAGTATCCACAACGCCGCAACGATGATGAAGCCACCGTCGCGCCCGCCGCCGGGACGCTGGTCGCCGGGATATGGCGTTGCTGACGTCATCTCAAGGCGCCACAGTCGGATCGCCGGCTCGGGCGGACGCGTCATGGCTGACAAGGCCGGGGCAGTCGCTGATCGTTTGCGCCCAGGCGCAGCTTGCCGCCAGTTCGGCGTGAACCAGCGTCGTCGTCGACACCGCCAAGGTGGTCGAGGTGGCGGCATCGCGCAGCAGCAGGCGAACCGCACGCGGCAGCACGGGTTGTTGGCGCCAGTCGGCGTGCCAGACCCGATCGGGCCCGGCGTAGGAGAAGGCGATGCTGAAAGGCCCGCGCACCATCGCCACCGGATTGGAGAACAGGATCGTGTCGGCGCTGCCGGCATCCGCCCCGCCAGGCGCGAACGGGGCGGTGCTGCGCACCACCACGGGACCGCGATCGTCGCTGACGCCGGCGATCCGCACGACTTCAAGTCCGCGCGACGCGTTCGGATTGAGCATGGTGCGAACGAACGTGACCGACAGGTCGCCGCCGTCGAACAGCGGCGGCGACTTGCTGTCGCCGGCGGAGACGATTTCGGCCGCCGCGATATCGCCGACCAGACGGTCCAGCCCGACCGCCATGGCCTCAACGCGCTGCAGCCGCGCCACGCCGCGGTCCCAACCGGGCAGCCACTGCGCGGTCACCGTCGCGAGCGCAGCCATGATCACGCCCATCAATAATGTCGCGATGAGCGCCTCGAGCAGCGTGAAGCCGGCGTTGCCGGCCGAAACGGCGGGCTCCCTCATGGTCCGGTTCCCTGGCTGTGGCGCAGGCGAACCGTATCGATGCGCAGAATCTCTCCGGACGGCGCCTGCACGCGCAGCACGATGGCCTGCGGTTGCCACGGCGAAGGCGTGCTCGGGTCGACGAAATCGGCGACGAACGGCATGACATCGATGCGCCAGCGGTGATCCGCCACCGCGCCCGAAATGTCGCCAGGCTCAAGCTGGTCGCGGTCGGGCAAGCCGCTGAGAACGCCGCGCGCAGTCTCAATCAATGCCAGGCGCGAATCGAGACTGTGGGTCGCGCGAATATTGGCGCCGATCAGCGCGCCGATCGCGGTGAGCGAGACCGCAACGACGGCCACGGCCACCAGCGCCTCGATCAACGTGAAGCCGCCGTCGGTGCGACTGCTGTCGGGCTTAATGAATTGGCACAACCTCAGCCCCTCCGGTCAGCCAATTCACCTTGACCTGATAACCCGCGCCAAGCCGCGTCATGGCAATGACGCCGCCGCACGACATGCCGGATGCGAGGTGCCGGATGGTGGCGCCGACGGGACGATCCTGGCAGCGCACGGCGAGCGTCGCCTGGACGGTCACGTCGGACGGCAGGCGAACCGTCCAAGCATTGGTGCCGGAGCGGATGGTGCGCGACGGCGTATCCACGACGGTGGCGACGTCGCGGTGCTGCCGGACTGCGCTCTCCTGATCGGCATTGAGCAGCGCGGCGGTCTCGACCGCATAGCCTTCGAGGCGCTGATGCGAGGTGCCGAACGGCATCGCCGGCAGCGCGACGGCGGCCAGGATGGCGACGATGGCCAGGACACAAACGACCTCGATCAGCGTGAAGCCGGCTGAGCCGCCGTTACCGTGTCCAGCTCGTGATATCACCCGCGGTTCCTGTTCCACCTTCCGTCCCGTCAGATCCATAAGAGACGATGTCGTACGCCCCGTGTTCGCCGGGTGCGCGATAGACGTAAGGGTTTCCCCAGGGATCGGTGGGCACATTGCCACCTTTCAGGTAGGGTCCGTTCCAACTCGGTATGGTGCCCGGGCGCTGGACGAGTGCGCCAAGTCCTTCCGAGCTTGTCGGGTAACGACCCGCATCCAAATAGAACAAATCGAGTGCGCTGCCGAAGCTTTCAATTTGGATCTTGGCGGCCTTGGCCTTGGATTCGGAAAGATAGTTAAGAACGCGCGGCGCAACCAGCGCCATGATCAGGCCGATGATCGTGATCACGACCAGCATTTCGATCAAGGTGAAACCGGCTTGAGCGTGCCGCCGTGCGCGCGACCATCGGCGCCCCGACGGGCCGAATCTGAAGCGTGTCATCTCTGGTTACCCCGTTCAACCGACGATTTGCGTCACCGAGAGCAAGGAGGTCATGACCGAGACGATCAAGCCGCCGACCACGACGCTGATGCCGATGATCGCTGCTGGGCCGGCGATGCCGACGACCCGGTCCAGGCTGCGCTGCAGCTTTGCCTCATAGAATTCGGCAATGTGGCTGCTTAATGTCCCGAGCTGCCCGGTCTCCTCACCCAACCTTAACATCCGTACCGCCATCGCCGGAAGCACTGCGGCGTCGCCCAACGCGTCCGAGAGCTTGCCGCCGTGGCGGACGCGGTCCGCGACCTGGATCCAAGCTTCCGGGCGCCCGCGCCCTTCCATCATGTCGACCAGGATGCGCAAGGCCGCCGACAGCGTCATTCCGCTGGTAAGCAGCACGCCTAAATTACGGCAGAATAACGCCGTGGTCTGGAACATCATGAGCGGCTTCAAAAGCGGCAGCCGGGCCAGATTGCGGCGCACCGCGCGCCGGAACTCGACCCGTCGCGACAACAGCCAACCGATCGTCAAAAGGGTCGCCAAGGCGACCCCCAGAACACTGCTCTGGCTGCGCACAAAGTCGGACAGGCCGAGGAAAAACGCCACAACGGGATCGAGCTTGGCGTTGAAGTCTCGCAGCACCGAGGCGAAATTCGGCAGCACGAACAGCAAGAAAAAAGTCAGCACGCAGCCGGCCCCGAACAGCAGGAAAGCCGGGTAGCGCGTTGCTTCGGTGAACTTGCGGCGCACCGCTTCGTTGCGCTGCCGATCGGCGGCGAGCAAATCGAGAATATGGTCGAGCGTCCCGGACGCTTCGCCGACCCGCACCAGCGCCACAAACATCGCGGGAAAGACCGTCGGATGGTGCGACAGCGATTCGGCGAAGCTCTCGCCGCTGAGGATGCTGGAACGAATCTTCGCGACGATCGGCCGCAGCCGGCCGATGTCCATGTCGGTCGCCAGCAGGTCCAATGCCGCGTCGATGCGGGCGCCGGATTTGAGCAGCAGCGCCAGGTCGCGCGTGAATATGGTGATGTCCTCGGCGCTGGGCTTGGTCAGAAAATCAAGCGAGAAGCCGGAGGCCTCCGCACCGTCGCGTTCGCTGACGGCATCGATCGGAACCAACCCGAGATATTCGACTTGGCGCACCACCTCGGCGGCGGTCGGCGCCGAAATCGAGCCGCTGACCACCTCGCCGGCCTGGGTCAGTGCCCGATAGCGAAAGCTTGGCACGATCTCACCGCAGCGCAACGACGCGCAACGCCTCGGCCGGCGAGGTGATCCCGGCCCGGCACTTGGCGACGGCGTCGTCGAGCATGGTCGTCATCCCGTTGCGCAATGCAGCGTCCTCGATCTCAGCCGAATTCGTCGATTTTCCGATCAGGGCCCTGATGCTCTCGTTGACCTCGACGATCTCGAAGGCGCCGTTGCGGCCCCGATAGCCGCTGCCGCCGCAGCGGTCGCAACCGCGCGGCTCTTGCAACGTCTCGCCGACCTTGAAGCCGAGCGCCGCGTAGCGCGGGTCGGCGGCGAAATCCTCCTTGTCGAGCGCACGCGGCCGCTTGCAGCGATCGCACAGGATTCGCACCAGGCGTTGCGCGATCACCCCGCGCAGCGTCGATCCCAGCAAGAAACCCTCGACGCCGAGATCGAGAAGCCGCGGGATCGCCGAGGCGGCGGTCTCGGTGTGCAGGGTGGTGAGCACCAAATGCCCGGTCAGCGCCGCGTGGATCGCGATATGGGCGGTTTCTGAATCGCGAATCTCGCCGACCATGATCACGTCGGGATCATGACGCAGGAAGGCGCGCAGCGCGGTCGCGAAGGTCAGTCCGATCGCAGGCTTTACCTGGGATTGGTTAATGCCGTGGATTTCGTATTCCACCGGATCTTCGATGGTCAGGATCTTGCGCGACGTGTCGTTGAGAATGCTCAGCATGGTGGCAAGCGTCGTGGTCTTGCCGCTGCCGGTCGGGCCGGTGATGATGATCATGCCGTGCGGCAGGCCGAGCAGCCGGGTCAGCCGTTCTTCGTCGGCACGCGCCATGCCGAGCCTGCCGATATCGAGCAGGCCACGATCCTTGGTCAACAAGCGCAGCACCGCCGCCTCGCCGTGTTGGGTCGGCATCGTGGCGACGCGAATATCGACGTCGATGCCGCTGACGGTCTGGCGCGCCGCGCCATCCTGCGGCAGCCGGCGCTCGGCGATGTTCAGCCCGGCGAGAATTTTGACGCGCGAGATAATGGCTTGCGGCAGGGCGCGGGCCGGCGTCTGCACCGTCCGCAACAGGCCGTCGACCCGCATCCGTACGACGAGGCCGGACTGAAACGGCTCGATGTGAATATCGGTCGCGCGCACTTCGATGGCGCGTTCGAGCAGATCGTTCACCGCGCGCACCACCGGCGCGCCGCTGGCGAGGTCGCGCAGGCTTTCGACGTCGTCGTCGGCGCGGGCTTGCAGCGCATCGCCGCCCTCCGCCGTGGTTGCCTTGTCCTCCAGCCGGGCCGCCAGGACCGTCGCAATGTCCTCGAACGAGGCGATCTCGATCTGCAGCGGCGCGCCGAGCACCAGTTCCGCCGCGCGCACCGCGGCGGCGTCGGTCGGGTCCGCCACGGCGAGGCGCGGCGGTCCGGAACCGGCCGACCAAGGGAATATCGACAATTCCCGCAGGAATCGCTGGGAGAACTTGTCCGCGACCGAAGTGGCGGACATCAGGTCGGCCAGCGTCACCCGTGGCAGGCCAAAAAAACGCGCGGCCTCGTCGGCAAAATCGTGGGCCGGGATCTCGAGCGCCTGCCATAATTTCTGCAGCGGTTTGCCGCTGCGGCGCGCTTCGGCGAGATTCAACCGCGACGAACCCTCCGCGATCGACAAGCGTTCGCTGAGCAAATAGTCATAAAAGCGTTGAACCATATCGCCGGCGCCGGCCGGATACTGTTCGCCGCCGCGATTATTCTCGCCTTTATTCTCGAATATGTCGCTCATTTATTGCCGCTTGAAGACTCGTTCCTTGACGGGGGCTGTGTATCGTTCATAGAGTTACAGGCCTAGGGGGCTGGAGCCGGGGGCACGTCGTAGGGTAAATAGTAGGTCGGTGGTACGAGCGTGGTCAATCATCGCCGGACGGTCGGTGCTTGCGTGGCGGCCGGTTTCGTCCTTGCCTTGCTGGCGGGGTGCGACCCTGTTCCGCTTGGCGAGAGCCGGCAGCACCTGCCCGATCCCTTCGATTCGGTGCAGAACACCAATCTTGAACCGCGTTTTCCGCAGCAGCTAGGCCAGGCGGCGCCGCCGCCAAAAGCTTCGCCCGGATCAAGCTATTTCGGCCGCGACACCGGCGCCGACGTGCCCGGAGCGCAACCCGCCGACAACGGCGAAGGTTACGAGCTCAATTTCGAGAACGCGGCCGTCTCGACCGTTGCCAAGGTCATACTCGGCGACATTCTCGGCGTCGGCTATATCATCGATCCGCGCGTTCAGGGCACCGTGACGATCGCCTCGGGCCGGCCGGTTCCGAAAGGCGACCTCATTCTGGTGCTCGAAAATGCGCTGCGCATGAGCAATGTCGTGCTGGTTGCCGATGCCGGCGGCAGCTACCGGCTCATTCCCGGCGGCGATGCCCAAGGCGTCGGCGCCACGACCGCGGCCAACAACCCCCAGGCCGGTTACGGCATCAGCGTGGTGCCGCTGCGCTTCACCGCGGCGCCGACAATCCTCAAACTGCTCGACAGCTTTGCGCTCAAGCCCGGCATGGCCCGCGCCGACACCGGCCATAACCTGATCCTGGTCCAGGGCACCGGCCCGGAGCGCAGGACCGCGGTCGACGCGATTTTGAGTTTCGACGTCGACTGGATGCGCGGCCAGTCGGTGGGCATCTACCCGATCGAGAATGCGACGCCCGAAGCCGTCATCAAGGAACTCGAAAAGATTATGGAGAGCGGCGAAGGCGGCATGAACCAAAACCTCGTGACGCTGCAGCCGATCACCCGGCTCAATGCCGTGCTGGTGGTGTCGAAAAAGCCGAACCTGTTGCGCGAGGCGGCACAGTGGATCAGCCGGCTCGACAAGGCCAACAATGCCGGCTCCGCCGTGCGGGTCTATCGATTGCGCTACGCCGACGCCCGCCAGGTCGCCAAAGTGCTGAGTGATCTGTTCGGCAGCAAGTCCCAGGGCCTCGATTCGGCGGTCAATCAAATCGCCCCGGGCGCCGGCGTCACGACAACGAGCACCGACGCCCTTGGCGGCACCAATCCAAACGGCCAGAACGGATTTGGCACCACCGGACTTGGTTCCACTCTCGGCGGCACAAGTCCGGGCGCGGGCACCGTCGGCGCCGCCACCACGGGCGCCGTGTTGGGCGGTATCGGCGCGGCCTCCGCCCTCGGATCGCCTGGCGGAGTCGCCCCCGGGGGCACGACGCAGACCGGGATATCCGGACAACTCGGTGATATGGGCGCGTCATCCCGCGACACCCAGGGAGCAGCATCGATCAATCTGCCGGGACTGCGGATCGCTGCCGATATCGCCAACAATTCGCTGGTGATTTTCGCCAACCAGGAAAACTATCGCCTGATCAGCCAGACCCTGGCGCAGCTCGATCGCCCGCAGCTGCAGGTGGCGATCCACGCGACCATCGCCGAGGTCACGCTCAACAACGACTTGCAATATGGCGTCGAGTATTTCCTGCAGGGCAACTCGGTCTCGTTCGGTTTCACGGCCAGCTCCACCACGCCCAACCTCAATCCGGTGCTGCCCGGCGCCAACCTTATCCTGGGGCCGGAAACCAGTCCCAAAGTCGTTATCAACGCTCTGCGCACGATCACCGACGTGAAGGTGCTGTCGGCGCCGTCGGTGGTGGTGATCGACAACCAGGTGGCCTCGTTGCAGGTCGGCGACCAGGTGCCGGTTACAACGGGAAGCGCCGCGATCCTCACCAATCCGAATACACCGTTGGTCAACAGCATCAGCTATCTCAACACCGGCGTCATCCTGCAGGTGCTGCCGCGGATCAACGCCAACGGCAACGTCAGCCTGCAAATCCAGCAGGAGATCAGCAACGTGGCCAACAACGCCAATGCCGCCACGCTGACGCCGACGGTGTCGCAGCGAAAGATCAAAAGCGACGTTTCGGTCGCCAGCGGTCAGACGGTGCTGCTCGGCGGCCTGATCTCCGAAACGCAGACTCGTTCCCGCAACGGCATCCCGGTGCTGGAGGAAATTCCGATCCTCGGCGACGCCTTCGCGACCAATGACAGATCGACCACGCGGACCGAACTGATCGTCTTCATCGAGCCGCAAATCATCCGTGACAGCATCGACGCCGCCAAGGTCGCCGAGGAGCTGCGGGCAAAATTGCGCGGTTCGGCGGACAACGCCTTCCCGCCCGGGCCGTCGCTGTTCCAAGATCCGCAATTTGTCCGATGAATTCGTCGCCGCCGGCGGGCGGGCGAACCAGGCGCGCGATGGCGCGCGTGTCGGATTCGGTGCGGTCCTACGGGGCGTGGGGCGCGGTCGCGCTGGCGGCGGCGAGCGTCAGCGTGGTGGCGGCACCGGGTGTCGCCGGCCTCTTTGGTGCCGGACTTGCCGTCATCATGATCGCCATCGCGGCCATCGACGCCCGGCACTTCGTGATCCCCGATCCACTGGTGTTGGCCGGCTTGTTGCTAGGCGTGGTGGCGGCATCGATCGATCGATCGCTTCCGCCGCTGCCGGCGCTTGCCGGCGCGCTGCTGCGCGGCATCGTGCTCGCCATGGCGTTCTTCGCCTTTCGCGCGGCGTATCGACGGCTTCGCGGCCGCGAGGGCATCGGGCTTGGCGATGTCAAACTTGCCGGCGTCGCCGGAGTTCTGGCTCAGCTGGATGGCGGTGGCGATCGCCATCGATATTGCCGCGGTATCGGCGCTGGCCGCGGTTTTGATCGCGGCGCTGCGCGGCCAGCGCGTGACCGGCGTGACGGCAGTGCCGTTTGGATTGTTCTTCGCGCCGGCCATCTGGCTCGCGTGGCTGTTCGAGGCCATGAGCTTGCGCCTGGGCGTCTGAACTGGCGTCGCGCTGGATAGGGTGCCAATTGCGCGCTAAGTTGGTGCGGGAATTGAGGCGAGGACATTGAGGCGATGACATGGAGCCGGAACCTGTGACAAAGATCGCTCGGTGCATCGCCGTCATTCTTGTGGTCTTCGCCGCCGGAACGGCCGGTGCCGCGGCGCGTCCGAATATCTTTGCTCCCGTTCCGTATGCGACAGCCGACCGGGTCGTCGGCCTGGCCCAAAGTGGCGACAAAAACGCCCAAGCCCAGCTCGGCTGGATGTACGCAACGGGGCGTGGCGTGCCGCTGGACTACTACAAGGCGGCGAAGTGGTACTACCTCGCCGCCGTCCAAGGCCAAGGCTTTGCCCAGTTCGAACTCGGCCTCGCCTACAACAAAGGCCAGGGCGTGCGACGGGATTATATTTTATCCTACATGTGGCTGAATTTGTCGACGTCCCAGGCTGTCGGGGACGACCGCGATTTCAAGTCGCGGATCCGCGATGCCGTGGCGGCGAAGCTGACGGTCGCTCAGCTCGCCTACGCCCAGGAGATATCTCTGACCTGGTACAACGCGCGCTGAACGCGGATCGCCGAACGCAATATCATGGGGCGACCGCGCGGCAGCGTCTGGCACAAACCATGCTATTCTGATCATCGGGGCGCGTCGGTGATGGGAGACGCAAATGCGTGGACACTGGATCGGCACGGTACTGTTTGCGGGCTTCGCCATGACGCTCGCCGGGCCGCTGGTGGCGCAACAGCCGGACACCAGCCTCAGCCCGGAGGACCAGCTCTCCCCGTCGCAGATGAAGCAGACAGTGCCCGGCGCGGTCGCGGAGCCGTCCGGCGGACCAGGTCACCCCGCGCCCAAACCGACCGCCGCTGCCGCAACGGCAAGACCGTCCGCGGCGGCGAACTCGCATACCGTCGCCTGCAGCGGCGCGTTCTCCAAGGATTCGAGCAATCTCAAGCTCGCCATGGTGTTTGATCCGAAAAACGTCACTTTCACCGACGTCGAGGTCAACGGCACGCAGGTCGGCGCTTCCGTCCTGTTTGCGAAGGACCCGAAACGGCGGTTGGAAATCTGGTGGGGCAATCAGGCAAACCGCAGCGATACCTATCTGATCCTGATCAACGGCCAATCGACTTGGTCTGCGCCCGGCGGCCTGCGGCTCGGCTTGACGCTTGCTGATCTGCAAAAGCTCAACCACAAGCCGTTCAAGGTCAAGGGATTCGACAAAAGCAACGTTGCGGCGGTGAGCGATTGGGACGATGGCGCGCTGGCGACGATTGCCGGTGGCTGTAAATCAGGTGTCAGCCTGCAGGCCGACTCGAAAACGGACGCCGACGCGCTCGGTGCGTTCCCGGCGGACAAGGAGTTCAGTTCCGACGACGCCGGGTTGCGCGCCATCAGGGCAAAGGTCAGCGAGATTCTCATCGGCTATTAGGGGGAGATCAGGCATTGCCCCCCCGGCGGCGGGCCGCCACTACTGGCCGGGAGCGGGTTTGGCCACGCCAAGCGGGTCTTGCCGCTCCGTGCGCATGGCTCGCACGTCGCGCGCCATTTCCAGGCAGGTGAGCAATTCGGTGTAGCTCGATTCGCCGCCCGTCTCCGATTCGCTGGTGCAGGCGGCCCTGTCGGCGCCATTAAAGCTCGACCATTGTTTGACGATTTCCTGGCGCGTGGCCTGCTCGCTGTCGAGGCAATCCTTCTTCTCCTTAGCGATCGCCGGATCGTGGAACGTGACGCCGCCCTGTTGGGCAATACCCTCGCAGACCTGTTGCACGTTGAGAACCGGCACGCTGTCGGCGACCGGCATCACCAGATGCGCGCCAAGCACCAGGACCGTGGGGAAAAACATGACTGTGCTCCATCGAACCGCCTTAGTATAACATAGCATGCCGGCCGGGTGGCAGTAGCGGGGCAGCGGCAGTGCCGCGGATCGAGGGTGCCGCAGATCGAGGGTGCCGCAGATCGAGGGATTGACCGGCGGCGATTCGTCCCGCTATGGCTTGCCGGCAAGGCTCAGGGGACAATCATATGGTTCTTGCACCGCTGTTGGGCACCGCGCTGGTCGTCGCCGTCGCCACCAACCCGCGCGACGATACGCATGCCCGCACGCGTCTCTCCTCCCATGAGAAGCTGGCCGCGACCGAGCCCCTGGTCCGCTCGGCAACGGACTGCATCGTGCGCGCGGTGTTCGCCAATCCGGGCTACACGGCAAAGCCGGCCACCGAACTCGGCGACCTCATCGTCGCGTCGATGCCGGCCTGTGTCACGCCGGTCCGCGCCATGATCGATGCCTATGACCGCTACTTTGGCGATGGCGCCGGCGAAGCCTTCTTCATGGGGCCGTATCTCGACGTGCTGCCCAAGGCGGTCGCGGACGCCGCGAAGAAGGATTCGCAATAGCCACGCCGGCGCGACCCCATCACGGCCCTCGCCGCCGTCATTGCGGCGGCTCGGGCCCGATGACGTCGACGACGCGCATTCTGGTCGGATCGACCAGCACGACCTGATTTTGCACCAGGGTATATTGGTAGAACTCGACCGCGGGATTGGCGGCCACTGCGCCGTCCGGCAGCACATAAAGCTCGAGCATCGGCGGCACCTCCGCTCCGACAACGGCCGGAAACGGCTGCGGAGCCACCTTGCTCCTCTCCTTACTGACGGCGGCGTAGATGGCGTGGCGTTGCGATGTCGTGAGGTCGAGTTTCTGCTCGTTTGCTCCGGCGCCGCTCAAGCTGCCGGTCGCGTCGCTCTGGGCGAGGCCGCTCGGGGCGGCTGCAGCGAAGGCCAGCGCCACTGTGACCAGCACGAGACCATGAAGCGCGAGACCTCTCACCGGACTGCCTGCTCGTTCTGTTTGCTCGTTCGCCCAAAGGATTCGGCCGATGGGTGCGAGCCGCATCGTGCGGCGCGCACCCGAAGGTTCGTGGATCGCAACCGATCCCGTTGTCGAACCCTCGTTATCGAGGGATCGCCTGAACCGTAATGTTGGTGGTGGGATCGATGACCAGAATACGATCCGGCTCGTACACATAGCGGTAGGTCGGAACCGCGACGGCAGGCGGCGGAGCGACCAGGGTTTCGTCGACGGCGGTGAGCGGCGCGGCGTCGTAAAGCGGCCCTGGAGCAGCGACGAGAGGTGCCGGCGCCGCGACGTCATAGAGCGGCGCGGGATTGGCGGCGACCGGCGCCGGGACCACGGCGGTCGGAACGATTGGCGTCGGAACCACGCGCTGGCTCACGACGGTCCGCCGCGTCGTCACCACGCGCCGGTTGACGACCGAGCGCACCGCGGGCCTCACGGTTCGCACCGTCTCGACGGTCCGGACCGTTTCCACGGGCTGCTGGGTGATGACGGTCTCAACCGGCTGCTCGGAAATGTGGCGAGTGATGACCGTCTGCGCATTGGCCGCCGAGGTCCCAGCTGCGAGCGCGATCGCGAGCACGGTGTACGAGGTGTTGATGCTCATTGCCTACTCCATCAGCATAAGGCGCCCGGAAACCAACGACCCGAGCACCAATCCAACGCGCGTTGGTACCTTGCGTTCCGCGGCGACACAGACGCAACGATGCTGCCGCGACGTGATGGTTGCGACTGAACTTGGGAGGCGGTGTTCCGTCGGCGCAATGTTGACGCGCTTACGCCACCGAGGAACCATATCCGCCGGGCAAAGCCGGCCGTAACAGCGCCGCCAGCGGCAGCGTGAGCAGCACCATGGCGGCGACCAAAGTCAAAGCTTTCCACACGCCGAGCGCGTCGCCAACCAGCCCATAGAGAACGGGAGCGACGGCGCCGGAGCCGATCGTGCCGGTATAAAAAATGCCCAACGCGCGCGTTCGCCACTGCGGCGCGACCAGGGCGGGAACCGAACCGTACAACACCGAGGAGGTGCCGTTGAGCGCAACGCCGATCAGCGGCAACAGCGGCAGCGCAGCCGCGAGCGGCAGCGGCGCCAGCGCCAGAATTCCGGCGGCGGTGAAGCTCTCGGTCAGCCAGACAGTGCCGGTCGCGCCGATGCGCGCGCCGATAAACGTGCAGGCGAGCTTTCCCGCCGCACCGCCGGCGAAGACCAAGGTCAGCGCCACGCCGATGGTCTGGACGCTGGCGCCTTTGTCCTTCAGCACGAACGGCAGGAACAGCAGGAAACCCATGCGCGTCGCGCTGTCGAGGATGCCGATCGCAAGCAAGAGCGGGAAGGCGAACGGCTGGCGCCCTTGCTGATCGGCGACCTTGCCCTCGGCATGTGGCTCAACCGGCTGCGCGCGATCGTATCGCGGCGTAACCACCAGGATCACCGCCGCCAGGACGAAACCCGAGAGCGCCCAGAATTGCCAGCGCCGGGCGCCATGCCATCGTCAGGAGCAGCAGCGAGGCCGTCGCCGGCAGAGTCATCTTGCCGATATCGCCGGCGAAGTTGTAGGTGCCGAGCGCCTTGAGCGAACGCGGCCCGGCGAACGCGCGGGCGACCAGCGCCGAGGCGATCGGATGCTGCGCGCTGGCGCCTAATCCGCCGACGAACAGCGCGCCGACCAGCACGACAAAGCCCGAACTGGCGCCGGCGATGCAATAGCCGAGGCCGGCAAGCGCGGTGCCGAGCGCCAGCACGGGCGCGGCGCCGAGCTTTTCAGACAGCATGCCGACCGGAATTTGCAGGCCGGCCATGGCGCCGACAAACACGCTGCGCAGTACGCCGAGCGCCGCATAGTCGAGGCCGAACTCCGCCTGCCACAACGGCAGCATGATCGTGATGAGGTCGGTGTAGCCGTCGAGCAGCGCGTGCGTCACCGCCGCAATCGACAGGGCGCGGCGCTGCTCGGACGACAGGCGCCGCGACAGCGCCGCGAAATTCTCCCAATGAAGCCCGCGCATGGCAGCCTGCGAAACCTAATTCCTCGCAGGTCCGTAGTCACCCCGCGGCGATCCGTCAATCGCGCCGTCGCGCCGCGATTGACCGCCGCAACAGCGGAGTGCAGTCTCCCGCCCCCGAGTGGTCGCAGCTTTGTTTCCGCGCGCAGAGGTGAAAACATGTTCGGCATCGGCGACCTGTTCCAGTGGGAGCGGTTCGTAACGCCCACGGTGATCAAGGTTTTTTATTGGCTTGCCGTGGTCATTGCCATCCTGCTCGGTCTTGCCGGCGCTATGCGCTCTCTCGTTACCATGGCGTACGATCCATTCGTCGGCATCATCTTTTTGATCGCCAGCGTGCTGGGCGCCTTCATGGGCGTGATCATGGCGCGCATCAGCGCCGAATTCGTGCTCATCGTATTCCGCATCAACGAGCATCTCGGCGCGATCAGGAATCAGGGATCAGGGATCAGGAATCAGTAAGGGATCAGGGATCAGGCCTCAGGAATCGGGCCTCAGAAATCGGGGATGCCTGTTTCCTGATCCCTGCTCCCTGATGCCCCTGATCCTAGTTCGCGAACCGGAAGTGCATGACGTCGCCGTCCTGCACCACATAGTCCTTGCCTTCGAGCCGCATCTTGCCGGCGTCGCGCGCCCCGGCCTCGCCGCCGCAGGCCACATAGTCGTCGTAGGCGATGGTTTCAGCGCGGATGAAGCCTTGCTCGAAATCGCTGTGAATGACGCCCGCGGCCTGCGGCGCCTTGGTGCCCCGCGTCACCGTCCAGGCGCGCAACTCCTTGGGGCCGGCGGTGAAGAAGGTGACGAGGTGGAGCAGCGCGTAGCCGGCGCCGATCAGCCGATCCAGGCCCGCCTCCTTCAATCCGATCGCGCCGAGATAGTCCTCGCGCTCGTCGCGCGACAGGACCGCGATTTCCGCCTCGATCTTTGCCGAAATGACGACCGTGGCGGCGCCCTCGGCGCGCGCTCGGTCGGCAACCTTTCGCGAAAATGCGTTGCCGTCTGCCGCGGAATTCTCGTCGACGTTGCAGACATAGAGCACCGGCAACGCGGTCAGCAGGCCGAGCATGTGAAAGGCCTTCTCCTCTTCGGGCTTGCGCTCGGTCAGACGCGCCGGCTTGCCGTCGCGCAACAGCGCCAGCGCCCGCATGATGAGGTCGAGCGCCTCCTTGGCCTCCTTGTCGCCGCCCTTGGCTTTTTTGCTCAGGCCGTCGACACGCCGTTCCAGGCTTTCCAGATCGGCGAGCATCAGTTCGGTCTCCACCGTCTCGATATCGGCGATCGGATCGATGCGGCCCTCGACATGCGTCACGTCGGTATCCTCGAAGCACCGCACGACATGGGCGACGGCGTCGACCTCCCGGATATTGCCGAGGAACTGGTTGCCGAGCCCCTCCCCCTGCGAGGCGCCGCGCACCAGTCCGGCGATGTCGACGAACGTCAGCCGCGTCGGCACGATCTGCGCCGACTTGGCAAGCGCCGCCAGCGTGTCCAGCCGCGTATCCGGCACCGCGACCTCGCCGACATTCGGCTCGATGGTGCAAAACGGATAATTCGCTGCCTGCGCCGCTGCGGTCTCGGTGAGCGCATTGAAGAGGGTCGACTTGCCGACGTTCGGCAGGCCGACGATGCCGCATTTGAAGCCCATGAAATCGACTTACCTGCTGTCCGACGATTCACTTCTCGTCGCGATCGTTGTTGGTGTCTTCACCAAAACCCTTGGCCACCATGGCGAGGTGCACCTTGTTCTGAAAGTTTGCATCCTCGCCGCGGGCGATCAGTTCGGCATTGTCGGCGATGATGCCGGTCAGTGTCTCGACCCAGGGCCGCTCGCTCTTGGCGAAGTCGCTCAGCACGTAGTGCTGGACCAGGTTTTTGTTGCCGGGATGGCCGACGCCGATGCGCACCCGGCGATAATCGTTGCCGATGTGCTCGGAGATCGAGCGCAGGCCATTATGGCCGGCAATGCCGCCGCCGGTTTTCACCCTCACCTTGGACGCCGGCAGATCGATCTCGTCATGGAATACGGTGACGCCGGAAAGCGGCAGCTTGTAGAAATGCGCGGCTTCGGCGACGGCACGGCCCGAGTCATTCATGAATGTCCCAGGCAGCAGCAGCAGCGCGCGCTGGCCGCCGATCGGCCCCTCGCAGGCGACACCTTGAAAGCGCCGGCGCCACGGTCCGAGGCCGTGGCGTCCGGCGATGGCCTGGACCGCCATGAAGCCGATGTTGTGGCGGTTGCCCACATAGGCCGCTCCCGGATTGCCAAGTCCGACCAGGAGCAGCATCGATGCTGTTCCGCGCCGCGGAACCTCACTTCTTTTCGGCGCCACCCGCTGGCGCGGCGCCAGGTGCCGCACCCGGAGCCGCCCCCGGCGCGGCGCCTGGAGCGCCCTCCGCCGGCGTGCCCGCGGTGGCGGCGGCAGCAGCGGCAGCCGCAGCGGCGGCGGCAGCCTCGGCCGCGGCCTTGATTTCTTCCGCGTAGCCCGACGGCGGCACCACCGTCACCAGCGTGATGTCGCGGCCGGTGACGACGCGCACGCCGTCCGGCAACTGGATATCGCTGAGATGCCTGGAATGGTTGATATCGAGGTCGCCGACGTCGACCTCGATGCCGGTCGGGATGGCGTCGGCGCGGCATCGCACCTCGACGCTGTGGGTCACGATCGAGACCGTGCCGCCGCGTTTCACGCCCGGCGACTGATCGGCGTTCCTGACATGGATCGGGATGTTGACGCGGATCGTGGCGCCTTCGCCGAGCCGCATGAAGTCGACATGCAGCGGCAGATCGTGCACGGCGTCGAGCTGGAAGTCGCGCGGAATGACGCGATGCTTCACGCCGTCGATCTCGACGTCATGAATGGTCGTGAGGAAATGCCCGGCATAGATGCGCTGGCGCAAATCGCTGTAGTCGAGCGAGATCGGCAGCGGCGGCTTGCCGTCGCCATAGATGATGCCCGGAACGCGGCCGACGCGACGCTCGGCCCGGGCGGCCCCCTTGCCTGCCCGCGAGCGCGCCGCCGCCTTGATCAGATTGACGGTCGCCATGATGTGATCCTCGTCTTAAAACCGTTGGGTCGTAAACCGGCGTCATAAACCGGTGTCATGTGGACGGAATACCGCGGCAGCCTCCAGGGGTGCTGGAGCCGCGGTCGCGGCGCTTATAGCGGCGCAAGTCGCGAAAAACAAGGAATGCGATGCCGGTCTGGCTGGTCAGGGCTGGCCGGGATTAACGCTCCCCGGTGGCGTGCCGGGGGCCGGCGGGGCCTTGCCGAGGGCCGCTTCCAGCGCGGCGACCCGAGCCTTGAGCGCCTCATTGTCCTCGCGCGCGATGCGGGCCATGTCCTTGACCGCCTCGAAGTCCTCGCGCCTCACCACGTCGAGCTCGCGCAGGACGCGCTCAGCCTGGCTGCGGAACAGCGTCTCGAACTCGCGCCGCACGCCTTGCGCGGCGCCGGCGGCGTCATTCATCAGCCGCGCCACTTCGTCGAAAAACCGGTTTGTCGTCTGCACCATGGCTGCCTCCGAAGCGCTTGCTATGCTTGGTCACAATGGCGATGGTGCGGCGCGCTCGCAAGAGGTGCGCGCGGCCCGGGGGCGCCGCGTCGCCGCTATGGAAATCGTTAATGCTCGTTCTCTCGGTGCTGCCCATCCTGCCATTTCCGGCGATCAATCCGGTGCTGATCTCGATCGGCCCGCTGGCAGTGCGCTGGTATGCGCTGGCCTATATCGTCGGCATCATCGCCGGCTGGTTCTATGCGCGCGTCATCATCGCTGCGGAGCGGTTGTGGGGCGGACCGGCGCCGCTCACGGTGATCGACTTCGACGATTTCGTGGTTTGGATCACGCTCGGCATCATCCTCGGCGGCCGCACCGGCTATGTCCTGTTTTATAACCTGCCGCATTTCGCGGCCCATCCGCTGCAGATTTTCGAATTGTGGAATGGTGGCATGTCGTTCCACGGCGGCTTTCTCGGCTGCCTGGTGGCGATCGTGGTGTTCGCGTGGCGGCGCGGCATTCCGATCCTGTCGCTCGCCGACGTGACCGCGGCGGTGACGCCGATCGGGCTGTTTCTCGGCCGCATCGCCAACTTCATCAACGGCGAATTGTGGGGCCGGCCGGCCGACGTGCCATGGGCCTTCATCTTCCCCAACGGCGGGCCGGTGCCGCGCCATCCCAGTCAGCTCTACGAGGCGGCGCTGGAAGGCATCGCGCTGTTCATCGTGCTCGGCGTGCTGGTGCGCGCCGGCGCGCTCAAGCGCCCCGGCGTCGTCACCGGCGCCTTCGCGCTCGGCTACGGGATGGCGCGCATCTTTTGCGAGTTCTTTCGCGAACCCGACGTCCAGCTCGGCTTTCTCTGGGGCGGCCTGACGATGGGAATGCTGTTGTGCATTCCGCTCATGCTCGGCGGCGTCGCCATCCTCGCCGTCGTGCTGCGGCGCGCGCCGGCGGCGAAAGATGGCTGAGCAAAAAGCCCTGGAGCGAGAGATCCGCCGGCTCATTGCCGCCGCCGGCCCGATGCCGGTCGCCGACTACATGCGGCTGTGCCTGAGCCATCCCGAATACGGCTATTACATCACCCACGATCCGCTCGGCGTTGGCGGCGATTTCATCACCGCCCCCGAAATCAGCCAGATGTTCGGCGAACTGATCGGGCTGTGGATGGCGGCGGTCTGGCAGCAGCTCGGCGCGCCGGAAAATGTCCGGGTGATCGAGCTCGGCCCCGGCCGCGGCACGCTGATGGTCGACGCGCTGCGGGCGCTGAAAGTGGTGGACGCCTTCAAGTCCGCCGTCGTCCTGCATCTGGTCGAGATCAGCCCGGCGCTGCGCCAAATCCAGCAGCGAAGCCTGGAGGGCCTCGAGGTCCCGGCGTTTTGGCACAACAGGCTTGAAGACGTGCCGGCCGGCCCGGTCATTATCGTCGCCAACGAGTTCATCGACGCGCTGCCGGTGCACCAGGCGCTCAGACGTGCCGACGGCTGGCACGAGCGCGTGGTCGCGATCGGCGCCGACGGCCAGCTCTGCTTCGATGTGGCGCCCGACACGCTGGCCCATTTCGAAGCGGCGCTGCCGCGCGCCTTGCGGCAAAGTGCCGAAGGCTCGCTGTTCGAATGGCGCTCCGACCGTCTCGCGCTCGAGATCGGCCGGCGCGTGCGCAGCGGCGGCGCCGCCCTGGTCCTCGACTACGGCCACGTCAAATACAGCATGGGCGATACGTTGCAGGCCGTCGCCGGCCATGCCTTCGCCGACCCGCTGCACGCCCCCGGCAAGGCCGACCTCACCGCCCATGTCGATTTCGAAGCGCTGGCGCAGAGCGCGGAAAGCATCGGCGGCTGCATTCACGGCCCGATCCTGCAGCGCGACTTCCTGCTCCGCCTGGGCATCCGGGAGCGCGCCGCAGCGCTGAAGGCGAACGCCGCTCACGACAAGGCCATCGAGATCGATCTGGCGCTGTCCAAACTCACCGCGAGTGGCGCCACCGGCATGGGCGAGCTATTCAAGGCGGTCGCGATCGCCGATCCGAAGCTCGGCGCGCTGCCCGGATTCGAAACGTCATGATGAAGCTCGAGGCCAGCACGCTCGCCTTTGCCGGCATCCGCCACGGTTTCTTCACCCGGCAAGGCGGCGTATCCGGCGGCCATTACGCGAGCCTCAACGGCGGCGTGGGCTCGCACGACAACCCCGACCATGTCGCGGAAAATCGCGCCCGCATGGCCGCCGCGCTCGGCGTCGCCCCGCACCGCTTCGTCACCGCTTATCAGATCCACTCGCCCAACGTCGTCGTCGCCGAAGCGAGCTGGACACCCGCGACGCGGCCGCGCGCCGACGCCATCGTCACCCGTATGCGCGAGCTCGCGATCGGCATCACCACGGCCGATTGCGGACCGATACTTCTCGCCGAGCCGCAGGCGCGGGTCGTCGGCGCGGCGCACGCCGGCTGGCGCGGCGCACTGACCGGCGTCATCGAGGCGACGGTCGAGGCGATGGAGCGGCTCGGCGCCGCGCGCGGCGAAATCCGCGCCGCGCTCGGGCCGATGATCCGGCAATCCAATTACGAGGTCGGCGACGACCTGATCGCGCGCTTCGGTGCCGAGGACCCGGCCAGCAGCCGGTTCTTCATGCCCGGCGCGCGCGACGGCCACGCCCAGTTCGATCTGGGCGGCTATATCGCATCACGGTTGGCGCGCGCCGGCATCCGCCATGTCGAGGATCTCGGCCATTGTACCTACGCCGCGCCCGAGCAGTTCTTCAGCTACCGGCGGGCCACCCACCGCGCCGAGGCCGACTACGGGCGTCACGTCAACGCCATCGCGCTGGTGTGACCCCCGAATCTGCGAGGAGCCAGAGTAGCGAGTAGCGATTTTTCAAATACGCCATTCGCCATTCGCTATTCGCCATTCGCTATCCCGAGCCCTTAAGTCCCCAGAAACTATAGGGATTGTGCCGAAAAACCCGCGGGGAAAGGCCCTGATTTATGTTGCCAGCCCGCAAACCGGCCTGTATCAGGTCCTGGCTTTTGTTTGGCGCGCGCACGCGTGGGAGAGGGCGGGAATGGCGGGCAACAACGGCGCGATCAAGCTCGTCGCCGGCAATTCCAATCCCGCGCTCGCCGAGGCGATCGGCGGCTATCTGGGGACGGTCCTGACCAAGGCCGTGGTGCGCCGCTTCGCCGACATGGAAATCTTCGTCGAAATCCAGGAGAACGTGCGCGGCGCCGACGTCTTCGTCATCCAGTCGACCTCGTTCCCGGCCAACGACCACCTGATGGAGCTGCTGATCATCATCGACGCGCTGCGCCGCGCCTCGGCGCGGCGCATCACGGCGGTGATCCCCTATTTCGGCTACGCCCGGCAGGACCGCAAAGTCGGACCGCGCACGCCGATTTCGGCCAAGCTCGTTGCCAATCTGATCACCAATGCCGGCGCCGACCGGGTGCTCACGCTCGATCTGCATGCCGGACAAATCCAGGGCTTCTTCGATATCCCGACCGACAACCTGTTTGCCGCCCCGGTGATGATGCGCGACATCAGGCAGCGATTCGACCTCGCCAAGGTCATCGTGGTGTCGCCCGACGTCGGCGGCGTGGTGCGCGCGCGCGGCCTCGCCAAGCGCATCAACGTGCCGCTCGCCATCGTCGACAAGCGGCGCGAGCGGGCCGGCGAATCCGAAGTGGCGAATGTCATCGGCGAGGTCGACGGCGGCATCTGCATCCTGGTCGACGACATCATGGATTCCGGCGGCACCTTGCTCAACGCCGCCGACGCCTTGCTGGAAAAGGGCGCCAACGCCGTTTACGGCTATATCACCCATGGCGTGCTGTCCGGCGGAGCGGTGGCCCGCGTCGCCGGCTCGCGTCTCAAGGAGCTGGTGATCACGGACTCGATCCAGCCGACCAAGGCGGTGAACGAGTTCAAAAACATTCGCGTGCTGTCCATCGCGACGCTGATCGGCGAAGCGATCAGCCGCACTGCCGCCGAGGAATTGGTCTCCAGCCTGTTCGATTGAGCCCGCCGCCGGCTATCGCGAGGGCGTCGCGCGGCGAAGGATGACGCGATCCGGGCGAGCTGCCGCGGCCGGCTGGATTTGCCTCGGGCCTTCGCGCCGTGCGTCGCTCCGCGGCATCGCCATGACGGCGGCACGAGCCCCCTCATCCCCGAGTCAACTTGTCGCAGGCGGCTCTGTGGACTGTCGCCGCGCCAGCATTGTGCCCCGGCCGCAAATCACTTCATGAGTGGCGCGAGCAGCGGCGGTAGAGGCACTTACGCAAGTTTTGGTGGACGGAATCAGGCCGAATATAGTCGGTGTGCGGGCTGATTCGCGGCGGACAGTCAATCGGCCCGCAAATGTCTTCCCTGCGTCAAATTGCGGCCCGTATTCGGATGGGTGCTTGTGCGTGCGCAGTTCCACTCAAACCGGCAACTGTGGAGGGGGCATGTCCATCATCGAAATATCGCGCGAACAGAAAAACAATCCGCTCGAAGTGGTCGAGCACATGGCGGCCGGCAATAACTGGCCGTTCGAGCGATCTGGGGAAGATGAGATCGCGCTGGTGGTGACCGGCCGGTGGACCAATTACCAAGTCTCATACACCTGGATGAGCGACATCGAGGCGCTGCACCTGGCGTGCGCCTTCGACATCAGGGTCCCGGAGCTGCGGCTCAGCGAAGTGCAGCAGCTCGTTGCCCGGATCAACGAGCAGCTATGGATCGGACATTTCGACGTCTGGATGCAGAACGGCATGGTGATGTTCCGTCACGCCCTCGTGCTTGCCGACGTCGCCGCTTCGGGCCGGCAATGCGAGGCGGTGCTCGGCTGCGCGCTCGACGCCTGCGAGCGCTACTTTCCCGCCTTTCAGTTCGTGGTCTGGGCCGGCAAATCCGCGCGCGAGGCGATGGAGTCCGCCATGTTCGAGACCGCGGGCGAGGCATGACGGACGAACTGCGCGACCTTCCCGGGCTCTTGGTCCTGGTCGGCGCCGGCAAGATGGGCGGCGCCTTGCTCGAGGGCTGGCTGCGGCTCGGCCTCGATCCGAAGCGGGTCGCCGTGCTCGAACCGCAAGCTTCGCCGCAAATTTCGGCGCTGGCGCAACGCGGATTGCAGCTCAACCCGGATACCCATGCGCTCACCGACGCGGCCGCCATCGTCGTCGCGGTGAAGCCGCAGGTCGCCGCGCAGGTGCTGCCGCTGCTGGCGCCGATGATCGGCCCATCGACCGTCGTCGTCTCGATCATGGCGGGGCGCACGCTGCAATTCGTTGCCGGCGCGCTCAAGCGCGCCTCGAACAAATCCTGCGCCGTGGTGCGCGCCATGCCGAACACCCCGGCCGCGATCGGCCGCGGCATCACGGTCGCGGTGCCGCGCCACGCCAGCGCTGCCCAGCGCGCGCTCGCCGACCGGCTGCTTGCCGCAACCGGCGCCGTGGAATGGGTCGAGGACGAAGCGCTGATGGATGCGGTGACGGCGGTGTCGGGATCGGGACCGGCCTACGTGTTCCTGCTCGCCGAGGCGTTGTCGCAGGCCGCTGTCGCTGCCGGGCTGCCGCCGGCGCTCGCCGCCAGGCTGGCGCGCGAAACCGTGGCCGGCGCCGGCGAATTGCTGCGTCGCGCCAAGCTTGATGCCGCGGAGTTGCGCCGCAACGTCACCTCGCCCGGCGGCACCACCGCCGCGGCGCTGGACGTGTTGATGGCCGGCGACGGCCTGGCGGCGCTGCTGACAAGAGCGGTCGCCGCGGCAACGGCGCGCTCCAGGGAACTTGCCGGCTGAACCCGAACCGGCTCGGCGCCGCCTTGGAAGCAGCGGAATGAAGGCCTACATTTGATCCGTTGGGCGCGCAGTTCGGTCCTCGGGAATAATCTCGCGCGCTCCGCATTCCAGGCGTTACAGGAGTTCAGTCATGGCCCGCCGGCCCGCCAGCAGACCCGCCCGCAAATCCACACCAGCGTCCGGCACGGCGGGACCGGCAGCCCCGGCCGGTTCGACCGATGACCGCGCCAAGATCGTAGCGGCGTTTTTGGCGTTGCTGGCGGAGAAGCCGTTCGAGCAGATCGGCTTCGCCGACATCGCGCAGCAAGCCGGCGTATCGCTGAGCCAATTGCGCGATCAGTTTGCCGCCAAGCTGCCGATCTATGCCGCGCATCTCAAAGCCATCGACCGCGCCGTGCTGGCCGAGGATTTGAGCGACATGGCCGAGGAGCCGCCGCGCGAGCGTTTGTTCGACGTACTGATGCGCAGGCTCGAGAAGCTGGCGCCATATCGCGAGGCGCTGCGATCGCTGATGCGCTCCGCCCGCCGCAATCCACCGCTCGCCCTGGCGCTTAACGGCCTCGCCGTGCGGTCGCAGCAATGGATGCTGACAGCCGCGGATATCGGCGCCTCGGGCCCGCGCGGCATGGTCCGCGCCCAGGGGCTCGCCGTGCTGTTCGCAGCGGTGCTGCGCACCTGGGTTCGCGATGACGATCCCGGTCTAGCCCGCACCATGGCGGAACTCGACCGCGCGCTCGGACGCGGCCAGCGTTTCGCCGGATTGATCGATGAGCTTTGCCGCGTCCGCTCGCGCCTGTGCCGGCTCCGGCCGCGGCGCCGCCGCCGCGATGAGGACGACGAGGACACGCAGGATGCGGTCGCGGCGTGATGCGGATCCCCGCTGTCACCGGCGATGACCCGATCGGATTTCCACACGACAAGCTTAGAATGCCTATAAACAGTTGATTTTCTTTGCATCGCAATGCGCGCTGCGGTAAAGATAGTTGCAGATCGAACCAATCGCCGCCGGGCCTGCCGCCATGATCGTGTGTTCTTGCAACGTGTTCACGGACCACGACGTGCGTGGTGCGCTCCAGGGCGGGCAGGATTGCCCGCGCACCACCGGCCAAGTTTACCATTGCCTCGGCTGCAGCCCCCAATGCGGGCGCTGCGCGCGCACCATCCGGCGCATCATGGACGAAGCCCTGGCCGGCACCGCACCGGCCGGCTGTCAGGACGGCCGCGAAGGCTCCTGAGCTTTTCTTCATCCCGCTTCCACCATCCGCCGTGAGGCTATAATGGTTGTGATCAGGGCCGGTGCCGCCCAGCTTGCGGCGTCTTTACCCAGCGCAGGAGCACGATCATGAGAGGCGAGCCTGGCGTCCTCGATTATCTCAACAAGGGCCTGCGGCACGAGCTCACCGCGATCAACCAGTATTGGCTGCATTACCGCCTGCTCGACAATTGGGGATACAAGGCGCTGGCCAAGCAGTGGCGCAAGGAATCGATCGAGGAGATGCAGCACGCCGACAAGCTGATCGAGCGCGTTATCTTCCTCGACGGCTTCCCCAATATGCAAGTGCTCGACCCGCTGCACATCGGCCAGAACGTGAAAGAAGTCCTCGACTGCGATCTGGCCGCCGAGATGTCGGCGCGCGCGCTCTACCAGGAAGCCGCCACCCACTGTCACGCCGTGAAGGATTACGTGACGCGTGACCTGTTCGAAAAGCTGATGCACGACGAGGAAGAGCACATCGACTTCCTCGAGACCCAGCTCGATCTCGTCGCCAAGCTCGGACTGGAGCTTTACGCGCAGCACCATATCGGCAAGCTCGACGACGGCGAGCATTGATCGGCGAGCCATCGCCGAGAGGCGCCCGCCGGCCGCAATCGCTAACAAAATATGAATCGAATGCGCCGCCGGCCCGCCGGGGCGGACCCCTGCCGCGCGACCGCTTGCGCAGGCGCGATGCGGCTGCGGATCTGAACCCTGCATGGGTTAACCGGCACGGTTAAATCTTAAGGTTAAGACCCGCTTAAATGTTTGCTGCCATCCTTGGCCCGGTTCAACGACGGGCGGGCCGCAGCGTGTATGGCTCGGCCGATGAAAGGACGAAGCCATGGTTAGCGTCAAATTTCTCGTTTCCGTCGGTGCTGCCAGCTTGATCAGCACCGCGGCCTTCGCAGCCGATCTCGGCCTGCCTCCGCCAAACTATCAGCCGCCAATGGTGTATCAGCCTCCGGCCCAGGTGGCCGAGGCGAGCGGCTGGTATTTGCGCGGCGACGTCGGCGTCGGCCTGCAATCCTTCTCAAAATTCGATCATAGCCAGGCGAATTCGGCATTCGTTTGGCCGGCGAGCTGGACGATCGTCCAGAAGGACATCCAGGACACCAGCATCTTCGGCGGCGGCATCGGCTATGCGATCAACAACTGGCTGCGGATGGATGTGACCGGTGAATACCGCACCAAAGCGGCGTTCAAGGTGACCGGCAGCTATACGGACTTCTGCGCCGGCGGCGGCGTCTGCTTCGACGTCAACGAAGGCAATCATTCGGCGGCGGTGTTCATGGCCAACGCCTATATCGACCTCGGCACGTGGTGGTGCCTGACACCCTATATCGGCGCCGGCGCCGGCACAGCGTTCAACCGAATCAGCGGGGTCCAGGACAACGGTATCAATTCGAACGGCACGGTCGGCTTCGGCTACACCAACAGCGACTCGACGACGACGACTTTTGCCTGGAACGCGCAGGCCGGCCTTACCTACAACGTCACCAACGCGTTCAAGGTCGACTTCAGCTACCGCTACCTGCACCTGGGCTCGCCGCAGACGTCGCAAGTGTTCTGTCAGAACACCCCGGCCTGCCCGGGCGCCTCCTATACCCTCACCAACATGAACTCGCAGGATTTCCGGATCGGCCTGCGCTGGATGCTGCAGCCGGAGCCGATCGTGGCGCCTCCGCCCGCGCTGATGAGCCGGGGCTGATACGCCGCAGCTGATCTGCAATTCAACAACAAACGGCGCGGGCGACCGCGCCGTTTTCGTTTTTAACGATGGGGCGACGGCCGCCGCTGATCACCAAGTCTCCCGGCCTGCCCGCCGCACGGCGCCAAGCTAACGCTCCATTAAGGTTAATGGCTGATGATCGCACGCGTTTGGCCGCTCGAAGAGCGCGCCGAAAGGGACGGAGAAGACCGCCGATGCGTTTGGTCATTTGTGCTGTGGTCGTGGCTGCGTTGCCGACCGTCGCGGTCGCGGCCGACCTGGACGTGCTGCGCGGCTCCGAGCAGATCGGATCGCCAACCTATACCAACTGGAGCGGCTTCTATGCCGGCGGCCAGATCGGCGAGGATTTCAACGGCATCGATTTCAGCAAGGTCACCGGACCGGATGTCGCGACCATTTCAACTCTAAGCGCCGGCTTTGACGGGATTCCGCTGGGCAGCTTTACGCAGCTCTCTAAGATGAACACGACGAAGGCCACCTGGGGCGCTTTCATCGGCTATAATTTCCAGTTTGAAGACGCCGTCATCGGATTCGAGGTCAACTACAGCAAAGCCACGCTGCACGCGAGCGCCCAGGACTCGGGAAGCCATTCCTATTTCCAACAGGCCAACGGCACGCTGTACGATGCGACGTATAACGTGAACGCCGCTGCGGCCGCGGCAATATCGAATTACGCGACGGTGCGGAGCCGTTTCGGCTGGGCCTTCCAGAACTTTCTGCCCTACGCGTTCGCCGGCATATCGGTTGCGCAAATCAACGCCTCGAGCTCGGTCAACGTCAACTACTGTGGTGAGATATCGCCGTATAGCTGCGCCAATCCGCCGCCGCCGAGCAACCCGCCGCCGCCCGCACCGATCGGCGGCAGCTGGACCATCTCCCATGAGAGCAACGGCCGATTCCACTATGGCTACGACTTCGGGCTCGGCCTCGACTATCGGATCGTGCAAAATCTGTTTCTGCGCGGCGAGGCCGAATACATCGAGTTCGGCTCGCCGAACGCGACCCGGCTCAGCGCCGAAAGCATCCGGCTCGGCGCCGGCATCAAATTCTAAAGCAAGCCGCGGCCGCGACGTCTAGAACTTGAATCCGGCGCCGACACGCGCCGAGTTGATGTCCACCATCACGCCCGCGACCGCCGAGAACTGCACAAATTCGTATTCGGCGCGCAGGAAAATGTTCTGCGTCACCGCATAATTCAGGCCGGCGCCGGCCGTGAACCCGTACAGCCACTCCGAATCTTTTCCGGCCGTGGCGGCAAAGGAGAACGGCGCACACGGCGGTATCGCGGCCGCGCTGCATAAACCGACCGACGGTGGGTTCTGCTCGCCCGAGACCGTCGCCGCAATGTTGATATTGGCGTGGCCAAGCGCGAAGCCGGCAAAGCCGTAGGGCAGGAAATTGCCGAGGCTCCAGCCCGCCGTCGCCCGCAGCGTGGCGAAGTCGAGCTGCGTCAGCGAGCCGCTGCCGGTAATGTTGACGAGGTAGCTGTCGCCTTGACTGTCGGCCGGCGTCAGCCGGGAGATCGGCGTGTTCGGCGCCTGCACCGACAGCGAGGCTTGGTCGTAGGTGCCCTCGACGCCGAGAACGAGCTTCTCGAATTGGAAATTGTAGCCGGCAAAAGCCTCAAAGCCCGGTGCGCCGTGGCTCGCGCTGCCCAGCACCTGCCAATTCGACGGCGCGAATTGGTCCTCCAGCGCGGAGTTGCGCAGCACGAAGGCGATCGGCGATTGCGTCGCCTTGCTGAAATCGGCGCTGGCGTCGCTGTAGCTGAACTGGCCGCCGAAATAAAAGCCGCGCCAGTTGGCGCCGGCGGCTTGCGGAGCATACCAGCTGGCGTCCGCTGGCGACGGTGGACCGAACATCGCATCGAGATCGTCAGCGAACGCGCGCGGCACGAACGCCATGACGACAACAACACCAATGAGCAAACGCATCTGACGCCCCTTCCGTCCCTTTGTGCGCGATCTTTAGTCACGAACATTAATGAAGGATGGGACGCGCCATCGCCGACTTCGGCTATGGTAACATTTTGAATAAAATTGAAACGAGAGCTGTCCTTGAGAGGCGCGTGATCCGGATTTCAATTCGCCACAGCGATTTTGATTTATCTGATAAAAGCGCAGACACACCGACTTGGGCGAACTGGCAATTCAAGAAGCGCTAACGACGTCGGTTCTTAAACGGTTGTTGACGTTGCCGCCGCCGGCGGTGTTCGGCGCACCATATTTCTGGTTACAAAATCGTTGGCGACGCCGCCGGCAATGACCGACGGAATTGGGATCGCGATTGTCGTCTTGCTTCGGTTGTCGGCAAATCCATCTCTTTTCATCCGGCGCAATCCGCCGGCTTGACGTCGCTCGATCACTCCCTTATGTCCGACCGCGGGACACCCCTCCCCACCGAGGGGCGCCTATCTGGAAGGATAGACCATGGCCATTGCGACGCCCGCCGTGCGGCCACGCGTGCCGCACTTTTCGTCCGGCCCATGCGCCAAGCGGCCAGGCTGGACGCCTGAAAACCTCTCCAACGCCCTTCTCGGACGTTCCCACCGCTCAAAACCCGGCAAGGCCAAGCTCAAGCGCGCCATCGATTTGACGCGCGAGGTGCTGCGGGTCCCGGCGGATTACCGCATCGCCATCGTGCCGGCCTCCGATACCGGTGCCGTCGAGATGGCGCTGTGGTCGCTGCTCGGCGGCCGGCCGGTAACCATGCTGGTCTGGGAATCGTTCGGCGAGGGCTGGCTGAGCGACGTCGCCAAGGAACTCAAGCTCAAGGATACGACGGTGCTGCGGGCGCCGTACGGCGAACTGCCGAATCTCGCCGCCGTCGATCCCCACAGCGACGTCGTCTTTACCTGGAACGGCACGACCTCGGGCGTGCGCGTCCCCAACGCCGACTGGATCGCCGCCGACCGGACCGGGCTGACGATCTGCGACGCCACCTCCGCCGCTTTCGCCCAACCGCTGGATTGGCCGAAGCTCGATGTCGTCACCTTCTCCTGGCAGAAAGCGCTGGGCGGCGAGGCTGCCCACGGCATGCTCATCCTCTCGCCGCGCGCGGTGGCGCGGCTCGAGAGCTATACCCCGCCATGGCCGCTGCCGAAGATCTTCCGCATGACCAAGGGCGGCAAGCTCATGGAAGGCGTATTCCAGGGCGAGACCATCAACACGCCGTCGATGCTGTGCGTGGAGGATTACCTCGACGCGCTGGACTGGGCGAAGGCGGTCGGCGGACTGCCGGCGCTGCATGGCCGCGCCGACGCCAACGCCAAAGTCATTGCCGACTGGGTGGCGCGGACGCCGTGGATCGATTTTCTGGCGCGCGATCCGGCGCTGCGCTCCAACACCTCGGTCTGCCTGAAAGTGGTCGATCCGACGGTGAGCCGGTTACCCGCCGAGGCCCAGGCCGCGTTCGTCAAAGGCATCGCCGCGGCGCTGGAGAAGGAAGGCGTCGCCTATGACATCGACGCCTATCGCGACGCTCCGGCCGGCTTGCGCGTATGGTGCGGTTCGACGGTCGAGCGAGCCGACGTCGAAGCCCTGACGCTGTGGCTCGACTGGGCCTATGCCGGGGCCAAGGACGCACTCGCCAAGGCGGCGTGATCGCCATGTCGTCAACTCCCATGTCGTCGATTCCCACGTCAGCTCCCAAGCCACCGGCTGCCATATCGTCGGCTCCCACGTTCGCCGATCCTCTCACCGCGCGGCTCATGGCGTTTGTGCAGAGCATCGGCATCCCGGTGCGCACTGCTATTCTACCGGCGACGACTTTCCTGCCCGGCCTCGATATCCGTTACGGCGCCCTGGTGGCCGACGAGTCGCGCCTGACCTATCCGGGCGATATTCTCCACGAGGCCGGTCACATCGCCGTCGCCGATCCGGCCGAACGCAACGCCCCGACGCTGTCGCCGGACGGTGGTGACGAACTCACGACCATCGCCTGGTCCTACGCGGCGCTGCGCTATCTCGACATCGATCCGGCTGTGGTTTTTCACGCGGCCTTCAAGGGCGGCGGCGAGGCCATCATCACGAACTTTACCGCTGGCCGCTATCTCGGCGTGCCGCTGTTGCAGCTCTACGGCATGAGTTGCGAGCCGCACCGCGCCGCCGCGATGGGCCTGCCGCCCTACCCCCACATGATGCGCTGGATGCGCTGAACGCAAAGGATTACCGCCATGACGTCCCGCGTTCTCATCTCCGATGCGCTGTCGCCCGCTGCGGTCCAGATCTTCAGGGACCGTGGTGTCGAGGTGGATTTCCAGCCCAATCTCGGCAAGGACAAGGACAAGCTTGCCGCGACCATCGACGGCTTCGATGGGCTGGCGATCCGCTCCGCCACCAAGGTGACGGCGAAAATGCTGGAGCAGGCGAAGCATCTCAAGGTGATCGGCCGCGCCGGCATCGGCGTCGACAACGTCGATATTCCGGCGGCGACCGCGCGCGGCATCATCGTGATGAACACGCCGTTCGGCAATTCGATCACGACGGCCGAGCACGCCATCACCCTGATGCTGGCGCTGGCGCGGCAGATTCCCGAGGCCGATGCCTCGACCCGCGCCGGCAAGTGGGAGAAGAACAAATTTCTCGGCGTGGAGATTTTCGGCAAGACGCTGGGCATCATCGGCTGCGGCAATGTCGGCTCGATCGTCGCCGACCGGGCGATCGGGCTGAAGATGAAGGTGATCGCCTACGATCCCTATCTGTCCGCCGAGCGGGCGCTTGATCTCGGCGTTGAAAAGGTCGACCTCGACGAGCTGTGGCGCCGCGCCGACTTCATCACGCTGCACACGCCGCTGACCGACAAGACCCGCAACATCATCAACGCCGAAACCCTGGCGCTGACCAGGACAGGCGTGCGCCTGATCAATTGCGCGCGCGGCGAACTGGTCGACGAGGCGGCGTTGTGCGAGGCGCTCAAGTCCGGCCATGTCGCCGGCGCCGCGCTCGACGTATTTCGCGAAGAACCGGCGACGGCGAACCCGCTGTTCGGCCTGCCGAACGTCGTCTGCACGCCGCATCTCGGCGCTTCGACCATGGAGGCGCAGGAAAACGTTGCGCTGCAGGTCGCCGAGCAGATGTCCGATTATCTGTTGCGCGGCGCCATCGCCAACGCCGTCAACTTCCCCTCGATCAGCGCCGAGGAAGCGCCGAAGCTCAAACCGTTCGTGACGCTGGCCGAGAAGCTCGGCTCGTTTGCCGGCCAGCTAACCGAGAGCGGCATCCGCCAGGTGCAGGTCGCTTACGAAGGCGCGGTGGCGCAGATGAACACCAAGGCGCTCACCTCGGCCGCCATCGCCGGCCTCCTTCGCCCCATGCTGCAGGACGTCAACGTCGTGTCAGCGCCGATCGTCGCCAAGGATCGCGGCATCGCCGTCGAAGAGATCCGCCGCGACGCCGAAGGCGACTACGAAAGCCTGATCACCGTCACCGTCGTCACCGACCGGCAGACCCGCTCGGTCTCGGGCACGGTCTATGCCGACGGCCGGCCGCGCATCATCGACATCAAGGGCATCCGCATGGACGCCGAATTCGCCCCCTCGATGCTGTACGTGACCAACCAGGACAAGCCCGGCTTCGTCGGCCGCTTCGCCACCGTGCTGGCGAGCGCCGGCATCAACATCGCCACCTTCCATCTCGGCCGCGAATCCGCCGGCGGCAATGCCATCGCGCTGGTCGAGGTCGACGGCGCGGTGGCGCCCGACGTGCTCGCCAAGGTGCAGGACATCCCGAACGTGCAGCAGGTCAAGCCGCTGCGGTTTTGAAGAGAATTTATTTCCTTGCGCCGTAACCGCCGGTCAGGAAGCGCAGGGCGGGCAAAGGCGCGAAGCACCGTGCCCACGCTACTCATCCCGATCGCGTGGGCTTCGCTGCAGCGCTGCTTTTCCGCGTCGCGATCGTAATCCCGGTGAACACCAGCCCGTAGCCGACGGCGTGATACAGTTCGAAGCGCTCGCCCAACAACGCGATAGCCAGCACCGAGCCGAACACCGGAACGAGGTGCATGAACGGCGCCGCGCGGTTGGCGCCGATCAGTTCGATGCCGCGGTTGAGAAACAGATAGCCGAGCAGCGAGGGGAAGATGCAGATGAAGGCGAAGCTCAGCACGCTCTCGGTGTCGAAGATCATGGTGCGGCCGCTGGCGACTTCGACGACCACCGCCGGAATGAGCAGCACCGCGCCCCAGCCCATGCCGGCGGCGAGGAACGACAGCGGGTGGATGGCCGGCCGCTTGCGCAGCATGGCGGTGTAGAGACCGTAGATCAAAAGCGCGATCAAAAACCAGACGTCGCCGCGGTTGAAGCCGATCCCGAGGAGCACCGCGAGGCTGCCGTGACAGATGATGACGATGACGCCGGTGAGCGAGACGCAGATGCCGCCGGCCTGGCGCCAGGTCAGCCGGTCGCCGAACAGCGCGAAGGTCCACAGCGCGACGAACAGCGGCCCGACCGACTGCAACAGCAGGCCGTTGATCGCCGTGGTGTATTGCAGGCCGTAATAGGCCATCGTGTTGTAGGCGGAGAAGCCGGTGAGCGCGAGCAATGTCATCAGCGCCGCGTTCTTGCGGATGACCGGCCAATCGCGCGCCAGATGGCCGGCGGCGAACGGCAGCAGGATCAAGGTGGCGCCGCTCCAGCGGATGAAGGCCAGCGTCATCGGCGGCACGTGCCCGGCGACGAAACGGCCGAGAACGGTATTGCCGGCCCAGAACAGCGAGGTCAGCGACAGCAAAAGATACGGCTGGTCGAACAGCCAGCCGCCGATGCGGCCGCCAATCCGGGTCGAACTGGTGGCAGGCGCTCCTGGCGTCACGGCACTCCCCTGTGGCGCTTGCTCCGGTTGTGACGGAATGGGGTATCGCGGTCCGCGCGGAACATCCAGTGCCGTAGTCGCAGGCGGGCTTGGCATCCCGAGCATGCGATATCGGCGCGAAACGCCGGTGCTGCGGGCTTTCACAAAAGTGCCGAAATTGTCCACTTGGCGGCTGGAGTCATCCTAAATCCACTGCGAAACCAACAGTTTGGCACAGCATAACAATGGCCGCGGCGAGCCGCTTTGCCTTGCTTCGAACGGCGCCATCCAGTATCCGGGACAGTCGATTGCCGTCGGCAACCGATTCACTGAAGCGTTCAGCGGGCTGATCGGGACCATCCCTCATGGCGAATGTTGTCGTGGTCGGCTCCCAATGGGGGGACGAGGGCAAGGGCAAGATCGTTGATTGGCTGTCGGAGCAGGCCGACATCGTCGTCCGCTTCCAAGGCGGCCATAATGCCGGCCACACGCTGGTGATCAATGGCACGACCTATAAGCTTTCGCTGCTGCCCTCCGGCGTGGTCCGCCCGGGCAAGTTGTCGGTGATCGGCAACGGCGTCGTGCTCGACCCGCACGCCCTGCTCAAGGAAATCGCTCAGCTCGACAGGCAAGGTATCCGCGTCACACCTGAAAATCTGCGCATCGCCGAGAACACGCCATTGATCCTGCCGCTGCATCAGGAACTCGACGTCGCGCGCGAACGGTCGTTCGGCAAGGCCGCGATCGGCACGACCGGCCGCGGCATCGGGCCGGCCTACGAAGACAAAGTCGGGCGGCGCGCCATCCGGCTGATGGACCTTGAGGACCTGCAGATGCTCAATGGCAAGATCGAGCGCCTGCTGGCCCACCACAATGCCTTGCGCCGCGGCCTCGGCATGACCGAGGTGGCGACGCGCACGCTCTATGATGAACTGGCCGCGGTGGCGCCGAAGGTGCTGCCGTTCATGGATTCGGTATGGTCGCTGCTCGACGAACGGCGCCGCGAAGGCAAGCGCATTCTGTTCGAGGGCGCCCAGGGCGCGCTGCTCGACATCGACCACGGCACCTATCCCTACGTCACCTCGTCGAACACCGTGGCGGCGCAGGCGGCGACCGGCAGCGGACTGGGTCCCAATGCGATCGGGTATGTGCTCGGCATCTGCAAGGCCTACACCACGCGCGTCGGCGCCGGGCCGTTTCCGACCGAGCAGCTCAACGAGGTGGGCAAGACATTGGGTGAGCGCGGCAAGGAGTTCGGCGTCGTCACCGGGCGGCCGCGGCGCTGCGGCTGGTTCGACGCCGTGCTGGTGCGGCAGACCGTGCGCACCAGCGGTATCCAGGGCCTCGCCCTCACCAAACTGGACATTCTCGATGGTTTTGACGAAATCAAGGTCTGCGTCGGCTATCAGCTCGACGGCAAGACGATCGATTATCTGCCGGCGAGCGAGCACGCCCAGGCCCGGGTCGAGCCGATTTACGAAACGATCGCCGGCTGGAAGGAGCAAACCGCCCGGGCGCGTTCATGGGCGCAGTTGCCGGCCCAGGCGATCAAATATGTTCGCCGGATCGAGGAACTGATCGGGTGCTCCGCGGTGCTGCTGTCGACCAGTCCGGAGCGGGAAGACACCATTCTCATGCAAAACCCGTTTGAGACTTAGGTGCAATGAGATGAAATTGAGGATGGACCAGCGTAAGCTCAATCCATGACAGATTATCAACCGCTCATTGCCCGTGCCGTGGAGGGGCTTGGCAAAAGCACCGGCGAGGCTCGTCGCTCGCTCTACGAGCGCGCCCGCTCGGCGCTGGTGGCGCAATTGCGCTCGGTCGAGCCGGCGCTCTCTGAATCCGAGATTACCAGGGAGCGCTTGTCGCTCGAAGAGGCGATCCGCAAGGTTGAGGCCGATGCCGCGCGCAAAGCGCGGATGGAGATCCGGGCGGAGCCGCGATTTGAACCGCGCCCGCTGCGGCCGCCGCCTCGCCCGGCGCCAGCCCCGCCCGAGCCGGCACCGCAGGCTGCTGCCCCCGAGCCGGTCCCGGAGCAGCGCGAGCGCTTCGAGCCGCCCGCGGACGAGCTGCCGCGCTACGACAGCGATGCCAAGCAAGATGAGCCGCCGCGACAGCAACCGCTGACCGTCGAGGAGCCGGCGCAGATCCGGCCGGCGCCGCGGGCGGTCGCGGCCGACGCGCGTGCCCGGCCGTCGAGCGGACGAAGGACCGCGCAGGACGGGCTGAAGGGCTTCCGCAACGTCGTCAACGAGGTCGACGATCTCGGCTCTGCCAGCGCCAAGGCGGCACAATCGGCGCGCGAGACCCGCGATACCTATGAGCCGCCGCTGCGACGATCGCCGCCGCCTGACGATCTGGCGCCGCCGCCCTCGTCCCATGACGGTTTCGAGCCGCAGTTCGATGCCGAGGAATTGGCCGGCGGCGAATACAACTCGCTGCAAATGGGCAGCCTCGAACCGGCCCACGACTACGACGACGAGGCGCCGTTTTCGTCCCAGTCCGCCCGCCCGCGGCCGCCGGTTGCGGACGACGAAGACTACGAGCGGGCCCGTCCGCCGCGGTCCTATGCGGGCCTCGTCAAGCTCGCGGTGGTGGGCTGCGTCATCGGCATTGTCGTGGCACTGCTGGCGTGGCAATGGCCGCACATCTCCCAGCTCATCGCGCGGCTCGGATCGCATCCGCAGACCCAAGTGACGCAAACCACCCCGGTGCAGCCGAAGTTCGACGGCCGCGTGCCGCAAGAACAGACGCCCAGCCAGGCGCCCAGCACCGGCCCGTCGACCGACAAGGGTGCGCCGGCGGTCGCCCAGCGCGTCGTGCTTTACGAGGAGGATCCGGCCGACCCGCAAGGCAAGCGCTTTGTCGGCTCGGCCATCTGGCGCACCGAGACGGTCTCTCCCGGCCCAGGGCTCGCGCCGGAGCTTGCGGTGCGCGCGGATATCGAAATTCCCGATCGGCGCATGACCGTGACCTGGTCGCTGCGCCGCAATACCGACAAGGCGCTGCCGGCAAGCCATACGATCGAGATCATGTTCAATCTGCCGAGCGATTTTCCCGGCGGCGGCATCTCCAATGTACCCGGCATTCTCATGAAGCAGGCCGAACAGGCACGCGGCACGCCGCTCGCCGGCCTGGCGGTCAAGGTGACCAATGGGTTCTTTCTGATCGGCCTCTCCGCGGTCGACGCCGAGCAACAGCGCAACGTGCAATTGCTGAAGGACCAGGAGTGGTTCGACATCCCCCTCGTCTACACCAATGGCGGCCGCGCCATCCTGGCGGTGGAAAAAGGGCCGCCCGGCGACCGCGCCTTTGTCGACGCGTTTGCGGCCTGGGCCAAATGAGCGGCCGGGCGAGTGCCGGTTGTGCGGCCGAACTCGAGGAGTGGTTGAGTGGTCACGCGGGCCAACAAAACTCCATCCGATAAGACGGCGGCCGAACCCATGACCAACCGGCACGTCGCCTCGGCATTGCGCACGCTCGACACCGAGCGCGAAGGCGTGGCAGCGCTCGCCGCCGCGATGTGCGACGGTCTCGGCCCTGACTTCGCCGCCGCCGTCGACACCATTCGGGCCGCGCGCGGCCGCGTCATCGTCACCGGCATGGGCAAGTCCGGCCATGTCGGCCGCAAGATCGCCGCGACCCTTGCGTCGACCGGAACGCCGGCGTTTTTCGTGCACGCCGCCGACGCCAGCCACGGCGACCTCGGCATGATCACGTCGGACGACGTCATGCTGGCCCTGTCGTGGTCGGGGGAAACCGAAGAGCTCAAGGACCTGATCAATTACTCGCGCCGGTTTCGCATCGCGCTGATCGCCGTCACGGCCAGCGCCGACAGTACGCTCGGCAAGGCCGCCGACGTCGTGCTGGCGCTGCCGGAGACGCGCGAAGCATGTCCGCATAATCTGGCGCCGACCACGTCGTCGCTGATGCAGCTTGCGCTCGGCGACGCGCTGGCGGTCGCGCTGCTCGAAAGCAAAGGCTTTACGGCGATCGACTTCGGCGTGTTTCATCCGCGCGGCCAACTCGGCGCCGCGCTCAAATTCGTCCGCGACATCATGCATGCCGGCAGCGCCGTGCCGCTGATCGAACGCGGCGCGCCGATGTCTGAGGCGATCGTCGAAATGTCCGCCAAAGGTTTCGGCTGCGTCGCCGTGACCGAGCATAATGGCAAGCTTGCCGGCGTCATCACCGACGGCGATTTGCGCCGCCATATGCGCGTCGACCTGCTTGCGGCGCCGGTCGACGAGGTCATGACGGCGGCGCCGAAGGTCGTGCGGCCCGACCAGTTGGCGAGCGAGGCGTTGCGCCTTCTCAATGCGGCGAAGATCACCGCGCTGTTCGTGGTCGAAGCAGAGCGGCCGGTCGGCGTCGTGCATTTCCACGACCTGCTGCGCGCCGGCGTTGCTTGACCGCTTGGCCGCGGCGCCGGGCGCGATCCTTGGCAGTTAATCTTGGCGGGTGATCTTGGCGGTCAATACAGGCCGCCACGCGCGACCGCCGCATCGTTCGGCGGCGCATTGCCGGACGGCGGAGACGGGGCGGCTTGAGCGGCCGGTTTGGCCTCGGCAGTGCCGGGGTTACCTGCATCGGGATCGGTCGGCTTGTGCGCGATGAATTCTTGATAGCCGGGAGCGCCGGGCCGCGGCGGCACGCCCTCGGGCAGGCCCCCGGCCCAATGCGGCCAGTGATCGGACATATAACCGGACGTCGAGCCGCAAGAGCCCAGGGCCAAGCCGAGCCCGAGCCCTATCGCTGCCACGGTGAGCCGCTTTTCTGGCATGCCGCCCAGGAGGTTGCCCATCGATCTGCGGGGGGAGATGCGCCGCGTTCGTGGCGGCACTGTGAAGTCCGGATTGGCGCAAGCGCCCCATAAACCCGCACGATCGCTTCGATTTGGTGTTCGGCAGGGCCATGCCAGCGCTACACTCGTATGGCCCCGGTGTGAAGAATTTCCTACTCGGTGCTCGATGATCGGGTTGAAGGCCAAAAGCTGCTGCAACGCGTCGTGGCGCCCGGCCATCTGGCGCGCGCGGCTATTGGCGGCGTTCGTCATCCTGCCGGCATGCAGCCACACCGTGCCGGCGACTGAACAGATGCCGATGGTGGGCGCCGATCCGACCTATCGCAACCTGGTCGCCGCCCATCTCAAAGCCTCGTTCAAGAACTCTTATGCCAAGCGATGGGCTCGAAATATCCGAGCCGCGTTGGACGCAGTCCAACAGGGGGTGGAGCTGGCTGGCCTGCGTTCACTTCCAAGATCGCGGTCACCGGCGTACATATGCGGTGTTCTTCAATGAGAGCGACGTGATCGACGGCCGCTACGCGGTACAGAGCGATGGCTGTAACGCGCAGACCTATTCGCCGTTCGATCTGGGATCAGGGGGGCCGCGGTCGCTCGGCGATACGGGGCCGCTTTACTAGAGGCATGCGATGGCCGGGCGCGCTGCCGGTGTGACGCTCGCGCCCCGGCAGGCGGCCGCGTTCGAACAGGGTGAAAGATGAGCTGCGTCCTGGTCACCGGCGCATCCGGTTTCATCGGCCGGGCCGTGGTCGCCGCTTTTATCAAGGACGGCCGCGTGGTGCGCGCCGCCATGAGGCGGCCGCCGCCGTCAGGCTTGCCCGACGGCGCCGAAATCGTGCGGCATCCGGATCTGGCGCAGCCGATCGACTGGCGGCCTTTGCTGCAGGAGGTCGATCAGGTCGTCCATCTTGCCGGCATTGCCCATACCGGGCGGGGCGCCGATGCCGCGCTGTACGATCGCGTCAATCGCGAGGCCACTGCGCAGCTTGCCGATGCCGCCGCACGCTCCGGTGTCAGCCATTTCGTGTTCGTGTCGTCGATCAGGGCGCAGAGCGGGCCGGCCGCGGATCATGCCTTGAGCGAAGCCGACGCAGCGATGCCGACCGACCCCTATGGCCGTTCGAAGCTTGCCGCCGAGCAAGCGGTGCGCGCGTCGGGGGTGCCGTTTTCGATCCTGCGCCCGGTCCTGCTGTACGGGCCCGGGGTGAAGGGGAATTTCGCCCTGCTGCTGCGCGCGGCCAATTCCCCCTTGCCGCTGCCGGCCAAGGACTTCGCCAACCGGCGCGCCATGCTCGGCATCGACAATTTCATCTCGGCTTTGGACTTCGTGCTGGCGACGCCCGCCGCGATCGGCGAAACCTATGTGGTGGCCGATCCCGGCACGCCGCCGCGGCTTGCCGATGTCATTGCGACGCTGCGCCAATCCCAAGGCCGCCGGCCGCTGTTGCTGCCGTTGCCGCCCCGCTATCTCGAACTGCCGTTGCGGCTTCTGGGGCGAAGCGACATCTGGGATCGGTTCGGCGGCAACCTGCGGGTCGACGTCACCAAGCTGATCGCCGCCGGCTGGCGGCCGGCGCACGACACCCGCGCCGGGCTTGCGGCGCTGGCTCAAGCCGCGCGTCGCACCGCCAGCGCCTGATCGACAGCCAATAGCACCTGGGTTGCGGCGAGCTCGTCCAGACACTGGCTGTGGCTGTCGAGCCGCCGTTCGCAGCCCTCCTGCTGGCACGGCAGGCAGGGCAGTGGATTTTGCACCAGCCAGACGTTGCCGCGCTGCTGGATGGTGCCGGCGGAGATCCACGGCCGGTCGAGGCCGCCGGCCGGCCATGGCCCCCACACCCGCGGGTCCGTCGGCCCATAGAGCGCGACGGTCGGCGTGCCGGCGGCGGCGGCGAGATGAGTGACCGCCGTGTCGGGCCCGACATAGAGCTTTGCGGCGCCAATCAAGCCGGCAAGCTCCGGCCATTCAAGCTTGCCATCGAGGCGGCTGACGTCGCAGTCGCGCCACACCGTGTCGAGATAGCCGGCGTCGGCCTTGGCGCCGCTGACGACCACGCCGAGACCGCGCTGGCGCAGCGCCTCGGCCAGCATCCGCCAGCCGGCGCTGGTCCAGCGTTTGTAGGTGAACATCGGCGCCGCATGAATGACGGCGTAAGGTTGCGCCGGGATCAGATTGTGCATCGCCGCGCCTGCCGGACAGACAACGTCAGGAACTGCGGCGATGCCGAGCAGGTCGGCAAGACGAAGCACGTCGCGCACGCGGTGTTGGCGGCGATCGGTGACGTATGAGCGGCTCAGCATCGCGCGCTTGACGGCCGCGGCAAACCCATCCGGCTCGACCGGACCGGCGCTGTGGCGACCGGCAATCACAGCCAGCATCGTCGGACGGTCGCCGGTCTGGGTCGAGAGCGCGACGTCGTAACGGCGGGCGAGCCGGCGGATCAGCGCGAGGCTGTCCCGGGCATTGGGGCGCGGCGGCATGGCGATGACGCCGGCAAGGTCGGGATTGCCGCTGAGAATTCCTTCGGTTCCGGCAAACACCAGAGCCTCGATCGCGGCGCCGGGAAATGCCCGCTTCACGCTGCGAATGAGCGGCGTCGTCAGCAGCACGTCGCCGAGCCGGCGCAAGGCCACGACGAGCACCCGCGGATTGCCCGGCAGATGGAGCGGACCAGGCAGCGCGCTCATGGCTTCGCCATCAACGCGGTCGCGGCATCGCGCGCGGTCGCGGCCACCGCGTCGCATGGAGCGCCCGTCGCCGGCCTCCGCACGATGAGATTCTGCTTGCTGCGGCCGGTAACCGCGTAACCCTTGGCCAGCAGGATCGACATCAGGTCGACTTTCCAGCCCGGGCGAGAATCTTCGATGATGATGAGCCGCGGCCATAGTCGCGGCGCCGCGTCGCGGAAGAACGGATGCAGGATCACGTCCTCGACGCCCTCGACGTCGATCTTGAGCGCATCGATCGCGGCGATGCCTGCGGTCGAGAGCGCGCCGAGCAGCGTTTGCGCCGCAACGCGCACGGTACCGCCTTCCGCCCGAGCAACTTGCATCGTGCGCGTGCCGCCGCGGTCGCGCCGGTCGAGCGCGATCGCAACCTCGCCGGCCGCGTCACTCAAGGCGACCGGCACGACCCTGATGGGCGCGTTCGGGTTGGCGCGAGCGTTGAAATCGAGCCGGCGCAAATTTCCGGGCTCCGGCTCGATCGCCAAGATCTGCGCGCGGGCGCCGGCGCGCGCCGCAACAAACAGCGAGAACAGGCCGACATTGGCGCCGATATCGACGAACACGAACGGCCGTTCACCATGAGCGACGCGGTCGATCTCCGCGGCAAGCGCCGCAAGCTCGAGCGGCTCGTACATCTGCGGCGTGAACAACAGGTTCTTCTCGCAGCCGTTATCGCGCGGGTGCAGCCGCAGCCGCATGCCCCATCGCTCCACGTCCAACGCGCCGTCCGGATAAGCGAGCCGCATCGTCACGGCCCGGCGCAACAGGATCGCGAGCCGCAGGCCGAGCCAGTTATCCGGCATGCGCGCGGTTGCGGCCAGGATCGCGCGGTCAAGCCGTCGCGGCGTCCGCGCGCCAAAAGGCGCCTCATCGAGATCGCTCATCCGTCGCACCTGGCGCGATTGCCGATGGTCGGAGCGTCGGCCTCAGCGGCGAGCGACGACAGGCCGCGCACCGCGCGGATGCGGTCGCCGCGGATGACCGTATCGAGCCGCGCCCGGTTGGCGGCGAATCCGGAGCGGTCGTTCTGGGCGTGCCACAGATGCAGCACGCCGGTCGCGAAGCGGCCGTCCTTGCGCCGCGTGCCGGCGTGGAGGAGACGCGCCACGAGGTCGGAGTCTTCCAGGCCCCAGCCGGTATAGCTGCCGTCGAAGCCGTCGATGCGGTCGAGATCGCGGCGCATCACGGCGAGATTGCAGGTTTGCGCGCCCCGCCAGCCGCGGCTGGAAAGCTTGCGCAAAGCCCCGAGCCGCAGCCGCAGCGCCGGCAGCAGGCGGTTGACGCTGCCGGACCGGCTTTTGCGGCCGAGTTCGGCAAGGCTCCAGGCTTCCGGCGCCAGCCCCTCGGCGAGCACCGCGTCGGTCAAGCCGCGCGACAGCAGGATGCGGTTGCCGGTAACGAACCAGCCGGGCTCCGCCAGCCGGCGATGCGCGGCGACAAAATCGGCGCGCGCCAGGCAATCGCCATCCAGGAAAATGCAAAGCTTGCCGCTGCTGGCGGCAATGCCGCGGTTGCGGATCTCGCCGCCGCGAAAGCCGTCATGGCGGTGCCAGACGTGCCGGACGGGCACCGGCAAGCGCGCCGCCCAGTCTGCGACGACGCGGGCGGTGTCGGCGCGCGAGCCATCGTCGGCGACGACGATCTCGAAATTTCGATCGGACTGCCGGCCGAGCGCGCGCAGCGCCACGTCGAGCGCATCCTCGCGATTATAGGTCGTCACAATGACCGAAATGAGCTCTGCGAGCATCAGGTCCCACATGACTGCATTGCGCAGCGGAGCCGCGGCTTTTCAAGCATGGCCGCGCCGTGCGCCGCGCCGGTCGCGCAGCCGCCGCTTGCGGTCCCGCAGCATGCGGATCGGCAAGGCGAAATAATACTTGCGCGCGATCTGCCACCAGCCAAGGCCGACGCGCGGCGCATCGGCGCGCGGCACGTACCAGCCGTTCAGCCCGGTGCGGCGGATCAGCCGATAGCCGGCGCGGGTCAGAAAGCGGTGCTTGGCGAGATCGGCGACGTGGTCTTCGATCAGAATGAGCCGCGGCCGCCAACGCGCCAGATCGAAGCCGCTCAACACCTCGACCTCGTGACCTTCGACGTCGATCGAGACGAAATCGATCGGCGCCGGCGCCGAGGCTTCCTCGAGAATGTCGTCGAGGGTGCGGACCGGCACGTCGATGGCGGCGTGCGGGACGATACCGGTAACGGCGAGATCGGGGTGCAGCGAGGAATGCGGCCCGGAAAGATAAAGCCGCACCGTGCCGCCGGCATTTTGCGGTGACGAGCAGGCCACCGGCACGACGTGAGCGCGCCGCGCCTGCTGCAGGCGCGCGGCGAGATCGGGCTGCGGCTCGACCAAAATGCCGTTCCAGCCCGACTGCTCGAATTGCCAGGTCTGCGACCCTTGCTGCGGTGCATTGGCGCCGACCTCGACGAAATAGCCGCCGCCGTCGTGGCCGAAGAACTCCGCCTTCAGCCTGTCCTCCGCATGATCAGGGAATACGGTCCGCATCGGCGGCATCACTCCCCCGCCGGTTCCTTCGCCGGCCGCGCCCGGGCGACGATCGCCGTGGTCGAATGCCCCGGCACCAGATCGACCAGCATCACGGCACCGCCATGAGCCTCGACCTCGTCGCGGCCGACAACGTCCTCGCGCTTGTAGTCGGCGCCTTTGACCAGCACCGCCGGCCGCACGCGCTTGATCAGTTCGAGCGGCGTGTCGTCCTCGAAGACGACGACCAGATCGACGGCTTCAAGCGCCGCCAGCACTTCAGCCCGGCCCTCGGCCGGATTGATCGGGCGGCCGCCGCCCTTGAGCCGCCGCGTCGAGGCGTCGCTGTTGAGCCCCACCACCAGCCGGTCGGAGGCGGCGCGGGCCTCGGCCAACAGCCTGATATGGCCGCGATGCAGCAGGTCGAAGCAGCCATTGGTGAAGCCGATGCGCAGCCCGTGCTTGCGCCAATCGGCCAGCCGCCATTCGAGCACCGACCAGTCGAACACGATCTTGTCCTCGGGCGCCAGCGAGGCGGCGGGGAGGATGCGGTGGCGCAGTTCCGCCAGCGAGACCGTCGCCGTGCCGCGTTTGCCGACGACGACCGCGGCGGCGGCATTGGCAGCGCGCATGGCGGGCTCGAACGGCGTCTTCATGGCGAGCAGCACCGCCATGACGGCGGCGACCGTGTCGCCGGCGCCGGAAACGTCGCTCACCTTCACCGGATAAGCCGGAATATGGACCGGCGGATCGCCTTCGACATGCAGCGTCATGCCGTCCTCGCTGCGGGTGACCAGCACGGCCTCGGCCTCGAGCGCGCGGGCAAGTTCGGCCGCGGCGTCGGCGATCTCGGCCTCGGTCGCGATCGGACGATGCACCGCGGCCGCCAGCTCCTTGCGATTGGGCGTGACCAGCGTGGCGCCGCGATACAGGCCGTAATCGTGCGCCTTGGGGTCGACGATGACCGGCTTGCCGAGGCGCCGCGCCGCATCGATGACGGCACGGATGACGCGCGGCGTGAGCACGCCCTTGGCGTAGTCCGACATCACCACGGCGCCGACCTGCGGCAGCGCCGCTTCCGCATAGGCGATGACCGCCGCCTCGCTCTGGCCGCTGGCGGGCGCGGCGGTTTCCCAATCGGCCCGCACCAGGTGCATCGAATGATGCTCGGAAACGAAACGCACCTTGCGCGTCGTCTGCCGCCCCTTGTCGATCACCAGATCGGGTACGATCAATTCGTTCAGCTTGGCCAAGGCGTTGGTCAGCGTCAGTCCGGCCTCGTCGTTGCCGATCAAGCCGACGAAAATGCAGCGCGCCCCGAGCGCCGCGATGTTGCGCGCCACATTGCCGGCGCCGCCAATCTCGATCTTGTTGTGCCGCACCGCGAGAACCGGCGTCGGTGCTTCCGGCGAAATGCGGCTCACATCGCCGTAGACGAACTCGTCGAGCATGAGATCGCCGATGCAGAGCACGGTCTGCTTCGGCACGAGCTTGAGCGCTTCCTCGATATCGAACATGCGTATTGCGGCCCGCTCCAACACCGCGATTTTCCCGTTACCGATAGCGATCGGCGCGATCGAGATAACCGGTCACGTAGCGCCGCACCGCCTCGTCGAGCGCGGTGAAGTTCGCATTATAGCCGGCCCGCCGCAGATTTGCGGTCTCGGCTTGGGTGAAATATTGATAGCTGCCGCGGATCGTTTCCGGCATGTCGATGTATTCGATGGCCGGCTCGCGCCCGAGCGCGGCGAACATCGCCAGCATCAGATCGCGGAAACTGCGCGCGTTGCCGGTTCCGACATTGAAAATGCCCGACGCCGACGGCGTATCGACCAGCCAGCGCACGACCGCGACCGCATCGTCCACGGCGATGAAGTCGCGTTTCTGTTCGCCGTCGGCGATGCCGGCGCGGTACGATTTGAACAACCGGATGGTCTTGCCGGCCTTGGCATCATCGAAGCGCTTGGCCACCAGACTCATCATCTCGCCCTTGTGGTATTCATTGGCGCCGAACACGTTGAAGAACTTCAGCCCGGCCCATTGCGGCGGCATGTTGTGCCCCCGCGCGGCGCGCTCGACCACGGCGAGGTCGAACACGTGCTTGCTCCAGCCATAAAGGTTCATCGGCTTGAGTTGCTTCAGCGCGCCGGACATCCAATCATCGGCAAAGCCGTGGCCGCCATCGCCATAGGTGGCCGCCGAGGAGGCATAGATGAAGGGCGTCCGCGTGGCGGCACACCAGTCGAGCAAGCGAAGCGACAGCCGGAAGTTGGTCTCGATCAGCGCATCGCCGTCGGTCGCCGTGGTCGACGAGATGGCGCCGAGATGCACGATGGCCTCCAGCTTGCGGCCATCGAGCCAGCGCCACAGGTCCTTCGGCGGCACGAAGTCGGCCAGCTGGCGGGCGGCCAGGTTGCGCCATTTGCCGTCGCTGCCGAGAAAATCGTTGACCGCGACGTCGGCGCGTCCCGCCTCATTGAGGCTCGCGACCACGTTCGATCCGATGAACCCGGCCCCGCCGGTGACCAAAAACATCGCCGATGTGAGACCGGTTGAGAGTAAACCGATCCTTTGCCCCAGTCCGGGGCGCGGGGCAACACTGGACACGGCGGGGTCGCCGGGCTAACGCCCTTTTGCGCTGGGCCTTCGATGAAATGAATTTTAGTTCACAACAAGACGTGAATATAGATTCGCCGGGCGCTGCCGGCCCGGCCGGGGCTACGAACCGAAGCCCCATCCTGCTCGTTCCCTACATGTGGATTGGCGACTTCGTGCGCTGTCACACCGTCATCCAGCTCATCCGGGCGCGTTTTCCGGATCGTCCGGTCGACACCCTGGCGACCACGCTCGCCGCGCCGCTGACCGATTACATGCCCGGGCTGCGGCAGGCCCTCATTGTGGACCTGCCCCGCAAGACCTTGGCGCTCGACCGGCAAGTCGCCCTTGCCAAGCGGCTCAAGGCGCAAGGCTACGGCACGGCCCTGGTCATGCCGCGGACCTGGAAGGCGGCGCTGGCCCCCTTTATGGCCAGAATCCCCGAACGGACCGGCTTCGTCGGCGAGGCGCGGTTTTTTCTGCTCAATGATTTACGCACCGGCGAACGCGCGCTGCCGCGCATGGTCGAGCGCTGCGCCACGCTGGCGCTGCCAGCCGGAGCCACCTTGCCCACCTCCTTGCCCGCCCCCGCGCTGAAAGTCCCGCCGGCCGAGGCGGTCGCCTGGCGGAGCCGCCGCGGCCTGGGGGCCGAGACTAGGCCGGTGGTGGCGCTGGCGCCCGGCGCTGTCGGACCCTCGAAACGCTGGCCCAGCACCTCCTATGCGGTGCTGTGCCGGCGTCTCCTTGCCGACGGGTTCGCGGTCTGGGTGCTCGGCGGACCCGACGAAAAGGCTTTGGCGGCGGAGATCGTCGCCGGTACCGACGCCCGCGACCTTACCGGTCGCGATCTGCGCGACGCCATCCTGGCGCTGTCCTGCGCCGCGGTCGCGGTGTCGAACGATTCCGGCCTCCTGCACGTTGCCGCCGCATTGGGGACACCGACCATCGGCATATTCGGGCCGACCAGCCCATGGCACTGGGCGCCGCTCAATCCGCTTGCCGCCACCATGGAGACCGCCGCCGAACTCGACTGCCGGCCGTGCCACAAGCCGGTCTGCCGGCTCGGCCACCATCGCTGCATGACCGGCATCGCGCCGGACGCCGTCATCGTGGCGACCGAGCGCGCCTTGGCGGCGGTCACGGCGGCGATACCGGGCTGAACCGCAGCCTAACCGGGTATTCATCAAATCGGCGTAGGGCCAATCGCAACGGATATGGATTGACCGACATGACAATCATGGTCACGGGCGGCGGCGGCTATATCGGCAGCCACATGGTTCATGAACTGGTCGACGCCGGCGAGGCTGTCGTCGTGCTCGACAACCTCTCCACCGGCTTCGACTGGGCCGTCGCCACGGGCGTGCCGCTGATCGTCGGCGAAACCGGCGACCAAGCGCTGGTGGCGCGCATCATCCGCGACCACGGCGTCGACGCCATCATCCACTTCGCCGCTTCCATCGTGGTGCCGGATTCGGTGCGCGATCCGCTCGGCTACTACCGCAACAACACGGTCAATTCCCGCGCGCTGATCGAATGCGCGGTCAAAGGCGGCGTGCGCCATTTCATTTTTTCCTCGACCGCCGCGGTCTATGGCAATCCGGCGGAAGTGCCGGTGCGCGAGGACGCCCCGACGATTCCGATCTCGCCCTACGGCTGGTCGAAGCTGATGACCGAGATCATGCTGCGCGACGCCAGTGCTGCGCATGACCTGCGTCACGTCATCCTGCGCTACTTCAACGTCGCCGGCGCCGATCCGCAGGGCCGCACCGGGCAATCGACCAAAGCCGCCACGCATCTCATCAAGGTCGCGGTCGAAGCCGTGCTCGGGCTGCGCCCCAAGCTCGATATCTTCGGCACCGATTATCCGACGCCCGACGGCACCTGCATCCGCGACTACATCCATGTCAGCGATCTGGTGCGCGCGCATGCCGACGCGCTCCGGCATTTGCGATCCGGCGCACCATCGCGCACGCTCAATTGCGGCTACGGTCACGGCTTCTCGGTGCTCGATGTGATCGAAGCGGTCAAGCGCGTATCGAGCGTCGACTTCAAGGTTGGCGATCGCACCGCCGCGGGCTGGCGATCCGGCCCGCATTGTCGCTGCTTCCGAGCGGGCGCGCGGCGAACTCGGCTGGCGGCCGCGGTTTGACGATCTTGCGACCATCGTTGGCCACGCACTGGCCTGGGAACGTGAGCTTCTGGCGCGGCGAGACGCCGGCAATGATCAAGCCGGCGCCGCGAAAAGCCCGGCGCGACGGGCCGCCAGCTAGGCGCCGCCGCAGTTCCGCGACGGCCGCCCGATCGGCCACAACGTCTCTGAATTGACTTGAACATTCGGCCTCGTCGGAGCATGGAACGGGTCGGGGCATCGTCGCGCATTATGGCCGCAGCGGGCAAGAACGGATCAGCATGAACGTTCCCACGGCGGAGCCGTCCGACAAGTATGCGACCACCACCTTGGTGCGCCGGCTCCTGGTCGACGAGGCTCTCGCCCATTGGCCGCTTTACGCCTTCGCCTTCGCCTTGATGGCGATCGCCGCGGCGGCGACGGCGCTGACCGCGTATCTGCTCGGCACCATGATCAACGAAGCCTACGTGCAGCGCAATTTCCATGGCATCGTGATCATCGGCGTTGTCGCCGTGCTGATCTTCGCGGCCAAAGGGTTTGCCACCTACGGCGGTACCGTGACGCTGTCGCGGATCGGCAATCGCATCATTGCCGACAATCAGCAGCGCATGTTCGACAAGCTGCTGCAGGAAAACATCGGCTTCTTCGCCGACCGCCATTCGTCGGAATTCATCGCCCGGCTCACCACCGGCGCCAACGCGGTCAGCGGCGTCATCAATCTTCTGATCACCGCCATCGGCCGCGATCTGATGTCGCTGATCGGGCTGTGCATCGTGATGGTGATTCAAGATCCGATCATGTCGCTTGCCGGCTTTATCACCGCGCCGCCGGCCATTCTGTTTCTGCGCAAGCTCATTCGCCGGGTGCGCGGCATCGCCCGGCGGCAATTCACCGGCGGCACGCGGATCATCGAGACCATGCAGGAAGCGCTGCAAGGCATGCGCATGGTCAAGGCCTTCGCGCTCGAGGACGAGATGCGGCGACGACTCGCCGTGAGCGTCGGTGAAGTCGAGCATGAATCCAACAAGATGGCGCGGGTCGCCAACCGCGCCAGCCCGCTGATGGAATCGCTCGGCGGCCTCGCCATCGCGCTGGCGACGGTTTACGGCGGCTACCGCGTGATCGAGGCCGGCGCGACGCCCGGCGAGTTCGTGTCGTTCCTGGCGGCATTCCTGCTCGCCTATGAGCCTGCCAAGCGGCTCGCCCGGCTCAACATCGATCTCAACAACAACCTCGTCGGGGTGCGGGTCCTGTACGAGGTCATCGACAGCCCGCCCGGCGAGCCGACCGACGACGATCGGCCGGCGCTGGTGTTGAGCACGGCGCGGGTCGAGTTCGCCGACGTGAAGTTTGCCTACCACGCCGGGACGCCGGTGCTGCGCGGCATGAGCTTTGTCGCCTCGCGCGGTAAAGTCACGGCGCTGGTCGGACCGTCCGGCGGCGGCAAGTCGACCGTGCTCAATCTGCTGCTGCGGTTCTACGACGTCGACGCCGGACGCATCCTGATCGACGGCCAGGACATCGCCGCCGTGTCGCGCCGCTCGTTGCGCCACGAGATCGCCTATGTCGGGCAGATCGTGCACCTGTTCCGCGGCACCATCCGCGACAACATCGCGCTCGGCAAGCTCGGCGCCAGCGAAGCGGAGATCGTGGCCGCCGCCAGGGCGGCGCATGCGCACGATTTCATCCTCGGCTTCCCGGCCGGTTACGACACGCCCGTCGGCGAGCACGGCTTGCAGCTCTCCGGCGGCCAGCGCCAGCGCGTCGCCATCGCCCGCGCCCTGATCAAGGACGCGCCGATCATCCTGCTGGACGAGGCGACGGCGTCGCTCGACTCCGAATCCGAGCGCCACGTGCAGGAGGCGCTGGACGAGCTGTGCAAGGGCCGCACCACGATCGTCATCGCACATCGGCTGTCGACCATCATGCACGCCGATTGCATTCTGGTCGTCGAGAACGGAGCGGTCGCCGAAGCCGGCCGCCACGACGAGCTGTTACGCAAGGGCGGCCGCTACGCCTCGTTCTACCGGCTGCAGCTCAAAGAACAGTCGCCGCCGCAAGATGCGATCATCCAGCCGGTGGCGATCGCCTCCTCCGGCTAGCCGACCGCGCTTTGACCGCGGCGTTGGCCGGGTTATAAGCCCGCGCACACATTTCACTCCCACCACGAAACGATCTCATGAGCACCGACGCCAAAAGCTATGTCATCCCGCCGCCGCCGCAGCCGGCACTCGCCGTTGCCGGCACCGACAAACAATTTCCGGTACGCCGGCTGTGGTGCGTCGGCCGCAATTACGTCGAGCACATCAAGGAGATGGGCCAGGACGTGCGCGAGCCGCCGTTCTTCTTCGCCAAGCCCGCTGACGCCATCGTGCCGGACGGCGGCACCGCGCCCTATCCGTCGCTGACCAAGGACATGCATCACGAGGTCGAGCTTGTGGTGGCGTTGAAAAGCGGCGGCCGCAACATCAAGACCGAGAACGCGCTCGCCTGCATCTACGGCTACGGCGTCGGCATCGACCTCACCCGCCGCGACCTGCAGATCGCCTCGCGCGACATCAAACGGCCGTGGGAGATCGGCAAGGCGTTCGATCATTCGGCGCCATGCGGACCGCTCAAGCCGGCAGCCGAAACCGGCTATCCGTCGAACGGCCGCATCGTGCTCAAGGTCAACGGCAAGGTGCGCCAGGATGGCGATCTCAATCAGATGATCTGGAACGTGCCGGAGATCATCGCCAAGCTTTCTGAGATGGTCGAGCTGGCGGGCGGCGACATCATCATGACCGGGACGCCGTCGGGCGTCGCCGCCACCGTCGCCGGCGACAAGATCGAATGCGAGATCGAAGGCGTCGGCAAGCTCAACGTCACCATCGGGCAACCGCTGTGAGCGGAGGACGGAGGACGGACGACAGAGGACGGATGTAGTTGATATCTGTCCTCTGTCGTCCGCTACTGCAGCAGCCCCTCAGCCTTGAGCGCCTCCCGCACTTTCGGGCGGGCGCCGACGCGCTCGACATAGGCCTTGAGGTTCGGCCATTTGGCCAGATCGACCTCGATACGCGGCGTCCAGCGCAGGATCGTGAACAGATAGGCGTCGGCGACGGTGAATTTGTCGCCCATCAAATATTGTTTGCCGGCGAGCTGCTGGTTGAGCCAATCGAACCGCTTGCCGAGATTGTCCTTGGAGATTTTCTTGTACTCGTCGGGCGTCGTCGGCCGGAAAATCGGGCCGTACGACTTGTGCAGTTCGGACGTGATGAAGTTCAGCCATTCCTGAACGCGGTAGCGGTCGATCGAACCCGGCGGCGGCACCAGGCCGGACGCGGGCTTCTGGTCGGCGAGATATTGCACGATGACCGGCCCTTCGGTGAGCCGCTGGCCATTATCGATCTCCAGCACCGGCACCTGACCCTTGGGATTGATGCTCCAAAAATCCTCGCCGCTTTTGGTCTTCTTTTCGCGATTGTCGACCTGCTCGAGGTCGAGTTCGATGCCCGCTTCGCGCGAGACGATGTGCGGCGACAGCGAACAGGCACCGGGCGCATAATACAGTTTCATGACGCTTACCTCTTTGTGAGCCTTCGTTTTTCGGCGTTTGCGCGCCAGCAAGGCGAACCCCTATAGCACGCTGCCTCAAGCCGGGGGACCCGAACGGCAAAATGGAACCCGCGCGGCGGTGGCGCGTTGGAACGAAACCGCAATCTGCTTGGAGCCCGTCATGCCTGCCCGCCGTCTGACCTTGCGCGTACAGCCGCCCGTCCCGTTCGGCGATGTGACGATGGTGCCGGCGCCGCTCAGCGGACGTCCGGACGCCGACATGGCGCGCGCCATGGCCGCGGCGCTGGCCGACGTCGAGGCGCCGACCGCCGCGGAAGTCTATGGCCGGCTGCGCCAGGCCTTTCCGCTGGCGCCGTTGAGCGCGCGGGTTGGGGCGCTGGCCAACCTGATGGACCGCATCCGGCGGTCGGCCCATTAGAGCGCAATCGTTTCAGATTGCATCGACGGGCGCGCCGGCATTTTGGGCTCCGGCATTTTGATTGGCCATGATCTTTTCGGAAAACCGGTTTCCGCGCCCGGATCAAGTCCGAGGGCGAGCTTGTCCGCCTCATGCACCAGCGGTTCTGATCTCACAGCCCCAGATAGGCACTGCGGACGCGGTCGTCGGCCAACAGCTCGGCGCCGCTGCCCGACAGCGTCACGCGGCCGTTTTCCAGCACATAGGCCCGGCTCGCGAGTTGCAACGACAGCGCCACGTTCTGCTCGACCAGCAGACAGGTCAGGCCGCCGCGATTGAGTTCGCGGATGGTGCCGAGCACGGCATGCACGACGGCCGGCGCCAGGCCGAGCGATGGCTCGTCGAACATGATGAGATCCGGCGCGCCCATCAGGCAACGCGCGATGGCGAGCATCTGCTGTTCGCCGCCCGACAGCGTGCCGGCGGCCTGCCGCGCCCGCTCGGCGAGCACCGGAAACAGCGCCAGCACGCGCTCGCGGTTCTTGGCGCGCGCGGCGCGGGCGCGCGGCAGCATGGCGCCGATGTCGAGATTTTCGGCGACCGTCAGCGTCGGGAATACTTGGCGGCCTTCCGCAACCTGGCCGATGCCGAGATTGCACACCCGATAACTCGGCCAGCCGGCAATATCGGCGCCGCGAAAGACGATGCGTCCGCTTAAGCGCCGCTGCATCCCCGCCAGCGCCCTGATCAGGGTGGTCTTGCCGGCGCCGTTGGCGCCGACGATGGCGACGATCGCGCCCTCCTCGATGGCGAGCGAGACGCCGTCGAGCGCCTGCACGTCGCCATAGAACACATCGAGATTTTCGACGCGCAGCATCACACCGCCTCGACCCCGAGATACGACTGCACGACCGCGGGATCGCGCACCACCGCCTCGGGCGTGCCGGTCGCGATCGCCGTGCCGTGGTCGAGCACCAGGACGCGCGCGGCCAGCGCCATCACCGCGCGCATGACGTGCTCGATCAGCAGGATCGTCACGCCGCTTTCGCGATTGATCTGGCGCAGCGTCGCGACCATGCGGTCGGTTTCGGTCGGCCGCAGGCCGGCCATGACTTCATCGAGCAGCAACAGCTTCGGATCGGTGGCAAGCGCGCGCGCCACCTCGAGGCGCTTGCGGTCCGGCAGGGTCAGCGTCGACGCGATCTGGTCGCGCTTGTTGAACAGGTCGAGGCGGCGCAGCAACTCGTCGGCACGCCGGCGCGCCGCGCCGACCTCGCGCCGGTGCAGCAAGGCGCCGACGATGACATTGTCCACCACGCTCAAGGCCGGGAACGGCCGCACCAGTTGGAAGGTGCGGGCAAGCCGCGCCGGCACACCGCGTCGGGCGCCAGGCCATGGATCGGCGCGCCGGCGAACGTGATGGCGCCGTCGTCCGGCGTCATGGCGCCGGCGATCATGTTGAACAGCGTGGTCTTGCCGGCGCCGTTCGGGCCGATCACGGCGAAAATCTCGCCGTCCGCGACGTCGAAGCTGACGCGGTCGACGGCGACCAGGCCGCGGAAGCGCTTGCTGACTGCGGCGAGCGACAACAGCGCCGTCATTGCCGGTTCTCCGTCACCCCGAGCCGGCGCGCCAACGCCGGCCAGATGCCCTCGGGCAGCGCCACGACGACGAACAGCAGGCAGATGCCGTAGAACACCTGCTTGGCCCCCGGCAGGTCGAGGCCGAACGCGGCGATTGCGGCGTTGAGCGTCTCGGCGAGCCCGGTCAGCACGAAAGCGCCGAGAATCGGCCCGAACAGCGTGCCGATACCGCCGATGATCGGACCGAGGATCATCTCGATGGAGCGGGAAATATTGAAGACTTGCTCGGGAAACAGGTTGTTGTAGAAAAATGCGTAGAATACGCCGCCGAACGAGGTAACGGCCGCGGAGATCATCACCGCGTACATCTTGTAGCGGAACGTATCGATGCCGGCGGCGCGCGCGGCGTGCTCGTCCTCGCGGATGGCGAGCCAGAAATAGCCCATGCGGCTTTTCAACAGCAGCCGCGACAGCACGAACAGCAATGCCGTCGCGGCCAGCATGACGTAATAGAACATCGTCGGATTGCCGCGCAGCCGCCACAGGTCGTTGTGGGTATATTGCGCCACCGGCAAGAACAATCCGGCCGACGCATTGACGATCGTGAGATGGTCGAAACCGATGCGGGCGAACTCGGCGAAGGCGATGGTCAGGATGGCGAAATAGACGCCCGCGACGCCGAACCGGAAAGCCAGAAAACCGACGATCGCGCCGCAGGCCGCCGCAACCGGGACCGCCGCCAACAGCCCGAGCCACGGCGCGATGCCGAACCGGGTAAACAGCGCGGCCGTGACGTAGGCACCCAGTCCCGCATAGATGGCGTGGCCGAGCGAAAGCTGGCCGGCAAATCCCATCATGATGTTCCAGGCCTGACCCGTATAGGCCAGATAAAGAATGATGATCAGAACGGTGAGCAGATAGTCGTTGGCGAGCCACGGCACGACCAGCAAAATGGTCGACAGCAGGGCCAGCAATCCGAACGCGCGCCGCGAAACGCCGGCGGCGAGGCGCGCCATCATGACAGCCTCTTGCCGAGAATGCCTTGCGGCCGGAACAGCAGCACCAGAACCAGAATGCCGAAGGCGAACATGCTCTTGGCCGACGGCGTGAACAGCAGTCCGGCCATCGCCTCGGTGAGCCCGATCAGGACGCCGCCGATCAGCGCGCCGGCCATGGAGCCCAGCCCGCCGGTAATGACGATGACAAAGGCCAGCAGCGTGTAGCCCGGACCCAGCGCCGGCGTGACGTCGGTGATCAACGTCATCATCGTTCCGGCCGCCCCGACGCAGGCGGCGCCGATGCCGAAGGTGAGCGCGTAGAGCCGATTGACGTTGAGCCCGACGACCAACGCGCCGGTGTAGTTGTCGGCGCAGGCGCGGATCGCCTTGCCGACCAGGCTGAAACGAAAGAACACGAACAGGCCCGCGGTGACGACGATCGCCGCGGCAGCGGCGTAGGACTTGGACGCGTCGACGATCACCGGGCCCAACGCAAAGCTGTCGTAGGCGTACGACGTCTGGATGGCGCGGGCGTCCGGGCCGAATATGATCAACAGCGCGTTGGCGATGATGATGGCCAACGCCACCACGAGCAGAAACTGGCTGTGCTCCGGCCGGGTGATGAAGGGATTGATCAGGCCGGCCTGCAGGGCGTAGCCGAACACGAACATCACCGCCGCGATCGGCACCAGCATGATCAGCGGATCGAGGTGGAACGCCGAAAACAACACCACGGCGAGATACATCGCGATCGACATCATCTCGCCGTGGGCGAAATTGACGACCCGCACCACGCCGAAGATCACCGACAGCCCGAGCGCCATCAGGCCGTAGACCAGGCCGGTGAGAACTCCAGCGACCGCAACATTCAGATAAACATCAAACGTCACCGCCTTCGGCCCGCGAGCGTCAGGCGCGGTCCGCATACGGCTTCATCGGCCATTCCGGCGCGCCGTCGGCGGCCGCCTTGGGGGCGATCGTGACCAGCTTGCCGCCGCGGTTCTGGATCGCGCCGCCGACGATCTTGTCGTTCTGGCCCTTGGCGTTGAACGAGATGCCGGGGCCGATGCTGGCATTGTCGGTGATGTTGGTGGTGCGTACCGCGTCGGCCAGCGCCTTGGGATCGGTCGAGCCGGCGCGCTTGTAGGCGTCGGCGGCGACCAGCAGGGCCTCGAACGTATAGACGTGGTTGGTGTTGAGATTGACGCCCGGATAGGCCTTGCCGAGGCCGGCCTCGAGCATTTTCGACAGCTTCTTGTTCGGGTCGTACCAGGGCACGAAGCTCATCGGGCCGTCGGCCAATTTGCCGAGCGTCTTGATGTACTGGTCCTCGTACCAGCCCGGCCCGACGCTCAGGATCGCCTGCGGCGTCCAGCGCTGCTTGACCAGTTCGCGGGTAATCAGCATGGCGTCGTTGAGGCGGCCGACCACCAGGATGGCGTCGGCATTGGTGGCTTTGGCCTTGGTCACCTCGACCGACAGATCGCGCGCCGCCGGATCGTAGGAAATCTCGTCGGCGATGGTGTAGGGCATGTTGGCCTTGGGCATGAACGCGGCGATGCCCTTCGACATCGCGGTGCCGAACGTATCGTTGACGCGCATGAACACCACCGTTTTCGGCGCCTTGCCGACGATGTCGAAGACCTCCTTCTGGTCCAGGAAGCCGTCGCGGGTCAGCATCGGCGCGGTCGGGAAATTCCGGAACACGAACTTGTAGCCCTGCTCGGTGATGTCGGGCGCGCCGGCGATGTTGATGACGAACGGAATGCCCTTCTGCTCGGCGACCTGGGCGACCGCGGTGGTCTGGCCGGAATCGAAGGTGCCGACCAGGAGCTGGGCGCCGTCGCTGATCAGCTTTTCGGCGTGCTCGCGGGCGGTATCGACGTTCGAACTCGGTGTCGCCGTTCATGATCGACAGATCCGGCAGGCCGAGCGACTTGAAGATCGGCGCCGCGATGTCGACCCCGCGCTGGCAATCCTGGCCGATGCCGGCCTCGAAGCCCGAACGCGGCAACAGCACGCCGACCTTCAGCGGCCCACCCTGGGCGCGCAAGACCGCGGGCGCGGCGACCGTGGTGACGGCGGCGGCGGCGCCGGCCAACAGATGGCGGCGGTTAATCCGAAAACTGCTTGTCATGGCGATATCCTCCCCCAGGGGCTGGAAATGCTAGGGCGCTGCCGGCCTCCCGGCAAGCGCCGGTCATGCGGCCAAAAGTTGCGCGACGGCCGCGGCGATCCGCAACAGCCGGCGGTCGTGGCCGTTGCGGGCGATCAGCATGAGACCGACCGGGAGCGCGGCCGGGATTGGCAGCGACACGGCGCAGAGGTCGAAAAAATTGACGATGGCCGGATTGCGCAAGAGCGCCGCGTTGCGGGCGGCGAAGATCGCGGGATCCTCGACCTCCGCGATCGTCGGCGCGACGATAGATGTCGTGGGCATGACCAGCAGATCGAGGCCGGCGAGCCAGGCATCCATGGCGCCCACGAGCCGGCCGCGCTCGCGCACAATGTCGGCATAATCGGCCTGCGATACGGCACAGCCGCGCTCGATGCGGATGCGGACGTTGGGGTCGATGTCGGCTGCGCGCCGTTGCAGGCGGTCGCGATGGATGGCGCAGGCCTCGAACGGCGGAATGCCGCCTTTGGCATTGACCGCGTTCATGTCGTCGAACAGCGCGACCGTCTCGCGACTGATGCGCATGCCGGCGTCGTCCAGCCGCGCCACCGCGGCATGCAAGGCGCCGGCGGTGGTGACGTCGAGGCGGTCGAGCGGCAGCCCTTCGGCGATGCCGCAGCGCAGGCCGGCAAGCGCAATCGGCTCGAGCGGCAAGACGTCTTCGCCGGCCATGACCGCGTCGGCCTTGGCGCAATCTTCGACGCTGCGGGCGATCGGACCGACCGAGTCGAGCGTGGTGCTCAGCGGGAATGCCCCCGCGGTCGGCACGCGTTGCCGGCTCGGCTTGAACCCGACCAGTCCGCACAGCGCCGCCGGAATCCGCACCGAGCCGCCGGTGTCGGTGCCGATCGCGATCTCGCACATGCCGTCGGCAACCGCCACCGGCGCGCCCGCCGACGAGCCGCCGGGCACGCGGGCGCGATCGCGCGGATTGCCCGGCGTGCCGAAATGCGGGTTGGCGCCGACGCCGGAGAAGGCGAACTCGGTCATGTTGGTCTTGGCGACGATCACGGCGCCGGCCTGGCGCAGCCGGGCTACGATCGCCGCGTCGGCGGTGGCCGGCGGCGCTTCCTCGGCGAGGATTTTCGACCCGGCGCGGGTCGGCTCGCCGGCGACGTCGAACAGATCCTTGATGCTGACAATGGCGCCGTCGAGTGGCCCGAGCAGCTCACCGCGCGCCGCTCGGGCATCGGTGGCAGCGGCGGCGGCGCGCGCCGCATCGCCATAGACCGTGAGACAAGCGCGCCGGCCCTCGCCGTTCGGGTCGGCAATACGGGCCAGCGCCTGTTCGAGCCGGTCGCGGCAGGATGTCTGTTGCATCATGCTCAAGCCTTCACGACCATCTCCGGCCTGAGGTCCTTGAGCGACGGCGCGCCGACCTGCTGCATGGCGACCATCAGCTCGGCGCGCAGGATCTGCAGCACCCGCTCCACGCCGGGCTCGCCGAACGCGCCGAGACCCCACAGATACGGCCGGCCCACGGCCACACCCTTGGCGCCCATGCACAGCGCCTTGACGATGTCGGTGCCGCGGCGGAAGCCGGAATCGATCAATACTGGCATGGCGCCGGACACCTGCATGATCTCCGGCAGGGTCTCGATGGTCGAGCGGCCGGACTCGTCGGCGCGGCCGCCATGGTTCGACACGATGATGGCATCGATGCCGGTCTCGGCGGCGATCTTGGCATCTTCCCAGGCGAGGATGCCCTTGAGCACCATCTTCATCCTGGTCACGTCGCGCAGCCGCTTGATGTCATCCCAGGTCAGGGCCGACGACTGGATGTTGGTCAGTCCGGAGAGATCGGCGCCGTCGTACATCGGGTCGTGCCGCATCGAGGCTTCCAGGCTCGAATTGTCGTGGCACGCCGAGCATTGCCGCGGATCCAGCGCCTTCATGCGCAGCGCGGCTTCCTGGTTGCGCCCGCCATTGCGGTCGACGGTGACCGCGACCGCGATCGCGCCTTCCCGCTCCATGCTCGCGACATGGTGCTTGGCCACCTCGAATTTGTTGGTGGCATAGAGCTGCGACCAGATCGGCCGGCCGCGCGCAGCGATCACATCGGCCACCGAGGTCGACGCCTGGGTCGACAGGATCATCAGGTGATCGCCGGCCTTGGCGGCGCGGGCGACGCCTTCCTCGCCGTCCGGATGGTAGGCTTTGTGGCCGCCGGTCGGATCGACGATGATCGGCGTCTGGTATGTCTCGCCGAGAATTTCCGTGCTCATGTCGACCTTGCTGACGTTGACGAGCCGGCGCGGGCGGAGCTGGAATTTCAGGAACCCGGCGCGGTTGGCGCGCAACGTGACATCGTCATCGACGCCGGAGGCCATGTAGCCGAAATGCGCCGGCGGCACGTTCTTGTGCATGACCGGCTCGAAATCGAAGACATCGAGCGCCTCCTTCGGGTCGGCAATCAGGTGCGCGTAATCACGCGGCGCCCAGACATAGGGATCGGCCGGCCGCCGCGGGGCCAAGCCGTCCTGGGCCAGCGCGGCGAGGCTGGTGCCGGCGAACAGCGGGCTCGCAGCGAGAAACGTGATGAAGCGGCGGCGGCTGGGGGCCTGATCCGCGGGTGTCGTCATGATGCTCCTCCCCGAGCGCTTGGTCGCTCTGTTATGCGCGCATCCTATCGGTCACGGGCACCATTGCAAATCGAGCGCCGGTCCTGCCATCATCGCGCGGCAGCCAACGCCGAGAGGAGTTTTCGTCATGCCGCATGGCAAGCCGACACTGGCATTCATCGGCTTTGGCGAAGCCGGCCAGGCCATCGCCGGCGGCCTGCGCGAGACCGGCGTCGAGCAAATTTCGACATGGGACATCGTGTTGCCGAAGCCGCAAGGCGACAAGCTCCGGCACGCCGCCGCAGCGATCGGTGTGCGGTGCGCGGCGTCGGCGGCGGACGCCGTGCGCGGCGCCGACATGATCGTCTCGGCGGTGACGGCCGCCTCCAGCGTCGAGGCGGCGCAGTCGGTCGGTGCGCATGTGGCCGGCACGCCGTATTTCCTCGACATCAACTCGGTTTCGCCCGGCCGCAAGCAGGCGACCGCCAAGCTCTTGGGCGACACCGCGCGCTATGTCGACGTCGCCGTGCTGGCGCCGATCCATCCGGCGCGGCACCAAACGCCGATGCTGCTCGCCGGCCCCCACGCCGCGGCGGTCGCGCCCAGCCTCGCGGCGCTCGACATGCGCGTTACCGTCGCGGGACCGGAAACCGGCGCCGCCGCCGCCATCAAGATGGTGCGCAGCGTCATGATCAAGGGCATCGAGGCGCTGACGCTGGAGTGCTTCCTGGCCGCCGCCCGCGCCGGCGTCATCGACGAAGTGGCGGCTTCGATGAAGAACAATTATCCCGGCCTCGATTGGGCAAAGATCGTGCCGTACAACCTCGAGCGCATGGCCAACCACGGCGAGCGCCGCGCCGCCGAAATGGAGGAAGTCGCCGACACGCTGCGCGAGCTCGGCGTCGAGCCGCTGCTGACGTCGGCCACGGTCAAGCGCCAGCGCGAGATGGGCCAGATCGGCGCCCAACAGTCGGTGCGCGGCGTACTCGACAAAGATCGCGCCGCCATGCTGGGCGCCATCAGCGCCGCCGCCCGCGACCGCCATTGATTTTCAGTCAGCTCCGCCGCATGACGCCGGCCAGATAAGCGAACGACGCCTTTGGCGTGCGCTCGAGCGTCGCGAAATCGACGCGGACCACGCCGAAGCGGCGGCTGAAGCCTTCGCCCCATTCGAAATTGTCGAGCAGCGACCAGACGAAATAGCCGCGCAGCTTGACGCCGGCGGCGAGCGCGCGGCGCGCAGCCGCCAGATGATCGCGCAAAAATGCGATGCGGCCTTCGTCGTGCACGATGCCGTCGCCGCCGACCACGTCGTCGTAGCAGGCGCCGTTCTCCGTCACGTAAAGTTCGGGGTCGCCGTAGCGGTCGCGCAGCGCGACCAGCTCTTCCGCCAGGCCGTCCGGAACGACCGGCCAGCCCATCGCGGTGAGCGGCGTGCCGTTCGGGACCGCGCCGAACCAGGCCCCGAACAGGCTTTGCGGGGCATCCGCCACATACATCGGCGCATAATAATTGACGCCGAGATAGTCGATCGGTTGCTGCATGGCGGCGAGGTCGCCGCCGGCGATCAAAGGCGCGAAGTCGTTGGCGACCGCCGCCGGATAAGCGCCCTTGAGCAGCGGATCGAGGCAGGCGCCGTTCCACATGGCGTCGAACCGCACGGCGGCGCGGGCGTCCTGGTCGCGGTCGGATGACGGCCGCACCGGCTGCAAGCTGACGACGGTGCCGAGCCGCAGCCCGGGATGCTCCGCGCGCAGCGCCTGCAGGGCGCGGCCCTGCGCCAGGTTCTGATGATGCATGGCCGCGAGCATGTTGGGCAGGCCCGTCAACCCGGGAGCGTGCGAGCCGATGCCGTGGCCGAACAAGGCATGGACATTGGCTTCGTTGAACATCGCCCAGCGCTTGACGCGGTCGCCGAGCCGCGCCGCCACGACGCGGGCGTAATCGGCGAATTTCTCCGCGATGTCGCGATTGAGCCAGCCGCCCGCGTCCTGCAGCGCCTGCGGCAGGTCCCAATGATAAAGACACAGCCACGGCGTCACGCCGCGCGCCAAGAGGCCATCGACCAACCGCTCGTAGAAATCGAGCCCGCGCGGTTCGACGGCCCCGGCGCCGGCGGGCAGAATGCGCGGCCACGCCGTCGAAAACCGATAAGCGGTGAAACCACCGCGCGCCAGCAGCGCGATGTCGTCGCGCCAGCGATGATAATGATCGGCGGCGACGTCGCCGGTATCGCCGCCTTTCACCCGCCCCGGCGTGTGAGAAAACACGTCCCAGATGCTCTTGCCGCGGCCGTCGACGTCGACCGCGCCTTCGATCTGATAGCTCGAGGTCGAAGCGCCCCAGACGAAATCGGCGGGGAACGCCGGTTCGTCAGCCCTCGCGGTTCCGTAATGGAGCGCTTTTGCCAAGGCGAGCGGGCCTGCCGCCGCGGCGAGCAGACCACGCCGCGTCATCATCTGCCGCGCTTCCGCTTGGCGGGCTTGCGTCGCGCTCTGGCGGCGCGCGGCTTTGGCGGCGCGGCGTTGCCGCCCGGCACCCGCGCGCTCCAATATTCCCAGGTCCGCGACACGACCGTCGGCATCAGGCTCAACGTGCCGGCGAGCCTGGTCTCGCCGCGATGCAGCGGCGTCGCCGAGCCAAGCGCCAGCGCCCGCATCTGATATTCGGCGTTCTGGCACATGAAGATCGCGCGCGACACCAGTTCCTTCAAGCTGCCGCCGACCACCGTGGCGCCGTGGCGATTCATCATGACGGCGGAATGCTGGCCCAGCGCCCGCGCCAGCGAGCGGCCCTCTTCCGGCTTGACCACTAGAAGGTTGGTGTCGCCGAATTCATCGTGCTGGTCCCAGAACGGCGCCTCCTCGCCCATCGCCGCGCCGAGATGGAACACCGGCAGGATCGGCTTGCCGGCGATGGCAAACGGCATCACCGCGGGGGCATGGTGGTGGCACACCGCCATGACATCGTCGCGCGCCTGGAAAATGCAGCCGTGGATGACGCGCTCGGCGTAGAGATTCACTTTCGGCGGCTTTACCGGTTCGGAATCCAGCGTGTATTCCAAAATATCGCCGGGCTCGATCAACAGCGGCGAGCGCGAGCGCGACAACAGATAGCGCCCCGGATCGGATGGATGGCGCACGCTGACATGGCCGAAAGCGTCGAGCACGCCTTCGTGGGATAGAATGCGGTTGGCGAGCGCGAGCTCCTCGATGACTGCGCGTAAACTGTCGGGCACGTCAAGTTCCTCACGGTGCGGCAGCGCCGGCCGGCTGCCTTCGGCGCGGTAGCAAATCCGCATGCGGCCGGTTATTCAAGGCCACCGTGAATGGACCGTCGCCGTGACCGGTCTTCGCGCCACAAAGGCGCAGTTGCGGCGCTCACCACAGCCGCCGATGTCCGGCAATATGATTGATCGCCTCGGCTTCATCCGCGAACAGCTGGCTGCGATCGCCGGTCTTGAGACCGAACCGCAGAATACACGTGCGGCAGCCGAAAAGCGGTTTGTCGTCGCAGGCAAAGTGCACCCGAATGGGTTGCTCCCAAGGTATCGAAGGCTGGCGGCGTTGGATTTCCGCAACCGCTTCTTGCAGCATCGGCTCCCTCCGCGGTCCGCCGCACGATAGCGGCTCAACGAGCGAATTCAATACCGGTTTCCGCAATGCACAATTTCGGTTGGCAGACTGTTCTCGCGACCCTGCATTGGCGGATAACGGCTCTTAAAGACAATGGCGGCGGATGGGCGGCTCGCCACAGACTCGACACAAGCGCGCCCGCCCGGCGGCCGTTACGTCGCAAGATCGCGGTGCGAGATTTCGACGACGCGGGCACGGGTCGCGAGCGCGTCGACCAGCGCGTCGGCCTTGGCCTTGTTGGCGGCGTCGAGATTGGCGTCCCATTCGTCCAGCAGATAGACCTGCGCGTCGGTGGCGTTGACGATCTCCTCCAACGACTTGAGCTGACGCTCGCCCGAGGAAAAGCCGAGCTTCTTGTCGAGCGATTCGGCCAGCACGATCGGCTCGCCCTCGTCGTCCTCCTCGACGTCGACCGGCACCACGCCGCCGGTGAACTTGAACGCCAGCCGATCGGTGGTCGGCCAGTAATAGGCGCGCTTTTTCATCTCGGTCTTCAGCGATGCCAGCAGCGAGGATTTGCCGGAGCCGTTGCCACCGCGCACATTGATGCGGCCGGTGGGCTTTGCGAGCGCGATCCGCATCGCATCGCCGAGCGAGGCGACCACGTTGGCGTGCTCGCCCTCCCGCAACACCAGCCGATCGAACTTGATGCGCTTGTCGAAGTCGGCGTCGGGTTGCGGCCGCATATTGGCGGCGACGCCGCCGAACCGCGTCCAGATGGCAATGAAGTCGTTCCAACCGGTGGCCAGCAGGTGCAACTCGTACGTCATTTCGATCTGCCGCGGCAGCGTCGTCGCCAGCCCGACCAGCATGGCGATATCGCCGATATTGTTCATCGCCACCACGGTCACGGTGCCGAACACGATGGCGAGGCTGACGATGCCGCTCATCGCGCTCATGCCTTCGCGCGCGACGATGGCGCGGATTTGCGCCGCCAGCCCTTCGCGCAGCCGCGTCTTGAACCCGGACAGCCAAAGCCGCAGATTGTAGCTGTTGCCGCTGAAGACGTTGTCCCACGCGGTGTAGCCCTGCGCGGTGATGCGGTTGTTCATGCGCTGATTTTCCAGGTACGCATGCGCGATCGGGTTCTGCAGGACCCATTGCATCAACAACAGCACGCCGAACGCCCCCACATAGGCGAACGGCAGGCTGACGTTGATTTCCGCGCCCAACACGATGGAATTGAATACCAGCCCGAGAAACAGCTTCAGGGTGAACTCGAGCTCGTACATGACGTTGAAGAAGCATTGGAAGGTCTCGCCGGTAAGAAACGGCTCGACCCGCTCGCGGGCCGGCTTCTCGGTGAGCAGCGTGACCTTGTCGCGATTGTCGCGCGCGAAACGCAGCATGTACTTGCCGAAGCCGCGATAGCCGGCCCGCTCGGCGAAGATCCAGCTGATGACGCCGACCACGTAGGAGGCCGACTGCGCGGTGAGGATCCAGATCAGATCGCCGGCCAGAAACTCGCCGACCGCGACCCGGCGTCCGGCATTGATGACGAACCACGTCGTGGCCGCGGCGAGCATCGCCTCGGCCACCATGAGGACCACCATCACGAATAATGCCGGACTGAGCAGAAACCTCGCCAGCTCCAAGCGTGATATCGGCTTAGCGGCCAGATCAGCCATGACGATCCCGGAATGAGTGACGCCCGCGCGGCAGTTCGAGTCGGCCATTCAGTGTAACGGCATCGGAACCGGAAATTAAGCGTGGCGGCAAGGCGCGAAAGCGCAAATTCCCGCCTTCCACCAAGGACTTTCACGATCGCGGGGGCTGCGCGCGAGCCGCCGCCGGCCCCGCCCGGCCGACCGGCGCCTCAAGCCTGGGCCGAATGTTGGCGTGCCAATTCGGCTTCCAAGCGGCCGATATTGTCGAACAGCCGCGCCGTCGCCAGCCGCAGAAAGTAAAAGCCGAAGGTCGGATTCTGGTAGTACAGCTGCTCGACCTGCTCGTAGGTGATCGACAGCGCATCGCCCTCCTCGATGCATTCGAGCGTCGCCGTCCGCCGATTGTCGGGCGCCAGCATGGCCAATTCGCCGACCAGCTGGCCCGGCTGCAGTTCGATGCCGAGCTCGAGGAGCAGATAGCGTCCCGTCACCGTGCAGAACATCTCGCTGGCCGGCTCGCCCTTGGCGAACAGAATGTCGCCTTTGCGAAAGTGCCGGCTGGTCATGAACGGCTTGAGCCAGTCCATCGAGCTGCCGCGGATGGCGCCGCGCACCCGCCGGATCAGGACGACCATCTGCTGCAGGCGCCAGGCGTTGAGCGGCAGCGCCACCGTCTGCAGTGAAAACGGAATCCATTGATGCGTGATGCCGTAAAAAGCGATCAACGAACAGTTGGCGACGATGGCGAGGACGCGCAGCGGCACCATCGTCCTGGTCGAAGCGGTCGCCACGATGAACAGCGACCCGACGCTGTTGAATATTTGCGTCCAATGCATGGTGCCTCTCCACAAACGCGCAGCATCATGACGGCCGAGGATGCAGCCGAGTTCTCAGAATCTAGAGGCTTATTGCGGATGATGGAATGACATCTTGGTTAATTCCGGAGATTGAACCGGCATCCGTCCGGCGACGACCCATTTTCCGGCTGGCCGTGCGCATGCGGGCGGCGTAATTTAGCCGGCGGGTTGACGACGTTACCGTCGGCGCTGGCGAGGCAGGCGTGATCTTAAGAGGCGCAATCACGAAATTTGCGTACTACACCGCGCCAATCCGCCGCTTCGGCGCATCATCGCTGGCTCGTCTGGTGGTCCTTGCCGCGGGCCTTGCCGCCATGACGGCGCTCACCATACCGGACCTGCCGAAATCGGCGAACGCCTGGCTCGACGCCTGCCTGTGGTGCTGTCTCGCCTACTTTGCGGTCGAGGGTTTTGTCCGCGCCCAGATCGCCTATTACGGCGGCATCCTCGCCGGCCATCTGCTGTCGTCGCCAGGCCTGGTCGATCTCGCCGCTATCTTTCCCGTGCCGATCGCGCTCCTTTGCGGCGTCGCGCCGCCGACGGCATGGCTCCTGGCCTCGCTCTGGATCCTCAAGCTGGCCCAGGATTCGCCCGGGTTCGCCCAGCTTGGGCGGGTGTTCGTGCTCGAGGCCAAGCCGCTCGCCGGCGTCTCGGTACTGTTTCTGATCGTGTTGTTTCTGGCATCGGCCGCCATGTACGTGCTGGAGCGCGACGTCCAGCCCGTGGCATTCGGCACGCTGCCGGCGGCGCTGTGGTGGGCCGTCGTCACCCTGACGACCACCGGCTACGGCGATGAGGTGCCGCGGACCCATTTGGGCCATGTGCTTGGCGCCGCGGTGATGATCTGCGGCATCGCGACCTTCGGCTTGTGGACCGGCATCCTGGCCACCGGTTTCGCCGCCGAAAGCCGCCGGCGCAATTTCATCCAGACCTGGGACTTGGTCAGCAAGGTGCCGTTCTTTCAATCGCTCGACCCGTCGGCGATCGCCGAAATCACCCACATGCTGCGACGCCTGGAGGTCCCGGCGCGCACCGGCATCATCCGCCGCGGCCGGGTCGGCGATTGCATGTACTTCATCGCCGACGGCGAAGTTCAAGTCGATGTCGACCCGACGCCGGTGCGGCTCGGCGCCGGCGCTTTTTTCGGCGAACTGGCCTTGCTCGGCGATTCGGTCCGCACCGCCAATGTTTTTACCACGCAGCCGGCGACGCTTTTGATCCTCGACCTGGCCGATTTCCGCACCATGACCGCGCATCATCCCGAACTGGCGCGCAGCATCGACGCCGAGGGCAAGCGACGCATGAGCGAAAATCAGCGCATGCGCGAACCCCAGTTGGGCGGCGGGGCGATGTCGTGAGGCTCTAGTTGAACAGCGGATCGGCGAGCAGGCCTGCCGCCTCGCCGGGCGCACCGAGCAGGGCCGGCGCGCCGAGCAGCACCGTGCGGCCATCGATTGCGAGCGCGGCTTGCACCGAGACCAGGGCGCCGGGGAGCGGCGGCTGCGATGCGCCGATCCGCGAGCCAAGGAGTGGATCGAGCGGCTGCGTCAGTCGGCAGCCCTCGACCAGCCAGGAGCCAAAACCGGCAAAACCGCGCTCGCCCGGCAAGGCCGCGACGGCCGCCGCAAAGCGCGCCGCCGCTTCCGGCGCGATGGCCGGTTCGCAGACCGTGCGAATGAGGCGCACCCAGCTTCCCTTGTAGGCGACGGTGGCGCGCAGCGCGTAGCTCTTGCCCAGCACCGCGTCGCCCTCGATGCGCCGACATCGCGTCTCGTGCGCAAGGTCGGGCGCGGCGGCGAGGTAGATTTCCTCGGCGCCCCGTTCGCGCGCCTTCCGCTCGGCGGCGGCGATCATGGCGTTGAGGCTGTCGCCGCGCGCGGCGCACAGCGCATCATGCGCGATCGCGGCGGCGCGCACCGCGAGCGCGATTTCAGCCGGATCGGCCTTGGCGCGCAGCAGCGCGAACAGCGCGCTGGCGTCGCGGACCGTCAGGCCGGGCCCGCCGTCGCGCAGATCGTCGGCAATGCCGGCCGGCAGCGCGTCGAAATCGACGACGCCCACGCCGGCATCGCGACGCGACGCCGCGATTTGCTGCGCCGCCTTGAGGCCGATGCGCGGCGTATGCAAAACCTCGCCGATGCGGCTGACCCGCTCGATCCAGCTTTTGACGCGAAAGCTCAGCGCCGCCACCAGATAAGGCGCGCCGTCGCGCGGCAGCACCAAGAGCGCCTCAGACCAGTACGGCACGAAGCCGGCAAGCCAGGACACGCCAGCCGGGCGCGTGTTGTTGGTGTAGACGACGAGCGCGTCGAGCTGCGCCTCGGCCATCGCCGCGCGCACCCGCGTCAACCGCGCGTCGAACGCCGCATCGGGCAATTCTGTCAGCGAGCGGGCAATCAGGCCGCGGCGCATTGCTGTTGCCTCTGCGCCGTCACGCGGCGACTTCGAACAATTCGCGCGGCGTCCGGCACAACACGTCGGCGCCGTTGTCGGTCACGACAATCGCGTCGCCGAGCACGATGTAGCCGGCATCGGGATGATACGTGTTGGGATGGACGATCAGCGCCATGCCGGGCTCAAGCACGGTGTCGACGTCTTCGAGGATATGCGGCTTCGAGTCGGGGAACAGGCCCATGCCGTGGCCGCGCACGCGGGTCCATTGGCTGGTGGTGTAGTCGCCGAGACCGTATTTGCGAAACACGTCGTTCTCGGCCTTCGCCACGTCGGCGGCGCGCACCCCGGGCCGCACCGCGGCGATGCCGGCCTCCATCGCCTCGACAAAGACCGCGAAGGCGCGCTGCTGCGCCGCGCTCGCCCGGCCGACCACCAGCGTGCGGCAAATCTGGGCGAAATAGCCCTGCACGGCCGGCGTCAATTCCGTCGTCACCAGATCGCCGGCGGCGATGCGCCGCTCTGACGGCGGCGTCATGCCGAACACGTCCTTGCCGCCCGAGCCGATGATCATGAAATTGTCGGGACAGCCGCGGCGGCGCAGATGCGCTTCGATGTCGGCGACGATCTCGAACTGCCGCCGGCCCGGCCGCACCGCGCGAATAAATTCGCCATACGCCTCGTCGGCGATCTGCGCGGCGCGCCGGATGGCCGCGATCTCGCCCACGCTCTTGTGCATGAGGAGCTTATCGAGCATCGCGGTACCGTCGGCGAACCGGAAGCCGTGGCTCGCATCGGCCAGCCAACGCGGCAGAAACCGCCGTGGCGCGGCGGCAATGCGGGTGTTGGCGACGCGATCAAGCCGCCTTGCCACGGCGCGCGCGATGTCCGGGGCAAAATGCACCGCGACATCGGGCACTTCGATCTCGGCGCGCTCGACTTCGGTGGCGCTGTCGAGAAACAGCTCGACCTCGCCGTCGGATGCGACGAGCGCTATGCCGTGGCCCTCGAGAATGCCGAAATCGGCGCCGTAGCGCAGGTAATCGCCCTGCCAGGCATTGCCGTAAAGCACCAGGTGGCCAAAGCCGGCCTCCTGCATGGCCGCCGCCAGCCGTTGCCGCCGTTCGTCCGCGAGCATGTCCCCGCTCCAACCCTTAGTTATCGCGCCGTCAAAAGCCGTCTTTGCCAAGCCCGGTCAATGAAGCCACCACCATCATACCAGCGGGCCGATAAAGCACACCGGGGGTCCAACTGTCGCCGGAATTGATACCGATGGTGTTGGACAAATTATTTTCCAGCGTCGAAACATCGCTCAACCGAAAATTGCTTCCGACCGCGCCCCGATGATTTGCTCCAAGCTCGCATTGTCCGCCCTGGTCCTGGGAAGCCTGCTGGCCTCGACCCAAATAGCGTCGGCGCAGGTGGCGCGGCCGCCGACCGACCAAGTGGCGCAAGTGCCCTTGTCGCCGGGTCCGCCGACCGCGCCTTCCGCGCCGACGCCGCCGGCCGCACCCGCACCCGGAACCCAGGTTCAGGACCAAGCGATCGGCAGCGTCGCGTCGCTGCAGGGCAGCGCTTCGGTCACGCGCAACCAGGCCGCCAGCGCGCTCGCGCTCCGCGATGCGATCTTCAAGGGCGATATGCTGCAAACCGGCGTCGACGGCACGCTGGGCATTACCTTCGACGACGAGACAACCTTCACGTTGAGGCCGAATTCGCAGATCGCGGTCGACGACTTCGTCTATCAGGACGGCGGCGCCCACAACGCCGCGATATTCAACGTGCTGCGCGGCACCGTGGCGTTCGTCGCCGCCGAGGTGGCCCATACCGGCAATATGAAAATCGACACGCCGACGTCGTCACTGGGCATTCGCGGCACGACCGGCCTGGTCGAGGTTCCGGCGGGCGGCGCGGCCGGCGGCGCCGTGTCGATCAAGCTTTATCCCGATGCCGACGGCAGGGTCGGCAGGATCGAAGTGTTCGGCCGCGACGGCGCCCGGCTCGGCCTCCTGGACCGCGGCGCGACCGGCTTCGCCATCCGGCCGGGCGCGCTGGGCGCGGCACAGCGCTTCACGGCCGTGCCATTACAGATTTCCGCACAGGAAGCCGACCGCGACCGCGCCTTCGTGCGTCAAGCATTCACCGCGCGGCTGATCGGCCGCCAGATCAACATCCAGCGCCGCAACAACGTCCGGCAGCCCAATCAGCTGCGGCCCAACGAGCAGCGGCCCAATCAGCTAAGGCCGAACGAGCAACGGCCCAATCAGCTGAGGCCGAACGAACAACGGCCGAACGAGTTGCGACCAAACGAGCCGCGGCCCGGCCAGCCGGGGCGGCAATTCCCAGGCTTGCGGCGCCAGCCCGGCCAGCCACCGCAGCCCGGTGCGCGGCCGCTGCCGCAACGTTCGCCCGGAGGCCTGCCCGGGCCGCGGCGCGCACCCGGCGGCGAGCGTCGGCCGAATGGCAGGCAAAATCGCTAAGGCGATTTTGCCCGTCTGCTGTCGAAGCGCACCGCGGCGCCCGACGCGGCGAGGCTGATGCCGATCATCACAAAGATGCTGCCGGTTCCGATGGCGGCGGCGATGAAGCTGGCGAGAATCGGGATGATGAACTGGCCGATGCGGTTGGCCATGGTGCGAAGCGAGTTCGCGGTGCCGATGGCGCCGCCGCTGGCGATGGCGAGCACGCCCGCAATGCTCGCGGTGATGGCGATGCTCAGCGCGAACCCGGCCAGCGCGATGGCCGAATACATCAGCCACAGCGGCAGCGGCAAGGCGAGCAGCGCATAGGCGCCGGCGCTGACGAAGGTGCTGATGACGGTGAGCCGGATGCGGCCAAAGACGGCGTGAAGGCGTGCGAACATGAGGCGGGACAGCATCGAGGCGAACGCCCGGATCGCCAGCAGCGTCCCGACCGCGTCGACGCTCATGCCGCGATCGGCGCCGAGCAGCGGCAAATAGACCACGATGAGGTCCTGGGCCACCACCGTCACGATGCTGACCAGGATGATCGCGGTCAGGCCGGGCGCGAACAAGAGGTCGCGCAGCGGCGGCTTGGCGCGCTCCGGCGGCAATTTGTGCGCCCCGGTCGAGCGCGTGAGGAACGCGCACGCCAGCGTCAGCACGGCACCGCCGGCGCCCCATGCAAACAAGTATTGGGTCGGCGGCACGCTGGCCGAGCCGCCGGCCACCCCGACGATGAAGGGGCCGACACCCTGCCCGGCCGCGTTGGCCACCATGTAGCTGCCGATGGCGCGCTCCATGGCGCCCGGCCCTGTGCCGCACCGCGTGCACTGGATCTGCTGGCTGACGACAAACAAGAGATGCGCCGTGCCGATGATCGCGGTGGCGACCAATATCCCCGCCAGGCTCGGCAACAGCACGAAACCCGCACAGCCGACGACCAGCAGCCCGCCGCCGATCCACGTCGTGGCGGCATCATAGCCGCGGTCGATGAAGCGCCCGACCGGCACGCCGATGCCGATGGGCAGCACCGCATAGACGGCGGTGATGATGCCGATCCAGATCACCGACAGATCCAGCTCGAGGGCCCGATAGGTCGTGGTGATGCGAACGATCGTGATGACGGCCTGCTCGACGAAGGCGGTCGACAGGATGGCAAAGAGGAGCCTGTAGTTCATCCGCGCCGATCGCCGTCACGCCAGCCGCACGTTCTTGCCGAAGTCGTAATCGGCGGCGTGTTCGGATTCGTAAACCTGCACGCGGCGCGATCGATCGTAGGCCGGGTCCAGCACCTTTTTCAGGAACGCCAGCTGGAACGCCCAGGCCGCCTCGGCGGCGTCGCGGCGGTAGCGGCCCGGCATGGTGTCGTTGAGCCAGCCGTGCGGCGCGCCGGGATAGACCTTGATCGTGTAGGTCTTGTCATGGCGGTCGAGGCTGTCGCGCAGGCGCCGCACGTCAGCCAATGAAATCACATGATCGGCCTCGCCGAATATGCCGAGCACCGGGCAATCGACCTCGGCAATGATGTCGTCGAGCGGCTTGGCGAATTGCGCGTTGCGTGCCATTCCTTGTCGCCGGCCGCGCCGTACCAGATCAGGGCGGCGGCGATCTGATGCGCGGCGGCGTAGACCAGCGGATGTCGCCCGGTCTGGCAGACGCCCTTGACGGCGATCTTGCCGGCATCGACCTGCGGCAGCTTCGCCAGTTCGGCGATCGCGGATTTGATATGCGCGGTGGCTTCGGCGTCCTTGATCGGGTAGCCGACGTCGCCACGGTGCAGCGCCGCCGGATCCGGATGGGCATGGAAAAAATCCGGCGCGATGCAGACGAAGCCGTCGCGCGCGAAGCGCGCGGCGAGATCGCAGGTGTGCGGCACCAGGCCGTAGCGCTCGTGCATCAGCACGATGGCGGGAATTTTATCGCCGCCGGTCGCGGCCGGCATGGCGAGAAACGCCGGCAGGCCGCCGCCGCAGTGAATCTGCTTGGTGACGATATCGGGCACGCTGTTCTCCCTACAGGCCGGCGGCAAATGCTGCGGCGAGCTTTCGGCACGCGGCGGCGCCATCGAGCGCGGCGCCGCACATCGTCAACCAGTCCGTCGCGCGCGCCACGCCGACCAGCGGGTCGAGCACGCGGTGCGCCTTGTCGTCGATGCCGGCGGCATCGAGCGGTCGTTCGGGATCGCCCGCGGCTTCGACCACGCGATGGCGGACAACTTCACCGCCGGCCTCGACTTCGACCTCGGCGGGCCAGTGCCGCGGGTAGAAGACTTCGAGCGTGGCGTCGGCGACGACCTCGACCTTGGCGGCGTACCGGGTCAGCGCGTCGTCGATGAACGGCGAACTGCGATCGACCTCATAGAGACGAGCGGGCGCCAGCGCGGCGAGCGCGATCTGATGGGCGACGCTGACCAGCGTCGATATGCGGGCGCCCGGCTCGGCGCGGGTCGCAATCATTGCCGCATAGGCCGGCGGCACGCGGACGCGAATTCGGGCGATCGCATCGCGCGGAACGCCGCGATCGAGGATGGCGCGAAATGCCGCGACCGCGGCGATCGCCTGTTTGGCGGAGCAGAACGGCTTCAGGCTGAGCACGGTGTAGACCGAGCGCGCGCCGAGCCCCGCCGTCAAAGCCTCGCGATCGAGCGCGATGCCATGGGTATCGGCAAGCCAGGTTTTTTCCAGGATCTCCGGATCGCCGCGATAATCCTCGCGTGCCGCTTCGGCCGCGGCCACGCCGCCAGCGACCGCGTTGGCATAGAGAAACCACCGCCCGGAGGGCGCACCGTGGATGCGGCCGACGCCCCCCGCCATCAGCATGACGGCGAGCGACAGGGCGTGCGCGGCGCGCGTCTCGTTCAGTCCCATGACGCGCGCCGCGGTCGCCGCCGCCGCGACCGGCGCGGCGAGATAACTCGGCCAGATGCCGCGATAGAGAATCTGTGGCCCGTTGACCGCGCTGCCGATCCGCGTGGCGATCTCGGTGCCGGCCCAGATCGCGCTGGCAATTTCATCGGGCTCGGATTGCTGCTCATGCGCCGCCACCATCAGCGCCAGCGGCACGACGCCGGCGCTCGGGGTCACGCAGGACGGCAGATGAATGTCGTCGATCTCGGTAAGCCGCGTCGCCGCGGCCTGCTGCCCGATTTGGCTGGCGAGCGCCGCCGCGCTGCCGAGGCCTTGCAGCGTTTTGCCTTCGGCGATGCAGGCGCCGGCCAGCGCCGCCACCGCCGTATCGGTCACGTGCAGCCGCTGCCGCTCGCGCTCCGGCGCCGGCAGGGCGGACGCCCTGGCGCCGACCACAAATGCCGCCAGCTCGCCGATGACACTCACGCTGCCCGCCTCACCGTCACCGCCGGACTTGACCCGGCCGCCTATTCCGAGCATGCGCTTGCCGTCGTCCTGCGGCAACGCTGTCGGTCGCCGCGCTTTAGCATGGATTGCACGGGGTATGGCACAACCGCTCAACGAAACGCACGATCCGGCGCGGCGAAGCTTTGTCGAAAGCGCCAACGCGGCCGGCTGCGAATTTCCGATTCAGAATCTGCCGTATTGCGTATTCCGGCCCACGGCGGGTGCGCCGCTGCGGGTCGGCGTCGGCATCGGCGACCAGATACTCGACATGCACGGCGCCGGGCCGTTGCTCGAAGCTGCCGCCACCGAGGCGGCTCGCGCCTGCGTGGCGCCGTTTCTCAATTCGCTGATGTCGCATGGACCGCAGGCCTGGTCGGCATTGCGGCTGGCTTTGTCGCGCGCCTTGAGCGCCGACCGCGGCAACAGCGCGAAGTTTGCGCCGCATCTGATCCCGATGGCGCGGGCCGACATCAGGATGCCGGTGGCGTTTCGCAACTTCACCGATTTCTTCGCCTCGGTCTTCCACGCCAGCAATGCCGGGCGCATGTTTCGGCCGGACAATCCGCTGATGCCGAACTACAAATACGTGCCGGTCGCCTATCACAGCCGCGCCTCCTCGGTGCGCGTCGGCGGCACGGCGGTGAAGCGGCCGCGCGGCCAGCGCAAGGGCCCGAACGAGGCGGCGCCGAGCTACGAGGCCTCGCGCCATCTCGATTTCGAGCTTGAGCTCGGCATGTTCATCGGCACCGATTCGACGCTCGGCGTGTCCGTTCCGGTCGGCAAGGCGGCCGAGCATGTTTTCGGCTATTGTTTGCTCAACGACTGGTCGGCGCGCGACATCCAGGCCTGGGAGTATCAGCCGCTCGGGCCATTCCTCGGCAAGAATTTCGGCACCACGATTTCGCCGTGGGTGGTGACCGCGCAAGCGCTGGCGCCGTTCCATACCGCAGCGTTCGAACGTCCGGCCGGCGACCCGCCGCCGCTGCCGCATCTCGACGATGCCGATGACCGCGCCCATGGCGGGCTCGACATCACGCTGGAAGCTTATCTGTCGACCGAGCGGATGCGCCGCGACGGCATCGCGCCGCACCGCATCACGCAGACTTCGTTCGCGCTGATGTACTGGACCGTCGCGCAGATGATCGCGCACCACACCAGCAACGGCTGCAATCTCGAACTCGGCGACCTGATCGGATCGGGCACCGTGTCGGGGCCGGAGCCATCAAGCTGGGGCAGCCTGCTCGAACTCACCGCGCGCGGCACCGCGCCGCTTGAATTGCCGAGCGGCGAAAAGCGCGGCTTCATCGAAGACGGCGACGAGATCATGTTCCGCGGCTTCTGCGAAAAGCCCGGCTTTGCCCGCATCGGCTTTGGCGAGTGCCGGGCGGTGATATTGCCGGCGGACTGAAGCCTCGCCTCAGCGATATTCCGGGGCGCCGGGCGCAACGTCAGCGCATCGCGGTCGTAACCGGCTGCATGAAGTTCTTCACCACGTAGTCGGCAATCTTGTAACCCATGTCCTGGCCGGTTTTGGTCGAGAAGCGGTAGTGGAAGCCCGACCAGATGCGCGCTTGCGAGACCTCGTCGGTGAAGGCGCGCACGTTGGTCCAGTGGTGGATGACGCCGGGCGCCGTCGGACTCGTCATCGAGACTTCTGGAATCTCCGCGGTGCCGAACACCGCCTGCACCACGCCGGCGATGGCGGCGCTTTCGATGCAATGCGCACACGGGTACTCCGGATGCATCGGGGTCGCGTCGATCGGCTGCCAGGCCGCATCGCGTTCAGTCGATGGGTTGCCGTCGATGTCGCCGTTGCGGATGGCGGTGACCGGACGCCAGAATTCGTAGTGATATTTGGCGTCGAACACGGCGATCAGCCCATCGGCCCGCGCGACCGCCGTAAGCGCGAAGAGGCGGGCGCAGTCGATGAGGCTGAGTTCCTTCTCGGCGGCCAGCGCGCGGATCAGGGGATAGTAGACCCTGCCGTCGACCGCCAGCCAGAAGTGGGCGTCCTCGGTCTGCCGTGCCGAGCGCTTGGTGCTTGCACTGCCGCCGAGCTCTTTGATCTCGTTGTAATTGGCAGCCCACTCGGCGCTGTCGAGTGCGATCGGCGCCGCCGGGCGGAACTGCGACGCACTGGTCAAGGCGAATGGCTTGACGCCCGGCCAATGCGCCGCCAACGGGGTGACGGTCGGCACATAGACTCCGGGCGTGGTACGGGGCCGGTAGATATCGGGCGCATTGGCGCCGTCGTCGGCGCGCGCCTCCAGCATCTTGGCCGCCACCGCTTCGCCGAGCTTGATGCCCTCGGCCTTGGCGTCGCTGTCCGGAATGGCGCCGAGATAGGCTGCGAGCGCGGCTTTCATTTCGGCCTGGGCCTGCGGATTGGCAGCGGCAAGCACCGTTCCGGCGGCAGCCGCCGCCGCGGCCTCCTTCGAGGCCGTTGCCGGTGCCGGCAGCTGCACGAGATAGGGCTGGTATTTGCGCGCGATGGAGTTGACGGCATCGAACATGGCCAGTTGCGTCATGGCGACCAGCCGCTCGGCCGGCGGCGGCGGCATTTTGTGGCTGACGATGAAATCGACGGCCTTCTCGTTCCAGTCGGCGATGACGTCAGCGGATGCGGACGGGACCACGCCGAGCAGGGCGATGGCGACCAAAGCACTGCGATGATTGGCGTTCATTCGGGTTTTCCCTGCTGATTGCAGCCCTTGCGGCCGCGTGCGACAAATCTCGCGGCGACGGCCCGGGAAGTCCTGGCGGAGTTCCGGGAAATTTCCGGGAAATTCGGAGGCGAGCTGGCGCATGGCGGCGGATCGCCAATTCGCGTTTGGCGCGTTTCGTTTCGACGCACGAACGGGACAGCTTTGGCGCGACGGCAGCGAGGTGAAGCTGACGCCGCGGGCGGCCGCCGTGCTGCACATGCTGGCCGAGCGGGCGCAGGAACTCGTCACCAAGCAAGAACTGTCCGACCGCGTTTGGGGCGGCATGGCGGTGGGCGACGACGCGCTCACGTCCTGCATCCAGGAGCTGCGCAGCGCGCTGGGCGACGACGCCCGGCGACCACGCGCCATCGAGACCCGGCACCGGCGCGGTTACCGCCTCATGGTGCCGGCCACAGCGGTCGTCGATCGAAGCGGCGGCGCCGCGTCGTCATCGGTCCTCATGCCCGAACCCTCGCACCTGGTCGGACGGATCGCCGAACTTGAGGAACTGGCGCGCGGCTTCGACCGGGCGCGGTCGGGCCATCGACAGGTCGTGTTCGTGACCGGCGAGCCCGGAATCGGCAAAAGCTCGCTCGCCGATGCTTTTCTGGAGCAGTTGCGGACCGCGCACGCGGTCAGGATCGCGCATGGCCAGTGCCTCGATCACCACGGATTTGGCGAGCCCTACCTGCCCTTGATCGAGGCCTTGACGCGCTTGGCCGGCGGCCCGGACGGAGCGGCCGTGAAGCAGATCCTTTCAGCGCAGGCGCCGAGCTGGCTCTCGCAAATGCCGGCGTTGTGGACGCGGTCGGAGCGAAGCGCGTTGGCGACGCGCGGCCGCCCGACGCGCGAGCGCATGATGCGCGAACTGACCCTTGCGGTCGAGGCGATCGCATCGGACGAGCCGCTCCTGCTCAAGCTCGAAGATATTCATTGGAGCGACGCGTCGACGCTCGACTGGCTGGCGCACGTGGCCCGCCGCCCTGAGCCAACTCGCCTGATGGTGCTGGCAACGTTCCGGCCGACTGACGCGGCGGCCGCCAGAGGGGGCCTCAGCGGCCTGATGACGGAACTCGCACTGCATGGACAGTGCCGGGAAATCGCGCTCGTTCCGCTCGGTCTCAAGGCGATCGAAAGCTACCTGGAAGCTCGGCTCGGAGACGACGACGCGAAGTTGCGCGCGATGGCGCCGCTCTTGCTGGAGCGGACCGGTGGCAATCCACTGTTCATGACCAGTATCGTCAACCAGCTCGCGCAACAACAGCTCCCGCGGCGAACGCAGGCGGCCATCGTCGCAATCCCGCACGACGTGCGACGCTTCATCGACCGGCAAATCGACGAACTGACGGACAGCGACCGCAACCTGCTAACCGCGGCCAGCGTTATCCGCCGCGAATTTGCCACCACCGCCGTTGCGGCCGCGCTCGAGAGCGACGCCGATCAGGTCGAGATCGCCTGCGCGCGTCTGGCGCGGCAAGGCGTGTTCGTCGTCAAGTCCGGATCAACCACCTGGCCGGACGGCTCGGGCGCGGAGCTTTACGCCTTCCGGCACGATCTCTACCGCGAGCTTTTATACGACCGCCTGCCGGCGACGCGCCGCGCACTGTGTCATGCACGGGTTGGCCGGCGGCTTGAAGCCGCCTGGGCCGGCAGGCTAGACGCAATCGCATCGGAACTGGCCGAGCACTTCGAGCGTGGCAACGAGCCCGCGCGCGCGATCCCGCACCACCAACGCGCCGCCGACAAGGCCATGCGGCGGAGCGCCAATGAGGAGGCGATCGGTCATCTGCGGCGGGCACTCGACGCCATCGGGCACATTGCCGGAGAGGTCGAGCGCACCAGGGTGGAAGTCGAATTGCTTATCGCGCTGGGCGCCGCATTCTTCGCAATCCGCGGATTTGGCGCCCCGGAGGTGCTCGAGGTTTACTCCCGGGCCGAGGCGCTATGCGAGGGCTTGGGCGAACGGCCGGAGATTTTCCCGGCGCTGTGGGGCCAATGGCTGTTTCGGTGGGGACGAAGCGAGTTGGAGGCCGGATGGCGACTTTGCGAAAGGCTGTTGGCGCTGGCCGGGAAATCCGGCGATGCCGGGCTCAAACTTCAAGCCCATCACGCCTCCTGGGCGACCGCGTTCGGCCGCGGCAGACTGGCGGAAGTCCGCGTCCACGCCGACGCCGGCCTTGCCCTCTACGATGCGAGAATTCATCAAGCCATGGCATCAAGCTATGGCAACCATGATGCCGCCTGCTGCGCCCGCAATTTCAGTGCGATGTCGCTGGCGCTCGGCGGCGATGACCAAGGCGCGCGCGTGATGATCGAGCGGTCCGTCGCCGCGGCCAGGAGCCTCGACGATCCGTTCTCGCTGGCACTGACACTGTATTTCACGTCGGCAGCCGCCCAAATGCTCGGCGACGTATCCTTGGCCACCGCGAATTCTGAACTGAGCATGCAGATGGCGACAGAGCATGACCTCGCGCAGCCGAAGGCATGGAGCATGGGCGTGGCCGGTTGGTGCATTGCCGAGAATGGCGACCCGGGCCGCGGGCTGGTGCTGGCGACACAAGCCATTGCTACGATGCACGCGATTCAATCGCGCCATTTCTTGGCCTATCTGCTTGGGTTGCTGGCGGATATGCAACTCAAGGCCGGGCACCACGGCGAGGCGATGAGAGCCGTGGAGGAGGGGCTGGCGACTGGCCGAGCGCTTCTACAGCGCGGAACTCCATCGGCTGCGTGGCGAGCTGTTGGCCCGTCCGCCGTTCCAACACGAGCACGAGGCTGAAGCGTCGTTCCGCACTGCTATCAGGATCGCCAAGCAGCAGGGGGCGCGGGCCTTGGAGCACAACGCCATGGCAAGCCTGCGCCGCTGGTTCGCGTAGCGAACGCCGGCCCTACTCCGCCGGCACCCATTTCTGCAGGCGCTTTCCGGTGTCGACTTCGCCGGTATAGAAGTTGCCGCGGGAATCGAACTTGCCGACATGCACCCAGTGGAATTGCCCGGTCTCGCGGCCGGGCCGGCCGAAAGTGCCGACCACCGCGCCATCGCGTACGCGCACGGTTTCCATCACATTGTTGGTGCCGTCGATCAGCACGAAATAGTTCTGCTTCTTGTCGAGCGGCGAGAAGGCAAGGCCCCAGGCCGAGCCGGAGCCCTTGGTGTCGGGATCGAACACGTATTGCCGGACGAAGCCGCCGTCCTTGCGGAACACCTGGACGCGGTTGTTGCTGCGGTCGCAGACATAGACCAGGCCGTCCCTGGCGAGCGCGATGCAATGCACCGGATTGGCGAACTGCGGCGAGTCCGGATTGTAGGCCGGCAGAGCGTCGTCGGTCGGCGGCTTGCCGTAGGCGCCCCAGATGCGCTTGATGTCGCCGCTATCGCCGTCGAGCACCGCGACCCGGTGATTGCCGTAGCCGTCGGCGGCATAGATTTCGTCGGCCCGCGCGTCGAGTTCGAGATCGGCAACCTGGCCGAACTGGCTCAAATCCGTGCTCGAGGTCGGCGCGCCGCGCTTGCCGAGCTGTTTGACGAACTTGCCGTCGGTGGTGAACTTCAGCACCATGCCGTCGTCCTTGCCGTTGCCGGAGAGCCAGACAAATCCCTTGTTGTCGTTAAGGATGGCGTGTTCCTGCAGCGGCCAGTCGTAGCCGAGATTGTCGCCCGGGCCGCCCCACGATTTGACGACATCGCCGTCCTGGTTGAACACCAGCACCGACGGCGCCGGCACGCAGCACTTCGAGCGCGGCGGATTAAGCGTCGCGCCCTTCTCGTCATTGGTGAGCGAGCGCGGCCGCTGGAACACCCAGATATTGTCCTGGGCGTCGATCGACATGCCGCCGACCTGGCCGAGAATCCAATTGTTCGGCAGCGGCCTTGGCCAGTACGGATCGACCCGGAACGCCGGGCTTTGGGCGTGCGCCGCAGTGGCGAACATCAGCGTTGCAAACGTTGCAGACGAGTGACGTCCAGATGCGTCTTTGACCATCATTTTGTTTCCTCCCGATGCTACGAGTACCCGTCATCCTGAAGGCGCCATGCTCAACGTCTGGCCCGCTGCGGGGGGCCTGATGACAGGCTCGTCGAGCCTCGAAGGAGAACGGCCGAGGCGCCGGGCCGTCACCCTTCGAGGCTGGTCTCCGCGACGCCCGGGGAGAAGGAGAAGGCTAATGAATCTCCGGCTCTCCGATCGGCGCCGTGCCGGCGCAGGAAGTCGAAATCGCAGCCCTCGTCGGCCTGGCCGATATGTTCGGAGAACATGGCGCCGTAGCCGCGCGGATATTTCGGCGGCGGCGGCTGCCAGACGGCGCGGCGGCGCGACAGCGCGTCGTCATCGACATGCAGGTGGATGCGCCGCGCCGCGACATCGACTTCGATCTCGTCGCCGGTTTGCACGAACGCCAGCGGACCGCCGACAAAGCTCTCCGGCGCCACATGCAGGATGCAGGCGCCGTAGCTGGTGCCGCTCATGCGCGCGTCGGAGATGCGCAGCATGTCGCGCACGCCGGCTTTGAGGAGCTTTTTGGGGATCGGCAGTTGACCCCATTCCGGCATGCCGGGACCGCCCTTCGGGCCGCCGTTCTTGAGCACCAGCACATGGTCGGGCGTGACCTCGAGATCGTCGCGATCGACCTGGCGCGCCATGTCATCGTAGTTCTCGAACGCGATGGCCTTGCCGCGGTGCTGCAGCAATCGCTTCTCGGCCGCCGCCGGCTTCATCACGCAGCCGCGCGGCGCGAGATTGCCGGTGAGCACGGCGGTGGCGCCCTCGGGATAGAGCGGCTTGTCGAGGCCATGGATGACGTCGGGCAGATGCACCTTGCCGCCGGCAATGGCCTCGCCGAGGGTGCCGCCGGTGACGGTGATGCAGGACAGATCGAGCATGTCCTTCATCTGTGACATCAATGCGCGCAGGCCGCCGGCATAGAAAAAGTCCTCCATCAGATATTTGCCCGACGGCGTGACGTTGGCGATCACCGGCACTTGCCGCGAAATCGCATCGAAGCGGGCCATGTCGAGCGCGATGCCGAGGCGGCGCGCCATGGCGATGACGTGGATGATGGCATTGGTCGAGCCGCCGAGCGCCATGTGCACGCGGATGGCATTGTCGAACGCCGCCGGGGTGAGAACTTTTTCCGGCGTCAAATCCTCCCACACCATGTCGACGATGCGGCGGCCGGCGGCGGCGCACATGCGCGGATGATTGGCGTCCGGCGCCGGGATCGACGAGGCGCCCGGCAAGCTAAAGCCCAGCGCTTCGCTGATCGCCATCATGGTGGCCGCGGTGCCCATCACCATGCAGGTGCCGAACGAGCGCGAAATGCCGCCCTCGATCTCGTTCCATTCGTCGTCGCCGATGCGGCCGGCGCGTTTTTCGTCCCAGTATTTCCAGGCGTCGGAGCCGGAGCCGAGCACGTTGCCGCGCCAGTTGCCGCGCAGCATCGGCCCGGCCGGCACGTAGATCGCCGGCACGCCCATCGAGATCGCGCCCATGATCAGGCCGGGCGTGGTCTTGTCGCAGCCGCCCATCAGCACCGCGCCGTCGATCGGATGGCTGCGCAACAGCTCCTCGCATTCCATGGCAAGGAAATTGCGGTACAGCATGGTCGACGGCTTGACGAACGGCTCGGCGAGCGACATCGCCGGCAGCTCGACCGGAAAGCCGCCGGCCTGATAGACGCCGCGTTTGACGTCTTGCGCGCGCGCCCGCAGATGGCCATGGCAGGCGTTGATGTCGCTCCACGTGTTGATGATGCCGATCACCGGCTTGCCGACCCAATCGGCGCCGTCATAGCCGAACTGGCGCAGCCGCGAGCGATGGCCGAACGAGCGCAGATCGTTGCGGCCGAGCCAGCGATAGCTGCGCAGGTCTTCGGGTTTTTTCCTATGGAGCGATGTCATGCGATTCCCCGAGCCGCAGTGGGCAGATCGAGCTTCAAGAGCCGCGCCGCGTTGCGCCAGAAGATTTTCTCGCGGTCGTCGTCGCTGACCTTGAGGTCCTCGACCAGCTTGATGGCGCGCGGCTTGAGCGAGGTCAGCGGCGGCGCGTCGCTGCCGTAGAGCACATGGTCCGGCCCGACCGTGTCGACGACGAGCTGCGCGGCGGGCGGGTGATAGGTGACGGTGTCGAAATACATGCGTTTGAGATAATGCCCGGGCTCGTGTTTGATCTTGATCGGCGCATAAGAGCCGAGGAAGTAGGCCTCGTCCTGCAGCTCGTAGGCGTAATTGAGGCGCCCAATGACTTCGCAGATGCCGCCGCCGCCGTGGGAGGCGACGATCGTGGCGCGCGGAAAGTCTTCCAGAATGCCGCGCACGATCATGCGCGCCAGCGCCAAGCAGAGATCGGCAGGGCGGCCGACGCTCGACGCCAGCCGATATTCCTTCACCCGCTCTTCGCCGAAGCCGACATGAGGCGGATGGATGAAGACCGGCACGTCCAGGTCTTCGACAAGTTCCCAGAACGGCCGCGCTTCGTCGTCGTCGGGATAGTGACCCTTGTGGCTTGAGTGAATGAGGATGCCCTTGAGACCAAGCTGCCGAATGGCGCGCTCGGTCTCCTTGACGAATTGCGGCCCACCGCAGGGCAGCATGGTGGCAAAGCCGTAGAATTTTCCCTGCTGCTGCGCCTGGATCTCGGCCGCGTAATCGGACCAGCGCTGGATCGCCTTGAGCTCGTCGGCCGGCGCCTTGCCGCGCATGTAATGCGCGGCGTTGCTGAACACCGTGATGCCGATGCCGCAACGATCATGCGCGTCCATCACGTTTTCGATCGTCATCGGGCAGCGTCCGGCCCAGGTCGGCCCGCTTTTGCCGTCCCAGGCGAGCGCGTCGGCGGCGGCCTCTTCGGGCGGATAAACGTGGGTATGCCACTCGATGATCATTGCGGCTCCATGCCGGCTTGCTTGACGATGCGGGCCGACGCGGCGCGGTCGGCTTTAAGGAACGCGGTGAATTGTTCCGGCGTGTCGAATACTGGCTCGAGCGCGACGTCGATCATGCGCTTCTGCCGGAACTCCGGATCGTTGCCGATCGACGCAAACGCATCGTGCAGCTTGTGAATGATCGGATCGGGCGTTCCGGCCGGCGCCACGATGCCGAAATAAAGCCGGGTGAGATCGCCGCCGTAGCCGAGCTCGGCCAGCGTCGGTACCTCGGGCAACAACGGCGAGCGCTGCTTGCTGTCGACTGCCAGCGCGTTCACGCTGCCGTTGCGAATGAAGGGCAGCCAATTGGCGAGCCCGAAGAAGGCGACCGGCGTCGAGCCGCCCATCACGCCATTGACCGCTTCGGCGCCGCCGCGGAACGGCACTTTGACGATGTCGGCGCCGGTCTGCCGGATCCATGTGTCCATGAACGCGATCAGCGGGATCGACGCCGCCGTGTAGCTCAACGTGTTCGGCTTGGCCCTCGACAATGCTGCGAGCGCGGCCGGCGTGTGCACATCGAGCGAGGCGTTCACCACCAGCACCTGTGTGGTGAAGAACGGATTGGTGATCGGCGCGAAGTCCTTTTCCGGGCTGTACGGGATATCCTTGAACAGGAACTGGTTGTAGGCGAGCGTCTCGGCCGGCAGGATGCAGATGGTGTAGCCGTCGTTCGCCGCCTCGGCGCAAGCCCGGCCGCCGACATTCATGGCACCGCCGGGCCGGTTCTCGACCACGATCGGCTGGCCCCAGCGCTTCTGCAGCGCTTCGCCAAGCACGCGCATGAATATGTCGCTGGTGCCGCCGGGGCTGGTCGCCGTCAGCGCCCGGATCGGTCGCACCGGATAATCCTGCGCGAGTGCCGGCGCGGCGAGGCCGATCGCGCACACTGCGGCGACAAATCGCGTCACGCCCCTACTCCGCCGTGGCGCCGGTGGCCTTGACCACCTTCGACCATTTGTCGGTTTCCGCGGCGATGATCCTGCCGAAATCCTCGGGCGTGCCTGAAATATCAGTGCCGCCGAGTTCGGCGAGCTTGGCCTGCATCGCCGGATCGGCGAGTGCCTCGTTTACGGTCTTGTTGAGTTTGTCGATGATCGGGCGCGGCGTGCCCTTCGGCACGGCCATGCCGAACCAAGCGCTGGCTTCGTAGCCCGGCACCGTCTCGGCAACGGTGGGCACATCGGGCAAGGCCTTGGCACGCGTCGCCGTCGTCACCGCGATCGCCCGCAGCCTGCCGCCTTGGATATGGCCGATCGAGGACGGCAGATTGTCGAACATCACCTGGACCTGATTGCCGAGCAGATCGGTCAAGGCCGGCGCCGCGCCCCGATAGGGCACGTGCACGAGGTCGACGCCCGTCATCATCACGAACAAGGCGCCGGACAAATGCACCGAGGTGCCGATGCCCGACGAAGCCATGTTGACCTTGCCCGGATTGGCCTTGGCGTAGCTGATGAATTCCGCAACCGTCTTCGCCGGTACGTTAGGGTTCACCTCCATCACGTTGGGCACGCGGATGAAGCCCGCGACCGGCGCCATGTCGGCGATGAAGTCGAACGCGAGATTGTTGTACAGCGAAGCATTGATGGCATTGGCGGGATTGACGAGGAAAACGGTGTAGCCGTCCGGCGCCGATTTGGCGGCCATTTCGGTCGCCAGATTGTTGCCGGCGCCGGGCTTGTTTTCGACGGCGAACTGCTGGCCCAGGTGCTCCGAGAGATATTGCCCGATCAAGCGGGCGCAGATGTCGGTCGAACCACCCGGCGGATAGCCGACCAGCCAGCGCACCGTGTGATTGGGATAGTCGTCCGCGGCGCGCCCGACGCGGCGCCGGCGCCGACGAGAATGGAACACACCAAAGCGACCGCAATCCATCGGTGGAAATGGCGCATGATTTTTCGCCCGTCGCCCATCGCGTTTGTCTGGCTGCGCGTTCCACCAACCCTACGCGGCCTCGGCGACGCCGCACAAGGGTAGGGCCGCTGTCGCGGTGCGGCCGGGCACCGTCTTGCCGGATGCCGCCGCGACCGGTACCGTCACGGCCTTCCCCCGATAACGAAACGGACCCGAGGACATTGCCATGATCGACCTTTATGCGTTGACCAGCCCGAACGTGCAGAAAATCTACATCATGCTCGAGGAGACCAAGCTGCCCTACAAGGAGCATTTCGTCGACGTGTGGAAGGGCGAGCAGTACAATCCGGACTTCATCAAGGTCAGTCCGAACTCCAAGATTCCCGTCATCGTCGACCACGACGGCCATGGCGGCAAGCCCGTCACCATCTTCGAATCCGGCGCCATCCTGATGTATCTGGCCGAAAAGAGCGGCCACTTCCTGCCCAAGGAAGCGGCCAAGAAATACGACGTGCTGCAGTGGCTGTTCTTTCAAACCAGCGGCGTCGGCCCGATGTTCGGCCAGTTCACCCATTTCAAGATGTTCGCACCGAAAGACGCCAACAATTCCTATTCGATGGCGCGCTATCAGACCGAGGTGAAGCGGCTCTACGAAGTGCTGGAGCAGCGGCTCGGCCAGGCGCCCTATCTGGGCGGCGACGACTACAGCATCGCCGACATCGCCACGTTCCCGTGGACCCGCAACCACGATTCCCAGGGCGTGAAGTGGGACGACCATCCCCATCTGGCGCGCTGGTTCAAGGCGATCGACGAGCGGCCGGCAGTGAAGGCCGCCTTGGCCAAGGTCGGCGCCATCAAGTCGAACCGCGACACCGCCAACGACGACCAGAAGGACCGCTTCTTCAATCGCGGCAAATACGCCAGGGCCTGACTTTTATCCCGCCCCGCCCAAAAGCGGGGAGGGGGGACCGCCGAAGGCGGGGCGTCGGACTGGACGACCCTCGAGCAGCGAAAACGAAGCGTCGAGTCAGAGGCCCCCTCCACCGCGCTAGGCGCGGTCCCCCTCCCCCGCTATCGCGGGGGCGGATGACTTCTCCATCATCGCCCGCATGAAGCGGACCGCGGTGGGGCCTTTGAGCGCGCGGGTCCAGAGCTCGCGCGCCATCTTCTCGTGCAACGCCAGCGCTTCCGGCGCCGAAGTAATCATAGCAACACCGACGCGGATGTTGGGCTCCTCGCCGAGGCGGAACGGGCTCAGCGCCAGAATCTGGCGATCGGGCTGACGGAAGATCTGAAAGCTGGTGTGCGGGAGCGTATCGCGCACGATGCCGATCTGCACGCCGATCGGCTCGTTCTCCATCAGCGCGGTGAAATGCTCGGCCTCGGCGCGGGCCAACGCGCGGCGCGCGCGGCGCAAGCCGTCGGGCAGATCGTGGCGGCCGACCAGGCCGTTGCGCAAGAACCGCTCCATCTCGGCGGCGGCGATCAGGTTGACGATCGCCGGCCGCCGCCGGCGGTAGCTGTCCTTGCGCTGGCGCAGCACCGCCATCAGTTCGTCGATCTGGACGAGCGCGCGCTCGCGCCCCTCGATGCCGTCCGGGACCGATTCCCGCAGCACGTCGGCGAGCGCCGCATCGAACGCGTCGGACGCGAGCACGTAGGAGATCGGCCCGGCCAGCACGATGACGTGCTCGGCGGTTTCCTCGATCTGCCGCATGCGCTCGAAATAGCTCACCGCCGCGGCGATGTATTCGACGCCGACGCCAAGCAGCGTCGGCACCGATACCTGGAGCAGTTCGGCGAGCTTCTCCAGCGTCTCGATCTTGGCCACCTCGCCCTTCTCGAACCGATAGAGCGCGGTGCGCGAAATGCCGAGCTTGTGCGCGATCTCCTCCGCCGACAGACCGGAGCCGAGGCGGAACGCCTTGAGCCGATTGCCGATGTCGTCGAAGCGGATCATCAGGAGACGGCGGACGGAGGACGGACGACAGACGACGGAGGACGGAGGACAGACGACAGACGACGGAGAACGGATAAGGTCATCAAGAGCCCGGCTCTAACGTTTGTCGTTTTCATCTGTCGTCCGTCGTCCGCCCTCCGCGCGCAAGCGCCTTGCCGCGTCGAGCGCGGCGGTGACGATGTTCTGATAGCCGGTGCAGCGGCAGAGATTGCCGGAAATGCCGATCCGGATGTCCGCCTCGGTCGGATCCGGATTGTCGCGTAAGAGCTCGATCAGCGTGGTCAGGATGCCGGGCGTGCAGAAGCCGCATTGCAGGCCGTGATGCTCGTGGAACGCCTGCTGCAGCGGGTGCAATGTATCGGCGCTCGGCGCGATGCCCTCGACGGTCATGATCTCGTGGCCGTCGGCCTGCACCGCCAGCATCAGGCACGACCGCGCCGAAAGCCCGTCGAGCAGGATCGTGCAGGCGCCGCAGACGCCGTGCTCGCAGCCCAGATGGGTGCCGGTGAGGCGAAGCTCGTGGCGCAGGAAATCCGCCAGCGTCACGCGCACCGGCACAGTTGCTTCATGCCGCGTGCCGTTGACGATGACGGCGATGGCTCGGGTTTCGCTCATGATGCCTGCCTCGCCGCGATGCGCGCGTGCGCTTTCATGAGCGCGCGGCGCGGCAGCACCGTCGCCAGGTGCTGGCGGTACGACGCCGGCGCGTGGATGTCGTCGATGGCATCGAGCCGGCGCAGCGTTTCGCAAATCTCGCGCAGGCGTGTTTCTGCGATCGTCTCGCCGATCAGCGCGCGCTCGACTTCGGTCGCCCGGACCGGCGCCGGGCCCATGCCGCCGAGCGTGATCGCGGCGCGCGTGACTTTGCCGTTGTGGTCTTCTTCAATGAGCGCCGCCGCCGAGACCATGGCGAAATCGCCGTGCCGGCGGGCGAACTCGACAAAGGCATGGCCGTGCCCGGCCGGCCAGCACGGGAAACTCGCGCCGATCACCAGTTCGTCGGGCTCGATGGCCGGCGTCATGTAGGCGACCGGAAATGCCGCGAAGTCGATGCTGCGCGTGCCGCTCCTGCCCGCCACCGCAATCGTGGCGTCAAGCGCCGCCGCCACGGTGACCAGTTCCGCCGCCGGATCGAGATGGCACAGCGAACCGCCGAGCGTGCCGCGATTGCGGGTCTGTCGATGGCCGACCTGCGCGATGGCCTCGTGCATCAGCGGACAGCGCGCCCGCACGACAGCGGAGAACTCGATATCGCGCTGCCGGGTCATGGCGCCGATGTCGAGCGCGCCGTCGCGGTCGCGGATATGGCTCAAGCCGTCCACCCGGTTGAGGTCGATGATGTGATCCGGCAGCACATAGCGCATGTTGAGCATCGGCATCAGCGATTGGCCGCCGGCCAGCAATTTGGCGTTGTCCAGGCTGCCGAGAAGGCCGACGACGTCGGCGGTGGTGCGCGGATCGTGGTAGGAAAAGCGCGGCGGCTTCATTTCGACCTGCTCGATAAACTCCGGGGTTGAATGTTAGGGCAGTGTTCCGGCGCGAACAATGCGCCATATTACGCGGCGATGTTGCGGCGGGGTGGCCGCTTCGACCGGCGCAAGGCCGATGAGGACACATGCAGCATTCCGTTTCGCCATTGGAGCTGCCCGATATCGTCGTGCCGGCCGGCGTCCGGCACGGTCGGTCGCCGCGGGATGGCTATCAACGCGGTTGGGGACTGCAATTCGGCTCGCTGTCGGATCAGGTCCGCGCGCATCCGTTGTTCCAAAAAGCGCTGCAGGCGGCCGAAGGGCGCCTGATACTCGAACCCAGCAAGCTCGAAAATCTGTTCCTGATCATCGCCGCCTTCCTGCGAAACCTGGCATCGCGCAATATCATCGAATTCGGCGTGTTTCGCGGCGGAACGTCGTTGTTCATGGCGACGCTGCTGGCCGAACTTCATCCGCAAGCCCGGTTGTACTGCCTCGATACGTTTTCCGGCATGCCGGAAACCGACAACAGCATCGATGCTCATAGCCGAGGCGATTTCAGCGACGCCGACCTGTCGGGCTTGCGCGAGCGGATTCGGCTTCTCGATCTGACAAACATGGAGATCGTCGAAGGCCGGTTCGAAGACACGTTTCCGGGCATCACGGCGCGCGGCATCCAATTCGCGCTCGCCCATATCGACTGCGACATCTACTCGGCGGTGAAATATTCGCAGGATGCCGTGTGGGATCGCATGGTCGCCGGCGGCTATCTGGTGTTCGACGATGCGACGATGGCGTCCTGCATCGGCGCCACGCAAGCCGTCGAGGAATTGATCATGCAGCGCAGATTGCATTCGGAACAGGTCTGGCCGCATTTTGTGTTCCGCGCGAACCTGACGGAGACACTGCCGCCCTCGCCCTGAGGCGGCGGATCGCCAAGCCGTGCTTTTGACTTCCGGCCGAAAACCGGGCATCAGTTGCAACCCCATCCCATGCCAAGTTGAACCAGCCGATGAAGCCTGCGGCGTTCCGCTACCACGCGCCGAAAACCGTCGAGGAGGCCGTCGCGCTCCTTGGCGAGGTGGCTTCGCAGGACGGCCGGGTGCTCGCCGGCGGCCAGAGCCTGGTGCCGACCATGGCGTTCCGGCTCGCCAAGCCCGCGCATCTCGTCGACATCAATGGCGTCGCAGCGCTCGATCGGATCACGGTCGCGGACGGCAACCTTGTCATCGGCGCTTGCGTCCGCCACGCGGCGTTTCACCGCCCGGTATGCGACGGACCGCTCGGCAAGCTCCTGACCGACGTGGTGCGCCACATCGCCCATTATCCGATCCGCAACCGCGGCACGTTCTGCGGCAGCCTGGCGCATGCCGATCCGTCCTCCGAATGGTGCCTGGTGCTGGCGGCGCTCGATGGCGAGGTGATGGCGATGAGCGCGCGCGGCGAGCGCGTCATCCCGGCACGCGATTTCTTCAAGGGAATTATGACCACGGCGCTGCGCGACGACGAACTGCTGGTCGAAGCGCGGCTGCCGCTGTTGGACGCCGACACGCGCTGCGGCTTTTACGAATTCAGCCGCCGTGCCGGCGATTTCGCGCTTGCCGCGGCGCTTGGCGTCTATCGCCTCGGCGACGGCAAGATCGCCGCGCCGCGCCTGGCGGTCGGCGGCGTCGAACCCAATCCGCGGCGCATCCCGCAGGCCGAGAGCGTGCTCGACGGCGCCCTCCCCGGCGACACGGCGTTTCGCGCCGCGGCGCAAGCGGCGACTGCCGCCGTCGATGCCACGGACGACGCCATCACCAGCGCGGAATTCCGCCGCGACCTGGTCCTGGCCGTGACGCGCCGGGCGCTGGAACGCGCGGCGGCATGAACTCGCCGGTGCAACGTAAGCCGTGGATCGGCCAGTCGGTCGAACGGCTGGAAGACCCGCCGCTGGTCACCGGCCGCGCCGAGTTCGCCGGCGACATCAATTTTCCGCATCAGCTCGCCATGCGTATCGTGCGCTCCGCCCATGCGCATGGCCGCATCATGTCGATCGATACCGCCGCCGCGCGGGCGCTGCCGGGCGTCTACGCGGTGTGGACCGCGGCGGATACCGCCGATGTGCCGCCGATCGATTTCCGCGAGGGCTCGATCCCGCTGCTCGATCCGTATCGCCAGCCGGTGCTGGCCCAAGGTCTCGTGCGCTATGTCGGCGAGCCGGTCGCCGTGGTTTTCGCCACCGACCCGTACGTGGCGGAAGACGCCGCCGACCTGGTGGCGCTGGAGATCGATGAACTGCCGCCGCGGCTCGACGCGCAGCTGCCGCCGGGCGAGTTCTCGGCCGGCCACAGCACCGAAGCGGCCGTGATCCGCCAGGGCTACGGCGACGTCGAGGCGGTGTTTCGCACCGCCGCCCACCGCGTCGCGATCGAGGTGGCCATCGGCCGGCATTCGGGCGTGCCGCTGGAGACCCGCGGCGCCATCGGCCGCTACGACGCCGCGCGCGGCATCCTCGAATTGCACGGCGCCGCCAAGGTGCCGCACCGCAATCAGGAACTGCTGTCGCGCATGCTCGGCATTGCGCCGAGCGCGATCCATGTCCACGAATCCCATGTCGGCGGCGGCTTCGGCATTCGCGGCGAGATTTATCCGGAGGACGTCCTGGTCTGCGTCGCCGCCAGGCGTTTCAACCGCGTGGTGAAATGGATCGAGGACCGGCGCGAGCATCTGATCGCGGCCAATCATTCGCGCCAGCAGCTGCACCAGATCCGCGCCGCCGTCGATGACGCCGGCGTCATCCTGGCCATCGACGACCTCTACTTCCACGACCAGGGCGCCTATGTGCGCACCCACGCGGCGCGCGTCGTGCACATGACGGCCGGCATCCTGCCCGGGCCCTATCGGGTGCCGGCGTATCGCTCGGTCGGCCACTTCCGCCTCACCAACAAGACGCCGGCGGCGACCTATCGGGCGCCCGGCCGCTACGAGACGACCTTCGTGCGCGAGCGGCTGGTCGACGCCATCGCCGCGAAGCTCGGCATCGATCGCATCGAGATCCGCCGGCGCAATACCATCGGCGCCGATGAAATGCCCTACCCGCGCCCGCTCGAGGCGCTCGGCGAAGAAATCCACTACGACACCGGCGACTACATCGGGCTTTTGGACAAATTGTTCGCCAAGATCGGATGGGACGCGCTGAATGCCGACGTGAAACGGCGCCAGGCCGCCGGCGAACTGGTCGGCATCGGCGTCGCCATGTTCGTCGAGAAGAGCGGGCTCGGCCCAACCGACGGCGTGAAGATCTCCGTCGATACCTCGGGCGCGGTCGAAGTGGTCACCGGCGGCGCTTCGCTCGGCCAGGGATTCGAGACCGTCATGGCGCAAGTCGCCGCCGACGCGCTTGGCGTCGATTATCGGCGCTGCCGCGTCATCCACGGCCAGACCGACCGCATCCCGTTCGGCATCGGCGCCCACGCGTCGCGCGCCACGGTGATGACGGCGTCGGCCACTCATATCGCGGCGACGAACCTGCGCAACAAGGCGCTCGAAGCCGCCGCCGAACTTTTACAGACCACCGCCGACGCGCTCACCATCGTTGACGGCGAGGTGGTGCGCAGCGATCGGAGCGGCGGTCCCTCGATCGGGCTGGGCACGATCGCGCGCCACCTCGCGCCGGGCACCAAGATGCTGGATGGCCGCGAACCCGGGCTCGCCGCCGAAGGCTGGTTCAAGACCGAGCACCAGGTCTATCCCTATGGCAGCCACGTCGCCGTGGTGCGGGTCGACCGCGATACCGGCGGCGTCGCCGTGGAGCGCTATTTCATCGCCTACGACATCGGCCGCGCCATCAATCCGGCGCTGGTCGAGGCGCAGATCGTCGGCGGCTTCGCGCAAGGGCTCGGCGGCGCGCTGTTCGAGGAATTCACGTTCAGCGAGCACGGCGATCCGCTGGCCGCGACCTTTGCCGATTATCTGCTGCCGGCCATGCACGAGACGCCCGTGCCCGACGTGCTGTTGCGCGAGGACTACTCCACGCCGCTCAATCCGCTCGGCATCAAGGGTGCCGGCGAAAGCGGCATCACCGGCGTCGGCGCCGCGATCGCATCCGCCATCGACGACGCCATCGGCGTTGCCGGCGCGGTGACGGAACTGCCGGTGACGCCACAGCGGCTCAAGCGATTGTTGGGCAAAGTCCCGTCAGCCCCCCGGGCAGGCCCGGCGCGACACCACAGGCCTAATCCGGCTTGATGTTTGCGGCCCGGATGACACGAGCCCACTTCTCCATCTCGTCGGCCAGGGACTTGCCGAATTGCGCCGGAGACATCGGGGTCGGCGTAAAACCCAGTTCCTCCAGCCGCGCCTTGATGGCTGGATCGGCCAGCGCCGCGTTGATCCTGGCATTGAGGCTATCGATGATTGCGGCGGGCGTGTCCTTGGGCGCCCCGATGCCGATCGCGCCGTTGACCTCGAAGCCCGGCACGAATTCGCCCACGGTCGGAATGTCCGGCAACATGGGCAGCCGCGTGGCGCCGGTGACCGCAAGCGCACGCAGCTGGGCCGCCTTGATGGCGCCGAGCGACGAAATGATCGGGTCGAACATGATCTGGGCGCGCCCGGACAGCAGGTCGCCTTGCGCCTGCATCTCGCCACGCGCCGGCACATGAAGCATGTCGACGCCTGCCATCATCTTGAACATCTCGCCGATGACGTGGGTCAGGTTTCCGGTGCCGGTCGAGGTCATGTTGATCGTGCCCGGATTGGCCTTGGCATAAGCGATGAACGCGGCGACCGTCGTGGCCGGGAATGACGGATAAGTCTCCATCACGAAGGCATTCTGGCCGATGCTCGCCACCGGCGCGATATCGCGAACGAAATTGAATTTCAGATCCGGGTAGAGCGTCGCGTTGATGAGGTTCGGCGAGCCGACTTGCAGGAGCGTATAGCCGTCCGGCGGCGCGCGCACGACCGCTTCGGCCGCGATATTGCCGCCGGCGCCTGGCCTGTTCTCGACCAGGAAATTCTGGCCGGCCCGTTCCGAAAGCCATTGCGCCAACAGGCGCGCGACGACGTCGGGAGCGCCGCCGGCATTAAAGCCGAGGACGATGCGCACCGGCCGCGACGGATAGGTTTGCGCGCGCGCCGCGCCCGCGGCGGCCGCCAAAGCAGCTGCACCCGCCGCGAGACGCAGGAACTGCCGCCGCCCAAAGCTGCGCAGCAGGCTGCGCACCGGCCGCCGTCTCATGCTTCGGACCATAGCGATTTGCCGCCGGCCGGCAGCCGCGATCGCCACGGCGCGGGTGGCGCCAGCGCTGCCGCCAATACGGCGATGGCGCAGACCTGGTGCAGCATCGACGCAACAACCGGTTGGCCGGGCCGCAGCGCAACGATGCCGAGCACGGCTTCGAACGTGAGCAGGCCGAACAGCAGCAGCGTGCCTGCCGCGCGCTGCCCGCGCAGCGCCGCTGTCGCCAGCGCCAGCAGCGCCGCGCCCCATAAGCCGATCGACAGCACGCGGTGGCAAGTCTGGATCAGATAGCCGTTCTCGGTGAGATTGCGCCACAGCGGATGGAAGGCGAACAGGCGATCGGGCGTCGGGATGAGCGTGTCGGTATAGCCCGGGAACGTCATCCACAGCGGGCCGGCATCGAGCGCTTCGAACAGCGCGCCAAAGGCGATATCGAGGGCGATGACCGTCGCCCAGGCGGCGCGCGGCACCACCGATCCGCCCGCTGTCGGCTGTGGCGCCAGCACGGCGACGCTCAGCATGGCGAGACCGACGCTGGCGAAGGTGATGTCCAACGCGTGGCGGTGCTGACCGAGATTGATGGTGGCAAACAGTCCCGCATGATCGGCGAAATAACGCAGCACCACATAGCTCGCGCCCGCCGCGAGCAGTCCGATCCAAGGCACCAGATCAGCGCGCAGCGCCGATTTTGCCCTGCCGAACAGATAAAACAACGAGGCGGCAAACAGCGATGCCGCGAACAGCACAATGGCGCCGATGCGCGACCATTCCCACCAATACAGAAACTGGTAGATGGTCATCGATGCCATGCCGCCCACGTCATAGCCGCCGCACAGCGCGTAAAGCGGACTTTCTTGATGCAGCACGAAGGCGTGTTGCCAGGCGGCGCGGCCAAACGGCGGAATGATCGAGACCTCGGGCGGGTACAGAAACCACGGCCCGCGGGTCAGCCGGTTGCCGGCCCCCAGGATGAAAGCGATGACGCCAAAGAGCGCCGCTGCCGCCAATGCGGCCCGCAACTGTGCCGGCCGGTGCCGCGCAATCGCCGCGCCGGCCGCGGACTTATGAAAGACGCCGCCTCACGCCGAGCCGCCGTTGCCGAATGACCGCTAGGGACGTCGAGGAGCATCGTTGCCCGGCTTATTTCGGCACCGCAAAGACCTCGTGGCTCGCCATCTGCGAGAAGATTCCCGGCTCGCCGTCGGATTGGAACGAGCCGCCGGCGACATGGAATTCATTGTCGATGAAATTCGCCACGAAGCCGTGCCGGGCGATCTGCATGTGCGGCAGAACCTGCCAGGAATTGGTCTTCGGGTCGTAGGCCTCGAACGCCCAGAACGTCAGCTTGCCGGCCGGTTCTTCGTATTCGCCGCCGGTGACGTAGATCTTGCCGTTGTAGACGTCGCCGGCGACGTCGCCGCGCCGCGTCGGCGAGCGGCTCTTGTAGGTCCAGGTGTCGGTGGCCGGATCGTAGGATTCGACCAGATCGGTGACGTCGCTCATGGTCACGAACGGCGTGCCGAGCCGGCCGTTCAACGCATAGATCTTGCCGTCGACCGCGACGGCGAGAAAGTGGTTGCGCCCGGTCGGCATCGGCGCGCGGGTCTGCCAGCTATTGCTGGCCGGATCGTACACTTCGACCGTGCCGACGACGATTTGCGGCACGCCGACCCAGAGCGGCTCGGTCATCGGCTTGCCCGGGATATTGGCGTGCGCGCCGCCGATCACGTAGATCTTGCCGTCGACCACGACGGCTTGCGCCGAGCCGCGCGCCGTCGGCATCGGCGCCAATTCCTTCCAGCTGTCGGCATCGGGATCGTACATCGCGGCGCTCGGGATCGGCTGCCACACCTTGGTCCCGGGCCGGCCGACGAAGCCGCCGAAGACATAGATCTTGCCGTCCAGCGCCACCGCCGCGGCGTGGTGGGCCGGAATGAGCATGTTCTTCCGGTCGGCCCAGCTGTCGGCCGCCGCGTCGTAGACGGTGACGATGCCGCGCGCCTGCACGTTGGGCGCATCGTAGCCGCCGAACACGTACCACTTCTTGCCGATCACGGCGCTGGTGATCTCGCCCTGCGGCGACGGCAGCGGGGTCGCCATGCGCCATTTGCCGTCTTGCGCCGACGCCGGCGCGGTTTGCGAGATCACGCCGGCGATCACCGCGCCGGCCAGCAACCCTACGATCCTGCTCATGAGCCGCTCTCCTCCCTATGGCCTTGACGCCGCGCCGACCGCGGCGCGCGTCTTGTCGTTATCGTCGAACCTAGCATGCTCGATCGAGCCGGCCTGACGAATCATTCCGGCTTGATATTGGCGAACTTGATCACCTTGGCCCACTTCGCCGTCTCGTCCGCCATATATTGGCCAAGCTCCGCTGCCGTCATGATCATGGCCTCGGCGCCCAGGTCGGCGAACTTCGCCGTCATCGCCGGATCGGACAGCGCCGCGTTGATAGCCGTGTTGAGCTTGTCGATGATCTCGGCCGGCGTATGGGCCGGAGCCCCCACCGCGTCCCAGACATAAACGTCGTAGCCGGGGACGAATTGCGCGGCGTTCGGCACGTCGGGCAGCGCGCCGGAGCGCGTGATTCCGGTCACCGCGAGCGCGCGCAGCTTGCCCGCCCTGATGAAGTTGACCGATTGCAGGATCGGCGTGAACGACGCCTGCACCTGGCCGCTGAGCAGGTCGGGCAGGTAGCTGCTACGATACGGCACATTCACCAGGTTGACGCCGGCCATCGCCTTGAACAGCTCGCCGGCGACATTGGTCGCGGCGCCGCTGCCCACCGATGCATAGTTGATCTTGCCGGGGTTGGCCTTGGCATAGGCGATGAACTCCGGAAGCGTCTGTGCCGGGACCGACGGATTGACGACCAGGACCAGCGGCAATTTTACCAGGCCCGAGACCGGCGCGATGTCGCGCTGAAAATCGAAATCCAGGTTGTCGTACAGCGAGCTGTTGATGGTGTTGGTCATGGTCGCGGTCAACAGCGTGTAGCCGTCGGCCGCGGCGTGGACGACAATTCCGGTGCCGATATTGCTGGCGCCACCCGGCCGATTGTCGACGATGAATTGCTGGCCAAGCTGCTGCGACAGGGATTGCGCGACCAGGCGCGTCACGATGTCGGGAGCAATGCCGGCCGGATAGGGCACGACGATGCGTACCGGGCGCGACGGATAGGTCTCCGCCCTGGCGGCAAGGCGGAGCGACGACAGCGCCGCGGCGCCGGCTGCGAGCCGCAGCATTCCCCGACGGTGAAGCTTCATGGCGTTGTTCCTTGCCTGGCGGCCCGATTGACTATTCCGCCTTGATGTTCGCGAATTCGATCACCTTGGCCCACTTCTCGGTCTCGGCGACGATGAGCTTGCCGAAATCGCCGGGCGCCATGAGCAGCGGCGCGCTGCCGAGGTCGGCAAGCCGAGATGTGATCGGGGTGGCGGCGAGTGCAACGTTGATGTGCGAATTGAGCCTGTCGATGACGTCGGCCGGGGTGCCCCGCGGCGCGCAAATCCCGTCTACAGCGGACGCCTCGTAGCCGGGCAGAAATTCGCCGACGGTGGGAACATCCGGCAACAATCCGGCGCGGGTCGCGCCGGTCACCGCCAGAGCGCGCACGCCGCCCGTCCGGATGTAACCGAGCGAGGTTGCTATCGGACTGAATGTCACCTGCACCTGGCCGGCGAGCAGATCGTTCAGCACCAGCGCGGACCCGCGATAGGGCACGTGAACCAGATCGACGCCGGTCATGAATTTGAACAGCTCGGCGGCGACATGCTGGATGGTGCCGACGCCCGCCGAACCGTAATTGTTCTTGCCCGGATTGGCCTTGGCGTAGGCGATGAACTCGGGAACGGTTTGGGCCGGAATGGCCGGGTTCACTTCCATGACCAGCGGAAAGCGATCGATACTCGCCACCGGCGCGACGTCGCGGACGAAATCGAAGTTGAGCTTCTTGTAAAGCGTCGCATTGATGGTGTTGGCCGTCGTGCTCCACAACAGCGTATAGCCGTCGGGAGCCGAACGGACGACATCCTCGGTGCCTATGTTGGTGGCGGCGCCCGGCTTGTTATCGATGACGAATGGCTGGCCGAGACGCTCCGAGAGCCACTGCCCCAACAGTCGCGCCAAGACGTCGACCGGACCGCCGGGTGCAAAGCCGTTGACCAGATGCACCGGCCGGGTCGGATAATCGAGCGCCCAGGCCGTCCGCGACAGCGCCGGCAGCGCCACCACGCCAATCGCGTGGCGCAGAAATCGGCGGCGGGGAATGTGCAATGTTCGTCCTCCCACACGGGCGCGCCGTCAATTCCAGGCGCCGCGTTTCGATCAGGCTACCGCAAATCCCGCTGCGGGCGGAAGGGTTTGGGCCGGGCGCCCTCATTAAACTGACAAGCTTCCCCGGTATAGCTGTCGAAGATGCACGCTTCCGGCTAGTCTAGGCGCAAGGGACTTGCCGACCGGGAGGGACTTTTCCATGCGGACCTTGCTGCTGCCGCTGACGGCGCGTTTTATCGTCTACACCGGCGTGGTGGTGATTGCGGCGCTGCTCCTGGGCGACGAGCTATTTTGGTTCCCGTCGATCTATATCGCCATTCCGCTCTTGCTGTTCGGCGGCCTTGCCGTCATCGGCACCATCGATCTGATACAGACCCGCCACGCGGTGCTGCGCAATTATCCGCTGACCGCGCATATCCGTTTCATACTCGAGGAAATCCGCCCGGAAATCCGCCAGTATTTTCTCGAAAGCGAAAAGGACGGCACGCCGTTCTCCCGTGACAAGCGCGCCCTCGTCTATCAGCGCGCCAAACGGGCCTTGGACAAGCGGCCGTTCGGCACTCAGAACGACGTCTATGCCTCGGGCTACGAATGGCTGCAGCACTCGATCGCGCCGAGGCCCGTGAACAAGGAGCCGTTCCGCATCACGATCGGGGGGCCGGACTGCACGAAGCCGTATTCGGCCTCGATCTTCAACATTTCGGCAATGAGTTTTGGCGCGCTCAGCCAGAACGCCATCCTGGCGCTCAACGGCGGCGCCAAGAAGGGCAACTTCGCCCACGACACCGGCGAAGGCGGCTACAGCCCGTATCACCGCCAACACGGCGGCGACATCATCTGGGAGATCGGCTCCGGCTATTTCAGCTGCCGCAACGACGACGGCACGTTCTGTCCGGAGAAATTCGGCGCCGGCGCGCTCACCGATCAGGTCAAGATGGTCGAGCTCAAGCTCAGCCAAGGCGCCAAGCCCGGCCACGGCGGCGTGCTGCCCGGCGCCAAGGTGAGCTCGGAAATCGCCGTCACCCGCGGCGTGCCGCAGGGCGTCGATTGCATCTCGCCGTCGCGGCACTCGGCGTTCTCGACGCCGATCGAAATGATGCAGTTCATCGCCACCATGCGGCGGCTGTCGGGCGGCAAGCCGGCAGGCTTCAAGCTCTGCATCGGCCATCCGTGGGAGTTCCTCGCCGTCTGCAAGGCGATGGTGGAGACGGAAATCTATCCCGACTTCATCGTGGTCGACGGCAAGGAGGGCGGCACCGGCGCGGCGCCGCTGGAATTCACCGACCATCTCGGCATGCCGCTGCGCGAGGGATTGAACTTCGTGCACAATGCGCTGATCGGCATCAACGCCCGCGACCGCATCAAGCTTGGCGCCGCCGGCAAGATCATCAGCGCCTTCGACATCGCCCGCGCCATGGCGCTCGGCGCCGACTGGTGCAATTCGGCGCGCGGCTTCATGTTCGCGCTCGGCTGCATCCAGTCGCAGTCCTGCCATACCGACAAGTGCCCGACCGGCGTGTCGACCCAGGACCGCGTCCGCCAGCGCGCGCTCGTCGTTCCCGACAAGGCGGAGCGGGTCTACAATTTCCAGCGCGCCACGATCGAAGCGCTCGCCGAACTGGTCGGCGCGGCCGGATTGGATCACCCGACCGAGTTTTCGCCGGCGCATTTCTCGCGGCGCGTGTCGCCCCACGAGGTCAAGACCTTCGCCGAGCTGTATCCGCCGTTGGCGCCGGGCGAACTGCTCAAAGGCTCGGGCGACAAGCGCTATGAAATCGCCTGGGCCATGGCGAGCGCCAAGGAATTCCGCGCCCAGCCGCGGCCGATGTGAGCGGTGCGAATGTTCCGCTTCGGATATTCGCCTGTCTGGGGCTATGGAATATCTGGGTTCGAGCAGAGCCGGCCTTACTCCGCCTTGATGTTGGCCGCCTCGATGACTTTACCCCACTTCTGGGTGTCTTCGGCAATGAGCCTGCCGAAGTCGGCGGGGCCGTCATCGACTTCGCGACGCTGCCGACATTGGCGAATTGTGCCATGATCTTCGGATCGTGACGCTCGCAGTGATCTGTCTGTTCAGCTTGTCGATGATCTCGACAGGCGTGTTCTTTGGCGCCACTACACCAATCCAACCGATTGCCTCGTAGCCCGGTACAAAGTCGGCCACGGTCAGGGATGTCCGGCAGCACCTGCGAGCGCGTGGCGCTGGTTACCGCCAGGGCACGCAGCTTACCCGCCCTGATTTGTACGAGTGACGTAGGAAGGGGCTGAAAATGACTTGCACCTGCCCGGCGAGCATATCGTTCAGTGTCGCGGGTCTCCGCGATAATGCACGGGCGTCAGATCGACGCCGGCCATCTCCATGAACAGCTCGCCGGCGAATATGCTGAACGAACTGCCAATACCGTCTGTCGCCATGTTGATCTTGCCGGGATTGGCCTTGGCATAGGCGATGAATTCGGGAACGGTCTTGGCTGGGACCGACGGATTGACCACCATGACTGAGAGGCGTGCGACAAGGCTCGCACCGGCGCGATGTCGCGGATGAAATTGAAGTTGAGCTTGTCGTAGAGCGTCGCGTTGATCGCATAAGCCGACAACGACCAGAAGCAACGTGTAGCCGTCGGGCGGCGCATGAGCGACTGCGTCGGTGCCGACGTTGCTGCCAGCACCGGGCCGGTTCTCGATGATGAACGGTTGGCTAAGACGCTCTGACAGCCATTGCCCTATTAGCCTTGCGGTAATATCGCTTCCGCCCGGCGCCAAAGCCAACAATCATCCGCGCCGGCCGCGTTGGATAGGTCTGCGCCCGCGCGAAACGCGAGACGGCCGGGAGTGCCCCAGCACCCGCTGCCAGATGCAGAAATTTGCGACGGGGAAGTTTCATCATAAGCCCCCACGAGCTTGCAGACCTTCCGCAAATGCAGAAGGTGTCCGCGTACCGATGTCGATCTATTCGGATTGCTCGCCCGCCGAAGGCACGGTCGCTGCCTTTAATTTTACGGCACGTCGGCGCGTGCCGCTGGCAGCTCTCTCTGCCATGACGCTACAATAATTTTTCCGACATGTGGAGGATGTCTGAAAGGCTCACTCCGCCTCGATGCCGGCCGCGCGGATCACCTTGCCCCACCTCTCGGTCTCGTCGGCAATGAGCCTGCGGAATTCTGCGCGGGAACTTGGAAACACTGCGATGGCCAGCTCCGCCAGCCGCGCCTGGAATCGGGCATCGGCCAGCATCGCGTTGACCGTGCTGTTGAGCCTGTCGACGATCTCAACCGGCGTGTCCCGCGGTGCGCCGATGCCTTGCCAGCCGCTCGCCTCGTAGCCCGGCACAAAATCGCCGATGCTGGGAACATCCGGCAGCGCCGCGACCCGCGTCGCGGTGGTCACGCCCAGCGCGCGCAGCCGTCCGGCCTTGATCTGCTCGAGCGGCTCGGGCAGCGGACTGAAATAGACCTGCACCTCGCCGCCAAGAAGCGCCGTGATTGCCGGCGCGCCGCCGCGGTACGGCACGTGAATGACATCGATGCCGGCCATGGTCATGAACAGCGCGCCGAAAATATGCGTGGTGATGCCAATGCCGCTCGATGCCATGTTGATCTTGCCCGGATTGGCTTTGGCGTAAGCCACGAACTCGGGCACCGTCTTGGCCGGAAACGACGGGTTGACCACCATCACGAAGGCGCCGCGGGAGACGCTGGCGACCGGCGCGATGTCGCGGATGAAATTGAAGCTGAGATTCTGGTACAGCGTGGCGTTGGAAGCATTGGCCGCGGTCACTTCGAGCAGCGTGTAGCCGTCAGGCGGCGCCCGCACCACGGCCTCGGCGGCGACATTGCTGCCGCCGCCCGGCCGATTTTCGATGACGAATGGCTGACCGAGCCGTTCCGACAGCGATTGACCGACCAGCCGCGCGACGATGTCGGCGCCGCCGCCCGGAGGAAAACCGAGCACGAGGTGGACCGGCCGCGTCGGGTAATCGAGCGCCCGCGCGCCGCGCGAAGCGACCGGCAGCGCGAGCGCGGCGGCTGCCAGTTCGAGAAGTTGTCGGCGGCGAAGCGTTCATGGTGTCCGTCGCCCCGAGAGCACACGCAAGCCCGCCAAAGGTCACTCCGGCTTGATATCGGCAAACTTGATCACCTTGGCCCACTTTTCGATTTCGACGGCGATGAAGGCGCTGAAATCGCCGGGCGAGCCCGTCATCACCATGGCGCCGAAGTCGGCGAGCTGAGCCTTGAGTTTGGCATCGGTCAGCGCCGCGTTGGTTTCGCTGTTGAGCTTGTCGATGATGTCGGCCGGCGTATGGACCGGCGCGCCGATGCCGGCCCACGATACCGCTTCGTAACCGGCCAGAGACTCCGCAATTGCCGGCACGTCGGGCAGCACGTCCATGCGCTTGGCGTTCGTCACCGCGAGCGCCCGCAACGTGCCGGAGCGAACGAATGATATCGCCGAGCCCGGCGTGGAAAACACGACCTGGATCTGCCCGGCGAGCAGGTCGGTCATGGCCGGCGCCTCGCCGCGATACGGCACGTGCGGCATTTTGATGCCGGCCATCATGTTGAACAGCTCGCCGGCGACATGGCCGGTCGAGCCGATGCCGCCCGAGCCCATGTTGATCTTGCCGGGATTGGCCTTGGCATAGCTGATGAAGTCGGCAACCGTCTTGGCCGGCTGCGCGGGATTGACCGCCATGATCAGCGGCGCGCGTTCGATGCTGGCGACAGGCGCGATGTCGGTCGCGAAGTTGAAGTCCAGATTATTGTAGAGCGTGGCATTGATCGCGCCCGGCGAGCCGGCCAGCAGCAGCGTGTAGCCGTCGGGCGCCGCGTGCGCCACCGCGCCGATGCCGATATTGGTGCCGGCACCGCCGCGGTTTTCGATGACGAGCTGCTGGCCGAGGCGCTCCGACAGGGATTTGGCGACCAGACGCCCGACGATGTCGAAGGTGCCGCCCGGCGGAACCGGAACGATGAGGCGGATCGGCTTGGTCGGATAGCCGTCTGCCATCGCGGCCCGACGCAGAGCCGGAAGCGCCACGGTGCCCGCGGCAAGATGCAACAGCCGGCGGCGGGAAACTTTCATCGTTAGTCCTCCTGTCGAGCGTTGGCGGCCGCGACCCATCAGTCCGCCTTGACGCCGGAAAATTTGACGACCTTGGCCCACTTTTCGGTTTCGTCGGCGATGAATTGGCCGAAGTCGGCCGGCGAGCCGGGCAGCACCATGCCGCCAAGGCCGGCAATCCGCGCTTTCATCGCGGGATCGGCCAGCGCCGCGTTGATTTCAATGTTGAGCCGCTCGATGATCTCGGGCGGCGTGCCGCGCGGCGCGCCGATGCCGATCCATTGGTTGGCGTCAAAACCCGGCACGGTGTCCGCCACTGTCGGCACGTCCGGGAGGAGTTCGGAGCGCGCCGTGGTGGTGACCGCGAGCGCGCGCAGGCTGCCGGACCGCACATGATCGATGAGCAACAGGACCGTGCCGATCACGCCCTGGATTTGTCCGCTGATCGCATCGGTGAGCGCCGGCGGACCGCCGCGATACGGAATCATCGCGAGCTTGGCGCCGGTCATCATCATGAAGAGCTCGCCGGCGACGAATTGCGGACTGCCGCTGCCCGGCGCGCCGATGTTGATCTTTCCCGGGTTGGCTTTGGCATGGGCGATGAATTCGGCGATGGTCTTGGCCGGCAACGACGGGTTCACCGCAATGACGGCTGGCAGTCGCACGGCGCTGGCGATCGGAGCGATGTCGCGGCGGAAATTCAGGTTCGGCGTATCGAACACGCTCGGATCGATGGTGTATGACGCACTGACGAGGAGCAGCACGTAGCCGTCCGCCGGCGAACGGACGGCCACTTCGGCGGCGAGCGTGCCGTTGGCGCCCTCGCGGTTCTCGATGACGAAGGGCTTGCCGAGGCGCTCGGCCAGCCATTGGCCGATAAGGCGCGCGATGACGTCGGGAGCGCTGCCGGGAACCGCGCCGACGAGGATGCGGACCGGCCGGGTCGGATAGGCCTGCGCCTGGGCGACGCGCGCAAGTGCCGGCGCCGCGACGGCGGCCGCGGCGAGATGCAGAATTCGGCGGCGCGGCAGTTTCATGACGACCCCCTGCGATAGCGAACGGGCTGCAATAGCAAACTGGCCGCGGGATCAGTTCGCCTTGGCGCCCGAGGATTTGACGACCTTCGCCCATTTCTCGGTTTCATCGGCGATGAACTTGGCGAATTGCGCGGGCGACATCGGCATCGGATCGCCGCCAAGATCCTTCAGCCGCGCCTTCATGTCCGGGTCGGCCAGGCCGGCATTGATGGTGGCGTTGAGCCGGTCGATGATTGCGACGGGCGTGCCCTTGGGCGCGCAGGTCCCGTCCCAGGCGATGGCTTCGAATCCAGGCAAGACTTCGGCGATGGCCGGCACGTCCGGCAACACATCGGCGCGCTTCGTGCTGGTCACCGCCAAGGCGCGCAGCTTGCCGCTCCGCACAAATCCGATCGCTGCCGACAGGGTGATGATGAAGGCCTGAATCTGTCCGCCGAGGAGATCGGTGAACGCGCCCGCCGGCCCGCGGTACGGCACATGGACAATGTTGACGTCGGCCATCATCTTGAACAGCTCGATGGCGACATGCATCGGCGTGCCGAGGCCCGGCGAGGCCATGTTGATCTTGCCCGGATTGGCTTTGGCGTAGGCGATGAACTCGGCAAGGGTTTGCGCCGGAAACGCCGGGTTGACCAGGAGCACCATCGGGAAACTGGCGATGCCGGTGACCGGCGCGATATCGCGCAGGAAATCGAAATCGAGATCCTGATACAGCGTCGCATTGATGGCGTTTGCCGACAGGCAAGTCAGCAGCGTGTAGCCGTCCGGCGCCGACTTGATGACGGTCTCGGTCGCGAGATTGCCGCCGGCGCCGGTCCGGTTCTCGACCACGAACGGCTGACCGAGCTTTTCCGACAGCCACTGACCGACCAGGCGCGACACCAGGTCGGGCGAGCCGCCGCCGCCAAAGCCTTCAAAAATCTTCACCAAGCGGGTTGGATAATCGAGCGCGAATGCCAGCCGCGGCAATGCGGCGCACGCCGTCGTGCCCATCGCAAGGCAGAGAAAATCTCGGCGTGGAAATGTCATGGCGTTCCTCGAACGTCTTTGAGCATGCGCAGCCGAGTTCGGTGCGGCGCCGCCGCGCATTGCCGCGGCTGGGCGGACGCGGAACGCGCTTTATCGGCACTATCGCAAGGCGGCGCGCCCCGAGACAAGGAACATTTCCAACCAGTTGGGAGTTATTTCCGCAGACACCAACGTTCAGAAAGGCGCGTCAACATGGACAAGGACCGTATCGAAGGCTCGGCCGAACAGGCCAAGGGCAAAGTCAAGGAAGTGGCCGGAAAGGTGACCGGCGACAGCAAGCTGGAAAGCGAAGGCAAAGCCGACAAGGCCACCGGCAAGCTGCAGAACGCAGTCGGTGGGCTCAAGGACGCGCTCCGCGGCAAATAGTCCACGGCCGGACGGCCGCGGTTAAGAGAAACCCCGGCACGGTTTGCCGGGGTTTTTCTATGCAGGTGGTTCGCACTTCCGCGCCCGGCACGGCCTCGTGTAGCATGATCGGCGTGCCGCCGAGGCCGGTGTCCTGGCTGCCGGGGTGGCGCCATGGATCGCGCATGACAATCCGCCGTCGTCGATTGCTGCAACTCGGCGGCGCCGTCCTGCTGCTGCCGCGGATGGCACGCGCCGACGCCTATCCGTCGCACCCGATCACGATCATCGTGCCGTTCGCGGCCGGCGGCCCGCTCGATATCAGCGGCCGGGTTCTGGCTGCGAGCATGCAGCGGACGCTGGGCCAGACCGTGATCGTTGAGAATGTCGGCGGCGCCGCCGGCAGCATCGGCTTGGCCCGCGTCGCGCGCGCGGAACCCGACGGTTACACGCTGGGGCTCGGCATCTGGACGACGCACGTGGTCAATGCCGCGCTCTACGATCTGTCCTACGACGTGCAGAAAGATTTCGCGCCGGTCGCGCTTTATACCGACGGCCCCTTGATTCTGGTCGCGCGCAAGAGCTTGCCGGCCGACAATCTGACGGAGCTGATCGCGTGGCTGAAAGCAAATCCGGACAGGGCCACCGCCGGCACCGCAGGCGTCGGCAGTCCGCAGCATGTGTTCGGCGTGTTGTTCGAGAACGTCACGGACACCCGCTTCCAGTTCGCCCATTATCGCGGCGGCGGACAGATCACGCAGGATCTGGTCGGTGGCCAGATCGACCTGGTATTTTCCGATGCCGTCACGGCACTGCCGCAGATCCGCGCCGGCACCATCAAAGCCTATGCGGTGATGGCCAGAAGCCGGATGGACGTGGCGCCCGGCATTCCGACCGCGGACGAAGCCGGAGTGCCGGGTCTGTACAGTTCGGTATGGAACGCGCTTTGGGCGCCGAAGGACACGCCGCGCCGCGTCATCGACACGCTCAATGCGGCGGTTGTCGATGCCTTGGCCGACCCGGCGGTCCGGGCCCACCTGACCGAACTCGGGCGGGTGTTTTTTCCGCGCGAACAGCTGACGCCGGAAGCGCTCGCCGCGCTGCAAACCGCCGAGATCGAAAAATGGTGGCCGATCATCCGGAAGGCGGGCATCAAAGGCGAGTAGGCGCAACCGGCACGTGAAGGAGACCGCGGGAGCAATGGCGCCGCTGCCGATCATGCCGCGGAACGCTACTGGTGTCATCGACGCGTCATAGAGCGTGATCACAGTCGGGCTCCGTTGTGAGGAGGGGGACCCTATGGCTGATGTCGCACTACCCGGCTCGATTGAACCCGCGCGGCGCGGGCCCAATCTCGACCAGGGTTTCAACCCGCTGACGGCGATCATTTTTCTCGGCGTGATCACGGCCGGGGTCCTGTTCGTTGCCTACAGCATCTATGCCGATATCGGCGCGACCGACACGAAGATCACAAGCTACCTGCCATTCATCCTGCTGTTCGTCGCCCTGATGATCGCGCTCGGCTTCGAGTTCGTGAACGGCTTCCATGACACCGCGAACGCGGTGGCGACGGTCATTTATACCCGGTCGCTGCCGGCCAATATCGCGGTGGTATGGTCGGGCATGTTCAATCTGCTCGGCGTGCTATGGTCGTCGGGCGCGGTGGCTTTCGGCATCGTGTCGCTGCTTCCGGTCGAACTGATCCTCCAGGTCGGATCGAGCGCCGGCTTCGCGATGGTGTTCGCGCTCCTGATCGCGGCGATCATCTGGAACCTCGGCACCTGGTCTTTCGGCCTGCCGGCCTCAAGCTCGCACACCCTGATCGGCTCGGTCATCGGCGTCGGCATCGCCAACGCGCTGCTGCATGGCCGCAGCGGCACGTCGGGGGTCGACTGGACGCAGGCGACCTCGATCGGCAAGGCGCTGTTGTTCTCGCCGATCTTCGGCTTCGTGCTCGCCGGATTGTTGCTGCTGGCGGTGAAGTTTCTGATTCCCAGCAAGGAGCTGTTCGCCGAGCCGAAAGGCGACCAGCCGCCGCCGGCCTGGATCCGCGGCATCCTGATCCTCACCTGCACGCTGGTGAGCTTCTTCCACGGCTCCAATGACGGTCAGAAGGGCATGGGCCTGATCATGCTGATCCTGATCGGCACGGTGCCGACCGCTTACGCGCTCAACCGCGCCATGCCGGCCAGCCAGGTTGTGGCGTTCGAGCAGAATTCGCAGGCGGCCAGCGCGGTGATCAACGCCAAGGCGGCCGGCTACAACGTCATCGGCGATCCGCGGCCGGCGGTCACGCAATACGTGGCTCAGCACGAGATCAACGACGGCACGTTCCCGTCGCTCGCCGTCCTGGTGAAAGACATCTCCCAGCAGGTTACCCAATACGGCTCGATCGCCAAGATGCCGACCGATCAGATCGGCAACACCCGCAACGACATGTACCTGGTGTCGGAAGCCATCCGCTTCCTGACCAAGGACAAGGCGGCCGACTTGAGCGCGCAGGACCTCGGCACGCTCAACGCCTACAAGGGATCGCTCGACAACGCGACCAAGTTCATCCCGTACTGGGTGAAGATCGTCGTCGCCATCGCGCTCGGGCTCGGCACCATGATCGGCTGGAAGCGCATCGTGGTGACGGTCGGCGAAAAAATCGGCAAGACGCACCTGACCTATGCCCAAGGCGCCTGCGCCGAGATCACCGCAGCCGCCACCATCGCCGCCGCCGACGGCTACGGTCTGCCGGTCTCGACCACCCACGTGCTGTCGTCGGGCATCGCCGGCACCATGGCGGCGAACGGCTCAGGCCTGCAATGGGCGACCATACGCAATATCATCATGGCTTGGGTGCTGACGCTGCCCGCCGCCATGGCGCTCTCCGGCACGCTCTATTTCATCTTCTCGCACTTGTTCTAGAGAGCATGATCCGGAGAACCTTGCCCCCGGACTTGATCCGGGGGTGAAAACCGGTTTTTCAAAAACGATCATGCTCAAACAAAATGCCAGAGCGCCAATCGATCCGATCTGAAACGATTGCGCTCGCAGCGTTCGCGCGATCCTAGCCTGACGAAAAGAGCCCCGGCGGCACGCGCCGGGGCTCGCTAATCCTGAGGCGGAGAATCGTCGGGTTCGAGCGGCTGGCCGATCACAATTGGCCGTATTTCTTGAGCACCGCGCGGCAATCGTTGCTGACCCGCCAGCTGTGTGCGGCGAGCGTCGCGCCGCAGCGAGCCAAATTGCTGAAAGTCATGCCGCCGGTGCGATCACAAAATCTCGCGGCAGCCGGGCGGCACGGCGCAAGCTCGGCGAGATCGATGGCGCTGGCGGCGGTTGCGGAAACGCCAAGCAGAAAGCATGCGGCAACGAGTGTCTTCATTATTAGGTCCGTCCCTGATCGTTTGCTGGAAGCGGCGTGTTTAGCGGCTTAGCCGTGCAATAGCCAGTATTTTGGCGCACCGCACAAATCTACCGTAAGAGACTGGATAAACTACGATAATTTTCAAACGCCCGTTACACCCGCCAGCGACATTGCCTCTGCAATGCCGCATTTCGCGGCAGTCCCAAGGTTAAATGCCGAACATCGGGTTCCGGTTCCGCGCGCCAGGCCGGCAAAACAGATAAAGTTTTGGTCGCCGGCGGCGTATTTTCGCGCCGGCGGAGCCGGTCGTCGTCGTCAATAAAACCGCCAAAGCCAGCCGGCTGATCAAATCAGGCACGCCACCAGAAACGCCACCAGTTGCGGCGAGGCGATGGCGGTCGCGGCCGGATTGGCCGGCGGCTCCTTGCGGTGCATGAAGCCATGTTCGGCCTCGGGATAATACTGCACGATCGTCGGTGCGCGCCGGTCGAGCAGCGCGGCGCGCAGCGTGCTGTAGGTCTGCGGGCTGGCGACGTGATCGTGGCCGGGTTGGCAAATGTGCACCGGGCAGCCGATGGTGCCGGCAAGCTTGAGTACGTCCTGGCTTTGATTGGGCAGCATCGGATCCTCGATCGACGGATAGGCCGCCGCACAGGCCCGGATGCGGGGATCCTGTGCGGCGCGCAACAGCGCGAAGCGGCCGCCGAGGCAGAAGCCGAGGACGCCAAGCAAAGTCAGCGAGAAATCCCGCTGCAACAGGTCGAGCCAGCGGCCGACGATGGCCTCGACCAACGCGTCGTTGAGCGTCCGCGCCCGCGCCAGCGATTCCTCGTAGCCGGTCACCAGCGGCAGGCCGGAGTAGAGATCGCAGACCGCCGCGGTCAACCCGGCCTGCGCCAAGCCGTCGGCATAGTGGCGCACGAACGGGTTGACGGCGAAAATCGTCGGCACGATCAGCACGCCCGACGTGCCGGGCGTCTGCGGCCGCGCCACGTAGCCGTGAAGGCCGTCGCGGGCAAAGTCGTGGGTTTCAATCGACATCGTGGTTTCCATCGCGATTGCCTGAAGGTTATTCCGCCGCCACCCGGCTGCCGATGGCGGCATTGACGGCGGGCATCACCTTTTCGGCCATCAGTTCCATGGATCGGCGCGACAGGGCGGCATCGGCCCAGTCCTTGCCGCAATAGAGCAGCGTGCCGAAATCGCCGATCTTCTCATGCAGCGCCAGGATGCCGTCGACCACCCGGTTGACGCTGCCGCGAATGACGATGTTGTCGAAGATGTAGTCGAACGTCACGTCCGCGTCGGTCATATCGGGCCGCGCCTTGAAGCCGCCGAGACGATTGCCCTTCTTCAGCTTGGCGGTGAGCTGGCTCATGTAAAACCGGTACGGACTGTTCGCATCGTCGCCGCCATAGGCGCGCGCGGTCTTGTCGTCATCGGCGACGAAGATCGAGCGGGCGACGCGCCAATTGGCGCGGTCGGCGCGGTGGCCGCCTTCGGCGCAGCCTTTGGCGTAATTGGCCCACTGGCTCGGCAGATGGTTGCCGTGCAGGAAATGCGACGAGATCGGCCACCAGCCGCGGCGGCCCAGCGCGATCAGCCCCTTCGACTGCGGATCGGTGGCGGTGCCGAGGATCGGCGGATGCGGCTTCTGAAACGGCTTGACGACATTGCCGAGGCCGATTTCCGGCCAGCGCGTTTTGGCCGTCGAGATATTCCAGTACTGGCCCGTCAGATCGTACGGCGCATCGCCGGTCCACAGCGCCAGGATATGATCGATCGCCTCGGCGAACATGGCGCCGCGGTCGGCGTCGAGCAATTCCATGGCCTCCATGTCGGTGCGCAGGATGCCGGCGCCGATGCCGAACAGGAAACGGCCCTCCAGCAGATTGTCGATCAGCGCCGCCTGCGCGGCGACCTGCAGCGGATGACAGAACGGCAGGTTGACCACCGCGGTGCCGAGCTTGATGCGGGAGGTGAAGCCGGCAAGCGACGCGCAGAACGTCAGGCTCGACGGGATGTTCTCGGCCAGATCGGTCAGATGTTCGCCGCAATAGCCTTCGCTGTAGCCGAGCCGATCGGCGAGGATGAACGCCTCGCGGTCTTCCCGCAGCGTCTGCACATAGGGCCGGTCCAGCGGATGGACCGGCATGATGAAAAAGCCGAGCTTCATGAATGTCTCCGGACCTGCAGTTGCGTCATCGACCGGCGTTCAAATTCACCGTTAATTCAGCCGGGCGATTCATTTACCATCCCGTCCGTGCTGTCGCACCTGCCTCGAAACGGACTTGTGGACGCGCCGGACCGGCGGTCTGAGCAGACGAAAGGCGAACCGGCGGCAGTTGGCTCCTGCCGCGGTTCGCCTTTTTTCATTTCGGCGGCGCGTAGATCAGCGCCTGCTTGGCGCGGGCAACGACAGTGGCCGGCAGCGCATAGAGCTTCGCAACCAAAGCCTGCAAGGCATCGCCCGGCATGTAGTCGAGATCGAGCTGCATGGCTTGCGCCTCGGCCCGAAGCGCCGGATCGTTCATCGCATCGACGAAGCCCTGGCGGAGCGCGGCGACGCGTTCGGCCGGGACGCCGGGCGGCAGCACGTAGGGCCTTCCGAACACGCCCTGGCTCTCGACCAGCTCCATCACCTGGCGATCCTCCTCGGTCTTGGCGAATTGCGCGGCGAGCGGCACCCCCAAGGCGTTGAGCTCGCGGTGGCCTTTGATGTCGAGCTGGACCAGGACGGACATCGTCTTTTTGCCGGCGAACCAGTCGGGATGCATGGTCGGCAGCCCGGTCCAGCCGAGGCCGCAGGCGCCGTTGACCTCGTTGCGCTCGACCGCGAGCGTGATTTCCTTGCTGCCGGCATAGCCGGTCACGACGCGGAATTTGGTGCCGAGCAAATTGTTGAGCATCGCCGGCAGGTCGCGCGTGGTGCCGCCGGCATTGCTGGCGCCGAGAATGACTTCGTGCGTGAAAGTGTCCTCGAACGTCTTCGCCGGCGCATCGCTGCGCACGAAGCAGATGTAGACGTCGCCGTTGGCGCTGCCGACATAGTTCAGCCTGGTCGGATCGTGCTGGACGGTGCCGTCGCCGATCAGCGGATCGATGAGCGCGCCGGGGAATACCGCGGCCATCGCGGTGCCGTCCTTCGGCGCCACCGCATAGACGTAGCCGGTTGCCTTGTTGCTGCCGGCGCCCGGCATGTTCGCCACCACGACATCGGGGCTGCCGGGAATGTGATTGCCCAAGTGCCGCGCGATGAGCCGCGCATAAGTGTCGTAGCCGCCGCCGGCCGAGGAGCCGACGATGATCTCGACCTGCTTGCCGCGGAAGAAATCAGCGGCTGGATCTTGGGCAAAAGCGCGCGTTGCCGCGAGCGGCGTCATGCCGAGGAGCAACGCGACGACGCAATCCAGCGCTAGACGGCGCAGGGCTGGATTGCTTCGCTGTGCTCGCAATGACGAGAGCGTTCAGGCGGCGACCGCCGTGAGATTGCCGAACTTCTTGAGGTTCTCTTTCTGCTTGTCGTTGCGCGGCGGCAGCTTGAACAGCCGCGCGGCGGTGCCGCCGAGGATGTTGTGCTTGGCCTTCTCCGACAGGAACGGCAGGTCCGAGATCGTCGACGGCAGGTCGAAGTCCCAGTGCGGATAGTCGGAGGCGTAGAGCAGCTGGGTCTCGGCGTTGATCATGCGGAAGGTGCACTCCATCGCGCCGTAGTCCTGGATCTCCATCGGCTGCGACGAGTAGAACATGTCGCGCATGTAATCCGACGGCTTCTTCTTCAGGAGCGGCGCCTCGGACGGCCGCAGCATGTATTCGTGGTCGAGCCGCTGCATCAGGAACGGCACCCAGGCGAGGCCGGCCTCGATCCAGATCACCGGCAGCTTCGGGAAGCGCTCGCCCATGCCGTTGACCACCCAGTTGGTGCAATGCACGACGTTGTACCAGGAGAAGCCGAGCGCGTGCGCCGACATGAAGCGGTTACAGCTCTTGAAGATCGGCTCGCCCCAGTTCGGGCCGGAGTGGAACGACAGCACCAGGCCGCGTTCTTCCAGGGCCCGATAGAGCTTCATATAGGCGTTGTCATAGACCGCCATATCGGAGCGCACGGTGGTGACCATGAAGCCGCCGACATGCTTGCGGTCGCCGAACGTCTCGACCTGGCGCAGCGCCGCCTCGGGCGAGTTGAACGGCAGGCAGAGACAGGAATAGAAACGGCCGCCGGCTTCGGGCAGCACTTTCTCGGTGAGCCAGCGGTTATAGGCCCAGCACAGGTCGACTTCCATTTCCTTCTGCGGATGCAGACCGATATTGAGCATGCCGGTGGGGAACAGGCAGGAATAGTCGACGCTCATCGCGTCCATCCAGCGATAGCCGAGCTGCACATCGCGCATCGCACCGCTTTCCTCGGTCTTCTCCGAGCCGCGCATCGGGTAGCGGGTGACGCGGCCGCCCATGTCCTGGTAGCCGACCTGGGTCGGGGTAAACGCGCCGCGGTTCTTGTTGAGCCCCGACATGGTGAGCTGCCGCAGCACGTCGTTTTCCATGTAGGGCAGGAATTCGCGGTAGTTCTCGTTCTCGTAATGGTGCGCATCGACGTCGACGATCACCATGTCGTCGAAGTTGCGCTGGTGCGCCTGCTTGCGGGCGTGGCTCAAGAGCCGGGTGGTGTTGAGTTCCTCGATCGTCACGCGGCGACCGCGATCAGCGATGAGATCCATAGCGTTTCTCCTGACGTTCCGTTAATCCAATTTCATTTCCTGTTCGTCATTGCGAGCGAAGCGAAGCAATCCAGCACTTCTCTGTTGCGAAAATTCTAGATTGCTTCGTCGCTTCGCTCCTCGCAATGACGGCAACTCTAGCGCCCCGTCCAACTCTGCCACATGCCGAGTTCGAAGACGGCGAGATCGGCGGCTCGTAACAATCCGCTCGCCGTGACCATCACGTCGGTGGCGGAAATCGAATTCTTGGGCACCGGCATGAAGCGCTCGCCGGCTTCGGTGCGCGCCGTGTAGACCCGGCAGGCCGCCGCCAAGCAGCTTCTGCAGCGCTTCGGTCGTCAGCACGTCGAGCTTGCCATCGACAATGCCGCGCTCGATCTCGGCGGCCAGCCTGGTCGCCTCGGCCGACACGCCGTTGCCGGCCGCGACGGCCGGCTTTGCCGCCGCCGGCAGGACCGCGACAGCGCGCGGCGCCGGCTTGGCCGCGGCCTTCACCACAGTCTTTGCCGCGCGCTTAGGCGACGACATAGACGTCCTCGCCCTTTTGCAGGATCTTGTATTTCTTCAGCTTCATCTTGCGATCGGACACGCACTCGCCGGTCTTCATGTCGTATTCCATGCCGTGCCATGGGCAGACGAAGTGCATTTCGTCTTCGGAGAAGAACAGGCCCATCGAGGTCTTGTCCGGCCGCAGCCGTTCCTCGACCTTGGCGATGGTCAGGCCTTCGCAGGCCGGTCCGCCCTGATGCAGGCAGAAATTGCTGTAGGCGTAGAATTCGCCCTCGTGCCGGAACACGCCGATCTCGTTGTCGCCAACGAACACGATCCTGCGGTCGCCATCCTTGAATTCTGCAAGCTTTGCGACGAATTTTTCCGCCATCTGCCTCTCACCTTTTGCGTTTCACCCTGATCCGCCGTTCGAACGGCGGCCTATTTCCTTGCTGGCTCGGCCGGTTGCAGCGCGAAGACTCGGCAATCGCCTGGCAGCCCAAAGCTTTATCTAGCACAGATCGAAGCGGCGCGCGACCGCACTCCGGCGCCTCGAATTTTCTAGTCTCATTCTCAATTTCGACAAGCGAAATATACGCGGCCCGGCGCAAGCCCAGCGGAAGAGGCATATCTGCCTATCCAGCCATGCCCGCCGTTCGGGGCACCCGCCTCAGAGTGCCGCTTGCTTCCTAGTCCCGCCCGAGCCGTCACCGCGGCAGGTCACCAGCGACGGCTTCCATGACTTCTTTTGGACGGCGTTGAATGGCCCGTAGATACGCCGCAGCCGGCGCGTCGGGATATCGCCTGCCTTGTTCCCAATTCTTAAGCGTGGCGAGGGGAATCCGGTAGGCGACTGCAAAGCGGTGCTGCGACATCCGCAATGCCCTCCGAATCGCCCGGACGTCTGGCACCTTGACCGTCGTCACGCGCAACCCTTGCACGCTTTGGCCACGGGCATGGGCCGACGCTTGTTTCAGGCTTTCGATCAATTCATCGCTGAACTTGGTCATCTGTGGTCTAGCCTTCTGATTGCGCTCTCGTCCTATCCCGTCGGCGCCCTTCCCTTAAGGAGGGCCGCCAAGTGGCGCACAGTGCGTTTTTCGTCGGTCGATAAATCTTCCTTGCGCGATTTCGCGTACGCCATCAGCAGGTACAAGGGCCGGCCTGGATGCGCATAGAAGTAGATCACGCGCGCGCCGCCGCGCTTGCCGACACCTTCCCTGCTCCAACGCAGCTTGCGCACGCCACCCGTTTCGGGAATTACGTCGCCGGCTTCCGGATTACCAGCGATCCAATTCACGAATTCCTCCCGTTCCGCGTCGCTCCAGACCTTTTCCGCCTGGCGCACGAAGAGTGGCGTTTCCGCGACCGTCACGAGCCCGAGTGGCATCACCATATATACGCCAATGGCGCCCAACGCGCCAGTGCGGGAAGGGCGGCGCCAGATCAGTCCCGACGGCGGGACCGCATCACGCCATCCGGTTCTCGATCTCGCCGATCTTCTCGATCCAGAGCTTCACCACGTCGCCGCCCTTGAGGAATTCGCCGCGCCCGGCGCCGACGCCGGCCGGCGTCCCGGTCAGGATCAGGTCCCCGGGATAGAGCGTCATGCCGGCCGACAATTGCTCGATCTGCTCGGCAATGTTGAAGATCATGTCGCTCGAGTTGGAATCCTGCTTGAGCACGCCGTTGACCCACAGCTTCAGCCCGAGCTTCTGCGGATCGCCGATGTCGCTGGCCGGCACGATCCATGGCCCCAGCGGGCAGGAGCCTTCGAAAGTCTTGTGCTTGGTCCAGTCCCACTTGAACGGCGAGGCGTCGGGCACATTCGCCCGGCGGCCGCGGTCGCGCGCCGAGAGGTCGTTGGCGATCGTATAGCCGGCGACGTAATTGAGCGCCTTGTCGGCCGGCACGTCCTTGGCGATGCGTCCGATGACGGCGGCGAGTTCGACCTCCCAGTCCATGCTCTTGGCGTAGCCGGTTATCTTGACGGTCGCCCCCGGATCGGTGACGGCGCGCGAGGCCTTGAGGAAGTGCCAGGCCTTGAGCCCGATGGTGTGCGGGTCGGCCGGCGGCGGATTGCCCTCCCGCGCCGCCATCTCGGCGGCATGGTCGGCATAGTTGGCGCCGGCGCAATAGATCGCCGAGGGAAAGCGCACCGGCGCCAGCAGCTTGGTCTTGGCGAGCGGCTGGCGCTTGGCCCGGCCCTTCGCGGCGCCGGCGGCGGCCTTTTTCAGCCCGCCTTCGGCCGCTTTCCAGTCCTCCAGGATGCCGATCACGGTGGCATAGGCGGCCTTGCCGGTCAGCTTGGCGGCGTCGAACACGTCGTCGCCGATCACGAGACCGGCGCGCGGGCCGTCGCTCGAGCGATAGGTCGCAAGTTTGTAGCCAGCCGATTTGGCCCCAGCCATATGCGTTCACTCCCTGATGAATCCTTGAGCCGGCGACAAAACCGCGATCCCGCGCGGTTGGCAAGGCCGCTCCGCGCATCCCGGCCTTGAGTTGGCGCGGCGGTAGTGGTTGATTCCGCCCGGACCCCCAAGGACACGCGCCGGACACGCGCCGCCAGGTTGGAGAACCCAATGATCAAGCCCCGACGTATCGGACACGCCACTTTCGAGACACCCGACCTGCAGAAGATGATCGACTATTACGTGCAGGTCATGGGCCTCGTCCTCGCCGAGCGCGAGAAGGACCGCGCCTTCCTGGTCACCCAGATCGGCCAGCTCGCCATCCAGCTCAACGCCGGCGATGTCGAGCGCTGCACCACGCTGTCGTTCGAGGTCGCGCCGGGTTCCGACTTCGGCGCGCTGGCGCGGGAGCTGGAAAAGGACGGCATCAAGAGCGAGTTGCGCAATGACAGCGTGCCCGGCGTCGGCCCGGTGCTGACGTTTAAGGACAACAAAGACACCACCATCGCGCTGTTCAAGGAATGGAATTATCTCGGCAAGCACCTGCAGCCGATCGGCGTCGGCCCGCTCAAGCTCGGCCATATTGCCTGGGTGGTGGAAGACCCGCAGAAGACCGCCGATTTCTACGAGAAGGTCATGGGCTTCCGGGTGTCCGACTGGATCGACGACTTCTTCGTCTTCATGCGCTGCAACAGCGATCACCACACGGTGAATTTCATCCGCGGCAACACCAGCAAAATGCACCACATGGCCTTCGAGCTGAAGGATTTCATCCACCTGCAGAATTCCTGCGACCTGTTCGGCCAGCGCAAGATCCCGATCATCTGGGGACCGCTGCGCCACGGCCCGGGACACAACATCGCCACCTATCATCGCAACCCGGACGATCAGGTCATCGAGTTTTTCTGCGAGCTCGATCAGGTGGTGGACGAGGAGCTCGGCTATTTCGAACCGCGGCCCTGGCACCAGGACACGCCGCAACGGCCCAAGACCTGGGCGGCGGGCAAGACCAATGTCTGGGGCCCGCCGCCGCTGCCGGATTTCCATAGGGCAAGGGATTAGTCTCCATCCTCCCCCGTGAAAACGGGGGAGGGGGACCGCGCCAACGGGTCCGGCCCGAAGTGGCCGGCCCGATGACAGGCTCAGCGCGGTGGAGGGGGCCTCGGATTCGCCGATTGTTCGGCGGCGACAACGAAGCTCCGGCTCAGAGGCCCCCTCCACCATGCTTCGCATGGTCCCCCTCCCCCGCTGCGCGGGGGCGGATCAGGAAACCATGACCGCCGCCGCGGCGACGCGCGTCAGCTCCGGCTGCTGCCCGTAGAGCCATTCCATCCCGGCCATGGCGTCGTCCGCCGTGCGCGAGCCGAGCATCATGTTGCGGAGCTCCTTCGCCACGCCCGAGGCATGAAAGAATTCGCCGTAGACCCGCGCCATGATCTGGACACGGCCGGTCCGCAGATACCGCGTCTGCTGATAAGCGCGGAACGCCGCCGGATAGTCGCCCTGCATTTCCACCACTTTGGTGGCGAGGCACACCGCATCCTCGATCGACATGTTGGCGCCCTGCGCCAGGTATTGCAGCATCGGATGGGCGGCATCGCCCAAGAGCGTGATGCGGCCGCGGCTCCAGTTCTTGATCGGCGGCCGGTCGCACAGCACCCACATGCGCCAGCTCTCGATCTTGTTGAGGAGCGTGCGCACCGGCGCGCAGGTCCTGGCGAAGCGCTCGTGCAGCTCGGCCGGATCGCCGAAACTGTCCCAGCCTTCCTGGTAGCGGTCGGAATGGAACACCGCGACCAGATTGAACAATTCGCCGGTGCGCAGCGGATAGTGCACCAGGTGCACCTTCTCGCCGGCCCACAGCACCATGTCGCGCCAGCGATATTGTTCCGGCATTTCCGAGGTCGGCAGCACCGCCCGATAGGTGATGTGGCCGGCAACATTGGGCTTGCCGTCGCCGACCACGACCTCGCGGATGGTCGACCACAGCCCGTCGGCGCCGATCAGCGCGGCGCCGCGATATTCCTTGCCGCTCTCGCTCCGCACGGTGACGCCGTCGCCGACCTCCTCGACCTTGACGACCTTCTGCGCGGCGTCGAGCCGGATCAGGTCGGATTTCCGGCAGGCCTCGAGCAGCACCTTGTGCAGGTCGGCGCGGTGAATGAGCGCATAGGGGTGATGGAATTTCTGGCGGAACGCCGCGCCGAGCGGGATGCGGGTGACCTCCTCGCCGGTGACCGAATCCATCATGATGAGATTGTCGGGGAACACCGCCAGCGCGGTGATCGGCTCGATCAGGCCGAGCACCTCGAACATCCAGAACACGTTGGGCCCGAGCTGGATGCCGGCGCCGATCTCCTTGAACTCGGCCGCCTGCTCGATCACCTGTGCGGCAATGCCCTGGCGCGACAGCGCCAGCGCCGCCGCCAGCCCGCCGATGCCGCCGCCGACGACGAGGACTTGCTGGTCTTTCCAATTGGGCATGCGCGTTTTCTCCCCGGCGCACATTGTAGAAGGCGAACGGCGCGCGACAAGTGTACGCACCATCACGGCGGCGGAGGCTCAGACATGCAAAGCCGCATGCTCCTCCCTCCCCCTTGTGGGGAGGGTTGGGGTGGGGGTCGCGAGGCGACGCGTATGCGTCGACGAATATGCCCAGCCTCGCGGCCCCACCCCTACCCCTCCCCACGAGGGGGAGGGGAGCACGCTTCTGGACAGCGGCACTTTCACCGTGCGCTACTATCGTCGGCAATGTCATTGCAACGGAGCGCGCGGCATGGCAGCCGGAATGATCGACGTGCACTTCCACCTCATCCCGCAATTCTATCGGGACGCGGTGTACGAGGCCGGCTCGGGGCCGGCGATCGCCCGCTATCCGGACTGGACGCCGGCGCTGGCGCTCGAACTGATGGACAAATACTGGATCGCGGTGGCGATGCTGTCGCTGGCGCAGCCCGGCGTCGCCTTCCTGCCCGCCGCCAAGGCCGCCGGTTTCGCCCGCCGCTGCAACGATTACGCCGCCGGCCTGATCGCCCAGCACCCGAAACGGTTCGGCTGTTTCGGGCTGTTGCCGATGCACGATATCGGCGCCGCCATCGCGGAGGCGCGTTATTGCCTCGACACGCTGCGTTTCGAGGGCATTTCGCTGTTCGCCAGCTATGGCGAGAAATTTCTCGGCGATGCCTCGTTCGATCCGTTGCTGGATTATCTCGACGCCGCCAAAGCCGTGGTCCACATCCATCCGGCCCTGCACCCGTCGAGCAAGTCGCTCGACCTGCCGTGGCCGGGCTTCATGATCGAATACGTTTTCGACACCACGCGCGCGGCGGTCAATCTCTTGTTCTCCGGCGCGCTCGAACGCTTCCCGCATATCCGCTTCATCCTGTCTCACGCCGGCGGCACGCTGCCCTATATCGCCTGGCGGCTGTCGGTGGCGCCGATGATCGACAAACGGCTCAAGGCGCGCTCGCGCGAGGAGATTTTCGCCGGGTTCAAGACTTTCTGGTACGACAATGCGCTCGCGTCCGGCGTGCAGCCGATGGGCGCGCTGTCGCGCATCGCGGCGAAGGAGCGCATCGTGTTCGGCAGCGACTGGCCGTTCTGCAACGACCGCGTCGTCGCCGAGGAAGTCGCCGACTTCACCGCGCCCGGATTTCTCGCGCCGGGGGTGGTCGATCTGATCGCGCGCGAAAACGCCCTGGCGCTGTTTCCTGGGCGCGTCGATCACCTGGCCTAGCCGAACACGCGGCTACAGGGCGATTTTCGGCCGGTGGCCGCTGACTTCCGCCGCGGCGTCGTGGGGCAGCACCCAGCCGAACGGCGCGTTGAGCAGCGCCAGCATCGCCGCACCGCCGAATGCCACGGCGAAATCGGCAAGGCCGAGCGTGCCGGCGCCGCGCCAGGTCTGCGACAACAGCAAGAGCGCCGCCACCAGCGAAATGCCGAAGCCGCGGCTCAATTGCTGCGACATGCTGGCGATGCTGGTTGCCGTGCTCATTTGCGGAGGTTCGATGTCCGCGTAGGTCATGGCCTGCGTGGCGGTGAATTGCAGCGACTGGAAGAAGCCGGCGATCAACAGCAGCACGAAGATCACGAACACCGGCGTCGCCGGGCGAAACAACGCGCACATGGCGATGGTTGCGGCGCTGATCACGCTGTTGACAATCATGACCTTGCGGAAGCCGAAGCGCCGCAGGATCGGCCGCGCCGTCAGCTTCATCGAAACCGAGCCGACCGCGGTGGCGAAGGTGATGGTTCCGGACGCGAAGGCGGACATGCCGAACACCACCTGGAGCAACAGCGGCAGCAGAAACACCAGCGATCCGGCGCCGGCGCGGAACAGCGAGCCGCCGCTGATGCTGTTCTGGAACGTGGTGATGCGAAACACCGACAGGTCGAGCAGCGGATGTGGCGAGCGCCGCAGATGGCGCAGCGCCAGCGCGCCCAGCACGACGCCGAGCAGGATCAGCACAATGAGGCCGCTGACATCGCCGCGGCCGCGGCCGAGCGCCTCGATCGAGTACATCAGGCAGAACAGTGCGGCGCCGGTGAGAACAAAGCCGATCCAATCCAGCGGGCGCTGGGTGTCCTCCTTCGGATTGTCGAAGAACAGCGTCACCAGGATGATGCCGAGGATGCCGAGCGGCACGTTGACCAGGAAAATCCAGCGCCAGGAAAAATAGGTGGTGATGAAGCCGCCGATCGGCGGCCCGAGCACCGGGCCGAGCTGCGCCGGCACCTGCAGATAGGCCATGGTGGCGATCAGCGCCGCTTTGTCGACGCTGCGGAACAGGACCAGCCGGCCGACCGGCACCATCATGGCGCCGCCGAGGCCCTGCAGCACCCGGGCCGCGGTCAGCTCCACCACGTTGCCGGACAGCCCGCACAGGATCGAGCCGAGGGTGAACAGCGCGATGGCGGCGCGGAACACCGGGCGGCCGCCGAACCGGTCCGCCGCCCAGCCGCTCACCGGCACGAACACCGCGAGGCTGAGCAGATAAGCGGTGACGGCAACGCTCAGGCGCACCGGGTCGGAATGCAGCGAGATCGCCATCTGCGGCAGCGCCGTGGTGATCACGGTGGAGTCGATCTGCTGCATGATGATCGCCGAGCCGACGATCATGGCCACGACTTTGGTTTTCGACTCGGGAGACATGCGGCGGAGGATTACCCCCGCAATGCCCGCAATACCAGTTCCGGCGTGATCGGCATGCGGGTGATCGGCGCGGCGCCGAGCGGGCGCAGCGCATCGTTGATCGCATTCATGACGGCCGCCGGCGCGCCGGCGGTACCGGCCTCGCCGGCCCCCTTGGCGCCAAGCTCGGAATCCGCCGTCGGCGTCACCACGTGGCCGATGTCGATATCCGGCATCTCGCCGGCCATCGGCACCAGGTAGTCCATCATGGTGCCGTTGAGCAGTTGCCCGGCATCGTCATAGAGGCAGTGCTCGAACAGGGCGGCGCCGATGCCCTGCACGATGCCGCCGCGGATCTGCTCGTCGACCAGCTGCGGGTTGATCACGGTGCCGCAATCCTCGACGCACCAGTGCTTGAGCAGCGCCACGGCGCCGGTGCGCACGTCGACTTCGAGGCAGGACGCCTGCACGCCGTTGGTGAAGGCGAACGGCCAGGCGCGCGGCACGTAATGGCGCGTCACCACGAACTCGGCCTGGAAGCCGGGCGGCAAGGTGTCGGGGCGGAAATAAACCACCCGCGCCACGTCATCGAGCGGCATGCGCTCGCGGCCGGTATCGGCATCGACCACGATGCCGGCCCGGATATCGAGCGCGCGCGGATCGGCCTGCAGGATCGAGGCGGCGGCAGCGAGCACGTTGGCGCGCAACGCCTTGCCGGCCTGCCAGGCGGCCTCGCCGCCGATGCCGGCGGCGCGCGATGCCCAGGTGCCGCCGCCATAGGGCGTGTTGTCGGTATCGCCGGTGACGACGCGCACCCGCTCGAGCGGCACGCCGAACGCGGTCGCGACGCATTGCGCCAGCACCAACTCGGCGCCCTGGCCCTGCTCGGTGACGCCGGAGTGGACGAACACCGCGCCACTACTGTCGAGCCGCACCGTGGCGCCGTCTTGCGATGAAATCCGCGCGCCGCCGACGCCGTAGAAGGCGGCCGACGGATTGGTCACTTCGATGAATGATGCCAGGCCGATGCCGCGGACGATGCCGCGCTCGCGCAAGCGCGCCTGCTCGGCGCGCAGCGCCTGGTAATCCATCATCGCCAGAATCTTGTCGAGCGCGGCGTGGTGCGACAGCCCCTCGAATTTCAAGCCGGCGGCGCTCACCGCCGGGTATTTGTGGTCGGCGAACAGATTGCGCCGGCGCAGCTCGGTCGGATCCATGCCGATCTTCGCCGCGGCCAGATCCACCAGGCCTTCGGTCACCGCGGTCGCGATCGGATGGCCGACGGCGCGGTACTGGCACATCACGTTCTTGTTCTGAAAAACCACGCGGGCGCGGGCGCGATAGTTGGCGCAGGTGTAGGGGCCGCCGACCAGGTTGACGACCTGATTGGCCTCGATGCCGCTGGTGCGCGGATAGACCGAATAAGGCCCGATGCCGGTCAGATCGTCGATCTCGAACGCCGTGATGGCGCCGTCGCGGGTGACGCCGATCCTGGCCCGCACGCGATGATCGCGGGCATGGATATCGGTGACGAAGCTCTCGAAGCGGTCGGCAATGAACTTCACCGGCCGCTTGATGAGCTTGGCCAACGCGACGGTCGCCATCTCGTCGGCATAGATATGCACCTTGATGCCGAACGAGCCGCCGACGTCCTTGGTCAAGACGCGCACCTGATGCTCCTCGAGCCCGAGGTGCTTGGCGAACAGGTTTTGCGTCATGTGCGGCGCCTGGGTGCCCTGATAGACCGTGAGGCGCTGCTCGCCCGGATTCCAGTCGGCGACGATGGCGCGCGGCTCGTTGGTCACGCCGGTATGGCGGCCGAATATAAACGTCGTCTCGACCGTCGCATCGGCCTCGGCAAATCCCTTGTCGACGTCGCCGGCATTGAGCACCCGCTCGAAGGTAAGGTTGTCGCCAAGCTCGGGATGGATCACCGGGGTGTTCGCCTCGAGCGCGGTCTCAGGCTCCGTCACGGCGGGCAGCACGTCATAGTCGACGCCGACCAGCGCGCAGGCGTCCTCGGCCTCGAGCGCGGGTCCGCGCCACCACCGCGCACACCGCCTCGCCCTGCCAGCAAGCGCGCTCCACCGCGATGGCGTGCTGCGGCGCCGATTTGAGGCCCTTCAGATGGGTCAGCACGCCGACCCACGGCGTGATCACCTTGGCCAGTTCGGCGCCGGTGACCACCGCGACAACGCCGGCCGCTTGTTTTGCCGCCGCCGTCCCGATGGCTTTGATGCGGGCATGGGCATGGGGCGAGCGCACGAAGGCGACGTGCACCATGCGCGGCAGCACGACGTCGCTGACATACTGGCCGCGTCCCTGGGTCAGCCGCGCCAGATTGGGCCGCGGCACCGAGCGGCCGATATAGGAGTTCGGCCGATCGAGCGCGGTCAGACCGGAGGGCTGGTCGTCGGCGATTTTCATTTCTTCTCCCTCCCCCTTGTGGGGAGGGCGGGGTGGGGTCGAGCACGCCCAGACCCCACCCCGGCATCGCTTCGCTCGCCGACCCTCCCCCTGCAGGGGAGGGTCAAAGAAAGATTACAAATACCGGGTCGGCCACATCAGGGTGCGCCACATATGCGCTGACGGGCTGTTGTCGAAGCCGAGGCCTTCCTCCGGCTGCTTGAAATTGCGGCCGATGATGTCGACGAAGTCGTCGAGGTTGACCTTGGCGTCGGGGTCGAACGAGTAGATGTCGTTGATGCAGATGAGCCGCGCGCTCATGTACCACTTGTGGTTCCGCGCCCGCTCGTAATCGGCGACGATGTAGGGTTCAGGCTTATAGTCGGCGCCGAAGTTCCTGATGTACATTTCCGGGTATTCGTAGCCGACGGCCGGATCGGGGAAGAACCGCAGCGCCTGGTGCATGCGTATGGCCCAGCTCACCTCTTCGTCGACATAGGGCTCGATCATCTGCGCGCCCCAATAGCCGTGATCGCAGCGGATGAAGCTGGCGACGCCGATGTCGTGCAGGAGGCACGCCAGCACGATCTTTTCGTTGTGGCCGTTCTTGAGCGCCAACGTCGCGCTCTGCAGCAGGTGATTGAGCGACGCGAACCGATTGTTGAAGAAATCGATCAGCGTCGGCTTGGCCGGCATCTGCGGCAACCGCGGGTCGGCGCCCATCAAAAAGTACTTGTCCGGATTGGCGGCCTTGAACTCGGCGCCGTTGAGCATTTCGATCTTGCCGTCGGCCATGCCGAACAGCACCGACTTGGTGGCGACGCGCTCGCCGAGCTCGTGCATCATGTGTTCTTCGATCTCGTCGGCGCGCTCCGACAGCGTCAGCGGTCTTGCATGTTCGTTCATGGTCAGCCTGCCTTTCCCGCCCGGATGAGGGCGATGGATTCGATTGCGTCTACGATAGCCTGATAGCCGGTGCAGCGGCAGTAGTTGCCGGCCAGATGTTCGCGGATGGCGTCGCGGCTCGGCACGCCGCGGCCGGCCCGATCCCTGAGCAGATCATGAGCGCCGATCAGCATGCCCGGCGTGCAGAAACCGCATTGCAGCGCGTTGCGGCGCACGAAGGCGTCCTGCAGGTCGGCGATGGCCCCGGAATCCGACACGCCCTCGATGGTCTCGACCGCGGCGCCGTCGCACTGCACGGCGAGCACCAGGCAGCCGCGCACCACCGCGCCGTCGAGGCGCACCGAGCAGGCGCCGCAGACGCCCTGCTCGCAGCCGATATGGCTGCCGGTGAGGCCGAGATCGTCGCGCAGGAAATCGACCAGGGTTTTTCGCACCGCGACGCGCTCGTGCACGGCCTCGCCGTTGACGCGCATGCTGACGTCGCTGAAGCGCTCGGCCATGACAGACCCGATGTTCGCGGCCGTCATAGCATCCGGACGACGCTGGCGCCATCGGCCTTTACGGCGGCCCGACGATACCGCGCACGATGTCGATGGCGCGCCGTAAGAGCGTCATCGAGGCTTCGAGCGTGCGAAACGCGGCGTGCGCCGTCAGCGTGACGTTTGCCATCTTGGCGAGGGGATGATCGGGCTTGAGCGGTTCGGCGTGAAACACGTCGAGCCCGGCATGGCGGATGCAGCCGGAGCGCAGCGCCTCGACAAAGGCGGTTTCGTCGACCAAAGCGGCGCGCGCGGTATTGACGAAGATCGCGCCGGGCTTGATCCGCGCGAACTGCGCCGGCCCGAGAAAACCGCGCGTCTCGTCATTCAATGTGAGATTCATCGAGATCACGTCCGAACGCTCCAACAACTCCTCGAGCGCGACGAGCGGAGAACCAGGCCGCGGCGAGCGGTTCCAGGCGATCACCGTCATGCCCAGGCCGCGGCCGATGCGCAAAACCTCGCTGCCGATGCCGCCAATCCCGATGACGCCGAGCGTCTTGCCGAGGAGCTGCACGCCTTCATGCGGCGTCCAGGTGCCGGTGCGCACCTCGCGATCCATGCGCGCGATGTCGCGGCACGCCGCCAGCATGAGCGCGATGGTGTGCTCGGCGACCGCGGTGTCGCCGTAGTTCCTGATGATGTGGACTTTGATGCCGCGCGCCGCCATGTCGGCGAGGCTCATATAGCTCGCCGGCCCGGTGCCGAGAAAGACGATGTGCTTGAGCGCGTCGCACCGGTCGACAAACTCGGTCGGCATGTAGGAGTGGTCGTCGATGCAGATGTCGTAGCCGTCGAGGACTTTCGGCAGGTCGGCACTGGCGAACGGCTGGCGATTGACGTCGATCGGCGGATCGCCGGCGCGAATGACGCGCTGCCACACCGGCGCCAGCTGGTCGTTGCAATCGAGGAACAGCGTTTTCACTGTAAGGCTCCGCTAGGCGACTCCCTCTCCCCGCGTGGGGGAGAGGGATGGGGTGAGGGAGAGGCAGACGTCTGCCGCGAATATATCAACCCTCCAACCCAACCTCACAAAAACGGAGGACCACACCACCCCCTGTCTTTCTAGCGCGCCACGATCGGCTGCGCTGCCAGCACCGGCTGGCGCGGCGCCACCCCGCAAAACGCCGAGCCCTGCTCGAACCACGACGCCGGCGCCGGCTGGCCCCACAGCGTCTGGCGCTGCGGGTCGGTCAGCGACCAGCGGATCGGCGCGTGGTCGGGATCGACCGTGAGATAGTCGGAGGTGAACAGCTCGACGCGATGGCCGTCGGGATCGCGGATGTAGAGAAAGAACGCGTTGGAGATGCCGTGGCGGCCGGGGCCGCGTTCCATATTGGCGAGATAGCCGCAGGTCGCCATCACGTCGCAGATGTGAATGATGTCGAGCACGCCCGGCGTCCAAAATCCGACGTGATGCAGCCGCGGGCCGACGCCGTTGGTGAAGGCGAGGTCGTGGACATTGCCCTTGCGATGCAGCCATACCGCCCACAGCTGCGGATCGGCGCCGTCGCCGCCATCGGTCTCGGAATATTCGGTGAGGCGGAAGCCGAGCTCGGCGTAGAAATCGTAGCTCGCCTGCACGTCCGGCGTGAAGCAATTGAGATGGTCGATGCGCTGGATGCGGGCGCCGGCATGCGCGGCATATTTTTGCAGCATGGAGGGGCGCTGCTCCATCCGGGCGTAGAGATCGAGCGGCGTGCCGAAAATGTCGGCTGTGCGCAGCGTGCGGCCCTGATACGGCAGGTCCGAAAAAGTCGTCGGCAGGTTGCGGCGGCCGAACCAGGACGCGGCGCGGTCGAGGTCGTCCTCGCCCGCCAGCTTGAAGCCGAGCGCGCGCACGACCGGCTCGCGCGCCCGCCGCAGCACCAGCGAGTGATGGTTGCGCTCCTCGACGCCGCGCAGATAGAGCGCGTCGCCGTCTTCGTCGCTGACCAGGAGGCCGAGACAATCGACGTAGAACGCCCGCGAGCGCCCAAGATCGTGGACGCCGAGTTCGACATGACTCGCGCGCACGACGTTGAACGGCGGATCGAAGACCGGCGGGCGAACAGGCATGGTCGGCCGTTTTTGGGCGTTTTTCGTTGACGGTTCGGGTGCCGACTTCTAACACATCGCCTGACGGCATGATCCCGAAAAAGCATGCCCTCGGACTTGGTCCGCGGGCGGTTTAGCGGTTTTCGGACAAGATCATGCGCGACGCGAACCAGGCGGAGGCCCGCGGCGCCGCCGACATTCACCGGGGGAGAGACGCGACATGCGCCTTGCAAGCTACAATCTGCGCGGCCGGCCGAGCTTTGGCGCGGTGGTCGGCGAGGGCATTGTCGATCTGCGTTCGCGGCTGAGCCGTTTCTCCACCCTGGTCGAGGTGTTTCGCGCCCAGGCGCTGCCGGAGGCGAAGGCCGCCGCCGAGGGCGTGCGCCCCGATGTGCCGCTCAGCGCGATCGAGCTGTTGCCGCCGCTGTTGGCGCCGGAAAAAATCCTCTGCATCGGCATCAACTATGCCAACCGCGGCCAGGACTATAACGTCACCAACACCCCGAAATATCCGAGCATGTTCTACCGCGCGCCGAACTCCTTGGTCGGCTCGGGCGGTAATCTCATCCGGCCGAAAATTTCCGATCAGCTCGACTACGAGGGCGAGATCGCCATCGTGATCGGCCGCGACGGCAAGCACGTGCCGAAGGAGCGCGCGCTCGATTTGATCGCCGGAATCACGCTGGCCAACGAAGGCACCATCCGCGACTGGACGCGCCACGGTCAATTCAACGTCACGCAAGGCAAGAATTTCGACGCCAGCGGCGGCATCGGCCCGTGGATCACGACCGACGTCGATCTGACCAAGCCGCTGCACCTGACCGTGCGCAAGAACGGCGAGGTGACCCAGGACGACACCACCGCCAGCATGATCTTCTCGTTCGCGGATATCATCGCCTATACGACGATCTTCATGACGCTGAAGGCCGGCGATGTGATCTGCACCGGCACGCCGATCAAGACCACGCCGAAGGTCGATCCGCCGGTCTGGCTCAAGCCCGGCGACGTCATCGAGGTCGAGTGTCCCGACATCGGCGTGTTGCGCAACACCGTGGCGGACGAGGCGTGACCGCACCCACCGCCTGCATCATCGGCTGGCCGGTCGAACATTCGCGCTCGCCGCTCATTCACAATTACTGGCTCAAGACCTACGGCATCGCCGGCGAATACCGCCGCGAGGCGGTGCCGCCGGAGCACATCAACGGCTTCATCCAGTCGCTGGCGACGCGCGGCTATATCGGCGCCAACGTGACGCTGCCGCACAAGGAGGCGGCGCTCGCGCTGTCGCTGCCGGACGATGCCGCGAGCGCCATCGGGGCGGCCAACACGCTGTGGCTCGGCGGCGGCTTCCTGCGCTCGACCAATACCGACGTCGAGGGCTTTCTCAACAATCTCGATGCCTGCGCGCCGCACTGGGATCGCGACCTCAACGGCGCGGTGGTGATCGGCGCCGGCGGCGCGGCCCGCGCGGTGCTTTACGGCCTGATCGCGCGCGGCGTTCCCCGCATCGTTGTTGTCAACCGCACGGCGCACCGGGCCGACGCGTTGCGCGCGCAGTTCGGCGAGCGGGTGCAGGCGACCGGCTGGGAGGCGTTGAACGGCTGCCTCGACGATGCGCCGCTCCTCGTGAACACCACGACGCTCGGCATGGCGGGTCAGCCGCCGCTCGACCTCGACGTTGGGCGTTTGCCCAATCACGCGGTTGTCGCCGATCTGGTTTACGTGCCGCTGGTCACGCCGCTCCTCAAAACGGCGCGGGCGCGCGGTTTGCGTACCGCCGACGGCCTTGGCATGCTGCTGCACCAGGCCGTGGGCGGATTTGCGCGTTGGTTCGGCAAGACGCCCGAGGTCACGGCGCAATTGCGCGCCTTGGTCGAAGCCGACCTGGACCCTTCCGCCGGCCCGCGCGCGGGAATAACCTAGTCGGCGCGGGGTTACCAAAACATCCGCCAGGGCGTGAGCCACCGGCGTAGTTCGGGAGAACGTCCATGACAATGACACGAAGGATGGCCGGGGCGTGCGCCTTTGCCGTTGTGTTGGTATCGTCGTTCGCCGTCGCACAAGCGCCGCAGACGGTGCGGGTGCGCGGGACTATCGACAAGGTCGATGGCCAGACGTTGACCGTGACGTCACGCGACGGCAATACGCTGACGATCAAGCTCGCTGACAACGCCCGCGTGACCGCGATGGTCAAGGCAACGCTCGACGATATCAAGGTCGGCACATTCATCGGCGTCACCGCCATGCCGCAGCCCGACGGCAGCCAGAAGGCGATCGGACTTCATATCCTCATGGATGCGCAGCGCGGCGTCGTGCCGGCGCGGTCCACGCCGTGGGATCGCGAGCCCGGCAGCACCATGACCAATGCCGACGTGGAATCGACGGTTGCAAGCGTCGACGGCCAAATCATCATGGTCAAATACACGGACGGCGAGAAGAAGGTCATCGTTCCGCCCAACACGCCGGTGGTGGCGTTCGCGCCGGGCAACACGACCGACTTGAAGTCGGGCGCGCAGATGATCGTCTTTGCCGGACAGAAAATGCCGGACGGCTCGATCACGGCGCCTGCGATCAATGTCGGCCGCGACGGTGCCGCGCCGCCGATGTAACCACGCATCTGGCTCGCCACTGCGTGATTTTTGGAGTGTGACATGACAACGAAAAGACTGCTCGTCGCCACCCTCGCCGCACTTGCCGCGGCACCGGCGTTTGCCCAGGCGCCGCAGCCCATTCGCGGCACGATCGGCAAGATCGATGGCCCAATACTGTCGGTCAAGCAAGCCGAAGGCCCGGACGTGAGCATCAAGCTGACCGATAATGCCCAGGTGTTCGACGTCAAGGCCGCGGCCGTCGCCGACCTCAAAGTCGGCGACTATGTCGGCATCGGCGCCATGCCGCAGCCTGACGGCAGCCAGAAGGCGATCCAGGTGACCATCTTTGCCCCGTCGCAGCGCGGCATCGGCGAAGGCTTTCGGCCCTGGGACCGCCCCGGCTCGACCATGACCAACGGCACGGTGGAGACCACCGTGGCCGGGGTCGACGGCCAAGTGCTCACGGTCAAATACAAGGACGGCGAGCAAAAGATCGTCATTGGGCCGGACTCCAAGCTTCGCGCCTATGTGCCGGGCGACAAGAGCGAACTCATCGCCGGCGCCCATATCGCCATTGTGCGTCCGGAAAAAGCGCCCGACGGCTCGCTGCAGACCTCGCGCGTCAACGTGGGCATCGGCGGCGTAGCGCCGTAACACGTCTGCTCGCTCCCCCTCCCCTTGCGCGGCGGGAGCGACCGCAAACCGGCCGCCTTCTGGCACGGCATTTGCTCTGTTTTCGGGCCGGAAATGCCTGACAGCGGAGGTCGTCCATGACGCGAGCCGAACTCACCGAGAAACTGCTCGACATCAAGCGCGAGAAGGGCTGGAGCTGGAAATACATCTGCGATGAAATCGGCGGCATGTCGCCGGTATTGATCACCGGCGCGCTCCTTGGCCAGATGAAGCTGACCAAGCCGCAAGCCGCCAAGGCCGCGGAATTGTTCGGCCTGTCCAAAGGCGAACAGGCGCTCCTCAACGAGGTGCCGCACCGCGGCTCGCCGATGCCGCCGACCGATCCGCTGATCTACCGGTTCTACGAACTGGTGATGGTCAACGGCCCGGCCCTGAAAGTGTTGATCGAGGAGGAGTTCGGCGACGGCATCATGTCGGCCATCGACTTCGATCTGCAGATGGAACGCCAGGCCGATCCCAAGGGCGACCGCGTGCGCCTGTCGATGTCGGGCAAATTCCTGCCCTTCAAATATTACGGCGCCACCGGCAACGCCCAGGCCTACGGCTACAAAGAGGAGTAGCCCTGTCATCATCCGCGACGGCGGATGATCCAGTAATCCCGAAGCGAGTGGTGGCGCGTTGCGTCGACGCAGCGCGATGACTACTGGGTGCCCCGCCTTCGCGGGGCACGACAGGTCACCAATGTTTGCTGCAGTGCCGATGGAAGTCGTCGTCGGTCCAGCAGAGCTACATGGCGCTGATGCTGCGCCGGTCGATCTCGGCGATGCTGTTGACGCCGGTCAGCGCCATGGTGACGTCGAGTTCGTTGCGGATGATCTCGATGGCGCGCGCCACGCCGGCGCCGCCGCCGGCGCCGAGGCCGTAAACGTAAGCCCGGCCGCTCAGGCAGGCCCGGGCGCCGAGCGCCAGCGCGCGGAACACGTCCTGGCCGGAGCGGATGCCGCCGTCGAACATGATCTCGATGTCGGAGCCGACGGCCTCGACGATCGGCGGCAACATGGCGATCGTCGACGGCGCGCCGTCGAGCTGACGGCCGCCGTGATTGGACACCACCAAGGCGGCGGCGCCGGCCTGCGCCGCGATGCGGGCGTCCTCGACATCGAGGATGCCTTTGAGGATCAGCTTGCCCGGCCACAGGCTCTTGATCCACTCGACGTCTTTCCAGTTCAGCGCCGGATCGAACTGGCCGGCAATCCATACCGAAAGCGTGTTGACGTTTTCCATGCCGCGAATGTGGCCGGCGATATTGCCGAACGTCCTGCGCTTGGCGCGCAGCACGCTCGCCGCCCAGGCCGGCTTGGTGACAATGTCGATGAGATTGTTGATCCGCAGTTCGGGCGGCACGCTCAGACCGTTCTTGATGTCGCGGTGGCGTTGGCCGAGCACCTGCAGATCGACGGTGAGCACCAGCGCGCTGCATTTGGCCGCCGCCGCCCGCTCGATCAGCGCGCGGATGAAGCCGCGGTCTCTCATGACATAAAGCTGGAACCAGAACGGCTTGTCGACGGCCGCCGCGACATCCTCGATCGAGCAGATCGACATCGTCGACAGCGTGAATGGAATTCCCGCCGCCTGCGCCGCGCGGCAGGCGAGGATCTCGCCGTCGCCATGCTGCATGCCGCACAGCCCGATCGGCGCCAGCACCAGCGGCAGCGCCGCCGGCTCGCCCAGAATTGCGGTCTTGGTGGTGCGATGGCTGACGTCGGACAGGACGCGCTGCCGCAGCCGGATGCGCTCGAGATCGGCGCGGTTGGCGTTCAGGGTCTGTTCGGCGTACGAGCCCGACTCGGCGTAATCGAAGAAGGCGCGCGGCACCTTGCGGCGGGCGGCCTGCCGCAAGTCCTCGATGCAGGTCATGGTCTTCATGGCGTGCGGTCCCCGGATTGCCACGGCGTTGATAGCACAAAGCTTGAGCACATCCGGGGGCAGCGTTCCGGGAACCGGGCGGTTCCGGGAGGCTTATGTCTGAAGGCCGGTGCGCGGAACCGAAAGCCCACGGCCGCCTGCATGGAGGATATCGCCGTGGACGGATGGACCAGACATCGATCGCTGCAGCCCGACCCTGCCGACTTCGAGCAGGACGAGACCGATCGCGACGGCAGGCGCCGCCGGGAAGACGAGGCCAGGCGCAAGGAACGGCTCGATGACGCGCTCGATCGCGGCCTGGAGGATTCATTTCCCGGTTCCGACCCGGTTTCCATCGTCCAGCCACCGCCAAGCGCCTACGATAGGCGCAAGCGCTAAGGCCGGAACCCGAGGGTGCCGAGCAGCCCCGCCGGGCGGCTGCCCATGTCACTGATTTTGTTGCGGAATACTCCCATGGTGAACAAGACCTGACCCGCAAAGGTAAGGATGTCGAATATTTTTTGAAGCAGAAGACATCAGGACCGGGTTAGTATCCCCGCCGGGACAGGGTAAGCGGCGGGGCAATAATGGTGCGCAAGTATTTTGGCACTGATGGCATTCGCGGTCGCGCCAATGGCGTGATCACGCCGGAACTGGCGCTCAAAGTGGGACAGGCCGCCGGCCTGATCTTCCGCCGCGCCGAGGATCGCCATCGCGTCGCCGATCGCCACCGGGTGGTGGTCGGCAAGGATACGCGCCTGTCGGGCTACATGATCGAGACGGCGCTGGTCGCCGGCTTCACGTCGGTCGGCATGGACGTGCTGCTGCTCGGTCCGATGCCGACGCCGGCCGTCGCCATGCTGACACGCTCGATGCGCGCCGATCTCGGCGTCATGATTTCGGCTTCGCACAATCCGTTCGACGACAACGGCATCAAGCTGTTCGGCCCGGACGGCTACAAGCTGTCCGACGAGGTCGAGTACGGTATCGAACGGCTGATCGATGGCGACCTCACCAAACGCCTAGCCAAGAGCATGGACCTCGGGCGCGCCAAGCGCATCGACGGCGTGCATGACCGCTACATCGAGTTCGCCAAGCGCACCCTGCCGCGCAACCTGTCGCTCGACGGCCTGCGCATCGTCATCGACTGCGCCAACGGCGCCGCCTACCGGGTCGCGCCCAGCGCGCTGTGGGAGCTTGGCGCCGACGTCATCGCCATCGGCGTCGAGCCGGACGGCTTTAATATCAACCACGACTGCGGCTCGACGGCGCCCGACGCGCTGTGCCGCAAGGTGCGCGAAATGCGCGCCGACATCGGCATCGCGCTCGACGGCGACGCCGACCGTGTCGTCATCGCCGACGAGCATGGCCATCTGGTCGACGGCGACCAGTTGTTGGCGGTGATCGCCGAAAGCTGGCGCGACGACGGCCGTCTCGCCCAGCCCGGCGTGGTCTCCACCGTGATGTCGAATCTCGGCCTCGAGCGGCACCTGCAATCGCTCAAGCTCAAGCTGGTGCGCACGCCGGTCGGCGACCGCTACGTGCTCGAGCACATGCGCGAGCACGGCTACAACCTCGGCGGCGAGCCGTCCGGCCATATCATCCTGTCGGATTACACCACGACCGGCGACGGTTTCGTCGCCGCGCTGCAGGTGCTGGCGGTGGTGAAGAAGCTGGATAAGCCGGTCTCGCTCGCCTGTCACCGTTTCGAGCCGCTGCCGCAGGTGCTCAAGAACGTGCGCTACCGCAGCGGCAAGCCGCTGGAAAACTCGACGGTGCGTTCGGTGATCGCCGATGCGGAAGGTCGCCTCAACGGCCACGGCCGGCTGGTGATCCGGCCGTCGGGGACCGAGCCGGTGATCCGGGTCATGGGCGAGGGTGACGACAAGGCGCTGGTCGAGGAGATCGTCGACGGCATCGTCGACGCGCTGACCGAGCAGGTGGCGTAAAGCTTTTCCGTCACCCTGAGGTGCGCGCCAAAGGCGCGCCTCGAAGGGCGACGGCCGAGCGCCTCGGCTGCATCCTTCGAGGGCCGCTTTGCGGCCACCTCAGGATGACGGGAAACAAGTTCACCCCCGCGCCTTGAGAAAGGAGGCGAACGCTTTCAGCGTGGTCTCCGAGACGTGATGCTCGATGCCTTCGGCATCGGCCTCCGCCGCCTCGGTCGGCACGCCGAGCGCGCGCAGCAGATCGACCACCAGCCGGTGGCGCACCCGCACCCGATCGGCGAGCGCGACGCCTTTCTCGGTCAGAAACACGCCGCGGTATGGCCGCGCCGTCGCCAGGCCGGCGCGTTTCAGCCGCGCAATGGTCTTGATGGCGGTGGCGTGGGAGACGCCGAGACGCCGCGCGATGTCGGTCGGCCGCGCCTCGCCTTCGCTCGCCAAGAGGTCGGCGATCAGTTCGACGTAATCCTCCAGGAGCGCGTGCGATTGCGCCGATCGGGTCTTGCCGAAGCGCCGCGCCTGGGTGCCCTCTGCCGGAAGCTTTGCCATAGCGATCAGGGTCGATGCGATCAGGCGTGAGCGCGATCAGGCGTCAATCCGTAGGCCCGCGGCGCGACCGCGATGCCGCGGCCCACGGCAGACCATACTTTCATCGTCGCGTCAAAGTGTAACCATGGCTACATTTTGAAGCCATTGACGAAACCTGCCCGCCTCCCTATACTGTAACTGATGCTACACTTTCATGTTTGTGGTGCGCAGGCGGTCCGCAGGGAATGAACGGCCTCGATGAAACGCTCGGTATGACCGACTCGATCATTCGGCCGGCATCGCTGTCCGAGCAGACGCTCGCCACGGCGCGCCGGGTGCTGGCCGGCGACCGCCGCGGCTGGCGCGGCGCGCTGGCCTTCATCGGTCCGGCGGTGATCGCCTCGATCGCCTACATCGACCCGGGCAATTTCGCCACCAACATCCAGGCCGGCGCGAAATATGGCTACGGCCTGCTCTGGGTCGTGCTGCTCGCCAACTTGATCGCGATGCTGTTCCAGGGCCTGTCCGCCAAGCTCGGCATCGTGACCGGCCGCAATCTCGCGGAGCTTTGCCGCGAGCACTTTCCCCGCCCGGTGGTGTTCGCCATGTGGATCGTCAGCGAGATCGCCGCGATGGCGACCGACGTCGCCGAGTTCCTCGGCGGCGCCATCGGGCTGTCACTGCTGTTCCACCTGCCGCTGCTCGCCGGGATGGTCGTCACCGCGATCGTCACCTACGGCCTCCTGATGTGCGAGGCGTACGGCTTTCGGCCGCTGGAACTGATCATCGGCGTCATCGTCGGCGTCATCGGGCTTTGCTACCTCGTCGAGATGTTCATCGTCCCGATCGATTGGGCATCGGCGGCCTTTCACACCGTCACGCCGCAACTCGCCGACGCCCAGGCGCTGCTGCTTGCCGTCGGCATCATCGGCGCCACCGTCATGCCGCACGCCATCTACCTGCATTCCGGACTGACGCAATCGCGGGTCCCGGTGCGCAACGACGGCGAGCGGCGCCAAGTGCTGCGGTTCTCGAATCAGGAGGTGGTCGTCGCGCTGGCGATTGCCGGTCTTATCAACATGGCGATGGTGATGATGGCGGCGGGGGCGTTCCATTCCGGCCATCCGGACGTGGCGGAGATCCAGACCGCCTATCACATGCTGACGCCGCTCTTGGGCGCCGCCGCGGCCGGCGTGTTCCTGGTATCGCTGATCGCCTCGGGGGTATCGAGCTCGACCGTCGGGACCATGGCGGGCCAGATGATCATGCAGGGCTTCGTCGGCTGGCGGATCCCGATCTGGATCCGCCGGCTGGTGACCATGCTGCCGGCCTTCGTGGTGGCCGCGCTCGGCGTCAACGCCACTGCGGCGCTGGTGGCCAGTCAGGTGGTGTTGAGCCTCGCGCTGCCGCTGCCGATGATTTCGCTGCTGATCTTTACCGGCCGGCGCGACATCATGGGCGTGTTCGCCAACGGTCGCCTCACGCGCGTGGTTGCGGTGCTGGGCACGGCGCTGGTGCTCGCGCTCAATGTCGTGCTAATCGCACAGACCATCATGTAGCCCGGCGCTCATGCAGCCCGGCGCTCATGGGGCCGGATCGAGCAACGCGAAAATCCGGGCGCGCCGCTTGAGAAAAACCCGGATTGCGGGTCGCGCAATCCGGGTCGGGTCTTGTTGGCCTCGACTAGCTGGTCTTGAGATTTTCCGCAGCCGACTTGCCGGTCTTGCGGTCCGTCACGATCTCGAACGTGACGTTCTGACCTTCCCTCAGTTCGCGCAAGCCGGCGCGTTCAACCGCGCTGATATGCACGAAGACATCCTTGCCACCGCCTTCGGGCTGGATGAATCCGTAGCCCTTCTGCGCGTTGAACCACTTCACGGTACCGTTATTCACGGGTCTCTCCTCATAGACATGTCGACGTGAGCCGCGCGACCATGCCCGGCTCGGTTAGCTCGAGATTTTGGTGAAAGATGGTCAGTCAGGCGCGCTTGTCGTCGCTGCAAAGCCAAGTCATTCGGGCCGAAAACTCGATGCGCGCATATTTAGCGGCAAGCGCGAGCGTCCGCAAGACCGGGCCGGAGCGAATATGACAGCCACTCACAGAACCTTAATGGATTCGAAACGCGGTGTTTGATCGCGTGGTACTGGCATTGTGGTCCTTGGCATGGTGGTCCTTGGCATGGTGGTCCTTGGCATGGCGGTGCTCGCGCCAGCCGAACTCCGTCATTGCGCCGCGGCGCGTTCGACGCCGGACGTGCAACAGAGGTTTGCGGTCGGCTGCGGAATTCGGTTCTTCAGCCAACAGCGCGCATTCGGCGCCTGGACGCCGGGACGGACAATGCTCCAGGCCAGGCAGTGGCTGTCGGCCTTGCAGGCGCTTTGGCATTGCGTCCAATCATCGCTCGGCAGATCGACGCGACGGTAATCCGCGCCGAACAAATCGGTATTGAAGAGCGGGCCGCTGCCGGGCGTGGGCACGGTAACGGCCGGCGCGTCACTCGCTGCCGCCTGCCGCTCGATGCCGGAAATACAGCACGGGCTGGCGAGCTGGATGGGAGATTTGCTCTTGAGATTGCATCGCGAGTCCGCGCTCGAGATTCCCGGCCGCACATAGGTCCAGGCCAGACACTGTCCATCCGCCCGGCAGGCGGCTTGGCATGCCTCGGGGGTGGCCTCGGCGCCGAACAGGGTTCGAGAATTCAATCCGCCCATGTCGATTCCGGAAAGTGCCCCGACGACGTCGGCCGGGACCGGCGGCGGCTGGCGAAAATCAGCTTCCGGCACCCGCTCGACTCCCGACGTGCAGCAGATTTCCGACCTTTGGCCCGGAATCAAAGGCTTCAGCGAGCAGTGCGCGGGCTGGCCTTGAGCCGGGGGCTGCGTATAGGTCCAGGCAGCGCAGCGCATTTCCGCGCGGCACGCCGACTGGCAGCTGACCGGGTCGGCCGGGACTTCGATCACGCGCAGGATCGAGCCCGGCAGCGCAATGCCGCTCATCATCTCGCCGAGCTTGATGCCGGGCGGCAATTCTCCCGGCGGCGCGGCATCGGATGGCGGCGCCGGCGACGGCACGGCAATCGCCGGTGTGAGACTTGGCGGCGAGACACTTGGCGGCGCGACACTTGGTGGCGGCGCGTTCGCCGCTGGCGGAGCGACCGACGCCGGCTTGGCGGCAACGACCGCCGGCTGGGTCGACGGCTGCGCCGCGAACTTGTGCCAAAACACCAACGCCATGACGGCGATGACGACGACAACGGCGACGCCGCCGCCGACCAGGGCCCACCACGCACGCCGCAGCGGCACGACAGTTTCCAGCGCGTGCACGATTGCATCGGCGTCGGCATTGAAGCGCGTGTGCCGCAACTCCAGCGCATGGCGGCGGGCGAGCGGCTTGAGATCATCCGACAAGCTGTCTTCGGACGGCATCGCCGCGCCGTCGACCAGGATCGGAATGACCGGAATGTCACGCTTGAGCGCCGCGGCGAGCTCGATGCGCACGTAATCGTTGTCGGCATCGAGGCGGCGCTTGCCGGCCTGATCCCTGGCGTCGAGCCAACGCGGACCGATTACCGCCAACAGCACCTGGCATTGCGACACCTGACTATCGAGGTGCCTGGCAAAGTCGACGCCCGGCCGCATGGCGTCGACGTCCATGAACAGGCTGCCACGGGCGAATTTCGGCGCCAGATGATCGAACAGCCGCCCCGCGACGCCGGGCGCATCGTCACGACGATAGTTGATGAAGATGCCCGCCATAGCCGGGCATTATAGCAGGACAAGACGGAACCGGAGAACGAGTTCGCAGCGGAGGATCGGAGTCGCGGAGCAATACCCCGAGGCGCACCGTCAGTCGGCGTCGCCCGGCACCGCGGTACCGTCGCGGGACGCCAGGACGCCGAGGCCGATTCCTCCCGCCAAGGCACCAACAATGATGCCTATCGGCATGAAGGTCAGGAATACCAGCATTCCCGAATAACCTTCGAATGAGCTGGTCTGAAACACCGCGGTCCAGGCGAGCCCAAGGCACACGCCGATCACGCCGCCCAAGATTGCCCCGAAGAACAGTCCCACCAGGACGAGCCCGACGACTTTCATGACAGAGCTTCCGCGTTTGAGAATGAAGGCGCGCCTCGGAGGCCCCGCTGAAACATTCGCTCATTCAAAGCTGCAAGGTAGCGCTGGCGCTCCCTACGGGAATCGAACCCGTGTTTCAGCCTTGAGAGGGCCGCGTCCTAGACCGCTAGACGAAGGGAGCCTGCATCCGAAATAACCGCGATGGCGCGTCGGTGCAAGCCGTTGCGCCCCGCCCCGCGCCCCGGTCACTGCTCGGTGCCGAAGCGCAGCCGGCCGGTTTGCTGCAGGGTCTTGAGGTCGTAGATGCGGACTTCCGTGGCGCCGGCGTTATCGAGGGTCACGACAATGCGGCCGCCCGATACGGTCGTGGACACCACCCGCGCGCCTTTCGGCAGGAACACCGTGCCGTCGCTGATGGTGGCGGCGCCGCTTCCGCCCGAGGCAAAAACGCGATAGCCGATGACGCCGACCACCGCGGCGATGGCGATCGCCGTGGTGAGCGCGGAAATGAGCATCAACCTGCGCGCCCGGGCCATGACGGCCGCAAGCTCCTTCGGGGGCGTGTCTTGGACTGAACCTTGCACCGAGCCGGGTTCGGACGTGCTATCGGGTGTTTTAGCCATGACGGTCACCATGACGCGCACATCGATTGTCGTCGCCGAGCAAGAGACCGGCGAACGGCTGGACCGCCTGCTCGCCGTCCATGTCGTTTCGCTGTCGCGGTCGCGGCTCAAGGCGCTGATCGAGGCCGGCGCCGTCGCGCTCGACGGCCGCACGATCCACGATCCCAACCACCGCGTCAATTCAGGCGCCGCCATCGACCTCGACGTGCCGGCGCCGGCGCCGGCCAAGCCGGCGGCGGAGGCCATTCCGCTCACCGTGGTCTATGAGGACGATGACATGATCGTCATCGACAAGCCGAAGGACCTGGTCGTGCATCCCGCCGCCGGACATTGGAGCGGGACCCTGGTCAACGCGCTGATCGCGCATTGCGGCGACAGCCTGTCCGGCATCGGCGGCGAACGCCGCCCGGGCATCGTGCACCGGCTCGACAAGGACACCACCGGGCTGATGGTGGTGGCGAAGAACGACCGCGCGCATCGGGCGCTGGCGGCGCAATTCGCCGACCACGGCAAAGCCGGCGGGGGGTTCGAACGCGGCTACCTGGCCTTGGTGTGGGGCGCGCCCGAGCGGCCCCACGGCACCATCGACCGGCCGATCGACCGCCACCCGCGCAACCGCGATCGCATGGCCGTGCGCGAAGGCGGTCGCGAGGCGATCACCCATTGGCAGATCCTGGAACGGTATTCCGGTGCGGCAGAGCCTCGGCGTGCCGGGAAAGCCGGGCAGGAATCCGAGGCGGTGGCCAGTTTGCTCGCCTGCCGGCTGGAAACCGGGCGGACCCACCAGATTCGCGTCCATTTGGCGTCGATCGGCCACCCGCTGCTCGGCGACGAGACCTACGGGGCCGGTTTTCGCACCAAGACGGCGCTTTTGCCGCCCCAGGCCCAAATTGCGCTGGCAGATCTTGGCAGACAGGCGCTGCATGCCCATATACTGTTGGTCAAGCATCCCACATCAGGCGAAATCCTTCGGTTCCGTTCGGAACTGCCAGCCGATCTCGCCCGTTTGCGTCATGCCCTGGTCGCCCCGGCGACCGGGGATAAAGCGGCCGGCAAGTCGTAAGAATTTGCCCGAATTGGCGGAATCACGTTGAATTGGAGAGGATCACGATAGCGTCGCGTAGCTGTGACGCTGTCTTTACTTCCTCTCGCCCGATTCGACCGTGTATGTTGCGGGTGCGAGACGTTGAACTGGCGCCGTCGGCTCGGGGAGCGACGGGCCATTCGCCCGCCGCTCCCGCGGGGGCTCGAATATGGAGGGCGCTATCATGGCCCAGACTGCTGCACTGCCCATTCTCTCGGGCGAAACCGGCCTCACCCGGTATCTGGAAGAGATCAGGCGGTTCCCGATGTTGGAACCGCAGGAAGAATTCATGCTGGCGAAGCGCTGGCGCGAGCACGGCGACCGCGACGCGGCGCACCGGCTCGTCACCAGCCATCTGCGGCTCGTGGCCAAGATCGCCATGGGCTATCGCGGCTATGGCTTGCCGATTTCCGAAGTCATCTCCGAAGGCAATGTCGGGCTGATGCAGGCGGTCAAGCGCTTCGAGCCCGACAAGGGCTTCCGGCTGGCGACCTATGCGATGTGGTGGATCAAGGCGGCGATCCAGGAATACATCCTGCGCTCGTGGTCGCTGGTGAAGATGGGCACCACCGCCAATCAGAAGAAGCTGTTCTTCAACCTGCGCAAGGCCAAGAGCCGCATCTCGGCGCTCGACGAAGGCGACATGCGGCCCGATCAGGTCAAGCTGATTGCCAAGCGGCTCGGCGTCACCGAGCAGGATGTGATCGACATGAACCGCCGGCTCGGCGGCGACGCTTCGCTCAACGCGCCGATCCGCGAGGACGGCGATTCCGGCGAGTGGATGGACTGGCTGGTCGACGACAGCGTCAGCCAGGAAAGCCGGCTGGCCGAGAGCGAGCAGTCGGAGAACCGCCACAAGGCTTTGGGCGATGCGCTCACGGTGCTCAACGACCGCGAACGGCGCATCTTCGAAGCCCGCCGTCTGGCCGACGACCCGATCACGCTCGAGGAGCTTGCCGACGAGTTCGGCGTGTCGCGCGAGCGGGTCCGCCAAATCGAGGTCCGCGCCTTCGAGAAGGTGCAGAAGGCGGTGAAGAACAACATCGCCTCGATGGAAAATCCCGCCGCGGCCGCAGCGGCGGCGATGCACTGAGCCAGCGTGTTTCACGGGCAATGACGTAGGGGCAGGCCTCGTGCCTGCCCAGATAGGGGCGACCACGAGGGTCGCCCCTACGGCATTCTGCGCGCCAAAACGCATTGCGCGGAAGCAGAAAGCGGGGCATTTCGTTGTCCGTCATCGTCACCCTGAGGCGCTCGGCGCGTAGCGTCGCGCCTCGAAGGGCGACAGCCGGGCACCTCGGCCGCATCCTTCGAGGCGCGCCGGCGGCGCGCCTCAAGGATGACGGATAACCAACAAGAATGCCTCGCTACCGGGTTGCGGTCGATACGGGTGGGACGTTCTCGGATTTCGTCTATCTCAACGAGGAAACCGGCGCGGTTTCCATCACCAAGATTCCCTCGACCCCGGACGATCCATCGCGGGCGATCCTGCAGGGCGTCGAAGCGCTGCTCGCGCGCCCGCCCTTCCCTGCCCCACGCGCGGCGCAGGGTACGGTGGAAGCCGACGTCGGTTATTTCTGTCACGGCACCACGGTCGGCACCAACGCGCTGCTTGAAGGCAAGGGCGTCAAGACCGGGCTCCTGGTCACCGAAGGTTTCCGCGGCATCTACGAAGTTGCCGAGCAGGCGCGGCCCTACGGCCCGGCGATCTTCGACGTCATGTACGACAAGCCGCCGCCGCTGGTGCCGCCGAGCCGCACCGGCGAAGTGAAGGAGCGCGTCGATTGCCGCGGCGACGTGCTGGTGCCGCTCGACGCGGCGGCGCTGCGCGAAACCCTGCGCGGCCTGCGAACACAGAACATCGAAGCGCTGGCGGTGTGCCTGTTGTTCTCGTTCCTGCACCCCGAACACGAGGCGCGCGTCCGCGACATCGCCCGGCAGGAGCTGCCGGGCTGCGATATCTCGCTGTCGTCGGAGATCCTGCCGCAGATCCGCGAGTACTACCGGCTGAGCACGACGGTCATCAATGCCTATCTGCAGCCGATCCTGGCGCGCTACATCGCCAACCTCGATCGGCGCCTGGTTGAGGCCGGCGTCACGACGCCGCAAAAATACATCATGCAGTCGAACGGCGGCATGTCGACATTTGCGCAAGCCGCGCGCACCGCCGTAACCACGGTGCTGTCCGGCCCGGCGGGCGGCGTCACCGCCGGCGTTGCCTTGAGCCGTCTGACTGGCTTGCCCAACATCATCACCTTCGACATGGGCGGCACGTCCTGCGACGTCGCCCTGATCAAGGACGGCACGGCGGTGCTGGCGAACCGCGGCAAGATCGACGGCCGCGATCTCGCCATGCCGATGATGGACATCAATACGGTCAGCGCCGGCGGCGGCACCATCGCCAAGGTCGACCGCTTCGGCGTGCTCGACGTCGGCCCGCACAGCGCCGGCGCGGTGCCGGGGCCGGCGTGCTACGGCCGCGGCGGCGAGGCGGCAACCATCACCGATTGCAATCTCATCCTCGGTTATCTGTCCGCCGACAACTTCCTCGGCGGCCGCATGACGCTCGATCGCGCCAAGGCGGATCAAGCGGTCCGGCGCGTCGCCGCGCCGCTCGCGCTCGACAATACCGCGGCGGCCGAAGGCGTCGTGCGCATCATCGAGGTGAAGATGGCGGAGGCGATCAAGGCCATCTCCACCATGCGCGGCCACGATCTGCGCGACTTCATGCTGCTCGCCTTCGGCGGCGCCGGGCCGATTCACGCCGCCCGCATGGCGCGCGACCTTGGCATGGCCGGCGTGATCGTGCCGCTCTATCCGGGCGTGTTCTCCGCGTTCGGCTTGCTGATGTCCGACGTCAAGCACGACTATATCCGCTCGCGCATGACGCCGCTCGCCGCGCTCACAGCCGCCGAGGTGGGCGCGCTGTTCGCGCCGCTCGAGACTCAGGCGCGCGACGACCTGCGCCGCGACGGCTTCGCCGCCAACGACATCCGCGTCGAACGCGCCCTCGACATGCGCTATGCCGGGCAGGGTTACGAGATCACCCTGCCCTGCGGCACGGAGCAGACCGCGGCGCTGGCAAGCCTGCGCAAGGCGTTCGATGTCGAGCACCAGAGCCAGTTCGGCCACATGGCGCCGGACGAGCCGGTCGAGGTGGTGTCCTATCGGGTGCGCGGCATCGGCCTGGTGCCGGCGGTGGCGATGCCGAAATTCTCGCCCCAGGGCGGCAAGGCTGCCGACGCGCTGCGCGAGACCCGGCGTGTCGCCTTCGACGGCGCGGCGCTCGACTGTCCGGTCTATCAGCGCGAGCGGCTCGATGTCGGCGTGATGCTTGGCGGGCCGGCTATCCTCGACCAGTTCGACTGCACCACCGTGATCTGCGCCGGCCAAACCGCGCGGGTCGACGACTGGAAGAATCTGATCGTGACGGCGGAAAAATGATACTGAAATTTTCACATGACACAAAATCGCTGTCATCGTCCGCGAAGGCGGACGATCCAGTAATCTCAAGGGCTGGCGCTTTTGTGTACTGGATCATCCGCCTTCGCGGATGATGACAATATAGCAAATTGAGGCTCTACATGCCCATCGACGCCGTCGATCTTGAAGTCATCAAGGCGAGCCTGTCCGGCATCGTGCAGGAGATGCAGAACTCGCTGTTCCGCACCGGCTTCTCGACCATCGTGCGCGAATCCCAGGATGCCTCCTGCGCGTTGATGAATGCCGCCGGCGAGGTCGTCGCCCAGCACGTCGTGCTGCCGCTGCATATCGGCGCGTTTCCGGCCTGCTGCGGCGCCGTGCTGGAGGAGTTCGGCGGCGCCATCGCCGCCGGCGATGCGTTCCTGATCAATCACCCTTATCTGGGCGGAAGCCCGCACGCCCCCGACATGTGCGTGCTGTCGCCGGTGTTCGTCGACGGCGCGCTGTTCGGCTTCTGCGGCTCGATCGCACACAAGGGCGACATCGGCGGCCCGGTGCCGGGCAGCTGCTCCGGCCAGGCCCGCGAGATCTTCAACGAAGGCCTGCACCTGCCGGCGGTGCGCTACCAGCGCAACTTCGAGCCGAACACCGACATCGAGCACATCATCGCCGCCAACAGCCGCACGCCCGAACTGGTGCTCGGCGATATCCGCGGCCAGCTCGGCGCCGACCGCCTCGGCGAGCGGCGACTGGCCGAGCTCACCGCCAAATACGGCAAGGACAAGGTGCTGGCGAGCTATGCCCGCCTGTTCGAGATCGGCGAGGCGCGGGTGCGCGCTGCGATCGCCGAATGGGCCGACGGCCGCTACCAGGCCGAACGTTTCGTCGACGACGACGGCATCACGCTGGAGCAGCCGGTGCGCATCCACGTCATCGCCGAGAAGCACGGCGAGCAATTGCATTTCGATTTCTCCGGCTCGGCCGACCAGACCCAGGGGCCGGCCAATATCCGTCCGCCGCTGGTGCAGGCAGCATGCGCCTATGCGCTGATCGCGCTGATCGACCCGCACATGTACGTGTCGAGCGGGCTCCTGCGCGCGTTTCGCATCACGGCGCGCGACGGCAGCGTGCTCAATCCGCGCTTTCCGGCGCCGGTCAACACCTATAATCCGACCGTGCATGCGCTGGTCGACGCGCTGTTCGCGGCGCTGGCGCCGATCGTGCCCGGCAAGGTGCGGGCCGACGGCAGCGGCAGCCGCTCGATCATCATCGGCGGCCGGCCCACCTCGGCCGGCAAAAGCTACGTGCAATACGAAATCCTGGCCGGCGGCGGCGGCGCCCGCGCCTCAAAGGACGGCGCTTCCGCCATCACGGTGAACCAGAGCAATGCCCGGATCGCGCCGATCGAGATCATCGAAAGCGAATTTCCGACCCGCATCACCCGCTTCGAGCTCATTGCCGATTCCGGCGGCGCCGGACTGTTCCGCGGCGGGCTCGGCATCCGCCGCGACTATCTCAATCTCGCCGCGGCGCGCTTTTCGATCCGCTCGATGAAGCACGTCATCCCGCCCAACGGCATGGCCGGCGGCAATACCGGCCGGCCCGGCGACATCTGGATCAACCCGCACAGCGAAACAAGAAAACGCCTGCCGACGCGCTATGCCGATTATCCGCTGGCGGCCGGCGATGCCTTCCGGCTCGATACGCCCGGCGGCGGCGGCTACGGCGATCCGCTGTCGCGGCCGCCCGGGCGCGTGCTCGCCGATGTGCGCGAGGGCTATGTGTCGGCGGCGGCAGCGGCGCGCGATTACGGCGTGGTGCTGTCTCGGGACGGCAACAATGTGAACGAGGACGCGACCAAACAAAAGCGTGTCATGCTCCGCCAACGGGTCCGGCCCGAAGTGGCCGGCCCGATGACAGGCTCAGGCGGAGCATCCAGTAAACTTCACACATCGGGCCCAAACGACAGGCAATAGCGATTACTGGATCATCCGCATGCGCGGATGATGACGGTGGCAAAATGGGATCAAACATGGACCAGACAACACCCGTCAAACGCACCGGCATGATCGGCCTCGGCGCCATGGGCATTCAATTCGCGCGGCACATGCTGCGCCAAGGCTTCGACGTCGCCGGTTACGACATCGACGCGGATGCGGTGCGGCGCGCCCTCAATGACGGCATCAAGCACCACAACTCGGCGGCGGACATCGGCAGGCACGCCGAAGTCGTCGTCGTCATGGTGGCGACCGACGCGCAGGTCGAAGCCGTCGTCGCAGGTTCGGGCCTGCTCGACGCGCTGGCGCCGGGCTCGGTCATCTGCATTGCGAGTTCGGTGGCGCCGGAAACCTGCCGGCGGCTCGCCGCGCTGGCGCAAGCGAAGGACATCGGCGTCCTCGACACGCCGGTGGTGCTCGGCCAGGAAGCCGCCGACAACGGCACCTGCACCGTCTATGTGGGCGGCGAGGAGCGCTGGCTCGGCCGCGCTCGTCCGGTGCTGGAAACCTTCGGCCGCGAGGTGGTCCATCTCGGCGGCGTCGGCTGCGGCCAGGTCGCCAAGATGATCAACAACATGCTGCTGTGGGCCGCCATGGTGGCGAACTTCGAATTGCTCACGCTGGCGAAGTCGCTGGGCATGGATATCCCGCGGCTGGTTGCCGCGCTCAATGCCGGCAGCGGCGCCAACTGGTCACTGTCGCGCTGGGGCAAGAGCACCGGCAAGTGGGCGGAGAAGGACATGGACACCGCGCTGGAATTGGCCCAGGCGGCCAAAGTCCCGGTGCCGCTCGGCGGCCTGGTCGATCAATTGGTGAAATCGATCAATCAGGACCGCATGAAGGCGCTGCTGTCGTAACCGCTAATACCCGGCCGGCCCGAAAACCTTGACGCCCAGCCGACGCTCCATCGCCCGGCCGAAGCGATATTTCATCTCGGCGCCTTCGTAATCGTTCGGCGCCACTTCGAGGTAGGCGGGCTCGGCTTCGACCCGCAGCACGGTGAAGTACGGGCCCGGCGACGCCATGATCTGCGGCACGGCTTTTTCGAGATCCGCCACGTTGTCCACGGTGAGCGTGCGGGCGATGCCGGCGCCGCGCGCGATCGCCGCGTAGTCGGACAGCGCGCGGTTGACCATCGGCACCGCGCTGACGGTCTGATAGACCCGGTTGTCGATGACGAAGTGCTTCAGGTTCCTGGGCGCCTGCTCGGCCTCGGTCAGAAGGCAGCCGAGATTCATGCACAGCGAGCCGTCGGCATTGAGCAGGAGCACCGGTACGTCCGGCGCCATCAGCGCGAAACCGAGCGCGAAGCTTGCGGCAAAACCCATGGCGCCATGCATGTAGAATGTTTCTTCGTTCCGGGTCGCCTGCCACCATTCGTTCGAGGCCATGCCGAGCGCGCACACCGCGACCGCATCGCCGCGATGCGCCGCCAGCACGGCCATGGCGTCGCGCGTCTTCATAGCCAAACCTTCATCGCCGAACCTTCACCGCCAGACCTTCCCTTTGAGCAGGCTGCGCGTCAAAAACAGAATGTACGGCCGCTTTTGCAGCCGCGAGGCTTCGTAGACCGCCGGAATGCAGCCGATCTGGTCGAGGCTCTCGAGCACCTGATAGGGGAAATCGTAAGCCTCGAGCAGCGGAATGGTTCGCCGTCCCTGCACCTCCTGCCAGATGCGATGATCGTCGTAGGTGCCGCGCATGCTGACGATGCAGAACACCGGAATCTGATGGCGCAGATTCAACGTGGCGAGCTCGCCGGTGCAGGTCAGCAGCCCGGTATTGCCGATGATCGCCACCGCCTTGGCGCCGGCAAAGAACGCGCCGCTGGCGATCACCACCGCCTCGGACTCCCGCGCCACCGGAACGTGGCGGATGGCGGGATCGGCGTCGATGCGGCCGATCAGGGGACCCACCCAGTCGTCCGGCAGGGTCGCGGCGAGCTTGACGCCGACGCGCGTCAACTCGCGGTGGATCAGCGCGGCGGCGTCCAATTCGTCGGCGACCATGACGGCGGCGATCCTATTGCATTGCGCCGGAAGTTCCAGAGCGCCGAGCGCGGCGCAGCGCGCTCGCCTATTCCCGCAGCACGCCGCGCAACGGCCGGCGGCAGGCCAGGATCACCACCCCGGCAAACGCCGCGATGGCGGCGATCATCGCGAAAAACTCAGGCTTCTCCATCCGGCTCCAGAAACTGCCCAGCCAGCCGGCGAGAAAGCCGCCGGTAAAACTCGTCGCCAGCCACACCCCCATCATCATCGACAGGATGCGCGCAGGCGCCACCTTGGTGACGAACGACAGGCCGACCGGCGACAGATAAAGCTCGCCCAGCGTGATGACGAAGAAGAAGCCGAGGAGCCACAGCCAGCTCGCCTTGCCGCCGTCGGCCGCCACCGCGGCCAGCGCCATGATCAGATACGCCGCGGTGACGCCGAAACAGCCGAGCGCCATCTTGGTGATGGTCGACGGCTCGGCGCCGCGCGCGGCCTGCCGCGCCCACAGCGCCACCACCAGCGGGGTGAAGGCGAAGATCAAAAACGGATTGAAGGCGAGGAACGTCGTGGTCGGGATTTCAGCATGCAGCCCGAACAGCGAGATGGCGCGGTCGGTGTCGGCATCGGCCCACAGCACAATGGTATTGCCGATCTGCTCGTAGCAGCCCCAGAACAAGGTATTGGGCAGAAACAGCACGAGCAGCGCCACGATGGCGCGCCATTGCTCGGGCGTGAGCGGCGCCGGTGCGGCGGCGGCGTGGCGCCCTCCCCCGCTCGCCGGGGAGGCAAGCGAGGGGGCGTCCGGCGGCAGCAGCGGCAGCGCATAGAGGTAGATGCACAGCCCGATGCACATGCCGACGCCGGCGGCGGCGAAGCCGTATGGCCAGCCGGCCGTCTCGCCGAGCGTGCCGCAGACGAGCGGCGCCAGAAACGCGCCGACATTGATGCCGACATAGAAGATCGAATAGGCGCGGTCGCGGCGATGATCGCCGGGCGGATAGAGCCGCCCGACCTGGGTGGAAATGTTCGGCTTGAAGGCGCCGTTGCCGAGGATGAGAAACAGCAGCGCGACCAAAAACAACGGCTCGATCGCCATCATGAAATGGCCAAGCGCCATCAGGACGGCGCCGATGACGACGGTGCGGCGTTGGCCGAGCACGCGGTCGGCCAACAGACCGCCGAAGACCGGCGTGAAATAGACGAGCCCGGTATAGAACCCCCAGATCTGCGACGACAGCGGCTGCACATCGAGCGGACCGAACACCGCCTCGAGCGCGCTCTTGACCGTGAGCAGCCCGTGCACGTCGCCGGCATGCGCCGGCAGCAGCAGATATTTCGTCATGTACAGCACCAGCAGCGAGCGCATCCCGTAATACGAGAAGCGCTCCCACATCTCGGTGGTGAACAGGAAGGTGAGCCCGCGTGGATGGCCGAACAGCTCGGCGCTCCGCAGGCGCGCGGCATCGGGCGCTTGAACGCGATCAGCCAATTCGGCGGTCCATGCGCACTTGCCTCGCGTCGCGGCCGGTGGTTATTGGACGGCCGGCCGGCTGCGATGATGGCAACAACAGCAGCGGAAAGCTACGGAGGAAGCGCTCCCATGTCATGTCGCGGGGCATCCGGCACCTCATGGCGCAGGATAATTCGGCGGACCGTTGCCGCGCTGCTCGGATTTTGCGCGCTGCTGCCAACCGCGCAGGCAGCCGAGCCGACCGTGCTGCACGTCAACACCTTTCCGACCGCGCGGTCGCTGCCATTCTACGTGGCCATCGACCGCGGCGTGTTCGCCAAACACGGCTTGCAGGTCGAGCTGCAATTCACCGAGAGCTCCGAGCGCCAGCGCGCCGGCCTCGCCGACGGCCGTGTCGATATCGTTCATTCCGCCGTCGACAATGCCGTCGCCATGATCGACGCGGCCGGGACCGATGCGGCCGGGAGCCGGAAACGTGCCCAAAACCGACGTCGTGATCGTCAGCGGCGGCGACAGCGGCACCAACGAGTTCTATGTGCAGAGCGCGATCAAGGATTACGCCGACATCCGCGGCCACGCCATCGTGGTCGACGCCACCAACACCGCCTATGCGCTGCAAGCCAAGAAAATCCTGCTCCAGCATGGCCTGGCGGAAGGCAAGGACTACACGCTCAATCCGGTCGGCAACGGCCAACGTCGTCTGAAGGCCTTGTTGGACGACCCCGACAATGCCGGCGCCATTCTCAACCTGCCCTATTCGCTGGAAGCCGCCGCCCACGGCATGCGCAGCCTCGGCCGCACCACCGACATGCTCGGGCCTTACCAGGCCGGCGGCGCCTTCGTGCGGCGCGCCTGGGCGCGCGATCATGCCCAAACGCTCGAGCAGTATCTGGCGGCGTTTATCGAAGCGCTGCGCTGGTCGCTCGATCCGAACAACCGCGCGCCGGCCATCGCCATTCTGGTCGACAAGCTCAAGCTGCCGAGCGACATGGCGGCGAAGAGCCTCGATCTGATGGCCGAGCCGGGCTTTGGCTTCGCCCGCGACGCCGCGTTCGATATGGCCGGTTTCACCAACGTGCTGGCGCTGCGCGCCGCAATCGAGGGCGGCCACCCGGCCGATCCGCAACGCTACGTCGATCTGTCGTACTACGATCGCGCCATCAAGCTTGTGAACGAATAAGGAGCCCGCATGGCCGCCACCCCCGAAGAAGCCAAGAACTTCCGCCTGCTCGGCCACGATGCCTCGGCGGCCTGGGGTGGCGGCTCCCTGGTTCAGGTCCACAAGGGCCACGCCTATGTGGGCGCGGTCGGCGGCTCGAGCTACAACGGGCCGGAAGGTTTCACCGTTCACGATGTGCGCGACCCAAGGCGGCCGCACAAAGTCGGCGAATTCCGCGCGCCGCCGGGAATCCACTGCCACAAGCTGCGCATCGTCGGCGACGACCTGCTCTACGTGAATTCGGAGCGGCTTGCCGGCGACAAAGGCAAGAACGCCCGCGCCGGCTTTTTCATCTTCGACGTATCGACGCCGGCTGAGCCGAAGCCGATCGGCTTCTACGACATGCCGGGCTCCGGCCCGCATCGCTTCGGCGTCGACCTGCAACGCAATCTCGCCTTCATGCCCAACGACGCGCCGGGCTGGACCCGTCGCGTGATCTGGACGCTCGACATCCGCGATCCGCTCAAGCCCGAGGTGATCAGCATCTGGGGTCTGCCGTGGATGAAGACCGATTCCGACGAAGTCGGCAACGATCCGCACCCGGCCGAGGAAGCCACCACGCTGCACGGCCCGCCGGTGATCCGGGGCAATCGCATGTATTGCGCCTGGTGGGGCGGCGGCATGGCGATCATCGACTGCACCGACCTGCGCGCCATGAAGCTCGTCGGCGCCATCAAATGGTCGCCGCCGTTCCCCGGTTCGACCCATACCTGCTGGCCGATCGGCGACCGGCCGTATCTGGTGGTCACCGACGAGGCGCGCGCCAAGCAGAAATTCCCCGACGCGCAATTCATGTGGATCATCGACGCGCGCGATGAATTAAATCCGCTGCCGGTCGCCACCTTCATGCCCGACCGCGACAAATACTACGATCGCCCCGGCCGCTTCGGCGCGCACAACATCCTGGAGCACCTGCCGGCCGAAGGACCGTGGCGCGACACCGTGTTCCTGACCTATTTCAACGCCGGGCTGCGCGCGGTGAACGTCAGCGACCCGCTGCATCCGAAGGAAGTCGGCTGCTACGTGCCGGAGCAGCCCGAAGGCACCCCGGGCATCCAGTCGAACGACATCGGCTCGGATGAACAGGGGCGGCTTTATCTGATCGACCGCTGGGGCCAGGGCATGCACATTCTGGAATATACCGGGTAGGACGTGTTCACAGATCGAGGTCGGTGAGCGCCGGTCGGGCAATGCTCGCTTGGCTCGCAGAGGCGGACTCTCTACCGCGTCGCCGCGGGTCCGCTGAAGGCCGAGAGACACGCGCTCTTGCATATCAGAAACAGCTGTAGTCTGATCGTGATGCGCGGGTCGCCTTGAGTGCCGCGCTTGCGTAAGCGCCCGAGCATGCTGCGGGTGGCCCCATGAAATATGCCCCCATGAAAATATGCGCCATGAAAATATGCGCCATGAAAATATGCCGTCGCCGATTCCTGCATCTGACAACGGGTGCCGCCGCAATGCCGGCGCTGTCGCGCATCGCCAGGGCTGATACTTATCCGTCGCGGCCCGTTCATTTGATCGTGTTTTATGCCGCAGGCGGCGGCAACGACATCATCGCTCGTCTGATGGGTCAATGGCTGTCGGAGCGTCTCGGCCAAGCATTCGTCATTGAGAACCGACCGGGCGGCGGCGGCAATATCGGAACCGAGGAAGTCGTGCGGGCCGCACCCGATGGCTATACCCTGCTTTTGAGCTCGACGGCGAACACCGTCAACGGCACGCTTTACGACAACCTCCATTTCGACTTCGTTCGCGACATCGCTCCGGTCGCCGGCATCGGCCGCGAACCCAACATCATGGTGGTCAATCCATCGGTACCCGCCAAGACCATCCCCGAGTTCATCGCCTATGCCAAGGCCAATCCAGGCAAGCTCAATTATGCGTCTGCCGGCATCGGCTCGTCGCAACACATGTCTGGCGAACTGTTCAAGATGATGGCCGGCATCGATATGACCCACGTGCCTTTTCGCGGCACGGCGCCGGCGCTGACAAGCCTGCTCGGGGGACAGGTGCAGGTCATGTTCGCCAGCATGCCCGCGGCCATCGAGCACGTCCGGTCCGGCCGGTTGCGGGCGCTGGCCGTGACTATTGCAACGCGCTCGGACGTGTTGCCGGACGTCCCGGCCGTGAGCGAATTTCTGCCAGGCTTTGATGCAAGCGTCTATTACGGCATAGCTGCACCTAAGAATACTCAGCCTGAGATTGTTGAAAGGCTTAATAAGGAAATCAATGCCGGCCTCGCCGACCCCCAGCTCAAGGCACGGCTTATCGAACTCGGCAGCACGCCATTGCCGGGATCCCCTGCCGACTTCGGCAAGTTCATTGCAAACGAAAGCGAAAAGTGGGCCAAGGTGATCAAGTTCGCGAATATCAAGGCCGAGTGACGCCGGCACTGGCAGGTCAAGTGTGATATTTTGCGTTCTGCAAACGGACAGGTCGGTGCGGATTGAGGTGAGGCGGGTCACGCGGCTTCAAATCCGGTCCGGTTCATTCGCATGATTTCGTAGATTCACGCCGCCAGCGGCACCGTTCCAAAATCCGTTACGTGAATTTCGCCTAAGTTCCTTGCTTCCCCATCCGCGCGTAAGTGTGTATGGTGCGCGGAGCTGCCGAACGGGACGTGCCGAGGTCCTCCGTTATGGGCGAACGAGCAGCCGGTGCTGTTCGGCAGGCGTCACACTCTCAACCAAACGTCACTTTCACGATTTAATGCGCCCGCGCAGGACGCATCGTCTGTGCGCGGACGCCTTCGCATATTCAAAGGGAGGTAACACGTAATGAACACGCGTAGCATGCTCAGCATGGCTGCCATTGCGGCATTTGGCTTGGCCCTGGCGCCAAGCATGGCGACGGCTCAGGAGAAATCGCTCAAGGACCAACTTGTCGGAACCTGGACCGTCACCTCATGGGAACAGGATGTGGCGAACAGCCCCAAGCTGCAGCGGTTTGGCGCCGATCCGAAGGGCGTCAACGTCTTCCAAAGAAACGGATTTGCAGCCGTGCCGTAGACGGCGGACAAGCCGATCACTGACACAAAGGCGGCCGCGCGGCGTGGCTCAGAGGATCAGAGGCGGACATCCAACAGCGGTTTAGCGTTATGGGCCTTGTCGATGACGGAGCTTCCGCCCTTCGGACGGCTTTGAGGCCGTTGGCGGTTTCCGTGGCCCTCATCGGGGTAACGTGTTCATGCTACGCGCAAACACCCGCCGATGACGTGGCCGCTCAGGTGCGCAGCCAGGGCTATGCGTGCGATCAACCGGTCACGGCAACGCGGGATGCAAGACTTTCCGCACCAAATTCAGCAGTCTGGATTCTGAGATGCAGGAACGCCGCCTACAAGGTAAGGCTCGATCCCGGCATGGCGGCTCGAATTACGAAATTGAGAAGGAAATCGCATTGATGCCGTGAGGGGCTGAGGAGCAGAATTCAAGATCTGCAGCACGCCGAGCGCGGCGTTGGTGCACGGTGAAGCGTGAGGCCGCTGGCTAGGCGGCCACGCGTTCGATGATCTGGAACAGAAGGCCAATGATCGTCATGCCGACAGCCGCCGCCGCGATCGGCAATAAAATCTGTGTTGCCGCCTCCGCGCCGCCGAGCGGGCCCGCCCCGGTGTCGTAATTCCAGCTTGCCCAGTCGCGCAGCGACGGCGCCTTCTTGTCCCGCGCTTCCGTCCTGCCGTCCCGTCCAACCCGCGAGAGAATGAGTGGTAATGCCACAGCGACAAAGATGAAGCCGCTGACAATGAAAAGCAGATAATCGACGATCCCTGGGCCGGCGAAGTTCCATACCGCGAGCACGAACCATGCCGTGATCGCGATGAGGATCTCGTAGACGCGCGGATGCAACCAATTCGTCACTGGCGGCCGCGAGTGCCGATCGGTCAGGTTTGCACTGAGATTTGTGCTGCTTGCGCTGAGATTTGTGCTGCTTGCGCTCATGGCGGGCCTCCAACCTGAAGGCGGCGAAAAGGTAGCTCACCTCATCAACGCAGCCGCCCCCGCGGGCGTTCCATGCGTGCCGCGTCCTAACTCTTCGCGTTCCCCAATCCCCGCCGCGCCACCCGCATCTCCAGGAAGCGGAGCCCGACGACGATGAGCAAGAGCGGCAAGATCTGCAGCACGCCGAGCGCGGCGACGGCGCCGTAGCTGCCGCCCTCCTCCCACATCGTGAGACTGACGGTGCCGAGCACGTTGGTGCCCGGCCCGACCAAGAACACCGAGGCGCCGAGCTCGCGCACCGACAGCACGAACACGTAGATCCACGCCGCCAGCAGGAACGGCAGGATCAGCGGTAAGAGCACGCGCAGGAAAATCTGCTGCAGGCTGGCGCCGGCCACCGCGGCGGCTTCCTCGAGCTCGCGGTGAATCTGGGTGATGCCGCTCGACGCGAACCGCATGCCGTAGGGCAGGCACAGCGTGACGTAGGCGATGAACAATATCCAGATGGTGTTGTACACCGGGATCGGCACGATCAGATAGGTGAACAGCACGCTGGCGCCGACGATCACGCTCGGGATCGCGATCGGCGCCGAGGCGAGCGCGTCCAGGAGCCAGGCGAAGCGCGAGCCGGAGCGCCGCGCCAGCCACGCCATCACCAGCGTCAGCGCCACCACAAACGTGGCGGCCATGGCGGAGACCACGACGCTGGTGCGCACCGCCTCGAGAAAGACCGGATAGCGCAGGATGAAGCGGTAGTTCTCCAGCGTCAGCGGCACGCCGGCGGCCATGAACGGCTGCGACAGGTTGCGGAAGAACGACTGCCACGCCAGCGTGAACAGCGGCAGCCCGAGCGCCACCAGAAAAACCAATGCGATGGCGGCCGCCACCGGCCAGCGCCAGCGGCCGAGCTCGATGCGGGTCGGCCGGTAGCCCTTGCCGGTGATGGTGGCGAAGGCTTCGGCGTTGCGGGTCGCGCGGCGGTAGAAATAGACGGCGACGATGCAGACCAGGAGCAGCGTCAGGCTGAGCGCGCTGGCGACGCCGAACGCCGGCGGCGTCTGGTTGGTGGCGCCCTGGATCTCGGTGGTGAAGACGTCGATGCGCGCCGGCCGGCCGATCAGCCGCGGCACTTCGTAGGACGACAGCCCCATGACGAAGAGCAGCAGCAGCCCCGACAGGATGGCGGGGCGAAGGAGCGGCAGCGTGATCCGCGGCAGCACATGCCAGTAGCGGCCGCCGGCCATCAACCCGGCCTCTTCCATGCGCACGTCGAGCGCCCGCAACGCCGGCCCGAGCGCCAGATAGGCGAGCGGGAAGTAATGGCTCGACAGCGCCCAGATCATGCCGGCCATGGTGTAGATGTTGAGCGGCGCGCTGCCGAGGTGAAACGTCGATTTCAGCACGGCGTTGACCCAGCCGATATTGGGGCTGAGCACGAAGATCCACGCCATCGCCATGAGCAGGCCGGGAATCGCGAACGACAGCAGCGCCAGATTATGAAACAGCGCGCCGCCCGGCGCGTCGGTGCGCTCGACCGCCCAGGCGACAAAGCCGCCGATGACAAACGTCACCGCGGCGGTGCCGAGCGCATAGAGCAGCGAATTGGCAAACAGCCTGAGGATGCGCGGGTCCGCATAGGCCTCGATGAAATTATCGACGGTGAAGGCGCCGAAGCCCATCCCGGTATCTTCGGTGAACGCGGTGACCAGCAACGCCACCACCGGCACCAGCACCAGCCAGGCGCCGACGGCGACGCAGACGATCAGCAAGACATTCGGCTGCCGCCAGCGTGCGGCCGGTTCAAGGAGTGATTGCATTGCTACCGCGGTCATGCGCGACGTTTCTCGCAATACTCATTGCTAACATCGTTATCGTTGTCATGCCCCGCCAACGGGTCCGGCCCGAAGTGGCCGGCCCGATGACAGGCTCCGGCGGGGCATCCAGTAAGCGTCGGCCGATGAGTTTTGTATCCCCCACAAGTGGCTACTGGATCAACCGCGGAGCCTGTCATCGGGCCGGCCACTTCGGGCCGGACCCGTTGGCGGATGATGACAGGCCGCATGACCTTCACCGCCCTTTGAACAGCTGATCGAACTTTTTCTGCCAAGTGTGCTCTTCCTCGGGCGTCAGCGACACGGTGATGACCTTGTGCTTTTTGATCGCCGCCACGATGCCCGGCGGGTTGGATTCCACGTCGGCGCGGGTCGGGATGCGGCCGAATTTGGCGAGAAACGTCTCGGCTTCCTTGCTCAGCACGAAATTCGCCGCCAACAGCGCGGTGTTGGGATGCGGCGCCTTGACGCTGATGCCGACCGCACCGAAGGTCAGCGCCACCGGATCGAGCGCAAAATAGTCGATCGGGCCGCCGGCGAGCTTCACGTTCATGGTGAGATTGACGAAATTGTTGAGCGACAGCCAGTATTCGCCGGAACCGACCGAGCGCGCCTGCGCCAGGTGGCCGTCGGTGACCACCGGCGCGAGCGCCGCGACGATGTCGCCAATGAGCTTGGTGGCTTTGTCCTCGCCGTAGGCTTGCGCCATGGCGAACAGCCATTCGCTGTCGGTCGAATCGATGGCAACGTGGCCGGCCCAGTCCTTGTGCGCCACGAAGTCTTCATAGGTCTTCGGCAGGTCCGCGGCCGCGACGTGCTGGGTGTTGTAGGCCGGCGCGTTGTAGTTGGCATAGAGCCCGTACCAGCGGCCTTGCGGATCGCGCGCTTCCGGCGAAATGTTCGTCGCTTCCGGCGGCGCGAACTGCAGCAACAGCTGCGGCGGGATCTTGTCGATGGTGCCCAGTTGGGCGATGTCCCAGGACTTCTGGTTGCCGCGAAACTCCAGCAGCATGCGCGCCATCAAGGGCGGGTCGGCGCCGCGCACGTAATTGACCTTGATGCCGGTCGCCTGGGTAAACAGGTTCCAGAGCGGCAGCCCTTCGCCCTCGTTGGTGTCCGAATAGATGGTCATCTCGCCGCCCTCGGCCTTGGCGGCGTCGAGCAGCTTCGGCTCGATCCACGGATGCGCGTCTTGCGCCCCAATTTGTGCGCCAGTCTGCGCCGCAGTCTGCGAACAGGCCGGCGTCAGGGCCGCGGCGAGCAGCAATCCGGCGACGCCGGCCGTCTTGAATGTCTGCAGCAATGCCGCCTCCTATTGCCGTGGCTGAAAGCCGAAGGTGCGTTCGAAACGTTTGGCGTAGTCCGGCCAGACCTGCGGATTGATGACCCGGGTCACCGGCTTGCCGTCGAGCGCATCGAGCATCTGCTCGGCGGCGAACTGGCCCATCCGAATGCGCGCCTCGCGCGTCACGCCGGCGGTGTGCGCCGAGACGATGACGTTGTCGAATCCCATCAGCGGGTGATCGGCCGGCGGCGGCTCTTTTTCCCACACGTCGAGCCCGGCGCCGGCGAGCCTGCGGTCGCGCAGCGCCGCTTCGAGCGCCGCCTCGTCGTGGATGAAGCCGCGCGCCGTGGTGATGAAATAGGCGGTCGGCTGCATCAGCGCGAACTCGCGGGCGCCGATCATCTTGCGGGTTTCATCGGTGAGCGGACAATTGATCGAGACAAAATCGGCGCGCCGCAGCAGCTCGTCGAGCTCGACCTCGGCGGCGCCGCGGGCGCGGATGTCCTCGGCGCTCAGATAGGGGTCGTAGGCCAGCACGGTCATGCGAAACAGCCCGCCGCAGAGCTCGGCGACGCGCCGCCCGACATTGCCCAGCCCGATGATGCCGATGGTCTTGCCGAGCGCCTCGTGTCCCGTATAGGCGGCGCGCCCGCTCAGCGTGCCGGCGCGCAGCGCGCGGTCGCATTCGACGACGCGCTTGACCAGCATCAGCATCATGCCGACGACGTGCTCGGCAACCGATTCGGCATTGCCGCCGGACTGATTGACCACCAGCACGCCGCGTTCGGTGCAGGCCGCCACGTCGACGGTGTCGTAGCCGGCGCCGTTGGTTGAAACCACCAGCAGGTTCGGCGTATGCCGCAGGAAGTCGGCGTTGGCGTGGTAGTGCCGCGCCAGTTCCTGCTGGGTGGAGCTGGTCTGGTAGGCGTGGGCGGCGGCGAGGACTTCGGCGGCGCTCTCGGGCGGGTTGTCGTTCTCGAGCCGGTCGAGCCGGACGTCGTCGCGTTTGCCGAGGATTTCGACAAATCCGACCGGCCGATGCGGCGACACCCAGAATACGCGCTTGCTGTTGACGCTGGTCATTGCGACGCTTCCCCCCTTGCCGGCTCTGTACGACGCCCGCAGCGTAGCGCGCCGAAATTGAAGTTCCTACTGGGCAGTCAGTCGCGCGGCACCGTCAATGCCGCGAGCCCCGCGACGTCTTCGCAAGTGTCCAGCCGCCAGATCGCATCGATCAGCGGCCCGACGTCATGGCGCGCCTTCCAGGCCGCGGCGGCGTCGCGCAGCTTGGCCTCGAGATCCCGGTCCGTCATGCCGCGCGCTTGCGCCGCCGCCATCCGGTAGGTTTCGCCGCCTGCGGTGCTGATGGCGATGGATGCCGCGCCGACCGCAATGCCGGCGTCCCGCTCCACCACCACTTTGCCGCGCAGCGCCAGAACCTCCGGATCGTTGACGCAGGCATCGGTGAATTGCTCGAGCCCGGCCTTGCCGGTCGCCAGCGCCGCGGCGACCGCGTGCTGCACGCTCACCTGCGCTTCACGGCCGGTCGCGACATCCGGCCGGTCGGCGCGCAGCGCCAGCAACGGATTTCCGGTCACCACCACTTTGTCCACGACCGCGCCGGGATTCTCGCGCCGCCAGCCCAGCACGCAATCGAGCATCGCGTGCAAGACGAAGCCGCACGGATAGGGCTTGTACGACGTCGCCAGGATCGTCCAGCTCGCGCCGAGACCCGCGGTGAGGCGCGCGATATCCGGGGTTTCGTCGAGCGCGTGATAGTAGCCTTGCGCGCCAGTGAGCGGCTCGGCGGGGCCGGCGAAATTCTTCGCCGCCAACAGCGCCGACCATAGACCGTTGCGCGCCGCGTTGCCGACGCCGACGCTCTTGGCCGGCGTACCGAGGCATTCGCACAGCCCGGCGGCCTGGGTGGCCGCAGTGCCGAGCGCCCACACCATTTGCGGCGCCGCGAGCGACAACAGCTTGCCGCTGCCGGCCGCCGCGCCGAACACCCCGCACGTCGCGGTGATGTGCCAGCCCCTGTTGTAATGACTGGGCGACATCGCCAGCCCAATGCGGCATTCCACCTCCTGGCCGAGCACCAGGGCGACGATCAGATCGCGGCCGCTGACCGGCTTTTCGAACTCGGCCAGCGCCAGCAGCGCCGGGACGAGCGGCGCGGTGGGATGGATCGCGGTGGCGACGTGGGTGTCGCAGAAATCGAGCACGTTGGCGCCGGCGGCATTGACGAACGCGGCGCCGAGCGGATCGATGCGCTCGCGCCGCCCGATCACCGTCGCCGTCGGTCCGCCGGAGAACGCGGCCAGCGAAGCGAGCGCCGTCTCGATCGTCGGGTCGCGGCAGCCGGCCAGCGCGACGGCGAAGAAATTCATCAGCGAGCGCTTGGCCTGATGGGTGACCGCAGCCGGCAGGTCATCCCACTGCGTGCCGGCCACCATCTGCGCCAGGCGCGCGGTCACGTCCGGATTGTGGAGCATGCGTGTCCTCGAAGCTTTGACCGCGGGCATCGGCCGGCGCACGGCTCCAGGGTCATTAACGGGGCCTTAATCGAAGTGGCAAGTGTTCGATGATTTAACCGCGCGGCCTTTAAGTGTTTTTTCTCTGCCCGCCGTTAGGTTCCCCGGCACGGAACCGGGACGCGATTCTTCGAGCATCGTCACGACACGCGTCAACGGCCGACTGCCATTTCGATTCGCCTTCGAGCGCGGTGCATGGACGATCTCAAACGAACCGATGGGGCGTCGGGCCGGCAAGGCGAGGCGGCGAGCGCGCAGCCGGCCGCGCGTCCAACCGAGATCGCCGCGCTGCGGCGCCAGCTCGAAGCGAGCCGGCAAGGTGAGCAGGAGGCGCGCCGCGCCTTGAGCCTCCTCACCTCCATCCTCGACGAACTGCCGGTCGCGCTGGCGGTGCACTCCGACACCGGCAGCACTTTGTTCGCCAACGACAGGGCCGCGGAATTCTATAACGGCGCCGCCGTGCCGATCGGCGGCCTGGCGCCAACCGGACGCCGCCCGGATGCGGCGGAGAATGACGGCGGCGGGGCGGCGGAAGCGAGCCGGCCTGCCGCGACGGTCGCGGAAGATCACATTGCGGGGCCGGATGGCGCACGCACGCTGCTGCGAAGTTGCCAGCCGGCCCGCATCAACGACCGCGCCTTGCTGCTGTCGGCTTCGATCGATTTTACCGCGCGCAAGCAGGCCGAGACCGAGCTGTCGAAACGCGCCTATTTCGACGACCTGACCGGGCTGCCGAACCGCGCCCTGATCCAGGACCAGGTCGAACTGCTCCTCACCGGCGGCGAACGGTCGCGATTTGCGCTGGCGTTCATCGACATCGATAATTTCAAGCACATCAACGACTATTATACGCACGCCATCGGCGACACGCTGTTGGTGAAGGTTGCCCAGCGCATCTCGAGCCACATTCGCCCGTCCGACAGCATCGGCCGCATCAGCGGCGACGAATTCCTGCTGGTCCTCAATCCGCTGGACCGCGACGACGATCTCGCCGACTTCGTCGAAAGTCTGCTGCAGGAGCTGAAGGAGCCGTTCCTGATCGAAGGCTTCGAGATCCTCACCTCGGCGTCCATCGGGGTGAGCATTCACCCCGACCATGGCCTCAATTACGAGATGCTGCGCCGGGCCGCCGATACCGCCATGTATCGCATCAAAGCCGGCACCAAAGGCGGCGCCGCGCTGTTCGACTCCGACATGGGACGCGACATGACGGTGCGGATGGCGCAGGAACAGCGGCTGCGCCTCGCCGTGCGCGACGGCCGTTTTTGCTGCGCCTTCCAGCCCAAGGTCGACATTCGCACCCAGGACGTCGTCGGCGTCGAGGCGCTGATCCGCCTGCGCGATGAGGCCGGCGAGATCCAGGCGCCCGGCGAATTCATTGGCCTCGCGGCCGAACTCGGCCTGATCGACGATATGACCCACCTGGCGCTGGGCCAGATCGTCAATGCGATCGACGTGCTTGACGAGGCGTTCGGCTCGCAGGCGACCATCAGCATCAACGTCACGGCGCATCAAGCCGGCGACCTCAAGTTCATGCGCGGGTTCTGCGACGAGCTTGGCGCCAGCGGATTTGCCGGCCGTTTCATCGTCGAAGTCACGGAAGACGCCTTCGTGGCCAAAAGCCGCTTCCAGGCGCATGTCCTGCCGATGCTGCGCGAGATCGGCGTGCGCGTCTCGATCGACGATTTCGGCACCGGCTATTCGTCCCTGGCGGTGCTCGCCGACATCACCGCCGACGAGATCAAGATCGACCGCTCGTTCATTACGGATATCCACCAGCGGTCGCGCAGCCAGAGCATCTTGAAGGCCATCGAGGCGCTGAGCGAGCCGCTCGGCATGACCATGATCGCCGAAGGCGTCGAGACCTTCGAAGAGGCCGCCTACCTGCAGGCCGCCACCCGGATTCGCTATGCGCAAGGTTTCTATTTCTCGAAGCCCATTCTGATGGAGCACCTGACGCCGGCGCGACGGGACCTCGGAAGCTCGCGCCTGTCTTCATCGTCGCGCGAGCGGCCGGGGGCGCGCGATCGGTCGTTAACGCGGCGCTAGCCCTGTCGCAGTCGCGGGCCCCGCCTGCCAGACCTGGCTAATTTTTCCCTGCCATGGCGCAAACGCAGATTCCGCCTCCCTGCCATGGCGCAAACGCGGGTTCCGCCTCCATCGAGCGCTTGCGACGTCATCGCCGGATGCCGTGTCTTCACCATCCATTAGCGATCATTCCGCGGCCGCATTAACGGAATTTCCAGCCCACCCATGTAGATCGGAACGGAGCGCGCGCGATGATACCTGTGTTTTGGCAGCGGAGCTGACCTTGTCGATCAATGATCCCCAAGTCGCCGGCAGCCCTGGAACCCAAAAGGCCGGGCTCGTGGGTCGCGTCATTGCGGTTCGCGGTTCGCAGGCCAGCGTCGGGCTGCCCGCGACGACGCCCCAATCTCCCGAGGAAGCCCGCGCCACCGTCGGCAAATTCCTCGGCGTGCGCGTGGGAAAATCGCTGCTGGTCGGCCTGATCGCCGACGTATCGTTGCAGGCCGAGCCGTTGTTGCGCGACCACGATCCGGTCGCGGTGGCGCGGTTGGACCTGATCGGCGAAATCCGCGACAACGAGACGGCTTCGCAGCGTTTTCAGCGCGGCGTGACGACCTATCCGGCGATCGGCGATCCGGTGACGATCATCGGCTCGCGCGAACTGCGGCTGATTTTCCAGAGCGACGGCGCGCGCACCATCGAAGTCGGCACCCTGCAGCAGGACAGCAGCATCGCGGCTCGCCTCGACGTCGATGAAATGCTCAGCAAGCATTTTGCCATGCTCGGCACGACCGGCGTCGGCAAGTCGAGCGCGGTCGCGCTCCTGCTCCAGCAAATCCTGGTCGCCCGGCCCGAACTGCGGGTGCTGCTTCTGGACGTGCACAACGAATACGGCCACTGCTTCGGCAACCGGGCGCAGATCCTCAGCCCGAGCAACATCAAGCTGCCGTTCTGGCTGTGCAACTTCGACGAAATCGTCGACGTGTTCTTCGGCGGCAGGCCCGGCATTGATGAAGAGGTCGATATCCTCTCGGAAGTCATCCCGATCGCCAAGGCGAGCTACGCCCAACAGGCCGCCGCCGGCGGCCGGCTGACGCTGAAGGTCGGCGACCCGGCCGCCATGCGCTACACCCTCGACGTCCCGGTGCCGTACCGCATCGCCGATCTCGTCGGCCAGCTCGACACCCGCATGGGCAAGCTGGAAAACCGTTCGTCGCGGATGCTCTACCACAAGCTGATCACGCGGATCGAAACCGTCGTCAGCGATCCGCGCTACGCCTTCATGTTCGAAAACGCCAATGTCGGCGGCGACACGATGGTGGAGATTCTCTCGACCCTGTTCCGGCTGCCGGCAAACGGCGTGCCGATGACGATCCTGCAGCTGGCCGGCTTTCCCTCGGAAGTCGTCGATGCCGTGGTTTCGGTGATCTGCCGGATGGCATTCGATCTCGGATTGTGGAGCGACGGCGCCGATCCGCTGTTGGTGGTCTGCGAAGAGGCGCACCGCTACATGTCGGCCGATCACAGCGTCGGCTTTGCGCCGACCCGCCGGGCCATCTCCCGCATCGCCAAGGAAGGCCGCAAATACGGGGTGTTCCTCGGCCTGGTGACGCAACGGCCGGCCGAGCTCGATTCAACGATCCTGTCGCAGTGCAGTACGCTGTTTGCCATGCGCATGACCAACGACCGCGATCAGGCGTTGCTGCGCTCGGCGGTCGCCGACACGGCGGCGAACTTTCTGGCCTTCCTGCCGTCGCTTGGCACCGGCGAGACGTTCGCATTCGGCGAAGGCGTGGCGCTGCCGACCCGCATCAAGTTCCGGCAGTTGCCGGCGAATCTCCTGCCGCGAAGCGAGACCATGACGCCGGGTTCCGACAACGCCGCTATGGCGAAGGATCACCGCTCGCTGGCGGCGGTGGTCGAACGCTGGCGCGGTCGGGTCACCAAGCCGCGGTCGAACCTGGAAAAGCCGCCTGACGAGCAAAAGGCGCCGCCGCTGGCGCCGGCGCAACCGCCACAGCCGGTGCAGGCGGCATCGACGCTCGATGCCAGCCGGTTCCAGCTGCTCAAGCGGCCGCTATAGGGCGGCCCGCCCAGGCCGGGCCCGTGACCGGCGCTACGACAGCTTCGGCAGCAGCGCGGCGAAAACATCCGGCCGGTAGCCCACCGCCGTGAACAGATGGCCGAGCAATTCATCGACCTTGGCTTTCAGGCTCGTCATATCGACCCCGACCACCTGGCCGCGATATTTACGGACGCGGCCGCCGATGATGACGGTGTCGACGTTGCCGCGGTCGGCCGCCTGCACCACCGTGCCGATGGCGTTGTTCGACGGATAGAGGTTCACGTCGTCGGTCCGGATCATCACGATGTCGGCTTGTTTGCCCGGCGTGAGCGAACCGATCTTGTCGTCGAGGCCGGCACAGTGCGCCCCCCCATGGTGGCGCAATAGAGCGCGTCCCGCGCCATCAGCGGCTTCGGCGGATTCTGGTCGCCCGAGAACGCGCGATTCTTCGCCATGGCGCGTTGCAGATAAAACGCCGTGCGCATCTCCATGAACATGTCGCCGCTGTAGGAGGTCTCGTTGTCGACGCTCAAGCCCGGCTTGATGCCGTGATCCCAGGCGTGCTGCAGGGCGCAGACGCCCTCGCCCAGCGCATATTGCGCGTCGGAGCGCGGGCAGACGTCGATATTGGCGCCGCTGTCGACGATGATCTGCCAGGTCCGTTCCGGCAGCGCGCCGCAATGATTGAACGTGTTGTCGGGGCCGACCAGCTTGTCGGCAGCCAACGGATCGAGCAACGCGGCCTGCTGCGGGCCTTGGAATTCGGTGGTGATGCGCAGCCCGAGCTGGCGCGCGATCGCCCAGTTCTCGCGGCTGGGGCCTGAGAACATCCGCAACGTCAGGAGCTGATCGGTCGAGGCGAAATACGTCTTCTGCAGCCGCTCGAGATCGCGCGGCCATTGGTGGTCCCAGTCGCCGGCGCCGGGCGGTCCGGAGGCGTGCACGGCGCGGATGCCGCCGTCGCGCAGCGCCTCGATCGCCGCATCCGAATGGGCGGCGCTGCGCGAATTGTGCGAGTTGTCGATCACGCAGGTGATGCCATAGTCGATGCAGCCGACCGCGGTGAGATAGTTGCCGACGTAATGGTCCGCCGGCCGATAGAACTTGGCGAAGGAAAGATGCGTGGCGTTCGAGTAGTCGGCCAGCGTCGGCGAATTGGGATTGATGCGGCGCAGCTGCGCCTCCCAGGAATGGCGGTGGCAATCGACCAAGCCGGGGATCACGATCATGCTGGCGGCATCGACGATCTCGGCGCCCGCCGGATCGAGCGCGGCGGCAATGGCGGTTATTTTCGTGCCTTCGATCAGCACATCGCCTTTGACGAGGTCGCCCACCTTATCATCCATGCTGATGATGGTGCCGCCCTTGAGTAGAATGCGGTGCTTGGCGTCGACCGCGGGCTGGCCCTGGAAGCGGTTGACGTCCTGCGCCGCGGCAGCGCCGCCGAAGCCGCCGCCGGCAACGGTGGCCGCCATGGCGGCGCCAGCCTTCAACGCGCCGCGGCGCGATAGACGCTTGTCGGTTGTCATGAGCAGTCCTCCCATAATGATGTCGTGTCCGAAAGCATCAGCCGGCCGCGGCGAGAGCGGCCAGGATGCTCGGCGACGAGGCCGCCGCCAGCCGGCCGAAGGAACGGTCCGCCAGTCGAGCTAATTGCCGAAATGAATGTTGCGTTCCTTGATCAGCTCTTTCCATTGCTGCGCTTCCTGGAGCAACGCTTTCGTGGTCCCCTCCACGGCGCCAGCCGCAACCACCTGATCCATGGCGCGCAGCCGGTCGACGACCTCCGGCGATTGCAGCGCTTCGCGGAATTTGCCGTTGAGCTTCGTCATGATCTCGCCCGGCACGTTGGCCGGCGCCAGCACCAGCGTCATCGATGAAACCGCCACCCCGGGCAATCCGGCTTCGGCGAATGTCGGGATATCGGGCGCCAGCGCATAACGCTGCGGCATGGTGAGCGCCAGCGGCCGCAACGTCTTGCCTTCGATGGCGCTGGTGGCGGAACCGAGATCGACGAAACAAAATTGCGTCGTGCCGGCTTGCGTGGCCGCGATCGCCTCGGAAGCGCCGCGGAAGTTGATATCGACATAGTCGATCTTGGCCTGGTTCTTGAACAGTTCCGAGACCAGGATCGTCGTTGCGCTGTTGGAGGCGTGATTGAGCTTGCCCGGGTTGGCGCGGATATAGTCCACCAGCTCGGCGATGGATTTGGCCGGGACGTTGGGATTGGCCAACAGGACGAACGGCGTCGTGGTCGCGACGGTGACCGGCGCGAGATCCTTCAGCGGATCGACCGGCATGTTGGGGAACACGAACGGGATGACGGTCAGGCCCGAACTGGCGATGAACAACAGCGTATAGCCGTCCGGCGCCGATTTGGCGGCGGCGTCCATGCCGATGATCCAGTTCGCGCCCGGCTTGTTTTCGATATAGAATTGCTGATTCCACAATTCCGCGACCTTGTGCGCCAAAAGGCGCGAGATCGTGTCCAGCGCGCCGCCCGGCGCCGCAGGAACAATGATCTTCACAGGGCGGGCCGGGTAGTGGCTTGCCGGATAGTCTTGGGCGCCCGCGGCGCTGCCTGCCGCGATGACGATCTGCCCGGCGAGCAGGATCGATCCGAGGCCGCGCGCCATCGTTGCCGCGGCCATCGTTGACGCGGCCATCGTTGACGCCACCATCGTTGACGCCTTGGGCCGGCGTGTCATGCGTATGCTCCCTACCAAGGCCGCGGGGCAGTCCCGCTACGTTTCTTGGCGCTCAATAGCGCGAGTAGCGGAAATTCTGCTTGGCCACGCATTCGATCAGCGCCGGCTGATTGGATTGCGTCGCCTCGATGGCTTGCTTGAGCGCCGGCACGAACTCGTCGGCATCGACGATCCGCTTCGACCACAGGCCAAGCGCGCGCGCCACCTCGCTGTAATTGCCGCCGAGATCGGCGGCATGGTAGCGCTGTACGGCCGCCTCCATGCCGTTCTGTTCGCCGGCCATGACGCCGTTATTGAAGACGATGGTGAGGATGCCGATCCGGTTGCGCGCGGCGGTCTCCAGGTCCATGCCGACCATGCCGATCGAGGCATCGCCCATCATGTTGATGCAAAGCTTGTCGGGATGGGCGATCTTCGCCCCCATGATGAGCCCGAGGCCATGGCCGAGCTGGGTCGACTTGCCCCAGCCGAGATAGCCGCCCGGCACGATGCATTGCCAGAACGCCACCATCTGCTCGCGCGGGCTTCCGGAATCGTGGGTGACGATGGTGTTCTCGCGATTCACCGTCTGCATCAGGTCGTGCACAATGCGATATTGATTGATCGGCACCTCCGACGAGGTCAGCTCGGGCTCCCATTCCTCGAGCCATTCCTGCCGCACCGCCGCCACCTCCGCGGCAACGTCGTCGTCGGTCCTCTTTTTGCCGCCGATCTCGGCGATCAGCGCCTCGAGCGCCAGCTTGGCGTCGCCCAGCACCGCGGCCTCGGTCGGAAACTCCTTGTTGATGTCCGCCGGCTCGTTGGTGCAGTGCACGATGGTCTTGCCGGCGGCAATCTGCGGCGCCCAATGGTTGCGCGTCAGGCTCGATCCCATGCCGATGACGCAATCGGCTTGCTTGAGGAAATGAAACATCATCTTGGGCGCGGACACCACCGATGCGCCGAGCGACAACGGATGGTTCTCCGGAAATGCGCCCTTGCCGGTGTTCGTCGTCAGCACCGGGGCGCGGATGAGTTCGGCGAACTCGACCAACTCCCTGGTGGCGCCGGCGTAGAGCACGCCCTGGCCGGCATGAATGACTGGATTCTTCGACTTCAGAATGATCTCGGCGGCGGTCTTCACCGCCGCCGGGTCGGGCCCGGCGCGAAAGGATTTCGGCGGCGAATAGGCAAACTCGCCGACCATCTCGCTGCCGCCGATCTTGGACGGCAGCTCGATCAGCACCGGGCCGGGCTTGCCGTTCCGCAGATTGTGGAAGGCCCGCCGCATCAGCTCGAAAACGCGGTCGGGATCGTTGATTTCGGCGGCCCATTTCGTCACCGGGCGAAAATTCTGCACCGGATCGAATGACGGCGGCGTGAAACTGCGGCCGACCCGGTCCCCCGGAATCAGCAGCACCGGAACGTTGTCGCCGAACAATTGCGCAGCGCCGGCGAAGGCATTCTCGACGCCGGGACCGCCCTGCATCGAGAACACACCGATGCGCTTGCCATAGGTCGAACGGCTGATGCCGTCGGCGATGCCGGCGCCGACGCGCTCCTGGCGGCAGACGACCGGTCTGATGCCGATGGCCGCGCAGGCATCGATCAGCGCCTGGCGCGGATAACAAATGAGGTGCTCGATCCCTTCGGCTTTGAGAACGCGTGCCACCGCCTCGGCAACTTTCACGTCGCGCTTCCTTCCTGTCGTGTGAGCGTGCGGCGGCCATGCCGCCGGGAACGCCCTATTCGGCGGCTTGGATGGCCGGCGCCGGCGGCGGCGCCAGATGCGGCTCTTCGGACAGCCGCGACCATGGCTTGGTCGGGCGGCCGTGACGGATGGCGTCGATCTCGCGCAGGAAGATTCTGCGCAGGAAGGCGAGCCCGGCGTCGGAGGTCGATAGATTCTCCTGCGAGCGGTCAAAGATGACGCCCTGGCCGCGCACCGCCACATAGTCCTGGGCGCTGATCAATCCCGGCTCGTGCACGCCCTCGATGATGCCCTGGAACAAATCGTCGGCATGGGCGACAGGATCGTAGCCCAGATCGTATTTCACCTTCAGGCTCGCGATCTTGGCCGGATCGGTGGTTTCGACGGAGTACAGCGTCAGGCGCATGGTGTGATGGTCGTCGATCGGCACCGGCCATGAGCTGATATGGGCCCACGGATCTTCCTTATCCGGCCCCGGCGCCACGACGTGATTGTTGTTGGGAAAGGTCCAGTCGCTGACCCGCACATTGTCTTTCGAGCGCGTGGCGACTTGCCGAACGCCGGCGCTGGTTTCCGAATAAGCCAGCTCCGGCAGGTTGGTGGTGACCGAGGAGCCGAACCGCCCGACCCTGCCCCAGACATGGGCGAAGCTGACATGCAAGGCATCGAGCGAGTTTTCCACCTGCTGGAACCAATTGCAGTCCCAAATTTGTTTGTTGGCGATGACGGTGCGGCCGTCTTCCTCGAGCACGTGCTTGCGCGGCAGGTCGAACGCCGGTACGGGCTCTTCGCCCAGATAGGCGAAGATCAAGCCGCAATATTCGTGCACCGGATAGCCGGCGATCTTGACGGGCTTGAGCCGCGGACGACTTTCGGCGGGTATCTGCACGCACAGGCCGGTCCCGTCATAGAGCCAGCCGTGATACATGCAGCGGATCTCTTCGTCCTGGACCCAGCCGGTATGCAGCACCGTGCAGCGATGGGCGCAGCGGCCGCCGATCAGGTAGGGCTTGCCGCTGGCCCCGCGATAGAGCGTCAGGTCCTCGCCGAGAATACGGACCGGGCGGGCTTTTCCCGCGACGACCTCATCGGACAATCCGATGGGCTGCCAGAACTTGCGCAGCAGCTTGCCCATCGGCGTGTTGGCGCCGGTCTGGTGCAGGAAACCGAGCTGATCGACCTTGCGCTCGCCCTCGTCCATGACGCAAACTCCCTATCGCATTTTGCTGTTCTTTGGCGGCCCAGCGGTGCGGGATGATGCACCGGCCTCGGTAACGGCGCAATGTCTCGCGCGTCGCTGCTGCCGTGATTTCCCGCAATCCTATGCTTCGCCGGATGCATGCTCCATTCTCATCGCGCTCAATCGTAAGTATAAGTCTGGCAGACGGCCCGAGACCTGCGGTTGATCGCTCGCCCCCGCAACCGTGGGAAGAAGTAGACCCGTCGGATCACGTCGAGGAGGACACGCGTGAATAAATTTGGCATCGGTCAGCCCGTGCCGCGGGTCGAGGATCCGCGCTTCATCACCGGCCGCGGCCGCTACGTCGACGACATCGAGCTGCCGCACCAATGCCACGGCGTGGTGGTCATGTCGCCGCACGCCCACGCCCGCATCAAGCGCGTCGACACCGCCAAGGCCAAGGCCGCCGAAGGCGTGCTGGCGGTGCTGACCGGCGCCGACGTCGTCGCCGACCAGCTTGGCGGCCTGGCGCCGCCGATGCCCGAGGACATGGGCGGACCGAAGGGCTTTCGCACGCTGCGCGCCATCCTCGAAGCCGAGAAGGTGCGTGCGGTCGGCGATCGCGTCGCTTTCGTCGTGGCGGAGACCGCGGTGCTGGCGCGCAATGCCGCCGAGCTGATCGAGATCGACTACGAGCCGCTGCCGGCGGTCGTTTCGAGCGAAGACGCGGTCAAGCCCGGCGCGCCGGCGGTGTGGGACCAGGCGCCCAACAATGTCGCGTTCACCCTGATGATGGGCAACAAGGACGCCACCGACCTCGCCTTCGCCAACGCCAAGCATGTCGTCTCGCTGAAGGTGAACAATCACCGCATCACCGCCAACGCCATCGAGCCGCGCGCCGCCATCGGCGACTATCACCCGGACAGCGACAGCTACACGCTGTACTCGACCTCGCAGAATCCGCACGGCACCCGTTCCTCGGTCGCCGGCCAGGTGCTGAAGATCCCGGAGACCAAGCTGCGCGTGATCTCGCCCGACGTCGGCGGCGGCTTCGGCATGAAGCACGGCGGCTATCCGGAGGATGCGCTGGTGGTATGGGCGTCGCGCCGGGTCGGCGGCCGGCCGGTGAAATGGGTCTCGACCCGCTCCGAGGCGCTGCTCGGCGACTCGCAAGGCCGCGATCAGATCGTCACCGGCGAATTGGCGCTCGACGAGCGCGGCAAGATTCTGGGGCTGCGGGTCAACGCGCTGCACGCCATGGGCTCGCACATCTTCGGCGCCGCGATGGTGGTGCCGCTGTTCGCGCTGCGGCTGGCGCCCGGCGTCTATCAGATTCCGGCGGTGCACGCGGTCGGCCGGGCGGTGCTCACCAATACGATTCCGCTGGCGCCGTATCGCGGCGCCGGCCGGCCGGAGGCGACCTATCTGATCGAGCAATTGCTCGACCGCGCCGCCCGCATCATCGGCATCGACCCGATCGAGATCAGACGGCGCAATTTCATCCCGTCCGCCGCCATGCCGCACAAGATCGGCACCGGCGTCACCTATGACAGCGGCGATTTCGTCCATGTCATGGACGAGTGCCTCAAGCTCGCCGACTGGAACGGCTTCGCCAAGCGCGCCGCCGAATCCAAGAAGCACGGCCTGCTGCGCGGCCGCGGCATCGGCTATTTCCTCGAAGAGGCCGCGGTGTTCAACGACCGCATGGTGCTGCGCTTCGATCCGAGCGGCATGCTCACCATCCTGGCCGGCACCCATTCGCACGGCCAGGGCCATGCCACCGTGTATGCGCAGATGGTGACGGAATGGCTCGGCGTGCCGTTCGAGAACATCCGTTTCGTGCAGGGCGACACCGACGCGGTGCCGATCGGGCGCGGCAGCTACGGCTCGCGCAGCATGCATGTCGGCGGCAACGCGCTCAAGCGCGCCGCCGACACCATCGTCGAGAAGGCGAAACCGATGGCGGCGATGATGATGGAGGCCGCCTTAGGCGACATCGAGTTCAAGGACGGCCGCTTCGGCATCGTCGGCACCGACCGCTCGATGGCGCTGACCGACGTCGCCAAGGCGTTCTATCGCCCGGCGATGCTGCCGCCGCAATTCGACGTCGGCCTGGAAGCCTCCGGCACGTTCGCGGCCGAGCCGCCGAACTATCCCAACGGCTGCCATGTCTGCGAGGTCGAGGTCGATCCGGAGACCGGCACGGTGACGCTCGCCCGCTACGCGGCGGTCGACGACGTCGGCAAGGTCATGAACCACCTCTTATGCGAGGGCCAGATCCACGGCGGCGTCGCCCAGGGCGTCGGCCAGGCGCTGATGGAAGCGATTGTGTTCGACGCCGAGGGCCAGCTCATCACCGGCAGCTTCCAGGACTACGCCATGCCGCGCGCCGAGGATTTTCCCGAGCTCACTTCGGAGCTGACCGAAGTCCCGGCGACCACCAATCCGCTCGGCGTCAAAGGCGCCGGCGAAGCCGGCGCCACCGGCGCACCGCCGGCGGTGATCGGCGCCGTGCTCGACGCATTGAAGCCGCTCGGCATCGACCACATCGACATGCCGGCGACGCCAAGCCGGGTGTGGGCGGCGATCAAGGCGAGCGCGACCGCGAAGGCGGCGGCGGAGTGACTGTTATCCGCCCCCGCACCGCGGGGGCGGTCGACCACGCCCAACGGGTCCGGCCGAAGTGGCCGGTCCGATGACCCCGATACTCGCCGGCGTCTATCGGGATGGGTCAGGCTATCGCCTTGAGCGCGGGATTGATCGAAGCCAACAGCCCTCTGACTTCCGCCGCAGGCCGCGGCGGGCTGAACAGGTAGCCCTGCACTTCGGTGCATCCTTCCAATTTCAGCTGATTGAATTGCTCGGCTGTCTCGACGCCCTCGGCGGTCGTCGCGATGCCGAGCCCGCTGCCCATGGCGAGCACGGCGCGGACGATGGCAAGGCTGTCGCTGTTGTCCGACATGTCGAAAATGAACGACTGATCGATCTTGATCTTGTCGAAGGGAAATTTGCGCAGGTAACTCAACGAAGAATACCCGGTGCCGAAATCATCCATCGATATTCCGACGCCGAGCCCGCGCAGTTCGTGGAGAACGGCCAGCGTCGCATCGCCGTCCTGCAACAGCACCGACTCGGTAATTTCCAATTCCAGGCGGTTCGGCGACAGTCCGGACGCCGCAAGCGCCGATACGACCGACAGCATCAGGGTCCGGCCCTTGAATTGAACCGGTGACAGATTGACGGCGATCTTCACATGACTCGGCCAGGTGACGGCTTCCGCGCAGGCTTGACGCAAGACCCAGTCTCCTATCGGCATGATGAGACCGGTTTCTTCCGCGACAGGGATGAAATCGAGCGGTGGAATGATGCCGCGCTCGGGATGGTGCCAGCGAATGAGCGCCTCAAAGCCCGTGATCCTTTCCGACCGCATATCGACCAAAGGCTGGTAGAACAGCTCGAATTCGCCGTTCGCGATCGCTTTGCGCAGATCGATCTCGAGTTTCCGGCGAGCCTGCATGCGGGCATCCATTTCCGGCTCGAAAAAGCGATAGAGGCCGTGACCGTCCGACTTCGCCCGATATAATGCCATGTCGGCGTTTTTCAGGAGCTGGTCGGGATCGAGCCCGTCGCCCGGCGACAGCGCAATCCCAATGCTCAATTCGACCGTGACCCGATCGCCGTTAAGCTCATAAGGCGCGCCAATAACCTCGATGAGACGCGACGCCAGCGAGGTTGCATCGGTCGGTTGGGAAGCACCGGCTTGCATGATGGCGAACTCGTCGCCGCCCAAGCGCGCGACGATGTCGGTGTCGCGAATGCATTGGCGCAGCCGGTCCGCCACCGCCTTGAGGAGAAGATCGCCCGCCGGATGCCCGTGCGCGTCGTTGACGTCCTTGAAGCGGTCGAGGTCGAGGCAAAATACCGCCAGATTGACGCCTTGCCTGGTCGCCGCCAGCGCTTGCCGCAACTGTTGGAAAAGCAGCAGCCGGTTCGGCAAATCGGTCAGCGCGTCGTGCTGCGCCATGTATTCGATCTTGGCCTCGGCGCGGCGCTGCTCGGTGATGTCATTGTGGGTCGCAACCCTGCCGCCGGCAGCCATCGGCGAGTTGGTCACCAACACCTCACGGCCGTCCGCCGTTTCGAGGATCGAACTCATGACCTTGCCCAGCGCCATGGCCTCGGCGAGATCGGTTTGATACTGCTCGTGGTCGTGATGCACGAACTTGCCGGCCGCAGTCCGATACCGGAGCAGTTCAGCAAATGAGCAGCCCGGTTTGACGACGTCGCGCGATAATCCGTACATCTTGATGTAGAGATCGTTGCAAAGCACGATGCGGTCCGCCGCATCGAACATGATCAAGCCTTGCGACATGTTGTTGAGCGCGGTATCGAGCCGCAGCTTTTCCAGCGCCAGACTTTGCATGGACAGACCATGGGCTCGTGCCTGCTGTCGCGCGATCAGCCAAATCATGATGGCGACGGTCAACGCTGCAAGGGTTCCCGCGCCGATAAGTATGTCTGTTTGCTTTTGCCATATGGCGAGAGCCGCTTCGGTGTCTACGGCGGTTGACAATATGATCGGGAAATGAGCGAGGCGATGAGCGGCCAGTAGACGATCCTTGCCGCCAAGTTGGCCGATGAAGCGCGCTGTCCCGCTGTCGCCTTCGCCCACGGCGTCGACGGTGGATTTGAAGGATTTTCCGATGGCGGACTCGACCTGCGGAAACCGCGTCAGCATGATGCCGTCGCTGCGAAACAGGGTAATCGAGCTGCCTGTGCCGAGTGAAACGGCACCGAAAAGCTTCTCGAAATAGGACAGTTCGACGGCGCCCAGAACAAGACCCAGGAACTCGCCACGCGCCGATGTGATCCTGCGGACGAGAAACAGCGTCCACGCGCCGTTGGTGCGGTTATGGCTGGGTTCACTGATGAAGGACGTCACCGTCGGATCGGCCTTGAGCGCTTTGAAGAAAATACGATCGGCGACGCTGAGGTCCGGGCCCGGCCAAAAGCGCGAGAAATTGATAAGATGCCCGTCGGCATTGATGAGCGACAGGGCATAGATCTGGACGAGGCCGCTGGTGCTGGTCTTGAGCATCAGATGGACGTCTTCACTCGACATCCGGCGCGTAAAGTCCTCGCTCGAATCAATTCCAAGCGACTGGATCTTTTCGATCACGCCGCTTTGCACCAGATCAACGGCCTGAAACGTTCGATCGATCTGTTCCGCAAGTATCAACGCCGTGTTCTTGAGCTCGCGCTCGCCGTCGAATAATGCACGATCGCGAAGATTGCCGACCATGATCGCCGTGCCGACCACGATCGCTGTAATCAGCGCCACGCCGCAGATGACGAGATAGCGGATGGGACGATTGCGCCACACCGCCAAATCGGAAATGGCGCCCAGATTGATCCGGCACAGCTTTACTTGCACAGTCTTGCTCCGGTAGGGAACCGCGGTTACGTCATTTGGCCACGGCCGCAACAAATGTTGAGATACCTAGTATCGAGCGCCGGCTCCTTGCGCGGGCGTCTTGCCCGTTCACAGCATAACCCTGAGACCCTCAGCGCGATGATCTGTGACAACGCGAAAGCCTCGCGTTTCGACCAATAGCCGACTTGTTATCTGTCAACGTAGTTAGGATGGGATGAAATATGGTTCCGGGCCGCAGCATCGCTCCTATCCGCCGCCGCGGCCGGGGCATAGGCGCGATGCTTCTCAAGTCGGCGGCATCAAGGGTTGCGGATAGATATCCGGGATCGGCTCTCTATCTTTGGGTTTTTGAAATGAATGCGCTAGCCTGCCAATTCTATGCGCGATTGGGCGGCACCGTAGTGGAAAAGAGCGTCACTAAAATCCCAAGCGCCGGCCGTGCGTCTGGCCTCCGATTTTCACTGGGCATCCGCAACAGACCTTCTGAGCTCAAGTTTGAGAAGCAATCATTCGCCATGGCCAGGCGCAGAGTGCTAAAGGTGATCCGCGTGCCATCACCGAGATATGATGGCACGCGGACCGGTGCCTCTGTCCCGCGTTACTGGCAGGTACAGCCGCCGCCGTAGTAGCTCGCCGGCGAGTAGCTGTAGAGCCCGCTGTAGCCGGATGGATATCCGTAGCTGTACGTGGATCCGTAGTCGTACGGGGATTCGTAGCCGGACGGGTATCCGTAGCCGTAAGTGGATCCGTAGCCATACGTGGATCCGTAGTCGTACGGGGATTCGTAGCCATTTCCAGAGTAAGGATAACTTCCGGCCGCGTATCCCAAGGCAGCGCCCGCCAACGCGGCGGCGCCATAGCCATAACCACGGTAGCCCCAGCGGCCGGAGCCGTAACCCAGGCCACCGCGCCACCCGGCCCAACCGAGGCCCGCCCGGCCAACACCGACACCAGGCCGAAAGCCAACACCTGAACCGACACGGCCGACGCCGATACCTGGACGGCCGACGCCGATCCGCGCATCAGCAGGCGTAGAGGCGATAAGCGTCGCGACGGCCAGACTTGCCGTCATGAACAAAGCGGGCATTGCGTTCCTGACCTTCAGAGCTCTCAAGATCGTTCTCATGCGTCGAACTCCATCGTGGTTGCTTCATCGATCTGCCCAGCGTTTCCACAAGCACCTCACGCAGGCTATTGCCGGAGAGACAGAGGCCGACGATTGATTCAGATCAAACCGACCTCTGAACCCCCGTCGCGCCAGAGTTAGCAAGTGACGCCGGCCGCGCAGCGTCGCACCTCTCGCCGTTCCGCGCGCCGATGGACTCCGGCTACGCTCCCCGCTGTGGCCGGACGACCAATCTCCGCTTGCGCTCGGTCAACCGACAGCACAACGCCCGATGTCGGCGAGCTTTTGACCGAGATTGGCATCGCGCAAAGCACCGCACCGGCCGCAGTTGCCGCGCAGAGAAGGGCAGCTTTGTTGTGGAATATCGACATTATGTTCTCCTCTTGGCACATCCTCCCGCCATTGGAAGCATTAGCACGGCCCCCTCCTCCCGGGATTGATTCAGATCAAGTCATCCAAAAAGCCGGGGGGAATGGGATGCAACGGGCGCCGCGTTCGATGCCGCGCATCAGCGCATAACGCGGTCTTTCAATGAATCATTGATGGTGTCGCTTCCGCAGATACACGAACCAATACACCGCGGCGACCATGACGGTGCCGCCGAGTAGATTGCCGATCGTGACTGGAAGCAGATTTCCAATCCAAAATTTCCGCCATGTCAGCGCCAGGAAATCGGACGCCGTCGTGCCGATTTCACTCCGGAACGACGCCGGAGCGCCCGCCTTTATGAACAACCTCCCGCGTCCAGTGGATAATCTTCCATTAGCCCGTTCCAACTCCGAACAGGATGCCGATGATTTGCACCGAAATCACTTTCACGATGGTCATCGAGGGGAAGATCATCGCATAGCCGATATCGGGCCGTTCAGTTGGCGCCATGCGCGCCGAGTAAACCAGGATCGCGGGATTTCCCGTCGCGCCAGAGGCAACCCCCAATAGATCGTCGAGAGGAATTTTCATGAGCAGATGGCCGACGAGCAGCACGATGAGCACCGTCGTCAGCAAGACAGCAGCGCCGATGAACAGCATCGTCAATCCGGATTCCGACAGCGTTCGAACGAACGGCTGGCCCGCGTTGATGCCGACCGCAGCCAGGAATATGGCCAAGCCGTAGTTGCGCAGCACGATGTTGGCCGGAAGCGGCATGACCCAGAGCAACGGACCGGTCCGGCGCAACTTGCCGAGGATGAGCGCAACGACCAGCGGGCCGCCACCGACGCCGAGTGTGACAGTGCCGATCCCGGGAATAGGAATGGGAATAAGCCCGAGCAGCAGGCCGAGAACCATGCCGACGCCGAGTGAAACGTAGCTGAACTCCGCCGCCGATTTCACGGTGTCGCCGAAATAGCGCCGCACCTCCTCCTTGCGGTCAGGCGGCATGAGGACGCCGACGCGGTCGCCAAATTCGAGCGTCAGTTCGGGGCTTGGCACGATGTCCGTGTCATAGCGTCTGACATGCAGCAGATTGATCGGGAACCCTGCCGGCAACTTGAGCTGCGCAAGCGGTACCCCAACGATGTTTGCTTTGCCGACGAAGACCCGAATGTAGTCGAGATTGGAGCGATCCTTGATGATTTGGCCGGGCGCGATGCTTCCGAGCCTGGTTGCCGCTTCCGAGATCGCTCCCTCCTGCTCGGCAACGAGCATGACGCCATCTCCCGAGGCCAGGATGAGATCGTCCGATGGAACGAGGTTTTGACCGTTTGTTCTCACCATCGTTACCTGAACGCCGGGCGGCAATGCTTTGCTCAGATTGCCGAGGCTTTGGCCCGAACAATTGTCGTTCAAGGAAATCTCGCTCATATGGAAGCGTTGCGATTTCGGCGGAAATTTCGGCTGGACCATGCGGGCCAGGAAATAGATGCACAGGATCGGGCCGATGACGCCGAACGGATAGGCAATCGAATAGCCAACCGACGGCTCGCCGTTACCCATGACATCGAGCGCGGCTTGCAGAGTGGCCGTACTTGTCATCGAACCGGCATATATTCCAAGCGTATGACCAAGCTTGATGCCGAACGCATGGCCAAGCCCGAGCGCGACGGCTAGGCCGGCGACGCAAGCGACGAGCGCCAGCAGGTTATACTTGCGGCCGACGCCGCTCATTCCTTCAAAAAATTCACGTCCATAAAGAATCCCGATACCGTAGAGAAACATGATCAAGCCGGTGAGACCGATCGGACCGACGATTTGCGCCTTGGGTGCGAACGCACCGATGGCAAGCCCGACGAACAGTACGGCGCCGACACCGAGCGAAAAGGTGCCGATCCTGATCTGGCCGACCAGATAGCCGACGCCGATGGCGAGAAAAATCGTGAGGATCGGCTGGCTGCCGAGGATTTGGCGGGCGGTGTCCAACATGAGTTCTCTCCGGTTCCCGTTCGCGGCGCTCAATATGCGATGACACAGTCAGCGGGCCTTGCAGCCGGCGGCGCGGAATTGTCCGATCACGCGCTCGGCCAGCGCGGCCGTGGGCGCCGGCGTGTCGGGGTGCTTGTAGTCCAAATTCATCGCCTTCCATTTGAAGGCGCCGAGCTGATGAAACCGCTGCACTTCGACCCACTCGACGTTTTTCATCGGCGCCACGAACCGTGCGATGCCGTCGACGTTCGCTGTGTCATCGGTGAATCCCGGCACCAGCGTGAACCTCACCCACACCGGCTTGCCGAGCGCGGCCAGCCGTTCGGCAAAGCGTAAGGTAGGAGCCAATTCTCGACCGGTTACCTTGCGATAAGTTTCCGGATCCGAGCTCTTTATGTCCAGCAACACCAAATCGACGCAGGACAGGTATTCGTCATCGGCGCGGTCGCCGAGAAATCCCGATGTTTCAATCGCGGTGTGCAGGCCCATGTGTTTGGCACCGGCAAGTATTCGTCGTGTGAAGCCGCGCTGCACCATCGGCTCGCCACCCGAGATGGTCAGGCCGCCGTCGAGCGAACGCAACGCGGGTGCAAAGCTCTTCAAGCGGTCGATGACGTGTTGCGCCGAAACGTAGCTTCCGTCCTTCAGATGCCAGGTGTCCGGATTGTGGCAGTAGGAGCAGCGCAGCAGGCAGCCTGATACGAACAGCACCACCCGCAAGCCGGGGCCGTCGTAACGCGATGAGGTCTCGTAGGAGTGGACGTAGCCGAACGCGCCATCCGCATCGCCGCCGGCTTCGCTCTCATCTGGCGCGTCAGGCGATATCCCGACGCGAAGATCATGCCGGCTTCCGGCCTCAATGGTGGCTTCTTGCGACATGACGCGGGCTCCAGGCTCCAACATTGCCGGCACAACGCGCACGCGGCGCCGAAATGCGTGCTGCGCCAGTCGAGCACGGTCAATCAAATGCGATATCCGTAATGCAGCATGCAGGCTGCGCCAGCGGTGTAGCGCTGACCGTTCTCACTGCTCAGGATATGATTTCGATTGAGCTGTGCCGTGCACAGCGACCAGGCTTCGTCATATGTCGGCTTCTTCGCCTCATTCGTCTTCGCTACGGCCGCCTGCGCGGCGCCGAGCGCAATGGCGAGGGATACTATGATCACGCTAGGCGTCGGATTGGACATTTGCATAGCAACCTCCTGGTTTAAGCTCCCTCGATAAAAGTCCTATTTGCACGGCGTGTCACAGTTGGCCGTGGAACGTGCGGCTGATCACATCCTGTTGCTGCTCGCGCGTCAGGCGGACGAAATTGACGGCGTAGCCGGAGACGCGAATGGTCAGCTGCGGATACTTGTCGGGATGCTTCATCGCATCCTCGAGCGTCTCCTTGTCGACGATGTTGAGATTCATGTGGAAGCCGCCATGGTCGAAATAGGCGTTGCAGGCCTTGACCGCGGCGTCGACCACCTCGGTATCCGAAAAGTGCGCCTTTTGCGGAGCCACCGACACGGTGTAACTGATGCCGTCCTGCGCGTCCTTGTAGGGCAGCTTCGCAACTGACAGGCAGGAAGCCAGCCAACCATGGCTGTCGCGCCCATGCATGGGATTGGCGCCCGGCCCGAAGGGCTCGCCCTTACGGCGGCCATCGGGCGTGTTTCCGGTGTGCTTGCCGTAAACCACGTTCGACGTGATCGTCAGTACGCTTTGCGTGTGCGTGGCGCCGCGGTAGGTCGGATGCTTGCGGATCTTGCTCATAAATCGCGTGACCAGATCCGCGGCGATACTGTCCACCCGGTCATCGTTGTTGCCGAATTGCGGCAGCGGGCCGTCGCATTCGATCTTGTAGTCGACCGCGAGACCGGTGTTGTCGCGGATCGGGTAAACCTTGCCGTACTTGATGGCCGCAAGGCTGTCGGCGACGACCGACAGGCCGGCGATGCCGAACGCCATGGTACGCAGGACGTCGCGATCGTGCAGCGCCATTTCGAGGCGTTCGTAGAAGTACTTGTCGTGCATGTAGTGGATGCAATTCATGGCGTGCACATAGGTGCGGGCAAGCCATTCCATCGTGCGGTCGAATTTTTCGAACACCTCGTCAAATTCGAGGACGTCGGCGGTCACCGGCGGCGTCGGCGGCGCGATCTGGTCGCCCGACATCTCGTCCCTGCCGCCGTTGATTGCATAGAGCAGCGCCTTTGCCAGATTGACGCGCGCGCCGAAGAACTGCATTTGCCGGCCGAGCTTCATGGCCGAGACGCAGCACGCGATGCCGTAATCGTCCCCCCAGCTCGGTCGCATCAGGTCGTCATTCTCGTACTGCAGCGATGACGTGTCGCGGCTCATCTTGATGCAATATCGCTTGAAGTTATCGGGCAGATGCTTCGACCACAGCACCGTGATGTTCGGTTCCGGCGCCGGCCCGAGATTGGTGAGGGTGTGCAGCATGCGATAGCTGCTCTTGGTCACCAGCGGCCGGCCATTGAGGTCAATGCCGCCGACGCATTCGGTCGCCCAGTACGGATCGCCGCTGAACAATGCATCGTAGTCGGGCGTGCGCAGGAACCGCACAATGCGCAGCTTCTGCACCAGTTGATCCCACAACTCCTGCGCACCGGATTCGTCCAGCGTGCCCGCACCCATATCGCGCTCGATATAGATATCGAGGAAGCTCGAGATCCGGCCAACCGACATCGCGGCGCCGTTCGCTTCCTTGACCGCGCCGAGATATGCGAGATAGGTCCACTGCACCGCTTCGTGAGCGTCATCCGCCGGCCGGGTGATGTCGTAGTCGTAAAGCTTGGCCATCGACGCCAGGTCTTCCAGCGCCCGCATTTGCTCCGCGAGTTCTTCCCGGATGCGGATCACTTCGTCGGTCGGCCACATGTCGTCGACCTGCGACCGCTCCGCACGCTTGGCTTCGAGCAGGCGCGCTATCCCGTACAGCGCAACGCGGCGGTAATCGCCGATGATCCTGCCGCGCCCGTAGGCATCCGGCAGCCCGGTGATGATGCCCGACCTGCGGCATTGCATGATCTCCGGCGTGTAAGCATCAAAGACACCGTCATTGTGGGTCTTGCGATAGTGGGTGAATGTATCGTGGACCTGCGGGTCGGCCTCGAACCCGGCGGCCTTCAGGCCCGCCTCGACCATGCGCAATCCGCCGAACGGGAAGATTGCGCGTTTGAAAGGCTGATCCGTTTGCAGGCCGACAATGACTTCATTATCGCGATCGATGTAGCCGGCCTTGTGAGCGAGCACGGTCGACGGTGTTCTGGCGTCGACGGCCAGAACGCCTGTCCTCCGCTCTTCCTTGAAATAGGGCTGGAGCTTGCTCCACACCGCTTTCGTCCGTTGCGACGATCCGACAAGAAATTTCTCATCGCCATCATACGGCGTGACGTTGCAGATGATGAAATCGCGGACATCGATGCTGCTGCACCAGCTTCCAGGTTGAAATCCGCGCCAGCAATTCTCGTCTTTGCAATTCTTGGCAAGTCCGACGGACCCTTCCATGGCGGTTCTCCCTTGCTTGGCAGCATGCCTCTGACGTGCACGGCGCGCTTCTATAGGACATATCTGCGCCACCGGCCCGCTGTTTGATCAGGATCAAATTCAATCAAACGGCTTCGGCAATGGATTCGCCGGCTGTTGCGGCGCCGCGTTTCAACAGCGCGGACGTCTGGCGTGCGATCATCAATTCCTCGTCGGTCGGCACGACATAAAGCCCAATCCGGCTCTCCGGATGCGATATGACGGATTTGCCCGCTTCATTGGCCAGCGGATCGAAAATGAGACCCAGCCACGCCAGTCGCTCGGCAATGCGCGCGCGGATGATCGCGGACCGTTCGCCGATTCCGGCGGTAAAGACGAAGGCATCCAGTCCACCGAGCGCAGCGACCAGCATTCCGGCGTTGAGGGCCACGCGATAGACGAAATAGTCGACCGCAAGCCGCGCCGCAGGCGCGGTGTTCGATTGCAGCTCCCGCATGTCGTTACTGATGCCGGAAAGGCCTTTCAGGCCGCTGTCCCGATAAAGCAGATCCTGCACCGCTGCCGGCGCCATGCCTTTCTCGGTGATCAGGTAGAGCACGACGCCGGGATCAATCTGTCCGGGCCGCGTTCCCATCGGCAGTCCATCGAGCGCGGTGAATCCCATGGTGCTCTCGACGCTTCGGCCCTTGGCGAGCGCGCACATGGATGCGCCGCTGCCGAGGTGGGCAATGATTACCCGGCCCTTGGCAATGGCCGGAGCCACTTCGCCCAGGCGTTCGGCGACGTATTCGTAAGACAGTCCATGGAAGCCATAGCGGCGGACCCCTTCGGCGTAGAACCGTTCCGGGATCGCGTAATGATCGGCCACGGCGCCGTGGCCGCGGTGGAACGCGGTATCGAAGCAGGCGACCTGCGGAAGGTCCGGGAAGCGGGCGAGAAGAACGCGGATCGCCGCCAGATTGTTGGGCTGATGTAAGGGCGCCAGCGACACGTAACGTTCGAGATTGGCGAGCACCTCACCATCGACCCGCACCGGCCGATCATATTGCGGGCCGCCGTGCACGACGCGGTGACCGACTGCGGCGGGTACGAGTTTCTGCGTCTCGCGCAGCCAGACGCCGGCGCAGAGCAGAGCCGCAGGAACGTCGCCGATTTGCGCCGGCCCGTAGGATTGGTCGGTCAGGAGTTGCCGATCGGCACCTTCGGCGTGAAGATGAGGGCGCGTGCCGATGCCGTCGATCTGCCCTTTGACCAGGCGGCGCAGCGCGCCGTCTCCGCCCGCCGCGAACGCCTGGAACTTGACGCTCGACGAGCCGGCATTGACGACGAGGATCGTGTCCATGGCAGTCACGCCGCGGGCAAGGCCATGCGGCTCCGGCGGGCCTCGGCGTAGAGCACGGCGACGGCACAGGAGGCCAAGCGGCTGCGCACGGAATCCGCACGAGAGGTGAGAATGATCGGCACCCGCGCACCAAGAACTATTCCCGCCGCATCCGCCTTGGCGAGGAAAGTGAGATTCTTGGCGAGCATGTTGCCGGCCTCGAGATCGGGAACAACAAGGATTTGCGCCCGTCCGGCGACGGCCGATACGATGCCCTTGATCTTCGCCGCTTCCGGATCAATTGCGTTGTCGAAGGCAAGCGGCCCATCGAGAATGCCGCCAGTGATTTGACCGCGATCAGCCATCTTGCACAGCGCGGCGGCTTCGATAGTCGACGGAATCTTGGTGGTCACCGTCTCGACGGCGGACAGGATGGCAACGCGCGGCGTGCCGAGGCCGACCTGATTGAACAGGTCGATCGCATTCTGAATGATGTCGCGCTTGGCATCGAGATCGGGAAAAATGTTGATGGCGGCATCGGTGATGAACAGCGTCTCCGGATAAGTCGGCACGTCCATGATGAAAACGTGGCTGATCCGCCGCGCCGTGCGCAGGCCGGTCTTGCTCGCCGCCACCTCGCGCATCAGTTCGTCGGTATGCAGGCTACCCTTCATCAGAAGCTCGCCTTTGGACTCGCGCAGCAGCTCGACGGCTTTCGCGGCGGCGGCTTCGCTATGGGGGACGTCGACCAGCTCGAATTTGCCGATGTCCAGTCCGTGCGCCCGGGCGGTCGCGCCGATCCTGGCGGCCGGTCCGACGAGTATCGGGACGATAATTCCGGCGTCGGCCGCCTCGGTGACGCCGCGAAGCGAGGTCTCGTCGCAGGGGTGCGCCACGACGGTTCGCGCTGCTGCAACACCCTTCGCTCGCGCGATCAGACGATCGTACTTCGAGCCCGGTGGCTGACCTAAGGGGCCCACTGCCCGAATGTTGCCGATCTCGCTGTCTCGTACCACGGACATGGCGGCGCCTCAGGGTAGCTGACGTAGCTTGGCGAAATGATAACCGCGTCGTCCTGCGGTGGTTTGATCTGGATCAAGCAACCCGTCCGCTGCCTTGGTTCAAAGCACCTCTCGAGGCGGCGGGCGAGAGACGCAAATCAACTGCCACGATCAGGTGCAGTTCGACAATGTGCTCTACGTCAATTGTAAAGACACGCGCACCATCCGGGCTTCGTGTCGCGTACTCATATGCAGGCCGCATTTCTCGAAAACTTTCAACATCGGAATATTGTCCGGCAGAATGTCGGCTATCAATTCCGTGAGCCCGTCATCTCGCGCAATCGCAATCAGATGGCGCATCAGCGCGGCGCCGATCGATTGTCCCTGGTATTGGTCGACAACGGCGAACGCGAGTTCGGCTCGTCCCGGTTGGACGACGACATAGCGTCCGCCGCCGACGATCGTGGGCCGCCCGCCTTCTTCAACGACCGCGACCAGCGCCACATGATTGACGAAGTCGACGTTGACGAAGAATGCGATTTCGCCGTCGCTGAAGTGGCGCTTTGCGCCGAAGAAGCGCCGATAGCGCGACTGGGCGCTGCTGCGGTCCACTGCTGCAAGGAGTTCGGCTTGGTCGTCCGGCCGGAGGGCGCGGATTGCCATCGAGCGGCCATCACGCAGCATCTCGACCGCCAAATACGTGGCCGCTTCCAACGGTGAGCCTCCAGGCTACGTTTCAGCGCCGAACCAACGCACAGATAGCTGAAAAGAGGCTGCACGGATTGACCTGGATCAAACTTAAGGAGGCCGTCCGCCGAGGAATTGAGTAGCGCTGGCGTAATCGCCGAAGCGACGGCGAAAGACGGGTTTTTGCTGCCACCCGAAATCTGCAATGTCAGGTCCCGCGGACGTGATTTTGACCTGTCGCTGGACGTGCGACTTCAATCGATAATGTGATAGCCGCCGTCGATGTAAAGAGTTTCGCCGGTTATGAGCCGGGCGGCATCGTGCGCCAGAAAGGCGGTGGCGGCGCCCACGTCGTCGATACTGACAAGGCTGTGAGTTGGCGCTTTGGCTTTTGCCTTATCGAGCAACGCGTCGAACTCGGGTATTCCCGAGGCCGCTCTGGTCGCGAGCGGCCCGGGAGAAATGGCGTGCACGCGGATGCCCTTTGGGCCGAGCTCGGCAGCAATATAGCGGACCGCGCTCTCGAGCGCGGCCTTGGCAACGCCCATGATGTTGTAGTTTTTGACGACCATTTGACTGCCGTAATAGGTCATCGTGAAGAGTGTGCCGCCGTTGCGCATCAACGGCTCGGCCAAATGAGCCATGCGGATGAATGTCCAGCATGACACATCCATGGTGGTTAGAAAGCCGTCACGCGAAACGTCGACAACCCGGCCCTGCAATGCGTCCTTTGGTGAAAAGGCTATGGAATGAACGACAAAATCGAGCTGACCCCATTCCCTGCCGATACGATCGAACACAGCTTCCATCTGTCCCGGCGCGTTCACGTCGAGCGGCATGACGATCGCGGCCTGCAGCGTGCGGGCGAGCGGCTCGACGTATTTCTTGGCTTTGTCGTTGAGATAAGTCACGGCAAGCTGGGCGCCGAATGCGCGGAATGCCTTGGCGCAGCCCCAGGCGATCGAATTTTCATTGGCAATGCCAACGATGAGCCCCCTTTTCCCTTCCAAAAGTTTGGCTTTGACGGCGGGAACCATCGATGAATTCATCCTGCTCTGGCAGTTGACCGACTGAGCGTCCGGATGGCGTTCCGCCGATGCATGAGCCTGCACACGCCTGCCGTCCATCTTTGGCAACGGAGTGATCAAAAGGGTGAAAGGCAGCTATCACGCACCTCGTCGGCTGCTGTTGATATAGGTCAAACGGACCGCGCCGATTTTTGTCTAAGGCTCAACCGCGAATAGCAGCGCAAGTTGCTACTCTCAATGCGGCGCAGGCGGGCTTTTGCTGCCGCGAATTGGCGTGAGGCCAATGGCTTAAATCGAAAAACCAAGCACACATGCAACGCCGCCTTGCGGTGGTCGAAGGAGTAAACGACGATGCCGTCGGAACCCAGGGCTCAAACACTGCGCGGCCCGGCAACGTCATTTTTCGGTGCGTTTGCGAGCGCGATCGACTACCTGATTGATGCCACGCAGCGCAGTGTGTTGTTCTGGGATGTCATGCGCCAGCGTGGCAACCAGTATCGCGAGCATCTAGCCGAGACCGTGCCGCACGTTTTGGAATTCGACGTTGAACTCGTGCTCGATGGGCGGACGCTCGAGCGACCGGTCAATTATGGTCTCGTCAGGGTCATCCCGCCGCCGGCGACCGAACTTGATCCGTCTCGTCGACCCTTCGTTGTCGTCGACCCGCGTGCCGGACACGGGCCAGGCATCGGTGGCTTCAAGGCGGACAGCGAAATCGGCGTCGCCTTTAAGGCCGGACATCCGTGTTATTTCGTGGGGTTCCTCCCTGAGCCCGTACCGAACCAGACGATCGAGGATATTGCCCGCGCCGAGGCGATATTTCTCGAACGGGTCATCGCCCTGCATCCCGACGCCGAGGGCAAACCAGCCGTCATCGGCAATTGCCAGGCCGGTTGGGCCATCATGATGCTCGCGGCGATTCGTCCGGAATTATTCGGCCCGATCATTGTTGCCGGCTCACCGCTTTCATATTGGGCAGGGGTGCGCGGCCAAAATCCGATGCGCTACAGCGGCGGCTTGCTCGGCGGCAGTTGGCTGACGGCCTTCGCCGGCGATCTTGGCCATGGCAAGTTCGACGGCGCCTGGTTGGTCCAGAACTTCGAGAATCAAAACCCAGCGAATACCCTTTGGACCAAGCAGTACAACCTCTACTCCAAGATCGACACCGAGGCGGCCCGATATCTCGGCTTCGAGCGCTGGTGGGGCGGACATGTCTATCTGAACGCCGAGGAAATCCAATTCATCGTCGATGAGCTGTTCATCGGCAACAATCTTGCCGCCGGCCGGATTCATACCTCGGACGGCGTCGCCATCGATCTGCGCAACATCCGTTCGCCGATCGTCGTGTTCTGTTCCAAAGGCGACAACATCACGCCGCCCCAGCAGGCCCTCGGCTGGATACTTGATCTGTACGAGAACGTCGATGACATTCGCTGTTACGGCCAGACCATCGTCTATACCATTCATGAAAGTGTCGGCCATCTCGGTATCTTCGTCTCCGGGACCGTCGCAAAAAAGCAGCATAACGAGCTTTCAAGCAATATCGATCTGATCGATACGTTGCCGCCCGGGCTCTACGAGGCCGTGTTCGATGCAACTGCGGGCGAAACCGCGAATGTCGACCTCGTAACCGGCAATTGGGTGATGCGCTGTGAAGCAAGAACGCTCGACGATATTCGCGCGCTCGGCGGCAACGAGGCCGATGACGAACGGAGGTTTGCGACCGCCGCCCGCGTTTCCGAGATAAATCTCGCCTTCTATCGTGCTTTCATGCAGCCCTGGGTCCGTGCGGCCGTGCCGCCAGTCGTGGCCGAGTGGGCGAGGCAACTGCATCCGCTGCGCTTGCAATATGCCCTTTGGTCCGAGCTCAATCCGTTGATGGCGCCGGCTGCTGAAATGGCCGAGGGCGTTTGCAGCAATCGAAAGCCGGCGACGGCGGAAAACCCGTTCGTCGCCGCTCAGGAACACGCCTCGCGCATGATTGTCACGGCGCTTGACGGCTGGAGACAGACGACTGATGCCGTTGCCGAGGGCGCCTTTCTGACGATTTATGGCTCTCCGGCGCTTCAGGCCGCCGTCGGCATCGATCCCGGGAGCAGTCGTTCGTGGCGGCGCGCCGGCGAGAGCGCGTTACACCGTGATCTGTTGCAAAGGCGTATCCTTGAGATCAAGTCGCGGATCGCAGTTGGGGGCCTACGCGAGGCCATCGTCCGCGCGCTGCTCTATGCCGGAATAACGCGGGCTTCGGTCGACGAGCGCGGCTTCGAGGCGGTACGGCGTATTCGCCAGGCCCATGGCGACATGTCGCTTGCGGCATTCAAGTCGCTCGTGCGGGAACAGTTCAACGTGCTGGTTCTGGACAAGGATGCCGCGCTGGCGGCGATTCCGTCCATGCTGCCGCCCGATCCTGCCATTCGCCGGCAGGCGATTGACCTCATCACGACCGTCTTCGAGGCGAAGGGTGAACTGTCCGACGAAGACGAGAGGAGATTGGGCCACCTGGCACAGCTTTTCGGTGTCGAAGACAGCGATAGCGCTATCCCTCCGTTGCGACCAAGCCGCAACCAGCGTCGGACCGCGGCTCTTTAGCTGCGTCGGATGACAATCGCCCGCTCCTGGGAATCGTGAGAGCAACGAACGAAGACACTGCCGTCGAGCCGTGGTTCGGTACAACTCGCCATCGATGCCGCCGGCGCAGGATTCACGCCGGCACGCTGTCCGCCGCAATTTCATCGCGCGTCCAGGCGACCAGCAACTGCCATGTGATTGAAAGCACTATGGGACCAACAAATATGCCGATGAGTCCATGCGCGATCGTACCGCCGATGACGCCAATAACGATCACGGGCATCGGCGTATTCAGGCCGTGCGCCATCACGAGCGGGCGTAAGACATTATCCATCAGGTTGACCGGTACCAGATAGATCGTGAGGACAAGCGCGGTTATCCCGTCCATTGTGAGCCAACACCAGGCGATCACCGGGATGACAACGAGTGAAGGGCCGACTTGAACAATTCCCAACAAGAAGGCCATGAAGCTCAGCAAGCCGGCCGCCGGAACTCCCGCGAACAGCAGGCCAATTCCCAGCAACAATGATTGGAGAAACGCCACGCCGATGACCCCGCGCGAGATATTTCGAATGGTGGCACCGGCGATATCGACGAACTCCCCGCCACGCCTTGTCACTATATGATCGAGGAAACGCTTGAAAGCCTTGGCCAAGGGTCGGCCTGGAATGAAAAGAAATCCCGCAATCACGATCGCGGCGATGAATTTCAGGAGATTGCCGCCGACGCTGCCGGCGGCGCCGATAAGGCGTCCGCCGAGCGGCTTGAGCTGCGGAGCCGCGGCGGTAATCAGCTCGCTGATGTTGGTCGAGGCCAGATACCACACCTTATAGATTTTGCTGCCGACCAGCGGCCAAGCACTCACGCTCTCGGGCGGCAGAGGAATGCGCAGGCTGCCGTCGCCCAATCGCGCGAGAAGGGAGCGAGTGGTCGCCGCAAGGTTTAGGCCCAGCCAAGTTGCCGGCCCCATAATGATCGCCAGGCTCAGGACCGTGATAGCCGTCGCGGCCAATATCTTCCGGCCGCCCAGTATCGCCGTCAGGCGATCGAACGCCGGATAGAGCGCCACCGTGAAGACAATGCTCCAAATAATGATTGCCAAAAACGGCCGGAGCAGCACCAAGGCCCAATAGCCGAGAAGTCCCAGGCATGCGATACGAATGGCTGAAGTGAGAAGGGTGTCGCTCGAGACTGGAGACCCCGGCGACCCGGCCTTTTCCTCAATCAAAGGAGGAACGCCAATCCGGCCTCCAACACCGCTCACGGCACTCTCATTTCACGCCAAAAGACGCTAGTATTTGTTTTCAACAAAGTGCCGGTTCTTGATTGAAGCGAGATCGTCATAGCGGGTTTTGCCAATTCGCTTTGGCAGCTTGACCTTTGCGGCAGGAATCGTCTTGTATGGAATTGCCGACAGGATATGAGAAATACAATTCAAGCGCCCACGCTGCTTATCGTCGGTTCGCACGACATACCAGGGCGCGTGTTCACTGTCAGTCGCGTCGAACATAAGATCGCGGGCGGCGGAATAATCGTACCAGCGTCGGTATGATTCCAGATCCATCGGACTCAATTTCCATTGACGCAGCGGATCGCGGATGCGCTTCAAAAAGCGCCTTTCCTGTTCCTGCTGGCCGACTTCGAGCCAGATCTTGACCAGCATAATGCCGCCCTCGACAATGTACTTTTCGATTTGCGGACAAAGCGCCAGGAAGCGTCGATGTTGCTCTTTGGTCGCGAAGCCCATCACGTAATCAACCCCGGCGCGGTTGTACCAGCTGCGATCGAAGATGACGATTTCACCGGACGCGGGAAAACGCTCGACATAGCGTTGCATGAACATCTGAGACTTTTCGCGATCGGACGGCGCAGGTAGGGCGATGACGCGAAACACGCGTGGACTGACGCGCTCGGTGATCGCCTTTATGGTCCCTCCCTTGCCGGCGGCGTCGCGGCCTTCAAAGACAATGACGATCCGCGCGCCGGTTGCTTTTACCCAGTGCTGCAAATGGCACAGCTCGACCTGGAGCTTGTGGAGCGCCTGCTCGTAGACCTTCCGCCCCATTTTGGCGTCAGCAGCTTTGTTTTCAGCCATCATCAGGACATCCAACTCATGCGGTTCGACTTGAGAGCGCTCGCGGGGGACTGACCGTCACGGCGCAGGAAGCGCACGCCCGTGCGGGATCCGTGCTCCTGAGCGCAGCCAGTTGTCATAGGTCTCAAATGTGAGGCCGAGTTGGCCGTAGTACACCCTCAGATAGCCGTCGCGGCCCTGCACCACGGCGCGCGGCATGACCTGCTGCACTTCCTGCGCCATGACGCCGACATAAAGCCTGTCGCTGCCGCCGTAGCTGAAACGATAAAAGCCGAGACCGTCGTCGAGACGCCCGAGGAGGGTAATGTCGCGCTTCAGTCTGATATCGGAGCGACGTCCGCCGCCGGGACTGCCGCCGCGGTGGGCGGCGCCGCCCTGACGAACGCCGCCGCCGCGGTGAACTGCGCCACGCTGAGGAATGCTGCCACCACGGTGAACTGCGCCGCGCTGAGGAACGCCGCCAGGCCTCGGCCGTGCTTGAACGGTATTGGCGGTCCGACCTGGTCGCGCCGCTGCTTTATGGTGCTGACCCGCGCCGGGCTGACGCGTTCCGGCGTTCGCACGCTTGTTGCCGGTGGCGGCGTTCGGACGCTTGTTGCCGGTGGCGGCGTTCGGACGGCTACCGCTGCGATTGCGATCACCAAGATCGCCGCGCCCGGTGCCGGGCTTGAGCACCTGCTGACCGGTGTTGCCGCGGAAGTTCAGCCCCTGTTGGCGACCGCCGGGGTTGACGGTGCCCTGACGATGTTCGACGCGGGGCTTCCAATTTGTTCCGCTGCCGTTGATCGGTCGATCAATGTTGATGTTGTTGTTGTTCCAGTTGAAGTTGCCGCCCCAATAATGGCCGCCCGCCGTCCAGCGGCCGAGCGCATAACCTGCACCGAACGCCAGCCCGGTCGCGATAATGCCGGCGCCGATATAAGCGGGCGGCGGAAAATAGTATGGCGGGTAGTCCGCATAGGGCCACGCGCCGTACACGACTGCGGGGTCGTAATACGGGACGTACACCGTGTTGGGATCGGTCGGCTCGATCGTGATAACCTGCTTGGATTGCACTTGCTTGACCTCAACCGTCTGCTGCTTTGTTGATGCGAGCTTATTGTTGGCCTGAGCTTTGGCGCGCAGCCGCTGGATCGCATCCATGACATCGGCCTGCTGGGCAAGAACCGCATCGCCGAGCTTCTGCGTCCAGTCGAGCTTGATACTCATCATGTCGAGGACGTCCGGCGTTGGGATTAACGACTTGACGCTGTCATCCCACGGCTGTTTGTCGACGGCAGCCTTTAATTGATCGCCTTTGAGGTTCTTGTTGGTCTCAGACCAGCGGTGCGCCTGCACAATCTCGAGCGGATAGGTGGCGGCCATCAGCACTTCGGCCAACAGAGGGTCTGGATAGAGCGCGACGGGCGCAAGCAATTGATCGAGCTCGGCTGGCTTCAGGAGCTCGGTCTTTGTCGCAGCGACGGGCGGCGGGGAGTTTTGTGCCGCCGCACCGAAGGGTGCAAGGATGGACACGGCCAGCGCCATCGACCCGATCGCCTGCCAGATCATTCCGTTCTCCAGTCCATTGAACGCAGTATGTCACGCCCGCGCACGCTTTCGACCTTAAGGCCAAACGCACGAACAACACTCATTGCATGAATTCGGCGGGTCGGAGTTTGACCAGGATCAAGTCGCCGGGAGCAAAATTTAAAGGGCGATGACTTGCCGGCTGGACGGGCCCAGCTACCCGGGCCACAAAGCGCCGCCTCTATCGAGCCGGTATCGTCGGCTGTCGGACAAGCCGCTGCTGCCGCGATCATCTGCCGACGGCCTGGCCTAACCACATTCGTCTTTGAGCAAATCGTCCAACGTCATCCGCCTATTCAGACCGCCCACTTTCTCGCCCACGCCGTCGGCACGTAATAGATCGCGCAATAGGCCATGAGCCCCCACAATGCGCAGAGCGATGCCGCGCTGTCCCAGCTCCGCATGCAACTGATGTAGCATCCGTGACCCCGCAAGATCGATATATGGCGATGCGGACAAGTCGCAAATAACCTGGCGGACATTCGACGACCCAGCGTCGCGAAGCCGGTTCAATATCGATTCGAGTACGTAGTCAGCGTTTATGTAGAGCAGCGACGCTTCAGGACGGCAGGCGATGAGATTTGATAGTTGCTGATTTTCGGGGTGGCGAGCCATGTCCGAATAGCTGTTGGTTCCCGGCACGCGGCCGAGAAACGCGACATGGGGCTGCGACCCGCGAATCAACAACAGCAGGACGGATGCCAGAGCCGCCAGCAAGATGCCCTGGAGGATGCCAAGGAGCAGTACGGCGGCGAAAGCGATCACGGCGGCCAGGAAATCGACCTTGCTGATGCGCCGCATGCGCAACAGTGCTCGAATATCAATGAGTCCGAGCACTGCGGTTATCACGATTGCGGCCAGGATCGCCTTCGGCAGATTGGATAGGAGCCCCGTGAAAAACAGCAGGCACAGGCCAAGGGCAAGCGAAGCGAATACCAGGGCAAGTGGCGTGCGGGCGCCGGCTTTGTCGTTTACCGCGGATTGCGACAGTCCGCCGGCGACCGGATAACCGTGGCCAAACGAGACCGCCAAGTTGGCTGCGCCAATCCCGAGAAATTCCTGGCGTGGGTCGAGAGCGTAGCCGTGCTTGGTCGCGAAAGCGCGCGCCGCGGAGATGCTCTCGATGTAGGCGAGCAGCAGACAGCCGGCGGCAAGCGGGAAAATGCCGTCGACGTCGCGCAAGCGCAGCGCCGACCATGTCAGGACAGGCAGGCCCCGCGGAACGTGCCCGGTGGTGGGAACGCCGTAGGCCGAAAGTCCGAACACCGTCGCCACCACAATGCCCAACGCAACAACGCCGAGTGCAACGGGTCTGCCGGGAAAAAAGCGTTCGCCCAGCAGCAATCCAAGCGTTGCGACCAAGCCTAGCGCGACAACGAGGTAGCGGGTTTCATCAAGCTGGCCGACCATCAGCGCCGCGCGCTCCAGGAAATTATGTCCGCCGCCGGGGAGGCCGAACAATGCCGGCAGCTGTGTCATGATGATCGTCAGTCCGGCGCCGGCTTTGAATCCGACCAGGATGCTGTCGCTGATCAGACGCACGATTATGCTCAGACGGAGCACCCATGCGACAAGGCAGAGACATGCCACGGCAAACGCCGTGAGGGTGGCAATCTCGATGTAGCGTTCGGCGTCGCCTTCGGCCATCGTCTCGACCGTTGCGGCGATCATCAACGAGATTGCCGAGGTCGGCCCGACCGCGAGTTGCCGCGATGAACCCAAAAGCGCATAGCCCAACCCGCCCAGCAGGTAGCCGTAAACCCCGGCCTGCGGCGGCAAACCGGCCAAGCTTGCGTAAGCCAGAGAAACCGGGATTGCATACGCCGCCAGCGTGACGCCGGCGACCATATCTGCGGCCAGCCATTTGGCCCGATAATCCGACAGCCAGCGCAAAGCAGGGAGATGCCTGAGCCGGCTTTCACCGTTTCCACGCTCTGTCGGCTCATCCATTTTTGCGTTCGTCGTATCAGCCGGCGCTTTCGACGCCGTGATACATCCCTTCTCCGGATGCCACGGCAAGATGGGCTCAGGCATCGAGCGATGCCGCCGTGCGCCCGCTTAGTTCAGTGCCTGCTTCAGGATAGCCGGATTGCGAATTGTAATCTTCCGATTGCTGGACAGGTTGATCGCGCCCGACTTGGCGAAGCCCGTCATCACCCGCGACACCGTTTCAATTCGGAGATCCAGATAGTCCGCAATATCCTGGCGCGATATCGACAGCGCCACCGCGTCGGTGAATGGAATCCGTCGCGTCATTTCCAGCAAGAACGCTGCGACGCGTGCCCGGGCCGGCTTGCCGAACTGCAGAATGTGCTGCTGATTGTGCTGTATTTCACGGCTGACGCTCAGCCACAATTGCCGGGCAAGTTCACCATCGCGGGCTGCGCGATCGATGATCGAGGCGCGCTTGATCATGCGGACCCGCGCATCGATAATGGCCTCCGCGGAGAGCGTGTGCGTGTCGGCCAGCTCAAAGCCAAAGATGTCGCCGGGGACATAGAAGGCGACGATTTGCCGTCTGCCGTCGTCCATCATGGTGTAGCTTCGAGCAACGCCGCTGGCGACCTTGTAAAGATAGACCGAAGAATCGCCTTCCATGTAGAACAGGTTGCCCTTCGCAAACGCGACCTCCGTGCCAATGAGGTCAAACTGGGTGCGCGTACTCACAACAGCATTCAGACTGGCGCGCTCGGCCAGAGGTAACACAAAATTTGCGAGTCCGACGCTCCCTGCTTCATTGAGTGATGCCATGGCTAACCCCTAACTCACCGGTGGTGGAAGAGTGCTGCCATCAAAGTCAATATGACATCGTACAATCGGTCCATTGTACCAACGGACACTGTACCTGCGGCCAACGCCGCTTGGAGGTCGGCGGCGGCGCACCGCCGCACTGCTGTGGCGATTATATGAAAATCATGGACTTACCGCAGTGCGATAGGACTTTGTTTCGATAATTTTCATTCGATTGTCATCAAAACAAACACAAAGCGCGATCGAACCGCGCCCGCATCAACCAAATACGCAGCCTAAACGTAATATTCGCTTGTACGATCGCCGGTACAGTTGTAACGCTCACAAAGACACGCCTCGGCACCCCTCTACAGTACGACCAAGACAATCGCGGCGTCTTGCCGACACCGTTTTTCGGTTCAGCCATCTCGAGATGCGCCGGGGGACGGTACAGGCGGCTGTGCAATCTCAGGAGCGATGACACGGTATTTGTTTCGGCGATAGAACCAATGGGTTTACTACGCTCGTCCCTGGCGTTCGCTTTTTGGTCGGTGGCCAGCCTCGCCAATCAAGGCGCCCTGGCGGATCAGGCGTTTTCGCGAGGGGTTCTTATTGTCAATCAATCAGATTCGTTTCGACCGTGGCCAAATACCATCATTTCGGAGATCCGCACCGCCATCAACGGACAATCCGACCAGCCGGTATCTGTTTATGTCGAAGACCTCGATCTGTATCGGTTCAATGGTCCTCAATATCTGCAGGATTTGGAGAGCTATCTTCGTGCCAAATATCGCGGCAAACCGATCAATGCCATTATTTCGGTTGGGTCATCGGCGCTGGAATATGCGCTGCGCTTGAGGGCAGCGCTGTGGACCGGCGTGCCGGTCCTGTTCGCGGCAGTCGATGGTAAAACCGCCGATATCGGCGACACCCCCGGCGTGACAGGAATTACCATTCAGCTACGTCTCGCCGACATGATCCGCGCCGCCCGCCAATTGCTGCCAAAGGTTAAGCGCTTCGCCATCGTGGGGGACCGGCTGGAAACCCAACTCTACTATCTAAAATTCGCCCAGGAACTGGCCGACTATTCGCAAACGTTCGAGTTTATCGATCTAACGGGACTATCGCTGAGCGAAGCAAGGCAACGTGTATCGAGCCTGCCGGATCGCACCGTCGTGTTATACATCGGCATAAATTCCGATCAGTCAGGAACCTATGCCTCGGCGGAGGTGGCCCCGCTGATCGCGCAAGCGGCGAATTGCCCGACCATAGTCAGTATTGAAACTTATTTCGGCGGCGGCACGATCGGTGGCTATTTGTTGTCGCCTCGCGACGTCGGACGGGAGGCGGCGCGTCTCGCTCTGCGGGTTCTGCGGGGCGAGGACGCCTCGACAATTCCAGTAGCGGCAAGCGATAGTCTGAGGCCCGTCTTTGATTGGCGGCAGCTCGAGCGATGGGGCATTGACGAAAGCAGGCTTCCGGCTGGTGCCGAAGTTCGCTTTCGCAACCTTTCCATATGGGAAGCGTATCGATGGGAAATTGTCGGCACGTTCGGGGTGTTGCTCATCCAGGCAGGGATGCTGGTTAAGCTAACCGTCGAACATCGTCGTCGTCAGGCTGCGGAAGAGGAATCGCGTCGGCGCGTTCTGCAAGTGATCCATCTGAACCGTACCGCGACGGCAAGTGCACTGTCCGCATCGGTGGCGCATGAGCTTAATCAGCCGCTCGGCGCCATTCTCAACGCTGCCGAAACGGCGGCACTCGTCCTCGCCGACGACAAACCCAACGTTGCGCTGCTCAAGGAACTGGTGGCGGATATTCGCCGCGACGATCAGCGCGCCAGCGATGTCATCAAGCATTTGCGCGGTCTGCTGAAGAGAAGAACGGAACTGGACCTGCAGACGTTCGACGTCAACGAGGTCATCCAGAGTACGGTGAACATTGCCACGCCGGAAGCGACCAAGCGCGGCATCGCCATCGATACCGCCGATGCGAAATGCGCGTTTGTGGTGCGAGCCGATCCGGTGCACCTGCAGCAGGTTATTCTGAATCTCATCGCCAACGCGATGGATGCCGTGTCAAATTGCGAGCCCAACCGACGCAGATTGCTTGTCCAGGCAATCCCGAGCGGCCCGTCCGACGTGGAAGTCGTGGTCGCCGACCTCGGGGCGGGAATTTCCAAGACCGAGCTTAATAATATCTTCGAAGCGTTCTACACAACCAAAGCCAGTGGAACGGGTCTGGGATTGTCGATTGCACGGACGATCATTGAAGCCTACGGAGGTCGGGTCTGGGCGGAAAACCGCGCCGGCGGCGGGGCGGTATTCCGGTTTACGCTGCCTTTGACAGCCGGGTAAATCCCAGCAAGTCCCGTGGCAGGGCGCCGTTGAACGAAGCATTCTGTCGATGTCGTTCCGTCGACGACACGCTCAATTTCGTTCGCGTCGATTGTGCATGAGATTTGCCAAATAGGCGAAGACAGAGCGAAGCGGCCGCATCGCGATCAAGTATATGACAAATACGATGAGCACGAGTGCCGCGAGCGCGCGGACCAGCATCGCGTTATGCGGTTCCGCCCCCAACAAAATCGGCACGCTATCGGGTATCGCCAAAATCCAATCGGCAATTCGGTCGAGCATGGAGCAACTCCATCCGTCGCCAACTGTACAATTGCAAAAGCCCGCTCGGCTTGACCTAGGTCAAATCCGCTTCGGTTAAATCGTGATATCCGGAGCCGGGAAAAGGGTGTGCTCATGCTCGGCGATCCGTTCTTGAACTACTTTGCGCTCGGCCTCCTGATATTCGTGGTGGTGGTGCTGTTCTATGGCATCATCACCATTCACGACATCCCCTACCTGATCGCCGCGAAGCGCAATCACCCGCACCAGGACGCAATTCACGCCGCGGGGTGGGTCAGCCTCTTCACCCTTCATGTGTTGTGGCCGTTTCTTTGGATTTGGGCGATGGCATACCGACCGGAGCGCGGATGGGGGTTCTCGTCGCCAGCCGACAAGACCGCTTTCGAGCGGACCGAGCTGGCGGACTTACGTCGCCGCGTCGCCATGTTGGAAAAAGGCGGCGCCGCTGCGATCGACCAAGAGGCTGTGGGAGCGGGGGATTGAGATGGAGCTCCTGCTGACGCTGATATACACGGCGGTTTGCTACACCATCTTCAAGCTTTTCAGGATTCCCGTAAATCAATGGTCACTGTCGACGGCGGCGCTGGGCGGGATCGTCGGGATCGCGCTGTTGCTGCTGACCATGAATTACAATCACCCGTTTACGACGAATGCACGGATCTATTTTGCAGTGACCCCCATTATGCCCGCGGTCAGGGGAAGGGTGGCCGAGGTGCCGGTGCAGTCCAATAAGCCGCTTCGGCAGGGCGACGAACTGTTCCGTATTGATCCCAGGCCGTACCAATATGTCGTCGACCAAAAGAAAGCCGCTCTCGCGGAGGCGGAGCAAAACGTCAAGCAAATGAAGGCTTCGCTCGACCAAGCGACCGCGTCGGCCGAGAAAGCCAGCGCCCAGTTTCAACTGGCTCAGCAGAATTACGACCGTCAAACCGAGCTATTCCAGAAAAACGTGATTGCGCAGGCGACCCTCGATACTTTCGCACGTAATCTCGAAACGGCACGACAGTCCTTGGCCGGGGCGAGAGCCGAGGAGGATCGAGCCCGCTTGGCCTACTCGTCGAATATCAATGGTGTGAACACGACCGTTGCCCGTCTGACCGCCGAACTTGCGGACGCCGAATACGACCTTGAACAGACGGTGACAAGAGCGCCGGCTGCGGGTTTCGTAACCCAGGTCGCGCTGCGGCCGGGTTTGTACGTTGTGCCGCTGCCGTTACGGCCGGTCATGGTCTTCGTCAATACCGACGCCAACGACAGCGAATTAGGGGCGGCGTTCCAGCAGAACGCCTTGCAGCGGGTCAAGACCGGGGACGCGGCGGAGGTCGCCTTCGACGCGGTGCCTGGCCGCGTGTTCCAGGGCAAGGTGCGTCTGCTGATCGACGCAATCGCGGCCGGCCAACTCCAGGCAACGGGGACGTTGATAGATTTCGATACGCGGACCGAAGGCGGGCGAGCCTTGGCGGTCATCGATCTTGACGATGACATGTCCGGCTATCAGCTGCCCGTAGGTGCCGCGGCCCAAGTCGCGATCTACACCGCACATTGGCATCATCTGTCGACTTTGCGGAAAATCTTGTTGCGCATGCGGAGTTGGCAGAATTTCATATTCCTCGAGGGCCATTAGGCATTCCTTGAGGGCTTTCGACAACCGCCGGTCGTGCGGGAACTTTGAGTTGCACTGGATCAAACGTGATTGGGTTTCAACGGCTGGAATGTCGCCGGTCAGAGGAGAAGATGGCATGGCTCAAACAAAGCAGCGGGACGCCGATATTTTTTCTGAGCTGCCGACGGCGCAAGATTTAATGAAACAAATCGCGTTGAAGGAGGCGGCAAAGGCGACGCAAAATTTTCGGGCGCAATCGGCAGCCGAGACGGAAAAGAAAGCGCTCATCGACAAGCTGGCCAAGCCGTCGGGCGTTTCCGACCAGGAGCGGCTATCGCGAGCCATCGCAATCATCAAGCGGGCGGCGGACAGCGGTCGAACTCGAGGTTGAAGTAGGACGCTTCCCCAACCAGCTTTGCACGGATCGCGGGCGTGCGATAAATCAGCAAGAGCCGGGCTGGGAAACGACGCTGACGGGCGTGCCCAAGGAGTTGTTCGATTTCTGGCGTCAATTCCTGAAACCGCGCGGCTACAGATTGAGAATGCAAGTCGTCGATTTTCCAAACGGAATGCCCGGCGACATCGGCGTCAGCCTGAGCTGGGGCGGTTGAATAGCATCTCGAGCGTTGTGAGACTATGGCGCGGACCGGTCGTCGCCAGGCAAGACGTCCAGCTGCTCGGCGATGGCGACAAGCTCCAACAGCGACTTGGCATTGACCTTATGCATCACTTTTTGCCGGTGCGCTTTGATAGTCCGCTCACTGGTTCCGAGCGCGAAGGCGATCTGCTTGTTGATCTGGCCGCGCACCACCATGGCGAAGACTTTGCGCTCCCGTGGCGTAAGCCTGCTGACGCGCGCTTGCAAAACCTCGATCTGTTCGCGTTGCGCCAACGCCGCTTGGCATCGGTCGAGGGCGCGCTCGATCGCGCCAAACAGTTCGTCCTTTGAAATCGGCTTGGAAAGAAAATCCTCCGCGCCGGCTTTGATGGTCTTCACGGTCGTAGGAATGTCGCCATGACCGCTCAGGAAAATGATCGGCAGCGCTGAACCCAATTTGGCGAGACGAACCTGCAATTCTGCGCCGCTCAAACCCGGCATTTTGAAATCGAGCAGGACGCAGCCGAGTCCCCCGGTCGGCCGCAATTGCAGGAACTTTTCTGCCGAGTCATAAACCGCGACGTCGTAGCCGGAGGTATTCAAGAGGCGAGCCAGCGACGTCCGGAAGGACGAATCGTCGTCGACGATGTGAATAAGAGGTGACACAGCGCGTCCCTCGAATGAGCCGCCCGCACACCAGAAACGTTGCAGCGGCTTTGCCTGTCGGCCTGCGGCCGCCTGCCCATGCGGTCACATCATCGATGATTATATTCGGGCTTGCCTGCAATTGCCAATTGTAATGTTCCGCGCTAGGCTAACGCCCGGTCAACGGCGTCGACGATAGCTTGAGCCGAAAACGGCTTGGTGAGATACGCGACGCAGCCTTGCTGCAGTGCCTCGCTGCGCGCGACCTCGCTGTCATTACCGGTAATGAATATGACCGGGAGCGTGTATCCGCCACTGGCAAGCCACTTGCCCAACTGGAAGCCGGACATCGCGCCAAGTTGGACATCCAGGACAATACAGCCTTCGCTGGACCGTGTGAGTTGGGATTTCGAAAGGAAGGCTTCGGCCGAGGCGTACAGTTCCGTACTGAAGCCATACTTTCCGAGCAGCACCGCAATGCTTTTGCGAAAACTGGCGTCGTCGTCCACCACAAACACCACCCCGCTGCGGCGCTCCACAACCATTCGACCAGGCTCTTCGATCAGGCTCGGGTTGTTGCAGATAAAGTTGCGCTGACCCGGTTGCTCGTTCAATCGTCGATCATTTCGTTTGGTCGACCGGGTCAATCGTATTGCCGCGGCAGCATCCGGTTGCAAGCAGCGATAGAGGCGCAAAGCCAAAGAGCTGCAAATTTGCCCTCAGGCACATCGTTCTCTGCGTCGTCCACCCGGCACTGCAGCGTCATTTCAGGAGGCCGCGCCGGAGGTCGTGGGCGAGGGAGCAAGGGGCTCCGGCGCGGCGTGTATCCGCGACCGTGCGACGATCGCAACTGTGCACGTTATAGAATTGGCGCGACGCAGGTTTGACGCAGGTCAATTGCCCACGCCGTTTTTCAGATGGCCCCGTGGCGCTTGAGGTCATATTCGTCTTTTTCGGCGGATAGCGGACCACCCTGCAAGCCGCGCTGTCGTCCCCGAACAAGGGACGACACTCTTGACTTAGTCCCGTTTTCTGTTACCTACTCCCCGCAACCTCGCTCACTTAAGGACGTCAGCCGGTGACCCCGGCTGATTGGAGCGAGTGCGGTGCCTGCGGGCGGCGGCTCGTCACCCCTGCCCTCGGGCGGCTTCGGGCATCATGCCTGCCGGCACTATGACCGGCGCGCGAGGTGCATCGCTGTAACCGGGCCCGGCGCCGGCGGGGGTAACCCGCCGCTTAGCGGCGCCAAGTCCCGGGAAAGCCTGGCCTGAAGCTGAGCCGTTGGGACGACGACTCCCTCCGGCAAGAACCGTGGTGGAACGCCGGAAGGCGTGCTGCCCCCGTTGGGGCGGCGCCGCGCCGCAAGGTGCGGAGGTTGCTACTCAGCGTCTTTCGGCGTTCCGCTTCCTTTTTTGTTTTTTGATTTGAGATTCGTTCTTGCGGGCGTGATCGCGATTGCCGCCGGACCCACCGCCGGCGCCATCTGACGAAGATCATGCTCGGCGGAAGAAATGCGAATGGCGAATAAGGCTTCGCACCATTCGCCACTCGCCGTCTTCATAACTCGGGCGCGCAGACGCCGCGAGAACGAGATGACTCGCGCCATCCTCCCCCGCGATAGCGGGAGAGGGGGACCGCGCCAACGGGTCCGGCCCGAAGTGGCCGGCCCGATGACAGGCTCCGCGCGGCGGAGGGGGCGTCTGAGTTTCAGCTTCGTTGCCGTTGCCAAAGAGATTGAGCGCGGAAAAACAGAGTGGCTGGCCGAACCGATTTTCGTCTCCTCACCACCCGCGCCCCCTCCACCGAGGCGTCCCCTGCTACGGCAGGGGCGCGGTCCGCCTCCCCCGCCCGCGCGGGGGCGGAAAATTCCTCACTGCACCTTGAGCCCCATCAGGTTGGCGATCAGGTTGCGCTGGATCTGCGAGGTGCCGGCCGCGATGGTGGCGGCGCGGGAGTCGCGGAAATGGCGCTCCATGTCGAACTCGGCCGAATAGCCGAAGCCGCCGAGCACCTGCATGCCTTGGCTGGCGATCTTCACATAGGTCTCCGAGGTGAACAGCTTCGCCATGGAGATTTCGCGAAGCGCGTTCTGGCCCTGCGACACCATCCAGGCGGCGCGCCACATCAAAGTGCGGGCGGCCTCGACCTCGGTCGCCATGTCGGCCAGCATGTGGGCGATCGCCTGGTTGGTGCCGATCGGCCGGCCGAATTGCTTGCGGTCCTTGGCGTATTGCACGGCGAGGTCGACCACGCCCTGCGCCGCGCCGACATTGCCGGCGGCCGAGGTGGCGCGCTCGACCTGCAGGCCGGACATCACGCAGTCCCAGCCCTTGTTCTCGCCGCCGACGAGCCGGTCGGGCGGCACGCGCACCTGATCGAAGGTGAGTTCGTAGGTGCCGGTGGCGCGGCGGCCGAGCATGTCGAGCTTGCGCAGCGCCAGCCCCGGGGTGTCGTTGTCGACCAGGAACAGCGACATGCCTTGGCGGTAATGCGCCTTGGGATCGGTCTTCACATACAGGTTGATGACATTGTTGCTGGCGCCCGCCGTCGACGCCCAGATCTTGCGGCCGTCGATCACCCATTCGTTGCCGTCGCGCACCGCGGTGGTGCGCATCGCGCCGATGTCGGAGCCGGCGTCGGCCTCCGACATCGAGATCGAGAACTTGATCTTGCCGGCCAGGAATTGCGGCAGCCAATGGCGCTTCTGCTCCTCCGACGCCATGCGCACCAAGTTCAATCCGCAGAAGATGCCGCCCGTATAGGCCATGACCAGATCGGCGCTGATGCGGGCGATTTCCTCGGCGACCACCACCATGTCCATGATGCTGCCGCCGGCGCCGCCGTACGCTTCCGGAAACGGCAGCGCCAAGAGGCCGGCCTCGGCCCAGGCGGCAAACAGCTCGTCCGGATAGCTGCGTTCCCGGTCGTGCTGGCGGACGTATTCGGGCGGCGCGTGCTTCGCCATCAGCTTGCGCACGGTGTCGCGCAACAGCCGCTGTTCCTCGGTGAAGGCGAAATCCATGATGCGATCCATGGCGGCAGGTGGCAAAGTCGCCGCCAGCAAAATACAATCCCGCCGTCGAGGCAACAGCAAAACAACAGCGCCCGCGCGCCGCCGCGCTGTCGCGCGCTCCGCACCGGGAGGACATCGCATGCGCAAGCTCGCCGCAGTCGCGCTCTTCGTGCTGGCCGTCGGCACCGCCGCCGCAGCGGCCGACAGCTATCCGTCGCGCACCATCACCATCGTGGCGCCCTATCCGGCGGGCGGACCGACCGACACCATCGCGCGGCTCCTGGCCGAGCGCATGCAAGCCTCGCTCGGCCAGTCGGTGATCGTCGAGAACATCAGCGGCGCCGGCGGCAGCATCGGCGTCGGCCGGGTCGCCCATTCGCCGCCGGACGGCTACACGCTCGCCATCGGCCACGTCCAGACCGCCGTGTTCAATCCGGCGATCATGACGCTGGACTACGACGTCGTGAACGACTTCGCGCCGATCTCGCTGATCGCCGATACGCCGATCTGGATCATCGCCAACAAGGCGGTGCCGGCCGATGACGTCAAAGGCCTCATCGCCTGGCTCAAGGCCGACGACGGCAAGGCGACCATGGGCACGGTCGGGGTCGGCGGCCCGACCGATGTGGCGGCGCGCATCTTTGAGAAAGCGACCGGCACGACTTTCCAGATCGTGCCATACCGCGGCGGCGCGCCGCTGGTGCAGGACATGCTCGGCGGCCACCTCGACTTCGCGTTCGGCCAGGCCGCGACCTACCTGCCCTACGTGCAGAGCGGCGACCTCAAAGCCTATGCGGTGCTGCAGCCCAAGCGCTGGTGGGCGGCGCCGGCGGTGCCAACCCTCGACGAGCTCGGCATCCCCAATATCGACGCCAGCTTTTGGCACGGCCTGTGGGCGCCCAAGGGCACGCCGCCGGCGATCATCGCCAGGCTCAACGGCGCCGTTCGCGACGCCTTGGCGGATCCGACGGTGCGGGATCGCTTGCGGAAAGTGGGCCAGGAAATCTGGCCGGCGGACAACCAGACGCCCGAAGCGCTGGCGGCGAAGCAGCGCGCCGAAATCGCGCGCTGGACGCCGATCATCAAGGATGCGGGCATCAAGGCGGAATGATCGGACTCGAGCGCAATCGCTTCAGATTGAATCGATTGGCGCGCTAGCTGTGGAACCTCAAGAGGTTGTTCTCGGTGAGACCGAGTCTGCTGATGGGTGTTTTATCACCGATGCCGGCGTGCGGCCTATGCCAGTTGTAGCGGTGTAGCCAGGTTGGCAGCTGCTGTTTTCGCTGGCGAGAGTTTTCGTAGGCGTATGCGTAGGCCCATTCGCGCAGGCTGGTCTGGATGAAGCGCTCGGCCTTGCCATTGGTTTTGGGCGTATAGGGCTTGGTGCGGATATGCCGGAGACCGAGACGCTTGCAGGCGCGGCGGAAAGCAAAGGATTTATAGCAGGAGCCGTTGTCGGTCATCACGCGCTCGATCGTGACGCCGAGGCTTGCGTAATAAGCGACCGCGGCCTTGAGGAAGGCTGTGGCACTTCGCTTCTTCTGATCGGGCATGATGTCGACGAAGCCGATGCGCGAGTGATCGTCGATGCAAACGTGGACGTACTCCCAACCGACCCCGCGGCTGTTGCTCTGGCCGCTGCGGTCGCCGGTGATGCGATGGCCGATCTGGTTGAACTTGCCGAGCTTTTTGATGTCGATGTGGATGAGCTCGCCCGGCTTGTCGCGCTCGTAGCGCCGCACCGGCTCGGCCGGCTCCAGCGCCGCGAGTTTATTGAGCCCGCGCCGCCGGAGGATGCGACTGACGGTTGCGGGCGAGACGCCGACTTTGGCGGCGATCTGCGCGCCCGTGTAGCGCTGGCGACGCCAAACTTCGATGGCGTCGCCAGTGGCGAGCGGAGTTTGGTCTGGCGATGAATGAGGGCGCGACGAGCGGTCGCACAAGCCTTCCACGCCTTCTTTGCGGAAGCGCTCCACCCATTTGCCGACGGTCTTGGGCGTGGTGTTGTAGCGCCGCGCCGCTTCGGACTTGGTCAATCCACCATCCACCACCGCGCGTACCATTTCCTCTCGACCTTTTGGCGTCAGACGAGCATTCTTGTGCGTGTCCATTCGGTCCCCCGCGAATCACTGAGGTTTGGCAACATCAGCGTTCCTGGTCAGGACCGAATGGACAACCTCCTGAAAGTTCACAACTAGCATTATGATTGAGCATGATCTTTTCGGAAAACCGGTTTCCACTTTTCCGGATCATGCGCTAAGGCACGCCGTCCGGCAGGATCGACTGGACGCCGAGCTGCTGCCACGCCGCCGGCGCGCCGGCGTTTTTGGCGGCTTCCGCGGGCGGCAGCGTCTTGTCCCAGCGCATGCCGATGAAGCGCTGGCCGGTGACGCCGGCCGAGGCGTCGGAGCTCAGCCAGATCAGCGGCGCCACCATCACGTCGGGCGGGATGAGCTTGGAGCGCTCCGCCGTCATGGCGAGCGACACCATGCGGGTGTTGGCGGCGCCGCCCGGCACCAGCACGTTGGCGGTGACGCCGGTGCCTTCCAGCTCCCTCGCCAGCGCCAGCAGGTGCGCCTCGTTGGCCGCCTTGGAGCCGCCATAGGGCTGGATGCCGGGCCGGTACATGGTGTCGAGGCTCGTGGTGACATTGACGATGCGGCCAGCGCCTTGCTTGAGCAGGGTCGGCACCACCGCGCGCGCCATCAGAAACGGCGCGACGACATTGACGTCGACGACGCGGCGGAATTCTGCCGGCGTCACGTCCCAGAACTTGCCGATCGGCGCCCCTTCGGCGCGCAGCAGGTTGACGCTGGTGCCGGCATTGTTGACCAGAACGTCGAGCCGGCCGAAGCGCTCGATCGTCGCGCGCACGATTTTCGGGCCGGAGGCATCGAGCGTCACGTCGCCGGCGATGTCGAGCAGCCGATCGCCGGCGCCCTTGTCGTCCGACCTCGCCGCGCATTTCATCGAGCGCCGGCGCATCGAGCTCGACCGCGGCGACGCACGCGCCGGCGTCGAGCAGGCCGAGCGTCATCACCCGGCCGAGGCCGCGCCCCGCGCCGGTGACGATCGCGACTTTGCCGTCAAGTGGTCCAGTCATCGTTTGATTCCTCACACGCCGTCATCGCCACGCATCGATCGATATCGTCTTGCGGTATTTCGCGCCCATGATGCGCCAATAGGCGTTGGCCTCGCCGCCGACCACCACAACATTGATGTCGGCCTCGGGGAAAATGCGGATCGGCTCGTCGGGCTTCGCTTTCAGCCACGTCGCCATCGGCTCCTGGCCGAAGGTCGCCCACGGATAGACATAGTTCTGCACCAACTGCAGGTCCCAATAGCGTCCGGCCGGCATTGCCGCGGTCTCGTGGATGAAGCGGATGAGGTCTTGTTTGCGCTCGAAGCCGCCGCGCTCGACGAATTGCCGCGCCGTGATCGGATCGAGCAACAGGCATGGCGCCGAATTGGCGTCGATGCCGGCGAGCATGTCGCGCACGTGCTCGCGCCAATAGCGTTCGCGCAAGCCGAGGCAGAACGTCGTCGAGCGGCAGCCGAAGAAAATGCTGACCGTGGAATCGGTCGGCCGAAAGCCCTTCTGCACGTGCAGCGGCTCCCAGGCGCTTTTCTCCTCGTTCTCGGCGAAGGTGAGATTGTTGTAGCCGTAGCCGTTGCCCTGCGAGCCCATATAGCTCTCGCCCGGCACCGAGCCGCCCTGCAGGTTCTGCGACAGGAGCCCGTAGGCGCGGCCGATCGTGGCGTTGGCGTGGTTGTAAGGCCCCATGGCGCCGACGCCGCAATTCATGCCGATGTCGCGGCGGATCGGGCCGTTCACCACCACCATCACCGCCGACGAGCTCGAGCTCGACGAGCGCGCCGACAGTTCGGACGCCGCCAGCGCGAGGATCACCGGAAAATAGTCCGGCCGGGCGCCGGCCATCACCGCATTCACCGCGACCTGCTCGACGGTGTATTGCCAGGCGGCGCGAAACTCGACCGGCTGCATGCGGCCGACGACCTCGTCCGGCGCGTGGCTCGTTGCCGCCAGCATGGCGTCGACGCGCTGGCGCGTCGGCAGCACGATCGGCAGGTTGTCGGTCCAATGATTGTCGAGGAACAACTGCTGCAGGTTGTCCGCGGTGTCCGGACCGATAGTGCCGGCGATGGCGGCGTCAATGGCCGACATGAACGCCGTCCGGCGCCGCGGTGAGCGCCCGGACCACCTCCTCCATCACCGGGCGGCCGGTGATCGGATCATTGCCGCTGACATACGCCGCAAGCTCGGCGGCTGACTTGCCCATCACCGGCTGCGGCACGAACGCCCGCGGCGCTTCCGGCAGCCCGGCCATCTTGGCGACCGACGCCACCACCTTGTCGAACTTGTCGGTGTGCAGCGTCACGGTCGGCACCTGGTATGCGGTCTCGATCGTGATCGCATGCGTGGTGACGGCCGGCGCGCAGTTGCTGCAATGACCGACACCGACGATGGCGGCGTCGCCGTGCGCCTTGATCTCCTGCCAGGTTTTCGGATCGTCTTTCTGATAGGTCGCCGACAGCGACACGATCCGCGTCGTCACGCTCGGCATGTGGGCGGCAAACCACGCCGCGACCTGCTTGAGCAGCTCGATCGAATCGTCGAACCGGCAGTCGACCAGATAGACGGTCTTGCCGTCGAGGCTTTCCGGCCGCGCCGCCGCCTGCTTCCTGGCGATCTTCGGCGGCGTCCCGACCGGGCTCAAGACCGTAAACCGGCGCGCCGCGTCGGCAAGCGCTTCGACCGGTTGGCTGTCGGCGGGCGTGACAATGCGGTTCATTCTCGATCCTTTTGCGGCCTTAAAGATGCGCTGATGGAACCCGACTATACGGCGCAGGCCGAACTCCGCCAAGTTGACGCAAGCATAATCGCGGGCGCGCGCCCGCAGCCGTTGCGCCGGACGCGCGAGCAGCCTATATTTGAGCTACTTTCCCAGTCATCCCTGATGACGACGGTGGCTTCGCCCCAGCAGGCGGGCGAAGCGCAGAGGAGATTTATTATGGCGACCGCGCCCCTGATGCCGAAAGCGACCGCCGTATGGCTGGTCGAAAATACGTCGCTTTCGTTCGACCAGATCGCGCAGCTCTGCAACCTGCATCCGCTCGAAGTGAAAGCCATCGCCGATGGCGACGCCGCGCAGGGCATCAAGGGGCTCGATCCGATCCTCACCGGGCAATTGACCCGCGAGGAAATCGCCGCCGCCGAGGCCAATCCGAACCACCGGTTGCACATCGCCGAGCCCAAGGTCCGGCTGCCGGAAGCCAAGCCGAAGAAAGGCCCGCGCTACACGCCGGTGTCGCGCCGCCAGGACCGGCCCAACGCCATCCTGTGGCTGGTGCGCAATCATCCGGAGCTCAAGGACAGCCAGATCATGCGGCTGGTCGGCACCACCAAGTCGACCATCCAGGCGATCCGCGAGCGCACCCACTGGAATTCGGCGAGCCTCTCGCCGCTCGATCCGGTGACGCTCGGCCTGTGCTCGCAGATCGATCTCGATCTCGAAGTGCAGCGCGCCGCGAAAGAGAAGCCGGTTCCGGTCGAGGAACAGGGCGCGACGCTGTTGCCCGCCTCCGTCACCACGGCGCCGAAGCAGGAGCCGGAGCCCGCCGCTCCCGCCGCCGCCAACAAGAAGCCGGGCGACGACCTCAACGTCGAAGCCGTGTTCGCCAAGCTCAAGCAATTGGGCGGCAAGGCCGAGTAGGCAGCTTCGTCCCCGCAACATGGCGAAGACGAAACGGTCATCCGCGGTCGTTGCGCAGCACGAGGCAAGCGCCGCCGGCGCTCATCAGCTTCTGGCAGAATTTTTCCAGGTAGAAGCGGTTGTCGTCGGCGATGCGGATTTCATAGCGCATCGCGGTGCCCATTCCGGGCATGCGGGCGCGCAGCACGACCGGCTCGCGGTCGCCGATCAGCGCGGCATATTTCTTCTGCAGCGAGCGATACAGCGCCCAGGCCTTGCTCTCCGACCAGTCGGCGGTGAGCTGCATGCCCCAGCGCGGCACATAGGCGGCGATGCGCCGCGCCTCGTCTTTCGGCGCCAGGATCAGGTTGGCAAGCCGCGTGCACGGTACGCCCTGCGGGATCGTGGTCTCCGCGGTCTGCGGCGGCTTCGGCGAGACCCATTCGTCGGCGGTCCACCCGGTAATGATCGCCACGTAATTGCGCGTCTCCTCCGGCAGCCCGCGCCGGCCGGCGAGCCAGGCGGACACCCGCGCCGGACCGGCGTTGTAGCCCGCCGCCGCCAGACCGAGATTGCCGAACTGATCGCGCAGTTCGCGCAGATAGCTCGCCGATTGTTGCAGCGCCGCGATAGGATCGAACGGATCGGCAAGCCCGCGATAGCCCGCGGTCTGCGGCATGAACTGCGCGATGCCCAGCGCGCCTTTCGGACTGACCGCCTGCGCATTGAAGCGGCTCTCCTGCCAGATGACGCGGGCGAAAAACTCGACCGGCAGCGCATTTTCCGCCGCGTCCTGCTCGATGGCGCGGCAGATGTCGTCGGCAGTCGGCGGATTGCCCGGAGCCGCGGGCTTCTCGGCGGATTGATCGGGCGCCGCCGGCGCGCCCGGCTGCGAAGGCGGCGCGCTTTGCCCAGAAGGCGGACCCGGCTGTGAGGCAGGCAGGCTCTGATCGGCGGGCGGGCCTGTCTGCGTCGGCGGCGGGCTCGGCTCCGAAGGCGGATTGGCCGACGGCTGCGCCGCGGCCTGCGCGGCCCATATCACGAGGGTCAATACGACCCACTGTCCGGCAAAACGCACCATGCGGAGTAACGTATGAAGTCGATGACGGTACCGCCAATCAAAGTCCCGGTCGGCGCGCAGAACTGCAAAAGTGGGCGCCACCGCACGGCTTTGCAACCGCACGACATTTCTACGTGCCGACACCCTTCCCTCTCAACGCACCCCCGATCTCATCGAGCACCGCCGGATCGTCGATCGTCGCCGGCATTTGCCAGGCGTCGCCGTCGGCGATCTTCTTGATGGTGCCGCGCAAAATCTTGCCCGAGCGCGTCTTCGGCAGCCGCGCCACGGTGATGGCGAGCTTGAACGCCGCGACCGGGCCGATCCGGTCGCGAATGAGCGCGATGCATTCGGTCTCGATCTCGCTCGGCGGCCGGTTGACGCCGGATTTGAGCACGATGAAGCCGCACGGCACTTCGCCTTTGAGCTCGTCCTTGATGCCGAGCACGGCGCATTCGGCGACGTCCGGATGCGCGGCGAGCACCTCCTCCATGCCGCCGGTCGAAAGCCGGTGGCCGGCGACATTGATGATGTCGTCGGTGCGGCCCATGACGAAGACATAGCCGTCGTCGTCCTTGAAGCCGGCGTCGGCGGTTTTGTAGTAGCCGGGGAATTCGTCGAGATAGCTCTCCCGGAAACGCGCGTCGGCCCGCCACAGCGTCGGCAGGCACGCCGGCGGCAGCGGCAGCTTGACCACGATCGAGCCCATCTTGCCGGCCGCCATTTCGTGACAGCCTTCATCGACGACGCGGATGTCGTAGCCCGGCATCGCCACGGTCGGCGAGCCATGCTTCACCGGCAGCGCTCCCAAGCCAATCGGATTGCCGGCGATGGCCCAGCCGGTCTCGGTCTGCCACCAGTGATCGATCACCGGCTTTTTCAGGTGGCCTTCCGCCCATTCGAGCGTCGGCGGATCGGCCCGCTCGCCGGCCAGGAACAGCGTGCGGAATTTCGCCAGGTCGTGCTGCGCCAACAACCTGCCTTGCGGATCGTCTTTCTTGATGGCGCGGAACGCGGTCGGCGCCGTGAACATGGCGACGCAGCCGTGCTCGGCGATCACGCGCCAGAACGCGCCGGCGTCCGGCGTGCCGACCGGCTTGCCTTCGTAGAGCACCGTGGTGCTGCCGTGGATGAGCGGCGCATAGACGATGTAGGAATGGCCGACCACCCAGCCGATGTCGGACGCCGTCCACCACACCTCGCCCGGCTCGACGCCGTAGAGATGCTTCATCGACCATTGCAGCGCCACCATGTGGCCGCCGTTGTCGCGCACCACGCCCTTCGGCCGGCCGGTGGTGCCGGACGTGTAGAGAATGTAGAGCGGATCGGTCGCCGCCACCGGCACGCAATCCCACGCCGAGCGCGCATGGATCAGCGCATGGTCGCGCATCGCCGCCCAGTCGCGGTCGCGGCCCTCGATCAGCGCGGCCTGGCATTGCGGCCGCTGCAGGATCAAGCACGCATCGGGCTTGTGCTGAGCAAGCGTAATGGCCTCGTCGAGCAGCGGCTTGTAATGCACGATGCGGCCGGGCTCGAGCCCGCAGCTCGCCGACAGAATGACCTTGGGCGTGGCGTCGTCGATGCGGGTGGCGAGTTCGCGCGCGGCGAAGCCGCCGAACACCACCGAATGAATGGCGCCGATGCGCGCGCAGGCCAGCATGGCGATCACCGCCTCCGGCACCATCGGCATATAGAGGATGACGCGGTCGCCCTTGCCGACGCCGAGGTCGCGCAGCATGCCGCCGAGCACCTGGGTCTCGGTCAGCAGGCGATGGTAGGTGATGGTGCGCTTTAAGCCGGCGAGCGGCGAGTCGTAGATGATCGCCGGCTGGTCGCCGCGCCCGCCATCGACATGGCGGTCGACCGCGTTGAAGCAGGTGTTGCAGACGCCGTCGGTGAACCAGCGGCCGTAAATGCCGGCGTGCGCATCGAATATGGTCTTCGGTTGCTCGAACCAGTCGATATCGGCCGCCGCCTCGCGCCAAAAACCCTGCGGGTCGCGCTGCCAACGCGCATAGACCTCGTGATAGCGGCTCGATCGGGCGTCCATGGGGGCCTCCCCGCAAATTTGCATGAATTATATCGTCGCGGTTCCGGTATGGCGAATGGCGAGTGGCGAATGGGGAAGAAACGGCCCCTTCACTTGGTATTCGCTACTCGCTATTCGCCATTCGCCTCTTTCAGTTCGCTATTCGCCCGTTCTGCGTTTTGCTAAGCTCAGTCGGGAGGAAAAAATGGCGTCGCCCTACGACACCGATCTCGACCGCAACGCGGCGAACTTTCAGCCGCTGACGCCGCTGTCGTTTCTGGCGCGCGCCGCGGCGGTCTATCCGGACCAGACCGCGATCGTTCACGGCCGTCGGTCGTGGCGCTATCGGGAGTTCTTCGCCCGCACCAGACGGCTGGCGTCGGCGCTGGCGCGGCGCGGCATCGGTCGCGGCGACACCGTGGCGGTGGTGCTGCCCAACACGCCGGCGATGCTGGAAGCGCACTACGGCGTCGCCATGGCGGGCGCCGTGCTCAACACCATCAACACCCGGCTCGACGCCGCCATCATCGCCTTCACCTTCGACCACGGCGAAGCCAAAGTGGTGATCACCGACCGCGAATATTCCAAGGTGGTGAAGGAGGCGCTCGCCGCCTGCAAGGCGAAGCCGCTGGTCATCGACTATGACGATCCGGAATTCTCAGGCTCCGGCGAGCGGCTCGGCCGTCTCGACTACGAGGAATTCTTGCGCGAGGGCGATGCCGGCTTCGCCTGGCTGATGCCGCACGACGAGTGGGACGCCATCGCGCTCAATTACACCTCGGGCACCACCGGCGATCCCAAGGGCGTGGTCTACCATCACCGCGGCGCCTATCTGCTGGCGCTGGCCAACGTCATCACCTGCGGCATGGCCAAGCATCCGGTCTATCTGTGGACGCTGCCGATGTTTCACTGCAACGGCTGGTGCTTTCCGTGGACGCTGTCGGTGGTCGCCGGCACCCATGTGTGCCTGCGCGCGGTGCGCGCCGCGCCGATCTACGATGCCATCGCCACCCACAAGGTCACCCATCTATGCGGCGCACCGATCGTGATGTCGACGCTGCTCAACGCGCCGGCGCATGAGCGCCAGCCACTGCCCCACGTCGTCGAGTTCGTCACCGCCGCGGCGCCGCCGCCCGAGGCCGTGCTCGCGGCCATGAAATCCGCCGGCTTCAACGTCACCCACGTTTACGGCCTCACCGAGACCTACGGACCGGCGAGCGTCAACGACTGGCACGGCGAGTGGAATGCGCTCGATGCGTCCGAGCAGGCGGCGAAGAAGGCGCGCCAGGGCGTCTGCTATCCGGTGCTCGAAGCGCTCGACGTGCGCGACCCCGATACCCTGGCGCCGGTGCGGCGCGACGGCGAGACGCTCGGCGAGGTGATGTTCCGCGGCAACGTGGTGATGAAGGGCTATCTGAAAAACAAAGCGGCGACCGAGAACGCTTTCGCCGGCGGCTGGTTTCATTCCGGCGATCTCGGTGTCATCCACCCGGACGGCTACATCCAGCTCAAGGACCGCTCCAAGGACATCATCATCTCCGGCGGCGAGAACATTTCCTCGATCGAAGTCGAGGAGGCGCTGTACCGGCACCCGGCCGTGGAGGTGGTGGCGGTGGTCGCCAGGCCCGACGACAAATGGGGCGAAACGCCGTGCGCCTTCGTCGAATTAAAGCCCGGCGCGACGGCGAGCGCCGACGAACTGATGGGCTGGTGCAAACAACATCTCGCGAGCTACAAATGCCCGCGCCACGTGGTGTTCGCCGACATCCCGAAGACCTCGACCGGCAAGATCCAGAAATTCAAGCTGCGGGACATGGCGAGGCGGGCTGATTGAAGGAATGGGCAAGCTCGAGAAGTCCAAAAGGTATTTGCGACCATATTTTAAAGCTTACGCCGCCTCGGCCTCCATCACGCCCACCACCAGCCGCTTGCCCAGAGCGCGCAGAGCGGCAGTCAGCGCGGGCAGTTTGGTCGGGTGCTTGGGGTCGAGAATGCGGCGCACTTCCTTCTCATCCTTGCCGATCCGTCGCGCCAGTTCGCTCTTGCTGATTCCGGCGGCGCCAAAGGATTCCAGCACCGCCAGCTTGGCGGCCACGTCCGGCGCCACCGCAACGTCGACGAGATTGCGGCCCTTGGCGCGCGGCTTCGGTAGCGGCTTGCCGCGTTGCAAATAGCACAGCAACGCAAGGCCGAGTGCTTCCTCGGCCATCGCGCGAGCGTCAGCTCTGCCGTGGCCCTGGGTGATGACTTCGGGCACATCGGGAAAGCTGACGACGATATTGCCGCGCCGATCTCCCGGCTCGAACGAAGCGCGATAGGCGTAGACCCGCATTTGCCCGCGTGTAGGTTTGGTCATCCCGTCATGGCCGGGCTTGTCCCGGCACATCCACGTCTTGATGTGGCTCGGCGAACATGGCTGCGGTTGCCTGCGACAAGCCCGGGCAAGACGGACAATGCCTCGAATGCCCCGCGGGCGCGGGGATGCGCAGACCAACGCGTTACTGACTAAAATCGACTAATGGACGAGCGTTCCTTGGCGCAGCCGCTCGATCTCGTCCTTGACGTGGAGCTTACGCCGCTTCAATTCCACAATTTCAAGATCATCACTGGAAGGGTGGTTCAGCGCTTCGGAGAGTTGGGATTCGAGCGCCTGGTGTCGCTTCTCAAGTTCCGCAAGATGCGATTCGATCGCCATGTAGCATACCTCCTTGCGTAGTTTGGCCTTATCCAATCATCTTACACCCTCACGACCGATTGCAAGGGTACTCCGTTTTCGCGCTTGCGGAAATCCCCGCTGTGCACGGTTTTGCCATGTCGTCCTCCAGGGTTGTCGGCATTAACCAAAACGCGATATCCCTTAAGGCCCTGGCGGCCTGGAGCCCCATCGCTTCCGGCGAATCGGGCGGGACAGCCGACGGGCCAACCGGGGCGCGACCAGGGCGGGGATGACAGCAGAGGAAGAACGCGAGCTTCGGGCGCAGCTGGCCCGCCTGCAGCAAGAGCATCGCGACCTCGACGCCGCGATCGTGGCGTTGCAGGATTCGCCGGGCGCCGACATCATCCAGGTGCAGCGCCTGAAGAAACGCAAGCTGCAGTTGCGCGACCGCATCACCTTCATCGAAGACCAGCTGACGCCGGATATTATTGCGTGACGGTCGACGGCGGAAATCCGGCCGCGCCGCCGACCGCGCCGCTGGCGGCAACGTAAGCCACTGTTCTTTCTTGGAATTACGACGTGCGACGGATTGCCGCAGCCGGCCGCACGCGCCTAGTCGGCTTGCAAGAACGCGATCGGCTCGGTGCGCGCCTCGTCAAACACCGCCGCCGTCAACGGACCGCCGAACACCGCGGCGGTGTCGATGTTGAGCCGGTTGGGCCGCAGATCGGGCTCGCCGCTCGGCATCGGCGTGTGCCCGTGAACGATCAACCGGCCGTAATCACCAGCAAACGACAGGAACGGCTCCCGGATCCAAATCAGATCCAATTCCTTCTGGGCATCGAGCGGCAATTCCGGATCGACGCCGGCATGGACGAAAAACCGCCGGCCATCGTCAAAGCTCAACCGCAGCGAACGCAGCCACGCGACATGCGGCGGCGGCAGTTCGCTCGGGTGCCTGACGCCATAGCTCTCCAGCGTGGCCGCACCGCCTTGCATGAACCACGCCGGGGCGGACGCAGCCCCCGTGCCGTCGATGATGGAGAGCAGCATGGCTTCGTGGTTGCCCTTCAACGCCACCACCCGGTCGGCAAGCCGCGACTGCAGGGCCAGCATGAAATCGACCACGCCGGACGATTGCGGCCCGCGATCGATATAATCGCCGAGGAACACCAACGACATCGGCCGGCCACGCGCATGCTGTTCGCAGCGCGCCATCAGCCGCTCAAGCTTGTGCAACGAACCATGGATGTCGCCGATGGCGTAAGTCAAAGCCATGACCGGTACGCCGCGCCTTCCGCCTTCGAATCATGGCCATAATCAGGCATATTCGTTCAGTCTGGGTTCACCCGTAAATGGGAACTGTAGGAGGGTACCAGGGACGATTGGATCGCGTTCAAGAACCTGGTGGAGGTGATGTCATGAGGAAGATTTTAACGGCTGCGGTCGCAGCGGCGAGTCTTGCGGCGGCGACCGCGGCCATGTCCAGCCCGGCGGACGCCGGGTGGCATGGTGGTTGGCGTGGCGGCGGCTGGCATGGCGGCTGGTATGGCCCCGGACCGGGCTTCATCGCCGGCGCCATCATCGGCGGGGCGCTGGGGGCGCCGTACTACCCCTACGGCTACTATCCGTATGGCTACGGATATCCGGCGCAATATTACGGGCCCGGCTGTGTCTGGCGGCCGGTGTGGAACGGCTACACCTGGGTGCAGTCCTGCGTTTGAGCGCTTCGTCGAAACAGCGCGGGCGGCATCCCCGCATGCCGGCGCTTTAGATTGATTCGGCATGGGGACACCCTGGTTCAGAACCGGGGGCGACGACCGGCACACCTAATTTCCGCCAAAGAATTCAGCTTCTGTGGCGGCTGTGCGTGTAGGGGTGCCGCATGTCTCGGGGGTTTCACGGGGACTCCTGCTTTTAGCAACCTTTCAGATCGGCACCCGTCCGATCGCCTAAGGAGAACGCATGCATAAATCGATCATCGGGCTGACTGCCGCAGCGGGCATCGGCCTTGCCTCATTGGCGGTGCCGGCGCCGGCAAACGCCGGCTGCTGGGGCTGCGCCGTCGGCGCCGGAGTCATCGGCGGCGTTGCCGCAGGCGCCATCATCGGCAGCGCGATTGCCGCCAATCCGCCGCCGCCGGGCTACTATCCGCCGCCACCGCCGCCGCCGGGCTACTATCCGCCGCCGCCGGCCGCCTATTATCCGCCCCCGGCCGGCCCCGCATACGCCCAGCTTGCCCCCGGCTGCTACTGGGGACAGCGTCGGGTTTGGGTCGAAGGCGTCGGTTACCGGGTACGGACCGTACCGGTCTGCCGCTGAGCTATTGTGTTGCCAATCGCGCCGCGGCGCACAGAATCGCGCCGTGGCGCGCAGAATGCTTCCGGCCGGCTTGCCACAGCCGGCCGGTTTGCGTTTGTGCGCGCGGCAAAAGCCTGGTCGCGGAAGCGCCGAGGCGTTTGCGGTGTTGGCGCGATCTCGCGGGATGTCTGAATTGCATGGGCCGGGGCCACTGCGCCACATAACATGCCGGTAGAGACGACGAGAGATCTGGTCGTGCGCCCCCTCTCAGCACCGCAGGAGAGAGCCGGCGATGCCACCGCGTTCAGCCGGGCCAAGCAGCGCGGCAGCGAGACGGCACGGCAAGTCGCGCGGCAGGCCCGCATCGTCCTGCAGGCCGGCAGCGAGACGGCACGGCACGTCGCGCGGCAGGCGCTCATCGTGCTGCGCGGCGTCGTCGCGCGCGCCCGCCCGCAGCAGCCGCGCCGACCGTCGGTCAGGCGCGCCATGACGATGATGAGCTGGCTCGCCGTGATCGCGGTATGCGGCTATGCCGGCCTCGCGGCGATGCTTTATGTCACGCAGCGCTCGCTGATGTATTTCCCCGACCGGACCCACCTGACGCCGGCGCAAGCGGGCCTGCCCCAGGCCGCCGAAGTGACGCTGACGACATCCGACGGCGAGCACATCCTTGCCTGGCACGCGCCGCCGACCGCGGACAAGCCGGTCATTCTCTATTTCCACGGCAACGGCGGCGCGGTGCACTATCGCGTCGCGCGCTTCAACAAGCTTCTGGCCGACGGCATCGGCCTGATCGCGCTGGAATATCGCGGCTATGGCGGCTCGAGCGGCAGTCCGAGCGAGGCCGGCCTGATCGCCGATGCGCAAGCGGCCTACGCCTTCGCCGCCGCGCATTATGCCGTGCCGCGCATCGTGCTGTGGGGTGAATCGCTCGGCTCCGGAATAGCGGTCGCGCTCGCGGCGGAGAAACCGGTCGGCCGCGTCATCCTGGAAGCGCCGTTCACGTCAGCGGCCGCGGTCGGCGCCGGCCATTACTGGTACATGCCGGTGCGGTTTCTGATGAAGGATCAATTCCGCTCCGACGAGCGCATCGGCAAGGTCACGGCGCCGCTGTTGATCCTGCACGGCGTGCACGACCAGGTGGTGCCTTACGCCATGGGCGAGCGGCTGTTCGACCTCGCCAACAAGCCCAAGCACATCGTGCGTTTTCTCGACGGCGGCCACGAAGACCTGGACGACAACGGCGCGCTGGTCGCCGTCGGGCGCTTCCTCGCCGGCGATCTGGATTAGCTTACCGCAGCCTTCCTTCATTGCGGCACCGTCATCAATTCCAGCACGTGACCGTTCGGATCGCGGAAATAGACGCCGCGGCCGCCGTTCCAGTCGTTGAGCTTGCCGTCACCGAGGCTCCACGGCGCACTGCCGTAAGCGATCTTGGCCCGCTTGATGCGGCCCAGGATGGCGTCGAACTCCTTGTTGCCGACATGGAACGCGTAGTGATGGCTTTCGAAGTTGCCGTCGTCGTCAAACAACAGAGTCAGGGTCTTGTTGACCCGGACCGGCGAAAAATAGCCGGTGCGGCCGCGCTTGAGACCGAAGACGCGGGCGAAGAACTTGGCCGCCGCGACCTTGTCGTGCGCCGGAACGATGGCGTGGTTGAGCGTGATGGTCATCGCCGTTGCCTCGATCGGTTGGCCAATCAAAACGTCTGGTACGATTGCCCGACCTTGCCGCCGACGCGGGCGAATCCGGCGACGGCCGGCTGGTATTTGTCGTTGAGGTTGAGCGCCTTGGCGTAGGAGCCGGCGGCCTTGTCGCGCTGCCCGAGGCGCTCATAGGCGAGCCCGCGGCTGGCCCAGGCCTTGATGTTCCCCGGATCGGCCTGCACCACCCCGTCGAGATCGCCGGCCGCCGATTTGGCGTCGCCGATCGCCAGATAGCTCAGCGCGCGCGCCACGAAAACCGCGTTCTTCTGCGTGGTGAGCCCGAGCGCCGTGGTGAAATCGTCGATGGCGAGCTGGTGCTGTTGCTGACTCTGATAGAGCAGGCCGCGGCTGTAATACGCCTCGGCGTTGTCGGGCTTGAGCGCAACGGCTTTGTTGAAGTCGGCCAGCGCCTGGGCGCTGCGCGATTGCGCGCCGTAGACCATGCCGCGCCCGAGATAGGCCGCCGCGTAGTTGGGATCGATCGACAACGCCTTGTCGTAATCCGCCAGCGCCTGGTCGAGCTTGCCGGTCTTGCGATAGACCAGGCCGCGGTTGGCATAGGCCTGCGCGTAATTCGGATCGAGGCTGATCGCCTTGTCGAAGTCGGCCAATGCCTGCTCGGCGCGGCCGGCTTCGCCATAGACCGAGCCGCGCATGTTGTAGGCCTGCGGGTCTTCGGGGTGCTTCTCGATGACTTCGCCGAGCGACGTCAGATTCGGCTGCGCGCTGGCGTAGAGCGGATCGTTATTGTCGGATGCCGGCGGGCTGCTGCCGACGGTCGCGCAGCCGGCAAGCCACAGCGCGGCAAGCGACGCGACGACGAACGCCGGCAGCTTGCGCGCGATGCGCTGGCGCCTGCAGGCGGGCCGGGCGATGGCGAAAGCTGGCATCGAAACGCTCTTGGCGGCCGGGCAACGTACGACGATACCAGTCCCAACAGCCAAGAAAAGGAGAGCAAAAAAGGCGCGCGGGCGGCAGGCCCACGCGCCGGCGTCGTCAACAATGCTGCAAAACTTCAGCCGAAGCGGGGTGTCCGCGGCGGCCCGGACCTGCCGGCAGCGGCGCCGGCGCCGACCGGCTTCGGTTTCATCGGCAACAGGCCCTCGCGCTGCAATCGTTTGCGCGCCAGCTTGCGGGCGCGGCGGATCGCTTCCGCCTTTTCCCTGGCCTTTTTTTCCGAGGGTTTTTCGTAGTGACCGCGGAGTTTCATCTCGCGGAAAATGCCCTCACGCTGCATCTTCTTCTTCAGCACCTTGAGGGCCTGGTCGACATTGTTGTCACGGACGAGAATCTGCACGCTTGCTCCTTTTGCTGCAGTGTCGCAGTCGATTGGTGTTGCAGTCCATGGGTGTTGCAGTCCATTCATGTTGCCGTTGATTCATGGGGATTGCGTGGCGGCACCAGCGCTGAGGCCCGCGCCACCGTGCCGCGCCGTGTAGCAGAACAGCGGCAAAAAGTCCACCATTTCGGCGGTGTTTGTTCCTTGCGGCGCGGCGCGCGGACGGCGCAATCCGGAAAATGCTGCGCCGCAGAATACGGGATTGTGACAAACTTCGATTTCCGGCGATGGCGGATCAACAGGCGGCGCTTTGCTGGCGCGCGGCGTCCGGGGCAAGCTGTCACTCGTCGCAGAACAGCCGCGTCACGTGCCCCATCTTGCGGCCGGGGCGAACCGCGCTCTTGCCGTACAGATGCACCGCGGCGCCGGGAACGGCGAGCCAGGAGCGGTATTCCTCGACCTCGCTGCCGATCAAGTTCGTCATCTCGACGCGACCGCGCCGGATCGGCCGGCCCAAGGGCCAGCCGGCCACCGCCCGGATGTGCTGCTCGAACTGCGACACCGACGCGCCGTCGAGCGTCCAGTGGCCGGAATTATGCACGCGCGGCGCAATCTCGTTGACCAGAAGCGCGCCGCCGGGGAGCACGAACATCTCGACCGCGAGCACGCCCACATAGTCGAATTTCGCGGCGATCGTCTCGGCGATCCGCCGCGCCTGCGCCGCCGCGGCTTCGGCGATAGCCGCCGGCACCCGCGAGACTTTCAGAATATGGTCGCGGTGCTCGTTCTCGGTAACATCGAAACATTCGACGGAGCCATCATGGGCCCGCGCGGCAATGACCGAGATCTCGCGCTCGAACGGCACGAAGGCCTCGAGGATGCACGGCTGGCCGCCGATCTCGCGCCAAGCCGCGACCGGATCCGTTCCGTTCCTGATCGTGGCGTGGCCCTTGCCGTCGTAGCCGAAGCGGCGCGTCTTCAGGATGGCCGGGCGTCCGACCTGCGCCAGCGCGGCCGCCAGCGCGGCCGGCTCGTCGACGGCGGCAAAGGCCGCGGTGCGGATGCCGAGCCCGGCGACAAAGGTCTTCTCCTTGAGGCGGTCCTGCGTCGTCGCCAGGATCTGCGGATCCGGCAACACCGGCACGCGCGCCGCCAGGAACGTCGCGGTGTCCGCCGGGACGTTCTCGAACTCGTAGGTAACGACGTCGACGTCGCCGGCGAAGCGGTCGAGCGCCTCGGCGTCGGTATAATCCGCGCAGGTGACGCGGTGCACGACGTCGAACGCCGGCGAATCGGGGCTCGGCGCAAAAATGTGGCACTTGAAGCCGAGCCGCGCCGCGGCCAGCGCCAGCATGCGGCCGAGCTGGCCGCCGCCGAGGATGCCGATGGTGGCCTCGGGCGCGAGACCGGGCGCCGTTACGCTCACGCGCCGTCTTTCGGTTGTTCGGGGACGGCGGCGGTCTGGCGCGCCCGCCAGGCCTCCAGGCGATCGCCGAGCGATGGATCGCCCAGCGCCAGCACGCTCGCCGCCAGCAGCGCCGCATTGATCGCGCCGGCCTGGCCGATCGCCAGCGTACCGACCGGAATTCCCGGCGGCATCTGCACGATGGAATAGAGCGAATCCTGACCCGACAGCGCCTTCAATTCCACCGGCACGCCGAACACCGGCAAGCTGGTGAGGGCGGCGGTCATGCCGGGCAAATGCGCCGCGCCGCCGGCCCCGGCAATGATCACCTTGACGCCGGCGGCCTTGGCGCCCTTGGCGAACGCATAGAGCCGCTCCGGGGTGCGATGGGCGGAAATGATGCGGGTCTCGAACGGCACGCCCAACGCCTCGAGCGTCTCGGCGGCATGCTTCATGGTCGCCCAGTCGGACTGGCTGCCCATGATGATAGCGACGGATTTCGCTCCCGGCGACGCCACAAAGAATCCCCTGCGCGAAGGAAGCGCCGGATTATAGGCTCGCGCGTCGGACTAGCAAGGTTGCGATCACGGGTTACATTGAATCAGGGGATTGCGGAGCCGCCGCCATGGAAATGAGCCAGTATCACTATCTGCCGCTGACGCCCGGCTTCTTTTCCATTCTGGTCGGCATCCTCGTCGTCGTTTTCATCCTGCTGCAACTGGGGCTTCTGCGTTACGCCTATTTGAGCCTCGGGCTTGGCCCCGGCACCGCCATGCTGTTGCTGGTCGGCTCGCTGCTCGGCAGCATTTTCAACATCCCGGTCGCCCAATTGCCGCCGGAGCGGGTGATGTCCGACCAGGTGGTCGACTTCTTCGGCATGCATTACGCGGTGCCGGTGGTCGTCAACTGGCCCGGCACGGTCATCGCCGTGAATGTCGGCGGCGCCGTCATCCCGACGCTGATGTCGATCTATCTGCTCGTCAGACACCAATTATGGGTCAAGGGCCTGATTGCGACCGCCGTCGTCGCGGTCGTCATTCACTGGCTCGCCGATCCGGTTCCCGGCATCGGCATCGCGGTCCCGATATTCGTGCCGGCCGTGATCACCGCCATCGTGGCCGTGATCCTGTCGCGCGAGCACGCCGCGCCGCTCGCCTATATCGCCGGCGGTCTCGGCACCCTGATCGGCGCCGACATCACCAATCTCGACAAGGTGCAGGGGCTGGGCGCTCCGGTCGCCTCGATCGGCGGCGCCGGCACATTCGACGGCATCTTTCTCACCGGCATCCTCGCCGTGCTGCTGGCGAGCCTGTACGCGCGGCCGCGCGAGGCGCACCAAATGTAAAGCCGCGCGGCGACCGCCAAGGTGTGCCGCCAACGGCACTTTCAGTTTGGCCGGCAGGACGAAACCACGCGGCCTCGCCGCAGTTGACTGAGCGGCCACAAAGGATCGTGACATGCCGTGGTATTATTATGTCGCCTATTTCTTCGCCGGCGCGTTCCTGGCCAACAGCGTGCCGCATGTGGTGCAAGGCATTTGCGGCAACACATTCCAGACGCCGTTTGCGTCGCCGCCGGGCGTCGGCGAATCGTCGGCGACCATCAACGTGCTGTGGGGATGGCTCAACCTGGTGATCGGCGGCGGCTTGCTGCGATATTTCTTCCCGCCGCTGCCGCCGCCACCCGGCCTGTGTGCCGCGGCGCCGGCGCGCTCGCCAGCGCCCTGTGGCTGGCGCGTCATTTCGGCAAGGTGCGCGACGGCGCCCCCCACCACCCATAGCGGCATAAAACCGAAGCGATGTATCATGGGCCTCGTGGCAAGAAGGCCATGGTTTGTCGTTTGGGGCTTGCCGTTTGCGGCGTAGCATTTGCGATCCCGCCCATGGTTACCGGAGAACGATGAGGCGCCGATGACCACGATCGCCGAGGCCTTGAACGCCGCCGCGCAACGCGCCGCCGCGGCTCCCCGGCGCGTTTTCCGGCTGCCGCTGGCGCCGCGTCTGTTGTCGCTTTTCGGCGTCGTTCTCCTCACCGCCGCGACCGGCCTTCTGCTTGGTTTTGCCGCGCTCGCCTTCGCCATGCAGTGGGCGCTCGGCCTCTTGGTGCTGGCATGCGCGGGATTTATGGGCGCCTTGACCGGGTACGTTTGGCGCGACCTTCGCGGCAAGTGGGGCTTGCGGGTCGTTCTCGACGCCGACAGCGTCACGCTTGATCTGCCGGCAAACCGCTCGCTCATTCGTCGGCCGCCGGCGCAACATTTGACTATTCGCTATGCCGACATCGCAGCGCTCGAGGCGCGGTTCGAAGCCTATGGCTCGCTTGGCATGGAGATCATGCAGCGCGCCTATGTGTTGCACCGCGGGAGCGGCGAATTGATCTTTCTGTTCGAAGAACGGGCGCTGGCGACCGGCATGGCGAGTTCGTACTTTACCGATATCGTGGCCGACCTGACGAGGCGGGCCGGCATCCAACTGCATGAATTGGGCACGGTGGAAGGCGCGGGTGGCGTGCTGGCCGTATGGGGAACGCATGCGCCGGACTGGGCCGCGCCGGCGCTGCCCCGGGAGCGGGCGAACCGGCTATGGCGGCAGGCGGCATCCACCGGCTCGCTGACGATCGCGGTCTTCCTCATCGTGATATTGGTCATGCGTTATTTCGGTACCGGATGACGATGGTCCGGGTGGAATAGGAGTGTTCTGAAATGGCCGAAGAGCCTGCCAATGCTGCCGCTGCGCCGGTCAAAGACCCGGGCGCCATCAAGGATTACCATGCCCACGTCTATTACGATCCGGCGACGAGCCGCGACCGCGCCGAGCGGCTGCGCGCGCGCGTCGGCGCGGCGTTTCCCGATGCCAGGCTCGGGCGCTGGCACGACGAACTGGTCGGGCCGCATCCGCAATCGATGTATCAGATCGCGTTTCCGACGCGGCTATTGGAAAAGTTCGTGCCTTGGCTGATGCTCAACCGCGACGGCCTGACGGTGTTGCTGCATCCCGAGACCGGCGACGATTATACCGATCACTCCGCCCATGCCGCCTGGTTCGGCGCCGTGCTGCCGCTCCGGCTGGAGGTGTTCAAGCGAGGCGCGGCAGAATGATCAAAACGCCTTTGGCAGACCCGCCTGCCGCAGAATCGCGTTCGCGGTATGCCGGCTCGGGATTCCAATCGGAACAGGAAAATTGCGCTTGGTAATGGGGCTGTGCCAGATTTCGTGGCTGCCTTTGCCCTGGCGGACCAACGTGCATCCTGCGGCCTGCAAAAGCGCCCTGAGGGCGCGATCGAATTGGGGAGCCATCTACACGGCTGCGGGCTCAGCTTCGCGCAACGCGGTAATTTGGAGATAGACCAATTCAGGATCGACGCCTGGATGATTGTCGGGCAGGAGGTCGAGCGCCATCGCCGAGATTTTTGCCAAGAGCTCGTCGAGCGTCGGCGCATCGGCAGCAGCCGGAATATCGTCGCAATGTCCCGCCCAAACCGCGGCCTCCTCGTCCCACTTTGCGGAGATCGTGAAGATGAGCGGTCTCGTCATTTCTGATGCTCCCGAAAAATGCTTCAAAGCACTCTATCATAATCCGCGGGCAAGCGGCGCAATGGCGTTGCATAAGCGCAATCCGTCACGATAGCTTGTTTTTGGGGCGCAAAACGTTTCGGGCGTGAAGCTCGGACGGAACATGGGGAGGAAACGATGACCAAAACCATAGCGGCGTTGAGCTTGGCCGTAGGGCTCGGTCTACTTTGCAGCCAAAGCGCCAGCGCGCTTCCGGCCGATGCGACGGCGATCGCCCAGGCCGCGGCGGCCGCGTCGGCGGTGCAGCAGGCGCAATATTCCGAGCGCCGCACTCGGCACGGCCTCGTCAAGTGCTACCGCGACTTCGTCATCGGCCGATACGGCTGCCACCGCTATACGTATTGGTAGCGCCGGCGGCGGGCGCGGCTGCGACAATCGCACCAGGAACCGCAACGGCACACGCGTGTTGGCTCGCAAAGGCCTGAAAGCCCACGTGCCATGCCGGATCAAGGCGACCTCGACCGCAAGAATGACGCGCATCTTTTGACGCCGCTCCTGCTCATGGGGCTGATCATCGCCGCCGGCATCCTGCTGTATGCCTATGCGGGCCATGCCATGGCCGCGGCCGGCTGATCAGCGCGGCTGGCCGTCGTCGAATTCGCGTTCGAAGATCTCGCCGAGGGTGGCGTAGAAAAAGCCGTTGAGGCGGCCGATCGGGTCGAGCTTGCGCATGTCGATATATTTGCCGGTCATGCAGGCCGGATCGACGTGGATATAGACCACCTCGCCGATCACCAGCGGATGACGGTGCGGCCCGAGCTCGATCACCTGGTGCAGCTTGCACTCGAAATGGATCGGCACTTCCTTGACGCGCGGCGGCGCGACCTTCACGCTCGGGAGCGCCGTGAGCCCGGTCTCGGCGAATTCGGAATCGTCCTCCGGAAAGGCGTTGGCGGAGTCCACCATCGCCTTCCACACTCGCCGCGTCGCCACGTTGAAGCAGAATTCGCCGGTGTCGCGCACATTTTTCAGCGTGTGTTTCTCGCTGCCGTCGGGGTTGCGCGCGATCGTCAGCGAAATCATCGGCGGCACCACGCAGACCACCGTGAAGAAGGAAAACGGCGCCAAGTTGGTGACGCCCTTCGTGCTGATGGTCGACGCCCACCCGATCGGCCGCGGCACGACCGAGCCGACGAGCAGCCGGTAGACCTGGCGTCGTTCGACGGTGGCGGGATCGAATTCGAGATAGTCGGACATCGGCGGCCTGTGCGGCAAAGCCGGACCGTAACCCGGATCGAACGCCGGTGAAATCCGGCAGCGCCGGCTTGCCGGGCGGGCCGACATGGCCAGCGCAACTTTCGCGGCAGCCCGGCGTTATTCCCCGCAAAGGCCCGGAGCATAAGGGTGAACGAGCCGGGCGAACCCCGCGAGCGCCGCGATTGGCGACGCGCGCCGGTGGCTCAGGGAGATTCGACCATGACCAAAATCATGATGGCGCTGGCGCTGGTATTGGGCGCGACCTCGCTCGGCTGGGCGCAAAGCCAGCCGAATTACGGACCCAACGGCCCCGCCAAGGGCGACTGTTTCGGGGCGCCCTATAGCGGCACCATCGCCGCGCGGTGCACGCCGCACCGATACTATTATCACCGCCGCTGATCTCACGCGCGCTCGACCAGCGCGGCGTAACAGCCCGGCGCGGCGAAGTGGATGTGCAGATAAGCCGCCCGGGGATCGGCGAACTGGTGCGCGATCGCGCTTTCCAACTCTTGCCCGTCAACGAGTTGCGAACCGATCATCATTGCGCCGGCATCGAACGCGCGCACCGCTAGCATGCGTTTCCGCAGTTGCTCCGGTACGGCATCGATTTCGTCGAACGTCTCTTCGCCCTTGCGCACGAAAATCGCAAAGCGCATCCGGTAAGGCGAAGCCACCGGGTGATGCTCGTAATTGACCAGGATCAGTTCGTCGCCGGGCTTCGAATCCGTGAGGCTGACGCGGCACGGATAACCTGGCTCGCGGGCGTCGGCGGTTCGCCGCACGGCGCCGTGAGGCGCCAACTCATCGTCCGACATTGCGAACAAGGGGCCGAATTGCTCAGCCGGCAGACCGCGAAGACGAAAGGGCATGTTTGATCCTCCTTTGATCTCATGGAGGACACATGGGCCCGCCTGATGCGGCGGGCCACCCGTTACCTGACAACCAATGTGTAGCAGCCATCAAAGGCGTTGCTACGCGTCACCGTATCAGCCGTTGGTGTGGACGTGGCCGTGCCGATAATACGAGTGCCGCACCCCATGCCGGCGGTGATAATACACGGGCGCCGGCTCGGTGCCCGGATAGGCCGCGTAGGTCGGCCGAACGCCGAGCACACCTTCGACGCCGCCGATCACGCCACCGACGGCGCCGCCAACAACGGCGCCGACCGGCCCCGCTGTTTGGTTGCCCACATAGGCCCCGTGGGCGACGCCATCGGGAACGCCCTGGGCCTGCGCCGCAAGCGGGCAGGCAAGCGACGCAACGACAACACTCGCAAACATGACTCGCACAGACGTTACTTGGAACTTCACGATAGACCCTTCCCTGCTGTTGAGAGTACTGCCACATGTCTGCCAATGAAGGCGATAGCGCGGCCACAGCGCGGCAGTGCGGCGAACGATTTGTGGCGGTGGCCGATAAAACCCGCGATGCGGCGAAACCGCCACACTGCGGACGGCCCTGCCCTGTTGGCCCGCGGCCGCATAGGCCGATGACGCGGCGTATCGATATTTGACTTTGTCAACTATCTGCCCGACGATGCGCCGATGGCGACGTCCGAAGCAGAGCCGCGGCGCCTGACCGTCGCCGTTGTCGGCCTCGGCAGCATCGGCGGCGTTGCCGCCGGCGTGCTGGCCGCCGCCGGGCGACATGACGTGATCGCCTGCGTGCGCCGGCCGCTGGCGCAGCTGATCCTCGAACAGCCGAACGGCACGGTCGCGTTGCCGCTGCGGACGCTGACCGATCCGGCCCAGGCCGGCCCGGTCGACTGGGTGCTGCTGTGCACCAAGACGCACCAGACGCGCGCGGCGGCACCCTGGTTGGCGCGGCTGTGCACGCCGTCGAGCCGCATCGCCGTCCTGCAGAACGGCATCGGTCATGTTGGCAGTGTGGCGCCGCTCGCCGGCGGCGCCGCGGTGGTGCCGGTGATCGTCTATTACAATGGCGAGCGGCTGGCGCCCGATCGAGTGCGGCTCCGCCAGGGCTCCGACCAGGACCTCGCCGTAGCGGACGACGACGACGGCCGCGCCTTCGCGGCGCTGTTCGCAGCGACGCCGCTGCGCGTCATGCGCAGCGAAGATTTCATCACCCTGGCGTGGCGCAAGCTTCTCATCAATGCCATCGCCAATCCGATCACCGCGCTGACGCTGCAGCGCCAGGCGGTGCTGCGGCGTCCCGACGTCAAGGCGCTTTGCCTCGCCATCCTGGACGAGGCCGTGGCGGTGGCCCGCGCCGAAGGCGCTCGCCTCGCCGACGACGAGCCGGCGCGGGCGCTGGCGGCGCTGTTCACGTTTTCCGGGGAGCTCGGCACCTCGATGTATTTCGACCGCCTCGCCGGCCGGCCGCTCGAAGTCGAGGCGCTGAGCGGCGCCATCGTCGCCGCCGGCGAGCGCCACGGCATTGCCACGCCACTCAACCGCGCCCTGCTCGCGCTCCTTCGCGCCGTCAGCGATGCGGCGGCCGAACAGGCCAGCGCGGCCGGCGAAGCCGTTATCAAATACGCGTGATGGGCGTTAGCCTGGCGACACGCCGACAAGCCCGCGAGGACGCCTTGCCGGGCAAACAAACGAACGCGCAAGCCGCAAGCGCCGGGCGTAAAACGTGAGCGGTCCGGCACAATGGGCTTTGCCAGCCGGCCAAGGTCGGCGTGCCGCCGCTCTGCTCGGTCGCGCCAGTCGCGGCGTCATTGCCGGCGCGCCGCCGCAGGGCGCCTCGCCGGTACCGATGAGCGAGGCCAATCCGGGGGTTCTTTCCGCTCCGCATCGTTGCTACGTTGCGGCAGCGCAAGCCCGGAGAAAACGCCATGTCAGACGCCATGTCAGACGCCGCACTGAAATCCGCCCCGCCGGTCCACACGCCGGCCACCGGCGAAAGCCGCGGGCGCATCTTCAATTCGATCACCGACACTATCGGCGTGACGCCGCTTGTTCGGCTCAATCGCTTGCCGAAGCAGCACGGGGTCAAAGCGAATATTCTCGCCAAGCTCGAATTCTTCAATCCGATCTCGAGCGTCAAGGACCGCATCGGCGTTTCCATGATCGATGCGCTGGAGGCCTCAGGCAAGCTTCGTGCGGATTCGGTGCTGATCGAGCCGACCTCGGGTAACACCGGCATCGCGCTTGCCTTCGTTGCCGCCGCGCGCGGCTACCGGCTGATCCTGGTGATGCCGGACTCGATGTCGATCGAGCGCCGCCGGATGCTGGCGCTGCTCGGCGCCGAACTGGTGCTCACGCCCGCGGCGCAAGGCATGAACGGCGCCATCGCCCGTGCCGAGGAATTGGCGCGCGATACGCCGCACGCCGTCGTGCCGCAGCAGTTTCGCAATCCGGCCAATCCGGAAATCCACCGCCGCACCACCGCCGAGGAAATCTGGCGCGACACCGGCGGCGCCATCGACGTGTTCGTCGCCGGTGTCGGCACCGGCGGCACCATCACCGGCGTCGGCCAGGTGCTCAAACCCCGCAAGGCCTCGTTGCGTATCGTCGCCGTGGAGCCGGAGGAGAGTCCGGTGCTGTCGGGCGGCAAGCCCGGACCCCACAAGATCCAGGGCATCGGCGCTGGCTTCGTGCCGGAAATTCTCGACCGCTCGGTGATCGACGAGATCGTCAAGGTGAACAATCAGGGCGCCATCGACACCGCCCGCGCGCTCGCCCGCCACGAAGGCATCCCGTGCGGCATCTCCTCGGGAGCCGCGGTCGCCGCGGCGCTGGCGGTCGGCGCGCGGCCGGAATTCGCCGGCAAGAATATCGTCGTCATCGTGCCGGACTTCGCCGAGCGGTATCTGTCGACGGCGCTGTTCGAGGGGCTGTGAGCGGCGCAGCCCGATAGCGGTCACCGCCTGCGGCATCTGCCAGAGGTCAAGTCCACCATGAGCCGGCGTCCGACCTACGATCCGCGCACCGCTGCCGAGAAGGCCTTCAAGGCGGCGACCACCAAGCCCGTCGAGGCGCCGCCGAAGGCGCCGGCCGCGGTGCCCGGGGTGAAGGAGATGGTGTCGCTTCGCATCGACCGCGACGTGCTCGACTTTTTCCAGGAAGACGGCGCGGGCTGGCAGGACCGCATCAATGCGGCGCTGCGCAAGGCGGCGGGCAAGTAGCGCGCGGCAGTTCGGGCTTATGCGCCGCAGGCGGCAGCCTCGCGGCGACGCTTTCAAACAACTGCCCAATCATTTGATTCCAGGTGAAGGGAGCCGGAGTCTCGGCGCTTCGCCTCCGGTTCCGGCAGGGCCTCGCGATCATTTGTGCCTGTGAATGAAACGATTGCTCTCCTGGCTGGTTGATGGCCAGAACCCAGACGGAGATCAAACCATGAAGCAACTCATTCTCGGCGCCGCCTTTGTCGTGGCTGCCACGTCCGCGTCATTGGCCCAGGGCGCTTACACCGCTCCTGGTTACGGTGACTACTACGGTTACGCGCCGGGCTATTCCGGCTACGCGCTTGGCTACAGCTATTACGGCGCGCCGGGCTATGGCTACGCACCGGGCTACGGCTACCGCGGCTGGTCTGAGAACGACACCGAGCGCGGCGGACCCGGCCCGCGCGTCGGCGCCGGCAGCGGCATGGGCATCGGCGCCGTCCGCTAAGTTCACGTCGAAAAAGTGCATCAAAAAACAAACCCGGCCCGTGAGGGCCGGGTTTCGCGCGATGAGCATCTGGACGGCGCATAAAACCTGGTCGGCCGTTTATTTGAACGAATCTACACGCCTGGGGCGCTATGAGCGCTCACCGGAGTCGGCGCCGTCCTCCCTGACGCAACGCTTGACGTTGTCCCCGTTATATGTTCATGTTTTGTTCGAAGTCCATTTCCGCTCTGGAGGAGGCAACAATGCGGGGTTTGGTTTTCGCTGCAGGGACTTCATTGGCTGCTGGATTGTCATTGGCGCCGGCACTGGCGCAACCGATTGCACCGTCCGAGGCGGAGGCCCATGCCGGTCAATCGGTGACCGTCGAAGGCACCGCCAGCGCGGTCCGCGCCTCGCCCTCGGGCCGCGCAACATTCATCGACATCGATGGCGCCTACCCGGACAACAGTTTCACCGCCGTCATCTTCGCTAAAGACGCCGGCAAATTTTCGAATCTGAGTTCGCTCGACGGCAAGACCGTCGACGTCACGGGCCCGGTGCAGTTGTACAAAGGAAGACCCGAGATCATCGTCACCGAGACGGCGCAGCTCAAAGCCAAATAACCCATATCCGGCTCCGTGGATTTGCGTCCCGGAAGCAGCCTTGCGCGGCGCCGCAACCAACGACGACGCAGGTCCCCAGTCTGCGGATGACGCAACAGCAAGCCGCGACAGGTTCGCGTTGGCGCAATCAATCTCACCGGCGGTGCACGGGATTGCGCCGCGCGCGGCATCGCGACCTTGCGCATGAACCGGACGCGCCACAAATCATTGCCACGCGCGACAACGGAGATTGTACCCATGAGGAAGCTTGTTCTCGCCGCCGCGTTTGTCCTGGCCGCGACGTCGGCCTCGTTGGGCCAGGCCGGCTTCAACCCCGGAACGGTCGTCGGCAACGTGTATGCAAACCCAGCCTCCGGTTGCGGCTATGGCTATGGGTATTCCGGACCGGGCTGTGGCTATTACCTCTCGGTGCCGGGCTATCGTCACACGGTACACAGAAAGGCAGGCCCCGATTACCGCGCCGAGCAGCGCTGACCCCGCCGACGCTTAAAGCCGCGCCGACGGCGGCTTGCTGCCGCGCTGGCTCCAGCGGGATCGCCGCCCGGCCCTTCGATCACCCGCAGCCGATCATACCCCCGCCTTAATGCTGGCCCGTAGCCGCGGCGAACCGGCCGACCGCGCGCAGCGGGTCGGCCAGCGGAAACGCTGCGAACCGCCTCATTCTGATTGACTTTCCGGGCTTTGTCCGGATTTCGCCTCGCCAATCGGGCCTGCGGGCTGCTATGCCAACAGGGACGCGACGATTTTCAGCAAAGGACGGCGATATGGCGGATAAATCCAAAAAACAGGACGCGAGCGCCCAGTTCGCCAAATTGCAGCGCGCGGAAGACGCCAAAAGGGCAGCGTCCGACTACGAAAGCGCCGCGGTGGCGTTGCGCGCCAAGACCGAGCGGCTCAAGGCGCTTCGCCTCGCCAGGGACGCCGCCACACCGCCGGCCGCGCCGCCGAAACGCAAAGCCAAAAAGAAGGGCGCGGGGGGCAGCCTGGGCGACTGGCTGGACGGCCAAGCCAAGGACGGCCGCAGCAGCTAGCCCCCATGACACCATCGCGCTTGATCTCGACGTCGTGCTTGCCGCCTACAAATCCGGAACCGGCGCCGATTTGTCATGAGGTCCGGCTCCGCGCCTGAACGCGCCCGCATCGTCGTAGTCGCCGATCCCGCGATGTCCTAACATCGGGCCGTCGCAAGGATGCGTGTCATGATCTTGGGAATGTCCGTGGCGACGTTCACGCTGGTCCACGTCATCGTCAGCCTGATCGGGATCGCCTCCGGCCTCGTCGTCCTGTTCGGCATGTTCGGCTCGCGCCGCTTGCCCGGCGAGACCGTGCTCTTCCTTCTCAGCACTGTCTTGACGAGCGCGACAGGCTTCATGCTTCCTTCGGTGGGCCTCACTCCGGCACGCATCTTCGGCATCATTTCGCTGGTCGCGCTGGCGGCGGTAATGCTGGCGCTCTATGGCCGCCGGCTCAGCGGAGCGTGGCGCTGGATCTACGTGGCCGGCGCCGTGCTCGCGCTTTATCTCAATATCTTCGTTCTCATCGTGCAGGCGTTCCTGAAAATTCCGTTGCTGCATCCGCTGGCGCCCACCGGGTCCGAGCCGCCGTTCCTCGTCGCCGAAGGCGTGCTGCTGGCGATTTTCCTGGCGTTGGGCGTGATCGCGCTGAAGCGCTTTCATCCGGAGCAGCGCGCGGCGGCGTAAGCGATCGGCAGCAGCGGCCGGCCGAGCAAGCGCAATCCGGCTCAGTATCGAAATGCAATAAATTGCGGGCATGCGCGCACTGGGGAAGCCGGCGCGGGCGCCAGCTCCCCGGTGCGAGGCATTACTTCTGCTGGGTGCTCTTGGCGTGCGCAGTCTTGGAATGCTCGTTGGCGTTCTGGGCGTGCTGCTGGGCCTGGTTGGCGTGCTCCTTGCCCTTGGCGTGGTCATTCCGGTCGTGCGCCTCGGCGGCGGCGCGATGCGACTTCGCCGCAGTTTCGTGATGTTCCGCTGCCTTGTTGTGGGCGTCTTTCATGTGATGTCTCTCGTTGGCCGAAAAAGCTCGGCGGTCCGCACAAGCCACCTCAATAGTGGCCGCAGAGAGCGGTCATTGTGTTCCCGGTAAGAGCCCAGTCCGGGGTGATCTTGAGCAGATCGTCCGGCACCGCGAGATGCGCGACGCCCGCCGCGACGAAGAATGCCCGCGAGTGTCCAGCGCATGACGGCGCGGGCGGTGGAGAAGGAGTTGGCGGGTGCGGCGGGGGCTTGGTTGCAGCCGGCATGTGGTGGGCCGGTCAAATCGCCCGATAGCCGCCGTCGGCCATGACGATCGCGCCGGTCACATAGGCCGACAGGTCGCAGGCGAGGAAGATCGCCGGACCGACGATGTCTTCCGGCCTGCCGGTGCGGCCGAGCGGCGTGTGGTCGAGAAAGATTTTCACGATCTCCGGATTGTTGGCGCGCACGCCGGCGTTCAGCGGCGTCTCGATCAGCCCGGGGCCGATGGCGTTGACGCGCACGCCGTCCTTGCCCAGTTCGGCGGCGAGCGCGCGGGTAAAACCGAGCACGCCGTGTTTCGACGTCGTGTAGGCCGGCGAGTTCGGCGTGCGCACATGAACGAACGACTGGATCGAGGCGATGTTGACGATGCGGCCCTTGGCGGCGCGAAGCGCGCCGAGAAAGGCGTGCGTCACGTTGAACAGGCCATCAAGGTTCACCGCCATGATGTCTTGCCAGTCCTTGATCACGGCATCCGCGTCGCCCGCAAAGGCGTTGCGCCGGTTGATGCCGGCATTGTTGACCAGGATCGAGACCGGGCCGACTTGGGCGGCGACCGCCGCGGCGGTGGCACGGCAAGCCGTCCGGTCGGTGACGTCGAGCGTGAAGGCGTGCGCCTTGCCGCCGGCGTCGCGGATGTCGGCCGCCGTGGCGGCCGCCGCTTCGCCGGCGATGTCGAGCACGGCGACCGCCGCGCCCTCGCGCGCATAACCGAGCGCGATGGCGCGGCCGATGCCGGAGGCGGCGCCGGTGACGACCGCGATATGGTTTTGCAGGAGCGCGGACACCGGAGGCCGCCTGCTAGGCGCGGATCGGGAACGGGCCGTCAATGCAGATGAAGTAGAACGGGCCCTGCGGCGCGACCGGCGGCAAATTCGGCAGCCCGAAATTGGTGACGCCGTTGCCGCCGTAGCGGGCGCCGAGCAGGCTGAACAGCCCCTGGTTCTGCGCGATCGACATCAGCTGACCCTGGCAGGCCGCAAAGCCGGCTGGCGCGAAGTCGAAAGCGAAAATCTCGATCTGGCCGAGCGTGCATCCAGTCGGTTCGGGTGCTTCCACGACAATCCTCCCACGAGTGACACCAAGTGTGACCGGAGCCGCACCCTAGGAGGAACGCCGGCATTCAACAACGGCCCCGTTGCGCCGGCTGATGAGGGCCACGGCGCCGTGCCGTACGTCGGAAACCCACGTCAAACCCCGCTGACAAAATCATCAGAACGCCGCCCAGGTGTGGTTCTGTTCCTGTGGCTAAGTGAACTGACCTTCGAATTCGCAGCCCGCGAACATGCCGGCCCGCAAATCCCGCTCGGAGAGCAGATAATAGAGCGAGCCGCCCGGCCCCCAGCCGTGCGCATCGTCGCCGTTACAATACGAGTCGACTTGAAGCAGGAGACGCGAGTCGCCTTGCGATTGGAAGCCCCACAGCTCGCTCTGCACCAGATCGGGCCAGCCGAAGAGCTTGCTGAACCCGGCATAATGGAAGCAGTCGCCTGGAATGCCGTGTGCGCGGATCTCCCGCCATGCCTCGGCATAGGATTTCTGCTGCCGCTTCCCCAGCCGGAGCTCACTCACCACACGGCTGGACGGATGGGGCAAGTCGAGGACCGGCCGCGGCACCAGCGCGCAGGAGGGAAATACCTCGAGAGGATCGATCGTCGCGGTGGCCGGAACGAGGCGGTCGACATCGGACCAATGATAAACGCCGCCGTTGCCGAACGGGAAACAACCGGTGAGAGCGTCGTGGTCAGCAAGAAAAGCCAACAGGCCGGAAGACGGCAATAGCTCGGCGCCGGGCAGACCGCGCAAGTCGGCGCAATTGATCTGGCCGACGAACAGCAGCGGCTCCTGGTCGGTGATGGGCCATTGCCAAGCCGGCGGCGCCAACGGCATCCCGCCGAACCGCGACGCCGTGGCCGCGATTTCGGCACGACGTGCCGGCCACAGGCCGATGGCGGGCAACGCCAAATCCATAATGCGGTCGCAGAACTTCGGCAGGCTTTGGCGCAGACGCTCTGCGATCTCATCGCGCGTCGGTGCTAGCGGCGGAGGGTTATCGCATTGCCATAAAAATTCCGACCGCAAGGCCGCTGGTGGCTGGGCCGCTTCCGGGGGTGGTTTATCAAGCCAATCGAGATAACCCACGGCCGACGCGCGCACCGCCTCGTCGGAATGACCCGCGAGCCGCTGCAGGACGGTTCGCAGTTCGCCTCGCGCCTTGAGTTCTTGCACGATCATCGAACGGCGACGTGCGAGCCGGTTCTTTCTGCCGACGTGCTCGGTCGCTTCGGCGGCCTGAACGCCCTCCGCATAGGTTTCGGCCAGCTCCGCCACGTTCATCTTTGAAAGGTCGCCATCCGCTTCGTCCGGCTCCGACATGCCAATCCCCAACGCAACTTGACGCTGCATCGAGACGATTATCCCATTGACACACGTATTGGCTAGGCGTAGGGTGGTGACATTGGAGAGGTCGCCATGTCCAAGGCCACGCAACTTAAGAAGCTCGGCAAGCTGACGGTTGGTGAGTTTTTCGCCCGTTTCCCGGACGATGACGCCTGCCTGACGCACATCATGGAGGTTCGCTACGGCCAGCGGCACGTCTGCCAAGCGTGCGGCGTTGAAGGCACCTTCCACAAGCTCAGCGGCCGTCGCGCGTTCTCTTGCTCATCCTGTGGCGATCACGTGTACCCCTGCGCTGGCACGATCTTTCAGGACAGCCGCACGCCGCTCCGCGTTTGGTTCTATGCCATTTATCTGTTCGTCACGACGCGCCACGGCGTAAGCGGCATGGAGCTGCACCGCGCCCTTGGCGTCACCTATAAATGCGCATGGCGCATGGGCCAACAAATCCGCACGCTCATGGGTAAGGCGGACGGCTTTGAAAAGATGAAAGGCCACGTCGAAATTGATGAAACATACGTGGGAGGCGTGCGGTCAGGACATGGGCGCGGCGCGGACGGCAAAACCATCGTGGTCGGGCTTGTCGAACGCGGCGGTCGCAAAGTTGCGAAGAAGGTAGAGGATGTTAAGACGCCAACGCTGCGAAAAATCGTTCTGGAAAATATCGAAAAGGGTGCGGCAATTTCGACTGACGAATTCAAGTCGTATCAGTTACTCAAACGTGACGGTTACGACCATAAGAGCGTGAACCATTCGGCAAGTCAGTGGCGCGCGTATAACTATCGCCGTGAGGAATGGCATCACACGAATAGCGTTGAGGCTTTCTGGTCGCTGTTCAAGCGGTCGGTGCTCAGCACCCATATTCACATCTCAAAAAAGTACATGCAAAATTATCTTGGCGAATTCACTTTTCGCTCGAACCGGCGCGGGATGGTGAACGCGATGTTCGATCTTCTGATTGCGTCGGTGTAGTCGAAATGATTTTGATCGCCTTTTCTAAATCGCGCGATTGAGCAGGGCCGATGCCGCGGGCCTCTTCTTGTTTGATAAATTCCTGGAGCTTTCCAGTTTTAATGGCATCCGAAAGCGTAAGCATGCTTATCTCGCAAACACCACGTTTGCCCGCAACTCCACTTCATCTTTAGTCACGCTGAGAAATGCGGCAACTTTCTCAAAGATGGCGTCCCTGTTGTTTTTTGGAAGCTTTCTAAGGCCGAATATTGTTACCCCCTGCGGGGTATCATTCTCGTCGTTTCTTCTTAGCCATATATTGGCTATTTCTGGATCATCCTCAGCATATTCGAGAGCGGTGGCACCTTTCGAAACATATAGTACGTCGTGCTGAGCGTCGTAGTTAGTATAAAGAGCGCCGGAAGAATCCCATACGAGCTGTTCTGCAAAATTATTGCCCGACCAAGTAGCTGTAATAATTTTTCCCTCTGATCCGACACGCTCAACTATCACTTTCATCGGACGCCCCTGCTTTCCGATGACAACGTCTCTCGATACAAAGAGAAATCTGTTATCATCAGTTTTTGATCGATAAATGTGAGTTGGAACTTCGATTGTTGACTGAACGGCAGAAATTGCGGTTTGGGCGATTCCACGATGGCCAAGAAGAATGTGCTGACGTTGTCGATCATCAAGCCAATATGTCTGGAGCGCCAAATCAGCAGATGACGTAACATTGAAGATAACCGGCGAATCCGTATTAGGCATTTTTGGACGGTTGTGACGGCGGCATGAGCGGAGCGCCGGAAATTTCAGGGATAGGATACTGCCGTTCGAAGTCTTTCAATGCGTTGCCAAGTTGCTTGTTTAAGTCCTTAGCCAGCATATGAGAAAGAGAAATCTGCCCGACCACGCGATGACCAACCGTCGGCGAAAGTCCCGGTGCGGCTCCATATGTCAAGACTTTTTGCAGAAAAATAATTGTAACATCCCCAGTTTCAATCAAAATCTGGAACTGAGAGGCATGGATAGGAAGGCCGCCACCCTCCGCACTTATTGGCTGGGTGATTGAAGTAACCGTACCCGGAAGGGGCGGCGCTGGATCGTCGGGCATGGCTAATCCTCCACAAAACGTGAAAGCATAGCCAGTTATCCATCGAATAGCGACCGTCCACTTCCGACAGGGTTAGCCATCTCCGATTTCAGTCATTTACGTGCGTCCAGGGGATAATCGTCCTGCATCGATTATATGTTCCTGTTTTGTTCTGTCAAGCGGCTGGTGGAGGGGCAAATGGGATATGACCTGCACATCACGCGGAAGAAAAACTGGGACGGCTTCGACTGCGAGCGCGGCCGGGAAATCTCTCTCGACGAATGGATCGCCGTCGTGAATGCCGATCCGGACTTGCGCATCGAGGGATATGTCAACCGACGGCTGCCTGACGAGAGCGTGTTTCGCCAGCCGCTTGCCGCCTGGACGGCCTATTCGAAGTATCGGGCCGACGCCCCCGGGCCGGCGCTCGAACTGTCGGGCGGCAATGTCGATGCCAAAAACCCCGACCGGGAATTTCGCTGCAAGATGTGGCGTCTGGCACAGCGCCTGAAGGCGAAAGTCCAGGCTGACGACGGCGAGTTTTACGACCGCTTCGGCAATCCGACGCGCGATGCTTCGACCACGCGGAGCTATTGGCGCGCGCTGTTGCGGCATCTCGGATTCAAGTTCATCTGGGGCGACCCGGTCGGGATCATGACGCGGAGCCGGCAGTCTCGCGCGGCCTTCGACACAATCAGCGGCGCAGGCGTGATGGGTTTCGCAAGGGCTCAACCCGTCCTAGGCCTGCTGCCGGCAGACTAAGCGGAGAAACGCGTGGCGATCTCGTCGAGCGCCGGCCGCGGCCGGTCCTCGGGCGGACCGGGCGGCCGGCCGATATGCACAAAGCCGGCGATGCGCTCGTGCGGCGCCAAGCCGAGCGCATCGAGCACGCCGCGGTCGTAGGCGTACCATTCGGTGATCCAGCTGGCGCCGTAGCCGAGCGCGTGCGCGGCGAGCACCAGGCTCATGGCGGCGGCGCCGGCCGAAAGCACCTGCTCCCATTCGGGGATCTTCATATGCGGCCCGGCGCGACTGACCACGGCGATGACGAGCGGCGCGCGCTGCAAACGGTCGCGCTCGGCCTCGACATGCTCGGGCTTGGCGTCCGGATATTTGGCGGCAAACGCCAAGGCGATCGCCGCCCCGGCGGCACGCCGCGCCTCGCCCTCGAACACGATGAAGCGCCACGGCGTGAGCTTGCCGTGATCGGGCACCCGCGAGGCCACGGTCAAAAGCGTGTCGATCTCGGCCGCGGACGGACCGGGGCCGGCGAGCTCGACCGCCTTGAAGGAGCGGCGGGTGGTGAGAAGTTCAAGAGCGTCGGGCATGGTCGGGGCTCCAAAAGACGCGCTATGTCTTCTTCAGCGCATCGCGTTGCCTGACCAGGCTTTCAAGCTCTTCATTTTGCTGCGCGATCCGATCCGCATTGCGATCTTCATCCTCGGCGCCGGAGAAGGCGGCCGCTTGCTCGATCAATTGCCGGATGTTGTCGCGAACGATGGCGATGCGCTCTTCGAGTTCAGCGAGCGACAATGAACCGCTGTTGCTCATCATGGGTTCCTTAAATGTCAGGCTGCGGAGCCGCCCGACCAGCGTAGCGCGGATTGAGCGCCAGCGAAATCCGGGCTTGTGCCGCAAAAAAATGCCGCCGACTTCGCCGCACTGGCGCTTGTTACCCGATGCTACGGGCCGCCGCAGACGCCCGCAAGAACGGGCGCCTGCCCCACGACCGTTGCCTTATGAGCCCCAGCGGATCGGCTGATCCGCGCTGCGGGCGAGGTGTGCAATTTTGCACAGACTCGTATCGGCCCAAGGTGAAGGAGTTGAGGGCAACGGCGGCCAGGCGGAAGCCACGACCTCGATAGCCATGACCTCGATCGTTCCATTCATCGGCAATTGGGTGTTTGAACCGGCGGAGATTTGGGTGATGTCCGATGCCTACGACATGGCCATGGAAGACATTTACCGTTTCGGCCACCCCAATAAGATCGTGGAGCAGATCATTGCCACCCGGATCATCGATCTGGCAAAGGGCGGCGAGCGCGACCCGGATCGTCTGCGTGAGCGGGCGCTCGCCACCTGCGGGTTCAGCCGAGACCGCGCGGACCGGCAGAATCTGGTCCCGTCTGAACCTTGACCCCGCGATTGTCCCGATCAGCCTGACGTCCGCCTCGTCGCCGGCGGCGGCCCCATCGCGGCAGCGCAGGTCTTAATAGCGGGTCCGATCCGGCATCGCGCGATATTCGAGCCAGACCTTCTGGGCATCAGGGCGCATCAGCTCGGCGACGCGAACGGTCCGTTTTGGGTAAGGCCGCTTCATGTCCTCGCTGATGTTGGAATCGTCGAACAGGTCGGCATAGTCCGTCCACGCGGCGGCGTAGTAGATCGTATCGAGCCGCGCCCAGTAGGCGGTCGCATAGCACATCGGGCACGGCTCGCAGCTCGAGAACAGCGTCGCACCGGTGACATGCGGCGAGCCGACCTTCTTGCAGGCCGCGCGGATGGCGTTCACCTCCGCATGGGCGGACGGATCGTTGTCGCGCAGCACGCTGTTGCCCGACGACGACAGCACTTCGCCGTTGAGCACCACGACCGCGCCGAACGGCCCGCCGGTCTTGTCGACCACGCCGGCCTTGCGCATCAGCTCGATGGCCTGGGCCATGTGCTGGCGGTCCTGATCGGTGACGGCATCCTTTGCGGCGGCGTTCACTTTCGCCGCCTGCGCCCAGGCCTCGGAGCCGGCATACGTCGTCGCCAACATCGCGGCGCTGGCGGTCAGGAGACTGCGGCGATGCACCACCCGCGCCGAGGCGAAAAGCGTATCGAGCGACGTGGCATTCTCTGTCGAGGGGAAATCCATGTGACCCTGGCCCTGTTTGGACTGCGCCATCCGCAATCGACGCCATTACAGATCACGGCCCCATCTAGCTTTCCTTTAAGGTCTTGTTGATCAATTGCCTAAAAACCTCGCGCGAGGTTTGCGGCGGATATCGCGGAGCTTGATCGGGCTGGCTTCAGGCGGAGCCATTGGCCGATCCGGCTACGCTCGCTAAAGAATCCCCGGTAAAGTTGCCGCGGGATGATCACCGGCAATTTAACGGGAGGTTTCATGGGAAAAGGGCACAAGGACAAAGTCGCCGTTATCACCGGCGGCGCCAACGGCATCGGCCAGGCCTTCGCCAGGCGTCTCGCCGAGGATGGCGTGCACGTCGCCATCGCCGACATGGCCGACGGAGGGGAGACCGTGACGCTCGTCGAGGCCGCGGGGCGCAACGCGCTGGCGGTCGTTTGCGACGTGTCCCAGGAGGACTCGGTCGCGGCGATGGCCAAACAGGTGCAGGCGAAGTTCGGCCATGTCGACATCGTGGTGAACTGCGCCGGAATTTTTCCGCAGCAGGATTTTTCCGCCATGACCTTCGCCGATTGGCGGCGCGTCCTCGCCATCAATCTCGACGGCACATACCTCGTGACCGCCGCGTTCGTGCCGGGCATGCGGGCGCGCCAATGGGGGCGCGTCGTCAACATGGCCTCGAGCACGTTCGGCTCGGTGACCACCGGCTTTGCCCATTATGTCGCCTCCAAGGGCGGCATCATCGGCTTCACCCGGGCGCTCGCCGGCGACGTCGCCGCCGACGGCATCACCGTCAACGCCATCGCGCCGGGGCTGACCCGCTCGCCGGGAACGATCGTGCGAACGCCGCGTCCGGGCTTCGCCGACATGGACGAAGAATTTCGCGCCGTCGCCAGCCTGCAGGCGATCAAGCGGCCGGAAGTGCCGGACGATCTCGTTGGCGCGCTGTCGTTTCTCACGAGCGACGATGCCGCCTTCATGACCGGGCAGACGCTGAATGTGGACGGCGGGCGAGTCCGGTCGTGAACGCCTCGACCCTGCGGACGGGCGCCGTCATTTTCCGATCCACTTATGTCAAACAGCGACGCACGCTATCGACATGGAACTGCATTCTCGCGATGCATGCGCATCCGAGTCGTCTTGCACGCTTCAAGAAAGCTTTGCCTCGAACGGACGGGAGGCGTTGTCTTGCTTCCCCGCGCATGACCATGCGCAACGCATAAGGGAAGCGGAGCGCCGGCAGGCGCATCCATTTCCGATTGCCGCGCCCGGACGCAACGCCCGGCCGTGGCCGCGGCCGATAAGCGGCCGCTCGCCTTGCGGCGCTCCACTGCGGTCTTGCGCCGGGATTTCAGTCCCGGCTCGGCTTTGGGCCGCGCTTCCTGGAATCACCGGATGCAAACGGGAGGACCCTCTCCGGCACCAGTGCAGCGAGCACCTCGCGGTCCGGTCACGCGCCGGACGGGACGATGCCCAAAACCGCCTGCAAACAAGAGCGACGAGCTCCGCCCGCAGGAACCGAACCCGCTCCGTCAGTCGGCGTCACCGGTTGACGTCCCTTACGATGAGCGGGATGGACGGCGTTATTCAAATCCGCGCGGCGATGTCAAAGGCTTTTCGATTTATGCAGACAAGTCGCGGGCTTGCGCGAAGCGATTCCCGCTCCGCGCCAGCCCGGACGCGTTTCACGCCATTTAAAGATTCCCCAAAAGGCGAATTTGTGTCTGTGATTCAAGGCTTTCGGCGCTTTGCGAATCTTTGCGGCGATGCGCGGCGGAGTTTCCTGCCCCTTGGTAAGGTGTCACCGTGATTCGGAGGTACAATCCCGAATCGCCCATGCGCTGCGGCGCTTTTGCTGTGAGGGAGAACTGAACCATGCAAGTCTTGTCGGGATTGAGAGCCGGCCTCCTCGCCATCGCGGCGCTGGTCGGCGCGGTGTCGGTTGCGCACGCCGACAGCGGCACGATCAGCATCCGCATCTTCAAGGCCGGGTTCGTCATCGGCGGCTCGGCCGGTTCGGGCGTGCTGACGTTCGAGGGCCGCCGTTATCCGCTGTCGATCGGGGGACTGAGCTACGGCTTCACCTTCGGCGCCTCGGAGACGCACTTCCATGGCACCGTCAGCAATATCCGCCGCCCAGGCGACGTCGCCGGCGTCTACGCCCAGGCCGGCGCCGGCGCCGCCGCCGTGAGGGGCGCGCAGGCCGTCGTCCTCACCAACCAAAGCGGCGCCGTGCTGACGCTCACCGGCGAGCAGAACGGCCTGATCGTCAGCCTGGATTTGAGCGGACTGGCGCTGTCGCTGCAGTAAGCGGCGAAGCATCTGGGTGTTCGCGTAGCGATTTGCGCTGGTTGCAATTCCCGCGACGGCGCAGCAGGCAATTTCACCGAATGAAGCGAAGGACCACATCGGCCAAATCGTTACAGTCGAAGGTACAGCGAGTAATGTTCATCATGCCGCCTTAGGCAAGGTCACATTCATCGACATGGGCGGCCTCTATCCGAACAACCCATTTGCCGGTGTTATTTTCTCCGACGATCTGCCGAAATTTCCCAACGTTAAATCGTTAAAAGGTAAGATAATCGACATTACCAGCCGAGTGCAGCCTTACCGAGGCGCGCCGGAAATCATCGTGAACGATCCAGCCCAACTGAAAGTGAAATAGCCCGTAGGGCGGGTTAGGCGCAGCCGTAACCCGCCATCCTCGGCAATGACATAAAATCAAAATGGCGGATTACGCCTTCGGCTAATCCGCCCTACGGGCTGCGCTTTTGAGGCTTTTTTTGCGGCGGCTTGACGTCTTCTTTCCTTTCGGCCGCGCGGGTTCTGCCGGCTGCACCAATAAACTTAGTAGAGGAAATTTAACGGGCAGTTTGGGGCGCATCTTATTCGGCCAGTGCTTGCGACGTCTTCGATGAAGGAACGGTACCAACGCCGTCGTAAACAAGCCCAAGCTGCAGATATCTGAAATGATCCTCTCTAAGTCTGCGAGGTCGGCTTCTGCGCTGATATGCCCTACTGGACCTTTACCAGTTGCTCTACGCCAATGAGGCTTCCCACCGTTTTCACTGCGAAAGATACTGTGTGAGCGGATCAGTATGTTGCGATTTTCGCGTAAAATATTGAACGCTTTGCACGCAAACTCGATTGCAGCTAACGTATCTTTATTGCTGATACGTTCGCGAGACAGACGCAGCACAACGTCGGCCTTGGATGTATTTCCCATCCCGCTAGTGACGGCCATTCCTGTTGGATAGTCGCCGAGTAATTCCCAAATCATCGCAGTAAAGAACTGCTCGACCATATTCCACTCGATCGAAACGCGGCCGAGATCGTAAACGAGCGGAAACGCCTCCTCCGTCTCGTGATAGTCAGCAATGAACGAAGCCATATGGGCCTACAACACCTTATTGCGCTCCTTCACTTTCTTCCGCTTCGCGCGGCGTGCTACCGCGGACAAGCCGCCTTCATCCCGCGCTGCTTCAGAGCGCCTTATTGCTCTCCTTCACCTTGTCAGCCTTAACACAAACCTGCGCCCCCGGATGCCCGGCACAAGGCCGGGCATCCGGGGGAGCGAGCGGCGCGGAGGAGAGCCTTTGCCATCGCGGCCTTATCGGCATAGACCTTCAACCTTTGCGCCATTTGTCCTTTTGGCCGATATCCCTGTCGCGATTGCGCTCGATCCTTGTGGACGACGATCGCTGCTGCTGAATCGTCTCAAATCGTCCTGATCGCTCTTCCCGTGTCCCGCGCGTCGCTTTCTCAGCGGCCCGTTTTAACGCGGCTTCCGCCCTTTCGAAATCAAGCCCTCGTCGCATGTCTTCCGTCCCAAGAGTTTACCAGAGCAAATTCGCCTTCCTGACTCGCCCATATATACCATTCATCGACGATCGGCCGATAAATGGTCTCAAAATAATTCCTGCTTCGTCCAAACCGCCGCCGGATCGTATCCTCCGGAATGCTATGTCCGCCGGCCGCGACCCTCTTGCGGACTCGCGCGATTAAGTCCTCGACCGTCTCCAGGCGCAGATAGACCAAGGAGACCAGATAACCACGCTTCCGCCAATCCGGGATTTTTTGCGCGTAGGTCAGATTGGCGAGAGTCGTCTCAATAACGAAATCCTTACCTGCTTCGACAAGTTCATCAATGCGGCGGAGCATCGACCGTGCAGCTTCAAAATCCAAATACGCCCGCACATCTTGGCCGGCCAGCCCGCCGGCTATCTCATCGGCATTGACGAATTCGAACTGTCGATCGTCCGCGGAAAGATATTCCCGCGCAAAGGTCGTTTTGCCGGCCCCGTTCGGGCCGGCAATGATGATCAGCGTCGGCACATTTACAGCGCCTTGTTACTCTTCTTCACCTTATCGGCCTCGACATACACCTGCGCCCCCATGTCGATAAACTTCTTGGACATGTCCGCCATCCCCTGCTTCGCCGCATCCGGATAAAGCGCGGCCTTCTCGTTGTCGGTGAGGCCGGAAGCGTACTCCCGAACATCCGCCGTGATCTTCATCGAGCAGAATTTCGGCCCGCACATCGAGCAGAAGTGCGCCACCTTGTGGGCTTCCTTGGGCAGCGTCTCGTCGTGGTATTTGAGCGCGGTGTCGGGGTCGAGGCTCAGGTGGAACTGGTCGATCCAGCGGAAGTCGAAGCGGGCGCGGCTCAAGGCGTCGTCGCGCAGTTGCGCGGCCGGATGGCCCTTGGCCAGATCGGCGGCGTGGGCGGCGATCTTGTAGGCGATGACGCCGTCCTTGACGTCGTTGCGATCCGGCAGGCCGAGATGCTCCTTCGGCGTGACGTAGCAGAGCATGGCGGTGCCGAACCAGCCGATCATGGCGGCGCCGATCGCGCTCGTGATATGGTCGTAGGCCGGCGCGATGTCGGTAACGAGCGGGCCGAGCGTATAGAACGGCGCCTCGCCGCATTCCTTGAGCTGCTTGTCGACATTGATCTTGATCTTGTGCAGTGGCACGTGGCCGGGGCCTTCGATCATCACCTGGCAGCCCTTGGCCCAGGCCACCTTGGTGAGTTCGCCGAGCGTCTCCAGCTCGGCGAACTGGGCGCGGTCGTTGGCGTCGCGGATCGAGCCGGGGCGCAAGCCGTCGCCGAGCGAGAAGCTCACGTCGTATTGGCGCATCAGGTCGCAGATCTCCTCGAAGCGCTCGTAGAGGAAGCTCTCCTTGTGGTGCGCCAGGCACCACTTGGCCATGATCGAGCCGCCGCGCGAGACGATGCCGGTGACGCGGTTGGCGGTGAGGTGGATGTAGGGCAGCCGCACGCCGGCATGGATGGTGAAATAATCGACGCCCTGCTCGCACTGCTCGATCAGCGTGTCCTTGTAGCACTCCCAGTCGAGCTTGACCGGATCGCCGTCGACCTTCTCCAGCGCCTGGTAGATCGGCACGGTGCCAATGGGCACCGGCGCATTGCGCAGGATCCATTCGCGGGTGTTGTGGATGTTGCGGCCGGTGGAGAGGTCCATCACCGTGTCGGCGCCCCAGCGGATCGCCCACACCATCTTCTCCACCTCCTCTTCGACCGAAGAGGTCACCGCGGAGTTGCCGATATTGGCGTTGATCTTCGTCAGAAAGTTCCGGCCGATGATCATCGGCTCGAGCTCGGCGTGATTGATGTTCGACGGGATGATGGCGCGGCCACGCGCCACCTCGTCGCGCACGAATTCCGGCGTCACGAACAGCGGCACCGCGGCGCCGAAGCTCTCGCCGTCGTCATGGGCGGCCTGGGCGCCCTCGAGCATCGTCTTGCGCCCGAGATTCTCGCGCTCGGCGATGTAGATCATCTCCTTGGTGATGACGCCGGCGCGCGCCCATTCGAGCTGGGTGATGGACGACGGATCGCTGCTCGTGAACCCCCCCCTGCAGGGGGGAGGTCGGCCGGCGCGCCGGCCGGGTGGGGGCCCGCGACGAATTCCCCCCCCCCCCCCCCCCCCCCCCCCCCCCCGAGAAATTCCCCGCATCGGCTTCGGCGTGTTCGGAAAATTACGCGCCAGGTGCTTGCCGGACACGTTGCCGTTGTCGACCGGCTTGATCGGCCGGCCGTCGTAGTCCTCGATGCCGCCGCGTTCGCGCACCCAGTCGACGCGGGTGCGCTTGAGCCCGGTCTCGACGTCGATGGCGACGTCGTTGTCGGTGTAGACGCCGGACGGATCGTAGACCCGCAGCGGCTCCTCGCCGGAGCCTTCCGAGAGCGGGATTTCGCGCAGTGGCACGCGCAGTTCGGGCGCCGCCTCCGGCGCCGCGTAGACCTTGCGCGAGCCGGCGATCGGGCCGGTGGTGACCTTCGGCGTCCCGAAATCGGCTTCGGACAGCGGCTTGTTCAGCATCGCTCCAAGTGTTCGTTTGCCATGATGTCAAAAACCGTAGCCAGAATGGTCCGAAAACCGAGCCTTCGGCATCATGCTCTCAAGCGATCCGGGCGCGACACGCCGTGATGAAAGGCCAGGGGCGGGTTTTTGGAAAGGTTTCCGTCCCTTCGCCCGGCATGACCCGGATCAGGTTCAAAGGGTTTGCAGCGGCCTCTCAGCTCCTACCCGGAGCTCCCCTCGGAACACCCCTAATCTAGGCCGTTAAGGGGAAGTGTCAACGCGGTGTGACGTACCCGCAGCGCGTAACTCCTTCTCCCCGCGCGCGGGGAGAAGGTCGGGATGAGGGGGCCTCACACCGATTCTGAGCGCCTATTTTCCGCGCCCGGCGGAGAGGCCCCCTCACCCCAACCCTCTCCCCGTAAACGGGGAGAGGGAG
>CAVOUR010000003.1:0-374761 GCA_963699665.1 uncultured Alphaproteobacteria bacterium
AAGGCGCGTCGGTGATGGGCCAATTGCAGACTCTGGAGAACCTTCGCGGACCACATAGCCCTTAGTCGGTGGTCGCGATGATCACGCTCCGATAGGCTACAATGTTGTTACGCTTATGTGGTATCGAGAAAATGAACGTCAACGGATTGACGGCGTTGGTAACCGGCGCCAATCGCGGCCTGGGCCGCGCCTTTGTCCAGGCGCTGCGGGACGCAGGCTGCACCAAAATCTACGCTGCGGCACGCACGATCGAGGGCGCCGCTAGCGACGCCGTTGTCGAGCCCGTGCAACTCGACATCACCAAGATCGGACAAGTCTCATCCGCCGCCACACGGTGCCACGACGTCGGTATCCTGATCAACAATGCTGGCGTTGCGCGCTTTCTCCCGGCGCTCGGCGCGCCGACGATGGATGACGCTCGGCTGGAGATCGAGACGAATTATCTCGGCACGCTTGCCATGTGCCGCGCGTTTGCTCCGGTGCTGAAGCGCAACGGGGGCGGCGTTTTGGTCAACATGCTCTCCGTCGTGAGCTTCTTTAATGCGCCGATGCAGGGTTCCTATTGCGCCTCTAAAGCCGCCGAATGGTCGCTGACCAAGGCGGTGCGTTTTGAGCTGCGCGCGCAGGGCACGCTGGTGATCGGCGTCTATGCCGGTTACATCGACACCGACATGACCGCGGGCCTCATGGCGCCGAAGTCGAGCCCCGCCGACATCGCCGCGCGCGTGCTCGAAGGCATCGCGAGCGGTACCGAAGATATCCTCGCCGACGAACGCTCGCGCATGGTGTTTGCTGAACTGCGCAAGGAGGACGGTGCGTTCGATGCAAACATGCAAAAGATCTGGGACAGCCGGTAAGATTCGCATTAGCTTCTCAAGGAAAGCCCTGCTCTGCCGTGCCAGTAGATGTTTGCGCTTAAGGAAGTCGTCAGCTTTTGGGTCAGAAGCTGCCGTTACTAAATCAAATCACGATGTCTGCTTCGCCGCCGATTGTGTTGCAAAACTCGTTGAGACGGCGCCTAAGTCGTGATTCCGTGGATCAGGATGTGATTCGCGGGAGCGGTCGATGATGGGACGGCCAGAGCGCGGACAAGGTCAATTCTTCTACGCGTTCGATCTCGACAAGTTGGTGCCGGCGGATCATTTGGTCAGGCAGATCGACGGGGTCCTCGATCTTGATTGGGTGCACAAGGAGCTTGCGCCGTACTACTCGCACACCGGTCGGCCGTCGATTGATCCGGTGCTGATGATCCGCATGCTGCTGGTCGGCTACGTGTTTGCGATTCGATCGGAGCGACAATTGTGCTCCGAGGTGCAGGTCAATCTCGCATATCGATGGTTCTGCAAGCTCGGCATCGAGGACGGGATTCCCGACCATTCAGTGTTCAGCCCTGCCCGGCACGAGCGCTTTCGCCAGAGCGACGCGTTACGCCGGGTATTTGAGAGCGTCGTGGCGAAGTGCATTGCCGCTGGCCTGGTTGGCGGCGAGGGTTTTTCGATCGATGCGAGCCTGATCAGGGCGGACGTGGACAAGAAGAAGCGGACGCCTGGTGATCAGCCGATTGGTTGGCCGAAGGCTGAGGAAGCGTCCCGCGCCGTTCGCGAGTATCTGGCGGCTTTAGATGCCGCCCAAAACCGCGGGGAGAACAGCGAAGATGACGACAAATTCGATGGGGGCAGCAGACGCAAGCCTCCTAAAGAAGTGTCGCTGACCGATCCGCAGGCGGCATGGGTTGCGAGGAAGAACACCGATCCATTTTTCGCTTACGACGCCAACTATCTCATCGACAACAAAGCCGGGATCATCGTCGACGCCGAAGGCACGCGCGCCAACCGGATTGTTGAGATCGCCATTACGAGGACCATGCTGGACCGGGTCGGGCGGCGCTTCCAGATTCGACCACAGCGGCTCGCAGCCGACACTGCTTATGGTGCGGTCAGGCTGCTCAAGTGGTTGGTGGACCGTAAGATAGCCCCGCACATCCCGGTCTGGGACAAGTCGGCACGCTCTGATGGCACCCTCAGCCGCGCCGATTTTGTCTTTGACCGGGAGCGCAACGTCTATATCTGTCCAGGTGGAAAGCTGCTGCACACCACCGGAACGGTCATCGACGGCGGTACGCTTCGCTATCGTGCCTCAAAGCGAGATTGCGATGGTTGCGCGCTCAAAATGCAGTGCTCCCCCAACACGCCTATGCGGCAGATTCCCCGCGATCTTCATGAGGACGCTCGCGATGTCGCCCGCGCACTGGCCAAGACCGAGGCTTACGAACAATCACGTCGCGAACGCAAAAAGGTCGAGATGCGGTTTGCGCACATGAAGCGCATCTTTAAGCTCGACCGGCTGCGGCTGCGCGGCTTGAGCGGGGCTAAAGATGAGGTGCTCCTGACAGCCACCGCACAGAACCTGCGGCGCCTCGTCAAGTTCCTCTGCCGCCCGCCACCATCGGCTGCAGTCCCCTGTGCCGCGTAGTCGGTCTGGACGCTCTCAGCCGAGAACACCACAAGCTGACCAATGCTCATCCGACCCAAAAACCCTCCCGAGTTTTGCAACACAATCCCGCCAAAAGCCGACATCCTTGCACATTGTGACTAGGCTGATGATAGAGACGCTTGCTCCGAACCTTCCCGACGGTCGGCCAACTAATGGGAAGGTGGCGCGCTCCGCGAGAGGATTGCCATGACCAAATCATCGTGGTTTCTCAATAGCCCGTGGGCAGCGACCTATTTCCGGCATACGCCGGAAGGAACGGTTTTCTTATGTCCCTCACCTTGGATTTTCGGTTCGTCGCGCGAATATCGTTTGAGCGACGCGCAAGCTGCGCAACTTGTGGTATGCATCGGGCGCGCTTACGTCAGAGGCGTGGTTACGTTCTGTGCCGGCCTCTTAATTGCGTGTTTGATCGTATTTAGCGCTCTCCCCGAGAGCCCGATCGCAGCGGGGCTGACAATTGCGATCCTCAGCTTGCTTCTGCTAGGCGCCAGCCTCGCAATCGTCTATCGGGCGGCCGCTTCGGTGCTCGCCGAACACTAATGGACAATCGGCGAACCCTACAGCTTGATTGGCAATTTCAAGAAAGTGATCGCGATCCTGATGACGCTTCCAACCGCGGCGTTGATCGCGGGTTTCGTCGTGATGGTGATCTCGTTGCCCTGGTCAGCGATCCCTTTCTATAAAGCTCTCGCCACCGGGCAATTGAACATCAATCTTTTGGGCGCGGCTGCCCAACTATTTCTCTCGTGCCTATTCGGCGTGGCGCTCGTCGCAAAGCTCAGAGCGCAAAAACATTTAAGATGAAAATTCCGATTGGGATCATGAGCTGCCTCGCCGACCGTAGAGCTGGACCTCGCTAAGTCGGCGCGGCGGCTAGGCCCCTGATAACGGACACGAACGCGACCAATCGGTGCGCCCAAATCGGGCCGAGGACGACGACGGGAGCGATGAAAAAAGCACAGTGGGGCGCGGTTTTCTGGATTCTATGCCTCCAGTATTTTGCCGGCGAGACGATTTCCATCATGGGTTGGCGCGGGCCGTACAGCCTCAGCAAAAACTATATCAGCGACCTCGGGGCGGTCAGCTGCGGCAGCGCGGCAGCGGGACTCAACGGCCAGACTGGCGCGTTTTACCTCTCCTGACGGGAGGTAGCAAACGTCGCGAATCGGCGACGGGTACTTTGCCTGACTTTTACTGCCGGCCCCATAGTTCTCGGGAGTGGATAGTACTCCGAACCACCTGTACTCGCTACCAACCAACAGCAGCATTTCCGAGCTAGGCGAAATCCTAGCGACCGGTTTCATGCGTCTTACCGACCGAAAGTCGAGCGAAAAATCTCACCAAAACGGAGAGAAACTACTCGACTTCCCGGCCGCGCGGAGCGGTCATCCGACGCCCGTAAGCCGGAGAACGCCAGATGTCTGATACGGTATTGGCGCAAATAGAGGCCCTCGACGGCACGCCCATCGCCGATCTCAAACAGAAATGGCGCGACCTCTTCGATGGCGAACCGCCGCCCTATAACCGCCGCTTCCTGGAGAACCGCCTCGCTTACCGCATTCAGGAGCTGGCCTACGGCGGCCTGAGCCGTGAAACCGTCGAGCGCCTGGATGCCCTCGCCGACGAGCTTGAGGGCAAGGCGCCCAGGCGGCGAAGCGCGCTTGATACCCGGCCGATCGCGGGCACGCGGCTGATCCGCGAATGGAAGGGCGTCGAGCACTGCGTCACGGTCCGCCAGCAGGACTTCGAGTACCAGGGACGGCCCTACAAGTCGCTGTCGGCCATCGCCCGCCACATTACCGGGACGCGCTGGAACGGCCTCCTGCTCTTCGGCCTCAAGAATTGCCGGGGGCGGTCGTGAAGGAGCAACCCGTCATCGAGCGGAAACTCCGCTGCGCGGTCTACACCCGCAAGTCCAGCGAGGAAGGCCTAGATGTGGAACCTCAAGAGGTTGTTCTCGGTGAGACCGAGTCTGCTGATGGGTGTTTTATCATCGATCCCGGCATGCGGCCTGTGCCAATTGTACTGGTGTAGCCAGGTTGGCAGCTGATCCTTACGCTGGTGGGAGTTCTCGTAGGCCTTGGCGTAAGCCCATTGGCGCAGGCTGGTCTGGATGAACCGCTCGGCTTTGCCGTTGGTCTTGGGTGTGTAGGGCTTGGTGCGGATGTGCCGCAGTGCGAGGCGTTTGCAAGCGCGCCGGAAGGCGAAGGACTTAAAACAGGAGCCGTTGTCGGTCATCACCCGCTCGACGGTGATGCCGAGACTTTCGTAATAGGCGAGTGCGACCTTGAGGAAGGCGATGGCACTGCGCTTTTTCTCATTGGGCATGATCTTGGCAAAGGCGACGCGCGAGTGATCGTCGATGCAGACGAACACATACTCCCAGCCGACGCCACGGGTGTTGCTCTGGCCTCTGCGGTCGCCAGTGATGCGGTGGCCGATCTGGTTGAACTTGCCGAGCTTTTTGATGTCGATGTGGATGAGCTCGCCGGGACGCTCGCGCTCGTAACGTCGTGGCGGTTCGGCAGGCTCCAGGGCGTCGAGCTTGTTGAGACCGCGTCGCCGTAAAATCCGACTGACGGTGGCAGGCGAGATGGCGAGCTGACCGGCGATCTGCGTGCCGGTGCAGCGCTGCCGGCGCAAGGCCTCGACGGCGTCGCATGTGGCTTGCGGGGTTTGGTCTGGCGATGAAAGAGGCCGCGAAGAGCGATCGCGTAAGCCCTCGATGCCGTCACTGCGGAAGCGGTCGACCCATTTGGCGACCGTCTTAGGTGTGGTGTTGAAACGGCGTGCAGCGGCGGCCTTGCTCAGCCCGCCATCCACTACCGCCCGCACCATTTGCTCTCGACCTTTTGGCGTCAGGCGAGCATTCTTGTGGCTGTCCATTCGGTCCTCCGCGAATCGCTGGGGTTTGGCAACATCAGCGTTCCAGGTCCGGACCGAATGGACAACCTCCTGAAAGTTCACACCAGAGCAGGAGTTCAATAGCCTGGATGCCCAGCGCGAGGACTGCGAGGCCTACGTGGCCAGCCAGCGGGCTGAGGGCTGGGTTCTGGTGCCGGACCGCTACGACGACGGCGGAATATCCGGGGCCACGCTGGAGCGCCCTTCGCTGAAGCGGCTCCTCGCCGACATCGAGGCCAACAAGGTCGACGTGGTCGTCGTCTACAAGATCGACCGGCTCAGCCGCGCGCTGTTGGACTTCGCCAAGTTGGTGGAGGTCTTCGACCGCAACGCGGTCACCTTCGTCAGCGTAACCCAGTTCTTCAATACGACCACCTCCATGGGCCGGCTGACCCTCAATATCCTTTTGTCCTTTGCCCAGTTCGAGCGGGAGGTCATCGGCGAACGCATCTGCGACAAGTTCGCCGCCTCGCGCCGCAAGGGCATCTGGATGGGCGGCTGGGCGCCGCTGGGTTACGACATCAAGGACCGCAAACTCCTCGTCAACGAACGCGAAGCCGATCTGGTGCGCTCGATTTTCATGCGCTTTGCCCGCGGTATCCCTCCCCGACAACTGATAGAGGCGCTGGCAAAGGAAGGCGCCCTCAACAAACAGGGCAAGCCGATTGATAAGGGATATCTTTATCGCGTCCTGAACAACCGGGTTTACCTCGGCGAAGCGGTGCACAAGGGCACTTCGCACCTTGGAGAACATGACCCGATCATTGCACCGAATTTATGGGACCAGGGTCACGCGCTCATCGACCCTAACCCACCGGCACGTGCGAAGCGCCAGCTGGGCCGGACCCCCGCCCTTTTGAAAGGCCTGATCTTTGGGCCCACGGGCGCGGCGATGACGCCGACCCACACCCGAAAGAACGGTAAGCTCTATCGCTATTACGTCGCCACCGATCTTAACCGAACCGGATCGACCGCCTGCCCTATCCGCCGCGTACCGGCGGCGCAGATCGAGGCGGTGGTGATCGCGCAGATCCGGACCATGGTCCAGACCCCGGAGATCCTGGTCGCGACCTGGCGCGCCGCCAGGAAAACCATCAAAGGCCTGACCGAGCGCGAGGTGCGCGATGAACTTTCCCGCTTCGACGCGCTCTGGGCCGAGTTGTTCCCAGCCGAACAGGCGCGGATTGTACAGTTGCTGGTCGACAGGGTGGATATTGCCGAGAACGGCGCCGACATCACGCTGCGGACGGAAGGCCTCACCAGCCTGATGCAGGACCTGCGCGCTACTGCGCAGCACTGCAGGGACGCGGCATGACGGATTTGGCGCATTGGGAAACCTCCACCGGACGGCTCGATTTTGTCGGGGGCAGGCCGCGCAAATATGCTTCAAGTTCGGAGAACAGCACGATTGAGCGACGCCCGGCCGCGTGCGAAGTCACGCGCCCCTCACGGATCATTCGCCGCAGGTAGTGGTCAGAAAGTCCATACGCGCGGGCTGCCGCGCGCGGACTTGCGCCGCGTTGGGTCATCGGTGTCGTCCAGATTGTTGGGGGACTTTTCGACGGCCCATGCCGCCGAAGAGTGATACAAACGTGGCACCAACGAGCTAAAATTGCAACCGGTGTCAGTGGAATGCGAAGAGCGGCAGGTTATGCCGGCCGCTCTTGCGTTTCTTGGTGGTTGCGCCGAATGAGCACGGCCGGGGCCTACTTCTTGCGCGGGCGCGTGCCGTCCATCGTCTTATCCAGGCGCAGTTTTAATTGTCTGGTTTGAACCCATGATCAACCGCGGGCCTACAAAGACGAACAATGCCTTTACGGAACGCCTCCAAATCCTCCTCAACACGGTCGGGCCTTCCACTTCCCGCTCCCCACAAATCGTTCCTGAGTTGCACGCGCAACTGACGGTCATCTTGGCTTTCCCGTACCGGGTTCAATGGCATCTCAAAAGCCAACGTGTTTGAAGCAACCTGCACCGTGGCTCGCGCATTGTGCAATCTTTGGAAAATCGTCTCCGCCTCCTCGCCAAAAACCGCCATCACTCTCGGCTGCAACTTCCATGCTTGATCGAAGTAGTCTCTGTGCTCAACAACCCGTTTGCCTACGACGTAATAAGAGCCGCGCAAATTTCGCATTTCATCGCTATCGTTCGGAATCACGGGCATGTCCGCATAATCATGCCTATATGACACAGCCCCCCTGATGTATCTGAACACATCTTTTGACTGATAAGCGAGGGTGAGTGCGTCAAGGGCGGTTTCAATTCGTCTTTCTTCTACCTTTTCACGCTTCCACCTTCCAAACGTTCGGAAGCCGCTGACTGCAATCGCGCTCGTAATCACAAATCCAGCAATCGTGAGCAGTTGCGTCCAGCCAAATTCCCAAGGGTCAGGCGTCATCGGTATTGCTCACGGCTCGGGCGCAGCAGAATATCCTTCACGGCTGATGGTGTGAAGCAGCGTCATCGCCAATTCTCGAATAAGCTGCTTACAAGTCCGGCAATGCGCAGTCGGTTAGCCGGTTAGCCGGTACAGTAATCGGCCCACCGCTCCATGATTGGTCGGCGCAATTCAAGATATTTGGAGCGGCTATAGGCTACCTCACTCTCGCTGGCGTTCGGGGCCGGATGCGACAAGCTCATTTCGGCGTGGTCGCGGTCAATGCCTTGATCGCCGCACCATGTGCGGAACGATGTGCGCAGACCGTGAATGTCGAAATCAAGCCCAAGTTTTTCTTTGAAGCGATAGACCTGGAAATAGGACAGGTCCGGGAATAGCGGCGCATCATCGGCACCGCGCTCGCCAAGTAAAGCGAGCGCGGCGGCGGATAGGGGGACAACGTGATCCTTTTTGTTTTTAGATCGACCCTTGACGTATTCGCCGTCCTCGATCATGTCGCCTGCAATGGTCCATAGACCATTCTCAATTTCGCCCCACGTCGCGGGCGGCTTGCCTTTGGTGCCCGTGCCGACAACATCGCCGATACGAACGGCCGTCAACGCTGTGAACGCCAGCGCACGCGCGGGCGCGCTGTTGTCGAGCTTCTCATAGAATGCTGGCACATCGGCACCCGGCAACGCTTTGTGATGCTCGACGATTTCCGCGACCTTGATCTTGCCCGTGCGCTGATACTCGCGCACCGCTTTGATGCGGACGGCCGTGTCCTTCGCCGCGCGGGCGGTCATGTCGCGGGTGTGGTGAGCGATCACGTCGTCCGTGATTTCCGACCATGTGAGCCGCGCAAGCGCCGTGCCCGCGTCGGCCGCGTACAAACTGCCGGTCTTACCGACCGCGCCGCCCGTCCAGCGGGTCGCCATTGCGTTGATGTACTCGGCGCTGGCTTCCCCGAACGGCTTGCCAGTGGGCACGGGAACGGCTTTAGGGGTCGTTCCTGACGATACATTCGGTTGCCCGGTCCCCATGTGGACGCGGCCACGCCGGGCGGCTCGATCATCTTCCCAAGCTCGGCGCGCCGCAGCGAGCGTCGCGTCAGGCGCGCGGCCAAGACCCTTGGTCTGGAACTTGCCGCCGTTGCCGTGGTCGCGGTATTGCCCGACGTAGTAGCCTTGGCTGGGGCCGCGAACGATCAGGTACAGCGATCGGCCGTCCGGCACCTTGACCGGCGCGCCGGATCGCAACAGTTCGGCGACTTTCGAGGATGTGAGAGGCATATCAGAAGCTCCAAAGCAAATGTGTGTAACGACCATCGCCTGCGCGAAATCCGTAACACACGCTATGACACACAATATGCCTCCCGTGGGTGCGCAGCAATGCCCGATTTGGAGCTTAGTTACTGTCGGCTAACGCCATTGATTAATCGGGGTAATTTCCCGTATTTGCCCACCCGTGCCCGACGCTGATGTGACACACGCCAACGATATGCCGATCGGCTGCGCCCTGACCTTTTTGGGGATGCTTCCACAGCCAAACGCCAGCGAAGCTCGAATACACGCCCCAGCGCCCCGGCGCGGCTTGGGGAACCTCCAGCACGACAATGGCCGGGACGAGCCCGGCCATTGTCGCTGCAGCCAACAGAAAGGCGTGGGAGGGCTTAGGCGGTCGGCAGGCGTTCGACCGTTTGGCGCGCGCGCTGGCGGGCCTTGCGGCCGAAGAACAGCGCCTGGCTCACCACTGCGGAGACCACGGCCAGCTGGAACGGCTTGGCGATCAGGAATGCCGGTTCGGGCCGCTGTCCGGTGAGGAAGCGCTCCGGATAGGCAGTGATGAAGATCACCGGCACTTCGAAGGTGGCGAGCAGTTCGTTGACCGCATCGAGGCCCGAACTGCCGTCGGCCAGCTGGATGTCGGCGAGGATGAGACCCGGCCGTTTCTGCTTGGCCAGCGCCACCGCCTCGCTGTGGGTGCGGGCGATACCGATCACATGGTGGCCGAGGCTCTCCACCAGGGCCTCGATGTCCATGGCGATGAACGTCTCGTCTTCAATGATGAGCACGTCGGTAGCGATTTCGGCGGCGAGTTCGCGGCCGGATTCTTCGACCAGGTTCCGCAGCGTCGGTAGGTCGCAGTCTAGAATCTGGGCCGCGTCCTCCTCGGAGAAGCCTTCGAGCGCCACCAGAAGGAAGGCTTGGCGGGGGCGCGGCGTAATCTGGGTGATGTGCTGCTCCGGCGGCAGCGCGGTCTCATCGGCTTCGGGCTTGCCGTTCAGCGCCACCGAATTCCAGATCTTGGTGAACAGGCGATAGAGACCGACGCGCGAATTCGGGCTGTCGGCCAAGATGCTAGGGCTGGCTATCAGCGATTCCAGGGTGGCCGCCACATAGGCGTCACCAGAACCCTGGTTGCCGGTCAGAGCCCGGGCATAGCGGCGCAAAAACGGTAGGTGCTGGAGTACGGCTTGTGACGTGGACACACTTCCCTCCCCTTCCAGGGTTCCCAAAGGTACCGACAAAAACGAAGGCCAGCAAAATAAGTTCCCAAAAAAGTTCCGGAGTAGGGGAACAATGCGCAAAACCACGCGTTTGCGCTCCATGAGGGACTGTGAGTGAGGGTGGGCTTTGCGATGGGCGAACGGGATAAAGCCGACGACATGAAGAACCGTAGAACCAACCTGGAAGCGCTGCCGCCGGAACCGGACAAGCCCGACTCGGAGCGGCTGGACGCTGACAACGGAAACGCGATGGGGAGGCAGCCGTCTCCGCATAAGCCCGATGTCCGCCTGGGCCGTGAGGTCCAGGCCCGGATCGGGCAGCAATTGCGGGCGCTGTATGACGATGTCGTCAATCAGGGGGTGCCGCAGCACATCAACGACCTGATCCGCAAGCTCAGTGAGCAGGACTGAAGGTAAGGGCGACGCATGAAGCTCGATCCCGCGATACGCGAACAAGTGCTGGGCACGGTGCCGAGCTTGCGCGCTTTCGCCATTTCGTTGTGTGGCAATATCGACCGGGCCGACGACCTGGTTCAGGAGACGCTGTTACGTGCGCTCTCCCATATCAATTCCTTCGAGCCCGGCACCAACATGCCGGCGTGGTTGTTCACCATCCTGCGCAACCTGTTCCGCTCCGAATACCGCAAGCGGCGGCGCGAGGTCGAGGACGCCGACGGCCGCTACGCCGAGACGCTCAAATCGCATCCCGAGCAGACCGGCCGGGTCGAGTTCGAGGAATTTCGCACCGCGCTCGCCAAGCTGCCGCAGGATCAGCGCGAGGCCTTGATCCTGGTTGGCGCGTCCGGCTTCTCCTACGAGGACGCCGCCTCGATTTGCGGCTGCGCGGTCGGCACCATCAAGAGCCGCGTCAATCGTGCCCGAACCCGTCTCGCCGACTTGCTGGCGATCGATAGCGTCGACGACTTCGGCCCGGACCGCGCCACCCGCGCGGTGCTGGCGGGCGGCGGCCGCAATTAAGGGCGGGAGTTCGCCGCCGCCGGATTGCGGGCGGCGCTTGGCAGCATAGCGGCGAACAGCTGCTCCTCGCTGAAGGGCTTCGGCAAGGCCGCCGCAACAAGCCCCGGTGCCAGCAGAGGCACGGTGTCGCCGGAGACCACGACGACGCGCACGCCTTGATCGTGCAAATGACCGATCAGATCATCGGCCCGTTCGCCCCATTGCAGATGAATGTCAACCAGGGCGGCTTCCGGGAGGCTCTCGGCGATCAGACGATAGGCGTCGGCCGTCGTCGCGACGGGTCCGGCCACATTCGCCCCGCAGACCTCGAGCAGGCTCTTGAGAGCGAGGCCAAGGCTCAATGAATCCTCGACCAGGAGGATGCGCATGCCACCGAAATCCGGGCAGCCGGATTCGGGTTGATCATGGGCGTCGAGCGCGACGGACATTTTTGATGGCGCCTCTGAGGCGAGAAAAAAACGCCTCAACGTTTCTTTTCCGGCACCAGCCTACACCAGAACGTCGAGTCGAAGTGTCACCCGCAAGACACACTCAAGCGAAATCTGATGCGACAACCTCCCTCACGTCCGCAACGCTACCCGGCCGGAACAGGCAGGCCGCTTCGGGGTTCCAAATCTGTCCGCGATGAGTGAGTGGCAGGCCCGAGTTAGGAGGATATTCATGACGACAATAACGCGACGTATGGTGGGTGCGAGCAGCGTTGCCTTGCTCTTTTCATTTTCGTTGGCCGCAGCGCAACAGCCGGACGTGGTGCGCGTGCGCGGCACGATCGAGAGCATCCATGCCCAGTTATTGAACGTGAAAGCGCGCGATGGCGCGACGTTGACGGTCAAGCTCGCCGACAACGCGCCGATCCGCACCGTCGTCAAGGCGCCGCTCGCCGACGTCAAGCCTGGCTCGTTCGTCGGCATTACCGCCATGCCGCAGCCCGACGGCACTCAGAAGGCTGTGGAAATCCACATCTTTCCCGAAGCCATGCGTGGCACCGGCGAAGGCCACCGGCCGTGGGATCTCATGCCCAACAGCACCATGACCAATGCGACGGTAAACAGCGAGGTCACCAAGAGCGACGGCAAAACCCTGGTTTTGGCCTACGCGGACGGCCAGAAGGCGTTCGAGGTCCCGGCGAATGTCGTCGTCGTCAAGTTCGCTCCGGCGACCGCGGCCGAACTCAAACCTGGCGAAAAAGTCTTCACCGCCGCCGCGAAGAAGCTGCCCGACGGCACGCTCGAAGCAGCGAACATCACGGTCGGCCGCGACGGCGTCAATCCGCCGATGTGAGCGCTCGCCAGGCCAGCCAGGCTTGAAGCGGACGTCGCTCGACGCACACGAGGGCCAAGCGACATTGTCGGGCCGGTCATGCGCCTGATTGGCGCTGACGTGCCGCCGCCCCTTGCGCGCTACGGAATCCCGCCGCGGTGGGCGAGGCCGCCGTCGATTGTAACGATGGTGCCGCTGGTGTAGGAGCACAGATCCGAGGCGAGAAACACCACGGTGGCGGCAATTTCGTCGGGCGTGGCCGGACGGCCGTGCGGCATTTTTGCGAAACTCTCTTGCCACCGGTTCTCGTCGCCATAAAGCCTTGCGGCGCGCTTGCGGCCGAGCGTTTCGACACGGTCGGTGAGCACCGGGCCGGGATTGACGCCCACGACGCGCACGCCGCAATCGAGGCTGGTGCCGCCGATGGCGCGCGTGAACGCCATCAGTCCGGCGTTGCCCATGGCGCCGGCGATATAGGTCGCATCGAGCCGCTCGCCGCCCAAGCCGATGACGTTGAGGATCACGCCGCGGCGACGTTCCTGCATCATCGCCAGATAGTGCCGCGTCAGGCCGACATAGCCGAATACCTTGAGATCCCAGCCGGCACGCCAGGCGGCCTCGTCGACTTCGTGCAGCGCGCCGCCCGGAATGGCGCCGGCGTTGTTCACCAGGATGTCGACGTCGGGAAAAGTCTTGTAGACGCGCTCGCGCGCCGCGGCGTCGGCCAGATCGGCGGCGAGCGTGTGCGCGGTGACCCCGGTGGTGTCGCGGATCGTGGCGGCTTCCTTTTTCAGGGCCGCGTCGGACCGCGCCACCAGGCAGACGTTCACGCCCTCGCGCGCAAACCATTGCGCGACCGACAGCCCGATGCCCTTCGAACTGCCGGTGATCAGCGCGGTGCGGCCGGTAAGCTTCAAATCCATCGCAGCCCCCTCAAACTTTGCCTCTCGCCTTTGCGGCTTTGCAATGCCGGGTTTGCCGGGCCTTTGTCCAGTGCATCGCGATGGTCTAGTAATTCGCCGGCTATTCGTGAAAGAAGGATCCCGATCCATGACGCCAGCGCCAGCGCCAACGCCGCCTCGCTTCCCGGCGGCAGCACCGTGCTTGTCGAAATCACCGACCGCGTCGCCTGGGTGACGATGAACCGGCCGGAGAAGCGCAACGCCATCAACCCAGCGCTGTCGTTCGAGATGCTCGAGGTATTCGAGGCGCTGGAGAGTGACGAGCGTTGCGGCGCGCTGGTGCTGACCGGCGCCGGCGAGGCCTATTCGTCCGGCATGGACTTGCGCGAATATTTCCGCGCCACCGACAAGCTCAACTACGACGAGCGGCTCAAGGTCATGCGCAAGAGCGCCATGGCGCAGTGGAAGCGATTGCAATTTTTCGGCAAGCCGACCATCGCCATGGTCAACGGCTGGTGCTTCGGCGGCGCCTTCAACTCGATGATCGCCTGCGACCTCGCGGTCGCCGCCGAAGACGCCACCTTCGGGCTGTCGGAGATCAACTGGGGCATCATTCCGGCCGGCACGGTGACCAAGGCCGTGGCGTCCGTGATGGGCCATCGCGACACCATGTATTACATCATGACCGGCGAGACGTTCGACGGCCGCAAGGCCGCCGCCATGGGGCTCGTCAACGAAGCGGTGCCGCGCGCCGAATTGCGCGAACGCACGCGCAAGCTTGCCGCCACCTTGATCGAGAAGAATCCCATGGCACTGCGCATCGCCAAGCACGCGGCGCGGCGCGTGCGCGACATGTCGTGGGAAGACGCCGAAGATTATCTGTTTGCCAAGCTCGACCAGCTGCGCTTCCTCGATCCGGAGAAGGGCCGCGAGAAGGGCATGACCCAGTTCCTCGACGATAAATCCTACCGGCCGGGCCTCGCCGCCTATCGCCGCGAGCCGTCATGACGGGATTATGGACAATACCGTTGTCCGCGCAGTCCCGCGCCAGCGGGAATCCGGACCGGGAGCCGTTGCGTTGAATACGAGCGCGGGGTCCCCGCCGTCGCCGCGGACGAGCGGATGAGGCGGCGGTCGGGCTGACGCGGCTCCTGCGGCCGCGGTCGGTGGCCATCGTCGGCGTGTCGCCGGAGCCCGGTTCGATCGGCGCCAATGCCCTCGATAATCTCATCAGCATCGGCTTTAGCGGCGACATCCATCTGGTGAGCCGGACCAACCGCGAGATCGGCGGACGGCGCTGTTACAGCAGCATCGACGAATTGCCGGAGGGCATCGATGCGGCGGTGCTGGCGGTGCCGCGCCAGGCCACGGTCGACGCCATCAAAGCCTGCGTGCGGCGTCGGGTCGGCGCCGCGGTTGTCTTCGCCGCCGGCTTTGCCGAGATGGATGCGGCCGGCCGCGCCGAGCAGGAAACATTGGCAAGTCTCGCTCGCGACGGCGGGCTGGCGCTGTGCGGGCCGAATTGCATCGGTTTCGCCAATCTCACCGATCGCGTCGCGCTGACATTCGAACCGCTGGCGCTGCCGCCGCCGCGCCAGGGACGAGCCGCCGGTGTCGTAACCCAGAGCGGCGCAATGTGTTCGACGCTGCGGCTTGCGCTGTTGGCAAAGGAGCTCAATCTGTCTTGCGTCGTTTCCACCGGCAACGAGGCACACCTCACCACCGAAGACTTCCTGCGGTTTCTCGTCGACGACGCCTCGACCAATGTCATCGTCCTGTTCATGGAGCAGGTGCGCGATCCCGCGCGCTTCCTCGCGCTCGCCGCACGCGCGCGCGAGCTGAAAAAGCCGATCGTGCTGATGCATCCGGGCCGCAGCGCCCGCGCCCAGGACTCCGCGCGCAGCCATACCGGCGCCATGGTCGGCAATCACGCCGTGATGGCGGCGCTGGTGGCGCACGAGGCCGTCATCCTGGTGGAGACGCTCGAGGAGCTGATCGATACCGCCGAAATTCTGGTGCGGTTCGAACAGCCGCCGGTCAACGGCGCGGCGGTGATGACCAATTCCGGCGCGTTCAAGGGCTACAGCCTCGATTTCGCCGAGACCATCGGGCTCGATCTGCCGGCATTGTCGCCGCCGAGCCGCGAAGGCATCGCCAAAGTGCTGCCGCCGTTCGCGGCGATCGAGAACCCGGTCGACGTCACCGCGCACAGCATTCGCGACGCCACCATCCTCGGCCGCACCGCCGCGCATCTGCTCGCCGACCCGGCAATGGGTTCGCTGGTCATCTCGATCGTCGCCGGCGCGCCGCGCTTTGCGCTCGACAAGGCCAACGCCATCGTTGCCGGCATCGCCAATCTCGACAAGCCGATCGCGGTCGCCACCATGGGCGACGAGACGCCGCTGCCGGCGGAGTTTTCCAAGTTGCTGCGCAACAAGGGCCTGCCGTTCTTCCGCTCGCCGGACCGCGCGCTGCGCGCCATGGCGCGCACCACCTGGTACGGCCGCGCCGTCGCCGCGCCGCGCCGCCGCGACGCGCCCGTCGCGGCGCAGACATTGCCGCTGCCGGTCGCGGGCGAGATTGCCGAGTATCAGGGCAAGCGGTTTCTGTCGGGACTTGGCATTGCGGTCCCGACCGGCGATTTCGCGCTCGACGCCGGCGAAGCGCACGCCATCGCCCAGCGCATCGGCTTTCCCGTCGTGCTCAAGGCGCAGGCGGCGGCGCTGCCACACAAGAGCGATGCCGGCGGCGTCATCCTCAACATTGCCGACGCGACGGCATTGGGCCGCGCCTGGGAGACGATCACGGCCGATGTCGGCAAGGCGCGACCGGATGTCGTGCTCGACGGCATGCTGGTCGAAGCGATGGCGGCGCCGGGGCTGGAGCTCGTGGTCGCGGCGCGGCGCGACCAAACGTGGGGCCCGATCGTGACCATCGGCATCGGCGGCATCTGGATCGAGGCGTTGCGCGATATCCGCCTCATCCCGGCCGATCTCGATCACCACGGCATTCGGGAGGAGTTGCTTAAGCTCAAGGGCGCCGCGCTGCTCAAAGGCCATCGCGGCGCGCCGGCGGCGGATCTCGACGCCATTGCCGATTGCGTGTCGCGCCTCGGGGCGCTGTTACGGAGCGATCCGCGCGTTGTCGAGGTCGAGATCAACCCGCTGGTCGTCTCGGCCAAGGGCGCGGTCGCGGTCGACGTGCTGATGCACATCCTATAACCGGCGCCGCGCCCGCTTGAGGACGCCGGCGATCAGGTTCGGGCTACGCCGCGATCTTCACGTATTCGAAATCGCCGGGCTTGTTGTCGATGCCGACGCGCGGCGGCGCGATCCAGCCGGCGAACCGCCCCGGCTCGGTGACCGGCGTCATCAGGCTCGCGATGAAATCGCCGTCGTCCTTCGAGGGCAGCCATGAGCCCCTGTCGCGATTCCAGGTCGCCTCGTCGATCAGCGCGCCGGCCGGCGACACGTGCACGTCCTTGAACTCCCCGATCTGGCGGTGGAAGCCGACATGCGGCAGTTCGAGCCGAAACGCGACGCCGGTCTTGTCGATGATCTTGTTCCAGCGATCGAGGCCGCGCTGGCAGTCGGCGGTATAGTCGTCGCGCAGCCGCATGTTGATCGCGGTGAGCGCCGGCTCGTCGATCCGCTTGATCGCGCCGTCAACGAGCTTGAGCACCGGGTAGGTCGCGCTCTCCAGCCGATGATCGTCGTCGATCCTGGTCTCCTGGAAGCGGCCCTTCACGCCTGCGGTGAAGGTATTGGCGGCGTTGGTGGAAACCTCCGAGCCGAACAGATCGAGCGACAGCGTGTAGTGCAGGTTGAGCTTTTTCTGGATGGTCGGCAGGTCGATGACGCCGAGGTCGCGCACCTTGCCGATGTCGCCCGGGTCGTCGATGCCGGCTTCCCGCATGGCCTCGCAGGTGCGCTGGATGGTGCGGCCGACGCCGGTCTCGCCGACGAACATGTGGTGCGCTTCCTCGGTCAGCATGAAGCGGCAGGTGCGCGACAGCGGATCGAAGCCGGATTGCGCCAGGCTCTCGAGCTGCATCTTGCCGTCGCGATCGGTGAAGAACGTGAACATGTGGAACGACAGCCAGTCCGGCGTCGCCTCGTTGAAGGCGCCGAGCATGCGCGGCTTGTCGGCGTCGCCGGAGCGGCGCTGCAACAGTTCGGCCGCTTCCTCGCGGCCGTCGCGGCCGAAATATTTCTGCAAGATGTAGACCATCGCCCAAAGGTGGCGGCCCTCCTCGACATTGACCTGGAAGACGTTGCGCAAGTCGTAGAGCGACGGCGCGGTCTTGCCGAGATGGCGCTGCTGCTCGACCGAGGCCGGCTCGGTATCGCCTTGGATGACGACGAGACGCCGCAGCATGGCGCGATACTCACCCGGAATATCCTGCCAGACCGGCTCGCCGTAATGCCGGCCGAACGGGATCTTGCGGTCCTCCTCCTGCGGCGCCAGCAGAATGCCCCAGCGGTAATCGGGCATCTTGACGTAATCGAACTTGGCCCAGCCCTTGGGATCGACCGAGACCGCGGTGCGCAGATAGACCAGCGCATCCTGGAAGCCTTCCGGCCCCATGTCCGTCCACCAGTCGATGTAGCCCGGATGCCAGCTTTCCAGCGCGCGCAGCACCTGGCGGTCTTCGGCGAGATTGACGTTGTTCGGAATCTTGGTGGTGTAGTCGACGGTCTCGATGGGCATCGGCGTTATTCCTTCTTCACACTCTGCCGCGCGTCTCCTTCTCCCCGCACGCGGGGAGAAGGTTGGGATGAGGGGACCTGTCCGCTGGGCTCAGAATCGCGGCCACGCCCCCCTCACCCTCGCTCGCTTCGCTCGCTCGACCTCTCCCCGCGCAGCGGGGAGAGGTGAAACTCATACTCTTTTCGTATCGAACACCGGCTTCTGGCCGGTGCCGTAGCGCTTGAGCGCGCCTTCCTCGCCGATCGCGTTGGGGCGCTGGAAAATCCAGTTCTGCCACGCGGTCAGCCGGGAAAAGATCTTCGATTCCATGGTCTCCGGTCCGGCGAAGCGCAGATTGGCCTCCAGCCCGGTGAGGCCGTCCGGCGAGAAGCTGGCGCGCTCTTCGAGGAACATCCGCACCTCGTCGTCCCAGTCGATGTCGTCGAGCGCAAAGGTGACGAGGCCTAGTCTTTGCGCCATCGCGGCATCGAGCATTTTGCCGCGCTCGGCTGCCGCGGCCTCGACATCGGCGGGATTGGCAAGAAACCGGCAGCCAAGCCGGGTCAGCCCGTTCGACATCGGATAAGCGCCGAAATTGACGTCGGCCAGTGCCAGCGTTGCCGGCGCTTTGTTGTCGCCTTCGCGGGTACCGATCAGCATGTAGGAGCGGTCGCTGGCGAAGGCGATCTCGGCCAGCGTGCCGGCAAAGCATGAGCCCGGCTCGATCAGCGTCACCAGCGAGCGCGAGGTGAGGTCGATGCGCTTGAGCACGCGTTTCCAGAGCAGCCGGATCTCGCGCGCCAGCCAGTGATCCTCGTGGGCATCGAGAAAGCCATCGTAGGCCAGCACCGCAGCAGCATCGCCGGAGGATTTGAAGACGATGGCCGCGACCTCGAGCTCGTTGAGCCGGATATGCAGAATCGCGTCGTCGAGCTCGCGCGCGAGCTGGAGCGGCCAGAAATCGGCGCCGAGCGCCACCATGGCGTCGGCCGAATCCGGCGGCGACGCCGCCGGCCCCCGCGCCGTGATGGTCGCGATCCGCTCGGCGCGTTGGAATTCGACGCCGAGCGAACCGTAGTGCACGCCGTCGGCGGCGAAGCGCCGCCGCAACGGCGTCAGCGCGACGCCTTTGCCGGCGCCGTTGCGCGGCGAGCGCGCGGCGAACGCCTTGGCGCGCGCCGCTACCGCGTCGTCGAATTTCGAACCGGGCACCACGTCATCGACTAGGCGCCACTCGACCGCGCGTTTGCCTTTGACGCCCTCTTCGGTGGTGCAGAAGACGTCGGCGCGGTCGCGGCGCACCTTGCGCTTGTCGGAGACGCGGGTCAGGCCGCCGGTGCCGGGCAGCACCGCGAGCAGCGGCAGTTCCGGCAGCGACACTGCCGCCGAGCCGTCGTCGACCAGCATGATGTGGTCGGCCGCCAGCGCCAGTTCGTAGCCGCCGCCGGCCGCCGTGCCATTGATGGCGCAGATGGTCTTGAGCCCGGAGTGCTGGCTCAGATCCTCGATGCCGTTGCGGGTCTCGTTGGTGAATTTGCAGAAGTTGACCTTGTGGGCATGGCTGGCGCCGGCCAGCATGCGGATGTTGGCGCCGGCGCAGAACACCCGCGGCTTCCCTGAACGCAGCACGGCGACGCGGACTTGCGGATGCTCGAAGCGCAGCCGCTCGAGCGCATCGGCGAGCTCGATGTCGACGCCGAGATCGTACGAGTTCAGCTTGAGATCGTAGCCCTCGAACAGCCCGCCCTTCTCGTCCACGTCCATGGTCAGCGTGGCGACGTCGCCGTCGATCTGGAGCCGCCAATGGCGGTAGCGCGCGGGCTCGGTCTGAAAATCGATCCGCGTCTTGCCGTTCGCCAGAGACCGTGGGCCGGCGTGCTCTGCCCCGGCCATGCCAGCGGTTTCAGCCACCATGTGAGCGCCTCGATTACCGAACCCTTCGAGTGGCATTATAATGCATCAACCGAAAAACACCTTTCGGCTAATATGCATTATAATTCATGCGACCGCAACCCCGGAATTGCCGCGCCAGTCGCCTTCGTGATGGTCGTGCAGCAGCCGATTGATGAAGTCGGCGACGATGCCAAGCGTCAGGTCGGCGGCTTCGCGATGCGGCACGTGGCGGACGCCGGGCAGCACCGCGGTCTCGACCGGACAGAAGCATTCCTGTTGCGCCGCCTCGATCTGCCGGAGCGTGCCGTACTGATCGTCTTCGCCTTGCACGATCAGGATCGGCACGCGGATGTAGCCGAGCGCGTCGGTGATATCCCACTTGCGGAAATCCGGATCGAGCCACGGCTCGCTCCACGAGCGAAAGGCGCAATCGACGTCGGCGTGCCAGCGCGCGAGCTTGTCGCGAAACGTGCCGGACACGAACGCCTCGCGGGCGCGACGGATCTCGGCAAGCCCCATGTCCTCGGTGAAGAAATGCGGCGCGATCAGGACGAGGCCGCGCACGCGGTGATCCTGAATGCTGCCGGCATAGATCGCGGCGATCGAGGCGCCGTCGCTGTGGCCGAGCAGCAGGCCGCGTTGAAAGCCGATTGCCCCGAGCACGCGCGGCAGCACCTCGCAGGCTTCCTCATGCATGAAGCGGGTCGAGCGCGGCAATGAGCCCGGACTCGACTTGCCGTAGCCCGCCCGCGAATAGACGAACACGCCGGCGCCGGTCGCCGCCGCGATCTTCTCCGGAAATCCGCCCCACAGCCCGACCGAGCCGAGCCCTTCGTGCAACATGACGATGGTCGGCGCCGTGTCCGGCCGCGGGCCGATCATGCGATATTCGAGCCGCAGCGGGGCAAGCTCGAGAAAGCCTTGGTCGTCGAGCGTCACGACCTGCCTTCCGGTCCCAGCCACTTGCCTTCAAGCCATCCATTTCAGGCCATCGACCTTCAAGCCATGGCGCGACAATGCGCAGAAGCTTGGCGAAACTGTGCTCCACGGCATCGCCGGAGGTGTCGAGTGCCGCCTCGGCGCGGGCATAATCGCCGCGGCGGGCATCGAGGATCGCCACCAGGTCCGCCATCGCGCCGGTGGAATTGGCCTCGCGGTTTTCCGCCATGGGACGGAAGTCGCCCTGCGCCATCACCCGGCTCATGTGATCTTCGGGTCGCGCCTTGATCCAGACCGTATGGCTGCGCCGCAGCAGCAACGCGTAAGTGTCCGGGTCGGCGACGATGCCGCCGGCGGTGGTGATCACCGCGGCGTCATGCCCGGCGATCACGCCATCGAGCGCGCTGCGCTCGTGGCGGCGGAACGTGGCGGTGCCCGCCATCTCGATGAGGTCGGGAATGCTGGCGCCGTAATCTTCTTCGACGCGGCGGTCGAGCTCGATGAACGGCATGCGCAGATGCTCGGCCAGCATGCGGCCGAGCGTCGACTTGCCGGCGCCGCGCAGGCCGACGAGCGCGATGCGCCGCGCCCGATCGGCGCCGCCGAAAAGCGCGACGCGGGAGGCGATCTGCTTGGCGCAGCGCCGGCAATTCCGCTTCGGGCAGTTGCGCCAACAGATCGAGAATGGCGCCGAGCGCCGCGGTGCGCGCGCCGGCTTCCGGCAGCAGCGCGGCGCAGGGCAGTTCGAGCGCCTGCGCAATGGCGCGCAGCACGCTCACCGACGGATTGCCGCCGCCGCTTTCGATCTGCGCCAGATAACGCTCGGACGTTGCCGAGGCCAGCGCCAGCTGCCGACGCGTCATGCCGCGCTTGGCGCGATGGCGCCGGATTTCACCGCCGATGGCGGCGAGGAACGCGGCTGTTGAAGCGGCGGCGGGCGGGGCGCTAACGGGGCTTTGCTGCGGCGTGGGCTTTACGGTCGGTTCGGCCAATGAAATCCGATCTCATGCATTATAGTGGCCATTACCTCCCTCTCGAGAGAAAGGGGAGAAAATAGGCTATTGCACTATAGTGCATACGCTGAAAAATCCGCAACTCCCGGCCTGCGAGAATCCTCTTTCGGGTACGATCTCCTGCAGAGAGGCAGTCATGGATTGGCAAGTTAAAATCGGTCTGGGGATCACGTTGGTCCTCGGCCTGTTGCCTTTTATGGGGCTAGCCGTGCCTCATTGGGTGACTTGGCCGGGAATAGTGGTTGGAATTTTACTGACCGTTTTTGGCTTTCTTCCTAAGTATAAAGACATACCCATTGGGTAGTGGGCTCCTTTGATTAAGGCAGCGCCGGCCCCCTCTGGCATCTAGGCCGCCCTCCCGGCATACTCTCACCATGCCAGAAAAGCGCCCAAAACGTCCCCGCGATCCCGCCCAACTCGCCAAGCTTATGATCGATATTGCTAGCGGCGAAGTCGAAGACCGTGAGTTGACGCCAGAGGAAGAGGGGAAGGACCCGGCCGCGGCCGCCCTTGGTCGAAAGGGCGGCGCCGCGCGGGCTAAGTCGATGAGTGCCGAGAAGCGCACCGAGATTGCTTCTAAGGCTGCAAAGTCGCGGTGGGCAAAGAAGTAGCGCCGCCCTGTAATATTTTCTTTGAAACTAGTTCTTCCTCGGGACCGCCGTTTCGAGAAACAAGAATCCGAAAGGTTGCAGGATTTGGTGTAGTCACGACGCCCTTGGGTACGATCAAAAGACCGATATGATGAGGAAGCAGCGGGATCATGCCCGTGCCTTTGGCTATTTCTGTGTCATTCATCAAAAGCCGAAAATCTATATTTAGCGCACCGCTCTCAGTCTCATCACCGGCATACTCAATATAAATTGACAACTGTAATTTTGCTGGAAATTCCGGAGCGACAATATCTCCGGGAAAGACTCCCATAAGAGACCGTTTTCCACCTAGTTCTTCACGAACATCCTCACACACAATCACGTTTTTAAATCTACCCACGGCGGGGTCACTCCGCTAATACGCGAGCGACAGAAACATTGGCGTTAGAACCGGCTGGGATAGGTGGTTCTGGTTCATAAGGCCTTTTAGGCCGCTCATCCCGATGGAGATATTCAACAGTGACGCGCGGATGCAACAGGCGTGCGATAAGAGAATGCATCTCGTTCGGCTGTGGTCGATCTTCAAATTTGACAACAGAATAATCCATTTCGGACCCTAAACTCAGGAGCAAATCACTAATCGAATCCAGCGTCAGATTGCTAGGTCCAGTAAGCCAGCGCGTGATCTGAGCCGGATCACGCCGGAGGCTCTCTGCAATATCACGTTTGGTGATACCGCGACGCTCTGCTTCTTCAGCAAAGAATGATGTGAGCGCCTCAAACAAACGATTTTGAGAGCGACGACGGTAATAAAATAGGTCGCGATCTTTTATCACCTCAAGATTTGAAATATTTTCCATTGAGTGCTCCCGTAACTACGAGGTGGACACTGGTAACTAGCTTCGGCTCATAGGTCGGAAATATCTGCTGCCACAGCGCACGCGCTCTTCGTTTCACCACTTTCCATTCTCTCGACTCCCATCCACCAAGCTCATCGCGGAAGGCATGATTTGTTGCTATAAAAACATCCCTCCAAGCAAATAGTCCCAGAACCCGGATTGATGGGCTCTCGCGCACGCTTCGAATCTCCCAGACACCATCCCGGGCCGGGTAGAGGCGGAAAAGATATTTAGGATCGATTGTCCGCGCCTCAACAAATACTTCCAGATCAGCGCGAAGCTCGGCAACCCTTTTCTCCCAAGCTTGATTGCCTTCCGGCGAATTGAGAACTTCATGCAGAGACTCGGTGACAAACATTGGACGGCGGATCGTGCTCCCACGCGCTTGGGGCAGAATGGGGAATAGCATCCCCCGTTGGACCCTATCTATTATTTCATCGTGAATTGACATATAAGTCAATATGCTGGAAATACAACTCTTAGGATGGTTGCGACAGATTGACTCACCTAACGGACGATTAACAAGGGGAGATTCCGGCCTCTATAAAATATACTTTAGTACTTGACGCTAAGCATGAAGGGTGCCATAGTTGGGGCATGAACAAGCTCGACCGTGAAGCCCGTTCCCGCGTCCTTCACTTGCTCTGTGAGGGTAATTCCCTTCGCGCCGTGACTCGGCTGACGGGGACCAGCAAGAAGGCCGTAAGTCGATTGATGGTCGAAGCTGGCCAAGCTGCCGCTTGGTATCAGGACCGCGTATTCGTCAATCTCACTTGTAAGCGCGTCCAAGTCGATGAGATTTGGGCCTTCGTCTACGCGAAGCAAAAGAACGTTCCGCTTGCGAAGAATGCCCCGCCGAATGCCGGCGACGTGTGGACTTGGACCGCAATCGACGCGGACACGAAACTGATCCCGTCATGGTTCGTCGGCGGCCGGGATAGCGACGCGGCCATGATCTTTATGGAGGACTTGGCCTCTCGCCTCGCAAATCGCGTTCAACTGACTAGCGATGGCCACAGGGCGTACCTAGAAGCCGTTGAAGGCGCATTCGGTAGCGATGTCGATTATGCGATGCTTGTGAAGCTGTACGGTCCTTCCGGCGAAGGCGAGAAGCGCTACAGCCCGGCAGAGTGCATCGGCGCGGTCAAGCACCGGATCGAAGGCAACCCCGATCCCAAGTATGTCAGCACGTCCTATGCCGAGCGCTCAAATCTCAGCGTGCGGATGCATACCCGTCGCTTTACCCGGCTTACCAATGCGTTTTCAAAAAAGGTCGAAAATCACGCGCACTCCGTCGCGCTGTTCGCGATGTACTATAATTTCGTTCGCATCCATAAGACGCTACGAACTACGCCCGCAATGGCGGCTGGCGTCACGTCGCGGCTTTGGGAGATTGGTGATATTGTGGATGTGCTAGAGGCTTGGGAGGCATCCAATGAGCGACAGAACGACTAAACTTCTACTTGCGCTGATTGCCGCCGGACTTTGGGGAAACGTTTTAGTGGCACAGCTCCGTGTTGCGAAAGCTGATGAAGACTACAGTCGCGTTCTCAGAAGTATCGATTCCAACTTGTCGGCAATTTACACCGGAATTTGCCTTAATCACAAAATCTGTTGAACGGACACATTCAAAGGAGCCCACTACCACCCATTGGCATCTCTTTACTTTTCATCGCCAGCGTTGCTGGAATTGTCGCGAGCGTAGTTCTGTATCTCGATAGCGGGCCGGATTCGCTGCCCGGCTTCGGATCATTTGCCTATATCAGGCTGTATGATACCCCGGAATTGCGCCGCCGTTTTATCTATGATTTTACGACGCCACAGGGCGGCGGGATCAAGTTTTTCCTGTCTTCCAGTGGTCAGTTCACTTTCTCAGCAACCGATGTAAATAAAGAGGCATATTCGCTGGAAATTCCTGTCGGTTCACGGAGGGATTCCGATTGATCGAATGATTTTTCTGTTTTGTGAGATTGGAATTTCAGACAGTTGGTCGGTTTTGCGGGTGACAGTCGATACCAAAGAAGTCGGACATCGCGTGTTGCCGTTCCGCATCGACCTTGGCGACACATCCAAGATCGGCGGCGGCGCTATAGGTGCCGATGTTGGTAGACAAAATAACGCTCCTTTCAAAATAGGGCAATTTGGAATCCTGAAAGCTACTCTTACAAAAACGCAGAAAACCAAGATGATTGAGGCTGTTACGAAAACAACGCCGGGGTTCCGTCACAATGATTTTAGCACCTCTCAATCGCAGCCCTGAAAATGTCCGCGTTATTGCGATTATTATATCGGAACTGAAATTCCGCGACGTACCGCGGCATATATTTGGCGCTCATCTTATGGAACGCGCCGACCACGCCGCGCTTGAAGATCGACCAGAAGCCCTCAATCGTGTTGTGTGGACCGAACCGACCGGCACTCGCAAGCCGCAACCCTCTGCAGGGCCGTTACTTGAAAATGTTCCGCCAGCCGGTGGGTTTTGTTTCGGCCGGCGCCGCGGTCTCCTCGACCGTTTCGGGTCCAGGATCGTCGGGCGCGTGCACCAGGGGAATCACCGGCGGGCTCTTCGGTTGCGCGGCAGCCGCGCCCTCGGCGTCCCCAGCCGAAGCAGACAGTGACGGTACCGCCGCGGCGTCGGCAGTCGAAGCCGCCGGCAACGGCGCGGCCGCGGGGTCGATCCCCGGAACCACGTCCTCGGTGTCGCGTCGTGTCTCGGGCAAGGCCGCCATCGGCGCCATCGCGCGCGGCGGCTGCTCGGCCGCGGGCTCCGGCTCGATCACCGCCGCCGTGCCGGTGATGCCGGTGAGCGGCACCCGCCACTCGAAGGCGTCGAGCCGGCCGGTCACCGGGGATACCGGCAGCCAGCGGTTGGAGACGTGGCCGTCGGCGGTCCAGGCCGGGTCGGGCGCGGCGTGCAGCGCCCGCGACAGCCATTCGCGGGCGCGGCCTTCGTCGTTGCGCTCGGCGCGCTCAAGCTCCGCCATCAGCAAGGCGATGCGCCGGGTCGGCGCCGCCAGGTGCGACGCCAGCACGGCGCGGGCCTTGGCGAATTCGCGGGCATCGAGCGCGGCGCGCGCCACCGCAAGCGCGCCCTCGACATGGCCGGCGGCCTTCCTGGCCAGCGTCTCGACGCGCGCCAGCCGGTCGCGCGCGGCGTCGCCGAAGCGAAGCTCCGCGTAGGTCTGCGCCAGTTCGGGATGCGGATTGGCGCGCCAGGCCTTCTCGATGACGCGCGCCGCCTTGCGCAGTTCGCCGCCCTCGGCGAGTTGCCGTCCGGCAAGCGCGGCCGCCGGCACCAGCGTCGGCGAAAGCTTGACGGCTTCGAGGGCGTGCGCCTTGGCGGCGTCCGGGTCGGTATCCTGGCCCGCCTGGGCCCGCGCCGTCAGCAGCACCGCGCGCTGGCGGCGATACGTGTCCTTGTCGAGCGCGTCCTTGTTGCGCTCCAGGAGCGCGAGCGCGCCGGCCCAATCGCCGGTGGCGCAGCGGAATTCAAGCACCGCCCGGCCGGCCCAGCCGAGCGAGGGATTGGCGCGCGCCGCCTCTTCGGCGAAGGCGTGGGCGCTGGCGTGATCGCTGCGGCGGTGCGCCTCGACGAACAAGCCGTGCAGGCCGAGCGCCTTGGTATCGGCGCGGCCGGCCATGGCGCGGAACGCGCTGTCGGCCGCCGCGCGATCGCCGGCAAGCTGCGCCGCCTGGGCGCTGAGCAGAAGCGCCAGCGGCTCCGCCGGCGCGATGCGCGCCGCTTCCGCGGTGTGCCGGCGCGCGGCCGCGAGGTCGCCGGCGCCGACCGCGACCAGCCCGCGCGAGATCGCCTCGTAGGCGCGCGCGCCGCGGCGATGATGGCGGCGGCGGCGCAGCATGGCGGGCGAGCGAAACAGCGCGCTCAGCACGCTCCATAACAGCAGCAGCACCGCGGTGGCGACCAGCACGGCCCCGCCCAGCACCATGAGCGAGGTTTCGATGCGCAGCCCCTGCCAGGTGACGACGACGTCGCCGGGCCGGTCGGCGAGCCAAGCGACGCCGAGCGAAGCCGCCCCGACCAGGATGAGAAAGAGAACGACGCGGATCATTGCGAAGCCGGCTTGCCCAGCGCGGTGAGCGCGTTGGCGGCGATCTGCCGGGTCGCCGCGATCGCCGCGTCGCGCGCTTGCGCTTTCTGCACCCACGGCGCCGCCACGGATTGGGCGGCCGCCGGCAATTTGGCGATGTCGGCGCGCGCTGCGGCGATGTCGCCATGCGCGGCATCGCCATCGAGCCGCGCCGTCACCGCGGCCGGATCGTCGCCCGCCGGCGCGTCGACGGGCGTGATGCGGACCAGCCGTTGGGCGTGACTCTCCAGCCGGCCGATGAACGAGCCATTGTCGGGCGCCGGTTCGGCGGCCTGCCGCACGTCCGGCAGCACAGCCGCAAGCTGCGCCGCCAGCGCCGCGGCGGTGGCAACGCCAACGGCGGCGAACGGTTCGAGCGGCGCGGTGGCGCTCTGGTCGACGCCGAGCCGCCGCACCGCGGCGAGTTCCGCCGCAAACGGCGCACCGCGTTCGACCGCGGCGCGGAGCGCCTCGGTCGCCAGCGTCAGCCGCGCGGCGCGGTCGTTGGCGCCGGATGACTGCTGCGCCACGTCGCCGGAAAGCATCTTGATCGTGCTCTCAAGCGCCGCAACGCGTGCGGTCAGCGCATCGAGATCGCCCGGGCTGACGGTCGGCTGCGCCGCGCTTTTGGCCGCGTCCGCGGCATTGGCCGCGACGTCCGATGCGGTTTTGGCTTGGGCCGAAGCGGACTGGGCCTGCGCCGACGCGGCTTTGGCCTGCGCCGAAGCGGACTGGGCCTGCGCCGACGCATCCTTGGCCTGCGCTGACGCGTCCTTGGCCTGCGCCACTGCGGTTTGCGCCGCCGCCGCGATCTCATCGACGCGGCGATTGAGCGCGGCAAGCGAATCCGCCTGCGCTTTTGCGGCAGCCTCGGCCGCGGTGACGCGCGAGGCCACCGCCTGGGCGGGCTGCTGAGCCTGGATCTCACCTTGGATTTGCTTGAGCTGGGTCGCGATGTCGGCCATCGCCGGACTGGCCGGGCTGCTCGTCGCCTGGGCGGGCGCCGCTGCCGGCGCGCTCGCCGGCGCCGGCAACAGGCCGGCCGGCACGTAACCCGTCATCCAAAACCCGGCGCCGATGGCGATGATGACAATGGCCCCCACCGCTGCCCCACCGATCGCCGGCACGATCGGCGACCGCGGGCGGGCGGTACCGGGCCCGGCGGCATCTTGCTTATTGTTCGGTGCGGCGGCCTCAGCCGTGGGCTCGGCGGTGCCGGATTGTTGTGTGCCGGCCGGCTTTTGCGCCTCGACCTCCGTTGCCGTCAGATCGATGGTCGGCGGCCGGCGGCGCGGGGTGCTGTCAGGCTCGCTGGTCATGCCGTCCTCAAAGCGCGGTTGCGGGATCGATTGCGCCGATGCCGCTCACCGCCACGGCATAGTACGAGGCCAAGATGGCGGCAACACATCGATCAGCCGGCACCAATCAGCGCCATCAAGGCTCCTTCCGCCGGCCGCGCCGCGATCCGAACGTCGAGCGCACCGGCGCGCGTCAGCGGCTCGGCGACCTGAGCGGAGAGGCAGTAGTGGGCGGGCTTGAGCGCCGCGGCGAGCATGCCGCCGGCGCGCGCCGCCGCGACGTAGGTCTCGGCGCTGCGGCGCGAGAAGTGCAGCACGCCGTCGGCGCCACGCGCCAACGCATCGGCCGCCGCGCGCGGCAGGTCGGCCGCCGCGATGGCGCGGTAGATGATCGTCGTCTGCACGCCCAAACCGCGGGCGCCCAACGCGCCGGCAAGGTCGCCGGCGCGATCCGCTCCGGCGAGATAAAGGAGCGGCGCCTGCGGCCCCAGTCGCTCCGCGACCAGCGTCGCGAGGTCGCCGGCATCGCCGTACGCGCAGGTGACGTCGCCGAAGCCGGCCGCCGTCATGGCGCGAGCGCTGCGCTCGCCAACGGCGAACACCGGCAGCGCGCGCAACTCGGGTGACCCGCGGGTGTGTGGCGATAGCGGATGCGGCGTTGGCGCTGGTGATCAAGATCGCCGCCCACGGTCCGGCGCCGATCTGCGCGTCGGCGGCCGGCTCAATGCGCAGCAGCGAGGCAACAATGACCTCGTGGCCGCGCGCGCGCAGCGCCGCGGCGGTGCGTTCGCCATCCGGCTCCGGCCGCGTGAGCAGAAGCCGCATCGCTCAAAGCCGCGCGAAAAAGTCGGCGCCGGCCCGCGCCTTGAGCTCGGCCCCGGCGTCGGCGCCCAGCGCCGCGGCCTGCTGCGCGGCGGCCCACGCGAGAGACCTCGAAGGCCTCGCTGCCGTCGGGTTTGACGATCATGCCGCGAAAGCGGACGTCGCCGTCGGCGACGCGCGCATGCCCGGCGATCGGCGTGCGGCACGAGCCGTCGAGCACGGCAAGGAAGGCGCGTTCGGCGGCAAGCGCGGTGGCGGTATCGGCGTCGTCGATCTTGGCGACCAGCGCGCGGGTCGCGGCATCGTCGATGCGGGTCTCGATGCCGATCGCGCCCTGGCCGACGGCGGGAAGGAAGTCGTCGATATCGAGCAGCATGGTTGCCGCCGCAACGAGGCCGAGCCGCTTCAGCCCGGCGACCGCGAGCAACGTCGCGTCCGCCTCACCGGCTTCGATCTTGCGCAGGCGGGTTTCGACATTGCCGCGCAGCGGCACGATCGCAAGGTCGGGCCGCAGCCGCTTGACCAGGGCGCCACGCCGCAGCGACGCCGTGCCGACCACGGCGCCGGCGGGCAGATCGCGCAAGCTTTGCGCCTTGCGGCTGATGAAGGCGTCGCGCGCATCCTCGCGCGGCAGGAACGCCGCCAGCGTAAGCCCCGTCGGCAGCGCCGTCGTCATGTCCTTCGACGAATGCACGGCGAGATCGATGGCGCCCGCCAGCAGGGCGTCCTCGATCTCCTTGGTGAACAGCCCCTTGCCGCCGGCCTCGTTGAGCGGGCGGTCCTGGATTTGATCGCCGGTGGTGCGGATGACCTTGATCTCGATTCGCTCCGGCTCGAGCCCGCACGCCGCCGCCAGGCGGCTGCGCACCTCGCGCGCCTGCACCAGCGCGAGCGGCGAGCCGCGCGAGCCGATGCGCAAGACGGTGGTTGCGGAGGATTGTGCCAATCGAACCTTCAAATGCTACGCCCTCGTCATTGCGAGGAGCGGAGCGACGAAGCAATCCAGCACTCGCGCCAAGGCTGGATTGCTTCGCTTCGCTCGCAATGACGACACCATATAATACACCGATGATCATCCTGGGCATCGAGACGACGTGCGACGAGACCGCCGCGGCCGTGGTGGAACGCACCGATGACGGACAGGGCAGGATTCTGTCGAACGTCGTGCTGTCCCAGGTCAGCGAGCACGCGGAATATGGCGGCGTGGTGCCCGAAATCGCCGCGCGGGCCCACGTCGAGGCGCTCGATACCATCATCGCCACGGCGATGGCCGAAGCCAAGCTGTCGTTCGAGGCACTCGACGGCATCGCGGCGGCCGCCGGGCCCGGCCTGATCGGCGGCGTCATCGTCGGCCTGACGACCGCCAAGGCGATCGCGCTCACCCATGCCAAGCCGTTGATCGCCGTCAATCATCTGGAGGCGCACGCGCTCACGGCGCGGCTCACCGATGCGACGCCGTTTCCCTATTGCCTGTTTCTCGCCTCGGGCGGCCACACCCAGATCCTCGGCGTGCACGGCGTCGGCGATTACGTGCGCCTTGGCGGCACCGTCGACGACGCCATCGGCGAAGCTTTCGACAAGACCGCCAAACTCCTCGGCCTCGGCTACCCGGGCGGGCCGCTGGTCGAGAAGGAGGCGGCGCGCGGCGATCCGAAGCGGTTCGCGCTGCCGCGGCCGATGGCGGGGCGTCAAGGCGCCGATTTCTCGCTGTCCGGACTGAAAACGGCGCTGCGGCTGGAAGCCCAGAAGATCGCGCCATTGAGCGACCAAGACGTCGCCGACCTCTGCGCCTCGTTCCAGCAGGCGGTGGTCGACGTCGTCATCGATCGGCTGCGCGCCGGATTGCGCATGTTCCTGGATCGGTTCGGCACGCCCACCGCGCTGGTGTGCGCCGGCGGCGTCGCCGCCAACCAGGCGATCCGCAAGGTCCTGCACCGCGTCGCCTTCGAAGTCGGAACCACGCTGGTGGCGCCGCCGCCCGCGCTGTGCACCGACAACGGCGCCATGATCGCCTGGGCCGGCGCCGAGCGGCTGGCGCTCGGCCTCACCGATACGCTCGATGTCGCGCCGCGCGCGCGCTGGCCGCTCGATCAGCTCAAGAGGCCCGCGATACCGGCATCGTGAATGCCGGTCATTTCCGGTATATCGGCTTGCGCGGAACGCGCGGATATAAGCCGCCAGCTACTGCTCGAACCGCTCGATGAACCAGCGCAACAGCCGCCGCCAGATTTCGTCCTTGCCGACGGCATCCTCGACGTTGTGTTCGAGGTTCGGATTGTCGTTGACCTCCATGACGATGATGCCGTGGTCGGTCTGCTTGAGGTCGACGCCGTAGAAGCCGTCGCCGATCGGCCGCGCCGCCCGTACCGCGATGTCGATCACCTCGCGCGGCGCCTGGTCGAGATCGAAGGCGCGGAAGCCGCCCTCATGCGAGGAGCCGTCGGGCCGGTATTTGACGATCTGCCAGTGGCCCCGCGCCATGCGGTATTGGCAGACGAACAGCGGCTCGCCCGCCAGCACGCCGACCCGCCAGTCGAAATCGGTCGGCAGGAACTTTTGCGCCAGGACCAGGTCGGTCTCCTCGAACAGCTCGTCGGCGACGCGCTTGAACTCGGCCGCCGATTCGACCTTGTGCACGCCGCGCGAAAACGAGCCATCGGGGATCTTCACCACCATCGGCAGGCCGAGCTCGTCGATCGTTTTGCTGAGATCGGTATCCTCGCCGATGATGACGGTGGGCGGCGTCGGCACCTGATGCTGCTGCAACAGCTCCATCAGGAAGACCTTGTTGGTGCAGCGAATCATCGAGATCGGGTCGTCGATGACCGGCATGCCCTCCTGCCAGGCGCGACGCGCGAACCGGTAGGTGTGATTGTCGATCGAGGTGGTCTCACGGATGAACAGACCGTCGAACTCGGCTAGCTCGGCGAGCTGGCGCTTGGTGATGGGCTCGACGTCGACCGACATCTTTTCGGCGATGCGGGCAAAGTACTTGATCGAACTTGCCGAGGTCGGCGCGGTCTTCTCGTTCGGATCGTACAGCACCGCGAGATCGTATTTGGCGACCGAGCGCGCCTTGGGGTCGCGCCACTCCCGCTTGGTGTGGTTGTGGAGCGACTCGCGGAAGAACTCGGCTTCGCCGTTGCCGAGGCGGGTAATGTTGCGCGGCCGGATCCGGTCGATCGAAAGCCAGGCGCCCGGCTCGACGGTCACTTCGAGCGCTGGGCAACGGAACCAGTCGAACAGGATGCGGCCGAACGGCTCGAAGCGGCTGTCGCGCGCCAGACCGAAACAGACCAGCAGCTTGAATTCGCCGTCAGGCTGGAAATCGGCGCGCCGGGCGCAGCGGTTGAGCTCGTCCTCGAGTTCCGGCAGCGCGTGCTCGTAGAGCTTCTGCTCGCGCAGCTCCAGCATGGTTTCGACGGTCGGCACCACGCGATGGCCGCGCGCCTCGGCGAGCAGCGAGGCGTAGTAGCCTTTCGACTGGTAGGCGTACGAGCGCGCGAGATTGACGAGCTTGGGGCGCGCCATGTCGAACAACCGAGGCCGCGCCAGATACTCGCTCGTCGTGATGACCTTGTGGGGAGTCTCGGCGTTCGGCAAATCGCGGGGCTGGTCGACCAGGATGACCCAGCCAGTCATGGGCGGGTTCCTTTCCGGTCGAAGCCAGGGTGCGAAGCGGGGCCGATCATGCTTTCGAAATCAGGCACAGCACGACTCGTCATAACCGGAATCAAAACGATTGGCGACAGCGCCGTCCACGATATGCACCACCAAAACCGATTTGCGGTGCGGCGTCAGGCGGTTTCGCTATGCCGTCGATAGCCGCTCGGCGCTCCGGCGCGTCAGCGCCTTGGTGAAGCGCAGCGCGTCGCCGTGATCGCCATAATAATCGGCGTGCCGGCCGAACAGCCGATAGCCGGACTTTTCGTAGCGGGTCACGGCCCGGGTGTTGTGCTCGTGAACTTCGAGCCGCATGGTGCGCCGGCCACGGCGCCACGCCGCCGCCTCGGCCGCCGCCAGAAGCAGCGGGCCGACGCCGTGACGGCCGATAGGCGGCGCGACCGCGATGGAATAGAGCCGCGCCAGCGTGGAGCGCGGCGGGTACTGTACCAGCGCATAGCCGGCGAGCTTGCCGCCCTGCCCGGCCACGATCAGCGTGGCGTTCGGTGCACTGACGAAATGGCGAAAGCTTCGCCGCGACAGCCTATCGGCGGTGAACACCGCCTGTTCGAGCGCGAGCAATGCGTCGACGTCCGTGATCCGGCCGCGGCGGAGCTTCGCCGGCGGCGACGCGGGCGCGGCCGCGCCGGTCACAACGCGCGGCCTTCTTCGATGCGCGCGATCATGGTCTCGAGCCGCTCCAGCCGGTCGGCTTGGCCCGGCGGCTTATCCCAACGCAGCCGGCTGATGCGGGGGAAGCGCATGGCCAGACCGGATTTGTGCCGCGTCGAGCGCTGCAGCCCCTCGAAGGCGACTTCGAGCACCAGGCCCTGATCGGGCTCATGCACGACCTCGCGCACCGGACCGAAGCGTTCGGTGGTGTTGCGGCGCACGAACCGATCGATCTGCAGCAGTTCCTCGTCGGTGAAGCCGAAATAAGCCTTGCCCACCGGGACCAGCTCATCGCCTGCCGCGCCGCGCGTCCACACCCCGAAAGTATAATCGGAATAGTACGACGAGCGCTTGCCGTGACCGCGCTGGGCGTACATCAGCACGGCATCGATGACGAGCGGATCGCGCTTCCACTTCCACCACGGCCCTTTCGGCCGGCCAGGCAGGTAGGGCGCATCGCGGCGCTTGAGCATGACGCCTTCGACCGCCGCCGCATCTTCGCCGGCGCCCGCCGCGGACGGATTGTTCCGAGCCGCGGTGAGCTCGTCCCAGTTATCGAAAGGAACGAGCGGGGAAAGATCGATGCGCGGGTCGTCGAGCCGCGCAACAAAACTTTCCAGGCGGGCGCGGCGCAGCGCGAACGGGCGCTCGCGCAGATCCTCCTCGCCATCGGCGAGCAGATCGTAGACCCGCAGATGCGCGGGAAACTGCGCGATCAGCTGCGCCGTGACCGTTTTGCGATTGAGCCGCTGCTGCAGCACGCTGAACGATTGCACGCGCTGCTCCCGCATGATCAGAAGCTCGCCGTCGATCGCGCCGGGCAGATGCAGGGCGTCAATGAGGTCGGGAAAGCTTTTGGAAATATCCTCGCCGGTGCGCGAATAAAGCCGCGCGATCATCTGGTTCCCCACCCCATCCTCCCCCGCCGGCGACGGAAGATGGAGTGCGGACGCGGCAACGGCCTGGACACGAATGCCGTCCCATTTCCATTCCGCCATGAATTCCCGTGCGTCGAGGGTCGCGAGGTCGGGTTCGTCGAGCGCATGGGCCAGCATCGGCGGCCGGAACGGCGCCGGATCGGCGTTGACCGGTTTGGCGGCCTTGCCCTCCAGCCACGCAAACAGCTCGCGGTAGGGCGGCGCCAAACCCGGCCATATCAGTTCGATGTCATGAGCGCCGATGTTCTGGGCTGCCTTGTCGCCGAGCGCCGCGACCGCGGCCTTGGCCAGCCGTGCCGATACGCCGACGCGCAAGGCTCCGGTCACAAGCTTGATCAGCGCCCAGCGCCCGGTCTCGTCCAGGGCATCGAGCCAGTGCGCCAACTGTTGCGGCAACTGCGCCTTGCCGAGCGTGGACAGCGTTTCGATGACGGCCGTGAGAGTTAATTCCCCTCCCCCACCCGGGTCGCGCTTGCGCGCGCCCGAGTGCAAGCTTGTCGGGGAGGGAGTTCGCTGAGCAACCCCAGCCGTTGGCCACATCAGGGCGACGGTTTCAGAGAGATCGCCGACATAATCGTAGGACAGCGCGAACAGCACGGGGTCGGTGCGCTCGGCGATCAGGCTGCGGATCAGGCCGGGCTTGGCATAGGCGAAGCTGAGCGCGCCGGTGAGCGCGGCCAGCGCCCAGCCGCGCTCCGGATCGGCGGTCGCGCGGAAATAGTCCGTCATCAGCCGCAGCTTGTTGTTGCGGCGCGGGCTCGTAGGCGAGGCGGTCGAGCAGTTCGGCGAAGCGGTTCATTGCTCTGCCTCGCCACTGCCGCCCGGATCGCTGTCGTCTTCCTCGCCATAGCCGACGATATCGAGCGGGCGTGCCTTGAGCCCGCGAGTGCCGCACCAGTGCACCAGTGCGTCCTCCTGGCCGTGCGTGACCCAGATCTCGCCGGCGCCGGTTGCCGCAATGGTCGCGGTGAGGCCGTCCCAATCGGCATGATCGGAAATGACCAGCGGCAGCGCTACGCCCTGCTGGCGGGCGCGGGCGCGAACGCGCATCCAGCCGGAGGCGAAAGCGGCGAGCGGATCGGGGAAGCGCCGCGTCCACAGATCGTTCAAGGCGGATGGCGGGCAGACGGTGATCGTGCCGGCAAGGCTCGGTTTGGTGGCGCCGCGGGCGTGCCGCAATTCGCCGAGCGCGATGCCGCGGCTTTGGTAATAGCGCGTGATCTTTTCCATCGCGCCATGCAGGTAGATCGGCGCGCTGTAGCCGGCCTGGCGCAGCAGCGCGATGACGCGCTGCGCCTTGCCGAGCGAATAGGCGCCGACCAGATGGGCGCGCTCCGGGAACAGCGCGACCGAATGCAAAAGCTTGGCGATTTCCTCGCCGGGATCGCCGTGCCGGAACACCGGCAGCGCGAATGTCGCCTCGGTGATGAAGACGTCGCAGCGCACCAGTTCGAACGGCGGGCAGGTCGGATCGGCGACGTTTTTGTAGTCGCCGGAGGCGACGATGCGGAGCCCGTTCGCCTCGACCGCGATCTGCGCCGAGCCAAGCACGTGGCCGGCGGGATGGAACGTCACGGCGACGCCGCCGAGATCGATGCGCTCGCCATAGCGCGCCGCCTGGGTGGCGCCGGCGAAACTGTCGCCGTAGCGCAGCCGCATCAGATCGAGCGTCTCCGGCGTCGCCAGCACCGCGCCATGGCCGGCGCGCGCATGGTCGGAATGGGCGTGCGTGATCAGCGCCCGCTCGACCGGCCGGGTCGGGTCGATATGAAAACCGCCGATCTTGCAGCACACGCCGGACGGCGTTCGCACCAGGATGTCTTCGGGTCGCATCGCGAGTCATAAATAGTCATTCTGCGGCGCGACGCGAACACACCACGACCGAGACATGACCGAGACCGGCCCGCTGTTTGTCTCCTCCGGCGACCTGATCGCCGACCGCCGCTACAAGTGGGCGCTCGACCACGCCGCCCGCGGGGACCTGGCGGGCGCCGCCGATATTCTGGAACAGACGCTGGAGCTGGCGCCCGGTTTCGCCACGGCGTGGTTTGCGCTCGGCGCCATCTGCGACCAGCGCGGCGACCGCGCCGGCGCCGTCGCCGCCTTCGCCAATGCCCGCGACGCCGATCCGCACGATTACCACGGCGCGCGCCTGCAGCTGGCGCGGCTCGGCGCCGGCGAAACCAACCCGGCCATGACCGAGACTTACGTCCGCCGGCTGTTCGACCAATATGCCGGCCGCTACGACACCGCCTTGACCGAGCACCTGCATTATCGCGGGCCGGCGCTCTTACGCGACGCGGTCGAAGCGACGATGGCCGCCGCCGGGCGGCCGATGCGTTTTGCGGCGATGCTCGACCTGGGCTGCGGCACCGGGCTCGGCGGCGCAGCATTTCGCCCGTTCGCCGGCCGGCTGGTCGGCGTCGACCTGTCGCCGGCGATGACGGCGCAGGCCAAGGCCAAGGGCTTTTACGATCGGCTCGTCAGCGCGAGCATGGCGCATTTTCTCGCCGACGAGATTGCGGCCGGCGCGCAATACGACCTCATCATCGCCGCCGACGTCCTGGTCTATGTCAACGATCTGGCGCCGATCGTCGCGCAGATCACCCACGTTATCGCGCCCGACGGCCGGTTCGCCTTCACGGTCGAAAGCCATGCCGGCGACGGCATCAAGCTGTTGCCGACGCTGCGCTACGCCTATGGGGCGGACTATTTGCGGGCGACGATTTCAGGTGCCGGACTAAAACTGCTCAAGCTGTCCGATGCCGCGGTCCGCACCGAGAAGGGCGTCCCGGTCCAGAGCCTGGTGATCGTGGCCACTGCCGCGCCGTGAGCGGCATCAGGCACCTGTCGGCATCGCGCGGACCGGCATTCGTCACTAAGTGTCCGGTGTGACATTGCTCGACAGCCCGGCGATCGCGCCACTTCCGGAAATCTTCACACGCTGGTTCGCCGGCCGCGGCTGGACGCCGCGGCCTCATCAGCTCGAACTTCTGGCCAAGGCGCGCGCCGGGCGATCGGTATTGCTGATCGCACCGACCGGCGGCGGCAAGACGCTGGCCGGGTTTTTGCCAAGCCTGGTGGAGTTGAGCGCCGCGGCAGCACAGTCCCGCTTCTCACCGCTTGCTCGGCGAACGCCCTCGCCTAACGCCGCGCACAGGACGAAGGGGTGGGGAAGGAAAGCGCCTCCTCTCCATCGGCCACGACGTGCGGCGCGCCGGCGGGCTGCATACGCTCTATATTTCGCCGCTCAAGGCGCTGGCGGTCGACATCGCCCGCAATCTGGAGGCGCCGGTCGCGGACATGGCCCTGCCGATCCGGATCGAGACCCGCACCGGCGATACGCCGACGTCGCAGGCGCCAGCGCCAGCGCCGCGATCCGCCGGATATTCTGCTGACCACGCCGGAGCAGCTCGCGTTGCTGCTCGCGTCGCCGGATGGGCCTTATCTGTTTGGCTCGCTCAAGCGCGTCATCCTCGACGAGTTGCACGCGCTGGTGACGTCGAAGCGCGGCGATCTGTTGTCGCTGGGCCTCGCCCGGCTGTTCCGCCTGGCGCCGCAACTCGCCAGCATCGGCCTGTCCGCGACCGTGGCCGAGCCCGATGCGCTTTGCCGCTTCCTGGTGCCGCAACGCGACCGCGAAACGCGCGCCGATCTCATCGTCGCCGAAGGCGGCGCCGCGCCCGATGTCGCCATGCTCAATTCGGCGGCGCGGCTGCCCTGGGCCGGCCATTCGGCGCGCTACGCGCTCGGCGAGATCTATGCGCTCATCAAGACGCATCGCACCACGCTGGTGTTCGTCAACACCCGCAGCCAGGCCGAAGGCATCTTTCAGGACCTGTGGCGCATCAACGACGACAACCTCGCCATCGCGCTGCATCACGGCTCGCTCGACGTGGCGCAGCGGCGCAAGGTCGAAGCGGCGATGGCGAGCGGCCGGCTGCGCGCGGTGGTGTGCACCTCCTCCCTCGACCTCGGCGTCGACTGGGGCGACGTCGATCTGGTCGTCAATGTCGGCGCGCCGAAAGGCGCCTCGCGCATGCTGCAGCGGATCGGCCGCGCCAATCACCGCATGGACGAGCCGTCGAAAGGCGTGCTGGTGCCGGCCAACCGCTTCGAAGTGCTCGAATGCCGCGCCGCGCTCGACGCCATCGCCGCCAACGCGCAGGACACGCCGGCCGCGCGCATCGGCGCGCTCGACGTGCTGGCGCAGCACGTGCTCGGCTGCGCCTGCGGCGCGCCGTTCGGCAGCGACGCGCTTTACGCCGAGGTGACGTCCGCCGCGCCCTATGCGGCGCTCGGCCGCGCCGACTTCGATGCCGTACTCGACTTCGTCGCCACCGGCGGCTACGCGCTCAAGGCCTATGAGCGCTTCGCCCGCATCCGGCTCGGCAACGACGGGCTGTGGCGCGTCGCCAACCCGAACGTGGCGCAGCGCTACCGCCTCAACGTCGGCACCATCGTCGAAGCCGATATGCTCAAGGTCCGCCTGGTGCGCGCGCGCGCCTCGAAGCTGATCCGGCGCGGCGGCAGGCTTCTCGGCGAGGTCGAGGAATATTTCGTCGAGACCATGGTGCCTGGCGACACCTTCGTGTTTTCGGGAGAAATCCTGCGCTACGAAACGCTGGTCGAGGACGAAGTCTATGTCTCGCGCGCCGCCGCGGAAGACCCCAAGGTGCCGGCCTACCAGGGCGGCAAATTTCCGCTTTCGACGTATCTGGCCGACCGCGTGCGCGGCATCATCTCCGATCCGCAGGCGTGGCGCGCGCTGCCGACGCAAGTCTGCGAGTGGCTCGAAATCCAGCAGTGGCGCTCGCAGATGCCGGACCGGAGCGAGCTGCTGGTCGAAACCTTTCCGCGCGCCGACAAGCATTATCTGGTCTGCTATCCGTTCGAGGGACGGCTCGCGCATCAGACGCTCGGCATGCTGCTGACGCGTCGCCTCGAGCGCGCGCGCTTAAAGCCGCTCGGCTTCGTCGCCAACGAATACGCGCTCGCGGTGTGGGGCATCGGCGACGTCGCGGCGCGGCTCGAGCGCGGCGAGCTGTCGCTCGCGGAGCTGTTCGACGAAGACATGCTCGGCGACGATCTCGAAGCCTGGCTCGCCGAGTCGGCGCTGATGAAGCGCACGTTCCGCAATTGCGCGATCATCGCCGGCCTGATCGAGCGGCGTTTCCCCGGTCAGGAAAAATCCCGCCGCCAGGTGACGATCTCGACCGACCTGGTGTACGACGTGCTGCGCAGCCACCAGCCCGACCACCTGCTGCTCCGCGCCGCGCGCGCCGATGCCGCGACCGGCCTGCTCGACGTGCGCCGGCTCGGCGATATGCTCTCGCGCATCAAGGGGCGAATCGTCCATAAAGCGCTCGATCACGTTTCGCCGCTGGCGGTCCCGGTCATGCTGGAGATCGGACGCGAGGCGGTCTACGGCGAAGCGGCCGACACGCTGCTCGCCGAAACCGAAGCCGAGTTGGTGAAGGAGGCGATGCAGTGAGGGCCATGCTTGCACCCTCCCCTGCGGGGGGAGGGTCGGATCGTCGAAGAGGATCCGGGGTGGGGCCGCCTTGCGCGCGCTGACCCCCACCCGGCGAGCTTTGTTCGCCGACCACCCCCGTACAGGGGGCGGCGAAGATCACCCGATGGCCGTCGCCGGCATGACGTTCGTCGCCGACCCGGCCGGCGCGCTCTATTGGCCGGAGCAATCGCTTCTCGCCGTGGCCGATCTGCATCTGGAAAAAGGCTCGGCGTTCGCGACCCGCGGCGTGCTGCTGCCGCCCTACGACACGGCGGCGACGCTTGATCGGCTGGCGAAGCTCGTCGAGCGCTACGCGCCGCGCCTGGTCGTGGCCTTGGGCGACAGCTTCCATGATGGCGGCGGCCCGGCGCGGCTGACCGAGATCAGCCGCGCCGCGCTCAAGACGCTGCAGCGCGGCCGCGACTGGGTTTGGCTTGCCGGCAATCACGATCCCGATCCGGCCGACGGCATCGGCGGCCGCTTTGCCGAAAGCTTGGCCATCGGTCCGTTAGCGCTCCGCCATGCGCCCTCGCGGCAGGCCTGCGACGGCGAAATCGCCGGACATCTGCATCCCGTCGCGCGCGTGGCGCGGCGTGGCCGCGCCGTCAGCCGCCGTTGTTTTGCCGGCGACGGCAAGCGGCTCGTCATGCCGGCCTTCGGCGCCTATGCGGGCGGCCTCAATATCCGCGATCGCGCCATCGTCGCGCTGTTCGGCGCCCTGTCGTTCACCGCCCACATGCTGAGCGAACGGCGCATCTACGCGGTGCCCGCCGCACGCTGTCTGGCGGATTGAGGTCAGTCGAGCTTGGTGTCCGCCGCCTTGGCGCCGATAGCGCGCGGCTTGGGTTTTGTCGGCATTGCCGGGCTCGCGATGGCGTCCCAGCCGCCGGGCGGGGTCTTGACGGTGATCGCATCGTCGGGTTGCGGCTCGACGGCCCAGGTCTTGACCGCCAGCTGCGCCGCGGCGAGCGATTGCGGATCGAGACGGGATGCCACGTCGTCGCGTTTCTTGCCCGCGTCGTCGTCGCCCTGGATCGAGGCCAGCGCGAACCACTTGTAGGATTCCGCATAATTCTGCGCCACGCCGATGCCGCGGGCGTAGAGGATGCCGAGATTGTACTGGCTGTCGGTGACGCCGTGATCGGCCGCCTCGCGGAACCAGTGCGAGGCGTTGGTGTAGTCCGCCGGCCCGTCGATGCCTTCGGCGTACAGCACGGCGAGATTATGCATCGCCTTGGCATTGCCCTTCTTGGCCGCGGCGAGATAGAGGTCGCGGGCCGCTGTGAGGTCTTTCTTCACGCCGAGACCTTTTTCGTACAAACCGCCGAGGCGGAATTGTGCCGGCGGCAAGCCGAGCCGCGCGGCGCGCGCCAGCCATAGCGCCGCCGCCTCGTTGCTTTGCTGCACGCCCCGGCCATCGGCAAAGCGCACGGCGACCTCGTAGGCGGCCGCCGCATCGCCGGACAGCGCCGCGGCGCGCAATGCCGGTCCGCCGATGCCGACCGGCAGCTTGTCGCCGAACGGCGAGGGCGCCGGAGCGACTGGCGCGCCGGTGTTGGTGCTCTTCGCCGACGGGTGCGGCACCGAGCCGGTGATATCGATCGACGGTGCGGCGAAGGCCGCGGCCAGCGGCGCATCGTCGTTCATGCTCAGTTGCCGGACCGGTCGGGGGTCGACGACTGCGCCCGATTTGGCGTTTGGCGGCGGGCTGGGCGCGGCGGCTGGCGCGGCGCTCGGCGGCGCACTCGGCAGCGGCAGCGGCTGCGGTGGAGGCGTTGCCGCCGGCGGCGCCGCGGTATCCGGCGCGGGCAACGCCGAGACGGGCGGTGCTGTTTGTTCGGGCGGTGCGGGAGCCGGTGTCGGGTTGCTCTCGAACCAACGCGACGCGATCTGCAGGCCGCCGATCAGGATCAGGGCAGCGGCGCCGGCGACGATCAGCTTGCGGGAGCGCGGTGTGGAATTGGCCAACAGGCCCGCACCGCCTTCGAACGTTGCGGCGCCCTTCCGACCGGACGGCGCCGCTGCGGCTGCCTGCGCGGCGCGCCGCGCCGCGGCAATGAAATTCGGCTTTTCGCCCGGATCCGCAATGACAGGCGGCTTGGCGGCGTCGGCCGCCGCTTCGGACGCGGCGATGCGGTCGGCTGCCGACGGCGGCTGCCGCGATCGACCCACTGCCGAGCCCGGCTCCAGCGGATGATCCGGCGGCAGGTCCGGATCGATCGGCATCCGCTTGGCGGCTGCTGCGGCGGCGCGATTTGCAGGCTCGACGACGGCAACGCGCGCCTCGTGCGGCGTCGCTTCGGCGAGCGGCGGCGGCTCGGGTTGGAAGACCTCGTCGGCCACTATCGCCTTTTGCAGAGCCGGCGCGGCGCGGCTCGCGGATTCGCGGATCCCGCTTTCGATCATGGCGAGGCGGTCGACCACGTGCTCCACCGTGCCCTGCACGGCCTCGAGCGACTCCTGGGTCCGTCGTTCGCTCTGTTTGATCTCGGCCACATCGCGCCCGATCGCCTCAACCGGCACGACCGCCAGGCCTGCCGCGCCGCCGCCGGCCAGGCCCTTGATCTGTTCGATGTGCACCAAGAGGTCGGCAATGCCCCGTTCGACCGCTTCCAGATGGCCGAGCCGCGCATCCGAGGCGTCGAAGCGCTGCACCAGCATGGCGATGCGGTCCTCGAGGTGGGCCAGCGCCGCGTGGTCGGTGTGGGTGAGCTGAACCCATTCAAGCTTCTCGATAAGGCCGGAGAACAGCTTTTCGAGCTCGCGCGGCACTGCGTGGCCGGCCTCGGTCGAAGCCGCCAACGCATTGGACAAGGTCTCGATGCGGTTCTCGAGTGCCGAGATCGCTTCGCCGCTCGCCGACGTATTGGCGAGATCATCGACCTTCGCGGCCAAGCTGCGCACGTCCTCCGCGACCTTGGTCAGGGTTTCGTTGGAGGCGACATGAGAGACGATGCCGCGCAAGGCGCCGATCGCCGTCTCGAGCTGCTGCAGCGCCGCCGGATCGTCCTTGGCGACAATCAGGTCGAGCTTCTGGCCCAGCGCTTTGATCGCGTCGTCGAAGCCGACGAGGCTCTCAGCCGGGGTCAGCCCGCGCAGCGCTTCATGCACCTCGTTGAGGGCGCGTTCGAGGCCCGCCAGCGCCGTCGCGTCAATGCCGCATTGGCGCGAATGGTCGATGCGCTGGGCGAGCGCCTTGACCTCGATCTCCAGCAATTCAACGGCCCGCCGCGGCAGCGCTTCGGTGATGAGCTGCGCGATCTCGGCGAGATCCGAGCGAATGCCGACCACGGAGCTTTCCAGATCGCTCGACGGCCGCAGCGCCTCGATCCGCGCCGTAATCTGCCGAAGTTGGTCTTCCAGCCCGGTGAGGTCGACCGTCCGCTCCGGTACCCCGATGATGGCGGCCTCGCGCGCGGTCGGCTGTTCAACCGGAGCCTCTCTGACCGGCGTGGCCAATGTCTCATTTGCCACGATGTTCTGAGCGTCGCGTTCCAAGGTGGCGTGAGGCTCAGATACGGAAAAGCTCTCAACGTCCCGTGCCGCAGCGTTGAGGGCCTCCCTGATCGGGCTGATCAAATCCTCCGTCACCGGCGCGGCCGAAACATCCCGCGCCGGAGCGGCGCAGCCGTGCTGACCGGGACCGTCAGACCTTCGCCGGTTGAGGCGGCCGGCGGCGCGCTGACCGCGGCGGTCCGGACCTCCCGTGCTGCTGCGCTGAGAGCCTCTCGGACCGGACCGGTCGGATCATCCTCGCGCGCCGGGGCCGCGAATGTCTCTCTGGCCGGCGCCTTACGCGCGACCTGCCGCACCGGATTCTGATCGCTCGCGGCGGCGGGAGCGATGTTTGGAACGGTACCGCCGTCGAGCATGCGTTGCCGCGCCGCAATCTCGGCGAGCGCCTGGTCGATGGAGAGGCCGCCGACCGGGGCCGGCGGCGGCGGTTTGCGAATGGGCGCCGGCGCTGGCGCCGGCTCGATTGCCGGCACCGCAGCCTGACGGAATTTCACCGGAGCGCCGGTCAGCCGCAGCGTGCCGGCATCGCGCGGCGCGGCAACAGGCTGCGGCAACGGGCGCTGCTGGACCGCCTGGCGGTGCGATTTCTCCTGGCTCGGCGGCTGGCGGTGCGATTTCTCGAGGCTCGGCGGCTGGCGGCGCGATTCCTCGTGGCTGTGCGCCAGGCGCTCGATCTGGTGCGTGAGCTTGTCCAGACGTCCATGAAGCTGGCCGAGTTCCTCGCGAGTCTGATGCGCCTCGTGTTGCGCCTCCTGCCGGACTTCGCGGCGAGCCGCATCACGGGCCTCTTGGCGGATGCGCTTGGATTCGCGAATCGCGTCGTTGACGCGGGCGCCGGGGTCGTTGAGATCGGGGTTGCGGCTGCGGCGTCGCGACCCGCGATCGCGGCGGGATTCCCGATCGTCACGGCGGGGCGCGCGCGGCGCGTCGGCTTCGGTCTCGGCATCGAAAGCGGCGCGGCGCACCGGCTCATCGTCCCGAAACACGCGGTCCCGAATCACCTGATCTCGATTCACCCGGTCTCGAATCACGTGGTCTCGAATCCCGTTGTCCCGTGTCACGTCCCGTCGGACGTCGTCCGGCTGAATGACGCTGTTAAGCCACTCGCCGACCGACACGCCGGATTGTTGCGCGGCCGTGCGCGCGGACTCGCGCGCTTCGGGACGGAGCCCTCTCAAATTCCACGGACCGCCGAGATCTCATGTCACGCCCAAATCACCGTGGGAGCAGGTGCCATTCTCAAGCCGTCGTGCATCAACGGAAGATGCGAACGGCACGGGTCCCCGGCTACCGACTTTTGAGGATTACGGTAAATAAGCCGTTAAGGCCGCGGAACGGCGGCGGCCGGGCCGCGGCGACGGCCGCGGCGCAGCCAAAGAAAGAGAAGAATTCCGGCGGGCTAGGTGGTTTTGAATTCGAGCGGAGCGAGCGGCTTGGCGGCCGGATAGGCATAGGAGCCAAGCCGGACCAGCAGAATGCAGGTGATCGCCAGCGCCGCCTCAAAGACGAGGAAGATCTGCGAATAGGAATGAAAGGCGTCGAACGCCCGTCCGCCGAGCGCCGGGCCAAGGCCGGTGCCGACATTGAACACCATGAACATCAGCCCGTAGATCTTGCCGTAGGCCTTCATGCCGAAGTAGCGGCCGACAAAAAACGCCATGAGGTCGATCTCGGCGCCGATGCCGGCGCCGCACAGCGCCGCCCCCAACAGCGGAACCGGATAGCTCCAGCCGCTGCCCAGCAGCGCGATGCCGAGCATCGGCAGGATGAAGAAACAAACCGCGACATACGGTCCCCAGAACCGATCCAGACACCAGCCGCACACAACCCGACCGACGATGATGGCGAGGCCGGCCGTGGACAGCGCGCCGGTCGCGACCTGCAGGGCAATTCCACGATCGGTCAAGAGCGCGACGATGTGGACGATCGTACCGTTGATCGCGAGGACGCCGAGAAAAAACGCAATCGTCAGCGACCAGAAATTCCAGGTCTTAAGCGCCGCCATCGTGTCGATACCCGGTGCCGCGGCCGCCCTGCCGGCGGCAACAGTCCCGGACGCCGCCGTGACGCGGCGCTCGCGAACGAACAGCGTGACCGGCAGCAGAGCGAGCACCACGATGGCGATCGCCAGCCCGAAATAGGCGTCGCGCCAGCCATACCGGCTGATCAGATAGGCGGCAAACTGGGGAATCAACGCAACGCCGAGACCGACGCCCGCGGTCGCGATGCCAAGCGCGAGGCCGCGCTTGCGGTCAAACCATTGCGACAGCACGGCCGCATAGGGAATCGGCGTTTGGATGCCGCCGACAAAGCCGACAACGGCGAAGATCAGGTAGACATAAAGCATCGCCTGCGGCTGCATCAGCCCGAAGCCGGCGACCGCAAGGGCGAACAGGATGATGCCGGGGATCATGCTGCGGCGCGCGCCCCACCGATCGATCAGCCAGCCCACCACCGGACACGCCAGCGCGGTCAGCCAGGTACTCACGCCCAACGCGCTCGCCAGATCGCCGCGGCTGATGCCGAGCCCCTCGCTCACAGGTTTAAGAAAAACGCCGAAAGAGAAAATCAGGATTGAACCGGTGCCGACCAACAGCCCGCAGGCGCAGGCGAATACGATCCACCATCGGCTGGCGAAGATGCCCCCCATAACGCTCCTCCCGTCCGGCGCCGCAACCGTTTTGTTGTCGCGGTCGTTCGGCGACTTAACGCGCCATGACGGGCTTTTTTAGCGGCGCGGCATGCGCTCGACAAGCCGCAGCCCGGATTGCGGCAGCGTGCTACGGATTGCGGCAGCGTGCTATAGTTCGGGCAAAACTACGGTCCTGGGAGCAGCAGCCAATGACGCTGACCGAACACCGCGCGCCGGCGCGGCCGCCGATCGCCCCCCGCGAAACCGCGGAACCCGATATCGCGACGACGCGCCCGGGAACGCCGGGCGGCATCTTCATGCGGCAGTTCTGGCATGCGGTTTATCGCAGCCAGGATTTGCCGGCCGGCCAGGCCAAGCCCATTCGCATCATGAGCGAGGATTATGCGCTGTTCCGCGGCGCCTCGGGCGCCGCCCAGGTCGTCGACTACCGCTGCCCGCATCGCGGCGCGCCGCTGCATCTCGGCTGGATCGAGGACGACGCCATCCGCTGCGTCTATCACGGCTGGAAGTTCGACTGCTCCGGCCAATGCATCGACCAGCCGGCCGAAGAGGCGGGCTTCGCCCGCAAGGTGCGTCTGCGCGTCTACCCGACCCGTGACTATCTCGGCCTCGTCTTTGCTTATTTCGGACCGGGCGAGCCGCCGCCGTTCCCGCATTTTCCGCACCGCTCGAGTCCGGGGCTGATCCAGGTCTGGAACGTCGAGCCGGTGCCCTGCAACTATTTGCAGAGTTTCGAGAACAGCATGGACGAGGTCCATGTCGCCTTCACCCATCAGCCCGGCGGCTCGCACGCCAAGCTTTCGGCCGACCTGCCGATCATCACCGCGGAGGAGACCGACTGGGGCATGCTGCGCTTCGGCAAGCGCCAGACCGGCAAAGTGCGGCAGACCCTGCACTGCGCGCCGAACCTGACGCGCGTGATCGTGCCGCCGCTTGCCGGCATGGACGGCGTCGGCGGCTGGACCGAAATCTATTTCAGCTTCACGCCGGTCGACGACGAGAACCATCTCTGGCTGATCACCAGCCACGTCGAAGTCACCGGCAAGGATGCCGATGCCTATCGCGCCAAGCGCGCCGAATACGACCGCAACGTCGCCCAGGCGCCGCCGGTGATGGAGGTGGTGCGCGATTTGTGGTCGGGCAAACGGCGGTTTGCCGACGTGGCGCATCCCGACCTCGCCATCGTTCAGGACATCGCGGTGCAGGCCGGCCAGGGCCGCATCGAGGATCGCGGCAGCGAGCGGCTTGGCCGATCGGACGCCGGAATCATTCTCTGGCGCAGGATTCTCGCCCGCGAATTGCGCGCCATCGCCGAAGGCCGGCCGGCCAAGCGCTGGACGTCGCCGCCGGCCGACGTCGTCCCGACGCTGGGCTTCTAGCGCCGCCAACGCGTTCTGGCCTTTGCCGAGTCCCGGTTTATATGACTGCAGTGCCGTTTCGCCGATGGGAAGGACCCATGCCCGACGCCTTCATCTACGATCACGTGCGCACGCCGCGCGGCCGCGGCAAAGTCGACGGCGCGCTGCATGAGGTGACCGCGCTCAACCTGGCCAGCCAGGCGCTCGGCGCCATCAAGCGCCGCAACGATCTCGATACCAGCCAGGTCGACGACGTCGTGCTCGGCGTGGTCGATCCGGTGGGCGAGGCCGCTGCCGACATCGCGCGCATCGCGGCGCTAGTCGCCGGCTATGGCGACAGCGTCGCCGGCGTGCAGATCAATCGCTTTTGCGCATCCGGCCTCGACGCGGTGAACTTCGCGGCGGCGCAGATCATGGCCGGACAGCAGAACATGGCGGTCGGCGGCGGCGTCGAGTCCATGAGCCGGGTCGGCATCGGCGCCGCGGGCGGCGCCTGGTCGGTCGATCCGTCGATTGCGGTCGCGCATTATTTCATGCCGCAGGGCATTTCCGCCGACCTCATCGCCACCAAATACGGAATTTCCCGCGACGAGGTCGACGCCTATGCGGTGGAAAGCCAGAAACGCGCGGCAGCGGCCTGGGACGAAGGCCGCTTCGACCGCTCGGTGATGCCGGTCACGGACGTCAACGGACTGACCATCCTGGCCAAGGACGAGCATATGCGCCCCGGCACGACCATGCAGTCGCTCGCCGCCTTGCAGCCTGCGTTCGTGCAGATCGGGGAAGCCGGCGGCTTCGATGCGGTCGCCATCCAGGCGCACCCCGAAATCGAATACCTCAATCACGTGCATCATGCCGGCAATTCCTCAGGCATCGTCGACGGCGCCGCCGCCGTGCTCATTGGCAATGCGGCCGCCGGCAAGCGCGCCGGCTTAAAGCCGCGCGCCCGGATCAAGGCGTTCGCCAATATCGGCTCCGAGCCGGCGCTGATGCTGACTGGCCCGGTCGACGTCACCCGAAAAGTGCTGAAGAACTCCGGCATGGCGCTGTCCGACATCGACCTCATCGAGATCAACGAGGCGTTCGCCTCGGTGGTGCTGCGCTATCTGCAGGCGTTCGATCTCGATGCCGCGAAGGTCAACGTCAACGGCGGCGCCATCGCGCTCGGCCACCCGCTCGGCGCCACCGGGGCGATGATTCTCGGCACCGCGCTCGACGAGATGGAGCGGCGCGATCTGTCGACCGCGCTGGTCACGCTGTGCATCGGCGCCGGCATGGGCACCGCCACCATCATCGAGCGGGTATGAAGCGCGTAACGGGGAGCGACATGCCAAAGATCGATATCGCCAATGTTCCAGTCGACGCCCGCACCGGTTATCCGGAGCCGCTCAATCGCGTGGTCGTCGGCCGCGAGCGCAAGCGGCTCGGCAATGCCGTCGGCCTCGACCAGTTCGGCGTCAATCTCACCACGCTCAGGCCCGGCGCCGCCTCCGCGCTGCGGCATTGGCACGAGAACGAAGATGAACTGGTCTTTGTCCTGCAAGGCGAGGTCGTGCTGATCGAGGACGGCGGCGAGACCGTGCTCAAGCCGGGCGATGCCGCGGGCTTCAAGGCCAACGCCCCGAACGGCCATCATCTCGTCAACCGAACGACCAGCGACGCCGTTTATCTCGAAATCGGCACCCGCGCGAAATACGAGAAGGCCGAATATCCGGACGTCGATCTGATCATGCGGCGCGACGCGGCCGGCGCGCGCTACACGCACAAAAATGGCGAGCCGTATTGATGAGCTTCAGTAATTTTTCGATCGACGTCGATGCCGACGGCGTGGCGCTGGTCACCTGGACCATGCCGGGACGATCGATGAACGTCATCGACGCCGTGGTGACGCAAGAACTGTCCGCGCTCGTCGAGCAGGTCGCCACCGACGCCGCGGTCAAGGCCGTCATCATCACGTCCGACAAGGAAGCGTTCTGCGCCGGCGCCGACCTCACCATGCTGGAGGCGCTGAGCCGCAATTACGCGGACTTGGCGGCGGCGCAGGGCGAGGTTGCGGCGAATGGGTGGCTGTTCGAGGAAAGCCGGAAATTTTCGCAGCTGTGTCGCCGCATCGAGACCTGCGGCAAGCCGTGGGTCGCCGCCATCAACGGCACCGCGCTGGGCGGCGGCTTCGAACTGGCGCTGGCCTGCCATCACCGCATAGCCGCCGATAGCGACAAGACGCGGCTCGGGCTGCCGGAAGTCAAGGTCGGGCTGTTCCCGGGCGGCGGCGGCACGCAGCGGGTCGCGCGCATGCTGCCGCCGGCGGACGCGCTGCAATTCTTGCTCAAGGGCGAGCAGATTTCGGCCGACCGGGCCAAGGCCTTGAAGCTCATCGATGCGGTGGCGCCGGCCGGCGACCTCGTCAGGACGGCCAAGGCCTGGATCAGGGCGAGCGGCACCGCCCGGCAGCCGTGGGACGGCGAAAATTTCAAGCTGCCCGGCGGCCCGGTCTACGCCAAGGCCGGCATGATGGTGTTCACGCCAGCCAACGCCATTTATCGGCGCGAGACTTACGACAATTACCCGGCGGCGCGCGCCATCATGCAGGTGGTCTACGAGGGCCTGCAATTGCCTTTCGACCAGGCGCTGCGCGTCGAGTCGCGCTGGTTCGCGAACATCCTGCGCTCGCCGCAAGCCGCGGCGATGATCCGCTCCCTGTTCGTCTCGCTGCGCGACATCAACAAGGGCGCGCGACGTCCCGCCGCCATCCCGCCAAGGAAGCTCGAAACCATCGGCGTGGTGGGCGCGGGATTCATGGGCGCCGGGATTGCTTATGTCAGCGCGCTCGCCGGCCTCGATGTCGTCCTGGTCGATCGCGATCCCGAGACTGCCGAAAACGGCAAGGCGTATTCGCAACGGCTGATCGCCGAACAGTTAAGCCGCGGCCGCGCCAGCGCGGCCGACCGCGACGCGCTGCTGGCGCGCATCGAGCCGACCGCCGATTTCGTGGCGTTGAAGAAATGCGATCTCGTCATCGAGGCGGTGTACGAGGATCGCGGGGTCAAGGAAGAAGTCATATCGCGCGTGCAGAACGTGATCGGCGAAAACACGATCTTCGGCTCCAATACCTCGACCTTGCCGATCACCTCGCTCGCCGACGCGTTCAAGGACCGCGCCCGTTTTATCGGCATTCACTTCTTTTCGCCGGTCGAGCGCATGATGCTGGTCGAGATCATCTGCGGCAAGCAAACCGGCGACATGGCGCTTGCCGGCGCGATCGACTATGTGCGCGCCATCCGCAAGACGCCGATCGTGGTCAACGATTCGCGCGGCTTCTACACCTCGCGCGTGGTCGGCACCTATCTGCGCGAGGGCCATCTGATGCTGGCCGACGGCGTCCCGCCGGCGATGATCGAGAATGTCGGCCGCATGGCCGGCATGCCGGTCGGCCCGCTCGCCCTCAACGACGAGGTCGCGGTCGACCTCGCCTGGAAGATCCTCAAAGCGACCGAAGCCGATCTCGGCCCGCAGCTGGTGGATGGGCGGCAAAAGGCGCTGCTCGAAGACATGGTGGAAAAACGCGGCCGCTTCGGCCGCAAGAACGGCAAGGGCTTTTACGACTATCCGCAGAACGGTCCGAAACGGCTGTGGCCGGGTCTCGCCGACCTGCAGCCCACCAAGCTCGATGCCGACGCCATCGACGTCACCGAGCTCAAGCAGCGCCTGCTGGCGATCCAGGCGCTGGAATCCGCCCGCTGCATCGAGGAGGGCGTTGTCGTCGACATGCGTGAAGCCGACGTCGGCTCCATCCTGGGCTTCGGCTTTGCACCTTTTTCCGGCGGTACGATCTCCTACATCGACGGCATGGGCGCCAAGGCATTCGTCGATCTCTGCAGCCATCTGGCGAAGCGCTGCGGCGAGCGCTTTCGACCGTGCAAGCTTTTGCTCGACATGGCGAAAAAGGGCGAGACGTTCTATCGCCGGTTTCCGCCGCCGCAGCGTCCGGCGGTGGCCTGATCGCCATGACCGCCGGATTTCCCTTTCAAGCCCGCCCTGTGTAAGGTCGCGGCCCATTTTTCCCCGGGATGCTGTATGGCGCGTGATCAAGTCGACCTGACGCCGATCGAGCGCCGCGACGAGCTCGTCGCCTGGATCGCTCAAGGCGCCAGGCCAAAGGCGCAATTCCGCATCGGCACCGAGCATGAGAAGTTCGCCTTCACGCTCGAGGCGCACCGCCCGGTGCCGTACGAAGGGCGCCGCGGCATTCGCGCGCTGCTCGAGGGCATGCAGCACCTGCTCGGCTGGCAGCCGATCATGGAAGGGCGCAACGTCATCGGCTTGTTCGACGTCACCGGCGGCGGCGCCATTTCGCTCGAGCCCGGCGGCCAGTTCGAGCTGTCGGGCGCGCAGTTCGAAACCGTGCACCAGACCACGAGCGAGATCATGGCGCATCTGGCGCAGGTGCGCGAGGTGGCGCGGCCGTTGCATATCGGCTTTCTCGGCATCGGCATGACGCCGGACTGGACGCTCGCCGACATGCCGAAAATGCCGAAGGGGCGCTACAAGATCATGACCGCCTACATGCCGAAGGTCGGCACCCGCGGCCTCGACATGATGTATCGAACCTGCACGGTGCAGACCAATCTCGATTTCTCCTCGGAAGCCGACATGGTCAAGAAGCTGCGGGTGTCGGTGGCGCTGCAGCCGGTGGCGACGGCGCTGTTCGCCAATTCGCCGTTCACCGACGGCAAACCCAACGGCTTCCTGTCGTTCCGCTCGGAAATCTGGCGCGACACCGATAACGCCCGCGCCGGCATGCTGCCGTGGGCCTTCGAGGACGGCATGGGCTTCGAGCGCTGGGTCGACTACGCGCTCGACGTGCCGATGTATTTCGTCAAGCACGACGACGAATATGTCGATGCCTCGGGCCAGTCGTTTCGCGACCTGATGGCGGGCAAGCTCGCCGCCATGCCGGGCGCCCGCGCCACCATCTCCGATTGGGCAAACCATCTCAGCACCACGTTCCCGGAGGTGCGGCTCAAGCGCTATCTCGAAATGCGCGGTGCCGATTCCGGGCCGTTGCCGAACCTTCTGGCGTTGCCGGCCTTCTGGGTCGGCCTGCTTTATGACGACGTGTCGCTCGATGCCGCCTGGGATCTCGTCAAACATTGGAGCGCGCCGGAGCGGCAAAGACTTCGGGACGCGGTGCCGAAGCAGGGGCTGGCGGCGAAGATCCGCGGCCGCACCGTGTTCGAGATTGCGACCGAGGTCATCAAATATTCGCGCGCCGGTCTGGCGCGCCGCAAGCAATTCGATGTCGGCGGCCGTGACGAGACGCACTACCTTGCAGTGCTGGACGATCGCCTCGCCCGCGGCACCACGCCGGCGCAGGAACTGTTGGCGAAGTTTCAGGGACCGTGGGCCGGCTCGGTCGATCCGATTTACACCGAAGAGGCGTATTGAGGCTTTAGTCGATGTCGTACAGGCGCCGCGCCTCGCGCAGCGCCGCCGCGCAGCCAACGGCATCGCCCGCCTCGTCCGCCTTGCGCGCCTGATCGAGCGCCGCGTCGGCATCGGCGTTGGCCTTGCGCTCGGCATGCGCGACCGCGCTCGGCGTCGGCTGATGGTGCAGTTGCGCGCCGATCGATTGATCGGCGGTCGGTCCGGTTTCCGGGCCCGCAGGCGTGACGCTGATTTGTTGCTCAAGCTGGGTGATTTGTGTCGTGCAAGGCCCGGCCACGGCGGCCGACACCGCGACAAACAGCAGGCCGAATATCGATACCCCGATCCCGGCGCCGTACCCGCGGAATCCATCCGACACGCTGCTTTTTACCAACTGATCTGGGATGCGCATGAGAGTTCTCCGGATATGGAACTTTTCTCCTTCAACCCGGCAAACCGGTGAATGTTCAGCGCGGCTGCCCGGTCTTTCGACTTGTGGTCAAGTTCAACAGAACTTCATTGCGGAATCAAAGCCTTGCCGAATTGATCCTATCTTTACCAGTTTTGATGACACTGGGGGCAGCCACAGTGGCGGCGCTCTTGTCATGACCAAGTCACTCACCATCGACGTGCAGCGCAAGAACGCCGAGCGGCAGCTCTTTGGCGCCCGCCGCGCCTTGGCGCATCTCGTCGAGCTTTACGACAGCGGCCAGTGGAAGCACCTCTATAAGGAGGAGGTCTTCGCCCAGGCGGTCCGCCAGGCTCGCCAGGCGGTCGATCATTGGACCGACGTCGTGGCCAGGGGCGACGGCCCCCACTAGCGCATCGTCTCGACTCCCGACCTCAGGCGGATCATGATCGCCGGGACGGAAAAATCCCAACGGGAGGACGACGTGCTCGAACTCTATCACAACGTCAATTCGGTCTGCGCCCAGAAGGTCCGTATCGCGCTCAACGAAAAGGGCCTCGATGCCAAGGAGCATCTCCTGACGCTGCGCGGCGATCAGTTCGATCCGGCCTATCTTGCGCTCAATCCCGGCGGCGTGGTGCCGACGCTGGTCCACGACGGCAATACCATCATCGAATCCGCACTCATTCTGTATTACCTCGACGAAGCCTTTCCGGCCGTGCCGCTGCATGCCGACGGCGCCGCTGCCACGCCACCGGGTGCGGATGTACAACAAGTTGATCGACGAATATCTGCACAATTCCTGCATGATCCTCACCTTCGCCACGGCCTTCCGGCCGAACTTTCTCAAGCTGTCCCGCGAGGCGTGGCTCGCCGAGGTCAACAAATCGCCGCTCAAGCGGCGCGCCGAATATAAGCGCAGCGTGATCGAGCACGGCCTCGAATCCGAATTCGCGCGCGACGCGCTGGCCCAGCACCAGAAGCTGCTGTCCTGGATGGACCAATCGCTGCAGTCCGGCCCGTATCTGGCCGGCGACAGCTTTTCGCTCGCCGATTGCGCCGTGGTCCCCTATATCGTGCGGCTCGATCTGTTGAAGCTGCGCGGGCTGTGGGATCGCTATCCGGCGATCGAGGACTGGTGGGGCCGCATGCGGGCGCGGCCGTCGATCAAGGCCGAAATCTACGATCGCATGACCGAGACCGACTGGGCGCCGTTCCGAAACCTGGCGCCCGATCCCTGGCCGACAGTGGAGGCTTTGCTGCAGGCGGCCTGAGCGGCCTGCGGCAGCAGGCAGCGGCCCGAAGCACGTTCAACTCTGACGGGTAACCGAGGGCTCCGATCTGCCATGGCGTCGCCGATCAATGCCGCCCTCTGCGCGCTGGTGGCGACCGCGTTCTGGAGCCTGCTCGGCTATGCGATCAGCCGCCATCTGCTGCCGCGCGCGCCGGCCGTTGGCGCAGCGCCCGTCATCGGCTGGGCGGTGCACAGCGCCGTAACCCTGCCGCTGTTCGAACTGATCGGATTTTCCCGTCTCGCCGTCGTCGCCGTAGCGGTGCTGTGCGCGGTCGCGGCCGGCGTTTCGCTCCGTGCCCGCGCCGCCAACGGCGACGACGAGGCGGCACCGACAATTCCGGCGTGGGCGTTTTTGGCCGCCGCGATGCTGGCGCTCGTTCCGGCCGTTGCCATCATGCCGAAGATATCCGCCGACGCGGTTCACGTCGCCGATCCGATTTTCGATCATTCGAAGATCGTCATCATCGAGGCGATGGTGCGGCAGGGCCTGCCGCCCATCAATCCGGTTTTTGGCACCGCCGCCGCGCCGGGCCGCCTGGTCTATTATTACTTGTTGCACTACAGCGCGGCCGAACTGGCGCTGCCGCTCCGGGTGAGCGGCTGGGAAGCCGATATCGGGGTGACCTGGTTCACCGCGTTTGCGTCGTTGAGCCTGATGATGGGGCTTGGCGTCTGGCTCAGCAAACGGCCCGCAGCCGCGATCATCGTTGTGCTGCTTGCCGCCGCGACGTCGTTGCGCCTGATGCTGAGCTGGGCGCTGTCGCTCGATTACAACTTCGGGCCGTTTCTGGCTTCGCCCACCGGCTTCGCCAGTTGGCTGGTTCAGGCGGCGTGGTCACCGCAGCATGTGATGGCGGCGTCATGCGTCGTGGCGGCGATGCTGCTGGTCGTCCGATTTGCCGAGCGCCAGAGCTTGCTGTTGCCGGGCGTGCTGGCGCTCGTCGTCGCCGCAGGCTTCGAGAGCTCGACCTATGTGGGCGGCGTTACCTTCGGCCTTTCGGCATTGGCTGTGGCGCCGCTGTTGCTTGCCGGCATGGCCGCAGCGCAACGGCTCCGGTTCGTGGTCGGTTTGGCGGTCGCGGCCGCGCTGGCGCTTGGTGTCGCCGCGCCGTTCGTGCTGGATCAATTCGGCGCCCTCGCGGCCCGCGGCACCGGCGCGCCGGTCATCGTTCATCATTTCGAAGTGCTGGGCGACATGTTTCCGCACATGCTGCGCCGCGTGCTGGACCTGCCGGCCTACTGGCTCATCCTGCTGCCGATCGAATTTCCCGTCGCCTATGTGGCCGGCACGCTCGCGCTCGTCGCCATGCTGCGCCGCGCGGCGCCGGCGCCGGCGCCGGACAAGCTCGCCGTCGCGGCATTGGCCTGCCTTGCCGCCGTGGGGCTTTCGGCGTCATGGCTGCTGACGAGCCGTGTCGGCTCGAACAACGACCTCGGGCTGCGCGCCATTTTGCCGGCGCTGGTGATCCTGATCGCGGCTGCTGCGGCCGGCGTCATGCTCGTTCCCCGCCGCGGCCTGATCGTCGCCGCCGCAGTCGGCGGCCTCGTTCTCACGCTGCCCGACACCGCGAAGATGCTCCGCTCCAATATCGTCGGCACGCCGGTGCCGGACGGCAATGTCTTCGCGCAAACGCCGGAGCTGTGGCAGGCGGTGCGCCGCTATGCGCCGCCGACCGCGCGCGTCGCCAACAATCCACGATTCCTGCAGGACCTGACGCCATGGCCGGTGAATTTAAGCTGGGCACTGCTTGGCCGGCGCAGCTCATGCTTTGCCGGGCTCGAACTGGTGCTGACCTTCGCGCCGTTGACCATGGAACGCCGCGAGGCGATCGACGCGCAGTTCGTCCGGGTGTTCGCCGGTCAGGGCACGCCGCAAGACCTCAGCGAGATGGCCCATGTCTATGGCTGCGACGTCGTCGTCGTCGTGCCGCAGGACAAGGCCTGGATGAATGACCCGTTCGCGGCGAGTCCGGATTATCGCCTGGCGGAAAGCCGGGACGACCGCTGGCGGATCTACGTGCGGCGGCCGTGACGGCGGCGGCGCGTCAAATCCCCGCGAACCAGTTGAAGCCCTGCTTGCTCCAGAACGTCTCGCGAAAATCGTTGCTGACCTCGATCGCCTTGACCCATTTCGCGTTCTTGTAGCCGAGCTTGGTCGAGGTCCGCAGCCGCAGCGGATAGCCGAACGGATCGGCGATGGGCGCGCCGGCGTATTTGGTGGCGAGGATGGTCTGCGGATGCAGCGCCGTCGCCATGTCGATGCTCTCGGTGTAATCGTCGTTGCAGATGAAATAGACGTATTTTGCCGTCAGATCGGCGCCGACGCGCTGCAGGAAATCGCGCAGGTTCGGGCCGGACCATTGTCCGATGTAGTCCCAGCCTTCGACGCAAATATGCTTGATGATGATGTCCTGCTCGGGCAGTTGATAGATCTGCTGCGCCGTCCACGGCCGTTTGTCGGCGACCAGCCCGGCAAGCTCCAGCTTCCAGCTTGCGCCGTCGACCGGCTTGAGGTCCTCGATGTCGTAATAGGCATTAAAGCGCGGCGGCTTGACCACCTGCGATGCACTATAGGTCGGCGCCAGGTGATCGGGGCGGAAAATCGCCGACTGGACGCGGTCGTTCCATGCCGAGACCGCGCGCAGCATCTTCTGCACGGAATCCTCTTCGCTGACGTCGCAGCCGGTCAATAGCGTCAGCGCGCCGAGACTGATCGCGCCGCGCAGCACGTTGCGCCGATCGATAGTCTCGAGCAGCGCCCGGTTTTGCGTGAGCACGCCTTGGTCGACGCCGCGGCGGGGGCGGAACAGCGATGGCATGCGCGTTCGAAACTGCATCGGTTTCACCGGGTCAATTCGTGTCTTTGATCTCAGGCGGCATATCGGTTTTGGCATCCGCCGCGGGCTCGCTCTGCACGTCGGGCTCGGCAGCGGCCTCGGCGGTCGCTGCCGCCTTTATCACTGCCGGCGCCGCGGCCTGCGGCAGCGGCGGGGCGCTCACCGGGGTCGCCGGCCGGTCATCCACCAAGGGGCCGCCGGTCACCATGGCGACAAGGCTTTGCGGCACCAGCAACGCCAGCGAGACGTGGACGACGAGAAATCCGACGATCGCCGCCATGCAGAGGAAATGCACGATCCGAGTGGTCTGAAAGCTGCCGAACAGCGCCGCAAGCTCGGAGAACTGCACCGGCTTCCACAGCGCGAGACCGGACATCACGATCAGAATGCCGATCGCCATGATGCCGAGATACAGCATCTTCTGGACCGCGTTGTAGATCGTCAGGTCGTCGTGCTTGAGCTGAAAGCGCAGCGCTTCCCCCACCGTGGCGACAATCTCGCCCACCGAGATGGGAAACAGCTTGCGCCGGAACCGCCCGGTGACGACGCCGTAGGTCAGATAACAAAGGCCATTGATGACGAAGATCCACATACCGAAGAAGTGCCACTGCAAGCCGTATTGCGCCCATTTGCCGATCACGACGGCGTCGGGGAAATGCAGCCAGCCGAGGATCACGTCATCGTTATAGATTTTCCATCCGCTGCCGATCATGATGAAGATGGCGACGGCGTTGATCCAGTGCATGATCCGCAACGGAAGCGGATGCAGGCGATGCGCGATGGGTGCGACTGATTTGACGGCCACCGTGGACATCGAGGATATTCCGCAGACGTTGGACGGCTAAGCAGACGTGGGTCGGCTAAAATGACAGTTGCGCGAGACGGCGGCGACGGCAGGCTGAATGCGGCAGTCGTCTTCCCCAGACATTCAACCGCACTCGGGTCAGACAGTACGGTTGGGTATTTGGCGACGCAAGCACGCCCGCTTCACAAATTCGCGCGGCGTTTTTGATCGGGAGGATTGCGACATGACCCTTCAAGCAAGCGCGATCGGGTTGATGATCGTTTTGGTCGCGCCGCCGCACGCGGCGATGCCGGATATCGCCGCGCCGAGCACAGCGGCGCCGCCGGTGATGATGGCGCAGGCGATGATCCCGCCGACCGGCATGGACGACGCGGCCAAGCCGATGCCGATGCAAACCCGCATGCAGATGCGCTTCCCGCAGCCGGCGCGCGTCGGCGACCTCATCGGTCTGCCGGTGCTCGACAACAGTGCTTCCACGCTCGGCTACGTGCAACACGTGGTGCGAGCCGCGCCGGACCGGATCGAGCTTATCGTCTCCTACTCGCGATGGTTCGGCTGGTTCGGGCGGCCGGTGGCGGTGCCGATCGAAGTCGTCGGCATCGAGGGACGCCAATTGGTTTCGCTCGACATGGCGCCCGCCGCGTACGCAGTCGCGCCGACCTGGCAAGGACAGGACGCCAGCGCGCTGCCGGACGATGCGACCATCCGCATCGCTCTGGCCCGCAATTAGGCGATCACGACCTTGTGAAGCCGATAACTTTCCGGTGTTTGCCGACTTGTCCCGGGTGGGGTGGAAGTGATTGGTCAATGGCCGGTCGGCAGGCGACCTTGCGTTTTATTGCCAGTGATTCTTGTGGGAAGGGCTGCATGGATCGTGCAGACGAATTGAGCGCCAACGCGCCATCCAGCGAGGTCTCCGATTCAGCGAACGTCGCCGCGGCGGTCGCGGCCTGCGGCATCGCCTTCATGGCCAAGGCTTCGGCGCCCGGGCGCGCCAAAACCCGGCTGGTGCCGCCGCTGACCTTCGAAGAGGCCGCCGCGCTCAACACCGCGTTCCTGCAGGACGTCGCCGCCAATGTGATGCTTGCCGCCCGTCAAGCCGCGCCGCACGCCGGCATCGCCGGCTACGCCGCCTTCGGCCCGCCCGGATCCGAGGAGTTCTTCCACGGCGTGTTGCCGCAGGCGATCGGCTTGATCGATGCCTGGCTGCCGAATTTCGGCGACTGCCTGCTGCATGCGATCCGTGAAATTCTGGCGCGTGGGCACAGTTCGGCCGTGGTGCTCAATTCCGACAGTCCGACGCTGCCGACGGCGTTACTGATCGAGACCGCCGAGGCGCTGGCCTTGCCGGGCGATCGCGCCGTGCTCGGCCCGTCGAGCGACGGCGGCTACTATCTGCTCGGGCTCAAGGCCGCGCACCGCCGCCTGTTCGAAGACATCGCCTGGAGCACCGAGCAGGTCGCCGCGCAGACGATGGACCGGGCCCGCGATATCGGTCTGGAAATCTATCGGCTGCCGGTGTGGTACGATGTCGACGACGTCGAGAGCCTGCGCCGCCTGCGCGCCGAGTTGTGCGAGCCCGACTTGCCGCGGCGCCCGCCCGACCGGCTCCGTCCGCATCGCGCCGGCCACACCGCGGCCTTGCTGGATGGCTTTTGGCGCAAGCACGACTTGGGCCGCCGCGTCGACGGCTTGACGCATGTCGAGGCGTTGCGCGCATGAGCCGCGCCATGAAAGCCTATACCGGCCGGCGGCGCGCCGAGATTGGGATGACGTCGTAATGGCAATCGTGGCGACGAAACCGGCGGTCGACCCGAAGCGCTATTTCGAGAGCGTCGAGGCGACCAGCGAGCGGCCCGAGCACGAGCCGGTATGCCTCTACCTCGAGACCACCAACCGTTGCAATCTGCTCTGTACCACTTGCCCGCGCACCTACGAGGAGCTCGAGCCGCCGGCCGATATGAGCTGGGAGCTGTTCACCGCGATCGTCGACCAGATACCGCGGCTGCATCGTGCGGTGCTGCACGGCGTCGGCGAACCCATGCTGGTGCGGAATCTGCCGCGCATGGTGCGCTATCTGAAGGATCGCGGCACCTATGTGCTGTTCAACACCAACGGCACGGTGCTCAACGAGAAAAACGGCCGCGCCCTGATCGCGGCCGAGCTCGACGAACTCCGCGTCTCCTTCGACGCCGCCAACGCCGAATCCTATCGCCGCGTTCGCGGCAAGAATTATTTCAACCGGATCCTCAAGAACGTGCGCGCCTTCCGCGAACTGCAGGAACGCGAAGGCCATGCCAAGCCGCGGGTCTCGGCCTGGCTGACCGGCTTGCGGGAGACCATCGAAGAGCTGCCGGACTTCGTGCGCGTCGCCGCCGAGACCGGCGTCAAGGAAGTCCATCTGCAGCGCATGGTGTTCTTCACCGACAACGCGATCGGCATGGCGCGGCCGGACCAGGCCCTTTACGAGCAACTGTCGAGCGCGGAGGCGGTCCATATCGAACGCGCCGCGGCGCTCGCCAAATCGCTCGGCGTCACCTTCAATGCGTCCGGCGCCGCCGCCGAGCCGGGCTTGAGTCTCAAGCGCCGCGATAACGGCTCGCCATGGTCGCTGTGCCGGCGGCCGTGGACCGTCATGTACTTCACCGCCAACGGCCGGGCGCTGCCGTGCTGCATCGCGCCGTTCTCGCAGCGCGGCTACGAGAATTACACGCTCGGCGACGCCACCCAGCAGACGCTGCGCGAAATCTGGACGGGCGCCGCCTACGCCGACTTCCGCAAAGCGCTGTTGTCGAACACGCCGCCGGACGCTTGCGCAAGCTGCGGGCTGCGATGGAGTCTCTAGCCTCGCCCGGCGGCGCCGCCGCGGGCGCATCATGGGCGGGCGGCATCACGGTCGTTATTCCTACTTTCAACGAAGCCGAATCCATTGCCGCGGTCGTCACGGCGCTGCCGCGCCACGTCGTCGATCGCGTGATCGTGGTCGATGGCGGCAGTCGCGATGGCACCCCGGAGCAGGCGCGCCAAGCCGGCGCCGAAGTGATCGCGGTCGGCCGCGGTTATGGCCTGGCGTGTTTTACCGGCGCGCAGGCCGCCGGCGCCGGCGACATCGTCGTGTTCATGGACGGCGACGGCGCCGACGATCCGGCCGCGGTGGCGGCGTTGGTGGCGCCGATCCGCTCCGGCAGTTGCGATTTCGTCATCGCTTCGCGGGCGCGGGGCAACCGCGAGCCGGGCAGCATGGCCTGGCACCAGCTGCTCGCCGGCTATGTCGCGGGCTTCCTCACGCGACTGCTCTACGGCGTGCGCTACACCGACATGGGGGCGCTCCGCGCCATCCGCCGCGGCACGCTCCTTGAGCTCGGCATGCGCGAAATGACCTATGGGTGGAATCTCGAAATGCAGATGCGCGCGGCGCGCAACGGCTTGCGCGTGCTCGAACTGCCGGTCGGCTATCGCCGCCGCCTCGGCGGGGAATCCAAGGTCGCCGGCAGCTTGCCCGGTTCGATCAAGGCCGGCGTGAAGATCATCTCGACCTTTGCGCGAATCGCCGTCGAGCCGGTTGGCCGCCGTCGGCCATAGATCCTGGCCGACCCGTGCCGGCATGTGACCCGCCACGACAGGCCATGACAAGCCCGACGACTTGCCTGTATGCTTGATCAGCCGGTTAACAATCATTGAGGTGGATCATGAGCCGTCGTCCGGCAATGCGTGCGCTGTTGTCGCGCCGCCGCTTTCTGAAAACTTCGGCGCTGGCCGCGGGGACGCTCGCATTGCCGCTTGCGGCGCGCCGGGCATCCGCCGCGGGCCCGCTCACGCCGGTCAACATGACGCTCGACTGGATCTATCAGGGTCCGAACGCCGGCTTTCCGTTGGCGCTGGAGAAGGGCTTTTTTCGCGACGCCGGGCTCGACGTGACGATGGGTCCCGGCAAAGGTTCCGGCAGCACCGCACAACTGGTCGCCAGCAAGGCCACCCAGATCGGCTTTGCCGACGGCTACGTCGTCGGCAACGGCGTCGCCAAAGGCATGAACATCAAGACCGTCGGCAGTATTTACCGGCGCAATCCCACGGCGATGATCGTGCTGGCCGATTCCCCTATTCAGAGCCCGAAGGATATCGAAGGCAAAAGCATCGGCATTACCGCCGGCAGCGCGCAATTCCAGCAATGGGCCCCGTTCTGCAAGGGCGCCGGCATCGATGCGTCCAAGGTCGAGGTCGTCAATGTCGATCCGTCCGGTATCGCTGCGGCGCTGCTGTCCGGCCGGATTCCGGCGGTCGCCAGTTTCGCCCAGGGCAACGTGCCGGGAATTGAAATCCGCGGCAAAAAGGACGTGCGCCTGTTCTGGTTTGCCGATTACGGCGTGACTGTCGTCAGCAACGGCATCATCGTGCATGAGGATCTGCTCAAGAGCGATCCCAACCTGGTGCGCGGCTTTGTCACCGCGGCCGTCAAGGGATTCCTCCATGGGCGAAAAAATCCGGACGAGGCCGTCGCTGCCACTAAAAAGTACCTGGAAACCGTCGATCCCGTGATCACGCGGCGCGAGCTCGAGCTGTCGTGGAAAAATTGGCTCACACCCAACACCATGGGCAAACCGCTCGGCTGGGGATCGGACCTCGATTGGGCCGCCACCGTCAAAGTGCTCAAGGACTACGGCGGCGTCACCGCTCCGCTGGAGACGAGTCAACTCTACACCAACGACTTCGTCCCGACCGGCGCCGAATACGTTCCGCCGCAAGAGGCTTGAGCGGCCGGGCGTGAACAACAGCGGCGCCGCCGACGACGTCTATCTGCGCGTCGAGAACCTGTCGAAGGTTTATGCGACGCGCGACGGCGAAGTCCGGGCGCTCAATGAGATTTCGCTGACGCAGCGGCGCGGCGAATTCTTGTCCCATGTCGGCCCGAGCGGCTGCGGCAAGAGCACGCTGCTGATGATTGCCGCCGGCCTGGTCTCGCCGTCGAGCGGCGTGGTGCGGGTGAGCGGGCGCAAAGTGGACAAGCCGCGAACCGACATCGGGATCGCATTTCAGAGCCCGGTCCTGCTCGAATGGCGCACCGCGCTTGGCAACGTCATGCTGCAGGCCGAAGCGCGCGGATTCGATCGCAAGGAGTCGGAAGGCCGCGCCCGCGCGCTGCTCGGCTCGGTCGGGCTTGGCGGATTTGAGGACAAATATCCGCATGAGCTGTCGGGCGGCATGCGCCAGCGGGTGTCGATCTGCCGCGCTCTTATTCACAACCCCGATCATCTACTGATGGACGAGCCGTTCGGCGCGCTCGACGCCTTGACGCGGGACCAGCTGGTCCTCGATCTGCAGGCCTTGGTCAGCGAACGGCGGATGACGGTGCTGTTCATCACCCACAGCATCGCCGAAGCCGTGTTTCTGTCGGACCGCGTCGTCGTGATGACGCCGCGGCCCGGTTGCATCGACCGCATCATCGATATCGACCTGCCGCGGCCGCGCACCCTGGCGATGCGCGAGACGCCGGAGTTCGCGGCGTACAGCCGGCAGATATTGGACATGTTCCTGGCGCGCGGCGTGTTGCGGGAGCATTGAGGCGGCCGGAGGAGGAGCGCGACCATGACGGAAGCCGGCAATTCAACGAGCGTCGTGGCGCCCAGCGCCGCGACGAGCATCGAGGCTGTCGAGGCGGCCATCCAACGCCGCCGCCGCAGCCACACCCGGCGCGACCGGGTGGCGGCATTGATCTATCCGGTCGGGATGATCGCGGCGCTGATCGTGCTGTGGCAGGCCGCCGCGGCGTTATTCTCCATTCCCTCGTATCTGCTGCCGGCGCCCAGTGCGATCGCGCAGGCCATCGCCGTGAATGCGGCCCTGCTGATCAAGCAAAGCCTGACGACAACGATCGAAATTCTCCTTGGTTTCGCCTTGAGCGTTGCGGTCGGCGTACCGCTGGCGCTCGGGATCTTCTTGTGGAAGCCATTCGCCCGCGCCGTCTATCCCGTGCTGATCGCCTCGCAAGCGGTGCCGAAGGTCGCCGTAGCGCCGCTGTTTCTGGTGTGGTTCGGTTTCGGTCTCCTGCCGAAAGTGCTGATCGCGTTCCTCATCGCGTTTTTCCCGATTGTCATCAATACCGCCATGGGCCTCGCCATGGTCGAACGCGAGAAGATCTACCTCGCACAATCGATGGGGCTTGGCGCGTTGGCGACGTTCTGGAAAATTCAATTGCCGAATGCGCTGCCTTCGATCTTCGCCGGCTTGAAGATTTCCATCACGTTCGCGGTGGTCGGCGCTGTCGTCGGGGAATTCGTCGGCGGCCAGGGCGGCCTCGGCTATCTGCTGCTGATCGCCAACGGCAACATGGACACGGCGTTGCTGTTCGCAGGCATCGTCGGACTGACGGTTCTCGGCGTGGCGTTTTTCGCGGTGATCGGCCTGGCCGAACGGCTGGTGCTGCCGCCCCATGCCGTCGAAAGCACCTCATTCGGACGCGAGACGATGTGAGAGCGAGAACACCGTGGTTCGGCTCGGCAGCCCGGCTGCGCCGACGCCACCCACAAGGCGAACTGACAAGACGCGGCTAAATCGCCACCTTGCGCAGGAATCCGTCGACGCTGGCGCGCAGCTTGTCGGCGGCCTGCTCGACGGCTTGCGATGCCGTCAGGACCGTGTCGGCGGAACTGCGCATGTCGGAGATGGCGGTGGACACCTGCTGCAGCACCGCGACCACCGATTTGGTGCCCGAGGCCGCCGACGCCACATTGTTTGAAATCTGGCTCATCGAGGCGTGCTGCTCCTCGACCGCCGCGGCGATCGCCGCAGTGAACTGCGAAATGTCCTGGACGCGGCCGCTGATGCTGCCGATGGCGCGCACCGCATTATGCGTGGAGGACTGCACGGAGGCGATCTGGCCGGCGATCACGTCGGTGGCCTTGGCGGTCTGCACGGCGAGCGCCTTGACCTCGGAAGCGACCACGGCAAAACCCTTGCCGGCGGCGCCGGCGCGGGCCGCTTCGATGGTTGCGTTGAGCGCCAGCAGGTTGGTTTGGCCGGCGACGTTGTGAATGAGCTTGATGACATCGTCGATCTTCTGCGCGGCCTGCGCCAGGCCGGCAATGTCGGCGTTGGTCGACTGCGCTTCCGCTGTCGCGGCGCGCACCACGTCGGTGGCGCGGGCCAGCTGGTGATTGATTTCGGCGATCGACTTGGACATTTCCTCGGCCGCGGTCGAGGCGACCTCGACGCCGGCGAACGCGGCGTTGGAGGTGTTCACCGCGCCGACCGTATGGCTGGAGGTTTGGTTGGCGGACGCCGCCAGCGCAGTGGCGGTCGTCTTCATCGCCGTGACGCTGTCGGCGACCGTGCTCAAGACGCCTTCGACGCTGCGGCGAAACCACGCGATGGCCTCTTCGACCACGGCGCGGCGCGCTTCCTGCTCATTGAGCAGTGCGCTCGCCCGTTCCGCATGGCGGCGCTCGGTGATGTCATGATGCGTGCCGAGCCAATAGGCGCCGCCGGGATCGGCACGATTGACCACCGCAATGGCCCGGCCGTCGGGCAGTTCGGAGACGAAGCTGACCTCCTTTCCGGAAGCCATGATCTGCATGAGCTCGGCGCAATACGCATCCGGATCGCGCGACAGCGTGCCTGATTGGGAGCGAAAGCGAACGATGTCGACAAATTTGGCGCCCGGCCTCACGAGTTCGGGAGGCAGGTCGTAGATTTTCACGTAGCGCTCGTTGCAGACGATCAACCGGCCCTGGGCGTCGAACATCACGACGCCGTGGCTCATGTTGTTGAGCGCGATGTCCAGGAGGTGCCCCTTATCGTCCAGCCGGCGATCGACCAACGCGCTTATCAGACTGATGCCCAGGATTGCGACCGCCACGCTGGCGACGGCGATGGCAAGCGATGCCGGCGACAGCGACAGCGCTGTGATGGTGCGCGCCGGATCGGGAACGATGCCGACCGCGCCCATGGCGGTGAAATGATGCGACACGATCGCGAGCGTCAGTAAGAGCGCCGATGTCCACAGGCCGCGCAATCCCGGCCAATGCATGGCGATGGCCAGCGCCGCCGCGGCCAGCGCCATTCCCAAGACCACCGATGCCACGACCAGCGGCAGATCCCACGTCACCCGGCCGGCAAGCTCAAGGGCAAACATGCCGAGATAATGCATGCAGGCAACGCCGCCGCCGATGATGCCGCCGCCGATCAGTGCGCCCCATGGGCGCGGCATGGCGACTGCGACAGCCAAGCCGCCCGTCGTGATCGCCGCCGCGGTCAGAAGCGACAACGTCGTCAGGGTGATGTTGTAGGCGACCGGCACTCCCGGTTCGTAGGCCAGCATCGCCAGGAAGTGCGTCGCCCAGATGCCGCAGCCGGTGGCAACGCCGGCGGCAGTTATCCAGATCACGCGGACGCGGCCGATCGTCGCGCGCGCGCGATTGAACAGCATGATGGCGGTCAGGCTGGACAGGAAGCAGACGACGCCCGCGACGATCACCAGGCGCCAGTCGTGCTGGGTCGTCAAACAGGTGAGGACTCGGAACATCGTGCCTCGCGCCGGCTGCTTTCTCAGGCGGTTACCGGCGACAATACGTAGTCAACATCCATTTACGCGACGTTAATCAAGAGCGAGCCGAAGTCCAGATCGGTCGGCGTGGCTAGGCCATCAGGATGGGCTTGTCGGGATCGAGCCAGAATGCCCACACGGCTGAACCGATGACCAGGAGACCGGCGGCGACGATAAACGGCGCCTGCCAGTTGCCGCCCTGGGCCAGGTAACCGAACACGATCGGCGAAATCGCGCCGCCGAAATTGCCGGCCATGTTCATCATTCCCGACACGGTTCCGGAATATTTGCCGCCGGTATCCATCGGCACCGCCCATGACGGCCCGATGGTGAGTTCGAGAAAGAACATCGAGGCGGTCAGGCCATAGACGGCCACATAGGCGTCTTCGGTCAGCGCGGCCGGCACGATGCATATGGCACAGCCCAGCAAGCCGACGATGGCCACCACGCGGCGGCCGATCTTGGCGCTGCCCGTGACCCGCAACAGCCAATCGGTCGAAAGCCCGCCGACCGTATCGCCGACGACGCCGGCCCATAGCGGCAGCGAAGCAAACAACCCGACCTTGATCAGCGTGAAATGACGAACTTCGATCAGATAGGACGGCAGCCAGCTCAGGAAAATCCACAGGCAGTACACGTAGGTGAAATAAGCCAGCATGATCGCCCACATGTTGGGGGATCGCACCAGCGTGGCCCATGGCACCTTGGTCTGCTGGTCCATCGGCGGCGGATTGATGGCGCCGTCTGGGCCGCGGCCGCGAATGATTTCAAGCTCGGCCTTGTTCACCAAGGCATGCTCTTCCGGCAGGTTGCGGTAGGTCAACGCCCACCACGCCGACCACAGCAGCCCGACCGTGCCGCAAATGTAGAACACCGATCGCCAGCCGAACTCGGTCATGAGCAGGACCACGATCGGCGGAGCGATCGCCGCGCCAAGCCGGCTGGCGCTGTGGGTGACGCCCTGGACCAGGCCGCGTTCGGGCCGCGGGTACCACAACTGCATGGCGCGCGTGGCGCCCGGAAACGCGCCGGCCTCGCCGACGCCGAACAGGAAGCGAACGATCATGAAGGAGCCGCCGCTGAAAGCCGCCGCGGTGGCAGCCGTCATGATCGACCAGTACGTCACCACGCCAGCCAGCACGCCGCGGGCGCCAAAGCGATCGCTCAGCCAGCCGCCGGGAACCTGGAACAGCGCATAGGCCCACACGAAGGCACTGAAAATAAAGCCCATGGTGACTTTGTCGAAGCCGAATTCCTGGCTGATCTGCGGCGCCGCCGTCGAAATGTTGACGCGGTCGAGATAGGTGATGAGGTACATCACGCTGATCAGCAGCAGGATGTACCAACGGCCGCGGCTCGGACGCGCTGCAGGCTCCGCCATGGGTTTCACTCCGCTTGCCGTGCCCGCTGTTCCATGGCGCGGGCTTGGACGCCCCAACCTGCCTATTTATCCGGCTGCGGGCAAGGGAACGCATTGCCGCGGATGAACTCCCCGGCATGCGCTATACTTTGCGATAGGCAAACCCGGGCCGGCCGATGATCAAACGTTACAGCGACCACGCCGCCAACGAGCGCACCTTTCTCGCCTGGGTCCGCACCGCCATTGCGGTCATGGCCTTCGGCTTCCTGATCGAGCGGTTCGATCTGTTCATCAAATTCGCCACGCCGCAGCTGGCCCAGCAACAGTTCGCGCCGCACGGCCAGGCTTTTGCCAATGCCGCCGGGCTCGCCTTCATCGTGCTCGGCGTCGCGATGATCGCGCTTGCCGGCTTTCGCTTCGTCAAAACCGCCAAGGACATCGAGAGCGACAATGAGGTGCCGAGCCCCGGCGACCGCTTGGACCTTGCGCTTGCGGTGTTGCTCGGCTTGCTGGGCGTCGCGTTGTTTCTCTACATGTCGCGCGCCGTGCTGCCGGCAATCTGAGAACTGTCGCTTGCGGGACGGCGGCCGCCGCGGTAAAGCCAACGCGTGCGCGAAGCCGCGCACCGTAAGCGTTCACGTCATCCAACGCGTCCCTGACGGTCGTGCGCATTCCGCGCCGGCGTGGTGGGGCGTGTGGAGTTGAAACGTGAACAGATTTTTCAAAACCCTCGCGTCAGCCCCGACGACACTGGCGCGTGCACCGCGTGCCGCGCGCATCGGCATGCTCCTGTTTTTTGCCGCCGCAGTTGCCGATGGAATTCTGATGCCGTTTTTTGCACTGTGGGCGCACCGCGACGCCGGCATTCCGATCGAGTTCATCGGCCTGTTGCTCGGCTGCTATGCCGGCGGCGAACTACTGGCGACGCCGTTCGTCGGCGGCATCGCCGACCGCGTCGGGCGTCGTCCGGTGCTGCTGGCGTCGACCGCCGGCGTCGGTTGCGGGTTCCTGTTGCTGTTCATCGTGCGCGGCCCCTTCGGCGTCGCCGCCGCGCTGATAACCATCGGCGCGTTCGAGAGCGTGTTGCACCCGACTGCCGCGACCGTGATCGCCGATGTGGTGCCGGCCGAGTCGCGCCGCGAGCATTTTGCGGCGAACAGGGTGATGTCGAACGCCGGGAACATGGTCGGTCCCGCGCTCGGCGCGCTGTTAGCGCTGAAATCGCTGGCTCTGGTTTTCCTTGGCGCCGCCGTCACGATTCTCGCCGGGGCGCTCGTCGTCGCGCTGTTTCTCGATGAAACGCGCCCGTCCGGCGCCGAACCCGGCAAAGACGGTGAAGACGAAGAATCCCTGCTGGCCGTGACGGCGGTGTTTCGCGACAGCCGCCTTGCCGGCCTGCTCGCGCCGATCGCACTCCTCGAAATCGCCGTCGAGCTGGATCCAGGCGATCACGCCGCTCTATGCCGATGCCGCCGGCACGCTGACCGCAGCAGGCATCGGTGTGCTGTTCGCCTATGCGGGCGCGCTCGGGGTGATTTTGCAGATGCCGGTGACGGAAGCGACGGCGCCGGTCCCCTTGCGGCGCTTGCCCCATTGTTGCAGGCAGTCGTGGCCCGGTTGGCCCGACCCTTGCCTGTCGGATTGACCGAACCGGGCTGTTAGCAGCGGTCGCAAACCAGGTGCAGCATGGAATTTCCCGCCCGACTGATCGAAGGCTATCGCGCCTTCGTTGCGACGCGGCTTCCGGTCGAGCGGAGCCGCTTCGAGCGGCTGGCCCAAAGCGGCCAGCAGCCCGACGTCATGGTCATCGGCTGTTGCGATTCCCGAGTCTCGCCGGAAGTGATTTTCGATGCCCATCCGGGCGAACTGTTCGTGGTGCGCAATGTCGCCAACCTGGTGCCGCCGTATTCGCCGACCGGCTTCACCCATGGCGTTTCGGCCGCGATCGAATTTGCCGTGCTGTCGCTCAATGTGAAGCATGTCATCGTGCTGGGCCATTCCCGGTGCGGCGGAATTCGTGCGTTTGTCGAGCATCGCTGCGCCACGAACAGGCACGATTTCATCGGCAACTGGATGGCGCTGATCGGGCCGGCGGCCGAATCGGTGGATCAGAACGGCGGCACGACCGCGCCCGACTACATCACCCGGCTCGAACAGGCCTCGATCGTCGCGACAATGAACAATTTGAAGACTTTTCCGTGGGTGCACGACCGCGTCGACGATGGCCGCCTGCAACTGGTCGGCGCCTATTTCAACGTCGCGACCGGCGCGTTGAAGATCTACGACCCGGCCACCGGGGCGTTCGCGCCGGTCGCGGCCGATCTGCCGCCGCCTGAAAGGCACTAGCCGTCACACAACCGTCAAACAGCGCAACGAACAATCCACGATCCTGGCCCAGTGCCGGTCGCCGCCTGTGAGCGGGCGCAAAACCTGAGAAGCGGAGAAGATCGATGAATTCGCCCGGCAAAGGCACCCCCGCGCGGCACGAGCGCATCCATGACGAGCTGATCGACACGGTCGACGAAGAGCTCGAAATGGAGATCGACGACGACCGGCTCGCCGACCTGTTGGAGCACGTTACCACTCATCCGCGTCAGGACGTGCTCGATCGGGCCATCTATTTCAAGGAGCTGTTGAAGCTGCAGCGCGAACTGATCAGGCTGCAGGACTGGGTGGTGCACCAGAACCTCAAGATCGTGGTGCTGTTCGAGGGCCGCGACGCCGCCGGCAAGGGCGGCGTCATCAAGCGGGTCACGCAGCGGCTCAACCCGCGCACCTGCAAGGTCGTGGCGCTGTCGGCGCCGACCGAGCGCGAGCGCACCCAATGGTATTTCCAGCGCTATGTCGCCCACCTGCCGGCGGCCGGCGAAATCGTGCTGTTCGACCGCAGTTGGTACAACCGCGCCGGCGTCGAACGGGTCATGGGGTTCTGCACCGAAGACGATTACCAGGAATTTATTCGTACCGTTCCGGAATTCGAGCGCATGCTGGTGCGGTCGGGCATCGTGCTGATCAAATATTGGTTCTCGATCACCGACCAAGAGCAGGACCTGCGCTTCCTGATGCGCATTCATGATCCGCTCAAACAGTGGAAGCTGAGCCCGATGGACCTGGAATCGCGCCGCCGCTGGGAGAACTACACCAAGGCCAAGGAGGACATGCTGGCCCACACCCACATCCCCGAAGCCCGCTGGTGGGTGGTCGACGGCGTCGACAAGAAGCGGGCGCGGCTCAACTGCATCCATCATCTGCTGCAGCAGGTTCCCTATCGCGACGTGCCCCACGAGCCGATCGTGCTGCCGGAACGCGCGCACCAGCCCGATTACGTCCGTCACCCGGTACCGGAGGCGATGCACGTGCCGGCAATTTATTAGGCTCCGCGTCACTGGACCGTTCGTCGCCTATCAGGCTTCGACCAGGTCGGGGCCGGCAAGGGGCGGCTTGTTTTCTAGAACGGAGCTGATTGCCGAAAAACGAGTGCCGTCGCCCATCAGCTCGCCGCAGGCGCGGCTTCCGTCACTTCGTAGGTTATCACCTTGAAGCCCGCGAGCGTGCACGGGCCGAACGAGGTCACGATCGCGACGTCGGTGGCATCGCGCCCGCGCGCCATCAGAATGCGACCGATGCGCGGCTTATTGTGGCGCGCGTCGAAGGTGTACCAGCGGTCGCCGAGAAAGACTTCGAACCAGGCGGAAAAGTCCATCGGCGAGGGGTCGGGCGGCACGCCGATGTCGCCGAGATAGCCGGTGCAATAGCGCGCCGGAATGTTCATGCAGCGGCACAGCGTGATGGCGAGGTGGGCGAAGTCGCGGCATACGCCGCGCTGCTCGGTATGGCCGTCCCATGCGGTTTTGGTCGGACTGGCGTGCTCGTAGCCGAATTTGATGCGAGCATGGACGTAATCGCAGATCGCTTGAACGAGCGACCAACCTTTCGGCAACTGGCCGAACAGCGACCACGCCGTGTCGGACAAGCGATCGGTCTCGCAGTAGCGGCTGCCGAGCAGATAGATCAAAACCTCCACGGGCAGATCCTCGAGCGCATGCTGCGCCGCCTGCGGGGCCGTCGGGTCCGGATCGCCCTTGTCGTGGATCAGGAAGTCGGCGGACACCGTCAGCCGGCCGGCCGGGGCGCGGATCACATGGCAGAAATTGCCGAAGCTGTCGTGATAGGTGTTGGGCACGATCGGCGGCTCAAGCCGCATGCGATCGAGCGTTATGAGGTCGGGGAAGCGCGATGGGTGGACGCTCAGCGTCAGAATCATGGGCGTCGGCTGAGGACAGTCGTAGGAGATTTCGTAGCCGGCGCGAATTTTCATCAGAAAACTTTACACGCATGTCGGAGGGCGCTTGCCAGGCATTTACCAAGAACGGGCGGGCATAAAGGTTCCATGATTTCGCGGCGTGGGGGCCGCTCGTGATGGCGTCGTCCAAGGCTGGCTTCGTAGCTCCCTTGTGCTTGCAACGTCAGGCGCCGGCGTCCGCTGTCGCCGTGACCTTCACGGCGACTTTCATCGCCAGGTGATCCGATGCCGCGCCGAACCATGTGCCCTGGAGCGGGATCGCCTCGCGCGGGTGATGGGCGACGGCGACGCGGATGAGATTCTGATTCCCCACGCCGCCCCCCGATGGATCGAAGTCGACCCAGCCGGGGCCGGGCACGTAGACCTGGACCCAGGCATGGGTGTTTCCGCCGGCGACGTCGTCGTCATCGTCGTCATCCGGCAAGTGCAAATATCCCGACACGAACCGCGCGGCGATGCCGCGCGCGCGCAGTACAGCGATCATGAGCATGGCGAGGTCACGACAACTGCCGCGGCCGAGCTGCAGGGTCTGCACCGGAGTTTGGATTCCCTTCTCGTGCCGCGCGGCGTGCTCAAAGGTCCGCCTGATGGTCCGCGTCATGTCGACGAGCAGCTTGTAAGTGTCGGCGGAGCCGTCCTTGCCGAAGAACGCGGCACTCCAGCGATCCAGTTCGCGATGCGGGTACGGCGGTCGGGCGAAGCGTTCCAGGGCGGGCCAATCCTCCGCCGCATAGGCAAATGGATAGGTGCGGGCAAAGTCCGCGATATCGGTTGCTCGAAAGCCGGCCGTCGCGTGGCGGAGGCGAATGTTGCTGACAAAACGCAGCTCGGCGGCCCGCCCGGCGAAATCGGCGATGGCCACATGGTTGCCGAAAATATCCCGCGTCCAGGCCAGCTGGGTTGGCCTTGGCGTGATTTCGATCTCGGAGCGAATGACCTTTTGGTCGTCGTCGTCGCGCGGCAGCAACATCATGCGGTGCTCGCCGAACGCGACCGGTTGATGATAGTGATAGGCCGTAACGTGCGTGATGCTGAGAATCGGCATTACGGTCCATACTAATCGCCAAGTCGCCAACATGCATTTATCGGGCCAAATATTGCATGCTTTTCCACGATCTTGAGCAACGATGACCGAGATGCCGGAAGCCCTGCTGGCGGCCGATGAGCCGGCAGCGGTCTCGGTCCGAAATGCCAGCGGAAAATCGCCGTTCCTGCTGGTCGCCGATCACGCCGGCAGGCTCATTCCGCGCAGCCTCGGGCGGCTGGGCGTGGCCGAGACCGACCTCGAACGGCACATCGCCTGGGACATCGGCATTGCCGGGCTTGGACCGCTATTGGCCGACGCGCTCGACGCGACGCTGATCCAGCAGAACTATTCGCGCCTCGTCATCGACTGCAACCGCCCGCTGGGCGCGCCGACCTCGATCCCGGATATCAGCGAGGCCACGCCGATCCCGGGCAATGCCGGCTTGACCGAAGCGAACCGAGCGGCGCGCGCCGCTGCGATCTTTCGGCCCTACCACAGGCGGATCGAAGCCGAGCTCGACCGGCGCCGGCAGGCCGGGCGCGCCATGGCGCTGATCCCGCTGCACAGCTTCACGCCGGTCTTCAAAGGCGCGGCGCGGCCCTGGCACGCCGGCGTGCTGTACAACCGCGATCCGCGCTTCGCCCATCGACTGCTGGCGCTGCTCAATGCCGAAGACGGCCTCTCGATCGGCGACCAGGCGCCGTATCTTGTGACCGACGCCACCGATTACACCGTTCCGGTCCACGCCGAACGGCGCGGTCTGCATCACGTGGCGATCGAGATCCGCCAGGATTTGATCGCCGACGCCACGGGGCAGCAGCAATGGGCGCAGCGCCTCGCCGGCCTGCTGCCGCTGGCGTATCAGCAGTTATGAAGCTGACCTCGCGCGATCATGAGAAGAACATTTGGCGGGGCAAACGTCCCACTGGAATTCGACGAATTGCGATCATCGCCGTGATGTTCCGGCCCCTTTGGTTTTGACACTGTAGGCAGCCAAAAAGGCGTTCACCGCGGCAAGGGCATATCGATCCAGCTCGGCCTTGGTATACGGTCGCTCGCTTCCCGTGAACATCGCGTGATTCACCGGAATCCAGAGTAATAATCCAACAAAATGGTGGGCCGCGATGAGCGGGTCCTCTGCATAGAGGAGGCCGCGCTTGGCGAGCCCGGCGAAACAGGTAGCCAGCGTTGCCAGTACGCGCTCAAACCCCTGCTCATACCATGTCCGTCCGAGTTCTGGCATCCGGTCCGCATTGGCGATGACCAATCTGCGTAATCGAAGAAGCTGCGGGTCCATCAGCAAAGCTGTGAATTGTTGGCCGAGATGGCTAAGGTCCCTTTTCAGCGCGCGCGTTTCGATGAGCGTGCCCGCCACCAGAGCCACAACGCATTCGATCTCGCTCGTGGTTGCGAGGATAATCTCCGCAAAGAGCCGCTGTTTATCGGCGAAGTGCTTGTAGACCGTTTGTTTTGAGACGCTGGCTTTCGCTGCGATCTCCTCCATGCTGGTGCCGTCATATCCTTTCTTGAAAAAGACGGCCCTGGCTGCTTCGACAATAGCTTGGTGCTTACGCGTCGATCGAGTTTCTGTCGCCGATTTCATGGGGTGGCCCTGCTCTTTTGGTACTAGACGGTACGGTACTTGACAGGCAAACGCAAGACGCGCTACGTACTGTACCGTCCAGTACCGTCCAGTACCGAGATGAAGGGACTTTGGAGGCGATTTCATGCGAGAAGATCAACCGGAGAGACGCGCAAAAACGTTAGCGCGCATTGGCTGGGCATTGAGCACTGTCACAGTATTGTTCATGCTTTTCGATGCCGGCGGAAAGCTGTTCCTCGAATCCCATGTGGTCGAGGCCACCACGAAGATTGGTTATCCCGTGGCGGCGATTCAGCCGATCGGCATCATTGCCCTGTTATGCACCATTCTCTACGCCGTGCCGCGCACTGCTGTCTTGGGCGCGGTGCTGCTGACGGGTTTTTATGGCGGGGCCGTGGCGAGCAAGGTCCGGATAGAAGACCCTTTGTTCAGCTCAATCCTATTCGGGGTCTACTTTGGATTCCTTGCTTGGGGAGGTTTGTACTTGCGGGATGAGCGACTGCGTACGCTTTTGCCGTGGCGGCGATAACGCCACCCGTATGAGGCCACTTAACTCCACTGGGTGACCCGCTGGTATCACCCACAGCTGACGCCAACCGAGCTCGCGCAACCCCTCCTCTGGCGTCCGCTGTTTGGGGCATTGCAACCGTTCGAGACCGCCGAATAACGATCAAGGCCGCACAATCAGTGGGTTTCTGCACTTAAAGCAAAGCAGCCCGCGTTCCGTTCAGGATCATCAACGGACATGGCGGCTCCAATTTGTAATGTTTGCTCTTCCCCCGGAAAGCAGACGTGCTCGGAGTTACACGATACAAAAAAGTAGTTTGCAGCCGTGGAAGTCGAAACAGCGTGGCCCACCTTTTGAGCGAGCGGGACAATTTTTAAATTTATTGCGCCGAAATCAATAAGCTTAGAAAAGTGGTGGTGCCCAGGGGCGGAATTGAACCACCGACACCTGCATTTTCAGTGCAGTGCTCTACCAACTGAGCTACCTGGGCGTACTTTAGGCGCTCGTTCGAGCGGAAAGCTGCGATCCGACCGCGCGAGCGCCGTTATATAAAGGCTCGAATTGGGGCTGTCCAAAATCGCCGTGGTCCGCATTCCTTGCGGTCTTCCTGACGCTGTGCGCCAACGGCGCGCCCTCGAAGGATACATGCCGAGGCGCCCGGGCCGGCGCCCTTCGCGGCTCGGCGCTTTGCGCCAGGCACCTCAGGGTGACGGTGAACGGTTCAATTCGGCTCGCCGCCCTCCTCGCGCCGCTCGTCCTCCTCCTCGTCCTCGGTGACCGGGATCGCATAGGAGCCGGACAGCCAGCGGTGCAGATCGACGTCGGTACAGCGTTTCGAGCAGAACGGCTTGAACGCCGCATCGACGGGCTTGCCGCAGATCGGGCAGGCCTTGCGGTTTGGGGGCGCGCGCATCCCTGTAACATAAGAAAGCGCGCCGCCGCGCGCTACACGCTCACCGCGTTGAGCCAGCCGAAATGGATCGGATAACCCTCGCCGCCGAGCAGCGTCATGGTCTCGTACAGCGGCAGGCCGACGATGGCCGAGTAGGAGCCGACGATCTTGACGATGAAAGTTCCGCCAATGCCCTGCGCCGCATAGCCGCCGGCCTTGCCGCGCCATTCGCCGGAGGCCAGATAGGCCTCGATGTCCTCGCTCGACAGCCGCTTGAAGCGCACCCGGGTCTCGATGTAGCGCTGCCGGAACGTCTCCTTCGGCGTTACCAGGCACACCGAAGTGTGGACCCGATGGTTGCGGCCCGACAACAGCCGCAAGCATTGCGCCGCCTCGTCGAGCAGTTCCGCCTTCGGTAAGATGCGCCGCCCGACCGCGACCACGGTGTCAGCGGCGAGGATATAGGAGCCGCGCAGTTCCTCGTCGATGCGGATCATGGTGAGCGCGGCCTCGGCCTTGAGACGCGCCAGCCGGGTGGCGCAGGCCCGCGGCAGCTCGCCCCGCTTCGGCGTCTCGTCGATATCGGCCGGACGCAGCGCATCCGGCTCGATGCCGCCCTGATTGATCAGCAACAGCCGGCGCGGCGAGCCGGAGGCGAGCACGAATTTCGGACGACCGATCACATCTGCACGCTGTTAGGATCGAGGATTGGTAAGGCGGCGGCGATATTACTTGAAACGGTAGGTGATGCGCCCCTTGGTCAGGTCGTAGGGTGTCATCTCGACCAGGACCTTGTCGCCGGCGAGCACGCGGATACGATTCTTGCGCATTCGGCCGGCGGTGTGAGCGATGATTTCATGCTCGTTCTCAAGCTTGACGCGAAACGTGGCGTTCGGGAGCAGCTCCGTCACGATACCGGGAAATTCCAACAGTTCTTCTTTCGCCATTCGCGACCTAGGCTCGCCGATTGGCCGCGATCCAAGGGAATTTTGGCCAAAATTTGCGCGGAAACTAGCGGATGACGGGCCGCTCCACAACTGCCGGCACGGCGTCATTGGAGCGGCCTTGCGCTTTCATTCATTGCCGGTGCGCGGTCCGGCGAAACGCTGCCTGATGCGCGCCAGCAGCTGATCGCGGACCTCCCGGTAGGCATCGAGCCGCTGCGCCCGCGTGCCCTCGACGGCGCTGGGATCCGCGGTCGGCCAATATTCGACGTCGACCGCGCTGGTGCGGGTCAATTCCAGCGCCCGGTGATGCGCCTCGGGCGCCAGCGTGACGATGAGGTCGAAGTTGAGACCTTCCCACTCGTCCAGTTCCTCGAACGTGATCGGCTTGTGCCGCGCAATGTCGATACCGACGTCCGCCATGGCGGCGACGGCGAACGGATCGAGCTCGCCTTTGCGCACGCCGGCGGAGCCGACATAGATCGTGCCGCCGAACAGTTGCGCGAACAGGCCCGCCGCCATCGGCGAGCGCAGCGAATTGAGCCCGCAGGCGAACAGCACCGCCAACGGCCGCGGCGCGGGCGGCGACAACGGCGCAGTGGCGGCTTCCGGCATCGCGCTCGTCAGCCTTTCCAGTGCAGCACCGTGATCAACGTGAACAGCCGCCGCGCCGTGTCGAAATCGATCTCGACCTTGCGCTTGAGCCGCTCCATCACGATGCGCGAGCCCTCGTCGTGCAGCCCGCGGCGGCCCATGTCGAGCGCTTCGATGCGATCCGGCGTCGCGCTGCGGATCGCCGAGTAATAGCTGTCGCAGACCGTGAAGTAGTCCTTCACGATGCGGCGGAACGGCATCAGCGACAGCATGTGGGCGATCACCGGCGAGCCGTCGGTCAGGCGAATGTCGAAAATCAGCCGGTTGCCGCGCGTTGCCAGATACAGCGCATAAGGCCCGCCGTCGTGCCCGATGGGGCGGAATTTGTTGTCTTGGATCAGATCATAGATGGCGACGCGGCGCTCATGCTCGATGTCGTCATTGGCGCTGCCGAGCGAAGCCTCATCCAAGGTCACCGCGGCGAGGCGGCCGGCTTCATTCCTGCGCGGCGTGCGGGCCATCTGGGCGTGATCCGAAAAAGCCTGCCCTCGGACTTGATCCGGGGGTGGCGGCCGGTTCCGAAAAGATCATGCTCCGCCGACAAATGATAGAGCACAGACCGCTTCGGTCGCCGGCGGCTGCGCGCTAGCGGTTGAGCCGGATGGCGATCGAACGAACGTGGGCATCGAGCCCTTCCGCCGTGCCGAGCGCGATGGCGGCGCCGGCGAGCGCCCGCAGCTGCGGCGGCCCGCATTTGAGGATCGAGGTGCGCTTCATGAAATCGAGCACGCCGAGGCCGGAGGAAAATCGCGCCGAGCGCGCCGTCGGCAGCACGTGGTTGGAGCCGGCGACGTAATCGCCGATCGCCTCCGGCGTGTGGGCGCCGATGAAGATCGCGCCGGCATTGCGGATGCGCCCGGCCAGCGCCTCGGCATCCGCCGCGGCGATTTCCAGGTGCTCGGGCGCGATGGCGTCGACCAGCGGCATCGCCTCGTCGAAGTCGCGCACCACGATCATGGCGCCGAAATCGCGCCATGAGGCGGCGGCGACCGGACCGCGCGACAACTGCGCCAGCTGGCTGTCGATGGCGCGCGCGACGGCGCCGGTCAGTGCCTCGCTATCGGTGATCAGGATGGCTTGGGCGCTGGCGTCGTGCTCGGCCTGCGCCAACAGGTCGGCGGCGATCCAGTCCGGATTGCCGTCCCGGTCGGCGAGGATCAGCACCTCGGACGGCCCGGCGATCATGTCGATGCCGACCTTGCCGAACACCAGGCGCTTGGCGGCCGCCACATAGGCGTTGCCGGGGCCGACGATCTTGGCGACCGCCGCGATGCTCTGCGTGCCATAGGCCAGCGCCGCAATCGCCTGCGCGCCGCCGACGCGATAGATCTCATCGACGCCGGCGAGTTCGGCCGCGGCCAGCACCAGCGGGTTGAGTTCGCCACGGGGCGCCGGCACCACCATGACGATGCGCGACACGCCGGCGACCTTGGCGGGCACGGCGTTCATCAGCACCGAGGATGGATAGGCCGCCGTGCCGCCCGGCACGTAAAGCCCGACCGCATCGATCGCCGTCCAACGCGAACCGAGTTCGACGCCGAGCGCATCGGTGAAGCGGTCGTCCTGCGGCACTTGCCGGCGGTGGAAAGCCTCGATGCGGCCACGGGCGAACTCGAGCGCGTCGCGCGCCGGGCGATCGCAGGCTCGCAACGCGGCGGCGATCTCGTCCGGCGTCACTTTGAGCCCGACGCGATCGAGATCGAGGGCATCGAATTTTTGCGTGTAGAATCGAAGCGCGACATCGCCGCGGGCGGCCACGTCGTTAACGATGGCGCGCACCGTCGCCTCGACGTCGGCCGATGCCTCGCGCTTGGTGCCGAGAAACGCGCGGAATTTTTGCGCGAAATCGGCGGAACGTGTGTCGAGGCGGATCGCCATGGTCCTGACCTGCTCTGGGGCGCGATCACGCCTATCAGCAGTCTGTTCTTATAACAATTCTAATATAGGGTTTTTAGATTGACAAAAACGCAGTTGTTGCCCAACTGCACGACAATAATCCAGTCACGGCGGACACCGACGCAATGCCAGTCATGACTGAACGAGAACGCATGAGGATCGGCCGAACAGTCTTGGTGCTCGTCGCAGCCATCGTGCTCGGCTCCGCCATGGTTCCGGGGCCGCGCGCCGCCAACGCGGATGATACGGTGACACTGTCGCTGACCTTGAAAAACCACCAGTTCGAGCCCGCCGAAGTCCATGCGCCACCGGGCCAGCCGATCGAATTTCGCATCAGGAACGACAATGATATCGTCTCCGAGTTCGAGAGCAGCGATCTGCACTTCGAAAAGATCGTGCCCGCGGGCACCGAGGCCATGGTTCATGTGCGGCCGCTCCAGCCCGGCCGCTACAATTTCTTCGACGACTTCCACCACGAGACGCAGGGCTTCCTGATTGTCCCGTGAACGTAGCCTTGGGAGAGGTTGGCCTAAGCTCGATGAGCGTTCTGCAATGAGGGTCCCGTGCTTGCCGCGCTGCTGATTGTGTTCCGCGAAGTGTTCGAGGCCGGCCTGGTGGTCGGCATCGTCATGGCGGTGACCGCAGGCGTCCCGCAGCGCGGACGCTGGATTGCCGGCGGGGTGATCGCCGGCGTGCTCGGCGCCGCGGTCGTGGCGCTGTTCACCGGCGGCCTGTCGGAGCTGTTCGGCGGCAGCGGCCAGGAGATTTTCAACGCCTCGATCCTCGGCTTCGCGGTGCTGATGCTGACCTGGCACAATGTATGGATGTCGCGGCACGGCCGCGAACTGGTCGCCGAATTGCGCGCGGCGGGCGAGGCCGTGGCGGCCGGCTCGAAGTCGCTTGCCGCGCTTGCGGTTGTCGTGGCGATCGCGGTGCTGCGCGAAGGCTCCGAGGTCGTGCTGTTTCTTTATGGCGTGGCGGCGGCGCAAGGCGGCGCCAATCTCGCCATGGTGGCCGGCGGCTTGATCGGGCTCGTTCTCGGCTCGCTGGTTTGCCTGCTGACCTATCTGGGCCTCATCACCATACCGACGCGCTATCTGTTCGGCGTGACCAGCGCGTTGATCGCGTTGCTGGCGGCCGGCATGGCGGCGCAGGCGATCGCCTTTCTCGAACAGGCCGACATCCTCACCGCCTTCGACCAAACGGTGTGGGACACGTCCTGGATCTTGAGCGATTCAAGCTTCCTGGGCCGGGCGCTGCACACCTTGATCGGTTACGTCGACCAGCCGACCGCCATGCAGCTCATGGTCTATGCGGCGACGCTCGCCGTCATTATCGTGCTGATGAAGCTTTTTGCCGCGCCCTCGGAGCGGCACCGGAGCGTGGCGCCCGCCGAATAGCGGGGTCAGGCCGTCACCGGCCGGGTGAAATGATCCGGGCACACCGCCGCGGTCGAGACTTCGCCGAGATCGGCAAGCTCGGCCTCCAGACATTCAACCTCGAGACGGATGACGCCGCCGCCCGAGAAGGTCAGGGTCACGACGCCCGCGGGCGAATCCTGTTCGGCGAATTCGACGGCCAGCAGGTTGAGCCGGGCGTCTTTGTTGGTCGGACTGACGCCGCGGCACTTGCAGGCCAGCACGCGCTCGAACCGCAACGCGGTCCGGCATCGTCGATAATCGGCATTCGCATTGGCATCGACGGCCGTCATCCAGTCAAACCGGTTGACCGCCATGACGAAGCGATGCTCGCGCGGTTGCCAGAAAATGTCGCCGATGCGGACCATGGCGTCCTGAACATGCGCCGACACCACCTCGATGTCGTCTTTGTCGAGGGCGACGAGCTTGAGTTCGTCGGGACACACGCTGTTCATTCGCGACCGCTTCCTCGGCGTCGGTGTTTAGTGTTGCTCCACTAAGGAAGTTAGGAAGGACGCCCGCACGCCGCAAGCCCCTCGCTGCCGCGGATGCGCTGCAGCGGCAATGATGTGATGGCGGGCTCGCCGGCCATGGCGAGCAGCCCGCGCTCAGATTTCCTCGGGCGGAAACAGCTTGCCGTTGCGCCGCATCAACGCGTCGCGTTTGACGGAGGCCGAGCCGACGATCCACAGGACCATCGAGCAAACGGCCCCGAACAGGCCGCTCAGCAGCAGAGTCTGCATCAGTGTGGATCCTTTGAGCGTTGGCGTCGGAAAATAGCCAAAGGACCTTTCGCAATCGTTAGGCGTCGCCGCATGCCGGCGCGGCAATTTCGCCATGGTCGCGGCGCTATCGCCGGAGCGCCGAGTGTAATGACGGACGGGCCGGCAACGCTTGCAGCGTGTCTGGCCCGCGATGGCGGCTGCGTCAGCCGCCGGCTATCCGCACTTCTTGCCAGGCGGACACTTCGCCGCCGCGCCGCCCGGCGCAGGATGTGACGGTGGTGGCGGAGCCGGATGCACCGCTGTCTGTGCCGGGATGACCGGATGCGGCGGCGGTGGGGGTGGCGGCGGCGCCGGGTGCACCGTGGTCAGCGCCGGGTTTGTCTGATGCGGCGGCGGTGGCGGCGGTGCGGGCTTGAAGGTGCTCGGCTCGCGGCGGCCAGGAAGTGGCGGTGGCGGCGGTGCAGGCTTGAACGTGCTCGGCTCGCGGCGGCCAGGAGGTGGCGGTGGCGGCGGTGCAGGCTTGAACGTGCTCGGCTCGCGGCGGCCAGGAGGCGGCGGTGGCGGCGGTGCGGGCTTCAACGTGCTCGGCTCGCGCTGCTGACCGCCGGGCGGGGGCGGCGGCGGGCTCGGCTTTACGAAGGCCGTCGACGGGGGCGGCGGGGGCCCGCCCGTCCCGGCATGCGGGGGCGGCGGCAGCGGCGTCGGATGAAATCCCGGCGCAGTTGCGGTTCCCGGTCCACCCGGGCCGCCGTGGTTCTGCACGGCGGTCGGCAGCGCGACCTGAAGCGCCGGTCGGCCGCCCGGCCCGGGCGCTCCCGGCGCGGTCCGCAGCGTGACCGTAGGCGGCGGCCGCACGAACGTCGGAATGACTGTCCGCTCCGGAGCGGGCAGGCCGAAGCGCTCGCGCGGTGGCGGCGGCGGTCGCAGCATCGCGAAAACCGGCGGACGCGGCGGCAAGAAGAACAGCGGCGGCGGCGGTGGCGGCCGGAAACGCGGGCCTGCGAACATCACGACCGGCTGGTCGATGTAGACCATTTCTTCGGCCGGCGGCGGCGGCACGCCGAAATCGTAATACGCGAAGTCTGGCGGCGGCTCGAGCGCCACCGCCAGAATCGTCAAGCGCCGGCGTGCGTCCCAGACGTGCGGACCGTTCGGGTAGCGGCGCAGGTACGACCAATACGCCGGCGGCGTATTGGCGATCACGCTGCGACGCCAAATAATCTGCTCGCGGCGCACCGCGATCATGGCGGCAACGCGCGCCGAGTATGGAGTATTGGGATAGACGGCGAGGAACTGCTCGTAGCCGTCGATGCTATCGCGATCGAGCGCCGCCGCGTAGGCGTCGTCGGCATTCGCAAAATCCCGTATCGGCTTGCCGCGGATCTCTGCGACCGGCTGAAGGTTTGGCGGCGGTGGTGCGTCGGCGGCCCGTTCGGTCATGACGAACGCACCGTCGATCTGGGACGCGTACCAGGGTACCTCGGCGCCCTTGGTAAGATCGCTGACGCGCAGCCGAAGCCACGCGAACAAATCATCAAGCCCGAGACCACCCGATGAGATCATCTCGGTGAGCGAGGTCGCGTATGCGCCGTACGGTCCCGGCTCGTCCGGACCGACCGTACCCGGTGCCGCATTGAACGCGATCGCCATGCCGGCGATCGGCTCGACCAGTGTCAAGCCGCTCGCCAGCGGCTGGCCGCCTTGGGCGAACGAATTTTGCCGCGCGGCATCCAGAATGACGATCTTGACGCGTCCCGGCAGCGCCGCCAGCGGCTGGGTAAAATCGGATACGCGAATCGCCTGCAGCGGCACATCGACGTCGCGCTGGATGTCGGCATCGACCGGAACGAAATAATTCTCGCCCTCGAACTGCAGACCGTAGCCGGCGAGGTAGACCAGGGCGACGGCGTCCGGTCCGGCGGCGGAAACTTGGCCGAGGAATTCGCGAAACGATTCCCGCAGCGTCGCCTGATCGAGATTTCTCGCGCCCGTAACCGTGAAGCCGGCGGCCTGCAGCGCATCGGCCACGAGCCCGGCATCGTTGGCCGGCGTTGCAAGCTTGGCCGCCTTATATTCGTCATTGCCGATCACCAGCGCGAAGCGCTGCTCGGCGGCCTGGCTGACGCGCTGACCAAGCGCCAAAGCCACGACAACAAGCAGCCATACGACCGACTTGCGCGCAACATTGTTCATCCCGATCTCCCGACTAGACCGTCCCAAAGCAACTCTTTAGTCTCAGAATCGCACCCTGAGCGCCGGCATCGTGCCGAATAATGGGTCCAAATCATGTCGGTTGCTCAATACAGCCCCCACTACCGGCCGCGGTCGGAGTATTTCGCCGTGAAGCTTGTTGTTGATGGCCGGATGACGTGAACACCCTGCACGATTGCGGGAGCGGCACCTTGACCTATCAAAAATTGTTGGAACAGCCATGCAAGATACATTTGCTTCCGAGCCGATGGCGCGCTAAGAAGAATCTAACAAACCGTTTATTAACTGGCCTTGCATTAGCTGCGGGCGTGTTGGCGGGCCGTAGCTCGGTTGCAAGCATCATGATCACCATACCATCTGCACCATCTGCTGGCTTTTCCTTGGCTCCCATACGGGATACAAGCAACCTTTGTTGAAAGGGAGGTTCTATGGCTAAGAGAGCAAAGAAGCGTCGCGCCTGGACGGCAGGCGAGGTTCGCGAACTAAAATCGATGGCGAAGAAAAAGACGCCTGCGGGCACGATAGCCAAAAAGCTGAAGCGGTCGGAAGGCGCCACGCGCCAGAAGGCCTTCAGCATCGGGCTCTCGCTCGAACTCCCGTTCCTGATTCTACCCAAGCATTGCAGCGTCACGGCGGATCGGCGCTGAGGCCCGAGTTGGGCTTCGGCTCGCCGACCCCGTGCCGTCTTGTTGAGGCGAGCGCGCGGCGCGCGCCTTGCCGGCCATACAGGCCGGCGAGGCAAGTGTGCGCGACCGCCGCATAGGAATATTTCCGCGGCGGCGCCGCGCCGGGCTGGCTCCTCGGCGCCGCTCTGCCCGGCCCCGGCGTGTTAACTAATCATTGTGAACCGTCACCCACGCGGCGTTAACTAAGGCTATGATGCGCCCGGCGCTCGCGGTCGGGGCGGGCCCATCCCGACGCATCCCGCTTTTGCCTGCTGGTGTCAGGCAGGGGCGTACGTGGCATTCGACCGGTTACGGTGGTACGCACCCCTGATGGCTCAGTCCCTCGGTCCGCTGCGACAGGCGCCCGCGAGTTCCGAACTCGCCACCGCCCTTGCCGCCTGTCGGCAGGCCTTCATCGCCATCGCGGTGTTCAGCGGCATGAGCAACCTTCTGATGCTCACCGGCGCGCTGTTCATGCTGGAAGTCTACGATCGCGTGCTGCCGAGCCGAAGCGTGCCGACACTGGTTGCGCTGTTGTTCCTGGCGGCCGGGCTCTATGCCGCCCAGGGCATCATCGACATGATCCGCAGCCGGATCCTGGTGCGCATCAGCAACAGCCTCGACGAGGCGATGAGCCTGCGCGTCTATGACGCCATCGTCCGGTTGCCGCTCAAGCTGGGCGGCAAGGGCGACCACGCCCAGCCGATCCGCGACCTCGACACGGTGCGCGGCTTCCTGTCCGGGATCGGGCCGGTCGCCTTGTTCGATCTGCCGTGGATGCCGGTCTACCTGGTCATCTGTTTCTTGTTTCACACCTATATCGGCCTGACCGCGCTGTTCGGCGCCGTCGTGCTGGTCACGCTGACGGTGGCAACCGAGTTGACGACACGGCGTCCGACCCGCAGCGCCACGCAATTTGCGGCCGCGCGTAACGCCGTGATGGAGGCCAGCCGGCGCAACGCCGAGGCGCTCACCGCGATGGGCATGGTCGGCCGCATCGGCCAGCGCTGGAGCGAGCTTAATCGCAAATACGTGGCGTCGAGCCAGCGCGCCAGCGACGTGGCCGGCGGACTCGGCGCGATGTCGAAGGTCCTGCGCATGATGCTGCAGTCCGCCATTCTTGCGGTCGGCGCCTGGCTGGTGATCAACCAGATGTCGACGCCGGGCATCATCATCGCCGGCTCGATCCTCGGCGGCCGTGCGCTGGCCCCGGTCGATTTGGCGATCGCCAATTGGCGCGGCTTCGTCGCCGCGCGGCAAAGCTGGCAGCGGCTGTCGGGCCTGCTCGGCCATCTGCCGCCGATCGAGCAGCCCATGCCGCTGCAGCCGCCGACGCGCACGCTCGTCGTCCAGCAGGCCGCGGTCGCCGCGCCCGGCGAACAGAAGATCGTCTGCCAGGATGTCAACTTCTCGCTCGCCGGCGGCAAGGCGCTCGGCGTAATCGGGCCCACCGCATCGGGAAAGTCCTCGCTGGCGCGCATGCTGGTCGGGGTCTGGACGCCGGCGCGAGGCACCGTACGGCTCGACGGCGCCACCATCGACCAGTGGTCGCCGGAGGCGCTCGGCCGCCATATCGGCTATCTGCCGCAAGATGTCGAACTGTTTCCCGGCAACGTGGCGCAGAACATATCGCGGTTCGAGGATCCGCCCGATCCGGACGCGGTGCTGGCCGCCGCGCAAGCGGCCGGCGTCCATGACCTCGTCGTCAATCTGCCGTACGGCTATGAAACGAATGTCGGCGATCACGGCAACGCCTTGTCGGCGGGCCAGGCGCAGCGCATCGCGCTGGCGCGCGCGCTCTATCGCGACCCGTTTCTGGTGGTGCTCGACGAGCCCAATTCCAATCTCGACGCCGAAGGCGACGAGGCGCTGACGCGGGCGATCCTCGGCATTCGCGCGCGAGGCGCCATCGCGGTGGTGGTGGCGCATCGGCCGAGCGCGATCGCCGGCGTCGACTTCATTCTGGTGATGGCCAAGGGACGCCAGCAGCAGTTCGGCCTCAAAGAAGAAATCCTCAACCGCGTGGCGCCGCCGGCGCCGCAGCCGCAACGGGCCTTGAAGGTGGTGCCGGAAAAGAGCGGCAAGGGGTGACCAAGGCATGACCGGCAGACCGTTATCGATTTCCCAGGCCTCGATCCGCCGCCACATCTGGGCCGGCGGCGTCCTGATTGTGGCGCTCGTGGTCGGATTGGGCGGCTGGGCGTCGACGGCCGAAATCTCCGGCGCGCTGATTGCACCCGGCACCGTGGTGGTCGATTCGAACGTCAAGAAAGTGCAGCACCCGACCGGCGGCGTCGTCGGCGCGGTGCTGGTGCACGACGGCGACCGGGTGAAGGCCGGCGACATCCTGATACGGCTGGACGAAACGGTGACCCGCGCCAATCTGGCGATCGTCACCAAGGGCCTCACCGAACTTTACGCGCGCAAAGGCCGTCTCGCCGCCGAGCGCGACGGCGCCGACACCATCGCGGCGCCGCCGGAGCTTGCCGACCACGCTGGCGATCCGGACGTCAAGGCGGCGCTGGACAGCGAGCGCAAGCTGTTCGAATTGCGCCGCAGCGCACGCCTCGGCAAGAAGGATCAGCTGCAGCAGCAAATCAAGCAATTGCAGGAGCAGATCACCGGACTCACCGCGCAGGTGGACGCCAAGGCCAAGGAAACCGGGCTGATCGAGCAGGAACTCGGCGGCGTGCGCAGCCTCTGGCAGAAGAACCTGGTGCCGATGGAGCGCCTGACGTCGCTGGAACGCCAGGAAACGCAGCTGCAAGGCGAGCGCGGCCAGCTCGTCGCCTCGACCGCGCAGGCCAAGGGCAGAATCGCCGAAATCGAGCTGCAGGCGCTGCAGATCGATCAGGATTTCTCCAGTGACGTCGCCAAGGAATTGGGCGAGACCGACAGCAAGATCGGCGAATATGTCGAGCGCAAGGTAACGGCCCAGGACCAGCTCAGGCGCATCGACATTCGCTCGCCGCAGAACGGCGTGGTGTTCCAGTCGACGGCGAACACGGTGGGCGGCGTCATCACCGCCGGCGACCCGATCATGTTGATCGTTCCGGAGGCCGACAAGCTCTCGGTCGAGGTCAAGGTCGATCCCAAGGACATCGAACTCGTCGAATTCGCCCAGCCGGTGTTGCTGCGGTTCTCGGCCTTCGACCAGCGCACCACGCCCGAGCTCAACGGCACGATCTCGCGGGTCGCCGCGGACACGACGGTCGATCAGCGCACCGGCCAGAGCTATTATCTGGTGCGCATCGCCATCAATCCCGGCGAGATCGACCGGCTCGGCGCCGTCAAGCTCACGCCGGGCATGCCGGTCGAGGCTTTCATCCAAACCGGCGAACGCACCCTGGTTTCATACCTGGTCAAGCCGCTGCAGGACCAGTTGATGCGCTCGTTCCGCGAGAAGTGATAAAATCACCCTGCTCGGCGAGCGTTGCGCTTCGCGGTGGCCGATACGACGGTGGGGAGTCTCGCAACACATGAGGACGCTACGGCGCTGGGCGCGACAGTTCGGCGTGGCGCGGGCGGTGTGCGTCGTGCTGCTGCTCGCGCTGGTGCCGCTGCGCGTCGTCGATCCGCCGCCGCTGCAGGAGCTGCGGCTGCGCACCTTCGATCTGTTTCAGGTGCTGCGGCCGCGCCAGCAAACCGTGCGGCCGGTCGTCATCGTCGATATCGACGAGGCGAGCCTGAAGGAGGTCGGACAATGGCCGTGGCCGCGGACGCTGGTGGCAGACCTGGTCACGCGCATCAAGGAGGCGGGCGCCGTCGCGATCGGGTTCGATATCGTCTTTGCCGAACCCGATCGCATGTCGCCGCGCGTTGCCGCGGAAAGCTTCCGCGGCCTCGATGACGCGACCCGCCAAAAACTCGACAGCCTTCCCAGCAACGACGAGGTGCTGGCCGACGCGGTCAAGAACGCGCACGTGGTGGTCGGCCAGGCCGGATCGGCGACGCCGCAGCCGCGCACGCAGGAGGAATTGGCGCTGCAGACCGGATTCGCCATCATCGGCACCGACCCGACGCCGTTTCTGGTGAGCTTTCCCGGGCTGTTGCGCAATCTGCTGCCGATCGAGCAGGCGGCGGCCGGTCGTGGACTGTTTTCGATCAATCCGGAACGCGACGGCATCATCCGCCGCGTCCCGATGATCATGGAGGCGCAGGGCGCGCTGGCGCCGGCGCTGACCATGGAGATGCTGCGCGTCGTCAGCCACGCCGGCGCCATCCAGGTGCACGCCGGGGAGGCCGGCGTGCAATCGGTGTTGGTGCCGGGGCTGGTGGTGCCGACCGACCGCAACGGCCAGGTCTGGGTGCATTTCAACAAGCACGACCCGGCGCGTTACGTATCCGCCAAGGACGTCCTGCAAGGGCGGCTGGCTCCGGACCGGCTGCGCGGCCGACTGGTGCTCATCGGCACCTCGGCGATCGGCCTGCTCGACGTCAAGACCACGCCGGTCGAGGCGGCGATGCCCGGCGTCGAGGTGCACGCCGAAATCCTCGAAAGCGTGCTGACCAAGTCGCCGCTGTCCTATCCGGAATATGCCATCGGCGCCGAAATCATCCTGGCGGTCGGGCTCGGGCTCGCCATCGTCGTCGCCGCGCCGCTGCTGTCGCCGACGGTCGTGGTGGCGGTCGGCGCCTTGCTGATCGCCGGGCTGCTCGGCCTGTCGTGGTATCTGTTCGTGGCGCACAGCCTGCTGATCGATTTCACCTATCCGCTGATTTCGAGCTGGTTGATCTATCTGGTGCTGACCTTCGTCAATTATTTCCGCGAGCAGAAGCAGCGCCAGCAGATCCGCTCCGCCTTCGGCTATTACCTGTCGCCGCACATGGTCGAGCAGCTGGCGCGCTCGCCGGAAAAGCTGGTGCTGGGCGGCGAGGAGCGCCGCATGACCATTCTGTTCAGCGACGTGCGCGGCTTCACGACCATCTCCGAGCACTACAAGGACGACCCGCAGGGCCTCACCCACCTGATGAACCGTTTCCTCACCCCGCTGACCAACGCCATCATCGAGCGCAAGGGCACGATCGACAAGTATATCGGCGACGCCATCATGGCGTTCTGGAACGCGCCGGTCGACGACCACGACCAGGAAGCCAACGCCTGCGACGCGGCGCTGGAAATGCAGGCCCGCGCCGCGGCGCTCAACGCCGAGCTCAAACGCGAGGCCGATGCCGGCGGCGGCGCCTACATGCCGCTGCGCATCGGCATCGGGCTCAACACCGGGCCCTGCGTGGTCGGCAATATGGGCTCCGACTTTCGCTTCAATTATTCGGTGCTGGGCGACACGGTGAACGTCGCTTCGCGGCTCGAGGCGCGGACCAAGGACTATCGGCTGCCGCTGGTGATCGGGTCGCGCACCGCGGAACGGGCGAAGGAGAAATTCGCCACCATGGAAATCGACTTGATCCAGGTGAAGGGCAAGAAGCAGCCCGAAGCGGTGTTTACCGTGCTCGGACGCACCGAAGTCGAGCAGGATCCGCGCTGCCGGGAATTGCGCGACCTCAACGCCGGCATGCTGGCCCGCTACCGCAGGCAGCAATGGGACGCGGCGCTCGAACTGATCAACCGCTGCCGCAAGGCCGCCACCGGCTTCGAGGTCGATGGCCTCTACGACATGTATGTCGAACGCATTGAAACCTATCGCGCCGACCCGCCGCCGCCCGAATGGGACGGCGTCTACGAAGCCGAATCGAAATAGCGCCGGCTCATCCCCCGCCCGCGGCGGGGGCAAGAGAATGTACAGCGCGCGATTTCTGCGATTAAATGGCAAAGTTGGGATTGCAACTAAAACATTTTGGGGAGGTTTTGATGCGTCCTCGGCGCCACGTCACGCGGTGCTGCTTTGCTCTCCTTGGCCTCGCCGTCGGGTTTGGCGGCGCCGGCTCAGCCTTGGCACAGGACAAGACCTTCGAACTCAAGCTGTCGCATTGGGTGCCGCCGTCGCATCCGCTGCAGAAGGCGCTGGAGGACTGGGGCACGTCGGTCGAGCAGGATTCCGGCGGCACCATCAAGTACAAGGTCTATCCGGCGCAGCAGCTCGGCAAGGCATTCGACCATTACGACATGGCGCGCGACGGCATCGCCGACTTGACCTATGTCAGCCCCGGCTACCAGCCCGGCCGCTTCCCGATCTTTGACGCCGCCAACCTGCCGTTCATGATCGCCAACGCCAAGGGCGGCACCGAGGCGCTCGACGATTGGTACCGCCACTACGCCGCCACCGAGATGAAGGACGTCAAGTTCTGCTTCGCCTTCACCCACGATCCCGGCAGCTTCCATTCCCGCACCAAGAAGATCATGGTGCCGGCCGACATCGCCGGCATGAAGATCCGCCCGGCGCACGCCACCACGGCATCGCTCGTCACCTCGCTGGGCGGCACCAACGTGCAGGCGGCGGCGCCCGAAGTGCGCGATATTCTGGAAAAAGGCGTGGCAGATGCGGTCACCTTCCCGTGGGGCTCGGTGCTGCTGTTCGGAATCGACAAGGTGACGAAGTACCATTTGGACGTCCCGCTCTATACGACCGGCTTTGTCTGGATCATGAACAAGGCCACGTACGCGGCGATGTCGCCGTCACAGCAGCAGGTGATCGACAACCACTTCACCAGGCAGTGGGCCGAAAGGGTCGCCGCGCCGTGGGCCGATTTCGAGCATGACGGCATCGACAAGCTCAAGGCCGAGCCGGGCCACGACGTCTATGCGATCTCGGATGCGCAGCTCGATCTGTGGAAAGCCGCCGCCGGGCCTGTCGTGGCGACCTGGTCCCAGGCGGTGAAAAAGACCGGCAACGATCCGGACGCGATCTTGAAGGACTTCAAGGCCGACCTCGCCAAGTACGATGCCGGATACTGAAGCGGGCAGAGGCGGCCGGTCTCCGGCATCGAATGAAAGCAGTCTGCAACGCCATCGTGATGGGAGGAACTCAATGTATCGGACGCGCCATGGCACGTTTTACGGTCTCGCCGCGCTCGGGCTGGCAATCGGTCTGGCCGGCGGTGTCAGCGCCGCGTCGGCTCAGGACAAGCCGATCGAGCTGAAGCTGTCGCATTGGGTGCCGCCGTCGCACCCGCTGCAGAAGGCGATCCAGGATTGGGCCGACGACATCCAGAAAGCCTCGAACGGAACCATCACCTACAAGATCTATCCGGCGCAGCAGCTCGGCAAGGCATTCGACCATTATGACATGGCGCGCGACGGCATCGCCGACTTCGTCTATGTCAATCCGGGCTATCAGCCGGGGCGCTTCCCGATCATATCGGCCGGCGAGCTGCCGTTCCTGGTCGGCCACGCCAAGGGCGGCAATCGCGCCATCGACGCCTGGTACCGCAAGTACGCGGCGAGCGAAATGAAGGACGTGCATTACTGCTTCTCCTTCGTGCTCGATCCGGTGGCGTGGCACTCCACCAGCAAGAAGATCGTGGTGCCGGGCGACATCGCCGGCATGAAGGTCCGGCCGGCCCAGGGCACCATCGCCGCCTGGGTGACGCAGCTCGGCGGCACCAACGTGCAGTCGAGCGCGCCGGAAGTGCGCGATATTCTCGCCAAGGGCGTCGCCGACGCCGTCACCTTCCCCTGGGGCTCGATGCTGCTGTTCGGCATCGACAAGGTCACCAAATACGACATGGACGAGCCGCTCGGCTCGGTGACGTTCCAGTGGCTGATGAATCCGGGGACGTACGCGGCCATGTCGGCGTCGCAGAAGAAAGTGATCGACGATCACTGCACCACCGAATGGGCGGCGCGGTTCGCGGACCCCTGGGTCGACTTCGAACACGATGGCCTGGACAAGATCAAGGCCGAACCGGACCACGAGGTCTACAAGATCACCGACGCGCAGCTCGCCGAGTGGAAGAAGTCGGCCGAACCGCTGCAGCGGAAATGGGCGGCCGACGTCAAGAAAGCCGGCGGCGATCCCGACGCGATCTGGAAAGAGCTGCAGGCCTCGCTGACGCAATACAGCGCGGGCTTCTGAAGACGCGAACAAACTGACGACGCCGGCGAGCATCTCGCCGGCGTTGCCGTACCGGACACTGCCGATGTCGGAAGCCGAAATCCACGTTGCCGGCCTGGCCGCTTCCCCGGTTGCGCGTCCGCGCAACGCCATGGACCGCTTCATCGACGGCATCGAGCTGATCGCGGCATTCTTTGCCGGCGTCGTCGCGCTCGACATCTTCGTCTCGGTGATGCTGCGCTACTTCTTCAGCGTGCAGATTCCCGACAGCTACGATTTCGGCCGGCTGCTGCTCGGCATCCTGATCTTCTGGGGCATCGCCGCGACGTCTTACCGGGGCAATCACATCACGGTCGATCTGCTCTATGCCAATGTCGGCGACCGCACGCAGCGCGTCATCGACGTATTCGCGACGCTGGTGCTGTTGTTTGTGGTGACGGTCCAGACCTATACCCTGTTCGACAAGGTGCGGGGCACCTATGCGGACCATGTGCTCACCTTCGATCTGCGCTTGCCGGTGTGGCCGTTCTTCCTGGTCGCCTGGATCGGCGACGTGTCGGCGGTCCTGCTGATCGCGGTGCGGACCTACCGGTTGATTTTCCATCCCGAGCTCCTGGGCGGCAAGTTTCAGATCAAGCCGGTCGAATGAGGCACGCGTGAGTACCGACGTCGTCGCGATTCTCGGCTTTGTCGTCCTGTTCGCGCTGATGCTGCTGCGCGTGCCGGTCGGCATGGCGATGGGCCTGGTCGGCGTCAGCGGCTTCGCCTACCTGGTCGGCGGCACGGCGGCGCTGAAAAGCGTCGGGCTGACCTCGATGCGCACGGTGACCGATTACACCTTCGGCGTCATTCCGATGTTCCTGCTGATGGGCGCCTTCGTTTCCAATTCCGGCATGAGCCGCGAACTGTTCCGCGCCGCCAATTCGTTCCTCGGCCACTTCCGGGGCGGTCTCGGCATCGCCACCATCGCGGCCTGCGCCGGCTTTGCCGCGATCTCGGGCTCGTCGGTCGCCACCGCGGCGACATTCGCCACCGTCGCCTATCCGGAAATGCGGCGCTACGATTATCCGAAATCGTTCGCCACCGGCGTGATCGCCGCCGGCGGCACGCTGGGCGCCATGCTGCCGCCGTCCACGGTGCTGGCGGTCTACGGCATCATCACCGAGCAGGATATCGGCAAGCTGTTCATCGCCGGCATCATCCCGGGACTGCTCGCCGCGTCGATGGACATGATGACGGTGGTGATCATCGGCCGCCTGCGGCCGAAATTCCTGCCGTCGGCGCCGCGACACTCCTGGGCCGAGCGCCGCGCCGGATTGCGCGACATCTGGGCGACGCTGCTGCTGTTCGTGTTCGTGATCGGCGGCCTCTATGGCGGGCTGTTCACGCCGACCGAAGCCGGCGGCATGGGCGCGTCGGGCGCGCTCCTGATCGGCGTGGCGCGCGGCAAGCTGAACCCGGCGGAAATCCGCCGCTCGCTCCTGCAGGCGGTGCGCACCGCGGCCGCAGTGCTCACCGTGCTGATCGGCGCTTTATTGTTCGGCTATTTCCTCACGGTGACGCAGACGCCGCAGAAGGTCACCGAATTCCTCACCAGCCTGGGGCTCGGCCGCTACGGCGTGCTGGCCCTGATCATGCTGATGTACATCATCCTCGGCTGTCTGATGGATTCGCTGGCCATGATCATCCTGACCATTCCGATCATTTTCCCGGTGATCACCCAGCTCGGCTTCGATCCGATCTGGTTCGGCGTCATCATAGTGATGACCGTCGAACTGGGGCTCATTCATCCGCCGGTGGGGATGAACGTGTTCGTCATCAAGAGCGTCGTGCAGGACGTGAGTTTCTCGACCATTTTCGCCGGCGTGCTGCCGTTCATCGTCACCGATCTGATCCGGCTGGTGATCCTGATCGCATTTCCGATTCTGGCGCTCTGGCTGCCGTCGCACATGGGTTAGAACGTCAGGTGATGCCGTTTGATATCGGCAAGGCTTTGGCGTGATTCGCCCCCCGCTCAGCGGTCCTGCGGCTCCGCCAGCGGGCCTTCGCGCAGCCGCGCCAGATCGAACCGGTCGACCTCGTGGAGCAATTCGACGAAGGCCTCGGCGCCGCGCGTGAGCGCCGCTTCGCCTTTTTCGGCGCGCGCCAGCGTGGCGTCGCCGACCGCCCCGGTCGGATTGAGATCCTGCGTCATCCAGGCAAAGCCGGCGGGCCGGTAGGCGCCGAGCCACTTGAACTCGCGCGCCATGGCGATGGTCGCGGGCGTCGCGTTCGGCGCTTGCGCCATGCGCACCGTTTCGGGCATCGCCGCCAGCATCAGCGAGGTCTCGATATCGCCGCCGTGAATGCCGTGCCTCTTCTCCTGCGCGGAAAACGCGCCGTCCGGATAGCCGAAACGATGCCAGCCGACCGTCACCGCCAGCATGCCGAGACGGGTGCGCAGTTCGCGCGCCACGAGCTCCATGGCCGCGACGTTGCCGCCATGGCTGGTGACCAGGACCAGCTTGCGCACCCCGGCCCGCGCCAGGCTTTCGCCGATCTCGGTCCAGGCTGCGACGGCCGTGGCGGCCGAGAGCGTGAGCGTGCCCGGATAGGACAGATGCTCGGCCGAAATGCCGACCCGCTGCACCGGCAGGAAAGTGACCGGCAGCGCCTCGGGTAGTATTTTGCCGACCCGCGCCAGGTAGGCCTCGGCGATATAGGTATCGACGCCGAGCGGCAGATGCGGCCCGTGCTGCTCGACGGCGGCGAGCGGCAGCACGGCGATCCAGCGGATGGTATCGGCCCCGGCAACGTCCTGCCAGGTCATGTCCATCCAATGGCGTTCGGGCAGCGTCATCGGGCTCGCTCGCCGGGTGCGGGGGGCCGACAATCTTGCTGCGGCACGACGTTGCCGGAGCTTCCGTCGGCTACCGAGCCAGGTTTCGCCAAGCCGGGAAACCGGTATCCACGCTTCGGGATCATGCACTATTGTCGCGTGGCTGACCAAAAGGAGCAACCAATGCCGGTCGTGGCAAGGCTTTTTGCGAGCACGCTCGTCGGAATTGCGGCATGGGCCGCGGCGGCGCCGGCGTCCGCTCAGGCGCTCGACAAGGTGACGTTCGGCACCAACTGGGTGGCGGAGGCCGAGCACGGCGGCTTCTACCAGGCGCTGGCTGACGGCACCTACCGCCGCTACGGCCTCGATGTGACCATCCGCCAGGGTGGACCGAACGTCAACAACCGCATCCTGCTGCCCGTGGGCAAGATCGACTTCTTCCTCAGCGCCAATACGATCGAGGGCTTCGACGCGGTCGCGCAAAACCTGCCGACCGTCGAGGTCGCCGCCCTGTTCCAGAAGGATCCGCAAGTCCTCATCGCCCATCCCGACCAGGGCATCGACACGTTCACCGATTTGAAGAAATTGACGCTGTTCATCTCGCAGGAAGGCATGGCGACCTATTACCAGTGGCTCAAGGCCGATTATGGCTTTACGGATTCGCAAGTGAAGCCGTACACCTTTAATCCGCAGCCCTTCCTCGCCGACAAAAAAAGCGCGATGCAGGGCTACGCGACGTCCGAGCCGTTCGCCATCGAACAGCAGGCCAAATTCACCCCGAAAGTCTTTTTGCTCGCCGACCAGGGCTTCTCCGGCTATTCGACGCTGCTCGAAACCCGCCGCGATCTGGTCGACAAAAAAACCGACCTGGTGCAGCGCTTCGTCGATGCTTCGATCATCGGCTGGTACAATTATCTGTACCACGACAACGCTGCCGCCAACGCGCTGATCAAACAGCAAAACCCGGATATCGGCGACGATCTGCTGGCCTATTCAGTGGCGAAGATGAAGGCCTACGGCATCGTCGATTCCGGCGACACCACGACGCTCGGCGTCGGCGCCATGACCGACGCGCGGGTCAAGAATTTTTTCGACGAGATGGTGCGCGCCGGCGTCGCCAAGCCCGATCTCGATTACCGCAAGGCCTACACGCCGCAATTCGTGAACAAAAAGGTCGGGCTCGCGCTGCGGCCGGCGCCGTAATGATGGCGGCGGCGACCGCGGCTTCCTCCAATGTGCTGGTGGCGCTGCGCGGCGTCGGCAAGGCGTTTCCCAGCGGCACGCGGGCGCTGGCAGGCCTCGACCTCGAACTGCGCGATGGCGAATTCGTATCGCTGCTCGGGCCCTCGGGCTGCGGCAAGTCCACGGCGCTGCGCATCATCGCCGGCCTGAGCGAGCCAAGCGCGGGCGCCGTCGAATGGCAAACCGGCAAAGGCGGCCATGGCCGCATCGGCTTCGTTTTCCAGGAGCCGACGCTGATGCCGTGGGCCTCGGTGTTCAACAATGTGCTGTTGCCGTTCAAGCTCAAAGGCGCGCCGGCCGGCCACGCGGCCGAGCGGGTGACCGCGGCGCTGGCGCGGGTCGGCTTGGCGAATTTCGGCGGCGCCTATCCGCGCGAATTATCGGGCGGCATGCGCATGCGGGTGTCGATCGCTCGCGCGCTGGTCACCGAGCCGGCGCTGCTGTTGATGGACGAGCCGTTTGCCGCGCTCGACGAGATCACCCGTTTCAAGCTCAACAACGACCTGTTGCAGGTCTGGCAGACGCTGCGCACCACCGTGGCGTTCGTCACCCATTCGGTATTCGAGTCGGTGTACCTGTCCAGCCGCATCGTGGTGATGGCGGCGCGGCCCGGCCGGGTCTTTGCCGAGGTTCCGATCGACGCGCCCTACCCGCGCGGCCAGGATTTCCGAACCTCCGCCGAATATGCCGCCTTGTGCCGCCGCACGTCGGCGGCGCTGGCGCAGGCCATGGCGGCCGGAGGCGAAGAATTGGCCGCCGGGGGCGAAGAATTGGCCGCCGGAGGCGATGAATGAAACCGCACGCCGCCGCACGCGAAAACCGCGACCGCATGCTGCGCATCGCCCTGCCGGTCGCCGTGCTGGCGCTCGGCCTGACGGCGTGGGAAGCGGTGGTGCGGCTCGACAATATTCCGCCCTACGTGCTGCCCGCGCCGCTTCTCATCCTGCAAACCCTCGTCGCCGACCGGGTGCTGTTGCTGCAATCGCTGCTGGTGACGCTGACGACGACGTTCGAAGGTTTTTTGCTCGCCACGGTCGGCGGTATCGGGCTGGCGGTGCTGTTCAACCAATCGCGGTTCGTCGAATATTCGCTCTACCCCTACGCCGTGGTGCTGCAGGTGACGCCGATCATCGCCATCGCGCCGTTGCTTCTGGTTTATCTGCCGCAACAAACCGCGGTGCTGGTCTGCGCCTGGATCGTGGCGTTCTTTCCGGTGCTGGCCAACACCACGCTCGGGCTGCGGTCCGTCGATCGCAATCTGGCCGATCTGTTTTCGCTCTACGGCGCGGCGCGCGGCCAGGTCCTGATGCGTCTGCAGCTGCCGTCGGCGCTGCCCTACATGCTGGCCGGACTGCGCATTGCCGGCGGGCTGTCGCTGATCGGCGCGGTGGCCGCCGAAATCGCCGCCGGCTCGGCGGGCGCCGGTTCCGGGCTGGCGTTCCGCATCTCCGAGGCGCAGTACCGGCTCAACATCCCGCGCATGTTCGCGGCGCTGCTGTTGCTGTCGGCCGCCGGCATCGTGGTATTTTATCTGCTCTCGCTCGTTAACTATCTGGCGCTGCGCCGCTGGCACGAAAGCGCGCTGGCGGCGGAGCGCTGAGCAAGGCCGCGGCCGGCGTTGACCATAACCGCGAGACCCGCTTGCCTGCCCGACGCGGCCGCTTTATCCGATCGCCAACGTGATCGCGCGAACTTCGCGAGGGTAGAAGATTCGCTCCCCAACCATGCAACACCCGACGACGAAAACACCCCCGCCGCCCGCCGCGACGGATCAAGCGCGCGCGGCGCTGTGGACCGGCATCCTCGGGGCCGCCAAGCATATCGGCAAGCGCGAGCCGCGCACCAACGCGAAACGCCCGGCCGTGGTGGCGTTCAAGCCGGGCGCCGGCGAGACGCCGGTGTACTTCATCGGCGCCGGATTGTTCGAATTCCGCATCGCCCAGCTGATGCGCTGCGAGCATCCGGTCTACGCCATAGAAATTCCGTGGCCGGCGCAATGGCACGACGCGGCGGCGCGAAACGACGTTGACGCATCGCCGACACTGCAGGAGCTGGTTGCCCCCTATGTGGCGGCATTGCGTGATCACGCCGGCGGCAGCCCGTGCGTGATCATGGGCTACTCATTTCACGGCTCGATGGCGTTCGAGGCGGCGCATCAACTCGCGGCGCTGGGCAGCACAGTTGCAATGGTGATGCTGCTGGACGCGCCGGCGCAGTATCCGGCCCCGCATCATGTCGCACGGCAAAAGCTGCGGGAGGTGTGGGCGCGGTCGCCGGAGCGAGTTTCGAGCGGCCGACGGCCGCCATCCATCGTGGCGCGGCTCGCCAGCTCCGGCGCGATACTGTGGTGGACGCTGTTCTGGACCTGGTCAAACCTGAAGGGGCAGTTTTTGCACTGGGTGCTGCGGGACGCGGGCAAGCTCACCACCAAGCTCGACGCGCTTGGTCGTCCGATGCACTGGCGGCTGGTCGAGCGGGTCTACGCGAATTCGCTGCGCTCGTACGGCCTGCGGCCGCTCGACTGCCGTGGCGCAATCTTTCGCGCCGACCGGGCGGAGGACTGTCCGGGCGGCGTGGTCGACTACAGTCTGGGGTGGAGCGGTTTGTTCGGCCAGGGACTTGAGATCGTTCAAGTGACCGGCGATCACATGAGCATGATGCGCGAGCCGCCGCATGACCGCAATCTCGCCGACGAACTATGCGGCCTGCTCGACCGCTTTTGCCACGAGCAACACGAGCCGCGCGCCGCCGCCTGTGCGGCGGCAGCGGAGCGCTGAGCTTATTCGAGGCTCGCGGCCAGCACGCGCGCGACATGCACCGCCTCGCGTCCGGTACCGTCGCGGATCTGATGCCGGCATGATGTGCCGTCGGCGACAATGACGGCGTCAGCCGGCGCATTGCGGACGGCGGGAAGCAACGACAATTCGCCCATGGCGCGGGAGACGTCGATCGTATCGGCATGGTAGCCGAACGCGCCCGCCATGCCGCAGCAGCTCGACTCGATCGGCGCGACCTCGAGTATCGGGGATGAGCCTCAAGGCCGCCGCGACATCCGCCATCGTGTCGAACGACTTCTGATGGCAGTGGCCGTGCAGCAGTGCCCGCTTGTTCGACGGCTTGAGTGGCAGGCTGAGCGTGCCGGCCTTGGCCTCGCGCGCCAAGAATTCTTCGAACAGCAACGCGGCATCGGCGACCTGCCGGGCCAGAACGGACTTGTCCAGCGCCGGGATTTCGTCCCGGAAGCTGAACAGACAGCTCGGCTCCAGGCCGATGACCGGCAGGCCGTCGGCCACGAATGGGGCGAGCGCGGCGAGCGTGCGCGTCGCCTCCCGGCGCGCCTCGTCGACCTTGCCGATGGACAGAAAAGTGCGGCCGCAACACAGCGGCCGTCGGCCGTCGGCCGGCTTCGGTAGGTGAACCCGATAGCCCGCTGCCGTGAGAACGGCGATGGCGGCGTCGATGGTCTCGCGCTCGAAGTAGCGGTTGAAAGTATCGGCGAACAGCACGACTTGGCGACTTCCTTCACCGTCATGCCCGGCCATGTGCCGGCCATCCACGTCTTGATTGAAGGAAGACGTGGATGGCCGGGACGAGCCCGGCCAAGACGAGCTGGTATCGTCGAACCAATCCGACCGCCATTTCGGCAGGCTGCGCTGCGCGCTGAAGCCGGCGACGGCCTGCGACAGCCGCGCCGCGCCGGGGATCCGGTCGCGCAGGTTCATCAGCCAAGCCAGGCGCGCCGCCGCAGGCGCGTAGCGCGGCAGATAGCCGACCAGCCGATCATGCAGCGACAGGCCGGATTTGTCGGCACGGGCGCGCAGGAATTCGATCTTCATGCGCGCCATGTCGACGCCGGTCGGGCATTCGCGCCGGCAGGCCTTGCAGGACACACACAGCTTGAGCGTCTCCGCCATCGCCTCGGAGGTGAGCGCGTCGGGGCCGAGCTGGCCGGTGATGGCGAGCCGCAACGTGTTGGCGCGGCCGCGGGTGGCGTCGCGCTCCTCGCGGGTGACGCGGTAGCTCGGGCACATGACGCCGCCGGCGAGCGCGCGGCAGGCGCCGTTGTTGTTGCACATTTCGACGGCGCCCTGGAAACCGCCGCCGGCGCCCGGATAGGCCGACCAATCGAGCGCCGTCGTCATCGCTTCGGCGCCATAGCCGGGGCCGTAGCGGAACAGTTTGCGATCGTCGAATTTCGGCGCCCGCACGATCTTTCCCGGATTGAACAGGCTTTGCGGATCGAACCGGTCCTTGACCTCCTCGAAGGCGCGCACCAGTTCGCCGCCGAACATTGCTTCGTGAAATTCCGAACGCACGATGCCGTCGCCATGCTCGCCGGAATGCGAGCCCTTGTAGTCGCGCACCATGGCGAAGGCTTGTTCGGCGATGGCGCGCATGGCGCGCACGTCCTTGTCGAGCCGCAGGTTGAGCACCGGGCGCACGTGCAGGCAGCCGACCGCGGCATGGGCGTACCAGGTGCCGCGGGTGCCGTTCTTTTCGAAGATTTCCGTCAGCCGCGCCGTGTAGTCGGGAAGATGCTCCAGCGGAACGGCGCAATCCTCGACGAAGGAGATGGGTTTGCCCGCCTCCTTCATCGACATCATGATGTTCAATCCGGCGGTGCGCACCTCGGTGATGGCGGCCTGCAGCTTGGCGTCGAGCACCTCGACGACGCCGCCCCACCGCGCCCCGGTCTTGTCCCAGGCGAGCCCGAGATCGCCGATCAGCGCGCCGAGCCGCTGCAGCCGGCGCAGGTTCTCGTCCCAGTCGTCCGCGGCGAACTCGACGAACAGAATGGCCTCGGGATCGCCGCGCAGGAAGGCATCGACCGTCGGTTTGAACATGGCGATGTCGCGCGCCAGGCCCAGCATGGTGCGGTCGATCAATTCGACCGCGATCGGCGACAGCGCGACGATGTGTTGCGCCGCCGCCATCGCGGCGTGGAAACTGCCAAAATGGCAAGCGCCGACGGCGCGGCGGCCGAGCAGCGGCGACAGTTTGAGCTCGATCCTGGTCGAGAACGCCAGCGTGCCTTCGGAGCCGACCAAAAGATGCGCCAGATTGATATCGTTGCGGCCGGGGACCAGGGCATCGAGATTATAGCCGCCGACCCGGCGCTGCACTTTGGGGAAGCGCCGCTCGATCTCGGCAGCCTCGCGTGCGCCGATCGCCAGCAGGTCGCGGACGAGCTCCGGCGGCACGTCGACGCCGCTGTCGCCCAGCCGGCCGAAATGCGCGCGCCTGCCGTCGGCCAGCATGGCATCGATCGACACTACGTTCTCCCGGGTATTGCCGTAGCGCAGCGACCGGGCACCGCAGGAATTGTTGCCGACCATGCCGCCGATGGTGGCCCGCGAGGCGGTCGAAATGTCGACCGGGAACCAAAGGCCGGAAGGCTTGATCGCGCGATTGAGTTCGTCGAGCACGATGCCGGGCTCGACCACGCAGCGCCGCCCGGCGGCGTCCAGCTCGACGATTCGATTGAGATGCTGCGAGCAGTCGATCACGACCGTTTCGTTGACGGTCTGGCCGGCCTGCGACGTTCCGCCGCCGCGCGGCGTCACCGGCACGCCTTCGGCGCGGCAAATCCCGATCGCCCGATCGGCTTCCTCGATGGTCCGCGGCGTCACCACGCCGAGCGGCACGATCTGATAATGGGAGGCGTCGGTGGCATAACGCCCGCGGGTGAAGGCGTCGAACCGCACGTCGCCGACCCGCCCGGCGGCGAGCCGCCGCTGCAGATGTCTTTCCAACCCTGGCCGCAATCGTGCCGGCACGTCGATCCTTGGTTCACCTCGCCCCGCGCGCGGGGAGAAGGTTAAGCGAGCGTAGCGCGTGAGGGTGAGGGGCCTGTCCGCGACTCTGAGCCCGGCGGAAGCGCCCCTCATCCCGGCCTTCTCCCCGCACGCGGGGCGAAGGAGAAGAGGACTTGACCGGAATGTCGCATTCGCTATGCAACGCCACAAGCCGCGGGCGCCCTTGGATCGCGCCGCCGGGACGATGAACCGATCCGAAGGAGTTTTCGACCATGCCGCAGAATGCCTCGCGCGTCCCCGGCCGCCATTTCCTGCAGATTCCGGGCCCGACGCCGGTGCCCGATCGTGTGCTGCGGGCCATGGACACGCCGCTGATCGATCATCGCGGCCCGGAATTCGCCAAGCTGGCCAAGCGCTGCCTGGACGGCATCAAGACCATTTTCAAGACCACCAACCCGGTCATCATCTATACGGCGACCGGCACCGGCGCCTGGGAAGCGGCGCTGGTCAATACGCTGTCGGCCGGCGACCGCGTGCTGATGGTCGAGACCGGCCAGTTCGCCGCCCAGTGGAAGACCATGGCGCAGAAGCTCGGGCTCAAGCCCGAGTTCATTGCAGGCGACTGGCGCAGCGGCGTCGACGCGGCGGTGATCGAGGAGCACCTGCGCAAGGACAAGGCGCACGACATCAAAGCCGTCTGCGTGCTGCACAACGAGACCGCGACCGGCTGCCTGTCGCCGATCGAGCCGATCCGCAAGGCGATCAACGCCGCCGGCCATCCGGCGCTGTTCATGGTCGACACCATCTCGTCGCTGGCATCGACCGATTACCGGCATGACGAATGGGGCGTCGACGTCACCGTCGGCGGCGCGCAGAAGGGCTTGATGCTGCCGCCCGGCATGTCGTTCAACGCCATCAGCGACAAGGCACTCACCGCCGCGAAGACCGCGACGCTGCCGAAGTCGTTCTGGGCCTGGGACGACATGCTCACCATGAACAAGGTCGGATTTTTCCCCTACACGCCGGCGACGCAGATGATCCAAGGCCTCGCCGTGGCGATCGACATGCTGCACGAAGAAGGCCTCGACAACGTGTTCGCGCGCCACGCCCGGCTCGCCGAAGCGACGCGGCGCGCGGCGCGCGCCTGGGGCCTCGAAATCCTCTGCCGCGAGCCGAAATATTATTCGCCGACCGTCACCGCCGTGCTGCTGCCGGACGGCCATGACGCCGACGCCTTCCGCAACCTGGCGCTCGACAATTTCAATATCTCATACGGCGCGAGCTTCGGTCCGTACGCCAAGAAATATTTCCGCATCGGCCATCTCGGCGACGTCAACGACGGCTGGCTGGTCGGCGCGCTCGCCGCGACCGAAATGGCGCTCGACCTCGCCGGCATCCCGCACAAGAAGGGCGGCGTGCAGGCGGCGATGGATTACATCGTCGCGTCGATGTCGAGCGCCGCGCGGGTGGCGGCGGAGTAGGACGATTTCGGCACAGCGGATCGCCGCGGCGCGGCGATCCGCAACCCACACGCGATCGCAGGACACTACGACAGCGGCACCGCGGCGACGTGATCCTTGAACGCCTGCCGCGCCGCGATCGCCGCATACCAGCGCTCGAAATTGTGCAGCGGCGGGCGCTCCGGCACCAGTTGGCGATAGCGATAGGCCATGATGGCGACCGGAATGTCGCCGTACGAGAACGCCTCGCCGGCGAGGTAGGCGGTCTTCGCCAGTTGCGCGTCGACCATGGTCATCGCCGCGGTGGTCTTCTTCTTCGACTCCTCGATCGCCGCGTGATTGCGCTTCTCCGGCGGCGTGCGGATGAGCCCCCAAAAGCATTCGAAGATCGCCGGCGCCGCGACCGCCAGCTGCCAATCCATCCATTGGCTGGCCTGCGCCTTGGCACGCAGCTCGCCCGGTTCGAGGACGCCGGCGTGATGCTTGGCGGCGAGATAGCGAACGATCGTATTCGACTCCCACAGCAGAAAGCCGTCGTCCTCCTCGAGCGTCGGCACGAGGCCGTTCGGGTTCATCGCCAGGTAGGCCGGCTCACGATTTTTGCCGAACGGGCCCGCAATATCGATGCGCTCGTGAGCCAGGCCGATCTCGCCGACCGCCCACATCACCTTCTGCACATTCGACGAGGTTTTCCGCCCCCAGATCTTGATCACGGTCACCTCGCCACACTCCTGCGGGCTATCCTAGCGAAGAAATGATTGATGACGCATTATAACTCCTTCTCCCCGCACGCGGGGAGAAGGTCCACTCAATCGATGCGGCGCGCTTCTTCCGGCAGCATGATCGGGATGCCGTCGCGGATCGGATAGGCAAGCTTGGCCGCACGCGAGATCAATTCCTGCTTCTCGGCGTCATATTCGAGCGGACATTTGGTCAGGGGGCAGACCAAGATTTCGAGCAGCTTGGGATCGACGCTATCGGCGGGCGGGGTGGACATCGGCTGGGCTCCAGAAGGTTCGCTCGCGGCCTTCCCGCACCGGGAAGGCCAGAGTTTACTGCAGCGGCGTTTCGCCCGAGGTCTTGCTCTTGGCAAGCTCGATCTCGGTGACCGCAATCAGGATTTCGGCGCGGGTCTTGAGGTCCGGCGCCTCCAGCATGGCCTGCTTCTCGGCGGCGTCGTAGGGCGACATCATCGCCAGCGCATTGACCAGGGCCTCGTTGGGCGCATTCTCGATGCCGTCCCAGTCGGCCTTGAGGTTGTTGGCCTTGAGGAACGACGACAGCGCGCGTAACAGCGCCTTGCGGTCGACCTCGTCCTCGCCTTTGCGGGCGACAAAATCGTCGGCGAACGGCTGATACGTCACCTTGCACTGCCGGTACGGCGTGTCGGCCGCAAGCTCATCCTCGACACGGAAGCGCGCGACGCCGGTGAGCTGGATCAGATAGCGGCCATCGCCGCTTTCGGCGAATTGGGTCAATCGGCCGACGCAGCCCACCTGGAACAGATTCGGCTTGTTGTCGTCGCCGCCGGGGTGGGCGGCATCCGGCTGGATCATGCCGATCAGGCGGTGACCGGAACGCAAGGCGTCGTCGATCATCGCCAGGTAGCGTGGCTCGAAAATGTTCAGCGGCATCTGACCGCGCGGCAGCAGCAATGCGCCCGGCAGCGGGAACACCGGAATCACCTCGGGGAGCGCCGCGGGCCCCCGATAGGCCGCATTCATCGGCATGTCGCACTCCAACTCCGCGACCACACCCAAATCGGTGGTGCTACGCAAAGAGTATCGAGGAAAGCCGCTTGCGGCCCGCGATCGTGGCCTCGTCGGTCGGCCCCCAGGCATCGAAGAACTGGACCAGCTGCTTGCGCGCGCCGTCGTCGTTCCATTTGCGGTCGCGCTTGACGATGTCGATCAGGTGATCGAGCGCCTCGGCGCGGCGGCCCTTGCCGTTGAGCGCCAGCGCCAGATCGAACCGGGCCTGATGGTCGAGCGGATTGGCCGCGACCTTCTGCTCCAGCTCGGTCAGCGGCCCGAGGCTCTTGGCTTGTTCGGCCAGTTCGATCGCGGCCCGCGCGGCGGCGACCGCGGCGTCGTTGTGTTTCGCCTCCGGCACCAGGGCAAGCGTCGCTTTGGCTTGATCGAGGGCGCCGGTCTCGACTTGGCTGCGCGCCAACCCGGCGAGCGCCGCGACGTTGGTATTGTCCTCGGCGAGCAGTGCGCCATACATCTGCGCCGCGCCGGCGGCATCGCCCTCGGCCAGCGCCGCGTCCGCGGCTTTCAGCAGATCCTCGGCCTCACCGCCGATGCGGTCCTTGGTCAGGCGTTCGAGGAACGCCACCACCTGGCTCTCCGGCAGCGCGCCCATGAAACCGTCGGCCGGCTGGCCGTTGACGAAGGCGATCACCGCCGGGATGGACTGGATACCCATCTGGCCGGGGATGGCCGGATGGTCGTCGATGTTCATCTTGACGAGCTTGACCTTGCCCTTGGCGGCCCGCACCACCTTCTCGAGGATGGGCGTCAGCTGCTTGCAGGGACCGCACCACGGCGCCCAGAAGTCGACCAGCACCGGCTGGCGCTTGGATTCCTCGATGACGTCCTTGACGAAGGCCTGGGTGGTCGTGTCCTTGACCGCCGCATCGGCGGTCGCGGTGGTGACGGTCGTTCCAGCTTGCTGCAACATATGCCCTGACGTGCCTCGCCTAGCGCATGATCCGGAAAGGTGGAAACCGGTTTTCCGAAAAGATCATGCTAAATCAAAATCCTGGAGCGCCAATCAATTCAATCTGAAACGAATAGCGCTCTTGCGGCCCGCGAGGGCCCGAGTTCCCCTGTTTGCCCATAAATGGTGAAAGCGCCCGACGAATGCAATCGGGGTTTCAGGCGGCCGGCCCGGAAACCGCCTCGACCCGGGGCCCATGCCCGATGGCGTCCAGGAATTTGAGCAGGCCGCCCCGCGAGACCGTCGTCGTGGCGGTATTCACCAGGGGGTGAAAGTTGAGCACCTCGTGCGCCATCATGGCGGCGTCCAGCACCACCGTGACGCGGCCGCCGGTGTCGTTGATCACCGCAAACGGGGTTACCGAGCCCGGCGTGACGCCGAGGAGCTCACCCATCAATTCGGCCGAGCCGAACGAGAACCGCCCGGTCGCGCCGAGCAGGCGATGCAGCGAGCGGAGCTCGATCACCGCGTCTTCGAGCGCCACCACCAGGTGCGGCACGCCCTTCTTGTCGCGCAGGAACAGGTTCTTGGTATGGCCCCCGGGGATGGCGGCGCGCACCGCGCGGCCCTCCTCCACCGTAAACAGCGGCGCATGGCGCACGGTCTTGTGGGCGATGCCGAGACTATCCAGGTAGGCGAAAAGCTCGTCCGGCGAGGCAGGCATCGGCGCAGGCATCCGGGCAGGCATTGGGGTGGGCAGGGCGGCTGTCTTAAGCCGGCCGCCGCATGGTTGCAAAGCCGGCCGCGCTTTGGCATAGCTTTGCCGCAGTCCGCCGTCATACGGCTGACCGCCTTACCCTTCTACGGATGCGGGTGTAGCTCAGGGGTAGAGCACAACCTTGCCAAGGTTGGGGTCGAGGGTTCGAATCCCTTCGCCCGCTCCAAAAATTCCTTATCGCACGGAGGCTCTTGCAGGTAGCGCTGGACTGCCATCCGGCAATAATCGGCAGAACGAAGCGCGAATTCCCCGCCCCAATACGGGGAAAATCCGGGGACTTTGTTCGTGCAATGTTTTTCCGCGCGCTCTCCGGGCCGCGCTCTATTCGCTTCGCTCACCGAGCGTCGTTGAGATCCCGCAGACGGGATTGGCGTCTCGGCCAGTCGGTCACGATCCCCCGCGCGACTTCGTGGCGCCATCGTTCAATGACCCCCGACGGTCCCGCTAGGGGCGTCGGCAGCCAACGGCTGCCGACGCCAAGTCACATTTCCGCACCACAACTAGGCCGCGGCTTGAACGGATTTGGTATCGATCCCGACTTTTGCGGCAAGCACCTCCGCCATGGCTCGCCGGGTCTGATGGGAGTTGCGGACCGTTAGCTTGGTTTCACCCTTCTTGTTTACAGCAGGCACGATGATGCCAGCTCGTTGGAAGACCGGATTGTTCCAAGCAAAGAAGCTGCAAGGCTTACCGTCGGCGTCCTTGTCCTTGATGACCAACTTTTTGAGCAGCCCAAGGTCGAGCTTCTCATCGTAAAATCGACGAGCCAGACGAATGTAGCCTTGGATAGCCAATGCCCAGGCCGTTAGCGATTCCTTGCGGGATCGCTGTCGGTCGGGCAACGGCAGTCGCTTCAAGTCTGGCAGCACCTCAACGAGTTTGTCCCAGAACGACAAAAACCAGGCGACCACCTGCTCGATATTTTCCGCTGGAATATCCGCCCAAGCTTCCTCAAATCCGGCCGAAAACGTATTGAATGCCGCCAGCCTGGGATTTTTAATTGACAGATTATTCGTCACTGTTTCGACGTTCGCTTCGCCAAGGTGCGATGAACGACGGACGACTTCGCGTGCGATCTTTTGTCCCTCGTTCTTCTGCGCCAACCACTTCGAACGCGTAGCGTCCGCTTTGTCGTGCTCCATGTTCATCGCATAAAAGATCGAATTCTCGAACTCCTCGGGGACCCGCCAAATCCTCAGCGAGAATCTCCGATCAGGATCAAAACTTGATCCGGCAGCGACGGATTCTACGGCGCGCCTGATTGCGTGGTGGCGGTGCACAGAGTTGGGGAGGTAGGCCGCCCCGCTTCGTACGAACCAGAGTCCCATGCGCCGGATTTTGTGAATCACTTACAAATTCCACATCCGATTGTTGTGGACGAAAATTCCACGTGAGCTGACCGAAGATCGCGCTGTCGTCCTGGAGCTCACGCGCCCAGCGTTCCACTTTATCCTCCTTAAGCACGTACTTGCCCGTGACCGTGTTCTTGCCTCGCTGGTGATCTGCATCCACCTCGAGGAGCCCGTACTTGAAGGCTTTCGCAATATCGCGCGCGGTGATCGTCGTATCCCAGCAGTCTCGCCCTCCGTCACGGGTCACGACTACGTTCGTTATTCTAGTTTCCATGACGCCATTCCTTCTGTTGATACAAGGACTTACGAGCTTAGGAACGCACGATTGGTGGAAATCAGCTTAAGGCTAGTACGTACGATTTATATTCCTAATATCAAAAGAGCTCATTGTTGTAAAGATATTAGTACGCCGACTTTTAAGGTTTTGGGATTGATCCACATCACGTAACATGTTAATGAACGTAAATTCCCGCTCAGCCAGCGGATTCCGAGGCTGGCGCCGAGCGCCAAGCGGGACGAAGCGCGGGATTCTCGGACGTTGAATTTACGAGGGGACCCATGCCCAAGTGGGAATTTGAGGCGCTTCCGCCTGCGCTCGTCGAGCAGGGTCTTACACAGCGAGATCAATTCAATAACGACGACGTTGAACTTGCCGAAGCGCTCGTTCGCGAGGTCATTCAGAATTCTACTGACGCCGCGGCAGGGTCAGGAGCCGTCAAGGTTCGTTTCGCTATTCGAGACCTGGACCTAGCCGACGCTGTCCGTTTGAGGGCGTATTTCAGCGAACTGCGACGCCATCTTGCATCTTGTGGCATTGATGCAGCGCCGCTCGACCGCTCCAGTGCACGCGTTCTTGTCATTGAAGATTTTGGCACCAAGGGCCTCACCGGCGATCCCGCTGCCCGCGACAATGACAATTTCGATCGGTTCTGGCGTCAACACGGAATTTCCGGGAAGGGTGGACGAGCCGGCGGTCGATGGGGCCTCGGAAAACTCGTGTTCTCGTCCGCATCCGAGATTAGAGCATTCTTCGGCCTCACGCTAAGAACAGGCGAGGCGAGCCCGCTCCTGATGGGCCAAGCCGTTCTGTCAAATCATCAACTCGCAGGCACTCGTTATCCAGCGCACGGCTTTTGGTTCGGCGCGCGAGCAGCGAGCCAGCTCCAGTTGCCCATTAGCGACCTGACCATCGTCAGGGCCCTTTGCACGCTTGCCGGAATTGTTCGAACTGATCAACCCGGCCTATCTCTGATCATTCCCTATCTGAATTCCAACATTAGCCACGAGACATTGGTCAGGGGCGTCCTACGCAACTACTACTTTCCGATTCTGTCCGGCCGTCTCTCGGTGGAGGTTGGAAGCGTTTTGATTGACAGAACAACGTTCTATACGGTTGCAGCCGAGCATGTTAGCGCCACGAGCATACCACTCGTTTTTGTTGAAAGCGTTAGCCAAACTATCAATTCAGAACCCGAATTCCGCGCCGACGTGCCCATTAACGGCACCGGCCTGGAAGGAGGCAGTTTTCAGCCCGACCAGATGGCACTGATAAAGGCCCTCTTTGGCAATTACGGCTTGTTGCATGTGCGCGTGCCGGTACGGCTGAAACGCAAAGACGGCACCAACCCCCTCAGTTACATTGATCTTTTTCTAACTCGCCTTCCAGAAGAGGCAAAACCATTTGCGTTGTTTGCACGCGGCTCCATCACTGTTCCGGCCGAAGGGAGATTTTTCAGCGGCGCGCACGCATACGGTGCGATGGTGGCATCCGACGATAATGTGGTGGCGTTTTTAGGTGACGCTGAGAACCCCGCACACACCGGCTGGAACGCCAATGCCGAAAAATTGGCCGCAAACTGGCGCTCGCCCTCCCAGACGCTGCGCAACATCCGCCACGCACTGCGGGACCTCTACACCCTGGTCGCAGACAGCGTGGAACACGATGACAGGGATGCGTTGATCGATTTTTTCTCACTTCTCGATAGCACTTCCTCAGCAAATGGCCCCAAGAAACGAACTCCAAAGCCACGCATCGACCTTCCAAAACGAGAGAAAGCACTTATGATCAAGTCAAAGAGCGGCGGTTTTTTCATCGTCCCGGGTCCGGCCGCCGCAAATTGGAAATTTCCAAAAATCGTGGATGTGCGCGTCGCCTATGACATTGTCAGCGGAGATGCCTTCAAGAGGCATAGTAAGTTTGATTTCGATCTTTCAGACCAAGATATCAAAATCGATTTGCAAAACATGCAGATGAACCCCCTTCGATCCAACAAAGTTCGGCTGTCAATCGGGGGGCCTGACTTTAAGTTTGAAGCCTCTGGCTTTGATGTAAATCGCGATTTGGTTGTCGACGCGAGGACTGTGTGATGACCTCGACAAAGCGTCGAATTAATTCTACTGGACGCAGACGCATTATGCGGGAATGCGTCGATATTCGTCTTCAACCGAATGCGACCGAGCATGAACCGCCGGTGGCCTCCGCTAACTTTAGGCTTGGCGATCTCGGATTTCCACCCAACGCCAAAGTAATCCTGGAGGCCTATCAGCGGTCATCAGGCATGCGCTTCGAATGCGGCACAATCGATAATTTAAATGTTCCACCGCTGCTTCGCTTGAACGAGATCGATAACGGCGGAAGCATACTATTCAGGTTGAAAATCGTCGATGCCGATGCCGCTACTAGCCGGATTCTCGGGTCGGCGGACCGCCTTAGGCCGACATCGAGTGATGATCTCGAGGGGCGCCGCAGCATTTTCCCCATCAGCGAGCGTCTGCTAGGCGACGAGGTGTGGCGCGTCGAACTTGACGAGGCTGGGCCGGTCCTTCTCCTCAACTGCCGCATTCTCGGCTTTAAACATCGCATACTGGAAGACCCCTTAGTCCAAGGAATTATCGTTCCGGCGGCCTTCCGCATCGTACTGGAACGGCTTGTGGCCGATCCAATTCCCGACGATAACGACGACGCCGACTGGCGGACACTGTGGCTGCGCTATCTCAAGGAACAGTTTTCCATTGACGATAGTTTGACTGACTTGAATTCGGATGAACAGCACGAGTGGGTCGAAGCGACCATCCGAACTTTCTGTCAGGCGCATGGGTTTGTTCAAAATATCCGCGCAATGACTAAGGCAGCAGAATGAGCGTCCCCGGAGAGTTGCGTAAACTAAATGATGAGGGTCTGCAGCGGTTTGCGGAATGGCTCACCCAGGGTGCCCTAGGTCCGGTGCCTCAGATACTGCTGGTCGATCCACGGACCTCGACCCCTTTGCCTAACTCGGTTCAGCCACAACAACGTGCATTCCAGGATCGTTATCAGTTTGGTCAGTACCTTATCCAACTTCTTGCTCCTTTGGACCCCGCGGGCTTATCACGTGACCGGGGCTTATGGTCCGCTCTTGCGCTGTTTTGGTTTGATCAACTTTGTCCGCCAAATGATGGGCGACGAAACGTCGAGAAGGAGTACCGCTATATATTGAGTGGCGATTTCCGACATTATTACCGACATCTTGTTCGCTCGCCTTGGCAACTCGTGCGAGATCATGGCGAAAACTCAAAATTTCTTCTCCTTCCTACGGTTGATGCGCCACATCCACTTCGCCGCCATGGCGAGATTCTTGAGCAGCTCGGTGGCAGACAGGCCGTCTTGCGAAGCCGGCCCATCATCGCAGAGGCCCGCCGCCTCTATTCCGATCCGCAAACAGGGCGGCCCCTTCGGGGTGTTTCCGGGAGTGGCAAAGGGAGCGTCCGCCGCCTCGCGCTCGTGCTTCAACAGCTTGAGTTGACCTTCGATTGCGAGGGTATGCAGGCAAATAGCCTACTGAAACTCCTACCCACAGAATTCGACCGTTTTAAAGTTCAGAGCCAGGGTGCAGCGGGAGCAGCCACTTACCTCATGCCGTCCCCGGAAGAAACCGGCGTCCTGATTCTGGGCGGTTGAACTCCGATTTCTGGATCGCAGTGGCCAGAAGGTTTGCGGCGGCAAGGGCCGATAACACTTTCTTCGGGCGACCTATGCCCGCAGCCACGCTTGTTTTGGCGCGCCCATCCTCGGGGCCGGGCCGCGTCTCTGGCATACGCTCTTTTCCTTGACACCCGAGTCCCTCGGACTCATTCTCGCGCAACTCGCGCCCCGAACGGGGCGCGTTCAATTCCAGTACTACGTTGGGGATAACCGGAATTAGCGCCGGGCAGTTGCGAACTTGCCGGGCTACATTCCCCAAAAGGTCGGCTCCCGTGCGCGAAGCGAATCCAGTCGATCCAAAGCGCAGTGCCAACATGGCCCGCATAGGTCAACGGGATACTGCGCCGGAGCTGGCCGTCCGCCGATCCCTCCACAGGTTGGGCTATCGCTTCCGACTCCATCGACGCGAGCTGCCGGGCAAACCAGATATTACCTTGCCCCGCCACCGCTTGGCCGTCCTTGTGCACGGCTGTTTCTGGCATCGACATCCACGCTGCCGTTTTGCCTACACGCCAAAAACCCGAGTTGAGTTTTGGACCCAAAAGTTCGACCAAAACGTCGCTCGCGATAAAAGGGTAGCCCGACAATTGCGTGCATTGGGCTGGACTGTTTTGACGGTGTGGGAATGCGAAACCTTCGAGTCTTTTGTTCTCACTCAGCGGCTAGAACGTTTCTTCGAAAGGCTGGACAGCCACGTATGAAAGCCAGTGGGCAAGTCGCGGAAAAAATTGCGCGTCTTAGAGAGGGCCAGCGCCCGCGCGTCTTGGACTTATTCGCCGGTTGCGGCGGCCTAAGCCTCGGTTTCCATGGGGCTGGCTGCGACATTGTCGCGGCCGTAGAACTCGATCCGCTGGCGGCCCGCTCGCACGCCCAGAATTTCTTCAAAGGTAAACCAGAGAGAATAATCGACCATCACGCATGGGCGCGTGATATAACGGATATCGATCCTGAGGAGCTTGTCCGCGATTTCAGTCTCGGATCGCCGGCTGCCGCATTCGACATCATAATTGGCGGGCCGCCGTGCCAAGCGTACGCTCGGGTCGGCCGCGCGAAGCTCCGGGAGATCGCGGAGCATCCTGAAGCGTTCAAAATCGATCCGCGCGCAAATCTCTACTTACGCTATCTGCATTACATCGATCGCCTCAAGCCCGTGGCGCTTCTAATGGAGAATGTGCCGGATATCTTAAATTATGGAGGGCACAACGTAGTCCAGGAGATGTGTGAAACGCTCGACACGATGGGATACTCCGCGAAGTACTCGCTCATCAACAGCTCGCACCATGGTGTTCCGCAAACGCGCGACCGGGTATTCATGATTGCTCTCCATAAGGAGCTGGGGGGCGCGATACGTTTTCCGAGCGCCACGCATCAATGGGACCTACCGTCCGGATACGCCGGCACCCGGTCCGTAGCCTTAAAACTGATCGATCTATTTGGCGGTGGTTCATACGTCGCCCCTCACATCGAGAATGCCGCGCTACCCCTCGCTGTAACTGCCAGCGAAGCAATTGCTGACTTACCGGCAATAACGCTTCATCGCGAAGGCAAACTGAAGCGCGGCGCGCGCCGCTTCACTGAACTCGCGCGATACAGGAAAATAGCGAGCCAGAACCTGTCCTCGTTCGCTCGCGCGATGCGAACGTGGCCGGGATTTCAGTCCGACGAGGGTGTGTACGATCACGTTTTACGATATCTGCCGCGGGACAGTGAAATCTTCGAGGCTATGCAAGAAGGCGACGAATATCCCGCAGCCCATCGCGTTGCTAACGCGCTTTTTGAAGCGAAAGCGAAGAGCCTACGGATTAAGCGTGACAGTGAAGAATGGAAGCGATTGCATCGCGCAATGGTGCCACCCTACGATCCTACAAAGTTTCCAAACCGTTGGTGCAAGCTCAGGAAGAATGCTCCTGCTCGTACCCTCATGGCGCACATCGGCAAGGATACCTATTCGCACATCCACTATGACAGCGCAGAGGGGCGAGTGATCACCGTCCGCGAGGCGGCTCGCTTACAATCATTCCCTGATGGCTTTGTGTTTGCAGGGACAATGAACCCTGCCTTTCGGCAAATTGGAAATGCCGTTCCCCCATTAATGGCTCGTGCAATCGCGGAGGCAATGCTCAACTCCATTTCCGCAGCGGCGATACAGAAACCGCTGATAGCTGCCGAATAATCTATTCGTCAGCGTCCTCTTCGGACCGATCAAAAATAATCTCTTCTCGCCACTTCAAAACCGCAGGATCGATCGATACCCCATCAATGCTCACGCCATTCGGAGGTTTGCCAGAATCGATTGGGTTATTGCCGGTGGCGGAAGTGGCTCTAACGCCAGACCGATGAACCCCGTGTGGGTAAGGAATATTCAGAAGGCTTGTATAGATCAAAACGTTGCTTTCCATTTCAAACAATGGGGCGGCGTTAACAAGAAAGCACAAGGTCGCACTCTCGTGCGGTCGCACCTGGGATGAGATGCCGCCATTCGAACGAGCGCAAGCAACAGGTTACTACGGGATTAGCGAACGACGTTGAGGCAGTGAACCAATATCCTCTGGGATGGATTTCCGGTCGTCAACAGGGGGTATAATACTTACGACTTAGAAAGGGAGTTTCAAATTATGAAAGAACCTGGATTAGACGGCCGTCATCGTGACAAGGACGGCGAGATTCAGCAAAAGCGCAGTGATACGCTCAACAAGAATCTTTCGACACCAATTCCTCAGTTTCGAGGGAATACGACGCTAGGCACGATGAGGGAAAGAACCGGCAAGGTTAGCGAGGCGGCCGTGAGGCGGGCCGCAGCAAAAATCGGCAAGTAGCGCAGCGCACAGCACGGCTGCGGGGCACGCGCCTCATTCTCAGTCTCGCCTTCCGTGAGCACCTCCGGAATCCCGGAAAAACGCACAAGCCACGAGCCGTTCTGCTGTCGCTCTAGGCTGTTTCGATAGCCAAACGCCATTGACCCCGTTCTCCAAATGACCGCCTGGACCATATAAGAGGTTGCGTCGCGCGCTTGCCACTGTAGGCAGGCGCCAAGAAGCAAGAACAGAGAGCCATCATCACTCCCCGCCTCGCCTCGCTCATTATCCTGTGGCTCGCCGGCATGTGCCTGCGGCTCACGGTGCTGGCGGTCCCGCCGGTCATTCCGCTGTTGCATGCCGACCTGGGGCTGTCGGAGACCGGCGTCGGCTGGCTGTCGAGCCTGCCGCCGCTGTTGTTTGCCATTGCGGCGGTGCCGGGCGCGCTGTTGATCGCACGGTTCGGTCTCATTCCGGCGCTGGTCACGGGCTTGCTGCTCACCGCCGTCGGCGCGGCGGCGCGCGGCGCGGTGCCCGACGCGGCCGTCCTCTATGCATCGACCATCGTGATGGCGGCCGGCATCGCGATCATGCAGCCGGCGCTGCCGCCGCTCGTGCGCACCTGGTTTCCCGAGCGCATCGGCTTCGCCACCGCGGTCTACACGACCGGACTGCTGATGGGCGAAATCTTCGCCGCGGCGCTGACCATCCCGCTGGTGCTGCCGCTGGTCCAGGGCAGCTGGCGATTGAGCTTTCTGGTTTGGGCGCTGCCGGTACTGCTGACGACGCTCGTTGTCGCCGTCTTCGCCCGGCGGCTCGGTCCGGCCCGCAAGACGGCGCCGCTTGCCAGCCGCCTGTGGTGGCCCGATTGGCGGCGGCCTTTGATCTGGCAGCTCGGCCTCATCCTCGGCAGCGTCAACGCCATCTACTTCGTGGCCAATGCGTTCCTGCCCGATTACATGGTCGCCGCCGGGCGTCCCGATCTGATCGGCGGCGCGCTCACCGCGCTCAATGTCGGCCAGCTGCCGGCGGCGTTCCTGATGCTGGGACTGGCCGGGCGGCTGGTGACGCGGCCGTGGGCCTATGCGGCGAGCGGCGCGCTGTCGCTGTTGAGCCTGATCGGCATGCTGACCATGGGCGGCGGTTGGATCGTGTTCTGGGCCGGCATGCTCGGCTTCGCCAATGCGGTGACGCTGACTTTGGCGTTTGCGCTGCCGTCGGTGCTGAGCGCGCCCGACGACGTGCACCGCACCTCGGCCGGGATGTTCACCATCAGCTACGCCTGCGCCATGGCGCTGTCGGTACTCGGCGGCTGGCTGTGGGACGCAACCAAAAGCCCGCTGGCCGGCTTCGCGCCGGTCGCCCTGTGCGCCGTGCTCATTGTGATGTTAGCATCGACGGTGAAACACGCCGCGCCGCAAGCTTAAGTGAACGATGCGGCGGCAAAGATGTCGAGGGAGGCCGGTGTGCGCTTGACGATGCTCGCGTCCGGGGTGGCGGTGGCGTTGGCGGCATGGAGCGGAAGCCCGGCCGGCGCGCAGAGCTATCCGGATCACGCCGTGCGCCTGATCATTCCGTTCCCGCCCGGCGGCAGCATCGACACGCTCGGCCGCATCCTCGCCGACAAGCTCGCCAACACCTGGAGCCAATCGGTTTTCGTCGACAATCGTCCCGGCGCCGGCGGCAATGTCGGCTTCGCGGCGGCGGCGCAGGCCGCCCCGGACGGCTACACGATGGCGTTCGGCGGACAATTCACCGCGGCCAATGTGACGATTGCGCCGATGCGGGGCGCCGATCCGGTCAAAAGCTTCGACCCGATCGTGCTGGTGGCGACCGGCCAGGATGTGCTGACGGTGCCGCCGGATTCGCCGTTCCATTCGGTCAAGGACATCGTCGATGCCGCCAAGGCCCATCCGGGCGAGCTCACCTATGCGTCGCTCGGTGTCGGCTCGAGCGGCCACCTCGCCACCACGCTGTTCAGCGAGGTCACCGGCATCACGCTGCAGCACGTGCCGTACAATTCATTCGGCCAGGCGGTCGCCGATGTCAGCGCCGGCCGCATCGCGATCTGGATTTCGACGCTCGGCGGCACGATCGGCCATATCCAGGCCGGCAAGTTGCGCGCGCTGGCGGTGTCGGGTCCGACCCGCGCCACCCAGCTTCCCGACGTGCCGACCTTCGACGAGCTCGGCGTGCCCTACGGCAACGATACCAGCTGGTATGCGCTGTTCGCGCCCGCCGGCACGCCGCAAGGCATCGTTGCCAAGATCAATGCCGACACCAATCGCGTGCTGGCCGATCCGGACATGAAGGAGCGCGCCACCAAGCTCGGCTTTCGCCTGGTCGGCGGCTCGCCGGAAAAGCTCGGCAGCTATCTGCGCGGCGACATCGACAAATGGGCCAAGATCGCCAGGCAAGGCGGCCTGGTTCCACCATGACAGCTGCGCCTGGCATGGCCTTTGGCGCAACCGGTCATGGACCAATGAAATGCGCAGCAAACCCCAGCTGACTTTGCCGGATGCCCAGCTGCTCGCCGCGGCGGCGCGCGCCGCAGCACGCGACAAGGGCCTCGAAGCCACGATCGCGATTGTCGATACCGGCGGCCATCTCATCTATCTCGAGCGGCCGGATCTGCAGTCGCCCAATAGCGTCGACGTCGCGACCTTGAAGGCCCGCACCGCCGCATTCCGCGAGCGCCCGAGTTCGGCGCTTGAGGAGCGCGTCAAGACTCAACCCGGCTGGCTGATGTTTCCCAACGGCCTGCCCATGGGCGGCGGCGTTCCGCTGCTGTACCGCGGCCAATGCGTCGGCGGCATCGGCGTGTCCGGTGTCGCGGCGGACGACGAAGCGGTGGCGCAAGCGGGCGCCGCGGCATTGGCCAGCGTGCCGGGCTAAGCGCAATCGTTTCAGATTGAATCGATTGGCGCTCTAGCATTTTGATTGAGCATGGTCTTTTCGGAAAACCGGTTTCCACTTTTCCGGATCATGCTCTAAGCGCCGCGCGCCGCGGTCAAGCGCTTTCAATATCCCGCCGCCAGCGCGCCGCGGGTGCGCGGGTCGGCGGCGCCGACCAAGCCTTGCGGCGTGATCGCAATCGAATTCGCCGAGGTGAACGGCCGCGTCGGCACGACCTTGTCGCCGCGGGCTTGCAACGCCGCCACGATGTCGGGTGGGACGGCCGGCTCGGCGAACACCTGGTCGGGCATCCACTGATTGTGCAGGCGCGGCGCCGCCACCGCGCTGGCGATGTCGAGGCCGCGATCGATCACAGCGACCACGACCTGCAGCACCGCGGTGATGATGCGGCTGCCGCCAGGCGATCCGGTGACGAGAAACGGCTTGCCGTCCTTGAGCACGATGGTCGGCGTCATCGACGACACCGGCCGCCGGCCGGGGCCGGGCGCATTGGCCTGGTAGCCGATGAGCCCATAGGCGTTCGGCACCTCGGGCTTGACCGAAAAATCGTCCAGCTCGTTGTTGAGCAGCAGGCCGGTGCCGGCCGCGACCAGGCCGACGCCGTAGCTGAAATTGAGCGTGTAGGTGTTCGCCACCGCATTGCCGAACTTGTCGACGATGGAGAAGTGCGTGGTATTGCGGCCTTCGGGCTGTACGCTGCCGCCGGGACGGATTTCGCTGGCCGGCGTCGCGCGGGCCGGATCGATGGTGGCGCGCCAGGTCGCCGCATAGCTCTTCGCGGTCAGGCGCGCGACCGGCACCGCCACCCTGTCGGGATCGCCGAGGAACAGCGCGCGATCCGCATAGGCGCGCTTCATCGCTTCGATCATCAGAAAGTCCGCCTGCGCCGCGTCGTCGTGGGCGAGGTCGTAGCCTTCCAGGATGTTGAGCATCTCGATCAGCTCGACGCCGCCCGATGACGGCGGCGGCATCGATACGATGTCATAGCCGCGATAGCTGCCGCGCACCGGCACGCGCTCGGCGGCGCGATAGTCCTTGAGGTCATCGACCGTCATGACGCCGCCCCCGGCCTGTACGGCGGCGGCGATCTTGTCGGCGACCGGGCCCTGGTAGAACGCCTGCGGGCCGTCGTGCGCGATCGCCTGCAGCGTATCGGCAAGGTCGCTCTGCACCAGCCGATCGCCGGGGGAAAGCGCGCTGCCGTCGGCTTTGAGGAAAATCCTTGCGGTCGACGGCCAACGGGCTAGCCGCGCGTGTTCGTTCGGCAGCGACTCCGCCCGGTCGTCGGTGAAGACGATGCCGTCGCGCGCCAGGGCAATCGCCGGCGCGATCAGGTCGGCAAGCGTGAAACGGCCGGAGCCGTACTGCCGTTCGGCGAGCGCGAGCCCCGCCACCGTGCCGGGCACGCCGATGGCGAGCGCGGAGTCCCGCGATTTCTGCGGATCGGCGTTGCCCTGCGCGTCGAGAAAACTCTGGTCGGTGATGGCCGCGGGCGCGGTCTCGCGATAGTCGATCGCGGTGTCGTCGCCGTTGGCGCGGTGGATCAGCATGAAGCCGCCGCCGCCGATATTGCCGGCGCGCGGATAGGTCACGGCCAGCGCAAAACCGACCGCCACCGCGGCATCCACCGCATTGCCGCCCTCTTGCAGGATATCGACGCCGATCCGGGTCGCCAGCGCCTCCTGCGTCACCACCATGCCGTTCGCCGCGACAACGCCTTGGGGCTGGGCACTTGCGACATTTTGGTCTTCGCCGTGCGCGGCGAGCGGTAGCGCCAGCGCCAGCGCGCCGATCAGCGCAACGCCGATGGCGCCAAGGCGCGAACGTCGGTGCGGGTTCAGCATGTCCTGGAGGGCACTTGCGGCGCCTACAGCATCGACGGCAGCACACGATCCGGCGGGCGGTGGCCGTCCATGAAGGTCTTGATGTTGACGATGACCTTGTCGCCCATGTCGATGCGACCCTCGAGCGTGGCCGAGGCGAGATGCGGCAACAGCACGACCTTGCCGGCGCGCGCGAGCTTGACCAGCTTGGGGCTCACCGCCGGCTCGTGCTCGAAGACGTCGAGGCCCGCCCCGGCGATCGCTTCCGCCTCGATGAGCCGCGCCAGCGCGTTCTCGTCGATGACTTCGCCGCGGGCGGTGTTGACGATATAGGCGTCGTGCCGGATGAGCTTCAGCCGCCGCGCCGAGAGCAGGTGATAGGTCGCCGGAGTATGCGGACAGTTGATCGAGATGATGTCCATGCGGGCCAGCATCTGGTCGAGGCTTTCCCAATAGGTGGCGTGCAGTTCCGCCTCGGCGGCGACCGCCATGCGGCGGCGATCGTGGTAGTGGATCTTCAAGCCGAAGGCGTGCGCCCGGCGCGCCACGGCCTGGCCGATGCGGCCCATGCCGACGATGCCGAGACGCTTGCCCCAGATGCGATGGCCGAGCATCCAGGTCGGGCTCCAGCCGCTCCATTCCTGGTTGCCGGTCAGGACCTGCGCGCCCTCGACCAGCCGCCGCGGCACCGCGAGAATGAGCGCCATGGTCATGTCGGCGGTGTCCTCGGTCAGGACGCCGGGCGTATTGGTCACGGTGATGCCGCGCTGCACGGCGGTCGCGACGTCGATATTGTCGACGCCGTTGCCGAAATTGGCGATCAGCTTCAGGCGCTCGCCCGATTGGCTGAGCACGGCGCGGTCGATGTGATCGGTCACCGTCGGCACGATGACGTCGGCGACCTTGGCGGCCGCGACCAGCTCGGCCGGGGTCATCGGCTTGTCGTCGGCATTGAGCCGGGCGTCGAACAATTCGCGCATGCGCATTTCGACGCTGTCCGGCAGCCTCCGCGTCACCACAATCAGCGGCTTCTTGCCGGACGCCATTGTGCTGCCTCTCGATCGCGCTGCGACAACCGGGATCCACATTAACCGGTCGCCGCGACCGCAACAGCCCGTTCAGGCCTCGTTAACCGCCCTCGCCGAGACTGCGCACGGGAGGTGGTCCATCGCAATCTCTCTACCAGACGGCCGCGCCTACGACAAAGCGCACCGGTGTTCCACCGGGCGTGACCAGGTATTGAAACAGCATCGGGGCATGTCGCGATGAATGGGCGACGTGGGACGTTGATCTTCGGCAGGGGCCGGGCCGCGATGGCGGTCTTCCTGGCGGCCCAATGGGCGTTGCTGCTCGCCAGCGGCATGGCGCGGGCCGGCGGCGACACCACCAGCAGCCTGCCGGTGCCGCGCTTCGTCAGCATCAAGGCCGATCGCGTCAATATGCGCGGCGGACCCGACAAGGATCACGACGTCAGCTGGATCTATACGCGGGTCGGCTGGCCGGTCGAGATCACCGCCGAGTTCGAGGACTGGCGGCGCATCCGCGATTCCGACGGCACCGAAGGCTGGGTCTATCACTCGCTGTTATCGGGCAAGCGCACCGCGGTCGTGCAGTTGAAGACCAAGACCGATCTGGCCCCGCTCTACGCCAAACCCGACGCCCAGAGCGACGTGACCGCGCGCCTGCAGGTCGGCGTTCTCAGCACCATCAAACGCTGCACCGGCAGCTGGTGCCAAATTTCCGGCGACGGCTTCGACGGCTGGCTGCCGCAGAACGAGCTGTGGGGCGTTTATCCGAACGAAAAGGTCGATTGACCGTCTTCGACCGGCAGCCGACGCCTACTTCCGGCCGCAGCCGGACCACCACGTCGATCCTGGCGATCTCGTAGCCCTCCGGCGGCACCGGCGTCTTGCCGACCAGCACGTCGGTCGCCGGAATGTCCATGAGGTCGTCGCGATCCTCGATGAAGAAATGATGGTGTTCGGTATTGTTGGTGTCGAAATAGGCTTTCGAGCCGTCGACCGCGACCTGGCGCAACAGGCCGACCTCGGTGAACTGGTGCAAGGTGTTGTAGACGGTGGCGAGCGACACCGGCACCTTGGCGAGCGTGGCTTCCTCGTAGAGCATTTCCGCCGTCACATGGCGGTCGCCCTTGGCGAACAGGATCCAGCCGAGCGCCATGCGCTGCCGCGTCGGGCGCAAGCCGACGTCGCGGAGCTTCGCTTTGACATCATGCCAGGGGCAGCCGGTCAGATCGGCGCGGGCCGCGGCGGCGGCCGGATGCGGCATGGGCGCGGCGGGCGCGGTCGGCCCGGAGGCGGTTGGAAGCGCGGCTTGGCGCGCAATTGGACGCGACGGTGTCATTGGCGTTGTACCCACTGCCCGCTCGGAGCGAGCAAGATCGTTGCAAGTGAAATCATTATACGCCACGCTGCGCCTGCCGCAACTGCCTCGGCGAAAGCGGCGCGTCGCGGCGGCGACTTTGCCGCATTGCCCCCATATGTTAGGGATTTGGCGACCCCGGCGGGACCGGGGCGGAGATGGACGGGATGCAGGATCGACGATCGAACTTCGACTATGAGGACCTGCTCGCCTGCGGTCGCGGCGAGCTGTTCGTCGAGGGACCGCAGCTGCCGCTGCCGCCCATGCTGATGTTCGACCGCATCTCCGACATCGCGGAGGTCGGCGGCGAATACGGCAAGGGGCTGGTCCGCGCCGTGCTGGAGCTCAAGCCGGACCTGTGGTTCTTCCCCTGCCACTTCAAGGGCGATCCGGTCATGCCGGGCTGCCTCGGGATCGATGCGCTGTGGCAATTGCTCGGCTTCTTCCTCGGCTGGCTCGGTTCGCCCGGCAAGGGTCGCGCGCTGGGCATGGGCGAGCTCAAGTTCTCGGGCCAGGTGCTGCCGACCATGAAGAACATCGTCTACGGCATCGACATCAAACGCGTGATGCGCTCGAAGCTCGTGCTCGGCATTGCCGACGGCTGGCTTTCGGCCGACGGTTCGGTGATCTACCGCGCGTTCGACCTCAAGGTCGGCCTGTTCCGCAACGGCGAACCGCAGCCGACCGGAGCGTAGGATCGCGGGCGCGCGCGGGGCATGATCCCAAAGGTGACAATCGGTTTCCCGCCTTTGCGACACCCGCTGCGGCGGGGCCTGATCCCGGCGCCGGATTCGGCTAAGATCGTGCTCGACTAAAAATCTTTGAGATCGACGAGGCAAAGATGAGGCGGGTGGTCGTCACCGGGATGGGCATCGTCTCGTCCATCGGCAACAACACGCAGGAAGTGCTGGCGGCGCTGCGCGAAGCCAAATCGGGCATCGTGCGCGCCGACAAATATGCCGAGCTCGGCTTCCGCTGCCAGGTTCATGGCGCGCCGACGCTCGACCCCAGCGAAGCCGTCGACCGCCGCGCCATGCGTTTCCTCGGCGGCGGCGCCGCCTGGAACCACGTCGCCATGGAGCAGGCGATCCGCGATTCCGGCCTCGCCGACACCGAGGTGTCCAACGAGCGCACCGGGCTCATCATGGGCTCCGGCGGGCCGTCGACACGCACCATCGTCGAGAGCGCCGATATCGCCCGCTCGAAAGGTCCCAAGCGCGTCGGACCGTTCGCCGTGCCGAAGGCCATGTCGTCGACCGCTTCAGCAACGCTGTCGACCTGGTTCAAGATCAAGGGCGTGAACTATTCGATCTCGTCGGCCTGCGCGACCTCGAACCATTGCATCGGCAACGCCTACGAGACCATTCAGGTCGGCAAGCAGGACATCATCTTCGCCGGCGGCTGCGAGGAGCTCGACTGGACCCTGTCGGTGCTGTTCGACGCCATGGGCGCCATGTCGTCGAATTTCAATCAGACGCCCGAGAAGGCCTCGCGCGCCTACGATGCCGAGCGCGACGGCTTTGTCATTGCCGGCGGCGCCGGCGTGCTGGTGCTTGAAGAATTGGATCACGCCAAGGCGCGCGGCGCCAAGATCTATGCCGAAGTCGCCGGCTATGGCGCCACTTCCGACGGCGCCGACATGGTGCAGCCGTCGGGCGAAGGCGCCGCGCGCTGCATGCGCATGGCGCTCGCGAACGTCAAGCCGCCGGTCGATTACATCAACCCGCACGCCACCTCGACGCCGATCGGCGACCTCAAGGAGATCGAGGCGATCCGCGAGGTGTTCGGCGCCAAATGCCCGCCGATTGCGGCGACCAAATCGCTCACCGGCCATTCGCTCGGCGCGGCCGGCGTGCAGGAGGCGATCTACTCGCTGCTGATGATGAACTCCGGCTTCATCTGCGAGAGCGCCAATATCGCGACGCTCGATCCGGCCTTTGCCGACATGCCGATCGTGCGCGAACGGCGCGACGGCGTGACGCTCGGCTGCGTGCTGTCCAACTCGTTCGGGTTCGGCGGCACCAACGCCTGCATCGTCCTCAAAGCGCTGGATGCCTAAAGCGATGTCGGCACTGATGGACGGCAAGCGCGGCCTGGTCATGGGAGTGGCCAACGACCACTCGATCGCGTGGGGCATGGCGCGCACGCTCGCCGCCCACGGCGCCAGGCTCGCCTTCACCTATCAGGGCGAGGCGCTCGGCAAACGCGTCAAGCCGCTGGCGGCCTCGGTCGATGCCGAGCTGGTGCTGCCCTGCGACGTCGAGGACCTCAAATCCCTCGATGCCGTATTCGCCGAGCTCGGCCGCGCCTGGGGCGGGCTCGATTTTCTGGTCCACGCCATCGCCTTCTCCGACAAGGCGCAGCTGACCGGCCGCTATGCCGACACCACGCGCGAGAATTTTCTGCGCACCATGCTGATCTCGTGCTTCTCGTTCACCGAAGCCGCGCAACGCGCCGCCGCCATGATGCCGAGCGGCGGCGCCATGCTGACGCTGACCTATAACGGCGGCTTGCGGGCGATGCCGAACTATAATGCCATGGGCGTCGCCAAGGCGGCGCTGGAAGCCTCGGTGCGCTATCTCGCGGTCGACTTCGGCGGCCGCGCCATCCGCGTCAACGCGATCTCGTCGGGGCCGATCCGTACCCTGGCCGGCGCCGGCATCGGCGACGCGCGCGCGATGTTCGCGTTCCAGCAGCGCCATTCGCCGCTGCATCGCGGCGTCACGCTCGACGACCTGGGCGGCGCGGCGCTCTATCTGTTGTCGGATCTCTCCAGCGGCGTCACCGGCGAAATCCACTTCGTCGATTCCGGCTACAACGTCATCGCCATGCCGCACCCCGACGCGCTGCGCGCCGATCACAAGGCGGCGGCGGACGACGCGGCGAAGTAAAGTGATCCGTCATCCTGAAGGTGCGAGCCAACGGGTCCGGCCCGAAGTGGCCGGCCCGATGACAGGCTCCGCGAGCCTCAAAGGATGAGCGGCCCGGGCCGTCGCCCTTCGAGGCTCGGCGCTGCGCGCCGAGCACCTCAGGGTGACGGATAACGCTAAAGCTTCGCCAGATGCGGCATGACTTCACTGCTGAACAGGTGCAGCGAGCGCAGCGCGTCGGACAGCGACATGGTGCCGAGGAACAGGTAGGTCAGCAGGTAATTGACGCCGAGCTCTTTGACCTGCCGCTCGATCGCGGCGCGCACGGTTTGCGGTGAGCCGGAAATGACGGTGCCGTCGTCGACGCACGCCTCGTAGGTGGCGCCGCGCGGCACGTTGAGCCGCGAGGTCAGGCCGGTCGCGCCGTGCTTGGCGCGCAGCCAATTCAAATTCTTCAGATGGACCTCCATCGCCGGCCTGGCGAACGCATGGGCTTCGGCGTCGGTGTCGGCGACGAAAATGTGCCGCTGCACGCCGATCACGGCGCCGCCGGGAAACTCCGCCTTGGGCTGCGCCGGGGCGCCGCGTTTCGATAACGCGGCTTGGTACGCGGCGATGTTGGCCTTGGCGGTCGCCATCGGCCCCAAGGTGACGAAATGCAGGCCGTGCTCGCCGCCCCAGGTCGAGCCGATCTCGTTCGACGACGCGTACCAGAACGGCGGATGCGGCTGCTGCAGCGGGCGCAGCGCGATCGGCACGTTCTCGCACTCGTAGTACGCGCCCTTATAGGTGAGCGAGTCGGTCGTGAGGCCGGCGCTGATGCACTTGAAGGCGTCGATGAAAATATCGCGCGAATCCTCGTGCTCGACCTTGTGGTATTTCAGCTCGTAGGGCGACACGCCGCGGCCGACGCCGACGTCGAGCCGGCCGTAGCTTAAGTGATCGAGCATGCAGATTTCTTCGATCATGCGCAGCGGCGAATAGAGCGGCAACAGATAGACCAGCGGCCCGAGACGCATGCGCCTGGTGGCGCGGGCCAACGCACCCATGAACACGCCCGGCACCGGCACCATGTTGAGCGGGGTGGCGTGGTGCTCGGCGAGATGCAGGCAGTAGAAGCCCGCCGCATCGGCCGCTTCGGCGAACCGCAAGCGTTCGTCGAACAGCGTGGCGAGCGGGCGTTCTCCGGCTTCGATATGGTCGAAAAGTCCGATTTTCATGGTCCCTCGTTACGAGCTTGTTTTCGGCAAACCGGATGTTTTTGGCAAACCGCTGGTTTTCGGCGAACCGACTTTTTTCGGCAAACCGATTTGGCGGCCCATGCCGGCGCAATCGGCGTCGGTCTTGAGCCCGGCGGCGCGAATGCCGTGGACCGCCAGTTCCTCGTCGCAGTCTTCGGTGTCGCCGGTGACACCGACCGCGCCGATCACCTCGCCGCCGTCGTCGCGGATCAGCATGCCGCCGCCTTCGGGAAAAATCTGATCGCCGCTGGCGGCGACCAGATAGCGCATGAAGATCGGCTTCTCCTGCGCCCGCTCGCGGACCAGCCTGGAACTGCGGCCGAGCGACAGCGCCGCATAGGCTTTGCCGTAGGCCATCTCGAAGCGGATCATGGACGCGCCGTCCTCCTTCTTGAAGGCCTTCACCTTGCAGCCCGGCTCGACCACGATGACGGCAAGCGGCCGGCAATCGAGCGCCGCGCCGCGCTCGATAATGGCGTCGATGATACGCTCCGCCTGCTGCAGCGTGATGGTGGTCATGTCACGGAACCCTCCCCCGCCGCCGTGTTCTGCCATCTTCTCCGACGCTCTGCCATATCCCCTCCCCTTGCCTCGTCCGGCTCGGTGCGCCACATGTGCGCGGATGCCCGCCGCACCGCCCGTCGCCGTCCAGCGCCTTGTCAAAATCTACAAGACCATCCCGGCGGTGGACGGCATCTCGTTCGCGCTCGCTCCCGGCTCGGTCACCGGGCTGCTTGGCGGCAACGGCGCCGGCAAGACCACGACCATCGCCGCCATCATGGGGCTGACCACGCCGACGTCCGGCCGCGTCACGGTGCTCGGCGCCGAGATGCCGCGGCAGCGCTATCGCGTGCTGCACCGGATGAATTTCGAGAGCCCCTATGTGGCGATGCCGATGCGGCTGACGATCCGCCAGAACCTCACGGTGTTCGGCATGCTCTACGGCGTGCCCGATCTGGCGCAGCGCATCGCGCAGCTCGCCGACCAGCTCGATCTACGCGATCTGCTCGACCGCCAGACCGGCCGGCTATCGGACGGGCAGAAAACGCGCGTGGCGCTGGCGAAAGGCCTGATCAACGCCCCCGAATTGCTGCTGCTCGACGAACCGACGGCCTCGCTCGATCCCGACACCGCCGACTGGGTGCGCGGCCGGCTCGAACGCTATCGCCGCGAGCACAATGCCACGATGCTGATCGCCTCGCACAACATGGCCGAGGTCGAGCGGTTATGCGATCGCGTCATCATCATGAAGCGCGGCCGCATCGAGGACGACGACACGCCGGCCAAGCTTTTGGCCCGCTATGGACGGCGCACGCTCGAGGAGGTGTTCCTCGATGTCGCACGCGGCCGCGGCATCGAGCGCGAACACGAGGCCGCGCAATGACGGCCGGCACCGAGACTGTTTCCCCACCCTCGCCCGCTGCCGGGGGAGGCGAGGCATGGGATTTCTCGCCGCGACGCGCCGGCGCCATGATGCTGCGCTACTGGTATCTGCTGCGCTCGTCGTGGCCGCGGCTTGTCGACCTGGTCTATTGGCCGACGGTACAGATGATCACCTGGGGATTCCTGCAATATTACATCATGCAGAATGCCGGCTTCTTCGCCCGCGCCGGCGGCACCTTCATCGGCGCCGTGCTGCTGTGGGACATCCTGTTCCGCGGCCAGCTCGGCTTCTCGATCTCGTTCATGGAAGAGATGTGGGCGCGCAACATCGGCAATCTGATGATGAGCCCGTTGCGTCCGCTCGAGTTCATCAGCGCGCTGATGGTCATGAGCATCGTGCGGCTGTCGATCGGGCTTGTGCCGGTGACGGTCTTGGCGATCGCGTTCTTCGGCTTCAATCTCTACGGGTTCGGGCTGGCGCTGGCGGCGTTCTTCATCAACCTGATGCTGACCAGCTGGGCGGTCGGAATTTTCGTGTCCGGGCTGGTGCTGCGCAACGGGCTGGGGGCGGAAAGCCTCGCCTGGTCGATCATGTTCCTGTTCATGCCGCTGACCTGCGTGTACTACCCGGTGACCACCCTGCCGGTGTGGCTGCAACCGGTGGCGTGGGCATTACCGCCGACCTATGTATTCGAGGGCATGCGCGCGCTTCTTATCGACAAGGCGTTCCGCGCCGACCTCATGGCCGAGGCGCTGGCGCTCAACGTCGTGTTTTTCGCCGCCGGCCTGTTCGCCTTCCTCAAGCTCTTGCAAAGCGCGCGCCGCCACGGCTCGCTCATTCAGGCCGGCGAGTAGTTTTCGAGACTTCGCCGCCGGCGCGGGGACGCGATCGGATGGGCGCCATGTGCACCGCGAATGGCTGGAAAGCGTCGCGCTTTGGAGCCGAACCGTGAGGCCCTGCTTAAGTGAAGGAAGACCGAAAGAAATTTGCTTTAATGATGCCAATATGACATATCACGATCGCGATGCTGCACTGCAGCAAGCCGGGCAAGGATCATCCATGGCCATCGGTGAGTTCGGCGGCGCGCCTGCCGTGCCGGGCGGCAACGGCATCATGCTGTCGGCGCCGCTGTACTGGTTCTATGAGATGAGCCAGGCGGCGCTCAATCCGTCGCGGGCCTGGGCCGACGCCACCCGATTGTTCTTCAAGAACCCGGTCAATCCGCTGTCCTTTACCACATTCGGCAAGTCGGTCGCTGCCGGGTGCGAATTGTTCGAGCGGTCGACGCGCCGCTACGGCCGGCCGGAATGGCGGATCACCTCGACGCTGGTCGGCGGCGAGCGCGTGCCGGTGCATGTCTCGACCGTGTGGGAGCGGCCGTTCTGCCGGCTGCTCCATTTCGAGCGGGTGTTCGAGCGCCGACCGCAACGGCCGCAGCCGCGGCTCCTCATCGTCGCGCCGATGTCGGGGCATTTCGCCTCGCTGTTGCGCGGCACGGTCGAGGCATTTCTGCCCAACCACGACGTTTACATCACCGATTGGAACGACGCGCGCATGGTGCCGCTGTCGGAGGGACGTTTCGATCTCGACGATTACATCGACTACGTGATCTCGATTCTGCACGTCCTTGGCGGCGACACCCACGTCGTCGCGGTGTGCCAGCCCGCGGTCCCGGTGATCGCGGCAGCCGCGCTGATGGATGGGGATGATGATCCGTATATGCCGGTCTCCATGACCCTGATGGGCGGCCCCATCGATACCCGCAGCAATCCGACGGCCGTGAATATTCTTGCCGAGAGGCGCGGCACCGACTGGTTCCGCAGCCACGTCATCACCAAGGTGCCGTTCCCCAATCCCGGCTTCATGCGCGACGTCTATCCCGGCTTCCTGCAGCTCAACGGCTTTGTGACCATGAACCTCGATCGCCACATCGAGGCCCACAAGCAGTTGTTCCTCAATCTGGTGCGCGGCGACGGCGACTCGGCCGGCAAGCACAAGGAATTCTATGACGAGTATCTGGCGGTCATGGACCTCGCCGCCGAATATTATCTGCAAACCGTCGACACCGTTTTTGTGCGTCACGCCTTGCCGAAGGGCGAGATGACCCATCGCGGCCGGCCGGTGGACCTCGCCAAGATCAAACGCGTCGCGCTGCTCACGATCGAAGGCGAGCACGACGATATTTCCGGTGTCGGCCAGACCGAGGCGGCGCATCGGCTGTGCGTCAACATTCCGCCCGATCGCCAGGCGCACTGGCTGCAGCCGGGGGTCGGCCATTACGGCGTGTTCAACGGCTCGCGTTTCCGCTCCGAAATCGCCCCGCGCATCGCCGACTTCGTGCTGTCGATCGACCATTCGACCCGTGCCTCGCGTAACGGCCACGACCGGCGCCATGCGCGCAACGGCGCCGCCCTGCAGCGGGCGTAAAGTTCCGTTCGGGGCTTACGGTCCTCGGCTCGTTCCGCAGGGAGCGCGATTTCTCGATGAAATCGACAGATCGGCCGCGCCGTCGACTAACCATTTGAAAACGCCTGCGAATTGCGGAATCACGCGCGGTCGATTTTCCGCGCGGTGACGCGCCCAAGTAATGAATCGAAATTCATCGACCGGTCAACATGATATGGTGTATAAGTGCGAAGAGGATCGCCAGCTATCGTATGTCTGCGACATCGCCATCAAAGGGGCTACGCGACGCGTCGGATGTGGCAGTATTCCGGCGTCGGGTTTGGGGTCCAAGGTTATCCGCCATGCCGCTGCGTGCGCTGCTCTATCGTCGCCCGAGCGAACCTCAGGCGATCGAGATCGTGTTCGACCGTTCGATCTACCTGGTGCGGGTGCGGCGGCACCGGCAGGCGCGGCGCTATACGCTGCGCATCCAGGCGGCGACCCGCGAAGTCATTCTCACCATCCCGCCGCGCGGCACGCTGAAGGAGGCCCGCGACTTCGCGCAAAAGCACGGCGGCTGGATCGCGGCGCGGCTGGGGCGGCTGCCGCGAGCGGCGCCGTTCGCCCGCGGCGTGGTGGTGCCGCTGCGTGGCGTCGCGCACCGCATCGCCCACCGGCCCGGGGTCCGCGGCACGGTGTGGACCGAGACCGACGCGGCCGGCGAGCCGCAGCTTTGCGTGACCGGCAACGCCCCACATATCGATCGGCGCATCGGCGACTTCCTGCGCCGCGAAGCCAAGCGTGACCTCGAAATCGCCAGCGTCAAATTTGCGGCCCTGCTCGGCGTGCCGATCAGGCGGGTTGCGGTGCGCGATCAGTCGAGCCGCTGGGGCTCATGCTCGACGACGGGCGTGCTGTCGTTTTCGTGGCGGCTCATTCTCGCGCCCGGCCACGTGCTCGAATACCTCGCCGCCCACGAAGTGGCGCATCTCGTCGAGATGAACCATTCGGCGCGGTTCTGGCGGGTGGTGCAACGGCTGTGCCCGGATCACGAGCGCGCCAAAGTGTGGCTCGACGTGCACGGCGCCGATCTGCACCGCTACGGCCTGCCCGAGGCCGGGCAGGCGTTCGATTAGGCGGTCCGGTCGCAGCTGCCGCATCAATGCGCGCGGTTTGTCGTCGCCGTCACCACGGTTGCCGGCCCTGAATACACGTCGAGCGACAGCTTGGTCGCCACTGCGATCAACGTCACGGCCAGCACCAGGCGGAGCGCCCGTTCCGGAACACGCGCCGCCATATAGCTGCCGATCACGATTCCCGGCACCGAGCCCAGCAGCAGCGACGCCATGATGTCGAGATTGATCGATCCCAAGAACCAGTGGCCGATACCGGCGACGAGCGTGAGCGGCACCGCGTGGGCGATGTCGGAACCGACGATCCGCGCCGTCGGCAGCTGCGGATAGAGCAGGATGAGCGCGGTGACGCCAATGGCGCCGGCGCCGACCGACGAGATCGAAACCAGCACGCCGAGAACCGCGCCGACGCCGACGGTCAGCGCCGCGATCCGTTGCGGTGCCATCGCGCCGACCCGCAATGCATACCGCGCGACGATGGCATTACGGAACACCAGCGCCAAGGCGGTGACCAACAGGGCGAGCGTCAACATGACGGTGATCAATTCGCGGGCGAGCGGCCCGTTGAGGTCGGCATGGCCGAGCACGGCGATGGTGAGGACGGTCGCCGGAACGCTGCCGGTCGCCAGGCGGCCGACGATGCGCCAGTCGACGGTCCGGTTGTAGCCGTGCACCAGGCTGCCCGCGGTCTTGGTCACCGCGGCATACATCAGGTCGGTGCCGACGGCGGTTGCCGGATGGATGCCGAACAGCAGGATCAGGATCGGCGTCATCAAGGAACCGCCGCCGACGCCGGTCAATCCGACCAGCAGACCGACGGCAAAGCCGGACATCGAATAGAGCGGCTGTACGGCGTGGATCGCGTTCATGCCGTGATCTCGCGGAACCTGGCAGTGGCCATGATCATCACGGGCGTTTGGCGACGAAGGCGCGTCAAGTTTCGTGGCGGTGGTGTCGCTGCACGAGCACCGTCAATCGTGGCCCAGGAGCGGTCTGTTGCGCAAGACTTGCGGTCGCCCAGCCGCAAAATGAAATTCTTTTTGGCGTCGGCAATTCAGTAAAACTGTAACGTGTTCGTGACGCCCGGGTGCTGTGCATGCGATGCAGCAGATTTTGCATTGCGGCAATGCGTCGGCCAAGTCGCGCCGCCGCATCTCGTTGGAGCACCGCGTCATGGCTCGGGCCGGCCCGCCGGACTGTTGCGCTGCACCGCAGCTTCAACTGCCGACCCGAAAACAATTGCAAGCCGCGCGTTTTGCCGCAGCCGACAACACTAACGCGTGATCTGCATTGCATCGGCAGCGCGCTTTCTTATTTTCGGAGCATTAGGCCGACCTGGGCGGTTCCCCCATCCCCCGACACCCCACCGCTCCGGCCAAATAAGCCTAAGTATGAGGCAACGACTAAGAACCCCAAGCGTGTATCTGCTTGGGGTTCTTTTTTATGGCGAACCCGCGACCGCGGGCTGGGCTGTGGGTAACGCGTTGCCGCCCCTTAATTCTTGACCAGATCGCCGAGCAGGCTCGCGGCCACCGTGAGTTTCGACAGCGTGAGACCGGAATTGGCGATCTCGTCGATCGCGCCGCGGATGCGTTCCACCTCGCTGCGCCGCGCCGCGACCCACGCCTCGACGGCCGCGGCGCCGGCCGCGCCCTGGCCGACCATGGCCGCCGTCAGCCGCCGCTCGGCATTGCCGATCGAATCCCGCGCCCGATCGAGCGCCAACCGGTCGAAATAATCGGTGACCTGGATATTTGTCGCGGCGGCGGCGATGCGGTCGAGGCGGAAGAACGCGCCGGCGGCAAAATAGGTGGCTGCGACTTCGCCGATCGGCTTGCCGGTGCGGTCGGCGACCAGCACGATGTCGGGCGCGTGGATGAGCGAGGCGAGATCGGCGATGCGGCCGGCAAGTACTTCGGGCACGCCGGCGGCGACGAGCTTTGCCCGGCCTGCCGCCAGGACGCTCAGGCCTTCCTGGGACAGCGCGCTTTCGAGCACGTCCGCGACCTCGGCTATGCCGTTGCGGTAATGACTGACAATGTCGGCAAGGCCCTTCGACAAATCGACATTGCGCAGGAACCAGACGATGCGATCGAGCAGCAGGTCCTGCACCGTCGCGTAAAGATCGAGCTGCAGCTTTCCGGCAATCCGGTTGTCGAGCCCGTCGATGGCGGTGTTCAATGTCGTCATGCCGTAGCTGTCGCGCACCGCCGCAAAAGCCGACGCAATGGCGCCGGGCGCGGCGCCGGTCTGGTCGGCAATGCGCACCATGAGCGACGGCCCGCCACGATTGATCATCGAATTGGCGAGCTGGGTGGCGATGATCTCGCGGCGCAGCCGATGGTGCTCCAGCGCATCCGGGAAGCGTTCCGCGATCGGCCGCGGGAAATAGCGTCCGAGCTCGCGCGCCAGATAGCGATCGTCCGGCACCGCGGAATCCAGCAGATCCTCGTAGAGCGTCAGCTTGGCATAGGCGAGCAGCACCGACAGTTCGGGCCGGGTGAACGGCTGGACGCGGCGGCGGCGCTCGGCGAGCGCCATGTCGTCGGGCAGGTTTTCGACGGCCCGATCGAGCAGGCCGCGCGCCTCCAGGGTCTGCGCGACGCGCTGCTCGAAGCCGAAATCCTCCATGCCGCGCCGCTCGGCGAGCGAGAGCGCCAGCGTCTGCAGGACATTGTTGCGCAGCACGAGGCCGGCCACCTCATCGGTCACCTGGGCCAAAAGCGCGTTGCGGCCCGCCATGGTCAGGCGGCCGTCGCGAACCGGAATACTGAGCGCGATCTTGATATTGACCTCCATGTCGGAGGTGTTGACGCCGGCCGAATTGTCGATGGCGTCGGTATTGAGCCGCACGCCCTGCAAGGCGGCCGCGATGCGGCCGCGCTGGGTCATGCCGAGATTGGCGCCTTCGCCGATCACCTTGCAGCGCAAATCCCTGGCCGGAATGCGAACGGCATCGTTGGCCCGGTCGCCGACCGCATCGTCGCGTTCGTCGGCGGCGCTCACATAGGTGCCGATGCCGCCAAAAAACAGCAGATCGACGCGCGCTTTGAGGATGGCGCGGATCAGTTCGGCCGGCGTCAGCCGGTCGCCGACACCGAGCAGCCTTTGCGCCTCGTCGGGCAGCTTGATCTCCTTGGCGTTGCGCGGATAAACCCCGCCGCCCTTGGAGATGCGCGATCTGTCGAAATCCTGCCAGCTCGAGCGCGGCAATTCGAACAGACGCTTGCGCTCCGCAAACGTGCGCTCCGGATCGGGATCCGGATCGATGAAAATATCGCGATGATCGAAGGCGGCGACGAGCCTGGTCGTCCGCTCGCGCAACATGCCGTTGCCGAACACATCGCCCGACATGTCGCCGACGCCGACCACCGTGAAGGGCGTCACGGCGATGTCGACATCCATCTCGCGGAAGTGGCGCTTGACCGCTTCCCAGGCGCCGCGCGCGGTGATGCCGATCTTCTTGTGGTCGTAGCCGGCCGAGCCGCCGGAGGCGAAGGCATCGCCGAGCCAGAAATCGTGGGCAATCGCGATGTCGTTGGCGATATCCGAAAACGTCGCCGTGCCCTTGTCGGCGGCGACCACCAGATAGGGATCGTCGCCCTCTTTGCGCACGACGTCGCGCGGCGGCACGACGCCCGCCGTGCCGGTGCCGATATTGTCGGTGATATCGAGCAGCGTCGCCATGAAGAGTTTGTAGGCGGCGATGCCCTCGGCCTGGACGGCTTCACGCGAACCGCCGGCCGGAAGATGTTTCGGCACAAAGCCGCCCTTGGCCCCGACCGGCACGATGACGGCGTTCTTGACGTTCTGCGCCTTGACCAGGCCCAAAACCTCGGTGCGAAAATCCTGCGGTCGGTCGGACCAGCGAATGCCGCCGCGCGCCACCTTGCCGAAGCGCAGATGCACGGCTTCGACGCGCGGCGAATAGACGAAAACCTCGTACAGCGGCGCCGGCAACGGCATGGCGTCGATCTTGCGGCTCGAGAACTTGATCGCGATGACGTCTTTGGCCTGGCCGTCGCGATCGAGCTGAAAGAAATTGGTGCGGATCGCCGACTGCACCGCATTGACGAAGTGGCGCAGGATGCGGTCCTCGTCCAGGCTCGCCACCGCCTGCAGGCCGGCCTCGATCGCGGCGGCGATCTTGGCCTCGCCCGCGGCGCGCTCGTGCGGCGGCACGCCGAGATGCGGATCGAACCGCGTGCGGAACAAATCCACGATCTGTGCGGCGATGCCGGCATGCTTGCGCAGCGTCGCCCACATGTAGTCCTGCGAATAGGGAATGCCGAGCTGGCGCAGAAATCGCGAAACAGCGCGGATCAACGCGACGTCACGCCAGCCAAGGCCGGTCGCGAGCACCAGCGCGTTGTAGCCGTCGCTCTCGGCCTTTTGCCCCATGACGACGAGAAAGCAGGCCGCCAACCGCTGCTCGAGCGCGGCGAGGTCGATCGGCTGGCCGGACGCGCTTTCCAGCTCCATGTCGTGGAACCAGACCTCGGCCGCGTCCGCCGGCCGGATGTGATAGGTCCGCTCGTCGACCACGCGAAAGCCCATGTTTTCCAAAACCGGGACGCGCTCGGACAATGAAATCGGCCGGCTGCGGCTGAAGACTTTCAGCCCCGCGCGCGACCGGTGCGGCGCCGCCCTGGCGATAGAAGGCGACGCCAAGCGGCCGATCGGGCGTGAGCGTTTCGAGGACCCGGATGTCGCCGAGCGCCGTCTCTGGCGGGTAGACCTCGCGATAGTCGATCGGAAAAGCATCGCGGTAGCGCGCCGCAAGCTCCGCAGCTTGCCGGCCTCGTAGGCGCCAGCCAGCGCCTCGTCCAGCGCATCGACCCAGCTTCGCACGATGGCTTCGACCGCGCGTTCGAGTGCGGCGCGGTCGGGGTTCGGCGCTTCGCCGGCGTCGCGCCGTATGATGAAATGAACGCGCACCAGCGGGCCTTCCGGAAAGAACGGATAGAAAGCCCGGATCCGTCCCTTGAACGCCTTGGCGAGATAGTCGCCGATCACGGCGCGGATCGTGCTGTCGTAGCGCTCGCGCGGAACGTAGACCAGCACCGAGACAAAGCGATCGAAGCGGTCGCGGCGCGGCAGCACCCGCACGCGCGGCCGCTCGTCGAGCTGCAGGATCGCCAGCGCAAAGTGATAGAGCGTGTCGTCGTCGATCTGAAACAGATCGTCGCGCGGATAAGTCTCCAGCACATTGACCAGCGCCTTGCCGGAATGGCTGTTGGGATCGAATCCGGCGCGGCGGATGACGGTATCGGCCTTGCGCCGCAAATACGGAATGGCGCGCACCGACCGGGTATAGGCCGTGGACGTGAACAGGCCGCAGAACCGCCGTTCGCCGGTGAGCTTGCCGTCCTGGTCGAAGCGCTTGACCCCGATGTAATCCAGATAGACGCGCCGGTGCACCCGCGAGCGCGCCGCCGCCTTGGTCACGATCAACAGCTTCGGCTCTCGTAAGAATTCGCCGATCTCCGGCGTAATGTTCACCAGCTGGCTGCCGCGCCGCAACAGCCGGAACTCCGGCGACCGCAACAGCCCGAGGCCGGTCTCCGGCCGCGGCCGCGGCGCCTCGTCGCGCTCGGCGAAGTCGTAATCGCGGGCGCCGAGCAGCGTGAAGTTATCCGCCGCAAGCCATTCCAGAAACTGCACCGCTTCGGCGACATCCGCCGCCGGCAGCGGCGGCGGGTTTTTTCGCAAATCGGCGATGACCTCGCGGATCCGCGCCAGCATCGGCTGCCAATCGGCAACGCTGACACGGACCTCGGCGAGAATCTCCTCGAGCGCGCGCACGATCTCCGCCCGCGGCGCGGCGTCCGCAACGCCTTCGACGTGAATCTGAATGAAGCTTTCGCGCGGGCCGTCGCCCTTGAGCTCGTCCTTGAAGGCGGTCAGCGCCCCCGCCGCGTCGCGCTCGATCGTGAACACCGGGTGGACGAGAAGGCGAATGTCGAGACCGCGCCGGTTGATTTCGCCGACCACCGAATCGAACAGAAACGGCATGTCATCGTTGACGATGTTGAGCACCGCTACGGTGCGCGCCGTCGGCGCCGGCTCGAAGCGCAGCTTCGCGGTGCCGGGTTTGCGCTCGGCCAGGAACAACCACGATTGCTCGGCGAGCGCGGCAAGCTCCTCCGGCCGGTAGCGCTGCAGGTCGTCGGGCACCGCCAGCCCGAACAGCTCGCCGAGGAACGCCTCCGGAACGGCGCTACCGCGCGCCGCAAGCGCCGCCGCGGCTGCGGCGATCAGCGTCCGGCCGGCTTCTTCGTCCGCCGTGCGGGGAAAATCCTGGACGTTCATGGTGCGGCTTTCCGGCTGTTCGCGCGCCCTCTTGCGTCCTTTGGCGATATTACCCGTGCGGCCTGCGCATCGGCCATGGCAACACTTATCTTGGCAACATTTATAATGCCGCACTGGCGGAATCGAGCGCCGAAGGGACCGAAACCATGGCCAAACGCAGCAACACCGATCACGGCAAATCCGCAAAGCCGGCTCGCCCGGCGGCGGCCGCAGGCGACGACACCGCGGTTACCGCGCTGGCGCTGGCGCCGGCGACACTCACCCCCGATATGGCGGCCTATTTCGCCAAATGCGAGGAAAAGCTCGGCTTCGTGCCCAATGTGCTCAAGGCCTATGCGTTCGACATGACGAAGCTGTCGGCCTTCGTCGCCATGTATAACGATCTGATGTTGGCGCCGTCGGGCCTGAGCAAGCTCGAACGCGAGATGATCGCGGTTGCGGTGTCGGCGCATAACCGCTGCTACTACTGCCTGGTCGCCCACGGCGCCGCCGTGCGCCAGCTGTCCGACGATCCGGTGCTCGGCGAACTGATGGCGATGAATTACCGCGCGGCGCGGCTGTCGAAGCGCGAACGCGCTATGCTGGACTTTGCGGTGAAGCTCACCGCCGAACCGTGGCTGATCGAGGAGGCCGATCGCGCGGGCCTGCGCCAGGCGGGCTTCACCGACCGCGATATCTGGGACATCGCGGCGGTGGCCGGCTTCTTCAACATGTCGAACCGCGTCGCGTCCGCTACCGACATGCGGCCGAACAGCGTGTATCATGGGCAAAACCGCTGACCATCATGGCGGTTGATCGGAGGGGATCGCGATGCGTGCTCATCTTGCCAGGGTGGCGGCGGGGGCCGCCACGGCTGTTCTTCTAACCACATCCATTTTCGCCGCGCCGGCCGGCAAGCTGTCGCCGCAGGAAATCCAAACGACGTTCTTCAACGGTCAGGCATTTACCGCAGCGACTCCCGCCAACGTCAAATTCAAGATGACGTTTTCGGCGGACGGCAAGATGAAGCGCGTGCCGGTCGGACCCGGCAGCAAAGGCGAAGGCACCTGGAAGCTGTCGAAGGACGGCTTCTGCACCTCATGGAATGGCGGCAAGTCGAGCTGTTTCACGATGGTCGGCGCCGGCGACAACAAATGGTCGGTGCTCAAGGGCTCGACCATCCTGGCGACCTGGAGCAAATAACGCGACGGGGGCGTCGCCGCGGCCACAAGGGCCGCCGCTACGACGAACCGATATGCACCGACAGATCCTTGATCGTCGGCTGCTCCCCGGTGAGCGGGTTCGCCGGATCCCAACCGTAGCTCAGCGTCTCGAAGCGCATGGCGCGGGCGTCGAGCATCACCAGGCGGCCGACCAGGCCGTCGCCGAAACCGACGATTTCGCGAATGACTTCGAGCGCCACCATCGAGCCCATGACTCCGGCCAGCGCCCCCAAAATGCCGGCCTCGGCACAGGCCGGCACGGTGCCGGGCGGCGGCGGCTCCGGGAACAGGCACCGATAGGTCGGGTTCGGCTTGCCGCCAGGGCCGGGTTGGTGGGCGCGGATCGTGGTCAATGTGCCGTCGAAGGTGCCGAGCGCCGCGGTGACCAGCGGCTTCCTGGCGAAATAGCAGGCGTCCGATACGAGGTAGCGCGTGGCGAAATTGTCGGAGCCGTCGGCGACGATGTCGTAGCGCCCGATGACCTCGAGCGCGTTACGGGCGTCGAGCCGCATGCCGAGCGGTTCGACGGCGACGTGCGGATTGAGCATTCGGATCTTGGCCGCGGCGCTGTCGACCTTGGCGGCGCCGATATCGGGCGTGGCATGGATCACCTGCCGCTGCAGGTTCGACAGCGTGACCACGTCATCATCGATCACGCCAAGCGTGCCGACGCCGGCTGCGGCCAGATAAAACAGCGCCGGCGCGCCAAGCCCGCCCGCGCCGATCACCAGCACGCGGGCGCGGCCGAGCGCGGCCTGGCCCGGCCCGCCCACCTCGCGCAGCACGATGTGGCGTGCATAGCGTTCCAGCTCGTCGGCGCTCAGCATGATGAACACCATATAAGCCGGAACCGAGGTTCGGACGACCTTTCTGCCGCAGAGCCGTTACATTGTCTTGGCACGCCGATGCGCTACGCTTAAGACCGTTGGCGTCGGGTCGCGCGAATGGGCAAGCAGCGAACGGGAGTCCTCATCGTCCTGCTGCTGGCGGGCATTCCGGCATTGGCGGGACCGGCGACCGCGACAAAACGCGCTCTATCAGCGGCGACCGCACGGGCCGCGCCCGCCAGGACGGTGGCGGCGCAGCGCGCCCACATCGCCTCGACCGCGGCAACGGCCCAACCCACCGACGTGCCGACCGGCGCGGTGCCGCGCAGCAAAGTTCAAGCCGGCCCGAAAGGCGCGCGCGCGGCGCCGCTGCCGGCGGACTATGCGGCCATTCCCGACAGCGAGCGTCGTGCCGTGCAGGCCGATCTTGCCTTGCTGAACGATTTTGACGCCGGCAGCGTGAAGGATCGCGACGCCCTGACGCTCGCCGCCGCCAAGGCGTTCCAGCAGCGCCACGGGGCCAAGGAAACCGGCGTGCTCAGCGCCGACGAGCGCGCGATGCTGGACGCCGCCGCCAAGGCGCCGCAGCAAGCGCTGGGCTGGCGGGTGTTCGACGATGCCGCAACCGGCGCCCGGCTTGGACTGCCGACGAAGCTCGTGCCGCTCGGCGGCACGAGCCGTATCGGCAGCCGCTGGACCTCGCAGGGCGGCCAAGTCCAGATCGAGACGATGCGCCTGCGCGAAGCGTCGCTGGCGGCGCTGTTCGACGACCTGAGAAAGCCGGCGCGGCACCGCGAGGTCGCATACAGCGAGCTCAAGCCGGACGCCTTCGTCATCATCGGCATGCAGGGGCTCAAGGAATTCATCACCCGCGTCGAAGCGAGCGGTGCCGAGCTGCGCGGCATTACGGTCGCCTACGATCAGGCCACCGACGGCACCATGGCGGCCGTCGCGCTGGCGGTGGCCGATACGTTCCAGGGCTTTCCCGATCCGAACGCCGGTCCGCCACCCGGCATCAAGCGCAGCGTGGACTACGGCACCGCGATCGTGGTCAGCGGCCGCGGCGATCTCATCGTGCCGGCGCAGCTCACCGACGACTGTCAGACCATCACCGTCGCCGGCCTCGGCCATGCCGAGCGGGTTGCCACGGACCCGACCAACGATCTCGCGCTGTTGCGGCTTTACGGCGCGCCGAACCTCAATCCCGTGGCGTTCGCCGGCGACAGCGGTCCGACCGACACCCTGACGCTGGTCGGCATTGCCGATCCACTGGCGCAAGCCGGCGAGGCCGCCGTGACCCGCGCGCCGGCACAGCTGACGTCGCGGGGGGTCGATCCGGCGCCAAAACTCGGCTTCGCCGGTGCGGCGGCGCTCGATCCGCAAGGCCGCTTCGCCGGCATGATCGGTTTGGCGGCGCCGGCCATGGCCGGCGCCGGCGCGGTCACCCAGGCAACCCTGGTGGCCGTCGATGCCATCCGCGCCTTTCTGCGCGCGCACGGCGTCGTACCCGCCGCCGGCCAGGCCGCGATCGATCAATCGGTCGTGCGCGTGATCTGCGTGCGGCGATGAGGCCTGTCGTCGTCCGCGAAGGCTGTCATCGTCCGCGAAAGCGGACGATCCAGTCATCACCGGACGACTTGCGTTTACTGGATGCTCCGCCTGCGCGGAGCATGACACTCATTTGTTCTGGAATTCATTTGTTCTGGAATTTCGCCGGCCGCTTGTCGATGAAGGCGTGCATGCCTTCGCTCTGGTCGGCGGTGGCGAACAGCGAATGAAAGATGCGCCGCTCGAAGCGCACGCCTTCGGCCAGCGAGGTTTCGAAGGCGCGATTGACCGCTTCCTTCGCCGCCAGCACCGACGGCAGCGACATCGCGGCGATCGTCTGCGCGACTTGGACAGCCTCGTCGAGCAGGCTCGCCAATGGCACGATGCGCGCGACCAGGCCGGCGCGCTCGGCCTCGGCGGCATCCATCATGCGGCCGGTGAGAATGAGATCCATCGCCTTGGCCTTGCCGACCGCGCGGGTAAGCCGCTGCGTGCCGCCGATGCCGGGAATGATGCCGAGCTTGATTTCGGGCTGGCCGAACTTGGCATTGTCGGCGGCGATGATCAGGTCGCACTGCATGGCAAGTTCGCAGCCGCCGCCGAGCGCGAAGCCCGCCACCGCGGCGATGATCGGTTTGCGGGCCGCCGCCGCCTGGTGCCAGCCGGCGCAGAAATCCTCAAAGAAGACGTCGGTGAAAGTCTTGTCGGCCATCTCCTTGATGTCGGCGCCGGCGGCGAATGCCTTGTCGGACCCGGTGATGACCATGCAGCCGATGCCGTCGTCGGCCTCGAAGGCGTCGATGGCCCGGCCCAGTTCGCCGATCAGCGCGCTGTTGAGCGCGTTGAGCGCCTGCGGCCGATTGAGCCGGATCAGCCCGACCCGGCCGCGCGTCTCGACGATGATGGTCTCGGTGCTCATGGCCGCTCCCCGGAAAATTTTCACGTCTGACAGGACGGACAGAAAAACGTCGAGCGGCCGTTCTGGACGATGCGTTTGACAATACCGCGGCAGCCGGGCGTGCGGCAGCGCTCGCCTTCGCGATCATAGACGCGAAACCGATGCTGGAACATGCCGAGCCCGCCATCGGTCAGCTTGTGGTCGCGCAGCGACGAGCCGCCATCCTTGATGGCATCGGTCAGCACCGCCTTGATGCCCTCGACCAGGCGTTCGGCGCGCTCGTTCGGCGCGCCCGATCGGGCGGCGATCGTCGACGCCATGCGTCTGGGCGACAGCCGCGCCCGATGCAGCGCCTCGCAGACGTAGATGTTGCCGAGGCCGGCGACGATGCGCTGGTCCAATAAAGCCGCCTTGAGGCTGGTCTTCTTGCCGCGGCAGGCGTGCGCCAGCATCGCGGCGTCGAATGCGTTGCCGAGCGGCTCGGGCCCGAGGTTTTTCAACAGCGGCTCGGCGTCGAGCTTGTCGCGGGCGACGATTTTCATCGAGCCGAAGCGGCGCGGATCGTTGAAGGTGACGATCGCGCCGGATGTCATATGGAAAACGACGTGATCGTGCGCGGCGTGCTTCGATCGCTCGTGATAATAGCTGCCGGGCGTGCTGCGCTGGGCGTTGTCGAAAACGTGGAACGACCCCGACATGCCGAGATGCATGACGAGCACGTCGCCGGACGACAGGTCGGTGAGAAGATATTTCGCGCGCCGGCCGAGGCCGGTCACGGTCTTGCCTTCGAGGCGCCGGACGAAATCTTTCGCCAGCGGCCAACGCAGATCGCCGCGATGCACCTCGACCTTGGCAAAGCGCGCGCCCTGCATGGCCGGCTCCAGGCCGCGGCGCACGGTCTCGACTTCGGGCAGTTCGGGCATCTAGATTTTCGCCGTCATGGTGCGGGTTTTTCCGTCGGCTCGCCGAACGTGATGCGGTTGTTGAACGGGTCGGTCACCGTGAGTTCCGTCATGCCCCATTCCTGCGCTTGGAGTCCGGGCCGGTTATAGCGATAGTTCTTCTCGCTCAGTTCGCGATGCAGTTCCTTCACGCCGGTCATGTAGACGTAGGCGATGGAGCCCGGCGTGCCGTCGCCGTGATGCTCGCTGAGATGAAGCGCCATCGCGTCGCGCGAAACCCGCATGAAAACCGGTGCGTCCGGTGCAAAGCGATGCTCCCAATCGACCTTGAAGCCGAGAAAATCGAGGTAGAACTCGCGGGCCTTGTCCAAGGAGAAAATCCGGAAACTCGGAACGACGCGCTGGAACTGGATCGTCACCGCGAACCTCCGTTCGGCTGCCATGCGCCCTCAACCATGACGGCCGGCCTTTGTAGCGCCGGACGATTGGCCGCGCTATCGTTGCGCGCAGAGGATGCAACATGACCGATCCCGGACCAACCGCCGCCGATTTCGGCTACCGGCGCGTGCCCGCGGGCGACAAGCAGGCCCTGGTCGACGACGTCTTCCGCAGCGTGGCGCGGCGCTACGATCTGATGAACGACCTGATGTCGTTCGGGCTGCATCGGGCCTGGAAGGATGCGCTGATCACCGCGCTCGATCCGCCGCGCCAGCGGCCCTTCGCGCTCGTTGATATCGCCGGCGGCACCGGCGACATCGCCATGCGGGCCGTCGCCGCCGGCGGCGAATTCACCCGTGTCACGGTCTGCGACATCAATCCCGACATGCTCGCCGTCGGGCGCGAGCGCGCCGCCAGGCACGGCCTTTCGCCGCCCTCGCCCGCCGCCGCCGGCGGCATCGGCATCACCTTCACCGAAGCCAACGCCGAGGCTTTGCCGTTCGCCGACCGCAGCTTCGATGCCGCAACCATCGCGTTCGGCATCCGCAATGTGCCGCGCATCGACGCCGCGCTCGCCGAAGCCTTTCGCGTGCTCAAGATCGGCGGCAAATTCCTCTGCCTCGAATTCTCCGCCGTGAACGTTCCCGGCCTCGACCGGCTTTACGATTTCTACTCGTTCAATGTCATTCCGGCGCTCGGCCGCGCGGTGGCCGGCGACGCCGATTCCTATCGTTATCTCGTCGAATCGATCCGCCGCTTTCCCGATCCCGAAAATTTTGCCGCCATGATGCGCGCGGCGGGCTTCGGCCGCGTTTCGTTTCAGCAAATGTCCGGCGGCATCGTCACGCTGCATCGCGGCTGGCGTTTGTGATTTCCGCTCCCGCGCATCTCGTCCGCCTCGGCCGGGCCGGCTTCGTCTTTGCCCGCGAGGGCGTGTTCGGCCTGATCGATCCCGCCATGGTGCCGGTCGCGGCGCGGCCGCTGCTGCGGCTGGCGCGCCTGTTCGAGCGGCGCGGCAGCGGCGCTGCCGAGACCCGATTGTCGGTGGCGCTGACGCGGCTCGGGCCAAGCTATGTCAAGCTCGGCCAGTTCCTGGCGACGCGGCCCGACGTGGTCGGCGCCGCGCTCGCCCGCGATCTCGAACGGCTGCAGGACCAGATGCCGCCGTTCCCCCAGGCCGAAGCCGAAGCGGCGGTTGCCGCCTCGTTCGGCAAGCCGATCACATCGTTGTTCTTGAGCTTCGGGCCGGCGGTCGCCGCCGCCTCGATCGCCCAGGTGCACCGTGCCGAGGTGCATCGTGCCGAAGTGCATCGCACCGAAATGGATCGCGCCGAGGTCGCCAGCGCGACGGCGCCGCGCGCGGTCGCGGTGAAGGTCCTCCGCCCGGGCGTCGAGCGGCGCTTCCACGCCGACCTCGCCGCCTTCACCTTCGTCGCCCGTCACGCCGAGAACCTCTCTGCGGAGGCGCGGCGGCTGCGGCTGATCGAAGTGGTCGACACGCTGCGGCGCTCCGTGGCGGTCGAGATGGACTTCCGCCTGGAAGCGGCGGCGCTCTCGGAAATGGCCGAGAACACCAAGGACGATCCGGATTTTCGGGTCCCCGCGGTCGACTGGGACCGCACCACCAAGGAAGTCCTGACGCTGGAATGGGTCGACGCCACGCCGCTGTCCGACCGGGCCCGTTTGGTCGCCAAAGGCTTCGACCTGCCGCAGGTGGCGCGCGCGCTGATCCAGACATTTCTCCGTCATGCGCTGCGCGACGGCTTTTTTCATGCCGACATGCACCCCGGCAATCTGTTCGTCGGCGACGATGGCCGCCTGATTGCCGTCGACTTCGGCATCATGGGCCGGCTCGGCGTCAAGGAACGGTTGTTCCTCGCCGAAATCCTGCACGGCTTCATCACCCGGGATTATCACCGCACCGCCGAGGTTCATTTCGAAGCCGGCTATGTGCCGCCGCAGCATTCGGTGGAAGCCTTCGCCCAGGCGATCCGCGCCATCGGCGAGCCAATTCACAACCGCACCGCCGAAGATATCTCGATGGCCAAGCTGCTCACGCTGTTGTTCGAGGTGACCGGCCTGTTCGACATGCGCACGCGGCCGGAGCTGCTGCTCCTGCAGAAGACCATGGTGGTGGTGGAGGGCGTCGCGCGGTCGCTCGACCCCAAGCTCGACATGTGGAGCACCGCCGAGCCGGTGGTGCGCGAATGGATGGCGCGGCATCTCGGCCCCGCCGGCAAGCTCGAAAACGCCGCGGCCGGCATCGGCGAGGTGGGGCGCTTTCTCGGCAATGTGCCGGGGCTCCTGTTGCGGAGCGCCCGGGTGCTCGATCGGCTCGACGACATCACCCGCGAGGGTCTCCTGCTGCTCTCGCCGCAGACCGTCGCCGAAATAAAGCAGGCCGAGACCCGCCTCGCCCGCTGGACCGTGGCAGCGCTCTGGGTGATCGCCGCGCTGCTGTTCTGCATCGCGATCCGGGTATTCTAATTCCCTTGCTTATGATATTTGCTGAGTAGCCCGTCTATTTTCACAGGAGGGGACTTTGTCATTTTGGGGCGTTCGAGCCGGCTCTCACGGCGAAATGGAGGATTTCGCGCTTTCGAACAATGTTGTCATTATCGGCTATGGCGAATTTGGGGATGTCAATCAGTATCCCTCCATCGACGACCTGAAGGAACGGTTAGCAAAGATACACCCAAAGGAAACGTCGAGAACTCTGTCGATTTGGTCCGGGCAGATTTGGTCCTTCGTTAAAAACATCAAGATTGGCGATTTGGTTGCACTGCCGCGAAAGGGAACGGGCCAAGTCGCATTCGGTGAAGTTATTGGCTCATATCGCTTCGACGCGTCTGCCGCGGAAGGCGCTCAACAACAACGGCCGGTCAAGTGGCTTGATACAAGTTTTGCGAGAACTCGTCTCGACGAGGACATTCTGAATTCTCTAGGATCGCTCCTCACCGTGTTCCGGGTCAAAGCACAAGACGCAGAACATCGAGTCCGCCAAGCGCTGGCGGGAAAAACTGCAACCGCGCCTGCCCAGTCAAGCTCTCTTTCAGTCGAGACTTCAGTCGACCCCGACGCGCTGCCTGTAGACGATCTTGAGCGCAAAGCGCGTGATCGGATCAATAAATTTATTCGACGAAAGTTTACGGAACATCGACTAGAAGAACTCGTCGAAGCGGTGCTGAAAGCGCAGGGATTCTTTACCGATCGAACGCCTCAAGGACCTGACGGCGGCGTTGATATATTGGCAGCACGCGGACCGTTGGGAATTGAGATGCCACGCATTGCAGTCCAGGTAAAATCTTCCTCGACACCCTCGGATGTGGCGCAGGTTCGAGCGCTAAAGGGTGTTCTGGGAGATTTCGGCGCTGATTTTGGATTGTTCGTTTCTTGGGGTGGCTTTCGCGGAATTGCCACTACTGATTCGCGCCGAGATTTTTTCCAAATGCGACTCTGGAACGCCGAAGTGTTACTCGACGAACTTCTAGCCAACTACGACAGACTCCCGAGCGACATTCAGGCAGAGCTCCCTCTCAAGCGCGTGTGGATGCTTGCGGAAGATACGGCCCTCGAGGATAAAAAGATATTGCTGATTTGCCGGGGCAGATGATTGCATTGATTGCAGTGCAATCACTGCTTATATTGCGGGTCAGGAGGCCCCATGGCTAGCCTAACAATCCGCAAATTGGACGAAGGCTTGAAAAAGCGCTTGCGGCTCCAGGCCGCGCGGCATGGGCGCTCCATGGAGGAGGAGGCGCGTTTGCTGCTGGCGGCTGGGCTGCGCAGCCGATCGCCCCCCGCGGCAATATTGCCGAGCGATTGCCGCCATCGTCGATCCGATCGGCGGCATCGAGCTCGACCTTCCGCCACGTAGCCCGATACGGGCGCCGCCGCGGTTCGACGATTGGCCGGACGACAAATGATCGTTCTCGACACCAACGTCATTTCCGAGATCATGAAGCCGGCAGAGCTTCGCTCTGCCAAAGTATTCACTTGGCTGCGGTCGTATTCGCCGCCCGATGTGTTCACGACAACCATTTCGCTTGCAGAGGTGCTTGCCGGCATTGCGATACTGCCGATCGGAAAGCGCCAGAACAAAATGCGGGAAGCGGCCGACAAGGTATTTTCAAGTGTTTTCCCACAACGCATCCTTCCGTTTGATGAGACGGCCGCCGTGGCGTTTGCCAATCTCATCACCTTGCGACGTCGCAAAGGGCTCTCATACGACGCGTTCGATGTGCAGATTGCGGCGATCGCAAAATCGCGCGGAATGGCGATCGCCACCCGCAATACAGATGATTTCTCGGATGCCGGCCTCGATATCGTCAATCCCTGGAAGGACTGAGACGCAGTGCCGCAACCCCCGCGCATCCTGCTGATCATCGGCGGCGGCATCGCCGCCTACAAGTCGCTGGACCTCATCCGGCGGCTGCAGGACCGCGGCATGCAGGTGCGCTGCATCCTCACCGCCGCCGCGCAGCATTTCATCACGCCGCTCGCCGCCGGCGCGCTGAGCGGCGAGCGGGTCCATACCGAGCTGTTCGATCCGCAGAGCGAGTTCGACGTCGGCCACATCCGCCTGGCGCGCGACGCCGACCTCATTGTCGTGGCGCCGGCGACAGCCGACCTGTTGGCCAAGATGGCGGGCGGTCACGCCGACGATCTCGCCACCGCGGTCCTGCTCGCCACCGACAAGCCGATTGTGATCGCGCCGGCGATGAACCCGGCGATGTGGGCCGCCAAGCCGACCCGGCGCAATCTGGCGCAACTGGCGGCCGACGGCGTGCATATCGTCGGTCCGAACTCAGGCGCCATGGCGGAACGCGGCGAAGCCGGCATCGGCCGCATGGCCGAACCGCTGGAGATCGCCGCCGCCATCGCGGCGATGTTGCGCAGTGCCGGAGCGCTGGCCGGCAGGCGCGTGCTGGTCACGTCGGGCCCGACCAATGAACCGATCGACCCGGTGCGCTATATCGCCAACCGCTCGTCGGGCAAGCAAGGTCACGCCATCGCCGCGGCCGCGGCCGCCGCCGGCGCCGCGGTGGTGCTGGTCTCGGGCCCCGTCAACCTGCCCAATCCGCCAGGCGTGTCGGTGGTGAAGGTCGAGACCGCGCGGCAGATGCTCGACGCCGTCGAGACGGCGCTGCCGGCCGATGTCGCGGTGTTCGCCGCCGCCGTCGCCGACTGGCGCGCGGAACGGCCGAGCGACAGCAAGATCAAGAAGCAATCGGGCAAGACGCCGACGCTGACATTGACCGAAAATCCGGACATCCTGTCGACCGTCGGGCACCGCACCACCGGCCGTCCGCGGCTCGTCATCGGCTTCGCCGCCGAGACCGACGATGTCATCGCCAACGCCAAGGCCAAGCTCGGCAAAAAAGGCTGCGACTGGATTTTGGCCAATGACGTATCGCCGGCGACCGGCATCATGGGCGGCGACAGCAATACCATTCACCTGATCAGCGCGACCGGCGTCGAATCCTGGCGGCCGCAATCCAAAGAAGATGTGGCGCGCGCGCTGATCGAGCGGATCGCCGCGGCACTTGCGGACACCAGATCGTGAGCGGCGAGGCCGACATCGAAGTGCGGATCATGCGGCTGCCGCATGCGCTCGACTTGCCGTTGCCGCAATATCACAGCGCGCTTGCCGCCGGGCTCGATCTCCTCGCCGCGGTGCCGGCCGAAACGCCGATGGAACTCGCTCCGGGCGCGCGTGCCGGCATTCCCACCGGGATTGCGATCGCCTTGCCGAACCGCAGCGAGGGCCAGATCAGGCCGCGATCCGGATTGGCGGCGCGCCATGGTGTCACCGTCCTCAACGCACCGGGGACCATAGACGCCGACTATCGGGGAGAATTACAGGTCATTCTTGTAAATACTGGTTCCGAGCCGTTTGTAGTTCGACGGGGCATGCGCATCGCGCAGCTCGTCATCGCACCCATTCAACGAGCAAAGCTTGTTCTATCGACCACGCTCGACCAGACAGCGCGGGCCGGCGGCGGCTTTGGTTCCACGGGAACCGCGGCGAAGATTATTGATGCCTGCGACTAAATGGAAGTTCTCCTGCGACGCTGCCGCGATGTAAGACGTCGTCTCCCAGCGAACCATTCCCCTCCAGCAGCGTTTGCATTCTGTTCATGCCTCTGCTCCCGCGCAAAGGAGTCCTTGCGATTGCTGCTGTGATCGATGTTGCATTACACGCGCAAGGTCGTCCCATATCGGCAAAAGCTCTCGCGGCGCGCCATGGTCTGCCGCCTCGCCATCTTGAGTCCGTCCTGCAGGCGCTGGTGCGCGAGGGGATTCTGCGCGGCGTCCGCGGACCCCGCGGCGGTTACGAGCTCGGACGCGAGCGGGCGCGGGTCACCGCTAACGACATTTTGCGCGCCGCCGGAACGGTCGAGGAGATTGACGCGCAACCCGTCGCCTCCGGCCTCCTGAGCAAAATCGTGCTGCCCGCTCTGTCGCACGCCGAGCAGGAATTCAGCGTCGCCTTGAGCCGCATCAATCTGGAGGACATGGCGCGCAACGCGGAAATGCTGGACGTGGTCGAAGGCCGCACCGGCACGTCGCGCTGAAGAGCGGCGGCGCCGTCTGCCCCGTTCACGATCTGGACTCTTTCGGTACGATTCCGCTTGAGAGTAAAGTCAAGCGATTCGCGGGACCCGCTGGCGGAATGGCGGTGGCAGCCAGTAGAGGCACAAGGGGCATGCCGGACACGATCCGGATCAGCGGCGGCTGCGCTTACCGATGGCAAGGCGGCCTGCTCGCTGCGATTGGCGCGGGCTTGCCTGTGCCGGCCCGCGCTCAGCAGCCCGCACTGTCACTGCACGAACTCGTGCTCAGCGCCAACCGCAGTATCGACCGGCACGAGATCGTCGTGCTGGTGCTGCTGCTCGGCCTGATCTTGTTCGCCGTGGTCACGGCCATCATGCTGGTGCGCGCGCGGGCGCGAGCCACCCGACTGGACGCCTGGTCGCGCGACGAGATCGCCACGCTCCGCACCGAACTGGATCGCGCCAACGCGCTGTTGTCGTCGGAGCCGCAATTGATCATCGACTGGTCGGCGGGCTCCGACGAACCGCGGATCGAGGGCGATTCCGCCATGGTCGGGTTGAGCGCGCCGCATCGGGTGCTGGCGTTCGGCAGCTGGCTCGGCGCCGGCAAGGCGCGCGCCATGGAGCAGGCGGTCGATGCCTTGCGCTCGCGCGGCGAGGCTTTCGCCATGACGCTGACAACGCTCGTCGGGCAGCCGATCGAGGCGCAAGGCCGCGCCATCGGCGGCCGCGCCGTGCTGCGCCTGAAGGATGCCAGCGGCATCAAGCGCGATCTCGTCGAGCTTCTCAGCCGTCACGAGTCCTTGCTGACCGAAGTCGCAGCGCTGCGCACCCTGATCGGGATCCTGCCGTCGCCGGCATGGACCCGCGACGCGACGGGCCGGCTGACCTTCGTCAACGCCGCCTACGCCCAGGCGGTCGAAGCCGGCAATGCCGCCGATGCAGTGGCGCGCAGCCTCGAATTGCTCGACAGCGCCGCGCGCGACAATATCGGCCGCGCACTGGCCGCGGGCGACTCCTATCGGGGCCGGCTGCCCGCGGTCGTCGCCGGCCAGCGCAAGATCTTCGACGTGCTGGATTTTCGCACCGAAACCGGCAGCGCCGGCATCGGCATCGACGCCAGCGAAGCGGAGACCATGCGGCTTGCGCTCGGCCGGCTGGTCGACGCCCACCGCCGCACCCTCGATCAGCTATCGACGGGAGTCGCGATGTTCGATTCCCAGCATCGACTCACCTTCTATAATGCCGCCTACCGCGCGCTGTGGGACCTCGACGCCGCCTATCTGGATCAGGCGCCGAGCGATTCGGCGGTGATCGAGCGGCTGCGCACCGCGCGCAAGCTGCCGGAAGAGAAGGATTTCCGGCAATGGAAGGCGGAACTTCATGAAGCCTATCGCGCCGTCGAGGCGCAAGACCATACCTGGCATCTGCCGGACGGCCGCACCTTGCGCGTCGTGACCACGCCCAATCCGGACGGCGGCGTGACCTACCTGTTCCACGACGTGACCGAACGGCTCGACCTGGAACGCCGCTTCGAGGAAATGATCCGCTTCCAGGGCGAGACGCTGGACAATCTCGCCGAGGGCGTCGCCGTGTTCGCCAGCGACGGCCGGGTGCGGCTGCACAATCCCGCCTTCGCCCGGATGTGGCGATTATCGCCGCAACAACTGGCCGAACGGCCGCACATCGAGACGATCACCAACTGGTGCCAGCCGCTGCACGGCGATGACGCCACCTGGCAGGCGCTGCGCGAGGTCGTGACCGCCATCGACGAGCGCGAGGCCATTGCCGGACGGCGGCTCGAACGGCGCGACGGCAGCGTGGTCGATTGCACCGCCGTGCCGCTGCCGGACGGCGCCACGTTGGTGACGTTCCACGACGTCACCGATTCGGTCAATGTCGAGCGGGCATTGCGCGAGCGCAACGAGGCGCTCGAAGACGCCGACAAGATCAAGATCGACTTCGTCCATCACGTATCTTACGAACTGCGCTCGCCGCTGACCAACATCATCGGCTTCGTCCACCTGCTCGCCGATCCGTCGACCGGGCCGCTGCAGCAAAAGCAGCGCGAATATCTCGACTACATCACCGTATCGACCAACACGCTGCTGGCGCTGATCAACAACATCCTCGACCTTGCCACCATCGACGCCGGCCGCATGCAGCTTACTCTCGGGCCGGTCGACATCCGCGCCACCATGGAGGCCGCCGCCGAAGGCGTGCAGGACCGCGTGGTCGGCGCCGGCCTGGTGCTCGACATCCGCGCGCCGCACGACATCGGCACCTTCGTCGCCGACGAGCGGCGCGTCCGGCAGATTCTGTTCAACCTGTTGGCCAATGCGGTGAGCTTCTCGCCGGCCGGCGGGACCATAACCCTGCTGGCGGAGCGGCGATCCGATGCGGTGATGTTCTCGGTCACCGACCGGGGACCGGGAATTCCGCCGCACGTGCTCGAAAAGGTGTTCGATTGGTTTGAATCGCATTCATTGGGCTCGCAGCACCGCGGCCCGGGAATCGGCCTGTCGCTGGTCCGCTCTTTTGTCGAACTGCATGGCGGGGCCGTTACGATCGCCTCGATTGTCGGCGAAGGCACCACCGTGACCTGCAGCTTCCCGCTCGGAGAGGCTGCCGCCCTCACGGCGGCCTAGCGGTCGGTCGGCGGAGCCGTCAATGCTTCTGAGCACAACGGGTGGCGCAAGCTTCACGGTGATGTTGCCGGACGAGCCGGCGATGGTCGCTTTCATGATCGACATCGCCTGCGCGCTCGAACCCGGCGACCTGGTGACGCTGTCCGGCGATCTCGGCGCCGGCAAGACCACCTTCGCGCGGGCGCTGATCCGCTATCTGGCCGGCGACCAGACGGTCGAAGTGCCCAGCCCGACCTTTACCTTCATCCAGACCTACGAGCTGCCGCGTTTTCCGCTGGTCCACGCCGATCTGTACCGGGTCGGCGGCACCGCCGAACTGGCCGAACTGGGCTTCGACGACCTGCCGGAGGGCGCGGTCGTGCTGCTGGAATGGCCGGATCGCGCCGCCGGCTTTCTGCCGCCCGATCGCTTCGATGTCACGTTCACGCTGGCGCCTTCGCTCGGCGCCGAAGTCCGCAACGCCCGCTTCACCGGCTATGGGGCTTTTGCCGAACGCGCCCAGCGCATTGCACGCGTGCGCGACTTCCTCGACGAATCCGGCTTCGGCGCGGCGGCCCGCCTGCGCATGCAGGGCGACGCCTCGACGCGCATCTTCGAGCGCCTGACGCTCGACGGCCGCACCACCGTCATGATGAATGCGCCGCCGCGCCCCGACGGCCCGCCGGTGCGCGACGGCAAGCCTTACAGCGCCATCGCCCACTTGGCCGAGGACACGCTGCCGTATGTCGCGATGGCGAACGGCTTGCGCCAATGCAATCTGTCGGCGCCGGAGATTCTCCACGCCGATTTGATGCATGGACTGATCATCATGGAGGATCTCGGCGAACAGCGGATCGTCGCCGGCGACCCGCCGGCGCCGATCGAAGCGCGCTACGAGGCCGCCATCGACCTGTTGGTCGCGCTGCATCGGCGAAAATTGTCCGAATCCCTCGCCGCGGGACCACAGTTCAACTATCGGCTGCCGCGCTATGACATGGCGGCGTTCCTGATCGAGGCCGAGCTGCTGCTGGACTGGTACCTGGCGGGCGCGGACGGGCCGCCAGCCGGCGACGCGCGCGAGACTTTCGTCGCGCTGTGGCGCGAGGCCTTGGAGCCCGCGCTCGCGGCGGCGCCGACCTGGGTGCTGCGCGATTATCATTCGCCCAATCTGTTATGGCTGCCGCAGCGCGACGACATCGCCCGGATCGGCGTGCTCGACTTCCAGGACACCGTGATCGGCCCGGCGGGCTACGATGTCGCCTCGATCCTGCAGGACGCGCGCGTCGATGTGCCGGAGGCCATGGAGTTGGCGCTGCTCAGCCGCTATGTCCGCGCCCGGCTCAAGGACGATGCGAATTTCGACACCGCCGGTTTTACCCGGCTCTACGCGACGCTGGCGGCGCAACGGGCCAGCAAGATTCTCGGCATTTTCGCCCGGCTCGACCGGCGCGACGGCAAGCCACAATACCTGCGTCACATGCCCCGCATATGGAACTACCTGCAGCGGGCCCTGGCGCACCCGGCGCTGGCCGCCCTGAGGGGCTGGTACGACGCCAATCTGCCGCCCCAAGTTGGGCTATGATGCCGCGAATTGGGCGATGACCAATGGCTGGGCCGGACCATGCGAGGGCGATGCCGAAAAGCGCGATCGTGCTGGCCGCGGGGCTGGGCACCCGCATGCGGCCGCACAACGGCCACGTGCCGAAGCCGCTGGTCACCGTTCGCGGCAAGTCGCTGATCGACTACGGCCTCGACCGCCTGGCCGAGGCCGGCGTCGAGCGCGCCGTGGTCAATGTCCATCACCTTGCCGACGCCCTGGAGCGGCATCTGACCGCGCGGCACCGGCCGCGGATCGTGATCTCCGACGAACGCGGCGAACTGCTCGGCACCGGCGGCGGCATCGCCAAGGCGTTGCCGCAACTCGGTGACGCGCCGTTCTTTCTGATCAATTCCGACACGTTCTGGCTCGACGGGGTGAAGCCGAATTTCGCCCGCCTGGCCGAGGCCTACGACGCCGACACGATGGACGCCCTGCTGCTCTTGGCGCCGACCGCGGACAGCATCGGCTATGCCGGACGCGGCGACTTCGCCATGTTGCCGGACGGCCGGCTGGCGCGCCGGGGCGAGCGGGACGTGGTGCCGTTCGTCTACGCCGGCGCGGCGTTGCTGTCGCCCAGGCTTTTCGTCGACGTGCCCGGCGGCGCGTTTCCGCTGACCCCGCTGTTCGATCGCGCCGGCGCCAAGGGGCGCCTGTTCGGCCTGCGCCTTGAAGGCATCTGGATGCATGTCGGCACCCCCGAGGCGATCGCCGCCGCCGAGGCGGCGCTGACCGCCAACTCGTGAAGAAGGTCCTTGGCAATTTGGCGCCGTCCGGCCCATGGCTCTTTGCGGAAACCAAGATCGGGCCCGGGAATGTCGGGTGCCGAGGCCGAAGCGGACATCACGATTTGATGGGCTCACGTCCGGCTTTTGGGCCTCCATTAGCGACCAAAATTTTGCAGCGCCCTGATTGGTCGCGATGGGCCAGGAACAGACATCGGCGGCGATATGCACCTAATTCATGCATGGGCTAAGCTGTTGGTAATGTAGGCGCGAAATTTCTGTGCAGAATTCTTGATATTCGCAACCGGGGGGCGCAGGCGTGTCCTGACCTAGGGGCCGAGTGGGCGGCGCCAGCGCAAGTAGCTTGCTCCAACCGTCACGCCATGCAGCTTCAAAAATCCTGTGCCGCATTTCCACGCCGCGACAGAAGCGCCAAGTCGGTCGCTTCCTCGGCATCCCGGAGAAGCGTCTTGCGCGGTGTGCCTATCTGCGCACGCATGGTAAGGCCACGAGCAAAATCCGTGACTTGGATCGCGCGAACGGCTGCGGGAAAGTCAGACGGGATTTCTCCAGCAGTGACCGCGTCCCGGAATCGACCTTCCACCAGCGCCGCGCCGCCCGCGGCCGCCTTTTGAAGGAACTTCCGGACCTCAGCATCGTCCACAAGCGGCGCGACGCACACCAGAAGGCAGCCCCGGGCGGAACCTTTCTCGGTCGCACTTTCGACGGCGTACCTCAGAAAGCCCGCGATCGAGTCGCGAAGTCCCTGTGGCGAGAGGAGTGCCTTCGCGGCTGATGCGCCCTTCCGTTCTGCGTACGCCCTAAGGACGCGCAAGAATATCGCTCGCTTGTCCCCAAAGACGGCATACAGGCTCGGCCGTCCCACGCCCATCCCGGCGACGAGATCGTCAATCGTCACTCCGTCGTAGCCTTTCGACCAGAACACTTGAGTCGCCTTTTCCAGCGCCTCCGTCTCGTCGAAGCTGCGCGGTCGTCCCCGCGGCTTTGCGGCATTCTGAAACATTTAGTTCAAAATTCCTTGACCGCGACCTTTACCCCAATATAATATAACCGAACAGTTCGAAAATGCCAAGGCGGCCGCTACCTCGCGGGGCCTCGCGACTCGACCTTCACCCTTCACCACGGAGACGCCCATGAAACATTCGATCGCTCTCGTCACCGGCACCACCTCCGGGCTCGGTTATGCGGCAGCCCGCGCTCTTGCCGAAGAGGGCTGGCGCGAGATCATCGTCACCGGGCGAAGCCTGGCCCGGATTCAGGAAACGGCCGCTCAGCTCGCGGCCGAGACCAAAAGACAGGTCTTCACGCCGCTGGAGCTGGAGCTGGACACGCCGTCCAGCGCTCAGTCCGCCCTTGCCGCGCTGGTTAAGCGAGGTCGGCCGATCGATTTCCTGCTGCTCAATGCCGGGATGGTCCCAGGTAAGAAGCGCGTGCTCACTGCGGCGGGCGTCGAGGCGGCTCAGGCCCCGCTGATCGGCCATCATCAACTGACTGTCGGGTTGCTCAGCGCCAACCTGCTGAGCCCCAACGCGCGGATTGTTATCGCCGGCGCGGAACCTGCCCGAGGGGGCGTCCCCATGTTCATGTACACCGACGTGCCAGCCTTCGCGGCCAAATACCACCAGGGTGACCGAACCGCCGCTGTGGAAGCCCTGATTCGCAACGGGCCGAACGGGAAGTACGTGCCCAACAATGCGTATGCCGACGCGAAGCTTATTATCGCTTGGTGGGTCGCGGCGCTGGCGCGCAGGCTACCCTCCGGCATGGCCGTGTACGCTGTCTCGCCCGGTGGGGCGACCGCCACCAAGGTGGTGCGAAACGCTGGCCCGTTGTTGAAGTATCTGTTTATCCCAATCGTGAACCTTATTCCCGGCATGAATCAGACGCCGGAGACCGCGGCCCGTCGGTACCTCCAGGCGTCGGAGTTCGGAACCGACGTCTCAGGGCAATTCTTCGCCTCGGCTCAAGGGAAATTCTCAGGCCCAATTGAGGCGCAGCGCCAGCCACACCTCCACGATCGCGCCAGCCAGGAAGCCGCGTGGCAGGCCGTCGTCAACGTCTCTGGCGTCGATTTCTCTTCCGCATCATCCTTTAGCGCGGCGTCCTAAAGGAGCGCCGGTCGCGGCTGAACTGATCCGCGCTTGCGCCGCTGCGTGCTCGTCCACGGGGTCTTACGGTATTTTGAAATAACTAGTTCAGAACTCCCTTGACCGCAGCCTCCGCGCCTGATTATCATACCAAACAGTTCAAAATCAGCAAGGCAACCTAAGTTCGGGAGGAGAATACATATGGAACGGTACGAAGGTAAAAGGTGGTGATTATCGGCGGCACGAGCGGCATGGGGCTCGCGACGGCGAAGATGCTCCTCGATGGGGGTGCGCGTGTTCTGGTGACGGGTCGCTCGAAGGCCGGCCTGGAATCGGCGCAGAAAGAGCTTGGAAAGGACGCCCTCGTGGTTTCAAGCGACGCGCGTTCGTTAACGGAAATCGACGCCCTCGCCTCTCGGGTGAAGGCTGAGTTCGACACCTTCGACCTGCTCTTCGTCAACGCCGGGTTCAGCATCCGAGCGCCTCTTGAGAGCATCACCGAGGCTGTCTACGACGAGATGTTCAACTTGAACACCAAGGGACCGCTTTTCGCGGTGCAGAAGCTCGCGCCGCTAATAAACCGGGGAGGCTCTATCGTCCTCACGACCTCGATCGCCAACGTCAAGGGGATGCCCGGCAACGCCACATACGGAGCCGCCAAGGCCGCGCTGCGATCCTTCGCTCGGGTGCTCGCCGCTGAGTTGCTTCCTCGCGAGATTCGCGTCAACGCGGTGACGCCTGGCCCCATTGACACGGGGATCTTGGGCAAGATGTTCCCCGATAAAGACGCGGCCGCCCAGCTTAGGGAGAAGATGATCGGCATGGTTCCCATGAATCGCTGGGGGACGTCGGAGGAAATCGCCAAGGCCGTCGTCTTCCTCGCGTTCGATGCGACCTTCACGAACGGCGCCGAGCTTCCGGTCGATGGCGGTTGGTCGCAACTGTGACGTTATGATGAAGGAAACAAAATGTCTTTATTGAAAAACAAGATCGCCGTCGTCACGGGAGGCAGCAGCGGCATCGGCCTCGCGACCGCCAAGAGATTCGTTGAAGAGGGCGCCTACGTGTTCATTGCCGGTCGCCGCCAGGCCGAACTCGATAAGGCTGTCGCAGAGATCGGCACGAACATCACCGCCGTAAAGACCGACATCTCCAACCCAACTCCCGCGGTCGGTCACATTGTCCGCGAGAAGGACGGCATGCGCTTCGTGGCAGCCGAAGAACAATCAGATGGCCAGTAGTCCGCCGCCCGTCGTTCTGGTTCCCAATAAGGGAAAACTTTGGCGCTTGGTGGCTACCGTCGGCGCTTGGCTCCAAGCGCTCGATTATACGAGCTTCGATTACACCCAAGACCGGATCGATCGGTTAGAGCGGAAGGTCGTGGAGCTGACAGAAGAGTTGCGTCAGAGCCCGGGCGTCTAGCCCACGTGATTCTGCACCCCAATGACGAAAGCGCGAACTCAAATCGCGTCCGCTTCCAGCATCGAGCACGCGGCAACAGATTACCGCTCAATCGTGGCGGTGCGGCGAATTTTCTTCTGCAGCAGCAGCACACCGTAGAGGAGCGCTTCAGCGGTCGGAGGGCACCCCGGTACGTAGATGTCGACCGGAACAATGCGGTCGCAGCCGCGAACCACCGAATACGAATAGTGATAATAGCCGCCGCCGTTGGCGCACGATCCCATGGAGATGACGTAGCGCGGCTCCGGCATCTGGTCATAGACCTTGCGCAGGGCCGGCGCCATTTTGTTGGTCAGCGTGCCGGCAACGATCATGACGTCGGATTGGCGCGGGGAAGACCGCGGCGCGCAGCCGAAGCGCTCAATGTCGTACCGCGGCATCGACACCTGGATCAGCTCGATCGCGCAGCAAGCGAGCCCGAACTGCATCCACATGAGCGAGCCCGTGCGCGCCCAGGCAATCAGATTGTCAGCGTTGGCGATCAGGAATCCCTTATCGGATAGCTCGCTATTTACATGGGCGAAAACCGCGTCCTCGCCGTCGCGTGTTTCACCGCTGCGCGCGGTGACGAGCTTCTGCTGCGGGATCGCGATCGCGGGTTCGCTCTGGGCCATTCGAGCGCTCCCTTAACTTCCTGATCCGAACCGCAGAACCCGAGCCCCCGACGACTTAAGTGGAAAACGCTGCGGATCTCGGCCGGTTTAACTCACCCGTTGGAGCCGTAACTCGCCACGCGCGATGAAGTTCCAGGGATTAGCAAGGATCGGCGCCAGCCGGGCCAGAGGCGACATGTTTGAGGATCGCCCGATTGAATAGCGCAATGAACGTCGCCTGTTGGCCTCGTTTCTACCGTTCGTGGCGGCGCGTCAATTCGACCGGTGTTGGGGGTGAAGCGCCAGTGGCAACGTAACGACGGATTGCGCCGTGCAACGAGAACCAGTCGAGTGCCGCTTTCGTTTTGAAAAAGTGCAGCCATCAGCCGGTTACCTGCCGGGACGCCCGCGTTCTCCACAGTTACCGAACGGTCGCAGAACCGAAATCGTCCCGGCACGCCGCTGTCACGTGTGGCGATTAGGGGTGTGTGGCTCTAACGTCCCCACTTTTCCTTAAATCGGGAGGGCCCCCATGGCTATCATTGCAAGACGGCCGCGCCGGACCGCGACCAGCCTCGCGCTGCTCGCGTCCTCCGCGTTCTTGTGCGTCGCGTCGAGTTACGCCGCCGATCCGGACAAGTCGGTCGACAAGATTCCGACCGCGAGCCCGATCAAGCACGTCATCATCATCGTCGGCGAGAATCGCAGCTTCGATCATCTGTTCGCGACCTATGTTCCCAGTCACGATGAGCGGGTGCGCAATCTGGTCTCCGAGGGAATCATCAAGGCCGACGGCTCGCCAGGCCCCAACTTCGCCCGCGCGCATCAGTTCCAGATCACCGCGCCGCCCAATGGCTCGGGGAATTTCTTCAGCAGCGCCGACGCTTCGAGCAAGACGCTCTACGGCTTCTTGCCCGCCCCCGACGTCAACGGCGTGCAGCTCCCGCCCGCCGCGGCGCTGCTGCCGGCCGGCGATCCGGGCCTGCCCGCCTCCGCCGAGTTCCTGCTCGGCACCGGCGGCACCGGGCTGCCCTACAACGAGGGCCCCGACACCCGCATCACGCACGACACCAGCCTGCCGTCTGGACCGTTCCAGATGACTGGCCCGACCATGCCTTACGACGCCTACACGGGCGACACCATCCATCAGTATTTCCAGATGGTGCAGCAGGTCGACTGCGCGATTGATGCCGAGCACGTCTCGAAGGGTAACCCGACCGGCTGCCTGCACGACCTGCAGTCGGGCATCACCACGACCTATGCGACGACGACGCCGCAAGTCCCGCACGACACCGGCCAGACCATGGCGTTCTTTAACATGCAAAACGGCGACGTGCCGCTGTTCGAGGCGCTCGCCGATCACTACACGATCAGCGACAACTACCATCAGCCGGTGATGGGCGGCACCGGGCCCGACAGCGTACCGCTTGGCTTCGCCGATCAGGTCTACTTCAGCGACGGCCTCCCCGACGGCAATGTCGCCACCCCGCCGGCCAGCACCATCTACAACCCGAACCCACAGACCGCCGCCTACAGTTCCGGTAATTTCAATCTCTACACGGCGCGCAAGCAGTTCTTCAATTGCTCCGACCCGACCGCGCCGGGCATCGGGCCGATCTTGTCCTATCTCTCGAAGCTGCCCTACACGATCAATACGAAGTGCGCGCCCGGCGCCTTCTACAACGCCGTGAACGTCAACCCGGCATGGACGCCGCAAGGCACGCCGCAGGCCGGGCTTGTCATTCCGGCGCAGGCCCAGCGCAGCATCGGCGACGTACTCTCCGCCCACAACGTGCCGTGGAAATACTACGGCGGCAGCTACAACGACTCCGGCACCGGCGATAAATTCGACGGCCTCTACTGCAACATCTGCAATCCGTTCGAGTATCAGCTGACCTATCCGTCGATGCGGGCCGACCACATGCGCGACGTGACGGATCTCTTCAACGACGTCCAGAACGGCACGCTGCCGGCCGTGTCCTATGTCAAGCCGGACGGCGTCATGGACGGCCATCCGGCGTCCTCGAAGTTCGACCTGTTCGAGGCCTTCGCGGGCAACATCATCAAGATGGTGCAGGCCAACAAAGAACTGTGGAAGGAGACCGCGATCTTCGTCACCGTCGATGAGGGCGGCGGCTACTACGACTTCGGCTTCGTCCAGTGGGTCGACTTCTTCGGCACGGGCCCGCGGATTCCGATGATCGCCGTGTCGCCATTCTCGACCGGCGGTCACGTCAGCCACGTCTATAACGAGCACTCCTCGTTTGTGAAGTTCGTCGAACGAAACTGGAAGCTCAACGAAAAACTGACGGCGCGCAGTCGCGACAACCTGCCGAACCCGCTGCAGGACAGCGACGGCGATCTTGACGACTACGTGCCGCGCAACATGCCGGCCATCGGCGACCTGTTCGACCTGTTCCACTTCGACAACGGCGATGACGACCACGGCGATCACTAAGCGATTGCGGTGGGACCCTGTCGCCGCGGCCGAACTCGGGCTTGCCCGAGTTCGGCACTATCTATCCGCAACGCGGGGCGGCGCGTCCGCCCCAATCAAGGTTCACCGTGGTCGGGGGTCTTTAAACGGCGAGTGCCGCCATGATCAAATTCGTGACCGCATCGGGTTGTGAGATCAGCGCCAGGTGGCTCGCATCGATCTCGATCGTCTGCGCGCCCATCCGCTTGGCCATGAAGCGCTCCAGGTCGGGATTGATCGTCCGGTCTTGGGTGGACACGGCATAGAAGGACGGCTTGGTGCGCCAAGCGGCATTGGTCGTCTTTTCGGTCGTCAGCGCCTTCTTGAACGGCTGCTGAACCGCGTAGAGAACCCGCGCCTCCTCCGGCGGCAGGTCGCCCCCGAAGTCGTGCAGAAAAGCGCTCTCCGACAGCTGGCCCCAATCGTCGTTGAAGACAATGCCGGCTGTGGCCGGGGGCGTCGGATAGTTCTTTGCCAGCGCCGCATAGTCCTCGCCGGCATCGGGTGCCCGCGCAGCGACGTAGACGAGGGCGGTGATCTTCGGGTCCAGCCCGACCTCCGACACGATCATTCCGGAGAACGAGTGACCGACCAGCACCGTCGGACCGGACTGCGCCGCGATCGCCCGCCGCGCGGCCTCCGACGCCTCATGCAGCGAGCTCAGAGGGTTCTGCACACTGGTGCAGGCGATGCCGTTGTGCTGGAGGCGGGCGATGACCTTGGACCAGCACGAGCCGTCGGCGAACAGTCCGCGTACGAAGACGGCGTTCTTCGTCTTCGGCGACGTTTGGGCGCTGGCAACGCGATTGAGCACGGGAAAAGCAGCCACAGCGGCGGCGGCCCCGATCAATGCTCGTCGAATTCATCTTGGTCTCCAATTGAACTACTGCCTCTGTGGCGGTTGAACTACTGCCTCTGTGGCGGTGCGCCGAAATCGGCCGACCGCCCCAACGCGAAGCGGCGACATCACGCAATGGCCCGAATTGTGCCGGTCTTCCCGTTGTGCCGGTCTTCCCGCGCGAGCCATTCAACAGTTGGAAACTTGCGCCAACAAACGCAGAGATGGCGTGAGGGCCGGCCCGTCACCACTAAAAAGTATTTTAGTCGGCTCAACATGAGTTGATCGGCCCCGCTGCCGTGCCGGCCTTTCCCTTCATCGCCGACCCGGCGGAGGGAACCTTGCGGGCATGCAGCGGCAGGTTGGCTTTTTGCAGTTGCGGATTTACACGGGCCGGATTGTTAAGGGGAGAAGCCGGCCGACCTGCCAGTCCAGCAGTCCACAAAGGTCGATGATAATCAACCTTCAGGACCGCCAGGGCGCTCGGCCGCACCGTCCCGTTGCCCCGCTCGGCCGCGCTAGCCGAAGTCCTTGAATTACGATTTTTGAATTACATTTTTTGCCGCGGTTCATGGGTCCACACATGGCCCTTCTGTGACCTCGCTCGATGTCGGCTGTTTGGTCGCCATCGGCGCAAAGCGGACGAAGCGCGGCGGGTCAAAAATCGACGTTCATGACCACAACAGACATTCGCTCAGTTGGCATTGGTGTTCTGCACTTGCCAGGTCGTTCCGACATTGCCGATGCCGACCGGCGACGACACCGTCGCGCCGTTCATCAGCCACACCGCGAGGTCGCCGGCGGCATCGAGCAACAGAATGTCGCTCTTGCCGTCGCCGTTGTAGTCGCCGACCTGCGCCACCCTCCAGTTGCTTGGCAGCGTGCCGACGACGGCCGCGGATGTAACCTGCGTGCCGTTGGTGAACCAGATCGACAGTGCGCCACTGTTGGTGTCGCGCCACAGGATGTCGACCTTGCCGTCGCCGTTGAAGTCGCCGGCGCCTTGCACCGCGAAATTGCTGGTGACAGTGCCGAGCCCGTTCGAACCCGTCACCTGGCCGTTCTGCACGCCCCACAGCGCAATGTCGCCGGCGCTGTCGCGCCACAGGATGCTGCCGTAGCCGTCGCCGAGCAGCGCCCAGTTGCTGGGAACGGCGCCGAAAACCGCCGTCGAGGCGACCGCCGCGCCATTCATGAACCAGACCGCCACGGTGCCGGTGTTGCTGTCGCGCCAGAGCAGGTCGCCCTTGCCGTCGCCGTTGAGGTCGCCGGTGCCGTGGAGCGTCCAGTTGCTGGACAAATTGCCGACCGCGACGGCCGACGACACCGCGGCGCCGTTCATCAACCACATCGACAGATTGCCGCTGGTGTCGCGCCACAATACATCGGCCTTGCTGTCACCGTCGAAGTCATGCTGGCCGATGACTGAATAGCTTGACGGGACGGTGCCGAGAACACCCCCCTGCGAGACCGCGCCGCCGTTCATCAGCCATACCGCAAGGGTGCCGCTGGTGTTCTCCCAGAAAATGTCGCTATAGCCGTCGCCGTTGAAGTCGTGGGTATTGGTTTGCGCCGTGACCGCGAGCGTGGCGAAGCGGACCTGTGTGCCGATGCCGTTGGTGGCGTTGGTGAACGTGATTGGTACAGGCCCGTAGGTTCCGGGCGCAAGCGTGTTCGCGGTGGCGTTGACGGTGAAGGTCACGGTCAACGGCGACGATGTCACCGTACCCGACAAGACCGAAGCAGTGAGCCAACTGGGCACTCCCGAGATGGCGAAGCTGGTGGTGCCGACCGGCGACGTAAGTTGATACTGGAAAGAGGTCGGGCTGAATGGCCCACCCGGTTTGCCCGAGCTGGCGATATTCGAGGTCGAGGAAACATGCAGGGCAAACGGAAAGTACAAGCGCCCGATATTGTTTCCACTAAACTCCGTGAACCATAGCGCGCCGTCCGGCCCCGTCGCGATAAACTCGGGCTCGCTAGCTGCCGCGGGGGTCGGGAATTCGGTGATCACGAAGCCGGCCGTGATGCGGCCAATCGTGTTGCCGGCTGGACCGCTTTCAGTGAACCACATCGCGCCGTCCGGCCCCATCGCGATGCCCAGCGGGTAGCTCGGCTGCGTGGGGATCAGGACTTCCGTGACCGCCCCCGCGGTCGTGATACGTCCGATATGACCGCCATACTCGGTAAACCACAGCGCGCCATCCGGTCCGCTCGTGATAGAAGACGGATTACGGTTGGCGAAAGCGAGTGGGAACTCGGTGATCGCATTGGCCGTCGTGATGCGCCCGATGCCGTTTACCTCCGTGAACCACAGCGCGCCGTCCGGCCCAGTCGTGATGCCCTGGGGAAAGCTCTTCGCCGTGGGAATGGCGATTTCGGTAAACGTACCGTCAGTCGTCACGCGGCCGATCTTGTTGGCGGCTGTTTCGGTGAACCAGAGCGCCCCGTCCGGACCCGACGTGATGGCATCGGGGTCGCTGCTGGCAGTGGGAACCGGGAATTCCGTAAATGTTCCCGTGGTCGTGATCCGGCCGATCTTGTTGGCGGTATATTCGGTGAACCAAAGCGCGCCGTCCGGCCCCACTGTTATGTCATAAGGGTAACTGTTGGCCGTGGGAATCGCGTATTCGATAAACGCGCCCGCGGCCGTGACGCGCCCGATCTTGCTTCGGTAAAATTCGGTGAACCACAGCGCGCCATCCGGCCCCGCCGTGATACCGTCAGCACCGCTGATGGCGGTGGGAACCGCGTATTCGGTAATCGCAAGAGGCGCGATACGGCCGATATTGTTGCCGGCATATTCGGTGAACCACAACTGGCCGTCCGGCCCGGTCGCGATGCCGACGGGGACGCTATTGGGCGTGATCGTCGGAAACTCGGTAACCACAGCGGCCGTCGTGATGCGTCCGATATTGCTGGAAGCGCCCTCGGTGAACCACAAGGCGCCGTCCACCGCCGTCGTGATGAAAGTGGGATGGCTTGCCGGCGTTGTGGTCGGGGTTTCGGTAACTGCGCCGGCAATCGTGATGCGGCCGATCCTGCTGGCGGTATATTCCGTGAACCACAGTGCGCCGTCCGTGCCGGACGTAATCCCGATGGGGCCGCTGCCGGCGGCTAGCGTCGGATATTCATTGGTAATCGTGCCGGCGACCGTGATGCGGCCGATCTTGCTGGCGCCGTATTCGGTGAACCACAAAGCCCCGTCCGGCCCCGCCACAATGCCATAGGGTTGGCTGCCGGCCGCAGCAATCAAAAACTCGGTGATCACGCCGGCGGTCGTAATCCGCCCGATCTTGCCGGCGCCATATTCAGTGAACCACAGCGCCCCATCTGGCCCCACCGTAATGCCATTGGGTTGGCCACCTGGCGTGAAAACCACGAACTCGGTGAGCACGCCAGCGGTCGTCAAGCGCCCAATCCTGTTGGCGGCATATTCGGTGAACCACAGCGCGCCGTCCGGACCGGTCGTGATGTTTTGCGGCTGGCTATTGGGCGTGAGAGTCGGGAAGCTCGTGACAACCCCGGCATTCGTAATGCGGCCAATCGAGCTGGCGCCAGCTTCGATGAACCAAACCGCGCCATCCGGCCCCGTCGTGACGCCGTAGGGCAGGCTGCCGGCAGTTGGAACCGGGAATTCGCTACTGAATTGCGCGACCGCCGGTCGAAGGCCCGCCGACAGGGCCAGCGGTATCGTCAGCGCCAGCGCCACGCAGTGCCAGCCAAAAGCGGCCAGCCTGCAGCCATTCTGCTTCGTGATCATCTCGCCCCCGAGGTTTCCACACACGCTTCGGGCGTGCTGGAATTGTCAGCCTATCTGCCCGCTTACCGATGGCACCAGGCTACCAATTTGACTAGCGGAGACCTCGGTTGTGTCTGCGCTTTGGGGGCAGCTCTCGATCGATGACGCAATTTACTTGCATTGCAATTTGATCGACCGATGCTCGCACCCTACGCCATCACCGGCGCATTCGAAAGGGCCTGGGAGGCAGAAGAAGAAGTCCGGCAAGCGGGTCTTAGTCCGTCGGATTTCCGGTAATGGCCGATTTCGACTGTTCGCGGCACTGCGGCTTACGGCGGCAATGAGCCGACAAGCAGACACGACGCGGACGTCTCCGCGAGCCACGCTTGCAACTGAGCGTGGAGCGCCTAATTCGCTCAAAGTAGCCGCGTTATTGTTGGAGACCACATGTTTGCAGTGACTGGAATTACCGGCCAGGTCGGCGGCGCCGCCGCGCGCGCTCTGCTGGATACCGGCCTGCCCGTTCGCGCCGTCATGCGCGACGCCGCCAAGGGCGCCGCCTGGACGCAGCGCGGCTGCGAGATCGCGCTAGCCGATATGACGGATGCTGCGGCGCTGACCGCCGCCCTCAGCGGCGTGGACGGCGTATTTGTAATAATTCCGCCGATCTTCGACCCGACGCCAGGCTTTCCCGAGGCCAGGACCATAATCGCCGCCGTGACGACGGCGATCGGGGTCGCGAAACCGTCCAAGGTCGTCTGTCTTTCGACCATCGGCGCGCAGGCAACGCAGCCGAATCTGCTCACCCAACTCGGTCTGTTGGAAGGGGCGCTGGGCGCCCTGCCGTCGCCGGTCTGCTTCCTGCGGGCCGCATGGTTCATGGAAAATGCGGCCTGGGACGTCGCGCCAGCGCGGGACACCGGCGTCGTGCCGAGCTTCCTGCAGCCGCTCGACAAGCCCGTGCCAATGGTCGCGACCGCCGACATCGGCCACTTGGCGGCTACGCTCCTGCAAGAGACCTGGACGGGCCGCCGTATCGTCGAACTCGAAGGATCGCGACGCATCACTCCGAATCAAATCGCCGCAACATTCGCCGAAATCCTTGGCCGGCCGATCCGCATGGAGGCCGTTCCCCGTGACGCCTGGGAGGGACTGTTCGCGGCGCAGGGCATGAAGAACCCGACGCCCCGCGCGCGGATGCTCGATGGCTTCAACGAGGGCTGGATTGAGTTCGAGAATGGCGCAGCAGAATTCGCGCAAAGGTCTCACCGAGCTGAAGACGAGTGTTGCAGCAGCTCGTCGCACGCGGATGACTGCTTGTGGCCCCAAGCGTCACATAGTGCGACGCAGCGGCTCGGTCGCTTTCAGGGGTAAGGCGGAAGTCGTTCGACCGGCGCCAATCGGTCGTTCGTGACCCAGAACGTCACTTCGCAACCGTCAATTGATGCATTGCGAAAGACCGTCACTCGATCACCGCTCTGGATCATGCCGCTGCAATATTGGGCGGAATACCACGCAAACGGTGACTCGTGGGTCCAAAGCGGACTTGCATTACGGTAGCGCGGCGCGAGCGCGCTCGGCCAATTCCGACCTCGGACTTTCGATCTTTTTGTTGTGCTTTGCTGTCAAACGCGACTTGCGCCGAGGTCCACGTTGACGACCGTCCCGCTTACATACGAGGCGCGGTCCGACGCCACGAAGACTACGACGTCGGCAATCTGGGCCGGCGTAGCCCAATCTCGGCCAAACGGATTCTGCCCTGCTTGATCGCCGCCCGCCTGGGTTAACACTTGCGACGCACGCTCTGTCATAACAGGTCCGGGGCTGACGCCAATGACTTTAATTCCATCCTTGTGGCTTTCACCGCCTAAAGCATTGGTGAAGGCAGCAATAGCGGCGTTGCCACTTGCGCCGCAAATATACCATGGAAACTTCATGACGGCGGCGACGCCGATTACGTTGACGATGGTACCTCGGCCACGCACCTTGAAGGCGCGGTAGAATTCACGACACATGTTTATATAACCAAAGACCTTTAGGTCCCAACTCTTGCGCCACGTCGCTTCGTCAATGTCGAGGAGATGGCCGCCGGGTATCGCACCGGCATTGTTGATCAGAATATCGGTGTCGCGATGGCGCTGGGCCAGCGCGACCACCTGGTCACCATCGGAAATGTCTGTTGCGTCGATTTCCATAGTGCGGCCGGTATCGGCGCGCAACTGCCGCGCACGATTCTCGAGATCGGAGGCTGTACGGGCGGCGAGGACGACGTCGCAGCCTTCCTCTACCAGTCGGCGGGCGATTTCTAAACCAATACCTCGGGAAGCGCCGGTAACAAGCGCCTTGCGGCCGTGAAGAGCTAGGTCCATTGCGATGGTCTCATTTGTGTCGGGGCGCTGGTTGCGTTTTGGCGTGTGCAGTTCAGCCAGCATCGGGGGCCGCCATCCCGCCACTTTGTGCGATGCTAAGACATCCTGGCGCCCATCCGCGCGAGGCCCGTGAGTAAAAAGGCCGCAATCCAAAGCACCGGACCAAGCAGGCCCGGCCACCACGGTGCGTATCCGGGGATCAAGACGAACAGAATGAAAGGAATGTCGGCGATGCCGACCATCGCCCCGTTGACCCAGAAGCCGTTGCGGTCGTTGCGCCAATTCAGCGTCAGTGCGAGCACGATCGCGACCGCAGCAAACGTCGCCAAATAAAACGCCGTCTGCATCAAGCGCCCTTGAGCCATGTTTGCCGGCGAATTCTGCGCCAACTTGTAAACGCCATAGGCTGCGGTGAAGTGCAGGAGCGCCCAACATACGTAAAGCATGGCACCAAGCCTGGCGGTCATTTTTTCCATAGTGTGCTCCTGCGAAAGCCGCCACCCTACACTGAGCGTTTTTGAGCCCGCGTCTGCACCAGCGTCTCGCGCAAATGCGGAAAGCGCTCTGTCAGAAGCGAACCCGGATAATAGGTTCGGGCGAAGGCCGGATGGGCGGCGATTGCCTCATACCAACGTTCAACGTGCGGCAGATCGCGCCAGTCGGCAGCACGGCCGAGGTCGGCCATGCGAACAATCGCGGGCATCAGCATGACGTCGGCGAGTGAAATATCGGCGCCGAGAAGCCACGGTCCGCCGCTCTTGGCGATTTCGGCATCCATGCGCTCGTAAGTGCGCCGCAGCCGTGCCAGTGCTTCGTCCATGTCCTTCTGCGGAAAGCCCGTGCGGCCCATTGCCAGCATGAATTCGCGCCGCAGCGGCTTTGATTCGGCGAAGGCCTTAAACGCCTCCTCGCTCATTGCTGCAAAGCGAGGTAGAAAGGCGAGATTGAACGTTGGCACCCGCACCGCCGCCGCTGCCATTTCGTCGATGAAATGCATGAGCGCCCGCATCCTGGCCCGTAGCACGGGATCCTCCGGCGTGAATTTCGCGGGCTCCGGCACAATTTCGTCGAGATATTCGATGATGACCGAAGAATCGATGATGATCGCGCCGTCATGGTCGAGAGTCGGTACTACGCCGTTCGGATTCAACGCGAGATAATCCGGTTTGAGTTGATCGCCGGCGAGCAAGTCGAGCTTGATCTCGTCAAACGGAATATCCTTGGCGTTGAGCGCGAAGCGCACGCGCTGGCTGCAGGTCGATTGCGGTGCGTTGTAAAGTGTAAACGTCATGGTGCACGACGCCCGAAAGTCTTGATCAGAATTCCTGCGCCTATGAAGCCGATACGCATGATGGCGCAGCTTCCTCCGAGACGACAGGCGCGCCATCACGCCGCGAAGGCGGGCGCGACGGCCGCGGCCGACCTGACAGCGATGCCGAACTGCTCGACTGCTGACTCACCTGTGGCGCCGGCGCGTGCACGGTTAGCCAGGATGATCTCGACGTCGCTGATCCCGATCCAGCCCAGCACTTGGCGAAGATAGCCGCTCGCCTGATTGTATTTCTCAACGGGCGAGCCGGGGCTGAAGTCGCCGCCGCTTGCCAGGATGACGGTGGCCTTCTTGCCGGTCAGCAGACCGACATTATTCGGCGACACTGTCACGCCGACCCGAACGATCTGGTCGATATAGGCCTTGAGGACCGCCGGGATCGAGAAGTTGAACATCGGCGTCCCGATCACGATGTGGTCGGCCGCCTTGAGCTCGGCGACAAGGTCGTCGGAGACTTTAATCGCGGCTACGCTTTCGGGCGAATGCTTCTCACGCGGCGTGAAGGCGCCGCCGATCCAAGCAAGATCGACAAACGGCGGCGGCGTCTTCATCAGGTCACGGACGACGACAGCGGAGCCCGGATATGCGGCTTTCCACCGTTCGATGAAAAGCGCGGTGAGCTTTCGGGACGTGGAGAACTCATGGCGGGGACTGACCTCGATGGCGAGCAGGGTAGTCATTTGGGGCCTCCGATACGGCTGATTGCTCCGCTCACCATCTAGGACGGAATGACAATCAATAAAAGAGATGAAGTTTCGATAGAGATGTTCTATAAATCTGATTATGATCAACTCGCTGACCTTGGACCAAATTCGAATATTCCTCGCGGTCGCTGACACCGGAAGCTTCTCGAAGGCAGCGAAACGGCTGAACCGCGCCCAGTCGGCGGTGACTTATGGAATCCAGAAGCTGGAGGCACAGGCCGCGATTCCGCTGTTTGACCGCACCGCCTATCGCCCCGCGCTGACGGAAGCGGGGCGAGCGCTCCTGCCGCGGGCGCGCCGGATCGCCGAGGAGACAAATGCCTTTCGCGATATCGCGCGAAGTCTGGCCAGCGGATTGGAAGCAGAGCTGACGATCGTGCTCAATTCCATGTTCCCGATGCGCGCGGTCGTGGAAGCGTTACGCGCTTTCACTGCAAAGTTCCCGACCGTTACGCCGCGCATCTACGTGCAGTCGCTCGGCGCGGCCGCGGAACTGGTACTCGACGGCACCTGCATGATTGGATTGTTGCCGCTTTTTTTCAGCGACATGGCGAACTTGAAGCGCTTTCCCTTGCTTACCGTCGATCTCGTCGCCGTGGTGGCGCCCGATCATCCACTGGCGGCGCTCGACGGCCCGATTGATCGAGACGTCCTGCAGCAGCATGTCCAGCTTGTGCTGACCGACCGTTCGTCGCTAACCGCAGGACGTGACTACGGCGTATTGTCGAGCCGCACGTGGCGCCTCGCCGATCTCGGCGCGAAGCACTCGATGCTGCTGGCCGGTCTCGGCTGGGGCAACATGCCCTCTCATCAGGTTCAAAACGATCTTGAGCAGGGACGACTAAAAGCCATTCGACCAATGAAGTTCAATTCGAGGGCCGCCCAACTCCCGATGTGTGGCGCCTACCTTGCTGACCATCGGTTAGGTCCCGCAGGGCAATGGATGATCGAACATTTGTCGGCCGTCGTCGGCAGTGAGAACCGAACGCAGGCATCTTAATTTCGCTTATTGATGCTGTGGACGGCTCCTCCACGCGGCACGTGAGTGCCATGGATGTGGGTGCTGTTGAGGCTCCCACGATTCAGAGGAGCTACCCATGCAAGCGGCCCACGACAATCGGTCTCGTACAGCGTCCTCAGCGGCGCGCTTCACACCGCTCCATACGACCGCAGGGAAATATCTCTTCATGGGCCCGAAGGCGACTTGGCCAGATTGAATTCGATCAGTCGCCGTCGCTCTTCATCGACGTGATTTGCCCGCCAAGCGATGGGTTGGATAGACGCCCGCGCTCGGCGGCGTCGCAGGAATAACTCCACGCCGCACAGCTTCTGCCTTCAAGAATGTAATTAAAGCCTGGAGTGGGCCGGTAATCTGGCGGCGGCTCGAATGGTAAAGAAAGAAACCCGACAATCGTGGCGACCAATCCTCCAGTAGCGGAACGAGTTCGACCCGCTTTGAGATCGGCCGCGATATAGTCGTACAACAGGTACGCCAGTCCGAGACCATCGCGGACCGCACGGATCGAAAGCTCTATGTCGTTCACAATCAGGCGGCCTTCAACACTGATATGCAGCACCTTGCCGTTCTTTTCAAAATCCCATCCGAAAATGGCACCGTTCGGCAGACGATTGCGAATGCAATCATGATGGCGCAAGTCCCGCGGTGTCTTAGGTTTTGGATGACGTGCGACGTAATCGGGCGAGGCAACGACTAAAAAACGTCTTTCACCCATGACCCTCATCGCGATCATATCGCGGTCGATCTGTTCGCCCAAACGGATGCCCGCATCGAAGCCTTCGGCAACGATATCAGCCGGCATCTTGACGACAGCAACGTCCATTTGGACGCCGGGATATTCCCCCAAGAAGCGCGCGAGAATTGGTTCGATGAGTAAGGTCGCGACTGGCGGCTGTACGACGAGACGCAGCAATCCCGTCGGACTTTGCCGGTGATTGGCGACTTCGTCGACCGCTGCATTCAACTCGACAAGCGAGGGAGCCACGCGCGCGAGTAGCCGCGCGCCGGCTTCAGTAAGGGAGACGCTGCGGGTTGTTCTATTCAACAGCCTGACGCCGAGCCGCTCCTCCAGCGAGCGTAGATTTTGGCTGAGCGTGGACTTGCCGAGTCCCAGTTGCGCTGCCGCTTTGGCAAAGCTCCGCTGCTCGGCAATCGCCGCAAAGGCGGACATTTCGGCAAATTCAGCCCCTCGCATTGTTCGGCCCAGGCGAACAGGTCGTTCCAACAATGTAGACTTATCGCATAATCGAGGGATCAGTAAAAGGCAACAGACCAACTTTGAGGATCAGGCCGTGCCGCGGAAATCATTGCTTATTGCGATGGCGTGTCTGCTACTGTTGCCGTTTGCAAGCCGCACGGCGACGACCCAGCCTGTCAAGGACCGGTTTGTGGGCACTTGGTCGCTCGTCTCAATCAGCTATGTGCGCCCTGATGGCACCGCAATCGAACCCTTCGGGCCTGACGCCAAAGGCATGTTGGTTTTTGACGGTACGCGCTTTGCCACACAGGTCACGGCAGCCAATCTGCCGAAATTCGCCTCTAACAATCGCATGGTCGGCACGCCGCAGGAATACGAGGCCATTTCGCACGGCGTGGTCGCGTATTTCGGCACCTACACCGTGAATGAGACCGACCGCATCGTCACCCTTCATATCGAGCGCAGCTCATTCCCCAACTGGGAGGGAATTGACCAACAAAGGAAGTTCGAGTTCGTGGGCGACGAACTACGATACACGGCAGCGAGTTCGACAGCGAATCCCGCGGAGACTGCGCAGCTTGTGTGGAAAAGGGTCCACTAATCGCCAATACCCGATCGCTTTCACAAGCGATGTTTGCTCCCGGCCCATCGCTCCACTTATCGCGGTGCCGCGATCTGGTCGCAATCGAGGCAAGAGCGGTCATGCCGCCGCCCGCCCGGAAATCCCTCAAACCCAATGCGTCGGCCGGCCCTTGAGGCTCGGATACAGCAGGCCATCATCCCGCAGCTATCGCGCGGGCGGATAAGGGAAGCGGGGTTTGCTACCGAGCCGCGCTAAAGTCTGATAAGGCTGCGCGGCGATTTTCCGCGAATCCAAAATGGCACCGCGCGTTTTCACCATACCAGCGTCGGCACCGTTCCTGCCGACGCTGATCGAGGCCTTGATCGGCGGCAAGCTCGGCTTCGCCGCCGCCGGCGATCCGTTGACGCTGGCGAAGGCGACGCTCTACCTGCCGACGCGGCGCGCCTGCCGGCTGGCGCGCGATGCCTTTCTCGGCGTCCTGAAGGATGATGCGGCGATCCTGCCGCGCATCGTCGCCATCGGCGATATCGACGAAGACGAGATTGCCTTCGCCGAGGCTGCGTTGGGCGATCTCGCCAGCGAGGTGCTGGCGCTGCCGCCGGCGCTCGGCGGCCTCGAACGGCGGCTGCTGCTCACGCGGCTTGTCACCACATGGGCCAAAGCGCCCGAACTGCATGGCGCCACCGGCAGTCCGCTGGTCGCCCAGACCCCGGCCGCGGCCTGCGCGCTCGCCGACGATCTGGCGCGGCTCATCGACGACATGACGATGCGCAGCGTGTCCTGGGACCGGCTCGACACGCTGGTGCCCGACATGTTCGATCCCTACTGGCAGCTCACGCTGAAGTTTTTGCAGATCGCGCGGCAGACCTGGCCGGACGTTCTGCAAGAACGCGGCCTGATCGAGCCTGCGGCGCGCCGCGACGCGCTGATCAAAGCCGAAGCCGCCCGGCTGACGCGCACGACCGACGCGCCGGTCATCGCCGCGGGATCGACCGGCTCGATCCCGGCCACCGCCGAACTGATCGCGGCCGTCGCGCACCTGCCGCACGGCGCCGTCGTGCTGCCCGGCCTCGATACCGACCTCGACGAGGCGTCGTGGCGCATGATCGCGGGTAAGGCGCCACCGCCGTTCCCTCCCCCGCAAACGGCAGAGGGAAGCGAGCAGGCCCCGGCACCAGGGCATCCGCAATTCGCCATGCAGGCCCTGCTCGCCCGCATCGGCGTCAGCCGCGATGCCGTGGCCAATCTTGCGCCGCCGCGCGGCCGCGAGCGATTTGTCTCGGAGGTGCTGCGGCCGGCTTCAACAACCGATCTCTGGCAGCAGACCACCGCCGACCTGTTCTTTGCCGCGCACGTGGCGACGGCGCTGGACGGACTCACCGTCATCGCGGCGGCGCATGCCGAAGAGGAAGCGCTGGCCGTCGCGGTGGCGCTGCGCGAGGCGGTGGCGGACGGCAAGACGGCAGCGCTGGTGACGCCGGACCGCGCCTTGGGCCGGCGCGTGCTCGCCGCGCTCAAGCGCTGGAACATCGCCGCGGAAGATTCCGGCGGCGATGCGCTCGCCGATACGCCGGCGGGTGTTTTCGCCCGGCTTGCCGCCGAGGCCGCGCTCGGCGGCGTTGCCCCGGTCGCCGTGCTGGCTTTGCTCAAACATCCGCTGCTGCAGCTTGGCGTGAGCGACCAGGACCGCGCCGTCACCACGCTGGAGCGGGCCGTGCTGCGCGGACCACGGCCGCGCCCGGGCAGCGCCGGCCTCGCCGGCGCCCTCCAGGCGTTGCGCGCGATGCTGGAAAAATTCCGCAACAATGAAGCCGCGGATTTGCATCGGTCCGATCCGCGTACCCAGTTGCACGACACCGACCTTGCCGCCGCCACCGCGCTTGTGGCCCGGCTCGGTGCCGCACTGGCGCCGCTTGAAAGTCTCGGCCAGGCCGCGCTGCCGCTCGGCGAGCTTGCGGCGCGCCATCGCACCGTGCTCGCGGCGCTATCGCGCGACGACCGCGGTGAACGCGCCTTCGCGCGCGCCGACGGCGCCAAGCTCGGCGAGGCTCTCGACGAATTGGCGACGAGCGAGACAGCCGCCGGCCTCCTCGTCGAAATCCGCGACTATGTCGAACTTTTTACCGCTGCCTTGGCCGGCCGGGTGGTGCGCCGGCCGTCGCGCCCCGGCACCCGCGTGCGCATCCTCGGGCTGCTCGAGGCCCGATTGACGACCAGCGACCGTGTCGTGCTCGGCGGCCTGGTCGAAGGCAGTTGGCCGCCCGAAAGCAAGAGCGACGCCTGGCTCAGCCGGCCGATGCGGCTGACGCTCGGCCTCGATCTGCCGGAGCGGCGCATCGGCCTTTCGGCCCACGATTTCGCCCAGATGCTGGGCGCGCCCGACGTTTTTCTGACCCACGCCGCCAAGATCGGCGGCGCCCCGACCGTGCCGTCGCGCTTTCTCCAGCGTCTCGGCGCCGTGGCCGGCGCGCGCTGGGAAGCGGTCGTCGCCCGCGGCAACCATTACCTCGCCTGGGCGCGCGAACTCGACCGGCCGGAGCGCGTCACGCCGGCGCCGCAGCCGGCGCCCGCACCGCCGCGCGCGGTGCGGCCGATGCGCCTCTCGGTCACCGATATCGAAAACTGGCTGCGCGATCCGTACACGATCTACGCCAGATACATCCTGCGCCTGATGCCGCTCGATGCGGTCGACGTCGCCCCCGGCGCCGCGGAGCGCGGTTCGGTGATCCACGCCGCGATCGGCGACTTCACCAGGCTCTACGCCGCCGGCCTGCCGCCGGAGCCGGTGCGCGAACTGATCGCGCTCGGGCGGACGCATTTTGCCGCGCTGGAAGATTTCCCGGAGGCGCGCGCCTTCTGGTGGCCGCGCTTCGAACGCATCGCGCGCTGGTTTGCCGGCTGGGAGCGGCAACGCCGACCCGCCATTGCGGCCATCGGCGCCGAAATTCGCGGCGAGATCGCGATCCCGCTCAAGGACGGCGCCTTCACGCTGCGCGGCATCGCCGACCGTATCGAGCGCAACGCCGACGGCCGTTATGTCATCCTCGACTACAAGACCGGCTCGGCGCGGACCGAAAAGCAGGTGCGCACCGGCCTCGCGCCCCAGCTCACGCTCGAAGCCGCGATCCTCCGCAACGGCGGATTCAAGGATTTCCCGGCCGGCGCTTCGGTCGCCGAGCTCGGCTACGTGCTGCTCAAGGGCGGCGCCCGGCCCGGCGAGCCGAAGCCGATCCGCTTCACTGCAGGCACGCCGGACACGCAAGCCGATCGCGCGCTGCAAAAACTTGCCGAGCTCGCCCGGCGCTTCGCCGACGACAGCGAACCGTACCGCTCGCTGGTGCATCCGATGTGGGCGACCCATTACGGCGACTACGACCATCTGGCGCGCGTCAAGGAATGGTCGGCGACCGGCGGCGAGAATGACGACGCCTGGTTCGGCTCCGAGCAAAGCGGCGGCAGCGGCCGATGAGAACACCGGACAGCATCCCGGCGGCCGTGCGGCTGTTGCAGAGCGCCGCGTCCGATCCGGACGTCTCGGCCTGGGTTGCCGCCAATGCCGGGTCCGGCAAGACCTATGTGCTGGCGCAGCGGGTGATCAACCTCCTCCTCCAAGGCGTCGAGCCGGAAAAGATCCTCTGCATCACCTTCACCAAGGCCGCCGCCGCCAACATGGCGAAGCAGGTCTTCGACCGGCTGGCGCACTGGACCACGCTCGACGATGCCGCGCTCGATAACGCCATCGGCGAGCATGCCAACCTGGCGAGCGACCCGCGGCGGCGCCGGCTGGCGCGGCGGCTGTTTGCGCGGGCACTCGACACGCCCGGCGGGCTGAAGGTGCAGACCATCCACGCGTTCTGCACCCAGCTTCTGCACCAGTTCCCGTTCGAGGCGAGCGTCGCCGCCCGCTTTGGTGTGCTCGACGAAGCCGAGCAGACCCAGCTTCAGGAGCGGCTCACCCTCGCCGTGCTGCTCGAAGGCGCCGCCTCCCCCGACAGCCCGCTCAGCCGCGCGCTCACCTCGGCGATGACGGCGGCGGCCGATCAGACCTTTCGGGATGTGGTCCGCGAAGCCATCGGCTGGCGCGACACTATCGATCGCTGGGTGAGGAACGCGGGCAGCGTGGCCGCGGCCATCGCGGATTTGTCGACGACGCTCGGCGTCGAACCCGCCGATGATGTCGAGACCATCGAAGCCGAGATGCTGGACGGCTCGGCGATCGCGCCGTCGCAATGGCCGGCGCTGGCGGCGGCCTTGGCGCAAGGCGGCAAGACCGATTGCGAACACGGCCGCCGTCTCGAAAGCCTCGCCGGGCTCGCCGGCTCGGAACGGCTGGAAACCTATCTGGAGATTTTCTGCACCACCACGCTGGCGCCGCGCAAATCCATCGTCAGCCGAGCGATCGCCGATACCGCCCTGGTCGATCGGCTGCGCGCCGAGCAGCAGCGCATCTGTGCCCTGGTGGAGCGCCGCCGCGCCGTCGTCTGCCGCGACCGCAGCGCCGCCATCCTCACCGTGACGCACGAGGTGCTGAGCCGCTATGCCGCCGAGAAAGCGCGGCGCGGGCTCCTCGATTACGATGATCTCATCGACAAGGCGCTCGACCTCCTCACCAGCGTCGACGCCGCCTGGGTGCACTACAAGCTCGATCTCGGCATCGATCACGTCCTGGTCGACGAGGCGCAGGACACCAGCACCAAGCAATGGGAGATCGTGCGCCGCCTCACCGCCGAGTTCACCGCCGGCGCCGGCGCCCGGCGCGCCAAACGCACGATCTTCGCGGTCGGCGATGAAAAGCAGTCGATCTATTCGTTCCAGGACGCCGCGCCCCGGGAATTCGCCGACATGCAGCGCTATTTCCGCAAGGCGCACGAGGACAGCGCGCAGAAATTCGTCGTCAGCAAGTTCGAATATTCGTTCCGTTCCGGCGAGAACATACTCGGCGCCGTGGACGAGGTGTTCAGGCGCAGCGCGGTCGCGCGCAGCGTCAGTTCGGACACCGACGGCTTCCCGCCCCACATCGCGTTGCCGCATACGCCGCCCGGCGTGGTCGAGATCTGGGAGCCGGAAAAGCCCGACGAACGCCGGGAGATCGAAGGCTGGGACGCGCCGTTCGACACCGTGAGCGAGACCAGCCCGCGCGTCAAACTCGCGCGCCGCATCGCGCGCACCGTGCGGCAGACGGTCGATCATCGCGCCGCCCGCTACGGCGACATTCTGATCCTGGTGCGCCAGCGCGGCGAATTGTTCGAGGCCGTCATCCGCGCGCTCAAGAACCAGCATGTCGACGTGGCGGGCGCCGACCGGCTCATGCTCACCGAGCACATCGCGGTGATGGACCTGTTGGCGCTCGCCGACGCGCTGCTGTTGCCGCAGGACGATCTGGCGCTCGCCACCGTGTTGCGCAGTCCGTTGTTCGGTTTCGCCGATGACGAGCTGTTCGCGGTCGCCTGGGATCGCGGCCGCTCGCCGCTGCGCGCCGTGCTCCGGCGCAAGGCCGGCGAGCGCCCGATCTTCGCCACGGCGGCGGCGCGGCTCGACGCGCTGGCCGAGGCCGCGCGGCGCGAAACCCCGTTTGGGTTTTTTGCCGAAATCCTCGGCGCCGGCGGCATGCGCAGCCGCTTCCTGGCGCGGCTCGGCGCCGAGGCCAACGATGCGCTCGACGAGCTTCTCAATCTGGCGCTCGAATACGAGCGGCGCGAGACGCCGTCGCTGCAAGGTTTCGTCGCCTGGCTGCGCGAGGCGCGCGCCGAGGTCAAGCGCGACATGGAAATCGCGCGCGACGAAGTCCGCGTCATGACCGTGCACGGCGCCAAGGGCCTCGAAGCGCCGATCGTGATCCTCGCCGACACCATGACGCCGCCGGCCGGTCCGCGCCCGCCGCGGCTGTTGCAGCTTGCCGATGGCGCGGTGGTCTGGGCGGGACGCAAGGATGACGACGTGCCGGTCGCCGCGGCGGCCCGCGCGGCCGCGCTGCACGACGCCGAGGATGAATATCGGCGCCTGCTCTACGTCGCCATGACGCGCGCCGCCGACCGGCTGATCATCTGCGGCGCCGATGGCATCCGGGCGCGACCGAAAGGCTGCTGGTACGATCTCATTCGCGACGCGCTCGACGCGCTCCTGGTCGCAGAGGACGACGGCGACACCGCAGTCTTGGACCCAGAAAAAGTCTTGGGCCCAGAAAAAGTCTTGGGCCCAGAAAAAGTCTTGGGCCCAGAAAAAGTCTTGGACCAAAAAGAAGTCTCGGACACAAAAGTAGTCTTGGATAAAAAAGTCTCGGACACAAAAGTCCTGCGCTATCGCAAGCGGCCAGCGTCCGGCATCGCGGAGCTCGCTGCATCGGCAGCGTCGGCGGCCACACCGCAACGGCGTGAGCTTCCATCATGGCTGCGCCAGCCCGCGCCCATCGAAACCCCCCGCCCGGCGCCGCTGTCGCCGTCGGCGGCTTTTGACGAGGAGATCGGCCGCGCCTTTGCGCCCGGACCGGCCGCCGCTGCCGACCGGCAAAAGGCGCTCGAGCGCGGCCGCCTGGTGCATCGGCTGATGCAGTCGCTGCCGGATATTCCGGTGGAGCGCCGCACGGACGCGGCCGAGCGCTATCTGGCCGGCGCCGGCACGAATTTTTCTGCAGCCGAGCGCGCCGAGCTCGCGACCCGAAGCCTCGGCATCCTCGGTGACAAAAGCTTCGCCCAGATGTTTGCGGCTGGCAGCCGGGCCGAGGTCGCCATCGTCGGCCGCATTGCGCGGCCCGGCGCCGAGCCCGTGCTGGTTGCCGGCCAGGTGGACCGGCTCAGCGTCACGGACGACGCGGTGCTGATTGCCGACTACAAGACCGATCGCAGCGTGCCGGCGCGGCTCGATGACGTCGCACCCTACGTCGCCCAGCTGGCGCTGTACCGCGCGGTGCTGTCCCTGCTCTATCCGGACAAGATCGTACGCGCCGCGCTGGTCTTCACCGAAGGGCCGCGGCTCATCGAAATTCCCGCCGAAACCATGGACGCGGCGCTCGGCGACCTCCTCGCCAACGGCCGTCACGCTGCGGTGAAGGTCCCTTGACGCCTTTGGGGCCGGTTCATAGGTTCAACGACCCTTGGCCGTCCGATTCTGCCGAAAAGCGAGGTTTTTCATGGTCGATAAGGTCACAGACGCCACGTTCGATCAGGACGTGCTGAAGGCGAGCGAGCCCGTGGTGGTCGATTTCTGGGCCGAATGGTGCGGTCCCTGCAAGATGATCGCGCCCGCGCTTGAGGAGATTTCCAAATCGCTCAGCGGCAAGGTCAAGATCCTCAAGCTCAACGTCGATGAGAATCCGGGCACCGCGGCGAAATTCGGCATCATGTCGATCCCGACCCTGATGCTGTTCAAGGACGGCCAGCTCGCGTCCCGCCAAGTCGGCGCCGCCCCCAAGGCGAAGCTCGAGCAGTGGATCACCGCCTCGGTGTGATGGGTCCCCCTTTCCGTCACCCTGAGGTGCGCGGCAAAGCCGCGCCTCGAAGGGCGACGGCCCGGACGCCTCGGCCGGCATCCTTCGAGGCTCGCTGAGCTCATCGGGCCGGCCACTTCGGGCCGGACCCGTTGGCTCGCACCTCAGGATGACGGTTCGCGAGCCATCAATGCCGGAAATGCCTTGTCCCGGTGAACACCATGGCAATGCCGTGGTCGTCGGCGGCTTTGATCACCTCATCGTCACGCACTGAGCCGCCGGGCGCAATCACCGCGGTGGCACCGGCCTCGACGGCGACCAGGAGCCCGTCGGCAAACGGGAAGAACGCATCGGACGCGACCACCGAGCCCTGGGTCGCAGGCTCTTTGCGGCCGGCTTCCTGGGCGGCATCCTGCGCCTTGCGGGCGGCGATGCGGGCGGCATCGACGCGGCTCATCTGCCCGGCGCCGATGCCGACCGTCGCCAGGTCCTTGGCGTACACGATGGTATTCGACTTGACGTGCTTGGCGACGCGGAAGGCAAAGCGCAGGTCGCGCAGCTCGGCATTGGTCGGCGCGCGTCTGGTCACCGCCTTCAAGTCCATGTCGTCGACCACGGCGTTGTCGCGCGACTGCACGAGGAGACCGCCGGCGACGGTCTTGGCGGTGAGGCCGCCGCCGCGCGGGTCGGGCACGCCGCCGGCGAGCAACAGCCGCAGATTCTTCTTGGCGGCGACGATGGCGATCGCCTCCGCGGTGGCGTCCGGCACAATGATGACTTCGGTGAAAATCCCGGTGATGGCGCGCGCCGCTGCGGCGTCGAGCGTGCGGTTGAGCGCGACGATGCCGCCGAACGCCGAAACCGGGTCGCAGGCAAAAGCCTTGCGATAGGCCTCGAGCAACGTGTCGGCTTCGGCGACGCCGCACGGATTGGCGTGCTTGATGATGGCGCAGGCCGCGGTGCGCGCCGGGTCGAACTCGGCAACGCATTCGTAGGCCGCGTCGGTGTCGTTGATGTTGTTGTAGGACAGCTGCTTGCCCTGCACCTGCCGCGCGCCGGCGACGCCGAGCCGCGCGGCAGGCGTGCGATAGAACGCCGCCGTCTGGTGCGGGTTTTCGCCGTAGCGCAGCGGCTCGATCAGCCGGCCGCCGAACGTCCGATAGTCGGGGGCGGTTTCGCCAAGCGCGTTCGCGAACCAGTTGGCAATCGCGGCGTCATAGGCCGCGGTGCGCGCATAGGCCTTAGCGGCGAGCCGGCGGCGCAGCGAAAGCGTCGTCGCGCCGTCGTGCGCTGCAAGCTCCGTCAGCACCGCGGCGTAATCTTTGGCGTCGACCACGACGGCAACGTCGTCGTGGTTCTTCGCCGCGGCGCGGATCATGGCCGGGCCGCCGATGTCGATGTTCTCGATGCAGGTGGCGAAATCGGCGCCGCGCGCCACGGTGTCCTCGAACGGGTACAGATCGACCACCAGGAGATCGATCGGGTGGATGCCGTGCGCGCGCATGGCTTCGACATGCGCGGCGTTGTGGCGGACCGCCAGCAGGCCGCCGTGCACGGCCGGATGCAGCGTCTTGACGCGGCCGTCCATCATCTCCGGAAAGCCGGTGAGCTCGCTGACGTCGAGCACGGCGAGACCGGCATCGCGCAGCGTCTTGCGCGTGCCGCCGGTCGAGACCAGCGCGATGCCGCGGCCGGCCAATGCGCCGGCGAACTCGACCACGCCGGATTTGTCGGACACGGAAATGAGGGCGCGCGTCGCGCGCCGCAACTGCTCAGTCGGGGTGTCGGTCATGGTGTCGTTCTACTCCGTCCTCCGGCCGCGCGGGAGACCGGGGCCGGCAATTCACAGCGGCAGCCGCGGCTCCTCTTCGCGGCTGCGGCGCCCGGCGCCGGCGGTGGTCAAGGCGGCGGAGCTGGTCTGCTGGAAGGTCCACAGCACGCGCGGCGTTTTGCGGGCATTGCCGTGGATCACCATCTGCGCGGTGCGGCGCGGACCGTCGGTGCTCGCGAGATAGACGCTGTCCTCCAGTTCCACGCGATCTTCGGGCGCCGTGAAGGTCCACACTTCCTTGTTCGGCGTCATCAGCATGACGCCATGACCGTCGGTCAACCGCGACGCCTTGATCGACGGATGCAGGTGAAAGCGGATCGCGAAGCGATCCTCGCCGGCGCGGATTCTGCGGCCCGTCCTCGGCGGCCAGGAACATGTCCTCGCCTTCGAGCCGGGTGCCGTCGGCTGCCAGCACGATGGTGCGCTCGTGGACGATGCCGAAGCGATCGGCATAGCCGTCATGCGCCGCCCGAAGCGCAATGGATTCCGGATGATCCTCGCGGGTCACGGTGACCCGGCTTGGCCCGCCGAGCATGGGCGAGCCGCCCAGCAGGCGGCGGAACGCCGCGGTCTCGACGAAGCGGGCCGACGAGGTTTCGTTGAAGGTGACCGTCGAATGCGCCGGCGTCGCGCGGGCGAAGTGCCGCCAGTCCTCGCGCGCGGTGCGCGGCATGCCGCAATTGACGACGATGAGGCTTTGCTTCGGCGACGAGAATTCGAACGACAGACAGCCGGCATGGGCTTCGAGACTCATCTCGATCGGCGGCGCGCCGCCGGTATCCATGATCAGCACGGCGCCGCCGGCCTCCAGGCGCTGATAGGCCGAGTGCGGCGCGTTGGACAGCGGCGCGCCGCGGGTCTCGTCATAGGCCAACAGCGTCAGCAATTGCTCGGCGGGGGTCGCCGCCATGCCGTTGAAATGCGCAAACGTGCCGTCGGAATGCCGGAAGAACCGCAACATCGGCATCATGCGGTCCATGGCATTGAGCAGCGCTTGCGGCGGCGCGATATTGCGCGACGAGAACGCCTGGGCGAGGGGCAGCAACTCCAGAAGGATCTCGATGACGGCGCCGGGATCGCGAGCGGCGTGGCCGCCGTCCGGCAGGACCTGCCGTTCGATCTCGTGGCGCAGGCGTTCGGTCGCCGATTTGATGTGGCGCGACTGGCCGGCGATGCAGAGCGCCGCATAGGTCAGGGCGATCACCGCCTGGATGCGCGCCACGCCGCGGGCGTCGCCGGCGGTGTGACGGAGATAGCGCACCTGGCGAACCAGGCTGCGGACAAGGCGGCGGTAGAAGCGCCCATCGGCGTCCTCCAACACCAGCGGCGCCTGGCTGAGCCAGGAAATGATGCGCCGCGACAGCACGTCGGCGCGCCACCCCACCGCATCCCATGAGCCCTGGAAGGCGATCCATTCATCGACCAGCGCCCGGGCATTGGCCCGCGTGATGGCGGAATCGGCGGCGCGCAGGTGGCGCAGCCAGCCGAAGCCGAGCAGCGCCGCCGCCCATTCGTCGGACGGCGGATGCATCTCGAAGATCGATCGGCCATCGCACACCACGACTTTGCCGGCGAAGGCGAAACGGCCGGAATAAATCTCGGAGGCGCGCGTGACGTCGGCGGTGCGCAGGTCCTGCGGCGCGATCAAAAGCCGATCGGCTTTGAACTGCGGCAGCGGCCAGCGCAGCAGCGGATGGCCGTTGAGTCGTCCGACCGCACGCCGCAACGCGCCGCGCAGGAGAAGCCATGACAGCTTGACGTTATTCGCGATAAAACCGCGCGACATCAACGCGCTTGCCCCTCCTTGGGCGCCGGCGGGATGCGCCCGCGGCACCATATCGGAACCGCGCGCGGACGCCTAACCAGCATAGAACAAATTGCAATTTCATAGTTTTTTTAGTTTCGCCGCAAAGAAGCCGTCGACGCCGGCGAGGCGCGAATCAGCGTCCGGAAAGTGGCAGGGCAGCGTTCGCAGCTCGCCCGCCGGGGTGACCATGTCGGCATCGACGCCGAGGTCGGCGGCCGCGATCGGCACCCGCCGGATGTTCTGCTCCTGCGCCAGAAGCTCGGCGATGACGTCTTCACACTCCTCGGGCTCCAGCGAACACGTGCAATAGACCAGCGTGCCGCCGGGCTTGGTCAGGGCGACGGCGCGCGCGATCAAACGGCGCTGCAAGCCGGCAAGCCCGGTGATGTCGACGGCGCGCTTGAGCCAGGGCACGTCGGGATGGCGGCGGATGGTGCCGGTCGAGGTGCACGGCGCATCGAGCAGGACGGCGTCGAATTGTTGCTCCACCGGCCACGTCCCGACATCGGCGCAAACCAGCTCGGCCGAAAGCGACAGCCGGGCGAGATTGTTGGCAAGCCGCGCCAGGCGCACCGGCGCACGGTCGACCGCCGTCACGGCGGCGCCCGCGGCGACAAGCTGCGCGGTCTTGCCGCCCGGCGCGGCGCAGAGATCGGCGACGCGCAGTCCGGCGACATCGCCGAGGAGCCGCGCCGGCAGCGCCGCGGCCGCATCCTGGACCCACCAGGCGCCCGCGGCGAAACCGGGCAGCGCCGTCACGGTGCCATGGGCGATGACGCGCACCGAGCCGGTCGGCAGCACACGGCCGCCGAGTTGCGCGGCCCATACATCCGGATCGCGCTTCACCGTGAGATCGAGCGCCGGCTCGCGGCCGTTGGCGGCGGCGATGGCATGGGCCGTGGCGTCGCCGTAAGTCTTGATCCATCGCGCCATCAGCCATGGCGGCGTGTCGAGCAGCGGCGCGTCGAGGCCGGCGACAAGCGCGGCGCCCTCGCGGGCAACGCGCCGCAGCACGGCATTGACCAGGCCGGCGAAATGCATCGCCTGCCGGTCGGCCTGGACGAGCCGCACCGCGAGATCGACGGCGGCGTGATCCGGCACGGCGAGAAAAAGCAGTTGCGCCGCGCCGATCAACAAAGCGGTTTCCACGCGCGGCGCCGCCGGCGGCGGCCCGTGTTCGAGAAACAGACCGAGCAGATGGCGCAGCGTGCCGAGCCGGCGCAGCACCGTCGCGACCACCGCCCGCGCCAGCGCCCGATCGCGGTCGTCGAGCGCGGCGAGGCCGGGAACGGCCGCCTTGGCATCGGCGCTGTCGAGCAGTTCGTCGAGCGCGCGGTGGCGGCGCAGCACGCCGTCGACGATGGCGGCGGCGACCTGGCGAACCGCCAAGCCCGGCACGTCCTGGGGCGCATCTTTGGGACTGCCCGGACGGGGCTTCGGTTTACGCGCACTCTTCATTCGGCAAAAAGCTCCTTGCGGCAGGCGCACGGCTACGCCAAGTCAGGGGCGATGCCAACTGACGCGACACCACCGCAATCGCCCCTGACCGAAGCGGCGGCAAACCGAACGGGCGAAGACCGTCCGCTCAGCCCGGCGGCGGAACGGGCGCTCGCCGAAGCGGCGGCACGCCGCGCCGCGCGCGAGCGCGATCCGCCCGATAGACCGAAGGAATCCGGCGGCCGCGGCGGCCTCGAGCCGACCCGCTATGGCGACTGGGAGGTCGGCGGCATTACGTCGGATTTTTAACGGGCGATTGGGCCGAGTCCGGCGACTCGTCTTGTTGACTTATTTCCTATTATATGTGAATAAAATCCTGACGCAGGCGCTCGTTTCCGGCGATTCAGGCTGCGTAGACTTTTGCAAAATCGGCCGCCCCATGCGCCACCCGCCGTTGGCCGCTTTCGCCCACCCGCACCGCGGCAGCGCCTGGATGATCGCGGTCGCGACTTTCGCGCTGGGGAGCGGGGTCGGCGCGGCGCTCAAGCCGGCAGCGACGCTGCCGGCCGCAGGGCAGGTGAAGCCGGCGGTCGTAGCCGCGCCACCCGCCGCGCCGCTGGCACGGCGGCTTGATCCGGGGCTGGTCTATCCCGCCGAGGTGGTGCGGGTCATCGACGGCGACACGTTCGAGGCGCGGGTGCGGGTGTGGCCGGGGCTCGACGTCGACACCAGCGTGCGCCTGCGCGGCATCGATGCGGCGGAGCTGCACGCCCGTTGCGGCGACGAGCTCGCCAAGGCCCAAGCCGCCCGCGGCGCGCTGGAAACGATTCTCGGCGAAGGCGGCGTGACCGTCTCGCGGGTCGGCATCGACAAATACGGCGGCCGCGTCGATGCCACGATCGCGACCCGCCATACCGCCGACGTCGCGACAGCCATGCTCACCGGCGGCTGGGCGCGCAGCTACGACGGCCGCAAGCGCGGCAGCTGGTGCGGGTGACAGGCATCAGGCGATCAGGCACCAAGCATCAGGCATCAGGGACAAGCCTTGAGTTTCTTGATCCCTGATACCTGACCGCTGATCCCTGATTACTGAACCACCACCACCCGCGTGCCGATGCCGACGCGGCCGAACAGGTCGGTGATGTCGGCATTGAGCATGCGGATGCAGCCATGCGAGACGAAGCCGCCGACCAAGCCGGGCTGGTTGGTGCCGTGGATGGCGTAGTCGGTGCCCGCCAGCGTCATGGCCGCCACGCCCATCGGGTTGTGCGGCGAGCCGCCGGGGATCACGTCCGGCAGCCTTGGTTCGGCGCGCTTGATGTCGGGCGGCGGCGACCACGCCGGCGACAGATACTTGCCGCCGATCATGGACGTGCCGGCCCATTGCATCCCGGCGCGGCCGACGCCGACCGGGTAGCGCAGCGCCCGGCCGTCGCCCAGCATCAGATAAAGGCGCCGCTCGTTCGTCTTCACGACGATGGTGCCCGCCGAATAGGCGTCCTTGACCGCAACCATATCGCCATGGGCGCTCGCCGGCGCCGGCGCGAACACAACCATCGCCACGGCCGCCAGCGCGGCCGAAATCAGAACCTTGCCTCGCATTGTCAATTCCCCAAGCCCACGTCTGCCAAGCAGCATCGCCCCACTGACCGCGTCCCGGCACGGTCATCAAGCGGAAAACCACACTAAACGAAATCGCGCGCCGGCTCAGCAGCGCGACGGCGACATGGTGAAGTTTTCGCTAATTTTCCGGCAGTGTGTTGTATGCGCACCACGGCCGCGAGGCTCGCGGTCTTGACGGGACGCTAGCCGGCGTAAATCTCGTCCAGCGTGATGTGCAAGCCCGGCGGGTCGAGCGCGATGGCGCCCGCGGTGACGACGCGCGTGACGATGTCGCGACCTGCACTGCGCGCGTGGTGAATGATCAGCCGCTCATTCGGATCGACGATCAGGTAATGGGCGACACTCGGCAGCCGGAAATAGCCCGCAAGCTTGAACGCCAAGTCGAATTGCCGCGTGGAGCGGGACAACACCTCGACGACGATGACAGGGTTCAGGACTTCTACAGCAGACGGGGGAACTTTTTCGCCACAATGAACCAGGGCATCAGGCTCGTACGCCGTGGTCTCGTCGATTCGGACCGTCATGCCATCGGGAAAGACGTGGCATGGAAGTTTGCGAGCGCCGACGGCGCTGCGGAGCGCGACATAAACCGCAGCCTTGGTGTTGGCGTGACCTGCGGTCTCCGGCGACATCGCATAAACCTCGCCACGGAACAGCTCGTAACGCCCGGGATTGGCCTCGGCCCAGGTCAGGAATTCGTCGACTGACATCCGCGGCTTGGTGAGTGCCGTCATAGGGCCGATCATAGGCGGATTGCCGGCCTGATACCAACAGGCCGTCAGGGAGCCTGCCGGCGCGCGGGGCAACTCTATGCCGCCGCGTCCTTCTTGTTCTGCCGGTTATTCACCAGGTCATCGACCACGGCCGGATCGGCGAGCGTCGAGGTGTCGCCGAGATTGCCGAACTCGTCCTCGGCGATCTTGCGCAGGATGCGGCGCATGATCTTGCCCGAGCGCGTCTTCGGCAGGCCCGGCGCGAACTGAATGAGATCGGGCGAGGCGATCGGCGAGATTTCGGTGCGCACCCATTGCGCCAATTCCTTGCGCAATTCCTCGGTCGGGGCTTCGCCAGCCATCAGCGTCACATAGGCGTAGATGCCCTGGCCCTTGATGGCGTGCGGATAGCCGACAACGGCGGCTTCCGACACTTTCGGATGGGCGACCAGCGCCGATTCCACCTCGGCGGTGCCGAGCCGATGGCCGGCGACGTTGATCACGTCATCGACCCGGCCGGTGATCCAGTAATAGCCGTCGTCGTCGCGCCGGCAGCCGTCGCCGGTGAAGTATTTGCCCGGATAGGCGGAAAAATAAGTCTCGACGAAGCGCTGGTGGTCGCCATAGACGGTGCGCATCTGTCCGGGCCACGAGTTCGGCAATGCACAGATTGCCGGAAGCCGGGCCTTCGAGCACCTTGCCCTCGGCGTCGACGATTTGCGGAATGACGCCGAAGAACGGCCGGGTCGCCGAGCCGGGCTTGAGCGGCGTCGCGCCCGGCAGCGGCGTGATCAGGATGCCGCCGGTTTCGGTCTGCCACCAGGTATCGACGATCGGGCAGCGGCTGTCGCCGACCACGCGGTAATACCATTCCCAGGCCTCGGGATTGATCGGCTCGCCGACCGAGCCCAACAGCCGCAGCGAGGCGCGCGAGGTCTTGGTCACCGGCCCATCGCCGGCCTGCATCAGGGCGCGGATCGCGGTCGGCGCCGTGTAGAAGATGTTGACCTTGTGCTTGTCGATGACGTCCCAGAACCGCGACATGCTCGGGTAGTTCGGCACGCCTTCGAACATCAGCGTGGTGGCGCCGTTGGCGAGCGGCCCGTAGACGATGTAGCTGTGGCCGGTGACCCAGCCGACGTCGGCGGTGCACCAATAGATGTCGCCGTCGTGATAGTCGAAGACGTATTGGTGCGTCATCGACGTGTAGACCAGATAGCCCGCCGTGGTATGCAGCACGCCCTTCGGCTGTCCGGTCGAGCCCGACGTGTAGAGAATGAACAGCGGATCCTCGGCGTTCATCTCCGCGCACGGACAGTCCGCCGTCACCACCTCCTTGGCGTCGTGGTACCAGACGTCGCGCCCCGGCTCCATGTCGACCGGCGCGCCGGTGCGTTTGACGACGATGACGTGATCGACGACATGGCGGGACTCTGCGGCCTTGGCGATCGCCGCATCGGTGTTGGCCTTGAGCGGCACCTTGCGGCCGCCGCGCAAGCCTTCGTCGGCGGTGATGACGACGGTGGACTTGCAGTCCTCGATGCGGCCGGCCAGCGAATCCGGCGAGAAGCCGCCGAACACCACGGAATGGATGGCGCCGATGCGCGCGCAGGCCAGCATGGCGTAGGCCGCTTCCGGGATCATCGGCATGTAGATGGTGACGCGGTCGCCCTTCTTGACGTTGCGGTTGCGCAGGATGTTGGCGAAGCGGCAGACCTCGTCGTGCAGCTCCCGGTAGCTGATGTGCTTTGAGTTCTTCGGATCGTCGCCTTCCCAGATGATCGCGGTCTGATCGCCGCGGTCGTGCAGGTGGCGGTCGATGCAGTTGTAGGCGACGTTGGTGGTGCCGTCCTCGAACCATTTGATCGAGACGTTGGGCCGCTCGAACGAGGTGTTCTTGACCTTGCTGAAATGCCGGGTCCAGTGGATGCGCTTGGCCTGCTCGGCCCAAAATCCGTTCGGATCGGCCAGCGCGTGCGCGTACATTTTTTTGTAGGCGGCTTCGTCGATGAAGGCGCGCTGCCGCCAGGCGGCGGGAATCTCGTAAATCTTGTCCGACATTCGTCATCCTCCACACGCACACGGCGGGCAGGCGTTCTCCCGGCCGCCATTATGCGACGGCGGGCCGCGCAGCGACAAGGCTATCGTCCCGGATCAGGAGGCGGAGAATGATCGCACCGCGGCCCTTGACCGCTTAGCCGGATCACGGTTGGGCAACGTTCGCTTTGCCCCTGAAAGCTGCCGCCGACAATCGCCGCCGGCGCGGGCCGCCACGGGCGCGGCAACGGACATCCCTCTTTTCGCCGAATGCTCGATTGATTAACCTCCCGGACGAGCTGCCCAGCTGACGTGCCGAAATCTGATTTTGCGTAACGGGCAGCCTGGGTGCCTACGGCGGGCAACAGTCGGGGCGACGAGTTCTGTGGGCGCGTCTGCGGGTCACGCAGGGCGTCCGGCACGGGAGTTTCTTCATGACGACATTGCCGTCGGCATGCGCCGCACGCCTGCGCGAATTCGACGTTGCAGCATCCTGGCGACACCGGCTTGTCGCTTTCGGTGTCGGCGCGACCGCGTTGTTCGGGGTGCCAATGCTCGCCGCCGCGCAGAGCGTCACCGAATACACGGTTCCTACCACCAACAGTCAACCTTATGCCATTGCGGCCGGGCCGGACGGCGCGCTGTGGTTCGCCGAGAGCAACAGCAACAAGATTGGGCGGATCACCCCCGCGGGAGTTATCACCGAAACGACCATTCCGACGGCCAACAGCTTCCCCATTTCCATCGTGGCGGGGCCGGATGGCGCGCTATGGTTCGTCGAGACCGACGGCAACAAGATTGCCCAAATCACGATCGGTGGCGTGATCGCCGAGTTCACTATTCCGACCGCGGCCGCCTTGCCCAATGCCATTACGGCGGGGCCGGACGGCGCGCTGTGGTTCGCCGAATCCGGTGGCAACAAGATCGGGCGGATTACCACCGCAGGCAGCATCACCGAATTCGTCATTCCGACGGCCGATAGCTTCACCGACGCCATTGCGGCGGGGCCGGATGGCGCGCTGTGGTTCGCCGAACTCTTCGGCAACAAGATCGGGCGCATCACAACCGCCGGCGTCGTCACCGAGTTCACCGTTCCTACCGCCGGCGGCGCCCCCGACGGCATCACGGCGGGCCCGGATGGCGCGCTGTGGTTCGTCGAGAACTCCGGCAACAACGTCGGGCGGATCACCACCGCGGGCGTCATCACCAACGAGTTCGCTATTCCCACGGGCAACAGTGCTCCCAACGGCATCGTGGCCGGAACGGACGGCGCGCTGTGGTTCACCGAGACCGGCACCAATAAGATCGGGCGTATCGCGACCGCGGGCAGCTTCACCGAAACGACCGTTCCCACGGCCGGCAGCGCTCCGATTGGCATCGGCGTGGGGCCGGACGGCGCAGTGTGGTTCACCGAGTTGAACGGCAACAAGATCGGGCGCCTGCCCGCCATGATCGAAACGGTCGTTCCCACAAGCGTCAGCGGCCCTATTGGAATCGCCGCAGGGTCGGACGGTGCGCTGTGGTTCACCGAGAGCAACACCGGCAAGATCGGGCGGATCACCACCGCGGGTGATGTTACCGCCGAATACATTGTTCCCACGTCCTCCAGCGATCCGAGGGGCATTGCGGCAGGGCCGGATGGCGCGCTGTGGTTCTCCGAATATATCGGCAACAAGATCGGCCGGATCACCACCGCAGGCAGCATTACCGAAACATCTGTTCCCACGGCCGACAGCACCGTCTGGGATATCGCGGCGGGACCGGACGGTGCGTTGTGGTTCGCGGAGACCGGCGGCAACAAGATCGGCCGGATCACCACGGCGGGCAGCATCACCGAAACCACCGTTCCCACCACTGCCAGTGGCCCCTATGGCATCGCGGCGGGGCCGGACGGCGCGCTGTGGTTCACCGAAATCTACGCCAACAAGATCGGCCGGATCACGACCGCGGGCACCATCACCGAAACCGTCATTCCCACGGCCAACGCTCAACCGCCCGGCATCGCGGCGGGGCCGGATGGGGCGTTGTGGTTTACCGAGCAAACCGGCAACAAGATCGGGCGGATCACCACTGCGGGCAGCATCACCGAAACCCCGCTCCCCGCAGCGAATAGCACACCCGACAACATCGTGGCGGGGCCGGACGGCGCGCTGTGGTTCACCGAATATTCTGTCAACAAGATCGGGCGGATCAGCACCGCGGGCACCATCACCGAAATCCCGGTTCCCACGTCCAACAGCGGCCCCAACGGCATCACGGTGGGGCCGGACGGCGCGCTGTGGTTCACCGAATACGCCGCCAACAAGATCGGCCGCCTCGGCCTGCCAACCTACACGCTCAGCGTGACTGCCGCGCCGGCGGCAGACGGCACGGTGACGGGCGGCGGCACGTTTGCTGCGCTGTCGTCGCAGACGGTGACGGCGACCGCGAATCCCGGGCACGCCTTTAGCAACTGGACGCAGGCCGGCAGCGTCGTCTCGACCTCGCCGAGCTACACCTTCACGCTCGCCGGCAATTTCGCTTTGGTGGCGAATTTCAACCACGCCAACAGCCACGACTTCAACGGCGACGGCATGAGCGACATTCTGTGGCGCGACACCTCAGGCGACATTGCGCTGTGGCTGATGAACGGCGGCACGGTGACGCAGTCGGCGGTGCTCGGCACCGTGCCAAGCAGTTTTTCGACCGTCGGCCAGCACGACTTCGACGGCGACGGCAACGCCGACGTGCTGTGGCGCGATACCAGCGGCAACCTATCGATCTGGTTCATGAACGGCACCGCGGTCGCCTCGGCGGCCGCGGTCGGCAACCTGACCGCCAACTGGTCGCTCCACGGCACCGCCGATCTCAACGGCGACGGCAAGGGCGACCTGCTGTGGCGCGACAGCACTACCGGTACCGTGGCGGTCTGGTTCATGAACGGCGCGACCGTTGCCTCGACGGCGGTTTTCGGCGCCGTTGCCAGCAGTTGGAGCCTCCTCGGTGACGTCAACGGCAGCATTCTGTGGCGCGACAGCGCCGGCGACATCGCGCTGTGGGGCGTGCAGAACGGCCAGGTGACGAGTTCGAGCGGGCTCGGAACCGTCACCAGCAATTTCGTGGTGCAAGGCGGCGGCGACTTCGACGGCGACGGCAAGGTCGACATCCTGTGGCGCGACACCAATTCGGGCGCGCTGTCGATCTGGTTCACCAACGGCACGCAGGTGACGTCGGGCGCGAGCGTCGGCGCGCTGCCGAGCAACTGGAGCGTGGTCCAGGTCGGCGACTACAACGGCGACGGCAAGAGCGACATTTTGTTGCTCGATGCGGCCGGCGACCTGGCGGTGTGGCTGATGAACGGCGCGACGGTGTCATCGTCCATCGGCATCGGCAATGTCGGACCGACCTGGCAGGTGCAGAACACCAACGCCAACTGAACGACTATCTTGAACGTGCGGTGAATGACGTTCTGCAGAGTCCGCTTCGGGGCCGTCAGCGGTCACTTTTATAGGGTGCTTCATTGCGGTAACTTTCGCGACGAACTGTCTTGCGGACGTACCGAAGTCTGCCTGAGTTTTATCGACAGCCTTGTGCCGACGGCGGGCAGGGTTTCGGCGCCCATAAGACCGACCTCGCGGGGCGACGATTTCTGTGGGCTTGGGGATCACGCAAGCAGTCCCGTACAGGAGTCTTACATGACGGCATTGTTGTCGGCCTGGGCCGCGCGCGGGCGCAAATCAAACCTTACCACCTCCTGGTCAAGCTGGCTCGAAGCACTCGGCCTCAGTGCAATGGCGGTGCTCGTGCTGCCGACGCTGGCGGCGGCGCAGACCATCACCGAATATGCCGTGACCACGAGCAGCAGCGGCCCGTTTGGCGTCGCGGCGGGGCCGGACGGCAACTTGTGGTTCGCGGAGATCTTCGCCAATAAGATCGGGCGAATCACTACCGCGGGAGTGATCACCGAATTCACTATTCCCACAGCGAATAGCAAACCCGAAGGTCTCGTGGCGGGTCCGGACGGTGCGCTGTGGTTCGGCGAGAGCAACGGCAACAAGATCGGGCGGATCACCACCGCCGGCAATATCACCGAGTTTACCATTCCCACAACCAACAGCGATCCCACTGCCATCACGGCGGGGCCGGACGGCGCGCTGTGGTTCGTTGAGTTCAACGGCAACAAGATCGGGCGGATCACCACCGCGGGCGCGATCACCGAATTCAACATTGCTACGGCCAACAGCGATCCCTCCGGCATCGCGGCCGGGCCGGACGGCGCGCTGTGGTTCACCGAGCAAAACGCCAACAAGATCGGGCGGATCACGACCGCGGGTGTGGTCACGAACGAATTCACCGTTGCTACGACACTCAGCCTTCCCCTCGGCATCACGGCGGGGCCGGACGGCGCGCTGTGGTTCACCGAAAACTTAGGCAACAAGATCGGGCGGATCACGACCGCGGGTATCATCACGGAAAACCCCATTCCCACAGCAAACAGTGATCCCTATGGCATCACGGCGGGGCCGGACGGCGCGCTGTGGTTCACCGAAAGCAATGGCAATAAGATCGGGCGGATCACGACCGCGGGCGCGATCACCGAAGCCGCCGTTGCTACGTCCTCCAGCGATCCCGTAGGTATCGCAGCGGGACCGGACGGCGCGCTGTGGTTCGCCGAGGGTTCTGGCAACAAGATCGGCCGCCTCTCGGTGCCTATCACCGAGTATCCCGGTGCTACGGATGCCGCCCGAAGCATCGCGGCCGGACCGGACGGCGCGCTGTGGTTCACCGAGGGGGGCGGCAACAAGATCGGGCGGATCACGACTGCGGGCGTTGTCACCAACGAATACCCGACAACCACGGCCAACAGCTACCCCCTTGGCATCGCGGCGGGGCCGGACGGCGCACTGTGGTTCACCGAGGCAGGCATCGACGCCAACAAGATCGGGCGGATCACGACGGCGGGTGTGGTCACGGAATTCACTATTCCAACGGCCAACAGCAATTCGACCGGCATTGCGGCGGGGCCGGACGGCGCGCTGTGGTTCACCGAGGAGCTTGGCAACAAGATCGGGCGGATCACGACCGCGGGCAGTATCACCGAGTTTACCATTCCCACGGCCCAAAGCGGACCCACCGGCATTGCGGCGGGGCCGGACGGCGCGCTGTGGTTCACCGAGGGGGGCGGCAACAAGATCGGGCGGATCACGACCGCAGGCGGCATCACGGAATTCAACGTTACGCTACCCAGCAGCGGTCCCGCAGGCATTGCAGCGGGACCGGACGGCGCGCTTTGGTTCACCGAGGAAACCAATAACAAGATCGGGCGGATCACGACCGAGAGCGTCATCACCGAATTTGGCGTTCCCACGACCTTCAGCCAACCGGAGAGCATCGCAGCGGGGCCGGATGGGGCGCTATGGTTCACTGAGAGTAATGGCAACAAGATCGGACGGATCACCACCGCGGGCGGTATCGCCGAAGCCACCCTTGCTACGACCAACAGCCACCCCAATGGCATTGTCGCGGGGCGGGACGGCGCGTTGTGGTTCGGTGAGACCAACTACACCACAGTCGGCCGCCTCGGACTGCCAACCTACACGCTCAGCGTGACTGCCGCGCCGGCGGCAGATGGCACGGTGACGGGCGGCGGCACGTTTGCTGCGCTGTCGTCGCAGACGGTGACGGCGACCGCGAATCCCGGGCACGCCTTTAGCAACTGGACGCAGGCCGGCAGCGTCGTCTCGACCTCGCCGAGCTACACCTTCACGCTCGCCGGCAATTTCGCTTTGGTGGCGAATTTCAACCACGCCAACAGCCACGACTTCAACGGCGACGGCATGAGCGACATTCTGTGGCGCGACACCTCAGGCGACATTGCGCTGTGGCTGATGAACGGCGGCACGGTGACGCAGTCGGCGGTGCTCGGCACTGTGCCAAGCAGTTTTTCGACCATCGGCCAGCACGACTTCGACGGCGACGGCAACGCCGACGTGCTGTGGCGCGATACCAGCGGCAACCTATCGATCTGGTTCATGAACGGCACCGCGGTCGCCTCGGCGGCCGCGGTCGGCAACCTGACCGCCAACTGGTCGCTCCACGGCACCGCCGATCTCAACGGCGACGGCAAGGGCGACCTGCTGTGGCGCGACAGCACTACCGGTACCGTGGCGGTCTGGTTCATGAACGGCGCGACCGTTGCCTCGACGGCGGTTTTCGGCGCCGTTGCCAGCAGTTGGAGCCTCCTCGGTGACGTCAACGGCAGCATTCTGTGGCGCGACAGCGCCGGCGACATCGCGCTGTGGGGCGTGCAGAACGGCCAGGTGACGAGTTCGAGCGGGCTCGGAACCGTCACCAGCAATTTCGTGGTGCAAGGCGGCGGCGACTTCGACGGCGACGGCAAGGTCGACATCCTGTGGCGCGACACCAACTCCGGCACGCTGTCGATCTGGTTCACCAACGGCACGCAGGTGACGTCGGGCGCGAGCGTCGGCGCGCTGCCGAGCAACTGGAGCGTGGTCCAGGTCGGCGACTACAACGGCGACGGCAAGAGCGATATTTTGTTGCTCGATGCGGCCGGCGACCTGGCGGTGTGGCTGATGAACGGCGCGACGGTGTCATCGTCCATCGGCATCGGCAATGTCGGACCGACCTGGCAGGTGCAGAACACCAACGCCAACTAGCAATTCTGTGGAGCCAACGGGACCCTCGTCGTCCATTGCATGACGCTTCGTGCATGTCCGGATCGGGGGTCAATGCCGGCCGTTCGACGATAGCCACGCAATGTCTGCTTAAGCCCCAACACCGGTCGAATTGATGCACCGCCGCGAACGGCAGAAACGGGCCACAAAGAGACTCATGCACTGCACAAAAATCGCGGACCACGACCAGACGCCGAGCGGCAATAAACGTGGGTGGACAGTCGGATTGCGCGGGCGACCTTTACGTCCGGCTTATCAGCCCACCAGATGCCCAACCAAAATAGCCCCGATCATGAATGTCACGATTGGCGGGATCACGTTGTAGATTAAGTGCGCCGCCATCGAGATAAAGGTGCTGCCGCTGCGCCAGCGCAACCAGCCAAACAGCAATCCGAGCAGAAGATCCTGGAGCAGAACGAACCCGACATTGAACGGACTCGTGCCGATCACCTTTTCGATATGGTAGGCGGCGAAGACAAGCGCGGTGAGCAGCCACGTTCCTCTGGCGCCAAGCCGTGAGGCCTCCCAGCCACGCCACAGAAAGCCGCGAAAGATGCTTTCCTCGACCAGCGGCGCGGCGATGTCGCCCGGCCACGTCAATAACAGCGGCAGCCACACTGGTTCGCCCGCGCTTTGCGCGGCGCGGTATTGCGCGGCGGCCGCGGTCGTCATGTCGACGCCGAGCAGATACAGCACGGCGTAGCCTAGGAGCTGTAACGCGGCGCCCGTCGCAAGGGCGAGCAGGACGAAACCAGACCGCGGCGCGACCCAGGCGAAATAACTTCGCACCGGGAGCCGTCTGATCCAGACAGCCGCCAGCAGCAACAGGATCGGAACAATCCAGACCAGGGCTGAATTCACAGCACCGAGCGCGAAATGGTTGGTGATCGCCTTGCCGACGGCGGTTCCATCCAAAACGAGATGCTCAAAATTCGGAAACAGATAGTCTTTCAAGACAAGAGCGGCCGCGACCCAAGCCGCAGTCTCCGAAAAGCCCCAAGGCCTAGTGTCGGCCTTCACCAGCAAAACCCCACCCAGACTATGGACGCGATGATGCCCCAAGGCCTCGGACGGGATAGCGGGAAAGTGCCGGCGGCCTCCCGGCCAGTGGTCTCGGGGAGCCGTGTCATGATGGCCTCTTCGATCCAGTTCAGTCTCCCGACTACGCGGGACAGGTGAACCCGATTTCAGTCTTGCTCTTGTCCAAGACCTGCGGCGTGCCATGCCGCCCCATAGCTTCACACTTTTGCTTCATAGCCGAGTCGATGTCCGTCTGGCTTTCGTTCTCGGTAACCTTCACACTCGCGCAGTATTCCTTGCATTTGCTGTTGAAGCCAATACTGCTCCTATCGCAAGCCGCCAGCAGAAGAACTGCAAAAAGCGCAGCGGCGATGGTGACGATTCTCATACGTTCTCGCTCCGGTCAATCAGACACCGTTGGAACTTTGATCATATCGAGTACAACTAGCCGATCAAAGCAGTAAATTGCGACGGGCGGAATAGGACGGGGCACCAAATCGCGCTGCGCCAAATTTCGGGCCGCACAGGTCGAAATGGGTCATTCGCTACACATTCGCGGCGCCCACGCGACTTCTGCTTAGGCCCCAATTGCCGACATACCGCTGCGTCGCATTGGGCGACGCGATGGGCCAATCTCAAACTCTCGCGCTGCAAAAAAAACGTGGAAAGACCCTTCCAGATGCGCTGAATATCGGCGTAAGATTATTATTGAGCTGCCAGCGTGACGTGCCGAAGTCTCATTGGACCGGCAGCCATTTTGCCTACGGCGGGTGGATACTCGCAAATTCCAATGATATCGACTTTGCCATGCCTTGCGCTTGAAACGGGCATGGGGCGAGCGATGCGAACCATAGCGGCGATCCTTTGCTTGATGGCAACATTGCTCGCGCAACAAGCGGTCGCGCAGCAAGCCTGTCAGACTTTGGTCGTCTCGAACAACAACGACGTCGTGAATGGCAACACGTCGAGCCCTTGCGCGCTGATCGCAAATAATGGAGGCGACGGCATCTCGCTGCGCGAGGCGATCTTGGCGGCGGGCAACGCAACTGGTTCCGGCAACATTACCATTACCTTCGCGTCGTCCCTCGCGGGGCAGACCATCACTCCGAGCGCCAGCAATGGCTGCTGCTACACCATCGCCCGCGACAGCGTGACGATCGCCGGCCTCACCGGTGTGGACGGAGCGCCAGCCATTACCGTCGACGCAACAGACATGTACACTGTCTTCTCGGTTACAGCGTCCAATTTCACGCTCACATCGATGAACATTATCGGCATGGGCGAAGCCAACGTGGGCGGCGTCATGTACGGCGTCTACGTGCGCGCCGGCGATTCCGGCGGCGAACTGCAGGTCAGCAATACTCTCATCGAGGGCAATGCCTTTAGCAACGCTCCCGGCCAAGCGACGACCGTCATCGGCATCGTCGTCGGCGCGGCATTTCCCAACACCGCCCCGAACGCGGAATTTTCCAACGCCGTCATCGCCAACAACACGTTTGCCTTTACCAAACTCGGTTCGGGCGGGACCGAGGCCGTGAAGCTGCAGGCACAGGGGACGAACAGCACCGTTCAAAACGTCTCGATTTTGCACAATACGTTCACTAATTTTCAATATGGGATCGAGCTCGTCCCGGCATATCTTTCCAGCGGCGGCCGCATCCTCAACACCGACATTGCCGCCAATTCGTTCAGCGCCAATCAACAGTTCGATCTTGCAACGCCAGTGCTCCTCGACCCGTCCGGCGATGACGGCGAGCCATCGACCGGCAACACCATTGACGACACCGTCATCGAGCGCAACGTTATTACCGGCGTTGCCGGCCCGGCGATCCAGCTGATCGGCGGCGTTGGCAACGGCAGCACGGTAAGCGCCACTGGCAATGCGATCACCCACACGTCGATCATCAACAATCTGATTACCGGCGACACGGGTATGGCGCTCTCTTCATCGCCGGAGGCTGGACAAATTCGTCGGGAAACGCCGTCAACGGGGTAACTGTTATCAACAACACCTTGGCAAACTGCGGCGGTTGCGGCACCAGCGGCACGATGACGGTCGCCAACAATGCTCATGGCGGGACAAATAATACCGTATCGGGCGTTTCCGTACTCAACGCAATTTTCTGGAATAATGGAGCGGTTGACTTCTGCTGCGCGGGGAGCCTCGGCGTCAGCCCGAGCCAGGTCACCACCTCGATCACCGCTCAGGCGGGCTTTGCCGGAGTTGACGGCAACATCAGTTCCAATCCACAATTTGTTAATTCGACCACAAATTTCGAACTGCAATCTAGCAGCCCGGCTCGTGGCGCGGGGACGAGTGCCGGAGCGCCGCCGATCGACCTTGACTGTCAGCCGCGCGGCTCGCCGCCCTCTATTGGGGCCTACGAGTTCGCTGGCCCCGATATTTGCCCATCAAACCCCGGCCACTTTCCCGCCGACACCCACGACTTCAACGGCGACGGCTATAGCGACATTCTCTGGCGCAACACCGGCGGCGACCTGGCGGCGTGGCTGATGAACGGCGGCGCAGTCTTGCAGTCGGCGGGTCTCGGAAGCGTGACAAGCGCCTATTCGATCATCGGCCAACATGACTTCAACGGCGACGGCAAGGCCGACGTGCTGTGGCGCGACTCAAGCGGCAACGTCTCGATGTGGTTCATGAACGGGACCGCGGTCGCCTCGGCCGCCGCGGTCGGCAACCTGATCGCCAACTGGTCGCTCCACGGCACCGCCGATCTCAACGGCGACGGCAAGGGCGACCTGCTGTGGCGCGACAGCAGCACCGGCACCGTGGCGGTCTGGTTCATGAACGGCGCGACCGTTGCCTCGACGGCGGTTTTCGGCGCCGCCCAGCAGTTGGGCCTCGTTCGGTGACGTCAACGGCAGCATTCTGTGGCGCGATAGCGCCGGCGACATCGCGCTGTGGGGTGTGCAGAACGGCCAGGTGACGAGTTCGAGCGGGCTCGGCACCGTCACCAGCAATTTCGTGGTGCAAGGCGGCGGCGACTTCGACGGCGACGGCAAGGTCGACATCCTGTGGCGCGACACCAACTCCGGCACGCTGTCGATCTGGTTCACCAACGGTGCGCAGGTCACGTCTGCGGCGGTCGTCGGCACGCTGCCGAGCAGCTGGAGCGTGGCGCAAGTCGGCGACTACAACGGCGACGGCAAGACCGATATTTTGCTACTCGACAGCGCCGGCGACGTCGCAGTGTGGCTGATGAACGGCGCGACGGTGTCATCGTCCATCGGCATCGGCAATGTCGGCACCGCCTGGCAGGTGCAGAACGTCAATGCCAATTAGGCGAGCACGCGGCAGAAGTCACTGCCAATCTTGGCGCGGTGTCGAACGTCTGGAGCGTCGCGCAGAGCGGCGATTACAACGGCGACGGCGTCAGCGATATTTTGTGGGTCGATAACTCGGGCAACTTAGCAATTTGGTTCATGAATAACGTCGGGACCGTGTCGTCCGCCGCCGCTTTCGGCAACATTGCCGGCTGGTCGGTCCAATCGGCCAATGCCGAATAAGGAAACGACGTCGGCAGTGCGGTTCGCCGTGACCTTCAGTTTTCGCCGAAGCCGGTCGTTGCTTCGAGATGGCCGCTCTGCGGCAAGCGACGCGACGGGCACGCCGTCAGTTTGGGAACAAATGCCCAGCCGAGCGATTGCCCTAACCGAAAGCACCCATTGTGATGTCGATCGAGGAGCATGCGTCGGACGAAACAAGCCGGATAAAGGCCCAGCGGGACCGTTCCGGTTTGGCGCCCTCGACGATGAAGCTCATCCGCCGGCTTCGACTGAACTATGTGGCGACCAACTCCTTGACGATCCGCCGCCGGCGCCATGGCCGCGGCTTTCGTTATGTCGCCGCCGACGGCGCCGCGTTGGGCGCCGACGAAATAGAACGGCTCCAGGCGCTGGCCGTTCCGCCGGCCTATGCGGACGTGCTCTACGCCGGCGATCCCAAGGCCCATATCCAGGCCATCGGCCGCGACGCCGCCGGGCGCTTGCAATATCGCTATCACCCGGACTGGCAGCGCATCCGCGAGACCCGCAAGGCGCGCCGGCTCGCCCGCCTTGCCGAGGCGCTGCCGCGCATCCGCCGCAGCATCGGCCAGCATCTCGCCGGGAAGGAGCCCACCCGGTGTTTCACGCTGTCGGCCGTGATCGAACTGGTCGCGCGCAGTGCCATTCGTCCCGGTACCGAGCAATATGCGCGGCTCCGCGGCACCCGCGGCGCGGCGACGCTGTTGAAGTCGAACGTCACGGTGTATGGCGAGACCATCCGGCTGCGCTTCCGCGCCAAGGGCGGCAAGCAGGTCGACAAGGAAGTCCATGCGCCGAAACTCGCGGCCGCCATCGAGGTGCTGCGGCAATTGCCGGGCCGGCGGCTGTTTCAATATCGCACCGAAACCGGCGAGCTGCGCGCGCCGAGCGCGCAGGACGTCAATGGCTTCCTGCGCGAGATTGCCGGCGTCGAGATTTCGCTGAAGGATTTTCGCACGCTGCTGGCGTCGGTTTCAGTGCTCGACGCGCTGGCCTCGGCCGCGCCGGCAACCAGCCCGCGGGCCCGGCGGCGCCAGGTGCTCGACGCCATCCGCGAAGCCGCCGCCGATCTCGGCAATACGCCGGCGATCTGCCGCAAGAGCTACGTGCACGAGACCGTGGTGAACGCCTTCGAGGACGGCGCGCTCGAGCGCTTCGCCGAGACGTTGCGCGCCTGCCGCTCGAACGCGCGCTGCGTGGAGGTGCTGGCCAAGGTCACGGCGCAACTCGAAAAAGATATCGCCGCCTGACGGCGCCCCGTCACAGCCCGCCCATCTTGCCGACGATCTTCCACTGCTCGGCCGTCACCGGCTGCACCGACAGGCGGGAATATTTGACCAGCGCCATGTCCTCGAGCTTCGGCTCCGCCTTGACGGCCGCCAGCGTCACCGGCTTCGGCAGCGGCTCGACCGCGGCGGTGGTCACCGCCACCCAGGGCTCGCCTGGCTTGGCGGTCGGATCCGCATAGGCCTCGCGGAGGATTTCGCCGATGCCGACCACCTGCTTTTCATCGCCGGTGTGATAGAACAAGAACTTGTCGCCCTTTTTCATCTCGTTGAGATGCCGCCGCGCGGTGAAATTGCGCACCCCGCTCCAGGCCTCGCCCTTGGCCCCGCTTTTCACCTGATCGTCCCAGGAGAACGCGTCGGGCTCCGTCTTCAACAGCCAATACGCCATCTCATTCCTCCGCCTTCAAGGGCCGCGTCAACAACAATTCGATCGCCGCGTCCACGCTCAGTTTTTCGTCAAGCAGCGCGACGACGGCGGCCGAGATCGGCATGTCGACGGCGCGCTCGCGCGCCATGTCGAGGAGCACAGCCGCGGTGAATGCGCCTTCGGCAAGCCCGGTGGCGTGATGGATCTCGGCCGGCTTCTGGCCGCGGCCGAGATTGACGCCGAAGCTGAAATTGCGCGACTGCGGGCTGGTGCAGGTGAGAATGAGGTCGCCGAGCCCGGACAGGCCCATCAGGGTTTCCGCCCTGGCGCCGTAGGCTCGCCCGAAGCGCACCAGCTCGGCGAAGCCCCGCGTGGTCAGGGCCGCCGTGGCGCTGTGGCCGAAGCCGCGGCCGGTGACGACGCCGGCCGCAATGGCCAGCACGTTCTTGGCGGCGCCGCCGATCTCGACGCCGCGCATGTCGCTGGAATGGTAGGGCCGGAAAGCCGCCGAGCGAAGCGCCTGGGCAAGCTCGGCCGCCAATGGGCCGTCGCCGGCCGCGAGCGTGACCGCGGTCGGCATGCCGCGCGCCACGTCGCGGGCGAAGCTCGGTCCGGACAAGATCGCCGCGGCGGCGTGCGGCGCGCATTCGGCGACGATCTCGCTCATGAATTTCTTGCTGCCGCGCTCGATGCCCTTGGCGCAGACGATCAGCGGCGTGCCGGGCGCGAGCAGCGGCGCCAGCGCGCCGGCTGCGGCACGGACCGCTTGCGCCGGAACGACGAGCAGGATCGCGTCGGCCCGCGCCGCCGCGGCGAGATCGCCGGCGATGGCGATGCCGGCGTCGATCTCGACGCCGGGCAGGAACAGGCTTTCGCGCGCGTGGGCGATATGCGCGGCATTGGCGGCATCGTGCTCCCACAGCGTCACGCGCCGTCCGGCGCGCGCGCAGGTCAGCGCCAGCGCCGTGCCCCAGGCGCCCGCTCCGATAACCGCGATGTGATTGAAAGCCATCGTCCCAGCGCACCGTCATGCCCGGCCTGGTGCCGGGCATCCACGTCTAGGACGGTGACTTAAAGACGTAGATGGCCGGGACAAGCCCGGCCATGACGTCACAAGGCTTCGCCGCGCAACAGTTTCGGCACCTCGCCGACCAGACCCGCCGCTTCGCGGATGAACAGGCGCTTGAGGTTCGGCACGCGGTCAACGAGGCCGAGGCCGATATCGCGGGCGAAACGCATGAGGTCGGAGCGGTTGGAGAACAGCCGATTGAGGCCGTCGGTGGCGATTCCCATGGCCATGGTGTCGAACCGCCGCCAGCGTTGATAGCGCTCGAGCGTCGCGGCCGAACCCGGATCGAGGCCGAGCCGCGCCGCGTCGACGATCACCTCGGCCAGCGCGGCGACATCCTTCAAGCCCATGTTGAGGCCCTGGCCGGCGATCGGGTGAATGACATGGGCGGCGTCGCCGACGAGCGCGATGCGCTCGGCGATGAACGAGCGCGCGACAAAGAAGCCGAGTGGATGGACGCGCCGGGCGCCGACCGCCGTGATCTCGCCGAGATGCAGCTTGAAACGCTGCTCGAGCGCGGCGTGAAAATCCGCATCGGACAGCGCCATGATGCGCGCCGCCTCGGCCGACCGCTCGGTCCACACGATGGACGAGCGGCGGCCCTTGAGCGGCAGGATGGCGAACGGTCCGGCCGGAAGAAAGTGCTCCTCGGCGCGGCCGCCGTGATCGCGTTCGTGGCCGACATTGGTGACGATGGCCGATTGCCCGTAGCTCCAGCCGTGGGTGGCGATGCCGGCGCGGCGGCGAATGGCCGAGCGCGCGCCATCGGCGGCGGCAACCAGGCGCGCCGAGATCGTCGCGCCATCGGCGAACGTCACGTCGATGTGTTGCGCAGAGCCGGCCGCATGCTCCCACCCTCCCCTGGATGGGGAGGGTCGACCGCCGCCAGGCGGTCGGGGTGGGGTGATGGCGGAGAGGCCCCCACCCCGCTCGCGGAGCCTGTCATCGGGCCGGCCACTTCGGGCCGGACCCGTTGGCTCGCCACCCCCCCCCTGCAGGGGAGGGTAAGAAAACGTCGTCACCGCCGCGGGCCGCAATTCGACGCCGGCTGCACGGGCCTTGGTCGCCAGCGCCTCGACCAGATAGCGGTTCTCGATCATGTGGGCGAACGGCTCGCCCGGCTCGACGTCGCCCGCGAAGGTGAGAAACGCCGGCCGCACCGCATCGTCGAGACGGCTGTCGGTGACGATCATGTCGAGGATCGGCTGCGCCTCGCCGGCGACGCCGGCCCAGACGCCGAGCGTCTCGAACAACCGCCGCGCCGCGGCGACAATGGCGGATGCGCGCTCGTCGCCGGCGGATGTCTTGTCCGGCGGGCCGGCGCCGAGCGCCGGGTCGGCGACCATCACAGAGAACGTCGGGCCCAGCGCCTGCTGCAAGGCGATGGCGAGCGTCAATCCGGCAAAGCCGCCGCCGGCGATCAGGACATCAACATCGTGACGCGACATGCCCTATCCTAGCACGAACTTTCTAGCACGAACCTGGCGGCCCGGGACGGCCGGGCTTGACCCGCTATCGGGCCCGGCGTTGGTGACGATCCGGCCTCTGCGGCGCATCATCAAGGGCGCTGCGCCCGGGAAACCTGCAACGGAGACACCATGGCCTCCGCCATCCAAGAGGTTGTCGAGACCCTCAATCTCGAGCCGCTTGAATTAAATCTGTTTCGCGGCCGCTCGCCGCAGTCGCGCTGGCAGCGCGTGTTCGGCGGCCAGGTCATCGGTCAGGCGCTGGTCGCCGCCTGCCGCACGGTCGACGACGTGGCGACGCGGCCGCCGCATTCGCTGCACGCCTATTTCCTGCTCGGCGGCGACCCCAAAGTGCCGATCATCTACGAGGTCGACCGTATCCGCGACGGCAAGAGCTTCACCACGCGCAGCGTCAAGGCGATCCAGCACGGCCACGCCATCTTTTCGATGTCGGTGTCGTTCCACGTGAACGAACAGGGCTTGTCGCATCAGTTCAAGATGCCCGACGTGCCGCGGCCCGAAGCGCTGCCCGACGAAGCGGAAATCAGGAAGAGCATCATGCCGCGGATGCCGGAGCCGATCCGCCGCTACTACGAACGCGAGCGCCCGATCGAGTTGCGGCCGGTCGAATATGGCCGCTATCTCGGCGAGAAGAACGCGGACGGCCGCTTCGACGTGTGGATCCGCGCCACCGGTCGGCTGCCCGACGAGCCCGCCATCCATCAATGCGTGCTGGCCTATGCGTCGGACATGATGCTGCTCGACGCGGCGCTCATTCCCCATGGCAAGAGCGTGTTCAGCGAGGACATCATGGCGGCGAGCCTCGACCATGCGCTGTGGTTTCACCGTCCGTTTCGCGCCGACGAGTGGCTGCTCTATGCCCAGGACAGCCCGAACCTCGCCGGCTCGCGGGGTTTTTCGCGCGGCTTGATTTTCGCCAGCGACGGCACGCTGATCGCCTCGGTGGCCCAGGAGGGCCTGCTGCGGCAGCGGCGCAGCGGCGAGGCTTCCCAACAGGTGAGGCCCGGCAACAAGTGACTTAATTCGCGGCGGCAATGGCGATATGATGGGCACTGCACAGACCGCGGCCGGTATCCCATGAAACTCGTGATCGCCATCATCAAGCCGTTCAAGCTCGACGCCGTGCGCGACGCCCTCCTGGCCGTCGGCGTTCACGGCATGACCGTCACCGAGGTCAAGGGTTACGGGCGGCAGAAGGGCCATACCGAGATTTATCGCGGCGCCGAATATGCGGTGAATTTCCTGCCCAAGATTTCGCGTCGAGGTCGCCGTGCCGGAGACCGACGTCGACAAGGTCATCGAGGCGATCGGCATGGCCGCCAAAACCGGCCAGATCGGCGACGGCAAGGTTTTCGTCACGCCGATCGAGGGGGCGCTGCGCATCCGCACCGGCGAAACCGGCGCCGACGCGCTCTAGTATTCTGATTGAGCATGATCTTTTCGGAAAACCGGTTGCCACCCCGGATCAAGTCCGAGGGCAAGCTTTTCCGGATCATGCTCTAAACCCCTTCAAAAACGCCTGGCTATATTTTATGCAGGATCGCCGCCTGCGCCCTGCCCGTTTCTGCGGCAGGCGCCGGCGGCATCGGGCAACTTAGGCATTCTCCTGCAGATTCAATGATCTTGGAGGAAATATCCCGGCCGGCGAGGATTTGGCACGGGGCTTGATTGTGGCGCCCGGCGGTGTCGCGGCGGAGCCGACCTCCGGCACGTCAACCGCGGATCGGCCCGATCCAGGTCGCGTCATCCAAGTCGCGTGCGAAGGGCGAGGGGGAGTTGCATCACATGAAAATCGTCATGGCCGTCATCAAGCCGTTCAAGCTCGACGAGGTCCGCGACGCGCTGACCAAGATCGGCATTCAGGGGCTGACCGTCACCGAGGTGAAGGGCTATGGCCGCCAGAAGGGCCACACCGAGATTTATCGCGGCGCCGAATATGCGGTGAGCTTCCTGCCGAAGATCAAGTTGGAAATCGCCTGCGCATCCGATCAGGTCGACAAGGTCATCGATACGGTGGCTGCCGCGGCGAAGACCGGCCAGATCGGCGACGGCAAGATCTTCGTCTTCGGCCTCGACCACGCGGTGCGCATCCGCACCGGCGAAACCGACGCCGCGGCGCTTTAGCCATAACAACCCGCGCCACATTCCACCGACAGGAGTCAAACAAATGGCGTTGAAGACATTCTCCCGCGCCGGGCTTGGTGCGCTCGCCGCGACGCTGCTGCTCGCAATCGCGCTGAGCCTGCCGGCCTTCCATGCGTCGTACGCGCAAGCGCCGGCGCCGGCGGCCGAGCCGGCACCGGCCGCCCCGGCGCCCGCCGCCACGGCACCGGACGCGGCCGCGCCCAGTCCGCCGGCCTGCGACGCCAAGACCATGGAAAAATGCACGCCGAATTCCGGCGACACCGCCTGGATGCTCACCTCGATGGCCATCGTGCTGATGATGACCATCCCCGGCCTGGCGCTGTTCTACGGCGGCATGGTGCGCAAGAAGAACGTCGGCGACACCGTGATGACGAGCTTCGCCATCACCTGCCTGATCAGCATTCTTTGGCTCCTGTTCACCTACAGCCTGGCGTTCCGCTCCGGCACGCCGTTCATCGGCGGGCTCGACCGCGCCGGGCTGCAAGGCATCCTGTCCGACATCACCAACAATACCGGCAATCCCAACTCGCTGGCGCCGACCATCCCCGAAACCGTCTACTCGATGTTCCAGCTGACCTTCGCGATCATCACCGCGGCGCTGATCGCCGGCTCGTTCGCCGAGCGCATGAAGTTCTCGGCTATGCTGTGGTTCATCGGGCTGTGGGCGGTCTTCGTCTATTCGCCGATCGCCCATTGGGTCTGGGGACCTGACGGCATTTTCAACAGCGCCAACCCCGACGCCAGGGTTCATGTGCTCGACTTCGCCGGCGGCACCGTGGTGCACGTCAATTCCGGCACCGCCGGCCTGATGGCGGCGATCATGCTCGGCAAGCGCAAGGAAACCGGCCCGCCGCACAATGTGGTGCTGACCATGATCGGCGCCTCGCTGCTGTGGGTCGGCTGGTTCGGCTTCAATGCCGGCTCGGCGGTGTCGGCCGGCATGCAGGCCGGCATGGCCATGGCGGTGACGCACATCGCCACCGCGACGGCGGGCTTCACCTGGATGCTGGTGGAGTGGATGCTGCGCGGCAAGCCGACGGTGCTCGGCATCTGCTCCGGCGCCGTGGCCGGCCTGGTGGCGATCACGCCGGCGTCCGGCTTCGTCGGGCCGATGGGCGCCTTCGCCATCGGCATCGCCGCCGGCATCATCTGCTACTGGGGCTGCACCGGATTAAAGCACATGTTCGGCTATGACGACGCGCTCGATGCCTTCGGCGTGCACGGCATCGGCGGCGCCGCCGGCGCCATCCTCACCGGCGTCTTCGCCGTCAACGCCTACGGCGGCACCGCCGGCCTGATCGAGGGCAATCCCGGCCAGGTCGTCAATCAGCTCATCGGCGTCGGCGCGGTGTTCGTCTACGACGCGGTGGTGACGCTGATCATCCTCAAGATCATCGATCTCGCCATCGGGCTGCGTGTCAGCGAGGACATCGAACGCGAAGGCCTCGATCTCGCGCTGCACGGCGAGACGATCCAATAATCTGCACACGACAATCGGGCGGATACCCGGCACCGCCCGACTGTCGCGAGGCCCTGGCGCAAGCCAGGGCCTCTTTTCTTTGCTGTCATCCTGTTTTCTTTGCTCTCATCCCGTCGCCGCTGAACAAAAAGCGCGCGCTGCGCCGTTTTTTTGTTCAATCGCCGAATGGCGCGCATCAGATCCGCCAACGACATTTTGTTTGTCCACTGTGGCGAGGGGAGCACAGCCATCGCCGCGCGCACGATGTACAACTCACAAGCCGGGTTTCGATTTGGGGAATGGGCTTATGAAGAAATTTTTACTCTCCGGTGTAGCGCTCGCGGCGCTGCTCGGAACCCCCGCCCTGGCGGCCGACATGCCGCTCAAAGCACCGCCGCTGCCGCCGCCGGTGTGGAGCTGGACCGGATGTTATCTCGGCGGCCATGCCGGCGGCGCCTGGGCTCATGACGACCTGACCGATGTCGGCATCGGCGGCGTGTCATTTGCGGCCGCCGGCAAGGCCGGCCAGACCTTTCCGTTGCGCACCAGCGATCTGTTCTTCGGCGTCCATGTCGGCTGCAACTATCAGGTCAGCGCCATCGTGCTCGGCGTCGAAGGCGACGGCGGCATGATGGATCTGCACGGCGCCGTTCTCGACCCCGGCACCGCCAGCAGCACCATGGTGGGCATCAGCAGCGGCGCCTACGGCGACGTGACCGGTCGCATCGGCGTCGCCTTCGGCGATGCGCTGCTCTATGCCAAGGGCGGCTGGGCCGCCTATGGCGGTCGGGGAATCCTTCTCCACCACCGCGCCGTTTACGGTCGGCACCGGCGTCAACCTGTTCCAGGGCTGGACCGCCGGCGGCGGCATTGAATATCACCTGGGCGGACCGTGGACCGCGAAGATCGAGTACCTGCACTACGACTTCGGCACCCAGACGTTCTTCCTGACACCGGTCGCCTGGCCGTTCGCCGAAAAGCTGACCGTCGATACGGTCGAGGTCGGCTTCAACGTGAAATTCGATTGGGCACCGCACTAGGCGCACAATACCGATCGGCGATCGTCAATCGCTACGTGAGAATTTTCGGGCCCCGGGCAATGCCGGGGCCCTTTCGTTTTTGGGCTGACAGATTTGGCCGCGCGGCGGCGTAGCCCGCTGACTTGTCATGCTCCGCGAAGGCGGAGCATCCAGTAATCGCCGCGTCCGCGACTGCTGCTCAATCCGACACCAAACTCTGCCGGATTACTGGATCATCCGCCTTCGCGGATGATGACAGCGCGTAGGCGATCAGGCCTGCACCATCGTTCCCGGATTTCGCTGCGCTCATGCCGGGCTACGCGCTGGCTCGCTGACTTGTCATGCTCCGCGAAGGCGGAGCATCCGTTAATCGCCGCGTCCGCTGCTCAATCCGACACCAAACTCCGCCGATTACTGGATCATCCGCCTTCGCGGATGATGACAGCCGCGTAGCCCGGGTGAGCGAAGCGAAACCCCGGGAAGGCAATCAGGCCTGCACCATCGCTCCCCGGATTTCGCTGCGCTCATGCCGGGCTACGCGCTGGCTCGCTGACTTGTCATGCTCCGCGAAGGCGGAGCATCCAGTAATCGCCGCGTCCGCGACTGCTGCTCAATCCGATACCAGACTCTGGCGGATTACTGGATCATCCGCCTTCGCGGATGATGACAGGCGTAGCAACGTTCTTTGTCACCAATATGGTGAAAAGAGCTTGACGTCCGTCCCTGTTTCAGTTACGAAACGCATCTCGCTCACCGAAAGGACGTCAGCCGGCGACCCCGGCTGATCGGAGCGAGTGCGGTGCCCGCGGGCGGCGGCTCGTCACCGTCGCTCCCGGGCGGCTCGGGCATCATGCCTGCCGGCACTATGACCGGCGTGCGAGGTGCATCGCTGCAACCGGGGCCGGCGCTGGCGGGGGTAACCCGCCGCTTAGCGGCGCCAAGTCCCGGGAAGCCTGGCCCGAGCTGAGCCTAAGGGATGCGCGAGTCCCTCCGGCAAGAGCCGTGGTGGAACGCCGGAAGGCGTGCGCGCGACGCTTCGCGGGCGCGCCGCAACGCAAGTTGCGGAGGATGGTACTCAGCGTCTTTCGGCGTTCCGCTTCCTTTTTCTTGTTTGTAGGGTGGGTTGAAAGCAGTGAAACCCACCGAACGGCCGTGGTGGGTTACGCCGCGGAGCTTGTCATCGGGCCGGCCACTTCGGGCCGGACCCGTTGGCGGCTAACCCACCTACGTTGCCGGGCCTGATCGTGATGAAAGCCGGTGCCACCGCCGGCGCCATCTGACGAGGATCATGCTCGGAAGTCTTTTTGTAAGTGGCGTAGCAAAAAACTCGGGCGCATAGGCGTCGCGAGAAGGAGAAAGCTTTGCCTGTTATCCCGTCACCCTGAGGTGCGAGCGCAGCGAGCCTCGAAGGGTGACGGCCCCGGCGCCGCGGCCGGATCCTTCGAGGGCCGCGGAGCTTGTCATCGGGCCGGCCACTTCGGGCCGGACCCGTTGGCGGCCGCCTCAGGATGACGGGACAAGGCTTGCGCCAGCGTCGCTGCCCGCGCCCCTTCCACTGCGCAAACGCGCGGTCCCCCTCCCCCGCTATTCGCGGGGGAGGATAGAAAGGAATCCCGCCTCGATGGTTAATCGCGCCTTAACCTCGCCGCTCCTATGTTATGCCGTCGCTGATGCGGCGGGCGGCCCCGCTGGTAATTTGATGTACAGGATGACCCGCCAGTCTTCCCCTTCGCCAGTTCCCTTAAAGGACTCGCGCGCCACCGGCTCGCGCTCGCCTTTCGTGCAGATGCGCGAATTGATCGACCCGTTTCCGCCCGGCATGTCGCCGATCAGTCTCGCGGTCGGCGAGCCGCAGCATCCGATCCCCGCTTTTGTCGGTCCGGTGATCGCCGCTCATGTCGCCGAGTTCGGCCGCTACCCGGCCAATAAGGGGCTCGACGAGTTCGGCGAGGCGGTCGCCGACTGGCTGGGACGCCGCTACGCGCTCGAACGCCCGGTCGATCCCGCCAACGAAGTGCTGGTGCTCAACGGCACCCGCGAGGGACTGTTTCTCGCCGCGCTCGCGGCCAAAACCTGGGTGACGCCGCGGTCCGGCCGGCCGGCGGTGCTCATTCCCAATCCGTTCTACGCCGCCTACGCGGCCGGCGCGGTCGGCGCCGATTGCGAGCCGGTCTATCTGCCGACCACGCGGCAGACCGGCTTCCTGCCCGATCTCGACGCGCTCGGCGACGCCTTGCTGGCGCGCACGGTCGCTTTCTATATCGCCTCGCCCTCCAATCCGCAGGGCGCCGTCGCCACGCGCGATTATCTGGTGCGGCTCACCGCGCTGGCGCGCCGCTTCGGCTTCCTGGTGTTCTCCGACGAATGCTATGGCGAGATCTACAGCGATCAGCCGCCGGCCGGCATGCTCGAAGCGGCCGGGCCGGATTTCGCCAACGTCGCCATCTTTCACTCGCTGTCGAAGCGATCGAGCCTGCCCGGACTGCGCATCGGCTTTGCCGCCGGCGACCGGTCGTTCATGCAGGCCTATCTCGAACTGCGCAACGTCGCCGCCCCGATGGTGCCGACGCCGATGCAGCATGTCGCCATCGCCGCCTACCGCGACGAGAGCCACGTCGAGGAGAACCGCCGCCTCTACCGCCAGAAATTCGATCTCGCCGACCAGATCGTCGGCGACCGCTACGGTTATCGCCGGCCGGCCGGCGGATTCTTTCTCTGGCTCGACGTCTCGGCGCAGGGCGGCAGCGAGGCGGCCGCCCTCAAGCTGTGGCGCCAAGTCGGGCTGCGGGTCGTGCCCGGCCGCTACTTGGCGCACGAGCAGGCCGACGGCAGCAATCCCGGCGCCGATTATGTGCGGGTCGCCATGGTGCACAACAACGACATCACCGCCGAGGCCTTGCACCGCCTGGTCGCGGTGCTCGGCTAGAGCATGATGTCCGAACCAGGATCCAGGGCAGCGCGATGTCGATGATCGACCGCAGCCTCGACGGGATGGCCTTCCTGTCCGTGCAGCTCGGCGCCGCGCTGCGGCGGCGGCTGCGCGAGGTCGGCGGCATCGCGCTCATCAGTCTCGCCATGATGGCGGCGCTGGCGCTCGCCACATGGTCGGTGCAGGACCCGTCGCTGAGCCACGCCACCGACGCGCGGGTGCACAATCTGCTCGGCGTGCCGGGCGCCATCGCCGCCGACCTGATGATGCAATTGCTCGGCCTCGGCTCGCTGGCGCTGCTGTTACCGATCGCGGTGTGGGGCTATCGGCTGCTCGGCCACCGGCCGCTCAACCGCGAGCGGCTGCGCGTGCTGCTGTGGCTGATCGGCGCCGTGCTGGCCGCGGCCTTCGCCTCATGCCTGCCGCGCAGCGCCCGCTGGCCGCTGCCCTGCGGCCTCGGCGGCGTGATCGGCGACGCCATGCTGCGGCTGCCGCTGACGTTCGGCGCGCCGCTGTCGGGCAGCTTCCGGTTGGCGGCCGCGCTGATGCTCGGCGCCGCGGCGCTGATCACTTTCGCCGGCGCCGCCGGCATCATCTGGCGCGATGCTCCGGACGCGCCAGACGACGAGGCCGACGCGGACGACGAACCCGATGAGGATGAAGCGCCCGAACAGGCCGCCGACGGCGACGAGCGCCGGCTCTGGATCCTGCTCGGCCGCCTCACCCACGCGCTGCTGAGCTTGCGCGCCAGAATGGCGCTGCTGTTGCGCGGCCGCGCCGCAGCGCCGGCCGCGATTCGCGGCGACGCCGCGACGGCGCGCCAGCGCATCGAGCCGCGCTTCGACAAGGCGCCGCTGCAACCCGACGAGGACGACGGCGGCGACGAGACGAGCGATACGCCGGCGACGCCCGCCGCGCGCAAGCCGCGGGCGCCGGCACGGCCGGCCCGCCGCTCGCGCGACGGCTTTGCGTTACCGCCGCTCAATCTGTTGACCGCGCCGCGCGCCAGCGAGCGGACCACGCTCAACCCCGAGCTGATCCGGGAAAATGCCACCGCGCTCGAAGGCGTGCTGGGCGATTTCGGCGTGCGCGGCGAGATCATCAACGCGCGGCCCGGACCGGTGGTCACGCTCTACGAACTGGAGCCGGCGCCGGGCATCAAGTCGTCGCGGGTGATCAGCCTGGCCGACGACATCGCCCGTTCGATGAGCGCGCTGTCGGCGCGCGTCGCCGTGGTTTCCGGCCGCAACGTCATCGGCATCGAATTGCCCAATCCGACCCGCGAGAAGGTGTATCTGCGCGAGCTGTTGGCGTCGCGCGATTATGCCGAGACCAATGCCCGGCTGCCGCTCTGCCTCGGCAAGGCGATCGGCGGCGAGGCGGTCCTGGTCGATCTGGCGCGCATGCCGCACCTGCTCATCGCCGGCACCACCGGCTCCGGCAAATCGGTCGCCATCAACACCATGATTCTCAGCCTGGTGTATCGGCTGCAGCCGGACCAGTGCCGGCTCATCATGGTCGATCCGAAGATGCTGGAGCTGTCGGTCTATGACGGCATCCCGCACCTGCTCGCTCCGGTCGTGACCGATCCCAAGAAGGCCGTGGTGGCGCTCAAATGGGCGGTGCGCGAAATGGAGGACCGCTACAAGAAGATGTCGAAGCTCGGCGTGCGCAACATCGACGGCTACAACGCGCGCGTCGCCGAGGCCAACAGCAAGGGCGACAAGCTCACCCGCACGGTCCATACCGGCTACGATCGCGAGAGCGGCGAGGCGATCTACGAGGACGAGGAGCTCGATCTCGAGCCGCTGCCCTACATCGTGGTCATCGTCGACGAGATGGCCGACCTGATGATGGTCGCCGGCAAGGACATCGAGGGCGCGGTGCAGCGCCTGGCGCAGATGGCGCGCGCCGCCGGGCTGCACGTCGTGCTGGCGACGCAGCGGCCTTCGGTCGACGTCATCACCGGCACCATCAAGGCCAATTTTCCGACCCGCATCTCGTTCCAGGTGACCTCGAAGATCGACAGCCGCACCATTCTGGGCGAGCAAGGCGCCGAGCAATTGCTCGGTCAGGGCGACATGCTGTACATGGCGGGCGGCGGCCGCATCAGCCGCGTCCATGGCCCGTTCGTTTCCGACGAGGAGGTCGAAAAGGTCGTGCGCCACCTCAAGGCGCAGGGCACGCCGGAATATCTCGAAGCCGTCACCGCCGAGGAGCCGCACGACGAAGACGGCAATCCGGTGTTCGACGCCACCGCGATGGGCGCCGGCGAAGGCGGCGACCTCTATGCGCAGGCCGTCCAGGTGGTGACGCGCGACCGCAAGGCATCGACGAGCTACATCCAGCGCCGGTTGCAGATCGGTTACAATCGCGCCGCGTCGCTGATGGAGCGCATGGAACAAGAGGGCATCGTCGGCCAGCCCAATCACGCCGGCAAACGCGAGATTCTCGTCGAGTTAAGCGACGAGGAAGCCTATTGAGAATCGGCCGCTTGCACTTTAAGCCGCGAATTCGCCATATCGCGCGAATAGCCAAGCGGGGGGTCGTCGTCAGCATGCACGGTCGTACCGGCGGGAGAGGGGATATGGCGGGATGGGGCGCGATGACGATGCTGGCTGCGGCATTTTGTGCCGCGCTGTCTGCCGCGCCGGTCCGCGCCGAGAATGTGCCGCTGCCGACGCCGGCGCCGCAGCCCAAGTCCAGCCCGCCGCCGGCCGCCGTGAAGCCGCAGGCCGGCGCCCCGGCGGCCGCGGATAACGGCCCGCAGCACTTCTTCCCGTTCTCGTTTTCGCTGGACAAGGGCCTGCAGTTTCATGGCGATCCGGGCAGCAAGTTCGACGCCAAACAGCACGCGCTGCTCGATCGCATCAGCATGTATCTGTCGAGCGTGCAGACCATGGTCGGAAGCTTCGTGCAGATCGGCCCCGATGGCGGGCGCACCCAGGGCACTTTCTACATTCAGAAGCCCGGCAAGGTGCGCTTTGCCTATAACCCGCCGACCCCGATCGACATCATTGCCGACGGCTCGTCGGTCGTGGTGCGCGACCGCAAGCTGGCGACCCAGGATCTCTATCCGCTGTCGGAGACCCCGCTGCGCTATCTGCTCGCCGACCGCATCGACTTGATCCGCGACACCGACGTGGTCAGCGTCACGGCCGACGACACCTTCGCCACCGTGGTGATCCAGGAAACCCAGCTGGTGGTCGGTACCAGCCGGCTGATGATCATGTTCGACGCCAAGACCCTGCAGCTCAAGCAGTGGACCGTCACCGATCCGCAGGGGCTGGACACCACCGTCGCGGTTTTCAATCTCGACGAGACGAAAAAGCCGGATCCCAACCTGTTCGTCATCAATTATCAGCGCGATACCGGGGCGCAGTGATCGGGGAAACAGGGATCAGGTAACAGGGATCAGGGATCAGGTGACAGCAAGCCATGGCGCGATGCGCCCCCGCTGCCTATGTACGTTCTGATTCGCGATGCCTGATGCCTGATGCCTGAAGCCTGATGCCTGATGCCTGATGCCTGAAGCACTGATCCCTGATTCCCTTGCAGCTCAAAATCACCACCTGGAACATCAATTCGGTGCGGTTGCGCATCAATCTGGTCGCCAAATTCATCAAGGCGGTTCGACCCGATATCCTTTGCCTGCAGGAGACCAAGTGCCCCGACGACCGGTTTCCGCTCAAGCGTTTCAAGCGGCTCGGCTACCAGAACGTCGCGCTCAACGGCCAGAAGGGCTATCACGGCGTGGTCGTGGTTTCGCGCCTGCCGTTCGAGCGCTTCACCATCCAGAGCTTTTGCGGCAAGACCGACTGCCGGCATGTCTCCGCGGTGTTCGGCGAGCGGGCCGGCTTGGCCGATGCCATCACGGTGCATAATTTCTACGTCCCCGCCGGCGGCGATATTCCCGATCCGGCGGTCAATCCGAAATTCGCCCACAAGCTGGCGTTCCTCGACGAGATGCGCGATTGCGCGACGCTGCGGCCGGCCGCGTCGGAACGCGCCATCCTGCTCGGCGATCTCAATGTGGCGCCGCTCGAGCACGACGTCTGGAGCCATCAGCAGATGCGCCGCGTGGTGTCGCACACGCCGGTCGAATGCGACAAGCTGACCGTCGCGCAGAACGCGGGCGGCTGGGTCGACAGCATGCGCCGGCTGACGCCGGAGCCGGCCAAGCTCTACACCTGGTGGAGCTACCGCTCGCCGGACTGGGCGACCGCCGACAAGGGCCGCCGCCTCGATCATATCTGGACCTCGCCAATGCTCGCCGACCGCGTGGCCGAGATCAGCATCGCCAAGACCTATCGGGGCGCCGAGCGGCCCTCCGATCATGTGCCGGTCACGGCCACCATCGAGGTCTGAGCGCCAAAGCCGCCTTCGTGCCGTGCCGGCCGCGTCGATTTTGCAAGAATGACTTAACGGCCCATTTGCTGTTTTGCGTCAGGGTCGGCGGCGCGGCTGCATCTGCCGGCGCAAGCCGCGCCACAGGCGGACATTCCATGCTGGGCGTTTCGACCACGGGCAACGCGACGCTGATTGCCTATGACGACAAGCCGATCCTGGCGACGGACCCATGGTTCGGCGACGAAAATCCCGCCTATTTCGGCAGCTGGGGATTGAGCCACCGCATTCCGCCCGCCTGCAAGGCCGACATCGTCAGCGCCAAATATATCTGGTTCTCGCACGGTCATCCGGACCACCTCAACGGCGACAGCCTCAATCAGATTCGCGGCAGCCGCATCCTGCTCGCCGACCACGTCGGCGGACGCATCGCCCATGACTTGAGGGCGCAGGGCTTCGACGTCACCATCCTGCCGGACCGGGAATGGGTCGAGCTTTCGCCGCGGATCAGGGTGTTCTGCATCACGACGATGATCCAGGACTCGGTGCTGCTGATCGAGGTCAACAAGCGGCTGTTCGTCGACCTCAACGATGCCGGCAGCCGCGATTGCACGCTGCTCATTCGCAACATCGTCGCCGGATACCGGCACAGCTACATGATGTGCCTGTCGGGCTACGGCGACGCCGACATGATCAATTTCTACGACGAGAACGGCGTTTTTGTCGCGCCGCCGGCCGGCCAGAAGCCGCCCGTCGGCCGGCAAATCAGCCTGCGCGCCCTGTCGCTCGGCATTCGCAACGCCATTCCGTTCAGTTCCTTCCATTCGTATCAGCGCACCGATTCGATCTGGGCGCAGAATTACGTGACGCCGCTCGACGAATATGCCCGCGGATTCGACCACAAGAACCACAATTTCATTCCGCCGTTTTCGCACATCGACTGCGTCAACGGCGACATCACCCCGCTCAATCCGCCCAGCATGGAGACAGTGGTGCGGCGCCCGGAGGATTTCGGCGACAACTGGAGCGACGTCCTCGAACGCGGCGACCTGGCCAAGCTCTCGCACTATTTCCGCAGCAGGGAACTGGTGCGCGACTATCTGTCCTTCATCAATGTCCGCGTCGGCGGCCGGGACAATTTCATCTCGCTCGACGGCAAAAAGCACCGCGGCATCACCTTTGAGGTGCCTCGCGCCAGCCTGATGGCGGCGGTGGATTACGAGATCTTCGACGATCTTTTGATCGGCAATTTCATGAAGACGACGCTGCACCGCATCGGCTCGCTCTATGACGGCGACTTCAACTTCGCCGTCACCAAATTCGGCGACAACGGTCAGGCCAAGACCCACCGCGAGGTCGATGCCTATTTGCGCGAATACCGGCAGCGCGCCGGAACCGATTGGTATTACCACCGGCTCTACGAGAACCTGCTCGATCGCGTCCGCTCGATGGCGATCGCCTACCTGCCGCGGGAGTCGCCGACCTGGCATGCCGCCTATCAGGTCTACCGGATGCTGGTCGCGTCGCGGCACTGAGACGGCGGCGCGGTTCAGCCGTTTGCAGTCGGCGCGGCGAACTGTAGGATTGCGGCCTCATTGGTCCGCGATCCCGCCGCATGCCCGCACACAGCCGAACTTTCAAGACTTTGCGCACCCGTTTCTATCGCTGGCAGGAGCACGCGCGCGAGCCCGGCCTCACCGCGCTCCTCTGTATCGAAGGGACGTTGATTTTCCTGGTGACGCCGCTGGCCGGCATGGGCGTGCTGCCGGGATTCGTCCTGCCGGCGATGTTCATCCTCCTGGTCCTCGCCACGCTTCTGGTGACGTCGCGCAGCCATGCGGCGGCCGGCATCGTCTTCATCGCCGTCCTGCTCAGCCCCGCCGGAGCGTTCGTTCATGCCGAAGCGCCGTCGGTGTTGACCGAGTGCCTGAGCGCCGGCGGACGCCTGCTCGCCATCGCGGCGGTCAGCGTGGTGATCGCCCATGCGGTGTTCGGATCCGGGCGCGTGACGTTGCATCGCGTCCAGGGCGCCGTCGTGCTGTACCTGAATTTTGCGCTGTTCTTCTTCACCATTTATCGCTTTATCGAGGTTCTGGCGCCGGACGCCTTCCAGGGGCTGCCGGCAAGCGGCGCGGAGCACGGCTCCGGCGCGGCGCTGCTCTATTTCAGCTTCAGCACCCTGACCACGCTCGGCTACGGCGATATCACGCCGGTTCACCCGATGGCCCGCGACATCGCCAACCTCGAAGCGGTGATCGGCCAGCTGTTTCCGGCGACGTTGATGGCGCGCCTCGTCAGTCTCGAGCTCGAGCACCGCCGGCAATCCAAGACCAAGTGAGCGCCGGCCGGTGAGCGGCGGCGGTCAGCGCCGCAAAAGTTTGGCGCTATTGCGGAGTTTGGTCGCGCGCCAGCGCGGCGCGAACGTTGTCCAATTCGCGCGTCCATTGGTCGACGCGCGCCGCCATCATCTCGCGAAGCCGTTGCGCGGCATCCGGATAGCCTTCGAGCATCCGCAGGAACATGGTGCGCGCGATGCGCAGGACGGTGGAATTCTCCCGGGCGATGGCCGTCGCCGGCCGGGTCGTCGCCGCCAGCAGGGCTGTTTCACCGAGCAGCGTGCCGGGTCCGGCAACCACCTCGGGTTCGCCGGGCTTTCCGGGGCTGAGACCGATCGAGCCGCGCCGGATGACATAGGCGCCGTCGGCGGCCTCGCCGGCGTTGAACAGCACTTGGCCGGGCTCGAGATCGTAGCTTTCGGCACCGATGGCGAGGATGCGCAAGCCCGCGGCGCCGAGTTCGGCGAAGAATCGGAATCCGCTCCAGGAATGCGATATCGTCCTCGATCGTCATGACGGCGCGATCAGGGCACCAGTTTGTAGCCGCCGGCTTCCGTGACCAGGATCGCGGGAGCGGCGGCGTCCTTCTCGATCTTCTGACGCAATCGATAAATATGGGTTTCGAGCGTATGCGTGGTCACGCCGGAATTGTACCCCCATACCTCCTGCAATAGCGTCTCGCGCGAAACCGGCCGCTGGCCGGCGCGGTACAGATAGCGCAGGATCGACGTCTCCTTCTCGGTCAGCCGGACTTTGTTGCCCTTGGGATTGAGCAGAAGCTTCGAGCTCGGCCGGAACGTATAGGGCCCGATGGTGAACACCGCATCTTCGCTCGCCTCGTGCTGGCGCAACTGGGCGCGGATGCGCGCCAGCAGCACGGCAAAGCGGAACGGCTTGGTGACGTAATCGTTGGCGCCCGATTCGAGGCCGAGAATGGTATCGGAATCGGTATCGTGCCCGGTGAGCATGATGATCGGCGCTTTGAAGCCGTTCTTGCGCAGGATGCGGACGGCTTCGCGGCCGTCGATGTCGGGAAGGCCGACGTCCATGATCACCAGATCGATCTGGCCGGCCTTGGCGGCCTGCACGCCCTTGCTGCCGTTTTCCGCGGCGACGGCTTCGAATTCCTCGTGCAGCGAAAGCTGCTCTGTGAGCGCGTCGCGCAGTTCGCTATCGTCGTCGACAATGAGAATCTTCCGCGTATTCGGCATCGATTCCGGTTCCCACGGCCCCTAAAAGGCCAACTGCCGGCAGGCTTTCGGCCCCGTTGGCCGCTGTTTTGCTGCACCGCTCAAGGGGCAGTAGAACATTCAAGCATAAAAGAGCAAGCGGCAGTTGCGACAGCGCTCCGTCCCCATGCGACGCTTTTCACTCACCAAGGTCCGCATCAGGACGCGCCCCGGCCGCCGCTCGCAAGGCTGGCTGTTCGCCGGCTCCCGGGTGGTGCCTGTTGCGCTTGGCCGCAGCGGCATCCAGGCGGACAAGCGCGAAGGCGACGGCGGCACGCCATCGGGCGAATTCCGTCCCGTGCGCCTGTGGTGGCGGGCCGACCGCCTGCGTCGACCCCGGACCATGTTGCCGGCCCGCCCTATCGGCAGCGACGATGCCTGGTGCGAGGATCGCCATGACCGGCGCTATAACCGGCCATTCCGGCGCTCGGCCAATGAACCAGGCGACCGGCTGCGCCGCGACGACAGGCTCTACGATCTGATCATCGAACTCGATCATAATTCTCGGCCGCGGATCGCCGGACGCGGTAGCGCCGTGTTCATCCACGTCGCGCGGCCGGCCTTCGCGCCGACCGCCGGCTGCGTGGCCTTGCGGCGACGGGACCTTCAGATGCTTTTGGGCCGCCTGACACCAAAAACTAGAATCATGATTTCATACTTAGCGGGCTTGGCTTCGGCCGCCGAAGATCGCCGTACCGACCCGCACATGGGTGGCGCCGAACGCGATCGCTGCTGGGAAGTCCGCGCTCATCCCCATGGACAAGAGCGTCAGTCCGTTGCGGCGCGCGATCTGTGCAGTCAGCGCAAAATGCGGCGCCGGCGGCTCGTCGAGCGGCGGGATACACATCAGGCCGGAAACCACCAGCCCGTGACGCTCGCGGCACGCGGCGAGGAAACCGTCGGCGTCCTGGGGCAGGACGCCGGCCTTCTGCGGTTCGCCCCCGGTATTGATCTCGACGAACAGCACGGGCCGCCTGTCCTGCCGGGTTATTTCCTTGGCCAGCGCCGCGGCGAGGCTGGCGCGATCAACCGAATGGATGGCGTCGAACAAAGCCACCGCATCCCTGGCCTTGTTGGACTGCAGCGAGCCGACCAGGTGCAGCGCGATGCCGCCGGCGCCGCCGCCGTGACGCGCCGTGAGCGGCGGCCACTTCGCCTTGGCCTCCTGCACGCGATTCTCGCCGAACACCCGTTGGCCGGCCGCGATGACGGGCTCGATCGCCTCCACACCGAATGTCTTCGACACCGCGACCAACGTGACGGTCGAAGGATCGCGGCCGGCGTCGCGGCACGCGCGCTCGATCTCGGCGCGCACTGCCGTAATGCCGTGGTGGGTGGACGTGATGGTTTCCATCTGGTGAATTCGTCGGCCGAAGGTTCAAATTTTATCCAACGCGCGAAGCTGGTTTTTACGCATCTCCGTTACGGTGGGAACCCGGGGTGGAGGGTGCAAGATGCCGGTCGATCAAGCCGAGGCGCGCAAGCCGTCATGGCGCAGCAAGCCTTTTCTCAGCATTCGCGCCCGGCTGATCGTTCTCGCGCTTTTTGCGATCGCTCCGCTGCTCTTCGCGCACATTCATCGCGTCGAAACGGCCCGCACCCACCGCACCGAACGCGCCCGCAACGAGGTCATCGATCTCGCCCGGCGCGGCAGCGAAGCGCAGCGCGAGATCATCTACTCCATCCGGGCGCTGCTTCAGGTCGTCGCGCAAGTCTATGTCAGAATGCCGGGGGATACAGCCGACTGCAACCGCTACATGGCGGCGCTCACCGGCAACGTCCCCTGGATACGCGGCCTGGCCGTCGCCTCCACCGACGGCCGTATCGTATGTTCGACCCAGCCCAATGCCGTCGGACTGAACGTCTCGGACCGCCCGCATTTTCAAAATGCGCTGCATTCCCGAGACTTCGCCCTGAGCGATTATTTGATCAATCGGGTTCATCAGCTGCCCGGCCTGGTCGGCACTTTCCCGGCGATCAAAGACGATGGATCGGTCAGCGCGGTCGTCCTGGCGGCGATCAATCTACAATGGATCAGCGAGCTGGTTGAGACGGCGGCGCAGCGGTCGGGCGCCTCCGTCCTCCTGCTCGATGGCAGCGGCACGTTGGTTGCGGCCTCCGACGAGGAGGCCGGTCTGATCGGCAAGAACTTTGCCGGCGACGGCTTGGCGACGGCGATGCTCGGCGGCGACCAAGGCACGCTGACAACCCCGGGCTTCGACGGGGTCCGGCGCATCTTCGCCTATGTTCGCGTGCCGTCGACCCAGGCGCGCCTTGCCGTCGGGCTCGATGAAGCCGCCGTGCAGAGCGGCATCGAGCGCGAGCTCACCATCGCCTACCTGCAACTCGTCCTGCTCGGCCTGTTCGTTCTGCTGGTCGCCTGGTTTGGCGGTGAGCAGCTTATCGTCCGGCCGATCCGTTCGCTGGTGCGCACCGCCACGCGGATCGGCCGCGGCGATTTCCACGTGCGCGCGACCAAAGAGCCATGGATCGCCGAGTTCGAGCCGCTGGCTGTCGCCCTCGACGACATGGCGCGCAGGCTCGCCGAACGCGAGGAGGAGCTGCGCATCGCCAATGAGCATCTCGACGAACTGGCGAGCCTCGACGGCCTGACCGGCCTCGCCAACCGCCGCGGCTTCGACCGCCAGCTTGAAACCGAATGGCGACGCGCCGCCGAGCGCAATGGCCCGATCGCGCTGATGATGATCGATATCGATCATTTCAAGCTCTACAACGACCGTTACGGCCATGTCTCCGGCGACACCTGCCTGCGCTCGGTCGGCGAAACGCTGTCGTTGGTCACGCTGGAAACCGCGGTCCTTGTCGCCCGCTACGGCGGCGAGGAATTTGCCCTGCTGCTGCCGGGCCTCGATCTCGAACGCGCAGCATCGCTCGCCGAAGAAGCGCGCAGATCGATCGAAGAGCTGTTCATCACGCACGCCGAGGCGCCGTGCGGCCACGTCACCGTCAGCGTCGGCGTCGAAGCGGTGGTGCCGGTGGAAGGCCAGGGTGCGGCCGACTTGGTCGAGGCGGCCGACAGCGCGCTCTACGCCGCCAAGCGGTGCGGCCGCAACCGCGTTGTCGCCCATGCGCCAAGCGCGCCCGAGCGGCCGTCATTGGCTGTCTATGCCTTCGAGTCGCAGCCGCCGCTCGTCGCCTAACGCCGCCGCGACGGGCCGCGCTTGCGCTTTTGCTTTTGCTTGGCTTTGGAGCTGCGCTGGGGACTGCCTTTGGCTTTCGGCGACGGCGCCCAGATCATGCCTTCGAGCTTCATGCCGTCGGGATCGGCGAAATACACCGCATAATAGTTGCGGCCGTAATACTCGCCCGGCGGATCGAGCACCGTCATGCCGTTGTTTTCGAGGAAGCCGCCCAGTGCGTCCACGGCTTTGCGGCTGGCCAGTTCGAACGCATAGTGGTGGAAGCCGATATCGCCCTTGCGATAGGTCTTCTTCCTGCCTTGCGCATCGGCGGCGGCGATCCAGAACAGCGTCTTGCCGTTGCTCCAACCCGCCATGTCGGCGTAATCGTGTTTCAGCTTGAAGCCGAGAAAACCCAACAGCTTGCCGTAGAACGCCTTGGAGCGTGCGAAACTGCCGACGCTGAGTACCAGATGGTCGATGCCGACGACGCGGGGCATGGAATGTTCCACGAATCAGGGCGGCCTTTGCGCTTGCCTTGAATGACGCTTGCCTTGAATGACGCTTGCCTTGAATGACGCTTGCCTTGAATGACGCTTGCCTTGAATGACGCTTGCCTTGAATGACGCTTGCCTTGAACGATGCTTGCCTTGAACGACGCTTGCCTTGAACGACGCTTGCCTTGAACGACCTGGCCGCCCAGGATATCACGGGCGCAGCGATGGAAACCAACGCCATGCCGCGAACATTGTTCGACAAGATCTGGGATTTGCATCGGGTCGGACAGCGCGCCGACGGCCGCGATCTGATCTATATCGACCGCCATGTGCTGCATGAACTGCATGCGCATCACGCCTTCGCGCAGCTGGAAAAACAGGGCCGGCCGGTACACCGGCCCGACCTGACTTTTGCGGTGCAGGACCACACCGTCGCCACCCGGCCCGGCCGCGACGACAATACCAACCCGTCGGGCACGGCCTTTCTCCAGGCGATGCGCGAAGGCACCCGCAAAAACCGCATCAAGCTGTTCGACATCGACGATCCCGAACAGGGCATCTCGCATGTCGTCGCGCCGGAACTCGGCATCGTGCTGCCGGGCGCCACCCATGCGGTGCCGGACAGCCACGCCAGCACCGTCGGCGGCGTCGGCGCGCTGGCATTCGGCTGCGGCACCAGCGAGCTCGCGCACATCCTTGCCACGCAGGTCATGGCGCTCAAGCGGCCCAAGCGCATGCGGGTGCGGCTCGACGGCCGGCTCGGCGTCCATGTCAGCGCCAAGGACGTGGCGTTACGGATCATCGCCGAGCTTGGCGTCGCCGGCGCGCGCGGCTTCGTCGTGGAATATGCCGGCCCGGTCGTCGCCGCGATGCCGATCGAGCAGCGCATGACCCTGTGCAATCTCAACATCGAGATGGGCGGACGATCCGGCTTCGTGGCGCCGGACGATGCCACCTTCGCGTGGCTTGCCGGACGCCCGTATCTGCCGCAAGGCGCGATGTGGGATCGCGCGTTGGACTATTGGCGGACGCTCGCGAGCGACGACGATGCGACCTTCGACCGCGACGTCAGCCTCGACTGTGCGGCGCTCGAGCCGCAAATCACCTGGGGCACCGATCCCAGCCAGGTCGTCGGCATTTCCGGCCGCGTGCCGGCGCCGGCGGCGATCGATCCAAGCCGCCGCGCCGCGGCGGAGAGCGCGTTCGCCTATATGGGGCTTGATCCCGGTACGCCGCTCGCCGGCCTGCCGGTCGATCGCGTCTTCATCGGCTCGTGCACCAACAGCCGGCTGCCGGACCTCGAGGTCGCCGCCGCGGTGGTGCGCGGCCGGCGCGTCGCGGACGGCGTCACCGCCATGGTAGTACCCGGTTCGACCAGCGTGAAACGCGAGGCGGAAGCGGCAGGGCTCGACCGCGTATTTCGCGACGCCGGCTTCTTCTGGGGCGAATCCGGCTGCTCGATGTGCGCCGGCGGCAATGGCGATCGCGGCGAACCCGGCGAGCGCTGCGTGTCGACCACCAACCGCAATTTCGAGAACCGGCAGGGATCGAAGGTGCGGACCCATCTCGCCAGCCCGGCGACCGCGGCCGCCACCGCGATTGCCGGACGCATCGTCGACGTCCGGCAACTGTTGTCGGGGGCGGCGTGATGGAGCCGTTCATCCGCCATACCGCCGTTGCGGCGCCGTTTCTCAAGGACGACGTCAATACCGATCAGATCGCTCCGATCCTGCATTCGCGCGGGCTGAAGGAGGATTACAAGGGGATGCTGTTCCACCGCGCGCGCCTGCGCGACGACGGCAGCGAGGATCCGAATTTCGTGCTCAACAAGCCGCAGTTCCGCAGCGCCGGGATTCTGCTGACCGGAAATAATTTCGGCGCCGGGTCGTCGCGCGAATCGGCGGTATGGAGCATGCTGGCCAACAATATTCGCGTCATCGTCGCCAAAAGCTTTGCCGACATCTATCGCGAAAACTGCCTGCAGAACGGCTTGCTGCCGATCGTGCTGCCGCCCGACGAGGCGGAGGCTTTCATGGCCCGCGTGATGACGGTCGACGGCACCGCGCCGTTCACCGTCGACCTCGCCAGCCAGCGCATCAGCGGGCCGGACGGCGCCGATATCGTTTTCGAAATCGCCGCCGCCGACCGCACGCGGCTACTTGAAGGCCTCGACGATATCGGACTGACGCTCAAGCACATGATCGAGATCGCGAGCTGGGAGCAACGCACCGCCGCCGCGCAGCCGTGGCTGCAGGCGGCGAAAGACAGCCGTTGAGCAACAGGGAGGGCGCGCCATGAGCGCACGAAAGAAATTCAAGGCCATCATGGCCGGCCAGCGGCTCGTGCTGATGCCGGGCGCCTATGACGCGCTGTCCGCGCGCATCATGGAAGCGGAAGGTTTCGAGGCGATCTGCGCCGGCGGCTATGCGGCGATCGGCTCGATGCTGGCGCAGCCCGACATGGGCCAGTCCAACATGCGCGATTACGCCGATCACTACGGCCGCATCGCCGCAGCCGTGGAAATTCCCGTCTATGTGGACGCCGATACCGGCTTCGGCGGCGTCAACAATGTGCGGCAGATGGTGCGCACCTTCGAGGCCGCCGGCCTCGCCGGCGTGTTCATCAGCGACCAGGTGTTCCCCAATCGCTGCGGCTATCTGCCCGGCAAGCAGGTGATCCCGGTCGAGCAGATGCTGGCCAAGATCAAGGCGGCCCTCGATGCGCGACGCGACGCCGATTTTTTCATCGCCGCCCGCACCGACGCGGCCGGCGTCGAAGGCATCAATGCGGCGGTCGCGCGCGCGCAGCTCTTCATGGAGGCCGGCGCCGACATGGCGAAGCCCATGGGGGTCGATACCATCGAGGACATCAAGCGCGTCATGCGCGAAGTCGGCGGCCCGCACATGGCGACCCTGTCGCAGGCGGCGGGGCTCAAGCGGCGCAGCCTGGAAGAGCTCGAAGCCGCCGGCGTCGTCGCCGCGACATTCCCCTCGCTCGCGCTGTTCGCGGCTGCGCAGGCGGTTCGCAACGTGCTGCGCATCCTCAAGCGCGAGAACTCGCTGACCGCGACGTTGGACCATCTCCTGCCGCTCGAAGATTACTACGACCTGGTCGGGCTGAAGGGCGTGCTGGCGCGCGAGGAGAGCTACGACAAGGCCGCGGCGGCGCTGACGCACAAGCGCGCGGCCGAATAGCCGCCATCGTCGGCGCTGCGCCGACGATGGGCGCCGAGCGTGGCGCGGGGAGACGTCCGATGCAGCCGATCGCCGTCCGGGTGGTCCATTCATTCATTGTCGCGCTGGGTCTGCTTGCGGTCGCGCTGCTGGCAGCTTCGCCCGCGCGTGCGGACGACTTCTACAAAGACAAGCAGCTTCGCCTGATTGCCGGCTTCCCGGCAGGAAACGACTACGATCTCGGCGGCCGCCTGCTGGTCAAATATCTGACCAAGTACCTGCCGGGCCAACCAACCATCATCGTACAAAACATGCCGCAGGCGGCGAGTGTCGCCGCCGCCAACTACCTGTATGCCCAGGCGCCGCGCGACGGCACCGTCATCGGCTCGTTTTCACGCAACATCGTCAACGATGCGCTGACCGGCGAGGCCAATGTGGCGATCGATCCGCGCCGCTTCAATTGGCTCGGCGCCACCTCGCGGCCGGCGCGGGTCTGCGTCCGCTGGTTCAGCGCGCCGGTGAAGACGCCGGCCGATCTGTTCACCCGGGAATTCATCGTCGGCGCCGCTGGCGCCACCTCGTCGCTCGCCATCCTGCCGACCGTGATCAATCACGTGCTGGGCACCAAGTTCCGGATTATCGAAGGCTATCAGGGCTTGGGCGATGCAATGCTCGCGGTTCAGCGCGGCGAACTGCAAGGGGTCTGCGCGTCGTACCAGCAATTCCGCGCCGACCAAGGGCTCATCCATGACGGCAAGCTCGGCTTCCTGTTGCGCGCGGAGGAAGCGCCGATCGCCGAGATCCCCGACGTGCCGTCGATTTTCGACTACGCCAAGACCGACGAGCAGCGCGCGCTGATGCGCTTCGTGTTTTCCTCGACCGAATTCGGCCGACCCTACGTATTTCCGCCCGAGGTGCCACGCGAGCGCGTGGCAATCATGCGCAACGCGATCGCGCAAGCGGCGCACGATCCGCAGCTTCTCGCCGAGGCCGCCAGCATCAAAATGGATATGACCTATACGCCCCCGGAACAGCTGGAAGGGCTCGTCGCCAAACTCTACGAAACGCCGCCGGCCTTGATCGCGACGGTCAAGACGCTGCTGCCGAACGAAAAATGACCACCGCCGCATATTTGCCACGCCAACGCTATCATTGGTACAGTTCGGGTGGGGAATGAAACGGATCTCGACAGTCGGCGCCGCATTGGCCGCAAGCGTGATGCTGGCGGCCTGCGCGACATCGCCGCCGGCCGACCCGGCGCCGGCAGCCGCCGCCGCGCCCGCCACCGCAACCGGCGCGACGCCGGTCGCCGTCGGCGGGCAACAGCGCGATCTGACGCCGGACGAAAAGAAAGTGATCGTCGAAGCGGTCGCGCCGTCGCTGCGCAATGCCGGATCGGCGAAGTATCGGTGGACGAAGTTTCCTGTCGTTCCGGAATCCGACACGGTCGCATACTGTGCGACGGTCGATGCGCAGAGCCCGCACGCCGCCTATGACGGCCGTCAGGCCTATATCGTCGACGCCAAAGTGGTGGGCGGCCACATCACGGCGGCCGCCATGGGTCTCATCGCCGGCGGCAAGGACGCCAGCATCGTCGGCGGCATGTGCGCCGAGCACGGCCTCAACCCCAACAACGCCAGCTGAAATTGAGAGCATGATCCGGAAAAGCTTGCCCTCGAACTTGATCCGGGGTGGAGCCCGGTTTTCCGAAAAAATCATGCTCTATCGAAATTCTAGTAGAGCGCCAATCGATTCAATCTGAAACGATGGCTCTCGAGCCCGGCGGCTTCCATTCCTCGGGGCTGGCGCCGGCCAGCGCCTGGACCCGCGCCTCGTCGGCCGCCAGCTCGCGCGCCGGACCGGAATAGACGACGTGACCGTCGTCGAGCACATAGGCGTGGTCGGCAATCTCGAGACTCATGCGGACATTCTGCTCGACCAGCAGCACGGAAATGCCCTCGGCCCGCATCTGCGCGACGATACGGAAGACTTCGCGCACGATGAGCGGCGCCAGCCCTTGCGACGGCTCATCGAGAATGAGCAGTTTGGGATTGATCAGGAGCGCGCGCGCGATCGACAGCATTTCCTGCTCGCCGCCGGAAAGCTGCCGGCCGCGGTTCGACTTGCGCTCCTCGAGCCGGGGAAACAGCCGATAGATGGTCGCCGGCGTCCACGGGCCGGGGCGCTCCAACGGCACCAGCAGGTTCTCCTCGACCGTGAGATTGGCAAAGATCCTGCGGCCTTCGGGGACATAGCCGACGCCGAGTGCGGCGACGCGAAACGGCGGCCAGCCCGTGGTCTCGGTGCCGAAGATCGTGACGTGGCCGTCGCGCACCGGCGTGAGCCCCATCAGGCTGCGCAGCGTCGTGGTCTTGCCGGCGCCATTGCGGCCGAGCAGCGCCGTCACATGGCCCTCGGCGGCTTCGAGGCTGACGCCGTGCAGAATGTGGCTCTTGCCGTAATAGGTCTGGAGCCCTTGCGCGGTCAGTGCTGCGGTCATGCGGCTTCGCTCATGGGGCTTCGTTCATGGGGCTTCGTTCATGGGGCTACGATCAGGCGGCCTGGCCCAGATAGGCGGTCTGCACCGCCTTGTTGGCGGCAATCTCCGGCGGGGTGCCTTCGGCGAGGAATTTGCCCTGGTCGAGCACCATGATGCGGTCGGCAAGATGGAATACGACGCGCATGTCGTGCTCGATCAGCACGATCGTCAGCTTGTTGTCCTTGTGCAGCCGGCGGATCAGCTGAATGATGTCGTAGGTTTCCTGATCGCCCATGCCGGCGGTCGGCTCGTCGAGCAGCAACAAGCGCGGATTGAGCGCCAGCGCCATGGTGATCTCGGTGGCGCGCTGATCGCCGTGGGCGAGCTCTCCCACCAGGCGTCCGGATTTGCCGGCGAGCCCGCCCATGTCGAGCAATTCATCGACGCGGGCGCGGACCTTGGCGTCCTCGGCGCGCGACAGCCACGGCCGCAGCCGGTAGCCGGAAGCGACCTCGACGGCGATGCGCAAGTTTTCGCGCCCCGACAGTTCGGGAAACACTTCGGTGATCTGAAAGGTGCGGGCGACGCCGCGCCAGACCCGCCGCGCCGGCAACAAATCGGTGATGTCCTGGCCGTCAAAGACGATGCGGCCCGCGCTCGGCCGCAAAAAGCCACTGATCAGGTTGAAGAACGTCGTCTTGCCGGCGCCGTTGGGGCCGATGACAGCGCGCAGTTCGCCCGGTTCGACCGTCATCGACACGTTGTTGACGGCGACCAGACTGCCGAAATGCTTCGAGACGTTGTCGACCTGCAACAGGCTCATGTCGCCACCTTGCGCCGGATCATGCCCAAAATGCCGCGCGGAAAGAACAGCACCACCAGCACGAAAAACAGGCCGACGAACGACATCCAGTTCGCAGTCTGGCTCGACAGATAATCTTGCAGCACGACGAAGATCGCGGCGCCGATCAGCGGCCCCCAGAACGCGCGCATGCCGCCGAGCACCGTCATGATCACGAAATCGCCGGACTGCGTCCAATACAGCGCGCGCGGATCGACGAAGTTGTTGAGCAGAGCATAGAGCGCGCCGGCGGCGCTGACGAAGCAGCACGACAGCACCCACGACATCCAGATGTGCTGGTCGACCGGAATGCCGAGGAAGCGCGCCCGCCGCTCGTTCTCGCGGATCGCCAACAGGGTGCGGCCGAACGGCGAGCGCAGCAGCCACGCCATCGCGCCGGCCGCGATCGCGAATACCGCCAGCGCCAGGTAATAGAAAGCGCGCGGATTGTGCAGGATATCGACGGTGGCAAAGCCGAAATGCAGCGGCAGCCGCGTCCAGCCGGTGAGGCCGTCGTCGCCGCCGGTCACCGAATTCCAGCGGAACGCGATGAAATAAAACACCTGGCCGAAGGCGATGGTCACCATGGCGAAATAAACGCCGCGCAAGCGGATGATCAGCGGGCCGATGATCGCGCCGGCGATGGTGCCGACCAAGGTGCCGATGACGATGCCAAGCGTGGTGCTCGGCACCAGATAGCGCAGCGTCATGCCGGCGCCATAGGCGCCAAGCCCGAAATAGGCGGCGTGGCCGAACGACAGCACGCCGGTGTAGCCGAGCAGGAAATTGAGCGCCATCGCCGCCAGCCCGAGCACGACGACGCGGCTGCCAAGCTCGACATAACCGCCGACTGCCGGCAGCCAGTACGGCATCGCCAACAGCAGCAGCCAGACCAGGATGTTGGCCGCTTGTTTATTGAAGTCGAGGGTGCCCTTGCCCACTAGAACCTGCCCTCCTCGCCGAGAAGACCGCGCGGCCGCACCAACAGGACGGCGGCCATCATCACGTACATCACCGCCTCGGTGGCCGAGGGAAAGAACACCGTGGTGATGCCGGACGCCACGCCGATCAACAAGCCGCCGAGCAGCGTGCCCGGCAGGCTGCCGAGCCCGCCGACGATGATGGCGACAAAGCTCGGCATGATCAGCGACGAACCGATGGTCGGCTGCAGGCCCAGCTGGCCGACCGCCAAGACCCCGGCAAGTCCAGCCAAATAGACGCCGAGGCCGAAATTCATGTTGCGCAGGAAGCGCACATTGACGCCGAGCACCGAGACCGTCTCGAGATCGAGCGTGCCGGCACGGATGCGAATGCCGAGCCGGGTGTAGCCGAGGATCAGGAACAACCCGATCACCGCGATCGCCACGATCGCCACCATGAACAGCCGATAGCCGGTCAGGAAGAAGTAGTCGTTGCTCAGCGGCGACATCAACCAGCCCGGGACCTGAAACGGCAGGCTCTGCGCGCCCCAGATGAAACGCGTGCCGTCCTCGAACATGAAAGCGAGGCCGAAGGTCAGCAGCAGGCTGTAAAGCGGATCGCGCCCGTAGAGACGGCGGATCAGCAGGCGTTCGACGATGATGCCGAGCACCGCGGTGAGGACCGGCGCCAGGATGAGAGCGCCCCAGAACCCGACATAGGGCACGAGCGTAAAGGCGAAATAGCCACCGATCGCCAGAAAGCCGCCGTGGGCGAAATTGATGACGCCCGACAGATTGAGGATCAACGACAGGCCCAGCGCCATCAGCGCATAGAATGCGCCGACGATGAGCCCGTTGAAGATGTTGAACACAATGAGCTGTGTCATACGCGAGATTACATCGCAGCTGGCCGCTTGCCACGCCAGGAAGGGGTCTCAGGCGTGACCGCGGTCGCCATCATGGACATCGATGAAAACTAAACCCCTCGGCCCCGGCGGGAATTCCGGGCGCCGCGAGCCGGCGGCGCCCGCTTGATCGGATTGTCAGGACGGCCACGTCTGCTTGCAGCCGGTATCTTCCAGGGTGCCGGCCACGTCGGCGCCCTTGACCACCTCGTTGACCTTGAAGAGATCCTCGGGTCCGTCGGGACCGCTCGACTGCGCCTGGCCGACATAGAGATTGGGAATGAGCTGCCCCTGGCCGGCGCGGAAGAAGGCACCGTCCGGCATCAGCGCGATTTCCGGCGGCAGCTTGTAGCCCTGCATCGCCTTCGCCATCTTGACCGCGTCGAGCGAATTGGCCTGCGCGGCTGCGAGCGCGCATGTCGAGACCGCGGCGTAGCCGAACCAGGTCCGCGCGGTCGGCACGTGGCCGCCGCTCGCTTTGCGGACCTCGGCGACGAAATCGTTGACGTTCGGCACGTCCGGCTGTTTCCAGTACCACTCGAAGACCCAGGTGCCGGTGCGCGCCTCCGGCGGCAGGCCGAGCAGCACTTCGAGCTCCTGCTGCGCGCCGGCAAGATGGAATTTCTTGTCGAGGCCGAACTGCACCGCTTGCTTGAGCGCGTTGACCGCATCGTCGCCGGCTTGCAGGAAGATGATGACGTCCGGGCTCGCCGACTGCGCCTTGATCAAGTAGGAGGAAAAGTCGGTGGTGCCGAGCGGGGTGAGGTCGCCGCCGACCTTGGTGCCGCCAAGCTTGGCGGCCGCGGCTTCCAGGCCGGCCTGCAGGGTGTGGCCGAACGCATAGTCGGGCGTGAGGTAATACCACTTCTTGCCGGCATTCTTGATCAGCGAGCCAGCGACCGCGTTGGCTTCCATCTGCGTCGTGTTGCAGATGCGGAACACGTTCCAATGGCAATTGGAGCCGGTGACCGAATCGGTGTGGCCGCCGGGCACGACGTGGAAGATGCTCTTCTCGTAGGCGACGTTGGCGATCGCCTGGGCCAGCGCCGAATTGATGTTGCCGACCAGGAAGTTCACCTGGTCGCGATCGATCAGCTTGCGCGCCTTTTCCACGGCAGTGCCGGCGTCGCCGCTGGTGGAATCCTCGACCAGCAGCTCGGCTTTGCGGCCGAGAATGCCGCCCTTGGCGTTGATATGGGTCAGCGCGAGCTGCGCGCCCATCAGTTCGTTCTTGCCGAGCGCGGCGTAGGTGCCGGTGAGCGGATTATCGAGGCCGATCCTGACCGGCTCGTCGGCCAGCGACTTCACCACGAACGGGCTGGTGACCTGCATGGCGCCGAGCGCCAGACCGGCCTTGAGTATCGTGCGCCGTTGCAGCGGCACGCCGATGAGACCTTTGGACATCGCGTCCTCCCTGGAAGATGTTCTTGGACTGTTTCTGAAGATCGGCCATCTATGCCGAAACGGCCGACCCTTTCAATCAAACGAATGTCTTATGTTACCGGAGATTGCAACATTTCCCGCGGCCCGGGCTTAGCCCGGCTCGCTGGCACCGCCCCGAACCGGTCAGGGCATTATGGCGCTGCAGCTTGGGCTTCCCGCGGGAAAAGGCCGCGCCAAGTGCGGTCAAGCTGGGCCAACGCGCCGTCCAGCGGTGAGACAAAGAGCCGCTCCCCCCTGCGCTCGAGCAGGCCGAGCCGCTGCAGTTTGTCGAGCGCGCCGGCGACTTCGAAGTCAAGGTTAACGCCGAACGTTTTCAGGAGCCACGCTTCAATGCGGCTGTCGAGTTCGTCGGCCGTCGGCGGCGAGGTCGCCACGTGGAGGAAATGGTAGGCCAGAAACACCTCCTTGGTTTCCTGATCCTCGGCGGCCCCGATCAGATAATCGAAGATCCCCATGTTGTTGTTGATGTTGCGAAAATAGACGTTCTCGGTCAGCTCGATCTGATACTTCAGCGACTGCCGCTGATACCTCACCCATTGCTGCATGGCAAAGCCGCCGAGCGCCACCAGCCCGCCCAAGGCCGCAAGCGCGGTTTTCATATCCTTGTCGGCGATGGTCCCGCCCAGGCCCAAATAAAACCCGATGACCAGGATCAGCACGGCGGTCGTTGCATAAAGATTGAGGAAGATCGGTATGGCGCCGGCCAGCGCCGGTACGCCGAGCATCAGCTTGTCGAGCCTGCTCATCACCACGCGGACATTCGGAAACAGCGCGTTGAGATCGCTACTGGCGACATTGTGGAAGTATTTCAGCAGCACCGAACCCGGGATGATCTTGCGTCGTTGCAGCCGTCGCAGTTTGCGCGTCTCGACCTCGGCGGCCGACTTGGTCGCGATCATCATCACGACATCGTCGTAGACCTCGGCCTGGATCGTCCGCCGCCGCAACCCGAACCATTCGACGACCTCGAATTGTTCGTCGTGGCGACCGCGGCGGTAGAAGCGGACCTCGCGGAAGTCATCGAGCGGCGCCTCGACCTCGACCCGCAGCACGGTGCGGCGCCGATGGGCATCGCCGACTTCGGCGTGCGGCACCTCGACGAAATTCGCCTCCTTGAGCACGGCATCGAGCGTCTGCACGAGATCCGCATAGGAGCGCTCGACCAGGAGTCCGTCGATAGCGGCGTGCCGGGCGATTTCCGGGCTGAAATAATAATAATCGTCGCGCAGCCGCTCGAGCATCTTGAAGCAGTCGTAATGATAGATCGCCGCCAGCATCTCGCAGAGGCGGCAAAATTTCTCGCGCTCGCCGTCATCGGCAAAGGCGCCTTGCTCGACCAGAGCCGACAGGATGTCGCTCTTGCGTACCGGAATGAACCGATCGAGCCCGTCAACCGCCGTATGATGCCGGACGAGCGTCATGGCACAACCGTTGGACGACCGTTACGGCGACGCGTACATGGTGCGGGCGTCGGCGGTGAACGCCTTGCGCGAATCCGGATCGAGATAGAACATGTGGCCGCCGCGATAGAGCTTGAGCTGGGTGCGCTCCTCGCCTTCTACCGGCGGCAGGTGATCGAGCACGTAGCGCGTGACCGCATAGGGCGTGACCATGTCGCTGTAGCCGTGAGCGACCATGAGGTGGAAGGACGGCGTGAGCGTGAGCAGCACGCGCAGATCGTCGGCGACGCTCGGCTGGCCGTGCCCGCCACCCCAATCCCATTTCCCGGTCACCTCCGAGGCGAGCAGGTTGTAGGTCATGTCGGTCTTGAAGCCGAGCTCGTCGCGGGCGTAGCCGACGAAGGCGCCGCCGTAGGAGCGCACCACGCCGTCGAGGATCGGATCGGGGCCGCGGCCCACGGGAGACTCCGGATACGGGTCGTCGACGGCGAATGTCGCGTCATAGTGGCTGACGATCTTGTGGTCTTTGGCGTCGATGTTTTTGACATAGTCATCGCGGATGAAGCCGCGCGACCGGGCGACGACGTCCACCGGCAGGCCGGTCATTTCCGCAACGCGGCTGTAGAAGGTCTTGGCCGCGTCGCCCTGCGGCGGCGGACCGGCCAGCGTCGACAGGTAATCGGTCAAGGCGAAATGCTCGGCTTGCGCCAGCGCCGCTTGGCTGAAGCTGCCTTTGCGCTCAAGTTCGGCCGCCGCGAGCGAGGGCAATTGCAGCGCGGCGCCGAGCGCGAAGCGGTCGCCGCCGAACTGGAATGCGCCTTCGAGCATCGGCGACAGCATCAGGATGCCGGAAACCACGATGCCCTGATCGTTCTGCAGCGCGCGCGCCATCTTGGCGGCGCGGAAGCCGCCGTAGCTTTCGCCGAGGATGAATTTCGGCGAACTGACGCGGCCGTTCCTGGCGACGTAAAGCGCAACCACCTTGGCCATGGATTCGGCGTCGTTGTGCACGCCCCAGAAGGCTTCGCCGGCATCGGGCTTGGCCGGCCGGCTCCAGCCGGTGCCGACCGGATCGATCAGCACCAGGTCGGTGAAGGCCAGCCAGGTGTCGGGGTTATCGACCAGATGGACGCTGGCACCGTCGTGGCCGTTGGCGCCGAATTCGGCCAGACGCGGACCGACCAGCCCCAGATCGAGAAACGCCGAGGCCGCGCCCGGGCCGCCGTTGAATACGAACGTCACCGGCCGCGACGCCGGATTGTCGGTCTTGGCGACAAAGGCCGTGTAGAATATCTGGGCGGAACGCGAGCCGGTCTGATCGAACAGCGAGAATGTGCCGGCGGTCGCCGTGTAGTCGAGCTTAATGCCGTTCGAAAGCGCGATGCTGTGCTGGGTGACCGCATCGCCCGGCAGCAACGAAAGAACCCCGGGCGGCGTGCCGGTCGGCCACGGGCCGGAGCCGTGTTCGCCGTCGGCCTGCTGGGCCTGTTCCTGGCGCCTGGAGTGATCGCCGCTGCCGCGCTCGGGCCGGTCTTGGGCAACCGCGACGGTGGTGGCGGCGGCAAGCATGACGACGACACAGAGGCGGCCAATCGGGCGACGCAGATCAATCATGATGTTTCCCGGGAAATTGCAGGAGCGTGGGCAAACGTCTCATTCGAGCTCTACGGCGCCTTCGATTTCAACCGCGAGACCGATACCGTCGACCGTCAGCACAACCTTGGCCGGCAATGCCTCGTTGCCTTTCAGCTTGCCGGAATCGACGGCCGCTCGCACCGCCTGCTCGATTTCGCGCTGCGAGGTGATGCCGACCTTTTTGAGAAATTTACGCATGCTCACATTGAAGGCTTCTTCGTTCATGATCGCCTCGTGAAAGTGCCGGAAAGATGGCTGTCCTGGCTTACATTTTATCCATGTCGCGCAGCCGTGTCGCGGCGCCCAACGACCATTCGGCGGGGCGCCGCCAGCCGGTGGACAACAGCGTTAAGATCGGGGAAGTTCTGACCCGCTTGGCCAATCGGCCGGCAAGAAAACGGCGTTGGAGGCGCCCGCGATGGCTTTTCCCCGCGCTTCAAAGGCGCTTGCGCGTTTTACCGTGCTGGACCTGACCCGCGTGCGGTCGGGGCCGACCTGTGTCCGTCAGCTCGCCGACTGGGGTGCTAATGTCATCAAGATCGAGATGCCGCCCGGCGTCGAGGAGTCGATGGGCGGCCCGCGCGACGGGCCGGATTTTCAGAACCTGCACCGCAACAAGCGCAGCATGACGTTGAATTTGAAGACGCCCGCCGGGCTCGCGGCGTTCAAGCGCATGGTGAAAAAAGCCGACATCGTGGTCGAGAACTTCCGCCCCGACGTGAAGAAGCGGCTCGGCATCGACTACAAGACGCTCGCCAGGATCAATCCGCGCCTGATCTATGCCAGCATTTCCGGCTTCGGCCAGGATGGACCGTATGCCAACCGTCCCGGCTTCGACCAGATTGCGCAAGGCATGGGCGGCCTGATGTCGGTGACCGGCCTGCCCGGCCAGGGCCCGGTCCGCGTCGGCATTCCGATCGCCGACCTCAGCGCCGGACTGTTTGCCTCGCTCGGCATCCTGGTCGCGCTGCTCGAGCGCGAGAAATCCAAAAAGGGGCAGCAGATCTGCACCTCGCTCTTACAGGCGCAAATCTTCATGCTGGATTTCCAGGCCGCCCGTTATCTGGTCAGCGGCGAGGTGGCCGGACAGGCCGGCAACAACCATCCGACCAGCGCGCCGACCGGCGTCTACAAGACCAAGGACAGCTACATCAACATCGCCACCGCCGGCCAGACGATCTGGAAACGGTTCTGCGAGGCCATCGCGGCGCCCGCAATGCTTAAGAACCCGGACTACGCCAACGGCGCGGCGCGCTCCAAGCACCGCGATGCGCTCAACGCCGAGATCGAGACCTACCTCGCCGGCCGTACCAGCGCCGAATGGGTGGAGCGCCTCAACCAAGCCGGCGTGCCGTCCGGGCCGATCTACGCGATCGACCAGATGTTCGCCGATCCGCAAGTCAAGCACCTGGGCATGGCGCAGAGCGTCACCAAAAAGGACAAGACCAAGATGCAGCTCGTCGGCCAGCCGGTCACGCTGTCGCGGACGCCGTCGCGGCTCGCGGCGCGGCCGCCGGAGCTCGGCGAGCAGACCGACGCGGTGCTCAAGGAATTCGGCTTTTCGGCGCGCGACATCGCCGCGCTGCACAAGGCCAAGGCGGTGTGATGGTTTCATTCATTGTCATGCCCCGCGAAGGCGGGGCACCCAGTAAACGCCGCGAATGAGTTCAATCTCGAAACATTGACGGTTACTGGATCATCCGCCTTCGCGGATGACGACAGAACAACAAGGAGCCCGACCATGACCGACAACATGGCCGACAACATGACTGACAAGATGCTCGCGCGCAAAGACGGCGGCGTCGGCATCGTGACCTTCAACAATCCCGAGCGGCACAACGCCGTGTCGCTGGACATGTGGGAGGCGACCAAGCACATTCTCGACGACTTCGCCGCCGACGACGCCGTGCGCGTCGTGGTGCTCACCGGCGCCGGCGGCAAGGCTTTCGTGTCCGGCGCCGACATCTCCAAATTCGAAAGCGAGCGCGCCAACCTGGAAGGTGCCCGCGCCTACGGCGCCAAGTCGGAAGGCGCCTATGCGAGCATCTACGAATTTCCCAAGCCGACCATCGCGATGATCCGCGGCTACTGCATCGGCGGCGGGCTGGGGCTGGCGACATGCTGCGATTTGCGCATCTGCAGCGACAATTCGCGCTTTGCGGTGCCGGCGGCCAAGCTCGGTTTGGGCTACGGCTATACCGGGCTCAAGCGCCTGGTCGACATTGTCGGGCCCTCCTTCGCCAAGGAGATTTTCTATACCGCCCGCCAATTCGACGCCAAGGAAGCCCACGCCATGGGCCTGGTGAACCGCGTCGTGCCGGAAGCCGAGCTCGAAAGTTCGGTCAAAAGCATCACCGACATGATCTGCGCCAACGCGCCGCTGACCATCAAGGCGGTGAAGTTCACGGTCGGCGAGATCCTCAAAGACGAAGGAAAGCGCAGCGTCGCGCGCACGGTCGAAATGGTGGAGCAGTGCTTCGTCAGCCGCGACTACAACGAAGGCCGCAGCGCGTTCATGGAGAAGCGCAAGCCGGTATTCACCGGGACGTGAGCGGACGAATAAACCTCTCCCCGCTGCGCGGGGAGAGCACAGGCGGCCTGCGGACGCCGTGTTGATACGAAGAACGCCGATGCCAAGCATCGGCTATGCGAAGCGAGGGTGAGGGGCCTATCCGCGATTCTGAGCTTTGCGGATTCGCGCGAACGGCTGAAAAAAATCTTTGCCTCTCGGCCCGGCGGAGAGGTCCCCTCATCCCGACCTTCTCCCCGCGTGCGGGGAGAAGGAGAAGCTACAGAATCTTCTTCACCACCTTGGTATCCAGGCCGAAGGCGCGCGCGGCGTTGGCGCCGAGAATGTTGCGCTTTGCCGTCTCGCCGAGGAACGGCAGGTCGTAGATCACGCCGGGCAGATCGAAGTCCCAGTGCGGATAATCGGACGACCACAACAGCTGCGTCTCGGCATTGATCATCTTGAAGGTCGCTTCCAGGATCGACAGGTCGTCCGGCTTCTCCATCGGCTGCGACGAGTAATACATCTCGCGCATGTACTCGCTCGGCTTGCGCTTGAGCGATGGACAGTCCGAGGTGCGCATCATGTAGGAATGGTCGAGCCGCTGCATCAGCGAATAGGCCCAGGTCAGGCCGCTTTCGATCCACATCACCTTGAGCTTGGGGAAGCGCTCGGGCAGGCCGTTGATCACCCAGTTGGTCATGTGGATCATGTTGAACCACATGAAGCCGAGCGAATGCACCGAGATGAAGCGGTTGGTCATCGCCAGCGCGCGGTCGTCCCAATTGTAGGCGGCGTGAAACGAGATCGGCTTGCCCATCTCCTCGAGCAGCGCGTAGGTCTTCATGTAGGCGTTGTCGTGCACCGGCTTGTAGCGCGGCGACGTCACCATGAAGCCGACCACGCCTTTGTTGTCGCCGAAGTCCTTCACCGTCTGGTAGGCGGCCTCCGGATCGTTGAACGGGATGTAGAGCATCGAAATCAGCCGCGGCTCGACGGCGAGGATGCGCTCGCACAGCCAGCGGTTATAGGCCCGGCACAGCGCGACCTCGATCTCGACCTGCGGATGCAGCCCGAGGAACAGCATCGGCGTCGGAAACATGCAGGCGTAATCGATGCCCATCGCGTCCATCCATTCGAGCGTCATGGCGACGTCGCGATGCCGGCCGTCGGCCGGCACCTTCTGCAGCCGGCGCAGATTGGCGCGGGTGATGCGGCCGCCGAGATTCTGGTTGCCGACCGAGGAATTGATCATCGCCGAACGGCCCGGCCGCGACGAGGAATCGATGATGTCGCGGCGGATCACCGGGCTCTCGATGTATTGGAAGACTTCCTTGTAGGACTCGTTCTCGTAATGGTGCGCGTCGACGTCGACGATCAGGAAATCCTGATAGTTGCGGGCGCGCGCCTGCTGCGCGGCGTGCGCGAGATGCTTGGACGTCGAATAATCGTCGAAATTCAGTTTGCGGACGTCGCTTGGAACCGTGTCCATAGGCCTTCTCCGTCTAAACGCGCATGATCATTTCGGGAACGGCGGGCTTTGTCGGCTCATGCGTCAGGCGACCACGTAGATGTCGTCGCCGCGCCGCACCACCTCGAATTTCTTCAGCTTGAGCCTGCTGTCGCCGATGCACCGGCCGGTCGTCAGGTCGTATTCGTAGCCGTGCCACGGGCAGACGAAATGCATCGCGTCGGAAAACGTCTGCCCCTGATAGGTGCGGTCCGCGGCGATGATATCGACGACCTGATTGATCAACAGCCCCTCGCAGGCCGGGCCGCCGGAATGGACGCAATAATTGCTGTAGGCGTAGTAGGCGCCGCCCTGGTGAAAAACGCCGATCTCGTTCTTGCCGGCGACCACGATGCGCCGGTCGCCCTCGGGCAAATCCTCTGCCTTGGCGACAAACCATTCTGCCATTGCGCGCTCCCGCCCTTTCCGTTGCGGACAGTATAAATGGGCCGAGAGCCGCAAGGAACAGGCGAAGTCGGCGCCGCGCGACCAATACGGCTATGCAGCCATTCCGGGCGGTTCTATGTTTTCCGAAAACGCCAAGCGAAAACGCCAAAGACCGGGAGGAAATCATGGCTGCCGCGGACGCCGAACCGAAACGTGTCCTGCCGTTCTTGGGGCCGTTCTACGATGCCGCCATCCCGTTATCGTGGCTGATCATTCGCATCGCCGTCGGCTGGAACCTCGTGGTGCACGGCTGGGGCAAGATCATGCTTGGCCCCGCGGCCGGCGTGCTGAAGGGCTATGCCGATATCGGCTTCACGCCGCCCGAGCTGTGGTACTGGGCCTCGACCATCACCGAGACCGCGGCCGGCATTGCGCTGATCCTCGGCCTGTTCACCCGCTTCTTCGCGGCCGCCGCGGCGATCGAGATGCTCGTCATCACCGTCCTGTATTGGAGCAACGGCTTCGGCTGGATGCATCGTGGCTACGAATACACGCTGTTATGGGGTCTGGTCTGCTTCGCCATCGCGCTGCGCGGCGGCGGCCCCTATTCGCTCGACCGCAAGCTCGGCCGGGAGCTCTAGGCCTGGAAGCGGGGCTGCGCCCTTGTGTCCGGTCTGCGACGCCGCTAGATACGGCGCCACAACGCTCAGGCTTGTCGCATTCCGACGGAGAGGTGGCTGAGCGGTTGAAAGCACCGCACTCGAAATGCGGCATACGGGCAACCGTATCGGGGGTTCGAATCCCTCCCTCTCCGCCATTCAGCAATATCAATAGTTTAGGTGACACTTTGGCAGCACTGGCAACAGTGATTGGCTACAGGTCCAGCTTCGAAATCCGCAAGCCATTCGGCCTAAAAGTCCCGGCTGAGCCCACGCATGAACGGGCGCTAGAATGATGTTTGAGGCCCGACAATACTCTGCTAGACAGCCGTCCCCGGCCCGGTACGCAACGAATTGAGCACTCGGCCGGCGCGACGCCCGGCGAACAACAAACCGCCACGGGTCGCCGCATGAGTATTCCCGGAAAGAAAATGGATCGTGAGTTGCGGTACGATGCAGAGGCGTTGGTCAGGCTAGGTTCAGGTAACGAGGCGCTGCCGACCGACTGACAATCGAATTGTCAGACCGTCCGCATTCCACTCGCGGGACAAAGTACCGCCAAGGCGTCCGTAGATCGTAGCCTGCGCAAGCTGACTGCCGAATCCTTCACTGACAGGGGGCTTGTCAATGTGAGGACCGCCGCTCTCCGTCCATGTTAGTGAGACGAGATCGTCCAATTCTGAACAAACGATATTGATCCGACCCGATGGCGTCGATAGCGCGCCGTACTTGGCCGCGTTCGTCGCAAATTCATGCAAGAGGAGCGCGAAGCCAGTTGCCAACCACGCCGACACAGGAACGTCAGGCCCACTTATTGCGACGCGCGGAGATGCGCCGTTTTCCTCGTAGGGTGAAACAATGGTCCGAATTAAAGTTTGCAAGGTCGTCGGTTGCTCGACTTGAGCCGAGCCATCGGAAAGCTTCGGGAGCGTGAGCGCGTGCGCGCGGGCGAGCGCGTCTAATCGGTCCCTAATGATCGAAGTCAATTCCTTCGGAGTATCGGCCGAACGCGCGCTCAATGTTACGACGCTGCCCGCCAACGTGAACAAATTTCGGATGCGATGGTCCATCTCCCGAAACAGCAACTCTCTTTGTTCGCGTGCCTTGCGGCGTTCCGTAATGTCGCGTGCAATTTTCGAGGCACCAATGACCGCGCCATCCTCATTCATGATCGGCGATACAGTGAGTGATATATCGATCAGGCTTCCATCCTTGCGACGGCGGACGGTCTCGTAATGGTCAATACGTTCGGCGCGCCGAATACGCGCTATGATCGCCGGTTCTTCATGGAGCCGGTCGGGCGGAATTAGCATCTCGATTGACTGACCAATCGCCTCATTTGCGGTGTAACCGAAAATCCTTTCGGCACCTGCATTCCAGCTTTCGATGATACCTTCAAGGTTTTTGCTTATGATCCCGTCGTCAGAGAATTGGACAATCGCGGCGAGCCTCTGTTTGACTTCCTCAGCGCGTTTGCGATCCGTAATGTCGATCAGCATATTCACCGCGCCGATAAGTGTACCGAACGCATCGAAAAGCGGCGTGGGGTAAGGAATGAAAGGCACGCGCGTCCCGTCCGGGCGCTCGGCGATTGCTTCCATGCCGCGCACTGGACGTTTTTCTTTGATGGCAATCGCCATGGGGCAGTCGCCATGGGGGAGCGCCCGGCCATTCGGCCAGAACAGCTTCCATGAACCGCACCATTCGCTTGTCCCTATAGAGGGACGATGACCCCATAGCGTAGCCGCCGCCTCATTGAAGTAAGTAATCCGGCCAAGGGCGTCGGTCACATAGATCGCTGCCGGTAAATCGTCGAGGATTTTGCGGAAATAGTCATCGCGCGATTCGGCATCGGGGGGCGCGGCGAATAAAATCGCGCCGCCCGAGAGGGGGTCCTGCTGGTGAGCGTGTCACTCATTAGACGCCCTTACGCCGGTCCCAAAAAGCCAGGGTCTGCTAAATATAGAGGCAGAGGGGCAGCCGTCAATTGAGGAATTCCAAGCGGCGGCGTCAACCTAACGGAACTTTGGGCCGGGCAGATGCGTTGTGACTTTTCGTTCGCCGTGCTCCCCCCGCAAGCGTATGTTATTTATGGGCGACCGCCTGTCCCATCCAGTACCAAGGCTTCGAACCTTAGCAGCCGATCTTGTCAATCCACTTGCGCAGCATCCGCACCGGATGGCCCTCACCATAACCCGCCGCGACGGTTTCCTTTTCGTGGCCCAAAAGCTCCCATCGCATATCTTCGGGGCATCCGGCAGCCCGGAGCCGATCCTGTGCACGGTGCCGCAAGCTATGGATGACCTTGCGCGCGTCTGTGATGCCAATGTCGTCGAGGAATTTATTGAGCCGTTTCGACGCGGCGTCGTCTGTGCCAGCGAATAGCTTGCCCTTACGAACGGGAGCACGGCGGCAGGCAACGGCACACGGCGTGGCGATTGTTCGGTCTTGGTGCCCACGATCACGAACCTACAGCGCCGCTCCGTTTGTTCGCTATCAACCCCAAATGCCTCAGCCAAGCGCATTCCGGTTGCCGCGAGTATGCGCAAAAGCAATTGCTCGCTCTTGTCGAGGCGATTGAGGTTCGCGCGGATCACTTTCATGTCAGCGTCGTCAAGCGGTAGCCGCCGTTCCGCGTCATCAAGCCGGGGGATGATACCAGCGAAAGGGTTGAACTTTAACTTGCTCTCTTTGATGGCGAGATTCACGGCGGCATTCAACCACGCGATTTTCTTTTCGATGGTCGCGCTCTTAAGTCCTTTGTCCATGAAGTACTTGACCAGCTTGCGGCCGTCGTCGCGGTCGGCATCCTTCAACGGTTTGCTATCGGTCAACTGCTTATAGAGTTGCCACACGGCGCGAGCCTCACTCGCATTATAGCCGCCGATGCGCCTGTGCTCTAGGTACGTTCGGCCGCGTTTGAAATGCACAACCGAACACCGTGATGAGAGTCATGGGCGGCACAACCAATAGGTTGCATAATCGATTCGACGCGAATAATCTTTCGCCGCATGCGCTGGGGCGTTTCGGGGACACTTCTGATTGGTGCTGTGTGGTGCGTTGGCTGTGCCGCGCCGCCAACGCCGCCTGTGTCTACGGCCGTAGGGCCGGGACAAGCGAAGATTTCAATAACGCGGGAGAGCGAGGAAAGTCTGGCTTTCGCTCCGGCCCAGATTGTCATCAACGGCGCTCGGACCATCGATCTCGGTAAGGGTCAAACTTACACCGGCGGTGTAGCCGCCGGCCCGGTTACCTTGACCGTGGGCCAAGCGGCAGAATTTGAGCACTACACATTGCGGTTCACTGCCGCGCCCGGGAAGGAATATGCGTTCCTGGTGGAGCGGCGCCCTGAATTTGCGTTTGCCAGATCCATGGCTGGCGGCGCCGTTGCCCTTGCCCTCGACAACCCGGCCAGCGAACAATCCGGCCCGTTCAAGATTACGGCCGTCACGCCGTAGCTCCGGGCGTAAAGCGGCTGCGCGTTGCTCCGCGATTTCGAATGCTACCTGGGCGCGGCCGAGACCACCGCGCTTGGTTCGACTCGCGATGGCGCAGCGCGCCGGCCGCGGCGCCGTTCATGAAGCTGCGCCGCGACGACGCCGCGAAATCCCGGCAGGATTTCGCTCGGCACCGTCATCCGCCATGGTGCCGGGGCAATTTTCCTAGCCATCTCAAGGGGAAGCTGCAATACGGCGGGGATCGTTATGCGCCCTGGCGCGTTGGTCATGGTGATTTCTTCGGCAGGTTCCCTGGTCCAGCGATGAGCGCATCACGCGATTGGTCCGTCGGCGGCGCCGTCCGGGTCCGGCGCGCCGTATCGGGGCTCATCCGGATATTGGCGATCGGCCTCGCGGTTGCGCTGCCAGGCGCGGCGATGGCGGCCGATGGCCCGCCTGCGGCAGGCTCCTCGGAAGCGATCTTCATTGCCGAGCTTGGGCTGTTGCTGCTGGTCGGGCGGCTGATGGGCGAGGCTGCGCAACGCCTCGGCCAACCGGCGGTGATGGGGCAGCTCATCGGCGGCCTTCTGCTCGGACCCTCCGTGCTCGGCCTGGTCTGGCCGGCGGCGGAACACGCGCTGTTTCCCAGCGCCGCCGAGCAGAAGAACATGATCAATGCGGTCTCCGAGCTCGGCATCCTGATGCTGCTGTTGCTGACCGGGATGGAAACCGATCTGCAGCTCGTCAAGCGCGTCGGCCGCGCCGCCGGGACGGTGGCGGCGGCCGGCGTCGCGCTGCCGTTCGTCTGTGGCTTTGCGCTCGGCGAAATGCTGCCGGCGGCGTTGCTGCCGAGGCCCGATGCGCGCCTCGTCACGGCGATCTTCCTCGGCACCGCGCTGTCGATATCGTCCGTCAAGATCGTGGCGATGGTGGTGCGCGAGATGAATTTCATGCGCCGCGACCTCGGCCAGATCATCGTCGCCTCGGCCATCCTCGAAGACACCATCGGCTGGGTCATCATCGCCATCGCCTTCGGCCTGGCGTCGGCGGGGACCATCGACCTGTGGTCGCTGGCGCGGGCCGTGCTCGGCACCGCGCTGTTCATGGCGGCAAGCTTCACGGTCGGCCGGCGCGTCGTGTTCCGCTTGATCCGCTGGGCCAACGATAATTTCAAAAGCGAATTTCCGGTCATAACCACCATCCTGGTGATCATGATCGCGATGGCGCTGACCACGCAGTTGATCGGCGTCAACACCGTGCTCGGCGCCTTCGTTGCCGGCATCCTGATCGGCGAATCGCCGATCCTCACCCGCCACATCGACGAGCAGCTGCGCGGCCTCATCGTGGCGCTGTTCATGCCGGTGTTCTTCGGCCTGGCCGGCTTGAGCGCCGACCTGACCGTGCTCAAGAGTCCCGATTTGGCGTTGCTCGCCGTGGGTCTCATCGTCATCGCCAGCGTCGGAAAGTTCCTCGGTGCCTTCGTCGGCGGCAAGCTCGGCGGCCTGTCCCGCGCCGAATTGCTGGCGCTCGGCTGCGGCATGAACGCCCGCGGCTCGACCGAGGTGATCGTGGCCTCGATCGGTCTGACGATGGGCGTGCTCAATCAGAACCTCTTCACCCTCATCGTCACCATGGCGGTCATCACCACCACGGCGATGCCGCCGATGCTGCGCTGGGCGCTCAAGCGGCTGCCGATGCGCAAGAGAGAGCGCGTGCGGCTGGAGCGGGAAGAGCTCGACGCCAAGGGCTTCGTGACCAATCTCGAGCGCCTGCTGTTGGCCGCGGACGACAGCCCCAACGGCAAATTCGCCTCCCGGCTCGCCGGCGCCATCGCCGGCTCCGGCGGCAAGCCGACAACGGTCGTCGATTTGACCAGGCAGGACCGCGGCAGGTCACTGGTCAAGGCCGAGAAGGCGAAGGACAAGATTGCCGCAAAGGCGGCGCAGCCGGACGGCGAGGAGCCGCAGGACAACATCAAGACCGCCGCCGAGGGCGTTACCACGCTGGAGGCGCACCCCGACGACGAAAAGCCCGGCAAGGTCGATGTGACCACGCGCCACGACGAGCCAAGCGGGCCGGATGCCGTCGCCGGCGAAGCGCGCAAAGGCTACGACCTCCTGGTTATCGGCATCGCCAAGACGCGCGATCCGAAGGGCGGCTTCAGCAAGGACTTGTCGCGCATCACCAAGGGCTTTGAGGGCCCGCTCGCCGTCGTCGACGCGCATGGCTCGCGGCGCGATCGGCTGCCGGATCGTTACGGCAAGATTCTCGTCCCGGTGAACGGCACCGAGGTGTCGCGCCGCGCCGCCGAGGTCGCCCTGGCGTTGGCAAGGGCCGACGATGCGCAAGTGACCGCGCTCTATGTCACACCCGCCAACAGCAGTGGCGGCAACGCCAAGAGCCGCGGGCGCAAGCGGGTAACGCAGCGCAACGAGCAGGCGGTTCTCAAAGACATCGGAGCCTTGGCGGATCGATACGATGTCCCGGTGCGCAGCACGACCCGGGTGAATCTTGCGCCCGGGGACGCGATCTTGAGCGAGGCAAAGCGCGGCTATGACCTGATCGTGCTCGGGGTGAGCCGGCGGGCGGGCGACACGCTGTTCTTCGGCGATACCGCCGCATCGGTGCTCGAGCGCTCGGACACCTCGAATTTGTTCGTGGCGAGTTGAGAGCATGACGCTCGAAGCGACATTGGTGTACGGTTGGCGCGCGAACGCCGCTGGCCAAGCGGCCGGATTGATCCCATATTTCTCGAAGGCGGCCGATAAAATCGACCATGACAGGCATGCCGGCGACAAACGGACAGTTCGCGCTCCACCTGTGGCGCGGGGAGAACGTTTATGTCGATAGTTCCACTTCTGACAAAATCGTCGTTCGACCCCGAATTCATCAAAACTCTGGTGGCGGCCTATGAAGACGCTTGGCAGAAAATCGAAAAATCGGGCAGCCCCTTCGCATCGCCGCGCTATCGTCGCGTGGCCCAGGAAATCATCGCGAAACGCATCATCGACATGGCGCAGCAGGGCGAAATCGAACCGGGCCAACTTGCCGACGACGCCGTGACGTTCCTATCGCAGTCTTACGCCTGATTGCCGTCGCGGCGATATCGACGATCGCCGGGCTACCAGATCCGATCGAATGGATTGTCCGGCTGCTCCGCTTCACCCGGAGCCCAGCGTCCCGTATCCGACTCCTGCTGATAGGCCCATTGCCCCGCGCGCGGCCGCGCGCCTGACAACGGCGCATGCTGCTCGCGTTCGTCTTGGGCGACGCGCTGCCCGGCACGCGATTGCACATTGGCAAGCTGTTGCGACTTGGCGGTCTGATCCTTGGCGATCTGGGCCTTGGCGATCTGACCCTTGGCGATCCGGCTCTTGGCGATCTGGGCCTTGGCGATCTGACCCTTGGCGATATTGAGAGGGGTTGCCTTCGGCCCGGCCGCGGTCGCCGCTCTGGCCAGGGCTGGCTGGTGAGCGGTGACGGCGGCGCGTGTCGGGTTTGGCCCCTGGTCAGGCGTTGCCAACAGTGCGGCGAGCGCGATGAGAAAAGCGGCAACGATGCCGCCGACGGCTCCCAAATAGGCGATCAGCGAGGCTGCAAAAGCCATGGGAAAGCGGGTCTTTCCTACCCCGCATCGCACAACGCGCCATAATCGGCTTGCGTTCCCGCCGCATTGCCAATGTGACTAACGATATGCTGCGATCAAGGTCGTGGCGGCGACATGAGGAAAACTGCGCCGCCGCGGCGTTTCTGTTAGGCTCGTGACATTGCGCACGGCGCCCTTAAGTCCTGTGCCGAGGGTTTGAAGGTCTGATCCGGCCATGAGTGTCCCCGAGTTGAGAGGCCGGGAAGGCCGGCAGAGCGGGCGCGCCGTTGCGGGCCACGTCGCCGCGCTGCGCAATTCGAGCGAACTGCGCGCGGTCGTGCTGACGATCGGCACCATGATGGTGCTGCTCTATCTCATCAGGGCTATTCTGCTTCCGTTCGTGCTGGCCGGCATCGTCGCCTATGTGTGCACGCCACTGATCGACTGGCTCGCCGCCCGGACAAGACTGCCGCGCACGCTGCTTGCGGTTGCGCTGTTTCTCCTGCTGATCGGCCTCGCCGGAACCGTCGTGGTGCTGGCGGGGCAAAGGCTGTTCGGCGAAACCGGCAGCACCGTCGGCGACCTGCAGGGCACCATGGAAAGCCTGCTGCGGCGGGCGACCGGCGGCCAGCCCGTTCGCCTGCTCGGCCAGTCGATCGATCCCGGCCAGATCGTCGCGGTCGTGATGGACCGGACGCGCCAGTGGCTCGGGCAATCGGACAATGTGGGATTCTTCGTCGGCACCGGCTTTGCCGCCATCATGGGCGTGTTCCTGACACCCGTGCTGCTGATCTGGTTCTTGCTGAGCGGCCCCGCCGTGGCACGCGGCCTGTTGTGGATGGTGCCGCCGGCGCGGCGCGAACTGGTGTTGCAGATCTGGCGGCGGCTCGATCCGGTGTTGAAAAGATATTTCATCGGCATCCTCGCCGTCGTGATCTATGCGATGATCGCCTCCTATATCGGCCTCGCCCTCATCCTCGGCGTCAGCCATGCGGTGTTGCTGGCGCTGTTGACCGGCATGGCGGAAACGCTGCCGATCATCGGCTCGACCGCGGTCGCCATCATCGCCGGACTGGTCGCGTTGCACAGCGCGACTGGAATCATGAGCATCGTCGCCTTTGCGATTTATGCCACCGCGCTCCGGCTCTCGATCGATCAGGTCATGGCTCCGCTGGTGCTCGGCCGTGCCGCCCACGTCCATGGCGTGCTGGTCATCTTCTGCTTTCTCGCCGGCGCGGTTACGTTCGGCATTACCGGCATCATCCTGTCGGTGCCGGTGGCGCTGACCGTCAAGGCCACGCTGGCGACGCTGTATGGCGAGACCGACGAGGCCGTTTGAGCGGCTACTGCAGCGCCGCCTGCAGCAGATCGAATTCGCCGCCGAGCACGAGATCGAGCCGGCCGGTCCGCCACTTGCCGCCGGCATCGCGCACCAACGGCGGCGCCTCGCGGTAGCGCCGCACGACCGTGCTCGGCCGCGGCGCTTCGTCGAGCGCTTTGGCCACAAGCTTGCGCTCCTTGGCAGCCGGCACATCGCCGAGCGGCACGACGGCCAGGCACACGCGGACCGTCACCCGGTGGCCGGAGCCCTCGAACGGCTCATAGATGTGAAGGCCGGCCTCCCGCGACAGGACGCGATAAGCGCCGAAGCCGCTGACCAGCAGAATCGGCGTATCCTTGTCGGCGCCCGGCGCGTCGTTGACCTGTGCACGACGCTTGCCGGCCCAGGCGCGATACATCGCGGTCAGCTTGCGGCACCATGCCAGCGTCGCCTGACGGTCGCCGGCGCCGTCGAACACCGGCTCGACCGCCAGGGCGAGTTCGATCGGCGCATCCTCCAGGGCATCCCTGATGCCCTCCCTGATGACGTGCAGTTGCAGCGCGAGCCGGCCGCTGAGTTCGGCCGAATACGGTCGCGCCGAGCGGGTATATCGGGCGACCCGGCCGCGCAGCGTAGTCGCCGTCTCCATCGCCGATTTGACCCGGTCCATCAGCGCAAAACGAGCGAGCGTGCCGAAACGGTCCGGCCGGTTCCAGAAATCGTCCGATGACATGTCGGCGCCCAGCCGGCGCTTGAGCGCCTCCCACTCGATGGATTGCAGCGCCTGCTCGATGTCTTCGTATTCGGCTTCGAGCGCCTGGAGTTCGGCGTCCGCCCCCCTGGGCGCGAGGATCATCGAAGCCAGCGTGACCGGCGTCGCCGGTTCGCTGGGCACGCCGGCCAGCGGTTCGTCGAGACTCGCCACATCGGCATCCGGATCGACGAACTCGGCCGCGATGGCGTTGCCGTCGCTGCGCATGAACAGGAACTGCTCGCCTTCCGGAAAGCGCCGTTCGACGATGAGCGCGGCCAGCGGCGCGACGACATATTGGTCGATCGCGCGTTTGAGCGGCCGCGCGCCCATTTCCGGCGAAAATCCTCTCTCCAGCAGGAATTCGTGCGCCGAGGATTCCCATTCGATCGCCCAGGCCCGATCCTTCAAGCCGCGGCGTTCCAGCAAGGCGGCCAGTTCCTTCTTCAGAATGCCGCGCATCAGGTCGCGGGTCAGCGGATTGAACACGATGACCTTGTCGAGCCGGTTCTGGAATTCCGGCCGATAGGTCTGGCTGATCGCGCGCAGCACCTGATCCTTGCTGAACTCGTCGGCCGCCGGCGCGAAGCCGAGGCCCATGCTGCGGTGGGCGGTGGCACCGAGGTTGGACGTCATAATGATCAGGCAGTGGCGCAAATCAGTAACTTGTCCCATCGCATCGGTCAGCCGTCCCTCGTCGAAGGCCTGCAGGAACAGATCCCAGATCATCGGATGGGATTTTTCGAACTCGTCAAGCAGGAGAACCGAGAACGGCTGTTTGCGCACGCGGCTGGTCAACGAGTCGGTGTCGAACGCCGCGTATCCCGATGCCTGCCCCAATATCTTGTTGATCGATTCATGGGTCTGGAACTCGCTCATGTCGAGCCGGATCATCCGCTCAACCGAGCCGAACAGAAATTCGGACACCGCTTTGGCAAGCTCGGTCTTGCCGGTGCCGGTGGGACCGGCGAACAGAAAGACGGCGATCGGCTTGTCCGGATCGTTGAGTCCGGCCTTGAGCATGGCAACGCGGGCGACGATCGCCCCGACCGCCTCGTCCTGTCCGATCACCCGCGCGGTGAAGAAATCGCGGACCGATTTGAGATCGAGCTGGCCCCTGGTGTCGAGGATCGAAACGGGAAGCCCGGTAAGCTGGGCGAGCGACTCCAGGATCTGGCTTGGCACGATCTCGTTGCCGCGTTCTTTGAAGCGCACGGCGGTCAGCTTGAGCATGTAGAGCGCCGTGCCCGGCAGTCCGGTGGTGCCGAGATACTGGGCCGCTGTATCGAGTGCGACCTCGGCGCAGGCCGGGTCGAACCGGATTTTGTCCCTCTCGGCAAGCTTTCCGATCACGCCGCGCGCCAGCGGCAACGTGTCTGCGGCCGACAGCGGCTCGATGCTGACGGTTTCGAACAGGCCGCGCAGCGACGGCTTGATCTGCAACAGCCGCGCGGTGCCTTTCGGCGTCGCTTCGGCCCACACGATGAGCCGGCCGGCGGCAATCGCCGGAATGATCTGGTCCAGCATGGTCGCGCTCTGGCCTTGATGCCGACCGCTCATTGCCAGCTGGACGATGTCCGGAATGTACCAGATCATCCGGTAGCCCTTGGCCAGTTCGTCGACCACGTGGCGGAGGCGGCCCTCGAGTTGACCGATATAGACCTGATCGGCCTGCAGATCGGCGCCGCTGGCCTCGAACACGCTCCAGTTTCCCGGCGACAGCATCGCCGCCAGCAATCGCAGAAACGACGTCTTGCCGACAAAAGGCTCGCCGGAAACCAGCAATGAACGCGGCGGATTTTGCTGCAGCGTTGCGGCTGCGGCGGCCATGGCTTCGCGCCAGTCGTCGGGCGCGATGAGAATCTCGGCGTCCTCGCTCCAGAAACGGCCGACGGTATTCAAGATGCCGGCGGGTTCGGCCGGCAGCGCCGCCAATGGCGGCTCCGCATCTTTGAGCTCGTCAATGAGCGCGGCGGCGGCGGGATGATCGATGCGTTCCAGAAACTTTCGGATCAGTTGAGGCGGCGAGATGCCGCGCGCCTTCAGGCTCGATCCGAATGTCGCGGCATCGCCGCGCGCGGCACAGCGCACCAGGTAGTCGCGAATGACGTTCGGCATCCACCGATTTTCGATCCACCAATCCTTGGCGCGAACCAGCGGGGCGCCGACGGCAATGCGCGGCTCGGCGTCGAACAGCAGTTCCAGCGCAAAAAACATCGCCCACGGCGAATAGTGCTCGCAATGCGCCAGCACGCGAGGGATACCCTCGTTGCGGTCGGCACGCTTGCGCAAGGCCGCCAGCGCCGCGCTCGACAGCGACCAGCTGTTGCCCTCGACGTATTGCAGCACGGTCACGAGCGACACGTCCGGCGCGGCCAGAAGCTTCACCGCCTCGATGAATTCCGGTTGCGCAAGCAGATCGCCGGGATGTGCGGCGCTTGAGCCGAATGGACCGAATATCTTGTCCAGCTCGTACAGACGGTTGGTGCGGACCTGCGGGTCAAGCGGCGCCGGCGCGGCGCCCGGCGCAACACCCGCCGCCTCCGGCGTGGCGACCGATTGCTGCTTGGGTCGGAGCCACCAGCCGCGCAGTCGCTTTCTATAAACGAATCCAAAGACGACGATGCCGAGGACGACGTAAAACAGAACAACCGAATAATCCACGCCGCAAACTCCGCAATCAACGCCGCATCCACCGCATCAAGGCAATCCATCCTCGGCGCTCATGCGAGCAACCTCGCGTGAGCACGGTTCGACGACGCGGTCCGCAATCGGATTCACGCCTGCGAGATGAACTTGGTGTTGAGATAGGCTTGCAGGCCCTCGATGCCGCCTTCGCTGCCGTAGCCGGATTCCTTGACGCCGCCGAACGGCGTTTCCGGCGTCGAGATGGCGATGGAATTCACCCCGACCATGCCGGACTGCAACGCGTCGCCGATCAGGTTCGCGGTCTGCGCCGAGCCGGTGAAGGCGTAGGCGGCGAGCCCGAACGGCAGCGAGTTGGCACGCTCGACCACTTCATCGAAGCTCTTGAACGGCACCACCGGGGCCAGCGGGCCGAACGGCTCCTGCGTCATCACCTTGCAGTCGTCGGGCACGTCGGTGATCACCGTGGGCTCGAAGAAGTAGCCCTGATTGCCGCGGCGGTTGCCGCCGGCGGCGATCTTGCCGCCGCGGTCCCTGGCGTCGTTGACGAACGACTCCATGGTGTCGATGCGGCGCGCATTGGCCATCGGCCCCATGGTGTTGCCCTTTTCCAGGCCGTCGCCGATCTTGATCGCCTTGGCGTATTCGGTGAAGCGGGCGAGGAAGCGGTCGTAGACCGGCTCCTGGACATAAAACCGCGTCGGCGAAATGCAGACCTGCCCGGCATTGCGATACTTGAACGCCGCGATGGTCTCGGCCGACTTTTCCGGGTCGGCGTCGGCGAACACCACGACCGGCGAATGGCCGCCGAGCTCCATGGTGACGCGCTTCATGCCTTTGGCGGCGAGCGCGGCAAGATGCTTGCCGACCGGGATCGAGCCGGTGAACGATATCTTGCGCACGTCATCCTTGGGGATGAGGTGCTCGGACACTTCGGCCGGCACCCCGAACACGAGATTGAGCACGCCGGCGGGCAGGCCGGCATCGGCGAAGCAGCGCACCACTTCGACACAGGCGCCCGGCGTCTCTTCCGAAGCCTTGAGAATGAGCGAGCAGCCGGCGGCAAGCGCGCCGCCGATCTTGCGGGCCGGCGTCAGGGTCGGGAAATTCCACGGCGTGAAGGCGGCGACCACGCCGACCGGTTCTTGCGTCACGATCTGCCGCAGGCCCTTGCCGGCACCCGGCACGATGCGCCCGTAAGCGCGGCGGCCTTCCTCCGCATACCACTCGATGATGTCGGCGGAGGTCATGACCTCGGCGCGAGCTTCGGGATAGACCTTGCCTTGCTCCTGCACCAGGATTTTGGCGATCGCATCGAACCGCTCGCGGATGAGATCGGCGGCCTTGCGCATGATCTTGGCGCGGCTGTAGGCCGACGTCGCGCGCCAGACGGCAAAGCCCTTCTTGGCGGCGGCGAGCGCCTGGTCGAGATCGGCCGGGCTCGCATGCGGCAGGTGAGCGAGCGGCTTTGCGGTCGCCGGATTGATCACATCCTCGCCCTTGCGGCCATCGCCGCCGAGCCACTTGCCGTCGATGAACAATTCCAGATTGGCGTACATGATGAACGTCCTCGCTTGGGCTTTGTTCTTGCGGAGAGGCTTAGCAGCTTTTGCGGGTGCTGCGTAGGGCAGGCAAGGGCTTCCGCACGCGGAGCCGCGCGGCGCATTCCCAGTACGGCGGATCACGCCGCGCCGGTCGGATCGATCACGAAATTGGTAAAGCCGCCGTTGCGCTCGTCCATGCCGGCGAGGACTTCGTTGACCTCGGACAACGGCGATACGCGATGTTCCAGCACCGACATGTCCAACGTGCCGGCGCCGGCCATCGCCGCCATGTCTTCGCCTTCGGCGGTGGTGAACCAGACCGAGCCTTGCAGGCCGATGCGGTTGGTCATCATCCAGAACGCATTGACCGGCAGCGGCTCCAGGACGGCGCCGACGTTGACCGCGCGTCCGCCGCGGCGCAGGCAGAACAGCGCACGCATCATGGCGCTGGCCGGCGCACCCGGCGGCAGGCAATCGATCATACCGTCGACGCCATAGCCGTCGGTCGCCGTCTTGGCCCAGACGACGAGCGGGTCCGGACCTCCGCCCTGCCCCCCGCCGCTGGCGGGTGGCGGTTGCGCGGGGGCATTTGGCACCGCGAGAACGTCGATGCGCTCCGGCGCCAGTGCCTTGACGCGGCCGAGCAACGCGGCGTTGCGGCCGGTGCCGAGAATCGTCGTCGCGCCCATCGCCAGCGCCAGTTGCGCGGCGTTCAGCCCGAGCTGACCGCTGATGCCGTTGATCAGCAACGACTGGCCGGGACCGACTCCGATCTTGCGCATCGCCGAATAGGCGGTGCCGAAATAGCCCAGCCGCGCGGCGGCTTCGAAGCTCAGACTGTCGGGCAGCTTGACCAAGGCCGTGGCCGGCGCGGTGATGAACTGCGCCAGGCCGCCATACGGATAGGCCCGCATGATGTCCTGGGAACGGCCGAAATAGCCCTGCAGGGTGAAGCTTGGACAATCGAGCGGCTGGCCGCTGCGGCACATTTTGCAGGAGCCGCACGAGCGCGCCGGGTTGACGTAGACGCGCTCGCCCGGCCGCACCGACCAGACCTGCTCGCCGACCTTGGCGACGACGCCGGCCGGATCGAGCCCGAAGATCGCCGGCAGCGGCGGCATCATCTTGTTGTCGGGCGTCAGCGAGCCGAAGAAGTTGCTGACCACGCGGGCAAGATTGGGAACGACGCCGCAAGCCTTGACCTCGACCAGCACGTCGGTCGGCCGCGGCTCCGGCACCGCGATGCGATCCAGCGTCATCGGCGCGCCGTAGGCATGCAGCCGCGCCGCGATCATGGTGGGCATTCGTTTCCTCCCTATCGGGTAGAGCGAAGTCTTCTATTTGTTGCGCGCCGCGGACTCCGCGACCACGTCGACCGCCGCATTCAGCGCCGGCTTGTCTTTCGAAAGATCGGCGCCGATGCTGGAAATCCTGCCGGTCAATGCGGCCTGGTCGTCCGCGGGCAGACTTATCAACTCACCGCCTTGATCTGTCCAGGCTTTGCGTTGCGCGGCAAAGAACTCCTTGACGAACGGAACGATGTCCGTGGAAGCCGTGGTGGCATCGTCGCGCACGATCTTTTGCAAGTCGTCGGGCAGATCCTCCAGCCACTTTTTGTTCATGACGACGACGACATTCACGTAGGGCTGGCCGGTCTCAACGAGATACTTGCTGGCATCGGAATAATGCAGCGGCACGAAGACCGGGATGGTGCCAAGCGCGCCGTCGATGGCGCCTTGCTGAAGGGCGGGAAGCACGTCGCCCAACGACATCGCGACCGGCGAGGCGTCCATGCGCCTGATCATCTCGAGCTGGAACGACGACGCCAACACGCGAATTTTCATGCCCTTGAATTCGCCGAGCTGACGGACCGCCTTGCGCACCACGATGGACGACGGCCCGGTCGGCATGATGGCGATGCCGGCGAGGCCTTTGTTGGCGCCCAGTCCAAGCATCAGGTCCCTGACCGGCGGGTCGTCGATGACCCGCCGGTCGTGGTCCAGGCTGGTAAACAATCCGGGCGAGCTCAAAGCTTCGTAGCGCTCGTCGACGCCAACCAGAAATTCCGGCGGGCCGATCCAGGCCTGGATCGATCCGAACTGCGTGCCTTCGATCTGCCGGGGAATCGAGCCGAGTTTGCTCGCCGTATAGACTTCGCCCTTGATGCGGCCGGCGGAGTCTTTTTCGACCGCTGCGGCAAAGCGGATCAACCACTCTTGCTGCGTATCGTTGAGCGTCGCGGTCGAGAGCTTCATCACATAGGTTTTACCGTCCTGCGCCAGGGCCGGCGCCGATGGCGCCAGGAACGCCGCAACCAGCGCGAAAGTCAGCGCCGTGCCAATCGTTTCGGTCATCAAGCTTTGTCGGGATGTCATACTTCCTCGCTGTCTCCGGCATAGCGAATGGAAGCACGGAACATGCCATGAGCGCCGACCGCTGACGGCGCGGATTATCCGCGCAGGGCCGCAAGCGCCACCGGCCCGTCGAACAGTTTGCCGATCAGCTTCAAGGCGTCGGCGGCCCGGCCGGCGCCCCAGCCGCCGCGCAGCGCATTGAGCAAAAACTTGTCTTGAATGTCGGCGCGGCTGAGCGGCTCGTGTGCTCCGCCGCGCATATGGGGCTGGCGCTCCTCGACCACCGCGCCGTCGCGCAGCGTGGCGCGGATGTGGCCGGTGAAGTTCTTCGGGTAGGGATTTTGCGGATCGATCGCGTAACGCACCTTGGCGGCGAGCGCGAGCACCGCCGGGTCGCGCACGGCGGCATCGGAGAAGTCGGACAGCCCGACATTGCCGCGGACGAATCCGGCGGCGATGCAGTAGGGCGTGGAGAATTTGCCCGCATAGCCGTTGGCCGGATGCTGCTTCGCCGCCAGCGGCTCCCACAGCCGGTGGACCGTGCCCTCGCCCACCTCGCACACCATCTCGACGACGTCGTCCGCCTTGATTTTCGACGCGAGTCGGCGCGCGCAATCGATGTAGGGATGCGTCATGGTCCCGCACGGATAGGCCTTGAACGCCAGCGTCTCCGTCAGCCAGCGTTCGCCGAAGTCGCCGGCGATCGCCTCGTAATCGGCCGTGGTGGTGTTGGCGAAGCCGTGGAACAAACCATGCGCGCCTTCGAACACCGTGCGCGGTCCCAAAAAGCCGGCGCGGCCGAGCAACGCCGCGCGCAGCCCCGCTTGCGCGGCCCAGCCGGCATGGAGCCGCTTGGTCCAGGCGCCCTCCGCCAGATATTCGATGATGCCCGACGCCAGCGAGCCGACGGTGCCGAGCGCATCGACGAGCTGGCGCGCGTCGAGCTTGAGCGCTGCGCCGACGCCGGCGGCAGCACCCACGGCGCCGAACACCGCGGTCGGATGGAAGCCGGCCTTGTGGGTGAGCGTCGGCGCCACCGTTGAGAGCCGGCACATGGTTTCGACGCCGACTGCGATGCCCATGAGCGCCGCGCGGCCGTCGCGATGGTGCCGCTCGCAGGCCGCCAGTACCGCCGGCACGATCACCGCGCCGGCGTGGATCGGACCGCCCTCGAAGGTGTCGTCGAAATCCTCGCCGTGGATCGCGGTGCCGTTGACGATCGCCACGGCGGCAGCCGACAGCGTGCGCGCATGGCCGATCGCGGTGCACGGTCCGTCGTCATCGCAGGCGGCGAGCGCGGCTTTCACATAGTCTTCGTTGCGCGCCGTGACGGCGAGGCCGACCACGTCGATCAGCAAATCCTCGCACTTGGTCCGCACCGCTTGCGGCAAATGCCCGACATCGAGCGCGCAAATCTTTTGCGCCAGCTGCTCGGCAACAGCGACCTTGGGCAGTTCGTTTGACGTCATGCGGGGCGCGAAGCGCTCAATACTTATTCGCGATCGGCAGTTCCTCGGCTGGGAACAGCGTGATCACGCGGCAGCCCTTGTCGGTGACCACCACCTCTTCCTCGATGCGCGCGGCGGAGAAGCCGTCCTTGGCCGGACAATAGGTCTCGAGCGCGAACACCATGCCTTCCCTGATCTCGGTCGGATGCTCGAGCGACACGACGCGGGAGATGATCGGCCGCTCGTGCAAGGCGAGACCGATGCCGTGGCCGAACTGCAGGCCGAACGCCGTCATCTCGTCGGGGAAGCCGAAATCCTGCGCCTTCGGCCACACGCTGCAGACCTCGTCGGTCATGACGCCGGGCCGGATCAGGTCGATGGCGAGATCGAGCCATTCGCGCGCCTTCTTGTAGGCGTCGTGCTGCACCGGCGTGGCGCGCCCGACATTGAAGGTGCGGTAGTAGCAGGTGCGGTAGCCCATGAACGATTGCAGGATGTCGAAGAACGCCTGATCGCCGGGCCGCAGCATGCGGTCGGTGAAATTGTGCGGATGCGGATTGCAGCGCTCGCCCGAAATGGCGTTGATGGCTTCGACGTCGTCCGAGCCGTGGTGATAGAGGAACTTGTTGACCTCGGCGACGATGTCGTTCTCGCGCACGCCGGGCTTGAGCTGCTCGTGGATCAGGTGATAGGCGCCATCCACCATGGCGGCCGAGCGATTGAGCAGCGCGATCTCGTCGGCCGACTTGATCTCGCGCGCTTCCAGCATGGTCTGCTGGCCGTCGGCGACCTTGAGCCCGGCCTTTTCCAGCTCGAACAGCATCGGCGGCTCGATGATGTCGACGCCGACCGGCATTTTCTCGCAGCCGGCTTCCTTGATCAGCGACGCGATCTCCTTGGCGTGACGGGCCATCAGCCCGAACGCCGGATTGACAGTGCCGCGCAGCCCGATCAGCCCGGCCTTGCAGTTCTCCGGCTTGAGCCACGGCGTGTAGAGCTGGTGGTGCACGGCGGCAGAGCCGAAATCCCACAGGATCGGGTCGGGGCTGGTCCGCGTCACCAGCGCCCAGCGGCAGAGCTTGTCGCGCTCCCATTCGCCGATCTTGGTCGAGGTGACGTAGCGGATATTGTTGACGTCGAACACCAGGAGCGCGCCGAGCTCGGACTGCTCCAGCGCCTGCCGGACCCGGCCGAGGCGGTAGCGGTGCAGGCGGCGGTAATCGACCCGCTCCTCGAAGTCGACCCCGGTGATGCCGAGCGCCGGCAGCGCGCGGCCCCAATTGTAGCGCGGATTGACGTCCTCGGCGCGGATCGTCGTCGGGTCGCGGGTGATGTCGTCCATGGGAGTCTCCTTCCCTTTATTCCGCATTCCGTCATCCTGAGGTGCCCGCCGCAGGCGGGCCTCGAAGGGCGACGGCCGGTGTGCGGCAGCTTCAATTCTTATTGTAAGCCTGACGGCCGCATTTGTTGACTCGGGTACCCGGGCTGTCGCCCTTCGAGGCGCGCAGCGTCGCTGCGCGCCCCTCAGGGTGACGGGGATTAGGCCGGTATCGGCACTTCGCCGACGTCCTTCGGCACCTTGTAGCCTTTCTGGGTCGCGGGGCGCTTGGCGATTGCCGTGTACCAGCGTTTGACGTTGGGGTACTGGTTGAGATCGACGGTCTGCCATTCGTAGCGCGACACCCACGGCCAGGTCGCGATGTCGGCGATCGAATAGTCGTCGGCTACGTATTCGTGGTCGGCGAGGCGCTTGTCGAGCACGCCATAGAGCCGATGCGCCTCTTTCAGATAGCGCTCTTCCGCGTAGGGCGCCTTGCCCTTGTTGTATTTCACGAAGTGATGAACCTGGCCGAACATCGGGCCCGGCCCGCCCATCTGCCACATCAGCCATTCGATGGTGTGGTAGCGGCCGTCGCCGGATTTCGGCATCAGCTTGCCGGTCTTGTCGGCCAGATAGATCAGGATCGCGCCGGACTCCATCAGGCTCAAACCGTTGTCGCGGTCGACGATCGCCGGGATGCGGTTGTTCGGGCTGATTTTCAGGAATTCCGGCTTGAACTGGTCGTCCTTGCCGATGTCGACCGGGTGCACGGTGTAGGGCAGCCCGAATTCCTCGAGCGCGATGGAAATCTTGCGGCCGTTCGGCGTCGTCCAGGTGTAAAGATCGATCACGGTTCTTGGTCCTGTGCTGGTTGAAAGAAAGTCGCGTTGTCGGCTATGCGGCGGTTTTCCTGCCCCACAGCCGCGCCGAGGCGATATCGGCGCCGTCACGAATCGCCTTGAGCTTGAGCCAAACCACCGGCTCGATGACCCATTCGCGCCGCGTGAAGGTGCCGAAGCCGCAATCGCTGGAGGCAATCACCCGCTCGCGGTCGCCGATGGTCGCCACCGCCTCCTCGATGCGTCGCGCCACCACTTCCGGATGCTCGACGAAATTGCTGGTGGTCTCGACCACGCCGGGGATGAGGATCATGTCCTTCGGCAACGGCACGCGCTTGAGCGCCGCATATTCGTGGGCGTGGCGCGGGTTGGAGAATTCGATCGACAGCGCGCCGACGTTGGCCTGGTAAAGCGCCGGCAGGATCTTCTCCAACGCGACGTCGTGGATGTGCGGGCCTTCCCAGTTGCCGTAACACACATGCAGGCGCACGCGGTCGCGCGGAATGCCGTCGATGCCTTTGTTGATGGCGGCGACATGGCGTTCGCAGCGCTTGACGAAATCGGCGTCCGACAGATCGCGGTACATCATGGTGCGATCCATGGCGAGGTCGGGCGCATCGATCTGCAGGATGAGGCCCGCCTTGTGGATGGCCCGGTATTCATTGCTCATTTCGCGCGCAATGGCATCCAGATAGGCGTCGTGCGAGTCGTAATGGGCATTGAGCATCGTGGTCGAAATGATGCCCGGCGAGGCGGCGGTCATGAACCGCTCGGCGAACGCGCGCTGCGCGTCGGCGATCGTGATGAAGCCCGTGATTTCGTCCGTGATCGGCTTGAGGTCGCGATATTCGATCTCGGCCTGGGCCTCGGGCGCGCCCTGCTGGCTCTTGGGCGGATTCGGGAATCGCCGCGTCAAATAGCTCAACAGTTCGGGAAACTCCTCGAACTCGCGGCCGCGGCGGCGCTTCGACACGCCGGCAAAGCCCGACATGCGCTGCGGCACGTAGGTCTGGAAGCCGATCCGCCGCTGCTCGCCGTCGTTGCCGACGTCGACGCCGGCGGCCACCTGCTTTTCAACGACGTGCCGCACCGCCTTGTCCATTTCGTCGGCCAGCATTTTGGCGTCGTGGCCCTTGCCCTCTTCCTGCGCGATCAAAAGGTCGCTCAGGGTGTCGTTGCGCGGCAGGCTGCCGACATGGGTGGTGAGAATACGGTCCCGGCTCAAAATCATGATGCGGCCTCCGGCGGCGCTTGGTCAGGCGGGCCTGTCATAGCGCAATTTGCCCGCCATGACAGGGGTTGCGGCGGCCAGCATTGCGGGCGAATTTTCGCACCGGCATAATGGCTTTGACAAACAAGGTCCGGGCAGACGTGGGCAGTGCCCCACCTGCGGGCAGGAAAGACGCCGCCATGAGCATCGCTCCGCCGCGTGTGGCGGCGAGCGCGTCAGCCGACGCGATCCCGCGCGACTACAACGTCGCGGCCGACATTCTGCAACGCAATCTCGATGCCGGGCGCGGCGCCAAGGTCGCCTATATCGATCACCGCGGCAGCTACACGTATGCCGACCTCGCCGCGCGCGCCGATGACTTTGGCCGCGTGCTGCGCGCCCGCGGTATCCGCCGCGAGGAGCGAATTCTGCTGTGTCTGCTCGACACCATCGATTGGCCGACCGCCTTTCTGGGCGCAATCAAATTCGGCGCCGTTCCCATTCCGGTCAACACGCTGATGACCGAGGACGACTACCGTTACATGCTGCACGACAGCCGGGCACGGATGCTGATCGTATCCGAGGAGGTGTTGCCGAAATTCAAAAACCTGATCGGCGCCTGCGCCGACCTCGACCATGTCATCGTGTCGGGCGACGGCGGCCACGGTTACCGCCGGCTGCAGGACCTGCTGCAGGCGGAAGCGGCCGCCGCAGCGGCCGAGGTCAAGCGGGCGGCGGCGATCGAGCAATCGATCCGCGGCCACACGGCGCCGACCAAACGCGACGACATGTGCTTCTGGCTCTACACCTCGGGCTCGACCGGCAAGCCGAAAGCGGCGGTCCACAGCCACGCCGATCTCAGGCTCACCGACGAACTCTACGCCGGACCGACGCTCGGCATCACCGAGAACGATGTCTGCTATTCGGTGGCCAAGCTGTTCTTCGCCTACGGCCTCGGCAACGCGCTGACGTTTCCGATGTCGGCGGGCGCAACGACCATCCTGTTGCCGCAACGGCCGACGCCGGAGGCGGTGGCCGAGCTTCTCAAACGCCACCAGGTGACGATCTTCTACGCCGTACCGACGTTCTACGCCGGCTTTCTCGCCAGCGCCGCCGCGCCGGAGCGCGCCGACGTGACATTGCGGCGCTGCGTATCGGCCGGCGAGGCGCTGCCGCCCGAGGTCGGCCGGCGCTGGAGCGAGCGCTATGGCGTCGACATTCTCGACGGGCTGGGCTCGACCGAGATGCTGCATATTTTCCTGTCGAACCGCCCGGGCGACGTGCGCTACGGCACCAGCGGCAAGCCGGTGCCGGGCTACGATGTCCGCCTGGTCGACGACGACGGCAACACCATCACGACGCGCGGCGAGATGGGCGAATTGCAGGTGCGCGGCCCGACCAGCGCGCTGATGTACTGGAGCAATCGCGAGCAATCGCAGTCGACCTTCGTCGGTGAATGGACCCGCTCGGGCGACAAGTACCGCGAGGATGACGACGGCTATTTCGTCTACTGCGGCCGCCGCGACGACATGCTCAAGGTCTCCGGCATGTATGTCTCGCCGTTCGAGGTCGAAGGCGTGCTGCAAGGCCATGCCGACGTGCTGGAAGCCGCGGTCGTCGGCTGGCCGGACGATGACGCGCTGATCAAACCCAAGGCCTTCGTGGTGCTGAAAGCGCCCGACAACGCCTGCCCTGCCCTGGCCCAGGCGCTGCAGGACGAATGCCGGCAAAAGCTCGCCGTCTACAAATATCCGCGCTGGATCGAATTCCGCAGCGAATTGCCGAAAACCGCGACCGGCAAGATCCAACGCTTCAAGCTGCGGGCGGAAGCCGCGGGGACGTGATCAATCCAGCGGCTCGACCTTGACGATCGAGGCGCCGTGATTGCTGCCGACCCACAGCGTCGCCGGATTCTTCGAATCATCGACAAAGACCCGGCGGACGTTGGTCGGTCGCGGCAGCGGGTATTCGGTGTACTGGCCGGTTTTAATGTCGAGGCGCGCGACGCGATCGGTGTTCATCGAGGCGGTCCAGGCGTCGCCATTGCGGTCCGCAACCGCATCGTAGGGCGATGACCACGGCGTCGGCACTTTCCATTCCTGGATTTTGCCGGTCTGCGGATCGAGCATGCCGATGGCATTGCCGAAATATTCCGCGAACCACAGGCGGCCCGCCTCATCGACGCGGCCGCGCCGCGGATGCGCGTTCGGCGTCGGCGTGAGATAGACCGTCGGCTCCTTGGTCTTGGCGTCGAGCCGCACGATGTTGCCGGCCGAGAAATCGAGCAGATAAAGGTTGTTCGCGGCGTCCGAATGGATGCCATAGGTGCCGATGCGCTTGCCGGTGCGCGGGTCCTTCGGCACGCCGACATCCTCGAATGTGTTCGATGCCAGATCCAGCCGATAAATGTGGCCGCCGGCGGAATTCTTGATCCACACCTTGTCGTCGGCCGGCGTGCCCTCGACCGCCAGATGCCCGAGCTGGCCGGCATCGGAATCCCATTCCTTCGGCGTCGACCACGTCGCGAACTTGCCGGTCTTGCGGTCGAACCGGGCGATGGCGCTCTGATACATCACGCCGACCCACGGATTGTCGTCCTTGTCGATCTCCAGATCGAGCGTGCCGAGCGAATAGCCGGGCTTGGTCACGGGGATCGGATATTGCGTGACCTGGCCGGTCTTCGGGTCCATCTCGCCGATGAACATCTGGCCGAAATCCGAGTACCAGACGTTGCCTTGATGATCGAGCACGACGTCATGCGGCTCGATCAGCCTGTCGGGCAGATCGTATTCGGTGATGATGACATGGGTGGATTTTCCGCGCACCCGCGGCAGCGTTTGCAGCGGCCAGGACCGTTTGTCCTGCGTGCCCAAATTGATGCCGGCGAGCCATGCCGCGGCCTTTGGCGCGTCCTCGGCAGAAATAAGCCGGCGCGCGGCGTCGCCGACCAGCCGCTGCGGCTTCAGCGGCGTGCTGCCGGGGTAATAGCCGGCCATGCGCAGAAACAGTTGCTTGAACTCTTCGGCGTCGTGCGTCGAACGCACGATGCGCTCCAGGGTGTGGCAGCTGTTGCAGTCGAGCACCAGACGCTTCTGGTCGTCGGTGCCGGGCATGCTCATGAGCCATTCGGCGTTGGTCATTTGCGCGCTGAGATCGCGTGTCGGCACGAGCCTGACGTCGAGCGCGACATCCTGGCCGGCAGCGACGGTGGCCTCTTTTGGCCCGTCGAGGTCGTAGCCGGTGGCGCGGATGCCGAGCGCGTAGTGCCCAGGATCGAGACGCGAGGCCGGGAAACTGAAGTGACCCTTGTCGTCGCTGACAACCGAAACCGTGAGCGTCGAGCCGTCCCGCCGAGCGCTGACGACGACGCCTTCCATCGGCCCTTCCGTGGCGGAACTGACTTCGCCAGCCAGCGCCGTCGGCGCCAGCGCCCGGGCCGGCGCGGCAGCCGGCAATGCGGCCGCGACGAGACCAGCGGCCAAAGCCAGCATTCGAACCGTCATCCGCATGGCGACCTCCCCGTTCCGGCACGGCGCTGCAGGCAGTCGCCGGACCGGTGTTTTTCTTTGAACGGTCAACCGCAAGCGTAGGCCCCGAGCACGGCCAATTCAATGACGTGTCGGCGCGGGCGTTGCGGAGGAAAATCCGCGGCGACCAGCCTTGCGTTAACCCGTCCCGGGTATTACTAGGACGTTATTCCGCCGGCGCGCCGCGGTAGCTCAGCTGGTAGAGCAACGCATTCGTAATGCGTGGGTCGGGGGTTCGAATCCCTTCCGCGGCACCAGCAATTCGCGCCCGGCGTAGCCATCCCCGTCGAAAATTTGCGAGTATCGCAATCATCGGTTCTGGACCCCCGTCTTCGGCGCGTCCGGAACGACAAGCGAGGAGGAGTGAAACTTGCCCGTGATGTCCGGAAAACGCGCCTTTCTCGATCTGCTCAAGCAGGAAGGCGTCACGGTGATGTTCGGCAATCCGGGCACCACCGAATTGCCGCTGATGGACGCCTTCGCGGTCGAGCATGACATCCGCTACATCCTCGGCCTTCAGGAGGCGGCGCTGATGGCGATGGCCGACGGCTACGCCCAGGCCTCCGGCAATCTCGCGGTGCTCAATCTTCACGTCGCGCCCGGGCTCGGCAACGCCATGGGCATGCTCTACGACGCCATGAAGGCGAACGCGCCGGTGCTGGTCACCGCCGGCCAGCAGGACCTCGAATATATCGCCACCGAGCCGGTGCTGACCGCCGACTTGGCCACGCTGGCGCGGCCGTTCGTCAAATGGGCCGCCGAAGTGCATCGTGTTGAGGATCTGCCGCGCTACGTGCACCGCGCGGTGAAGACCGCCCTGGCGCCGCCGACCGGGCCGGTGTTCCTGGCGCTGCCCGGCGACATCCTCAAGAACGACGCCGACATCGACCTGCTCGCGCCGACCCGCGTCGCACCGCGGCTGCGCGGCGACGCCGCCGCGGTCGCCGCTGCCGCCGCGTTGCTCGCCAAGGCGGAACGCCCCGTCATCATCGCCGGCGACGCCGTGGCCCAGAGCCGGGCGCACCGGGAGCTGGCTGCGCTCGCCGAGGCGATCGGCGCGCCGGTCTACGTCGAGTTCATCCCGAACACCGCCTCGTTCCCGGCCTCCCATCCGCTCTATCGCGGCGCCATGACCCGCTCGCAAGCCGGCGTGCGCGAGGTGCTCGACCAGCACGACCTGTTGTTCTCGGTCGGCGGCGACCTGTTCACCTGGTCGCTGCCGTCGACTATCGATCCATGGCCGCCGGGCCTGCCGCTCATTCACCTCGACACCGACCCCTGGCAGATCGGCAAGAACTATCCGGCGCAGGTCGCGATCCTCGGCGATCCGAAGGCCACGCTGCCTGAGATCACCGCCGGCGTCGGCGCGCGCATGACCGCGAGCGCCAAGGGCGCTGCGCAGGCGCGGCTGAAATCCGCGACCGAAGCGATCAAAAAAGACCGCGAGGCGTTCCGCGCCAAGGCTCGCGCCTTGGCCGGCAAGACGCCGGTGCAGCCGCTCGCGCTCCTGGAAGCGATCGGCGCGATGCTGCCGAAGGACGCGGTGGTGATCGAGGAGGTTCTGTCGTCGGCGCCCGGCGCCCGCTCGCTGATCGACAGCGACGACGCGCAGAGCTTCTATGGCCTGCGCGGCGGCGGCATCGGCTGGGGCTTGCCGGCGGCGATCGGCGCCAAGCTCGCGCTGCCGGAGCGGCCGGTGGTGGCGCTCATCGGCGACGGCAGCGCGATGTACACGGTGCAGGGCCTGTGGACCGCGGCGCGCTACCGGCTGCCGATCGTCTGGGTGATTTTCAACAATACCAGCTATCGCATCCTCAAGCAGCGCCTGGTGATGCTGCGCGGCCTCGCCGAGCAGGCCGACAACTTCGTCGGCATGGAGCTCAACGATCCGGCGATCGATTTCGTCGGGCTGGCCCGTTCGCTCGGCATCGACGGCGCGCGCGCCGCGACCGTGACGGACGCCACCGACCTGATCGGCCAGGCGCTCAAGGCCGGCAAGGCGATGCTGATCGACGTCGACATGGAGCGCGGCTACAAGCCGATGTGATCTACGATTGCCTGACCGTCATCCTGAAGGTGGCCGCCAAGGTCGGCCGAGGCGCCAACGTGGCGATCGGCGCCCGAAGTCGCTTCCTCGCTCGCACCTTAAGGGTGACGGGCATAGTCATGCGGACACTCCCGTCACCGGCATGTCGGCGTAGATCTTATAGGTCTGCGATTTCGGCTTGGCCTTGTCCTCGTCATTGAGATACTCGACCGAGCTTTTGCCCAAATAGGCGAGCGGCAGGACCATGACGCGGATGAAGCGCGTCGGCCGGTCGGCGGCCTGGGCAAACACGCCGTCCGGGCCGGTCTCATACCAGGCGCCGCCGGGACCATACGATGTCGAACGGCCATGAGTGTCGATGCGGATGCCGCCTTCGAGCAGGCAGCGGATGCCGGGGCCCTGATGCCGGTGCAGATAGGCGCAGCCGCCCGGCGGGAACGCGACGCTGTCGCCGCGCAGAAGGAGCGCGCCCTGCGGGCGGGTCGCCAGCGGCGCGACCAGTTTTTCACGCGTGCCGACGCCGTGGCCCGACAGTGCAGCGGCTGGCGCGTCGCCCGCGGCCAGCTCCCAGCGCCACACCGTCGCCCCGCCGCTGCCGGCCTTGACGGTGACGGCACCGTCGCCGCTCCAGGCCTGATCGTCGCGAAGAATGCGGTCGGCGATGGTCAGCGCGCCATGCGCCACGAACATCATGCGCGGCAGCCCCGGCAGGGCCGCGGTGGCGGCGTCGCTCGCCAGGACGTCTTCGTAAAGCCTCAGCACCGGGTCCATGCACCTCTCCAACGTCATGCGTGGCGCGAGTGTCTGTGGCGACCACCTCGCGCGCAACGGGATTTACACATCCGCGCCCGGATTGCTAAATCGCATTTCGGGCTTAGCCCCGCTCAAAAGCGCCGTTGGGAGGCGTCCCATGCCCACGATCGATACCGAACGCTTCCGGCTGCGCAATTTCGTCGAGAAATTGATCGATCTCGGCGAGTGCGACGTGCACCAGGACCCGATCGATCTCCTTGACGTCGGCAGCGTGCTGGACGGCAACCCGCGCGCGGTTCTGTTCAAGGCCGCGGGGCCCGAGAAGGCCGAACTGGTCGGCAACGTCATGGCCTCGCGGCGCCGAATCGCCCACGCGCTCGACACCGACGAGCGCGGCTTGCTCGGCACGGTCATGGCGCGCCTCAATCGCCTGCAGCCGCCGATCAAGGTCTCGTCGCAGCGGGCCCCGGTGCAGCAGGTCGTGCTCAAGGACGATGAAGCCGATTTGTGCGCGCTCCCGGTGCACCTGCAGCATGCCGCCGACGGCGCGCCGTACATTTCCGCCGGCATCGACTACGCGCTGTTTCCCGGCACCGGCTTCACCAATGTCGGCTGCCGCCGCATCATGCTGCGCGGCCCGCGGCAGGCCGGCGTCGATTTGATCGCGCCGAGCGACATGCGCGCCATCTACCTGGAGGCCGCGGCGCGCAACGAGCCGGTGCCGGTGGCCTATGCGGTCGGCTCGCATCCGGCGGATTTTCTGGCGGCGATGGCGGCGACGCCTTCGGTCAACGAACTCGACATCGTCGGCGCCATGCGCGGCCAGCCGGTGCCGGTGGTGAAATGCGTCACCAATGACATCTACGTGCCGGCCGACGCCGAATACGTGATCGAGGGCGTGCTCGATCCGGCCGGCCATGTCGAGCCGGAAGGACCGTTCGGCGAATATGTCGGCTATTACGGCGTGGTGAAGCGCAATCCGGTTTTGCACATCACCGCGATCACCCATCGCGAGGACGCGCTGTTTCAGACCCTGACCATCGGCGGCCGCGCGCTCACCCACACCGACACGGCGCACCTCTCCGCCATGAAGACCGAATCGGCCGCCTGGGCGGCGCTGATGGCATCGGTGCGCGAGCCGCTCGCGGTCTACGCCACGCCGTCGAGCGGCGGCATGTACAATGTCCGCGTCGCGCTGCGCCAGCGCGTGCCGGGCGATGCGCGCAACGCCATCGCCGCCGTGTTCGGCTCCCACGCCGAAGCCAAGCACGTTTTCGCCTTCGACCCGGACATCGACGTGTTCTCCGACCAGGCCACCGATTGGGCGCTGGCGACCCGCTTCCAGGCCGATCGCGATCTCATCGTCGGCTCGGGCTTCCGCGTGGTGCCGCTCGATCCGTCGCTGCAAGGCGCGCGCACCGGCGCCAAGCTCGGCTTCGACTGCACCATTCCGTTCGGCAAGGCCAATTCGCTGGAATTCTCCGTGCCGACGGCACCCGTGCCAAAGCAAGGCGTTCACCGCGCGACGGTCGCCGATGCGCTCGCCGCGGGTCCGGCAAACTTTCTCGATCTGATGGCGGCGCTCGGCAGCAAAGACGGCCGCGAGATCGTCCGCGCGCTTGACACGCTCTACGCCGCAGGACGCCTTGGCCGGGCTGACGACGGCCGCTATGTGCTCAAGAGCGAGAGCCAGTAAAAAACTCTCCCTCTCGCCGCATGCGGGGAGAGGTCAGAACTTCGGGAGGACTTCGTGCAACGGACGACACCGCCATTCCGGGCCGATCATGTCGGCAGCCTGCTGCGGCCGGTCGCGCTCAAGGAGGCGCGCCAAAAGCGCGAACGCGGCGCGATCACGGCCGAGGCGCTGCGCGCGATCGAGGACCACGCCATCGAGAACGCCGTCAAAAAGCAGGAGGAGATCGGGCTTGCGCTTGCAACCGACGGCGAATTCCGCCGGTCGTGGTGGCAGTTCGATTTCTTCAAGGAACTGAAGGGCGTCGAGCTTTATCAGGTCGGCGAAGGCATCCATTTTCACGGCGTGGCGACCAAGGCCGAAAGCGTGCGCGTGACCGGCCCTGTCGATTTTTCCACGCATGCCCACATCGCGCACTTCGAGTTTCTCAAGGCACACACCCGCGTGGTGCCGAAGATGACCGTTCCGGCGCCCGGCGTGCTGCATTTCCGCCAGGGCCGGCACTCGATCAGCCGCGACGCCTATCCCGACCTCGAGGCCTATTTTGACGACGTCGGCGTCGCCTACCGCAAGGCGGTGCGGGCCTTCTATGACGCCGGCTGCCGCTATCTGCAGCTCGACGACACCACCTGGTCGATGATGTGCGACCAACGCGAGCTCGGCCATTCCCGCGAGCGCGGCGACGAGCCGGAAAAACTGCCGGCGGCCTACGCGGCGCTGATCAACCGGGCGCTGGAAGGCAAGCCCGCCGACATGGCGGTCACCCTGCATTCATGCCGCGGCAATTTCCGCTCGACCTGGATCGCCGAGGGCGGCTACGAGCCGATGGCGGAGCGGCTGTTCAACGAGGTCGGCGTCGACGGCTACTTTCTCGAATACGACACCGACCGCGCCGGCGGTTTCGAGCCGCTGCGGTTTTTCCCCAAGGGCAAAAAGCAGCTCGTGCTCGGCCTGGTCTCCTCGAAGATCGGCCAGCTGGAGACCAAGGACGCCATCAAGCACCGGATCGACGAAGCGAGCAAATATGTCGCGCTCGATCAGCTCTGCCTGTCGCCGCAATGCGGCTTCGCCTCGACCGAGGAAGGCAACGTCCTGTCCGAGGATGAGCAATGGGCGAAGCTGCGCATGATCGTGGAATTGGCCGAGGAGGTCTGGGGATAGACTCCTCCTTCTCCCGGCGTGCGGGGAGAAGGTCGGGATGAGGGGCCTCTCCATCGGCTCAGAATCGCGGTGAAGCCCCTCACCCTCGCTCGCTTCGCTCACTCGACCTCTCCCCGCGCAGCGGGGAGAGGTGAAAGGGAACCAGGATGCAACGGGCAAAGCCGCCGTTTCGCGCCGATCATGTCGGCAGCCTGCTGCGCACGGCGCCGCTGAAGGAAGCCCGCGCCAAGCGGGCGCGCGGCGAAATCAGCGCCGCGGCGCTCGACGACGTCGCGGATCGCGAAATCGAGGGCGTCATCCGCAAGCAGGAAGCGGCCGGGCTGCATGCGGTGACCGACGGCGAATACCGGCGCGTGTCGTGGAACTACGATTTCCTGGAGCAGCTCGACAACGTCGAGTCCTATACGGGCGAGCGCAAGATCAAGTTTGCGGCGAGCGGCCCGCAGCCGCGGCCGATTCTGCTGCGCGTCATCGGCAAGCTCGGCGGCTACAAGCCGCACCCGATGATCGAGCATTTCAAGTTCGTCAAGGCCCACACCAAGCAGACGCCGAAGCTGACCATCCCGTCGCCGTCGTCGCTGCATTTCCGCTACGGCCGCGACGCCGTGCCGGAATCGATCTATCCGTCGATGACCGACTTCTATCGCGATCTCGGCGAATCCTATCGCCAGGCGGTGCGCGCCTTTGCCGATGCCGGCTGCCGTTATCTTCAGCTCGATGAGGTCAACCTGGCGTATCTGTGCGACCCGTCGCTGCGCCAGCTGATCGCCGACCGCGGCGAAGATCCGGCGACACTGCCGAACACCTATGCGGATATGATCAATGCGGCGATCTCCGACATTCCCGCCGACATGACGATCACCATGCATCTGTGCCGCGGCAATTTCCGCTCGAGCTTCGTCGCCAGCGGCGGCTACGAGCCGATCGCCGATCTGTTGTTCAACACCATCAACGTGCACGGCTACTTCATGGAATACGACACCGAGCGCGCCGGCGGCTTCGAGCCGCTGCGCCTGGTGCCGAAAGGCAAGACCGTGGTGCTGGGGCTGGTCACCACCAAGAACGGCACGCTGGAAGACAAAGACGCCATCAAGCGCCGCATCGAGCAGGCGGCAAAATTCGTCGACCTCGATCAGCTCTGCCTGTCGCCGCAATGCGGCTTTGCCTCGACCGAGGAGGGCAACGTGCTGGCCGAGGAAGACGAATGGGCCAAGCTGCGCATGATCGTCGAGATCGCCGACGAAGTCTGGGGATAAGGAAAAGCACCATGCAACGAGCAAAGCCGCCGTTTCGCGCCGATCATGTCGGCAGCCTGTTGCGGCCCGCCGCCCTGAAACAGGCGCGGGAGCGACGCGCCAAGGGCGAGATCACCCAGGCCGAGCTGAAGGCCGTCGAAGACCGCGAGATCGAGGGCGTCATCAAGAAGCAGGAAGCGGCCGGGCTGCAATCGATCACCGACGGCGAATTCCGCCGCTCATGGTGGCACCTCGACTTTCTGTGGGGGCTCGACGGCGTCGAGCGCCACGTCATGGACACCGGCATCGCCTTCGCCGCGGTGCGGACGCGCAACGAGGGCGTCAAGGTCACCGGCAAGATCGGCTTCTCCGATCACCCGATGATCGAGCACTTCAAATTCCTCAAAGCGCACACCACGCGGACGCCGAAAATGACCATCCCGGCGCCGTCGGCGCTGTACGGCCGCCCGAGCCGCACGCCGATCGATCAGTCGGTCTATCCGACGCTCGACAAATTTTTCGACGATCTCGGCCAAGCCTACAAGAAGGCGGTGCGCGCCTTCGCCGACGCCGGCTGCCGCTATCTGCAGCTCGACGAGGTGTTCATCGCCATGCTGTGCGATCCGCATTATCGCCAGCAGATGAAGGACCGCGGCGACGATCCCGAGGCGCTCGGCCCGATCTATGGCGAGCTCATCAACACCGCGATCTCCGACATCCCGCCCGACATGACGGTGACGATGCATCTGTGCCGCGGCAACTACAAATCGACGTTCATGGGGACGGGTGGCTACGACACGATGCAGGAAGTGCTGTTCGACAAGATCAAGGTGCACGGCTATTTCATGGAATACGACACCGCGCGCGCCGGCGGCTTCGAACCGCTCCAGCGGCTGCAAAAGGGCCGCCTCGCCGTGCTCGGTCTGGTGACGACAAAATCGGGCGCGCTGGAATCCAAGGACGCCATCAAGCGCCGCATCGAGGAAGCGGCGAGGTTCACCGAACTCGACCAGCTGTGCCTGTCGCCGCAATGCGGCTTCGCCTCGACCGAGGAAGGCAATATCCTCGCCGAGGACGACGAATGGGCGAAGCTCAGTATGATCGGCGAGGTCGCGCGCGAGGTCTGGGGCTGATAAGCTCCCTCTCCCCGCACGCGGGGAGAGGGTTGGGGTGAGGGGGCCTCTCCGCTGGGTTCGGAATTGCAGAGCTCAGAATTGCTGAGAGGCCCCCTCACCCTCGCTTCGCTCGACCTCTCCCCGCACGCGGGGAGAGGTTATTTGTCGATGCGAGGTTTTTGATGGCAGGGATCGTCGAGGGCAAGGTCGCCATCGTCACCGGCGCGGCGCGCGGTATCGGGCGCGGCATCGCACGCCTGATGGCGGCCGAAGGCGCGCGCGTCGTGGTCTGCGACATCGGCGCGAGCCTCGACGGCGCCGGAGCCGATGCCGGCCCGGCGCAGGAGGTCGTCGACGAGATCAAACAATCGGGCGGCCAGGCCATCGCCTCGACGCTGTCGATCAGCGAGCCGGAGAACGCCGATAAGATCGTCAAGGCGGCGCTCGATGCCTTCGGCCGTGTCGACATCCTGGTCAACAATGCCGGCATTCTGCGCGACCGCATCTTTCACCGCATGAGCTGGTCGGACTGGTCGAACGTGATCGGGGTGCACCTTCACGGCAGCTTCAACATGAGCCGCGCCTGCGCCAGCCATTTCCGCGAGCAGAATTCCGGCAGCTTCGTGCACATGACCTCGACCTCCGGCCTGGTCGGCAATTTCGGCCAGGCCAATTACATGGCCGCCAAGATGGGCATCGTCGGGCTGTCGCGCGGCATCGCGCTCGACCTGGCACGCTTTGGCGTGCGCTCGAATTGCGTGGCGCCGTTCGCCTGGACGCGGATGATCGATTCAATTCCGGCCGAGACCGAGGCGGAGAAGGCCCGCGTCGCCAAGTTCCGCGAGATGACGCCGGAGAAAATCGCGCCGCTCGTGGTCTATCTCGGCTCCGACCAGGCTTTCGGCATCAGCGGCCAGATTTTTTCGGTGCGCAACAACGAGATCTATCTGTTCAACCAGACCCGCCCGATCCGCACGCTGCATCGCTCCGACGGCTGGACGCCGGAAAAACTCGCCGCGCAGCTCAAAGGCGCATTTGCGTCTTCCTTCACGCCGCTCGATCGTTCGAGCGACGTATTCTCCTGGGACCCGGTGTGATGGGCGTGAACCGTCACCTTGAGGCGGCCGCAAAGCGGCCCTCGAAGGGCGACGGCGCCGGCCGTGCATCCTTCGAGGCTCGCTTCGCTCGCACCTCAGGATGACGGGACAGAGGCTCAATAACCCATGACGATCGTCTATGAAAAGCTGATGGCGCTCGACATCCCGCCGGCCGAGCAAAGCTACGGGCCGAAGGACTGCATGCTCTACGCGCTGGGCATCGGGCTCGGCCACGATCCGATGAACGAGGACGAGCTGCCGTTCGTCTACGAGAAGAACCTGAAGGTGCTGCCGACCATGGGCGCGGTGCTCGGCCATCCGGGCTTCTGGGCGCGCGATCGCGACACCGGCATCGATTGGGTCAGAATCGTCAACGGCGAGCAAGGCGTCAGGCTGCATCAACCGCTGAAGGGACAGAACACCGTCATCGGCCGCCAGCGCATCGTCGAGGTGATCGACAAGGGCGCCGGCAAGGGGGCGCTGGTTCTCACCGAGCGCAAGGTGACCGACAAGGCGACCGGAGCGCCGATCGCGACCATCACGCAGACCACGTTCTGCCGCGCCGACGGCGGCTTCGGCGGGCCGCCGCGCGAAGCGCCCGAGCCGCATCCGATCCCTGAGCGCGCCCCCGACGCCGTCTGCGATCTGGCGACGCGGCCGGAGGCGGCGTTGATCTATCGCCTGAGCGGCGACCGCAATCCGCTGCACGCCGAGCCCGCGGTCGCCAAACAGGCGGGCTTTCCGCGGCCGATCATGCACGGCCTCGGCAATTTCGGCATCGCCGGCCACGCCGTGCTCAAGACCATGTGCGGCTACGATCCGGCGCGGCTGACCGCGTTTGCCTGCCGGTTTTCCGCACCGGTCTATCCCGGCGAAACCATCCGCACCGAGATGTGGCGCGACGGTGCAGCGGTGAGCTTCCGCACCCGCGTCGTCGAGCGCGACGTCATTGCGGTCAATAACGGCCGCGCCGAGGTCACGTCGTGACCGAGGCGGCCGACCTCGCTCCCATTCGCGAGGCCGTCCGCGCGCTGTGCGCCGACTTTCCCGGCGAATACTGGCGCGAACTCGACCGCGAGCGCGTCTACCCGGAAAAATTCGTCGCCGCGCTGACCCAGGCCGGCTTTTTGGCCGCGCTGATTCCGGAAGAATACGGCGGCAGCGGCCTGCCCATGAGCGCGGCGGTGGCGATCATGGAGGAGATCCAGGCGTCCGGCTGCAACGGCGCGGCGTGTCACGCGCAGATGTACACCATGGGCTCGCTGCTACGGCACGGCAGCGCCGCGCAGAAGGCGCGCTATCTGCCGGCGATCGCGCGGGGCGAGCTGCGTCTGCAGGCGTTCGGCGTCACCGAGCCGACCTCCGGCACCGACACCTTGAGTCTCCGAACTACGGCGACGCGCGATGGCGGCCACTACGTCATCAACGGCCAGAAAATCTGGACCTCGCGCGCCGAGCATTCCGACCTCATGCTGCTGCTCGCCCGCACCACGCCGCGCCAGCAGACCGGCAAACGCACCGCCGGGCTTTCGGTCTTTCTGGTCGACATGCGCGAAGTCAAGGGCAAGGGCCTGACCATCCGGCCGATCCGCACCATGATGAACCATGCCACGACCGAAGTTTTCTTCGAAGACATGCGCGTGCCGGCGGACAATCTGATCGGCCAGGAAGGCGACGGCTTTCGCTACATCCTGTCCGGCATGAACGCCGAACGCATCCTCATCGCCGCCGAATGCGTCGGCGACGCCAAGTGGTTCATCAAAAAGGCCGCCGGCTACGCCGGGGAGCGCGTGGTGTTCGGCCGGCCGATCGGCCAGAACCAGGGCGTGCAGTTCCCGATCGCGCGCACCTATATCGGCATGCGCGCGGCCGAACTGATGGTGCGCGAGGCCGCCGCGCTCTACGAAGCCGGCGCGGACTGCGGCGCCGAGGCCAACATGGCCAAGCACCTGGCTGCCGAAGCGTCGTGGGCGGCGGCCGACATGTGCCTGCAGACCCACGGCGGCTTCGGCTTCGCCGAAGAATTCGACATCGAGCGCAAATTCCGCGAGACCCGGCTCTACACGGTGGCGCCGATCTCGACCAATCTGGTCTTATCCTACATTGCGGAACACGTGCTCGGATTACCAAGGTCGTACTAACAATCGTGTCATGCCCCGCCAACGGGTCCGGCCCGAAGTGGCCGGCCCGACGGCAGGCTCCAGCGGGGCACCAGTATACGATGGACTTGAAGTGTTCACCCCGTGGTCGAGAATACTGGATCATCCGCATTCGCGGATGATGACAATGAAGAGCACCATGCCCCTTCCACTCTCCGGCCTGCTCGTAGTCTCGCTCGAACAGGCCGTCGCCGCGCCGATGTGCACGTGCCGGCTGGCCGATGCCGGCGCGCGGGTGCTCAAGATCGAGCGGCCCGAGGGCGATTTCGCCCGCGGCTATGACGATCTCGTGCATGGCGAGTGCAGCTATTTCGTCTGGCTCAATCGCGGCAAGGAATCCGTGGTGCTCGATCTCGGCACCGGCGAGGACAAGGCGCTCTTTGAAACCATGCTCGCGCGCGCCGACGTGTTCGTGCAGAACCTCAAACCCGGCGCCGTGGCCAAGCTCGGCTTTCCGGTCGCGCGTCTGCGGCGCGAGCACCCGCGGCTCATCTGCTGCTCGATCTCGGGCTTCGGCGAGACCGGGCCGCTGGCGCGGCGCAAGGCCTACGACATGCTGATCCAGGCGGAATCCGGCCTCGCTTCGATCACCGGAACGACCGAGCCGGCGCGTGTCGGCGTCTCGGTCGTCGATATCGCGTCCGGCATGAATGCCTATGAGGCGATCCTCGAAGCGCTGATCGCGCGCCAGCGAACCGGCGAAGGCGCCACGCTGTCCATTTCGATGTTCGACGCCATGGCGGACTGGATGACGGTGCCGCTCCTGCAGCACGAAGCCGGCTCGCCGCCGCGACGGATCGGCCTCGCCCATACGTCGATCTCGCCGTACGGCGCATTCCGCAGCCGCGACGGCATCGACATTCTCATTTCCATCCAGAGCGACCGTGAATGGCGTGTCTTGGCGGCCAATGTGCTCGGCGATGCGGCGCTGGCGGCCGATCCCGCTTTCGCCAGCAACGTCGAACGCGTCAAGCGCCGCGCCCAGACCGATGGCAAGGTTGCGGCGGTGTTCGGCGCGCTTGACGCCGCTGCGCTGGAGCAAAAGCTCGCCGCCGCCGACATCGCCTTCGCCCGCGTCAACGGCCCGGCCGAACTGGCGCGGCATCCGCATCTGCGGCGCATCACCATCGGCACGCCGAGCGGCCCGGTGTCCTATCCGGCGCCGGCCGAAAGCGGCGCGGCGGCACGGCATTACGGCCCGGTGCCGGCGCTCGGCGCGCACACCGACAAGGTGCGCAAAGAATTTCTGCAGTCTGCTATGAGAGTCACAAACGTGTAATCCGTCACCCTGAGGTGTGAGCGAAGCGAGCCTCGAAGGGCGACGGCCCGGGCGTCTCGGCCGCACCCTTCGAGGGCCGCTTCGCAGCCGCCTCAGGATGACGGAACACTAAAGGGAGGAGTGCCATGGACATCGGCTTTATCGGTCTCGGCAATATGGGCGCCCACATGGCGCGGCGGCTGGTCGAGGCCGGGCACAACGTCATCGTCTACGACACCCGCCAGGAGGCCATCGGCAACATCGCCGCGCTCGGCGCCACGGCGGCGCGCTCGCCCAAGGAGGTCGCCGACGCCGCCGAGACCGTGATGGTGAGCCTGCCGACGCCCGATATCGTTCTCAAGGTCGCGACCGGACCCGACGGCGTCATCGAGGGCAAGCGGGTGCGCCGCTTCGTCGACCTTTCCACCACCGGGTCGGTGATGGCGCAGCGCATCTTCAAGCTGCTTGCGGAGAAGAACATCGTGCAGATCGACGCGCCGGTGAGCGGCGGGGTGCGCGGCGCGGAGAAAGGCACGGTCGCGGTGATGGCCTCCGGGCCGCGCGCCGATGTCGAGGCCGTCGAACCGGCGCTGAAAGTCATCGGCAAGTTTTTCTACATCGGCGAGCGGCCGGGCGCCGGGCAGACCATGAAGCTTTGCAACAACGTGCTGTCCGCCGCCGGCATGGCGGCAACCTCCGAATCCATGGTGACCGGCGTCAAGGCCGGCCTCGATCCGCGCGTCATGATCGACGTGATCAACGCCAGTTCGGGGCGCAGCACGGCGACCGAGCAAAAATTTCCCGAGGTCGTGATCCCGCGCACCTTCAATCAAGGCTTCACCGCGGGGCTGATGCTCAAGGACGTGAACCTGTTCATCTCGGAAGCAAAAGCGCTCGGCGTGCCGGTCCAGATCATCGAGGCGGTCGCGGCGCTGCTGAAACTGACCTGCGACGAACTCGGACCCGACAAGGACATCACCACGGTGGTGCAGCCGATCGAAAAACGCGCCGGGGTCGAGGTGCGGGCGCCGAAACCCTAGGCGTTTCTTTTGGAATTCTTGGTAAATCAAACACTTACGAGAAAACAGTTTTCTGTGACGGCCATCACTTCGCGGTCCCTCAGGGCGCCCTAAGGTGTGGTTGCTCGCTGATGAATTCCCCAGTTCATAGCGAGCCTAGTTCGGGCGCCGGCCTTGTCACCCCCAAGGCCGCCCGTCCGTCAGGGGTGGTCTGGTCCCCCCCACACCCCGATGACCCCAAAGGGTCAGCTCAGCCCGCCTGGACTTACCCCGGTCCAGGCGGGCTTTTACTTAGGCTCAATCTGCCGCATGATTTCGGTCGGCGACCTGGGGGTCGTCCTCGGGGTTCTTCCTGAGCCGAAACGTGGTGTTGGGCTGATGCCGCCTGCCCGTCCGAAGCAGAGCTTGCTCTCGGGATTGCCCGAGCACTTTTCTACTGCGCTGTTCGCCAGCGCCACGCCGGTGCGGATTACCGCCGACCAGACGCTGTTCACGGCCGGCGACGTCGGCGACGGCTGCTATCGCGTCGAGGAGGGTCTCCTCAAGGTCACCATGATGTCGCGCTCCGGCAGCGAGCGGATCCTGGCCTTCTTCGGGCCGGGCGCCATCGTCGGCGAACTCTCGATCATCGACGGGCTGCCGCGCTCGGCTTCGGTGGTGGCGGTGCGCGACGCGGCGCTGAACTTTCTCAGCCGCGCGGCGTTCGAGGAGTTCGCGAAACAACACCCCGAGGTCTACAAGTCGCTGGTGACGTTGCTGGCGACGCGGCTGCGCGAAACCGATGCCGTGCTCGCCGCCGGAAGCTTCCTGCCGCTGCGCGGCCGTGTCGCCGTGACGCTGCTCGAACTGGCGCAGGATTTCGGCCAGGACGTCGGCGCCGGCCGCATCGTCATTCGCCAGAAGATCGGCCAGAGCGACCTTGCCGCCATGGCGGGCATCGCCCGCGAAAACGTGAGCCGCATCCTCAACGACTGGAAGCGCCGCAAGCTGGTGAGCCGGCTATCCGGCTACTATTGCCTTGAGGATCAGGCGAAACTCCAGCATGAAGCCGAGTTGTAGCGACATCGCTTCGGCCTCGCACCGTCCCCGCCATGAACACGCCTCCGCTTGGCGACTTCCGCCGCATCGTCGTGAAGGTCGGCTCCGCGCTGCTGGTCGACAGCCAGGCGGGCAAGCTGAAGGAATCGTGGCTCGCTTCGCTCGCGGCTGATCTTGCCGCGCTGCATCGCGACAAGCGCGATCTCCTGGTGGTGTCTTCCGGCGCCATCGCGCTCGGCCGCGCCGTGCTGAAGCTGCCGCAAGGTCCGCTCAAGCTGGAAGACAGCCAGGCTGCCGCCGCGGTCGGCCAGATCGCGCTGGCGCGCACCTGGACCGAGGCGCTGTCGCGGCACGGCATCACCGCCGGCCAGGTGCTGGTGACGTTGAGCGATACCGAGGAGCGGCGACGCTACCTCAACGCGCGCTCGACGATCGACAAGCTGTTGGAATGGCGCGCGGTGCCGGTCATCAACGAGAACGATACGATCGCGACCAGCGAGATCCGGTACGGCGACAACGACCGGCTGGCCGCGCGGGTGGCTACCATGGTGAGCGCCGATCTCGTGGTGCTGCTGTCCGACGTCGACGGCCTCTATGACGCGCCGCCCGGGACGGTCCCCGCACCCCACCACGTGCCGCGCGTCGAGCGCATCACGGCGGAGATCGAGGCGATGGCGGGCGCTGCCGGTTCCGAGCTTTCGCGCGGCGGCATGCAGACCAAGCTGGAAGCGGCCAAAATCACCACCAGCGCCGGCGCGCACCTGGTGATCGCCTCGGGGCGGGTCGAGCACCCGCTGCGCGCCGTTGCCGAAGGCGCGCGCTGCACGTGGTTTGTCGCGCTCGGCAACCCGGTGGCGGCGCGCAAGAAATGGATTGCCGGCTCGCTGGAACCCAAGGGCACGCTGACCATCGATGCCGGAGCCGTAGTGGCGCTGCGGCGCGGCAATAGTCTCCTGCCGGTAGGGGTGATCAAGGTCGAGGGTGGCTTTGCGCGCGGCGATGCGGTGATCATCCGCGGTCCGGACGGCGCCGAGATCGGCCGCGGCCTATGCGCCTATGACGCCGACGATGCGCAAAAAATCAGGGGCCGGGCGTCCGGCGATATCGCGGCGATCCTGGGCTACAGCGGACGGTCCGAAATGGTCCACCGCGACAACCTGGTGGTCGGCCGGGAATAAGCCGGCAGGCGAACTTGCGAAGGGGGGCCGGGTGTCATCCCGTAGGACGGGTCCGCGCACCCGGCCCGACTTCACGCGCAAACGCCACAAAACGCCAACCTGCCTTAACGCCGGCTTCAGCTTTGCGTTCCGCGAGGCCGGCCGACAGCGCCAAGTATGGGTAATGGATGGTTAACGCCCAAAAGAAGGAACCCCGGCCGCTCCAATGCGGCCGGGGTTCGACGCCGGGTGATTGAGGGTGAGGGGCTGGGGGGCTTCGCCCGGCATCTGAACAGTCAATTCCGCTGCTGCCCGCTGGTTCCTGCCCGCTCCATAATTTTTTTCGCCCGCGAGCCGGTCGGCCGGATGCCGCTGCGGCCCCGGCGGTCACGGCCGATCTGCGGCCCCATCGCGGCCTGCGGGCCGAGGTCAGCCGGCACATTGATCCGGCGACCGCCGGGTAGCACCACATAACGCGAGATCACGCGCAAACGCCCGTCCTCGCCGCCCTGGCCTTCAACGACATAGCTGGCGCCGACCGGGAAACGCTTGGGCAGCGGGCTGGACAGCCGGTTCCTTGGCGGGGAACGATGTGTTGGAGCAGGCATGGCACCCTCTCTGGCTGGTACTCGGAAAAACTCCGGCGGGAAAACTCCGCCGCTTCCATCAGGTTCCTCAGATTTTCTGACGGCCGAATGACCCGCTGTGGATTGCTGTGGGCAACCAACCCCGCCAAGCCGCCTCGCCGGGCCTCTCCGAACATGGTAGGAGACGCACAATGCAAGACGGATCAATGCCATGAACGCTCCGCTCAAGGCGGTCAGCAGGCCCGGCGCGCTCGAAGCCACGATGCGCGACATCGGCCGCGAGTCGCGCAACGCCGCCCGCGCGCTGGCACTGGCCCCCGCGTCGCAGAAGAACCGGGCCTTGGCCGCGATGGCCAGGGCGATCCGCGGTTCCCGGGCCACGATCCTCGCCGCCAACAAGGACGATCTGGTGGAGGCGACAGCCGCCGGCGTCGCTGCCGCATTCCTCGATCGGCTGACGCTCGATGACACGGGCATCGAAGCCATGGCGGCGGGGCTCGACACGATACGCAAGCTGAAAGATCCGGTCGGGACGATCCTGGCGTCCTGGCGGCGTCCCAACGGCATGCGCATCGAACGTGTCCGTGTGCCGCTCGGCGTTATCGGCGTGATTTACGAGAGCCGGCCCAATGTCACCGCGGACGCCGGCGCGCTCGGCCTCAAGGCCGGCAATGCCGTCATCCTGCGCGGCGGCTCCGAGAGTTTCCGCTCGGCACAGGCGATCCATGCGGCGCTGGCGGCTGGCCTGGTCGAGGCTGGCCTGCCGGGCGCGGCGATCGCCTTGGTGCCGACTCGCGATCGCGCCGCCGTCGGCATGATGCTCGCCGGGCTCGATGGCGCCATCGACGTGATCGTGCCGCGCGGCGGCAAGGATCTGGTGGCTCGGGTGCAGATGGAAGCGCGCGTGCCGGTCTTCGCCCATCTCGAAGGCGTCTGCCACGTCTATGTCGACCGCAAAGCCAAGCTGCCGATGGCCAAGGCGATCGTGCTCAATGCCAAAATGCGCCGCACCGGGGTCTGCGGCGCGGCCGAAACCTTGCTGGTCGACCGCGCCGCAGCGGCAAAAATGCTCAAGCCCCTCGTCACCATGCTGATTGAGGCCGGCTGCGAGATCCGCGGCGATGCCGAGGTCCGGGCCGTCGATAGCCGGGTCGAGCCGGCGAGTGAGGCCGATTGGAGCACGGAATATCTCGACGCCATCCTGACCGTCGGCGTGGTCGACGGTGTCGACGGCGCAATCGCCCATATCGAGCGCTACGGCTCGCACCACACCGACGCGATCGTCACCGAGGATAAGACAGCCGCGGAACAATTCCTCCGCGAAGTCGATTCGGCGATCGTGCTTCACAATGCTTCGACGCAGTTCGCCGACGGCGGCGAGTTCGGCTTCGGGGCGGAGATCGGCATCGCCACCGGCAGGCTGCACGCCCGCGGCCCCGTCGGCGTCGACCAGCTCACCAGTTTCAAATATCGCATCCGCGGCAGCGGCCAGACGCGGCCATAAGAAATTCGGCCCGGCCGCCAAGGTGCGGCAGGGCCGAGCGGGATGCGCGGGAGGGGGTTCGTTACCGACTGTCATGACGTGCGAGTACGCTCCTCCGCGCCCGGCCCCCATCAGGACCGGTGTTCGAGACCGCATCGTGCTGCCGCCCTACGGGCGGGGCATGCGTATTGGATTGTTCGGCGGCACATTCGATCCGCCCCATGCGGCGCATCGCGCCGCCTGCCTGCTGGCGCTGCACCGCCTTGACCTCGACCGCGTGTGGTGGCTCGTCACCCCCGGCAATCCGTTGAAGGACACCCGCGGCCTCGCCCCGCTCGGCGAACGGGTCGCCGCCGCGCAGGCGCTGGCGCACCATCCGCGCATCGATGTCACCGCCGTCGAGGCCGAACTGGGCACGACCTATACGTACGAGACGATTTCTTATCTGGTGCGGCGCTGCGCCGGCGTGCACTTCGTCTGGATCATGGGCGCCGACAATTTGCGCAGTTTCCATCGCTGGCAACGCTGGCGCGGCATCGCCGCGCTGGTGCCGATCGTGGTCGTCGATCGGCTCGGGCCGAGCCTTTACGCCTCGGCGAGCGCTGCCGGGCAAGCGATGGCGCACTGTCGCGTTCCCGAAGCGGCGGCCAAGACGCTCCCGGAACGAAAGCCGCCAGCCTGGATTTACCTCCACGGCCTCAAATCGCCGCTGTCGTCGACCGCGTTGCGGGCGGCCCGAGCGCAGCAAAGCGGTTGAAACTATTAACGCGACATGCCTATCTTAAGCAGGCCTCGGATTCGGTGGTCGGGGCCGGACTTGAAGCGACACGCAAGATGTGACGCCACGCAAGACGAAGCGACACGCAAAACTCGGAGCGCTCATGAACATTGGAGTGAAAGGATAAGCACCCCTGTCCACAGTCGTAATCTCTCGGGCCGAACGTCGCGCGCCCGAAACGGTCTCCAGAATGCGTCTTGACGCCGAGGAGATTCTCCGTTTGGTCCTCGCCCGCCTCGACGATATGAAGGCCGAGGACATCCTCACCATCGATCTTCGGGACAAATCTTCAATCGGCGACTACATGGTCGTGTCGTCCGGCCGGTCGCAGCGCCATGTCGGGTCGGTGGCCGACAGGGTCGTGGAGGATTTGCACAAAGCGGGCATTGCGGCTCACGTCGAAGGCGTGCCGCATTGCGACTGGGTGCTGATCGATGCCGGCGACGTGATCGTTCACGTCTTCCGGCCTGAAGTCCGTGCCTTCTACAATCTCGAGAAGATGTGGATGCCAGGCCGGCCGGCGCAGCGGGCGAGCTAGCTCGCCCGCGAGGCGAATGAGCGGGGGTTGAGGCTCGTGACGGCCGCGGGCGGCTATTCATGCGTCCATGATCCATGCGTGTTCTTGTTGCCGCCGTCGGCCGCCTGAAGCAGGGACCCGAGCGCGAGCTCGCCGCGTCCTACCGCAAGCGTGCCGAAGCCGTCGGGCGCACGTCGGGCCTGCGGCAGATTGAAATCGTCGAAATTCGCGAGAGCCGCGCCCAGGATGTGGAGCGCCGCCGCGTCGAGGAATCGATCGCGATCGCCACCGTGATCCCGGAAGGCGCGACGGTCGTCATCCTCGACGAGAGCGGCAAATCGCTCGATAGCGCCGGCTTTGCGGCCCTGCTGCGGCAGTGGCGGGCGGAAGATCGGCCGGCGCTCTGCTTTATCATCGGCGGCGCCGACGGCCTGGCGTCTAGCCTGCGCGGCCGGGCCGCGATGACGCTTGGTTTCGGAACCGCGACCTGGCCGCATCAACTCGTGCGCATCATGCTGCTGGAGCAGCTCTATCGGGCCGGAACCATTCTCGCCGGACATCCGTACCATCGGGCCTGACCGCCCTTAATTCTTCTTAATCTGCCTTCACTGAATAGTGACGGAGGCAAGCCCGGCGGCGGTCTTATTGCTGTCTCAACCTGCCTGCTTGATCTTGCCTTCCCGAGGCTTGGGTCTACCCTTGAACGCAATGATTCTCCGACGGTCGAGCCGCACCGAACCGCGCCTTGTGCTCGGCTCGGCTTTGGCGTTTGCCCTGCCCCTGGGAGCAAATTTGACAGCGCTCGCCCAGACCGCCGCGCCGCCACCGCCGCCCGGCCAAATCTCGTCGCCGTCGATCGCGCCGCCGCCGGGCACGCCGCCACGGGCCGATGTGCCGGACGCGCCGCCCAAAGCCGATGTCAATGTCCTCAAGCAGCACGATCGGGAACTCGACGACGCGCGCGCCCGGCAACGCGCCGCGGCGGAAGAACAGGCCAATCTCAAACGCGAGATCGAATCGATCGGCGCCGATCGGGCCGCGCTGAATCAGCAACTGATCGACAGCGCCGCGCGCGTGCGCGGCGTCGAGGCGAATATCGATGCGACCCAGGCCCGGCTTCGGCCGCTCGATGACCGCGAACACGTGCTGCAAGCCTCTCTCGATGAGCGCCGTACCGCCATCGTGGAAATTCTCGCCGCCCTCCAGCGCATCGGCCGGCAACCGCCGCCGGCCCTGATGGTGCGGCCGGAGGATGCGTTGCAGGCGGTGCGCACCGCGATCCTGCTCGGCGCCGTGGTGCCGGAAATGCGTGCGCAGACCGACGCCCTTGCCGGCGATCTCACCGAGCTGTTGGGGGTGCGGAAGGATATCGTCGCCGAACGCGAGACGTTTTCGCGCAATCTCGAAGTGCTGGCCCGCGAGCAGTTGCGCTTGAACATGCTGATCGACGAGCGGCAGAAGACGCAGACTGCGGTCGAACAGAACCTCGACGCGGAGCGCCAGCACGCCGCCGACCTCGGGCATCAGGTCGACAATCTCAAGGATTTGATCGCCCAGCTCGAACAGGGCCTCGATCCCGCCACCCTCGCGGCTCGCCGTCAGACCCGGGCCATCGAGCAGGATGCGACGCGCCCCGATCTCGCGGCCTTGAAGGATCCGGGCCGCATGGCGCCGGCGGTGGCCTTCGCCGAGGCGCGTGGCCATCTGCGTCTGCCGGTCAACGGCGTGAAAATTCGGGAGTTTGGCGATCCCGACGGCGTCAACGGAGGCCAAAAGGGCCTTTCCATTGCCGCCCATGGCGGCGCCGAGGTTACCGCGCCGTGCGACGGTTGGGTTGTTTACGCCGGGCCGTTTCGCAGTTATGGGCAACTCTTGATCCTCAACGCCGGCGGCGGGTATCATGTGCTGCTAGCGGGGATGGAGCGGATATCCGTGGATCTCGGGCAGTTCGTGCTGACCGGTGAACCCGTAGCTGTAATGGGCGGTGGATCGCAGGTGTCCGCCGCTGTCGCGACCGGGACCAGGCAACCTGTACTTTACGTGGAGTTCCGCAAGGACGGTGCTCCCATTGATCCCAGCCCCTGGTGGGCGACAACCGAAGGCGAAAAGGTTCGCGGATGATGCGCAAGACCTCTCTCATTTTCCTCGGCGCCGTAGCGGGCGCCGCGGTGACAATGCTGGCGACGCAGCCTCCATCGATGTTCGTTGGTTCGTCCGCGCGAGCGGCGGCCGCCGACACCTACCGGGAACTCAACCTGTTCGGCGACGTGTTCGAGCGCGTGCGCGCCGATTACGTCGAGAAGCCGGACGACGCCAAGCTCGTCGAATCGGCGATCAACGGCATGCTGTCCGGGCTCGACCCCCATTCGAGCTACATGGACCCGAAGAGCTTCCGCGACATGCAGGTGCAGACCCGCGGCGAGTTCGGCGGACTGGGCATCGAGGTGACCATGGAGGACGGCCTGGTGAAGGTCGTGGCGCCGATCGACGAGACGCCGGCGGCGAAGGCCGGGGTCATGGCGAACGACATCATCACCCAGCTCGACGACGAGCAGGTGCAGGGCCTCACCCTCAATCAGGCCGTCGACAAGATGCGCGGGCCGGTCAACACCAAGATCAAGCTCACGATCATGCGCAAGGGCAACGACAAGCCGATCGAGGTGACGATCGTGCGCGACGTCATCCGGGTGAAGTCGGTGCGCTCCCATCCCGAGGGCAGTGACGTCGGCTATATCCGCGTCACGCAGTTCAACGAGCAGACCACCGACGGGCTGAAGGACGCGATCAACGACCTGACCAGCCAGCTCGGCGCCGACAAGGTCAAGGGCTACGTGCTCGATCTGCGCAACAATCCGGGCGGCCTGCTCGACCAGGCCATCTCGGTGTCGGATACCTTCCTCGACCGGGGCGAGATCGTCTCGACCCGCGGCCGCAATGCCGAAGAAACCCAGCGCTTCAACGCCCGGCCGGGCGACATGACCAAGAGCAAGCCGCTGATCGTGCTGATCAACGGCGGCTCGGCGTCGGCCTCCGAAATCGTCGCCGGCGCGCTGCAGGACCATAAGCGCGCGACCCTGGTCGGCACCCGGTCATTCGGCAAAGGCTCGGTGCAGACCATCATCCCGCTGGGCGCCGGCAATGGCGCGCTGCGGCTGACGACGGCGCGCTACTTCACGCCATCGGGCCGCTCCATCCAGGCCAAGGGCATCACGCCGGACATCGAGGTGCTGCAGGAAGTGCCGGACGACTTGAAGTCGCGGACCGACACCAAGGGCGAAGCATCGCTGCGCGGCCACCTCAAGGCCGAAGGTACCGAGGAATCCGGTTCGCAATCCTACGTTCCGCCCGACGAAAAGGACGACGCGGCGCTCAAGACGGCGCTCGACCTGCTCCGCGGAACGACGACGAATGCGGCATTCCCGCCGAATCCGAAGACCGCAGTACCGAACTAACCGGCCGGTTTTCATAAAATCCGATATCGGGGCGGCGCCAAGCCGCCCCGATTTTTTTGATTTGGCGCGCTTGCGTTCGACAGCCTGGGCGCCGATTGCGCCGGCAAATCACGATCCGGACGGAGCGATTACCGGCCGTGCTAGACTGCGACGCATGATTCGCGAGCGATTTGGCCCGCCACAACGGCGCATGCGACCGGCCGCTGAGACCGCTTCATGACCGCCGATGACCTGAACGCCCCGCTCGGCCAGCAGCCGAAGAAGCGCCGGCGAAAGCTGCCAATCACGACATCGCAGGCGCTTGCCGGGGCGCTGGCGCTGTTTCTCGGGGTGTTCGTGCTGTGGGCGGTGTTTGGCGACAATCCCTTCGGCGGCGAGCCGATGGCCCTGGCGCCGATCGACTCGCATGCCGGGACGGCGGCGAAGCCGGCGACCGGCGAAAAGCCGACCGATGTCGCCTCGTCCAATAGCCCCGCCCGTTATGACGGCCCACCGGCGGCGCCGCCGCCCGCAGCCCAGACGGCGCCGCCGGCGGCCGCCAACACCCGGACAGTCACCATCATCGACGGCAAGACCGGGGAACGCCAGGAGGTGCAGATCCCGGCGCCGGCGAGTGACGCCGGCACTACTCCCAGCGCCCCGCTTGACCAGAAATTCGCCGAGATGACGCCTCAGGGACCGATTCCCAAGATCGCCGCCGACGGCACGCGTCCGGCCGACGCCTTCGCCCAGCCGGTGAAAGCGCTCCCGGGTAAGCCCGACGCGCCGCGGATCGCCATCATTGTCGGCGGCCTCGGCGTCAGCGAGCATGCCACGGCCGCGGCGATTGCCAATCTGCCGGGAGCCGTGACGCTCGGTTTCATGCCCTATGGCGGCGATGTCGACGCGCTGGCGGCCCGCGCCCGCGCCCTGGGGCACGAGGTTTTGCTCCAGGTACCGATGGAGCCGTTCGATTATCCCGACAACGATCCCGGTCCGCAGACGCTGCTGACCTCGCTCACCGCGGCACAGAACATCGACCGGCTGGATTGGCTGATGAGCCGGTTCCAAGGCTATGTGGGCATGACGAGCGCGATGGGCGCCCGCTTTACCGCTTCCGAGCAGGCGTTCGCCCCGGTGCTGCGGGAAGCCGCCAGGCGCGGACTGATCTTCGTCGACGACGGCTCGAATCCGAGGAGTCTCGCCGGCCAGATCGCCGGCGCCAACAACCTGCCGTTCGCCAAGGCCGACGTCGCGATCGATTCGGTTCCGACGCCGGAGCAGATCGACCGCGCGCTGGGCCGCCTGGAAATGGCGGCGCGCGAGCGCAATGTGGCGGTCGGCGTCGCGTCGGCGCTGCCAGTGTCGATCGAGCGTATCGCCGCCTGGGCCAAGGCCCTGGCCAGCCGCGGCCTGCTTCTCGTGCCGATCACGGCGGTGGCGCTAAAGGCGAAGCAGACCTGAGGACGGACGTCAGAGACGGAGGACGGAGGAATTGAATTTCTCTATGCTCCGTCCTCTGTCGTCCGTCCTCTGTCGTCCGTCCTCAGCATGCGCTTCGAAGACCTGCCCTATCGCCGCTGCGTCGGCGTGATGCTGCTCAACCGCGACGGTCAGGCCTTCATCGGCCGCCGCATCGAGGGACCTGAGCACATCGATGCCACCCACGCCTGGCAGATGCCGCAGGGCGGCATCGACGCCGGCGAAGCGCCATGGCCGGCCGCCTTGCGCGAGCTGCACGAGGAAACAAACATCCGTTCTGTGGAACGGCTCGGCGAAATCGCCGAATGGCTCAACTACGACATTCCGAGCGAGATCGTCGGCCAAGTGTGGAAAGGCAAGTACCGCGGCCAGACCCAGAAGTGGTTTGCGATGCGCTTTACCGGCGACGAGAGCGAGATCGACGTCGGCAATCCCGCCGGAGCGCACGAGCCGGAATTTTCAGCTTGGCGCTGGGAGCCGATGCACAACATCCCGGACCTCGTCGTGCCGTTCAAGCGCGCGGTGTACGAACGCGTCGTCGGCGAGTTTGGGCACCTGGCGTGACGCGTGGTGACTTGAATTCGCCCGGAATTCAGCTGGAACTCACTTGGGCTCGACGGCAAAAGGCCCAATGGCGATCACCCGACAGCCGCTGTCATGCTTGGCGCAGTCCGCCAGGGCGCCATCGGCCGCGTTCTGCTCGCCCGACGCTTTGAGCATCAGGCCGACCCGTCCGCTTGTGCCGGCGGCGACCGCGCTCCAACCGCTGGCGTTGTTGAGGCGGTTCGCCACCTGGTCGCGGAACTCCGGAGCGATGGCGGTCGCGTTCGCCGTCCGGAAAAAGCTGACGGCCTTCATGGTCATCGGCGCCGGCACCACAAAATCATCGTTGACGGCAACGATCATGCACGGCACGCCGGCGGAATTGCCGCAGAGCTCCAGGGCCCGGCGGCTGGCCTCTTCGGCGCTCTCCTGCGCGAACATGAAGAAAACGCCGCCGAACGGTCCGAGCGCCAGCGCCTTCGGCGCCCGGCCCGGCATGTAATTCCTCTCAACCGTCACCTTGCCGCCGTCCCGCACCAACGGAACGTCGCCGGCAACAAGCGGCCGTTGAACCGCCGGATCGGACGTGACCCAAGGGGACGGCGGCATCGGCGGCCGGCCGCGGGCATACACGACGGTATTGCCGACCGCATAGACGTCGCAGTTTCGCTGTTGCGGCAGCGCATCCGCGCGCTTCTGGCAAATATCGAGCGCCGAGGCCTTCGCGCTGTCGTCATCGGCCTGACCGCTGGTGAAGCCGATCGTCGACGCGCTGATCGCGAGCGCCTTGTGATCGGCGGCGGGCACATATTCGTTGCGCACGGCGGCGCGCGCACGATCCGGGATGAACGGGATCGTTTCGGGCACCAGCATCTCGGCCTGCCGCAAGACCGGCTGCGGCGGGGCCAGTGGCTGTGCGGCGGCCGCGGGCGCCGCCGCGACCGCCGATGGCGGACCTGACTGGGCTTGCGGCGGGCTTTGCGGCGGCCGGATCAGATAGGCGATCAGCGCTAAGCCGAACACGACGAGCGGCGCCGCGATGGCGACGGGCAAAACCCACGGCGGGGATTTTGTCGGCTTCTGCGGCGTCGAATCGTTGCGCGCACCGTCCGGATGCATGTCGAACTTGTATGCATGCACCGGCGTCGGGATGTTCTTGACTTGCTGCTCGCCGATATCGGCGAAATGCACCGACAGCTTGTTCGCCACCTGCTCGTAAACCGTGCGCGAGATGCAGATGCCGCCGACCGGCGCGATGCCCTCCAGCCGCGCCGCGATGTTGACGCCGTCGCCAAGCAGGTCGCCATCGCGCTCGACCACATCGCCGATGGTGATGCCGATACGGAAGCTCATCTGCCGGCTGGCCGGATAGGCCATGTTGCGGGTGCGCAGGCTTTCCTGAATATCGATAGCGCAGCGGACCGCCTCGACGGCGCTGGAAAATTCGGCAAGCACGGCATCGCCGGCGGTATTGAAGATGCGGCCGCCGGCGCGGGAGATAAAGTCATCCATCACGCTGCGGTAGGACGCGAGCCGCCGCAGCGTCTCCTCCTCGTCTTCGGCGACGAGCTTGCTGTAACCGGCGACGTCGGCGGCGAAAATGGCCGCGATTTTTCGTTTCATCGGACGCCTGCGGCATCGGAGACGGACATTCCCCAGCATGCCCGACCGCAATGGGGCCGCGCAACCGGCGCAAGGCCGCAGCAGCCTGGCGGTATTCGGTGCTTCCGACGCTACATCGTTGCGTCCGAGGCTCGATGCGAGAAATGCCGCCGCTGCTAGGCGAGCGCGGCCTGGAGCGATTTCAATTGCTCGAGATGGCGCGTGAGCCGGTCGCGCTCGGCGTCATTGGTGCAGTCGGCGACGTCTTCCTCGGCATCTTTGATCTCGCTGGCGAGCAGCGCCATGTCGAAATCATCCCGCGCCACGGCGCGGTCGGCGAGCACCGTCAAACCCGAGGGGCTCACCTCGGCGTAGCCGCCGATGACCACGACCGGCACTTTGGCATTGCCGTTAAAGATCGTGACGATGCCGGGCCGCAGCGTCGTCACCAGCGGCGCATGACCGGCCAAAATGCCCATGTCGCCTTCGGCACCGGGCAAATCGACCTGATCGACGTCGCCGGAGAACAGCACGCTTTCCGGGGAGACAAACTCTAGATGCAGTTCGGCCATGTTTGCTTATGCTCTGATTGCAACCGCGAATGGCGAATAGCGAATGGCGAATACGTCCCCGTAGCGCCATTCGCTCTCTTACGCTTCTGCGGCGAGTTTCTTGCCCTTCTCGACCGCCTCCTCGATGGTGCCCACCATGTAGAAGGCCGCCTCCGGCAAGTAGTCATACTTGCCTTCGACCAGACCCTTGAAGCCGTTGATCGTATCCTGCAGGTCGACGAGCTTGCCGGGCGAGCCGGTGAAGACCTCGGCGACAAAGAACGGCTGCGACAGGAAGCGCTCGATCTTGCGCGCCCGCGCAACGGTGAGTTTGTCCTCTTCCGACAACTCGTCCATGCCGAGGATCGCGATGATGTCCTGCAGCGCCTTGTAGCGCTGCAGGACCTGCTGCACGCGGCGCGCCACCGCATAGTGCTCCTCGCCGACGATCAACGGCGACAGCATGCGCGAGGTGGAATCGAGCGGGTCGACCGCCGGATAGATGCCCTTGGCGGCGATGTCGCGCGACAGCACGGTGGTGGCGTCGAGATGCGCGAACGATGTCGCCGGCGCCGGATCGGTGAGATCGTCGGCCGGCACGTAGATGGCCTGCACCGAGGTCACCGAGCCCTTCTGCGTGGTGGTGATCCGCTCCTGCAATGCGCCCATGTCGGTGGCGAGCGTCGGCTGATAGCCGACCGCGGAGGGGATGCGGCCGAGCAACGCCGACACTTCCGAGCCTGCCTGGGTGAAGCGGAAGATGTTGTCGACGAAGAACAGCACGTCCTGGCCCTGGTCGCGGAAGTGCTCGGCGACCGTCAATCCGGTGAGGCCGACGCGGGCGCGGGCTCCCGGCGGCTCGTTCATCTGGCCGTAGACCAGCGCGCATTTGGAGCCTTCGACGGAGCCTTTGTGCGGGTCCTTGTTGACCCCCGATTCGATCATCTCGTGATAGAGATCGTTGCCTTCGCGGGTGCGTTCGCCGACGCCGGCGAATACCGAATAGCCGCCGTGCGCCTTGGCGACGTTGTTGATCAGTTCCATGATCAGCACCGTCTTGCCGACGCCGGCGCCGCCGAACAATCCGATCTTGCCGCCCTTGGCATAGGGCGCCAGCAGGTCGACGACCTTGATGCCGGTGACGAGGATCGCCGCCTCGGTCGACTGGTCCGTATAGGAAGGCGCCTCCTGGTGGATGGCGCGCACCGCTTCGCCTTTGACGGGACCGGCCTCGTCGACCGGCTCGCCGATCACGTTGATGATGCGTCCCAGCAGCCCCTGGCCGACCGGAACCGAGATCGGCGCGCCGGTGTCCGTCACTTCCTGACCGCGCACCAGCCCTTCGCTGGAATCCATCGCGACCGTGCGCACCGTCGATTCGCCGAGATGCTGGGCGACTTCGAGCACCAGGCGGCGGCCCTGATTCTGCGTCTCCAGCGCGTTGAGAATAGCCGGCAGATGGTCGTCGAAATGCACGTCGATGACCGCGCCGATGACCTGGGTGATACGTCCGACTGTCTTCGCCATCATGGCCCTCGTTAGGAAAATGACTACAGCGCCTCGGCGCCGGAGATGATCTCGATCAATTCCTTGGTGATCATCGCCTGGCGGGTGCGGTTGTAAGTGAGCGTCTGCTTGCGGATCATGTCGCCGGCATTGCGCGTCGCGTTGTCCATCGCCGACATCTGCGCGCCGTAGAACGAGGCCGAGTTTTCCAGCAGCGCACGAAATATCTGCACCGCGAGGTTGCGCGGCAGCAGGTCGTGGAGGATGTCCTCGGCGTCGGGCTCGAATTCATAGACCGCGCCGCCCAACGCGTCGGTCGCCTTGGCGTCGAATACCGGCGGAATGACCTGTTGGGCGGTCTGGATCTGCGCGATGACCGAGCGGAAGCGCGAATAGAACAGCGTGCAGACGTCGAACTCGAACTTGTCGAACAGCGCAATGACCTTGCGGGCGATCGATTCGGCGTTCTCGAAATGAAGGACGCGCACCGAACGCAGGTCCACCAGTTCGACGATCTGCTCCTGGTATAGCCGCCGCAACTGGTCGTAGCCCTTGCGGCCGACGCAGAAGAACTTGACGGTCTTGCCTTCGGCCATCAGCGCATTGGCGCGCTCGCGAGCGAGCCGCACGATCGCGGTGTTGAACGGCCCGCACAGGCCGCGCTCGGCGGTGCAGACCAGCAGCAGATGCGTCTGGTCGTTGCCGGTGCCGCGCAACAGCCGCGGCGCGGTGTCGAAACCGGCCACTGAGGCCGCGATATTGCCGAGCACCGCATCCATGCGGCTGGCGTAGGGTCGCGCCGCCTCCGCCGCGGCCTGGGCGCGGCGCAGCTTCGAGGCCGCGACCATCTGCATGGCCTTGGTGATCTTCTGCGTCGCCTTGGTGGCGGCGATGCGGTTGCGCAGGTCTTTGAGAGAAGGCATCTGATGATGGACGACAGAGGACGGACGACGGAGGACGGATAGCCTCCGCTCAATCTTCACTTCATCTGTCGTCTGTCCTCCGTTCTCTGTCGTCCGTTACGCGAAGTTCTTGGCGTAGCCGTCGACGGCGGCCTTGAGCTTGCCTGCGGTACCATCGTCGAGGTCGCGCGTCTGCCGGATCGCATCGAGAATGTCGGCGTGCTGATTGCGCAGCGTGCCGAGCAGTCCCTCCTCGAACGCGCGCACGCGGTCGACCGGCAGCGGATCGAGATAGCCGTTGACGCCGGCGTAGATGACGCAGACCTGCTCCTCCATGCGCAACGGCGAGAATTGCGACTGCTTGAGCAACTCCGTCAGCCGCGAGCCGCGACTGAGCAGGCGCTGCGTGGTGGCGTCGAGGTCGGAGCCGAATTGCGCGAACGCCGCCATTTCGCGGTATTGCGCCAGTTCGCCCTTGATGCGGCCGGCGACCTTCTTCATCGCCTTGGTCTGCGCCGCAGAGCCGACGCGCGACACCGAGAGGCCGACATTCACCGCCGGGCGAATGCCCTGATAGAACAAATCGGTCTCGAGGAAGATCTGGCCGTCGGTGATCGAGATGACGTTGGTCGGAATATAGGCCGACACGTCGTTGGCCTGGGTCTCGATGATCGGCAGCGCGGTGAGCGAGCCGCCCTTGTGGTCGTCGTTCATCTTGGCGGCGCGCTCGAGCAGCCGCGAATGCAGATAGAACACGTCGCCCGGATAGGCCTCGCGGCCGGGCGGCCGGCGCAGCAAGAGCGACATCTGCCGATAGGCCACCGCCTGCTTGGACAGATCGTCGTAGATGATGACCGCGTGCATGCCGTTGTCGCGGAAATATTCGCCCATGGCGCAGCCGGAAAACGGCGCCAGATACTGCATCGGCGCCGGATCGGAAGCGGTCGCCGCCACCACGACCGAATAATCCAGCGCGCCGTTTTCCTCCAGCACCTTGACGAATTGCGCCACCGTGGAGCGCTTCTGGCCGATCGCCACATAGACGCAATAGAGCTTGATCTTCTCGTCGTCGGAGGCGTTCAGCGACTTCTGGTTCAGGATGGTGTCGAGCGCGATCGCGGTCTTGCCGGTCTGGCGGTCGCCGATGATCAATTCGCGCTGGCCGCGGCCGATCGGGATCAGCGCGTCGATCGCCTTCAGTCCGGTCGCCATCGGCTCATGCACCGACTTGCGCGGGATGATGCCGGGCGCCTTGACGTCGACGCGCGACTTGGTGTCGGCCGCGATCGGCCCCTTGCCGTCGATCGGATCGCCGAGCGCGTCGACGACGCGGCCCAACAAGCCCTTGCCGACCGGCACCTCGACGATGGCGCGGGTGCGCTTGACGGTCTGGCCTTCCTTGATCTCGCGGTCGGTGCCGAAGATGACGATGCCGACGTTGTCGCTCTCGAGATTGAGCGCCATGCCGCGCACGCCGCTCTCGAATTCCACCATCTCGCCGGCCTGCACATTGTCGAGACCGTAAACGCGGGCAATGCCGTCGCCGACCGACAGCACCTGGCCGACTTCGGAAACCTCGGCCTCCTGGCCGAAATTCTTGATCTGCTCTTTGAGGATGGCGGAAATTTCCGCGGCGCGGATATCCATTATCGAGCCTCTTTCATCGCGTGCCTGATGGCATTGAGCTTGGTGCGGAGCGAAGTGTCGACCATGCGGCTGCCGAGCTTGACCACCAGCCCGCCGATGACGGCGGGATCGACCTTGACGTCGAGGTCGACGGTCTTGCCGCTGACCGCTTTGAGCGCGGCGCGCAGCGCGTCGAGGTGGTCGTCCTTGAGCGCCTCGGCCACCGTGACCTCGGCCGTGGCCTCGCCCTTATGGTCGGCGACCAGCGCCCGATAGGCCTTGATCATGTCGCGCGCCGCGAACAGCCGACGGTTCGACGTCACCAGTTGAAGGAACTTGGCGGCGATGCCGCCGATGCCGGCCCGCGCCAGCACCGCCGACAGCGCCTGCAATTGCTCGTCGGCGGAAAATACCGGGCTGCGCACCAGGCGGGTGAGATCGGGGCTCTCGGCCATCAGCGCCTCGAAACGCCCGAGGTCGGCCTTCACCATATCGATGGCGTCCGATTCGCGCGCCAGATCGAACAGCGCGGTCGCGTAGCGACCGGCCATGCCCGACACGATGGTTTCCTTGCCTGCCAAGATCAGTGCTCGCTGCGCGTGCTCGGTGTCGCGTTCTTGTCGAGCTTTTCCGCAAGGCTCGCAACCGGCGCCGAGGGTGGGTGCAAGCCCTTGGGATTAAAGCGGGACTTGGAGCTTCGGGCCGCTGCGGACTTGCCCCGCGACGCCGCGAAAATCGCCGGTTGCTAACATACCGCGGAAAGCGGTGCAACATGGCGGAACGGCGGCAAAAGTCCCGTTGTGCCGCGGATGCGGCGCAGCGCGCAGCACAGCGCAGCGGCGCCACGAGAGCCCGCCGCGAGCACGCTGCGCACGGCAGCCCGCCGTTGCCACGGCGTTGACGCCGATCTAGCCTTCGTCGATGGCACGGATCGTCTCCATGCGTATGACGGATGCAACGCATGTCGTGCTGATGCTGTCGGCGCTCGGCTTGACCTACCTGGTGCCATTCGAGCTTCTGCTGCTGTCCTACGTCGTCCTTGGACCGGCGCACTACGCCACCGAGATCTCCTGGCTGCACGACCGCAAGTATTTCTTGCCCCAGCGCGGTGTCGCCGTCGGTCTGGCGATCCTCGCCGTCGTCGCGGTCTTGATCGACAACGCGTCCTGGTTCGGCTTCGTCATGTGGGGCGCCTTCGTGATTTCCGTGCTGTTGGCCGCAACCCGCACGGCCATGCAGGTCGTGCTGGTGTTCAGCGCCGCCATCGCGCTGACAGCGGCCCTGCTGGCGAACGGCATGTCGATGGCGGTGCTTGGAATTTTGCTGCCGACGCTCGTTCACGTTTCGCTGTTCACGCTCATATTCATGGCGCTCGGCGCCTACCGGTCGGGCGAAAAATTCCAGTGGCTTCTGGTCGCGCTTTATCTCGGCGCAATCGGACTGCTTCTGATCGCGCCGCCGACCGCGACGACGCTGATCCCGTCATTCGCAAAGGCCGGGCACGACTATTTCGCCAACGTCGCGCCGGCGCTGGGACGGCTGTTGCGAATACCGGGTTTGCAACTCGACACCCGGCTGACCAGCCTGTTGGCGTTCATCTACAGCTACCACTACCTCAACTGGTTCATCAAAGCCGAGGTGATCCGCTGGAATGCCATGACGGCAAAGCGGCTTGCCGTCGTGGCCGTCGCGAGCGGCGCGTCGACTGCACTGTATTTCTATGACTATGCGTTCGGCTTTACCGTTCTGCTCGCCTTCAGTCTGGTGCACATCGTGCTGGAGTTTCCGCTCGATGGTCTCGCATTGCGCCAGCTTGGCGCGGCGATCGGGTCGAGCGCGCTGAAGATCGCTCAGCGCGCATAGTCGGAGATTGCCGTGCTGTTTCCGTCGGTCTCGTTTCTGTTCTATTTCCTGCCGGCATTCTTCGCCATCTATTGCCTGACGCCCGGCATGACGGCGAAGAATGTGGTGCTGCTCGTCGCCTCGCTCTTGTTCTACGCCTGGGGCGAGCCGCGCTTCGTGCTGCTGCTTGCCGTGCAGACCGCCCTGAACTTCGGGGCCGCCCTGGCGATCGATGCGGCGGCGGGCGGCAAGCGGCGGCTCGCCATCGCCGTGGGCGTCGCGGCCAACCTCGCGCTGCTCGGGGTGTTCAAGTATGCGGACTTTGCCGCAGATACGTTGAACGCATTGGCCGGTGCGAGCTACCTGTCGCGACCCGGCATCGCGCTGCCGCTCGGTATTTCATTCTTCACCTTCCACGCGATCTCATACCTGATCGACGTCCATCGCGGCACCGTCGCGGCCAACCGCAATTTTCTGTCGGTCGCCGTGTACATCGCGATGTTTCCGCAGCTCGTCGCCGGGCCCATCGTGCGCTATCACACGATCGCCCGCCAACTCGTCGCGCGGCGCATGACGCTGGGGCGGGCTTCCGCCGGCATGCGCATCTTCATCATCGGCCTCGCCCAGAAGATCCTGATCGCCGACGAGGTGGCCCGCATCGCCGATGCCGTGTTCGACAAAGCCGCCCAGCCGGGCTTTGCCGAAGCGTGGCTGGGCCTTTGCGCCTACACCATTCAGATCTATTTCGATTTCGCCGGCTATTCCAACATGGCGATCGGGCTGGGCCTGGCGCTCGGCTTCGGCTTTCCGCGCAATTTCCGGCTGCCGTACACCGCGCAGTCGATGACCGATTTCTGGCGCCGCTGGCACATGAGCCTGTCGCAGTGGCTGCGCGACTACCTCTACATTCCGCTCGGCGGCAGCCGCGGATCGCTCGCCGAAACCTATCGCAACCTTTGTCTTGTCTTTGTTCTCTGCGGCCTTTGGCACGGTGCGAAATGGACCTGCGTGATCTGGGGCGTGCACCATGGCTTGTTTCTCATCGCCGAACGGGCAGGCTTGGCCCGCGTTCTCGCCGCCGCGCCGGCGCTGGTTGCCCGCCTCTATATGCTGCTGGCCGTGATGGCCGGCTGGGTCTGGTTCCGGGCCGATGACCTGGCGCAGGCATCGGCATTTTTCGCCAGCCTCGCCGGCCTCAAGGGCTGGGGCGGCCTGAGCATCAGTACGCACATCGTCCTGCATCCGCTCACGATGGTCGCGCTTCTGATTGGAGCGCTGCTGGCGACGGTCAGATTCGACTTCCCCGGCGCAACGCGCCTGCTGCCGGCGCGCGCGGCGCACCTCGTCTATGGGCTGGCCGATACCGGCATCATCGCGCTGTTCTTTGCCTTGTCGGTGCTCAGCGTCGCCGCCGGCGCATACAGCCCCTTCCTCTATTTCCGGTTCTGACGTTGATGGCCGGTTCAAAAATGACTTCGGGCTGTGAAATGGGCCTGCTCGCCCGCCACCGGCGTCCCTGGGTGATCGTGATCCTGTGCCTGCTGGCAGCGCCGATGGCCGTGGAAATATTGCAGACGAGTTCACCGTTTTCCGAAGGCGAAGCCCGGATGTTCAGGTCCGCGCCGACTTGGCCGCGGACATTGCAGGACTGGGCCGCCCTGCCGCGCCAGCTCGACGGCTATCTCGGCGATCATTTCGGGCTTCGCGCCGAGCTGGTCCGTGTACAGGGTCGCCTGCGCTACGCGGTCGATCTGCCGCGCGATCTGCGCGTCATTGTCGGCCGCGACAATTGGCTGTTTCTCAATGGTGACGGCACCATCGAGCAGGCAACCGGCAAGCTGCTGCGCGAGACGGCAATCGCCAAATTCGCCGATCGCGCCGCGGCGCTGAATTCACACCTCGCGGCGCGCAACGCTCGCTTGCTGGTGACCATGCCGCCGAACAGCTCGACCATCAATCGCAGCCGCCTTCCGGCATGGGCAGCGCAACCGCCGCCGCTGTCGGAGTACGATCTGATGATGAAGGCCCTGGCCGCGCGCGGCGTCCCGGCACTCGATCTGCGGCCGGCCTTGCTCGCGGCCGGCGCCATCTATCCGACCTACCGGCGTACCGACACCCATTGGAATAAATTCGGCGCGCTCGTCGCCTATGACGCGGTCGTCGGCGCGCTCGGCAAACCGGACTGGCAGATCGACCCGGCGCGCGTCGTGAAGGGCTTCGTTCCGGTCGAGGGCGGCGACCTCGCGCGGTTGCTGGCGATCTCGCATGACGTCAGTGACGAAGACGCCGACATCGACTTGTCCGCTTATGGTCCGAAACCGCCGGATGCCGTGCCCATAGAAACCCAATTCGAGGACGGCGGCGATCTCGTCGAAACCGGTCGCGACGGCCCGACCGTGGTGGTCATCGGCGATTCGTTCACCCGCGGTTATTGGCAGGATTATTTCGGCCTGCATGCCGGCCGATACGTCTGGGTGCACCATGAGCAGTGCGGCTTCGTGGACAGCGTGATCGATTCCTACAATCCGGCGATCGTGGTGCTGGCGCCGGCGGAACGGCAGATGTTCTGCTGGGGCGCCAAATGACGCCGGTATGCGTCGGCTGATGCGTCTCTCTACGGCGGCGCAGCGCCGTGCGTCGCGTGCTGGCGGATCACGTCGAGGAAGACTTCGCCGTACCGCCGCAGCTTGGCTTCGCCGACGCCGTGCACCGCGCCCATCTCGACGGCGTTCGCGGGCCGGCGCCGCGCCATATCGATCAGCGTCTTGTCGGCGAACACCACATAGGCCGCGACGCCCGCCGCCCGGGCAAGCTCGGATCGCCGCTGCCGCAGCGCCTCGAACAGTGCGGTATCGCCCGCCGCGCCGTCGGCCAGCGCCGCCGCATTGGTCGCCCCGCGCCCGGTCCTGCGGGCCGGTTTGAGCGTATCCTTGCGCAGCGTGACCGCGGCGGCTCCCTTGAGCACGCGCCGGCCAGCTTCCGTCACCCGCCATGTGCCGTAGCCGGTGACATCGAGCGCAACGATGCCGGCGCCATGGAGCTGGCGGAAGATCGCGCGCCATTCCTTCTTGTCGAAGTCCTTGCCGACGCCGAATGTCGGCAGGCGGTCGTGGCCGTATTTCTCGATCGCCTCCGTTTTCTCGCCGATCAGCACATTGGCGAGGTGCTCGGTGCCGAAGCGCTCGCCGGTGCGCACCATGGCGGACAGCGCCTTCTGCGCCGCGATGGTGCCGTCGATCACCTCGGCGCCGTCGCAACAGAAGTCGCAATACCCGCAGGGCTCCGCGGTCTCGCCGAAATAGGCGAGCAATGTCTGCCGGCGGCAGCGCGGCGATTCGCACAGTGACACCAGCGCATTGAGCCGTTGGCGGTCGACGCGTTTCTGCTCGTCGGAGGCCTCGCTGTCGTCGATCTGCAGCCGGCGCAGCCGGATATCGCCCATGCCGTAGAGGGTGAGCGTGTCGGCCGGCAGGCCGTCGCGGCCGGCGCGGCCGATCTCCTGATAATAGCTCTCGATATTGGCCGGCATGTCGGCGTGCAGCACAAAGCGCACATCGGGCTTGTCGATGCCCATGCCGAACGCCACGGTCGCCGCCACGACCACGCCGTCCTCCTGCAGGAAGGCGTCCTGGTTGCGCGAGCGCGCCAGCTGCTCCATCCCGGCATGATAGGGCAATGCCTTGATGCCGCTCTGTCGCAGATAGTCGGCAACCTTCTCGGTCTTGCGGCGCGAAGCGCAATAGACGATGCCGCTCTGCCCGGCACGCGCCTTGACGAAATCCTCGATCTGGTTGCGGCTGCCGGTTTTGGCTTGCATCGCCAGCCGCAGGTTTGGCCGATCGAAGCCGTGGACGAACACCGCCGGCTCCCGGCTGAACAGCTTTGCCAGAATATCGCTGCGGGTTGCCGCGTCGGCCGTCGCGGTGAACGCCACCGTCTGCACGCCGCCGAGCGCGGTCTGCACCTTGCCGAGCGCCGCATATTCGGGCCGGAAGTCATGGCCCCATTGCGAGATGCAATGCGCCTCGTCGACGGCCAATAGGGCAACCTTGGCGCGCTTGAGCAGATTAAGCGTCTCGACCTTCACCAGCCGCTCGGGCGCGACATAGACCAGACGCAATGTCTCGCGCGCGATCTGATCGAGCACGGCGCGATTGTCCGCGGCATCGTTCGCCGAATTGAGCGCAGCCGCCGCGACGCCGTAGCCGCGCAGTTGCGCCACCTGGTTGCGCATCAGCGCGATCAGCGGCGACACCACGACGGTGAGCCCGTCGCGCACCAGCGCGGGCAACTGGTAGCACAGCGATTTGCCGCTGCCGGTCGGCATCACCGCCAGCACGTCGCGGCCGCCGAGGATGGCGGCGACGATCTCGTCCTGCCCCGGCCGGAAGGCCTCGAAGCCGAAAGTCGTGCGAAGCATGCGCTCCGCTGCGGCGAGATTCTGCATCATCCGTCCCTGATTCATCGTTCTATCTTTGTTCCAGACCCATCGCAAGCCGGCGTCGCATGCCGACGGTACGGGCTGGGCGCCGGCTTCTTGCGCCATGACCGACGCTGATGCAGGGTCGCCGCCGAAAGTCGCCCTCCGCATGCCGCCTGCCGGGACTACCGAAGCCGATCTCTCGTTCGGCCGCCTCATCAAGCTGATGTCGCTGCTCTGGCTCGCCGGGGTCGCCATGCGCATGACGATTCTCGCCATGCCGCCGGTGATCCCGCTGGTGCACGAGGAACTGCACCTGTCGGAGACGCAGGTCGGGCTGCTGATCGGGCTGCCGCTGGCGGTGTTTGCGCTCGCCGCCGTGCCGGGATCGCTGCTCATCGCGCGGATCGGCACGCGGGCCGCGATCGTCCTCGGCATGGTGATCGCGGCGCTGGCCGGCGGCGCCCGCGGCGCGGCGGTCGACGTGTGGACGCTCTACGCCGCCGCGATCGCCACCGGCTTCGGCGTCGCCATCATGCAGCCGGGACTGCCGACGCTGGTGCGGGACTGGCTACCGAAACGCGTCGCGCTCGGCACCATCGCCTATTCCAGCGGCATGCTGATGGGCGCGATGTTCGCGACCGTCCTGACCATCCCGCTGGTGTTGCCGCTGGCGGGCGGCAGTTGGCGCCGCGATCTCGTGTTGTGGGCGGTGCCGGCCATCCTGATCGCGCCGCTCTTTTTTCTGCTGAGCCCGCAAGAGCGCCGTCATGGCGCCGACACCGCGATCGGTGGGCTGTGGTGGCCGGACTGGAAAAATCCGCTGATCTGGCTTCTCGGCATCACGCTCGGCAGCAACAACAGCGCGTATTTTTCGACCAATGCGTTCCTCGGTGATTTCCTCACCGCCGCGGGCAAGCCGACGCTGCTCGCCGCCGCCTTGGCGTGGCTCAATGGCGCGCAGATCGTCACCCCGGTGATCCTGCTGTTCATGGCCGAGCGCATGCAGGGGCGGCCATGGCCGTTCGTGATCTTCGGCCCCATGCTGCTGGCGTCCTTCCTCGGCCTGATGTTCGTGCCGTCGACACTGTCCATCATGGTGTGTGCGGCGCTGATCGGCGTCACCACCGCGATCACGCTGATCGCGACGCTGGCGCTGCCGCCGCTGTTGGCCGCGCCGGCGGATTTGCCGCGCACGGCGGCCGGCATGTTCACCATCAGCTACACCACGGCGATCGTCATCCCGACCATCAGCGGCGCGCTGTGGGATGCCACGGGCACGCCGTGGACGGCCTTTGTGCCGCTGTGCCTGTGCGCGGTGACGCTGACCGTGCTCGGGCCGCTGGTCGTGCGCCGCCGCCCGACCGGCAAGCAATGGCCCGGCCGCTGATGGCCGCCTGATAGATCGCAGCAACGACAGGGACATTTCGCCATGGCATCGCGAGCAAAGAAACCTCCGGCGCAACGAAAAAAGCCACCGCGGCGGCCGATGCTGCCGACCGACCGCCTCGCCTATTCGCCGATCGTCGCGCGCGCGCCGCTTCACCTTCCGGACGGCGCCCGCATGGCGGTCTGGGTGATCGTCAACGTCGAGGAATGGGACCCTACGGCGCCGATGCCGCGCACCGTGCTGACACCGCCGGCCGGCGGCACGCCGAGCCCCGACGTGCCGAACTGGGCCTGGCACGAATACGGCAATCGGGTCGGCTTCTGGCGGTTCGTCAAAGTACTCGACGAGTTCGCGGTTCCGGCGGTGCTCGCCATCAACGGCTCGGCGCTCGGCGCCTATCCGCCGATCGTGCGCGCCGCAGTCGAGCGCGACTGGGAATTCATCGGCCACGGTTTCACGCAGCGCAACATGCAGAAGGTGGCGGACGAGCGCGCCGACATCCGCCGAACCCGCGAGGCGATCCGCCACGCCACCGGCAAGCCGCCACGCGGCTGGCTCGGTCCCGGCCTCACCGAGACCTGGCAGACGCCTGATCTGCTGGTCGAGGAGGGCTATGACTATGTCGCCGACTGGGTGCTCGACGACCAGCCGGTGTGGCTGAAGACCCGCGGCAAGCCGATCGTCAACCTGCCCTACACCCAGGAATGCAACGACGTCGCCATGATGCTGATCCAGCACCACAAGGCGTCGGAATATTGCGAGCGGGCGCTCGATCAGTTCGAGCAGATCCATGCGGACGCGGCCGATTCGGCGCGCATCATGGCGCTGGTGGTGCACCCCTACATCATGGGCGCGCCGCACCGGGTGAAATACTTCCGCCGCGTCATCGAGGTCCTCCGCGGCAAGCCGGACGTCGTGTTCTGGACCGGCGAGCAGATTTTCGATTGGTACCTGCGGGTCGGGCCGAAGGCGCCATGAGGAACCCATGAGGAATCCCGAACCTGTGCCGCAGCCGCCGGTCGACACCGATCCGGGGGCGAAGCTGATGCTGGTGCTGCTGTGCTGCATCTGGGGCGTCTCCTGGCCGATCATGAAAATCGGGCTGGAGCAGATTCCGCCGTTTGGCATGCGCGCCTTGAGCGCCGGCTGCGGCGCGCTGACGCTCTATCTGGTCTGTCTCGCCAGGCGCCGCAGCCTGCGGCTGCCGACCGCCAAGGCCTGGGCCCATGTCATCGTCGCTTCGCTCCTCAACATCGTCGGCTTCAGCGTCCTGAGCGCCTTTGCGCAAAACGCGACTGCCACGTCGCGGGTCACCATCGTCGCCTATACGCTGCCGATCTGGTCGGTGCTGCTGGCGTGGCCGCTGCTCGGCGAGCGGCCGACCGGCGTGCAGGGCCTGGCGCTCGGCCTGTGCATCACCGGGCTCGCCATTCTGATCTATCCGTTGGCCGCGACCGGCGTGCCGCTCGGCATCCTGTTCGCCCTGGGGGCCGCGGTGAGCTGGGCGGCGGGAACGATCTATCTGAAATGGGCGCGGATCGACGCCGATCCCATGGGCGTCACCAGCTGGCAGGTGACCATCGCCTTCGTCGTGCTGAGCGCCTGCATGCTGGCGTTCGAGGGCGGCCTCGATCTGCACGCCGCGCAGCCGCGGGCGCTGGTGGCGACGGCCTTCGTCGGCGTGGTCAGCAACGGCATCGCCTACGGGCTGTGGTTCGCCATCGCGCGTCGCCTGCCCGCGGCCACGGCATCGCTCGGCGTGCTCAGCGTCCCGGTGATCGGCGTCGTCGCCTCGATGATGATCCTGGGCGAAAAGCCCACCGCACCCGACATCGTCGGCTTCGCCTTGATCTTTGCCGCGTCAGCCTGCGTGCTGCTGGCCGGGCAGGCCTCTGCGAAGATTTCGTCTCAGGCGACGTGAGCGGTTGCTGCGGGTCACGTGCTCGGAGCCACGCACTCAGACCGGCAGGCAGAGCGCGTTGTCGACCAGCAGATTGTCGTAGACGCAACGCCGCTCGGCGAGCTTGAGCTGATCGCCGATGCGGCGGAACTTGTCGTAATAGACGCCGACCTGGTGCAGCTTGGCGTCGGGCCGGTCGAACAACACCTGGACGACGACATAATTGGCGCGGGCGCGGATGTCGCCGTTGCGGCTCTTCGCCCAGCATCTGCAGGTTGCCGACGATGTGGCGCAGATAGCGCGGCGCGAACATCTCGGTCTTGGTGTGGGCAAAGGCGCGATCCAGGATCATGGCCTTGTTCTCGCAATAGATCAGGCCCACCGGCATGCCGCGGTCGGCGTTCTCGCGCGAGATCACCACATAGAACGCGTCGTCGGTGAACATCTCCGCCCAGTCGCTGAGCCGCTGCTCGTCCAGCGCCGCCGCATAGGCGTTGTTGAATTCCTCGAGCTCGCGGTGCAGCAGCAACGCGTCGATGCGCCGGTCGTTGGCCAGGGAATTGGCGGCGGCATTGGGCGCATCGAGCATCGCGAATTCCTAAAGGTCCATCGCGTGGCGCCAGTGCTTGTACATGGCGCGAATGGCGGCCTCGGAAATCAGCGTATCGGCGGTGCCGGCCGGCGTCTGCGGGTCGAGCTTGACGAGGTGGGTTCCGGACGGCACGTGCTGCATGCCGTCCTGCACGAACTTGATCGCCTCGTTGTCCTCCAGCCCGAGATAGCCGGCCGGCCCCATCAGGTTGCCCTGGCGCAGGCGGTGGCGCGTCATGGCCTCGTCGTCGCCTTCGAAGCCGAACATGGTCCACTTCATGATGAATTCGTGCGGCCCGGTCGGCACGATCTGGCGAATGCCGAGCGTATTCATTTCCCGCTGCACGATCAGGTTCGGCCAGATGGTCGCCATGGTCACCGACCAGGGGCTGTCGAACTCGTCGACGAAATCCATGAGGCGCGGGTCGCGCAGCGTGAGACCTTCCTTGAAGCTCCGCATCTCCTTCTTGGCGTCGCCGGAGATCGCCTTGGCGTCCGACTTCGCCGACGCCATGACGCCGTGCCGCCCGCTCGCGTCGGTCAGCATCAGCGAGCGGTTGCCCACCACCAGGAGCCCGAACGTCACCAGGAAGGTATGTAACAGCGTGGCGTGATACGGGTCCTTGAGGTTCTCGTGATAGAGCTTCCAGTTGCCCGGCAATGAATGGCGGTAATGGCCGAGCACTTTCAGCTTGCGGCCGTCGAAGGTCGCCTCGAACTCGCGCAGCACATCGGGGCCGAGATAGTCGGCGAACGATTCGATGTCGTCCGCATAGGATGCAAACACCACGCCGCGGTGACTGGTCACCTTGAGCCGGCGCAGGCTGTGCTCCGGCGGCTTGAAGTCGGCCGGCATGCCGCCTTTGCCGCCGACGCCGCGGCGGAACGGCACCCCGATCAGGTTGCCTTTGAGGTCGTAGGTCCACTGATGATACGGACAGACGAACTCGTTGGCCGTGCCGCTCAGCTCGCGGCAGAATTCCGAGGCGCGGTGCACACAGCGGTTCTCGAAAACGTTGATCGAGTCATCCTTGGCGCGCGCCACGACGACCGGCGTCGGCCCGACATGGGAGCGGATGAAATCGCCGGCGTTGGGAATCTCGGCTTCGAGCGCCACGCAGTTCCAAGTCCGGCCGTGGAAGATCCGCTCGACCTCCCGCTCGTACACCGCCTGATCGGTATAGACCCAGTCGGGGATCATGGTGAGATCGTCGGGCCACGCATAGCGCGGGCTGGTTTCGGCTCCGCCGTTCGATGTCATATCGATCGCCCTCGCCAAGGCCGCAGCAAGCATCTTTCAGCATAGCTCGGCGCATCGCTGTTGCAATCGAATTGCGACCGGCAACCTGCCGGCGTACGCTCAGCGCCAGATCGCGACCCGACCAGGAGACCGCCATGGCGCAAGAACCGCTCGCCACCAGGGGCAACTACCTGCACATCTACGATTTTCGCGTGCTGCCCGGCAAAGAGGACGAGTTCATCCGGCTGTTCGAGGCTTTCGACTATTCGGACGGCAACCCGATGCATAAATCATCGGCGCAGGTGAAGGACGGCGTGCTGTGCCGCGACACCGAGGACCCGCAGCGTTTCTTCCTGATCGCCGAATGGTCGGACATCGAAGAGCACGCGCGCATCCGCAAAATCCTGGCCAACGACATCAAGCCGGAGTTCATCAAATATATCGAGGGTCACAAGTTCGTTCCGAAATATGTCGAGGTGGTCTCGTCGACGCCGGACGAGATCTTGAAGAAAGCGGCGGCGGAGTAACGCCGCCCGTCAAGACCGGGCATCGGCTGTCAAAGCCGGCCGCTACGCCTTGAGCTGGAGCGCCAATTCGGCGACCCGCCCCGCCATCGCGCTCTGCGGGTCGGCAAGCCCGTCGATGACGGTGAAGTGATTGGTGCCGGGGATCTCCATGTACGGTACCGTCGTCGTGTTCTTCCAGGCGTCGACAATGAGCCGGCTTTGACGCTTGAACTCGCTCAATTCCAGCCCGCCGACCGCGACCTCGAAGCCCCGGCCGGGCGCCAGCGGCCAGAACGCCGGCGATAGTTGCCGCGCCGTTTCGGCATCGAGCCGTAAGTCCTGGTTCGGGGTGATATCGAGAAGCGGCGCGAGATCGAATACGCCGGAGATCGCATAGCCGGCCGGCACCAGATCGGCCGGCGCCTTGGGATAAAGCGCGGCCCAGTCGGTGGCGACCAGGCAGGCGGCGAGGTGGCCGCCGGCCGAATGCCCGCAAGCGAAAATGCGCCGGCCGAGGCGCTGCCACAGGAACGCGCAGGCCCGGCGCATCTGCTCGACAATGTCGGCGATCGTCACATTCGGGCAAAGATCGTAGCCAACCACCGCCACCGCGACGCCGCGGGCATTCGGACCGCGCGCCATCTGGCTGAACATCGAGGGATCGAGCGAGCGCCACCAGCCGCCATGGATGAACAGCGCCAGCGGCGCCTCGGCGCCGGCCTCCGGCAAGAACAGATCGACCGATTGCCGCGGCGTGTCGCCGTAGGACAGGCCCAGTTCGGCGCCACCGGCCTTGAGCCGGTCGGCCCGATACAACTCGGCCTCGCCGGCCCAGCGGAGAAAAATCGCCTCGTGTTCCGGCACCCGGGCGCGGTTGTTGTACTCGGCTTCGTAGTCGATCGTCGCCAATTGTTCCTCCAGCGAAGTCGCGGCGCGAGCTTGCGGCAACGGCGCGCCGCGGGCAAGTACAAGGACGATTTGCAGATCGACAGTGCGCTGAAATCTGCTAGGGAACCGTCATGAAAGTCGACGGCAAGGCGATGCGCAGCATCTGGCTCGAGCCGGACGGCTGGTCGGTCGGCGTGATCGACCAGACGGCGTTGCCGCATCGTCTGGTGACGGCGCGCCTGACCACGCTGGACGACGTCGCTCACGCGATTACCGCCATGCTGATCCGCGGCGCGCCCCTGATCGGCGCCACCGCCGCCTACGGCGTGGCGCTGGCGCTGCATGACGACGCCTCCGACGAGGCGCTCGAGCGGGCCTACGCCAGACTGTTCGCCACGCGACCGACGGCCATCAACCTGAAATGGGCGCTCGACGAAATGCTGGCCGCCGTGCGCAACCGGCCGCGCGCCGAACGGACCGCCGCCGCCTACCGTCGCGCCGCCGAAATCTCCGAAGGCGACATCGCCATCAACACCGCAATCGGCCGCAACGGTCTGCCGCTCATCGCCGCCATCGCGCACCGCAAGAAGCCCGGCGAGCGGGTCAACGTGCTGACCCATTGCAATGCCGGCTGGCTGGCGGCCGTCGACGTCGGCACCGCAACGGCGCCGATCTACCTGGCGCACGACCAGGGCATCCCGGTTCACGTCTTCGCCGACGAAACGCGGCCGCGCAACCAGGGCGCTTCGCTCACCGCCTGGGAATTGGGCCACCACGGCGTGCCGCACACGGTGATCGCCGACAATACCGGCGGCCATCTGATGCAGCACGGCCAGGTCGACCTGGTCATCGTCGGCACCGACCGCGTCACCGCCAATGGCGACGTCTGCAACAAGATCGGAACCTATCTGAAAGCGCTCGCCGCGCGCGACAACAACGTGCCGTTCTATGTCGCCTTGCCGTCGCCGACCATCGACTTCACGGTGGCCGACGGCGTCGCCGAAATCCCCATCGAGCAACGCAGCCCCGACGAAGTCGCGACCATGACCGGGCGCACCGCCGACGGCCGCATCGAGACGGTGCGCATCGTCCCCGACGGTTCGCCGGTGGCGAATTACGGCTTCGACGTCACGCCGGCGCGGCTTGTGACCGGCCTGATCACCGAACGGGGCGTGCTCGGCGCCTCCCGCGCGGCCCTGGCGGGGGCTTTTCCCGACCGCGCCGGCACGGCAATATAGGGCGAATCCAGACTTGTTCCCGCGCAAGCGGGGATGTCGCCGGGCTGTCCGTTGTTGCGTGGGGGGTCTGTGGCGTGCGCAAGCTCGTATATCGTCCGCTGTCCGATCGGGCGTTACCCGGAATCCTGAGCATGACCGTCACCACGCTGGCGACGCCGGCGCCCGTCGACGGCCGGCAATCGCCGACCGCATTGGCGATCGCGCGCGGCACCGCGCGCTATCTGCACGCGCTCGGCTATTGCGTGGTCAGCGAATTGCCGTTGCCGTCGGGACGGCGCGCCGACCTGGTCGCGCTTGGCGGCGACGGCGAGATCATCATCGTGGAGATCAAGTCCTCGGTCGCCGATTTCCGCGCCGATCAGAAATGGATGGATTACCGGCTGCATTGCGACCGGCTGTTCTTCGCCACCGTCGTCGCGGTGCCCTGCGAGATTTTTCCCGTCGATGCCGGGCTGATCGTGGCGGATGCCTTTGGCGCCTCGATCATGTGCGAAGCGCCCGAGCATCGGCTGCCGGCGGCGACGCGCAAGACCGTCATGCTGCGCTTTGCGCATGCGGCGGCGTTGCGCCTGCAGGCGCTGGCCGATCCGCAAGGACCCTACGGGGGGACTATCTGAGAGGCTCGCGCGTAATCCGGAAAGCCGGCAACCGGCTTTCCCCGAAAGGATCCTGCGGTGCCGATCAGGCCGCGACTGCCGCGACCTCCCGGGTGGCTTTGAGCCGCTCCAGGAAGTCACGCAGCAGCACCAGATCGACCGGCTTGGCGAAACATTCCCAGATGTTCAAGTGGAGCCGGCCGGCGACGTTGACGCTTTCCTTGCAGGTGGCAGGATCGCAGCCGCTGACGATGATGATCGGCGCCGTGCAGCCGAGCATCGCGAGGTGGTGCAGCATCTCGGTGCCGGCATGCGCGCCCAGCGACAGATCAAGCGTGATGCAGTCGAACGGCATTTCCTGCACCAGCTTCGCGGCTTCGTCGTAGGTCGCCGCCCCAGCCGGCAGATAGCCGACCTTGGCGGCGGCCCGGCAGATGATCATGCGATGCAGGTTGTCGTCGTCGACGACCAAGAGCCGGGGCGCGCCGAGCTGGCGAATGCCCGGGTCGTCTAATTCTTGCTTGAACATCCGGTCCCCGCGCGCAATCCCGACCTTGTGTGTCAATTGGTAAGCCAAGCCAACGAAATTTGAGCTAAGATATTCGGTAAAATCTTACACAATTGCGCCGCAGCAGGCGGCGCCAGCCGGGATGGAAAACCGCGCCGCGGCTATTTGGGTGCGCGCTTGGCGAGAATGCGCTGCAAGGTGCGGCGATGCATGTTGAGGCGGCGCGCGGTCTCCGAAACGTTGCGGCCGCACAATTCGTAGATACGCTGAATGTGCTCCCAGCGCACGCGGTCCGCCGACATCGGGTTTTCCGGCGGCTCGATCTTCCTGTTGTCCAGCGCCAGCAGTGCCGCGGCGACATCATCGGCGTCGACCGGCTTGGCCAGATAATCGACGGCGCCGAGCTTCACCGCGTTCACCGCGGTGGCGATGTTGCCGTAGCCGGTGAGGATGATGGCCCGCGCTTCCGGCCGGCGCTTCTTCATGGCGGAAATCACGTCGAGGCCGTTGCCGTCGCCGAGCCGCATGTCGACCACCGCAAAAGCCGGAGCGGCGCGTTCGACCTGCAGCAGGCCGTCGGCCACCAATTCGGCGGTCGTCACCGCAAAGCCGCGGCCCTCCATGGCGCGCGCCAGGCGCTGCAGAAAGGACTTGTCGTCTTCGACGATCAAGAGCGAACGCTCGCCTGGGACGGGCCCGGCGGCCGCATTGGTCATGGCAGCATTGGTCATGGCAATTCCACTCCATCAAACCGAGCGCCACCCCGAACAACAAGCGCAAACAGCATGCCGATGTCTCATTGCCAAGTTATGAAGCCGGCACGGCCGGCTCAAGAGGGGGCGCGGCGAGCGGTCGTTCAAAATCGGCCCGGCTCCAGGTTATCTTCACGGTGGCGCCGTGCAACGGCGGAGCCTGGTTGGTGAGCGAGAGCTTGCCGCCGGAGCGTTCCAAAAGCGTTTTGGCGATGAAAAAGCCCAGACCCAGCCCGAATACCTCATGCTCGTCACCCTCCGGCCCGCGCGAATCCGGCCGCCGGTGGGTGACATAAGGCGCGCCGATGCGGTCGACGACCTCGGGCGCAAAGCCCGGGCCGTCATCGCTGATGGTGATGCTGACCTCGTCCGCGGTCCATTCGGCAAAGATCTCGACCCGCCGGCGGGCAAAATCGACGGCATTCTCGATCAGGTTGCCGAGCCCGTAGCGGATGGCCGGGTTGCGCGCACCCACCGGTTCCGTGGCGCGGTTGGGCGGCAACGTCACCCCGATCGAGATGCCGAAATTGCGGTGCGGCGCCACGGCCTCCTCGATCAGGGCGGACAGCGGCAGGCGGTCGAACGGTTCATCGGCCGGCAGCTCGGTGATCTTGGAGAGAATCTCGCGGCAGCGCTGCGCCTGCTCGCGCAGCAATTTCACGTCCTCGGCATGCGGCGAATTCGGCTCGAGCGCGCGTTCGATTTCACGCACCACGAGCGTAATGGTGGAGAGCGGCGTGCCGAGCTCATGCGCGGCGGCGGCCGCAAGCCCGTCGAGCTGCGACAGATGCTGCTCGCGGGCCAGGACCAGTTCGGTCGCCGCCAGCGCGTCGGACAGCTGGCGCGCTTCCTCGGCGATCTGCCACGTATAGACGCCGATATAGCCGATCGCCAGCAGGATCGAGAGCCAGACGCCGACCATGTAGATTTCCGGCAGCTGCAGCGGGTCCTCGCTGTCCCACGGCAGGTCGTAATGAAAGAACACCAGCACGGTGGCGCAGAACATGGCGAACGTGCCGATCAAGAGCGTCATCCGCGGCGGCAGCGCCGTCGCCGAGATCAGCACCGGGCCGAGCAGTAGGAACGCAAACGGATTCTCCAAGCCGCCGGTGAGGTAAAGCAGCGCCGCCAGTTCGGCGATGTCGAAGCCCAACAGCCAGGCGGCGCGGTCCGGCTCAAGCCATTGCGTCTCGCGAAAGCCGATCCGCAGTGCCACGTTGAGCAGCGCCGACAGCGCGATGACGGCGAGGCAGGCCCAGATCGGGACTTCGAATTCAAGGCCGAAATGCACCGCCAGCACGGCGCCGAGCTGGCCCAAAACGGCGAGCCAGCGCAGGCGCACGAGCGTATCCAGCCGCACGTTGCGCGGCCGATCATTGATCCGCGGCAGACCGAACATGGCAACAATGTAGCGACTGGCCGCACCATATCCAAAGGGCAAGGTGCCGCTGGCGCCGGCCGCGCCGATGCGCGAAACTATGGCCAAACCAGCCAAGGAGTGACCGCCATGGAGACCGCAACGGCCTACGGGCTCGATCAGTTCATCGCGGATTGCCGTTCCATCCTGTCCCGTGATCCCGGACCGCAAGGCCGCGAGCAGGTGCGGACGCACCTCGAGCGGCTCCTGCACAATCCGCAGTTCATCCGCCAGCATGCCGGCGAGGCGACGCCGCAGGGGCTGCATGTGCTCTACGAGGACCCCGAGCTCGGCTTCCAGATCCTCGCCCATATCAATGACAAGGCGCGGGTCTCGCCGCCGCACGATCACGGCGAGTCATGGGCGATCTACGGACAGGCGACCCATTACACCGACATGATCGAATGGGAGCGCGAGGACGACGGTGGCGATCCCAAGCATGCCAAGCTCAAACCGGCGAAGAAATACCGCCTGATGCCCGGTCACGCCGGCACCTATGAGGACGGCAGAATTCATTCGATCGACTATCCCGATCATTCCCGCTTCATCCGCGTGACGGGGACCAATCTCGACCGCATCCAGCGCGTGCGCTTCGACCTGAAGTCCGGCGAGGTGCATCGCATGACGCCGCAGCAGGCGACGTGACGGCCGTCGTCCACGCCGCCGATCTGCGCAGGATGCTGGGCGACGGCGACGAAATCGCGCTCGTCGACGTTCGCGAGGAGCTGATCTTCTCGCGCCGCCACCTGCTGCTGGCACGCTCGGTCCCCTTGAGCCGGTTCGAGCTGAAATTCGCCGCAGCGGTGCCGCGGCGGGCGACCCGAATCGTGCTCTGCGACGACGCCGATGGTCTCGCCGAACGCGCCGCCGCCATCCTGGCGCGAAACGCCTATACCAATGTTTGCGTCCTCGACGGCGGCGTCGACGCCTGGGCCGCCGCCGGCTTCGAGCTGTTCTCCGGCGTCAATGTTCCGAGCAAGGCGTTCGGTGAATTCGTCGAGCATGCGAACGGCACGCCGAACATCGCGGCCGCCGAGCTTGAGCGGCTCATTCGCGAGCGCGCCGACATCGTGGTGCTCGACAGCCGGCCGTTCGATGAATATGCCAGGGTCTCGATCCCGACCGCGGTGAACGTGCCTGGCGCCGAGCTCGTTCTGCGGGCGCGCGAGATCGCGCCGTCGCCCGACACCGTGGTGGTGGTGAACTGCGCCGGCCGCACCCGCAGCATCATCGGCGCCCAATCGCTGATCAATGCCGGCCTGCCGAACAAGGTGGTGGCGCTGCGCAACGGCACCATGGGCTATAGCCTCGCCGGCTTCAGCTGCGACAGCGGCAAGACTAGCCGCGCGCCCGCTGTTTCAGCAAAAACGCTGGATTGGGCGCGTCATGCGGCGGAGCGCGTGGCGCAAAGCTGCGGCGTCGCGCGCATCGACCGCCCGACGCTCGAGGCCTGGCGGCAAGACGCCGGGCGAACCGTTTATCTGTTCGACGTGCGCGATCCCGCGGAATACGCCGCCGGCCATGTCGCCGGCGCGGTCTCCGCGCCCGGCGGCCAGCTGGTGCAGGCGACCGATCAGTATGTCGGCACGCTGGGCGCGCGCATCGTGCTGGTCGACGACGCCGCAGTGCGCGGCGCGATGACGGCGTCGTGGCTCCGGCAAATGGGCTGGAACGACGTGTCTTTGCTGGTCGAAGCCGGGACGGAGACACGGTGCCCGACGCCGCCGATGCTCGACAGCGGGGCGCCGCTCGGCGTGGTGACCGACTGTGCCGCGCTCGGCGAATTGCTGTCGCGCGATGCAGCGACCGTCGTCGATCTTTCGTTCAGCCGCGACTATCTCGCCGGGCACATACCGGGGGCGTGGTTTGCGGTACGCACGCGGCTTGATCGGGCGCTGCCGAAAATTCCGCTCCGCGGCATGCTGGTGCTCACCTCCGAGGACGGCATGCTGGCGCGCCTGGCGGCGGCTGAAGCCGCGGCGCTGGTCGACGCTCCGGTGCGCGCCCTCGCCGGCGGCAACGCCGCCTGGCAGGCCGCCGGTTATCCGCTCGCAGCCGGACCACACCACATGGCCGATGAGGCCGTCGATCAGTGGCGCAAGCCTTACGAGCGAACCGGCGACACCAAAGCGGCCATGAGCGAATATCTGGCGTGGGAGGTCGATCTGTTGCCGCGCATCGCGCGCGACGGATCGACGAAGTTTTTCACAATCGGCGCGGCACCGGCCAACTAGGACTGCCATGCCGCGTCCGCGGTGGTCGTCTCGGCGGCACCGCGGCGGGTCTGTTCGATCACCTGGAACAAGGCCCGCAGCACGTCGGCCACTCCCGCCCCACTCACGGCGGATACCACCATCGGCGTTTTTCTGGCGGCGCGCTTGAGCCGCCCGACTTGTTGCCTGATAGCTTCGGCGGTCATCGCATCCGCCTTGTTCAGCGCGACGATCTCCGGCTTGTCGGCCAGGGCGTGGCCGTAAGCCACCAGTTCGGCGCGCACCGTCCGGTAAGCTTCGCCGGCATCTTCGCCGGTGCCGTCGATGAGATGCAGCAGCACGCGGCAGCGCTCGACGTGGCCCAGGAAGCGATCGCCCAGGCCGACGCCTTCGTGCGCGCCCTCGATCAAGCCGGGGATATCGGCCAGCACGAACTCGCGGCCGTCGACACGGACGACCCCGAGCTGCGGATGCAGCGTGGTGAACGGATAGTCGGCGATCTTCGGCTTGGCGGCGCTGACGGCGGCGAGGAAGGTCGATTTGCCGGCGTTGGGCAGCCCGACAATGCCGGCGTCGGCGATGAGCTTCAGCCGCAGCCGGATGGTCAGCTCGGTACCGAGCTGGCCGGGATTGGCATGTCGCGGCGCGCGGTTGGTCGAGGTCTTGAAATGCGCGTTGCCGAACCCGCCGTTGCCGCCGCGCGCCAGCACGGCGCGCTGGCCGGCTTCGGTAAGGTCGGCGATAAGCGTCTCGCCGTCCTCGTCGTAGATTTGCGTGCCGGCCGGCACTTTGAGCACGGCATCGGCGCCGTTGGCGCCGTGACGGTCCTGACCCATGCCGCCGCGGCCGTTCTTGGCGGTGAAATGCTGCTGGTAGCGGTAATCGATCAGCGTGTTGAGGCCGTCGACGGCCTGCGCGATCACGTCGCCGCCGCCGCCGCCATCGCCGCCATTCGGCCCGCCGAACTCGATGAATTTTTCGCGCCGGAACGACACGCAGCCGTTACCGCCGTCGCCGGAGCGGATATAGACCTTGGCCTCGTCGAGAAATTTCATGGTGCATTCCGTGCAAGTCGGCCCGCGGTCAATCGCTCCGGTGGCCGGCGACAGGCAACTGATATAGTGTCGAAATTCAGCATTGCGGCACTCGGGCTCCAACGATTCCGGGCGGAGAATGTGAAGCGTGGGGTCGGTTTTCAAGCTCGCGACGCGCGCAGCGGTGTGGCGGACGACGCCGGATCCTCGGTTGGTCGGCTTGCCGAGCCTTTTGGGCTGGGCCGCCGTCCTGGCGCTGGTCCGTGTCGCGCTTGAGTATCTCGCCGTTGGGCCGGGATGGCATTTCAATCCTTACGGTCTCAACGCGGTGGTCACATGGCTCGCGCTCGAGCTCGCCATTGCGGCGTTCTTCGTGGCTCCGGCCGGCCGCGCCACCGCGCTTGCCGCCATGGCCATTCTCTCGATCATCGCCAACCTCGCCGCCACCGCGATCGAGTCCGGCGCTCCGCTGGTCGCGTCCGCGGCCGCGGTCAACGAATTCTGGAGCCGCGCCGCAACGGCCGCGGCGATCTTTTGCGTCGAGATCGGCTGGTGGGTCGGCGCCATGGTTTGCGTGCTGCGCAGCCTCCAAACGCAATCGCGGTTGCTCCTGCTCGGCAGAGCCGCCGCGCTGTGGGCGGCGCTGTTCGCCGCCAACGCGCTGGTGCCGCACGCGCCGGTATTTATCGGCCGCGACTTCGATATCCGCAATGCCAATTGGTGGGAGTTCCTGTACGCCCGCTATGGGCACGACGAGGTCGCACGGATCGAGGACGGCCAGCCGGCGCTGCTCAAGGCCGAAATCGCCGCTCTCGCGCCGCGGCAGGACGCCACCAATGTTTTCGCCATCGGCCTTGCCGGCGTGGATCAGGACGTCTTCATCAAGGAACTCGATGGCGCGCTGGCGTCGGTCGCGGCCATGCTGCCGATCAGGGACAGGACCATCCGCCTGATCAATTCGCACGACACCGTCGCCAGCGTCCCCCTGGCGAACCCGGAGAACTTCAGCGCCGCAATCCACGCCGTCGGCGGCGCCATGGATAAGGCTGCGGACGTTCTGGTCCTGGTCATGACCTCCCATGGCGATCAGACCGGTTTCGGACTGCAGCTTCCAGGCCATCCGCCGACCGAACTGACGCCCCAACAGGTCGCTTCCACGCTCGACAGCGAAGGCATCCAAAATCGCGTCGTGATCGTTTCAGCCTGTTTTTCCGGAATCTTCCTGGCGCCGCTGCAAAACGACAATACCATCGTCATAACCGCGGCGGACGCCAAAAGCACCTCGTTCGGCTGCGCTCCGGAACGCGACTGGACCTATTTCGGCGACGCGTTCTTCCGCCAGAGCTTGCAGCCGGGCACCGATCTCCAGAACGCTTTCGATCACGCCCGCATCCTCATCCAGGGCTGGGAGCTGATGGACCGGCTGCCGCCGTCCAATCCGCAGGCCTCGTTCGGACCGGCGCTGGTCGCCAAGCTGGCGCCGTTTTTCGCCGCGCCGCAGAACGCCGCGCAGTAGCAAGGAGGTTTCTCCCAGGGCGACGGTCTCAGCGCTTGCGCTCCGTAACCGCGCGCTCCAGCGCCTGACGGATATAGCGCTGGTAGGGAATACCCTCGCGCTTGGCGTTCTTTCGGACGGCGTCGAGCAATTCCTCGGAAATCCTCAGATTGAGCGATTTCTGCTTTGGCTTGAACTCAAAGCGCATTGGCTTGAACTGAGAGAAATCAAGATTGGAGAGATCCTGCTCCAAAAATGCTTCGGCCTCCTCATCAGTCTCGAACCTCGGAACCTTTCTTTTCATACCATTCTATCTCCTTGAGATGCATATAGCGCGCGCTGATTGGGCGAATGAGACGTTCGCCGTGACGGTCCCGCAATGTGAAGGCCACGAACATCGGTCGACCTTGAGAGCTGCGGCCGATCGCGATGAACCTTTTCTCGGACTCCGAATGCTTGTCGTCAGGCGCGACCATCGGCACTCTGGCAAAGAACGTCTCGATCTCCCCAATCGATATTCCATGCTTCTGGCACTTCTTCCGGTTACCGTCGTCCCAGTCAAAAACTGCGGCGCGATGGTCCATTCCGGATGTATAGGCATTTGCCTATACATCCGTCAACTGCACACGCCAACTGGTCCCCTCAGGCCACGGGCTTCGCGGCACCCCAGGACTTGAGCGACGCCCATAGCCCGCGATCGAGGCGGAAGCGGTCGGTCGGGGCGGCAGAGTTGATGGCGCGGATGCGGGTGAGCTGCACCCCGGTCCATTGGAAGCCGCACTTCTCCAGCACCCGCCGCGACGCCGGATTGCTGACGCGCGCGCCGGACTGCAGCGTCTCGCATGCGAGTTCGCCGAAGGCGTGGTCGATCGCGGCGCGGGCTGCCTCGGTGGCGAAGCCGCGGCCCCAGTACGGCACGCCGAGCCAATAGCCGAGTTCGGCGCCGTCTTCGCGCCGATCGACGCCGCAGCTGCCGATAAGCGCCCCGTCGAACAAGATCACAAAGCAGACCTCGCCGCCGCGCCGGTTCACCGTCGCGACGAATTGCTCGGCGTCATCGACGCCGTAGGGATGCGGAATACGCGCAGTATTCTCGGCGATGCGGCGGTCGTTGACGAGCGCCGCAATGGCCTTGACGTCGCCGCGGCGCGGCGCCCGCAGCACGAGCCGCTCGGTCCGAAGAACCGCGTGGCTTCGCCGCGCCGGTGCGAAAACCTGCTGCGCGAGGGTCTCTTCCGGCAAAGTCATGGGCTGGCTCCTGCGAAAATCGAAAGGGGGAGCCGGCATCCCGGTCTCCCCTGATTCGGAGCCCATTGGGCCCGCCGGTTCGACTGGATGCCGGCGGACCTTCCTATTGATCCACCGTGTTACTGGACCGCGGCCTCGGTCATCGGCAGCACCGATACGAAGACGCGGCCTTTGGCCTTGGTACGGAACTCGAGTTTGCCGTCGATCAACGCAAACAAGGTGTGGTCCCGGCCGAGGCCGACATTGCGCCCGGCGTGCCATTTGGTGCCGCGCTGGCGCGCGATAATGTTGCCGGCGATCACGTCCTCGCCGCCGAAAATCTTGAGTCCAAGCCGCTGACCGCCCGAATCGCGGCCGTTGCGCGAGGATCCGCCTGCTTTTTTGTGAGCCATCGCTGGCCTCCGAACCTTTCTTGACTATTGGCTATATGGGAATGGTGACAAAACCATCACCGCCCTGCATCACTTCTTTTTGGCCGCAGCCGCCGGTTTCTTCGCTTTCGACCTGACTTTTGCCTTGGCTTTCGACTTGGCTTTTGCCTTGGCCGGTGCCTTGCGCCTTGCCGTGGCGCCTTCCGATCCCGCTGCGGCCACCTCGGACCCCTCCGCCGCCGTCTCGGCGTCGGCTTTCGAGGCCCGTTTCGGCCGCGGCGGAGCTTCCTTGCTCGGCTTCTTACCCTCGGTCAGGATTTCGGTGATGCGAAGGAGGGTGAATTCCTGACGATGGCCGCGCTTGCGGCGCGAGTTCTTGCGCCGGCGCTTCTTGAAGGCGATGACTTTCCGGCCGCGCGCCTGGTCGAGCACCTCGGCCGCAACCGTCGCGCCGGCAACCATGGGAGCGCCAAGCGTCACGCTGTCGCCGCCCACGACCAGCACCTCGCCGAATTCGACGATCTCGCCGGGCTCGCCCTTGACCTTGTCGACCTTGAGCACATCCTCGGCGGCAACCCGGTACTGCTTGCCGCCGGTTTTGAAGACCGCGAACATCTTTTTCCTCGTATTCAACTCCCCACTCTACGCTTTCCCGCAAAACGGGGGAGGCTCGGATGGGGGATAGCGTCCGGACCGGCTACTTCCAGTCGTTTCTGCTGATGGTCAGCGGCCGTGGCGCCAGCCTATGATGCGCCGAACAGCCATCGGACCGGCGCCGTTATGGCGGGCGCCTCGGACGCTGTCAAGAAAAGCAAGATTAACGGGCAAAACGCCGCCGGCCTCGACGTAAGACGATATTCCCGCCGGCGCTTTTTTGCGGTCAAGATCAGGATCGAAGACGGCCGGTCCGCGGCCGCGTGAGTAAGGAGCGACCATGGTCAAGGCCGTATGCCAGCCGCCGGCGGCACAATCCGGAACCCGGCGTCCCGCCATTGCGGCTGCGGCCGTCGCGCTTGGTTTTGCCTTTGTCCTGGCGCTGGCCTGGAGCGCGCTCGGCCGGCCGGCCGCGGCGGATGACTATCCGACGCGTCCGGTCACCATCCTGGTCCCGCTCGGCGCCGGCGGCGCGATGGACATCATTGCCCGCTCGATGGCGCCCAGATTGGCGGCCCGGCTTGGCAAATCGGTGGTGGTCGAGAACCGCACCGGCGCCGGCACGGTGCTGGCGGCCAATGATGTCGCCCACGGCACGCCGGACGGCTACACGCTGCTCGACGCGCCGAGCGGCACGCTGACCACCAATGCGACGCTGTACAAGCAGCTGTCCTACGATCCGGCGGCGGACTTTGTGCCGATCGCGCTGTACTGCCAGGTTCCGTTCGTCCTGGTCACCAATCCGGCGGAGCCGTTCCGGACCGTTCCGGAGCTGATCGCCTATGCCAGGGCCAATCCCGGCAAGCTTTCGTTCGGCTCGACCGGGGTCGGCGCGGTGCCGCACCTTGCCGGCGAGATCCTCAAGAGCATGGCCGGGATCGACATGGTCCACGTGCCCTACAAGGGCGGCCCGCCGGCGCTCAACGACGTCATGGCCGGCAACATCCAATTGTTTTTCGCCGACACCGCGATCACGCCGCCGCTGATCGACAGCGGCAAAATCCGCGCGCTGGGCGTCTCGTCGAAATCCCGTGTCGGCGTGCTGCCCGACGTGCCGCCGATCGCCGATGCGCTGCCCGGATTCGAGGCAGTGTCCTGGCATCTCATCGTCGCGCGCAGCGGCACCCCGCCCGCAATCGTCGACAGGCTGCACGACGAGTTCAAGGCCGTCGTCAAGTCGCCCGAGATTTGGCAGCAGATGATTTCGATGGGCCTCATTCCGGTCGATACCGCGTCGGTCGAGGAGCTGCGGCGTTTGGTCAAATCTGAAACGGTGCATTGGGGCGACCTGGTGCGTCAGGTCGGCATCGCCGGAACGGAGTGATAGGCAACAGGGTTAATGTCGCCGCGGCGACTTGCCGCTGGCAGGCCGAGGCCAAAAATTTGGCCAAAAATTTCGCAGGTGCCGCATAATCCCGATAAGCCGGATGCGGGAGGATAAAGGCCGATGGCTCTGTTGTCGCGTCGCACCATGCTGGCGATCGCGCTGCCCGCGCTGGCGGCAAATATGGCCCGCGCGGAAGACGCCGAAGACTACCCCAGCCGTCAGGTCGCCTTCATCGTGCCGTTCGCGCCGGGCGGCGGCACCGATGTCCTGGCCCGCCTCCTTGGCGAAAAGCTCGAGCAGCGCCTGAGCAAGCCTTTTGTCATCGAAAACCGCCCTGGGGCGGGCACGGTGATCGCGACCAACTTCGTCGCCAAATCGCCGGCCGACGGCTACACCATCATGATGGCGGTGTCGTCGCTCGCCATCGATGTGACGCTCTACAAAAAACTGCCGTACGATCCGGTCAAGGATCTGGCGCTGGTCGCGCTCGTTGCCAGGGTGCCGTTCGTGCTGGTCGTCAATCCGGCATTGCCGGTCTACAGCGTCGACGATCTCATCAAGCTCGCCAAGGAACGGCCGCTGAGCTACGGCTCGGGCGGCATCGGCGCCTTCCATCACTTGTCCGGCGCGCTGTTCGCCAGCATGGCCGGCATCAAGGCCACGCACGTGCCCTACCATGGCACGGTGCCGGCGCTCACCGATCTGATCGGCGGCTACATCCAGTTCATGTTCAGCGATCTCGGCCCGGCGCTGCCGCTGATCACCGCCGGCAAGCTGCGCGCGCTGGCGGTGACCACCAAGCAGCGCTTCGCGGCATTGCCCGATATTCCGCCGCTCGCCGAGGCCGGCGTGCCGGGCTTCGACGCCGCCGCGTGGCAGGGCGTGGTGGCGCCATCGCAGACGCCGAAGGACATTCTCACCAAGCTCAATGTCGAGTTCAACACGGTTATCGCCATGAACGACGTGCGGGTCCGCCTGGCCAGTCTCGGCATGAATCCGATCGGCACCGGCTCGATCGACGAGTTGCAACGCTTCCTGGAATCTGACGTCGATCGATGGAGCAAAGTCGTCGAGGCCGCCGGCATTGCCCATACCGAGTGACGACGTGTCCGAGCGCTGCGGCGGCGGCGACGCCGACCGCCAGCTGCCCGCCGGCGGCGAGATTTTTCTCGATCACCTCGCCCATTTCGTGCGCGATGCGCCGGCCGCCAGTCGTGCGCTCGCCGCTTGCGGCTTCGCGCCGACGCCGGTCTCGATCCAGGTTCATTCCGATCCCGCCGGCGGCACGCGTCTGACCGGAACCGGCAATGTCACCGCCATGTTTGCCCGTGGCTATGTCGAAGTGCTGTTCAAGACCGCCGATACGCCGCTCGGCCGCGAGTTCGATGCGGCGCTCGATCGCCATGCCGGACTGCATTTGGCGGCGTTCGCGGTCGCCGACGCCGGCAAGGCCCGCGAGCGGCTGGCGGCGAACGGCTTCCGCGTCCGCGATCTGGTCCGCATGGAACGCCCGGTCGAGACCGAAACCGGGCCGGCCGCTGCCGCCTTCACCATCGCCCGCGTCGAACCCGGCGTCATGCCGGAGGGTCGCATCCAGCTATTGACCCATCACACCGAGCACGCGGTGTGGCAGCGGCGCTGGCTGACGCACCCGAACAGCGCCACCGGGCTTATCGACATTGTCATCGCGGTTGCCGACGTCGAGGAAGCCGCCCGGCGTTTTGCGCGTTTTACCGGATGCGCGCCGACCCCAACGCCCGGCGGCGCCCTGATCCGCCTCGACCGCGGCGGCGTCTATCTGGTCAGCCACGACCGGGCGACGCAAAGGCTGCCGGAGGTGGCGATCACCACGCTGCCGTTCATTGTCGGTTATGCGCTGCGCGTCGATTCGCTCGCCGCCGCCGAAGCCGCCATCGATGGCGCGGAACTGGAATGGCACGCCTTCGAAGACGGCATCGCCGCGGTTTTTCCGGCCGAGCTTGGCGAGGGCGCCTGGTTCTTCGTCGAGCGGTCGTCCGACTTGCCGTGGCGGCGATGACGCGCTTGCGCGCTATTCGGCCGCGACCGCCTCGGCTTCGGCCGGGACCACTTCTTTGACGGCGCCTCGCCAGCCGTTGTGCGTCAGATCGAAGATGATGCCGTCGGGATTCTTGTATTTCACCTCGTAGAAGGCGTTCGGATTGTCCTGCGGCGCGCCGGCGAAATATGTGGCGCCGGCATCGGTCGCCTGCTTGGCGGCTTCGTCGAGATTGTCGACCCACATGCCGAAATGCACCAGGCCGTGATAGCCCTTGTGGAAGCCCGGCACGTCGCCGTCGTATTTCAACAGCGCGACGTTGACGGTGCCGTCCGAGACGTAGCAGCCGATGCCGGCTTTGCCGACGATCTTCATGCCGAAGGCTTCCTCGAAGAACTTTGCGGCTTTGTCCGGATCGGGGACTGAGAGCGCAATGTGACGAAGCCGTGCGGCCATTGGAAACCTCCCTGCGGTGGGCATCGGTGACGATTGCGGGTCAGCATCCTCCCGCCTCGCCGAGGCGTCAAGCGGCGGGTTGGCCGGCGCTATTGCGGCTGGATGCCGGCGCCGACGATGACCTCGTGCCATTTTTTCAAATCGACGGCGATGCGGTCGGCCAGCTGTTGCGGCGTCGATGGCGCGGCCTCGACGCCGAGCTTGGCCAGCGCGCCGATCGCCACGCTGTCGCGCAGGATCGCATTCACCTCGTTGTTGAGCCGCGCCACGATGGGCGCCGGCGTTCCGGCCGGCGCATAGATGGCCTGCCAGAGCACGCTCTCATAACCGGACAGCCCGGATTCGGCGACCGTCGGCACGTCCGGCAGCGTCGGGTTGCGTTGCGCGCCGGTCACCGCGATGGCGCGCACCTTGCCGTCGCGGATCAGCTGCAGTGTCGGCGGAATGGTGGCGAACTGCATGTCGACGCGGCCTTCGATGACGTCGAGCACCTCCTGCTCGGAGCCGCGGTACGACACCGGCGTGAGCTCGACATTCGCCATCCTGGCGAACAACACGCCGGCCAGGTTGGCGAGCGTTGCCGGCCCCGCCGAGGCGAACGTCAGCGTGCCCGGCTTGGCCTTGGCGAGCGCGATCAGTTCGGCGACATTGCGCGCCGCCAATCCGGGATAGAGCCCCAGCACGAACGGCGAGGCGCCGATCATCGAGATCGGCGCAAAATCCCTGATCGGGTCGTAAGGCGGATGCGCCAGCAGGCTGGGCGAGAGCGTATGGGTCGACGTATTGGCGAGACCCAGCGTGTAACCGTCCGGCTCGGCATGGGCGACCGCGGCGGTGCCCACAGTACCGCTGGCGCCGGGACGGTTCTCGACCACCAGTTGCCGACCGAGCCGTTCGCTCAGGCCTTGCGCGACGACCCGGGCGACGATGTCGGAACTGCTGCCGGCGGGAAACGGCACGATGAAATGGATCGGCCGATCGGGCCAACCGGCCGGCGCCGGCTGCGCGGCGGCCGCGCCGGCCGCGAGCCAAGTGATCAACAACGCCGTCGTCACGGCACGCATTGCGGCCTCCGGTTCGCTCAGGCGATCGCATCAGCCTCGCGCAGGCTCTCAAACAACGCCGTCCGTAGCAAGAATTTCCGCGCCAGCTCCGGATTCTCGGCGGTCCGGCGCAGCGCGTCGTGATTGCGCCGGCGCACGGCGGTGTCCTGCTCGGCAAGGAGCCGCTTGTTGCGCATGGTCTGCGCCTGCGTGTGCGCCACCGCGACGTGGCGGCGCTGCCGCGCGTAGCGGTCGAGCACGCTGTCGTCGGCTTCGCGGCGCGCGATGGCGATCAGCTTGTCCGCCAGATTGACGGCGTCGTGGATGCCGCTGTTCATGCCCATGGCGCCGATCGGGCTGTTCACATGCGCGGCATCGCCAGCGAGGAGCGCGCGGCCGGCGCGGAATTTTTGCGCCACCCGCTGGTGCACCACATAAAGATTGCTGCCGACGATATCGAACGGCTTGCCGGTCGGCAGGAAACCCTGCAGCCGGGCCTGCAAGGCCTCCGGCCGCGTCAGCGCCGTCTCGTCGGCTCGCGGATCGACGGGAAAGTGCACGCGCCAGCGGTCGGGCGGGCCTTTCCAATGAAACAGGTTCGACCATTCGGCCGGATCGGAAATGTAATTGCGCTCGGCATAGCCGTGCTGGCGGAAGTCGTAGGCGACTTCGACGTTGAGCGTGCGGTCGTCGTAAGTGAAGCCCTCGAAGGCGATGCCGAGGTCCTTGCGGATGATGCTGCGCGCGCCTTCGCCGCTGACGATATAGCGGCCTTCGACCGTCTCCGCCTCGCCGGCGGCATTGCGCAGCCGTGCGGTGACGCCGTCGGCGTCCTGCGCGAAACCAACAAATTCCGTCGCCAGCCGCAGCTCGATGCCGGGATGCGCCTTCGCCATGGCGAGCGCCTCCTCGACGATCTTGATGCGCTCGCATTGCAGCACGTAGGGAAAGCGCGTGTCGTCTTTCAGATGGCCGTGATCGAAGGCGGCGATCAGCTTGCCGTCCTGCCGGTCCCAATAGTGGAACACCGGCGCGATGATGCCGCGCGGCTCGAGTTTTTGGTAAAGCCCGAGCCGGTGGAGCATTTCCAGCGTGGCCGGATGGTTGGTACCGGCACGCGGCACCTGCTCGAGAAAATTATCGTCGCCGAGCGCCTCGACCAGGCAGACTTTTTGATCCGCCTGCGCCAGCGCCAAGGACAGGCACAGACCGACCGGGCCGGCGCCGATGACGATGATGCGATCTGGATAGCTGGCCATATAAAGATTGGCTCGGTGCTACCCCTTGGCCGTCACTTCCTTGGTGGCGCCGGCCCAGCCGTGGTGCGTGAGATCGAACACCACCCCGTCGGGATCGCGGAACTTCGCCTCATAGAACGAATTCGGCGAGGTCGGCCGGCCGGCCAGATAGGTGCCGCCGGCCTGCGTCACTTTCTTCTCCGCCTCGTCGAGATCGTCGACCCACATGCCGAAATGGTACAGGCCGGGCTTTTCGTCACCTTCGGTCTTGAGCAGCGCCACGTTCATGACGCCGTCCGACATATAGACGCCGCGCCGCGCGGTGCCGGCGCGCGTCATGCCGAAGGCCTGTTCGAAGAACGTCGCGGCTTTCTCCGGGTCGGGGACGATGATGGCGATGTGGCGAAGTCTGGTGGCCATAGGCCGTCTCCATTGAGCAATCGGCATGGGGGATGGCGCACCATAATCAGGGGTGCGATATTTGCAAAGCCTCGCTTGCCGAAGGACCGCCGAGATCCTCTTGCATACGCCGACACCCATCGACACGTCCTGGCCGGACGCGATCTACGCGCAATTCCAGCGCGTCGGCATCCGCCAGGTCGGCTATGTGCCCGATGCCGGCCACAGCCGGCTGATCGCGCTGTGCCAGGCCGATCCGGGCATCGCCGACGTGGTGCTCACCACCGAGGAGGAAGGCGTCGGCCTCGTCGCCGGCGCGGCGCTTGGCGGCCAGCGCGCAGCGCTCTTGATGCAATCGAGCGGCGTCGGCAACTGCATCAATATGTTTTCGCTGTTGCGCAATTGCGGCTTCGGCTGCGTGGTGCTGGTGACCATGCGCGGCGAATTCGGCGAATTCAATCCGTGGCAAGTGCCGATGGGCACGATCACCGAGGACGTGCTGCGTCTGGCCGGCTTTCTCACCTATCGGGTCGAGAGTGCCGACGACGTCGACGACATCGTCGGCGCCGGCTGCGACATGGCCTATGACGGCGACCTGCCAGTCGCCATCCTGCTGGCGCAACGCCTGATCGGCCGCAAGCAATGGACCAAATGATGCTCGACCGGCGCGATTTCGTGCGGCAGATCCTGGCCGATCGCGGCAACCTTCTGGTCGTCAGCGGGCTCGGCTCGGCAACCTACGACGCCGCCGCGGCCGGCGATCATCCGCTGAATTTCTATCTGTGGGGCGCCATGGGCGGCACCGCGATGATCGGGCTCGGCCTGGCGCTGGCGCGTCCCGACCGCCGCGTCGCCGTTCTGACCGGCGACGGCGACATGCTCATGGGGCTGGGCAGCCTCGCCAGCATCGGCGTCAAAGCGCCGCGCAACCTCGCCGTCGTCGTGCTCGACAACGCCCATTACGGCGAAACCGGCATGCAGGCGAGCGCGACGTCCTTCGGCGTCGATCTCGTCGCCACGGCGCTGGCTTGCCGTTTCCGGCAGGCGCGTGCGGTGTCGCGGATCGCCGACGCTGCGGATGTCCGTGAGCTGCTCCACCGCGGCGAAGGCCCGATCCTGGTCAGCGCCCGCATCGACGACGCGGACGTGCCGCGCGTGCTGCCGCTGCGCGACGGCCATGCCATCAAGCAGCGGTTTATCGAGGCGCTGAACTGCCGGCCCGGTTGATCGGGTCGCTGCGGCGGCGACGGCGCGCCGCGCCAGGTCGCGTGACGGCCGGCTCACTCGGGCTTGAGGTTGGCGGCCCGCACGACCTTGCCCCACTTGTCGACTTCGGCGGCAATGAACTGCGCAAAGTCGGCGGGCGAGCCGCCGAGCGCGGTGCCGCCGAGTTCGGCGAACCGGGCCTTCATCTTGGGATCGGCGAGGACGGCGTTGATCGCGCCGTTGAGCCTGGCGATGACAGCCGGCGGGGTGTCCTTGGGCGCGCCGATGCCGTGCCAGACATAGACCTCATAGCCCGGCACGGATTCCGCCACCGTGGGGACGTCGGGCAGCGCATCGGATCGCGTGGCCCCGGTCACCGCTAGCGCGCGCAGCTTGCCACCTTTGATGTGATCGATCAGCATCACGATCGGTGCGAACAGGACCTGGACGCGGCCGGCGAGCAGATCGGGCAAGTAGCTGCCGCGATACGGCACATGGACCAGGTCGACGCCGGCCATGATCTTGAACAGCTCGGCGGTCATGTTGGGCGCGGTGCCGTAGCCGGGTGACGCGTAGTCGACCTTGCCCGGATTGGCCTTGGCATAGGCGATGAACGCGGCCAGCGTCTGCGCCGGCACCGCGGGATTGACCACCATGACATGAGGCGACCGGAAGGTGCCGATGACCGGCGCAACGTCGCGGACGAAATCGAAAGTCAGGTCCTTGTAGAGCGTCTCGTTGACCGCGTTGGTGACGGTCACCGCGAGCAGCGTGTAGCCGTCGGGCGGCGCGCGGACCACCACTTCGGTGCCGATATTGCTGCCGGCGCCCGGCCGGTCGTCGACGATGACTTGCTGGCCGAGCCGCGCCGACAGCGGGTCGGCAATCAGCCGCGCGGTAATATCGGTCGCGCTCGCGGCCGGGAAACCGATGACGATCCGCACCGGGCGCGTCGGATAGGTTTGTGTCGGATTGGTTTGTGTCGGATAAGCTTGGGCGCGCAGCAGCCGCGGCATGGCAAGCGCGGCCGCGCCCGCTGCCAGATGCAGAATTCGTCGACGCGCCAGCTTCATGGCGTTGCTCCCAGCGATTGAACGCCCGCCGCGACCGTCACTTCACGTCGGGGTAGAGCCCGGAGGCCTTCACCACGGCGAGGCCTTCGGCGCGCGCTTCCACCAGATCCCTGGCGAACTCTTCGGGCGTGTCGAACACCGGCTCCAGGCCGCGGTCGATGAGAAAGCGCTGCCGGAATTCCGGTTTCGATCCGGCCGCGACGAACGCCTTGTTGAGCTTGTCGATGATCGGCTTCGGCGTGCCGGCCGGGGCGTAGATGCCGAAGAACGTCGCCGAAATGTGGTCGGTGTAGCCGGTCTCCTTGAAGGTCGGGATGTCGGGCGCGAGCGGCGAGCGCGCATCGCCATCGACCGCCAGACCTGAGATTTTTCCGTCGCGGATGAACTGCACCAGATTGCCGATGCCGAAGATCGCGATCTGCGTCGAGCCGTTGAGCATGCTGTTGACGGCGTCGCCGCCGCCTTTGAACGGCACTCGCACGATATCGGTGCCGTTCTTCTTGTTGAACTCTTCCATGAAGGCGACTTTGGACAGCGAAGGCGCCATGTAGTTGAGCGTCTTGGGCTTGGCCTTCGCCAGCGCCGCCAGATCGGCGAACGATTTGACGTCAAGCGACGTCGTCACCGCGAACACCTGCGTCAGATAATACGGCTTGGTGATCGGCGCCAAGCTCTTGGCCGGGTCGAAGTCCGAGTTCGGTTGGATGATCGGATTGATGGTGGCGGTCTCGCCGGGCAGGATGCAGATCGTGTAGCCGTCCGGCGCGGCTTCCGCACACGCCTTGGCGCCGATCGTGCCTTCCGCGCCGACCCGGTCCTCGACCACGATCGAGGCGCCCAGCGCCGGGCCGATCTGATCGGCGAGCGCGCGCATGAACAGATCGCTCAAGCCGCCGGGGCCCTGCGACGCAATGGCCCGGATCGGCCGCGACGGATAGTCCTGCGCGGCGGCGGACAGGGCCGGCGCCAGGAATACAACGAGCGCGAGAGCGGGCGTCCACCGTCGCATGACGGGCCTCCTTGTGGCGTTTGTTTTTGATCGGCTAACAATGCCGCAGCCGGCGCAGGTCGGCAAGCATTGGCGGCAAGCATTCGCGGACGCAGCGATGGCAACCGGAAGGAGCGTGGCGTGGCGCAATACAACATGACGGTCGAGAAGGGCATCACGGTGACGATGCGCGATGGCGTGCGCCTTTCGCTCTGCGTCTATCGTCCCGACGCCACGGGGCGCTTTCCGGCGCTGTTCGCGGCCTCGCCCTATCAATACGAAATGGACGAGGTGCCGGCTTATCCGCTGTTCCTGTGGCGCGAGACCGGCCCGATCGAATGGTATGTCAGCCAGGGCTACGCCTATGTGCACGCCGACGTGCGCGGCGCCGGACGTTCCGAAGGCGAATTCGAGTTCATGGGATTGAACGAGCAGCAGGACTACGTCGAGCTGATCGGCTGGATCGTCACGCAGCCATGGTGCAGCGGCCGCGTCGGCGGCATCGGCCAGTCCTATTACGCCATGGCGCAATGGCTGATGGCGACCTACAACCCGCCCGGCCTCGCCTGCATCGCGCCTTACGACGGCCTGGTCGACCAGTACCGCGGCTCGAACTATCACGGCGGCATCTACTGCTCGTATCGCTCGGTCTGGTACACGTCGCTGCGCGCCGACAACCAGCACCGTCTTGCCGGCCGGCACGGCCGGCCGCCGATGACATTCGATCTGGTCGGCGCCATCATCGAGCACGCGCTCGACGATGCGTTCTGGCGCCAGCGCTCGCCCTATTGGCGGCTCGACCAGATCAAGTGCCCGGTGCTGTCGATCGGGCATTGGGGCAAGATGGGCCTGCATCTGCGCGGCAACATCCTCGGCTACGAGGAGGTCAAGGCGCCCAAGAAGCTCGTGGTCACCGGCGCCCGCAACACCTTCGAGGCGCACCGGATGTTCGATCAGGTCGAATTCCACGAAAAGGAACTGCTGCCGTTCTACGACCTGCATCTCAAGGGCGCCAACAACGGCTTCATGGCGACCGAGCCGGTGAAGCTGTTCGTGCGCGGCGCCAATGTCTGGCGCACGCAGCAGCAATGGCCGCCAAGCCAGGCGGCGGCGGTCGCCTATTATCTGCGCAAAGGTCCGTCCGGCAGCGTGACTTCGCTCAACGACGGCGGGCTGTCGACCGAGCCGCCGGCAGCCGGCGAGCCCGCGACCAGCTACACCTATCCGGACTGGGAATGGGTCAACGGCGTGGCGGTGATCGGCCCGGACGGCCGCGTCGATCCGGTACGGCGCATGCTCACCTTCGTGAGCGCGCCGCTTGCAGCCGATCTCGACGTGACCGGGCCGATCGTGCTGAAGCTGTACGCGTCATCGACCGCGATCGACACCCAGTTCATCGTCAAGCTGACCGACCAGCATCCGCAAGCTGCCGCGGCGCGCGCCGCCGCCGAGCAGCCGGCCTATACGCCGGTGTCGAAGGGCTGGCTGAAAGCCTCGCATCGCGAAAAGGACGCGGCCCGCTCGACGCCGGAGCGGCCGTTCTACACCCACACCAATCCGCAGCCGCTCGAGCCCGGCGACATCTATCAGTTCGACATCGAGGTGCTGCCGATCGCCTACGTGTTCAAGGCCGGCCACCGCATCCGGCTCGAGCTCGCCAACGGCGATTCGCCGGCGACCGACGGGGTGTTCTCGCATCCCTATCATCCGTCGTTGATGGGGACCGACACCATCCATCACGACGGCGCACACGCCTCCTGCCTCATCCTGCCGGTGCTGGCGGCGGAGTGATGACCGTGTTCGTTAGCGCTGACTCCTTCCCATGTCATCATCCGCGGCGGCGGATGATCCAGTAACCACAGGATGGTCAGACTAAGTGAAAACCGTTGGGGCGCTGGGTACTGGATGCTCCGCCTTCGCGGAGCATGACAAGTCAATAATCATTGGTGGCGCTTTACGTCACCGCCTTGGCCGCCAGCTTCACCGCTTCGATGATTTCCGGATAGGCGGCGCAGCGGCAGAGATTGCCGGCGAGGTAATGCTTGATGTCGTCGTCGCTCGGGTCTGGATTTTGCTTGAGCAATTGATGGGCCATCAGCACGAAGCCCGGCGTGCAGAAGCCGCACTGGAACGCGCCGGCGTCGATGAAGGCCTGCTGCACCGGCGACAGCGCGCCGTCGGCATCGAGATGCTCGACGGTCGCCACGGTCTTGCCGTCGACCCAGACCCCGAAATACAGGCAGCCGGAGACCGCGACGTCGTCGACCAGCACGGTGCAGCAGCCGCACAGCCCCTGGCCGCAGCTTTCGCGGGCGCCGAACAGATCGAAGCGCTGCAGCAACTCGACCAGATTGCGATGCGGCTCGATGGCGGTCGAAACCGGCTGGCCGTTGAGCGTGAAGTTGATGGTGCGTGTGGTCATCATTCGTCCTCGAGCGGGCGTCCTTGTTGCTGCCGCAGCGCCCGCAGCACCGCCTCGGCGGTAATCGGCAGTTCGGTGATGCGGACGCCGACGGCGTCGTCGATCGCGTTGGCGATCGCCGGCGAAACGCCGAAGGTGCCGGACTCGCCGAGGCCCTTGGCGCCGAACGGGCCGGAATGCTGCTCGGCCTCGACCAGTTCGTTCTCCATCGGCGGAATGTCGCGGATGCCGGGGATCTTGTAATCGGCGAGCGAGGCGTTGGTCACTTGCCCGCCGTCGAGCAGCATGATCTCCGACAGCGTGAAGCCGAGCTGCATGATGGCGGCGCCGGAGAGTTGGGTGCGCGCCACGCCGGGATTGATCGGCTTGCCGCAATCGGCGGCGTTGATGAGCCGGGTGACGCGCACCGCGCCGGTCTCCGTATCGACCTCGACCTCGACGCCGGCGCCGCCGATCATCCAGAACGGCGTGACATTGTCTGACAGGCCGGTTTGCGCGTCGGGCGATTTGTAGGTCGGCACGAAAGTCGCCGTGCCGATCACGTTGCCGGCCTGCATGCCGTAGCGTTTCTTGAACACGTCGGCCGGTGGATAGTTGGTGCCTTCGGGCAACCCGGCCGCGGCCGCCAGCGCGCGCAGCTTGCCGCGTGCGTCTTCGGCCGCGAGCCGCACCGCATTGCCCATGTGGAACAACGAGCGCGAGCCGAGCGTACCCATGTCGTAGGGCGTGACGTCGGTATCCGGGTGCACGATACGCACGTCCTCGGCGTCGATATCGAGCACCTGCGCGACGATCTGGGCGAACGCCGTGTCGGAGCCCTGCCCCATGTCGACGGTGCTGCTGTACAGCGTGGTGCTGCCGTCGGCCGAGACGTTGACGATCGCCACCGACGTGGTCGGCGAGATCGAGGCCTTGAAGCCGATGGCGACGCCGCGGCCGCGCCGGATCGTGCCGGCGCCGCGGTCGAACGGCGCGTTCCAGCGCATGCGCGCGGCGATGGCCTCGAGCACTTCGGCGATGGCGGCGTCCGCCATCGCCGTGCCGCTCGCCTGCGGGCGGCCTTCGCGCAGGATATTCTTGCGGCGAAATTCGACCGGATCGATGCCGAGCTCGCGCGCGATCAGGTCGGTATGGCTCTCGTAGGCCCAGACCAGTTGCGGAATGCCGAAGCCGCGCAGCGCGCCGGCCGGCGTGCGGTTGGTGTAGAGCGCATAGGAGTCGATGCGGATGTTGTCGATATCGTAGGGTCCCGGCGCGGTGAAGCCGGATTTCTGGGTGACGCGCGGGCCGATATCGGCGTAGGCGCCGCCGTTCCAGAACACCTCGCAGGCCCGCGCCGTGACGCGGCCGTCGTTGCCGACGCCGCTCTTGATGCGGAACGTCGTCGGATGCTTGGTGATGACGTAGAACTGTTCTTCCATGGTCAGCGCGATCTTGACTGGCCGGCGCACGATCAGCGCCAGCGCCGCCACCAGCGCTTCGAGCTTGACATAGACCTTGGCGCCGAAGCCGCCGCCGAGATGCGGCACCTTCACCCGGACGCGGTTTTCCGGCCAGCCGAACAGCCGCGCGATCTCCGTGCGCACGAACGACGGCGTCTGGCTCGCCGTATGGATCGTCAGCACGCCGTCGCCGGGCTCGGCCACCGAGACGAACGGCTCGAACGGCAGATGCAGGCATTGCTGGGTCTTGAAGGTATGCGCGATAACGCGATCGGCGCGCGCCATGGCGGCATCGACGTCGCCGCGCCGCAGGTGATAGTCGAGCGCCACATTGGTGCCGGAGCGGCCCTTGAGGTGTTTCAGATCGGCAAACGTGCCGGCCGGCTTGAGCATGTCGTGAACGACGATGTCGGGCGCCATGGCGGCGACTTCGTCATAGACCGCCGGCAGCTCGTCGTACTCCGCGCTGATCGCCTGCACGGCCTGGTCGGCGACATGCGGATCGCTGGCCAGGACCACCGCCACCGGCTCGCCGACATGGCACACCTTGTCGATCGCTAGGATCGGCTGATCGTGAAACGCCGGGCCGTAATAGGGCTGCGGAATGAGCTTCTGGATGTCGGCTCCCGTGATCACCCGATGCACGCCCGGCACGGCGCGCGCCGCCGCGGTGTCGAGGCTGCGGATGCGGCCGTGCGGCACAGTGGCGCGGAACACCTTGCCGTGCAGCATGCCGGGCAGGCGCAGATGATGGGTGTAGTCGGCGCGGCCGGTCACCTTGGCGCGGACTTCAAGCCGCGGGATCGACTGGCCGACCCGGCTCATTGCGCGCTGCCGTCCAACGCGTGGCGCACCGCGCGCCGCAGATAGACCCGCAACAGCTCGCGCTTGTAGGCGGCCGAGCCGTGGGCGTCGGCGAGAATCACGGCCTCGGCGGCCGCGGCTTCGCCGGCGCGCAGCAGCGCCGCATCGTCCGGCGCGGCGCCGTGCAGCGCCTGCTCGGCGCCCGACAGCCGGGTGAGCTTCTCGGTCGCGGCGCTGACCACCACGATCGGATCGCGGATGACGCCGTCGGCGAGCGCGAACGACATGGCGACGCCGAGCGCCGGCCAATCGTCGGCGGTGCGCGAGGTGACTTTCATGTAGGCGGCTTTGCGGCCGTTCAGCGCCGGCACGGTCACCGCGGTGATCAGCTCGTTCTTGTCCAGCACGGTCTCGTAATAGCCGGCATACAGCGCTTCGAGCGGCAATTCGCGAGTGGCGTTCGGGCCGCTGATCGAGACGCGGGCGCCGAGCGCGGCGAGCACCGGCGGCAGATCCATGTGCGGATCGCCGTGCGCCAGCGCGCCGCCGACCCGCGCCACGTTGCGCACGCGCGGATTCGACAGCGTGCGCAGCGCGCGCTTGAGGACGGGCAATCGCGCGGCGATGGCCGGGTCGTGCTCCAGTTGACTCAATGTCGCCATGGCGCCGATGCGGGTTTCGCCGTTGCCATCGACCGCGATGCGCGCGTGCTCGGGCTCGATCTTGTGCAGACACACCAGCAGACTCGGCCGAAACACGCCGGCCTTCATCATCAGCATCAGCGCGGTGCCGCCGGCGACCGCGCGGACCGTCGGCTCATTCGGATCGAGCAACGCCATCGCGTCATGCAGCGACGTCGGCTCAGCCATTTCGAAAGCAATCACGGAACGTTTCTCCCGGCAGGAATTTCAGGTGTCAGGCCGCCGCGCTGCGCAAAACGTGTTCGGCAATCTCGGCGCGCGTGCCGACCCAGATATCGGGCGCCGCGGTCGCCTGGCCGATGATCTTCTCATAGAAATACGCGCCGCGATGATGGCCGAAGATATGGGCGTGGCTGGTGACATCGATGATGCGAAGCTCGTCGCCGCCGGCGCGGGCGATGTCGATGACCTCGTTGAATGAATCGAGCATCATTTTCGGCGGATGGCCGTATTTCATCGAGGGCATGTCGTTGACGTCGTAGGACAGCGGAATGGCCACGATCCGCTTGTTGCCATGATCGACGACGTACGGCAGGTCGGTGTCGAACACGTCGCCGTACCAGCGGTAGCCGGCATCGGCGAGCAGCTTGGGCGTCGACGGCTTCGAGGTGCCGCGCGGCGACAGCCAGCCGTGGACCGGCTTGCCGCTGGCGGCGGCGAGCAATGCCGTGCAGCGGGCGATGTTCTTGCGCTCCTCGTCGTCGGACAGCAGCGCCGGGATCACGTCCATCGCATAGGAATGCGACAGCACCTCGTGGCCGTTGTCGGCGATCGCCTTGACGGTCGCCGGCGCGCGCTCGGCAATGACGGCATTGGTCATGACGCTGGCCTTGGCGCCGTGGCGCGCGAAGGCATCCATGAGCCGGTGGATGCCGACCTCGACGCCGTAGGCGGCCCAGGAGATCGCCATGGTGTCGAGCACGCCGGCGGGCAGCGGATTGCCCATCGGGCTGATGCCGGGCGCCTTGCCGTCCGACCACGCCTCCAGACAGACATTGAAGACGACGGCGATGCGCTTGCCGTTCGGCCAGACCCAATTCGGCTTGTTCTGCATTCCCGGCTCCGCGGGCGCATATCGCCCGGATCGACAGTCAGTTTAATCACAGGAGGCTTCGCCGCGTCGAGAGCCGGGCAATGATCGCGAAAAAGGATGCCGGCTTTCGAAAGACCTGCACCTACTAAACGCGCCGGCGGTGCGGCAATCACGCGTTGTGCGGGCGCGGGCTCATCACCCAGGCGCCGCCGACCACCAGCGACGCGATCAATGCCGGCGCGATGGCGAGCAAGAGGCTTGCCGCGGCGACCGCCGCCGTGGCGGCCCAACCGATCGACGAAAAGGCTTCGGCGAAGGTCGCCAACCGCGACGAGACCTGGCGGCGGCGGAATTGGCTGCGCTTGGCCTGGGTGCGAAACCAGAGCTGGATCGAGGTTGCCGCCACGGCGGCAATGATAATGCCGCCGCCGGTGACCAGGCCGTGCCACGGCGAAGCCAGCGCCAGCAGCGCGACCAGCGGCGCAAAAATCATGGCGATGACGCCGAGCACCGCCTCGATCTTGGCCCGCACGACAAAGCGCGCCGGTACCGGCGCGGAGGCGACGAGATCGGGCGCATCCTCGCCGGAGATCGCCAGCCAAGCGAGGCCGCCGGCAAGCTGCCCGGCCGCCATGACCAGCACCGGCACCAAAAGCTGGTAGGCGGCGCCAGTGCCGTCGTCGAAGCTGCGCCACAACAGCACCGCGGGCGGAACGAGGTAAAGCATCTGCATCAGCGTCTGCGACACCAGCCAGGGATCGCGGCGCAGCAGCGTCCATTCCTTGCGGCGCAAGGCGGCGCGCGGCGACACCGCGCGGAACGCCGCGGGCCGCGCCTGGACGACGGTTGTCTGGCCGACGCTCGCAGCGGTGACGGCATATTCGCCGAAGCGCGGCGCGACCAGCGCGATGGCGATCGCGAGCAAACTGAAGCTCGCGGCGAGCACGCCGGAGAGCGCCATGCCGTCGCCCAGCGCGGCGCGTGCCGGCCACCACAAGATGCTGCCCGGCTCGGGCGCGAGCGCCAGCACGGTCGCCGACTGCAGCACCGAGACCCGCGACAGCGTGCCATAGGACAGGATCGCGGCGACCTGCAGCCCGATCACAAAGGCGGCGCCGATCACGGCGGCGACGACCTGGGCAACAAGGCGCGTGCGTCGCGCGCCGATGATGCGAAACAGCGCCACGGTGAGGCCGACCGCCAACGCCGTCGCCGCCGCGCCCATGGCGAGGATCAACCCATAGGCGCCGAGCCAGCGCCAGCCGCCGAGCGCGATCAGCACATTGATGAACGGCGCCGCCAGCGGCAGCGCCATCATCGCCATGGTCAGCGCCACCGTTGCGATGCGCACGGCGAACAGCTTTTCCACCGCGGCCGGCGAAGCCAGAATAAGATCGAGATCGGAGCGCGAATAAAACGCGCGCGTGGTCGATTCCATGGCTTGCGACACCATCAACAACCACGACAGCAGCACGCTGGCGCTGATCGTGATCAGCGTCGCCTTGTCGGGTGCGGCGTCGGCATAGCGGCCGACCACCCAATAGGCGACGAAGTGCATGAAGATCACGAACGCCGCGAAGGCGACGACGACGCGAGGCAGCCGCTTGCGCTTGCCGGCGGTCATCATGGCGAGCCAGTCGCGCCAGGCGAGCCGCATCTCGTGCCGGGCAAACCAGACCGTGGATCCCGGCTGCACGATCATGCCGCCCGGGTCGGCTCGGCGACCAGCGCCAGGAAAGTATCTTCGAGGCTGGCGCCGTCGTGCGCGCTGGCCGGTGCATTCTTGCCGACCTTGAGCCGCAGCTCCTCGAGCGTACCCTCGGCGATCAGCTTGCCGTGGGCGATGACGCCGATGCGATCGGCCATGCGCTCGGCGACTTCGAGGATATGCGTGGTCATGATGATGGCGCCGCCGGCCTGGACGCGCTCGCGCAGCACGCTTTTGACCTGCCGCGCCGAACCGGCATCGAGCCCGGTGAGCGGCTCGTCGAGAATAATCACCCGCGGGTCGTGCACCAGCGCGCCGGCCAGCGCCACTTTCTGCCGCATGCCCTTGGAGAAACCCTCGCAGCGCTCATCGCCATGGGGCGCCAGCTCGAGCCACGACAACAGCTCCTGCGCGCGATCCTCGGCGACCGCCGGCTCGATGCCCCACAAGCCGGCGATGAATTCCAGATACTCGCGCGGCGTCAGCTTGTCGTAGATCATCGGCTCGTCGGAGATCCACGCCATCACCCGCTTGGCCGCGGCCGGATCGGCCAGCGCGTCGATGCCGGCGACGCGGATGGTGCCGGCATCGGGCCGCAGCAGGCCGGCGATCATGCGCAAGGTCGTGGTCTTGCCGGCGCCATTCGGACCGAGCAGCGCGTAGAGCTCGCCGTCGCGCACATCGAGGTCGAGACCGTCGACCGCCGGACGGTCGAAGCACTTGACGAGGCCTTTGATTTCCAGGGCGAACGTCGCAGGCGGCATGGAATGGAACATGAGTGTCCGAATGCGCGGCCGCAATACCGCGCCGCTACGCTAATCGACAGAGGTTTCGGGCTCATGAATCTTCCGCACGGCTTTTGCGCCGTACGGTTAAAGCGTCATCCGGTCGATCTCGGCGAGCTCTTCGGGCGACAGCGTCGTTGCCGCGGCGGCGATGTTTTGTTCCACCTGCTCCGGCGTGGTGGCGCCGGCGATGATGCTGGGGATGAAGTCCCGGCTCGCCAAAAAACTCATCGCCAGTTCGAGCAGCGTGCGGCCGCGGCGCGCCGCAAAGGCGGTGAGCGCGTCGACGACGCGCCAGTTGCGCGCGCTGAGAATGCGATCGGCGTGACGGTCGCCGCCGGCCAGCCGGGAACCGGCCGGCAGCGGCGCGCCGCGCCGGTATTTGCCGCTTAGCAAGCCGCTGGCCAGCGGAAAATAAGGCAACAGCCCCAGGCCGTGCTGGCGTATGATCGGCAGCCGATCCTGCTCGAGGTCGCGCGACAGGAGATTATACTCGTCCTGGCAGGTGACGAACGACGCCAGCCCGTGCGCGCGCGATACCGCCAACGCCTCCGCCAGCTGCGCGGCGGAAAGGTTCGAGCAGCCGACGTGGCGGACCTTGCCGGCCTTCACCAGATCGTCGAGCGCGCGCAGCGTTTCCTCGATCGGCGTCTGCGCATCGGGACGGTGCAACTGATAGAGATCGATGTAATCGGTCTTCAGCCGCCGCAAGCTCGCTTCGACCGCGTCGGCGATATAGCGCCGCGACGCGCCCTTGCGCGTTCCGGCATCGTCCATCGCCAGGCCGAACTTGGTCGCCAGCACGATGTCCTTGCGGCGCGGCCCGAGGATTTTTCCCAAAGCTTCCTCGGAGCCGCCCTTGTTGCCGTAGGCGTCGGCGGTATCGATCAGCGTGATGCCGAGATCGAGCGCCTTGTCGACCACGCGGCGGGACGCTTCGAGATCGATGCGGCCGCCGAAATTGTTGGTGCCGAGACCGACCATCGAGACCTCGACGCCCGACGGTCCGAGCTTGCGTTGCTGCATGCGGATTCCAAAAGCGGCGTCAGCCGTTGACGTTGTAGGCGGCCAGCGCCGCCATGTTGACGAGCTGCGCGTCGTTCGCCGACAGCGGCACGATCTGCACCGAGCGGTCGAGCCCGACCAGCATCGGGCCGATGACATTGGCGCCGCCGAGCTCCATCAACATTTTGGTCGTGATCGAGGCCGAGTGCAGCGCCGGCATGATCAGCACGTTGGCCGGCCCGGACAGCCGGCAGAACGGATAGGTTTCGCGCAGCTCCATGTTCAATGCGACGTCGGCGGCCATTTCGCCGTCATATTCGAAATCGACGCGGCGCTGATCGAGCAGCCGCACCGCCTCCTGGATGCGCTGCGAGCGCTCGCCGGGCGGATGGCCGAACGTCGAGAACGACAGGAACGCGACGCTCGGCTGATAGCCGAGCGAGCGCGACACCCGCGCCGCCTCGACCGCGATCTCGGCGAGGTCGGCGGCGCCGGGCGTCTCGGCGACCGCGGTGTCGGCCACCAGCACGGTGCGGCCGCGCGCCAGCACCAGCGACACGCCCATGACGCGATGGCCGGGCTTGGGATCGATGCAGCGCCGCACGTCCTCGAGCGCGACCGAGAAGTTGCGGGTGACGCCGGTGACCAGCGCGTCGGCATCGCCGAGCGCCACCAGGCAGGCGGCAAAGTGGTTGCGGTCCTGGTTGATCAGGCGCTGGCAGTCGCGCTGCAGGTAACCGCGGCGCTGCAGGCGCTCGTACAGGTAGGCCGCGTAGTTGGCGTTGCGCTTCGACAGGGCGGCGTTGATGATCTCGATGCCGCCGCCGAGCTCGACGCCGAGCGCCTGCGCGGTCTCGCGCACGCGCGGTTCGCGGCCGACCAGAAACGCCGTGCCCAGGCCCTGGTGCACGAACGTCGCCGCGGCGCGGATCACCTGCTCCTCTTCGCCCTCGGCGAACACGACGCGCCGCGGCGTCCGCCGCAGCCGCTCGTACACGCCGGTCAGCACGCCGGCGATCGGATCGCGCCGGCTGCGCAACTGCTGACGATAGGTCTCCATGTCGGCGATCGGCTGGCGCGCGACGCCGGACTCCATGGCGGCCTTGGCCACCGCCGGCGGAATATCGGAAATCAGCCGCGGATCGAACGGCACCGGAATGATGTAGTCGGGCCCGTATTTCGGCCGCGCCCCATAGGCCACCGCGACCTCGTCGGGCACGTCCTCGCGCGCCAGCGCGGCGAGCGCGTGCGCGGCGGCGATCTTCATCTCCATGTTGATGGCGCGGGCGCGGACGTCGAGCGCGCCGCGGAAAATATAGGGAAAGCCGAGCACGTTGTTGATCTGGTTGGGATAGTCGGAACGGCCAGTCGCCATGATGGCGTCTGAGCGCATCGCCGCGACTTCCTCCACGGTGATCTCGGGGTCGGGATTGGCCATGGCGAAGATGATCGGCTTGTCGGCCATCGCCTCGACCATGTCGGGCGTCACCGCGCCCTTCACCGACAGGCCGAAGAACACGTCGGCGCCGACCAGCGCTTGCGCCAGCGTGCGCGCCTTGGTGTTGACGGCGAAGGCGGACTTCCATTGGTTCATGCCCTCGGTGCGGCCCTCGTAGATCACGCCCTTGGTGTCGCAGAGAACGAGATTGTCCGGACGGAAGCCGATGGCGCGCAACAGCTCCAGGCAGGCGATGCCGGCGGCGCCGGCGCCGTTGCAGACCAGCCGCGTCGTGGCGATCTCGCGGCCGGTGAGCTCCAGCGCGTTGATCAGGCCGGCGGCGGCGATGATGGCGGTGCCGTGCTGGTCGTCGTGGAACACCGGAATATCGAGCAGTTCGCGCAGCTTCTGCTCGATGATGAAGCACTCCGGCGCCTTGATGTCCTCCAGGTTGATGCCGCCCCAGCTCTTGCCGAGGACTTTCACGCAGTTGATGAATTCGTCGGGGTCCTCGGTTGAGACTTCGAGATCGATGGAATCGATATCGGCGAAGCGCTTGAACAGCACCGCCTTGCCTTCCATCACCGGCTTGGCCGCCAGCGCGCCGCGATTGCCGAGGCCGAGGATCGCCGTGCCGTTGGTGATCACCGCGACGAAATTACCCTTGGTGGTGTAGTCGTAGGCGCGGGCCTCGTCTTCGGCGATGGCCAGAACCGGGACGGCGACGCCCGGCGAATAAGCCAGCGACAGGTCGCGCTGGGTCGCCATCGGCTTGGTGGCGACCACTTCGAGCTTGCCGGGACGACCTTGGCTGTGAAACAGCAGGGCTTCCTGATCGGTGAAAGTGGGCCGGTTCGAGCGGCTGCCGTTCTTGCCGCGGCTATTGGAAGCCATTGCAACTCCTGACTCGCGACTGCGGATGGAACCTTAGCGAAGCCGGCCACCCGTGCAAGGCAGCGGCAAGCGGCCCGCCGCATTGATCAAGCGCACGCGGGATAGTAATGCCTTCGTCAGCATCGAGCCATCCGGCAACCCGCACATCGCCATGATCAGATTTCTGCTGCGCTTTCTCGGCCTGTGCCTGCTGGCGACCGCCTTCGTGTTCTTCGTCTATGACGGCACCAAGACCATCGCCAATCAGCAGCTGATCACCATGAAGCTCAGCGATGCCTGGGCCATCGTCGACCAGAACAGCCTCAACCTGGTGCAGGGCTGGCTGAAGCTGAAGATGGCGTGGGCCTGGGACCCATACCTGCAGAAGGCATTCGATTTGCCGACCTGGGTCGTGCTCGGCATTTTGGCGACGATCCTGATCCTGCTCGGCCGCAAGAAGAAGCCGCTGATCGGCTACGCACGCGATTAAGCCGCACCGCCGCGGGCGGATAAAAATTCGGGAGGAACCACAATGGCAGCCAACGGATACGACTATGTCATCGTCGGCGCCGGCTCGGCCGGCTGCGTGCTGGCCAACCGGCTGAGCGAGGACGGCGACGCGCGCGTCTTGCTGCTCGAAGCCGGCGGCCGCGACTGGCATCCTTACATTCACATTCCGCTCGGCATGGGCCGCATGCACGATCACGGCATGTTCGACTGGGGCTACCAGACCGACACCGAGCCGAACCTCAACAACCGCCGCATCGAGGCGATGCGCGGCAAGGTGCTGGGCGGCTCGTCGTCGATCAACGTCATGGCCTATACGCGCGGCAATCCCGGCGACTACGACCGCTGGGCGCAAAAAGGCGCGCGCGGCTGGTCCTATGCGGACGTGCTGCCGTATTTCCGGCGCTGCGAGACCTTCGAGAACGGCGCCGACACCTGGCGCGGCGGCGCCGGCCCGCTCGGCACCGAATTCGCCAAGACCGAGGACGAGCTTTACCAAGCCTGGCTCGACGCCGCCAAGGCCTGCGGCTATCCGCTGACCGCCGATTACAACGGCAAGCAGCAGGAAGGCTTCGGCCGCGGCCAATACACCATCCGCGACGGCCGGCGCTCGTCCTCCGCCAATGCGTTTCTCAAGCCCGCGCGCGGCCGCCGCAATCTCACCGTCGCGACCAATGCCCAAGCCACGCGCGTCGTGCTCGACGGCCGGAGCGCCACCGGCGTCGACTATGTCCAGAACGGCGCCGCCGTGCGCGCGACGGCAACGCGCGAGGTGGTCCTGGCCGCCGGCACCTTCAACTCGCCGCAGCTCCTGATGCTGTCCGGCATCGGGCCGGCGCAGCATCTGCGCGACTTCGGCATCAAGGTGGTCGCCGACCTGCCGGTCGGCAAGAATCTGCAAGATCATCTCGGCGCCTACATGACGTACACCCGCAAGCAACCGGGCACCTTCCACCGCGAGATGCGCTTCGATCGCATGGCTGTCAGCATGGTCCGCGCCTACCTGTTCGGCAGCGGGCCCGGAACGGTGGTGCCCGGCGGCCTGCACGCCTTCATCAAGACGCGGCCCGAGCTTGCGGTGCCCGATATCGAGTTCATGTTCCGCGGCACCTCGCATGCGCCGCATCTGTGGTTCCCGCTGGTTCGTCCGGCTTTTTTGGACGGCTACGGCATCCGCCCGACGCTCTTGCATCCCGACAGCCGCGGCGAGCTTCTGCTCCATTCCGCCGACCCGTTGGCGCCGCCGCGCATCGTCTATCGCTTCTTCACCGCGCCGAACGACCTGCCGACGCTGCGCGAGGGACTTCAAGCGCGCCCGCGAGCTGGCCTTCCACACGGCGCTCGATCGGTATCGCGGCGAGGAGATTGGGCCGGGACTCAAGGTCAAGACCGACGACGAGATCGACGCCTGGCTGAAGAAGGTCGTCATCACCGCGCACCATCCCGCCGGCACCTGCGCCATGGGCCAGGACGGCGTGCTGGATTCCAACCTCAAGGTGCACGGCATCGACGGCTTGCGCGTCTGCGACGCCTCGGCGATGCCCGACCTGGTCTCGGCCCATATCAATGCCTGCGTGCTGATGATGGCCGAGAAAGGCGCCGACCTCATCGCCGGCAAGCCGCCGCTGCCGCAAGCGGAGGCGGCGTAGCCGACGTTCACCTCGGCGCGCTCCTTCTCCCCGCATGCGGGGAGAAGGTCTGGATGAGGGGGCCTCTCCGCCGGGCCCAGAGTTGCGGCGCTCAGAATCGCGCATAGGCCCCCTCACCCTCGCTCGCTTCGCTCACTCGACCTCTCCCCGCGCGCGGGGAGAGGTGAAGCAAGCAACTCCGTTCTCGCGACGCAGCCGCGCCCGAGTTTTGATTACGCATTTGGAGCTTCCGCCGAGCACGATCCTCGTCAGACTTGGCCGGCGGTGGCACCGGCTTTCATCACGATCGTGCCCGGCAAGTAGCCTGGATGGAGCGCAGCGTAATCCGGGCTACAAACCACAAACAAAAAAGGAAGCGGAACGCCGAAAGACGCTGAGCATCATCCTCCGCAACTTGCGTTGCGGCGCTGCCCCGACGGGAGCAGCACGCCTTCCGGCGTTCCACCACGGCTCTTGCCAGAGGGACTCGCGCATCCCTTAGGCTCAGCTCGGGCCAGGCTTCCCGGAACGCGGCGCCGATAAGCGGCGGGTCACCCCCGCCGGCGCCGGCCCCGGTTGCAGCGATGCACCTCGCATGCCGGTCATAGTGCCGGCAGGCATGATGCCCGAACCGCCCGGGAGCGGAGGTGACGAGCCGCCGCCCGCGGGCACCGCACTCGCTCCATCGGCCGGGGTCGCCGGCTGACGTCCTTGACGTGAGCGAGATGCGCTTCGTAACTGAAACGGAGACATTTGTCAAGCTTACGGTGACGAGCTGGCGGCCATGCCGAGCCCCTCTGCCGGCAGCCATTATTTCCAATTTTTGGAATTTTATGTCAGGCTGCATCAGTGATCGTGATCGGCACGGAATCGATCGAGCATTATCTTGCCGATCACGCCGGCCATAAGGGAATCAAAGCGGCACGCTCGCAATATCAATCTTGGCTCGAAATTGTGGCCCGCGCGCAGTGGCGCAACGCAGAAGAAGTCAAGGCGTCCTACCCAAAGGCGAGCATCCTCAAGTCGAGCCGCGTCGTTTTCAACATCAAGGGGAACGACTACCGATTGGTTGTGCGCATTCAATATCAGGCCGGTGTCTTGGCGATCCGATTCTTCGGGGCCCATGCCGAATACGACACTATCAACGCGGAGACCGTGTAATGGACGCAAATCTGATCGTGATCGATAGCGCGGCGGAGTTGGCCCGCGCCCGTGCGCTGGTCGAGCGGCTCTGGGAATCGGACGACCCCGCCGATGTCGCCCGGCTTGCCGCGCAGGCGCGCCTGATCGCCGCCTATGAGGAGAGCCAATGGCCGCGGCGACCGCCGCGGCCGGCGGATCTGATCCGCCATCTCATGGAACAGCACGGGCTGACGCGCGCCGACATGGTGCCGATCCTGGGCACGCCAAGCCGCGTCAGCGAGGTGCTTGCCGGCAAGAAGGGGCTGAGCATGGCGATGGTCCAGCGGCTGCGCGCGCGCTTCCACGTGGCGGCGGACCTGCTGCTGCCGCCGGTGAAGGCGCCGACTCGAGGTTCGGCCAAACGAGACGCGGCGTGATGCGGTGGCGACACGAAGTCTGCCTTAGATCCAAGGGGAATGCGGCAGACTGCGACTGTATTTAATATCTGTATTTAATCTCCGGGGCAGAAAAGGCGCGTTACCATCAGTGACCTCACCTCCGCGCATTCCGATCTTTGACGGCCACAACGACGCGCTGCTGCGGCTGCATCGGCACGGCGGCGCGGATGCCGCCGCGGCGTTCCTCGACGGCGACAAGGGCCACCTGGACCTGCCGAAGGCGCGTGCCGGCGGCTTTGCCGGCGGTTTGTTTGCGATCTTCGTGCCATCGCCGCGGTCGAAAAACAGCGGCAACGGCGAGACCGCCGCCAAGGCAGCGCCGTCAACGAACGCGACGCCGTCGCCGGACATCGCCAGCCCGCCGGCGCCGCCGATTGTCGATATGACGGAGGCGCAGCGGACCGTGTTCGCCATGGCGGCGCTGCTCTACCGCATCGAGCGCGCCTCGGATGGGCGCGTTCGCGTCTGCCGCACCGTCGACGACATCGAACGCTGCCTCGCCGAAGACGTGCTGGCGGCGGTGCTGCACATCGAAGGCGCCGAAGCCATCGATGCGAATTTCGAAGTGCTCGACGTCCTGCATGCGGCAGGGCTGCGCTCGCTCGGGCCGGTGTGGAGCCGGCCGAATGCGTTCGGCCACGGCGTGCCGTTCCGCTGCCCGTCGTCGCCCGACACCGGGCCCGGGCTCACCGACCTCGGCAAGGCGCTGATCGGCGCCTGCAACCGCTTGCGGATTCTGATCGACCTGTCGCACCTCAACGAGCGCGGCTTCTGGGACGTCGCCGCGCTGAGCAACGCGCCGCTGGTCGCCACCCACTCCAACGCCCACGCCATCAGCCCGCATTCGCGCAACCTGACCGACGAGCAATTGGCGGCGATCGGCAAAACCGGCGGCCTCGTCGGCGTCAACTTCGCGGTGAGCTTCCTGCGTCCGGACGGCCGCCACGACAAGGACACCCCGCTCGACCTGATCATGCAGCACATCGAGCACATGCTCGAACACGCCGGCGAGGACGGCGTCGGTCTCGGCTCCGATTTCGACGGCGCCCTGATCCCGGCCGCGCTTGGCGACGCTGCCGGCCTGCCCAACCTCATACAGGCGATGCGCCAGCGCGGCTTCGGCGCGCCGCTGATCGAGAAGCTGTGCTTTCGCAATTGGCTGCGGGTATTGCGACGGACGTGGGGGACGGCGCCGGACGGGTGAAGCGCAGGCGGCGCCCATCTCCCTCGCCCGCGCGCGGGGAGAGGGTCGGGGTGAGGGGCCTTTCCGCCGGGCACAGAATTGCGACGCTCAGAATTGCTGGGAAGCCCCCTCACCCTCGCTTCGCTCGACCTCGCCCCGCGTGCGGGGAGAGGTGAAACAGAATCTCATTCTCGCGTTGCGGCGCTCACGCCGCGCGCGGCGGCAGCGGCGCGACTTCGGCGGCGTAGACGTCGTCCATGCGCGAGGTGAGGCTGTGGCGCGCCAGCGCGTCGGCGAACAACGTACGCACCTTGGGATGCTCGTCGGCGTAATCGATCTGGGTGCCGCCGAGGCGGCGGCTGATCCAGGAGATCGGCACGCCCTGACCGTTGCGCGGCGACCAGTGCTTGAAGGCGAGATAGCGCGCCGGCGTCGGCCCGGCATTGAAATGCTGGTGCAGCCACATGTTGGGCGGCACGATCAGCGTGCCGACCTGCCAGTCGAAGCGCTGCGGCTCCTCGCCTTCCGGCCACATCAGCGAATAGCCCTCGCCGGACAGGATAACGACATGCGCGCCCGGGCCGTGGGCATGGGCCTTCTTGTAGGTGCCGATCGGGAATTGCGAAATATGGCTGGCGATGGTGCCGCGCGCCATGTTGAAGCGGATGTGGCCGCCGCCGGCGCCGCGCTCCTTGGCGGCCAGCAGCGGCAGATTGACCGCATCGGGCACGAAATTGGTGCGCGACAGGAAGCCGTCCTGCTCGGCCTTCGACGAGAAATAATCCGGCTCGCCGGAAAACCGGTTCTTGAAATCGTACGGACAGTTGAAGACGAAATCGAGATCGTCGTAGCGGTTGATCACCGACGGCGCGTTGGTCACCGCGACGAAGCGCACCGGCTCCTGGCCGGAGCCGTTGAAATGCTGGTACCGGCAATTGAGCGGAATGGCGAAGATGGCGCCGGCCTGCCATTCGAAGGTGATGCGGGCGCCGGCGTTGTTCCACACCGTGGTCGAGCCGCGGCCGCTTAAGATCAACAGCATCTCCTCGTAGAGGTGATGCGCCGGTGCGAGCTTCTGGCCGGGGGCGATTTCGCAGACATAGCAATCGTTGGAGAAGCGCGACGCCTCGTGATTGATGAACACGCCCTTGGCGGCCCCGTCGGCGGCGCGGCGCGGCCACGGCTTGAGCGCGACGGTGCGCAGGTTCGGCACGTAGTGGGCGCCGATGATGTCGAGCCCGTCGGCGCGCACGAAGCGCGCATAGGCCGAATCCTTCTCGGTCTTGAACTTGTCCGCCAGCTCCTGCGAAACGACGGCGTCTTTTTGCACCTTTGGCCTCCCGGGTTTTTGCAGGTTGAGCCGTGCCGCACCGCGGGCGCCAAGCTTGTCATTGCGAGCGAAGCGACGCAATCCAGGGCAGCGCCGCCGTTGCCGGATTGCTTCGCTCCGCTCGCCATGACGAGGCTACAATGCGCCGTCAAAGCCCGGCAGCCCGGATAGACCTCGTGCGGCGTATCATAGGCATTATCGCGATCGTCGTGATCTTTGTCATTCTTCTGCCCTACGCAATCGCGCCGCTGTATCGCGTCGTCGATCCGGTCTCCACGGTGATGCTGTGGCGGCGCGCGACCGGGGCGCCGGTGACGCGCTTTGTCGTGCCGCTCGCGCGCATGTCGCCTGAGCTGCCGCTTGCCGTCATCGTCGCCGAGGACGGCTCGTTCTGCCGCAATCCCGGCATCGACCTCGGCGCCATGCGCGAAGCCCTCCGGCAATCGGAGGACGACCTCGGCGAGGCGCGCGGCGCGTCGACGCTCACCCAGCAGACCGCCAAGAACCTGTTCCTCTGGCAGGGCCGCAGCTTCCTGCGCAAGGCGCTCGAACTGCCGCTGGCGCTGTGGCTCACGGTGGTGCTGCCGAAGCGGCGGATTTTGGAAATCTACCTCAATGTCGCCGAGTGGGGCCCGAACGGCGAGTTCGGCGCCGAGGCGGCCGCCCGCTACGCGTTCGGCAAGCCGGCCCGCAGCCTCAACGCCCGCGAGGCGGCGGAGCTGGCCGCCATCCTGCCCAATCCGCTGCTGCGCAGCGCCCGCGCGCCGAGCGCGGTGGTGCGGCGGCTCGCCGCGCTCTACGAACGCCGCGCCGCCGCCAGCCCCGGGCTCGCTTCGTGCCTCGAGGCCCACTAGCAACCGCGCCGGCATTCTTCTATAAGCCCGCCATCCCAGCGACCCGAGCCGACAAGGAGGACACCGTCATGGCCGTGCCGAAGAGAAAGACATCGCCGTCGCGGCGAGGCATGCGCCGCTCAGCCGATGCGCTCAAAGCCCCGACCTATGTCGAGGACAAGGATTCCGGCGAACTGCGCCGGCCGCACCACATCGACCTCAAGACCGGCATGTATCGCGGCCGGCAGGTGCTGAAGAAGAAGGGCGAGGCGTAACGCTGTTTTGTTTCCCGGATCGTCGCCGACTCGGAATTGGCGGCGATCCCGGGTCTGCAGCGCACCGCTCCGCGCTACGCCGCGCCCGGGAAACCTGAGTTGGGTTGTACGGTAGTCAATGTGGCTTTGAACAAGAGACGCGTGTCATGTTCGCTCTTGGCTTTCCGCTCCTGCTCGTCCCCTTCGTGATCTACAACATCGTCGTCTTCATTTTTCGTCTGCCGGACGACATCTGGACCACGAGCGCGGCCACCGTGCACATGATGTCCGGGCAGGACTGGATCCTGACCTGGGAAGATATCCTGCTCGCCTTCTCGATCCTTCTGCTCTGGGTCGAGATCGTCAAATCGACGCGGATCGGCATGCGCTCGGTGATGGACCATCTGCTCGCCATGGCGCTGTTCGTCGGCATGCTGGTCGAATTCCTGCTGGTCCGGCAGGCCGGGACGTCGACGTTCTTCCTGCTTGATGACGATCGCGCTGGTCGACGTGTTGGCCGGCTTCATCATCGGCATGCGCAGCGGCCGGCGCCAGATCGAGATCGACAGCCCCGAGCGGGCGGCGTGAGCTTGTGCCGGTCATCCTGAGGCGCCCGCGCGTCGCGCGGGCCTCGAAGGATGCCGGCCGAGGCGCTGGGGCAGCATCCTTCGAGGCCGCTTCGCGGCCACCTCAGGATGACGGCACGGTTACAGTGAGCGCGACAGCGCCCGGCCCGACGGCCTCGGCCAATGGCCGAGTGCCCCATAGGCCGCAATGGCCTGTTCGGGCTCGGCGCGGCGGCGCAGCCGGGTCTGCGGCGCCTGGGCGCGGGTCGCAATCAGCTGGGCCACGAAATCGGCGCGGGGCCGGCTGCCGGCGCACGATGCGGCGCGCGCGCAGACGGTCGGCGCGATCGCGACAAGCGCTGTGCTCATTGTGCTCGCTAGGATCATGGGGCGGGCTCCTGTCCCGAACTGGGACGGCAACGGCGTTTCTGACCATCAACGCGCAAGCGGCGTGCCGGGTTGCCCGCCGCCTCCCCTCGCCCGCCGGCGGGGCGGCTTTTTGCCAAATATTTAGGGTCCTTCGATACCTTGCCGGGACAGCGGCCGTCTGCTTGTCGCCATCTGCGCGCTGCAACCATTTCAGAATGAGGCGACCGTGAGCCACGGCGGCCAACAAGACCCCGTCCATCGCGCCGAATCCGGACAGCGCGCTCCAGCGGCCACGACGGCGCCGGCCGCGACGGCGGCGCGCACGCCGGACACCGCGCAAATCCTCGCCTCGATCGGCGAGGTCGCCTACGACTGGCGCATCGACAGCGATATTTTGCTGTGGGGCGGCAACGTCACGGACGTGCTGCTCGTCCGCGACGTCGAGGCGATCGCCAGCGGCCGCGGCTACGCGCAGGTGCTCGATGCCGAGAACGCCCAGGCCCGCTACGACGCCGTCATGCAATCCGGCAAGCACGACGACGGCCGCGGCGTCGCCTACCAGATTCAATACTGCGTGCGTCCCGATCCGGCGTCGGAGACCCGGCTCTGGGTCGAGGACAACGGCCGCTGGTTCGCCGGTCCCGACCGCCGGCCGGCGCGCGCCCACGGCCTCGTTCGCGTCATCAACGAGCGCTACGAGCATGTGCGCCGGCTCACCTATCTGGCGCGCTACGACGGCCTCACCGGCGAATTGAACCGCCACCATCTGACCGAGGTGCTGGAAGACACCATCGAGGAGGCGATCCGCTTCCGCGCCTCGTGCGGCTTCCTGCTTGTCGCCATCGACAATCTGGCGCGCATCAACGAGGCGTACGGCTTCGACGTCGCCGACCAGGTGATCGGCGCGGTCGGCAAGCGGCTGCACGGCCGGATGCGCAGCAAGGATACGCTGGGCCGCTTTTCCGGCAACAAGTTCGGCCTGGTGCTGCGCGACTGCACCGCCGACGACATGGCGATTGCCGCCGAGCGCATGCTGGCCGGCGTGCGCGACGAAATGGTGGCGACCGACGCCGGACCGATCGCCGTCACCGTCACCATCGGCGGCGTCACCGCGCCGCGCCATGCGCGCAGCGTGGCGGAGGTGCTGGGCCGCGCCCAGGAGAGCCTCGACACCGCCAAGGGCAAGCGCCGCGGCTCATACTTGGCCTACCGGCCCAATATCGAACGCGAGGCGCTGCGCCGCGACACCATCCGCGCCACCGACGAGATCGTCGCCGCGCTCAACGAGCGCCGCATTTTCCTCGCCTACGAGTTCATCGTGTCGGCGGCGGATCGCCGGCCGGCGTTCTTCGAGTGCCTGATGCGCATCCGGCGCAGCGACGGCAGCCTGATGGCGGCCAACGATATCGTGCCGGTGGCCGAGCGCCTCGGGCTCGTTCGCCTGCTCGACCACCGCGTGCTCGAACTCGCCGTCGACGAGATGATCGCGGCGCCGGCATTGCGCGCCAGCGTCAATGTCTCGGCCGCCTCGACCACCGATCCCGACTGGTGGGCGGGGCTCGGCTCGCTGCTTCGCGCCCATCCGGGCGTGGCCGAGCGGCTGATCGTCGAGATCACCGAGAGCGCGGCCATTCTGGACATCGACGAGACCCGCGGCTTCGTCGCCCGCGTCAAGGATCTCGGCTGCCGCATCGCCATCGACGACTTCGGCGCCGGCTACACCTCGTTTCGCAACCTGCGCAAGCTCGGCGTCGACATCGTCAAGATCGACGGCGCCTTCGTCCACGACATCATGCGCTCAGCCGACGATCGCGCCTTCGTGCGCACGCTGATCGATCTCGCCAGGCGGCTCAACCTGGCCACGGTCGCCGAATGGGTGCAGGACGAGCCGGCGGCGGCGATGCTGCTGGATTGGGGCTGCGACTATCTGCAGGGCGCGCTGGTCGGGCTGGCTTCGACCGAGCGGCCGTGGCACGCCGGATTGGCGCAAGCGATGTGACTCTTTTGCCTCTCCCGTCCCGGGAGAGGGAAAGAAAGAGCGATCACTCGCTGCCGCCCGGCTCTTTCTCGGTCAACCGGTCGACCTTCTTCTGCATCTCGCCGAGCTGACGCTTGAGGTCGTCGATCTCGCCCGACTTCGGCGCGGCTTTGCCCTGCTCCGCCGCGGCCTCGGCGGCGGCCTGGCTTTCGCGCCGCGCGAACGGCGTGAACATGGCGAAGGCGCGTTCGAACATTTCCATGTTCCGCCGCACCTGGTCCTCGAGCGCGCCGAACGGGCCGACGCCGAAGGCCTGCGAGATCTGCTGGCGGAATTTCTCCTGCTCGCGGGTCAGCGACTCGATGGAGACTTCGAGATAGCGCGGCACCAGCATCTGCATGCTGTCGCCGTAAAACCGGATCAGCTGCCGCAAGAACGCGATCGGCAACAGATTTTGTCCGGCCTTGCTCTCCTGCTCGAAGATGATCTGGGTGAGCACCGACCGGGTGATGTCGTCGCCTTCCTTGGCGTCATAGACGACGAAATCCTCGCCGTTCTTGACCATGGCGGCGAGGTCTTCGAGCGTGACGTAGGTGCTCGTGCCGGTATTGTAGAGCCGCCGGTTGGCGTATTTCTTGATCGTGACCGGGTCGACGGTCTTGGTCGGGGTCTCGGACATGGGGGGACAACCGCGCAAGTTTCGCCGTCAAAGTAGGCGGTTTCGCCGGACAGGGCTACCGTTTTGTGACGGCGCCACGCCGGACCGGGCAGGTTTTGGCCTTATGGTTAGAGCTCCGCAATCGCGAGCGGCGACCCGCCTCGCCCGGCCCGTTGGATCGAGGCCGGGCATGGCAGCGATGCGGCCGCCGGCAGCCTTGTCGGCGGCGGGCCGCGTCCCTATGACTTATATCAACAGCCAGCGGCCAGCCCGCCCGAGACCCAACCCATTAAGCCCGGAAGGACCTGCCCATGAAAGACGATGTCGTTATTGTCAGCGCGACGCGCACGCCGGTCGGCGCGTTCAACGGCGTTTTCGCAAATCTGCCGGCCCATGAGCTCGGCAAGACGGCGATCAAGGCGGCGCTCGACCGCGCCGGCGTCGAGGCGCCGCGGGTTTCCGAAGTGATCATGGGGCAGATCCTCACCGCCGGCCAGGGCCAGAACCCGGCCCGCCAGGCCGCGATCGCGGCCGGCATTCCGGTCGAAATTCCGTCCTGGGGCGTCAACATGCTGTGCGGCTCGGGCCTGCGCGCGGTGGCGCTCGGCTACCAGGCCATCGTCAACGGCGATTCCGACATCGTGGTCGCCGGCGGCCAGGAATCCATGAGCGTGGCGCCGCACTGCGCGCATCTGCGCGGCGGCGTGAAGATGGGCAACTTCGAGATGATCGATACCATGATCAAGGACGGCCTGTGGGACGCCTTCAACGGCTACCACATGGGCAACACCGCCGAGAACGTCGCCCGGCAGTGGCAGATCACCCGCGCCCAGCAGGACGAATTCGCCGTCGCCTCGCAGAACAAGGCGGAAGCCGCGCAGAAGGCCGGCAAGTTCAAGGACGAGATCACTCCCGTCACCATCAAGAGCCGCAAGGGCGACGTCGTTATCGACGCCGACGAATATCCCAAGCACGGCACCACGCTCGAAGGCATCGGCAAGCTCCGCCCGGCCTTCGACAAGGAGGGCACGGTGACAGCCGGCAACGCCTCGGGCATCAACGACGGCGCCGCCGCGGTGGTGCTGATGACGGCGAGCGAGGCGGCCAAGCTCGGCAAGACGCCGCTCGCCCGCATCGTGTCGTGGGCGCAGGCCGGCGTCGACCCGAAGATCATGGGCTCCGGCCCGATCCCGGCGTCGCGCGCCGCGCTCAAGAAGGCCGGCTGGAATGTCGGCGATCTCGACCTGGTCGAGGCCAACGAAGCGTTCGCCGCCCAAGCCTGCGCCGTCAACAAGGATCTCGGCTGGGATACCGGCAAGGTCAACGTCAACGGCGGCGCCATCGCCATCGGCCATCCGATCGGCGCGTCGGGCACCCGCGTGCTGGTGACGCTGCTGCATGAGATGGGCAAGCGCAACGCCAAGAAGGGCCTCGCCACGCTGTGCATCGGCGGCGGCATGGGCATCGCGATGTGCGTGGAGAGATAACACACCACCTCTCCCCGCGTGCGGGGAGAGGTGGAGTGAGCGAAGCGAGCGAGGGTGAGGGGGCGTTGCCGCAATTCTGAGCCTGGCGGAGAGGCCCCCTCATCCCGACCTTCTCCCCGCGCGCGGGGAGAAGGAGAAACTAAATTGGGAGGACAATCATGCCCCGCGTTGCATTGGTCACGGGCGGGACGCGCGGCATTGGCGCAGCCATCTGCAAGGCGCTTCAGGCCGCCGGCTACGCGGTGGCGGCGAACTATGGCGGCAATGACGAGGCGGCGGCCCAGTTCAAGGCCGAGACCGGCATCCACGTCTACAAGTGGGACGTCTCCTCGTTCGAGGCCTGCGCCGCCGGCGTCAAGCAGGTCGTCGACGAGCTCGGGCCGGTCGACGTGCTGGTCAACAACGCCGGCATCACCCGCGACGCGCAGCTCCACCGCATGACGCCCGAGCAATGGTCGGCGGTGATCACCACCAATCTGGGCTCGCTGTTCAACATGAGCCGGCAGGTGATCGAGGGCATGCGCGACCGCAAGTTCGGCCGCATCGTCAACATCTCGTCGATCAACGGCCAGAAGGGCCAGTTCGGCCAGGTCAATTATTCGGCCGCCAAGGCCGGCGAGATCGGCTTCACCAAGGCGCTGGCGCAGGAAGGCGCCCGCCTCGGCGTCACCGTCAACGCGATATGCCCCGGCTATATCGCGACCGACATGGTCAAGGCGATGTCGCAGGAGGTGCTGAAAGAGAAAGTGCTGCCGCTGATCCCCATCGGCCGGCTCGGCGAACCCGAGGAGGTCGCGCGTTGCGTGGTGTTCCTCGCCTCCGACGACGCCGGCCTGATCACCGGCTCGACGCTCACCGCCAACGGCGGGCAGTATTTGTCGTAAGCCTCCCGCCCGCGAAGGCGGGCAGCGGTTTGCTGGATCGGCCGCTGCCGCGGGCGATGACGATTAAGCGTGAACGACCAGCCGGTGAAGTGCGCCGTCAAAACCGGTTCTTGCGCTCGCGGATCTCGGCGAACACTTGCCACGCCGGCTTGCCGGCAAGCCCGAGCGACTGTGCCAGTTCGGCATCATCGGCGCGCAGGAACGGATTGGCCGCCTTCTCGGCGCCGATCGTTGCCGGGATGGTCGGTTTTCCGGCGGCGGCGAGGCTCGTGACTTCGTCGGCGCGGGCGGCCAGCGCCTTGTTGTTCGGTTCGATGGTCCTGGCGAAGCGGATGTTGGCCGCGGTGTATTCGTGGCCGCAATAGAACTGCGCGTCATCGGGCAGGCTGCGCAGCTTCAAAAGCGAATTCCACATCATCTCGGCATCGCCCTCGATGACACGGCCGCAGCCGATCGAGAACAGCGTGTCGCCGACGAAAGCGAGCCTGTCGGCCGCAAAGAAATACGAAATGTGCCCGGCGGTGTGGCCGGGCGTGTCGATGACGCCCGCTTCCAGCCCGCCGACCTTGACGGTGTCGCCTTCGCCGACGGTCGCGTCGACATGCGCGATGCGCGCCGCCTCGTTGCGCGGCGCCACCACGCGGCTTTTGTGGCGGGCCTTCAGTTCGCCGATACCTTGGGTGTGATCGGCGTGATGATGGGTCACCAGAATATCGGTGAGCCGCCAGCCGGTCTTTTGCAGCGCGGCTTCGACCGGCGCCGCCTCGGGCGCATCGACCGACGCGGTGGCGCCGGTCGCCGGGTCGTGAATGAGAACGCCGAAATTGTCCTTCAGACAGGGGAACAGATAGGTTTGCGCCGGCATGCTCATTCCTCGCTCATGTCGTGGCCCGCGCCGGCGGGCCATCCGGTCATCGGGGACGATGCCGGCGAGCCATGCCGTGCCGCGCCGTCGCGCCCGTATCGACCGGATCATCCGCCTTCGCGAATGATGACGCAACATGATGACGAATCCGGCGTCGCAACATGGGATCGACCACGGCGTCTGACCGGCCCGGAACGACAAGCCGATCCATGCTATTTTGCCGCCATGGATGTGGTCGACCTGCGCAATTTCTACGCCCAGCGGCTCGGCGTCGTGGCCCGGCGTTTCATCGGCCGCGGCATTCGCGCGCGCTGGAAGGATACCCGGGCGCTGCGCGTGCTCGGCGTCGGCTATGCGACGCCTTATCTCGGCCTGTTCCGCGAGGAGGCCGAGCGCTGCCTCGCCATGATGCCGGCGCCGCAAGGCGTGGTGCGCTGGCCCTCGACCCGGCCGGCGCTGGCGGCGCTGGTCGAGGAGGACGATCTGCCGCTGACCGACGCGGCGGTCGACCGCATTCTCCTGGTGCATGTGCTGGAAATGTCGACCGACCCGGCCGAACTGTTGCGCGAGGTGTGGCGCGTCCTTGCCGCCGGCGGGCGGCTCCTGGTGGTGGTGCCGAACCGGCGCGGATTATGGGCCCGCATGGACACCACGCCGTTCGGCCACGGCCGGCCGTATTCGCGTTCGCAGATCATGCAGCTGTTGCGCGAGACCTGGTTCACCCCGACCGGCTGGGCCGAGGCGCTCTACGTGCCGCCGATCGAGCGCAGCTGGTTCCTGCGCGCGGCGGTGGCGTGGGAGCGCGTCGGCGGCACCATCGCGGCGCCGTTTGCCGGCGTCCACATCGTCGAAGCGACCAAGCAGGTCTATCGCGCCATCCCGGCGCGCCGCGAAAAGCGCCGGCTGGTGCCCGCGCTCGAACCGGTGCTGGCGCCGTCGCCCGGCGCGGCGGCGATGCGCTGAACGGCACCGGCGGTCGCCGCCTCAGGCGGGAAACGGCGTCCAGGCGCGCGCCACCGCCGGGCGAGCCTCGATCGCATCGTGCCAGCGCTTGAGGTTGGGATAATCGGCAAGCCCGATGTCGTTGACGCCGTGAATGTGGACGTCCGAATACATGGTGATATCGGCGATCGAATAGTCGCCGCCGAAATAGGCGTGCGACGCCAGGTGCCGGTCGAGGATGCCGAGCATGTCGCGCAGGTTGGCTTCGTAGTGCTCCTGCGCCGGCGGCGCTTTCACCGGCGAGCGGATCGTCCAGTGCCCGAACTGCTGCGACAGCGTGGTGAAGGTGGCCGAGCCGTAGAACAGCCACTGGTCCACTTTGGCCCGCGTCGCCGCATCGCTCGGATAGAACTTGCCGGATTTTTCCGCCAGATATTTGAGGATGGCGCCGGACTCGCACAGCGTCACGCGGGCGCCGCCCGGCCCGTCATGATCGACAATGGCCGGTATCTTGTGGCCCGGGCTGATCGTCATGAAATCCGGCGCCATCTGCGCCTTGTCGCGCAGGTTGACCGGAACCAGGCGGTATTCGAGGCCGGTCTCCTCCAGCATGATGCGCGGCTTGTAGCCGTTGTCGGTGAGCCACGTGTAGCAATCGATCATCTCATCCCCCCGAACGCGGGCGCTGTTTTTTTGCGGTGCTGTTGTACGTCGCGGCAGCCGGCATGGAAAGTGCGCCGCGCTTCACGCCGGCCATCACCCCGGCCATGCCTCGGCGGTGACCGCGGCCGCATCGGCGCCGACGAATTCCTTGAGACTGTCCTGGCGTTCCCGCTCGAGCGCGGCAATAAGCGCGTTTTTGATCTCGGCGACCAGGCCGAGGCCGCGGAACACCAGCCCCGAATAGACCTGAACGAGGCTGGCGCCGGCGCGGATCCTGGCCAGCGCGCTTGGCCCGGAATCGATGCCGCCGGCGCCGATCAGCGGAAACGCGTCCTCGACCCGCACATAGGTCTCGGCCAGCATGCGGTTGGCGAGCGGTAACAAAGGCCGGCCCGACAGGCCGCCGGCCTCCTTGGCCTTCGCCGCCTCGCGCAGGCTCGGCGGCCGCGTCACCGTGGTGTTGCCGACGATCATGCCGTCGACCCGGCGCGCGCGGGCGATGCCGACGATGTCGTCGAGATCGGGCAGCGACAAATCGGGCGCGATCTTGAGCAGCACCGGCGTCGGGCCGGCATTGCGCACCACGCGCTCGCGGGCGTCGACCACCCGCGCCAAAAGGTCGTCGAGCACGGCCGCCTGCTGCAGATTGCGCAGGCCCGGCGTGTTGGGCGAGGAAATATTGACGGTGACATAGCTCGCCACCGCGGCGAAGCGCTCGATCAGCGCCACGTAATCGGCGATGCGATCGGGCGAATCCTTGTTGGCCCCGACATTGATGCCGACGATGCCCGCGCCCCACCCGGCCGCGCCGGCGGATGAACTCGGAGCAGCGGTCACGGCGCGCGCGGCAAGCCGCCGGAGCACCGCATCGGCGCCTTGCGAATTGAAGCCCAGGCGGTTGATCACGCCAGCATCGGCGTCGAGCCGGAACAGCCGCGGCCGCGGATTGCCCGGTTGCGGCAGCGGCGTGATGGTGCCGACTTCGACAAAGCCGAAGCCGAGCCGCAACAGCGCATCGGGCGCTTCGGCGTTCTTGTCGAAGCCCGCCGCGATGCCGACCGGATTGGGAAAATTCAGCCCGAAGGCCCGCAGCGCCAGCCGGCTGTCGTCCTTTGCGGGCCGCGGCAGCGGCGCGAATTTGAGCATCCTGATCGCGAGCCTGTGGCCGTCTTCCGGATCGAGCGCCTGCAGCAGCGGACGCGCCAGCCGGTCCAATAGGCCGATCACGGCGCCAGCTCCGGAAACGCGCGGCGGCCGTCGACCGCGTCGGGCAGCGCCCGCGCCCATTGCACCGCCGACAAAGGCAGTGCGCCGTAGAGGTGCGGGAACAGGGCGCCGCCGCGCGACGGCTCCCACTGCAGCCGCTCGCCGAGCGCCGCGGCGTCGACCGCGACCACAACCAGATCGGCCCGGCCGGCAAAATGCTTGGCCGCGGTCTCGGCGACCTGCGCGGCGGTCGAAAAATGGATGAAGCCGTCGCGCAGGTCGAGCGCGGCGCCGCGATAGATGCCGGCGCGTTCCGCCGCCTGCCACTCGGCGCGCTCGCAGATCTTGTAAATCGTCGCCACCGTAGGACCGCTTCCCCCGCCTGATGCGGCGCGAGCCTATCGGGCCTTGAGCATTCAGGCAATAATTCCTATCATGGCGCGGCTGTTTGATTGCGCATGATCGTGTCCGAAAACCGGCACACGCACCCTGGATCAAGTCCGGGGCAGGCTGTTTCGGGATCATGCGGCCAAGGGGTCCGGATGCTCACCCACGCCCAAGTCTGGTCGGCCGTCGATCGCCTGGCCGCGCGCGCGGGCCTGTCGGCGTCGGGGCTGGCGCGGCGCGCCGGACTCGATCCCACCACCTTCAACAAATCGAAGCGCATCACCGCCGAAGGCCGCGCGCGCTGGCCGTCGACCGAATCGATCGCCAAGGCGCTGGCGGCGACCGGCACCACGCTCGATATTTTTGTCGGGCTGGTGCAAGGCGCCGACGCCGCGCCGGCGCGGGGCGTGCCGCTGCTCGGCTTCGCCCAGGCCGGCGCCGGCGGCTATTTCGACGACGGCGGCTTCCCGGCCGGCACCGGCTGGGACGAGATCGCGTTCCCGGCGGTGAGCGACGAGCACGCCTATGCGCTCGAAGTCTCCGGCCAGTCCATGGAGCCGGCCTACCGCGACGGCGACGTGATCATCGTGTCGCCGGCGGCGCCGGTTCGCCGCGGCGACCGGGTGGTGGTGCGGACCCGCAGCGGCGAGGTGATGGTCAAGGAGCTCAAGCGCACCACGGCGAAAGCGATCGAGCTCAAATCGCTCAACGCCCAGCACCCCGACCGCACCGTCGCCGCCGCCGACGTGCTGTGGATCGCCCGCATCCTGTGGGCGAGCCAGTGAGGGCGGGCCAAGCGTCTTGCGTTTCCGCATACGCCCGCGTCGGCAACGATCCCGACTGAGCAAAAACACTAGCCGTGCCACCACAGCACGCCGCCGCGGATCAGATAGACGATGCTGACGGCGAAGATGATGCGCCGGGTCCATTGCCGAAAGCCATGGTCGGTCATGCGCTCGATGACCAACGGCGCCAGCGAGGTCGCCGCGATCGCCAGCGCAATCGACGGCGCCAGCGCCCATTTCGGCACGTTGGCGAGGCCCGAGACGGTGCCGAAATAGGCGATGCGGACCACATGGCTGAGCGACTGCACCGTCGCCTTGGTGGCGTTCGTGGTCTTGCGGTCGATCATGCTCTTCTGAAAGAAGATATCGAGGAACAGCCCGCCGACGCCGGCCAGCACCTGGATGACGGTGGTCAGCACGCCGGTGACGAACGGCACGCCGCGCCATTCGATGTTCGGCCGCCAGCTGCGCGGCAGCGCCTCGATGGCGAACGGCATCAGGCCGAGGCTCAGGTAGACCATGGTCTTGTTCGGCACGAATTTGACCGAATACATCACCGCGAACGCGATCACCGCGCCGACCAGATATTTGAAGAAGATCGACCAGCGCACATAATCGCGCCATTGAAAGGCGCGCCAGCCGTTGGCGGAGAGCTGAATGATCGAGAACAGGATCATGCCGCTCGAGACGTCGAAATAGTTCAACAGCACGCCGAGCAGGATCATGCCGCCCGCCATGCCGAACACGCCGGAGACGAACGAACTCAGGAGGATGGTGAAGCCGAGGATGAGGTAGGCGGTGACGGTCATTTCATTTCACCTCCCCTGCAGGGGGAGGTCGCGGAGCGAAGCGACGCGGGTGGGGTTTGTGGCTTACATGGGCGCCGGAGGATACCCCACCCCGGCGCTGCGCGCCGACCCTCCCCCTGCAGGGGAGGGTGAACGATCACGCCGAACGGGCCAGCGCGCCGTCGATCATGTCGATGGTGTTCTGCGATGCCGTAGACGGCAACGAACGAGCCGAACCGCGGGCCCTTCTCCTGGCCGAGCAGCACCTGATAGATGAGGTTGAACCACTCGAGCGAGACGCCGGGCTTGCCGTCCTTGCCCGTTTTCTTCTGATCGAGGAACGGCTCGCGGCGGCCGACCTCGTAGACCACGTCCTGGATGGCTTCCGCCGTCGCGTCGGGCGCAAGCTGGGAGAACCCATCGCGCAGGTCGATGAGCGCCACGCGCTCGGCCGCGTTCGGCTCGCGGAATGTCTTGTTCGGCTGCACGAAGTCGCGGAAATAATGGATGGCGTAGTCGACCAGCGCGGCGACATGCGGATGGCTCTCCTTCGTCACGCCCGGCCGATAGCGGCCGATGAAGCCCCACAAGGTCTCGGCGTTCTCGGCATTCGACGCGGTGACGAGCGACAGCAGCATGGCGAACGGGATCGGATTGTCGGGGCTGGGCGGCGCGCCGCCGTGAATGTGCCAGACCGGATTGCCGAGCTGTTCCTTGGGCGCCTGCCGCGGATAGGCGTCGAGGAATTGCAGGTAATCGTCGACATGCCGCGGGATGACGTCGAAGTACAGCCGCTTGGCGGCCTTGGGCTCGCGATACATGAACAGCGACAGGCTCTCCGGACTGGCGTAGCGCAGCCACTCCTCGATGGTCAGCCCGTTGCCCTTCGACTTGGAAATCTTCTGGCCGTTTTCGTCCAGGAAAAGCTCGTAGTTGAAGCCTTCGGGCGGCGCGCCGCCGAGGGTGCGGCAGATCTCGCCGGACAGCTTGACCGAATCGATCAAATCCTTGCCGGCCATCTCGTAGTCGATGCCGAGCGCGATCCAGCGCATCGCCCAGTCCGGCTTCCATTGCAGCTTGCAGTGCCCGCCGGTGACCGGCGTGATGACGCGCTCGCCGGTATCGGGATCCTCATAGGTGATGGTGCCGGCCGCGGCGTCATGGGCGACCACCGGCACCTGCAGCACGATGCCGGTGCGCGGCGAGATCGGCAGGAACGGCGAATAGGTCTGCGCCCGCTCGGCGCGCAGCGACGGCAGCATGACCGCCATCACCGCTTCGAAGCGCTCCAGCACGTGGCGCAACGCCGCGTCGAACCGCCCCGACGTGTAGCAGGCGGTCGCCGACAGGAACTCGTAGTCGAAGCCGAACTGGTCGAGAAAGGCGCGCAGCCGCGCATTGTTGTGCTCGGCGAAGCTCGGATAGGTGCCGAACGGGTCGGGCACCCGGGTCAGCGGCTTGCCGAGATGGGCCGCCACCAGCTCCTTGTTGGGGATGTTGTCGGGCACCTTGCGCAGGCCGTCCATGTCGTCGGAAAACGCGATCAGCCGGGTCTTGATCGTGTCATCGGTGAGCACGCGAAACGCGTGGCGCACCATGGTGGTGCGCGCGACCTCGCCGAACGTGCCGATATGCGGCAGGCCGGACGGCCCGTAACCGGTCTCGAAGATCACCTCGTCTTTCGGCTTTCGCTTCAGCCGCGCCACGATCTTGCGCGCCTCCTCGAACGGCCAGGCGTGCGACTGCTCGGCGAATTCGCGCCAGGAGGCAGCCGGGGGTTCTGCAGTCGTCATCGTCCATTCCTTGGCGCGGAGACTGAAAACCGCGCTTCACAGATCATTGCCATAATCTCTAGAACAAATCGGCTGTCGTCGGTGGCTTTCGCCGGCCGTGCCGAATGCGCAATATTTGGATTTCGTCGCGGGCCCCATTGCGAAGAAAATAGATGACATACGATCCGTGTGGCAGTGAACGGACATCCGGATGAATGTCCGATCGTCGGCGCCCGATGCCTGGAGCGCGTCCGAGACGTTGACAGTGCTCTCGGACGCCCTGAACAAAACGAACTGCAGCCCGTGGATTATCCGCCGCGATGTATAACGATATCTGGAGGAGGTCTTCCTCGGCGGCATCGGTGTAGACAAGCGTTGTCACTTTGCCTTTTGGGCGGCGACTTCGTTGATCCGCGCGAGCACGCGCGCATAGACCTCTTCTGCATCGGACATGCGGCCGGCCTCGGCATCAGCGACGCCTGCGGCGACGAATTTGCGCAGGGTTTCGATATCCGGCTCTTGCGTACCTTCTTCGCCATACCAACTGCGGAGCAGCACCGCGATGGCTTCGCTCTCCGAGGCGAACGTTCCGGATTGGACCGACGCACGGAGACCCTCGACCAAATCCGAGGGCAAATCGATAACTACGCGTTCTGTCGTTCCCATGAAATATCTCCTTGGCTCGAAATATAGAGGATTGTCGTCGGAAAAGCGACGATCGGCCTGGTCAGAACGGACTGATGGGAAAATAGCGCAGCCACAGATCGGTGTAGCTGCCCTTCTCCCATTGCTGGAACAGCGCCCAATTCAGCGCCTGGCGCAACAGATCGTTGCCGCGTTTGACCGCGATGCCGATGCCTTCGCCGAAGAACCGGCTTTCCAGGAACGGGCCGCCGCGGAAGGCGCAGCAGCCGGCGGAGTCGGTGCCGTTGAGCCAGAACGCCAGCGCGATGCCGTCGCCGAACAGGAGATCGACGTCGTTGTTGCGCAGCGCCGCGCGGGCGGCGTCGGCGTTGGGATAGGGCCGCAGGTCGGCGCCGCTGAACATCTCCTTCAGGTAGGCCTCGTGGGCGGTGCCGGCGATGACGGCGATCTTCTTGCCTTCGACCAGTTCCGGCAGCACGTCGCGGATCGGGCTGTCGATGCGCGCCACGAAGCGCGCCGGGGTGCGGTAGTACGGATCGGTGAAGTCGGCGCGGCGCCGCGTCTCGGCGGTCGGCGCCAGCGAGGCGATCACGGCGTCGCCGCGATTGTCGTTGAGCGCGTCGAGCAGCGTATCGAAACGGCGCGCCTGGATGGTGCAGCTGGCCTTGATCTCGTCGCATAAGAGCCGCGCCAGGTCGACGTTGAAGCCCGCCGGATTGCCGTCCGGCCCGGCATAGTCGAACGGCGGATAATCGGTCTCGGTGAGAAAGCGGATGGTCTGGATGCGCGACAAATCCGGGCGTTCCGGGCGGCGCCGCGGATCCCAAAACCCCGGAACGACCACGCTGCGCGGCGCGGCGGCGCCGTTTTGCGCGAGCGCCGGCGGCGCGCCGGCGAGCAACACCGCGAGCAGCCCGGCAAGGCCGAAAACAAGCCGCCATGACCGGCAGGCGGTCGCAGCGCGGCGGCGCATTGCTATTTCCGATTGCATCGAAGGTGGTCCGGCCAGGGATTTTTCGGCTTGTCCGCTGCGGATCGCTTAGCGGGGGCGTGGGGAAAAGTCGAGGCGAGCCGGTGCGGCGGCGTGGCCGTTTCGGATCGCGCCGGAAGCGGGCGAAAAGATCCGCTGGCGCGCAAGACAGGGCTGCGCCGACCATATCCCGGTAGCTCCCGCGCCGCGGCCGTGGCAGATTGCCGGCCAATCGCGGAACCTACGGGAGGACCAAATGGCCTGGGCCAAAGTCAGCGATATTGCCTACGGACGGATGCGGTCGCCGGATCTCGACGTCATGGAAGAGTTCCTGACGCGGTTCGGCATGCACCGCACCGCACGCACCGACACCGCGCTCTACATGCGCGGCACCGATCCGGCGCATCACATCCACATCACCGAGAAGGGCGATCCGAAATTCGTCGGGCTCGCCTATTACGTCGATGACGAAGACGATCTAAAGCGGCTCAGCAAGGCGCCGGGCGCCTCGGGCGTCGAGACCATCGACGAGCCCGGCGGCGGCAAGCGGGTGCGCCTGACCGAGCCGAACGGCTACCAGATCGAGGTGGTGTGCGGCATCGCGACCGTCGATCCGATCCCGGTCAAGCGCCAACGCCTCAACACCGGCGAAGCGCCGACCGCGCGCGCCGGCGAGTTGATGCGGCTGCCGCGCGGTCCGGCGCACGTCAAGCGCGTCGGCCACGGCGTGCTGATGACGCCGCGATTCAAGGAGACCGTCGGCTGGTTCCGCGAGATGCTGGGCATGATCTGCTCCGACGACGTCTACGTCGAGAAGGAGGACAATCTGATCGGCTCGTTCAATCGCTGCGACCGCGGCGACACCTACGTCGATCATCACGTGTTCTTCTGCCTCAATCACGAGAAGACCGGACTGAACCATCTGTCGTTCGAAGTGCCGGACATCGACGACGTCTGCATGGGCCACGACTATCTCAAGGAGTCCGGCAAGTACGAGCACATGTGGGGCATCGGCCGCCACGTGCTGGGCAGCCAGGTTTACGATTACTGGGCCGACCCTTGGGGCCGCGTCCACGAGCATTGGGCCGACAGCGACCGCCTCAACATTGCCAACGGCTCCCATCTCATTCCCGCCGACGAGGCGCTGCGGTCGCAATGGGGCGAGCGGCCGCCGGAAAAATTCATCAACCACGCCAGCCCGTGATGGGATGCCGCTCAGTGCTGCGGTGATGTAGCGGCGTCATGGCCGGGCTGGTCCCGGCCATTCGCGTCTTGCCCGGGCCCTACAGCTTGGTCACCCGGGCGTGCAGCAGCGCCGTGCGGCCGCCGCGGACTTCCGCCAGGCAGCGCGCGATCGCCGCCGGGACGTCGGCCGGATCGCCGACCTCCTCGCCGTAGGCCTCGAACGCCTCGGCGACCTTGGTGAACGTCACCTTGGGGGCGAGCTGCGATTCGAATTCGCTCGCCGCCTTGGCTTCGCCCTCGGGAAACACCCGCAGCGTCGACTGCTTCACCGCGTTCCAGCCGGTATTGTCCATCACGATGGAGAAGAACGGCAATTTGTACTGCTGCGAGACGGCGAACACCGAGCTCGGATTGCCGAAATAGAAGCCGCCGTCGCCGGAAATCTGCACCATGAGCCGGTCCGGCGCCGCCAGCTTGGCGCCGAGCGCCATGCCGCCCGACCAGCCGAGGCCGCCGCCGCCGGAACGCATGGTGGTGTTGGGCCGCCGCCGCGGGATCTGCATCAGCACCGCGCCCGCATTGGTGACGCCCTCGTTGAAGATGATGGCGTCGTCGTCGAGCACCTTGCCGAGCTCGGCCATCAGGTAATGCGGATTGATGGCGCCGGGCTTGCCCTTGTCGGCGGCGAGCTTGGCGGCGCGGGCGATGCGCTCGTCGCGCGCCGTCGTGATGCCGGCCAGGCGCGCGGCGGCGGCCGCCTTGAAGCGCGGCGTCGCCTTGGCTTTGAGGTCATCGAGCAGCTGCTCGAGGATACGGCCGCTGTCGCCCTGCATGCGCAGGTTGCCCGGGAACGTCCACATCGGCGAGCCGGGCTTGAGCGTGTCGATATCGATGTGCGCCCAGAACGACTTGTCGCCGGTCTGCACGTCGCTCGGGAACCACGGCACGTCGACGTCGACCAGGATGCCGACGTCGGCGTTGGGCACCGCTTTGTCGGGGGCGAAGCCGACAAAGCACGGACTGGCGTGCGAGGTGTTGTTGGTCATGTTGGCTTCGTACACGGCGATGCCGGCAAACTGCGCCAGCGCGTCGATCATCTCCGAAGCCTGCACGCTGCGCCCGGCATAGCCGGTGATCAGCACCGGATTGTCGGCGGTGAGCAGCTGGTCGGCGAGCGCCGCCACCAGCTTCGGGTCGGCGCCGCCGGCCGAGGTCGCGGCGAACTGGTCGGCGGAATAGCGGCGGATTTCATCTTCCCGCCAATGCTGGGTCAACGTCTCGCGCTGCATCATGAGATAGACCGGGCCGCGCGGCTCGCTCTGCATGATCGAGCAGGCGCGCCGCAGCGCCTCCTTGACGACGACGCCGGACGGCAACGTCCATTCCCATTTCAGATAGGGCCGCACCAGGCTCGCCTGGTCGAACGGCTCCTGCACGAAGTGCACGTAGGTGTCGCGCGAGCCGACCAGCTCGTCGTTGGCCGTATAGGGCGCCTTGCCGGCCATCAGCAGCACCGGCAGGCGGCTGCGATAGATATTGTGCATGGCATTGGCGGTGTTGGCGGTGCCGACGTCGACGTGCACCAGCACGCCCTGGCCGCGGCCGGTGACGAAGGCGTAGCCCGCCGCCATGTGGGCCGCGGTGTTTTCATGCGGGCAGCGCACGATGCCCGGCATCGCATCGCCGCGTTTGCGGCGGTGCGCCATCTCGTTGATGATCGGGGCGTGGTCGGTGCCGAAATTGCAGAACAGGTAATCGATGCCGATCTCGTTGAGGCCTTCGAGAAAGTAATAGGCGGTGGCGAATTCGGGAACGTTGGTCCGCTGCGCGACTGATGGTGCCATGATGTGAACGCTCTTTTTGCTGGTTGGCTGGGCTGATGGGCTGTTTAATCCGTCATTGCGCGCCAACGGGTCCGGCCCGAAGTGGCCGGCCCGATGACAGGCTCCGCGAAGCAATCCGCTGCGGCGATGAGCATGATGGATCGCTTCGTCGCTTCGCTCCTCGCAACGACGCCGTCAGGCGACTTTGCGCCCGACGGCGAGGCCGTCGAGGTGGGCCAGAACCTCTTCGATATGCATCACGTCGGCGTATTTGTGATGCAGGTCGAACAGATTGACTTTGTGGCTGAGCATCGAGCGGTCGTAGGTGCATTCCTCGACCACGACGTTGTGGAAGCCGTACGAGAAGGCATCGACGGTGGAGGCCCGCACGCAGCCCGACGTGCTCTCGCCGCAGATGATCAGCGAATTGATGCGGCGCTGCTGCAGATGCGCGATCAGCGGCGTGCCGAAGAAGCCCGAGGCGCGCTCCTTGTAGATGACCAGGTCGCCCGGCTGCGGCTTGAGCTCGGCCTTGATGTCGTAGATGTCGTCGCGCTCGCGCGCGATGGCGCGATTGGTCGAATGCACCCCGCCGGTGTCGACGTGACGGGTGGTGTAGATGACCGGGACGCCGGCGCGGCGCGCGGCGGCGAACAGCTTCTGCGTCGGCGGCAGCGCCGTCCAGGCGTGCGCGCCGCAGGAGCCGGAGAACTCCCGATCGACCTCGCGCACCGGGCGGCTGCCGCCCTGATAAGCCTTGTTGTAGAGGTCGATCGCCAGCACCGCGGGATTGTCGCCCACCGCGGTGGTGCGTCGATACGCCCGATAAATTTCGATGGTGTCGGCATCGACGACGTCTTTCCAGCAATGATCTTCGAAGTCCCGCATCATCTCGTCAGCCATCCGGTTTCGGCATTTCGTCCCAAGCCTTGCCTTCTTATAGCACCGTTTTGGCCGCCGTCCGCGACGGCGTTGGAACCTTGGAATCCCCGCAACACACGACCAGAAAGTTGTCGGCGCGCGCATCAATTCGCGATTTCGATGGGAAATCCCCGAAGTCCTGCCATAATGCAACGGCAAGGACGGGAGACTAAACGGGGAAAGGGTCGTTTCATGAAATGGCAGGCAGCTTTGGCCGCCGCGCTCGCGGCGGCCGTGGTCGGCTTTGTGGCGTCCGCCATCGCGGCGCCCTCGGTCGCGTCGGCGGAGGTCCGCATCGTCGGCGATCCGGGAGGCGAGGTCTCCTCCTACATCCAGAAATTCGAGCAGGTCCGCGCTTCCGGCGAGCATATCGTCATCGACGGGCCGTGCCTGTCGGCCTGCACCCTGCTGACCGGGATCGTGCCGCGGGACCACATCTGCGTCACCAGCCGGGCGGTGCTCGGGTTCCATGCGGCGTCGTACTACGATGACGCCTCGCGCTCGCTGGTGCCGACCCGCGAAGGCAGCCGCCTGGTGATGCGGCTTTATCCGGCGCAGATCCGCGGCTGGATCGCGCGCCACGGCGGGCTGACGCCGCAGCTCATCCAGATGCGCGGGCACGAGCTGTCGTCGCTCTACAGCACCTGCCAGTAGGGGCGGCCGGCCGCAGCCGGCGCGGCGCATGGTTGTCGCACGGCTGGTTCCGACCTATGTAGGGGATCAGCCGGATTCCCTTGCCGATGGCCGAAACTGTCGCCCCTTTGACGTCGCGACCGCTGCTATTGGTCGCAGCCGCAGCAGCACTCGTGCTCGGCGGCACCGTCTTACTCTGGGCACATTACGGAACGACGGTGTTTTTCGAAACGATCCGCGCCGGTTTTGGCGCGTGTTTCGGATGACCTGCGCCATGGCAACGACCTGCGCGATGACTTGTTCGACGACTTGGGCGATGAGTTGGGCGATGACTTGCGCCTCGCTCCGCATGACCTGACCCGATATGACCGGAAAATCCACCCGCGTCGCCATGGTGATGGCCGCCTTCCTCAGCGGCCTGCTGGTGTTTTTTGTCGCCATTCTCCTGATTACCGGGCGCGCGCCGTTGCCGATCGGATCGGCGGTCGCCGCCGTCGGCGGCCCGTTTCATCTGCAGGACCAGAACGGCAAGCCATTCAGCGATCAGGACATGAAGGGCCGGCCCTATCTGGTGTTCTTCGGCTTCACCCACTGCCCCGATATCTGCCCGACCACCTTGTTCGACATGTCGCAGGTGCTCAAGCAGCTCGGCCCGGACGCCGACCGCGCCGGCGCGTTGTTCATCACCATCGATCCGGAACGCGACACGCCCGCCGTGATCAAGGATTACCTGTCGAGCTTCGACCCGCACCTGCGCGGCCTGACCGGCGATCAGGCCGCGGTCGATGCCGCCGTCAAGGCCTACCGGGTCTATGCCAAGAAAGTCCCGCTCGAAGGCGGCGACTACACCATGGACCACACCGCGGTGGTCTATCTGATGGACAAGAACGGCGAGTTCGTCGCGCCGTTCGACCTGACGAAGCGGACACCGCAGGCCGCGGCCGCCGATTTGCGGCGTTATCTTTAGCCCGCGGCCTCGTCAGCGCGCCGGCCGGCGGCGCGCCGATCAAGCCATCAGGCCCGATAATCGGCGGCGGCGGTTTCGTCGAAGCGCGCCGATTTTGAGCTCATGGCGTTGAACAGCGGCGTCAGCACGATCGCGATCACGAGGTTGAGGATCACGGTGTAGAACGCGCTGTAGCCCGGGAAGATGTGCCCGGCAAAGGCCAGCGGGTACGCCGCGGCGAAATTCACCGAGACTGCCATGGCGGTGCCGGCCAAGGTGCCGACGGCCCAGCCGATCAGCAGCGCCCAGTCGTTGAACCAGCGCGTATAGGCGCCGAGCAGCACCGCCGGCAGCGTCTGGATGATCCAGATGCCGCCGAGCAGCTGCAGCTGGATGGCGTATTGGGTCGGCACGAACAGGATGAAGATCAGCGCGCCCAGCTTGACGATCAGCGAAACCCACTTCGCCATCTGGGCTTCCTGCCGGTCGGTCGGATTCTTGTTGATGAACTCGCGGTGGATGTTGCGGGTGTAGAGGTTGGCGGCGGCGATCGACATGATCGCGGCCGGCACCAGCGCGCCGATGCCGATGGCCGCGAAGGCGATGCCGACGAACCATGACGGGAAACTGTGCAGGAACAGCGCCGGCACCGCGAAATTGTTGCCGAACTGCTTGAAGCCGGCGGCGAATTCCGGCAGGCCGCTGACGCCGGCGGCGATGGCGAAGAATCCCACCAAGGCGAGAAGTCCGAGCATGAACGAGTAGCCCGGCAGCAGCGCGGCGTTGCGGCGGATGGCATGCCCGCTCGAGGCGCTGAGGATGCCGGTCAGCGAATGCGGGTAGAGGAACAGCGCCAGCGCCGAGCCGAGCGCCAGCGTGGCGTAGACCCCATAGGCGCCGGTGGTGTTGGCGCCGGGCACCGCCAGCAACAGCTTGGCCGGCGGCACGGCGGCAAAAATCTTGGCGAAGCCACCGAGCTGGATGGGAATGACGATGATGGCGGTGAACGCGGTGACGTAGATCAGGATATCCTTGACGATGGCGATCGACGCCGGCGCCCGCAGCCCGCTGGTATAGGTGAAGGCCGCCAGGATGACGAAGGCGATGATCAGCGGCAGATCGGCATAAAAGCCCGTGCCGGAGATGCCGAGGCCGCCGATGACGACCTGCAGGCCGACCAGTTGCAGCGCGATATAGGGCATGGTGGCGACGATGCCGGTGACGCTGACGGCGAGCGCCAGCCAGCGATTGCCGTAGCGGCCGCGTACGAAATCGCCCGCCGTGATGTAGTTGCGCTTGTGGCAGACATGCCAGAGCCGCGGAAACACCAGGAACAGGATCGGAAAGATGATGATGGTGTACGGCACCGCGAAAAACGCGATGGCGCCGGCGCCGAAGGCGAGCGCCGGAACGGCGATGAAAGTGTAGGCGGTGTAGAGGTCGCCGCCGATCAGGAACCAGGTGATGACGGTGCCGAACCGCCGTCCGCCCAGGCCCCATTCATGCAGCTGATCGAGGTCGCCTTTGCGCCAGTGCGCGGCGACAAAACCCAGCCAGGTGATGAAGCCGAACAACAGCACGAAGATGATGAGAGCGGTCCAGTTCACGTCCGCCATGGCGGTCCTCCCCCGGCTCGTCCTTTTTTGTTACGTCTTGGCGCGCTTATTAGGTATTGGCGCCCTTAGTATCGGCGCGCTTGTTACGTCTTGGCCCGCGGCATCGGCGGCGCGGGCGGCGCGCGCAAACCCCTAGGCTTCGGTCGCGAAATAGACGATCGCGGTCAGAATGGCGCCGACGATCACCCAGAGCATCTGGTACCAATAAAAGAATGGGATGCCGATCCAGGACGGTTCGAGCTTGTTGTAGAGCGGCGGCCACAGCACCGCGACAAATTGCGCGACAAAGAGCAGGTACCACCAGCTCCAGCGGCGCGGCTCGGCTTGCTCATCCATGGTTTTCGTCCCCGGCGAGCCATTGGAGGCTCTTGAGCGCACGATAGCCTCTGCGACCGCCTAATCAAAGAAAAAATTCATCGCCGGTTCGCGCGAGGCGGCCGGTCCAGGCGCCCTTTGGCGGAGGCCAGAGCGGACCGGTTGCGTGCTCCGGGCGGTCGGTGCGCATCGCGACTGCGGCGCGCTAGGTGCAGGCGACGACGCGGCGCTGGAAGCGCGGCAGGCGCCGAGGCTGGAGCGGGCGATGGGGATCGAACCCACGACACTCAGCTTGGGAAGCTGATGTTCTACCACTGAACTACG
>CAVOUR010000004.1:0-697426 GCA_963699665.1 uncultured Alphaproteobacteria bacterium
CCGCAAGCGCGGCAGCGAATTCGCGGTCGCCCGAAATGACCGCTTCGGCTTTCGCCGCCGTTCCGGCGCCGGCCGGCAGCGGGTCGAGCGAAATCGGCAGCAGCTGGTCGTGCTGCAAATCGGTGTTGATCACGACGAGGACGGAGGCGCGGTCCGCACCGAGGTCCGGCGCGGCGGAGCGCAACAGTGCGGTGACAGGCCGTTCGGGACCGGTGAGGAGGCGCATGTCGCCGTCCACGCCGAACGCGGCAAGCTCCGCCGTGAGCGCGTTGGCGTCGCGGATATCGTCGCCAAGCCCCGCTTTGCAGTGGCGTCCGTCGGCAACAAGATCGTCGGGGCTGCCCCGGCGTCGGTCCATCTCGATGGTGGAAGCGAACTCCAGTCCCATCGGAATCATGATTCCGCTGCTGACGGCCGCGGCGCGGCGAAAGAGGTGCCGATAGGGCGGCGGAGCATAGCGCGAGGTTTCGACGGCGTAGGCCAGACGCGGCCCGAACAACGCTTCCGGGCAGCCGATGACCGAGCCGATGCGGCGCAACAATTCGTGTTCTTCGACAAACCAGCCGGCGCGGCCATCCCACCACGCGACGGACGAGAATGCGGCATCGAAGCCGACGTCCGTCAGCGCGGCGATGGACGGCCAGTCCAGTCCCGGCGTCCATGCCAGAAACCGCAGATCAGGATGATCACGCTTGCTGGCGCCGATGATGTGCCGCCATGCGCTCGGCGGAGCAAGTTGCGGATCCTCGCAGCGAAACCCGGCGACGCCGGCGCGCGCCAGACGATCGAGGCGTTCGATCCACCACCCGGCGAGCGCCTTGGCACTATCGGGATCGTCGAAACGCGCATAGGCGGCGTCGGCCTGGCGGCGCGGTACGCGGGGATCGACCGGCGCACCCGCCGAGCCCGGGGCGTGAAACCAGGCGGGCGCCGATTGGAACAGGCTGCCGTCAGCCGCTACGCGGCCGAGCACAATGTCGAGGAGCAGCCGCAAACCGTGCTGCCGGCAGGCTTGCGCGAATTCCTCGATCACCCGGTCCGCCGGCTGGCCCTGGTCGATCGCCGGATGGAGGCGTTCGTGGTCAGCCGTCAGGAAGATGTCGCCGCCTGCCCCCGGGGCGAACGGCGGCGCCAAGAGGACATGATCGAAGCCGAGGTCACGGCTGCGTCGCAGGTGACGCGGCCACCCGCTCACAGGCCCCGCCAGCAAAGGATGAAAATAGTAGATTTTCGGTGCAAAGGTCCCGGTGGTTGAAGCCATGAAATCGGTTGGACGGCTGCTTGCTCGCATCGGTGGGCTGACACGTCATCTGATCGCCGGCAATTCCCCTCCTGGACTCAAAGCAGGAGGCCGCGAAAAAGTTCCACAATCGGATAATGTTCCTATTTCGCCGTGTTCCCGCGCCATCTCGCGCCCGTGCGCAGAGCTTCGGCGGCATAGCGTTCAGGTTGATGGGACCCCCGGCGGGGAGCCTGCCTCGTTCCGCCCACCAGGACGCCGCGTGCGGGCCGGCCGCAGCAGGAACATCAGCAACGAGCGCCCGCTGACCTGATAGCGGTGACCGAACTTGAACGTGACCGCGTCCTCCAGGTCCACTGGCCCCTTTGAATTTCGGGGTGGGGCCCCTTTTGAAAATTCCTAAATTCCGGTGTGGTCGCCGCCGCCGCCGGTATGCCGTGTCCAATCGTCGTGATTCCTGTCGCGGTCCGGCTTCACCTTCTGTCCCTGGTGGAACGCGAAAGCGATAAAAGCACCCAGCACCACCAATATTCCAAGCAAGATGAGCCAATGAAGAATTGCCATTGTGTCTGCGCCAAAATAGGCCGCCTCAGTTGGCGGCCCCCGGTACTATGACCTTAAGCATCGCTGATGGCGTCCGCTGCCTCAAGCTAAAGGGGCCAGTACCGCAGCCGCCGGAATCGCAAACAGCGAGTACCGCCCGCGATCACAAACCGGATTGCGCAACACTGAAACGAATTAACGCACCGGCCGCGACGGCGAGGCGGCACGCCGGCCCAACGCTGCATTAGGCAAACGCCCAATCATTGCCGCCAGTGCCAATTCGTTCACGTTGACTCCCGCGAGCCAAGCGTCAAATTCGGCAGCTTCGGCTGGGTTTTCGCAGGAGTAATACCGTGGCGCCGCGTGCATATTGGAAAGGCTATCTCCGCCTCTCGCTGGTTTCCTGTCCCATCGCCCTCTACCCGGCGACGTCCGAACGCGAGAAAATCAGCTTTCACCAGCTGCATAAGCAGACCGGCAACCGCATCCGCTATCGCAAGGTCGACGCCGAGACCGGCGACGAGGTCGAGGCCGGCGACATCATCAAGGGCTACGAGGTCGGCAAGGGCGAATATATCGAGCTCGGCCCCGAGGAGCTCGAGGCCGTAGCCATCGAAAGCAAGCGCACCATCGAGATCGACGAGTTCGTCGAGAAAACCGAAATCGACGAACTCTACATGCGCGACCCGTATTTCCTGACCCCCGACGGCGAGGTCGGCCAGCAGGCTTTCGCGGTGATCCGCGAAGCCATCCGCAAAGAGGGAATGGTCGCGGTCGGCCGCGTGGTGTTCACCAACCGTGAGCACATCATCGCGCTCGAAGCCCGCGGCAAGGGCATGTTGGGGGTCACGCTCCGCTACCCCTACGAAGTGCGCGCCGAGAAAGAGTATTTCGACGAGATCACAGACGAGAAAGTGCCGAAGGACATGCTCGACCTCGCCATCCATATCGTGGAAACCAAGCGGGGTAAGTTCGACCCGGCGAAGTTCGAGGATCACTACGAGGGTGCGCTCAAGGAGCTGATCCAGAAGAAACAAAAGGGCGAGCGGATCGACCGGCCGAAAGAGCCGGCACGCTCGAACGTCGTCAACCTGATGGACGCGTTGCGGCAAAGCGTCCAAGCGGAGCGCGGCGGCAAGGCGCCGCGGCCGCAAGCCAAGAAATCCAAGAAGCGGGTCGAAGGGCAGCGCGAGATGCTGCTGCCGATCTCCGGCAAGAAGGCCAAGGACAGCGAGCAAGGAACCCGCAGCCAAGGAAAGCGCGGCCAAGGAAAGCGCAGCCAAGTCCACTGGGCGGGCCAGCGCCAAGCATCGAAAAGCCGGCTAGGCGCACGACCGGAAACGGCCTCGCCGCGATCGAATTGAGCATACCCGACACGACATCGGCGTTGGGGAAAGCCGCGCCGGCAATTGTCGCGTCTTGCCCGGCGCCAACGCCTTATTTCGCTCGTCGATCCGCATGACGGCGGTGCGTCGACCTCATTGCAGTACCGGCAAACGCGTGGCTTATTCCTGCAAGGAGCGTGCGGCACGCCGAGAAGACGTAAAGCGCTGCGGGAGGCTTGAGCCGATGAAAGCTGCATATTTCGAACGTTTTGGCGGTCCGGACGTCCTGCAATACGGCGATCTGCCGGATCCCGTCGCGGCGCCCGGCGAAGCGGTCATCGACGTCTTTGCCGCCAGCGTGAACGCCGCCGATTGGAAATTTCGCGCCGGCGAATACGCCCGGCATGCCGACATGAAATTTCCGCAGATCCCGGGCCGGGATTTTTCCGGAGTCATCGCCGCCGTCGGCAGCGGCGTCGACCTGCAGGTGGGTGATGCTGTTTTCGGCGTGCTGGCGGGAGGCAAAGAGGGCACCTACTCGGAAAAACTCGCGATCAACGCCGCGATCATCGCCAGGAAGCCCGACCGACTGTCGCACGTGAACGCCGCCGCCTTGGCGCTCACCGGCCTGACTGCGATCAACGCCATCGAAGACACCCTGAAGCTGAAATCGGGCGAAACCATCCTGATCCAGGGCGGCGCCGGCGGCGTCGCCGGCTTCGCCATCCAATTCGCCAAATACCTCGGCGCGCGCGTCATCACGACGACCAGCGCGGCCAACCGCGACTACGTCCGCGAACTCGGCGCCGACGAGGTCATCGACTACAACGCCCAGGACTTCACGCAGGTCGTTACAAATTGCGACGCGGTGTTCGACACCGTCGGCGGCGACGTGGCGCAGAAATCCTTCCAGGTGCTCAAGCCGGGCGGCCGTGCCGCCTTCATCGCCTCCGGCATGGAGGCACCCAAGCCGACCCGGAGCGATGTCACGGCGCTCCGGCCGCCGGTGCCGCGGTCGCGCAAGGCCATGGAGCGCGTTGCCGAGCTGTTCCTCGCGGGCGCCATTCGCCCGCCCGAGGTCAAGCTCTATCGGCTATCCGAAGCCGCCGAAGCTCATCGCCTCAGCCAAGCCCGCCATTTCCGCGGCAAGCTGGTCCTCCAGGTGCGGTGAGCAAACACTCATGACCAATCCTCCGCCGCAGCCGCCAACCTTGTCGCTTGCCGAGCGCGATCGCCGCTGGGAGCGGGTCCGTCGCCTGATGCGCGAGCGCGGCTTCGATGGGCTGTTGGTCGCCGGTTTCCGTGCGCGCGAAATGTACGAGACCTATATCAGCGACGACTACAATGAAGGCTGCGTGATCTTCCCGCTCGACGGCGATCCGGTTGTCATCACCTGGGCGTATTTACGGGTGATGCGCGCGCGCTGGTCGGCCGAACGCGGCGCCAGGCTCTGGGTTGACGACTATCGGGTGGCCACCAGCGGCGCCGGGGTCGCCGAGGTTTTGGACGAGAAGCGACTTGCCGACGGCAGTCTCGGCGTCGTCGGCCTCAATTCGCAGGCGCCGACCGAGATCTATGGCGCGATCCCGGCCAATTTCTGGGCGGAGCTGACGGCAGCGCTGCCCAAGGCGCGCTGGCAGGACATCTCCGAAGAGTTCAGCCACCTGATGCTGGTCAAGAGCGACGAGGAACTGGCGCAGGTCCGCTACGCGGCGCGCGCCGCCGAGGCGGCCTGCAAGGTGATCGTCGAGGTCGCGGCACCGGGTGTCGGCGAGGAGATCATCTTTGCCGAGGCGACGGCGGAAATGCTGCGCCACGGCATCGGGCTGCGCTACCCGATGATCGTGATGAATTCGGGTCCGCATACGCTGTCGTGGGGGCCGCCGCGCTGGACCACCAGCGGCGAGGCGCCGCGCATCCTGCAGCGCGGCGACCTGATGCAGGCCGAACTGATGCCGCTGTGCGGCAACCAGGAAGTCCAGGTGCAGATGACCGTCGCGCTCGATCCGATCGACGAGACGAACCGCAAATGCGAGCGCGTCGCGCGCGCCTCCTACGACGCCGGCATCAGGGCGTGCAAGCCCGGCATGACGTTCGCCGCGCTGTTGGCCGTCATGGAGGAGCCGCTCAAATCGGCGGGCTGCTGGGGCTATACCCCCCTCCTCCACTCGGTCGGGCCGCATTTTCTGGCCGGCCGCACCCAGGTCAATCAGGACCAGATCGACCTCGACGTACGTTACGCCGGCGCCAATGCCGCGCGCCAGCGCCAGGCCGTCCTGCAGCCCGGCATGGTATTCGCCTTCGAGCCGAATGCCTGCATCGACCGGCACCGCGTCAACATCGGCGGCACGGTGGTGGTCACGGCAACCGGCTGCGAAGAGCTCAACCACATCCCGACCACCGTGGCGCACAAGCAGTAGACGGCTGCTCAGGTAGCGGCCGGATCGGGATCGCCGTCGAATTCGTCGGCGCAGAATGGCCCGCCTTGATACCAGTCGCCGACCGGATTGGGCGGCAGGGTTTTTTGCGCCGCCAAGGCGGCGGCGGCGTAATCCTCCGCGCGGCCGGTGGGACGAAAGCCGTAACGGAAGGCGGGTTCATTGTCCCACCAGCTCCGCTCGTTGTCGGAGGCGCCGAAAAAAATCTCGTAGTGCAAATCCGGATGCTCGAGACCGATGCGGATGAGTTGCACCAGGTCCTCCGGCTTGAGCCAGATCGACAGCCGGCGCCGATCGACCGGCGCATCGCCGAAATTGCCGATGCGAATGCAGGTCACCCGCAGACCGTGCTTGTCGGCGTAGAGCGCGCCGAGCGCTTCGCCGAAAGCCTTGCTGACGCCGTAGCGCGAGTCCGGACGGACCGGTGCGTTGACGCCGATCCGGCGCCGCCGCGGATAGAAGCCGACCGCATGGTTCGACGAGGCGAACACCACGCGCTGGACCTTGTTGCGCCGCGCCGCCTCGAACAGATTGTAGCAGCCGACGATGTTGGCCTGCAGAATCCGTTCCCACGGCTGCTCGACCGATTCGCCGCCAAGGTGGACGATGCCGTCCACTCCCTGAACAAGCTTCTCGACCTGCGCCAGATCGGCCAGATCGGCCTGCACGAAGGATGGATCGTTCGCCAGTTCCGGCGGCGCCCGCAGGTCGCTCCAGCGCAGCCGCGGATAGACGCCGTGAAGCAGCGTGCGCAGCCGCGTCCCGATGCCGCCTGCGGCGCCCGTGACCAGAACTGTTTGCATGGCGCCCATCCTGTCGCTCATGACGGCGCGGCCGGTGCGGCCGCCGCGACCGGCCCGTCGCCGAATTCGACCGCCAGTTTCTGATAGCGCTTGCGGCTGTTGCGCAGATGCCGCCGCATGGCGGCGCGCGCCGCCGCCGCAGCGCCGGCGCGGATCGCCTGCAGGATTTCCAGATGCTCGGTCTGGATCCGCGCCAGATACGCGCGTTGATCCTCGAGCCGCGGCAGGCTTTTGCGGATGCTTTGTCGGGGAATGATGAACCGCCCGAGATAGTCGAGAAAGCGCTTGAACTGCCCATTGCCGGTGGCCTCGGCGATGCTGCGGTGGAACGCGAAATCCTCGTCGACCGCGGTCTCGCCGCGTTCGATCGCGCCTTCGATCCCATGGTAGGCCGCGGCAATTTCCCGGATCTCCGCGGCGTGTCCGCGCTCGGCCGCCAAGCCCGCCGCCTCGATCTCCACGCCGGTGCGCAACTCCATGATTTCGAGCGCTTCGCGCAACGAATGCAGTTCGTCGATCTCGATGCGAAACGGCCGGCGCACGTGCTGGGCAACGAAGGCGCCGACGCCCTGGCGGACCAGAACCAGGCCGTCAGCGCGCAGGCAGGCAACCGCCTCGCGCACCACGGTGCGGCTCACGCCGGTTGCGACCATCATTTCTTTCTCGGTCGGCAGCCGCGAACCCGGCGGCAGGCGGCCCGCGGTAATGTCGGCGGCGACCTGCGCCACCAGTTGATGGGTCAGCCCGCGCGGCGCCGCCAGCGGGCGGAAGGTCGAAAAATCCTGCAGCGGGTCCTTGGCCGGCAATCTTGACACCGTTTGGTTATATGGTCATCGTATGACCTGATAAGTAGCACGCGCGGGCCATCGGGATCAACACGGGGATCAACAGGTACGGGTGCGCGGCGCGACCCGAGAACCGATCAGAACCGATCCAACAGCCGCGCCAAGTATTGCCGGAGGGAACCGTGATGCATCGCCGAACATTCGTCAGCCTTGGCGCCTTCGCGGCCTGCAGCCTCGCCGTGCACGGCCGCGCCGTGGCGCAGCAGAAAATGGCGTTCAAAGCCTCGGATGTTCACCCGGAGGGCTATCCGACCGTCGCCGCGGTCGAAAACCTCGGCAAGAAGCTCGCGGCGGCGACCGACGGCCGGCTCAGCGTGCAGATGTTTGCGGCCATGCAGCTCGGCGGCGAAAAGGAAGCCATCGAGCAGGCGCAGATCGGCGCCATCCAGCTGGCACGGGTGTCGGTCGGCGCGCTCGGCCCGGTGATCGACGATCTCAATGTCTTCAACCTGCCGTTCCTGTTTCGCGACACCGCGCACATGCAAAGCGTGGTCGATGGCGACATCGGCACCGAGCTTCTCGACAAGGTCACCGGCAACGACAAAGCCGGGCTCATTGGTCTCGCCTGGATGGATGCCGGCGCCCGCAATCTCTACGACACCAAAAGGCCGATCCGGACCATCGCCGATCTCAAGGGCCTGAAGTTTCGCGTCATCGGCAATCCGATGTTCGTCGACATGATGAATGCGCTCGGCGGCAACGGCGTCGCCATGGGTTACGACCAGGTGTTCAGCGCGCTGCAAACCGGCGTGGTCGACGGCGCGGAGAACAATCTGCCGAGCTACGTGTTCGACAATCACTACCAGGTCGCCAAATACTACACGCTGAGCCAGCACCTGATCGTGCCGGAAATCCTGGTGTTCTCGCGCAAGACCTGGGACACGCTGACGCCGGCCGACCAGGCGCTCCTCAAAAAACTCGGCCGCGAGGCGCAGCTCGAGGAGCGTGCGCTGTGGAACCAGTACGAGACGGCGGCGCTGGACAAAGCCAAAGCCGCCGGCAACGAGATCATCGCGGTCGCGGACAAAAAGCCGTTCCAGGATGCCGTCAAGCCGGTGTGGGACAAATACGGTCCGCGCTTCGCCGCGATGGTCAAGCGCGTGCAGAGCGTCCAGTAACGCCGCGCCGCACGGGAAAGCCATCACGGGAAAGCCATGGCGCCGCTCTATCGCAGGCTGATGGACGCGCTGTATCTCGGCGCCGTCGTGGTCGCCGGCACGGCGCTGGTGTTGGTTTCCGCCGTGATCCCGTGGGCGGTATTCACCCGATACGTTCTCAACAGCGCGGCGTCGTGGCCGGAACCGACCGCGATCCTGCTCATGATCGCGCTGACCTTCATCGGCGGCGCCGCCTGCTATCGGCAGCGCGTGCATATGAACATATCATTTTTTGTTCTCATGCTGCCGCTGCCGTTACGGACCATCGCGGATCTCCTTGCCGAGCTCCTGGTCGGCGCCATGGCGCTGTTCATGCTGATCTACGGTGCCAAGCTGGTCGAGGTCACCTGGTACAACACCATTCCCGATTTTCCTTCGCTGTCGGTCGGGGTGACCTATCTGCCGATCCCGATCGGCGGCGCGCTGCTCCTTCTCTTTGTCGTCGAGCGTTTGATTTTCGGGACACCTGCCCTGCCCGCAGCCACCAAACCGCAATTCGACTGAGCAGCCGTCGAGGCGCCGATGGACGTCGCCGTCCTGTTGATCACGATGTTCTTCTGCTTCGCGATCGGCGTGCCGATCGCCTATTCGTTGGCGCTGGCCGCGATCGCCGGCGCGCTGTGGATCGGCATTCCGCTCGAAGCGGTGATGCTCAAAATCTCCGACGGCGTCAGCAAGGTTGCCATGCTGAGCATTCCGTTCTTCGTGCTGGCCGGCGCCATCATGGCAGAGGGCGGCATGGCGCGCCGTCTGGTCGCCTTCGCCGACGTGCTGGTCGGTTTCACCCGGGTGCGCGGCGGCTTGTCGGTGGTCAATGTGCTGGCCACGACGTTCCTCAGCGGCATTTCCGGCTCGGCGGTGGCCGATACCTCGGCGATCGGTTCGGTGATGATCCCGCAAATGGAAAAGAGCGGCTTTCCCCGCGTCTTTGCCACCAACGTCACGATCACCGCCTCGGTGCAGGCGCTGCTGGTGCCGCCGAGCCATAATGCGGTGATCTATTCGCTCGCCACCGGCGGCACCATTTCGATCATCAGCCTGTTCATGGCCGGCGTCGTGCCGGGGCTTCTGCTCGGCTTGGCGCTGGTCATCCTCTGCCTCGTCATCGCCTATCGCGACGGCCATCCGCGCGGCCAGACCGTGCCGTTGCGCCAGGCGGTGAAGATCACCATCGATGCGCTGTGGGGCCTGATCACGCTCGTCATCATTCTCGGCGGCATTCTGGCCGGCGTGTTCACCGCGATCGAGGCCGGCGCGGTCGCCTGCGTATGGGCGTTCCTGGTCACCATGGTCATCTACCGCGACTACCGCTGGCGCGATCTGCCGGCGCTCATCCACCGCACGCTGCGCACGGTGGCGATGGTGCTGACCCTGATCGCCTGCGCGTCGAGCGTCGGCTACGTGATGGCGCTCACCCAGATGCCGGCAAAGATAACGGCATTCTTCCTGACCATCTCGAGCGACAAGAACGTCATTCTGCTGCTCGTCAATGTCATGCTGCTGGTGCTCGGATGTCTGCTCGACATGGCGCCGTCGATTCTCATCTGCACGCCGATCCTGCTTCCGGTGATGATGAATTTCGGCGTCAATCCGGTGCACTTCGGCATCATCATGATGCTCAATCTCGGCATCGGCCTGTGCCATCCGCCGGTCGGATCGATCCTGTTCGTCGGCTGCGCGGTGGGCAACACCACCATCGAGGAGGTCATGCGCAAGATCTGGCCGTTCTATGGGGTGATGTTCGCGGTCTTGATGCTGGTAACCTACATCCCGGCGATCTCGCTTTGGCTGCCCCACTTGCTCGGATTATGATCGAATTTCAAAGGGTTATTACCGGGCCTGCGGCGGGCTCCGGCGCGACGGCGTGACGCCGGCGAGGTCGCGCGGCACATCGCGGCACCGAAAAGCGGAGCGTGCGCGATACGCCAACCCAGCAAAAAGTCGCGGGCAGGACTTCGAATTGCACAAAACCTGCTCTAGCCGGCTTGCCGCGATGAGAGTATGTTCGGTTTCTCGCCGCAATCAGAATAATAATCCACGGCGCATACCTGGGAGGACATGATGACCCAAAGCTTGCTGGACCGTTCCCGGCCGACCCGCCGCAGCCTTCTCAAAAGCGCGGCGCTCGGCTCAGCCGCCGTGATTGCCGCGCCTTACGTCAAGGACAGCCACGCCGCCGGCTCGTTGTCGCTCGGCGTATGGGACCATTGGGTTCCCGGCGCCAACAAGGCGCTGTCCGCGCTGTGCGACGAGTGGGGCGCCAAGAACAACTGCGAGGTCAAGATCGACTACATCACCTCGCAGGGCGAAAAGGACAAGCTGACGGCCGCCGCCGAAGCCCAAGCCGGCACCGGCCACGACATCATGTCGCATCGCGACTGGAATATCCGCATCCACCAGGACGCGCTCGAACCGCTCGACGACCTCGTCAATGGGCTGATCACCCAATATGGCCCGATCAGCCCGGTGGCCGAATATCTGGCCAAGATCAAAGGCACCTGGCGCGGCGTGCCGACCACGGTCGGCAGCCAGGTCAAGCCCTGCTGCTCGCGCTTCGACCTCTATCAGCAGCATGCCGGCCTCGACGTGCGCGAGCTGTTCCCCGCCGACGAGTCGAAATGGGACAAGGCCAAGACCGATAACTGGACCTGGGACACTTATCTCGAACTCCGCGCAAAAACTCTTCAAGGCCGGCTTCCCGGTCGGCTTGCCGATGGGTCAGTCGAGCGATGCGGTCGACTGGGTCGGCGCGCTCTACAATTCGTTCGGCGTGGTCATGGTCGACGCCAAGGACAACATCAAGGTCAATTCCGACGAGACCCGCCAGGCCCTGGAATATCTCAAGAAGCTGATGGCGGTGAACCCGCCGGAGGTGTACGCCTGGGACGACGCCGGCAACAATCGCTGGCTCATTTCCGGCAAGGGCGCCAGCATCATGAATCCGCCGAGCGCCTGGGCGGTCGCCAAGCGCGACAATCCGAGCGTAGCGGCGAACTGCTGGACCCATCCGATGCCGCGCGGCCCGAAAGGCCGCTTCGTCGGGCAACTGCCGCAATTCTACGGCCTGTGGTCGTTCTCGAAGAACAAGCAGGCCGCCAAGGACCTGCTGCGGTTCATCTCGCAAAAGGAATCGGCCGCCAAGCTGGTCCAGGCGTCGTTCGGCTACGACCTGCCGTCGTTCAAGACCATGTACGACCTCGACACCTGGAAGACGGTCGAACCGCCGGTCGGCACCGTGTACGGCTATCCGCCGCGCGGCGACGAGCAGACTTCGATCGCCGGCGCGCCGGCCCGCTCCGAAGTCGGCGCCCAGATCTACAATCAGGCCATCAATACCGTCATGGTCGCCAAGGTCACCCAGGGCAACGAGAAGATCGACGACGTGATCAAGTGGGCCGAGAACGAACTGGAAGGAACCTTGCGCGCCTGAGTCTTGTTTTTCGGTTCGTAAAAGGCGCATGCCGGCCTTTGGGGAGGCCGGCAGGCTCAAAAACGCGATGGGAGGCTGATCCGAAGGATCAGCGGCGTGAATATGGCCGATACCGTCCAGACATGGTCGCCCGCGCTGCAGGGCGTGCGCCTGCAGCCCTCCGTCGGTCAAAACCTGCGGCGGCTGCTGCGGCGGCGATCCACCGTCGCCTTCCTGATGTGCCTGCCGCTGATCGTGATCATCGCCGGCCTCGTGCTCTATCCGGCGCTCTACTCGATCTATCTGTCGATGCTGAACAAGACGCAGACCCGCTTCATCGGGCTCGGCAATTTCAGCTTCCTGCTGTCGCGCGACGTATTCCGCATGGTGGTGGAGCAGACCGCCATCTTCGCGCTCACCGCGGTGTTCTTCAAAGCGCTGATCGGGCTCATCACGGCGCATCTCATCAACAACCTGCCGGCCAAGGGCCAGCGCAAATGGCGCGGCATGCTGCTGGTGCCGTGGGTCATTCCCCTGGCGCTGTCGTCGCTCGGCTGGTGGTGGCTGTTCGACCCCACCCACTCCGCCTTCAACTACGTTCTTGAAAGCCTCGGTTACGACCCGGTGCCGTGGTTGAGCAGCCCCTATTGGGCGCGTTTCTCCGTGATCCTGGTCAACGTCTGGTACGGCGCGCCGTTCTTTCTGATCATGTATCTGGCGGCGCTCAAATCGGTGCCGGAGCAGCTCTATGAGGCGGCGTCGATCGACGGCGCCAGCGCCTGGCAGAAATTCATCCACATCACGCTGCCGATGATGCGCAACATCATCGCCATCACCGTGTTGTTCTCGCTGATCGTCACCTTTGCCAATTTCGACATCGTCCAGATCATGACCGGCGGCGGTCCGCGCAACATGACGCACGTGTTCGCGACCTACGCCTTCATGCTCGGCATCCGCTCCGGCGACCTGCCGCTGGGCGCCGCCACCTCGCTGTTCATGTTCCCGATCCTCGCCGTTGCCGCGGTCTTCATCCTGCGCGGCGTGCGCAAGCGCGGCAGGGAGATCGGATGAGCACGGCCGCAATTGCCGAGCGCGGTGGCGCCCGCCGCATAAGTTTCCGCGCCAGCCTGAGCCGCAACCGCCGCTGGGCGCTGATCACGTCGTATGTGTTTCTGGCGATCTTCGCGATCTTTTTCCTGATCCCACCGTATTACATGGTCGTCACCGCGCTCAAGAGCGACGCCGAGGTGGCGCGGATGGCGACCAATCCTTGGATCATCGCCGACGGCGTCACGCTCGAGCAGTTCAAGATCCTGCTGACGCAGACCGATTTCCTGGTTTTCTTTCGCAACACCGTCGTCGTGACGCTGTGCGTGGTGGCGATCACCATGGTGGTCAGCGTGCTGGCGGCGTTCGCTCTCGGCCGCATGCGCTTCTGGGGATCGAGCATTCTGGCGACCGGAATATTCCTGACCTACCTGGTGCCCGATACGCTGTTGTTCATTCCATTGTTCCAGATCGTCAAGGCGGTCGGACTGCTCAACAATTATTGGGGCATGGTGCTGGTCTATCCGACGCTGACGGTGCCGTTCTGTACCTGGATCATGATCGGCTACTTCCAGTCGATCCCCAAGGAGCTCGACGAGGCGGCGCTGATCGACGGCGCCGGCCACATGCAGATGCTGACCAAGATCTTCATTCCGGTGGCGCTGCCCGGCATCATCGCCGCCATGATCTTCGCCTTCACGGTGTCGTGGGCGGCGTTCGTCTATCCGATGGCGTTTCTCTATTCGGCCGATCAGCAGGTGCTCACCGTCGGCACGGTGACGAGCCTCATTCGCGGCGACGTCTACAAATGGGGAATGCTCATGGCCGGCGCCCTGATGGCCGCCGCGCCGCCGCTGGTCATCTACGCGTTCCTGATGGACTATTACATCGCCGGCCTGACCGCAGGCGCCACGAAAGGCTAACCCCGATGGCTGAAGTTGCGTTGCGCAACGTGGTCAAGCGTTTCGACAATGTCGAGGCGGTGCGCAGCATCAACCTCGATATTCCCGACAATGAATTCGTCGTGCTGGTCGGTCCGTCGGGCTGCGGCAAGTCGACCACGCTGCGCATGATCGCCGGGCTCGAGGAAGTCACCTCGGGCGACATCTTCATCGGCGGCGAGGTGGTCAACGATCTGCCGCCGAAGGACCGCGACATCGCCATGGTGTTCCAGAACTACGCGCTCTATCCGCATATGTCGGCGTTCGAGAACATGTCGTTCGGCCTCAAGCTGCGCAAATTCCCCAAGGAAGAGATCAAGAAGCGCGTCGATCATGCCGCGCGCATCCTCGACATCACCGAGCTTTTGGACCGCAAGCCGAAGGCGCTGTCGGGGGGCCAGCGCCAACGCGTCGCCATGGGCCGCGCCATCGTGCGCGATCCGAAAGTGTTCCTGTTCGACGAGCCGTTGTCGAACCTCGACGCCAAGCTGCGCGTGCAGATGCGCACCGAGATCAAGCGCGTGCACCAGATGGTGAAGACCACGACGGTCTACGTCACCCACGACCAGGTCGAGGCGATGACGCTGGCCGACCGCGTCGTGGTCATGAACAACGGCTCGATCGAGCAGATCGCGACCCCGCAGGACCTCTACCATCATCCCAGGACCAAATTCGTCGCCGGCTTCATCGGCTCGCCGGCGATGAATTTCATCCGCTGCCGCCTGGAGCAGAACGGCGTCGGCTTGCGGGTGCGCATTTCCGATGCGATCAGCCTGCCGGTGCCGGCGGCGCAAGCGCCGCGCTGCGAGGCCCAGGCCGGCAAGGACCTGATCTTCGGGTTGCGGCCCGAGCATATCACCGAGCCGCGGCGCAGCGAGCGCGATGCTCAATGCGAATTCGCCGCCACGCTCGACGTCGTCGAGCCGATGGGCATGGAGACGATGGTGTACTTCACCGTCGACGGCCAGGAGATCTGCGGCCGGGTCGATCCCGGCAGCGCCAGCGGTCCGGGCGAGCCGATGCGGCTCTATGCCGACATGGATCGCATGCACCTGATCGATCCGCACAGCGGCCTGGTGCTATAGCCCTAAGCCTTCAAAGGAAAAGTGGAGCCCGATTCTGAGATCATCAGAACCAGGCTCCGGCACTCGTCGTGCTATGACGTGATTGGCCGCCAGACGTGATTAGCCGTCAGGCCTCCGAATAGGCGTCGTCCGAAATGTCCTTGCCGGTATAGTCCGGCATCAGCGCCGCCGAGATCAGGCTGATAACGGCGCAGGCCGCGATATAGATCGCGATCGCGTAGCCCGATTTGTAGGTCGCAAACAGCGCGGTGGCGATGAGCGGCGCCGGCCCGCCGGCGATGATCGAGGCCAACTGGTAGCCGAGCGAGGCGCCGCTGTAGCGCAGGTTGGGCTTGAACGATTCCGCGATCAGGGCCGCCTGCGGGCCATATTGGATGTCGTGCGGAATGAGCGATAGCACGATGGCGATGAACACCGCCAACGGCTGCGCCGTGTCCACCAGGCCGAAATACAGGAATCCGAACAGGCCCATCACCACGACGCCGATCAGATACATCTTCTTGCGCCCGATGCGGTCGGAGAAGTGGCCGGCGAGCGGAATGGTGAAGAACGACACGCAGGCCGCCACCATCACCGCGCTCAGTATCAGGTTCCGCGACATGTGCAGCGTGCCGACCGCATAAGCGAAGACGAAGGCGGTGAAGATATAGAACGGCGCCTGTTCGGACATCCGCAGCAGCGCCGAAAGGATGATTTGCTTGGGCTGTTGCCTGATGACTTCGAGCACCGGGGCCTTTTCGATCTTCCGCTCGTCCAGGAGCTTCTGGAACACCGGCGTTTCGAGGATGCCGAGACGGATCCACAGGCCGATCCCGACCAGGATGATCGACAACGCGAACGGGATGCGCCAGCCCCAGGCGGCGAAGTCGTCGCCCGCCCACGCGCTGAAAGCCAGCACGGCCAGGTTGGACAGCAGCAGTCCGCAGGGCACGCCGAATTGCGGCCACGACGCCACCAGCCCGCGCTGGCCATGGGTGCGCGACCATTCCATCGCCAACAGCACGGAGCCACCCCACTCGCCGCCGACGCCGATGCCTTGAATGGCGCGAAGCACGGTCAGCAGAACGGCGCCCCAGATGCCGATCGACGCATAGGTCGGCACAAAGGCGATGGCGAAGGTCGCAAGTCCCATGCACAACAGCGTCGCGATCAACGTGGCCTTGCGGCCGATGCGGTCGCCGTAATGGCCGAAGATGGCGGCGCCGATCGGGCGGCCGGCGAAGCCGATAAAGTAGGTGCCGAATGCCAGCAGCGTCGCCGACAGCGGGTCCTGGTTGGGAAAGTAGAGCTTGCCGAAGACCAGACCAGCCGCCGTGCCATAGAGGAAAAAGTCGTACCACTCGATCGCTGTGCCGATCGTCGATGCGATGACCGCTTTGCGCAGTTGCGCGCTGTGTTCGGCCTCAGGCAGTACCCCAACAGCCGTCGTTGCCATAGCCATGGCGTCCCTCCGCGTTTCCCAGCCTCTGCCGAGCGGGCGTCTTTCGGCCCGTCTCCCGACTGTCACGATACTAAAGCGTACGGTCCATGGCTATAGACCTTAAGTCGCGGGCCGCATCCCGACCATGGAATGCGGTCCGCGCCCGCTTCGTGCAACCGCAGACTACTGGTTTTTCAGGAGCGACGCTTACTGGCTCGGCCGGTTGGACGCCATCACGGTGACTGGCGTGTCGCGGTAGTCCGCGGCAAACAGCCGCTTGAGGTTGTCGACCTTCGGCGCGTCGTTGAAGACGATATACGGATAGGTCGGGTGCAGCACCGCGAAGTCCTGATGATAGTCCTCGGCCGGATAGAACCCGGCCAGCGGCTCGAGCTTGGTCACGATCGGCCCGTGGAAGGTCTTCGCCTTGTCGAGCTGCGCGATGTAGGCCTCGGCGACGTGCTTCTGCTCGTCGTCGGAATAGAAGATCGCCGATCGATACTGGGTGCCTTCATCGGGTCCCTGGTAGTTCAGCTCGGTCGGATTGTGCGCCACGGAAAAGTAGACCTGAAGGATCTTGCCGTAGGAGATCTGCGTGGGGTCGAACGTCACCTGGACCGATTCGGCGTGGCCGGTCCGCCCGGTACCGACCATCTCGTAGTGCGCGGTATCCTTCTGGCCTCCGGCATAGCCCGAGACCGCGTTGGTCACGCCCTTGGTGTGCTGAAACACCGCCTGCACGCCCCAGAAGCAGCCGCCGGCCAACACGACCGTCTGCAAGCCGCCGGCGGGCGTGGTTTCATCGAGCGCCGGCGGCGGGATCAGCACGGCCGGCTCGGCGGCCCGCGCGAAGCCGGCGATGGAGCCGAGGAACGGGATCACCAGCAATGCCGCAATCGCCGACCCCAGCACGGCGCGACGACCCATGCCCAACCCTGCCAAAGCCCTCGTTGCTCTCGTGCGTGCCATCTGCATCCTCCGCGCTGTTGCGCGCCGTGGGGCGCGATCTCTTCCAGCAAGCTTCTAGAGGATTCGGCGCCACACGCGCCAATCACAAACTTCGCCGGGACCCGCTGCCTCACGGTCACGGGATCGTGTACGGCGGCAGCGCATCGACGCCGGCTGGTCAACCGGCGGCGGGTCGAGCCCCTCGGCCGCCCGACATCGTCGCCACCGTGCCGGCAACAACAAGCACGATCGCGCATAACAAGAACCCGGTGAGATTGGCGAGGAATCCGGTGGCGGCATCGAGATCGGCGCCGATCGCATAGCCGAGGCCGAGATAGGCCGCCGTCCACACCACGCGCCCCGCCGTCGAGACCACAATGAATTTCGACACGCGGTAATGGCTCACGCCTGCCAGCAGGCTTGCCACCGAGCTCAGATAAGAGACGAAGGTGCGGGTGATGAACAATGTCACCAAGCCCCATCGCTCAAACAGCCATTGCACCCGGCTAAAACGCGCCGCCGTGTAGCCGATCCAGCGCCCGTGACGCTCGAGAAACTCCCGATCGATCAACAGGCCGACGGCGTAGCCGACAAGGTCGCCGACAACCGAGGCAACCACCACGATGACGCCGGCGACGATCAAGCTCATGCGTCCTTGCGCGGCGAGCGAGCCCGCAACGGCGGTCGCGGGCCCGCCGGGCAGCGGCAAACCGATCGTGCCGATCAACAAGATCAAGGCGAGGATCGGGTAGCCATAGACCAGCATCTCTGACAGGATCTGGTCGCTGAAACCGGCGAGCCAGCCGGACGCCGCGGTCGCGCCGCCGGCCGTTCCATTCGAGCCCAGGGCGGCTACTGCCTGCTGGGCTTTTTCGACATAGGCAAAGGGCGAAATCCCCGCCACCCGCGCCGCCGCGCGCAAATTGGTGCTGGGGTCGGTCGTGGCCGGTAGTCCGAGCCCCGCGACCAGGGGCGCCGCGGCAACGTGATAGGCATCGGCGATATAGGTCAGCGTCATCCAAGGCCGGATGCTGCTGGTGTCCGGCGCGCCGGCCTCATAGGCGGACTGCAACAAGACAAACGAGCCGTAGGCGTGGCGGCCAAACCATAGCGTCGGAATCGCCAGGAGAACGCACAGCACGACGGCGGCACGACCCAACAACGCAGTCTTGATCCTGATCATGGCGCGGGCCTGAAGGGAAATGACGGCACGCCATTGTTGCGCCGTCGCTGTGACGCCGCTGCGGCAATCGCACCGCCGCAGACGCGCAAATCGCCCTACTCTATCGTCTGGTAGCCGCGAATGATCCGCTCGGAGCCATAGCCCCAATAGTTGCGCAGCGTTTCCGGCCCCCACACTTTCGGCCGCTGCGGCCGATCCTGATGCCAGGGCCGCGGGTCGAAATAGCCGAGCGTCTCGTCCTTCATCTGGTCCATCTCGCAGAAGAACTCGACGCGCACCTTGTCGGCGTTGCGGTGATAGATCGCGATATTATGGCCGATGATATGGCGGCCCGGACCCCAGACCAGGTGGATATCGTGTTTCGCCAAGGTCTCCGCGGCGCGCTGGATTTCCGCCCAATCCTTGACCTCGAAGGCGATGTGATGAAGCTGCGGCTCGGCGTCGTAGACGAAATTGACGGTGTGGTGGTCGGCGTTGCAGCGCAGGAAGGCGAAGTCGTCGGCGCGCCAATCGGAGACGCGAAAGCCGAGCACGTCGCAATAGAACTTGACGATGGCCTGCACGTCGTCGACCCGATAAGCCACGTGGCCGAGCTTCAGCGGCATGACGCCTGCCGTGCGGCCGTCGTCCTTGGCAAACATGTAATCGGAAAAGATCTCGATCTGCGTGCCCTTGGGGTCGGTGAACACCATCGCCTCGGCCACGCCGGGAGATATGTCCTGGCGCCGCTCGGTCTTGACGCCGTCCTCGGCCAGCCCGCGCGCGACCTCGCCGAGATCGGTGCCGGGCGCGACCTGGAAGGCGAGACGCGACAGCGCGTTGCCCGGGCCGGGTTCGAGCGCGATCGCCTCGAGGCCGAGCTTGCAGGCGAGGTAGGCGCGATCCTTCGTGCGCTCGACCAACGCGAGGCCGACCACGTCGGTGTAATACGCGATCTGCCGATCGATATCGGGGGTGGTCAAGGTGGCGTGCGCGAGCCGTTTGACGCTGATCATCAGCAGCCTCCCGAAGCGGCGCGCGGCCGCACCGGCGCCGCGTCCGGCACGGCGGGCTTGGCATGGCGGCTTGCCGGCCGCCGCAGCCCGAGATTGTCGCGCAAGGTTCTGCCCTCGTATTCGGTGCGGAACAAACCGCGCCGCTGCAGCTCGGGAATGACCAGTTCGACAAAGTCGTCGAGCCCGCCGGGCAGGAACGGCGGCATGATGTTGAAGCCGTCGCAGCCGTCGTTGCGGAACCATTCTTCCATGTAGTCGGCGATGGTTTGCGGCGAGCCGCGGACCACCGCCTTGGCGCGCGCGCCGGCGACCCGCATCGCGACCTGCCGGATCGAGAGCTTCTCGCGGCGCGCCATCTCGGTGACTTGCTGGAAGATGCTCTGGCTGGCATTCGATCGCGGCAGATCCTCCGGCAGCGGCCCGTCGAACGGATAAGGCGTCAGATCGACATTGCCGAGCGACATCGACAGAATTTCGCGCGCCACGATCGGGTGCACCAGTGAATTGAGATACTCGTAGTTCTCCGCCGCCTCGGCGTCGGTGCGGCCGATGACGCAGCTCAATCCCGGCATGATCTTCATCGCGTCGGGGGCGCGGCCGTGGGCGGCGAGACCGCCCTTGAGGGTCGCGTAAAAGCTCTGCGCCGCCTGCAGCGTCAGCGGCGCGCAGAAAATCACCTCGGCGAACTCGGCGGCGACCGCGATCATGTCGTCGGAGCCGCCGGCCTGCACGATCACCGGATGGCCTTGCGGGCTGCGCGGGATGTTGAGCGCGCCGAGCACCGAAAAGTGCTCGCCGCGGTGATTGAGGTTGTGCAGCTTGTCGGGGTGAAAGAACTGTCCGGTTGCCTTGTCGCGAACGAACGCGTCGTCGTCCCAGGTGTCCCACAGGCCGATGACCACCCGGGCGAATTCGCGGGCGCGGTCGTAGCGCTCGCCGTGCTCGTAGTGCTTGTCGCGGCTGAAGTTGAGCGCTTCGTTGTCCTGGCCCGAGGTCACCAGATTCCAGCCGGCGCGACCGCCGCTCAGATGGTCCAGCGAAGCGAATTTGCGGGCGACATGAAACGGCTCGTTGTAGCTCGTCGAGGCCGTGGCCACGAGGCCGATATGGCTGGTGTGGGTGGCGAGCGCCGACAGCAAGGTGAGCGGCTCGAAATTCGCGATGTATTGCGCCGAGCGGCTGAGCGCCTCCATGTGGGCGTGGCGGACGCCGAGATTGTCGGCGAGAAACACCATGTCGAACTTGCCGCGCTCCGCCGTGCGCGTGATTTCGAGATAGTGCTGAAAGTTGATGCCGGCATCGGCTTGCGCCCGCGGATGCCGCCACGACGCGACGTGATGGCCGGTCGGGTTGAAGAAGGCGCCGAGCCGCATCTGGCCTTTGCCGCTCATCGGTCGTTCGCCTGTCGTTAAGCTGTGACGCATTCCCTCCCCGGCCCGCGAAGCGGGACAGGATGAAATACAGCTACTGAGACCGCACGCCGCTGTTCAGAAGCGGAATGTCGCTTGCGGCTTTCGGCTCCGGCAGCGACTGCAGATAGGCGTAGATGTCGGTCAGCTCCTGATCGGAGATGATCGGGGCCCGGAACGGCGGCATCTGGCCATTGGTGGTGCGCACAAAGGAAATGAACGCATCGAGCGGCAGCTGCGTACGGGCGATGACCCGGCCGCTGCTGGTCGCGATGGAGCCCTGGCCATTGAAATCGTGGCACTGCCAGCAGCCGTGCTGGATGAAGGCCGCCTTGCCCCTCTGAGCATCGCCGTCGGCGCGAGCGCTGCTAGAGCCGCCGACGGCCGCGACCGCCGCCAATGCGATGACGACCGCCGCGGCGGCAACGCGATACAGAATAGCCATCGACAATCTCCCTCAGCGCGGCTGCGTCACGACGTTGACCAGCGCCGGCTGGCCTTCCTTGACCACCGCGACCGCCTCCTTGATCGCCGGACCGAGATCGGCCGGATCGGTGATCGGGCCCTTCGCCCACCAACCCATCGATTTGGCGAGTTCATGATACTGGATGTCGGGGTTCATGATGCTGGTGCCGATCGGCGCCAGGTCGTTGCCGACATTGACGATACGGTCGCGGAAGTTGGCAAGCCGCTGCACGTGCATCACCTCCTGGTGATAGCCGCGATTGTTATGCATCACCGCAAGCAGCGGGATCTTGTGCCGCGCCGCCGTCCACAACACCCCCGGCGCGTACATCAGATCGCCATCGGACTGGATCGAGACCGAGAAGCGGCCGAGGTTGCGATTGCCGAGCGCGGCGCCGATCGACGCCGGCGCACCGTAACCGACGCCGTAGCCGCCCGACCAGCCGAGCCACTGGGAATGCTTCTCCATCGGCCACAGCCGGTTCGCCCAACTGCTGGTATTGCCGGACGTCGAAACCAGCGACCAATCGAGATCCTTGATCTGGGCATAAAGCTCGGTCACCAGTCGCGCCGTATTGATCGGCGCCGCGTCCCAGGCGATGGCGGCCGATTGCTTGGTCGCCGCGAGCCCTTTGGCGTGTGCTTGCCGAATGGCATCGCCGCGTTTGGTCATGGCGTCCTTGCGATCGCCGGAGATCGCCGACTTCAGGGCATCGATCAGCGACGGCAGCGTCGCCTCGGCATCCCCCGCCATCGCCACATCGATGCTCTGGAAACGCTGGAAATCCTGGTAGTTCGACTTGGTGAGGAGATCGACCGAGCTGATGCTGATCAGCTTGGTGCCCGGCTTGATCTTGGTGACGTTGTGGCCGACGCCGTCGGCGCCGTTGTCGACGAAGCCGTTCACCGTATTCCAGTAGTCCGAAAGCTCCATACCGATGACGACGTCGGCCTGGCCGATGACGCTGGCCGGTCGGCTCAGCGGATGCGTGTTCGGGAAGTTCATGCGGTTGCCCTGATCGACAACCGGCGCCTGCAGCAATTCGGCAAGCTCGACCAGAAGCGTCACGCCATTGGGGGTGCGCGCGGCGCGATCGACCACGATGACCGGCCGCTCCGCGTTGGCGAGCAGACGGGCGGCTTCCTTGACCGCGCCGGAATCGCCCTGCGGCGGCGCCGCGGCAAAGAACTTCGGGATGTAGAGCGGTTCGCCGAAGTCGCGGACCGGCTCGTTTTGCAGGCCGCCGTCGACCGACAGGATCACGGGGCCATACGGCGGCGTGGTGGCGATCTTGTACATGCGCACGAAGGATTGGGCGAAGTGCTGCGCCGACACCGGGGTGTCGTCCCACTTGGTGTAGTCGCGCACGATCGCGTTGATGTCCTGCGCGGAATGAAATGTCGGCACGCCCGGCGGCCGGTGCGCCGCGTCGAGGTCGTTGCCGCCCATGATCAGCACCGGAACGCGGTCGCACCAGGCGTTGTACACCGCCATGGTGGCGTGCTGCAGGCCGACCACGCCATGGACCAGCGTCATGATCGGCTTGCCGGTCGCCTTGAAGTAGCCGTGGCACATGGCGACGGCGGATTCCTCGTGCATGCAGGTGAGGAATTCCGGCATCGTGTTCTTGCCGTAATCGATCAGCGACTCGTGCAGGCCGCGATAGCTCGAGGCCGGGTTGGCCGGCAGATATTTGATATCGAGGGTCTTGACGACGTCGACCATGAAATCGGAGCCGGGCCGGCCGCCTTCGGCCTGGGGCATCTGCGGCGTGCCGGTCTCGTTGGCGGCGACATAAGCATTCGGCGGCAACGCCGACGGCAGCCGGTGCGGTGTTGCCGAACCGGCAGGGACCGCGGAGTTGGCCGGACCGACGGCGCCGCTGGCCCCGGCGACCGCGGCGGCGGCAAGGAACCTCCGGCGATCGAGTTTTGGGCTGGAATCCTTTTTGGCCATCGTCTTCTCCCGTTGGTCCATCGGCCACGCCGTGCGGCGGCGAAGCAATTTCAAGCTACCACGGCGCGCTAGTCGACATAACAGATGGGCATTGCGCCGGACATAGGGGTGGCATGCGCCCCACGCCGCACAGCGCTTGCGCGCTCGCTTCGATCGCCCCGATTGCTCCGCAGCCATCACCGGAGCGGTCATGCAAGGTGCCTCGAACGCGCGGCGCCGAGGGCGAAACCCCCGATTAAGGAATTTGAACCAATCTTCCGCCAACCTGTCACCATGACCGTTGGACCGGGGCAATGAGCGCACGACCGGCACGGTCCTCGACCGTCGCAGCAGCCGCACCGCCGCCGCCACAGCCAACCGATTGGCAGCGCGCCGCGGCGCGCGCCCCGCTTTGCTTCGTCGTCGATGCCGACGCCAGCTTCAGGCATTTTCTGTCGCTGGTCCTGCACGGCGCGGGCATCGACACCGACGAATTGCCCGAGGGCCGCGCGGTGCCGGCCGCGCTGGCGCGGCACACGCCTGACCTCATTTTTCTCAACGTCGCGCTCGAATCCGTCGACGCCATCGAATGCGTCGTCGGGCTTGGCCGCAGCGGTTATGCCGGCCTGGTGCAGCTCATGAGCGGCCGCGGCTCGGCCGTGCTGGCCCATGTCAAGAGCATCGGCGAGCAGCAACGCCTGCAAATGCTGCCCGTGCTCAAGAAGCCGTTCGAGACCAACGCGATCCTGCGAGTTCTCCATGAGCAGAAGCTCGGCGAGCCGCCGTCGCTCGCCGGCCGGGTCGACATCGAGGAAGCCTTGCGCCAGGGCTGGATCGAATTCTGGTACCAGCCCAAGATCGACTTGCGCAGGAAGCAGCTGGTCGGCGTCGAGGCCTTCGCCCGCGCCCGCCATCCGATCAACGGCGTGCTGCCGCCGAGCGCCTTCATGCCGGGCGCCACGGAGTCGAACCTGATCACTCTGTCGGAAAAGGCGCTCACCGACACGCTCAATGCCAGCCTCAAGTTCGCCCAGCTCGGCGTCAATCTGCGGCCCTCGGTCAATATCCCCATCAATGCGCTGGTCAAAGCCGCAGTCACCGACATCGTCCAGAGCTATCGTGGGAAGTTCGGCAGGTGGCCCGGGCTCATCATCGACGTGCCCGAAGAACAGATCGTCACCGATCTGGCGCTGGCGACGGCGTTGACCCAGAAGCTTCAGCCCTTCGGCGTGGCGCTCGCAATCGACGATTTCGGCCGCGGCTATTCCTCGCTGGTGCGGTTGAAGGAGCTGCCGTTTGCCGAACTCAAGCTCGATCGCGCTTTTGTTGCCGATTGCGGCAGCAACAAAGCCAACGCGCCGCTGTGCAAGACCGTCATCGACCTCGCGCATAACTACGGCAGCATGGCGGTCGCCATCGGCATCGAAAAGGCATCCGACGCGCTGGCCCTGGTCAGCATGGGCTGCGATTACGGCCAGGGTTTTTTGCTCGGCCAGCCGATGCCCGAGGAGCGGTTCATTTCATTGCTGCGGCAGCGCGCCGGCGCGGGCGGCCGGCCGAACGGCGCCGCGGCCCCGGCGCTGCCGGTGCGGCGTGACTAGGGTCAAAACTCATAAGGTCGGTTGATCTGACCGACCTTCCCTTCCCCCAGGATCGCTTTGTGCCGATTGCAACGACCACACGGGGTCCGAACAAATCGGGGTGTTGGCAGATTTTGAGCGCCAGGGAGATCCCCAAATCAGTTTTTCAATGATTCATGGATGGTCGGCTTTTGGAAGGGCCGACCATGGTTGGTTCGCGCTTCGCGCTCACTGCGCAAGCAAGTCGGGCAACGCTGTGTCGAGACTCTCGGCGAGCAATGCGCGCGTCGTATCGCGCAGGCCCATGACCGCGTCCGTGGTGGGCGGCCAGGAGAAGCCCTCAAGCTCGCGAGTTGGCGCCTGTATGCCCATCAGGAAGGACTTCAGAGTTTGCTCCTGGCCGCCGCCGCCTGTCTTGAGGATGTCGTAGGTTTGCCCATCCAAAACCCTGATGGCCGAGACCGCGAATAAATAGGTCCTGCTGAGCATCCCTATTCCGCTATGGACGACGCCGATGCCCTCCAGCGACTGGTTGGTGTTCCCGAACGGTACGGAGCCTTTGACAACGGCGACGTAGCGCTCGCATTCGCCGGCGCGGGTGATGCTCTGCACCAAAGCTTTCAGTTCTGCCTTGTCATTGCGGAACAAGCGGCTCGGCGGGTTGTCGAAGGAATTGAACGCATGACTGGCATAGGTAATCCGTCGCACCGCGATGCGTGTCCCCACAGCGGCGCGCACACGGGCGACGACAAGGTTGTCGAGCCCCCAAGGCGCGATGGAAACCTCCTTGAGGTCGTTGCCGAACACGGTGAGTTCGATTTCTTGCACTGCAAAGCGGTCGCCAATATGAGGAATAACACCGATGCAGGGCCCTTGCTGAGCGGCAGCCGCTGCGCTGGAGTCAGGTTTCGGCGGCGCCGGTTTCCTGGAAGCGGGCTTGGCGGGCGAGTGCGTGGGAGTTGGCGAGATTTGCGCCAGAGCCGGATGCGCTAGCGTTAAGGCAAGCAACAGGGCGACATTGCGTATCATGACGGTGTCCATCAGCCAGGAACTGAAGGCAGCCGGACATGCCGCGAAGTCACGGCCGGATTTATCAGTACCCGCTGCAGTCGACCGCTCGCCGGAATTCCAGCCAGCTCAGTGCGTCCAGGGACTGCGGCGGGTAAAAGCGAAATTGTCGGCGTACGAAATGCGGGCGCGCTTTTGCGGCGGGCTCTCGAACACCTGATAGGCGATGCCGTGGCGCTCGCAATGGGCGATCGCCTCTTCCTTGGTGTCGAAATGAAGCCGGACCTGCTGCTTGGTGTCGCCTGAACTGGTCCAGCCCATGAGCGGCTCGATGACGCGCGGCTGCTCGGGCTCGTAGTCGAGCACCCATTCCTTGGTCTTGGCGGTTCCCGACTGCATCGCCGTGCGGGCCGGTTTGTAGATGCGGGCTGTCATGGTTTTCGCGGTTCTCGCGTCGTAGTCAGGTCGGCATCATGTGCAAGATATCTGCGGCTTTTGTCAGAATCGCGTCAGAATCACTTTGGAGAAGATGTTATGAATCAAGGCGGTAGATGGTCGGGGCAGCAGGATTTGAACCTGCGACCTGCAGTACCCAAAACTGCCGCGCTACCAGGCTGCGCTATACCCCGCCGGTCGCGGAACTGGATACATGGTTCGGCCTTTTCCAGCAAGCAAGCCGCCCACGCACCGCTTAGTGGCTATTCCCGAAGACCGGACTGATGACGCGGTCGCCCGCCTTGATGCCAAGCGCATGCGCCGTGCCGGCGATCACCTCGAGCACCGCCCGAACCGGCACACCGGACGGGATCAAGCGGTCGGACTCCGGTTGGGCGTTTTCCTCGATCCGCGCAATGCGGCCGTCGCCGCGGATGAACATCATGTCGAGCGAAACGTAGGTATTGTGCATCCAGAACGACACCGGCTGGTCGCGTTTGAAATCGAACAGCATGCCGTGACCTTCCGGCAGCTCGCGGCGGTACATCAGGCCGCGCTCGCGTTCCGCATCGTTGGTGGCAAGCTCGACCGTGAAGGCGTGCACGCCCGACGCGCTGACGATCTCGAGCGTGTCCTGCGCCTGCGCCTGTGCCGGTGACTGTGCCGGCGCTGGTGCCTGCGCCGGCGCTTGTGCCAGGGCGGGCGTCGCGCCGACAACGCCGATCACGGCCAAGAGTACCGCGACGAAGGCCGCTAGTGGGACGTGAGGCCGGGCGAGCCGCCTTCGGGACGGACTTCGGCCGCCATCAGGCCCTTCGGCCCGGGTCCGAAGCGCACCAGGACGAACTGGCCGGGGCGCAGTTCGGTGATGCCGAACCGCCGCAGCGTCTCCATGTGGACGAAGATATCCGGCGTCCCCTCCCCCCGCGTCAGGAAGCCGAAGCCGCGAAGCCGATTGAACCATTTGACCTGTGCCCGTTCGAGACCGCTCGTCGGCGACACAGTAACATGGGTCCGCGGCGGCGGCATCTGGGCCGGATGGATCGCCGTCGATTCGTCCATGGAGATGACGCGGAAGGCTTGCAGGCCTTTCGGCCGGGCCAGCACCTCGCAGATGACCCGCGCGCCTTCATAAGCGGTCTGGTAGCCGTCGCGGCGCAGGCAGGTCACGTGCAGCAGCACGTCGGCCATGCCGTTATCGGGAATGATGAAGCCGAACCCCTTGGCGACATCGAACCACTTGATGACGCCGGAGACTTCAATGACGCTCGCTGCCGACTCGTCATTAAGATCGAGATCGGGCCCGAGCCCCGCTTTGGAAGATTTTGCTTCTATTCCGTCCGACGCCATGACGCCGTGGCCGCCGCTCTTGGCGCCCCCGCGCGGGCGCTTAACGAATCTCTTGATTCGAAGATAACACTCGCCATCCGACGGGAAAGCGCAAAAATGCAACAGTGGGCTAAAAGCGTCATATCCTGTGCACAAATCCCAAGCGTGTGTGCACCTCAATCAATGGACGATAAACGGCTCGAGCACGGTTCCGATGTCTTGCCGCACCACCAGGTCGGCAATCTCGTCGAACTCGGTGGCCTCGCGATTGATTATGACAAGCTTGGCGCCGTTGCGCCTGGCCATCAATGGAAACCCGGCCGCCGGCCAGACCAAGAGCGAAGAGCCGATCGCGAGGAACAGATCGCAACGCAGCGCCAGATCCTGGGCGCACTGCATTGCGGCATCGGGCATGGCCTGACCGAACGAAACGGTCGCGGTCTTGATGAAGCCGCCGCATGTCGGGCAGTCGGGCGCGCAGCCGTTGGCGGCGTCCATCCGCTGGCGGACCCAGGCAAGCTCGTAGCGGTCATCGCAGTCGAGGCAGGCCGCATAAGTCGTATTGCCATGCAGCTCGACGACATGGTCCGGGGCAAACCCGGAGGCTTGATGCAGATTGTCGATGTTCTGCGTAATCACCGCCGGCACCTTGCCGGCGCGATAAAGGCTCGCCAGCGCCCGATGGCCCCGCCCCGGCTGCGCGTCGCCGAACTGCTCGGCCATGGCGAAACGCCGCCGCCAGGATTCGTTGCGCGCCTCCTGGCTCGCCAGGAACTCATCGAACGGGATCGGCCGGTTCTTGGTCCACAGTCCGCCGGGCGAGCGGAAATCGGGAATGCCGCACTCGGTCGAAATGCCGGCGCCGGTGAACGGAACGATGACTGCGGCCCGGTCGACCAGATCCTGCAGCCCCGCCATGGCGGCCTTGATATCGGGCGTGATCATCCTTCCTAACCCCGCGCGCTTTATCCTACATATAAATGTAGCCCACTTAGTCCCCGAGACTTGATCCCCAGACTTCATCCCCAGACTTCATCCCCAGGACTTGGGAACGGGCCCAGAACAGCGGAGGTCCCCACCATGAGGTATCTGCATACAATGCTGCGGGTGCGCAATCTCGACGCGGCGCTCGATTTCTACTGCGACAAGCTCGGGCTCAAGGAGGTGCGCCGCCGCGTCGACGACAAGAACAAGTACACGCTGGTGTTCCTGGCGGCGCCGGCCGACGGCGACCTGGTCGCCAAGGGGCCGGGCACCCGCCAGGCCCCGCTCGTCGAACTGACCTACAATTGGGACACCGAGGATTACGGCGAGGCGCGCTATTTCGGCCACCTCGCCTACGAGGTCGACGACATTTATGCGCTGTGCGAGAAGCTGCTGGCGGCCGGGGTCACCATCCACCGGCCGCCGCGCGACGGCATGATGGCGTTCGTGCGCTCGCCCGATAAGCATTCGATCGAGCTCTTGCAGAAGGATGGCCCGTTGCCGCCGCAAGAGCCGTGGACCTCGATGCCCAATACCGGCAAGTGGTAAGGCCGCGCGCCCCGAGCGGCCCCGCTGCCGCTTCGCGCACGATCCGGAAAAATGCCGATCGGTTTTCGGCAAAGATCGTGCCGCATCAAGATGCTAGCGCGCACATGCCGCCATCGGAAGCAGTTTGCGCCCGAGCGCAAAGCACTTTATATGTCCGGCGCCTTGAGAGAGAGCGTCATCGCGCTTTCGTCGCGCCCTTCGTCTAGCGGTCCAGGACATCGCCCTTTCACGGCGGTAACACGGGTTCGAGTCCCGTAGGGCGCGCCAATGAAATCAATGGCTTACCGTAAAGCGGCACCTCTGCGTCCAACAGGTGTCCAATAAGCGGGTAAGTTGGTGGGCGAAAGCCAGCACTTCGTGGCAGCGATCTGCGTCAAAGGGCATGTCGCATCCGACGGGATTGAATACCGGTCGGCCGGCAAGTTCTGCGAGGTGTGCGGCGCTTCGGTCATCACCGCTTGCCCGGCCTGTCAAACTTCCATCCGGGGCTTTCACCGCGAGGTCTTATCGACCGCCACTTATGATCCTCCCGCCTATTGTTTCGCATGCGGCGTAGCCTTTCCATGGACCACCGAAAAACTCGCTGTCGCTAAGGAGCTGGCCGACGAGTTGGACGGAGTGAGCGCGGACGATCGCGCAACGCTCAAAATCGCCATCGAGGAAGTCGCCGCCGGCGGCCCCCGAGCCGAAGTCGGAGCCGCGCGGATCAAGCGGCTGCTGGGTAAGGCCAGCTCCGGTGTTGGTCGGGCCCTTTGGAAGATCAGCGTTGATGTCGCAAGCGAGGCAGCGAAGAAAGTTCTCCTCGGGAGTTGACGAGGCGCCACTTGGATGTTCTCGAATATTGGGCACCTTGCGATCGATTGGGCCAATTCCATCAAGGCCCGCTTTCCGACCGGATGTGGTCGGCGTTCAAAAATCTGGTGCTGCTATGCCATGCCGCCGAATACTGGCGCGACGCGGTTCGGGCCAACCGGCTGACGGCCCAGCCGCGGCCGATGTACACCCTGAAACTCGGTATATGCGCAAGAAGCGCCTTGACGAGTGGCGCCGGCCACTTCGGTAATCCGAAACCCATATGCACCGTGCCGCCTTCTTGGCAGACGAGAAGATGCCGAAATGCGTATCTCATCGGCCCGGGGGACCAAGGGAAACCAGATCACAGTCTGTGGTTTGCATGCGCCCTCTCGGTCGGCAGGTCATTGGGGCATGAGCGCGCACGATACAAGAGTGTCGCGTTCTCGGCATTCAATGCAGACGCGGACTTGGCCGGGGCTGATCCGAGCGTGACGGCCAAACGATGGTTGACCAACGCGGGCTTTGCCGACGCCGACCCAACGTTGTAGAGGCTCACAAATGGCGACGAAACCACCGATGTTCTCGGTGCGGCCGGCCGGAAATATGCCGCAGCAATACCTTCACCGGGCACGGATGTTCAGAGACGCCGCGATGCGCCTGCCCGACTATTCGAATGCTGATGTGTATTGGCCGAAATATGCGCTTCTAACGCACGCGATCGAACTTTCCTTGAAGGCGTTTGCCCAGCATTCGATGGAGAATGGGGCGCGGCCTGATAAAGAGCCGAAGCAACATGACCTGGTCGGGTGGTATCGCTCGAATACGGGCTGCCGGATCAGCCGGGCGTAATGGACAACATCGACCTCTTAAACCAGCTCCATCTCACCCATTACACGCGCTATCCGCAGGATCGGACCTCTCCGGTGCCAGACGCATCGGTCATTGCGGACGACACGGTCGATCACTTGATATCCGCCGCGACACAATCAGTTAATCCACGGTGAGACAGCGGCTATTCGCCGATCACGGTGCGGGTACGCGATACGTTGAGCTCGTCGGCAACACTCGAAGGCGCTAGCTTCAAGAGCTCGGCAAGCGGCCCGTTCGGCCGGCAGCCTCGGCAGGACAGCGGGGATGAGGCTGGTCACCGCAGCGTCGGGGTGACGGTCGAGCCGGCGCAGATCAACGCTGCTGGTCGAGCGGCAGCGCACCCAAGTTGGCGATCAGGCGCTCGGCGTCTTCGCGCGCCTGGGCCTTTGGTCGCGCGCCTGGCGGCCACTTCGGCGGCGCGCGCAAAAACGATCCGGCTCGCGAGGTCTGACCTAGCGCCTAGAGGATAACAGCTTGGTAAGGATTGGATCTTCACGAATTTGACCTAAACGCGGTTGCCTTTGGCCGGCTAATGACGACTGGGTGCCCCCTGCGCTTCCCTCAACTCCTTGAACAAATAATTGGCCTATCATCATTCCCGCGACCAGTTTCACGGGAATCTCGCCCACATTCGCAATCTCCAAGGTCAAACACCCTGAGAATCCTGGATGTACTCCGGCAGCGGTTTCAATGATTATTCCACGCCGCGCCAAGCTCGACTTGCCGACTACGAAGGCCGCATACATCGCAGGCAATCGCACCCACTCGAGGGTACTAGCCAGCACGAAGCGATTAGGATGTAAAACGAAAATATTTCCAAACGGCACAAAATATTTCTTCGCTAACCTATCGGAATTACTGGTGGGCTCATAGATTGTGTTGACATCAGTCTCACTCGAAAGCCGCATAGTTACGAACCATCGCCCCAGCCTCAAGCTGACAGAAGCTTCACCACTTTGTTCAAGTTGAATCAAATCAGGCGCCGGAACAATAGCGATCCCGTTCGCGTCGGCTTCGTTACCGCGCCTGATTTCTTCAGCTAACTTTTTCGCGGCGACGATCACTAGCTTACTCGCCGAGTATATTCGAACACTTCAACGGTCTTAAGCAGAATTTCATTTAGATGATCTAATTCTTCCGAGACTACCTTAGCAGATGTATGCGCTTTCACTATTTCAGCATAGCGAAGCCATCCTGCATTGACGATATTTCCCAGACATGTCGGTCGGTGACCTGGAATGCCCATCTGATATTCTTTAAGGTGCCTCAACGCGTTCGTATGGTCTGGTCGTTGCAGGTTCGATTTAACAACAATCTCCAATACCCTATCCCAGAGCGCGCCTGTAATTGCAGCGACCCCCTCTTCCGCCATTCTGACAACAAATCGAAGGCGAGCGTCTCCACGACGAGACTCATCCTCGAAACCGAGTGCTTGATGGCTCGGTGATCTCACTCCGTCCCTAGCCGCAACATTTGATACGACAGATATACGTGTCACTAGTGATGGATAATGAGGATCGCGGGCGCCGCCCAAGCTTGGCGCCAATATGAAAGCGAAAGCATGCAAATAGCTTGCTCCAAATAATGAGTAAGCATACAAGTCGCAGAAAAGTTCTTCTGCTTGACGAACACCGAACTCAACTGACTCAGCTATAGCGAAGGGTAAGATGTCTCTGTTTACAATATCGGCGGGGTTATAGTCTGGAAACGCTCTTTTAAACTCAGTCACGTTGTCCGCGTAGAGCGTCTCGCATCGATACTGCAAGGTGGTTCCAACGCTTCCGCCAATACCAAGGTTCCTCCATACCGCATGCCCGAGTTCGTGTCCGGCCAAGGGTAGCAATAGGGCGCTTTCCGCTTCTGAAGCGGGAAGTCCTATTAGGACAAAACTTCGCAGGTCCTCGAGAGATTGTGGATATGCAAAGGGAACGTAATCCCATTCTGAAGACAAAAGCAGTTTAGGTCTACCCTGGAGGGTTGCCTCTGCGATTGTCTGCAGGGGTTCTAATAATTCGAAGGCATTTCTAACGTTAGTCGATCTGAGAATAAATCCCAGGATTGGGAGTACCTGATAAATCTTCAAATTTATGTTGTCAGCAATTTGGATCAGCGGCGCTTGATCGGCAAGGCGTGCTGCTCGGTCAAGCTTGCCGTCCAGCTTGTCGAAGACCTCGCGTAGCTTTAATAAGGCGTCTCTGCCCGCATCTAAGGGAAAATCGCCATTTAAAAGTCCTGTAATTGTGTGTTGGATATTTTTTAGTTTGTGCTTTGAGTTATGGAGTAAACTCATGGCTTATATACCGAGAGTCAGCCCGCTCTCGCCTAGAATATATTTCCTGCATCTGCCGTGCAATCATATTAGAATTAACTGCAAGACAAAAGCGCTTTGCCTGCTCTATTTTCTCAGGCGACCCTAATGCTACACCATGTTCTAGATCACCTAAGAACCTCTCCATTTCCTTCCGAAATTGACGAAAATCGCCTGTTGACAATTTTGGTTGGACTTGGCCCATCAACTCTCGAAACATTGCGTAAGAGCGGATGTCGCCAAGCATGCAAATGCTCCCTTCCCCTTTCTCGAAGGGTGGCGCGGGCTTTCTCAGGATCGAAAAAAAGGCACTTAGAGCCGGCGCATCCAAACAAATCTTTTGCTTAAGTTCTTCAAGCTCGAGCGCCGCCTCCAAGCTGAGGTCGATAGGGTTCGACAACTCGTAACCCTCGTCGTTCTCCGACGAGGTGGTGATGGTTGATCGCGTCTGCTCGTTGCGAGGCATGACAGGTCCCTGCGAAAGCTATACCATTGATCTGGTTAACGTTTGAGTGGGGCGCCAAATCCGGCTGGGCCACAAAAGAGTTTAGCCGCGGAAGATCGCCGCTTCAACCGATCAATCGGTGCTCTGGTCGCAGACCGCGTCAGCGGCGACAGTAGCGCAATTCGGGCCAACACGTAAGGGCGGGGCAAACGACACTGGGGGTGTCGGTGGCCCAGCTACGCTCTCTTGATGGGTGCCGCATGAACCGGAGGGGCGGCTGCCGGCGCACGGACCGGAGGCGGACGGACAGGCGATGTGATGCTGGCGACGGCGGCGGGATGGATTTGTTCACATTCAATATGGACGGTGAACGGTCGGGCAATGTCACCCACGTCAGCCGGCGTCAGTTGTTTGTCCGAACGCGCCGTCTGGTACACAATGGCTTTGCTGTCCAAAAATGTTCGCGCTACTTCAGCCTTGAGGGCAAAGTTTACGTTCTCGGGAATGTCTCCGGTGAACCGAGCGATGCTTATGGCGTTGAGCTTGGCCGTAACTATTCCAACAAGGTGACCGCTTGCATCAAGCAGCGGCCCGCCGCTATTGCCGGGTTGCACGGGTGCGCTGATCTGAAGATACCGAGAATCATCGCCAAGCCCGGCAAGAGCGCTGACATATCCAACTGACAGATTGGCGGACGTGGCAAGCACCCCGGAAAGAGGATAGCCCAGAGCAACAATCGCATCCCCAGCACGGACAAGAGAGCCGTCCCGGAACGCCGCAACGGACGTAAGCGGACTGCTCGTGCTCGCCAGGCGGATGACGGCAAGATCATTTCTTTCGTCGCGCGTCACCAAGAGTGCCGCTTCTGGATTTCCAGAAGCGAGCTTCACGGAAATTTTCTGACACTCTTCGACGACATGGGCGTTAGTAAGAATTTCGCCCTTGGCGCTGATCACCACACCGGAACCGCTCACGGTCCCAGGGCCCCGTCCCGAAGCTACACCGCTAAAGAGCGCGGCCAGCGCGACCAAGGGGGCTGCCCGCGCAACCGATCGCCAGCGCCTTGCTGTGAACGCTATATGCGCTCCCAGTGGCGAAATGAAATGTTGGCCACGCATCGCTCTCTTTTTCAGCGGATTTGCCGGACCCCACTGTTAGATTATCAGCAACTCCGCTACCCTTGGCAATTCCAAAATTGATTCCGACGGGGATTTTGATGGCGCGAACTCTCGTCTCAGCAGAGCGCCGGGCGGCCGGCGGCCCTGCTCACCCGTGACGAGGCGCGGCAACAAATTCGAGTCCCGTTCGTAAATTCGTTTGCCGGGGTGATATTCGTTTTACCGGTCGCCAGTTCGACGAAGCCCGGTTCTGGATAGCGATCTTCGGCCTAACGATAGTCAGATGGTCGGCGCCGTCGAGCGCGCAGCAACGTCGTGCCCGATCCCCGTTGTGGCGGTGCGCCGGCTTGGCTAGGCTGGCGCGAAGTCGGGAGAGGCCGAAGCCATAAGGCATGGTGAGAAATCATGGAGGGAGCCAATGGCGGATGATCTCAAGATAAAAGTCAACGGCCAGGTGTGGCCGGTGAGCGCGAGCCCGGACACTCCGCTGCTTTATGTGTTGACGAATGAGTTGAAATTGCACGGGCCGCGGTTCGGTTGCGGTCTGGCGCAGTGCGGCTCATGCTCGGTGCTCGCCGATGGCGTCGAGATACGCTCGTGTGTCACGCCGGTCGACGCGGTGGCGGATAAATCCATCACCACGCTCGAAGGCCTCGCGGCCTGGTACGCGGAGATGAAAAGTCTCGCGCAAACGCCCGCGCTGCATCCTTTGCAGCAGGCTTTCATCGACGAGCAGGCCTTGCACTGCGGCTATTGCTACAACGGCATGACCGTGAAGGGCGCGGAGCTGCTGGCGAACAACCCGAAGCCCAGCGAAGCCGAAATCCGCCAGACCATGAATGGCCATCTCTGTCGCTGCGGAACCTATCCGCGGGTGATGCGGGCGATCCAGCTCGCCGCGCGGACCATGGCGGGAGAGACGCCATGAGCGCCACACGTGGTCATCCGCAAGCGGGCATAACGCTCTCGCGCCGCGGTCTCTTCAAGGCTGGCGGTGCCTTGATTATCGGCTTCAGTCTTGCGGGCGCTGGCGCGGCCACTTCGCCGGCTTCGGCGGCATCCGGCGATATCGCAGGACCTCCCGACCCGAATGCAATCGACACCTGGATCGCGCTTCACGCCGACAACACGGCGACGCTGTATTTCGGCAAATGCGAACTCGGCCAGGGCAATACCACCGGTCTCCTGCAGATTGCCGGCGAGGAGCTCGATCTCGACATGAGCCAGCTCGCCGCGGTGCGGCTCGACACGAACGTCACGCCGAACCAGGGCGCGACCAGTTCGAGCTCGTCGATCGAACGCGGCGGCCCCCAGGTGCGCGCCGCGGCCGCCGAAGCCCGCCAGGTGCTGCTCGCGCGCGCTTCGTTGCACCTTGGAGTCCAGACCGGAAGCCTGATCGTTGCCAAGGGCGTCGTTTCGATCGATGGCGACCCGGGCCGGACGGTAAGCTACGGCGAGCTCTTGGGTGACAAGCCATTCAAGGTCAAATTGACCGGCACTGCGCCAAGGAAGCAGGCAAGCCAATACAAGCTCGTCGGCACTTCGGTACCGCGCGTCGACCTCCTGGACAAAGTGACGGGAAAATATGTGCACATGCAGCATGTCCGCGTCGCCAACATGCTGCATGGCCGCGTGGTGCGGCCGCGCGGGCAGCGCGCCTATGGCAGCGGCGCCAAGGTGGTCAGCATCGACGAAGGTTCGATCTCAGACATCCCCGGCGCCGCGGTTGTTCGCCGCGGCGACTTTGTCGGCGTCGTTGCCGAGCGCGAGTGGGACGCCGTCAAGGCGGCGCAGCAGCTCCACATCGTGTGGCAAGACAGCCCGGCATTGCCCGATCGCGCCACGCTGCCGGCGGTGCTGCGCGCGGCGAAGTCGACCGACACAGTGGTCGTCAACGTCGGCGATCCGGATAACGGTTTTGCCCAGGCAGCTCATGTTGCGTCGGCAACTTATTTCTCGCCGTACCAAGCGCATGCACCTTTCGGCCCGAATTGCGCGCTGGCCGACGTCGGCCCGACAAGGCGCTGGTGCTTTCATCGACGCAGGACGTTTATGCCTCACGCGCGATGCTCGCGACGCTGCTCGGGATGCCGGTCGAGCGCGTGAGGGTCCAGTACTACGAAGGATCGGGCACTTTCGGCCATAGCTGCTACGAGGATGCCCCGCAGGCCGCCGCGATCATGTCGCAGCTGACCGGCCGGCCTGTGCGCGTGCAATTCATGCGCTGGGACGAACTGGGGTGGGATAATTACGGGCCGGCGCAGCTTGCCGAGGTGCGCGCCGCCATCGACGCTGATGGAAAGATTATCGCCTATACCTACGACGGCTGGCAGCACGGCTGGCACATCAATGAAACGTCGACCGAACTGGCGATGCAGACCCCGCCCGCCGAGCGCACCGACGGCTCGTTCTCAATCATCGTGAACCGGATGAGCACCGGCTCGATGTACCGCATCCCCAATCGGCGCGTCGTCAGCCATGCCGTTCCGATGGTCGGACTTCTCAAGGGTTCGCCGTTGCGGTCCCCGCTCGACATGGCGCTGTCTTTCGCGTCGGAACAGACGATCGACGAACTCGCGTTTGCGGCAAAGATGGATCCGCTCGAATTCCGGCGCCGCAACATGGGCGACACGCGCTGGCTCGGCGTTCTCGATGCGGCCGCCCGGGCGGCCGACTGGACTCCGCGCCTGGCAGCGTCCCGGTTGTCCCATGATGAGGTTGTGGTCGGCCGCGGCATCGCGATCGGCACCCACCACGTCTCTTACGGCGCCGCGGTTGCGGAAATCGAGGTCAACAAACGCACCGGCAACATCACCGCCAAGCACCTTTACGGCGCGCTCGACTGCGGGTTGACCGTCAATCCGGGGCTGGTCGAGAACCAGATCATCGGCATGCTGGTTCAGGCGACGAGCCGGATGCTCAAGGAGGAGGTCACATTCGACACCAAGGGAGTGACCAGCGTCGATTGGGCGAGCTATCCGGTATTGCGCTTCGCCGAGCACCCGAACTGCACGCCGATTGTCGTGCAGCGGATCAACGAACCGTCGAGTGGCGCCGGCGAGGAAGTCATGGGCGCCGCGGGCGCAGCGATCGCCAATGCGTTCTTCGATGCGACTGGCAGCCGTATCCGGCAATATCCACTGACTCCGGATCGGGTGCGCGCAGCTCTTGGCGCCGGCAAAACGGGGTAGTCCAGACGTTCTGCGCGCGGTCGATGCACACTTCGCGAACTGCTCTCAGCGCCGCTGGCATCGATAACGATCAACGCTGTCCGGCGATGCGGCTAGTCCGGTTTGATATTCGCGGCGTTGATCATCTCGCCCCAGTGCTGGAGATCTTCAGCGATGAATTGCGCGAACTGATCCGTCGTTTTGTCGCCCTGTTCGAGCGTGTTCGTCTCGAACACTTTGCGCGCTTCCGGCGTTGCAAGCGTCCGCAACACGTCGGCCGCGATTTTATTGGTAACCTCGTGCGGGAGATTGGCAGGTCCGAACAATCCCCACCACGCACCGGTCGAAAAGCCTGGGACACCCAATTCGGCCACGGTCGGAAGGTCCGGGCGCATCGCCGGCCGTCGCGCACCCGCTCCTGCGATAATGCGAATGCTTCCTGCCTTGGCATACTCGACGACGTTACCCAGGTTCACGATCAGCACGGAAACTTCGCCCCGCAGCAGCGCTGCAATCGCCGGGGTCGATCCCTTGTAAGGAACGTGAGTAATCTCCGTACCGGTCTTTTGCTTGAAATCCTCCATGGCGACATTGTTATAGCTGCCGTTGCCAAACGAGGCATAGTTGAGTTCACCGGGTTTTGCTTTGGCGAGCGCAATGAGTTCCTGCACGGAATGCACCGGCAACGACGCCGGCACGTTCATCACCGGCGTGACTTGGCACAGCATGAGGATCGGCGTGAGATCCTTTTGTAAATCATACGGCATCTTGCTGTGAAGGTGCGGCGCCGCCGTGATGGCTGTGTTGCTGGCTACCAGCAGCGTGTAGCCGTCAGGCGTCGATTTGGCCACGTATTCAGTCCCGATCAACTCGTCTGCGCCGGGACGATTATCAATGATGACGGGCTGGCCCCATGACTGGGAAACGGCCTGGCCGATCACGCGCCCAAGAATGTCGGTCACGCCGCCGGGTGGACTAGGCACGATGATCCGAACGTTGCGCGAGGGATATTGGTCCTGCGCGAATGCGCCGGCGGCTCCAAATGCCAGAAAAACCACGGCGCCAAGAAGCTTTCGCATCGGCGGATCCTCCCGGCGGTTACGTCACGTCATTACGGGTTATGTATCGAAGACTGCGAGGCAGGCAAGGCTCATCGTGGATTATCCGGCGTGCGGCAACCCTGGGCTCGGCGGTCTTCTGGCACAAGGATTGGAGTGCTATCTTTCAAACGGATTCCTCCGGGAGGAATCCCCTTGAAGGGAGGATCGCATGATTGGGATTGCGGGCTAGGTTGCGGTTCGGCGCCGCGGTTATCGCGCTTGTCGCGGCGAGTTATGGAGCGGCGCCGGCGCGCGCCGCGGATGTTATCGCCGAGTGGCCGACGATCCAGATGCCGCCGGCGCCCACATTGAAACCGGCGACGCTCGACCCCAAGACCACGGCGCTTCTGCTCTTTGACTTCATGAACACGAACTGCAACGAGCGCCCGCGCTGCGTCGAAGCGATCCCGACGCTCAAGGCCCTGATGGACCGGGCGCGCGCCGCCGGCATGCTGGTCGCCTACACCCTGCCAGGCGGCGGCAAGATCGTCGATCCGAGCATCGCACCGCATGACGGCGAAGTGGTGGACCAGAAACCAGGTGGACCCGACAAGTTCTTGGGCAGCGACCTTGATCAGCGGTTGAAAGACCACGGCATCAAGACGGTGATCCTCTGCGGCACGTCCGCCCAGGGCGTCGGTCTCGGAACCGGCGCCGCCGCGGCGCAACGCGGCTACTCCGTCGTCTATCCGGTGGATTGCCTGCCGTCGGAGAGCGCGTTCCGCGAGGCCTATGCGGCTTGGCACATGGCCGGAGGTGGTCCACCCGTGACAACCAAGTGGGTGACCGTGAGCCGCAGCGACATGATCAAATTTTAGAACTCGAACTACCCAAGGATCGGCAGCAATGCCGACGCGGTAGCGTATGCGAAATAATGCACTGACGCATGTCCGGCCGCCGTCTTCCGTCGTTCAAATGCCCGGTCTAAGCTCGCGCAACAGCGACAAAAACAGGAGGAAGCCATGGGCCCGGCCGGGAGGATCTCTGTCCGCATGAAAATCATTCGCCGGTTGGCCGCCGCGTGCGTTGCGATCCTGCCATGGACCAGTTCGCGCCACGCCGACGCGGCGGCGCCGCTTGTGCTCGCCAAAACCGGCTATCTTTACGCCGGCGGCAAAATCGACACGTCGCTGCCCGGCTCGCCGATGATCGGGCAGATGTACGCTGAATTTCAAATTCCACAGACCCTGCTTCACCCCTACCCCATCGTCATGATCCACGGCGGCAGCCAAACCGGCACCAATTTCACCGGTACGCCGGACGGTCGCGAGGGTTGGGCGCAATATTTTCTGCGCCGCGGCTACGCCGTGTATGTCGTCGATCAAGTCGCGCGCGGCCGCGCCGGCTATTGGACGCCAAGCTACGGGCCGGTGAGCTCGCCCGAACTCAAGCGTACATTGCAGCGCTTTGCTGCGCCGGAGCGCTACAATTTATGGCCGCAGGCGCATCTGCACACCCAATGGCCCGGTGCGGCAAATCCGGGTGATGCTGTGTTCGACGCCTTCTACGCGACCCAGTTTCCGTCGTTGACCGACTTCGCCAAGCAGCAGGAAATCAACCGAAATGCCGGCGCGGCTCTGCTTGATAAAATCGGGCCCGCGATCCTGCTCACCCATTCGCAATCCGGTGCGATGGGCTGGCCGATCGCCGACCAACGGCCGCATCTGGTGAAGGCGATCATCGCCGTCGAGCCGAGCGGACCCCCGGTCCACGATATCGAGTTCAAGGGTGCGCCCGACTGGTTCAGCGATGCCGCCAAGACCAAGATTTCCGGGCTCGGCGACGTTCCGCTCGCCTACGATCCGCCGCTGAAGGACGGCGAGCAACTCGCATTCGTGCAGCAGGACAAGCCCGATCGACCCGATCTCGTACGCTGCTGGGCGCAAGCCGGGCCGGCGCGCACGCTGAAGAATCTCGCAGGCATTCCGGTACTGATCATTTCGTCGGAGGCGTCCTACCACGCCTCCTACGATCACTGTACCGCCGCATACCTGACCCAGGCCGGTGTCACCAACACGTTTGTGCACCTCGCCGATCGCGGGATCCATGGCAATGGTCACATGATGATGCTGGAAAAGAACAGTGATGCCATCGCCGGCGTCATCGATGACTGGCTGCGCGTGACGCTTCCAGGGAAATCAGCGAGACAGGCCGCGGACCGGAGGCGGTAAACACCTTTTAGGTTCTTATCTGGTGAGCGTATCGCATCCATACATTTCGCGCGCCGCCTGCTCCGAAACATAGCCACGCAGGACGTCAAGGCGGACACGGTCGTGGTCCCGGTCTCGAGCATCACCAAAGCCGCCGCCGCCGCCAGTATGAATACAAACGCGATCGCCGGCATTGAGCATGACGACGTCCTTCAAGACCGTCTGCGTGCTGCCGTCGACGCGCTCGACGACGGCGTTTCCGGGCTTTCCCGGCCCTCCGCCATTGATGCCCCAGGCCGGACTGACGGTGCGCTCGATGCGGGTGGAAAGGCGGCACGGCGCCAGGATCAAATAGCGGCGTTCGAGACCCGGGCCACCGCGAAACTCGCCGGACCCGCCCGAGTCCGTCCGGAAGCCAAAACTCTCGATCAGGAATGGATAACTGGCTTCGTGCAACTCGATCGGAATAAGGCGGGTGTCGCCGTGACAGACGGTGCGAAAGGGTCCCGGGCCATCCATGTCATTCAACGCCCCCCAGCCGCCAAAGCCGCTGTCGTGGCATTGCCAGAAAGCACCGCCGTCCGGCCGACGACCGGCATACGCGATCGTCGAAAATGTACCGTAATGCGCGGCAGCAACCTGGCTTGGCAGCGCCGCGCTCAACGCCCGGATCACAAGGTCGATCAGCAACGGCAACGCCGAATTGTACGAGCCCATGGCGGCCGTCGGTTTGGCGCTGACAATCGTTCCCTCCGGCAAGATCAGCTTGAGCGGACGAAAGGTTCCTTCGTTCGCGTCGCCTTCCGGAAGCAGCAGATAACGAAACGCGAGCCTCGCCACCGTCGAGCCGCCGCCGCTGCGTCCGGCGTTCATCGGGGCGTTGACTTCGGCGGGCAGCTCCGAAAGATCGATGGTCATCTCCTCGCCATCGACCACAACGGTGACCTTGCATGGCAGAACACCGGGATTGAGGCCGTCATTATCGAGGGCTGCCGTGGCGGTATATCGCCCGTCCGGAATGGCGGCGATGGCTGCGCGCGAGCTGGCTTCGGATTGGTCCCAGATGATTTGAAGAGCGTCGAGAAATGTTTCGGCTCCGTAGCGGCCGACCAACTCGGTAATGCTGTCGCGGCCGAGCATGCAGCCGCCGATTTGCGAATTGATGTCCCCCATCATTTCCACCGGAAATCGGGTATTGTGCTCGATCATCCGATAGATTTCCGCCACCGGCTCGCCCCGCGAGCGGAGCTTGACCGTACGAAATTGAATTCCTTCCTGAAAAATATCGGTTGCGAATTTCGACAACGAACCGACGTCGCGGCCGCCGACATCGATCCAGTGCATGACGACGACCATGAAGCCGATGATTTGTGGCCGCTGCGGCGCGAATACCGGCGTGTACATCGTCACGTTGTTGAGATGCTGTCCAATTGTTCCGGCATAATTGGTCACCACCATGTCGCCATGGTGCAATTGACCAGGACCATACAATGCCAGCCCATCCAGGACCGCGGCACGCATGACGTCGGCGACGAAAACCGGCATGCCCGCCGTGCACTGGCAGATCAGGTCGCCATCGGCGGCCACGACGCCGACCGCATAATCCTTGTATTCATAGATGTACGGGCTGAACGCGGTCCGCGTGATGTTGACATCGACCTCGTCGGCAATGGCGACCAGGCGCCGTCGAATGACCTCCACGGTAACCGGATCCATCGCGCCAGCGAGAACCCCGGGCGTCTCATGCCTTGCATGCAATGTCGATCTCCCCGAGCTTGCCTATCTCGAACGTGTCGGCCGGCCCAATCAAAGTGCTCGAACCGTATTCGCCGATGAGTGCCGGCCCGGCGCCGCGAAATCCAGGCTGCAATGCATAGCGATCATAGATTCGCGCCGGTAGAAGACGGTCTTCTTCCAGAAAGAAGATTGGCCGCGTTTTTGGTTCTGCGTGTTTGCTCGTCAACGCCAGAGCGGCCGAGCCGCGTGATCTCGGGTCGTTTCATATGCAGCGTGGCGAGCGCATGGAGCACGACGAGTTCTGCCTCGGCCAGGGGTGTGGCGTGCCCGTAGCGGCGCTGGTATTCTTGATCAAATCGGGCCCGCAGCGCCGGAGCGTCGTCGTGAGGCAATACGGCGATCTTGATCGAATGTTGCTGGCCTTTATAGCGCATCTCGGCTTGGCGCTCTAACGTGATGTGGCCTGCGCCGAATTCGCGACGCAACGCGGCTTGCGATTCCGATTCCAGTTCAGCGAACGTTTCGGTGATCTTCGGCAGGGTTGTCGGATTGAGCTGCACGATAAATGTTCGCGCAGTGTCGATCAGCGGATCCGCGAGCAGCATTCCGATGGCCGAAAAGTTTCCAGGCTCGGGAGGCACGATCACGCGCGGTATCTTCAAGGCGTGAGCCAACTCCACCCCATGCAATGGCCCGCCGCCGCCGTAACAAAACAGTGTGAAGTCGCGCGGGTCGTAACCGCGCGCGATCGACACCTTCTTGATGATCGATGCCATGATCAGGTTGGCGATCGTCAGCACGCCTTTGGCGGCACGAGCCGCCGCGTCCTCGCCCGCATAGCCGAGCGGCTCGGCGATGCGCTGCAGCAACGTCGTGCGGGCCGCGGCCGGGTCAAGCCTCATCTCACCGCCGAGGAAGTCGTCAGGGTCGAGCCTGCCCAGGAGCAGATTGGCGTCGGTCACCGTGGCCTCGGTCCCTGCCCTGCCATAGCAGGCCGGGCCCGGCATGGAGCCCGCGCTGCGCGGCCCCACAGTCAGCCGGTTCATACGATCAAGCCAGGCGATGGATCCGCCGCCCACGCCGACTTCGAGAATATCGATGACGTTGCCGCGGATCGGGAAGCCGGCATCCGGCCCGCCAACATGGTAGATCGATTCCACCGCGTAGCGGCCGCGCTCGATCATCGCGCATTTTGCCGTGGTGCCTCCCATGTCGAAGGCGACCAGGTTTTCGACGCCCAAGGTCTGGCCGTAACTCGCCGCACCGATGCAGCCGCCCACCGGCCCCGATTCGACGAGCGTGATCGGTTCCCGCCCGCCACGCTCGGCCGAAATCACACCGCCGTGCGAGCCCATCAGCAGCAATGAACCGCTAAAGCCGCCGTCGCGCAGCCCGCTGTCGAACTCCGCGATATAGCGGCTGACCTGCGGGCCCACATAGGCGTTCGCCGCGGCCGTGGCCGTGCGTTCGAACTCATGCCATTCCCGGCTGAGTTCGGTGCCAGCTGTCACGAAGACGTCGGGCAGCAGTCGCCGTAATTCCCGAGCGGCTTCCTGCTCATGGTCAGGCGTCAAGTAGGAATTGAGGAAGCTGATGGCGAGCGCTTCGACATTCGATGAACGAAGCGTCTGCGCCAGATCGCGTAATTCATGCTTCGCCAAGGCAACGCGCACTTGTCCGGTGCCGTCGATCCGTTCGGTGATCTCGAGGCGTAGTTCGCGCGGTATCAACGGCGGCTCGCGGTGAAAACGCAGATTGAAGGGCTGCGTGCGGTTGCCCCGGCCGATCTCCAGCACGTCGCGAAACCCTTTGGTGGTGATCAGTGCCGTCTTGGCGCCGGCGCGCTGCAGCAGCGCATTGATGACCAGAGTCGTACCATGCTTGATAAAGCTTGCCTGGCTGGGGTTGAGCGCGGCCTTGCGGATGCAATCGAAGATCGCGTCGCCCAGTTTGTCGTAGGTCGTGGGACTTTTCGTATACGCGACCGCGCCGCTCTCGGTATCGCAGGCGACCAAGTCCGTGAAGGTGCCGCCTATGTCTATGGCGATGACGTAAGACACGCCGACCCCTAGTTGATCTGAATGTGCGCGCTGGTGATGACGTCCGCCCATTGCGGTATGCGCTGTTGGAGCATGCGCGTGATTGCGTCGGGCGCGCCGAAAGCCGGCTGGACGCCGGCAGCATGCAGCTTGTTCTGCACGTTTGGGTCATCCAGCGCGCGCCTGATCTGCTCGTCGAACCAGGCGACGACGTTTGGAGGCGTGCCCGCGGGACCGAAGATCGCGTAGGTGGTCGACGAATCGAAATCACCGATGCCGGTTTCCTTGACTGTCGGAATACCGGGCAGATCGCTCGAGCGTTGCTCGCCGGCGATCGCCAATGGCCGCACCTGGCCCTGACGGATGTTCGGCAAGAGTGTCGGGATAGGCGATATCCAGAATGAAATTCGCCCGGCGATGAGGTCGGTGACGCCCTGGCCGACCACGCGATATGGAACGTGGGTCGCCTGGATGCCGGCAAGCCGGCAGAACAGTTCGCCGTTGAGATGTCCGGGCGTGCCGATGCCCGTTGACGCGAAGGTCAACTCACCGGGCTTGCTTTTAGCCAGAGCAACCAAGTCTTCCGCGGTTTTCACCGGCAGCTCATTGTTGACGACGAGGATCGCGCCGGTATTGCCGAAGATCGCGACCGGGGTCAGGTCATGCAGCGGGTTGTATTTCAAATCGGCGTAGAGCGTCACGTTCGCAGGCAGCGACCCCGACGGATCGGCCATCACGAGGGTATAGCCGTCAGGGGGCGAATGCACCGCCTGGTCCACTCCGATCGTGCCGCCGGCGCCGGCGCGATTGTCGATCACGATGGTCTGGCCGGTGGCTTTCGATACCTGATCGAACACCACGCGGGCCACAATGTCGGTCACACCCGCTGGCGCAAATGGCACGATCACCCGGATTGGATGATCGGGGTATGGCTCGGCGCTGACACCGTTTACGGCGAGCAGGAAAGTGGCAAGGGCGGCGAGTGCGTGGCACGCCCAGCTGTTGCACGTCATGAGATTCCCCAGACTGGCAGTGGGGAGGTTATTCCTCGCCTGGGGCAGCCAGGCAATGGTCTGTGCATGATCCGATCGCGTGCTGCCATGACGCAGGTGCATTGGATATGCGGCAAATGCACCCTACTCTGCCTGAATTCCTGCCGCGGCCGCGATGTCCTGCCATTTCTTCAAATCCGCCGCGATCCGCTGGGTCAACCTTGCCGGCGGTCCCGGTTCGGCTACGAAGCTCTCCTGCTGCAGCGCTGCCTGCCCCTGTTTTGAACTGAGGATTGCGGTCAATCCATCACTCAACTTCGCCACTATTGCCGGCGGCGTTCCCGCCGGTGCGGCGATGCCGAGCCACAGGGCGGCCTCGTAGCCTGGAAAGCCGACTTCAGCCAGGGTCGGAATATCAGGCAGGGTGGCGACGCGATGTTCTCCAGTCGTTGCCAAGCCGCGCAGCTTGCCGTCTCTGATCAGCGGGACGGCCGGTGGCAGCGTACTGAATTGCATCTCTATCCGGCCCGCGACGACGTCGAGCACCGCTTGCGCGGAAGAACTGTATGATACCTGGTTGAGCTCGATACCCGCCTCGTGTGCAAACAGGACGCTGGCGAGATAGCCAAGGCTCGTCCGACCGAACGCGGCATTGCTCAATGAACCCGGCTTGGCTTTGCCAAGCGAGACGAGCTCCGCGACGCTCCCGGCCGGCAGTCCCGGATGAACGGCAAGTACATAAGGCGAGCTGCCGATCAGCGTGACCGGCACGAAATCCTTTTCCGGGTCGTATTGGAGTTCGCGATTAAAGATGCGCGCGATGACATGCGTGCTGGTCGACACCATCCCGATCGTGTAGCCGTCGGGCACCGCGTGGGCCAAATCGGCCGACGCCACCATTCCGCCGGCCGCAGCACGGTTGTCGATCACGAATTGCTGGCCGAATGCCGCGGTGAGCTTGGCTGCCAGCATGCGGCACACGAGGTCGCCGGCGCTTCCAGCCGCCGACGACACAATGAAACGGACGGCTCGCGTTGGCCACGGCACACCCTCGGGCCGGCCTTGCGCGTTGGCCTTGCCGACGGCAAACGGCAACACGACCAGCACGTCGCGCCGGCTCAGCATCTTCGGCGTCTCCTGCAGATCACGTCCGATAAGTCCCCTTCCCTGGCTGTTCCATGGCATTCTCCCGGTTGCGGCGCCAGGGTGGCAAAATCGTTATCAGCATCGGCGTTCCAAAAAGTGACACACCCCGACCACGACGTTTTTACGCTCCCCCGGCTTCACCTATTGTGGAATGGAATGCCAGCAAGCGGTCGACGACCTCTTCCACCGAGCCTCTCTGTCGCGACCCCATCGCACATCGGTCGAACTCGCCGGAGAAATCCTCAACATAGCGACGCAGCGGTGTTAGCCATTGCGGTGTTCGGGAAACACGAGATTTCGGAACCGAGAGGAGACTTCCATGGCCGAAAACAAGCCCAAGGCCGCGATCATCGATAATCCGCAGACCAGCGAGATTTACGTAAACAAGATCATCGGCACTTTGTTTGACGGCGCGACCGTTGGCGTCACTCTGGGCTGCACCCGTGTCATTCCAGAGCGCATCGACACCGCCCCAAGCGACCCGCCAGCAGTCCACGTGGCTGGTCGCCTCAGTCTGACGCCGGCCGCCGCTGCCGAGTTGGTGAAAGCTCTCAATGGTATTCTGGCGGCGATCTCAAAGGGGCCCGGCAAGGCGAACTAGAACCCTCGCGCCGCGCCGTTCGGCAGCACCGACGTCCATGGCCGGCGTCGACGTGTCCAGCCCCTGCCGATGCAGGAACAGGGTAACGCCCTTGGAATGCAGGCCACGCAAGCTCATGGCCGGCGGCTTGGCGACGCGACGTGCTACCCCTTATTTGGAGCACGCCCGCAGCACGGCGATAATTCCAAGTAGCGCCATCAGCAACTGAACGGTGAGCGCGCCCCTCCATTCCCAGTGTCGCTGTTCTCTAAGCGGCATTGCCGCCGCACTCCAGGCCGGCACATCGCGCACCATGGCGCGAATAATCCCACCCACGCGCACCGCTCCACGGTCGACGATGCCGAGGCCGAGACGCACCGCAATTTGCTCCGCTGCTTTGTCGAACCGTGGCGCCGTACCCCAGTTTTGCGGCATCACGCCGAGCAGAATCCGATGACCGTCGCGGGTCACGAGGCTGTACGCCATCTGCACCGTCACCACGCCGAAACTGACATACACCTCTTCGCGACGTTCGACCGACACGATGGCATCATAGCCAAGGCTTGCATCCATCATCCCAATCAGCGGCAATGGCCCCCGCACGCGCGGGACCCGCAGCCTGACGCTCTGCGGCCCGACTTCAATGCAAACCGCCAACGGGATCAGGAGCAGCAGCAGATACACCGCAAGAGCGACCAAGCCGAAGGCCAGGGCGACCAGGGCGGTCTCCGCGAGAATGGGCAAGCCGGCGCGGGCGAGCCAGACAAAGAAACCGGCTAACATCACGAAGGCCGCCGCACTTGCGACGAGGCCAAGACTCAGCAGCAATCGACGCCAACGGCTGAACCGAATGACGAGGGTTTGCCGGCCGTCCGCATGGCTCATTCGAGGACCTCTGCTGGTGTCCATTGAAGCCCATGGCGGCTGGGGTTCAGACATGCCGGTCGCGGCCCATGGTCGTAAAATCTCCGCTCGCGTGCCTTTCGTGGTGAGCTTTCCTGCCTCGAAAAACAGGTGATTTCGGACTAACGCCGCATTTAGCTGACATAGCTGCCACTAAACTGCCTGATTCGGACCGTCGAATGCCTTTCAGGGTTCGATTCATCGGGGACACCCTAAGGCTTGCCTATTGACCGGCGTGGCATCATGCTGGTGTTGGGGAATTGAAGTGGGGTGGTTGGGGGAGTGTAGCGGATGACGCTCGGGGCGCGTCATTTTTTCCAGACACATCGGTTTGAACCTTTGGCAGCGCGCCAAAGTGTCTACGGGGCCGCGGCGCTGGCGGTCACAGCGGCGTCGTTCGCGTGGCTGCTTTGTACTGCTTTTGGTTCGCCGCAAATTCCTCAACCCGTTGGTGTAGAGGCTCCGACACCTCCCGGTGTGAACACCTACATCTCGTTTTTAGACTCCCGGTTTCAATTCTACTTCTCACCAGGCACATTTTCCGGACGCTTTTCAGGTCGATCGAGCGACCATCAGCCGGCGACGACGTCATTGCAACTGACAGCGTTGACAAGGCCGGACATCCCGCCGTTGGAGAGTGCTCGACCCGTTCAACACCCGGTATCGACGCCGCGTTCCGTGGTGCGGCGCGCGCCGCCATACGTGGCTCCCGGGGGGAGCACGAAGAGCGAGGAAGCTCTCGCAAGCTCGCCGGACGATAAGACGACGATCTTTGAGAAGCTGTTTGCGAAGTTCTTTCGGAAGCCGACGTCTTCGTCGGTTAGGCTCGCTTATGCTGCCACGGATGATGGCACGCTGGGGGACGCAGGGAGCAACGTGACCGGCCGCTACGATCAAGGAACTGCGGTCTATGATATTTCCGCCCATAGAGTTTACATGCCGGACGGAACCAACTTGGAAGCCCATTCGGGGTTGGGTGCAAGCCTGGACGATCCAACCGAGGTCGACGCAAAAGATCGCGGTCCGACGCCCCCCAACATTTATAATCTCGAATTACGAGCGACGCCTTTCCATGGGGTGCGCGCGCTCAGGCTTATCCCGGTCGATGAGCAGAAAGCGCTGGGTCGGACGGGTCTGCTCGCCCATAGTTTCATGCTGGGCCCTCATGGCGAGTCTAACGGCTGCGTCTCTTTCAGGGACTACGATGCGTTCCTGCGCGCCTATCTGAACCAGCAGGTCAAGCGTCTGGTCGTGGTGGCTCGTCTGGATTGACGAAACGACGTCAGTCAACGCAAAAGCCAGCGGCTCGAAGGCAATCCCTTGTCCCGCCGGGCCTGTGCTTCGAGCGGCACACTCATGCTGCCGTCAGTCCTTTGAAGTCGGCAATTTTTGTCGAAACCGGCGCGTCGCTTCCCGGTCCACCCGTTGCGACGCACGATCGATGACAACGCCATAATGCGCTTCAGCGGCGTCGGGCGTCACTTTGCCATCGATCAGATCACGCTCCAGTGCGTCGAGGTTGCGCTCCATGGGATCGCCGTAACCGCCGGCACCGGGAAGAGTGAGCCGCACCAGGTCATTTTTCTGCAACGTATCGAGACCCTTCGAACGCAGCGGCTTTGAGTGGTTGGTGTCTGGATTGAGCTCGAACCGTCCGGTACTTCCGGCATGGCCGCCAAACAGGCCTTTCGGGGCGATGGCGTGGCGGTCTGCGTAGCGCGCAAAACTCACCGGGCCGGTGAGGACCCGAATGTCCCGCCGCAAAGCCAGGCTGCCGCGGAATCTTCCTGCCCCGCCGCTGTCGGGCACAAGCTCATAGCGTTCGATGCGAATCGGAAAGCGTTGCTCGACCGCTTCCACCGGGGTGTTCATGAATCGCGGCAGGTGACTGTCCTGGCCGTCGCTGCCGTCGGCATAAGGGCGGCCGCCATTGCCGCCGCCCTGGATATCCGTGAATACGAAGCGTTGCTTGGTCTCCGGATCATAGCCGCCGAACGCGCACGTCGTAATCTGGGCGTGGCCGCCGGCCGGCACGCGGTCGGGAACGGCCGATGCCAACGCGCGCAGAATAGCCTCGACAATCTTCTGCGAACAATTGGTGCGGGCCGCGACAGCTCCCGGCAGCACTGGATCGACAACCGTGCCGGGCCTGGTCAATACCGCGATCGGCCGATAGCAGCCGGAATTCGGCGGCATCAGCGGATCGACCACCGCTATCATCACGTAGTATGCCGCCGCATAGGTGTTGGCGATGGTCGAGTTGGTGTTGCCTTCGGCCTGGGGATCGGATTCCGTCAGATCGACGACGGCGCGGCCGCCGTCGATCGTCAATGCGACGGCCACCCGGATCGGGCTGTTGTTGATGCCGTCATCATCGATGAAGTCTTCGCCGTAATAGACCCCGGACGGAATGCTCTTGAGGCCCTGGCGCATGCGGCGCTCGGAGTAGTCCAGGAGATCGACGCATGCAGCCTCGACGACAGTCTTGCCGTATTTCCGAAACAGGCGATCGACCCGATCGACCCCGACCATCAGCGATGAAATTTGGGCGCGAATATCGCCGAGCGTCTTGTCGGGAACGCGGATCTGATTGGCGATGATGCCAAAAATCTCTCGATCCTCGACGCCGCGCTTGACGAGTTTGACCATCGGCAGGCGTAGACCTTCGAGATAAATCTCGCGGATGCCGCCCGCGACCCCGCCCGCGGCGACGCCACCGAGATCGGTATGGTGCGCGATGTTGCCGAGAAAGCCCACAAGCTCACCGCCGTGGAATGCCGGCGCAATGGCATAGAGATCCATGATGTGTTGGCAGCCGCAATACGGGTCGTTGGTTATGATGACGTCGCCGGGCTCCAGATCCTGCGGTTGGTAACGCTTCACCAGTTCCCGCATGGTGATCTCGAAGCCAGCGAGCAAACTCGGGGTATGATGCGCCTGCGCAACGGTCTGGCCCCGCGCATCGGTCACGACGCAGGAAATGTCCTTGATCTCGGTGATAATGGTGGAGCGCCCGGTGCGCACCAGCGTGTGACCCATTTCGTCGGCGATCTGTTCCAACGCGTAGCGAATGACTTGCATGGTGATGAGATCGGTCACGGCGCCGCTCGCAGGTTGACAAATAATCCGAGATCGGCGCCGACGGTCGCGGTCCGCTGCATCGGAATGAGCGTGACCGACGTCGGCTCTTCGACAATGGCCGGACCGCGGATGGCCATGCCGGGCCGCAGCCGGTCGCGATCAAATACGCTGGCCTGCACGTAGCCTGGCTTTTCAAAATAGACCGGCCGGCGGCCGATGCAGGCGCGTTGCGGATCGTCGGTTCGCCGTTCAATAAAACGCGGCAGGTGGATCGGCGCGCGGCTGCCGATGGCGGCGAGCCGCAGATTGACCAGTTCGATCGGCTCGCCTTCAAAAAAGAAGGCATAACGTTCGCGATAGAGCCGGCTAAATGCCGCGACCAGACGATCAATTCCTTCCCCCGTCACCGGCCCTGACTGAGGCAGAACGACATTGAGCTCGTAGGTCTGGCCGACGACCTTGAGATCGGCGCTCCGCCCCAGGCGTACGGCATCGGCGGAAAATCCCTCGCCCGCCAGCACACCCCGCGCCTGTTCTTCCATCGCCGCAAACTGCCGTTCCAGCCCATCCGGGTCGGCGGCGCCGCTGGTCACGCTGCCGAGCGCAGCAACGAAATCGTGACGCACGTCTGCCGCCAACAAGCCCACGGCCGAGAACACGCCCGGCAGCGGCGGCACGATGACCTCCGCCATTTCAAGCGCGTCGGCGAGATCGATGGCGTGCGCGCCGGCGGCGCCGCCGAACGACAACAGCGCGAATTCGCGCACGTCGATGCCGCGCTGCACCGTCACCGTGGCGATACCTTTCACCATATTGGCATTCACGACCTTGATGATGCCGATCGCGGCTTCTTCCGTCGGCAGGCCAAGCTCACGCCCGATGGTAGCGACGGCGGTTCGGGCGGCGGCCACGTCAAGCGCCGTCTGACCGCCGTGAAACAGTTTTGGATCGAGCCGGCCCAGAACGAGATTAGCGTCAGTGACGGTCGGCGCCTTGCCGCCGCGGCCGTAACAGGCGGGGCCCGGCTCCGCCCCGGCCGAGCGCGGGCCGACATTGAGTGCGCCCCCGGAATCGATCCAAGCGATCGAGCCGCCACCCGCGCCGATAATGTGCAGATCGATGATCGGCAGCTTGACGGGCAAGCCCTGAAAGCTGCCTTCAGTCGTCACCTGGCAGGTCCCATTTTCGACCAATCCGATGTCGAAGCTGGTACCCCCCATGTCGACGGAAATGATGCGGTCCCGGTGGTGCTCGCGCCCATACCATGCCGCGGCGACGACGCCGCCGGCCGGCCCGGAATTGACCGTTGTCACGGCCCGGCCGCGGACATTTTCAACCGACGTCGCCCCGCCATTGGCCTGAATGATGAACAGCCTGGCATTTTTCACGATAGCGTCGATGCGCGTTTTGAGGTGATCCAGGTAGGCAGCCATCACCGGCGTCAGATAACTGTTCATGACCGTCGTGGAAGCGCGTTCATATTCGCGATATTCGGGATTGATGACATGGGACTGGCTGAGCTGAACGCCGGGCAGCCGGCGAGCGACGATCGCAGCAGCGCGCCGTTCGTGGGCCGGATTGAGGAACGAGAACAGAAAGCAGATCGCTATGGCTTCGACGCCGTGGTGGGCAAAGACTTCACACGCCTGCTCGACCGAGGACGCATCGAGCGCGACGATGACCTCGCCGTGCGGCCCAATACGCTCGATCGCCTCAACACAGAGGTGTCGCGGCACCAACGGCGATGGCCGGTCGATCGACATGTCATACAGGCCCTCCGGCGGCCGCATCACCCGTCCGATTTCAAGCACGTCGCGGAAGCCTGCCGTGACCAGAAGGCCTGTCCTGGCGCCGGTACGCTCGATCAAGGCGTTGGTGCCGGTCGTGGAGCCGTGCACCACCTCGCCGACGCGGGCCGGATCGATCCCCGCATCGGCGATGACCGCGCGAATCGCCTCGATCACGCCCAGCGAGCGGTCCTTCGGGGTGGTGAAGGCCTTGGCGGAATAAAGCACCCCGGATTCGCCGTCGATCAAGGTTGCGTCGGTAAACGTTCCTCCGACGTCAATAGCGATGCGCGCTGATGTCATGGTCATGCTGTTTCGTCCCCGTCTCGCGCCAATGCCGCGACCGCAACCTCCATCAGCGCCTGGCCGCGCGGGGCATCGTTCAAGAGCGTACTCTCCAGCCTGGCGCAAGCGCGCGCCGGAAGGTGAGACGTGTTGGCGCGGAATTTTGCAATGATTTGCTCCTCACGCGAATCCGACAGCGCAACGGCACGCGAGATGAGCCGACCGCCGCGCATTTCGACGTCCATTCGGCCGTCGAATCCGGGGCCGAGACTGTCGTCGCCGACGCATTCGATCCGAGCCGCCAGCGCGAGAATATCCGGCCGCCCCAGCGTTTCGTCGCGCAGCGTGGTCAAATCGACACGGCCGTCGCACAGCGCTGCCGCCACCATGAACGGCAGGCTGGCAATCGCCTCAAGATCGTTGCGCGGCGCGATCTTGGTTGGCCGCGGCAGCGCAACGATGGGCAGCGCCCATGGCGCCATGACGCAGCGCATGCGTTCCACGTCGTCGGTCTTGATGTGCCCCGCGGTGCGCAGGGCAAGGGTCGCTTCGATATAAGGTTGGATCACGTGCGCACAGGGAAAGCTCTTCGCTGTTGCTTTGGCGCCGAGCCATTCTCTGCCCAGGCCTGCGGCCAGGCATTCCAGTCCTGCCGGGGGCGTTCCAAGGAACGCACCGTAAAGACCGTATGGATGATCGAGCGCATGACGGGGTCCGCGAAAGCCACGGCTTGCCAATTCCGCGGCGATAATCCCGCCGTGCGCCGACCAGCCCGTGTGCAGCCATTTTGACCAGGCGCCGTCGGCCAGGAAGGCGAGAAGACCGCCGCTCATACTGGTAGCGAGACCGAGCGCGTCGGCCATTGCGGCGCCGTCGAGCGCCAGGATTCGGCCGGCGGCGGCCGCCGCGGCAATCGGGCCGACAACGCCAGTCGCGTGAAAGCCGCGGGCATGGAAACCTCGGCCCGCTACGGCGCCAAGCCGCCCCGCAATCTCATAACCGATTGTGACGGCCGTTGTGATCGCATCGAAACCCGCGTCGGCACGCTCGGCTGCCGCGAGCGTGGCAGCCACTACGATGCTGCCGGGATGCACCACGGAGTCAGCAAACAAATCGTCGAAATCGCGCGCGTGTGCCAGGCTGCCGTGCACCAGCGCCGCAACTGCCGGTGATGCCGGCTTTCCAGTCGTGAGGACATGCGCGCCGGCGCCGGCCTCTGCCTTGGCCCAAGCGGCCAGGCTGGCGGCCGCCGGATGATCGGCCGCGGCGGCGATCAGGCCGAGGGTATCGAGAAGACGAATGCGAGCGCGATGATGCTGTACCGCCGGAACCTCGGCCGCGGCAATCTCGCTCGCCCATTGTGCCAAAGTCTCGAGTGGCGTCATGAGGGCTAAAGCTCACCACACGCTTGAAAGGAGGGCCCGCACATCGGCTTCCGCCATGGGCCGCGGCAGATTGGCCATCATGTAATCGGACATGGTCAAGCGCGCGATCTCCGAAAGTTCACTTTCGGCAATGCCGACCTCGCTCAGGCGCTGCGGCAACGGCAATCGGCCGACCAATGCGGCAATGCGATCGGCAGCTTCAGCGCCGTCGCGGTCCGGATTGGCGCCGCGCCGGCCGCCGCCACCGCCCAGCGCGTCCAGCAAAAGCGTCTGTTCGCTGCCGACGACGGCAAGCAAATGACGCATGGCCGGCGCGAGCAGGATGGCGTGCGAAATTCCATGCTGCAGCGCGTAGCGACCGCCGACGACGTGGCCGACAGCGTGGACGATCGAAACCATCGCATTGATCGCCGCAATGCCCGACATGGCCGCTGCCATTTGACACGCGCCACGCGCCTCGAGGTCGTCCGGCGCTTCCACAGACCGGGGCAGTCCGTCGCGCAGCAGGCGTACCGCATGCAGGGCAAGGCCGGTCGAGATTGGCTGCCGCCGTCCCGAATAAAGCGCCTCGACGGCGCGGGCCATCGCGGTCATCCCCGTAGCGGCCGTCAACAGCGGCGGCGTATGCACCGCCATCTCGGGATCCAGTACGGTCGCTGCCGGCGTGATGTCGTCATCCCAGAATAGCAGCTTCCGGCTTGTTGCCGGATCACGGCAGCTCGCCGTCGGCATGACGTCGGACGCCGATCCAGCGGTTGTCGGCACGGCGATATGCGGCACGGTGCGACCAGGAAGCGACTGCCGGTCGACCTCGCCGCCCGGGGTGTAGCGGATCGCGTAGCGCGCCAGATCACCGCCGGTCGCCAGCATGATCGCGATCGCCTTGCCGGCGTCAATGGTCGAGCCGCCGCCGACCGTCACCAAAACATCGGCGCCGCTTTGACGGAAGGTGTCGACGCCACGTTTGACCATTTCGATCGGCGTGTGCGAGGTGACCTCCGCAAATACAACGGCCAGCTTGTCGCCCAGGGCAGCCTTGACCTTCGCGAGCATGTCGCTCTGCGCCACGGTCGAACCGCAGATAATCATGGCCCGGCTGCCGCCGACGCGAACGACAATTTCGGTCAATCGCGAGACCGAGCCGGCACCAAAGACAATCCAACCCGGCCAGTCGCCGAAATTGACGAAGGTCAAATTCATCACCTCAATTCCAGGGCGCTTCCGCCGCGGCAGCAACCGGGCTTGCGGATCACCATAGCATCCCTTTCGCAAGCCGGTAGCGGCGGAGCGCATCCTCGTCGCCACCGCAAAGCCGAATGACCGACATCCGCCGCACAGCTTTACGTTGCGTCGGGCGAGCGCAATATCGGCATTTCGTTCGTTGTCGCTACGCTTGCTCGTAAAGTGGCCGGTGGTGTACGTTCGATCCAGGGCCAAAGCATTCAAATGCTGAAATGATTTGATGCGCAACGTCGTCTTGATTGCGTAAAGCGGAGAAACCGTCATGAACGCGAAGTTGAGAGCAGCCCTCGCACTCGCATTGACGTTGCTTTTCCTCCCGGCAATCGTCCCGACGGCGCGGGCCGCCGACAGTCTGCGCGTCGGACTGGCAGCCGTTTACCCGGCCTATTCGATCCCCTACGCCGCCAACGAACTTGGCTTTTACAAAGAGAAGAACCTCGACGTCGACATCACGCAGTTTCGTGGCGGCCCGGCGACCCAGGAGGCCTTGGCTTCCGGCGCCATCGATATCAGCACCATCGCTCCCGGGGCGGCCGGCCTGGCAATCGCCAAGGGCGTGCAGGAAAAGATTGTCGCGCTCTCAGTGCCGCCGACACCTCAGGGCTGGTACATCCTGGTGCCCGCCGCTTCGCCAATCAAGTCCATGGTCGAGCTCAGCGGCAAGACCGTCGGCGTCACGCAGAAAGGCTCGCTGACCGACTTCTGGGTGCAACGCGCCGCCAACAAAGCCGGAATCAGCGTGCAGACCGTCCCGCTTGGGGCGCCGGCAGTCATGCCTGCCCTCAAAGCCAATCAGGTGGACGCCGCCATCCTGTGGCCCGTGTTCAGCTACAAGGGGCTTGCCGACGGCGAATTCCGCTCCGTCGACGATCTCGGCGCGACATTCGAACCGTCGGTGTCGGAGGGATGGGCCGCTACCAATGAGCTTATCGAGAAGCGGCCCGACGTGCTGCGCCGCTGGCTCGAAGCCAACGCCAAGACGATCGCCTATATGGACGCCCATGAAGCCTGGACACTCGCGTTTTTGAAAATATACTTTGATGAAAAGGACGACCGTGTGATCAAATTGGTCTATGACGATTTCATCAAACACATCAATCCGGACGGCGTCATGAAACCGGAATGGATGAAGGCCTCGCTGGATCTTGCGGCAAGCGCCAATATGGGAACAAATTTGACCATCGATCAAATCTATTCAACGGCTTTCACTCCGATCAAGACGGAATAAATCATTCTGAGGTCAGCGTTCTGCGATCTGCAATTCGCGCCAGCGCGTGACTCGGCGCTCGATGCGGCTCAGGCACCAATTGGCGACCAGCGCACAGCCGAGCGCCAACAGTATGCCGAGATAGACGTGCGCGGTTTCGTAGATCGAACGATAATATGAAATCAGGTAGCCGAGGCCGCCCAGCGAGGCGAGCATCTCCGCGACGATCACTCCGATGACGATCAGGGCGGTGCCGATCCGCAGCCCGGAGACGATTGTGGGCATCGCCATCGGAATGAGAATGCGCAAAACCATTTGCGGCCGCGAGCATCCGATCGCCCGACCGAACAGCATATAGCGCGGATCGAGGCCGCGAACGCCGATCATGGTATTGATCGCAATTGGAAAAAAGCCCGACACCACCGCATAGGCGATCTTCGACTTTATTCCGATGCCGAACCACACCATGAACAACGGATACCATGTGATCAGGGGAATGGCGAACAGCGAAGACAACAGCGGGCCGGCAGTGGCGCCGAAAAAAGGAATCATCCCGGCGAGGACTCCGGTTCCGATGCCGAGGGTCCAGGCGATCACCACGGCGAGTGCGATTTCCGAAACCGTGAAACGGAGCGCGCCAAAGTAATCAGACCACGAACCGATCAAGGCCAGGCCAATCTCGCTTGGCGAAGCCAACAGCAGCGGTCCCACCAGATTGAACCGGCGAGCGGCTTCCCAGCACCCGAGAATGACGATGATCGCGACGGCGCGACGGCGCGTCATAAGCTCACCATTCCCTCGCCCGCAACTTCATCGTCATCGAGGCTGATGAGCTGCCATATTCGATTGCGCGCGGCGCCGAATTCCGCGCTGCCAATGATGTCGTAGGTGCGCGGACGCGGCAGCCCCGAGTCGATAACCCCGACGATGCGCCCTGGCCGATGGCTCATCACCAGCACCACATCGGACAGGAACAGTGCCTCGGTCAGGCTATGGGTAATGAAAAAGATGGTCTTTCCGGTCTGCGACCAGATGCGAAGCAACTCGTGACCCATCTTGATCCTAGTCTGCTCGTCGAGCGCACCGAATGGCTCATCCATCAGCAGTATCCGCGGATCGGGCGCGAGCGCTCGCGCGATCGACACCCGTTGCCGCATGCCGCCGGACAATTCGTGTGGGTATCGCTCACCGAACTCAGCCAGCCCGACGAGGGACAGCATCGCCGCCGCGCGTTCGCGCCGTTCGGCGGCCTTCCTGCCGCGGATCTCCAGTGGAAATTCGATGTTTTCGATAACGCGTTTCCAGGGCAGCAGCGTGGCATCCTGAAACATGACCGAAATCTTGTCGGGAGCCGGCTTACGCAATACCGCGCCGTCGATCAAAAACTCGCCCGATGTGCTCGGCACCAGGCCGGCCAAGATTTGAAGTAAAGTCGACTTTCCGCAACCGCTCGGGCCCACCAGACAGACGAAGCTGCCTTCCTCTACCACGAACGAAATATCCTGAAGCGCGACGATCGGCGCCCGGCCGACACCGTAGACTTTCTCAAGTCTCCGCACCTCGATTGCGAGCGGCTTGGTGGAGGTCACCGGGGCTCTGCCGCCTGCTGCCAGCGTCCGACGCGGTATTCCAATATGCGCATGATCTCGTTTATCAGGATTGTCGCCAGCGAAATCAGCACAGTCGCCGCCATCAGCTTGTCGACGTCATAGGATTCGCCCCAGCGAAGCAGCAGAACACCGAGGCCATCACGCGACGCGTACATTTCCGCGAGCAGAATGCCGATAATGTCGAAGATCAAGCCAAGTCGGAGACCGGTCACGATCTGTGGCGCCATGGCCGGGAGATATATCGAGCGATAAATGCGGAATTTGTTGGCGCCGAATGAGCGCGCAAGTTCGATCTGGCCATGCGGAACGCCGCGCACCGCCGCCATGGCGTTGACCGCGACGACGAAGAAGACGTGGGTGATGCCGAAGATCAGTTTCTCGGTGAACCCCAAGCCGAAAAGCAGAACGAAAATCGGCAAGAAAATGGACTGCGGCACCGCTAAGACCAGATTGAAAACCGGCGACAGGGACCGCCCGAGGTCGATGTTGTCGCCCATCATGAAGCCAATCGCCAGCGCAATGGGCGCGCCAATGGCGAAGGCCGCCACCACGCGCACGATGGTATCGGAAGCGTCAGCCAAGAACGCACTGCTCTGAAGCAACGCTCGCAGGGCTGCTGCGACTTCGGAGGGCGGCGGCAGCATAGTCCGGTCGAACGCTCCGACCCGGTCGCCGCACTCCCAGGCACCGATCAGCAGCAATACGAAGCTCATCTGAGCGACCAGAACGCGCGGCTTCATGGCAAAATGTTCAACGAATTTCCAACTGACGGATGAGGCTCGCATATATCTTAGACGACACCAAATCGACTTTGAATATGCAAGAGCTCAGAAACGGGTCTTCGACGCGGAGAACTCATTGCCGCCGCTGTGCCGGCGGCTCGAGCGGGACATTCCGTCCGATCAACCCGCTTCGCGGAAGAGACCCGCGGCCGCGAACCGCTTGGGGTCGCGCCCGGCCGCCAAGCCGGTCCAGTTTCATATCCAAATGGCCGAGATCGCCACCCACCTACCCGGACAACGGCGAAGTAGCCGCAGCAGCGCGAGCCATTGGCGCTGCGGTTTTTGCAAGTATCAAGAGGGTCCCCTTCTGCCCTGTTGGCTCATCCGCTCCGCGCCACGCGGCCGGCCACGTCCCCCAGATATTGTGGGATAAAACAATGTCAGCATTTCGGAGGGGAGCAGGCATCGCAACTGGGAGCCGTCGCGCCGGCTTTGACCCACAGCCGTCATTGACGCCGCGAGGTTGCGACCGCAGAATACAGGGTCTTCAATGCTCGACGATCTTGGCTGAGGATGACTGTGATCGCCCATCAAACCAACCCCGTAACGTTTGTGCTCATATTCCGAATACCTACGGAAGGTGTCGAGGACTTTCGAGCCTACGAGGAGGCCGTCTTGCCGCTATTGCCCGAGTTTAACGGGCGTTTGGAGCGTCGTCTGCGAAATCCGGATGGCACCGTAGAGATGCACATCGTTAGCTACGCATCCGATGCGGACCGTCAGAATTATCGGAATGATCCCCGGCGCGCGGCGCAAGCCTGGTTGTTGGAAAAATCATCTGCCAAGTTGGAATTGCTCGCGATGGCGAACGTCTCTTAATGGCCCGCAGTCGAAGTGCCCAGGCGTCTCCGATTGGTCGCGATCGGTGGAAAGCGGACATGAAGCAGACATTGCCCAAAGACCGTTTCTGACCCAACTGAGACATGCTGGAGCGGATCGCGTGGTCCCTCCGTTATCAGGAAGGTTGTTGTGCCGTCGATGTTTTTCCCCGAGTCCCAACGAAGTCGTAGCCTTGCCAAGGGGCGTGGATCAGCATGAAATTGAACGGCTCGGTCGCGCTCAAACTACAAACTTCATGCTCGTATCCAGGGGGCATGGCACAGAACGCCCGCACCGGCATCCGAATGGTGCCGGCGCCGTCCTTTCCTCGGTAGCGGATTTCACCCGTACCGGAGACCACGAAAAACAGATCCCATGTTCGCGTGTGCAGGTGCGGGGCAAGCTTCTCCCCAGGGTTCACACTAAAGAGGCTTGTCTCCAACTCAGGCACTTGATGGAGCACGGCCTTTGAACAAGTTTCATGCACCTTACTTCGTTCCTCGGCCAGCACATCAGATATAGAAATCACTTTGGCTCGGTCCATCTGTTCGCTCCCACAAGCTCGTTGCTACTTTTCCGACAAGATAAAATTATCAAGATCACTCCAGCTTGATATTTGCCGTCCGGATCACTCTGCCCCACTTCTCAGTTTCGTCCGCAATGAGCTTGCTGAATTCCGCGGGCGGGCCCGCCAGCACGCTGCTTCCGAGGTCGGCGAGCTGTGCCTTGAACTGCGGTTTCCGTTTTGTCATTGCGAGGCGCGAAGCGACGACGCGAACCATGGCTTTGAAAACGCTATGAAATTGGCCGCGTTCCGCAGTCAGATTCTACACATTTTTCGGCCGTTTTGAGCGTCCCGCGCTGGCCTCTTGTGGCCCGATCCTGGCTGTGAGCGGATGCGCCTAACGGGGCGTGATGGAATTATCCGCCGATTACTCCGGCTTCGCGCCCGAGAACTTGACCACCTTCGCCCACTTCTCAGTTTCCGCCGCGATGAAGTTGCCAAAATCGGTCGGCGACATCGGCGCTGGCACACCGCCGAGGCCCACAAGCCGAGCTTTGAACTGAGGATCGGCGAGCCCCGCATTGATCGCATTGTTCAGCTTCTGGACGATTTCGGCGGGCGTATTCTTAGGCGCGCCGATACCAAACCACGCAGTCGCCTCATAGCCGGGCAAAAACTCGCCTATGGTTGGGGTGTCCGGCAAGGCATCCGAAGGTGTCGCGGTAGTCACCGCGAGACCGCGCAACTTGCCGGACCTGATGAAATCGAGCGACGACGGAAGCGGGTTGAACGTCACCTGAACCTGCCCGGAGAGGAGGTCGGGAAACTGGCTGCTGCGATACGGGACGTGAACCAGGTCGACCCCAGCCATCATTTTGAACAGTTCGCCGGCAACGTGGTTGATGCTGCCAATACCGGGCGACGACATGTTGATCTTGCCCGGACTGGCCTTAGCATAGGCAATGAACTCCGGAACGGTCTTAGCCGGCACCGACGGGTTTTCCATCATCACCGCCGGCACGCGCATGATGCTGGCCACGGGCTGGATGTCGCGGCTGAAATCGAAATTCAGATTGTCGTAAAGCGTCGCGTTGATGGCGTTCGTCTGGGTGATCCAGAGCAGTGAGTAGCCGTCGGGCGACGCGTGCACCACCGTGTCGGCAGCGACATTGGTGCCGGCGCCGGTGCGGTTTTCGACGATGAATTGCTGGCCGAGCCTCTCCGACAGCCATTGGCTGATTAGTCTGGCGGTGATGTCGGACGAAGTGCCAGCGGGAAAGCCGACGATGATATGCACCGGTCGCGTCGGATAGCTTTGCGCTCGTGCAATACGCGACACGGCCGGGAGCGTGACGGCACCCGCTGACAGATGCAGAAAAGTTCGGCGGGGAAGTTTCATGATGCTCTCTCCAGTCACCGCAGCACCCGGATCACTCCGCCTTGATTCCGGCAGCCTTGATAATTGGCCACCACTTCTCGATCTCGGCCTTCTGCTGTGCGGCGAGCGCCTGCGGCGTCTGTTTGTCGCGCGGCCAGAATTGCTGACCGATCTCCATGGACCGCTGACGCACGACCGGATCTGCCAAAGTTTCCACGACCGCGGCATCGAGCTTGGCGATGACATTCTCAGGAGTCCCCTTGGGGGCCCACAAGCCATGCCAGAAGGACGCGTAAAGCCCTGGGACGCCTGCCTCGTCGATCGTCGGCGTATCGGGAGCCGCCGCCCACCGGGCCTTGGCCATCACCACATAGGCCTTGAGCTCACCGGCACGGACCTGCGCCAGCGCGCTTGCCACCTGTGTGAAGGTCAGGTCGATATGCCCGGCCAACAAATCCTGGATGATCGGCGCTGCGCCGCGATAGGGCACGAACTGAAACCGAGTGCCGGTGGTCCTCTGGAAGTAAGTCCCCACCACATCCGCTCCGCCGCCAGCGCCGCCGATACCCACTGTCGCCTTGCCGGGATTTTCCTTGAGCCACGCGATCAGTTCCGCCAGGTTCTCCGGCGGCAAACTGGCCCTGCCAATGACCCACATCGGACAGTCCGCAATCAGCGATATTGGAGCGAAATCATTCACCACGTCGAAAGAGAGCGTGAAGGTGGCGCCGTTGACGACGTGGGTTTGCCAGTGGCCGAGAATGAGGGTGTAGCCATCGGGCGTGGCATGCGCGACATGCGAAGCGCCGATCGTGCCAGCCGCCCCGGTCAGGTTTTCGATGATGACGGATTGGCCGAGCGCCCGCGTCATCCCATCGGCGAGAATGCGCCCAAGCGCATCGGTCGGTCCGCCCGCCGGGAAGGGCACGACGACGGTGACCGGCCGCGACGGATAAGTTTCCGCCCCGGCAAGACGCGATGCGGTCGGCAGCACCGCGGCGCCTGCGGCCAACCACAGAAATCGACGACGGGGAAGCGTCATAGCATTGCCCCACGAGCTTGAGCGCCTTCCGCAAATGCAGAAGTGTTCGAACCTGTCGATTTAATTCTCGGAATGCTCGCCCGCCGGAGGCACAATCGCTGCCTTTGCTTCTACGGAACCTCGGCATGTCCCGCCGGCAGCTCTTTGACGAACCTACACCAATCCCCCGGCCGCGTGTAGGGGAGCGATATCGCTTATTGGCCCCTCGCGACTAATATCAGGCGCCGCATTAGGTCGGCTTTCGGGCTAAAAGCGGAATGTCCGGCGAACGTCAGAAGTTACGCGAATAGCCCGAAATGCCCATTCGCGGGCGGGGAAAATTCAGTCTGTCGCGGCTGCCGTCAGGTCCAGGAAAGATTTCCGCACGGCGGCGATACCCGCCGGCGCTACGGTCATCCCGATGTGGCCGATGGCGGGCACGATGGTGATGTGCAGATCGGGCCGCGCCGGCTCGAACAAGGGCGCAAAGCGATCGGGATAGAACAGTTCGTCGGCGCCACCCACCAGGAGTGCGGCCGGCTTCCTGCTGCGGCCGAGCGCCGTCAAATAATCGCGCGGCGCGCCGAAATCGACTGCGAGCCGGAACGAATAGACACTGGTGAGCGTAGCAACCTTGGGCGACGTCGCGAAGGCGACGATCGGAAGCCCGTTGAACCCGTCGACGCCGAGGCGGTTGAGCAGCGACAGCACGATGATGCGCGGCTTCGCCACCGAAACCCAGCCGCCCCTATCTGGGCGGATGGTCGGCGCGCTTTGCGGCAAAGCCGGCGAGATCATGATGAAGCGATCGAAAAGCTTCTCGTCGGGCGTAGCGATGGCGCGCAGAACAAAGCCGCCGCCCGAGGAGAAGCCGATCAGTGAAAAGCTGGCATTGGGATGGAGTGGCCGCAGCACCGCGACGAAATCGGCGAGATCGTCCTCAAGCTGGCCGATATAGTCGATATCGCCGTTACGCCCGAAATTGCCATGGCCACGGACCACCGGCACGTAAACCGACGCGCCGGCATCGCGCAGCGCCTTGGCGAGCGGATGCATGCCGCTGCCGTCGTCGGACGAGCCATGAATCAGCACCACCACTTGCGCGCCGCCGCCCTCGTAAACCCGATAGCCGAGCGTGACGCCGTCGCGCGCAGCATAAGTCTGCACCGTCGGCAAATCGCCGAAATCGACATTGGCGAAAGGCTCGCTGATCGAGGCCAAAGGCGGCGGCTTCACCGGCGCGTCGAACGCCAACACGCCCCCGAGCGCGCTCAAAACTACGACGATCAAACCGGCAAAAGCCCAGAGCACTTTGCGCATCCAATGGTCCTCGGAACCGGAGGTCAATAGCGCAAAATTGCCGCGCCAACCCTTCCAACCCACGTCTATTGTCAGGAAATATATGCACTCACCCGACCGGGTCAGAGCAATCTTGCTCACTTTGAACCGGTGGAGGGCTACTTCCGCAATGACATCGCATCGGTCTTCCCGCACGCGGCGAAATAGGCCAAAGAAGCGCGGCGAACCGACCATCCGACCCGGCGGCTTGAAAAGCGTATGGATTCTCCGTTCCTTCAACTCAAGGACATCGCGCTGACTTTCGGCGGTACGCCGCTTCTAGCGGGCGCGGAGCTGTCGGTGTCTCCCGGCGAGCGCGTGGCTCTGGTCGGGCGCAATGGAACCGGCAAATCAACGCTCCTGAAACTGGCGGCGGGTCTGATCGAACCGGACCGCGGTTCGGTTTTCGTGCAGCCCGGGACCGTGGTGCGCTATCTGCCGCAAGAGCCGGATTTCTCCGGTGCCGCTTCCACCCTTGCCTATGTCGAGGCCGGCCTGGGCCCAGGCGACGACGGCCATGCCGCCCGCCGGTTGCTCGATCAATTCGGTCTCACCGGACAGGAAGATCCGGCAAAACTTTCGGGCGGCGAAGCGCGCCGCGCCGCGCTGGCGCGGGCGCTGGCGCCCAACCCCGACATCCTGCTGCTCGACGAACCGACCAATCATCTCGACCTGACCACGATCGAATGGCTGGAGCGCGATCTTTATTCCCGGCGCGCCGCGCTGGTGATCATCAGCCACGACCGGCGCTTTCTCTCGACGCTGTCGCGCAGCACGGTCTGGCTCGACCGCGGACTGACGCGGCGCTTCGACGGTGGATTTGCCCATTTCGAGGAATGGCGCGATGCGGCGCTGGCCGAGGAGGAGCGCAACCAGCACAAGCTCGATCGCCGGATCGTCGCCGAGGAGCACTGGTTGCGCTACGGCGTCACCGGACGGCGCAAGCGCAATATGCGCCGGGTCGGCGAACTGCAGGCGCTTCGGGCCCAGCGCCGCAACTATCGCGCCGCGGCGGGGAACGCGGTCATCACCGCCGGTTCGGCCGCGCCGTCCGGCGCGCTGGTCATCGAAGCCGCCGGCATCGGCAAGAGCTTCGATGGACGCCCGATCGTCTGCGATTTCTCGATCCGCATCCAGCGCGGCGACCGCATCGGCATCGTCGGCCCGAACGGCAGCGGCAAGACCACGCTGATCAACATGCTGACCGGGGCGTTGCCGCCGGATACCGGCTCGGTGCGTCTGGGATCGACGCTCGCCGTCGCGACACTCGATCAGCATCGGGACAGTCTCGATCCCACCATCACCGTCACCGCGGCGCTGACCGGAGGTCATGGCGACACCGTCATGGTCAACGGCAGTGCCAAGCATGTCATCGGCTACATGAAGGACTTTTTGTTCTCGGCGGAGCAAGCCCGCACGCCACTCGGCAAATTGTCCGGCGGCGAACGCGGCCGCCTCATGCTGGCGCAGGCGCTGGCCAAGCCGTCAAACCTTCTGGTGCTCGACGAGCCGACCAACGATCTCGACATGGAAACCTTGGACGTGCTCGAGGATATGCTGGCCGGATATCCCGGAACCGTTCTCCTCATCAGCCACGATCGGGATTTTCTCGATCGCCTCGTAAACGGCGTGATCGCGCCGGAGGGCGCCGGCCGCTGGATCGAGTATGCCGGCGGCTATAGCGACATGCTGGCGCAGCGCGGCGCCGATCTCACCCGGGAGAGCACCCGGCAACGGCCGCCGCCGAAGCCGCAGCCGAAATTGCCAAAGGCAGCCGCGGCGGCCACTGCAGGATCGCAGCCCAAGAAGCGGCGCATGATGTTCAAGGACAAGCACGCACTCGAAACCCTGCCCGGAACGATCGCCGCGCTGCAAGCCGAGATCGATGCCTTGCAGGCCGAACTCGCCGATCCGCATTTCTATGGCCGCGACCGGGCCGCGTTCGAGAAGGTCAGCGCCGCGCTCGGTGAACTCCAGCGCAAGATCGCCGCGGCGGAGGAACAGTGGCTGGAGCTCGAAATCCTGCGCGAGGAGCTCGCCAGCAACTGACGAGCCAAAAAGCCTCATCCGGCCGGCTTGCGCCGATGAATGTCCTTCACGTCGGCGAAGGCAATGCCGCGATTGTGCTCGCCGGTATATTCAAGATCGAAGGCGCTGCGGGCCAGAAAGACGAGATCGCCGTCGAAATCCTCGGCAATGGCCGACGCGTAGCTCCTGGCGAATTGATCGAGCATCTTGCGGTCATCGGCCGCGATCCAACGCGCGAACTGAAACTCCGCCGCGCTCCAGTCGATCTCCAGCCCATATTCGGCGGCAAGCCGCGCCCGCAACACGTCGAGCTGCAGCGGGCCGACCACACCGACCAGCGCCGGCGATCCGTCGGTGGGTCGGAATACCTGGGCGACGCCCTCCTCGGCCAGTTGATCGAGCGCCTGCCTGAGCTTCTTGGCGCGCATGGCATCGGGCAGACGGACACGGCGCAGGATTTCAGGTGCGAAGTTGGGCACGCCGTCGAAGTTGAGATCCTCGCCTTCGGTCAGGGTGTCGCCGATGCGCAGCGTTCCGTGATTGGGCAGGCCGACCACATCGCCCGCATAAGCTTCCTCGGCGAGCGCACGATCCTGGGCAAAGAAGAACTGCGGCGCATGCACGCTGATGGTTTTGCCCGACCGTACCTGCTTGACCTTCATGCCGCGAGTGAGCTTGCCGGAGCAAAGCCGCACGAAAGCGATACGATCGCGGTGGTTCGGATCCATGTTCGCCTGGATCTTGAACACGAACCCGGACATGCCCGGCTCGGTGGCCGCCACCAGCCGCGTGTCGGCTGTCTGCGCGCGCGGCGGCGGCGCCACCGCGGCGAGCGTGTTGAGCAGATCGCCGACGCCGAAATTCTTCAGCGCGCTGCCGAAGAAGATCGGCGTCAGGTGGCCTTCGGCAAATGCCTGCGGGTCAAATCGCCTGCAGGCATGGCGGACGAGGTCGAGCTCGCCGGCGAGGGCCGCGGCGTCGAGCCGGGCGTTGAGCGCGGCGATGTCCGCGATGGTCATTTCGCGCAAGGTCCCGGCCGAGCCGGCATCGCCCTCGAGCAAACGCACGCCGCCGCTCGCGACGTCGACGGTGCCGACGAAATCACGCCCACGCCCGGCCGGCCAATTGACTGGCGCGGTATCGAGCGCCAGCGTCTTCTCGATCTCGTCGATGAGCTCGAACGGGTCGCGGCTCTCGCGATCCATCTTGTTGATGAAGGTGATGATCGGGATGTCGCGCAGCCGGCAGACTTCGAAGAGCTTGCGGGTCCGCGGCTCGATGCCCTTGGCGGCGTCGATCACCATCACGGCCGAATCGACCGCCGTCAGGGTTCGATAAGTGTCTTCTGAAAAGTCCTCGTGGCCGGGCGTGTCGAGCAGATTGAACACGCGGCCGTCGTACTCGAAAGTCATTACCGAGGTGACGACCGAGATGCCGCGCTCGCGTTCGACGGCCATCCAGTCCGAACGGGTCGAACGCCGGTCGCGCTTGGCCTTGACCTGGCCGGCGAGCTGGATGGCCCCGCCGAACAGCAGGAGCTTTTCCGTCAACGTGGTCTTGCCAGCATCCGGGTGCGAGATGATCGCAAAGGTGCGCCGCCGCGCCACCTCGGTCGCCAAGGATGGTCGGCTGGGCACGCGCTCGGGGGCGCGAATGGGCATGTTCATGGCGGACTGGATGTGGCAGTTCCAGACATTCCTATCAAGGCCGGAATTCCTTTTGGTGCGGCCGTCGGGCGGATTTTCCCGCGCCAAGCCCGTGTCCGGCGGCGAGACCGGCAACTGGCAGATCCAATCGCTCAATTCCGACTGGCCGCCGCAGGCGCCGGGTCACGAGCGCCAACCCGGCGCGAAGCCGCGGCCGATCCGGCGGACGATGAGAACCACAAGCCCGACCACCAGCCAGCCCATGAGGACTGTCACAAAATCCACGGTAAGAACAAGTGGAACTGCTTTGCCTTGGTCATCCGACATCTGATTGAAAAGCACTTCCGCACTGGCCTCGCAGCTTTTGAATTTAGTCCAATTGGCCGACCGCCGGTCGGCGCGGTCTATCGGCGCGACGTCCTGCAAGCCCTGACCGGCCCTGTCGAGAACCGCAAGGCAAGCCCCCAACTGTCCGTGAAGAAAATCGGCGTTGGATTGAAATCCATCGAACCAAACGAACATTGCAAAGCCGACGAACCAGGTCGCCGATAGCGCAATTGCCAACCGCCGCCATCGACGTCGGCGATTGAACCGCATTTGGAATCGTTCCGGTAATTTCCAGCTCATTTTTTTCCAAATCCGGTTGCCCGCAGGAGGATCGACGCAGCAAAACGAGGCGCCTTGCCGACGACACCGCGGACGCGAATGCATAAGCCCGCTATTGGGCGCCGTACGCAAGCGCGGCTTCGATCTCCCCGACACCTCTCAACTCCCCGCGAGGCTCTTCCAGGCAAACACGGCCCTGCTTCGCTGGCGTTTGCGGGGAGATTGCGGACAGCCTTGTTCCGCTGCCTCGCTCCTGGGGTCCTTTCGCCTCGGCATCCGATCAGGCTGCCAGCGCCATTTGCCCATATTGTGAGCAGATCGAGGTCCCCCTCCCTACCCACAATCACCGTGACGATCCGGGCGCTCGGGCGGTGGTGGGCTCCCTTGATGGAACCCACCACCGCCACTCTGGCATAAAGCTTGCTTTTTTCGACACACAAGCCAGGAGGACGCACCATGACGCCATTGAATTTCACTCGTCGCGACGTGCTGCTCGGCTCTGCCGCCGCCGCCCTTGCCATGACACGTGTCGCCAAGGCCTCGACCCTCGCCGAGATCAAGCAGCGCGGCTACATGACGGTTGCGACCGAGGACGACTATCAGCCGTTCGAATACACCAAGGACGGCAAGCCGACCGGGTATGACCAGGAGCTCCTCGACACCTTCAAGAAGACCGCCGGTTTCGATATCCACCAGGACATCATCCCGTGGACCGGTATCCTGCCGGGCGTCAGCACCGGCAAGTATGACGCCGCCGTGACGGCGATCCTGGTCACGCAGGAAAGAATGAAGTCCTTGGACTTCTGCAGCCCCGTCGCCGAGTCGGTCGACTACTATCTCAAGCGCAAGAGCGACACCAAGCTTCAAAGCATCAAGGATCTCAGCGGACTGCCGCTGGGCGTCGAGGCCGGCAGCGCCATGCTCAAGATGCTTCCGCAGCTCGACGACATGCTCAAGGCGACCGGCGGCTCGATTGGCAAGATCGTATCCTACCAGGGCTACCCGGAAGCGTATCAGGACCTGGCGGTGGGACGCATCGATTATGTCGTCAATACGCAGCTGAGCCTGGCGTCGATCGTCAAGGAGAAACCCGACACCTTCGCGATCGGCCAGCCGGTTTCGAAGCCGACCTACATCGCCTGGGCGGTGGTGAAGGGCAACGCGGACCTTCTCGCCATGTTGAATGCATTCCTGCTCGGCGCCAGGAAGGACGGCTCGATGTACGCTCTGCAAAAGAAATATTTCGAAACCACCTTCGAACAGATGCCGGAGCAGCCGGTCGGCAACGTCTGATCCCGTTCGGCCGTGGGAACCGGCGATTACCTCGCATTGGCGGCGGGCGCGCTCAACACGATTGCACTCAGCCTGCTGGCGATTGCGATCGGCACGCCGCTCGGCCTCGGTCTGGCGCTGATCCGCTGGGCGCGGCTGCGCGGGCTCGATAGCCTCGTCGCCGCTCTGGTCAGCCTGCTGCGCGCCACGCCTTCGGTCACGCTGGTCCTGCTGGTCTATTTCGCGTTGCCGACCTTGGGCCTCGAGGTGCCGCGCTTTACCGCCGGCGTCGCCACGCTGGCGCTGGGCTCGACGGCCTACAATTGCGAAATCTGGCGCGGCGCGCTGCTGGCTTTTCCGACCGATCAGCTCGATGCCGCGCGCGCCTTCGGCATGCCCGCGAGCTTGCGCTTTCGCCTGATCGTGCTGCCGCAGATCCTGCGCGCCGCGTTGCCGGCACTGGTCAACGAGATGACGCTCTTGATCAAGGTCAGTCCGGCAGTCGCGGTCATCGGCGTCGTCGAAACCACCCGTGCCGCGGTTCGCATCGGCGCGGCAACCTACAGCCCCATTCCGCCTTTCCTGGTTGCGCTCGCCATCTATGTGGCCGTCATCGGCTGCTTTGTCGCGACGCAGCGCATCCTGGAGCGCCGCCGCGACCACGGCGTGCCGGCATGATCCCGCACGGCATCGCGGTGCTGTGGGAGCAGCGCGACGCCGTGCTGGCGGGCTTTCTCACCACGCTCGGCATCGCCGCCGTCGCGGCGGTCTGTGCGGCGCTCCTGGGGCTGATGCTGTTCGCCCTGTTGATCTCGCGGGTCCGCGCGATTGCGTTCGTGCTTGCCTGGCTGATCGACCTGATGCGCTGCGTGCCGTTCATGCTGTTCTGCTATTTGATCTACTACGGGCTGCCCTCGTTCGGCATCGTCATCGACAACCTGCCCGCAGGCATCATCGCGCTCACCGTCTACAACGCCGCCTATATCGCGGAACTGCTGCGCGGCGGCTTTGCGGCACTGCCGCGCGACGGCATCGAGGCCGGTCATGCCTTCGGCTTCCACGGCTGGCGTCTGCTCTTACGCATCATCCTGCCGCCGGTGCTGCTGTCGTCGATCCCGATGCTCGGCAACCAGATGGTTCAAATCATCAAGGACAGCGCATTCCTGGTGATCATCGCGGTGCAGGAGCTGACTTTCGCGGCCAACGAGATCCAAGCGACGTATTACGTGCCGTTCGCGAGTTTCGTCTGCGCGATGCTGCTATACTGGCTGATGTGTCTTGCGGTCGAGAGCGGCGTGCGGGCGGTGTTGCGAATGGCCGAGGCGCGGCGATAGGACGGAGAGGACCGATGGCGAGAACATTGACCGACGGGCAAGTTGCGCATTTTCGCGAGCAGGGCTGGCTCGCACCGCTGCGCGCAATGGATGCCGAACGGGCGGCCGACTGCGCGGCGCGCATAACCGCCTACGAAGCCCGGATGGGCGAAAGCGCCAACCGCAGCCTCAAGATCAAGGGTCACTTGGCCATGCCGTGGCTGGTCGAGCTCGGCCGCAATCCGGCGATCCTCGACGCGATCGAGGATCTCGTCGGCCCGGATATCCTGTTGTTCGGCGCCTCGATCTTCGCCAAAGGCGGCAAGGATCGCGCCTATGTCTCGTGGCATCAGGACAGCGCCTATTTCGGCCTCGATCCGCACAAGGAGATCACCGCGTGGGTGGCGTTTACCCAGACCACAGTGGAGAATGGCGCCTTGCAGGTTCTGGCGGGCACCCATCTGGGCCCCGATCTGGTTCATGAGGAAACCTACGCCGCCGACAACATGCTGGCGCGCGGACAAACCCTGCACATCGACGATGAGAGCCGTGCCGTCACCATCGAGCTCCACCCCGGCGAGTTCTCGTTGCACCATGAGCGCACGGCGCACGGCTCGAAACAGAACCGCTCGGCGGCGCCACGCATCGGCTTCGCGTTTTTCTACATTCCGACCCACGTCCGCTCGACGACCGGGCGCCGCACCGCCACCCTGGTGCGCGGCGTCGACCGCTACGGCCACTGGGATCCCGAGCCGCTGCCGAAGTTCGACCTCGACCCGGTGGCCTTCAACGCATTGCGCGCCGCCTGGGGCCAATATCGCGACGGAGAGGTCAAGCAGGCCGCCGAAGCGTGAGCGCCGCTGCGGTTCTCCAGATCACCGGTCTGTGCAAATCCTTCAAGGACCATCGGGCGCTGGAGGGAATAAACCTCTCGGTTGCGGAGGGCGAGACCGTTTGTCTGCTCGGTCCTTCCGGTGCCGGGAAAGTCGACCTTGCTGCGCTGCATCAACTGGCTCGAGGTTCCCGACAGCGGGGCGGTCTTCCTATCGGGCCAGCGGGTCGGCTTTCGCGCCGGCCATGTGGCGATGTCCGACGGCGAACTGGCGCGCATCCGCACGCGGATCGGCATGGTGTTTCAGCATTTTGCCCTGTGGCCGCATCTCAACGTGCTGGATAATCTGACGGCATCGCCGTTGCATGTGCAGCGCCGCGCCCGCAAGGAGGTCCTCGAACAGGCGGAAGCGCTGCTGCGCAAGGTCGGTCTCTGGGACAAACGCGCCTCGCCGCCGTCGAAACTCTCCGGCGGCGAAAAACAACGGGTCGGCATCGCGCGCGCTTTGATGATGCAGCCGGTGCTTCTGCTGTTCGACGAGCCGACCAGCGCGCTCGATCCGGAACTGGTCGGCGAGGTGCTCGACGTGATGAAGGCGCTGGCCGCCGACGGCATGACGATGGTGGTGGTCACCCATGAAATGAGCTTCGCGCGCGAAGCCGCGAGCCGCGTGGTATTCATGGACCAGGGCCGCATCGTGGAAACCGCCGGACCGGATATCTTCTTCACCAATCCCGCGACCGACCGCGCGCGCCAGTTCCTGGCCCGTTACGGATCGGACAAGGCCCGCAAGTGATGGAATCCCGCGCCGTGCCCATCAAGACGCATGGAATTGGTGCCTCGGTGGTTCGAAAAGAGGACGACCGGTTCCTGCGCGGGCGCGGCCAGTTTGTCGGCGATTTCCACCTCGCCAGCATGCGCGAGGTCGCCTTCGTACGAAGCCCGGTGGCGCATGCGCGGCTGAAACGGGTCGTCGTCCCGGAGCAGTTTCACCATGCCGTTTTTACCGCCGAACATTTGACCGGCGTCAAGCCGATCGTCTCGGCGCCGCCGTTGAAGGGATTCAAGCGTTCCTCCGAACCAATCCTCGCCACCGATAAGCTCCGCTTCGTCGGCGAAATCGTCGCGATGTGCGTGGCGCCCAGCAGGGCCGAAGCGGAGGACATCGCCGGTAGCGTAACCGTCGATATCGACGAGTTGCCGGCGGTAACCGACATGCTGGCCGCGTGCGAGGCTCATTCGCCCCTCGTCCACGAGGCGTGGGGTGACAATATTTTCGTCGCCTTCAGTGAAGACGGTCCGATCGAGGAGATTGCCAATACCGCGCCGATCAAGGTGACGATCGAGATCAGAACCGCGCGCCACTGCATGCTTCCGATCGAGGGCCGCGGCGTGGTCGCCTTTCGCGACGCGCGACTGCGGCAACTGACCCTGATCACGTCGACGCAGTTTCCGCATTCGGTGCAAACCGGCCTGAGCGAATGTCTCGGCATCGAGCATGGCAGATTGCGGATCATCTCGCCCGATGTCGGCGGCGGCTTCGGCTACAAAGGGCTGCTGTGCCGCGAAGAGGTCGCGCTGGGCTGGCTGGCGCAGCAGGTCGATTATCCGGTTCGCTGGCTGGAGGACTGCCGGGAGCGCTTGACCGCGAACGCGAACTGCCGCGAGCACCATTATCGGATCAGCGGCTACGCGACGGCCGAGGGCAAGCTGCTCGGCATCGATTGCGTCGCCCATGTCGATGCCGGCGCCTATTCGTCGTATCCGATTTCGTCGTCGCTGGAGGCGGCGCAAATTCCCAATCTGCTGCCGGGCCCGTACATTCTTCCGGCATACCGGTGCCGCGCCGCCGCCGTCGCGACCAACAAATGCCCGATCCTGCCCTACCGCGGCGTGGCGCGGACAGGTGTCTGCCTCGCCATCGAAGCCATCATGGACGGCATCGCCCGGCAGGCCAAGCTTGAACCCTATGAGGTCCGGCTTCGCAACATGGTACGTCCGGAACAGATGCCTTTCAACAATATCGTCGGCAAACATTTCGATAGCGGCGACCATCCGCAATGCCTGCGCCGCGCCGTCGAGGCCATTGGCCTCGAACAGGTCAGGCAGCGTCAGCGGCGTCCGGAACCCGATGGCCGCCTGGTCGGCGTCGGACTGTCGTTCTTCGTCGAGCAAGGCGCGCACGGCACGTCGGTGCTGGCGGCGTGGGGGCGCCCGATCGTGCCCGGCTACGAGCAGGCCAACATCAAGCTGACGCCTGACGGCGAGATCGAAATTCACGTCGGCACACACTCCCACGGCCAAGGCCATGAAACGACCTATGCCCAGGTCGCCCACGAGATATTGGGGATAGACTTCGACAAGATCACAGTCATTCAGGGCGACACGCTGTGCACGCCCTATTCGACCTCGACCTGGGGCTCGCGCTCGATGGTGCACGGCGGCGGCGCTGTCGCCGCCGCATCCCGACTGCTGGCGAAGCGCGCCGTTCATATCGGGGCCTGGCTGATCCAGGCGGATGCCGCCGAAGCGCGGGTCGCGGACGGCAAAGTGATCGCCGGCAATTCCAGCATCACGCTGCGCGACGTGGCACGGGCCTGGTATCTGCAGCCCCAGACATTGCCGCCCGAGATCGACAGCGGCGGCCTCGACGTCACCGCCGGCTACCGCGCCGCGCGCGATAGCGGCACGTTCACTTATGCGGCGCACGCGGTCGTCGTCGCCATCGACCCCGCGACCGGCCAGATCGAGATTTTGGACTATGTGGTCGTCGAGGATGGCGGCACGCTCGTCAATCCGATGATTGTCGACGGACAAATTCGCGGCGGAACGGCGCAAGGCATCGGCACTTGCCTCTACGAGGCGATGCCCTTCGATGGACGGGGCCAGCCGCTGGCGAGCACGCTGCAAGATTATCTGCTGCCCGGCGCCACGGAGGTGCCGAACATCCGTGTGGTGCATATGCAGACGCCGTCGCCCTACACGGAATTCGGCATCAAGGGCCTCGGCGAGGGCGGCGCGGTCGGGCCGCCTGCCGCCATTGTTTCGGCCGTGAACGACGCGCTTCGGCCGCTCGGCATAGAAGTCCATGATCTGCCATTGACGCCGCAGCGCATTCTCGCCGCCGTCGCGCGTTCGAACAATTCCACGAATCCATGACCGACGGCCGGACCAAAGGGACAATGCAGAATGGTTGATCCATCGCCCACGAAACCATCGCCCGTGAAACCATTGCCCGTGAAAGTGCTGCGCGAGGAGATCGTCGCGCCCGCCGGCCATTTTGCTGCCGAAATCCGCAAGGGCCAAGTGTTGCGCATCGTCGACCTGGAAGGCCAGCAGGTGGCCGATCTGGTCGCGATCAGCGCCGGCAATGTCGCGGAAAAACTGTCGGTGATGAACACCATCAGCCTCAACAAGCAAGTCTTCCCGCGCATCGGCTACGTGCTCTATTCCGACGAGGCCCGCGGCATGATGACGATCATTGCCGACACCTGCGGGGTTCACGACATGCTGGCGGGCGCCTGCTCCAGCTTCACCAACGAGAAGCGCTACGGCGTGAAAGACACCAGGAACTGCCGTGACAATCTCGCCGCGGCGCTCAAGCCCTGGGGCATCGGCTGGAAGGATGTCCCTTTCAACATGAACGTCTTCATGAATTGCCCGATCGGCAGCGACGGCAACTGGTCGATCCAGGTGCCGAAAAGCCAGGCTGGCGACTACATCGACTTCCGCGCCGAAATGGACGTCATTGCCGCATTCTCGAATTGTCCGCAGGTCCATAACGCCTGCAATGGCTTCCACCTGACGCCGCTCAAGGCGGTGATCTACCAATACCAGCCTTATTGATCGGCCCCACAGGCCTATAAATTGATCCCCGCCGTCGCCAGGATCTGGCGGGCTCGCGCGCGCTGCTCCTCGCTGATCAGCAGCCGCTCGGCAAAATCCCGGCCCGATGGCCGCGTCGCATCGATGCCCATCTTGGTCACCGTGAAGTTCTGCGGGTCCGACGTCGGGTCGAGAATGGCGGCCTTGGCGCCGGGCACGAAGAAAATGTCCTTCTCCGCTCGCACGCGGGTCGCCACCGCCCACATCACGTCGTTGATATCGAACACGTCGACGTCATCGTCGACGACGATGACGTATTTGGTGTAGTACTCGGTGCCGAACGTCGCCATAGCCGCCATCTGCGGCTCGCCGTCGGCGGTCTTCTTCATCGCAATGAACGCCATGAACGCGCCGCAGGTCGAGTGCGGCACATGGACAGCGCACACGTTCGGCAGGTTGCGGCGCAAGGCGTTGAGGATTTCACCTTCGCGGGTGATGCAGGACACCAGGATGTGATCCTTCGACGGGCCGGCGGTGACGGATTGATAAATGGCGTCGCCGCGCATGCGGATGCGCTTGGCGACAAAGACGTTCTGGGTGCTGCGGTACGAGGCATAGCCGGTGAATTCGCCGAACGGTCCCTCCGGCTCGTGCACGCCGGCCAGGATTTCGCCCTCGATGACGATCTCCGCGCCGGCCGGCACTTCGAGACCATCGACACCGCATTGCGCCAGCCGGTAAGGCTCGCCAAACAGGCCGCCGATGATCTCGAATTTCCGCGTTGCCTGAGGATAGGCATAGACCATCGAGCCCATGTAGTGCAGCGGGTGGGTGCCGATGGTGATCACGGCCGGCAGCGAGACGCCGCGCTCTTCGGCGCGGCGGTGAAATTCATACATGCGGCGGCGCGAATGCAGCGACACGCCGAGGCGGTTCTTGCCCTTGAGCATCAACCGGTGAAAGCCGGTGGTATCGACGCCGGTCACCGGATCGCGCGCGGAGATCTGCCCGGCGGTGATGTAGGGTGCGCCGTCGACGGAAAACTGCAGCGCGATCGGCAGCTTGGTGAGATCGACGTCGTCGGCTTCGATGACGATGTCGTTCCAGGCGGCCTGCCCCACCGTCTCGCACGGAATGTAGTTCTGGCAGCGCTCGCGGAAGGCCAGCGGCAGGTCTGCGGTTTCGACGCCCAGGCAGGCCGCCAGCAGGGTTCGGTTCGCGGTCACGTTGGTGACGACCGGAATGTCGTAGCCGGCGACCTTTTCCAGCACCACCACGGGGTTCTTCCCCGAGCGCTCCAGCTCGAACACGATCGCGGTCATGTCGAAGCGCGAGTCGACCGGCTCCTTGATGCGCAGCAGCTGGTCCGGATGTTCGGATTCCACCATGTGAAGGAAGCCGCGCAGGCTCTGCCGGTCCAGGTTGTCGGTCGTGCCGCGCATTGTCGATTTCCTCGATCAGCCCTAGGCTTCGTCATGGTATGTGTGAATGCGCACGCTTAGCAACTGTGCGGCGAAAAAAGCCCGGCCGGCGATACCCGACGGTGCCATGCGACCATGACTGTCGTGCGGTTTCCGCACCGATAATGCTGAAAAATGGCGGCAGACCGCACAAATGTCAGAGCCTCCCAATGCAGCGATGAAACATCAGGGCGTCGGTGCGAGCCTGCACCGCAAGGAAGATGACCGGCTGCTGCGCGGCCGCGGCCAGTTCGTCGCCGATCTGGACTTCGCCGGCATAAAGGACGTCGCATTCGTGCGAAGCCCGGTCGCCCATGCGCGCCTCCGCGGCATCAAAATCCCCGACGCGCACAATGGCGCGGTCTTCACCGCCGCCGATCTATGCGGCGTCAAACCGATCCGCGCGGTTTCCGGGCTGCGCGGCTTCAAGAGCTCCGAGCAACCGCCGCTCGCATGCGACAAAGTACGCTACGTCGGCGAGTTGATGGCGATGTGTCTGGCGCCGTCTCGCGCGCAAGCCGAAGACATCGCCGCTGCCATCGTCGCCGATCTCCTCGAACTGCCCGCCGTTCACGACATGCTGGACGCGCGCAGCCCGTCGTCGGCGCTGGTCCACGAGCAGTGGGGCGATAACGTCTTTCTCGAAACCTTGGTCGAAGTGAATATCGAGGCTGCGCTCAACGCCCCCATCAAGGTCACCCGCGAAATCCGCACTGCCCGACAATGCATGGCGCCGATCGAGGGCCGCGGGGTGGTTGCCTTTTGGGATTCGCGTCTGGAGCAGCTGACGATCTATTCGTCCTGCCAGATGCCGCATGTCGTTCGCACCGGACTTGCCGAATGCCTCGGTCTCGATGAAGGCCAGGTGCGGGTCATCGCCCCGGACGTCGGCGGCGGCTTCGGCTACAAGGGCATTCTGCTGGCCGAAGAGGTCTGCCTGGGTTGGCTGGCGATGCGCGCCGGCCATCCGGTGCGCTGGATCGAGGATCGCCGCGAGCATCTCACCGCCGGCGCCAATTGCCGCGAGCACTTTTATCGGATCACCGGTTACGCCGGCCAGGATGGCACGCTACGCGGCATCGACTGCGAGGCGATCGTCAATTCCGGGGCCTATTCGGCCTATCCGTTTTCGGCCTGCCTCGAAGCGGCCCAGGTCGCCAGCATCCTGCCGGGTCCCTACGACTTTCCCGCCTACCGCTGCCGCACATTCTCGGTCGCGACCAACAAGTGCCCGATCCTGCCCTATCGCGGGGTGGCCCGCACCGGGGTTTGTTTCGCCCTGGAACTCCTGCTCGACGCCATCGCTCGCGAGGCCGGCATCGAGCCGCATGACGTGCGCGCGAAAATTCTGGTGCGGCCCGAACAGATGCCGTTCAACAACATCACCAAAAAGCATTTCGACAGCGGCGACTATCCGCAGTCGCTGCGCCGCGCGGTCGCGGCCATCGACATTGCCGCACTGCGGCAGCGCCAGAAAACCGGCGAAGCCGACGGACGCCGGATCGGCGTCGGTCTTGCGACCTACTGCGAACAGGCAGCGCACGGAACCTCGGTGTATCAGGGCTGGGGCATACCGATGGTGCCTGGCTACGAGCAGGCGACCGCGCTCCTGACACCGGATGGCGGCCTGGAACTGCGGGTCGGCGTGCAGTCGCACGGCCAGAGTCTCGAGACGACGCTGGCGCAGGTGGCGCACGAAATACTCGGCATCGATGTCGCCAGGATAAAGGTGGTGCACGGCGACACCGCCATGACGCCCTACTCGACCGGCACTTGGGGGTCGCGCAGCATGGTGATGGCGGGGGGCGCGGTGTCGATGGCGTGCAAAGAATTGGCAAAGCGCGCCGCCAAAGTCGGTGCGCGGCTGCTGCAAGCCGATCCCGCCCGGGTGAGCGTCGACGGCGGCGAAGTGGTCGGGCCGCACGGCTCGGTCACGCTGCGCGAGATCGCGCGCACCTGGTACTTGAAGCCGCAGAATCTGCCGAGCGACGTCGACATGGGCGGCATGGAAGCGACCGTCGGCTATCGTCCGAACCCCGATACCGGAACATTCAGCTACGCCACCCATGCGGTTGTGGTCGCGGTCGATCCCGAAATCGGCAGCGTCGAGATCCTCGATTACGTGGTGGTCGAGGACGGCGGCAAGCTGGTCAACCCGATGGTGGTCGACGGCCAGATTCTCGGCGGCCTCGCGCAAGGCATCGGCACGGCGCTCTACGAAGAGATGCCGTTTGACGCCAACGGCCAACCGCTGGCATCGACCCTGGCCGACTATCTGCTGCCAAGCTCGACCGAAGTGCCCAGGGTGACGATTCATCACATGGAGACGCTTTCGCCCTACACCGAGTTCGGCATCAAAGGCATCGGCGAGGGCGGCGCCATCGCGGCGCCGGCGGCCATCGCCAACGCGATCAACGACGCGCTGCGGCCGCTGGGCGCCGAGCTTTTGGTTTCGCCGATCACGCCGCATCGCGTGGTCGAGGCCATCGCGCGGGGGAGTTCCAAAACCGGTGCGCGGGGCCGCGGCTAGCCTCGACAGGCTGGCACGCCACTTGCTAACAAAGACGGATCAAGCTTCGCATTTGACGCCAAGATGAGCAAGATGAGCCCAAGATGAGCGCAAGTCAGGGAATGACAGTCAGGCGAGCTACAGTCAGCTACGGCCGGCGAACGACGGCCGGCGAACCAGCGTCAGCGACCGATGACCGGCGAACGATGAGGTGATGCAATGTCCGAGAACCCCAAATACGACCTCTTGCTGCGCGGTGGACGCGTCATTTGCCCGGCGTCGGGCATCGACGGCATCCGGGACGTCGCGGTGCGCGACGGCCGCATCGCGGCAATCGCGCAGACCATCCTGCCCTCGAGCGCAACCGAAACGATCGACGTATCCGGCAAGCTGGTGCTGCCGGGCCTGATCGACACCCATGCCCATGTCTATCAATACGCCACCGGCCGCTTCGGCTTGAACCCCGACATGGTCGGCGTGCGCTCGGGCGTCACCACCGTCATCGATCAGGGTGGCCCGTCCTGCATGACCCTGCCGGGCTTCCGGCATTTTATTGTCGAGGCGGCGGCGACCCAGGTCTATGCCTTCCTCTCGGCCTATCTGGTCGGCGGCCTGGAGGGCCATTATTACCCCAATCTCTACAGCCCCGACTGCGTCGACATCGAAGCGACCGTGGCGTCGGCGAATGCCAACAAGGACATCGTGCGCGGCATCAAGGGCCATGCCGAGATCGGCGGCTTCGCGCGCTGGGGCATCAAGGTCCTGGAAATGTCAGCCGAGATCGGCCGCCGTACCGACTTGCCGCTCTATGTGCATTTCGGCACGCTGTGGGGCCTGCCCGAGAGCGGCGCCAATGGCGAGGACTCCGATACCATCCTGGAGCGGGTGATCCCGAAGCTGCGCCCCGGCGATATTCTCGCGCATCCGTTCACGCGCCATCCCGGCGGCTTCGTCAACCGGGAGGGCGAGGTGCACAGCGTCATTCGCGCCGCGATGGCGCACGGGCTCAAGGTCGACGTCGGCCACGGCAGTCATTTCTCATACCGACTCGCGCGCAAGGCGCTCGACGCCGGCATCATGCCTCACACGTTGGGCGCCGACATGCACGGCTACAATACCGAGGTGCCGCCACCCGCCGGCACGCCGGCACAGCACTATGACGACGAGAACCATCCGTTCCGCGGCCAGGCCCGCTTCAGCCTGACGCAGGCGATGAGTTCGATGGTGGCGCTCGGGCTGCGGCTCGAGGACGTCGTGCCCATGGTGACCACGAATGCCGCCGCGATGGTCGGGCTCACCGACCGTATCGGCGCGCTCAAGCCGGGCTTCGCCGCCGATGTGTCGGTGCTGCGGGACGACCGCGGCCGCTTCATCCTGCGCGACAACGAAAACACCAAAGTCGTCGCCGAGCGATTGTTTCAACCCGCCTTCTGTCTGCGTGGCGGCAAGCGCTTCGACGCCGATTCGCCGATTTTGCCGCAAGCCATCGCGGCCTAGTCGAGCAGGGCACGCACCGGTGTCGGCGTCGGGCAGCGACCGCGGCGATCCCCTCTCCGCCGATCCGCGAGACGGCTGGGCCGCGCTCGATGCCGCCCGGCGCGACGCGGCTTACGACAACAATGCCGCCGTCGCCGACAGCGCGACATGGATCGACAAGCGAAATCGTGCGTCGGCGGCCTACCGGGCCGCCCATCCGGCGGGCCTCGACGTGCCCTACGCCGCGTCGGAGCGAACCGCCTTCGATCTTTATGCGGCAAGCGATGCCGCAGCGCCATGTCTGGTTTTCATTCATGGCGGCTATTGGCAACGCAATTCGCGCGACGTGTTTGCTTGTTTCGCCGAAGGCCTCGCGGCCGCGGGTTGGTCGGTGGCCATTCCCGGCTACACCTTGGCGCCGCAAGCGACCCTTCGACGTATCGTTGCCGAAATCGGCGAGGCGCTGGATTGGCTCGCCGTTCATGGCGCCCGGCACGGCATCGCGGGACCGCGTGTCATCGCCGGGTGGTCGGCCGGCGCGCAGTTGGCCGTCTTGCAGCTTGCGCATCCGAGCGTCGTTGGTGGGCTTGCCATCTCGGGAATCTACGATCTTGAGCCGCTGCGCGACACCAACCTCAACCGGGCACTCAATTTGACCGACGATGACATCGCCGACTTGTCGCCGCTGCGACGCCCGGTGACGCAGAAACCGCTCATCGTTTCGTATGGCAGCGCCGAGCTGCCGACCCTCGTTCATGATGCGCGGCGGCTTCATGCGTTGCGAGATCGTGCGCGCGCGCCCGGCGCGCTTCTGCCGATAGAAGGCGCCGATCACTTCTCTATCCTGAGCGAGTTGCAGCAGCCCGGTGGCGCTCTGGTCCGGGCGGCGATCGGCCTTGCCGGATAAGCCTCCGGCGTCGCGCTCACGGCGCCGTCGGTCCGGCGCGCGTCGTCACAACCGGAACAGCCGCTCGGCGTTGCCGTGCGCGATGCGCTCCTTGTCGGCGGCGCTGACGGGGATCTGCTCCAGGAAGGCGCGCGCCTGCGGCATCGACTGATACGGATGATCGGCCGAGAACATGATCCGCTCGACGCCGCCGAGCTCGAGCAAAAGATCCAGAAAGGCCGGCGGGAAATTAAAGCCCGAGAAAGTGTAGTGAACGTTCTCCTTGAGATAAGCCAGGATCGGGCGCTTCAGTTTCGTCACTTCCATCGGGATGATGTCGAATCGCTGGAACATGAACGGCAGCCCCTCGCCCATGTGGCCGATCACGAATTGCAGTTTCGGAAACCGGTCGAATACGCCGCCGACGATGAGGCGAATGACATGCACCGCGGTTTCGATATGCCAGCCCCAGGCGCCGCCGGCGAGCATGTCGGTGACCATTGGCGCAAAGCCGCCGTATGAGACGTCGATGACGGCCTGCGGCGGCGGCGTCGGGTGGAGATAGATCGGGACGTTGAGCGCTTCGGCGCGCTCCAGGATCGGCCAGTAGAAACGATCGTCAAGATAGCGGCCGCGATTGTGGCCGTTGATGACCGCGCCTTTGAAGCCATCCTTGCGGACCCGGCGCTCCAGTTCCTCCGCGGCCTTATCGGGGGCCCCGGTCGGCACCGCGGCGAGGCCGGCGAACCGCGTCGGATGCTTCCTCACCGCATCGGCAAGGTAATCGTTGGTGTCGCGCGCCATCACGATGGCGTCGGCCGTCTCCATCTGCTCGACGCCGGGCGCCGTCAATGACAGCACCTGCATGTCGATGCCGGCGGCGTCCATCTCCGCCAATCGCTTGGCGCCGACGTCGCACAGTCGCCCCATGAGATTGGCGTAACGGCCGCCGACCTGTTCGGCGCGGTCTTTGAGGAAACGTGCGGGCCCGTCGAAGAATTCCGGGCTGGCAAAATGCTCTTCAAGGGTGATGGTGCGCATGGTCTTTCGTTCTGGGTGTCGGTGCCGGCCCAAATGTCCGGCGACCGTTGGGGTAGCCGTCAATTGCGGTTGATTCAACCCGCGCGCCGGCAACCTTCAGGGGCGTCCAATCACCTGGCGCGCACCGGCCACGGCAAATCGTGCTAGGATGCGGCGCATGGATCGCTGGTTCGCCTGCCGATCGGCCGGCAAAATTCTACGCGCCGCCGTGCTGGCAGCGGCGACGATCGTCCCGGCGCTTACCGCGGGCGCTGCCGCCCAGACACTGGCGGAGCCGAACCCGCCGTCAAAATCCTCTGTGACGGTCGTCCCATCAAAACCGCGCGCGGCGGCGCAGCGGAAGTCGTGCGCCCAATACGGCCCAGGCTTTGCGCCGATGCCCGGCACCGGCGCATGCATCAAGATCGGCGGTTTCGTCGAAGGTACGGTTGGATTCGGGCGTTGATCGAAGGCTGCCGGATTTCGCGGCCCTAAACGGCAGGCGGTCCGCCAAGCCGAAAACATCTCGGGCGATTTGTCGGCAACATGCGGCGCCGCGGCAGACCACGCGCTGCCGATTTGCCCGCGATAAACCGGAGCAAAGACAACGTCGAAGCTTCGCCTAAAGTTCCGCTCAATATTTTCCGATTTAGCCTTCAAGCCGCGCCGGTTTCGTCTTGTGATTGCCACAACCTGAACCTAGCGTTGCACCGGGTCGGAGAGGGCTTGGTTCAGGGAGGAAGATCATGACTCGGCACGCTGATTCCGCGGCGCGCACCCGGCTGGTCACGTACAGCAAGAATACTTGCCCGCAGTGCAGCAGTTGGCTGCTTGCTCCCGATTGGTCCGAACACCTCAGCGAGCGCTGCGTACGCCATACATGGTCGTGCGAATCATGCGGCTATGAGTTCGAAACCGCCGTCGTTTTCCCGGCGCTGGAAAGAGCCGCTGCGTAGCGCGCGCGGCTGATAAGCTCTCGACGTCATTGTCCGGGCGGATAGCGGTGTCGCCGCCCGTGGAAATCTTCGACCACCGCGTCGGCCTCGCTCAGATAGCTTGGGCCGATCGGCGATTTACCGTAACCGCCGGGAATATCAAGCACATAGGTCGGCTGACACAGGCCCGAATAGCGGCCGTGCAGCGCCCGCATCAGTCCCTGGCCTTCGGCGATGCCGGTCCGCAGGTGCGCCGTGCCCGGCGCCAGATCGGCGTGGTGCAGATAATACGGCTTGATCCGGCACTCGACGAGCGCGCGGAGTAACGCGCCGAGCGTGTCGGCATCGTCGTTTATCCCGCGCAGCAGCACCGACTGCGACAGCATCGGAATGCCGGCATCGACCAGGCGCGCACAGGCGGCACGGACGTCCGCGGTCAATTCCCGCGGATGATTGGCATGCAGGACGACGAAGGTCGCCTTGTCGGTGCGCAGCGCGCGCACCAGCGCCGCCGTAATCCGCTCCGGCGCCGCCACCGGCAGGCGGGTATGGACGCGGATCACCTTGACGTGCTCGATCTTGGCCAGCCGCGCCACGATACCTTTGAGGCGTCGCGCCGACAGCACCAGCGGATCGCCGCCGGTGAGGATGACTTCCCAGATTTCCGGACGGACCCGGATATAGTCGAGCGCTCCGGCAAGCGCCGCCGGCGAAAGTCCGCCCTGCCCCGGGCCGACGGTTTCGCGCCGGAAGCAGAAACGGCAATACACCGCGCAGGCATTGACCAGCTTGAGCAGCACGCGATCCGGGTAGCGGTGCACGATGCCCGCGACGGGGCTTCGGACCTCGTCGCCGATCGGATCGCGGCTTTCCTCCGGGTGAACCGTCAGTTCGCGCCCGTCGGGGACGAATTGCCGTGCGATCGGATCGGCCGGATCGGCCGGATCGATCAACCCGGCAATGCCGGGCGTGATGGCGACCGCATAGCGCGCCGCGACCTGGTCCAACACGGCGAGCCGCTCGCGATGGACCAGCCGGGCCTCGACCAGATGGGCAGGGCTGCGCAGGGATTTTCTGGCGGCGGCGGTCATGACAAACCTCGCTTGGCGAACCTCGATTGACGGAATTGCGGCTCTTATGCTCGATGCCATGCGTGGCGCGCAAGGCAAGCTGTTGCAGCGGACCTGACTTGGGTATTGGTTGCGGCGCGCGTAGAGCCAAAAAGGCAAGGGCGGTCAAATGAAGAACTACATGATGGACGGGGGCGAAGCGATCCTGGAAGCGTTCCGCAAGCTGAAGATCGATTACATTCTGTCGTCGCCCGGGTCGGAATGGTCGCCGGTCTGGGAGGCGCTGGTGCAGCAAAAGGTCGGCAACCGGCAGGGCCCGGGCTACATCGACTGCTGGCACGAGACCCTCGCCGTCAACATGGCGACCGGCTACACGCTGATCACCGGCCGGCCGCAGGCGGTATTGGTCCACGCCGGCGTCGGGCTGTTGCAGGGCAGCATGGGCGTGCATGGCGCGCTGCAATCCGAAGTGCCGATGATCGTCATGTCCGGTGAATTGCAGACCGTCGGCGAGGACCCGGATCTCGACATCGAGCAGCAATGGTACGGCGGCTTGAGCGTCGGCGGCATCGAACGGTTCGTCGACGGCATCACCAAGTCGGCGCGCCACGTCACCAGCCCTCATACCCTGTACGAGCAGGTGATCCGCGCCGGCGAAATGGCGCAGCGCACGCCGCAGGGCCCGATCTATCTCGATGTCGCGCTCGAGCACATGCTGCACGACTGGACGCCGCCCGCGCATAATCGGGAGGTTCCGCGCGCCCCGCGCGTGCAGGCTCATCCGAGCGAGGTGGAGAAAGTCACCGCGCTGTTGCGCAACGCCAAGAATCCGGTGGTCGTCGCCGAGCAGTCGGGCCGCGACCCGGCGGCCTTCAAGGCGCTGGTCGACTTAGCCGATCTGCTCGCCATTCCGGTGATGTGGGGCCGCGTCGCGAACTTTTGCAATTTTCCGACCAACCATCCGCTCTATCTCGGCGTCGCAACCTACGAGCATCTCGCCGACGCCGACCTCATCCTGCTGGTCGGCGGCCGCGCGCCCTGGTATCCGCCGCGCAACCGGCCCGGCAAGGGCACCATCGTCTCGATCAACGAGAACCAGTTCAAAGGCCACATGATCTACCAGCAGCTGCACGCCGACGTTTATCTGGAAGGCGAGATCGCGGCCTCCTTGCATGCCCTGGCGGACGCCGCACGCGCCGCGAAGATCGACGCCGAGGCCGTGAAGCAGCGGCGGGAGAAATGGACGCGCGCCCATGATGCGTTCGTTGCCAATCTCAAGGCCGAGGAATCCAAGGCCAACGGCAACGGCAGCGCGATCGATCCGCTGGCCTTGATCAGCACGCTCGGCGAGGTCCTGCCGGCCGACACGATCTTTGTCGACGAGACGATCATGCACGGACCGATGCTGCGCCAGCATCTGCCCTTCACCACGCCGCAGAGCTTCTTCCGCGGCTTCGGCGGCCTCGGTCAGGGCATGGGCACCGCGCTCGGCGTCAAGCTCGCGGCCCGCCAACGGCCGGTGGCGCTGCTCATCGGCGACGGCGGCTTTTTGTACAATCCGGTGATCCAGGCGCTCGGCGCCTCGAAGCAGCACGACCTGCCGATCCTGATCGTGATCTTCAACAACAAGGGCTACAAGGCCATGCAGAAGGGGCACGTCCATCACTATCCGGACGGCGCCGCCGAAGCCAACAACATGCATTTGGGCTCGCGGCTCGACGGCTTCGACTACGATACGCTGGGCTCGCATTTCGGCATGCACGGCGAGCGGGTGATCGAGCCCGGCAGGCTCAAGGGCGCGATCCAGACGGCGATGCAGAAAGTGCAGGACGGCACCACCGCCATCCTCAACGTGATGGTCAGCAAGTAAATGTCATGGCCGGACTTGTTCCGGCCATCTACGTCTTTGTTTTTTTACTCAACGTCCAAGACGCGGATGCCCGCGACAAGCGCGGGCATGACGATTGATTCGAGTTCACCGCACTCCAATCAGCCGGTAATCGGATTCCAAATCACCTGGTCGATGCGCGAGGCGCCGGTCGCCAGCATCACCAGGCGGTCGAGACCGAGCGCGACGCCGCTCGCCTGCGGCATCGCCGCCACCGCGGCGATGAAGTCGTCGTCGACCGGATAGCGCTCGCCGTAGATGCGCGCCTTCTCGGCCATTTCCGCTTCGAGCCGGCGGCGCTGCTCGGCGGCGTCGGTAAGTTCGCCGAAGCCGTTGGCCAGTTCGACGCCGCAGACATAAAGCTCGAAGCGCTCGGCGACCCGCCGGTCGGCCGCCGGACGCGCCAGCGCCGCCTGAGCCGCCGGGTACTCGTCCAGAATAGTCGGGCGGCCGATGCCGAGATTGGGCTCGATGCGTTCGACCAGCACCCGGCTGAAAATATCGCCCCAGCGGTCGTCGGCGGCGATGCGGATGCCGGAGGCCTGCGCGGCGCGCGCCAAATGGTCCCGGTCGGGCTGGCCATCCGGCAGGCTCGCCAGAAGATCGATGCCGGCCATGTGGGTGAAGGCCTGCGCCACCGTTAGCCGCTCCGGATCGGCCAAGGGGTCGGCCGTGCGGCCCCGGAACCGGAATTCTCGAACTCCGGCCGCTTCGGCCGCCAGCGCCAGGATCGTGGCGCAGTCCCGCATCAGCGCCTGGTACGGCTCAGCGGCGCGATACCATTCGACCAGCGTGAATTCCGGCGCGTGCAGCGCGCCGCGCTCGCGATTGCGGAACACCTTGGCGAACTCGACGATGCGCCGCTCGCCGGCGGCAAGCAGCTTCTTGCAGGCGAGTTCCGGCGAGGTGCGCAAATAAAGCGGCGATCGGGTGGCGTCGGGCGCCTCAAGCGTGGTGGCGAAGGCGTGCAGATGGGTCTCGTTCCCGGGCGATACCTGGAGCGCCCCGGTTTCGACCTCGACGAATTCGTTGGCGGCAAACCATGCCCGCAACGCCGTAACGACGCGGCCGCGCGCCAAGAGCGCCGGCCGGCGGTCGGCGTGGACGTGAGGGGCCCAGAACGGCGAGGAATGGGGCGGCTGGTCCGGCATGGTTGCGGCATGTCCTTGTCCGGGGGCGGATCAGGAAATAACTAGCGTGCAGGCGCAGGATCAGTATGTTGCGGCCTGAAAATCGAAGCCACCAAACCTGAGGCAACCGTGAAAGTCATCGCCAGCTCGCTGCGAAAAGGCAATATCATCGATATGGACGGCAAGCTCGGGGTCATCGTGGCGACCGAGAGCATCCATCCCGGCAAGGGCACGCCGGTGACCCAGATGGACGTGCGCCGCATCGCCGACGGCGTGAAAGTCGCGCTGCGGTTCAAGACCACCGATCAGGTCGAGCGGGCCTTCGTCGAGGACCGCAAGCACCAGTTCATGTACCAGGACAGCGACGGCTTCCATTTCATGAACATGGAAAGCTACGACCAGGTCGCCGTGTCGGCCGACATTGTCGGCGACCAGGCCGCCTATCTGCAGCCGGAAATGGAAGTGACGATCAGCCTGCACGAAGGCGTCCCGCTGGCCATCGAACTGCCGCCGAAGACGATTGTCGAAGTGGTCGAAACCGAACCGACGATGAAAGGCCAAACCGCCTCCTCGTCCTACAAGCCGGCGGTGTTGTCGAACGGCGTCCGCACCATGGTGCCGCCGTTTGTCGGTGCCGGCACCAGGATCGTGGTGATGACCGCGGACGGCAGCTACGTCGAGCGGGCGAAGGACTGACACCGGCGTCAACGTATTCTGAATATCCATTCATCGTACGCTGCCACACACGCGCATCCTCGTACTTTTCCCACTGATACGAGCGCTTGGTGCGATTGAGTTGCAGGCACCGCTTGGCAGGACGCGCGTTGCTAGCGATAGTAGCGCGCTTGAGTTTGGGATTTGACCCGTGGCGGCCGCGCGAAAATTATCGAGAGCGAGACAAGCGCGGCGGGTTGCCGTTGGTGGCGCTTCGCCCGGGCAACGCTGGCGCGGCGGCCTCGTCGTGGCGGCGCTTGCCGGCGCGATGCTGTGCGGCTCGATGCACGCTGCCGTCAGCGCATCCTGCAAGCCGCGCCGGCCGCTGCCGACGATCGATCTGAAAGATATGGGAGCCTGCCAATTCGATGCGCAGGCCATGAGCTTTGCCGGCGACCCGACCGAGCAAGCCAAATGCCTGATGCGCGGCGAGGATGAGACGCGCAACCTCGGCCCACCGCTCGCGAGCCTGCCCGACGCGCTGGCAAGCCGCGTCGGGCGCGACACCGGGCTGCCGTCGCGCGAGACCTTGAGCACGTTCTTGTCCAAACAGGACCTCGAGGAGAATTTTGCGGCCTATCTCTGGCAACCGGTCTCGCACGCCAACAACAACGATCCCGACGCTCCGTCGGCGCGCTATTTCGTGATCCACGACACCAGCGGGCCGAACTACCACCGGCGCTCGTTTCCCGACGACATCGACGCCAATGCCAAGCTCAACATGCTGGCGAACTTCGTCTGCGGCGACGGCTGGGGCAAGGCCCACGTCATCGTCAACCGGTCGGGCGAGATGCTGCTCAATCACGATTTCGCCGTGCCGTGGCGCGCGACCAAGTTCGAGCGTGCGGTGAATTTCTCAGGCGCGCTCAAGGGTCTGTTCCTTCACACCGAGCTTATTCAGCCGCGGCGGAGCGCCGCCGGCCGCGGCTGGAGCAACGACAGCCAGACCCCGAGCCCGGCCTTTACCACCGCACAATATGACCGGCTGGCATTGCTCTACATCATCGCCAGCGTCCGCGCCGAGCGTTGGCTCATTCCCGCCTTCCACGCCGCCATCGATGCCGACATCCGCAACGGCCATGACGATCCGCTCAATTTCGACGTCGAAAGCTTCGCCAATAGTCTCGAAATATTAGTCGAGAAATTGCAGGGCCCCGAGGAAGTCCAGGCCGTGCATCCGTAGCGGCGGGGTAGCGGCCGCAAAGCGCGCCGCGCTATCCGGGGCGTCAGACGCACTTGTCGGATCGGGCACGGCCGGGAAACAATCGGCCGCTGATTCGCCGCGAGCCCGCGGCGAGACGACAGGCGAGCCAGGTTGCAAGCGTGACACAATCGCCGACGAGATTTGCACGACGCAGCTGCCTGAAGGCCATCGCCGGGGCTTTTGCCGGATCGGTGCTGCCGGGACTGGCGAGCGCCGCGCGCGGCGCGTCGTTCGAGCAATGGATTGCGGCGTTTCGCGCCAAGGCCGCGGCCCGCGGTATCGCCGATGAGACCTACAACCGGGTCATGGGTGGGCTCCGTCCCGACACCACCGGGCTCGAGGCGATCCACAGCCAACCGGAATTCAACGAACAGCTCTGGCAATACCTCAACCGCGCGGTCTCGGACTGGCGCATCATCGCCGGCAAGCAAAAAGCCAAGGACTATGCGGCGCTCCTGACGCGCATCGAAAACGACTTCGGCGTCGAGCGCTCGACCATGCTTGGTGTCTGGGGCATGGAATTCGGCATACGGCGATCCGCTCGTCCAGAAGAACCACATGCGCCCCGTCATTCCGTCGCTTGCGGCCTTGGCCTGGGCCGAGCCGCGGCGGCGGCAATACTGGGAAGGCGAACTGATCAACGCGCTGACGGTCGTGCAACGCGGCTGGAGCACGCCGGAACAAATGGTCGGCTCCTGGGCCGGCGCCATGGGCCATACCCAATGGATGCCCGAAGTCTGGCTGCACATCGGCATCGACTACGACGGCGACGGCAAGATCTCGCCATACGGTCCGCCGGACGACGCGCTCGGTTCGACCGCGCGCTTCTTCGTCGAGCGCGGCAAGTACCGGCGCGGCGAGCATTGGGGCTATGAGGTGCGCATGCCCGGCGCGAAAGGCGGCAGCGCGGCGCGGAGCTATGCCGCGTGGCAGGCACTCGGCGTGCGCCGCGCCGACGGCGAACCGTTTCCGCAGCCCAACGCCACCGCGCGGCCTTGGATTCCGCTGCCGGGCGGCCCGGCCTTCCTGCTGGGCCCGAACTTCTTTGCCGTCAAAAGCTATAACCCGTCGATGAATTATGCGCTGGCGCTCGTCCATCTCGGCGACCGCTGCGTCGGCGGCGGTTCGTTGGTGCAGCAATTTCCGGGCAGCGAGCCGGCGCCGACGCTGGCCGAGGTCCAGGAGATCCAGCGCCGTCTCACCGCGCTCGGCTACGACACCGGCGGCGCGGATGGCCGCATCGGCAACGACACCATGATCGCGGTGCGCAATTTCCAGCGCCAGGCCGGCATCACGCCGGACGACGGCTATGCCGGGGTGGGACTTCTCGCCCGGTTGCGTCAAGGCTCGTGATCCGGTTGGATGCAGCCGACAAAGCCCCTGCGCTCTATCAAGCCCCAAACCCGAGGAAATGCCCGCCATGACGCCGTCCCAATCCGCGACCGCACGCGCCAAAACCAGTGCCGACCCGGCGGTCGCCGGCCTTGAGCGCCCGACGCCGGCCGGCGCCAATGCGCCCGGTTTCGGCAGCGACGTGATCGCCGAAGCGCTCCGTTCGCTGGACATCCCCTATATCGCGCTGACCCCCGGCGCGAGCTATCGCGGCCTGCACGACAGCATCGTCAACTATCTCGGCAATTCCGCGCCGCAAATGCTGCTGTGCCTGCATGAGGAGGCCGCCGTCGCCATCGCCCACGGCTATGCCAAGGTCACCGGCAAGGCGATGGCCGCGGCGGTGCATTCCAATGTCGGGCTGCTGCACGCCTCAATGGCGATGTTCAACGCCTGGTGCGATCGCATGCCCGTGGTGGTGCTCGGCGCCACCGGCCCGGTCGACGCGGCGAAGCGGCGGCCGTGGATCGATTGGATTCACACCGCGCGCGACCAGGGCGCGCTGGTCCGCGAATACACCAAATGGGATGACCAGCCGGCCTCGCCGGGCGCCGCCCGCGAGGCAATCCTGCGCGGCACCTGGATCGCCAACACCGCGCCGCAGGGCCCGGTCTACATCAATTTCGATGCCGAACTGCAGGAAGCGAAACTCGCCGAGCAGTTGCCGGCGATCGACGTCGCGCGCTATATGCCGCCGATCGCCACCGCGGCGCCGGCCGATCTTATTCGCCAGGCCGCGGCGATGCTCAAGGACGCCAAGCAGGTTCTGATCCTGGCCGGCCGCGCCTCGCGCAGCGAAGAAGCCTGGAATGCCCGTGTCGCGCTGGCCGAAGCGCTCAATGCGCGCGTCGTCAGCGATCTCAAGATCGGCGCGAGCTTTCCGACCGATCATCCGCTCTATGTCGGGGCGCCGCGCGCGCCGACGCCCGAGAGCGTCGAGGGCTTGAAGAACGTCGACGTGGTCTTAAGCCTCGATTGGGTCGATCTCGCCGGCGCCATGCGCTATGCCGGGCCGAACCCGTCGGCCAAGGTCATCCAGATTTCGCTCGATCACCGCATCCACAACGGCTGGAGCATGGACCACCAGGCGCTGCCGCCGGTCGATCTTCTGCTGTCCGCCGATCCCGATCTGGTGGTGCCGGAACTGGTCAAGGAGATCGGCAAAGGAAATGGCAAGAGCGGCAAGCCGCACGCGCTGCCGAGCGCGCGCGCCGTCTCCGACAAGGAACCAGCGGGCTTCACCAACGAGCATATCGCACGCGCGTTGCGCAAAGTGCTCAAGGATCGGCCGGTGACCTACACGCACTTGCCGCTGTCGTGGGATGACAGCTGGGCGACGTTCCGCCACCCGCTGGACTATGTCGGCTCCGACGGCGGCGGCGGCGTTGGCGGCGGCCCCGGCATTTCCGTCGGCGCGGCGCTGGCGCTCAAAGGCTCCGGCCGGCTGCCGGTCGCGATCTGCGGCGACGGCGATTTCCTGATGGGCGTCACCGCGGTGTGGACCGCGGTGCATTACAAGATCCCGCTGCTGTTCGTGCTCGCCAACAACCGCTCGTTCTATAACGACGAGCTGCACCAGGAGCGGATGGCGCGCGCCCGCAACCGCCCGGTCGAGAACAAGTGGATCGGCCAGCGCATGTCCGAGCCCGAAGTCGATCTCGCCGCCATGGGCCGCGCCCAGGGCGCGGTCGGCTTCGGCCCGATCACCAAGCCGGCCGACCTCGCGGCGGCGCTGGACAAGGCGATCGCCGCCGTCGATGCCGGCGGGGTCGCAGTGGTCGATGTGCGCGTCGAGCCCGGCTATACCGCGGTGATGACGGCGGCGATGACCCGCGCCGGCAGCTAACAAGCACGATGGGCTCCGGCGATGGCCGCTGTCTCGACCAGCAACCGCGTGATGCCGCTGCCCCAGGCTGACAGCGGCAACGCCATCCTGGTCGTCCGCAACATCGCCATGCACTTCGCCACCGGCGAGGGCGGCGTGACCGCCCTCGACGATGTGTCGTTCACCGTGGCGCCCGGCGAATTCCTCGCCGTGATCGGGCCGTCGGGCTGCGGCAAGTCGACCTTGTTCAACATCATCGGCGGATTGCTCGGCGGCTACGACGGCAGCGTCGCGGTGGCGGGAGAAACAGTCTCCGGCCCGCATCCCTCGATCGGCATGGTGTTCCAGGAGGAATCCACCTTCCCGTGGCGCAATGTCGTCGACAATGTCGCCTTCCCGCTCGAAATCGCCGGCATGGCCAAGCGCGAGCGCATCGCCCGCGCCCGCCATTTCGTCTCCATGGTCGGCCTCGACGGTTTTGAAAAACGCTATCCCGCCGAGCTGTCGGGCGGCATGCGCCAGCGCGTGTCGATGGCGCGCACGCTCGCCTCGGAGCCGAAAATCCTGCTGATGGACGAGCCGTTCGCCTCGCTCGACGAGCAGACGCGGCTGTTGCTCGGCGACAAGGTGCTGCAGATTCAACAGCAGCTGAAACAGACCACGCTGCTGATCACCCACAACATTACCGAGGCCGTGCAGCTTGCCGACCGCATCCTGGTGATGACCTATCGTCCCGGCCGGGTGAAGCGCATGGTCGACATCAAGCTGCCGCGGCCGCGCACCTCCGAGATCGTGTCGAGCGAGGCGTTCGGCCGCTACGTCGCCCAGATCTGGAGCGACTTACGCGAGGAGGCAAGCCGCGGCCTGATCGACGCCGAGGCGCGCGCGCTTCACGCCACAGAAGAATAACCGGGAGGACTTCGCATGGCTGTGTTTTCGATGCCGAAAGCCGCGGCGTTCGCCGCCGACAACGGCGCCGCGGCGTGCACCTGCGGCCTCGGCCGCCGTGGGTTCTTGGGCGGCGGGCTGGCTGCGGCTGCGGCTGCTACGCTGCCGCTGCGACGCGCATTGGCGCAGGCACCGGCGCCGTCGGCGAAACGGATCGACGTGCACCACCATTTCCTGCCGCCGCAATACATGAAGGAAGAGCACGAGCGGATCAATTTCGGCCACGGCGGCGTGACGCCGAGCCAGCTCTTAGCGTGGACGCCGAGCCAGTCGCTCGAAGTCATGGAGGCGGCCGGCATCGCCACCGCCATCGTGTCGATCACGACGCCCGGGGTCTGGTTCGGCGACGTCGCGGCGGCGCGGCGCCTGTCGCGCATGTGGAACGATTATGCCGCCGAGCAGATCCGCAATTACCCCGGCCGCTATGGCCTGTTCGCGGTGGTGCCGTTGCCGGACACCGAAGGCAGCCTGAAGGAAATCGACTATGCCCTCGACACGCTCAAAGCCGACGGCATCGGCATCCTGACGAGCTATGACGGCAAGTATCTCGGCGACCCGGCCTTCACGCCGGTGTTCGAGGAGCTCAACCGGCGCAAGACCGTGGTCTACGTTCATCCGACCGTGGCCGCGTGCTGCGGCAGCGTGCTGCCGACCGTCATTCCCCAGGCGATCGAATTTCCGTTCGATACGACGCGGACCATCGCCAGCCTGATCATCAACGGCACGCCGATCAAGAACCCGGACATCCGCTTCATCTTCTCGCACGGCGGCGGCGTCACGCCGATGCTGGCCGGCCGCATGGCGGAGACCCTCGGCCATCGCCCGAACTCGGCCGAAGTGACGCCGCACGGCGTCTTGGCCGAGTTGCGCAAGCTCTATTACGATACGGCGAACGCCACCGCGCCGGCATCGCTGGCGGCATTGCGCATCATGGCGGACCCGAGCCATATCCTGTTCGGCACCGACTATCCGTTCGTGAAGGCCGCGGCCGAGGTCGACGAGCTGCAACAGACCCAAATGTCCGATGCCGAGCGCGAGGCGATCGACCGCGGCAACGCCATCGCGTTGTTGCCGCGGCTGGGAAGTTGAACGGGGACGTTGAGGATGAGCCCGGCCGGCCGAGCAACCCTGCAGCGCTGCCTGCCGCCGCTGGTCGGGCTTGCGTCGCTGGTCCTGATCCTCGCCGCCGTCGAGATCCTGATCCGCATCGGCCTGATCAACCGCTTCATCGTGCCGCTGCCCTCTGAAGTCGCGTCGAGCTTCGGCCGCGTGATCGTCGAAGAAGACATTCTGCATCGCTTTCTGCTCACCGCCTGGGAATGCCTCGCGGCCGGAATATTGCTCACCGTGTTCGGCATCGCCATCGGCGCGCTGCTGCATCGGGTGCTGCTGTTGCGGCTCGCCTGCGAAACCTGGGTCGCCGCGATGGCGTCGGCGCCGCTGGTGCTGGCCTATCCGCTGTTCCTGGCGCTGTTCGGGCGCAATTCGCTGACCATCATCCTCTTAGCCTTCGTCGCCGGCCTGGCGCCGGTGATCCTCAAGACCATCGAGGGCCTCTCGGCAACACGCCGCGTGCTCATCAATGTCGGGCGCAGTTTCAAGCTGACGCCGGCGCAGCAGTTCTGGAAAATCTATTTCCCCTCGGCGCTGCCGACCATCTTTGTCGGCATCAGGCTCGGACTGATCTTTGCCCTGATCAACGTGGTCGGGGTCGAGTTTCTGATCAATTTCGGCGGTCTCGGCCAGCTCATCAACGATCTGGCCGAACGCTACGATCTACCCGGCACCTACGCGGCGATCTCGTTCGTCGTCCTGGTCAGCGTCGTCTTCTTCGTGGCAACCGAAAGGGCCGAGCGATGGCTGACGTCGGCCGCCTGACCCGCGCTCCCGCCCGCGCCCGCGGCGCCAAGCCCTGGCAGCTGCCAGTCGCGCTGTTGCGCGGCGCCATCGTGCTCACCGCCCTCGTGGCATGGCAGCTCATGGCGATCTCCGGCTGGTTCTACGGCGACGTCGTGCCGACGCTGCAGCTGATCGGCGCCGCCTTGGTCAAGCTGCTCTCGACCCGCGATTTCTATTGGAACCTGTGGGTGACCGTCGACGAGGTCGCCGCCGGCCTCCTGATCGGCGGGATTTCCGGCCTGGTGGCGGGTCTCGTCATCGGCGCCAACAAGTTCATCGCCCGGGCGTTCGAACCGTACATCTATTATCTCGGCCCGACGCCCAAGATCATCTTCTTTCCGGTCATGATCATGTGGTTCGGCATCGGCGCCGGCTCCAAGGTGGCGATGGGCGCCGTCTCCTGCTTCTTCCCGATCGCGCTCAACGTCGCCGCCGGCATGCGCCAGATCGATGCGGTATTGATCAAGGTCGGCCATAGTTTCCGGGCCAATCCGTGGCAGATGGCGACCAAGATCTATATGCCGGCGATGCGCCATCCGATCATCAACGGCATGCGGCTCGGGCTCGGCGTCGCGCTGATCGGCACGCTGTTGGCGGAGACCAAGATCTCCAACCGCGGCATCGGCTTTCTGGTCATCCAGGCCTACGCCAACTTCAACATGCCGCAGATGTACGCCATTCTGATCGTGCTGTTCGTGCTGGCGATCGGCGCCAATACGCTGGTGGCGCGGCTCGGCGGCCTCGACACCGTCAAATCGAGGTGACGGCGAACCAAGCCGGATTTTCCATCGGACCGATGATTCGCCGCCGGCCCGGGCACGGCGTAAAGCCGCCCAAATCGCTGTTCACAACCGGCGGCAAACCGGGCACCATGGCGCCGGACGATCCCGTACGCGGCTGCGCGCCGCGCAAAACAAGAACGGCGCCGTAAGCGCCGATCGGAGGGGAAACCATGAGGGGACGCAAGCGCGTCGGCACCGCGCCGGCGCTGGAGCAAGTGGCCGGCAACGGCCTGCTGCACCGCCGCGCACTCTTAAGCGGCGGCATCGTGGTGGCCGGCGCGTTGGGCAGCGGCACCGCGTTGACCGGGGCGGCCGCCGAGCCGCTCACCGAACCCGAATGGAGCCTGTGGCCCGGCGAGGTCACGCCGATCTTGCAAAAGCCGTCGCGCTTCGAAGCCAAGGTCGTGCGCACGCTGAGCAATCCGAAAGGCGACGCCCGCACCCAGCACGCCCGGGCTCCGCTGCACCTGCTCAACGGCACCATCACGCCGAATTCGCTGCATTTCACCATCCTGCATTCCGGGATTCCCGACATCGATCCGGACAAGCACGTGCTGGTCATCCACGGCATGGTCAAACAGCCGCTGGAATTCACCGTCGACGCGCTGATGCGCTACCCGATGGTGACGCGCAAATATTTCGTCGAGTGCGGCGGCAACAGCGCGCCGATGTTTTCGCCGGAGCCGATCCAGGCCCCGCTTCAGGCGCTGCACGGCCTGGTGTCGTGCGCGGAATGGACCGGCGTTCCGGTCTCGACCCTGCTCGACGAAGCCGGCGTCGATCCGAACGCGAGCTGGATGCTGGCGGAAGGCGCGGATTCGCTTGCGGTCAGCCGCAGCGTGCCGCTGAAGAAGGCTTACGACGATGCGCTGGTCGCGCTCTACCAGAACGGCGAGCGCATCATGCCGGGCAACGGCTATCCGATGCGGCTGCTGCTGCCCGGCTACGAAGGCAACATGAATACCAAATTCCTGCGCCGGCTGAAGGTGGTCGATCAGCCGGCCATGACCTATTACGAGTCGCGCAACTACTCGCCGCTGTTGCCGGACGGCAAGGCCTACAAGTTCTACTTCGTCAACGAGGTGAAGTCGTTCATCACCCAGCCGTCGTTCGGCTACAGCCTCAAGGAGCCGGGGTTCTATGAAATCTCCGGCATCGCCTATTCGGGCACCGGCCGCATCGACAAGGTTCTGGTGTCGGCCGACGGCGGCAAGAGCTGGGGCGAAGCTGCGGTCGAAGGTCCGGCCAGCCCGCAGGCGTTCACCCGCTTCACCATGCCGTGGCGCTGGGACGGCCAGCCGGCGATCCTGACCAGCCGGGCCTGGGACGATTCCGGCGCCATGCAGCCGTTGCGCGCCGATTTCATCAAGCTGCGCGGCGAAGCCAAGAAAGTGCCCAACGTGCTCGGCTTTCCCAATCAGCATTACAACAGCCTCACCGCCTGGGGCATCCAGAGCACCGGGGAGATCAAGCATGTCTACGTCTAGGCCGCTGGTCGCTGCCGTTCTGGTCGCGCTGGCGTTAGGCTGCAACGCCGCGATCGCCGCGGATTCGCCGCATCTCGGCAAGCCGATCTCGGAAGCCGACGTCAAGGCCTGGGATATCAGCGTGCTGCCCGACGGCACCAATCTGCCGCCCGGCAGCGGCACCGCCGCCGCCGGCGCCAAGCTCTACGTCGACAAGGGCTGCAATCAATGCCACGGCGACAACGGCAAGGGCGGCCCGAGCAACGTGCTGGTCGGCAATCCGTCGCTGGTCGAGGGCGGCATTGCCGCCAACAAGACCATCGCCAACTTCTGGGCCTATCCGACGACGCTGTTCGACTACATCCGCCGCGCCATGCCGTGGCCGACGCCGCACACGCTGACCGACGACGAGACTTACGCGCTGTGCGCCTATCTGCTCGCCGCCAACGAGCTGATCCCGCAAGACCAGGTGATGAACGCGCAGACGCTGCCCAAGGTGAAGATGCCGAACCACGACAACTTCATCATCAAGTTCCCGGATCGGATTTGAGCCTCCTGCCCCGCGAAGCGGGGAAGGGGGACCATGCGAAGCATGGTGGAAGGGGCCTCTGAGTCGCGGATGCGATCAGCGGACAGGTCATCAAAAACAAATGAAGCGCCGGCGACGGATCGTCGTCGCTTTTTCTTGCGTCGAAGCCGAGGCCCCCTCCACCGCGCAAACGCGCGGTCCCCCTCCCCCGCTACGCGGGGGCGGATATCTTTACAACTTGAACGTCTCGTAGGTCGCCGGGTGGAACAGCTCGTCGACCGACACGCGCCGCTCCGACAGGCCCTCGGCGTGGTGCTGGGCGAGGAAATAATCCAGCACCTTGCGGTTCGGCTCGACGCCGTATGACCAGAAATCGTGGCCCATCAGGTCGCGGGCTTCCGCAAGCCGCTCCTCGACGAATGGCAGCGTCACCTTGGTGGCCGAGGTGTCCGACAGCTTGGCCAGGCCGGCTTGTTTCGATTGCTCGAACGCCTTGAGCACGGCGCCGGGCAGCCAGGGATGACGCTCGGCGAGTTCGCGGCGCACGCCGACGACGTGCATGATCGGGAAAAAGCCGGTGCGCTTGAAGTAATCCTTGGCCACCGCGGTCGGGTCGGGAAACAGCCAGCCGACATGCGGATGGCCCTTCTCGACCAGCGTCGGCGGCCGCGGCGCGATGAAGCCGTCGATCTCGCCGGATTCCAGCAGCGCCGAAATCGTCGCGCCTTCCGGCGCATTGTCGAGCCGCACGCCCGGCGGCAGCTTCACGGTGATCTTCTCCGGCCGGCCGGCGTGCTCGATGCCGCCGCGGATCCAATGAATGTCCGAGCGCGCAACGCCGTAATCGTCCTCCAGGAAGGCGCGGGCCCAAACATTGGCGGTGAGCTGATATTCGGGCACGCCGACCTTGCGGCCCTTGAGGTCCTGCGGCTTTTTCACCCGGTCGGTGCGGACATAGACCGAGGTGTGGCGGAAGGCGCGCGACACGAAGGCCGGCACCGCGATATAGGGGCAATTGCCCTGCGCGGTCTTCACCGTGTAGCTCGACAGCGACAATTCGCAGATGTCGAACTCGGCGGCGCGGAAGGCGCGAAAGAAAATCTCCTCGGGAACCAGCGTCATATAGACCGGATCGACGCCGTCGATCTGGACGGCGCCGTCGATCAGCGCGCGGGTGCGGTCGTAGTCGCCGACGGCGACGGCGAGATTGAGCTTGGTCATGGCGTATTGGTCATGGCGTTTATGTAACCGTAATGCCCGCTTCGGCGGTCGTCACCGTGCCGTCGTCGTCGATCCAGGCGAAGGTGAACGTGCCGCTCTCCTCCACCCTGACGGTGAACTCGAAATACGGATTGGCGGCGATGGCCGGCTCGAGGTCGGCGCGAAACACCTCGTGGCCGCCAAAGCTGCAGACGAACGAATTGATGATCTTGCGCGGGATCGGTTTGCCGGTTTCGTCCTTGCGGAAACCGTTTTCCATCGGATGCGACATCAACGTCTTGATCGTAATGACGTCGCCCTTTTTTGCGTCGGTCGGCACGCGCAGCCGCGGCTTGTCGGCCATGAATATCTGTCCCGGTTTTGTTGCCTGGCTTAGCCGCCGCAGCCGCCGACCGTCACCTTGACCATCTTGCGCTCGGTGTAGAGCTTGCCGGTCGAGGTCTTGGCGACGACGATGACGTTCTCGGTGGCATTGAGCCGGATGCGGGTCGCCACTTCGGCGCGGCCCGACGCCGGCGTGAGGTGGAATTTGGCCACGCCGGGGTTTGGATTGCCATCGGCAATGACGCGGATTTCGCTGACGTAATCGGCGGCGGTCATCGGGCTGTCGACCCTGATCGACAGCGGCACGGTGTTGCCGTTCTCGGCGATCTCGGGAAGGTCGATGGCGATATGGCCGCTCTCCGCCGCCTGGCTGCCGGTGAACTTGGCAATCTCGGCCTCGGCTTCGGCCGGTGTCGCCACGCTGCGGTCGACGCCAACTAGCGTGACCGTCAATCCGGCGCCGAGCAGCAACGCGCCCCGGCGGCTTATCGGGTACATCAAGGAGTTCTCCACAGAGCCGCAGGCACTTAGCACATGCTCTTGTTAATTCAAGTGAAATTCTTGAGGCCTGAGGGGATGAAGCGGCTCACGTGGTACATGGCAGCCAGCCATTCTATAAGGGGCTGGTCACGAGGTGGCTCATGCTGAAAATCGAATTCGAAAAGGAAGAAGACGGCCGCTGGATTGCCGAGGTACCTGCCCTACCGGGCGTCTTGACCTACGGCGCGACCAAAGTCGAAGCCGCCGCGAAGGTCAAAGCACTGGCACTGCGGGTCATCGCCGATCGCCTCGAGAACGGCGAACAACTCGCCAATCGACTTCGATCATGAGCGGCCGGTGAAAGGCTCCGCCGGGGCGATATCGGTCAGCTTGAATTGCACGCGTTCCTCGCCCTGCCAGCGGTCGAGCGAGAACGAGCCGGCGGCGTGGATCTGCCGGCCGCGATTTTGCAAGAGCGCCTGGCCGAGCTTTTGGCCGGCGGCGCGGAAGGCGATGGCATTGACGGCGGCGCCGTCGGCGGATTTGAGCCGCACCCGCATATGGGCTTGGCCGACTTCCTCCGCATAGGTCACGGTGTGGGCCGGCAGCACGATGGTCGGCTCCGGATTGCCGGAGCCGAACGGTCCGGCGCGCCCCAGCATGGTCACCAGATCGACCGTCGCGGCGGCGGCGCTCACGGCGCCGTCGATCATCAGCCCGCTGGCGCGCCGCGCCACCTCCACGTCGGGGCCGAGCGTCGCTTCGAGGAACGCCCGCAGCGGCGCCAGCGCGCCTTTGCGCAGCGTAACGCCCGCCGCCATGGCATGGCCGCCGCCCTTGACCAGCAATCCGTCGGCGACGGCGCGCCGCACCGCCCGGCCGATATCGACGCCGACGATCGAGCGTCCGGAGCCGGTGCCGATGCCGCCCGGTTCGAGCGCAATGGCAAAAGCCGGCCGGCCGAATCTTTCCTTCAGCCGCGCGGCGACGAGGCCGACGACGCCGGGATGCCAGCCTTCCGCCGCAGTGATCACGACGGCGCCCTGCTCTTCGAGACCGAGCGCGGCCGTGGCCTCGGCTTCGGCCTGCGCCAATGTGTCCTGCTCGATGGCTTGCCGCTCGCGATTGAGCCGATCGAGCTCGGCGGCGATTTTCGCGGCCTCGATCGGATCGCTTTCCATCAATAGCCGCGCGCCGAGGTCGGCGCGCCCGATACGGCCGCCGGCATTGATGCGCGGCCCGAGCAGGAAGCCGAGATGCCACGCTTCGGGCGGACCGGACAGCCGGGCCACGTCCATCAGGCTGACATGGCCGGGCCGCTCGCGGCGCCGCAGCGCCATGAGCCCCTTGGCGACGAAGGCGCGGTTGAGCCCGATCAGCGGCACCACGTCGGCCACGGTGCCGAGCGCGACGTCGTCGAGCAGCGTCAGCAGGTCGGGCTCGGGCCGCGCCTCGGTCCAGAAGCCGCGGGAGCGCAGCAGCCGATTGACCGCGACCGCGGTCATGAACACCAGCCCGACCGCGGCGAGATAACCGAGGCCGGACAGATCGTCCCGCCGGTTTGGATTGACGATGGCCACCGCCGGCGGCAGCACTTCATCCGCTTGATGGTGGTCGATGACCACGACGTCGACGCCGAGCGCGCGCGCCTCGGCCAGCGGCTCGATGCTGGTGGTGCCGCAATCGACCGTTATGAGGAGCGTCGCGCCCCGCGCGGCGAGCGCGCGCACCGCCTCGACATTCGGCCCGTAGCCTTCGAACAGGCGATCCGGAATGTGCACCATCGGCTCGACGCCGCAAAAGCGCAGGAAACGCGCCAGCGAGGCCGCCGAGGTGGCGCCGTCGACATCGTAATCGCCGAAGATGGCGATGCTCTCGCCGCGCATCACGGCATCGGCGATCCGCGCGGCCGCCTCCGGCATGGCGGTGAGCACGTCCGGATCGGGCATCGAGCGCTTGATCGTCGGATCGAGAAACGCCTCGACGGCATCGACCTCGACATTGCGGCCGGCGAGAATGCGCGCCAGCAATTCCGGCAGATCGTGCCGCTGCGCGATCGCCAGCGCCCGCGCCGCGCCGCGCTGGTCGAGCCGGTCGCGCCACGCCCGCCCGGTCGCCGAATTTTCGACGCCGAGGAACAGGCCGTCAGCCACGGCGAACTCGCGTGATTCGAAGCCCATCGAACGACCCTAGCCGAATTCAGGGCGGATTGGCTCGCGGGCTCTTAAGTTGATTTTGCCCCGCTGAGACCGCACAACAACGCGTTGTCATGATCATCGATGATGCCATTGACCGCGCCGTCGCCTTTCTGCGCCAGCAGCAGCTTCCGCACGGGGAATTCAAGACGTTGCTCGCCAAAGATCGGGCCATGACCGATCCGGTCTTCGACAGTTCCCCGTTCGTGACGTCCTTCGTGCTCTATGCGCTGAGCCATCTGGAGCGCGCTTCGATCGCCGATATCGCCGGCAGGGCGGTGAGCTTCCTGGGCGAGGAAATGGAGTTCGGCGGAGTCTGGCGATATTGGTCGTCCCGCCAACACAAGCACGGACGTTTGCCGCCCGATCTGGATGATACATCCTGCATCAGCTACGCGTTGCGGACCATGGGCGCTCGGGTGCCAAACAATCGCTGGGCATTTCGCTGTTGCCGGGAGCCGGCGGGACGATTTCAGACATGGCTGCTGCCGCAGCGCGGCGGCCTGCGGCCCTGGTCCTGCTCGCACGATGATTGGATTTTGCCAGGCCCAAATGTTGGCAGGAAAAGTCATCGCGGACGGACCTGAGGATCCGCGTTTTCCGCCGCGATGCATATCGTTCGCGATGATGTCGATCCGGTGGTGAATGCCAACGTCGTTCTCTATCTCGGGGAATCGGCGGAGACCGCCGCTGCGATCCAATACATCATCAACGTGGTGAACGGCTCAGGCATCGTCATTCAGCTTATATTACCAGGAGCCCCTGACATTGTATTACGCGGCGGCGCGGGCGCATCGCCATGCTGCCCCTAGCCTGGCGGTATTGAAGGATACCATCGTCGCGGGAGTCGAGAATCGCCGCGGCGAGGACGGATGTTTCGTCAACCCGTTATGCGCGGCGATGGCGGTGTCGGCGTTGCTCACCTACGAGTTCCCGCCCTAAGATCGTCAAACAATCCATCGACTACATAGTCAAGATGCAGCGCGACGATGGCGGATGGAACGCCCATGCCTTCTACCAATGGTGTGGGTCCGAAGAACTGACGACGGCTTTTTGCATCGAGGCGCTTTGCCGCTCTCGCCCACTTGCCGACGCCGTATGATGGATTGCCGGCCAACATCGCGGCATTTTGGCGGGCCGTCCGCCTCGCCCAATGAGAGCGTCATTGCCATGGACTCCTTGACATCGTTGCGCAGCAATGTCCGTCTCTGCGTCGGCGACATGACGATGCCCTGCAGAGACATCGGTGTCGGTTGCAAAAAATGATTTTAGTTCGGCCCCGGGCATGGTGGTTCAATAAGGTTCCTCTGTCCGATCTTGCTCGTTCTGTTGCAGATCGATGGCGAGCCGCTGATGTACTCGACTGTCATGGCCGTCGCTGGCGGTGGTCGCCATCGTCTGTTGTGTGGCGAACTACGGCTATGCGCTCAACGAACTGTTCGACATCGATGAGGACCGCCGCGGCGGACGGGCCAATGTGGCGGCCACCGCCGGCCGGCCCAGGATGTGGAGCATCATCGTTCTGTCCGGCGCCGGCGCGCTCCTTCTCGCCGTGCTGCTCGGCGGCTTCGCTGGCGGTGCGCTGACCGCGGTCGAACTGCTGCTGCCGCTCGCCTACTCGATCCCGCCGCTGCGCGTGAAGGAACGCGGCTGGCTCGGCGTATCGGCCGATGCCGCCGCGGCGCATGTCTATCCGGCCATGCTGGCGCTCGTTGTCGTGCAACACCTGTCGATTCGATCGTATGCTCTGCCGCTTGTGCTGACCGTCGCCATCTGGTCGCTGGCCACGGGATTGCGCGGGATCCTGTCGCACCAGTTGCAAAACGAGGAGCACGATCGCGCGACGCAGCTGTACACGGTTGTGCATCGGTACGGCCGCGAGACCATCGAAAGACTGGTCGTGTTCGGCCTGTTGCCGATCGAGGTGCTGGCGTTTTCCGCCGCCATCATGGCGTCCCAGGCGACGGCATTGTTCAAGACGGTCTGGCTCGCCTTCGTGCTCTATGAATTCCTCAAGTTCACGCTCAACGCCTTCCCCGTCATCGTGTTCAAGCGCGACGGCCAACCCTACCTGCCTTTTGTCGACGAAGGTTTTTACAAGGCCTGGGGTCCGCCGGCATTGGCATTGGACGCCGCGCTTGCCGATCCGCTGTATCTGATTTTGGCGGCGCTTTATGCGCTGGCGTTCCGGCCCAGGCTCATAATGGAATGGACGCAAATCCGCGCCACCGCCGCGGTGGCGTCCCGGCGAATTGCGAACCTGGTCGTCGGCAGCAGAGGCTGAGCATTTCCGACGATGACCCGAGACTTCGGAATTATCACGCTCAGCGACGAACACTACTTTCCCGGACTGCTCATGCTGCACCGGTCCGTGCAGGAGAGTCTGCCCTGCGCGGTTGCGTGTTTCGATGTCGGATTGAGTCTCGCGCAAAAGGCCCATGCCGCCACGCTGCGCAATCTCGATATCCTGCCGCTGCCCGCCGACCCCCTGATCGCGCGCATCAAGGCGGCCATGGGCGCGGCGCCGCCATTGCGCAAACTGCACAAAAGGGTGTGGCCGCTTTGGATCTGCCCCGTGCTCATAAAGCACGCGCCGTTTCGGGACGTTATTTGGATGGATTGCGACCTGGTGGTGCTGCGGCAGCTGTCGCAATTGTTTGCCGCAATCGACAGCGGACCCTTTTTCACGCCGGAGAACAACGCGCCGGACGCCACGCCCAATCGTGCCGAACTCTACCAGCTTCTGCCTATTGGCCGCCGGTTCGATCCGTTGCTGCCGACGATCAACGGCGGCGTGTCCGGGTGGCGGAAGGACCGGGACGCCGCCGCCATTGCGGCCTATATCCTGCCGGTCGAGCGCGCAACGACCGACCCCAAAGTCCGGGACGCGATCTCATGGCACGACCAGGGCGCCTTGATCTGGGCCATCCAATCCTGCGGGCTGGAGCACCGCGTGGCGCCTACGGCGGATTGGAATCTCTGTGTGCGCAACACACCACTCGCGAGCCGGCCAATCGCGTGGGACGACAAATTCATCGAAACGGCACGGACGACAGTGGCGAACGCCGCTATCGTGCACTGGAACGGCCATCCACCGCCGTGGCTTGCATGAGCACGTCGGCATCGAGCGGGTTGCGGCCGACAGCGGCTAGCTGCCGATATCTAGGCAAACTTCTCGAGTTTGCGATGCTCGGCGATGATGCGGCGCACCGTGCCGCTGGCCGAGCGCATCACCACGGTTTCCGTCTCGATGACGCCGTTGCCGAACCGGACGCCACGCAGCATGGGGCCGTCGGTGACGCCGGTCGCGGCGAACAGGCAGTCGCCCTTCACCATGTCCTCGATCTGGTATTTCTTGCCCGGATCCTTGATGCCCATCTTGGCCGAGCGCTCGCGCTTTTCCTCGGTGTCGAGGATCAGGCGACATTGCATCTGGCCGCCGATGCAGCGCAGCGCCGCCGCCGCCAGGACGCCCTCGGGCGCGCCGCCGATGCCGATATAGATGTCGATGCCGGTCTTGTCCGGCTCGGCGGTGTGGATCACGCCGGCGACGTCGCCGTCGCTGATCAGGCTCACCGCGGCGCCGACCTTGCGCACCGCGGCGATGATGTCGGCGTGGCGCGGCCGATCCAGGATCATGGCGGTGATGGCTTCCGGCTTGACGCCCTTGGCTTTGGCGAGATTGACGATGTTCTCGGCGGCCGGCGCGTCGAGGTCGACCACCCCTCGGGGATAGCCGGGGCCGATGCCGATCTTGTCCATATAGATGTCGGGGGCGTGCAGCAGCGTGCCGTGGTCGGCCATGGCCAGCGTGGCGATGGCGCCCGGCATGTTCTTGGCGCACAGCGTGGTGCCTTCGAGCGGATCGACGGCGATATCGACCTTCGGACCCGCCCGGGTGCCGACTTTCTCGCCGATGAACAGCATCGGCGCTTCGTCCATTTCGCCCTCCCCGATCACGACGGTGCCGTCGATCGGCAGCCCGTTGAGCTCGCGCCGCATGGCGTCGACCGCGGCCTGATCGGATTGCTTATCGGCACCCCGTCCGCGCAGCCGCGCCGCGGCCACGGCGGCGCGTTCCGTGACGCGCACGATCTCGAGCGCCAGCACGCGCTCCAACGCCGTTGATGGGACAGTGGTCATCGTCGCCCTCTAATTCTTCTCGATCCGGATCACCTGCGGCCGGCCGGAGATTACACGGTCGCGGCGCACGGCGACGAGGGCTTTGCGCACCGCATCCTCGCTGGTCGCATAGGTGATCATGATGACCGGAACCGGAGCGCCGGAGCGGGCCGGCGGCGCCGCGCCGCGGCTGCCGGTTTCATGGCGCTGCACGATCAATTCCAGCGATATGTCCTGCTGCGCCAGCCGCCGCGCGATGGTGGCGGCGGTGCCCGGCCGGTCGCGCGCCAACAGCCGGATGTAATAGCCGCCTTCGTGGTGTTGCATCGGGGCCTTGCGGATCGCGGTCATGTGCGCCGCCGGCCGGCCGAACGGCGGCGGCCGGCTGCCGCAGGCGATATCGGCGAGATCGGAGACCACGGCGGAGGCCGTCGCCATGCCGCCGGCGCCGGGGCCGACCAGCGTGATCGGGGCAAGGCCGACGGCATCGATCGTCACCGCATTGGTCACGCCCATCACCTGGGCGATGGCGCTCTCCTTCGGCACCATGGTCGGGTGCACGCGCTGTTCGATGCCCGCCGCGGTCTTCACCGCGACGCCGAGGAGCTTGACGCGGTAACCGAGCTGTTCCGCAGCATCGAGGTCGGCCAAGGTGATGGAGGAAATGCCTTCGACATAGATCGCCTTGGGGTCGAGCCGGGTGCCGAACGCCAGGGTCGCCAGGATGGAGAGCTTCTGCGCGGTGTCATGGCCTTGGACATCGAAGGTTGGATCGGCCTCGGCATAACCGAGCCGTTGCGCGTCGCGCAGGCAGTCGTCGAAGCCGAGCCGGTCCTGCTCCATGCGGGACAGGATGTAATTGCAGGTGCCGTTGAGGATGCCGTAGATGCGGGTGAAGGCATCGCCGCCGAGGCCTTCGCGCAGCGTCTTGACGATCGGAATGCCGCCGCCGACCGAAGCTTCGAAATTCAGCGCCACCTCGTGACGCTCCGCCAACGCGGCGAGTTTCTGGCCGTGGCGCGCCAGCAGGGCCTTGTTGGCGGTCACCACCGACTTGCCGGACGCCAGCGCGGTCTCGATCGCGCGTTTGGCCGGGTCGCCGTCGCCGCCCATGACCTCGACCAGCACGTCGATCGACGGGTCGGCGGCCAGCGCGACGGGATCGCCGGCCCAGCGGAATTTCTTCAGATCGATGTCGCGCTTCTTGCCGCGCGACCGGGCGCTGATCGCGACGATCTCGATCGGCCGGCCGCAGCGCGCCATGAGCTTGTCGCGGCCAAGCTCCAGCAGCGAAACGACGGCGGAGCCGACGGTTCCGAGCCCGGCAAGACCGACTTTGAGCGGCTCGACCATGACGCGTCGCCAAATCTGGATGACAGGATGGAATGAGGCGACGGTCGACTAACGTCGCGTCGCCAGCGGAACGACGTTGTGCAGCATTTCCGGCACGGTTTCAAGAAAGCGCCGGATGTTGCGGGCGGCCTGGCGGATGCGCTGCTCGTTCTCGACCAGCGCGATGCGCACGTGGCCTTCGCCATATTCGCCGAAGCCGGCGCCTGGCGACACCGCGACGCCGGCTTTCTCGACCAGCAGGGTCGAGAATTCCACGCTGCCGAGCGGCTGGAACGGCTCCGGGATCGGCGCCCAGGCGAACATCGAGGCCTGCGGCGGCGGCACTTGCCAGCCGGCGCGGCCGAACGAATCGACCAGCGCGTCACGGCGGCGCCGATAGACGGCGCGCATCTCGTGGATGCAATCGTCAGGACCGTTGAGCGCCGCGGTCGCCGCCACCTGGACCGGCGTGAAGGCGCCGTAGTCGAGATACGATTTCACCCGCGCCAGCGCCGCGATCAGACGCTCGTTGCCGACCGCGAAGCCGATGCGCCAGCCCGGCATCGAATAGGTCTTGGACATCGAGGTGAATTCCACCGCGACATCCATCGCACCCGGCACCTGCAACAGCGACGGCGGCGGGTTGTTGTCGAAATAGACCTCGGCATAGGCGAGGTCGGAGAGCACCAGGAGGCTGTGGCGCTTCGCAAAGGCAACGAGGTCGCGATAAAAGTCGAGGTCGGCGATGCAGGCGGTCGGGTTCGACGGGTAGCACACCACGACGGCGATCGGCTTCGGGATCGAGTGCAGCACGGCGCGCTCGAGCGCGCCAAAAAAGCCGGCGTCGACCGCGACCGGAACCGAGCGGATGGCGCCGCCGGCCATCAGGAAGCCGAAAACGTGGATCGGATAAGTCGGGTTCGGCACGATGATCACGTCGCCCGGCGCGGTGATCGCCTGGGCGACGTTGGCGAAGCCTTCCTTCGAGCCGAGCGTGGTGACGATCTGGGTTTCCGGATTGAGCTTCACCCCGAAGCGGCGCGCGTAATAGGCCGCCTGGGCGCGGCGCAGCCCGGGTATCCCCTTGGAGGACGAGTAGCGGTCGGTGCGCGGCTTGCCGATGGTTTCCTTGAGCTTCTCGACGACGTGCGCGGGCGTCGGCAGATCGGGATTGCCCATGCCGAGATCGATGATGTCGGCGCCGCCGTTGCGGGCAACCGCCTTGGCGCGGTTGACCGTTTCAAAGACGTAAGGCGGCAGCCTGCGGATGCGATAAAATTCTTCCATGGGTGCCCAGCGCGCCGATTCGGCGAAGCTTCCCTCGACGATACTCTCTCGACGATACTCTAACGACAGACTTTTATCACGGGTTGGGCGCGGCGCCAGCCGCTTGCGTACTGCCCGTTGTGGCCGGCTGATTTCGCTTTCGCGCCGGTGCGCTGGCCTGGGCGGTCGGCTTTCCCGGCGGCGCAGCAGCGGGAGGCTTGGCCTCCGCGCTCAAATGGTCGCGGTCGGAAATAAGCGAGTTCGTCACCTCTTTGAGCTGGTCCGGGCTCATCGGTGCGTCGGCGCGAGGCTCGGGCCGGTCCAGTACGGCGGGATATTCGGCGCCCGGCGCGCAGGCGGCCAAAGGCAGCGCGATCACGGCAGCGAGCGCCAGGATCGCCAGCACGCCCGTCCTCGAACTTCCCCGGCTGTGCACCCTGTTCCCCAGCTGTCTCGCGGCGCCCGGTCGCGCGGCGCGGCGTAACTGCGCCGCGCCTGTCGACCCCAATGTCCCACGAATACTCAAAAACTCAATATGTTATGAACATCGATTGAGACATCACCGCAGGTACCATGGTGCCGCGGTAATATGTCGAAACAAGGACTGCGCCGGGCGGCGGCTCGCGCGCCGCGAGTGGCCGCCAGCCGCCCAGGCACTCGCCAGGCGTTGCCAATAAAGACGGCTTGCACGTGTGGCCGGCGCGGGCCATTTCTGCGGTAAGGGCCGAATTTCGCCACCTTCGCGGCCGGGATCGAGGAACGCTCGTGCGGTCTCCAGCGCCAGAGCCGATGAAGATCGGCAGCGTCGACGTCGAGGCGTTCTCGCGCAACCTGGCGCGGCTCATCGAGGAAAGCGGCCGGGCGCTGGCGGCCTACCTGAAGCCCCGCGAGGCCGGCCGCAAAAGCGATGCACAGTTCGCGGATGAAATTTCCGAAGTCGTCAAGACGCTCGGTCACGTAGCGGGATATTGGATGGAGGACCCGCAGCGAACCTTGCAGGTGCAGACCAGGCTCGGCAAGGCCTACCTCGATCTGTGGGCCGCAGCGGCGAAGCGGCTGGCCGGCGAGGAGACGGCGCCGGTGGCGGCGCCGGAGCCCGGCGACAAGCGTTTTGCCGATCCGGAATGGTCGTCGAACCAGTTCTACGATTTTCTCAAGCAGGCCTATCTGCTCACCGCGCGCTGGGCCGACCGGCTGGTCAGCGATGCCGCCGATCTCGATCCGCATACCAGGCAAAAAGCCGAATTCTACGTGCGGCAGATCGCCAACGCGCTGTCGCCATCGAATTTCGTGCTGACCAATCCCGAATTGCTGCGCGAAACCCTGACCAGCAATGCCGACAACCTGGTCCGCGGCATGCGCATGCTGGCCGAGGACATCGAGACCGGCGACGGCGATCTGAAAATCCGCCAGTCCGATGCGTCGATGTTCGCGGTCGGACGCAACCTCGCCACCACGCCTGGCAAGGTGATCTACCAGAACGAGCTGATGCAGCTCATCCAGTACGCGCCGGCGACCGCGACCGTGCTCAAGCGGCCGCTGCTGATCGTGCCGCCCTGGATCAACAAGTTCTACGTGCTCGATCTGACCCCGGAAAAATCCTACATCAAATGGTGCGTCGATCAGGGCCTCACGGTGTTCTGCATCTCCTGGGTCAACCCGGACTCCCACCTCGCGACAAAAACCTTCGAGGACTATCTGCGGCAAGGGCCGTTGGCGGCGCTCGACGCGATCCAGCAGGCCACCGGCGAGGACAAGGTTCACAGCGTCGGCTACTGCGTCGGCGGCACCTTGCTGGCGGTCACGCTCGCCGCCATGGCGGCCTGGCACGACGAGCGGATCGTGTCGGCGACGCTGTTCGCCGCCCAGGTCGACTTTACCCATGGCGGCGACTTGAAGGTGTTTGTCGACAACGAGCAGATCGAGGTGCTGGAGCACAAGATGGCCGAGCGCGGCTATCTCGAGGGCAAGACCATGGCCACCGTGTTCAATCTGCTGCGCTCGAACGATTTGATCTGGCCCTACGTCATCAACAACTACCTCAAGGGCAAGGCGCCGTTTCCGTTCGACCTGCTGTACTGGAATTCCGATGCTACGCGGCTGCCGGCCGCCAACCACTCGTTCTATGTGCGCAGCTGTTATCTCGACAACAAGCTGGCGAAAGGCAAGCTGACGCTCGGCAACACGCCGATCAACCTGAAGGCCGTCAAAGTCCCGATCTACAATCTGGCGACGCGCGAGGACCATATCGCGCCGGCGAAATCGGTGCTGCTCGGCTGCAAGTTCTTCGGCGGACCGGTGCGGCTGGTTTTGGCCGGCTCCGGCCACATCGCCGGCGTGATCAATCCGCCGGACAAGAAGAAATATCAATATTGGACCGGCCCGCGGCCGCGCAATGCCGACCTCGACGGCTGGCTCGCCAAGGCCAAGGAGCATCCCGGCTCATGGTGGCCGGATTGGCTGGTCTGGCTGACGCGACAGAGCCCGACCGAAGTGCCGGCGCGCATCCCGGGCGACGGCGCGCTCAAGGCCATCGAAGACGCGCCGGGAAGCTACGTGAGGGTGCGGGATTGAGGAGCGCGCCTGCCTCCGGATGGCGCCAATCCATGGCAAATAGCCCGTCTTTCCGCTATATGACCAGGGTCGTTGACCGTGGTCGCGAAGGACTGACGCAATGTCGCGAATGATCAAAGTCTCCGAATTCCAGGCCAAATGTCTCGCCTTGCTGGATGAGGTCGAGCGCACCGGCGATCGGCTTGTTATCACCAAGAATGGCAAACCCATTGCAGAAGTGGGGCCTCATAATCCGCAAAAGCAAAGTCCACTGGGCATTTGGAAGGGCAAAATAACCATCAAGGGTGACATCATTTCGCCTATTGATGTGGAGTGGGAAGCCCTTAAGTGATTCTTCTCGACACCCACGTTGCTATCTGGCTCGCAGACGAAGATAGAACTCTGGGCGCTCAAACTCGCGAAGTCATTCTGAAAGCTCGTGAAGAGAACCAATTATCTATCAGCGCGGTCAGTTTCTGGGAAATCGCTTTGCTTGGTCTCCAAAGATCGGCTCGAACTTCATAGAGACCCTTTTTATCTGCGCAACGAACTGCTCAATTCGGGCGTCGCCGAGCTTCCGCTCACGGGTGACGTCGCCATGCTTGCAGTCAGCCTTGAGAACTTGCACGCCGATCCTGCCGACCGTTTCATTGCCGCAACGGCAATCGCTCACGGTGCAATTTTGGTAACTGCCGACAACAGACTGCTGCGCTGGCAGCACGAACTGCAGCGACAAAACGCCGAGCTCTGATCAGTCGATCACGGAAACAGCGCGATCTGCTCCAGCCCCATCGTCTCGGGGAAACCGAGCATCAGGTTCATGTTCTGCACCGCTTGGCCGGAGGCGCCCTTGGTCAGATTGTCGAGCGCCGAGCCGATGATGGCGCGGCCGGCGATGCGGTCGGCGGCGACCCCGATGAACGTCATGTTCGAGCCGCGCACGTGCCGGGTCTGCGGCGTCGCGCCGTAAGGCAGCACGTGAACGAATGGTTCGTTCGCGTAAGCCTTCAACAGCAGCGCGTGCAGGTCCTGCGGCGAGGTTTTGACGCCGCGTACGTAGATGGTCGACAGGATGCCGCGGTTCATCGGCACCAGATGCGGCGTGAAGGTGACGATCACCTCGCGGCCGGCGGCCTTGGAAAATTCCTGGTCGAGCTCGGACATGTGGCGATGGTGGCCGACGCCGTAGGCATGGAAGCCCTCGGACACTTCGGCAAACAGCATCTCCTCGCGCGCCGCCCTGCCCGCTCCGGTCATGCCCGATTTGGCGTCGACGACGATCTCGTCGGGATCGATCGCCTTGGCCCGCAGCAGCGGGATCAGCGCCAGCTCGGCGCAGGTCGTGTAGCAGCCCGGATTGGCAACGAGCCGCGCCGCCTTGATGTCTTCCCGATAGATTTCGCTCAGGCCGTAGACGGCTTCCTTCTGCAACTCCGGGGCCTGATGCGCATGGCCATACCAATGCGCATAGGCGGCGGGATCGGCCAGCCGGAAATCAGCCGACAGGTCGACCACCTTGGTCGCGGGAGCGCGCGCCAGCAGATCGGCGATCACGCTCTGCGTCGTGCCGTGCGGCAGCGCGCAGAATGCCAGATCGAGGCCGAGCACCGGCCAGTCGGCGCCGTCGATCGCGCTGAGCACCGGCAGTTGGTAGGGCGAGAATTGCGGAAACACGCTCGCCATGGTCTTGCCGGCGCGGCGATCGGCGGTCAGGAGCGCGATGTCGACTTGCGGATGGCGGAGCAGCAGCCGCACCAATTCGGCGCCGGTATAGCCGGACGCGCCGAGCACGCCGATCCTGGCTTTGGCAGGATTTGACGGGACAGACCTTGGCAGGGAAGGCATGGATCAACCTTTGTCCTTCAAAAGGATCAGGCCTAAGTCCGCGGACGATATCAGGAGGCGAGAAACCAGGAAGATGCCGCGGAGCCGGCGGCACGAATTTTGTTCACGCGCGAACGCGCGCTCGTGCCGTATCGCGGAAGCGGCGGCGCCGCTTGGCAGCACAAATGATGACAACAACCTGCACCATGGACGGCGATATAGAAGCCGCTTCAACCAACGTCAATGCGCCAGTCTTAAGGAAAAGCCGGCGCGCGGCGGCCATCGCCGCTCACGCGCTGCGCTTGGCTTGCAAGGCGTCGATGCGCTTGGCTGCCGCGGCCTTGGTCAAGCCGTCGGCGAACGCAGACGGCCCGCGTGCCTACTCATGTGGCCAGGCGACAACGCCGCATTTAATTCCGCGTTCCCATTTTGTTCTGACGATAGGGGCTCGCCCGTGGCATAGTCGAAGGCTGATTCGCCCGCCGCCATTGCGCGCCGGCGAGGCCACCTCCACATGCGACAAGCCTTGGGATAAGCCGTGGGAAAAGCAGCGAAATCGTCGAAATCGTCCGGGGGCCCCGATCTGTTCGGCGGCGCCGCCGAACCGCGTCGCCGCAGCGCGCGGCGCGCCGGCGCCACGCCGGCCCGGGGCTCGGCCGCCGAGGCGGCCTACACCGCGCGCCATATCGAGGTTCTGGAGGGGCTCGAGCCGGTGCGCCGCCGCCCCGGCATGTATATCGGCGGCACCGACGAGAAGGCGCTGCACCACCTGTTCGCCGAAGTCATCGACAACGCCATGGACGAGGCGCTGGCCGGCCACGCCGACTGGATCGAGGTCGAGATGGAGGCCGACGGCTTCATCGCCGTCACCGACAACGGCCGCGGCATCCCGATCGATCCGCATCCGAAATTTCCGAAAAAATCGGCGCTCGAAGTCATCATGTGCACGCTGCACGCCGGCGGCAAATTCGACTCCGAGGTCTACGAGACCTCGGGCGGCCTGCACGGCGTCGGCGTTTCGGTGGCGAACGCGCTGTCCGAGCGCATGGAGGTCGAGGTCGCGCGCGGGCAGAAGCTCTACAGGATGGTTTTCGAGCGCGGCCAGCCGAAGGGCAAGCTGCAGGAGGCCGGCAAGGCGCCGAACCGCCGCGGCACCAAGGTGCGGTTCCGGCCCGATCCGCAGATTTTCGGCGCCAAGGCGCACTTCAAGCCCGAGCGCGTGTTCAAGATGACGCGCTCGAAGGCCTATTTGTTCGGCGGCGTCGAAATCCGCTGGTCCTGCGCCAAGGCGCTGCTCGGCGGCATCGAAGGCGTGCCCGAACAGGCGACGTTCCATTTCGCCGACGGGCTGCGCGATTATTTGTCCGAGACGCTGGCCAGCGCCACGCTGGTGCATCCCGATATCTTCACCGGCAGCGCCGGCAAGACCGGCGCCCATGGCGCCGCGCAATGGGCGGTGGCCTGGACCGCCGACGCCGACGGCTTCCTCAATTCCTACTGCAACACCATCCCGACGCCCGACGGCGGCACCCACGAATCCGGCATACGCGCCGCGCTGACCCGCGGGCTGAAAGACCACGCCGAGCGCATCGGCCAGGGCAAGCGCGCCGCGGCGGTCACCTCCGACGACGTGATGACCGGCGCCGGCGCCATGCTGTCGGTGTTCATCCGCGAGCCGGAATTTCAGGGCCAGACCAAGGACCGCCTCGCCACCGCCGAGGCGCAGCGCATCGTCGAGCAGGCGATCAAGGACCCGTTCGACCATTGGCTTGCCGGCAATCCGACCCAGGCCAACAGGCTTCTGGACTTCGTGGTCGAGCGCGCCGACGAGCGCGTCCGCCGCCGCCAGGAAAAGGACATCGCGCGCAAGTCCGCAGTGCGCAAGCTGCGGCTGCCCGGCAAGCTCGCCGACTGCACCAACGGCGCCGCCGCCGGCGCCGAGATTTTCGTGGTCGAGGGCGATTTCGCCGGCGGCTCGGCCAAACAGGCCCGCGACCGCGCCTCGCAGGCCATCCTGCCGCTGCGCGGCAAGATCCTCAACGTCGCCTCCGCCGGCAAGGACAAACTCGCCCAGAACCAGCAGCTCGCCGACCTCACTCAGGCGCTCGGCTGCGGCACCGGCATTCACTATCGCGACGAGGATCTGCGCTACGGCCGCGTCATCATCATGACCGACGCCGACGTCGACGGCGCCCACATCGCCTCGCTCCTCATCACCTTCTTCTACCGGCAGATGCCGCGCCTGATCGACAACGGCCATCTCTATCTCGCGGTGCCGCCGCTCTATCGGCTGTCCCATGGCGGCAAGAATTTCTATGCCCGCAACGACCAGCACCGCGACGAGATTCTCAAGAAGGAATTCCACGCCAACGCCAAGGTCGAGGTCAGCCGCTTCAAGGGGCTGGGCGAGATGATGGCGGCGCAGCTGAAGGAAACCACCATGGACCCGAAGAAGCGCACGCTGCTTCAGGTCAAGGTGGTGGAGGACGACCGCAAGAACACCGACAAGTCGGTCGAGCGCCTGATGGGCAACAAGCCGGAACTACGTTTCGACTTCATCCAGGAGCGGGCCGAGTTCGCCGATGAGACGGTGCTGGATGTGTGAGCGCGCGGCGGCGGCGATCACTCGGCAGGCTTGAACAGCTTGTCGGTCGCGGTGATCAGGCCGATGTCGGGGTTCGCCGCACAATACTCGCCGAGCTTCTTGGCGTTGTCGGTGAACTTGTCGGTATCGATCACGGGCGGGTCATCCTCGCCCCGGTAGTAGCCGTCGAGCCACGACAGGATAATCCCGATCGTTTCCTTGTCCGCCGATCTGAACTTCTTGCATGTCCATGTCGACAGATCGATATCGTCTGCGAATGCGGGGCTGCAACCTACCGTCATTCCGACCGCGAGCACACATGCCAGGAATTTCATCAAGAGCCTCCTTCATCACCTGCATCACCGGCCAAACTGCTCTTTCCTCGTCGACGAGTTTAGGCAAAGCGGGCGCTGCCTTTGCCTTGCGACGGCACGATGAATTTCTGACCAGCCGCGCGATATCGTGCGCAGGGCCGCCGAGCGCCTAGGCTAGCCGCCCCGCTGCTTGGCCAGCCGCTGCTCGAGCGTCGCGATCATGTCGTGGACCTTGGATTTGGTCGGCAGCCGTACGTCGTTGAAATTCAGGCGGCCGGCGAACTGGGCGCGGTCGAATGACGCCTGGGCGTCGAACCGGGCGTTCTGGAACCAGGCCTGGCGCTCGAAGCGCGCGTCGTCGAACCGCGCCGCGGCGAAGAAATGCGCCGCGTCGAAGCCGGCGTGATCGCGAAAGCGCACCAGGGTGAAATCGCTAAGCCCCCGGTAGTCGCATTGATCGAGCCCGGCGTCGCCGGCGAACTGGCTCGCGGTGAACGACAGCGCGCCGGCGAAGTCCGAGCCGATGAACCAGGCGGCGCGGTCGAAGCGGGCATCGCGAAAGCTCGCCTCGCGACGAAACCGGCACTTGCGCAACTGCGCATCGCCCGACCAGCGGGTCTGGTCGAAGCGCGCCGCGGCGAAGAATTCGCTCTGCTCGAAAACGCCGTCGCGATCGAACATGGCGGCGGAGAAATCGGCCACGTCGAGAAAGCGCGCCGCGCTGAACCAGGCATGGTCGGTGAAATGGGCCCGCGCGAAATCGACCGGCCCGGGAAACACCGCGCCGCCGCAGTCGCAGGCCTGGCGAAAAATGTGACCCGAGACTTCGACGGTCGCCAGATCGCGCCACAGCGCCAGGCTCGCCGGCTGACCCGCGAGCCGGCCTTGGAGCGCCAGCATGGCGTCGGCCCACCGATTCCAGGCCGGTACGCCCGAGGCCAGGCGGGTCAGCGCCGCCGCGCGGCGCGCAGCCGCCAAGGGCTCGCCGCTGGCGATGGCGTCGCCCGCTCCGGCGGTCGAATCCGTGCCGCTGCCGCCCGCGCGCGCCCACGGATTGAGGTCGAGCAGCGCGGCGTGTTTGCCTCGCGCGGATTTCGCCCACGGATTTTTCATTGCGTCCCCGCCCGCCGGACGCCCAAAGCCGGCATTTTAACTTTAACGGATTATCAGCCATTCCGCACACTGCCGTCTGACGCTAGAGTAAACGCGGCGGCGGGGCGCGATCGATGAGCGGTGCGGGGCGTTCCGACAAGGATTTCAAAATCAAAGGGGTACGGGCGGAAGCTCAGACACCGCCTCTACGGCATGGCATGACAAATCCGGGCCTCATTGCGGCCGCGGCCACGCCCCCCGATGCGATGCGCCGAGCGCCCCCTGACGCCTCGGGCCTCGGACTTCTGCTCTACGGCCTGCAATCGCCGATCAACATCGGCATGATCCTGCGCGTCGCCGAGACCTATCGGTTTGCCGTCTCGATCTATGACCAATTCCAGGTGCTGGAGGATTCGCAGCGGCGGGGAACGATGGCGGACTTTGCCTGCGGCGCCGTGGCCCGGCAGGGTTTTGAGCCGTTGGCCGACGAGGCCGCCATCGTGGCGGCGTTGCACGGCCGCCGCCTGATCGCGACCTCGATCGCCGCCGGCGGCGACGTGCTCCCCGACTTCGATTTTCGCCGCGGCGACGTCTTTGCGCTGGGCAACGAATATGACGGGCTGCCTGGTGCGCTGTTGGCGCGGGCGGATGCGGTGCTGCATGTCCCGATGCCCGCCGGCTGGGCGCCGAAGCCCAAGGCCGAGCGGCCGATCGACCCGGCGCGCACGGCCGCGGTGGCCAATGACGGCCAGCCGAACCTCAATGTCGCCATGACGGCGGGGATTCTCTGCTACGCGGCTTACGTCAGCGGGCTGGGAAAAGGCAATTCGACGGTGGCGCCACGCGGCGTCGCGGCGAGTGCCGAAGCCGCGCGCTGACGGCCTGCCGCCATGGCTTCGGCGATCTCGCAGAGATTGCTCAGGGTCACTTTCGGAAACACGATGATCTGCGCCGGCGCGGCGGCAGGCCCGGGCGCCTGCCTCGCCGGCGCATCCGCACGGTCGACGCGACGCGGACGAAACATCAGAATTGTTGCCATCGGCGAATTCACATGCCGCTTGCTTGGCGTCTGCCGGGCGCTGGCGGCCGCCTGAACGGCCGGACGCCCCCAGTGTCAGCCTGCAGCTTCGATCCACGTGAGTTAACGTCGGGTAAACATCGCGTCGCCGGGCGTCCCGGCTCGGTCGAAAGCCCCGAGTCCGGCGTCCGAGCAGAGACGACCAGAGAACCCCTGCCCTGTTGCCCGCGTAAATTCGGACCGATAGAACTGTTAACGATACTCTGGCGGGGCCATTGCCATCGAACGCGTGCGGTGTCGCGAGCACCGCGTCACGGCGCACCGTTCCCTGCACCCCCGCACCACGTCATGCACGCGAGCCTGAAGTTCGGTTGGGGTTGGGTATGGATAGCGATGAAACCGTCCGCAAAGTGCGGGTCTTTGTTTCTTCGCCGGGCGACGTCGGGCCCGAACGCGACCGCATCGACCTTGTCGCGAAGCGGCTCGACGAGGCGTTCAAGGGCCGCGTGCGCGTGCAAACGGTGTTGTGGGAACGCAAGATCTACGGCTCCCACGACGGTTTTCAGGGCCAGATCCCGCCGGCCGCAAAGGCCGACCTCGTCATCGCCATTTTCTGGGCCCGGCTCGGCAGCCCGCTGTCGGAAAAGTTCGCCCGCATGGAGACCGGCGAGCGCTATCCGAGCGGCACCGCCTTCGAGGTGCTCACCGCGCTCGACGCCCGCCGCAAGGGCGACCGTCCGGACGTCTATGTGTTTCGCAAGACCGCGCCGCCCAACGAGACCGCGGACGAAGACCGCACCCAGCGCCAGGATTTGGATGCGTTCTTCCAGCGCTGGTTCCAGGCGCCCGACGGGCAATATCTGCGGGCCTACCAGCGTTTCGCCAACGCCGACGAATTCGAGCAGCAGGTCGAGCGGCTGTTGCGGCAGTGGATCGCCGAGAACGTGCCGCGCGACAGCGGCGTGATCTGGCCGATCGAGACCGAGGGTTCGCCGTTCCGCGGCCTGCTGCCGTTCGACGCCCGCCACGCGTCGATCTATTTCGGCCGCGACCGCAAAATCACGCGCGCCATCGAGCAGTTGCAGAGTGTCGCCAAACCGCAAAGCGACATCCGCTCGGCGCCGCGCAATATTCCGTTCCTGCTGATCGTCGGCGAAAGCGGCGCCGGCAAGTCCTCGCTGATGCGCGCCGGCCTGGCGCCGCGGCTTACCGCGCCCGGCGTGGTTCCGAGCGTCGACGTATGGCGCACCGCGGTGGTGCGCATCGGCGACGACGCCGATCCGTTCCACACGCTCGCCAAGGCGCTGTACGTCAAGAACGACGAGGCCGGCGGCTTCGGCGCCGCGCTGCCGGAGCTGCAAGACGGCGCGCAACCGACGGCGGCGGCGTTCGCCGACCTGCTGGCGCAAGGCGGCGGCGCCGAACAACGCGAGGGCGCACCGGCCTGCGCGCCGATCGTCGCGGCGCTGACCACAATCCAGTCCGAGGAAATGCAGCGGCGCCATTCGGAGCGCGATCTGTGCGCCAACCTGCTGTTGCTGATCGACCAGTTCGAGAACATTTTCTCCGGCCAGATCACCGCCGACCAGCGCGCCGCCTTTGCGCGGCTGTTGTTCGCGCTGTGCGCCACCGGCCGGGTCTGGGCTGTGGCAACGGTGCGCTCCGACATTTATCCGCGGCTGATCGAGGCCAGGGATTTCCTGGCACTCAAGGATGCCGGCAGCACCTACGACCTCGCCGCGCCCGGCCCGTCGGAGCTGACCGAGATCGTGCACAAATCGGCCGCGGCGGCCGGCCTGGTCTACGAAAAGGACGCCCGGACCGGGAAGGCGCTCGACGAGCGCATCCTCGAGGATGCGCAAGGCGACAACATGCTGCCGCTCCTGGAATTTGCGCTGCAGCGGCTGTTTGAAAAGCGCGTCGACGTCGCGCTCGCGCCGGCGCCCGGCGAGCCGCCCGACGCCAGGCCGCGCCGGGAAGTCCGGCTGACGTTCGATGCCTACAAGAAGATGAACCGGCTCGACGGCGCCATCAACGAAACCGCGAAGGCCGCGCTCGGCAAACTCGGCGACGCCGAGGTCGCCGCATTGCCCCGGCTGTTGCGCTGCCTGGCGGCGCCGGTCACCGACCGCAAGTCGGCCGGCACGGCGCCGAGCGGGCTCACCGTGCGCATGGTGCCGCGCACCGAGGCGGTGCCGGACGACGCCACGGCGAGACTCGTCGATGCCCTGATCGGCGCGCGAATTATCGTCACCACCGGCGCCAGCGGCGCCGGCGGCGGTGGCGGCGGCGATGCCACCGGCGACGCCGATGTGAGTGCCGGCGAGCACAGCCCGGCGGCTGGCGCGAGCAAACCCGATGCCGGCACCGCAAAGCCGACCGCCGCCGACGACCTCATCGGCATCGCTCACCAGCGCGTCTTCGAAAGCTGGGAGGACGCGCGCAACATCATCGCCGACAACAGGGATTTTTTCCGCATCCGCCAGGAGGTGGCTGACCAGTTCCGGCGCTGGCAGGACAACGCGCGGCCACCCGCGCTCTTGCTCGCCAAGGGCCTGCCGCTCCTTGAAGCCGAGAAGATCGTCAAGGCGCACGGCAGCGAATTGGGCGGGGATATCCGCGACTATGTCGCGGCATCGAGCCGGCGGGCGCGGCTCCTCAATGTCATCGTCGGCACCGCCGCCGCGGTATTCTTCGCGCTGTTCGTGGTCTCCGCCGTGCTCGGCCTGATGACGCGGAGCGCGCAGCAGGCCGCCAGCGCCAACTATCAGGCCTCGAAGGGCGCGCTCGGCAGCCTGATCACGCTCATCACCAACGGGCTGCGCGATACCAAGGGAATCGAGGTGGCGACCGTCCAGAACGTGCTGTCGCTGGTCGACCAGACCATTGCGAAGGTGCAGGCGGTGAGCGGCGGCGACCCGGAGCTCTCCGACATCCGCGCCGACATGCTCTATCAGGGCGGCAAGATGTTCCAGAAGAAGCAGGATTCCAAGGACGCGATCAAGGACGCCAGCGACAGCCTGACGATCCTCAGCCAGATCACCGGGTACGACAAACGAACCGCCGCGCCGGCGGCGTTCGCGGCGGCGCCGGCGGCGCGGCGCTGGGATCTGGTGCAGAGCATCGAGCTCATCGGCGATCTGTTGCGCGAGCAGAAGCAATATCCGGCCGCGCGGGGCCGGTTCGAGGAGGCGCTGGGGGTCGACAATGCGCTGGTGAGCGAAGCCCCCGACAATGACGATTGGGCGCAAGGCGTTTCGCAGCTTTACACCCGCATCGGCGACGTCGACGTGATGACCGATCTCGACGCCGCCCAGCGCGACTACCAGGGCTCGATGGCGATCGCCGCCAAATATTTCCAGCTCAAGCCCGACAACGTCAGCTGGCAGCGCGAATTGGCGTGGCCCTACGCCAAGTTTGCCGATGTCGCCCAGCGCCGCGGCGACGCCGACACCAACGCCGCCGATGCCGACAGCCGGGTCGCCAGCTATTCGGCCGCGCGCGATGCGCTCGAGAACAGTCTTTGCCTGCGCCGTCAGGCGGCGGCGCGCGAGCCGGCGAAGACCGAATACGCGCGCGACGTGTCCTACACCCTCGACCGCGTCGGCGCGATCATGGACCGGCTCCGTGACACCGCGGGCGCCGAACTCGCCTATTTCGAGTCGCTGGCGATCCGGCGCGGCCTTGCCGGCAGCGTCGCCGACAATGCGCTCTACCTCGGCGACGTCGCGCTGAGCCTGACGCTGATCGGCGACCATGACCGTGCGCTCGGCAACACCGCGGCGGCGCTGGCATTTTACGATGCCGCCGCCGCGGCCCGGGAAACCATCGTCGGCCAGTCGCCGACCGACCGGTCGGCGCAGCAGAACGCCGCGGCGGCACACAAGAAAGCCGACGACCTGCAGGCCCAACTGGTCGCGGGGCAGCCGACCCAGGAGTTCGCCGGCGCCTGGTGGCTGACAGTCGTCAGCGACGCCGAGGCGGCAAGCGCCAAGCTTCGCGCCACCGCCGGCGCGGCCGCCAATGACTGCATGGACAAAGTCGTGGCTTCGGTCGATCAGGCCGTCGGTCCGGTCACGACCGCCACGGTGCATTAGCATGATCCGGAAGCCTGCCGACATGTGGAAACCGGTTTTCCGAAAAGATCATGCTCAAGCAAAATGCTGGAGCGCCAATCGATTTCAATCTGAAACGATTGCGCTTTACGCGAAAGCGCGCCGGCGCCTCCTCGCGGCTGCCGCCCAAATCGCGCCGCACTGCTGCCGCGCACCGCCAGTACGGCTTTGGCGATCGGAGATTGCGCATGACGGCGAGAGCGATCGTGGCGGCGGCGGGTTTGTTCGCGCTCGCGCCACTGAACCAGGCCCTGAGCTGGGGCAACAGCGGGCATTCGATCATCGCCGAGATCGCGCAGCGCCGATTGCATCCGCAAGTCTGGGTCGCAGATCGAAAATCTGCTGGGCTCTCAGGTCTCGCTGGCCTCGATCGCGAGCTGGGCCGACGATCTGGTCCAACAGCGGCCGGACACCGCCGCCTGGCATTTCGTCAACATCCCCTATGACGCCACCGATTACGTGCCGGGCCGCGACTGCGCGCCGACGCCCAAGGGCGATTGCGTGATCGACGCCATCGCCCGGTCGCGCGCCGCCCTGACCGATCGATCCGCGCCGCGGCCGGAGCGCGCCGAAGCGCTGCGGCTGCTCGTTCATTTCGTCGGCGACGTGCATCAGCCGCTGCACGCCATCGATCGCCACGACGACGGCGGCAACAAGCTCGCCGTCACTTTCTTCGACACGCCGATGTCGCTGCACGCCGTCTGGGATTTCGCCATCATCGAGAAGCGCACCTACGACTGGGGCCGCTACGTCACGATCCTCGAAGACCGCTGGCTCCGCGGCAAGGACATCGGCGCGCTACAGCGCGGCTCGCCGGTCGACTGGGCGCTGGAGGCGCACGCCGCCGCGATCGATGTCGCCTATGCGGTGCCGGAAGACCTCAAGCTCGGCGAAGCCTACTACCAGCACAGCCTGCCGACCGTTGACCGCCAACTGGCGCTGGCCGGCATCCGGCTGGCGCGCCTTCTCAACGACGCCTTCGGCCATGCCGGCTACCTCGCCAAGCCGCCGCCGTCGCGCGAGCCGCTGTAAATCACTGCTTCTGAAACAGCTTGTCGGTGACGTCGATCAAGGGGCTGTCGGGGTTTGCCGCGCAGTACTCGCCCAATCGCTTGGCTTTGCCGACCAGTTGTTCGGTATCGATGACCGGCGGCTCGTCCTCTTCCTTGTAGTAGCCGTCGAGCCAGGCCAGGATCACGCCGACGTCTTCCTTGCTGGCGGTCATGAAGTGCTGGCAGGTCCACGCCGACAGATCGATGTCGTCCGCCACGGCGGGCCGCGAGGCGAACACCACGCTCACGGCGAGCAGGCCTGCGAGTGATTTCATCAGCGTCCCCTCTTCCAGGCGATGAAGGTGTGCCGCGATTCGCGGCGTGTCCATATGGCAATGGCGCCGGCTCGACCGCGCCGACCGCTGCCAGCAAGTCGCCTGAAGCACGCCGCGCGCGCCCTGCCCCGTCGCGGGGCGCCGCCGTTATTTGATCATGCTCATCGCTTGCCGCAGGCTCTCGCGCATGCGGTTGAACGATACCGAGAGCGACGAGATTTCATCGGTTCCCGGCTTGACGTACGGCTCGATGTTCTCGTCGCCGAGGCTGACGGCGTCGGCCATCGCCGACACCCGCTTCACTGGCGTGATCACCAGATAGTGCAGCATGAGATTGAGGATCAGGACGATCACCGCGAAAATGACCACCAGGATGGTGAGGAACGTGAAATAGATGTCGCGCGCGGCCCGAAGCGGAACCTCGGTGGGCACGGTGACGAACTGCGCTCCGACCGTCTCGTTGAGCTGCCAGCCGAAGCCGTTGGCGGTGCCGTAGGTTTGCGTCAATGATGCCGGCGCCGCCGCCGCGGTGCTGTGGCAGGAAAGACAGGCTTGCTCGGTAATCGTCACCGGCCGCGCCAGATTGAGGGTCGGCCCGGTCGGCGTGTCGCGATCGACGACGATCTCCTTCTGCCCCGCGTCGATGCGGAACTGACGAATGATGTCGGCTTCCCAATCCTGGGCGCGGTCGACCGGGTTGGTCGGATTCAACACCGGCTCGTGATAGGTGTAGCCGGGGAAGGCGGCCTGGACATCCTTGAAGGTGTTCTGCGCGGCAAAGGCCGGAACCGTCTCGGCAACGAACTTGCCGTTATGGTCCATGGGCAGCAGCGGGTCCAGATTGTCGGCCGTATAGCGGCGGATGGCATTGGCGGCCGTCATCATGATGCGGGCGTTCTGCAGCACCTGCTGGCGCGCGTTGTCGATGAACAACGAGTGCAGCACCACCGCGGCGGCGGCAAACCCGATGGCAAAGGCCACCAGAACGGCAAAATTGAACTTGGCCCGAAGACCGATCTTCAGGCCCCCCATGTGCAAGGCCCCCAGACGAGAAAGCGCAGCGTCAGGCATCAGCAAGTCCTCCGCGACCCAATCGGATCATATATCACGGCCGTCCCACGGCCGGTCGGCCATAAGGCCGCAATTTAGACGTAAATTCCGTGTTGCCAGCCGGCGCGCAACGCGGCTAACGTCGCCGCGTAAACTGTACCGATCCAGTCCGCGCGCAAAGAGCTGTAACGGCCGCGCGGGCGAGAGAATATCTTGGCGAACCATACGGCTCATATCTTTATTTGCTTTTCCTCGAAGGACGAGGCCATCGCGCGGGAAGTCGTCGAATTTCTCGAGGCGGAAGGTCTGAAGTGCTGGATATCGCTTCGCGACGTGCCGGCCGGGCAGAACTATCAAGAGAACATCGTGCAAGCCATCGAAGCGGCACAGGGCATCGTCTTTTTATTTTCGGAACATTCGAGCCGCTCCGGGGAGACTAAAAAAGAGCTGTCGATCGGCGCCAGCGTCAACGCGCCGGTGTTTCCGCTGCGGCTGGCCCCGATCGTCCCGAGCGGGGCGCTGCGCTACGAGCTGGCGATCCGGCAGTGGGTCGATTTTTTCCCGGATCGGCAAAAGGCTCTCGCCAGGTTGGCCGAGACGATCAAGAAGGCCACCGAGGTGCCCGCGGCGGCGAACGAAGATGCCGTGCCGGCAGCGGCTGTGGCCGAGGAAGCGGCGCGCCTGGTGCCCGACAAGGCGCCGCCGCGGCCGCCGATCGTCGAGCCGGGCACCCGGCAATTCGAGGCCATCAGGGCCTTGCTGGCGCGCCACATCGGGCCGATCGCCAAGATCTTTGTCGAGAAGGCCGCCAAGGAAGCGAACACGCCGGCCGAGTTCTGCGACCGCCTCGCCGCCCACGTCAACGGGCCGTCCGAGCGTTCGTCGTTCCTGCAATCGCTGCGCGCGCAGCTTGCGGAGAAGTAGTCTTAAGCGCTGGATCGGGCGCGCGGCTATTCCTCGAAGTGCAAATTCGCGGCCTTGATCACCGCGGCGTATTTGACGATGTCGGCTTCGATGATGCGCTTGAATTCCTCGGGCGTGGCGCCGCCGGGATTGACCGCCATGGCCTTGAGCTTCGCCGCGACGCCGGGGTCCGCGATCGCCTCGCCGAGCGCCTTCTCGAGCTTGGCCACGATGGCGGGCGCGGTGGCGGCGGGCGCGAAGACGCCGCTCCACAAGTGCACGTCGACGTCGGGATAGCCGGCCTCGGTCATGCTCGGCACGTCGGGCAACTGGTCGGAACGCTCCTTGCCGGTGACCGCAAGCGCGTTGACCTTGCCGGCTTTCACCTGCGGCACGGTGGGCGGGCCGTCCGCAATGGTCATCGCCGTCTGACCCTGGATGACCGACAGAATCATCTCGTTGCTGCTCTTGTAGGGGATCATGGTGCCGGGCATGCCGGACTTCAGTTTCAACAGTTCGGTCGTGACGGTGAAGGCCGGCGAGGAACTGGCGTAATTGGCCTTGTCGGGATGCTGCTTCATCCAGTCGACGAAGTCCTTGACGGACTTGGACGGATTGTCGGCGCCGACCGCCAGGATCAAGGGAAAATTGCCGATCATGGCAAGCGGCGTCAGCGTCCGGGTGGGATGGTATTTCAGGTCGGGATAGATCGCCGCCGCAAGCGACATCGCACCGGCGGCGCCGACCAGGAGGGTGTAGCCGTCGGCCGGCTGGTTCGAGACAAATTCGGCCGACAGCCGGCCGCCGGCGCCCGGGCGATTCTCGATCACCACCGCTTGTCCGAGAATCTCCGACAGCCTGGCGCCGACCAGACGGGCGAAAATATCGTTGCCGCCGCCGGCGGCGAAGCCGACGATCATGCGGATCGGGCGGCTCGGATAATCGCTCTGGGCGGATGCCGGCACGACCCCAGCCGTTGCCGCCGTCAGCAGCGCCGCCGCCAGCAGGACCGTCCGGCGCCTCGAATTGCCCATTGCCATCGCCCGTTTCCTCCCCGAATTGCTTTCCCCCGCCGCGTCGTGACGCAGCCCGGAATGCGTGGTTAGCACATCCAGTTGCCCTTGCAGCCGCCGTTGCCTGCGCTGCGGCAATTGTGTCGCTTGCGCGACGGCCTATCGAGCGAAAGTGAAGCAATCCGTTTAACTTACTGCGCTGCAATCGGGGCCGCGCGATTGACTTTCGGCCATTCGACCCTATGTTTCGGCGCAACTGAGGCAGATTCGGCCGCCTGCGCCCCTTCCCCAGTTCATTTTCAAACTTCGCGGGCGGTCTCGACTCGAGGGTTCATGTCCTTCTCCCATCTCGGCTTGTCCGATAAAGTTCTCGCTGCCGTTGCGGCAACTGGTTACAAAACTCCCACTCCCATCCAAGATCAGGCCATTCCCCACGTGCTTGCCCGGCGCGACGTGCTCGGCATCGCGCAGACCGGCACCGGCAAGACGGCGGCGTTCGTGCTGCCGATGCTGACCATGCTGGAGCAGGGCCGGGCCCGCGCCCGCATGCCGCGGACGCTCATTCTGGAGCCGACCCGCGAGCTCGCCGCGCAGGTCGAGGAAAGCTTCATCAAATATGGCGTCAACCATAAGCTCAATGTCGCGCTGATCATCGGCGGCGTCTCGTTCGACAATCAGGACATCAAGCTGACCCGCGGCGTCGATGTGCTGATCGCCACGCCCGGCCGGCTGCTCGACCATAACGAGCGCGGCCGGCTGTTGCTCACCGGCGTCGAGCTCCTCGTCATCGACGAGGCCGACCGCATGCTCGACATGGGCTTCATTCCCGACATCGAGCGCATCTGCAAGCTCGTCCCGTTCACCCGCCAGACGCTGTTCTTCACCGCCACCATGCCGCCGGAAATCCGGCGCATCACCGAGCAATTCCTGCACAATCCGGTGCGCGTCGAGGTCTCCCGGCCCGCCAGCACCGTCGCCGCCACGACCCAGCTCCTGGCCAGGTCCGGCCGCGAGCCGGTCGACAAGCGCGACACCCTGCGCCGCCTGATCCGCTCGGCCGAGGGAATGAAGAACGCCATCGTGTTCTGCAACCGCAAACGCGACGTCGCCACGCTGTTCCGCTCGCTGCTGCGCCATGGCTTTTCGGTGCAGGCGCTGCACGGCGACATGGACCAGCCGGCGCGCACCGCGGCGCTTGAGCAATTCCGCAAGGGCGAAGTCACGCTGCTGGTCGCTTCCGATGTGGCGGCTCGCGGGCTCGATATCCCGGACGTGAGCCACATCTACAATTTCGACGTGCCGGTGCATGCCGACGATTACGTGCATCGGATCGGCCGCACCGGCCGCGCCGGGCGGACCGGCACCGCGATCACGCTCGTCGCCGGAGCCAACGACGCCAAAGCCGTCGCGGCGATCGAGAAACTGATCGGGCAGAGCATTCCGTTCATGGAGAAGCTGCCCGGTGAAGCCGCCGTGGCGCCGCAGCATGAAAGGCCGGACCAGGCGACGGCGCAGCCCCATCAGCCGCGCCGGGGTCGCCAGGATCGGCCCCGCCAGGGGCGTACGCACCAACAAGATCGCCCGCACCAGGATCGCCCCCATCAAGATCGCCCGCAACAAGACCGCGCGCACCAGGATCGTCCGCCACAAGAGCGCGCGCACCCGGAGCGCCCCCATCAAGACGACCACCGTCGGCCGCAACGCCCGCCGCGGCCGGCCGCGTCGGTCACCCGCCTGGACGATGCTCGTCCGCGGCGCGCTCCCCGGCCGGCGCAGGCCGACGACGGCGACGCCTCGCATTTGCCGGCCTTCCTGCTGCGTCCGGTGCCAGTCAAGGCCTGAGCGGCTGTCGACTGCGGCGGCGCGGGCAAAAGAACTGTCCCGGCAGCGCATTTACCGGTCCTTCACCGCTATCTCCTAACAATCGGCCTGCAATTGCGGCGACGGTGACGCGGCGCCGGGGGAATCATTCGCGACTTCCTGGCATTGGAGCCGAGCCATGCACGTGCCCGCGAACGAGCATGACACCAGCTTTGCGTTCGCTGAAATCGCGCTGAGCCAGATTCGCGCGTTGCGGCAGCCTGCAACGCCGCGGAATTTCGAGATCTGGTACAACTACGCTACCGGCTACAATCCGGTGCTCAATCAGACCATCAACGCCGCGCTGCAGAAGAACGGCGGGCTCAGCGACTCCGATCTCGACCAGATTTACAATACCCATATCGTCACCAGCCGCGTCAGCGACCGCATCAATTCGATCGGCGCGCGGGTGCTCGACGAGATCGAGCAGGCCGTGGCCATGATCGACGCCGCCGCCGGATCGGCGACCGATTACTCCAAGGATCTCGCCGTCACCAGCGAGCGGCTCGCCGACGCCGGCGACCGCGAAACGCTTCGGGCCGTGCTGGAGCACATGATCCGCGGCGCCAAGGAGATGGAGCGCAACAACAAGAAGCTCGAAGCCCACCTGGCGGCGTCAAAAAAGGAGATCGAACAGCTCCAGGAAAATCTGCAGATCGTGCGCGCCGAGAGCCTCACCGATCCGCTCACCACGCTGTCGAACCGTAAATTCTTCGATTTGGCGCTGACCAAGGCGATCGCCGAGGCCAGGGCGAACGCCGAGCCGCTGTCGCTGTTGATCAGCGACATCGATCATTTCAAGAGCTTCAACGACAAGTACGGCCATCTCACCGGCGACAATGTGCTGCGTCTGGTCGCCATCGCGGTGAAGCAGAACGTCAAGGGCCAGGACATCGCGGCGCGCTACGGTGGCGAGGAATTCGTCGTCGCGCTGCCGAACACCGGCCTGCAATCGGCACTCACCGTCGCCGAGCATATCCGGCGCGCCGTCATGACCAAGGAACTGGTCAAGCGCTCGAGCGGCCAGCGGCTTGGCCGGGTGACGATTTCGATCGGCGCCGCAACCTTGCGTCCGCACGATACCGCGGCGGCGCTGATCGAGCGCGCCGACAACTGCCTGTACGGCGCCAAGCGCAACGGCCGCAATCGGGTGATCGGCGAGGCTGACCCGGAGGCTAATCCAAAAGCCGCTGCGCACGTCGCCTAGACTAGCGCGGCGGCCTGCAGTCCGATCCGGCGGGCGCCTGCTCCGTCCTGGGCTATCGTACCGGCGGCCATGGCCGGCGCGCGTTGCCGTTATCGGCCGATGCCGTAGACTGCAGCTGGCGACGATCACGGCACAAAGCCTCATGCCAACCCACCGCCCCATTCTGATTGCCGGCGCCGGCCCGGTCGGCGTCATCGCCGCGCTGGCGTTGGCGCGTCAGGGTTTCGAGGTTCGCGTCTTCGAAGCCGAAGCGCGCGTCAACGACAGCCCGCGGGCCGCGACCACCCATGCGGCGACGCTGGAAAAGCTCGAAACCCTTGGCCTGGTCGAGGAGGTCATCCAGCACGGCCTGATCGAGCCGAAATTCCGCATCTGGGATCGCGCCAGCCGGCAATTGATCGTCGAGTTCGACTTCGGCGTCCTCAAGGACGACACCCGGTATCCCTTTGTCGTGCAGTGCGAGCAGCACAAGCTCGCCAACATGACGATTGCCCGCCTCAAGCGCATCGCGCACGCGGCCGTTCAATTCTCGTCGCGGGTCGCCGGCTTCGAGCAGTTCGACGATCGGGTCGAAGTCGAGGTCGAGACGCCGTCCGGCCGCCAGCGTTTTGCCGGCTCGTATCTGATCGGCTGCGACGGCGGCCGTTCGACGGTGCGCAAGACGCTCGGCATCGAATTTCAGGGTTACACCCATCCGGAGCGGTTTTTGATTCTCACCACCCCATTCTCATTCGACAACCTGCATGCACAGTGCTCGCGAAACTATTTCTCCGATGCGCAGGAGTGGTGTGCGCTGTTCAAGGTCACCGGCGACGACGGCAAGGGACTGTGGCGGCTGTTGTTTCCATCGAGGGCCGACGAGACCGACGCGCAAGCCTTCGATGAAAAAACCGTGCAGCGGCGGTTGCAGAATTTCTTTCCCAAGGACGGCGATTATCCGGTGGTCCACCGCAATATCTACAACGTCCATCAGCGGGTGGCGGCGGCGTTTGGCAACGGTCGCGTGTTCCTTGCCGGCGATTCCGCCCATGTCAACAATCCGCTGGGCGGGCTCGGCTTGAATTTCGGCATTCACGACGCGCTGGCGCTGGCCGACCTGCTCGGCGCGGCCCTGCGCAACGAAGCCGCGCCCGACGTCCTCGACGGCTACGATCGCACGCGCCGGCCCTTGAACATCGAATATGTGCAGCAGCAGACCATCGCCAACAAGAAGCGGCTGGAGGAGAAGGATCAAGCGGCGCGGGCGAACGACAATGCCGCCTTGCAGGCGACCGCGGCCGACCCGGCGGCGCATCGCGCCTATCTGCTGCGCGCGTCGCTCATCGACAGCGTGCGCAAGTCGGGCGCGAAGTCGCCGACGCCGGCGTGATTACGGCGCCTCGTTCCTATAGCGACGCATCGCCGCAGCGCGCATAGAACGGCGGCCGCGCCGGCACAGGAAGGCATCGTTGATTGCGGGCTCGACCATCAGTCTTTAGGATATAATCAACAACGATGATTCCAAAGGAAAACAATAGTCCGACTGAGCCGCTCCCGAACATCGAGGAACTGCTAGCCCGGATCGCGCCGCCGAACACACCACGGCAAGCCGTCGAGCTAGCGCCCGACATGGTTGCCCTCGTGTCGTCATGGGAGCGAGCAAAAGCGGTGACGCTTCTGTCGGGTCTGATGACCGATCCGCGTTTCCAGGCGCATTTTACGCGGCTCGATTGGGCCGCCCGATCGGTACTTGTGCTGTCGAACGGCACGCGGCGACCGAAAAAGGCAGACCTCGACAGGCTGTTGAATATCGAGTTCTCGACAGCGCGGGTAGCAGTTCTGGAAGACCCTATCGAAGATTTTTTCATCGAATCGCTACCAACGCGAAGCGGTGATTTTCTGATTTATTCCGGTTTCTGGGAAAAAGCCTCGATCCACACGGAAATGATCTTGGAGGCATTTGCACGCCTTCCGGAAGCGCCGGAGAAAGCCGAAGCGCTACGAAAGGTGGTTGCTCTGCTGCGCCTGGGAGATGCCGTGGTGCAGCGAGCCGGCCTAACCCGACGGATCGTGGGCTCGGGAAACGCCAAGGCGAACATCAACTTACCTTCTGAGGACCGGCTGAATGCTCTCGGCCGGCGCGTACGATTTTCACCAACAGAAATTGCTGCCCTCTCAATCACGCGGGCAGACTTGCAGGACTTCCTCCTCGCGCCGGAGGACTTGGTTCCGATCTTGCAACACACCCCAGGCAATTCTCCACTTGAGCGACGCCCTCTGTTGGAAACGAACCATGGCCTGATCCTTGTCTCACCGGCAAATATCTCGACCGCCGTGAGGTCGGTGCTGATTGGCACCGCGGTAAATCATGGTCTTGGCCGAGCCCTCCAAGTTGGCCTGCTCCAAGCGCAAGCCGTACTGCTGCGGCAATCAAATTTCAAATTGATACCCTCCGGCAAGATTAGCAGAGTGGAGGACTGTCTGTACGTGGAAGGTACGTGTGAACTTTCAAGCGGTCGATACGTTCACATCATCCAATCTGTCGATGGCTTCGAGGCATGGCCGGGGCACGCATTTGGGTCGGTTATGCCTAGCGGCCCGGCATGGGTGGAACGAATTATTTCGAGCATGCGGAAAATGCGGGAAGCGTTCCGCACGCGAGACAATTTCATCGAGGGAATGACGCTCTGGCTCGCCGGTGGCTGGGGAGCGGGTCGGAGTTTCAAGTTTGATCATAACGCGGAGGACCTGTCTTGGCCGCTTATTGTCCTGGAACCTGCCGACGCCGCCCTGCTCAGCGCCTGTGAAGACGGGCACCCCACTGACTGGTGGCGGCTTGAGAAACAAGTGGACCTGGTGCGCCAGCAGGGTTTCGAGCTTTTCAACCTGAATGGCTTCGTTAATCTGTTTCAGTGGTGGCGAGCGACAGAGCATGCGCTCGTACCACCAAGCCAAATTGACGTGGTGCTCCCGCTTATTGTCGAATTTGGCACCGAACTGGTGCTTGAGCCTCGACGTGAAGGCTCGGAAAATCTGGACCGCCGCGCAGCGCTCCATCCGTCTGGTACGTGGCATCGGGTGGCCAGGCTTGAACGGGGGCCCTCAGCTTCGTCCTTTGGGCCGGTTTACGGCTCGTTGGACGATGTGGAGAACGGGAAACTCACGGGCGTGGCGCTGTTAGAGCGATCGAGTTGGTGGATCGAGCTTGATGAGGCTGGTCAAACATCGGATAAGTTTTCGTTTGAAACTTGGCGAACGGCGGTGCTGTGGGCAGGTCGAATCATGGCCGCCGTGCTCGGCACGCTTCGCAAACAACAGATCGTGCCAAATCTATTGTTTACGTTGAAATTGGAGACGCTAGCCGAAAATGCCGAACGCTACGTAGACGAATCCCTTAGTGATGATCAAATAGATCGCGCCGTGACGATGGTTATTGACCGAGAGCACCAGACAGCTAAAATTACTCTTGGCGTCGACTGGCATCGGGGTTTTTATCGACCCGATAATTATGCTGAAATTTCGCTCGGGACCGCATTGGGCTCGGCTGCGGCTCAACTCTGCGGATCGGACAAGACACGATCTGAAATCAGAGCCGTCGTTGCTAACGCTGCCGGCTCAACTGACTATCGACACCGCCATGCATTTAAAGCGGAGCGTGCGATCGAGCAGCTCGCAGCCGATGATTTGCTAGAGACGTTTCGACCGATTCCGATCTCGGCTTCAGCGCTTGCAACGTGCGGATCAGCTTGGAACACCCACCCGCGCGAGCGCGGCGTTCGGATCAAGGGAAAGGACCCCTGCATCGAGTTTGTCACTGCCTTCGTACGGGAGCGGCAAGAATTGCTTCAGATCAATCTTCGCGATTTCAATCGCAGGACTTTCGTCCTGACTGCTCTCGAGGGACTGCAATCGGCGGTCGCGCAGGAAGGCAGTTGGGGACGCTCCACGCGAGCATTGCGGGCAATCCATGGCGTCGAGGAAGACTTCCGAATGAGCCTCGACGGCGTAAACAAGGCGAACGGCGTATTGCGGGCCAACTCAATGCTGATCGAGCTGGCGAGCGCCGAGGCCAAGCGGGTGGGCGGCCGCGATCTTGGCCAAATGGACATTGAGGAACTGCAAGCCCGCGCCCTGCAGGTTTTCATGAGCGCGGACCTTCTGCCGGGGCTCCATTCGGACCGAATTGATCCTGAAATTCACCTTAGCCCGACGGGCGAAATGCGCTACCATCACGAGTTCGAGGACAATACAGTCAAGTTCGCTGCCGAATTGCGCCATTCAAACCAGCGGGAGCGCGAACACGCTGATTACGCGAAGCGTTTTTCCAGAGAGTCACAAGCTAAACTCGCCGAAGGTGATTTAAAGAGCGCCATTGCTGCTGAGTACGGTGTGCCGGCTGAATTGGTGCGGGAATTTCCCACCGCGCTTGCGATGATAGCCGCGAAGCGTGGTATGGGCGTATATCCAGTCCGCCGCTCCGTACTCGTCGCGGAGGTGCGCGCGATCGAACACCTCAGCGAGTACAACGCCGCCCCGCTGATAGATCGCCTTATTATGCCGATGCGTAACGGCTGGGACGACGTTCCATCGGGTAGCGTGGGTGCCGATTTCGATTTGGCAAGGTTTGATCGTCGGTTTGCACTTATAGGCCGGCCCATCGTCGTGTTGGAAGCGGAAGACGACCCGGAACTCGCAATTGCGCCGGGGGTGATCGAGCGCGCGCTGATCCACAACATCACGGGCGCAGCATTCGGCGTTTTACAGGATAGGTTTTGGTCCAGCCCCGCTATGCGCTCATACGCGGGCGCAGTGGGATCCCGGTTGGGGGTCGAGTTCAATGAAGAAGTGGCAGGGAAGCTGAGGCAATTGGACCTGCGAGCTTGGCCCTCGGTCAACCCCTCCTGGTGTCTCAATCGAAGGAGGACGGAAGAGGTCGTGAGGCTAGGAGATGTTGACGTGCTTGCTGTTAGTCCGAACGAAAAGGTTGTGTGGGTAGTAGAAGCCAAAGACCTGAAACTCTGCCGCACGATGGGAGAAGCTGCCCGTCGTCTTTCAGATTATCAGGGGCGAATTAAGAAGAACGGCAGACCCGACGATCTGCTGAAGCACCTGCGGCGGGTTGAATATCTGCGCGCGCACGCAGCTTCCTTGGTTAGCCGCCTTACGCTCCCAGGCGTGCCAAAGGTTTGTGGCCTCGTGATTGTAAGTTCGCCGCAGCCGATGCAGCAGCTTCAGCATGAGTATTCGACGGATTTTATGGTGGTGATGCTCGATAGGATTGACGTCGTCCCCTGGGCATCTGGTTGGTAGTTTCCGATTGAACCGATAGTCGCTCACAATCTTTCCGACGGCGGGCTTCTACTTTTCGGATGACGGACACCAGCCGCGGTAACGATCGTCACTCGGACGGTTTTACCGGACTGCGCGTAACAGACGGCGTTGCGAGCGACGGTTGCCCAGCCGCGACGCATCTCACCCACTTGCTACGGCCTTTATTGCTTGGCCCTACGCAAGACGCGCACGCCCTGAAGACGCAATGTTATCGTGATTACGGCGCCTCGGCGCCGTCGGCGTCGCGCGCCGGCTCGAGCTGCACCGATTCGCCGCAGCCGCAGGCGCCGGTCTGGTTCGGATTGTTGAAGACGAACTGGGTGGAGAGCTTGGCCACCTTGTAGTCCATCTCGGTGCCGAGCAGGAACAGCACGGCCTTGGGATCGATCAGGATGCGCACGCCCCGGTCCTCGATCACCTCGTCGAGCGGATTGACCTTCTCCGCGTATTCCATGGTGTAGCTCATGCCGGCGCAGCCGCCATTCTTGACGCCGATGCGCACCGCGGCGATCGGGCGATCGGCGTTCGCCATCACCGCCTTGATGCGGTCCGCGGCGGCTTCGGTGAGCCGCATCACCTGAGGTCTCGGCCTGGCAGCGGCCATTGTCGTCTCCTGTCGCCGTTCGCCCGGCGAAGCTGTTAGGACCTAGAATAACTCAACAATCCCAAACACATTGCCTCACATTATGTAGGCTCGCGCCACACCCGGCGCAACGTGCTTGTCCGCCCTCACCACATATTCAGCACGGTGCGGGCCTCGTCCGACATGCGGCTCGGGTCCCACGGCGGATCCCAGACGATGGTGACCTTGGCCTCGCGCACGCCGGACACGGCGCCGACCGCATCCTCGACCTGGGCCGGCAGTTCGGCGGCCGACGGGCAGTTCGGCGTCGTCAGTGTCATGTCGATGTTCACCATGCGGTCGTCGGCGACGTCGACCTTGTAGATCAAGCCCAGTTCGTAGATGTCGGCCGGGATTTCCGGATCATAGACGGTCTTGAGCGCGGCCACGATGTCGTCGGTCAGGCGCGCCATCTCGTCGGCCGGAATGCTGGACGGCCGCTCCGCGGTATCGACGGCCGCGCCGCTGCCGGTCTCGGGTTTTGCTTGGTCGGTCATGTCGTCGGTCATGTCGTCAGTCATGGCAACACCCATCAGGTAAAGAAATCCTGCGCCTTGCGCAGCGCCTGCGCCAGGCAGTCGATCTCGTCGCGCGTATTGTACATGGCGAACGAGGCACGGCAGGTGGCCGACACGCCGAACCGCGCCAGCAGCGGCATGACGCAGTGGGTGCCGGCGCGCACCGCGACGCCGGAGCGGTCGATGATGGTGGCCACGTCGTGCGGATGCGCGCCCTTCATCTCGAACGACACGATCGGCCCCTTGTCCTTGGCGGTGCCGATGAGGCGGAGCGAATTGATCTCGCGCAGCCGGTCATGGGCATAGTGCACCAGGCCCGCTTCGTGGGCGCGGATGCCCGCCTTGCCGACCGCCGCGACGTAGTCGATGGCGGCGCCGAGCCCGATCGCCTGCACGATCGCCGGCGTGCCGGCCTCGAATTTGTGCGGCGGCTCGCCGTAGGTGATGCGATCCTCGAACACCTCGCGGATCATCTCGCCGCCGCCGTTGAACGGCGGCATGGCGTCGAGGTGCCGGTATTTGCCGTACAACACGCCGATGCCGGTCGGGCCGTACAGCTTGTGACCGGTGAAGGCATAGAAATCGCAGTCGATGTCCTGGACGTCGACGTCGAGATGCACCGCCGCCTGGGCGCCGTCGAACAGCACCGGGATGCCGCGCTGGTGCGCGATCCGCGTCACCTCCTTGGCCGGAACCAGGGTGCCCAGCATGTTGGACATGTGGGTGATCGCCACCATTTTGGTCCGCGGCGTCAACAGCTTCTCGAATTCGTCGATGAGGAAGTTGCCCTCGTCGTCGACCGGCGCCCACTTGATCACCGCGCCCTGGCGCTCGCGCAGGAAATGCCACGGCACGATGTTGGAATGGTGCTCCATGATCGAGAGCACGATCTCGTCGCCGGGCTTGATGCGCTCGCGGCCGAACGTATAGGCGACGAGGTTGATCGCCTCGGTGGCGTTGCGCGTGAAGATGATCTCTTCCTTGCGCTTGGCGTTGAGGAACGCGGCGACCTTCTCGCGCGCGCCCTCGTAGGCTTCGGTCGCCTCGTTGGCGAGATAATGCAAGCCGCGATGCACGTTGGCGTATTGCGTCGTATAGGCCTGGTACAGGCGGTCGAGCACCGCGGACGGCTTCTGCGCCGACGCCGCATTGTCGAGATAGACGAGCGGCTTGCCGTAGACCTTGGTGGCGAGGATCGGGAAATCGGCGCGGGTGCGCTCCACGTCGTAGGCGCCGTTGGCCGCCGGCTTCTGGGCCGCTGTTTGATTCATGGCTATTTCATTCATGGCGCGCCCGCGTCCGGAGCCAGGCGACCACGCTATCCATCAGCGCCTCGCGCAGGCCGGCATGCTCGATGCCTTCGATCGCTTCGCCGACAAAGGCCTGGATCAGCAGCGCTTCGGCCTCCGCCGCCGGGATGCCGCGGGCCATGAGATAGAACTTCAGTTCGTCATCGAGCGCGCCGGCCGTGGCGCCGTGGCCGCATTGCACGTCGTCGGCGAAAATCTCGAGCTCCGGCTTGTTGTCGGCCTCGGCGCGCTCCGACAGCATCAGCGCCTTCGTCATCATCCTGGCGTCGGTCTTCTGCGCGCCGGGGCGCACGATGATGCGGCCCTGGAATACGCTGTGGGCCTCGTCGTCGAGCACCGCCTTGAACAACTCCCGGCTCTGGCAGCCCCGCGCGATGTGGTTGGCGACGAGCGTGGTATCGGCGTGCTGCCGGCCCTTGATCAGCGTCGCGCCGCGGATGCCCGCCACGGTGTCCTCGCCGTCGAACTTGAGGAACAGCTGATTGCGCACCACCGCGCCGCCGATGGTGAAGGTGAAGGCGTTGAACCGCGCCTTGCCGCCGATCGCCGCGGCAAGCGTCGAAACGTGCAGCGCGTCGGCGCCCTCGCCGATGATCTTGACATGGTCGACATGAGCGCGGTCGCGGACGAACAGCTCAAGCGCCGCGTTGACCTGATAATCGCTGCCGGCCGGCCCTTCGTGGCTCTCGATCAGCATCGCCCGCGCGCCGTCCTCGACCACGACCAGCGAGCGCACGAAGCTCGCGGCGGCTTTTTCCGAGGCGACGAAACACAGATGCAGCGGCCGCTCAATGGTGGCGCCGGCGGCGATGCGGATCACCGCGCCGTCGCCCATCAGCGCGGTATTGAGCGCGACGGCGACGTCGCCCGCCGGGGCGAGCTTGCCGAGATGCGCCATCACCATGGCGTCGCCGCCGGTGAGCGCATCGGCCAGCGACCTCACCGTCAGCCCGGGCTCCAAGCCGCCGATATCGGACAGTTCGGCGACGAACGCGCCGTCGACAAATGTCAGCCGCCGGCACTCGACATCGCCGAGCAGAGCGCCGGCCGATCTGGCCCGCGCCTTGGCGGTGGCGTCGGGCGGCGGTGCCAACGGCTTGGCGTCGCGCATCAGCACCCGCAGATCGGTGTATTTCCAGTCCTCGACGCGGCGGTGCGGCAGGCCTTCCCTGGCGAACAGGTCGAATGCGGCCGCGCGCTGCGCGGCGATGGCGTCATCGCCGGGCAGCCGCTGACGCGCCCGCGAATAGGTTTCCGCCAGCGCGGTCTCCGCCGCCGTCTTGATGACCTTCAACTCAGCCATGGTCTATACCAACACTGGCTTTCATCTGTCACACCTCAATGAGTCCAAGGCGACGCTCGACCCGATCGAGACGCGCGTCGATCCTGTCTATTCGCACCGACTGATTGGCTATTTGCACTTCCAGATTTCCGACACGCTGCATCAGTTCCAGAACACGCTCGTTCAAAGTATCGAGCTGTTCTCGAATCGCCCGCAAATGCTGGATCACGATATTGTCCGGTTCTGCCATGGCTGCACCTGACGGCACGGCTCAGGCCGCGGCCTCCTCCTGATATTCGGCGTAGCCGCGCGCCTCGAGCTCAAGCGCCAAATCCTTGCCGCCGGTCTTGACGATGCGGCCGCGCGACAGCACGTGCACGACGTCGGGCACGATGTAGTCGAGGAGCCGCTGGTAGTGGGTGATGACGACGAAGGCGCGCGCGGGCGAACGCAGCCGGTTGACGCCGTCCGAGACGATCCGCAGCGCGTCGATGTCGAGGCCGGAATCGGTCTCGTCGAGCACCCCGAGCCGCGGCTCGAGCAGTGCCATCTGCAGAATCTCGTTGCGTTTCTTTTCGCCGCCGGAGAAGCCGACATTGACCGCGCGGCGCAGCATCTCGCGGTCGATGGCGAGCTCCTTTGCCGCCGTGGTCAGCCGCTTCTGAAACTCCGGCACGGTGAGCTCGGCCTCGCCGCGCTTCTTGCGCTGCGCGTTGAGCGCGGTACGCAGGAACTGGATGGTCGCGACGCCGGGAATTTCCAGCGGATATTGGAACGCCAGGAACAGGCCCGCGGCGGCGCGCTCGTCGGGCGCCATGTCGAACAGGTTCTTGCCGTCGAAGCGAACCGAACCTGCCGTCGGCGTGTAGTCGGCCCGCCCGGCGAGCACATAGGCCAGCGTCGATTTTCCCGAGCCGTTCGGCCCCATGATGGCATGCACCTCGCCGGCGTTCACGGTGAGGTCGAGGCCCCGCAGAATGGGCTTGCCGTCGATCTCGACGTGCAGATTTTCAATGTCCAAAAGTGCCATTTTCTACTTCCTGATACGCGACCATCGGCATGCCGTGACGCGTCGTTCTAGCCTTGCTCCTGCCTGCGGCGCGGACGGAAGAATCGCGGCGGCAGTTTCTTGCCGGCGATGCCTTCGCGCTCGGCCTGCTGGCGCGCCTGCCGCATTTGCGCCGGCGAGCACGGGTAGCCGCAGATCCGCCACGCCAGGTCGTCGGTATAGCCATATGTCAGATCGAGCTGCGCGGCCTCATGCTGATAGAGCACGCGGTAGCCGTCCTGCCGCACGCTGACATTGTAAAACGCCAGGCCCGGCGCTTCGAAAGTCACCATCCGACCGCTTCTGACCTTTTTGACCGGCCGATCGAGCCCGGCGACGATGGCGTCGACCGCCGCGCATAACACTTCGAGATCGGCCGACCGCGCGTTCATGTCCTGCAACATTGCTTCCAATTCCGGCACGCTGAGCCAATGTGCCATTGCGGTCGCCCCAGTTTGCGCCAATGACCTCTCGCGGTCAGTCGCCCCAGCGCCAGCGCCATTCGCCGTCGGTCTTGCGGCGGCACACGATCCACAACACCACGAGCGCCGCCACGTCGATGGCGGCGACCGCCAGCCAGCTCCACGGATTGCCGTGGCCGAAAACGTTCAGAAGCCACGACGCCATCACCATGACGATCACCACCGCGGCAATGAACGCCCAGCCTTGCCACGTCGACGGCGTGGCGCCGTAGCCGTATCGTTTGGGCCTAAACCAGTACGTCGTCATCGCTGGCACCCGAATTATCCGACGCTGCCTTCGAGCGAGACCGAGATCAGCTTCTGCGCCTCGACGGCGAATTCCATCGGCAGCTGCTGCAGCACGTCCTTGACGAAGCCGTTGACGACCAGCGCCGTCGCCTCCTCCGCCGACAAGCCGCGCTGCCGGCAATAGAACAAAATGTCCTCGGAGATCTTCGAGGTGGTGGCCTCGTGCTCGAACACGGTCGAGGAATTCTTCGCCTCGATATAAGGCACGGTGTGGGCGCCGCACTTGTCGCCGATGAGCAGCGAATCGCAATTGGTGAAGTTGCGCGCGCCCGAGGCGCGGCGATGCGCGGTCACGAGCCCCCGATAGGTGTTGTTCGAGCGGCCGGCGGCGATGCCCTTGGAGATGATGCGGCTCGTGGTGTTCTTGCCGAGATGCAGCATCTTGGTGCCGGAATCGACCTGCTGGTAGCCGTTGGAGATGGCGATCGAGTAGAACTCGCCGCGCGAATTGTCGCCGCGCAGGATGCAGCTCGGATATTTCCAGGTGATGGCGGAGCCGGTCTCGACCTGCGTCCACGAGATCTTGGCGTTCTTGCCGCGGCAATCGCCGCGCTTGGTGACGAAATTGTAGATGCCGCCGCGCCCGGCGGCGTCGCCCGGATACCAGTTCTGGATGGTCGAATACTTGATCTCGGCGTCGTCGAGCGCGACCAGCTCGACCACCGCGGCGTGCAGCTGGTTCTCGTCGCGCATCGGCGCGGTGCAGCCCTCGAGATAGCTGACATACGAGCCCTTGTCGGCGATGATCAGGGTGCGCTCGAACTGGCCGGTATTGCGCTCGTTGATGCGGAAATAGGTCGACAGCTCCATCGGACAGCGCACGCCGGGCGGCACGTAGACGAACGAGCCGTCGGAAAACACCGCGGAATTGAGCGTGGCGAAGAAATTGTCGCTGATCGGCACCACCGAGCCGAGATATTTCTTCACCAGGTCGGGATGCTCATGGATGGCTTCCGAGATCGGCATGAACAGCACGCCGACCTTGGCGAGCTCGGCCTTGAAGGTGGTGGCGACCGAAACGGAATCGAACACCGCGTCGACGGCGACGCGGCTGCGGCCGCCGTTGGGCTCGCCGTCGGCATCGGTGTCGCCGGCTTTGCCGTCGGCCTTCACGATACCCAGCAGCGCTTCGCGCTCGCGCAACGGGATGCCGAGCTTCTCGTAGGTGCGCAGAATCTCCGGATCGATCTCGTCGAGCGACTTCGGCCCCGCCGTCTGCTTCGGCGCCGAATAGTAATAGAGGTCCTGATAGTCGATCGGGCCGTATTCGACCTTGGCCCACCTCGGCTCGCGCATGGTGAGCCAGCGCTTGTAGGCGTCAAGCCGCCACGCCAGCATCCACTCCGGCTCGGCCTTCTTGGCCGAGATGAAGCGAACCGTATCCTCCGAGAGGCCCTTGGGAGCCTTGTCGGATTCGATCAGCGTCTCGAAGCCATACTTGTATTGATCGACGTCGATCCGCCGGACCTGATCGACGGTCTCTTGCACGGCCGGCATTCGTCCCTCCGCTCACGGTTTCAAGGACCGCGGGTTGGATTTTAGTCGGTTATGGTCAGTGTCCTGGTCAGTATCCTGGCTTCGGGTCACCCCATAAGGCCATTTGAACCATTCAAACGGCTGTCAGACGGCTGTCAGATCGATTGCTCACGCAGCCATTTAGGCCGCGATCCCTGGCCCCTTAGATAGTGCAGTTGCGAGCTTTCTCCAAGCGGCGAGGAAATGTTCGACGTCGGCTGATGTGGTGGTCCAGCCCAGGCTGACGCGCACCGCGCCGCGGGTCAGCGCGGGCGCCAGGCCCATGGCGGCAAGCACATGGGAAGGCTGCACTTTTCCGGACGAACAGGCCGCGCCGGACGACACCGCGACGCCTTCGAGATCGAACGCGATCACGGCGGTCTCGGCCTTCAGCCCCGCAACGCCGAACAGCGTCGTGTTCGGCAGGCGCTCCGCCGCGGCGCCGAAAATCGCCGCTTCCGGCGAGATCGCGCGCAAGCCCGCCTCCAGCGCGTCCCGCAAGGCCCGCAGCCGCGGCGCCTCGTCGGCGACCGCGCGCTGCGCCGCGGTTGCGGCAGCGCCAAAGGCGGCAATGCCGGCGACATTTTCGGTGCCGGCCCGCATGCCGCGCTCCTGCCCGCCGCCGCGGATCAGCGGGTCGGCGATGTGAATATCCTCGCTGCGCCGCACCAGGGCGCCGGCGCCCTTGGCGCCGCCGATCTTGTGGGCCGAGAGCGTCATCAAGTCGGCCCCCAGCACACCGATATCGCACGGCACCCGGCCGGCCGCCTGCACGGCGTCGACATGGAGCAAACCGCCGCCCGCATGCACGATGGCGGCGGCTTCGGCGACCGGCTGCACCACGCCGGTCTCGTTGTTGGCCAGCATGATCGAGACCAGTGGCCGCGCCGCGCCGCGCATCGCCTCGCCCAGCGCCGCGAGATCGACCCGGCCGTCCGCGTCCACGGCGAGGTCGGCGGTGGCATCGCTCGCAAACCGGCCGCCGCTGCGCACCGACGAATGCTCGATCGCCGAGATGAACAGCCGATCGCGCGGCCGCCTTTCGGTTGCCGTCTCCAGCGCCGGCGTCAGCGCCAGCATGTTGGCTTCGGTGCCGCTCGCGGTGAAGAACACGTCGCCCGGGCGGGCGCCGACCAGCGCTGCCACCGCCTCGCGGGCGTGCTCGACCAGCGCCCGCGCGGCGCGGCCCTCGGCGTGGACCGAGGACGGATTGCCGGAGACCGCGAGCGCGGCTTGCAGGGCGGCGGCGGCTTGCGGCCGCAGCGGCGTCGTGGCGTTCCAATCGAAATAGCTGCGCTCGGCCATGTTCTTCGGCGCCAGTTTCCGGCGCCAGCCTTTGGCGCCCAATTTTCGGCGTCCGGATCGTTCGTGACGCTTGCTTTTTGTCCCCCGGCCTGTGCTAAAAGTCGCGGCCGAACCGGCTTTGCCGCCGCATGCACCTCGCCAGTTCAAAAATATGACGTAGTTTTAAAGGCTTACGTGCGCTCGGCGGCGGCGTCAAGCGCATCAGCCGCTCACCCTTAATCGAGGTTTTGAACCTATGCCCGAGGTCATCTTCACGGGACCTGGAGGCCGCATCGAAGGCCGCTACCACCCGGCGCGGCAAAAGAACGCGCCGATCGGCATCGTGCTGCATCCCCATCCGCAGTTCGGCGGCACGATGAACCACCAGATCGTCTATCAGCTCTATTATGCCTTCGTGCACCGCAACTTTTCCGTGCTGCGGTTCAACTTCCGCGGCGTCGGCCGCAGCCAGGGCGGCTTCGATCACGGCATCGGCGAGTTGTCCGACGCCGCCGCAGCGCTCGACTGGGCGCAATCGGTCAACACCGAGGCGCGCAGCTGCTGGATCGCCGGCTTCTCGTTCGGCGCCTGGATCGGCATGCAGCTGTTGATGCGGCGGCCGGAAATCGAGGGTTTCATCTCCATCGCGCCGCCGGCGAACCTCTATGACTTCTCGTTTTTGGCGCCCTGCCCGTCCTCCGGCCTGATCATCCACGGCGACAAGGACGCGGTGGTGCCGCACCGCGACGTCAACACGCTGGTCGAGAAGCTCAAGACGCAAAAAGGCATCGTCATCGAGCAGAAGGTCGTTCCCGGCGCCAACCACTTTTTCGACGGCAAGGTCGAGCCGCTGATGACGGCGATCGGCCAGTATCTCGACAAGCGGCTCGGCAAGAGCGGCCGCAGCAACACCGCGGCGTAGCGCCGCTTGCAATCCCCTGCCCCGGGTCGTTCAATGCCCGGCAAAGAACGAACATCCGTGGAAACGCAAGGGCAAACGCGCATGGCTCGTCATCATTTCGCGGTCGCCATTTTGACCGCGGCGCTCGCGGCGCTGGCCGCCGGCGGCGCCGCCGCGCAGGACAGCGTCAAGATCGGCCTCGTCATGCCGATGACCGGCGTGGTCGGGCCGGCCGGCCAGGAGGCGGTCGCGGGCGCCAAGCTCTACATGGCGCAGCACGGCGACACCGTCGCCGGCAAGAAGATCGAACTGATCGTGCGCGACGACGGCAGCGTGCCCGACATGGGCAAGCGGCTGGCGCAGGAGTTTGTCGTCAACGATCATGTCGCCTTCCTCGGCGCCGGCACGACGCCGAGCGCACTGTCGATGGCGCCGATCGCCACCGAAGGCAAAGTGCCGACGGTGGTGATGATCTCCGGCGCCTCGATCACCACCGAGAGGTCGCCGTATTACGTGCGCACGAGCTTCACGCTCGGCCAGCAGTCCGGCATCATCGCCGACTGGACGCTCAAGACCGGCAGCAAGAAAGCCGTGTCGGTGTTGTCCGACTGGGCGCCGGGCGCGGAAGCCGGCAACGTCTTCGCCCAGCATTTCACCCAGGGCGGCGGCCAAATCCTCGATACGCTCAAGGTGCCGCTCGCCAATCCCGACTTCTCGCCGTTCCTGCAGCGGGCCCGCGACCTTCAGCCGGATACGCTGTTCGTGTTCGTGCCGGCCGGCCAGGCCGGCACGTTCGCCCGGCAGTTCGCCGAGCGCGGCCTCGACAAGTCGGGCATCAAGATCATCGGCCCGGGCGACGTGGTCGACGACAACGACCTGCCGACCACCGGCGACGCCATGCTCGGCGTCGTCACCGCCGGCTTCTACTCGGCGGCGCATCCATCCGCGGTCAACAAGGACTATGTCGCGGCCTACGGCAAGGCCACCGGACGCCGGGCCAACTTCATCTCGGTCGGCGGCTATGACGGCATGCACCTGATCTATGCGGCGCTGGAAAAGACCGGCGGCAAGACCGATCCGGACGCGCTGATGGCGGCCATGAAGGGCATGAGCTGGGAAAGCCCGCGCGGCCCGATCTCGATCGATCCGCAGACCCGCGACATCGTCCAGAACGTCTACATCCGCAAGGTCGAGAAGAAGGACGGCGAGCCCTGGAACATCGAGTTCGAGACCTTTCCGGCGGTCAAGGATCCGCTGCACCAGGCCGCGGCAAACTAAAGCGTGACACGAGACGATCATGCTCGAGCGAAATTCTAGAGCGCCGATCGATTCAATCCGAAGCGATTGCGCGTCAGCAACAATCAAAGCCGAACCGATCAGGGGAAATGCCATGAGCCGCAGATTTATAGTCGCCGCAACACTTGCCGCAGCCGCCGCGCTCGGCGCCGGCAGCGCCGCCGCCCAGGACAGCATCAAGATCGGCGTCGTCATCCCGATGACCGGGACGTCAGGCCCCGTCGGGCGCGAGATCGCGGCCGGCACCAAGCTCTACATGGCCCAGCACGGCGACACCGTCGCCGGCAAGAAGATCGAGCTGATCATCCGCGACGACGCCAGCGTCCCCGACAATGCCAAGCGGATCACCCAGGAGCTGATCGTCAACGATCATGTGAACTTCCTCGGCGCCGGCCTGACGCCGAGCGCGATGGCGATGGCGCCGATCGCCACCCAGGGCAAGGTCGTGACGGTGGTGATGGTGTCCGGCACCTCGGTCGTCACCGAGCGCTCGCCGTATTACGCGCGGACGAGCTTCACGCTCGGCCAGCAGTCCGGCATCATCGCCGACTGGGCGGTCCAGAACGGCAGCAAGAAAGCGGTCTCGATCCTGTCCGACTGGGCGCCGGGCGCCGAAGCCGGCAAGGTGTTCGAGTCGAACTTCACCAAGGACGGCGGCCAGGTGCTCGAAACCTTGAAGGTGCCGCTCGCCAATCCGGATTTTGCGCCGTTCCTGCAACGCGCCAGCGACCTCCACCCCGACACGCTGTTCGTGTTCGTCCCGGCCGGACAGGCCGGCACCTTCGCGCGGCAGTTCGCCGAGCGCGGCCTCGATAAGTCCGGCATCAAGCTGGTCGGTCCCGGCGACATCGTCGACGACGACGACCTGCCGACCACCGGCGACACGCTCCTCGGCGTCGTCACCGCCGGCATCTATTCGGCGGCGCATCCGTCCGAGCTCAACAAGCAATACGTCGCGGCCTACCAGAAGGCCAACAATCACCGGCCGAATTTCATCTCGGTCGGCGGCTACGACGGCATGCATCTGATCTACGAGGCGTTGAAAAAGACCAACGGCAATACCGATGCCGACGCGGTGATCGAGGCCATGAAGGGCATGAGCTGGGAAAGCCCGCGCGGCCCGATCGCGATCGATCCGCGCACCCGCGACATCGTGCAGAACGTCTACATCCGCAAAGTCGAGAAGAAGGACGGCGAGCCGTGGGCGGTCGAATTCCAGACCTTCCCGGCGGTCAAGGACCCGCTCAAGGAAGCGGCGGCGAAGTAGAGGCCGCCGCGCTGGCGGCTCTACGTTTGCCTTTCGGGCTGACGCGGCCTTTGAGTTGCGCAGCCTTGAATTGCGCGGCCTTGGAAATCACGCCGCCTTGCGGCTGTCGGTGTCGTCTCGCGGCGCGGTCTCGATGCTGCTGAGATGGTCGTCGTAGCTCGGTAGATCGTTCTTTTCAAATCCCGTCGGCCGTGTAATCTTTGGCATCGAGCCGCCGGCACGACGTGTCCGAGACCGGTCAAGTTTGCCGGCAGCTTTGTTTTACCGCGCAAGTTCAACCATAAGATATATCCGCGCGCTGTCTCAGCCGAAGCGGCCAGGACGGTGCGTTTTGGCGGGGGCTATCATGAACGGCTTAAACGCGGCATGCCGGAGGCGAACTCGCGCAAACATTGCGCGCCCAGTGCCGGCCGCTCGGGCCTGCGTCCGCCTGGCAATGCCGGCCGTGATCGCAGCCGGGCTGATCTGCGGCGGAGCGGGAGCGGCCTTGGCGCAGTCTAGCCCGCCTACCCTCAGCAAAAGCTTTGCTGCGTCCGCCATAGCGGTCGACAGCAGCACCGGGCTCACCTTTACGGTCTTCAATCCCAACTCCTTGAGCCTGAGCGGCATCGGCTTCACCGACACAATGCCGAGCGGTCTCGTCGTTTCCACGCCCAACGGCCTCTCCGGATCGTGCGGCAGCGGCACGATTACGGCGCCTGCCGGCGGTACCAGCGTCAGCCTGTCGGGCGGCACGATTGTGCCGTTCGGTGCCTGCAACTTCCAGGTCAACGTCACCGCAACCACCACCGGCACCAAGGTCAATACCACCAGCAGCGTCACGGCTGCCGGCACCGGCGCCGGCAACTCGGCGACGGCGTCCATCAACGTGTCGCTCATCACCGAATATCCGGTGACGACGAGCAACGCCCATCCGGAGGGCATCACGGCGGGCCCGGACGGCGCGTTGTGGTTCACCGAGAATAGCGCCAACAAGATCGGGCGGATCACGACCGGCGGTGTGATGACCGAATACACCGTTCTTACCAGCAGCGCCAACCTCTGGGACATCACGGCGGGCCCGGACGGCGCGGTGTGGTTCACCGAAGCGAGCGGCAACAAGATCGGGCGGATCACGACCACGGGCAGCATTACCGAATTCACGGTCCCCACGGCCGATTGCACATGCCAAGGCATCGTGGCTGGACCGGACGGCGCGGTGTGGTTCACCGAGGTCAACAAGATCGGGCGGGTCACGACCGGCGGTGCGATGACCGAATACACCGTTCCTACCAGCGATCCCGGCGTGCAAGACATCGCCGCTGGCCCCGATGGGGCGCTATGGTTCACCGAAACCTTCGCTAACAAAATTGGGCGAATCACGACCGGCGGCGTGATTACCGAATACGCCGCTCCCGTCGGCGACCCATATACTATCGCTGCGGGGCCCGATGGCGCACTGTGGGTCGCCGGCGGCAGCCTCGGGCGGATCACAACCGGCGGGGTGGGTACGGCTGTTCCCACCGGCAGCGCCACCCCATTGATCATCACTGCGGGCCCCAACGGAGCGCTGTGGTTCACCGATGAGGCGCGTCGGGCTCGGGCGGATCACGACCGGCGGGACTGTTACCGAATACACCGTGCCTACCAACAACGCCGGTTTGCAAGGCATCACGGCGGGCCCGGACGGCGCGTCGTGGTTCGTCGAGAGTTCCGGCAACAAGATCGGGCGGCTTCAGGCTTCGATCTTTCTGACCGCCACCCACGACTTCAACGGCGATCAACAGAGCGACATTTTCTTGCGGAATTCCGGCGGCACCCTGGCGGCGTGGCTGATGAACGGCGGCGCCGTCTCGCAGGCGGCGGTTCTCGGCACCGTGCCGTCAAGTTTCTCGGTCATCGGCCAGCATGACTTCGACGGTGACGGCAAGGCCGACGTGCTGTGGCGCGACACCAGCGGCAACGTCTCGATGTGGTTCATGAACGGCGCCACGGTCGGCTCGGCCGCCGCGGTCGGCAATTTGTCCAGCAACTGGACGCTCCACGGCACCGGTGATCTCAACGGCGACGGCAAGGGCGACCTGCTCTGGCGCGACAGCAACACCGGCACCGTGGCGGTCTGGTTCATGAATGGCGCAACCGTGGCCTCGACGGCCGTTTTCGGCGCGCTTCCCAGCAGCTGGGCGATCCTCGGCGACGGCTACGGCGGCATTCTGTGGCGCGACACCGCCGGCGACATCGCGCTGTGGGGCGTGGCGAACGGCCAGGTGACGAGTTCGAGCGGGCTCGGCACCGTCACCAGCAATTTCGTGGTGCAAGGCGCCGGCGACTTCAACGGCGACGGCAAGGTCGACATCCTGTGGCGCGACACCAACAGTGGCGCATTGTCGATCTGGTTCACCAACGGCGCGGCGGTGACGTCGGCGGGCGAGCGTCGGCACGCTGCCGAGCAACTGGAGCGTGGCGCAAGTCGGCGACTATAATGGCGACGGCATGAGCGACATTCTGTTGCTCGACAGTACCGGCGACCTCGCGATGTGGCTGATGAACGGTGCGACAGTGTCGTCGTCGGTCGGCGTCGGCAATGTCGGAACGACGTGGGCAGTGCAGAACACCAACGCCAATTAGGCGAAGGACAGGCGCGTCCCATATCGGCACGCGCTCCCGGGTCCTCACAAACTCGATTTCGTGGCGCAGAGCGTCCGCCAATGGAACGGTCCGGTCGAGCCGCTGCCCCGCCCGCTACGGTTCAACGCTGGCACAGGATGCGCAGAACATGTCGTCCATGGTTCACACCATGCACCGATATCTCGCGCCCGCCGGAAGAAAGCGCGGCGTCGGTGTTGAGTTCCAGGCATGACAGAGGGTCCGCCGGCTTTTCCCAGCCGGAGCGACAGGTGGACTGGGCAGCGCCTTCACCAACGTCCGCGTCGGTAGACCAGCCGCAGCACGATGAGGAGCAGAACGGCGCCGATGGTGGCGCCGATGATGGCGGAGACGATGCCGTTACCGAGGTGGATGCCCAATCGCGGCAGCAGCCAATCGCCGATCAAGGCGCCGACGATGCCGATGCACAAGTCGGCGATCAGGCCGAAGCCGGTGCCGCGCACGATGTGGCCGGCCAGCCAGCCCGCGACGACGCCGACCACCAGGATGACCAGAAGGCTTTCACTGGACATTGCGACCTACTCCCCTGTTCCGGCGCAGCATACGTGGTTCGGCGTGACGGGTCGATGTCGGTGATCGCGGTGTCGCCAGCAGCGACGATGTCACGGCCTCGCCAAGATTCCGCCGGTGAGCGGGCGCGGCGCGCCGGTGGTGCCGGGAAAGGTGATCGGCAGGCCGCGGACGCTGCGCACCGCCATGTAGGCAAAGGCCTGCGCTTCGAGCGAATCGATCGACCAGCCGGCGTCATGCGCGGTGTCGACCAGCGCCGGCGCCAAGCGCTCCGCCAGCATGCGCATCAGGGTCGGATTGCGCGCGCCACCGCCCGAGACGATCCAGCTGGCCGGCGGCCGCGGCAGATGCGGCACGATACGCGCCACGCTGGCCGCGGTCAGCGCGGTCAGCGTCGCCGCGCCGGCTTCGACACCGATGCCGTCGAGCACGTCGCCTACCCACCCGCGAAAATCGTTGCGGTCGAGCGACTTCGGCGGGGCCGCGGCGAAGAACGGATGGTCCAGCAAACGCCCGATGGTGTCCTCCTGCACGGTGCCGGCGGCAGCGATCCGGCCGTCGGTGTCGAGCGGCTTGCCGATGCGCACGCGCAGGAAATCGTCGAGCAGGGCATTGCCCGGTCCGGTGTCGCAGGCGACCAGATGCTCGCCGTCGATGAAGGTCACGTTGGCGACGCCGCCGATATTGAGCACCGCAATCGGCGGCTGGCGCCCCAGGCGCCGCACCAGCGCGCGGTGATAGACCGGCGCCAGCGGCGCCCCCTGCCCGCCGGCGGCGACATCGGCGGCGCGGAAATCGTACACCACGGCGATGCCAAGCCGCGCCGCCAGCGCCGGCCCATCGCCGATCTGAATGGTCAGCGCCCGCTCCGGCCGGTGCAGCAGGGTCTGGCCGTGGAAGCCGACCAGCGCCACGTCGGCGGCGGTGATGCCGTTGGCGGCAAGGAACGCCTCGACCGCTTCAGCGTGGGCGTTGGTCACCAGCGTTTCGGCCTCGGCGACCAGGCCCGGCCGGGCGTTGCGGTCGGTCAAGTTCGCCGCCGCCGCGGTGGCGCGCCGCAGCAGCGTGCGCTCGGCCTTGCTGTAGGGCCGGCACGTGGTGGCGCCGAATCGCGCGATGGCCTCGCCGTCGCTGTCGAGCATGGCGACGTCGACGCCGTCCTGCGAAGTCCCGCTCATCAGCCCGATAGCCACGACCGAGGACGATTGCCGCGGCAGATCCAAGGTCAGTTGCTCGGTGGCAGCGTCGTCGATCATTTTCAATCACCCGCGGGACCTGTTACACCAGCGGCGCCGCCGTGGCGAGCCGCGGCCACGATCCCCAAGTAACGCCAGCAGTGAGCGCAAGCAGCGAAGCCAAGCCGTCTACGCCGGCAGTCATGCAAAGACCGCGATGAGCACTTACAAGTCCGATTTCCTCAACGTTTTGGCGGCCCGCGGGTTCATCCACCAGATCTCGGAGCCGGAGCATCTGGATGCGCTGGCGCGGTCACAATGCATGACCGCCTATATCGGCTTCGACTGCACGGCGCCGTCGCTTCATGTCGGCTCGCTGTTGCCGATCATGATGCTGTACTGGCTGCAGCAGACCGGTCATCGGCCGATCCCGCTGATGGGCGGCGGCACCACCCGGGTCGGCGATCCTTCCGGCAAGGATGAAAGCCGCCGGCTACTGACCGACGATACCATCAACCAGAACCTCGACGGCATTCGCGCCGTTTTCGCCAAATTCCTCAAATTCGAGGACGCCGGCGGCAATGCCGTCATGGCCAACAATGCCGACTGGCTGAATTCGCTCAACTACATCGATTTCCTGCGCGACGTCGGCCGCCATTTCTCGATCAACCGGATGCTGGCGTTCGATTCCGTCAAGCTTCGGCTCGACCGCCAGCAGGAACTGTCGTTCCTCGAATTCAACTACATGATCCTGCAGGCCTACGATTTCGCCGAACTATACCGGCGTTACGGCTGCGTGCTGCAGATGGGCGGCTCCGACCAGTGGGGCAACATCGTCAACGGCATCGATCTCGGCCGCCGGCTGCACAACGCACAGCTGTTTGCGCTGACCGCGCCGCTGATCACCACCTCGTCGGGCGCCAAGATGGGCAAGACCGCCGCCGGCGCGGTGTGGCTCAATGCCGATCAGGTCAGCCCGTACGCGTATTGGCAGTACTGGCGCAACACCGAGGATGCCGACGTCGGGCGGTTCCTCAAATGGTTCACGGTGCTGCCGCTCCCCGAGATCGACCGGCTGGCCGCGCTCGAGGGCGCCGAGATCAACGAAGCCAAGAAAGTCCTCGCCACCGCCGCGACCGCGATGGTGCACGGCGAGAAGGCGGCCGAGCAAGCCGCCGAGACCGCGCGCACCACCTTCGAGGAAGGCGCACTATCCGCAACGCTGCCAACTGTGGAGGTTGCCGACTTTCATCCTCAATGCGGATAGTCGACGCCGCGGTTCGGGCCGGACTGGTCGCTTCGAACGGCGAAGCGCGTCGATCGATTCGCGGCGGCGGTCTTCGGATCAACGATGAAGTCGAACACGATGAAACACGGTTGCTCGCTCCGGAGCACCTCATCGACGGCGTCATAAAGCTCTCGCTCGGGCGCAAGCGGCACGTCCTGCTCAAGCCGGTATGACGGTTATTGCGCGCCGGTGCTGCTGTCGTGGTCGAAGGGGCGCTCGTTCGCCGGGTATTCGAACACCTTGCGCAGAATTCCGGGCGCCAGCGGCGAAAACGGATTGACGTGCAGCACCGGCGTGCCCGGCCGGCCGACAACTTCGTAGGTGATGCCGATCAGGCCTTCCTTCTCGCCGCCGAGGAACAGCCCGATGATCGGCAGCTGGCCGAGCAGATTGTTCGCCCCATAGAGCGGAATGAGCGTGCCGCGCAGGTGCATCTCGTCGCGGGTGTAGTCGATCACGCCGTCGATGCTGGCGCCGAGCACCGGGCCGCGCACCACGCCGTCGCGCAGCACGACGCGCCCGGTCGAGCGGTCGAAGCCGACCCGCATGCTGGAGAAATACAGCACATTGTTCTGGACCGGCGCGCCGTTCGCATAGACGGCATTCTGCAATTGCAATTCGTCATGCACGGTGAAATCGTGGACCGTGAGGGTGCCCTGCTGCACCGGGTTGGCGGCGGACGGCGCGTCCATCGCGATCACCATCTGGCCGCCGGTCATGCGCGAATAGACATCGGCGAAGCGAAACAGCGCGCCGCCGTCGCCGCTCGACAAGACGATCTGCTGGGTGCCGTCGGCGCGGCCGCGCAGGTCGCCGGTCAGCTTGGCGTCGCGGCCGATCTTGGCGGACAGCCCGAAACTGCGAACCTCGCCGGCGCGGCGCGACATTTTCAGCTCGACACCGCGCAGCGCTTCGCCGTTGTTGCCGACCACCGCGCCGAGCTTCATGTCGAGATCCATGTCGGGCGCCTGATGCTTGGCCGCCGCGCTCGCCGACGGCCCGGCGGCCGCCGCCTTGACGAAGCCGCGCCCGTCGTAGACGTCGCCGCGCATCACCACGTGCAGCGCGCCCTCCGGCGTGCGGTCGACTTTCAGGCTGGTGCGGTCGCCGTCGGAGAAACCGTAGGACGGAAAATTGGCCGACTGCAGTTCGCCCGAACCGTCCAGATCGACCGAGCCTTTGACGCCGCCGCCGGCGGCGCCTTCGATCAACAGAATCCTCGATGTGGATCGATTGCGGCTTGGTCGTCAGCGTAAACGTCGCGCGCGCCGGCTTGCCGGCCGGCTTGGCCCATCCGGGCAGGAAGCCCTCGATCTGCGCCGGGGTGAGATCCGCCTCGACGGCGAAGCGGCCGTCATGGTCGGAGCCGGACCCGGTGGTGACGCGGCCGGACAGCCGGATCGGAACGGCGCCGCTGATGGCGTTCGACGGATCGAGGCCGAGATTGGTCCGCGCGTTCTCGTCCAGCATGCCGGTGATGCTGACCTCGGCGTCGCCGTCGGCGCGGGCTTTGCGATATTCCAGGCTCGCCGGCGTGCCGCCGATCTTGACATCGCCCTTGAGCGCAAAGCCCTGGTTGTTGGCGCTGACGTGCAGCACCGCCGCTTCCACCTTCTGCGCCATGATCATGTGCTCGGCGGCGAAGTTCGTGGCGTCGACGGTGATCGCGTAGCTGGTCGATCCGGGCGGCAGGTCGGGTTTGAGCGGCATGCCGAGCTGGACCTGCGCCGTCATGGTGCCGCGGGTGGTCGACGGATCGAACGGCACGCCCGCCGAGGCGTCGCGCAACCGGTCCATCGTCAGCAGTTCGGCGGCGGCCGGCACCGGCCCGTCGAGCTTGAAACGCACCCGCGCCGGCGGCGCGTGCGGCGCCGTATCGGGCACTTCGAACTGCCCCGCCGACATGACGAGCTTGCGGCCGGACGGCAGATCGGCGGTCGCCTTGTTGACCGTGACGATCGCGTCGCGGCCGACCATGTGCACGTTGAGGTCGGCGTCGTGCAAGGCCGGCAGGCCTTCCACCGGCGTCAGCACGCAGTTGGTGGCCAGCGCATCGACCGACAGTCCACCATCCGGTACCGGCGGCCCGCCCTCCTGAAGCGTCTTGAACGGCGCATTCACCGCGACCGTCATGCGCTCGACGGTGCCGCTCGACAGGTGGTCGATGAACCAGTCGCGCACCTTGGGCGAGACAAAGACCGGCCAGAGCCGCTTCAAGGTATCGACCGGCATGGGGGTCGCGGCAAAGCCCGCGGCGACGTGAAGCTCACTGCCGGAATAGTCGGCATTGCCCGACATGCCGACGCCGATCTGGGTGTTGCCGACATAGCCGCCGTCATTGACGACAAAACGCCGCTTGACCGGATCGAACGAGCCGCCGAGCGCGACATGGTCGAGCACCAGCGCGTTGCCCGGCGTGTTGGTCGCGTTGAGCACGACCGAACCGCCGCCGATCTTGAACAACCAGGCGGCGCCCGTGGCCGGCGCGGGCGCCTTGACTTCCGCCATCAGGGTGACGCGGTTGCCGCCGGAAATGATGTGGAACGGCGCCGATAAAACGTGATTGGCCGCATCCCAATCGAGGTTGATGTCGGCGTGGTCGATGTCGATGCGTTCGTTGGCGCCATCAGCGACGAAACCGGATTCGGCCGCGATCCGACCGGTCAGGCTTTGCGGCACACCATCGGGGCCGATCTCGCCGCGCACGCTTGCCGACAGCGGCAAATTCGTCTCCAGGCTGCTGTCGTCGACCCGCGCCGCCAGCAGAAGGTCGCTGGCAGAAACGTGCCGGCCCTCGATCTCGATGCTGTGGGCGCCGTCGCGGGTCGGCTTGATCGCGGCGGTCAATCCCCAGGGCCGCCCGGCATTGTCCGAGCCGAGGGTCACCACCACGCCGCCGCCCCGCGGCCGCTCGAGGCTGAGCGTGATGTCGCGGAACGACCAGCGTTTGCCGGTGCGCGTGTCGTCGACGGTGAGATTGCCTTCCTTGAGCCCGAGCTCGCGCAATTCATGGCCGTCGAGACCGGATTCGCCGATGCCGTCGATCCACGACAACAGCGCGGCGAAGATGTCGCTGGTCTGCCGCGCCGGCGCGGCGGGAGCCGGTGTCGCAACGCCGCCGGTCGGCGACGTCGCCGCCAGCGCACCTTTGACCGCGGCGGCAACCGGTGCCGCCGCCGTGGCGATCGGGTGCTTATTGGCGCCGGCGAAAACGGTGACGTCGCCATCCTGCTCGATGCGCACGGCCATTTCGGCGCCGACCAGATTGAGGCTCTCCGCGCGCATGTGGCCGCTGAGCAGGCTCATGCCGGAGACCCGGACCTCGGCCTTGGGCGCGCTGGCCACCACGGTGCCGTCGGGATCGCGCACGACGATGTCACGGATGCGCACGGCGGCGCCGCCGTTCTCGGTGCGCTCGATTTGCGTCCCGCCGACCTCAACCCGATGTTCGCTGCCGAAATTCTCCTCGATGGCGGAGGCGAGCCATGGCGTCGCCACGTCAAGCTGAATGGGTCCGCTGCCCAGCCGCCACCACAGGCCGACGCAGGACAGCAAAATGACGCCGCCAACGACGCCGCCGCCGATCGCGACGCCGCGGATGAGGCGATTGTAGCGTGCCAGCAGCCGGCGATACGCCGCCAGGTAGCGGCCGTCGCCATAGCTTGCGCCGCGGCGCGACGCAGCCGGGCTCACCCGGCGGCGCGGCTGGGCGACCGACTCCCGATGTGGAAGCGCCGGACTATGCCTGCTCTGGCTGGTCATACCCCCTCGGGCGTCCCCTCGTCCGTGGTGCCGATGGACCGGCCCCCTCCTATTTTTTCCCACCGGCAGGCAGGATGGAAGGGACGACGTCGCGAGTGGGACCCCAGTTCAGACCCCTGGTCGAAAGGTTTTCGACCACTCCCACCCGCATGCGAATTCTGCAATACAGGATGCTCCTCCGAAAGCGTCGAAAGGAAGGCATATGGCGCCCAAGAAGTTGACCAAGCGTTTGGCTTCCGCGAAATCGCCGGCCGGTTCCCGCGCCAAATCATCCGGCCAAGCCGAGTCATCGCGGAAAACCAAGGCGTCGGCAATGAAAACTCTGGGTCCCGGCGCCAAAGCTCCGCCTTTCGCCTTGCCGCGCGACGGCGGCGGCACGGTTTCGCTCGCCGACTTCGCCGGCCAAAAGCTTGTGCTCTATTTCTATCCGCGGGCCGACACCCCGGGCTGCACCAAGGAAGCGGTTGATTTCTCCCGGCTGGCGGACGCCTTCAAGCGAGCCGGCACGCAGATCGTCGGCGTATCTGCCGACGCGGTGGCGGCCCAGGACAAATTCAAAGCCAAGTACGCGCTGTCGATCGCGCTCGCCTCCGACGAGACCCGCCGCATGCTCGAAGCCTATGGGGTGTGGCAGGAAAAAACACTGTACGGCCGGAAATTCATGGGCATCGTGCGCACCACGTTTCTGATCGGCGCCGACGCGCGAATCGTGCGGATGTGGCCGAAGGTATCGGTCTCCGGCCATGCCGACGAGGTTCTCGCCGCCGCCCGCGAACTGTGAACGGCGTCCGCGACGCGCGGTGCGCGAACTGCCTCCCGGAGCATTGCCGAAGCATTTACCCAAGCCGGCAAAATCGAAGCGCCGATTTGCTGATTGTTAACCATAAGCAGCGCACATTCCCGCCCCGGTCGGGCAGGCCTCGCGATGGCCGATCGGGTGGGAGCGTATATGTCGCAGTGGTCGGCGTCGCAGTTGCAACGGGCGGCTCGTGCACACCAACAGCCGCGCCCGGCGGCGCGCAGCGCCGACGTGTCCGTGCGCACCGCCAGCCAGCCGTCAAACAGCAGCGGCTACACCATCGCCCACGCCGGACGGCAAGTCCGGTTCGGACCGGTGGCGTTCTGGATCGTGGTCGGCACCGTGGTGATCCTGGCCGGCTGGACGATCACGACGGCGACGTATTTTGCGTTCAGCGACGACGTCCTCAAAGACCTGATCGCCCGCCAGAACGACCAGCAGAGCGGCTACGAAGATCGCATTGCCGAACTGCGCGCCCAGATCGACCGCACCACCAGCCGCCAGCTTCTCGACCAGGAGCAGTTCGAGCAAAAGCTCGATGATCTGCTGCACCGTCAGGCGACGCTGGAATCGCGCGCGAGCGCCTTGAACGGCGTCTTCGATCCTGCAACGACCAGCTCGCTCAAGCCGACCGTCGGCAACCCGGCGACCGCGGCGAATCCCAAGTCGCTCGACCGCGGCACCATGCTCGAGCCTGATCGCGCGCCGTCAGGCCGCAACGGCCGCAAGGACGCCGACATCGGCGCCAAGCTGGCGCGCGTCGAAGCCTCGCTCGATCGCCTCGATCGGCGCCAGAGCGCGGCGCTGGCGCAACTGGACCAGCAATACCAGGGCCAGGCGCGCCGGATGCGCGGCGTGCTCGCCGATCTCGGTCTCAAGCTCGACGCCGCGCCGCCGGCAACCGGCGGTCCATTCGTGCCGGTGACATTGCCGGCGCCGGGCCAGAGTTTCGAGCATGCCCTCACCCGCATCAGCATCGAGCGCGCCTATGCGGACAAGCTGAGCGCCTCGCTCATCTCGGTGCCGCTTCGCCGGCCGGTGACCGGCGAGATCGACGAAACCTCGCCGTTCGGCGTGCGCGTCGATCCGTTCCTGCATGTGCCGGCCATGCATACCGGGATCGATTTCCGCGGCACCTACGGCGAGCCGATCCATGCCACCGCCGCCGGTACGGTGAGCTCGGCCGGCTGGAGCGGCGGCTACGGCCAGATGGTCGAGATCGATCACGGCAACGGCCTTGCCACCCGCTACGGCCATCTGTCGGAGATCGACGTCAAGGTCGGACAGTCGATCCGGATCGGCCAGGTCATCGGCCGCCTCGGCTCGACCGGACGCTCGACCGGGCCCCACGTGCACTACGAGACGCGCGTCAACGGCGAAGCGGTCAATCCGCAGAAATTCCTCGACGCCGGCGCCAAGCTGTTCGGCGGGTAGTGGCTTCGCTGGCGGCACGTCGCTTTGAGACGATCCGCATGCGGATTTGACATTCTCGGCGAAATTTCCGCAGTCGAGACGTTCGCTGCGGGCTCGGGCATCCGCGAAATAGCTCGGCTGCGAAGAGTTTATGGACGCGGCCACTGGCGCAAGCGCAAAGGTATCGCGCGCGTTCGTTTGCCTGATGGCTCTACTCATCTCGCCGAGTTACACTGGTACGAAGCCACTGGAATCGGCCGTAAGGAATTCAAAATCAAGCAACTGCTCTGACTATTGGAACCATGTCGAAACATCCATCGAAACAATTGGTCGTGTGCGTGGCGAACGAGGGCTATGCGGCGTCCCTCGAGAAGCGAAAGCTCTACATCGCGCTGCGCGACCTTGCGGCGGAGAAACTATGGTTTCATGCGGGTCATCGACGAGTCCGGCGAGGATTACCTCTATCCGAAGGCGTTCTTCCGACCTGTCGCCCTGCCACAATCCGTGAAAAGAGCAATATTGGCTGCGGCTTGAGCGGCACAGCGTATAGCCCTACTCGACATCCTCCACCGCCGCCGGCGCGGTGCCGAAGGCTTTTTGCGCCAGCGCGGCCTGGGTGAACTGGTCGATATCGCCGTCGAGCACCGCGGCGGTGTCGGAGGTGGAAACGCCGGTGCGCAGGTCCTTCACCATCTGATAGGGCTGCAGCACGTAAGACCGGATCTGGTGGCCCCAGCCGATGTCGGTCTTGGCGGCCTGGTCGGCGGCGGCTTTCGCCTCGCGCTTCTTCAATTCAAGCTCGTAGAGCTTGGCCCGCAGCATCTGCCAGGCCTGGGCGCGGTTGCGGTGCTGCGACCGGTCGCTTTGGCATACCACCGCGATATTGGTTGGAATGTGGGTCAGCCGCACCGCCGATTCGGTCTTGTTGACGTGCTGGCCGCCGGCGCCGCCGGAGCGCATGGTATCGGTCCGGACGTCGGCTTCCTTGATGTCGACCTTGATGCGATCGTCGACCACCGGATAAACATTGACGCTGGCGAAAGAGGTGTGACGGCGCGCATTGGCGTCGAACGGCGAAATGCGCACCAGGCGATGCACGCCGTTCTCGCTTTTCAGCCAGCCGTAGGCGTTATGACCCTTGATCTCGATGGTGGCCGATTTGATGCCGGCCTCTTCGCCCTGTGATTCTTCGATATAGTCGACCTTGTAGCCGTGCTGCTCGCCCCAGCGCACATACATGCGCAGCAGCATGCTGGCCCAGTCCTGGCTTTCGGTGCCGCCGGCGCCGGCATGGACTTCGAGATAGGAATCGTTGGCGTCGGCCTCCCCCGACAGCAACGCTTCGAGCTCGCGGCGGGCCGCTTCGGCCTTGAGCTGGCGCAAGGCGGCTTCGGCCTCGGCGACGACGCTCTGATCCTTCTCGGCCTCGCCGAGCTCGATCATCGTCACCTGGTCGTCGAGGTCTTGCGCGATACGGGAGATCGCGCCGAGCTGTTCATCGAGCGCGGTGCGCTCCTGCATCAGCCGGCTGGCGCGCTGCGAATCGTTCCACAGGTTCGGGTCTTCGGCCTGTCGGTTCAGCTCGGCGAGCCGGGCACGCGCCTTGTCGACGTCAAAGATGCCTCCTCAGCAGCCCGACGGACTGCTTGATCTCCTCGACGATGGCTGCGGTTTCGGCGCGCATTTCAGGGGTCCGATTTTCGGGTATCAGGTAACAGGTAACAGGTAACAGGTATCAGGTGCGGCGATCAGAGGTCACATATTGGGTTTCAGAAGCCAGGCGTCAATTAGCTGATGCCTGATGCCCGATGCCTGATTTCCCAACTCCTGCCTCAATACAGTCCGCCGGTGCCGGTGCGGACGGCGCCGGCCGCGGCATCGGGCGACACCGAGGTGTCGATCGGACGGCCATTGGCGGTGTCGGCCCCGATCACCGAATAATTGTCGGGCGGCGCGGTGCCGGGCTTGAAAGCCTCGAGAATGACATTGCCGTCGCCCAGCGCCGCGCGCATGCCGGTCTTGGCGTTGACGCGGATGAGCTTGATGCCGGGCGGCACGCGGAACGGGATCGGCGGCTTGTCGGCCAGCGCCAGCTTGAGAAAGTCCTTGACGATCGGCGCCGCGAGATGGCCGCCGGTGGCGAGACGAGCGATATGGCGCGGCTTGTCGAAGCCCATGTAGACGCCGCAGACGATGTCGGGCGAGAAGCCGATGAACCAGACGTCCTTCTCGTCGTTGGTGGTGCCGGTCTTGCCGGCGATCGGCTTGCCGACCTCGCGCACCACGGTGGCGGTGCCGCGCTGTACGACGCCTTCCATCATCGAGGTGATCTGGTAGGCGGTCATCGGGTCGATGACCTGCTCGCGCCGGTCGATCAGCGACGGCTCGGATTGGTCGTGCCAGCCGTCGGCGTCGCAGCCGATGCACTCGCGCTGGTCGTGCTTGTAGATGGTGTGGCCGTAGCGGTCCTGGATGCGGTCGATCAGCGTCGGGATCACGCGGCGGCCGCCGTTATCGAACATCGAATAGGCGGTGACCATGCGCAACACCGTGGTCTCGCCGGCGCCGAGCGCATAGGACAGGTATGGCGGCAATTCGTCATAGATGCCGAACCGCTTGGCATATTCCGAGATCAGCGGCATGCCGATGTCCTGGGCGAGCCGCACCGTCATGACGTTGCGCGACTGCTCGAGGCCGAAGCGCAGCGTCGAGGGACCGAAGAACTTGCCGCCGTAATTTTCCGGCCGCCAGACGCCGCCGCCGGGCCCGGTGTCGATCTCGATCGGGGCGTCCATGACGATGGTCGAGGGCGTGTAGCCGTTATCCAGCGCCGCCGCATAGACGATCGGCTTGAACGACGAACCGGGTTGGCGCAACGCCTGGGTGGCGCGGTTGAACTGGCTCTGGTCGAAGGAGAAGCCGCCGACCATGGCCAGCACGCGGCCGGTATGCGGATCCATCACCACCATGGCGCCGGAGATTTCCGGCGCCTGGCGCAGCCGGTACTGGCCCTGCCCGGCCTGCAGCGGCTCCACATAGATGACGTCGCCCTGGGCGAGCACCTGGTCGACCCGCTGGATCGGCTTTGCCGGTCCGGTCGCCGGCTTGGCCCATTTGACGCCGTCGAGCGGCACATTGCCGATCTCGCGTTCCTTGACCACGTTGCCGCCGGGGTCGCGCGGCGGCTGCAGGCCGATCCGCGCCGATTGATCGGTGACGTCGAGCACCACCGCCATCCGCCACGGCTCGACATCGCCCAGCGATTTGACGTCGGCGAGCTTGACGCCCCAGTCGCCCGCGGTGTCGATCTTGGTCACCGGGCCGCGATAGCCTGTGGTCTCGTCGAAATTGACCAGCCCATTGATCATGGTCTGGCGCGCCATCCCCTAAATCTTCGGGTCGAGCGTGGTGCGCACCGACAGCCCGCCCTCGTAGAGCTTCTTCTCCCCGTAATTGTCGTAGATGTAGCGCCGCACCTCTTCGGTGAAATATTCGGCGGCAAAGACATGCGCGCCGGTCGGCCGCACGGTGATGTCGAGCGGCTGTTTCTTGGCCGCATCGCCGGCTTCGGCGGTGATGTAGCCGTCCTCGACCATGCGGTCGATCACGTAGTTGCGCCGGGCGATCGCCTCTTCCTTGCGGCGGAACGGGTTGTAGTTGTTCGGGCCCTTCGGCAGGGCGGCCAGATAAGCGGCTTCCGCGATCGACAGTTCATGCACCGACTTGTCGAAGTAGAGCAGCGACGCCGCCGCCACCCCGTAAGCGCCGAAGCCGAGGTAGATTTCGTTGAGATAGAGCTCGAGGATCTTGTCCTTCGAATAGGTGCGCTCGATCCGCAGCGCCAGCAGCGCTTCCTTGATCTTGCGCTCGAACGAAACCTCGTTGCTCAGCAGAAAGTTCTTGGCGACCTGCTGGGTGATGGTCGAGGCGCCCTGCGGCCGGCGGCCGTTGCCGTAGTTTTCGACAAACAGCATGCCGGCGCGGGCAATGCCGTAAATGTCGACGCCGGGATGCTGGTAGAAGTTCTTGTCCTCGGCGGCGACGAAGGCGTTGGTGACGAGCTTCGGAACAGCCTGGATCGGCAGATACAGCCGCCGCTGGTTGGCATATTCGGCGAGCAGCGAGCCGTCGGCGGCGTGCACCCGCGTCATCACCGGCGGCTCATAATCCTGCAGCTGGGAATAGTCGGGCAGATCCTTGGAGTAGTGCCACAACAGGCCGGCGGCGCCGGCGACCCCGACGATGAACAGGATCGTCCCGGCGGCGAACAGAAATCCCAAAAACCGCAGAAGGATTTTCATTGGAAATGTCCCGCCGCGCTTCGGCGGGCGCAGGCGCCTTGCCGATCCACCACCCGCCACGAAGTGAGAAGCCAGTTTGGCAGCTTTGCCGCTAGACCGCCAGAAGCCCCTGTGCTCATCGGCTGTCGTCGCTCCGGTTTTTGTTCAAACTGAGGCCACCCCATCCGTTCGACCATGCATTTCGTCTCTAGTTCGCCCCGGTGCGGGCGCCGGCGAGCCGGGTCGAGAAAAAGGCGTCGATCGCCTGCGCCATGGAGGCCGCGGTCCGGTCGCGCCAGGCGTCCGACACCAGCGATTGCAGATCCTGCTTGTTGGAGACGTAGCCGAGCTCGACCAGGACCGACGGCACGTCCGGCGCCCGCAGCACCCGAAACCCCGCCGATTTCAGCGGTTCCTTGTGCAGCCGGGTCGCGGCTTTCATGTCGCCGACCAGCTTGTGGGCAAACTGCAACGAAAACGCCTTGGTCTCGCGTTGCGCCAGATCGAGCAGGATGCCGGCGACATCGTCGGGCTGATCCTTGAGATCGACGCCGGCGATCACGTCGGCGCGGTTCTCCTCTTCGGCGAGCCGCTGCGCCTCGGAATCGGTCGCCTTGTCGGACAGCGTATAAACCGTCGCGCCCTGGGCGTCGCCCTCGTTATGCGGCAGCGAATCGGCGTGGATGGAGACGAACAGCGCCGCCCCGGCATTGCGGGCGATGCGCACGCGATCGGCCAGCGGGATGAAAGTGTCGTCGGTGCGCGTCATCAGCACCCGGTACTTGCCGGGCTTTTCGAGCCGTTCGCGCACGCGCTGGGCAAAGTCCAAGACGATGTCCTTCTCCAGTTCGCCGCTCGGCGCCTTGGTGCCGTTGTCGATGCCGCCATGGCCGGGATCGAGCACCACCAGCGGACGGGTATCGGCCGATTTCGCGGTCGGTTCATTCGGCGGTGCAAGATCGGCGCGCACCGCTTTGTTTTCGATGGCAATTCCGCGCAGGAAGCTTTCGCGGTCCGTGGCCGCGAGATCGAGCACCAGCCGGGCCGGCGCGCCGTCTGCCGGGTCAACGACGAAAGCCTTGTCGACCCGCGCCGGCCTGTTCAGATCGAACACCATGCGCGAGCCGCCCGGCATCATGAGGCCGAAGCGGAAGGCCTTGATCAGGCCGCGGCCGGTGTCGCCGGCTTTGGGCGGCAGCGCAAACGTCACTTCGGGAATGTCGAGGACAATCCGATAGGGGTCGGCGAGCGTGAAGGCGTGCAGGTCGATCTTGCGGCTCAAATCCATGACGAAGCGGGTCTGCGCCTCGTCGCCGGCGAGCCGCACATCGGTCGCGACCGGGTATGAGTCGGCCCCGGGCGCCACCGCCGGCCGCTCGGCGGCCGATGCCGCGGCGGCTGCGAGTATTCCGAGGAAAGCCCAGCTTGCCGCGCGCAAAGCCATCGGTCCAAGCCCCGTCATGCCCGTCCTACTCCAATAGGGACGCGTGGTTAATCGTAAATTAAATAGCGGCGGAACTCGCGCCGCGGTGTGGCCAAATCCGCTCCGGCGAGGACGATGCCAACAGGCGGCTTGCCAATTCCCCTGCCGGGGCCTTAAGAAGAGAGTGCTGACGGTGACAGGTTCCGGTTGTGTCGCGTTAGGGCATCGGCACATCCGCCATATCGGTTTCCACCCATGGGAACCAGCGGATGTCGCTTTCGACCCCCTTCGGCGCCAACAGCGCGCCGACGATGGCAAACGAACAGGCGACGCCGCTACCCTTAAGGAAGAGGACAGTCGGAACCTCGCGCGTGACGCGTGCCAGCGCTGCAAAGTGCGGGAGCGATGTCGCGCCGATGCCGTGAGCGAGACGAGAAATCGCGGCGGCGCCACGCGCTGCTGCCCCATGACGGTTTGGAGTTCATGTTCGAGGCGCACGTCTTCCGCGCACCAGCCTTCCGCAAGGAAGCACAGGCTCGATCGAATCGGTACGGCGGCGTTGTCACGTTTGCCGGCTTGACGGTCGCTCCGGCGTCTCGCGCTCGCGCTGTCCGAGCCGTTCCATTCACCGACAATCGGACCGGCCCCCGTTCCTCCTCGCCGATGCGGCGCGGAGCATGCGGCATGCCGGCCCCCAAGAGATTAGCCAATGGCCAACAAAATGCTCATCGACGCCACCCATCCCGAGGAGACCCGGGTGGTGGTTCTGCGCGGCAACCGCGTCGAAGAATTCGACTTCGAGTCCGCACACCGTAAACAACTGCGCGGCAACATCTATCTGGCGAAGGTGACGCGCGTCGAGCCGTCGCTGCAGGCCGCTTTCGTCGACTACGGCGGCAATCGCCACGGCTTCCTGGCGTTCAGCGAAATCCACCCGGACTATTACCAGATCCCGGTGGCCGACCGGCAGGCGCTGATCGAGGAGGAAGAGCGCGCCCAGCGCGCCGCCGACGACGAAGTCGATCGGCGCTCGCGCCGCCACCGTCACCGCGGCCGGCCGGCGCCGGCGCGCCGCGACGATGAGGTGCTGCAAGGCGACCCGGCCGACGCGCCCACCGGCGATCCGACCGCTGCCGAACAGCGCGCGCAATCGCCCGGCGGCGACGAGGAGCGCGCGGGGGACGTCGAGACTGGCGACGTTGAGACTTCAAGCGACGCCGAGACTTCGGGCGACGCCGAGCCCACCAGGTCCGTGGCCGCGGTCGAGACCATCGGCGAGGCGCTCGAGCCGGCCCAGGCGACCGAAGATGCCTCCGAGGAGGCCGACGACGAGCCTGACGAGGCCGCCGAGCCGACGTCGTCCACCGTCGAAGTCACGGCCGTGGCGATGGACCTGCCGAGCCCCGGCGACACCGACACCGGCATCGAGGACAGCGGTTCCATCGTGCCGGGCGACGCATCCGGCAACGGCAACGGCGACCACCCCGACGAATCCGACAACGGCGCCAATGTCCACGCCGATGCCGACGCCGAAGACGACGACGACCGGCAAGACCGCCGTGACGGCCGTGACGGCCGTGACGGTAGCGACGACAACGGCGGCGAAGACAACGGCGAGAACGGCGGCGACGACGAGACCGCCGAGGAAGTCGTCGAATCGGTGGGCGGCGCCGACGCGCTCGAGGAAGTGCCGGACCGCGCGCCGCGCCACCGCCGCCAGTACAAGATCCAGGAGGTGATCAAGCGCCGGCAGGTGATGCTGGTGCAAGTGGTCAAGGAAGAACGCGGCACCAAGGGCGCGGCGCTGACCACCTATCTGTCGCTGGCCGGCCGCTATTCGGTGCTGATGCCCAATACCGCCCGCGGCGGCGGCATCAGCCGCAAGATCACCAGCGCCGAAGACCGCGCCCGGCTCAAGGAAGCCGCCGCCGAGCTCGAAGTGCCCGAGGGCATGGGCGTGATCCTGCGCACCGCCGGCGCCAACCGCACCAAGACCGAGATCAAGCGCGATTTCGAATATTTGTTGCGGCTGTGGGAGACGGTGCGCGACCTGACGCTCAAGTCGACCGCGCCGAAGCTGGTCTACGAGGAAGGCTCGCTGGTCAAGCGCTCGATCCGCGATCTGTATTCCAAGGACATCGACGAGGTGATGGTCGCGGGGTCGGAGGCCTACCAGGAGGCCAAGGACTTCATGCGCATGCTCATGCCGAGCCATGCCAAGAACGTCAAACTCTACAACGAGACGCAGCCGCTGTTGTCGCGCTACGGCGTCGAAAACCAGCTCGACGCCATGTTCTCGCCGGTCGTGCAGCTGCGCTCCGGCGGCTATATCGTGCTCAACCAGGCCGAGGCGCTGGTCGCCATCGACGTCAATTCCGGCCGCGCCACGCGCGAGCACCATATCGAGGACACCGCGCTCAAGACCAACATGGAAGCGGCGGACGAGATCTCCCGGCAGCTGCGGCTGCGCGACCTCGCCGGGCTGATCGTCATCGATTTCATCGACATGGACGAGAAGCGCAACAACCGTTCGGTCGAGCGTCGCCTGAAGGAATGCCTCAAGCACGATCGGGCCCGCATCCAGGTCGGCCGCATCTCGCATTTCGGCCTTCTGGAAATGTCGCGCCAGCGCATTCGAACGAGCGTGCTGGAAAGCTCGACCGAGAAATGCCCGTATTGCGGCGGCAGCGGCCATGTCCGCTCGGTGTCGTCGCTGGCGCTGCAGGTGCTGCGCGCGCTCGAGGAGCAGTTGATCAAGGGCGCCACCCACAATCTGATCGCGCGCACGCGGCCCGACGTGGCGCAATACGTGCTCAACCAGAAGCGGGCGCATCTGCGCGCCCTGGAGGAGCGCTTCCTCATCACCATCACGATCCTGGCCGACGCCTCGGTTGCGGCGCCGCAAGCCTTCGTCATCGACCGCGGCGACCAGGTGCATACCATCGAGGCGGCGCGGGCGCTCGCCGAGCAGAACCAGAGTCTGGTGCAAGCCCGCCCCGCCCCGCTCGAGGAAGAGGACGACCTGGAAGACGAAAGCGGCGTGGCGACCGAAGAGGCCGAGGAGGCCGAGGAGGCCGACGAAGACGCCGAGGCAGCGGCGCCGAGCACTGAAAACGGCGAAGGCGGATCGCGCCGGCGGCGGCGCCGGCGCCGTCGCGGCGGCCGCAACGGCGCCGGCGAGCCGCCGCGCCACGAGCATATTCCGATCCATGAAGACGGCGCGGGATCTGGCGAGACTTTCGCCGGCAGCGACGAAGCGGCGCCCGGCGACGAGGATGGCGCGGAAGAGCCGCTTGGCGAAGCCGGCGCGGCGGAGGCCGACGAGCACGGCGACAGGACGGAGCCGCAGCGCGACGGCGATCGGCGCCGCCGGCGGCGTGGCCGCCGCGGCGGCCGGCGCAGCCGCCATGAGCGCAACGATGAGCGCAACGGCGATGCCGCGCCGGGCGAGCAAGACGCCGTAACGCGTTCGGCCGACCACGAATTTTCGTCGGACGAACGCGACGCGCCGGCGATGGGCGAACCCGATCTCAACGCTTCCGTCGCCGACTTCGAAGCGGCGCCGATAACCGCGCCGAGCCCGCCGCTGCCGGAGCCGGTGCAGCCGGAGCCGGTGCAAATGGAGCCGAGGCAAGCGGAGCCGCCGGCGGCACCGACACCGCCCGCCGAATCGTCCCGCCGGCGCTCGACGGTGCGCGAGCGCGCGCCGCTCGGCGGCAGTGACGAGACGACACCGGCCGCGCCGGCCACGCCGGCCGCCGCGCCCGGTGAGCCGGTTCCGCAACCGATCGTGACCGAAGCCGGCGAAGCCGAAAATACCGATCGGCCGCGCCGCACCGGATGGTGGTCGCGCCGCCTTGCCGGCGGGTAACACGAGGCTCGAAAAACGCGCTCCAGGGCATTGAGGGGCATGATCTTTCTCGAAAACAGATCATGCGCTGGGGGAGCGCCATCGTGAAACGCGCACCATGAAGAGCGGCTGGGCCGAGCGTGACGCCGAAGCTGCCGTGGCGCAGGGTGCCAAGGCGGGCATCGGCCGCGACTTCGCGCTTCGCCTCTACACGACCCGGCTCCTGGGCCGCGATCCGGCGCTCGTTTTGCACGCCGGCGGCAACACGTCGCTGAAAGAAGCCATGCCGGATCGCTTCGGCGCGACGGTCGAGGTGCTGCGCATCAAGGCGACCGGCGCCGACATGGCGGCCATCGAGGCGGCCGGCATGCCGGCGGTGCGGCTCGCGCCGTTGCGCCAGCTCCGCGCCCTGGCCGCAATCGACGACGCCGACCTCCTCGGCATCGAGCGCTCAAGCCTGATCGACCCCGTCGCTCCCAATCCGTCCGTCGAAGTCATGCTGCACGTCTTTCTGCCGCACAAATTCATCGACCACACCCACGCCACGGCGGTCCTGAGCGTGATCGACCAGCCCGACGGCGAGCAAAAATGCGGCGAGGTGTTCGCCGGCCGGCTCGCCTTCGTTCCCTATCTGATGCCGGGCTTTGGCTTGGCACGCCAAGCGATCGAGGTTTTCGAGCGCACCAAGCCGAGCGACGGGCTGATCCTCGGCAAGCACGGCATCGTCACCTTCGGCGACACTGCGCGCGACGCCTACGAGCGCATGATCGACATGGTGTCGCGCGCCGAGGAATTTGTCGGCCGCAACGCCAAGTCCGTCGTCTTCGCCAGGCTATGGCGCGAGATCGCGCCGGTCGTCGCGGTCGCTCCCATCGTGCGCGGCGCCTGCAGCGCCAAGGACGACAATACCGAGGGCTCGTGGCTGCGGCTGGCGCTGGAATTCCGCCGCAGTTCCCGCTTGCTCGATTTCTTCGACGGCACCGACCTGGAGCGCATCAGCCGGGCCGGCGTCGTGACGCCGGATCACACCATCCGGACCAAGAATTGGCCGCTGGTGCTGCCCCATCCGGAAGTCGGCAAACTCGATGATTTCAAGCGTCGAGCCCATGACGCCGTGGGCGCCTTCGCGGCGCAGTACCGCGCGTATTTCGCGCGCCACAACGCGCGTGTCGGCGGCATCAAGCGCGAGCTCGATCCCCTGCCCCGTGTCGTCCTGGTGCGCGGGCTCGGCTTGTTCGGCCTCGGCCGTTGCAAACGCGACGCCATCATCGCCGCCGACATTGCCGAAGCGTGGGCCAAAGCAATCAGCGGCGCCGAAGCGATCGGCCGCTTCGAATCGATCTCCGAAGCCGACATGTTCGATTGCGAATATTGGCCGCTGGAGCAGGCCAAGCTCGGCGCCCGCCAGGATTTGCCGCTCGCCGGGCAGATCGTCGCCGTGACCGGGGCCGCGGGCGCGATCGGCGCCGCGACCGCAACGGCGTTCGCCGCAGCCGGCGCCGAAGTCGCCCTGCTCGATGTGAATTTGTCCGCCGCGACCGCGCAGGCCAAAGCGATCGGCGCCACCGCCCTGCCTTTGGCCTGCGATGTGACCGAGGCGGCTTCGGTCACCGCGGCGTTCGACACAATCGCCGAACATTTCGGCGGCGTCGACATCGTCGTCTCCAATGCCGGCGCGGCGTGGCAGGGCCGCATCGGCGAAGTCGACGAGGAGATTTTGCGCAAGAGCTTCGAGCTCAATCTCTACGGCCACCAGCGCGTGGCGCAGGCGGCGGTCAAAATCATGCTGGCCCAAGGCACCGGCGGCTGCCTCCTCTTCAACGTCTCCAAACAGGCGGTAAATCCGGGCCCGAATTTCGGCCCCTACGGCATCCCCAAGGCGGCGCTCATGGCGCTGATGCGGCAATACGCGCTCGACTACGGCGCCGACGGCATCCGCGCCAACGCGGTCAATGCCGACCGCATCCGCTCCGGTCTGCTCACGCCCGACATGATCGCCGCGCGCGCGAAGGCGCGGGGCATGAGCGAGAAGGACTACATGGGCGGCAACCTACTTCAGCGCGAAGTCACCGCGCACGACGTCGCCCAGGCCTTCCTGCACCAGGCTCTGGCGTACAAGACCACCGCCAGTGTCACCACCGTCGACGGCGGCAATATCGCCGCGGCGATGCGGTAAGGAACGATGTGACCGGCCTGTTCGAAGGGCCGGTGGACCCGGCGAGGACGCTCCGAAGCGTCATTCACCGCACGGCAAAGCACGGCGGCTCAGTTGGCGTTGGTGTTTTGCACCTGCCATGACGTGCCCACGTTGGCGATGGCGAGCGACGAGGTCACCGTCGATCCGTTCATCTCCCACACCGCAAGGTCGCCGGCGCTGTCAAGCAACAGGAAGTCGCTCATGCCGTCGCCGTTGTAGTCGCCGATCTGAGCGATGGTCCAGGTGCTCGGCAGCGTGCCGACACTGCCCGCCGACGTCACTTGGGTGCCGTCGGTGAACCAGATCGACAGCGCGCCGGAATTGGTGTCGAGCCACAGAATGTCGATGGCGCCGTCGCCGTTGAAGTCGCCGACGCCCTCGACCACAAAATTGCTGGTGACATTGCCGAGGCCGCGGGAGCTGCTCACTTGACCGCCTTGCACGCCCCACAGAGCGACGTCGCCGGCGTTGTCTCGCCAGAGGATATTGCCGGTGCTCGTCCCGACGATGCGCCAACTGGGCGACACAGTGCCGAGACTCGCCATTGAACCGACTTGGCTGCCGTTCATGAACCAGATCGCGATGTCGCCAGCCGTGTCCTGCCAGAGCAGATCGCCCTTGCCGTCGCCATTCATGTCGGCGGTACCCATGACGGTCCAGTTGGTTGTCACCGAACCGAGACCTGGGCCTGGAACGACCTCAAGCCCGTTCATGAACCACATATCGAGGTTGCCGCTGCTGTCGCGCCAGAGGATGTCGGCATTGCCGCCGCCGATGAAGTCGCGTTGGCCGATGACCGACCAGTTGCTCGCAACAATGCCGAAACTGCCCGATTGCGAAACCTGGCTGCCGTTCATCAGCCACATCGCCACGGCGCCGTTGCTGTTCTGCCAGAGAATATCGCTTTTGCCGTCGCCGTTGAAGTCGTGGGTCGCGGTCGCGAAGCGGTGCGTGAAGATCCAGGCTCCGCCTGGGCCTGGTGTTACGAAAGGCCCGGTTTCGGCCGTCGGCGCTCCGAAGATTGCGGTCGTTCCATCCGCCGACAGTGCGACGGATGCGCCTTGTTGGGGGGGAGTCAGAATGGCGCCGGTGCCAACCAGCTTCGATCCCTGCTGCGTCCAGACGCCATTGCTGCGGATGAAGACCCACGCCGCGCCGACCTGCGAGTTGTCTTCTGGCCCACCTAGGATCGCACTGTTGCCATCGGCGGACAGTGCGACCGAGGCGCCCTGACCGGGATTTCCAATAGCGCCGGTGCCAACCAGCTTCGATCCCTGCTGAGTCCAGACGCCATTGCTGCGGGTGAAGACCCACGCCGCGCCGAGGCTCGAGTTGTCGCTGGGTCCCCCCACGACCGCGGTGTTGCCGTCGGCGGACAGTGCGACGGAGTTGCCCTGCTGGGGAGTTCCAATAGCGCCGGTGCCAATGAGCTTCGATCCCTGCTGAGTCCAGACGCCGTTGCTGCGGGTGAAGGCCCACGCCGCGCCGACGCCAGAGTTGTCGTTTAGCCCCCCCACGACCGCGGTGTTGCCATCGGCGGACAGTGCGACGGCAAGGCCTTGCCCGGCATTTCCCACCGCGCCGTTGCCGATCAGCTTCGATCCCTGCTGTGTCCAGACGCCGTTGCTGCGGGTGAAGACCCACGCCGCGCCGATGCCCGCGTTGTCACCGTGTCCCCCCACGACCGCGGTGTTGCCGTCGGCGGACAGTGCGACGGAATTGCCCTGCTGGGGACTTCCAATAGCGTCGCTGGCGACCAGCTTTGCCCCCTGTTGAGTCCAGACGCCGTTGCTGCGGGTGAAGACCCACGCCGCGCCAACGCCAGAGTTGTCATTGTTTCCGCCCACGACCGCGGTGTTGCCGTCGGCGGACAGTGCGACGGAACCGCCCTGAGCAGCGGGTCCGACCGCGCCGGTGCCAATGAGCTTTGCCCCCTGCTGAGTCCAGACGCTGTTGCTGCGGGTGAAGACCCACGCCGCGCCGGCGCCCGAGTTGTCGCTTTCTCCCCCCACGACCGCGGTGTTGCCGTCGGCGGACAGTGCCGAGACGCCCTGAGCGGCGTCTCCGACCGCGCCGGTGCCGACCAGCAAAGCCCCTTGCTGGTGGAACTGCGCCTGGGCCTGCGCCGCTTGGGGCATGGCAAGTGAGGCGGCGAACACCAAGGCGGATGCCACGGCCTTGCCAATCCGCCAAGAACCCCTTGGCCGCGCCGCGGCTACCGCGTCTGCTGAATGCATCGTGCGCATGACATCCCCCCACCTGGACGTTCTTATCTTATCCATAGCAGGCTGGGTCGTCTGGAAGATTCGTACCGGTTGCTAAGTCGGGCGAGCAACCAGTTCGGTTTGAGGCTGCGATGCGAGTGCCCTTCCATAGGACCGCCAGGGTGCCTCGATTTTCCGATAAATAATCGAACCGACCAACACGACCAGGATCAGCATCAAGATAACGCCCAAATCGCCCGACCATGGATTGACTCGGTACATCGCGAAATATTCGCCCTGATAAACCGCCTGCTCTCCTACCGCGTGTTTCAGCGCCACCGCGGCCAGCATGAAAAGAAGCCAGTGAACCATGTATATGGAATAGGAAATTCGACCCAGAAACGCGATCGGCGGCCTTTTCAGGATGCGAGCAGGAAAACCTCGGTCGGCCTGCAACAGTAAGATGAGCAGCCCGAATATCGGAACCACGGCGATGTCCGATATTCCATCCGAGAATGAGAAAACCGCCATTGCCGAGGCAACCAGCACGACTATTGCTACATTGGAGATCGCGGTCGGTAATCTGGCGAGGTCCGTCTCGGGAATCTTGCTGGCGGCAACGCCAACGCAAAATCCACCAAAGCACCTGAGCAATCCGAAGTCGACCAGCGCAAATAGCGAACCTTTGTAATGCAAAACAACGGCGTAGAGGATTGCCGCAACGGCCAATGCCCACAATACGATATTTCGCACGTTGAACAGCCCGGCGCACGCTGCGGCTGCAAACACGACGTAAGCCACCGCCTCGCAGCTGATGCTCCAGCTTGGTACGTTCCAAGTGGGGGGCCCAAAAAAGGTCAGGCTTTGAACCAAAAATAGATTGGAGACAAGTGCCCAGCCCGACGTCGAACCGCTGAAGGGATGAGTCACCAGTCCGAAATGGATCGCCGGGAGCTTCGCCACTTCATACAGAACAAAGACAAACAGGACGGCGATGTGAAGCGGATAAACCCGAAACAATCGCAGCGTCAGAAACTCGGCTGCGTGACGAAACGTGTGAATTCTATTGCTGTACGCTCGTGACAGCACGAAGCCAGAAAGGATGAAAAACAGATCGACGAACAGGTACGCCTCGCGAACCAAGTGCGTCTCGGTGATATGATTTGACCAGTTGACATGAAACAGGACTACCGCGATTGCGGCGATGCCCCGCAAGCCATCGAGAGACTCATAACGCCTCGGCATGGCTGGATCGCTTTCGAAAAGAGCTCGACCCGCGGTGCATTATTGCGTGCCAACGGCGGCTCAGAACTGCGTGCAAGCACAGAAATCCGCAGCGAATTTCTTGCCGCGCGCCATCCCGTGGGACCGGAAAACGGCGTGTCTATCCAAAAGGGAGCATGGGCCGCTCGAAAATTCCACGTCAGCTTCATGTTAAGGTTACGGCAGGGCACGCACCGCCTTCGGGAACTCGGCCGCTAAATGCTCGACGAAGACGCGGACCGATGGCAGCAAGCCTCGCCGGTACGGTATGAGCGCCGTCAACGTCGAATCGTCTGCGATCCAACCGGGTAGCACCTGCCGCAGCGCGCCCGATTGCACATCGTCGCGACAGACGTAACCAGGCAGCGCGACGATGCCGAGGCCGCCGATGGCGGCCTGTTTGAGAGACAGCATGTCGTCGATGAGGAGCCGCGGGGTAAGCGGGAGGACGACTTCCTCCCTGCGACGGCCCGCACGCCGAAGCCGCCAGATCGGACTGACCCCAGTCCGCATCATGAACAGCGAGGGGTGCTTGGCAAGATCATGCGGCCTGTCCAACGGCCCGTTCGCCTCAGCGTAAGCAGCGCCCGCGAACAGGAACCAGGGGGCTGGCGTCAGTGTTCGTTGCACCAGGGTTGAATCGGGCAGCGGGTCCGAGTGCGCTCTGATCGCAATGTCGAAATTCTCGCCGACGATGTCGACATACTGGTCAGTCGCATGCGCGACGACATTGACCTTTGGATAGCGGACGAGAAAGTCTGCCACGAGACCACGCATCGCGAACTGCATGGTGGCCACAGCCGCAGTGCAACGCACCGTGCCGGTCGGTTCATTCAGTCGATGTCGTATCGCGGTCTCAGCCAGTTCGGCCTCACGCAACATCATCACCGCGTGGCGATGGAATTCCCCTCCGGCGTCGGTCATCCCGAACCGACGTGACGTGCGGTTGAGCAACCGGACGCCGAGGTTCGCCTCAAGCTGCTGGATGCGGTGGCTCAGTGTCGATTTCGGAATTCGTAGCGTTCGGCTGGCGGCCGTAAACCCGCCGCGGTCGACGACCTGGACAAAATAATAGAAATCGTTGAAATCCAGCATCGTAATCGTCCATGCAGTTGGACGCTGAGTTGCGATTTTCACGGCTTTTGGGCCGGCAGTCCACCCCTTAGCTGCCCTGCCGCAGCTACAACTCACCTTTGCTTTGTGAAGGAGAATGTTCATGTCCGAGCAACCCCGCCGCCCCTACGAGCCGCTCACGTCTGACAACGCCGCGCTCATCCTCGTCGACCACCAAGTGGGCCTGATGACGGGGGTCCGCGATTATTCGACAGGAGAACTGAAGCACAACGTCGTTGGCCTTGCCAAAGCGGCTAAGGCGCTGAAATTGCCGATCGTCGTCACAACGACCGCGCGGGACAGCATGTGGGGCCCGACCTTTCCAGAACTCGTTGAGGCGCTGCCCGGCGTTCCGATCATCGATCGCTCGTCGGTGAACGCGTTCGACGATCCTAAGGTGGCGCAGGCCATCACGGCGACCGGGCGCAAGAAACTCATCTTCGCGGGCATCTCCCTTGAAGTCTGCGCGGCGTTCCCCGCCATCACCGCTGTTGGCAAGGGCCTCGACGCTTACGTGGCTGTCGACGCCTCCGGTACTTTCAGCGAGACTAAACGACAGGCTGGACTTCTGCGCATGCTGCAAGCCGGCGTGATCCTCTCCGATTACGCCACACTGATGGTGGAAATCCTCAAGAACAATGCCCGCCCCGAGGCGGGGCCGGTCTACGGCGCCATGGACATGCCCTGGGCGAAGCTCGTCGGGCAGATCGCGCAGGCTTACGGCGGTTCGCACGACGCAACGTGAGGACCGCTTCTGCGGTTAAAGCGGACTTCCGATCGATGGCATCGTTCGGGCGCCTTTGACCGCGTCCTTTGCGGGCGCTTCTCACAAGCCGCCCATGGCGGTCCACGGCAGCAACACATTCCCGTTCAAAAGCTATATTCTATTCAATGCGACAGGCAGGCAATTTCCGCTATGCACCCCGGGCCGGCCGCAAGTGTGAACCGGAATCCGTGCAATTTGATGATCGCGGCTACCATGCTCAAACCCAGACCCAGGCCTTTGATGTTTCGATGTTTGTCGGAGCGATAGAAGCGCTGGGTCACCGCATCTCGTTCGATCTCGGCGATGCCGGGGCCGGTGTCACTCACCCGGATGACGGTCGCGCCTGCCTGCTGAAGCAATACGAGTTCCACGCGGCCGCCTTCGGGGGTGAATTTCACTGCGTTGTCGACCAAATTTGCAACGGCCTCGAAAAGAAGATCGCGGTCGCCGCGCACACACGCCTCTTCGGCGGCGTCGACCCGCAGCATGACACCCTTGTTTTCGGCGATCGGGTCGTAGAGATCGCCCGCTTCCCGAATCAGAGGGGCGAGTTGGACCACGCCAAACCCTTCGCGCCGGCGACTGTGCTCGATTTCGGTAATGCGCAACAGCGCCGTGATCGAGGTCAGCGATTGGTCGAGACCGGCGATCGCCTGATCGGCGACGGCGCGTAATTCCTCCAGCGTTGCGGCGTGCTCGCGGCCGCGCTCGAGGCGTATCCGCAGGCGGGTGAGCGGCGTGCGCAGGTCATGGGCGATATTATCGCCGACCACCTTCGCCTCCTGCAGGGCTTCCTCCAGTAGCGCCGCGCGCACCGCAGCCGTTATGTGCCTGCCTACCCCCCGGTAACCGAGGAAATGTCCTTCCGCATCGAAGAGAGGCTTGCCGCTCGCGGCAATGTAGATTTCAGAACCGTCCCTGCTGGCGGCTCTGTACCTGAAGTCGCGGAATGGCTTGTGCGCATCGAGGGTCGCCATGTGAAGGCGCCACTTTTCCGGCTCCTCCTCAAGGTCGCGGGCGAAATCCCATCGCACCGCGCCTATCCGGCTGGTGGGCAAGGCGCCGATGCTGTCGAGTTGTTGCTCGGACACAAGGTGAGTGATGAAACGGTGGTCCGGGCCGGTCTCCCAGTACCAATCGGACGCCGATTCGGTGAAATCGCGGAATCTCTGCTCGCTTTCCCGAAGCGCATCCTCGGCCCGTTTCTGGTCTTCGATGTCGCTATCGACGCCGTACCATTTGACGATTTTTCCGAGCGCGTTGCGCAGCGGCCGGGCGCGGCTTAGGACCCGGCGATATTCGCCGTCCGCCCTGCGGACGCGTTCCATGTTCTCATACGGAGTCCCGGTTTCCACGGCGATGCGCCACCTCTGCGCCACTCCTGTGCGCTCGTCCGGATGGAGCACGTTGATCCATTCGGATCCTTGTAGATCGTCCAACGAGAGGCCGATTTCCTGCCAACGGTGATTGATGAAATCCAGGGAGCCGTCAGGCAAAGCCGTCCAGACCAGCGCCGGAATCGTATTGATGGCGAGCCGAAGCTCCCGTTCCGCCTGCTTGGCCAGTGCTTCGGCCTGAAGCGACAGGATCAACAGGAAGATTCCGGAGACGCAGAACGCGACGATGGCGACAATGATGGCGAGCAGGTCGGTCGACAGCGCCGGCGCGCCGTCGGCCGCTCCCGGGTACGGCAACAGCGTCAAGCCTGCCATGGCCACGTAGTGCATTCCCGAAACCGCGACGCCGAGGGCGATCGCCGACAGGATCAGCGGCGGCCGTCCGCCGCGGCCGGTCGCCAGCCACAGCGCCAAACCCGACGCCGCAATGGCGATCGCCATGCTGGCGGCGACGTAGTAGCGATCGTGAACCATGTAGGCGCTGGCGGCCAGCGCGCTCATGCCGATGTAGTGCATGGCGAAAATGCCGCCGCCCATCAGGCACGCGGACAGCGTCAAGCGCAGCAGCGTGAGCGGCCCGGAGCTGGCGGCATAAACTGCAGCGCCGACCACGACGACGCAGACCAGAAACGACAGCAGCGTCGGGAATACCAGATAGTCGACCGGAAACGGCATACGCGCCGCCAGCATGCCGACGAAGTGCATGGTCCAGATGGCGATGGCCAGCGAGAAGGCCGCGCCGGCCAGCAGCAAGCGCCGTCGCATGCCGGCGGCGGCGCCGATTTGCACCGCCAGACTCAAGCCGACATAGGCGCCCTGAATCGCGATGACGATCGAGAGCAGGACAAGCCAGGTTTCGTAGGTCACTGGCATTGCCGTCATATCCTTGGCCAGGAGACGGCCCATTCTCCAATGGGTTCCGGGCCATTATAGATGAGTTTGCGGCTGCCGCGAGACCGGGCTTTGGCGCCATCTCGCGGCGCCTGATGGCGGCGGCAACAGATGCAGCCTGCACGGGTTGAATCAGACGGCGCTGGCATCTCGGCTTACGATAGGAGATTTGCATACTGCTAAAATCTGCCAGGTTAATCGTTGTACTCGGCACGGTGTCCGCGACCGCCGCTTGGGCCGAACCGCTCGTTAGACACGCCGGTGAATGGGAAACAACCATCGATAATGGCAAGCCGATTCTTTTCTGTTATCCCACCGACGTAACGCTCGACCAAGGCTACGTCATGCAATCGATGTCCAAGCTTCCTGGTGCCAATTGTACGATGGGCAGCATGAAAACCGTCGACAATGTGACGTCCTATTCGTTGCAGTGCACGATAGGCGATAGCCTGATGACATCAAGCGGAACCATTACCGTGACGGGCCCTGACTTTTTTACCGGCAAGGCGCACAGCCATGGCCGTTTGATAAAGATGCCTAATGGGCAAGCGGTCGCGATGCCGGATACGGACATAGTCAACGTCTCGCGCAGGCTCGGGCCATGCAAACCAGGCGATCGCCAGATTACGCACTGAGGCGTCGACCAGGTTCACCTGCTAGCTTGAACATCGAGCAAGACGACAATGGCGTTGAGACGCCTCCCGTGGCGTCTCGAATCTCGACAACTCAGGTCCCGTTGATGCGCTTCGTCCTCGGCCTTCTCTCTGGTCTTCTCGGCGCGCTCGCCGGCTGGTTCGGGCTTGCCTTTCTGATAATCACCCTCGCGGGTCCGGACCGGGATGGCGGCACCGCCATGGGAGCGTTCTTCAATATCGGGCCGATTGGCGGCCTCGTCGGCTTCATCGCCGGCGTATGGCTCTTCAACACGATGGGCGTCATCCGAGAAACCGCACCGTCCGCCGGCGCGAATCCATCCGGAGCAACAATCCGGCCGCCGACGCGCATTTCGCGTCCCTTTGCCGCCTTGCTTGTGATCGTCGCTGGAGGAATCGCCTGGTGGACCTGGTACGAACTGATCCGTTCACCCTATCTCACGCACGGCTTTATGACCCTCGACCTGCAGTTCCGGCTGCCATCCGGAATGACGTTGCCGCAGAATAAAGAGGACGTGCATATCGACGTGAATGAAGGACAGTTTCATCCGGAGGTCTCGCTCAGCCACAGCTGGTACGGGCATGATGGCGACCGTCAGGTTATCCTCGCCAAGGTCGACCTCATGTACAAGACGCATGACCGGGGCATCAGCCTGACCCTGCCCGGCATGTCCCCGGACAATTGGCAGCTTGATCTCTCTTCCGATCCCGATCCGACGCCGGGCTTTTCGGCATGGCGTCTCCCAAACAGCGGATCTACATCGAAGATCGAGATGAACTTCCGTCTGACGGCCGACCACTGAGAACGAAATATTTCAATGGGACCGCAACAACAGCGCCCTGACGGGCTCCTGGTGACGCGCGAATTCGCGCACGACAGCAAGCCCCTTCAAACCGCCGGCGCCAGTGACAAGAAGCATGCGACATCCTCCTGCGCCGGGTCGAAGCCGCCCCACGGCGGCTGGATTACGCCTCGCGCACGCCCGGCTCGCTCTCCAGACGAGCGAGGCGGCCAAAAGGATTCGGGGGGTGCAAAATTAATTCGATCGAACCGCATCCTCTGGCCCCGGCCGAACGTCTCTCTATCAGCGAGCGGATCGCCGCAGAGGAGAGCATGATGGCGAAGATGCTGGTGCGCTACAGGCTTAAACCAGGCAAGGAGCCGGAGAACGTGCGCTTGATCGAGCGGGTCTTTCAGGAACTGAGCGAAAAAGGCCCGGAAGACGTGCGCTATCTGTGTATGAAGCTCGGCGACGGCACCTTCATGCATTTTGTCGAGGACAGCGCCAAGTTCATCCCGGGGCTGCCGGCGTTCCAGTCCTTCAGGAGCGGCATCGCCGATCGCTGCAGCGAAGCGCCCCAGCAAAGCGACGTGACCATCGTCGGCAATTATCGGATGATTGCCGACTGACGGCGGCTTCGCCACTCTTCGGGGCGCGTGGTGCCGCTCATGGATTTACGGCTCATGGATTCACGGTTCATGGATTCACGGCCGGCCGACAGTTCGCGGCAAGCCTTCGACCGGCGGCTCGCCGATTTGCGTCCAAAACTGCATCGCTATTGCGCCCGCATGACCGGATCCGTCATCGACGGCGAAGACGTTGTGCAGGAAGCCCTCCTGAAGGCGGTCGAGGCCTTTGCGGCTGACGGGTCGATCGCCAACCCGGAGGGATGGCTGTTTCGCATCGCCCACAACGCGGCGCTCGACTTTTTACGCCGCCGGGCCCGCGTCGAATCCGTGCGCGCCGACGAGGACATCGATATGATCGGCGATCGCCTCATTACGGTCGAGAGCCGTCAGGTCGCGGCAACGAGCCTGCGGACCTTCATGCGCCTGCCGGCGGCGCAGCGCTGCAGCGTCATCCTCATGGACGTGCTCGGCTACTCGCTGCAGGAAATCGGCCACATCACCGGCACGACCATTGCGGCGGTGAAGGCGGCGCTCAACCGCGGCCGCGCCAGCCTGCGCGAACTGGCGCTGCTGCCGGATGACCAGCCCGTGCCGGAATTGGCGGAACCCGAGCGCGCGCGTCTCGCCGCCTACGTCGAGCGGTTCAACGCCCGCGACTTCGACGCGATCCGCGGCATGCTCGCCGACGAGGTGCGGCTGGACCTCGTCAACCGCACCGGCATGGTCGGCAAGCGCGAGGTGGCGCAGTATTTCGGCAACTATTCCCGGGTGCAGGATTGGCTGCTGGTGCCGGGGTTTGTCGACCGGCAACCCGCCGCGATCGTGCTCGATCCCAACGATCGGTTGGCAACATTGAAGTATTTCATCGTCCTCGGATGGACCGGCGACGCCGTGGCGAAGATCCGGGACTTCCGTCACGCCCGCTACGCGGTTGAAGGCGCGGAAATGCTTGTTCTGGGGCGATGAAAAGCGCCGCAGCCCGGCCGGCGCCGCGTCCCCTTCAATCGCTCGACAGGATCACATTCTTCAAGATCGGATAGATCTGGTTCTCCCAGCGCTTGCCGGAGAACACGCCGTAATGGCCGACGCCGGCCTGCATGTGGTGGCGCTTGAGATAGGGCCGCAGCTTCGAGCACATGTCGTGGGCGGCCACCGTCTGGCCGACGGCGCAGATGTCGTCGCGTTCGCCTTCCACGGTCAGCAGCATGGTCTTGCGGATCGCGGTCGGGTCGACCGGGTCGCCGTGCCAGGTGAGCTTGCCGAGCGGCAGGGCAAATTCCTGGAAGATGATGCGCACCGTCTCCAGATAGAACTCGGCGGTGAGATCGAGCACGGCGAAATATTCGTCGTAGAACGCCTTGGTGACCGCCGCCTTCTCGAGTTCGCCGTTGGCGAGATTCTCGTAGAGCTCGCGATGCGCCTTGACGTGGCGGTCGACGTTCATGCTCATGAAGGCGGCGAGCTGCACGAACCCCGGATAGACCCGCCGGAACGCGCCCGGATAGCGCAGCGGCACCGACGCGGTGAGCGTCCGCTCGAACCATTCGATGGTCTGTTTCCTGGCGAGATCGTCGACCGTGGTCGGATTGATGCGCACGTCGATCGGGCCGGCCATCAGCGTCATGCTGCGCGGCGTCGCCGGGTTGCCGGCCGCCGACATCACCGCGGTGGCGGCGAGCGCCGCGACGCAGGGCTGGCAGACCGCCAGCACGTGCGCGCCCGGTCCCATCACCTCGAGGAACTTGATCAGGTGGTCGATGTATTCGTCGAAGCCGAAGCGGCCGGCGGTAAGCGGAACGTCGCGCGCGTTGTGCCAGTCGGTGATGTAGACGTCGTGGTCCGGCAGCACGGTGCGCACGGTGGCGCGCAAGAGCGTCGAGAAATGACCGGACAGCGGCGCCACCATGAGCACGCGCGGCTGGGTCGTGGCGACGTCCTTCTTGAAATGCAGGAGCGTGCCGAACGGCGTCGTCGCCGCCGCCTCCTCCTTCACCTCGACCTCGCGATTGCCGACGGTGACGGTGTTGATGCCGAACGGCGGGCGGGTATGGGTGAGGCCGGCGCGGGCGATCAGTTCATAGACCGCGGTGAGGTTGCGCAGCGCCGGGTGGTCGGACAGTAGCGGCCTGCCGCCGGCATTGGCCGCCGCCATGCTCGCCCAGGTCCGCACCGGCGTCATAATGTCGGTCTGCAGCTGGTAAGCGAGGTACAACATCCCGTGGTCCACGGGCGTCGCGGGCCGCCTGGCGGCGGCATCCCCTCGACCCCCAACCCGAGAAAACTAGTGTATTTTTTGTTGCACTGCGACAAGAATATGAACATCCTGCGCACACGGGGCGGCAGCGTGACAATCCGGTTAATGGCGGCCGCCCGGCGTCTCCAATGTCGCAGCACATCGACGTAAGTGCTTGAATTAGGCTTTAGTTTTGAAAGAGGGGCGGGAATGTCGAAGGCCACTCTCACCATCGCCAGCAAGAATTACGGATCGTGGTCGCTGCGCGGCTGGTTGCTATGCAAAATGGCGAAGCTCGATTTCGACGAGCAGCACGTCTCGACCGACGACCCCTCGACCCGCGCCGAATTGCTGCTGCTGTCGCCGTCGTTCCTGGTGCCCTGCCTGAGCCACGACGGGCTCAAGGTCTGGGACACGCTGGCGATCGCCGAATACCTTCACGAGACCGCCCCGGAGGCCGGCCTGCTGCCGGCCGATGCGGCGCAGCGCGCCCATTGCCGCGCCATCTGCGGCGAGATGCATTCCGGCTTTTCCAATCTGCGCTCGGCGCTGCCGATGAATCTGAAGGCGCACTTCCCGGGCTTCAAGTCATGGGCGGGGGCGCGCGCCGACATCGAGCGCGTCACCGCGATCTGGCGCGAATGCGTGGAGCGCTATGGCGGGCCTTATCTGTTCGGGGCGAAGCCCTGCGCCGCGGACGCCATGTATGCGCCGGTCTGCGCCCGCTTTCTCACCTACGACGTCGTCCTCGATCCGGTCTCCAAGCAGTATTGCCGCACCATCATGGCGCTGCCGCAAATGCAGGAATGGATCGAGGCCGCCAAGGTCGAGCCCGACGAGCTCGAGGAGCTCGACGTCGAGTTCTGAGCGGGCCGCACGCGCGCTCAAATGACCGATCTAAAAAAACGGTGGACGATCTCAAAGCCAAGTATGAACCGGAAAAGACTCGGCAACCTTGGCCGCTTGCGGTGGCTTGGTCGCCCGGCCGTTATACGCCGCGCCTGCCGTCCATGATCCGCATCATGCTCGGGCGACCTGCTGCAAACCTCTCGTCGTGAATCCAAGGTTCCCGGATCGGCTCTGCGACCGGCAGCAATATTGGTTGTCTCCACGTTCGAATTAAACTATGGCTTTACCGTCCATCCCCTGTCTCGATCCAAGCCGCGCCGGGATTACGTTGAGCAATTGAGCATGGCCAGAACGGGTACGACGGTCACGGTACAAATCGAGGGGAACAACCGTGCGCAACCCGTATAGCGACCGCCCCGACTGCACGTTTTGGCGACGAGCAATGTCAAGCGCTGCAGGCGATCTCGATCCGCTGCTGTCGGTTCCCTTTACAATTGCACCGCAGGACCACGTGGCAACGGCCGGAAGTTGCTTCGCGCAATACATCTCACGCACTCTCGTCAGCGAAGGGTTCAATTATCTGGTCACCGAGTCGGCACCGCTGACACCCGCGGCGGTCGACCAGAACTACGGCGTCTTCTCCGCCCGTTTCGGCAATATTTACACCACCCGTCAATTGCTGCAGCTGTTTCGGCGGACCTATGGACTGTTCGACCCGCAGGACGACGTCTGGCGCCGACCGGACGGCAGGTTCATCGACGCCTTCCGCCCTCAGATTCAGGAGACGGGGTTCGCCTCGGAGGAAGCGGTACGGGAGGATCGGGCCGCTCATTTTGTTGCCGTCGCCCGGATGTTCGAGGAATGCGACGTGTTCGTGTTCACGCTCGGCCTCACCGAATGCTGGAGTTCGGCTCTCGATGGAGCCGTTTATCCGGTAGCTCCAGGCGTCATCGGTGCCGGCAGCGACGCCGACAACTATCGCTTTATCAATTTGCCGGTTTCGGAGATGGTCGGTGAGCTCCTGGAGTTCATCGAGGATTTACGACAGGTCAATCCGAGCGTTCGAATTGTGCTGACTGTTTCGCCGGTGCCGCTGATCGCGACCTACGAAGACAGGCATGTCCTGGTGTCTTCCATCTACAGCAAGTCGGCACTACGCGTCGTTGCCGAAATGACTGTCCAAGCAGCAGCGGGCAACGTTGTATATTTTCCTTCGTACGAGATCGTTGTCGGCCCGCACGCGCGCGGTGGTTATTTTGCCCAGGATCTCCGCGACGTGACGCCGGCCGGCGTCAATCACGTCATGAAAATTTTTAAGCGGCATTTTTTCGGAACCCAAGCGGTCGAATTGCAACGCAACAGCCACCCGGTTGCCGGAATGGCGCCAGAACAGAACGGCTCTGCCGCGCAACCAGACCTGGGCATGAACGATCCGGCTAATCTGTCGATGATCCGACAGATCGTCTGCGAAGAGATCGCGCTCGATCCAACTATCCGGGAGTCATGATACGGCATGGCAACTGGAGTTGCGTTGGTTGGTACATGTCAGGTCGTCGGCATTGGCCCGGCGTTGCAAAAGCTTCTGCCGGACATCCCTGTGAAATTATGGCATATTACTTCGTCGAGCTCCCCTGAAGCGATCGCCGAACAGTTGATCGGATACGACGTCGTTTTCTCGCAGGTCACCGAGCCGTCATGCCACCCTCTGCAAGCCGAGCGTCTCAAAGCTAAGAACGGCCGTGTCATCTTGTTGCCCCCGGTCGTGTTTTCCGGATTTCATCCCGATTGCATATATATTTTGCGGTCCGGACAGATCTTAAATTCGCCGTTCGGGCCGTACCACTCCGCGATCTGCGTTGCGGGTTTTCTGTTAGGGCAGTCGCCGGCCGCCACCACAAAGCTCTTTAATGCGTTCGTGCAGGGGTCCCTGAATTATTTTCAAGCTTTCGGCCACGCCAGCAGGGCTCTCATCGACAACTATGCGGGAGTGGACATCGATCTGACACCCCACATCAGTGAATGGCTTCAGGGCGGCTCGTTCATGCACACGCCGAACCATCCTTCGATTTGCGTCTTGTCGACTGTTGCCATGCTGGCTGCGCGTCGGGCCGGCTTAATCGACGCCGATATCACACCACCTGGCGATGTGGCTGATTTCTTAGGCGCGATGGTGTGGCCGGTTTATCCTGCCATTGCGCAGCGGCTCGGTTTTAAAGGCAGCATGACGATTCTTTTGGCCCATGATAACGAGACTCACGCGGTTTCAATGGATCGCTTCGTCCATGAGTGCCATATTCTTTATCAGACCATTCCGCGCGACGTTCTCGAAACGCCGCATGTCGCCGGCATTTGCCACAAGATATCGAAGCTTATGAAGCTGTAGGGCATGATCCGGAAAAGCTGGCGTCCGCGATCAGCTCTTTTCCCTGGCGTCGCACCGGCGTAGCCTTTACCTCCTACAATGAAAAATTGTAACCGAGGAGAGTTCCAATGGCCCGCCTGAACTATGTCAGCCAGACCAAGCAAAGCGTCACCGTGAGTTACGCGGATTTGCCCCCGGGCGTTGCGCTGGCTTTTGTCAACGACATATCCGGAGCGAAAACGTCGGCGACGAGCGATGCCGTCAAAGGCGGCAGTGGCTCATCCGACATCTCGATTTCCGGCCTGCCGGCGGGCGAGTATCATCTGCTTGCCGAACATGACGGCGTCGACCTCGCGCAGACGGTCAAGTTCTATATCGCCTGATGCCGCCTTGCCGGGAATGTTCCGAGAATACTCAGGAATACTATGGCAGCGCGTTGGTCGTGTCCCGATAAAGCGCGGGCTGTAAGGGTTTTCGTCCCTCAATCCCAGTTCATCCGCCCCGAATAGGCGTAATCGACGAGCCGGCCGTTGCGCGTCGCCAGACCGGCGATCTCGGCGATCTCCGCGTCGCTCAGGGTGAAATCGAAGATCGCGGCGTTTTCCGACAGGCGCTCGACCTTGCTGGTGCGCGGAATGACGACGATGTCCTGCTGCACGAGGTAGCGCAGGCAGACCTGCGCGGCGGTCTTGCCGTGGCCGCGGCCGATGCGGTCGAGCACGTCGTTGTTGCGGATCTTGCCGCGGGCGATCGGGCTGTAGGCGACCACCGCCAGGCCATGGGCGCGGCAGGCGGCGATGACCTTGGTCTGGTCGAGGAACGGGTGGCATTCGACCTGGTCGCAGACCAGGGGCGCGCTGCTCAACCGCACCGCCTGCTCGATCAGCGCCACGGTGAAGTTGGAGACGCCGATATGGCGCGCCAGCCCGTCGCGCTTGACCTTGCACAGCGCGCCGAGCGTTTCGGCCAGCGGAATTTGCGGGTTCGGCCAATGCAGCAGCAACAGATCGACCTCGCTCAGGCGCAGCCGCATCAGGCCCTCGCGCGCGGCGCGCTCCAGTTCGAGCGGCGCGAAATGGGCCGGCCAGATCTTGGTGGTGACGAAGACCTCGTCGCGCCGCACGCCCGAGGCGCGCAGGCCGTCGCCGACCTCGCGCTCGTTGTCGTAGATCTGCGCGGTATCGACGTGGCGGTAGCCGAGCCGCAGCGCCTGTTCGACCACGCGGCTGCAGAGGCGGCCGCGCAGTTCCCAGGTGCCGAGCCCAACGAGCGGAATCCGCGCGCCGTTGGCGGCGACGACCGGTATGGGTCCGATGGCGTTCACGCCGTGAGCCTAGCCCATCCCACGTCGCCGCAAAACCCGCGCGCCGCGGGCGCCGAACGGGACCCGAAGGCCGCGAAGGGCTAGTTTCCGGAGAAGGACTTGCTGATCGCGCCGAGGCGGTGGACGGTGCCGACCGGCACCGGAACGCCGTGAGCGTCGAGCACGACGCCGCTGCCGCATGGCGCGGCGCTGTCGAGGACCCGGCCGGTGTCGTTGTCGAATTCCCGTTGCTGGCACCGGTTGGCGTCGGTTTGCACGACGATCATGCCGGTGCGGTGCTCCTCCGGGGCGGCCGTCGCTGCGCCGTCCGACGCCACGCGGGACACGAAGAACTGCGGAACGTTGGTTCCCAGCACCAGCCAGACCCCCGCGGCCAGCACCGAAACCGAAAACGCCACGGCGTACCAGCGTCGCCGCCTGGCGCGCACCTGGCGGAGCCGGGCTGCGTTTGCCCGGCGGGCGGGCGCGTCGCCAGGGCTGGAATCGTCGCTCGTGGAGGGCATGGTTTCTAAACGTCGCGGCTCAACAAAACCTAAGGCTATCGTCAACCGATAACCGAATTGGCTCAAAAAGCCGTTAAAGCCCGACCGTCACCCGCCGGTAAACGCGCTCAAGCGGGGAATTCGCGGCCCGCAAGTATTTGATTCACCATCGCTTGCCGAGCACCGCAAAGGCGGCGTCGGGCGCCTCCTCCAGCACCTTGAGGAGGGCGCGGGCCGGCCCGCGCGGCGAGCGCTTGCCCTGTTCCCAGTTGCGCACGGTTTCGACCGGCACGCCGATGCGCGCGGCGAAGGCGGTCTGGGTGAGCCCGGTGCGGCCGCGCACGCCGCGCGCATAGCTGGCGTCGAGCGTGCGGGCTTCGGCGGCCCGCGCCGCCCGGTGCGCCGCCGCGGCGATCGATTGCGGGTCGGAGGAGATCGGCCGCTCGCTGCCGTCGGGCAGGATCTCGACCAGTCGTCCGTCCGCTTTCAGCCGCACGCGCAGCATGGCGCTGGTTCCTGGATGTCCCGACTGCCGCGATCATAACTGATTCGCCGTTGATTCAATGAGTTACTGATTGGCCTTGTCGCCCGGCGGCAGTCCAGCGGCCGCTGGCTCAGTCGTGCAATGACGGGGTAAGCCTTTGGCTGATAATGTGGGCGCCGCGCGGGAGCTTCAACAAATGCAGAACCTGCAGATCGACGCCCGGCGGCTGTGGGATTCGCTGATGCAGACCGCGCAGATCGGCGCGACGCCAAAGGGCGGCATCTGCCGGCTCAGCCTGACCGACCTCGACCGCCAGGTGCGCGACTGGTTCCGGGCGCAATGCGAGGCGCTCGGCGCCACCGTTACGGTCGACGAGGTCGGCACCATGTTCGCCCGCCGGCCGGGCCGGAACCCTACCCTGCCCCCGATCGCCATGGGCTCGCATCTCGACACCCAGCCGACCGGCGGCAAGTTCGACGGCACGCTCGGCGTGCTCGGCGCGCTCGAAGCGCTGCGCACGCTGCACGAGACCGGCTACGAGACCAACGCGCCGATCGAGGTGGTCAACTGGACCAACGAGGAAGGCGCCCGCTTCGCGCCGGCGATGCTCGCCTCCGGCGTCTTTGCCGGCGTGTTCACCGCCGCCTACGCCCATGGGCGCACCGATCGCGACGGCAAGACGTTCGGCGCCGAACTGGCGCGCATCGGCTACCGGGGCCAGGAGCGCGCCGGAGCGCGAACATTCGCGGCGATGTTCGAACTGCACATCGAGCAGGGCCCGATCCTCGAAGCCGAAGGCGTCATGATCGGCGTCGTGCAAGGCGTGCAAGGCATGCGCTGGTACGACGTCACCATCACCGGCCAGGAAGCCCACACCGGCGCCACGCCGATGCGGCTGCGCAAGAACGCGCTTCTGGGCGCCGCACGCATGATCGACCGCGTCGACGCCATCGCGCGTGCCCACGCGCCCGACGCCGTCGGCACCGTCGGCCTGATCGAGAGCAGGCCGAACAGCCGCAACGTCGTGCCCGGCGAGGTGTTCTTCACCGTCGACTTCCGCCACCCCGACGACAAAGTCCTCGACGCCATGGAAGCGGACTTCCGCGCCGCGCTCACGGAAGTCATGGTGCCGCTGCAACTCGCCTGTAACGAAAGCCGCATCTGGAATTCACCGCCGGTGCAATTCGCCCCCGACCTGATCGACTGCGTGCGCCTCGGCGCCGCCAAAGCCGGCTACCAAACCCGCGACATGATCTCCGGCGCCGGCCACGACGCCGCCTACGTGGCCCGCGTCGCGCCCACCACCATGATCTTCGTGCCCTGCGCCGGCGGCATCTCCCACAACGAAGCCGAATCGACAAGCCCCGACGAATGCGCCGCCGGCGCCCAGGTGCTGCTCAACGCCGTGCTGGAGTTCGACCGCCGGTTGGGGTGACTGCGTAGGGTGGGTTAGCCGAAGGCGTAACCCACCGCTTTCAACTCAACCCCTCCTCCGCGCTTCCGCCGTGTCAGCGGATAAGACGAATCTCAACGCTTGCAACTGCTCCAACCCAGCTTCGGTCACCTGTCAGTGCAGGCACGCCTTCCCGCTCTGCTAAAGCCAAGCAGGCGCGGTCGCCGAGTGACAAACCGCGCCTTATCGTCTCACCACGCAGTCCGCCTGTTCGCTGCGCGAGAGCGATGTCGAAATCGACTGTCGTCAGGGCTATCGATTGCAGGGCGGATTGCGCCGCCATGGAAGTGCTGCCGCGCTCGACCAGCTTTGCAACAACCTCTGCGTAGTTCACCGTTGAGATGAGCGCGTCATCCATGACCGCTTCGACAAGTTCGGCACCCGGTTCGTCATTCAAAACGGCGAGGATCGCTGACGAATCCAAAACGGCACTAGCCATTTTTTTGCTCGCGCTCGACTTCGCGGCGGCGGTCCTCGATGAGTTCATCGACCAAGCTTACGCCCTCTGGCACAAATTGGCGCACGATGGCCTGCGCCCGGCGTACCGCGGCGCGACGCGTCAAAAGATTGAGTTCGCCGTTGTCGATTGACGCGATGAGGGTGTCGCCTTCCGAGAGTCCAAGCGCCTCGCGAAAGGCGGCGGGGATAACAACACGCCCGTCCGGACCCAGCCGCAGCTTGGCCGGAGCCAATGTGGCTTCACCCGATGCCGTTTTTCCAGCGGCCTTCTTCGCATCGCGCACCTCGTCTTGGACCAGCACGTTGCGCACGAATTGATAGCGGGTACCAAGAAAGTCGGCGATGACCTTGCGCGTATAGCCGGCCTTGGCAAGCGCCCGCATCTTTGCCGATTTCGACGCCAATCCTTGCGTCAAATGACGCATCCGCTCCTGGTCAACTTGCATGGACAGTCCTCCTGCGGTCGCAGTATCACTATAATATGTCAATTACTATTGATACTTGTCAATATGAGTATATCAAGTCGTTTCTTGAAATCCCTTTTCGTAGGGGCGGCCCTTGTGGCCGTCCCGTCGGCAATAGCGGGCGCCCACGAGGGGCGCGCCGCCCCTACGGTTCCCTGCTGTCGGACAATGCCAATGATGCGCTTTGGTCTCGGCTTCGATGCCGTCACAATAACGGCGACATTGTCCTTGACAGTCGTCCCTGTTTCAGTTACGAACCCTCCGTCTCGCTCACCGAAAGGACGTCAGCCGGCGACCCCGGTTGATGGAGCGAGTGCGGTGCCCGCGGGCGGCGGCTCGTCACCTTCGCTCCCGGGCGGCTCGGGCATCATGCCTGCCGGCACTATGACCGGCGTGCGAGGTGCATCGCTGTGACCGGGTGCGGCGCTGGCGGGGGTAACCCGTCGCTTAGCGGCGTCGCGTCCCGGGAAGCCTGGCCCGAGCTGAGCCTAAGGGATGCGCGAGTCCCTCTGGCGAGAGCCGTGGTGGAACGCCGGAAGGCGTGCGCGCGACGCTTCGAGGGGAGGGCGGGGGGGCGCGCCGCACCGCAAGGTGCGGAGGATGATACTCAGCGTCTTTCGGCGTTCCGCTTCCTTTTTGTTTTGTACGTGCCGGGCATGATCGTGATGGAAGCCAGTTGCCACCAGCCGGCCAAGTCTGACGGAGATTGTGCCTGGAGAAGAGGGCGAATGGCGAGTGGCGAATAAGGTTTCTTCCGCCATTCGCTACTCGCCAAACAAAACTCGGGCGCGCACTGCGTCGCGGGAACGATCGCGCTTACCCTCTCCCCTTGCGGGAGAGGTCGCGAGCGAAGCGACGCGGGTGAGGGCCGTGCGGCAATTCCGGCGCAAGCCAACGGCCCTCACCCGCGTCGCTCACTGCGTTCGCGCCGCGTCCTCTCCCGGAACGGGAGAGGGGTAGTGCCGTCGGTCCCCCCTTGCCGTCGCGCGGAGCCGGAGCAAAAACGGCAACGACCACGAACGGCAGGCGCGCGTTCATCCGGCGTCGCCTGGTCGTCGTGGCCGTCAAGACGATGGGGGCTGACAGATACGCGCTCCACCGTCACTATCTTTCTAGCAACACCAGGTGACAGGCAGATGACTCCAAAACCAGGCAAGATCTTCGTCGGCATCGGCGGCTGGACCTTTGCGCCGTGGCGCGGCGCGTTCTATCCGGAAGGCCTGCCGCACGCCAAGGAGCTCGCCTATGCGGGCGAGCGGCTGACCTCGATCGAGGTCAACGGCACGTTCTACCGCACGCAGTCGCCGGCGACGTTCCGCAAATGGGCGAGCGAGGTGCCGCCAGGCTTCGTGTTCGCCATCAAGGGCCCGCGCTTTGCGACCAACCGCCGGGTGCTCAAGGAAGCCGGCGACTCCATCAAGCGCTTCCTCGATTCCGGCGTCACCGAGCTTGGCGCACATCTCGGGCCGCTGCTCTGGCAATTTGCGCCGACCAAGAAATTTGACGCCGCCGACTTCGGCGGCTTCCTCGAACTGCTGCCGGACAAGCTTAACGGGCGGCCGCTGCGCCATGTCATCGAGGTCCGCCACGACAGCTTTCGCGACGGCGCATTCATCGCGCTGCTGCGCCAGTTCGCGATGGCGGTGGTCTACACCGACCATGCCAAATATCCCAACATCGCCGACCTCACCGGCGACGTGGTCTATGCCCGCCTGCAGCGCGGCAAGGACACGGTGGCGACCGCCTATCCGCCCAAGGAGCTCGACGCCTGGGCCGGCCGGCTGCAATCATGGGCGGCAGGGCGCGATGCCGGACGACCTGCCGCGCGTCGAGGCGGACCAGCCCAAGGACCAGACCAAGGACCAGACCAAGCCGGCGCCGCGCGATGTGTTCGCCTACGTGATCCACGAGGGCAAGATCCGCGCGCCGGCCGGCGCGATGGCGCTGATCGCGCGCCTGAAAGATGCCGGCGCTTAACGCCGAACCCGCCGTCGTCCCGGAAGCGACGCCGCCGGCGTCGCGCTCACACCGTGGCGTTCTGCGCGCGCAGCCGCCGCGCCAGCGTGCGCATGACGTTGAGCGCGAAATACGGCGTGCGGCTCACCAGGAACAGGAACTGCTTCTCGGCGACGGGAACGAGCTTGACGTCGGTCTTGGCCACCGCGGTGGCGCTGCGCGGCGCGGCGTCGATCAAGGCCATCTCGCCGAAAATGTCATGCTCGCCGAGGCTGCCGAGCAGGCGATTGCCGAGCTGAATATCGACCCTGCCGCTCTGGATGACAAAAAATTCGGCGGCCGGGTCGCCCTCCTTGAAAATCACCTCACCGGCCTTGAAGTCCCGAACCGGGGCGCCGGCTCCCGCCAAAATGCCGAAATCGATGGGCGTATCCGCCATATTGCGTCCCTCGCGTGCTGTGCGCCATGGAGCCTGTATTGCAGTTCCATGACGGCGGTCCATTGCAGATTTATGACAAGGAACCGCGCGAGCGCCGCAGGCAGCGCCTATGTCGGCTGCGCAGGCGGTATTGACGTGGGGGCTGTTGGCGGCAGTTGTGCTGCAAAAATGCTAACGGCCACGAACGATCAGGTGCGCGTACATCCGGCGTCACCCATCGTAACCGTGGCCGTCCAATGGCGGAGCCCAGAAGGCATCAACGCCACGCCGATACACATAGGCGCACCGGCGCTTTTATGCAAGACTGCCGCCGAACAACCGAAATCCCGGCCATTATTGCGAAGGACCGGGTCAGGCAGAATCAACGCGGCCAAAACCGTCGCAGCCAAAACCGTCGCAGCCAAGTCATCGCAACGCGGTCATCGCCACGCTTTAACGACAGGTGACCAGATCGAGGGAGCGGCCCATGTCTACGAATCAGCCGATGAATCAGCCGACCGACGAGGCCGGTATCCAACTTGCGGTCGCCGGCGCGATCCACGCGCATTGGCGGCTGTTCCTGATCGAAGGCATCATCCTCGTCATCCTCGGCGTCGCCGCCGTGGTGGTGCCGCCGATCGCGACGCTGGCGTTCGAGTTGGTCATCGGCTGGCTGTTCCTGATCACCGGCATCGTCGGCCTGGTCACGACCTTCTGGATGCGCCAGGCGCCGGGGTTCTGGTGGTCGCTGCTGTCGGCGGTCATCGCCATCGCGGCGGGACTCGTGCTGCTGCGCTGGCCGATCAGCGGCACCCTGTCGCTGACCTTCGTGCTGATCGCCTTTTTCGCCATCGAGGGCATCGTCACCATCATGTACGCCATCGATCACCGCAACCAGCTGACCGGCCGTTGGGGCTGGATGCTGGCGAGCGGCATCGTCGACCTTATTTTGGCGGGCATCATCTTTGCCGGGCTGCCGGGCACGGCAATCTGGGCGCTCGGCCTCCTCGTCGGCATCAACCTGGTATTCGGCGGCACGGCGATGATCGGCATGGCGCTCGCCGCGCGGCAAGCGGCCGACGATCATCTGTAGGGGCGACCCTACGCGATTGCGATCTATTCCGCCGGCGCCGCCTGCACCAGGCGCGCCTTCTCGACGCCGTTGGCGATCAGCGCGATCAAAAGGACCGCGACCAGAAAGCCGAGCGCGATGAAAGCGGTGGCGCCGAGCACCAGGTCGAAGCCGCCGCGGCCGTACAGCAACGCGATCATCGACACGGCGACGCCGGACACCATGAAGGTCAGGAAATAGCGCACCGCATAGACCCGGCCGCGCCAGGCGTCGGCGGTGTAGCGGGCGATGACCAGGTCGTTGAGCGTGATCTGGCCGTAGACCGCCGCCATCGTGAAGGCGAGCGCGAACAACAGCGCGGCGCCGCTCGCATAGGCCGCCCACACCACGCCGGCGAACTGCATGACCGCCGCGATGGCGAACAGGATGTGCAGCGGAAAACGCTCGACCAGCCGGCCGACCGTGATTTGCGCCAGCGCGCCGCACAGGAACACCGCCGTCGTCAGGCCGCCGACCTCGATCAGCGAAATGCCGCCGCCGACCCGCTCGTCGACGATCTTGGGCAGCGAAATCGAAATAGTGTTGAACACGAGCCCGGCGCTGAGCGCGACCACGACGAACAGGCCGAAGATCATCGCCGCGGTCGCGTGCGACAGCGCCACGTCGGCCGACCCGCTGCGTTTGGCGGCATGTTTGCCTTCGTCGGGAACGAGCCAGAGATAGATGGCGCCGGTGGCGATGCAGACCACGCCCGGCACCAGGAAGGCGCCGCGCCACGACAAGGCGGCCGTCAGCGCCGCAGTGATGCCGGCCGCCAGCGCCACGCCGAGATTGCCGCACACCCCGTTGAACGCCAGCGTGCGGCCGCGCTGGGTGGCGTTCTCGAGGATCATCGCCGTACCGACCGGATGATAGATCGCCGCGAACATGCCGAGCGCGAACAGCGCGACGCCGAGCATGGTGAGCGACGGCGCGAACGCCGCCGCCACCAGCGACAGGCCGCAGCCGACGTAGAAGCCGACCATCATGTCGCGCCGGCTCCAGCGGTCGGCGAGCCAGCCCGCCGGCAGCGAGAACAGCCCGAACGCGACGAACGACGCCGTCGCCAGCGCGATCAGCGTCGCATAGGACTGCCCGTAGGCGACCTGCAGTTCGATGACCACGGTCGGATAGATCAGGATCACAAAGTGGTCGAGCGCGTGCGCCCAGTTGAGAAAGCCGATCGCGACCCGGCGGCGCGACAGCGCGGCGCCATCGGGGGCCAAGGATTCGGGGGCAAAGGGTTCGGGGGCCAAGCGCTCGGTGCGCGAAACAGTCATGGATCGATCCCGGTCAAGCCGTTGCGCGCAGCTATAGCGCGCGGCGGCCCCGCGACATATCCGATTCTTGCAACGCTGACCGGCGCCGCCCCGCAACTGCGGGCAGCGACCGGCGACCTGCCGGAGGTTCTGCAGACGCTTTACGTCGCCAAAGCCTATTTGGACGACTTCGACGGCCTGACGACCATGCGCTTGCGCTGTTTGGCGATCGGCGTGATGATTTCGTAGCATTCACGCGGCCGCAGCTGGGATTCAAAGACGCTGATCGGTTCTTCGACGCGCGACCGCTCGATGCCGTTGCGCAGATATATGCCGCAGCGCACCCGCGGCAGTTCAGGCAGGCCGGGATCGTCGGCGATAATGTCGTCGTCGGTGATCGAGCGCGCCGGAAGCACCATGATTCCCAGTCCGCCTTTGACGGCCGCGAGCCGGGAATGCAGTTGCGAACTGATGAAGGCCATCCCGTAGCCCAGCCCGGCGCGCTTCAATGCCGCTACGCCGAACCGATCAGAAAGGCCGCCCGGCCAGCTGACCAGGGGAATGGGTCTGGTCGGGTCGAACCGAAATTCACGCCCCTTGAGCCAATGCAGCGGCTCCCACCACTCCAGCACCGCGACTGGCGGCGTCCGGTGCGGATCGGCCAGCAGCGCGATGTCGATATAGCCGCCCTCGAGCCCCCGCAACAAATGCTCGGTATTGAGGTTGCGAAATACGATTTCGTTTTTCCTGTTGGCGGTGAGTTCCTTGAGCAGGCCGGACAAGAGCGGCGTCGCCATGGCATTGTTGATGCCGACAACGAGCTGATTTCTGTTTCGCGGCTTCAGCTTGGCGAGCGACAGCAGTTGGTCGTTGCAATTGAGGATGTTTCGGGCGCTGCCGACGATCACTTCGCCGTAGGGCGTCAGCTGCGGCGTGCCGTTGGAGATGTCGAATATCTCGCCGACCATGAGCTTCTGCAGGCGTTTGACGTGCAGGCTGACCGCCGGCTGGCTCAAGCCCAGTTCCCGCGCCGCCTTGGTATAGGAGCCCGCGTCGGCGACCACCACGGCGGTGCGCAACAGTTCAATCGGAATGTTGGCGTTCTCATGTTTCCGGTGCATGTGCGGTCCCCCCAACCACGCCTGCTCTTTCACGTCCTGTGCGCGCTAACGAAATGCCTCGGCCCGTGCGCGCGTTGCCGCAGAAACGCCGACCGTATTGGCGATGACCGTCCTCAATTCCTCGGCGGTCGCGAGACTGAGATCGGCGCCGGTCCGCCGCATATCGTCGAGGAATTCCGGGTCCTTCATGGTGGCGAGAAAGGCGTCGCGCAGTTCGGCGACGCGCTCGGCCGGAACGTCCGGCGGCGCAACGATGCTGCGGCCGATTGCCGAGGCGTTGGCCAAAAATTCGACCAGCGCGCGATCTTCGCCGGTTTTGGCAAGCTCCACCACGGCGGGGACATCGGGCAGAACGGGGTGCCGCGCCAGCGCATACTGGACCAGGATGGTGATGAGCTTGTTCTCCATCCAATCCCTGTGGGTGGTCAGCATGGTGCTGACCGAACCGAACGAGCCCTCAACCTCGCCGCGCTCGACGGCAAGGTCGGCCGGCGGCGTCGCGTAATAGCCTTTCACCAGCTTGAAGCGCGTGCCGATGATGCTGTTGAGCACCGCCGGAAAGGTCTCCGTCGAGCCGCCTCCGGCGGCGATGATGGTTTCCCGTGTTTTCACGTCGTCGATCGTCTTCACCGGAACGGTGTGCCAGACATAGGTCAGCTCCACGTTGGCGGCGATGCGTCCGATCCAGTTGAATTTCAGAACATCGTAGCGGACGCCGTCGGTCTGGAATACCTGCTCCTCGGCGATCGATTGCCTGATGAGCCCCAGCACGGTGCCGTCCTTGGCGGCGATGTTGTACACTTGGTTGGCGCAGAAAATGCCCGCGGCGCCCGGCACATTCGAAACAATGACGGTTGGCGCGCCAGGCAGATGACTGCTGAAGCGACGCGCGAACAGTCTGGCGTAGAGATCGTAGCCGCTGCCTGGCGGACCGCTGACGTACAACGTCATGGTCTTGCCCTTGTAAAACGGCTGGGGCGTTTGCGCGCAAACCGACGCCTGGCCCACCACGGCGAGCATCGCCGCACCGAGCGCGACGCCAACCATTCGCGATTTCATCTTTGCCTCGCGCGCCGTCGTCAGGCGCGGAGCACGGGATCTGCATGGGCGCCGATCCAAACAGCGCCGACCGCTGCGACGCGCGTTCAAGACGGCTGCCATATTTCGAGGGGGCTGAGATCGGCACATGTCGACAGTGCCGAGACGTGACACCGGCGCAGGCCGGCCGCCGCCAGGAGCGTACCCAGTTCGTCGGCCTGCGGCGTGCGGGCCGCAAAAAATTGCGCCGCGCGGCTGGCCAGACGGCGGACCAGTTCGCCGATCACGGCATCCGACGTCTGCGCTTTCAGCTTGTGATAGATGCCGAGAAACAGCACGATGTCGTAGCGCGGCAACAAGTCCTGGCCGAACGCCTTTTCCAGTGCTGGCGCGCCTCGCGCGAGGTCGACGACTTCGAACCTGGACGGAATGGGAAGTTCAGAGAAAATCCCGCGCGCGGCATTCACGGCCGGTTCGTGCCGGTCGCAACCATGCACCAATGCCGCGCCTTTGCGGGCAAACTCAAATCCGATCAGGCCGTGATTCATGGCGATATCGAGGACGCTCGCGCCGGCGGCGCGGTGGAGCAAATCATGCAATCCGCTCAGGCGATCACCGTGAAATCCGGCCATGCTGCGCGGGTTTGCACTTGTTCGGCCAGCGCTCATTGACGGTCCGTCCGCGCGAACCCGCGTCAACGGCCGGCGATGCTCTTCGTTCATGGCTTCCCAACGTTGCCGGAGCCAGCGCGATGCCAATCGCGCCGCCGCGATCCGCAAGGTCCAGGACGATCGCTACCAGGATGCCGCCCCGCCGGCGCCTCGATCGAACCAGCGGTAGTATCATACGCTTTTCTAGCGCGGCGTCGAAACATCCAACAGGTTGTGAGGTGACAGCCGTTGGTTGCATGAGGCCGGGCCTTGCGCGGCGTTGGCGATATTGCCGAATGGGGCTCATGCCGCCGCTGCCGCATCCGGGCCGCGGCCTAGTCCAGCGTTCGGCGGAACCGCGTCACCGCGATCGTCATGGCGACCGCCATCAGGGCGGCGAGCGCCAGCGTGTCGTATTGCAATTGCGACAGCGTCGAGCCCTTGAGCATGATGGCGCGCGCGATGCGGATGAAATGGGTCAACGGCAGAAATTCGCCGATGGCCTGCGCCCATCCCGGCATGCCGAGAAATGGAAAGATGAAGCCCGACAGCAGCATGTTGGGCAGAAAGAACATCATCGACATCTGCACGGCCTGCAGCTGGTTTTGCGCCAGCGTCGAGAACGTGTAGCCGAACGACAGATTGGTGGCGATGAACAGCGTCGACAGCGCGGCCAACACGAACAGATTGCCGACGATCGGCACGCCGAACATGAGCACCCCGGCGCCGATGATCAGCGCCGCCTGCAGGAAGCCGACCAGCACATAAGGCGCGATCTTGCCGAGCATGATTTCCAAGGGCGTGATCGGCATCGCCAGCAGGTTCTCCATGGTGCCGCGTTCGATCTCGCGGGTCACCGACAGCGCCGTGAAGATGAGCATGGTCAGGGTGAGGATGGTGCCGAGCAGCCCCGGCACGATATTGAGCGCCGTCACAGCCGCCGGGTTGTAGCGCGCGTGGGTGCGGATCTCGAACAGCGGCTGGCCGGCATCGGGCAGGCCGTGATCGTTGGCGAGCGCGGTATTGACCAGATCCGACAGCGCCGAAATCGCCGTTCCGGTCGCCACCGGATCGGTGGCGTCGGCAGCGACCAGCAGCGCCGGCTTGTCGCCGCGCCGCAGCGCCCGCTCGAAGCCCGCCGGGATTTCGACGGCGAACAGCACGCGGCCCGACGCCAGCGCCTGATCAAGCGCGGCGTCGTCGCGCAACTGCTCGGTGACCGAGAAGAACTTGGTGTTCTGGATGGCGGCCAGGATGGAACGGCCGACGTCGCTCGATTCCTGGAGCAGGACCGCCGTCGGCAGGCTGCGCGGCGTGGTGTTGATGGCGTAGCCGAACAGCACGAGCTGCAGCAACGGGATGATGATCATCGTGGCGAAGGTAATGCGATCGCGGCGCAGCTGCAGAAATTCCTTGAGCAGCATGGCGCCGCTACGACGCCAAAAGCCGCCAGCCCCAAGCGCCGCGAGCGCGCTCATTGGAACCCGCGCGCGGCGAGCGCGCTCATCGGAAATTGTCCGTGGCATGACCCATCAGATCGATAAAGACATCCTCGAGCGACGGTGTGGCCGGCGCCCAATGCAGGCCCGGCTGGTTGCGATACGGCGCGATTGCCGCTTCGAGCGCCGCGCCGTCGCGGCCGGACACATGCAGGCTGGTGCCGAACGGCGCCACCATCTCGACGCCGGGCCGCTCTTTCAGTTCGGCGGCAAGCCTCGTCAGATGCTCGCCGCCGCTGGCGGTCACGGTGAACGTCGTCAGATGCGAGTTCGCGATCACCTCGTCGACGGTGCCGCGGGTGAGCACTTCGCCGAAGGCGATATAGGCGATCTCGTGACAGCGCTCGGCTTCGTCCATGTAATGGGTGGAGACCAGTACAGTCAGCCCGTTGGCCGCCAGTCCGTGGATTTCGCCCCAAAAGTCGCGGCGCGCCTTGGGATCGACACCGGCGGTCGGCTCGTCGAGCAACAGCAGTTGCGGGTTGGGCAAGGTGCAGGCGCCGAGCGCCAACCGTTGCTTCCAGCCGCCCGACAGCTTGCCCGCGACCTGCTCCTCGCGGCCCTGCAGACCGAGCCGCCCGATCATCGCCTTGGCGGCCGCGACCGGCCGCGGCAGGCCGTAGATACGGGCGATGAATTCGAGGTTTTCCCGTACCGAAAGGTCGTCGTACAGGCTGAAGCGTTGCGTCATGTAGCCGACGCGGGTCTTGATCTTGGCGGCTTCGCTGCGGATGTCGTAGCCCAGACAGGTGCCGCTGCCCTCGTCGGGCGTGAGCAGCCCGCACAGCATGCGGATGGTCGTGGTCTTGCCCGAGCCGTTGGGTCCGAGGAAGCCGAAGATGGTGCCGCGTTTGACCTGCATCGACAGGTCGCGCACCACGGTGCGGCCGCCGAACGATTTGGTCAGCCCGTGCACGTCGATGACGATGTCGGGCGCCGGGTCGCGGCTGGCTTCGGCCGCGGCGCTCATCGCGACGCCTCCGGGCGCGGCGCTTGCGCGACCGGCGGCGGCACTGGCGGTGGCGACGGCGCCAACGACACGTCGACCGGCTGACCGACGCGCAAGGCGCCCGGCTGTTCCGGCAGCGCCTCGATCAGATAGACGAGCTTGGCGCGCTCCTGGAGACTGTAGATTACCGGCGGGGTGAACTCGGACTCCTTGGCGATGAAGCTCACCCGCGCGGTCAGATCGGCGGCGCACCCATCGCAACCGACCTTGACGACGTCGCCGTAGGCAATGCTCGGCAGCACCGTCTCCGGCAGATAGAAGCGCACCTTGATGTTGCCGGGCGGCAGCAGCGCCACGACCGGCCGGCCGGCCGTTACCATCTCGCCGGGCCGGTAGTAGATCTGCTGCACGGCGCCGTCGACCGGACTGAAGACTTTCCGCCGCGCCAGCCGCGTTTCCGATGAATTGAGCCGGGCCTGCGCATCGCGCAGTGTCGCGGTCGCGGCGTCGAGATCCTTTTGCGTGCCGGCGCCGGTCCGGGCGAGCTGCTGGGCGCGGTCGAAGGTTTGCTGGGCGTTGACCAGCGACGCCTTGACCTGGGCCAGCTCGGCTTGCTGCAGATCGTCGTCGACCGTGAACAACGGCTGGCCGGTCTTGACCGTGCCGCCCTCGCTGACCGAGAGCGTCTGCACCCGGCCGACTTCGTCGGGCGCCACGAAAATGAGATTGGCCTCGATCCAGCCCTGATAGCTGGTCGCGGGTTTGTCGCAGGCCGCAAGCGGCAGCGCCAGCAGGCAGCCAAGCGCGGCAAGCCGAAGCGCCCTCATGTCGGCCTCCGCGCAACGACCAGCCGGTCGAAATAGGCGCGCATCATCGCCCGCACGTCGAGCGGCTCGAAGCGATCGAACAATCCGCTCCAGACGATGGCGATGATGCTGGGGGCGCCGATGAGCTGCGGAAACCGGATCAGCGTGTCGTCGGGCAGTTCGCCGCGCGCCAGCGCGCGCCGCAGCGCGCCGCGCACCGCCTTGAGCATCCGCGACAGCACCTCGCGGTAATAGAACTCGGCCAGCGAGGGAAAGCGCGGCCCTTCGCTGATGATCAGCCGCATCACCTGCTTGCGAGGGGTGCCGAAGACCTCGCGGACGAAAATGTCCACGGCCTGATCGATGATGACGGGCAACGGCAGATCGGCGGCGAAGAACGATTCCAGCGTGCCGACGAGCGGGCCCATTTTGGCGCGGATCAATTCCTGAAACAGGCTCTCCTTGTCGGCGAAGTGCAGATAGATCGTGCCCTTGGCGACGCCGGCGCGTCTGGCGACATCGTCGAGCCGCGCCGCGGCAAAGCCGCGCGCCGAGAACTCGTCGAGCGCCGCGTCGAGGATCGCCTCGCGTCGCACCGCGGCCTTCGCCGCGCGCGCGCTCTGCCGCGCTGACGCCGCGCCGCCGGCGGTCTGCCCGGCAGTAACCATGCGCTTTTTCGACGTTCGATGGGCGGCCCGAGCCATATCGAATTATGACTGACCAGTCAGTCATAATCAAGTAAATCATGTGAAGGACTTGCGCCATCCGCCGCACGGCGACCGTCGGGAACCCCTCGGGCCGCGCCGGCGCATTGCCAATGCTCAAGCAGGTTCTCTAAGGTGCGGCCGCGAGAGAAAAATCAAAAAGGGTGGCAGACACATGGTTGGGCGGCGCTGGTTCTTCACGGCCTTGCTGGCCGGGCCGATTCTGGCCGGCGTATCCGCGACGGCGGTGCGGGCGCAAGACTACCCGACCCATCCGGTGCGGCTGATCTCGGATTCGGCCCCGGGCAGCGCCATTGACGTCGGCATGCGAATTCTGGCCGACGGGCTCGGCCGGATTTGGGGCCAGCAGGCGGTGATGATGAATGAGCCGGGCGCCGGCGGCGCGATCGCGGTGCGTGCCGCAGCCGCAGCCACGCCCGACGGCTATACGCTCGGCATGGTGGCGCTATCGGCGTTCGTGGCGCTGCCCGGTGCGGCCGACAACCTGCCGATCCAGGTGCCGCGCGACTTCACCCCGGTCGGCTATCTCGGCGACGCGCCGTTGTTCATCACCGCCGCGCCGTGGGTCGGCGTGAAAACCCTGCCGGACTTGATCGAGCGCGCCAAGCGCGAGCCCGGCAAGCTCGCCTACGGCACCAACGGCGTCGGCCGGCTCACCCACCTGACCGGCGAACTCCTGCAAAGCCGCGCCGGCATCAAGCTCCTGATGGTGCCCTATTCGGGCGGCACGGCCCAGGTGTTGACCGACATGATGGGCGGGCGCATCGCGCTGACCTTCGATTCCTATTCCGGCATTGCCGGCGCCGTCGCGGCCGGCAACGCCATCCCGCTCGCGGTCGGTTCGCTCAAGCGCGTGGAGAATTTCCCCGATGTGCCGACCGTGGCGGAAACCTTGCCGGGGTTTGCCGCCATCGGCTGGCAGGTGCTGGTCGCGCCGGCCGGCACGCCTGACGCGATCGTGCGCAAAGCCAATGCCGATCTGATCAAGGTGACGGGCGATCCCGACATCCGTCAGCGGCTCGCCAAATTCGGTCGTGAAGAAATATCGATGTCGCCCGAGCAGACCCAAGCGTTCATCGTCGGCGAGCAGCAGAAATGGGCGCCGATCCTGGCGCAGATCGGCTCCGTCAAATAAGCCGGATTAAGCGCCATGGCGCAATGTCCGCTTCTCACCGCAGCGGCAGTAACGCTGCGTCGCACTAACCGCGCTTAGGCGATATCGCTTTCGGCACATTGCGAACGACACCGATTGCGATTCCTCATGATCGACGCCAAACCGTCCGCGGCGCTCCCTGTAGTATCGTGGTGGCAATCCTGTAGCTTTGCGGAAAACGGATCGCAGTTTGAAGGTCCCGGCCGCCCACACAAGGGGGGGAGGAAATGAACGAGATCAACATCAGCCGTCTAGTCGACACAACCCGGCTGCGGCCCTTCCATCTCTGGCTGACGGCATGGTGCCTACTGGCGATGATGGCCGACGGGTTCGACCTCTTGAATGCCAGCATCGCCGGGCCCCGCCTTGATCAAGGAATGGGGCATCAGCCGCGCCTCCCTGGGCCCGGTATTCAGTGCCAGCCTGGTCGGCTTCTTCGTCGGGGCGCCATTCTTCGGCTATTTGGGTGACCGGTTCGGCCGCCGCTTGGCCATTATCACCAGCTTGATCTTAGTTGGCGTTACCACGTGGGCCTGCGCCTGGGCCACCAATTTACAGGACCTTCTGTGGCTGCGTTTCCTCAGCGGTTTGGGTCTTGGCGGCGTGTTGCCGAACGTCATCGCGCTGAATGCCGAATTCATACCCAAGCGGCTACGCGCCACCGTGCTGGTGGTCGTCGCGATGGGCATTTCTCTGGGCGGCATGGTTCCCGGCATTGTCGGCGTCACTTTGATGCCGAGGTATGGGTGGCCGGTTCTCTTCGTCGTGGGCGGCATTGTGCCGCTTGTGGTCGGGTTGGGCATGATGTTTGCGATACCCGATTCCATAAAGTTCATGGTGCTGCGCGGCGGGCATGACGAAGCGGTGGCACGGCTGGCACGCAAGTTGGACCCCACCCTGACGATTGAACCAGGGACGCGCTTTGTCCTCGACCCCGCAGAGGGGAGCGCTACGACACGCGGCTCACCCCTCGCGCTCTTTCGTCATGGCTGGGCGGCGGTGACGGCACTCGTGTGGCTGACCTTCGTGCTGAACCTGATGGCCAACAATCTGATGAATGCTTGGCTGCCGATGATCGTGCAGAGCAGCGGGCACAGCGCCGCGCAAGGCGCCTACGCCGGCTCGCTTTATCAGTTCGGCGGTACGATCGGTGGATTGTGCATGGGCATCCTGATCGACCGCTTCGGGCTAAAGGTATTGGTTGCCGCGTTCGCGCTCGCGGTTCCAGTCCTAATCTTCGCCGGCACGCCCGGAATTTCGAACTCGCTGCTTCTCGCCATGGCCTTCTTCTCCGGCTGCGTCATCATCGGCATGCAGACCGCTCTCAACGCCAGTGCCGGTTTGATCTATCCGACCGACCTGCGCGCCAATGGCGTCGGCTATGCGCTTGGCGTGGGGCGCATCGGCTCTATCGCCGGGCCGCTGCTCGGCAGTCTGCTGACGCGCCTCGAAATGCCCCCTGAGACCTTCTTCTACGTCACTGCGATCGGACCGCTGCTCTGCGCCGGTTGTAGCGCACTCCTGCTGAACCTGTTGCGACGTACAGCGAGCGAGACCGATGCTACCGCGGTGCCTACTTCAGCATCGCGCGCATGAGGAAGAACTTGAATAAAATATCGATCGTCGGGCAAAGGAACTCGGTCTCGAAGTCCCGCTGACAGGGCAGCGCGACGGGAGCGGACATTGCCTCAGTCCGCGGCCAGTCGCTCAGCCCTTTTCGTCGCAGGCCCAGGCGCGCACCACGCAGTCGCGGCCGCCGAAATCGAAGCAGCGCTTGACCGACATGTTCTCGGCTTTGCCGAGATGCGAATTGATCGCCCAGCCGTACGAGCCGCACGGGTTCTTGGCGTCGACCGCCATGGCGGCGCAGCCGCGGTGGATTTCGCCGACCACCTTGCAGTCGCCGCCCGAGCATTTGCTCATGGCGGCGGCGCGGGCGGCGGCGGCCTTGTGGAAGTCGAAGCCGTAGCCGTAGGCGCCGCAGACGCCGACCGCCAAAGCGCCGGCCGCCCCGGCGGCGCCGATCGTGCCGACCAACAGCGACGCCGCGACAGCCGCCAGCGCAACATGACGTAGAAGACCAGACATGAAAGCCCCTCCCCCGAGGAACACGACAGAAGCTAGCGGGGAACGGTTTCCACTTGATGAATCGGTGCCACGACGCGCGGGTTTTGTGGCGTCTTTTCCAACTCGGCCTTCACTGTTGCCAGCGCTTCCGGGGTGTCGACGTCGGTGAGCGCCGCCGTTCCGGTCAGCGGCACCTCGGCCACCGCCTCGGGATAGCGGCCGATCAGGCGGCGCGCGCCGATGTCGCCTTCGACCGCCATGAGGTCGGCGAAGAAGCGGCGCGACCACACCACCGGATTGCCGCGCTGGCCGTCGGTGGTCGGCACCACCACCAGCGCGCTCTTGTCGGGGTCGAAGGCGCCGATCAGGCGATCGATCAGGGCGGCGTCGACCTGCGGCATGTCGCCGAGGCAGACAATGGCGCCGTCGACCTCGCCCGGCAGCGCGGCGATGCCGGCCTTGAGCGAGGTGCCCAGCCCCTCGGCGAAGTGCGGATTATGCACGACTTTGACCGGCAGGCCGGCCAGCACCGCCTCGACCCGCTCGCGCTGATGGCCGGTGACCACGATCACCGGCCGCGCCCGCGACGCCAACGCCGCGTCGACCACGATGCGAATGAGCGGCCGGCCGCCGATCTCCGCCAGCAGCTTGTTGGGGCCGCCCATGCGGCTCGATCGCCCGGCGCCGAGCACGACAGCGGCGATGTTGCGGCCCTTCTCCGGCACCGGCTCCTCGCGCGGCTGCGGCCGGGAGACGATCTCCATCAGCAAGCCGCCGACGCCGAGCCCGGTGATGTCCTCGCGCGGCACCGCAAGGCCGGCCAACAACCGCATGAGGACCCAATCGAATCCGTTTTCCTTGGGGCTGCGCGCGCAGCCGGGCGCGCCGAGCACCGGACGCCCCGCCGCGTCGCCGATCATCAACAGATTGCCGGGATCGACCGGCATGCCGAAATGCTCGATACGGCCGCCGATGGTTTCCAGCGCCGCCGGGATCACGTCGCGACGGTCGGCGATCGCCGAGGCGCCGAATACGATGACCAGCTCGGCGCCCGCCTTGAGCACCTCGTCCATGGCGCGGGCGAGCGCGGTGCGCTCGTGCGGCACGCGCCGCTCGGCGACGATTGCGGCGCCGGCGGGCGCCAGCCGCTCGGCGGTGATCTTGAGCGTCTTGTCGATCACCTTGGGCGCGAGCCCGGGCAGCAAAGTGGACACCACGCCGACCTTGCGGATGCGGTAGGGCGCCACCCGCAACAGCGGCTGTCTCACACCGGCCAGCGCCGCGTCGCGCGCGTCCCTGCCGACCGCGAACGGAATGATCTTGACGGTGGCGATCATCTCGCCGGCGACCACCGCCTTGAAGGCCGGCAGCGTCGCGAAGGTGATGGCCTCGTCGACACGATTGAGCCGGTCGACGGCGTCCTTGTCGACGACCAGCACGCCGGCGGCTTGGGCAAACAGATTGGCGCGGCCGGTGAAGGCGCGATCGACGTGCACGCCCGCGCCGGCGACGGCCTGGGCGATCTCGGCCGCGGCGGCGTCCTCGGCGACGTCGCCCGGCTCGAGCTGCGCGACGACAAGGTCCTCGATGCCGGCCGCCTCCAGCGCGGCGACTTCGGCGGCCCCGATCAGGGTGCCCTTTTTAAGCACCAGCGCGCCCTGGCGGATGGTGTGCACCGAGGTGGCGCCGAGCGCAGCTTTCGGCGCGACCGCACCGAACTTCATGACGCCGCCCTTTCCCCCACCCTTCCCTCCCCCGCACGCGGCGGAGGGTTCTTTGACTTCCCCTCCCCCGCACGCGGGGGAGGAAGGGTGGGGGCAGCGGCCTCTTCGGCTTCCGGCTCGGCGCGCAGCCGCTCGGTGATCTGCGCCATGATGGCGACGGCGATTTCCGCCGGCGACACCGCGCCGATATCGAGCCCGATCGGGGCGTGGATGCGGGCGAGATCGGCGTCGTCAAGTCCCGCCTGCCTGAGCCGGTCGATGCGGCGGCCATGGGTCTTCCGCGAGCCGAGCGCGCCGATATAGAAGCAGTCGCGCGACAGCGCGTGGATGAGCGCCGGATCGTCGATCTTCGGATCGTGGGTGAGCGCGACGAAGGCGGTGTGGCGATCGACGTTGAGCGGCGGCAGCGCCTGGTCCGGCCACTGCGCGATCACCTTCACGTCGGGGAAGCGCTCGGCCGAGGCGAAGGCGGTGCGCGGATCGACGATGGTGACGTCGTAGCCGAGGAGCTTCGCGATCGGCGCCAGCGCCTGGCTGATATGCACGGCGCCGGTGATCACCAATTGCGGCGCCGGCACATGGACGGTGAGGAAAACGCGGCCTTCGGCGGATTCCGCCATGCCGCTCTTGCCGCTGCGCAGCCGCTCGGCGAGCACGCTTTTGAGCGGATCCTTGGCGACGTCGGCGACCTTGACCAGCCGCTGCTTGCCGCTTGCCACGTCGGTGACGACCACCGCCGCGCGGCGTGCGTCGCGTTCGGTGTTCAGGGCGGTGAGGATGTCGAGTTTCATGAGAGACTTTCTATCGTCAAACTGTGAACGTCACCCTGAGGTGCGAGCGAAGCGAGCCTCGAAGGGCGACAGCCCAAGCGCCTCGGCCGCATCCTTCGAGGCGCGCCGGCGGCGCGCACCTCAGGATGACGGACTTTACTCCACCTTCTCGACGAACACCCGAATGGTGCCGCCGCAGGACAGGCCGACTTTCCAGGCGGTCTCGTCGGCGACGCCGAATTCCAGCATTTTCGGCTGGCCGCTGTCGATCACGTCGAGCGCCTCGGTGACCACGGCGCCCTCGACGCAGCCGCCGGACACCGAGCCGAGGAAATTGCCGTCCTCGTCGATCACGAGATTGGAGCCGACCGGCCGCGGCGCCGAGCCCCAGGTCTCGACCACCGTCGCCAGCGCCACCGCCCTGCCCTGCTTGCGCCAGTCCTCGGCGGCCTTGAGGATGTCGTTGTCGGTTGAGAGCATGGGGAGTCTCCGTTTTGTTTAGGCGCGAATAGCGAATGGCGAGTAGCGAATGGGGTCAAGGTATTCATTGCTTTCCCTATTCGCCACTCGCCACTCGCCATTCGCCACTCGCGACCGTCGCTTCGCTATATACCACTGAATATAGCGCTCACGCCACCTTTTGCATCCAGGCTTTCGGGTCGCCGGCGCGGCCGCCGCCCTGCAGCGCGCCGACCAGCGCCGCCATCGATTCCAGATTGTGGACCGGCCGGAATTCGTCGACATGGGGCAGCATGGTGCGGATGCCGCGGGCGCGCGCCTCGAAGCCCTCGAAGCGCAACAGCGGATTGAGCCAGATCAGCCGCCGGGCCGAGCGGTGCAGCCGGTCGATCTCGAAATTGAGCGTATCGTCGGCATCGCGCTCCAGCCCGTCGGTGATCAGGAGCACGATGGCGCCCTGGGTGAGCACGCGGCGCGCCCAGAGCTTGTTGAAGGCGTGCAGCGACGACGCGATCCGCGTGCCGCCCGACCAGTCCGGCACGTTTGACGAGCAGGCCGCGAGCGCGGCGTCGGGATCGCGCTCGCGCAAGGCGCGGGTGACATTGGACAGCCGGGTGCCGAACAGGAACGTGCTGACGCGCTTTCGCGCATCGGTCAACTCATGGAGGAAGTGCAGGAAGATGCGGCTGTACTGGCTCATCGAGCCTGATATGTCGAGCAGCGCGACGATCGGCGGCGGCTTGGTCTTCGGGCCGATGAAGCGCAGGTCGATGAAATCGCCGCCGCCCTTGAGGCTGGCGCGCAAGGTGCGGCGGATGTCGATCAGATGGCCGCGCCGATGCGGCGCCAGGCGGCGCGTGCGCACCTCGGCGAGCGGCATGACCAGCCGCTTCATGGCGTCCTTGGCGGCGGCGATCTCGGCGCTGGTCATCTGCGCGAAATCCTTTTTCTGCAGGACCTCGCGGTCGGACACGGTGAGCCGGGCGTCGAGCTCGATCTCGCGCTCCTTCTTGAGCTTGTCGTCGAGCCCGGAGAACAGCGCCTCGTGGACGCGGGTGGCGCCGGCCTGCGGCGCTTGCGGTACCGCCGGCGCCTGCGGCAGCATCATCGCCAAGAGCTGGTCGACATAGCCGCGGCGGCGGAAGAAAATGCGGAACGCCTGATCGAACAGCACCGAGTGCTCGTGCCGCTTCACGAACACCGCGTGCAGCGTCCAGTAGAAATCCTCCCGGGTGCCGACGCCGGCCGCCGTCACCGCCGCGAGCGCATCGAGCACGGCGCCGGGACCGACCGGGATGCCGGCGGCGCGCAACGCCCGCGCGAAATAGAGGATGTTCTCGGCGAGCCGGCCGGACTGCTCCGCCTCCCCGGCGGGGAGAGGATCGGGGTGCGCGGGCTCCGGCCTATCGATCATCTCGCGTCACTCCTATCGACCGTCACCTGCAGGCGCGAGCCAACGGGTCCGGCCCGAAGTGGCCGGCCCGATGACCGGCTCCGTGAGCCTCGAAGGGTGACGGCCCGAGCGCCTCAGCAGCATCCTTCGAGGGCCGCCTTTGGCGGCCGCCTCAGGATGACGGATTCACTCCGCCGCCCGCAACTCCGACTTCACCTCGTCGAGCAGCTGCTTGACCTTGGAGCCTTCCATGCGGGCGATGTCGTCCTGGTATTTGAGCAGCACGCCGAGCGTGTCGGACACGGTGGCCGGGTCGAGCGCCACCACGTCGAGCTCGGACAGCGCCGCCGCCCAGTCGAGGGTCTCGGCGACGCCCGGCGACTTGAACATATCCTGTTGGCGCAACGCCTGGACGAAGCCGACCACCTGCTCGGAGAGCTTCTTGCTCACGCCCGGCACCTTGGTGCGCACGATGGCGAGCTCGCGTTCGGCGCTCGGATAGCCGACCCAGTGATAGAGACAGCGGCGCTTGAGCGCATCGTGGACTTCGCGGGTGCGGTTCGAGGTGATGACCACGATCGGCGGGTGGGCCGCCTTCACCGTGCCCATCTCCGGGATGGTGATCTGATAGTCGCCCAAAACTTCGAGGAGGAACGCCTCGAAGGCTTCGTCGGTGCGGTCGATCTCGTCGATCAACAGCACCGGCGCGCCGGCGGTGTCGGGTTCGAGCGCCTGCAGCAGCGGCCGCTTGATCAGGAAGCGCTCGGAGAATACGTCGTGCTCGAGCTGTTGGCGGTCGTGGGCGCCGTCGGCTTCGGCGACGCGGATGGCAATCATCTGCGCGGCGTAGTTCCATTCGTAGACCGCCGCGGCGACATCGAGCCCTTCGTAGCATTGCAGCCGGATCAGGCGCCGGCCGAGCGTGGCCGACAGCACCTTGGCGATCTCGGTCTTGCCGACGCCGGCCTCGCCCTCGAGAAAGATCGGCCGGCCCATCTTGAGCGCCAGAAACAGCACGGTGCCGAGCGAGCGGTCGGCCAGATAATCGGCGCCGGCAAGGAGATCGACCGTGGCGTCGATCGAGGCCGGAAGTTGTTTTGCGGTCATGCGAGGGGACTTTAGCCTAGGGCGTTGATGTCTTACATCTGGGGTTGGCGGGCCCCGGTAGCCAGGATCGGTCCGGGCGGGGCCCGGATTGGTAGAGCCAATAGGATCACCCATGAATAAGCCGGTAACGCTCGAAAAGGAAATGCAGCGTTTCCCGACCATCGATGCCGGGGTGCGCATCGGCCATATCCACCTCAAGGTCGCCGACCTGCAGCGTGCGCTCGATTTCTACGTCGGCGTGCTCGGCTTCGAGCTGACCACCAGCCGGCCCGGAGCGGCCTTCATCTCGGCCGGCGGCTACCACCATCATATCGGGCTCAATACCTGGGAAAGCCGCGGCGGCTCGCCGCCGGCGCCCGGCAGCACCGGGCTTTACCACACCGCCATCCTGTACCCGACGCGCCGCCTCCTCGCCGACGCGCTGCGCCGGCTGATCGTGGCAAAGAATCCCGCTGGAAGGCGCCAGCGACCACGGCGTCAGCGAGGCGCTCTACCTGCGCGACCCCGACGACAACGGCGTCGAGCTCTATTGGGACCGCCCCAAGGAGATGTGGCCGAAGCGCCCCGACGGCGGCTTGCAGATGTTCACCAACCCGCTCGATTTGCGCGAGCTGCTGGCGGAGCTGGACAAGCCGGCGGCGTGATGCAAAATCGCCCTGCCCCGCGCTCGTGGGGCAGCACAAATCGGAGCGACACCTGTGGCGGAAAAGGGGCGCGTTCCCACGCCACCGCGCAACCGGCGCAAATGAATCGTTGGCTGACAGCTCACTCGCTGGCTGAAGCGATGACCGCGGAGGATGCCATGCGGCGCGCGCGGCACGGACAAGGCCATGTGCCACAAGTGGTGGGACTGAGGAGCGATCGGAGGCGCATCGGGCGCAATGCCGCGCCGCCTCGCGCGCTAGCGCTCTCGGGCTTCGTCTGAACTAGTGCCGCTCCGTCAGTCCGGTTCTTGCTCCAATTTCTGCAGGCACGACATGGCCTGGCCATTTGCGGTCGAGCCATTTCGTCAGAAGCTTCGCGGCAATAAACACGAGGACCGCAGCGACGATCCATCGCGCCAGGATCATCAGCCCTGCGGGCGTCGGTTGCGGCCATGGCGTGTCCCACAGCACTTGGCCGCGATCGATCATCCAATGCCAAGCGGTATGAGCGACGATGGCGGATACGACGATGATCCCCATTCGCCCCGACATGGCGCCGCGAAGCAGAAGCCTCAGCGCCAGAACGAAGGCGCACAGAACGGCCAGCTGGCCGATCTCGATCCCGATATTGAACGACAACAGCGATACCAGCAGATTCGAACCGGCGAACTGCAGCTGCTCGCTGAGGATGTCGGCGAAACCGAAGCCGTGGACGAGCCCGAACAACCCGGCAATGATCCAGCGGCGTCGAAGGCTGGCGGCAACGATATTCTCCAATGCCATGTAGACGATTGAGACGGCAATCGCCGTTTCGACGAACGGCGGAAACCACCTACCTTGCGGCGCCAGACCGTACGCACTGCCAATCAGGGTCACCGAGTGGCCCAAAGTAAACGCGGTGATGACCGGGATGAGGCTTCTGACGCGGCGAAACGGGATGATCAGGCACAGCAAGAACAGAAGGTGGTCAATGCCGGTCAGAATATGCTCGACACCGAGCCGGATAAATCCCGCCGATGCCTGATACCACGGCGGATCAAGCGTCACGCGGCCCGAGGCGCCGGTAATCATCATGGCCCGACTGGCTTCGCCGAGCGGTAGGAAACGAATGGCCAGCTTGGTGTAATCCCCGAGATCGGCAGCGACGGCACTTTCGATCGAAAACACCGCGCTGGTCGAGGAGATCGGATAGACGAAATGGGCATCCAGATAGCCCATCTGGTAGCCGATCACGGTGTCCGGCGCTAACGGCCCGGCCACCCGCGCCGCCGCGTGATCATAGTCGTCGAACGAGCGATCGGAGAGCGGCGCCAGTTGGCCGACGGCGCTCGAAGGTACAAGGCGAACTTCGCCCTGCCAAAGCCGAAAACCGGCAGCCAAAGCGCTCAGCGCGACTTCGACCGCAGGCCCGGAGGCAGCGATATCGATGTGGTCGCCGATGAGTGGAAAGGGCACCCCGAGCAGCAGGTCGAGAGGCACACGGACCACAAAATCGGCCTGGCTTGGTGAGATCTTGACGAAGCCGTTCATGACCCGATCAAGCGGGAGATCGTGGGCATTTGCCGGCGGCGAGCCGAGCGCGAGGCAGAGCAGCCAGGCCGATACGCACCCGATCCAGCCCTTCAACATTGCCGGCATTCTCACCAGACACACGCCGGCGGGCCAAGAAGGCTCGCTTCTTGGCCGCCGCAGCAGTGGCTTACCTAGTGGTCGTGGTCGTGTCGTGATCGTGGATCACCTGCACGAATTTTTGAATCCGGCGGCCGGTGATTGTTTCGGCTACGTAGATGTTGCCGCGAGAATCAACAGCCGTCGTGTGTCCGTAGGCGAAATGACCGGCGTTGTGGCCCGGGCAGGGCAGGATCCCACAGACGCCGAGCGCTTCGAACACTGTCGCGGTCGCCTTGTCGATCAGCCAGGTGTTGTCATTGCCAAGATCGACATCGACAATAACGCTCTGGCTCGTGGGGCTCTTGGTCGCGAGATAGTCCACGTTCGGCCAGAAGTCGATGTCGCAGGCTCGCGTGGTGAGCGAAGCCAGAATGGCCGCGGCATCCGCCGGGGCCGCGTTCTGGAACGCATTGTTGCCGTCGGAGCCGGCAGGCGGCGTCTGCCCGGCGTTGAGGCCGATGTTGATTATCCGCTTCGGCATGCACAAAGGCTGTGGCGTAGCGGTCGTCGAGGGGGCCCCGCAGTTGCGATCAAAAACCTGAATTCGGCTATTGGGACGGTCGCAAACGTAGATGTTGCCGTCATTGCCGAGAACGACGCAATGCGGGTGACCGCCTCCGGTGGCACCGAAAGTCCCGGCAGGGCACGCTTGGCTGTTGGTCGCCACGCCGCCGATCATGCAGGTCGTACCCCACTGACGATTATAGCTGTAGGTCTTGCCACCGTCCGCGGTGGTGTAGACGACGACGCGGTGATTGCCGTAGCCGTCGGCGATGTAGACGCTGCCTGGTGTACCCGTGATGGGATCCGGTAACGGATCCACGGCGATATCCGGAGGCTCGTTCAGAAGGGCGTGGCTGGTGTTGAAGTCGTTGGTCTCGCCACAAGAGCTGAACGGGTTCGACGTCGTCTGTCTGCCGTCGCACATTCCCTTGGTGCCGATCTGCGTCACGAACGTCGCGCCGGCGCCCTGAGCGGCAGCGGTTGAGGGGTTGTACTTCTGAACGATGCCGTCGCCGTTGCCGCCGACCCAGATATAGCCCTGGTAATCGACAAAACAGCCATGGGCGCCGTGTGGCAGATACGCCGCGTATCCGCCGTCTACCATGGTGGCCGGGAACAGGCTGGGATTGCCCCATCCAGCGATCGTATTGCCGTCGGGATCAAATGCGAGCACTGGGGGAGATGGGATCGCCGAAGCGGTAGCGTCATTGCCGTCGATGGCGCCCAACTCGTTGCCCTGCAGAACCCCGCCGACGGTGGCGCCGACCTCCCACGCGCGGTTGAAACTATAAACGTTGTCATTCCTGTCAACGCAGCTTCCGGCCACTTCTCCCTGCACCCAGGGATGCGCAACCCCATCACTGCCGACGGGAGCCGGCAGCGGCTTCGGCCAGGAAGCGTCGGGCGCGAACGCCAGCCTGGGATTGTCATCGGCCTTGGCAGGTGGATGCCACCCGCCGATCGCCAGCGCGATTGCCCCAAGGACAACTCCACCAATGCAGATTGATCGCTGAAGTTTCATGACTTCCTCCCGGGCGGCAACCTCTTCGGCGGGCTGCCGCTACTCGTCGTTGAGTTTTGACTAAAAACTTCCAGCCACTCAAACGGAAGCGAAACGCATAAAACTACGCAGCCGCATGAGCGCATGTCAATCGGCGTACGGGACATATGAGATGAGAGGCTCTCGCATAGTAATGATGCTTTGCCGAGCCCGCGATAAAAGTCGGTATTGTTGTAGGGAGCCGTCCCCGCGCCTGAAGGCCTGTTCGGTCAGCCTTTTGAACTGTCTGGAAATAAGGTCGGATCAAATCATAGATCGAGAGCTGAGGCTGGCGATCCCAAATGGGCGAGCCACTGCCGCGCAAAAAGCTGCTATTGGCTCAGCCCAATCGCGAGCAAGGAACTTAGATATCCGCGCCCGGAACGACGCTCGATGACGTGATCGACAGTATGATCGTCGTCCTGCAGCATGCCGCGCGGCAATGAGCCGGAAAGCGCGTAGGCCTACCGGACATCACCCCGCCGGCTTGCCGATCGCCTCGGCCACCGCGCGCCGCGCCAGCACGCCGACCAGATGGGCGCGGTATTCGGCACTGCCGTGGATGTCGGCGTTCATGCCGTCGGCCGGAATGGTCAGGCCTTCGAGCGATTTCGGCGCGAAGCGTTTCTTCAGCGCCTCCTCGAACGACGGCACGCGGAACACGCCGTTCGAGCCGGCGCCGGTGACCGCGACGCGGATTTCGCTGCCGCGCTTCGACACGAATACGCCGACTAGCGCGAAGCGCGAGGCCTGGTTGCGGAATTTCTGGTAGGCCGCGCGCTTGGGGATCGGGAAGCTCACCTTGACGATGATCTCGGCGGGCTCGAGCACGGTCGAGAACATGCCGGAGAAGAAATCGTCGGCCTTGATGCGGCGCTTGTTGGTGATGATGGTGGCGCCGAGCCCGAGGCAGGCCGCCGGATAGTCGGCGTTCGGATCGTTGTTGGCGACCGAGCCGCCGATGGTGCCCATGTGGCGCACCGCCGGATCGCCGATCAGGCCGGCCATCTTGGCCAGCACCGGAATGGCCTGCGCCACCACCGGTGAGCTGTTGACCTCGAAGTGGCGCGTCATGGCGCCGATGGTCAGGCCGCGGCCGCTTTGCTCGATGCCGGACAGGCCCTCGACCAGCGACATGTCGATGATCTGCGGCGGGCCGGCGAGCCGCAGCTTCATGGTCGGCAACAGCGTCTGGCCGCCGGCCAACAGCTTGGCGTCGGTGTTCTTGGCGAGCAGGCTCGCCGCCTGCCGCACGGTCTGCGGTCGATGGAAGGTAAAGGCGTACATCGAAAAGTCCTCCGTTTTTCCTTTTTACCTCTCCCCGCGTGCGGGGAGAGGTCGAGCGAGCGAAGCGAGCGAGGGTGAGGGGGCGTTGCCGCGATTCTGAGCCTGGCGGATAGGCCCCCTCATCCCGACCTTCTCCCCGCAAGCGGGGCGAAGGAGATTGTTTCTTTCACGCCGCGTGCGGCAGCTTAGGCAACTTTTGCAGCGCCGCCCACACCACCGCGGGCGTGGCCGGCATGGCGACCTCTTCGCTGCCGATCGCGTCGGTGATGGCGTTGATCACGGCGGCCGGCGCGGCGATGGCGCCGGCCTCGCCGCAGCCCTTGATGCCGAGCGGATTGGACGGGCACCGGGTCATCGTGGTCTCGACGTTGAGCGACGGCAGATAGTCGGCGCGCGGCATGGCGTAGTCCATGAACGAGCCGGTGACCAGCTGGCCCTCCTTGTTGTAGACCGCGCCCTCGTACAGCGCCTGGCCGACGCCCTGGGCGATGCCGCCATGGACCTGGCCCTCGACGATCATCGGATTGATCACGACGCCGAAATCATCGACCGCGGTCCAGGCGACGACCTCGGTATTGCCGGTCTCGGTGTCGACCTCGACCTCGCAGATATGGCAGCCGGCCGGGAAGGTGAAATTGGTCGGATCGTAGAACGCGCCCTCCTTCAGGCCTGGCTCCAGTTCCTGCCCGGAGAATTTGTGGGCGATATAGGCGTTGAGCGTCACGTCGCCCCAGGCCGCCGACTTGTCGGTGCCGGCGACGGAAAACTTGCCGTCCTTGAACTCGATGTCGCCCTCGGCCGCTTCCAGCATAAAGGCGGCGACCTTCTTGGCCTTGGCTTCGACCTTGTCGAGCGCCTTCACCACCGCCGACATGCCGACCGCACCGGAGCGCGAGCCGTAGGTGCCCATGCCGAACTGCACCTTGTCGGTGTCACCGTGCACGATCGAGACGGTATCGATCGGAATGCCGAGCCGCTCGGAGACAAGCTGCGCGAAGGTCGTCTCGTGGCCCTGGCCGTGGGCATGGCTGCCGGTGAGGACTTCGACCGAGCCGGTCGGATTGACCCGCACCTCGGCGGATTCCCATAAGCCGACGCCGGCGCCGAGCGAGCCGACCGCTTGCGACGGCGCGATGCCGCAGGCCTCGATATAGGTCGAGAAGCCGAGGCCGCGCAGCTTGCCGTGACGCGCCGAGTCGCGCTTGCGCTTGGCGAAACCCTTGTAGTCGGCAAGCTCGATCGCCTTTTTCAGCGACGCGTTATAGTCGCCGGCGTCGTAGTTCATGATCACCGGCGTCTGGTGCGGGAATTTCTGCACGAAATTCTTGCGGCGCAGTTCGGCCGGATCGAGGCCCATCTCGCGGGCGCCGATCTCGACCAGCCGCTCGACCACGAACGTCGCCTCGGGACGCCCGGCGCCGCGATAGGCGTCGACCGGCACGGTATTGGTATAGACCGCGTCGACCTCGCAGTAGATCTGCGCAATGCCGTACTGGCCCGACAGCAGCGTGGCGTACAGATAGGTCGGCACCGACGACGAGAACGTCGACATGTAGGCGCCGAGATTGGCGATGGTCTTGGCGCGCAGCGCGGTAATCTTGCCGTCGGCATCGAACGCCATCTCGGCGTGGGTGACGTGATCGCGGCCGTGGGCGTCGGCGAGGAACGCTTCGGAGCGATCGCAGACCCATTTCACCGCCCGGCCGACGCGCTTCGACGCCCACAGCGCCACGACCTCCTCGGGATAGATGAAGATCTTCGAACCGAAGCCGCCGCCGACGTCGGGGGCGATCACCCGCAGCTTGTGCTCCGGCGCCATGCCGACGAAGGCGGCGATGACCAGCCGCGCGACATGCGGATTCTGCGTGGTGTTCCACAGGGTGAATGTGCCGGTGCCGGAATCGTAATCGCCGATGGCGGCCCGCGGCTCGATGGCGTTCGGCACCAGCCGGTTGTTGACGAGGTCGATCCTGGTGACGTGCTTGGCCGCCTTGAACGCGGCATCGACCGCCTTGGCGTCGCCGAGATGCCATTGGTAGATGGTGTTGTTGGCGGCGACGTCGTGGATTTGCGGCGCGCCGGATTTCTGCGCTGCCGCCGGGTCGGCCACCGCCGGCAAGGCGACGTAGTCGATTTCGACTTTCTCGGCGGCATCGCGGGCCTGCGCCAGCGTCTCGGCGATCACCACCGCGACCGGATCGCCGACATGGCAAGCCTTGCCGGCAGCCAGCGCCGGGTGGGCCGCCATTTTCATCGGCGAGCCGTCCTTGGAATGAATCATCCAGCCGCAGATCAGATTGCCGATCTTGTCGGCGGCAAGCTCGGCGCCGGTGAGCACCGCGAGCACGCCCGGCATGGTCGACGCCGCCTTGGCGTCGATCCCCTTGATCGTCGCATGGGCGTGCGGCGAACGGACGAAGTAGGCGTATGTCTGGCCGGGCCGGCTGATATCGTCGGTATAATGGCCCGTACCGGTGATGAAGCGGCGATCTTCCAAGCGGCGCACCGAAGCGCCGATACCGGTCGCACTCATGGTGGTTCCTCCGGCAGTTTCCTCCGCCTGGCTGGCGCCACTTTTTATTATTCGGCGGCCTTCGATTCCGTGGCGCCGCCGCGCATGGCACGCGCGCCGGCGGCAATCGCCTTGACGATATTGTGATAGCCGGTGCAGCGGCAGATGTTGCCCTCAAGCTCCTCGCGGATGGTGCGATCGTCCAGCTCGTTGCCCTTGCGGCGCACGATGTCGACCGCGGTCATGATCATGCCCGGCGTGCAGTAGCCGCACTGCAGGCCGTGGTTCTCGCGGAAAGCTTCCTGCATGGGATGGAGCTGGGTGTCCGAGGGCGCCAGCCCCTCGATGGTCAGCACATTGGCGCCTTCGAGCTGCAGCGCCAATATGGTGCACGACTTCACCGCCTTGCCGTTGATGTGCACGACGCACGCCCCGCATTGCGAAGTGTCGCAGCCGACATGGGTGCCGGTGAGCCGAAGGTTCTCGCGCAACAGCTGCACCAGCAGGGTGCGCGGGTCGACTTCGGCGGTGACGGGTTTGCCGTTCACCGTCAGGGAAACGGCTGCCGTATTGGCTGCCATCGGGCTCCTCCTCAGGAATTTCCGCTCAAAATGGTTCGATTCGCCGGGCGTTCCAGATCGCCGGCAGGTACCAAGGCCGAAAACGCGGCGATTTTGCCGTTTTTTCCTCCCTAGAACAAGATTTACTCTGAACCGCAGCCGCGCCGCCGGTCAAGAGGAGTTCCGCGGCAATCCGATCCCACAAAAGCGGTGTTCCTTGCGGGCAGCGGAACCATGGCATCCGGTTCCTTCGGATCAGAATTGCGCGAAAGGCAGAGAAACAAGCGGCCCCGCCGGCCGTTTCTCACCAAGCGGCCGGTCGCATTTTCCCGTGCGCGGGGGCGTTACAACAAGCAGGAGGAATAACGATGCGTCTCACCACGATAAGCCTTAGCCTCGCCGCCCTTGGCCTTGGCACGGCGCTGGTTTCAGCCACCGCCTCGGCCCAGGACTACAAAATCGGCCGCGGCGCGAATGACGGCGGCTTGACCACCGCGCAGGTCGACAAGGGCGCGCAGCGAACGGGCTCGAACTCCAACCGCGAAGCCTTCCGGTCGGGAACGGAGAGCTACAGCTTCGGCGCCCAGGGCCAGTCGCCTCGTTCCGCGCCGAACACCTACAATACGGCGCAGAACGATAGCGAATATAAGTATCCCGTCGGCCGTAACCCGAATGATGGTGGCGTCGTCGCCACCAACACGAATAGTGGCGTGAGCACGCCGCAGTTCGACAAGGGCGCGGAGCGGACCGGCTCGACGTCGGCCCGTGAGGCATTCCGCTCAGGCACCAATACCTATGCCTTCGGCCCGCAGGGGCAGCCGCCTCGCGCGGCGCCCGGCGCGTATGGCTACACCGGCGGCAACGCTGTCGCGCAACGCCGGACGGAGGGCCCGTACTACAACTATAGCCCGAACAATAACTGGAACTGGAATGGGCAGTAACGCGCGCTTCGCATAACGCGCTTCTGAAGGCTGCAGCGGCCCGCTCGGGGAAACCCGGCGGGCCGATGCGTTATTTGGTTTGGGCGTGCGGTTGCTATTCAGGCTTCGGACTGACCGCCGCCGCGAAGTTGGCAAAAAAATCGTCGGCGACTTTTTTCGCGGCGCCGTTGACCAGGCGCTGGCCCAATTGCGCCAGCTTGCCGCCGATCTGCGCCTCGACGTTATAGGTCAGCAGCGTGCCGCCGTCCTTCGGTGCAAGCTTCACCACGGCGCCGCCCTTGGCGAAGCCGGCGACGCCGCCCTCGCCCTGGCCGGAGATCTTGTAGCCGTTCGGCGGATCGATATCGGACAGGGTGACGTTGCCCTTGAACCTGGCCTTGACCGGTCCGATCTTGATGGTCGCGACGGCCTGGAAACCGCTGTCGGAGGTCTTCTCCAGCTCTTCGCAGCCGGGAATGCAGGCCTTCAGCACGGCCGGATCGTTGAGCTTCTCCCACACCGTCTGCTGCGGGGCCGGAAGCACATACTCGCCCGTCATCGTCATCGCCATCGCGCGTCACTCCTGCTGTTTTTCGCCGGCACCTTCGTCCATCCCCGGCTCCAGCGGCTTTTACATCCAGGGGTTGGCGCGGCGCGCGCGGACGTTTAAGGGTGCGGCGCGTGCCAGGGAGGAAATAGCAATGCCCGACATCAAAGTCGATGACGGCTGCACGATCCATGTCGAGGTCGAGGGGCCCGAGGCCGCCCCGGTCCTGATGATGTCGAACTCGCTCGGCACCGACCTGCATATGTGGGACGAGCAGGTGGCGCCGTTCACGGCGCATTTCCGCCTCGTGCGCTACGACCGCCGCGGCCACGGCAAATCGAGCGTGCCGAAGGGCCCCTACTCCATGGCGCGGCTCGGCCGCGACGTGCTCGGAGTGCTCGACGGCCTGCAGATTGCCAAGATCAACTGGTGCGGCCTGTCGATGGGCGGCATGGTCGGCATGTGGCTCGGCGCCAATGCCGCAAATCGTCTCGACAAGCTCATCCTCTCCAACACCGCGGCGTACTTCCCCGACAAGGCGGTCTGGGACGGCCGCATCAAGATGATCCGCGACAAAGGTCTGGCCGGCATCGTCGACACCAACATGGAGCGCTGGTTCACTAAGGGCTTTCGCGAGCGCGCGCCGCAGCCGATGGAGAAGATGCGCCGGATGTTCCTGGCCACCGATGTGGAAGGCTATATCGGCTGCGGCGAGGCCATCCGCGACATGGATCACCGCCCGCTCTTGGCGAACATCGCGGCGCCGACGCTGGTGATCGCCGGCCGGCACGACCCGGCGACCCCGCTCGACGGCAACGCGTTCATCAAAGAGCATATTCCGGGCGCCAAGCTCACGGTGCTCGACGCCGCCCACATCGCCAATTTCGAGCAGCCGTAAACCGTGCTCGGATTTTTGCTGAACTAGACTAGGGCTGTGGATGTGAACAAGTCGACGCCCGCGACGCGACGCTCAGCCGCCCCGTTGATCGCGAAACTCGTGCGGCGTGGTGCCGGTCTGCTTGCGGAAGAACCGGGCGAAATGCGACGGGTCGGCGAAGGCCAGCTCCTTGGCGATATCGTGGATCGGCTGCGCGGTGAAGACGAGCTGCCGCTTGGCTTCGGTGAGGAGGCGCTGGCGGACGAGATGGCCGGCGGTGACGCCGGTCGCGCGCTTGACGTGGTCGTTGAGCCGATCGACCGTCATGGCGAGCTTGCCGGCATAAAAGCCGAGCTGGCGCTCGCTGCGGAAATTCTCGTCCACCAGCGCCCGCAGCTGCGCGACCGTGGCGTCGGCCGGCCGTAGCGTCACGGCGCCGGTGCGGGCGCGGCTGGCGGCGAGCCGCGCCGCGCCGACGGCGATCAGCACCAGGAGCCCGCGCATCGCCAGCCGAAAACCTTCGCGCGCCAGGCTGTGCTCTTCGAACAACTCGGCGCACAGCTTCGACAGACGCTCGCGTTCCGCCTCCTCGGCGATCGGGATGACCGGCTGCGCGGCGAGCCCGCGCAAGCGCTGGAGCGCTTCGCCGGCGCGATCGGTGAGCGCGCCCGCCGCGTCCTCGGTGAAGCTCAGCACCCAGCCCTCGGTGACGCCGGGCTCGAAGCGGAAGCCGTGGGCGATGGTCGCCGGCACCAGGATCGCGGCCGGCGCCGTGAACGCCAGCAGCGCTGCGTCGAACGTCATCTCGCCGCCGCCGCGCTCGATCAGCAGGATCTGAAACAGGTTGCGGTGGCGGTGGGCGCGGATGGTCCAGTCGTGGATCGAGGACCGCGACGCAATGGTCTCGATATGGATGAAATCGAACGCCTGATCGTCCGGCGGATCGCCGTAGAGATGAAACAACGGCAGCGTCGTGACCATGGTCGAAGCATAGGCCGATCGGGCCAAAGAAAAAGGCCGGGGTGCTGAGGCGGCCGGAAAGCCGCCGGCATCATCCCGGCCTCGACAGTTGCCGCCGCGGCCTAAAGAGCCGCGAAGTCGGCATTAATTGGCGTTGACGTTCTGCACCGTCCAGGTCGTGCCGACGTTACCGACGCCGACGGATGAGGACACCGTCGCGCCGGTCATGAGCCATTCGGCAAGGTCGCCCGCGCTGTCGAGCAGCAGAATGTCGCTATAGCCGTCGCCGTTGTAGTCGCCGACCGCGGCGACGTTCCAGGTGCTCGGCAGCGTGCCGACGCTCGCCCCCGACGTCACTTGCGTGCCGTTGGTGAACCAGATCGACAGCGTGCCGGACGTGGTATCCCGCCACAGAATGTCGATGGAGCCGTCGCCATTGAAATCGCCGACGCCCTGGATCACGAAATTGCTCGGCACGGTGCCGAGCCCGGCCGAACCCGTCACCTGACCGTTCTGGACGATCCACAGCGCGATGTCGCCGGCCGCGTCGCGCCACAGGATGTCGCCGTTGGCTTCGCCGACGATGGTCCAGGTGGCAGGAACTGCGCCAAGATTTTTGGTCGAGGCGATGGTGGCGCCGTTCATGAGCCACAGCGACACCGTGCCGGTGCCGCTGTCGCGCAACAGCAGGTCGCCCTTGCCGTCGCCGTTGAGGTCGGCAGTGCCGTAGATTCCCCAATTGCTGGCCAGGTTGCCGACCGCGGCGGTCGACGCCACCGCGGCACCGTTCATGAACCACATGGAGACGTTGCCGGACGTGTCACGCCAGAGGATGTCGGCATTGCCGTCGCCATTGAAGTCCTTCTGGCCGACGACCGACAGGGTCCCCGGCACGGTGCTCAGGCCCGTCGACTGCGTGACTGTGCCGCCGTTCATCAGCCAGACCGCGATGTCGCCGCCGGTGTCGCGCCACAGGATGTCGCTCTTGCCGTCGCCGTTGAAGTCGTGGGTGGCGGTCAAGCCGCACAGGACGTCATTGGCGAGAGCCGTGTCGGCCGTCGTCGGCGTGAAGCCGGTCGTCAGCACGTTGCCGGCATTCGCCAGCGTGACCAGCGTCGTCAAATCCGACGACAGCAGGAAGCGCTGGCCGACTGCCTTGTTGGCAGCCACCCGCACCACGCAGTTATAGCCGGCATGGGTGCCGTACCGCTCCTCGAGCGACGGCCGCGGATCGCTGGCGGCGACGCGATGCGCCGCAGTGTCCCAGAACGGCCAATAGCCGGCGTTGAGTTCTACTGCCTGGCCCGCATAGGGGCCGCTGGGGATGATGTTCCAACTCAGATACGTCGCCAGCGGGGCCCCGCTCAGCACGGTGGGAATGCTGCCGTCGTTGAACTCATTGCCGTCCGCATTCACGGTCGGCACATAGGGCGTGCATATCCCGGAAGGGCATTGTCCCGAAACTATATTTGCGATGGTCGGTGGCTCGATGGTTGGAACCCCGCTCTGTTGCGTGTAGTCCACGCCGGGCCCGAAGTTATAGACAAACGAAGGCCAAGCCTGATTTGCGCCGTATGTAATCCCGGGAATGTTCGGAAATCCCACGGCGGCTTGGTTGGTGGCCGGCGCCAACTGGCCGGCGTTCAACGAGGGATACGAGATGCCCGAACCGCTGGGCGGCATCGGTGTGCCGTTCATCAGAAGCTCGATGAAGGCATACTGCAACGCGTTGTTGGTATAGGTCTCCGGTATCGGAGACGTAGGATACATCGCGCTGGAGCTGAACGGCACGGCGATGCTGGCAGGAGAGACCCAGTTGAAGCTCACCGCGCCGCCGCCATGCGTGGCGCCGGCGACGTAGTACCGATAGACATTGGAGGGTTGCGGGATTTCGCTGCACGTGCTGCAAAAGCCGACAAGGTCCGCTCCCATCTTGTTGATATAGAACTCGTTGCCGCCCCAGGTTTCCATCACCTGCGGACATGTGCCGGTCGTTGTGCAGCGGTCGAGCATGCCGGCGGCCGGAAGGCCGCGGGACTGATTTGGATAATCTGCCCACCAGACCGGGGCTTCGTTGCCGCCCATGTAGAGGTTGGAAAGCACATTCGGCTGCGACCAACGCTCGTTCATGTATAAAATTCGCCCGGAGATGATCACCCAGTCGCCGTCAAAGACAATGCGGCCGTCTTCGTCTTCGTTGAAGCCATTGAAAACGAGGCTCCGATCAAACGCGCCGGACTGCGACACACCAACGATCATGGCCCTGGTAACGGTTCCGGCGATCGGGTTCGATCCGCCACTTGGGGCGGTCGTGCCGTAGCGAACGAACGAGGCGAAATCGCGCGCCGCAGCGAAGCCGACGCCCTGCACCAATGGATTCGCGGCAGTGTAAACCATCTCATAGAGGTAGTTCGTGTTGAACGTGCCGCTGTTCAAGCAAATCCAGTCTGGATTCGGCGTGCCGGGCGGGCCGCTCGGGCAGTATGCCCAGGACCATTGGCTGCTCGGAATCGTCGTCTTTCCAGTATCCACGCCGTCGGTGGATTGCGCCGTATCGTACCAGAACTGAGCCTGATTCGTATCCAGGCTTACCGGCTGGAACGGCGTAAAGAACGAACTGTAAATGACGAGCTGCGCCGTGGTGGTTCCGGCTGCAAGCGGTGGAGTCGCTTTGATGTGCGAATACACCTGGCCGGTGATGGTGTTGGTTCCGTTCGGCGGGTTGCCGTCGGTGGTCGCCACCGGCACCTGAATGACAAAGGGCGTCAAACCTGCGGGAGCCGTGTAGAACGGATACGAACCGCTTGCGGTGCCATAGGGCCCGGAGTTCAGATTAACGCAGGGATATGGGCTCACCGGCAGCACGCCGGGCGCACCGGAGCATTGCGACAGCAGATCGCCCTGCCATCCGCTCTGCACGTAGGTCGCGCCTGCTATCAGTGATCCCGTACTGATGGCGCTGCCGCCACGGTTCGGCACCTCGTAGATCATCAGTCCGTTGCGCGCCGCCGGGTCGGTCGGTGTGACAATCGAGAACTGGGAAATGTAGGTCGCATCGCCGGCTGGCGGCGTGGGCGTCGTATAGACCGGCGACGCCCGATTGATGTCGGTGATGACGGCGTTGAGAGGATTGGTCGGCGACAGGGCGCCGAAGATCCGGCCGGTATAGATCGTATAGCTGACCGGAGCGCCGGGGGTCGAGCTGCCCAACGGGATCGGGCTGTAGTTGGCGGTGTTGGTCGAATCGATGACGAACTGCTGAACGTAAGCGTGGCTCGGCGAACTCCAGCCGATCGCTGCGCCAAGCATCGCGATAGCCGACAAAAGGCAACGCAACCGCCAATTTTTTCCGGCACCCATGGTCATTCTCTCCATCAACGGGCTTTGGACGCTCGACGCAAACGAGCACCGGCCGCAGTTCATGCGGCTGTGAACGTGGCGCAGACACTTTGAGGGAAGCGATTAAAGCGAGCCGGAGTCATCTTGCAGCCGCGCTTTCAGCACGGCCGCCGATCCAATCCGGTCAAGGCTAATCACGCAGCAGAGATGGAGCACTTCGGCAGCCGGGACGCCCCACCTTCACCAACCTCCCCCAATCGCATTGTCTTTTTTATCCCGGATCAAATAAAGCTACTCATGATTGGAAGACGCTGTCAAGCAAATGTATTCAATTCTGCAGCGCCTCGCCGCGCGATTGAATGCAGATACAACCGGCAGGTTCGGATGCGCCTGGCGCGACGAATGGTGCAGCCTTTTCGGCCGTGTATCGGCGAAGGCCCGCAGCCCAGCGTCACACCCGCTTGTAGAGGCGGTCGTGATAAACCAGCGCCGGCCCGCTCGGGCCGAGCCGCACGGCTTCGACCGCGCCGAAGATCACGTTGTGCGAAGCCATCGCCTTGATCTCGATGGTGCGGCAGTCGAAGGCGATCACCGCGGAGGCGAGCACCGGCGACCCGGTCTTGAGCGTCGTCCACTCCCCGACATTGAAGCGCTCTTCCAGATGTACGCCGCTGCGGCCGGCGAACATGTCGGCGATCTTCTCTTCGTCGGCGCCGAGCGTGTTGACGCAGAACACGCCGTTCTGCGCGAGCACCGGCGCGCTGTTGCTGCGGCGGTTGAGGCAGACCAGAAGCGTCGCCGGGGCATCGGACACCGAGCACACCGCCGTTGCGGTAAAGCCGGTCTTGCCGGCGACGCCCGCCGACGTCACGACGTGGACCGCGGCGCCGAGCCGCGCCATGGCCTCGCGGAACGCCGCCGGCTCGACGCTTAAGATCGGCGCCTGCGCCACCGCCGTGAAAGCGCCGTCCATCGCGTCATCGGGCCGTTGATCGATCCAGCTCATGGGCATTCCGACGACAGAGGACGGGCGACAGACGACAGATGAGGCGCGAGTGTAAATGTTCTCCGCTTGCGCGTCATCTGTCCTGCGCCGTCCGTCGTCTGTCGCCCGTCACTCCGCCGCGCGGGCTTCGGGCAGGCCCGGATAGGCGACGTCGTCCGGATTGAGCCAGGCCGGATCGGTCCAGCCGTTTTCGTCGTATTCGGACATGCACTGCTCGGCCAGCGCCGTCATCTCCTCGAGCGTGCCGGAAGAGCGCGCGTTCCACAGCGCCTGGATGCGGATGTCCTCGTGATTGCCGGCGTAGTTGCGCTCGTAAAGCTCGTGGCGGCCGCCGAATTCGGTGCCGATGGCGTCCCACAGCAGCTTCATCACCTTGATGCGGTCCTTGTAATCGATGCCGTAGGAGCCGCGCACATAGCGCGCCAGGTAGCGGTCGATCGCCGGATTCTTGAAGTCCTTGGTCGAGGACGGCAGGTAGATCAGCGACGAGGCGACGATCTTGTCGACGATCTCCTTGACGCGGCCGTAAGCATCGCCGGCGAACACCCGGTAGCTGGAGCCGGACTGCAGGTTCGGCAGCACCGCGCCGTTCACCCATTCGGTCGGGTTGAGCGCCATCGCATCGGTCAGCGCCCAGAACAGATGGCGCCAGGCGATGACCTCGCCAAGGAGCGCCTGGTTGCCGCGGAATTCGTCGGAGCCGGCCGCCCGCAACGCCTTGGCAAGAACGCCGGCCAAAAAGTCGAGCTTGACCGCAAGCCGGGTGCAGCCCTGGAACTGATAGCCGGCCAAAAACCCCGATTGCGGGAAGAAGACTTTCAGCTTCTCCAGGTCGCGGTGTAACAGCACGTCTTCCCACGGGATGAAGACGTTATCGAACACGAAGATGGCGTCGTTCTCGTCGAACCGCGACGACAGCGGATAGTCGAACGGCGTGCCCATGACGCTCGCCGTCATCTCGTACGAGGTGCGGCAGAACAGTTTCACCCCCGGCGCGTTCATCGGCGCGATGAACATCACCGCGAGATCGGTGTCGTGCAGCGGCACCGCGGCGTTCTGGCCGAGGAAGTTGTAGTGCGTGAGCGCCGACGCGGTCGCCACCACCTTGGCGCCGGAAATATAGATTCCGGCGTCGGTATCCTTCTGGATGGTGATGAAGACGTCCTTGACCTGGTCGACCGGCCGCGATCGATCGACCGGCGGATTGACGATGGCGTGATTCATGAACAGGACATTGTCCTGAGCCCGCCGATACCACGCCTTGGCGTTGCCGGCGAACTTGCCATAGAAATCGTAATTGGCGCCGAGCGTGTTCATCAGCGACGCCTTGTAGTCCGGCGAGCGGCCCATCCAGCCGTACGACATGCGCGCCCAGGCCGCGATGGCGTCGCGTTGCGCCACCAGTTCCTCGCGCGAGCGCGCGGCGCGAAAGAATTTGTGGGTGAAGCCGCCCGAACCGGTATCGGTCGGCCAGGTCAGCAGGCCCTTGGTCTTGTCGTCGTGCAGCGCGTCATACAGCCGCGCGATCGAGCGCGCGGCGTTGCGGAACGCCGGGTGCGTGGTGACGTCCTTGACCCGCTCGCCATAGACATAGACCTCGCGACCGTCGCGCAGGCTCTCCAAGTACTCGGCGCCGGTAAACGGCCGCCCCTTGGCGCCGATGACGTCTTCGCATTTCAACCGGTCCATGTCGTCTCCTCGATGGTCACCCAGGCAGCGACCATCGCTCCAACGCCGCGCCTGCACAAGTGGCGCGACATTTGCCGCTGCGGCGAGCGCCTGTTAAGAATTTAGCCGGATTCGAGCGGGATGGCGCAGGCATGGAATACTTCCTCCAGCAGCTGATCAACGGCATCACGCTCGGCTCGATCTACGGCCTGATCGCCATCGGCTACACCATGGTGTTCGGCATCATCGGCATGGTGAACTTCGCCCATGGCGACGTGTTCATGGTGTCGGCCTTCGTCGCGCTCATCGCCTTCCTGATCGTCACAACCTGGCTCGGCATCACCTCGATCGCGCTGGCGCTGGTCATGGTCCTGATCGCGGCGATGGTCTTCACCGCGCTGATCAACTGGGTGATCGAGCGCATCGCCTACCGGCCGCTGCGCGGCTCGTTCCGGCTGGCGCCGCTGATCTCGGCGATCGGCATGTCGATCTTCCTGTCGAACTTCGTTCAGGTGACGCAGGGGCCGCGCAACAAGTCGATCCCGCCCATGGTGCAGGGCGAATTCGTGCTGTTTAACACCAACAACTTTCCGGTGACGCTGTCCTACAAGCAGTTGATCATCTGGGGCATCACCGCCGTGCTGCTGCTGGCGTTCTGGTATCTGGTGGCGAAGACGCGGCTCGGCCGCGCGCAGCGCGCCTGCGAGCAGGACCGCACCATGGCGGCGCTCGTCGGCGTCGACGTCGATCGCACCATCTCGATGACCTTCGTGATCGCGGCGGCGCTCGCCGCGGTCGCCGGCACCATGTACCTGATGTACTACGGCGTGGTGACCTTCTCCGACGGCTTCGTGCCGGGGGTGAAGGCGTTCACCGCCGCCGTGCTCGGCGGCATCGGTTCGCTGCCCGGCGCGGTGGTCGGCGGCCTCCTCATCGGCCTGATCGAGACATTCTGGTCGGCCTATTTTTCCATCGACTACAAGGATGTCGCCGCCTTTTCGGTGCTGGCCATCACCTTGATCTTCCTGCCGCAGGGCCTGTTCGGCAGGCCGGATGTCGAGAAGGTCTGACATGCCAAGCGGCGCGCAAGACGGGCGCGTCGACATCGCCGGCGCGTTGCGCGACGCCGGCGTGGCGGGCCTGATCGCGCTCGGCGTGCTGCTGCCGCTGATCGGCTTCCAGACCGTCACCAACATCAACGACCAGCTGGTGCTGGCCACGCGCTGGCCGCTGCTGGCCGCCTTCGTCGCCATCGTCGCCGGCGGCCGGTTCATCTATGCGGCGGTGCTGGCGCCGCGGCTGGTGCACGGCGCGGCGCGGCCGGCGACGGCCGCACCGGCGGCGTGGCGCGACTTCGTGCGGATATGGTTCGTTCCTTTCGCGATCGCGTTCGTCGTCGTTTATCCGGTGATTGTCGTTTTCACCGCCGGATGGAGCGGGGCGCAGAAATGGATCGACAATTTCGGCATCCAGATCCTGATCTATGTGATGCTCGGCTGGGGCCTCAACATCGTGGTCGGGCTCGCCGGCCTGCTCGACCTCGGCTATGTGGCGTTCTACGCCGTCGGCGCCTATTCGTACGCGCTGCTCGCTAAAACCTTCGGCCTGACGTTCTGGATCCTGCTGCCGCTGGCCGGCCTGCTGTCTTCGTTCTGGGGCATCCTGCTCGGCTTCCCGGTGCTGCGGCTGCGCGGCGATTATCTCGCCATCGTCACGCTGGCGTTCGGCGAGATCATCCGCCTCATCCTGATCAACTGGGTGGCGCTGACCAACGGCTATGCCGGCATCATCAGCATTCCGCGGCCGAGCTTCTTCGGCATCCCGTTCACCGCCGCCGACGACGGCTTTGCGGCGCGGTTCGGCCTGCCGTTCTCGCCGATCTACCGGGTGATTTTTCTCTATTACGTCATTTTGGCGCTGGCGCTGTTGACCTGTTTCGTCACCGTGCGGCTGCGCCGCCTGCCGATCGGGCGCGCCTGGGAGGCGCTGCGCGAGGATGAGATCGCCTGCCGGTCGCTCGGCATCAACACCACCAACACCAAGCTCACCGCCTTCGCCATGGGCGCGATGTTCGCCGGCTTTGCCGGCTCGTTCTTTGCCGCGCGCGAGGCGTTCATCTCGCCGGAATCCTTCACCTTCATCGAGTCGGCGACCATCCTGTCGATCGTGGTGCTCGGCGGTATGGGCAGCCAGATCGGCGTCGCCATCGCGGCGGTCGCCATGATCGGCGGCACCGAGATCCTGCGCGAGCTCGATTTCCTCAAAGAGATTTTCGGGCCGACCTTCGATCCGACCCAGTACCGCATGCTGCTGTTCGGCCTCGCCATGGTGCTGATCATGATCTGGCGGCCGCGCGGATTGATTTCGACCCGCGAGCCCTCGATCGTTCTGCGCGAGCGCAAGAGCATCTCCGTCGATCTCATCAAAGAGGGACACGGCTGATGGACGGCTCTCCCGTGCTCCGGGTCGAGCACCTGACCATGCGCTTCGGCGGGCTGGTCGCCATCAACGATCTTTCCTTCGCGGTCAAACGCGGCGCCATCACCGCCATGATCGGGCCGAACGGCGCCGGCAAGACCACGGTGTTCAATTGCATCACCGGTTTCTACAAGCCGACCGAAGGCCGCATAGCGTTGCAGCGCGGCGACCCCGCCGTGTGGAACGCGCTGGAAGCCCTCACCGACGCCGGCGGCCGCGGCATCGTGCGGCCCGACGGCGCGCTGTATCTCTTGGAGCGGATGCCCGACTATCTGGTGGCGCAGAAAGCCCGGGTCGCCCGGACGTTCCAGAACATCCGCCTGTTTCCCGGCATGACGGCGCTCGAGAACCTGATGGTCGCCCAGCATAACCGGCTGATGCTGGCCTCCGGCTATACGCTGCTCGGCGTGCTCGGCTTTCCCTCCTACACCGCCGCCGAGCGCGCCGGACGCGATAAGGCCCGCGGCTGGCTCGACCGCGTCGGCCTGACCGAGCGGGCCGACGATCCGGCCGGCATCCTGCCCTACGGCGCGCAGCGGCGGCTGGAAGTCGCCCGCGCCATGTGTACCGATCCGGTGCTGCTCTGCCTCGACGAACCGGCTGCCGGCCTCAATCCGCGCGAGAGCGCCGAGCTCAACGACCTCCTGCTCGCCATCCGCAATGAATTCGACGTGTCGATCCTTTTGATCGAACACGACATGAGCGTGGTGATGGGGATCTCCGACCACATCGTCGTACTGGATTACGGGGTCAAGATCGCCGACGGCGCGCCGGAGATGGTGCGCAACGACGCCAAGGTCATCGCGGCCTATCTCGGCGTCGACGACGAAGAGGTCGCCCAGGTCGAGGCGGCGGTGGGCTTATGACTACGCACCTTTCCTTTTCCTCCCCCTGCAAGGGGGAGGTCGGCTGCGAAGCAGCCGGGTTGGGGTCCGGGCGGACTTTGCGAGCCGCGCAAGCGGCCAGCACCCCCACCCCGCCCTCCCCCTTTCAGGGGGAGGGAAAAGCGTGACCGCGCCATGACCGCGCCGCTGCTCTCGGTGCGCGGCGTGACGGCGTTCTACGGCCGGGTGCGGGCGCTCAAGGGCGTCGACCTCGACGTCCAGGCCGGCGAGATCGTCGCGCTGATCGGCGCCAACGGCGCCGGCAAATCCACCCTGATGATGACCGTGTGCGGCAATCCGCGCGCCCGCGACGGCGAGATCCGCTTCGACGGCCGCGATATTACCCGGCTGCCGACCCACGAGATCGCGCGGCTGAAGCTGGCGCAGGCCCCGGAAGGGCGCCGCATCTTTGCCCGCATGACGGTACTGGAAAACTTGCAGATGGGCGCGACCGTGGCCGCAGCGGGCGACTTCGACCGCGATCTCGCACGCGTGCTGGCGCTGTTTCCGCGGCTCAATCAGCGCCTCGCGCAGCGCGGCGGCACGCTGTCGGGCGGCGAGCAGCAGATGCTGGCGATCGCGCGCGCGCTGATGAGCCGGCCGCGGCTCCTTATGCTCGACGAGCCTTCGCTTGGCCTGGCGCCGCTGATCGTGCGGCAGATTTTCGACGCCATCAAAAAGCTCAACGCCGAGGACGGCCTCACGGTCTTTCTGGTCGAGCAGAACGCCTACCACGCGCTCCGGCTCGCCCACCGCGGCTATGTCATGGTCAACGGGCTGATCACGCTGTCCGGCGCCGGTCGCGAACTGCTGGAACGGCCCGAGGTGAAATCCGCCTATCTGGAAGGCGGACGCCAGCAGGTCGCGCCATGATGCAGAATTTTCTGTACGAGGAAGGCTCGTTCGGCGTCTTTCTCCTGGTCACGGTCATTCTCGGCGGCGGCGCTGCGACGCTGGCCGGTCGCGCCATCGCCGTCACCTGGCGGCCGTGGTGGCAGATCGTGCTCTATACGCTGATCCTGGGCGGCGCGGTGCGCTTCATCCATTTCGCGCTGTTCGGCGGCACGCTGTTGTCGCCGCATTATTATGCGGTGGACACCGCCCTCTGCCTGGCATGCGGATTGGTCGGCTTCCAGGCTGCCCGCGCCGCGCAAATGGTCACCCAATATCGCTGGATCAATCAGCCCAACGGACCGCTGCGCTGGCGCCGCAAGCCGCCTTGACGTAGCATTGCCGGAACGCGTCCGGGCTCCAGCCGAAGAGGAATTGACGATGACCAAACTCATCACGCTCGGCCTTGCGCTGAGCTTTGCGTGTGCGGCGGCGGCAACCGCGTCCGCCCAGGTCAAGTTCGGCGTCGGCGGCCCGATCACCGGAGCCAATGCCGCCACCGGCGCGCAGATGAAGAACGGCGTCGAACAGGCGATCACCGACATCAACGCCGCCGGCGGCGTTCTCGGCGGCAAGATCACCTTCGAGTACGGCGACGACGTCTCCGATCCCAAGCAGGGCGTTTCGGTCGCCAACAAGTTCGCCGGCGACGGCGTCAAATTCGTCATCGGCCACTACAATTCCGGCGTCACCATTCCGGCCTCCGAGGTGTATCAGGAAAACGGCATCCTCGAGATCACGCCGTCATCGACCAATCCGACCGTCACCGAGCGCGGCCTGTGGAACATCTTCCGCACCTGCGGCCGCGACGATCAGCAGGGCAAGGTCGCCGGCACCTACATCCTGGCGCACTTCCAGGGCAAGAAGATCGCCTTCGTCAACGACAAGACCACCTACGGCAAAGGCCTCGCCGACGAAACCTTGAAGACGATCAAATCAGGCGGCATGCACGAGGTGCTGTACGAAGGCATCAACACCGGCGAGAAGGACTATTCGGCGCTGGTCTCCAAGATCAAGCAGTCCGGCGCCGACCTGGTCTATTTCGGCGGGCTCTACACCGAAGCCGGCCTGATCGTGCGGCAGATGCGCGACCAGGGCGTCACGGCGCCGCTGATGGGAGGCGACGGCATCACCTCGGACGAGTTCGGCACGGTCGGCGGCCCCGGCGTGGCCGGCACGCTGATGACCTATGGTCCCGATCCGCGCAACCGGCCCGAAGCCCAGGCCGTGGTGAAAGAATTCCGCGCCAGGAATTACGACCCGGAGTCCTATACGCTCTACAGCTATGCCGGGGTGCAGATCATCAAGCAGGCCGCCGAAGCCGCCAACTCGACCGACCCCAAGAAGGTCGCCGACAAGATGCATTCCGGCATGGCCTTCAAGACCGTGCTCGGCGACATCTCCTACGACGCCAAAGGCGACATCACCAAGCTCGACTACGTGATGTACATCTGGAAAAAGGATCCCAGCGGCAAGATTTCCTATGTCGAATGCCCGGCGTCGGGCTGCAGCAATTAGCCGATCTTTCCCAATACCGGGAAGGTATCCAGCAGCCAGAAACTGGCCTGCCCGACCACGCCGGTCAGAAACGCAATACCGGTGAGCACGAGGAGCCCGCCCATGGCCTTTTCGACGAGGCCGAGATGGGCGCGAAAGCGCGCCAGAAAGGCAGCAAACGGCTCGACCGCCAAGGCCGCGATGAGGAACGGAACGCCCAGCCCGAGCGAATAGACGGCGAGCATGCCGGCGCCTTGCGCCACGGTGGTTTCGGATGCGGCGATCGCCAGAATGGCGGCGAGGATCGGGCCGATGCACGGCGTCCAGCCGAGCGCGAAGGCAAGCCCCATCAGATAGGCGCCCCACAGGCCGACCGGCTTGGCGACGGCAAGCCGCTTCTCGCGCATCAGCCAGGCGATCGGCGTCAGGCCGAGGAAGTGCAGCCCCATGATCACGATGCCGACGCCGGCAACGACGCCGAGCGCGTTCGAATAAGCGCGCAGCACGGCGCCGACGGCGCTGGCGCTGGCGCCGAGCGCCACGAACACGGTGGAGAAGCCGAGCACGAAAAGCAGCGCCGCGACGATGGTCTCGCGCCGCACCTGGGGCGGCGTTTCGGCGTCGGCGAAGCGCTCCAGCGAGGTGCCGGTGAGATAGACGAGATAAGGCGGCACCAGCGGCAGCACGCAGGGTGACAGAAAGCTCAACATGCCCGCCACGAGCGCGGCAACGATGGAGACATTCGGCATGGCCGCATGAATGCACCGGGGGGCGTGTCGATTGCAAGGCGGCCGGCTGGCGGCTGCCTCTCGCCGCGCCGCGCGGAGGGGCTATGATACGGGCGATGCGCAATCTCATCACCGACGTTGCCGGCCTCAAGGTCGGGCACGGCACCGACCGGCGCCTCGGCTCGGGCGCGACCGCGGTCATATTCGATGCGCCGGCGGTCGCCTCGATCGACGTGCGCGGCGGCGGGCCCGGCACCCGCGAAACCGCGCTGCTCGATCCGGCGCAGACCGTCGAGGGCATCGACGCCATCACGCTGGCGGGCGGCTCGGCCTTCGGTCTCGATGCCGCGTCCGGCGTACAGGCCTGGCTGAAGGAGCAAGGCCGCGGCTTTGCGGTGCGCACCGCGCTGGTGCCGATCGTGCCGGCGGCCATTCTGTTCGATCTGCTCAGCGGCGGTGACAAGGATTGGGGCCGCTTTCCGCCCTATCGCGAGCTCGGCTATACGGCCGCCGCGGCGGCCGGCGCCGATTTCGCGCTCGGCAGCGTCGGCGCCGGCACCGGAGCGACCACGGTCAATTTCAAGGGCGGCATCGGCTCCGCCTCGGCGCAAAGCGTTGACGGTTGCGTGGTCGGCGCGCTGGCGGCGGTCAATGCCGTCGGCAGCGTCGTGGTCGGCGACGGGCCGTGGTTCTGGGCGGCGCCGTTCGAGCAAGACAACGAGTTCGGCGGCTACGGATTTCCGCGGGAACTGCCGCCGCGCGCGCTCGAAGCGCGCACCAAGGGCAGCGTCAGCGAAAACACGACGCTGGTGATCGTGGCAACCGACGCGGTTCTGAACAAGGCGCAGGCCAAGCGGCTTGCCGTGATGGCGCAATCCGGCCTGTCGCGGGCGATCTACCCGGTGCACACCCCGCTCGACGGCGACGTGCTGTTCGCCGCCGCAACCGGCCGCCGCGCGCTGGCTGATTCGCATCTCAGCCTCGCCGAACTGGGCGCGGCCGCCGCCAATGTGGTTGCCCGGGCGATTGCGCGTGGCATTTTCGAGGCAAGCGCCCTGGCCTTCCCGGGTGCGATGCCCAGTTGGCACGATAAATTCGGTCGCTAGGACAGGGTTTCCCGGGCGAGTTCCCGCTGCACCGGATGTCGAAACCACAAATGTGCTTCTTTCACAGGTAAGACTTCGTTTTCGTTGACTTGCTCGCTTTTTTGCGCCTTCACTCCCGCGAGCGGGCTCGGACATGATGCGGAGGGTTCGATGCGAGTGGTCGTCGTAATTTTTGCCGCGTTGATGACATTGGGTCTTGCGGCATTTGGCGTCGTCGCCGCGCAGCGCGCCCATACTCCGGGTTCCCCCTTCGCCTTGATTTCGCACGTCGTGCCGGCGGCGCAGCCAGCGGCCCAGTCCACCACTGGCGTGCCGGCGCGCACGCCTGTCAGCCAGATCGCTCAACGGCCGGTTACCGATACCAGCCTGCCCGCACTGTCGCCGCTGCCGACGCCGGGCAGCACCACCGCGCCGGTCCGGCTCGCCGAAAACACGTCGCCGCCGTCTTCGCCGGCGAGCGCTGCGCCCGCTCCGGCACCGAGCAGCGGCATTCCGGCCTGCGACAAGCCCGACGGCATGGGGCTGGCACGCGTCGTCGAGATCGACACCACCGGCGGCCCGGCTTTCGGCGCCGAGCATTTCAAGCAGTACGATTTCCTTCGCGATCACGAAGTCGTGCTGACGTTCGACGACGGCCCCTGGCCGGAAAACACGCCGGCGGTGCTCAAGGCGCTGACCGACATGTGCGTCAAAGGGACGTTCTTCGAGATCGGCGAACACGCCACCTGGCATCCGGAAATTTCCAAGATGGTGGCCGCTGCCGGCATGACGGTCGCCAGCCACACCTGGTCGCACAAGGATCTGGCCCGCAAGCCCTATGCGGGCGATATCGAGAAGACCAAGGACGAGATCGAGATGGGGGTGAGCGCCGTGAACATGGCGGTCGGCGCGCCGATCGCGCCGTTCTTCCGCTTCCCCGACCTGCAGATGCCGGCCGAGGCGATCGCCTATCTCGGCACCCGCAACATCGCGACCTTCTCAACCGACATCGACACCTTCGACTTCAAGATCCACAAGCCGGACGATGTGGTGAAGTCGGTCATGACCAAGCTCGCCAAGGCCGGCAAGGGCATCGTGCTGATGCATGATTTCCAGAAGGGCACCGCCGAGGCGATGCCGGAAATCCTGCGCCAGCTCAAGGCCGGCGGCTATCAAGATCGTGCACATGGTGCCGAAGGCGCCGGTGACGACGCTGGCGAAATACGACGACATGGTCAAGGCGCAGGACAAGTTCTCGTCCAGCAACAACACGCGGCCGGAATCAAGCGTCGTCAAGACGATCAACGAGTGACCGATCTTCATTGCGTGAAGCGATCCGCCGCATAGGGCGCCGGATCGCAGAATGGCGTGGCGCCGGTCATCATCTCGGCGATCAGCCGCCCGGTCGCCGGGCCGAGCGTCAGGCCCCAGTGGCCGTGACCGTAGGCCAGCCATAGTCCGCGCTGCTTCGGCGCGCGCGAGATCACCGGCCGGGAATCGGCAAAACAGGGCCGCGCTCCCATCCAGGGCTGTGCCTCGACCGGTTCGCCAAGCGCAAACAAGTCGCGCGCCTTCGGCAGCAATCGCGCAAACTGCACCGGCGTCGGCGGCGCGTCGCGGGCGGCGAATTCGGCGCCCGTGGTGATGCGAATGCCCTGCTCCATCGGCGCCAGGCAATAGCCGTTCTCGGCGTCGAGCACGGGGCGGCCCAGCGCGGCGTTGCCGTGCGGGCGGTAATGGCGGTGATAGCCGCGCTTGACGGCGAGCGGCAGCGTGATGCCGAGCGGCGCCAGCACATCGGGCGCCCACGGGCCGAGCGCGACGACAACCTCACCGGCATCGAGCGGGCCCGAAGCGGCATCGACGCGCCATGACGACCCCGGTGCGATGCAGCGTGCGCGCGTCGCCGCCGACGATGACGCCGCCGAGCGCGACAAAACGTGCCGCATAGGCGCGGGTCAGCGCCAGCGGATTGGTGACGCTCACCGCGCCGGTCCAATGCACGGCATGGCGGAATACCGGATTGAGCGACGGCTCGAGGGCGCGCGCGCCGTCGCCGTCGAGCGCCACGTTGGCGATGCCGAAAGTCTCGGCCAGCTCCAGTTCGCGGGCCTGGGCGGCAAAGGCGGCGTCGGTGCGGTACAGCTTGAGCCAGCCGGTGCGGCGCAGATAGTTCGTCGCGCCGGCCTCGGCGCTCAGCGCCTCGTGCTCGGCTACCGCGCGCGCCATCAGCGGGCGCATCAGATGGGCGGTCTCGATGAGCCTGGCCGGCCGCGACGCGGCCCGGAACGCCGCCAGCCAGGGCGCGACCTTCGGCAGGAAGGCGAGGTGATAATTGGCCACCGGAGAGTCTTTGAGGGCGATGCGGGCGAGCGTCGTCCAGTTCGATGGAAAAGCCGCCGGAAACACCGTGTTGCCTTCGATGATCCCGGCATTGCCGTAGGATGTGCCCTCGCCCGGCCCGCCGCGATCGACCAGCGCGACCGAGGCCCCGCGCTTGGCCAGGGCAACGGCAACCGAGGTGCCGACGATGCCGGCTCCCAGCACGATGATATCGGTATGCGCCACGGCAGCTCCAGGTCGGCCACCGATGGAAAGGCGCGCACGCGCCGTGGCCTTTGCTCACATCTGTTTCGCTCACATATCTTTGAGTTTTCCGGCGCGGATCAAGCCTTCGCTCCCCACATATCGCTGGAAACCGAGGGCTTTTTCGCCCCGCGCAAGCCGGTTGCGTTGCTCGCGCGCCGCCGGCGTGATACGCGAACCGCGAATTCTCTGGAGAGCCCGGTGCATCGGCCGCTGATCATCGCCCCGTCCATCCTCGCCGCCGATTTTGCCAAGCTCGGCGAGGAAGTGCGCGCGGTCGATGCCGCGGGCGCCGACTGGATCCATGTCGACGTCATGGACGGCCATTTCGTGCCGAACATCTCGATCGGGCCGGATATGGTCAAAGCCATCCGCCCGCACACCAGAAAGCCGCTCGACGTGCACCTGATGATCGCGCCGTGCGATCCTTATCTGGAAGCCTTCGCCAAGGCCGGCGCCGATATCATCACCGTGCATGTCGAAGCCGGCCCGCATATTCATCGCTCGCTGCAGGCGATCCGCGCGCTCGGCAAGAAGGTCGGCGTCACCATGAATCCGGGCACGCCGGAGAGCAGCGTCGAATACGTCCTCGACATGGTCGACCTGATCCTCGTCATGTCGGTCAATCCCGGCTTCGGCGGCCAGAAATTCATCCCGGACGCGCTCGAGAAGCTGCGCAAATTGCGCGCCATGGCGGCCGGGCGGCCGATCGACATCGAGATCGACGGCGGCATCACGCCGCAGATCGCGCCCGACGCGGCGCGCGCCGGCGCCAATGCGTTCGTCGCCGGCTCCGCGGTGTTCAAGGACCGCACGCCGGAATCGTATCGCGCCAACATCGCCGCGATCCGCGGCGCGGCGGCACTGGTGCGCGGGGAGGCTGCCTGATGGGCATACTGTTCGAAGGCCAATGGCGCGACGAGGAGCTTCCGGCCGAGACCGGCAAGGCCGGCAATTTCCAGCGCGTCGACAGCGTGTTTCGCGACCGCATTACCGCGGACGGCTCGTCCGGCTTCAAGGCCGAAGCCGGGCGCTATCATCTGTATGTCGCCTATACGTGCCCGTGGGCGCATCGCACGCAGATTTATCTGGCGCTCAAGAAATTGAGCGGCGCGATCAGCCTCGCCATCGCCATTCCGGGGCTGCGCGAGCAGGGCTGGACCTTCGAGGACAATCCGGCGTTTCCCGACTGCACGCCCGACCGCCTCAACGGCTTCCGCTATCTGCACCAGGCCTACGCCGCGAGCGATCCGCATTATACCGGCAAGGTGACGGTGCCGACGCTGTGGGACTCTAAGACCCGGCGGATCGTCAACAACGAATTCCTCCGAGATCATCCGCATGCTCAATGCGGAATTCGCCGGCGTCGGCGCCGAGCCGACGGACTTTTATCCGAAGGCGCTGCGCGGCGAGATCGACCGCGTCAACGCCGAGATCTACGCCACCGTCAACAACGGCGTCTATCGCTGCGGTTTTGCGCGCTCCCAGGCCGCCTACGAAGAGGCCTACGACGCGCTGTTTGCCACCCTCGACGAGGTCGAGGCGCGGCTCAACCGCCAGCGCTATCTGGTCGGCAATGCGATCACCGAAGCGGATTGGCGGCTGTTTCCCACGCTGGTGCGCTTCGACGTGGCGTATTTCTCGCTGTTCAAATGCAACCGCAACCGGATCGCCGACTATCCCAATCTCCTGAACTATATGCGCGAGCTCTACGCGGTGCCGGGCGTCGCCGAAACGGTCAAGCCGCGCTATTACGTCATGGGCTATTATTCGATTCTGCGCGTCAATCCGACCGGGATCATTCCCAAAGGCACCCCGGTCGATTACCGCAAGCCGCACGATCGCGCCCGCTTCGCGGCATGACATGAAACACGATCCAAACATCACCCGATGATCCCGCGCTACACCCGGCCGCAGATGGCGGCGATCTGGACGCCGGAAACGCGATTTCGCATCTGGTTCGAGATCGAGGCCCACGCCGCCGACGCCATGGCCGAACTCGGCATGATCCCGAAGGCGGCGGCGAAGACGATCTGGGCCAAGGGCAAGGCCGCGCAATTCGACGCCGCGCGCATCGACGAGATCGAGCGCGAGGTCAAGCACGACGTCGTCGCCTTCCTCACCCACCTGGCCGAGATCGTCGGGCCGCAGGCGCGCTTCGTGCATCAGGGCATGACCTCGTCCGACGTGCTCGACACCTGCCTCAACGTCCAACTGGTGCGCGCCGCCGATCTCTTGATCGCGGACGTGGACGCGCTCACCACGGCGCTCGAGCGCCGCGCCCGCGAATACAAGTTCACCCCGACCATCGGCCGCTCCCACGGCATCCATGCCGAGCCGACGACGTTCGGGCTCAAGCTCGCCTTCGCCTACGCCGAGTTCGCCCGCGCCAAGAAGCGGCTGACCGCGGCGCGCGCCGAGGTCGCGACCTGCGCCATATCGGGCGCGGTCGGCACCTTCGCCCAGGTCGATCCGCGGGTCGAAGCCCATGTGGCGCGCCAGATGGGGCTTGAGGTCGAGCCGATCTCCAGCCAGGTCATTCCGCGCGACCGCCACGCCATGTATTTCGCCACGCTCGGCGTGGTGGCGGCCTCGGTCGAGCGGCTGGCGACGGAAATCCGCCATCTGCAGCGCACCGAGGTTCTCGAAGCGGAGGAATATTTCTCGGCCGGCCAGAAGGGTTCCTCGTCCATGCCGCACAAGCGCAATCCGGTGCTGTCGGAGAACCTGGTCGGGCTGTCGCGCATGGTGCGCGCCTACGTGACGCCGGCGCTCGAAGACGTGGCGTTGTGGCACGAGCGCGACATCTCGCATTCCTCGGTCGAGCGCATGATCGGGCCGGACGCCACGGTGACGCTCGACTTCGCGCTCTCCCGGCTCGCCGGCGTGATCGACAAGCTCGTGGTCTATCCGGACACCATGCGCAAGAACCTCGACCGGCTCGGCGGTCTCGTGCATTCGCAGCGCGTGCTGCTGGCGCTGACGCAAAAAGGCGCGGCGCGCGAGGACGCCTACCGGCTGGTGCAGCGCAACGCCATGAAGGCCTGGGCCGGCGGCGGCGATTTTCTCGCGCTGCTCAAGGCCGACCACGAGGTGCACAAATATCTCAGCGAAGCCGAGCTCGCCGCCTGTTTCGACCTCGATTTTCATTTGGCCCACGTCGACACCATCTTCCGCCGCGTCTTCGGCAAGGCGTGAGAATCTAACATCCCGCCCCGCGGATAGCGGGCGCGCGCGATCGTTCTCGCGACGCTTGCGCGCCCGAGTTTTGCTTTGGCGAATGGCGAATGGTGAGTAGCGAATGGGGAAAGAAACCTTCATTCGCTATTTGCCACTCGCTACTCGCCATTCGCACTTCTTTGTCCGAGCATGATCCCCGTCAGATTTGGCCGGCGGTGGGTCCGGCTTTCATCACGATCAGGCTCGGCCCGTAGCCTGGATGGAGCGAAGCGCAATCCGGGATCAGCTTTGACGCCCGCAATGCCGCCCCGGATTACGCTGCGCTCCATCCGGGCTACAAATAAAAAGGAAGCGGAACGCCGAAAGACGCTGAGCATCATCCTCCGCATCCTGCGATGCGGCGCTGCCCCGACGGGGGCAGCACGCCTTCCGGCGTTCCACCACGGCTCTCGCCAGAGGGACTCGCGCATCCCTTAGGCTCAGCTCGGGCCAGGCTTCCCGGGGACACAGCGCCGCTAAGCGGCGGGTTACCCCCGCCGGCGCCGGCCCCGGTTGCAGCGATGCACCTCGCACGCCGGTCATAGTGCCGGCAGGCATGATGCCCGAGCCGCCCGGGAGCGAAGGTGACGAGCCGCCGCCCGCGGGCACCGCACTCGCTCCGATCAGCCAGGGTCACCGGCTGACGTCCTTACGTGAGCGAGATTCGATCTCGAAGTATCTGAAACGGAGACAATTGTCAATGAAAATGCGACAGCACGCGCGTCACGCGTCACGCGCCGCCGAGACCGAACATTGCCCCACGTCGTGCCCGCACTTGTTGCGGGCATCCACGTCTGGCTTACGGCCCAAGCGCAAGACGTGGATGGCCGGGACAAGCCCGGCCCTGACGCAAACAAATCCGGGCCACGGGCTTATTTCCCGCGCCGCCCCTTCAACATGCCGTAATGCTGAGGTCCTCATCGATCGCCGGCCAATGAATGCCGAGCGGCATGAGTTCGTAATCGGCGCGTTGCGCGGCCGACGCTTTCTGCGGGCGCGGATACCATTCGAGCGGCGTTGCGATCTTGCGGCCGTCCATGAGCGTGACGACAAGCTCGCTAGCCCTGAACGCGACGGCGCGCGGTTTCAGATCGCCGATCTCAGGCTCCAAAGTGATCATGCCACGCGCTCTGCAGCAGATTACGATTTTTTGTTAGATGGTAGCCGCCGTCCGATTAGGCAATTAATTTGAGTTCAGCATTTTGCCTCCCGCCGCCCGATAAAATCCGGCAAGCTGCCTCGCCAATAGTGCACCCAGCAACTCCTCCATTTTAGAAACGTCAACTCTCCCCTCTCTCCACGCGACATCAGCAGCCTCCAAGGCATCGAAGTACGGATTGCGATTGTCGACGATCTGATCGGGAATCGTGGGCGTGCCAGGTAGAAGAACCCCGGCGCGGATCGATAGAACGACATAAGAGGCGATGCGCGATGTCCTGCCGTTTCCGTCCGCGAAAGGGTGTATCCAATTGAGCCGCCACATGACGTATGATGCCAAATGGATGGGCGTGCTCTTCCCCCAATTCTCGTTGACGTAGTCGCACAGATCCTCGACCAGTTCCGGGACCAGATGAGCGCCGACAGGCTCATGCTTGCTGCCCCGAATCTCGACTCTGGCGGGGCGAAAATTTCCAGCGAACCCACTGATGCCCGACAATGCCTCGCGATGGAAGGCCAGGATCAACGAGGGCCGGAACTTGAAGGAGCCTAGTTCCAGAGCGCTCCGAATGGCTGCCGTGCCGGCGTCATACTGCCGAAGGACATTGCGCGCCTCGGCCTCGGCTCTCGCCTGAGGGTCCGTGATGAGCTGCGGTTCTAACGCCCGGCTATCCCGCTTCTCGATCTTTTCGTTCGCCATCGCCCTCTCGTGAGAGCTTCTCAGCCTCTCGATCGATCATTTCCCGGGTGATCAATTCATTCTCGAATGCGGCATTGCCATAGGCGAAGCTACGTCGCTGCTGCTCGCGATGCTCCGGCGTCGGCTGTGCTTTTTTGGCAGCTTCGATGAGGTCTTTGAGGGCGTCGGTCATGATCCACATATATACCGAATCGACTGTCGCTTCCACCTTCGCTTCCACCTTGCACTCGATTGCGCCTTAAACACCGTCACACCGGCAAATTATCGTGCTTCCTTGCCGGCATCTCCACCGTCTTGCCCCGCAGCATCGCCAGCGCCCGCGCCAGCCGCGGCCTAGTCGCCTGGGGCATGATGACGTCGTCGATATAGCCGCGCTCGGCGGCGATGAAGGGGGAGAGGAAGCGCTGCTCGTATTCCTTGGTGCGGGCGGCGATTTTTTCCGGGTCGCCGAGGTCGGCGCGGAAGATGATCTCGACCGCGCCCTTGGCGCCCATCACCGCGATCTGCGCGGTCGGCCAGGCGTAGTTGACGTCGCCGCCGATATGCTTGCTCGCCATCACGTCGTAGGCGCCGCCGAACGCCTTCCTGGTGATGATCGTCACCAGCGGCACGGTGGCCTGCGAATAGGCGAACAACAGCTTGGCGCCGTGCTTGATCAGGCCGCCGTATTCCTGGGCGGTGCCGGGCAGGAAGCCGGGCACGTCGACGAAGGTCACGATCGGGATGTCGAAGGCGTCGCAGAAGCGCACGAAGCGCGCCGCCTTGCGGCTGGCGTCGGAATCGAGCACGCCGGCCAGCACCATCGGCTGGTTGGCGACGAAGCCTATGGTGCGGCCGCCGATCCGGCCGAAGCCGATGACGATGTTGCGGGCGAAGGTCTCCGACAGTTCGAAGAAGTCGCCTTCGTCGACCACCTTCTGGATCAGCTCCTTGATGTCGTAAGGCTTGTTGGGGTTGTCGGGCACCAGCGTGTCGAGCGACGGCTCGGTGCGCTCGACGTCGTCGAACGACGGCCATTGCGGCGCGCCCGAGGCATTCGACGCCGGCAGGAAGTCAATGAGCCGGCGCATCTGCAACAGGCACTCGACGTCGTTGTCGTAGGCGCCGTCGGCGATCGAGGACTTGGTGGCGTGCACCGAGGCGCCGCCGAGCTCCTCGGCGGTGACGATCTCGTTGGTCACCGTCTTCACCACGTCGGGGCCGGTGACGAACATGTAGCTGGTGTCGCGCACCATGAAGATGAAATCCGTCATGGCCGGCGAATAGACGTCGCCGCCGGCGCACGGCCCCATGATCACCGATATCTGCGGGATGACGCCCGAGGCGATGACGTTCCTTTTGAACACCTCGCCGTAGCCGCCGAGCGCCGCCACGCCCTCCTGGATGCGGGCGCCGCCGGCGTCGAACAGGCCGACGATCGGCGCCCGCGAGCGCATCGCCATGTCCTGGATCTTGATGATCTTCTGGGCGTGGGTCTCCGACAGCGAGCCGCCGAACACGGTGAAGTCCTTGGCGAAGGTGAACACGGTGCGGCCGTTGACGGTGCCGAAGCCGGTGACGACGCCGTCGCCGGCGATGTGCGACTTCTCCATGCCGAAATCGGTGGAGCGGTGCTCGACGAACATGTCGAGCTCCTGGAACGAGTCGCGGTCCATGAGGAGCTCGACGCGCTCGCGCGCCGTGAGCTTGCCGCGCTTGTGCTGGGCCTCGATGCGCTTTTCGCCGCCGCCGGCGCGCGCGCTGGCGCGGCGCTCTTCGAGCTTTTCGATAATGTCGGTCATGGTTTTGGCTTGCTCCGTACGGCCCCGGCCGGCCGGATCGTCTGTCTTAATCCGGCCCCGCGAAGCGGGGAAGGGGCACCATCCTGGGACCAGCAGGATGGTGGAAGGGGCGCGGACGGTGCGGGTAACCGCGGCGGCGGGGAGCTATCGTCAACGCCCGCGCCCCCTCCACCATGCTTCGCATGGTCCCCCCTCCCCCGCTGCGCGGGGGAGGATGTTTCAGCCCGGCGCGATTCCGGGGTTGCGGTCGACGCCGATGAGCTTGACCTTGTCGGGATTGCCGCTTCGCACTGTTTTCTGGCTGCGCAGATAGTCCGCCACGATGTCGCCGACCGGCCGGCCTTCGGTTTCGTTGACCGAGGCCCAGCCGGCGACGCGGTAGCGCTTGTCGGCTTCGAGCGGCGTGCCGTCGGCCAGCCGCAGGTCGGTGATGCGGCGGCCCGCGGTCTCGCCGGGCGCGCAGGCGTAGCCCAGGCCGGCAACGCGCACCATGTCGCCGCCCTGCTGATAGTACGGGTCGGCATTGAACAGGTTGTCGCAGACGTCTTCCATCGCCGCCTTGATGTCGCTGCCGGTCATGTCCTGAACGTAGCTCTGCGGATAGGTCATCGCGGTGTGGGCGAGCACGTCTTCCAGCGTGACCGGTTCGCCGGCCGGCACCGTGGTGCCCCAGCGCAGGCCGGGTGAGAACGCGATCGGCGCATCGGCGGCCCGGCGCAGCGCGTCGCCGATCAGTCGATCCATGGTGCCGCTGAAATTGTCGCGGCGGTAGAGGACGTCGTCCGCGGTCGCAAGTTGTTCCGCGAACGCGTGCGGCGCGCGGGCGCGTTCGATGAACGCCGCCATGTCGCGGTCCGGCGGCAGCAGGTCGGCATAGACCGGCAGCAGGCGGTAGCGCAGGTCGCGCACCGCGCCCTTCTTCAGATCGAGATCGAGCACGCCGAGGAATTTTCCGTTCGAGCCGGCATTGGTGACCACGGTCTTGCCGGAACGATTGCCGACCATGGTCGGCCGCGGCACCGCGTCGTGGGTGTGGCCGCCGAGGATGACGTCGATGCCGGTGACCCGGCCGGCGAGCTTGAGATCGACGTCCATGCCGTTGTGGGAAAGGAGCAGCACGGCGTCGGCGCGCTCGGTGGTGCGCAGGCGGTCGACGAGCTTTTGCAGCTCCGCCTCGCGGATGCCGAACGTCCAGTCCGGCACGAAGCGCTTGGGATGGGCGACCGGCACATAGGGAAAGGCCTGGCCAATGATGCCGATACGATGATCGCCGACCTGTTTGACCAGCGCCGGCTTGAACACCCGGCCGCTCGCCGGGTCGAACGCCGGCGCGTCGTTGAAGGCGGCTTCCTCGGTCAGAAACACATTCTGCGCCAGGAATTCGCCGTTGAAACGGGCGAGATTCTGACGCAGCGTCGCTTCGCCGTAGGTGAACTCCCAGTGCCCGGTCATGGCGTCGATGCCGAGCCGGTTCGCCGCCTCGACCATCACGGCGCCGCGCGTGGCATCGGCGAGAGCCGTGCCCTGCCACAGGTCGCCGCCGTCGAGGGCGAGCGCGCGGCCGCCCGGCGCCTCGGCGCGCAGCCGCTCGATCAGCGTTTTGAGCCGCGCGAAGCCGCCCATGCGGCCGAAGCCGCGCGCCCCCGCCATGAAATCGAGAAACGTGAAGGCGTGGGCGTCGCGCGAACTCCGCGGCATGTCGAAATATTTGAGGAACGCCTGGCCGACCAGATGCGGCGGCTGGCCCCACATCGTGCCGATGCCGATATTGATGCTCGGCTCGCGGTAGTGCATCGGCAAGAGCTGGGCGTGGGTGTCGGTCAGGTGCAGCAGGCGGGCATTGCCGAAGCGGCCGAGGCCGTAATGGTCGTCGGCGGCGCGGGCATGCGGAGCGGCGCTCATCGCTGCGGCCGCCGCCAGCAGGCGCGCAAAATCGCGCCGGTTCATGAGGGGCGCACGGCTTCCTCGAGCGCCGCCAGGATGCCGGCATAGCCGGTGCAGCGGCACAGATGGCCGCTGAGCACCTCGCGGATCTCCGCCGTGGACGGATGCGCCGTGCGCGCCAGCAGATCGGTGAACGACATCAGGATGCCGGGCGTGCAGAAGCCGCATTGCAGGGCGTGATGGTCGGCGAAGGCCTGTTGCAGTTTGTTGAGCGTGCCGTCCGGCGCGGCCAGCAATTCCACGGTGCGGACGTCGCGGCCTTCGGCCTGCACCGCGAGCGTGAGACACGAGCGCGCCGCGACGCCGTCGATCAGCACGGTGCAGGAGCCGCAGATGCCGTGCTCGCAGCCGACATGGGTGCCGGTGGCGCCGATGCCGTGGCGGAGAAAATCGCACAATAGCGTGCGCGACTCCGCTTCGGCCGCAAGCTTGCGGCCGTTGAGCGTCAGCGCGACCCGCACCCGCTCGTTCCTGGTCACGCGGCGCATGCGCTACTTCCTGTTCTGGCCGCGGCGATCACCAGCGGGGCGAGGTTGCGGAAGATGTCGCGGCGCATCGCGGCCGAGGCGTGCAGGTCCTCGAAGCCTTCGAGCTCTTGCGCCCATTCGCCGATCGCCGCCGCGGCGCCCTCGGCGGCGATGCGGCGCACCATCGGCCGCCCCGCCATGCCGCCGGCGCCGAGCCGCACCGCGCCATCGTCCTCGACCACGGCCGCGATGGCGACGATAGCGAAGTCGCCGTGCCGGCGCGCCACCTCGCGGAAGGCTGCGCCCTGCCCCGCCGTGACCGGAAACCGCAAGCCGACGATCAGTTCGTCCGGCGCCCGCGCCGTCGTCAGCATACCTTTCTGGAAATCGCCCGCCCCAAGCACGCGCTCGCCGCGCCGCGAGCGCAGCACGACGTCGCCGCCGAGCACCGCGAGCGCCAGCGGCAATTCCGCGCTCGGATCGGCGTGCGCGATCGAGCCGCACACCGTGCCCTTGTTGCGGGTCTGGAAATGGCCGACGAATGGCAAGGCCGCGGCAACGAGCGGCAGCTTTTGCGCCAGCTGCGGCCAGGCCATCAGCGTGTTCTGGGTGACGGCGGCGCCGACCTCGATGCTGTGACCGACCTCGCCGATGACGTCGAGCGCGGCGATGCGCGAAATGTCGATCAGCACCGCCGGATCGATCAGCCGCATGTTGAGCATCGGCAACAGCGACTGGCCGCCGGCCAATATGCGGGCGTCGTCGCCATACTCGGCGAGCAGCGCCAAAACCTCCTCGACCGTGTCGGGCTGCAGGTAATCGAAGGGCCGCGGTTTCATTGGCTTGGCTGTCTGTCGCCCGCGGCCGGCGCGGCGGCCATCATGGCGTGGATGCGCCGCGGCGTCGCCGGCAGCGCCACGTCCGCGACGCCGAGCGCGTCGGCGATGGCGTTGGCGATGCAGGCGGGCGTCGACATGCAATTGCCTTCAGCGAGCCCCTTGGCGCCGAGCGGGGTGAATGGCGACGGCGACTCCTGATGCAAGATCTCGACCGCGGGGATTTCGCTCACGGTCGGCACCAGATAATCGGCGAAGCTGCCGCTCAAGAACGCGCCCTCCTCGTCATAGGCGAACTCCTCGAACAGCGCCGCCGCAACGCCCTGGGCGAAGGCGCCGCGGATTTGCCCGTTGGCGATGGTCGGGTTGAGGATGCGGCCGGCATCGTGCATCGACACGTAGCGGTCGACGCGCACCTGATAACTGACGGGGTCGATCTCGACGCCGCACATGTCGAAGACGAAGCCGTAGGTCAGCGAGGTGTTGATGCGGTCGTCGCTCGACGGCGGCTCAAGCTCCGGCGGCGCCCAGACGCCGGTTTCGCTCAAGACCGGCGCCATGGCTTCCGGCAGCATCACCGGCGACCAATGCGAGGTCGCGGCGACGCGGCCGAACGGCAGCGCGTTGTCGGGATTCGAGCGGCTGCGGATCTTGCCGCCGGCCAGTTCGACATCGTCGACCAGCACGTTGAGCTGCTTGGCGGCGATGGCCTTGAGCTTGTCGCGCATCTGCACCGCCGCGAGATGCGCCGCAACCGCGGTTCCGGAGGCGAAGCGGCTCGAATAGGTGCCGGCCGCGATCGACCATTGATCCTTGGCGGTGTCGATCTCCAGGACCACCGCGACGTCGTCGGCATCGAGGCCGAGCTCGCCGGCCACGATCTGCGCCAGCACGGTCTCGTGGCTCTGGCCCTGCACCGTGACGTCGGCGGTGACGGAGACGGCGCCGAGCGGATCGATATTGACCCGCGCCATCGACACCGCGCCGTTTTTCGGCCCGGCCTTGTCGCGGGCCTGTGGCGTCATCAGCGTCGACAGGTAGCCCATGTTCGACATGGCGGGCTCGACGATGGCGGCAAAGCCGATGCCGTAGTGGCGCCCGGCGGCACGCGCCGCGGCGCGCCGGCGCTTGAGATCGTCGAGCCGGCCGACGCCGACGGCGGTCGCGACCGCGCGCGCATAGTCGCCGGAATCGTATAGCGCGCCGGCCGCGGCGCGGTACGGAAATTTCGCGGCCGGGATCAGGTTGCGCCGGATGACGTCGAGCGGGTCGAGCTTGAGCTCCACCGCGATGCGCGCCATCAGCCGCTCCAGCGCCAGGTAAAGCTGCGGCCCGCCGAAGCCGCGAATGAGGCTCGCCGGCATCTTGTTGGTCAGCACGACGCGGTTGATCACCTCGACGTTTTCGATGTCGTAGGCGCCGGTCACCGCGCCGTGCATGCGATACAGCGGCCCCGGCATCGGCGCGCGCAGGAACGCGCCATAGTCCTCGAGCTGATCGAGCTTGAGCGCCAGGATGCGGCCGTCCTCGGTCACCGCGGCCTCGATCTCGGTCACCCGGTTCGGTCCCGAACTGGCGGCCACCAGATGCTCGAGCCGGTCCTCGACCCATTTCACCGGCCGGCCAGTGATTTTTGCCGCCAGCGCCAGCAGCACCACGTAGGGAAACACCGAGAGCTTGATGCCGAAGCTGCCGCCGGAATCGGGTGGGATGCGCAAGCGCAATTTCGGCCCGGCGACGCGCAGCGCCCGCGCCATCACCGGATGCATGGAAAACGGGCCCTGGAAATTCGCCAGCACGTCGTAGCTGCCGGCCGCGGGGTTGTGCTCGGCGACCACGACGTAACACTCGATCGGCGTGAACGACAGCCGCGGAAACGCGGTGGTCATGGCGATGCGGCGATCGGCGCGGGCAAATGCCGCCGCGGCGTCGCCGTAGGAGAACTTGCGCACCGAGACTTCGTTGGTGTTGGCTTGCGGATGCAGGAGCGGCGCCGACGGCGCGCAGGCGGCGCGCGGATCGACGACCGCTTCGAGCGGCGCGTAGTCGACCGTCACCAGTTCGCCGGCATCCTCGGCGATATAGCGGCTCTCGGCCACGACCAGCGCGACCGGCTCGCCGACATAGCGCACGCGCTCGACCGCCAGCGCCCATTGCTGCACCGGAGTCTTGACCGCGGCGAGAAACGGGTCCGACAGCTTGCGGACGTCCTCGCCGGTGATGACCGCCCAGACGCCGTCATGGGCCAGCGCCGCGGCGGCATCGATGCGCACGATCTCCGCATGGGCATGGGGCGACCGCACGACATGGGCGGCAAGCGTGCCGACCTTGACCGCAAGATCGTCGGCATAGCGGCCGCGGCCCGACAGCAGCGCCGGGTCCTCCTTGCGCAGCGTTTTTGTCGAGCGCTCCGACATGTCTAAAGCCGCTGCGCGGGCTCGATGCCGAACAGGGCCTGGCCGGCGGCTTCGAAGTTGGAGAGATGGGCCTGGCCCTGCGCGGTGAGCGTATGCATGTCGCGGAAGCGCCGCTCGAAGGCGCTGCCGGTGAAGATCGCGTTGGTGCCGGCGGCGTGATAGGCGAAATCGACGACGCGGCGCGCCTGATCCATGGCGCCGGTGATGGCGACGCGCAGCTGCGCGCGCTGCTCCAGGGTGAAGCCGCCCTGGGTCACCGACGCTTCCCAGATGTCCGCCAGCATGGCGAGGAGATAGGCCCGGGCGGCGTTGAGCCGGCCCGTCGCCTTGGCGACGCGCGACTGGATCACCGCATTGTCGCGCAGCAACGTCGCCGAGCCGAGCCCGCCGCCCGGTTTTTTGGTGGTGGCGAGCGCCATGAACGCGTCGAGGCTTGCGCGGGCAAGACCGAGCGCGACGCCGGAAAAGCCGATGCCGTAGAGCGTCAGCAGCGGGATGTTGCCGAGCGTGCCGTAGTCGCGGCGGTCGGCCGGCGAATCGCGCCACGTCGTGTAGGCGTCCGGCACGAACAGATCGCGCACCTCGTAGCCATTGCTGCCGGTGCCGCGCAGGCCGATGACATGCCAGATGTCGTGGAAGGTGGCCTGCCCGCGGCGGAACAGCATGGTGCGCAGCACCGGCCGGCCCGCCGTGTCGAGGCGCGGCGTGCCGTCGGCTTCGAACACCGTCGAATGGCCGCCGAGCCACGGGCAATGCGCGCTGCCGCTGCCGAAGCGCCAGCGGCCGTTGACGCAGATAGCCGCCGGCGGTGGCGACCGCCTTGGCGGCGGCCGGCGGACCCCACGCCACGGCGCCGCCGGGCGGCCCGAAAATCTCGCGCGCGACGGCGGGATCGAGGTAGCCCGCCGCCTGCGTGCTGGCGACCTGCTGCGCCAGGCACCAGGCGGTGCTGGCATCGGCCGCCGCGATGGTCTCGATCACCGCATTGAAGGCCGTGATGTCGGCCGCGCCGCCGCCGAGCGACGGCGGCAGCAGCATGTGGAACAGTCCGGCGTCCTGCAGCGCGGCGACGATTTCGGGAACGATGCGCCGCTCGGCCTCGATGCGGTCGGCGGCGGCAGCGATCTGCGGCGCCAGCGCCTGCGCCCGCGCCACCCAATCGACCGAGGCGCTGCCGATCGAGGTGCTGCGATCATCCGGCGCGAGCAATGGCGATCCTCCGCTTGGCTTTCGTCCCTCTCTACATCCGCAAGCCTTGCTTGTCAGCACGGCCGCGGCGAGGTTCGCTCCCCGGGGGCGCGCTGGCGCTGCCGCGAGGCGTTCAATACCATGGCCCGGTGCAGGATGGCCGCGGGCCGCGCCGGAGGAGACGATGAGAGCCAGGAGTTTGGCGGCGACGCTTTTCGCGGCATGGCTGGGCGTCATGGCGGCGGCGAGCCCAAGCGGCGCGCAAACCGATTTCCCGTCGCGCGTCGTCAAGCTCGTGGTGCCCTACCCTCCCGGCGGCGGCACCGATCTGTTGGCGCGGGTGCTGGCCGAGCAGCTGTCGCGCCGCTGGCGGCAATCGGTGATCGTCGAGAACATCGGCGGCGCCGCCGGCAATATCGGCGCCGAGGAGGTGGCGCGCGCGGCGCCGGACGGCTACACGCTGCTGTTCGGTTCGCCCGGCCCGCTCGCGCTCAACGCCTTCGTCTACAAGACCATGCCCTACGACCCGGCGAAGTGGACGCCGCTCGCGCTGATCGCCACCTCGCCCTACGTGCTGGTGGTGAGCCCGCAGTTCGACGCATCGAGCCTGGCGCAGCTGATCGCGCAAGCCAAGGCCAAGCCCGGCCAGGTGACGTCCGCCACGCCGGGCGAAGGCTCGCTCGGACAGTTCGCCACCGTCGAATTCGAATCGCTCGCCGCCATCAAGCTCTTGCAGGTGCCCTACAAGGGATTGGGGCCGGCGGTCGCCGACGTGCTGGGCGGCCATGTCGACATGATGTTCGACATGCTGGCCACCGCGCTGCCGCTGCAGCAGGCGCAAAAGGAAAAGATCGTCGCCGTCGGCAGCACCGAGCGGGTCAAGGCGCTGCCCGACGTGCCGACGCTGGCCGAGGCCGGCGTGCCCGGCTATCGCGCCGTGACGTTCTTCGGCCTGGTCGCGCCGCCGCAAACCCCCGATGCGCTCGCCGACCAGATCAACCGCGACGTCGTGGCCTGTCTCAACGATGCCGAATTCATCGACAAGACCAAGGCGCTCGGCATGGATCTGACGCCGGGATCGCGCCAGGACGCCGTCAGGTTCTTCGCCGCGGAGCGGGACTTGTGGGGCAAGGTCATCAGGGACGCCGGCATTGCGATGCAGTGAGGTTGCCGTCATTGCGGGACGCTTGGCAAAGCCGTGCGCCAGCAACTTATCACGACGGAAGGATCGATGGCCGAGACAGCGTAGAGCGCGCGGCGCGATGGCGAGAAAGCGCGCGGCGAGCCGAGCTTCGCCGACGAAGCAGAACGGATATTCAGGCCGGCGAGCGCAGAAGGAAGAGGCCGTTCCGCAGGTTATAGAATGGATGGCCGCCCCAGCCCGGCAAGCGACGGAACACCGGCGCGGCGAAGACGATCGCCGAAATCCAAGCATCGCCAGATAGCGCCAGCGCGGCACGGCGGCGGTGAAGCGGATTTCGGCGTACCGGTCGGAGGCGAGCCGCGCGTGCAGAGTCGCGCACGAAATGCGGATTAAGCGCTGATAGGGCGCGTTCGGCATCGCGATAGCCGCCCGGATCGGTGTTGACGATCAATAGCCCGCTGCCGTCGGCGAAGCTGATTGTGCAGCGGTCGGCGGTGATCTTTTGGCCGGCGGAATTCAGGTGCACCGCGACGATGTTGCCATAGGCCGTCTGCATGGCATCGCCGTCCATGGTCCAAGCGATGGTGTCGTGGCCGAGCGTGACGCCGTGATTGGGATTGCGCCAGGACAGGCGCCGTCCGGCGACGTTGATGCAGAGATCGTAAGGGCGGGAAACTTCGACGGACGGGGCGAGCATGGGCGGGAGTGTGGCCCGGCAGCGCTTAACGCTTGGTTGCCTATTGGCCGGCACCGAAGGGAACAGCGACGCACGGGTCCCGCTGCGGCCAGAATTGGCGCGAGCTTTCCGGGTCTCCGCCATGGCGATCCCTCGCCACAGACCACTCTCGAAGTATCACGAGCGGCCAGGGCAGAGAGACGGATATGCCGCGAGGCCGGCGCGACCGCGAAGCCGGAATCCTACTGCAACGAAATTCAGGATGCCGCGAAGGCCAAAAACTCTACGATATCCGTATCGAGATAGTCTATCATGTGCGCCGAGGGGATCGCCACGGTGCCGGTACTGCTGTCACGCCAGAGCAGGTCGCCCTTGCCGTCGCCGTTGAGATCACCGGTTCCGTAAACAGGTCTCTTCGACCGCCAGTCTCGGCGTGGTTGCGAACACCTGGTTCATTGCCCAAACCGGAGATTACAACGGCGACGGCCAGAGCGACATTCTCTGGATGGACAACACTGGCGACGTCGCGGTGTGGTTCATGACCGGCTCGACAATCGCCTCGACCGCCGGATTCGGCAACGTTGGAACGACCTGGTCGGTCCAAAGGGCTGACGCCGAGTGATGCGGTAACGCGACAGCCGTCCACATTCAGTCCGTTATCGGATATCTTTATGCCTCGCCGGCCCGTCGGTTCGTCTTGTCCGTCCGATCGGCTTCGCCGAATGGTTCGGCACGCTCGCCTCGGCCATGAGCAATCGCCGCCATGGCAGAGGTCATCACCACGCGCTTCACGCCGGCGCCCCGTTGCGCGCGGCTCGCATTGATAACGCCACAGCCGTTTCGACGGCGTAGGCGAGATATATTCGGAGAGCCGGCGGTCTGAACCTGGCGGCGCCATGGCCGCGACATGGTCAGGCCGCCTTGGCCTTGCTGCCGAGAAGCTGCGTCTCCCAGGCAAAAGCGATGCCTGAGGCGCCGCCGTGCTGAACGAGCACTTCGGCCAGCGCACCCAACGTTTCAGTGCGCGCCCAATCCCGTTGCCACTCGCCAAATACGGCGAGCCAGGTGACAGGTGTTACGCCGGCCTGCACCATGCGCCGAACTGCCATGTCGTGCGCCTCGACGGAAACCCCACCAGAAGCATCCGTTACGGCATACACGTCATAGCCTTCGCCCTGCGCCTGTATGGCAGGCATCGCCAGACACATCTCGGTCCAGAGCGAGGCAATGACGAGCTTTTTACGTCCCGTCTTCTTCACCGCCTCGACGACGCGCTTATCTTCCCACGCGTTGATGAAAGTGCGATTGATCGGCTTTTGATCGGGAAACACGTCCTGGACGTCTTTGATCAGCAGCCCGCCGCGCTCCTCGAGAACCGTTGTCAGGATGGTCGGTATCTTGAACCCCTTCGCGGTCTTCGCCAAGCCTGCGACATTGTTCACGATCAGCGTAGGCTCATGACTGTGCAAATTAGCGAACTGGAATGCCTGATGGTCGATCAGCAGCAGCACGCTGTTCTGCGGCGTCAACAAAGCTTCGATACCGGCGTACGGATTGCGAGAGTCGCTCATGGTCGCTCCTGGCCCGAGATGGGCGGATTGAAGACTTGCTTCGAGGCCGTGGCATCGCCAGGGCCATCGAAAAAGAGGTAGACGGCGGCAATCCGGCCGTTCCGGGCGATGAGGAAATCAGTCCCGGCGTAGGCCGGCGCCTTGCCGGGGGCACCCGACTGCCACCGGACCCGCGCGGCGTCGCCCAGCTCTTCTGGCTGGCCGATCGGCTGATATTGAAAGTCAGGATGCGTAGCCTTGATGACGCCCGCGACGCGGTCGATCTCGTCGCGGCCACGATGGGCGCCGCTGTTGGGGTCGTAGAACACGCAATCTTCGTTGTAGAGCTCGTCAATGGCCGCGCGACGGCGCGCGGGGTCGTTTTCGCCGAAGACGTCGCGGAGATTGCGAAGTATCAGGGTCGATGCGCTGTAGGCCATGGCTTGTCTCCTTAAGGCGGCCACAACGCGACTTGGACTCGGTTTGCGGCCGTCGTGATGATTGTCGAAGCAGCGTGCGCCGGCCGCGAATGCCGCGGTCGCACGCTTCATCGCGGCGTAACGAGCTCCGGCTGGATGTTGCGACGATAGTCGATTTGGCGATCGCTCATGGGCCAGGTACCGAGCTCCGCCGGATGCGCGGCATGGAGGTTGACGACTTCGGCAGACAGTGGCTTTCCGGGTATCAAATTGAGAAAGATCAAGTAATACCTCGCCGCCCGGCGGCTATCGGGATGCTGATCGGCGGCCGACATAGAGGACAGATCCGATCAGTGTCTGAGCGCCGCGTCGAGATTCATGAAGACTCCAAGTTGCTGCAAGAGAATAGGGACGGCGACGTAGCAGTGAAACGACAAGACCTTGCCATCCTTCAGGTGGAATACGTCGCAGCACGGCGCGTGAATCTGCTTCCCCGTGGGCGAAATGGTACCCGGCGGGAAGACCAGGTCGCCCTTATGCGTCCCGTTAAGAGATAGCTCCACCAAGACATGATCGCCGAAGCTGCGGAGAGAGTAGAGCTCTCTGTGCATGTCCGGAAACGCGGCAGCGTAGACGTCGACCGGCAGGCCGATTTCGGGGCCGAAATATTTCTTGCCGGCTGCCACGTCGTAGAAGTATCCGTCGTCGGTGAATCGTGACACGAACCTCGATGTGTCCTTCGAATTGCCCTCCGCCAGCGCATAGAGCGTGCGGATGACTTCTTCGTTGCGGGCTTCTTCGGATGTCTTCGCGTTCATAAGCTGTCCTTCCAACCAAGATCGGCGCCGCCTAATCGGCAGAGCGGGATTGAAAGGGAAGCTACAAACGGACTGGCCGGGCCAGAAGCCGTCGAAACGCGACACGGCGTTCCCCATGTGGAACGATGGACGGTCGTGCTATCGTCGTCCTCGACCCTATCGAGCCGGGCCGCCATGCACGATCTGAACGACGTTCAATTCTTTGCAGCCGTGGTCGAGAACCAGGGATTCTCCGCAGCGGCGCGAAACCTGAACCTGCCGAAGTCGAGCGTGAGCCGCCGCATTGCCAGTCTCGAGGCGCGCCTCGGCGTGCGCCTGATCGAGCGCTCGACCCGGAGCTTGCGGCTCACCGAGGTCGGCATGTCGTTCTACGAGCGCTGCCGGGCGATCCTTGCCGATCTCGATGCGGCCGAGCGGGAGGTCGCTGTCCAACGTGGCGAACCGGCGGGCCTCGTCCGGATGAGCTGCCCGACTGGCCTCGCCCAATTCGTGCTGGCGAAAATATTGCCGGGCTTTTTAGCCCGCTATCCCAAAATACGCCTGCAAGTCCTGGCTACCAATCGGGCGATCGATCTGGTCGACGACAACATCGATATCGCGATCCGCGCCCGCGTGCGCCCCGCGGACGCGGCCGTTATGATGCGGATGCTTTACAAGAGCGAGCTGATATTCGTGGCAAGCCCCGCATTTGCGTCGACACAGCAGAGTGCGGTCCGCATCGATACGCTGTCGTCGTTCCCCTTCCTCAGTTTTCTGGAAGACTGGCACCGGCAAACATGGGCGCTGAGCGGCCCAAACGCCGCGACCACGAGGGTTTCATTCGATCCGGTGCTGAGATCGAGCGATTTCACCATATTGCTGAGAGCCGCCGCAGCCGGTTTGGGAATTGCCCTTTTGCCGGCTGAAGTGGTCGAGGATGAGATCCGCACAAAGCGCCTGATCCGAATTCTGCCCGACTGGCACTGCGAAGACGTCAGCGTCCATCTGGTATTCACGACCAATCGTGGGATTATCCCCGCCGTTAGAGTATTGATCGACTACCTGGCCGAGCACTTCAAATTTCGACCGGATCAAGGACGGCAAAAAAACACAGCCGAGACTGCCGTCGGCACATCGCGACGGTGACGGCGGCAGCCCATACGGTCGCTATCGGCCCTTCGCGTCACTGAAGCGCGATGAGGCGATATGTTCGTCGTCGGGGGCAAAGCGGACGTCGCGCGGGGAGCCCGCGATGTCGCAGTTGGACCCGAAGCGTCACGGGCTTGTGCCGACCACCGATCTCTCTGACGTCACTCGCTGCAGTCACAGTTTCTTGTTCTCAAGGCTGGAACGGTCCACAAACTCTGGCGTTGTGCGTTCGAAAAGAAGCCTTGCGAGGGTTTTCTGCCAATGGCTGTGAAGCGTGTGACCAACGGCGTGCACGTCGTCCCAATGGGGATGGCAAACGCGTTCCTGATCGAGGGCGACGACGGTTTGGCGCTGATCGACGCCGGGTTCCCGGGCAAGCAGGCAGTCCTCTTCGGGGCGATCCGTGAGCTTGGTCGTTCGCCAGACCAGCTCAAGCACCTAATTTTCACTCACGGTCACCCTGATCATATCGGCAGCGCCGCTGCGATCGTGCGGGAAACCGGTGCGAGGACCTACATGCATGCGCTCGATATTCCTATCGCCGAGAGTGGAGGTCCTTTTCGGCCTATGAGGGCGGCGCCCGGTCTGTTGCGGCGAGCGATGTGCACGCTGTTCTTCCATCCCGACGAGCGGGTGGAGCCGGTTGCCATCGACCAGCCTTTGATCCCCGGGGAAATACTGCCCGTCGCTGGAGGCTTCGAGGTTATTCATACTCCTGGGCATTGCGCGGGACAGGTCGCGCTGCTGTGGCGTCCGGGGAGAATGCTGTTCGCGGGCGATGTGTGCATGAACCTCATGGGCCTCGGTGATCCCGTCGGCTTCGAGAATCTGAACGACGGTCGCGCGAGCCAGCGCAAACTTGCCGAACTTTCATTCGATGCTGCCGGGTTCGGCCATGGCGCGCCTATCGCCCGCGATGCGTCGACGCGTTTCCGCAATGAGTGGGGCGAGAAATCGCCTGACACCGATTTCGGTCGTTCACGCGCAGCGTAAAAGCCCGGATGCTGCGACCGCTACGGCGCGCGGCGCCTCGCGGCTCCTTTGCCTAGTCGGCGTTGGTGTTCTGCACCTGCCAGCTCGGTCCGACATTGCTGACGCCGATGGACGATGACACCGTCGCGCCATTCATGATCCACATCGCGACGTCGCCGGCAGTATCGGTCCAGAGAATGTCGCTCTTGCCGTCGCCGTTGTAATCGCCGGTCTGTGCTACGGTCCAAGTGCTCGGCACCACGCCGAGAACTCGCAATCGATTGAACCGCGAACGTGCTGGTCAGGAACCAGATTGCGACAGTGCCGGTATTCGTGTCCCGCCAGAGAATATCAGTGGCGCCGTCGCCGTTGAAATCGCCGAGACCGGCGATCACCCAGTTGCCCGGCACAGTGCCGAGACCGGCGGACTGCACCAGCTGTGGTCCCCTGACCTGCCAGACCGCGAGATCGCCGGCGGTGTCGCGCCAGAATATGTCGCCGCCGCCGTCAGCGCCGGCAACGGTCCAACTGGTCGGCACATTGCCGAGGCTCGCGGTCGAGACGAGCTGGGCGCCATTCATGACCCAGACCGCGAGGTCGCCCGCGGTATCGCGCCAGAAAATCTCTCCAATGTCGCTGCCGGAGTAGCCGCTGGCGGCGAATACGGTCCAGTTGGTCGACACGTTGCCGAGGCTTGCCGTCGAGGAGATCGTCAGCCCATGCATGAACCACACGGCGAGATCACCGCTGGTGTCCCGCCACAGAATGTCGGCGTCGCCGGCGGCGAAGTCGCGCTGGGCCACGACCGACCATGCACTCCCGACATTGCCGAGACCGCCGGTCTGCGCGACCTGGCCGCCGTTCATCGTCCACAGAGCGACATCGCCACTGGTATCGTTCCAGAGAATGTCGCTCTTGCCGTCGCCGTTGAAGTCGTGGGTGTTGGCGACGGTGTAGGTAAACTGATCGGCCACGCTGGCCGCGCTCGTGCCTCCGGCGTTGGTCACCGCCACGTCCACGGTGCCGGTCCCGGCCGGCGCAATCGCGGTGATCGAGGTCGCGCTGGTGACGAAGAAATCCTTCGGGACGATGATGGATCCGAATTTGACGCCGGTTATTCCGTTGAGGAAGTTGGTTCCGGTTATTGTTACCTCGGTTCCGCCGTAGGGCGGTCCTGCGTTGGAGATCACCGCGGTGACGCTCGGCACCGGCGTTGGCGACCCGCTATAGGTGAACTGATCGGGCGTCTTGACCTCGCTCATTCCGACGCTCCCGGAGCCAATCACGGTGACGTCCACCGTGCCGCTGCCGGCAGGCGATGTCGCGGTGATCGAGGTACCGCTGTTGACGGTGAATGCGGTCGCGTTGACGCCGCCGAACTGAACAGCCGTCGCCCCTGTGAACCCCGTCCCCGAGATGCCGACTGTGGTACCGCCGGCAGCCGGGCCTGTATCGGGGGTGACGGAAGAGATTCCGGCGGGCGCCGGCTGAGAACTCACACAAACCCATTGAACTTGAACGACCTGGTTTAGATCGTAGCCACCATTGGTAATGTTTACTTGTCCTCCGGTGACGCCATTTCCCGTTGGAAAAAGTTTAATCTCTTGCTGTTGCCCAAAATTGAGGCCGTATTCAAAGATCGGTGAGGTTCCTAGGGCGTAGAACCTATAGTACGACAAAGCGAGCGGATTACTGACCTGCGGGGCGAGAATAATGGTGATAGCGTCACCTTCAGCAAAATCAACAAATCGTTTGTAGGCGATGCTCAATCCCGATGATGTGTTGCTGTACGCCGTACCATCGAATTTTCCCTCATTTGCCGCCAGGCAGTTGGGGTCGTTAGCGTGAGCATGGTCTCCGCCTGCGATCATCAATCCCAAGAGCGCGGCGCCAAACCGGCCGGCGGCGGAGACGGTGCAAACAGGTTTTCTGATCGACACGACGATTCCCCCAAGGTTCGCTGGGGCTTCGGCAGCCGCCAGCCTTAATCATCCGCTTAATCATCTGAAATGAGAATATTTGCCGGTCATCGGCATCTATGCTGCCGTTCTATTGCGGGACTTGGGCACGTCTCGCCGGCAGCTGTCCGATAACACTACCCTCGTTCCCGGTGGCTCGGAAGGGGCGTTCCGCAATACTTTTGCAACGCGGGAGACGACACGATCAGACCGCTCGGCAACGTGTCGGTGAAGACAATATTACTCAGCGAAAAAGTGGTGTTGAGGTTGAGACTCTGAAAGACGAAAGTGCTGCTGCCGTCGACCGTCAGGGACGGCGTGCCAAAATTCCTGCTGCGAGGGCGGATTTATCGCCAAGGCAGCCCCGGCACCGCCGAGGCACGGCCCCGGGATCGTCAGTCGGCGCCGGCGCCTTGGATGGTCCAGGCCGTTGAGACGTTGCCGAGGCTGCTGGCTGATGAGACCGCCGCACCGTTCATGAACCAGATCGCCGTGTCGCCGCTGGTGTCATGCCAGAGAATGTCGCTCTTGCCGTCGCCGTCGTAATCGCCGGTTTGCGCCACTGACCAGGCGAGCGGAACGGTCGCAATAATTGGTATTTTGAGGCGCAGCCGCAATGGCCGCCATTCGGCACAGATAATTCCTTGACTCGGACCTGAAACTCCCGATGATTGCTACGCTCGGCCGACGCGAGCGCATATGCCTGCATCAAAATCACGTGCCGTGGCCATGTTTTTGCTGGCGCGGTATTCGCGTGCCGACCTTGGGGGGCGTCATGATCGAGAAAGTTCTGAAAGTGTTTGCCACGCCGATCAGATCGGGTGGCGCGGTGCCGTTATGCGTCGCGGCGCTCTTGCTGACCGGCTGGTCGGCGCCGGCGGCCGCACAGCTTGGCAATTTGCTGGAGTTTTTTTCGCCGGGCATAGAGACGAGCGGCATAGTAGACCTAGAAAATAACCAGCAAGAGTTCACTTTTATTGAGCACGGCGGCGTAATAACGCGTTACAAAAACTCCACTTCTCAGCATTACGATTTCGTTCTTCCCACAGCCCAATACCTGATCCATGTGCCGGACGGCTCGCTTTACATATCGTTGCCTGGAACGCACCAGGTGGTGCACGTGACGGACATCTATGACAGTCCCCCCACCTATACTTTCTTTTCCGTCGCGAACCTTTCGACCAGCAGCTTTGGAACGCTGAGGCTTGACGGCCAGGGCAATCTTTATGTGGCGACTGGGACTTCTGGCGGTATTCCCAGCTTCGCTCAAATAACACCTTCGGGTACGGTCAATCCGGCGACGGCTTCGCCTTCGCGAACGGCCGATGTCGCGACGCCGGCCAATCCGGTGGTTACTTGCTCGACGGCCCCGATTAGTGGAACGCCGTTCCAAATCCCGACGCCGATGGGTGCCGCGCATCCAGCCCTATCCGCGCAATCTCACGCTGGGGCCAGACGGCAACATCTGGTTCACGCAGTCGCCGCCGTTCGCTGCAAACGGCAATCCGCTCACCGGCACGGAAACAATTGGGTGCATGACGCCGAGCGGAAACGTCAGTCAATATACGGTGCCGACGCTCAATGCCGGCACCGGTTCGGGCTCCACGACAGTTGGCACCTACATCGCCGCCGGCGGCGATGGCAACGTCTGGTTCGTCGAAACCATGGGCAATGTCGCGAAGATTACGCCGGCGGGAGTGATCACGGAATATCCCCTGGGCATCGGCAGCACCATTCTGGGGCTCGCCCTCGGCGCCGACGGCAATATCTGGGTCAGGTCGTTTACCGGCAAAATCCTGCGGGTGACACCGAGCGGCACGGTCACCAACTTTACGACCCCGACGGCAAACACCGGCAGCGACGTCGAGCTGGTGCTGGGGCCCGACCGCGCGCTGTGGTATCCGGAGGACGAGAAGATCGGGCGCATTACGACCAGCGGCGCGATCGTCGAATTTCCGCTGCCGACGCCGACCGTAGGCGGCAGCCCGAACTTTTCCTTTCAGCTCGGATTTGCGCCCAACGGGGCGGGTGCGTTTCTCGAATACAGCAGCAGTGATCTGGTCATGTTCAGCATTGCCATGGCCGATACCCACGATCTGAACGGCGACGGCAATGGCGATATCCTGTGGCGCAACACTGGCGGCAACGTCGCGGTCTGGCTGATGAACGGCAGCCAGATCACGCAGTCGGCGGCGCTCGGCGCGGTGCCGTCAAGCTTTTCGATCATCGGCCAGCATGATTTCAACGGCGACGGCAAGGCCGACGTCTTGTGGCGCGACGGCAGCGGCAACGTCTCGATGTGGTTCATGAATGGCACGGCGGTCGCCTCCGCGGCCGCGGTCGGCAATTTGACCAGCAACTGGACGCTCTATGGCAGCGGCGATCTCAACGGCGACGGCAAAGGCGACCTCTTATGGCGCGACAGCAGCACCGGCACCGTGGCGGTGTGGTTCATGAATGGCGCGACCGTCGCCTCGACGGCGGTTCTCGGCGCGATAAGCAATACCTGGACCATCCTCGGCGACGGCTACGGCGGCATTCTGTGGCGCGACACCGCCGGCGACATCGCGCTGTGGGGCGTGCAGATCGGCCAGGTGACGAGTTCCACGGGGCTTGGCACCGTCACCAGCAATTTCGTGGTCCAAGGTGTCGGCGACTTCAACGGTGACGGCAACATGGATGTTCTCTGGCGCGACACCAATTCCGGCGCGGTGTCGATCTGGTTCACCAACGGCGCGCAGGTTACATCGGGTGCCAGCGTCGGCACGCTGCCGAGCAACTGGAGCGTCGCCCAAGTCGGCGACTACAACGGCGACGGCAAGAGCGACATTCTGCTGCTCGACAGTTCAGGCGACCTCGCGGTGTGGCTGATGAACGGATCAACCGTGTCCTCGTCGCTCGGCATCAGCAATGTCGGAACGACCTGGCAGGTGCAAAACCTCAACGACAATTAGGCCGGGAATAGCCGCCTCTGGCCCGACACCAGCGGCAATGTGGCGATCTGGTTCTCAAATGGCAGCGGCGGGGTCACGTCGAGTGCGCCGTTGGGAATTGTCCCCACCACTTGGTCGGCAGTGCGAACTGCGGGATTGTTGATGGCTGAAGCTGCAGAAAATTCCGGCATCGGCCAGCCGGTGCGCCGCCGCGAAGATCTGCGGCTTGTTCGCGGCGCCGGCCGCTACACCGCCGATGAAAATCTGCCGGGCCAGGCGTATGCCGTCATGGTGCGCTCGCCGCACGCCCACGCGCGCATCCGCGCCATCGCCAAGGATGCGGCGCTCGCTTCGCCCGGCGTGCTCGCGGTGCTCACCGGCGCCGACGTCATCGCCGACGGCTTGCATCCGATTCCGCACAAGCCGTGGTCGCCGCATCCGGCGGAGACCCCGCTGCACCACAAAGGCGGCCTGCCGCCGTTCGAGGCGCCGCACTTCCCGCTGCCGGCCGACAAGGCGCGGTTCGTCGGCGAGGCGGTGGCGATGGTCGTCGCCGAGACCGTGAATGCGGCGAAGGACGCGGCCGAACTGGTCGCGATCGATTACGAGGCGCTGCCGGCGGTCGTCGAGACCGTCGCGGCGGCGCGCCAGGACGCGCCGCAGGTGCACGAGGCGGCATCGAATGTCTGCTTCGACGCCGAGCTCGGCGACGCCGCCGCGACCGCGGCGGCGTTCGCCGGCGCGGCCCACGTCGCGCGGTTCGAAACCTGGGTGCAGCGCGTCACCGGCGTGCCGATGGAGCCGCGCGGGGCGCTGGCCGCGTTCGACCGGGAGACCGGGCGCTTCACCGTCCATGCCGGCAACGGCGGCGCGGTGCGGCTGAAACACGATCTCGCCGCCATGCTCGGTGTGCCGCCCGAACAGGTCCGCGTGCTGATGGCCGACGTCGGCGGCAATTTCGGCACCCGCGGCATGATCTATGCCGAGTTCGCGCTGGTGGCGTGGGCCGCGAGAAAACTCGGCCGGCCGGTGAAGTGGATCATCGAGCGCCACGAGTCGTTCTTAAGCGACTACCAGGCCCGCGACCTCGCCGTCGAAGCCGAGCTGGCGCTCGACCACAACGGCAGATTCCTGGCGATGCGCGGCTCCAATCTCGGCAATCTCGGCGCCCACACCACCAATTTCGCCATGGTGCAGAAGGGCGTGCAGATGATGTCGAGCATCTATCGCATGCCGGCCGCGCACTTTCGCGCCCGCGCCACGCTCTCCAATACCGCGCCGACCCGGCCGTATCGCAGCGCCGGCCGGCCCGAGGTGATTTTCGTCATGGAGCGGCTGATCGACCTCGCCGCCCGCCAGTTCGGCTTCGACCGCGTCGCCATCCGCCGCAACAACCTGGTGACCGAAAAGGAGCTGCCGTACAAGAATCCGTTCGGCGTCGAATACGACAACGGCGACTATATCGGCGGCTTGGACATGGCGCTCAGGCTCGGCGACTGGGCGGGCTTTCCGCGCCGCCGCGCCGAGGCGAAGAAACGCGGCAAATATCGCGGCATCGGCGTCGGCAACTACGTCGATATCTCGACCGGCGTGCCGCGCGAGAAGGCCGAGATCACGGTGCTGCCCGAGGGCGTCGTCGAACTGGTCATCGGCATCGTCTCGCAGGGCCAGGGCCATGAGACGAGCTTCGCGCAACTGGTCACCGAATGGCTCGGCGTGCCGATCGAAACCGTGCGCTTTGTCGCCGGCGATACCGATCGCGTCAGCGTCGGCGGCGGCGCCCATTCGGGCCGCGGCATGCGGCTCGGCTCGATCGTCATCAAGAAATCCTCCGACGGCATCATCGACAAGGCGACGCGCATTGCCGAGCATTTGCTGGAAGCCGCCGCCGCCGATATCGAGTTCAAGGCAGGCCGCTTTACCGTCACCGGCACCAATCATGCGATCGGCCTGTTCGAGGTGGCGCGCGCGGCAAACGAGCGCAAGGATCTGCCGGCGGATTTGCAGGGGCCGCTGTACGCCGCGTGCGACGAAACCGTGCTGGCGGCGAGCTATCCGTATGGCGCCCATGTCTGCGAGGTCGAGGTCGATGCCGAGACCGGCAAAGTCGCGCTGATCAATTACGCCGCGGTCGACGACGTCGGCCGCGCGGTGAACCCGCTGATCATCCACGGCCAGGTCCACGGCGGCATCGCGCAAGGCGTCGGCCAGGCGCTGCTCGAGCACGCGCACTACGACCCCGAGAGCGGCCAACTGCTGACGGGCTCGTTCATGGACTACGCCATGCCGCGCGCTTCCGACCTGCCGTTCTACGCCACCGCATTGAGCGAGGTGCCGTCGTCGACCCATCCGCTCGGCATCCGCCCCGCCGGCGAAGGCGGCACCGTGCCGGCGCTCGCCGTCGTCATCAACGCCATCGTCGACGCGCTGTCGGACTTCGGCGTGCGCCACGTCGAAATGCCGGCGACGCCGGAGCGGGTGTGGCGGGCGATTCAAGCCGCCGCGGCGCGCTGATTTTTCTGTCTCTCTCTGCTACCCTGAGGTGCCGGGAGTGCCCCGGCATCTATCTTGCAACCTTGCAACAAGGCCGGTCACATGCAAAAGGTGGCGTTCCTTTTTGCGGGCGCATCACGGAAAACATTGGGGCGCGGGTGGTCATGGAAATCAACGTAGCAGCCTCCGCATTACGAACGGCGGCTTGGTCCTGCGGTCTTCTACTGGGCGTGGGCATCCTGACGGCTGCATCGCTGCAAACCGATAGCCCGGGTAAACTAAAGGGCCTAAGCGCGGCGCAGAAATTGACCGACCAGGACGGCTTTCTTCACGCTCCCGAACTTCGTGGCGCCACCAACAGACTTATCGGCTCAACCGGCCCGACCCAGGTCAGTTCACCGGGCAAATCAGACTTGATTGGCCCGAACCAGAAATTCATTCACCAGGCCGGCTTGCTTGACCGGCCGGAAAGTCGCGCCGGTACAATTGGAGGTATCAACGCCACCAAGCCGATAATGACCTCGCAAAGATGGTCGGGGTTTTCCGCCACCTCCGCCCAGTTGGGTGCCCCGATATATGCGATGAATGGCGGCAGATTCACGGTTCCTCAAGTTCAATACATATCGTATCCCGGCACCCCGGGCACCGAAGAGGTATCGATTTGGATGGGGGTTGGCGGCAACCCTGACAGCGACAAGACGCTAGTCCAAGTTGGTGTGAGCGGAGCAATCAACAGCTCCGGAGCCACGACGTATGGTGGATGGTATGAATTGTTGCCTGCTACGCTGCAGCTGATCAGCGGCTGCCTCACCGCTGCCAGCACAGGCATCAGCCCACCGCAACCCGTGCCATGTACCGTTGCGCCGGGCGACCTGATGCAAGTGGGGATGAACTGCACGAACCAGTGCGCGGAACCACAAACGTGGTATCTGACCATGGAGAACGTTACCGAGCAATGGGCGTGGTTTACTTATCAGCCGTATGAGTTTTCGCTCGGTTCGGCGGAAGTTGTTGTCGAAGCGCCGCAGCAAGCCGGGGTGCCTTTCCCCCTTGCGGGATATGGCGCGGTTTCGTTCCTACCAAACGTCGGTACTTCCGCCGCGCTCAACGCCAACGGCCTCATCGCGTGGTCACTCGCCAATAACGGCGTTGTTTTGAACGATCCCGCCGGGGGAACGTCCACGCCATGCGAGCCTGAGTTGGTGAATAACGTGGCCATGTTTCTGCCGATTGTATACGGCCCGAGCTGCTTACCGGGCAGTTTTCCCAACGAGACCGATAGCCACGACTTCAACGGCGACGGCTACGGCGACATTCTCTTTCGAAATCCGCTTGGCGTCGCGGCGATGTGGCTCATGAATGGTGGAACCGTGTCGCAGTCGGCGGCGCTCGGCACCTTGTCCAGCAATTTCTCGATCATCGGCCAGCATGACTTTGACGGCGACGGCAAAGCCGACCTGCTGTGGCGCGACAGCAGCGGCAACATCTCCATCTGGTTGATGAACGGCACCACCGTCGCATCGGCCGCCGCCGTCAGCACCTTGACCAGCAATTGGACGCTCTACGGCACCGGCGATCTCAATGGCGACGGCAAGGGTGACCTGCTCTGGCGCGACAGCAATACCGGCACCGTGGCGGCGTGGTTCATGAACGGCGCGGCGGTAGCCTCGGCGGCGAGTTTCGGCGCGGTCGGGAGCAACTGGACCATCGTCGGCGACGGCAACGGCTTCATTTTGTGGCGCGACACTGCCGGCGACATCGCCCTGTGGACCATGCAAAACGGCAAAGTGTCGGCCGCCAACGGGCTCGGCAATGTAACGAGCAATTTCGTCGTGCAAGGTGTGGGCGACTTCAACGGCGACGGCAACGTCGACATTTTATGGCGTGACACCAACAGCGGCGCGCTGGCGATCTGGTTCACCTTCGGCGGGCCAGTCACGTCGGCGGCAAGTGTCGGCACCCTGCCGAGCAACTGGAACGTCGCTGCGGTCGGCGACTATAATGGCGACGGGCAGAGCGACATCTTGCTCATCGACGGCGCGGGGGACCTTGCCGTCTGGCTCATGAATGGATCGACGGTGTCGTCATCGCTCGGTATCGCCAACGTCGGATCGACCTGGACGGTGCAAAGCCTCAACGCCAATTAGCCGGGCGTCAACTCATTAATGCGCTTGAGCGGACACCTTACGACGTCCGCCCTGCCCCCGACGGCGACCGACGACCGTCGAGACCCGCGTGCGCGACCGGCCATAAGCGCTAGGCTGATTTGACCAGGCGCTGTTTTTCCGCAGCGGCAATCGCCGGCAGTGGCGCCAATTGGGGCGGTGCCAAATGCGTCTTCTGAAAGCCCGCGAGAATATGGGCGCCGACCTCGGCGGCGGGGACCGGCCGGCCGAAGAAGAATCCCTGGGCCTGGTCGCCGTCGGCCTTGTCGAGAAAGGCCGCCTGGGTGGCGGTCTCGACGCCTTCCACCGTCACCCGCATGTTCAGCTCGCGTCCGAGCGCGATGATCGTCTTCACGACCGTCTTGGCATTGCGGCTGGAGCCTTCGAAGCTCTGCATGAAGCTGCGGTCGATCTTGATCTTGTCGAACGGGAAACGCCAGAGATAGCTGAGACTCGAATAGCCGATACCGAAATCGTCCATCACGATCGCCACCCCCATCGTCTTGAGGGTCTGCAACTCCGCCATGATGGCTTCGGAATTGCCGAGCAGCAGAGTCTCGGTGATCTCCAGTTCGAGCCGGTGCGCGGCGAGGCCGGCCGCCTTCAGCGCCGCGGCGACGATGGCGCTGACGCTGCCGGCCGTGAATTGCGCCGGCGACAGGTTCACCGCAACGGTCAGATTCTCCGGCCAGGTCGCGGCGGTGCGGCACGCCTCGCCCAACACCCAGGCCCCGATCTTGTCGATGACCTGCAAGTCCTCGGCAACCGGAATGAACACCGCCGGCGGGATCAGCGTTCCGTCTGCCGCGGGCAGCCGTATCAGCGCCTCGAAGCCGATGAGGCGGCGCTCCGATATTTCGAACAGCGGCTGGTAATGCAATTCGAAGCGATCATGCAGCACCGCATCGCGAATGACGCCCTCAAGCTTGAATCGCGCCTGCAATTCGGCGTCCATGTCGGCCACGAAGAACCGGACGCAATTGCGACCCTCGGCCTTGGCCTTGTACAGCGCCAGATCGGCGCTTTTCAAAAGCCGCTCCGGATTGGCGCCGTCGGCCGGCGCCAATGCGACGCCGACGCTGATGGTCGCGACGAACGGCCGGCCCTTGAGCTGCATCGGCGCCGTCACCGCGGCAATGATGCGGCGCGCGAAATCCTCGGCTTGAGCCTTGCCCGGGACCCCGATCTGGAGCACGACGAATTCGTCGCCGCCGAGCCGGGCCACGACATCTCCGGCGCGAATCACCGCGCGCAGCCGCTCGGCAACCGTCTTGAGCAGGAAATCGCCGCCGTCGTGTCCAAGCGAGTCGTTGACCCGCTTGAAGCGGTCGAGGTCGAGGAAATGCACGGCAATGCCGTCTTGCCGCAACGGCAGAACGGCAAGCGCCGCCTCCAGGCTTTGGACAAGCTCCGTGCGATTTGCCAGACCGGTCAGCGCATCGTGATGCGCGAGAAAGCGGATGCGTCGGTCGGCCTGCTGCTTCTCTTTGGTTCGCCGATACCAGGCGAACGCCGGAAGCCCGAACGCCAATGCGGCACCCGTACAGAGCGACAAGGCCGCTATCAGAGACGTGCGGTAGAAGACGTCGTGTTTTTCAGTTTCGTCGACAAAGGCTGCGACAATGGCCACCGCATGGCCGTCGACAATGACCGGCACATAGGCCCGGGCATAGAATTTCGGCTGCCCCGCACCGGCGCCCGCCCTGACGTCGACGACGGGCCGATTGGTGGCGAGCGCGCGGACGGCCTCGGCGCTGAACGTCGACAAGTTGACCTGCGTTACGCCACGGTCTGATACGAGCTGCGAATAGCCCTCGCGGTTATAGATTTCGTATCGGAATACCTGGCCGGCCTTCTGCGCCCATTCAAACAGGGTCATGCTGGCCCTGGTAGGCTGCTCGCCGGCGGCAATCTGCTCAAGATCAGTCACAGTCTCTGCCAGGAGGTGCGCCCAGTTGCGCGCCGTCGAGGTCGCGTCTTTATAGAGCAGGTAGTCGGTGGTGACTTTGGTGCCGATCCAAATGCCGCCGATCAGAAAGCAGAGTGCCGTCACCAGCATCGCGACGCCACGCCGCAACGATATGTTGGCGAGCAATTTCATCGCTGGCCTATCGTGCCGTCGCGTATCGTGTCGAGGTCGGCCTCGGCCTTGGCCAGCAATTCCCGATGACGCGGGTCGGTGGCCGACCAGGCCTCGACTTCCGCTCTGAACACCGTTTGGGCGCGGGCGAGGTCGGCCGGCGAAGGCGCCACGACCTTCCGGTTCGGATCCCGCTTCAAACTTTCCAGCGATGCTTCGTTTTCCGCGTAATAGGTTTCGATGAAGCGTTCGGCCGTCCATCGGCCACTATATTTTCGGATGATCTGCCTGGCCTGTTCGGGAAGTCCCTCGAATTTTTTTCGGTTCATCACGACCAGTAATGGAGTCGCTGAGACGCCGAGCAGGTAATGGTTGGAGACGACCCGAGAGATGCCGAACTCGATCAACGGCGCCGGAGCCACCATGGCGCCGTCGAGCTTGCCGCTGCTGATCGCATCCGAGGCTTGGTTGATGGGCATCTCGACCGGCGCCATGCCCAATCTCGCCAGGGCGGCGGCCTGCATGGGATTATTGGCGCGGATTCGCTGGCCTGTGAGTTCCTGTAGGGAGGCGGCAGGGGGCCGTGCGTGAATCGTCTCCGGCTCGGTGGCGAAAGCCCCGACCACGAACAGGTCATCGTAACCGCGCAAGGCGTTGGCGGCGATCAGGCCGGTATAGACCAGGGTTGCCTCGCGGATATTTTTGAATAAACCCGGCAACTCGACGACCTCGTTGTCGGGAAAGCGCTCCGGCGTATAACCCGGGACGACAAAGGCCAGGTCGGCAGTGCCGTCGAGCACCAGCTGCAGCTGCTGTTTGGGGTCCTTGCCGAGCGCGCCGCTCACGCTGACGTCGATCTGCAAGAGACCTCCGACTTCAGCATTGACCGCGTCGACGAATGGCTTGATCGCCGCCAGATAGGTTGTGGTCCGGTCGGACGAGAAATATGCAAACTTCAGCTTGATCGGTTCGGCGGCGGCCGCGGCCGGCAGCAGCGTGAGACAAAGCAGCGCGCAGCGCGCCAGCGTCTTGAACATCGATTTTCCTATCGTGACGATAACCATCGCGCGAACGTGGATGCGGCAAACAATTCGTCCACGATGGGTGGTACTTGCAGATAAGTATTGCGGGCTCGAATCGGCCTCGCTATCGGGCATTATGGCTGATGCGCACTAATGCGGTCGTTAAAACTGCTTGTTCCTTGCAAACCAAGAAACCGAACGTAAGCTTGAAATTGCTGTTGTGGCCGTCTCAGCCGACGTGTGGTGCTCCGGGCACCGGCTGAGCGACACGATCATGGGTTCCGCAGGCCGGCGCCCGGCGGCGCGATGCTTGTGCGGACCCATGGTGCTGGATAAGGTCCGGGCGCTGAACGACGCAAGACCGCTGCCGCCTGACAGGAGCCCATTTGACCTCGCGTCCGGCACATCTCCGCAGCCACGACTTCACCAGGATCCTGCTGATCAAGTTGTCGGCGCTCGGCGACGTCGTGCAGACGATTCCGGTGTTGAACAAGCTGCGGCGGCGCTATCCGGCGGCGCAATTGGATTGGCTGGTGTCGCCGGCGTTCGCCGAGCTCCTGGCGCACAACCCGGCGATCGACAACGTCATCGCGTTTCCGCGCGACCAATGGTCGGCGCCGTGGCGGCCGGCGCCCTATGTCAGTTCGGCGCGGCTCGCCGCCCGGCTCAAGCGCACCGCTTACGATCTGGTGCTCGACCTGCAGGGCCAATTCCGCAGCGCGGCGTTCGCGAAGCTGAGCGGCGCGCCGGTGCGCATCGGGTTCGACCGGCCGCGCGCGGAAATGTGGCAGGCGTCGCCGCGACGTTTCCCGGAAGAGACGCGCCGCCACGCCTGGCAGGGCGCCCGCGAGGGCAGCTGGCTCGCCTACACCGACCACATCGCGGTGCCGAGCATCGACGTCCACGCCGTCGATCGTTATCTGAGCGTCGGCGCCATGCTCGGGCTCGACGACGGCGCCGCCGATTTCTCGTTTCCGATTCCGCGGCCGGCCAGCGCCCGCGTCGACGCGCTGCTCGACGACTACCAGATCGCCAAAGCGAAACTCGTCGTCATGGCGCCCGGCACCATCTGGGAGACCAAGGAGTGGCGGCCCGACGGTTTCGCCGACGTGGCGCGGCATTTTCTGCGGGACGGCTTTGCGGTGACGCTGATCGGCGCCGACCGCGAACGCGCGGTCTGCGACGCCGTGGCCGCGGCGGCACCCGGCAGCGTCAACCTCGCCGGCGAAACCACGCTGAGCGAGCTTGCCGCGCTGCTGGCGCGCGCGGCGATCTGCGTCAGCAACGATAGCGGCCCGATGCATCTCGCGGTCGCGCTCAACCGCCCGGTGGTATGCGTTTTCGGCCCGACCGATCCGCTCTGGGCCGGCCCGTACCGGCGCGACGGCGCGGTGCTGCGCGCCGACCTGCCCTGCTCGCCGTGCTACCTGCGGGCGCTCAGCCGCTGCACCCACGGCCACGCCTGCATGGCGCAGGTCTCGGCCGCCGCGGTGATCGCGCGGATGGAAAGCCTGCTGCGCCAAAGCCCCAACGGCGCCGCCGGCGCCGTCACAGCAACGCGGTCCGCAACAGCTCGACAAAGGCCGCTGCCGCGATTGGCAGCACCCGACCGCGGCGGGTGGCGAGAATGAGTTTCGCCTCGAGCAGCGGCGGATCGACCAGCGGCAGTGCGATCATATTGCCGGGCGGCACCGGGCCCTTGCCGGACCGACGGAACTGAAAGCAGATGCCGCGGTTCATGCGGGCAAAGGCCTTCATGGTCTCGACCGAATTGGAGACCAGCCGCGGCTCGAGATCGAACGAGGCTTGCGCCAGCACCTGCTCGATCAAAGCGCGGCCGGCGAGCGTGGCGTCGCCGAGCGCCAGCGGATAGGCAAGGCAATCCCGCAGCCGCAACGCGTCGCGCTTCGCCAACGGATGATCGTCGACCATCAGCGCGCACAGCGCCTGCGTCGCGGCGGCGATGACGGCTACGGTCTTCTTCGGCGGCGGATGGTGGGTGAGGATGAGGTCGACCTGATCGGCGACCAGCACGTCGACCAGGTGCTCCGGCGCGCCGATGCGCACGTTAAAGCGCACATTGGGGTGGACCGCCTGAAACTGCGTGATCGCTGCCGGCAGCAGTTCGCCGGCGACCGATTCGACGGCGGCGACGCCGACCTGGCCGCGCACCAGACCGCGCAGCTGCTCGACCTGGGACTGGACGGCCTTCAATTCCGAGATGGCATGGCGCGTATAGGCGAGAAAGACTTCGCCCGCCGCGGTGAGCCGCACGCCGCGCGGCAGCCGCTCGAACAGGGCACAGCCCAAATCCGCTTCGATGTCGAGGATCTGGCGATTGAGCGCCGAGGAAGCGACGTTGAGCGCGTCGGCCGCCCGGCGGATCGAGCCGTGGCGCGCCACCGCATCGACATAAGTGAGAAGCCGCGGCGGGCGAAGCCGTTTTTGCGGCGCGGCGCTCCGCGCCGGCGCTGGTGGCGGCGAGGAGCTGGTGCGTGCCCGGCGGGCGGGGCGGGCGGGGCGGGCGCGGACGGTTCGGCCTGGCATCGGTCTTTGCGCGCTCCGCCTTGGCTTGGCGGCACAGTGTAGCGGCTTTCGCCGGCAAGCGAGCGTTTTTTCAGAGCGCCACGTCCAGAATTTGGTGCTGGTGGCGCTCACTCGGCCGACCGCATGGTGACGCTGCCGGGCTGTTTTCAGAAGGGGCGCACCATGCGCAATCGGGCTCTAGCTTCGGTCTTCTTGCTGGCGTTGAGCGGGCTGTTCGCGGCGGCGCGCGCCGACGATTCCGTCACCGTGCGGCTGAAGTGGTTCAATCAGGCGCAATTCGCCGGATTTTACGTGGCCCAGGACAAGGGCTTCTACAAATCATCCGGTCTCGACGTCAACATCCAGCCCGGCGGACCCGACTTTCCCGCCATCCAGATGGTGGCTGGCGGCAACGAGCAGTTCGGCGTCACCGGCGCCGATCAGATCCTGATCGCGCGCAGCAAGGGCGTTCCGGTCGTGGCGCTGGCGGTGATCTATCGGCGCAATCCGTTCGTGCTGTTCTCGCTCGCCAAGTCCGGCATCAAGACGCCGGCCGATTACGTCGGCAAGAAAGTCGGCGTCAAGATCGGCGGCAACGAGGAGTTGATCTATCGCGCCGTGCTCGCCAAGGCCGGCATCGACAAATCCACCCTCACGGAAATCCCGGTCAAGTTCGACATCACGCCGCTGCTGACCGGCGCCATCGACGTGTGGCCGGGTTATCTGATCAACGAGGTGCTCGCGGCGAAGGAGAAGGGTTTCGACGTCAACGTCGTCTATCCGTCCGACTACGGCATCGATCTGTATGCGGATACGCTGTTCACGACCGAGCAGATGCTGAAACAGAAGCCCGACGTCGTGCGTCGAATTCGTTGCCGCCACGCTCAAGGGCTGGAACGACGCCATCGCGGCGCCGGAAGACGCCGCCAAGATCACCGTCGGCCACGGCGACAAGCTCACCTACGACCACGAACTGGCGATGATGAAGGCGAGCATTCCGCTCCTCAAGCCCGACGGCAAGGCGGTCGGCGCCATGGACGAAGCCGGTTGGCGGACGGCGCAGCAGCTCCTGATCAGCGCCGGCTTCCAGAAACAGCCGGTCAATGTCGCGGCGGCGTTTTCGCCAACGTCGACGCCATGACAGCCGCTACCGTGAGCGGGTCGGCGCCATGAATGCCATCGTCATGACCGAGCGGCTGGGCGGCACTCCCATCATCCAGCCGCATGCCTCGCTGTTTGTCGAAAACCTCTGCGTCCGCTTCGGCAGCGTGGTCGCCATCGAGACTATGAGCCTGACGGTAGGCCGCGGCGAGTTCGTCTCGCTGCTCGGCCCGAGCGGTTGCGGCAAATCGACCTTGCTCAAGGCGATTGCCGGGCTGGTCGAGCCCGCGGCGGGACGCATCGCATGGTCGGATGCGGCTCCTGCCAATCCCGGCCGCGCCAAGCCAGCCAGGACCGGGGCCATCGGCTTCATGTTTCAGAAACCGCTGCTGCTGCCGTGGCGGACCACGCTCGATAACGTGCTGTTGCCGATCGAGATCGAGCGCGGCCGCGACGGCGTCGATCCGAGCGAACGGCGCAAGGCGCGGCATATGCTGGAGCTGGTACGGCTCGGCGACTTCGCCGCCGCCTATCCGCATCAATTGTCCGGCGGCATGGCGCAGCGCGCAGCGCTGGCACGGGCGTTGATGTGCGATCCGGACATCCTGTTGCTCGACGAGCCGTTCGGCGCACTCGATGAGCTGACCCGCGACGTGCTCAACGAAGAACTGATCCGCATCTGGCGTAACCGGCAGACGCGGCTCGCCACCGTGCTGATGGTCACCCATTCGATCCCGGAAGCCGTGACCATGTCGGATCGTGTCGTGGTGCTGACAAAGCGGCCGGCGCGGCTCGTGGAAGACGTGGCGGTGCCGGGGCCGCGGCCGCGCGCGCCGGAGGATGCCGATACCGCGGCGATCATCCGCCACATCCGCGCCCTGGTGAGGAGCGGCCAATGACAGGGCCAACGATATCCCGCGCCGCGGCCCCCGTGGCGTTCGGCCTGCTGCTGCTGGCCGGCTGGCAGGCCATGGTCATGATCGGGCACATCCCGGAATATTTGTTGCCGGCGCCGACCGCGATCCTCGGCACCGTCGACCGCTCGCTTGCGGTGCAGTTCGCGGTGACCTTCCTTGAGGCGCTTGCCGGCTTCCTGATCGCAAGCTTGCTCGCTTTCGCCATCGCGACCTTGTTCGTGCGGTTTCACACTCTGGAAAACGGGCTGTTTCCGATCGCCATTGCGGTGAAGACGACGCCGATCGTGGCGATCGCGCCGCTGCTGGTGATCTGGCTCGGCACCGGCTGGTGGTCCAAGATCGTGGCGGCGATCCTGATCTGCTTTTTTCCGGTGCTGGTGAACACCGTCAAAGGCCTCAAGGCCGCCGATCTCGAATACCGCGAGCTGTTCGAGACCATGGGCGCCAGCCGCAGTCAGGAATTCCGCAAGCTGCGGGTGCCGTTTTGCCTGCCCTACCTGTTCTCGGCGCTGAAAATTTCATCGTCGCTCGCGGTGGTCGGCGCCATCGTCGGCGAATTTGTCGGCGCCACGCAGGGCCTCGGTTATCTCATCATCATCTCTTCGGCGCATCTGGAGACGGCGACCCTGTTTTCGGCGATCTTCGCCGCGGCTTTTGCCGGCATCGTGATGTTCTATGCCATCGGCTTTGCCGAACGCCGGCTGATCTTCTGGTCGAGGGCGGAGGTGGAATGACGATGCGCCCGAGCTCGATCGACGTCGTTCGCATCCCGACCAAGGGCCCCGGCGACGTCTCCGGCCTGATGGACCTGGTGGCGGCGGGCAAGCTCATCCCCGCGAACATCCTGGCCGTCCTGGGCAAGACCGAAGGTAACGGCGGGGTCAACGATTTCACCCGCGAATATGCGCTCGCGGCACTGCGCGCGGCGCTGGCGCCGCATCTGGGGCTGACGCCGCGCGCGGTCGAGACCAAGATCGCTTTTGTCATGTCGGGCGGCACCGAAGGCGTGCTGTCGCCGCATTTGACGGTGTTCGCGCGCAGCGCTGCGATGGACGGCGCGGGTCACGGCACCAACGGCACAAACGGCAAGAACGAGAAGCGGCTGAGTGTCGGCGTTGCCCATAGCCGCGATTTCCTCCCCGAAGAGATCGGCCGCAAGGTCCAGATCGAGGAGACCGTTCGCGCGGTGCATCTGGCCATGGCCGACGCCGCCATCGACGATCCGCACGACGTGCATTTCGTGCAGATCAAGTGCCCGCTCCTCACCAGCGAGCGGGTCGCGGCGGCGGCGCGGCGCGGCCGCAAGACCGTGACCGGCAACGCCTACGCGTCGATGGGTTACTCGCGCGGCGCCTCGGCGCTCGGCGTCGCCGCGGCGCTCGGCGAACTTGCAGCCGACGTCAGCGAAGACCAGGTGCTCAAAGACTGGGGACTGTTCTCGTCGGTGGCGTCATCCTCGGCCGGCATCGAGCTGATGCACAATGTGGTGATCGTGATGGGCAATTCGTGCGCCTCGACCAGCCCGTTCGTGATCGCCCATTCGGTCATGCGCGACTCGATCGATCTTTCGGCCGTGCTTGAAGCGCTCAAAAGCGTCGGTCTCGGCCTCGCCGACGCCGGCATGAGGGAGCGGCTGGTCAACATCTTCGCCAAGGCCGAGGCATCGCCGGACGGCGTGGTGCGCGGCCTGCGCCACACCATGCTCGACGATTCCGACCTCGGCTCGACACGCCATGCCCGCGCCGCCGTCGGCGGGCTGATCGGCGGATTGTCGGGAAGCGGCGCGGTTTACGTCTCGGGCGGCGCCGAGCATCAGGGTCCACCCGGCGGCGGGCCGGTCGCGGTGATCGCCAGAGTGTAGGCCCACGAGCATAAGTCTTCGGCCGCGCGACGGCTTCGCGGCGGCCGATGACCATTATTTGCGCTGCCGCGTCGCCAGCCAGGCTTTCATATAGCGGTAATAGCTGCCCTCGGCATTCGCGACCGCGAGCAGGAAGCCCTCGGCGCCGTCGAGAAAGCCCAGGCGCAGCACGTAGCTCTTGAGGAACGCATAAAGCCCGTGGCCGATGCCGGCGAGGAACGACACGCGCCGTCCCGATGCAACCAGCGCCGCCGCGCTGGCCGTCGAGTAGCGGTCCATGCGGGACAGCGCATCTTCGAGCTTTCGCACCGGGTGATGGACGAGCGGCTCCTCGAGCCGCTCGACGGGCCCGGCGCAGATGACGCGCTCATGGACGAGGGCATCGTCGAACCGGGCCTTGCCGCGGCGGAACAGCCGCAGCACGTAATCGGGATACCAGCCCGAGTGCCGCATCGGCCGGCCGCAAAAGCTCGATCGGCGCGGGAACGCGAAGCCGTCCGCATGGCTGTCCGCCAGCGCCGCCGTGATCGCGGCGGCCAATTCCGGCGTGACGCGCTCGTCGGCATCGATCGACAGCACCCAGTCGCCGCTCGCCAGCGACAGCGCATGATTCTTCTGCGGGCCGAAGCCGGCGAAGCCGCGGCTCTCGACGCGGGCGCCCTTGCCGCGGGCGATATCCGCGGTGCCGTCGTTTGATCCGGAGTCCACCACGATGCGCTCGTCGCAGAACGAAAGCGCGTCCAGACATTCGCCGATATTGGCCGCCTCGTTCAATGTGATCACGATGGCGGACAGCCGTGGCATCGCCGGAGCGCTCAATGCCAGTACGGCGGATAGCCCGAATGATGCTCCTCGGCTTTGAGGAGCCGCAGCATGGCCGGCCATTCCAGCACGCCGTACGGCCGGCGCGTGCCGGGCTGATAGAGGTGCGCGGTGTGCGCCAACACGTTCTCGCCCGGCATGACCAGTTCGGCGCGCGCCGCCATGGCATCGACCTGGGAGCGGCACGACAGTTCGAGCTGATACATGGTGTTGAAGGCCTGCTGGATGGTCGCCCCGCAAGTCAGCAGGCCGTGGTTGCGCATGATCAGCGCGTCATGGGGCCCGAGGTCGCGCACGATGCGCTCGCGCTCGGCGAGGTCGATGGCCGGCCCCTCGTAATCGTGCTCGCCGAGATGGCCGACAAAGCGGATCGAGGTTTGCGACAGCGGCAACAGCCCGCATTTCATCGCCGACACCGCCATGCCGGCGCGGGTATGGGTGTGCAGCACGCAGGCGACGTCCGGCCGGGCCCTGTGAATGGCGCCATGGATCACATAGCCGGAGACGTTGATGCCGTAGTCGGTGTCGGGCTTCCAGACGATATTGCCCTCGCCGTCGATCTTGACCAGGCTCGACGCCGTGATCTCCTTGTAGAGGAGGCCGTAAAGATTGATCAGGAGATGCTCGGTGCCGGGAATGCGCGCCGTAATGTGGTTGTAGATGAGATCGGCCATGCCGTATTGATCGACCAGCCGGTAGCAGGCGGCGAGATCAAGTCGGGTCTGCCACTCTTGCGCCGACACCTCGTTGCGGATTGACTTGAAGTCGGTCGAGTAGTTCACGGCGTTTTCTCCTCTTTGGTCTTTAAGACTATCGCCCCGGGAAAGCCATGTCAGCCAGCATGTCAGCCAACACGTCAGCCGACGCGCCGAGCGCGAAAACCGCCAAAGCCGGCGATGTCCTGCGCAACCATGTCAAGGACAAGCTCAATCGCGGCGAGGTGGTCGCCTCGATGACGGTGCGGCTCATTCGCGGCGTCGAGATCGCGCGCATCGCCAAGACCGCCGGCTTCGACAGCCTCTATGTCGACATGGAGCATTCGAGCTTCTCGCTGGAGAGCACCAGCCAGATCTGCATCGCGGCGCTGGAGGCCGGCATCACCCCGTTGGTGCGGGTGCCCGGGCTCGCCGACGTGCAGCGCATCCTCGACGCCGGCGCGCTCGGCATCATCGCGCCCCATGTGCAGTCGGCCGCGGCGGCCAGCGAGTATGTGCGGGCGGCCAAATATCCGCCGCTCGGCGAGCGCTCCAATGCCGGCCCCCTGCCCCACCTGCAGTACCGCGCTTTCCCCGCCGCGGAAGCCTATGCGGCGATCGATGCCGCCACCATGGTGATCGTGCAGTTCGAGAGCGCTGCCGCCGTCGAGCACGCCGACGCCATCATGGCGGTCGACGGCGTCGACATGGTGCTGATCGGCACCAACGATCTGCTCGCCGACTTGGGCCTGCCCGGCCAATACGATCATCCGCGGGTGCGCGAAGCCTACGCCAAGACCATGGCCGCCTGCCGCGCCCACGGCAAACATCTCGCCGTCGGCGGTTTTGCGTCGCGGCCGGATCTCGCGGCTGGGTACGTGCGCATGGGTGCGCGCTATGTCTCGACCGGCACCGACCTCGGCTTCCTGCTGGCGGCCTGCGCGGCCAAGGCCAGGGAAGTGCACGATATCCCTTTGGACGGCGAGGCCTGAGGATGTTGTCATGCGCCGCCACATTCTCATGCGCCGCGCCCGCGGCGCATCCAGCTATCGGCGCATCCAGCAATCATTGTGCTGGCTGCACTTGCGCGGCAGCAAAAGTTTCGCGATTACTGGATCATCCGCCTTCGCGGATGATGACACGATAGCTGGCATGGGGAAGACCGCCAATGGCGAGACGTCGCACGGCCGCAATCGCGAGCGTTGGGCTGGCGCTGGCCTCGATCGCGCTGGCCGCCCCCGCGACCGCGGATGATTATCCGACGCGCTCGATCCGGCTGATCATCCCGTTCGCGCCCGGCGGCTCAAACGACGTGGTCGGGCGCATCATCGCCAACCAGCTCGGCCAGAAACTCGGCCAGCAGGTCTTTGTCGACAACCGCCCCGGCGCCGGCGGCGTGCTCGGTTCCGATCTCGCCGCCAAGGCGAACCCCGACGGCTACACGATCCTGATCATCTCCGTCGCCCATGCGGTCGATCCCTGGCTGTACAAGGAGCCGTTCGACCCAGTGAAGGATTTCGCGCCGGTGAGCATCATCGCCACCGGCACTAACGTGCTCACCGTCAATCCCAACGTGCCGGTGCACTCGGTCAAGGAGCTGCTCGACCTCGCCAAAGCCAAGCCTGGCTTTCTCAATTACGCCTCGGCCGGCATCGGCAGCTTCCAGCACTTGAGCGGCGAACTGTTCAAGCTCATGGCCGGCGTCGACATCGTGCACGTGCCCTACAAGGGCGGCGGCCCGGCCATGCTCGCGGTCATCGCCGGCGAAGACCAGGTCATGTTCTCGTCGATCGTGCAGACGGTGCCGAATATCCAGTCCGGCCAGTTGCGGGCGCTCGCCACCGGCGGCGAGCAAAGGAGCCCGATCCTGCCCGACCTGCCGACCATCGCCGAAGCCGGGGTGCCCGGTTACGTCGCGACCAATTGGTGGGGCATCGTCGCGCCAGCGGGCACGCCGGCCCGGATCGTCGACAAGCTGCACGACACCATCGCGGGTCTCCTCGATTCGGCGGAGACCAAGAAGTTTCTCGACAATGAAGGCGCCGCGCCGGTGCACATGGGCGCAGCCGAGTTCGGCACGTATATCGGTTCGGAAATCGCCAAATGGGGACCGGTCGTCAAGCAAGCCGGCATGAAGGCGGAGTAGCTGGAGATGGCGCCATTTTTTTCATGGGGCGCGGCCAGAATGGCGGCCGCGCCCCATGAGCGTTGTTCAATGCCGATCTTGTCCGGCGCCATGGTGGCGAGGATGAAGTGCCTCCACTTTCAGATAAAGCGGCGAGCGGGATCCGATGCTCGGAGCAGTTGGCGGGCCCCATGCTCCGGTGATTTGTGCACCCGTGGAGTCGTAATAGAACGGCAGCATACTGCCGGTGTGATCCCGGGACTGGGCGAAAGCCGGCACCGTGCCGGCGGCCCCGAGCAGAACCAAGGCCACAGCCGCGGCAAATGCAGTCGGCAGATGTTTGGTGGCGGTGAAGCGTTTCATGGTACATCTCCCGTTTCAATTATGTCGTCCCAAATCGGGAACGCTGTGGGGAATGAGGTGTGGCGCGTCGCGGCGTTGGACTATAGGTCGGCAGATGAACGGCCTATTCGTGCGCAGCGAATAATGCGCTGATTGTTGTCTTGACGCGGCCGGACGCGCACATCGTGAAGCCTTTCACCTACCACTCTGACCCCATCCGCATCGTGTTCGGCGCCGGCGCCATCGCGGCGCTGCGGACGGAAGCCGACTTCCACGCCATGAAGCGGCTCCTGGTGCTGTGCTCACCGTCGCGCGCCGCATTCGCCCGCCGCGTCACTGCCGCCATCGCCGACCGCTGCGTCGAATTCTGCGACGCGGCAGCGCCGAACATGCCGCGCGACGCGTCCGAGCGCATCGTCGCCGCCATCAAGCGGCACAATGTCGATGGCTTCGTCGTGGTCGGCGGCGGCTCGCCGATCGGGCTCGCCAAGGCGGCCGCGGCGGCGACCGGGGTGCCCTACATCGCCGTCGTCACTACCTATTCGGGCTCGGAAATGGCGGCGCGCTGGTATGTCGGCGTGGCCGACGACCGGATCAGCGGCGAGGGCCGCGCCGCGCTGCCGGCGACCGCTATCTACGATCCGGAACTGACCCTCGACCTGCCGCCGCGCATCTCCGCGGCGAGCGGCATGAACGCCATGGCGCACGCCGTCGAAAGCCTCTACGGCATCGACACCAATCCGGTGGTGCAGACGATGGCCGAGGAAGCGGTGCGCAGGCTCGGCGCGAGCCTGCCGCGCGTCGTGCAGGATCCGCGCGACATTGCGGCGCGCAGCGACGTGCTCTACGGCGCCTGGCTGGCGGCCAATTTTCGCGCCGCGGTCGGACTCGAGCACGCCATCGCGCAGCGGGTGCGGCAATGGTTCAGTCTCGACCACGCCCACACCCACGCCGTCGCCACGCCGTACGCGATCGGCTTCAACGCCGCGGCCGCGCCCGACGCCATGGCGCGCATCACCCGCGCGCTCGGCGTTTCCGACGCGGCGCGCGGCCTCTATGATCTCAACGTGCGGCTTGGCCTGCCGACCGGCCTCAAAGGGCTCGGCATGCGCGAGGCCGATATCGACAAGGCCGTCGCGGTGGTCGCCGCGGTGAAGGTCGCGCATCCGCGGCCGGTCTCGCAAGCCGACCTCACCGACGTCATTCGCCAAGCCTATCATGGCGAGCCGCCGCGCTTCTGACGCTTGATGGAGTGTTGAAAAGCCGATGCAGAACAAATTCCGCGGCGTGATGCAAAGCCCGGTAACGCCGCTGAAGGACGACTTCAGCCTCGACCTGCCGACCTTCGAGCGGCTGCTCGACTTCCATGTGCGCGCCGGCGCGCCGGCGATCTCGTGGCCGCACCACAAGGGTGAATCGCTCAACCTGACGATCGCGGAGCGCAAGCTGTTCGCCGAAGCCGCGGTGCAGACCGTGGCCGGCCGCGTCCCGGTGACCATCCATGTCAGCGCGCTGGCGGTCGAGGACACCATGGCGCTGGCGCGGCACGCCCAGACGATCGGCGCCGACGGCATCCTGGCGATCACGCCGTATTTCTGGACGCCGACGCTGGAAGCGATCGAGGCGTATTTCATGCGGCTGTGCACCGCGATCGATCTGCCGGTGCTGTCCTACAACTCGCCAAGCTATCTGGCCGGGGTCGAGATCACCGGGGACCTGATGGCGAGCCTGATCGAACGGCTGCCGAACTTCGTCGGCGTCAAGGAAGCAAGCTTCAACAGCGAGAAGTTTTTGGAAATATCGCGCGCCGCGCTGGCGCGCCGGCCGAACTTCGCCATGCTGACCGGCGTCGAATTCCTGCTGCCCTCGGTGCCGCTCGGCGGCGTCGGCTGCTACTCGGCCGCGGGCTCGATCTGCCCGAATTTGTGCGGCGACCTGTTCGACAGCTGCATGGCCGGCGATTGGACGCGGGCCCGCGAACTGCAATTCAAGATGACGCGGCTGTGGCATCTGTTCAAGGACCAGTACCCGTCGTCGCTCAAGGGCGGCATGGTGATCATGGGCCGCCCGGTCGGCCCGACGCGCGCGCCGCTGCCGACCGCGACGCCGGAGCGCCAGGCCCATATCCGCGCCCAGCTTGAGGACCTCGGCGTCCTCGCGACCGAGCCGCACGGCTGGTAAGCGGTCGCCAGAGCCCACGCCCATGCCCTTTCATCCAGGCCTCGTGCACACGCCGCTGACGCCGTTTTCGACCGATGGCCGCATCGACTTCCAGCGCTACGGCACGATGATCGAGTTTCATCTGAAGAATGGCGCGCAAGCCCTTGCGCTGCCGATGCATTGCGGCGAATCGGTGAGCCTCACCGACGCCGAGCGGCGTGCGCTGATCAGCTTTGCGGTCGAGCGCGTCGGCGGACGCGCCCCCCTCATCGCCCATGTCAGCGATGCCGGCACCGGCATTGCCGCCGCGCTCGCCAGGCACGCGCAGGCGGCCGGCGCCAGCGCCATCGTCGCCACCACGCCGTATTATTGGACGCCGCCGCCGGCCATGATCCTGGAACATTTCTTCCAGATCGGCGCCGCCGTCGAGCTGCCGTTCTTCGTGCTCAACGCGCCCGACGACATGGCCGGCAGCAGGATCGACGCCGAGCTTGCGCGCAAGCTGATCGGGAAGCTTGCCAATTTCGCCGGCGTCGTCGATGCGAGCCTCGACTGGCAATTCATGATCGCATTGTTGACCGAGGCGGCGCGCCCGCGTCCGGATTTCGCGCTGCTGTCGGGAACGGAACTCTTTGTTTCGGCCGCCGCGATCGGCGCCAGCGGCATGTTTTCCGCGCTCGCCGTGGTCGCGCCCAAGCTGATGCGCGAATTGTTCGCGCTGTGCCGCGCGGAGACGTTCAACGAGGCACGGCCGCTCCAGGAAGACGTCGCGGCGCTTCGCCAGAGTCCTCAAACCGGGCGGCGTCGCCGCGCTGAAAGCAGCAGCGCGCGCTGTCGGCCGCGACTGCGGCAATCCGCGATCACCGCTGTTGCCGCTCAGTGCGGCGGCCGAGAAAAAACTCATGGCCGAAATCGAGGCCATCCCGGCGCTCGCCGCGGAACCGCGCGGCTGGTGAGTTACGCCGCGGTGAGGCCGCGCTTGAGCATCGCCTCCGTGTAGCCGCGATGGCGCCTTTGGCGGCGACGCCGTGTGATGCGGCCAACAGTCCTTGTTGGAAACGGTCTTCGGGTCCACTATTCGGTCCACTTTGGGGAGGGCAGCCATGGCAGGCACAAAACCACCCGTTATCGGGACGGCGGTAATCGCCTGGGGGGACGCCTTCCGTGCGATCGGGGCCATGCCGGTTGTGGCCGGCATCGCGTTCGCGCTCGTTCTCGTCACCTCGGTCGCAAGCTTTGCGATCATTCCCGACCCGTACGCGCTGGTCGGAAGCCCGTGGCTTCCCGTGGTCTCGATCGGCTCCAGCATCGTGCAGGCGGTGTTGCTCGCGCCGCTGGCAATCGCAGTGCACCGCTTCGTGCTTCTGGGCGAGACAACGAGTCGCTATCCGCTCGAGCCGGGGAGCAGCCGCTACTTGCGTTTCGTCGGCTTTGCGATCCTCGTCAAAATCCTCTGGCTGATACCGAGCACGATCGAGAGCTTGATTCCGGGCGCCGAGAATAATCCGGCCGTCATGGCCGGGCTCGGCATCGTGGTCCTTGCCCTGTTCATCGCGCTCGTCATCATCGTGGTTCGGCGGGCCATCCTGTTTCCCGCCATCGCGATCGATGCGCCCGGCGCGACGTGGAGCAAGGCCGGGCTCGATACCAAGGGAATCTCCTGGCGCGTGGCCTTCATATTCTTCCTGACGGCACTGCCCCTTTTGGTCGTCGGCGGCCCGCTCTACTGGCTTCTGCTGACGCCGCAGGCGCAGCCGAGCACCGCAAGCTGGCTGTTTTTCTCGGTGATCGGGGCAGTCATCGGCGTCCCGGCGCTATGCGCTTTCGCGGCGGCCGCGTCGCACATTTACCGCGCCCGCGCCGACGTCATGACTCGGTCAAGCGGCTAAAGGGATTGAAAGGCGCCACAGGCGTCCTGGCGGCCGACCCTGCGAAGCGTCGGCACGGGCATTTCTCGGACCGCGATCCGGGCAAAGTCGCGGGCTTCCAACTCATGCGATCGACGCTGTTTCATGCTCGGCGTTTCACGCCGCGGTGAGGCCGCCATCGAGCACCAGCACCTGCCCGGTCATCGACGCGGCGGCGGGGCTGGCGAGAAAGGCCGCGGTCGCCGCGACCTCTTCGGCGCTGGCGAGGCGGTGCAGCGGGATGCGCTTGAGCATCGCATCCATGTAACCGCGATCCCCGCCCTTGGCGGCCCGCGACGGCGACGGCGTGTCGATCCGCCCCGGCGCGATGGCGTTGACCCGGATGCCGTGCTCCGCCCATTCCACCGCCAGCATCCGCGTCATCTGGATCAGCGCGGCTTTGGACATGCCGTAGGTCGAGCGCTCGGCGGCGCCGACGAGGCCGTGGGTCGAGGCGATGTTGACGACGCAGCCGCCGCGGCCGGAGGCGATGAACTGCCGGCCGACATGCTGGGTCAGGAAGAACGTGCCGCGCACGTTGACCGCCATGACCTCATCCCATTCCTGCGCCGTGACGTCGGCCGCGCGCTTGCGCAGATTGGCGCCGGCATTGTTGACCAGCACGTCGAGGCGGCCGAACGCCGCGACGACCGCCGCGCCGACTTTGGCGATGTTGGCCTCGACCCGCAGATCGAGCGCGAAGGCGCGGGCATGCGCGCCCTCGGCTTCGACTTTCTTCACCGTGTCGGCCAGGTGGTCCGCCTGCCTGGCGGTCAGCGCAATATCGAAGCCGCTGCGGGCAAGCGCCAGCGCCGTCGCCGCGCCGACGCCGTACGAGGCTCCGGTCACCAGGGCCGCCCGCCGCACTGCCATTAAGTCCTCTCCGCTTCAACCCATCGTATGCTCAGCGGACCGGCGACCGCCATCACCGATTTCGCCGGCGCGCGATCCGGGCTACGCTCGATGACCGGGAGGACAATGATGCCGCATCGCGTGATCGCGACCCTGCTGCTGTTCGGCGCGCTCGCGCCCGTGCCGGCCGGCGCGGCGACGGTGGTGCGCGTCGGCCAGCCCCAGGCCGGCACGTTCCAGTTCGTGCCGCTGCAAGTCGGCATCGAGACGGGCATCTTCAAGCAGCACGGCCTCGACGTCCAAGTCACCGATTTCGGCGGCGGTCCGCGGGTGCAGCAGGCGCTGGCGGCGGACTCCATCGACATCGCGATCGGCTCCGGGCCGGAACTGGCGCTCGAGGTCAAGGGCGCGCCGGAGATCGCGGTCGCCGCCATGGCTGACGCACCCTACTCGGTGCTGCTTGCGGTGCTCAAGGATTCGCCGGTCAAGACGCCGCAGGACCTCAAGGGCAAGACCGTCAGCGTTTCCAGCAAGGGCTCGCTGACCTATTGGCTGGCGCAGGAATTGTCGCGCCAGCTCGGCTGGGGCACCGACGGCTTCACCATCGCGCCGCTCGGCACCACCGCGGCGCAGACCGCGGCGCTCAAGACCCGCCAGATCGACGGCATGGTGGTCGAGGCCAATGCCGGCTATCGGCTGGAGGCGGACGGCTCCGGCCGCGTGCTGGTGCAGTTCGGCGACCGCATCAAGACCTTCCACATCTATATCCTCTATGCGCGGCGCGCTTTCGCCCAAAGCGATCCCGACGCGGTGCGCGCCTTCCTCGCCGGCTGGTTCGACACCATCGCCTATATGGGTGGCCATCGCGACCAGACCATCGGCATCGTACAGCGCACGGCGGACGTCTCGCCGGCCATCGCCGCGCGCGACTACGACGAACTGATGGGCATGTTCAACCGCACCGGAAGGTTCGATCCCAAGGCGCTCGCCGTGCTGGCGCGGTCGTTCGTCGAGATGGGCACGCTGCCGAACGAGCCCGACACGGCGGCGCTGGTCACCGAACAATATCTGCCGGGCGGCCATTGAATGGCCACTGGGGAATTCAGGGCCGTCGTTGTTGACGGCGTCGAGCGGTCAACGATGCCAGCCGGAATGGGCGAAGCGACATCCGGGATGTTTGCATGCGTGGACCGGGGGCTCAGATTGCGCGGAGCCTGTCATCGGGCTGGCCACTTCGGGCCGGACCCGTTGGCTCAATCCGGCCCAATGGATTGTTTCGATCCGCTCAACCCCCGTTGCCGCCATAAGAAGGCGTCCTGGTCGAAGCCGTCGGCGATGAGCCGGGCTTCGTGCCAGTCGAGGTCCTGCCCGCGGACCAGCGCGCGGTACTGCCGCGGCGGCGCGCCGAAGCGCGCGCGGAACGCCCGGGCGAACTGGCTCGTGCCGCCAAAGCCGCAGCACTTGGCGATGTCCTTCAGCGAACGACCGTCCTTGTTGTCTGTCAGCATGAGCCGCAGCGCCTCGTCGAGCCGGCGCTTCAACAACGCGGCGCGGATGCCGCCTTCCGTCGCCAAAAGCCGGTAGAGCGACGCGCGCGAGACGTTGGCCGCATCGGCGATCTCGTCGGGCCCGAGCTGCACGTTGCCGAGATGCGCGTCGATGTAATCCAGCACGGCCCTTCTTTTCGACTTCACGTGATCCGCTTCATCGCCCGCCAGCCTTGAGCGCGCGCAGGCGGTCGTCAGCGCCACGATGCCCTCGATCGCCGCCTCGGCGTCGCTCACCGTCAGGTCGTCGGCCTGCGCATAAAACTCCTGCATGGCGGCGCCGATCAGACGCGCCGCGCCGCTGCCGCGCCGAAAGATAAGGCCGTGCGGCTCGAGCGCCAGCAGTGCCGCGGGCACGCTCTCGCGGGCAAGGACAATCATCAAATTCACGTAGTCGGTCGCCGCACTGTGAAACGGACGCGCGTAATCAGTGATCGCCACGTCCCCAGCCTCGCGCCGCACGCATCGCCCCCCGGAGTCGGTGTCCGCCGAGCCTTCGATCTGGAGAACGATGAGCAGCTGGTCGGCGCCGTGCGCGATCAGTGCGGGCCCCCGCGTCATGATGAACGCCGTACCCTCGCAGCGCATCAAAACCCCTCGGGGCGTGGCGTAGGTGCGGGTGGCGAGGGTGAAGCGTGCTTCCTCCGACGGGTCCGGGAGCGACAGCGTGTCGTAAATGTGCGCGACGCTGTCGCCAAACGCCTGCCAGAACCGCGGCCCGAAAGCGCCCTGCGGATTGCTGTCGAACCCTCGCAGTTTGGGCGACGAGCCGCCATCGCCTTTGTCCGTCTCGGACGGCACCGCGGCGACGTCCGTCTGCGAACCGTTGGCGCTGCTCTTGGCCATAGGCACTATGCTAGTGAAATTGACCCTGCAGATCAATTCATTGACACGGCGTCTCAATCTGAGGCGCAACGTCAATTCGCGCTTGAAACCAAATGGTTTTTCTCATTTACATTTCTCAAGAGCGCTTGACACCCCTATTCGCCGCCAAGGAGCCGTGATAACGCTGGATCGGCGTGAGCTGCAGCGGAGTTTTGCCGACGCAGCGGCAAAGGAAGCAATCTTTTGCTGATCGCGGGGCGTTCGCCTCCAACTTTCAAGACGCGCCAACCTTTTGGGCGCTTTGCGGTCGGGATTAGAGAGCTTCGCCACGGTCTGCGTCAACCAGAGCTTCTCCGTCAACCAAAACTTCCCCGTCAACCAGAAGCTTCGCCACGGTCTGCGTCAACCGCAGGCTCGGAGGCGGACTTTGCGAGGAAACACGATGCACACGCTTTTTGCCACCATAACTCGCCGCAGCGTCGCCATCGGGCGAAAGCCGTTTCGGCACTGCGTCCTCGCTGGGCTCGCTGTCGCGGCGCTCGGCTGGCCGGACATTGGCAACGCGCAGACGCTTGCGGTGCATGTGCAAGGCAACCAGCTTGTCAATCAGAACGGCGCCCTTGTCCACCTGCGCGGCGTCGACTTTTCCGGCGCGGAATACGCGTGTACGGGCAATGGCGGCGACCCCCATAACGAACTCGGCTACGGCATCTTCGACTGGCCCGACCAGGCCAATCCGCCGATGATCACCGGTCCTACCCCCTCGTTCATCGCGGGCCTCAAGACCTGGCACATCAACGCTGTCCGCCTGCCGCTGAATGAGACTTGCTGGAACGGGACCCTGCAACAGAGCAACTCGGTCTTCCAGGCTTGGATCTCGGGGACGACGCTCTACGTGGTCGACGTGAATTCAGGTGCCGTCCAAACAGGGGCGTCGTATCCGCTTTCCGACGTCGGAGGCAAACTCACACCGGGGACCTACATCACGGGTCAACTGTCCGCGAATGGGGCTTCGGCGACCTACTCGCTGAACAACGCGCAGACCGTGATTCAGACGAGCTTCACGGGTTCTATCTCGGGTTGGACTTTGGTCCCGACCACGACGTACCAGTACACCGCGACGCTCACCGTGACGGGGATGAACGCGGGCTCAGATACCATAAAGCAAGGGCTGGTGCTTGCCGACACCAATGGGGAACTCGTGCAGGGGACGTCTGGAGGGGTCTATCTCTCGTCTTTTTCCGGCACCGGCACCGGGGGTGCGGGCACCTATACGGTCACGGTGACGACCAACTCCTCGACCCCGCCCGGGAACATCGCCTCCGAGACCATGTACGCGGGCGAGACCATGAGCCAGACGGACACGAGCACCGCGTACCCCGCCATAGATCCGACCTACGCCGGTAGCAATTATTATCAGAACGCGATCGCCACTTTCGTGCAGGCGCTCACCGCCAACGGGATCTATGTCATTCTGGATTTGCACGGGAACGCGCCCGATCCGCTTGTGGCCGCCAATGGCTGGGCGATGGCCGACACCAATCACAGTAATGATTTCTGGTTTAGCGTCGCCACGACTTTCAAGAATAATCCCGCCGCCATCTTCGACTTGTTTAACGAGCCACATCTGACCCTGGGCGGGGAAGTATTTAACGGTGACATGAACCTCGGAACTACGACAGACTGGGCGTGCTGGAAGAACGGCTGTTACGTCCCGGCAGACTCGAGCGGGGCGTATGGCTTTGCCTTTTTTTCAACGGGGATGCAGCAGCTGCTCAACACGGTGCGCGCGGCGGGCGCCACGAACCCGGTTATGCTCGGTGGCTGCTGCGACTATGGGCAGGATTTCAGCCAATGGCTGACCTATCTGCCGACCGACGAAACGCCGGCCGGCTACTCCGGGACATGGATTCCGCAAATCATCGCGTCCTATCATCGTTACGGCGCCACCGTGGCGCAGTTCAACACGGATCAGCAGGATGAAATTTCGTACCTGCAAACCGTCGGGCAGTCCCATCCGGTGGTGGCCGGCGAGTTTGGCGCATACGACTGCGCCACGAATTACGTTTACCCGTTCATGGATTTCTTTGACGCAAACGGCTTCTCCTATCTCGGCTGGTCGTGGAACGATAATGCCTGCGGCAACCCCTCTCTCCTCGCGCTCACGAACAACACGAGTAAATCGAATAATGACTACTACTACCCAACGCCCACCGCCGAAGGCCAAGGATTGGATTATCATCTTCAAGCCCTCTACAGGCTTCACGACACCCACGACTTCAGCGGCGACGGCATGAGCGACATCTTCTGGCGCAACACCAGCGGCAACCCCGCGGTCTGGCTGATGAACGGCACCACGGTCGCGCAGTCGGTGGGCTTCGGAGCGGTGCCGAGCAGCTTCTCGATCATCGGCCAGAAGGACTTCGACGGCGACGGCAAGGCCGACGTGCTGTGGCGCGATTCGAGCGGCAACGTCTCGATGTGGTTCATGAACGGCACCGCGGTGTCCTCGGCCGCCGCCGTCGGCAACCTGAGCAGCAACTGGGTGCTCTACGGCACCGGCGATCTCAACGCCGACGGCAAGGGCGACCTGCTCTGGCGCGACAGCAACACCGGCACCGTGGCGGTCTGGTTCATGAACGGCGCGGCGGTTGCCTCGACGGCGGTTCTCGGTGCGCTGCCCAGCAACTGGACCATCGTCGGCGATGCCGACGGTGAAATACTATGGCGCGACAGCGCCGGCGACATCGCGCTGTGGGGCTTGCAGGGTGGCCAGGTGACGAGCTCGAGCGGCCTCGGCACCGTGACCAGCAATTTCGTGGTGCAGGGCGTCGGCGACTTCAACGGCGACGGCAAGATCGACATTCTGTGGCGCGACACCAACACCGGCGCGCTGTCGATCTGGTTCACCAACGGCACGGCGGTCACCTCCGGAGCCTTGGTCAGCACGCTGCCGAGCAAGTGGAGCGTCGCCCAGCTCGGCGACTACAACGGCGACGGCAACTGCGATATTCTTCTGCTCGACAGCTCAGGCAACCTGGCAATGTGGCTGATGAGCGGCGCGACGCTGTCGTCGTCGGTCGGCGTCACCAATGTCGGAACGACCTGGCAGGTGCAGAACGTCAACGCCAATTAGCGGATAAAGCCGATGCACACGCATTTTGCCAACATAGTTCGCCGCAGCGTCGCCATCAGGCTCAAGCCGTTTCGGCGCTGCGTCCTCGCTGCGCTCGCTGTCGCGGCGCTCTGCTGGCCGGACATCGGCCAAGCGCAGACGCTTGCGGTGCATGTGCAAGGCAATCAGCTTGTCAATCAGAACGGCGCCATTGTCCACCTGCGCGGCGTCGACTATTCCGGCACGGAATTCGCCTGCGTCGGCGGCGGCAACGGCAACGGCAACGGCTACGCCGTGTTCCAGGGGCCCACCGACGCGAACGCCATCACGGCCCTCCAGTCATGGCACATCAACGTTGTCCGCCTGCCGCTGAACGAAGATTGCTGGCTGGGGATCAACCTGCCGGGAAGCGATAGCAACTACTACGGTGCGGCCTATCAGGGGGCCATCGAGACTTTCGTCCAGGCGCTCAATAATGTCGGTATCTATGTGATCCTCGACCTGCACTGGAACGCTCCCGGAACAAATATCGCGAACGCGCAGCAACCGATGGTCGATAAGGAACACGGTCCGGCATTCTGGTCGTCGGTTGCCGGAGCTTTTAAGAATTATCCGGCGGTCATTTTCGACCTTTACAACGAGCCCTTTGTGTCCAGTTGGGGCTGCTGGCTGTATGGCTGCACGGTGTCGAATTCCTACGGTAACTGGCCGACGGACGGAATGGCGGACCTGGTATCCAAGGTGCGCGATGCCGGCGCCACACAGCCCATTATGCTCGGCGGCTTGAGCTATGCGAGCGATCTCAGCGAATGGTTAGCCAACGAGCCGACCGATACGCTCAATCCGCCGCAACTCGTGGCAAGTTATCACAGTTACTGCGGGCCGCCCGGGACCAGTACCGCCGCCGCATGTCAGGGGTACATCTCCGGCATTGAGAGTTCGCAATGGCCGGTGGTCCAAACCATCGCAAACTCCACTCCGGTGGTGACCGGCGAGTTTGGCGAATACGACTGCGCCACGACCTACGTACCTTCCTACATGGCTTTCGCCGACACATACGGCATTTCCTATGTCGGCTGGTCATGGAACAATTTTGATTGTGCGTCAGATCCGGCTCTGATCACCAACACCACGGGAACGAACCAGGACTACTACAATGCAACGCCCACTCCGTACGGCATGGGTTTGCACGATCGTCTCGCGGCCCTCTACAGGTTTCACGACACGCACGACTTCAGCAATGACGGCATGAGCGACATCTTCTGGCGCAACACCAGCGGCAGCCCCGCGGTCTGGCTGATGAACGGCGGCACGGTCTCGCAGTCGGCGGGCTTCGGAGCGGTGCCGAGCAGCTTTTCGGTCATCGGCCAGCATGATTTCGACGGCGACGGCAAAGCCGACGTGCTGTGGCGCGATTCGAGCGGCAACGTCTCGATGTGGTTCATGAACGGCACTGCGGTCGCCTCCGCCGCCGCGGTCGGGAACTTGACCAGCAACTGGACGCTCGACGGCACCGGCGACCTCAACGGCGACGGCAAAGGCGACCTGCTGTGGCGCGACAGCACCACCGGCACCGTGGCGGCATGGTTCATGAACGGCGCGGCGGTCACCTCGACGGCGGTTTTTGGCGCGCTGCCCAGCACCTGGACCATCGTCGGCGATGCCAACGGCGGCATCCTGTGGCGCGACAGCGCCGGCGACATCGCGCTGTGGGGCGTCCAGAACGGCCAGGTGACGAGTTCATCGGGCCTCGGCAACGTGACCAGCAACTTCGTGGTGCAGGGCATCGGTGATTTCAATGGCGATGGCTATCCCGACATCCTGTGGCGGGACACCAACAGCGGCGTGCTGTCGATCTGGTTCACCAACGGCGCGCAGGTGACCTCTGCCGGAGTTGTCGGCACGCTGCCGAGCATTTGGAGCGTGGCGCAGGTCGGCGACTACAACGGCGACGGCAACAGCGATATTCTTCTGCTCGACAGCTCAGGCGACCTGGCGATGTGGCTGATGAGCGGCGCGACGGTGTCGTCGTCGGTCGGCGTCGGCAATGTCGGAACGACCTGGCAGGTGCAGAACGTCAACGCCAATTAGCGGCTAAAGCGGCCCGCTGCTGCGCGATTGACCGCCGCAATCTGCGTTGCTGGCGAGGGGCAAGACGCAGTTCTATGTCCGAGATGCCTCGAAAACAGGCGCGAGGCCAAAGTCAGGCGTCTGCCGGCAAAAGCATTCATTGGCTGTTGATGCTGCCGCTGTGGCCGTGCTTGTCAGCCGGCAGGGCGCATGATCCAATACGCTGAAGCGAAACAGCAACGCCGAGCCAATGCGACCGCGCTCTATATCTCTTGCCAGCGTGGTCCTCTTATTGGCACTGGCGCCGCCCGCCGCCGCCGACAAGTTGGACGATGTTAAAGCCCGCGGCCACCTCCTGGTCGGCGTCACCGAAAGCTCGCCGCCGTTCAGCTTCGCGGAGCCGGGCAAGGGCATTGTCGGCTACGACGTCGATCTGGCCGGGCGCGTCGCCAAGAACCTCGGCGTCGCCACCGAAAAAATCCCGATCATCAACGCCGACCGCATCCCAGCGCTACAGCAGGATCGCGTCGATCTGGTCGCCGTCGGCATGACGCGGTCCAACAACCGCGCCAAGGACATCGCCTTCAGCTATGCCTATCTCAATTCGCCGCACCAGGTCCTGGTGCGCAGCGACAGCGGCATCGTCCATATTACGCAGCTTGGCGGCCGCAAGCTCGCTCTGGTGCGATCCGCCAGTGTCGATGCCGAGCTCAAAGCTGCCGTTCCGACCCTGCAGATCGTGCTGTTCGACGATTACGATGCGGCGTTTGCGGCGCTCGCTGACCGCGGCGTCGACGCCTTCCTGGCCGACAAGATGCTGCTGCTGTGGTTCGCGCAAAAGCGCGGCCGGCCGGCGGACTTTTCGCTGATCCCGGATTACCAGCTGCCGCGCACCGCGGGCTTCGCCCTGAAGAAGAACGAGCCGCGCTTTCTCGACTTCGTCGACCAGACGCTGCTCAAGCTCGAAGCCTCCGGCGAGGCCGCTAAAATCTACGATGCCTGGTTCGCGCCGGTGCCGCGCGCGTTCCGGATCCAGCCGGACTGATCGGCGCCACGATGACCGCCGCAACCGCCGGCTCTGGAATGAAATGGGTCGGCCGCGCGCTGCGGCGCCTGGAAGATCCGGCGCTGGTGACCGGGCGCGGCCGTTTCACCGCGGATCTCGCCGCCGAACATCACGTGCGTTTCGTGCGCAGCCCGGTCGCCTCGGGGCGCATCGTTGCCGTCACCGCACCGGACGGCGTGCACATCATTCGCCTGGCCGACCTCCATGGCGTACGGCCGATCCGGCCCATGCTGCACAAGTTCAATTACCGCCCGATCGAGCAGCCGGTGCTGGCCGCCGAGGTCGTGCGCTTCGTCGGCGAACCGATCGCCGCCGTGGTCGCGGCAACGCCCGCCGCGGCGGAGGATGCGGCCGAGGCGGTCGAACTGGACATCGTCGCGTTGCCGGCTGTCGTCGACGCCCGCGACGCGCTCGCGCCGGGCGCGCCGCTCGTTCATGACAACTGCCCGTCCAACGTCGTGGTCGAAGGCCGCTTCAAGACCGCCGATTTCGACGCGATAGCCGCCACGGCGCATCGGATTGTCCGCCTCGATGCCCGCTCGCGGCGGCAGAATGCGACGCCGCTCGAGGCGCGCGCCGCGCACGCCGCGTTCGATGCCGTGTCGGGCCGCCTGACGCTGACCTGCACCACGCAGATGCCGCATCTGGCCCGCACCGCGATTGCCGACCTGCTCGGTTTTGCCGAAGCCGATCTGCGGGTGGTGGCGCCGGACGTCGGCGGCGGCTTCGGCCAGAAAATGTCGCTGCCGGCCGAATACGTCGTGCTGGCATGGCTGGCGCGGCAGCTGCGCGGCACGGTGGCCTGGAGCGAGGACCGGCGGGAAAATCTGATCGCCGGCTTCCACAGCCGCGACCAGCATGTGGAGCTCGAAGGCGCGTTCGATGCGCACGGCAAGCTCATCGCGCTCACTGCGGACGTCATCGCCAATGTCGGCGCCTATTCGTGCTTCCCGACGACCTGCGGGGTCGAGCCGCTGATGGCGCTGGCCGAACTGCCGGGGCCGTACCAGGTCGCCGCCTATTCGTGCCTGGCGCGCGGCGTCACCACGCACACCTGCACCATGGCGCCCTATCGCGGCGTGGCGCGGCCGGTCATCACCTTCGCCATGGAACGGCTGATGGACAAGGCCGCAGCGGCGTTCGATCTCGGTCCCGACGAAATCCGCCGGCGAAACCTGATCAGGAAATTTCCCCATACCTCCGCGACCGGCCTCGTGTTCGACGAGGGCAGCTACATCGAGACGCTGGAGCTGGCGGCGGCGCAGGCGGACGTGCCGGCGTTTCGCGCCCGCCAGCGTGACGCGCGCCGCCGCGGCCGCTATCTGGGCATCGGCTTTGCGACCTTTTCCGAGCGCACCGGCTACGGCAGCCCGGCCTTCGCGGCGCGCGGCATGGCGATCACGCCGGGCTGGGAGACCGTCGAGGTGGCGATGGACCCGTCCGGTCGCGTCGAAGCGCGCATCGGCGCGAGCCCGCACGGCCAGGGCCTGCGCACGACGCTCGCCCAGCTGATCGCCGATGAGGTCGGCGTGACACCGGCCGACGTGCGCATCGTGCATGGCGACACCGATCGCACGCCCTATGGCTGGGGCACCTTTGCCAGCCGCTCACTGGTCATATCGGGCGGCGCGTCGCTGTTGGCGGCACGACAGATCCGCCAAAAACTCCTGATCGTCGCCAGCCACGTATTGGAGGCTTCGGCCGACGACATCGTGCTCGAAAACGGCCACGCCACGGTCTCGGGCACGGATCGTGGGGCGCCGATCGCCATGCTGGCCCGCGCCGCCTACCATCAGACCCATCGCTTCAAGGGCGACATCGATCCCGGGTTGCGCGCCAGCGCCAATTACGATCCGCCCGGCACCTTCTCCAATGCCTGCCACGTCGCGGTCGTCGAGGTCGACGTCGAGACCGGCCGTGTCGTCATCGAAAAGTTTCTCGCCGTGGAAGACGCCGGCCGCATCATCAATCCGATGATCGCCGACGGCCAGGTGCACGGCGGCATCGCCCAAGGCATCGGCAACGCGCTGTTCGAGGAAATCGTCTACGACCAGGCCGGCAATGTGGCGACCGCGACGCTGGCCGACTACACCCCGCCGACCGCGCGCGACATTCCACGGCTTGAACTGCACCACATCGAAAGCGCCGCGGCGTCTTCGGTCACCGGCGCCAAGGGCCTGGGCGAAGGCGGCACCATCGGCGCGCCGGCCGCGGTGCTCAACGCCGTCAATGACGCGCTATCGCCGTTCGGCGTCTCGATCGACGAAATTCCGGCAACGCCGCAGCGCATCCGCGCGGCGCTGCGGATGGGCCGGGGATCAGGGGGTCAGGGATCAGGGGGTCAGGGATCAGGGATCCGCTCGTTGTGAATTCTGATCCCTGATCCCTGATCCCTGATGCCTGATGCCTGATGCCTGATCCGCTCACGCCGGCCGGTCGCGCGCGGAGACAATGGCGAGCCACAGATAGATGGCGAGCAGCGTCATCTCGACGACGACGACGGAAATGCTGCCGCCGTAGATATTTGGAAAGAACATTTCGACCATCGCCATCGATACGACGGAGGTGAGCCAGATCACCGCGCCCCAGGCCGCGGCCAGCCAGAGCCCGACCGCCGCCACCAGATCGAGCACGGCGAAGAACACCGTCGCCGCCTGCCAGGCCACGGTGTGCGATTCAAAGCCGCCGTCGGAGGCCGCGCCGATGCCGCAGACCTGCGCCCAGTGGTAGAGGCCCTTGACCAGCGACCCCACCGCCATCAGGCGCAGGAAAAGGACGAGATATTCCGTCCAAGTGCCTGCAATACTTATTCCTTTGACGGCGTGCACCGGCTCCAGCAGGTCGCTGGGCCGAGTTGGCCGCTTCTGTGACTGATCGCTCATGCGGATATCTCGTGCGACCGATAGAAGACTGCCAGGTGTGCCGTCAACGTGGCGACTTCGGGTCCCAAGAGGGGCAGGCCAGTGTGGCAGGCCAAGGGTAGACCAGCTAAGCTGCCATGGTCTCACACGGAGATCGCGCATGGCGATCAAATTCGGCCGGCCGCTCGAACGCAACCGCCTCGCCCCGGTGGAGGCCGAAACGTCGGGCCATCGGCTCGATCTCGCCGCCCGCCCGCGCCGCAACCGCCGTGCCGAGTGGGCCCGGCGCATGGTCCGCGAAAATGTGCTCACCACCGGCGACCTGATCTGGCCGCTGTTCCTGGTCGACGGCGCCAAGGTCCGCGCGCCGGTCGACTCCATGCTCGGCGTCGAGCGACTGTCGGTGGACGAGGCGGTGCGGGCAGCGGAACGGGCGGCGAAGCTCACCATCCCGTGCCTGGCGCTGTTTCCCTATACGGATCCGGGACGGCGCGACGATGCCGGCTCCGAGGCGCTCAATCCAGATAATCTGGTGTGCCGCGCCATCCGCGCCATCAAGCAGGCGGTCCCGGACATCGGGGTGCTGTGCGACGTGGCGCTCGATCCCTATACCAGCCACGGCCATGACGGGCTCATCCGCGACGGCGTCATTGTCAACGACGAGACCGTCGAGGTGCTGGTCCGCCAGGCGCTGGTCGAGGCCGCGGCCGGCTGCGACATCATTGCGCCGTCCGACATGATGGACGGCCGCGTCGGCGCCATCCGGTCCGGGCTCGATGCGGCCGGCTTCGCCGACGTCCAGATCATGGCCTACGCCGCCAAATACGCATCGGCGTTCTATGGGCCGTTCCGCGATGCCGTCGGCTCGAGCGCCACCCTGATCGGCGACAAGCGCACCTATCAGATGGACCCGGCGAACACCGACGAGGCGCTGCGCGAGGTCGAGCTCGATATCGCCGAGGGCGCCGATATGGTCATGGTCAAGCCCGGGCTGCCCTACCTGGACATCCTGCAGCGGGTCAAAGAGACCTTCGGCATGCCGACATTCGCCTACCAAGTCTCGGGCGAATATGCGATGATCATGGCCGCTGCGCAGCACGGCTGGCTCGATGGGGACAAAGCCATCATGGAAAGCCTGATCGCCTTCAAGCGAGCCGGCGCCGATGGCGTGTTGACGTACTTCGCAGCGAGTGTCGCGGAGAAGCTACAGAAGGGCGGCGCCTAGCGCGGACCGCCCCCGCCCGGGACGGCAATGGCGAGGCGGGTGTCATGCGTGGAGATGACGAGCATATTCTGAACTACGCGCCGATGTTGCGGCGGATCATCATCCTGGTGGCCATCATCACGGCCGTACCGGTGATGCTGTGGACGATCACGGCCTTCATGCGCACCTATGTGGCGCAACCGACGATACCGGCGGCGCGGCCGATGACGGCGGCGATGCTGGTGCCGCCCTCGGTCAGCGCCGACGCAACGGACGCTCCGCGCCTCACGCCGATCGTCGAGGCCCGGGCGACGGCGACCGACGCCCGCGGACCCGATATCGACAGCAATCCGACCGACGCCCAGTTCGCCACGGCCGCGCCTGTTGTGACGGCGTCAATCGCACCACGGCCGGCAGCCGATCCGCCGGCGGCGGCAAGCCCCCTCCCCGCCGTCAAGCCGACACCCGTCGCGGCGACGACGCCGTGGCCGACCCCGGGCGCGCCAGAGCAACCCTCATCCATTGCGCCTGAGACGATCGCCGATGCGCTGCCGCGGCCGGACCCGATCGTCGGCCGGGTGCCGCTGCCGCCGCATCGTCCGAAGACCTTGGCGCTTGCGTCGGAAAGATCGCCAGCCCATCCGGCGCCCGCGGCTGCCCCCACCACGGTCGATCCCCCGACGGCCCCTAACGGGCCCCTGCCACAGGACCAGCAGCCGCAACAACCGGCAACGGCCGCCGACGCCGCGGACGCGCTACCGCCGTCGGATCCGATCGCCGGCCAAGTGCCGCTGCCACGGCACCGCCCGAACGTCGTGGCGGCGCTCGTCGAAGGCGGCGTGCCGGTGCCGCGGGCGCGTCCCGCCATCGCCCCCGAGCCGGCGCCGGGCACCGACGCCGACACCCCGGCGAACTACGATCCGGGCATGACGCATTATTAGGCTTGGTCTTCTCGGCTGGGCTCCGCGTCACTGCAGCACTGCGCCGCTCGCCAGCCGCATCGGGCGATAGCCGTCCTCGGTGAGCGCCCGGAAGATTTCCTCGGCATGGCTGCCGTCGCGCGCCTCCATCGTCACGTCGAGCTTGGCGCCCTTCGCCGGCACGTCGAGGAACAGGCGGTGATGATCGACCGCCAGGATATTGGCGCCGAGCCCGCCGAGGCGGCTGGCGATCTGGCCCAGGATTCCCGGCCGGTCCGGAATGGTGAGGCGAAACGATATGATGCGGTCGGCCCGCTCCAGTTCGCGCACCATGACGGAGGCCAGAATGCGCGGATCGATATTGCCGCCGCACAGAATGAGGCCGACCTTGCGGCCGTCGAAGCGTTCCGGCGCCGCCAGCATCGCCGCCAGTCCCGCGGCGCCGGCCCCCTCCGCCATCGTCTTCTGCAGGGTCAGAAAGGCGTTGACGGCGCGCTCGATCAGGGGCTCGTCGACCAGAATGATGTCGCTGACGGCCTCGCGCACCACCGGCAGCGTCAGCGCGCCGACATTCTTCACCGCGATGCCTTCGGCCAAAGTGGCGCCGCCGCACGGCAGATTGCCGCGGTGCAGCGCGTTCCACATCGACGGGTAGAGCGCGCATTCGACGCCGACGATCTCGATCGACGGCTTGACGGCGCGCGCCGCGATGGCGTTGCCGGCAATCAGGCCGCCGCCGCCGATGGGAACGATCAGCACGTCGAGGTCGGGCGCCTCTTCCAGCATTTCCAGCGCGATGGTGCCTTGGCCGGCAATGATGTGCGGATCGTCGTAGGGGTGGACCCAGACCAGATCGCGCTCGGCGGCGATCGCCTCGGCGCGCGCCTGCGCTTCCGCCAATGTCTCGCCGCTGAGCACGACATCGGCGCCGTGCGCCTCGGTCGCTTTCACTTTCACGAACGGCGTCATGACCGGCATGACGATGGTGGCCGGAATGTGCAGACGCCGCGCATGATAGGCCACCGCCTGGGCATGATTGCCGGCCGACATGGCGATGACGCCGCGGCGGCGCTCGGCGGCGGACAGCGCGGCAAGCTTGACGCAGGCGCCGCGCTCCTTGAACGAATTGGTGACCTGCAAATTCTCGTATTTCACGAACACCTCGGCGCCGGTGAGCGCCGCCAGCGGCGGCGCCGGCAATAACGGCGTGCGCACAACATGGCCCTCGATGATCCGCCGGGCCGCCGCAATGTCGGCAATCGTCACCATGCCGTGACCTCGCTTGCGCCCGATCCGCTGCCGCCGCGGGCGGGACCGCTCTGATATTGACGGCTCTTGCTTTGACGGCTCTTGCTTTGACGGCTCTTGCTTTGACGGCCCTTGCTTTGACCGCGGCTTTTACCCATCTGCACTGGCATCTTTTGTACTGGCATCTTCTGCAAGAGGCTGATCATGATCGATTCCGGCACGCCTGCTGGCACCTCGCGGATCGGCGTCTCATTGGACGTCAAGCCGCACGCTTACGACCCGGTCGCCTATCCGGAATTGTTCGAAGGGGTTCTGGCCCGGCGCGCCGTGGCCTTTGTCATCGACCTCATCGTCATCGGCATCCCGTTGGTGCTGGCCTGGGTTCTGATCCTGATCTTCGGTTTCCTCACGCTCGGCGTCGGCTGGCTGCTGTTCTGGCTGATGTCGCCGGCCACGGTGATCTGGCCCCTGTTCTACTACGGCCTGACGCTTGGCAGTACGGCCTCGGCCACGATCGGCATGCGCGCCATGGAGCTGGAATTGCGCACCTGGTATGGCGCCCCGGCCTATGTCCTGCTCGGGGCGGTCCGCGCCGTGGTGTTCTGGGCCAGCGTCAGCGTGCTGACGCCGTTTGTCCTTCTGGTCGGCTTGCTCGATCCCCGCAAGCGGCTCCTCCACGACATGCTGACCGGCACGGTTGTCATCAACAGCCCGGTCCGGTCGGCCTCGTTGCGGGCGCGGCGGCGCTATTGACCGCCGATTTGGCCTTTGACGTGCGGGCGCTCCCGGGCGATCCTATGCGGGGGTTGGAGTCGTTTGCCAGCCGCCCGTCATGCCGGAAGCCCAGTGACCCAGCACTCGCGCGATACGCCGCAATTCTATCTCACCGCCCCGTCACCGTGCCCTTACCTCGCCGGCAAGGAGGAGCGGAAGGTGTTTACCCACCTGGTCGGCGAGCGCGCGGCCGAACTCAATAATATCCTCACCCACGGCGGCTTCCGCCGCAGCCAGTCGATCGCCTACCGGCCGGCCTGCGAGGGCTGCCGCTCCTGCGTGTCGGTGCGCGTCGTCGCCGACGATTTCCGCCCGACCCGCGGCATGCGGCGCATCATGCGGCGCAATACCGATATCGTCGCCGAAATGCGGGTCGGGGTTCCGACCTCGGAGCAGTATTCGGTGTTTCGCGCCTATCTGGATTCGCGCCACCGCGACGGCGGCATGGCCGACATGACCGTGCTCGACTACGCCATGATGGTCGAGGACAGCCACATCGAGACGCGCATCATCGAATACCGGCGCAGCGATCCGTCGCAGCCGCCCGGTCCGCCGATGCCGGCGCCCAAAGCCGGGATCACGCGCGCCACGGGCGACCTGCTCGCCGTCGCGCTGACCGACGTGCTCGGCGACGGCCTCTCCATGGTCTATTCATTTTTTGAACCGGACGAGGCGTCACGGTCGCTCGGCACGCTGATGGTGCTCGACCATATCGCGCGCGCCCGGCGCATGGGATTGGCTTACGTCTATCTCGGCTATTGGGTGCACGGCTCGCGCAAGATGGATTACAAAAATCGCTTCCTGCCGCAGGAGCGCCTGATGCCGGAAGGTTGGGCGCGGGTCGAGTAGCGTTTTAGGAGAATACCCAACCGCTGAGCGGCGAGACACGGCACGCGCCGCAGTGGACGCAGCCTACTCGCCTTTGCGGGGCAGGCCGTTGGCCGCGAATTCCACGCCGATCGCGGTTTCCGATCGCCACACGACCGAGCACTGCCGACGCAACCGCCCGTCATGCGACAGCACCAGGACCAGCTGGTCCGGCAAGCTATCCGCGCCCTTGACCTCGAGGCGCGCGCCGGTGCCCGAAACATCAAGCATCCGACAGCTTACCAGCCCCGAGCCGTCGGGACCCACGATCCGCGCGCCATGAACCACGTAATGACGTCTGTTCTTTCGATATTCCGCGCGCATCTAGGTCATCCGCTCGGATCGCCGGGCAAGCGTGCCGGGGCACTCAATGAAGCGCCGACGTCTGCGGTCTCGGCAGCTGTGCCTTGCCGGCCGGAGAATGCGCCGGCGCGGCGGTGTCGTGGATGGCCGATTTGCGGACCTGCCAAAAGCGCAGGACCCTTGCGGCGTTGGCTTGTGAGAGCTTGAAGTAATCCGCCCGCGCGGAATCCAGACTCTGATCCGACATCGTGCGCCGGATCGACCGGCACGTCAGGACGCTGCGAACCGTCGCCCAATCCAGGTTTGCCGCCTTGCACGGGATCAGCCACGCTTCGCGATGATCGCTATGCAGAAGGCTCTCGATCAATTGCATCGGCGCTCCGCACAGCAATGACAGCGCCGCGATCATGTCGGCGTAGCGGTCCGTCTTGGCGGACTCGAACAGGACCGCTTCGCTGAGCCGGCCCCGGCTTTGCAGTTCGAGCATTCGCGCATGCGCGGCGGCGTAGTCGTGTTCGTTTTGGAAGTCGGCCTCGTGTTGCGCATCTTCGGCGATGGTCGCCAGCACGCGCTGAATTTTGTCGCGGCTTTCCGGGCCGGCCAGGGCCAGAAGGTGCGAACGCACCGCCTCGGTGGCGCGCAGCAGCAGTTCGCGGAACAGGCGCAACGGCACGTCCAGCCGAAGGCCGACTTTCTCGGCCAGCTGCGAGTCGCGTTGCGAGTGATTGATCAGCGCGGCGAAACCGTTCTCGGAAAAGCTGGCGCCGGAGTTGTCGGCGAGTTTGTGGAAGACCTGCTGATTGCCGCGTTGCAAAAGCGCGTCCGTCACGCTCGGCGCGATCTCCTGGCGGGACGAAATCGCCAGCATGTGACCCTGGGTTTTGGTGTTGGCGATCTCGATCAGATCGCCGTCGCTCAGCCGACGCGACTGGGTCAGGATCGGCTCCGCCACCGCAATGTTGTCGTCGCGGGCGAGCTGGCGGACGACTTCGATGGGCGCATTGTTGAGCGGTCCCAGCCGTTGACTGAGTTGCGCGAGCGCTTTGCCTTCGATCCGCTTGATCAGATGGCCCAGGACATCATCGAACACGTCGATCTGCTGGTCGTTGAGGCGATCGGCATCGGCGACGAACAGATCGGTAATGCGCCGCAGCGTGTCGACGCGCTTGTCCTTGGAGCCGCTTTGAATGGCGTTCTCCAACTCGGCAATCAGTGACTGATCGGCAATCATTTCAAATAGCTGCCAACAGGCAGCTCCTGTGGCCTAGCCAGGCCGGCGCGAGATTTGCCAACCGTGCCCGGGGTATTGCTAACTGCTAGCCGCGATCATGTATTGCGAAACCAAAAAATTGGTTTAACGAAATCTATTCTCGGTGCGGGCCGAGCCACACACGGTCAATTTTCCGTTGAATTGACGGCCTTGGAAGCCGCCAGCGGTCTGACGCGCCCAATCGGCACCAGGAAGGCGAGCGGGCATTCGATAGGCTCGCGCCTTCGGCGCAGACGCGCACGCGCGGGTTGTATCTTACAATCGCTGCGGGCGGCGCACGGGGATGAAGCCCGGTCTTTTATCGTGCCGGTGCGGTTCGGATCGTCGCCAACGTCGCACCTTGCGCTCCAGCCGCCGTCACGGGCGTAGTCCGGCGATGACCCACGCCAGCAGCGATCCGGCAAACGCCGGCACCGCGATGACGACGCCCCAAAACAAATATTCGATCGGCCAGAGATTGTGCGAGGTCGGATCGGTCACGACGTCCCCGACCAGCAGAATGGAGTGCGTGACGAAAAACCCCAGCACCATCGCCAGAGGGATCGAAACCGCGCGCGGACCGACGGCTTCGGGCGCCGGTGCAGGTCCAGCTGCGGGTTCAGATGCAGATGCCTCCGCTGTTGACGACGCTGGGCTCCCCTGGCGCTGCTTGTATGCAAGCAGCAACGAACAAATAACGAGCGATGCGAGCCAGACCGGCCAGAGCAACGGATAGTTGTCGAGCGGCGTCGGTCCGCCATAGGAAAGCCGTTCCTGATCAATACAAGGTCGGAAAGTGCGCCTGCGGCGAACGCCGCGACCGCGAAAACCGTGAGACGAATTCGCATGGCTGGCCGATCGGTCGACTGTCCGGGTGATGACGGCAACCTGGAGCCGATACGGGCCGGCGGATCGCGCCGCGCGCCCGTAATCAGCTGGCCGCGGCGGTCGCGGGCTGTCTGGCGTTGCGCCGCATGAAATCCACGAACACTTGCGCAATCTCGTCTTCGTAGGCGCCCCACTGCGGAAACGGAATGAGCGGCACGTCCTGATCGGTGATCGGCAGACGGTGCATCTCACTGCCGGGGATGAGCTGGTGCGCCGTCAACCCGCTGGCGCTCGAATGGGTCTTGTCGTTGCCGGGAATGACCAGCGTCGGGACTTTGATCGATTGCAGCTCGGTCTCGGTTACGCCCATGACGGGGTGATGCGCGCCGGCGACGAAGATATCGTTCCACGCCTTGAAGACTTCAATGAACTTTTGCGCCGGCAGTTTGCGCAAATACTCGCCGTTGCGCGGATTGGCGGTGATCCGTTCCTGCCACGCCTCGGTTGCCAGGACCGCGTCCATGCCGCCCGCCTCGGCGGCGCGGATGAATTGGCCGTAGTAGTTTTCCGGCAAGCGCTCGGCGGCGAAGGCGCCGCCGGTGACCCGCAACAGCAGCAGGCCGCGCACCGCCTGGGGATGGCGCAAATAGAACAGGATCGAGGTCCGCGCGCCTGCCGAGCTGCCGCCGATGAAGGCCGGCAGCGCGTTCTGCTGGCGCAACAGTTCGTAGAGGTCGCCGGTCCACGGCACCTCCTCGCCCTGATCGCCTTCGATGCGCATGTCCGACGCGCCGGTGTTGCGGCGGTCATGCAGCAGGACGCGATAGCCCTCCTTGGCGATCATGCGGGCGAGCGGAATGAACTCGTCATGGCCGCGGCGGCCGCCGGTGATCATGGCGAGCCACGGACCGTCGCTGCCGATGACTTGCCAATTGATATCGACGCCTCGGATATTGCTGACCGGCATGGGGTTTCCTCAAAGGTTGGCGGGTTCAAGGCGCGCCGTACCGTGGTTGTCCCTTTCTTAAGGTTTACCAATCCTTGCGAATTATGCAAAGCGCCGCGCGAGCTCATCAAACATAAATGTCTGGTCTACACCGGGTTGCGCGACGCAGGAGAGGCCGGTGCAGGCGGTCTATCGTCCCAACCGGCACTTGTCGGCAAAAATCAGGAAACTCATCGATTTTCTCGCCGCGCGGCTTGGCGTTTCGCCGCCGCTCGAAAGCCACGGCGCCGGCCGCGGAACGAACGGGCCGGCGTCGCGGTGCTTGGTGCGGTAACTTGGCGCGGCCCCTGATGGCGCCAGCGCTGGCATGCAGCGGCGGGGCGGACCAAAGCCCGCCACGTTTTTTACACCGCCTCAGCGGCCGACGTTGTCGCGGCCCGTGGTCGACCATTCACTCTGGAAGGCCGACGGGGCGTTCGGCTCCGCGGTCGAATCGTAAAGGCCGTGCGGCGCCGACAACCGCTGAACGGTGCCGGTCTCGGGGTGCAAATAGGCGTATGTCGGAAAGGCGAACGACCCCTGCGCCAATGCCGGAGTGGCGACGCCTGCCGCCACAATGGCGGCAATGAGGCCGATTTTCAACTTGCCAATCATGATGTTTCTCCACGTTACAAGCAGACAAGTCCCGATGCCTGTCGCCCGTCGACGGACAGATGTGTGCGCTGCCGGCAATTCATAATCGCCCGGCGGTTGAATGGACTATCGATGTACGGCGAATAATCCGCGACCGCGCCCCGCTTGATATGAGCGGGCGGGCGCCTATTTGACTTCAAATCAAATCCGGCCGACCGCGCTCATGCTGCGGCGACCCTTAGTCCATGCTGCTTGGAGAGCAGTTTCGCCAGCTCCCGCGCCGTGACCGGCGGACTGTAGTAGAAGCCCTGCACATCGGTGCAGCCGAGCCGCCGCACCAGATCGAGCTGTTCGCCGGTCTCGACGCCTTCGGCCGTCGTGGTCATGTTCAGGCTTTCGGCAAGGCCCGCGACCGCCTGGACGATGGCGTTGGATTCCGAGCTGGTGCCGAGGCCGTTGATGAAGCAACGGTCGATCTTGATGTTGTCGAACGGAAAGCTGCGCAGATAGCTCAACGACGAATAGCCGGTGCCGAAGTCGTCCATGGAGATGCGGATACCGAGCGAACGCAATTGATGCAGCGTGCGCAACGTGACCTCGCTGTTCTGCATCAGGACGGCCTCGGTGATTTCCAGTTCCAGCCGCGCCGGCGGCAGCCGGGCAAAAGCCAGCGCGTTGAGCACGGCCGGCAGCAAGCCGGCGCTGACCAGCTGTGTCGGCGACAGGTTCACCGCGACGCCGACGTCGTCGGGCCACTGCGCCGCATCGAAACACGCCTGCCGGATGACCCATTCGCCGAGCGCCACGATCAAGCCGATGTCCTCGGCGACTGGAATGAATTCGGCCGGCGACACCATGCCGCGCTGGGGATGGTGCCAGCGGAGCAACGCCTCGCAGCAGCGCACCGCGCCCTTGCCCAGATTCAAGACTGGCTGGTAATACAGCTCGAACTCGCCGTTCTCGAACGCCTTGCGCAGCGCAAGTTCGAGCACGCGGCGGTCCTTCATGCGGGCGTCCATCTTCGGCTCGAAGAAGCGGTAGACGCCGCGACCGTCCGCCTTGGCGCCGTACAGAGCCATGTCGGCGTTCTTGAGAAGCTCGTTGGCCTCGATGCCGTCGGTCGGCGCCAGCGCGATGCCGATGCTGGCATCGATCATCACCGAGTGGCCGTGAATGTTGTAGGGCGCCCGGATTGCTTCGGCGATCCGCCGCGCCAGCCGCTCCGCATCGGCGGCGCCGGCGATGTCGGTTTGAACGACGAAAAATTCGTCGCCGCCGACCCGGCAGATGGTGTCGGAATCCTCGACGCAGCCGCGCAGCCTTCCCGCCACGATCCGCAGCAGTTCGTCGCCGCTCGGATGCCCGAGGGTGTCGTTGACGTTCTTGAACTGGTCGAGATCGAGACAGAGCACGGCCAGCCGCTGGCCGTGCTCCGCATGGGCAAGGGCCTCGCTCAGCCGCTCCCGCAGCAGCACGCGATTCGGCAGATCGGTCAGGGCGTCGTGGCGAGCCATGTGGGCGATCTTCATTTCCGCCCGGCGCCGCTCGGTGACGTCTTCGTGGGTCGCCACCCAGCCGCCTCCCGGCATCGGCTGCCGCACCACCGCGATGGTCCGGCCGTCGTCCAGCTCGTTGAACTGGGAGGTCCCCCCGCCGGCTTTGATCCTGGCGGTAAGATCGGCCGCATAGCGTTCGGGACTGCCGAAGAACGTCCCATTGGCAACCCGCTGCGCTATCAGGTCGCGAAGCGGCATTCCGGGCTTGATATCGTCCGGATTGAGCCGGTACATCGCGATGAAGCGCTGGTTGCAGATGACTAGGCGCGCGGCCGCGTCATACATCGCCAGCCCCTGGGACATGTTGGAAAGCGCGGTGTCGAAGCGCAGGTTCTGCGCCTGCAATTGCGCCTCGCGCTCCTGCAACTGCCGGGTCCGTTTGATGACGGTCTGCTCGAGATTGCGCTGCACGCCGTCAAGCTCTTCGATCATCAGCGACATCGACCGGTCGGTCCGCCGCCGGTCCCGGTCAAAATCATCGTAGGCCGCGGTGACGAGCTCGGCGAGTTTGTGCAGGTCGAGCGACCCGGTCTCGTCAGTCGCCTTGCCGACCTGCTGCGCAAAGAGCCGATGCACGACGGTTACCTCTCGTGAGTGAAGCCGTTCAGGCAACCTCGGCCAGGGTGGTAACGGTCATCGTTTGATTATGAAGCTCGCAATGGCCGGACTTGGCGTGCGGCGCGATCTCGCCGTACGAGTAGAAGCCGAGCCGCAATGTGCCGGGACCAAGTTCCGCTCCGGCCGCTTCGACCTCGTCGATGGTCCGCTGCCCCATCAACAAACGCCGGCCGATGCAACTGACGAGGATCGAGAACCGTTGGTCGCTGTCGGCCGCGTCGAGCCTGCTGCGGGCCTGCCGCGCCGCGTCCGCCGCGCCATCGGCCAGGCGATCCAGATTGCCGCGCATCAGTTGCGCCGTCCAACCTTGCGGAATGTCGCCCGCAAACGTCATCGAACGCGCCGCGCGGTCGATGGCGAGCACGGTGCGCACGACCGCGGAGTCGGGCTGCTGCAAGTCGTAGACCTGGATCGGAAACAACAGCGCGGAGCTCGGCAGACCCTCCGACTCCTCGGGGCCGAGATAGCGTTCATAGAGATCGAGCGCCGCCTCGCCATCCAGTTCAAAGAGGATATTGCCGACCGACTTGGTCACCTGTCGCCGCGGCCCGAACAAGTCCCATCCGCCGGCGCTGCCGTGGCCGACGCGAATGGCCGGGCCGTAAAACCCGATCGCCGCAATGGCGCGCGGCCGAGGCGCGCAGTCGGCGCCGACCAGCGTCTCCTTGAAGCTTGCGCCATCGCCGGCCAGTCCGCCGGTCAACGGAATAGTCGGGCCGATCGCCTGGCACAGCCCGGCCACCAGTTCGCTGCCGTTGACGTTCAAGCCGTCCGACAGGACGAACACGCTGACGAGATCCGGCGCATAAAGCGCGCGGCCAAGCGCCTCGCCATAGTCCCGGGAGCGCTGCGGGTCGGCGATGTCCTCGCAGCACAATTTCAAGCGCGTCGCGTCGAGCGTTACGGCCGCGGCGACGATTTCGTCATCGCCGACGTCATTGTTGTTGATCTGCCCGCCGGTGCTGCAGCCCATGATGTGGGCGGACGGAAACATCTCGCGCAGCTCATGATAGCGCGCGCCGCAACGCAGTGCTTCGCGCGTGCCGAAATAGAGCACCAGCGAAACCTCGCTCGGCTCTGTTGCGGCACCGGTCCATCCCGAACGATTGTTCCAGATGATTTGGTGAGTGCGCATTTGGAAGTGATTGCTCCGCCTGCGGAAATACTCGTCGACATCAATTTATTCAAAGCCCCTCAATAATTGGTTATGCGAGCTCGGGTTTCATCGACCTGATGCGGATTCCGGCGTCAAGATTGACGCTTTGCTAATGCTTAAATACTGGGCTACCGCGGCGCCGACGCGCCGCAGCATCATCTCGACTACGATTTGTCGGACGTGCCGTTGCCCGGCCCGCGGCCGGAGGAATTGTCGAACTTGTTGTTTTTTGGAAAGCCCTTGGGCGCGAGGCGGCCGGCGTCGCCGCGGTTGCCGCGCCAGTCGGCGAGTTCCTTGAGAGACAACGTGAAGACGCGGTGGGCGGAATCGATCCAGGTCAGGCCCTTTTCCACCTCGAAGGTCCTGATATCGGACAGGCCGCCGTCCTTGTGGCGTTGCAGCCGCACGCCGCTGCCGCGCGACATTTCCGGCACCTGCTCGATGGCAAAGACGATCATCTTGCGGTTGTCGCCGATCGCCGCCACAAGCTCGCCCTCGACCGGCGTCATGGCGCGCGCCTGATCGGGCGGCTTGACGTTGAGTACCTGCTTGCCCTTGCGGGTATTGGCGAGGCATTCATCTTCGGCAACGATAAAGCCGCGGCCCGACTTGCTCGCCACCAGGAGCTTACGGCCGCCCTGGTAGCGGAACACGGCGACGACGTCGGCCTCCTGTTCGAGCTCGATGAAAAGCCGGATCGGCTCGCCATGACCGCGGCCGCCAGGCAGCTTGGCCGCTTCGATGGTGTAGCAGCGGCCGTTGGTGGCGAACACCATGATTTTCGACGTCGTCTCGGCAAAGAACGCGTGGTCGAGACTGTCGTCGGCCTTGAAGGTCAGGCCGGGGAGGTCGGCCACCTGGCCGCGCAGCGCGCGAATCCAGCCCTTCTCGGAAACCACGACGGTGATCGGCTCGCGCTCGACCAGCGCCTCTTCGATCGCCGCCTCGTCGTGCTCCGGCGCCAGCGCGAACGAGGTGCGGCGCTTGCCGAGCGGCGTCTTCGGGCCAAACCTGTCGCGCACCTCGCGGATCTGCTCCGCGATCTTCTTCCATTGCTGCTTCTCGGAACGCAGCAGCTCCTCGAGCGATTTCTTCTCGGTGCGCAGGTCGTTGTCCTCCTGGCGGATCTCCATCTCCTCGAGCCGGCGCAGATTGCGCAGCCGCATGTTGAGGATGGCGTCGGCCTGGACCTCGGAGAGCTTGAAGGTCTTCATCAGCACCGGCCGCGGCTCGTCCTCGCTGCGGATGATCTTGATGACCTTGTCGAGATTGAGATACGCGACCAGATAGCCGCCGAGAACCTCGAGCCGATGCTCGATCTGCGCCAGGCGATGACGCGAACGGCGCAACAGCACGTCGCGGCGGTGGGTGAGCCACTCGGTGAGCACCTCGGCGAGGCCGACGACCTTGGGGATGCGGCCGCGCAGCAGCACGTTCATGTTGAGCGGCACGCGGCTTTCCAACTCGCTGAGCTTGAACAGGCTCTCCATCATCAGCGCCGGATCGACCGTGCGCGAGCGCGGCTCGAACACCAGGCGCACGTCCTCGGCCGACTCGTCGCGCATGTCGGCAACGAGCGGCAGCTTCTTGTCGTTCATCAGCCCGGCGATGTGCTCGACCAGCCGCATCTTCTGCACCTGCCAGGGAATCTCGGTGACGACGACCTGATAGGTGCCGCGGCCGGTATCCTCGGTCTGCCAGCGCGCACGCACCCGAAACGAGCCGCGCCCGGTGGTGTAGGCCTCGGCGATGGCCTCGGGCGGATCGACGACCAGGCCGCCGGTCGGAAAATCCGGGCCGGGGACGAATTTCAAGAGCGTGCGGCTGCGCGCATTGGGCTGCTCGATCAGATGGAGCGCGGCCTCGCACAGCTCGGCGACATTGTGCGGCGGGATCGACGTCGCCATGCCGACGGCGATGCCCTGCGAGCCGTTGGCCAACAGATTGGGGAACGCACCCGGCAGCACCACCGGCTCTTCGCCGCTGCCGTCGTAGGTCGGGCGGAAGTCGACCGCGTCCTCGTCGATGCCGTCGAGCAGCAGTCGCGCCACGTCGGTCAGCCGCGATTCCGTGTAGCGCATGGCGGCGGGGTTGTCGCCGTCGATATTGCCGAAATTGCCCTGCCCGTCGATCAGCGGATAACGCGACAGGAAATCCTGCGCCAGCCGCACCAACGCGTCGTAGATGGCCTGGTCGCCGTGCGGATGGAAGTTGCCCATCACGTCGCCGACGATCTTGGCGGACTTCTTGAACGTGGTTCCAGGGTCGAGCCGAAGCAGCCGCATGCCATAAAGGATGCGGCGATGCACCGGCTTCAGCCCGTCGCGCGCGTCCGGCAACGCGCGATGCATGATGGTTGACAGCGCGTAAGCGAGATAGCGCTCCTCGAGCGCGTCGCGCAGCGCGATCTCCTGCACGCCGCTGGGATCGGGGGGAATCACTTTCTTGTTCATGCCGACACAGCGCTAGCGCGGTTGACCGCCCTGAACAAGGGATGAATGGCCCCGCCGCGGCGAGCGATTTTTATCGCTCGGCAATGCGCCGAAACATGGACGCGCCAGCGCATTCGGCTAAGATAAACGGGAGCCGCGCGGGCTTCGGCGCGCGCTGTCTCGCAAGGTCGGGAGAATGGCATGCGCAAATTCCTTGTCGTCGCGTTCGCCGCCGCCGCAATCCTGGCGATGGCCGCGCCGGTTCAACGAGCGGCAGCCATGACGGTTGCGGCTCCGTCCGCGCTCGGTATCGCCGCGGCGGATGGCGGCGCGGTCCAACAGGTGCGGTGGCGCGGCTGGTATCCGCATCGCTACTGGCTGCCTGGCGGCTACTGGGGAGCGGGCCCGTATTGGCGCCATCCCTACTGGGGCCGGTATTGGTACCCCCGCATGTACTGGGGATGGCCGCGACTGTATTTCTGGCCGCATCCTTGGGGATGCTGCTGGTATCCCTAGAGCGCAATCGTTTCAGATTGGACCGATTGGCGCTCCAGCATTTGATTGAGCATGATCTTTTCGGAAAACCGGTTGCCACCCCCGGATCAAGTCCGAGGGCAGGCTTTTTCCGGCTCATGCTGTAAATCCGCATCCGGTCGAGGGGGACGCGACGTGCGCGCAATGTTGACGGGCTCGCTTGCCGCAGCCGCGATCGCCACCGCGACGATCGCCCTGGCTACGCTCACCCTGACGACGACACCGCTCACCGCGGCGCCCATCGGCGCCACGGCTGGCCCGGCCGGCAATGCGACGCCGTTCGTCCACCGGGTGCAGGACAATTACTACGGCGGCTACACCTACGGCTTCGGGCTCGGCACCGGCTACAACTACATCCCCGCCTGCCCGTACAATTATCATTATGCCTGCTGGGGCGACCTTTACGGCTACCGGCACTGCGGCTGTCTGGTCAATCGCTGGTGACCGGCAGCGTCGCCGCAATGGCGCGGGTGATGGCGCTGACGAATTGGGCGCGCGCCTCGGGTACGACCAGACCGCGCGGCGCGAAGGCGTGACGGTCGAGGAAAAAACCCGTCAAGGCGAAGGCGGCGGCGAGGTCGGTCGGCGACACCGTCGTGTCGTCATCGTGCAGGAACGCCGGCAGCGCCAGGAGCTTGTCGCGATACGCTTCGCCGGCCGCCCGTGACACCGCGCGGCCCGAGCGCGGCGATACATAGATGAGATCGGCCGTCGCTCCGGTCGCGGCGCAGGATTGCAGATCAAGGCCGAAGCCGAGTTCGGCCAAGAACGCCAGTTCGAAGCGGGCGATCGAGGGAGCGGCGACGCGCGGGTTATCGAGATCGTCGAGGATGGCTTCGAGCGCGCCATAGATCGCCGCATGCGGCTCGCGCTCGGCGAGCAACCGGCACAAGGCGGCGAGATGGGTGACGCCGTGGACGGCATGGGCGGCGAACAGAAAATTCGCCGCGCGCAGATTGATGCCCTCGACGGTAAACAGACCGAGATGCTCATCGAGCCGCGCCCGCCATGTCGCGCGCAATAGATTGCCCGGCTGCAACACACCGCGCAGCCGCGGACCGGCGCCGCCGCGAACCAGGCCGAGATGCCGTCCGCGCTCCGGCGTCATCGCCTCGAGGATGACGCTAGTTTCGCCATGGCGCTTGACGCCGAGCACGATGGCTTCGTCGGTCCATTGCATGGGGTCTATTTAGCGCCTGTCAGGAGGATCCGCAGCGGTCCCGAGCGTCGATTGCAGTGCACCCGTCATCCCCGCGAAGACCGCTGAGCACAAGTTACTCCTTGGGAAATTCCAGGCCCATCTCGCGATAGCGTTCGGGATCGTCGCCCCAGCCTTCCCGCACTTTGACGAACAGGAACAGATGCACCGGCTGGTCGATCGCGGCGGCGATGTCGGCGCGCGCCGCCGCGCCGATCGCCTTGATCGCCTGGCCGCCCTTGCCGAGTACGATTTTGCGCTGGCTGTCGCGCTCGACATAAATGGTCTGCTCGATGCGCACCGCGCCGTCCTTGAGTTCCTTCCAGACCTCGGTTTCGACCGTCGACCGATAGGGCAATTCCTGATGCAGCCGCAGGTAAAGCTTTTCGCGGGTGATTTCGGCCGCGAGCTGCCGCAGCGGCGCGTCCGAGATCTGATCCTCAGGATAAAGCCACGGTCCCGGCGGCATTTGCGCGGCCAGCCAGCGCTTGAGGTCGGCGACGCCGTCGCCCGACAGCGCCGAGACCATGAAGATAGCGGCGAACGCCGCGCGCTCATTGAGCGATTGCGTCAATTCCAGCAGCACGGGCTTGTCGACCAGATCGACCTTGTTGAGCACCAGCACTTTGGCGGGCCGGACGTCGGCGAGCGCCCGCAGGATCGCCTCATCGTCGTCCTTGACCCCTTTGCGGCAGTCGACCAGGAGCGCCACCATGTCGGCCTCCTGGGCGCTGCCCCAGGCGGTGCCGACCATGGCGCGGTCGAGCCGGCGGCGCGGCACGAATATGCCCGGCGTATCGACGAAGATCAGCTGTGCCGGGCCTTCGATCGCGATGCCGCGAATGAGCGTGCGCGTGGTCTGCACCTTCGGGCTGACGATCGTGACCTTGGCGCCGACCAGCGCATTGGTAAGCGTCGATTTTCCGGCGTTCGGCGCGCCGATGAGCGCCACGAAGCCGCAGCGCGGCGCTGCCGGCTCAGCCATCGCGGCGGTCGGGTTTTGTGACGCGTTCGCGGACCAGCATGGCGGCGGCGGCGGCCTGCTCGGCGCCGCGCTTGGAGCGGCCGGAGCCTTCGGCCGGAGCGAAGTTGGGAAGCTGCACCGCGACGCAGAATTCAGGGTCGTGGTCGGGACCCGAGCGCGCCACTTCGCGATAGATCGGGGTCGGCAAGCCGCGCGCCTGGGCCCATTCCTGCAGCACGGTCTTGTGATCGCGCTGCGGCTGGGCCGTCGCCTGCATGCGCACCTGCCACAGCCGCTCGACCAGACTGGCCGCGGCCGGATAGCCGCCGTCGAGATAGGCCGCGCCGATCAATGCCTCGCAGACATCGGCGAGAATCGCCGGCCGCTTGCGACCGCCGGCATTGGCCTCCGACGAGCCGAGCAGGATCGCGGCGCCAAGCTCGATGGTGCGGGCGATCTCGGCGCAGGTTTCCTTGCGCACCAGATCGGCGAGCCGCCGCGACAGTTCGCCCTCGTCGGCTTTCGGAAAGCTGCGGAACAGGACGTCGGAGATCACCAGACCGAGCACGTGATCGCCGAGGAATTCGAGGCGCTGATAGGAGTTCGTGCGATTGCGCCCGCCCTTAAGCGCGGAGATGTGGGTGAGCGCGCAATCCAGGAGCGCACCGTCCTTGAAGCGGTAGCCAATACGCTCTTCCAGCGCGGTGCCGCGGCGGCGCCGGCGGCGTTGCTTGGGGGCGTCGGCCGTTGCCGCCGCGGCGGCGACGGCGGCCGCTGCGAGTTCTCCGGCGGGCGGCTCCCGGCGGCGCCCACCCTTGCCGCCCCCGCTCGCGGGGGCGGCAAGAACGGCGGAGCCTTTGGCGCGGCGGCTCATCGCACCAGCGTAAACAACCGGTCCCAGCGCACGTCCCAAGGCCAGCGCCAAAATTCCCAAGCGTGCGTGCCGTCCTTGATGGAGAAGAAGATGATTTGCGCCTTGCCGATGATGTTTTCGTAAGGGACATAGCCGACCTGGCTCAACACCCGGCTGTCGGTCGAGTTGTCGCGGTTGTCGCCCATCATGAAATAATGGTCGGGCGGCACGTTGTAGACCGGCGTGTTGTCGTAGAAGCCGTTGTCGGTGAGATCGAGCGTGGTGTAGCTGACGCCGTTCGGCATGGTCTCGCGGTACTGCTTGACGCGCTGCACGACACCGTCCTCGTCGGTGACGAAATCATCGGTGCGCTCGCGCTTGACCGCAACGCCGTTGATGTTGAGCACGCCGTCGATCATCTGGATGTGGTCGCCCGGCAGGCCGACGACGCGCTTGATGTAATCGATACTGTCATCCTTGGGCAGACGGAACACGACGACGTCGCCGCGATGCAAATCCGAGCCGAGAAGGCGGCCGGAGTAGATCGGCGGCGAGAACGGAAACGAATAATGGGTGTAGCCGTAGGAATATTTCGACACGAACAGATAGTCGCCGACCAGCAGCGTCGGGATCATCGAGCCGGATGGAATGTTGAAAGGCTGAAACAGAAAGGTGCGGATGACCAGCGCGATGATGAGGGCATGAAACACCACGCGGACCGTCTCGGCGAAGCCACCCTCCTTCTTTTTGGTTCCAGTCTGCACGCTCATCGGCTTGTTATCCCGGGGATTCATTTGCCCGCTGCCCATCACCCGCCGCCCCGCCCAGCGACCTTGTAGCCTTTGAGTCCGCGCCACGCAATTGCGCGCGGGAATTCGTCGCGGACCGGCGCATCAGCTTTTTATCGAGGAATATCATACGCTTGCCGGAGCCTTAAGCGGGCCTGACAATTTTTTCACCGCCGCCGTCGAAAGTGCGCGCGGGCGCTGGCTGCCGACCATCGATGATCAGGCGCCCGGAATTCAAGCCGTCGCAACGGCGACGGCCGAGATCACCACGAAGGCATGCGCCATCGGACCCTCGTCGGTGATGGTGACGTCGATGCGCGCCTCGTAACCGGCCGGCGTGATCGCCTGCAGGCGCCGCTCGGCGCCGCCGGTGAGCTCGATGGTCGGCCGGCCCGACACCAGGTTGACGACGCCCATGTCACGCCACCACACGCCGGCCCGCAGCCCGGTACCGAGCGCCTTGGCGCAGGCTTCCTTGGCGGCAAAGCGCTTGGCATAGGTCTCGACGCGGTTGCGGCGCTTGTCGGCGCGCGCGCGTTCGATCGGGGTGAAGACGCGATCGAGGAACCGGTCGCCGTGACGCTCGATCACCTTGGCGATACGGCGCGCGTCGGTGATGTCGGAGCCGATGCCGAGGATCATGAAGCGATCCGGATCTGCGCCCTGCCGCGCTCCATCGCCGCGCGCATTTGGCCCACCACGGCGCCGAGTCCCTCGAAGATGGCCTCGCCGATCAGGAAATGGCCGATATTGAGTTCGACGATCTCGGACAGGCTAGCGATCTTCTCGGCGGTGATGAAATCGAGCCCGTGCCCGGCATGCACTTCAAGTCCGGCGTTGCTGGCCATCGCGGCGCCGCGCACGATGCGCTCGAATTCGCCCGCCGCCACCGCCGCATTGCCAGCGGCCAGGGCATCGCACCAGGCGCCGGTGTGAATCTCGATCACGGGGACGCCGATCGCGGTCGCGGCCTCGATCTGCGCCGGCTCGGCGGCAATAAACAGCGAGACGCGGATGCCCGCCTCGGCCAGCGCGCCGACGGCGGCGCGCAGCGTTTCGCGCTGACCGGCCGCGTCGAGCCCGCCCTCGGTGGTGCGCTCCTGGCGCCGTTCCGGAACGATACAGACGGCATGGGGGCGCAGCTTGCGGGCGATGCCGACCATCTCTTCGGTGGCCGCCATTTCGAGATTAAGCGGCTTGGCGATGCGCGCCTTGAGCCGGGCGACGTCGTCATCGACGATATGGCGGCGATCCTCGCGCAGATGCGCCGTGATGCCGTCGGCTCCGGCGGCGATGGCGAGTTCCGCGGCCCGCAGCGGATCGGGTTGGCGCCCGCCGCGGGCGTTGCGCACGGTAGCGACGTGGTCGATGTTGACGCCGAGGCGAAGGGGAGCGGGTGCCGGCATGCCTGATCCGTTGCGCCGCGCTCAGCCGTTGACGCGTTCGGCGTTGGCCACCACCTTCTTCGCCCGCAATTGCGAGATGATCGAAGTCAGGTGCTTGAGATTGTAGACCGCAAGGTCGATGGTCAGCTCGGTGAAATCCGGCGACTGCCGCGTCATGCGGATATTGTCGATATTGCCGTCGTGCTCGGCGATCACCTGGGCGATCTGCGCCAATGTGCCCGGCTCGTTGACCGACTGCACCGCAAGCTGAGCTGGGAAGCGTTGCGGCGCCTGGTCGTCGACATCCCAGCGCACGTCGAGCCAGCGCTCCGGCTCATCCTCGAATTGCTTCAGCGCCGGCGAATGGATCGGGTAAACGGTGATCGCCTCGCCCGGCGTCATGATGCCGACGATGCGATCGCCCGGCACCGCGCCGCCGTTGGGCGCAAAACGCACCGGCAAGTCGGTATTGATGCCGCGGATCGGGACCGCGGCGCCGTCCTCGTCCGAAGCCGGAAGCTTGAACTTCACCGCCTTGGTCCATTTCAGGCCGAACCAGCCGCTGTCCGCCTTCGGCGCCAGCGGCGTGACGCGCTCGTCCTTGTAATCGGGATACATGGCGCGCACGACGTCGGCGGCCCGCATTTCGCTGCGGCCGACGGCCGACATCACGTCGTCGACCGAGCCGCGCGCCAGCCGCGGCAATGCGCCTTCGAGCTTTTCATCGGAATATTCGATCTTGGCGCGCTCGCAGAGCCGCTCGACGATACGGCGGCCGAACGCCGAATATTGGCTGCGGACCGCTTCGCGCGTGGCCCGGCGGATGGCGGCCCGGGCCTTGCCGGTCACCACGATCAATTCCCAGGCCGCCGGCGGCGCGGTCTGCGCCTTCGACGTCAGGATCTGCACCTCGTCGCCGTTTTGCAGGGGCGAGCTCAGCGGCCCGATCTTGCCGTTGATCTTGGCGCCGATCGCCATGTTGCCGACGTCGGTGTGCACCGCATAGGCGAAATCGATCGGCGTAGCGCCGCGCGGCAGCGCGATCAGCTTGCCTTTCGGGGTGAAGCAGAACACCTGGTCGTGGAACAATTCGAGCTTGGTATGCTCGAGGAATTCTTCCGGATTGGAGCCTTCGGCCAGCAGCTCGATGGTGCGGCGCAGCCACCCATAGGCGTTCGAATTCGCGCGACAGCATCTCGGTCGGCGAGCCGACCCCGTCCTTGTAGAGCGCGTGGGCGGCGATGCCGTATTCGGCGATCTCCTGCATGTCGCGGGTGCGAATTTGCAGCTCGACGCGCTGCTTGCCCGGACCGATCACCGTGGTATGGATGGAGCGGTAATCGTTCTGCTTCGGCGTCGATATGTAGTCCTTGAAGCGGCCCGGCACGACCGGCCAGCTGGTATGGACGATGCCGAGCGCCTGGTAGCACTCGGCCGCATTGGCGACGACGACGCGAAAGCCGAAAATATCGGACAACTGCTCGAAGCCGACGGCCTTGCGCTCCATTTTGCGCCAGATCGAATAGGCCCGTTTGCGCCGGCCGATGACCTCGGCGGCGATGCCGCGGTCCCCCAATTTCTTTGCCAGCTGCTGCTCGATCTGGCTGATCCAGCCGCTCGACCGCGCCGCCAGCGCTTCGAGCCGTTCGGTGATGACCTTGTGGGCGTCCGGATTGAGCTCGCTGAACGATAAATCCTCGAGCTCCTCGCGCATCTCGTGCATGCCCATGCGGCCGGCCAGCGGAGCATAGATGTCGAGGGTCTCTTCCGCGGTCCGGCGGCGCGCCTCCGGCGGTTTGTAGGCGAGCGTGCGCATGTTGTGCAGCCGGTCGGCGAGCTTGATCAGCAACACCCGCACGTCGTCGGCGATGGCCAGCAGGAGCTTGCGCAGGTTCTCGGCCTGCTTGGCTTCCTTGGAGACCAGATCGAGCTTCTTCAGTTTGGTAAGACCCTCGACCAAGCGCCCGATATCATGGCCGAATATGCGGTCGATCTCGGCGCGGGTCGCATCCGTATCCTCGATCGTGTCGTGCAGCAGCGCCGCCGCAATGGTGGCGTCGTCCAGCTTGAGATCGGTGAGGATCGCGGCGACTTCCAAGGGGTGCGAGAAATAGGGATCGCCGGACTCCCGCTTCTGCTCGCCATGCGCCCGCATGGCGTACACATAGGCGCGGTTGAGCAGGTCCTCGTCGGTCGCCGGATTGTACTGCTTGACCCGATCAATCAGTTCGTACTGCCGCATCATCCGCGGCTTGCGCGGTTTTGGCGCAGCGCCCTCGCCGACCTTCGGCACCAGATTGGGGGCGCGCGCCACAACCGCCCCGGGCACCCGCGACCGGGGCTGGTTCTGCATGCGCGGCAGATCGATCGGCGAGCGCGCCATGACGCCCCTTCAGGCGATCCCCGGCTACGGGACCGCGAACAATGATCATAAAGATATCATGGAGCTAGGCCGACGCCACCCGTCGCACGAAATCCCGGTTGTGCACAGCGGCGCAGCGGGCGAAGCCTGAACGCTCCGCCCGAAGGCCAATACCGTGGTTAAGAAATCGTGCCGACGCGGCGGAAATGCCGGAGCGTTAGTCTTCCTCGTCGCCCGTATCGGGCTCGGGCTGGCTCTCGGGTGGCGTAAGCCCCTCCAAGCCCTTGAGCAGTTCTTCCTCGGTCATGCGGTCGGTGGTGACGTCGGTGTCGTCGGCGTCGACCCCGGTGCCGGGAGCGCCGATCAGCGGCACCGCCTCGGGCTCGGGCTCGTCGACCTCGACATATTTCTGCAGCGAATGGACGAGTTCCTCCTTGAGGTCCTCGGGCGAGACGGCCTCTTCGGCGATCTCGCGCAATGCCACGACCGGGTTCTTGTCGTTGTCCCGTTCGACGGTGATCTGGGAGCCGGACGAGATCGTCCGCGCGCGATGGCTCGCCAGCAGGACGAGATCGAAGCGGTTCTCAACTTTGTCGATGCAGTCTTCAACGGTGACGCGGGCCATGGGCAGCGCTCCTGGGCGCAGTCGGGCAGTTCCCTGCCACGGGATGTTGCTTATAAATGTGGCGTTTACGTACAGTCCCCAAGGGACAAGTTCAAGTCCGAATTTCCACCGGGGTGTTTTTTAACTTGGCGGCCGTGCGGCGGTCTGTTACCCAAAAATCCGAGGAACGAGGTCGCGGCGCTCCGACTCATATTGCTGGCGTTGCCGCGACGGCGTGCCGCAGTGCCCCCGCTCCGGTGCTCGCGCATCTGTGCGCCAGCAAGATTGCATCGCGCGGGAGTGCTTCGCCGTCGAAGGCTCCTCACTGGCGCCAAACTTGTTTTAGACAACGCCGGAAACGTCGAACTTATTGCGGCCGCTCCGGTTTCATTCACGCAAGACAGTCACGAGAGACACCATGTCGGCACAGATCGAGAAAATTGCGCTCTTTATTGATGGCGCGAACCTCTACGCCACGGCGAAATCGCTCGGCTTCGACATCGACTACAAGCGCCTGCTGCGCGAGTTCCAGTCGCGCGGCTATCTGGTCCGCGCGTTCTATTACACGGCGGTGATCGAGGACAGCGAGTATTCCTCGATCCGGCCGCTGATCGATTGGCTCGACTACAACGGCTATACGGTGGTCACCAAGGCGACCAAGGAATTCGTCGACCAGACCGGCCGGCGCAAGGTCAAGGGCAACATGGACATCGAGCTCGCGGTCGATGCCATGGAAATCGCCCCGCATATCGACCAGATGGTGCTGTTCTCCGGCGACGGCGATTTCCGCTCGCTGGTCGAGGCCGTGCAACGCCGCGGCGTGCGGGTGATCGTGGTGTCGACCATCTCGACGCAGCCGCCGATGGTCGCCGACGAGCTGCGCCGCCAGGCCGACCAGTTCGTCGACATTCTCGAACTGCAGCCCAAGATCGGCCGCGATCCGACGGAGCGGCCGATGCGCGAGCCCCGGGAGCCGCGCGAAGGCGGACGCGAGCCGCGTCACACCCCGCAGTTCCTGCAGCGCAGCGCCGCCGTCCCCCGCGTCGACGTCGAAGCCGACGACGAATTCGAAGACGATTGATCGCCCGAGCTTGCGGCGATGAACCCTGCTGGAACGGGGGCTGCTGGAAGGGCGGCGGCTGGCATGGCAAGCTCGAACAGCACGCCCGGCCGCGACTGTCCGCGCTGTCCCCGTCTGGTCGCCTTCCGCGACGAGTGGCGGGGGCGCGCGCCGGAATGGTTCAATGCCCCGGTCGAGTCGTTCGGGCCGCGCGAGGCGCGGCTCCTGATCGTCGGCCTGGCGCCGGGACTGCGCGGCGCCAACCGCACCGGGCGGCCGTTCACCGGCGACTATGCCGGCGACCTGCTCTACGCGACGCTGCGCGCGTACGGTTTCGCCCGCGGCGACTATCAGGCGCGCCCCGACGATGGCCTGGAACTGATCGATTGCCGCATCACCAATGCGGTGCGCTGCGTGCCGCCGGAGAACAAGCCGACACCGCGAGAGATCGCCACCTGCCGCGAATTCCTGGTTGCGACGATTGCGGAAATGCCGCGGCTCGCCGCCGTGCTGGCGCTCGGCCGCGTGGCGCACGAGACATCGCTTGTGGCGCAGGACGTGCGGCGGTCGCTCCACCCCTTCGGCCACGGCCGCGCGCATCCGATCGGCGCCATCAGGCTGTTCGACAGCTATCACTGCTCCCGATACAACACCAATACCGGCGTGCTCACGCCGCAGATGTTTCGCGACGTGTTTGCCGAGCTCCGCAAATATCTCGACGGCGCAGAATGATTTTTGCGGATGCGCGTCCGCAACGGCCTCAGCTGCGGCCGCGCAACCAGGCGATCACGTCCGCGGCGTTCTGGTCCGGCGGGAACACCGGATAGAATACTTTGACGATGATGCCGTCCTCGATCACCAGCGCCATGCGCGCCAGCAGCGTCATGCCGGCCGTCATGAACATCGGCAGATGCAAGGCCGGGGCAAAATTCAATTCGGCATCGGACAGTATCGGAAACGGCAGGTGCAAGCGCTCCGCCGCCTCGCGCTGGTAGGCGGTGTCCTGGGTCGACAGGCCGAACACGTTGGCGACGCCGAGCGCCTTGAGCGCGGCGAAATGGTCGCGAAAGCTGCAGGATTGCGGCGTGCAGCCGCGCGCGCCGGGGATTTGATCCCAGCCCGGCGGCGGATCGACGCCGGGTACGCCGGTGCGCGGGTAGACATAGACCACGGTGCGGCCCTTGAGCTTGGACAGGTTGACCGGCGGCCCGCTGGTCGCCGGCAGCGCGACGTTGGGCAGCCTCGAGCCGGTCAGATGCTGCGCCCTGCCGTCGTCCTGCGGCACCGGAATATCAGGCGGAAGAAAGCTTGGGTCGTGGGTGCCGGGCGCTTCGGCCATCCGGTCCTCCTGTTTTTATGACGCATGTCTTGTTTTATAACGCATGTCTGGTCGGAAGCTGATTGTCGTGGTTCGGCTCACGGGCTATACGACATGAATTCCATCAGCGAGCCGTCGGGATCGCGGAAGTAGACGCTGGTGCCGGCGCCCTTGGCGCCGAACCGCTGCATCGGCCCGCTCTCGATGCGAATGCCGCAGCGCTGCAGATGGGCGACCGCTTCGCCGATCGGCCCCGCCCACTCGAAGCACAGATCGCTGTTGCCGGGCGCGACCGGCAACCGCGCCACCTCGGCGGGTGTGACGCCCGGCCCGTGCACGTTGAGCTGCTTGTCGCCGAAACGGTAGGCATAGCCCACCGGCCGCGCGATCAGTTCGGCGCCCAACACCGTGGTGTAGAACGCGTTGGAGCGTTGCCAGTCCGTGACATGGATGACGCAGTGATCGAGCCGGGTCGGCACCATCGCGTCACCCCTTCTGCCGCAACAGCCGGCTGCGCTCGCGGTCCCACGAGCGCTGCTTCTCGGTGTCGCGCTTGTCGTACAGCTTTTTGCCCTTGGCCAGCGCCAGCTCGATCTTGGCCCTGCCCTTCTCGTTGAAATAGAGCTTGAGCGGAACCAGCGTCATGCCTTCGCGCTCCACCGCGCCGATCAGCTTGTTGATCTGGCGCCGGTGCAGCAGGAGCTTGCGCGGCCGCTTCGGCGCGTGATTGAAGCGGTTGGCCTGCAGATATTCCGGGATGTTGGAATTGATCAGCCAGATCTCGCCGCCGCGGGCGTCGGCGTAGGATTCGGCGATAGTCGCCTTGCCCTGCCGCAGCGATTTCACCTCCGTGCCGGTGAGCGCGACGCCGGCCTCCATGGTCTCGTCGATGAAGTAATTGAAGCGCGCCTTGCGGTTGTCGGCGACAACGCGAAGCTTCCGTTCAGCCTTGGCCGCCATCTTCGCTGTCCTTGCCGCAATCTTGCTGGCGGCAGTCTTGCCGGCCGCAGTCTTGTTCTTGCCGTAGCTTTGCTTGCCGTAGCTTTGCTTGCCGTAGCCTTTGCGCTCAACGGCTCTTGAGCAAGTCGCGGATCTCGGTCAGCAACTCCACTTCCTTGGACGGCGCGGCCGGCGCCGGCGGCGGCTCCGCCTTCAGCCGGTTGATGCCTTTGATGCACAGGAACAGCACCCAGGCGATGATCACGAAGTTGATGACCAGCGTGAGGAAATTGCCCCAAGCCAGCACCGCGCCTTGCTTTTTTGCATCGGCAAGCGCCGTCGCGGTGACTTTGGACGACAGCGGAAGGAAATAGTTCGAGAAATCAAGACCGCCGGTGACCGAACCGATGATCGGCATGATGACGTCGCCCACCAGCGACGTGACGATCGCGCCGAACGCCGCGCCGATGATGACGCCGACCGCGAGATCGACGACATTGCCGCGCATCGCAAACTTCTTGAATTCTTCAAGCATAGGCGCCTCCGTGCCGACGAAAGAATTCTGTCACGGCGAAAGCACTGCGAAAACCAATCCCGAGGGCCGGCTGCGTCAGTTGATCAGCCCGGCGTGCACCATGGCTTCACGGACCGCGACCTGGGCCTTTTCGGTCGCCGGCACCATCGGCAGACGCAGCCTGTTTTCGCACTTGCCGAGGAGCGCAAGCGCATATTTGACCGGCGCCGGGCTTGTCTCGACGAACAAATTGACGTGCAGCGGCGCGAGCTTGTCCTGCAGCTTCAAGGCCGCGGCAAAATCGCCTTTCAGGCAAGCCGCCTGAAATTCGGCGCACAACCGCGGCGCCACGTTCGACGTCACCGAGATACAGCCGTGGCCGCCGTGGGCCATGAAGCCGAGCGCGGTGATATCTTCGCCGGACAGCTGGTTGAAATCCTCGCCGAGCGCGGCGCGCTGCGCCGACACGCGGCTCATGTTCGCGGTCGCGTCCTTGACGCCGGCGATGTTTTTGAGCTCGTACAGGCGCTGCATGGTATCGACCGCCATGTCGATCACCGAACGCCCCGGGATATTGTAGATGAGGATGGGAATGCCGATGGCGTCGTTGATCGCCTTGTAGTGCTGGTACAGGCCCTCCTGGGTCGGCTTGTTGTAATATGGCGTCACCACCAGCACGCCATCGGCACCGGCCTTCTCGGCATGCCGCGCCAGGTCGATCGCCTCCTTGGTGGAATTCGAGCCGGCGCCGGCCACCACCGGAACGCGGCCGTGCGCCTGATCGACGCACCATTCCACGACATCCTTGTGCTCGTCGTGGGAAAGCGTCGGGCTTTCGCCGGTGGTGCCGACCGGAACCAGCCCGTTGGTGCCCTCGGCAATCTGCCAGTCGACCAGGTTCCGGAATGCTTTCTCGTCAACCGAGCCGTTCTTGAACGGGGTAATGAGCGCGGTAAAAGAGCCTCGGAAGTTTGTCTTGGCAGTCATGACATGACCCTCGGCACGGTCTTTCGGCAGGCGGCACGCCGCGGCAGCGAGCCCAGCCTGGATGCATAAATACCGACTCACGGCAGGCCCGGAAAGGCCTTAGGCGGACCATGCCGTGGTTTTGCCGCGAAATTCGGGCATTGTGGCGCTAGTTTCCAAGAGTTTAGGATTCGTCAATCATACCAGCCGAAGAGGTTCTCGGGGACCGCTGGCGGCCGGTCCCATGCAGGAAGGGTCGGGCTGGTGAACGTTTTCCGCTTCATGATCCTCATGGCCGCCCTGTTGTGGGCGGCGGCACCGGTTTATGCCGCCTCCCAGTCGGATCCGCCAATGCCGCGGTCCCGGCCCAAGGCGGTAACCGACCACGCCGCCAAGGCCGCGCCGCACAAGGCCGCCACCGCCGCCACAGCGCCGAAATCGCTTGTGCCGGCCGCAGCGCACGGTCCGACCGGTACGATCTCCGGACCCGGCGCGACGCCGCATGGGTCGCCGGTCGTCGTCGCGCCCGCTCCGGCCTTGCGCCCGACGGCGCCGTTGGCGATGGCGGCAAGCGCGATGACCTCGCCGTTGGATCTTGCCGCGGTCAAGCAGGCCGTCACGCTCATGCGCGGCGGCCGAACCGACGAAGCGACCAACATCGAAGGTACGATTTCCGATCCGCTGGCGCGCAAGCTGGTCGAATGGGTGATCCTGCGCAGCGACGACAACGACGCCAATTTCTCCCGCTACGCCGCGTTCATCGCCGCCAATCCGAGTTGGCCGAGCATGGTGGCGTTGCGGCGCCGCGCCGAGGCGGCGCTGTGGCAGGAACAGCTCGATGCGGCGACCGTCGTCGGCTTCTTCCGCAGCGAACCGCCGCACAGCCCCAAGGGCCGATTCGCGCTGGCCCAGGCCTTGCTCGCCAAGGGCGATGCGGGCGGCGCGCACCAGCTTGTCAGCCAGGCCTGGCGCGATGACGGCTTTTCGGCGGATCTCGAAGCGCAGGCGCGCCAGATGTTCGCCGGCCTGATCACGCCCGACGACGACAAGGCGCGGATGGACGCGCGGCTTTACGCCGAGGACGATGACGCAGCATTGCGCGCCGCGCATCACCTCGACGCCGTACAGCTTGCCATCGCCAAGGCACGCGACGCGGTGATCAACAAATCCGGCAGCGCCAAGGCGCTGCTCGAGGCCGTGCCGGCTGAAGCTCAGCACGATGCCGGCTACATGTTCAGCCGCATTCAATGGCTGCGTCACGCCGACAAGGTCGACGAGGCCGGCCGCGTGATGATCGCCGCGCCGCGCGATGCCACCGTGCTGCACGATGTCGATCCATGGTGGGTCGAGCGGCGCCTCGTCGCGCGCAAGCTGCTCGACCTCGGCGATGACAAGATGGCCTACGAGGTCGCCAGCGGCGCCGCCGTGCCGACCAACGAGAACTACCGCGCCGAGCAGCAGTTCACCTCCGGTTGGATCGCGCTGCGGTTCCTGCACGAACCGGCGGTGGCAGCCGCGCATTTCGCACGAATCGCCGAAGGCGTGTCCAATCCCATCACGCTCGCCCGCTCGTTCTATTGGCAAGGCCGCGCCGCCGAGGCGGCGGGCCACGAGCAGGACGCCCGCGGCTATTACGAAGCTGCGGCGCGCTACTCGACCGCCTATTACGGTCAACTGGCGCGCGGACGGCTCGGTCTCGATGAAGTCGCGCTGCGTACGCTGCCGCCGCCGGCGGCGGAGCTGCACGCCCTCGAAATCGCCCGCGCCTTCGAGATCCTGTACGCCATCGACGAGCGCGACACGGTCGCCGTCATGGCGGCCGATATCGGCGACAAGGCCAACGACGCCGGCGCGCTGGCGGCGCTTGCCGAGATCGCCGCACACCATGACGACGCCCGCGCCACCCTGCTGATCGGCAAGGCCGCTCTCGGCCGCGGCTTTCCATTCGAGCAATATGCGTTTCCCGATTTCGGCGTGCCGAACTTCCAGCAGATCGGGCCGGAAGTCGAACGCTGCGTGGTGTTTTCGATCGTGCGCCAGGAGAGCGCCTTCAACCCGCGGGTCGTTTCCAGCGCCAATGCGCTCGGCCTGATGCAGGTCACGCCGGCCGCCGGCCGCGATACCGCGAAACGGTTCAACGTCGCGTTCGATCAGCGCCGCCTGATGAACGACGTCGCCTACAACGCCCAGCTTGGCAGCGCCGAGCTGGGCAACGACATGAACAGCTATCGCGGCTCCTATATCCTGGCCTTCGTCGCGTACAATGCCGGCCGCGGCCGGGCCCAGCAGTGGATCGACCAATTCGGCGATCCGCGCGACCCGAAAATCGATCCGATCGACTGGATCGAGCGCATCCCGATCGCGGAGACGCGCAATTACGTGCAGCGCGTGCTGGAGAACATGCAGGTGTACCGGGCCCGCCTCAACAACAATACCAAACTGTCGATCGATGCCGACCTGCGCCGCGGCAGTTGAGCCGGGCCCGGCGTTCTCGTCCCTAAGCCGGTTTGCGAACCGAAAATTGGTACATGCCGGCGAAGGTTTCCGGCGCCAGGGTTTCGAAGGCCTGCCAGCAATCGAGATCGGTCAACGCCGCGCGGTCGGGAAAACGCGCGCCAAACCTCTGCAGGTGCGCGGCGTCGAGCTGAAAGCCGGCAAACTGCACGCCGCTCGACGCCAGGAAGGATTTGATCTGCGGCAACGTCATGCGATGCTCCTGCACGTGAAACAGCAGGTCGCGGCACTCGCTCATGGTGAAGAAGTCGGGCCACAGCGTCACCGATTTCAGTAAAGGCGCAGCGTCGGCCGCCATGATCTCTTCGCGACAGCGCCGAATATCGTCGGCAGTCGATCGATAGCCGCGTTCGGCAATCAGCGCTCGCGCCGCGACGACGTTGCGCCGCCCCAGCTCACTATAAAGGCCTAATTGCATCGTGCCGCCCGGACGCAGCAGTGCCAGCAACACGCGCCAGCCGGCCCAGGGATCGGCGAGATGGTGCAGGACGCCGGACGCGTCGATGAAATCGAACGCTCGCCCGAGCGATGCCAACCGGGTGATGTCGGCTTGGGCGAATTCGATATTGGCGAGACCCAGGCTCTCGGCCATGCGCCTGGCATAGCCGAGGCTGGCGAGGCTGAGATCGATGGCGAGAATGCGCGCCTGCGGCGCTTGCCGGGCGAATGCGACGGTGAAGGGTCCTGTGCCACAGCCGGCAAACAGCACGTCGCGTATGTCATCCGGCCGGCGGTCCATGAGCGCGGCGGGCAACTCCGGCGGGCCCGGCCTGACCCAGCGCGGATAAGGATTTTCTTCGTATTGCTGACGGACGAGGCGCGACACTTCGCCGTCGATGCCGGTGAGGACGGGAATGGCCGCGGCGAGGCGCCGCTCCTGCGCCGGCTCCCTGACCTGCTGGGCAATCACCGCCTCGACCGATTGCGGCCAGGCGCGCTCCAGCAGAGCCTCGGCCTTCGCCAGACCGCAAAGCGGAAAATACGCGCCGACGATAACCGGCAAAAGCGCGGGGCACGGATCTCCAGCCGCCAAGAGCGCTTCGAGCGCTTGCCGCGCCTGCGCGGCCTGCGCTGCCTCGGTTGCCGTGGTCGAGACCACATACTCATTGACGAAGCATTGGCGGGCGACCGCGCCATAGAACCGCAGCACGCTTTCATCGCCGGCTTCGTTGCCGACTTCATCGCCGGCTTGGACGCCAGCCGCCAGCATGGCGAAACGCACATTGGCCAACACGCGTTCAAGGCCGACGTCGGTGACCGGCGCAACCTCCAGCAAACAACAGAGCAGTTCGTTCCGCGCCAGCGCGGCGCGTGTCGACGAGCCCGGCAACTCGGCAGCGAGGGCGCGCGCCGGCCATGCCGCGTTGGCACGCGCGATGGCCGCGGTCACGGCGCCGTCGAGCTTGATAAGGTTGACGCACGCCTGGGCAACCTCGCGCGGCTGCGCCCAGCCCTCGGTGAGGGCGCGCAACAACAAGCCGCGGAGCCGCCCGTCGTCGTCGGCCGTGACAGGCGCAAAGCGGACGCAGTAAACGAAGAATGCCTTGGTCTTGGCGGTTGCGCCGAGCGCCAGCGCCTGGCTCGCCGCATCGACCGCCAACCCGGGCCGTCCGGCCGCCAAAGCCGCGCGGCCGCGGCCAAGCCAGGCTTCGGCAAGATCCGGCTTGAGCGCCAGTGCCTGCTCGAACGCAGCCAATGCCTCATCGTAGCGCTTGAGCGCGTTCAAGATATTGCCGCGGCCGAGCCAGGCTTCGGCGAGTTTTGGTGCGATCGCCAAGACCCTGGCGACGGCTTCCAGCGCGTCGCCATGGCGGCCCAGCGCGGCGAGCGATCCGGCGCGCGACAAATGCGCTTGCGCGAAGTCAGGCTTGCCGGCAATGGCCCGATCGAAGCTGGCGACCGCTTCGTCATGGCGGCCGACGGCGGCGAGCGCCGCGCCGCGATTGAACCAGTCCTCGGTGGAATCCGGCGCCAGCGCCACGGCGCGGTCATAGCTGACGATCGCCTCGTCGTTGCGGCCGAGTTCGCTCAGCAGGTCGGCACGATTGCCATGCGCCTGGGCAAGGTCCGGCGCGATCTCGATGGCGCGCTCGAAACTCGCCAGCGCCTCTTGCTGCCGGCCGAGCGCACCCAGTGAGCGCCCCAGCAGGACATGGGCGCGGGCGTGGCGCGGATCGCCGGCCAACGATTTGCGGGCGTGCGCGGCGCCTTCGTCGAAGCGGCCGTTCTGGCAGGCAATCATCGCCAGATAATAATGGGCGTCGGCATTGGCCGGATCGGCGCGCAGCACCTCGGCATAGCGCAAAGCGGCGTCGGCGACCGCACCGCGCCGATGCAACGCCAGCGCTTCCTGCAGCAGATCGGAGGTGGTGGAAACGGCCATGACCGCGCTAGCCAAGCAATAACGGCGTTCGAGTCAAGCGGGGCGCGCCGGCGCCGCCGGCAACAGACTGAATTTGGTACAGATTTTCGCCGCGCGAAGGATCCGCCGGCGCATTGCACGCCCAATGCCAGGCCATTAGATTGGCCGGCGCCGGATTGCCGGCACCGGTGCAGATTTCGTGGAGCGGTTCGATCATGTCTGATCGCGGCGTGAGCGACAGCGGCAAGAGCGGCTTCGTCACCGCCCAGGATGGACTGCGGTTGCATGTGCGCGAATACGGTTCGCGCACCGCGGCGGCCCTGCCCGCAGTCTGTCTGCCGGGCCTGGCGCGAACCGTCGCCGACTTCGACGTGCTGGCGCCGGCGCTGGCCGCCCACGCGCAGCGCAACCGGCGCGTTGTTGCCATCGATTCGCGCGGCCGCGGTCAATCCGAATACGACAGCAATCCGGAAAACTATAATCTCGCGGTCGAGCTTGCCGACGTCGTCACGGTGCTGACCGCACTCGGCATCGGCCGCGCCGTTTTCATCGGCAGTTCGCGCGGCGGGATTCTCGCCATGCTGCTTGGCGTAGCGCATCCGACCGCCATCGGCGGCGTCGTGCTGCACGACATCGGCCCGATGATCGAGCCGAAGGGCCTGGCGCGCATCAAGAGCTATGTCGGCAAGCTGCCGCAGCCGCGCAGCTTCGACGAAGGCGGTGAAATCCTGCGGCGGTTGTTCGCGCCGCAGTTTCCCAACCTCACGCCCGAACAATGGCTGGCCGCCGCGCACCGCACCTGGCGGACCGAGCGTGACGAACTCAAGCCGACCTACGACGTCCGGCTCGGCCGCACGCTGTCCGATCTCGACATCGAGCGGCCGTTGCCGCCGTTGTGGAACGAGTTCGATGCGCTGAGCCGCGTGCCGATCCTGGTCATTCGCGGCGCGAATTCCGACATTCTCTCGCCGGCCACCGTGGCGGCCATGGCGGCGCGGCATCCCGGCATGCAATCGATCGAGGTCGCCGACCAGGGTCACGTCCCGATGCTGGAGGGGGACGACCTCATCGGGCGCATTGTCGCATTCGTCGCTGCCTGCGACGGCGCGGGCGGAAAAACCTGAATGGCTAGTCGGACCGACCAGGCGAGGCCGCCCGCCGGCGCCGCAAGCCGTAACGACGCGCTGTTGCAACAGGCGTTGTTCGCCTTGAACGGCCAGCGTGCGCAGGACGCGGAACGGATTGCCGGCGAAGTGCTCAAGGCCGATCCGCGGCAACCCCAGGCGCTGCACATTTTCGGCTGCGCGCTGCTGATCCAGGGCCGCGCCGAGCAGGCCATCGCCCCGCTCGAAGCCGCAGCGCGCGGCCGTCACGATCCCGAGATCGATACTCAGCTTGCGGTCGCGCTGCGCCAAGTCGGCCGCCGCGAGGACGCATTGCGGCGGCTCAAGCACGCGACCAAGCAGCGGCCGCCCTATCCGGCGGCGTTTCGCGAACTCGGCAATCTGCTGTTTGCCATGGAAAGCCATGACGAGGCCATCGAGGCACTAACCCGCGGACTTGAAATCGCGCCGCTGATGCCGGACCTGTCCATTCAACTTGGCTACGTCTTCCTGCAGCGCAGGAATTATGCTGCCGCCAAGGTCGCCTTGGCGCGGGCACTCGATATTGTCCCGGGCTCTGCCGACGCATTGTTCGGCATGGCCAAAGCGCATCGCGATCTTGGCGAGAACGAGCCCGCGGCCGACTACTTTCGCCGCTATCTCGTCACCATGCCGGGCGATCAGAGCGCGTGGCTGCATCTTGGGCACTGTCTGCTCGAACTCGGCCAGCTTGATGCCGGCTACGCGTGCTTCCGCACCGCCGCGCAGGGCGATCCGAAAAGCTATGGCGGGGCGCTCACCTCGCTGGTGGCGTCGGGTCGCGGTCGATTTTGGATCAGACCAAGCGCGGCAGCGCAATTCCTGCGGGCGCGGCGCTAGCATTTTGATTGAGCATGATCTTTTCGGAAAGCCGGTTTCCACCCCCGGGTCAAGTCCGAGGGCAGGCTTTTTCCGGATCACGAGCTAACGTTTCGGTGCCCGAAATTGGCGGCGGTAAATCCCGATTTCGCGCCCAATCGCGATCCGCGTTTGCGTCATGCGGTCGGCGGCCTCGCTCGAGAGCACTTCGAAGCGATCGACCCAAACCTCGCGCTTTACGGGCAGGCACTGCGCCACCGGTGTTCCCTTCGGCAGCACGCCGTTGAAACCCATATCGTGCCAGCGCGCCGGGAAGTTCACCGGGCTATGGTGGAAGCTATCGCAATCGACAAGGCCGGTGAGCGTGGTGAACGGCAGATCGGTGCGATTGACCGGATGGGTGAACAAAAGCGAGTAGCCAGGCGGCGCCTCGATGGTCCAGAACGGGTTGAATTTGATGATGAAGCGATCGTCGTCGGAAAATGGCGCGCCGGCGATCTGGCTTGGATCGTGAAAGCCGATTGGCGAGTGCGAATACTCGCTGGCAAACCCCTCGGGGACGAAGTTCCAGCCGAACTCGCCGTCACGGACTTCAAGATCCGTGGCCAGCGGAATGAGATATCCGTACGTCATGGCGTCGATGAAAGGCGGGCATCGCTTGAGGGTCTGAGTCTCATCGCCTATTGTTGGATTGTAGGCCTTCGCCGGCATGGTCTTGAACCAGTCGGGCAGGCCACGCGTCGCGGGAATCGGTCGCGGCAGAACGCTTTCGAGTTCGGCCGGACATCGAAACGTCAGCGTCATCTGGTTGATTTCGTTCACGCGCGCACCTCCTTCGCAAGGCGCCGGCCGAGGTCTTATGCATCGCTCCGCGCAAGCATATCGCGCCCTGCTCGGGCCGGCCAGAACGGCCGCGATGCTCCATTCATTGCCTTAGGGGTTTCGGCGCGGCGGCTCTCAACGGGCGACGCCCACATAAAAAACCCCCGGCGGAGAACCGCCGGGGATTGCCGAATTCATACCTTGATCAGGCGATCAGGGCAGGAAGTCGCGATGGGCGCGAACGCTGACCATCCAGTTGTGGGCGTCCGCCTCGGTCTGCGACGCTCCACCGAAGGCGTAGCTATTGCCACCGGCGACGACGGGCGTCAGGAACGGAGTTCCCGTCGTGGCGCTATGCAGATCGGAGTACAGGACTTCCACGCCGAGGTAGAAGGTCTTGGTCACGTCCCACTGGGTGCGAGAACCGATACCCCAGGTCGACCAGTTGTTGTTGCATCCGGGGATGGCAACAGCAGCCGCACCGCCGAGACCGTTACCGAAGCCAGCGATCTCGCACAGCATATTGTTGGAGGACGTGTCGTACTTCACGGCATACCAAGCGCCGTACAGGGTCGTGTGGAGATTCGGAACCCAGAAGTGCTCGTAACCGGCGTTGAAGCCATACGCCGTGGTCAAGTGACAGCTGGTCGAGTTCGCGGCAGCAATGGTGCCACCGTACACGCAGTCACTCATCACGCCGTAAGCTTCATGGGCGCCGTCAACCTTGCCCCAGTTGCTGTTCTGCGTGAAGAACAGGTAACGCAGCGCACCCTGGGTCGCGTTGAACTGAGCCTGGAACCAGTCTCCCTTCGAGATGCTCGGGAGATTGATCTTGATGCCGGCGCCTGCCGCCCAGCCCCACCGGTTGCCGGGGGTGCCGTTGAGAGGAGCCACGATCGCCGTGCCGGCCGTGTTGACCGGGGTGTAGTAGGTCGGATTGTCTTCGTGGAGCACGCCCATGATCTGCGCGCCGCCCCAGGCTTGGTCGACACGCAGGTTGCCGACGATATCCGGCATCTGCATGCCGCCGTAGGCGCCGTTACCCGGCAATACCGAGCCGGTGCCGGCCAGGGCGACCGCCGGGAAAAACGAGCCCGGTACGATGGTGCCGCCGCCGGAAGTCAGAAGGGCGTTCTGGTTGATGATCTGCTCGGTGCGGCGAGCTTCGGCCGAGATCGTGGCCGAGAAGCCGGAGCCGAGTTGCGCCGTATAGGCCCACACCATCCAGCCCGGATCGCCAGTATCCGATGACGGCAGATAGCCGCCGCGGTACTGCATGGCCGGCACGCTGTAGAAGTCATAGAACGACTGCGTGAGACCAGCGGTCATCCCGGCCCATTGCACGAAGGCGCGGTTCGAGCTGAACGCCAAGCCTGCCACTTGCAGGCCGGTGTCATTGGTGTTGACGCCGACCGCGAGGTAACCGCGGACCGTGCCGTATTCGGTCTGGTTCCGGACGTCCGCAGTGATGTAACCGCGGGCCCGGAAGACGAAGTTGCTGGTAGTGCGGTTATTGGCGTTGCCGTTGAACCCACCCCAGGTCATGCTGCCGTTGATTGAGCCGCCAACGGCCTCAGCGCGCACCCAGCCACCGACCTTTATGCAAAGGTCTGTACCAGGCATATAATAGAACCCCGCCCCGTAGAGGCTGCAAATCTTCACGTACTCGACCGGCTTGGCCTTGACGGGAAGATCAGCTGCCTGCCCCGCAGTAACCGCAACCAAACCGGCCGCGGAGCCGAGGAGGAGGCTTTTCACCATCTTCATTTTGAACCTCCAGTTGTTTGCCGTGGGAGGGTTCCGTCTCCGCCGGGTGATCTCACCCCCTGGAAGGTCCCCTTCAGTCCCCAGTTCCGACCGATCTTTTCAGCTTGAAAATCCCGGGCGGCTCGACTGTGGGGTTCCCCCCTCCGTCGCACCGTCACATTAACCGATGAGTTCCGTCACGCAATCGAGAACCACCTGAGTCACAGGTCGGTTTTGCTGTTTTCGGCAAGGTGTTGCGCAAAAAACACGCAACGCGGGGTCACGCCGTAAGCGCACGCGCCATCGAGGCGATTGCGAACAATTTACAATTGTCATGAGCAAACAGTGGCTTATAGCACGACCGCAGCGCCGATTGCGGGCCGGCCCAACGATGCGAGAAACGCCGCATAAGCGGGCCGTCCCGCCGACCGCGACGGTCCTGGAGGACCGTAAGCAGCGCCGATGAAGCCCGCGCGACACCAAATGCACCCCGCCGCCGCCGCAACTCAGCGGCGTTCGATGCGACGCTTAACGGGCGGCAATCTCGTGGCTTTGCGCGCTTCGTTGCTTCGCGGGTTTTTGTTTGTTCGCGTAAAATCCCGCGCAACCACCCCAAGCGGCAAGCGGGCGATTCTCAGCACTGCACCGACCAAGCGACCCTCGAGGAGATGGTCAGATCCCCTCGCCCGCCACGGGCGACTTCGTCACCGTGACGCGGATGCGTTCGCGCTGCCGGCGACCGTTCGGCGTGCTGATGTCCAGTTCGAATATATCGGAGCCGGAAAATTCCGCGGCAGCGCGATAAAACGCGACAAAAGCCGGCGCTTCGAGGGCGAGGCATTGCTTGAAATTCGTAGCCTTCAGCGTGCCGCGCTTGACGGTTACGCTGCCATGCGCGGGCGCCACGGCGAGCCGAATCGTCGGCAGCGGGCCCAAGCTGCAATCGGCGCGAACATCGGTGTAGATGCCGACCCGCACATCATGACCCGGCGCGGCGTTGACGTTGCGTTCGAGCAATTCGGTTTGCGCGCCAGCCGCCAGCGTGGATGCCAGCATGAGCGCCAGCGCGATGAGAGGGGTCCAACTGGGCCTGGTGCGCCCGCGCATCGCGACGATCCTTGATAAAATCATGACCACAAGCGCTTTCTTGCAAATGCGTGGCCGGAAGCGGATCCAAGATAGCATTCAAACGCTTCGGCCTTGGATTTTTCGCGAAAAACGCAACGGAGTGACCCGTCGCCACAACCGCGTCAGCGCGAAGGCGATCCCGCCCTTCTCGCTCCAGTCCGGCTTCGCTCAATTCGGCGGTTTGACGGCAAACTGCCGGAAGCATAGGTATTCGGCATCCGGAGAGGTGGCCGAGTGGCTGAAGGCGGCGGTTTGCTAAACCGTTATACGGTCTAAAGCCGTATCAAGGGTTCGAATCCCTTCCTCTCCGCCATCCTGACCGCGCGGCCCGCCGAAGACACCCGGCTCGATTGACCCACCGGGGACGGTTCGCTAGCAGGATGGTGGTCAGCACCCATGAGATATCGGCAAGCGCCATGGACCGGGAACAACGGCGAGGCTCGGAGTTTGCCGGCGCGCTGCCTTCATTCGGCGGCGGCGCCGAGGCCACGTCCGCCGGCACCGTCGCCAGCCTGTTCGCGGCCGCCGTGGCACAGCATCAAGCCGGGGCGCTGGCCGATGCCGAGCGCCAGTACCGGCAGATCCTGGCGCTGTTTCCCGACCACGCCGACAGTCTGCACAATCTCGGCCTGATTGCCTTGCAGCACGGCAACGCGGCAGGCGCCGTGGATCTGATCGCGCGCGCGATCGCCGCCAACGGCCGGGTGGCCGAATATCACTACAACATCGCGCTGGCGTTTCGTTCGCTCAACCGCATGGACGACGTGGCTGGGCATCTCCAACAAGCGATCGAGATTCGCCCCAACTATGCCCTCGCCCACCTCAATCTCGGCAATGTCCGCCGCGAGCAGGGCAGGCTGAGTGACGCGGTCGCCTGTTATGAGCGCGCGATCGCGCTCAGCCCGAACGCCGCCGTCGCTTATTTCAATCTCGGCAACATCAAGTCGGAGCAAGGCCGCTGGGATGAGGCGGCCGCCTCTTACCGGCAGACGCTGCGGCTCGATCCGAACCATGCCGAGGCGTATGCCAAGCTCGGGGCCGCGTTGCTGGCGCGTGGCGCCGCCGGCGAAGCCATTGCGCACCTGGAGCAGGCGCTCGCCTTGGATGCCAGCCTGCTCGGCACCTACCAGGATCTGGGCAAAGCCTTCCTGGCGGCGGGCGACCTTGAGTCGGCGATCGACACCGCGACTCGGGCGCTTGCCGTCAGCGAGACGGCGCAGAGCAAGGCTTTTTTCGCGCAGTGCATCAGGTCGGCGCAGTTCGCCGCGGACAACGCGCAATTTCGCAAGCTGCTGTTGCGCGCGCTGACCGAAGGCTGGGCGCGGCCGCGCGAGCTTGCCAATGTGAGCCTCAGCCTGATCAAGCAGAATGGCGTGGTCGGCGAGGCGCTCGCCCGCGTCAACGCGGCGTGGCCGGCTCGGCTTTCGGCGGCCGAACTGTTCGGCGCAACGGGGCTCACGGCGTTGTCGCGCGACCAGTTGCTGTGCGCCCTGTTGGAATGCGATCCGATCACCGATATCGGGCTCGAACGGCTGCTGACGACCGTCCGCCACGCCATGTTGACGGCGGCGGGCGGCGACGGCGCATCGGACGAAAGCCTGCTGGCCTTCTATTGCGCGCTCGCCCGGCAGTGCTTCGTCAATGAATACGTGTTTGCGCTGACCGATGCCGAGGCGGACGAGGCGCAGCGCCTGCGCACTGCGCTCGAAACGGCGCTGGCTGTGGGCAAATCCTATCCGACGCTCTGGCCGATCGCCGCGGCCGCCTATTTCCCGCTGCACGCCATAGCGGGGTCGGACGCGTTGCTGGCGCGGTCATGGCCGCCCTGTGTCGATGCCCTCTTGGTGGCGCAGATCACGGAGCCCCGCGAAGAACGTCGGATCGCCACGGCGCTACCGGCCCTCACCGGCATCGACGACGAGGTCTCGCGCCTGGTGCGCCAGCAATACGAGGAGAGCCCCTACCCGCGCTGGGTCAAGGCCGGGCCGCCCGCGCAACCGGCCATCCTGTTCGAGCGCTCCGCCCACCAGGTCGCCGATGTGTTGATTGCCGGCTGCGGCACGGGACTTTCTACCGTCGAGTTCGCGCGGCAAGCCCCCGGCGCCCGCATTCTCGCCATCGATCTCAGCCGCGCCAGCCTCAGCTACGCCAGGCGGATGGCGGACAGTTTCAATGTTGCCAATGTCGAATTCGCTCAGGCCGACATTATGCGGTTGGACGGCAGCGACTGGAAATTCGATTTCATCGACGTCTCGGGGGTGCTCCACCATCTCGCCGACCCTTGGCAAGGCTGGCGGGTGCTGCTGTCGCTGTTGCGGCCCGGCGGCATCATGCAGGTCGGCCTGTATAGCGATCTGGCGCGGCGCAATGTGGTCGCCGCGCGGGCGCTGATCGCCGCGCGCGGCTATCGGCCGGTGCCGCAGGATATCCGGCGCGCCCGCGAGGACATCATCGCGTGCGCCGACCCGCTGGTCAGATCGGTAACCAAGTGGGGCGATTTCTTCGCGACCAACGAGTGCCGCGACCTGCTGTTCCACGTCAAGGAGCATCGCATCACGCTGCCGGAAATCAAATCCTTCCTGGCGGCGAACGGCGTGAGCTTCGCCGGGTTCGTGCCGGAGCCGGTCATCCTGCGCGCCTTCGCGGCGCGCTTTCCCGATCCTGCCGCGGTGACCGATCTCGATTGCTGGCACGCCTTCGAGACCGCAATGCCGGACGCGTTCGCCAACATGTATCTGTTCTGGGTGCGCAAACCCGCCGCGGCTTCCAATCAAACGACGGCGGGCCCGAACTGACGTGCGGCCGGACTGCGCGGCTTAGGCCGCCATGGCCGGCGCCGGCGCCGTGCGGTGGCCCTGCAGCCAATCGCGGGCGGCACGCTGCGCCGTCGCAATCTCGCCGTCCGACATCTGATCGGCGATCTCGCGCCGCAGCCGGATCGCCTCGATGTTGCCCTTCACCGCCGCGAGGTTGAACCACTTGTGGGCGGCGACGAGATCGACCGGCACATCGCGGCCGACCGAATACATCATGCCGAGTTCAAACAACATATCGCCGGCGGCGGGTCCCTCGCCGAGCGGCGCCATGGTGCTGTCGAGAATTTCAAACCGTGCCATCGTACGCTCCCCTGTCTTTGCCTCGATGCAAGTCTGTTTGCTTTGCATCTGAACTAAAAGCGCGTCGTCCCCGACTGCGCTCCGCCATCTTTGATCCGGCGCAACTCCGGTTCGGAAAGCCCCTCCGTATTGTTACGGAAGCGCGCCGGCGATTTGCTGATAATCGTCAGAAGATTTGAACGGTGGTTTAAGCAAAGCGATGAATCGATGGTGAACTGCGCCGCCGCGGCACGACGTGTCTTGGCAACGCGGCGTTAAGCAACCGGGCGTGGCTTCGCCCGGCAAGACGCGAACAGCCAGGGAACTAGGCAACCTGCGCCGCCTCGACTATCCTGCGCGGCTTGCGGACGCAGAGGAGCCAGAGGCCTGCAATGACACCATTTCGCACGGCGGCAGCCGCGCTTTGCCTGTCGGCAATCGTTTCGATGATGAGCGGACCGGCGCGAGCCGCCGATCCGGTCGGCACCTGGTACACGGCGGAACGCGACAGCCAGGTTCGCATCACCAATTGCGGCGACGCGCTGTGCGGCGCGCTGGTCTGGCTCAAGGTGCCGAACGATCCCGATACCGGGCGGCCGAAGACGGACAAGAACAATGCCGATGCCGGCAAGCAGGGCCGGCCGCTGCTTGGTGTACAAATCGTGCTCGGCATGAAGCCGAGCGGCACGCCCGATCAATGGTCCGGCGACGTCTACAACGCCCAAGACGGCAAGACCTATAGCGGTTCATTCACCATGACCGGACCGAACAGCGCCGAACTCAAAGGCTGCGTGCTCGGCGGGCTGATCTGCAAGTCGCAGAGCTGGACGCGGGCGAACTAGATGGGACGCGTCAGCGCGCCCGCTGGCCGAACAACACCGCGCGCACCTTCGGGTTGCTGACGTCCACGGCGGAAGCCGCCTCGACCCGGATGGCGAAGGCGCGCTTGACCGCGGGCCGGGCGCGGATGGCGCCGAACCAGCGCTGCAGGTTGGGAAACTCCTCGAGCTTCTGACCCTGCCGCTCGGCGAGGCGCACCCAGCCGACGCAGGCGATGTCGGCAATCGAATAGCGGCCGGCGAGAAACTCGCGATCGGCCAGGCGCCGGTTCATGACGCCGTACAGCCGGTTGACCTCGTCGGTATAGCGCGCGATCGCGTAATACAGTTTCTCCGGCGCGTAGCGGCGGAAATGGACGGCCTGCCCGGCCATCGGGCCAAGGCCGCCCATCTGCCAGAACAGCCATTCGTCGACCGCGATGCGGGCGCGCTCGTCGCGCGGATAGAATTTGCCGGTCTTGCGGCCGAGATATTGCAGGATGGCGCCGGACTCGAACACCGCGACCGGGCGCCTGCCGGGACCCGCCGGATCGACAATCGCCGGAATGCGGTTGTTCGGCGAGATCGCGAGAAAATCCGGCGCGAACTGCTCGCCCTTGGAAATGTCGATCGGGTGCAGGACATAGGGCAAGCCGCACTCTTCGAGCATGATCGAAATCTTCCAGCCGTTCGGCGTCGGCCAGGAATACAGATCGATCGGCTTGGGCCGGCGCGCCGTTCGGCGCCTCGCAATCGCGTTGCGCGCTGCCCGCGCCATCAGTGGCGGACGCATCGCGTCATTGCCGGCCAGCCGATCCGGCCGGAGGTGGCCGCCCGGATGATGACAAGGCGCCCCGCAGCAGACCGGCGCCGGGATGTATCGTGAGGTTGTTCCGCGCACTGACGATAAAGAAAAAGGCGCCGCGGATTGCTCCACGGCGCCGATGTAGTCTTGGGAGGAACACCGCCAACAAACCGAGGGCGTCGGCGAGATGCTCGAGGGTCAAATCCGCTGGTGGTTGGCCAGGGTGAGGTCCGGTTCGCCCGTCTCTCTGCTGCACCGCCATGCGCGTTGCGTACGACCGTGAAGCTTGAACCTCCGTCCCGCCGACGCCCCCTGTCGGTCACCTGGGCCGGCGCGTCTCGGGAGATCATATCTGCCCGCGACGTCAGCCGGCCCGTGTGACGCGATCTTCGACTAAGCAAAGCCGAAGACCGAGTGCGGCGTCATCTACTTCTTCTTCCGACGCTTGGTCTTCTTCGGAGCCTTTTTCGCCGCTGCTTTCGTCTTTCGCTTCTTCGCCATTGCTGCCCTCCTAGCCTGAGTGGATGGCGACATCGGTACAGTGCAGTCGCAAATCGACATGCACTGACATCCGATTACTACAAGAGAAAAAAAATAACAGTAAGTCCGCTTAATTTTGTGTGTAAGTCCCGCGGTTTGCTTGCGCGCTCGCGGCGCCGCGCCAGCGCGCGCCAGGCGCGGCGGCGAAAATTGTTTCGCTTGCATCTTTGCCCGGGCAAAATGCACGACATTGCAGAAGTGCCGATGAAACTTGGGCTTCTGCCGCGTCGGATTTTTCTAAGGCGCCGTGCCAGCGGGCCGATATTGTTTTCGCCCGCATGCACTTTTGCATGCGCGACGGCGCTTGTTCGGCCGGATTTACCACGTGAAAAAAAATTTGCGCAAAATGCCTTGGCGGACGCGTTGGCGGCCTCGTCGAGGCGCAAAACGCGCAAATCGGTGCAGCGATTCGTTTTCGACGGCGTGTTGCGCGACCGCGCGCGGCATCGTTTGGGCGTGCCGCGGGCGCCGCGCGCAACTCGTATTTCGTCCGCCGAGAGGGAGTGCGCGGCGCCGGGCCGCGCCCGCGCAGCGAGCACCGGAAGCGACCCGATCAGGTTCCGAGCCGCCGCTTGAGCAGTTCGTTGACCGCTTGCGGATTGGCCTTGCCGCCCGACGCCTTCATCACCTGGCCGACGAACCAGCCGATCGCTTTCGGGTTGGATTTGGCGTCGGCGACCTTGTCGGGATTGTTGGCGACGATGTCGTCGACCAGCTTTTCGAGCGCGGAGACGTCGGTCACTTGCTTCAAGCCGCGCTCCTCGACGATCGCGCGCGGGTCGCCGCCCTCGTTCCAGACGATGTCGAAGACGTCCTTGGCGATCTTGCCGGAGATCGTGCCGTCAGCGATCAGGTCGAGGATGGCGCCAAGCTGCGCCGCCGAAATCGGCGACGTCGGCGATGGCCTTGCCCTCGCGGTTAAGACGCCCGCCGAGTTCGTTGATCACCCAATTGGCGGCGAGCTTGGCGTCGCGCGCCTCACCGCAGCCCTTGGCGACAGTCTCGAAGTATTCGGCGGTGTCCCGCTCCGCGACTAGGACGTCCGCGTCGTAACGGGGCAGCGCGTAGGCGCGCATGAAACGCGCCTTCTTCTCGTCCGGCAGCTCCGGCAGGTCCTTGCGCAGATCCTCGATCAGCGACGGCGCCAGTTCCAGCGGCAGCAGGTCCGGATCGGGGAAGTAGCGGTAGTCGTGCGCCTCTTCCTTGCTACGCATCGCTCGCGTCTCGCCCTTGTCCGGATCGAACAGCCGGGTCTCTTGTTCGATCTTGCCGCCGTCATCGAGGATCTCGATCTGGCGGCGCGCCTCGTGCTCGATGGCCTGGCCGATGAAGCGGATCGAATTGACGTTCTTGATCTCGCAGCGGGTGCCATAGGCGTTGTCGCCGGCCCGGCGCACCGAAACGTTCACGTCGGCGCGCAGACTGCCCTTCTCCATGTCGCCGTCGCAGGTTCCGAGGTAGCGCAAAATCGCGCGCAGCTTGGCAATGAAAGCCTTGGCTTGGTCGGCCGAGCGCAGATCGGGCTTGCTCACGATCTCCATCAGGCCCACGCCGGAGCGATTGAGGTCGACCAGCGAGAGGGTCGGGTTCTGCTCGTGCAGGGATTTGCCGGCGTCCTGCTCGAGATGCAGCCGTTCGATGCCGACGCGAACCTCGTCGCCGTCCGGCATGTCGACGACGACTTCGCCCTCGCCCACGATCGGCGATTTGTACTGGGAGATCTGGTAGCCCTGCGGCAGGTCGGGATAGAAATAATTCTTACGATCGAACACCGATTTGAGATTGATGCGCGCGTTGAGGCCCAGCCCGGTGCGCACCGCTTGCCGCACGCACTCGGCATTGATCACCGGCAGCATGCCCGGCATGGCCGCGTCGACTAGCGAGACATGGGCGTTGGGCGCGCCGCCGAATTCCGTCGCGGCGCCGGAGAACAGCTTCGCCTTCGACGCCACCTGGGCATGCACTTCCAGGCCGACGACCACTTCCCAGTCGCCGGTCGCGCCCTTGATCAGCTTCGATTTCTTCGTATCCGTCATGCGTGCGAGCCGCGTTACTCGCGGCTCGGGTTACGCGTATCCGGCGTTTCCGGCAAGCCCCGCGGTGGGGCCGGCGCTAGCCGCACCGGGTGGTGCAGAAGGGCTGCAGGCACGGCAGGAAGCGGGCGAACTGGCCGTTGATGCAGGACTGCTGCGAGCACCATTTGGTGGCCGGATCGCACTGGTAGGAACATAGCGTCCCGGCGGCGACGATATGGCGATGGAATACGCAGACGTCCGGCGGCAACCGCCGCGCCGCGGCGCCCGAGATGCCGATAATCAGGACGACCGCGCCCGTCAGGGCGACGATCTTCACTCCAGATAAGAACCGCATGTGATTTTCCCCGTACGCCGCCCGCCGACGATCTTATCGCGCGGGAACCGCCGGGCAAGACATCGCGGCATTGCTTGCACAGGTCCGCGATCCTGCCGGATAATCCAAGAGCCCGATCGCCGCTGCTCGCCGCGCGATGCCGCATAGCCGGTCGATAACAAGGATCGCGGAATCCAAGGGAGGGTATCGATGGAGTGCATTCTCGCCGCCTCGTTCATGATTTCGAGCGCGGACCACTGAACCCACGGCCGCCGGGCCAGCAAGGTGAGCGCATTGTCACGTCCGCAGCCAGGTGCCATCGAACGGCTTGCCGCATGGCTCGACGCAGTGCGCGGTGAGGATTTTGCACAACGCGACATCGATCGCGCCAGGCTTCTGCTCCTCGATACGCTCGGCTGCGGCTTCGCCGCGCGCGACGACAGCTGCGCGCAGGCGGTGCTGGCGACACTCGACGGCTTCGGCGAGGGACCGCAGTGTACGGTGCTCGGGCATCCGCGCCGGATGAGCGCACCGAGCGCGGTGCTGGCCAACGGCACACTGATCCGCCTCCTCGATCTCAACGACTATGTGGTCGGCGCCCATCCGGAGAGCGGCGCGCGCGGCGGCCACCCGAGCGACAATATTCCGGTGGCGCTTGCCGCCGCCGAGTTGGTGGCGACCCGCGGCCGCGACCTGCTCGGGGCCATCGTGCTCGGCTACGAAGTCTATGGCCGCGGCAAGGCCTTGATGGACCCGCAGTCGCCCTGGGACGGCGTCAGCATTTCGGGTCTGGTCGCGCCGGCGGTTGCCGGCTGGTTGCTGCGCCTCGACGCCGCCACGCTGGCGCACGCGATCGCTCTCGGCGCGGCCCGCGCCGCGACGCCGGTTGCCGTGCGCGAGGGCAATATTTCAGCGGCCAAGGGCATTGCCAATGCGCTGATCGCGCAGAACGGCATGCAGGCGACGCTGCTGGCGGGCCACGGCGTCACCGGGCCGCTCGATCTGTTCGAGGCCGAGCGCGGCCTCAAGACGGTGTTCGCAGGCCAGCCGGCGGGCGACATTCTCGCCGCGCCATGGCCGGCGGCAAGCTTCATCGGGCGCAGCGCGATCAAGGCCTATCCGTGCTTTGCCGGCGCTCAGTGCGCGGTGGCGGCCGGTATCGCGCTGCATCGGCTGATCGGCGGCGCGGTCGACCGGCTGGCGACCATTCGCGTGGCGCTTGCCGACCTGCCGATCGTCCGCCGCCAGCTCTCCGATCCTGGCCGCATCGCCCCGCGCTCGCGCGAGGCGGCCGACCATAGCCTGCATTTCCTGGTTGCCGTGGCGTTGCTCGACGGCAAGTTCGGTCTCGACCAGTTCGACAACGCGCGATGGAACGAGCCTCAGGTCCGGGCGCTGATGGCGCGCTTGAGCATGACCACCGATGCCGATCTGAGCCGCCGCGCCGGCGAGACCTACCCGTGCGCGCTTCATGCGACCGGCCAGGACGGGCGCAGCTACGACGTCGAGATTTTGCAGCCGCCGGGCTTTTCGGCGGACGGACCTGATGCGAAAACGGTACTGGACAAGTTCACCGGGATCACCGAGCGACACCTGGGGGCCGAAGCCCAAAGCCGCATCATCGATGCGGTGATGCGGCTTGAAGCGGCGCCGTCGTGCGATGAGCTGCTGCGGTCTCTGGTGCCGGCTGTTGCCGCCGGGGCGGCCGAACACGGATAACGACGATGATACGACACGTAACCCTCGCCGCTGCCGTACTGAGCGCCCTGCTGACTGCTCTGCTGACTGCTCTGCTGACTGCTCTGCCTTGGGCGTCGGCATCCGCGCAGGATTGGCCGACGCGGCCGGTGAAAATCATGGTTGGCTTTTCGCCCGGCGGCAGCGCCGACCAGTTCGGCAGGCTGATCGCGGAAGATCTGTCGACGGCCTTCGGGCAGCAGTTCTACGTCGAAAACCGCCCCGGCAGCAGCGGCACCATCGCGGCCAGTTTGACGGCGCGCGCCGCGCCGGATGGCTACACGCTGATGATCGGCGGCTCCGGGCCGCATATCACCAGCCCGGTCATCAATCCGAACATCGGCTATGATCCGATCAAGGATTTCAGCCATATCGCGATGATCGGCGCCGATAGCTTCGTGCTGATCGCCAGTCCCGGGCTCGGCGTGACCGACCTCAACGGATTGGCGCAACGCGGCCACGCCGAGCGTTCGCCGCTGACGTTTTCCTCTCCCGGGCCGGGCTCGCTCGGCGAGCTCATGATGCTGCAGTTCGCCCGCAAGGCCGGCATCGAACTGGTGCACGTGCCGGCCCCCAATTCCGGCCTGCTGGAGGTACTTGGCAACCACATCGCCATGTCGATGACCGGCCTGTTGACCTCCAGCGAGCAGATCAAGGCCGGCAAGGTGGTGGCGCTTGCCGTGAGCTCGACCGAGCGCAATCCGGTTTACACGGACATCCGGACTTTCAGCGAACAGGGCTATCCCGAGGTGCGCGGCGACACCTGGTTCTGGCTCACCGGGCCGCGGGATCTGCCGCCCGAGATCGTCGAAAAACTCAATCGCGAGGTCCGGCGTATCTTGAAGACGCCCAAGGTTCGCGATTATTTCGCCGCGCATGCGGCGCTGGCGATGGACGTGGACGCGGCCGGTCTGACCAAATTCCTGGTCGGCGAAGTGACGTACTGGGGCGCATTGGCCAAGAGCGTCGGATTATCGGTACAGTAAAGCCTCACAAGGAGCGCGAACATGGATGCCATCACGGAAAAGAATCGCCCCGCCGCCGAACTGACGGAGCCGCGCGCGCGCATCGGCCTGATCATCCCCTCGGTCAATCGCATGACCGAGCCGCAATTCAACCATTACGCCCCGCAGGGCCTGGGCATTCATGTGGCGCGCGGCCGCGTCGCCGGTCAGCCGGGCAAGACCGTCGCCGACCTGACCGACGAGATCGCGCACGCGGCGGCGACGCTGGCCGACGCCGGGCCCGATCTCATCGTCTTTCACTGCACCCACACCTCGATGAAGGAAGGCCGCGACGGCGAAGCGCGCATCATCGACCTCATCGAGAAAACCACGGGCATCGAAGCATTGTCGACCTCCAGCCTGGTGAACGACGCGCTGCAGGCGCTCGGCATCAAGAAACTCGTGGTGCTCAGCCCCTATATGTCGAACGCCAACATCATCGACTATCTCGGCGCCGCCGGCTTCACCGTGGTCAAGGACGTCGCGCTCAAATGCAGCACGCCGGCCGATTTCGAGACGGTGACGCCGCAGCGATGGCTCGAGTCTGGCGCGCGAGAATGATACCCCGGAAGCCGACGGCATTTTCCTCAGCTGCACCAACACCACGCAGATCGAGGCGGTGGCCGCGATCGAAGCAGCGCTCGGCAAGCCGGTGGTCAACAGCAATCAGGCCGTGCTGTGGGGCTGCCTCAAGCGGCTCAAGGAGAAGCTCGGCGGCAGCGGCGCCCCGGCCAATCTCGGGCGGCTCATGAGCGACCTTGATGCATGATGGAATAACCCGCGCCGCTCGCGCACCGGCATCGTTCGTGCTGGTGGTTTGCGCGCTTGCGGTTGGCGCGGTGGCGCCGGCACGCGCACAGGACCTCGACGCCGGCAGTTATCCCAACCGGCCGATCCGCATCATCGTGCCATTTCCGGCCGGCGGACCGACCGACATTCTCAGCCGTATCGTCGGCCAGGAAATGACGGCGTCGTGGGGCCAGCCGGTGTTCATCGAAAATCGTCCCGGCGCCGACACCTCGATCGGCGCCCAGGTGGTGGCGAAGGCCGATCCCGACGGCTACACGCTGTTGGCGGCGATGGATTCCACCATGGTGTTGAACCCGCTGGTCAAGAAGGACCTGCCCTACGATCCGTCGGCGGATTTCGCGCCGATCTCGCTCGGCGCCAAGAACATCTCGCTCATGGAGGTGCGCGCCGATGCCGGCGCCAAGACGGTGCCGGACCTGCTCGATATGCTGCGGGCCAGGCCCGGAAAGCTCAATTTCGGCACCGGCACCACCAACGGCCGGCTCGCCGCGCTGTTGTTCGCCAAGGTCACCGGCACGGCTTTCGCGATCATTCCCTATAAGGGCAGCGCCGAGACCGTGCAGGGGCTTCTGACCGGCAGCATCGATTTCGGCATCGACGGCGTGGCGTCGAGCTTTCCTTTGATTCGGGACGGCAAATTCCGGGCGTTGGCGAAATTGAGCGACCGGCCGCTGCCCCAGTTGCCCGATCTGCCGCCGCTTGCCGAGGCCGCCGGCACGCCGGAACTGGGCGACATCTCTACCTGGATCGCGTTCTACGCGCCGGCCGGCACGTCGAGCGAGATCGTGGGCAAGCTCTCGCATTTCATCGCCACGATCTATGCCGACCCCGACGTGGCGCAGCGGCTCGACGCCGCCGGCATCATCGCCGTCAGCAGCACGCCGGCCGAACTCAAAGCGCTGGTGCGCAGCGAGACCGAGCGCTGGGGCAAGGTGATCCGCGACAACGGCAATTTCATCCTGGAGTGATGGCGCGCCATGCTGGTCATTGCACGTGTCTTGGCACGCGGCTTGACGGCCGCATTGCTGATCGGCGGCGCGCCGGCTTCAGCCTGGGCGCAGGATGGCGCCGATGCCAAGGATTATCCGGGCCGTGCCGTCCGAATGATCGTGCCGTTTCCGCCCGGCGGACCGGCCGACGTCATTGCGCGCATCGTCGCCCAGAATATGTCGCAGGCGTGGAGCCAGCCGGTCGTGGTCGAGAACCGTCCCGGCGGCAACACCGCGATCGGCGCGGAACTGGTCGCGAAATCGCCGGCCGACGGCTACACGCTTCTGATCGCCATGGACGTCACCATGGTGACCAATCCGCTGATCACGCCGAAGCTGCCCTATGATGCGCTCAAGGACCTCACGCCCGTCACGCTGCTCATGAGGGACATTTCTCTCATAACGGTGCGCAACGACGGGCCGGCGACGGTCCGGGATTTGATCGCACAAGCCAAAGCCAATCCCGGCAAGCTCGCCATGGGCGCGGGCACCATCACCTCGCGGCTCGGCGCGGTCGCCTTCGCCACCGCCGCAGGCATCGACGTGACGCTCGTTCCCTACAAGGGCAGCGCGGAGATCACCCAGGGGCTACTCACCGGCGCCGTCGATTTTGCCATCGACGGCGTGCCCAATGCGCTGCCGCTGATCGAGGCCGGCAAGTTCCGGGCGCTGGCGAAGTACAGCAATCGGCCGCTGCCGGTGCTGGCCGATGTCCCGAGCCTTTCGATCGCCGCCAGCCTTCCCGATCTCAGCGAAAGCTCGACGTGGATCGGCCTGGTGGCGCCGGCCGGCACGCCGAAGCCGGTCGTCGACAAGCTCCAACGCGAAGTCGCAAGCGTTTTCGCCGATCCCGACCTTGCCGCACGGCTGGCGAAATCCGGCATGTTCACGCAGTCGAGCACGCCCGAACAGTTCGATGCCTTCATCCGCAGCGAAACCGCGCGCTGGCGCGCGCTGCTCGCGGGCGGCATTGCCGAGAAAATCCTCAACTAGCCGCCGCGGCGGCGCACTTGCCGCCGGCGATCCCGCCTTCATCCAGCTTGCAACTCATCCGCCGCCGCGAGCAGATCGCGTACCTGCTGTGCGGAAACCGACCGAGGCGCGGTGATCGAAGCGGCGGCAACCTCGCCGGCAACGAAACCGATCTTGCCGGGCTCGAAGCCGATGTCGCGCAGCCGCGCCGGGATCGGAAATCTCCGCAACATGGCGGCGAGCGCAGCCGCCGGATCGGCCGCGCCGAGCGCTTGCTGCAGCCGCAGCGTCGCTTGCGGCGCCGCTGCCAGATTAAAGCGCGTCACGTGCGGCAGGATGATCGCATGCGCCTCGGCATGCGGCAGGCCCAAGCCGCCGAGCACATGGGCAAGCTTGTGCTGCAGCGCGGCGCCGGCGCACAGCACCGTTCCGGCGAGCCAGGCGGCGATCAGGCATTGCGCGCGCGCCGCGGCATTTGCGCCGTCGGCGACGACCGCCGGAAGATTTTGCGCAAACCGCCGCATCGCCTCGCTGGCCAGCGCGACCGTCACCGGCGTGCGGGCCTCGACCCAAAATGCCTCAACGCAATGGGCGATGGCATTCATGCCGCTCGCGGCGCTGACTGCGGCCGGTAGCCCGTGTGTGAGGTCCGGATCGTAGAGAATCGCGCGCGGCAGCACGATGGTATCGCGGCCGGTGATTTTGCGGTCGCCATCGGTCATGCCGAAAATCGGCGTCGCCTCGGAGCCCGAATAGGTCGTCGGCACCGCGAGGATCGGCAGCGCCGTCTGCAACGCAATCGCCTTGGCGAGCCCGATCGCGGCGCCGCCGCCGACTGCGATCAGGCCGTCGGCCTTCGTCTCACGCGCGGCGGCGAGACCGGCCTCGGCGACCGGCTTCGGAACATGGATGACGGCTTTGGCGTGCAGGGCTACGGCCCGCACGCCGAGCAGGTCGGCGACGTTCTGGCCCAGCCGTGCGCCGCTTCCCGGCGTCGCCACCACGAGCGCGCGGCTGAACTTCAGGCGCTCCGCCTCCTCGCCGATCCGCGCCAGGGCGCCGGATGCGAAGACCACGCGCTGCGATGGGACGTCATGGGTGAAGGCGGGAAGCATCACCTCTCGGCCTCCACCCTGGCCCTCCCCGCGAGGGGAGGCAAAGCGCTAATGGCCTTCGCGCCAGATGCCGAGGGCTTCCTGTGCCGGCCGGTCGGAGATCGAGAACAGCACCGATCCGTCCGGGGCATTGTGCGCGTAACGTTTCCACGACGGCACCACGAACACGTCGTTCGGTCCCCATTCGAGAACCTTGCCGTCGACGGTGGTCGAACCCTCGCCTTCGACGCAGACGAAGATGGTGCCGTCGGTGGAGCGGTACGGCTCGCCCTTGAAGCCCTTCGGCAGCATGGCGAGCCAGGCGCCCATGGTCGGCAGCACCGGTCCGCCGTTGACCGGGTTGGCATAGCGAACCCGGGCGCCGTGGCGCTTATCGACATCGCCGGCCGCCATCATGCGCTCGACGATCGGCCGGGTGCGGGCATAGGTGTAATTGATCACCGGGCTGCGGTTCATCGCCGGCGTGCCGTCGGGCAATACGCCCGAGGCGTAGAACGACACCAAATCGCCGTCCTGGCGGGTGGTCTTTTGCATCGCATCGTCAAAATGCTCGGCAAACGACGCTTCGTAGAAGTTGACGGCGGGGAAATCGAGCACGTCGAGCCACAGCATCGGCTTCTCCGACGGATTGCCGTGGTCGTGCGGCGCCCAGTTGGCGGTGATGACGAAATCGCCGCGCGCCATGAAAGACTTCTCGCCCTCGACCGCCGTGTAGGCGCCCTCGCCATCGAGCACGAAGCGGATCGCCGAAGACACATGGCGGTGGGCCGGTGCGACTTCACCGGGCAGGATCATCTGGATCCCGGCAAACATCGTATTGGTGGCCTTGGATTGGCCCTGCATGGCCGGGTTTTCCAGAATCAGCACCCGGCGCTGGGCTTCCTCGGCGGTAATCAGGCCGCCCAATTCCAGGACCAGGGTTTTCACGTCGTCGTAGTGCCAGACCACCGGCGCGCAATGCGTCACCGGCTCCTTGGTGACGACCGAATTCATCACCTTCCACAGCGGCGCCATATCCTTCTTGGCGATCCGGTCATAGAAGTCCTGCCGGGCGGCCTCGATGTTGTGCTTGGGGCCGGGTTTGCCGTTGGTCGTCTTCTTCGCGGTCGCGACCGCCATAGCGTCCTCCATCGAAGCTCGAAAGCAAGCTTTGCTCCAATATAGTCAAACCTTTGACTTGCGGAAATAGCGCCGCAACGGGCCAGCTATGCAGGGTTAAGGCCCCGCCGTCCGCGAAACCGGTCCGCGGCTCTCAGTTATTCGTAGCCCCGCCGTCGACCGCGATGGTCTGGCCGGTGACGAAGTCGCTATCGGCGGAGGCCAGGAACACCAGCGCCCCCAACAGATCCTCCGGATATTCATCGCGCTTGAGCGCCCGGCGCACCAGCGACGGCTGGCGCGAATGCTCGAGATGGCCGGGATTCTCCTCGATGAGGCTGTCGCTGAGCGTAAAGCCGGGCGCCAGATTGTTGACGCAGATATTGTGCTCGCCGAGCTCGCGCGAGACCGCCCGCGTGAACGCCGTGACCGCGCCCTTCGAGGTCACGTAATGTGAGAACATCGGGATGCCGCGGGCGACGGTGCCGGAACTGATATTGATGATCTTGCCGTATTTTTGCGCAATCATATGCGGCGCGACGTGCTTGGTCGTCAGGAAGACGCCGCGGATGTTGATCGCCATGACGCGGTCCCACAGCGCGACGTCGATGTCGGTGACTTTCTGCTCGGCGAGCGGCGCGAACAAGGCGGCGTTGTTGACCAGGATGTCGATCTTGCCGAAGCGCTCCATGGTGCCGGCGACCAGCGCCTTGACCGCGCCTTCGTCGCTGACGTCGGTCACCGCACTCGCCACCGAATTGGCGCCGTGCTGGCGCGCGATCTGTTCGGCGAGTTCCTTGCCGTCGGCGACGTCGGCGATCATCAGCCGCGCGCCTTCCGCGGCAAGTTTTTTGGCATAATGCCGGCCGATGCCCTTGGCGCCGCCGGTGAGGATCGCCACCCGTCCGTCGAGCCGCGCCATGGTCAGTGCTTTCCAATCAAGCGCCGGATGTATCTTTCGAAGCCGGCGAGCTGCTGCTTGACGATGTCGATGGTCGGCTGATCGGTGAGTTCAAGCGTCTTGTCGTCGAATTTCTTCGCCGCGAACGTCACCAGGATTTCCGGCTTGCCGAATAGGTGGGCGTCGATCGAGGTCAGGCACTGCCGCAGGTGGTACTGCATCCGGGCGCCGCCGAGCACGCCGCCGGCGCACGACTGCATGGCGACCGGCTTCTCCTTGAACGGCACGTCCTTCATGCGCGAGACCCAGTCGATGGCGTTCTTCAAGCCACCCGGGATGCTCCAATTGTACTCGGGCGAGACGATGATCACGCCGTCGGCGGCGCGAATGGCGTCGGCCCAGGCGATTGCCGCGGCGGGAAAGCCGGTGCTGTCCTGAATGTCGAAATTATAGATCGGCATCTTGTCCCAGGCCGGCGCCGGCCGCAGCGACATGGCCGCCGGCGCGAGCTTCGGCAACGTCCGCGCCAGGGCGGCATTGTAGGAGCCCTTGCGCAGACTGCCGCAGATGACGAGCACATCGAGTTGGTTGTCGGCCACGATCAATTTCCTTCAAGCGGGCGTCCGGTTGAGCCTGCTATTGAGCGAATAGATTTGCGCGAATAGTTCAGTTCGTGACGCCGTGGGTGGCGATGAATTTGGCGAAGGCGGCAAGCTGCTGCTTGATGAAAGTCTTGGTCTGCTCGTCGGTGATCTGGCCGGTCTTTTCATCGATCCGCTGCGCGCAATTGCCGATGAAGACTTCCGGCTTGTTCAGCGTCAGCGCATCGAGGAACACCATGGTGCGGCGCAGGTCATATTGCACGCGCGCGCCGCCGACCGGACCCGGCGACGCCGACTGCAATGCGACCGGCTTGCCGACGAACGGTTAATTCGGCACGCGCGACACCCAGTCGAGGGCATTCTTCAACGCACCGGGAACACCGAAATTATATTCCGGCGTGCAGATGATGACGCCGGCGGCCGAGCGGATGGCATCGGCCAGCGTCAGTACCGGGGCCGGAAAGCCGGTCGAATTCTGAATGTCGGCATTGTAGAGCGGGAATTCAGTGAACGGCGGGGCTTCCTTGATCGCCATGCCGTCCGGAGCAAAACCGGGAAGCGATTGCATGACGATGCGGTTGTACGAGCCTTTGCGCAGGCTGCCGCAAATGCTGACGACGTTGAGCGATGTCTCGGCCATGTGACGTGCCTCTCGCGATTTTTCGGCGCCGAACGACAAACACAGGAGTCCGACAGGCAAACGGCCATCGGGCTACCGCTCATTTCATGGCAATGTCAATCGCCGCGCCGCGGCGCGGCAATGTACCGTAAACACCGGATATCCGGCTAGCTCAGTTGTTGAGGATCGGGATGTCCTTTGGCGATCCGGCGCCCGGCAGCGTTTCGACGAACGCATAGATGTCGGCGATGTCCTGGTCCGACAGCACGGCACCGGAAAAGGCCGGCATGTCGTTGGCCGGCTCGCGCAACTGGCCCTTGAAGCCGTCGAACGGCATCGCCGTATGCGCCAGGATCGGTGCCGGGCCGTTATAGGCGCCGCCCTGGCCGGAGCGGCCGTGACAGGTGAAGCAGCCCTGCTGCAGGTAGACGCGTTTGCCGTTGGCGACATCGCCGTGCGGAGCGTCCTGGGCCGACGCGACGGCGGCCATGCCGACGCCGAGCGCGGCCGCGGCGAACACCGTCAGGAGGACAGGCTTGAACTTGTTCATCACAGCACCCCTCAACGCGGATCCGCCACGACATCGACCACGGCCGGCTCGCCGCTCTTGACGATGGCGACGGCGCGAGCCAGCGCCGGGCCGAGATCTTTCGGATCGGTGATCGGGCCCTCGCCGTAGACCCCGAGCCCGCGGGCGACGGTGGCGTAGTCGATGTTCGGGTCCTTGATCGTGGTGCCGATATCCATCTTGTCGACGCCGCGGCCGTGCCGCGCCGCCATCGCCACCAGGTACATGTATTCCTGATGATAGGCGCGGTTATTGTGCACGATATAGAGGATCGGAATCTTGTGGTGGGCCGCCGTCCACAACGCGCCCGGACTGAACATGAAGTCGCCGTCGCCGCCGAATGCGACAGTGAAGCGGCTGTGCTTCTTGTTGGCCAGCGCCGCACCGATGGAGGCCGGCAGATTGTAGCCGACGCCGGAGCCGCCGGAATTGCCGTTCCACTGATAGGGCTTCTTGAGATCCCACAGGCGATGCATCCAGGACAGCCGGATCGACGTTCCGACCACCGAAAAGTCTTCGTCCTTGATCTGGTTATAGACCTCGGCGCACATCCGCGCCGTGGTGATGGGGCTCGCATCCCAGCCGATGGTGGCATCGATCTTCGACTGCTCGACCATGGCGAAATGCGCCTTGGCGAGCTTCTGGCCGCGTTCGTCGTAGGCGCCCTTGCGGCCCTCGTCGAGCAGGCCCCGTACCGCCTCGGTCAGCACCGGCAATGACGCTTCGCCGTCGCCGGCGATGTCGAGATCGACATCCTGCCAACGCCCGAAATCCTGATAATTGGATTTCAGATAAAGATCGCGCACGCCGAGCGTGATGATCTTCGCCCCCGGCTTGGTGCCGGGCCGCGACCGCCGCACGATGCGGTCGGAGAAATGCGTCAGCGTGCCCCAAAGGTCGTTCATCTCGATGGCGAGAATGACGTCGGCTTGCGCGATCATGCCGCGCCGGAAGCTCTGATTGAGCGGATGCCGCGACGGGAAGTTCATGCGGCCGGCATTGTCGATGACGCCGCATTGCAGGGTCTCGGCAAGCTCGACCAGATGCGCCATGCCGGCCGGCGTGCGCGCCACGCGGTCGCAAACGATCAGCGGGTTCGCCGCCTCGACCAGCATTTTCGCCGCCTCGGCGAGAGCGCCGGCATCGCCCTGCGGCGGGATCACGCGTTCGAATCTGGGAATCCGCAGGTTCGATCGATCGGGGATCGGATTTTCCTGCAGCTCGGCATCGAGCGCGAGAAACACCGGCCCCATCGGCGGGGTGGTGGCGATCTTGTACGCCCGCACCGCCAACTCGGCGAAATGCTGCAACGACGCCGGCTGATCGTCCCACTTGGTGAATTCGCGGACCAGCTGGCCGATATCGACGCCGGCATGCACCCATTCGGCGCCCGGCGCGCGCTTGTCCGCCTCCATGATGTTGCCGCCCATGACCAGGACCGGCACGCGGTCGCACCAGGCGTTGTACATCGCCATGGTGGCATGCTGCAGGCCGACCACGCCGTGACAGGCCATCGCGATCGGCTTGCCTTCGATCTTGGCGTAGCCTTGGGCGATGTGCACGGCGATGTCTTCATGCACGCAGGTGATGATTTCGGGCTTGGTGTTGCCGCCGTGATTGACGACGGCCTCATGCAGGCCGCGGTAGCTCGACGCGCAGTTGATCGCCAGATAGTCGATGTCGAGCGACTTGAGCACGTCGACCATGAAGTCGCCGCCGCTCGTCGTCTGATTCACCGGGTCGTTGGACGGCGGCATGGTTTCCGCCGCGATCTGCCGGGGCCCGGGAACGGCGGCCTTCAGCGTGTCCGATGGCGAGGCCGGGAACGCATTGGCGGCAACCGGCGGAGCGACGGCGGTCGCGGCGGCGGCGCCGACCAGGCCGGCGCCCTTGAGGAAATTGCGGCGGCTCGGGTCTGGCGACCGAAGGCGTTTCGGCATGACGTCCTCCCAGGGATGCGTAAGGATTTGTAATCCGTTGAATTTTTGGCTTGCGTGGATTCTCGCCTCGCGTCCACCGCGGGTCAAGCGCGATCCGGCAAGGGGCAGCTATGCGGCGGCACTGAGAAGCATGATCGTCGGAGAAAAGCCGCGCGCCCGTGCCGTATTGTGCTCAGGTGCTGGGCGAGCCCAAGAGCGCCGGCGCGACGACGTTCTTCCAGCTCTGCGGCGGGCTCTTGAGTTCGCCATGGCGGCCCATGAAAGCGGCGAAGGCTTGCACGCCGTAGACCGCGCTGCCGAATTCGCCGCCGATTTCCTTGAGCACGCCCTCGGTCGCGGCGGCATCAAGGGTCATCGACGGCTCATGGGTCAGGTAGATTTGCGCCGCCCGCCGCGGATCGTCGTAGATGATGCGTGCGGCCTCGTCCATCGCCTTGCCGATCGCCTCGGGCACCTTCGGGTGGGCGTCGATGTAGCTGCGCCTGGCGCCCAGCATCAGGAACGTCGCCTTGCCGTCGACGACGTCGGAGGAGCTCAGCACGCGGTGAACCTTGTCGTCGCGGAGCGCGAGCTGGGTGAACGGCGGCGACGAGAAGTAGGCCGTCACCGGCCCGGTCCCGGCAATCAACGCATCGATCGAATCCGCCGGCGACAGCGCCACCACCTGATCACGCAGTCGGTCGTAGCGCTGGAAGACCTTCTCGGACTGCATCTCGAGAAAATACATTTGCGGCGCGGTCAGCGACGGCATGGCAATGTGATCCGCCGCGCCGAGGTTGGTGATCGATTGCACGTTGGCCGCGTTGCTGAGCAGGACCAGCGGTATCGTCGTCATGCCGGACACGGCGAGGATCTGCTGCGGCGTGTCCTTGGTCGCCTCCCAGGCGGCAAGGAGCGGCGCGATGCCGAACGGCGCAATGTCGATGTCGCCCGCGCCGAGCGCCTCCTGCACCGCACCGGCCCCGACGAGACGCTGGTAGCTCGCCTTGACGTCGACATGCAGCGCCTTGGCCTGCTTCTCGACGAGTTTGAGATCCTCGCAGATATAGAGCGGCAGGAACGCGAGACCGAAGCCGACGCCGATTTTCACCGGTTCCTGGGCAACGGCTGGGGCAGCAAATATCGACAGCGCAAGGAGCGCAGCAACGGGGCGCAGGAGCGCGCGCCGCGCTGCGTCATTGCGGCCGAGTGAGCGGCGCGAGCGAGAGCCAGAGACCATGACCGGAGCCGCCTTTTTGGAAGGCGAAACTATAGTGCGTGGCCGAAATCAAGCGAAGCCCAATTCGCGCCAAGCCGATATTCCCGATCTATCGTCGTGCGTCGTCCGTAACCGACTTTCCGTCAGCTGTCGTCCGCCGGCTGATTGCGAAATGCGTGCACGCTGAACAGGCCGTCGGTCCACACCGCCACGGGCGACCAGTCGCTGCCGCGCGCCAGCGCCTGAAACGATTCCACCGTGTATTTATAGCTGTTCTCGGTGTGGATCGTTTCGCCGGCACGGAAATCGATGGTCGTGCCGTTGACCCGCACCTTCTGCCGCCTGGTGCTGGCGAGGTGCATTTCGATCCTGTTGTGCTCGCCATTGTACAGCGCGTGGTGCTCGAAGGCCGTCAAATCGAAATTGGCGCCAAGCTCGCGATTGATGCGCGCCAACAGATTGAGATTGAACTTCGCCGTGACGCCTTCGGCGTCGTTGTAGGCGCGGTAAAGCACGCCGGGATCCTTGACCAGGTCGATGCCGACCACCAGCACGGAGCCGGCGCCCAGCACCCGGCCGATATGACGGAGGAATCGGCACGCTTCATAGGGTTCGAAATTGCCGATGGTCGAGCCGGGAAAGAAGCCGACGCGCGGCAGCGCGGCTATCTCGGACGGTATCTCGAAGGCTTGGGTAAAATCCTCGACCAGCGGATAGACGGCAAGGTGCGGGAAATCCCGCGGCAGCTGCACCAGATCCTGCTGCAGGAAGTCGCCGGAAATATCGACCGGCACATAGGCTTCAACGGTCGCCGCGGCGCCGAGCAGAATGCGCACCTTGCGGCTCGATCCGCTGCCGAATTCGATCAGCGCGCAGCCGGGCGGAAACAGCGAGGCGATCGATGGCGCGTTGTCTGCCAAGATGCCGAGCTCGCAGCGCGTCGGATAATATTCCGGCAATTGCGTGATGCGCTCGAACAGCGCCGAGCCGGCCAGATCGTAGAAGTATTTCGGCGACAGCGTTTTCGGCTTGGCGGTGAGGCCGGCGATGACATCGGCGGCAAAGGAATCCGCCGCGCCGGCGGGACTTTGCGCGCGAACTGCGCTGCGAACGATCATTGGGGTGCTCAGTGTCCGTATTCGGCGAGCCGCAGTCCGGTGAATTGCCAGCGCGCCGATGGATAAAAGAAATTGCGGTAGCTGGGGCGGGAATGGCCAAGCGGCGTGGCCAGCGATGAGCCGCGCAGCACCATCTGGTTGACCATGAATTTACCGTTGTATTCGCCAAGCGCGCCGGGCGCCGCCTTATAGCCCGGATAGGCCGTATAGGCGCCGCGCGTCCACTGCCAGGCGATGCCGAAGGCATCGCTCAGGACGCCGCTCTTGGCGGCGACCTCCCACTCGCCTTCGGTCGGCAGATCCTTGCCGGCCCAGCGCGCGAAGGCGTCGGCTTCATAATAGCTGATGTGGCAGACCGGCCCGGCGGTGTCGACGCGGCGCCAGCCGCCGAGCGTCATCGAATACCAGGCGCCGTCCACCTTGCGCCAGTAGCCCGGCGCTTCCCACTGCTGCGCCTCGACCGCGGCCCAGCCGTCCGACAGCCACAGGGTCGGCGTCGTGTAGCCGCCGTCGGCCATGAATTCCAGCCATTCGAGATTGGTGACAAGCGAGGGCGCCAGCCGAACCGGCCGCAGCACCACCTGATGCGCCGGCTGCTCGTTGTCGAAGCAGAAGCCGTCGCCGTTATGCCCGATCATGTGGATACCGGCGATCAGCGCGCCGGCGGCGACGCCGGCGCTGGTCGCTTGCGGCCATTGCCATTCCGGATCGTAGGCCGGATGAATAGCGTTGAAGGAAAACGCATGCAGAATGTCGGTGAGGAGCAATTCCTGGTGCTGCTGCTCGTGATGCAGGCCGATCTCGATAATGGGAACGAGTTTGTCGAAATCTTTGCTGGTTGCAATGAGCGCACAGACCGCGGCATCGACGTAAGCGCGATAGTCGCCAACTTCGGCCGCCGTCGGCCGCGTGATCAGGCCGCGCTGCGGCCGGGCCTGCCGCGGCCCCGCCGCGACATAATAGGAATTGAACAGATAAGCGAATCGCTCGTCGAACACTTCGTAGTCCGGCGCAAACGGCCGCAGCAGGAACTGCTCGAAGAACCATGTGACATGGGCGCGATGCCATTTGGTCGGGCTCGTTTCCGGCGTCGACTGGATCACCTGATCCTCGGCCGACAGCGGCGCAGCGCGGCGCTCGGTCTCGGCGCGGACCGCGCGAAAGGCCTTGGCCCACGCCTGGCGCGGATCGTCGGACGGCCGTTCGGCCGCGGCGGAATCGGCCGCCGGATCGGCTATCCGAACGCGCTTGGATACGGCGGATCGGGACATTCGTGGGGTCCGCAAAGGACGGGGATTAATGACAGAATGCCAAGGCTGGGAAGATAATCAGTCCCCGACAGGTTGGTTCCATACATGATCTATCCGCCGCGGAGTACACGTAACGCCGGCGCTAACAAGGATGTGATCGGGCATGCGCGGCAGCGGCAAACAGTGAACAAGTTGCCGTAACTATCCGTGTCGACATATGGTTTCGCCGCGAACGTCGATCGGCCCAAGGGGGCCCCCAAAAGAGGCCGCATGGGAGGCAGCATGAAAAAACGCATCACGACCAGCCGTGCCAAGACCATGCTGCCGCGCGAGCGTTGCGATTATTCGGCGATTGTCGACCGGCCGCCGCTCAAGCTGCCCGGCCGCAGCCGTCTGGTGTTGTGGACCATCGTCAACCTTGAAGTCTGGGACATCGCCAAGCCGATGGCGCGCCAGGTGCTGCCGCCACCCACCGGCGTGACGCAGATGCCCGACGTGCCGAACTGGAGCTGGCACGAATATGGCATGCGGGTCGGCGTCTGGCGCTTCTTTGATCTGTTCCGGCGTCTGAAAATCCGTCCCACGCTGGCGATCAACGCGCGCGTCTGTGAAGATTATGGGCGCGTCGCCGAACAGGCCCGCGACGACGGTTGGGAGTTCATGGGTCATTCCTACGAGCAGGGGCCGATCCACAAGGAGCCGGACGAAAAGGCGATGATCGCGCGCTCGCTGGCCGTGGTCGAAAAATTCTGCGGCAAGCGCCCGGTCGGCTGGCTCGGACCGGGCTTGACCGAAACGCTGCGAACGCCGGAGCTGCTCGCCGAAGCCGGCATCAAATATATCGGCGACTGGGTCTATGACGACGAACCGACGGTCATCCGCACCGCCAAGGGGCCCCTGGTCACGCTGCCCTACACGGTCGAACTCAACGACATCCCGATGATGATCATCCAGCATCACGAGAGCGATTACTTCATGCGCCGCGTCATCGATCAGTTCGACCGGCTCTACGCCGAGGGCGAGCAGCGCGCCAAGATTCTGGCGGTCGCCATCCATCCCTATATCAGCGGCCAGCCGCACCGCATCAAATATCTCGAGGCGATCTACGACTATGCGCGCCGCTTCGACGGCGTGGAGTATTGGACCGGCGAGGAGATCCTGCAGTGGTATTTGGCGTCCGGCGCCGCCAGCGCGCAGATGCGGGCTTGACGATGCAGAGCTTCAGAGTCGCTGCCGCAGCGCTGGCCGCAAGCTTGCTTGCCATGAGCGCGGCGCACGCCGGCGCGCCCTGCCGCACCGCCGGGCCCTACGAGGCCTGGCTCGCCGGCTTCGAGCGCGAGGCCGCGGCGGCCGGCATATCGCAGCAGACGATCGCGCAAGCCGCGCCTTACCTCACCTACGACCAGCACATCGTCAACATCGACCACGGCCAGCGCGTTTTCACCCAGACGTTTCTCGAATTCTCCGACCGCATGGCGGCGACCTACCGGATTCGAGCGCGGCGCAGCGCTCATCAAGGCCAACGCGCCGGTGTTCGCGCACATCGATCAGCAATACGGCGTGCCGGCCCCGGTCATCGTCTCGTTCTGGGGGCTGGAGAGCGATTTCGGCACCAATATGGGCAATTACCGTTCGCTCAGCTCGATCGCCTCGCTGGCCTACGATTGCCGCCGCGCCGACCGATTTCGCGCACAATTGTTGGATGCCTTGCGGCTCATCCAGCGCGGCGATCTGACGCCGGATGCCATGATCGGCTCATGGGCCGGCGAGCTCGGCCAGACCCAGATGATGCCGTCGGAATACTATCACTACGCCGTCGATTATAGCGGCGACGGCAGGCGCAATCTGTTGCGCAACGTCCCCGACGTGCTGGCCTCGACGGCGAACTATCTGGCCGGGCTCGGCTGGAAGCGCGGCGAGCCGTGGCTCACCGAAGTGCGGGTGCCGGCGACCCTGCCGTGGGATCAGGCCGACCTCGCGGTCCAGTTGCCGCGCGCCAAATGGGCGGCCTATGGCGTCACGCTGGCCGACGGCCGCGCCCTGCCCGCCGACAATCTTCCCGCTTCGCTGCTGCTGCCGATGGGCCGCTTTGGTCCGGCCTTTCTGGTCTACTCGAATTTCCAGGTTTATCTGCAATGGAACAACTCGCTGGTCTATTCGACCACCGCGGCTTATCTCGCCACCCGCATAGCCGGCGCGACGCCGCTGCATCGCGGCACGCCGCCGCCGGCGCTGCCCTTCAACGATGTCAAGGAGATGCAGGCCCTGCTGGCGCGCGCCGGCTATGACGTCGGCACCATCGACGGCTTTCTCGGTCTCAAAACCCGGCAGGCGGTCAAAGCCATGCAGATGAAATACGGCCTGCCCGCGGACTCCTATCCGACGGCGGAACTGCTCGCGCGCATGCGCGGCGGGCGATAGCGGCGGTCGCCATGCGCATCCTGTTCGCTGTCGCCACCTTTGTTGCTCTTAGCGCCCCGGTGTCGGCCCAGAAGATCACCATCGCGGTGGTGCCGAGCGTGCCGGGCGGCACCACCTATGTGGCGCTCGACAAGGGCTATTTCCGCGACGCCGGACTCGACGTCGACATCGAGCGCATCAATTCGCTCGGCAAGGCGGTGGCTTTTCTCGCCACCAACCAGATGCAGGTGGCCCAGGGCGGCATCAATGCCGGTTTCTACAATGCGGTGGCGCAAGGGCTGCCGGTCGCGCTGGCGCTGGAGAGCGGCTCGTCGCCGACCTATCACCAGATCGTCATTCGCGCAGATTTGAAGGACCAGATCCGCAGCCCCGCCGACCTCAAGGGCCGCACCATCGGCCTGAGCTCGACCGGCTCCACCTCGACCTATGAAGTCGCCGCGGTGCTGGCGTCCGCCGGCCTGACCTTGAAAGACGTCGAGACCAAGAACCTCGCGTTCTCGCAGATGGCGGCGGCGATGGCGAACGGCGCGCTCGACGCGGCGATGGAGGTGGCACCGTTCACCGAGCGCATCGTCGAACAAAAAATCGGCGTGCCGTGGGTCGATCCCGACGATTTTATCCACCCGCTGCCGATGTCGAGCGTCGGCTATATCGTCAACACCGATTGGGCGCGGCAAAATCCCGATCCGGCGCGCAAGCTCTTCGTCGCGCTGGCGCGCGCCGGCCGCGATTACTGCCAAGCCTATCATCACGCGCCGAACCGCGCCGCGCTTATCGACATCTTTCTCAAATACCGCATCGGCACCGATCGCGACCTGCTCGACCGCATGGCCTGGCAGTCGCGCAGCGTCGACGGCGCGTTCAACGTCGCTAGCATCCTCGACATGCAGTCCTTCTTCCAGCGCGAAGGCACGATCGAGAAGATTTCGCCAGCCGACAAGCTGGTCGATCCGCGCTACCCCGCCGCCGTCGCCAAGGAGCTCGGCCCGTTCGACCTCATCAACACGTCAAGCCCGCTCAAGGGCTGCAGGTAGAAAAAACATGGCCCGACACATCCGTCGCGTGGTGACCGGTCACGACGCGGCCGGGCGCTCGACCTTCATCATCGACGCGCCGACGCCGCACGTATTCAGCCGCACCAAAGGCAGCGCCATCGTGCACGAACTGTGGGAGACGGCGCGCACGCCGGCCGACAATGGAGGCAACGCCGATGTCATCGCCCGCGGCCATCGCCTGCCGCCGCCACAGAACGGCTCGGTGTTCCGCATCATCGAATATCCGCCCGACTCCGAGCGCCTGGCGGCGATCGCGCACGAGGAAAAACTGCCCGACGACGGCTCCGGCCGCGCCGCGGCGACCGACCGCAACAAGCCGCGCCATCCCGGCTTTCACAAGACCGCCACCATCGACTACGCCGTCGTGCTGTCCGGCGAGATCTACGCCATGATGGACGACGGCGAAGTTCTGCTGCGAACCGGCGACGTGCTCGTTCAGCGCGGCACCAACCACGCCTGGAGCAATCGCACCGACGAGCCGGCGGTGGTCGCCTTCGTGCTGATCGACGCCGAGCCGCTTTGATGTCATGCCCGCGAAGGCGGGCATCCAGTAATCGCCGGCATCGCGTCATTCTTTAGATAATCGGCGACTACTGGATCATCCGCATTCGCGGATGATGACAGGCACTTATCGCTTGCCGTTCAGCTCCGGCACGTCGTAATCCTCCCAGCCCGGCACGTCGGCGACGTCGTAGAACGTCTCGCCGAACGGCCGGGTGGCGTCGATGCCGATCGACGACGAGATGCGCATGGTGCGGTCGCGGGTCAGGTCGACCGACGGATCGGACGGGCCGGCCGGCACGTTGTCCACGACGATGACGTCGCGGGCCGGCTGCACGCGGAACGCCAGCGCCCATTCGACCTCGGTCGAGGAATGCACGTCGATGTCGGGATCGACGATCACCGTCCACTTCGGCCGGATGTTGCTCGACATGGCGTTGAGGATGACTTGCCGCGCCTCGCCGGCAAAGCGCGGCTCCATGGCGATCACCACATAGAACGACACGCCGGCCGAGGCGCGCACCGAGACCTGCTTGATGGTCGGGAATTGCCGCTTGAGCGCGCGCAGGAACGAGGCCTCGAACGGGATCTGCTTGAGGATGTGGTTCTCGGTCACCGGCTTGCCGGTGAGCAGGCCCTGGAAGATCGGCTGCTTGCGATGGGTGATGGCCGTGATACGCGCCACCGGCTTTTGCGACGGGCGCGTATAATAGCCGGTATATTCGCCGAGCGGGCCCTCGAGCACGGTGGTGTTGAGATCGACTTCGAATTCAATCACGACCTCGGACGTCGCCGGGACCTTGACCTCGCAGGTCGTGCAGCGCGTCAACTCGACCGGCGCGCCGCGCAAGCCGCCGGCCAGCGCCCAGTCGTCGGTGGTGTCGGGCACCTGGACCTGGCAGGTATAGGCGATGATCGGATCGACGCCGATCACCAGCGCCGCCTTCGGCACGATGCCGAGCTTCTTGCACTTCGCCAGGTTCTTGCCGAAGCGGTGAAACGGCTGCGCCGAGAACGAGACCGTGTCCTTGCCGAGAATGAGGAAGCGATAGTGTCCGACGTCGGGCACGCCGGTCTCCGGATCCTCGGAAACCACGATGCCCGGCGTGATGTACGGCCCGCCGTCCTTCGGGCTGTATTGCGGCACCGGAAAATTGCGGATGTCGATGTCGTCGCCGGCGATGACCTCGTCGTGGCACGGCGCGCCGTTCGCCGCGAAGGTCGGCGCGATCGGGTTGTCGAGGCCGTGCAGGACTTTGTCGAGTATCGTCTTCTCGTCGGCCTCGAAGGCTATGAGCGCCTTGTCGCGGGTCGAATAGACGCCGGCGACCAGCGGATAGGCGGTGCCGTTGTTGTTGAACATGATCGCCGGGCCGTTGCGGACGTAGCTCTGCTTCATGGCCTTGCCGACGTCGTTCAACGCAACCGGACGGTTGATGTCGATCAATTCGCCATGCTGGCGCAGCACGTCGAGAAACTGGCGGAAGTCGGCGAACGGCATTTTGGTATCCTCTGAAAGGAAACCGTCACCCTGAGGTGCGAGCGCAGCGAGCCTCGAAGGGCGACGGCCCGGGCCGTACATCCTTCGAGGGCCGCTTCGCGGCCACGTCAGGATGACGGATCACATATCTCACATCACGTCGCCCATCACCACGTCGCCCTCATTGGGCGGGCGCTCATAGAATTCCGGATTCATCCGGCTCGGCAGGCCTTCGCGCTGCAACGTGGCCTCGAATTCCTGGCGGATCGCCGGGTCTTCCGCGTGGTACGGGATGGCGCTGCCGCCTTTGGACAGCTCGATAGCGCCGTAGTCCATGAGCTGCTCGCCCGGCACGCCGGGCTTGCGGGCGCGCTGGTTGTTGGGGCCGTGCCATGCGGTGATGCGCAAGCCTTCCTTGCCGATGCCGAAATGCTGGTGGTACCAGTCGCCGCTCATTGGCGCGGCCGAGACCAGCCCGACCGGCTCATAATCCTGGCGCAGGATTTTGTCGGCCTTGCCGTTCTGCCACGGCGTGGTGCCGAGCGCTTCCGGCCACGTATAGGTGTAGCCCTTGCCCTTGACGCAGACCAGCACGGCGGCGGAAGCGTGCTTGTGCGCCTTGGAGTAGCGGCCGGTCTCGTGCTGGCCGATCCACAGATAGAAGCGGTTCTTCGCCATCGCCGGCTCGACGCGCCGGTACCCCGGCGAGCGCCGGTTATCGAGCGGCAGGTCGCAATTGACGATGTCGGGAATGAGATTGGTGCGGCGCATGGCCAGGCCGCGGATCGGATCGGGCTCGACGTCGTCGTTCGGCTTGAAAAAATCCTCGGCGCCGGAAAACCGCTCGCCGAACGTGTAGGGACAGTTGAAAACAAAAGCCATGTTGTCGAGCACGTTCATCACGTTCGGCGCCGTGGTGCCGCAAAGCAGCAGGGCCGGCGCGCTGGCCGCGTTGATGATGCGGTGATGGGCGTTGAGCGGGATGGCGAACAGCGAGCCTTTTTGCCATTCGAATGCATGGCGCTTGTTCTGGCCTTCCTGCCAGACTTCGGTGGTGCCGCGGCCTTCGACGACCAGAACGACTTTTTCGTAGAGATGCCGCTCGATATTGAGCGCGCCGGCACCAGGCACTTCGACGACATAAAGTCCCCACAGCCCCTCGGTGCCGAACAGCTGAATGAACGAACCGCGGCCGCCAAGCCGCGGCCACGGCAGGAGCGGCAAATCCTGCACCCGGCGCACGCCGATGCCGCGGTAGCACGGCACACCCTCCGCCTCCATGAAACGGTCATAGGGCAAGGGTTGGCGCTTGAACTGGCCGTAGCCGGCGTTCTCGCCCGCCGTGGGCTCGTGCCAATGGACCGCATCGGGTGTGTCGTGCATGAAAAAGTCTCCGGCTGCACAGCTCGGCCGCCCCGCCGGCTGCATTCGCACACGAGTATAACCGTATAATAGCTTGACGCGCTGCCGCTGCCCTGCTCCGTGGCGGCGGCCAGGATTTTAATGGCGTGACCGTCTCGGAACACCGATTCCAACGTTTCCGGACCGTGCTCAGTATCCCGCGCCCGCGACAAGGAGGAACCATGCGTACCAAGCAATGCCTGACACTGCCCGACGTGAAGAAAATGATCGCCGCCTGCGAGGCCGAAGCCGCCAAGAACAAGTGGGCGGTCGCGATCGCGGTCGTCGACGAAGGCGGCTTCCTGATGGGCTTCCAGCGCATGGACGGCGCCCCGGCGATCTCCGCCGAAGTCTCGGTCGGCAAGGCCCGCACCTCGGCGATGACCAAGCGGCCCAGCAAATTCTTCGAGGATCGCGTCAAGGAGCGCCCGGCCTTCGCCGGCTTCCCCGCCGGCATTTTGATCCAGGGCGGCGTGCCGGTTCTGCACGAGAATGAGTGCGTCGGCGCCATCGGCGTGTCGGGCGTACAGTCGCACGAAGACGAGCAGGTCGCGCAGGCCGGCGCCAACGCGCTGGCCTAAGGTTTTTCGCCCGGTTTCGTCATGGCGAGCCAACGACGCGGTACGAAGACGACCTACTCGGCCGGGACGCTGGCGAGGTCCGGGTGCACCACCGGGCTGCGCATGTCCAGCCAGAACGTCGCCAGCGCGGACACCAGCGCCAAGCCGGCGAGCACATAGAGCCCGCTGGCAAAGCTTCCGGTCAGGTTCTTCGCCCAACCGACCACGGTGGGGCCGAAGAAACCGCCGAGATTGCCGATACCGTTGATCCAGGCGATGCCGGACGCCGCGGCGCTGCCGGTCAGGATGATCGACGGCATCGACCAGAACGGCCCCTTGGTGCCGTACAGCCCGATGGCGGCGATGGTCATGCCGACCACCGCCCAAGGCGTGCCGATCGTCATGCCGGCGACGATCAGGCCGACCGCGGCGACCACGCAGGCGACGAACAAATTCCACCGCCGCTCGCCGATGCGGTCGGAAAACCAGCCCCAGGCCAGCATGCTGATCGAGCCGAACACGTAGGGAATCATGCTGACCCAGCCGACCTGCATGTTGGTCAGTCCGAGTTGCTTGACCATCTGCGGCAGGAACAACAGCAGGCCGAGACTTGCAGTGACGATGCCGAAATAGTTCAAGGTCAGAATCAGAACTTTGGGCTCGATGAACGATTGCCACAAGCTTACCTTGTGCTTGGCTTCGATCAGCCGGCGCTCGTCGTCGAGCGTGGCGATGAGCCAGCCGCGTTCCCCCTCGCTGAGCCAGTGCGCCTGGGCCGGACGGTCGGTCACGAAGAACAGGAAGAAGATGCCGACCACGATCGTCGGTATCGCTTCGGCGATGAACATCCATTTCCAGCCGGCGACCCCCAGCACGCCGTTGAGCTCGAGCAGCGCCGTCGAGAGCGGCGCGCCGGCTGCGACCGCCAGCGGCAGCGCCACCGTGAAACCGGCCATGATGCGGGCGCGTTGCCAGTCGGGAAACCAGTAGGTGAAGAACAGGATCATGCCGGGAAACAACCCGGCCTCGGCGAGGCCGAGCAGAAAGCGCATGGTCAGAAAGCTCCACGGCCCGACGCAGAACGCCGTGGCGCCCGACAGCAGGCCCCAGCTCAGCATGATGCGCGCGATCCAGATCCGCGCGCCGACCTTCTCCAGGATGAGGTTGCTCGGCACCTCGAACAGGAAGTAGCCCCAGAAGAAGGCGCCCGCCGCCATCCCATAGGTGGCGGCGTCGAGGCCCAGATCCTTGTTCATGGTCAGCGCGGCGAAGCCGACATTGATACGGTCGAGATAACAGAGAAAATAGGTCAGGATCGCCAGCGGCAGCAGCCGCCAATAAACCTTGCGCGCCGTCGACTGCGCGACCGTATCGGGCATGACGTCCTCCCCACTCTGTTTTTGGCTTTTTCCGCCTTTGCCTCATAGTAGAGCAGCCGGCGGCACAATCAACCGGACCGTGCAGCCGCAAACCCTGACGGCACAATCGCCGCCGCCGCCGAAACATGCTGTAATATCGTCAACGCAATTGCGACGAGGGAGAACGCCGTGTTGGCGCCGACTGCATCCATGAAGACCCGCATTGCCATGTATAATGACAATGCGCTCAAGATCGGACTATTCGGCGCCAACTGTTCGTCCGGCCGTTCCGCCACCAAGGTGCCGGAACGCTGGTCGGCGAGCTGGCCGGATTGCCTGGCGCTGGCGCGGCTCGCCGACGAGGCGGGATTCGATTTCATGCTGCCGATCGCGCGCTGGAAAGGTTACGGCGGCGACACCGATTTCCACGGCAACACGCTGGAGACCATCACCTGGGCGGTCGGGCTTTTGGGCGCGACCAAGCGCATGACGGTGTTCGGCACCGTGCATGCGCCGCTGTTCCATCCGCTGATCGCCGCCAAGGAGTTCGTCACCGCCGACCACATCGGCGAGGGCCGGGTCGGCGTCAACATCGTGTGCGGCTGGAACGAAGGCGAGTTCGACATGTTCGGCGTGCAACAGCGCGAGCATGACATGCGCTACGCCTACGCCCAGGAATGGGTCGACATCGTCAAGCAGGCCTGGACCCGCGACGACACTTTCGATTTCGACGGCGAATTCCTGCACCTCAAGGCCGCGCGCGCCTTCCCCAAGCCTTTCGGCGGAACGCGGCCGCTGATGATGAATGCCGGCTCCTCGGACGTCGGGCAGGCCTTCGCGCTGCGCAACTGCGATGCGTTTTTTGTGGCCACCCAGGGTTCGCGCACCTCGCTCGCCGGCAATGCCGCCAAGGTTGCCGAGATCAAATCCCAGGCGCGAGACCTCGGCCGCGACATCGAGGTCTTTACCGTCGGCCAGGTCGTCTGCCGTCCAACGCAAAAGCAAGCCGACGATTATTACCAGCACGCCGTCATCGAAAACGCCGATTGGGGCGCCATCGACGGCATGCTGGCCAACAAGAGCATCACGCCGCAGACCATCCCGCCCGAAGAGTATTACGCCAAGCGCCGCTATTTCGCCTCGCACGCGGTCGGCGGCTATCCGTTCGTCGGCACGCCCGACCGCGTCGCCGAGGAACTCGCGACCATCAGCCAGGCCGGCGTGCGCGGCATCGGCATCTCATTCGTCAATTATCTGGCCGAGGTGCCGTATTTCTGCGACGAGGTGCTGCCGCGCCTGCAACGCGCCGGCGTGCGGGTGAAGCACTGAAAACCTGAGGTGGGCGTTAACTCGACTTGGGCGTTAGCTTGACTTGGGCGTTGCGCCGCAATGCCTGCCCTGCCGATCAAAACTCCTCGAGCAATCGCCCAAAGCCGTAGATCTTGTCGGTGATGCGGTTCTGCCGCAGCGCGTGCCAGTAGGTCGCGGTATTGATGGCGACGACCGGCTTGCCGAGCCACAGCTCGACCGCGGCGGCAAGCCGCACCATGCTGAGATTGGTGCCGACCTGGATGATGGCATCGACGTCGCGGCCATCGCCGTTGAGCGCGATCAGCTTGTCGCGCAGCACGTCGGGGGTGACCTCGGCGATCGCCGTCCAGCTCTTGCACTCCAGATAGATGTCGCGGACCACCTCGAAGCCTGATTCGGTGAAATAGCGACGAACCTCGGCATTGGCGACCGGGTAGTACGGCGACAGGAAGGCGATGCGCTTGACGCCGCCGTAGGCCTTCAGCGCCGCGGTGGAGGAATGCGAGCCGATGCTGATGCCGACGCCGGCTTCCTTCTCGACCTTGGCCTGAAATGCATCGGCGCCGGCCGCGCCGTTGTAGAACGTCACCGCCGACATGCCCATGACCAGATAATCCGGCTCGCAGGTCATCACGTTGCGCACCGCATCGAGCACGTTTTCGCCGATGAGCTTGGTCCCGGCCATGAAGGTGTCGTTGCTGACGGCCTTGGCGTTCGGCGTAAAAATGCCCCGGTAATGATTGGTCACGCCCGGCGGCCGCATCATCTCGAAGTCGGGCTGCACGATGGTGTTGGTGGAGGGTCCGATGACGCCGAACTTGCGCCGCCAACCAAGAACGTCTGGCATTGTCGAATGACTCCCAAAGACCGCCGTCACGGGGCAGTGTGCTGGCCCGCGGCGGGACGCGTCAAGTTCGACGCCGACTTGGCCCCTGCCGGGTGCAGTCGAAGCCCGAAGTTTTGGCTTCTCGCCTGCGCGCGCGCCCATTATAGGTGCGACGTCGACCAAGGTGCGCTTCGACGCTTCAGCGCGCCGCATTTCGAAAGCCGCATGGCAAGCGAAAAAGATCGCGTAGTGGTTGTCGGCGCCGGTCCGGTCGGGCTGACCGCCGCGCTGGCCTTGGCGCGCCGAGGCATTCCGACGGTCTTGTTGGCCGCCGAGGCCGCGTTGGTGAAGGAACTGCGCGGCTCGACGTTCCACCCGCCAACGCTCGACCTGCTCGACGAATTCGCCATCGTGCCGCGCATGATCGAGGTCGGGCTGAAAGCGCCGACCTGGCAATTCCGCGACCGCGAGACCGGACCGGTTGCGACCTTCGACCTGTCGCTGCTCGCCGGCGACACCAACCATCCCTATCGCGTGCAATGCGAACAATGGAAGCTGATGCGGTTTCTCGAGGAGGAACTGCGCAAACTTCCCGGCGTCGACATCCGCTTCGGCCACGAGGTCGCCGGCGTGAGCCAGGACGACGACGGCGTGACCGTCACCGCCCGCGTACAGTCGGAGCCGGTCTCGATCTGTGGACGCTTTGTGATCGCCGCCGACGGCGCCCGCAGCGCCGTGCGCCAATCGCTCGGCGTCGTGTTCGAAGGCTTCACCTATCCCGAATTGTTTTTGATCGCTTCCACCGACTTCCCGTTCGAAGCGACGCTGACCGATATCGCGTACGTCAATTACATCGCCGATCCGCTCGAGTGGCTGGTGCTGTTGCGCGTGCCGGAGCTGTGGCGCGTGCTGGTGCCGGCGCCGGAAAACTCCGACCGCGCCAAGCTGTTGTCCGATGAATCGCTGCAGGGCGTGCTGCAGCGCGTCGTGCCGCGCGCCGAGCCGTATCGGATCGCCCATCGTTCGATCTATAACGTGCACCAGCGGGTGGCCCAGAATTTCCGGCACGGCCGCGTGCTGCTTAGCCGGCGACGCCGCGCATATCAACAACCCGCTGGGCGGCATGGGCATGAACGGCGGCATCCAGGACGCCTTCAATCTCGCCGACAAGCTGGCGGCAATCTGGGCCGGCGGCGACGATCGGTCACTCGACCGCTACGACCGGCAGCGCCGCACCGTCGCGGTGGAAGCGGTGCAGGCGCACACCCACCGCAACCGCCAGGTCATCAGCGAGCGCGATCCCGCCGTGCGTACCAAAGCACTCGACGACATGCGGCGGACCGCGGCGGACAAGACCGCGGCGCGGGATTACATGCTAAAGTCTTCGATGATCGCCAGCATGCGCCGCGCGGCGGAAATCCAATGACAGGCGGCAAGCCGATGAACCGGAACGATCTCGACATCTACCGCGCGCAGGGGTTCGGCGGAACGGTCGGCATCGGAGCGCGGCCGGCGCTCTGCATTGTCGATTTCGTCAACGGCTTTGTCGATCCGGCGATTTTCGGCGGCGGCAATATTCCCGAGGCCGTCGCCAACACCGTCGCATTGCTCGCGGCGGCGCGGGCGCGCGGTCTGCCGGTGGCTTTTTCGCGCGTCGTCTATGCCGAGGACGGCAGCGACGATTGCGCCTTCGCGCGCAAGGTCCCGGCGCTGGCGAGCCTCACCGAACGCGCCCCCGCAAGCCAGATCGTCCCGCAACTCGCGCCCCTGCCGGGCGAAACGATGTTGCGCAAGACTCAGCCGTCCGCCTTTTTCGGCACCGGATATGCGGAACGGCTGCGGCAGCGCGGCGTCGATACGGTGATTGTCGCCGGCTGCACGACCTCGGGATGCGTCCGCGCCACGGCCGTCGATGCCATGAGCTACAATTTCCGCGCCATCGTGGCGCGCGACTGTGTCGGCGACCGCTCGCTCCAAGCCCACGAGGCCAATCTGTTCGACATGGAGCAGAAATACGCCGACCTCATGGAGGCCGCGGCGATCATTGCGGCGCTGCGCGAGGCGGTGCCGGTCTAGGCTACGGCGGGCTCAGGCGTTGGCCTTGTAGCGGCCTTCGCGCTCCCAATAATCCGGAAAGCCGACGACTTGCTGCAACTCGGCAAATGAGACGCTCGGCGGCGGCGGCGCATTGGATTCCGGGCGCAGCGCCTCGAGCGTCGCCTGCATGGCGGCGACCGCCGACGACATCAGCATCACCGGATAGAGCGCCAGCTTATAGCCGATCGCCTGCAGTTGCGCCGGCGGCAGGATCGGTGTCTTGCCGCCGGGCACCATGTTCGCCATGCACGGTTTGCCCATCACCCGGCAGAACTGCCGCATCTCGTCTTCGCTGGCCGGCGCTTCCAGGAAAATAATGTCGGCCCCCTCGGCTTCGAAATCGCGGCAGCGCTCGAGCGCCGCGTCGAAACCGTCGACCGCGCGCGCATCGGTGCGCGCCATGATCAGAATATCGGCATCGGCTTTGGCCTCCACCGCGGCGCGGATTTTCAGGCGCGCTTCCTCCCGCGAGATCACTTCCTTGCCGCGGGTGTGGCCGCACTTTTTCGGGCTGACCTGGTCCTCGATCATCACCGCCGCGGCGCCGGCGCGGGCATATTCGCGCACCGTGCGTTGCACGTTGAGCGCGTTGCCGTAGCCGGTATCGCCGTCGCCGATCAGCGGAATCTTGACCGCGGCACTGCAGCAATTGCGCAGGCTGTCGAGCATTTCGGCGAACGATATGAGGCCGGTGTCGGGCAGGCCGAGCCGCGCGGCGGACACCGCAAAGCCGCTCATGAACGTGACCTTGAACCCCGCCTCGGCGACGAGCTTGGCCGAAAGGCCATCGAAACATCCCGGCATGATCGCCAAAGTCGGCTCGGCAAGAAGGTCGCGCAGTTTCTGGGCGGGGGTCACGGTCCGTCTCTCCGGCTTGTGAGACACGGCCTATTGGTAGCGCGCCCGCCCGGGCGCGAACAAGCGGCCCGCCCGCGCCGACCCGGTCGCTACCTGCGGCGGCGCGAAAGGCCGCTAATCGGACGACGGGATGCCCACGGCCTTGATGGCGGCGGCGAACTCGTCGTGGTCGTGGCTGAACAGGGCCTCGGTCTGCGCCAGCGTCAGGCCGCCCGGGACGATGCCGAGCCTGGTCAGGCGTTGCGAGATTTCCGGGGTTTTGACGAACGCCGCCACCTCGTTGCGCAGCGCGTCGATGATCGGCTCGGGCGTTCCGGCCGGCGCCAGGAAGCCGTTCCACGATGACGTTTCAAAGCCGGGCACGGTTTCGGCGATAGTGGGTAGATCCGGCACGGCAGGCAAGCGCTGCAGCGTGCTCACGGCAATCAATCGGATATTGTCGCTGTTGATCAACGGCAGCAGCGCCGAGGCATTGCCGAAATACAAATCGGCGACGCCGCTCATCAGGTCGGAGATCGCCGCCGGCTCGCTGCGCGCCGGCACCATGACCAGGTCGACCCCGGTGCGCTTGAAAAGCAGCACCGGGGAGAAATGGCTGAGGTTCTGCGTCCCTGCGACGGTAAAGTTCAGCTTGCCCGGATTGGCCTTGGCGTAGCTCAGGAACTCGGTCAGGTTGGTCGCCGGCAGGCTTTTCTTGATGGCGATGACCTGGGCGCCGGTTCCGACATTGGTGATCGGCACCAGTTGCTTGACCGGGTCGAAGTCGAGTTTTTCCAGTTGCGGCGTCAGCGTGATCATCGAGGACGCGCAGAACAACAGGGTGTAGCCGTCGGGCGCGGCCTGCGCGACCACGCGCGTTCCGATCGCCCCGCCCGGGCTGGGGCGATTTTCGACGATGAAGTTTTGCCCGAACTTCGCCGACAGGTCTTGCGCGGCGAGCCGGGCCATCGTGTCGGTATTGCCGCCGGGGCCGAACGGCACGATGACGGTGACGGGCCGGTCCGGCCAATCCGCGGCCCGAGCCGGCAGAACCAGCGCCGCCATTGTCAAAAGCACGGACAGGGCCGAACAATGATTGAGCCGACGCAACATGTGATTTTCTCCGTGAGCGAGCAAACGATCGGTTGCAGGACACATAGCAAGATTGATGCCGCCCGGATTGCCGCTCGCCAGTAGAGCCGCCCGGCGCCAATGTCGATAGCGAACGGGCGCACTCGCGGCTTGGCGGCCTGGACAACCGCAGGGGCTTGCAGCACGATATTGAGCGGTTAAGGCGCATACGCTCGCACCGCGCACCAGGCATGCGGCAATCAACCTCGGTGCGACCCGTGACGGACTGGGCGATCATCGACGCCATTGGCCATCAAGACGAATGCGGCGGGTGCGGGACCGGGCCTCATGACAGCCTACATTTTGGGGCGCAGCGTCAATCTGACATTCCGGCCGCCGAACCGCGCGCCGGTGCGCGCGCTGCAAAATTTCGACATCGAGGTCGAACGAAGGCGAGTTCCTGTCGATCGTCGGGCCGTCCGGCTGCGGCAAGAGCACGTTTCTCAATATCCTGCTCGGCCTCATCAAGCCCGATTCCGGCGACGTCGAGATTCACGGCAGACCGATCAGCGGGCCCGGCACCGACCGCGCCATGGTGTTTCAGGAATTCGGCCTGCTGCCGTGGCGTACCGCGGCGAACAACATCGAGCTCGGGCTCGAACTGAAGAAGGTTCCGGCGCAGAAGCGCCGCGCCGTCGCTGCCCGCCTGATCGATCTGGTGGGACTGTCCGGCTTCGAGGGCCATTACCCGCACGAGCTCTCGGGCGGCATGAAGCAGCGCGTCGGCCTGGCGCGCGCGCTGGCGACCGATCCCGAAGTCTTGCTGATGGACGAGCCATTCGCCGCGCTCGACGCCCAGACCCGCGACCTCATGCAGGCCGAGCTGCTGCGGGTCTGGCGCGAGGCGCGCAAGACCGTGCTTTTCGTCACCCATCAGATCGACGAGGCGATCTATCTGTCGGACCGCGTCATGGTCATGAGCAAGCGGCCGGGCCGCGCCAAAAAGATCTTCGCCGTGGATCTGCCGCGGCCGCGCGAATACGAAATGCGGGTGACGCAGGAGTTCAACGCGCTTAAGCTCGAAATCTGGAATACGCTCAAGGACGAGATCACGGTCTAGGCGATGGCACACGACGCCGCCCTGCAGCCGAACTTCGCGGCGCGCCACCGCAAGCTCCTGCTCGGCGGCTTTGCCGTGGCGCTGTTCTTCGCCGGCTGGCAGGCGATTTTTCTGGTCGTTCCGCTCAACCCGCTGTTCATGAGCACGCCGAGCCAGATCGCCGCCGGCTTTGTCGACCTGGTCGAAAGCGGCGACCTGGTCCACGATCTTGCCGTCAGCGCCGTGCCGTTCGTCTATGGCCTCGTTGCCGCGGTCGTCGTCGGCGTGCCGCTCGGTATCGTCATGGGGTGGCGCAAGCGGGTCGGCTATGCGCTCGATCCGCTGATGACGGTGTTCTATGCAAGCCCGCTGGTCGCGCTGGCGCCGTTGGTGGTGATCTTCTTCGGCGTCGGTGTCGGCGGCAAAGCCCTCATCATTTTTTTCCTGTCGGTGTTTCCGTTCATCTTCAACACCTATGCGGGAGTGCGCTCAGTCGATCGGCTGCTGATCAACGTGGTGCGCTCGCTCGGCGGCGGCGAGTGGGACCTTTATGCCAAGGTGATCTTCCCGAGCGTGTTGCCCTATATCGTCGCCGCGAGCCGTCTTGCCGTGGGCCGCGCCTTGATCGGGGTGCTGGTCGGCGAGTTCTTCGCGGCATCGGAGGGCATCGGTTACGCCATCTCGCGGTTCGGCGATATTTTCGCCACCGACCGCATGTTCGCCTGCATCCTGACCGTCATGGTCATCGCCGTGGTGCTGACCGAAGGCATCCGCTTTGCCGAGCGTACGGCCTTCCCCTGGCGCGCCGGAAATTAGGGTGATGCAAGAGAGACCGGTGAAAGAGTGATGGCCGATATCCAAGCCGACGATGTCCGCCTGCTCGCCGCTTCGGCCGATCAGCCTGCCGCGCCGCGCAAGAGCGTGTGGCGGCATTTCGAGCCGACCGTGCTCGGCACCGCAACGATTGTCGCCTTGCTGCTGCTCTGGCAATTTCTGCCCGACCTGGTGCCGATGAAGGAAGGCACCAAATTGTTTTTCGCGGTACCAAGCCAGATCGCCGGCACGTTGTGGGCCATGTTCTCGACCGGCACGGTCTGGGCGCCGCTCGGCGTGAGCGCCTCGGCGTTCGCCTTAGGCCTTCTGCTCGCCATCGTGGTCGGCCTGCCGGCCGGCGTCGTGCTCGGCCGTTCGACGACGCTCAACGCCATGTTCGATCCGTTCATCACGGCATTCAACGCCACGCCGCGCCTGGTGTTTCTACCGCTGCTGCTGTTGTGGCTCGGCATCGGGCTGTGGTCGAAAGTCGCCGTCGTCTTCCTCGGCGCCGTGTTTCCGCTCCTGATCAACACCTATGAGGGCGTGCGCAACGCCGACAAGCTCCTGATCAACGTGGTGCGCGCGTTCGGCGCCAGCGAATGGGACATCGCCCGGCTCGTCGTGGTGCCGAACTCGCTGCCTTTCATCATGGTCGGACTGCGGCTCGCGATCGGCCGCGCCGTGCTCGGCGTCGTGGTGTCGGAATTCTTCGGCTCGCAGGACGGACTGGGCGTCGTCATGGTGCGGGCCGCGAGCGCATTCCAGGTCAACGTCGTGTTCGCCGGCCTGATCATTTTCGCCGCGCTGTCGCTTTTGATGACCGGGCTGGTCAAGTTCGTCGAAGAGCGTCTGAACCGCTGGCGGCCGGAGCACGTCAGTTCCAACTGATGGGTTTGCCGGACACGGTGCAGCGTGAAACGGTGCACCGCCGATCCGTGACCTTCGCCGACGCAGGGCTTGCGACAATCCCGGGTCGGCCAGCGCGGCATATCCTGCGGCGCTGGCGACCCGGGAAACCGCTCGGTCAATTCGATTTCGCCGGCGCCGCGATATTGGTCGGCACGTAGCCCATTTCCTTGAGCGTCGGATCGAGCAGATTGCGCGCCAGATACTGCTCCGGATCGGGCAGCGGCTTGTCGTCCGGCCATTGCCGCGCCGCGATCATGGTGAGCCGGCGCGATTCGAAGATCTCGCGGAACAGGTCTGCCGGCACTTCGGCGCCGAACGTGCTGTGCAGCTGATCCCAGATCAGCCCGGCGTCCTCATCGGTCTTGATGCTGCCGATGTGATGGCGCAGCACCGCAATCGAGCCCTGCTTGTTGTCGCGAAAATACATGACGGCCTTGGCGATGGCGCGGATGATCTTTTTGACCGTCTCTGGATTTTTTTGGACGAAGTCGGCCGAGCACCACACCGTGCCGCCGGCGCGCGGGATGTAGTCGCCGGTCCGCAGCAGCACCTTCAGCCCGGCTTGCTCGGCCACGGCGGCATGCGGGATCGACAGCGACGCGCCCTGGATATCGTTGTTGACCATGGCGGCGAGGCGCTCGGGCTCGCCCTGGAAGGATATGACCTTGTAATCCTTGCCGGCATCCATGTGGAAGAAACGGTGCAGCACGGCCTGCGCCTCGTCATAATCGGCGCCGCCGGGCCGGCCCATGCCCAATGTCTTGCCCTCGAGATCCTCCGGTTTGTTGATCTCGGTGCGGCTCGTGATGGTCCACTGCGATTTCAGCAACTCGCCGACGATGTACATGATCTTGGCGCCGCTCAGCGCCGCCTGCGCTCCGCCGGACGGAATCGGCGCACAATCGAGATTGCCGGACAGCACGCCCGTGACCTGGGAGCGCGGGTCGAGTTCGGCCAGGCTCGCATCGAGGCCTTCGGCTTTGAAGAAGCCCTGATCCAGCGCCACATAGGTCGGCACGTGAAAGCCGTCGCCGCCGATCACCTTGCCGATGGTGACCTTGGTCTGCTGCGCATGAGCGCTCACCGCGAGCGGCAGCGCCAACGCCGCGGCAGCAGCGAGCGCGAGCAGGCTTCGGGACATGCGCATGGTTTTCCCTCCCCTTCGGCCGATCTAACGAGCGGCAGCCATGATCTTACGCCATTGCAATGGGTGCGAAACAGGCCGTGGCAGGCGGCACGACGGGCGCGGCGATGTGCCACGCGCTACGGACAATTGCACGGCGGCCAGTTGGCGCGCGCGCCGGCGACGGCGGGCAACCGTGTCGCGCTGTTCACCGCCGCGATGCAGCCCCAACCATCCAGGCGAATCTCGCGACGCGCATCTCAAGTCCTGATGATGGGCTTTGATCGACAACCCCGCCATTCTGAGTTTAGGGTGGTGGCATGCCCGCCCCTGACGCGACGAATGTGTTGGCCGCGCTCTTGCGCACCGCCGGCTGCGACGATGCAGCGCTGCAGAACGTCAGCCTCACCGGCAGCGAGCCGGTGCTGCCGTCGTCGTTCGCGGTCGGCACCGCGGCGCAGGCGACCGTCGCGGCCGCGGCCTTGGCCGCCGCGGAAATGTGGCGGCTGGGCACCGGCCGGAGCCAGCAGGTCAGCGTCGACATGCGGCATGCTGCGATCGAATTTCGCAGCGAGCGATATCTGCGCATCGACGGCAAGCCCTATGACGAATATCACGACGACATCGCCGGGCTTTACCGCTGCGGCGACGGCCGCTGGGTGCGGCTGCATACCAACCTGCCGCATCATTGCAGCGGCTTGCTGGCGCTGCTTGGCTGCGAGCACAGCCGCGCGGCCGTGCAGCGCGCCCTCGATCGGTGGCAAGGCGAGGCGCTGGAAACCGCCGCCGCCGAAGCCGGTCTCGTGGTCACGGCATGCCGCCCGTTTGCCGAATGGGACAAGCATCCGCAAGGCCGCGCGGTGGCGAGCCTGCCGGTGATCTCGATCGAACGCCTCGGCGAGGCGCCGCCGATGCGGCTGGCGGCAGCCGAGCGCCCGCTGAGCGGCATCAAGGTGCTCGACCTCACCCGCATCATCGCCGGCCCGGTATGCGGCCGCACGCTCGCCGCCCACGGCGCCGATGTGCTGCTGGTCACCGCCGCGCACCTGCCGTCGCTGCATCCGCTGGTCATCGACACCGGCCGGGGAAAATTATCGACCGCGCTCGACCTGCGGCAGGCCGAGCGCGCGCGAGGCGCTCGCGGCGCTCATTCGCGACGCCGACGTTTTCGTGCAGGGTTATCGGCCCGGCGCCATCGCCGGCTTCGGCTTCGGCCCGCAGGAGGTCGCGAGGCTCCGACCTGGAATCGTCTACGTGTCGCTCTGCGCCTACGGCCACGACGGACCATGGGCGGATCGGCGCGGCTTCGACTCGCTGGTGCAAACGGCAAGCGGCTTCAACGTCGCCGAGGCGGAAGCGTTCGGCGCGAGCAGGCCCAAGGAACTGCCCTGCCAGGCGCTCGATCACGCCACGGGTTATCTGCTGGCGTTCGCCACGATGACCGCGCTGGCACGGCGTGCCACCCAAGGCGGCTCGTGGCACGTGCGCGCCTCGCTGGCCCAGACCGGTTGCTGGCTGCGCCAGCTTGGCCGCATCGATGGCACGGCCTGTCCCGACCCGCCATTCGACGCGGTGGGCGACTGCTTGCAGGACGGCCCATCCGGGTTCGGCCGGCTGACCGCGGTGCGCCACAGTGCGGTCATGAGCGAAACGCCGCCGCGTTGGGAACGGCCCTCGGTTCCGCTCGGCACACACGCGCCGGCTTGGCCGCATTAGCCCAGCTTCTCTCGGTCGCTCGACGCCGAGGGCTGCCTGGCGTGGCTTCGCCGATCCGCAAATCCATCGCGCACGAACGGCTCCGCCCTAATGCTTGATGAAGTCGACGAAAGCGCGGAGCGGTGCAGGCAGATGACGACGACCCGGATAGTAGAGGAAAGGTCCGGAGAAGCTCTGCCACCAAGGCGCCAGCACCGGCTCCAAAGCGCCGCTGTCGAGATGAGGACGCAGCCACTCTTCAAAGAGATGGATGATGCCGAGCCCGGCGACGGCTGCGCTGACCGCGAGGTCCACCGCCGCGCCGGGCCGCACCATCAATGGTCCGACCGGGTCGACCCGCACCACTTCGCCGTCGCGCTCGAACTCCCAGATCGGCGTCGCGCCACTGGCGAACTGCCCGCGCAGGCAGGCGTGGGCGAGCAGGTCGCGAGGCTGCTCCGGCCGGCCGCGCGCATCCAGATAGTCTGGTGACGCGGCCGTGGCGAAGCGCTGGACGCGCGGGCCGATCGGTACCGCGATCATGTCCTGCTCGAGCCGTTCCTCATAGCGGATCCCGGCATCGCAGCCGGCGGCCAGCACATCGACGAAGCTTTCCTCGACGATGACCTCCAGCCGGATGTCCGGATAGGCCTTCAGGAATGGGGCCACGATCGATGGCAGCACCAGACGCGCAACCGTTGCCGGGACATTGAGCTTGAGTGTTCCCGTCGGCCGGTCGCGAAAGGCGTTCACGCCGTCGATAGCCGCCGCGACTTCGCCGAGCGCCGGCGTCAGCCGCTCAAAGAGACGGGCACCCGCTTCGGTGAGCGCGATACTGCGCGTGGTACGATTGAGGAGCCGCACACCGAGCTTCGCCTCCAGCCGCCGTACCGCCTCGCTCAAGCCGGATGCTGAGACGCCGCCTGCTCGTGCGGCATCACGAAATCCGCCGGCTTGCGCCACCGTCACGAAGGCGGAGAGATCGTTGAGGTCCGGTGCCATTGTCCATATTTCCGCACAGCCTGTTCCGATTGCACAGGATTATCGTGCGGACGCCCGGTGTCCATATGCCGTTTGGCTCAAATCCGGAGATTTTCCAATGACCGACGTCACCACCGACATCACCACCGCCGGCGCCTTCCCGCTCGGCGGCCGCTCTGTAAACCGCATGGGCTATGGCGCGATGCAGCTGGCAGGGCCCGGGGTGTTCGGCCCGCCCAAGGATCGCAGCGCCGCGCTCGCCGTCCTGCGCGAGGCGGTCGCGCGCGGAGTCGATCACATCGACACCAGCGACTTCTATGGCCCCCACATCACCAATCAGCTGATCCGCGAGGCGCTCCACCCCTATCCGGACGATCTGGTGATCGTGACCAAAGTCGGCGCGGTCCGCGGCAAGGACGCCTCGTGGATCCCGGCGATGACATCCACAGACCTCACCGCCGCGGTCCACGACAACCTTCGGAACCTCGGTGTCGAGGCGCTCGACGTCGTCAATCTGCGTTTCATGGGAAGCGGCCATGGCCCGAGCGAAGGATCGATCGAGGAGCCGTTCACCGTGCTCGCGGAGCTGCGGAGCCAAGGTCTGATCCGCCATCTCGGCGTCAGCAACGTCACGTCGGCGCAGGTGGCGCAGGCGCGCGGCATCGCCGAGGTCGTTTGCGTGCAGAACCACTACAACCTCGTGCATCGCGCCGACGACGCCCTGATCGACGAGCTTGCGGACATGGGCGCCGCTTACGTGCCCTTCTTCCCCCTCGGCGGCTTCACGCCGCTGCAGTCTTCGACCCTCTCGCAGGTGGCGAGCGAACTTCGCGCGACGCCGATGCAGCTGGCGCTCGCCTGGCTGCTGCATCGCGCACCCAACGTTCTCCTGATCCCGGGCACCTCGTCGCTCGATCACCTGCACGAGAACCTGAAGGCGGCCAAGCTGAAGCTGTCGCACGACGTGCTCGCCAGACTGGACGTCATCGGCGAAAAGAATGTTCAATGAGCGCCATTGCCAACACACTGCACCGGCGCAAGCCACGCGCGTTTAGGCGCAGGCAGCTCAACTGAAATATGATTTCAGATTCCGCTCGATGCGCGGCAGCACCGGCGTCGCGCCGGGTTCGAACCTCGCGCCGGTAATCTGCTGGTACATCCGGATGTAGCGACGTGACAGCTCTTGCACCAGCTCGGCCGGCGCCTCCGGCAAGGCCGCGTCGCGATAGGGGTCGGAATGCTCCTTGAACCACAGCCGTAGGAACTCCTTGTCGAAATATTGCGGCTCCTCGCCGGCAGCGAACCGCGCCTGATAGGAATCGCGCTGCCAATAGCGCGATGAATCCGGCGTATGGATTTCGTCGATCAGCATCAGCGCGCCGCCGCCGTCGGTGCCGAATTCGTATTTGGTATCGACCAGCACGAGGCCGTTGCGCGCCGCAAGCTCCCGGCCGCGGGCGAACAGCGCGAGCGCGGTTCGTTTGATGCGATCGAACAGCGCCGGGGAGACAAATCCCTCGGCGATCATCTGTTCGGGGGTAAGCGTACGGTCGTGCGCGGCTTCCTTGGTGGTCGGATCGAACAGCGGCTGTGGCAGGCTTTGGTTCTTGCGCATGCCGTCGGGCAGGACGACGCCGCCGAATTGGCGCTCGCCCTTGGCGTACCGCGTCCAGATCGCCGTATCGGTCACGCCCGTCAGGTAGCCGCGCACCACCGCCTCGACCGGCACCAGCGTGCATTTTCGTGCAACCGTGACGTTCGGATCGGGAATCGCCAACACGTGGTTCGGCACAATGTCCTTGGTGCTGTCGAACCAGGAGGCGCTGACCTGATTGAGCACCTGCCCTTTCCATGGAACGTGGGCGATGATGCGATCGAACGACGAATGCCGGTCGGTGGTGATCAGAACGAGCCGGTCGCCCAGGTCGTAAATGTCGCGCACTTTCCCCGTGGTCTTCGGGCCCAGGAAAGCGAAGTCGGTTGCTGTGAGGATGTCCATGGCACTCCATCTCGCCGGCATATCCCGCTGCCATTCCGGTCGTCGCGCTACCATAAAGTGGAGCGCCGCCACGGAACAGCGCGGCGCCGGCCGGGTTGAATGGGCATGAAAATCGGCATTGTCGGCACCGGCACCGTCGGCTGCGCTTGCGCCATGGCCGCAGTCAATCGCGGCACGGCGCGCAACATCGTGCTGGTCAACCGCACCCGCAAGACCGCCGAGGCAGTCGCCACCGACATCCGTTACGGCACCCCGCTCGGCCCCAAGGTCGATATCAGCGACGGCGATTACGATGCGCTCGAAGGCGCCGGAGTGGTCCTGATCACCGCAGGCGTCAACGAGAAGACCGGCGGCGCGACGGATCGCAACGACCCGCAAGGGCGGCTGCGGCTCCTCGACAAGAACGCCGCGATCTACCGCGACATCGTCCCGAAGATCGTGCGCGCCGCACCGCAGGCCGTGCTGCTGGTCGTGACCGATCCGCCCGATCCGCTCACCGACGTCGCGCGCGACGCGGCAAGCCGCGTGCGCGCCGGCGCCAGCGTGATCAGCGCCGGCACGTTTCTCGACAGCCTGCGCTTTCGCGTCCATCTCGGCCGGCACTTCGGCGTCGATCCTGCCGGTGTCGAGGCCCAGGTCATCGGCGACCACGGTGTCTCGCAGGTCTTCTTGTGGTCGTCGGCGCGGATCGGCGGCGTGCCGGTCGCGGCGCTCATCAAGAAGCGCGGCGAAACCCTCAAGGATGTTCGCGAAAAGCTCGAAAACGACGTCCGCTACGCCAACATCACCATCATCGAAGGCCACGACGCCAGCCAATACGGCATCGGCATCGTGGCGGCACGCATCGCCGAGATGGTGCTGCGCGACGAGCGTGCGGTCGTCCCGGTCGGCAGCCTGCAAAGTCAGTTCGGCGTCACCCTGTCACTGCCGAGCGTCGTCGGCCGCGGCGGCATTATCGAGGTGCTACAACCCGAGCTGTCGGACGACGAACGCAACGGCTTGGCAAAGAGCGCGGCGAACCTCAAAGCGGCGCTGGAGCACGTCAAAGCGGCGGCTTAGATCCACCCATCATTGCGCCGCCTTGAGCCCCAGAACCTTGGCCAGCGCGGCAATCCGGTCGCGCTGCTCGGCAACGGCGGCGCCGAATTCGGCCGGCCCGCGAATGTCCATGATGGTGCCGATGTCGCCGAGCCGCTTTGCGATGACGGGATCGGCGGAAACGGCGCGGAAATCCGCCGCGATGCTTTCGCGCGCCTGGTCCGACATGCCGGGAGGACCGAACACCCCGCCGATGCTTTCAAAATTCAGGGCCGGATAACCGGCCTCTTTGGCAGTCGGAATGTCCGGCGCGGTCGGCGCCCGCCGCGTGCTGGTCACCGCCAGGACCTTGATCTTGCCGGCCCTCATCAGCGGCTGCACGACGGCAAACGAGGTCGACAGAACCTGGATACGGCTCTCGGCGAGATCGTTGGGCGCCTGCATGATGTCGCGGTACGGCACCTTGACGATCTGCAGGTCCATATTCTTGATCCAACCGAACAACAGGAAATCGGAGATGCCGGTGGCGGCGGCGGCATTGAGCTTGCCCCGCTGCGCCCGCGCCAGCGCCACGAGCTGGTCGACCGTATCGATGTTCATCGCCGCCGGCACCGATACGGCGAGCACGACGTCCGACACGCTGACGATCGGCACGAGGTCGCGCCGCGAATCGTAAGGCAGCGTATCGTGGTCGTAGGGCGCCACGGTGAATATGCCGGCCGGCCCGAACCACAGCGTATGGTCGTCCTTGGCGCTGACAAAAGCCTCGATCGAAACGATCCCGTCACCGCCCGGACGATTTTCCACCACGACAGGTTTTTGCCAGCGCGCCGTGAGACGATCGGCAAACAGCCGCGCCGTAATATCCGATGCGCTGCCGGGATTGAACGGCATGATGAACCGTACGGTGCGGGTCGGATAGGCTTGCTCGGCCGCCGCGACGCCGAGCGCCAGGCAGGCCGCAATGCCGATGGCCGTGCAGGCAGCGACCGCTTCATGCCGTTTCATCGATATCCTCCCGTGGCGCCTTGTTTTGCGGTTCAGGCGTCCAGTTCCTTGAAGTAACGATAGATGCCCCACTGGCTGAAGGGAATGCGCCGCGTCGAGGCGAGATAGGCCTTGATCCGCGGCCGCGCCGCCACGCGGTCGCGCAGCGCGACGAGGCCCGGTATTTTCTTTTCGAGCCGCTTCATGCGCTTGGGGAAGGCATAGCGCAGGCCTTCGACGATCTCGAACAGCGACAGATCCACATAGCTGAGCCGGCGGCCGACCATGTATTTGCCGCCGTTCTTCCGCAGCACGCGCTCGAAATAGCCCAAGATTTTCGGCGCGCGATAGCGCCAGAAATCCTGCGTGCGCCGCCGCGCCGCCGGGCGCTGCTCCTCGTAATAGAGCCAGCCCGAAACCGGATGATGGGTATCGTGGATATGCACGACGAGATCGGTCACGGTGAGCTGCAATTGGTGAGCCCACAGCCGTCCGGCCTCGTCGCGCGGCGCAAGACCGAGCCGCGGACCGAGATAGAACAAGATCAATGCGGTCTGCGCGATGATGAGCTTGCCGGCCTTGAGAAACGGCGGCGCATAAGGCGGACGCGCAACCCGCTCGCCTTCGAGCAGCCTCATCATCGCCGCCATGCCGCTTTTGCCCCGCCGCGCCACGTCGACGTAATCGGCGCCGGCTTCCTCGAGCGCGAGCCGCACGAACTCGCCGCGGCCTTGGATGGTCGGCCAGTAATAGAGCTCGTAGCGCATGGCGCTCCCCGCCCCTACCCGGCCGTCTTGTACTGCTCGTCGCTGACGGGCTCCAACCACTCGACGTGCTTGCCGTCGAGCGCTTCCTGCATAGCGACGTGGACCATGACCGTATTCGGGCCGGCGCCGTGCCAGTGCTTCTCATTGGGCGGGATCCAGACCACGTCGCCGGGGCGAATTTCGCGCGCTTTCTGCCCCCAGGTCTGCACCCGGCCGAACCCGGAGATGACGGCGAGGGTCTGGCCGAGCGGATGGGTATGCCAATGGGTGCGCGCGCCCGGCTCGAAGCGCACCATGCCCGAGCGCACCCGCGCCGGGGCCGGGGCCTCGATGATCGGGTCCTGCCAGACGACGCCGGTGAAAGAATCGGCCGGGCCGCGGCGCGACGGCCGCGAGCCGCAAGGGTACATGTCCATGGTTGTCTCCTCCACGAGGCGAGCGCGTCCCTCCTTGCCATTGGCGACAAGAAGCGGCCGGTCGCGAGGCGGTAAGATAGTGGAAATTTCGCCGCGATACCTTGGTAATCACGCGTCCGCGGCGGCGAAGGCCAGCTCGCGGTCGAAGGTCGGGCGCGCTATGATGCGGCGTGCCGCACGAGGCTTAGGGTGAGGGGCTTGAGGACTTTGTCAGCGATCGCGCGGTGCTTTGCGCTTAGCGCGAGCATGCCCGCGCTGCGGGTTATGGTGCTTCTCGGCTTTGGCCTGATGCTCGGCGCCTGCTCGAAATGCGATGTGCCGGCCTGGCAGCACGGCAGCGCGGGACTTTCGCCCGCGGCATGCCACGACGGACCACAGCCGCAATAGCGCTCGGGGCCTATGCTTCGCGTTCGCCGCGCGCCGTGGTCGTCTCAACCGCCGGCGTCGCGGCCTCGTCCGCGCCCCCGAGTTCCGCGCTGGCAAACGCCTCAGCACCGGGCAGCAATTCGTTGCGCGAACGCAAATAGGGATCCGCAAGCTGCCGTGGCGACAATCCGGCGAAAGCGGGCGCGTTGCGCCCCGACCACCACGTCCAGATCACGCGACCGAGCATCACGATCAGCGCCAGTTGAAAGACCAGCCCGAGATACGACATCACGCCGCCGAGACCGCCGAGCAGGCCGTGGCCGAACAACAGACCGAACAGGCCGGCACCGAGAAATCCGGCGGCAAAGCCGCCAACCGGATCCGGCCGGTTGAACAAGCCGCCCAGCGAACCGCTCTGCTGGCCGCCGGTCGCGTGATCGAGCGCGGCCACCCTGATGGCGGCCGCCGGCGATGAGGTGAAGGTCCGCGCCAGGCCGCCCGCTTTCAGTCCATTATCCAATCCGAGCGCGCCGAGGTGTCTTCCGCACACAACAGCAGCATGGCGCTCACCGCGGCGCAGGCCGCCACCGAGCGCAACCAGCGCACCGGCCAAATCCATCCTTCGGATCGGAACCCATCCGACGCCACGTATTGCAAGGTCTATCGCTCCCTCTCGTCGCTGTCGTGCGGCTGTCGTCAGTGGTACGCGACGGAACGTGGGTCAGACCTGTCGCAAAGCGTCGCACGCAATCGTGTCGCATGCGTGTCGCGCCGGGATGCGAACGCAAGCGCGCATGCGTAAAGCACAAACCTGCCCCGCGGATTGCGCCGGGATGCGCTCTTAATCGAGCGGCTCGATACGCAAAATCTCGGCACCGTGGTTATTGCCAGCCCAGAACGTCACCGGATTGGTCGAATTGTCCACGAACACGCGCCGGATATTGGTCGAACGCGGCAGCAGATACTGGACCGAGCCGCCGGTTTGCGGATCAAAGCGCAGCACGCGGTCGCTCGCCATGCCGCCGCTCCACAGTTCGCCGTCCTTATCCATAAAAACGTCGTAAGGATAAGTGTACGGCGTCGGCACCTCCCATTCCCTCAAGGCTTCCGTCTTGGTGTCGAACATGCCGAGCTTGTTGGCGGCGAATTCGGTGAACCAGAGCCGGCCTCGATCGTCGAGCATGGTGCGGCGCGGCCAGGATTTTGGCGTTGGGGTCGGAAACAGCGTCACCTCGGCGGTCTTGGCGTCGACACGGCCGACATTGTCGCCGCCGAAATCCATGAAGTAGAGATTGTTCTGGGCGTCCGCCGCCATGCCGTACGGTCCGTGTTGATAGCCTTTGGGCAAAAGCTTGTACGGGTCGATCATCTCGTATTGACCGGTTTTCAGGTCGAAGCGCAGAATCGACTGCTTGACGACATCGTTGGTCCACACCTTGTCGTCGACGCGCCACGACCGCGGCATCACCATCGACTGCTGCATGGCATCGTTCTGGAGCGCGGCCTGGACCGGAAAAATCTGGAACGTCTTGGTCGCCAGGTCGAATTTGGCGAGCCCGGTCTGGAACATCAGGGCGAGCCACAGATTGCCGTCGGCGTCCGCCTCGAGGTCGAGTGCCCCGGTCGGCGACGCCGGCTTGAGGACCGGAATCGGATAATCCCGATTGGCGCCGGTAGCCGGGTCAAGCTCGCCGAGGAAATTTTCGACAAAATTCGAATACCAGACGTGGCCCCGCCCATCGGTGCGCACGTCATGGGGCGCGATGGAGGCGCGCGGCAGCGCGTATTCGGTGATGACGACATGGGTGGCGCGGCCGGTCGGCCGCGGCAGGGTCTGCAATTCATAAGGCCAAGTCTGATGCGGCAGAGTCTGATTGGGCCAAGTCTGCTGCGGCAAAGTCGCGGCGCCGCTCAGATTGACGGTCGCCAGGTAGGCGGCGAGCTTTTGCACCATTTCGTCGTGCACCGCGCGCTCGACGACGCGCCGCTGCACGCGCGCCTGCGTGGTATTGTTGGCATATTGCGCCATGCGCTTGAGCACGGGAACGAATTGCTCGGCGTTGTAGGTCGAGCGCGCGATCCGCTCCAAGGTGTGACAGCTCATGCACTCGATCAGCGGCCGCTTCTGCTCGGCCGTGCCCGGCATGCTCATGAACCATTCGGTATTGGTGAGCTGCGCGGCGAGATCGGTGGTGCGAACGAGCTTGAGCGCGACGTCGGCCGCGGCCGCGGCAAGATCGACGGCGCGCGGCCCGTCGAGATCGTAGCCCTCGGCGCGGACGCGCAGCTGATAATGCCCCGGCAAAAGCCGGCCGTCGGGGAAACGGAAGCGACCCTGTGCGTCGCTGACCACGGTCAGGCTGATCGGCGAGCCGTCGCGTTGCGCGCTGACCAGCACGCCTTCCATCGCACCTTCGGCAGCGGAGCTGACCGCTCCGGTCAAGGTCTGCGCGTGGCCGGCGGAGCTGGCGCCGGCAAACAGGATCACGCTCGCCGCAGCGAGCGAAAGCCGTCTTATTTTTTCTTCAAATAGCACTCGACCTCGATGGGATCTTTGGCGTCGCTGTTGTCGCGCGGGCGGCGGAGCACATTGGCCTCGGTGTAGCCGTCCTTGGCGCAGGAAATGATGACATCGTCGGGATTGATGTCCTTGCCGAAGCCCGGAATCTTGTACACGCCCATGATGTCGGTGCGGGTCACCAGCGCGCCGCTATCCTTCAGCGCCGCGGTCACCTTGGCGTCGGAGACGCCGGGGCCGTCGACTTCCCGCACGAAACCGAAATAGGAAGGACCTTCGTCGTCGGCGCCGCTGTCGTCGTCGCTGAAATTGACGCCGCCGGCACGCAACAGGCCGGGAGCCGCCAATGTAACCGCGGCGATCAGTGCGGCGCGCAGCCAGACACGATCAAGCGTCATGCGGATCCTTCGCAGACATATCCTGCCCCCGCGCCGCGCTGCAACACCGCAGCGCTGGCGCAACGGCAATCTATCGCGTGAGGTAACCGCTGAGAAGATAGCCGATGGCGGCGATGGAACACATCGGCACGAGCCATGCGAAGTCCGGCCAAATTCGTTTGCCGATGTTTTCCGGCAGCATGCACGCGAGGAGCCCGGCGGCCGCCGCGGCGAGCGCCGATGTCGCGATCCAACCGTACCAATACATGGTAGGCCCCGCCGACGCGGCACGGGTGAACAACGTCCATTCGCCGACCGCGGGACCATAGGAGAACAGCGCCCAGTTGTCGTCGACGGCGAAGTAGTACACGGCCGCGTAAACCGCCGCGAAAGTGACGGCGAAGACCGGAAATTTCCTGCTCATGTGCCGAGGCCGCGAATGTTGTTGACGACGTGGCCGGTAAGGAAGCCCCACCAGACGATGAAGGCGAGCATGGTCGTCAACATGGTGCGCGTGCGGGCGTGGCGGTCATCGAGCGGCGGCCGCCAGAAGTACCAGTACGCCGGAAGCATCGCCAGGCCGATGGCGATGAGGTGTTCCTTGAATTCGAAGGCGCCGAACGATTTCCAGTAGTGACCTTGCTCCAGCGTCAGCCGCGCGGTGATGCGGTAATTGGTATAGAGGACGCTGCCGAGGATCATGGTGGCGATATACAGTACGATAACGGCGTTGACATAATTGGCCGAACCGACGGCGCGGAACCGCGCGATGAAGTTGCCGGCCCGGGCCCGCGCCGGGGCCCATACGCTCACGACCTGGTGCGTCATGGCGCCGAGCAGCAGAAACGCCAAAAGCCCGTGGCTGATGACCAGAGCGATCCACATCGTTCCTCCCGGCGCCGTTTTGTCGGCGCATCGTTGCAGGCGCGAGACGGCGCACACGGCCTCGCAGCCAGACCCGACGAGTTTAACGCGCGCCGCGCAGGCGGACAATTTCCCGCGATATCGCGCGCCCGCGCGCCTTAAGGTTGGAATCGATCCAAGGTGTGGCGCTCAGGCCGCCAGCGTCTCTTTGACAGCGTTGACGAGCTGCTTGAGCGTGAACGGCTTCGCCAGGAATTGGTATTGGCCGTCTGCCGGCAGGTGCTTCTGGAAGGCATCCTCGGCATAGCCGGAGACGAAGATGATCTTCAGGGCTGGATCGCGGCTGCGCAGTTCCCGCAACAGCGTCGGCCCATCCATCTCCGGCATGACCACGTCCGACACCACGAGGTCGATGCGGCCCGCCTTTTCCAGCACCTCGATGGCCTCGACGCCGTTGCCGGCTTCGAGCACGGTGTAGCCGCGCGACGCAAGACCGCGGGCGTTGAGCGCGCGCAGGCCCTCCTCGTCCTCGACCAGGAGGATGGTGCCCTCGCCGGTCAGGTCGGCGCCAGCGACGCGCTTGACCTGATCGGCCGCCTCGATGACGCCGTTCATTCGCACCGCCGCTTCCTCGGCGGTGATGACGTATCGCGGCAGGAATATGCGGAACGTGGAGCCCTTGTTCTCGACCGAATCGACGTAAATGAACCCGCCGGTCTGCTTGACGATGCCGTACACCGTCGAAAGCCCCAGCCCGGTGCCTTTGCCGACCTCCTTGGTGGTGAAGAACGGCTCGAAGATCTTGCTGATGATCGGCGCCGGGATCCCGGTTCCGGTATCGCCGACCTCGACCAGGACATAGTCCGCGGCCGGCATGCCTTTGGTCTGGTAGCGTTCGCAGTCCTTGGCGGTGACGTTGGTGGTGCGCAGCGTGAGCCGGCCGCCTTCCGCCATGGCATCCTTGGCGTTGACCGCAAGATTGACGATCACCTGCTCGAATTGCGACAGATCCGCCCGCACCGGCCACAGGTCGCGGCCATGGAATACATCGAGCGTGATCTTCTCCCCGCTCAGCCGCCGCAACAGCATGGTGAGGTCGCTCAACACCTCGCCGACATCGAGCACCTGCAGGTGCAGCGTCTGCTTGCGCGAGAAGGCGAGCAGATGCCGCACCAGGCTCGCCGCCCGGTTGGCGTTCTGCTTGATCAGCATAATGTCCTGGAACGACGGATCGGTCGGCTTGTGGGCGTTGATCAGAAAATCGTTCGCCAGGATGATGGCGTTGAGCAGATTGTTGAAGTCGTGGGCGATGCCGCCGGCGAGCTGGCCGACCAGCTCCATCTTCTGCTGCTGCATGACGCGGTTTTCAAGCTCGCGCTGCGCGGTGGTTTCGAGCGCATAGACGATCGCCGCTTCCTGATCGCGCTCCGCCTCCTCGACTGCGGTGACATAGAAGCGGCCGAACCGCTCGCCCGTTCCCGCCAGCGCGGCGTCGACCGGCGAGATATCGGCTTTGCCGTGGGCGGCCTTGACGATCGCCGCTTCGAGCGCCGGCCGGTCGCGTTCGGCGACGATGGCGCAAATCGAGCGGGCATCGGCCGCCCCGCCCAGCGCGCCGTGAAACAGCCGCGCAAACAGCGGATTGGTGCGCACCACGCGGCCTTGCTTGTCGATGGTCGCAATCGCCATCGGCGTGTGATGGAAAAATCGCATGAAGCGGATTTCGGCGGCGCGCTGCGGATCGGTGCCGTCGTCGCGGGCGCGGTTGAGCACCAGCGTGCGCGACGCGCCCGGCGTGCCGTCGGCGCCGAAGGCGAGCTTGTGAAACAACCGCACCGCCAGCGAGCGCCCGCTGCGCGTGCGCAGGTCGAGATCGAGGACTTCGGTCTTGACCTCGCCGGGGGCGGCGCGGAGCGTGGTCAACAGCGCGGCGCCGTCACCCCAGACCAGGTCGGAAAGCTTCAGCCCGCCCGAGCCGACCTGGGCGAGATCCTGGTCGAGCCAGTCGGCCAGCGTCGCGTTGAGGTAGGTGATATCGCCCTTGGCGTCGACGGAGAAGAAACCCGCCGGGGCGTGATCGAGATAATCGATGGCGTGCTGCAATTCCTGAAAAACGTTCTCCTGCCGCTCGCGCTCGCGGGTGACGTCGCTGAGCGTCCAGACCGTGAAGCGCCCATCGCGCCGGCCTTCGCCGAGCGGGCAAATCCTAAAGCGCAGCCAACGCGGCGGCCGGCCGCGCAGCCCGGCGACGCGAACCTCCTCGTGCAGCCGCTTGCCTTCGCGCGCCGCCTTGAGCAGGCGGTAGATGGCCTCGGACGCATCGGCATCGCCGATGAACACCCGTTCGACCGGCCGCATGTCGTTTAAGTCGCTGGCATTGATCAGATCGAGATAGGCGGCGTTGGCGTAGACCACCCGCCCGTCGCGATCGGTGACGACGACGCCGTCGAAGGCGCCGTCGACGACCGATTTGATCAGCGGACTGACGCTGGCCGCCGCGGCGAGCCGCAGGATGCCGCAGGCGAAGGCGAACAGGCAAAACACCCCGACCGTCGCCAGCACCGCGAGGAAGGCCAGGATATAGGGCTCGGCATTGCTTTGGCCGATCGCCACGATGCCGGTCGCCGCCGCCACCAGCATGGCGGCGACCGCCAGCACCAGGACGACGCTGCCGCCGCGGTCCATGCCGGCACTGCGGTCGACGGCGCTGCGGGCGACGCCAGCGTCGCTCGGCTCCTCGACCTGCGTGGCCGTTTCCTGTGTGGTCATGCGCCGCCTTGCCGCGGTGCCTCGCGGCCCCCCTCACCGGCCTGCTTTGAGTGCCTCGCGCCACTGAATCGCGCAAGAGGCTTCGCAACGTCCCGCACAGCTCCCCTCCTACCGCGCCACCAGCCGGCGCAGCCGCATCAGGTAGCCGATGATCTCGGCCACGGCGCGGTAGTGCTCCGGCGGAATTTCCTGGTCGATCTCCACCGTGGCGTGCAACGCGCGTGCCAGCGGCGGATTTTCGACGATCGGAATGTCGTGCGCTTCCGCGACCTCGCGGATCTTTCTGGCAATGAGATCGACCCCCTTGGCCACGCATATGGGCGCGCTCATGCCGCGCTGGTATTTCAGCGCGATGGCAAAATGCGTCGGGTTGGTGATGACCAGCGAGGCTTTCGCCACGTCCGCCATCATGCGCCTGCGCATGCGGCTGTGGCGCAATTGCCGCATTTTGCCTTTGACGGCGGGATCGCCTTCGGTCTGGCGAAACTCCTCCTTCATTTCGCGCACCGACATTTTCTGCCGGTCGAACCATTCGCGGTACTGGAACAGGTAGTCGGCCGCCGCGACGACGGCGAGAATGGCGACCACCGTGCCGAGCATCTGCAGGGCAAGCGACTGGGTGACCGGCAGGATCGCCACCGGATCGGCGGCGATCAGGCCGCTGAGGCGGTGACGCTGCGGCCACAGCAGGGAAGCGATCACGGTGCCGAAAATCGCCAGCTTGGCGAGGCCTTTGGCGAAATTGGCGAGAGCCTGCTTCGAGAACAGGCGGCGCATCCCGGCGGCCGGCGATATTTTCGAGAGACTGGGGATCAGCGGGTCGACGGTGAATATCAGGCGATGCTGGATCGCGGTGCCGATCAGCGCCGCGAAGGTCAAGAGCAGGATCGGAATGCCCAGTGCGGCAAAGACATCCGCTGCGAGCTTCTTGGCAAGGTCGGCGAGGCCCGGTCCATCGACCGGAATGAGGTAGGAGTTGGCGAGAACGCCGGCCAACGTCGCCTCGAGACTGGTCGCCATCGGCCGCGCGAACACCATGAGGGTAAACGCGCCGCCGGCAATCATGAACCAGGTATTGACCTCCGGACTCTTGACGACGTCGCCGCGCTTGATCGCGTCCTCGAGCCGCTTCGGGGTCGGGTCTTCGCTGCGCTCGGTGTCGTCGCGTTCGTCGGCCATCGCGGGCGATCAGGCGTGCGGGGCGAGTTCGTGGAGCACGCTGCCGACGTAATCGAGAAACAGGCCCATCATCGTGCCGAGCACCAGGATCAGGAACAGAAAGCCGATCAGGATCGAGGCCGGCAGCGCGACGAAGAAGACCTGCATCTGCGGCATCAGCCGCGACAGCACGCCGAGTCCGATATTGAACAAGAGACCGAAGGCGAGAAACGGCGCCGACAGCTGAATGCCGATGCGAAAGGCGCCCGACACGGTTTTCGTCACCAATGCGGCAACGTCGCCCACGGCCGGCACCTCGCCGGGCTCGAACAGCGTGTAGCTGTCATTGAGCGCGGCAATCACCAGGTGATGCATGTCGGTGGCGAAAAACAGCGTGATTCCCAGCATGGTGAGGAAGTTGCCGATGATGATGCCCTGCTCGCCCTGGCTCGGATCGACCGCGGTGACGAAGCCGAGGCCGAGCTGCTGGGCGATGACCGAGCCGGCGACTTCGAGCGCCGAAATGGTCAGCCGGGCCGTCAGCCCGAGCACGGCGCCGACCAGGATTTCCTCGACCAGCATCACCAGCGCCGGCGCCAGCGCCCCGGTATCGATCGGATAGGCCGCGCGATGCAGCGGCAGCAGGACCGCGGCCAGCACGAGCGCGATGGTGAGCCGCAGCCGCGCCGAAATACTCTGCTCGCCGAGGCCCGGCAGCAGCATCAGCATCGTTCCGGTGCGGGCGAACACCAGCAGAAAGGCCGCCCCCAGCGCCGGAAGAAACGACAGATCGACTTGCACGGCCGCAAACCCGCCTAGCCGTTGGTGATGTGCGCCGTGAGCCGGAGAAAGTTGCTATGCAGCACGTCGGCCATGAACGGCAGCGCAATCAGCAGTGCGAGAAATATCGCCAGGATTTTCGGCACGAAGACCAGCGTGGTCTCCTGGATCTGGGTGAGCGCCTGGAACAGCGAGACGGCGACGCCGACGATCAGCCCAACCAGCATCAGCGGCGCGGCGGCGAGCAGCAGCGTCACGATCGCATCGCGCGCCACATCCAATACTTCCGGTCCGGTCATTTTGACTCCGTTTTTGTTTTCTCGCTGGTCCGCGCTCCCTGTCCCGCACGCCGGGACAGGCGGATCAGATCGGCATTTTCAAGATGTCCTCATAGGCCGCGATCACCTTGTCGCGGACCGACACCATCGTCTGCAACGCCGTTTCGCTTTCAGCGACGGCGGTCACCACGTCGACCATGTTGGCCTTGCCGGCGGCCACGGCTTGCGCCTGGATATCCGACTTGTGCGCGGCGGCGGACACGGCGCTGACGACGTCCTTCAAGACGGCGCCGAAATCCGGACCCGTTGCCGTGGCGGCGGCGTCGCGGCCGAGTTTGGCGGTCTGCTCGCCCATCCGGGCAAGCGCGGCATAAGCATTGGCGGCGGCGATCGGCGTCGGCATGGGTTACCTCGATGGATCACTTAGCTCTTAAGGATGTCGATGGTGCGCTGAAGCATGCGGCGCGTCGCGGTGATGATGTTGAGATTGGCCTCGTAGGAGCGCTGCGCGTCGCGCAAGTCGGTCATTTCGACGAGCGTGTTCACGTTGGGATATTTGACGTTGCCTTGGGGGTCGGCGGCCGGATTGTCGGGCTCGTGTTTGACGAGATAGTCGGAACCGTCGGCCGCGATCCGGCCGAGTTTGACGACTTGGGCGTCGAGCGAACGGTCGAGCTCGGACGTGAAGGTCACGATCTTGCGACGATAAGGATCGCCGCCCGGCGTTGTCGCGGTGGAATCGGCATTGGCGATGTTCTCGGAGATGACTTCCATGCGGCCGATTTGCGCGTGCAGGCCGGATGCGGCAATCGCCAGAGCTCTCATGAAGTCCATGACGCATGGTCCCCGCGTGCCATCCCTCGCCGCCGCCGCGGCGGCGGGTCAGGCGCCGATGTCATGATTTGCCGGCCGCCAGCTTGATGAGATCAAGGCTGTGGGTGTAGAGCGAGGCGGCGGCCTCGAAGTCCATCTGGTTGGAGGCCACCTTCATCATCTCGTCTTCATGGGTGACCGAATTGCCGCGCGGCCGCACTTCGTAACGGCCGTTGCTGTCGGTTGCGAACTCGGTGCCGCCGCTGGCGCCGCCGATGTGGCCCGGTTCGGTGGTCGCGAGCGCGACCGAAGCCGCCACCTCGCGTTCGAAATTCGGCGGTGCGAGATCCTTGGCCCGGTAATTCGGCGTATCGGCGTTGGCGACGTTCTCGGCGAGAACGCGCTGGCGCTCCTGATGCCATTCCATGCGCTCGCGCAGCATGGCCAGGATCGGTATGTCGGAGATCGGCATGCATTCGCCCCTGTTGCAGGTGGGCAGACTTTGCCGGGCCTATGGTTAATGACGGGTTAAAGTGGCGTTTGCTGCGGTTTTGCCATTAATCCGCCGTTTACCATGAGAATGCTTGTTTTGCGGGGACTGGCCGCAGGACCGCCCATTGTCTTTAATTCTTTGTTAGTATTCGTGACGGCAAATGTTGCCGGCGCCGTTAACCATTGGCGAACTGGTCGGCGGCCGCCGCGAGACGAGGAGAAGAGCGGATGTTCGAGAGTTTGTTCGGTGCGGATATGCCGCTCGCCGTGCGTTTCTTTCTGGCATTCCTGATCGTGCTGGGGCTGATCGGTGCGACTGCCTGGGCGGTGCGCCGATTCGGCAGCGGACGACTTGGCGGCGCCAGCTCGCGCGGACGCCAGCCGCGGCTTGCGGTGATCGATTACGCCACCGTCGACGCGCGCCGGCGCCTCATTCTGGTGCGGCGCGACAACGTCGAACACCTGTTGATGATCGGCGGGCCGACCGATGTCGTCGTCGAGCCCAATATCGTGCGCGCCGTGGCGGCGCCGCGCGAAGCGCCGGTGTCGCGTCCGCCCGCGGTCGACGTGCTGCCGCGCGCCATCCCGCTGCCGGAAGCTGCAAGCGGCTCGTGGCCGCTGGCGCCGGAGCCGATGACGCCGCCGCCGCAAATGCCGCGTTCAACGCCCAAGACTGAGCCGAAGATCGAGCCCAGGATTGAAAACAGAATTGAAAACAGGATTGAGCCCAGGGTCGAACCGGCTTCCGAAGAGCCCGCCTTTCCGCTGCAGCCGCAAGCCGAAACGCCGGCCCCGGCGCGGGTGCAGCGCGACACCCTGGCGGCGCTCGCCGACGAGCTTTCGGCACGTCCCGCGCCGCCGCGCAACCGCCCGCCGGGCCCCTCACGGGCGCAGCCGGCCGAGCCCCGCGTCGATGCCCGCGCTGAGCCGCGGCCTGAGCCACGTTCTGAGCCGCGTCCCGAACCACGGCCCGAGCCGCGCGTCGCGGCGGCGGCGCCTGCCGCCGCGGAGGTCGCCGCGGCGGACCAGAGCTTGGCCGAGATGGCGCAACGCCTCGAAGCCGCCTTGCGCAAGCCCGGCACGCCGGCCGCAGCGCCTGAGCCGCCACCGCCGCCTCAACCACAGCAGCGCGCCGCCCCGCGGCCGGCCGAGCCGAAACCCGCGCGCACCGAGCCGAAGCCGAACCAGACCACACTGTACGACAACCTCGAACAGGAGATGGCGAGTTTGTTGGGTCGTCCAACGAACAAGAACTGAATGATCGCATCAGGTGGCCGTCGCGTCCGGTTCAAAATCGGGGCGGCCTCAGTAGCGGCACTGATTGTATCGGCGACGCCGCTCGCCGCGCAGGATATCAGCATCAATTTCGGTCAAGGCGCCGCAACCGGCGGCCTCAACGAGCGCATCATCCAATTGGTCGCGCTGATGACGGTGCTGTCGCTGGCACCGTCGATCCTGGTGATGATGACCTCGTTCACGCGCATCGTGGTGGTGCTGTCGCTGTTGCGCACCGCGCTCGGCACGGCGACCGCGCCGCCCAATTCGGTCGTCATCTCGCTCGCTTTGTTCCTCACCGCCTTCGTGATGGCTCCGGTGCTGACGCGGGCCTATGACGTCGGCGTCAAGCCGCTCGTTGCCAACGAGATCACCGTCAACGAGGCCTTCGAGCGCGCCAGCGGCCCGCTGCGCGGTTTCATGGAGAAGAACGTCCGCGACAAGGACCTGCAGCTGTTCGTCGACCTGTCGGGCGAGAAGCCGCCGGACAAGCCCGAGAACCTGTCGATGCGGGTGCTGGTGCCGGCCTTCATGATCTCCGAGCTCAAGCGCGCCTTCGAGATCGGCTTCCTGCTGTTCCTGCCGTTCCTGATCATCGATCTGGTGGTCGCCTCGGTGCTGATGTCGATGGGCATGATGATGCTGCCCCCGGTCGTGGTATCGCTGCCGTTCAAGCTGATTTTCTTCGTCCTGGTCGACGGCTGGACGCTGGTGGCGGGGTCTTTGATCCAAAGCTACGGGACCTACGCCGACGACGGACGACGGACGACGGACGACGGACGACGGACGACGGACGACGGACGACGGACGACGGATAAGGCAACAGCGCGCCGTTGATCTGTCAACTGTCCTCTGTCTTTCTGCCCTCCGCTATCCCCACACCTGCCGCGCCGTCTCGACCACGACCTCCAGCTTGCGCTTCTGATCGTCCGCACCGAGCAGGTTGCCGACCACGTCGGAGGCGAAGCCGCATTGCGGCGAGATGGCGAGCTGATCGAGCGGAAGGAATCGGCTTGCCTCGCCGATTCGCCGCTTCAACTCGTCGACCGTCTCCAGTTCCGCCACCTTGGTGCTGACCAGGCCGAGAACCACCACCCTGCCCTTCGGCACGAAACGCAGCGGCTCGAAACTGCCGGCGCGCGGCGTGTCGTATTCGAGCAGGAAGCGCTGATGCGGCAATTCGTTGAACAGCCGCTCGGCGATGGCATCGTAGGCGCCTTCGCGGTGCCACATGCTGCGCTGGTTGCCGCGGCACAGATGGATGCCGAAGGTGACGCCGGGATAATTCGCCACCACGGCCGCTTCGGCCTTCAATGAGCGGGCAAGATTCGCCATCGGATCTTCGCCGCGTTGGCGCATGGCGTCGAGCGAGGGCGGATCGATATAGGCCGTGAACCCCGGCGCATCGATATGCACATAGCGGCAGCCGGCTTCAATGAGGCTCGATACGATCTGCCGCTCGATCGCTACGACGTCGGCGACAAAGGCGTCCATGTCGGGATAGACCGCGGTCGAGCTTTCATAGGCGAAGCGTTGTGAAATCCGATCCGGGCCGATCAGCGATACCTTTGCCGGTCGGGCCGCGACCTGGCTGACGAACCGATATTCCTCCAGCGGGACGTTATGCGCGAGTTGCAGCCGCGCTTTGGCCGGCCGGCGATGGGAGACCGCCGTTCCGGCATCGTGCATTTGCCGGATATCCCAGCGTTGTCCGGGCGCCGAGCCTTCGACCCGCTGCTCGTAGACTTTGAGCGTCGAGCGGTTGGCGTCATAGCCCTCGACCGACGCGCCGAAACTGTCCTGGAAATTGAGCCGCCGCATCTCGCCGTCGGTGACGACGTCAAGGCCTGCCGCCTCTTGCAGCCGCACCGCATCGCGCACCGCTGCGTCCTCGACGGCGTGCAGCGCCGTCGCCGCGATCTTGCCCTCGTCGAAGGCCGTCCGCGCTGCCTTGACGGCGGCGGGCCGCAGCATGCTGCCGACCACGTCGGTGCGGATATTTCGCAGTTCGGCCTGGCTCGCGGCGATTACGGAAGTATCGGACATGTTTACACTCGAATTCGATCGGCTGAAGAGATCGGCCCCCCGCCTTCACGAGGGGACCCTGCCATACGCCCAAGAAACCACCAAGGGTTGGCTGACTCTGGTCCGCCTGGCAGCAGTGCGTTTTCGCTTTGGCAAGCCGTCCGGCAATTTGCCCGGCTTTTATCGGAGACGGTTGCCAAATAACCTGCGTCGCTTGTGGAACTAATATCCAGACCGGTGCTTGTTTACGGCAAAAGAGGCATCCCATGCAGGTCGATGCCACATATCTGAGGGAGAAGGCCCATTACTGCGTGGCGCTTGCCCGCAAGTGTGATGACGTGACGACGTCCCGGGCGCTCGAGGCTCTGGGCGTCGAATTGATGGAAAAGGCGGCGGAGCTGGAGAAGAATTGTTCGCTTGCGCCGGATCCGACAGCGAAGCCGATTCACTAACGGTTTGGGCGGGAAGCCCTCTACCCTGTCGCGCGTGGCGACGATCGAGTTCGGCTTGCCAGCCGACGGGGCGAAGTTCACGCGCCGGGAAGAATGTCAGACGCCCGGCCATCGTGCGAAGCGTGGCCCCAGAGCCAGCGCCCAAGCACGATCGCGACCACCATGCCGACCAGCTGCGCGCCAATGAAGGCAGCGACGCCAGGCGGCGCGATCCCGGCGAAGGTATCGGAGAGCGATCGGGCAATGGTCACGGCGGGGTTGGCGAATGACGTGGAAGCCGTGAACCAGTAAGCGGATGTTATGTAAAGGCCGACCGCATAGGGCACCGCCCACGGCGCGTTGGCGCGACATCCCAGAATCGTGAGCAGCAGTCCAAGCGTGGCGATGGCCTCGGCAAGCCATTGTCCCGGGCCTGTGCGCACGGTGCTGGAAACCTGCCAGAGCGGCAGTTCAAACATGACGTGCGCCGCCAACACGCCGGCAATGCCGCCGATCACTTGCGCCGCTACGTAGATTGCCGCCACCCACGCCGCCAATTCGCCGCGCAACGCCAAGGCGATGCTGACCGCCGGATTGAAATGCGCGCCCGATAGCGGGCCGAACGTCAGGATCAGCACAGTCAGGATCGCGCCGGTCGGCAGCGTGTTGCACAGCAGCGCCAAGGCGCCGTTACCGCCGGACAGCTTGGCGGCCATGATGCCCGAACCCACCACGGCCGCCAGCAAAAAGGCCGTGCCCAAGCCCTCGGCGACGAGGCGCTGCGCCAGGGTGGGCTTCACGTCGGATCGATCGCCTTGGCGAGGGCGCCCCCGGCGCGGCCGATGTCGTCGAGCCTCTTCTGCAATGTCAGTTGATCGAGCGAACGCAGCGGCAGCGCCGTGAAAATACCGATGCGCTGATGCAGCAGCCGGTAGCTGTCTTTGAACGCAAGCGCGATTTCAGCCGGCGTGCCCTTAGCCGCTGCCGGATCGGGAATGCCCCAATGCGCCGTCATTGGTTGACCGGGCCACAACGGGCACGTCTCGGCCGCCGCAGTGTCGCAGACCGTGAACACGAAATCGAATTCCGGTGCGCCGGGCGCGGTGAATTCGTCCCACGATTTTGAGCGAAACCCGGCCGCGCCGTAGCCGAGACTTTCCAGGAGCTGCAGGGTCTGCGGATGCACCTGGCCCTTGGGATGGCTGCCGGCGCTGTAGGCGCGAAATCTCCCCGCGCCTGCCTGGTTGAGGATCGCTTCCGCCATGATCGAGCGGGCGGAATTGCCGGTGCAAAGAAACAGCACATTGAATGGCTGATCGAGCACGGCATTAGCCTCACGACGCCGCCGCTGGTGCGACTTGCGGCGCACAGCACGCCTTGGTGTGCGCAATGCGCGCCTCGCGCTCGCCGCTGCCGTCACCATAGTTGGTGCTTTGGCCGGTCGTCAGGAAGGTTTCCCATGCGATGCCGGCCGGATCGTCGATCCATGACTTCTCCGACGTGGCGTAGCAGCAGCTTGTTTGGCCCTGTTCGGTCACGCGGCCGCCCGCCGTGCGCAGACGCGCGTAGACTTCATTCAATTCGTCGCTGTCCTCGACCTCAATACCGAGATGATCGAGCCCGGCCTGCCGGCCGCGCGCGGAGATCGCGAAATTCACCCGCGGATCGTCAAGCATCCACTTCGCATAATCCGTCTTGACGACCGACGGCCGCGCTGCGAACAGCGCCGAATAGAAGCCGATTGCGGGCTGCAGATCGTCGACCGCAACATGCACGTGCATACGTTTCATGGCAGATGCTCCCTAGACGGCAGGCAGTGGCCGATAGCCGATCCGGTCCATCATGGTCTCAAAATATTCCCGGACCTTGTGCGGGAAGCGAAGCCCCTTCACGATCGCGGCGGATCGAAGCAGCGGCAGGACTCGAATATCGTCGAGCGACAGCGCGCCGTTGATCGCGGCCGGGCGTTCGATCAAGCCGTCGAGTTCCTCAAGGTCCGGCATCAACTCCTTGATGTAGTGCTGCGTGTTGGCCCGAAGCTCGACGAAATCACCGAACGCTTTTCGCTTGCGCAGATTGTAGTGATCGAGCGCGGCGACCGAGCCGAATTCGGGCAAACCGAGCAGCGGATAGCGCGGCATCGTCAGCGGCGCGGTCTTGGCGACAGCTTTGTCGGCCCAAGCGGCGACTTCGTTGCGCTCGCTCCCGGTCAAAATCGGCTCGCCCAGGCCATCGACGTACGCCACCATATCCATGCTTTCGAGCATCGGCTGGCCGCCATCTTTGACGAGAATGGGAATGACGCGCCGGCCGACCAGACCGATCATCGTTTCGGCGTCGTCGTCGAGAACAGGCGTCTCCTGCAAGTGCAGACGCTTCAGCGCGGCAGCCATGCGCACGCGAAAGCAAAGCGAACAGTGCTCGAACATATAGAGTCTCATGAAACGCGCTCCCGTTTGGGTGACGACGCCGGAGGCTCGCATCCGGCCGGCGCGCATGACGCGGCGACGCCTTGGCAGCAATTTTCGGTCAGGAAGCCGAGCAGCGCGTTCATGGTTTCGTAGCGCGCCGCGTAGATCATCGAGCGTCCTTCGCGGCGCACCGTGACCAGGTCGGCTCCCCGCAGCCGATCGAAATGGAAGGTCAGCGTATTCGGGGCCAGGTCGAGTTGTTCGGCCACCTGGCCGGCGGCCATGCCGTGCGGGCCGGCCTGGACCAGCAAGCGAAACACATCGAGGCGGTTGTCCTGGGCGAGCGCAGCCAAGGCCGCGACGGCAGTTGACTTTTCCATATTTCAACGAATATGGAACCATCATCCCTTTGTCAAGTATTATTTCGATAGATGCTGAAATAAAGTCGGCGATGGATGAGGCTGCGTCGCGATGCGCCGGGCAATGGAACTCCACCGACTGGTGCTATGGTTGGCAGCCACGGCCATTGCGGCCATCCGTTGCGCGAGACGGGACTATGCGAGTTCACCCATGATCCGACCGGCCGCGCTGCTGCTGTCGGCCTTTCTTGCCGGCACGGCGCAAGCCGATGAGCGTTTCATGACGCTCAGCTCGACGACCTCGACCCAGGATTCCGGATTGTTCGGCGCCATCCTGCCGATCTTCCAAGCCGCAACCGGGCTGAGTGTCCATGTCGTTGCGGTCGGGACCGGACAGGCGCTCGCGATCGGCGAGCGTGGCGATGCCGACGCCCTGCTCGTCCACGATCGTATCGGCGAAGACAAGTTCGTTGCCGACGGCTACGGCATCGATCGCCGCGACGTGATGTACAATGACTTTGTGGTCGTCGGCCCGGGCGGCGATCCGGCGCGCATTCGCGGCCTGAAAGACGCCCGCCAGGCGCTGTCCCAGATTGCCGCCGCCAAAGCGGCGTTTGCCAGCCGCGGCGACGACAGCGGCACCAATCGCATGGAGCTGCGGCTGTGGAAATCGGCTGGCATCCAGCCGGACCCGCACGGCGGGTGGTATCGCGACCTGGGCCAAGGCATGGGGCCGACCCTCAATATTGCTGCGGCCATGAATGCCTATACGCTCACTGATCGCGCGACCTGGGCCAATTTCAAAAATCGGCAGAGCCTCGAGATTCTGACCGAGGGCGATCCGGCCCTGTTCAATCCGTACGGCAGCATTTTGGTCAATCCCGGCAAGTGGCCGCGGGTCAAATACCAGGACGCGCGGCTGTGGCACGAATGGCTGACCTCAAAACCCGGCCTCGACGCCATCACGTCATACCGCATCAACGGCGAGGAGCTGTTCTTTCCGCCGCGCGGCGAGGCAACGCATTAGTTTTCGCAAAACCGGTTTCCGCCCCCGGATCAAGTCCGAGGGCAAGCTTTTCCGTATCATGCGCTAGCGATCGGCAAGCGCGCGGCCGAAATACAGGCCTACGGCGCTCACCAGCATCGACAGCACGATCAAGATCATTCCGAGCGCGAGCGCGAAGCTCAAATCCCCTTTGCTGGTTTCCAGCGCGATCGCCGTGGTCATCGTGCGGGTGTAGCCGCGGATATTGCCGCCGACGATGATGATGGCGCCGACTTCGGCGATGGCGCGGCCGAAGGCGGCCAGGAATGCGGTCAGCAAGCCCTCCGGTCCCATGCACAGCAGCGGTGGAATTGCGCGCAAGCGCGACGCGCCATCGACCAGAAGGCTGTCGCCATAGGCGGCCCACAGCGTCACTGACATCCGATGCACGAGCGCGATCACGATCGGCATGCCCAGCGCGCACTGGGCGATGACCATGGCGGTCGGCGTGAACAGGATGCCGAGCGACCCCAACGGGCCGGAACGCGACAGCAGCACATAGACGGCGAGCCCGACGACGACCGGAGGCAAGCCGAGCAGAGCATTGGCGATCACCACCAGCGCACTACGGCCGCGAAAGCGATAGATCGCCAAAGCCGCACCAAGCGGCGCGCCGATGACAAAAGCGCAGGCGCTCGCCGTCAGGCTGACCTTGAGCGACAGCAAGACGATGTCGCGCAGTTCGGGCTCAGGGCCGGCGATCAATGCAATCGCGTTATGAAAGGCTGCGGCGAAATCGTTCATGCCGGACCCCTAGCACGTCCGGTGATGGTGGGCGGCTGGGCGCGAGGTTCGAGATCAAATAAACGCTTACCGCAAGGCGGTGCGGCCCGCAGCACGCGGCGGCGCCGGCGACGGCGGCGGCGGCAAGACCGGCTGGGTTTCAGGTCCGGGTATCGATGCCGCCGGAGCCGCAGCGGAAGGCGCCGTTCCCGGGGCCGGTTGCGCGACGGCCGGCGGCAGCGGCTTCGAATCCGGATAACGCGCCTGCATCTCGCGCAGGAAGCCGCCGAGCGTGTCGCCGGCGGCCGCGGCATGGGCGATCGCGGCGAATTCGGAGCTGCTGGTGCCGAGCGGCGCTGCCACCACCTTGAAGGCATGCGCGTCGGGCGTCTCCGCCATTTTCGCCGCGTATTTTTCGCGGAAACGGCCGAGGCCGAGATTGTCCTCGGCGAGCGCGTAGCCGATCGCGGCGCGCAGAATGTCGGCGCGCTCGATTTCGTTCAACGGCTGCCAATCCTTCCAGCGCTCGCCGTACATCAGCTCGATCTGCTCGGCGGCTTCGCGCCAGCGCTGCGCCGCCCAATAGATATCTGAACGTAGGCGAATGGCCTCGCGGTCGTCGACATTGGCGATGACTTCGAGGGCGAGATCGTGCCGACCGATATCGGACAGCGCGCGGCCCTCGAGCAGCAGGCGCTGATTGCGCAATTCGTCGGACAGGTCGGAGGTGCGGCTGCCGCGCAACGCGGCGAGCGCCCGATCGGCCTTGCGGTTCATCAAATAGATCGCCGCAAGACGCGTCGCCACCTGGGCGCGCGCGGCGCCCTGCAACCGGTTGTCGACCTGGTACTGCAGCAATTCGGCCGCCTGGTCGAGCAGATCGACCGACACCAGGCGGTCGGCGAGCCGCCGGATCATTTCGTCGCCGCGGCGGCCGATCGGCGTCAGCTCGCGAAAATCGTAGAACAGCGCCAGCGCGTCGATGGCGGGCAGCGCGTCGCCCTTGCCGGCCAGGAACAGCGCATCGAATGTCGCCGCCGCCTCCAGTTGGATGCGGCGGGTCATGTCCGAATTGGGATGCGACGCCAGCGCGCTGCGCATCACATAGAAGGAATCGCGGTAGCGGCTTTCGGCGGTATACAGCCGCGCCAGCATTTGCAGCGCCTCGATCTCGGTATCATCGCCGCGCCAGATCGTCGTCAGGGTTTCGAGCTCGGAGATGACGTCGTCGCGCTTGAGGTCGCCGAGCGCGTAGCGCAGCAGGGTCTCGCGCAATTCACCCTGGGCGGCGGCGCGGCGGTCCCACGAGTTGGCGGCATTTTGATAGGCCGCAAGCGCGTCTTCGGGGTGGCCCATGGCTTCGGCCAGGCGGCCGATCAGCACCGACATCGCCGGCTGCAGGTCGTGGGGCACGCCGATGGTCTCGAAGTCATTGAGCTGGCTGGAGGCGCCGGAGAGGTCGCCGACCTCGAGGTCGGAGCGCATTTCCTCTTTCAGAGCCACCCGCTGCAGCTCGACCGGCAGCGTCGCCACCGCCGCCTCGGCAGTCCGAAAGCCATCGCGCGCCTGTGCCCATTTGCCCTGGCGGGCATGAGCCAGCGCCCGCCACAGCGGCGCATCGTGCTGATCGCCGACGGCGGGATCGGCCAGATCCTTGAGCGCATCGTCGGGTCTACTCATCATGATCTCGGCGACGGCGCGCAGCACGATCGCCGAAATGGCCTCGGCCGACGGATGATCGTCGCCGAGCGCGACGTCGAGCACGCCCTTGGCTTCGGGAAACATATCGCGGGCAATGTAGAAACGCGCCAGATCGACCCGCGGCGTCAGCCGCTTGCCTTCCGGCGCCGCGGCGGCCGCGGCGACCAGATCGGATTGCCGCTCGGTATACGAGCCCTGCTGGTCGAAGCCCCAGATCTGGGAATCGAACATCACCGGCCGCAGCCCGCTGCCGTGCAGCAAGGTCTGCAGCGAAGTCGACAGCGCCAAGCCTGCAGGCCGGCCGATGACCACCTTGTCGGGCGCAAGCTCGACATGGACGTCGTCGGCGAGCGGCTGGACCACCACGCCCTGCGTCGAGGCAAGCGCGCGAAATTCGACGAAATCCTTGGCGTTGATGAAGCCGCGCACCGGGGCGTAACCGGTGACGACGATCAACTGGTCGCCGGCTTCAGGGTCGTCGATGCGGTGAATGAGATGCGGCTCCGCGAATGGGATCGTCACGCTCGAGCGATTGGGGCCGATCAGGTTGCGGGTCATATTGAGCGCGTGGGTCGGATCGAGCGAGGAATCGCCGATCTGCACCGTCCATACCGGCCCATCGATGGCAACGGTCGACAGCTGCGGGCGATCGAGCTTGATGCGAACGATGTCGGCGTCGGCGGTGTGCGTGAGGGCGGCGCTGCGAATGGTGCGCGTCGCTTCGCCGTCGAGCGTGCTGAGGTCGATGTCGGCGGTGCTGTCGAACACGATCCAGAGCGTATCGGCGCGATGGAAAATGGCCGCGGCCGTGGGCGACCGGAACGCAAACGCCAATTTCAGGTTGGTGCCGTCCCGCGCCAGCTCGACCACGACCTTGCCGCCGTCGCTATGCTGGGAGACGGCGGCCGGCGACGGCGCCGCGGCGGTCGGCGCAGGGACGGCCGGCAGCGGTGCCGGTGAGGCGGCTTGCGCCGCTAGCGGCGCGGCCGGTGCCGCCGGCTGTTGCGACGCGTCGGCTGTATCGGCCTTGCGGTCGGCCTTGGGCGCCTCCGCTGCCGACAGCGCGGACAGCTTGGGCATCGCCGGTATTGCGGCCGGCGGCGGCGCGGTCTTGTCCGGGGCGGCCGGCGCCGCGGCAATTGTCGCCGGCGCGCCAATATCAGGCTGGTCGGTCTTCTGTGCCAGCGCCGGGATGCCGCCGTCGGTTGCCGCACCGCTCTTCGGTGAAGCCGCGGGCGGCCCGGTCGCAGGCGGCACCGTTACGGGCATTACGGACGCCGGCGCCGCGCCCAGTTGCGGAATTGCGAGTCCCGCACCGGGCGCGTCGGGTTTCAGATCGGCGGCCACGATGTCGACGACGTATCCTTTATCGTCGCGGAAGGTCCGCACATCGACCTTGTCCAGAAAGGAGAAGCGCACCAGGGAGGAATCATCGCGCAGTTCGGAAGCGATGGCGCCGACCCCGGACGGCAGCGCCGCCTGGGCATCGCCGAGGTCGAACTTGATCGGCGAATCGAAGGTCAGCGTCAGCTTGTTCTTGATGTTGTCGGCGGCAACCGAGGTGTCGGCCGGCACCTCGAAGATATAGCGCGTGAAAGTCGGCTGGGTGGCGACATGCACCCGCACCGGATCGCGCTTGGTTTGCCGCTGCGCGATCTGCGCCTTGAGCACGAGCTGTTCGGCCTCCCGGGCGCGGCGCGCGAGATCGGCGATGACCTCCGGCGGCAGCCCGGGCGGCGGCCCGGCCCATGAGTTCGGCAGCAAGTCGACAAAATACTTTTCGCCGGCCGACGTGGCGTTGAGGGTGACGTGCTGGGCCAGCGCCACGCGAATGCCCTTGCCGTCTGGATCGCGCCGCGCCGCGCCGACGTAATCGGGAATCTGCGCCATGACGCGGTCGAGGACGATATCGATCGGCGCTTTGAAGCTGATGATCAGCACGTTGCCGGCGAGGCGCGCGGTGGCATCGTCATAGTCGTTCATGGTGAAGACGAGCCGGGCGTAGCCGTCGCTGGTCTTGGCATCCAGCGTCGCCTTGATCGGGTCGTTACCGGCGCGGCAGGGTGCGGCACAAGCCGCGGCAAGGACCAGCGCAGCGACAATAACACCGGCGCGGACCGGGGCTCGGCGCAATTGCAATGAGAAACGGAGGCAGGCTTCCCGGACGGTGCGACCGCGCGCCATGACTGAACTCGACCACGCTACATTTATGTAAAGGGCACGCCACCGCGGCCGTTGCACCCATCCGCCGACCGGCCACTGGTTAATTTAACGCTCCGCGTTTAACGGCGGCTTAACGCCTTTACCAATGATTCCATAAGCTTATGACGGCCGCCGGGGCGCCGGTCGACGTTGGCCGCAAGCCCACAGCGGCAACTCACTGGTTGAAGCTCGATTTACTTCCGCCTACGCAGGGCGGCCGACTCGCCGCTGCGGTTTCCCGGCCGCATACGCCTCGGCCAACGCAGGGTTTGCCATGTTAGGCGCCTACCCGATCGATCGTGCCGAGAATGCCCCGCTCGCCGGCACCACCTGGGTCGATCTGGTCGATCCGACCGACGCGGAACGGTCCGCCTTCGAGGCGGCGTTCGGATTGCGGGTGCCAGCCAGGGACCAGCTTGGTGAAATCGAGGCGACCAGCCGCCTGCAGGTGAAGGACGGCGCCCTCTATATGAGCGTGCCGCTGATCGTCGCCGCGGAGAACGCACCCTGGATTTCCGTTCCGACAGGTTTTGTTCTGTCCAAACAAGTCTTTCTCAGCGTTCGTTACGCCAAATTTGCAGCTTTCGACACGGTGATCAATGAGCTGGGCCGGAGTGAGACATTCGCGCCGGCCGTCCCGTTTGTCCGCATCCTCGAAGAACTGGTCGACCGGCTGGCGGACCTGCTCGAGGCCACCGGCCGTGACCTGGACGACACCTCCCACCTCATCTTCCGGCAGGACGATGCCAAGCGATTGTCCCACGAAACCGCGATGTTGCGTCAGCTGATGATCCGAACCGGCCGGACCAGCGAGCGGATGTCGCGGATCCACTACACCCTCGTCTGCCTCGACCGGATGGCGAAGTTCAGCGTCGATCGGTCCCATGACTGCATCGCGCCGGAGCTGGCGGCGCGGCTGCAATCGGTGAGTTCAGACGTCGCGTCGCTGGTGCAATTTTCCGAAGGCCTGGTGAACCGCGTCCAGCTCCTGCAAGACGCCGCCACCGGCATCATCAACATCGACCAGAACGACGTCATGAAGGTTTTGACCATCGCCTCGGTGGTGGGTATTCCACCGGTCCTGGTGGTCGGCATCTACGGCATGAATTTCAAGAACATGCCGGAGTACGATTGGTCCTGGGGCTATCAGTACGCGTGGGGCTTGATCCTGATCACCGCCCTGCTGCCGCTGCTGTGGTTCAAGTGGAAGGACTGGATCTGATTTTTGATCCGCCCCCGCAAACCTGGGAGGGCGGAGCGCGTCGGCAGCGTGGGCGGCGGCATGGCGAAACCGCGTCGCGTCCCCTTAGACTACTCCGTCGGCGCGGTCTGGCCTTTTCCGGCTGCGCTTGAGTTTCGCCGGGTAAGGCCGGGCGGCTATTCCGCCGCCACGACTCGGGTCGCAGCCTGCTCCTCGTCACGAAGCCGTGACAGAATGCGGCGGGCGGCAAGGACGCCGGCGTCGGCGGCGATGTCGATTTGCGGCGGCGTACCGAAATGATTCAGATTGCGCTGCTGCGCCGAGAACACCTCGACGTCTTGGAGGAAAGCGGCGCGAATCTGCTCGAAAATCTTGTCGGTGGTTTCGGCGTTGTTGACGTCGAAGTCGTGCGCCTGACCCCAGAAATAATGTGAGGTCGTCTCGGTTTCGGGCGTGATCGCATTGAGATTGCGCATGCCGATGCCGCCGACCCGCCTGCCCTCGGGCGCTCCGGTCCCGGTCGGCGTCGCGCCGACGTCGAGGCGGAGAAACGCCGGTGGCACGAAGTCGATAATCTGCCAGCGGTCGACGTGTCCGGCAAAGCCGCCGACCTTCTTGAAAGTCGGCGGCGGTTCCTGATCGATGATCCAGCGGGTGACCACGACATTGTTCGGCGCGCGATCGACTTTCACCTTGGCGTGCTCGGCAAGCGCGAGGTTGCCGATGGTGGTGTCGTGCACGAACGCCAGGTGGGTGAGGTCGAGCAAATTGTCGACGACCAGCTGCCAGTTCGCCTCGACGTGCAGATACGAGCTCCTGGCGCCCCAGTTCGGATCGTCGAACCAATGGAAATCGGTGATTTTTTCCGGATCGGCCAGGGCCGGATCGCCCATCCAGATCCAAAGCCAATGGTAGCGCTCGACGACCGGGAAGGTCTTCACCTTGGCGCCATGCGGAATGTGGTCCTGTCCGGGAATGCCCACGCAGCGGCCGTCGGTCGCGAAGCGCAGGCCGTGATAATGGCATTGCAGCACGTCGCCAACGAGCTTGCCCATGGACAGCGGCAGATGACGGTGAGCGCAGCGGTCTTCGAGCGCGACCGGCGTGCCGTCCTCGGTGCGGTAGAACACGATCGGCTCGCCCAAGATCATGCGGCTGAGGGGCTTGCGGCCGACTTCACTGTCGGTGGCGGCGACATACCAATAATTGCGCAGAAACATGGCCATCCTCCCTGCCGGAGCGGGTCGCGACCAAGACGAGACGCCGACCCATATCTTCGGCAAAATGTCGCACCGCAGCGCGCAAGAGGCAATCCCGCGTTGCTTCACCATGGCCTGGGCGCGATCGCCGTCTCCGGCGAAGGCGTTCCACGCATCCAAGCCCGCGGCTCAAGCTACTGCGCCATCGGCTGGCCCTGAATCTTCGGCAGATCGGTCGCGCTCGCGCTCGGCTTGATCTGCCGCGCCATGTCCGCCAGCTCGACGGTCAATTTCTCGGCCGTGGCGGGCGACATTTGCGCCAGAATTTCCGACATATTGCGCGGGTTGATCTTGGAAGCGACTTCGATCAGCACGCCGATTTCGAGACGGTCGAAAATCTTTGCCGCGTCGCGCGGCTTCATGTTCTCGTACATGATGACGAGACTCTTGAACTTCGTGGCCTGGGCGTCGTCCTTCTGCTCGGTCTCGGCCTTGATATGCGCCTCGGTTTCCTTCAGCTCCGTGAGCTGTCCCTCCATGCGCTTTTCGGCGGCCTTGATCAGGCTTTCGCGGATGTCGAGTTCACGGGCGCGCCCATCGAGCTCCTCACGGCGCTGCTGCAGGCGCTCGAGGATCGCCCGCTCGGCGCCGGACGGCAGGTTGCCGGGTCCGAGCGCAACCACGGTGCCGGCCGGCGGCGGCGCCGGCGCCGCGAGCTTGCCCGGTTCGGCCTTGGCATCGCCCTTGTCGGCGCTCCGCTTGGCGGGATCTTCGGTGACCGAACCGGTGATATCGCCGTTGCCCTTGTCGGCGGGCAGCGCGTCCACCATTTGGGCCGGCGTATCGCCGCTGCCATCGGGGAAGTTGAACATCTGCGATGCCCAGGACAGCATCGACGTCGATTGCCGCGGCACGTCCGCGGTGGTGCGAACGATCGAGGTTTCGGCACTATCGGCCGGCGCATCGTCAAGCGTGCTGCGGCCGAGCATCACGTCGGCTGCCTTCAACGCCAACAGACACGTGCACGCGACCACAGCGATCGGAATGAGCCGCAGTTCACGAATGAAACGGATCATGCGGCGAGACCGTGCACCTTGCTGCGCAGCCGTTCGGCGAAAGCTTCGGCCGCCACGGCGACGGACTTTGCCTCGTTGGACGCCGCGGGCCGTTCATGCGGCGGCCGACTGGCGCTGACGATCTGCGACAGGCGGTGCAGCACGTCCTTGCCGGAGGTCAGGCGGCGATCCATTTCAACGGTCATGGCTTCCGCGCGCGTCAGGCGCTCGCCCAAGCCGAAGTCGCATTCGCGCACGGTCATCTTCAGGCCGGCGATGGCGCGTTCGGCGATTTCGGTGGCGGTGACCAGTTCCGAGATGGTCGCCCGCAGCGAGTGCTCATCGGCCTTCAACAGCTTGAGGCGGCGATTGAGCAACATGCAGTAACCAACTGTCAGCATCAGCAAAATCGCCACCAAGCTCTCGATAAACATTCCCATGCCGTTGCTCATTGTGCCTCCAGGCGGTTGCCGGTGCCGCCGGCCATTTCGAACATGGCGAGCGTCGTGCTCGGTTTGCGTAAGGTTTTGGCGACGCGCACCGCGACACGGTCGCCGACGCGGCCCATGCGCCCTTCGGTCAGCGTGATGTCGCCGCAGCGCACGATGACCAGCGCGTCGGACTTCAGCTCCAGCATCAGCGTGTCGCCGACCTCGAGCTTCATGATCTGCTTGAGCGGCAATTGCGCCTCGTAAAGCACGGCATCCACTGCGATTTCCGCCAGGCCGATTTCGGTCGCGAGGTGCCCTTCCCAGGTCGCGTTGCGGCCGAATTTTTCGCCCATGAACATCTGCAGCAGCACGTCGCGGATGGGCTCGATGGTGGCGTAGGGCAGCAGCAGCTCGATGGTGCCGCCGCGATCTTCCATGTCGATGCGCAGCCGCACCAGGATCGCCGCATTGGCCGGCCGGGAAATCGCGGCAAAACGCGGATTGGTCTCGAGGCGGTCGATATTGAACTTGACCGGCGACAGCGGCCGGAACGCCAGCTCGGCGTCGGCGAGCACCACCTCGATCATGCGCTTGATGAGGTTGGTCTCGATGGTCGTGTAGGGACGGCCTTCGATGCGGATCGCGGTCTGGCCGCGGCGGCCGCCGAGCAGCACATCGATGATCGAGTAGATCAGGTTCGAGTTTACCGTGAGCATGCCGAAATTGTCCCACTCTTCGGCCTTGAACACGCCGAGGATGGCAGGCAGCGGTATCGAGTTGAGGTAGTCGCCGAACCGCACCGACGTGATGCGGTCGAGCGATACTTCGACGTTGTCGGAGGTGAAATTGCGCAAGCTGGTGGTCATCAAGCGGACCAGCCGGTCGAAGATGATCTCCAGCATCGGCAGCCGCTCGTAGGAGACCATCGCCGAATCGATGATGGCGCGGATGCCGGAATTGTCGTTGAGATTGACGTCGGCCAGCGAAAAGCCAAGCAGCGAGTCGATTTCTTCCTGGGTGAGGATGCGCTCGGCGCCGCCCTTGGCGGCCTGGATGAACTGGCTGTCGTCGACCATGGTCGCCCAGTGCGCCGCCATGGCTTCGGCGTCGACGCCCGGCTGCTCGGCCGCGGGCTCGCTCTTGGCCGTCTGCTGCTCGGCGTCCAGCGCCACACCCCATTCGGCGGCGAGCGCGTCCTGGTCGATTTGATCCTTGGCTGCCATCGGCTGCGACTTGCCTCGTTCACGGTGATTATCTCGCCGCTTACTCCCGCGTAGGCGGAAATCCGGACAGAGCGCGCCGGTTGCTACGGCGAGACTTCCCGGGTCCCCGCTTTCGCGGGCACGAGCGGATGACGGCTACTCACTGAACGACGATTTCCTTGAACAGCACGGCATTGATCCGGTTCGGCGCGATCGAGGCGTTGACGCGGCGCGTCAGTTCCTCCTTGAGCCGGTACAGTCCGGCCGAGCCGTCGAGATCGGTCGGGCGCAACTCCCGCAGATAGGTTTGGAACGTGTCCAACAGCCGCGGCATGATCGGCTGGATCTGCGCCGAGACCGCCTCGTCGGGCAGTTCGAGAGCGATCTTCACCTTGAGATATTGGGTCCGCTCGCCGCCGCTCGACGACAGGTTCACCAAGACATCCGGCATATCGACAAAGATCGGCGGCTTGACCTGCGGCGCCGCGACCGCCGTATCGCTGTGGCGGCCGAACATGAAATAGCCGCCGCCGAGCCCGGCGAGCAGAAGGAAGCCGCCCACCGCCATCAGGATGAGCTTGAGCGAGAACTTTCGCTTCGGCGCAGGCGCTTCTTTGCTGTCCTGGCCTTCAGCTTCCTCGTTCTCGGCTTCAGTCTTGGTGTCGTTCTTTGTTGCCATCACCCCGCTCCCGCTTGCGTGAGGGCGCATGCAGTCGGCAGGACATAAACTTAAGGAACAATGCCGCGAGCGCGACCCGGCGCCTTCGAGTGCGGCGCTACGAGAGCAACGCTAGGGTCGAATGGTTAACGGATACTTGCCGGCGGCGGTGCGCCAGGAATTATTTGCCCAGTGACACCGTCGCGACGGCCTTTTCTGCCCGCTGATCGACCCCCGTGCTTGCACTAAAACGCTGAGAAATCTGCATTTCCGCCGTTGGCACGGCTTCTGCAGACCGCAAGCCTGCCGCGGCTTGGGAGAGCCGGCGGCACACGCGAAGAAGGGGCCCGAAGATCCGGCGCCTTGCTCGCTTTAAGGGGAGAGTATCCGATGGAGAATGCCCTTCTCGTCGGCCTATCGAGGCAGATGGCGCTCGCGCACGAGCTCGACGTCGTCGCCAACAATGTCGCCAATATCGACACCACCGGGTACAAGGCCGACAACGCCTCGTTCGCCGAATACCTGATGCCGCGGGCCAGCGACGGCCAGTTCAGCGGCCCCGATCGGCGCGTCAGCTTCGTGCAGGATCGCGCCAGCTGGATCGATTTCGCTCCCGGCGCGATCGAGCGCACCGGCAATCCGCTCAACGTCGCCATCGACGGCACCGGTTATCTGGTGGTGCAGACGCCGCAGGGACAGCGCTACACCCGCAACGGCGCACTCTCGACCAACGGCACCGGACAGCTCGTCACCAGCGACGGCAATCCGGTGCTCGGCGACAGCGGCCCGATCACGTTCCAGCCCACCGATCACGACGTCACCATCAGTCCGAGCGGCATCATCACCGTGCGCGAGGGGTCGAGTCCCGGCGACTCGCCGCGCGGCCGGCTGCAGCTCGCGGCCTTCGACCAACCGCAGCTTTTGCAGAAGGACGGCAGCAGCACCTTTGCGCCGCCCGCCGGCGTCAATGCCGGTCCGGTGCCGGCCACCACGCACCTCGTTCAGGGCGCAGTCGAGAAATCCAACGTGAATGCCGTCGGCGCGATGGCGCGCATGATCGAAATCACGCGCAGCTACAGCGACATCGCTGCGATTCTTCAGCAACAGGGCGATCAGCGCCGCAATGCGCTGCAGACGCTGTCGCAGACGCCGAGCAGTTCGTAGGCATCCCGTAGGCTTTGGGGTTGGGGGAGAGACCGTAACATGCGTGCGCTTGCCACTGCAGCGACCGGAATGGCGGCCATGGACCTTCAGGTCCAGGTCATCGCCGGCAACATCGCCAACATGACGACCACCGGGTTCAAGAGCCAGCGCGCCGAGTTTCAGGACCTGATCTACGAGCACATCCAGCGCATCGGCGCCCAGGCGTCCGACCAGGGCAATATTCTTCCTGTCGGCATCGAAATCGGTTCCGGCGTCAAGACCGTCGGCACGCCGCGGCTGATGACGCAGGGCACCATCCAGCAGACCGGCAACCCGCTCGACGTCGCGATCCAGGGCCAGGGCTGGTTCAAGATTCTGCTGCCCGACGGCACTTTCGGCTACACGCGGGACGGCTCGTTCCAGATGGATGCGCAGGGCCGCGTCGTCACCGCCGAGGGCAACCTGGTACAGCCGACCATCACCATCCCGGCGAATTCCAGCGGCCTCACCGTCAGCCAGCAGGGCCAGGTTTCGGTGACGCCGGCAGGCAGCGCGACTTCGAGCGTCCTTGGCCAATTCGTCATCACGACTTTCATCAACGATGCCGGCTTGCAGGCGCAAGGCGACAACCTGTTCACGGCAACGCCGGCCTCGGGCACGCCGCAGGATACGGTGGCGGGGACCAATAGCGCCGGCACATTGCTGCAAGGCAGCCTCGAGCAGTCCAACGTCGAGGCGGTCACCGAAATCTCCAATCTGATCGCGGCGCAGCGCGCCTACGAGATGAACTCCAAGGTCATCAGCGCGGCCGACCAGATGCTGCAGACCACGTCGCAACTGATGCGCTGAGAAAGGCCATCGCCATGATGCGCGCCCGCATCCGCATTGCCGCCCTGCTCGTCGCGCTGGCGGCCGCCTACGCCGGTCCCGCCGCCGCCCAGACCGCAGCGCCGACGCTGCGCGCCAGCGTCACCGTCACCAGCGACATCGTGCACATCGGCGACCTGGTGGAGAATGCCGGCGCGGTCGCCGACGTGCCGATCTTCCGTTCGCCCGATCTGGGCACCCGGGGAGCGGTGGCGACCGACCGCATCGTCGAAGCGATCCGGCCGCATCAGCTCATCGACATCGACACCCGCGGCCTCGCCGAGGTTTTCGTCACGCGCGCCAGCCGCGCCATTGCCGTGCCGGAGATTTCGGGCAGCATCGCCAGGGCCTTGTCCGAGCAGTTCGGCCTCGGCGAGCCGCGAAACATTTCCGTCGAGTTCGATCGCGCCGCGCGTGGCTTGCAGGTCGAGCCGGATGCGACCGGCGACCTGCAAGTGTTGGCGCTGACCTACGATCCGCGCTCCGCGCGCTTCGACGTCACATTCGACCTGCCGGCAAGCCCGACGCTGCACCGGCAACCGCCGCGCTATACCGGGATCGCCATCGAGACGGTAGCGGCGGTTGCGGTGGAGCATCCGGTCGAGCACGGCGAGGTGCTCAAAGCGTCCGATCTGACGATCTTGCGGCGGCCGAAAACCGAAGGCGGCGCGATCGCCGATGTCGCCGACGCGGTCGGGCGCGCCGCGCGGCATCAGCTGCGCCCGGGTCAGCCGCTGCACGCCGCCGATCTGATGAAGCCGGAGATCGTGCAGCGCAACGACACCGTGACGATCGTGTACCAGGCGCCGGGATTGGTGCTGACGCTGCGCGGCCAGGCCCAGGAAGCCGGCGCGCTCGGCGATTCGATCAACGTGCTCAATATCGAGTCCAAGCGCGTCGTGCAGGGCGTCGTTTCGGCGCCCGGCCGCGTGATGGTCAGCGCGCTGACCACACGCTTGGTCGACAACGCGGCGCCGACGGTTGTTGCGCCGTCGGCGTCGATGGAGCGGTCCGAGTAGTCCGCGCTGGCGTGAAAGGGTGTTCTATGGTGAACCGTGTTTGGCTTCTGCGTTGCGCGTTGCTGTCGTCGGTGGCGGTGTTGAGTACCGGTTGCTCGTCGCTCGATCGCCTGAAGCAAATCGGCGAGCAGCCGCCGCTGTCGCCGGTCGACAATCCCACCGCCAAGCCCGGATACAAGCCGGTGCAGATGCCGATGCCGATGGCACAGCCGGCGACTTACAATCCGAACTCGCTGTGGCGCAACGGCTCGCGCGCGTTCTTCAAGGACCAGCGGGCCCATCAGGTCGGCGACATTCTCACCGTCAAGGTCAATATCAACGATACGGCGCAGTTCCAGGATCAGACGCAGATCACCCACACCGCGACCGAGGATTCCGGCATCACCAATTTCATCGGCGAGAACACCATCCCCAATCCGGCCAAGGCGGTGCTGCCGGGCCGGCTTTTGACCGCGGACTCCAATACCCAGAGCAACGCCAACGGCTCGATCAACCGGCAGGATCAATTGCTGACCAACGTCGCCGCGGTGGTGACGCAGGTGCTGCCGAACGGCAACATGGTGATCGAAGGCAAGCAGGAGATCCGGCTCAATTCCGAGGTCCGCGAGCTGATCGTCGCCGGCGTGGCGCGCCCGGAGGATATCGACAGCGACAACACCATCGACTTGCCCAAGATCGCCGAGGCGCGCGTCGCCTATGGCGGCCGCGGCGAACTCACCAACATTCAGCAGGAGCGCTACGGCCAGCAGGCGCTCGACGTGCTGTTGCCGTTCTGATCGATCGCCCTCCCCGGAATCCGCGTTTGCGCAGCGCAGATTCCGTTACGACGCGGCCTCCGGCAGCTCCCCGCCGGAGGCCGCAAACTTTTCGACTACGAGCCATGTTCCTCGGCATGCATTTTCGAGGCGTGTCCATGATGCTCGGCGGCATGCAGAGAGTGGCCATGGGCCACATGGGAGTGATGCGCAGCCTTCTCGTGATTTCCTTCCTGGTGATGTTTGGCGGCCTCGCGGTGGTGCTTGGCCGCGTGCTCGTGATGCTCGGCGGCCTTCTCATGATGCTGGTGGATATCGTGTTCGCTGTCCATCGTGGTCTCCCGGTTGCAGATTAGCAGTCTGCCAACATCGCCGTAGTCGATGAACCAATTGCGACACCCGAAGTTTGGCGATCAAACCGTCAGGCCGATAGAGCACCCGAGAACAGGGCCGCGCGCATCAATTCCTCCCGTACCGTAGCAATGACGCTGTGCCAATCGCCGAAGCACGGCTGCCGGTAGAGCCGCGCGGTCGGGTACCACGGGCTGTCGTGCCGCTCGCGCAGCCAGCGGAAGTCGGCGGCAAACGGCAGCAAAAGATGAAGCGGCTTGCCCATGGCGCCGGCGAGGTGCGCCACCGCGGTATCGACCGCGACCACCGCGTCCAGTGCCGCGACCGCTGCGGCGGTATCGGCGAAATCGCGAAATTCGCCTCCGAGCGCGACAACGTCTGGGCGCGCCTGCAGCGCCGCGGCGTCGTCTTCGCGCACGTCGTGCTGCAGGCTGACAAAGCCGACGTCCGGCACATCGAGCAGCGGCAGCAGCGTCTCCAGCCGCAGCGAGCGGTTGAGATCGTTGTCGTGCACCCGGGTGCCGGACCACGCCAAGCCGACCAGCCGCCGCCGCTGCGGCAAGCGCTGCCGCCACGCCGCAACATCGGCGGCGACCGGCGCGATATAGGGCGTGCGCGCCGGAATGGTGGCCATCTGCGTGCCGAAGGCGAGCGGCAGGCTGAGCAGAGGGCAGTGACAGTCGAACGGCGGCAGACCATCGCCGCGTGCGATCACCGCATCGATACCGGACATGCCCGTCAACAGCCGGACCAACTCGCGCTGGACCTCGAGAATGATTTTTTGCGCGCCGCGGGCTGCCGCCAGCGCCGCGTAACGCACGAACTGAATCGTGTCGCCGAAGCCCTGCTCGGCGTGCAGCAAAATCGTCTTGCCGTCGAGCGATTGCTCGCCGAGCCACAGTGGCGCCGCGAAGTTGCGCCGCTGCGAAGCCAGAAAGCCGACCGACCAGCGCGCTTCATAGCCGCGCCAGGCGTCGAAATCGCCCAACGTCAGGCGCGCGACGCTTTCGACGAAGCGCGCCTGGGCGAAATCGGGCCTGCTCTGCAACGCCCGCTTGGCGCTCGTCGCCGCTTCGTGCGGCCGGTCGAGCCGGCGCAACGCGACGGCGCGGTTGGTCAAAAGCTGAGCGTTGTCGGGCGCCCGTTTGAGCGCCTGGTCATAGTCGGCAACGGCGTCGGCCGGCCGATTGAGCTTGAGCAAGGCATTGCCGCGATTGCCGCGGGCGTCGAAATGATCGGGATCCGCCGCCAGCGCGCGTTGGAAGCTTTCCAGCGCCTGGTGCGGGCGACCCAGCTCGAGCAGCGCGACGCCGCGCCGGCTGTGCAGTTCGGCATCGTCGGGGGCGAGGCGAAGGCCCTGGTCGTAGCTTTGCAGCGCTTCCCTGCTGCGCCGCAGGGCGTGAAAGACGAGGCCGAGGCTGGCAAAGCCGTCGGCGCGGTCGAGGTCGCCGCGCAGCGCCGCCTGAAACAACGCCAGCGCGGTGTCGAGACGACCGGCGCGGTAATGCAGCCCGCCGAGGCCGTGCAGTGCGTCGAAATTGTCGGGACAGGAGGCGAGCAGCGCGGTGTAGAGCCGCTCCGCCTTGTCGAACGCGCCGCGGTCGTGAGCGTGCAACGCGCGGCGCAGCACGCGCGAATAGTCCGGTCGCAGCTGCGATTGCCCGTTCGGCATTGTGCGTCAGGCAAAGCGACGAGGTTTCCCGGACGCGGCAGAAGCCGCATCCTTAACGATCGGTAAAAGACTATGGTAAAGAAAACCTTAAAGGCCTTTCGCCGGGGCGGCGTCGGCGCCGATCAGTTTTCCAACGCCGCGATCCGCTTCTGCAGCGAAGCGAGTTCGCGCTCGAGCTTGGCCACGCGGTCGCCGATGTGCTGGTCGGTGCGGCCTGACTCCGGGCGGGGATTTATTGTCGTCTCGGGGGTCCAGCTGGCGCCGACGTTGGTTGCTCGGCGCCATTTGATGTGAGCCTGATAATATTCGTCCTTGTTCGGCATATAGAGCTCGAACGTCTCCGGCAGCGTGGCGAAGTCCGAGACCTCCAGACGACAGCCCATGTCGGTGACGTCGCGCACGATGCAGTCCATGCTCGACAATCGGTTATTGAAATAAATTCGTCCCTTGATGAAGGTCTTGTGGCGCGCCAGCGCGCGGCGTTCCAGCATCGCAATTCGCCCTTCCCGGCAGCCAACTTATGGACGCAGTTTTGGCTGCGCCGCATAAGAGGTGCACCCCTTTAAATCAGCGAGACGGAAAAACTGTCTTGACGCCGGTAAGAATCTCGGCCGCGCCTTGCGGCGACGGTTTACGAAAGGTGAAATCAGCGACGCCCAAACCGACCTAGTCGTCGCGATAGACGCGTTCGCGGCGCTCGTGGCGTTCCTGTGCCTCGATCGACAGCGTGGCGATCGGGCGCGCCTCGAGCCGTTTGATCGAGATCGGCTCGCCGGTCTCCTCGCAATAGCCGTAGGTACCGTCCTCGATGCGGGCCAGCGCAGCGTCGATCTTGGCGATCAGCTTGCGCTGACGATCACGGGCCCGCAATTCGATGGCCCGGTCGGTTTCCGACGACGCGCGGTCGGCGAGGTCGGCGTGGTTCTGGCTCTCATCCTGGAGGTGCTGCAGCGTTTCCTTGGCCTCTTTGAGGATGTCTTCCCGCCAGTTGAGCAGCTTGAGCCGGAAATAATCCCGCTGGCGCTCGTTCATGAACGGCTCTTTATCGGAAGGGCGGTACAGGCGCTCCAGCGGCAAAACGCTCTTGCCGTTCTTGCCTGCCCTGTCGTCGATCCGACCGTTTTTGTCCTTGACTAACTGCATGTCCCCTCACTCCGCACGCGCTACTGGTGCAGGATCCTCCCCGCGAGGCTGGCCTATATATCGACGGACCATGACAGAGACAATAAAGATCGTGAGGGTCGAAGCGGCAAAGCGCTGGCCGCCCGGCCGGCGCCGCGGCGGCGCCCTCCCCGACTGCGGGTCGAGGCGAAAATATGAGGAAATTCAGGTAATTCCGGCCTTGGCCAGTTCCACGGCGACCCGCAGGTCGATCTCCGCCAGGACGGAATCGAGGCGTTCGTCGCCCGAGCCGTCCTTGAGGTCGGCGGCGACGGTTTTCAACCGCAGCAGCGTGCCTTGATCCAGGCTGCCGGCCAAAAGGCTGAGCTTGAGTTCGTCAAGCGCATCCAACGCCCGGCGGCCATGTTTGACCGCGCGACGACGCCGTTCCGCCGGCTCCTCGATGCCTTGCAGCGCGATCAGCGCATCGATGCCGCCAAGGGTGCGCAACGCAACGGCCGGGTTTTGCGGCTGTGGGGAGTGCGCCTCGGCGGGCATGAAGGCGCCGCCGGCCGTGCGCCGTGACGATGGCGGGCTGGTCGCGACGGCCGTCCCGTTGGGTCCATAGACGCGCATACTTATAAGGTGTTCCGTTATGGTTAAGGCGCGGTAAACCGGCAAATCTTGCCGAAAGCGGCAAGGACTGCTTGCCGGGCCGCCGCGCACCGTTCGGCCTGATAAAAATTATCATTTTGTTTCAACGGCTTAAATCGCGATGCTTGGTGGCACGCAAATGGCATTGTGACTGCGGTCCGACCTCTTGGGGAGCAGGAGATGTTAGGGACGCTCAAAACCGCGCTCATGGCGCTGGTTGTCCTCGGCTGCGCCGTTTCGACGGCGGCAGCCACGTCACGTATCAAGGACCTCGCTAATATCGAGGGCATCCGGCAGAACCAGCTGCTCGGGTACGGCCTCGTCGTCGGCCTCAATGGCACCGGCGACACGCTGAACAATGCGCCGTTCACCAAGCAATCCCTGCAAGCCATGCTGGAGCGGCTCGGCATCAACATCCGCGGGCAGCAGATCCGCACCGGCAACGTCGCGGCGGTCATGGTCACCGCCAACCTGCCGCCGTTCGGCACCCAGGGCACTCGCATCGACGTCACCGCCTCGGCGATGGGCGACGCCAAGAGCCTGGAAGGCGGCACGCTGCTGGTCACTCCCCTGCTCGGCGCCGACGGCAATGTCTACGCGGTCGCGCAAGGCTCGCTGTCGATCGGCGGCTTCCAGGCCGAAGGCCAGGCCGCCAAGATCACGCGCGGCGTCCCGACCGTCGGGCGGCTGCCGAACGGCGCCATCATCGAACGCGAGATCGATTTCACCCTGGCGGCACTCGGGCAACTGCGGCTCGCCCTGCGCAATCCCGACTTCACCACGGCCAAGCGCATCGCCATCGCGATCAACGACTACATCGGCTCGCCGATCGCCGAGCCGCTCGACCCGTCCACGGTGCAGCTCACGCTGCCGAAAAAATTTCCGCAGAACGTGGTCTCGATGTTGACCGAAATCGAGCAATTACAGGTCGAGCCGGACAACAGCGCCAAGATCGTCATCGACGAGCGCTCCGGGGTCATCGTCATCGGCCGTGACGTGCGGGTGTCGACGGTGGCGGTGGCGCAGGGCAATCTCACGGTGACGATTTCGGAATCGCCGCAGGTGAGCCAGCCGGGGCCGCTCTCGCGCGGGCGCACCGTGGTGGTGCCGCGCACCCAGGTCGGCGTCCAGGAAGAAGGTAAGCGGCTGGCGCTGGTCCAGGAAGGCGTTTCGCTGCAGCAAATCGTCGATGGGCTCAATGCCCTCGGCATCGGGCCACGCGATCTCATTACGATTCTGCAGGCGATCAAGGCCGCCGGCGCCATCCAGGCCGACATCGAGGTGATGTGATGGCACATGCGGCGAACATCAGCGCTTCGCTTTCCGCCATCGGCGACGCGCAGACCGCGCAAGCGGCGGCCACGCTCAAGCTCAAGGGCAAAGCCAAGGCCGCCGCGCAGCAATTCGAGGCGATGTTCCTCAATTCCATGTTCCAGCAAATGTACACCGGCGTCGACGGCGACGGGCCGTTCGGCGGCAGCGGCGCGCTGAAGGTCTGGCGCTCGTTCATGACCGATGAATACGCCAAGACCTTCGCCAAGGCCGGCGGCATCGCCATTGCGCCCCACGTCTATGCCGAATTGCTGAAGCAACAGGGATTGAACGCATCATGAGTTCGATCACGACGAGCGCGGAAGCGGAGCAGGCGATCGACACGGTGTGCGCCTTGATCGGCAAGCTTTCCGTCCTCATTGAACAGGAAACGGCATTGATCCATGCCGGCAAGGTGACCCGGGCGACCGAGCTCGGCCCGGAGAAATCGGAACTGGCCCGCGAGTTGTTTGCGGCCGGCGAGTGGCTGAAAGCCAACGCGAAATCCGGCGTGCAGTTGGTACCGGCGCGCTGCGCTGCGCTGCAGCGCCTGCAGGAAGGGTTTCGCGCCGTGCTGCAAAAAAATCTGATCGTGCTGGCAACCACGCATGCGGTGTCGGAAGGCATCATGCGCCGGCTGTCGGGCGACCTCGCCCGCAAAGCCGCGCCGCAAGTCTATGGTGCAACCGGGCGGGCTACGCCGCCAACCGCCAAATACGGCCAGCCGCTTGCGGTCAGCCGGCGGCTTTAGAACCTGCTCTGCCGCAAAATACCGGAGCGTCAATCGATTCGATCCGAAACGATTGCGCTCTGGCAGCCGGCAGTCGGTGTGACCCGGCGCGAGCTCGGCGGCAGATCGTCATCGTCAAGAGAACTTCGCCAGACGACGGACGACGCCGGCTAGCTCGTGGCGCACCCGTTCGAGCGGACCGTCCCAATCATGGATGGCGGACTGGCGAAACAGCCGCATGGTCGGATACCACGGCGTGTCGGCGCGATCGAGCAGCCAGCGAAAATCCGGCGAGAACGGCAACAGCACGGCAACGGCCTTGGCCATGGCGCCGGCGAGATGCGCAACCGACGTATCCACCGCGATGACGAGGTCCAGCATGGCGATGACCGCGGCGGTGTCGGCGAAGTCATCAAATTCCTGCCCGAGCTGATTGACGCCGTACTGCCTCAAGGTCGCCGCCTCCGACTCGCCGACTTCGCTTTGCAGGCTGACGAAATCGACGCCCGACAGCGAGAGGATCGTGGCGAAACGCTCGAGCGGTATCGAGCGATTGCGGTCGTTCAGATGGGTATTGCTGCCGGCCCAGCAAATTCCGATGCGCAGCCGGCCGTTCGCCGGGACCCTGTCCCGCCATTTGGCGGCGCGCTCGCCTGTGGGCCGCACATACGGAATGTTCGCCGGCACCGTGGCAAGTTCGGTCTGGAAGGCAACAGGCAGGCTGAGCAGCGGGCAATAGAAATCGATCGGCGGCACCGGCTCGCCGTCGCCCAGCACCTGGGAAACCCCGGGAACGGTTGCCGCGATGGCCTTGAGCGGCGATTGCACGCCGAGAATCACCGTCGCGCCGCGCGCGGCGACAAGTTGCGCGTAGCGCATGAAATTGATGGTATCGCCAAAACCCTGTTCGGCGAGCAACAAGAGCGTCTTACCGTCGATCGGCTCTTCGCCCAGCCACAGCGGCGCCGCGAACTCCCGCCGCGCGCCCGTCTTGTCGGCCTTGCGCCAGCGCCACTCGTATTGGCGCCATCCAGTCTTAAAATCGCCGAGCCGCAGGCGCACCAGGCTGGCATCGTAATGAGCTTCCGCATTTTGCGGATCGATCGCAAGCGCGGCCTCAAAGCTTTGCAGCGCATCGGCGAAGCGATTCAACGCCACATGCGCCATGCCTTTATTGATATGCAGTTGCACCGTGTCGGGCGCGACGGCAAGCGCCGTCTCGTAGCACGCAATGGCGGCGGCCGGGCGGCCGAGCCACGCAAGAAGTCCGCCGCATTCGTTGAGCGCATGGAGATCGTCGGCTTTCAACGCGAGGACCGCCTGGTAGGCCGCCACGGCTTCCTCGTAGCGCGCCAGGCGCTTGAGCGAACCGGCGCGATTTTTGAGCGCCGCGATGTCATCGGCGCCGAGCGCGCTGGCCTCCTCGAAACACCGCAGGGCTTCCTGGTGACGGGCGAGCGACTGGAGAATGAGCCCGTGGTTGTTGAGAACCTCGGCCGAGCGCGGCGTGCGTTTGAGCACGGCGCCGACCAGCCGAAGCGCTTCGACATTGCGTCCCTGCTGGTGGCGGATAAGGCCGAGAAGATGCTGGGCGTCAAACCGATCGGGGTGCGCGGCCAGCATGGCACCGAGCATTTGCGCGGCATCGTCCAGCCGGCCCTGCTGCTGCAGCGCCAAGGCCTCGGCGATGCCACCGGCCATGCGCGATCGCGAAGCGGTCGCGGCCCGCGCGCTGGTCATCGCGGCCTCGCCGGGCGGCACGCGGCGGCGCCGAGCTCTTGGCACAGCTGCTCGACCGGGGCGCTCCAATCGCCGATCGTGGTCTGCCGGAACAGCCGCATGGTCGGATACCACGGGCTGTCAGTGCGATCGAGCAGCCACCTCCAATCCGGCGAGAATGGCACCAGGAGCGCGACGGCCTTGCCCAGCGCCCCGGCGAGATGCGCGACGGAGGTATCGACGGCAATGACAAGGTCAAGCATCGCGACAACCGCGGCGGTGTCGGAGAAATCCGCGAATTCGTGGCCGAGCGCAACGACGCCGCGGTCGCGCAGCAAAGCCGCATCGTGTTCGGTCACGTCTTTCTGCACGCTGACGAAATCGACGCCGGGCACGGCCAGCACCGCGGCCAAGCGACCGAGCGGCATTGAGCGATTACGGTCGTTCTGATGCTGGCTGTTGCCGGACCAACATAGTCCGACCCGCAGGCGACCGTTGCCGGGCAGCCTCGCGTTCCATTTCGCCAATCGCTGCCGATCCGGCCGCAAATAAGGAATAGTCGCCGGAATGGTGGCGAGCTCGGTGTCGAACGCCAGGGGCAAGCTGAGCAGCGGGCAGTGAAAATCGAAGCCGGGCACCGGCTCGCCGTCGCTCAACACCAGCGATACGCCCGGTACCGTCGACACCAGCGGCTTCAGCGACGCCGGAGCGCCCACCATCACCCTGGCGCCGAGCGCCGCGACCAGCGGCGCATAGCGCACGAACTGGATGGTATCGCCGAGCCCCTGTTCGGCGAGGAGCAGCACGGTCTTGCCTTCCAAGTTCTTGTCGCCGCGCCACATCGGTTGGAGAAACCCACGTCGCTGCTCGACGAACTCCTTCTTTTCCCACCGGCATTCATATTGCTTCCAGCCTTCGCGAAAATCGCCGATGCATAACCGTGTGATCGCGGCGTTGAAGTTGGCGTCGACGTTGGCCGGGTCCATCGCCAGCGCCTCGCCGTAGCTTTGCAGCGCCTCTTCCATGCGCGCCAGCTTGAGCAGTGCATTGCCGCGATTGACATGGGCCGCGACCACGTGCGGCTCGACGCGCAGCGCGTGCTCGTGCGCAGCAAGGGCTTCGTCGAAGCGGTCCATCTCGGCCAGTGCGACGCCGCGGTCGGTCAGCGCCGCCACATGGTCGGGACTCTTGACCAGAGCCTTGTCATAGCTTGCGATCGCTTCGGCGAAGCGCTTGTCCTTGATGAAGGCGTTTCCCCGGTTGATCAGAGCGGGGAAATTTTCCGGATCGAGCGCGAGCGCCTTGTCGAAGCAGACCAGGGCCTCGGCATGCCGGTCGAGTTCCAGCAAGGCGCTGCCGCGATTGACTTCGACGTCGACGCGATCGGGCGCCGCCGCCAGCGCCGCGTCGTAGCATGCCAGCGCCTCGCTAAATCGGCGAAGCTTCGCCAGCACGACGCCCCGCGTATTGAGCGCATCGGCTTGCAGTGGATTCGTGTTCAGGATTTTCTCGCATGGCCCGAGCGCCTCCTCGAATGAGCCCAGTTCGAATAGCGCGTTGGCGCGGTTGTGAAGGGCGCCGAGATGATTGGCATCGAGTGCGAGCACCGCGTCGAAATTCGCCAGTGCTTGCGCGTGCTGGCCGAGCGCGGCCAGCGACAGTCCCATATTATTGAGGGCATCGGCGCGACGCGGCTCGAGTGACAGCGCGGCCGCATAGCTGGTCCGCGCGTCGTCAAATCGTGCCAGCGCCCGCAGCGCATTGCCGCGATTGTAGTGGGCATCGGCGTAGTCGGGTCTTACAGCAAGCGCCCGGTCACAACTTTGCAGGGCTTCATCGAACCGATCGAGCTTCATCAGCGTCACGCTGCGATTGTTCAGCGCATCGGCATCGCCCGGCTCGACCGCGAGCGCGGCGTCATAAGCCGCAAGCGCCTCGGCGGGCCGCTCGAGCGCGGCAAGCGCGTTGCCGCGCCGCCTGAGCGCGCCGACATGCCGGGGTTGTCGCGCCAGCAGCTTGTCGTAATCGAGCAGCGCGGCCTCCGGCTGCTTGAGCGCCGTGAGCATATTGCCGCGATTGTAAAGAGCGTCGACGTAGTTCGGCGCCAGCGCCAGCGCCCGATCGTAGCTCGCCAACGCCTCGGCATCGCGTCCCAGACCCTTGAGCGCCTTGCCGCGATTATAGTGCGTGCCGGCGTCGTCGGCGCGCATGGCCAGCACTTCGTCGAAGCTCGCCAGCGCCTCTTCATGCCGCTTGAGGGCGTCGAGGATCACGCCGTAGTTGGCGAGCACGTCCGCCGAACCTGGCTTGGCCTGGAGCGCAGCGGCGACCAGATGCAGGGCTTCGGCGGACCGGCCTTGCTGGTGGCGGAGCACGCCGCCAAGATGCAACGCGTCGAAATGGGTGGGATCGCGCGCCAGAACGGAATCGTAGATTGCCCCAGCCTCTTTGAGGCGCCCCTGCTGATGCAGTGACAGCGCCTGCTGGACCGAAAGCGCCGGGTGTCGGGGTTGCGCGGCCGCCTGCTTCGCCATGCCATCCTTACCCGCAGCTGGATCGAGATCGGGATGCGCCGCCATCGTCACCGGCTGAATGCCGTACTGGGCCGTGAAAAGGACGGCCCCGGCGTGCGCGGTGCCGTTAGCCAAAATCGGGCATGATGGTTAAGCGACCGTAAATTTCGGTGAAGCGACGGTCTGTTAACCGCGAGGGCGCATGGATAAGGCAGCGGCCGGTTGGCAAGGCGCCTGTTTCTATGACCATCGGAAGTGTCGGAAGCGTCTCGTTCTGGCAACAGGACCAAGATTTCTGGAGCCAGGCGCAAGCCTCGAGCCAGGCCTCGGCGGCAAGCAATGCGCTGATTTCGGCGATGGGCAGCCTCATGGCCAACCAGGCAAAGGGCTTGGCCAGCATAGCCACCAAAACTGCGCAGGACCGCGTCAACGCCCAGTATAAGGCTGCATTGGAAAGCGCAGTACAAACCCTGACGGGTGCTTCGGGAGCTTCTTCCAGCTCCACGTCTTCAAGTGTCGGCGCGCCGGCGACGGGAACCGGGACGGTGCCGCTCACGCCAACGACCGCGCTCATAACCCTTGGGATTCCCGGCGATGGCAAGGTCACTGTCAACGACGGCACCAATACGACGACCTATACGTCGACCGGGAACCGACACGGTCGCCGATCTGATCACCGCCATCAACAAGACGGCTTACGGCCACGCCCAAGTCACCGCGTCGCTCAACGCCACCGGCCAGCTGGTTCTGATCGGCAACAATGTCGCCGCTTCGATCACGGTCGGCGGCCTTTTCGCGTCGAACATTGGTTTCGGTCCCTCGAACTCCAGCTTCCAACCTAAAGCGCCGACGCCCAGCACTGCCAGCTCGTCCACCACGCCCGGTTCTTCGACCACGTCGTCCACGGCCAGTAGCGCGAGCAGTTCGACCGCGTCGTCCCCCCTTGCCGCAAAGCCCGTTCTGTTCAATTCGTCCTACGCGCTCCAAACCGGCGGCACCGCCGAAACCCTTCTGGCGAGCAGCGGCTTGAGCGGCTCCTTGGTCAACCTCTTGGCTTGATGCGGCGCGCTGCGCCCGGCGGCCGGCCTCGGCTATTTCCTTGAGGTATGCTCCGGCCGATGACCGCCGCGAAGCGGTTCGACGGGCGCGGCACCGGCTTTTAAGCGCCGGCTCCGGCGAACTGCGTGGCCAGATCTCCGCTAAACACCATCGGGCCGACGTGCTGGAGCTTGCTGTTGAGGTCCGCCCAGATCTCGCCCCCCATGTCGGTCCACCGCTTGCAGAAGGCAAAATCCTCGCTGAGATAAGTGCCGTCCTCGGCAATCATGCATTCGAACAAAGCGAAACGGTTGTCGCTTGCGATCACGGCATCGACGGAATGGTCTCGTTTGTACCGGAGCTCGGGATAGGCGGTGCACATGCGTTCCAGCGCCTCGCGGCGGATCATGAGAAAGCCGGTGCCGGCATAGCGCACGCGAACGAAGCCGCCCTGCTCGGCGACCGCGTTCGGATCGTCGACCTCGAACACGTATTTGAGCGCCGCCGCGGCCGGATTGGAGCGGCCGGCTTCGAGGCTGCTTCTGACCTTGCCCCAATCGATCCGCTTGATCGGATAGATCGCGGCGCACATCTCGGCTCCGCACTCGATCAGGCGAAGAACCTGATCCGGCTCGAAGCCGACGTCGGCATCGATGAACAACAGATGCGTCGCGCTCGGGTCGTCGAGGAACTGCGAAATCAGGCTGGCGCGGGCGCGCGTAATCAGCGCATCGCCGTCCTTGAACAGGATCTTGAGATTGAAGTCCCGGTACCCACGAACCAGATTTTGCAGTTTGAACAGCGACGCCGCATAGAGGACGGAAATCTGGCCCCCGAAGCACGGCGTCGCGACCGCGAGATTCACCGCCGGCGCCACAGGCGCGATCGGCGGCGCCGATGCGCCCGCAGCCGATGGAGCCGACGCGGGGTTCGCGGACCGCACCGCGGACGATCCAGACCCTTGGTTCTTGACCGCCAAGTGCTTGGGCTTCGGAACGTCTGCTCCGGCGGAGGGCATGGCGGAAGGTCCCCAATAATTCATTTTCGCGACAGCCACTCGGGAAGCAGTTCCCAATCCGGCAGCGCGAAGAAGCAGCACTCTCAAATCATGGTTAAGCAATAGCAAACCGAAATGGTTAACGCTCTGTTAAGCGCGCGCCGCTGAATCAATGAAAACCCTTATGGCGCAGGCGTGGCGGACGATGCCGCAGCGCGACCGCAGCGGGAAATCGGTAACGTGGATCAGGGCGAAAAATGGCCAGATTTACACGTCTTTAAGCGAAATAAGGCAAACCTTCGGCAGCCGATCGTTTCGATCGGGAACTGCACTCGCCGGTACGGGACGTACAGCAAGTGCAAGCCAGTACGGCCTGTAACCAGAAGGGTACCCCAATGTCTGACATTACCTTGACGAGCGGCATCCGGCAGAACTTGCTGGCGCTGCAGAACACGTCGAACGACCTCAACACGACCCAGGAACAGCTTGCCACCGGCAAGAAGGTCAATACGGCGTTCGACAACCCGACCGCGTACTTCACCTCGCAGTCGTTGACGAACCGCTCCAACGATCTCAGCGCCCTGCTCGACCAGATCGGACAGGCCCAGCAGACGCTTAACGCCGCCAATGACGGCCTCACCGGCTTGACCAGCCTGCTCGAACAGGCCCTGTCGACGGCGCAGCAGGCGCAGCAGGCCTCCAACGATACAGCGGGCTCGACGACCGGCACGGTCGCCCTGACCACCAACACCCTCGCCGCCGGCAACCTGCTGATCGCGACGGGCGGCACCACCTACACCGTCTCGATCGCGGCGAGCGCGGCCCTGAGCACCATCGAGGCCGACATCAACGGCACGGCCGGCCTTGGCAGCACGGGCGCAGTGACCGCGACCGACGACGGCAGCGGACATCTCGTCCTCACCGGCAACAACCCCTCCACCAGCTTTACCGCCTCGGGTGCCGAGCAAACGGCATTCGGTCTCTCCGGCAGCGCCGTCGCCGGAACCAGCAGCACGCGCACGACGCTGCAGAGCAACTACAACTCCTTGCTGACCCAGATCGACCAGCTCGCCGGCAACTCGTCCTACAACGGCGTCAACCTGCTCAACGGCAACAACCTGCAGGTCGATTTCAACGAAACCGCCACCAGCTCGCTGACGATCAGCGGCGTGAACTTCAACCACACCGGCCTCGGCCTGTCGTCGATCGCCACGGGCGGCTTCCAGTCCGACACGACGATCACGACGGCGGAAACCGCGATCAATGCCGCGATCAGCACCGTGCGGGCCCAGACCGAGACGTTCGGCACCAATTCGTCGACCATCTCGACCCGGCAGACCTTCGAGACCAACCTGATCAACACCCTGCAGACCGGCGCCAGCAATCTCGTCCTGGCCGATCAGAACGAGGCCAGCGCCAACCTGCTGACCGAGCAAACCCAGCAGCAGCTGGAAATCTCCGCACTGTCCATCGCCAACCAGGCGAACCAGTCGGTGCTCAAGCTGTTCGGCTAAGCTTTTCTACTGGTACAAGCCTTCTGGTGAAGGCGGCGGGGCGAAAGTCCCGCCGCCTTTTTTATGCCGACCCCGTCGGTCGCGGCGCTTTCATCCCGCGGGCCGAACGGCCGCAGCTCCGCCGCGGTGCTTCGCTTCCAGCCGGACGGCGAATTCGCAACCGCGGACCCGGCGCGAAGCCATTTCTTGAGAGCATCAATAATTGAATGTTAACAGGCAGTTCGTATAACCCTCAAACCAGCGCACCAGCATATTGCCAACGAAGAGGAACAGCTCGACATGCACTATGCTAGCAATGCCTACGCCAAGACCGCGATGGAAACGGCGTCGCCGCGCGATCTCGAGGCGAACCTGCTTTTGCAGGCCGCGGCAAAATTGCAGGCGGTCTACGATTCGTGGCGCGATAAGCCGTCGGGCCTCAACGACGCGCTCCTCTACAATCGCCGACTTTGGACGATATTGCTCGATGCGTTGACCAGCGAGGGCAACAGGTTGCCGCTCGCGGTCCGCCAGAATCTCACGCGGCTCGGCGTCTACGTCATGGCGGAGACGTTCTCGTTGATGACCAAGCCCAAGCCGGAACACCTGGCGTCGATCATCATGATCAATCGCGGCATTGCCGCCGGCCTGCGCGGCAAATCGTAAAGACCAGCGACTTGCGACGCAGCGATCAAGCGGCGAGCGGCATATCCAAGCGCAGCCGTCCGCGCAGATGCGGTATGCGTTTCACATCCATCTTGCCGGCAAGTATCTGCAGGTAAAACAGCTCTTCCTTGGTCGCAACCGAGAAATCGGAGAATGCGCGCTGCCCGTCGTGGAAATCGGCATCCGATAGCGCCGCCTCGAACAGACCGAGCCAGCCGGATTCTTCCACCTCGCCGCCGGCGCCCTCGTGGAAAAGCATCTTTCGCCGGTCGCGAATCGACGCCGGCAGCTCTGAAGGATACAAGTCGTAGAGCGCGCGCAACGGCGCCTTGCCGACGGGCGCGGTGCCGGTATGCTTCATCAAGGCGGCCTCGCCGAGCTCGCTGGCATAGCCGACGACCGCTTGATCCAGGAACGGCTCGCGTATTTCGAGCTGGAACTGCATCGAGCAACGATCGACCCTTTGCAGATTAGCCCGATGCATCATGCCCAGACATTGCTTCTGCACATAACGACCGGCGCCGTTTGACAGCATGAAAGCGGTTTCGAGCGGCGAATACCCGGCGAACAGCTCGTCGGCGCCCTCGCCGCACAGCGCGACGCGGAAGCCATCCTGGTGAATGCGCTGCGAGAGCAGATAGGTGTGAAGGCTTGGACGAATGACCGCCGGCTCGAATGTCTCCACCGTGTCGACGACGGTCTCGATGAGGCCGAGCGTCTTGGCGCAAGGGGCTTCAACGGCCACCTCGCGCAGATCGAGACCGGTCTCCTCGGCATAGCGCTTGGCATAGACGTGGTCGGGCGCGTTGGCGCCGACCGCGATGTAGCCCGGCATGGCAGGACAGAAGCGCCGCGCATAATGGGTGACCAGCGTGCTGTCGATGCCGCCGCTGAACAGCGCCGCGACCGGAAGGTCCGACGGCATGCGCACGCGAACCGCTTCCGATAAAATCCGGTCCAGCTCCTCCGGCGAGGCGGCGCTCGAAACCGTTGACGATGGCGGGTTGTAATGGCGTCCGCAAAAGTGGCGGGTCAACATATAGCCTGGCGGCAGCAACAGGACGTCGTCGTCCTCGGTCGCGGCCAGCAACGGCCGGATTTCCGAGCAAAACAGAAAGCCCTTGGACGACTGTATCAGATAGAGCGGCTTGACCCCGAAGGGGTCGCGCGCGGCCAGGAACTCGCCAGTCGCGGTATCGACCGCAACGAAAGCATACATGCCGGCCAGGCGCTGGATGCCGCCTTGGCCCCAGAGCCGCAGCACGTTGGCGACGACCTCCGTGTCGCATGCCGTGCGGAAATGCACGCCGCGCGCCTGCAACTCTTGGCGCAACTCGGCATGATTGTAGATTTCGCCGTTGAACGAGACGAGAAAGCGCTCATCGAAAGACGCTTGCGGCTGCACGCCATGCGCGGCATCCACGATCCGCAGGCGGCGGGTGCACATCGCGATATCGTTGCCGACCATGACCAGCGGGTCGGTAACGTCGCCGCGGTGCAGCATGCCCGCGATCAACCGCTGGACCGCCGTTCCGGCGCCATCCCAATCGACGGCAACCGCAATGCCGCACATGATGCTCTCGAAACTTTGCCGAAACCGGCAAGATCTGGAGCACCAACCTAAGTCGGTAGGGTTAACAGTTGGTTCCGCCTCGAGGGCGGCGGCGGGTCGGAGGTTCCCTCCAGCGCCAAGAAAACGCCGGTGCCGCGCGTGTGAAACGGCAGCTTCGCCGTCATCGCCTCACGCACGCGGGCGCCGGCGGAAGGAGTTTGTTTACCATGATTTTTTAGGGTCCATGATGCCTCGGAGGCCCGCGGCTGGCGGGCACCTGCCGCAAGGGACATCGCATGACGGACGCGGCGGATTTGATTGCCGGTGACGAGCTGAAAGCGGCCGCGCTGGAATTTATCGGCGAAACGCGGGCGAAGATCGAGGGCGAGCAAAAAGGCCTCCGCAGCATCTTCGACAGCTGGCTCACCCGTGTACTGACCCAGCTCTCCCGGTTCGATCCGACCCGTTCCTGGGAGGACAGCGTCCGGGACAACGTCTTGCGGTCTCCGGCGCAAGGCCAGAGTCTGCAATGGGACCTGCAGCGGCTGCGCCTGTTTCTCGATCGGTGGCGCCAGGGGCGTCTGGTGGAGTTTTCCCGGCGCGAGGCATCGGGGACCCATTATCATCCGCGCTTCGGCACCGAGTTCGGCGTCGACGTACTGCTGACCTGCCAGGGCGCTCCGGCGCTGATGCGCTGGCGCGGCACGCCGCTGATGAAGAACGTCTTCGATTTCGCGATGTATCCGGCGCTGATCGCCGAATTGCGCCCGCGAACGGTCTTCGAGGTCGGGTCAGGTCTCGGGGCCAGCGCCATGTGGTTCGCCGACCACCTGACCATGTGCGAGCTGGACGGCCGCGTTCATTCGGTCGATCTGGTCAAAGTCGAGACCGCATATCCGAAAGTCACCTTTCATCAGGGCGACTGTGCCGAGCCGCAGTCGCTGTTCGCTTCCGGCCTGCTCGCTTGCGAGCCACATCCCTGGCTCGTCGTCGAGGATGCCCACCAGAACGTCGCGGCGGTGCTGAAGCATTTGCATCGGTTCTTGGCGCCCGGCGACTATCTGGTGGTCGAAGACAGCGACGTGAAGCGCGACGCCATCCGGACGTTTCTCGGCGCTCATTGCGGCGCCTATCTGGTCGACACGCGATTTACCGATAATTTCGGCCGCAACGCGACTTGCGCCGCCGATTCGATATTCGTGCGGACGACGGCGTCCTAGCGGCGGTAGCGGCGGTCTTAACCGGCCGAGGGCGCGAGATAATTGACCAGGCTGAGCTGGGCGAGCCGCGCGGTCACCGCCAACGACGCCGACAGGCTGTTCTGCAGCGTCAGGATCTGCTCGCCGATCTGATTCTGGTTCACGCCCTCGATATTCTGCAGCATGTCCTGCAAGCTCGTCTGGGTCTGCGTGTTCAGGGTCGTGGCATTCGTCACGGTGGTCTGGGCATTGGCCAGATCGGCCTCGATCGAGCTGATCGACTGCGCTCCGGATTGCGGCTCGAGATTGGCCGCGACTTTCTGGCTGAGCGCCTGATAACTCGCCTGCGCGGTGCTGCTGCTCGCCGAAAAGCTGGTCGCGGCGAGCGCCGCCACATTGGCGACTAGCGCGCTGATGGCCGGCTCGTTGGCACGCATGCCGTAGGCGATGGTCATCGACGGGCCGACCGCGGCCGTCGCGGTCTGCCGCGCCGGCGTAGAGCCGGACTCGCCCGTGTACCAGGACACCGTATTGGCCGATGTGCCGTTGACCAGCGACATCGCGGTGTCGAACGGCGGTCCGTTGACCCGCTGCGGCGGGCTCGCATTGAAGAAATTATTGGACGCGGCGATGGCGGACGCCGCCGGCAGCGCGGTCTGCGCCAGGCTCGAAAGCGCGCCCGTCAAGGCCGTCTGCAAATTGGTCGCCGTGGCAGTGGCGTTGGCGCCGATGGTGAATTGGTTGGCGCCCGGCGGCGAATTGGTCGTCGCTTGCAGCGTGACGGTTTGGCTGGTGCCGTCGGGCAGCGTCAGGCTGAACTTGATCGAGTCGCCCGGGCTCGGATTGGTGCCGAGCGCGACCGCGACGGATGGCGGCGAGCCGGACGGGCCGGTTACGGTGGCGCCGGTCAGGCTCGACGTCACGCTGGCCAACGCAAAGCCGAACGGCGAGCCGTCCTGGCTGACGGTCAGATTCGGGCCCGTTGCCGTCGCGGTCAGCCGGCCGAGTCCACTGGCGCCGAGGTCAGCCTGCTGGCGTTCGGAAATCACCTGGGTAAGGCCGGCCTGCGCGCCATTGCCGTTGAGAATGTCGGTGGCGCTGGCGACCGAGGGCTGGTTGGTCGCGCTGCCGGAGAAGATGTAGTCGTCGCCGACCTGGGTGTTGAGCAACGAAAGAATTTGGTCGAGCTGGCTGACGGCGGCCTCCTGGGTCGAGGTCTTGCCGTTGCCGTCGAGCGTGAACGAAGATTGCTGGTTGATCGCCTGCTGTACCGAGGTGCCGCTGGCGCCGAGCTGGGTCAACACCGACTGCGCCACGCTGAGCGTCGTGCCGACGGTGGTGGTGCTGCTGGCGAAGCCGCTGACGGCGGCCAATTGGGCGCCGAGCGCCAGCGCCATGCCGGCTTGCGAACCGAGGCCCGAATAGGTTTGCGCCGCTTCGCCGGTGCCCAACTCCGTGCTCAGCGTGTTGAGCTGATTGTTCATATTGTTCACCGCCAGCACGTTGGCGGCGGTGATCGAGCCGGCCCCGGTAATGCTCATTACGGCACCACTTGCAGGAGCGTGGACATCATCTGCTGGATTGTCGTCATCACCCTGGCATTGGCCCCATAGGCGTTCTGCAAGGCGATGAGATTCGACATCTCCGTATCGATGTTGACGCCGGATTGCTGGTTGAAACGCTGCTGCAGCGCGGTGACGACCGTGTCCTGGCCCTGCTGCAGATTGGTCGCCGCGTTCGCCGCCTGGCTTTGCTGGCTGATGACCGCACTCAGGAAGTTCGGCAGCGTCCCGCTGAACGGCTGCTGCGCGCTGCCGATTCCGGTGTTCGGCGCATAGGTCAGCGAAGCGGTGGTCAGCTGGCTGAGAATGAAGTTCGGCCGCGTCGCATCGCCGGCGGAGGTGGTCGCGGCGTAGGCGACGAGACTCGACGGCGCCGCAGCGATCGCCGGATTGACGGTGATGCGGCCGGCAAGACCCGTGGTCTGCGAACCGGCGGCCGTCAGCGCGCCGGTGATCGGCGTCGAGCCATCGAGGAACAACGGCAACTGCGGATTGCCGCTTGAGAGCGAGGTCGCCGTCGAGGTCGCCGACAGCGCATTGACCACATTGCCGCTGCCGAGCGCATTGACCGCCTGCAGGGCGGTGCCCGACGGATTTGAAAATTGCACGTTGGGGCCGAACGCGGCATTGAGCTGGCTAACCACCGAGCTCATGCCGCCGGAAAAATTGACGCCGATGATCTGGCCGTTCGGATCCGACGGCGAGGTCTGCAGCGGCAGCGAGCCGCCCGCGCCGAGCGCCACGACCGTGATGGTGTGCTGGGTATTGCCGCTGTCGGTGTAGGTCAGCTGCATGGAGTTGCCGGCGAGCATTGCGGACGTGTCGACGCTGTATCCGGTCTGGCTGCCGGACCCGGCCGCGGTGCCGTTCGTGGTCTGGTTCGACAGCGCCTGCGACATCTGGTTGGCCAGATCGTCGAGCTGGTTCTGCGCCTGCGGCAGGATACTGTCGCGCATCTGCAAATAGGCACCGATCTGCCCGGACTGGATGGCGTTTTCGGCGACCAGGTCGGTCTGGGCGCCGCTGGGCGAGACCAGCGTGATGGTGCCGGCGCCGTCCTGGCTCGGGTTGGCGCTCCACAACGACGTCGCCGTCAACGTGCCGGAGGCGTTGAAATCGAGCTGCGAGGCCTGCGCGCCGCTGACCAGCTGCTGGCCGTTGCCGGTGAACAGCGAGACCTGATTGCCGGCGGTCTGCACGACCCGCACGTTCATCAGCTGCGCGAGCTGGCTGACGTCCTGGTCGCGCTGATCCTCGAGCGTCGCCGTCGCGGCGTCTGGCGGCGCCGATTCCAGCTGAACGTTGAGATCGGCAATCTGCTTCAGCGCGGTGTTGGCGGTCTGCACATCGCTGGCGATCCCGGCTTCCGCCTGGCTGCGCAATTGCTGGATGCTCGTCGTCATCGAATTGAGATTTTGCGCCAAGGCCTGCGCCGAGCTGACGACCGCGGCCTGGCTGGAATACGAGCTCGGGCTGGTCGACAGGCCCTGCAGCGCCGTGGTGAAATTGTTGTAGGTGGCGTCGATCGAGGTCGACGATCCCGGCGCGCCGTAGATTTGCTGCAGCTGCTGATAAAGCCCGGCGGCGGCGTCGGCGTAGGACCCGCCGGAGCTTTCGGTCCACAGTTGGCCCTGCAGCAAGGTGTTGAGATTGCGGTTGATGCCGCTGGTGTCGACGCTGGCGCCGCCGACGCCGCCGGCGGCGACTTCGACCGGGGTGACGCTCTCGTCGACGTAGCCGGCCGTGTTGGAATTCGCCACGTTGCCGGCGATGACCGAGATGCCACGCTGGGTAACGGTGACGCCGGCCAGCGCCGCCGACAGGGCTTGCGACAGACTCATCGATCTAGCCGTCCGCGCGGTTCACGGTTGAGCGGCGACGCGCCGCCGCTGCTCACTGGATGACCGTGAGCAGGCTCTGGATCATCTGGTTGGCGGTCGTCATGACCTTGGCGTTCGCCGAATAGGCCTGCTGCGCCACGATCAGCTGGCTGAACTGGGTCGCGATATCGACGTTCGAGGCTTCGAGCGCGCTGCCGACCACCTGGCCGGTGCCCGAATACAGCGGACTGCCGGACTCGGGCGTGGCCGCATAGGCCTCGCCGTTGAGCGCCTGCAGCTGGTTCTGTCCGTTGAAGTTGGCCAGCGTGACGTCGGCGAGCGCGATCGATTGGCCGTTCGAGAACGAGCCGACGATCTGGCCCTTGTCGACCGAGAGCGATTGCAGCGAACCGGCGGCGAAGCCGTTCTGGGTCAGGTTATTGACCTGCGCGGCGCCGCCGGAGGCGGCGAATTGGGTCAGGTTCGAGCCGTAGTTAAACGTGACGTTGCCGACCGCGTCGTTATTCACCGTCAGATTTGGAATTGTCAGGCTGCCCGTAGTTGGCGATGTCAGTTTGCCGGTTGAATTGAACTGGAAGGTCGTGCCGACGCTCTGCCACGCGGTTGTACCAGCGGTTGCTGTGCTATCGGTCTGGTAGAATAGCTGCCACTGCGTGTTCCCTCCGGAGCTACTCGTTTCCGCCCAACGTAATTGGACATTGACCGGATTGCCTAAGGGATCGTAGGTGGTGATCGAGCCGCCATCGATTGATTCCGACGTGAAGGCGCTGGCCTTGCTACCGTCTATTGTACCGCCCGTACCCTCAATTGTTGGATCCCAGGCGCTCGACGATGGCGTGCTTGGCAGGTTGGCCGCGTAATCGATATTGGTCGTCGCCTGCGCGGGGAGAAAATTGTTGTTGAACTGCAGAACCTGCGGCGTGCTGCTGGTGGGCAATCCGGTGGCCGGGTTGAGCGGACTCCCCATCAGATAATAGCCCGCGCCGTTGACCAGGTAGCCGGAACTGTCCATCTGGAAGTCGCCGCGGCGCGTATAGTCGTTGACGCCCGAGAACGTCTGCTGGGTGCCGGAAGTCCCCGATGGCTGCGTCACCACGAACCAGCCATTGCCCTCGACCGCCATATCGGTGGTGGTCGATTCGTTCTGGATGGTGCCTTGCACGTCGTTGGTGGCTGTCGAACCGGCGAACACGCCGCCTGCCGTCTGCTGGTTCAAGGCGGCCTGCGACACCAGCGCGGTGAACGCCGTTTCGATTTCCTTGTAGCCGACGGTCTGGGAGTTCGCGATGTTGCCGGAGATATTCTGCAGCGCGTACGACTGCGCCTGCAGACCCGACACCGCCGCGGTCAATGCATCGAAAATACCCATGACTTTACCCTCCAACTCGATCTTCAACGCGACGAGCGCACAACCGGCGGCCTCACGCCGCGCACCTCTCAGCAAGCCGCGTGCCATTAAATTCAACTCGTCTTCTCAATGGCTTGAGCGGAGAGCGGGGTTTGGCCTGGGGATAGATATGCCGAGCGGAGGGCAGATTTTGCCGAGCGTCGCGGCTTCGTTACGGCACGAACCGCCGACCAAATGGGCGCCGGTGCCTTGTGAGCGACACGGTCGGCGTGTTTAATTTCACGCACCGACCACGCGGACGGAAATCGCCATGCGCTTCGAAGGCACCAGCGCCTATGTCGCCACCGACGATCTCAAGGTCGCGGTCAATGCGGCGATCGCGCTGGAGCGGCCGCTTCTGGTCAAGGGCGAGCCGGGCACCGGCAAGACCGTGCTGGCGATCGAGATCGCCAAGGCGCTCGGCGCGTCGCTGATCGAGTGGCACATCAAGTCGACCACCAAGGCGATGCAGGGGCTGTACGAATACGACGCGGTGACACGGCTGCGCGACAGCCAACTGGGCGACGCCCGGGTCAAGGATATCCGCAACTACATCAAGCGCGGCAAGCTGTGGGACGCCTTCGTCGCCGACGAGCGGCCGGTGCTGCTCATCGACGAGATCGACAAGGCCGACATCGAATTCCCCAACGATCTTTTGCAAGAACTCGATCGCATGGAATTCTTCGTCTACGAAACCGGCGAGACCATCCATGCGCGGCGCCGCCCGATCGTGGTCATCACCTCGAATAACGAGAAAGAACTGCCGGACGCGTTCCTGCGCCGCTGCTTCTTTCACTACATCCGCTTCCCCGACCCCGACACCATGCGGGCGATCGTCGAGGTGCATTTCCCCGGCATCAAGCACCGACTGGTCGCCGAGGCGCTGAAACTGTTCTATGAAATCCGCGACGTGCCGGGCATGAAAAAGAAGCCGTCGACCTCGGAACTGCTCGACTGGCTCAAACTCCTGATGGTCGAGGATATCTCGGCCGAGACGCTGCGCGAGCGCGATCCGAAAAAACTCATTCCGCCGCTGCACGGCGCGCTGATCAAGAACGAGCAGGACGTCCATCTGTTCGAGCGGCTGGCGTTCATGGCACGCCGCGAGGGACGCTAAGTGTCGTAGCCTGCAAGGAGCGATGCGTAATGCGGGACCCGATGAAGCGGCTGGAATGCCGATCCCGGATTTCGCTACGCTCATCCAGGCTACAAGCAGGAGGAAAGCGCCATGAGCAAAAAACTCTCCCGCCGTGCCGTGCTCGGCGGGTTGGCCGGCCTCGCGGTGAGCCGGGCGCGCGCCGAAGCGGACTGGCCGACGCGCACCGTCACCATCATCCACGGTTTCCCGGCCGGCGGCCCATCCGACGTGGTCGCGCGCCTCATCGCCGACGGGCTGTCCCAGTCGCTCGGCCAATCGGTCATCGTCGAGGCCCATCCCGGCGCGTCCGGCACCAAGGCCGCCGCCGAGGTCGCGCGCGCCGCGCCCGACGGCTATACGCTCTCGGTCATCCCCTCCGGCCACGCCAGCGCGGCGGCGACTTTCGCCAACCTGCCGTACCGCCCGGTCGAGGACTTCACCACCATCTCGCTCGCTTCGGAATATCCGTATGTGATGGCGACCAACGCCGACAGCGGCATCAAGAGCGTTGCCGAGCTGATCAGCACCGCGAAATCGCGGCCCAATCCGCTGCTCTACGGCACTCCAGGCATCGGCTCGGGGCCGCACCTCGCCATCGAGCTGTTTGCGTTGCAGACCAAGATCAAGGTTCTGCACGTGCCGTATCGCGGCAGCGCGCCCGCCGTCCTGGAACTGGTCGGCGGCCGCATCGATTTCATGATGGATCCGCCGGCAAGCATGATGGAGTTCGTCCGCAGCGGCAAGCTGCGCGCGCTCGCGGTGTCCAGCGCCAAGGACTATTTCGCGCTGCCCGCCACGCCGACCATCGCCGAGAGCGGCGTGCCGGGCTTCGACGTGCGGGCCTGGCAGGGACTGGTCGCACCGGCCGGCTTGCCGGAACCGATCTTGAACCGCCTCAATGCCGAGGTGGTCCGCATCCTCAAGGAGCCGCAGACGGTCGAGCGCATGCACACGTTCGGCAACGAGCCGGCGCCGACGACGCCGGAGGAATTCAGGAAACGGCTCGTCGACGACATCGCCAAATGGACCGATGTCGCCGAGCAGATTCATTTCGAGAAAATCTAGCGCGCCAACAAACGCCGAGCCGTCATCGTGAGGCGGCCGCGATGACCGGAAACGTTCACCACAGCGGGTGCATGTTGAACGAATACGTCGCGCCCAGCCCGAAGGTGAATTGATTCGGCGAGCCGCGCTGCGTCACCAGAGGCGAATCCGCGGCGCCGCCGGTCAGCCGTTCGTATTCGGTGAAAACATGGGCCCCCCATTGCGGACCGATGAAATATTCGAGCTGGGTGCCGGCGCCGTAGGAATAGAGGCCGCTGCCGGCGGCGTAGACCGGCAGCTTCGGCAGGCCGGCGACGGTTGAGGCGGCGGACTGCGCCGCCGTGATGCTGAAATAAGGATCGACGGCGGCGGCCGACTGCAGCGTCAGGCGCGGCCCGCCGGACCATCGCAATGGCCCGAACGGCACCACGCCATCGACGAACAGGTCGCCGGTAACGCCGGTCTCGCCGCCGATGCCCTGGCGGACCTCGCTGCGCAGGCGCAGCCACGGCACCGGCCAGAACTCGGCATAGCCGCCGACCTGAATGGCGTAGTCGACGTTGCCCAAGCCGTTGAGCTGCCGGTAATCGGATGCCCGGCGCTGCGAGACCAACCGCGCCGCCGGGCCGAGCTTGACCTGACCGAGATCGAGCACCGAGACGCCGAAGCTGTCGCGGGCGCCGAAAAAGTCCGGTGGCGTCCCTGCCTTGCGCACGCTGACCAGCGGCAAGCCGGTAAAGCCGTATTTGTTGTCGGGTGCGCCGGGCCAAGCCGGAATCATCCGCACTTCGGCCCCGATCGTGACCGTCCAGTCCGGCGCTGCCGGCGTGTAAGCCGCGGCCGCGGTGGGAGCCGGCGCCGGTTGCGCCGCCGGGAGATCGGCAGCCACCGCAAAGCCGGGCGCCAGCATCAAAAGCACCGCAACCGCGATGTGCCGGCCCGCCAACCCCATGATACGACGCCCCGAAATTGCCAACTGACCCCGGCCCGGCTTTCCCGGGCCCCACCGTACATCATACGATGGATGAGACCCGATGGCGAATGTTCAGCGCGCAGCAAACGGCCCAGTTGGTAAAGGAAGACTGTCTTGGCCGACCGGAGGGACAGCAGCCCTTGCCTCAGAACCAATCCCACTCAGCTGTCCTGTGAATTGATGATTGAGCCAGCCCTCAGGTCACGCTTGCATCAGCCCTTGGCGCCTTCGCGCCGCTGTCTGCGTCTTTCGCGTCGCGCCTCGGCGGCGGATTGAGGCGACGGCACAGCCTCGGTCGTCAAGCCCGCGCTTGCCGCGGGAGCGATCGAGCCGGGATCGGCGCTGCCGGCGCCTTCCAGCGGCGCCGGGGTTGCCGCGTTCGCTTCGGCTTGCGCCTGAGCCGCAGCGGCTTCCGCGTCTGCTTCCGCCGCCTGCCGGGCCAATTCGGCGTCTCGCGCCTGGCGGTGCGCCAGTTCGCGCGCCCTGGCGCGGCGCTCCTCGAGCGCGGCGCGCAGGCGCTTGATCCAAATCTGGGTCTGCACCGCAATGCGGCCGCCAACCCCGCCGGCCCAGACCAACTCGAACGGCGTGAACTGTCGCCAGGTCTGATCGCCCTCGACAATGGCGCGGGCGATCAGGTTGCCGGCCATCGCGGTGGTATTCAGTCCGTGGCTGCCGAAGCCGCTGGCGAGCCAGACGCCGGGGCCGAGTTCGCCGATCTGCGGCATGCGGTGCACCGTCGTGCCCAACGTACCCGACCACGCGTAATCGACGGCGACAGCGCCGAGCTGCGGATAGGTTTTTTTGATGTCGGCGCGGAGCGCGCCCACATAGCGGCGCGGATTGCGGCCCCAGCTGGTGGCGCGGCCCGACAACATCAGCCGATCGCCGCCGACGACACGGTAGTGATTGTCGGGGGAGTCGCTGTCGCTGACCGCGCCGTGATAGCCGATCGCCCCGGCAAGACGCGGGCCGAGCGGCGCGGTGGTGATCACATAGGTCGTCACCGGCAACAGCGTCGCGGCGAGCCGCGGCATCAGCCGGCCGAGCTGTACATTGCCGCACAGCACGACGTGGTTGGCGCGCAGCCGCGCCGCCGGCGTGACGATGCGTTTGCGCACGCCGGCCGGATCGATCGCCAGCGCCGGCGTGTCCTCGAAAATGCGCGCACCGTCGCGTTCGGCCGCCGCCGCCAGCGCCAAAGCATAATTCAGCGGATGGATGGCGATGGCATTGATATAATGTATGGCGTGAAAGTAGCGCTCGCTGCGCAGCACTGCGCGCACGCGCTCGGTCGGCCAACCCTCGATCTCGCAGCCGAGATCGTCGAGCAGGCGGACATAGCGCAGCAGCTCGTCGCCGTTGTCGACCTTGGAGACGTAGAGCCAGCCGTTCTGCGGATCGATGCCTGCGGCGCCTTCGGCTTGGACGGCATTGCGCACATAATCGAGGCCGGCCTGCGCCAGTCCCCATAGCGACTTGGTATGCTCGAAGCCGACGCGGGCGATCAGTCTTTCGGCATCGGCGGCAAAGCCCGGCAACACAAAGCCGGTATTGCGGCCCGAGGCGCTTGAAGCGAGGCGCCGGGCCTCGAGCAGCACCACCGACCAGCCGGCCCGCGCGATCTCCCGCGCAGTCGTCAAACCGGCCAGCCCGCCGCCGATCACGCAGACATCGACGTCGAGATCGACGGCGAGACGCGGCCGCCGCGGCTCATCGAGCATGGTGGCGGCATACCAGCTTGCGCCATACGCTATGGTATCGGCGTCGCTCATTTCCTGATGACTGCCAGTCCTTTCGGCCGCGGGCCGACATGCTAGACTCACCAGCTCAAGAAAGCGACATTCCCGCCATGCGCCGTCTGATGCTGCTGCGCCATGCCAAGACCGAGCGGGCCGAGGCCGGCGAACGCGACCGCGACCGCAAGCTCACCAAGCGCGGCCGCGCCGACGCGCCGCTGATCGGCACCTATATGGCCCGTCACGGCCTGATCCCCGAGCTTGCGGTGGTGTCGCCGGCGCAACGCAGCCAGGAAACCTGGTCGCTGCTCGCTCCGGCCTTGGGCAAGGCGCCGCGCGGCGTCAACGACGAGCGCGTCTACAACGCCAGCGCCCAGACCCTCATCGCCGTCATCGGCGAAACCCGCGCAGCGCGCTCGTTGCTCGTGGTCGGCCACAATCCGAGCCTGCATGACGTCGCGGTGCAGTTGATCGCCGCGGGCGACGTCGAAATCCGCGAACAGCTGGCCGAGAAGCTGCCGACGTCCAGCCTGGTCGTCATCGACCTGCCGTTCGATGATTGGGCCAAGGTGCGTCGTCACGCCGGCCGCCTCGAACGCTTCGTGACGCCGCGGCTCGTCGCCGCCACGACCGACTGACGTTTCCACGCCGGCGATAGCCGCGGTCGGAATTTTCCGGCGCTACTCGGCCTGGATGCCGGCGTCGGTAACCATCTTCTTCCACTTGCCGAGTTGGATCTTGATGAAGTCGCCAAATTCGTCGGGTGTCGACGAGAAGCCCTCGAAGCCGACGTTACGGAACCTCGCCTGCACGTCCGGGCTGTCGATGATCTTGCGCAGGGCGCCGTTGAGCTTGTTCACCACGTTCGGCGGCGTACCGGCCGGGGCAACGAGGCCGGCCCAGGCATCGAGCTCGAAGCCCTTCAGTCCGGCCTCATCGAGGGTCGGCAAATCCGGAAACAGCGGACTGCGCTTGAGCCGCGTGACCGCCAAGGCGCGCACCTGGTTGGAGGCGACGTGCGGCATGGCGACGGTGAAGTCGACGATCATCATCGAGACACGGCCCGCGATCACGTCCTCGATGGCCTGTGGCGAACTCTTGTAGGGCACATGCAGCATGTCGATACCGGCCCAATGGGCCAGCGTCTTGCCGCCGACGATGCCGGCGGTATTGCCGCTGGCGAACGACAGCTTGCCGGGATTGGCTTTGGCGTAGTCGATCAATTCCTTGAGCGAATGGATCGGCAGGTTCGGATTGACCACCAGCATCAGCGTGAAGCTTCCGACCCGCGTTACCGGCGCAAAATCCTTCACCGCGTCGTAGCTAATGTCTTTCAACAGGAACGGATCGGCGGACAGCGGCGAGTTGGTCGCCATGAGCAGATTATAGCCGTCCGGCGTCTGATGGTGGACGTAAAGCGCGGCCAGCGCGCCGTCGGCGCCCGGGCGGTCCTCGACCACGACGGGCTGCTTGAGTGCGGCGCCCAGCGGATCGGCGATGATGCGGCAAATGGTGTCGCTGGCGCTGCCGGGACCGAATACGGCCGTAAACGTGACCGGCCGCGATGGAAAATCGTCGGCAAGCAGCGCCGGGCTGAACAAGGCGGCGGCGAGCGCGGCGACGGCAACGAGATAGAGCTTCTTCATCCGTGGTCCCTCCCTGGCAGTCGCAGATTTATGGCTATGGCGCGTCGGTCCTGCGCCGTCGCGCGCCTTTGGCAATTTCCCGCGACAAGGATAGCAGATTTCGACGACCGTCGCGGTGCCTTAACGTCCGGCTCAGCCGTGCTCGCCGGTCAGCCGCTCGACCGCGCGCAGCGCCGGAAACAGCCGCAGCCACACCAGCGCGACGACGATGACGCCGACGCCGCCGAGCAGCGCCGCGGGCACCGCGCCCATCCAGTCCGCCATGGCGCCGGCGCGGAATTCGCCAAGCGTTCCCGACGAGCCCGAGAACATGGAATGCACCGACATGACGCGGCCGAGCATGTCACGGGGCGTGCGGGTCTGCACCAGCGACTGCCGGATCACCACGCTGATGGCGTCGGCGGCGCCATAGACGGCAAGCGCAATGAAGGACAGCTCGAGCCATCGCGACAGCGCAAAGACGCACGATGCAACGCCGAAAATGCCGACCGTGCCCAACAACAGAAGCCCGGCGCGGCGTTCGATGCCGTGCCGCGCCAGCAGAACCGACATGCCCAGTGCGCCGACCGCCGGCGCGGCGCGCAACAATCCGAGGCCCCATGGCCCGGTGCCGAGAATATCGCGGGCGTAGATCGGCAGCAGGGCAGTCACGCCGCCGAGCAGCACCGCGAACAGGTCGAGCGAGATTGCGGCCAGCAGGATTTGATTTTTCCGGATGTAGGCGAAACCCGCCAACATGGTCTCGATCGTCACGCGCTTGCGCTCTTCGGCACGCTGGGTGCCGCCGACCAAGCTGATGAGGATGCTGGCGGCGACGAAGATCACCGTACAGAGCAGATAGACGAAGCCCGGGCCGAGCACATAGAGAAAGCCGCCGAGCGCGGGGCCGCAGATGATCGCCGTCTGCTGCGCCGTCGCCGAGGCGGCGATGGCGCGCGGCAACAGCGCGCGCGGCACGATGCCCGGCACGATCGCGTTCAGCGCCGGCGCCTCGAAAGCGCGCGCCGCGCCGCCGATCACGATCAGTGCCAGAACGGTGTCGCGGCTGAGCCAGCCTTGGAACGTGCCCAGCGCGAACAAGACGGCACAGATCGCCTTGACGACCTGACTGGCGCCGGCGATCACGCGCCGGTCGAAGTGATCCACCGTCTGGCCGATGATCGGCGCCAGCCCGATCATCGGGAAGAACTGCATCAGCCCGACCAGTCCGAGATCGAGCGGATCGTTGGTGAGGCTGTAGAGCTGCCAGCCCACCGCCACCAACAGCATCTGGTAGGCACCGCTGGTCGCGGTACGGGCACACCAGAACAGCACGAATGACCGATGACGCAGCAGCGACGATGGAGCGGTGATGGTCTCGGTCATCGGTGAAAGAAAATGGGCCAATGGGCGAATGGCGAGCGGGCATAGCAGAGAGAGAGCGCCGTAATTCCCTATTCGCTACCCACCATTCGTCCCTTCGCCCCTTTGCTTTCCGCTAGTCATCCAACCGGATATGCGCGGCTTCGACCACCGGCGCCCATTGTTCGAGGCTGCGCTGGATCAACGTGCGCATTTCCGCCGGCGTTGAGCCGAGCGGCTGCGCGGCGAGCGCCAGGATGCGGGCGCGCACGTCGGGCTCGGCAAAGCCCTTGGCGATCGCGGCGGAGACCTTGTCGACGATGTCTTGCGGCGTGCCGGGCGGCGCCGCCACGCCCATCCAGGTATCGGCATAGACGCCGGGCAGGGTCTCGGCGATGGTGCCGACGTTCGGATAGTCCTTGAGCCGCTCGCGGCTCGCCACCGCCACGAATTTCAGCTTGCCGGCGTCGATGTTCTGCTTGTTGGCCAGCAGATAATCCGACATGACGTCGATGTTGCCGGCGAGCAGGTCATTGATGGCGGGCGCCGAGCCGCGGTAGGGAATTTCGGTCATGCGGAAATCGCCCTTGGCCATCAAGAGCTTGCCGAGCAGGTCGCCGGTTTGGCCCTTGCCCTGATCGCCGTAATTGATCTTGCCGGGATTGGCCCGCCCATAGGCGATCAGCGCGCCGAGATCGTCGGCTGGAAAACCGATCCGCGCCAGCACAACCATCGGATAGACCGCGAGCACGCTGATCGGCGCCATCGCGCGGGTGTCGAACGCCGACTGCGCAAACACAAGATACGTGATGCTGTAGGTCAGTTGCGGCGCGCACAACAGCGTATAGCCGTCGGGTGCGGCTTGCAGCACCAACTCGGTGCCGACCCGCCCGCCGGCGCCGCCGGCGCGATTGTCGACCACCATCTGCTGGCCGAGCAGGCGCGACGCCCGATCGGCGGCCAGCCGACACAGCAAGTCCGCCGTGCCGCCGGCCGACAACGGCACCACCAGCGTGATCGGGCGGGTGGGATAATCCTGCGCGGTCGCCGGCGACAGCGTCGCCGCCGCGATGACAGCCGCAACGGCGATCGGAAAAGTCTTCTTGTTCATAAGATTTCGAGTGATTTTCTTGCGTGTCGCTCAATCCGCCAGCGCCGCCAGGATGCGGGCCCAGCTGCGGATGCCCTTGTGGAAGCATTTGAGATCGAATTTTTCGTTGGGCGAATGCACGCGGTCGTCGTCGAGCGCGAAGCCGACCATCAGCGTGTCCATGCCGAGCACCGACTTGAAATCGCCGACGATGGGAATGGAGCCGCCGGCGCCGACCGTCACCGCCTTCTTGCCCCACTCGTCGGCGAGCGCGGTGCGCGCCTTGTTCAGCGCCGGATTGTCGAACGCCACGTCGAACGCTGGCGCGCTGCCGAAATTACCGAATTCGACCGTGCAGTCGACCGGCAGCCGGGCGCGCACGAAGTCGCGGAATGACGCGCGGATTTTCTCCGGATCCTGGGCGCCGACCAGGCGGAACGAGACCTTTGCCATGGCCTTGCCGGGGATGACGGTCTTCGCCCCCTCCCCGGTATAGCCGCCGATGATGCCATTGACCTCGGCCGTGGGGCGCGTGGCGACCATTTCGATCACCATACGGCCCTTTTCGCCGGCCGGAACCTTCAAGCCGATCGGGCCGAGGAATTTTTCCGGCGTCAGGTCGAGGCTGGCGAGATCGGCCTTGATGTCGGCCGGCAAGTCGCGCACGCCTTCATAGAAGCCCGGTACGGTGACGGCGCCGTCGGCATCGTGCAGCGCCGAAAGAATGTCGGCCAGCACGTGGATGGGATTGCGCGCCGCGCCGCCGAACAGCCCGGAATGCAGGTCGCGGTCGGCGCAGGTGAGCTTGATCTCCTCGTAGACCAAGCCGCGCAGCGAGGTCGTGATCGACGGCGTTTGCGCGTCCCACATCCCGGTGTCGCAGACCAGCGCGAGGTCGCGCCGCAGCTCCGCGGCGTTGTCGCGGACAAATCCGAACAGGTGCTTGGAGCCGCACTCCTCTTCGCCCTCGATCATCATCGTAATGTCGAGCGGCAACCGGCCGGTGACCGCCTTGAAGGCGCGGCAGGCTTCGATAAAGGTCATGGCCTGACCTTTATCGTCACAGGCGCCGCGGGCGACGATGATCTTGCGGCCCTCCCCGATGGTCTCGATACGCGGCTCGAACGGCGGCGTCTTCCATAAATCGAGTGGATCCACCGGCTGCACGTCGTAATGGCCGTAGAACAGCACGCGCGGCGCATGGCCGCTGCCGCCGGATTTGCCGTTGCCGCTTTTGCCGATGACGACGGGGTGGCCTTCGGTCGGGCGCACGCTGGTTTCGAAGCCGAGCCCCCGCAGGTCGGCGGCGACATGCTCGGCTGCGGTTCGACAGTGCGGCGCATAGGCCGGGTCGGTCGACACCGATTGGATGCGCAACAGCGCGAACAGCCGATCCAAGCTGGCTTCAAGATCGCGGTCGATACGGTCGAGAACGGCCGGTAAGGCTGCGAATGCGGTCATGAGCGTCATTTGGCGTATCGCTTTGTTTCATGGCGCCGCCGAGCACCCCGCGACGACAGCCGTCATGTCTTATAGTCGGCGCGTGGCGTCATTTCCACGGGTGAGGCGTTGCAGGTTTGCAACGCCTCGGCGCGCTGTGATTGAACGCGCGCGTCAAATCGCCCTCGTCGGCTTGTCAGCCAATGGCCGAATGTTCATTATCGCCGAAAACCGCCGAAAGTGCGGGGATGGCGTGGGGCAATGGACGAGCTGATCGAACGGCTCGTCGCCGATCTCGGGGTAGATCGCGCGACAGCCGAAAAGGCGGTGGGGATCATTTTCGAATTTCTGGCCACGGAAGGACCACCCGACAAGGTGGCTCCGCTCATGGCCAGCCTCCCTGGAGCCGAAGCGCTGTTGCGAAAGGCCGCGAGCGCAGGCGCGGACGGCCTTGGCGGCACCGCGAGCGGCGTCATGGGCGCGGGGATGCGCATGATGGCCGCGGGCCTCAGCATGGGGCAGGCGCAGAGTCTCAGCCGCGAAGTTCTCGCCTATGCGCGTGAGAAAGCCGGTGCCGAGGTGGTCGGCGAGACCATCGCAGCGATTCCCGGCCTGTCACAGTACGTGTGAGTGCGAACGTGGTCATCGGGACAATATTGCGCGGAGGGACGGCATCGATGGCGTATCCCATTACCGATATTCGGGGCATCGCGCCGGACAAGGCTGCGATCCTCAAGTCGGAGGGGATTCGCACCACCGTCGGGTTGCTGCGTTCGGCGAAAACGCCAAAGCAGAGGCTCAAGCTCGCCCAGATGACGGGTGCTGATACGGACTCCGTCCTCGGCTGGGTCACCAGCGCCGATCGCATGCGGGTGAAGGGCATCGGCTGGGAATATTCCGAACTGTTGCGCGTCGTCGGCGTCAAAACGGCTAACGAGCTCAAATTCCGCAATCCCCAGCACCTCGTCGAGAAAATGCGGGAAGCCAACAAAGGCAAGCTGGTGCGCCTGTTGCCGAAGGAGAGGACGGTGGAGCGCTGGATCGAGAGCGCCAAGAAGCTGCCGTCGCTCATCCGTTATTGATGGGCGCACAAAATCCCGGCTGGCTCCCACGGGTTGATGGAAAATATCGGTATCGCAGGCGTGCTGAGGCGCGCCGCGCGGGTGCTTGACTCGCCATGGGCGACCGCGCAAAGCGACGGCCAACAGATCCGCTCGGCCCGCCAAAGGACGACCCGGTGATGGCCAAGGAAACGGCCGCAATCCGACAATCTCGCGCCGGGGCCACGCCGCCGGCCGATGTGCTCCGCCGGCTGCTTGCCAAGCGGCGCCCGCTGGTCATGGGCGTGCTCAATGTGACACCGGATTCGTTCTCGGACGGCGGCCGCTATCTCGATCCGCCGGCGGCGGTCGGGCACGCCCGACAACTGGCAGCGGAAGGTGCCGACATCATCGATATCGGCGCCGAGTCATCGCGGCCTTATGGCGGCGCGGTTGCCGTATCGCTCGATGAGGAGCGGCGGCGGCTCGATGGCATCCTGCCGGTCGTCGTTGGGCTCGGCATTCCGGTTTCGATCGATACGATGAAAAGTGCCGTCGCGGCCTGGGCGCTCGAGGCCGGTGCCTCGATCGTCAACGACGTCTGGGGCCTGCAGCGCGACCCCGACATGGCGCGGGTGGTTGCCGCCCACGACGCACCCGTCATCATCATGCACAATCGCGAGACCGCCGATCCGTCGATCGACATTATCGCCGACGTGACGGAATTCTTCTCGCGCTCGCTCGAAATCGCCTGGAGCGCCGGCATCGCGCACCACCGGATCGTGCTCGATCCAGGCATTGGTTTCGGCAAAACGCCGGAGCAGAGTCTGGCCTGTATCGCGCGGCTGCACGAATGGCGCGGCTTCGATATGCCGCTCTTGGTCGGCGCCTCGCGCAAGCGCTTCATCAATGCGGTCGTGCCGTCCGAGCCGACGGAGCGGCTCGGCGGATCGCTCGCCGCCCATCTGCTGGCGGTCGAAAACGGCGCGGCCATCATCCGCACCCACGACGTGGCGGCCACGGCGCAGGCGCTCGCCGTCGCCGCCGCGATCCGGCGCGCGCGATGAGCGACGCGGTCTTTATCGACGGCCTGGCGCTCCATGCCTATCACGGCGTGATGCAGCACGAGGCCAAAGTCGGACAAACCTTCAAGCTCGATCTCGTGCTCGACATCGACCTTGGCGAAGCGTCGCGCAGCGACAAGCTCAGGCACACCGTCTCCTATGACCTCGTGGTGACCGCAGCGAGCGAGGCGTTCTGCTCGCGCCGCTATCGGCTGGTGGAGGCCGCGGCCGGCGCCGTCGCCGGCGCGGTGCTGGACGGTTTCCCGCAGGTGCGCCGCGTGCGCGTGACAGTGCACAAGCCGCACGCCCCGATCGCCGCGACCTTCGACGATGTCGGCGTGACCGTCGAGCGCGCGCGCGACCGCGCCTGAGCCCGCCCCAATGGCGGCCGCCATCTCAGAGGCGTTCATGTCGGAAGCGCTCATCGCGCTCGGCGGCAATGTCGGCGACGTGCGCGCGACGTTCGATTCCGCCATCGCGGTGCTGTGCGACGGCGCCCTTGTGCGGCTAAAGGCGCGTTCGTCGGACTATCGGACCCCGCCTTGGGGCGTCACCGACCAGCCGGCGTTCGTCAATGCGGTCATTGCCGTGACGACCGCGATGCGGCCGCATGCGCTCCTGACGTGGCTGCAGGGATGCGAAAGGATCTTCGGCCGCAACCGCGCCAAGGAACAACACTGGGGACCGCGCACCCTCGACCTCGACCTGCTCGCCTACGACGACATCGTCGTCAACGACGCGGCCCTGACCCTGCCGCACCCGCGCCTGTTCGAGCGCGCGTTCGTGCTGGTGCCGCTGGCTGAAATCGCTCCCGACCGGGTTATTGCGGGAAAAAGCGTGCACGACGCGCTCGCTCGCGTGGACGCAACTGGAATTGAGAAGCTGGCGCCGGTCTAGACTACGGCACGCCCCTTGCAAGCCGAACCGGTTGGCCGGCCCGGCCCGGCGTGGCATTTTGAAGCGATGACCGATCCCGAAACCCCGATGCCGGCTGCGGCGTTTGGAAAAGCTTCGCGCGATGACTGGCGCAAGCTGGTCGACGCCGTGCTCAAAGGCGCGCCCTTTGCGCGGCTGGAGAGCCGCACCTCCGACGGCCTGACCATCGAGCCGCTTTATGAACGCGCCGCTGCCGCGCGCCCGGTTGTCGGCCGCGCGCCCGGCGCCGCCTGGACGGTCATGCAGCGGGTCGACCACCCCGATCCGGCCGCCGCCAATGCCCAGGCGCTCGACGATCTGGAAAACGGCGCGACGGGCTTGGTGCTGGTCTTTGCCGGCTCGGTGAGCGCCAATGGCTTTGGTCTCGACGGCTCGGCCGCGACCATGGCGCGGGTATTCGACGGCATTGCACTCGATGCCGGCGTGACGATCGACCTCGATCTGTCGCCACAGACGCGGCAAGTCGTTCGCGTCGTCGCCGACTTGGTCAGAAGCCGGGGCATTGCGCCGGCCGCTGTCGATCTGCGCACGGGCTTCAACCCGATCGGAGCCTTTGCGGCGTCCGGCTCAAGCGCGCGATCCTGGAATGAGATGGCGCCGGGCTTTGCCGCCGTCATCGGCAAAGTTCCCGATGCCGGCTTTCGCGGGCCATTCGTCGTCGCCGACGGCCGTGTCATCCATAATGCCGGCGGCTCGGAAGCGCAGGAGCTGGCCTTCGTGCTGGCGAGCGCGGCGGCCTATCTGCGCGCGCTCGAAGCCGGCGGCATGGCGCTGCCGGCCGCGCGCGATGCGATCTATTTCCGGCTGGCCGCGGACGCCGACCAATTTTTGACCATGGCGAAATTCCGCGCGGCGCGAAAACTCTGGGCCGGCGTCGAACAGGCCTGCGGACTGGCGCCGCAGCCCGCCGTGATCGCGGCCGAAACCGCCTGGCGGATGATGAGCCGACGCGATCCGTACGTGAACATGCTGCGCACGACCATCGCGGTCGCCGCCGCCGGCCTCGGCGGCGCCGACAGCATCACGGTGCTGCCGCACACCGCCCCGCTCGGCCTGCCGGATGCGCTCGCCCGCCGCGCCGCGCGCAATACCCAGCTCGTGCTCCTGGAAGAATCAAACCTGTCGCGCGTCGCCGATCCGGCCGCTGGTTCCGGCGCGCTGGAGGCGCTGACGCAACAGCTCTGCGCCACCGCATGGTCGCTGTTCCAGGAGATCGAGAAGTCCGGCGGCGCCTGGGCGGCGCTGGCAAGCGGCTTGATCCAGCGCCATGTCGCTGCGGTGCGCGCCGAACGGCAGAAGGCCATCGCCTCTCGCAAGGATATCTTGACCGGCGTGACCGAATTCCCGGACATTGCCGAAGCCCCAGCCGCGGTTCTTGATGTCGCGCAGATGGCTGCTCCCAGCGGAGCCCCGGCCGCCATCAGCACCGCGCCACTGCCGCGCATTCGACTGGCGGAGCCGTTCGAAGCGTTGCGCGACGCCTCAGATGACGTTCTTGCGCGGACTGGCGCCCGGCCGAAGATATTTCTGGCCACCCTCGGGCCCGCCGCTGCCTTCACCGCACGCGCCAATTTCGCCAAGAATTTTTTCGAGTCCGGCGGCATCGAAGCGGTTGCCCGGGACGAACAGGATCCCTCCCCGCTTGCCGGCGCGTTCAAGGCATCGGGCGCCGCGCTTGCCTGCCTGTGCGGGTCGGACGAGACCTACCACAGCGAAGCCGAAGCGGCGGCGGCCGCGCTCAAGGCGGCAGGCGCGCGACATCTTTATCTGGCCGGCCGGCCGGGCAGGAATGAGCAAGCCTGGCGCGCTGCCGGCGTGCAGACCTTCATTGACGCTGGATGCGACGCGCTCGACGTGCTCGAGGCGGCGCATGGCCTCATTGCCAGCTGACGGCAAAGCCAGCAGACTGCGGTCCTGGTAACTTTCAGGGTGGGTAGGCAGTCATGAGTAGAGCCGATCGACCTTTCGGCTGGCGCAAGCGGATCGGCCTGCTCAGCCCGACCGTGATCGAGACCGCGGCTTACGACTTCTTCCGTGTCGCCCCTGACGGCGTGTCGATGTGCGCCACGACCTCCAATATCGAGCATTGGAGCAAGGAGAATTTCCAACAGCACGTCATCGAGCCGCTGGTCGCCGCGGTCAAATATCTCGCCTCGCGCCACGTCGACTACATCATTCACACCGGCATGCCGGTGGTGACGACGCGCGGCAAGGGCTTCGAAGAGGACATCGTCAGGCTGATCACCGACACGACCGGACTGCCTGCGACCACCAGCATTCGTTCCGCGATCCGGGCCCTCGCGCATCTCGGCATCAAGAACGTCGCGGTGGTGACCCCCTATCCGCGGGAACTGCATCAATCGGCGCTCACATTCTTGCAGTCGAGCGGCTTCAATATCGTGGCCGATCACACCGAGGATGTGGTGTTCAAGCGGCTTCAGGACGTGACACCCGCCCATATCGCGGCGGTCGCCGCTGCCGTCCTGGCGACCGCGCCTGCTGCCGAGGGCCTCTACATCCCATGCAACCAATGGTCCGCAGCCGATGCGGCGCCGCTGATCGAGGAGGAATGTGGTATCCCGGTCGTGACCGGAGCGCACGCCGACTATTGGGAGGCGTTCCGGTCGCTCCGCATCGACGACCGCATCGAGGGCCACGGCCGGCTGATGGCGAGTCTGAGCAGCGGCGTGCCAGCGATAGCGGCACACGCATGATTTTCGGCGGATCGGCGCAGAGGCGACGATGAAACTGAGCCGGCGAACCTTCGGGCGTTTCGGGCTGACCTTCACAGCAGCGATCAGCCCATTTGCCGCAGTGGCCGCCGAGAATTTTCCAACTCGGCCGGTCCAACTCATCGTTCCCTATGCACCGGGCGGCAGCGGCGACCTCATCGGTCGGCTCCTCGGTGACAAACTCTCGGCGCTGTGGGGCCAGCAGGTGGTCGTCGAAAACCGGCCGGGCGCCGGCGGACTGATTGGGACGGAAACCGCCGCCCATGCGCCGGCCGACGGCTACACGCTTTACCTCGCGACCGACGGACCGCTCACCGTCGCGGCTTCGCTGCACAGCCACGTTCCATACGATTGGAAGCGCGATCTTACGCCGGTGTCGATGGTCACCGTCGGCTACCAGGTGCTGATTGTCGATCCAAGGCTGCCCGCGCACACGCTTGCGGACTTCATCGCGCTGGCGCAGTCGAAACCGGGCGCACTGAATTTCGCCTCGATTGGCGTCGGTACGGCGCCGCACCTCGCGGCCGAACTGTTCCTGTCGGTCGCGCATCTCAAGCTTACGCATGTGCCTTATAACGGCTCGTCGGCCCAGGCCATCAGGGCGTTGATCGCCGGCGAAGTGGCGATGTTCATGGTCGGGACCTCGACCGCCGTGCCGTTCATCAAGAATGGCAACGTGCGTGCGCTCGCCGTCACCTCGAGTAGCCACCGTGTCGATGAACTGCCGGACGTGCCGACTTTCGCCGAGGCCGGATGGCCCCAGGTCGACTACAGCCTGTGGTTCGCAATCGAGGCGCCAAGCGCCACGCCGCCGGACATCGTCAATAAACTCAATGCCGACATCAACACCGTGGTCGCCGCTCGCGACTATCAGCAGGCATTGCAAGCCCGCGGCTTCGAGGCCAAGGGCGACACGCCCAAGGAACTGGCGGCGTTCATGGAAAAGGACTACATCAAAAACCGGGATTTGATTCAAAGGCTGGGCCTGCACGTCGACTGATACCGAGGAGCCCCATGAGCCGAATTCCGAATTTCGTCACGGTTGATTTCGCCGACACTCCCGTGCCGGGCCGCGCTCCGGCCGCGCCCTGGCGCACCCCGGAGGGTATCGCTGTCAAAAGCCTCTATGAATCGGCCGATCTCGCCGGCATCGACGGTCTCGACGGTTATCCCGGCATCGCGCCCTATCTGCGCGGCCCCTACCCGACCATGTACGTCACCCAGCCGTGGACCATTCGCCAATATGCCGGTTTCTCCACGGCCGAGGACTCCAACGCCTTCTACCGCCGCAATCTCGCCGCCGGGCAGAAAGGCCTGTCGATCGCTTTCGATCTCGCCACCCATCGCGGCTACGACAGCGATCATCCGCGCGTCTCCGGCGACGTCGGCATGGCGGGCGTCGCCATCGACTCGATCTACGACATGCGCACGCTGTTTGCGGGCATTCCGCTCGACCAGATGTCGGTGTCGATGACCATGAACGGCGCCGTATTGCCGGTGCTGGCGCTCTATGTGGTCGCAGCGGAGGAACAAGGCGTGCCGCCGGAAAAGCTCTCCGGCACCATCCAGAACGACATTCTCAAAGAGTTCATGGTGCGCAACACCTACATCTATCCGCCGAAGCCGTCGCTGCGCATCATTTCCGATATCTTTTCCTACACCTCGGCGCATATGCCGAAGTTCAATTCGATCTCGATCTCCGGCTACCACATGCAGGAGGCCGGAGCGACCGCCGACCTCGAGCTCGGCTATACGCTCGCCGACGGCGTCGAATATGTCCGCGCCGGGCTGGCGGCGAACCTCGCGATCGACCGCTTTGCGCCGCGGCTGTCGTTCTTCTTCGGCATCGGCATGAATTACTTCATGGAGATAGCCAAGCTGCGTGCCGCGCGGGTGCTATGGGCCAACCTGATGAGGCAATTCAACCCGCAGGACCAGCGCTCGCTGTCGTTGCGCACCCACTGCCAGACTTCGGGCTGGTCGCTCACCGCGCAGGACGTGTTCAACAACGTCACTCGCACCGCCATCGAGGCCATGGCGGCGACCCAGGGCGCCACCCAGTCGCTGCACACCAATGCGCTCGACGAGGCGCTGGCGCTGCCGACCGACTTTTCCGCCCGCATCGCGCGCAACACCCAGATCGTGCTGGCCCGGGAAAGCGGCACCACCCGCGTCATCGACCCGTGGGGCGGCTCATTCTATGTCGAGCGGCTCACCCACGATCTCGCCAAGGCGGCGCTCGGCCATATCGAAGAGGTCGAGCAACTCGGCGGCATGACCCGCGCCATCGAGGCCGGCCTGCCGAAGCTGCGGATCGAGGAAGCCGCCGCCCGCACCCAGGCGCGCATCGATGCCGGCGCCCAAGCCGTCATCGGCGTCAACAAGTACCGGCCGCACAACGAAGCGCCGATCGACGTCCTGAAAGTCGACAACGCGGCGGTACGGCAATTGCAGCTCGACAAGCTGTCGAGGCTCAAGCGCGAGCGCGATCCGAAAGCGGTCGCCGACGCGCTCGCCACGCTGACCCGCAACGCCGCCGGCGGCAACGGCAATCTGCTGGCGCTCGCCATCGATGCCGCGCGCGCCAAGGCCACCGTCGGCGAGATCTCGCTGGCACTGGAGCAGGTGTTTGGCCGGCACAAGGCGGAGATCAAGGCGATCTCCGGCGTCTATAAGCGGGAGGTCGGCATGACGGAGGCCGTCGCGCGGGTGCAGAAGCTCGTCGCCGAATTCGAGGACAACGAAGGCCGCCGCCCGCGCATCCTGGTCGCCAAGATCGGCCAGGACGGCCACGACCGCGGCCAGAAGGTGATCGCCACCGCCTTCGCCGATCTCGGCTTCGACGTCGATATCGGCGCGCTGTTCGCCACCCCGGCGGAGGCCGCGCGCCAGGCCGTGGAGAACGACGTGCACATTCTCGGCGTCTCCTCGCTCGCCGCCGCCCATCTCACGCTGGTGCCGGAGCTCAAAGCCGAGCTTGCCAGGCAAGGCCGCGGCGACATCATGATCGTGGTCGGCGGCGTGGTGCCGCCGCAGGACTATGCGGCGCTCAAATCCGCCGGCGCCGAAGCCATCTTCCCGCCCGGCACGGTGATCGCGCAAGCAGCCGAGGGATTGTTGCACACGCTCAACCGCCGCCTCGGGCATTCGAAGGCCGCAGCGGAGTAATTGTCTGATGTCCCCTCTGGACGCGGCCAAGGCCCCGCGTCTGCGGAACCTGTTCGCACAGGATCGTTATGGATTCAGCGCATCGCGCTTCGCTCGGCCCCCGACGACGCTACCCCGCGAAATTGCCCCAGTTCTTCGCCAGGTTCTCTGCCCCGCGCAGCGACAGCGCGAAGATCGTATAGGTCGGATTCGGCGCGCCGCTGGTCGGGAAGATGCCCGGACCGGCGATCCAGAGACTGGGAATCTCGTGGCTGGCGCCATAGCTGTCGGTCACCGAGTCATTGGCGTTGTGACCCATGATGGTGCCGCCCATGAGATGAATGGTTGGCATCGCGCCCTTGTTCGACCACACCTCCTTGGCGCCGGTCGCCTTGGCGATTTGCAGCCCCTTGTCGAAGTTGGCGTTGAACAGCGCCACCGCGTCGTCGTTGAAGCCGTGGGTGATCTTGCCCAGCGGCATGCCGAACTCGTCCTTGTCGCTCGCCAGTTCGACGCGATTGTCCAGGCTCGGCATTTCCTCGCCGAACGCACCGATCCGGGTATAGCCCCGCGCCGCGCGCTTCATGAATACGGCAAGGTCGTCGCCGAACAGATCGGGCCGGGCATTGGCAACGCCGCCCAGGGCGCTGTAGCGCTGCGCCGAGCCGGCCACCATGAAGGTCGAGCCGAACGCGCCTTTATCCTTGTGCGCGTTCTTGTCGTAGAGATCGTAGGAGAAGTACTGCGCGGCGATGGTGCCCATGTAGGGCTGCAGATCTTCGTCGAACAGCGCGGAAGTGCCCGAAGAGAAATGCGCGGTGAGGTATTTGCCGAGGAGCCCGCTGGAATTGGCGAGCCCGTTCGGATGCTTGTCGGTCGCCGAGTTGAGCATGATGCGCGGGTTCTGCGCCGACCACGCGGCCAGCACCACGATGCTCGCCTCCTGCACCTGCTTTTGATGCTGGGCATCGTAATATTCGACACCGGTCACCGTCTTGCCGTCGGCGCTGGTGAGGACGCGCGTCACCGTCGCGTGCGCGCGCACTTCGGCGCCGTTGCTGCGCGCCTCGCCCAGATAGGTGACCAGCGGATTGGCGAGCGCGCCGATCGGACAGCCGACATGGCACCAGCCGTCGTAGATGCAGGCCGGGCGGCCCTTGTAGTCCCTGGAGTTGATGCCGACCGCTGCGGGAGCGAGCCGCAAGCCCATGGCCTCGAAACCTTTCTTCCAGACATCGCCGGCCGGGAAAGTCTTCATCGGCGGCATCGGATACGGCTTGCCCGCCGGCCGCCAGATCTCTTCGGCCTTGGCGTCGCCCGAGACGCCGACGTCGTCGGCGACCTTGTCCCAATACGGCGCGATATCGGCATAATCGATCGGCCAGTCGAGGCCCTTGCCGTAAGTACTCTTGACCTTGAAATCGTTCGGCATCAGCCGCGGGAAGTTGGCGAAGTAATGCAGCGCCGCGCCGCCCGTGCCCCAGCCGGCCTGGTAGACGTAGCCGTATGGATTCTTGCCTTCCAGCAGGAACGGCGGGCCGGCCGGCTTGACGCGGCGTCCCCAGAAATCCGAACTGATGAGGTCGCCGAGCTGCCAATCCGGTCCGGATTCGAGCAGCACGACCCTCCTGCCGGCCCGCGCCAGCACCGCCGCATAGACCGATCCCGACGCCCCCGCGCCAACGATGACGACATCGACTTTTTCATTCGCCGGATTTTCACTGGCCATGGCGGGTGCTCCTTACCAGGGGCGCGTTGGTGCGATGTGCGGCTGGTAGGGAACGCCGAGATGGGCGTAGCCATCCATGGTGCCGTAGACGACGTCGACCGCATCGGTGCGCAACAGGAAATAGACAAAGCCAGAGCCCGGGCCCTTCCAGCCGTCGAGCTTGTTCTGGCGCATCAGATCGACGAAGTCGTGCCGCTCGCTCGGGCTCAATTCTTTGAAGCCGCGGCCGTATTTGGCCTGGCTCGCGCCATCGATGGCCGCGAGCGCCGCGCGATAGAAATTCGCAAACGGCGGCCGGACATTCATGATGCGCGCCTCGAGCAGCGCCTGTTCGGCCGGGATTGAAAGCTGCTGATCGACAAAATTGACGACGCCCGACTCCTGGGCGCCGGGGACGAGCGTCTCGCCCATGGCCGCCAGCGTCGCCGCCTGGTCCGCCGTCAAGGTGCGTAGCGCCGCGTTCTGGGCGTGCGCTTGCCGGGGCGTGAGCATGACCTCGACGCCGCCGACCGTGAACGCGAGCGTGCCGATTGCCGCGCCTTTCATAAAGGCGCGCCGCTGGATGTCGTCCATGGCTGTTCCTCCCGCCGTGCGCACGACGTCGTGGCCGTTGCGCATCGGTCAAAATTCAACGCCGAATTGGCGGGGTAATCAAGCGCCGAGCCGCATCATTGGACCGGCAGGGCCAGCGCCTCGTTTCTGGTCGGAGCCGGCATCGCCACCGGCGTGCCGCGCTTGCGGACCCGCGGCGGCCCATGCGAGAGCGAATTGAGAAAGTCGCGGAACGTCGTATTGGTCTTGAGCGCGTCGCGGCCGGCGGAAATAAGCTCGTCGACCTGTTCGGGCGGCAGCTTGAGCGCCGTCTGGATGTTGTTGAGCGCGGTCGCGCGCTCCGGCGGCAGCTGGTCGAAGGCGATACGGCCGACGAAGAATTTCACGTCCTTGCAGTTCCAGCCGGGCGTCGCGCCGTAGCGGCGGCGGTCCGCTTCGGAAAGCCCGCAGCGCCACTTGACCAGATCGTCCTGCCAATCGTCCATCGTACCCTGGAACGCCGAATAGGTGCCGACGGCGCCGGATTCGGTCGCGGTGTCGGAGGCCGCGGTGATGAGATCGACGCCCGACGGGCCGGGAACGGTCTGCGCCCACGCCCCCGACGGCGCGCGGCCGGAATCGACCACCAGGAACAAGAGCCGCCGCAGCTTGACCGCTTCGTCGGGCTCGAGCGGACCATACGGCGTGTCCGCCGCCAGCCGCTGCACGGTGAAGGCCGAAAGGCCGTAATTGTCGACGATGCCGCCGTCGAGCAGCTTGACGTATTTGACCTCGCCGGTGTGATAGCGCTCCAAGGCGTCGGCAAAGGATTTGATCAGCGGCGCCGAGTTCGGATCGCTGCGCACCCGGCCGACCCATTCCGGCAGCGGCAGCGGACAGCCGCCGGTAAAGTTCTGGATGACGACGGGCGCGAAGATCACCGGCACGGCGGCCGAGGCCGCGACCGCCTGCGATATCGGATAGTTGGCGAGATCGCTGCATAATGCGCCGAAGGTGACGCGGCCGAACACGAACGGCGTGCGATTGTAGATGTCGGAGGCGTTGATCCACACCCGCGGCCGGCGCTCGAACAACAGCGTCTTGAAGGTGGCGCCCTCATAGAGATTGGCGTCAAGCCACTTCGGAAACGCCGTCGGATCGTTGATGCCGCCTTCCAGGCCTTTCGAGATGTTGAAAAAGTTCAGGCTCATCTGCAGGCTTTCTTCGGCGTTGCGCAAAAGGAAGCGCTCGCGGAAATCGGCCATCGCCTGGCGTTTCTTCAGCCCATAATAGGCGGCGAGCACCGAGCCGCCCGACACCCCGGAGATGAAATCGATATGGTCGAGCAGCGAAATGTTGCTGGCCGTGGTCTGCACGTGGGTCTCGTCGAAGCCCTGCAGCACGCCGTAGGAAAAGGCCGCCGCGCGGGTGCCGCCGCCCGAGAAGGTCAGCGCAATCACCATGTCGTCGAAATAGGTGTTGACGTCGTCGCGGCCGAGCGCGACGTCGGCCGATTTGGCGTCGGCAAGCGGCTGATTGATCGGGTCGTTATGGATGGCTTGAGCGCAGCCGACCAATAGGGCGGCACAGGCGACCATACGCCCCGCGCGAAGTTTACGCTGGAACCCACACCCGACCATTAATGAAAGGTTATCTGCGCCCCACTCCCGGCCCGTCAAGCAAGCGACAAGCGACCCGGAAAGTAAGACTTCTTTAAGGTTAACGGCGACGGCACCCTCTTACCGACGTATCGCCGCGCCGCGCCGGGTGGTCGCGCCCCGACTTCGCCATGCAGGCCCGCCCGCTAGGCGATCGGCGTGCAATCGTACGCCCGCCGTGAGTTTGCGCAAGGAATTCAAAGGCTTACGGCGGGTAGCCGGAGCAGACTCTGCAGAAGAGCCCATTCTGCCGGGCTCTTTCACTCAGAATCGGGCGGAAAGCCCCGTCATTGCGTGACAGGCGCGTGACGGCGGCATTGGCAAAGCGGGACACCCCGTCGCGCGAGCGGGCGATCCCGGCTCGCTCGCGGCTTCGCCAAACGGCCGGCGCGAGCCGGTTGCACACAGCAAAGCGCGGTCCGCAACCGCCGCCGTCTTCCAGATTCATCACAAATCTCCGATACTTGCGCGTCCCCTCACGATTCGTCCCCGCTATCCCCACATGTAGGGGTATATTTACTCATTCATACTAAGTCTTGACGCGCGCGCCAGGGTTAGCCTAGCCTCCTGACGTTCGGCGCGCGGGTACCGAAGTCCGCCGGGCTCTCCGCAAAGGGTTTCGGGACCGCACCGTGCTGCAGTCAGCGCGACGCTTGGGTCGCTGCTGTCGACCTCGGCGAAGCGAGCGCGGTGGGCGGCGGACAGACGGGTGAGGGCGATGCGGGACGCGACACTGTCGCGCCGCCCGCATCGCGGGGAAGCTGCCGGGAGCTTATATTAAGCGGGTGTTCCGCAGGGCCTCCGGCGTTGAGAAACTGAAGTTGGAAAGGGGCAGAAAATGCGGATCGAGCGGCGCTACACCAAAGCCGGACAGTCACCCTACGCGGACATTGTTTTCCGCCTGACCACGAGCGAGATCCGCAATCCGGACGGCTCCGTCGTGTTCCATGCCGACGACGTCGAAGTGCCGGAGCAATGGTCGCAAGTCGCCTCCGACGTGCTGGCGCAGAAATATTTCCGCAAAGCCGGCGTCCCGGCGCACCGCAAGAAGGTCGAGGAGGAGACCGTTCCCTCCTGGCTGTGGCGCAGCGTCGCCGACGAAAAAGCCCTGCAGGCGCTGCCGGAGAAGGAGCGCTTTGTCGGCGAGCACTCCTGCAAACAGGTTTTCGACCGGCTCGCCGGCACCTGGACCTATTGGGGCTTCAAGGGCGGCTATTTTTCCTCGGAGGAAGACGCCCAAGCCTTCTTCGATGAGCACCGCTACATGCTGGCGATGCAGATGGTGGCGCCGAACTCGCCGCAATGGTTCAACACCGGCCTGCATTGGGCCTACGGCATCGACGGCCCGAGCCAGGGCCACTTCTACGTCGACTACAAGTCCGGCCAGCTCGTCCAGTCCGCCACCGCCTACGAGCATCCGCAGCCGCACGCCTGCTTCATCCAGTCGATCGCCGACGACCTCGTCAACGAGGGTGGCATCATGGATTTGTGGGTGCGCGAGGCGCGGCTGTTCAAGTACGGCTCCGGCACCGGCTCGAATTTCTCCAGGCTGCGCGGCGAAGGCGAAAGGCTGTCCGGCGGCGGCAAGTCGTCCGGCCTGATGAGTTTCCTCAAGATCGGCGACCGCGCCGCCGGCGCCATCAAGTCGGGCGGCACCACGCGGCGGGCCGCCAAGATGGTGATCCTCGACGCCGATCATCCCGACGTCGAAAACTTCATCGACTGGAAGGTGATCGAGGAGCAGAAGGTCGCCAACCTCGTCACCGGCTCCAAGATCAACCAGCGCCATCTGCGCGCGGTCTTCAAGGCCTGCGTCAATTGCGAGGGCTCGGGCGACGACTGCTTCGATCCGGAGAAGAACCCGGTGCTGCGCCGCGAGATCAAGGCGGCGCGCAAGAACCACGTGCCGGACAACTACATCCGCCGCGTCATCCAGTTCGCCAAGCAGGGCTATACCGACATCTCGTTCCCGATCTACGACACCGATTGGGACTCGGAGGCCTATCTGACGGTCTCCGGCCAGAATTCCAACAACACGGTGCGGGTGACCGACGAGTTCCTCAAAGCCGTCGAAGCCGATCGCGATTGGGACCTGTTCTGGCGGACCAAACCCGGCAAGATCGCCAAGACCGTGAAGGCGCGCGACCTGTGGGAGAAGATCGGCTACGCGGCCTGGGCCAGCGCCGATCCCGGCCTGCAATTCCACACCACCATCAACGACTGGCACACCTGCGCGGCGTCGGGGCCGATCATCGCCTCCAATCCGTGCTCGGAATACATGTTCCTCGACGATACGGCGTGCAATCTGGCATCGCTGAACCTGCTGGCGTTCCACACCCGTGCCCTCGCCTCGGCCGCCAACGGCGAAAAGCTCAAGAGCGAGCTTTACGACGTCGCCGGCTATGAGCACGCGGTGCGGCTGTGGACCATCGTGCTGGAAATCTCGGTGCTGATGGCGCAGTTCCCGTCGCGCGAGATCGCGCAGCGCTCGTACGACTTCCGCACGCTCGGCCTCGGCTATGCCAATGTCGGCGGGCTCCTGATGTCGTCGGGCATTGCCTACGATTCGGAAGCCGGCCGTGCCGTGTGCGGCGCGCTGTCGGCGATCATGACCGGCGTCGCCTACGCGACCTCGGCCGAAATGGCCGCCGAGCTCGGCCCGTTCCCGCGCTTTGATGAAAACCGCGCGGCGATGCTGCGCGTCATCCGCAATCACCGCCGCGCCGCTTACGGCGAGCGCACCGGCTACGAGACCATGACCACCCCGCCGGTGCCGCTCGACCACAAGGCCAATCCCGACCAGAGCCTCGCCGAGCATGCCAGGAAGGCCTGGGATCGCGCGCTCACGCTGGGCGAAGCCCATGGCTACCGCAATGCGCAGGCCACCGTGGTGGCGCCGACCGGCACCATCGGCCTGGTGATGGATTGCGACACCACCGGCATCGAGCCCGACTTCGCCCTGGTGAAGTTCAAGAAGCTCGCCGGCGGCGGCTACTTCAAGATCATCAACCGCGCCGTGCCGGAAGCGCTGCGCGTGCTCGGCTATGGCGAGGCCGAGATCGCCGCGATCATCACCTATGCGGTGGGTCACGGCTCGCTCGTCGAGGCGCCGGCGATCAATGCCGCCACGCTCAAGGCCAAGGGCTTTACGCCCGAGGCGATCGAAAAGATCGAAAAGGCGCTGCCGACCGCCTTCGACATCAAGTTCGCCTTCAACAAGTGGACGCTGGGCGTCGATTTCCTGCTCGACGCGCTCGGCGTTGACGCGGCCGATCTCGCCGCGCCGAGCTTCGACCTGCTCGCGCACCTCGGCTTCACCAGGCGCGAGATCGAAGCGGCCAACATCCACGTCTGCGGCGCCATGACGGTCGAGGGCGCGCCGCACCTCAAACCCGAGCACTATGCCGTGTTCGACTGCGCCAATCCGTGCGGCCGCACCGGCAAGCGCTATCTCTCGGTCGACAGCCACATCCGCATGCTGGCGGCGGCGCAGCCGTTCATCTCCGGCGCCATCTCCAAGACCATCAACATGGCGAACGAGGCCACCGTCGACGACTGCAAGGCCGCGTATATCCTGTCCTGGAAGCTCGGCCTGAAAGCCAACGCGCTGTACCGCGACGGCTCGAAACTGTCGCAGCCGCTGCAAAGCCAGCTCATCGCCGACGAGGCGGAAGACGAGGACGTGATCGAAGCGTTCCTCGACAAGCCGGCGGCGGCGCGCGCGGCGGGGCTGGCCGAGAAGATCGTCGAGAAGGTCGTCGAGCGCATCGTGGTGATGCGCGAGCGCGAGCGCATGCCCGACCGCCGCAAGGGCTATACGCAAAAGGCCGTGGTCGGCGGCCACAAGGTCTATCTGCGCACCGGCGAATACGACGACGGCCGGCTCGGCGAGATCTTCATCGACATGCACAAGGAGGGCGCGGCACTGCGCTCGCTCCTCAACAACTTCGCCATCGCGGTGTCGCTCGGCCTGCAATACGGCGTGCCGCTCGACGAATATGTCGATGCCTTCACCTTCACCCGCTTCGAGCCGTCCGGCCCGGTGCAGGGCAACGACTTGATCAAATACGCCACCTCGATCCTCGACTACGTGTTCCGCGAGCTGGCGGTCAGCTACATGGAGCGCTTCGACCTCGCCCACGTCGACCCGACCGGCGAAGGTTTTGACGCGCTCGGCAAGGGCGTCGAGGAAGGCAAGCCGGCTTCCGAAGGCCGCTACGTCTCCAAGGGCCTCACCCGCTCGCGCACCGACCGGCTCAAGATCATGCAAGGCGGCGCGGAATCCTCGCCCTCCCCTGCAGGGGGAGGGTCGGCGAGCGAAGCAAGCCGGGGTGGGGCCGGCAAGGTCACCGCGCTCGCCACCTCCGGCCCGCGCGGCGAACTCGCCGGCAGCGCGGCGCTCAAATCCGAGCCCGAGCCGGTCCAAAAACTGTCGCCGACCGACCTGATCGAGCAGCTCAACCGCCCCGACGCCCGCAGCCACGCCCGCCACGCCGCGGCCGAAAAACGCGCCGAAGCGCGTGCGAAGGGCTACGAAGGCGAGGCTTGCGGCGAATGCGGGAACTTTACTTTGGTCCGGAATGGGACGTGTCTCAAGTGCGATACGTGCGGATCGACGACGGGGTGTAGCTAACTACTTTCAGGTTGTGGGCGGCGCTTAGCGCCGCCCTTGCCGCGTATGAACAAATAGGGTACGGCGGGGAGAATGAAGTTGAGAACGTTGTCCTGCGAGGAGAATGAAATGTTTGGAAGTTTTCCCCAATCCGAACTGACAATAGTGTCGCCCGACGGCACCGTCCGCGGCGTTGAGAAGGGAATTATCGACAGCAAGCTGGCAACTATATCAAACAAGAACGCAGTAATTCTCGCAGGTGACGAGATTCGGCGAAAGTTGCCGAACGGCATCGAAGAAACTTTTGAGGTGGTTGATCCCGTATTTTATAATGGAATGGGCGGTGCGATTCCTGCGCACTATCAGGTAAAAATTCGACGTAAAGGTTCATTTCTTGCAGGAACCGGAGGCAACTTCACGTTCAACGTCAGCGGCCCCAATGCGCGAGTGAACATTGGCTCGCACGATAATTCGCAAAACTTCGCCTCTGGCAATAATATCTTTGTTGAATTGAAGGATAAGATCCTATCAGCCCTTCCAGATTCCGAAGAGCGCATTCGCTTGCTTGCCCTTATTGAGACGGGATCGCGCTTGAGTTCCTCGAAGCGGCGCGGCGCTGGCACTGCATCGCCGTCCGCCTTCATCAGTGCGAAATGCGCCGCCAGCGCGTCGGCGGCGTTGGCCACGGCCTCCTCGAACGTATCCCCGGCCGCGATGCAGCCGGGCACGTCGGGAAAGCTCACGCCATAGCTCGTCCCTTCGTCCTTGTGGACCAGTGCGATGTATCCTGCCATGGCGCTTACCAGCGTGGATGAGAAAGCGTCACCTTGCCCGGTTTCGCCGGATGTTTGAAGTGGTGATGACTATAATGAGCCTTCTGTGTCGTTGATGGGTTTCGCTCCGCTCAACCCATCCAAATCCGCCGCTTCGCATGCGGCAAAGCGCCAACACCCCGCCCCTGCCCCTACCCCGCCCCTCATCGACTTCCGCCCATAAAGAGCGCACGGTCGGCGCGACCGAAACGCCAGCGCAAAGCGGCCGGGCCGAAACTCCAACTCAGCAGCGCCGATCGGAGCCCATCCGGGTCTCCGTTGCCTCGCACCGAGACACGTCGGGCGAAAGGATAGTGCATGGACTGGGCCTCAATCCGCGACAGACTGCCGGACCTGACCAAGGGCGCCATCGCGGGCGCCGTCATCGCCATGGTCATCGGCTTCCAGTGGGGCGGCTGGGTGCTGGGCAGCACCGCCGCGACGCAGACGCGCGACGCCGAGCAGGCCGGCATCGTGCGCGTGCTGGCGCCGATCTGCGCCGACAAGTTCCAGCATGCCGCCGATGCCGGCGCCAACCTGACGGCGCTGCTGAGGGCGGAGTCCTGGAACCGCAATGAGATCATCACCAAGGCCGGCTGGACGACGTTCCCCGGCTCCGAGCCGGACCGCAGGGTGGCCGAGGCCTGCGTCAACCTCCTCAGCCAGACCAAATAACGCCCGACGCAGGCGGTGCCGCGGTTGTCACGCCGCGGCGCCGCCTTCTGGTATGACGATGAGGGCCCGGGAATCGCGCCTGGATGTCCAGCCTCGACGTCTTGCGTGCCAGCCCTCCGTTACTGGAAGGGGTAGCCCGCATGCCCGGCCCCGGCGCGGATGAAGCCGGTGCCGATGAAGTTCAACACTGTCCCGATCCTGTCGATGGTGGCGTCAATCAAGCTTTGCGGTTCGCCAGCCTCAAGCTGACGCTTGAGTTCAACGAGCCCTCGGTTGGCAGCGTCGACACGCCGCGCCAGCACCATCGTCACGTAAAGCAGAGCCGCCGGATCCTGCAGCAACAGCGCGGCGTCGGCGACGTGAAACTCCGACTTCTCCAAAGCACGAACGTCCGCGGTATGCGGCTTATCGAGCAGCGCGGACAATTCGCCGAACACCGCGCCAGGTTCGGCCACCTTGGCAATCTCGGTATCGCCCTTGACGACGCTGACCGCGCCGCTTTTCAGGATCCAGAGCCGTCCGGTTTTCGTGCCCTCCGCGAGCACGGTCTCGCCGGCCCGGTAGGTTGCGAGCGGAAGTGCGGCAAGGCTTTCCTGGATCGTCGGCATTCGGAGCGCCCTCTGTTCGATACGCAAGCAGCCCATCCGAACAATTACTATGACCATGCGTGGATGAGCAATGTCGCGGCAATTCTCGCAGGCTGGGTTGGAGCCCTTGCGAAACCTACCGTACGGCTTGCACGAATAATGATTGGGTTGCGCTACGCTCTACCCGCGCTGCGGCGCCGTCTTGCGTCGCGGCTTCAGCCGTGGCTTAACGGCGGCCCTGTTGATCCTGAAGGAGATTTGAAGATGCGAGCTTTCCCGCGTCCCGGCACCATCGCTGCGCTCGCCGTTATCATTGCAGCGGCCGGCATCCTTGCCTTGGCATCGGCCCTCGCACCCGCCACCGCTCAAACCGCCGGAGCCGCCATGACCACGCCAGACGGATTGAAGATCATCGACACCAAAGTCGGCACCGGGCCGTCGCCGAAGACCGGCCAGACCGTCGTCGTGCATTACACCGGCTGGCTCTATGAGAACGGCGCCAAGGGCAAGAAATTCGACTCGTCGGTCGATCGCAACGAGCCGTTCGAGTTTCCGCTCGGCATGCACCGCGTCATCGCCGGCTGGGACGAGGGCGTGGCGACCATGAAGGTCGGCGGCAAGCGCACGCTCATCATCCCGCCCGAACTCGGCTACGGCGCCCGCGGCGCCGGCGGCGTCATTCCGCCGAACGCCACGCTGATGTTCGACGTCGAATTGCTCAGCATCAAGGGCTAGCGCAGCGTCGCAAAACAGAACCCGGTCGGGGTGCGGCGCCGCGTTCACTCGGGCAGTCGCAAGCGGGCGGCCGGCGTCAAGCCGTCCGCTCAATCCGGCACCGCGCCAAAGCGATTGGCGTTTGCCATGCCGGGCCAGAATGTGAGCCAGAGATCGACCGCGGCCAGCGGCAGCGCCAGCAACATCACCACGGGTGGTCCGTAGGACAGCACGGTCGAGCCCAGCTCGGCCGCGCCGACCCAGATGACGTGGTAACCGGAAAATCCCAGGTCGTGCAGGCGGCGCACGATCAGCGATACGCTGCCGACGCCAAGCACCGACAGGCAGACGATGACTTCGATGAGGCCGAGCCACCACCACAACCGGCCGCCATTGGCGAACAACGCCACGCTCACAAAAAACAGCACGACGGCCGCAATGACGAGGTAAATGCCGCGGATGAAAAACGGCAGCCGCGCCAGGCGGCCGTGAAACGAGAAATAGTGGTCGAGAAGTGTGCTCATTGGACTGATGTCGCGCCCCCCGCGTAGTGGTGTCCTCACCATGGATTGAGGTTCAAGCCCCAGGCAACAGCCCTGCGCAGGTTTAGCCGGTTACGCCGACGAAGCCGCCTTCAACCGGGCCGATGACAAGCTGCGGCACCGGCTGACAATTCCGGCAAACGCTTTACAATGAAACCCCGCGGGCAAGTCCGCGGCCTACCATAAATCGGTCCGCCATGCGGCACCGTGACAAACGCAAAAGGGGTGGAAAAAACATGGCCAAGCGTGTCGCTTCAACTATTCTTGGCGCGGTCTTCTGCGCGCTGGTTGCCGTCCCGGCCCATGCCCAAGACACCATCGAGACCAAGGCCAAGGTCTGCAGCGCATGCCACGGCCAGACCGGCGTACCCGTCGATCCAGCCACCACCCCGATCATCTGGGGCCAGCAGGCGAATTATCTCTACAAGGAGTTGCACGACTACCACAGCGGTGCGCGCGTCAACCCGATCATGGCGGTAGTCGTGAAGGACCTCTCGCTGCAGGATCTGCGTGCGCTCGCCGACTATTTCGCGGCCAAGAGCTGGCCGGCCTCGCACACCACCAATGCCGAAGCCGCCGCGCCCGAAGGCATCACCATGTGCCGGGCCTGCCATCAGCAAAATTTCGAGGGCGGCGCGCCGGCGCCGCGGCTGGCGGGGCTCAGCTACGAGTATCTGGTCGGCGCGATGCGCAGCTATGCCGACGGCGAGCGCTCCAACAACGGCGACATGCCGGGCTTCATGAGGGCGCTGACCGACAGTCAACGCGACGCCATGGCGCATTATCTGGCGGGGCTGTGAAGGCGCGGCGTTGGCAGAGGCTTCGCTCCTCAACGGCTCAATGTCTCGGCCTTGAGCCGCCTGTTTGGGCCGGCGCCGGGTGCGCGCGCGCTTTTCAATGCTTCTTGTGTTGGCGGGGGAACACGCGGCATTTTCGCGGGTTGTTCCTGTGTATTTATTTCATTGCGGAGATTCGGGATGAATCAAAGCGATCAGGAGCTTTTGGACAAACAACTGCGCGGGCTTTATCCGCCGCCGCGGCGCGATGGCATGCTGATCATGACGATCGTCGCGGTGTTTTTCGGCGGCCTCGTCCTTGGCAGCCTGTTGTTTGGGCACAACGGGCCGACGCGCACCGCATCGAATGAGTGGGCGGAGGCCTCCCCGCACGGCGCGCCGATAACCGCGCGCCAATAGGCTTGCTGGCTGGATGAATTGCCGCCCTTCACCCGCCTTCGTCCGAGGGCGGCGGGATACGGATTTCATGGAAGCCGCGTGCATGCATGGCGTAGGCCTCGCGCACCAGGATGTGGGTGGCCACCTCGTTTTCGGTGCGACCGAGCTTGCCGAGCGTCGCCAGGAGAGCGAGGTAATTAAAGGTCTCCACCGGGAGCGTCAGGCTTAACGCCCGCGCTTCCGAACGGTTTTCAGGTCGCGCCATTTGGGGTTACCGAACGCCTCAGTTAAAACTTGGTTATAATAGCGTTAAAACTATTGGCAGGCGAATCGAATCGTGCAAAGTTCGGTTTCGGCGAGGGTTTTCGCTCAACAAGCTTAAAGCGGGCTCCGATAAGGGGTTCGGGCGTTCACACAACGGCGGGCTGGCGATCCCATAGCGCGGATGCGGCTCGGTGATCGCGGCGCCATGCGCGCCGTCGCGCACCGATTTCGCGCTGGCGGGTCGGGTGCAGCCTTCCGGCGGGCGCCCCGGTTGCGCGCGGCCTTTGCTCTGTCGGCGGCCCAGAACCGGCCGCGGCTATACGAGGCCGTGCCCATCATGACCCTAGCAACTTGGACTCCGGAGCGCATCGAGCAGCTCCGTACCTGTGTCGTCACCGGTCTGACCTGCAGTCAGATCGCCGCCGAGATCGGCGTCACCCGTAACGCCGTCATCGGCAAAATCCACCGGCTTGGCCTGTCGTCGGGGCGGCCCGCGGGTGCACCGGCGCGTTCCAGCCCTCCACGCGCCAGGCACCCGCGGGTCTCGACGCAACGGCAGCTGTTGCGGCTGATGTGCGCCGACGGCTCGCGCGTGCCCGCGGCAGCCGAGGCCATGGCGGTCGCCAGCACGCAATGCTGCTCGCTCATCGACCTGGCGCACGGCAAATGCCGCTGGCCGGTTGGCGATCCGGCCGCGGCGGATTTTGTGTTTTGCGGCAACGAGGTGGTGGCAGGCTTCTCGTACTGCGCCGGTCACGCCCGCATGGCCTACCGGGCCCCGACGCGCCGCCGCGCCTAGTCTAGCCGGTTTTCGCCGGAATGCCGGGCAAGCGACCGCTCCGCCACTGGCGGGGCGGCCCGTTAACCTCTCGTTAACCATGATCGGCGAGAGCTCAAGTCCACCAGCAAACGGGGTGTGTCACATGGACCAATCTCTCACCCAACGGATTCGCGACCGGGCCTACGAAATCTGGGCCGCCAGCGGATGTCCCGACGGCCAGGCCGAACAGCATTGGCTCGCCGCCGAATCCGAACTCCGCGAGACGCCGAAGCTGGCGCTGGCGGCACAATCCGGCATCGTCAAAAAATCGCCGCGCACCGCTCGCAAAGCGAAACGGCAATAAGCTTGCGACACGGCCTGCAGCCGAACGCCGCTCCATAGCGGCGCAATCCGGGTTCGCTGTTGCGGGCATTGTCGGAAAACGGACGCGCTTGCGATTTGCTTGCGTTTCGCGCGCCTGTCATACCGGGTTGCGGCGCCGCCGCTTCCGTCAGCGGCCGCCGTCCCGGGCGTCCGGCTCGTTGTCCGGCGAGTTACGGCTGCGCCGCGAGCGGTCGCCCATTCCGCAGGCCCCGTCGTGCGCCTTGCTCACCCTGGCGCGCATGCGTTCGCAATCGTTGCCATAGGTGCGGCCATTGCATCCGCACACCGGCCGATAAGCCAAATTGCAGAAGGTCGGGACGCGGACGCAGACGCCTCCGCGGTCGGCAAGGCCGCAACTGCTGGCCTCCAGATCGCACCACAGCCCGGCATTGCAGGCATTCCCGGCCGTCCCCGCGCACGTTCCGCCGATCCCCGCTGCCCGCGCATCATCCGCGAATGCCGCGAGCATCACGAAGGTCAGCGCCAAGCAGGCGCCATAAAACATCCGCGGCATGTTGCCCCCTCCAGCGACGAATTATCTCCAGGACGCGTCTTGCCAGCAAGGGTCTTGGCAGCACGTGTCATGGCCGCAAGTGTCATGGCAGCCGCATCATGGTCGCAGACGCTAAATTGAATCGCGCAACGACTCCGATGAAACGCAAGACGCGGCGACTAGTTGTCGTCGTTCCAGTTGTCCCGATGCCAGCCGCCGAAGAAGCCGCCCCAATGGTCGCTCGCCGGCTCAGGCGCCCTCTGTTCCAATTCCGCCGGTTCGTCATGCCGCTGCTGACGCACGACCCGTCTTGCGCCGCCGCGCGTGTCGCGAAGCGGCGGCTCCGGCAAAGCCTGCTGTCGTGACGCGTCCGGCGGGCCGCCAGCGTCGCGGTCATCGCGGAACGGTCCACCGCCGAAGAAATCGAACAGCGATCGCGGCGCATCCGGTGGCGCCGCAGCCGCCGCGCCCACATCCGGCGGCGCCGGCGATTCGATCGGCGGCGCTGTCACGACGCGTCTGCTGGAAGGCGTTTTGCCGGCTGGCGTGTCGTACGGCGAGACGCGATTCGTCGTCGGCGCCCGCGACGCCACGGCATGGTTGACTGCTGGCGGCTGCACTTTGTCGGCATCCTTGTGGGCGTCCTGGCGATCCGAGGCGGTGCGATCCACGGCGGCACCTTGTTCGCTTGCCGGCTCTTTTGCGGGCGCGGCAGCGCTTTGGCCCGGCGATGCCTGCGGGTTCGGTGTCGGAGCCGGATTTTCTGGTGCGCGCTCTTGCGCCGTCCGCCGCGTCAGCGCGTCGGGCCACGTGATCTGCGGTCCCTGCGTGGCCTGCGGCTGCGGCGGCTGCGTTTGCGCCGATTGCGTGTTTTGGGCGGGTTGCAGAGGCACCGCGGAGGCTGGCTGTGGCGGCATTGGCGACATCGCGGCCGGCGTGGCGGGCGGCTTCGGTGCGGCCACCGGGCTGACAGCGGCCGGCGCGCCGGCAGGCGGATTTGCCTGACGTTGCGCCTGGACTTGGCCGGGCACCGGGGACGGCCCTTGGGACGATGCGGGGCTGGGCAATTGACCCGGCACTGCGGCGCCGCCCGGCACCACTGCGGCAGCGCCGGCGTTCCTGCCGGCGTCCGTGCGAAGCTCTTGATTTGACGGCTGCACCACCGCGACCACGACGCCGAGCACGCTCAAGCCACCGACAACCGTGCCGATCAGCGCGGCGACGGCGACAGTCACGATAGTACGGATAGCGGGACCGCCGTGCATGGCGGGGCTGAATCCAGGATAGCGTGCGGGCAACATGGCAAGAATCCCTTGGCGAGTTCCGCGATCTTCCCTTGATCGGCCCTCCCCGCGCGCCGTCTGCTATGCAACGCCCTTAATCGCCGCCGCGTTCCTTTGAGGGCGTTGACGCCCCGCGAAAATTGCGGTTCCTGCGGGTGCGCAGCCTGCCGTTGCGCCGAAAGAGTCGCCTGGGCGTCCGGTAACGTCTAAAATATTCGCCTGAAGGGATCGGCCCGTGACACGCAGCAATATTCTCTACCTGGTCATCGGCGCGCTGGTCATCGTCGTCGCCGTGATGAGCTATCAGCTCTATCAGGACCGCAAGCAGCCCGAGGGCGTGCGTATCGATCTCGGTCCCGGCGGGCTGTCGATCCAGGGCAAATAATCACCACTATCGCCGGTGTTTCATCGTCAAACAGGCTCGCCTTAAAAAGCATAACGTCGAGATCCGGCGGCGTGGCCCTTCAGGGTGGCGCCGCCTACTCCTCGGGCTCCGTCGTAAAGAACAACGGATAGCCTTTGCTCTTGCCGAGTTCGGTGGCTTCCTTGGCCTTGGTCTCGGCGACGTCGCGGGTATAGACCGCGATCACGCAGGCGCCGCGCTGATGTGCGGTCATCATCACCCGATAGGCCTGCTCTTCGTTCATGCGGAATACCGCCTTGAGCACCTGCACGACGAATTCGCGCGGCGTGTAGTCGTCGTTGAGCAGGATGACCTTGTAGAGCGGCGGCCGCTGGGTCTTCTCCTTCACCTTGGTGCGGGGCTTGACGACTGTCTTGGTCACTGCAGACCCTTTGGCAGACCCTTTGGCAGACCCTGCGGTCATCCCGACGACAAGTGCCGCGAGCATAATTCAGCCGGCGAGCCTATCCCAGCCGCCCGGCGCTTCGCGACGCGAAACCGTGCCAGCACTGTGGCGTCGAGGACCGCTTTTGTGCGAAGCTCACCGCCACTTATTCTTTTGCGAGGATCGCCATGAACATTCTCTGGATCGTCGTCATCGGATTCGTCGCCGGCCTCATTGCGCGGATGCTGGCGCCAGGTCCGAACAATCCGGCGGGCTTTATTCTCACCACCGTACTTGGCATTGCCGGCGCCTTCGCGGCGACCTGGATCGGCCAGGCGATCGGCTGGTACCGGCCGGACCAGGGCGCCGGGCTGATCGGCGCCGTGGTCGGCGCGCTTGTCGTCCTTTTCATCTGGCACCGGTTGGTCTCGTCCCGCGTCATCTCCGACCCCGGCAGCAGACGCTGGCTCTAGGCGCCACCGGCGCGTGGCGGCTTTAGGCGCTGTCCGCTAACCTAGCGAGCGGCTTCGCAACGGCCGACGCACCACGCGCCTTTCGACCACGACGGCGCGCGGCGCCCCGCTACGGCCGGCGATGGTGAGGCGATTGACGTCCTTGCGCTGACCCATGCGCAGCACCGCTACGCGCGCCTCGTCGGGCGAGACTTCCATAAGCGATGCGACGATCTCGATCTGCTCGCTCAGCTCTTCGGTGAGCCCTTGCGCCGCGAGCACCGCCTCCTCGACCGTCGGCGGATCGCGCCGCACCCGGCGCCGGCCGTCTTTCGTATTCCATTCGTTGCTCATGGCACACCTTGCCTTGTTTTCGCGCTGCCAGCCGGATCAATTATCGGCTATATATTGCAGTGCAGCAAGAAAATTGTGCGTCGCACTCACGAGAAGTTCAATGGTAGTTTATATCGGCAACGGCAACTGCCGGCGCGCACCGGCGCGCGTCGGCGACTCATGTGTGGGCGATGGTTGGGATTAACAATACCAGCCGCGCTAACGCGCCGTCATCTCGCTGAACAGCACGCCGCCTTTGCCCTTATCGGTCTTTGCGGTTTCGACCAGCGACACTACGACGGCGTCGGCGGGCACGCCGGCATTCTTCACCACGGCGCTGGTGATATCCTTTATCAGACCGCGCTTTTGATCCTGGGTACGGCCCTCGAGAATGTAAACGACGACTTCAGGCATGAAACACTCCTTAGTTAGTTTGCGGACCGCACGGCCCCGCGCAAAAGGCGCGAGTTGGAGCCGCAACGGCCTTGCCCCACAATAGGGCGCGTACTATCGGAAAGTTTCCGCCCATGCACAACAGGGAGCTGACGATGAAACGGTTGGCGTTTGCTTTCGGCATTCTGGCAATCGGTTTTGCCGCATCGAGCCCGGCGCGCGCCGATTACGCCGTGGTCCGATGGAGCGACGGCTATTGCCATATCTGGTGGGATAGCAGCAGCACGCCGTGGGGTGTCGGATGGACCAAGATCGCGCTGGCGCCCGACTGGCCGGCGGCGTGGGCCGCCTATGCGGCGGCGGTCAGGGATCGCGTCTGCAACGACTAGGCAGATTCCGCCGCTCTGCATTGCAGCAGCCTATAAAACGTGGCCGCAGAGACCGATACTCGGCTTAGTCGCCGCTGGCGATCACTGAGCCGAGGCTGATCTCAATTCTGGGAGTACGACGTGGCGGCGTGAGCGCTGAACAGGTGGCGCAAAAGCGGCCCCAGCCCGTTGTCGTTGCCTAGCTTCTTTTTGACTGCCGGCACCACGGACGGCGGCGGCGCGTGCTGTGCGACGGGGACGTTATGCGGCTTGCTGGCGCCGATCGATGCCGCGCCGAGGCCCGGCGCTGCTGTCGCCGTGTTGTTCGCCGACGCCGGAACAATCGCAACCGCATCGTTGGTTGACGCCGGTGCGACGTCGGTCAACGGCGGACTCTCGGCGAGCGCTGCGACGCTGGCCGGCGCCTCGGCGGTTGCGGTCGTGCTGGCGTCGCTCGCTGCTGGCGGAGCTATGGCCGGGAGCGGCGGCGGCAGGTGCGCAAGCGAGGTCGCCGCGGCCGATGATGCGATTGGCTGGGTACTTGCCTGGAGCGGAACTGATGCCACGGGCGCCGTGCTCGCAGGCGATTGCGCGGCGGGCGGTGATGCGGCGACAAGCGATGCAGTCTTTGGCGTTGGCGGAGCAGGCGGCGCCGACGCGACAGTTGGCGCCGCCACCGATGCCGCCGGCACTGCGGATGCCGCCGGCACTGCGGCGGCCTCGGCCGGCTGCACCAGCGAACGTACGACAACGAGTGTTTTGCCGGCATCGGCCACCACGCCGGGCGCCGAACGGTCGGCCAGCGAGAATACAACGGCTCCGCCCGCCGTGGCGCCGATCGCGGTCGCGACGGCGACAATGCGGACCGTGCGCATGAAATTCGGCACCGGTGCCAGATAGCCCCATTCGGGTTGGAAATTTCCCGAGAAACGCATCGATCATAGTCTCCCCGTCACCCGACAATGCCTCGATGTGGAGGTCGCCGGTAACGTTCAAACGCGTCCGCGGTGGAGCTGTTCCCCCTGCCCAGGATCATAGGAGTTAACCACCATCTTTCGGGTCGGCAACTGCGGCGGACATGAAAGTTGAAACCTGTGGCCGATCGGCACCAATTCCCGCGGAGATCACAAGAAAATGCGCGATTTAATGGCCCATGCGGGCGTCGAAAGGACTTTTTGTGCGCAACACGAACGGCGAGCTGCGGAAGTCCGCGGCCTCGCGCCGGCGAACTCCCGCAGTCGCTTAACCTTGTTAGTGATTCGCGCCGATTCGCCCGGGCGAATCGGCCACGCCGACCGCCCTACTCGGTAAGGGACGCCAGCCGGTCGAGCGCCGGTCCCACGGCTGTCTCACCGGCCCTCGTATGGGCGGATGCCGGATTGACCTCACGCTCGGTGCCGCGTGCCACCGCCGGCATTTGCAGCACGGTCGCATGCTGGCCTTCGCACAATCGCGTCACCAGAATGATCTTGCCATCGGGGAATTCCAGCGCATCGTGATGAACGCAGGGCTGGTCCATGTTGATTTGCCGGAAGCGCGCCACCCGCTGGCCGATCCTGCGGGCCGGCAAAATGCCGAGCGCCGGCTCGCATGCGACATCCTGATCGAATGCAAGCTCGGTACCCGGACGCAGGCACACGGCGACAGGCGTATTGTCGACCGCCGCGAAACCGCCGGTCGGCGTGTTGACAAAACGGGTGGTGACGAGCTTGTCGCCAACTTTGGCAGGGCGGCTGGCGACGTGATGCAGACTATAGTCGCACATAGAAAGCTCCTCTTCCTGTAGCCCCCCTCCCTTCTGCGCGCGAAGCTCATCAGGTTTTGGTGGCGATCGTTTGTCGGCCGCCGCCCCGATTCCCACACAATGTCGACAGCGCCAAAGCGCGACGTTCATGGCCAACGCAAAAGCCGCTAGATTTCCGCAGCGTTCAGGCCCGCGCCGGCGGCGCCAACGTGTCGCGGCCACAAAACGGAGGATGAGATATGACCATATCGATGTACAAGATTTCCGTTCCGATTTTTGTTCAATTCCTCGCCGCGCTCGCCGCCGTGCTGGACAAGGCCGCGGCGCATTGCGTGGCGAAGAAGATCGAGCCGTCCGCGCTGCTCAACGCGCGGCTTTTTCCCGATATGTTTCCGCTGTCGCGTCAGGTGCGCGCGGCGGCCGACCACGCGGTGAACGCCACCGCCAGGCTCGCCGGTGCCGAGCCGCCGGCGTTCGCCAACACCGAAGCGAGCCTGTCAGAGCTGCGCCAGCGCCTCGATCAGGCGATCGGGTTCATCAAAGGTTTCGAGCCAGGGCAAATTGACGGCAGCGAGGACAAGTCGATCGAGATCACGTTCCCGAGCGGGGCCACGCGCGACTTCACCGGTCAGTCGCTGCTCCTCAATAATTCGCTGCCCAATTTCTATTTCCATTGCACCACCGCTTACGACATCTTGCGCCATTGTGGGGTCGAGCTTGGCAAACGCGATTTCATGGGGACGCCCGTGTCGCTTTAGGCTTTGCCAGTCACATCACGACGATGTCGTGAATTGCCGCGCATCGGAGTTCGAGTTGGCGTTGTTGCCGCCGATGCGGTCGGCGATCCACGACGGAATGCTGCCGATCGCCGACACCGCGTGCCACGTGGCGTGGACGACGTTGTCCTTGATGTCGAGCGTCTTGGCCAGAAGCGATCTCGATTCCGGCGCGGTCGTTGCCGCGGGCACCGTCACGACCGGAGTATCGGTCTGCGCCGTCACCAGCGGCTGGGGCGGCGGCACCGCCGCGGCGACCGCCGCCACCTTGGGTCGGGTTGCGACGGGTCTGGCTGCGGCCGTCGCGGCCGGGACCCGCACGGCCGGCGCCGGCACCGGCACCGCCGCGGCTGCCGCCGCCTCAGCCGCCGCGGCGAGCCGGGCATTGGCCGCGGCGCGCGCTTCGGCTTGGTCTTCGGCGACATGGCGGCTCTTCTCGGCCGCCATCTGGGTCTTCAGGTAATCGACGATCATGCTGTGTTCATCGCGCACCAGCGCCATCATCTCGGCCGAGGCCGGGGCGACCTGTCCGGCCGCCGGCCGCGGCGCCTGGTGGCTGACCTGGTACTGGGTGATCAGGAAGCCGCCGATGACGCTCGCCATAGCCGCCGGCAGGGCGTCGACGATCAGCTTGGCGATGAAACGCGCCAGCAACGGTATCTCCTGTCGAATGCTTCCGGCCTGCATGGTACCCACGTACTGCATTGTCGCCCCCTGCTCGGTCTCGATCCGCAAAGTTTTTCAAACGGCCGGTTGAATTTCAAACATCCGTTCAGGGCGCCCGATGGCCCGGAAAAAGGAATTTTTGCGGCAATCCCCCGAATAATTCACCGGCCTGGCCAGATCAGGCGACCTGAGCGAGGCCGCCGATCACCCAGCGGCTGATCAGCTGGCTGAGCGATTCAACCGACGATTCATCGAGCGAAAGGCCGATCGGCGGCCCGGAAAGCTGTTCGCGGTTGCGCACGAAGACGCTGCACTGGCCGATCAGCCAGACCGCGGCGACGACCAACGTGCGCTGATCGACCTCGGGCAGGAAGCGCCGGACTAGATCGACGGCGAGGCCCATGAACGGGGTGGCCTCCTCGCTCAACAGCTTGCGGAACACCGGCGTCGGCCGCACCGTTTCCCAATTGAAAATGCGCAGATGACGGCTGAGCTCGTCGCGCGCTACCAGCGGCCACAGCTGGCGGCGGATGAATTCGGCAAGCGCCGCCTCGCGCGACATCGCCTTGGTTTCCGCGGCATGATCGAGTTGGTGCTCGGTCAGCGCCCGGAATGACGCGCGCAAGACCTCGCGATAGAGCCCATCCTTGCCGTCGAAGTGATAATTGATGGCGGCCTGATTGACGCGCGCCTTGGCGACAATGGCGCGGATGCTCGTGCCGTCGTAGCCGCGCTCGGCGAACAGCCGTTCGGCCGCCTTCATGATCCGCTCGCGGGTGACTTCGGAGGGTCGTGTCACGGTTGCGCCACTTTTCAAACTTCCGTTTGAATTCCACATAAGCCGTTGCGGCGCAAAATGCAATTTGTCATTGCGGCCGCGATGCCGCGTTTGGCCTGTGTACGCCGGTCGACGGCGGTATTATCCTGCAGCCATGAAACCTCGCGAAAACTCAAAACTCATAGGGGAGAACGCCAATGAACATCCAGCGCCTGCCGTCCGACGTCATCGGACTTGCCAAAGTGATGCCGCCGCTGTCGCGGCGCGGCTTCATGACAAGTTCCGCGGCAGCCGCCGCCGGCTACACGCTCGCCGCCGGCCCGGTGCGCGCCGATGCCATCCACACCGATACCAACGGCCTCGATACCGGCGACACCAAGATCAAGGTTTCCGACGGCGACATGCCGGCCTACTACGCGCGGCCGACCGGCGTGGCGCATCCGCCGATCATTCTGGTCGCCATGGAGATTTTCGGGCTGCACGAATACATCAAGGACGTGACGCGCCGGCTCGGTCATCTCGGCGCCTTCGCGGTCGCGCCCGACTACTATTTCCGCGCCGGCGTGGACCTGACGAAGATCGACGACATGCCGAAGCTCTTCCCCATCGTCAACGCCAAGAAGGACACCGAGCTTTTCTCCGACCTCGACGCCACGGTGGCGTGGGCGCAGTCGCAGGGCGGTGACGGCAACAGGCTCGGTATCATGGGCTTCTGCCGCGGCGGCCGCACCGTGTGGCACTACTCGACGCACAATCCCAGCCTCAAAGCCGGCGTCGCGTTCTACGGCACCTTGATCGACAAGAGCGATGCCGCGCCGAAGAGCTCGCTCGAACTGGCACCCGAGGTCAAGGAGCCGGTGCTGGGTCTCTATGGCGAGGCCGATACCGGCATCACGCCCGACCAGGTCAAACAGATGGAAGACGCGCTTAAGGCCGCCGGCAAGACCGCGGAGTTTCACGAATATCCCGGCGCGCCGCACGGCTTTCATGCCGATTACCGGCCGAGCTACCGGCCGGAAGCCGCGCAGGACGGCTGGAACCGCATGGTCGGCTGGTTCAAGAAGTACGGCGTGCTGAGCTAACCGCGCCGGACGCAACAACCGCGCGGCGCTTTCCAGCGCCGCGCTTTTCGTGTCAGCTACGCCAATGCCCGCTTTTATTTGCGTCACCTGCGGCACTCAGTTCGCGGCGTCCGAGAAGCAACCGGAGCGTTGCCCGATCTGCGACGAGGAACGGCAGTTCGTGCCGCCGTCCGGGCAGAGCTGGACCACCCACGAGGCGCTGGCGCGCCGCCACATGAACGGCTTTCAACAGCACGAGCCGGGACTGATCGGCATCGGCACGGTGCCGGCTTTCGCCATCGCGCAGCGGGCGCTGCTGCTCGTCACCGATCAGGGCAATGTGCTGTGGGACTGCATATCGCTGCTTGACGACGCGACCGTCGCCATCGTCAAGGGCCTCGGCGGCCTGATCGGCATCGCGATTTCCCATCCGCACTATTACGCGTCGATGGTGGAATGGGCGCAGGCCTTCGATGCGCCGATCTACCTGCATGCCGGCGACCGCCAATGGGTCATGCGCTCCGATCCGGCGATCAAGTTCTGGGACGGCGACACGCTGCCGCTCGCGCGCGGGGTGACCTTGATCCGCTGCGGCGGCCATTTCGCCGGCGGCACGGTGCTGCATTGGGCGCAAGGCGGCGACGGCCGCGGCGCGCTGTTGTCCGGCGACATCGTGCAGGTGATCCCGGACCGCACATTCGTCAGCTTCATGCGCAGCTATCCGAACCTCATTCCGCTGTCGGCGCCCGCCGTCGAGCGCATCGGCGCTTTGCTCGAGCCCTACCCGTTCGAGGTCATTCACGGCGCCTGGTTCGACCGCACCATTGCGCGCGACGGCAAGGCCATCGTGCAACGCTCGATCGCCCGCTACGTCGCCGCGGTTCGCGGCGACGGCGCGGCCGATCTGAAATGATGTCATGACTGAGAAGGAACGCCGGATGGCTCGCATTGACGATATCGAACGAGAGAACCTGTCGCCGCGACAACAACAGCTCCATGACGATTTCTTGCGGTCGCGGCCGCACAAGACGCTCAGCGGCCCGTTCTCGGTGCTGATCCACATGCCCGATATCGCCGAACCGGCCGACCAGCTGGTCAACTACTACCGCCAGAATCCCAGATTAGGCAGGCGGCTTGTCGAATTGATCATCCTGGTGATGGTCCGCGAGGCCACGGCGAAATATGCCTGGTCGGTGCACGAGCCGAACGCCCTCCAAGCGGGATTGACGCAGGATACCATCGACGCCATTCGGGCGCGCCGGCGGCCGGATTTCAAGCGCGACGACGAGCGGCTGGTCTACGACCTCGTCACCGAACTGGTCGCCACCAAGACGCTGAGCGCCGGGACTTTCGAGCGTGCCAAAGCCGCGTTCGGGCTCGAGGGCGTGATCGAGGCCGTGACCTGCGCCGGCCTCTACGGCATGATCGGGTTTGTGCTCAACGCCTTCGACATCGCGCCGCTGCCGGGCTATGCGATGGCGTGAACGCGCTAATCGATCATGCCGACTACGTAGAGAATAAGGCCGGCAAGCAACAACAGGTATTGCGGCAGTAGCGTCGATTTCAGCCGCACGCCGCGCTGCCCGAGCATCATGAAGCGCGCTTCGACCTCGAAGTTCGACTGACCCGGCCGCCGCGCCTCCGCCACCAGCGGCACCAGCGCCAGGGTCGCAATGCCGAATACGACGGAGAGGGTGAGACATGCCATGGACGAGTGGCGCAAAACCTCGTTGGAAAATTCCACGCCGGACGCCACCCAGGCCAACAGTGCGATGGTCGCCAGCAGGACATAACTGCTGGTTTGATTGACGAATTCGAGCGCCTTGGTCGGCGGGTCCGGCGGTGTTGCGTTCATTTAACGCTGCGCTATGCTTTTTCGAGGGCGGCTTGTTCAAGGGCGGCGCGGCCGCGCGGCGTCAGGGTCACCGCTCGATCCGCATTGTTCTCGAGCCGCACCAGGCCGTCGATGATCGCGTCCTCCCACACCGACAATCGCGGGCAGGTGCTGTGCCATGCCGCCATCGTGTCGCGATAGTTGCGCGGCCGGTCCGCGACCCAGGCGAGGAATTGCAGCATGATCAGGCTTGGTGCGGCAGGTCCGGATGCCATGCTTGCCTCCCGTTGGCGGTGCTTCCCGCCGCGGCCGTCACCGCTACGACGGAGCCGGTGATCGGCGTCGGCGCCCGGCCGCGACGCGCGGCTATGCGCTGGCCACTCCCCTATGGTAACAGTGGATTTGCCGTGCAATCAATGTGACCGACGTTCTCAAATTTGCCCGCGAGGCTTTGCATGTACCTCCTCATCAGGGTGCTGATCACCTTCCTTGTCGTCATCCTCGTGCTTTATCTCATCAACATGCTGCCGATCGACGGCCGCGCCAAACAGATCGTGCGCGTGATCGTGATCATCGTCGGCGTGTTGTCATTGCTGCAGTACCTGGTGACCTTCTAAGTTCGGCAGGCCGCTTTGCGCCGCATCGAGGGCTACGTCATCGCCTCGGCCGACGGCATGATCGCCGACGCTGCCGGCATCATGCCGGCGGCCATCCGCAATGACGCCGACCAGAGATTCTTTCAAGCCGGGCTCGACCAGGCCGCGGCGATCCTGCACGGCCGGCACTCGCACGAAGGCGGCCCGCGCGCGGCGCGCCGGAAGCGGCTGATCTTGACGCGGCAGGTCGCGGCCACCGCGCCGGATACGTCGCATCCCAATGCGCTGTTATGGAATCCGAGCGGCGCCACGCTGGACCAGGCGCTGGCGGAACTCGGCGTCGCCGACGGCATCATCGCGATCATCGGCGGCACCGACGTGTTCAGCATGTTCCTGCCGCAGTACGAGCGCTTTCATCTGTCGCGCGCCGCCCATGCCAGAATTCCGGGGGGCCGGCCGGTATTCACCGAGGTCGGGCCGACTGCGACGCCCGAGGACGTGCTCATGCGCCACGGGCTCAAGCCCGGCCCGCGGCGCGAACTCGACGCCGCGGCGGACGTCCATGTCGTGACCTGGCAGCGCTAGCGGCGCCCTACTGGATCTGGATCAGCTCCTTGAGCTGGTCCGGCGTCAGCGGCGCGGCGAGGAATTTCTGCGTCACCGCGTCGGCCATGATGTCGTTGATGCCCATGACCTGTTGGGTCTGCAGCGCTTCCTTCGGGATCAGCTTGAGCACCCGCTGCACGATCGTGTCCGGCAGGCCGGAATATTCGCCGTAGACCTTGAGCGCGTCCGGGTTGGAGTACATCCAGTCGGCAGTCTCCCGATAGCCCTGCATGAAACGCGCGATGGCGTCGTGCCTGCTCTGCAGGGTCGTCGCACCGGTGAGATTGACGCGCACGGCGCGCGTACGCAGTGCCGCGACATCGTTGCCGGTGGCGATGATGCGCGCCTTGCCGCTCTCGACCAGATCGAGACCGAACGGCGCGGCGCCGAAGCCGACGTCGACCTGCTTGGTCATGGTCTGGGTAATGGTCGAGGCGATGTTGCCGGTCGGCGTCGGCTTGGCGGTCAGATGATATTGGGCGATCAGCGCCAGCAGCGAGCCGTGGCTCGACGAGCCGACCGCCGAGAACGCGACCGTCTTGCCGTTCATGTCTTCGATGGTGTGAATGGGAGAATCCGCCGGAACGAACCAATACAGATCCGGCGCGCCGGTCATCTCGCTGGAAATGATCCGGATCGGCGCACCCTTGGCGAAAGTGCCGAGCGCCGCCGAGACGCCCGAAGCCACGGCGATGTCGATGCTGCCGGCGATCAAGGCCTGGATCGATTCCGGACCGGCCACCGTGTAGAGGATGTCGAGATTGAGATCGTGCTTTTTGAAAATGCCGGCGCGTTGGCCGAGTTCGACGAGGCCGGCGTCCCAGGCACCCTTTTGGGGAATCGCGACCTTGAGGGTGTCCTCGGCGGCGGCCGGACGCACGATCCCCGCCAGCGCCATGATGGAAAGGACCAGAACGGCCAGTCTTCGCATGATTTCCTCCACGGCGATGACGGATGCTGCGTTGCCGATTATCGTGATGGCATGACTTTACGCCCACCCTCGCGCAGTTCAAGTTCGCAGCCGGCGCGCCTCGCCGCGCTCGATTACGAAATCGCGCAGGAGCAGGTCAGCGCGCTCGGCCGCCTGGGTCGCGCACTGGAAGCCGCATTGGCGGCCTTGGCCGATTACGAACGCCGCCACCAGACGCGGGACGCCGCGCGCGCCAAGCTGGTGCAGGATGCCAGCGACGCCTTGTGGTGCTTCATGGTGCAGCGCGAGGCGATAGGCTTGCGCGATCCGCGGCCGGTCATTCGCGATTATCGCGTGCCGGCCGAGGTGTACAACCGCATGGGCGCATTCGGTGGCCGCTAGGCCGATTCACCATTCGTTAACCCTGCGGCGCCCCGGCGAACGGCGGTGCACAACGGTTTGTTCACCCTTCTCAAGGCATTCTCGGCGCTAATTCAAAGGCGTGGCCGGCGACCTAGAGTCCCATGAGTTCCCTTCCTCTGCTTGACGAACTCGACAGCGTGCTCACGTCCGGCACCATCGCCCGCCGCGTCGAGATCCTGACCAGCCTCACCGATCTCTTCATCAATGGCGCGCCGCGCTATTCGCAGGATCAGATCGGCGTGTTCGACGACGTCATGGTGCGCCTGGTGAATGCCATCGAAGCCAAGGCGCGGGTCAAGCTCGCGGAGCGCCTGGCGCCCATTGCCAACGCCCCGACCAATGTCATTCACCTTCTCGCCTTCGACGACGACATCGAGGTCGCCCGTCCGGTGCTGGCGCAATCGGAACGGCTCAGCGAACAGAGCCTGATGGCCACGGCAAACAGCAAGAGCCAGCAGCACTTGTTCGCCATCTCGCAGCGCAATTCGCTCAGCGAGGCGCTGACCGACATCCTGGTGGAGCGCGGTGACCGCGCCGTCGTCCAGGCCGTGGTGAAGAACCGGGGAGCGCGCTTCTCCGACAACGGTTTTCGCAGCCTGGTCAACCGCTCGACCGGCGACGACGCGCTGGCAAGCGAGGTCGGCGCGCGCAGCGACATCCCGCGCCGCCACTTCCTCATGCTGCTCGACCGGGCTTCGAACACGGTGCGAGCCCGTCTTGCCGCCGAGAATCCCCAGGCCGGCACCGCAATCGACGGGGTGGTCGCCGAAGTGGCCGGCGGCATCCGCACCGAGGCCCGCAATGCATCGCCGGCTTTTGCCGCGGCGGAGGCCGCGGTCGAACGGCAGAACCGCATCCGCCGCATCGGCGAAGCCGAGATTTATCAATACGCCCGCGACCGCAAGTTTGAGGAAACGGCGATCGCGCTGTCGATCATGTGTGACACGCCGATCGACGTCGTCGAGCGGGCGCTGCTCGACCCCGGCGCCGAGATCGTGCTTATTCTCGCCAAAGTGGCCGGCCTGTCGGCGGCGACCACCAAGGCGATCCTGCTGTTACGCGCCGCCGACCGCGGCATGTCGACCGAGGACCTCGAACGGGCGCTGGTCAGCTTCAATAAATTGCAGACCGAAACCGCCCGGCGCGTGCTCGGCTTCTTTCGCACCCGCGTCAAAAAACCGGCGCAGCTGACGATTCCGCCGGCGGTCGCCGCCAACGGCTGAACGCTGGGCCCGACGAAGGCTCGGCGTCTGCGACGATCCCGGGCCGGCAGCGCAGCACGCCGCGCTGCCTTGGCGGACAATAGCGTCAGTAGCTGCAATAGTTTGGCTGGATCTGCACCCAAGCGCCGTTCGGATATTGGTAGTAGCAGCCGCCGTGCCACCAATAATAGCCGCCATTGCGCCGCTGGGCTTCGGAGGCAATGACCGCGCCGGTCGTGGCGCCGATGGCGGCGCCAGCGATCACGCCGCCCGGCCCGCGGCCAACCGCGCCGCCGACTATACCGCCCAGCACGCCGCCCAGGATGGCGCCGCCGACTGGATCCTGGGCCGCCGCCTGCTGCGCCGGCATCAAAGCCGCGAGCGCCAAAAAGCCTCCAGCCACCAATGCACGCATCATGTCCGTTCTCCCTTCCTTGCCGCGCCCGCCGCTGCGGCAGGCCGGCCCCGGCCGAATCTCAAAACGCTTCGTGCCATACCCGATCGCGGCCATGATAGGCAATTCACAGGCGAAAATGTGACCCGGCGGTCGGGACGCGTTCCCCGACCGAGGTCCCTCAGCCGGCCAGCCCCGGCAGCAAGCGCAGCGCGGTTGCGCTGTTGATCGACTGGCGTTCGGCGGCGCTGAAGCCGTAGCCGTCCAGCCCCTCCACTGCCTCGGTGGCCTCCCGGTACGGATAGTCCGAGCCGAACATCAGCTGCGCGAGCGGAATGAGCTTCAACAGCGCGGCGAACTGCCCGGGCAAATTGCCCTGCGCGATCTCGTAATAATAGCGCTGCACGATCGGCACCGGCCCGTCCGGCATGCGCGGGTCCTTGTTGACCACCTGCTCACGGATGAAACGGCCGATCAGGAACGGCAGCGTGCCGCCGCTGTGCGACCAGATGAAACGGACGTCGGGGCAGCGGAACGCCGTGCCGCCGTCGCCAAAGATCAGGCTGCCGATCGTGCGGGTGGTGTCGGTTGCGAACTCGATAGCGCCGGGCGAGATGCCTTTGACCAGGTTGGTGCAGCACGCCGGCACAACCGGATGCGTGTAGACCACGGCCTTGCGGCGATTGAGCTCCTCGAATACCGGCACGAAGGCGGCATCGCCGAGATATTTGCCGTCGTAGCTGGTGAACAAGCCGATGCCGTCGGCCTTGAGCACGTCGAGCGCGTATTCAACCTCGCGCAGGCTGCCTTCGGTGTCAGGCAGCGGGATGGCGGCGAACAGCCCGAAGCGGCCGGGATGGTCCTTGCGCAGTTGCGCGCCGTAATCGTTGGACTCGCGCGCGAGCTTGCGCGCTTGTTCGACGTCGCCGAACCATACCCCGGGCGGCACCAGCGACAACACCGCGGTCGTCACGCCGCCTTTCTCCATATCGTCGAGCGACAATTGCGGCGACCACTTCGGCAGCCCGCCGACGCGTTTGTTCGTCATGGCCGCGGCCTGGCCGGCGGCGACATAATGATGATGCACGTCGATCCGCGTCTGGCCCGGCGCGGCAGCCTGCGCGACGGCCGGCGCCGCAGCGGAAGCGCCAAGACCCAGCGCGGCAATGCCGCCGGCGAGGAAATTGCGCCGCGCCGGATTTGCCGGCAGCGGCGTCCCATCACAGCAGCGGCAGCCGCCAAAACCGCGAAGCCAGGCGGATTTGTTCAGCGCCGATTGCGGTCGTGCAAAGGTGGCGTCCATCGTCCCTATTTCTCTTCTGCGCTTGGTTGCTTGCGTCGCAGAGCCTGAGCTTAGCGATAGCCGCGGCCGCGGCAAGCAGTGTCCGGCATCGATCGATGCGGCGCTCTGCCGCCCATCAGCCATCAGCGTCGCAACAAGGCACGCGCGGCAGGCGCCCCGGCGGGCTGCCCATTGACAAGGTTTACGTTGCGAGGCCGAGTCCGCGGCCATTCGGTGTTCCTGAACATCGTTGCCACCCAAGGAGTTGTAATGGCGGATAAACGCTGGATCGCCGAAACCCTGTTCGAAGACCTCGGTTTCCGTATGACATTTCAGGTCGAGAAGTTGCTCTACGAACTGCAAACCGAGCATCATCATCTGGTCCTGTTCGAGCAGCCGTTCTTCGGCAAGGTGCTCATGCTCGACGGCGCCACCCAGATCTCGACGCGCGACGAATTCGTCTATCATGAGATGCTGACCCACGTGCCGCTGTTCGCCCACGGCAATGCGCGCCAGGTGCTGATCATCGGCGGCGGCGACTGCGGCAGCGCCGAGGAGGTGCTCAAGCACCGGACGGTCGAGCGCCTCACCCAGGTCGAGATCGACGCCTCGGTGGTGGAATTCTCCAAGGAGCATTTTCCCGAATTCACCGGACCGGTGCTGCGCGACAAGCGCTTCGACCTCATCATCGATGACGGCATGCGCTATGTCGCCAAGACCGATCGGCGTTTCGACGTCATCATCGTGGATTCGACCGGCCGCCGCGGCCCCGGCAAAATCCTGTTCACCGAGAAATTCTATGCCGGCTGCCGTCGCAGCCTGGCGCCGGGAGGCGTGCTTGTCACGCAGAACGGCGTGCCGCTGTTTGAGCCGGGCGAACTGACGGCGACGATAAAAAAATTTCGCCGCCTGTTTGCCGCCTGCACCTGCTTCGTTGCTGCCATACCGAGCCATCTCGGCGGCCATCTGGCCATGGGCTTTGCCACCGACAATGCCAAGCTGTCGTGCACGCCGGTCAGAACCATCGCCACGCGCTACTGCAAGGCGGGCAAATTCAAGACCAAGTATTGGACCCCGGAGGTGCACGCCGCGGCCTTCGCCCTGCCCCGTTTCATCGCCGAAGCAGTGGAAAAGGCCGAGAAATCGCGGGGCTAAGCGCGTTCACGTCGTCGTCGAATATGGCTCCGGCTGCCGTCGAATTGATGAAGGCGTTGCTGCGGAGGTTTGCGCCTGAGGTCGCACCTCGTGGAGGAGCGGCTCATGACGGCAAGACCCCACTTCGACCGGCCGCAAAAATGCTTTAGAGTAAGCGCGTTATGGCGCGTGATCGAAAGGAAATCTATGGCCTGATCGACTCGGTGAAAGGCCAACCTTTCCACGCGATCTGAAATCAAAAGTGTACCGGCCGCAACTCTTATCTGTCGTCTGTCGTCTGTCGTCTGTCGTCTGTCGTCTGTCGTCTGTCATCCGCCACCCGGTGATCCCATGAGCTTCTTCCCCGGCAAAGACCCTGCTCCCGGCGATGCGCCAGCGAGCGAGGCGATCGCGCAGCTGATCGTGCCGCGCACCGTCGATCTCGGCGGCTTCCAGGTGCATCGCGCGCTGCCGTCGGCGCGTTCGCGCATGGTCGGACCATTCATCTTCTTCGACCATTTCGGCCCGGCCGTATTCAAGGCGGGCGACGGCGTCGACGTGCGCCCGCATCCGCATATCGGCCTTGCCACCGTGACTTACCTGTTCGACGGCGAGATCGTGCATCGCGACAGCCTCGGCAGCGCGATGCCGATCCGCCCCGGCGCGGTGAACTGGATGACGGCCGGGCGCGGCATCGTCCATTCCGAGCGCACCGCCGCCGACCGGCGCGACGGCGGCGAGCCGCTGCACGGCCTGCAATTGTGGGTCGCGCTGCCGATCACGGACGAGGAGACCGCGCCCGCCTTCGCCCACACCGCCGCCACCGACATCCCGGAACTCAGCGAAGAAGGCCTGACGCTGCGCGTCGTCGCCGGAACGATGCACGGCCAGCGCTCGCCGGTCGCGACGTCATGGGAAACTGTTTTTGCCGAAGCGCGCCTGAAAGCCGGCGCCGAACTGCCGCTCGACGTCGAGCATGAGGAGCGCGCCGTCTATGCGATCGCCGGCGAGATCGAGATCGGCGGCGAACGGCACGGGCCGCAGCAGCTCTTGGTGCTACGACCCGGCGACCGCATCGTGCTCCGCGCCGTGACCGACGCCCACGTCGTCATGGTCGGCGGCGCCGCGATGGACGGGCCTCGCCACATCTGGTGGAATTTCGTGTCTTCGCGCAAGGACCGCATCGAAGCCGCCAAGGCCGACTGGAAAGCCGGCCGCTTCGATCTCGTTCCCGGCGATACCGCCGAGTTCATTCCACTGCCGGAATGAGATGCCGGGAGTGCAGTCGGATTTCAGCGAGCGCCATCCTTGACGAAAAACCGGCGTCCCGTTCCCGGGAGAATGCTGCGGAGGTAACAATGCGACGTCCAATCCATCATGCCGCCGTCATCCTGATCGGTCTCGCCGGCGCGGTGCTCCTGGGCATGCCGCCGGCGCTGGCGCAGTCCGACCTCGCGCGCGCCTTGCGCGTCATTGAATCCAAGAAGTTCGTCGACCTCACCCACAGCTTCAGCCCCGACACGCCGGTGTGGGCCGGGTTCGGTCAGGCGAAATTCTCTCCCGCCGTCGACCCGAAGACGCACGAGCCCTACACCATCGCCAAGAACGAATTTCACGCCACCTACTACCAGATGGTCGGCCAATACGGCACCCATGTCGATCCGCCGGCGCACTTCGCCGACAACGGCATCACCATGGATCAGATTCCGCTCAAGCAGATGATCCTGCCGCTGGTGGTGCTCGACGACACGCCGTATCTCGGCAAGGACCCGAACCACGCTTTTTCGGTCGCGGATCTCAAGGCCTGGGAGCGCCAGCATGGCCGCGTGCCGAAGGGCGCCTTCGCCGCGCTACGCACCGACATGTATAAAGACTGGGACTCAGACCCCGAGCGCTTCAAGCGCCAGCCATTTCCCGCCTGGGCACTCGAAACAATCAAATACCTCTACGAACAGCGCGATGTCACCGCGACCGGCCATGAGACCATGGACACCGACACCACCGACAAGATGGATGCCGAAACCTACATTTTGCAGCACGGCCATTACCAGATCGAAGTCATGGCCAACCTCGACCAGGTGCCGGCCACCGGCGCGGTCATCGTCGTGACCTGGCCGAAAGTGAAAGATGGCCTCGGCTTCCCGGCGCGGGCCTTTGCGATCGTGCCGTAGCCGAAGCGCGCACTGAAATCTGATCCGAGCAACCTGATCAGAGCAACCTGATCAGAGCGAAATCGCCCTATGCCGCGGCGCTGCGCTGCGAGCGGACCCACGCCCCGATCTCGCGCTCGGCCTCGGCCCTGGCGAAACCGTAGCGCTCCTGCAGCCGCGCCGCCAGTTCATCGCGCCGGCCGTTGATGCGGGTGATGTCCTCGTCGGTGAGCTTGGCCCAGTTGTGCCGCACCTTGCCCTTGAAGTACAGCCAGTTCCCCTCGACTTGATCCCAGTGCATCGCGGTCTCCCCGTGCTGATGTCGAACGCATAACATTTCGGACTGAGCTATCGGTAGCATCGCAATATCAGCCGCCCGGTGCGGCCTGAGTTCGGCGATAACGCGGTCTTTCCGAGACCAATGTGGGCAGCGTCCGGGCGGGCTCACCTTGTCAATTCAGAATGCCGCTATTCCGGGCGTCGCCTGCTTTCTTCTCGGCGGCGTGGTTGCAATTGCTTAAATCGCATCATCAAAACACGGTATAGGATGGTGGGACGGGACGGCGGACCGGCAGCGCGGCCGGCCAACACAGCGGGGTGCATGATCGTGGAGATGCCCAGGTGCGCGCCTCGCGCGCCGCATGGTGTGCTGGTCGCGAGCCTGGCGCTGCTTACCGGCTGTATCACCTCGAACGCGCCGCTGCTGACCGATGCAGAGCCACTGCTCGGCGAGCGGCCGCTCCTGCAATTCTACTCGCTGCACGACGGCACGGCGCAGGGACCGAGCACGGAAACGTTCCGGTGGCGCGACGGCCGCTACGAACCGACCGGCGGCACCGCCACCGACATCGGCCCGTTCACCCTGCACGCCTTCGAGGGGGACGCGATGATCGCGCAAAGCCTGCAGCCGGGTCGGCCGACCGAATATGCCCTGGTGCGAAAGCTCGCCGACGGTGCGTATTTCGCGGTCGCCATCGACGAGCACGACGCCGACGAGGCGACGCGCGCCAGCTATTGCGCAAGCGATCTCGATCGCTCTTGCCGCGTGGCGACGCGCGACGCGGTTTTGGCCTTTGCCCGTGCGGCCGCCGTCAAGCCGCCGACGGCCGGCGGTCTCGCGCTGCTGGTGGCCGAACCGTAGCTTGACGCGCGCATGCCGCTCGCCGATGAAAAACAGCATGGCGTCGCCCTCCGTGGTTTCTGATACCGAGCAACTGGCGCAAGGCGTCCGCGCCGGCGACCGCAGCGTGTTGTCGCGCGCCATCACGCTGATCGAAAGCAAGCGCCCCGACCATCGCCACGCTGCGGCAGCGCTGATGCAGGCGCTCATACAGGCGACCGGCAAGGCAGTGCGGGTCGGCATCACCGGCTCGCCCGGCGTCGGCAAGTCGACGACCATCGACGCGCTGGGCACGATGCTGACGCGGCAGGGCCGCAAGGTCGCGGTGCTGGCGGTCGATCCGTCGTCGCGGCGCACCGGCGGCTCGATCCTGGCCGACAAGACGCGCATGGCGCGGCTTGCAGTCGACGCCGCGGCTTTCATCCGGCCCTCCCCCTCGTCCGGCACGCTCGGCGGCGTGGCGGCGAAAACCCGCGAGACCATGCTGCTATGCGAGGCCGCCGGCTACGACGTCATTTTGGTCGAGACGGTCGGCGTCGGCCAGTCGGAGATCGCGGTCGCCGACATGACCGATTTCTTCCTGGTGCTGGTGCTGCCGGGCGGCGGCGACGAGTTGCAGGGCTTGAAGAAGGGCGTCGTCGAACTGGCCGACATGATCGCGATCAACAAGGCCGACGGCGACAATCTCACGCGCGCCAGGCTGACGGCCGCCGAATATGGCGCGGCGCTGCACATCCTGGCACCGGCGTCGCCGCATTGGTCGCCGCCGGTCGTCACCTATTCGGCGCTCAATGACGCAGGCGTCGATGCGCTGTGGACGCATATTCTCGACCATCGGCAAAAGCTGGCCGCCTCGGGCGAACTGGCGGCGCGCCGCGGCGCGCAGCAGGTGAAATGGATGTGGGCGATGCTGGAAGAGCGCCTCTATGCGCCTTTGCGCTCCGATCGCGCGCTCAAGGCGGCACTGCCGCGGATCGAGGCCGATGTCGCCGCCGGGCGGCTGGCGCCGGCCACGGCCGTTGAAAAGCTCGCCGAGATGCTGGGGTTGTGAAGGCGGTGCGCGTTCTCCTCACCGGCTTCGGCCCCTTTCCCGGCGCGCCGTTCAATCCGAGCGCGGCCTTGGTCAAGGCGCTGGCGCGCCGGCGGCGGCCGGCTTTGGCGGCGCTCGAACGCTCGACCCATGTGTTCGCGACAACCTATGCATCCGTCGATCGCGAACTGCCGAAGCTGTTTGCGGACAGGCCCGACATCGTGCTGATGTTCGGCGTCGCCGGCCGCCGGCGCCGCATCTGCATCGAGACCCGGGCGCGCAACGCCATCACGGTGCTTTTTCCTGACGCGAGCGGCTACCGGCCGCACCGGGGCGTCATTGCGCGCGGCGGCCCAGCGACGCTTGTCGGCAAAGCACCATTCGCAATGCTGCGGGCGGCGGCCCGGACCCGCACGCGCACCGTCAGCATCTCGCGCGATGCCGGGCGCTACCTGTGCAACTATGCCTATTGGCGCGCTTTGGAGCACGGCAACGACCGCCGTCCGCTCATTCAGTTTATCCACATCCCACCCGTCAGCCGCGCGCCGCGCCGGCGACCGCGACAGCTTTCAAGACCGCCGCGACCGTCGTTCGCTGCCATGCTTCGCGGCGCCGAAGCGCTGCTGATCGCGCTGGTCGCGGCAAGCCGCCGTTAACCGTTTAAGCGAAAACGCAACTTGTGCTGGACCGAATGGGGCGCCGCGGCGCACCACTTGATGGCTATTGTTTCGCCCGTCACCCGGAACTGCACGATGAAGCTGGATCGCCGCCGCCTGTTTGCCGCTGTTGCCACCGGCGCCACCGCGAGCGCTGCATGGCCGGCGTCAGCGCGCGAAATGCCGGGAGGCGACGCGACCGCGCTCGGACTTCGTCCGAATGCGGCCGACGATCAAACAAAGCTATTGCAGAGCGCGATCGAGCGCGCGGCGGCCGCGCGCACGGTTCTCCGGCTGCCGCCCGGCTTCTATCGCGCCGGTGCGTTGCAGCTGCCGCCGTATTGCGCGATCGAAGGGACCGCCGGCGCAACGCGCATCATCATGGCGGGCGGTCCTTCCCTGATGATGGCGACCGGCAGCGACAACATTTCGCTTCGCGGGCTCGTTCTCGACGGTGCCGATGTCCCCCTGCCCGATCGGCGCGGTCTCATCCATCTGACGCAAGGCCGCGGCGTGCGCATCGCCGATTGCGAAATCGTCGGCGCCGGCCGTAACGGCATCGCGCTGGAGGCGATCGAAGGCGAGGTCACCGGCAATACGGTCACCGCCTACGACGCCGCCATCTTCTCGCTCGACGCCCGCGGTCTGCGCATCGCCGGCAACACCGTGCGCGGCGCCGGCAACGGCGGCATTCTGGTCTGGCGCTCGACGCCCGGCGACGACGGCACCCTGGTGGTGGACAACCGCATCGAAAACATTGCCAACAAGAACGGCGGCTCCGGACAGTGGGGCAACGCCGTCAACGTCTTCCGCGCCGGCAACGTCATGGTGCGCGGCAACCGCATCCGCAACGCGGCGTTCTCGGCGGTGCGCGGCAACGCCGCCTCCAATCTGCAAATCCTCGGCAACACCTGCAGCGCCATCGGCGAGGTCGCGCTCTATGCCGAATTCGCCTTCGAGGGCGCGGTGATCGCCAACAATATCGTCGACGGCGCCGCGCTCGGCGTCTCGGTGACAAATTTCAATCAGGGCGGCCGGCTCGCCGTGGTGCAGGGCAATCTGATCCGCAATCTGCTGCCACGCCGCCCTGCCGGCACCGACCCGAACGACAGCGCCGGCATCGGCATCGGCATCGAGGCCGACACCGTCGTCACCGGCAATGTGGTGGAGAACGCACCGAACATTGGCATCGCCGCCGGCTGGGGCCAATACCTGCGCGACGTCACGGTGAGCGCCAACGTCATCCGCGGCGCCGACTATGGCATCGCCGTCTCGGTCGCCCCCGGCGCCGGTGCCGCGGTGATCGCCGACAACATGATCTCCGGCACCCGGCGCGGCGCGATTGTCGGCATGGAATGGAACAAGCTCGTAACCGGCGATCTCAGCGCCGACGGCGCGGCGCGCTACGCGCAATTGTCGATCGCCGGCAACCGCGTGCGGTGACGCCGCCCTTCGCAGATTCAGGCCCCGCCGCGCGGGCTATACAGGGCGTCCGTCACCCTCACCGCGCCGATCGCGATGCCGTTCCAGTTGCGCAGCATCGGATGCGCGAAGCCCGCCAGCGCCGCGCGCTCGTCATCGCCGAGCGGCAGAGATCGTCCGATCATCGCCGCAATGAGCGCCTGCGCGGCGCGGCCGCCGCCGTCGTCGCATTTGATGGCGATGCCGAGGCCCTGGTCGGGCAGCGCGCCGCAATAGACGCCTTCGGCGCCGGTCTTGACGAACACCCGCGCGCCAAACAGCTGCATGAGCTCGGTACACAAGCGGCCGGTGCCGGCGACATGCCACGGCTTGTTCGCGCAAGCCGCGCGCAGCCGTGCGGCGGCCCGGGCGCGGCCGGGCGAGAAGCCGCGACCGGCGCCGAATTTGGCGAAGGCTTGGGCGAGATTTTGCAGCGGTATCGCCCAGGTCGGCACCGAGCAGCCGTCGACCCCGCGACGGTCCTCGCTCAGAACGGCGCCGGTGAGATCTTCCAGCGTCGCCCGCACCAGGCGCTGCACCGCGTGCCCCGGCCGCCAGTAGCTGGAGTGATCGATGCCCATCGCGCAGGCAGCGCAGAGAAAGCCGGCGTGCTTGCCGGAGCAATTGTTGTGCAGTGCCGACGGACCGCCGGTTCGCGCCAGCACCGACGCGGCCGGCTGATACAGCGGCCAATGCGTCCCGCAGCAAAGCGCCGACGGGTCGAGCCCGGCCTGCGTCAGCATTCGTTCGACAACTGCGACATGTCCCGGCTCACCGCTGTGCGAGGCGCAGGCGAGCGCGAGTTCCTCGTCGCCGAAGCCGTAACGATCGGCGGCGCCGGTCTCCACCAGGGCCAGCGCCTGCAGGGCCTTGACGGCAGAGCGGGGAAACACCGGGGTCGCCACGTCGCCGATCGCGAGCACGCTCGCCCCGTCGGCGTCGGCGACCGCCACGGCGCCGCTGTGGCGGCTCTCCACCCGCGCGCCGCGCAAGACTTCGACCAGAACCGGATTCGTCATATAAAATTCACGAGCTTAGGTTGGATTCGCGGGCGCGTTGCGCGGTCGCGGACAGAGTATAAAACTCGCCATCACTCCCCAAGGGCGCAAGCCATGCGTCGGCTGACCGTCATCATCCCCGTGCTCAACGAGGCGGCAATCATCGTTGATGCACTCGCGGCCCTGGCGCCGCTGCGCGCCCGCGGCGCCGAGGTCATCGTCGTCGACAGCGGCAGCCGCGACGGCACGCCGCGACTGGCCGAGCCGCTCGCCGATCGTGTCATCGCCACCGTGCGCGGGCGCGGCGCGCCCATGAACGCCGGAGCCGGGCTGGGGGCGGGCGATGCGCTGCTCTTCCTGCACGCCGACACGGCCCTGCCGGAAAACGCCGATCGCCTGATCGCCGCGGCGCTGCGCCGCCGCGCCTGGGGCCGGTTCGACCTGCGTATTGCCGGCCGCCATCCGCTGCTGGCGGTGGTCGCGCGCATGATCAATCTGCGCTCGCGGGCGACCGGTGTCGCCACCGGCGATCAGGCCATCTTTGTCAGCCGCGAGGCGTTCCTCGCGGTCGGCGGCTTCCCCGATCTGCCGCTGATGGAGGACATCGCGATCTCGCGGCGATTGAAGCGGCTGTGCCGACCGTACTGCGTCGGCACCCCGGTCGTCACTTCGGGGCGGCGCTGGGAGCACAACGGTGTGCTGCGCACAATCCTTCTGATGTGGCGGCTCCGGCTCGCCTATTACCTCGGTGTCGAGCCGGCGCTGCTGGCGCGGCTCTACGGCGAAATCCCGCAAGCACCCTTGCCGCAATCACCCTTGACGCGATCACCCGCGCAAGGCCGCGCCGGGCCATAGCTTCGGCGCCGCACGCGCATATTGCGGCGGACGCGCCACGTCGGCACCAAGGGTTTCCGCGGCGTGCCAGCCCCAATGCGGATCGTCGAGGAAGGCGCGGGCCATCGCCACCATGTCCGCCTTGCCTTCGGCCACGATCGCTTCGGCCTGCCTGGCGCCGGCGATCATGCCGACCGCGCGCACCGCAACGCCGGACTCCCGGCGCACCCGCTCGGCGATCGGCACGTTGAAGCCGGGCTCACTCGGCCAGCGGCTTTCCGGCGTGATGTTGGCGGAGGAGACATCGATGTAATCGATGCCGGCGGCTTTGAGCGCCCGGCCCATCGCCACCGCATCGTCGGCGGTCAGGCCGCCCTCAACCCAGTCAGTGCCGGAAATCCGCGCGCCGAGCGGCACGCCATGCGGCACCGCGGCGCGCACCGACCGCACCACCTCGAGCGGAAATTTCATGCGGCCGTCGAACGAACCGCCGTACGCGTCGTTGCGCTTGTTCGACAGCGGCGAGACAAAGCTGTGCAACAGATAGCCGTGGGCGAAATGCAATTCGATGGCATCGAAGCCGACGCGCAGGGCGCGCTTGGCGGCGTCGGTAAACGCCGCGCTGACGCGCGCCATGTCGTCCTCGGTCATGGCCCGCGGCGTATGCCAGCCCGGACCGAACGGCAGCGCCGAAGGCGCGATGGTCGGCCAGGGATCTTCGCCTTCCGGCAGCGCCTTGGCGCCTTCCCATGGCCGTTGCGAGGATGCCTTGCGACCGGCATGGGCGAGTTGAATGGCAAGCTTGGCGGCGCCGATATGGCGGCAGTGATAGACGATGCGCTCGAGCGCCGCTTCGCAGGCGTCGGAGTATAGGCCGAGGCAGCCGTGGGTGATCCGGCCGCGGCGCTCGACATGGGTCGCTTCGACCACCACCAGGCTGGCGCCGGAATTGGCCAGCATGCCCAGATGGGTCATGTGCCAGTCGTTACCGACGCCGTCATCGGCGCTGTACTGGCACATCGGCGAGACGACGATGCGGTTGGCAAGGTCCAGACCCGCAAGCTTGATGGGTGAAAACAGAGCACTCGTCATGGATTTTCATCTCTTGGAATGAAGACTTTTGGGGTGACGACCCGGCGAGACAAGCAGCGCATCCGATGCCATCGGCGAGCCCCGGTTCGCGCAGGCCAACCTGTGGATAACCCCTCCGGCGCGCGCCAACCGCAGGCGCCCAAGAGCGATGCCCAGCGCGGCGGGCCGAGTCAAGCCACCGCGCCAGAGCGGCGAAGCGAGCCGCGGATGACCGAATGCGCGGCGGCGCCGCCAGCCAAATAGCGGCTAGGTCTGCGGCTGTTCGTCGTCCGGCAAGAGCCGGGCAAGCCTGGCCCATTGGTCGCGCAGCGCCGCGGCCAGGCGCATTTGCTGGTCCAGCTCGGCTTTCGTGAAATAGTGCTTCCAGCGGCCGCTGTTGCACAGTTCGGCGAAATGCGCCTGCCGACGCTCCGCCAATGCGAGCCATTTGCGCGCGATACTGTCGTACGGGCCGGTTTGCCGTGCCGACATGGCGAAGCCAGAAGCGCCCGTGGAATCGGCGCTTCTGCATATTCGGTTTGTTGTTTAATTCGGGCAATCAAATTACATTTTGTTTTTGTTTGAACCGAATATTGACAGAGCCGTTTTGTGGATAATTGCGGGCAAACCCAATTCGGCCCGGCCACCCCGCGGCTCACGGCCTGACCGCCACGATGCCCTCGATTTCGACCGAAATCTGGTTGGGCAGCATGACGTTGCCGACCGCCGAGCGGGCATGGCGGCCGGCGTCGCCGAAGACTTCGACGAACAGATCGGAGCAGCCGTTGATGACCTTCGGCGAGTCGTTGAAGTCCGGCACGGCGTTGACCATGCCGAGCAGCTTGACGATGAAATCGACGCGGTCGAGCGAACCCAGCGCGTCGCGCGTGGCGGCGAGCAGCCCGAGCCCGACAAACCGGGCGCGGCGATAACCTTCCTCGACGCTGATTTCGGCGCCGACCTTGCCGGTCAGGTGCTTGCCGTTCTCATCGCGCGGGCCCTGGCCGGCGAGGTACAGCATGCTCCCGGCAAGCCGGTAGGGCAGATAATTGGCGACCGGCTTCGGCAGCGCCGGCAGCACGATGCCAAGCTCTTTCAGTCGCGCTTCCGCACTCATGGGGTTCTCCTGTCCATGGGATGAATCCGTCCGTTTGTCTCACAGCCGCACGCGCAGCGCGTTGGCCGCTTCCCCGACAATACCGCGCCGGAAGACGAGCACACAGATGACGAAGATGACGCCCTGGATGACCAGTACCCATTGGCCGAACGGCGCCAGATAATTCTGCATGGCGATGACGCAAAAGGCGCCGACCACGGGTCCGAACACCGTGCCCAGGCCGCCGAGCAGCGTCATCAGCACGACGTCGCCCGACATGGTCCAATGCACGTCGGAGAGCGAGGCCAGCTGGAACACCAGGGCCTTGAGCGATCCGGCGAGCCCGGCCAGGGTCGCCGACAGCACGAAGGCGACCAGCTTGTAGCGCTCGGTCTTGTAGCCGAGCGAGACGGCGCGTTGCTCGTTCTCGCGGATCGCCTTGAGCACCTCGCCGAACGGCGAGTTGATGATGCGGTAGATCAGCAGGAAGGCGGCGAGCACGACGACCACCACGAAAACATACATCGTGCCGTCGTGGGCGAGATCGAAGTATCCGAACAGCCGGCCGCGCGGCACCGCCTGGATGCCATCTTCGCCGCCGGTGAATTTCGCCCGCAAGGCGAAGAAATACATCATCTGCGCCAGCGCCAGCGTGATCATGGCGAAATAGATGCCCTGGCGGCGAATGGCGAGGCCGCCGGCGATCACGCCGAGGATTGCGGCGGTCGCGGTGCCGGTGAGGACGGCCAGTTCCGGCGGCAGCGCCCAGACCTTGGCCGCGTAGGCCGACAGATAGCTGGCCCAGCCGAAATACAGCGCATGGCCGAACGACACCAGGCCCGTATAGCCGATCAGCAGATTGAAGGCGCAGGCGAACAGCGCGAAGCACAAGCCCTGCATGACAAACACCGGATAGGCGACGAACGGCGCCACCGCGAGCAGCGCCGCCATCACGACGAAGGCGATGCCGAAGCTCCATTCGCTCGCCCGGCGCGGCTGCAGGATTTGCGGAGCGACGCGCTCCATCACGCGCTCCGCCCGAACAGGCCGGCCGGCCGTATCAACAGCACGACGACCATGATGACGAAGATCACCGTGCTCGACGCTTCCGGAAAGAACACCTTGGTGAGGCCCTCGACGATGCCGAGCGCGAAGCCGGTGACGATCGCGCCCAGGATCGAGCCCATGCCGCCGATCACCACGACCGCGAACACCACGATGATGAGGTCTGAACCCATCTGCGGCGAGACATTATAGATCGGCGCCGCCATGACGCCGGCGAGCGCCGCGAGCCCGACGCCGAAGCCGTAGGTCAGCGTCACCATGCGCGGCACGTTGATGCCGAAGGCGCGAACCAGCGTCGGGTTCTCGGTCGCGGCGCGCAGGTACGAGCCCAGCCTGCGTGCGCTCGATGGCGAACCAGGTGGCGAAACACACGACGACCGAAAACGCGATGACCCAGGCGCGGTAGTTGGGCAGGAACATGAAGCCGAGGTTGCGGCCGCCCTGCAGCGCCTCCGGAATGCCATAGGGCAGACCGGTCGAGCCGTAATAGTTGCGGAACAAGCCCTCGATGATCAGCGCCAGACCGAACGTGAGAATGAGCCCGTAGAGATGATCGAGCTTGCGAATGTGCTGCAGAAACAGCCGCTCGATGAGCACGCCGAGCGCGCCGATCAGAATCGGCGCCACCACCAGCGCCACCCAATAGTTGAGGCCGACATGGAGCAGCAGCAAATAGGCGGTGAATGCGCCCATCATGTACTGCGCGCCGTGGGTGAAGTTGATGATGTTGAGCATGCCGAAGATGACGGCGAGCCCCAGGCTCAACAGCGCGTAGAACGAGCCGTTGATCAAGCCGAGCAGCAACTGCCCGAACAGCGCCTGGGACGGAATGCCGAAGATTTCGACCATTTTCTATTCCTCCCCCTGAAAGGGGGAGGACGGCCGCTTGCAAAACCAAGCGGCCCGGCGGGGGTCGAGCCAAGAGCGGACCCCCACCCGGCTCGCGTTGCTCGCCGACCTCCCCCTTTCGGGGGGAGGTTGGATTTCGAATACGCCATCAGTTGGTGACCATCGGGCAGTTGCCGTCTTTCATCGGCCGGAACGCTTCATCCGCGGGGATCGTGGCTTTGAGGATGTAGTCGTCGCCGGGATATTTGGATTGCTCCGGCGTCTTCACCTGGAACAGATAGGCCGGGTGGATCTTGCGGCCGTCGGCGCGGACGATGCCCTTGCCGAACAGCGGGTCGTCGGTCGGCATTTCCTTCATCTTGGCGACCACCGCCTTGCCGTCGCTGTCGCTTTTGAGCGCGGCGACCGCCTTCAGGTAATGCAAGACCGCACCATAGACGCCGGCCTGGTTCATGTTCGGGAATCGTCCCGGCCGCTCGACTTGCCAGCGCTTGGCCCAGGCCCGGGTGCCGTCGTTCATGTCCCAGTAGAAGGTTTCGGTGAGCACCAGGCCCTGCGCGACCTTCAGGCCGAGCGCATTCACATTGCCGATGTAAGCCAGCAGCGCGGCGAAGTTTTGCCCGCCGGCGGTGATGCCGAATTCGGCGCCTTGCTTGATCGAGTTGATGGTATCGCCGCCCGCATTGGCGAGCCCGATAATCTTGGCTTTCGAGGCTTGCGCCTGGAGCAGGAACGAGGAGAAGTCCTGGTTGTTCAGCGGATGGCTGACGCTGCCCAGCACCTTGCCGCCATTGGCCAGGATGACGGCGGTGGCGTCGCGTTCGAGCGCGTGGCCGAAGGCGTAGTCCGAGGTGAGGAAGAACCAGGTATCGCCGCCGGTTTTCACCAGCGCGCCGGCCGTGCTGTGGGCCAGCATCCAGGTGTCATAGGTCCAGTGCACGGTGTTGGGCGAGCATTTCGGCCCGGTGAGATCGGAGATCGCGGCGCCGGACACGAGGAAAACCTTGTTCTTTTCGCGCACGACCTCGTTGACGGCAAGCGCGACGCCGGAATTGGGCACGTCGACGATGGCGTTGACGCCGTCGACGTCGAACCATTGCCGCGCGATGTTGGAGCCGATGTCGGGCTTGTTCTGATGGTCGGCGACGATGATGTCGACCTTCAGGCCATGGGCGGCGGGATCGAAGTCCTGCACCGCCATCTTGGCGGCCGCCACCGATCCGGGGCCGGTATCATCGGCGTACAGGCTCGACATGTCGGTGAGCACGCCGATCTTGACGGGGATTTCCGCAGTTCGCGCCGCCGTGCCGAGCATCCCAAGCGCGGCGAACACGAGCGCCAACGTGCATACGCGTTTCATCACTGACCTCCCTGTGTGCGGGTCTTCGGCCCTTGTTGGCGACCAGCGAACGCTGGTCGTTCAGCTTCCCCCTCAGCGCCTCAGGCCATCGGCAAGAGGCGATCGCGGCAACGGCGGCTGGCAAACGACGCTCAGCCGCTGACCATCGGACAGTTGCCATCCTTCATCGGCCGGAACGCCTGGTCCGCCGGAATGGTAGCGCGCAGCTTGTAGTCGTCACCCGGATACTTGGATTCCGCCGGCGTCTTCACGTCGAACACGTAAGCCGGGTGGACCTTGCGGCCGTCGGCGCGGATGGTGCCCTTGCCGAACAGCGGATCGTCGGTCGGCATGTCTTTCATCTTGGCAACGACCGCCTTGCCGTCGGCGGCGCTCTTCAACGCCGCCACCGCCTTCAGGTAATGCAGGACCGCCGAATAGACGCCGGCCTGACTCATGTTCGGAAACTTGCCGGGCATCGCGGCCTGCCAGCGCTTGGTCCAGGCGCGGTTGGCGTCGGTCATGTCCCAGTACCAGGTCTCGGTCAGCACCAGGCCCTGGGCGACCTTCAGACCGAGCGCCTCGACGTCGGTGATGAAGACCAAGAGACCGGCGAAATGCTGGCCGCCGGCGGTGATGCCGAATTCGGCGCCCTGTTTGATCGAGTTGTCGGTGTCGCCGCCGGCATTGGCGAGGCCGATGATCTTCGCCTTCGAGGCTTGCGCCTGGAGCAGGAAGGATGAGAAGTCCTGATTGTTGAGCGGAACGCTGACGCTGCCGAGCACCTTGCCGCCGGCGGCCAGGACGACTGCCGTGGTGTCGCGTTCGAGCGCGTGGCCGAACGCATAGTCGGCGGTGAGGAAGAACCAGGTGTCGCCGCCGGTTTTCACCAGCGCACCGCCGGTGCCGTGAGCCAGCATCCAGGTGTCATAGGTCCAGTGCACGGTGTTGGGCGAGCATTTCGGCCCGGTCAGATCGGAGGTCGCGGCATTGGAGACCAGAAAGACCTTGTTCTTTTCCCGGGTGACTTCGTTCACCGCCAGCGCTACGCCGGAATTCGGCACATCGACGACGGCGTCGACACCGTCGACGTCGTACCACTGACGCGCGATGCCGGCGCCGATGTCCGGCTTGTTCTGATGATCGGCACTGACGATCTCGACTTTCATGCCGTGGGCGGCAGGATTGAAATCCTCCACCGCCAGCTTGGCGGCGGCAACCGAGCCCGGTCCGCCGATACCGGAATAGAGGCTCGACATGTCGGTGAGCACCCCGATCTTGACGTTGGTGGTCGGCGCCGTCTGGGCCTGCGCCGCAGTGCCGATCAGCGCGGCGACCGCGAATGCCATTGCGCCAGCGTGTTTCATCGTAATTTCCTCCCTGTGGGGCGTAACCCTTGAGCTTTTATATCAAACGCCGAGATAGTCGTGCAGCTTATCCATGTTGCCCGCAAGCTGGGCATTGGCGAAGTGGTCGACGATCCGGCCATGCTCCATCACGTAGTACCGGTCGGCGACCGTAGCGGCAAAGCGGAAATTCTGCTCGACCAGCAAGATGGTGAAACCTTGGGCCTTGAGCGTGCCGATGGTGCGCCCGATCTGCTGGATGACGACCGGGGCCAGGCCCTCGGTCGGCTCGTCGAGCAGCAGGAGCCGCGCGCCGGTGCGCAGGATGCGCGCGATCGCCAGCATCTGCTGCTCGCCGCCGGACAGCTTGGTGCCCTGACTTTTGAGCCGCTCGCTCAAGTTGGGAAACAGCAGGAAAATGCGATCGAGATCGAGCCCGCCGGGGCGCACCTGCGGCGGCAACAACAAATTCTCTTCCACGTCCAGACTGGAAAAGATGCCACGCTCCTCGGGACAGATGGCAATGCCGGCGCGGGCAATGGCGTCGGAGCTAAGCTTGATCAGTTCGCGCCCGTCATAGCGAACCGAGCCGCTGCGATGCTCGACCATGCCCATGATGGCCTTGAGGGTGGTGGTCTTGCCGACGCCGTTGCGGCCGAGCAGCGTCACCACCTCGCCCGCATGCACGTCGAACGTAGCGCCGTGCAAGACATGGGATTCGCCGTACCAGGCTTCGAGCGCTCTGACGGCGAGCAACGGGGAAGCCTCAGCCATGGCCGGTCCCCAGATAGGCCTCGCGTACCGCCGGATTGGCGGAAACGGTCTGGTAGTCGCCTTCGGCAAGGACCTGGCCGCGCGTCAGCACGGTGATGCGGTCGCACAGATTGGCGACGACGCTGAGATTATGTTCGACCATGAGCACGGTGCGCGTCGTGCCGAGCAGTTTGATCAAAGCGCTGATGCGCGCGATGTCTTCGTGTCCCATGCCGGACATCGGCTCGTCGAGCAGCAGCATTTCCGGCTCGAGCGCCAGCGTGGTGGCGATTTCCAGGAGGCGCTTGCGGCCGTAAGGCAATTCGACCGCCAGCGTCTTGGCAAACGGCTCAAGCCCGACGTCGGCGACGAGCGCCAGGGCGCGGGCGTCGAGCGCGTGCAGCACGCGTTTCGAACGCCAGAAGTCGAACGAGCCGCCGCGCCGCCGCTGCAGGGCGATGCGGACATTCTCCAGCACGGTGAGGTGGGGAAACACCGCCGAAATCTGAAACGAGCGCACCAGCCCGAGACGGGCTACCTCCGCCGGCGGCAGCGCGGTGATGTCGTGGCCGGCAAACGCAATGCGGCCGCGGGTCGGATTCAAGAACTTGCTGAGCAGATTGAACACGGTGGTCTTGCCGGCGCCGTTCGGACCGATCAGGGCGTGGATCGTGCCGCGCGCGATGCGCAGATTGACAGCGCGCACCGCGACAAATCCGGCGAATTCCTTGGTCAGGTCCTCGGTCTCGAGAACGGTCTCGCCAGCCACAATAGTCCCCCACGCCCGGCATTCTCGGCGCGTTCGGCGAAGGCGTAAAGAGGAGAGGGTTTGCGCCACGCCCCGGCGCGTGCGGTATCGCGCAAAACGAAACACAAATGGCCCGCCCGGTGGGGACAAGGCCGGGCGGGCCGAAGCAATCGGCGACAGCGTCGGGGGAGAAGCGCGCCGATGGCGGCTCAAATGTCGCCGCCACGAGTTGGTCGCCGGGGTCGCCGGAATGGTTCAATGCAAACGTAGCAGTCTGTTTACCATGGCGGTTATCCATAAAGGCCGCTTGTGAGGGGCCTTAACGGTATTTAGCCACCTCCCGACGGGCCGCCGTCGTCGCTCGGCCCGGCGAATTCGACAATCCGTTCCTGCCGCATCCGGGCGACAATGCGGACGAATTCCTCCTTGGCCAGCGTCTTCACCGCGATCCGCACGCGATAAAGCCCGCCGGGCTTGGGCCCGTCGACCAGCGTGGCCTGATAATTCTCGAGAAACCGCGTGATCTCGGCCGCGCTCGCCTCGCGCGCGAAGCGAACCATGGCGAAGCTGCCGTGGCCCTGCGCCGCGCTATTCAGCGCGGCGGTCTGCGCCGGGGCCTGCGATTTGGTGAACATGCCGATCAGCATGAAAGCCTGCAATGCGATCGCAGCGAACGCGAACGAGGCCGCAATGGCCAGCGTCCGCGGCGAGAAGCCGGCAATGAACGACCCGAAACGGCCGGCCACGGCGCGCGCCGAGCCACGCTGGCGCGCCGCCACCGCCTCGGCGTCGATCGCCGCCATCAGCCGATCCATGGCGCGGGCCGACGGCGCGCCGAGCGACTCGTTCAAACAAATCGTCTCGGCCAGTTCTTCGCGGACCAGATCGACATGACGGGCGAGGTCCGGATCGTCGTGCAAGGCATCATCGACACGCAAGCGGTCGCGGCGGCGCAGCGTGCCGGCCGCATACCACGGCAGCAAAGCCTCAAGTTCCGTGGGCTCGTCGTTGGGACGCGAGTTGCGCGATCCGTCGCTTGTCATCATGGCCAACCTCGGTCAATTCCAGCCATTCTGCACAACTCTCCCAGTTTCTTGCGCGCGTAGAACATGCGCGTCTTCACCGTGTTTTCCGGAATGCCGATGATCCGCGCCACTTCCTCGACGGATTTCTCGTGGTAGTAGACCAGATCGATCACCTCCCGATGGTCAGGCGACAGCGCGGCGAGGCACTTGCGCAATTTCTCGCCCTTGTCGAGCTTCTCGACGGTAAGCGCTGGATCATCCGATGGTTCCTCGATCAATTCCATCAGGTCGTCATCCAATCCCTCCTCGCGACGCTTGCGCATCATGGAGAGCGCTTTGAAGCGGGCGATGGCGATCAGCCACGTCGAAACCGCGCTTCTGCCTTCGAACCGGCCGGCCTGACGCCACACGTCGAGAAAAACTTCGCTGATAACGTCCTCCGCCGCCATCTGGTCCCGCATCAGGCGTAGGACGTAACGATAAACGCGCACATGATGCCGGGCGAACAGCACCTGCATCGCGAGCCGGTCGCCGCGCGCAATACGGCCTATCAGCAACTCATCTGCCGGTGCCTGCATCGCCCTGAGATCAGCTCATCTGTTCGTCGCCGCTTGCGAGCACAGGGTTCAAATGCCCGTGAAGATTTTCACGAGATTTCCCGCGCGGCGCCACCAATATTGGGAAAACGTCTCTATTCCCAGCGTCTTAGACAAACCCCTGGCTCGACCAGCCACCGCCCCCGGGCCGCGAAGTTCCTTAATTGCGCCGGAATGGGTGTTCGGCGCAAGTGCGCCGGCTTGCGGGTGTTTTGGCGCAACGGCGCCGGCTTGGCCGCTGCGCTAAGCGCTCGGCGGCGGCATGGTGGTCTCCAGCGGCTTTTCCTCGAGCCGGAACATGGCCACGAAGGCGATGGTCAACGCCGCGGCGGCGGTGAAGAAGACGGTGGCGAAAGTGCCGGCCGATATGCCGGTCATGATGTGCCGATTCGCTGGGTCGGCCGCCGCGCCGACCGGCAGACCGCCGAGCACGATCGCACCGAACACCGCGACCAGAATCGTCCCCATCAGCGTGCGTACGAAATTCATGGTGCCGATCGCCGAGCCCAAATGCCGGATCGGTACGGTATTTTGCAGCGCCACCTGGGTGAGCGGCGCGGTCGGCCCGAAGCCGATGCCGATCAGAAACAAGATGATCTCGAACTGCAGCGAACTCATATGCGCCGCCGACAACGCCAGCGTCAGCATGGCGCCGATGCCGATGCAAAGACAGATCTGCGGCAACAGCTTGTAGTGCACGACGCGGCCGATGAGCTGGCTCGATATGCCGGCACTGGCATTGAGCGTGACCATCAGAACGATGAGGCTCAACCCGGAATCCGTTGCCGACCAGCCCAGCACGCTTTGCAAATACATCGGCAGGAAAATGTTGAGCGCGAGGATCGAGCCCCAGCCGAATGAATGCGCCACCATGGTCAGCCGCGCCGCCGGATCGGCCAGGATGGCGATGGGGATGAGCGGTTCGGCGGCGATGCGCAGCCGCAGCACAAAGCCGGTGCCGAGCACGACCGTGCATGCCAGCAGCGCGAGCACCGGCAACGACAGCCACGGATAGCGCACGCCGCCGATATTGAGCGCCAGCATGAATGACGTGCTCGCCGTCATAATCAGGACCGCGCCGAGAAAATCGAGGCGATGCTTGCGGTCATGGCGCGGCAGCCGGCGCAGCACGGTCAAGGTCAGCAGCACGGCGGTGACGCACAGCGGAAAATTCCACAAGAAGATCACCCACCAGCGCAGATGGTCGCAGATCCAGCCGCCGAGCGCCGGTCCGCATGCGCCGGCGCTGGTGAAAGCGATCGAGAAATAGGCATAGTACTTGGCGCGGTCCTTCGGCGCCGCGACGTCGCCGAGAATCATCTGTCCGGTCGCGACCAGGCCGCCGCCGCCGCAGCCCTGCACGATGCGGCCGACGATCAGCATCAGCATGCTCGACGACGCCGCCGAGATGAACGAGCCGGTCATATAGATGCCGAGCGCGATCAACAGCGCGGCGCGACGGCCGTGGATATCGGCGAACTTGCCGTACAGCGGCGTCAGCGCGGTCGCCGAGATCAGATAGGAGGTCACCAGCCACGGCAGGTCGTGCACGTCGCCCAGCGCGCGGCCGATGGTCGGCAGCGAGCTTGCCAGGATCGACTGGTCGACCGAGCCGAGAAAGACCGGCAGCATCATGCTGATGACGATGATGCGCTTTTCGCGGTGGCTGAGCAGCTCGGGGTCGACGCGCCCATGGGACGCGACAGCGTTGTCGCCGACTTTGGCGTCCATGAACGTTCACTCGCTGCGGCAACCGGCTCGCAGCGCTCCCCGGCGGACTGTTTTGCGGATTCCATACCGGCAAACCTGGCCGGTGTCATTGACGGCGCGGCGCATGGCAGACCTGCCGGGCGCGGCACGGCGTCCGGCCACCGTCGGTTCCGGCCAGCGCGGCGCTCAGGCCTTCAGCTTCAACAGCGCGTCCGCATTGCCGTGGCAAAGCTTCGCCATGTCGGCCGGCGCCAGCGCGATGCGATCGAGGAAGCCGCGGCCGAGCGAATTCGGCGAAAACGGATAGTCGATCGAGAACATGATGCGGTCGATGCCGAACGTCAGGAGCGCGGCGAGCAGCGGCGGCTCGTTGAAGATGCCGCTGGTGGTGATCCATACCTGGTCGATGATGGTGCGGCTGATCGGCCGCTTGAGATGGTCGGCGTCGGCGGCGAAGACCTGGTCGGCGCGATCCAGCATCATCGGCAGCATTTCGCCCATATGGCCGATGACAAGCTTGAGCTTTGGATGGCGGTCGAGCGTGCCGGCGACAGCCATCCGCAGCACATGCACCGCCGTCTCCGAATGCCAGCCCCAGCCCGCGGTCTCGAGCACGCGGCCGGTGCCGGCCGGCAGATCGGAAAAATAGGCGTTGCGCACCGCTTCCGGCGGAATGTGCGGATGAATGTAGATCGGGACGTCGAGCTCCTCGGCGGCGGCGAGAATGCCGTCGTAGCTCGGGTGGTCGAGAAATTTTCCGTCGGTGGTGCCGTGGACCATGGCGCCGACAAAGCCCAGTTCCTTCACGGTGCGGGCCAATTCCTTGGCGGCGGCCTCGGGGCTTTGCATCGGCAGCACGGCGAATCCGGCAAACCGCTTGGGCTGTTTGGCGCAGATCGCCGCTAGATGATCGTTCAGTTCGCGCGCCATGGCGACGCCGTCCGGCCCCGGCACGAGGTCCGGCCCGGCGCCGCTATTGGAGAGCACCTGCACGGTCACGCCGGACTCGTCCATCGACTTCAGGCGCTGCTCGCCGATCTCCGGCAACAGCGCCAGCGGGTTATGGCCGCCCGGCGGCAGCGTCCTTGGCCGAAAGCCCCGGCGGGCGATGGCGTCTTTGGAAATACGGCCGGCAATGGCCGGGACGGTGAAGTGTTCTTCAAGTGCGACAGTGCGCATGAGCGTTTCTCTCCCGATGGGGCGGCCGTTGTTGCATCGTTATCGGCATCCAGCAAGGGCTGGTCCCGCACCGGCACCGTATGCCATCGCGGCCGTGCCGCGGCCCGGCATTGAGGCGAAAGGCTATCTCAGCCGGGCTTGATTCCGGTCTAGCGCGGGGAATTGCGGGCCTTCGCCCGAGCGTCATCATCCGGTTCGGATGCGGATGCGACAGGCTCCGACGTCATGGCTCCGGAGCGTTCCGATACGCCGCATGTGGGAAACGGCGTGCCCGGCAGCAGCATCTGCCAAATGCGCTTCAGGTCCGCACTGGGGTTGCAAGGGCGGTCTGTCATGCACGGAATTATGGCTGGAAACGCGGCGCCTCGCCAGCGGCTCGACGCGAAAGAATTGTTTCGGGTATATTGGCGGCCGACTGCTGGCGCGCCGTAAGCGCGTCCTCTGCTTTCGGAATGCGCTTCCGGAACGGTCGCTGCCCAAAGAAAATGCACCCCGCTCGCGCGGCGCTTTCGCGCGATGCTTCGTTTTGAAGGGACGCCATGAGAATCAGCGCGCGCAATCAGCTCAAAGGCAAGATCGTGGACGTGAAAAAGGGCGCGACCACCGCGCATGTCCGCGTCGAGATCGCGCCCGGCCAGATCATCACCGCCTCGATCACCAACGAAGCGGTCGACGAGCTTGGACTCCAAGTCGGCACGGCCGCCGTTGCGGTGATCAAAGCGTCGAACGTCATGATCGCGCTCGATTAGGCCATGCAACTGAGAACCTTGCCCGTCAAAAGCCATCAGAAGCCGACGAGAAGTCCATGAGAGCCGCGGGCATCAGAGCTGCGGTCATCGCCTTGTCGGCCTGTGCGATTGCCGTACCGGCGCTCGCCCAGGAGCCGGTCGGCTGCGACAAATTCAAATGGCCGCTCGACAAGGAGCGCGCGACGCTCAACGGCACGGACTTGCCGAAACTCGCCTCGGGCGAGCGCGCGGCGTGGCCGGTTCCGTTCGGCACCACAGTTTCGCTCGTGCCATTCGCCGAAGCCAAGCAGCCGACGCCGCCGGAACGCGCGCCGAAAGCGCCGGATTCATTCGCCGGCTTCATCCAGGCGCCGGCGCCGCCGCACGCCGGCAGCTACAAGATCACGTTGTCGTCGGAGGGTTGGATCGACGTCGTGCAGGACGACCACACGTTGAAATCGACCGCCTTCAGCGGTGCGACCGGCTGCGACGGCATCCGCAAAAGCGTGAAGTTCAATCTGGTGGCGCAGCCGTTCACCATCGAGCTGAGCGGCGTCCCGGCGAACGCGATCCGGATCGTTGTCAGCGGCGATTGAACGACCGCTTAATGCTTCAGCGTATTCGCCACCTTGAAGCTCGCCTCGGTCTTCGCCTTGATGTCGTCGACCGTCACGTCGGGCGCCAGCTCGATGAGGGTCAGCCCGCCGCCGGAGCGGTCGATGGTGAAGACGCCGAGGTCGGTGATCACCATGTCGACGACGCCGGCACCGGTGAGCGGCAGGTTGCACTTGTGCAGGAGCTTCGATTCGCCCTTGGCCGCATGCTCCATGACGACGACGACCTTCTTGACGCCGCCGACCAGGTCCATGGCGCCGCCCATGCCTTTGACGAGCTTGCCGGGGATCATCCAGTTGGCGATGTCGCCGTTCTCCGCCACCTGCATGGCGCCGAGGATGGCGAGATCGATATGGCCGCCGCGGATCATGGCGAAGGAATCCGCCGAATTGAAATAGCTGGTGGTCGGCAGTTCGGTGACGGTCTGCTTGCCGGCGTTGATGAGGTCGGAGTCCTCCTCGCCTTCGAACGGGAACGGGCCGGTGCCCAGCATGCCGTTCTCCGATTGCAGCTGCACGTTCATGCCGTCGGGGATGTAATTCGACACCAGCGTCGGGATGCCGATGCCGAGATTGACGTAGAAGCCGTCTTGCAATTCCTCGGCGGCGCGGGCCGCCATTTGATCGCGGGTCCAGGGCATTGGATTTCGACTCCTGTCAGATTTCCGTTCCGGTTCCGGCCGGCGCGTCGGCGGCCTGCCGCTTGCGGACGGTGCGCTGCTCGATGTGCTTGATGGCGTTCGGCACGTGGATGATACGCTGCACGTAAATGCCCGGCGTGATGATGTGATCGGGGTTGATGTCGCCGGGCTGTACCAGGTGCTCGACCTCGGCGACGGTGACCTTTCCGGCGGTCGCCATCGGCGGATTGAAGTTGCGCGCGGTCTTGCGGTAGAGGAGGTTGCCCTCGGTATCGCCGCGGTAGGCGTGGATGATCGACAAGTCGGCGACCAGGCCGCGCTCCATGACGTAACGCACGCCGTCGAATTCGCGGATATCCTTGCCTTCCGAGATCTTGGTGCCGACCCCGGTCTTGGTGAAAAACGCCGGAATGCCGGCGCCGCCGGCGCGGATGCGCTCGGCCAGCGTGCCCTGCGGGTTGAACTCGATCTCCAATTCGTTGGCGAGAAACTGCTGCATGAAGGTCTTGTTCTCCCCCACATAGGAGGAGATCATCTTCTTGATCTGCCGGGTATCGAGCAGCACGCCCAGACCGGTGCCGTCGGTCCCGCAATTGTTGGAGACCACGGTCAGGTTCTTCACCCCGGAATCGCGAATGGCGAAGATCAAGGTTTCGGGAATGCCGCACAGGCCGAAACCACCGGCCATGATGGTCATGCCATCCTTGAGCAACCCGGCCAACGCGGCGTGAGCATCCGCATAGACCTTGTTCATAACCCCTCCGTTTTCCCCGGCAGACGAGACTTACGGATAACGCGACCGGCGGAAAGGTCAACTAGCCGCCGCTCGGCGGCGAACTCATGGGCGAAGTGGTAGGCGAACTGGTCGGCGAAGGCGCAACGACGGCGTTGTCCGATTCGGTGGTCTTGAGGATCGGCAGGCCGAAGTTATGCGGGTAGTAATTCCACGCCACGAACCCCACGCCGAACAGAATCCCGGCGAGGATGGCTCCGGCGAAGCGATTGCGAAAGGCAATGAGACTTCCCAGCAAAGCTGCGACGAACGCAATCCCCGACAAGATCGCGACATACAGCCAATTCACCGCGGCGAGATCGATAGGCATCGTGTACTCCTCATTGGCCGCCCCATTCCGCCAACCCGCCCCACCTTAGCCGAGGTTGCCCCGTTGCGCGACACCTTGGCGGCGCTTCGCCCAAGGCGATATAACGCCGTTCCGCAATTCCTTCGTGACGCCGCCAATGCGGCGCCGGTAAACCGCGCATGACCAATCTCCTGATCCTCCTGACGCTGACGCCGGAGCTCAACCAACAATATCGCGACCGTCTCAAGGCGAAATTTCCGCAGCTCGGCGTCAGCCTCGTCGACCACCATTCCAAGGTCGGGCCCCATATCGAGGCCGCCGACATCCTGCTGACCTTCGCGCCGCGGCTGACCGACGACGTGCTCAAAGCCGCCACCAACCTGAAATGGGTCCAGGCGCTCGGCACCGGCGTCGACAACCTCATCGACCGGCCGGTTTTGCGCAAGGACGTGATCGTCACCAACATCCACGGCATTCATGGCCCGCCGGTCTCCGAAGCCGCGCTCGGCAGCATGCTGGCGCTCGCCCGCGACCTGCCGCGCGCGGTACGCGCCCAGGACAACCGGGAATGGGCGCGCTTTCCGGCCCGCCTCCTGCACCACAAGACCGTCGGCATTTTCGGCGTCGGCGCCATCGCCGAGGAGCTGGCGCCGAAATGCAAGGCCTTCGGCATGCGCACCGTCGGCATCAGTTCGGCGCCGCGCCAGGTCGCCGGCTTCGACCGCATGCACGGCCGCGACGCGCTTGCCGAGGTCGTCGGCGAATTCGATTTCTTCGTGCTGCTGACGCCGCTGACCGAACAGACCCGCAACAGCGTCGACGCCAAAGTGCTGGCGGCGATGAAGCCCGGAAGCTTCCTGGTCAATCTCGCCCGCGGCGGCGTGGTCGACGAGCCGGCGCTCGTCGACGCCCTCAAGGCCGGCCGCATTGCCGGCGCGGCGCTCGACGTGTTCAATGAGGAGCCGCTGCCGACCGGTCACCCGTTCTGGGCCATGGCGAACGTCATCATCACCACCCACCAGGGCGGCTTCTGCGACGTCTATATCGACTACGCCTTGCCGACGGTGGAGACCAATATGCGATGCTTCCTCGCCGGCGATCTCGGCGGCATGGTCAACGTGGTCCCGCATTGATCGGCGCGTCGGCATTGCGCATGTGAGGTGACCGCCCGTCGAGCACCGGGAGGCGAGCGCAAGGCCCACGCGATCGAGTCTCGCGATTGACTGCGCCGGCAAAATCGCACAACTCATCTTTAAAATCTATCCGCCCAGGCAGGCCTTCTCGCCCACCCTACGGCGCCAGGAGCAAAAAATGGAACAGCTCTCCGAACGCCTGCAGACGCCGATCTCGACCGCCGAACTGGAACGGCGCTGGGCCGCGGTACGCGCCGCCATGGAGCGCGACAAGGTCGACGTGCTGTTGATGCAGAACAACAGCGACCAGATGGGCGGCTACGTCAAATATTTCACCGATCTGCCGGCCACCAACGGCTATCCGCTCACCGTGGTGTTTCCGCGCGATGACCTGATGACGCTGGTGAGCCAGGGCCCGTTCGGCGGCGTCAACGATCTCGACGGCAAGAGCGACGGGGTGCGGCGCGGCGTCAAGCAGTGGTTCACCACGCCGAGCTATTCGTCCTGCTATTACACGGCGCCCTACGATCCCGAGCTGGCGGCCAAGGCGCTGGCGCCCTATGCGGGCGGCACCATCGGCCTGGTCGGCACCTATCAGATGTCGTTCGCCATGGTCGACTATATGCAGAAGGGGCGCTTCTCGAACACCAAGTTCGTCGATGCCTCGGATCTGGTCGACCGCATCAAGGTGATCAAAAGTGCCGAGGAGCAGGACCTGGTGCGGCGCGCCGCGACCATGCAGGACGGCGCCATGCGCGCCGCCTTCGCCGCGGTCGAGCCGGGCATGCGCGACCGCGACGTCGCCGCCATCGCCCAGTGCTACAGCCAGCGCCACGGCAGCGAGCACGGCATCTATCTGTGCGCCTCGATGCCGCCGGGCAAGCCGGCGCAATTCGCCGCCCGGCACTATCAGAACCGCGTCATCCAGCAAGGCGACGCGGTCGCGCTGCTGGTCGAGGATGCCGGCCCCGGCGGCATGTATACCGAGCTGGGCCGCACCTGCGTGGTCGGGCGTGCGTCGCAGGAGATGAAGGACGAATACGCCTTCGCGCTGGAAGCGCGCCAATTCAACCTCGGCCTGCTCAAGCCCGGCGCGCCCTGCAAGGACGTGTTCGCCGCCTACAACGACTTCATGCGCAAGAACGGCCGGCCGGAAGAGAAGCGATTACATTGCCACGGCCAGGGCTACGACCTGGTCGAGCGGCCGCTCATTCGCAACGACGAGCCGATGAACATCGAAGTCGACATGAACATCGTCGTGCACCCGACTTACTTTCGCGGCGGCATGCTGTCGTGGTTCTGCGACAACTGGCTGATCGGGTCCGCCGGCCCGGGCGAGCGGCTGCATCAATTCCCGGAGGTGATCACAGAGCTCGGCTAGTCATCGGCCTCGCGCGTCGCGCGTTGGATCGGAACTAAGATTGACCGCAGGCCGTTGAGCCCTGCGGCAACAGAGGAAACGCCATGAAAATGCGAGTGCTCGCGGCGCTTGCCGCGACGATGTCATTTGCCTTGCCGGCAAATGCACAAGACTTTCCGAGCCGGCCGATGACCATGATCATCCCGTTCGCCGCCGGCGGCCCGACCGACATTCTCGGCCGCGTCATGGCGGGGCGCATGAGCGAAATCCTGGGCCAGCAGGTCGTGGTCGAAAATGTCGGCGGCGCCGGCGGCATGACCGGCGCGGCGCGCGTCGCCAATGCCAGCCCCGACGGCTATCAGTTCGTGCTCGGCACCGTCGGCACCCACGCCCAGGGCCAGACGCTCTACAAGAGCCCGCTGTACAATTCGGTGACTGATTTCACGCCCGTCATCCTGATCGCCAATGTCCCGATCGTGCTGGAGACGCGGAAGGATCTGCCGGTCAATGATTTCAAGGAATTCGTCGCCTATGCCAGGCAAAACCAGGCCAAGATGCAGTTCGGCTCGGCCGGCGCCGGCTCGGCGACGCATCTCGGCTGCGTGCTGTTGAACTATGTCATCGGCGTCAACATCACCCATGTGCCGTATCGCGGCACCGGGCCGGCGCTGCAGGACCTGGAGGGCGGCCGTATCGATTATGTGTGCGATATCATCACCACCGCCAAGCCGCCGATCGACAGCGGCACGGTCAAGGGCCTGGCGATCTTCGACAGCAAGCGCTCGCCGGCACTGCCCAACGTGCCGACCGCGGCCGAGCAGGGCACGCCCAACCTCATCGCCTATACGTGGAACGCGATCTTCCTGCCGAAGAACACGCCACAGCCGATCGTCCAGAAGCTGCACGACGCGGCGCTCGCGGCGATGCATACGCCGGCGGTCCACGACCGCTTGACCGGTCTCGGCGCCGAAATCGTTCCCGATCAGGACGCGACGCCGCAGCATCTGGGCGATCTGGTCAAGAGCGAGATCGCCAAATGGGCCGAGCCGATCAAGGCAAGCGGGGTGAGCGTGGAGTAAGTCCGCGCCAACGCGCGATCAGGCCGGCCGCCGCCGGCAGGGACACGGCCGAGACATGTTCGCCTGGGCAGCGCCATGAAGCGCCATGGAGCGCCATGACGTTACGCCATCGTTGTCCACGCCGTCTGTTCTCGACATACTCGCCTCGGCGAGCGGAAGCCCCGACGATGGCGCATCCAGCGATAGAAGACGAGCCGCATTTCAAACCTGCGCTCCAGGACGCCTCGAACTACCTGGTTTGTGCGCGGGCGCACGCGCTCGATCTGGCCTCGAGTCTGCTGCTGTTTTTCTGCGCCAGTATTGCCGCCGGGCGGGTGTGGCGTTTCCCGTTCGATGACGAAGTTTACACGCTCAAACAGACCGAGATGCGATCGGTCTTTGAGGTGTTTCCCAGAGACAGCGAGATGTTCTTTTACGGGCTGCGCCATCTTGGCCTGACCGAGGCCGGGATGCGGCTGTGCAGCTTGGCGATGACCGCGCTGGCGCTCGTGCTGTTCCAACTTCTCGCTTTGAGCTGGATCGCGCAACGTCACCGGCCAGCCGGGTCGCTGCCGACCCGGTTGATTGCGGTGCTGCTATTTGGGCTCACACCGCTCGCCATCGGCCAAGGCGACGCGCTGCGCTGGTATCCGCTGTTTGCCCTGTTGATTGCGCTGTTCGTCACGCTTTATCTGGCCGGCAATGGCGCCGCACAGCTCTGGTCGGGGTTTGTGCTGGAACTCGCCGGCTCGACCATTCTCATGACCGCGCTCGTCGTTCCACCTTTCATGCTGTATCGATACGGCCTGCAACGCCGGTTTCGCTGGTCGTTCGATTTGCCATTTTGGCTGCTGGCCGGCGTCGGCGGCAGCCTCGGGATTTATTCAGCCTATCTGTTGCTGTCCGAACACCTCGCCCATGTAAAGTCGTTTCTCCGCATCCGTGCCGTCCCGGCGGTCATGATCGACACGCTCGGATTCTTCGGCGGCTCCGCGCTTGGGGTAGGCCAGGCCTGGCTGGTCGTTCCCGCGCTCATTGTGTTCACCGTGGCAGCATGCTCGGAAATCGACCGCGCACAACCCGCCAAGCCTGCTCATTTGCTGCTGCTCATCCTGGGCGCGAGCGCGGTGGCGGCGCTGGCGGGCCTCGCCGAGCCGCGCGCGTTCCTCTATCTCGCGCCGATGGTCGCCGTGCTGCTCACCTTGTTTTTCGACCGGCAGATCCAACACGGCCGTACCGGATCCACCCTGGCTCTCGCGACGCTGGTCCTGGCCACATCCGTCTCGGCCATAGCCAACGTCGATTTTGGCGCCCATCCCTTCAAGCGCAATGCGGTCATTCCGTATCAGAGCATTTTGGATTTCATTGCCGACAACGGCAAGGACCGCGTCCTGGTCGCCTCGACCGATCCGGTTGTTCCGTGGCTTCTGGCGAAAGCCGGCGGCGCTGATCGCTGCGTCGGTTATTTCTTCGGCGTGAGGAACTGCCTCGCTCCCGAGCAACATTACGATTCGATCTTTGTCATTACCGGACACAGCAATAATTCCGCCGACCAAGTAGCAATGCGGCGCTTCAACAGCCTGCTGGCCGGCATCACGGCGGGACGGAGCAAAGTCGCGACCATCGGCGCCGGCCGCGATGAGGATGCAGCGCTGAAAAGCCGGCTGACCGGCGTTCCCCTCGACAGGAATATTTTGACCGTCGATTATTATCGATGAGGCGAGTGGCGAGTGAAGGATGAACTCGATTCTCTATTCACTATTCGCTATGCGCACAACTTCACCGGCAGTCGCCGCGCGCCGCTTCAGCGTGTTGAAAAGGTCGTACGCTTCCTTCGGCTTCATATTCTTGTGCACCACCGCGCCGACCGCGGCGATCATCGCGGCCGGCGCGTCGGACTGGAAAATGTTGCGGCCCATATCGACGCCGGCGGCGCCCTGCTGCACGGCGTTGTACGCCATGGTCAGCGCCTCGAGCTCGGGCAGCTTCTTGCCACCGGCCATGACGATCGGCACCGGGCACGAGGCGGTGACGGTCTCGAAATCGTCGTCGACGTAATAGGTCTTGACGTATTGGGCGCCGAGCTCGGCGATGATGCGGCAGGCGAGCCGGAAATATTTGGCGTCGCGCACCATGGTCTTGCCGACCGCGGTGATGCCCATCACCGGAATGCCGATGCGCAAGCCGGCGTCGACGAGCTTGGTCATGTTGTGCACGGAGCGGGTCTCGTGCTCGCCGCCGATGAACACCTGGATGCCGACGCCGGCGGCGTTCAACCGCATGGCGTCGTCCATGTCCATGGCGATCTGTTCGTCGGAGAGTTCCTCGCGCAGGATGCTGGGGCCGCCGCTCGCCCGCAGCACCATTGGCTTGCCGCATTCCGCCGGGATGACCGAGCGCAAAATGCCGCGCGTGCAGAACAGCGCGTCGCAGGACGGCAGCAGCGGCACGATGGACAGGTCGATGCGCTCGAGGCCGGTGGTCGGGCCCTGGAAATAGCCGTGGTCGACGGCGAGCATCACGGTGCGGCCCGACGTCGGGTCAAAAACCCGCGCCATGCGGTTCTTCATGCCCCAGTCGAGCTGATGGGCGCCCTTGAGAAAAAAGCCCGGTGTCTGCTGCGGCCGGTCGAGCGCGTAGCGTTCACCTTCCTTGTCGGCTTCCGGCATGATGCACCTCTTTGGCGCGCGCGATTGCTCGCGCGCTTGGCATGCGGTCGGCGAAATCGGCAGAGATATGCGCCATCACCTGTGCGCCAGCAAGGGCGGCGCCGCTGGCGCCGTTGGAGCATGATCCGGAAAAGTGGACCCGGTTTTCCGAAAAGATCATGCTCAATCAAAATGCTGGAGCGTCAATCGATTCAGTCTGAAACGATTGCGCTTTAGCGGGGCGCGCGTGCCGTTTTTGCGGCTTGGGAAAGGCCGTTTGCGGGTCCGGCCCGTCGGGATTTGGGTTGCAGGAACCTTTGTTGCCGGCGATCACATTCTGGTAGCAGGCATCGAACGTGCGATAGCTGCAATCCCAGGTGACGTCGTCGTACTCGATGACCGCGCACCATGGCTCATGGCGCCAGCCGGCGGCGTGGCTGGATTCACCGCCGCAACACATCGCCGCCGCGAGAGCGGCAGCCGCAAACAAGAGTCTCCGGATAAGGGCGTCGCGCACAGTGAGGTCCCCGTTGCGCCGGCGGCCACGACGGCAAAAGACAGCGCCGGCAAGAGACCAACACCGGTCGCCCATAAATCTTTCCCGGCCCATTCTCCGGCCCGCGTATCCGGACGCGCGCAGGCGGGTTGACCGGCATTTTAATCCGCCTCTTCCGGCAACGCATTGATGGCTTGAGCGAATTGCCGCTGATTAAATCCAGCCTTGGCAATGTTCCTCGTTTGTTCTAATGTCCCGACTGCAGAACATACAGCGAATATCCCCGAGCCTTGCACAAGCCATGAACCCGTCCGCCGCCTCGCTTGCGATTCCCCCTGCCGCCGCGACGGTCATTCCCTTGCCTTGTAACCACTCTTGGCCGCGTAACCACGCTTGGCCTCGTAACCGCGCCGCCGTCATGGAAGAGCTGCGCCGGCTGCTCCCCGGCGGCGTGGCGGGTGTCCGGCAAACCCTGCCCTTCGGCCTTGCCGCCATTGATTCTTACCTGCCCGAAGGCGGTTTGACCTGCGGCGCCCTGCATGAAGTCGTGCCCGAAGCGGCAGGCGCCATATCTCAAGGCAATTTGTCTCAAGGCAAGCTCTCTCGAAACACTGTGCCGGCCGCGCTTGGCTTCATCGCTGCGATTTTGGCGCGCCTGTCTTCCTCTTCCCCGGTCTTGCTTGTCATCCCGCCCTATGGGCTGCGCCACTACGGGCCGCCGGCGCGCTGTTATGGCCATGGGCTGCGCGCGCTGGGTCTCGATCCGGCCCGCCTGATCCTGGTCGAGACCGCAAGCCGCAAGGAAACCCTGTGGGCCATGGAGGAGGCCCTGCGATCGCAAGCGCCGGCCGCCGTCGTGGGCCTCATCGACAAGCTCGATCTGCGACTGAGCCAGCGGCTGCAACTCGCCGCCGTGGAGGCCGGCCTGCCGCTCTTGCTGCTGCGGCCGGCGGGGAGCCTGGAATCGAGCGCGGCGGCGACGCGCTGGCGCATCGCGCCGGCGCCGGCGGCACGCGACCGCTTCGGCCTGATCGCGCATGCGCGCTGGCATCTGTTGCTCGAGCGCTGCCGCAACGGCCGAACCGGCGAATGGACCGTGGAGTACGATCATGTCGCGCATCGTTTCAGTCTGGCTGCCGCGCTGGCCGATCCTGCGCGCGCTCGCGGCACAAACCAGAACAACGAAAAGTCCGCCGCAGAATCCAATCGCGCCTGATCGGCCGTTCGTCCTGACGGTTGCCGCCGGCGGCGGACCGCGCATCGCGGCCTTGAACGAGGCCGCCGAGGCCGCAGGGCTTGCGCTTGGCGAACCCCTGGCCGACGCGCGGGCCAAAGCCGGACTTTTACAGGTGCGCGCCATCGATCCCGGCGCCGACGATGCCGCGCTGCGGCGCCTCGCCTTGTGGGCGACGCGCTACACGCCGACCGCCTCACCATGGAACGAGGCCAACGGCGCCGACGGTTTTTTCCTCGACATCGAAGGCGCCGCGCACCTGTTCGGCGGCGAGGCGAATTTGCTCGCCGATCTTGTTGGCCGGCTTGAAGATTTCAGGCTGCCGGCGCGGCTGGCGGTGGCTTCAACGCCAGGCGCCGCCTGGGCGCTGTCGCGCTTTCAGCCGGCGCGCTTGAGCATCCTGCCTGCGGGCGACGAGGCCAAAGCGCTGGCGCCGCTTCCCATCGAAGCGTTGCGGCTGACGCCGGAAACTCGCGGCGTCCTGCGCCGGCTCGGTTTCAAAACCGTCGGCGGGTTGTTGGACCAGCCGCGTGCGCCATTTGCCGCGCGTTTTCCGGCCGAACTCCTGCGCCGGGTCGATCAAGCGCTCGGCCGCGTCGACGAGCCGCTCGTCCCCATCGTCGCGCCGCCGGTCTATCACAGCCTGCGTTATCTGCTCGAACCGATCCTGAGCCAGGACGCAGTCGTCGCGCAGGCCGGCCGCCTGATGCAGACGCTGACCCACGTGCTGACCCGCGACGATGTCGGGGCGCGGCGCTTGCGGCTTTCGCTCTACCGCGTCGACGGCGCGGTCGAAGCCATCGATATCGGGCTCACGCTGCCGACGCGCAGCGTGGCGCACGTGGCGCGGCTGATCGCGCTGAAGCTCGAGGCGCTGGCGGCGATGGACGAGGCCGGCTTCGGCTTCGAGGCGATCGGCCTTGCCGTCACGCTCGCCGAGCCGATGCCGGCGCGGCAGACGGAGTTTGCCGCCCCCTCCCATCCCGCCTCCCCGGCTTGCGAGGAAGCGTCGGGGTGGGGGAACAGCGACCGCACCGAGCGGTGCGCCGGTTTGATCGATGCGCTGCGCCAGCGTCTCGGCCCGGCCAGCGTGCGCCGCTTCGCGGCGATAGCCAGTCATCTCCCCGAACGCGCCGAGGTTTTGCCGCCGGTCGATGGCAGCCTGCCGCCTCACCATCCGCCGCAAGCGGCGGCGATGACAGTCACCGAGACAGTCACCGAGCCGGAGCGACAACCGCGCCCGGTCCTGCTGTTGCCTCATGCCGAGCCGACCGAGGTCACCGCGCTCGTCCCCGACGGCCCGCCGCGGCGCTTCACCTGGCGCGGCGTGACCTACGACGTCACCGGCGCGCAGGGCCCGGAACGCATCGGCGCCGAATGGTGGCGGCAACCCCCGCCGTACCCTTCCCCGCAGGCGGAGGAGAACAAGGAAGGGGGCCTGACGCGCGACTATTACCTCGTCGAGGATTCAGGCGGCCGCCGCTTCTGGCTGTTTCGCCAAGGCCTCTATGGCCGCGAGACCGCGACCGCGTGCTGGTTCGTGCATGGCCTGTTTGCGTGAGGTGCGAGGCTGAAATGCGTCAAGCAGTTAGCGAATCGTCTTCACCCTCCCCTGCAGGAGGAGGGTCGGCAAGCGAAGCGAAGCCGGGGTGGAGCCATGCGCCTGCGAACCCGACCCACCCCGCCGCCTTCGCTCACTTCGTTCGCTCGACGTCGACCCTCCCCCTGCAGGGGAGGGTGAGATGAACGCCTATGCCGAACTTGGTGTGACCACGAACTTTTCCTTCCTGCGCGGCGCTTCGCATCCGCAGGAGATGGTGGCGACAGCCGACGACCTTGGCCTCGCCGCCATCGGCATCGCCGACCGCAACTCTTTTGCCGGCGTGGTGCGCGCTTATGACGAAGCCAAAAGGCGACACATAAAACTGCTCGTCGGCACCCGGCTGGTGACCATCGATGGTTTCGAGGTTTTGGCCTATCCGACCGACCGCCCGGCTTACGGCCGGCTCTGCCGCCTCATCACCGCGGGCAATCTGGCGGCCAAGAAAGGCGAATGCAGCCTCACCTTCGAGCAGATTCTGAGCGCGAGCGAAGGCCAGATGCTGATCGCGTTCCCGCCAAAAGAGTTTCCCGGGCGCAGCGCACCACTTCGCGCTGCACCGCATCCGGGAAACGCATCTGTCTTCACCGACCGCCTCTCCGCCCTGGCCGGCGCCGCGCCCGGCCGCACCTTTCTGGCCGGCGCGCATTATCATCGCGGCGATGAGCCGCGCCGCCTTGGTCGGTTGGCCGAACTCGGCGAGCGCCTCGGCGCACCGCTGGTCGCCGTCAACGACGTTCTCTATCACGCCCCGGAGCGGCGGCCGCTGGCCGACGTACTGACCTGCGTGCGCGAGAAATGCACGCTTGCCCAAGCGGGGTTAAGGCTCGCCGTTAATGCCGAACGTCATCTCAAAACGCCAGCGGAAATGGCGCGGCTGTTCCAAAACTGTCCCGACGCCATCGCCCGCACCGTCAAGATCGCCAACGCCTGCCGCTTCTCGCTCGCCGAGCTGAAATACGAATACCCCGACGAGCCGGTGCCGGAAGGCAAGACCGCGCAGGCGCATCTGGAGGATCTCACCTGGGCGGGGGCGCGGGAGTGCTATCCGCAAGGCATCCCGGCCGACGTGGAAAAGCGGCTGCATGACGAGCTGACGCTGATCGCCAAGCTCGATTACGCGCGCTATTTCCTCACCGTTCACGATCTCGTCGCCTTCGCCCGGCGGCAGGACAAGGAAATCCTCTGCCAGGGCCGCGGCTCGGCGGCCAACAGCGCCGTGTGCTTTTGTCTCGGCATCACCGCGGTGAACCCGGACAAGAGCAACCTCCTGTTCGCCCGCTTCATTTCCGAGAACCGCGGCGAGCCGCCCGATATCGACGTCGATTTCGAGCACGAGCGGCGCGAAGAGGTCATCCAGTACATCTACCGGCGTTACGGCCGCCACCGCGCGGCGATCTGCGCCACCGTGGTGCACTACCGCGCGCGCCGCGCCATTCGCGAAGTCGGCAAGGTTTTGGGCCTGACCGAGGATGTCACCGCGGCGCTGGCCAAGACGGTGTGGGGCACTGGCGACGGCCTGCCGGACGATCACATCCGCCAGACCGGCCTCGATCCGGAGAATCCGGCGATCCGGCAGGCGGTCGCGCTCGCCGACGATCTGATCGGTTTTCCCCGGCACCTGTCGCAGCATGTCGGCGGCTTCGTGCTCACCCGCGGGCCGCTCGACGAGACGGTGCCGATTGGCAATGCCGCCATGGACGAGCGCACCTTCATCGAGTGGGACAAGGACGACATCGACACGCTGAAGCTGATGAAGGTCGACGTGCTGGCGCTCGGCATGCTGAGCTGCCTGCGCCGCGGCCTCGATCTTCTGAGGACGCATTACGGCAAGGATTATGCGCTCGCCACGCTGCCGCAGGACGACGCCGCCGTCTACGCCATGCTGTCGCGCGCCGACTCGGTCGGCGTGTTCCAGGTCGAGAGCCGCGCGCAGATGTCGATGCTGCCGCGGCTGAAGCCGCAATGCTTCTACGATCTGGTCATCGAGGTCGCGATCGTGCGGCCGGGGCCGATCCAGGGCGACATGGTGCATCCTTATCTGCGCCGGCGCGACGGCATCGACCCGGAGCACTACCCCTCGCCGGCGCCGGACCAAGGGCTGGCCGACGAACTGAAGGACGTTCTCAAACGAACGCTGGGCGTGCCGCTGTTCCAGGAGCAGGCGATGCAGATCGCCATCACCGCGGCAAAGTTCACCCCCGACGAGGCCGATGGCCTGCGCCGTGCCATGGCCACCTTCCGCCACAACGGTACGGTCCATCTGTTCCGCGACAAGTTCATCAACGGCATGAGCGCCCGCGGCTATGACCGCGATTTCGCCGAACATTGTTTCGGCCAGATCGAAGGCTTCGGCGAATACGGCTTTCCCGAAAGCCACGCGGCAAGCTTCGCGCTGCTGGTCTACGCCTCGGCCTGGATCAAGTGCCGCTATCCGGACGTGTTCTGCGCCGCCATCCTCAACAGCCAGCCGATGGGCTTTTACCAGCCGGCGCAGCTCGTGCGCGATGCGCGCCAGCACGACATCGAGGTCCGTGCCGCAGACGTCAACTTCAGCGAGTGGGATTGCACGCTGGAAGCCGCCTCCCGGCCCTCCGGAGAGGGTCATGCCGTCCGCCTCGGCTTCCGCCTCGTTCACGGCCTCGCGGAAGAGGAATTGAAAAAGCTCATCGCGGCGCGCGGCAACGGCTTTTCCTCGATCGAACGGCTCGCGGCCATTGCCGGCGTTTCGCGCTTCACCATCGAGCGGCTGGCGCAAGCCGATGCGTTTCGCTCCCTGGGCCTCGACCGGCGCGCCGCATTATGGGCGGCACGCCGGCTCGACGTGATCGGCATCAGCACCACACGCCGCACCGCCGCCGCAAAGGCCGCCGATCCGCTGCCGCTGTTGGCGGCGCATTTGAGCGACGAGCTGTTTCCGGAACCAGCCGTGGCACTGCCGGCCATGCCGCTGTGCGAGCATGTGGTGGAGGATTACGTAGCGACCGGCCTGTCGCTCAAAGAGCACCCGGTGCGCTTCTTCCGCGACCGCCTTGCCGCGCTCGGCGCCATCCGCAACGCCGAACTGCGCAGCGACCCCCACCCTGCCCTCCCCCGCAAGCGGGAAAGAGATAGGCAGGGGGATGCCACGGTGACCGTCGCCGGCCTCGTCCTGGTGCGCCAGCGGCCCGGCACGTCGAAGGGCGTCATCTTCATGACGCTGGAAGACGAAACCGACATCGCCAACATCATCGTCTGGCCGAAGGTTTTCGAGAAAAACCGCCGCACCGTGATGACGGCGCGGTTTCTCGCCGTGCGCGGCCGGCTGCAGCGCGCCGGCCTTGTCATCCATGTGGTCGCGGACAGTTTCGTCGATCTTTCCGCGGAACTGCCGCGGTTGCGCGACGGCGAGCTTTTCCTGCCGGCGCCGGCGTGCCCGACCCATCAGGAAGGCTCGTGGCGCATTCTCAAGAGCCGCGACTTCCATTGATCGATCGCGTCGCCAGTCAGAGTCACCAGTCGGGCGTCAACCAAGTCAGGAGTCGACCATGTGCGGCCGCGCCAAGCTTCCCGACGACGTTTCCGAAATCAAACTCGACCTCAAGATCGACTGGGACGAGATCGGCGATTACCGGCCGCGCTGGAACGCGGCGCCGACGTCGAAGTTGCCGGTGGTGGTCTCGCGAAATGGCGAACGCACCCTGACCCTGATGCGCTGGGGGCTCATTCCGCCATGGGCCCAGACGCGGGCCAAAGCCATCAAGATCGCGCGTTCGACTTTCAACGCCCGCGCCGACGGCATCGACAGCCGTCCGGCATTCCGCGGCGCCTGGCAGGCCGGCCACCGCTGCCTGGTCATCGCCGACGCCTACTACGAGTGGCGCGATGCCGATAGACAACCTTTCGCCGTAGCGCTCGGCAATCGCGGGCCGATGACATTCGCCGGATTGTGGGACACTTGGCGCACGCCCGACGGCGACACGCTCAGGTCCTTTGCCATCGTGACCACGGCGTCGAACGCGCTGCTTCGGGCTTTGCACGGCCGCATGCCCGTGCTGCTCGCACCCGACCAATGGGCCGCCTGGCTCGGCGAAGCCGGCGCAACCGACGCCGAGCTCAAGGCCATGCTCAAGCCTTATCCCGATGCAGCCATGACTTTCTGGCCGGTCGACCGCCGTATCGGCAATGCCGGTAACGATAGCCCGGACCTTTTCGCGCCGCTGACCGCTCGGGTTTCGGTCGAGCGCGAACAATCCAACGGCTCCGGAATGCAAACTTGGGGTGGCAAATAAGAATGGGGTCGCAATAAGACATGGCTGTTGCACGCGTCGCCGGTCACCTATATCGTTCACCGCCTGCCGAATGCAGGCTTCCCCCCGCGCGATGACCGCGCGTGACCCAACGGGGGTGTCGAGAGGCCCGCGACACCGCGTCGCTGCGGAACATCGCGGCTTTTGCGGTAGTTGCTCGTTCCAAGGAAACTGGGGCGAGGACATTAACGGCCCCGAAGTCGGCCGGGAGGAAATTGTGCAGCCTTCCACCAGCCTTCTCCGCGAGCTTGTGCGCAAGCGCGACTTTTACGCGGGCGGCTTGATGGTGTTGCTGGGCTTGGGGATCGCGCTCAAGGGCGCGACCTACCGGGCCGGCACCCTCATGCATATGGGACCCGGATTCCTGCCGACGGCCCTCGGCGTGCTGCTGGTGCTGCTCGGCCTCGCCATTGCCGCCGCGGCGTTAGCGCCAGCGGAAGGCAGCGACGACCAACGCATCCTGCCGGAACATCCGCAATGGTGGGCTTGGTTCTGCATTCTCATGAGCCCGGTGGCTTTCATCGTCTTCGGCCGCTATTTCGGCATGTTCCCCGGCACTTTCGCCTGCGTCTTCATCGCCGCGCTTGGTGACAAGAACAAGACGTGGCTCGGTACGCTCGTCCTCGCGACGGTCGTCACGATATTCGGCGTCGCGCTGTTCTCCTATTTCCTGCAGGTCCCCATGCCGATCTTCACCTGGAGGGGCGCTCCGTGATCTCGACCGCACTCACCGATCTTTGGTACGGTTTCGGCGTCGCGCTCGAACCGCACAATCTGATGTTCTGTTTCATCGGCGTGCTGGTCGGCAACATGGTCGGCGTGCTGCCGGGCATGGGTCCGCTCGCCACCATCTCGATCCTGCTGCCGCTGACCTTCGGCATGAAGCCGGTCGCCGCCATCCTGATGCTGGGCGGCGTCATGTACGGCGCGCAGTACGGCGGCGCGATCTGCTCGATCTTGCTCAACCTGCCGTGCCACCCGCCGCATGCGGTGACCTGCCTCGACGGCTTCCCGATGACCAAGCAGGGTCGCGGCGGCGTTGCGCTCGGGCTCACGGTGTTTGCCTCCTTCGTCGGCGCCTCGTGGGGCATCACCGAAATGATCTTCCTGTCGCCGCTCTTGGTCAGGGCGGCGCTGCAGTTCGGGCCTGCCGAGGTCTGCTCGCTGATGCTGCTCGGCCTGTTGGCCGGCTCCACGCTCGCGCGCGGCTCGCCGATCAAGGGCGTGGCAATGACCGTACTCGGATTGTTTCTCGGCTCGGTCGGCACCGACCTCGAAACCGGCTCGGAGCGCTACACGTTCGGCATGACCGAACTCGACGACGGCATCGAGTTGATCGCACTGGCGCTCGGCCTGTTCGGCATCGCCGAGTTCATGTCCAGCGTCAATCAGGTCGCGCCCATCAACACCAAATATACCAATGTCACCTTCAAGGACATGCGGCCGACCAAGGCCGATCTCAAACGGTCGTTCTTCCCGATGTGGCGCGGCACGATCATCGGCAGCCTGTGCGCGCTCATTCCGGGCACCGGACCGACCATTGCATCCTTCGTCGCCTATGCGACGGAAAAGAAAATCTCCAAACACCCCGAGCTGTTCGGCACCGGCCTGATCGAAGGCGTGGTCTGTCCGGAAGCCGCGACCCACTCGTCGGTGCAGGGCGATTTCATTCCGACCATGAGCCTCGGCATTCCGGGCGACGCCGTGATGGCGCTCCTGCTGGGCGCCCTGATGATCCAGGGCATCGTGCCGGGTCCGCAGTTGATCTCGCAGCACCCCGACATCTTCTGGGGCCTGGTCGCGAGCTTCTGGATCGGCAACATCATGCTGGTGCTGCTCAACGTGCCGCTGATCGGCATCTGGGTGAAGATGCTGGCGATCCCGTACAAATATCTCTACCCGAGCGCGATGTTCTTCGTCTGCATCGGCGTCTATGCCGCCAATAACGACTTCTTCCAGGTCGGCGAAGTCGTGGCCATCGGCCTGTTCGGCTACATCCTGCTGCGGCTCGGCTTCCATCCGGCGCCGATCCTGCTCGGCTTCGTGCTTGGCCCGCGCTTCGAGGAGAACTTCCGCCGCGCCATGCTGATCTCCCGCGGCGACATCGGCGTGTTCGTCGAGCGGCCGATCAGCGCGGTGTTCATCGCGCTGTGCGCGATCCTGATCGGGACTCAGGTCTATGTGCGGCTGCGCGGCGCCAAGGGTGAGATCAAACCCGCGGTGGAGACCGCCGGCTCATCCGGCGCCGAGACTCCGCCGCAGCTCGCGGCGCGGCGGGTGCCGGTCACGCCGGCGGAATAGCGAAGTTCGTTCCATCAATTGGATTGCTGGCGCAAGCCGCGTTCGAGGACGCGGCCGAGCCGGTCTGAGAACGACCGCGCATCCGCCGGGCGCTCGCCGTCGAGCACCCGCGCCTCATCGAGCAGCAGGTGCGCCGCATCCTCCTTGAACGCCCGCTCGCCGTCGCCGAGGCCTGACAGCGCGACCACGATCGCGTGCCGCGGGTTGACTTCGAGGATCGGCTTCGAAGCCGTGGTCAGACGCCCGGCGCCGGCCAGAATACGCTCGAGCCCCCGGTCCGGGCCGCTATCGGGCGCCACCAGACAGACCGCGCTGTCGGTCAGCCGCTCCGAAGCGCGCACCTGTTCGATGCTCTCGCCGAGAGTCGACTGCATGAAAACAAGGAATTGCTTCACCGATTCGGCGATATCCGCGGCCTGCTCCCGGCCGGCATCGACCAGCGGAATTTGCGCGAGGTCGGCCGCGCCCTGGGTCACCGATTTGAACGGCTTGCCGTCGAAGCCAACGCCCGGCATCACCCAGAAGCTGTCAACCGGGTCGGGCAGCAGCAAAACCTCGATGCCGCGGGCGCGGAAGCCTTCGAGATGCGGCGACGAGGCGAGCCGCGCCAGATCGTCGCCGGCCACATAGTAGATCGCCGTTTGATTGGGTTTGAGCGCGCCGACATAGTCTTTGAGGCTACGCCACGAGGCCGCCGCGGCATCGGCAGCAGCGCCGGACGACGCCGTGGTCTTGAACCGCGCCAGCGCCAGCAAGGCATCGCGGCGCTCGAAATCCTCGTAGATGCCTTCCTTGATGACGGCGCCGAAGGTGTCCCAGATCTTCAGGTAGCTTTCCGGCTCCTTGGCGGCGAGCCGTTCGAGCTCGGTGATGACCCGGCTGGTCGCGCCTTTCTTGATCGCGGCGAGCAGCGGGCTCTCCTGGATCTTTTCGCGCGAGACGTTGAGCGGCAGATCGGCGCTGTCGATGAGGCCGCGCACGAAACGCAGGTAGCGCGGCAGGATGTCGGCCTCGTCGGTGATGAAAACGCGCTTGACGTAGAGCTTGATGCGTCCTTTGCGGTCGGGGTCGAACAGGTCGAACGGCCGCGCGCCGGGAACGAACAAGAGCGTGGTGTAATCCTGGCGGCCTTCGGCACGGTAGTGCAGCGTCAGCGCCGGTTCGTCGAACTGGCCGGCAAGGCTGCGGTAGAAATCGGTGTACTCGGCGGGCGTGATCTCCGACTTCGGCTTGGCCCACAGTGCCGCGCCGTCGGATATCTCCGCCGGCGCGACGCCGGCTTTATCGACGATGGCGATCGGCACCGGCACATGACCCGACTGCGCCTTGACCAGGCGCTCGACCGTGAACCGCTCGGTGTAGGATTTGGCATCCTCCATCAGATGCAGCACGACGCGGGTGCCGCGCGCCGGCGCCGCCACCCTTCCCTCCCCCGCCGGCGCGGCAGGGTCAGGGAGGGGATCGGCCGGCACAATCGAAAACGTGCCCTTGCCGTCCGAAGACCACTGCCACGCCGCTTCGGTCCCGGCGCGGCGCGAAATCACGTCGACCCGGTCGGCCACCATGAAGGCCGAATAAAACCCGACACCGAAGCGGCCGATCAGCGCCGTCTGCTCGCCGGTGTCGGCCTTGTCGGCCTCGAGGCGATCGACAAACGCCTTGGTGCCCGAGCGCGCGATGGTGCCGAGCGCCTCGGCCATCTCGTCGCGGCTCATGCCGATGCCGTTATCCTCGACGGTGAGGCGCTTTTGCTCGGCGTCGAGCGTCAACATGATGCGCGGCTTGACGTCGTCGTCGCCGAGCAGCTTCGGCTCGGCGATCGCCTCATAGCGCAGCCGCTCGCAGGCATCCGCCGCATTGGCGATCAGTTCGCGCAGAAACACCGACTTGTCGGAGTAGACCGAGTGCACCATCAGCTGCAAAAGCTTGGCGACATCGGCCTGGAAGGGCTGGCCTTGCAAGGGCTGGGCCTGGAGCGGCTGGGCTTCGGATTGCTGTTCGGCGCAATGTCATGGCGGTTTCCCGGGGCGTTTCTGAGCCCGCAGATGGCGAGATTCGGCCGCCTTTTCAAGATCGCGGCGTCATGGCCGGTCATCCTGGAAGGTGACCGCGAAGCAACCCTGGCCGGTGCGGCCCCGGCCGCCGCGCAGACAATTAGCTTCCATGACACACCGAAGATCAATATGGTGACTGAGCGACCGCGGTCGGGACCTTTCGAATAAGGCGGGCGTCTGCCGACAAACCGTGGGTATCTGCCGATCATCGGTCGGCGAGCAGGCACGGCCTGAGCTGTGCCGCGAGGATGAATGCCGTCATCGAATCCCTGCAACGTCCTCATGATCTATCCCCGCTTTGGGGCTGGTACATTTTGGAATTTTGCGGCGGCCTGTGAACTCTTCAACGCCCGCTACCCGACGACGCCTCTCGGCCTCATCACCGTCGCTGCGCTACTGCCGACGGCATGGACCGTCCGGCTGGTCGACCGCAACACCGAGGTGCTGGCCGACGACGATCTGGAATGGGCCGACCTCGTCATGACCGGCGGCATGCTGCCGCAATATTTCGACACCATCGAGATCATCGACTTGTGCCGGGCGCGGGGCAAACCGGTTGTCGTCGGCGGGCCGGGCGTGACTTCGGTTCCCGAGCTCTACAGCAAAGCGGATTTCCAGGTGCTCGGTGAAGCCGAGGGCATCATCGACGCGTTCATCGCGGCGTGGCAGGCCGGCGACAGGCAAGGAGTCTTCGAGGCCGAAAAGTTCACGATCGACGTGACGAAAAGCCCCATCCCTCGCTTCGACCTCCTGAAAATGGAGCATTACCTCTACATCGGCGTGCAATTCTCGCGCGGCTGTCCATTCACCTGCGAGTTCTGCGACATCATCGAGCTTTACGGGCGGGTGCCTCGCGCCAAGACCAATGCCCAAATGCTGCACGAACTGGACGCGCTTTATCAGCTCGGTTACCGCGGTCACATCGACTTCGTCGACGACAATCTCATCGGCAACAAGAAGGCGGTCAAGGCATTCCTGCCCGAGCTAAAGGCCTGGCTGCAACAACACGACTATCCGTTCGAGTTCACGACCGAGGCGTCGTTGAATTTGGCCGACGATGTGGAACTGCTGAGGCTGTTGAACGCGGCCAACTTCATCGGCGTATTCGTCGGAATCGAAAGTCCCGACGTCGGCACGCTGATCGCGATGCGGAAAAAGCAGAATACCCGGCGCGACATTGCCCAGAGCGTCCGCCGGATTTACGCGGCCGGGCTTTACGTGACGGCGGGATTCATCGTCGGCTTTGACAGCGAGCAGGGCTCGGTCGCCGACGCCATCGTCGAACTGATCGAAGAGGCCGCCATCCCGGTCTGCATGGTCGGCCTGCTTTACGCCTTGCCGAACACCCAGCTGACGCGCCGGCTCGCGAGCGAGGGCCGCCTGCATCCGAACCTCTTAATGGATCCTGCGGCCGGCATGGATCAATGCACCCAGGGTTTGAATTTCGACACGCTGCGGCCGCGGCGCGAGATCCTGTCCGACTACAAGCGCGTTCTGGAAAAAGTCTACGATCCGGTTGCCTATGCCGGGCGTCTGCAACGCTTGGCGGGTCTGCTCGGCAGCTCCAACCCCAATCGGCAGGTGCGGGCGAACAATTCCAGGAGCAAACTCGGCGGCCTGGAAGTTGTCCATCGGGTCGTGGCCAAGCTGCCGGCCGCACAAGACATTTTCCGGCGCACCATCATTCAATGTGCGTCGACCAATCCGCAATGGGCGCGGATCATCGTTCTGCTGACGGCTCTTTATCTGCATCTCGGGCCATTTTCACGGCACGTCATCCGCCAAATCGAGCAGCAACTCGATGCTTCGCCGGATCCCGCACCTTGCCTGGCCGCGCCCGCAGAACAGGCCGACGTTGCCATTACGGCGTAAGGCAAACACGCCCGCCGGTCGGTGTTTAGCCTTGCGCGCCCGATTGGACGCGATTGATCCGCGGCGAAAGAATTCCCGACGGCGATCGCAGCGGCGGCATCTTTGCGTCCGCATGGACCACATCAGAGGCCCCGCGCACGAGCGCGCGGGGCCTCTGATCAACGAACTCTCTCTTGGCACAGGCTTATTTGTCGTCCATGTCGGGCTTGCGATCATCCCGATCGCGGGCGGAACCCGGATCGTCGCGATCGCGATCACGGTCCCGACCGCGAACCTTGTCGTCGCGATCCGTCTTGAGCTTCATGTCGTCGCGGTCGCGATCGTTATCCCTGGCCATGAGCTGATCGCGGTCGCGCTTTAGTCCGGTGTCATCCTGATCCTGATGCCCCGGAGCGTAGCCCGACGCCCCTGGCTGTCCGAGCCTGCTGCCGTGTTCCTGCATCTCATGTCCAGGAGAGATACCCGAAGCGCCCGGCGCTCGACCTTGGTCTTCCGCGAGCCCAAATGTCACGGATCCCAGCAATAAGGTTCCGGTAGCGGCCGCGAGGGCGAACTTGTTCATGGAGAACTCCTCTGGATGTTTCCTCCCGCTCATGGAAAACGTGCGCGAAAATACATTGTTCCTGCGAGCCGGTTGAAACAGAAAGTTCCGCCAAAAACACGCAAACCGCGCGAGAACAGCCCGCCGGCTCCGCCATTCCTAAACCAATGATACGGGATGGCAGCGCCTGCAATTTTCGCGTCAGGCCCGTGTTCCGCCGGCGACCGTTGGCATATCGCAGCAGCGCCGGGATAAAAAACCAAACCGATTTCGCTCCCATCCCATGAGGTGTTCGCTCTCGTCCAAGCCCCCAAGCCCTGCGCCGACTATAGGTGACCCGCCGCGTGCGGCCGCGACCTCCGAAGCGACTGCTCAACATTGTGCGGGATGTCGGAAACGAGAGGGCGAAATGAGGCAGCGCAGCCGCGCCTGTGTTGTTGTGATGCTATGCGCCTCGAGCACTGTTCTTTTCGCCAAACAAGCCGGCGCTCAATGCTCGGCACGAGACACGCTGCCCAAGCATCCGACACTGACGGAATCGCCCTCGACTGTTGCGCCGCCGGCGATAATCCAATCCGCCGCCAGTGCCGGGGTATGGAAGACGATCAACGTGGGTGCCGTTGCAGGCAAATGGGCGCTCTATCGGGCACTGGATGCTGCCGATTGCAGTCTCGGCGACGCCGCCGAGCGAATATTTATTGGCCCGCAATTCGCTGTCAGCACCGCGAATACCAGGTTGGACCTCGTCGCCGTCGCGGTCTCCGCGCTCGGCATCAAGACCGACACTGCCCCGCTCAAAGACATCTATTCGCGTGCGCGAAAGCTCGGATTTGCGCTCGCCGCCGCGGAAGTCGGCCCGCAGCTTCGGCTGCAATATTTTGACCAGCCGATCGGCGAGTTTCTCAACGTCGCAATGGAACCGATCCGGATGCCGGACGGCGAGTCCGATATTTTTGTGGTGGGCAATGGCGGCGCCGGGCTACTGCTGATCGGTCAAGATGCCGACGCCAACACGGATTTTCATGCCTCGTCCCGTTTTGTGTTCGTGCGGCCCACCGACCTCGCGGCGGTCCATCAGTGAATGGATGCCGGGACAACCAAAGCCGGCGTCGGCCGCACGCCGCGCATCAACGGCGATTGATCGGGTCGATGCCCTAGACCGGCACCTTCACGGTGGCGCGCAAGCCGCCGAGCGGGCTGTTGCCGAGCGTGATGTCGCCGCCATGGGAGCGCGCAATATCGCGCGCGATGGCAAGACCGAGCCCGGCGCCGCCTTGGTCCTGATTGCGGGCGTCGTCGAGGCGCAGGAACGGCTTGAACACATCCTCGCGCAGCTGCGGCGGGATGCCCGGTCCGTCGTCGTCCACCGTCACCGTGAGCCAGCGATGATCCCGATGGCCGGTGATCGATACCGTCGAGGCGAAGCGCGCGGCGTTGGAGACGAGATTGGCGAGGCAGCGCTTGAACGCCGCCGGCCGCACCGTCACCGCGGGCGGGCCGTGGAACGCCACGCTGGCGCGATGGCCGTGGCGTTCGGTATCGAGCCGAAGCTCGTCGAGCAGGTCGGCGATGTCGGTCGGCGCCGACTGCTCGCCGGTATCGCCGCGCGCGAATGCCAGATAGGCCTCCAGCATCGCCGCCATCTCGTCGACGTCTTTCTTGATCGCCTCGACTTCGGCACCGTCGCCGAGCAAAGCCAGTTCGAGCTTGAAACGCGTCAGCACCGTACGCAGGTCGTGCGACACACCGGCCAGCATGGTGGTGCGCTGCTCCATGGCGCGTTCGATGCGCGCCTTCATTTCCAGGAACGCCGCCGCGGCGCGGCGGACCTCGCGCGCGCCGCGCGGGCGGAAATTCGGCGCCTCGCGGCCCTTGCCGAACGCCTCGGCGGCGTCGGCAAGGCGCACGATCGGCCGGATCTGGTTGCGCAGGAACACGATGGCGACGGTGAGCACGATGAGCGACGTCACCACCATCCAGGACAGGAAGATCCACGAATTGGCGTTGTAGGCATCGGCGCGCGGCGCGAACACCCGCATGACCGTGTCGTCGAGCTTGATGCGGACCTCGACGATCGAGGAACGGCCGACCGTGTCGATCCAGAACGGCAGCGCAATCTGCTTGCGGATCTGGTCGGACAGCGCTTCGTCGAGCTGCGAGAAGAACGGCTTCGGGCCCGGCGGCGGCAGGTCCGTGCCGGGCAGAAAATCGACCACCAGGCCGAGACGGTCCTGGGCGATGCGGCGCAGCGCCGCGGCGCCCTGCGGATTGGACTTGTAGACATCGATCAGCGTGGCAATGTCCTGCGTCACCGCCGACGACAGGTAGTAGTTGACCAGGCTCGACTGCCGCTCGACAAACATGAAGGCGACGACCGATTGCAGCACCACCATCGGGATGATGACGATCAGCAGCGCGCGAGCGTAGAGCCCCTTCGGCATCACCGATTTGAGCCAGCGACCCAGTCGGTCCCACGGCCCCGTGACATAGCCGGCGGCATGCGCCACCGCGCCCGCGGCGGTGACGACGTGGCCGGCGGCGAGCCGCAAGCGGCCGATGCCGTCGTCGAACGTGGTCATCGCGCCGCTCTCATGCGCTTTCCCTCATGGCGCTTCCCCTCGTGGCGCTTGCCCTCGCGGCGCTCTCCTCATGACGCGGCTCTCCGGCGCCGCTCACAGCGCCGGCACGAGCCGGTAGCCGACGCCGCGCACCGTCTGGACGATCAGCGGATTCGCCGGATCGCGCTCGATCTTGCGGCGCAGCCGGTTGACCTGAACGTCGACGGTGCGCTCGCTGACCGCTTCGCCGCTGCCGGCGAGCGCCTGGCGCGGCACCGTCTCGCCGACGCTCATTGTCAGCACGCGGAGCATGTCGCGCTCGCGGTCGGTAAGCCGGATCGTCTCCTCGCCGCGCCGCAAATCGCCGCTGGCGAGGTGAAAGACGAAGTGGCCGAAGCGCACCGATTCCGCGGGCGCCACCGCCGGCGGCTTGGCGCGCTTGAGAATATTGGCGATGCGCAGCGACAGCTCGCGCGGCTCGAAGGGCTTCGCCAGATAATCATCGGCGCCGATTTCGAGCCCCATGATGCGGCTTTCCTTCTCGTCGCGCGCGGTCAGCATCAGGATCGGCACCGTCGAGTTGGTGCGGATGGCGCGCACCAGATCGAAGCCATTCTCGCCCGGCATCATGACGTCGAGGACCAGGAGGTCGAAGCTCAGGCCCTCGAGCTTGGTGCGCGCCTCACGCGCGGTTTCCGCGGTCGAGACGCGATAGCCTTCGGCGAGCAGATAGCGCAGCAGCAGCGCACGGATGCGGCGATCGTCATCGACGACGAGGAGATGCGGCGCATCGTCGGCCGGACGGGTGATCGCCGCCGTCATGAGCCGCGGTCCCGGCCGCGCGGCTGCGCCTGGTCGGCGTTGGCGATGAAGCGCAGCACGGCGTCGCGATCCTGCGCATCGATCATGCCGGCGAGGAAGCGCCGCGCCGCCTCGCGCGCGCCGGGGCCGAGCTCGGCAAGGACCCGGGCGATGCGCGCGGTCTGCAGACCGACGAGCTGCAGGGCCAGCGCCTCGCCCGCCGGGCTCACATAAAGGAGCCGCTGGCGGCGATCGTTCTGGCCTTCGCGCTGGACCACGTAGCCCTGGTCGATGAGCTGCTTGAGCACGCGGCCGAGCGACTGCTTGGTGATCTTGAGGATGTCGAGCAGATCGGCAACCTTCATGCCGGGATTGCGGTTGACGAAATGCAGAACGCGGTGGTGGGCGCGGCCAAAACCGAGCTTGGCCAACACCTCATCCGGATCGCCGACAAAATCACGGTAAGCGAAGAACAGAAGCTCGATGAGATCCCAGTAGGGCTCAGCCTGCGGCGCCTCGGTGGGCTCGCCGGCATTGCGGAGATTCCTGGCCGGAGTGATGCTGATGTCAGCCATTTATGTCAGTACTATTGACATATTTCGATTTCGTTGGTAACCCAAGAGTGAGCTTAGACTACTTGGGCGTGACATTGCATGGCGACCGCGATCCCCGCACAAGCTTGTGGGGGCATCAATCGGGCGATCTTGTGGAGCGCTTGAGACCATAACGGGAGTCCGGTCCCGACGCAAAAAGGCCGCGACCGTCGACCGGGCCGAACAACGCGAGGGAGGCAATGCCATGGCAGTGCCCTTCGACCAACGATCCGACGTCATCTGGTTCGACGGCGCATTCATTGCCACGTCGGAATGCAAGATCAGCGTGCTGACGCACGGCCTGCATTACGCCAGCTGCGTGTTCGAGGGCGAACGCGCCTATGGCGGCGAGATCTTTCGCGGTACCGAGCACAGCGAGCGGCTCAAGCGGTCGGCGCGGGTGCTCGATTTCGAAATCCCCTACTCGGTCGCCGAGATCGACACCGCCAAACGGCTGGTTCTGGAAAAGAACAGTCAGAAGGACGCCTATGTGCGGCCGGTCGCCTGGCGCGGCTCCGAGGCGCTCGGCGTCTCGGCGCAGAGCAACAAGATCCACCTCGCCATCGCGACCTGGGAATGGCCCAGCTATTTCGACCCGGCGCAGCGGCTGAAAGGCATTCGGCTCGACCTCGCCGAATATCGCCGGCCCGATCCCAAGACCGCGCCGTGCCTCGCCAAGGCGGCGGGCCTGTACATGATCTGCACCATCTCCAAGCATCGTGCCGAGCAGCGTGGCTACGCCGACGCCATGATGCTCGACTGGCAGGGCCGCGTCGCCGAATGCACCGGGGCCAACATCTTCTTCATCAAGGACGGCAAAATCCACACCCCGATCGCCGATTGCTTCCTGGCCGGCATCACCCGCGCCACCGCGATCGACATCGCGCGCCGGCACGGCATCGAGGTGATCGAGCGCCGCATCATGCCTGACGAGCTCGCCGGCTTCTCCGAGTGTTTCATCACCGGCACCGCGGCCGAAGTCACGGCGGTGTCCGAGATCGCCGACTGGAAATTCAGCCCCGGCCGCATCACCCAGACGCTGATGAGCGACTACACCGCCGCGGTGCAGCCCAAGGGCAAAGCCGCGGCGGCGTGATGTGTGCCGCTGCGGCGGCGTGACTCCGCCGCAGGCGATTGCGGTCCTCGCTACATCACCACCCGGAATACGATCCGGCGGTTTTGCGCACGGCCCTCTTCGGTCGCGTTCGATGCGACCGGCCGGGTATCGCCGAAGCCGAGCGCGTTTATCCGATCCGGGCGGACGCCGTGATGGACCAGGAAATCCGCCACCGAGGTGGCGCGGGCAATCGACAGTCTCATGTTGTACTGCGGGTCTCCGACCGAATCGGTATGGCCGCTGACCTCGATCTTGACCGCCGGACAGCGGTTGGAGATGTCGGCGACGCTGTCGAGCAGCGCGTCGCTGGCATGGTCCAGTTCGGCGCTTGCGGTCTTGAAATAGATCGCGCCGGTCGTCGAGATCACGCTGAAGCGGGTTTCGCACTCCTCGGGGCTGATCGCCCGCTTCTCCTCCTGCTGCTTGCGTGCTTCGTAGGCTTGCTGCTCCTGCTCGACGGTGGAGATCCGGTCGCCGCTCTCGAACAGCAGATCGAACGTGAAGCTCGCAGCGGCCACGATCGGCGTGCCGTTGATCGCCGCCGACAGCTTGGCAAGGCCGGCGGTCAGCGCAAAATCCTCGGTGGTGACGACAATCGGCTTAACGGTCGAAACCGAAACCGCGTGATCGCTCAGCCGCGTGACGTTGACCAGCGTTTCGAATTCCTTGGACAGGCCGTGCAGCGACAGCGTGAAGTGCAGTGGGTAGACCACGCGGGTCTGCCGGGTGATGTCCTGAAGCCGGGACATGTCCAGATGCGCATTCACTTCCGCAACCGGGAACTTGTAGGTTTCGAACAGCAAGTAGCGCATGCGCACGTCGCGCACGTCGATGCCCGAGGACACCGACGTGAGATCGATTTTGACGTTGGCATCGCCGCGGTCGTTGATGGTTCCTTCGAGACCCGGAAACTGATGGATCTCGACAATCAATTCCGCCTTCGCCGTCTGCATATAGAAGTGCGACGCGCCGCCGTTGAGCACCCATTGCTGGGCGCTGGCGCTGCTCAACCCGGCAATCACGAATGCGACGACGGCGCACAGACGGATCACAACGCTGCGCATTGCACACTCCCTCATTTTCCGCTGAACCAAATAACGCGCCAAACCATAAGGCGTGACCAAATAGCTGGCAAGGCGAGCGGTGATGCGTCGAAGCCGGCGCGGTCCGCGCTCACAGGCACCCTTGCCGAGCCCATTTCATCATCGCGAGCTTTTCCGGGCCGCCGTAAGGGTGCTGCTTGCGGAACGCCATCGTCGGATCCTGTGCGTAGAGCTTGGCTTGCACGCACAGCGACTGCTGGTTCCACTGATGACAATTGTTGCAGGTCTTGCGCCAGATTTCTTCCGGGAGTCCCTCGATCGGCGGATACTCCGGCACGCCTTTGACCAGTTCTTCGAGCGAGAAGCCCTGCACCGGATAGCCGCCGCTCGTTATCGGCTGCGACCAGCGGACGATCTCGTTGTCGAATGGAGCTGCCTGCGCTGACGGGGCTGGCGGCGGCGGTGGGGCCTGCGTGGGCGGTTGGGCATAGGTGGTGGAGGGCGGAGGCGATGGCGCTTGCATCGGCGACGGCGGCGCCGCAGCCGACGGCGTCGTCATCGTTTGGCTCGGCGCCGACGGTGGCGGCGGCGCCGAATTGCCCGGAACCTGAGGGAGGGACTGGGCCGGCGCCGGCGGCGGTGCCGCATTGGCTGGCACGCCGGGCGGCAGCGGTTGGGCCGGCGGTGCCGCGGAATTGGCCGGAGCCTGTGGCATGGGTTGGGCAGAAGAAGTCGGCGGGGCCGAATTAGCGGGTACGGCCGGCGGCGGCGCCGATTGAGCCACTTGCGGCGGCGGCGCGACCGGAACAGCCGGCGGCGGCATGGTCGATTGCGCCCTCTGCGCCGGCGCCGCCGGCGCTTGGTTCAGCGCCGTGACCTCAGCCGCGGCGGCCGGCTGCAAGGCACTCATGATGCCCCAGCCGTCCATCGATTTGCGCTGGTTTCCGGGCAGCAGCTGGTAGGCGATAAAGGCCCATTTTCGATCGTCGACCTGCTGGTCGTCGGCGACGCAAACGAAATCGTTCTTGCTGAGCGCGCCGACAAAGTTTGCATCCCCGCGCGGGTCCGCAAAGACGTTCAGGCTTTCGGCCGCGACCTTGAAGAAGCGGCAATCCACCGTCTGCGCCTGGGCTGCCGACCCGGCAGCAGCGGCGAGAACGCCGAACAGCATCAGCGCGCGAAGGACTTGGCGGCCCATGGTACTCTCAAGATCTGGCGTGGCAGCCCCCGGCGCCTTGTAGGCGAAAACTTGCTGTTTGGCCATCGCCAGGCTGGCGCTGCCGGCTTTAACGCCGGTCAAAAGCGCCCGGGCCGTCCCGCCGGCTTCTCATTGGCATCCGCTTTGCGCCCATTCCATCATCTGGATCTTTTCCGGACCGCCATAGGGATGCTGCTTGCGATAGGCCATTTTGGCAGCCTGGGCATAGATTTTGGCTTGGACGCACAGCGATTGCCGGTTCCATTGATGACAATTGCTGCAGGTCTTCCGCCATATGTCATCGGGAAGCCCGTCGAAAGGCGGGAACAACGGAACTCCGGCTATCAATTGCTCCAGCGAGCGACCATTCAGAGGGCTGGAGGGGTCGGTGATCGGATCGGAGAACCGGACGACGTCTTGGCCGAGCGGGGCAGCCGGCGGGACTGTCGGAAGAACCGTGGCGGATGACGATGGCGGTGACGGCGGTGCGGCCACATTCGAGGCGGCGCTCGGCGGTGGCTGCGCCAGCGGTGGTGCTGCCAGCAGCGGTGCGGCTGGCGGCGGCGTCACCGATCGAGCCGTCTGCGGCGGCGGCGCCAAACTGGCGGCGGGGCTTGCCGGTGTCGGCTGCCCGGGTGGCGGCGCCGTGGCAGAGGAAGCGGCCGGCTCCGGCGGATTGATCTTGGCGACCTGCGGCGCGGGCGAATTGCGGAGCGCGGCGAGTTCGTCCGGCGCGGCCGGCTCCAACGCCGTCATAATACCCCAGCCGTCCATGAGATTTCGCTGATTTTGGCCGAGCACTTGGTACGCCACAAAAGCCCACGAGCGGTCACCGACTTGTTGACTGCCGAGGACGCAGACAAAGTCGTTCTTGTTCAGTCGGCGGAGAAAGGTGGCATCGCCGCGAGGCTCCGTGAACACGTTCACGCTTTCGGCTACGACTTTGAAGAACCGGCAATCCACATTCTGCGCTTGCACCGGCGATCCGCACGCCGCCACGATGGCGAAAATGCCGGGCAGCGCCGCCAGCCGGCCGACAAATCCGGTCATCGTTCCTCCAGAATAGACGAGGGCTCTCCCCTATGGGGCCGCCGCACTCCTCACGGAGCGGATCGGGCGGGCATCTTGACGTCGGGTTTATACTCCCCGCGCGCGAGACTTGCTGCGATTGAATATACATCAGGAGGGTAGTACCGCAATGAAGGCCTTTTGCGACCGCCGGAGAACGCCGCCGCCGGTTACTTCGCCGCGTCGCGTTGCGGCGGCGTGGGCGGCGCCGCCGACCAGCGCTCGGCCGCCGCATCGTCCGCCGTCTTGGCGTCGACCCAGGTGGCTCCCGAGGCCTTGTCGACCTGCTTCCAGAACGGCGCCCGGGTTTTCAGGTAATCCATGAGAAACTCCGCCGCCGCGAACGCCGCCTCGCGATGGCTTGACGCCGTCGCCACCAGCACGATGACCTCGCCGGGGATGAGCCGGCCGTGCCGGTGGATCACCGTGACGCCCAGGAGCGGCCAGCGCGCGCGCGCCGCTTCGACATGGCGGGCGATCTCGGCCTCGGCCATGCCGGCATAATGCTCAAGCGTCAGCGCCGCGATCGGCTCGCCGCTCTCGTCGGCGCGGCAGACACCGGTGAACGTGACCACGGCGCCGATATCGGTGCGGCCATGGGTCAACAGCGCCACTTCGGCGCCGACGTCGAAGGTTTCGCGTTGCAGACGGATGGTCGTGGTCATGGTCTTAATCTTAACCTCTCGCCGCGTCGCGGGGGGTGGAGGAGCCGACCGGAAAAGGCGGATCGTGCTCAACCGCCCGTCATCGGCGGGAAGAACGCGATTTCGCGCGCGCCTTCGAGCTTGGCATCGGCGCGCACGTGGGCGCGATCGATGGCGGCGCGGATCACCTTCGGGTTCTCGAACGCGTAGGCGTAAGTCTCGCCGCGCCTGGCCAGCCAGGCCACCAGGTCGCCCACCGTAGCGACGCCGGCGGGCAGCGCGATCTCCTCTTCCGCCACGCCGATGCGTTCGCGCACCCAGGCGAAATAGCGCACCTTCACGCATCCTCCTGGGTCAGGTGATGCAGCCCCGCGTGCAGATAATCCCAGCCGGTGTAGAGCGTCAGCAGCGCCGACAGCCACAGCAGCGCCAGCCCGATCTGGGTCACCACCGGCACGATGGCGTCGCCGGCTTCGCCGCAGATCAGAAACCCGACGGCGACGAGCTGCAGCGTGGTCTTCCATTTGGCGAGCCGGGTCACCGGAACGCTGACGCGCAGTTCCGCCAGATATTCGCGCAAGCCGGAGACCAAAATCTCGCGGCAGAGGATGACCACCGCGGCGAACAGCGCCCAGCCATGGATGGTGTTCTCGGCAGCGAGCATCAACAGGCAGGACGCCACCAGGAGCTTGTCGGCGATCGGGTCGAGCATGCGGCCGAGCGAGGATTGCTGACCCCACATGCGCGCCAGATAGCCGTCGAGAAAATCCGAAATCCCGGCCGCGATGAACACGGCGAGTGCAGCCCAGCGCAGCCACAACCCGCCATGCAGGATATTTTGCCAGAACATGCAGCCGACCACGACCGGCACCGCGGCGATCCGGCAATAGGTCAGAATGTTCGGCAACGCCAGCGGCAATCGGCGCGGTCGGCCGGGAGTGGTCGTTGCCGTCGAGTTCATGGCCGTACCATAGCGCCTGTCCATGACGGCGGCGAGACCCGCGCCGCGCATGGCCGTTCAAACATCCGGGATGGAACAGTCGCCGCTCTCACTGCAGTCTTCCGCCCGTGGTTGCGCCATATGACGCGGCCCCATCATGAAAGAATTCGTAAATCCGCCGCGCTGTCTCGGCGCTCACCCCCTTGACCTGCATCAGGTCGGTGACCGAGGCGCGCTCGATCGCCTTGAGCGTCCCGAAGTGATGCAGCAGCGCGCGCTTGCGCGTCGGGCCGATGCCGGCGATTTCCTGCAGGCCGGCCTCGCGCAGGTCGCGCTTGCGGCGTATCCGGTGCGAACCGACGGCGAAACGATGGGCTTCGTCGCGCAGCCGCTCGACAAAATACAGCACCGGATCGCGTGGCGGGAGCTTGAACGAGCCCCGCCCGGGCAGAAAGAAGGTCTCGCGCCCGGCGTCCCGATCCGGCCCCTTGGCAATGGCGACCAGCGGGACTTCGGCGGCGAGCGCCGCCAGCACCTCGCGCGCCGCGTTGAGCTGCCCCTGCCCGCCGTCGATCAGCACCAAATCGGGCCAGGGCGAGTCGTTGTCGGCCTCATCAGCTTCGGCACTTTCCGTCTCCCGTTCCGGGACAGGATGCCCAAACGCAGCGAGGGCGGCTGAGGGTTCGAGAATCCCAGCGCCTGCCGCCGGGATTCCCGGGCCCTCGCCCGGCGCGCTGCTTGGCGACGCGCCGCCCTCTCCGGGAGCGGCAGAGGGCAAAGCAACAGCCCGTGGCGCCTCGGCGATCAGCCGCTTGAACCGACGCTCCAGAACCTCCCGCATCATGGCGAAATCGTCGCCCGGGGTCAGATCGGCGGAGCGGATGTTGAACTTGCGGTAATCCCGTTTGCGAAACCCTTCGGCGCCGGCGACGACCATGGCGCCGACCGCGTTCGAGCCCTGGATGTGGCTGTTGTCGTAAACCTCGATGCGCCGCGGCACCCGCGGCAGGCCAAAGGTTTCGGCCAGCTGGCGCAGCAGCTTCTCCTGCGACGAGGTCTCGGCCAGCTTGCGGCCGAGCGCCTCGCGCGCATTGGCAAGCGCATGCTCGACCAGATCCCGCTTCTCGCCGCGCTGCGGCACCAAGACCTCGACCTTGTGGCCGCTCTTGGTCGACAGCGCCTCGGCGAGCAGTGCGCGGTCGTCGATGTCCTGAGAGATCAGGATCAGGCGCGGCGGCGGCTTGTCGTCGTAGAACTGCGCCAGGAACGCCGCCAAAATCTCACTGGCGTCGACCGAGCGGTCGGCCTTCGGGAAGTAGGCACGGTTGCCCCAGTTCTGCCCGGTGCGGAAAAAGAACACCTCGACGCAGCAGAAGCCGCCTTGTTGATGCACGGCGAAGACATCGGCCTCCTCGACCCCGCGCGGATTGACGCCCTGATGCGATTGAATCGCCGACAGCGCCGCCAGGCGGTCGCGGTAGATCGCCGCCCGCTCGAAGTCGAGCGCGGCGGACGCCGTCTCCATCTCGGCGGCCAGTTGGTCCTTGACCGTCTTGCTGCGGCCCGACAGGAACGCGTTGGCCTCGCCCACCAGCGCGGCGTAATCGGGAAACTCGATCTCCTTGGTGCACGGCGCCGAGCAGCGCTTGATCTGATGCAGCAGGCACGGCCGGGTGCGGCTTTCGAAGAACGGATCGCTGCACGAGCGCAACAGGAACGCCCGCTGCAGCGCATTGACGGTGCGATTGACCGCCCACACCGAAGCGAACGGCCCGTAATACTGGCCGGGGCGCGAGCGCGCGCCGCGATGCTTGAGAATCTGCGGCGCCCAGTGATCGGACGTGATCAGGATATAGGGGAAGGATTTGTCGTCGCGCAGCACCACGTTGAACCGCGGCCGCAGCCGCTTGATCAGGTTGGCTTCGAGCAGCAGCGCCTCGGTCTCGGTGCGGGTGACGACGAATTCCACCGTCCGCGTCGCCGCGATCATGCGCTCGATGCGGGTGTCGAGACCGGTCGGACGCGCATAGGCCTGGATGCGCTTTTTGACGTTCTTGGCCTTGCCGACATAGAGCACGTCGCCGCGGCCATCGATCATGCGATAGACGCCGGGCCGCGGCGGCGCGTGCTTGGCATAATGGATGATGGCGGCGCGGCCGGCGGCGAGCGAGCCTTGATCTTGCTCGACTTCAAACTCCAGCGCCCCGGTCTCGTCCGCGGCAGGCAGCGTTTGCTCGTCGTCCGCCTCGGTGAGTTCGGGCTCCGGTTCGATATCTTTTTTCGGTACGCTCATTGCGCGAGTCATGTAGCCCGAATAAGCGCCGGCGAAATCCGGGAATGATCGGCCGGCCGCAACGCACCTGCCGGATGTCGCTTCGCTGCGGGCAAGCCATGATGAGGCAGATATAGATTTTCTTAACGATATCAACTTGCAATGACTGAACGTTGCACCACCGCTTAACCTAAACATCGCGATAAATTCCAGCGATCAGGGCTGCGGCGTGCGGGCCCTCCTTCTCAAGTCCTCAGCGGGCATGGCGCGCCAGGCGTCTGGTCATCCGACTGATTCCGCGGGGGCCACCCTTGCGCGGCCGTGCCGGCCGCGCTTCCAAGGCTGTCGCAGCGCCCCCAAGTCATCCAAGTCATAGTGAGCGTTGCGCCTGTAAATCCACGCGAAAACTCCGTATAAAAACCTAAATGCAATTCCAAATTGGAATTGTATTATCGTATATAGCCATATTTTGGCCGTCGCTAACACTTCATTAGCCATAAAAATGGCTATACTTTATAAATCCAGCCACAATCCGGACCAGATAGACAAAACGTCTGTGTCTTTTCTGCACTAGACGCAAATACAGCCACGAATACTATCCGCCCCAACGCCTAAGGAGGTTCTCATATGAAGCGTTTGTTTCTTGCGTTCGTTGCCGTCACCGCGCTGGCCGGCACGGCTGCGGCCGCCGATTTGCCGCCGCGCCCGGCCCCGCAGTCCTATTACAAGGCGCCGGGATACGCCCCGGCCTACACCTGGAGCGGCTTCTATATCGGCGTGAATGGCGGCGGCGGCTTCGGTCGCTCGGACTGGGACTCGACCGGCACCTTCAACATTTCCGGCGGTCTGGTCGGCGGCACCGTCGGCTACAATTACCAGTTCGGCCAGGCGGTCGCCGGCATCGAAGGCGACATCGACTGGGCCGACATCAACGGCACCACCAACAACTTCTGCGCGTTCGGCTGCAAGACCAGCGACAGCTGGCTCTCGACGGTGCGCGGCCGGCTCGGCTATGCGGCCGACCGCTTCATGCCGTTTGTCACGGCCGGCGCTGCGTTCGGCGACATCAAGGCATCGACACCGGGCTTTGCCGGCAACAGCGCCACCAACGCCGGCTGGACCGTGGGCGCCGGCCTCGAATTCGCCATCGCCGGCAACTGGACCGCCAAGGCCGAATATCTCTACGTCGACCTCGGCAAGTTCAATTGCGGTATCGCCTGCGGCGCGGCCCCGACCGACAACGTGTCGTTCACCACCAGCCTGGTGCGCGCCGGCATCAATTACCGGTTCTAAACGCGGAACAAAAAACGGCAACAACCTGACCCCGGGGCGCGAGCCCCGGGGTTTTTATTTGGGTCGGCGGTGGCGCGCCAGCGGTTTTTGGTTTGGCGATGACGCCCTCATCGATGATATCCTGGACGGCTTTCGCAGGTTTACCGGGGCCGTGACATGTCAAAGAAGAAATCGGTACATGTCGTGCTGGATACAAATATCCTGCACACCAAGTCACCCGAGTTCTTTGTCAACAGCTCCCTCAGCGCGGCCATAAAGCGCGCCGCGGCCCACCACAGCCTGGAGATCAAATGGTATCTGCCATCGGTGGTCAAGGCCGAGCGCCAGCACCAGATAATGATGTCCGCCGTCGGCTTGATAAAGCCGGTCCAGACGATCGCAAAATTATTGGACGAGAATTTCAACGTCTCGGAGGACAAGCTCCGCGGCGCCATCGAACGAAGGGTAGCCAGGCAGATCAAGGACCACGAGCTCAGAGACGTCGAGCTGGATCCGGCCCGCGTCGATTGGCATGAAATGATTCGCCGCGCCGTCTCGAGGCAGGCGCCATTCGAGAAAGCCCAGGAGAACGAGAAAGGCTTCCGCGACGCGCTGATACTGGAAACTTTCGATCAGCTGCACGGGCGGATCAAGCCGCGCTCCGATCGATTGCTCGTCGTCATGTCCGGCGACGGCCGGTTGCGCGAGGCCATCGAAGAGAGATTTGCCGAGCGCCACAATGTCTTGATATTTTCGAAGCTGAGCGAGCTTGAAACCAGTTTGAGCGCGCTTCTGACGAACATAACCCAGGAAGCCGCCGAACACCTTGTCCGCAAAGCGCATGCCCGATTTCTTGAATCGGGGCAGGCTGGAGCTGCGATCGGCGCCATCCGGGAAAGATTTGCCGCCGAGCTTGCTCGCGGCCCGAGCGATCGGGATGCCGCGTCCGAAAAGGGATTTTTGATCAACGAGACTTCTTTTCTGGGCAGGACCGGCGCGCGCGCCGAGTTCGCGACGGGAATTTCCATCTTGACGGAGGCTATTCGGCCGGCGAACCCGCCGCCGCCCACGCTTCCGATGGGTTCGCGCGTTACCCGGATAGGCTTCGGTGACATGGTGGAGACGCCGCCGGATTTTTCCGGCGCTTTTGAGCGTTTTCCCGGGAGGCCGCTCAGCTACCGTGAAAGTCAGGAGCTGTTTTATGGATCGTCGAAGCTGATGCGGTTTTCCGGCCAGCATGTATTCAGCGTCGTGTGGTCCGCCAGCGACATGGGCGGTGAGCTGGACGACCTCGCGATCAAGGACGTCGAATACGAGTCGACCGCCTGGGACGAGATCTAGCCGCGGGCCTGAGCAAAATAGCCAAGGCGGGCGGCGACCCGCTGCGCGCAGCCGCCGCGCCCGCCTATGCGCAGCTTATTGCTACCAGCGGCGATAGCCGCGGTCCCAGTGATGCTCGTAGTGTCCGTAACCGCGAGCGAAATAGGGCCCGTAGCCGCGCACCGCGTAGGGATAATAGCCCGGCGCATAATAGTCTTCGGCGACGACGACCGGCGCGCCATATGGATAGTACGGCGGCGGGGGCGGCGGGTAACCGTAGACCACCGGCGGTGGCGGCGGTGGCGGGTAGTCATAGCTCTGCTGGACCGGCGGCGGGTATGCGGGTGGCGGTGGCGCAAACTGCCCCTGCGGCGGCGGGATGTCGGCGGCCTGTGCTGGACCGAATCCGATGCTGCCAAAGGCGATAGCGGCACCGGCCGCGGCGATCACCAGACTTCTGCGCTTTCGCATTGCCCTTTATTCTTTCATTTGCACGATCGGGGGGACGATGAGAAGCGCATTGGATTGAACCGCCGCGGCGGAATTACAGCGGCCGCAAGGCGAAATTTGTGAATCGTGGGTCGAGCACGCATCCAAGGTTTTTTGATTTTTGCCAGGCGGAAATCGCCATGGCCGAGCGGCCGGGAGCGATCCGTTCAAGGTCGGGCAACGAACCCGGCGGGCGTCAAGCCGCAATGCGATGCATGCCGGCGCCGTCACGGGCGCCGTGAATTGCCTTCACCGATTTTTCGACGGCGAGCCACAGCCGCGCGATTTCGGCGGCGGAATCCGAGCCGGCGTCGTATTCCTTGGCGCCCTCGCCTTGGGCAAGCGCCAGTGAAAAACCCGCCCGCTGGGTGAGCTGGCCGCCCCATACCGGGACCTGCAGCTTGGCGAGCGCTTCGCGCGCCGCCGTCACCGACGGCGACTCGGCGTCCTGACGCTTGGGCGGCGCCCCGTTGATGACCACCGCATAGGGCGCGCGCGCGCGACGCGCGGAACCGATCGTCTCCTGCACGGCGTCGAGATCGAATATGCCCGGTCGGCATGGAATGATCACCAGGGTGGCGAACTGAATGGCGTCGGTCACGCTCACGGAGGTGTTTGGCGGCGTATCGATGAAGACCCACTCGACGCCGTCGCGCTTCGCCGCTTTGAGCATGTCCGCTAGGCCGCGCTTTACTGGCTTGATCGGCAGGGCATCGTCGCCGCGCAGCGTATTCCACAGCGCCAGCGAGCCTTGCGGATCGTTGTCGACGAGAAGACATGGCCGCGTCGGCTTGTGCACATGCGCGGCGAGGTGGGCGGCCAATGTACTCTTGCCCGAGCCACCTTTGCGGGACGCAAAGACGAGTACGTTCATGACTTAATCCTCCCCAATCGTGTTCTGCTGGCACTTTAATCCAGCACGAAGTGATTCGTATCGCGGCCACTGTCGCGCGCGCTTCTAATTCACCGCAATCTCTTCCAAGACGCGGCGAATCAAGTAGCTTGACCGCATGGCCAAGAGCAGTCCCGTCATCACCAACATCGCCGAGCTGCGGCGCAAGGCGGTCGATTCCGCCACCGTAAAGCGGCACCGCCGCCATAGCGCGAAGCGGCGCAAGCGGCTGCGCACCAAGACGATCGACTTTTCGATCGCGCCGCAGGCCACACCCGAGCCGACCATGAAGACAACCGGCGCGGTGCTTTCAGCGGCGGCCCTCGTCGTTGCCGCGGCGCTGGCCGCGGTCTCCGGATTCTTCGGCATCGCCGGCATGACGGCGATCTTTGCCGCCGCCGCAGTGCCGGTCATGGTGATGACCGGCGTCCTGGAAGCGGGCAAGCTGGTGACCGTAGCGTGGCTGGCGCGGCAATGGTGGACCGCGCCGCTGCTGCTGCGCTTGCCGCTGCTCGTTCTGGTGTTGCTGCTGATGGCGCTGAGCGCGGTCGGCACATTCGGCTTTTTGAGCCGCGCGCATCTCGATCGTCAGGTCACCGCCTCGCTTGCCATCGATCGCGACGCGGCGCCTCTGGCGCAACGCATCGCCTTGGCCGAAGCCGCCATCCAGGATTTTGACGGCCGCATCGTCCAGCTCGACGACATGGTGCGAGCCTCGAACGCGCACGGCCACACCAAGCTCGCCATGGCGCTGATGACCGATCAGTCGCGCAGTCGCGACGAACTGATGGCGCAGCGGCAGGCGGCCGCCGAGCGGCTGTCCAATCTGCGGGTCGAGCAGGCCGGCATCGAAGCGCAGCGCGCCAGCGTCGCCAATGAAACCGGCCCGGCGCTCTATTTGGCCAAGCTGTTCGGCTCGAACGACACCGAGGGCACGGTCCGGCTGATCACCGCGCTGTTGGTTCTGGTGCTCGATCCGCTGGCGGTCCTGCTGACCATCGCGGGGGCGCGGCGCCAGGGCGCCATGGCGCCGAACTGAACCGATCTTACCGATCTAGCCCGGCGGCTTGGTCGCCGCGAACGCCGGCACGCGGCTTGAAAAATCGTCGAGCCAGGCGACCAGCTTCGGATGCTCGCCCCGCCAGCTGCCGCCGAAGCGGAAGTCGCGATAGCCGAGCGCGCAGGCGATGGCGATTTGGCCGATGTGCGGCAGTCGCTCCGGCATGTCGAGCGGCGGCGGCGCGGCTTCGAGTGCGGCGAGCGCGCGGCTCACCTTGCCGGCCTGATGATCGAGCCATTTCGCTTCGTGCTTTTCGGCGGCGCGCCAGCGGCTCTCGTAGACCGACAGGATCGAGGCATCCAGAATGCCGTCGCCGAGCGCCTGCAGGCGTAGCGCGCCGAGCCGCGCGGCGGCGTCGCGCGGCACGATCTTGCCGCCGCCGGCGCGGGCGTCGAGATAATCGAGGATGACGCGCGAGTCGTAGAACGCGGTGCCGTCCTCGGCGACAAGCACCGGAATTTTGCCGAGCGGATTTTGCAGCCGGACGCTGTCGGTGGCGTCGCTGGTGTCGGCGGCTTCGATCTTCACGTCGTTGTCGAAGCCGAGCCCGGCAATCGCTATCCGCACCTTGCGCCCGAACGGCGAGGCCGGCGAGGAACGCAGAATCATCATGGCAGCACCATCATTGAGAGCTTGCTGCGGCGGGACGATAGCCGAGGCAACGCCAGAAGCAACGGCGGCCGAGCGGCCGCGCGATGTCACGTTTTGCGCCGCGCTCCCACGCGGTGCCAGGACTGCCAATCTAGCCGGTAATGACCAGATTGACCGCCTTGGGGCCTTTGCCCTTCTTGTCAGGTTCAACGTCGAAGCTGATGCGTTGTCCCTCGATCAAAGATTTCAGCCCGGCGCGTTCAACGGCGGTGATGTGGACGAACACGTCGCGACCGCCGTCGTCGGGTTTGATGAAACCGTAGCCGCGCTCACCGTTGAAGAACTTGACGGTACCTGCCATTGCCATCGAGCAGCTCCTTCCCCCGTGGTATGCTTCGCCGCCGGCCCCCACGGCACGGCAGCTAGGCTGGACATCCACACGGGCAAAGAGCTTCAAGCCGAACACGGCCTCAGTCACTCCGCCGGCCCCCCACAGGAGGCGGAACGTCTAAGCCAGCGCCGTAAGGCTAGACCAATTTTTGTTTGTAGAAAAGTGGGCCGCTGACCGTTTGCTCGCTTTCGGTCAGCGTTGTTGGGCCAGCCAGTCGAGGCGGCAAGCGGCCGCCTTGGCGAACATCTTGCCAAGCCCGGGCAGCAGCGCGGCGAGCTCGGCATCGAGCCGGAACGGCGGATTGATGACAATCAGCCCGGACCCGACCAGGCCGGCATCGGCGCGCGGCGGGCCGAGCAGGATCTCGCTGCGCAGCACATTGGGCACCGCCAGCCGGCGCAGGCGCCGGGCCAGCGCATCCGGCGCATCGCGCTCTTTGATCGGGTACCACAAGAGGTAAATGCCGGTCGGCCATTTCCGATGCGCGGCGGCGACGGTGCCGGATAGCCGGGTGAAATCGGCGGCGTCCTCGAACGGCGGATCGATCACGACCAGGCCCCGCCGCTCCTGCGGCGGCACATAGGCGCCGAGCGCCGTCCAGCCGTCGATGGCGACCACCTTGGCGCGGGCATCGGCCCGCAATGCCGCCTTGAGGAAAGCCCCGGCGCGCGGCTCGACCTCGCAGGCGATCAGCCGATCCTGCGGCCGCAGCAGACCAAGCGCGATGAGCGGCGAGCCCGGATAACTGCGGAGCGTTCCGCCGGAATTGAGCGCGGCAACAATCTCCCAATACGGCGCCAGCAGTGCGCGCACCTCCTCGCCGCCGTTTCCCGCCTGCATGACGTCCCAGACCCGCTCGATGCCGTCGTGCCACTCGCCGCTGCGGCTTGCTTCCGGCCCGAGCAGATCGTAGCGGCCGGCGCCGGCATGGCTGTCGATGACGCGAAATGCCGCCGGCTTGAGGCGCAGATGAGCGAGGATGCGCGCCATCACGGCGTGCTTGTGCACGTCGGCAAAACTGCCGGCATGGAAGGCGTGCTGATAGTTCATCGACCGGAAGCTTTAGCGTATCAGCCGCACCGGCGGCACCGGTTGCGTCAGCCGCCGCGCACCGGCGGCATCACCACCTGATCGCGCCGGCAGCTCCGCTTGACCACCTCGGGGCAGTCGCGGAACTGCAGATCCTTGGACAGGCAGAGCCGGACCTCGGTCAGGCGCCTGTTGTCGCAGTCGACCGCGATGGCGTTTGGCGACAATCCGGGATTGGCCTTGACGAAAGCGTCTTGCACCGCGGCCGGCGCCACGGTCAGCGGAGCTTGGAGATCGACATAGTCGGGCGGGATTTTCACCGCGCCGCGCGCCTTGCGCACGGTGTCGAAATAGGCCTGCGGCGACAGCCCCGAGCAGGTGCCGTGCTTGTCCCATTCGTTGTAGATGAGCCGGGGCGCCGGCATCAGATCGAGCATCGAGGAGACGATGCCGCGATACAGGCGTGGCGACGGCACCTGGCAATTTTCCGGAAAGCCCTTCTCGTATTGCGGCCACAGCCCGTGCACGACAAAGGAATAGGGCCGCGGCCCGCACTGAATGCCATAAGCTTGGCCGCCATTGCGCTCCGCGGCGGCGGCACAGAACGACGGCGACCACGACAGCGACAACACATAGAAGTCGAACTGGCCGGGTTGATCCTGCCGCGGGTCCTGAGCCGGCGCCGGCATCGACCCCGCGGCAAGTACGCTGACAACCACGCTGACAATTACGCCGACAACCCACGCAACGCGCACAAAGCAACGGACCATGGGCACCCTCATCACGCCATCGGTCTCAAGGCCTGGGACCGGAGACTTTGGACATGGACGTTAGCATAACAGGCCACGTGAACATATCAAGAACAACATAGCTGCTATCCACATCTCGACGATGGGCTTACGGGCACATAACTGTCCGTCAGTCGGCACGGTTGACGCCAGACGGTGAAACCAAACGGTGAACCAGACATGGCCATCTACCGCCTCTACAAGAACAAGCCTTTCGAACCTGAAGCGATCACGATGATGACGAGCGCCTATGCGGACGTGTGCCGGGCGCTTGGCTTAAGCGATGACCGCGATCGTCCCGAGACCAACGCAGTTGCCAGGAAAGTGATCGAGTTCGCCCAGCGCGGGGTGCGCGATCGCACCGGGCTGCGCGAGCGCGTGCTGCAGGAACTCCGCGATTACCCGGGCGGCGACGCCTATCGGGATCCGGCGGCGCGGCAATCCGGATTATAGGCCCAGTTGCGGTCAATGCCGACGACACAGAAGTTGACGCCCCAATCCATGCCGATCATGCCGGTGTCTTCGGCGATCGAGTAATTCATCGCGTGCTTGGTGCCGTCGTTGATCACGGCGACGCCGTTGCAATACCGGCGCGGGATCGATTGCGCCGCCCACGGCAGCACGGCCGTTTCCCTGATGTCCTCGACGCCGACGATGCGCAGGTCGGAATTCCAGAAGCGGAATTCCTTGGTGTGGAAATTGGCGATGATGCGGTCGAGCGCCGGCGGGTAATCGCAGGCCGGGATGACCCGGTCATAGCGCGGCCCCGACAGCCAGAAATTCTTCTCAAAGAAATTGGCGGCGCGCGGTTGCGAGGATGATGCCGCCGTCAGCGCCAAAGCAGCGCCAATACCAGCGCCATGCATGCCAACCGGCCGAAAACGGCGCTGCGCATAACCCCTCTCCCGCACTTCCGCCAAGGTCCCGCAACCGTGCCGCGCCGGTGCCTACCGGTCAAGGGCGGCCGAGCCCGTGCGCGGCGTTTGCGCGGATGACGTGACAATGGGGCAACGCGGCGGCCGCGCGCGGCGGCGGCCATCACAAGAGGCGCGGCAAAGCGTTTTGCACTGTGCTAACAATCACGTATTGATTCGTGTGTAAGCGGGGTGTGAGGCGTCTCGGCCGCGACCCGGCTCATTCTCACTCCCTTCGCAGTCGTCTAGCAGTCGTTTTCCCTCCTTCGCTGGCGCAGCGGACGCAGGGCGCGCGTTCGGTAACGGCGTTCGCCCGGCGGGCGGCATCTCGCCGGCGATGGTCTCGCAAGAGGCTTGAGCGGCCGCGATCGGGCGGTCCGGCCTGGGGAGAATGGCTATGGGCGAAGTGCATCGACTGTTATCCGCCGAGCCGACATTCGGGCTGCACGCGGCAAGCCGCCTGATGCTCAAGGTGTTTCCGGCCTGGGTGCAGGATCTCGCCATGCTGGTGGAGAGCGTCGAAGCGGCCCGCCCGCCGGGCGCGCTGGCGGACTGGCAGCCCGGCGCCGTGGTGCGGTTGCCGTTTGCGAAACGGATCTGCAGCATAGGCGACGTGGTGTGCAGCCAGGCGCTGATGGCGCTCGCCGACACCGCCATGGTGATCGCCTGTTCGGCGGCGTGGAACGGCTACCGCCCGATGAGCTCGATCGACCAGACCACGCACTTTCTGCGCCCGGTGAATTTCGACATCGTCGCCGACGCCCGCGTCGTGCGGATCGGCCGCAATACCAGCTTCGGCCGCGTCATGCTGTTGTGCGCCCACGACAGGCGGCCGGTCGGCATGGTGGCCTGCGCCTATTCGATGCTGTGAGCGCGCGCGACCGGACCCGGCCGCTTCCATTTGGCCGCGCGACCCTCTAAGCTTTTCGCGCTTGCGGGAGGCTGAGGCGATGCGTGGTTTATGCAAGATTGCGCTGGCGGTCGCGTTGACGGTGTCTGCCGCCGGTGCGGCGCGGGCGACATTCGTCGGCCCGGATTATTATCCGTACATCACCGGCAACGACACCGGCGGCATCATCCCGTATTCGCCGACCCTCGAGGGGGTCTATCCGCAGATGGTGCAGGCCTACTGCGCGCGCTGGGGCCGGCTGTCCCACGTCACCAGCGTGCATCGCATCTACGGCGATTACATCAGCTTCGTCTGCATGGACAAGCCGGGCATGATTCACTGAGCCAGCGTTCCCCCGGACGGCCTCACCGCCAATCGCCCCACGCTGCCTGAACCACGGCGAGCGCCGCCACTGCGGCGGTGTCGGCGCGCAGGATGCGCGGACCGAGCGCGAGGCGGACGACGTTCGGCAGTTTGCGCAACGCCGCCCGCTCGTCCGCGGCAAAGCCGCCTTCGGGTCCGATAAGCACCTCAAGCGGCGTCCCGGGCGGCACGCCGCCGAGCGCGGCCAGCGGATCGGCGACTTCGGCAGCCTCGTCGCAGAAGATCAGCCAGCGCGCCGGGTCGCGGGCCGCCAGGAGCCCGGCCAACCCGACCGGCTCGGCGATTTCAGGCAGGGCAAGAATGCCGCATTGCTCGGCCGCCTCGATGGCATTCGCGCGCATCCGCCCGGTATTGACGCGCGCCACCTGGCTGTGCCGGGTCAGCACCGGCTGCAACCGCGACGCCCCCATCTCGACCGCCTTCTGCACCATGTAATCGAGGCGCGCAGCCTTGAGCGGCGCGAACAGATAATGCAGGTCGCCGGGCGCGGTCTGCTGCCGCGTCTTGGCGCCGACCACAAGCGCGACAGCGCGCTTTTTCACCTCGATCGAGGCGCGCCACTCGCCGTCGCGGCCATTGAAGAGGAGGACCGTGTCGCCGGATTTCCGACGCAGCACCGTGGTCAGATAATGCGCCTGCGCGGGCTCGGGCGCGACCGCGGCACCGGCCTCGAGCGGCGCCTCGACATAAAGCCGTGGACTGCGGAATTCGTAATCGGGCATGGGGCACGCCAGCCGAATAACGCTATAGTGGTGTCAAATGCGCTTCGGCTTTAGCGTTCCGGCGGTCGAAGCGCCAGCACCGCATCCGCTGGCCGCGTCCTTCGCTCGTCGTATTCTCATTTTGTCGCACCCCCGGTCGCACCCCATGGCTCGTTCTGCCCCCTTGTCGCCGAATTCGACGCGTCTGTAGTGGTGCCGAAGCATCGGGTCGGGTTAAACATTCGGCGGTCGCCGTCGGGAACCGGGAAGGCACCACCATGCATCGAAGCATCGCCACGGCATTGGCGGCAGGCATTGCGATCCTTGCGGCCGCAACGGCGCCGCACCGCGCCTCGGCGCAGGGTATGGGCGCGCCGCAGTGCAACGACTTCTTGAAGCTCAAGGATGACGCCGAGAAAAAGGCGCATGTGGTCCAGGCCGCGAGCAAGAGCCACGACCGCAAGGAAATGTGCACGGCGGTGAGCCACTTTGTCGTCGCCGAAGCGGCGGTAGTGAAATTTCTCACCGAGAATCAGACTTGGTGCGGCGTCCCGGCCGAGGCGGTGACGTCCTCGAAGGCCAATCACGAGAAAACGATAAAATTCCGCGACACGGTCTGCGCCGAGGCGCCGAAGCCCAAGATCCCGACCTTGAGCGACGCCATCGGCACGCCGACCCTCGACACCGCCAAGAATACCAAGACCGGCCCCGGCACCTTCGACACCCTCACCGGCAATCCGCTGGCCAAATGAGCGGAGCCGGTTCGGTCGCGGATGCGACCGGCAATTGGGTCGACACCCTCGCACCGGCTTGGCTGCGTCCGTACCTCCGGCTCGCCCGGCTCGACCGGCCGATCGGCTCCTGGCTGTTGCTGCTGCCGTGCTGGTGGTCGTCGGCGCTGGCCGCGGTCGCGGCGCGGGCGCAAGGTCCCAAGGGCCTGCATCTGGTGCTGTTCTTCATCGGCGCCTTCGCCATGCGCGGCGCCGGCTGCACCTGGAACGACATCGTCGATCGCGATCTCGACGGCAGCGTCGAGCGCACCCGCTCGCGGCCGATCCCCTCCGGCCAGGTCAGCGTCGGCCAGGCGGCGCTGTTCCTCATCCTGCAATCGCTGATCGGCTTTTTCGTGCTGATCATGCTCAACGACTTCAGCATCGTACTCGGCGTCGCCTCGCTCGCCATCGTCGCCGTCTATCCGTTCATGAAACGCATCACCTATTGGCCGCAAATCGTGCTCGGCATGGCGTTTTCCTGGGGCGCGCTGATGGGCTGGGCGGCCACGTTCGGCCGCCTCGATCTGGCACCGCTCCTGCTCTACGCCGGATCGATCTCCTGGGTGATCGGCTACGACACGATCTATGCCCACCAGGACCGCGAGGACGACGCGCTGATCGGCATCAAATCGACCGCGCTGCTGTTCGGCGCGCGCACCAAGCCGATGCTGGTCTTGTTCTACGGCGTGGCCGTCGTTCTCATCGGCTCAGCCGGCCTTGCCGCCCACGCCGGCTGGGTGTTTGCGCTCGGCCTTGTTGCCTTCGCCGCCCACCTCGCCTGGCAGGTCGTCCGCCTCGACACCAACGATCCCGACAACTGCCTCGCGGTGTTCAAGTCCGACCGCGACGCCGGCCTGATCCTGTTCGCCGGCCTCATCCTCGACGCGGCGCTGCGCCGCCTCGCCTGATCTGCATTGGCGGTATGCCCCCGCAGCGGCTTGCCGGCCGCCCACGACGGGCGGAAAATGGCTGCGGAATTGGCCCGGACACCCGAAACTCGCGGTCCATCAAAAGATCGCGCTAGTCCGCTGCAAAACAACAATAAATGCAAATTCATCGTAGGGAGCGATCGATGAAATCACGTTACATCCTGGGCGCCAGTGCGCTGGCGCTGGTGCTGTCGCAAGGCGCGCTGGCGCGCGCCGACAATGCGGCGCCCGCGGCGCTGACCGGCCAGGTCACCTCGGCTGCCGAAGGACCGATGGAAGGCGTCGTCGTCACCGCCCACAAGGACGGCTCGATCGTCTGGACCAGCGTCATCACCGACGCCCAGGGCCGCTACGCGTTCCCGGAAAATCGCCTGGAACCCGGCCACTACTCGCTCGCCATCCGCGCCGTCGGCTATGATCTGGCGACGCCCGCCGCAACCGACGTGGTCGGCGAGAAGACCTCCGCGGTCGATCTCAAGCTCGACAAGACCGGCAACCTCGCCTCCCAGCTCACCAATGCCGAATGGATGATGAGCATTCCCGGCACCGAGGAGCAGAAGGCGTTCCTGCTCGACTGCACCAGCTGCCACACCATGGAGCGCATCGTGCGCTCGACCCATAACGCCGACGAGTGGGCGCAGGTGATCACCCGCATGAAGGGCTATGGCGCGGTGAGCCAGCCGGTCAAGCCGCAGCCGATGCTGGACCGCTCCCGCTCCGGCACGCCCGAGCAGTACCGCAAGGCCGCCGAATATCTGGCGAGCATCAATCTGAGCGCCGTCGACCACTGGGCCTACGATCTCAAGACGCTGCCGCGCCCGACCGGACGCTCGACCCACGTGATCACCACCGAGTATCAGGTCGGCCGCCCGACCACCGAGCCGCACGACATCCTGGTCGATAACGACGGCAGCGTCTGGTATTCGGACTTCGGCGAGATGGCGATCGGCAAGTTCGATCCGAAGACGCTTAAGCTCACCGAATACCCGATCAAGACCTTCAAGCCCGACGCCCCGGTCGGCCTCTTGAGCATCGAGTTCGACACCACCGGCAAGATCTGGTTCGACACCATGTACCAGGGCGCGCTCGGCTGCCTCGATCCGAAGACCGGCGAGATCAAATACTATCCGCTCGACGCCAAATGGAACGATGACCGCGTGCAGCTCAATTTCACCGGCCTGCATTACGAGGTCGACGACAAGGTCTGGACCAAGAGCGTCGGCACCCAGGACATCTTCCGGGTCGATCTGAAAACCGGCCAGTGGGAGAAATTCCACCCGGCCGACCAGCTGCCGGGCGTCAAGAATGCCGGCATCTATCAGGTGATGTCGGACTCCAAGAACAATCTGTGGATGGCCGAATTCACCGAAGGCCATCTCGGCAAGATCGACGCCAAGACCGGCCAGGTGACCTGGTTCGCCACGCCGACGCCGCACGCCCGCGACCGCCGCATGGAAATCGACGACCAGGATCGCGTGCTGGTCACCGAATATCGCACCAGCAAGGTCGCGCTGTTCAATACCAAGACCGAGCAGTTCACCGAGTACAGCCTGCCCGAATACACCTTTCCGTACCGGGCGAACTTCGACAAGAACGGCGAACTGTGGGCCTCCACCATGTCGACCGACCGGGTGGTGCGGATGAATCCCAAGAGCGGCGAGACCGAGCAATACCTGATGCCGTCGGACACCAACATGCGCACGGTGTTCCTCGACAACTCGACGGCGCCGGTAACCTTCTGGGTCGGCTCCAACCACGACCACAAGCTGGTCAAGGTCGAGCCGCTGGATTGATCAGGATGATAGCGTCGCCCTGAGGCGCTCGGCGCGGCGCGCCGAGCCTGCAAAGGGCGGGCACCAACTTAGGACGCATGGCCGGGCTTGTCCCGGCCATCTCCGTCTTGGCAGACGCGTCTTGGCGGGCGCGCGTGAGAAGAGACGTGGATGCCCGGCATGGGCCGGGCATGACGAAGCGAGAGTCCCGTCACCGGCACCGAATCGCGTTGCAAGCGTGATGTTCGACTGGAATGCGAGGCGGCGATCGTGATCGATTGAACTTATGACGCCGCGGCGGATGCCCCTAAGGAGAGCAATGATGTGCCAGGTTGGGAATAAGAAGTTCGCACCGATAACCCTGTGCATCGGTTTTAGTTTCTAAAGTCGCATTGAGCTGCTGCCGAAGTGCGGTGACGATGCGCGTCCCAAGCCCCTTGTGAGTTTCACCCTCCGACGGCCCTTGGCCGGTATCGGCAACTATCAGTCTAAAGCAAAAGTCAAGCGTTTGACCCAAACCCACGAATGTCCGTTTTGGGCGTAAATGGCATGCCCTGCACTGCGATGGGAGAGAAGACAATGAATGAAGACCGGAACATTCGAGCGGCTTTGGATCGCCACTGGGCAGCCTCAGACGCGAATGATTTCGAGACAGAGCACGAGATTTACCACGACGATGCAGTGCTTGAGTACCCGCAGTCCGGGGAGCGGATCCGCGGCCGTCGCAATATTCAAGCGTCTCGTTTTGCGCAGCCGAACAAGAAGCGCTTTGCGGTGCGGCGCGTACTCGGTGCTGCCGACCTTTGGGTCACTGAATTGATCATTACATACGACGGCTCGCCGTCTTACACGGTGAGTATCATGGAGTTCAGAGACAGCAAGGTTGCCCGTGAGACCCAGTACTTCGGCGATCCCTTCGAGCCGGGGGCCTCGCGCGCTCAATGGGTCGAGCGGATACGCTGACTGACATGTTCGCTATGTAATCGCGGCCGCGAAGTACGTGGCTTCCGCCAATTCGATTACCTCGCGGCCGTCACGAGCGGCATGACTTTGCAATGATGCTCAAAGCGCCGCTTTTGGCCCTTTCGACGTTCGCTGTGGCGCAGGGACGCGTTCCGGATTCGATCCGCAAGGCGAAGGCGAGAGCGGTCGCCGCGGGCGGGGGTTCGCACCCCGCACTCGGGCGGCCTCGGGCACGGTCGGGCGGCACGAGGACCCGGTCTGCGAAGGGCTCGCTGGACCGAGAAGGCCGAAGCACTACCAATGGTACCGGGACGCCACGTCACTGATGGGCTACCGCGGTGTCGGCGGGTCGCACGAATACAAAACGGGACGACGCGTGAAATTCCATATGGGCGTCCGCATCTTCACCAATGAGAAGGAGTCCGGCGCCACCATTGCCCACCACAAAAATATCGGACTCGCCTTGCGGTATCCTGATCGGTTCCATGGCCACATTGAGAAATTCGCCGATTGGCTGGTCAAAATATTGTAGCCGAAGTTGCGGGCCGACTTCTGCGGCTGCGAGGGCAAATCCGAGGTGGCGCGCGCGGGCATAGATCTCTTTGAGAGCGGCCGTCTCCGTCTTGATGCCAAGTTCGGCAACCGAGATGACAACGAGGTTCAACCGAGTATTGGTGGCGCTGACGGTAAATTGAGGCCCAATAAAAATTTGCTCGGCGGCGTCGCCGAGACCGCAATCAGCAGCATCAAGCGCCCGATAAAGCGCCCATTTGCCCGCAACAGTTCCAACGTCGATAGTCTTCCATATCCCGGTATTGGCGGCGGATTGGATTAACGCTGGTTCGGTAATAGCCGGGGCCGATTCCGTGAATGTCGGGTGATTGCGCATCACATCGCGTGCCGAGCATTGAGCGCTCGCTTCTTCTGCGAACAGAACTGAGCTCGATGCGCTGAGCATCAGCAGAAGATAAGCTGTTGTTGGCCTCATCGGATGCCCCCTGTGTCTAGGTTCTGGGCCGGGCAACTTTCCGTGCTGCTACGTCAGCTTTTTGGGGCACGAGCGGAAGTGACGTACGACACCCTACTCAAGCACCAGCCCGGTGCGCTAATCCCGCATCTCATCCGCGAAGCTTGTCTTTGAGAGCTCCACGGGTTCGGCGAAATGGCGCGTTTGGCCGGCATGACATTGGCGCGGGGATGAGGCCGGTCACCGCAGCTTCACGATAACGATCGACCCTGCGCAGGTCGGCCGATTGGGCGGTGCGGCACGCCGTTAGCGCGCCGTGACCGCAGCGCAGATCATCGGGCGAACAGCAAGGGCGTCTCGTTCCAGGCGGCAATAGGACGTTCGCGTCTTTCATGCACCTGTGGATCGGTCGCGCGACGGGCGGTAGACGCTCCCCATGCCTCTGTTTCCAGAACAACAAGCTCCGCGCAACTTGCCATTACCAGCACCCATCGCATCCCGATTGTTTTGACGCATCTGCGATAAGCCGAAGTGCCGTGCAAACACGCCTCAATCGACAGGTCAGTGATCAGATTCGTGCTGGTTCGAAGATGCCAGGCATGTTGGTGTGAATGCCGAGCAATTCTGGAGGCGCCTGCACGCCCATTTGTTCGCGCCGGCTTCAGACCACTGCGCAGTTAGAACGGCGCGCAAGGGCTGCCGCCATTTTGAGGCGCCGCCGCCTTCGCCGCGCTGTTGGCGCGGTCCCCTCCCCGCCATGGCATGCGGGGACAATGCTACGCTTGCCGCTTGGCGCGCTTCCGCTTGCTTGTGCGCTTCCCCGCATTGGCTTTCCGCTTCGCCGCTTTCCGCTTCGCCGCTTTCCGCTTCGCCGCTTTCCGCTTCACCGCTTTCCGCTTCACGGCCTTCCGCTTGGTCGCCTGCGCCCGCAGCAGCCGGGCCTTGCGGCGGCGCGTGGCGCGCTTCTTGCGGCAATGGGCGCATTGGCAACCGCCGCTCTCGAGGAAATACTCGTAGTATTCCTTGCCGTAGTGGTAGGCGATTTCCTCGCCCGGCTCGATGCGGCGCGCCGCCACGATGGCGATGCCGCGCTTGCGCCAGACCGGCTTGGCGTTGGGCCGGCAGGAATGATTGATGTAGCGCGCCAGGTTCCAGCGCGGCGAGCCGTCGATGGTCCATTTCTTCGACAGCTCGAACATGTAGCGGGCGCCGCGCGCCTCGCGCCGGTCGGCTTCCTCGGTGGTCAGGATCGGGCCACGGTAGGTGGCGATATAGCCGTGGCGCTTGATCGGTCTGGTGGCGAACAGGCCGAGCCCGGTATAGGCGCGGCCGAGTCGGAAATTGCGCGACATGATTTGCGATTAACCGCAAATCCGGGCGCTGTCACCCGCCTGCGGCGGCGCCATGAACAGGATTCAGCGCCGAACCAGATCCGCGATCACCGCCGCCGCTGCGTTGTGGCCCGGCGCGCCGGTCACGCCGCCGCCGGGATGCGCGCCGGCGCCGCACAGATAGAGCCCGGCCAGCGGCATGCGGTAATCGGCGAATCCCAGCATTGGGCGGGCGGAAAACAGCTGATCGAGGGTGAGCGCGCCATGAAAGATGTCGCCATTGGGCAGGCCGAACACGCGCTGCAGGTCGAATGGCGAGAAACTCTGCCGCGCCATCACGCTTGCCTTGAAGCCCGGCGCATAGGCCTCCACCGTGTCGATCATCAGGTCGGCGACGGTCTCGCGGTGCTCCGGCCACGACGAGCCGTCGGCGAATCGCGGCGTGACATGCTGGCAGAACAGGCTCGCCACATGGGCGCCGGGCGGCGCCAGGGTGTCGTCGAGGGTGGAGGGAATGAGCATCTCGACGATCGGCGCCCGGCTCCAGCCGTGGTCGACGCAGTCGCGATAGGCGCGGTCCATATAGGCAAGGCTCGGCGCCATGATGATGCCGGCGGTGAGATGGTCGCCGGCTTCGGGGCGCGCGGCAAATGTCGGCAGCCGCGACAGCGCGACATTCATGCGGAAGGTGCCGGAGCCGGCTTTCCAGTTTTTCATGCGCCTGGCCATCGACGCCGGCACCGTCTCGCGCGGCACCAGATCGCCAAACAGCGACTGCGGATCGACATTGGCGACGACGGCGCGCGCCCGGATCGCCGTGCCGTCCGCCAGCACGACGCCGGCCGCGCCGCCGCGCTCGATGATCACTTCGCGCACCGCGCAATCGACATCGATGCGCACGCCGTGCGCCGCGGCGGCCCGCGCCATCGCCTGGGTGATCGCCCCCATGCCGCCGATAGCGTGGCCCCACACGCCCGGCCTACCGTTCACTTCGCCGAACACGTGATGCAGCAGCACATAGGCGGAGCCCGCGGTGTACGGGCTCGCCAAATTGCCGACCACCGCATCGAAGCCGAGCACCGCCTTGATGGGATCGGATTCGAACCAGCCGTCGAGCATGTCGCCGGCGGATTTGCGAAACAGATCGAAGGCCGCCTTCAGGCCGTCGGCCTGCCACAGCCGCTTGCCGATGGCCGCGAGCTTGCCGAGTTCGCCCATGCTGCGGGTGAAGTTTCCGAGCAGCAGGTTGGGCGGCGCCTTGAGCACGAGGCTGCGCAGCACACCGGCGACGCGGCCGATCTCGGCCGCATAGGCGCCGTAGCGCGCGGCGTCCCTGGCGGAGAATTTCGCGATCTCGCGCTCGGTCCGGCCGTCGCCGGTGAGCAGAGAGCGGCCGTCCGGCAGCGGCAGGAAGTTCTGCGCGCGGCGCTCGACGATGCGCAAGCCGTGCTGGTGCAGCTTCAAGTCGCGGATGACTTTGGGCTGGAGCAGGCTCACCGCATAGGCCGCCGTCGAGTTGCGGAAGCCGGGATGAAACTCCTCGGTCACGCAGGCGCCGCCGACCACGCCGCGCCGCTCCACGACGTGGACCCGCAGGCCCGCCATGCCCAGATAGGCCGCGCAGGTCAGCCCGTTGTGACCGGCGCCGATGAGGATGGCATCGAGATCGGACATGGTTCTTATGTTTTGGGTCGTGTGTTCTGCGCGCGGCTCAGGTGCGCTTCGGCATATGCCGCGGCGCTTCCTTCAGATACCAGGTCGCGAGCGCTTCGCGCGTCGGCAACCAGACCCGCGGCTTGGTCTTCACATAGGCAAGGAACTCGCGCAGCGCGCCGATGCGGAACGGCTGGCCGATGACATGGGGATGCAGGCCGAGATTCATGATGCGGCCGGTCCTTTCGCCTTCGGCGTAAAGCTCGTCGAAGCAGGCTTTGAGCATGTCGACGCCGTCGCGGGTCGACAGCCCGCCGCGGGCGAACATGTTGAAGTCGTTGACGTCGTTCGAATACGGCACGCACACGATCGGGCCGTGCATGGTGTCGATCAGATACGGCTGGTCGTCGTTGAGATAGTCGCAATAGGCGACGAGCCCGGCCTCCTTGAGGAACGCCGGCGTGTACGGCGTACCGCGGATGGCCGACGACAGCCAGGCCTTGGCCGGCTTGCCGACCACCTCCAGATAGGTGTCGAGGGTACGGCGGATCACGGCGCGCTCGTCGTCGGGCCGGTGGGCGTAAAAGGTCAAGAGATCGTTCTGCGCCCAGTTGTGCGGCACCAGTTCCCAGCCGCGCTCCTTCACCGCCGCGATGATGCGGGCGCGCTCGGTCAGCATCAGGCCGTTGCAGGTGCAGGACGGCGCCATGCCGGCGGCATCGAACGCGTCGAGCAGCCGCCAGACGCCGACGCGCTGGCCGTATTCGCGCCAGGTCCAGTTCGCGGTGTCGAGCACGTCGCCGGGCAGCGCATGCGGAATGGTCGCCGGGCCGCCGGCGAACAGCGGCTCCTTCTGGCCGGGCCGGGACGGCTCCCAATATTCCAGATTGATGGTGACGATCAGCGCCACTTGCGCGCCGCCGGGAAATTTGAGCGGCGCGCGGTCCGGCAACGGCACGAAGTCGTAGTGCGACGGCGGTTGCGTCATGACGATTTTCCTTTGAGCGCCGCGTCGCGCCGCTCGGCGTGGTCGAGCCGCCAGGCGGTGACGCGGCGCATCAGGTCGGGCGCATCGAGAATGGCGATGACGAGAAGAATCCCGCCGGTGACGAGATCATGCACGTAGGGCGGCACGCCGATGGCGCCGAGCCCCGAGCGCAGGATGCACAAGGTGAGCACGCCCGCGGCAATGCCCATGGCGCTGCCGCGGCCGCCGACCACCGACACGCCGCCGACGATGGCCGCCGCCGCGGCGGGCGCCAGCACGTCGGCCAGCGCCACCGGCGACGCCGCGCCGAGGCTGTAGCTGAGCAGCACGCCGGCCAGCGCCGCGCAGGCGCCGGAGGCGGCGAACACGCCGATGACTACGGCATCGGTATTGAGCCCGGCGATGCGGCTGGCGCGGCGGTCGCTGCCGGTGGCGATGATGTCGCGGCCGACATGGGTGTAGGTCATCACCAGGCCGACGAGCAGAAACACCGCGAGCGCCGCGGCGCTGCGCACCGAGAGCAGGCCAGCGATCGGCGCGTTGAGCCCGAGCGCCACCGCCATGTTGGGATAGCTCACCGTGGCGTTGCCGGTGAGCACATAGGTGATGCCTTGCAGCGTCAACAGGCCGCCGAGCGTGACGCCGACCGAGCTCAGGCCGAGTTGCGTCATGATGAGGCCTTGCAGCGTTCCGCTCACCACGCCGGCGCCGACGCCGAGAGCGACGCCGATCCAGGGATCGGCGCCGCCGGTCATGACCGCGATGGCACCGGCGAGGCCGACCATGCTGGCCACCGAAAGGTCGAACTCGCGCACCAAGAGCGTCAGCCCCAATCCCAGCGCGACCAGGCCGAGCGTGGCGAACAATTGCATCACGCTGAACACGGTGCCGACGCTGAAGAAATAGCCGGTGCCGCGATCCATCAGCGACAGCACCACGATGGTGGCGGCCATGATGGTGAACGGACGCACCGCCGGGGTCAGCAGGTATCGGGCGGCGCGCGTCATGGTTCAGCGTTTCTCGCCGATGGTGTGCAGCATGATGACGCCGAGCACGATGAGGCCGGTGATGAGGAATTGCAGCTGCTCGGAAAAGCCGCGCAGCAGCAGCACGACCTCGATGATGGCGATGACGGTGACGCCGACGAGGGTGCGGATGACCGAGCCGGAGCCGCCTTGAATCGCGGTGCCCCCGACCAGCACGGCGGCGATCGCGGCGTAGTCGTAGCCGGCGCCGAGTTCCATGTCGCCCGAGCCGTAGCGCGCCGCCAAAAGGATGCCGGACACCGCCGCGCAGGCGCCGGCGATCACATAGGCCACGACGATGGCGGCGGCGGTGCTGATGCCGACCGCATGGGCGGCGCGGATATTGCTGCCGACCATCACCATGACGCGGCCGATCCGCGTCCACGACACGATGAACTGGCCGACGATGACGGTGGCAAAAAAGTACAGCGCCTCGACCGGAACGCCGGCGACGCGGCCCTTGAACATCAGGAGGCCGGCGCCGCCCGGATAGATGCGCTGGCCGCCGGTGGCGAAGGCGGCGCCGCCGATCAACAGCGACAGTCCGGCGATGCTGACCAGGATCGGATTGGCGCGGAAGTAGCCGATCAGCAGCCCCTGCGCCGCGGTGACGACGATGCCGAAGCCGACCGCCAGCAGAAATGCCGGCAGTACGCCGAACGCAAGACTGGCCAGAAAGATCAGCGCCGACGCCGACACGGTGGCGCCAAGACACAGCGACATGATGTTGCCGGTGAGCGTGATGAACGTCATGCCGACCGCGACGCAGCCGATGAAGGAGATGGCATTGAGCAAGGCGTTGACGCTCAGCGCCGAGGTGAAGCCCGGCGTGGTCAGCGCGAAGGCCGTGAGCGCCGCGATCCCGACAATGCGCGCTGCCAATACCAGATGCCGCGCCCCGATGCCGCCCGGGCGCAATCGTCCGCGCAGCGGCAGCGCAGTCATGCCGCCGCGACCGGCGAAGCCGGCGATACCGGATGAGTGATATCGGCCAGCACCTGCTGCATGTCGGCAGCGCCGCGCCGGTAGCTGGCGATTTGCCGGCCGCGGTACATGCTGACCACGACGTCGGCCATGCCGAGCACCTCTTCAAGCTCGGAGGACGCCATGATCACGCAGTAGCCGCGCTCGCAAAACTGCCGGATCAGCCGATAGATTTCCGCGCGCGCGCCGACGTCGACGCCGCGGGTCGGTTCGTTCATCAGCAACACGCCGGGCTCGTCGCCGCCGATGCAGCGGCCGAAGGCGAGCTTCTGCTGGTTGCCGCCGCTCAATTCGTCGGCCGGCGAGCGCAACCGCGCCCGGTCGACGCCGACGGCGGCGGCAAGTTTCGCGGCGGTCGCGCGCAATCCCGACCGCCCCAGCACGCCCAACCGGGTGTGCGCCGACAGCTTGGCGGCGACCAGGTTCTGGCCGGCATTGAGACGGAGGAAGACGCCCTCCCCGGCGCGATCTTCGGACACGAACTGCACGCCGGCGCGTTGCGCGCGGCGCACCGAGCGCAAGCGATACGGCCGGCCGTTCACGTCGACCTCGCCGGTGGCGTCGGCGCTCAGGCCGGCGAGCGCGCGCAACACCTCGATGGCGCCGGAGCCGACCTGGCCGGCGATGCAGGTCACGGTGCCGCGCGCCGCCGACAGATTGAAATCCCGCACGATCGGCGGCACGCGCAGGTTCCGAACGGCAATCAGGGGGCGGCCGGGCTTGCTGTCCCAGCGCGGATACATCTCGCTCATGCTGCGGCCCAACATCATCGCCATCAACTGGTCGCGGTCGATGTCGCCGATGCGGCGGGTGCCGACCAGCTCGCCGTTGCGCAGCACCGAGACGGCGTCGCAGATCGCGAACACCTCGCCGAGCCGGTGGGTGATATAGACGATCGATTTGCCTTCGGCCTTGAGCGCCCGCAGCGCGGCGAAGATGCGCTCGATCTCGATGTCGGACAGCGTCGCGGTCGGCTCATCGAGGATGAACACCCGGGCGTCGCGTGTCAGCATGCGGGCGATCTCGACCAGCTGGCGGCGGCCGATGCTCAGCGCGGCGACCGGCGTTTCCAGCGCCAGTTCGCCCAAGCCCACCTTATCGAGCGCGGCGCGCGCCCGCGCCCGCAGGTCCTTGCGGCGGTGAAACAGCGGCACCTTGCGGTTGCCGAGCCAGATGTTGTCGAGCACCGACAAAGCCGGCGCCAGGCTCAGCTCCTGCGCCACCATGGCGATGCCGAGCTCCTGGGCGTGCTGCGGATGGGCAATTTCGGTCGGCGCGCCGTCGACGCACACCGTGCCGCCGTCGGGCTGATAGACGCCGGTGAAGATCTTGACCAGCGTGCTCTTGCCGGCGCCGTTCTCGCCGCAGATCGCGCGCACCTCCCGCGCCTCGAGCGACAGCGAGACGTTTTTGAGAACTGCGTTCGGGCCGAACCGCTTCGTTATCCCTTCGACGGCGAGGATGGGCATCGAGGCTTAGTACGAGCAGCCCGCCGCAAACGTGTCGACGTTGTCCTTGGTGATGCCGTAGACCGGGATGATCTCTTGTTTCTGCAGCGCGGTGCCGTTGAAATAGGCGGCGATCTTGGTCGCGGCGAACTCCGCTTCTTCGGTGGGGATTTGCGTGGCGGTGCCGTACTGCTCGCCGGATTTGATGTGGATGATGCCGTCCTTCATGCAGTTGCTGCCCACAATGACGATGCCTTTGTCGGCGACGCCGAGCTTGAGGCCGGCCGATTCCACCGCATTGATCGAGCCGGTGGCCTGATTGTCCGCCATGTCGAAAATGCCGTCGATGCCGCCCTGGCCGTTGAAACGCACCAGCAGCTCGCCGGTAATCTTTTCGGTCGCCGCGGTATTCCACTTGCCGTCCTCGGTATCGATCAGTTCGATGCCGGGATTTTGCGCCAGCACGGCTTTGAAGGCCTCCAGGCGGCTCTTGACGTTGACCTGCTGCGCCAGGCCGGTGATGGCGACCACCTTGGCTTTGGTCTTGCCCGCGGCGGCGAGACCCTTGACCAATTCCTCGCCGGCGAGCCGGCCGAGATCGGCGTTTTCGGTGCCGATGTAGGAGGTGTACAGGTCTTCCTGGTCTTTTCGCATCGGCGAGGCATACAGCACGACCGGAATGCCGGCGGCCTTGGCGCGGGTCAGCGCCGGCACGATGGCCTGGTCGTTGACGTAGCACAGCACGATGAGGTCGTACTTCTGCGCGATCGCGTCGTCGATCTGCTGCGACTGCACCGCGGCGTCATAGTTGGCGCTGAGATTCGTCACCTTGATGCCGGCCTGGGTGGCGAACTTGGTGAAGGTCGCGGTCCAGGCGCCGATATACGGATTGGTGTTGGAGGTGGCGAGCACAACGACGCGCTTGCCGTCCGGCGCGGCTCCAGCCTTGCCGGCGAACGGCAGGCTGATCAGAACAACCGCCAACAGACCCATCGCCAACCGCATGACCCGCTCCTGTCTCGATCGCTCGCCCCGTCGATCGCTCGCAACCGCCAAAATGTTAACGGCAATCCGCCGACGACGCCAGCAGGCTCCGCGCTACGGCGGATTGCCGAAGTGATCTTCGGCGAGCCAGCGCGCCGCGGCAGTGAGGCGCTCGTCCTCGTGCCAGCGGCCCAGCAATTGTATGCCAAGCGGTGCATGATCGACCGCCAGCAAGGGCAGGTTGATCGCCGGTGCGCCGAGGACCGAAGACGCTTCATTGAAGATGGCGCTGCCTTGATCCAGGCCGATGGGGCCCGGCCCCGGCGACGACAGCGTGATGAAGCCGTCGGCGCGCCGCGCCAGTTCGTCATGCATGGCGCGGAAATTGTCGCGCTCGATCAAGGCCGCCCGATACGTCTCCCGGGTCATCGGCGCGCCGTCGGCGATGCCCTTGAGCAGGCGCGGCGGCAATTGATCGGCATAGCGCTCGCGGTATTGCAGCATCGGCCAGTGCATTTCGAAACGGTACAGATTGGCCCACAGCTGCGGCGTGCCGGTGTGCGCCGTCTCATAGGCCTCGATCGCCGGGTCGTCGCGGCGCGTGATAATGGCGATGCCGGCGTCGCCAAGACGCCGCAGGTAAGCCTCGAACGCATCCTTGGCGGCCGGCTCGGCCGCGGCCCAGCCCGCGGTATCGAGCCGAATGAGGCGCGCCGGCTTGTGCGGCGCCGGCGCTGTCGGCGCGCCGTAAAGCCCCGGATGCGACGGATCGCCGCCAGCCTCGCCGGCAATAAAACGCGCGGTCGTCCACATGTCGGACAGCGTGCCGGCGAACACGCCGAGATGGTCCATGCTGTAGGCCATCGAGAACGAGCCTTGCCGGTTGATCGCGCCGAAGGTCGGCTTGAGCGCATAGGCGCCGCAGAAACTCGCCGGCCGGATGGTCGAGCCGCGCGCATGGGTGCCGAGCGCGGCCGGCAGCATGCGGGCCGCGACCGCCGCCGCCGTGCCGCTCGACGAGCCGCCAGGCGTCCGTCGCGTGTCGAACGGATTGCGGGTGCGCGCCGGATCGCCGCCGCCGAAGCAGACCGTGACGGTCTTGCCGACCAGGACTGCGCCGCCCAGCCGCAGCGCGCGCACGCAGGCCGCATCGGTCATCGGCTGGTGGGAGCGGAACAGCTCGCTGCCGAACTCGGTCGGCATGTCGTAGGTCTCGATCAGGTCCTTGATGCCGACCGGCATGCCGTCGACCGGACCGAGCGCCCGGCCCGCTTTGTAGCGGCGGTCGGATTCGTCGGCGGCCGCCCGCGCGCGATCGAGATTGAGATAGGCGAACGCCATCACCGCCGGCTCGAGCGCTTCGATCCGCGCGATGGCGCGTTCGAGATAGGCGCGCGGCGTATCGCTGCCGTCGGCGAACCTCGCCACGGCGTCGTGGAAGCCCAGCATCCGGTGCGTCGCCGGATCGTAGATGCCGGCGGGTGATTGCTTATCGATGGTGAGCATCGGACTGCGCCGCGATTTTCAGGAGATGTGGGTGTGGTGATTTTTCAAATACCACTCCGCGATCTCTTCGCGGGTGGCAAACCACACGTCGTCGAAGCCCTTGGCATAGGCGACGAAATCGTGCAGCGCGCGGATGCGAAAGGCCTGGCCGATGACGTGCGGATGCACGCCGATATTCATGAAGCGGCCGCTAGTCGCGCTCTCGCGATAGAGCCAATCGAACTGCTCCTTGAATACGGCGAAGGCGCCGTTGACGTCCTGGCCCTGGCGCATGAACACGGTGAAGTCGTTGACCTCCGACGTATAGGGAATCGAGACGATCATTTTTCCGGACCGCGTCTCGATCAGGTAGGGCTGGTCGTCGTTGAGCAGGTCGGTAGTGAAGATCAACCCTTCCTCGGCGATCAGGTCGACCGTGTTGAGCGTGCAGCGCAGCGAGCTCGACAGCCAGCCCTTGGCCGGCCTGCCGCAGACTTGCCTGTACACGCGCAGCGTCTCGCGGATGACCTCGCGCTCCTTGTTCTCGTCGAACGCATAGTCGGCCAGCAGATCGGTCTGCACGTAATTGTGCGCCACGATCTCCCAACCGCGCTGCAGTGCCGCGTCGATGACGGCGCGCCGCTCCAGGCCCATCTTGGCGTTCATGGTGCAGGTCGACGGCACGCCAAACTGGTCGAAAATGTCGAACATGCGCCAGACGCCGACGCGCTGGCCGTATTCGCGCCAGGTCCAATTCGGGTTGTCGTAGACGTTGCCGGGCAGATCGCCGCCGACGATGCCGGGACCGCCCGGATAGAACGGTTTCGGCGTGTCCTTGGTCACGTCCCAGTATTCCAGATTGGTCGTGATCATGACCGCAAGCCGTTTGTCGTTCGGCCAGCGCAACGGTTTGCGATGGGCAATCGGCACGAAGGGATATTTCATGAAGCGGATTCCGCAGCAGCGTTGGGGGTAAGAGCGAACCCGGCGATGATAGCAATGCGATCGCGCTTGCATAGGGTCGCGAGCTTGTACTTGCGGCGGTGGGTCAATTCGCCTGCAGGGCGCGGCAGACGTTGCCGGCGCGGCGGCCGACCGGCATGGAAGTTGAGGCAGCGGCGGCAACGAGGCGCGCGGCGCCGCCGGCCTAAGTTCGCGCGATGATCTCGCGCTCGCCGCGATGAACCGGCGGCGCAACGCGCCAGTTTCCCGGACGGCGGCGCAATAGCCGCGACGGCCGGCGGCGGGCGATGGCGGTGCGCCGACGGCGGCGCCAGGTCGGTGCTTCGACGCGCAGCGCGCCGAGCCGCGCGAACGGCTCCCGCAAGCTGCCGTCGGTCTCGGCGATGAGAAGCGGCAATCCGAGCACGCGGCCCCAAGCCTGCCACTCGGCGACGATGTTATCGGGTTCGGGCGAGGCGAACAGTTGCAAGGACAAGGCCGGATCGCCGTGCTCAAGCACGACGGCGATCGAAGTCGGTCGATGGCCGGCTTCGCCGCGAAGCCGGATGGCGACGCCGCGAAAGGCGGCGACCGGCATGTTTAAGGCCATGCGGATGCCGCGCACCGATCGGCGCAACACCACGCGCTCGCGGTGCAGGTCGACGATGCGCAAGCGCTCGTCGGCCGTTTCATCGGCGGTGGCGAAACGCACGGGTAGAGAGAAGGGGTCGAGCCGCAATGGGGTTGCCGTCGCGCTTGCGCGATGGCTTGCCCCGGCGCGGCCCGACCCGGCAGCCAGCCTGCCGGCTTCCATTTGACGCCCCGAAACTTGAACTCCCCCCGGACTGTTGCCGCCCGGTTGTCGCCACAATGCCCGACCGCGGTCGCAATCGGCTTAATAACCCTGGTTAAAAGGTCGTGTCGGGGGTGCCAGCGCTCTGCATGATTGACGAGGCGTTGCCGAAACCGATTAATTGAATGGAATCGCCCGCGGGAGGCCCCGGTCGCGGGTTGCATCGCGGGGCCGCTAGCCACATCTTCGCCATAGCACGTGCACCGCCCCATAAACCGTTCACCAATTCCGAACATGGCATCCCTGCTCGACCAAACCGCCCTTGCCGATCTCGCCGACCGTCTGGTCGGCGCGGCGCGCCGCGCCGGCGCCGATCAGGCCGACGCCATCGCGGTCCGCTCGGTGTCGCTGTCGGTCGACGTGCGCGACGGCGCCGTCGAGGAATCGCAGCGTTCCGAGAGCGACGACCTGGGCTTGCGCGTCCTGGTCGGCCGCAAGCAGGCGGTGGTGTCGACCAACGATCTTGCCGGCGACGGCTTCGATGCCCTGGCCGAACGGGCCGTCGCCATGGCGCGGGTCGCTCCGGAGGATCGCTTCGCCGGCCTCGCCGATCAATCGCTGCTGGCGCACGACTTCGCCGCGTTGGATCTGCTCGATCCCGACATGCCCGGCGTCGATGTGCTCGAAGCGCGCGCCCGCACCGCGGAGGATGCGGGGCTGGCGGTGCCCGGCGTCACCAAATCGAGCGGCGCCTCGGCCTCGGCCGGCATCGGCGGCATGGTGCTGGTGACGAGCCACGGCTTCCACGGCGCGACCATCGGCTCGCGGCACTCGATCTCGATGTCGGCGATTGCCGGCAACGGCACCGGCATGGAGACCGATTACGATTACACCTCGACGCTCCACGCTGCCGATCTTGAAAATGCGGCAGAGATCGGCCGCAACGCCGGCGAGCGCGCGGTCAAGCGGCTCAATCCGCGCAAGGTCGCGACGCGGCGCGTGCCGGTGGTGTTCGACCAGCGGGTCGCCAATACGCTGGTCGGCCATCTCGCCGGCGCCGCCAACGGCAGCGCGGTCGCGCGCAAGACGAGCTTCTTGCGCGAACAGCTCGGCGAACGGCTTTTTGCGCCCAACATCGACATCATCGACGATCCGTTGCGCAAGCGCGGCCAGCGTTCGCGGCCGTTCGACGCCGAAGGCGTCGCGCCGCGGCTCCGCCATGTCGTCGAAGGCGGCGTGCTCAAGACTTGGTTCCTCAACTCCGCGACCGCGCGCGAGCTTGGCCTGCAGACCACCGGTCATGCCAATCGCGGCGTGTCGTCGACGCCGTCGCCCGGACCGAGCAATCTGCATCTCGCGCCGGGAGACAAGAGCCCGGATCAGCTGATCGCCGAGATCGCCGATGGCTTTTATGTCACCGGCCTGATCGGCATGGGCGTCAACTACGTGACCGGCGACTACAGCCGCGGCGCCTCCGGATTCTGGATCGAGAACGGCGAGATCACCTTTCCGGTCAGCGAAGTCACCATTGCCGGGCACCTGCTGGAGATATTCAAAAATCTGACGCCGGCGAACGATCTTGCCTTCCGCTATGGCACCAATGCGCCGACCGTGCGTGTGGAGGGTCTGACTGTTGCCGGCCACTGAGGTCGTCGACCTTCCGCAACAAGCCGAACGCCTTGCGCATAGCGTTCGCCAAGCCGGCGCGCTGGCACTGTCGATGTTCGGCACGCCGCTGAAAAACTGGATCAAGGGCGCGTCGTCGCCGGTTTCCGACGCCGACATCGCCGTCGACCTCCTGCTGCGCGAAATGCTCACCGGCGACGGCGGCGCCATCGGCTGGCTGTCGGAAGAGAGCGTCGACGATCCGTCCCGCCTCGACGCGCGTTATGTCTGGATCGTCGATCCGATCGACGGCACCCGCGCCTATATCGCCGGACTGCCCGATTGGGCCGTGTCCGCCGCGCTGGTCGAGAACGGCCGGCCGATCGCGGCTTGTCTCTACGCGCCGGTCTCCGAAGAATTCTTCATGGCGGTCGCAGGCCTTGGTGCCACGCGCAACGGCGCCGCCATCGCGGTGACGCCCGGCGCGGCGCTCGACGGCGCCCGCGTCGCCGGCCCGAAAGGCTTCCTGGAACGGCTGCAAGCCGCCGCACCGCCGTTCACGGTCATGCCGCGCACCCATTCGCTGGCGCTGCGGCTTGCCCGCGTCGCACAAGGCGACTTCGACGTGGCCATCGCCGGCGGCAACAGTCATGACTGGGACCTTGCGGCGGCTGATCTTTTGGTGCACGAAGCGGGCGGCGCACTGACGCCTTTCGGGGGCGGAACTGTGACCTATAATTGCCCCGTGCCGCGGCACGGGATGCTCGTCGCCGCCGGACGGGAACGGCACGCGGCGCTCATCGAACTTATCAGGGACGGACGCCTCGCATCACCATAATTCGCGGACCGAGCGCGCGGATCGACGATCATGGCGGACACCCAGCAACCCAAGCAACTGCTTCATCTGGTCTTCGGCGGCGAGCTTTCGAACGTGGCCAACGTGCAATTCAGGGATCTCGACAGGCTCGACGTCGTCGGCGTCTATCCGAACTACGCCAGCGCCTACGCGGCCTGGAAGGCCAAGGCACAAGGCACCGTCGACAACGCCGAAATGCGGTATTTCATCGTTCATCTGCACCGGCTGCTTGATCCCGAAAGTCCCGCTCCGCAGACTTGAGGCCACGCATGCAGATATTGCGGCGCCTCGGGCGGCAGCGCTGGGCGAAGGTGACGATCGGCGTGGCGGCCGCGGAATATCTGCGATTCGTCGGCAAGACCTCGCGGCTCACGCTCGAGCCGGCCGACATCTATGACCGCTGCGAAGCGAACATGCCGGTCATCGTCGCGTTCTGGCACGGCCAGCATTTTCTCGCCCCGCTCGGCCGCAAGAACGGACACCGCGTCAAGATGCTGGTGTCGCGCCACCATGACGGCGAGATCAACGCCATAGCCGCCGCGCGGCTTGGCGTCGGCGCGATCCGCGGCTCGGGCAATCACGGCAAGGGCTTTGTGCACAAGGCCGGCGTCGCCGCCTTCCAATCCATGCTCGACGCGCTCAGCGAAGGCTATTGCGTTGCGCTGTCGGCCGACGTGCCCAAGGTGTCGCGGGTCGCCGGCCTCGGCATCATCAAGCTCGCGCAGGCGTCCGGCCGGCCGATTTATCCCGGCGCCATCGCCACCAACCACCGCATCGTGCTCAATAACTGGGACCGCACCACGATCAATCTGCCGTTCGCTCGTGCCGCCGCCGTGAGCGCCGAGCCGGTATGGGTGGCGGCCGACGCCGACGCTGCCGCACTCGAAACCGCGCGCGTTGCGCTCGAAGAGCGGCTCAATGCTGCCACGCGACGCGCCTATGAGATGGTCGATCGAGAGCACTTGACGCCGCTGCAGGGAGTTCTGAGCGTGCCCGACCGGCTGCCGCTGGCACTGCGGTTCTATCAGTTCGCGTCGTTCGCCGCGGCGCCGGTGGCGACGCAGCCGCTATTGGCGCGCCGGCTCAACCGCGGCAAGGAGGATCCGGGCCGGCTTGCCGAACGCCGCGGCGAGGCCAGTGCGGCGCGGCCGAGCGGTCCGCTGGTCTGGCTGCATGCCGCCAGCGTCGGCGAGATGCTCGCCGTGGTGCCGCTGATCGACCGGCTGCGCGCCCAGGAACTTGGCGTGCTCGTCACCTCCGGCACGGTCAGTTCGGCGGCGCTCGCCGAACAGCGGCTGCCGGGAGGCTCGCTGCACCAATTCATTCCGCTCGACGCGCCGCGCTTTGTCGGGCGTTTCCTCGATCATTGGCGGCCGGATTTGGCGCTGTTCGTCGAATCCGATCTGTGGCCCAACCTGATCATGGCCTGTGCCGGACGCCGGATTCCGATGATCGTGGTCAACGGCCGGCTCTCGGAACGCTCGTATTCCCGCTGGCGTCTGGTGCCGAGCGTGATCGCGGCGCTGCTGTCGCGGTTCGATCTTTGTCTGACCCAGTCGGGTGCCGACGCCGAGCGCTACCGGCAGCTCGGCGCGCCGCGGGTCAGCGCCACCGGCAATCTCAAGCTCGACGCCCCTGCCCCGCCGGTCAACGAGACGGCGTTGCGCGAATTGAAGGCGGCCATCGTCATGCGCCCTGTCATGGTCGCGGCCTCAACCCACCCCGGCGAGGAAGCGACCGTTATCGCCGCGCATCGCCGGCTCAGCGCCAAAAATCCGGCGCTGCTGACGGTGATTGCGCCGCGTCATCCGGAGCGCGGCGCGAGCATCGCCGGAATCGCGAGCGCCGCCGGCCTGTCGCCCGGCTTGCGCTCGCGCGGCGAACTGCCGACGCGCGGCGTCGACATTTACATTGCCGACACGCTGGGCGAACTCGGCCTGATCTACCGCCTCGCGCCGATCGTGTTCATGGGCGGCTCGCTGGCCAGCCATGGCGGCCAGAACCCGATCGAGGCGATCCGGCTCGGCGGCGCAGTGGTGCATGGCCCGCATGTGTGGAATTTTGCCGACATCTACACGACGCTCGATGACGCGGGCGGCGCCAAACTCATTGCCGACGAGGCAGCGCTGACGACCCAGCTCGGCGACTGGCTCGCCAATCCGGCGGCGCGGTCGGCCGTGGCCGATGCCGGCGCCAAGGCGGTGCGGCAGCTCGGCGGCGCGCTTGATCTCACCCTTGCGGCGCTGCATCCCTATCTCATGCAGCTTCGTCTCGAGCAGCGGGCATCCTAGGTGGCCATGATGCGCGCGCCGGCCTTCTGGTGGCAGCGTGACACCGGACGGCTGCTGGCGCCGTTCGGCGCGCTGTGCGGCGTCGCGGCAGCGCGCCGCCTGGACGAGAAGGGCGCGCGCGCCGGCGTGCCGGTGATTTGCCTCGGCAACCTCACGGTCGGCGGCGCCGGCAAGACGCCGGCGGCGCTGGCGGTTGCCCGTATCCTGCTCGCCGCCCATGAGCGGCCGGTGTTTCTCAGCCGCGGTTATGGCGGGCGGCTGCGCGGGCCGGTCCGCGTCGACCCGTCGTATCATCGCGCCCGCGATGTCGGCGACGAGCCGCTGATGCTGGCGCGGCTGGCGCCGGCCATCGTGGCGCGCGACCGGGTGGCCGGCGCGAAAGCCGCGCGGTCGGGCAGCGCGACCGTGATCGTGATGGACGACGGATTTCAGAATCCGTCGCTGGCAAAGGATCTCTCGATCCTGCTGGTCGATGGTCCGCGCGGCATCGGCAACGGCCGCGTCATCCCGGCCGGTCCGCTGCGGGCGCCGGTCAGTGCCCAGATCGCCCACGCCCAGGCGGTCGTCATCGTCGGGCCCCCGGTAAATGCCGCACCGGTCACGGAGATGGCGCACCGCCACCGCGTCGCCATCCTTCACGGCCGGCTGGTGCCCGAACGCAACAGCCTCGATGCGTTGGGCCGGCACAAGGTCCTGGCCTTTGCCGGCATCGGCAATCCGGAGAAGTTCTTCCTCACGCTCACCGATGCCGGCATCGACGTCGCCGAGCGGGCAAGCTTTCCCGACCACCATCGCTACACTGCGAAGGAGGCGAAAGACCTGCTCGCGCGCGCCGACGCGGGCAGCCTTGTGCTCATCACCACCGAAAAGGATCATGTCCGCCTGGTCGGCGATCCGCGCCTTGCCGGGCTCGCCGCCCGCGCCAGCGCGCTGCCGGTGCGGCTCGTGATCCAGGAAGCTGAGGCGTTCGAGAAAATGGTGCTGGGCGCGCTGCAGCGGTCGTAGCGTCGGCGCTGCGGCGCGATCACGCGTTCAGACGATTTTGCCCAAGCCTATTTGGTCCGCTCATACCCCGCGGCGTGCCGCTGCATCACGGCCTCCGGCGTGGCATAGGCTTCCTGCAGATCGACGCTCCAGTAACGCAACTCTTCCAGCGGGATTTGCGCGCCGGTCACCGCGCAGCGCACGAAGGCGCCGGGCCGCACCACGCGAAAATCGCCGTCGAGATATTTCACCTCGGCCTCGCCGGGCATCGGGGGAGAGCGTTCGGTCCGATTGAGCACGTGCGCCTCCGACTGTGCCATGGATCCCGGGCATCGATCCTGGGCATACATTCTCGGGCCGCTGTGCCGCGATCGCCACATCGCCCGCATGACCCGGCACGGCCCAGGATGTGAGACCGGCAACATAATCATTCCGTGCGCCGGGACGAAACCCTGCTAAAATTTTGATCGCGGCGGCGTGCGCCGGCGCCGCGCGCCATGCTACGGTGTCGGCCTGGGAGCGGCGCCGACATTGACACACCGACGCATCCACGCTGGCTATGGGCTTTAGGCAATTTCTCGTCGCGCTGGCCGCGCTGGCGATCCATTCGACCGCTTCGGCAGCCTCGGAGCGGGTGGATATCCCGACCGACACGCTGACGCTTCACGGCACGCTCTACCGGCCCGACGGCGAAGGGCCGTTCCCGGCGGTGGTGGCGCTGCACGATTGCGGCGGCCTGGTGCACCGTCCCGCCACTCAATCGCAGCTCTACACGGAATGGGCCAACCTGCTGGTGGCGCACGGCTTTGTCGTGCTGTTTCCGGACTCGTTCGGGTCGCGCGGCCTCGGCTCGCAATGCCGCGAGCGCGTCCGCAAGGTGCACGCGCGGCGCGAACGCGTCGCCGACGCCAATGCGGCGCGGCGCTGGCTGCAGACACAGAGCTTCGTCCGCGCCGACCGTATTTCACTGCTCGGCTGGTCGAACGGCGGCGCCGCCGCCTTGTGGGCGGTGCGGCCGACCACGGCGCCGCATGACGGCGGCGCCGACTTCCGCTCCGCGGTCGCGCTCTATCCGGGCTGCCGGCGGCTGCGCGAGACGGCGTGGAGCGCGCGGGTGCCGACGCTGATCTTGATCGGGGGCGCCGATGATTGGACGCCGGCGTCGCTCTGCCAGCAGATGGTCGCCGGCGCCCACGATCGCAGCGCCGCCGCCAGTCTCATCGTCTATCCCGGCGCCTATCACGAATTCGACCGCGCCAACACGCCGATCCGGCTGCGCACCGGACTGGTCAACACCGTCGATCCGTCCGGGAAGGCACACGGCGGCACCGACCCGGCCGCGCGCAGCGACGCGCTCAAGCGCGTGCCGCAATGGCTCGAGCGGTAGGCGTTGCATCGGTCGCGTGTGCGAATATCGCCCACTCAACCGGGCATATATGTGCCTATCGCCGCCTGCAATCACCGGCTAGGATTAAGGGCTGAGGCCGACCCGCGGTCGTTGGCCAAACCTTCCTGACCTGAAGACCCGTGACGAGGCGCAAGATGGAACTTGTCGATCGAACACGCGGTGCTGCCGCGACGGCGCTGCTTGCCGGCAATCCGCAGGGCAATCGCCTGCGTCGCTGTCGTCGGCGGACTTGTTTGGGCCGCGCAGCCGGCGGCCGCACAGTTCATTCAGCAAGGGTCGAAGCTCGTCGGCAGCGGCGCCGTCGGGAGCCGCCGAACAAGGCTATGCGATGGCGCTGTCGGGCGATGGGAACACCCTTCGTCGTCGGCGGGCCAACCGACAATACGAGCACCGGAGCGGCGTGGGTCTTCACCCAAAGCGGCGGCATTTGGACCCAACAGGGATCGAAGCTCGTCGGCACCGGCGCGACCGGCCCTGCCGGCCAGGGCTGGTCAGTTGGGCTATCGGCCGACGGGAATACTTTGATTGTTGGTGCGCCTAACGACAATGCGAACGCCGGCGCGGCCTGGGTCTTCGTCCGCAGCGGCGGCGTGTGGACGCAGCAAGGGTCGAAGCTCGTCGGCACTGGCGCTGTCGGCCCGGCCTACCAGGGCACATCGGTGGCGCTGTCCGCTAATGGTACCGTCGCGGTCGTCGGCGGGCCGAATGACAACGATGGCGCCGGCGCGGTTTGGGCTTTCACCCAAAGCGGCGGCGTTTGGAGCCAGCAAGGATCGAAGCTTGTCGGCAGCAGCGCTAATGGACCGGCCGCCCAAGGCACCTCGGTCGCGCTTTCCAACTCTAATTCTCTGATCGTTGGGGGACCTAACGACAATGCGAATTTGGACGCCGGAGCGGCGTGGGTCTTTACTCAAAGCGGCGGTGTTTGGAGCCAGCAATCGAAACTGACCAGCGTCAATTGTGCCGGTCGAGCAGGTACTGCGGTTGCGGTGTCGCAGGATGGCAACACGGCCTTTGTGGTCGGGCCTGATAGCACGGCTTTTCTCCCTTTTGCAGGGGCCTGTGTCTTCGTCCAAAGCAGCGGAACTTGGAGCCTATATTCCATGTTTGGTTCTAATCCTTATTATACTGGCAACTCTGTGGCGCTGTCCGGCGACGGTAAAACAGCGATCTTGGGCGGACTAGCGAGCCAGGTCGCGCTCGTCTTCACCCAAAACGCCGGCGTCTGGACCCAACAACGAACGCCGCTGGTCAGCAGCGGCAGCGGAGAGTTCGGCTGGTCAGTCGCGCTGTCGGCAGATGCCAAAACCGCGGTGGTGGGCGCGCCAGCGGACAATTCGGCTATGGGGGCAACCTGGCCGTTTATGTTGCACAACCCGGCCGCCACACACGACTTCAACGGTGACGGCAAAAGCGACATCCTTTGGCAAGATACCGGCGGCGATATTGCGATGTGGCTCATGAACGGCGGCGCCGTGTCGCAGTCGGCAGGCCTCGGCACCGTCACGAGTATCTTCTCGGTGGTCGGCCAGCACGACCTCGAAAGCAACGGCAACGCGGATATCCTCTGGCGCGCCAATAGCGGCAACGTCTCCATGTGGTTGATGAATGGGATTTCGGTCTCCTCGACCGCCGCGGTCGGCAACGTGCCGACGAATTGGACCATCTATGGCACCGGCGATCTCAATGGCGACTTCGTCGGCGACGTGCTGTGGCGCGACAGCGTCAGCGGCGCCGTGTCGGTGTGGTTCATGAAAGGCGCTCAGGTGTCCTCGGCGGCGCCGCTCGGCACGGTGCCGAGCGATTGGAACATCATCGGCGACGACAACAACGGAAAAATCTTCTGGCGCGACGCCGCCGGCGACGTCTCAATCTGGCAGGTGAGTCCATCCCACACGGTGACGCGGATCGCTCTCGGCAACGTGTCGAGCAATTTTGCCGTCCAAGGCCTCGGCGATTTCAACGGCGATGGGCATACCGACATTCTGTGGCGAGATACCAATACCGGGACGCTGTCGATCTGGTTTCTCAACGGCACGCAGGTCACATCTTCGGCAACCATCGGCATCCTCGCGAGCAACTGGAACGTCGCCCAAATCGGCGACTACGACGGCGACGGCAAGAGCGACATTCTGTTCCTCGATAGCAGTGGCGACGTCGCGATGTGGCTGATGAACGGCGCAACGGTGTCGTCGTCCGTCGGTATCGGCAATGTCGGCACGACCTGGCAGGTGCAGAACGTCAACGCCAATTAGCCGGTGCGACGCGACCTCGACTTCGGCTCTTTTCAGAGTACCATGATCGATGTAATCTCAAGGTCAAAGCTGCCCTGCGAGACGTGCCGAAGTCTCCAGCTATTTTAACGGCAGTATTTGGTGCCTGCGGCGGGCGAGCATCCAGAACGTCCTAGCATCCGCCCGTACGGGCGCAGGCGCCCGGCATTGGCGCCAGCCTTGGCGGGCGAGCTTTCGATTATCGCCACGGGAGGGTTCAATGCGACGGCTCGAGGGAAGAATTCCGCGCAACAGGTCAACGTCGTTGCCGACATATCCCATGAACGATCGTGGGGTGGACAGTCCACGCCTGACGCCGCCGGCGCCGGCGCGCTTTCGCAAGCTGGGCCGAATTTGCGGGATCAGGCGCGCTGTCTTCGTGTTGGCAGCCGCCGCGGCGCTGACCTCCGTGGCGCAGCGATCGGTGGCGGCGCCGTTCAATCAGGTCATCGTTTTCGGCGACAGCAACGTCAATTCCGGGTACTACAAGGCGCTCAGCAACCCCGGCGGCAACGCCACCTACAACAGCCTGTGGCCGAGCGCGGTGGCGCATGGCGCCGGCGCGCCGACCACCAATCCGGGCCCGGTCAATTCGCAGGTGCTCGCCGCCTTCTTCGGCCTCACTGCCTATCCGGCGAACATTTCGGGCGGCACCAATTACGCCACCAGCGGCACCAAGAACGTTACCATCAACAATACCCAGACCGGCGGCTTCACGGCGGCGATCCCCACCGTGACGCAGATTTCCAACTATCTGACAGCGAACAGCAATTCCGCCAACGGCCAGGCGCTCTATCTGATCCATTCCGGCGACAACGATGCCAAATACGCCGCCGGAGAAACCGGGACGGGTCCCTATCCGTCCAATCCCACTGCCTACATGACCCAGGCCGCCGATCAGTTGGCGACCGCCGTGCAAAGCCTCTACGGCGCCGGCGCGCGCCATATCCTGGTGACCGGCCTCGAATACAGCTTCGGCGATACCACAACCTTGAAGACGCTCAAGTCTGTCTACACGCAAGAACTTTGGAACCAACTCGCGACCTTGGGCGTGCCGTTCATCAGGGGCGACGTCAATTCGGTCAGGCTGGCGATCACCGCCAATCCTTCACGATACGGCTTCACGACGGTAAGCAATTCCAATCCCGCCTGCACCCAGCCGACCGGCGTTCCCAACGCCTGGGCGCTGCTGTGTTCGTCGGATCCGGCCGCACCCTCGACGCTGATATCCCCCACCGCGCCGCAGACCAACCTGTTCGCGGACGATCAGCATCTTGGCACCGCCGGGCAGCAACTGATGGGCAATTATCTGGCCCGCCTGGCCGTGGCGTTGACCGCCACCCACGATTTCAACAACGACGGCTTGAGCGACATACTGTGGCGCGACACCGGCGGCGACATCGCGGCCTGGATCATGAACGGCGCCACGGTCGCCCAGTCGGCCGGGCTCGGCAGCGTGCCGGGCACCTTCTCGATCATCGGCCAGCACGACTTCGACGGCGACGGCAAAGCCGATGTTCTATGGCGCGATACCAGCGGCAACATCTCGATGTGGTTCATGAACGGCGCCGCGGTCGCCTCGGAGACCGCCGTCGGCAACTTGCCGAGCAACTGGACGCTCTACGGCACCGGCGATCTCAACGGCGACGGCATGGGCGACCTGCTGTGGCGCGACAGCGGCACCGGGAACGTTGCGGTCTGGTTCATGAATGGCGCCACGGTTTCGTCGACGACGAGCTTCGGCGCTCTCCCCAGCACCTGGACCATCCTCGGCGACGGCAACGGCGGCATTCTGTGGCGCGACAGCGCCGGCGACATCGCGCTGTGGCGGGTGCAGGCCGGCCAGGTGACCGGCTCGTCCGCGCTCGGCAACGTGACCAGCAATTTCGTGGTCCAGGGCGTCGGCGACTTCAACGGCGACGGCGCCATCGACATTCTGTGGCGCGACACCAATTCGGGCGCGCTGTCGATCTGGTTCACCAACGGCGCGCAGGTTACATCGGGTGCGGCGGTCGGCGCGCTGCCGAGCAACTGGACCATCGCCCAGGTCGGCGACTACAACGGCGACGGCAAGACCGACATCCTGCTGCTCGACAACGCCGGCGACGTCGCGGTGTGGCTGATGAATGGCGCCGCGGTGGCGTCGTCCCTTCCCATCGGCAACGTCGGCACCACCTGGCAGGTGCAGAACACCAACGCGAATTAGGCGGCGAGACGGTTCATCTTGTCCGTAGGTCGATTGTCATGAAATGAGCGCGCGCCTCGCATGGGCGACGCTACAAATACCCGGTGCCCATCTCGGCTGCGAAGCGCGCCGGCTCGCCTTCCCAGATGACGCGGGCGTGCTCCAGCACGTAGACGCGGTCGGCGTGCGGCAGCGCGAAGGTGACGTTCTGCTCGCCGAGCAGCACCGTGATGGCGGTGGTCGCCCGCAGCCGTTCGAGCGCCTTGGACAGCTGCTCGAGGATGACCGGCGCCAGTCCCAGCGTCGGTTCGTCGAGGATCAGAAGCTTCGGCTTCATCATCAGCGCGCGGGCGATGGTCAGCATCTGCTGCTCGCCGCCGGACAGCGTGCCGGCGGCCTGCTTCTGGCGGTCGCGCAGGATCGGAAACAGCTCGAACAGCCAGGCGATCTGTTGCTCGCTCTCCGCCGCCGGCAGATGCTGGCCGCCGAGGTCGAGGTTTTCGCGCACCGTCATGTCGGTGAACAGTTCGCGGCCTTCCGCACATTGCACGATGCCGCCGCGCGCGATGGCGGCCGCGCTGCGGCCGCGCAGCGAAGCGCCTTCGCGGCGGACGTCGCCAGAATACGGCAGCAGGCCCGAGATCGTATTGAACAGCGTGGTCTTGCCGGCGCCGTTCAATCCGACCACCGAGACGAACTCGCCGGCGTGGACGTGGATCGAGACGTTCTCCAGCGCCTGGGCCTTGCCGTAAAACACGCTGACGTCGTCGACGGCGAGGAACGGCGTCGCGGCGTCGCGGAACGACGATTCCGGCCGCGCCGCGGTCTCGATGCTGCCGCCGAGATAGACCCGGCGCACCGTCTCGTTGCGCATCACCTCGTCGGCGGTGCCCTCGGCGATGCGCTCGCCGACATACATGGCGAGCACGCGGTCGACCAGCCGGGCGACGCTCTTGACGTTGTGATCGACCAGCAGCACGGCGCGGCCGTCGTCGCGCAATTCGCAGATCAGGTCGGAGAACGCCGCGGTCTCTTTCGACGTGAGCCCGGCGAACGGCTCGTCGATCAGCAGCACCTGCGGATCGCGCGCGATCGCCTTGGCGATCTCGATCTTGCGCAGGTCGGCGAACGGCAGCGTCGCCGGCCGGCGGTCGAGCACCGCGCCCAGGCCGACGCGGGCCGCGATGGCGCGGGCGCGCGTGTCGATTGCCGGGTCGGCGAACAGCCGGGTCAGCTTGTCGGGCAGCAGCGCCAGCATGATGTTCTCCAGCACAGTCTGGCGATGCAGCGGACGCGAATGCTGAAACACGATGCCGGCGCCTTGGCGCGCTATTTTGTGCGACGGCCAGCCGGCGACCTCGACGCCGTCGATGCGCACCGAACCGGCGTCGGGGCGCTCGATGCCCATGATGAGCTTCATCACCGTGGACTTGCCGGAACCGTTCGGGCCGATCAGGCCGAGGATGGTGCCGGCCGGCACGCGCAGCGCCATGTCCTTCACGGCGACCAGGCCGCCGAAGCGCTTGGTAAGCCCCGAGACCTCGAGGTGGGCGTACTCCGCCATGCTCAGCCGTTTTCCCTGCTGCGGGTGAGCAATCCGAACAGGCCGCCGGGAAACAGCAGCACCACAATGAGCGCCATGGCGAACACGACGAAGTTCGCGAGATCGCCGATCGGCCGTAGCGCCTCGCTCATGGCGATGAGAAAGACGGCGCCGAGCACGCCGCCGAGGATGGTGCGGCGGCCGCCGAGCACGGCGGCTATGATGATCTGGACGCCCACCGTGATATCGACCAGCGTGCCGACCGAAGCCGAGCCGAAATAAAACACCAGCATGGCGCCGGCCAGGCCGGAGAAGAAGGCGCTGATGATGAAGGCGGTGAGCTTGTGCTTGGTGACATTGAAGCCGAGCGCGCCGGCTTGCACCGCGTCCTGCCCGCTGGCCTGCAGGATGAGTCCGACCGGCGACCGCGACAGCGCGAACAGGATGCCGCCGCTGATGGCCATGAACCACAGCGCGATCTCGTAGTTCTTGGCGTCGCTGATGGTGATGACGTCGGGAACCGTAAGCCCGATCTCGCCGCCGGTAAGGCTGGCGTCGACCACGATGAAATTCTGCAGCATCAGCACGGCAACCAGCGTGGTCAGGCCGAAATACGGCCCGCGCACCCGCAGCGCCGGCAGCGCCAGCACGACGCCGCCGACCACCGCCGCCAGCGCGCCGGCGGCGATGCAGATCCAGATCGGCGGCTGATAGAGATTGTCGAGGATGCCGGCGGTGTAGGCCCCGGTGCCGATCAGAAACGTCGGCCCGAAATTGACCTCGCCGGCAAATCCGAACAGCAGGTCCCAGGCCATCGCGAACACGCCGAAATAGTAGGCGATGGTGAGGAGGCCGAGGATGTAGCCGGAGACCCCGAGCGGCAGCAATGACGCCAGCACGATGGCGCCGAGCGCGATCAGCAGAATGCGCGAGGTGGAATAAGCGCCCATCAGCGCCGCCCCAACAGGCCGCGCGGGCGGACATACATCACGGCGACCAGCAGCAGCAGCGCCGGGATGGTGCGATAGGCCGGCGAGACCAGATAGGCCGTCAGCGTTTCCAGATAGCCGACGACGTAGGCCGCGATCAGCGCCCCCGAGACGCTGCCGAGCCCGCCGAGCACCACGATCGAGAACGCGCTCGCGGTCAGCGGCCCGACGCTATAGGACGATACGCCGAGGAACATGCCGAGCAGCACGCCGGCAACGCCGACCAGCACGCCGTAGATCGCCCAGACCGCGATATAGATTTGCGACAGTTCGATGCCGAGCAGCGTCACGCCGCGCGGATTCATCGAGGCCGCCAGCACCGCCTTGCCGGCGCGCGTGCGGTTGACAAGGAGCCAAAGCACCCCGATCACCAGCCAGCACACCACCGCGGTGAAGATCTCGTTCGACGGCGTGCGCACGCCGGCGATCCGCACGACACCCTGCACGATGGGCGCCACGGTCTTGGCGTTGTTGGTGTAGAGATAGGCGATCAGCTCCTGGATCATGATGCCCCACAGCAGCGTCGCGGTGAGGATGAAAATCTCCTTCTCCTCCTCGCGGATCTTGCGCGATTGCTGCAGCGGCCGCACGATCAGGAAATAGGTGAGCAGCGTGGCGCCGAACCCGACCGCCACACCGAGCGCGGCGCCCGCATAGGGCCCGGCGTGCAGCTGATCGCCGGCGGCCCAGGCGGCGACCACGGCCGCCACCATCAACGCGCCGTGCGACAGATTGAGCACGCCGGAGACACCGAAGATCAGGGCGAAACCGGTGGCGCCGAGCGCGTAAAGCGAGCTGATCGCGAAGCCGTCGATCAGGATTTGCCAGAACAGCATCGGTCAGACCACCCGCACGCCCCACCCATCAAAAAATTCTCCCCGCTCGCGGGCGCGGGCGGGGAGACTGACCAAGCGCCGATGGCCCGTTGTCAGTTGGTCGAGCCGATCTTGATGAATTTCGGGAACTTCAGCTTGCCGTTGGCGACGTTGGCCGGCCACAGATTGGTCTGCTTGCCGTCCTGCCATTGCAGCATCAGGCCGGTGATGGTGTCGGGACCGACCTTGAGCGCGTGCGGATTGGGCGAGTCCTTGCCCTTGAACTGCACGCGGCCGATGGTGCCGACGTAGTCGGTCTTTTCCAGCGCATCGACGAGCTTGTCGGGATCGGTCGAGCCGGCGCGCTTGAACGCATCGGCGAGGTAATAGACCTCGTCGTAGGCGGTGTAGCCGCAATAGGACGGGAAATTGCCGTACTTCGCCTTGAAGGCGTTGACGAACGGCAGCGTCTTCGGCGTGACCGCGACATCCGGACCGGAAACCGCCTGATACAGCACGCCTTCGACCGCGCCGTTGGTGTCGTTCCAGAAGCTCGAATTGGTCGCCTGCGAGGAAATGCCGAACATCGGAATCGGCACTTCCTGCTGCTTCCACTGCGCCGTCGGCTGCACCCCGACATGAGAAATGCCGGTGATCATCACGTCCGGCTTTTCACCCTCGATCTTGTTGAAGATCGGCGTGAAGTCCGTGGTGTCGGGCGATACCCGGATATGGTCGAGCACCTGCAGCCCGATCTGCGGCAGGCATTTGACGTATTCGGCATCGAGCGGCGTCGTCCACGCCGCATCCTCGCTCATGACGACGGCGGTCTTCATGTGCAGCTGGTTGACCAGAAGGTCCTTTGCCGCGGCGCACACCGAATCCGCAAGGCTGGTCGAGGTCAGGTAGCCGTGGAAGGTGTATTTGAGATTGTCGTAATCCTTGGCGATGTTCTGGGTGATGACATCGGACGCCGCGCCCGGCGTCACCATCACCGTCTTCAGCCGTCCGGTCCAAGGCTCGAGCGCCAGCACCACCTCGCTGATATAGCTGGCGATCACCGCATTGACGTGATCCTCGCTGGCGGCGCGCTGAAACGCGCGCACCGATTCCGCCGCGGACGAATGGTTGTCGTAGGTGACGATCTCGATCTTGCGGCCGTTGACGCCGCCCGCGGTGTTGATCTCGTCCGCCGCCAGTTGCGCGGCCTGCGGAATGGACGAGCCGGCGACGGCCTGCGCCTCGGCGATGACGCCGATCTTGATCGGCTCATTCGATTGCGCGTAGCCGGGGGTGGCGAGCGCCAGCCCGACCAGTGCCGCACTTGCGGCAAACACGCCCGACACGGCGCGGCGTTTGAGCTTAGCCATTGATAGTCCTCCCTGAAATCGTGCGGTCATCTGCGCAGGACGACGGCTTGCCGGCAGTCTATCTCATCACTTCAGGCCGGCAAGGGTGATTTTGTCGCGCAACTCTCGATGGTTAAGCCAACAGACGCGATGGCTTTGGCTTGCCGCGACGCGTCGTGCATGAGCAAACACGGACGTTGCCGGATGGCACGCGACGGAGAAAGCCGATGAGCCGCATGATTTCCTGACCCTGTCATGCTGCCCGGCCGTTTTTCGGTGATCAACGACGGGACGCCCGCCGGCCTGTCCGGCGCCGCCACGGCCGTGTCACGCGCCGGCGTTTCACGCTATGCTCGGCGCCGGGGAGAAAACGCCATGGCAGAGCACCGGGATTCGCAGCATTTCGACTACATCGTCGTCGGCGCCGGCTCGGCCGGCTGCGTTCTGGCCAATCGGCTGACCGCATCAGGCCGTCACCGCGTGCTGCTGCTGGAGGCCGGCGGTCATGACCGCCACATGTGGATCCACATCCCGCTCGGCTTCGCCAAACTGTTCGACAACGCCACGGTCAATTGGCTCTACACCAGCGAACCGGAACCCGAGCTCAACAACCGACGGGTCATCCAGCCGCGCGGCAAGGTGCTGGGCGGATCGAGCTCGATCAACGGCCTGCTCTACATCCGCGGCCAGCACGAGGACTACGACCACTGGCGTCAGCTCGGCAATGCCGGCTGGGCCTTCGCCGACGTACTGCCGTATTTCCGGCGCGCCGAGGATCAGGAACGCGGCGCCGACGACCTGCATGGCACCGGCGGGCCGCTCGCGGTGTCCGATGTGTGCGAGCCGCACCCGTTGTGCGAAGCCTTCATCGCGGCCGCGCAGCAGGCCGGCATTCCGCGCAACGACGACTTCAACGGCCCGCGCCAGGAGGGCGCCGGCTATTTCCAGCTCACGGCGAAGAACGGCCGCCGCTGGTCGACCGCCGCCGGCTACTTGCGGCAGGCGCGCAAGCGGCCGAACCTGAAAGTCGAGCTCAACGCGCTGGCGACCCGCATCCTGTTTTCCGGACGCCGCGCCACCGGCATCGAATATCGCCAGGGCGAGGCAACAACCCGCACCGCGTTCGCCGACGGTGAAGTCATCCTCGCCGGCGGCGCGTTCAACTCGCCGCAGCTCCTGCAACTCTCCGGCCTCGGCCCGGCCGAGCTGTTGCGCAGCCACGGCATCGCCGTTGTCGCCGACCTGCCCGGCGTCGGCTGCGACCTGCAGGACCATCTCCAGGTCCGCATGCAATTCCGCTGCACCGAGCCGATCACCATGAACGACGTGGTCAACAATTGGCGCCACCGCTACGGCGCCGGCCTGCGCTACATCATGTCGCGCAAGGGCCTGCTGTCGATCGGCGCCGGCTACGCGGGAGCGTTCCTGCGCACGCGGCCCGAGCTGGCGACGCCGGACGTACAAATTCATTTTCTCATCTTCAGCACCGAGACCGCCGGCGCCGCGCTGCATCCGTTCCCGGGCTTCATGGCCTCGGTTTGCCAGTTGCGCCCGGAAAGCCGCGGCTTCGTGCGCATCAAGTCCAACGATCCGCGCGTGCCGCCGGCGATCCAGCCGCGCTATCTCTCGGCGCGCAACGACTGCGACACCGCGGTCGCCGGCCTGACGATGCTGCGCCGGGTGATGAACCAGCCGGTGATACGCCGTCTCATCGCCGAGGAACGCCTGCCCGGGGAAACATGCGTCACCGACGCCGATCTGCTCGCCTACGCGCGCCAGACCGGCACGACGGTTTATCATCCGACCTCGACCTGCCGCATGGGAGCCGATGCCAACGCGGTGGTCGACGAGCGGCTGCGGGTGCGCGGTTTCGAGGGTCTGCGCGTCATCGACGCTTCGATCATGCCGACCGTCGTCTCCGGCAACACCAATGCCGCGGCGGTGATGATCGGCGAAAAAGGCGCCGACATGGTGCTGCAAGACGCCGCCGCCGGCGCGCCGATGGCGATGTCGGCTTAAAGCGCGGCGACCGATCGACGCTTTGCCGGCAGCTGGACTAGAACCCGGCGACCGCTTCGAGCGTGTTGCCCGCGCGCTCCTGCGCGGCGCGCATCGCCGCGAACTCGTCCTTGGCATGGCGCAGCGGCGCGATCTCTTTGGCGAATTCGGGCCGCGCCGCGAGCCGCTCCTTCCAGGCATGCACGTGGGGATGCAGCCGCGCGAACGGATAGCCGGCGAGCGACAGCCGGTGCACGTAGATCAGCCAGGCGATATCGAGCACGCTCAAGGCGTCGCCCATGAGATAGGGCTGCTGGGCCAGGCGTTTCTCCATGGCGTCGAATTCGGCGCGGAATTTCTGTGCCGACGCCCGCACCCGCTCATCGGTGAAGCCTTCCTTGGCGGCGCGCTCCCAGAACGCGATCTGAATTTGTTTGTCGTGGTCGGCGACGCCGCCGACGGTGCCGGAGCCGTTGGCCGCATAGCTCTGCAGTGCTTCTTCCGGCTTCGGCGGCCCGGGCGGCGCAAAGACGAAGCGAAAGCTCAGCGTGCGCAGGTCGAGATGCAGGTCATCCTCGTGCTTGAGCAGCGCCGCAACCTCGTTTTCATGTCCGGCGGGAACGAGATTCGGCGCCGGGAATGTCTTTTCGAGATAGGTGATGATATCGTTGCTTTCGATATGCACGGCGCCGTCGTGCACCAAGACCGGCACCAGCCCGCGCGGATTGATGCCGAGAAACCACGGCCGAAAGTTCTCGTTGCTCGGCAGGTCGATGGGATGCGAATGCCAGGGAATGCCTTTGAGATTGAGGAAGACGCGGAGCTTCTGCGAACACGACGAGCCCGCAAAGTGCAGGACATGCACGCCTTGCCAATCGAGCACCTCGCGGGTCTTGATGTCGCTGTCAATCAGTTGAACCATGCAAACTTCCGCCTTGTTGCCGCGCCTAAGCGCGCCACCACCATAGCATTTTCAGAGCGCCTTGCCGGCACTCGTTCCGATTCTTTCCTTTACCCGCCGCGCCAGGCGCTGTCGGCCTGAGCACGCAAGGCGTCCCCTTGCTCGCAGCTGATCCGGCCGCGACGAGCCGGCCGGCCGTCATCCCGCCGCCTGCAGAGCGTCGATGTCGACGGCGCCGGCCTTGATGCGCGGAATAAGCTCGCGGCCGAACTCGACGGTGTCGTTGAGCGGATCGAAGCCGCGGATCAACACCGATCCGATGCCGAGCTTGTAGTATTCGAGGATGGCGCGTGCCACCTGCTCCGCGGTGCCGACCAGGCACGAGGTGTTGCCGAGCGCGCCGGTAGCCCGCGCGATCGGCATCCACAGCCGCTCGTCGTGGACGTCGCTTTCGAGCGCAAAGCGCATCAACCGGCGCCCGGCATTGTCGACCGGGCCTGCCGTCGCCTCCTGCCGGCTCCAGCCTTTGGCCCCCTCGCCGCTCATGGCGGCCAAAATCCTGTTGGCCTTGTCCCAGGCGGCCGCTTCGGTCGCGGCGAGGATCGGGCGCACCGAGACGTTGAAGCCGGCCGTGCGCCCGAAACCCGCGGCGCGGCCGCGGAATTCCTTGATGCGTTCGCGCGTCGAGGCAAGCGGCTCGGCATAGACGGCGTAGACGTCGCACAGCCGCGCCCCCATATCGAGCGCGCCATCGGAAGCGCCGCCAAAGTAGATGGCCGGATGCGGTTTCTGCAACGGCCGCACGTCGGAATGCGCGCCGCGCACAGAATAGAAATCGCCGGCAAAATCGAACGGCCGCTCGCTGGCCCAGGCAAGCTTCAGCAGTTCCAGATATTCGGCGGCGCGGCGATAGCGCTCGGCTTTCGGCGTGAAGTCGCCGTCGCCCTGCTGCTCGTCATCGGTCTTGCCGGTGATGACGTGCAAGGCCAGCCGGCCGCCGGCCAGATGGTCGAAGGTGGCGATCTTGCGCGCCATCAGCGTCGGCGCCACGAAGCCCGGCCGGTGCGCCACCAGATAGCCAAGCCGCTCGGTCTGGCCGGCGGCGTGCAATGCCACCAGAAAGCCCTCGGCCGACGACGACGAATAGCCGACCAGCACCAGATCGAAACCCGATGCCTCGTGGGCGCGTGCCGATTGCGCCACATAACCCGGCGACAAGCCGCCTTCGATGACATGCAAGGTGGCATCGCTCCGCGGCGGCGTGACGCCGATCATGCCGATGACTCTGATGGGCACTGCAACCTCGCGGCTATCGGACTGCCATGCCTCACCTTAGCATGTTACGGCGCCTCGATCATTCACGGCTCCTTGCCGGCACTTGTACCGACTCTTTGCTTCACCCGCCGCGCCAGCGGGCTGAGCAGCAGCGGCGACAGGTAGGCGGGAAACTGGGCGAGCGCGAAGTACAGCCAGGTGAAATCGGGCAGCGCTCCGCCGGTCGCCGCCAGCATCAGCCCCATATTGCGCTGCGAGGCCATCAGCGCCAGCACAAAGCTGCGCTCGGCGCCGGCTCTGGCGAAGATCAGCGCGGTCAGGCCGAGCACGGCGAATGCCAGGGCAAAAGCCAGCGCCGTCAGCCCGATCATCGCCAACGGCGCGGCGAAGAAACGGGCCGCGACATTTTCCATGACGGCGCCGACGAACACGAACACCAGAAGGATATTCATGCCGTCGATCTGATCCGAGTAGCGCCGAATGGCGGCGGCGCCGGCGAGCCGGCGCATCACGAGGCCGAGCGCCAACGAGCCGGCGAGAATCGCGAACAGGTTCACTCCCAGCGTCCACGGCGACAGCGTCAGCGCGGGCCCGAGGAACACATAGGTCAGCAACGGCGCCGACACCGGCGTGATCGCCGTCGCGGTGACCAGGGTGGTCAGAACCAGCGTGGCGTCGAGCCCCATCAGCGCGGCGAAAGCCGGCGCCGCCATCATCGGCGAGGCCACCGCCTGCAACATCAGGGCGAGAAACAGATCGGGCGCGCGGGTATCCAGGCCGGCCAGGAGGCAGCCGAGGCCGGACACGACCGGCACGACCACCGAGGTCCATGCCGTGGCCGCAAGCACCAGCCAGGGGCGGCGCATGTGGCTGCGCAACGCCGCCATGTCGATGCGCAGAAAGGCGAGACACAGCAGAGCAAAGATCGCCGCGGTGACGAACGGCTTTAACAGGGCGTCGACCGGCGGCACCACCAGCGCGATCAGCACCACCGCCGCGATGGCGCGCGTGCGCTGCCGGCCAAGCCAGCCCAGCACCGCCGCCAATGCGGTGACAACCGGCATCGACAGCTACAAAGCTCGGATGCGCTCGGTCGCGCCGAGATCGATCTCGCCGCGCTCGTCGATCACCACCCCATAGTCGCGTCGCGCTTGGTCGGCGCTGATCAGGCCGTCGAGCACGTCGTCGCGCACGCGCAGCGGATCGCGCTGGCGCGGGTCGCCGAAGCCGCCGCCGCCGGGCAGATGCAGCTGGATGGCGTCGCGCGGCGGCACGGTCTGCCGCCCCTTGGGCCGGATCGGCCGGCCCGAGCGCAGCGCCACCGTACCGGCCGCGCCGTTGCGGCCGCCGTCGCGGCCGCGCGCCGGATTGTGCACCCGCTCGAAATTGCACAATAGCGCCAGCGGCGCCGCGCCGGCGCCGCCAAGCTCGATCACCTGGCCCAGCCCGCCGCGCTGGGTCCCGGCGCCGCCCGAGCCTTCGCGGAATTCGCGCCGATAGAACACCACCGGCGCCACGCTCTCGGTGGCTTCGATCGGGATGGTCCGCACGCCGGAGGGAAACGACGTCGCGCTCAGCCCGTCTTTGGTCGGCCGCGCGCCGGCGCCGCCGCAATGAAAGATCACGGTGGAGAATTCCGCCAGCGTATTGGCGTCGGTGCCGGCTTCGATCTCATCGACCAGCGAGCCGCCGCCGAAAATCTGCGGATTCCATAGCGCCGAGGCGCCCTCCGCCGGCACGCCGCCGGCTATCACTTGCGCCAGGCAGCCGAACACCACGTCGGGCAGCATCTGGCCGACGGTATGCCGCGCCGCCACCGGCCACGGCCGCCTGACGTTGAGCAGGCCGCCGTCCGGCGCGCTCACCGTGATCGGGTCGAGCGAACCGGCATTGTTCGGCACGTCGGGCGCCACCAGGCATTTGACGCCGAACGCCGTGTAGGCAAGGCAATAATTGTAGACCACGTTGATGCCGTAAGACGACGCCGCCGAGGTGCCGGCGAAATCGACGTGGATGCCGTCGTCGGAAACGGTGAGCCCGGCATTGAGCACAAGCGGTTTCTCGTAGCCGTCGATGGTCATGCTGTTGCGGTAGGTGCCCTTCGGCAAGGCGCGGATGCGATTGAGCGTCGCCTCGCGCGAGGAATCGAGGATCGTGTCGCCGAGGCGGTCGAGATTGGCGATGTCGAACTCGTCCATCATCGCCGTGAGGCGGCGGCTGCCTTCGTCGTTGCAGGCGGCGCAGGCGTAAATGTCGCCCTCGACCTGCAGCGGCTCGCGCACATTGGCGCGCACCAGCCGCAGCAAATCCTCGTTCATGCTGCCGGCGCGAGCGAGCGGCATGATCGGTATCGCCATCCCCTCCTCGAACACCTGGCGGCCGTCCGGCCCCATGCCGAGGCCGCCGATATCGACCACGTGGATGGTGTTGGCGAACAGCCCGACCGCCGCGCCGCGATAGAAACTCGGCGTCACCACGGTGATGTCGTGCAGATGTCCGGCGGTCAGCCAGGGATCGTTGGTGATGTAATGGTCGCCCGGCTTCATCGTGGCGAGCGGATAGACGTCGAGAAAATGCCGCACGCCGTTGGCCATCGAATTGACGTGCCCCGGCGTGCCGGTGACGGCTTGGGCCAGCATCCGGCCGTGGCGGTCGAACACCCCCGCCGACAGGTCGCCGGCCTCGCGCACCGAGGTCGAGAACGCGGTGCGGATCATGGTCTGCGCCTGCTCCTCGACCACCGCGATCAGGCGGTTCCACATAATCTGGCTGTGGATCTGAGAAAGCGCGGCGTTGGAGCGTGCGACCATAGCTCAACCTTTGCGGCGAGTAAGCTCAATATAGCCGAATTGATCGATCCGCGCGTCGAACAGCGGGCTCACCACCGTCGACGTGTCGTTCTCGGCGATCACCGCCGGCCCGGGAATCCGGGCGCCGGGCTCGAGATCACCGCGCCAATAGATCGGTGTGTCCTGGAATTCGCCGCCATGGGGGTCGAACACCGGCCGCCGCGACCGCGGCTTCGGCTGGCCCGATTTGGTCGCGGCCGCAACCGCGAGCTCGCCCACCGGCGGTGCGCTGACCGCGATCACCCAGCTGAGAATCTCGATCTCGACGCCGGGGATCGGCCGGCTGTAGAGCCGCCGATAGGCGGCTTCAAACAATTCCCTGATGGTCGCGTGGTCGGCGGCGGCGAAGTCGCGCACCGGAAGCTCGACGGCGATCTCGTGGCCCTGGCCGCGATAGCGCATGAACGCGAAGCGCCGCTCGGCAAGATCGGCGTCCGGTGCGCCGCGGCGCACGATGGCTTCGGCTACGGCACGCATCTCGGCGAGCAGCGCATTGGCCGCCGCGGCATCGAAGCTCGACAGCCGCATCAGCCGGCCGCGCACGATCTCGTATGCCACCGGCGCGCGCAACAGCCCGACCGCGGAGCCGACGCTGGCATTGGCCGGAATGAGCACGCGGCCGATGCCGAGCTTCTCCGCGACGCGCGCGGCATGCAGCGGCGCGGCGCCGCCGAACGCGATCAGCGTGCGCGGGCCGAGATCCTTGCCGCTTTCGATGCCATGCACCCGCGCCGCATTGGCCATGTTCTCGTCGACCACTTCGCTGATGCCCAGCGCGGCATGGTCGGTGGCAAGGCCGAGCTTGTCGCCGATCTGCGCGGCGATGGCGCGTTCGGCGCCGGCCGCATCGAGCGTCATCGTGCCGCCGGAGAACGTCGCCGGATCGATGCGGCCGAGCGCGACATCGGCATCGGTCACGGTCGGCTTGTCGCCGCCGCGCCCGTAGCATACCGGCCCCGGCTCGGAGCCGGCGCTGTGCGGGCCGACGGCGATGCGGCCGAGCGCATCGACCCCGGCAATGGAGCCGCCGCCGGCGCCGATCTCGACCATCTCGATCACCGGAATGCGCAACGGCAAGCCGCTGCCCTTCACGAAGCGGTACATCCGCGCCACCTCGAAGGTGCGCGCGGTCTGCGGCCGCGCCTTGTCGATGAAGCAGATCTTGGCGGTGGTGCCGCCCATGTCGAACGACACCACCTGATCGAGGCCGTGCTGGCGCGCAATGCAGGCGGCGAAGATGGCGCCGCCGGCCGGCCCGGACTCGACGAGGCGCACCGGAAAGCGGATGGCGGTAGCGGTGGTGGTGATGCCGCCGCCGGAAGTCATCAGCAGCATCGGACAGCGAAAGCCGGCGGCGACGAGCTGGCGCTCGAGCGTCGCCACGTAGCTGCCCATCAGCGGCTGCAGATAGGCATTGGCGCAGGCGGTGTTGAAGCGCTCGTATTCCCGCATTTCCGGCGAGACTTCGGCCGACAGCGACACGGCGACATCGGGCAGCCGGCGGGCGAGCGCTTCGCCGACCTGGCGCTCATGATCCGGATTGGTAAAGCTGTGCAGAAATCCGACCGCAACGGCCTCGACCTCTTGGACTTCGAGCGTGTCGATGGCGCGGGCAACGCTCGCTTCGTCGAGCGGAACGAGCACATCGCCCTGTGCATCGATGCGCTCGCGGATCGGCAGCCGCAGCCGCCGCGGCACCAGGGGCGGCGGCAGATCGATATTGACGTCGTACTGCTCGAAGCGGTTCTCGTGACGGATCTCGATGACGTCGCGAAACCCTTCGGTGGTGAGGAGCGCCGTCTTAGCGCCCTTGCGCTCGATCAGCGCGTTGGTGGCGAGCGTCGTGCCGTGGATGATCAGTTCAACGTCGCCCGGCGCGATGCCGGCCTCGGCGATGACCGAGCGCACGATGGCGAGAACCGCCTGTTCGGGCGCGCGCGGCGTGGTCAGGCCCTTCGCCGTGTAGCGCCGCGCGCCGATTTCCAGCGCCACGTCGGTGAACGTGCCGCCGATATCGACGCCGAGCCGGATTGCAGGCGATGGGCTCACGCGCGGATGCTAGTCTTTTGACGCAGCATGCTGGTTTCGGAAAACCGACATCCGCTGTTGCCGATGGCGCTCGTTCACGCCGCCAGATTGCCGAAGCGGATCAGATTATCCTTCTGCTTGTCGTTGCGCGGCGGCAGCTTGAACAGCCGTGCCGCGGTGCCGCCCAGGATATTGTGCTTGGCCTTCTCCGACAGGAACGGCAGATCCCAGACGGTCGACGGCAGATCGAAGTCCCAGTGCGGATAGTCCGACGCATACATCAGCTGGGTCTCGGCATTGATCATGCGGAAGGTATTTTCCAGCGCCACGATGTCGACGCGCTCCATCGGCTGCGACGCGTAATACATGTCGCGCATGTAATCCGACGGCTTCTTCTTCAACAGCGGGAATTCCGACGCGCGCAGCATGAATTCATGATCGAGCCGCTGCATCAAGAACGGCACCCAGGCGAGCCCGCCCTCGATCCAGAGCACCGGCAGTTTCGGAAAGCGCTCGCCCAAACCGTTGATGACCCAGTTGGTCACATGGAGAATGTTGTAGAACGGAAATCCGAGCGCATGCACCGCGGCGAAGCGGTTCAGCCCCTTGAAGACCGGCTCGCCGATATTGATGGCGGAGTGGAACGCCAGCGCCAAGCCGCGCTCTTCGATGGCGCGGAACACCTTCATGTTGGTATTGTGATGGATCGGCAGCGTCCGCGCCGACGTCACCATGAAACCGGTGACATGCTTGCAGTGCCCGAATTTCTCGACCTGACGCAGCGCCTCGTCCGGATCGGAGATCGGCAACGACAGCATCGAGTAAAGCCGTCCGTCGGCTTCCGGCAGCACCGTCTCGGTGAGCCAGCGGTTGTACGAGAAGCACAGCTCGATTTCCATCTCGGTGGATGGATGCAAGCCGACCGACAGCAACAGCGTCGGAAACAGGCAGGAATAGTCGACGCTCATCGCGTCCATCCAGCGCTGCCCCAATTCGACGTCGCGCACCTTGCCGGCCGCCGTCTTCTCCGACGAGCGCAGCGGATAGCGGGTAATGCGGCCGCCCATATCCTGAAAGCTGACCTGGGTGGGAGTGAGCGCCTGGCGGCCCTTGGCCCGGCCGGCGAGGATAAGCTGGCGCAGCACATCGTTCTCGATGAACGGCAGAAACTCGTCGAAACACTCGTTCTCGTAATGATGCGAATCGACGTCGGCGACCAGCACGCCGTCGAGACCGCGCTCATGGGCCTGCTTGCGGGCATGCGCCAATAGCCGGCTGGTATTGAGCTCTTCGATCGGCACGCGGCGGCCGCGATCGGCAAGTAGGTCCATGGCGAAAAACTCCCGACGGATGTGACGTGCGGAAAAGCCGCGCCGAGAGCATCGGCGCGGCTCTAGATTGCCGCGTTTTCAGCGAAAAAGCCACACCGCACCCGGCGGGCTTGCCGAACTGCCGCGCTGCGCCGGCGGCAGGACCGGACTTACCACCGGCAGTGCACGTGGCCCCAGCGCCCGCGCCAGCAATACCGCACCTGCGTCAGCTGACCGGTCTTGGCGGCGGTGACACCCGCAAGCGGCGCGATCGGCGCGGCTTGCGAAGTCCCGGAAACGGCCGCGACCAGCAACCCGGCGACAGCCATCGCAAAAATCGTCCGTATCATTAGATTCCCTCCTTGGGAGATTCTCGGCTCGCCCCCGCGCACAACATACTGGCAACCGCGCGATTCCGCGAGAACAAAATTGACGGCGGATGTGAACAAACATTCAAACTGTGCGATGAAAACGCCGGCGCCGCACCGACTGTTATCGCCGCGGCGCCAGGAGATGCGTCTTCATCAAAAAAATTACATCGCGCTGCGGGCTCGCCGAACTCCGCGTTGCTCCCGCGTCGCGACCAACATCACCATCGGCAGTGCAAGCCGCCGTACGGTCCGCGCCAACAGCGGCGGCCCCAGTACGGGTGGCCCCAAAACGGTCGGCCCCAGTACGGGTGGCCCCAGTACGGCCGGCCCCAGTACGGTCGGCCCCAATAACGGCCGCGCCAGTAAACTTGCGTCACGCCGGCGTGGTCGGTCGTGACGGCCGCCGAGCGGGGCGATCGGCGCGGCTTGCGAAGTCCCGGAAGCGGCCGCGAACAGCAAACCAACAACCGCCATCGCAAACATAGTCCGTTTCATTGATGTCCTCCTTGGACAAGTTTCGTTCGCCGAGCACATAACACGCCGGCATGATGGCGGTTCCACGACCATGGAATGAACAGATAGTCAGAGTTCGAGAATCAGCTGAGACCGAACAGCGCGATCGCGTTGTTGCGTCCGATCTTCACGCGATCGGCCTCGGCGATTTCCGCGGCGTCGAACCACGCGCAGCCTTGCATGTGATCCTCGAACGGGTAATCGACCGCGAACAGCACGCGGTCGGCGCCGACGGTGAGAATGGCGTGGATCAGCGACTGGGTGCAGAAATGGCCGCTGGTCGCGACGTAGAAATTGTCACGAAAATAGTCGCCCATCTGCCGCTTGGCGGGCCGGTCCGGCACTTTCGCAAGCCGATGATCGAGCCGCCACAGGTCGTAGGGAATGCGTTCGCCGAGATGACCGATCACGATCTTGAGCTTGGGATGTTCGTCGAACAATCCGCAGCCCATCAGCCGCAGCGCGTGTATCGCCGTCTCCTCGGCAAATCCCCACGGCGAACCGACGAGCCAGGGATGACCCTCATAGGCCTGCCGGCGAGCCGGCAATTGATCGCGCGGATGCAGATAGAACGGCACGCCGAGCCGTTCCACCTCGGCCCAGAACGCCCGGTATTGCGGCAGGTCGTAATAGACCGCGGTATCGGCCTGGCCGACCTCGGAGAAGCTGTTGACCAGGGCGCCCTTGAATTTCAGATCGCGCACGCAGCGGACGAGCTCGGCGGCGGCGGCTTGCGGGTCCTGCATCGGCAGCGCGGCGAGGCCGGCGAAGCGGTCGGGCCGCTTGGCGATCGCTTGCGCCAGACGCATCGTTCGCCTTGCGCGCCAGCGCCGCCGCCGCGGCAGGCTCGGGCACGCTCTGGATGCCGTTGGAATTGAGCGAGACGATCTCGATCTCGATTCCGGTGCGGTCCATCTCGGCGAGGCGCTCCTCGTGCAGATCGACCAGCTTGCCCTGCAGCCCCGACCAATAGGGACTCTGATAGCGCATCGACCTGCCGAGCGTATCGGGGATGGCGAAGTGCTCCTCGACCGCGATCTTGCCCTGCATGGCCGCTGCGCTCCCTGGTCCCTCAATCAAAGTGCCAGTCGAAATGCCAAGCGTCGAATCGAATTCCAATCTGAAAGCGATGGCGCGCTAGAACAGACTGCCCTGCCCTTCGCCGCTGTCGGCGCGGCGGCGCCGCCGCCGATAGGGCGGCGCGGGCTCCGCCGCGGGCGTCACCCGCGCGTCGCCGGCCACGGCACCGACGCGGCCATCGGAAAATTCGATCTCCAGCCGCATGCCGGTGCTGACCGCCGCTGCGGCGCGCAGCGGATGACCGGCGGCATCGCGAACGAGCGCGAAGCCCCGCGCCAGCACGCCGCGATAGGAGAAGGCCGCGAGCAATTGTCCGGCCCGCTCGACGCGCGCGGCACGCCGGTCGAGGATCACGCCGATGGCTCGCTCGGCGCGCGCGCTGAAAGTTGCGACCCGTTCGCCCTGCCGCGCGATGCGGCTACGCTGCGCCTGCGTGTTGGCGGCGACGCTGGTGCGCAGCCGGTGCGCAAGCCCGGCATAACGTTCGCGCCGGCGCTCGACGGCGCTGCGCAACAGATGCGGGTTCAGGCGGCCGCCGATGCGGGAAAAGCCGACACGGTGCTTCTGCGCATTGGTGTGCAGCGCCCGCGACAACGCCGCGGCGGCGTGATCGAGGCGCTGCCGCGGTACCGCCAGCACCGCGTCGGCGCCGGGCAAGGCGCGGGCCGCCGAGCGCAGCTCGGCACGGCGCGCTTCTTGATTGCGCCGCCAGCAGGACAACGCGCGGCGCGCCAGCGAATCGATATCGACCAGCAGATCGGCGCGTACCGGAACGGCCATTTCAGCGGCGGCGGTCGGCGTCGGAGCGCGCACATCGGCGGCAAAATCGATCAGCGTCACGTCGGTCTCGTGGCCGACCGCCGAAATCAGCGGGATCATGCTTTCGGCGGCGGCGCGCACCACGATCTCTTCGTTGAACGACCACAGGTCTTCCAGCGAGCCGCCGCCGCGCGCGACGATGATCAGATCGGGCCGTCGCAACGAGCCCCCGCCCTTGCCTTCGGCGCTGGCGGGGGAAAGCGCGGCGGGCAATGCGTTGAAGCCCGCGATCGCGGCGGCGACTTCAAGCGCCGAGCCTTCGCCCTGCACCTTCACCGGCCAGACCAGCACGTGGCGCGGAAAGCGGTCGGCCAGGCGATGCAGGATATCGCGGATCACGGCCCCGCTGGGCGAGGTGATGACGCCGATCAGCGTCGGCAGATAGGGCAACAGCTGCTTGCGCGCCTCGTCGAACAAGCCCTCGGCCGCGAGCTTCTGCTTGCGCTGCTCGACCAAGGCCATCAGCGCGCCGAGCCCGGCGGGCTCCAGCGTGTCGACGACGATCTGGTATTGCGAGCGGCCTGGATAAGTGGTGAGCCGGCCGGTGATCACCACTTCGAGGCCGGCCTCGAGCTTGAGCTTGATGCGCGCGGCGGTGGTGCGCCAGATCACGCCGGCGATGCAGGCACGGTCGTCCTTGAGATCGAAATAGACGTGGCCGTTGCCGTGGTAGCTGACCTTGCCAAGCTCGCCGCGCACCCGCACGTAGCCGTAAGCGTCCTCGATGGTGCGCTTGAGCGCCGCCGAAAGCTCGGAGACGGTGAGTTCGGGCAGATTGAGGCGCGGTTCGTTCATCTCGGCGGCTTGGCACGCGGGTCTGTCACGGCCGCGCCGTCCGGGCCGGCCACGTCCTGAGCAACACAACGGCCGAAGACGTGGACGGCCGGCCGCAGGCCGGACATGACAATTCACCGACTATATAGCAACTCATTGGCCGACAACGCTCGCCAGTGTCGGGCATTGGCGCTTTTCGTATGGCTGGTCGAACGGCGCATCGTTCGTCTTGTCGATCACCGCCGGCTTGAGCATGACCTCATGCGGCGCTGCCGCCTTGCGCAGCGTGCGCACCGCGAGCTCGACCGCGATGCAGCCTTGCTCGAACGTATCGTAGTCGCCGCTGCCGATGACGTCGCCCGACTTGAGCAGGTCCATCACCTCGCGGCTGGCATTGATGCCGACGACCAGCGATTTGCGGCCGGCGGCCTTGAGCGCGTCGACCGCACCGATCGCCATCGGATCGTTGGCGGCAAGAATGCCGTCGAGCTGCGGATAGCCGCGCAGGAAACCGGCTGTCACCTGCTGGCCCTGCGAGCGCCCGTAATTGGCCGATTTGCCGGCCAGCAGTTTTATATCGGGCGCGTCTTTGATCGCGTCGCGAAAGCCCTGGGCACGGCCTTGCGCGGTGAGGTTGCTGTCGGGACCGTCGAGAATGACCACATTGCCCTTGCGGTTCATCGCCTTGATCAGATAGCCGCCGGTTGCCTTCGCCAGCGCCACGTCGTCGGTGCCGACATAGCCGGCGACGGTGCCGCCATCGAGCCGTTCGTTGACGTTGACCAATGGGATCTGCGCGGCATTTATCTTGGCTACCGCGGCCGCGGCTTTGCTGAAATCGACCGGCACGAACACAATGGCATCGGGCTTGTCCTTGATGGCGTCGTCGACCAGCTTGTTCTGCTCCGCCACGTTGTCCGGCGTCGACGGCACATAATGGACCACCTGCACGCCGAGATTTTTCGCCGCGACTGCGGCGCCGGCGCGCAGCGCCGCGAAAATCGGGCTGTTCTGGTTCTTGGTGAACACCGCGACGGTCTCCGCCGCGGCGCGCGGCGGCGCGAAAACCGCCAGCGCCAGCACCAGGGCGGCGCCGGCAAGCCGACGGCGCGGCATGCTCTCGCGGGCGAACTGAGCGCGGCAATGCGGCACGCAGGTTGACGAGTTCGGGCACGTCCATGGCCGATTAGTGTTGTGCATCGTGGGCGCGGGTCAAGACCCCGCGCGCGGTTCCGCCAAGGCGTCCCGAGACATGAATATTCTGCTGTTAGGCTCCGGCGGCCGCGAGCATGCGCTGGCCTGGAAGATGGCGGCGAGCCCGCTGGTGGACCGGCTTGTCTGCGCGCCCGGCAATGCCGGTATCGCGCGCGAGGCCGAATGCGTTTCGCTCGATCTCGCCGATCACGGCGCGGTGACCGCGTTTTGTCGGGCGAACCGGATCGACTTCGTCGTGGTCGGCCCGGAGGCGCCGCTCTGCGCCGGCATCGTCGACGACCTCGAAGCGGCCGGCATCAAGGCGTTCGGGCCGACGCGGGCCGCCGCCCGGCTGGAAGGCTCCAAGGGTTTCACCAAGGACCTGTGCCGGGCCAATGGCATTCCGACCGCCGCCTATGAGCGTTTCCGCGCCGCCGCTGCGGCCAAGGCCTATGTGCGCGATCGCGGCGCGCCCATCGTGGTCAAGGCCGACGGGCTTGCCGCCGGCAAGGGCGTCGTCGTGGCGCAGGACATCGACGCGGCCGAAGCCGCCATCGCCATGATGTTCGGCGGCGGCCTCGGCGAGGCCGCCGCCGAGATCGTGATCGAGGAATTCCTCGACGGCGAGGAAGCCTCGTTCTTCGCGCTCTGCGACGGCGACAGCGCGGTTGCGTTCACCACAGCCCAGGACCACAAGCGCGCTTTCGACGGCGATCAAGGGCCGAACACCGGCGGCATGGGCGCCTATTCGCCGGCGCCGAATATCGATGCCGCGATGAGCGCGCGGGTGATGACCGACATCGTCGAGCCGACGCTGCGCGCCATGAAGGCCATGGGTGCGCCGTACAAGGGCGTGCTGTATGCCGGCCTGATGATCACGGCCGAGGGCCCGAAGCTCATCGAATACAACGTGCGGTTTGGCGATCCCGAAACCCAGGTGCTGATGCTGCGGCTGATGTCGGATGTGGTCCCGGCGCTATTGGCGGCGCGCGACGGCCAGCTCAAGTCGTTCGATCTGCGCTGGTACGCCGAGCCGGCGCTCACCGTCGTGATGGCCGCCAAGGGCTATCCGGGCGCTTATGAGCGCGGCACCGTGATCGAAGGCCTCGACGCGGCGGGCGCCGTCGAAGGCGTGGAGATTTTCCACGCCGGCACCATGGCCGACGCCGGTCGCATCCTCGCCAATGGCGGACGCGTGCTCGACGTCTCGGCCATCGGCAAGACAGTCGGCGAGGCGCGAAGACGCGCCTATGAAGCCGTTTCGCTCATCCGCTGGCCCGGCGGCTTCTGTCGCCGCGACATCGGCTGGCGCGCGGTCGAACGGGAACGGCGTTGATGCCAGACCTCGCCGATCTCCGGACGATGGAACTCTCGGGCGCCGCGATCGAGAGCGGCCATTATTTGCCGAAGGCGAACCCCGACGCGACAGCCCGGGCATTGCTGGCGTTCTTCCTGACGGGCTAAAATTTTGCATGACGACGATCGACCGCCAGAGCGCCTTCTCCGGCACCCGCGAAGTCGCCGAACGGCTGCGCTTCGACGTCGGCCGACTGGAAGACTATCTGCGCGATCACGTGCCGGGATTTGCCGGCCCGATCGTGGTCAGCCAGTTCAAGGGCGGCCAGTCCAATCCGACTTATCTGATCGAGACGCCGCTGCGGCGCTACGTGCTGCGGCGCAAGCCGCCGGGCAAGCTCTTGCCGTCGGCGCACGCCGTCGACCGCGAGTACCGCGTCATCAGCGCGCTCGCCGCGCAAGGTTTTCCGGTCGCCGAGCCGGTGCTGTATTGCGCCGACGAGACCGTCGTCGGCACCGCGTTCTTCATCATGGCGCATGTCGACGGCCGGGTGTTCTGGGAGCCGCACATGCCCGCCTCCGATCCGGCCGAGCGGGCGGCGGTTTACGATGCCATGAACGCGACGCTGGCACGGCTGCACAGCTTCGAGCCGGCGGCGATCGGGCTTGCCGATTACGGCCGCGGCGAAAATTACGTGGCGCGGCAGGTCGAGCGCTGGTCGAAGCAATATCGCGCCTCCGAGACCCAGCCTATCGAGGCCATGGAGCGCCTGATCGGCTGGCTGCCGGCGCATCTGCCGCCGCCGCAGCCGCCCCGCTTGGTGCACGGCGACTACCGGCTGGACAACATCATCCTGGCGCCTGATGCGCCGACCATCGCCGCTGTGCTCGATTGGGAATTGTCGACGCTCGGCGACCCGCTCGCCGATTTTTCCTACCACTTGATGCAGTGGCACATGCCGCCGTCCGACGCCGGCACCGGTTCCCTGGTCGGGCTCGATCTCGCGGCGCTCGGTATTCCGTCGCTGGCGACCTATGTCGACGCTTACGTCGCGCGCACCGGCCTCGACCCGCGGCCGCTTCTGCCGATCTACTTCGCCTATAACTTTTTCCGCATTGCCGCGATCTTGCAGGGCATCGCCGGCCGGGTGCGCGACGGCACCGCGACCAGTGCGTTCGCCGCCGCGAAGGCGGCGCTGGTCGAACCGCTCGCCGCCAAGGGCTGGGACTTCGCCCGGCAAGCGGCGCCGTGAAAAGCTTCGCGCTCGCGCTTGGCAGTGGCGGCGCGCGCGGGCTCGGCCATATCGCGGTGCTCGAAGCGCTCGACGACATGGGCGTGAAGCCTCGCGCCATCGCCGGCACCTCGATCGGCGCGCTGATCGGCGCCGCCTATGCGGCCGGCATGCGCGGCAAGGACATCCGCCATCATGTGCTTGCCATCGCCCACAGTCCGCGCGACACGCGGCGGCGCCTCCTTGCAGCGCGCGCCGGGACATGGTCGGACCTGTTGTCCGGCGCGTTCAGTCAGGCAACGCAGCTCGACGCCGAAAAATTCTGCGCGCAGTTCCTACCGCAAGCGCTGCCGGCGGAGTTTGCCGCGCTCGGTATACCGCTGACGGTGATGGCGACCGATCTGCATGGGCGCGCCGAAGCGGCGTTTTCGTCGGGGCCGCTGCATGCGGCGCTGGCGGGCTCGATCGCCATTCCGGGGCTGTTTCGCCCGGTCACCATGGCGGGGCGCATCCTGGTCGACGGCGGCGCCACCAATCCGCTGCCGTTCGATCAGCTTTACGGCCAAGCCGACGTCGTCGTCGCCGTCGATGTGTTCGGCGTCCCGGCGGCTGAACGAAACGATCTGCCCGGCGCCTGGGAAAGCGTGTTCACGACGCTGCAGATCATGGGCTCGACCATCGTGGCGGCAAAGCACCGGCACGCCGCGCCCGACTTGGTGATCCGGCCGAACATCGCGATCTTCCGCATGCTCGACTTTCACCAAGCCAGCGCCATCCTGCGCACCGCCGATGCCGTCAAGGACGAAGTCAAGCACAAGCTCGGCGCGTTGCTGGCGTGAGCGTCACCGGCGGCCGCGAAAAAAATCCTGCAGCAGCGCCGCCGCTTCGGCTTCCGCAATCCCGCCGTAGACTTCCGGCCGGTGGTGACAGCTCGGCGCGGTGAAGAAGCGCACGCCGTTGTCGACCGCGCCGCCCTTGGGATCGGCGGCGCCGTAATAGAGCCGGCGAATGCGGGCAAACGACAGCGCCGCGGCGCACATCGCGCAAGGCTCCAGGCTGACATAGAGGTCGCAGTCCGCAAGCCGCTCGGAGCGCAGCACGCGCGCGGCGCGGCGGATGGCGAGCATTTCGGCATGCGCGGTCGGATCGCGGTCGGCGATGGTGCGGTTGCCGGCCCGGGCGATGATTTCGCCGTCGCGGACGACGACGCAGCCGACCGGCACCTCGCCGCGTGCGCCGGCGTCGCGGGCCTCCTCTAGCGCCGTCGCCATGAAAGAGGCCATGGTTCCCCGCAAGCCGCTCTGCTATCAGCCGCCATCGGCGAGTGAGACTATGGACGACAACGCTACAGCGAACAAAGCCCGCCAACGCATCGCCAAGGTGATCGCCCGCGCCGGGCTCGCGTCACGGCGCGAGGCCGAGCTTTGGATCGCCGCCGGGCGTGTCGCCGTCAACGGCAATGTCATCGCCTCGCCCGCCTGCAACGTCACGGCGGCGGATCGGGTCACAGTCGATGGCGAGCCGCTGCCGGCCCGCGAGCGCACGCGGCTGTTCCTCTATCACAAGCCGCGCGGGCTGATGACGACGCACGCCGATCCGCAAGGCCGGCCCACTATCTTCCAGCGCCTGCCGCCCGGCCTGCCGCGACTGATCAGCGTCGGCCGGCTCGACTTCACCACCGAGGGCCTGCTGCTTCTGACCAATGACGGGGAATTGGCCCGGGTGCTCGAACTGCCGGCGACCGGCTGGCTGCGGCGCTACCGGGTGCGCGCCCACGGCTCGGTGACGCAGGCCCAGCTCGACGCGTTGCGCGAGGGCGTGACGATCTCCGGCATCCACTACGGCGCCATCGACGCCGCGCTCGAGCGCGTGCAAGGCTCGAACCTGTGGCTCAGCTTCGCCATCCGTGAGGGCAAGAACCGCGAGGTGCGCACGGTGCTCGGCCATCTCGACCTCGAGGTCACGCGGCTCATCCGGGTGTCGTTCGGCCCGTTCCAGCTCGGCGAACTGGCCGACGGCGCGGTCGAGGAAGTGCGGACCCAGGTGCTGCGCGAACAGCTCGGCGCGCGGCTGGTGGCGCAAGCGGCGGTGGACTTCTCGGCGCCGGTCGCCGCCGCTCCGCCGCCGCGCCAACAACGCGACGCTCCGCCAGATGATGCCCCGGCGCCGCGCCAGCAGCGGCACCCCGCACGGGACGATGCCCACAAGCGCACCAGCCGAACGCGGGACGATGCCGGCAAGCACAGCAACCCGAACACGGGACGATGCCCGTCAGCGCAGCAACCCGACACGGGACGATGCCGGCAAGCGCACCAGCGCAACACGGGACGATACCCGCAAGCGCACCAGCGCAGCGCCGCAAAGCCATTCCTGGCGAGCCCGCGAGGCGGAGCGGCCGGGAAAGCCGTTGCGGCGCAAATTCCACGGTCCACGCCGTAAGGACGATGTCGCGCAACAGACACCGGCGGATGAACGTCGCGCCGGCTTGCTTACCGATCGCAAGGGTCGCCGCGTTCTGGTCGAGCGCCACGGCCAACCGCCGCCCAAGCCGCAACGCGAAGAACCGCCGAGCAAACATCGCTTCAAACGCGGCAGCCGCCGCGTTTCAGATCGTGCCGCCGGCCCGCGTCCGCACCAACCGCGGCCGCGAGACCGCCGCTGATGCGGGTCGTCGGCGGCCGCTTGCGCGGGCGCGCGCTGGCCGCGCCGAAATCCCAGGCGATCCGGCCGACCGCCGACCGTCTACGCGAGTCGCTGTTCAACATTTTGGCGCATGCTTACGGCGATCCGATCAGCGGCGTCCGGGTGCTCGATCTGTTCGCCGGCACCGGCGCGCTCGGCATCGAGGCGCTGTCGCGCGGCGCCGCGTTCGCGCTCCTGGTCGATGACGGTGCCGAGGCTCGCGCGCTGGTGCGCGAGAACATCACGGCGCTTGGCCTCGGCGGCGTCAGCCGTATTTTCCGCCGCGACGCGACCAGGCTCGGTACCGTCCACCCGGTCGAACCGTTCGCGCTCGCTTTTCTTGATCCACCCTACGGGCAGGGTCTCGCCGAGAAAGCGCTCGCCTCGGCGCGCGCCGGAGCGTGGCTTATTCCCGACGCGCTGATCGTCGTCGAAGAAGCGACAAAGTCCGGCTTCGTCGCACCGGAAGGCTTCATCGAGCTGGAAAGGCGCGCCTATGACGATACCGAATTCGTGTTCCTGCGCATGGGCGCTACTCCGCCGTAATCCCCGCGGTGCCGATGGCCGCGCCCCAGCTCTTGATCTCGCTTTCGACGAAGCTCTGCAGATATTGCGGCGTGCGATGGTCCGGCGGCGGCAGCGACGCGCCGAGTTCGCGCACGCGCTGCTGCACCGCGGGCGTGTCCATGGCGGCGCGCGTCGCCGCGTTGAGCCTGGCGACGATCGGCGCCGGCGTCGCCTTGGGCAGGAATATGGCGTTCCAGCCGTTGGCGTTGAAGCCTGTCAGCCCCTGCTGTTCGGCCGTGGCTATGTCGGGAAAAGTCGGCGACCGCTCGCGGCCGAGCACCGCCGGCGCCTGCACTTCCTTCGCCTGCACCTGCGCCATGGCGGTGGTGATGGTCGGGCACATGTAGTCGATGCGCCCGGCGAGCAAATCCTGCATCGCCGGAGCCAGTCCGCGATAAGGCACATGGGTCACCGCGATGCCGATGGCGGCGTCGAGCAACGCACAGGCAAGATGCGACCCGGTCCCGGTGCCGGGCGAGCCATATTGCATCGTGGCCTGGTTCGCCTTCGCGTAGGCAATAAAGTCCGCCAAATTGCCGGCCGGGATGCCGGGGCGTGCGGTGAGGATCAGCGGCTGCTGGGCGACCAGCGCGACCGGCGCAAAATCGGTCGCAGCGTCGTAGGGCGGCGCCTTGTGCAAGAGCTGCACCTGCGCGTTCGGCAACTCGCCGCCAAACAAAATTTCATAGCCGTCGGGATCGGCCTTGGCGACCCGCGCCGCGCCGGTCATGCTGCCGGCGCCGGGAACGTTCTCGACGATGACCTGGTGGCCGAGTGAATCGGACAGCGCCGCAGCATAGACGCGGCCCAGAGTGTCGTACACGCCGCCCGGGGCGAACGGGACGACCATCGTCAGCGGACGCGTCGGCCAATCGTCCGCGCTTGCCGTCGCGACGCCGACGAGCGACAGCGCGATCATGAACAGAAAACGCGTCCGGCCCATGAGCCCTCCCGTGATTTCAACACGATGCGGCGAAACTCTGAAACATTGAATCAGGGTCGCCGTCAGCGCCGGCCGAACAGCCGCTCGATGTCGGCGAGCTTGAGCTCCACATAGGTCGGACGGCCGTGGTTGCACTGGCCGGAATTGGGCGTCGTCTCCATTTCGCGCAGCAGCGCGTTCATTTCCTCGGGCTTCAGCCGCCGTCCGGCGCGCACCGAGCCGTGACAGGCCATGGAGGATGCGACTTGCATGAGGCGGCGCTCGAGCGGCAGGGTCTCGTCCCACTCGCTCATGTGCTCGGCGAGATCGCGAACCAGGCCGGCGCCGTCGATCTCGCCGAGCAGCGACGGCGTCTCGCGCAACGCCACCGCGCCGGGACCGAACCCGTCGAGCACCAGGCCGAAGCGCGCCAGTTCCTCGGCGCGCGCCGTCAGCCGCTCGACGTCGGCTTCATCAAGCTCGACGATTTCGGGGATCAAAAGAATCTGTCGCTCGACGCCGGCCTTATCGAGCGCTGCCTTGAGCCTCTCATAGACGATGCGTTCATGCGCGGCATGCTGGTCGACGATGATCAGGCCGTCGCGGGTCTGCGCCACGATATAGGTGTCATGAACCTGCGCGCGCGCCGCGCCGAGCGGATGGTCGACCGCTTCGGGCGCCGGCGGACTGACGTCGCGGAGGATGTCCTCATCGATCGCGGCACGCAGGTCGGCGGCCGGCAGGCCGACATCGAAGGCGGCCTGCGCGGCTTCGGCGACGCCGCCGCGCGGCATCGCGCGAGCCCAGCGTGGATCGCCCGGCCGCGCCGGCGAGCTTCGCCAATCCCAGGTGCCGCCCCGCGGCGTGGCGGCAGAGCGAAACGCCGCGATCGTGGCGCTGCCGCCGGTCGAGGCCGCGCGGGCGCCGTCGCGGACCAGCGCCTGCTTCAAGGCGTGCACGATCAGCGCACGCACCAGGCCGGCATTGCGAAACCGCACCTCGGCCTTGGCCGGATGCACGTTGACGTCGACCTCCGCGGGCGGCAGCGTCACGAACAGCGCCAGCTGCGGATGCCGGTCGCGCGGCAGATAATCGGCGTAAGCCCCACGCACGGCGCCAAGCAGGAGCTTGTCGCGCACCGGCCGGCCGTTGACGAACAGGTACTGGCCGAGCGCATTGGCGCGGGTCAGCGTCGGCAGCGCGGCGAAGCCTTCGACCGTGATGCCGTCGCGCTCGGCCGCAACCGGCACCGCATTGGCGCGGAAGTCGGCGCCGAGCACGTCGCCGAGCCGCGCCAGCCGGCCGGCGGCGCCGGGCAGCGCCGCCGCGAAGCTGACGGGCGCGCGCTCCTCGCCGGCCAGCGTGAAGGCGACGTCGGGCCGGCTCATGGCGAGGCGGCGCACCACGTCGCGCACGGCTTCCGCCTCGGTGCGGTCGAGCTTGAGGAATTTCAGCCGCGCCGGCGTCGCATAAAACAGATCGCGCACTTCGACGCCGGTGCCGGCGCCGAGCGCTGCCGGCTTGAGATCCGACTTCACCCCGGCGTCGACTTCGATGGCCCAGGCATGCGGTTCGCTCGCCTGACGCGTCGCGATCGACAGCCGCGCCACCGCGCCGATCGACGGCAGCGCCTCGCCGCGGAAACCGAGCGTGCGGATCGAGACTAGGTCGTCGTCGTCGAGCTTCGAGGTGGCATGGCGTTCGACCGCAAGCGCTAGATCGGCGCGGGTCATGCCCTCGCCGTCATCGGCCACGCGGATGAGCCGCCGGCCGCCGCCGTCGGTCAGCACGTCGATGCGGCGGGCGCCGGCATCGAGCGCATTCTCGACGAGTTCCTTGACCACGCTGGCCGGACGTTCGACCACTTCGCCGGCGGCGATGCGGTTGACGGTGGCTTCGGCAAGTTGGCGCACGGGCATGACGAGTCGCTCCGCGCGGACCGTATCCCGGATCGTGCAGCGACGAAATCCGCGAGCGGCGCGCCAGCGGGACGCATTGTTCCACCCCGGCGGCCGTAGCCCCGATCACCCGGCTCGCCTATGCTTGCGCCCGCGAGCGGGGCCCGCGTTTTGCGTTCGCCGATGAGCCTTGGCGCGAGGGTGCACCTGATCAGAACTGCGATCGGCCTGGCGGGAGTAGCCAATGAGCTTGCACTACTGGATCGATGCGGTGCTGGCCGGGTTCAGCGCCGTTGTTTTCGTCCTGGGCATGATCCTCTACCTGGTCCAGGCCTACCAACGCACCCAATTCGCGCCGAGCAAATTCTGGCCGTCGGTGGTCGGCACCATCACCGCGTCGGCGCTGCAACAGACCGCAGGCAAGGCGACCTATTATGCGGCGGTGCGCTACGGCTATCGCGTGGGGAAGAAAGATTACGAGTCCGACCGCATCTTCTGGGGACCGCGCGAAGGCGGCGAGAAGGCGATGGCCGAACTGGTCGCGGCCTACCCGGTCGGCCGCGACGTCTGGGTGCACCATGAACCCAAGAACCCGGCCAATGCCGTGCTGGAGCCCGCCCGCAATACCACGCTCACACCGGCGGTGTTCTATTACGCGATCGCCCTGATGGTGCTCGGCCTGATCGGGCTCGGCGCCGGGCTATACGCGCTCAGCCACTGACCTTGCCGCTCACTCAACCGCCGGCCTGACCCGCCGCAGATGCTTGACGCCGGAACGGCGCTTCTTGCCTTCGATGCGGCGCTCGCGCGACGCCTTGGTCGGCCTGGTGGGGCGCCGCTTGCGGGGCACAACCGCCGCATGGCGGATCATGTCGATCAGGCGAGCGAGCGCATCGTCGCGGTTGCGGCCTTGCGTGCGGTGCCGTTGCGCGATGATGACCAAAACGCCGTCGCGCGTCAGCCGCGAGCCGGCGAGCCGCTCCAGGCGCGCCCGCACGTCGCCCGGCAATGACGGCGAACCGCGCACATCGAAGCGCAGTTGCACCGCGGTCGACAGCTTGTTGACGTTCTGCCCGCCCGGCCCCGAGGCGCGGACGAAGCTTTCCTCGATCTCGCGTTCGTCGATGGCGATGCTGGCGGTGACGCGGATCATGACCGCAGGTTAGCCCGGATCGCGCGCCAGCGAAATCCGGAGTTGGCCGACCGGGACTGTTACGAACGCCGAGTCCGCTACGAACGCCGAGTCCGCGACAATACCGGATCATTCGGTGCAGCGCTTTCGCGCCGCACCGCATCCGGCGAACGCGCGTCTAGTTCGCCGTGGTCGACGTCGAAGCGATGCCCTCCGGCTTGCCGACGACCGTGACCAGGAGGCCGCCGTCAAACATCCGCTTGGCGACGCGGCGGGCGTCGTCGAGGGTGACGGCGTCGATCATCGCCGAGCGTTTGGACATGTAATCGATGCCGAGATCGTCGACCTGGAACTGCACCAGCAACGAGGCGATCTTGCTCGACGTGTCGAGATTGAGCGCGAACGAGCTGTTCATGTAGGACTTGGCCTTGGCCAGCTCGTCGGCGGTCGGGCCGTCTTCGCCGAAGCGGCGGATTTGCTTCTGGATGACGTCGAGGGTGTCGGCGGTGCGGTCGTCGCGCGTCGCCGTCGCGCCGAGGAACAGCGCGCTGTGGTCGAGCCACACCAGGCTGTCGGAAACCGAGTAGACCAGGCCGCGTTTCTCGCGCACTTCTTGGTACAGCCGCGCCGAGAACGAGCCGCCGCCGAGAATGTTGTTGACCAGATAGGCGGCCATGAAATCGGGGTCCTTGCGGGCGACGCCGACCCCGCCGAATTCGATCACGGTCTGCGGCACGTCGAGATTGACCACGACCTGCCGGCCGAGGCCCGCTGGCGCGGCGGCTTCGATCGGCGTCAGTTCGGGCTTCGCCGGCAGCCCGCCAAAGACCTTGTCGAGCATGGTCTTGACCGTCTCGACGTCGATATCGCCGACCACGGCGATCTTCAGGTTATCGCGCGCCAGCACCCGGCGCGTATAGGCCTTCAGATCGTCGATGGTGATGTTCGGCAGCGTTTCCACCGTGCCGTTGACCGGCCGCCCATAGGGATGGTCGGCAAACGCCGTCGCCCACCAGCGCTGGCTGGCGATGTCGTTTGGACTGGTCGTCGCCCGGCGCAGCGTCGACATGATCTGCGCGCGATTGAGCTCGACGTCAGCCGCGTCGAAGCGGGGCGCGGTCATCGTCAGGCGCAGATCCTCGAACGCCTCGTCGCGATTGGCCGTGAGCGTGCGCAGCGAGCCGCGAATGGACTCGCGGTCGGCCTGGAAGCTCAGTTCGATGGATTTGCGCTCGAGCCGGTCGTGGAAGGTCTTGGAGTCGAAATCGCCGACGCCGTCGTCGAACAGCGACGCCGCGAGGTCGGCCGTGCCGGCCTTGCCGGGCGGATCCTGTACCGCCCCGCCGCTGAAGGCGAAGTCGACGACGACCAGCGGAACCGCGGTTTCACGCACCAGCCAGGCTTCGATGCCGCCGGGGCTGACCACGCGCTCGATCGTCGTCGCCCGCGCCGGAGCCGCGAACGCGGCCAGCGCCAGCAACGGCGTAACGATCGCCACCATGGCGCGCCGATAGAGGGACTTGTTCAGCGGCTGGGCATTCACGAGTGATTCTCCTCGGGCTGCAGACTTTTGACGAGGTAACCGGTCACCGACCGGCGGCGGTCGAGCCAATGCCGCGCGGCATCCTGCACGGCTTCGCGCGGTGACGGCGCGGACGTTGTCCGGCCAAGCCTGGATCGCGGCCACGGTCTCTCCGGATGCAAGCGCCGCGCCATACCAGCGCGCCAGCGTCGCCTGGTTGTCCTGGGCATAGACCGCGTCGGCGATCAGCCGGCTCTTGGAACTGTCCAGTTCGTCGGCGGTAATCCCGTGGGCGATGACGTCGGCGAGAACGGCGTCAATGCCGTCTTCGACCGCACGCAGGGGGACGCCCGGCTTGGGCGAGGCATAGACGCCGAGCTTGGCGTAGTCGAGCGCGGTGCTCGAATAATAGGCGCCGGCGGTCAGCGCGATGCCCTTGTCGACCACCAGCGTGCGGTACAGCCGGCTGTTGGCGCCGGTCCCCAGCACGTTGGCGAGCACATCGAGCGCCTCGCTCTCGCCGGGCTTGGCCGTGGTGTCCGACGGCACCAGATAGTCGCGGGTCAGGCTCGGCTGTTCGACGCGCGGATCGGCGAGCGTGACGGTGCGCGGCGCCTCCGGCGCCGGTTCCGTCGGGCGCAGGCGCGGGCCGATTTCGGCGCGCGGGGCGACCTTGGCGTAGGTGTCTGCAGCGTCGGCCTTGACCTCGTCGGCGGTGACGTCGCCGGCGATGACCACGATGGCGTTGTTCGGCGTGTAGAAGCGCCGATAGAACGCCAGCGCATCGTCGCGGTCGAGCTTTTCGACCTCATGGCGCCAGCCGATTACCGGCCGGCCATAGGGATGGTTGAGATAGAGCGCGGCGTCGACCTGTTGGCCGAGCCGTGCCGCCGGATTGTTGGCAACCCGCATGTTCAGTTCTTCGAGCACGACATTGAGCTCGGGACGCACGACTGCATCAGTCAGCACCAGGCCGGTCATGCGATCGGCTTCGAATGCCATCATCTCCTTGAGATGCTCGCGCGGCACGCGCTGGAAAAATCCGGTGTAGTCGCTGGAGGTGAAGGCGTTCTCCTGGCCGCCGATTTCCGCGACGTCCTGCGAGAAGGTATCGCCGGGACTCTTCTCGGTGCCCTTGAACATCAGGTGCTCGAGGAAATGCGCCAGCCCCGACTTGCCCGGCGTCTCGTCGGCGGCGCCGACCTTGTACCACACCATGTGGGTGACGACCGGCGCGCGATGGTCGGGAATAACGACGACTTCAAGGCCATTGGCGAGGGTGAAATCGCTGACATCGGGCGCGGCTTGGGCGGTCGCGCCGGCGGCCAAGAGGACCGCGAGCGCGACAACGGGCAACGGCATTTTCGACACGAGCATAGCCTCCGTGGGCTTAAATCGAGAGCGCGCCCCGCATATCGTTCCGCAAAGCGTTGCGGAACGGCAGTCGTCCCGGACTGATCGGAATCCACGTCGAGGCGGAAATCAGCGTCCGCTCGACGCCGCCTATCGCGGTGCTTCCATCCGCTCGGCGAGGCTCTTGACCTTGTTGGTTGTCGGCGCTTGGCCGACGCCATACGGCTGATCCGGCGACGGCGTCAGGTAGCCGGGCGGCGGATCGGTCAGGCTCGTCCGCGCCGGTTCGCCGGTGAACGTGCCGTATTCGTTTTTGTTGAGGAGATGACCGAGGCCGCTGAACAAGCTCTTCTTCGCGCCGTGATCCCGCGGGTCCACCATCTGCGAATTCGCGGTCGAATCGACGTCGCCCGGGTTGGTCGAGGTCCCCCGCTGATCGAGTTCATCAGGCCGCAACAGGCGGGAGTTTTCGGTGACGCTGTCGCCCCGCTGATATGCCGCCTTGTTGTCGATCTTCTTGGACTTCTGACGTTGGGCGATATCCGGATCCTTGGGCCAGTTCGGGGCCGGCGGCGCTGTATCCGCCACCGGCGGCGGCAGATCGCGCGTCGGCGGCACCACCAGCGGCGAACGCTCGCTGTAGCTGTCGCCGCGGCCCATCACCGTCTCGTCGGGATTTTTCAGGCCGAAAGTGTGCATGATCCGGCTGATCACCGAGCCGCCGTCCTCGTCATCCTCACCGGCGCGCGCCGGGGCCGCGTTGAGGCCGATGAGCAGCGCGGCCACGGCGGCGCCCAGCACAAGGCGCGGCAGCGCGCTACGGCCAACCCGACGGCTGCGAATGCACTGTTGCAGCATGCCCTCACCCCGAGGAACCAAGCTTCAGGTGGTCCCGATGACTAGCCGACCCTCGTTACAGCGTTTTTATACCAGATCAGGGCGCTTTTGCGGCACCACCGCCCAACAGCGATTCATACAGGAGCCCTATGACCCCGGCAACAATCGCCACGTCGGCCAAATTGAACACATACCAGCGAAAGCTGAAGCTTGAAGTATCCAGGTGGAACAGGATGAAATCGAGCACCCCGGGCCAGTGCAGCCGGTCGATGGCATTGCCGACAGCGCCGCCGATGATCAGCCCCAGGGCTGCGGCAGTCAGCCGCGTCGGCGCCCGGCTCAGCCAGACCCACAGGAACGCCACCGCCGCCGCTTTGAACGCCAGCAGCGCCCACTGGCCGACCAGACCCTGCTGCGGAAACAGGCCGTAGCTGATGCCGGTGTTCCAGGTCAGAACGAGATCGAGAAATGGCGTCACCGCCACATTCGGGCGGCTGCCGAGACTGAAGCCGAGCAGCAGCCAGGTTTTGGCGGCCTGATCGACCGCACAGGTGAACGCCGCGATAACGAGCCCGAGCGCGCTCGATGGCCCCCAGGCGAGGGACGTCGAGGCGTAGCCAGGCTTGCTGGGCGCTGCTTCGACCATGGGGCCCCTACTCCGCCGCCCGGCGCATCTCATCCCATTCGCGCAGCGCCTGCGCGTCGCGCGGCGTGACGTCGGGGAATTGCGGGTCGAGGCCGACCGCGGCGGAGAGCTTCCACGAGCGGGCGCACTTGCGCCCTTCGGCGCCGCGCACCTCGACCGCAACGCCGCGGACGTCGTCGAGCCGGAACGCCGTGGGCGGTGCCTCGCCTTCGACCAAGGTCGCGGCCGAGGTAATGCACAATTCGGCAAGATCGACGTCGACCGCGGCCGCGAACAGCTCCTGGTCCGCGACATAAACGATAGGCGCGGCTTCGAGCGAGGAGCCGATGCGCTTTTGCGCCCGCTCGATTTCGAGCGCGCCGGTCACGACGCGGCGCAGCGTGCGGAGCTGGCGCCATTTTTCGGCCAGCGCTTCGTCGCGCCAGGACGGCGGCACAACCGGGAACGGCTCGAGATGAACCGACACCGCCGCCGGATCATTGGCGAGCCACGCCTCCTCGGCGGTGAAGCACAATAGCGGCGCGAGCCAGGTGACGGTGCAGCGAAACAGCGCATCGAGCACGGTGAGGCAGGCCTTGCGGGTGACCGAGGAATAGGGATCGCAATACAGCGCATCCTTGCGGATGTCGAAATAGAACGCCGACAGATCGTTGGTCATGAACGCGCTCAGTGCGGCGAAAATGCGCTTGTAGTCGAAATCCGCGTAAGCGCCGCGGATCAGTGGATCGAGTTCGGCCAGCCGGTGCAGCATCAGCCGTTCGAGCTCGGGCATCTTGGCGGTGGCGACCCGATCGGCGGCCTGGAAATGCGCCAGATTGCCGAGCATCCAGCGCAGCGTGTTGCGCAGCTTGCGGTAGGTCTCGACGGTGGTTTTGAGGATTTCCTTGCCGATGCGCAGATCGTCCGCATAGTCGGCGGCGCACACCCACATGCGCAGGATGTCGGCGCCCGAACCCTTGATGACGTCCTGCGGCGCGGTGACGTTGCCGAGCGATTTCGACATTTTGTGTCCGGCCTCGTCGAGCACGAAACCGTGGGTGAGCACGACGTCGAACGGCGCGCGGCCGCGGGTGCCGCAGCTTTCCAGCAGCGAGGATTGAAACCAGCCGCGGTGCTGGTCCGAGCCTTCCAGATACATCACGGTCTCCGGACCGCCGTCGGCTTGGCGCCTGATGTGCGCGAGCGCCGGAAAATGCCGCGGATCATCCAGCACGAAGGCGTGGGTCGAGCCGGAATCGAACCAGACGTCCAGAATATCATCGACCTTCTGCCAGCCCTCGTTGGCGAGCTTGCCGAGAAAGCGTTCCCGCGCGCCCGGCGCATACCAGGCGTCGGCGCCTTGCGCCTCGAACGCCTCGACGATGCGCAGGTTCACTTCCGGATCGTCGAGGATATCGACCGAGCCGTCCGGCTTTTCCCTGATGAACAGCGCGATCGGCACGCCCCAGGCGCGCTGGCGCGAGATCACCCAATCGGGCCGGGTTGCGACCATGCCTGTGATACGATTATGACCAGCCTCAGGCACCCAAGAGTCCGGCCGATCTGTCCAAGAGCTATATGGCGAAGCGTTGGATCTTGGGTTTCTGCCTCGCTCCCCACCCAAATGTTTTGAAAACCCGCAATGTTCGCAAGACCTGGAATTGGCTTATCCATCGCGATAAACCACTGTGGCGTGTTGCGAAAGATGACCGGCTTCTTCGAGCGCCAGGAATGCGGATATTGATGCTTGAGCCGGCCGCGCGCGATCAGCATGCCAGCGTCCGTCAAAGCCCTGATCACCGCGTCGTTGGCATCGCCCTTGGCGCCCGTCTCGGTCAGCACGCGCTTGCCGGTAAATCCCGGCGCCTGGTCAGTGAAGCGACCGTCGGCATCAACAGTGTAGGGAATGGCGGCGTTGATATTCAAATGCTCCAATGCACGCACGTTTGACATCCAAACTTCAAAATCCTCGCGGCCGTGTCCGGGCGCGGTGTGCACAAAACCAGTGCCAGCATCGTCAGTAACGTGATCGGCAGCAAGAAGAGGAACTTGAAATTCGTAATCGCCCCCAAAGCCCTTTAGGGGATGGGTACAGACCAGATTGCTTAATGTGCGAGAATCTTGATATTGTGGATTTTCTTGTACGCTGTTACTCGCGCAGTTCGAAAAACCTCGAGAGCAAGATTATCCGCAAGGATAAAATAATCTCCACGCTTCGCCCAATTCTCAAGGGGCGCATCGGTCACTTCATAAAGACCATAACTTATCTCGGGTGAATAGGAGACCGCACGATTGCCCGGAATCGTCCAAGGCGTTGTGGTCCAAATCACAATGCTAGCGCGTTTCAGCTTTCTCAAAAATTCTTTGTAGGCTTCTTCTTCGCCTTCCCAATAAGAATAAACCTGAAGTGCTTTAACCGGAAACTTCACCCACACCGTGTCGGACGTGTAATCCTCGTACTCGACCTCCGCTTCGGCGAGCGCGGTCTTCTCCACCACCGACCACATCACCGGCTTCGAGCCGCGGTAGAGCGTGCCGTTGGCGGCGAATTTCATCAATTCCCGCGCGATCTGCGCTTCGGCGAAAAAATCCATGGTGGTATAGGGGTGCGCCCAATCGCCGACGACGCCGAGGCGCTCGAACTCGGCGCGCTGCACGTTGATCCAGTGCGCGGCGAAGGCGCGGCATTCCTGGCGGAATTCCACCAACGCCGCCGGATCGGACAAATTCGGCTTCGGCTTGCCTTTGGCGCGGTAGTTCTCCTCTTCGATGCGCCATTCGATCGGCAGGCCGTGGCAGTCCCAGCCCGGCACATAGTTGGAATCGAAGCCGAGCATCTGCTGGCTTCGGGTCACCACGTCCTTGAGGATCTTGTTGAGCGCGTGGCCGATATGGATGTGGCCGTTGGCGTAGGGCGGACCGTCGTGCAGGATGAAGCGCGGCCGGCCCTTGGCGGCGGCGCGCAGCCGGCCGTAGAGGTCGAGCGCGTTCCAGCGCGCCAAGAGCTCCGGCTCCTTCTGCGGCAGGCCGGCGCGCATCGGGAAGTCGGTCTTGGGCAGAAACAGCGTCTCGGAGTAATCACGAGCCTGGGTCGGCGTGTCGGTCATGCGAAGCCTTTGAGCTTGGGCCTTCTAACAAGCCTATCGGGGTGCGGAAAGGGTCTGCCCGGCCCGCGCCGGCGCAGCGACGGAACTCGCCCCTCCGCTCTCGCGTTGAGTTCGACACATTTGGAAAACCGATGCCGGACGACGGGGCGACGGAGGATCTTGTGGAATATATCCGCGCCGAACGGGAAGTCCGTCATGCGCTCGTTCTCTCCGACCCGCGACCGGTCGATAACGTCGGGACGGTCTGGGCGTCCGCCGGCCAAGCCGCCAATATCGGCATTTTCCTCCTGCTGTTCGGCGCCTTCCTCTATGTCGGCCGCGCCATCCTGCTGCCGATCCTGGCGGCGGCGATCATCGCGCTGACCCTGGCGCCGGTGATCAAGGCGGGCAAACGCCGCGGCATCTCGCCGTGGCTGTCCGGCTTTTGCATCGTGGCGCTGGCTTTTGGCGCGATCGGTCTTGCCGCCACGGCCATCGCCGGCCCGGTGAGCGGCTGGATCGGGCGGGCGCCGGAGATCGGCGCCACCATCAAGGAGCGGCTGGCGGTTTTCGATCGGCCGCTCGCCTCGCTGCAGCAGCTGGAAACCGCGCTGTTCCCCAACAGCGGCGCGTCGGTGAGCGTGTCCTCGCCATCGCCGTCGTCGGACATCGTCCTGCCGGTGGTCGCCTACGTGACGCCGGCAGCCGGCGAATTTCTGCTGTTCTTCGTCACGCTGCTGTTCTTCCTGGTCGGCCAGATCGAGCTGCGCGCGCATCTCGTCTCGCTGTTCAGCAATCGCGACACCAAGCTTCGCTTCCTGAAAATCATGCGCGACATCGAGCACAATCTCGCCGGCTACCTGACCGTGGTGACGATCATCAATGCCGCCGTCGGGGCGATCGTGGCGCTCGGCACCTGGGCCATCGGCTATCCCAATCCGGTGATCTTCGGGGTGCTCGCGGCACTATTGAACTACGTGCCCTATGTCGGCCCCGCCGTCATGGTGGTCGCCCTGTTCGGCGTCGGGCTGGTGAGCTTTCCTTCGCTCAGCTACGCGCTGATCGCACCGCTCGGATTCATCGCCGTCACCACCGCCGAGGGTCATTTCGTCACGCCGACCATCGTCGGCCGCCGGCTGACGCTCAATCCGATGCTGGTGCTGGTGGCGCTGGCGTTCTGGACCTGGATGTGGGGTCCGTTCGGCGCCTTTCTCGCGGTGCCGCTGTCGATCATCGGCCTCGTCGTATTCAATCATCTGTTTCCGGCAAACGACGTGAAGCTCCCCGATTGACTTAACCGCCAGGCCCCTGACATTTATCAAGGGAACTTTCTGCATGCCCTGACCATTATCCGGGCAACTCGGCTCATCTGGCGCCACGGAGAATAATCATGGACACCGCGTCAACGGCTTCCGAGACCGTTCGCGACACCGCCAAGGACGCCCACGAGGCGTTGCGCGAGGCCGTCGATGCGGCCGCCGGGGCATCCGGCGACATCCAAGGCGACCTGCAAAAGCTGCGCGAGGATTTCAGCCGCTTGGCCGAAGAAGTGAGCGAGATCCTGGCCAACCATGGCGGCGCCGCGTGGCGGCGGGCCCGCGGCAGCGTCGACGACGTCGTTGCCGGCGCCCAGGACAAGGGCCGCGAGGCGGTCGGCGCGGTGCGCGATGTTTCCGACAATTTTGTCGAGGCGATCGACGAATCGCTCGCCAAGCGACCCTATACGACGCTGGCAATCGTGGCCGTCCTCGGCTTCGTCTTCGGCGCCACATGGCGGCGATAGAGTTGCGACAGAGCTGCGCCGATAACTTGGCAGCGATGAACGAGGCGATGTTCGAATTGGCGGACGTTAGATTGGGCGACGTTGGATTGGGCGACAATGGAATTCGTCGACGCTAAGCCATTGCGGCTGCGCCGCGGCTGACGCGGAACGCGAGGATGTCATGCTCAAGGCCTTCATGCACGACATCGCGCTCGCGATGCAGGCGCGGAGCGGCGTCACGCCGGGGCTGTTTGTCGGCTTTGCGATCATCGGTCTCGCCGCACTGACCGCGTTCGTCTTCCTGTGTGTCGCCGGCTATCAAGGGCTGGCGTTGCAGATCGGCGGCGTCCTCGCCGGCTTGGCGATGGCCGGTGTTTTCATTGTCATCGCCCTGGTCACGCTCATGGTCTGCGCCACGATGCGGCGGCGGGCTCGCGAGCGGGCCATTCTCGAGCGCGCCGCCCGCGCCCATGCGCCGTCGTGGCTGCTCGACCCGAAGATCCTGGCCACGGCCATCCAGGTCGGCCGTGCCATCGGTTGGCAACGCCTCGTGCCGGTCGCTCTCCTCGGCTTTATGGCGGCGCAATGGACCCGGGAGTATCGCCAGCACGGCGGGAAAGCCGACGCCGATCGCTAGAACCGGCAGCGCTGTTGCGGCATCATGCTCAGATCGGCGGGAACGCGTCGGCTGATCGCGCCAGCGCTGCACCGGCGGCGCGGCTGTCGTCCTGCATCTGGCCAACGAGCGCCGCGGTGGAATCGAACATCATCTCGTCGCGGATCCAGGCGATGAAGGCGACGTCGAGGCTCTGACCATAGAGATCGCCGGAATAATCGAACAAAAAAACCTCGAGCAGCACGGCGCCGGTATCGAACATCGGCCGCCGGCCGAAGCTTGCCACGCCATCGTAACGGCGCCCGCCAAGCCCGACGCGGACCGCGTAAATGCCGTGGCGCAGCCCGCAGCCGGCATCGAGTGCAAGGTTGGCGGTCGGAAAGCCCAGCGTGCGGCCGCGCTTATCGCCATGGATGACTTTTCCAGTGACGAACCAGGGGAAGCCGAGCAATACGGCGGCCTGATCGACCCTTCCGGCACCGAGCGCCTGGCGGATCGGGTGCGACGAAACCGGCCTGCCGTTGAACTCGAAACGCGGCACCACCTCGACGGCGAAGCCGCGCTTCTTGCCTTCGGCGATGAGAAAATCCGGTGAACCGCCGCGGCTCATGCCGAAATGAAAGTTGTAGCCGATCACCGCGCCGCTCACCGCGAAACGGTCGACCAGGATGCGGGCGACGAATTCGTCCGCGGTCAGCTTGGCGAGTGCCGCATCGAAGGTGAGGACGATGGCGCCATCGAGCCCGGTCGCGGCCAGGAGCCGCAGCTTGGCGGCCTCGTCGGTGAGCCGGAACAGCGGTTCGCCGGGGTTGAAGAAGTCGCGCGGATGCGGCTCGAAAGTCAGCGCCGCCGCCGGCCGGCCAAGGTCGCGGGCGCCCGTCAGCGCAGCCGCAATCACCGCCCGGTGGCCGCGGTGCACGCCGTCGAAATTGCCGATGGCGACGACCGCACCGCGCAAGGCGTCATCGGGTGCGCTGTCGCGCACGACGAGGAAGCGTTTCGTCGGCATCGGGCTCAATGGTTAAGAAAGTCTCGGCGGGTAGGTGCCGTAGCGACAACGTTAAAGTCAAGCCGCACGGCTAGCGCGAGTTGTTCCCGTTGCCGGCCCCCGACGGTTCCGATTAACGCCTTATTCAAGACCACGGCGTAATTTCACAGGCTGTGGGTGCGGGTGGGCCATTGGGGGGCCCTTGCCTTGCAATGACGGGCCGATCGAGTCGGCCCCGCGCCATTAGCGCGTCAGGAGCCGAGCCATGGTTTTAAATCCGTCAATGCCGGTACTGGTGGTCGACGATTACAGCACCATGGTCCGCATCATCCGCAATTTGTTGCGCCAGCTTGGCTTCGCCGACGTCGACGACGCCAGCGACGGCTCGAGCGCCCTCGAGAAGATGCATGTCAAGCGCTACGGCCTGGTGATCTCGGATTGGAATATGGAACCGATGACCGGCTACGACCTGCTCCGGCAGGTGCGCGCCGACCCGAATCTCGGCGCCATCCCCTTCATCATGGTGACCGCGGAATCCAAGACCGAGAACGTGATCGCGGCGCGCAAGGCCGGCGTCAACAATTACATCGTCAAGCCGTTCAACGCCCAGACGCTCAAGGCCAAGATCGAGGCGGTGTTTGCCGACAGGCCGTCGTCCGACGACGGCCACGGCGCGCATTTCCCGGTTCGTTGACATCGGCCCGCGCCAGCGGGCCAAGACCGGTACCAAGATCGCCAGCAACCCCGCTACCAAGCCCGCTACCACGCGAGACCGCGCATGACCGCTTTCGGCGCGACGCCGGCGGCGGCGAAGATGGCATCGAGCGCGCCGCGATCGGGCGTGTCGCGGCCGCCATAGTCCTCGGCGTGAATGCCCGAGGTGACGAACACGCTGTCGAGCCCGAACGCCGCCGCGCCTTTGAGATCGGTCCGCACCGAATCGCCGATCGTCAGCACGCGGTTGAGCGGCACCGCGCCGCCGTGGCGCGCGGTTGCGGCCGCGGCCAGCGCCGCGTGGTAGATCGGCGCGTGCGGCTTGCCGCAATAGAGCACCGCGCCGCCAAGTCCGGCGTAGCGATCGGCCAGCGCGCCGGCGCAATAGACCAGCGCGTCGCCGCGCTCGACCACGACGTCGGGGTTGGCGCAGACCATGAACAGCGACCGCGCGCGCATCGCCGCCAGCATGGCGCGATAGTCTTCCGGCGTCTCGACGGTGTCGTCGAACAGGCCCGAGCACACCACGTAATCGGCGGTTTGCAACGGCGCGAAGGCGACGTCGAGGCCGCCGAAGATCGGCTTGTCGCGCTCCGGCCCGAGGTGGAACACGCGTTCACCGCGGCGGCTCTCGACGATGCCGCGGGTGACGTCGCCCGAGCTTGTGATCGCATCGTAGGCCTCGCGCGGCACGCCGAGCCGGTCGAGGATGCGCCCGACGGCGGCACCCGGCCGCGGCGCGTTGGTGATCAGGATCGCGGTGCCGCCGTGCTGGCGAAAGCGGATAAGCGCCTCGCAGGCCGGTTGATAGGCGGCGATGCCGTTGTGGATGACGCCCCACACGTCGCACAACAGCACGTCATAGTCGCGGGCCAGGGGCGCAAAGCTGTCGATGAGATCGGGCAAGTGCGGCTGTACCGGTTGGCAGATCGCGAGCTCGGCGTGTTGATCGCTTGGCCGAGCCATGTCATGGATGCGGCAGTGCATATCCGTTCCCTTGGACTCCTTCAATGCCGGCAAGCTTTCGCCAGATCATCGACCAGGCCGTCGCCGATAAGCGCTTCCTCGTCGTGCCCGGCGCCCATGACGCGCTGTCGGCGCGGCTCATTCAACGGATCGGCTTCGAGACCTATTTCATCGGCGGCTTCCCGGCGGTCGGCGCGCGCTACGGCGTGCCCGACGTCGGTCTGATGGGCTTTGGCGAAATCGCCGCCGCGGTGCGCGATATCATGTCGGCGTGCGACCTGCCGGTGTTCGTCGACGGCGACGACGGCTACGGCGACGTCAAGAACGTCGTCCGCACGGTGCAGACCTACGAGCGCATGGGCGTGAGCGCCATCCTGATCGAGGATCAGCAATGGCCGAAGCGCTGCGGCCACATGGTCGGCAAGAAAGTGGTGCCCATCGAACTCGCCGAAGCCAAGATCAAGGCGGCGTGCGCCGAGCGGATCAATCCGGAAACCTGGATCCTGGCGCGCACCGACGCGCGGGCGGTCTATGACCTCGACGAGGCGATGCGCCGCGCCGAGCGTTTCATCCGCGCCGGCGCCGACGGCATATTCATCGAGGCGCCGCGCTCGATCGACGAACTCAAACGCATCGGCAAAGCCTTCGACGTGCCGCAGATCTGCAATCCGCTGATGGGCGGCCACACCCCGATATTGTCGATGGCCGAGCTCGGCGAGCTCGGCTTCAACTGCGCGGTGCTCGGGCTGGACACCGTCATGCACGCCGCCAAAGCCGTCGAGGCGGTGCTGCTCGACATGAAATCCGGCAAGTTCGCCCACCGCAACGATGGCATGGATTTCGAGGACTACAAGAAGCTCGTCGGCTACGACAAGTGGGAATCGATCGACGCCCGCTTTGCGCCGCGGTCGTAAGTTGAGGTTGCCCAGGGTCACTTCGCGACTCTCTCTCCTTTCCTGCCCCGCGAAGCGGGGAAGGGGGACCATCCTGCGCAGCAGGATGGTGGAAGGGGCGCGGGCGGTGAGGAGACGAAAATCAGTTCGGCCTGCCACTTCTATTTCTCCGCATTGAATCTGATTGCTATGGCAACGAACCGGCGACTCAGACGCCCCCTCCACCGCGCAAACGCGCGGTCCCCCTCCCCCGCTATCGCGGGGGCGGATGGCGTAAGCACTCTCGTTCTCGCGACGCGTTTTCTTTGCGCCCGAGCCATGCCAAGCCAGACTGACAAACAAATCTCAGAGCCCGATCTTCGTCAGATGACGCCGGCGGTGGCTTTCCGGCTGTCATCACGATCATGCTCTGCACCGTAGGGTGGGTTAGCCGCAACGCGGCGTAACCCACCGAGCCGTTCGGTGGGTTTCGCTTTCGCTCAACCCACCCTACAAACAAACAAATAAGAAAAAAGGAAGCGGAACGCCGAAAGACGCTGAGCATCATCCTCCGCACCTTGCGGTGCGGCACTGCCCCCACCCTGACCCTCCCCCGCGTGCGGGGGAGGGAATGGGAGGGGGCAGCACGCCTTCCGGCGTTCCACCACGGCTCTTGCCAGAGGGACTCGCGCATCCCTTAGGCTCAGCTCGGGCCAGGCTTCCCGGGACACGGCGCCGATAAGCGGCGGGTTTCTCCCGCCCGGCGCCGGCCCCGGTCACAGCGATGCACCTCGCACGCCGGTCATAGTGCCGGCAGGCATGATGCCCGAGCCGCCCGGGAGCGACGGTGACGAGCCGCCGCCCGCGGGCACCGCACTCGCCCCGCCAACCGGTGTCGCCGGCTGGCGTCCTTTTACGTGAGCGAGATTCGCTCCGTAACTGAAATAGCGACGATGGTCAAGAACTAATTCCCATTTCGGTGACATCGAAACCGCTACGCCCCGATAAGGCTCAAGGCGCAGTGAAGCGCCTCACCGCTCGCGCGGCGAACCCCCTCTCCCCTTGCGGGAGAGGGTCGGGGTGAGGGGCCTGCGGCCTCTCCATCTGGCGCCAGCGAGGGAAAGCACCCGCGCCGGTCCCGTGCTATGCTTGGTCGCAGCGTGGAGCGGCCGATGATCGCCGACATTGCATCGCATCGCGACGAATTGCGCGCCTTGTGCCGCCGCTTCCATGTGCGGCGGCTCGACGTTTTCGGCTCGGCGGCGCGCGGCGATTTCGACCCGGCGCGGAGCGATCTCGATTTCCTGGTCGAATTCGCAGCGCAAGAGGACGATCTCGCGCGCTTTCTTGATTTCAAGGAGGCGCTGGAAACTTTGCTCTCCCGACGTGTCGATCTTGTCGACCGCAAGGCCATCGAGGCCAGCCGCAACTATATCCGCAAACGGCACATCTTGACGGGCGCGGAGCCTGTCTATGCCGCCTGACCGTTCCGACGAGAGCTGGCGCGATGCGGCGCTTCTTCTCGACATCATGCTCGCTGCCGAGGATGCGCTGTCCTTCGTCGCGGGTCTCGATGAACGGGCGTTTCTCGCAAGCGGCCTGCATCAGAGCGCCGTGATCCGCAAGCTCGAAGTCATGGGCGAGGCTGCGGGAAAAGTCTCGACGGCGTTTTGCGCTTCGCATCCGGAAATCCCCTGGAAGCAAATGACCGGGCTGCGCCATCGGCTCATTCACGACTATGGCGACGTGCGGCTCGATATCGTGTGGCGCGTGGTGAGGGAAACATTGCCCGGCCTCGTCACCATGTTACGCCCGCTGATTCCGCCAAAGACCGATCATGACGACTAGCATTCCCTCTATCTCGCTTCCCTACGCGCGACACTAGATGCCGGCCGAGCCGCGGTAGTCATGGCCGGCTCGAACCATCTCGCCCGCCCTCGGCGATCATGTCGACAAAAGCTCGCCTTCCGTACCGTCGGAAAAGCCGACGCTTACGCCGCCGTCCGGCGCAAGAGGCCTTTCTGCTTCATCTCCATATGCAGCGCGATCGAGTTCGATGTCGAAGCCATTCGGCCACGTCAAAATCCCGTCATCGAGGAAGACCCGGGCAAAGAACGCGGGATCGCGCAACGGCTCGACCATCTCGCCGCCCTCGGCGATCATGTCGGCAAAATCGCGCTCGCCTTCGGTGCCGTCGGAAAAGCCGACCGCCAGACGATAGCCGCCGCGTAGCTCGACGCGGGTTACGTCGATCAGCTCGAACATCTGTTCCGGCGCATTCATTCGACATCGGCTCCCGGGATACGCTGCAGCGCCCGGCGCGCCCGCGCGCGCTCCCAATTTTCCGCAAGCTCCGCGCGATGCCGCGCCGCCCAGTCGCGAACAAGACGGTGCACCGCCGGCGGCAACATCCCGGCGATAATAGCACCGGACTCGCCCCGCCAACCGGGGTCACCGGCTGATGTCCTTTAGGTGGGCGAGATGCGGGTTAGTACCGGCAATGGGGACTACTGTCATGTGTTTTTCTCCGTTAGTGACATCGAAACAAGCTGCGTCCTGATAAGGCTCAAGGCGCGGTGCAGCGCGTTGCCGCTCGCGCGGCGAACCCCTCTCCCCTGTGCGGGAGAGGGTCGGGGTGAGGGGCCTGCGGCTTCTCCATCTGGCGCCGGCGGCCCTCACCTGACCGCGCTTAGCGTGGTAGTGAGCGAGATTGGCGCCGAGACTGAAATGGTGACGACTTTTGACACGATTCCGGATACCCGCGTTGAAGCCCTAGCGGCAGCAATGGCGCGTCGATAATCTAGCCAGCCACCGCTCTCTAAAGGTGTGCCGGCGTATGCAGCAATGTGAGCGCGAAGGGCTGAACGTATGCTTGCAGAAAATCATCAAAGACTTGCCGACAAAATATGGGCAGTCGCCAACAAGCTGCGCGGGCCTTATCGGCCTCCCCAGTATCGAAAAGTGATGCTGCCGATGATCGTCCTGCGCCGACTCGACTGCTTATTGGAGCCGACCAAGGATGAAGTACTGAAACAAGCGCAGGCGCTGAAAGCGCGGAAGCTGTCGCCCGAAGCGATCGAAAAAGCGCTCGCCAGGGTGGCCAACAAGGGCCGCAAGCAGCCGCTCTTCAATACCAGCCGTTACACTTTTGCCAAGCTCCTCGGCGAGCCCTCCGCCATCGCGAAGAACCTTACCGCCTACATCAAGGGTTTTTCACCCAGAACTCGCGAAATCTTTGAGCGGTTCGAGTCGACGCCGAAATCGAGAAGCTCGATGAAAGCAACATGCTGTTCGAGATCATCAAGGAATTCTCGACCATCGAGCTTCATCCTGACAAGGTGTCCAACCTGGAGATGGGTTATCTGTTCGAATACCTGATCCGAAAATTCAACGAACAGGCGAATGAAGAAGCTGGGGATCATTTCACCCCACGTGAAGTGATCCGTCTCATGGCGCATATCCTCTATACGGGCGATGAGGATATCCACATTCCCGGTATTTCGCGCACGATCTACGATCCTGCCTGCGGCACGGAAGGCATGCTGTCGGTTTCGGAAGAGTATATTCGGGAGCTAAACCCGCAGGCGCATCTGACGCTGTTCGGGCAGGACTTCAACGCGGAAGCCTACGCGATCTGCTGCTCGGACATGCTGATCAAGGATGAGCCGGTTGACAACATCATTTTGGGCGACACGCTCGGCGATGGCAAGACCTCCGACGGCCATGCAGGCAAGACCTTCCATTACATGCTAGCCAATCCGCCGTTCGGGGTCGAATGGAAGCGTCAGGAGGCCCAGGTCGAGAAGGAATACGAGCAATTCGGCTTCGACGGCCGTTTCGGTCCGGGCCTGCCGCGCATCAACGACGGCGCATTGCTCTTCCTGACCATGCTGTCGAAGCGGAAGTCGCCGCCGGAGGAAAAAGGCGAGGGCTCGAAGATCGCCATCGTGTTCAATGGCTCGCCGCTCTTTACCGGCGACGCCGGATGGGCGAGACAATATCCGGCGCTGGATCATCGAGAACGATTGGCTCGACGCGATCATCGCCCTGCCGGATCAGCTTTTCTACAACACCGGCATCTATACGTACATTTGGATCGTTTCGAACCGAAAGGCCGGGCATCGCCGCGGCAAGATACAGCTCATCGATGCAACGCGGCATTTCGTCAAAATGAGAAAGAGCCTGGGCAACAAGCGCAACGAGTTTTCCCCGACACAAATCGACGACATCACCAAGCTGTATTCGGATTTCAAACACGACGCCACATGCAAAGTAGCGGTCGACGGCAAGGAGGTCGGACGGATTTGCTCAAAAATTTTCAACAATTGGGAATTTGGCTATATCAAGCTGACCGTCGAACGGCCGCTGCGCCTCAATTTCCAGGCATCACCCGAGCGCATGGCGCGACTATACAACGAAAGCGCCTTCGCAACTCTCTGCGGAGAGCAAGAAGCGCAAGAGCAAAAGGGAAATCGACGAAGAAATCGAATCTGGCCGGCAATTGCAGCAGTGGATTGTGGATGCGTTGCATTCCCTCGACCCCGATCGCAGTTACAACAATCGCGATGAATTCAAACACGATCTCGATAAGGTGCTCGAAGAGCGCGGCCTTAAGATTTCCAATCCAATATACAAGGCAATTCTCGCAGCTTTATCCAAGCGTGACCCGACTGCCGAGATTTGCGCCGATGGCAAGGGTCGCCCCGAGCCGGACCCTCAGCTGCGCGACACCGAGACGGTGGCCCTCCCGGCGAAAGCTCCGTTGCCGCTCCCGATCAGGTACAAGAGCGCCCAGGGCAAGGAGCCGAACAACGATGATCTAGTCGACTTTGTGCGCGGATATTGCGACGGATATTTCGCCCGCGAGCTGAAGCCGCATTGGCCGAACTCGTGGATCGATTATTTAAAAACCAAGGTCGGTTACGAAATTCCGATCAATCGGCACTTCTACGTTTACGAGCCGCCGCGTCCGCTCGAAGCGATCGAAACCGATATTGAGGCGCTCGAGGCCGAAATTGTTGGTATGCTCAAGAGGATAGTTGCGTGAAATTTCGCGCTTACCCCTCCTACAAACAATCCGGTATTGTGTGGCTGGGCTCAATACCGTCGCATTGGTCTACCGGCCGACTAAAGTTTCTAGCCGCATCGCCCCCAAGCAATGTCGACAAGAATATCAGCGATGGGGAGTTGCCGGTAAAGCTTTGCAACTATGTTGATGTATACAATAACGACTTCATTACGAACGACATGGTCTTTATGGCCGGCTCCGCGACCCCCGCGGAGGTCGAAAAATTCTCCTTGAAAAAGGGAGATGTGCTGGTAACGAAGGATAGCGAGTCTGGAAAGATATTGCGGTGCCTGCGTTGGTGCTGGAAGATATGCGGGGTGTTCTGTGCGGCAATCACCTGGCCATGATCCGGCCCGACCTGCGAGTATTTGATGATCGTTACCTCTTTCGTCTGTTCTGTTCCGAAATGCTGAATTATCAGTTCAAAATCTCTGCGAATGGGGTAACCCGTTTCGGTTTGCCATCTTCGGCAATCGCCGACGCTCTAATCTTGCGGCCTCCTATTGAAGAACAAAGAGTGATTGCAAAATTTATCGATTGCGAGATTGTGCGTGTCGATAATCTGGTTGGTAAAAAACGGCGGCTACTGGAATTACTCAAAGAGAAGCGCCTTGCGCTGATAAGCGGAACTGTCACGAAAGGCCTTGATGCCTCTGCTCCAATGAAGGACAGTGGATTTTCTTGGCTCGGAGAGGCGCCGGCCCACTGGGAGGTTAAGCGCCTCAAGCAGTTGATAAGATTGGGCAGTTCAATTTCGTATGGAATTGTCCAGCCTGGGCCGCATCAGGAAGGCGGCGTTCCGTTTATCCAGACCACGGATCTTGTTCGAGGGCGACTAGAGGTCGAAAAGCTACAGAGAACGGCCGTTGAGATTGCGGCCCAATACCCGAACTCTAAGCTCTCAGTGGGCGACGTCATTCTCGGTATTAGGGCCTCGGTTGGTGACAGTGCGATCGTAACACCAGACCTGAATGGTGCAAATCTTTCGCGAGGCATTGCACGGATCGCACCAATGGATGGAATTATTCCCGAATTCTTGTGTCTTTGCTTGCAAGCTAAATACGTCCACGCTTATTGGGCAGTTTTCCCAGCAGGGTTCTACGTTTCGAGAGGTGTCTATTGAGACGGTGAAAGAACTGCCATTGGTTCTACCAAAGGCGACGGAGCAACAAGATAGTTTGGATGATCTGACTCGAAAATTGCGGAGAATTTCAGTTCTTGTTTCACGCATAGAGCGTGCGATCGAAGTATTATCTGAGTATCGCGCTGCTATTATTACGAATGCCGTAACGGGAAAAATCGACGTTCGCGAGTTCGAGTACGCCGAGGTTGCCGCATGAGTGCCGAGCCCCAACCCAAGCACACCGAAATCTGCTTCGAGGATGCGATTGAACTTGCGTTGCTGGCGAGGGGTTACACCAAAGGTTTTCGGGACCTCTTCGATGCGGACCACGCGCTATTCCCGGCGGACGTGATCGCCTACATCGAGGGATCGCAGCCGAAAAAATGGCAATCGCTTGTCGATCTGCAAGGCACGGCTGCCGAGCAGACGCTCCTTGATGCCCTGGTCAAGGAACTTGGAGCAAAGGGCGCGCTTTTCTGCTACGGCACGGGTTCAAATGCTTCGGCAAGACCTACCATATGGCGGCGTTTCAGCCCGCCACAGGCATAAATCCAGATGCGAAGGCGGCGTACGCGTTGAACATCCTCAGCGTCACCCGACAAGTGGCTTTCAATCCGAATACCTCGCAGACCATCGATGCCGTGTTGTCAGTGAACGGCCTACCGGTCGTAACGCTAGAGCTGAAGAACCCCATGTCGGGGCAAAACGTCGAACACGCCAAGCGGCAGTACGAGAACGATCGCGACCCCAAACTGCCGCTGTTCCGCTTCAAAGAACGGGCGCTGGTGCATTTTGCCGTCGATCCCGACCTCGTTTTCATGACCACGAAGCTCGACGGCAAATCGACCGTCTGGCTGCCGTTCAATAGGGGCAATAACTTCGGTGCCGGCAATCCACCCAGCGACGACGGCAATTATCGCAGCGCCTATCTCTGGGACGGAGCGCTTACGCGCGACAGCCTGATGGAGTTGCTCGCCCGCTTTATCCATCTCCAAACGGAAGCAAGGAAAATCCGCACCAGTTCGGGCATTAAAACGATCACGAGGGAAATGATCGTCTTTCCGCGCTACCATCAGCTTGACGCCGTGCGGAAGTTGGTGAGCCACGCTAAGAAAGCCGGCTCAGGTCACAATTATCTGGTTCAGCACTCGGCCGGTTCGGGCAAATCGAATTCAATTGCCTGGCTCGCGCATCAATTGGCGAGCCTGCATGACCTGGCGGATAAAAAGGTGTTCGACACGGTCGTGGTTATCACTGATCGGCGTGTTCTCGACCAGCAGCTTCAGGATACGATCTTCCAATTCGAACACAAAAAAGGGGTGGTCGAGAAGATCGACGAAAACACGCAGCAGCTTGCCAAGGCGCTCGCCACCGGCGTGCCGATCGTGATTTCGACTATTCAGAAATTTCCCTTCATCACGCAGGCCATCGGCACCCTGCAAAAGAAAGGCGAGACGGTCCGCATAGACACTGCGGGCAAGCAATTCGCTGTGATTGTGGACGAGGCGCATTCTTCGCAATCGGGAGATACGGCAAGCGAACTCAAGCGCATTCTCAACAGCAGCGGCATCGAGGCGATCCTCGCCGAGCAAATCCTCGATATCGAGGAAGAGGAATTATCGGACGAAGCCAAGGAAGGTCTATTGCGCGAGATGCTGAAGCGGCCGCGGCAGCCGGATATCAGTTTTTTCGCTTTTACCGCGACGCCCAAGTTCAAGACGAAAGCCGTTTTCAATGAGCTGGGGACGACGGCAAGCCGCCGTTCCACCTCTACGCGATGCGCCAAGCGATCGAAGAGGGGTTCATTATGGATGTCCTGGCCAACTACACGACCTACACTGCGTATTTCGGGTTGATCAAGAAGGTAGAGAACGATCACATATGCTCAAGCGGGAAGCCGCAAAGGCGCTGGCGCGGTTCCTACGCATGCATCCTGTCAATTCCGGCAGAAGGTCGAGGTGATCGTCGAGCATTTCCGCACCTTCACGCGGCACAAAATCGGCGGACGCGCCAAGGCTATGGTGGTAACGGATACGCGCCTCAGCGCCGTGCGCTACAAGCTCGCCATCGACAAATACATTGCCGAGCGCGGCTATACCGATATTGGACTTTGGTCGCGTTCTCGGGCAAGTTGTCGACCCGGATATCGCCGTCAAGAAGTTCACCGAAACAGGTATGAATAACGACATCAAAGAGAGCGAGTTGCCGGCCAAGTTTGCGACGGAAGAATACCAAATTCTGCTCGTCGCCGAGAAATATCAGACAGGGTTCGACCAGCCGCTTTTGCATACTATGTACGTTGATAAGCGTCTCGCCGGTGTGCAAGCGGTGCAGACATTTTCGCGCCTCAACCGTACCGTACCGGTAAGACAGACTCCTTCGTACTCGATTTTGTGAACGAGCGCGTGGAAATCTACAAAGCATTTAAACCGTACTACGAGGTAACAAACGTCGGACCGATGCCCGAACGACAGCAGCTCTACACGCTGCAGCACAAATTAAAGGAAAGCCCAGTAATCATCCGCCGACATCGGCAAGTTCTGTAACATCTGGTTCCGCAATCGCATGCAATCGACGCCCGGGGAGCACAAGCAGCTCAATGCTATTCTTGATCAAGCGGTTGAACGGTTCAAAGGGCTTGATGAGGAGGATCAAGACGAGTTCAAAGCTCAACTCGTGAGCTTCCGCAACCTCTATACGTTCCTCTCGCAGATCATCCCCTATCAGGATTCGGACCTCGAAAAGCTATATGTCTATGCGCGTTTTTTGCTGCTCAAGCTTCCGCGCCGCAATAGCCGCCTTGGTTATGAGATCGAAGATGAAGTCGCGCTGAAATTCTATCGCCTGCAAAAGATCAGCGAGGGCAGCATCGATCTGGCGCCCGGCGACGCTGAGCCGCTCAAAGGTCCCACTGAAGTCGGCACCGGAGAGTATGGGGACGAGTCCATTGTTCTGTCGCTGCTCATTGACAAGCTCAATGAACGGTTTGGAACTGATTTTAAGCCTGCGGATCAACTTTTTTTCGATCAAGTTACGGAAGCGGCGGTCGAAAGCGAAACGCTTAAAACGGCGGCTAAGGTCAACACGCTCGACAATTTCAGGCACGTCTTCGAACGAATGCTCGAAGGCCTTTTCATTGATCGAATGGAAGGCAATGAAGAGATATTCGATCGCATTATGCAGGACGCCGCTTTCCGAGACGCCGCTTCTGCACACCTAGTTCGCGAGGTTTATGAGCGCTTGCGGTCCCGGGAGAAGGCGCAGGACACGGCCAATTAACGCAACCGAGCTCGCGCGCGCATTGCGCAAACTGGCACTTCCCCTCACCCGCTCGCTTCGCTCGCGGCCTCTCCCGCAAGGGGAGAGGGGAAGAGTGAATTGGCGCGGCTTGGCGCCGCGGGATTTTTCTCCCGGATTTCGCTTCGCGTGATCCGGGCTACGGGGCGGGGGTTGGTGCGGCTTCCCCACCCCGGCGGCCTATCGCCGCCGACCCTCCCCCTGCAGGGGAGGGGTGAATCACGCCAGCGCCGGCTCGCGCTGTCGGCGATTTCGCCGGCGCCGGGTCCTTGAGGCCGAGAATGCGCCGGGCGTTGTCGTAGAACAGCTTCTGCTTGTCGGCGGCCGACAGATCGGAATCTCGTCGATCAGCTGCAGGCACGGCGCCGGATCCCAGCATGGATAGTCGGTGCCGTACATGACGTGGTCGATGCCGTAATAGTCGATGGCGAACTTGATGCCGGCGGCGTGCGGCGACACCGTGTCGGTGTACATGCGCCGCATATAGTCCTGCACCGGCCGCGGCAGCTTCGCCGCCTTGGAGTTCTTGTCCATGCGGCCGGCCTGGTAGGGCAGCGAGCCGCCGGTATGCGACATCACGATTTTCAGGTTCGGATGCCGTTCCATGACACCGGACAGAATGAGCCGCATGGCGCCGACGCTGACCTCGATGACGCGGCCGAGGCTCAAGTGCAGCGCGCCGTCGTAGCCGTCGAGCATGTCCTGGAAGATCACGTCGGTCGGGTGCAGGAACAGCGGCAGGCCGAGCTTGGCAACATGGGCGTAGAACGGCTCGAGCCGCTCGGCATCGATCCGCGCGTCGGCGCCGACGCTGCCGGGCAGGTTGACTCCGATGAGGCCGAGGCGATTGACGGCATCGTCGACCACCGCGATGGCGGCGGCGGTGTCCTGCAGCGGCACCGCCGCGCTGGCCCACACCCGGCCGGGATATTTGTTCTGCGCGCCGGCCATCGCCTCGTTCCACATCAGCGCGTAGTCGCGGCCTTCGGCGAGCGGCATGTCGGAGAACGACACCGAGAACGGGCCGATCGAGCAGACCACGTCGACCTGGTGGCCGAGGCTGTCCATGTAGGCGAGCTGCGCCTCGAGATCGAACCACTCGGCCCAGGAATTCAGGTGCGCGCCGCTGTCCGGCCGGCGCATGTAATCGTAGCCGCCGCGGGCGTTCATCCGCGCCTTGGGAAACGCCTCGCGGGTGCACAGCTTGTCGAAAATCGACCGCGGCCACCAATGGAAATGCGAGTTGATGATGTGCACCGGGCGCTCCTGCCAACCGCCTGAGGATCAAAGGATTCTAGTGAACGGGGCGGCCGCGGTCAAACGGATAGGCGCGCGTCGGGCGGCCGTTGGTGCGGCGGCTTTCCGTGACGTTGGTGCGACGATCAGATGTACCGAGTGTGCGCGCGGCGCCGACACGGCTCGCCAGCGCCTGATGCCGTTCCAGCAAGCGTTCCATTGGCTGGGAATAAGGCATCGCCCAAGGTGTTGGTGCTGGCGGAGGCCGCGCTTGCGTTACCGGGCATCGGCGTGGCCAGTTGGGGGGGGACATGATGGACCATCGTCAGCCGTCGCACGGACGTCATCTGCCGCGAACAAGGAACCTGCTGTTGGGCGTCGCCGCGTTCGCTTGCGGCGGCGCTGCGGCAATTTCAGCCTGGGCGCTGGCGCCGACACTGGCGATTGCCGTGGGCGGAAACACCCTGACGTTTCAGCCCCGCACCGTTTCGGCCCGGGTGAACACCGCGGTCACCTGGACCAATGCGGGCGGCACCCATACGATTACGTCGCGTACCGGCCTGTTCGACAGCGGCACCACAAGCCAGGGCAACACGTTCGCATTCACCTTCACCAAGCCGGGCGTTTACAACTATTTCTGCCGGTTCCATGTCAGCCTGGGAATGGTGGGCACCATTACCATTCCGGGTTCGCCGCACGATTTCAGCGGCGACAATCTCAGCGACATCCTCTGGCGCGACACCAGCGGCAACGTCGCCGCGTGGCTCATGAACGCCGCCGGCCAAGTGGCCTCGACGCCGCTTGTCGGCACCGTTCCCACCACCTGGTCGGTGGTCGGACAGCGCGACTTCGACGGCGATACCCGTTATGACCTGCTCTGGCGCGACACCAGCGGCAACACCGCCATCTGGTTCCTCAGTGGCGGCCAGGTCACTTCAACCGCGAGCCTCGGCAACGTTGCGACCACCTGGTCGGTCGTCGGCACCGGCGACTTCAACGGTGACGGCAACGGCGATATCCTCTGGCGCGATACCAGCGGCAACACGGCGATATGGCTGATGACTGGCGGCCAGGTCACTGCGGCCGCCGCCATCGGCAATGTGCCGGGGTCATGGTCGATTGTCGGCACCGGCGATTTCGACGGCGACGGCAAGACCGACATTCTCTGGCGCGATAGCAGCGGCAACATCGCGATCTGGTTCATGAACGGCGCCACGGTGTCTTCGGCGGCGCTTCTGGGAACTATATCGACCGACTGGTCGATCGCCGGAACGGGAGATTTCGACGGCGACGGCAAAAGCGATATCCTCTGGCGAAACGCCAACGGCGATGTCGCGGTCTGGTATATCAACGGCGCTGCGGTCGCCTCGGCCGCCGGTTTCGGCAACGTTCCCGCGGTGTGGACGATCGCCGAGACGGGCGACTTCAACGGCGACGGCATGAGCGACATTCTGTGGCACGATACCAGCGGCGATGTCGCCGTGTGGTTTATCAACGGCACATCGGTGTCCTCGGCAGCGACCGTGGGCAATGTCCCGGCCGTATGGTCGATCCAAGGCGCCGCCGCCGACTAGACCGCTTGGCGCGTGAGGCGGCGGCGCATTTCAACGATTCCAGGAGGCACGTTCCCGGTCAACGCAAGCGCTGGTCCGGCAGGCGCGCAGCGGGGGCGGGGCGTCAGAAACAATCACATTGACGGCGCCAGTCGGCGGAGCGTGCCGACGCGATCGCGGGTGGCGGGATGGCTGCGCAGAAATTCAAGCAGGCCGTCGTGAAGACAGATCGCCGGCAAGTCGCGAACCGCATTGTGGTGACGCTCGAGCTTGTGCAGGGCGGAAACCAGCGCTTGCGGGTCGTCGATCAATTCAAGAGCGGTGGCGTCGGCGTCGAATTCGAGGATGCGCGACAACGCCAGATACAGGAGCTGGCCGATCGCCGAAGCACAACCGAGCAATGCGCTCAAGAGCGGGGCGGCAAGCCCGTCCTGGCGTTGCAGCGTCGCCAGGCTCGTCAGCGAGGTCACCGCGATCGCCCGATGCAGCGTGGTGGCCCAGCTCATCGCCCGGGCATCGCTGTTGCTGATATGGGCGACCTCATGAGCCAGAATGGCGGCGATCTCGCCGAGCGTCATGCCGCGCAGCAAGCCGTCGGTCAGGGTGATGGCCGAGCGTCGCGGCCCGCCCAGGGCATAGGCATTCATGGTGCTGGCGTAGGGCAGACAATACAGATCGGGCAACCGCGTCAGCCCGGCGCGCCGGCAGATATCGCGCAGGATGTCGAATAGCGCCGCGCTCTGGGAGGGGTGCAGCAGCTGGGCGCCAAGCTGTTGCAACATGATTTCGGGGAACACGCCGGCGTCATCCGGCAGCGGCGCGCCGCTGCTGACCGCTTGCCGCGCGCCGTCGTTGCCGCCGGCGATCCAGCCGCACATGGCCAGCAACAGAATCATGCCGGCGATCACGCGTCCCGATTGCTGATGATTGACGGCGCGGTTGAGGCGCCGCTGCAGGCTCGTGACGTCGCGGGCATTGGCATGGATGCGGCAGGCGAGAGCCAGCCCGGGCTGGCCGCTCGGCAATTGCATCTCGATGACCATGGTGCCGCCGCACAGCAAAAGCTGCGGCGTCTCGGAAGCTCGCGTTGCCGGGACCAGGGCAAGGGTAAACGAATTGGCCGCCGTCCGGAAGCGTCCATTGCCCGTTGCAAGCGGCGGCCGCGTTCCGGCCGTCACGGCATGTGTCGGCGATGATGTTGCCGAGCGGTAACAACTTTTTCAGCCCCAACTACCCCAGCGTCATAGTAGGGCAACGAGAAGCGAATTCCATGCCAATCTGCCGGAATCCCCCAAAGAAAAAGCGCCGGGAAAATCCCCGGCGCTGCGCAATTTGCCTAGACGGCTGGGTTACGCCTCGGCCTTGCCAACGGCCGGGCGAAAGTCCGGCACGCTGCATGGCGGCCTTGAGATCGCTCAATCGGCCGGGCGCGCCGCCGCCCGCCGTCATCACCGCCGGCGGAACGAGATTGAGCGGGAAATGGGTGATCGCCGCCGGTCCACGCGACGGTTGCGGCGCCTCGAACCGGCCCGGCGACAACAGGCCGGCCAACCGCATGGCCTTGTGCATCTCGTCAAGCCCGAAATTGAACGGCGTCACAAACGGTTGCTGCTGCGCTTCGAGCCCGAGCGCCGCCGGCGCCGCCGGCAGTCCGGCGCCGGTTCGCCACGCTTCCGCCAGCGGTTGCGCGGTCTGTTTGAGGATTTGGAACAGCCGCTCGACCCGCATCACGTTGCGACCGGCGAATTGATGCGCAAAGTCGGCGTGATGAGCCAGCACCAGTGCGGCGAGCGCCGTCACATGTGCCGCCGCCAACGACGTGCCGTCGCTGGCCGCGTATCCGTTGGGCGCCTGGCACGAAATCACGGCGACACCCGGCGCGCAGAGATCGAGATCCGGCCCACGGCACGAGAACGCCGGCAAGAATAGGCTTCCGCCGATCGGCTCCGCCGCCGCGGCGTGGGCAGCATGCGGGCTGTCCTCGGGAAAAGTCCCGCTGCGGCCGATCGCGCCGACCGCCAGCACATGAGGCGAGCAGGCCGGGAACTGCACCGGGCCGCCGGTATTGCCGGCCGGTGCAATGATGGCGATGCCGCGCTCTTTCGCCGCGGTCATGCGTTGTTCGACGATGGCCGAGCCGCGGCCGCTGCCATGGCCCACGCAGACCACATCCACGCCCGCCCCTATGCACGCGTCGAGTGCCGCGACGAGATCGCTGCAAGCCGCATCGAGCGGAAGCTTGCAAACATGCAGCTCGGCGTCCGGCGCGTAGCCGCGCAGCCCGTCCTCGCTGGCGGATCTGGCGGCCAGAATGCCGGCACACAGCGTGCCGTGCCCGACGCTGTCTTGCGACCACGACCGATCATCGCCGCGACCGGCGTCGATGCCGTGTTCGAGATCGCCGAGCCGTTCGTTGCTGGTCGCGACCCCGGTGTCGATCAGCGCGATCTTGACGCCGGCGCCGCCATAGCCCGGCGGCAGGCGGTCGAAACCCATGGCGTGAGCGCCCCAACCGGGCTTTTTCGCCTCCGCCAATGTCCGCAGGTTCACGGTGTTGGATTCGCCGGCCTGCAGCTGCGGGTCCCGTTTCCATAGGCCCCAAGCGTCCGCGCGCGGCCTGATCAACAGTTCCATGACCGTCTCGGGCAACTCGCCGTGAAGGCTGAGCGCGACCTTGCCGTCGCTGCCGGTAAGCCCTTGCGCCGTCCAGTGCTGGCCGACGATTTCGACCTCGGCCTGCTCGAGCGGGTGATCGCCGTCGTTGAGAACTTGAATTGTCGTGTCGAAACCCTCGCCAAGCGCGAACGCGACTGCGGGCGCGGACATGGTCGCTGGCGCGAACGCGGCAGGCCGCAATGGTGCGTCGTACTCGACCACCAGCGCGCCGCCGGCGGATTGGCGCAGCGCCGCGGCCTGTTCGGCGGTTGCGCGCACCACCGCGACCGGCGGCCCGACCATCGCGGGCGATTCGATCATCCGGAGGACTTCCAAATCGCCCAATCGCTCGACGAGGGCCTGTGCGGTCATCCCGGGACTGGTTGGCGCGACGGCGCATGGCATGCTGCGTGACGCCAGTCGCTTGCGCCCGCCGGCGCGAGTTGTCTCGCCGCTGGTTTTCGTGGCGGCGCGCGGCGCCGTCTCCGATCTGCGGCCTTCATCCTGTTTCGCGACCATGACCGGCCTCTCAATGCAGCTGGGTGGTGGGACTTGGTGCCGCCGACGGCGCAACAGCGCGCGGCGCCGGCAACTGCGGATTGCCCGCCCGGAGCGCGGTGATCACGCGGTAGCTCTGCCAGATCAGGCCGAAGGATTGCGCGTAATCGTGCGCCGCGAAGCGATGCGCCGCCTCGGTGACCAGAGCCACGCAAGTGTCCAGGCCGGGAAATCGTCCGGCGTAAGTGTCGAGATAGCCGGACAGCATGCGCAGTGAGTTGGCGATGATGTCTTCCACCATGGCGACGGCCGCCTGATGATCGAGCATCGGATTGTCGGGCACGAGGCTGCCGGGAGTAAACGGCGGCGATGGCTCGACCGCTTGCGATTGGATGCGCTGCAGGACCGGCATGAGATTGCCCAACAACTCGATCAGCCGCTGCGTGTCCTGCGCCGGCGGTTGGGGGTTGGCCGCGCCCGACGCGGCAGAATCGGGAAATGGCATGTGATTTCTCCCTATCGGATTATCGGTTGCTGTTTCGTCGGCATGTCCTCATCGGCATCTCGTCATACGGCATGCCGGGTGCGGCCAGAGAGCCGTCGTCCGTTGTGGACGACGGCCCTCCGGGCGACACAGCGGCGACTAGTTCATCCGCTGCTGGCCGTAGGCCTGAAGATTGCCGATCACCTGCGGAATAATCCCGACAAGCTGACGCACGACCTCGCTGACGTCCTGCTGATTCAGTTGCCGTTGTCCCCAGGCTTGGCTGCCGCCGAACGCCGACATCGCGTTCGGCCACCCTTGCTGGCCCTGCTGGCCGAACGGTTGCTGCTGGAACGGATTCGAAAACTGGGCCAGCGGATTTTGCAATCCGAACTGCGGTCCCTGTCCGCCGTACATGGCCGCCGCGTATTGCGGGCCCTGACCCTGCAGCGTGCCGACGATTTGCGGCAGGATCGGCAGAATCTGTCGCACCACCTCATTGACATCCTGTTGCGTCAGCGCCCGCGGGTTCTGGCCGTAGCCTTGGCCAAAGCCGCCGTAACCGAAGGCCGCCTGCGGCTGCTGTTGCGCCTGCGCCAGAAGTTGCGGCAGCAACGGCACCAACTGGCGTACGACATCACCGACGTCATTCTGCGACAACTGACGATGCTGACCCTGACCCCAGCCGCCGCCCAATCCCCACGCACCGATGTTGGGCTGACCGAACTGTTGGCCGCCCTGTGGCCCGAATTGTTGCCCGTAAGCGGCCTGCCCGAGACCAAAACCGTAGGTCTGGGCCGCCTGCGGATTTATCCATGCCGCTTGGGGGTTTTGGAACGGAAACTGCTGGTGGAGGTCGTGGTAGGCCATCATTGGAACTCTCCTTGGTTGATCGCCTCGCCCGCCAGCCTGAGACGAAAATCCTCCTCGCGTTTGGTTGCCGCAAACGCGTGGGCCGCTGATGCCAATCGTGATTATTTCTGTTGTCGCGCACTCCCGTTTGAGGCGCGCGCTTGCTCGCTCAATGCCGGACCGGCAAAGTCGGTTGCATGACTTTCAGATTAATTTCCGTGTGCTGAAAGATTGCGCGCGCGGCCGCTCAAGCGCGGCAATATTGTGGTAGCCGTGTTCCGAGAATTCGAATTGTGCTCAGGAAGTGCGCAAGCGCCGTCAACGTCGGAACCGGGGTCGGCTCATGAACAATCGGCCAAGCGCAATCGACCCAAGCGCAAACGCGCTCGCCAGTGCGACACCGCATCCAGTGAGGCCGGCATGGCCATGGACGGCAAATTCTGCAATGCTTTGCCGACCAAAAACCAAAGCCGGGGGAGGAAGCGATGATGCGATTGTCCCGTAGAAGCCTGATGTCGGGTCTGGCATCGGGCGCCCTGCTTCCGCTTGCCGCCCCCTTCGCACCGGCGCGCGCCAACGACACGCTCCGCGTCGCCAAGGTGGTGCCGTTTGCTTGGACGTTCACGCCGCTCGATATCGGCATGCAGGCCGGCATATTCGCCAAGCACGGGCTCGACATCGAGGCGTCGGCCTCGTCGGGCGACGCCAAGCTGCAGCAACTCCTCGCCGCCGGCGCCGCCGATATCGGCATCGGCTCGGGGCCCGGCATGGCGTTTGCCGTCAAGGGCGCGCCAGTCAAGGCGGTTGCGGCGATGTATGGCCTGCCGCGCAACATGGCGGTGATGGTCGGCTACGATTCCGACATCAAGACCGTCGACGACCTCAAAGGCAAAAAGCTCGGCTGCACCACCGTCGGCTCGCTGACCTCCTGGATCGGCCAGCGCATCAACGACAAAGAAGGCTGGGGCAAAAGCGGCATCGACGTCATCCCGATCGGCGGCATGCCGCCGGCCCGCGCCGCCATCAAGACCCATCAGATCGACGGCTATATCGGCGCGCTCGAGACCGGCTATTCGCTTGAGGAAGCCAAGGAGTGGCGCGTCATCACCACGGCGACGCCGTTCGTCGATCACTTCATTACCCATGTGCTGTTCGCCCGCAACGACTTGATCGCCCAGCATCCCGACACCGTGCGCGCGTTCCTGCAGGGCTGGTTCGAAACAATCGCCTTCATGAAGGCCAATAGGGAAAAGTCGATCGAAATCTCGGCCAAGGTTCTCGATCTCAGCCCGACGGTGATTGCGCGCGTCTATGATGAGCAGATCGGCTATTTCTCGACCGACGGCACGTTCGAGCCGCAGGCCGTCGCGACCCTGAAAAAGTCTTTCATCGACATGGGGCTGCTGGCGCAGGAGCCCGCCGACGACGCGCTGTTCACGACGCAATTCGTGCCGGTCAAAGCCGGCGCCTAGCGCGACGTCGTTTCAGATTGAATTGATTGGCGCCCCGGCATTTTGATGGCGCATGATTTTCTCGGAAAGCCGATTGCGGCGTTTCCGGATCATGCTCCCGGCGGCGAACGCGACGCTCAGTTGCGCGCGGTGCGGGCGAGCTGGGCGAGGATGCCGCGCGCGGCCGGGGTGCCGGTATCGCCGGCGGCGGACGGTACGCTGCGTTTGCCGTCGCTGGCGGCATCGGCTTTGGCCGCGTCGTTCCGGTGATCGACCGGCTGCAGCGCTTCGGCGCGCACCGGCCGCGGCGGCGAGAACAGATTGCCCTGGCCGAAGCGCACATCGTAATCGAGCAGATCGACCACCGCAGCTTCGGCCTCGATCCGCTCGGCGATCAGATCGATGCCGAAACGGCCGAACAGGTCCGACATATCGGCCGGATGGATGTCGGTCGAGGCGGCGCCGACGCGGTTGAGCAGCAGCGCCGCCGGCGCCTTGATGAAGCGAAAGCCGCGCTCGGTCAGTTCCCGCGGCTCGACGCGCAGATCGGCGAGATTGTCCATGGCGAACCGGAAGCCGCGCTCGGCCAGCACCGCCAGACTCTCGTGCTCGATCGGTCCCATGGCGCGCACCGCGCTCTGGGTAAACGCCAACACCAAATTCGGCGCGATGGCGCGGTTGGCCTCGATGAATTGCACAAGCTGCGGAAAGCCGGCGTCGGTCAGGGTTGCCGAGGCAAGATTGCAGAACAGGCCGACGTCGCGGTTCTTCAGCAACAGCCGGCGCACCACCTGCACGCAGCGCGTCAGCAAAAGGCCGTCGAGCTTGGGCAACAGCCCGCCCGCCTCGGCGAACGGCAGGAACTCGCTTGCCGTGACCGCATCGCCATTCTCGGCCCGGAAACGCGACAGCGCCTCGTAATAGCGCACCTTGCGCTGCGGCAGGGTGACGATGGGCTGCAGGAAAAGCTCGATCTTGTTGGCATCGACGGCGCTTCTGATCGCGGTGATGATGGCGGCGCGGTCCATGCCCTTGAAGGCGACAACGCCAGCGGCGGCCGCCGGCGGCGCGGCAGCCGCTTCGGGTGCCGGCGCTGCGCCGGCCGTCATCGCCGACACCGCCGGTCCCTGGGATGTTGCCGACCTGGCGGCCGCCACGGCCGGCGTCGACGTGACGGACAACCTAGCGCTCTCGCCATGGAGCGCGACTTCATGCTCGGCAACCTGATCGGCCAGCCGCTTGACCAGCGTGGACAGCTCCTCGATCTCGGCGGCGAGCGGCTGAGCTGTCGCCAGCGCCTTGTCGAGCACCGCATCGACCTTCATCTCGATGGTGCCGAGCCGGCGGTCGAACTCGGCGACTTGGCGCGCCAGGTCGCCCGAGCCGCGCGACAGGTTGGCGATCTGGTCGCTCACTTCGGCGCGGTCGCGAAAACGGGCGGAAATGGCGTTGTAGACCACCAGCGCGGTGAGAATGCCGAGTGCCACCAGGAGGGATTCGGCCCCGGTCAGGCCGAAGCGAAGATAGACCACGACGCCGACCGAGCCGGCGATGAGCACCATGCAGACCGCGATGAAAATGGCGCTGATGCGCACCATGCCGAACCCCGTCTCACGCCGCCGCCAAACAGCCGTGCCGCCAGAACGATTCGCCCCCGGACCATAGCAGTGTCCACAAGCGCCGCGAGGCCGCAAGTCCGCTGCCGCCAAAGTCGCTGGCCCGCAAGTGCGCTGCCCCGAGGCTACGGCTCCGTGGCCAAGCTTTTAGCCGCCTTTTATAACAGCAAGCGGGGCCGGCCGCGCCGGCAAACCGCGACAACCTGATGACCGCGATACCGGAACCGTCCGAACTCAGCACGCGCCGCGGCGAACAGACCCGGCCTGATCGGCTTTATCGAAGGCCGGCCGCAGGCGGCGTTTGCCGGCTTCCTGGCGCTGCATTTGACCGTCTGGACGGCGCTGCCGACGCTGCTCTACGCCAACCTGCCGCTCGATCTGATCGAGGCCCTGACCTACGGCCCCGCGTGGCAGCTCGGCTACGACAAGCTGCCGCCGCTGCCGTGGTGGCTCATCGAGATCATGCATCGGCTGTTCGACGCCGACATCGCCTATTACGCGCTGGCGCAAGCCGTGGTGATCGTCGCTTTCGTTTTGGTGTTCGCCGCGGCGCGGCCGCTGGTCGGCGCAGCCGGCGCGCTCGTGGCCGTCGCGATCATCGACGGCCTGCATTACTTCCAGTACACCGCGGTGAAGTTCAACCACGACGTCATGCAGCTGCCGTTCTGGGCGCTGGCCGGCTACGCATTCCATGCCGCGCTCAAGCGCGGCCGCATGGTGCATTGGCTGCTGCTCGGCCTGGCCTTCGGCGGCGCGCTGTGGGCCAAATATTTTGTCGTCGTCCTGGCCGCGCCTTACGCGCTGTTCCTGCTGTTCGACCGCGACGCCCGCCGCACGCTGGCGACGCCGGGACCGTGGCTTGCGCTCGCCGTCGCGCTCGGCATCGCGGCGCCGCACGTGCTGTGGCTGTTCCAGACCGACTTTCTGCCCTTTGCCTATGCGAGCCGCCGCGCCGCGCCGGTGCACGGCTGGTTCGACCATATCAGCCATCCGGTCGCGTTCGCCGTCAGCCAGATCTTCTTCCTGCTGCCGTCGTTGCTGATCGCCGCCGGTTTGTTTTGGCCGCGCACCGACTCCCCTCCCCCTTGTGGGGAGGGGTTGGGGGTGGGGGTCGCGAGGCCCCGTCACAGGCGCCGACGATGTTCCCTCACCGCACGACCCGCCGCCCTACCCTCCCCCGCAAGGCGGGAGGGCACGATCGGCCGACGCTTTCGACCGCCGCATCGTGGCGCTGCTCGCCTTCGGGCCATTCCTCACCGTGATCGTGCTGGCCGCGGTCAGCGGACGCGGCACGGTCGCGATGTGGGGCTATCCGCTCTGGCTCTATCTCGGCCTGTGGCTGATGCTCGCGGCGCCAGGTGCGCTCGACCGCGCCCGGCTGACCAGCGTCGTCGTCACCTGGGGCGCGGTGTTCGCCGGCTTCGCCGTCGTGTTCATTGCCAACTATGCGGTGCTGCCGTTCATCGATCACCGCTACCGCGCCGTGCTGTTTCCCGGCGACACGCTTGGCGCCGCGCTGACCGAGCGCTTTCACGCCGTCGCCGGCGCGCCGCTGCGCTATGTCATCGGCTCGATGTGGGATGGCGGCAACCTCGCGCATTATTCGCCCGACCAGCCGCGCGTGCTGATCGACGGCCTGCCCGGCCGCGCGCCGTGGATCGATCTCAACGATCTGCACGCCAAAGGCGCCATGGTAGTGTGGACCGGCGGCGACACCGCGCACCTGCCGGCGCAATTCGCCGCCGTGGCCGGCGCCGCCGAAATCGGCGCACCGTTCGATCTGCCGATGCGCCGCGGCCCCGGCGAAATCCACGTCGGCTGGGCGATCCTGCGGCCACAATAATTGTGGCCAGTCGCTTGCCGGAGAGGGCACTTCGGCAGTTCAAAGAAAAAGAGCCGGTGCGGGGTCGTGCCGCAACCGCCATGCGGCGCGGGCCAAGCGCATGCCGGAGGAGGCGGACGCCCTGTGGACGTTCATCACCGACTTTCGGAGCGAGAGCGGCTTGAGCTTCTGGCGCATTGCATGCTCGACGGGCAAATCCGCCGGGCTGCGGCACACCGGCAGCGGATAGTTACGGCGATGTCCGCCGCGCTGTCATGTACGCGAGATACCCGATCACCAGGTCAATCTCGTGGTCGCTCATCTGGTCCTCCGGGAAGCCTAGCATCCGCTGCTCCGGCCAAGTGCGGACTGATTTCGGGTTGCGGATCAGTGCGTGCAGACCGGCAGGCGTCAGGTATTGTGTCGGGTTCATAGGCTGATTTAACTCGGGGCCGACCGTGCTGTCACCGGCACCATTGAGCGTATGGCAGGGCAGGCATTGGGTGACGAAGAGTGCCTGCCCGGAGCGAACCGGATCAGTGGCGGGCAACGCCGGGTCAACACCGAGCGCTGGCCAGCGCACCGCTGGCGAGGGCTGGCTCACGAGCTTTGCCACCTGATACGGCCACTGCTCGCTGCGGATCGTCGCAGCCAACGCCCCGGCCCACACGATATAGAAAGGCCCCGCGCTCACGGTCTTCCCAGGAAGCGGCGGCCACGCATTGTCGGCAGGCTCGATGGCGAGCCAAGCAATCGGCTTGGTGGGGTCGGTATTGGTAATCAGATCGAGCGGCAATTGCGCGACGAACCCGTCGAGCGCGACCGCCGCGAGCACGCTATCGGTGGGCAGATTGAGCCCGGCCAGCAGCGCGGCCACGGGGACCGCGCGATAGCTCATGGCTGCATTATACGAAACATCGCTGGCGATCTGGACGTTGGCAACATCCGGTCGAGCCAGAAGATCGTCCCGCGCAAATTGACGGGTATCGGTACCGATGACGATAGCGAGCACCGGATCGGCTGACGCACTGCGCACCATGAGCAGCAGGCTGCACAAAACGATGCTCAAGACAGTCCATTTTTTACGTAGAGGAGCGCTCATTGGGCGCATAATATACCGCTTCCGAGAATCGCGCGCCAGCCGCAGGACAACGCCATCCCGCAGCCAATTTTTGCGGCTGGCTTCGAAGATTTGCTGCAATTGCTGTCGCTCCCTCGCCATGACCGCGCGGTAGATTGTTACGCCACCGCTTTGATCACCCGCGCCACCTTGTCGAAGATCTCGCCGATCTGCGCTTCGGTGACGATCAGCGGCGGCGACAGCGCGATGGTTTCGCCGGTGATGCGGATCAGCACGCCTTCGTCGCGAAAGGCGCGGTCCATCGCCTCGGTGGCGCGCTGGCCGGCGCCGTCGGGGCGCGACGCGAGGTCGATGCCGGCCGTGAGCCCGACGGTGCGGATGTCGAGCACGCCGGGCAGGCCTTTGAGCGCCATGACGGCGTCCGCCCATTTGGGCTCCAGCGCCTTGGCGCGCTCGAACAGTTTTTCGTCGCGATAGAGGTCGAGCGTCGCCAGTGCCGCGGCGCAGGCCAGCGGATGCGCCGAATAGGTGTAGCCGTGGAACAGTTCGATGACGTGCTCGGGGCCGCGCATGAAGGCGTCATAGACGCCGTCGCGGGCGATGACGCCGGCCATCGGCACCGCGCCGGAGGTGACGCCCTTGGCGAACGTGATCATGTCGGGAACCACGCCGTAGCGCTCGGCGGCGAAGGCGTGGCCGAGCCGGCCGAAGCCGGTGATCACCTCGTCGAAGATCAAAAGGATGCGGTGGCGGTCGCAGATCGCGCGCAGCCGTTGCAGATAACCCTGCGGCGGCGGCAGCACGCCGGTCGAGCCGGCCATCGGCTCGACGATGGCGGCCGCGATGGTCGAGGCGTCGTGCAGCGCCACGATGCGTTCCAGGTCATCCGCCAGATGGCCGCCCCATTCGGGCTCGCCCCTGGTGAACGCCTGCTGCTCGCGGTTATAGGTCGCCGACAGATGGTCGACGCCGGCCAGGAGCGTGCCGAAGAATTTCCGGTTGTTGACAATGCCGCCGACCGAAATGCCGCCGAAGCCGACGCCGTGATAGCCGCGCTCGCGGCCGATCAGCCGGGTGCGCGCGCCCTCGCCGCGGACGTGGTGATAGGCCAGCGCGATCTTGAGCGCGGTGTCGACCGCTTCCGAGCCGGAATTGCAGAAAAACACGCGGTTGAGATCGCCCGGCGCCAGCGCCGCGATGCGGCTTGCCAGTTCGAACGCCTGCGGGTGGGCGAACTGAAACGCCGGCGCGTAGTCGAGCGCCTCGGCCTGGCGCGCGATCGCGGCGACGATCGGTCCGCGGCTGTGACCGGCATTGGTGCACCACAGGCCGGCGGTGCCGTCGAGCACGGCGCGGCCCTCCGGCGTGTAATAGTGCATGTCCTTGGCGCGGGCCAACAGCCGCGGCGCGCGCTTGAACGCGCGGTTCGGCGTGAACGGCAACCAATAGGATGCGAGGTCGTTGGGAACGGGATTTGTCGCCGGCATCGGGCTCTCCGCCGTCATGCCCGGCGCATGCCGGGCATCCAAGTCTTACCTCGCAAGATGGAAGACATGGATGACCGGAACAAGTCCGGCCAGGACGGAATCGGGTAGGCTTGCCGCGGCGAATCCCGGCTGATACCACCGCGCATGGCCGACAAGCCCGACAAATCCAACAAGCTCAAGGCGCGGCTGCCGCGCGGGCTCGCCGACCGCACGCCCGCCGAGATCGCGGCGACCCGGGCGATGATCGAAAAAATCCGCACGGTGTATGAGCTGTACGGCTTCGAGCCGGTGGAGACGCCGGCGATCGAATACACCGACGCGCTCGGCAAGTTCCTGCCCGACCAGGACCGGCCCAACGAAGGCGTGTTCTCGTTCCTCGACGACGACGAGCAATGGCTGTCGCTGCGCTACGACCTCACCGCGCCGCTCGCCCGCTACGTGGCGGAGAATTTCGACACCCTGCCGAAGCCGTATCGCTCCTATCGGGTCGGCCATGTGTATCGCAACGAGAAGCCCGGCCCGGGGCGCTTCCGCCAGTTCATGCAGTTCGACGCCGATACGGTGGGCTCGGCGTCGCCGGCGGCGGATGCAGAAATGTGCATGATGGCGGCGGATACGATGGAGGCGTTGGGCATTCCGCGGGGCTGTTATGTGGTGAAGGTGAATAATCGGAAAGTGCTTGACGGAGTTCTCGATTCCATTGGACTAGGCGGCGAAGTCAATTTGGGAAAACGCCTGACCGTGCTGCGAGCAGTCGACAAGTTAGATCGCTTAGGCATCAGCGGCGTTCGTGCCCTGCTCGGTGAAGGCAGGAAGGACGAAAGTGGCGATTTTACAAAGGGGGCAGCTCTCAACATACAACAAACTACGCGTGTGCTAGATTTTATCAGCGCCAAACCCGGCGACGCCACGGGTCAAGGTCTTTACAAATGGTGGAACAGCGTAGCGCCCGAGCAAACACCGGATAGCGCAGGAGCGGACGGTATTCGGGAGTTGCACGATATATTCGCGCTCCTACCTGAGTACTTAGACCGCGTGCAGTTGGATACATCAGTCGTCCGCGGCCTTGAATACTACACCGGCCCGGTCTTCGAAGTGGAACTGACGTTCTCGACCGACAGCGCTTCCGGCTCGCCGCGCTTCGGCTCGGTCGGCGGCGGCGGCCGCTACGACGGCCTGGTGTCGCGGTTTCGCGGCGAGCCGGTGCCGGCGACCGGATTTTCCATCGGCGTGTCGCGGCTCCTGGCCGCGCTGGAGCATCTCGGCAAGATCGACACCACGGCGCGCGAGCCGGGCCCGGTCGTCGTCACCGTGTTCGACCGCGACCGTATCGCCGACTACCAGCAGATGGTGGCTAAGCTGCGCAACGCCGGCATCCGCGCCGAGCTTTATCTCGGCGCCGGCAAATTCGCACCCCAGATGAAATACGCCGATCGCCGCAATGCGCCATGCGTCGTCATCCAGGGCTCCGACGAGAAGGCCAAGGGCGAAGTCACCATCAAGGACCTGATCGTCGGCGCCGAGCTCGCCAAGCTGGAAAAGGGCCGCGAGGAGCATTTGCAGAAGCAGGCCCAGGCGCAGCGCGCCGTGCCGGAGGCGCAATTGGTCGAAGCGGTGCGCGACGTGCTGGCCCGCCACGGCCTGGCGCCGCGCCCCGGAAAAAGGGAATAAAGCCGCCACGAACGGGTTCACCTTGCCGGAACCGTGGGCTAGTCTGTCGACGGTCATTAGTGCTCTGCGGGTCCCTTGGCTGTGCGCACGCCTTCCACTTCGCGGCCGTTACGTCAGCGCATCGTCGCGCTGGTCGCCGCTTATGCGATTGCGCTCGCCGGGCTGCTGGCCGGTTTCGGCGGCGCCCGCGCCGAGGCCGCGGCGGCCGCTGCCGTTCCGGGCGGCGTCATCTGCCACACCCTCGTCCCCGGCCCGCAACAGCCCGCTTCCGACCCCGGCAACGGCCATACCTGCGTCGATGATTGCTGTATCGGCTGCCTGATGCTGATGGCGGCGCTGCCGCCGCCGCCGGCGACCGTCGTCGGTGCGCCGCAAGCCGTCACGCAACGGCTGGAGCCGTTGCAGACCGCGGTTCTGGCCGCCCGTCCCGGGACCAAATCTCACCGTTCGCGAGCGCCTCCACTGCCGGCGTGATGCTGAGACGCCATCGCTTCGCATCGAGGCGATGGCCGCGCATTTCACGCTGTCATGGAGTCTCGTCATGCTTACCCGATCAAGCTCGGCCCGCGCGTTCGCGCTGGCGCTGTTGTTTATCGCCCTGCCCTTCTCCCAAGCCTTCGCCCACTGTTTCGTCGGGCCGCGCTTCCTGCCGGCGACGCTTGCCATCGACGACCCGTGCGTCGCCGACGAGATGTCGATGCCGACGGTGTCCTGGTCGAGGACTGCCGACACGCCGCCGGCAGCCGAATGGGATATTTCCGGCGAACTGTCGAAGCGCATTACCGAGGACCTCGGCCTGTCGGTCGGCGACACCTGGACCCAGATCAATCCTCCCGGCGGGCCGAAGATGGCCGGCTTCGCCGACCTCGAGACCACGCTGCAATACCAACTGCTCAAGAACGAGACCCACGAACTGGCGATGCTGCTCGGGCTGATCGTCGACTGGGGCGGCACCGGCGCCACCGATTCCGGCATCGGCACGCCCTATTCCCTGCTCACCCCGACCTATTATTTCGGCAAGGGGTTCGGCGACCTGCCCGACGCGGCCGGCTGGCTGCGCGCCTTCGCCGTCACCGGCCAGATCGGCTATCAGATTCCGACCCGGTCCTATGACGTCGTGCAGAATGTCTTCATACCGCAGGTGCTGACGTGGGGCGCGTCGGTGCAATACAGCATGCCGTACCTGAAATCGGAGATCGCTGATCTGCAGCTTCCCGACTTCATCAATCACCTGATCCCGATCGTCGAGGCCAGCATGGCGACGCCGGCCGCCAACAATGTCGGCAACAGCTTCATCACCACCGGCACCATCAATCCGGGCGTGATCTGGGTCGGCAGCTATTTCCAGGTCGGGCTCGAGGCGACGGTGCCGGTCAATGCCGCGAGCGGCCACGGCGTCGGCGTGCTCGGGCAGCTGCATCTTTATCTCGACGACATGTTCCCGCAGACCATCGGCCAACCGCTCCTCGGCGGCCCATCGGCCGCTCCCCGCAAGCTCAGCTTCTAAAGGTCAAGCCATGCGAACGCTCTTCGCCGTCGTGTCTTTGTTTGTCATCGCCTGCGGGACCGGGGCCGCCCGGGCCCACGCGTTCCTCGATCATGCGAGCCCCCTGGTCGGCTCGACGGTGCAATCGGCGCCGCACGAGGTCACGCTGTCGTTCACGCAAAATCTCGAGCCGGCCTTCAGTTCGGTCGAGGTGACCAATGCCAGCGGCACCCGCGTCGACCAGGGCAAGGCGGAGGTCAGCGGCAGCACCATGCGCATCGGATTGAAGCCGCTCCAACCCGGCAGCTACAAGGTGCACTGGCATGCCCTGTCGGTCGACACCCATACCACGCAAGGCAGTTTCAGTTTCCAGGTCGGCGGGCCGTAAAGCCGCCGATGATTTATATCCGCGCGATACACTTCGCCGCGACCATCATGGCGGCGGGGGTGGTGTTCTTTGCCGTCGGCATCGCCGCTCCGGCGCTGCGCCATAACGGCGGCGCGCGCGCGCGGCCGCGTTCCGCAGCCGCCTCGCCGTGATCGGCTGGTGCAGCCTGTCGCTCTGCGTGCTTTCGGGCGCCGCCTGGCTGGTGCTGACCGCGGCGGCGATGAGCGGCGTGCCGCTGGGTCGCGTTTTTTCAGAAGGCGTGCTGTGGACGGTGCTGCGGCGCACGGACTTCGGCAATGATTGGCTGGCGCGGCTCGCGCTCGCCGGCCTGCTCGGCGGTGCCTTCGTTCCATTGCTGTCGCGCAAACCCGACGCGCCGCGCTGGATCGCGGCCGCGGCGGTGGTGTTGGCCGCAGCGCTGGTCGGCAGCCTGGCCTGGGCCGGTCATGCCGTCGGCAGCAACGGCATCGAGGGGGTCGTGCATCCGGCCGCCGACGTGCTGCATCTCATCGCCGCGGCGGCGTGGCTCGGCACGCTGCCGCTCCTGGCACTGTTTTTGGCGCTGCTGTTGGCGCAACCGCAACACGACGACGACGCGGTCGCGGCGGCGCGTGCGGCGACATTGCGCTTTTCCACCCTCGGCATTGTGTGCGTCGGCGCGCTGCTTGGCGACCGGCATCGTCAATACCTGGTACCTCGCCGGCAGCGTGCCGGCCCTGGTCGGAACGCCCTATGGCCGCCTGCTCCTGGCAAAAGTGGCGCTGTTCTGCGGCATGGTCGCGGTTGCCGCCGTCAACCGCTTGCGCTTGACGCCGCAGCTCGTGCCAAATGCGAGCTCAGGGGCGAGTTCGTCGGCGCGCGGCGCAATTCGCCGCTTGCGCCGCAATGCGCTGGTCGAAACCCTGATCGGCGCCGGCATCGTCATCATCGTCGCCGTACTCGGCACCGAGCCGCCCGCCAGCCACGTTCACCAGCACCCGGTCTATGGCGCCATCCCGGCCGACGCGGCTTTCGTGCACATCCATGGCGAAGGCGGAATGGCCGACGTCACCATATTGCCTGGCCGCGCCGGCCCGGCGCGCGCCACGATCCGGCTCTGGGACGCCGATGAGGGACTGCTGCAAGCGCGGGACGTCACGTTCACCCTCACGCCTCCCGCCGCCGCAAGCCAACCGACGACGCGGATCGCGGTGCAGGATGCCGATGGCGCCTGGCAGGTCGATCGGTTCAGGCTTTCGCAGCCGGGGAACTGGATGGTGACGGTGGACGCCGTGCTTGGCCCCGCCAACCATCTCGTGCTGGCCGCGCCGATCGTGATCGAGCCCGAAAAGTAGGCCTCGGCTAAAAATCCGAGTGCAGGCGCGCGCTGATGACGGAAACCGGGCCGCGATCCCTGTTGTAGGCCGGGTTGACGACGAACTGATAATCGAGGGTCCCGTTCCAGTCGTAGAGAGGGAACTTGTAATAGGTCTCGATGATCTGCTCGAGGCCCGGATGCGGCAGCATGCCGTCGCCGATCAGGATGCCGAGCCCGCCGTCGTTGAGAAATTCCTGATGGATCTTGGTGATGCCATTGACGACGCCGGCAAAGCCGAACGTGTCGTCGGGGCGTCCCCATTGCTTGCCGTTGAGCGACACGCCGGCGGCGACGGTGCGATCGATATCGGCAAATTCATAAGGTTCGATGTTGCCGTCGGCAAAGCCGGCGCGGGCGAACACGCCGAGCTGTTCGTTGATCTGCTGCTCGAGATTGAGACTCAGGCCGCCGCGGCTGGCGATATCGACGAACCGCCGTGATGTCGGCCGGCCCGCCGGTGACCGCCGCCAAGCGCGATCGCGTCTGCGAAACTTCCCATGCGGCCACGACTGAAAAAACCGGTGACTGCAAGCTTTCCGGGTTGCCCCCACAGCTGGTAGCGCCGCTCGATTTCGCCGAGCCACTGAAATTGCTGGAACGTCGGATCGAGCTCGATGCTGTTGGGTACGACCGACAGATCGAACAGCCCGCCGCGCACGTCCAATCGCCCTGATACCATTCGGCGGCCGCGCCGTAGCTGAAGCCCCAGGCGTCCGCAGTATAGTCGAACGTTCCGGCGTCGATGATCGCCCAGTTCATGAAATCGCTGCGTGGATTTTGGGCGTATTTGTTGACGTCGAAAATATCGGTCGCGACCGAATATTTGCCGATCGTGAACACCAGGCGGTCGGCGGTTTGCGAGCCGCTGAACTGGTTGGCGCCGCCGCCCACCTTCTCGCTGTCGCCGCCAAGATCGATGGTCTGGCGCAGAAACGCCCGCGGGACGCGCGCATAGGGCACGACCGCTCCGACCTTGTAGGCCTCGCCACTGGTGAATCCGGCGACCCCCAGCGTCGTGCTCAAGCCGAAACCCTGATCGATTTCCGGATCGACCCAGAATTCGGCGCCCTGCCACAACCGCACGCCGAGAAACGCGGTGGCGTCCCAGGTCTCGCGGCCCTCGTTGGGAATGAGGCTGTTCGGCCCGATATACGGGCTGCGAAACGGCGGTGCAAATTGTTCGAGAAAGGTGGTCTGGCCGTGCACCGCGAAGTTCTCGAGTCTCGAGCGCCGGGGCATCCGCCTTGTTGTCGTTTGATTTTGCCGGCTCGCCGTTGAGCCGATAGTCGAGGCCGAAACGCAGCTCGCTTACGCTGAGATCGGACACGAAGCGCTGCGCGCCGGCGGGAAAAGCGACGCCGCGGCTGCCGTAGTCAATGTAGAAATATTCGAGCCGCGCCGACCAGTTCGAGCGGCAGCGCGTATTCGACGCCGGCGCCGGCCGTACCGCCGACCCGCGGCACCATGAACAGGTTCTCCACCTGGCCCGGTATGGCGGTGCCGCCGGCCGGCGCGCCGGCCAACTGGGTCCGGGTGAACTGGTCGTAAGTCCAGGCCAGGCCGCCGGTCGCGTAGAACAGCCAATGGCTCGCCTTGCCGAGGTTCGGCGCATAGCCGATGCGGCCGCGTACCGTGCCGGAAAATTCGACTTGCTCCGCATAGGTGGCAACGCCGATTGCGGCGGACGACAGGGTCGAGGTCCCCGCGATCGTGTTGGGGAACGACACGTCGGCTTCGGCGCCCAGCACCAGCCGGGACGGCAACATATAAGTGTAGCCGGCCTGGAAACCGGCGAAATAGCTGCCGGTGCCCTTGAAGGCGTCGGGCCCGTTGTAGAGATCGAGCGAGCCGCCAAGCGGCGGCGCGACGGCCGCTGTCGGGGCGGCGGACCAGTCCGATGAGCCGCCCGCATAACCGACGTGGCCGCCGACATAGAATCCCGTCCAGTCATAGTCTATCGCCGGCGCCGGCGGCGGCGCCTTGACCGGAAGGTCGGCCGCAATGGCCCGCCCGGCAAGGGCGACGACCGACAGGGCGGCAACGAGCAGTCCCCTCCTCCGCACCCCAGCCCCCCTGAGCCCACCGATCGAGCCCAACCCTGCTGCCATTTCGACGACGACAGGAGCGTGACAGCGGTCTTCTGCAATGCTCCCGGAGACGGCCGCGAAGGTCAATGCACCCTCCCCGGCCCGCAACCTTCATTGCGTTGCGGATGCAGTTATACAGCCTCGGCTACACTTTGCAACATAGGCTGCGGCGCTCCCCCCGACGGCGACGCCACTCGACAATTCCATGGTCGGACTGTATACCATACCCCCTACCCTATATAGAGGCTTGGCGTGTCGCACACCAAAATCGAGAAGAACAAGCTCCTGAACCGGGTCCGCCGCGTCCGCGGCCAGATCGAGGCGGTCGAGCGCGCGCTGGAGGGCGAGCAGGGCTGCGCCACCGTGCTGCATCTGATCGTCGCCGCCCGCGGCGCCATGAACAGCCTGATGACCGAGGTGATCGAAGACCATATCCGGCTGCACGTCGTCGATCCGGTCAAGGACGCCGAGCGGCTGCGCGGCGCCGAGGAATTGATCGAGGCGGTGCAGGCCTACCTGAAGTGAACGCCAGGAGCATGAACACGAGCATGAACATGAGCATCACCGGCACCGGCGCAGCCGCCCACTCGCACATTTTCCTCGGCGAAGGTCACGACAAGAACGAGCGGCGCACCTGGCTGGTGATCTGGCTGTGCGGCTTCATGATGATCGCCGAGATCGTCGGCGGCATGGCGTTCGGCTCGATCGCGCTCATTGCCGACGGCTTGCACATGAGCACGCACGCCGGCGCGCTGCTGCTCGCGGCGCTGGCCTACACCTATGCGCGCAAGCGCGCCGGCGATCCCAACTTCACCTTCGGCACCGGCAAGTTCGGCGATCTGGCCGGCTTCACCAGCGCCATTATCCTGGCGATGATCGCGTTGCTGATCGCCTACGAATCCGTCAGCCGCCTGTTTGCACCCGTCACCATCCATTTCGCCGAGGCGATCCCGATCGCCTGTGTGGGCCTCGCCGTCAACATTGCCAGCGCCTGGCTCCTCAGCGGCGGCGGGCACCATCATCACGGCCACGCCCACGCCGATAGCGGCCACGCCCATGGCGGGCGCGACCATGGCGAGCATGACCACGACGAGGCGCACACCATTGCGACCGACGCCGGCGTCGCCGTTCTCGAAGTCTTCGAAGACGGCGTGCCGCCGCGTTTCCGCCTGCGCGCCGCGACCGGCCCGGCTTTGCTAGCCGAGGCGACGGCGGTCGAAACCGTGCGGCCGGACGGCACCAGGCAGCTTTTCGCCATGACGGATCGCGGCGGCTATCTGGAATCGATCGAGGAGATTCCCGAGCCGCACGCGTTCACCGCACAGGTGCGCATCGGCGGGCGGGATTATGCCGTGGTCTTCACCGAGCACGAGCATGCCCACGCCGCGGCGCATCGCGACAACAACATGCGCGCCGCCATCATCCACGTCATGGCCGATGCCGCCGTATCCGTGCTGGTGATCACGGGCCTCATCCTCGCCCGCAGCTTTGGCTGGCTGTGGATGGATCCGCTCGCCGGCATGGTCGGCGCCGCCGTCATCGCCAGCTGGTCCTACGGCCTGATCCGCGACACCGGCGCCATCCTCCTCGACATGACTCCCGACCGCGCCATGGCGGCGCGCATGCGCGAAACCATCGAGGCCGATGGCGATCGCCTGACCGACTTGCATCTGTGGCGGCTCGGGCCCGGCCATCTGGGGGCGATCGTTTCGGTGTCGACCGCCAAGCCCCGGGGCCCGGACTATTACCGGCGGCTGCTCGATCGCTTCCGCTCGCTGTCCCATGTGACGGTCGAGATCGAGCCGCGGTGACCCGAAAGGGTTTTCGCGCCTCGCGGCGGCAGCGTCAGCGCAGCGAGAAGCGGATCGGCACGGTGAGATTGAGCTGCTCTTGCGTCATGCTCGGCGGGAACGCCGGCAGCGGCTGGGCGCGTTCGATCATGGTCATGACCTCGGCGTCGAGGTCGGGATGGCCGGAGCTGCGCAGGATGCGGTGTGTCAGCACACGGCCGTTGCGGTCCACCGAGAAGGCCAGCAGTACGACGCCTTCGACGCCGCGCGACTGCGCGTCGCCCGGGTAGCGCTTGTAACGCTGCAAATGTTTGACCAGATCGGATTCCCACGACGTCGACACCGTCGGCGCGCCGCCTTTGGTGAGCGCCGGGGTCGGCGCCGCCTGCGGCTTGGTCTCTTCCGGCTTCTCGACCGGTTTTTGCTCCGGCATCGCCACCGCATCGGGCGGCGGCGGCGGCTCCACGATCTTCTTCTCCTCGGGCTGCGGCTGGGCGTCGACTTCGGACTGGTCGACGTCGCTGTCGATGGGCGCGAGCTCGATCGAAACCGGCGCGGCATCGTCGCCGAGGTCGTCGGGGATGTGGACGTAGGCGTACAGCGCAATGGCGCCGAGGTGGGTCGCCAGCACGACGATCGCCGCGATGACCCAGCGCCGCAGATCGCGCGGATCTTGTTCCTCGAACCATGTCGGCGCGAAATCGGTCATTTCGCGTCGCGGCTTTCCATGCCGACCAGGGCGATTTTGAGATAACCGGCGCCGCGCAGGTCGTTCAACAACTGCATCACCGCGCCGTACGGCACCGCGCGATCGCCGCGCAGGAAAATGCGCTCCTCCCGGTCGCCTGCGGTGGCGGCGGCCAGCGCGCCGGGCAGCGCGTCGCGGGCGATCGCGTCGTCGCCGATGGCGAGGCTGCCGTCAGCCTTGAGCGTCAGATAAACCGGCTTGTTCGGCCGCTGCTGCGGCTGCGCGGTCGATGACGGCAGCTCGACCGCCACGTCCACGGTGGCGAGCGGCGCCGCCACCATGAAGATGATGAGCAGCACCAGCATCACGTCGATGAACGGCGTGACATTGATGTCATGGACCTCGGTGAGCTCGTCGGAGCCGTGATCGAGACGTATGGCCATCGTGGCGCGCTCTCGTGGCCTATTCGGCGGCTTGGGCGAGCGGCAGCCGGCCGCGGTCGAGATCGCGGCTGACCAGCCGCATCACCTGCGCCGAGGCGTCGGCGAGCAGCGCCCGATAATGCGCGGTCGAGCGCGCCAGCACGTTGTAGATCATGACCGCCGGGATCGCCGCGATCAGTCCGAGCGCGGTGGCCAGCAAGGCTTGGGCGATGCCGGGCGCGACCACGGCGAGGTTAGTGGTGTGGGCATTCGATATGCCGATGAAGCTGTTCATGATGCCCCACACCGTGCCGAACAGCCCGACGAACGGCGCGGTCGAGCCGATGGTGGCGAGCACGCCGGTGCCGCGCGAGATTTTGCGGCTGCTCGCCATTTCCAGCCGCTCGAGCTGCCAGGCGATGCGCTCCTTGACGCCGTCGCCGCGCATGCCGGCGGACAGCCTGATCTCCTGCGCCGCCGCCTGCAGAAGGCGCGCCACCGCGGTCTTGGCGTCGCGCAATTCGTTATGCGCCTGGGCGAGCGTCGCCGCGTCGGCGAGGACGTGCAGACCCTTGCGCACGTCGCGGCGCGCGCCGTGCAACTCCAGCACCTTGGCGACATACACCGTCCAGGTGACGAGCGACGCAAAGGCGAGCCCGATGATCACCCCCTTCACCACCAGGTCGGCATTGAGGAACATGCCCCACGGCGACAGGTCCTGCGGCAGTTCGGCGCGGCTGAAGGCCGGCTCGCCGGGCGGCGCCTCCGGCGGCGGGGCCGCCGCTTGGGTCGGGGCGGAACTTGGTGCGGCCGCTGGAGCAGCGGTCGGCGCTGGCGTGCCCGGCGCGGCGGCAGTCGGCGCTGGTGCGGCAGGCTCGGCTGCGCCGGGTGCGGTAGCAGCAGCAGGATTGGCAGCGGCCGGTGCGGCGATTTGCCCGACGCCCGACATGTCCGGCGCCGCAGCCGTCGGCCTTTGCGAATTGGGAGCGGCCGTTTGCTCGGCGCCGGGCGCAGTCGGTGCAGCGCCGGTTTGAGCGCGCGCAGGGTGCGACGGCGGGCCCAAGGTCAGGACCATCGCGGCGAAAACCGCAACAATCAGCGCCGGCGCGCGGCGTCGCGATTGCCAAATCGGCTGCACGAGACTCGGGTGCCGGGCGCGGCAATTGTTCTGCATTTCAAACCGTCCGTCTTTCACTGCCTGATGCCGTAAGCGCCCCGCCATAGCATCGTGCCGAAGCCTCACCCATGTGAGGGGAATGTGGTACTATAATGTTAGGTCGTGCAGTCCGCACTCCTGTGATCGCGCTGTTTTACTTTGGAATAAGCAAAATCTGCTCCGACGTCCTTTCGAGTTGACACGAAAGCAAATCCGCCGTGCGATGCCGCTCCTGGGGACCCTGAGGGCTCTACCACGCAATCGGCAATCGATAGTTCACGCCAGCCCGTACCATGCTGTCTTGCAGGCGCCCGGTGACCGTGACGAAGGGCGGCCCCACTTGGGCTACGTTGATATTGCCAGTGTCGAGGTAAAGGTACTCAACCCGCGCGCTCAGGCTATCCGTAATGGCAGCCTCTATGCCGCCGCCTGCGGTCCATCCGCCGTGGACGAAGCTCGTGCTGGATGAGCCGATAGCGCCGACATTGACATTGGAGAGCAGCTGGGTCGCCGCACCGCCCGCCGTTGCGTAGACCAGGAACCGATCGAACGCGTAACCGACGCGGCCGCGGAGCGTTCCGATCCACGGGATTTGATACGTGCCGGTTGATATTCCCGCCGTGATCGATTTGGTCGCCATCGAGCCGTCGAAGTCGGCCTCAAAGCCCATCACCGCGGCGCCGAATTGGTAATTGTATCCGATCTGGGCACCACCAACACCACCCGCCAGAGTGGCGCTGCCGGACCCGCTCACGCCGGGGCCTGCGAGCGTTTCGCCGGCCTTGGCGGCGGCATAGCCGGCATTGAGACCGAGATAGAGGCCGGTCCAGCTGTAAGGCACCGGCGCCGGCGGCGGCAGCGGCGCCAAGTCGGCGCCCCACGCCACCTTGCTGATGACCAACAGTCCGACAACAGCTGCGAGTACCTTTATGCCTGACGACATGACCGCCCTCATATCTTTTTCGAAATGCCGAAGTAGTAGCCGCGCCGCGGCCCATATTGCGAAGCGAACACGCCGATGCCGGTGCCGTTCCTGAGCTGATAGATGCTGTCGAACAGGTTGACGACGTCGAAACGCAGCGTGAGCGGCTTGCCGTCAGGTTGCGCGAATTCATGCGAGACGCTGGCATTGAACTGCGCGTAGGGCGGTTCGGTGCCGATATTGGCGTCGCCGGTGCGCAGCCCCGAGCCGTAGAACATATCGGCGCTGAGTGTCGTTCCGCACAGCGTCTGCAACCACAACTCGCCCGGCGTCGACGGCCGGCCGCAGAAATGATAGGCGGCGCCGGCCGAGCCGGTCACGATCTGGGTGTGATCGGTGTAGATCCAGTGCGAGTCGACGTACTGCAACTCGGTCAAGCCGCCGAGGTCGGCCTGCGGCACGGCGTTGTCGAACAGGTATTCGTTCGAGACCACGTTGGTGGCCCGCTCCTCGCCGACGGCCAAGTTGGCGTAGGCCTGGAAGTTGCCGTCGTGGTATTTGGCGGAGAATTCGACGCCCTCGACATAGCCCTTGGCGTAGTTGAAGCCGCTGAGCACCAGCGCCTGGCCGAACGTGCCGTTGTCGATCAGGTCCTTGGCGATCTTGTAATAGGCGTCGAGGCCGAGATCGAGCGTGGCGCAGTCCTTTGCCGAGGCGGCATAGCACTTGAACGGAATCCGCTGGTCGACGCCGGCATCGAAATAATGCGACCGTTCCGGCAGCATCGGATCGGTGCCGCCGCTTGCCGGCGCGCCGGTGGTGTTGGCGAACAGCGCGATGTTGGCGGGCGCCGCCTCCACCAGCACCGGCGGCGTGAAGTAACGCGCATAGCCGGCGTGCAACGTGGTGTTCTGGAACGGCTTGTAGGTGAAGCTCAGGCGCGGGCTCAACTGGTTGGCGTCGACGTACTGCCACATCTGATCGAACCGCAGGCCGGCATTCATCGTCAGTTGGTTGGTGATCCGCCACTCGTCCTGGGCATAGACGCCGGCCAGCCAGCCGAGCTTGGCGACGTCGTCGGTGATCGACACCGGCGGCCCGCTGTCGGTGCCGTCGCACAGCACGCACGGCTCGACCAGCGACGTATTGTCGACCCAGGTCTGTTCGCCGCTCACGGTGAAGCCCATGCGGACGGTATGCGCGTCATTGACCAGATACGAGGCGTCGCCCTGGATGCCGTTGACGTAGGACTGGCGGCTGATGTCGGAGGCAATGCCGTTCAAGAGCAAATCGCCGATCGGATCGGGAATAAAGTGCAGGTCGCTGTAGCGGGTGAAGTATGACAGCTGCCCGTCGAAGCCGTTAGCGGACCGCTGCAACGCCAGCACGCCGTATTGGGTGAACTCGTATTGGTTCTCGTTGAGCTGCGCTGAATTGAACGTCGTGAACGGAGACGGCGGCGCGACGATGCCATTGAGGGGAGCGCCGGTGACGTTGGGAATCTGGAAGTTGCTGACCGAAGTTCCGGTGATGAGGCTCAGCCGTGTCCACGGGTCGATGAACGCCGACATGTAGCCGAAGCCTTTCTCCTGCGTGGAAAAGTCGTGGATGGCATTGAGCGTCGGCAGGGGATTCTCAAGCCCCTCCGTGGTTTGCAGATAGCGGCCGGAGAAGAAATATTGCACGCCGGGGAAACACCAGTTCGCCGACGATGCCGGGGATGGCGGCGCTTTGCCGACGATGGTCGGGTTGGTTGCGGGACATTGGCTGCCGAACGTGCCGCCATAATCGAAGCTCGGCTCGATGGTGCCGCGGCTGCCGCCGTAATAGCCGACGTCGCCCGAATTGTTGAAGGCGTCGGGGCGCGTGGTCATGTCGACGATGCCGACGGTGCGCAGGCCGAACTCGGCCGGCAGCGCGCCCGTGACCAGCGAGAGGCTGCCGATAAAACTGGTGTCAAAAATGCTGCTGAATCCGGTGACGCCGTCGGGCAGCATGACGCCGTTGATGCGGTATTGCAGATTGGCATGATCGTTGCGGACATGGATGCCGCCGCTTACCGCGGAATCCTGCGACACACCCGGCGTCTGCAACAAAATTCTCTCGACCGGCGCGTTGGTGCCTTGCGGCAGGGCCTGGATGGTGTCGTGGCTAAGGGTGTCGGACGTGGTGCCGATCGTCGTGTAGAGGTTGCTGCGGCTCTGGTCGAAGGAATTGTTCTTGGCGGCAAGCTGCTCGGCCGGCGAAACGGGCGCCACCCGCGCGACCGGCGCCGGTGCCGTCACTCGTGTCGCGACTGGATGCGGCGCCGGGCGCGGTTTCGGCTTCGCTCCCGTGACCGTGACCTGCGGCAACGAGGTCTGGGCGTGAACGGCGCCGTCCACGCCAATCAACCCGATGAACGCCGAAGCGCTCAGCAGGAACGCCCGACCCCTGCGAATACCCCTAACTCCCATGACAAGCTCCAATTATCAATGTTTGCACGTAACGCAGCATAGCCGTCTCTCGGCGGTCACGCTGTCGCGGCAAATCGCAATGCGACTGAGTTTTGATGCAAAGCAGATGCCGCGATCGGGCCTGCAAGCGTCGCCGGCGTACGCAAAGACAAGACGGCGCAGCGATGCTGAAGCCCGGCACCAAACCGCGTCAGGCGGCGGGCGGAGCGCGGGACTGGAACGGCCCCCGGCGCGGGGCGACGAAAAGCGCCGCGACGCGGTCGACCTGCTCGACGGCGCGGAAGCCGGCCGGCGGCGGCAATTGCGGCGGCTCGGGCACAAATGAGTTAGCCAACAACGCGGTCGTCGCGCAGATATCGCAAAAATCGTCAGCGTGCGAGCGCGAGGCTTGATCGCCGGATCCGCGTGATCGACTCGGCCGCGGACGGCAGCACCGTCGACACCGCACGCGCCGCGTTCGCGGGCCAAAAGTTCTGCGGGATGGATATGGCCGAACGACAGGACAAACTGCAGCGCTAGGGCGAACAGCGCCAGCCGGCAGCCGAATATCTTGTTCGCCCGAAACCATCGCATCGCGCAAACCTGTCCTCAGAAGGCGTGATGGTAACGTTACAACGTTACATTTTGCAAGAGGTCAATCATGACGCACCGGTGCGCTCGCCGAGCGGCCGATCCAGCCTTTGCCAACGGTAGAGGAGATACGAAATCATCCAGCTTGCAATGAAGATGCCGGCAACGAGATAGCCGAAGCTGGCGAGGCTGCCGCTGAGATCGCCGATGGCGGTCCAGAAGGCGCCTTCGAGCCGGAGCTTGTCGCCGATCAGCGCCAGCGCCTCGATGCCGCCGATCAACACCGCGACGACGACCGAGATCGCGGTGATGGTGAGATTGTACCAGATCTTCCGCAGCGGATTGAGGAACGCCCAGCCGTAGGCGCCGACCATGAGCACGCTGTCGGTGGTATCGACCAGAGTCATGCCGGCGGTGAACAGGGCCGGGAAAATCATGACCGTGCCGATCGTCATGCCGCCGGAAGCCTGGCTCGCCGCGACGGTGAACAGACTGATTTCGGTTGCGGTGTCGAAGCCGAGACCGAACAGGAAGCCGATCGGGAACATCTGCCAGCTCCGCGACACCATGCGGAACAAGGGACGAAACACCCGGGCGAGCAGACCGCGGCCGGACAGCAAGAGATCGAGCTCCTGCTCGGCGACCGGTTCGCCGCGGCGGGCCCGGCGAAAGCTTCGCCAGACGCCGCGCAATATGACCAGATTGATGGCGGCGATGGCCAGCAGGAAAAACGCCGATGCCGCCGTGCCGACGATGCTGCCGATCGATTTCAGCTCGAGGAATCGACCTTGCAGCGCAAATGCCGCCGCGGCGATCGCGGCGACGGCGACCACGATGGACAGCGAATGGCCGAGCGCGAAGAACAGGCCGACGGCGAACGGGCGTTTGCCCTCTTGCATGAGCTTGCGCACCACGTTGTCGATGGTCGCGATGTGATCGGCGTCGACGGCGTGCCGCAGCCCGAGCACGTAGGCCAGCAGTGCGGTGCCCAAGAGCGTCGGGCGGCCGGCAAGCGCGATCACCGCCCACGCCCATGCCGCGCCGTTGAAGACCAGCAACAGCGCATAGATGGCGCCGACCTTGGCACGCAGGTTGACCGATGCGTCGTCGACCGCCGAGCGCAGGAGGGTCAACATGGTCTTGCTCTAAAACGTCGCCGCGACCGTCAAACGGACGGCGAGCGGCTCGATCGGATGCAGGACATAATCCATGACGCCGTTCTGGCACACCGCCGCCGGCACGGTCGGAACAGGAAAGCACATGGCGAACAGGCTATCGGTCTTCAGCAGCGAGCCATACGCATAGGTCGCCTGGTCCGTCCGCGAATTGAGCAAATTCAGTCCGTCGAGCTGAATCCGCCAGCCGTTGGCGAACCGGTAGCCCAGCTGGGCGTTGACGACGCTGAACGGCGGCGATTGGAATGCGCCGTCCTCGGTGAGCGGGCGCGCGCTGATATAGCGCCAGCGCAAGGCGCCGAACCAGCCGGTGTCGTTGCCGAGCGTCACGCCGGCGGAGGCCACCATCCACGGCGCATTGTCGACGAAATTTCCCGGCGCATTGCCGATCTGCGCCTGCGGGTAACCGGCGAGCGACTGATAGAGCAGCCCCTGCGCGACGTCGTAACCGAGAAACCGGGCCCGCGACAGCGCCAGATCGGCGTCGATATGGGCCCACGGCACCGGCCGGTAGTCATTGGTGATCTCGATGCCGGTGCGCAGGCTCGGCCGGCCCGGCGTGGTATCGCCGGTGTCGCCGCTGAAGAACAATTCGGAATCCTGATGCAGGGTGAACACGCTCACCGAGCTGTCGAGTCCCGGCACGGCCTTGCTGCGCAGCCCGATCTCGGCGCCGCGCGCGCGCACCAGGAACGGCGAGCCGCCTTCCGGCGTGGTCGGATCGCCGGGCACTTCGGTCACCGTCGTGCTGCGCGCGTCGTTGCTGTGATAGCCCATGCCGGCGCCGACGAATAATTCGGTATTGGCGAACGGCCCGATCACCATGCGGAATTTCGGGCTGCCGATCGCGGTCAGGCCGGGCGCAGCTTCGACGATCTCGCCGGGACGCGTGATCGGACGGGCGTTGAGATCCCGCCCCGAGACCGTCATCTGGCTCGCCAGCGTGGGCACCACTGGGGCGCCGCCCGCAATATTGCGGGCGCCGGTGACATAGGGCGACGGCGGCGCCGGCGACGGCGCTGGTCGCGCGGTTGCGGTCGGTATCGGCCTGGCCCGCGCCACATGGGCTTTGGCGTGATGTGCCGTCACCTGAATGGTTGGCAGCGCGGCGCCGTTCGATTGTTGCGGCGAGGTGGCGGGCCCAGCGTCGTTGACCGGCGAAGCCGCCGTTGCCGGCGGCGACTGCGCCACGACGCTCGGCGCAATGAAACACAGCGCGCCGGCAAGCATGGCGCTGCAAACGACACGTCCGGCTAGGTCGCACAATGGGACACAAGACATCGCGGTCGGCACGCCAGTGGCACGTCACCGCGAACTTAAGTGTCCCCGCACATCCGCGATGGATGATTGGTTCGCTTAACCGCCAGTACACCCCGACCGACAGCGCTCGCGCATGACCACGGCTGACGGCAGGTCTCCTGGCTCGCGGCTCTCAGCCTTTTGTCGCCTTCCCGGGACGGAAAGTCCCAGTGGATCTTTGACAAAGACTCACCGCTTACAGTTGCGGGGGCAGCCGCGGCATTGGGCGAGACTCTCGTCCGCACCGCGTTCCCTTTTGATCCCCGACCGGGGGAACCGTCGGCTCAAGCTAAGCCGTAATTCGCGACGCCGTCAAACCCCGGTTCCTGCTCGATTGCGCGAAGCCCTTGATCGCATGGCACATTAACGGCTCGCCGCATTCTTCGTCGAATCGTAGGGGTTGCCGTGCTAAGGGGCCGCCGCAACGGGGCGCCCGGCTCGGGCATAACCGGCGGTTAAGCATGAGCACCATGGCGAGCACGACCAATAACGGACCGGACGGCCGCGCCCAGGGGCTGGTCGCGTCCTATGTGCGCGCCGGTTATGCCCATGTCGAACCGCCGGTGATCCAGCCGGCCGAGCCGTTTCTGGACCTCTCCGGTGAGGACATCCGCCGGCGCATGTTTCTCACCAGCGATCCCAACGGCCGCGAATTGTGCCTGCGGCCCGATCTCACCATTCCGGTGTCGCGCGCCTATCTGGCTTCGCCGGAGGCCGGCACGGCGGCGGGCTTCTGCTATCTCGGCGCGGTGTTTCGCCACCGCGACAATGCGACCTCGGAGTTCGTGCAGGCCGGCATCGAATTGTTCGGCCGGCAGGACAAAGCGGCCGCCGACGCCGAAATGCTCGCGCTCGGTCTCGAAGCGACCACCCAGTACGGCCTCGCGGCGCCGGAAATCCGCATGGGCGACGTCGGATTGTTTGCCGCCTTCCTCGCCGCGCTCGATCTGGCGCCGGCCTGGAAGCGGCGGCTGATCAAGGATTTCAATCGCAAATCGTCGCTGGCCCACGATCTCGACCAGCTCACATTGGCGTCGGCCAACGGCGCACCGGAATATCAGGGCGTGCTGGCGGCGCTGGCGAATTCCGATCACAAGGCCGCGCACCACCTGGTGATGGATCTGTTGTCGATCGCCGGCATCGCCACGGTCGGCGGCCGCTCCGTCGCCGAGATCGCCGACCGCTTCGTCGAACAGGCCGCGCTCAATGCGCCGACGCGGCTGCCGCGCGAGACCCGCGCGCTGATCGAGCGCTTCCTCACCGTGCGCGGCGATCCCGACGAAGGCGCTGGCGAATTGCGCAGCCTTGCCGTCGACGCCAAGATCGCGCTCGAGCCGGCGCTCGATCTGTTCGAAAACCGCACCGGTTTTCTCGCCGCCCGCGGCGTCGACGTGCGCGCGATCCAGTTCTCGACCGGTTTCGGCCGCGGCTTCGATTACTACACCGGGTTCGTGTTCGAACTGCAGGACCCGCGCGCCAAAAGCCCGCTGGTCGCCGGCGGACGTTATGACGGCCTGTTAAGCCGGCTCGGCGCCGGCGAGCCGATTCCGGCGGTCGGCTTCGCCGCCTCGATCGAAGAGCTCGCCGCCTGCGGAGGCGTCCCATGAGCGCGACGGCCGCGCCGCTCATCCTCGCCGTGCCGTCGAAGGGCCGGCTGCAGGACAACGCGGAAAGTTTCTTCGCCCGCTCCGGCCTCGAGCTCGTCAAGCCGCGCGGCGCCCGCGATTATCGCGGCGCCATCGCCGGCTTCGACGGCGTCGAAGTGGCCTATCTGTCGGCTGCGGAAATCACCACGCAGCTCGCCCAAGGCGCCGCCCACCTCGGCATCACCGGCGAGGATCTGGTGCGCGAGATGATCCCGCGCTCCGATGAGCGCGTGGTGATGGTGACCGGTCTCGGCTTTGGCTTCGCCAACGTGGTGGTGGCCGTGCCGCAGGCCTGGATCGACGTGCGCAGCATGGCCGATCTCGACGACGTCGCCACGGCGTTCCGCCTGCGGCATGAACGCAAGATGCGGCTCGCGACCAAATACGCCAACCTGACTCGCGGCTTTTTCGCCGAGCATGGCGTCGTCGACTATCGCATCGTCGAGTCGAGCGGCGCCACCGAAGGCGCGCCGGCCGCCGGCACCGCCGAACTGATCGTCGACATTACCACCACCGGCGCCACACTGGCCGCCAATGGGCTCAAGGTGGTCGACGACGGCATCATCCTGCGCTCGCAGGCCAATCTCGTCGCCGCACGCGCGGCGGCGTGGAACACAGCGGCGCGCGAGACCGCGCGGCTCCTGCTCGACCGCATCGCGGCGCAAAAGCGCGCCGCCTCGTTTTGCGAAGTCCGCACCCGTTTCGCCGGCCTCGACGATACGCTGCTCGCCGCCGCGCGGGAAAAATTCGGCGTCGCCGCGCCGTTCGGCGGCCCGACCTCGTCCGGCATGCTCACCCTGCACTGCCCGCCGGAGCACGTGCACGGCCTGGCGAGCTTGCTGCGCGAGCATGGCGCCGACGCGGTCTCGGTCGCGGCGCTCGGTTACGTCTATGCCCGCGACAATCCGCTCTACGCCAAGCTCGCCGCCGAGCTGGATGCGGCGTAGCCCGATTGCGCTTGCGCAATCCGGCAAAAGCGGCGACGGATGACCGGACGTGCCGTCCTGTCTGGTCCCCGGATTTCGCGGCGCGCCATCCGGGCCGTGCGGGGCGTGACGACGGAGAGCCGCGATGGGCAAGGACCGGCTGACCGCTTTCAGCGACGGCGTCATCGCCATCCTCATCACCATCATGGTCCTGGAATTGAAGCAGCCGCGCGGCACCGACTGGGCGGCGCTGTTGGGGCTGGCGCCGGCCTTTGTCAGCTACGTGCTGAGCTTCGTCTATCTCGCGATCTACTGGAACAACCACCACCATATGCTGCACACCGTCACGCGGGTCGATGGCGTGATCCTGTGGGCCAATTCGCATCTGTTGTTCTGGCTGTCGCTCGTTCCGGTCGCCACCGCATGGCTCGGCGACGATTTCCTGGTGCCGCTGCCGACCGCGGTCTATGCCGCGAGCTTGCTGATGCCGGCCATCGCCTATTACCTGTTGCAACGGGCGATCATCCACCAGCAGGGCGCGCATTCGGTGCTGGCCAGCGCGCTGGGCCGCGACGTCAAGGGCAAGATCTCGCCGGTGCTTTATGCCGCAGCCATCGCGCTGGCATTTTTCTTGCCATGGCTGTCGTTCGCGATCGATGTCGCGGTCGCGGTGATGTGGCTGGTGCCCGACCAGCGCATCGAGAGAGTGCTGAGCAAAGGCTGAAGGAGACCCCGCTCGATGTCGCGTCCTCGCATCATTCGCCGCGCCGCCGCGGTGGCAGCGCTAGCCACCGTGCTCTTGGCCGCAGGCGAGGCCGCCGCGCAGCCCTACCCGGCCGCCAATAAGATCACGCTGATCGTCGCGTTTGCGCCCGGCGGCATCGCCGACACGGTCGCGCGCCTGGTGGCGCAAGGCTTGAGCGAGCGCCTGCATCAAAGCGTCGTGGTCGAGAACCGCGGCGGTGCCGGCGGCAATATCGCGGCGTCCTTCGTCGCGCGCGCCGAGCCCGACGGCTACACGCTGCTGGCCACCACAACCGCGCTCTCGATCAACGAAACGCTGTTCGCCAACAAGGATTTTTCCGCCAGCGACTTCAAGACCGTGGCTATCGCCGCGATCAGCCCGGAAGCGCTGGCGACGGGCGCCGGCAATCCGGCGAACAATTTTGCCGAATTCCTCAAGGCGATGGCCGGCAAGACCATCAATTTCGCGGTGCCGGGGATCGGCACCGCCTCCCACATCCAGGCCGAATATTTCTTCAAGTTCTTGGCCAAGGTGCCGGCGCAGATGATCCCGTTTCAAGGCGGCGCGCCGGCGATCAACGCCACCATCGGCGACCAGGTCGATATCCTGGCGACGACGCTCGGCGGCGGCGCGGCGGCGCAAATGGCCGGCGGCAAGCTCAAAGGCCTGGCCATTGCCGACGACAAGCGCGCCGCGGTGGCGCCGAACGTGCCGACTTACGTCGAGCTTGGCTACCCGCGCCTGGCCGCCGCATCCTGGGTCGGCTTTTTCGCGCCCGCCAAGGTCGATCCGCAAATCATCGCCACGCTCAACGGCGCCATCGACGACATTATCAGAAGCCCGCAGGTGCAGAAGAAGCTCGCCGACATGGGTTTCGACCCGATCATCGGCTCGCCCGCGGCGGCCGACGCCATGTTCAACGGCGAAGTCGCCAAATGGGGCGCCATGGTCAAGGCGCTTGATCTGTCGATCAAATAGCGCGCCGATCCGGCTGGCGAGAGCGGACGGTCGGCGAAGCGATCAAGCTCCGCTGCGCTCCGTCACCGTCCTGCAACGCGCGGCTCGCCCCGCCGCAGCAGTTCATCATCCTGCGCTTCGCGCCGGAACGATCGGCGCCGTCGTGCGTTGAATTGAGCTAAATCTTCCAGATCGATGACGGAGAACAGCCGTGCCGATGCTGCTGGGTGTCATTCTCGGAGCGATTCTGACGGTCGCGGGAGCCTATCTCTTCAATTCCTCGAGCGGTCGCGCGCCCAATGGGCTGACGACGACTTCGGCCGGCGGCCAGGCGCCGCTGGTCAACTGGGACGTCGTGAGCAATGACTGGAATGCGTTCACGACCGACGTCCGCGACAGCGTCGCCAACCTGGAGCGAAGCCTCAAGCGGCACACCGGCTGAGGCCGATCAGACGGCCGGCGTCTCGCCGGCCAAGACCTGCGCAAAGACCGGCATGTCGATATTGCCGCCGGTCAGGATCAGGCCCGCGCGCTTGCCGGCGTAGCGGGCTTTTTCCTTGAGCAGCGCCGCCAGCGGGGCGGCGCCGGCGCCTTCGGCCAGATTGTGCGTCGCCGTGTAATAGATGCGGATCGCCTCGGCGATGTCCGCCTCGCCGACGCGCACGACCCGGGCCGCGCCTTGCCGGATGATGTCGAACGCCTCGGGCTGCGGGTCGCGGCAGGCCATGCCGTCGGCAAACGTGCGGGCGGAATTCGTCGGCACCGGATGTCCCGGCCGCGAATGACAGCGCGAAGGCCGGCGCATTCTCGGCGACCACGCCGACGATTTCGGTGTCGAGCCCGAGCAGATCGCGCACCGTGATCAGCCCGCAAATGCCCGAACCCATGCCGATCGGCACATACACCACGTCGAGATCGGCGCAAGCTTTCGAACAATTCGAGCGCGTAGGTCGCGACGCCCTTGACCAGGTCGCGGTGAAACGACGGCACGAAATGATAGCCGCGCTCTTGCTGAATCTGCGCCGCGACGGCGCGACTTTCATCGAAGTCCTTGCCGGCCGTCACCAGTTGACCGCCGCAGGCCTCCATCGCGGCGTTCTTCTCGGGCGAATTGCCCTCGGGGACGACGATCACCGCCGCAATGCCGTTGCGCGCGGCGGCGAGCGCGATCGACTGGCCGTGATTGCCGCGGGTGGCGGTGACGAGCCCTTTTGGCTTGCTGCCGCCGCGGCACAACGCCTCCACATAGACCAGCCCGCCGCGCGCCTTGAACGATCCGGTCGGGGTGTGGTTCTCGTGCTTGACCACCACCTCGGCGCCGATGCGCGCCTTGAGGAGCGGCCAGGCGTAGGCGGGGGTCGGCGGCACCAGGCGGCGGACGATCTCGGCGGCGGCCGCCAGTTCGTCGAGCGTAAAAAGCGGCATGGCGGGTGTTTCCAACATCATTGCCGAGCGGCGTCACTGGCCGGGCGCCGCCGTCCGGCGCCCGGCTGCGAAAAACGGCACGGCGATGCGCGGCGGCGTCGCTAGAGCGACGCGAGCAGCTTGCCGTATCCGGCGATCGGACCGGCAACCTTGCCGCGCTTCATGGCGCTCCACACCCATGCATTCATCCATGTCACGACCGTGGTGTCGAGGTCCCGCTCCAGCAGCTCGACATTGTGGATGCTGCCCCAGCCGCCGCAGGGGATGTAGATGCCGTCGGGACGCTTGGCGCATTCGAGGTAGGTTCGGCGCGCCAAATTATATTCCACCGGGATCGGCAGCCGCCGTATTTCGGTATTGCGCTCGATGCCGAGCGCGTTGTCGTGCACGACGGAAATTTGTTCCGACGCCAGGTAATGCACCAGCCGCTCGTTGATGAACGGCCGAAACGGCGTCGCCATGGCGAGCGTCCGCAGCCCCAGCGCGCGCATGGCATCGAGCACGGCCGACATATCGGTGATGACCGGCAAGCCGCAGGCCTGCGACAGCCGGTCGGTGAGTTCGTTGGCAAAGCCCGGACCACGCACGACGACCGGCGGCACGCCGCCCTGGTAGATGAGCTCGACGTCGAAATTGGCCAGCTGCTTGGCGGCGCGCTCCATGCCTTTGAGCGCCTCCTCCATGTCGGCATCGCTCAGTTGCTGGATCGTGAGCGAGACGCAGGTGGTGTCGACGCCGTCCGGCACGACCTCATACCACTCGCGGATCGCGCGCGGCGGAATCGGCGTCGGAAAGATCGAGCCGACATGCAGACGCCATCCGATAGTGCCTTCGCCCATGACGACTGCTCCTGTTACTGGATCTTGGCGCCGGTGGCCTTGATGACGTCGGCCCATTTCCTGGTGTCGGCGTGCATCAGCGCCAGCATGTCGTCGGGCGTGCTGCCGACCGGGTCCAGGCCCTGCGCCGTCATGGTATCGCGGAATTTCGGGTCGGCCGCCGCGCCGCGGACTGCGGCGGTCAATCGCTCGACCACCGGCTGCGGCGTCTTGGCGGGTGCGAGAATTCCGAACCATCCGGTCAGCTCGTAGCCCGGCACCCCCGATTCATCGATTGTCGGAACGCCCGGCAGGAATGGGCTGCGCGCTTTGCCGGTGACCGCGAGCAGCTTGAGCTTGCCGCCCTCCGACATGGCCTTGGCCGACGGCGGCCCGGTGATCATGATTTCGACCTGGCCGGCGATGACGTCGGTCATCGCCGCGGCGGTGCCGCGGTATTCCACCTGGTTGATGTCGGTCCCGGTCATGAGCTTGAAAAGCTCCATGCCGAGATGCTGCTGGGTGCCGAGCCCGATCGACGCGTAGTTCAGTTTGCCCGGATTGGCCTTGGCGTAGGCAACAAGCTGCCGCACCGTGTCGGCCGGCAGCTTGGGGTTGGCCACCAGCACGAGCTCGACCTTGGTGAGCACGCTCAGCGGCACAAAGTCGCGGTACGGGTCGTACGGCAGGTCGGGATAGAGCGTGGGATTGACCACGAGATTGGTGTCGACCGCCACCAGCAGCGTGTAGCCGTCCGGCGCCGCGCGTGCGACATCGGCGGCGGCCAGTCCGCCGTTGGCGCCCGGCTTGTTCTCGACGATCACCGGCTGTTTCATCGCCTCGGACAGCCGCTCGGCCAGCGCGCGCGCGATCAGATCGACCGCGCCGCCTGGTGGCTGCGGCAGCACGAGCTTGATGGGGTGGAGCGGATAATCCTGCGCTCGGGCAGCGATTGCCGCGGCAACGCAGGCCATCGCGACCAACGATAGTGCCGCACGCGTGAGCCGGTTCATGGCGCTCCCCCTTGCTCCCGTTGCGTCATCGCCTTGCCGGGCCGCGTCGGTCGCGCCGGCAGCTTTGTTGGCAGTATAGCGCGGCCACCCGCCCGTCACAGCGCGCCCGCTCCGGGCCCAGGAGGCGGATCACGCCGCGGACGGAATACGACGAAGTGCGACAGCAGGAAGTTGACCACGAAGCTCGCCAGCACGGCCAGCGCCTTGGCAAGCCAGACCGGCAGCAGAAAAGTCTCGGCCGCGATCAACAGCGTCGCCGTATTGGCGAGCAGACCGGCAATTCCGGCAACGACGAACGTCGCATAGGCGCGCCAGCGCAACCGCCGGCCGGACTCGGCCGCAAAGGTGATCGACGAGTTCAAGATATAGGAGCCGCTGACCGCGACGGTCCAGGAAATCAGGTTGGCCACCACGAGCGTCAACGTCGGCGTCGTGCCGCAGCGGCAGACATCGGCCAGCACGCCGATCGCGGACAATGCCGCCGCCGAACGCTGCAGCGCCGCGCGGGCCAACAAAAACACGCTGTAATCGACCGCGGTGTTGATGACGCCGATCAACCCGAACACGATCGCCTTGACGCGGAAGCCGCGCCGGCGCGCGGCGCCGCCCGCGCTTGGGTCGGTCGAATCGGAGCGGGACATCGGGGTCATCATCCGGGCATCCGCATAGCACGTTAACTAAAGCGCGCCACCGGGGCCCCGCCGCGACAGGCGGAACCGATTGCGCTATAGATCGGGCCGGGAGGATCGATCGACGTGACGGCAGCGCCCGACCAAAGAATCACGACGCTGACGCGGGACCGGAGCACGGCGCCCGCCGGCGCGGCGTCCGGCCTTTCGATCGTGGTGCCGGTCTACAACGAGTCCGGCTCGCTGCAGCACATCCACGCCCGGCTGGTCGAGGTCACCCAGCAACTGGCGGCGGCCCGCGCTCTCGCCTGCGAGGTGGTCTATGTCGACGACGGCAGCGCCGACGACACGCTCGCGGTCGCCCGCGCCTTGCCGGCGAGCACGCTCGATGTGCAGGTGGTGTCGCTGTCCCGCAATTTCGGCAAGGAGGCGGCGCTGCTGGCCGGCCTCGATCACGCCCGGCTCGGCGCCGTGCTGTTCATGGACGGCGACGGCCAGCATCCGCCGACGCTGATCGAAACGCTGGTCGGCCATTGGCTCGATGACGGCTACGACGTGGTCTTCACCGCCAAGGCGCATCGGTCTAACGAGTCGGCGACGTTCCGCTTCGCGGTGAAGATGTTCTATCGGCTGCTCAACTTCGGCGGCCACGTCAAAATTCCGGAAGATGCCGGCGACTTCCGGCTGCTGTCGCCGCGCGCCGCCAATGCGCTGCGGCAATTGCCGGAGCGCAACCGCTTCTTCAAGGGCCTGGCGAGCTGGATCGGCTTTCGTCAGAAGCGCATCGACTACGAGCCGGCCCGCCGGCTCGACGGCCGCTCGTCGTGGAATCTGCACACCCTGATCGGGCTGTCGCTCAACGGGCTCACCTCGTTCTCGGTGGCGCCGCTGCGGCTAGCCACCGTGCTCGGCCTCATGCTGGCCGCCGTCGCGCTGATCTATGGGCTGGAAATCGTCTACGAGGTGTTCGCCTACGGCGTCCGCGTTCCCGGCTATCCGTCGTTGTTCGTCGGCGTGATGGTGCTCGGCGCCGTGCAACTCGTCATGCTCGGCGTGGTCGGCGAATATATCGGCAAGATCCTCTACGAGATCAAAGCCAGGCCGGTCTATTTCGTCGCCGAGCATGACATCAAGCTGCATGACGCGGCGCGCCAGCCGGAAACGCCGCCGCCCTACCCCCCGCCCCGCGCCGGCGAGGACAAGGTGGGCGAAGCGGCCGAATGAGCGACGGCAGCCAGCGCCGCATTTTTCTCTGCGCCGACGATTACGGTATTTCGCCCGCGGTCGACGCCGCCATCCGCGATCTCATCGGGCGCCGCCGCATCAATGCCGCCTCGGTGATGGTGACGTCGCCGCATTTCGATGGCGCCGCGGCGGCAGCGCTGCGCGATGCCGCGGCAAGCCGTGCCGCGATCGGCCTCCACGTCACGCTCACCGCGCCGTTTCAGCCGCTCTCGAAAGGTTTCGCGCCGCTGCGTCAGGGCGGCTTCCCGTCGCTTGCCGCGATGCTGCGCCTGACGCACCTGCGCGCGTTGCAGCCCGAATTGCTGGCGAGCGAAATCGCGCGGCAGTTCGAGGCCTTCGCGGAGGCCTTCGGCCGGCCGCCCGACTTCGTCGACGGCCACCAGCATGTGCAATTGTTCCCGCAAGTGCGCGACGCGTTTTTGGGCGTCGCCAAGGACGCGGCGCCGCACGCCTGGGTGCGGCAATGCGGACGCCGCATGCCGGCGCATCGACGCTTCAGCGACCCCAAGGCGCTGCTGCTCGACGGCCTGAGCCGTCGCTTCCGTAAGCTCGCCGCCGCGCGCGGCTTGCGCACCAATCCAGCCTTTGCCGGCACCTACGCGTTCCGCGCCGATGCCGCCTATGCCCGGCTGTTCACGGGCTTCCTCGATGGCCTGCCCGACGGTGGCGTCATCATGTGCCATCCGGGAACGGTCGACGCCGCGCTCCGCCGTCTCGATCCGCTGACCGATTTGCGCGAGCGCGAATATGCGTTCTTTCTCGCCGACGCCTACCCGCGCCTGCTTGACGAGCACGGCGTGGCGCTGGCAACCGTCGCGTCGCGCTGACGGCGATTTATGCGGCTTCGCCGGCGGGCGTGATTTCGGTTATGGCATGGTTCGTGCATGATATGATTGAAAAATTCGAGCTGTTAGTTCGCCGGTCCTCGCCACAACACGGGAGTGCAGCGTGTCACTTGCCAAGCACGAATTGTCCGTCCGCCGGGTCGCAACCGTCGGCATGTTTGTCGTGACAATGTTTTCCGCGACGATGTTTGTCGTGACGCTGGCGCTGACGGCGGCGCGGGCCGACGACAAGACGTACGTCATGAAGATCACGCTGCCCACCATCAACGAAGCCCAGCATCAGCTTGCCAAGAACTATGCCGCCGCGGTCGAGCGGGATTCCGGCGGCCGCATCAAGGCGGAAATCTATCCGGCGAGCCAGTTGGGCTCGATCCCGCGACAGATCGAAGGCATCCAGTTCGGTGCGATCCAGTGTGGCATCATTCCGCCCGAATTTTTCGTCGGCGTCGACGAGCGCTTCGAGGTGATGGCCGCTCCGGGACTCGTGGATTCGATGGCGCACGCCCTGCGCCTGTCGGGCGACGCGGCGGTATTGAAACTGATGCTCGGGCTGGGCGCCGCGAAAGGCCTGCATGGCGTCGGCATGTTCTCGACCCAGCCGTCGGCGGTCGTCTCGCGGGCCCCGATCCGCCATCTGTCGGACTTCAAGGGCCGGAAGATCAGGGTGTTCGCGTCGCAGTTCCAAACCGAGGCGATGACGCGCCTCGGCGCGACACCGGTGGCGATGACCTTGGGAGACGTGCTGCCGGCGCTGCAGCAGGGCGCCATCGACGGCGCGCTGGCCGGCATGACCGTCTACACCAACTTTCACTATCAGGACGCGGCGAAGTACGTCACGGAGACCGATCAACCCGCCGTCTTCATCATCGTCGAGGTCAGCCAGAAATGGTACGACGCGCTGCCCAAGGACCTGCAGGCGATCGTCGACCGCGACGGCGCCGCGGAGTCGATCGCAATCGATCCGCAAGCCGTCGCCATCTACCAGCAGGCCAGGAAGGGGTGGACCGACGGCGGCGGTGAATTGATCAAGCTTCCGCCCGACGAACAAAAGGCGATGGTAGCGACGCTGGCCAGCGTCGGCGACGACGTGTCGAAGTCGAAGCCGGCGCTGCGCGAGGCCTATGAGACCGTGATCGAAGCGGCCCAGCGCACCCGCAACGCCGCGGGCCCGTAGCGCGCGAACCTCATCGGTTGGACCGATCAAGCCGTCGCCGGCGGCAAGAACGGCATCAACACAAAAAGGGCGCAGCTCCGGCCGCGCCCTTTTAACGATCACCAACTAATCCGGCCCGGCGCGGCTCACATCACCACGACCTTGGCGCCGACCGCGACGCGGCCGTACAGGTCGATGATGTCGGCATTGCGCAGCCGGATGCAGCCCGACGACACGTCGGAACCGATGGTCCAGGGCTCGTTGGAGCCGTGGATGCGATACAGCGTCGAGCCGAGATACATCGCGCGGGCGCCGAGCGGATTTTCCGGGCCGCCGGCCATGTAACGCGGCAGATCCGGCCGGCGCCGCAGCATATCGCTCGGCGGATACCAGTCCGGCCACTCTTTCTTGGCGGTGATCGACTTCACGCCTTCCCAGGTGAAGCCGGGCCGGCCGACGCCAATGCCGTAACGCACCGCCTTGCCGTTGTCCTCGACCAGAAACAGGAAATGGTGCGGCGTATCGATGACGATGGTGCCCGGCTGTTCGTTGCTCTGATAATCGACGGTCTGGCGGTCGAATTTGGGATCGACCGGCGGATGCGCCATGTCGCCGGTGCTCGAGGGCGTATAACCCGGGTCGCTCCCGGTCGGGTCGGGCTGCGTCACCGACGCCTGCTGCTGATAGTCCGGCGCAGTCTGGTAGCCGCTCGCATAGGGCTCCGGCGCCGGCTGATAGGCCCGCGGTACCGCGGGCTCGCGTGCCGCGCCGCTGAACAGCAACTCGATGAAGCCGCCGCCGAGACGGGGCGGCGCCGGCTGCGGTGGCGGCGATGACAGCGATTGCGCATAAGCCGGAACGGCGACGGCGCTGGACAAGAGCGCGGAAAGCAGAATGCGACGCATTGCTGAACTCTGTTACTGGTTACTGACATTGCACGGCGAGCGCGCCACCTGCGCGGCGATCGCCGCGACACGCTGTTGCGCTCGCGTGACAGGTTGGCTGGCAAACTCGACTGTTTGGTAAATTTGGCCGCGCGCTTTGGCAGCATCGCGTTCTTTGTACATTGTTCATCAAGTTAGCGTTTATTTTGCGTCAACAGCGCCACGCTATGGTTAACCGAATATGCGCCCGCCACGGCTGCCGCCGCCGCGGTGCCGTGAACGCGGTATTAAGCCGGCGGCCTTTAAGCTTGCGGCGCAATTCTTCGGACACGACTTCGGACACGACGTTGTCGGGCAACAGATGGCCGAGCCGCGCAAGAAATTCCGCATCGAGGAGACGGTCGCTTTGCGGCCGTCCGATGCGCCCGAGGGCGCGCCGGCGCCGCAGCATCACGCCGAGCTGATGGCCGAGCTCGCGAGCTTGCGCGCGCTGCTCGCCGAGCTGGCGCCGAAGCAGGCCGGCAAGCCCGCTGCGGCACCCAACGCCGACACCACGCGGCTGAAGACCGAGCTCGGGCTCATCGCCTGCGCCATCGGCGGCGGCGAGATCGATGACAACGGCGCGACGGCGCAGGCAGCGCCGCCGCTGACCCGCATCGCCCATGAGCTCGAAGAGGTCGTGACCAGCACCGATCAGGCGACGCAAAAGGTGCTGGCGGCGGCCGAAGAGATCGATCAGGCGGCGAACAATCTGACCGCAGCGCTGCGCGGCAAATACGAGCAAGGCCTGGCCCACGATATCCGGGATCTGGTGATCCGCATTTTCGAGGCCTGCAATTTCCAGGATGTCGCCGGCCAGCGCGTCAACAAGGTGCTGGCGACCCTGAACTTCGTCGAGCAGCACGTCGCGCGCATGCTCGACGAGATCAAATCTCCGGAAGCCGCGGCGCGCCGCGACGCCGCGCAATATCTGCACGGCCCGCCGCTGAGCACCGACAGCGGCCATGTCAGCCAGGCCGAGATCGACGCCTTGTTCGCAAGCTAGACCTTGTTCGCAAGCGAGACCTTGTTCGCAAGCTAGACCTTGTTCGCAAGCTAGGCCTTGTTCGCAACCGAGATTGGGCGCGGCTAACCGGCGCGGCGGATCGCGGCAAAGCAGATAACCGCAACAACCGCGAAAGCGGCGACCAGCGCCAGCCCGGCGGCATCGGACGCCCGCTCGACCACGGCGGCGAGCACCACCGGCGCCAGCGCCTGCACCACCAGGAACGGCCCGCCGATGCGCCCGACCATGCGGCCGTAGCCGCCGGCGCCGAACAATGCCAGCGGCACGGTGCCGCGCGCGATGGTCATCAGGCCGTTGGCCATGCCGTACATCACGGCGAAGGCAGCGGCGACGCCGACCGAAAACGGCACCAGCGCCATGAGCGCGAACGCCGCGACCAGAAGGCCGCCGGCAAAGCGCGCGGTCGACAGCGCATGGGCGCGCCGGCCGAAGCCGAGCTCGCCGATGCGCGCCAGAACCTGGGCCGGCCCGAACAGCATGCCGATCGCCACCACGGTGGCCGGCGCCAGGCCGAAGCGTTCGAACATCGCCAGCAAATGCGCCGACAGTGCCGACGGCACGAAGGCATAGGCTGCAAATGCCGTCGCGACGAGGATGAAGGTCCAGCCGTGCGGCGGGCGCACCGCGGCGGGCTTGATCGGCGCGGTGGCGACAAGCCCATCGGGCGCGGATGGCTCATGATCGGCGCGGCCGCGCGGCAGCGCGAAGCCGTGCAACGGCGCGGCAATGCCGGCCAGAAGCGCCGCATAAACCAGATAGGTGCCGCGCCAGCCGACTTTATCAAGCAGGAATTGCGTCGCCGGCCAGCTCACCGTCGAGGCGAAGCCGCCGGCCAGCGTCAAGGTCGTGATCGGCGTGCGCGCGTTTTTTCCGAAAATCCGGCCGAGCGTGGCGAAGGCCGGATCGTAGAGCGACGCCGCCATGGCGACGCCCAGCACCATCCAGGCCGCGAAATAGGCGGGGGCATTCGGCGCGGCGACGAGGCCGCAGAGCCCGAGCGCGCCGATCAGCGAGCCGCACGGCATGACCAGGTGGCCGCCGAAGCTATCGATCAGTGCGCCGACATGGCGCGATACCAGTCCGCCGACCAGAAGCCCTAAGGAAAAGCCGGCCATGGCGAAGGCCTTCGACCAGCCGTGATCGGCCGCGATGAGCGGCACGGTGAGCACCGGCGGATAGTACAGCGCGCCCCATGACAGGATTTCGGTGACGCCCAGCACGCTGACCGCGCGCCAAGGACCGGTAACGAAGGCGCGCAGGGCGGGCATCGCCATTCCCTCCCGCGCGGGGAGGGCGAAGAACTAGTGCGCCGGCGCGGGCTTGGGCGGGCGACCGGCAACGCGCGGCGCGGTGCCTTCTGCCGCGCAGCGCACATAGACGCCCATGCCGTAACGGCTGGCGACTTCCGGGTCGATCCAGCGCAGCACCATGGTGCGGCCGTCGAACGACACGATTTCGCGATCCTGCGGGCCGCCGGCCTCGCCGGGCGGGCCGATATAGTTCTTGCCGCTCGGCGAGCCCTTGAGCACCAGCTCCTGCATGTCGGAACTGTCGGCGAGATACATCATCACGCCGCCGGTCGAGCCGCGATTGATCATGACCGGCTGACCGCATTGGGCGCGGGCCGCCGCGGCCGTGCGGGCGAGATCGGCGTCGTTGTGATAGGCGCCGTAACCCCAGCGGCCGACCAGTTCCTCGGGCCGGTATTGCGACGGCATCGACGGCGAAACCTCGGGCGCCGGCGCGGTCGCCTCGATCGGCGGCGTCGACGTGGTACAGCCGGCCATTGCCAATGCGCCCAGGCTCAAGGCGGCGAGAACCGTCAAGCCCCCAGGCATCCGCAGACGGCGAAGCGACGCGCTCATGAAGGCCTCCCCTCCAAGCTCAACTTCGAGCCACACCGTACGGCTCAAGACGGGCAACTTGTCCGGAAATCTGGCCGCGATGGTGGCCTTTCAACTCCGGCATGCCCGCCGCACTAACCCCCGCGTTTTAACCCTTGCGTCCTTTAGACTTTGTTTCAAATTTTAGCGGTCGCGTAAACCAGAAGCCCAATCCGACCCGGCCGCCCGCCAGCGGGCGATCGGCAACAGCATCACTTGACAGGGCCGGGGCCGCAACTTATGTCCGCGGCGGCCCATTGGCACTCGGTGCAAAGGAGTGCCAGTACGGCTAAGCCACTGCAAACAGACATCATTTCCAAAGCCGCCGCCGGGCGGCAAAGAGGGTGAACATGGCGAAAGCGAAGTTCCGTCCGCTCCATGACCGGGTGGTCGTCAAGCGTGTCGAAGCCGAGGCAAAGAGCAAGGGCGGCATCATCATTCCCGATACGGTGAAAGAAAAGCCCCAGGAAGGCGAGGTCGTCGCCGTCGGCCCCGGCGGCCGCGACGAGACCGGCAAGATCATCCCGATGGACGTCAAAGCGGGCGACCGCGTGCTGTTCGGCAAATGGTCGGGCACCGAGGTCAAGCTCGACGGCGACGAACTCCTGATCATGAAGGAGTCCGACATCATGGGCGTAGTCGCTTAGCCAGAGGTCGGCAGACGGACGACAGACGACGGAAGGCAAACCTCATTTTGTTCTCATCCGTCGTCCGTCATCTGTCGTCCGTCATCTGACATCCGAAATCTGCCATCTGCGAGGAGCAATCAAACAATGACAGCCAAAGACGTGAAATTTTCCGGCGATGCCCGCGACCGCATGCTGCGCGGCGTGGAGACGCTGGCCAATGCGGTGAAGGTGACGCTCGGCCCCAAGGGCCGCAACGTCGTTCTGGAAAAGAGCTTCGGCGCCCCGCGCATCACCAAGGACGGCGTCACCGTCGCCAAGGAGATCGAGCTTGAGGACAAGTTCGAGAACATGGGCGCGCAGATGGTGCGCGAAGTCGCGCAGAAGACCAACGACCAGGCCGGCGACGGCACCACCACCGCGACCGTACTGGCCCACGCCATCGTCAAGGAAGGCACCAAGGCGGTGGCCGCCGGCATGAATCCGATGGATCTCAAGCGCGGCATCGACCTTGCCGTCATCGCCGTGGTCGAGGACATCAAGAAGCGATCGAGGAAGGTCGGCTCCTCGTCGGAAGTGGCGCAGGTCGGCACCATCTCGGCGAACGGCGATGCCGAGATCGGCAAGATGATCGCGCAGGCGATGCAGAAGGTCGGCAACGAGGGCGTCATCACCGTCGAGGAAGCCAAGGCGCTCGACACCGAAGTCGAGATCGTCGAGGGCATGCAGTTCGACCGCGGCTACCTGTCGCCGTACTTCATCACCAACGCCGAGAAGATGGTGGCGGAGCTGGAAGACGCCTACGTGCTGTTGCACGAGAAGAAGCTCTCGGCGCTGCAAGCCATGCTGCCGGTGCTTGAGGCGGTGGTGCAGTCGGGCAAGCCGCTGCTCATCGTCGCCGAGGACATCGAGGGCGAGGCGCTCGCCACGCTTGTGGTCAACAAGCTGCGCGGCGGCTTGAAAGTCGCCGCCGTCAAGGCGCCCGGCTTCGGCGACCGCAGGAAGGCGATGCTCGAAGACATCGCCATCCTCACCGGCGGCCAGCTCATCGCCGAAGACCTCGGCATCAAGCTCGAGAGCGTCACCACGGCGATGCTCGGCCGCGCCAAGAAGATCGTGATCGAGAAGGAGAAGACCACGATCGTCGACGGCGCCGGCAAGAAGAAGGACATCGAGGCGCGCGTCAACCAGCTCAAGGCGCAGATCGAGGAGACCACCTCCGACTACGACCGCGAGAAGCTGCAGGAGCGGCTGGCCAAGCTCGCCGGCGGCGTCGCGGTGATCCGGGTCGGCGGCGCCACCGAGATCGAGGTCAAGGAGAAGAAGGATCGCGTCGAGGATGCGCTCAACGCCACCCGCGCCGCGGTCGAGGAAGGCATCGTGCCGGGCGGCGGCGTCGCGCTGTTACGCGCCAAGAAGGCGGTCGGCAAGCTGTCCAACGACAATGCCGACGTCCAGACCGGCATCAACATCGTGCTCAAGGCGATCGAAGCGCCGCTGCGCCAGATCGCCGAGAACGCCGGCGTCGAAGGCTCGATCGTGGTCAACAAGATCCTCGAGGAGAAGTCGGAGACTTATGGCTTCGACGCCCAGACCGAACGCTACGTCGACATGATCGAAAAAGGCATCGTCGACCCCGCCAAGGTGGTGCGCGCCGCGCTGCAGGACGCCGCCTCGATCGCCGGCCTGCTGGTGACCACCGAAGCCATGGTCGCCGAACTGCCGAAGGACAAGCCGGCAATGCCGGCGATGCCCGGCGGCGGCATGGGCGGCGGGATGGATTACTAAGTCCATCCGCCCCGTGCGATGACAATCAAGGGCGCGGCCAGGCCGCGCCCTTTTCGTTGCGACAGCGGCGGCCGGCGGGCGTACGCCGGGCACGTGACCGCGAGCGCCGCGAGCCGCGTCTGGACGGAGCCGCGGCCGGGCGCGATCACGCCATCAATTCGTCATCAGGCGAAACCGCAGCGTGGTGGCGCCGGAAAATTCGACGGTCTCGCCGTCGCGCCGCCAGTTGGTCGCTTGCGACAGCGCGGTCAACAGGTTCTGATCCCCGGCTTGGCGCTCCGGGCTGCATTGCGCCTCGTCGGCCGGCTCGGCGACGATGGTGATCGAGTTGGCGCCGACCGTGGCCTGGCCATGCACGCTGGCGCACCACAGGTCGATCGCGGCGACGCCGTCGTCGTCGATCTCGATCATCGGTATGCGCTTGGAGCCGTACAGCGGGTCGGAATCGAGGATCAGGTCGCTGCCGAATGGGAACGCCTGCTCGGCAGCGCGGGCGTCAAACACGGCCGGCAGGAGGCCGGCCAAGACAACGGCAAAAATCCAGCCCAAGGCGCGACGGCGAAACTGGAACATTATCGTATCCGCGTTCGGTTCAAGGTGACGCGCACCTGGCGAGTAGCGCTTGGCGAGTAGCGCTTGGCGAGTAGCGCTTGGCGAGTAGCGCTTGGCGAGTAGCGCATGGCGCATAGCGAATGGCGAATGGAAAGGCCAGTCCATTCGACCGACCAACGATGAAAATGGCGAGGAGCGAAACGTTGCCTTGTTCGCTCGCCGCCGTTCGCAATCTTACGCCGCCGGCAGCGCGGCGATGCCCGGGAAGAACAGGTAGCAGGCGATGCCGATCAGCACGAGGTAGGCCAAGAGCACAATGGTCCAGCCGAAATTGTGGCGGATCACCTCGCCTTCGTTGCGCACGAATTTCGAGGTCGACACGCCGACGCTGGCGGTCTGCGGCGCGATCGGCTTGCCGATTTCGGCGCCGACCGAATTGAGCGTCGGCAACAGCATCAGCGGGAAGCCGAGCAGCTGACCGACCAGCGCCTGGAATTTGCCGAACATGGCGTTGGTCGAGGTATTGCTGCCCGAAAGGGCGACGCCGATGAAGCCGAGAAGCGGCGCGACGACGATGAAGTAAGGGCCGAGCGCGGAGAACGCCTTGGCCAGCGAGCCCGCCATGCCGGAATAGTTGAAGACATAGGCGAGACCGAAGATGAAAACGCCGACCAGGCAGGCACCCCACATTTGCGACCAGGTCGTGGCGAAAATCTCGCCGAGCTGGCTCAGCTTGAGCTTGCCCATCGCCACCATCAGGATCACGACGATGATCCACGACGCCAGGATGGCGGTGCCGCCGACATACGGCTTGAAGTCGAATGCCGCCACGATGGTGGCGTTCGCGGTCAACGAGGAATTGGCGGTGACCGCCAGATGCAGCCAGTTGATGCCCGGCAACGGCGACCAGGGTCCGGTCCAAAGGACGACGGTGACGACGAGGACGAGGATCGGCAGCCAGCCTTGGAAAACCTCGCCAGGCGACAGGCCGTGGCCCTGAGCCTCGGCTTCCTGCGCCACGGTCACCGCAACGCCGCCGTAGCCGAGCGTGCGCGCCGGCTGCCAGACCTTGAGCAGCGCCAGCAGACAGGCGAAGCAAATGATGGCGCCGATGACATCGGGCAGGTACGGCCCGAGATAGATCGAGGTCGGCAACTGACCGGCGATGTAGCCGAGCGAGCCGACCACGGCGAGGGGCCAAGCCTCCTTCATGCCCTGCCGGCCGCTGACCAGATAGAGCAGGATCCACGGCGGCAAGAGCGCGAGGATGGCGACGATCTTGCCGACCGAGCCGGCCAGGGCCAGCAGCGGCATGCCGGTGACCGCGGCCAGCGCGATAATCGGCGCGCCGAGCGCGCCATAGGAGACCGGCGCGTTGTTGGCGATGGCCGCGACCCTGATGGCGTCGAGGTCGGGTATGCCGAGCGTGATCAGGATCGGAGCAACGAATGCCCATGGATAGCCGAACCCGACCAGCCCTTCGAGCAGCGCGCCGAACGCCCAGGCGAACAGGATGGTCTGCACCCGCACATCCCGGGTTCCCTGCTGCACCAGCCAGCGCCGAAGCTTATCGAACGCTCCGGTCATGACCAGGGTGTTGAACAGCATCACTCCCCAAAACGTGATCCAGTCGACATTCCATACACCGGTGGCGGAGCCGTAAAGATAGGCGCGAAGTCCATCGCCCAACGGCATCTGCCAGACCCAGAGGCCGAGCAGGAAGGTCACAACCGAACCGATCAGCACGGCAAGCCACGCCGACATGCGCAGGCCCGCCAGCAGGAACAACAGCAGCACAACCGGAACCAGCGCGACCAACCACGTGACAAACAGATTCCCGGTAGGATTGAGAATTTGGGTAAACATCGACGTTTCTCCCCTGCAGCGACGGCCTTGACGGCTCGTGTTGTCGCGGCTTCCGTCCCGGAAAGCCGCGGTTGCTAGAATGTGCTTGTGCACGCGCGACGACAAGCCACTGCCGCGTCGCCGCCTGGCGTGATAGTGCGGTGCACCATCGGGGGCCGCCGCTGCCGAAGGAGCGGATTCTGAAAACATCGAGTGCCGCCGCGGCGGCGATGTCGGAGTGCTTCGGTCGGGCGATGCCGCAGCGTCTCGGTCAAAAACAATCCGGAGGTTATTGGTGAAACGTTTTGCCTCGGTGCTCGCCACCATCTGGCGGCTGGCCGCTCCCTATTTCCGCTCGGAGGACCGCTGGCCGGCGCGCCTCTTGCTCGGTTCGCTGATCGTCATCGAGCTGGCGCTGGTCGCCATCCAGGTGATCCTCAACGAATGGTACAACCGCTTCTACAATACGCTGCAAGACCATAACTGGAATGCGTTCGTCGCCGCGGTGCTGTTCTTCTGCGCGCTGGCCGCTATCTACACCGTGCTGGCGGTCTATCAGCTTTATCTGAATCTGTGGCTGCAGATCCGCTGGCGGCGCTGGATGACGCAGACCTATCTGCGGCAATGGCTCAACACCGCCAATCATTACCGCATGCAGCTTCTCGGCGATGCCGCCGACAATCCGGATCAGCGCATCGCCGAAGACATCAAGATGTTCATCGATGCCGGCTCCGGCGTCGGCATTCTGCCGATCGGGCTCGGCCTGTTGAACGCGCTGGTGACGTTCTGCTCGTTCGTCGCCATCCTGTGGCACCTGTCGGAGACCGCGCCGCTGGCGCTGTTCGGCGTGACCATTCACGGTTATCTGGTATGGGCGGCCGTCGTCTACGCCATCATCGGCACGGCGTTCACCCATTTGATCGGGCGGCCGCTGATTGCGCTCAATTTCCAGCAGCAGCGCTTCGAAGCCGACTTCCGTTTCAATCTGGTGCGCACCCGCGAGAATGCCGAGCAGGTCGCGGCGCTGCGCGGCGAGCCGGCCGAGCGCGAGCGCCATCTCGAGCGCTTCGGCCAGGTGGTGACCAACTGGATCGCCATCATGCAGCGGACCAAGAAGCTCACCTTCTTCACGGCGAGCTATTCGCAGGCCTCGGTGATCTTTCCCTACATCATGGTGAGCCCGGCGTATTTTTCCGGGGCGATGCAGCTTGGCGGCCTGATGCAGACCGGCTCGGCGTTCAACAGCCTGCAGGGTGCGCTGTCGTATTTCGTCACCTCGTACCAGTCGATCGCGCAATTCCGTGCGGTGGTGACCCGGCTTGCCGGCTTCGAGAAGGCGATCGAGGCCGGCCGCGCCGCGGCGCTGGGCGGGGCGGCGATCGAGGTCACGCCGCGCGCCGGCGCCGGCGCCATCGCGATCGACCAGCTTGCCGTCCGTCTGCCCGACGGCGAGCCGCTATTGACCGCCGACCACGTCGCGCTGCCGGCCGGCGAGCGCGTTCTGGTTTTCGGGCCGTCTGGCGCCGGCAAATCGACGCTGTTCCGCGCGGTGGCCGGCATCTGGCCGTTCGGTTCGGGGCGCGTCACCGTGCCGGCCGATGCCAAAATCATGCTGGTGCCGCAGCGGCCGTATTTTCCGGTGTCGAGCCTCGCGGCGGCCATCACCTACCCGGCGCGCGCCGGCAGCTTTGATGATGCCCGTCTCGCCGACGTGCTGGCCGCGGTCGGCATGCCGGAATTGGCGCCGCGGCTCCACGACGAGGCGCACTGGAATCGCATGCTGTCGCTCGGCGAGCAGCAGCGGCTGGCGATCGCGCGGGCGTTGCTGCACGCGCCCGACTATCTGCTGCTCGACGAGGCCACCGCGTCGCTCGACGAGGCCGCCGAAGCGCTGCTGTACCGGCTGATGCAGGATCGGCTCAAGGGCACGGCCATCGTCTCGATCGGCCACCGCTCGACGCTCAGCGCCTTCCACCGTCGCCGCATCGAGTTCGCCGCGCAGGACGGGATTTATCAGGTGCGCGACGCCACGCTGGTGTCGGCGGCGGAGTGAGTTGCGAGCCTGGTGTCGGCTGCGGAGCGAGTTGCGAGCCCACGATGCCGGCCGCGAAGTGAGTTGCGAGCAGGCTCTGTCGGCCGCGGAGCGAACAGCGAGCCTGCTGCCGATCTGCGATTGTCCGCTGCTTGCTGCGACGATTTTTACGCGGGGGGGCCGGCTGCCGCGGCACCGAGCGCGGGCCGGCGCCAAACGGCAACGGCCGGCGGCGTTTCCGCCACCGGCCGCATAAACTCGCGACGTTGCGTCGCGTTACTTGATGTTGCTGAGGTTCGTGGCGAACGTCAGCTTGGCGATGAAGGCCGCGCTGCACCAGTTGGAGCCGAGGCCGCCGGGGTTTTGCGCCGTGACATTGCTGGAGGAGAAAGTGGCGCCCTGATCGCTGGTGAAGACGTTGCACTCGGCCTTGGTCAGGTTGGAGTTGTAGTAGCGCAGGTCGAGCGTGAAGGCCTTGTAGGTGAAGTCGAGGCCGGCGTCCCAGTTCCAATAGCTGGTGTATGGCACACCGGCGGGGAAGGCAGGCACGGCGTAGAAGGCGTTGCTGGTGCCGAGGTCCCAGTAACCGAGGTCGGCGGACACGCCCATGCCGAAGCCGTTGGAGAACCAGGCCGACGGAGCGGTCAGCGTGATATTGCCGGCGTAGTAGGTGCCCCACGCACCGGTGCCGAGCACGTTCGGCGAGTACCAGAAGCTGCCGCCGAAATTGAAGCTGTCGTTCACCGTGTAGGTGGCTTTGCCATAGGCTTCGAGGAAGCTTGCGTCCTGCACCGCGGTATTGCCGTTCGGCAGCGACAGCGCGACGGCGGGGCCGCCGCCGAACGCGGTGCAGAGCGCCGGGGTGTTAAAGCACTGGCCGTCCGGGTAGTAGTATTCCCAGATGCCGAAATCGAGGGCGAGCTTGTCGAAGGTCGGGCGGATACCG
>CAVOUR010000005.1:0-221292 GCA_963699665.1 uncultured Alphaproteobacteria bacterium
CTTTTGGGAGAATATTATGGATCCTGAAACACAGAAGTATATTGATACTTTAATTCTTGAAAATCGAATTTTGCAAAAAAAGCTGGACGGAGCTTTAAAAGAAAGCGAGCGTGCACTCGTTTATAGAAAAAACGATCAAGCAGTTCTCGAAAGAACTAATGCCCGACTCGGCGATATAATTCAAGAATTACAAGAAACTCAGAAACAATTAATTGAATCTGAAAAGGATGGCGACCGTAGCCGCCGAAAGCACCGAAAAAATCGGAATGAGTACCCGCCCCATGCAAACACAATAGGCGCAGATTGTCTTGTCGCCTAGGGCGGGCTGGTTATCAGCCTTATTCAAGCTGACCCACTACCCGGCCAACCCACGTAGGACTAGGCTTCGCGCTTCGTAGCCCCGCCGCCGTTGTTTCTTGGCTGCCTTCCGTGCCGCGTAACGGGCATCGCGGGCCGCCTTCTGTTCAGCCTCAAGCAGCGCATTTCGTTCTACCTGTTCGGCCGCGTCGCGCATTGCCTGCTCGGCCGCCGCGCGCGCGGCGTCAGCTGCTGCTTGCGCTGCAATCTCGGATTGCTCCGCGAGATCGCGCTCTTGGCGTTGCCGCGCTTGTTCACGCTGCACCGCGCGCCCGGCTCTCGCGGCGGCGATGGCTTGGCGCTGCTGTCGTTTCTCGATAGCGGCCGGCCCCTCGACGAGCGACATTTTGAATTTTGCCAACATTGATTTCTTTGCCTCGGATGCGTGTTTGAGGCGCTCTTCCAAGTTCGGGACGCTTCGATTGCTCATGGGATAGTGCTGGTGCTCCTGGTGCGGCCCGCGAGGGCCTTTTGTGGTTACCGTCAGACACACCGCGAATTAACTTCAAAGCTGCTTTCGCCAGAAACGCGGGCCGTCGCGTTATAGATCAGGTAACGGCCTCTGTGCAGTCTCAACGAGCCGATCTCGGAAGGAGTAATAACGATGGCGACCCTTGAGGCGTTCAAGCGAGGCGACGAAGTTTTAAGCAAGTATCCTGACGGCTCAATAATGATGGTGTGGCGGTCGAGGGACTGAAGGTGCGTTGTACAGACAGCCAAAACACACAGTATTGGTTCGATACAATTATGCTCGAACGACATGAGCCTTCGCCGAGGCATACCGAAACGTTGAGTGCAGAAGCGAACGCTTCCATCTATTCGAGAGATTTAGGGCGCTCAGTCGGAAACGGCATGAACCCGATATGTTCGCCCGCCCATCCCGCATGCTAAATCGTCGGGCCCTTGTGGCCGCAGACGGTGCACCGCGCGCCCTGCAGTAGGCTTGTCGCTCGACGTTTGAGCGCCCCAGCGGATCACTGGCACGGCGCACGGCGCGTAGTGCTGACACTTCTCGCAATGGAGCCACAGCCACGGCGTCGCGCGGTAAAGATTGCCGAGCGTCGCCCGTGCCTTGCTCCTCATGCTTCATGCGGCCAGCGTACCGCTAAGCGGCTTACTCATAAATCGCTCGTGACAGCGACTAAAGTGCGCGCAATTCCCGGCTGCAACTTAGACAATAGCCAACGGCCTCCTTCAGTTTCCCTTAAACGCGGCCGTGGGAGCCTTCGGCCGCGGGGGCGACATCGCAACTTGGAGCACTGCTTATGGCTATCTGGAAATTAGGTAGTTTGGCATGCGCCGCCATGCTCGGCTCGGCCCTGTTGATCGGGCCGGCTTCGGCCATGCCGGCAAACGGACTGGCTACCGTGGCCAGCAAAAACCTTACCAGCAACATTCAAGACGTCCGCTTGGTTTGTGGACCCTATCGCTGTTGGAACACTTGGGGCCCGCGCCGTTGGGGTGCGAATCGATGGGGCTGGGGCCGCGGGCTTTACGCTATGCCGGACCAAGTGCTGGCTATGGCTGGGGTTGGCGTCGTCCGCTGTACGCCCCTGCCGGAGTTGGCTTGGCCGCGGCTGCAGGGAATGTCGGCTTTAACCCATGGTATGGCGGTCCGTACTTCACATATACCCCTTGGGATTTCATCTGGAGTACTGGGAATGGCTATCATTGAGGTGGCTCACCTGAGCACATCACCGATATTTTGTAAGCCAACAAAACTCGCCCCTCACCGTCATTGAGCCATGCGCCGACGAATAAAAAGGGCGGCCGAACAGGCCGTGTGAGCAGTATGCGAATTAGATACCAGGGCCGCGTCGGCAACGGAGCGGCCTTTTTCCATGAGCTACATTTCGGGCGAGGATCGCGGTCAGCCGGCACGGCTGCCGGTGGCGATTTAGGAGCATATGGCGGCGGATGCGCCGTCAGACGAACGCGCGGGCGGCTTCAATGAGATAACTTCAGTTTTTACCGGCCCGCAGTCCGCGCACTCGTAGGTGTGGAGCGCGGCGCAGCCACGTCCTGGCCGACTATCCCCTGGCTACGATCGGCGCTTTTCCTTTACCGACAACCGGTGCCTTGCCTTTGCCGACGTACGGCGGGGGCGGCGGCGGACCGAGATCCGCCGCGAAAGCAGCTCCTCCCTTTACGACAGGGAGCCCCAGTGGGGTTTTCACTATCTGGGGGAAATTCATCATGGCGATAGCGAACGCTACCGCGGCCCCGAAGGTCAGAAGTTGTTTCATGTCAGCCCACCCCTCTCGAAGAGCATAGTGAACACGACACTAGAAATTTTGGACGCTCAACTAGTGCAAAAAAGTCACAACCGCGCACCAACTGACTTCACGGGAGGGGAACCCAGTGCCATTGCTACGACGGCTCATCAGCGGCCGGTGCGCGACATGGAGTTCAAAATCAAGGCGTGGGCATTCACAGCCGAGGTCGAAAACGGGGATGACCTAGTCGACTTTGACCTAGCCGACTTTGACCTAGTCGACTTGGCCAACCGGCAGCTTGGTGATTGTGACGATGTGGACAGCAAATTCATCACATCGCTGCGGGATAACATCCTGCTCATCAAGCGATTGATCTGGGGCGCCGGCATGGTGATCGGCTCGATTATAATGGTCGATAGAACGCGCTGTCTGCGCCTTCGCGGGACTACCGGAGCCGCCGATGAATGACACGGTGGCCAGTATCTGGAATGAAGGCGAGGAAGACAAAACTGCTGAGGATGCGGCCTAAGCGGCGGCGTCGCAGGTTGGCGAGTCAGATGACAACGGCCGCATCCGCAACGCTGCGGCCTTTTCCTGAACTGCATTTCGGGCGAGGATCGCGATCTAACATGTGTGGCTATCAGCGCGACCGCGACGAGTGTGGCGCCGACGGCATCACCCCATCACCGAACGCCTTGTGCGTGATCTGCGGCGCTCGTTGAAGCGTGACCAAAAACATCGAAACGCCAGCGGCGCCGGCTCGATCCCGGCGCGGTTTTCCTTACCGAAATCACGGCGCCGCGGCCATGGCTGAATTCAATTTAAGCAAGTGAACCGCTTATTTCGTCAAAGCCGCGATCTGATCGTTGAGCCAAGCCAGCTCGCGCTTCCAGTCAGCGTTGTTCGGCAAAAGTTTCAACAGCTAAATCATAATGGCCTTTGCCTGCCGCAGCGCGGCCAGCGCGTTCTCAACATCATTGGCTCGGCGATACACGACGGCAAATTTCGCGCAGGTCGCGGCAAGATCATGCTGCCAGCCGGCGTTATTAGGATCAGATTGCGCCAGCCGGTCTCTGATGGTGAGGCTGTCGCGGTAGGATTGCACAGCGCCCGTAATGTCGCCCTGCGCCAACTGAACGCCGCCGATCCTCTCGTATGTCACCGACAGATCTTGCTGCCGGCTGGTGTTGCCGGGATCGGACTGCGCCAGCCAGTCAAAGATGGCGAGGCCGTCGCGGTAGGACTTCAGCGCCCCTGCAGGGTCGTCTTGCCCTGCCAACATGTCGCCGATCCTGACGTAGGTCACCGCAAGATCTTGCCGCCAGACGGCGTTGCCTGGATCGGATTGCGCCAGCCGCTCTCTAATGGCGAGGCTGTCGCGGTAGGATTTCAGCGCCCCCGCAAGGTCGCGCTGCGCCATCTGCACGTCGCCGACCTTGATGTACGAACGCGACAGTTCGCGCTGCCACCTGGTATTGCTGGGATCGGACTTCGCCAGCCGTTCGGCAATGGCGACGTCCTCGCGGTAGGATTTTAGCGCCCCCGAAAGGTCGCCCTGCGCGACTCGCACGTCGCCGATCTTGCTGTACGCCACCGACAGATCGCTCTGCCATTCGGCATTGCCAGGATCGGTTTTCGCCAGCCGCTCCAAGATGGCGAGGCTAGCGGAGTACGACTTGAGGGCACCCACAAAGTCACCCTGTGCCAGCTGCGCGTCGCCGACCTTGTCGTACGACACCGACATTTCGCGCTGCCACGTGATGTTACTGAGATCAGATTGCGCCAGCCGGTCTATGATGGCGAGACTCTCGCGGTAGGATTTCATCGCCCCCGCAAGGTCGCGCTGCGCCATCTGCACGTCGCCGATCTTGTTGTACGACAGAGATAGACTACGCTGCCAAGCGGCGTTGTCGGGTTGGGCCTTCGCCAGCCGGTCAACAATAGCGAGGTCCTCGCGGTAGGACTTCAGCGCCCCCGCAAGGTCGCCTTGCGCCACCTGCGCATCGCCGACCTTGTCGTACGCCACCGACAGATCGTGCTGCCGGTGTTGACGGGATTGGATCTCGCCAACCGGTCTTTGATGGCGAGGCTGTCGTGGTAAGACTTGAGCGCCGCCGCAATGTCGCCCTGCGCCAGCTGCACGTCGCCGACCATACTGTACGCCACCGACAGTTCGCGCTGCCACGTGGTGTTGCTGGGATCGGAAGTCGCTAGCCGGTCAAAGATAGCCAGACTGTCGCGGTAGGATTTCAGCGCTCCCGCGAGGTCGCCCTGCGCCACGTGCGCCCCGCCGAGCCTGCTGTACGCCACCGACAGTTCCTGTTGGTAGTCGGTACTCTCCGGATTGCGGGCAAGCAGGTCTGCCAAGATTTGTTTGGCCTGCTGGGCGGCGGCAAGCGCGGCCGCCGTGTCGCCGATCGCCAGCAGAGAATTTGTAACTTCCAAGAGAGCCGCGGCCTCGCTGCGCCTGAGGTCCGCCGTCACCTGCCCGGATTGGATGAGCTGCTTTTGAAGTGCGAGCGCCCGGTCTAAAATGTCTTTGACCAGTGCGGCAGGGACTCCAACCGTATCACGGAACCGCTGCGCCAGGTCGTACACCAAGCTGTTGGCCGTCTTGGTCGCGGCGGCGAGTGTGTCTTCGGCGCGACTGCGTTGCTGCTCAGCGAGTTGCCGTTGCTCGTTCGCTACTCGCTGCTGTTCGACCGCAATGCTCCGCTGCCAGTAGGCCACGCCAGCAAGCGCGAGTGCGACCACAAGGCCGGCTGCAAGGCTCCCGGTGAGGACGTTGCGACGCCGGGTGGTTCCGCGTCGGCTCGCCGTTACGAATGCTTGGGTTTCCGCTGTCGGCTCCGGTGCGCCGCGCGGGCGTGACGCGATCCAGCGCTCGGCCTCTTCCAGCACCGGAGACCGCAGCAGGAGCCCACCCGGGGCGACTAGCTACCGACCAGCGGTGCGCGGCTTCGCCGAACTCGGTGTGTTGCCTGACCCAGCCGATGTCGGTCTGCAGCGCCTCCGCAAGCTGATCGGCGCTCGCATCAAAGCGATGTGGGTCATCGAAGAAAATGAAGTTCAGCCGTCGCAGCGCCTCGGGCACCACGCTGTCTTCGACCGCCGGCAGACAATCGGCGCAAAACGCTTGTTCAGCGAGGCCGCGTGCGCAACCTCCTTGAGGCGACATCAGAGGCGACCGCGTCGGGCGAGAGGACGAAAACGACAGTGTCGGCCCGCCCGATCAGCGCCTCGATGCGCTTCCACCAATCCTCAAAGGCATAAATTTCGCTGTGGTCGATCAGCGGCTCGAAGCCGCGCGCCTTGAGCGCAGCTTCAAGCCGATCAGCGAAGGCCATGTCCTTGCGTGAGTAGGAGATAAAGACTCTGGCCTTCGGCCCGGTCTCGCTCGCTGATTCGACTTTCGCATCCACAGGTCGCGACCCTCCTCAGAGGGAAAACATTAGCAGAGAATAGAAAGATTTACCGCTCGCGTTTGAATGCGGCGTCATTGCCTAGGTCGCTGGTAAGACTTGTCGCAACAAAACAACTGGATCGCGCGGCTACGATCGGCCACGCCGCGTGAAGTGCTGCAGTCTCTGTCCACTCGTTGGGGGCATTTTGGAGTAAGCGCATGTCACCCACCCATCATTGCAGATGCTTAGAACACGCCCGCCAGTACGAGTGGTACGCGACCCGCACAAGTGATGAGGGGACCGCAAATTCCTCGTCCGAATGGCGAAGCATTGGACGAAGCTAGCTAGCGAGAAAGGGCAAGACATCTCGGGCCTTAGCGGCCACCCAACTGAGGCGTGACCAGCTTGGCATTGGCGACGGCGACCCGAACCTGCTTGGCTGCGCCGATGGCATCGGCCTCCCGCCGCCTGATCGGCAATCAAGCGCCGACGAGGCAGGCGAACTGGGCTAGACTCCGGCGTGAACGCGGCGCGGCGCACCGCACGTAAACTATTCGGAGTTTCAGGGTGTTGATCATTTCCTTGGTCGGGTGCAATAGCCCCCTTAGAACACGGTTCACAGTGCTGCGGTGAATTCCGGTCTTTCGTGACCAGGCACTCTGGCCGCCAGCCAGTTTGATCTCCTTGCGGAGGAGGCTAACGACGTAATTTTGATCCAAATGGCGTGGCATCACGGCTCTTAAATTGTCGCCAGACACAACCGCCTGTATCGCGATCGAAACCGTTTTGCGCCAAAGCGGACGTGAGTTCGTCCTTTCGACCTAGATAGGTGATGCGGCGCGACTGTTGTTGCATCATTTTGACTATTGGTTCGTTCGGACCTTACAGCCAGAGCCATCTCAAGACAGGTTATAAGTTCAGTGTAGCTTGATTCTCCACCCATTTTGGTCTCCGCAGTGCAATGCTTCTGATCGTCCCCGGAAAATGTCGACCACACCTTTTTCAATGCCTCTCGATCGGCTTGCTCGCCACTCATGCACCGATCAAATGTAACAGTCGGTTCACCTCCGGCCAACGGATCAGTAGCTTGACTAGCAATTCCGCGGCACAGCTGCTTCACATCGAGGTTTGGAATCTCATCTGAATGAGCTGACAAGGTCGAGCCCAAGATTGCTGGCAAAATTCCAATGACCACCAAAAAAACACGCATCGCAATCACCATTGGCATATTGTTCAGGTAGTGAAATCGCGGGCGGCTTTCAGCCACCCTTTTTCTATTGGTATGCTGCAACCTGCCTGGTCGGGACACGCTCCTCGATCCACGCCGCAGAGCGATTTTTATCCAGTGCAGCGCTTCAAAATGGGCTTTGAATTTATCGATCAGTTCGATCGTGCCGTCGGGCCATTCGGCTTCGACCTGCCACAGCTCGCCGTCGCAGAATTACGCAAAAAAATGGCTTTGATATTACGCCAATCACGGACGCGCAGAGCCCCAAGCCTGGGGGCGCAAAAGCGCTTGGGGCCTTTTAACCCAGATTGCGGGCTGGCCGCCCTTTCTACTGAGTGCTGTTCGGCCCACATTGTACGTATGCGCTTCGCCGTTTTTTGCATTGCGGTGCCGCGATATCATCTCGCTAATGAAACCACATCCAAACGACAGACCAAAAAGAATTACGAGTACGCGTGCGACCAATCCTGACATAACCAAATCCTAGACCCAACCATCTATAGGTTCCACGTCATTGCGGTGTGCTCGATAATCGACCTCTTCAGGACGCACATATCTACATTCAGCATACGATGACGTGCTCGATCTTCGACTTCAATCACCATGCCGACGTATTCATATGAACGCCGCGACGTACCGCCACCTTCATACCGAGTTCGACTTCTTCTCTCGACGCTATGCATAGCAGCCGAAGCCGTTTCTTTTCTGGAACCGCAAGCGCGGAGGCCAAACGCGCTCGGGCCCAAAGCGAGACACGCGATGGACTGCGCGACCTGCGGCAGGATCATCGCCCAGTAGGTGTTGATGATGCCGACCGAACGGAACTGGTAGTACCACGGGACGATCAGCGCCTCGACCGGCAGCATGAACCCGAACACCGCCGCGTACAGCACCCAGCGGGCACCCGGCGGCTTCGCCAGCGCGATCGCGTACCCGGCCAGCACCGAGATCACCGCCGAGATCGCCACCACCGAGACGGTGACGATCGCGGTGTTGCGCATGTAGCCGGAGAGCCGCCGGCCTGCCAGGCGTAGCTGAACGCGCTGAACGACAGCGCGTGGCTGAAGCTGATGCCGCCGGAGCTGCCGTTGACCGGTGCCAGCGCGGTGCTGGCCAGGACGACCAGCGGGTACAGCGTGACGACGGCCGCCCCGATGAGGATGATCAGGCAGACCACGCGCTCAGTCCTCGACAGCACGGTTCCTCCTGCCGGCGCGGGCTGAGGCTCACGTCGCGTTCCGCTCGATCAGCGCCCGGACCCCGAACGTGATGCCGAACAGCAGGACGGACATCGCGATGCCGAGCGCGCTGGCGGTGCCGACGGCGCCGAGCTGGAATGCGTCCCGGTAGACCAGCAGGCCGGGCACCATGGTGGCGTAGCCGGGACCGCCGTTGGTGGCCTGGTAGATCAGCGTGAAGCTCTGCAGCGCCGCCACCGCGGTGATCGTGATGGCCGCGCCGATGTCCCGCCGCAGCATCGGCAGCGTGATGCTGACGAACTCGCGGACCAGGCCGGCGCCGTCAACCCGCGCCGCCTCGTACAGCTCCGGCGGGATGCGCTGGATGCCGGGCAGCAGCAGCACGAAGGACAGCCCGAAGTCCAGCCACGCGGCGATGAACCCGACCGCGGGCAGCGCGGTGGTGAAGCTGCCCAGCCACGGCGTCCCGGTGGCGTGCCCCAGCCCGACCGCGTGCGCGAGCCCGTTGACGGTCCCGGTGCCGCCGGGCGCCAGCAGCCACGTCCACACGATCGCCACGACCACGGTCACGATGGTCTGCGGCAGGAAATAGACCACCCGGAAGAAGCCCATGCCGCGAGCGCGGCTGCGCCGCATCAGGTTGACCGTCACCAGGGCCAGCGCGGTCGGGATCAGGGAGTAGAAGATGAGCAGGATGCCGAGGTTGGCCAGCGAGCCGCGCTCGACCGGATCGGTCAGGATCCGCGCGTAGTTGGAGAAGCCCACGTACCTGGCCACGCCGATGCCGTCCCACTGCTGCAGCGAGTACTGCACGGCCTTGCCGAGCGGGTACAGGATCAGCACGGCGATGAAAACCGCGGCGGGCGCGAGGAACAGGTAACCGGTCAGCCGTTCCCGGCGCCGCCGCTTGCGCCAGGCGGTCCGGTGCGGCGGCAGGCCGCCGCGGCCGCGCTCCAGTGCTGCGGCGGCCGTGCCCGCCGGTGCGGCAGCCGTCTTCTGCACTGCCACGCTGTCTCCCTTCGCCGGACGCCGGTGCCTAGCCCTGGCCGGACCAGTACGAGGTGTAGTCGGACTGGAGCGACGACATCAGCGCGGACGGCGATATCTGCCCCGCCTGCAGCTGCTGGATCCCGGCCATCTCCTGGTTGAGGAAGTTGGGGGTCGCGTAGTCCAGGTAGGGCACCAGGTTGCCGCTGTGCACCGAGGACGACCACCCGGCGGCCGCGGACCGCAGCAGCGGTGTCGCGCCGGCCAGCGCCTTGGCGCTGGGGGTGACCACCGGGATGTCGCCGTTGCGCAGCAGCGCGTCCTGGATGGTGGGGCTGAGCAGCACGTTGATCAGCGCGGCGCCCGCGTTCGGGTTCCGCGCGCTGGCCGGGATCGACCAGCCTTCGCCCGGCCCGCCGGTCACGACCGGCGGCACCCAGAACCCGGCCCTGCTGCCGAGCGCGCTCTGCACCGAGCCGGAGTACCAGTTCCCTCGATGAAGAATCCGGCCTTGCCCTGGTCGAACACGTTGAGCGCCTGCACGTCGGACAGGCCCTGATCGCCGGCCGGAAGTAACCGGCCTTCGTCCACGCGGCGAACGTGCTCGCGGCCTGCACCCAGCCCGGCGTGCTGACCGACGGGGCGGTGCCCTTGTGGAACACGAACGCGTTCTGGGCCGCGGCCGACACGTAGTGGTTCGCGATCGTGTACAGCACGTGTACCGGCTGGTAGGCGGTCGGCTGGCCGCCGGCGTAGGAGATGGCGGTCTTCCCGGCCTTGTGCAGCAGCGCCAGGTCAGCGGTGAAGGCCGACCACGTGGTCGGTGGCTTGCCGCCGACCGACGCGAGCATCGCGCGGTTCTAGAAGATGCCGACGACCGTCCCGGTCTCGGGTACCCCGTGGCGCTTCCGGAGCCGAACGTCTTCCCGCTGGACGGAGCGAGCGTACTGCAGCGGCAGCGGGCCGACCTTGGCGAACCAGCCGTCAGCTTATTGTACGGCTGCAGCGGCATCAGCTGGTCGTCGTGGCAAGCGGCCCTGGTTCTGCAGTCCTTCGTCGTCTGGCTGATCTCCGGGGCTTGCCGCCCGACGCGAAGGCCAACGGCAGCTTGTCGTTCTGCTGCGACGGCTCATCGAGGTGTTGACCACCTGCAGCTTGGGATGCGGCTGATCGTGGTCTTGACCAGGACCGGGATGACCGCGTGCTGACCCGGGTCATCGCCCAGGATGTCCCAGTTCCACTCGTTCAGCGTGCGGCTGACGGTGCGGGCGGCATCGCGGCTTGCTGCTCCCGGCCGCTGCCGCACTACCCGATCCGCCCGACGAGCGCGCGGCGAGCGCCGCAGTGGCAACGACGCCGAGTGCGCCCAGCCGTGTCGCCAGCCGTGGGCGTCGCTCCCTGGCGCATCCGCCTGGGGATGCTGCGTTATGTCTACCACCCGGATCACTTCCTCTTGTCGCAGCTGGACTGCCCTCGCGGCTCGCTGTGCTGCCGCCGGCGGCCGGCCAGCCGGCCCGCCAGCCCGGCGCCATGCACCCGCGTCCGGCCCCAGCTGGCTGCGGGTCAGCACGGTGTGCGCGGCGTGCTGGTGCACGAACTGCCGGGCCCAGTCCCGGGCCGACGTCCCGTACTCGGTGTCCGCGGAGCCGAGCCCGCCGCCCACGATCAGCGCCTCGGGGTCGAGCAGGCCGATCAGGAGCGCGATCCGATGCCGAGCGCCTTCGCGCCCGTCTCGACCGGCTCGGCGGCCACCAGGTAGCCGCCGCGCGCGGCGGCCAGCACGTCCTCGGCCCGCTGCGCGGTCCCGCCGCCGGCGGCATACCGCCGGACCAGGGCGCTGCCGGAGGCGGTCTGCTCCAGCACGAACGCGTCCGGGCCCGGGCCGTCAGGCCCCGCCGGGCCGCCCTGGCCCGCGGCCAGCGGGGCCAGCGCGGACGTGCCGATGTTCAGCGCGCCGCCGTGCGCTCCGGCGAACGGGCGGCCCGCCCCCACGGCGCAGTAGCTGATCCCGGTGCCGACCGTCAGGAAGAGGTGGTAGTGGTAGTCGCGGCCTGCGCCGAGCGAGGCCTCGGCGAACGCCGCCGCGCGCACGTCCGCCTCCACCACCGCCGGCGCGATCTCGCTGAGCACCGCCGCCACCGGCAGCTGGTTCCAGCGCGGGATCACCGCGCTGGAGGTGATGTGCCCGGCCAGGCTCACGATCTCGGGTACCGCCACGCCCAGCCCGGTGGCGCGGCGGCCCAGCCGGGCGGCCTCGGCGGCAAGCGCGGCCGCGTGCGCCCTGACGTCGCGCAGCACCGCCTCGCCGCCGCGGTCGCGGCCGGTCGGGATCACCCGGGTGGCGAGCAGGCTGAGCGAGCTCGCGTCGATCAGCCCGAGCGCGGTCTTGGTGCCGCCCACGTCCACGCCGATCGCGGCGTCACCGTCGCGCCGGTCGATGTCGGCCAGATTCAGGTCAGCGAACATGGCCGCCCCCGCCGCCGGAATCCTGGCCGCGAGCGGAGCCCTGGCTGTCGCCGGAGTCCTGGCCGGCCGGAGCCAGGGCGGGCGGCGGCGCGGACCCGGTCAGGTAGCTGGTGATGCCGCCGGCCGCGCTGGCCACCTGGTAGCGCTCGCCGCCGGGCAGGTAGAAGCCGTCGCCGGGACCGAGCTCGTGCCACGCCCTGCCGCCGAGCTGCAGCAGCAGGCTGCCCGCCAGCACGTATCCGCCGGTATCGCCGGCCGGGCGGGAGGCCAGCCGCTCCAGCCGGTGCCGCGCACCTCGCACCGCGCGACCGTAGCCGCGGCGTGCTGGCGATGATCCCGGTCAGTACGGGCGCGAGGTCCCCGTCCAGCCGCCAGACGTGATCCTGCGGCCGGATGACCGTGAGCCGTCCGGGCCGGGGGCTGGCCCCAGCCAGCCAGGGCCGCGTCCGGCGGAGCGGCGGGAACGGCCAGGGCGGGCCCGGCGTCGCCGGCGTAGCTGCTGCTCGCCAGCAGCGGCTGCTGCCGCGCGTAAGCACCGGAGGTCCCGGTGGCCGGCGGCGGCGCGAAGAACTCGAGCACCCGTGCGGGCCCGGCGCCCCAGTTGAACGCGTGGTGCCAGGTGTCCGGGCCGAAGAACACGGCCTCGCCGCGGCCGATCCGGACCAGCTGGCCCGTCTGCGGGTTCGCACCGCCACGGTGCCGTCTACCGCGTACAGCACCTCGTCGGCGCCGAACACCGTCCGGTAGTCGGCCGAGTGGGTGAACTGCCCGCCCGCCGGGATCTCGAACAGCAGCTGGTGGATCGTGTCGCCGGAGACGTAGATCCGGTCGAGGTCGGGATGGTCATTTGGCATGACTACGGTGTATGGGAGGGCGTCACCCGCGCTCTCGAACAGATCGAAGCGAGCCGCCATCTCGGCCTAAAGCACGTCCGGGGCACGACTTGGTGGTTTCGGCGAGCCGGGGATTCGGTTGATCGTACGATTAAGTAACGATCGTGAAGTGTCACGTGGGAGGTGAAGGCGGTCGCCAGCCGTCCAGACCCGTACCACTAACAGGAGCAGAGAATGGCGAAGAAAGTAACAGGATATATCAAGTTGCAGGTGCCCGCGGGGGCGGCCAATCCGTCGCCGCCGATCGGCCCTGCGCTCGGCCAGCGCGGCCTCAACATCATGGAGTTCTGCAAGGCGTTCAACGCCAAGACGCAGGGGCAGGGAGAAGGCACGCCGATCCCGGTCACCATCACCGTCTATGCGGACCGTAGATTCACCTTCGAGACTGCAAGCATCCCGCCGGTGACGCATTTCATCAAGAAGGCGGCGAAGATCGAGGGGGGCTCGAAAACGCCGGGACGCGATATCGCCGGCACGGTGACGAAAGCGCAGGTGCGCGAGATCGCGGAGCAGAAGATGCAGGACTTCAACTGCGAACGAATCGAGGCCCATGCGCATGATGATCGGCTCGGCCCGCTCGATGGGGGTCGAGTGGTGGAGTCCTAAGTCGGCAAATTCGCAAGATTCAAGGCGCGCGAAGGCGTCGATCGCGAGAAGACCTACCCGCTTCAAGACGCGGTGAAGATCGTCAAGGACGCGCGCCAAGGCCAAGTTCGACGAGACGATCGAGGTCGGGGATAATCTCGGCGTCGATCCGTGGCATTCCGATCAGGCGGTGCGCGGCATTGTCCAGCTGCCGAACGGCACCGGCAGGAGGGTCGCGTCGCGGTCTTCGCGCGCGGCGACAAAGCCGACGAGGCCAAAGCCGCCGGCGCCGATATCGTCGGCGCCGAGGACCTGGTCGAGAAGATGCAAGGTGCCGCGATCGATTTCGTCGCGTCGTCGCCACGCCGGACCTGATGGGCGCTGGTAGGCCGCCTCGGCAAGGTGCTGGGCCCGCGCGGCCTGATGCCGAACCCGAAGGTCGGCACGGTGACCATGGACGTCACCACCGCGGTCAAAGGCGCCAAAGGCGGCTCGGTGGAGTTCCGCGTCGAGAAGGCCGGCATCGTGCAGGCCGGCGTCGGCAAGGCATCCTTCAGCGCAGGAAAAACTCGTCGAAAACATCCGCGCCTTCGCCGATGCCGTGCAGAAGTCGCGGCCGGCGGGCGCCAAGGGTCACTACATCAACCGCGTGGCGATCTCTTCGACCATGGGTCCCGGCGTGAAGGTCGAGCCGGCGAGCCTGTTCCCGGAGTCCGCAGACGCACTGCTAGCCGAGCGACTGTCGACGTTTGCCGCTGATCCCGGTCCGGCATCCCTCTGATACCTCGGCCTCTGGAAAGCGGCACGCGGCTTTACGCCGGCCTGTCACGCCGCCGCGCGCTTGCCCCACAGCGCCTGCGTGGCGATCCGCGCGCCTTCGGCCAGCGATTTCAGCTTCGCCCACATGATGGTCGGATGGACGCGGCGCGCGAACGGGCTTTGCGCGAAGCCGCAGTCGGTGCCGCCCATGACGTTCTCGCGGCCGACGATCTTGGCGAGCCGCACGATGCGCTCGGCGACCAGTTCGGGATGCTCGACGATGTTGGTGGCGTGGCTGATCACGCCCGGGATCAGGATTTTGCCGGGCGGCAGTTTCGCGGTCTCCCAAACCCGCCACTCGTGGGCATGGCGCGGATTGGCGGCCTCGAACGAGTAGTGGCCGACGCGGACCTGAAGCACGAGATCGATGATGTCCTTGAGCGGCACGTCGAAGGCATGCGGTCCGTTCCAGCTACCCCAGCAGATGTGATAGCGCGAGCGCTCCTCGGGGATGCCGTTGAGCGCGTGATTGAGCGCGTCGACGCGCATCTGCGCCCAGCGCCGATAATCGGCGTTCGACATCGGCGGCACCATGCGCTCGTGCATGTAGGGCAGGAAAGCGTCGTCGATCTGCACGTAGAGGCCGGCATCGACGACGGCCTGGTATTCCTGGTGCAGCGCGTCGGCGAGCGCGAACAGAAAGGTCTCTTCGTCCTTGTAGTGCTCGATCTTGGCGCCCGGCAGCGCGCTCGCCGGCGCCACCACCGGCAGGAAGCCGGCCAAGGCCGGGTGCTTGTCCTTGGCCTTGGCGATGCCGGCCTTGATATTCGCGATGTCGCGCCCGACCTGCTCGTCGCGCAATAGCTGATCGGCCCGTTGACGACGACGCGGTTGCCGAGCCGTTTGCCGAGGCCGTTGGCGACGTCGTACTCGGCATAGAATTCGGGAAATGCCTTGCGGTCCCGGCCGCCCGCCATCGAGGCCATCGGGTCTTTGAGTTCTTCCGGCGTCGCCGGCCGCACCGCGATGCCGGTGAGCCGCTTGAAAATGTAGAACGCCCAATTGGCGCCTTTGCTGAATTCGCCGTCGCTGACGACGTCGATGCCGGTCTCGGCCTGCTGGCGCACCACCTCGGCGACGGATTCGGTCAGGCAGGCCTCGAAGGCCGCCTCGTCGTAGGGCTTGCCGTCCTCGATGGCGCGCCAGAACTCGATCAGCTTCGGTGGCCGGATCAGGCTGCCGACATGGGTGGTGAGGATGCGATCGGTATTGTGCGGCATGGCGAGCCTCCCGTTCGATGGTATTTTGGCGCCGATGCTAAGCCGCTAACGTGCCGCGGCAAAGCGCCGGCGCAAATTCCGCCAATCCACTTGGCAAAGCCGGCTGGGGCGCTAAATAGACGCCATGGGCGTGCCGGCCCGGTTTGTCGGCGCGCCTTTGCGCGCTTCTCAAAAACCAAAAAAGCGAGACTGCTCTTAGCGTCTATCCTCCATGGATTTCCTAAGAGCCAGTGGAACTTAGTGGCATTTGTCGAGCGTGATCCTGTCCGAGACTGCAGGCGCCGGCAACGGCTTAATTCGAGCCTCCAAAGAGGAGCCAGCATAGACGGGTGAAGACAAGGGCAGGGATTGCCCTTCGGTTCTGAACCTCGATGGCCGGGTCAGCGAAAGCGTGGCCGGGGGGCAGGGTGTAAACGTCGTACCTGCCGATGGTCCGGCAACGGAGCCGCGTCGGGCGGGATGGCAAGGCATCAACCCGGCGGCCCTCAGTTCGGACCGCCAACCGGAGAGAGCTGGTGGATCGCGCGGCAAAGAGCGAGCTGATCGCGGCCCTTGGCGAGGTCTTCAAGACCACCAAGGTCGTCGTCGTTGCTCATTATTCCGGCCTCACGGTCGCCCAGATGCAAATTCTGCGTCGGCAGATGAAGCAGGCTGGCGCGACCGTGAAGGTCGCGAAAAACCGCCTCGCCAAGATCGCTCTTGAAGGCAGCGACGTCGCCTCGATCGCGTCGCTGCTCAAGGGGCCGACCCTGATCGCCTTCTCGGGCGATCCGGTGGCGGCGCCGAAGGTCGCCGTCGACTTCGCCAAGACGAACGAACGGTTCGTCATCATCGGCGGAGCGATGGGCAAGACCGCGCTCGATCCGAACGGGGTCAAGGCGCTTGCCGCCTTGCCCTCGCTCGACGAGCTCCGGGCCAAGATCGTCGGCCTCATCCAGGCGCCGGCGACCAAGATCGCGCAGGTGGTCACCGCTCCCGCCACCAAGGTCGCTCGCGTGGTCCAGGCCTACGCCGCCAAGAACGGCGAAGAGCGCGGCGGCTGCCTAAACATCATCGCCAAGGTTAGAACCGAAGGACAAAGTCATGGCTGATCTGCAGAAAATCGTGGACGACCTTTCCGGCCTCACCGTGCTGGAGGCCGCCGAACTTGCCAAACTGCTTGAAGAGAAGTGGGGCGTTTCCGCCGCCGCCGCCGTTGCGGTCGCCGCCGGTCCCGCCGCTGCGGCGGCGCCCGCGGCCGAGGAGAAGACCGAATTCACGGTGGTCCTCGCCGCCATCGGTGAGAAGAAGATCGAGGTCATCAAGGAAGTCCGCGCCATCACCGGCCTCGGGCTGAAGGAAGCCAAGGACCTGGTCGAGGGCGCGCCCAAGCCGGTCAAGGAAGGCGTCAACAAGGACGAAGCCGCCAAGATCAAGGTGCAATTGGAAAAAGCTGGGGCGAAGGTTGAGTTGAAGTAGGCGAATGCCTATTTCTGTCAAATCCCCTCGCGAGCGGAGCGAGCGGATCCTCGACGTCAAAGACGCGGCTGCCGGGTCAAGCCCGGCCACATGACGGGTAGAATGCGGCCCGGGTCAACGGAGGAACCGGGACCTACAGAAATTCCTGTGATTTCAGCGGCCGGGCCCTGGAGTTACCAAAATCGCCGCGTAGCGGCGAGTGTGGCGAGGTGATTCGGCGAAATCGGCCGAATCGGCGCAAAAATAGGGCGAATGACGCCTGTCCGGACGGTCGCGATGGATGGCGGCCTTTCGGAGAGTCGTCTTGATCGCCTCGGTGCCTCGGACGCAAGGGCGGCGATGCCTCGCCGGCCCATGGGTCCGAGCGTGAAGGTGTGAGCCCATTGGCGGAGCCGTTGGGTTCAGGCCCGATGGTTCGATTGAGCGAGAGGACATGATGGCGCAGACGTTTATCGGTCGGAAGCGCGTTCGCAAGTTTTTCGGAAAAATCGAGGAAGTCGCGGAGATGCCGAACCTCATTGAGGTTCAGAAGGCATCCTACGACCAATTCCTGCTGGTGGCGGAGCCGCAGGGCGGCCGGCCGAACGAGGGCCTGCAGGCCGTGTTCAAGTCGGTATTCCCGATTTCGGATTTTTCCAACACCTCGATGCTCGAATTCGTCAAATACGAATTCGAGCCGCCGAAATACGACGTCGACGAGTGCCGCCAGCGCGGCATGACCTACGCGGCGCCGCTCAAGGTGACGCTGCGCCTGATCGTGTTCGATATCGACGAAGAGACCGGCGCCAAGTCGGTGAAGGACATCAAGGAGCAGGATGTCTACATGGGCGACATTCCGCTCATGACCAACAACGGCACCTTCGTCGTCAACGGCACCGAGCGCGTCATCGTCTCGCAGATGCATCGCTCGCCCGGCGTGTTCTTCGATCACGACAAGGGCAAGACCCATTCCTCGGGCAAGCTGCTGTTCGCCGCCCGCATCATTCCGTATCGCGGCTCCTGGCTCGACATCGAGTTCGACGCCAAGGACATCGTTCATGCGCGCGTCGACCGGCGCCGGAAGATCCCGGTGACGTCGCTGCTCTATGCGCTCGGCATGTCCGGCGAGGAGATTCTCAACACCTTCTACAAGCAGGTGATCTACAAGCGCACCAAGGACGGCTGGCGCGTGCCGTTCGATGCCAACCGGCTGCGCGGCTACAAGGCCATCAATGACCTGGTCGACGCCGACACCGGCAAGGTGGTGCTCGAGGCCGGCAAGAAGCTCACGGTGCGCCAGGCCCGGCAACTCGCCGAGAAGGGCCTCAAGGCGCTGCGGATGACCGACGAGGAATTGATCGGCCATTACATCGCCGAGGACCTCGTCAATCCCAAGACCGGCGAGATCTACGTCGAAGCCGGCGAGGAGATCACCGAGAAGAATCTCAAGCTCCTCAATGAGCAGGGCTACAAGGAGCTGCCGCTTCTCAACATCGACCACGTCAATGTCGGCGCCTACATCCGCAATACCCTTACCATCGACAAGAACATGACGCGCGAGGATGCGCTGTTCGACATCTACCGCGTCATGCGTCCCGGCGAGCCGCCGACCGTCGACACCGCGCAGAACATGTTCCAGTCGCTGTTCTTCGATCCGGAGCGCTACGACCTGTCCGCGGTCGGCCGCGTCAAGATGAACATGCGGCTCGATCTGACCGCCGAGGACACCGTGCGCGTCCTGCGCAAGGACGACATCATCGCGGTGATCCGCACGCTGGTCGACCTGCGCGACGGCAAGGGCGAAATCGACGACATCGACCATCTCGGCAACCGGCGCGTCCGCTCGGTCGGCGAGCTGATGGAAAATCAGTACCGCATCGGGCTCTTGCGCATGGAGCGCGCCATCAAGGAGCGGATGTCGTCGGTCGACATCGATACGGTGATGCCGCAGGACCTGATCAACGCCAAGCCGGCGGCGGCCGCGGTGCGCGAGTTCTTCGGCTCGTCGCAGCTGTCGCAGTTCATGGATCAGACCAACCCGCTGTCGGAGATCACCCACAAGCGGCGGCTTTCGGCGCTTGGCCCGGGCGGCCTTACCCGCGAGCGCGCCGGCTTCGAGGTGCGCGACGTGCATCCGACCCATTACGGCCGCATCTGTCCGATCGAGACGCCGGAAGGCCCGAATATCGGCCTGATCAATTCGCTGGCGACCTATGCGCGGGTCAACAAATACGGCTTCGTCGAGACGCCGTATCGCAAGGTGAAGGACGGCCGCGTCACCGACGAGGTGATCTACCTCTCGGCGATGGAGGAGGGCCGCTACACCGTGGCCCAGGCCAACTCCGTGATCGACGGCAAGGGCCGCTTCACCGACGATCTCGTCGTGGTGCGCCATTCCGGCGACGTCCAGCTCATCCCGCCGGACAAGGTCGACTTCATGGACGTGTCGCCGAAGCAGCTCGTGTCGGTTGCCGCGGCGCTGATCCCGTTCCTTGAGAACGACGACGCCAACCGCGCGCTGATGGGCTCCAACATGCAGCGCCAGGCGGTGCCGCTGGTTCGCGCCGAGGCGCCGTTCGTCGGCACCGGTATGGAAGGCGTGGTCGCCCGCGATTCCGGCGCGGCCATTGCCGCGCGCCGGACCGGCATGGTCGATCAGGTCGACGCCACCCGTATCGTCATCCGCGCCACCGACGAGCCGGATCCGACCAAGCCGGGCGTCGACATCTACCGGCTGATGAAGTTCCAGCGCTCCAACCAGAACACCTGCATCAACCAGCGGCCGCTGGTGAAGGTGGGCGATCAGGTCAAGAAGGGCGACATCATCGCCGACGGTCCGTCGACCGATCTCGGCGAACTGGCGCTCGGGCGGAACGCGCTGGTCGCGTTCATGCCGTGGAACGGCTACAACTTCGAGGATTCGATCCTGCTGTCGGAGCGGATCGTCAAGGACGACGTCTTCACTTCGATCCATATCGAGGAATTCGAGGTGATGGCGCGCGACACCAAGCTCGGCCCCGAGGAGATCACCCGCGACATTCCCAACGTCTCGGAAGAGACGCTGAAGAATCTCGACGAGGCCGGCATCGTCTATATCGGCGCCGAGGTGCGCGCCGGCGACATCCTGGTCGGCAAGATCACGCCGAAGGGCGAAAGCCCGATGACGCCGGAGGAAAAGCTCCTGCGCGCCATCTTCGGCGAGAAGGCCTCCGACGTGCGCGACACCTCGCTGCGGGTGCCGCCCGGCGTGCAGGGCACCATCGTCGAAGTGCGGGTGTTCAACCGCCACGGCGTCGAGAAGGACGAGCGCGCGCTCGCCATCGAGCGCGAGGAGATCGAGCGCCTCGCCAAGGACCGCGACGACGAGCAGGCCATCCTCGACCGCAACGTCTACGGCCGCCTCGCCGAGCTGCTCGAAGGCCGGCAGGGCATCGCCGGTCCGAAGGGCTTCAAGAAGGACACCAAGATCACCCGCGCGGTGCTCGACGAGTATCCGCGCTCGCAATGGTGGCTGTTCGCTTCGCCCAACGACAAGATCATGGCGGAGATCGAGGCCATCCGGAAGCAGTACGACGAATCGAAGAAGCGGCTCGAACAGCGCTTCCTCGACAAGGTCGAAAAACTGCAGCGCGGCGACGAGTTGCCGCCCGGCGTGATGAAGATGGTCAAGGTCTTCGTCGCGGTGAAGCGCAAGATCCAGCCCGGCGACAAGATGGCCGGCCGCCACGGCAACAAGGGCGTGGTGTCGAAGATCGTGCCGATCGAGGACATGCCGTTCCTCGCCGACGGCACCTCGGTCGACATCGTGCTCAATCCGCTCGGCGTGCCGAGCCGCATGAATGTCGGGCAGATCCTCGAGACCCATCTGGGCTGGGCCTGCGCCGGCCTCGGCATCAAGATCGGCAATGCCGTGGATACCTACCATGGCAAGCGCGACCCCAAGCCGCTCAAGGAATTGCTGCGCAAGATCTACGGCGAGGACGAGACCATCAAGTCGCTCGACGAGAAGGGCCTCATCGAGCTCGGCACCAACCTGCGTCACGGCGTGCCGATCTCGACGCCGGTGTTCGACGGCGCCAAAGAGGCCGACATCGAGCACATGCTCGATCTCGCCGGCCTCGACCATTCCGGGCAGGTAACGCTGTTCGACGGCCGCACCGGCGATACCTTCGACCGCAAGGTGACCGTCGGCCACATCTACATGCTCAAGCTGCATCACCTGGTGGACGACAAGATCCATGCCCGGTCGATCGGCCCCTACAGCCTGGTCACCCAGCAGCCGCTGGGCGGCAAGGCGCAGTTCGGCGGCCAGCGTTTCGGCGAAATGGAGGTGTGGGCGCTCGAAGCCTACGGCGCCGCCTACACGCTGCAGGAAATGCTGACGGTGAAGTCCGACGACGTCGCCGGCCGCACCAAGGTGTACGAGGCGATCGTGCGCGGCGACGACACGTTCGAAGCCGGCATCCCGGAAAGCTTCAACGTGCTGGTCAAGGAAATGCGCTCGCTCGGCCTCAACGTCGACCTGCACAATTCCAAGCAGCAGCGCGGCGACGGCGTCGCCGAGGCGGCGGAGTGAGACACGGAGAGCGGCGAGGCGCGGCTCTCTCAGTTGTCATCGCCCGCGTAGGCGGGCGATCCAGTAACCCGCAAGCGGCGGCGATTACTGGGTGCCCCGCCTTCGCGGGGCATGACAGGTGAGGTGGAAGAATAGTGACGATATCGGCTGACACGGTCGGCAAGCGGAGAACGCGATGAACCAAGAATTGATGAATCTTTTCAGCCCGCAGGTGCCGGCTCAGGTCTTCGACCAGATCCGGATTTCGATCGCGAGCCCTGACAAGATTCTGTCCTGGTCGTACGGCGAGATCAAAAAGCCCGAGACCATCAACTACCGCACCTTCAAGCCCGAGCGCGACGGCCTGTTCTGCGCGCGCATCTTCGGGCCGATCAAGGACTACGAGTGCTTGTGCGGCAAGTACAAGCGCATGAAGTACAAGGGCATCATCTGCGAGAAGTGCTCGGTCGAGGTGACGCTGTCGCGCGTGCGCCGCGAGCGCATGGGCCATATCGAGCTGGCCGCGCCGGTGGCGCATATCTGGTTTCTCAAGTCGCTGCCGAGCCGCATCGGTCTGTTGCTCGACATGACGCTCAAGGATCTCGAGCGCATCCTGTACTTCGAGTACTACGTCGTGCTCGAGCCGGGACTGACGCCGCTCAAGGACCGCCAGCTGCTGTCCGAGGACGAGTACGTCAAGGCGCAGGACCAGTTCGGCGCCGACAGCTTCACCGCCATGATCGGCGCCGAAGCGATCCGCGAAATGCTCAAGGCGCTCGACCTGGAGAAGATGGCGGCCGACCTGCGCGTCGAGATCGCCGAATTGACCTCCGAGCTCAAGCCGAAGAAGCTCGCCAAGCGGCTCAAGCTGATCGAGGCGTTCACCCAGTCCAGCAACAAGCCGGAATGGATGATCCTGACGCATGTGCCGGTGATTCCGCCGGACCTGCGCCCGCTGGTGCCGCTCGACGGCGGACGTTTCGCCACCTCCGACCTCAACGACCTGTATCGGCGCGTCATCAACCGCAACAACCGCCTCAAGCGGCTCATCGAGCTGCGCGCCCCCGACATCATCATCCGCAACGAAAAGCGGATGCTGCAGGAGGCGGTCGACGCGCTGTTCGATAACGGCCGCCGCGGCCGCGTCATCACCGGCGCCAACAAGCGGCCGTTGAAGTCGCTCGCCGACATGCTCAAGGGCAAGCAGGGCCGCTTCCGGCAGAACCTGCTCGGCAAGCGCGTCGACTATTCGGGCCGTTCGGTGATCGTGGTCGGCCCCGAGCTGAAGCTGCATCAGTGCGGCCTGCCGAAGAAGATGGCGCTCGAACTGTTCAAGCCGTTCATCTATTCGCGGCTCGACGCCAAGGGCCTGTCGACCACCGTGAAGCAGGCCAAGAAGCTGGTCGAGAAGGAGAAGCCGGAGGTTTGGGATATCCTCGACGAGGTCATCCGCGAGCATCCGGTGCTGCTCAACCGCGCCCCGACGCTGCACCGCCTCGGCATTCAGGCGTTCGAGCCGGTGCTGATCGAAGGCAAGGCGATCCAGCTGCATCCGCTGGTCTGCGCGGCGTTCAATGCCGACTTCGACGGCGACCAGATGGCGGTTCACGTGCCGCTGTCGCTCGAGGCGCAGCTCGAGGCGCGCGTCCTGATGATGTCGACCAACAACATCCTGCATCCGGCGAATGGTCAGCCGATCATCGTGCCGTCGCAGGACATCGTGCTCGGCCTGTACTACCTGTCGATCATTCGCGACGTCGTAGCGGGCGACAAGCCCAAGATATTCGGCGACATGGCCGAGATCGAGCTCGCGCTGCACGAGAAGGTCGTGAGCCTGCACTCGCGGATCAAATACCGCTGGGAAGGCGTCGGCGAGGACGGCAAGCCGATCACGCGCTGGTACGACACCACGCCGGGCCGCGTCATTCTCGGCTCGGTGCTGCCGAAGCTCGCCAAAACGCCGTTCGACCTCGTCAACAAGCTGATGACGAAGCGTGAAATCTCCTCGATGATCGACACCGTCTACCGCCACTGCGGTCAGAAGGAGACCGTGATCTTCTGCGACCGCGTCATGGCGCTCGGCTTCCACCACGCCTTCAAGGCCGGCATTTCGTTCGGCAAGGACGACATGGTGGTGCCGCACTCCAAACGCGCGACCGTCGAGAAGACCCGCGATCTCGTCAAGGAATTCGAGCAGCAGTACAACGACGGCCTGATCACCCAGGGCGAGAAGTACAACAAGGTGGTCGACGCCTGGTCGAAGTGCACCGAAACCATCGCCGAGGCGATGATGAAGGAGATCTCGACGTCGCGGCCGGCGACGGAGAAGGGCCAGGAAGCCCAGGTCAACTCGATCTACATGATGGCGCATTCCGGCGCGCGCGGCTCGCCGGCGCAGATGCGTCAGCTTGCCGGCATGCGCGGCCTGATGGCCAAGCCGTCCGGCGAAATCATCGAGAGCCCGATCATCTCCAACTTCAAGGAAGGCCTCTCGGTGCTCGAGTACTTCAACTCGACCCACGGCGCCCGCAAGGGTCTGGCCGACACCGCGCTCAAGACCGCCAATTCCGGCTATCTGACGCGGCGGCTGGTCGACGTGGCGCAGGACTGCATCATCACCGATGAGGACTGCGGCACCACGCGCGGCATCAAGGTGCGCGCCATCATCGATGCCGGCACGGTGGTGGCCTCGCTGGCCAGCCGCATCCTCGGCCGCACCACGGCCGAGGACGTGCGCGATCCGACCGGCAACGAGGTGCTGGTGCCGAACGGCACGCTGCTCGAGGAGCCGCATGTCGACAAGCTGGTCACCGCCGGCGTCCAGGAGATCAAGATCCGCTCGGTGCTCACCTGCGAGACCGGCAACGGCGTCTGCGCCTTGTGTTACGGGCGCGATCTCGCCCGCGGCACGCCGGTCAACATGGGCGAGGCGGTCGGCGTCATCGCCGCGCAATCGATCGGCGAGCCGGGCACCCAGCTCACCATGCGCACGTTCCACATCGGCGGCGCGGCGCAGATCTCGGAGCAGTCGTTCGTCGAGTTCGAACTTCGAGGGCACCGTCAAGGTCAAGAACCTCAACGTCGCCCGCAATTCGGACGGCGATCTGATCGCCATGGCCCGCAACCTGATCGTCGCCGTGCTCGATCCCGACGGCACCGAGCGCGCCGTGCACCGTATTCAGTACGGCGCGCGGCTCAAGGTGTCCGACGGCGAGCATATCAAGCGCGGCCAGCGCATCGCCGAGTGGGATCCGTATACCCGCCCGATCCTCACCGAGGTCGAGGGCACGATCGGTTTCGAGGACCTGGTCGAAGGTCAGTCGCTGACCGAGACGCTCGACGAGTTGACCGGCATCGCCAAGCGCGTGGTCATCGATTGGCGCTCGGGCTCCGCCCGCGGCCAGCAGGACCTGCGCCCGGCCTTGGTGATCAAGGACAAGGACGGCAAGATCCTCAAGCTCAGCCGCGGCGGCGACGCCCGCTACACGCTGGCGGTCGACGCCATCATCTCGGTCGATCCGGGCGGCCTGGTTCGCGCGGCCGACGTCATCGCGCGTATCCCGACCGAGAGCGCCAAGACCCGCGACATCACCGGCGGTCTGCCGCGGGTGGCGGAGCTGTTCGAGGCGCGCCGGCCGAAGGAGTCCGCCGTGATCGCGGAAATCTCCGGCACGGTGCGGTTCGGCCGCGACTACAAGAACAAGCGGCGCATCACCATCGAGCCGACCGACAAGACCGAGGAGATCAAGGAGTATCTCGTTGCCAAGGGCAAGCACATCCACTTGCAGGACGGCGACGTCATCGAGAAGGGCGACTTCATCGTTGAAGGCAACCCGGCGCCGCACGACATCCTGGCGATCAAGGGCGTCGAGGAACTGGCCGGCTACCTGGTCAACGAGATCCAGGAGGTCTACCGGCTCCAGGGCGTGTTGATCAACGACAAGCACATCGAAGTGATCGTGCGGCAGATGCTGCAGAAGGTCGAGATCACCGACTCCGCCGACACCGAGCTGATCCAGGGCGATCAGGTCGACAAGCTCGAGTTCGACGAGGTCAATGCCCGGGTCGTGGCGGAAGGCAAGAAGCCGGCGACCGCGCATCCGGTGCTGCTCGGCATCACCAAGGCCTCGCTGCAGACCCGCTCGTTCATCTCGGCGGCGTCGTTCCAGGAGACCACCCGCGTGCTCACCGAGGCGGCGGTCAACGGCAAGGCCGACACGCTCGACGGCCTCAAGGAGAACGTCATCGTCGGCCGGCTCATTCCCGCCGGCACCGGCGCCATGATGAACAAGCTCCGCGAGGTCGCCATCAAGCGCGATGCCCTCATTCTCGCCGAGCGCGAGAAGGAGGCGGCGCTCAAGGCGGAAGCCGCGGCCGAGCTGGCGGCGCTGCCGGCGGCGGAGTAGCCGGCGGCATTTGAACGAAATCGAAGGGCCGCCTCACGTTGGCGGCCCTTTTCTTGTAAGCCGGGCTCGCGCGCCAAACCCCGGGAGCTTGGCAATGTCAGCGACCATCAAACTCCTCAGCGGCGGCGCGATGCGCTCGCTCCTCACCGAAGCGGTGCCGCTGTTCGAAGCGGTGAGCGCCGCGAAAGTCGACGTCCGCTTCGCCCTGACCTCGGTGTTGCAAAAAGAGATCGAAGCCGGCGCGGCGTTCGATATCGCGCTGTTGCCGCGGCCTGAGCTCGATGCCCTGGTCCGCGCCGGCAGGATCGCGGCCGGCACGCCGACCGACATTGCCCGCTCCGCCGTCGGCCTCGCGGTGCGCGCCGGCGCACCGCGGCCGGATATCGGCACGGTCGAGGCTTTGACGCGCACTCTCAAACAGGCGCGTTCGATCGGCTACAGCGACGGGCCGAGCGGCGCCTATATCGCCGACCTGCTGCAGCGCCTCGGCATTGCCGCGGAAATGGCGCCGAAGACCAAGCTGACCAGCCGGCCGGTGGCGGAGCTCGTCGCCGAAGGCGAGGCGGAAGTCGGCATGCAGCAGATCGTGGCCATTCTGCCCGTCAAAGGCGCCGACCTGGTCGGTCCGCTGCCGAGCGAACTGCAGAACATCATCGTTTACGCCGCGGGCCTTTCCGCCGCTGCCCAACAAAGCGGCGCAGCGCCTGCGCTGCTCCGTTTCATGGCGACATCCGAGGTGGCGCGCATCATCCGCGCCAAGGGCATGGAGCCGGGCTGATCGTGCGCCGGCAAATAGCGCAGATATGCTTGCGCCATCGCACTTTCATAGCCATATCGGCTTGACTTAGGACGGTAGCGCCGATACATACCGCCCACTTTGCGGCAGGCGGTGAGCTTCGCCAGTCGGAACGGCTTGCTGGGTCTTCGTATAAGCTATTGAAAGTAGTTGCTTTCTTGGCTCACCCTTCACCGGGTCAACGAGACGCGGCGCGACGCCTCGACGAAGGAAGCTCAAACGCTGCCTCTGGCTTCGGAAGTCAGATCATCGGGGCATGACCGCGGTTGATCGCGGTCCTCTGCTAAGACCAAGCGCCCTTCCGCATCGGGAAGCGGATGGCGCGATTTGGTTTTGCGCGATTGGATTCGCGCCGGAATAAGGGCGTGAGCCCGGCGAATGAAGATTTGCGGGGGGCGCGAGCCTCGCCGCGAGAAGGAAAACGGATGCCGACCATCAACCAGCTCATTCGCAAGCCGCGGGTGACGCAGCACGCCAAGAAGAAGGTTCCGGCTTTGCAGCAGAGCCCGCAGAAGCGCGGCGTCTGCACGCGCGTCTACACCACGACGCCGAAGAAGCCGAACTCGGCTTTGCGCAAAGTCGCCAAGGTGCGGCTGACCAACGGCTTCGAGGTGATCGGCTACATTCCGGGCGAGGGCCATAACCTCCAGGAGCACTCGGTGGTGATGATCCGCGGCGGCCGCGTCAAAGACCTGCCGGGCGTGCGCTATCACATCCTGCGCGGCGTGCTCGACACCCAAGGCGTGAAAAACCGCAAGCAGCGGCGTTCGAAGTACGGCGCCAAGCGACCCAAGTAACGAGCCCAATAACGACCCAGGTATGGGTCGTTTTGCGTCTTAAGGAACGCGAGACAAGGAAATAACGAGATGTCCCGTCGCCATAGGGCAGAGAAGCGCGAGATCCTGCCGGACCCGAAATTCGGCAACGTCGTGGTCACGAAATTCATGAACTCGGTGATGCACGCCGGCAAGAAGTCGGTGGCCGAGAACATCGTCTATGGCGCGCTCGACATGATCGAGGGCAAGACCCGGCAGAGCCCGGTCACCGTATTCCAGCAGGCGCTGGACAACGTCATGCCGTCGATCGAGGTGCGGTCGCGCCGCGTCGGCGGCGCCACCTACCAGGTGCCGGTTGAAGTGCGGACGTCGCGGCGTCAGGCGCTCGGCATCCGCTGGATCATTTCCGCGGCGCGCGAGCGCAACGAGAAAACGATGACGGAGCGGCTGTCCGCGGAACTGCTCGACGCATCGAACAACAGGGGGAACGCCGTGAAGAAGCGCGAGGACACGCACCGCATGGCGGAAGCCAATCGTGCGTTCTCGCACTATCGCTGGTGAAGCCGGCGAGACAGCGAAGGAACTGACCCCCATGCCCCGCACAAATCCGATCGAGGACTACCGCAATTTCGGCATCATGGCGCACATCGATGCCGGCAAGACCACCACGACCGAGCGGATCCTCTATTACACCGGCAAGAGCCACAAGATGGGCGAGGTGCACGAAGGCGCCGCGACCATGGATTGGATGGAGCAGGAGCAGGAGCGCGGCATCACCATCACCTCGGCCGCGACCACCGCGCAGTGGAACGGCAAGCGGCTCAACATCATCGACACGCCCGGCCACGTCGACTTCACCATCGAGGTGGAGCGTAGCTTGCGCGTGCTCGACGGCGCGGTGTGCGTGCTCGATTCCAACCAGGGCGTCGAGCCGCAGACCGAGACGGTATGGCGCCAGGGCGACCGTTATAACGTCCCGCGCATCGTCTTCTGCAACAAGATGGACAAGATCGGCGCGGATTATTTCCAGTGCCTCAAGGACATCGTCGACCGTCTCGGCGCCAGGCCGGTGGCGGTCCAGCTGCCGATCGGCGCCGAGAACCATTTCAAGGGCATCATCGACCTGGTGCGCATGGTCGGCGTGGTGTGGGACGAGGAGACGCTCGGCGCCAAATATCACGACGTCGAAATCCCGCCCGAGCTGCTCGACCAGGCCAAGGAATATCGCGAGAAGCTGATCGAGGCCGCGGTCGAACTCGACGACGACGTGATGAGCGCCTACCTCGACGGCAACGAGCCGGACGAGGCGACGCTCAAGCGGCTGATCCGCAAGGCGACCGTCGCCGGCACGTTCTTTCCGGTGCTGTGCGGCTCGGCGTTCAAGAACAAGGGCGTGCAGCCGCTGCTCGACGCCGTGGTCGATTATCTGCCGTCGCCGCTCGACGTGCCGCCGATCAAGGGCATCGACCTCAAAGGCAACGAGGTGGTGCGCCTGCCGTCGGATTCCGAGCCGATGGCGCTGCTGGCGTTCAAGATCATGGACGATCCGTTCGTCGGCACCATTACGTTCTGCCGCATCTATTCGGGCAAGCTCGAAAGCAGCACCGGCGTCATCAATTCGACCAAGGACCGCAAGGAACGGGTCGGCCGCATGCTGTTGATGCATGCCAACAATCGCGAGGACATCAAGGAAGCTTTCGCCGGCGACATCGTGGCGCTGGCCGGCCTCAAGGAGGTTCGCACCGGCGACACGCTGTGCGATCCGCAGAAGCCGGTGATCCTGGAAAAGATGGATTTCCCCGATCCGGTCATCGAGATCGCCATCGAGCCGAAATCGAAGGCCGATCAGGAGAAGCTCGGCGTCGCGCTCGCCAAGCTCGTCGCCGAGGATCCGTCGTTCCGCGTGCATACCGACCAGGAGTCCGGCCAGACCATCATCAAGGGCATGGGCGAACTGCACCTCGACATCAAGGTCGACATCCTCAAGCGCACCTACAAGGTCGACGCCAATATCGGCGCCCCGCAGGTGGCTTATCGCGAGAAGATCACGCGCCAGGCCGTCGAGGACTATACCCACAAGAAGCAGACCGGCGGTCACGGCCAATATGCGCGGGTCAAGATCGTCGCCGAGCCGGGCGCGCCCGGCTCCGGTTTCGAGTTCGAGAACGAGGTCGTCGGCGGCTCGGTGCCGAAGGAGTTCATCCCGGCGGTCGAGAAGGGTCTCGAGGGCGTGATGAGCTCCGGCGTGCTCGCCGGCTTCCCGGTGGTCGATCTCAAGGTCTCACTGGTCGATGGCGCCTCGCACGAGGTCGACTCGTCGGCCATGGCCTTCGAAATCGCCGCGCGCACGGCGTTGCGCCAGGCGCTGCACAAGGGCGGCCCGGTGCTGCTCGAGCCGATCATGAAGGTCGAGGTGGTGACGCCGGAGGACTATACCGGCTCGGTCATCGGCGATCTCAATTCGCGCCGCGGCCAGATTCAGGGCCAGGACATGCGCGGCAACGCCAACGTCATCTCGGCGATGGTGCCGCTCGCCAACATGTTCTCCTACGTCAACAACCTGCGCTCCATGTCACAGGGGCGCGCCACGTTCACGATGCAGTTCGACCACTACGCCGAAGTGCCGAAAGCCATCGCCGAAGAGGTTCAGGCGAAGTTCGCCTGACGAATATTCACAGGAATACAGAAGACCCGGAACGGAGAATCTCATGGCCAAGGAAAAATTTAACCGCAACAAACCGCATTGCAATATCGGTACGATCGGGCACGTCGATCACGGCAAGACGTCGTTGACCGCGGCGATCACCAAGGTATTGGCGGAAAAAGGCCAAGCGAAATACACGGCGTACGATCAGATCGACAAGGCGCCGGAGGAAAAGGCGCGCGGCATCACCATCGCGACCGCCCACGTCGAATACGAGACCGACAAGCGGCACTACGCGCATGTCGACTGCCCCGGGCATGCCGACTACGTCAAGAACATGATCACCGGCGCCGCGCAGATGGACGGCGCGATCCTGGTCGTGTCCGCCGCCGACGGCCCGATGCCGCAGACCCGCGAGCACATCCTGCTGGCCCGCCAGGTCGGCGTGCCGGCGCTGGTCGTGTTCCTCAACAAGGTCGACATGGTGGACGATCCCGAGCTCCTCGAACTCGTCGAGCTTGAGGTCCGCGAACTCCTGTCGAAGTACAATTTCCCCGGCGACAAGATTCCGGTGGTCAAGGGCTCGGCGCTGATGGCGCTCGAGGACAAGGATGCCAAGCTCGGTAAGGAAGCGATTTTCGAGCTGATGAAGGCGGTCGACGACTATATCCCGCAGCCGGAGCGGCCGAAGGATCAGCCGTTCCTGATGCCGGTCGAAGACGTGTTCTCGATCTCCGGCCGCGGCACGGTCTGCACCGGCCGCATCGAGCGCGGCGTCATCAAGGTCGGCGAGGAAGTCGAGATCGTCGGCATCAAGCCGACGGTGAAGACCGTCGTCACTGGCGTCGAGATGTTCCGCAAGCTGCTCGATCAGGGCGAGGCCGGCGACAATGTCGGCTGCCTGCTGCGCGGCACCAAGCGCGAAGAGGTCGAGCGCGGCCAGGTGCTGTGCAAGCCGGGCTCGGTGAAGCCGCACACCAAGTTCAAGGCCGAGGCCTACATCCTCACCAAGGAGGAGGGCGGCCGCCACACCCCGTTCTTCACCAACTATCGGCCGCAATTCTACTTCCGCACCACCGACGTGACCGGCGTGGTGACGCTGCCGGCCGGCACCGAGATGGTGATGCCGGGCGACAATATCGCCATGGAAGTGACGCTGATCGTGCCGATCGCCATGGAAGAGAAACTGCGCTTCGCCATCCGCGAGGGCGGCCGCACCGTCGGCGCCGGCGTGGTGGCGAGCATCGTCGAGTGAGGAAATTACACTGTCGTCCCCCGCGAAGGCGGGGGACCTAGTATCCGCGGCGCCGCGGCTAAACCGAAGGACTAGCGATTACTGGATCATCCGCATTCGCGGACGATGACAGACAGAGAGACACGGCAATGAACGGTCAAAACATAAGAATCCGCCTGAAGGCGTTCGATCACCGCATCCTCGATGCGTCGACGCGCGAGATCGTCAATACGGCGAAGCGCACCGGCGCCCAGGTGCGCGGGCCGATCCCGCTGCCGACCAAGATCGAGAAATTCACGGTCAACCGTTCGCCGCACGTCGACAAGAAGAGCCGCGAGCAATTCGAAATGCGCACCCACAAGCGACTGCTCGATATCGTCGATCCGACGCCGCAGACCGTCGACGCGCTGATGAAGCTCGACCTTGCCGCCGGCGTCGACGTCGAGATCAAGCTGTAAAGGCGCGGAAGGAAGAGCCATGCGTTCCGGGGTCCTTGCCCAGAAAGTCGGAATGACGCGCCTGTTCACCGAGGCCGGCGAACATGTGCCGGTGACGGTGCTGCGGCTTGGCAATTGCCAGGTGGTCGGCCACCGCACCAAAGAGAAGAACGGCTATGTGGCGCTGCAGCTCGGTGCCGGCCTTCGCAAGGTGCAGCGCACCACCAAGGCCGACCGCGGCCACTTCGCCGTCGCCAAGGTCGAGCCGAAGCGCAAGCTGGCCGAGTTTCGCGTCGACGACGACGGGTTGATTCCCGATCGGCGCCGAGATCACCGCCGACCATTTCGTCGTCGGCCAATATGTCGACGTCACCGGCACCTCGACCGGCAAGGGCTGGGCCGGCGGCATGAAGCGCTGGAATTTCGCCGGCCTGCGGGCGAGCCACGGCGTCTCCATTTCGCACCGTTCGATCGGCTCCACCGGCGGCCGCCAGGACCCCGGCAAGACCTTCAAGAACAAGAAGATGGCCGGCCATCTCGGCGTCGACCGGGTCACCACGCTCAATCTCAAGGTGATGCAGACCGACGTGGCGCGCGGCCTCATCCTGGTCGAGGGCGCGGTGCCCGGCGTCAAGGGCGGCTGGATCACGGTGCGCGACGCCGTGAAGAAGCGGCTGCCCGAGGGCGTGCCGAAGCCCGGCAAGTTCCGGCTCGCCGACAACGCGGCGGATGCTCCGGTCTCGGTCAACGGGCAGGACGGGGGGAGCGCGTAAGATGGAACTGAAGATCACCTCCCTCGACAACGGCGAGAGCTCCGGCTCGGTCACGGTGTCCGATGCCATTTTCGGGCTCGAGCCGCGCGCCGATCTCATTCACCGCTGCGTGGTCTGGCAGTTGGCCAAGCGCCAACGCGGCACCCACGAGGTGAAGAACCGCGCCGACATCCACCGCACCGGCAAGAAGATGTACCGGCAGAAGGGCACCGGCTCGGCGCGCCACGGCTCGGCGCGCGTCAATCTGTTCCGCGGCGGCGGCCGCTCGTTCGGGCCGCATACCCGCAGCCACGAGATCGGCCTGCCGAAGAAGGTTCGCGCGCTGGCGCTGCGGCATGCGCTGTCCGCCAAGGCCAAGGACGACGGCATCATCGTCATCGAGGCGCTGAGCGTAACGGAAGCCAAGACCAAGGCGCTGCGCAGCCAGTTCGCCAAGCTCGGACTGTCCAACGCGCTGTTCATCGACGGCGCCGAGGTCGCCGCCGATGTGCGCACCGCCGCCCGCAACATCCCGAATATCGACGTGCTGCCGGTCGCCGGCATCAACGTCTACGACGTCATGCGGCGGCAGAAGCTGGTGCTGACCCGGGCCGCGGTCGATGCGTTGGAGGCGCGCTTCAAATGACCACCACCGATCCGCGCCATTACGACGTCATCATCGCGCCGCTCATCACCGAGAAGGCGACCAACGCGTCCGAGCACAACAAGGTCATGTTCAAGGTCGCCATGACGGCGACCAAGCCGCAGATCAAGGAAGCGGTCGAGCGGCTGTTCGACGTCAAGGTGAAGAGCGTGAACACGCTGCGCCGGCGCGGCAAATGGAAGGTGGTTCGCGGCCGTTACGGCCTGCAATCGGATTCCAAGCGCGCCATCGTGACCCTCGAAGAGGGTCAGAGCATCGACGTGACGACGGGCCTGTAGGGAAGCGGCGATGGCACTCAAAACTTACAATCCGGTCACCCCAGGGCAGCGCCAGCTGGTGCTGGTCGACCGCTCGGCGCTCTATTCCGGCAAGCCGGTCAAGGCGCTGACCGAAGGCATGAATTCGACCGGCGGCCGCAACAATAACGGCCGCATCACCTCGCGCTATCGCGGCGGCGGCCACAAGCAGGCCTACCGCAGAATCGATTTCAAGCGCCGCAAGTTCGACCTCGCCGCCAAGGTCGAGCGCATCGAATACGATCCCAATCGCACCGCCTTCATCGCGCTGATCAAATACGACGACGGCGAGCTGGCCTACATCCTGGCGCCGCAGCGCCTTGCGGCCGGCGACACCATCGTCGCCGGCGAGCATGTCGACGTTAAACCCGGCAATGCCATGCCGGTCGCCAATATTCCGGTCGGCACCATCGTGCACAATATCGAGATCAAGATCGGCAAGGGCGGGCAGATCGCGCGTTCGGCCGGCACCTATGCGCAGATCGTCGGGCGCGACGGCGAATACGTCATCCTGCGCTTGAATTCGGGCGAGCAGCGTTTGGTGCATGGCCGCTGCCTGGCGACGGTCGGCGCGGTGTCCAACCCCGACAACATGAACGTGTCGATCGGCAAGGCCGGGCGTACGCGCTGGATGGGATGGCGCGGCCACGTGCGCGGCGAGGCCATGAACCCGGTCGATCATCCGCTCGGCGGCCGCACCCGCGGCGGCCGCCATCCGGTAACGCCGTGGGGCAAGCCGACCAAGGGCGCCAAGACGCGCAAGAACAAGCGCACCGCCAAGTTCATCATGGCCAGCCGCCACGCGCGGAAGAAGAAGCACTAGCGAGATCAGGAGCGATTATGGCGCGTTCGGTTTGGAAAGGCCCGTTTGTCGACGGCTATCTGCTCAAGAAGGCGGATGCCGCGCGCTCGTCCGGCCGCCACGAGATGATCCGCATCTGGTCGCGGCGCTCGACCATCCTGCCGCAGTTCGTCGGGCTGACGTTCGGCGTCTACAACGGCCAAAAGCACATCCCGGTGATCGTCACCGAGGAAATGGTCGGCCACAAGTTCGGCGAGTTCGCGCCGACCCGCTCGTTCTACGGCCATTCATCGGATCGCAAGGCGAAGCGCTCCGCCGGGCCGGCCCCCGCCGCGGCGGCTGCCGGCGGGTCGTCGTGAGGCCGGGAGAGGGACCATGAGCAAAAAGAAGCGCGAGCGCGCGCTCTCCGATACCGAGGCCATGGCGGTGGCCCGCATGCTGCGGGTGAGCCCGCAGAAGCTCAATCTTCTGGCGCAGCTGATCCGCGGCAAGAAGGTGGCGACGGCGCTCGCCGACCTCGAATTCTCGCGCAAGCGGATCGCGCGCGACGTCCGCAAATGCCTGGAATCGGCGATCGCCAACGCCGAGAACAATCACGATCTCGACGTCGACGATCTCATCGTGGTCGAGGCGTATGTCGGCAAGGCGCTGGTGATCAAGCGGCATGAACCGCGCGCCCGCGGCCGGGTCGGCAAGATTTTCAAGCCGTTCTCGAACCTCACCATCGTGGTGCGTGAGGTCGAGGCGGCGGTGAACTAAAGGGAACGCGGACCATGGGTCAGAAAGTCAATCCAATCGGGCTTCGGCTTGGCATCAACCGCACCTGGGATTCGCGGTGGTATGCCGGCAAGGCGACCTACGGCTCGCTGCTGCACGAGGACATGGAGATCCGCAAGGCGCTGATGGCCGAGTTGAAGCAGGCCGCGGTTTCCAAGATCGTGATCGAGCGCCCGCACAAGAAGTGCCGCGTCACCATCCACTCGGCGCGGCCCGGCGTGGTCATCGGCAAGAAGGGCGCCGACATCGAGAAGCTGCGCCGCAAGGTCGCCGCGCTCACCGACAGCGACGTCGTCATCAACATCGTGGAAATTCGCAAACCCGAGCTCGACGCCCAGCTGGTCGCCGAATCGATCGCCCAGCAGCTCGAGCGCCGCGTCGCGTTTCGCCGCGCCATGAAGCGCGCCGTGCAGTCGGCCATGCGGCTCGGCGCCGGCGGCATCCGCATCAACTGTTCCGGCCGGCTCGGCGGCGCCGAGATCGCGCGGATGGAGTGGTACCGCGAAGGCCGCGTGCCGCTGCATACGCTGCGCGCCGATGTCGATTACGGCGTCGCCACCGCGTTCACGACCTACGGCACCTGCGGCGTCAAGGTCTGGATCTTCAAGGGCGAGATCATGGAGCACGATCCGATGGCGCAGGACAAGAAGATGGCCGAGGGCGAGGCCGGGCGGCCGCGCCGGGACGCGGCGTGAAGCCGACGAGTGTCATGAGAAGCGCAAGGGCTTAGGTCATGCTGCAACCGATGCGAACGAAATTTCGGAAGGCGCACAAGGGCCGTATCCACGGCGTCGCCACCAGCGCCGCCGAATTGGCGTTCGGCCAGTTCGGGCTGAAGGCGCTGGAGCCCGATCGCGTCACCGCCCGCCAGATCGAGGCGGCGCGGCGCGCGCTGACGCGCCACATGAAGCGGTCGGGCCGGGTGTGGATTCGGCTGTTTCCCGACGTGCCGGTGTCGAAAAAGCCGCTCGAAGTCCGCATGGGCTCCGGCAAGGGCGCGCCGGAATTCTGGGCGGCGCGGGTGAAGCCGGGCCGCATTCTGTTCGAGATCGACGGCGTGCCGGTCGCGATCGCCAAGGAGGCGCTCGCACTCGCCGCCGCCAAGCTGCCGATCAAGACGCGCTTTGTCGAGCGCATCAGCGAGTAGGGTGTCATGAAAGCGGCCGATATGCGGGCGATGTCGATCGATCAGATCGACGATGAAGTGCTCAAGCTCAAGAAGGAGCAGTTCAATCTGCGCTTCCAGCGCGCCACCGGGCAGCTGGAGAACACCGCGCGGGTGCGCGAGGTGCGGCGCGATATCGCCCGGCTGAAAACCATTGCGCAGAACAAGCGCCGGGGTCCGGCGAAACAAGCCGCGGCCAAGCGCTAAGAGGATCAAATGCCGAAGCGTACTTTGCAAGGCGTCGTGGTGAGCGACAAACAGAGCAAGACCCTGGTGGTGCGCGTCGAGCGCCGCTTCACCCATCCCTTGTTCAAGAAGACGGTGCGCCGCACCAAGAAATACTACGCGCACGACGAGAACAACGAGTTCAAGGTCGGCGACATGGTATGGATCGAAGAACATCGGCCGATCTCCAAGCTCAAGCGCTGGGCGGTGGTGCGCGGTGAGAAGAAGAAAGCGTCGTAAGCGTACGACCGGAATGGAAAGAGTGGGGTAGCCCATGATCCAGATGCAAACCAATCTCGACGTGGCGGATAATTCCGGCGCGCGGCGCGTCATGTGCATCAAGGTGCTGGGCGGCTCCAAGCGCAAATACGCCACCATCGGCGACGTCATCGTCGTCTCGGTGAAGGAGGCGATCCCGCGCGGCCGCGTCAAAAAGGGCGACGTGATGAAGGCGGTGATCGTGCGGATCCGCAAGGACATCAAGCGCGCCGACGGCTCGATCATCCGCTTCGACCGCAATGCCGCGGTGCTGATCAACCCGCAGATGGAGCCGGTCGGCACCCGCATATTCGGACCGGTGCCGCGCGAGTTGCGGGCCAAGAATCACATGAAAATCATCTCGCTTGCCCCTGAGGTGCTGTGATGGCGGCAAAGATCAAAAAGGGCGACAACGTCATCGTGCTTGCCGGCCGCGACAAGGGCCGCTCCGGCGAGGTCATCGAGATGCGCCGCGCCGACGAGCGCGTGCTGGTGCGCGGCATCAACATGGTCAAGCGCCACCAGCGCCAGAGCGCGTCGCAGGAAGGCGGCATCATCTCCAAGGAGGCGCCGATCCACCTGTCGAATGTCGCGCTCGCCGACCCCAAGGACGGCAAGCCGACGCGCATCGGCTTTAAGTATGTGGGCAAGGGCGACGACCGCAAGAAGGTGCGCGTCGCCAAGCGCTCGGGAGTTGAGATCGATGGCTGACAAGGACGAGAAGCAGGCCAAGAAGCCTGAGAAGTCGCCGCGGCACCAGACCGCCGAGCAGGCCGTCAAGGCCGGCAAGGACGACAAGAAGGCGGCAAAGCAGGCGCGCGCCGTCAAGGCTGCTGCCGACGGCAAGGCCGGCAAGCCGGCGGCGCCGCGCGAGCCCGAGCCGCGCGTGCCGGCGCGGCTGAAGGTGCAGTTCGAGGAGGCGATCCGCGGCAAGCTCGCCGAGCAGTTCGGCTACAAGAATCGCTTCCAGACCCCGACCATCGACAAGGTCGTCATCAATATGGGCATCGGCGAGGGTGTCGCCGACAAGAAGAAGGTCGACGGAGCGGCCTCCGATCTGGCGCTCATCTCCGGCCAGAAGCCGGTGGTCACCAAGGCGCGCAAGTCGATCGCCACCTACAAGGTGCGCGCCGGCCAGGCGATCGGCTGCAAGGTGACCTTGCGCAAGGCCCGCATGTACGAGTTTCTCGACCGGCTGATCAACATCGCGCTGCCACGGGTGCGCGACTTCCGCGGGCTCAATCCGAAAAGCTTCGACGGCCGCGGCAACTACTCGCTCGGCATCAAGGAGCACATCGTGTTCCCGGAGATCGATTACGACAAGGCGTCGGACATCTGGGGCATGGATATCACCGTATGCACCACCGCGCGCAACGACGACGAGGCGCGCGCCCTGTTGGCGGCATTCAATTTTCCGTTCCGGCAGTGAGGCGCACGGCGCCTCAGACGCGGAACCGCGAGGAGCACTAGATGGCGAAGAAGAGTTCGATCGAAAAGAACAACCGGCGCCGCCGGATGACCAAGAAATTTTCGAGCCGGCGCAACCGGCTCAAGGCGATCGCGCGCGACAAGACCAAGCCGGTCGAGGAGCGGTTCGCCGCGACGCTGAAGCTTGCCGAAATGCCGCGCAATTCGTCCGCCACCCGCATCCGCAACCGCTGCGAGATCACCGGCCGACCGCGCGGCTTCTACCGCAAGCACAAGCTGTCGCGCATCGCGCTGCGCGAGCTCGGCTCGAAGGGGCTGATTCCGGGCCTCGTGAAGTCGAGCTGGTAGGGAGGATCGCCGATGTCCATGAACGATCCGCTCGGCGATCTGTTGGCGCGTATCCGCAACGCCCAGATGCGCAACAAGGGCAAGGTCTCGAGTCCGAGCTCGAGACTGCGCGAAAGCGTGCTGGAAGTGCTCAAGACCGAAGGCTATATCCGCGGCTACTCGGTGACCGAGCGCGACGGTCGGGCCGAGCTCGACATCGAGCTGAAATACTTCGACGGCGCGCCGGTGATCCGCGAGATCGAGCGGATTTCCAAGCCCGGCCGCCGGGTCTACACCTCGGTCAAGAACCTGCCGCGCATCAACAACGGTCTCGGCGTCGCCATCGTCTCGACGCCGAAGGGCGTCATGGCCGACCATGCCGCCCGCGACGCCAATGTCGGCGGCGAAATCCTGTGCACGGTGTTCTGATGTCTCGTATCGGCAAAAAACCGGTCGCGGTGCCGTCCGGCATCACCGCCAACGTCGACGGCCAGACCGTCAAGGTGAAGGGGCCGAAGGGCGCGCTGTCCGTCGAGCTGCCGGACGACGTCACGGTCAAGCTCGACGGCGGCCAGATCCAGGTCGATCCGCGCACCGACACCAAGCGCGCGCGGTCGCAATGGGGCACGTCGCGCACCCTGGTGGCCAACCTCATCGCCGGCGTCACCAAGGGCTTCGAGCAGCGGCTCGAAATCAACGGCGTCGGCTACCGCGCCGCGGTGCAGGGCAAGAACCTGCAGATCGCGCTCGGCTACAGCCACGACGTCGTCTATCCGATCCCCGACGGCATCACGATCGCGACGCCGCGCCCGGTCGAGATCGTGATCACCGGCATCGATCGCCAGAAGGTCGGCCAGGTCGCCGCCGAAATCCGCGATTACCGGCCGCCGGAGCCCTACAAGGGCAAGGGCATCAAATATGCCGGCGAGCGCATCTTCCGCAAGGAAGGCAAGAAGAAGTAACGGAGCCGCCCGATGACCAAGCTGAGCGACAGGATTTTGCGGCGGCAGGGGCGCGTGCGCGGCGCGTTGCGCCGGGCTGCCGGCACGCGCAAGCGGCTGTCGGTGTTCCGCTCGTCCAAGCACATCTATGCGCAGGTGATCGACGACGATGCCGGCGTCACCGTCGCCGCCGCCTCCTCGATCGAGAAGACGGCGCGCGACGGCATGAAGACCGGCGCCAGCGTCGCGGCGGCCAAGGCGGTGGGCAAGCTCATCGCCGAGCGGGCGCAGGAAAAGGGCGTCAAGGACGTCGTGTTCGACCGCGGCGCCTATCTCTATCACGGCCGGGTCAAGGCCCTGGCGGATGCCGCGCGCGAAGGCGGCCTCGATTTCTGACAACGGAGAACAGAGGACGGACGACAGAGGACAGATAACAGCAGGCGAGGCGCCGATCCGTCGTCCGTCCTCTGTCGTCCGTCGTCGCACCTGAGAGCGAGAACTGGAAACCAACATGGCAAAGCATCATGGCCCGTGAGCCCCGCGATCGCCGGCACGACGAGCGCGACAGCGAGTTCGTCGACAAGCTCGTCCATATCAATCGCGTCGCCAAAGTGGTGAAGGGCGGCCGCCGTTTCGGTTTCGCCGCGCTGGTGGTGGTCGGCGATCAGAAGGGCCGGGTCGGCTTCGGCCACGGCAAAGCCCGCGAAGTGCCGGAGGCGATCCGCAAGGCGACCGAGGCCGCCAAGCGCGGGCTGACCCGCGTGCCGCTGCGCGAGGGCCGTACGCTGCATCACGACGTCGCCGGCCGGCACGGCGCCGGCAAGGTGTTTCTGCGCGCCGCGCCGCCCGGCACCGGCATCATCGCCGGCGGCCCGATGCGCGCGGTGTTCGAGACGCTCGGCATGCAGGACGTGGTGGCGAAATCGCTCGGCACCTCGAACCCGTACAATGTGGTGCGCGCCACCTTCGATGCGCTCAAGCGGCAGGAACTCGCCGCGTTCGGTGGCGGCGCGCCGCAACGTCAAGGTCTCGGCGCTGCATGCCCGCCGCCGCGAGGGCGACGCCGAACCGGCTACGGCCGAGTGAACGCACAGTTGGAGCAGGCGATGAACAGCGGCAAGGATTCGAGCAACAATTCCGGCAACAATTCGGGCGCCACGGTCAAGGTGCGGCAGACCGGCAGCCCGCTGCGCCGCCACCATGACCAGCGCGAGACTTTGGTCGGGCTCAAGCTCAACAAGATCGGCCGCATCGCCGAACTGGTCGATTCGCCGCAGACGCGCGGCATGATCGCCAAAGTCGCGCACCTTGTGGAAGTTGTGGAGGAATAGCTGCGATGAAGCTTCACGAACTCGCCGGCCCCCCCGGCGCCCGCAAGACCCGCAAACGCATCGGCCGCGGCATCGGCTCGGGCGTCGGCAAGACCGGCGGCCGCGGCGGCAAGGGCCAGACCGCGCGCTCCGGCGTGCGGATCAAGGGCTTTGAGGGCGGCCAGATGCCGCTGCATCGCCGGCTGCCCAAGCGCGGCTTTACGAACACGAAATTCGCCCGCAAGCTCAACGAGATAAACCTCGGCCGGGTGCAGGAAGCCATCGATGCCGGCAGGCTCGATGCGACCGCCACGATCGACGCCGCGGCGCTGATCAAGGCCGGCATTCTGCGCCGAGCCAAGGACGGGGTGCGGCTGCTGGGCGGCGGCGAGATCAAGGCCAAGGTCGCATTCGCCGTGTTCGGCGCCTCCAAATCGGCGATCGCCGCGGTGGAGCAAGCCGGCGGTACGGTTGAAATCCTCGCGCCGAAAGCCGAAATGAGCGAACAGGCGGCCTAGCCCCCATATAGGCAAGTGTCCGAAGGGGCTTGGGCATACCGGAGCATCGGCCGATGGTCTCTGCAGCAGAACAACTCGCAGCCAATCTGAACTTCTCGGCGCTGGCCAAGGCCGACGAGCTGAAGAAGCGGATCTGGTTCACGCTTGGCGCGCTGCTGGTCTACCGGCTCGGCACCTACATCCCGCTGCCCGGCATCGATCCGAACGCCTGGGACCAGATTTTCCAGCAGCAGTCTGGCGGCATTCTGGGGATGTTCAACATGTTCGCCGGCGGCGGCATCCACCGCATGGCGATCTTTGCGCTCAACATCATGCCGTACATCTCGGCCTCGATCATCATTCAGCTGATGACGACGGTGTCGCCGACCCTCGAACAGCTCAAGAAAGAGGGCGAGGCCGGCCGCAAGAGGATCAACCAGTACACCCGCTATCTCACGGTGCTGCTGGCGGCGTTCCAGGCCTATGGCATCGCCATCGGGCTGGAAGGCGCGGGCACCGTGGTGGCGGCGCCGGGCCTGTTCTTTCGCATCTCGACCGTGATCACGCTCTCGGGCGGCACGATTTTCCTGATGTGGCTCGGCGAACAGATCACCCAGCGCGGCATCGGCAACGGCACCTCGCTGATCATCATGTCGGGCATTGTCGCCCAGTTGCCGTCGGCCATCGCCGGCACGCTCGAGCTCGGCCGCCAGGGCGCGCTGTCCACCGGGCTTATTCTCATCGTGCTGGTGATGGTGGTGGTCGTGATCACCTTCATCGTGTTCATGGAGCGCGCGCAACGGCGGCTGTTGATCCAGTATCCCAAGCGCCAGGTCGGCAATCGCATGTTCGAGGGCCAGTCCTCGCATCTGCCGCTCAAGCTCAACACCTCGGGCGTCATTCCGCCGATCTTCGCCTCATCGCTGCTGTTGCTGCCGACGACGATCGCCAATTTCACCGCCGGGCAGGGGCCGGGCTGGCTCACGGTCATCACCACCCAGCTCGCCCATGGCCGTCCGCTGTTCCTCGCGCTCTATGTCTTCCTCATCGTGTTCTTCGCCTTCTTCTACACGGCGATCGTCTTCAATCCGACCGAAACCGCCGACAACCTGAAAAAGCACGGCGGCTTCATTCCGGGCATTCGGCCGGGCGAGCGCACCGCCGAGTACATCGATTACGTGTTGTCGCGGATCACGGTGATCGGCGCCGCCTACCTGGCGGTGGTTTGTCTGTTTCCCGAAATCCTGATCTCCTACGCGGCGGTGCCGTTCTATTTCGGCGGCACCTCGCTTCTGATCGTGGTCAGCGTGACCATGGATACGGTGGCGCAGGTGCAGGGCTATCTGCTGGCCCACCAGTACGAAGGCTTGATAAAACGATCGAAGTTGAGGGGGCGCCGTAGATGAGACTGATCCTGCTCGGCCCGCCGGGGGCTGGCAAGGGAACGCAAGCGCTGCGTCTCGTGTCGACATACGGCATCGTTCAACTCTCGACCGGTGAGATGCTGCGCGAAGCGGTGAAGGCCGGCACGCCGGTCGGCCGCCAGGTCAAGGACATCATGGCGGCGGGCGGACTGGTGCCCGATAACGTGGTGGTCGACCTGGTCGGCCAACGCATCGAGCGGCCGGATGCGCGCAAGGGCTTTATTCTCGACGGTTTCCCGCGCACGGTGCCGCAGGCTACGGCGCTCGACCGGATGCTCGCGGATAAGGGCCTGGCGCTCGACCGGGTGATCGATCTGCGGGTCGACGAGGACGCGCTGCTCAAGCGCATCGAAACGCGCATCGCCGAAACGAAGGCACGCGGCGAGGCGCTGCGGGCGGACGACAGTCCGGAGGTGCTGCGGCAACGGCTGCAGGCCTACCGCCAGCAGACCGCGCCGCTGGCCGACTATTACCGGCAGCGCAACGTGCTGCGCACGGTCAACGGCATGGCGCCAATCCCTGAGGTCGCCGCTGCGATCGACCAGGCGTTACCGGTCGAGCCGTCGTCGTCGAGGCCGGTCCGGGAGGGCTTAAAAAAAAACGAGCAGCCAAGTCCCTGAGCAAGTCCCTGAAATCGGGGCGCCGGTCCAAGGGCGTCGGAAAGCAGCCAACCGGCATAGGAAAAAAATCCAAAGCGCGGCCGGCGGCAGCGCGCAAGCCCGCTGGAACCCGTAAAGCCGGAACTCGTAAAGCCGGGCCGCGTAAACCTAAGAGTAAGAGGACCAGCCGCCGCTAGTCATTTTTGTGCACGAAGTCGTCTGCCGAGGTTGACGGAAGCCAGGAGAATCCATTAATAAGCCGCAAATACCCAGTCGGAGATTTACCCAGCGATGCCAGGCCGCAAAGGCGGGCAATCGTTGGCTTTTTACGTTTGCGGTCTCAGGCGACATCGAAACCGACGGAGAGCGGCCCGGCACCATGGCAGGTCCATGGGGCGGCCCGCACAAGGAGTAACTGACTTGGCCCGTATCGCTGGTGTTAACTTACCGACGAACAAGCGTATCGAGATCGCGCTGCAATACATCTTTGGCATTGGCGGCGCCAAGGCCAAGGAGATCCTGCACAAGGTATCGATCCCGGATACGCGCCGGGTCTCGCAACTGACCGACCAGGAAGTGCTCCAGCTTCGCGAGGTGATCGACCGCGACTACGTGGTGGAGGGCGACCTGCGGCGCGAAGTGTCGATGAACATCAAGCGGCTGATGGATCTCGGATGCTATCGCGGGCTGCGCCATCGCCGCGGCCTGCCGGTGCGCGGCCAGCGCACCCACACCAACGCACGCACCCGCAAGGGCCCGGCCAAGCCTATTGCCGGCAAGAAGAAATAGCCGACCACGACAGACGTTGAACGAAATGATGTGACGGCACCGGAGCGGCCGGTCCCGATCCAAGACAAGGGTTCAGAATGGGCAAAGAAGCCACGCGCGTTCGCCGACGCGAACGCAAGAACATCGCCTCGGGCGTCGCGCACGTCAACGCGTCGTTCAACAACACCATGATCACTATCACCGACGTCCAAGGCAACACCATTGCCTGGTCGTCGGCGGGCACGATGGGATTCAAGGGCTCGCGCAAGTCGACGCCCTACGCGGCGCAGGTCGCCGCCGAGGATGCGGCCAAGAAGGCCCAGGAGCACGGCATGCGTACGCTCGAAGTCGAGGTCGCGGGTCCCGGTTCGGGACGGGAATCGGCGCTGCGTTCGCTGCAGTCGGCCGGCTTCACCATCACCTCGATCCGCGACGTAACGCCGATCCCGCATAATGGCTGCCGTCCGCGCAAGCGGCGGCGCGTATAGGATACCGGCCGATGGAACATGTGGAACATTTGCCGCCGCTTGAAGATGGCATCAATTTTGGCCGCACTGAGCGGAGTGGGCCGCGCGAGACGATGGCGCCGCGCATCGCGATGGGTGATAACGTGACGATTCAGAAAAATTGGCAGGAACTGATCAGGCCCAGCAAGCTGCAGGTAGCCGCGGGCACCGACATACGCCGCGGGGCTACGGTCGTCGCCGAGCCGCTCGAGCGCGGCTTCGGCGTCACGCTGGGCAACGCGTTGCGCCGCATTTTGCTGTCGTCGCTGCAGGGCGCGGCGGTGCAGTCGGTGCATATCGACGGCGTGCTGCACGAATTCTCCTCGATCGCCGGCGTGCGCGAGGACGTCACCGACATCGTCCTCAACATCAAGGACATCGCCATCAAGATGCAGGGCGACGGCCCCAAGCGCATGGTGGTGAAGAAGCAGGGCCCGGGCACCGTGACGGCGGCCGACATTCAGACCGTCGGCGATACCGTCGTGCTCAATCCCGACCTGGTGCTGTGCACGCTCGACGAGGGCGCCGAGATCCGCATGGAGTTCACGGTCAACACCGGCAAGGGCTACGTGCCGGCCGAGCGCAACCGTCCGGAGGACGCGCCGATCGGACTGATCCCGGTCGACAGCCTCTATTCGCCGGTACGCCGGGTCTCCTACAAGGTCGAGAACACCCGCGAAGGTCAAATCCTCGATTACGACAAGCTGACGCTGTCGATCGAGACCAACGGTGCGTTGAGCCCGGAGGACGCGCTGGCCTATGCGGCGCGCATCCTGCAGGACCAGCTCAACGTGTTCGTCAATTTCGAGGAGCCCAAGCGCGAGACCACGCGCGAGACCATCCCCGATCTGGCCTTCAATCCAGCCTTCCTCAAGAAGGTCGACGAGCTCGAACTGTCGGTGCGTTCGGCCAATTGCCTGAAGAACGACAACATCGTCTATATCGGCGATCTCGTTCAGAAGACCGAAGCCGAGATGCTGCGCACGCCGAATTTCGGCCGCAAGTCGCTCAACGAGATCAAGGAAGTGCTGGTGCAGATGGGCCTGCATCTCGGCATGGAAGTGCCCGGTTGGCCGCCGGAAAATATCGAGGAACTGGCCAAGCGGTTCGAGGATCATTACTGACCGGGAGACAGGAGACAGGCGTCAGGGATCAGGCAAAAATCCTCGATGCCTGATGATCTGATATCTGATCTCTGTCGTCCGGAGGAATGACATGCGCCACGCCAAGACCCACCGCAAGTTCAGCCGTCGCTCGGACCATCGCAAGTCGATGCTGGCGAATTTGGCCGCCGCGCTGATCAAGCATGAGCAGATCGTCACCACGCTGCCCAAGGCCAAGGATTTGCGCCCGATCGTCGAGAAGCTGGTGACGCTCGGCAAACGCGGCGACCTGCATGCCCGCCGCCAGGCGATCGCGCAGATGCGCGACATCCCGATGGTCAAGAAGCTCTTCGAGGTGCTCGGGCCGCGCTACAAGGAGCGCAACGGCGGCTATATCCGGGTCATGAAGGCCGGTTTCCGCTATGGCAATTCCGCGGCCGTCGCGGTGATCGAGTTTGTCGATCGCGACGTCGAGGCCAAGGGCAAGGATTCCGGTCCCGTTGTGGCGCGGGCCGCGGAGTCCGAACCCGCCGCGGCGTAGCTGCGGCGGACGCGACCGTCCCTTCCGTTATCGTCTCATTACCGTTCGTGGTTGTGATGCGGCGTTTGCACGCCTCGCCGCGTGCTGTTGGGGCGCTGCCATTCGTGCCATAGCATCGGGCCGGGCAAACAGCATGGGGGCGGCAGTGATAAGGCTTGTGGCACTGACTATTTCGGCAACGGTGATGGCGTCTGCGGCGTCCGCCGAGACGCCGCTCGAGCGCGGCTCCTACCTCGTCAACACCATCATGACCTGCGCCAATTGCCACTCGCCGAAGGGTCCGCCGGCGGCGGTGGCCGGCAAGGATTTCTCCGGCGGCCTGCGTTTCGACACGCCGGGATTCGACGTGACGGCTCCGAACATCACCCCGGACAAGGACACCGGCATCGGCACATGGACCGCCGCCGACATCAAGAAGCTGATGCTCGATGGCGTGCGGCCGAACGGCGTTGCCATTGCCAACGCGATGCCGACCGGGTTTTACGGCATCCTCATCCCGAGCGATCTCGACGGCATCGTCGCCTATCTGCAGAGCGTCACGCCGGTCGGCAACAAGGTGCCGGAGCCGATCTATAAGCACGAGGTGAAGCGCCAGATCTTTCCTGGCGCCGAAAAGCCGATCGACCCGGCCGACTTGAGCGAGCCGGTCAAGCGCGGGCATTACCTCGCGACCATCGGCCATTGCATGGAGTGCCACACCCCGCTCGTCAAAGGTGCGGGGGACTTTCAGAATTCGCTCGGCAAGGGCGGCCGGGAATTTCCCGGGCCCTGGGGCGTCTCGATCTCGCGCAACATCACCGCGAGCAAAGCCAACGGTCTCGGCGCCTGGACCGATGCCGAGATCAAGCGCGCCATCACCGAAGGCGTCGACAAGGACGGCAACAAGCTCAAGGGCCCCATGGGCTTTGGCTACTATGCCCACATGACCGATGCCGATCTTGCCGCCGTCATCGCGTGGTTGCGCACGGTGCCGGCCCTGGACTGAGGGCGGGCGGCGTCGCCGGGCCGGCGCCATGGGCGGCCGCCGCCGCCGCGGCGGGCATACCGGAGGCCATCCGCACCCTTCTAAAGCCTCGGCCCGATGGCTATATGTGGCCGCATTGAACGGGGTTTTCTCATCATGCGGCGCCTGCACTTTCGAGCTTTAGCGGCCGTTGCCGCCATCCTGTCGGCGGCCTTGCCGCAGCCCGCGGCGGCGCAGCAGCGCGTCGTGCCGAGTTCGCCGGCCCAGCTCCAGCTGTCGTTTGCTCCGGTGGTGCAGCATGTGGCGCCGGCGGTGGTGAACGTCTATGCCACTCACGTCGTCGAGAACAACAATCCGTTCCTGGCCGACCCGTTTTTCCGGCAATTCTTCGGCGGCGTGCCGCGCGCGCAGGTCGAGCGTTCGCTCGGCTCCGGCGTCATCGTCGACGCCTCCGGGCTCGTCGTCACCAATTTCCACGTCATCGAGGGAGCGAGCCAGGTGCGGGTCGCGCTGTCCGACAAGCGCGAATTCGACGCCGACATCGTGCTCAAGGATCAGCGCAGCGACCTCGCCGTGCTGCGCATCAAGGGCGCCAGCGAGCGCTTTCCGACGCTCGAGTTCGCCAATTCCGACGAGCTGCAGGTCGGCGACGTGGTGCTGGCGATCGGCGATCCGTTCGGGGTCGGCCAAACGGTGACCCACGGCATCGTTTCGGCGGTGGCGCGCACCCAGGTCGGCAACAGCGATTATCAGTTTTTCATCCAGACCGACGCCGCCATCAATCCCGGCAATTCCGGCGGCGCGCTGGTCGACGTCAACGGCCGGCTCGCTGGCATCAACTCGGAAATCTACTCGCGCTCGGGCGGCTCCGAGGGCATCGGCTTTGCCATCCCCGCCAACATGGTGCGGGTCGTGGTCGCCTCGGCGGAGAGCGGCAGCGGCGTGGTCAAGCGCGCCTGGCTCGGCGCCAAGCTCCAGGAGGTCACGCCGGACATTGCCGACAGTCTCGGGCTTAAACGTCCGAGCGGCGCGCTGGTGTCGAGTGTCGCCAGCGGCGGTCCCGCCGCCCATGCCGGCCTCAAGACCGGCGACCTCATTCTCAGCATCGACGGGGTCACGGTCGACGATCCCAATGCGTTCGATTATCGCTTTGCCACCAAGCCGCTGGGCGGCACCGCGCAGATCGGCCTGATCCGCCAGGGCCACGAGCTGGCCGTTGCCGTGCCGCTGCAGAGCCTGCCCGACACGCCGCGTCACGAAGTCGAGATCAAGGGCCAATCGCCGTTCGTCGGCGCCACCGTCGCCAGCCTGTCGCCGGCCTTGGCCGACGAACTGCGCCTCGATCCGCAAACCGACGGCGTCGTCGTGCTTGCCGTCGCCGACGGCTCGCCGGCGCAGTCGATCGGCTTTCAGAAGGGCGACATCGTGGTTTCGGTGAACAACCAGAAAATCGCCGCGCCGGTCGACCTCGAGCGCCTCAGCAATGCCGGCGGCCGGCAATGGCGCGTCACCATCAACCGCGGCGGCCAGCAGATCTCGGTCATGTTCAGCGGATGAATTCGTTACCTCTCCCCGCGTGCGGGGAGAGGTCGAGCGAAGCGAGGGTGAGGGGGCGTTGCCGCGATTCTGAGCCTTGCGGAAAGGCCCCTCATCCCGACCTTCTCCCCGCACGCGGGGAGAAGGAGGAGCGAGCGGATGAGCCAGCGGCCAAAGAAGGCCAATCCAAATCTGTTCTCGGCCGGCGGCCTTGATCGCGACGCGCCGCGGCCGCTCGCCGACAAGCTGCGGCCCGACAAGCTCGCCGACGTGGTCGGCCAGGATCATCTGCTCGGTCCCGACGGCGCGCTTACGCGCATGCTGGAATCCCGCTCGCTCGGCTCGCTGATCTTCTGGGGGCCGCCGGGCACCGGCAAGACCACGGTGGCGCGGCTGTTGGCGCGGGCCACCGACCTCTATTTCGAGCAGATCTCGGCGATCTTCTCCGGCGTCGCCGATCTGAAAAAGGTGTTCGACGCGGCGCGGCTGCGGCGCGAGACCGGGCAGGGGACGCTGCTGTTCGTCGACGAAATTCACCGCTTCAACCGCGCGCAGCAGGATTCCTTCCTGCCGGTCGTCGAGGACGGCACCGTCGTCCTTGTCGGCGCGACCACCGAAAATCCGTCGTTCGAGTTGATCGCGCCGCTGTTGTCCCGCGCGCGGGTGCTGGTGTTCAAGCCGCTCGATGCGGCGGCGATCGAGAAGCTGCTGGAGCGCGCCGAGGCGATCGAAGGCAAAAGCCTGCCGCTCGACCAGGACGCGCGGTCGGCGCTGTTGCGCATGGCCGATGGCGACGGCCGCGCCGCGCTGACGCTGGCCGAGGAGATCTGGCGCGCGGCGCGGTCCGGCGAGACCTTCGATACCGCCGCCTTGCAGGAGGTGGTGCAGCGGCGGGCGCCGATCTACGACAAGAAGCAGGACGGCCACTACAACCTGATCAGCGCGCTGCACAAGTCGGTGCGCGGCTCCGATGCCGATGCGGCGCTGTACTATCTCTGCCGCATGCTCGACGCCGGCGAGGACCCGCTTTATCTCGCGCGGCGCGTCGTGCGCATGGCGGTCGAGGATATCGGGCTCGCCGATCCGCAGGCGCTGGTCATCGCCAATGCGGCGAAGGAGGCCTACGATTTTCTCGGCTCGCCGGAAGGCGAACTGGCCATCGCGGAAGCGGTGATCTACGTGGCGACGGCGCCGAAATCGAATGCCACCTACACGGCGTTCGGCGAGGCCATGCGCACCGCCAGGGAAGCCGGCTCGCTGTTGCCGCCGAAGCACGTCCTCAACGCGCCGACCAAGCTGATGAAGACCGAAGGCTACGGCTCGGGCTACGAATACGACCACGACGCGCCGGAGGCCTTCTCCGGCCAGGACTATTTCCCCGAAGGCCTCGGCCGCCGCCAGTTCTACGACCCGCCCGAACGCGGCTTCGAGCGCGAGATCAAAAAGCGGCTGGAATACTGGGCCAAGCTGCGGCGGGAACGGAGCGAAGAGTGAGAAGCAACCGCGGACCACGTCAGCCCGGAGGCGGCAAGCAGAGCGCCGGGCCGCGGCATCAGCAACGCGAGCGCTTTTCTCGTCACCCTGAGGTGCCGCCGCGAAGCGGGGCCGCGAAAGGCGACGGCCCGGGCATTCGGGCCGCCGCATCCTTCGAGCCGCGGCGGAGCTTGGCTCGGGCCGGCCGCGGCCGGACCGTCGGGCGCGATGAAGGATAACGGAGACGCGCCGTACACTGCGCCGCCGTCGCTGCCGTTGCCGACCGCCGTGCAGAACGTCGCCATCACCGCCGACGAATCCGGCATGCGGGTCGACCGCTTTCTCGAAACGCGCTTTCCGGGCTTGAGCTTCTCCCACATCCAGCGCGTCATCCGCAAAGGCGAGGTGCGGGTCAACGGCAAGCGCACCCAGCCGAAGAACCGGCTGGAGGCGGGGCAGACGTTGCGCATTCCGCCGCTGCGGCTCGATGCGCCGAAGCCGCGCGCGCCCGCCAACGAGGCGGATGCGAATACCCGCGCGTTTCTCGAATCGATCATCCTGTACGAGGACGCCGACGTGCTGGTGCTCAACAAGCCGATGGGGCTTGCGGTGCAGGGCGGCTCCGGCACCACGCGCCATCTCGACGGCATGCTGGAGGTGCTGCGCGATGCCCACGGCCAGCGGCCGCGGCTGGTGCACCGGCTCGACAAGGACACCGCCGGCTGCCTGCTGGTTGCGAGAACGCGTTTTGCGGCGGCGGCGTTGGCGAAGACATTCCGCTCGCGCTCGGCGCGCAAGGTCTATTGGGCGCTGGTCGCCGGCGTTCCCAAGGTGGCGCAGGGCCGCATCTCGACCTTCCTCGCCAAGGAGGAGCGCGAGGACGAATCCTTCATTCGCATCGCGCGCCACGGCGAGGAGGGCGCCAGCCACGCCGTGACCTATTACGCGGTAGTCGAGACCGCCGGGCCAGTGGTCGCCTGGGTGTCGCTCAAGCCGGTCACCGGCCGCACCCATCAATTGCGCGCGCACATGGCGCATATCGACCATCCGATCGTCGGCGATCCGAAATATTTTTCGCGGGAGAACTGGGAGTTGCCGGGCGGCATGCAGAACAAGCTGCATCTGCTGGCGCGCCGCATCGCCGTGCCGCATCCGCGCGGCGGCGCCATCGACGTCACCGCGCCGCTGCCGCCGCACATGCAGCAGTCCTGGAATCTGCTCGGCCTCGATGCCGCGCGCTACGATCCGATCGAGGACGCGCCGGCGGAGTAGCCGGCAGGAACAAGACCGATCGCGCGGGGTTGATTGAGATAAGGCTTCACAATGAGGCACGCCGTGCGTTTTCGGCTCGCTTGGATCGGCGGCTTTGCCGTGGTGATGGCGCTCGGCGCCGTCGCCCAGGCGCGCAACTTCGAGATGGGCGGCGATAATCAGTTTCCGTATTCGATCATGGCGCCCGAACCGGGCACCGCGACCCATCATCGGGCAACGCGTTCACACCGTCCGGCGCCCGACACGACGGCGCCCGACGCGACGCCGCTGAACTCGGCGCGCGACGGAAGGCAAGCGGCTGGCGACGCGAGGCACCTCCGGCTCGGTGCTGCCGACGCCGCTGCCGCGCACCCGGCTCATTCCGCCCGAGGGCAGCGGCACGCTAACGACGCCGGCCTTGCCGCAGCAGCACGGCCCGACTTTCGTGCCGAGCGCGCCGAGCCTCGGCGCGATCCCCAATCTGCCGCACGGCTCCGAGACATTCCAGGACCGCGCCTCGCGCTGCACGTTCCAGCAGGGCCTTTACGGCGTGCCGGGGACCGCCGGCAGCCAGTATATGGGCGCCTGCGTGCAGTGATTTTTGCGATCATTTCGCCGCGGCCGCCGCCCGCTCGCGGCGGCTTTTCATATGGCTTGACAGGCAACCAAATGGTTGCATATTGTCGCCATGGATGCGGTGTTCAAGGCTTTGGCCGACGAGAGCCGTCGGGAACTGCTTGACCGGCTGCGCGCCGACAACGGTCAAACCCTCAATGAGCTGTGCGCGCGGCTCGCGATGACGCGGCAGGCGGTGAGCAAGCATCTGGCGATCCTGGAGGCGGCCAATCTGGTCGCCACGGTGCGGCGGGGCAGGGAGAAGCTGCACTACCTCAATCCGGTGCCGATCCACGAGATCGGCGAGCGCTGGATCGGCAAGTTCGAGCGCCATCGCCTGCAGGCGCTGAGCGACATGAAAAAGGCACTGGAGACGCGTGATGAGTGAGAAGCCGCAGTTCGTCTACGTGACCTACATCCGCACCACGCCGGAACAGCTTTGGCGGGCGCTGATCGAGCCGGAGTTCACCCGCCAATATTGGGCCGGCACCTGGCAGGAATCGGAATGGAAGGTCGGCGCGCCATGGCGCATCATGATCCCGGACGGGCGCGTCGCCGATTCCGGCGAGATCGTCGAGATCGAGCCGCCCCGCCGTCTCGTCCTGACCTGGCGCAACGAGTTCAAGCCGGAATTGCGTCGGGAAGGCTACTCGCGCCTGACCTACGTGCTCGAACGGCAGGGCGATATGGTAAAACTCACGCTGACGCACGAGATCGACTGGCCGGAGTCGAAGTTCATCGAAGCGGTATCGAGCGGCTGGCCGGCGATCCTGTCGAGCCTGAAGAGTCTCCTGGAGACCGGCGAGTCGCTCGAAGCCACGCGGCGCTGGCCGACGGGACTATGACCAATGGCCGAGTTCAAGCCGAAGACGGTTTACGTGATCTACATCGCCGCCACGCCCGAAGAGGTCTGGCAGGCGTTGACCGCGCCGGAGTTCACCCGGATATATTTTTGGCAACGCAGCATCGAGCTCGAGCCGAAGCGCGGCGGGACCTTCGCACTGCGGCTGCCGGACGGCCGCGTCAACGTGCGCGGCAAGGTCATCGACTACGATCCGCCGCGCAAGCTCTCGGTGACCTGGCGCGTCGAGTGGCCGGAGGGGTTCGACAAGCTCCCCGAATGCCTGGTGAGCTACGAGATCGCGCCGGCCGGCGAGGCGGTGCGCCTGACCATGACGGAATCCCATTCGTGGGACGTGTCCGATGCGATCCTGTCCGGCGGCCGCATGGGCTGGCCGGCGATCCTGTCGAGCCTCAAGAGTCTGCTGGAGACCGGCAAGGCCCCGGCGATCGCCATGGAGCCGCCGAAGGAGATGATCGAGGCGATCAAGAAGCTGCGCGGCTCAGCGTAGCGACGCGTTGATCTTGTCGAGCGCCGCCGAGCCGGGGCACAGCTCCGTCTCGCTGAGCGCGTTGAGCGGCGCCGCGACGGTGTTGAGATGGTCGTGCAGGTCGTCGGATTCGCTCTCGACGTAGAGCAGCCCGGTGACGATCTGGCCCTTGGCCGCGTGGTGCTGCAGGAAGTTCATCGCCGCGGGGCGGTCGTGCACGTCGTATTCGGCGTCGAGCTTGCGCAGCGCCAGCGTGGTGCCGTCGTGTTGCTCGACCAGTTCGACGGTGCCAGGCGCGTAGTCGACGTGGATCGGCGCGCGGCCGGTCATGATGTCGAGGAAATTGACCGCCTCGTTGTGCTCGCGCACGTAATCGAAGCTCTTGGTCGAGCCGGCGTGATTGTTGAAGGCGACGCAGGGCGAGATCACGTCGATGAAGGCCGCGCCGCGATGCTCGATGGCGGCCTTGATCAGCGGCACCAGTTGCTTCTTGTCGCCGGAGAACGAGCGCGCCACGAAGCTCGCGCCGAGCTGCAGGGCGAGCCCGACCATATCGATGGCGGTGTCGGTGTTGGTGATGCCGCGCTTCGACTTCGAGCCGCGGTCGGCGGTGGCGGAGAACTGGCCCTTGGTCAGGCCGTACACGCCGTTGTTCTCGACGATGTACACCATGTTCACGCCGCGGCGCATGCAGTGGGCGAACTGGCCGAGCCCGATCGACGCCGAGTCGCCGTCGCCCGACACGCCGAGATAGATCAGGTCGCGGTTGGCCAGGTTGGCGCCGGTGAGCACCGACGGCATGCGGCCGTGCACCGAGTTGAAACCGTGCGAAGCGTTGAGGAAGTAATCCGGCGTCTTCGACGAGCAGCCGATGCCGGAAATCTTGGCCACCCGGTGCGGCTCGATCGACAGCTCGAAGCACGCCTCGATGATCGAGGCGGTGATCGAGTCGTGGCCGCAGCCAGCGCACAGCGTCGAGACCTTGCCCTCGTAGTCCCGGTGGGTATAGCCGAGCGCGTTCTTCGGCAGTTCGGGATGATGGAATTTCGGCTTGACGACATAGGTCATGGGAGCGCCTGTTCGTTTCTTGTCATGCCCGCGCAGGCGGGCATCCAGTATCCGCCAACGCCGAGGCCGGCGCTGCGTCGTCTCCGGTTACTGGATCGTCCGCCTTCGCGGACGATGACAGCATTCAGAATCATCATGCGCCAACTTTCCGCAACGGCGTGACCTTGAGCGCATCCAGGTGCTCGCCGATCGCGCGGGCGATGAAGCGCGCGGTGATCGGGGTGCCGTCGTAGTGCAGGATCGGCACCAGCCGCACCGGATCGATGCCGCATTCGTTGACGATCAGCGAGCGCAACTGGGCGTCGCGGTTCTGCTCGACCACGAAGATGAAATCGTGGTCGGCGATGAAGCTCGTCACGCTCGAATGAAACGGAAAGGCGCGCACGCGCAGCCGGTCGAGCGGCTTGCCGTTGGCCTCGATCATATGGATCGCCTCGTCCATCGCCGGCGCGGTCGAGCCGTAATAGATCACGCCGTATTTGGTCGGCTTGCCGGCATTGGCCGCCAGCGGGCGCGGCACCAGATCCTTGGCGCTGTCGAACTTGCGCAGGAGCCGCTGCATGTTGTCGGCGTAGGCCGGGCCTTCCTCGGTGTAGCGCGCATAGCGGTCGCGCGAGGTGCCGCGGGTGAAGAATGCGCCCTTGCTCGGATGCGTGCCCGGATAGGTGCGATAGGGGATGCCGTCGCCGTCGACGTCGAGATAGCGGCCGAAATCCTTGGCGGCATCGAGCATGGCGGCGGTCGCCACCTTGCCACGGTCGTATTTGCGGCTGTCGTCCCAGGCCAGCGGGCGGCACAGCCGATGGTTCATGCCGATGTCGAGGTCCATCATGACGAACACCGGCGTCTGCAGCCGGTCGGCGAGATCGAAGGCGATGGCGGCGAATTCGAAGGTTTCCGCCGGGTCCTCGGGGAACAGCAGCACATGCTTGGTGTCGCCGTGGGACGCGTAGGCGCAGGATAGAATGTCGGTCTGCTGCGTGCGGGTCGGCATGCCGGTCGACGGCCCGGCGCGCTGGACGTCGAACACGACGGCGGGGATTTCGGCGAAATAGGCGAGCCCGAGGAATTCCTGCATCAGCGAAATGCCGGGCCCCGAGGTCGCGGTGAAGGCGCGGGCGCCGTTCCAGCCGGCGCCGATCACCATGCCGATCGAGGCCAGTTCGTCCTCCGCCTGCACGATGGCGAATTTGTTCTGCTTGGTGGCGCCGTCGACGCGCAGCCGGCTGCAATGGCGGGTAAAGGCTTCGGCGAGCGACGACGACGGCGTGATCGGATACCAGGCGCACACCGTGGCGCCGCCATACACGGCGCCGAGCGCGGCCGCCGAATTGCCCTCGATGAAGATGCGATCGCCGACCGCGTTGGCGCGACGAAGCCGCAGCCCGATCGGAAGCTCGATGTTCATCATCACCCAGTCGCGGCCGAGGTGAAGCGCGTGCTTGTTGGCGTCGAACAGCTTCTCCTTGCCCTTGTACTGCTCGCCGATCAGTTTCTCGATCTCGCCGACATCGATGTCGAGCAAGGCCGAGAGCGCGCCGAGATAGATGATGTTCTTGAACAGCTGGCGCTGCCGCGGATCGGTATATTCGCGATTGCAGATCGCGGTGAGCGGCACGCCGATGACCGTGATGTCGTCGCGGAACTTCGACTTCGGCATCGGCTTGGTCGAATTGTACAGCAGATAGCCGCCCGGCTCGATGCCGGCGACGTCCTTGTCCCAGGTCTGCGGGTTCATCGCGACCATCAGGTCGGTGCCGCCGCGCGCGCCGAGATGGCCGGCCTCCGAAATGCGCACCTCGTACCAGGTCGGCAGGCCCTGGATGTTGGACGGGAAGATGTTGCGCGGCGCCACCGGAATGCCCATGCGCAGCACCGACCGCGCGAACAATTCGTTGGCGCTCGCCGAACCCGAGCCGTTGACGTTGGCGAACCGGACGACGAAGTCGTTTACCTTTTGGAGTGGCATGCTTGTTCCGCGTGAGTCATGTCGATGAGGTATTTCTGCATGTCCCAGGCGCCGGTCGGGCAACGCTCGGCGCACAGCCCGCAATGCAGGCAGACGTCCTCGTCCTTCACCATGACGCGGCCGGTCTTGAGACTATTGCCGATATAGAGGTCCTGGGTGTGGTTCTTGGCCGGCGCCTGCAGCCGGGTGCGCAAGTCGGCTTCCTCGCCGTTCGCGGTGAAGGTGATGCAGTCCATCGGGCAGATATCGACGCAGGCGTCGCATTCGATGCACAGCTGGCCGGTGAACACGGTCTGCACATCGCAGTTGAGGCAGCGCTCGGCCTCCTTGAGCGCCAGTTCGACGTCGTAGCCGAGCTCGACCTCGGCCTTGATGTCGCGCAGCGCCACCACCTTTTCGCGATGCGGCACCCGGAAGCGCTTGTCGAGCGTGATCTCGTTGTCGTAGCTCCACTCGTGGATGCCCATCTTCTGGCTCGAGACGCCGATCTGGGGCGCCGGGCGCAGGTTGATGTCCTCGCCCCGGCAGAAGCGGTCGATCGAGATCGCGGCGTCGCGGCCGTGCGCCACCGCCCAGATGATGTTCTTCGGCCCGAACGCAGCGTCGCCGCCGAAGAACACCTTGGGATGGCTCGACGCCATGGTCTTGGGATCGACCTTGGGCATGCCCCATTTGTCGAATTCGATGCCGCAATCGCGCTCGATCCACGGAAAGGCGTTTTCCTGGCCGACCGCGACCAGCACGTCATCGCAGGCGAAGTGCTGATCCGGCTCGCCGGTCGGCACCAGATCGCGGCGGCCGTTGGCGTCGCGCACCGCCTTGACCTTTTCGAAGATCACTCCGGTCAGCTTGCCGTTGTCGTGGGTGAATTCCTTGGGCACCAGGAAATTGACGATCGGAATGTCCTCGTGGATGGCGTCCTCCTTTTCCCAAGGCGACGCCTTCATTTCCTCGAAGCCGGAGCGCACCACGACTTTGACATCCTCGCCGCCGAGGCGGCGGGACGAGCGGCAGCAATCCATGGCGGTGTTGCCGCCGCCGAGGACGATGACCCGCTTGCCGATCTTGTCGATGTGGCCGAACGAGACGCTGGACAGCCAATCGATGCCGATATGGATGTTCTTGGCGGCTTCCTGGCGGCCGGGGATTTCCAGGTCGCGCCCGCGCGGCGCGCCGCAGCCGACGAAAACTGCGTCGAAATTTTCCGCCAGCAGCGCCTTGAGGCTGGCGATGCGCTTGCCGCCGATGAAGGTGATGCCGAGGTCGAGAATGTACTGGCATTCCTCGTCGAGCACGCTTTCCGGCAGGCGGAATTTGGGGATTTGCGTGCGCATCATGCCGCCGGACTGCGGATCCTGGTCGATCACGACGCACTCGTAGCCCATCGGGGCCAGGTCCCGCGCCACCGTGAGCGAGGCGGGGCCGCCGCCCACGAGAGCGATGCGTTTGCCGTTCTTGTTCGCGGCCGGCTTCGGCAGGCGGTCCCGGATGTCGTCCTTGAAGTCGGCGGCGACGCGTTTGAGCCGGCAGATCGCCACCGGCTCGTTCTCGACGCGGCCGCGCCGGCACGCCGGCTCGCAGGGGCGATCGCAGGTTCGCCCGAGGATGCCGGGAAACACATTGGATTCCCAATTGATCATGTAGGCGTCGCTATAGCGGCCTGCGGCGATCAAGCGGATGTATTCGGGAACCGGCGTATGCGCCGGGCATGCCCACTGGCAATCCACGACCTTATGGAAATAGTCGGGGGCCGAAATGTCGGTAGGTTTCATTGATTCCTCTTGCACGCAGCATCCGCTCTTATGCGGCGGTAAGAAACTGCTGCGTGGATACGTTCTCTCCGAGGCGGTCCCGTAGCCGAATCCGGCCCGGGATACTAGTCGAGAGGGGTACCGATTTCCACCGCTTCCGCTTGGTATAGCAAGGTTTTGTCGGCGGCGGCTCTTAACAAAGACGCGACTGGCCACGGCCATACCGGAGCGCGCGGCAGCGGCTCCGGGGAACCGCCAAGGTGTTCATGTAATTCATTGATAATAGAGGTAAATTGCAAGCCCATGCGCGACCTGTTCGAACCCCCACGGCCACAAGATGCCATGGCAACGGCGCGCCGCGGCGCGCGGGCGACGCCGCGGCGCCGCTTTTACGACACGGTCTCGGTCGCGCCAGCGCCCACGGCCGCAGATTATGCCGTGCGCCTCGACGATAGGCCGGTGCACACGCCGGCGCGCCGGCTGCTGGCCGCCCCGAGCCGCGCGCTGGCGGAGGCCATCGCCGCGGAATGGGACGCGCAGCGCGATGTGATCGATCCGGCCAAAATGCCGCTGACACGCCTTGCCAATGCGATCATCGACGGCGTCGCCGATGCGTCGCGTCCGGTGGCCGACGAGATCGGCAAATACCTGGCGTCCGATTTGCTGTTCTATCGCGCCGGCGGACCTTCGGGGCTGGTCGCGCTGCAGGCGCGCCATTGGGACCCGATCCTGGACTGGGCCCGCGAAGCGCTCGGCGCACGGTTCTTCCTGGGCGAGGGCATTATGCATGTCGCCCAGCCCGAGGCCGCGCTGGCCGCCGCGCGCGCCGCAATCCCCGCCGATCCGTGGCGGCTCGGCGCCGCCCATGCGGTGACCACCCTGACCGGCTCGGCGTTGCTGGCGCTTGCCATGGCGCGCGGCCGATTGTCGCCCGAGGCGGCGTGGCAGGCGGCCCATGTCGATGAGGATTGGAATATCGCGCAATGGGGCCGCGACGACGAGGCGCTGGCGCGCCGTGCGTTCCGCTTCACCGAACTGCAAGCGGCGGCGACGGTGCTCGACAAGCGCTGAATCTGGTTACCGCAATCCGGAGAGTTTTGGGAATTGCCATGCGCCAATTTTAGATAATTTGTGCGATGGTGCTGCAGTTGTGCGCCGGCCGCATCCCGTTCTTGGGACATGTCGCGATGCATAGGGAGATCGCGATGTCCGGGTTCTGGGCCAACTGGATCGAGGCGATGCGGTTCACCTGCGAGGCACAAGGCGTGATCTCGGCGCGGCTCATGCTGTTCGCGTCCGGCGCGCCGAATGCGGCCGACGAAGCGCAACGCATGATCGCCGAGAAACTTGCCGCGTTTTCCGACGCCCACATCGCCGCCGAACACGCCTTGGCGGACGGCCTCGGCATTTACGCCGCAGCCGAATTGGCCTACCTGCCGCTGCGCCGCTGCGTGCGCGCCAACAGCGAGCGGCTGGCCGGCTGAGAAGAGCTACCCGCCGGTGACGCTCATGTGCCGGGCCAGCGCCGGGCGCTGATGGCGGCGGTCGATAATGAAATCGTGGCCCTTGGGCTTTCGCGAGATCGCTTCGTCGATGGCGGCGTAAAGCAGGTCGTTGCCCTCGGAGGCGCGCAACGGCCGGCGCAGGTCGGCGGCATCATCCTGGCCGAGACACATATAGAGCGTACCGGTGCAGGTCACCCGCACGCGATTGCACGATTCGCAGAAATTGTGGGTGAGCGGCGTGATGAAGCCGAGCAGGCCGCCGGTTTCGGCGACGCGCACGTAGCGCGCCGGGCCGCCGGTGCGATGATCGATATCCTCGAGCGAAAAGCGCTCGGCAAGCCGGGCGCGGGCCATCGACAGCGGCAGATATTGTTCGAGGCGGCCTTCGCCGATCTCGCCGAGCGGCATCACTTCGATCAGCGTCAAATCCATGCCGCGGCCGTGCGCCCATTCGATCAGCCGCGGGAATTCGTCGTCGTTGACGCCTTTGAGCGCCACCGCGTTGATCTTGATTTTCAGCCCGGCCGATTGCGCGGCATCGATGCCTTCGAGCACTTGATCCAACGAACCCCAGCGCGTGATGGCGCGGAATTTTTCAGGTTCCAGCGTATCGAGCGAAACGTTGATGCGCCGCACGCCGTGCGCCTTGAGTTCGGCGGCGTATTTGGCGAGCTGCGAGCCGTTGGTGGTCAGCGTCAGTTCCTCGAGGCCGCCGGAGCGCAGGTGCCGCGACAGCGAGGACACGAGCGTCATGATGCCGCGTCGCACCAGCGGCTCGCCGCCGGTCAGGCGCAGCTTGCGCACGCCGCGGGCGATGAACGCCGAGCACAGCCGGTCGAGTTCCTCAAGCGTCAGAACTTCGGCCTTCGGCAGGAACGACATGTTTTCCGCCATGCAATAGACGCAGCGGAAATCGCAGCGGTCGGTCACCGATACGCGCAGATAGCTGATGTCGCGCCCAAACGGGTCGACCAGCGGCGGTCTGGCAAAATCGAGTTCCTGAGCGTCCACCCTGTCCATGTGATTCCTGCAGAAGCAACGGTTCCATATGAACCGTTCCTCGCACTTTAGATAATCAACAATCTTGCCGGATAAAGCCCTGATGGTCCAGGACATCTTGGCCATAACCGCGGACCGATTTCAGGCGTCGGCGGCCGCGAAGCCCGCTACTGCTGCGGTGGCGGCGGGAACGGCGAGCTCGAAGGCTGCTGCTGCGGCGGCGGGAATGCCGAACCTGGCGGGGGCGGCCGATTGTGCGCGACCGGCCGGTGTGGCGGCGGCCGCGGCCGCAACGGCGCCCGGCGCGGCGGTCCGGCCGGTTGCAGCGAGGCAATGACCGGGTTGGGTGTCAGGGCCGGCGGCGGCTCGCTCTCCAGGAAGGAATGATCGGGAACCTCGGCGACGGTGACCGGAACGGTCTGCGGCAGAAAGCCCGGCTTGGCGAATGAAATGGCTTGGCTCTCCGGCGGCACCGCAAGCGAGCAGGGGGTCTGGCAGGTTTGACCCTGCACCGTGCGCACCTCGGCACCCGGCGGTTCGGATTCAAACTGCAGAGTTTGCAAGGTCGGCGCTGGCGGCGTCGGCGACAGCCAACCCGGCATCGACAATGACGATCCCGAGCAGCCTGCCAACGCAGTGCACAATGCGGAGATGGCGGCCGCGAAGATGAGTCGTACGCGCAACTTTGACCCCTCCCATCAGCCGCGAACCTAGGCCCGCGACGGCTTTTGGTAAAGACCGGCCGGGTGGCAGGACGATGTCGGCCCGCCTGCAGACCGACTGATGCGCGTGCCGCGCGACAATTCGAAGGCAAGAGAAAATTGCAGCAGCGATAGTGGGTTAAGTTGGATTGCCGGCTTCAGCCGCGCCACAGCCGGCGACCCCGCGATGTTAAGGTTAACAAAGGCTGTTGGCTGCTGTGACGTTTATGTAACAACCGCTCTGCAAGCCGCTACGGCACAACGGCGCGGATGGCCGCCGGCAGTTCCTTATAGGAGCCGATGATCCGGTCCGGCCGCAATGCGGCAATCGGAACCTCCGTGTAGCCAAAATCGACGGCGATGACCGGAACGTCGGCGGCGCGCGCGGTGCGCACGTCGGTGCCGGAATCGCCGACCATGATGGCATGCGCCGGGATCGCCGCCGGCGCGCAGGATCGTGCGCCGCAGGACTTGCGGATCGGGCTTCTGCACGCCGAAAGTATCCTGGCCGCAGATCGCCGCGAAGCGGCCGGCGAGATTGAGCGTGCTCAAGAGCCGCTTTGACAGCCATTCGAGCTTGTTGGTGCACACCGCAAGGCGATGGCCGAGCGCGGCCAAGTGGTCGAGCGTCGGCTCAAGCTCGGGGAAGGCACGCGAGCGGTCCGCGATATGGGCGGCGTAATGCGCGATGAAGGCCGCAAACATGCGATCGACGTCGGCCTTGGCCTCGGTGCGTCCTTCGGCGGCCAGCGCGCGTTCGATCAGGCCGCGGGCGCCGCCGCCGATCATCGGCCGGGCGACGTCAAAGGGCATGCCGGGCAGGCCTTCCCGCGCCAGGACGACGTTGAGCGTATCGATGAGATCCGGCGCCGTGTCGACCAGCGTGCCGTCGAGGTCGAAGACGATGGTGAGCATGGCGTCGCCTAGCCGGCACGCGCCGGCGGCGCAAGCCGGATGTCGGCCGCAAGCGGTTTTCCCCCTAGGATCGCCATGGGAAGGCGTCTAAACACCGCCTCATGGACATCGAAGCTCAAAAACGCGCCGCCGCCGCCCGGGCGATCGATTACGTGCGGCCGGGCATGCGGCTTGGGCTCGGCACCGGCTCGACCGCCAGGCATTTTGTCGAACTGCTGGCGGAGCGCGTGCGCGGCGGACTCGATGTGGTGGTGGTGCCGACATCGCAGGCAACGCGGACCCTTGCAGCCAAGCTCGGCATCGCGCTGACCACGCTGGACGAGACGCCCGAACTCGACCTGACGGTCGATGGCGCCGATGAAATTGCGCCGGATCTGACCTTGATAAAGGGTGGCGGCGGCGCGCTGCTCCGGGAAAAGATCGTGGCGTCGGCCTCGGCCGCAATGATCGTGATTGCCGACGAGACCAAATGGGTCATGACGCTCGGCCGATTTCCGCTGCCGATCGAGATCGTGCCGTTCGGCGCGCGGGTGACCAGCCGTGCCGTAGCGGCCGTGGCCGCCGCGGCGGGCTGTCCCGGTGACGCGGTCCTGCGCAAGACCGAAAACGGCCATGCTTTCGTCACGGATGAGGGGCACTGGCTGCTCGACGCCCGATTGCAGCGCATTGCCGACCCCCGGGACGTGGCGGCGCGGCTTGCTGCGGTGCCGGGGGTCGTGGAACATGGCTTATTCATCGGCCTCGCACAGGCTGCTATTGTCGCCGGTCCCGACGGGGTGCGGCTTGTCGAGCGGCCTTAAAGCTCAAGCACGGAAGGGAATGCGCCCATGATCGCCCGTTTTTCGATGCGTCACATCGCGGCTGTGCTGATTGCCTGCGCCGCGATCGGCATTGCCGGTCCGGCCGCGGCTCAGGTCCCGGCCGCCCCGCCGCAGGTCAGCCCGGCTCAGCTGTTGCTTGCCAGGCAGATCGTCGACATCAAGGGCGTCAAGGACATGTTCGAGCCGCTGGTGCGCGGGGTGGTCAGGAAAACCAAGGATTCGGTTCTGCAAAACAACTTCATGTGGGCCAAGGATATCAACGAGATCGCGGCCAATATCGAGAAGGACTATGAGCCGCGCGGCAGCGAACTCCTGGATGCGACCGCCCGCTTCTATGCCAGCCATTTCACCGAGGCCGAATTGAAGAGCATTCTGACCTTCTACCAGTCGCCGGTCGGCCAGAAGATGATCGTCGAAGAGCCGAAGGCGCTCGACGAGAGCATGGCCTATGCGGGCAGCTGGGGCGACGATCTTTCCATCGATGTCATGTCCAAGCTGCGGGCCGAGATGAAGAAGCGCGGACACGACATGTAATGTCCGACTTCGACGTCGATCTGTTCGTCATCGGTGGCGGCTCGGGCGGCGTGCGCGCGGCCCGGATCGCCGCGCAGCATGGCGCCCGCGTGGCGCTTGCTGAAGAGTATCGCCTGGGCGGCACCTGCGTCATTCGCGGCTGCGTGCCGAAGAAGCTTCTGGTCTACGCCTCGCGCTTTCATGCCGAATTCGAAGATGCCGCCGGCTTCGGCTGGACGGTGCCGCACGCGTCGTTCGACTGGGCCACGCTGATCGCCAACAAGGACAACGAGATCGCGCGGCTGGAGACCGTTTACGGGCTTCTTCTCGAGAAGGCCGACGTCAAGGTCTTCAAGAGCCGCGCCACGCTTCTGGATGCTCACACCGTGCAGCTTGAGGACGGCCAACGCGTGCGGGCGGGTTATATCCTGGCCGCGACCGGCGGCACGCCGAGCCTCGGCGACCCGATCCCCGGGATCGAGCACGCCATCTCGTCGAATGAAGCGTTCCATCTCACTGAGTTGCCGCGACGCATCGTCATTCAGGGCGGCGGCTATATCGCGGTCGAGTTTGCCGGGATATTCGGCGGCCTCGGATCGCATGTGACGCTGGTTTATCGCGGTGAGAACATTCTGCGCGGCTTCGACGACGAAGTGCGGCAGCATGTGCGCGCGGACATGGAAAAGCGCGGCATCAGGGTCCTGACCGGGTGCAAGGTCGCGGCGATCGACAAGGCCGGCCCGCACTTTTCAGCTCGGCTTTCGAGCGGCAATCATCTCACCGCCGACCGCGTCATGTTCGCGGTCGGGCGCGCGCCCAACGTCGTCACGCTCGGGCTGAAGGAAGCCGGCGTGGCGCTGGCCAAGAACGGCGGCGTTGCCGTCGATGAGTATTCGCGCACCAGTGCGCCAAGCATCTACGCGGTCGGCGACGTCACCAACCGCATCAATTTGACCCCGGTCGCCATTCGCGAAGGCCACGCTTTCGCCGACACGGTGTTCGGCGGCAAGCCGACCGCCGTCGACCACACCAATGTGCCGACCGCGGTGTTCTCCGACCCGGAGATCGGCACGGTCGGCCTCACCGAAACCGAGGCGCGGGCGCGGCTTCCCCAGACCGACATCTACAAGGCGATGTTTCGGCCGCTGAAGGCGACGCTGTCGGGCCGCGACACCACCGTCCTGATGAAGCTCGTGGTCGACGGCCGGACTGACCGTCTGGTGGGCTGTCACGTGGTCGGCGAGGGCGCCGCCGAAATGGCCCAGGTGGCCGCCGTCGCCGTGCGGTTGGGCGCCAAGAAGGCGGATTTCGATGCCACCATGGCGCTGCATCCGACCACCGCCGAAGAACTGGTGACGATGCGGACCAGGAGCGCGACCTACGCCCAGGAAGCCGCCGAATAGGCATAACTTGGCTGTCGCAGGTCTATGCGGGCGTATATAAGACCGCCGGCGCAAGTCGTTGACCGTCATCCTGAGGTGCGAGCCAACGGATCCGGCCGGAAGTGGCCGGCCCGATGACAGGCTCCGCGAGCTTCGAAGGATGCACGGCCCGGGCCGTCGCCCTCCGAGGGCCGCTTTGCGGCCACCTCAGAGTGACGGAAGTTGGAGGTAGTGCGATGCATACGAGATCGAACACGGCGAAATGGGGCCCGGATTCCTGGCGCGGCAAGCCCATTCTGCAGGTGCCGGATTATCCCGATCCCAAGGCGCTGGCCGACGTCGAAGCGCAGCTGGCGACATTCCCGCCGCTGGTTTTTGCCGGCGAGGCGCGCAACCTCAAGCGCACCCTGGCGCAAGTCGCGGGCGGCAACGCTTTCCTGCTGCAGGGCGGCGATTGCGCGGAAAGCTTCGCCGAGCACGGCGCCAACAACATCCGCGATTTCTTCCGGCTGTTCCTGCAGATGGCGGTGGTGCTGACTTACGCCGCGGCGTCTCCGGTGGTGAAGGTCGGCCGCATCGCCGGCCAATTCGCCAAGCCGCGCACCTCGCCGGTCGAGAAGCGGGGCGGCGTGGAGCTGCCGGTCTATCGCGGCGACATCATCAATGGCACCGACTTCACGCCGGAGGCGCGCACGGCCGATCCGCGCCGGCAGCTGGAGGCCTACCGGCAATCGGCGGCGACGCTCAACCTCTTGCGCGCCTTCGCCGGCGGCGGCTACGCCAACCTGTCGAATGCCCATCAATGGATGCTGTCGTTCGTCAAGGACAGCCCGCAGTCCAAGCGCTATCAGGATCTCGCCGGCCGCCTCACCGAAACGCTCGACTTCATGCGCGCCTGCGGGATCGATCCCGAAGTGCATCCGGAGATGCGGACCACCGATTTCTTCACCAGCCATGAGGCGCTGCTGCTTGGCTACGAGCAGGCCTTCACCCGGGTCGATTCGACGACCGGCGATTGGTACTGCACCTCGGGCCATATGGTCTGGATCGGAGATCGCACGCGCCAGCCGGATCATGCCCACGTCGAGTACTGCCGCGGCATCAAAAATCCGCTGGGCCTGAAGACCGGCCCGACGCAGAAGCCGGACGAGTTGCTCAGGCTCATCGACATTCTCGATCCGGACAATGAGCCCGGCCGCCTGACCTTGATCTGCCGCGTCGGCGCCGACAAAGCCGCCGACCTGCTGCCGCCCATGGTGCGCGCCATCAAGCGCGAAGGCCGCAACGTGGTGTGGTCGTGCGATCCGATGCACGGCAACACCATCACGTCGGTGACCGGCTACAAGACCCGGCCGTTCGATCAGATACTGAAGGAAGTGCGCACGTTCTTTCAAGTTCATGCCGCCGAAGGCACCATCGCCGGCGGCGTGCATCTGGAAATGACCGGGCAGAACGTCACCGAATGCACCGGCGGCGCGCGCGCCATCAGCGACGAGGATCTCAACGACCGCTATCACACGGTGTGCGATCCGCGGCTCAACGCCGAGCAGTCGCTCGATCTTGCGTTCCTGCTGGCCGACCTGCTCAAGTCCGAGCGCCAGGCCAAGCCGAAGCCGTTGCCGGCGGTAGCGGGGCTGTAGCGGACGACGGAGGACAGACGACGGAGGACAGACGACGGAGGACAGACGACGGAGGACGGAAGAGGAAGTGTGGAACAGTTTTTCTTTCCGTCCGCTGTCGTCCGCTGTCCGTCGTCTGTGTTAGACCTGCGCCATGAACGAACGTCCCGCCGACCGCCTCGCCATCGCCGTGGCGCAGCTCGATCCCATTGTTGGCGATGTGTCCGGCAATCTTGAACGCGCCCGCGCCGCGCGGGCGGTCGCCGCCCGCGATCACGCCGATATCGTCGCCTTTTCCGAGCTTTTTATCGCCGGTTACCCGCCCGAAGACCTGGTGCTCAAGCCGGCGTTCCAGGCGGCGTGCCGTGCCGCCGTCGAGACCCTGGCCAGCGATACCGCGGACGGCGGTCCGGCCATGCTCATAGGCACGCCCTGGGTCGAGGACGGCAAGCTGTACAACGCCTATGCGCTGCTCGCCGGCGGCCGCGTCGAGACCGTTCGCTTCAAGGTCAACCTGCCGAACTACGGCGTGTTCGACGAAAAGCGCGTGTTCGCCTCGGGACCGGTGCCCGGGCCGGTGAGCTTTCGCGGCGTGCGGCTCGGGCTGCCGATCTGCGAGGACACCTGGACCGACTGGGGCGACTACGAGAACGTGGTCGAGTGCCTGGCCGAAACCGGCGCCGAATTGCTCATCGTGCCGAACGGCTCGCCGTACTGGCGCGGCAAGAGCGACGTGCGGCTCAATGTCGTGGTGGCGCGCGTCACCGAGTCCGCGCTGCCGCTCATTTATGTCAATCAGGTCGGCGGTCAGGATGAACTGGTTTTCGACGGCGCCTCATTCGCCGTCAATGGCGATCGTTCGATCGCATTTCACCTGCCGGCCTTTCGCGAAGCGATCGTCACCACGCAGTGGTCGCGAACCGGCGGGGTGTGGCGCGCCGCGCGCGGGCCGATCGCGCCGGACGAAGAATCCGAGAAATCCGACTACACCGCCTGCGTGCTCGGGCTGCGCGATTACGTCGAGAAGAACCGTTTCAAGAGCGTGGTGCTGGGCCTGTCCGGCGGCGTCGATTCGGCGCTGTGCGCGGCTATGGCGGCCGACGCGCTCGGCGCCGATCGGGTGCGTGCCGTCATGCTGCCGTTCCGCTATACCTCGCAGGAATCGATCGACGATGCCGCCGCGATCGCCACGACGCTCGGCGTGCACTACGCCATCGTGCCGATCGAGAGCGCCGTGCATGGCCTCGAGGCGGCGCTTGCCGGCATCTTCGCCGGCGCCGCGCGCGACGTCACCGAGGAAAATCTGCAGGCGCGCGCCCGCGGCACGATCCTGATGGCGATTTCCAACAAGCTCGGCGCCATGGTGGTGACCACCGGCAACAAGTCGGAAATGTCGGTCGGCTATGCCACGCTGTACGGCGACATGAACGGCGGCTTCAATCCGATCAAGGACCTTTACAAGACCGAAGTCTATCGCCTGGGGCGGCTGCGCAACCGGTGGAAGCCGGACGGCGCGCTCGGGCCCGACGGGCCGGTCATTCCGGACAACGTGCTGACCCGGGCGCCGAGCGCGGAGCTGCGCGAGGACCAGACCGACCAGGACACGCTGCCGCCCTACGAGATCCTCGATCAGATTCTCGAGCGGCTGGTCGAGCGTGAGGAACAGACCGCCGCGATCGTCGCCGCCGGCTTCGACCGTGACACCGTGATCAGGGTGGAGCGGATGCTCTATCTGGCCGAATACAAACGCCGCCAGGCCGCGCCCGGGGTCAAGGTGACATCGAAGAATTTCGGCCGCGACCGGCGCTATCCGATCGTCAACCGGTTCCAGGATGACGGCACGCCGCTGCCGGGGCCCGACCGCGCGCTCGCCACAGGCGCCGCCATGGCGAAAGCCGGCACCGCGGATTATTGATTGGCGGTGCCGGAGCGCGGCGCCGGAGCGTATTGCCGCGACAGGAACGGCGGCCCGACGACCCGCACGCCGTGTTTGCTGGAGTCCGAGGTCGTGGCAGTGGCCGGTGCCGACGGCGCCGCTGTCGGCGTGCTGGCGGCGGGCGTCGCCGCGCCGGGCTTGACCGCCGTCTTGCCGCCGGGTTGCGGGGCTTGCGACATGGTCTTGGCGGACTGGTCGGTCACTACGATGTCGCCGCTCTCCAGCGTCGAGCTGTCGTCGGCATCTTTGAGCGCGTCGCCCCAGCTTTGGCCCGGGCGGCGGCACGAGCAGGCCTGGGTGAAATTCTTCCGATACTGATAGGCGGCCGACAGCGCCGTGTAGGGCTGGCCGCTGAGCGACACCGCCTGGTCGATGTTTTCGCCCGGATTGTGAAAGCTGTAGAGCGCGACTTCGGAGGCCGGGCAGAGCCGCTGGCAGCTGCGCTGATCGTCGGCAAAACGGCTCGGCACCGTCGAGTACGAGATCGGGAAATAATAACCGTCGCAGGTGCGAACACAGACGGTGCGATAGGTGCCGGACGGCGCGCCGTCGCCTTCCGGGTTGACGATGGTGCCGCCGCTGAACAGCGCATCCAGCAAGCCGCCCGGGCCGTTGGCGTTGGCGGCCGCGGTATATTGCGCGCCGCAATTATTCTGCGCCAGCTGTCCGATCAGCGCCCGGCGCGGACCGTCCTGATTGTTGTTGCCGCTCTTGAGTTGCTCGAGATCGCTCATGGCGCGGTCGAGGTTGCCACGCATCTGCTGGATCTGCGAGGTGATCGGTCCGCACTGCGGCGACAATCCGGAGAACAGCGCAAAGAATCCCTCGCCGGCGCAGCCCTGCTTGTGGGCTTGCGCGACGGCGCGGTCGAGGTCGGCCTGCTGCTTGGCGACGGAATCTTCGCCGCGCTTGATCTGGTCGCCGCGCGCCGCTTCGGCGCCGCCGGCAGTGAGCGTGGCAAGCTGGGTCTCAAGCCGCACGCAGACCGGATTTGACGCCGGCGGCATTGCGGGTGCCGACGCCTGGACCGGGGCGCCTTGCGGCGGCGCGCCTTGCGCGGCGGCGGCGGCCGTCAGTGCCACCAAGCCGAGCGCGGCGTGCGGCAGGCTTCGGCCAAAGCCACGTAACAGTTTGAGATTCATAGCTTTCCCATCGGCTCCCGTCCGGGATTGCGGATCAAGCCCTGCAATGGTGACTAAAGTGTGAATGCCTTCCTTCGCCTTGTGGGTAGGCAGAGGAGGGTCGTGGCGCGACCCGACGCGTCGACGACGTTACATCAACCTCCCGACCCCACCCCTCGCGCGCTCCCCGCGAAAGGGCGAGAGCTTAACAGCAGCTCATTCGGCGTCCGGCTGATTGTCCGGCCGGGCGCGATCGAACGCCGGCAGCGCCATGCAGGCGGCGTCGGCAGCGACGATCTTGGGAAACTTGTCCAGCGGCACCTTGAGCCGCCGCGCATTGTAGAGCTGCGGCACGAGGCAGAGGTCGGCCAGTGTCACGGCACCGCCGCCAAGATAGGGCGCCGGCTCGATCAGCGCTTCCAGCGCCTCGAACCCGGCAATCACCCAATGATGATACCAGGCGTCGATGGCGCTCTGCTCCTGGCCCATGCTGTTTTTCAGGTAGCGCAGCGGGCCGACATTGTTCAGCGGATGGATGTCGCAGGCGATCAGGTCGGCGAGCGCGCGGACCTTGGCGCGGGCGACCGCGTCCTTCGGCAGCAGCGCCGGCTCGGGATGGGTCTCGTCTAGATATTCGATGATGGCGAGCGACTGGATCAGACGATCGCCGGCCGGCGTCACCAGCACCGGCACCCGCATCTGCGGGTTGAGGGCGCGGAATTCCGGCCGTTTGTTGTGGCCGCCGTCTTTGATCAGATGGATCGCGATCGTCTCATAGGCGATGCCCTTGAGGTTGAGCGCAATACGGACGCGATAGGCGGCCGACGAGCGGAAGTAGGAATAAAGCTTCACGTGTTCTCCATGTCGTCGTGATTCAAGCCGTCGTGATCCAAGCCGTCATGATCCAAGCCGTCATCCATGTCGCCGTGCTGCTGCACGACCTCGGCGACCAGTTCCGCGGAGCGTGCGGTCAGTTGCTCGAGCGCGCGATTGAATGCCGCCCGGTCCGGGGGACTGAGGATCTCGGTCAGCCGTTCGGTAAACTCGAGGGCGTGCGGCGCCAGATCCTGATACATCGCCCGGCCCGAACCCGTGAGCGACAGGAAGGCCTCGCGCATGTCGGCGCGGTTGGCGCGGCGTGACAGCAGCTTGCGCTTCTCCAACAGCGCCACGGCACGGGACACCTTGGTCTTGTGCATGTGGGTGTGGGCGCCGATCGCCTTGCCGGTCATGATGCGGTATTGGCCGAGCGTCACCAGCACCCGCCATTCCGGCACGCCGATGCCGTAGCGCCGCGAATAGACCCGCGACAGCGCCTGGGACACCAGGCTTGCCACCACATTGAGCTGATAGGGCAGGAAATCTTCCAGCTTCAGCGGCGCGCTGTCGCTCGCCGCCTCCGGCGTGTCGCGGATGGCGTTGTCTATCGCGCGTTGCCCGGCCATGGCGCGAAGATGAACGAAGTTCGCGCGCCACGCAACGGCATCACGACGCTCGAGCGTGTTTGTTCTGATGGGCGCCGATGACGACGGACTGCCCCGGCGAGGACTGTGGCCTCGGGCGGCCGATCAGACTCAGCGCGAGCAGGTGATGGCGACGAAGTTGTCGCAGGTGGCGCTGCCGCACGAACCCGGGCCGCTCGACGGAATGGCGCCGGTGATGTCGTCGCGGTCGACTTTGCTGAACGCCAGCGCCTGCGCATATTCATGCGAGCGGCAGTACGAATTCGCCACCGCCTCGCCGCACGGGCCGCCCGCCGACAGACACCGGTCGACGCCGTAGCCGTCGGCATTGTTGGCGACGATGAAGACGCGCTTTTCGGCCTGGGCGCTGGCTGCGGCGAGCAGCACGGCGGCACAGGCGCTGGCCGCGATCACGGAACGCATACCATCCCCCCAAGGCAGCCGCGAAGGGCCGCTCCCGAATTCCGGTCCCACCGACGGTGAACAATGCGACTGTCGAGTTAAGCTTGCGTTAACTGAGGTCGGAGGACGGAGGACGGACGAACGGATCGGTATGAGCACCTATGTGCTCGCTCTCCCACCTGATCTCTGTCCTCTGTCGTCCGTCGTCCGTCGTCCGTCGTCCGTTACCCTTGACGCAAGCCGCGCCCTGGCTCATTCTCGAAGCCATGAACGGCCACACCATCTCGATCTGCGGCATTTGCCGGGAGATTATTGGCTAGCGACAACGCTGGCTGGGGCCGTCTTTTCTCTTAATCTCGAGACCGATAGAGACGCCCGGCCAGCAGGCTTAAAGGCGTATAATTCAATTCGGTGCGATGGACCTGAAACTTTACGATACGCTGACGCGCGAGAAACGCGTGTTCAAGCCGCTCGATCCGGCCAACGTGCGCATGTACGTGTGCGGGCCGACGGTCTACGACTTTGCCCATATCGGCAATGCGCGGCCGGTGATCGTGTTCGACGCGCTGTTCCGCCTCTTACGCCACCTCTACGGCGCCGGGCACGTTACTTACGTGCGCAACATCACCGACGTCGACGACAAGATCAACGCCCGCGCCGCGGAGGAATATCCCGACCTGCCGCTCAACGCGGCGATCCGCCAAGTCACCGAAAAGACCGACCGGCAGTTCCACGACGACGTTGCGGCGCTCGGCTGCCTGCCGCCGACCGTCGAGCCGCGCGCCACCGAGCACATCGCCGAGATGCGCACGCTGATCGAGCAACTGGTCGCCTCCGGCCATGCCTATGTGGCCGAAGACAATGTGTTGTTCAGCGTGCCGTCGATGCCGGACTACGGCGCGCTGTCGCGGCGCCCGCTCGACGAGATGATCGCCGGCGCCCGCGTCGAAGTCGCGCCCTACAAGCGCAACCCTACTGACTTCGTGCTGTGGAAGCCGTCGAAGCCCGGCGAGCCGGCGTGGCCGTCACCGGCCGGCATCAAGGCTCCCGGGCGGCCCGGCTGGCACATCGAATGCTCGGCGATGTCGTGGAAGCATCTCGGCGAGATGTTCGATATCCATGGCGGCGGCATCGATCTGGTGTTTCCGCATCACGAGAACGAGATCGCGCAATCGCGCTGCGCCTTCCATACGCCGGTGATGGCGAATTACTGGATGCACAACGGCTTCCTTCAGGTCGAAGGCGAGAAGATGTCGAAGTCGGTCGGCAACTTCGTGACGATTCGGGAGCTGCTGCAGGATTGGCCGGGCGAGGTTCTGCGTCTGGCGATGCTGCAAACGCATTATCGCCAGCCGATCAACTGGACCGTCGCCGGCTTGCATGAAGCGCAGAAGAATCTCGATCACTGGTATGCGCTGACCGGCGATGTTGCTCCGTTATACCTGTGCGCCGATGCGCTCGATGCGCTGGCGGATGATTTCAATACGCCGAAAGCACTTGCGGCGTTGCACGAACTGCGCGGCGAGGCAGCCAAAGGCGCCAAGCCGGCGGCTGCATGCCTGAAGGCGAGCGCCCAATTGATCGGGCTGCTGACCAAGACGCCTGCCGAATGGGCGGCCTTCCGGCCGACATCGATTTCCTTCGACGAAAGCAAAATCATCGGTCTGATTGAAGCACGCGCGGCCGCTCGTCAGTTGAAGAATTTCAAGGAGTCCGACCGTATTCGCGACGAACTGGCAACGATGGGGGTTGAGCTCGAAGATCACAAAGACAAGCCAACAACCTGGAAATTGAAAAGGTGACGGCATGACCCCCCTCCCGCACACGCAGCTCGCGATGCGGCCGTTGCTGCCGGAGGATGTGCCGCTGCTGGCGGAGATCTTCCGCGCCGGCATCGCGGAGTTGGCCGCCGACGATTACAGCGAGGCACAGCAGGAGGCATGGGCGAGCGCCGCCGACGACGAGGCGGAGTTCGGGGCGCGGCTCGCCGGCGAACTGACGCTGGTGGCGACGTTCGGCGGCGCGGCGGTCGGCTTTGCGTCGCTCGCCGGCAACAGCCGCATCGACATGCTCTACATTCATCCGGCGGCGGCCGGGCAGGGCGCCGGCGCCATGCTGTGCGACGCGCTGGAACGGCTCGCGGCCGGGCGCGGCGCCAAGGAGCTCACCGTCGAAGCGAGCGACAATGCCCGCGGCTTTTTCGAGAAGCGCGGTTTTACGCCGCGCACCCGCAACACCGTATCGCTGGCCGGCGAATGGCTCGCCAACACCACGATGACAAAGCCGTTGGTGGCGGCCCAGGAGACGCTGCAATGACGCGCCCCGAAACGCCGTTCCCGCGGCACTGGCTTTATTATCTGATCCTCAAATACGCGGTGATCGTGGTGGCGGTCGTCGTCACGTTCTACACCGTCTATCGGCTTTATCGCGGCTAGCAGCATGGCACGCCAAGGCTCGTCGTTTTTCGGCATGCGGGCACACCACGTCGTGATTGCGCTCGTCGCCATCCTGATCGCGGTCGCGTTGGCCTCGAATTATTATCTGTGGTGAGGTCGCATTATGGTCCGCGAACGGCTTTATCTGTTCGACACCACGCTGCGCGACGGCGCGCAGACCAACGGAGTCGATTTCACGCTGAGCGACAAGCTCGTGATCGCGCACATGCTCGACGAGCTCGGCATCGACTATGTCGAGGCCGGTTATCCGGGCGCCAATCCGACCGATACCAGCTTCTTCGCCGAGCGCCGGCCGCTGCGCGCCCGCCTCACCGCGTTCGGCATGACGCGGCGGCCCGGCCGTTCGGCGTCCAACGATCCGGGCCTGGTCGCGCTGCTCGACGCGCATGCCGACGCCATCTGCTTCGTCGCCAAATCCTGGGACTATCACGTGCGCGTCGCGCTCGAGACCACGGAGGAGGAAATGCTGGCCTCGATCCGCGACAGCGTGCGCGCCGCCAAGGCCAGGGGCCGCGAGGTGCTGCTCGACTGCGAGCATTTCTTCGACGGCTACAAGGCCAAGCCGGCCTACGCGCTGGCCTGCGCCAAGGCGGCCTACCAGGAAGGCGCGCGCTGGGTGGTGCTGTGCGACACCAACGGCGGCACGCTGCCGCACGAAGTCGAGACCATCGTCGCCGAGGTGTGCAAGGCGATCCCGGGCGAACATGTCGGCATTCACGCCCACAACGACACCGAGCAGGCGGTGGCCAATTCGTTCGCCGCGGTGCGCGCCGGCGCGCGGCAGATTCAGGGCACCCTCAACGGGCTCGGCGAGCGCTGCGGCAACGCCAATCTGGTCTCCATCATCCCGACGCTCAAGCTCAAGCCGGAATTCGCGCGAAAATTTGATATCGGCGTCTCGGACGACAAGCTAGCGAGCCTCGCCCACCTCTCGCATCGGCTCGACGACATGCTCAACCGCGCGCCGGACCGGCACGCGCCCTATGTGGGCGAGAGCGCATTCGCCACCAAGGCCGGCATTCATGCCTCCGCGATCCTCAAAGAGCCGGCGACCTACGAGCACGTCGCGCCCGAACGGGTCGGCAACAAGCGCAAGCTCCTGGTCTCCGATCAGTCCGGCCGCTCCAACGTGCTGGCCGAACTCGAGCGCATCGGGCTTGCCGTCGACAAGGACGACCCGCGGGTGGCGCGGCTACTTGACGAGGTGAAGGATCGCGAGGCGATCGGCTACGCCTACGAGGCGGCCGACGCGTCGTTCGAGTTGCTGGCGCGGCGCATGCTCGGCAAGGTGCCGCATTACTTCGACGTGGAAAAATTCGACGTCAATGTCGAGCACCGCGCCGGCCCGAACGGCGCCCGCGTCACCGTCAGCCAGGCCGTGGTCAAGGTGAAGGTCGGCGACGATGTCCTGATCTCGGTGTCCGAGGGTATCGGCCCGGTCAACGCGCTTGATCTCGCGCTGCGCAAGGATCTCGGCAAATATCAAAGCTACATCACCGGGCTGGAGCTGACCGACTATCGGGTGCGTATCCTCAATGCCGGCACCGAAGCCGTCACCCGCGTGTTGATCGAGAGCGCAGACGAAAGCGGCGATCACTGGACCACGGTCGGCGTGTCGGCCAACATCATCGACGCCTCATTTCAGGCGCTGATGGATTCCATCATCTACAAGCTGGTGAAGTCCGGCGCGCCGGCGTGATCAATTTACCCTCCCCCTTGTGGGGAGGGTAGGGTTGGGGGTCGAGAGGTAACTCGACGGCGCCCGAGAAATTCGTTGCCGCCGGCGCGTCGCCTCCCGACCCCCACCCCTGACCCCTCCCCACAAAGGGGAGGGGAAAGAGGAGCCGCCATGATCGATCATGTGTCCATTGCGGTCCGCGACGCCAAGGCGTCGGCGCGGTTCTATGACAGCCTGCTGGCGCCGCTCGGCCTGACGCGGGTGCGCGAATCGCCGAAAAGCATCGGCTTCGGCAAGACCTATCCGGAGTTCTGGATCAACGAGCGCGCCCATCTCACCCCACTGCCGGCCGACTGCGGCGCCCATATCAGCTTGCGCGCGCCGAGCACCCAGGCGGTCGACGCCTTCCACGCCGCGGCGCTCGCCGCCGGCGCGCAATCCGACGGCGCGCCCGGCATGCGGCACGAATATTCGCCGCACTATTATGCGGCCTTCATCCGCGACTGGGACGGCAATCGCATCGAGGCGGTGACGTTCTTGCGGGAGACCTCGCCGTAACCGTCGTTCGGGCTGAGAGGGCAGAACCCGGAATGCCGGGAATCACAACCGCTCCGCCGGCACCGCCATCGCCTGTTCCGCCTCGGCGACGCTGCGCGCGGCAGCACGCAGCCTCGGCAGGATGTCGTCGACCCGGTCGGCGACCAGAAAGTCGACGCGGTATTGCGCCGGCAGGAACTGCTGCTCGCGCATGTGGGCGACCAGCGTCAGCAGCGGATCCCAGTAGCCGGCGATATTGGCGATCAGGATCGGCTTTTTGTGCTGGCCGAGCTGCGCCCAGGTGAGCTGCTCGACGACCTCTTCCAGCGTGCCGATGCCGCCCGGCAGGGCGACAAAGCCGTCGGCGCGCTCGAACATCGTGCGCTTGCGCTCATGCATGTCGCGGGTCACGATCAGCTCCTGGGCCAGTCGCCGCGGCCGCTCTTTCCGGGTCAGGAATTCCGGAATGATGCCGGTTGCCGTGCCGCCGTTTTCGAGCACGGCGTCGGCCAGCGCGCCCATCAGACCGATCGAGCCGCCGCCGTAGATGAGCCGCACGCCATTGAGGGCCAGGATCTTGCCGAACGCCCGCGCCGCCTCGATGAAGGCCGGGTCGGTCCCCGCGCTCGATCCGCAATAGACGCACAGCGCATTGATTTTACTCATGGAGTCATTCTCATCCCTTGCCTATGTGGCCACGATTCGCGGCCGCTGCAAGCGCCTTGGGCAGCAAGCTTCATACCAGTGCAGGGCGCGGCAAAAGTCTCTATATGACGGAAACCCCGTGAGGGATGGGGATGGCCGCTGAACTCCTTTGGCGGCCGTTCCAGCCGGGCTTGCAATGACCGACGTCCACCGACCGAGCGAACATTTCAAACGCGAGACGACCGCTGCCGGCAGCGGCACGATGTTGCGCACGCTGGTCCAGCTCTGGCCCTATATCTGGCCGACGAACCGGCCCGACCTGAAAGCCCGCGTCGTCCTGGCGACCGTGCTGTTGTTCGTCGCCAAGCTCGCCACCGTCGCGGTGCCGTTCACCTTCAAATGGGCGACCGACGCGCTCGCCGGCCACGGCACGGCGCCGGTCGGGCCCGACCACGTCCTCGCCTGGGCGCTGGCGACGCCGGTGATGATGACCTTGGCGTATGGCGGCATGCGCATCCTGATGGCGGTGCTGACGCAGGTGCGCGACGGCATTTTCGCCAAGGTGGCGATGAACGCGGTGCGGCGGCTGGCGATGCTCACCTTCGAGCACATGCATCTGTTGTCGCTGCGCTTCCATCTTGAGCGCAAGACCGGCGGGCTGACGCGCGTTCTCGAGCGCGGCCGCAACGCCATCGAGACCATCGTGCGCATGGTGCTGCTGCAGCTCGCGCCCACCATCGTCGAACTCGTTCTGATCGTCGCGGTGCTGCTGTTCCACTTCGACTGGCGCTACGTCCTCGCCATCGGCCTCACGGTGGCGCTCTATATGTGGTTCACCTTTGCCGCCACCGAGTGGCGCATCAACATCCGCCGCGAGATGAACGCCAGCGACACCGACGCCAACGCCAAGGCGATCGATTCGCTGCTCAACTACGAGACGGTCAAGTATTTTTCCGCCGAGACGCGCGAAGCCACGCGCTACGACCGCTCGATGGCGCGCTACGAGGATTCCAGCGTCAAGGCCTATGTGTCGCTTGCCGTCATGAATGCCGGCCAGGCGGTGGTGTTCACGCTCGGGCTTGCCGCCACCATGGTGCTGTGCGCCTACGGCATCCAGCACGGCACCAACACCGTCGGCGATTTCGTCATGATCAACGCCATGATGATCCAGCTCTATCAGCCGCTGAACTTCATGGGCATGGTCTACCGCGAGATCAAACAAGCCGTCATCGACATCGAGATCATGTTCGGGATGCTGTCGCGCAAGCCGGAGATCGAAGACCGGCCCGGCGCCAAGCCGCTGCAGGTGTCCGCCGGCACCATCCGCTTCGAGAACGTCTCGTTCGCCTATGAACCGGAGCGGTCGATCCTCAAAGGCCTGAGCTTCGACGTCGCCGCCGGTCACACCGTCGCCATCGTCGGGCCGTCGGGCGCCGGCAAGTCGACGATTTCGCGGCTGTTGTTCCGTTTCTACGAGGTCGGCGGCGGCCGCATCCTGATCGACGGCCAGGATATCCGCAACGTCACGCAAGCCTCGCTGCGCGCCGCGGTCGGCATGGTGCCGCAGGACACCGTGCTGTTCAACGACACGATCCGCTACAACATCCGCTACGGACGCTGGGACGCGAGCGACGCCGAGGTCGAGGAGGCGGCGCGCCAGGCGCAGATCGACGATTTCATCGCGCGCGCGCCCAAGGGCTACGAGACCGAGGTCGGCGAGCGCGGCCTGAAACTCTCCGGCGGCGAGAAGCAGCGCGTCGCCATCGCCCGCACCGTCCTCAAGAGCCCGCCGATCCTGTTGCTCGACGAGGCGACCTCGGCGCTCGACAGCCACACCGAAAGGGACATTCAGGACGAGCTCGACCGCGTCGCCAAGAACCGCACCACGCTGGTCATCGCGCATCGGCTTTCGACCATCATCGGCGCCGACCAGATCCTGGTGCTCGACCAGGGCGTGATCGTCGAGCGCGGCACCCATGCGCAACTGCTCGCCGGCGGCGGGCTCTATGCCAGCATGTGGAACCGGCAGCGCGAGGCCGACAAGGCGCGCGAGCTGCTCGCCGAGGTCGGCGACGACGCCGCCGCGCCGAACCGCAACCCGCCGGAGATCGACGAGGGCGCGGTCCTTGCCAATCATTCGCCCGAGGCCGAACAGGCGTTCGCGGCGGCCGAAGCTGAGTAATTAACGGAGTGATTAACAGTGTCATGCCCCGCCAACGGGTCCGGCCCGAAGTGGCCGGCCGATGACAGGCTCCAGCGGGGCATCCGGTAATCGCCGCATGGGGCACGATTTTATTTACGGCGAATACTGGATCATCCGCGTCCGCGGATGATGACAATCAGGGAATACAAATCGACATGTCCGTCATCAACTCCATCCGCGGGCAGCTTTCGCCGATCCATCCGCAAGGCTATCCGTTCATCGGCGGCTTCGCGCTGGCGAGCCTCATCCTGTTCTGGCTGTGGTCGCCGCTGGGCTGGCTTGGCACCCTGGCGACGCTGTGGTGCGTTTATTTCTTCCGCGACCCGCCGCGCGTGACGCCGCTGCGCGACGGCATCGTCGTCGCGCCCGCCGACGGCCGCATCAGCCAGATCGGCAACGCGGTACCGCCGCGGGAGCTCGAACTCGGCGAGCGGTCGCTGCCGCGCATTTCCATTTTCATGAGCGTGTTCGATTGCCACGTGAACCGCAGCCCGGTGGCGGGCCGCATCGAGCGCATGATCTATCGCGCCGGCAAATTCATCAGTGCCGATCTCGACAAGGCAAGCGAGGAGAACGAGCGCAATGCCTTTGTGCTGACCACCGCCGGCGGCGCACGCATCGCCGTGATCCAGATCGCGGGCCTCGTGGCGCGACGGATCGTGCCGTTCGTGCGCGAGGGCGAGGCCGTCGCCGCCGGCCAGCGCATCGGCATGATCCGCTTCGGCTCGCGCGTCGATGTCTATCTGCCCGAGAGCGCCCGCGCCGTCGTCGCCGAAGGGCAGACCGCCATTGCGGGCGAGACCGTGCTCGCCGATTTGCGGGCGGCCGAGGCGGGACGGACGTTTCGGGTGACCTGATGCAGTTCCCTCTCCCCTTGCGGGAGAGGACCGACCGCGCGAAAGCGCGGTCAGGTGAGGGCCCTTGGCGCCAGATGGAGAGGCCGAAGGCCCCTCACCCCGCCCCTCTCCCGCAAAGGGGAGAGGGGGTTCGCTGAGCGAGCGGCAACGCGCTTCACTGCACGAGGGCATTGCCCCCGAATGCCGCGGAAGCCGGGGCCCGGCGATGGCTAGCCGGAGGCAGACCGGCTATAGTCGCCCCATGCAACCACAGCAGCCAGGATTTCGCTCTCGGGGACTGTCGCGCCTGCAGCGGCGGCGGTTCCGCCGCATTCCGGTGCGTACGCTGGTGCCCAATGTCATCACGCTCCTGGCGCTGTGCGCTGGCTTGACCGCGATCCGCATGGCGTTCGAGGATCGCTACGTGCTGGCGCTGGCGGCGATCGTCTTTGCCGCCATCCTCGACGGGCTCGACGGCCGGCTGGCGCGGTTCCTCAAGGGCACCTCGCGCTTCGGCGCCGAACTCGACAGCCTGTCGGACTTCGTCAATTTCGGCGTCGCGCCGGCGCTGATCCTCTACTTCTGGGGCCTGCACGAGCTGAAGTCCGCCGGCTGGATCGCCGCCATGGTGTTTGCCATCTCGGCCGCCTTGAGGCTCGCCCGCTTCAACGTGATGCTGGACGATCCGGACCGCCCGGCCTGGGCCGCCAACTTCTTTGTCGGCGTGCCGGCGCCGGCCGGCGCCATCACCGTGCTGCTGCCGATTTATCTGGTGTTCCTCGGCTTGCCGCGCTCGCCGGTGCTGATCTGGCTGACGCTGATCTACACGCTGGCCATTGGCTCGCTGATGGTGTCGCGGCTGCCGGTGTTCTCCGGCAAGCGCGTCGGCACCCGCGTGCCGCCCGAACTGGTGGGGCCGCTGGTGGTCGTGGTGGTGCTGTTCGTCGCGCTGCTGATCGCCTATCCGTGGGTCATGCTCACGGCAGGCACGTTCGCCTATCTGGGCTGCCTGCCGTTCGGCTACCTGTCCTATCGCCGCTACGAGCGGCGGACGCGCGAGAGCAAAGCCGCGGCGGTACCGGCTGACGCGCCGCAATCGGCGCCGGTCGCCGCGACCGTCATCCGCACATCCGACAGCGAAGAGCGGCCGTCGCGCCTCAATTGAGGCGCATCGCGAGCGCTCTGGTACGGCCGCAAGGGACCAGCGATGCGACTTGCCCGCCGCACTTTCCTGACTTCATCCATGGTGTCGATGGCGTCGGTGGCGGCGCCGGCGGTCATGCGGCTTGCCGTCGCCGACGTCCCGCAATTCGCGTTGAAGCTCCATCATTCGTACTCGTCGGTCTCGAGCGTCCACGACAAGTTCCTGGTGCCGTGGGCGCGCCAGGTCGAGGCGCAATCGGGCGGCCGCATCCGCATCGATCTGTTTCCGGCGATGCAGCTCGGCGGCGCGCCGGCGGCGTTGTTCGACCAGGCGCGCGACGGCGTGGCCGACATCGTCTGGGCCGAGCCGCGCCACACCGCCGGGCGGTTTCCCCGGGTCGAATTGTTCGAGCTGCCGTTCGTGCCGTCGCGCCGGGCGCTGGTCAGCTCGAAGGCCATTACCGACTACGGCAGCGCCAACCTGATGGATGAATTCCGCGAGGTGCACCCGATCTGTTTCTCCTGCGCCGACCGCGGTGTTGTGCACACCAACCGGCCGGTCCACATTTTCGAGGAAATCAGGGGCTTGCGGCTGCATGTGGAAACCCGTTTCGCCGGGGAAGCGCTCCACACCCTCGGCGCTGTCGGCGTGCCGATGCCGAGCGCCCAACTGCCGCTCGCCATCACCCAGCATATCGTCGACGGCTGCGTGGTTCCCTGGCACCTGTCGCCGTCGCTCAAATTGAGCGACCTGCTCAAGGCCCACACCGACTTCGCCGAATCCTCCCTCAGCACCACGACATTCGTGTTGGCGATGAACAGGGCGACCTACGACCGGCTGCCGCGCGATCTCAAGGCAGTGATCGACGACAATTCGGGCCAACCGGCAGCCGGCATGGCCGGCACGATGTGGGACCTTCAGGCGGCCGCGGTGGCGGATCAGGTGAGCCAGCGCGGCGACCCCATCACCACGCTGTTGCCGGAGGCCGTCGCCCATTGGCGCAAGGCCACCGAGCCCGTCGTCGAGACCTGGCTGAAGGAGATGAAGGAGCACAAGGTCGACGGCGGCAAGCTCCTGGCGAGTGCCCATGAGCTGTTGGCGAAATACGCCGATGTGCCCGAGCCGCAGCCGCCGCAGCCGTCGCAGCCGTCGCAGCAGCCCCCCGAGCCCGCCGGGTCGGCACCGCCGCAGCCCGCTGACGTCAAGACCGATGGAAGCACAACGGGCTCGCCCACGGCAGCCGTGGCGCCAACCACGCCGGCCGCCGCGGCGCCCACACCACCGGCGCCGAGCGTGACGCCGGCAACGCCGTCTGCGGCGTCGGTCGCGCCGCCGGCTCCTCCTCCAGCGCCGACCGCTCCGGCCGCGGTACCGGCTGCCACCGTGGCGCCGGCTCCCACCGCAGCGGGCCCGGCGGCCCCGGCGACGGCATCAGCCGCGGCCCCGGCGCCGCCGCCCGCGCCGGCCGCGCCGGCCGCGCCGCCGGTGGCGAAGCCCGTTCCCTTGCGCGCGCCGCCGAAAAGCTTGGATATCCCGCTGTAGTCAGCGGTCGCCGGTTCACTGCGCCAGCGGGTAGCCGGGCATCAGCTCGTAGGGATGTTTCCAGCCGGGCAGCGCCTTGATGCGGTCGAGCCAGGCGGCGATGTTGTGGTGCTGAGCGGCGATATCGAAGCCGAATTCCGCGGCCGGATAATACAGATAGGCGACCAGCGACAAGTCGGCGATGGTCGGCCCGGCGCCGACCAGATAAGGCCCCTTGGCCAGCCGCTTGTCGAGAATGCCCAGCGTGTTGTCGATGCGGCCTTTGAGGAACTCCATCACCGCCGGATGTCCGGCCGGCTTGGCAAAGTTTCGCAGGAAGCGGTACGGGCCGAGAAAGCCGTTGACCTTCTGATTATCGAAAATGATCCAGCGCAGGGCTTCGAGCCGATCATCCTGGTTCTGCGGCAGGAATTTACCCGAATGCTCCGCGAGATAGGTCAGAATGACGCCGGACTGGGTGAGCCTTTTCGCACCGTGCACCAGCACCGGGACTTCGCCCATCTCATTGACGTCGCCGCGGTACTCCGGCGTGCGCTGCTCACCCTTGCCGAAAAAATCGACCCAGCGCGGCTCCCAGTCGGCGCCGATCAGGTTGAGCATCAGGGCGGCGCGATAGGCGTTGCCCGACTGGGCGAAGCAGTAAAGCTGATATTCGGCCATGCGCATTCCTCCGGTTCGCCGCTATCAGCGCGACAGGGTGAGCGTCGCGCCACCAGCATCCAGTCCTTCGAAGTGGCCGCCGCTGAACGACAGTTGCCCGAGCGCATCGCCTTTATGGTCGCGGATGACCAGGGCGTCGTGCTCGAAACTCCACTTGCGGCTGGTGTAGAAATTGCCCGGACAGCCGCCTTCCGGCGCGATGGTGCCTTGCGCCGCGCCGGGTGCGTCGCCCAGCGTCATGAAACAGGCGCCGCCGGCGGCCGCCGTGAGCTTCCAGCGTCCGCCAAGATCGATTGGTGGCGGGGTGGCGGGCGGCGGTGGCGGCGGCGCCGCGGCAGCGCTGGGCGCCGGCTCGGGTTTCGGGCTCGCGGCGCAGGCGGTAAGCGCCACGAGCATGACCGCCGCGGCGGCTTTGGCCAAGGCGCCGCGCCGCTGCCCTGTGGGCGCTGATCCGATCATGCGAGCCCGAAAGTTCCCCCTTGGTGCACGAAGCAAAGGCGAAACGGCAGTTCGGCGCAAGATGGCTTGGGCAGGGCCCCCTTTCCGGCGAAGCCGCCCCACTTGCGCCAACATTCCTAACCGAAATCAACCAATCCAAGGCACCCGTGTCCAGGGAGGCACGCAATCATGAAAGCTTCATTGATCGGCGCGGCACGCCCGCTCCTGGCAACGGTCGCGGCGTTCGCGGTCGTTGTCGCCTTGTCGGCCACATTCGCCCGCGCGCAAGACACCACCACCGTCGTTCCCGGCCGCGGTCTCGTCACCAATTCCGGCCCCGGTGCGACCAACGCCGACACCAGCGGCACGGCCTCACCGGTCGACGAATTTTCCAAACAGCTCGAGGACTTTCAGAAAAGCGTTCCCGATCTGAACAAGAAGATCCAGGACAGCGCCGGCGCCATCGACAGCGCCACCGACATCGACAAGGCCAGAGCCGAGATCGACAGCCTGCGCGAGGAGGTGAGCACGCTCCTTGGCGCCGTGTCGGACAACGGCGCGGTGTCGCAACTCGGCGCCAAGGCGCTCGATCACATCCACAACAAGCTCAGGACGCTGTCGCAGGAGACGCGTTTCAAGCCGGAAGAGCGGCAGTATTTGATCGATCAATGGCAGCGGCTGCAGGCGCAGACCGAGACCGCCAACAAGGAGCTCGACGACGCGCGGGCGCAATTCGTCGGCCTGTTGCAGACCTTGCAGTCCAACGAGGATTTCATCGGCGAGCTGATCGAAATCAGGCAGGCCGAGAAGGCGCTCGATGTCATCCGCGGCCTGAGCCGCGACATTCGCGATGCGTCGACCCAGCTCAACAAGCTGATCGGAAACATCAGGCCGCCAGGCGCCTAAGGCGGTGGCGTGACGACGGTGGCGTGACGGCGGTGGCGTGAGGCCGGGAGCGTGGTGATGTGGCGGGCAGCGGGTTTGTTGGTGAGCGCGTGCATCGTCGGGGCGGCGATCGTCGCCTGCCGGCCGTCGGGCGACGTCGGCTATGTGCAGATCAACACCGTGCCGGCCGCGCCGCTGACGCAGGCCGCGCTGTACCTGGACGCGACCAGGCTCGACCCGATCCGGCAGGGCACCGCGCTGTTGCGCCAGCCGGTCGGCAGGCTGCGGCTTCAGGCCGCAAGCTATGGCGGCACGCTGGCGCCGCTTTGCGACATCCAGGTGCAGAAGGACCGCGTCACGACGGTGACGATCTCGGTGCTGGAGCGTCCGCCGCGCTGCCAGTGCCGCTTCAACGGCTCCGATCGGAGCTGCGTGAGCTGAACGCCCAACTAGCGCAAGGCGGAGGCAGCGTCACCGCATCGTCGGGATGACGAACTCGGCGCCCTCCTTGACGCCGGACGGCCAGCGCGCCGTAACGGTCTTGGTCCGCGTGTAGAAGTGGATCGAATCCGGGCCGTGCTGGTTGAGGTCGCCGAAGCCGGAGCGTTTCCAGCCGCCGAAGGTGTAATATGCCAGCGGCACCGGAATAGCGAAATTGACGCCGACCATGCCGACCTCGACGCGGTTGACGAAATCGCGCGCGGCGTCGCCGTCGCGGGTGAAGATGGCAACGCCGTTGCCGTAATCGTGCTCCGACGGCAGTCGCACCGCTTCTTCGTAATCCTTGGCGCGCACCACCGAGAGCACCGGGCCGAAAATCTCGTCCTTGTAGATCTTCATCTCCGGCGTCACCTGGTCGAACAGGCAGCCGCCCATGAAGTTGCCGTTCTCGTAGCCCTGCATCTTGAAGCCGCGGCCGTCGACGACGAGCTTGGCGCCTTCCTTGACGCCGAGATCGACGTAGCTCCTGACCTTTTCCAGATGCGCCCGGGTGATCATCGGCCCGTAGTCCGCCTGGGTGTCGGTCGACGGCCCGATCTTGAGGGCCTCGACGCGCGGCACCAGCTTCTCCAACAAAATGTCGGCGGTCTTCTTGCCGACCGGTACGGCGACCGACACCGCCATGCAGCGTTCGCCGGCCGAGCCGTAGCCGGCGCCGATGAGCGCATCGACCGCCTGGTCCATGTCGGCGTCGGGCATGACGATCATGTGGTTCTTGGCGCCGCCGAAGCACTGCGCGCGCTTGCCGTTGGCGCACGCCGTCGCATAGACGTATTCGGCGATCGCCGACGAGCCGACGAAGCCGATCGCCTTGACGCGCGAATCGGTGAGCAGCGTGTCGACCGCCTCCTTGTCGCCGTTGACGACATTGAGGATGCCGGCCGGCAGGCCGGCTTCGAGGAAAAGCTCGGCAAGCCGCATCGGCACCGACGGATCGCGCTCCGAGGGTTTGAGGATGAAGGCATTGCCGCAGGCGATGGCCGGCGCGCACTTCCACAGCGGGATCATGGCCGGGAAGTTGAACGGCGTGATGCCGGCGACGACGCCGAGCGGCTGGCGCATGGAATAAAGGTCGATGCCGGGGCCGGCGCTCTCGGTGTATTCGCCCTTGAGCAGCTGCGGGATGCCGCAGGCGAATTCGACGACTTCAAGCCCGCGCTGAATGTCGCCCTTGGAGTCGACGAAGGTCTTGCCGTGCTCGGACGACAGGAGCCGCGCCAGCGCGTCGTATTCCTTCTGCACGAGTTCGAGAAATTTCATCATCACCCGGGCCCGGCGCTGCGGATTGGTCGCCGCCCAGGCCGGCTGCGCCGTCTCGGCGACCGCGATGGCGTGCTCGACCTCGGCATGCTTGGCGAGGGCAACCCTGGCCGCCACCTCGCCGGTGTTGGGGTTGAACACGTCGCCGTATCGCCCCGACGTGCCCTTCACCTCGCTGCCGCCGATGAAGTGACCGATCTCACGCATGGCCTTCCTCCCTGAACGGCTCGCCGGCCGTTTGCGTTGGCTGAGTTGGCACTATTGTGCGGCTTTTTCCTGCGCCGGTCACGGGGGTTGGGCCGGACTTGGGTCGGACTTGGGCCGGACTTGGGTAGGACTTGGTAGGACTTGGTAGGACTTGGTAGGACTTGACCGGAGCGAACCACGGCTGGAATGCCCACCGAGATGGCGCAACCGCGCCTTGATCCGCCTCGAATTTCATTTGCCGACCAAGGACCGCACGGTCTCGATCGGCATCAGCATGACGCGCTCGCCGAGGGGAGAGCGAACGAAACCGTGGCGCTCGTAAAAGCCGACGGCCGTCGTGTCGAGGGCATGGGCGACGACACCCCGGACGCCCGCGATCTCGGACGCGGCGAGGCATCGGCGCAACGCATCCGCCAATAACGCCGATCCCAAGCCGCGGCCGCGCCACTGCGTATCGATCGCAAGGCGGCCGATCAATAACAGCGGCACATGCTCAGGCAAGCCGCGGCGGAGCTTCGCCGACGGCAGCGCGATGCGCTGCTCCATGGCCGCCGAGATGGCGAAATAGCCGACGACGCGATCCGGTTGCGCGGCGGTGCAGACCACGTAGGTCCGCGCCGAAAGTCCCTCGCTCGCTCGCGCCCGTTCCCGCAGCCAGTGGTCGGGCGAGGCATGAACGCCATTATGGAACTGTGAAACGTCGTGAGGCGCAGCGAGCGGCTCTGGAGCGCCAAGCTGCGGCGCCGCGCCGCCTACGACGGCCACGGCAGCTTGCGGTTCAACCGGGCGCGCGCCTTGGCGGATTTTTTAGGCGGCGCATTGAGCAAGGCCAGAAAGCGCCCATGCGCTTCGTCATCCAGGAAGAAGGCGCGCTGATCCAGGATTGTGTCCTCGGCTTGACGCCGCGCGCTGTCCAGCATGAATTCCGAAAGCTTCTGGCCGCGCAATGCCGCCGCCCGATTGAGGATCGCTTTCGCCTCTGCGGACGTACGGATCTGGATCACGTCGTCCTTGCGTCGCGTCGATTGGGGCATGACCGGATTTCACCGCAGGTGGAATGCGGGCAAATTAGCGATTGTACTGACGTTGTCAACACAAAACGCCACGACGCCCCCACCGAGGCCTCAAACCCCGTTGGGTCAGGTTCCAAGTCCGACAGCGCGACCTCGCGGACCCTTATCAGCCCGCCTGATCGCTTGGCCGGAATGTGGTACAAGGCTTCATGAGCAAGCTCGTTAGGAAGGCCATCGCGGCACCTGTGTATTGGAATCGCTTCAGGCTGGACAGGTTATGAACTACCGGGACCTCATCACCATCGAACAAGGCAAGCGCGGCGGGCGGCCATGCATCCGCGGCATGCGGATCACCGTCGGTGACGTGCTGGGCTGGCTCGCAGCGGGGCTCTCGCATGAGCAGATTGTTGCCGACTATCCCGAACTGACCGAAGACGACATTCGGGCCTGCCTCGCATACGCGGCAGATCGCGAGCGTCGGCTCACCACTGCCGTGAAATGAAGCTGCTATTCGATGAGAATCTGAGCTTCAAACTTTGTGAGCGGTTGGCAAGCTTTTTCCCCGACTCCGTCCAAGTCCGATCGGTTGGATTGGCAGAAGCTGACGACGGTGCGATTTGGGATTTCGCCCGTGACAAAGGGTTCACGATCGTTTCACTTGATGCGGATTTTGCCGAACGGGCGGCGCTGTCCGGGTCCGCCGCCGAAGGTCATCTGGCTTCGTTGCGGCAATCAAACGACCGAAATCATCGAAGAACGACTGCGCGACCATATCGAGCTCATCGAGACGTTCGAACACGCCGCCGCCGCCTGCCTTGAGATTTATTAGGGAGTTGAAATAACTCGACTTTCCCTACACTGCCGGCTTTTGGTCCGGCCGCTGCCCGACCCGAAACAAAGTTCCATCAGGTAACCGTCCCTTAAGCGCGCCACAGGTACTTTGCTGGCCGGGGTTCAGCGCCGTGCGAGCGCTGGTGGGAGCGGTTTAAATGGATATTGCCACAGGCCTCGGCTTGGTCGCCGGCGCGACCGTCGTCGCAACCCTGATGCTGATGGGCGGCGACCTCCGGATGTTCGTGAGCGATCACGCCGTCATCATCATTTTCGGCGGCTCGTTCTCGGCCACCCTGATCCGCTTCCCGCTGACCGCGATTTTTCATGGCCTGCCGCTGGGCGCCAAGTTCGCCTTCACCATGCGGCGCACCACCCAGCGCGAACTGGTCGACGAGATCGCCGCGCTGGCCGAAATCGCCCGCAAGCAGGGACCGATCGGGCTGGAAAAAGTCGAGATCGAGGATCCGTTCCTCGCCAAGGGCATCCGTTTCGTCGCCGACGGCTACGACGCCGAGTTCATCCGCGACAATCTCGAGCGCGACCGCGACAACTTCCTCACTCACCTCGACGAAGGCCAGAAAATCTACCGTGCGGTCGGCGACTGCGCGCCGGCGTTCGGCATGATCGGCACGCTGGTCGGCATGGTGCAGATGTTCGCCAACATGACGGACCCGTCCAAGCTGGGGCCGTTCATGGCGACGGCGCTGCTCGCCACGCTGTACGGCGCGGTGGTGGCCAACCTGATGTGTCTGCCGATCGCCGACAAGCTGCACCTCAAGCTGGTCGACGAGGAAGTCAATCGCACGCTGATCATCGACGGCGTGCTGATGATGCGCGATTCCAAGAGTCCCAGCTTGGTGCGCGAGATGCTGCTGGCCTATCTGCCGGAAAAGCATCGCCACGACGAGCCGGAGCCGGTTCCGGCCTGACGGATCGGCGGAGCGGTAGACGCACATGGCGCGGCGCAAGGAAGCTCATGGCGGCGGCCACGGCTGGTTCGTCACCTTTGCCGACCTCATGGGGCTGCTGGTGAGCTTCTTCGTCATGCTGGTGGCGTTCTCCAACCAGGACCAGCAGAAGCTGCAGATCGTCGCCGGCTCGATGCGGGACGCCTTCGGCGTGCAAAACAACGTGCGCTATTCCGGCATCATCGAGGTCGACGGCTTGCCGACCCGGCCTAAGCTCAAGAACGCCGCCCATATCCAGCCCGAGGACGCTTCGGCAACGCCGACCCCCGACGAGAACGACCGCAACAGCCAATTCGGCGCCAAGTCCAAGAGCGACCAAGCCTTCGCGCTGGCCGCAGCCTCGCTGCGCCAAGCCATGGCGGACATGCCGGAACTGACCGAGGCCTCCAAGCACATCATGGTCGAGGAGTCCAAGGAAGGGCTCAATATCGAGATCGTCGACCAGGACGGCCGCTCGATGTTCCCGGAGGGCTCCAAGGACCCCTACGAGCGCACCCGCGTCATCATCCAGAAGCTCGCCGGCCCGTTGAAGGCGACGCCATACCGGGTTTCCGTCACCGGCCATACCGCCGCCACCCGGACCGCGCCGCAACCCGATTATGGACCGTGGAACTTGTCGGTTGAACGCGCCAATACGGTGCGCCAGATCCTCGAAGAGGAAGGATTTCCTTCGACCAGCTTCTACGCCATCGCCGGCAAAGCCGACACCGATCCGCTGTTCCCCGACGACCCGTTCATGGCGGCCAACCGCCGCGTGACCATCACCTTGATGCGGGAAGCGCCGCCGGTGCCGCCGGGCCTGCAGCCTTAGGCGGAACTTCCCACCGCGGCACCGGGTGCCTGGCCTCGCCCCTTGCGCCGCGTTTCCGAAACGGACAAATGGGGGGCATTGGCGAGCTTAACCCTTGCGGCATGCGATTACGCTGCCGCGCCGAACGCGGCTTCGGGTTGGGCATGACTCCAGGGCTTGGAGGGTGTATAGGCGCGCCCTGCATCCCCTCTGGATGCAGTATCAGGAGCAGGGCGCGAGCCTGTTTCAATTTCCATGACAGACAGCGTAGCTCCCATCGGGAGCGAAGCGCCGGCCAACGGCACTGGCCGCGCGCGTTTCGGCGCCGGATTCTGGGGCCTGGCGCTGGGCAGCATCGGCGTCGTCTATGGCGATATCGGCACCAGCCCGCTCTACGCGTTTCGCGAAGCCATCATCGCGGCGTCCGGCCCGCATCAATACGAAGCGCTCCGCCACGGCCACGAGCAACTCGAGCGCGGCACGGTGCTCGGCGTGGTGTCGCTGATCCTGTGGGCGCTGTTCATCATCGTCACGTTGAAGTACGTGGTCATCCTGTTGCGCGCCGATAATAACGGCGAGGGCGGCACGCTGACGCTGATGGCGCTGGCATCGCGCGCGGTCGGCCGCTTCAGCCGAGCCGCCGGCATCGTGACGCTGCTCGGCATCGTCAGCGCGGCGCTGTTCTATGGCGACGCCGTCATCACGCCGGCCTTGTCGGTATTGTCCGCCGTCGAAGGTCTCGATGTCGCGACGCCGGCGTTCCATTCCTATGTGGTGCCGGCGACCATCGTGATCCTGCTGGTGCTGTTCGCGTTCCAGTCGAGCGGCACCGCCAAGGTCGCCGCACTGTTCGGACCGGTCACGCTGATCTGGTTCGTGGCGATCGCCATACCCGGCCTGATGTGGATCGCCGCCGATCCCGGCGTGCTGTGGGCGCTCAATCCGTTCTACGGCATCTATTTCCTGCTCAACCACGGCATCATCAGCCTCTACACCCTGGGCGCGGTATTCCTCGCCGTCACCGGCGCCGAAGCGCTGTATGCCGATCTCGGGCATTTCGGCCGCGGCCCGATCCAGGTGGCCTGGCTCGGCCTGGTGCTGCCGGCGCTCGCACTCAATTATCTGGGGCAGGGCGCGCTGGTTCTGGCCAATCCGCGCGCGGTCGAGAATCCGTTCTTTTTGATGTATCCGGAGTGGGCGCTGATCCCCATGGTGGTGCTCGCCACCGCGGCCACGGTGATTGCCAGCCAGGCGGTGATTACCGGCGCCTATTCGCTCACCAGCCAGGCGATCCAGCTCGGGCTGTTGCCGCGGCTCGAAATCCGCCACACCTCGGCGCACCAGGCCGGTCAGATCTACATGCCGCGGGTGAATGGTCTCTTGCTGGTCGGCGTGCTGCTCCTGGTCGCGCTGTTCCGCTCGTCGAGCGCGCTCGCTTCGGCCTACGGCATCGCCGTCACCGGCACCATGGTGGTCACCGGCATGATGGCGTTCATCGTGATCTGGCGGCTGTGGCGCTGGTCGCCGCTCGCCGCGGCCGGGCTCATGGTGCCGTTCCTGTTCATCGATTTGACCTTCCTGTCGGCCAATATGCTCAAAGTCGTGGAAGGCGGCTGGGTGCCGCTGGCGCTCGGCGGCGTGGTGATGCTGGTGATGTATACGTGGCGCCGCGGCACCAAGATCCTGTACGACAAGACGCGCCGGCTCGAGACCCCGCTCGACGATCTGGTGCGCATCCTGGAGCGCAAGCCGCCGCAGCGCGTTCCCGGCACGGCGGTGTTCCTGACCAGCGATCCGAAAAGCGCGCCGACCGCGCTGCTGCACAGCCTCAAGCACTACAAGGTGCTGCACGAGAAGAACGTCATCCTGTCGGTCGAGACCACGCACACGCCGCGCGTCGAGAATGCCAAGCGGGTGCGCATCGAGCAGGTCGGCTCGACCTTCATGCGGGTGCTGCTGCGCTTCGGCTATATGGAGACGCCGAACATCCCGAAGGCGCTGGTGATCGCGCGCAAGCTCGGCTGGCAGTTCGACATCATGTCGACCTCGTTCTTCCTGTCGCGCCGGGCGCTGCGCCCGGCGCCGCATTCCGGCATGCCGCGCTGGCAGGACCGGCTGTTCATCACGCTGGCGCGCTCGGCCAACGACGCCACCGACTATTTCCAGATCCCGACCGATCGCGTCGTCGAGGTCGGGACGCAGGTGACCGTCTAGGGGTTCGGCGGAACTGCAACGATGTTGTTCCGTCATCCTGAGGCGCGAGCGAAGCGAGCCTCGAAGGACGACGGCCGGGCGCGCGGCCGCACCTTCGAGGGCCGCTCCGCGGCCGCCTCAGGATGACGGGAACAAGCAGCACGGCCGGCCTGCCCCTTTAAATTCAAACGCCGCTGGCGCAAGCTCTTCGGCCACAAGGCAATACCGCCAGGAGATGGAACCATGTCGGATCAGGATCCCAGCGTGCGCGATCTGACGCCGCAGGAGGTGGCGCGCGGCCTCGACGAAGGCCGCATGGTGCTGGTCGACGTGCGCGAGCCGAACGAGACGGCGCTCGAGCGCTTTCCCGGCGCCGTCGTGGTGCCGCTGTCGGGCTTCGATCCGGCCGACATCCCGGACCCGCAGGGACGCGAAGTCGTGTTCGCCTGCCGCTCCGGCCGCCGCTCGGTGACCGCCTCGCTGGCGGCGCAGGAGCAGGGCTTCGCCTACGGCTCGCATCTGGCCGGCGGAATTCTCGGCGTGGAAGGCCGCCGGGCTGCCGACCGAGACGTAACGGCGCCGACGTCCGCCGCGCAAGACGCTTGCGACCAGATATAATCCGGGCAGGGATGGAGCGGATGACGGGAGGAAAGACATGAACAAGGCATGGAACGCGGCCGCCGCCGCGCTGTTCGCCGTAGCGCTCGGCGTTCCGGCGCACGCCGCCGACGCGGTCAAGATCGGCGTCATCTATCCGTTGACCGGCAATGCGGCGAGCGCCGGCCAGTCGGCGCGGGACGCCGTCCATCTCGCCGCCGACATCGTCAACACCGCCTATCCGGACCTGAAGAATCTGCCGCTCGGCGCCACCGCCGGCCTGCCCAATCTCGGCGGCGCCAAGGTCGAGCTCGACGAGGCCGATCACCAGGGCAACCCGCAAGTCGGCCAGCAGCAGACGCTGCGCCTGATCACCCAGGATCATGTCGCGGCGATGCTCGGCTCGTATCACTCCTCGGTGACGCTGGTGGCGACCGCGGTCGCCGAACGCCAGGGCGTGCCGTATCTGGTCGCCGACTCGGTGGCGGCGAACATCACCGGGCGCGGCTTCAAATGGACCTTTCGCACCACGCCGTTTGCGCCGGACTTCGCCAAGGCTTACGCGGCTTTTCTCACCGACCTGAAGAAGTCCGGCCGCAAGATCGCCAACATCGCCATCGTCAACGAGAACACCGATTACGGCACCTCGGTTGCGGCCAGCGTCGTCGAGGCCGCCAAGGCCGCCAACATCGTGGTGGCGGCGCAGATCGCCTATAGCGCCAACAGCTCGGACGTCTCCGCCGAGGTGCTGCAGCTCAAGACGCTGGCGCCCGATGCCGTGATCTTCATCAGCTACACCGCCGACATCATCCTTTACTTCAAGACCATGAAGAATCTCGACTACCTGCCGCCGGTCATCATCGGCGACGATGCCGGCTTCTCCGACCCGAGCTTTGTTCCGAACGTCGGCGATCTCGCCCAGGGCGCGGTCAATCGCTCAGCCTTCGACATCGGCAAGCCGGGAACGAACAGCTACCTGGTCGACCAGATGTTCAAGGCCAAATACGGCCGCGATCTCGACGACACCAGTGCGCGCTGGATGCAGGGTTTCTTCGTGCTTGCCGACGCCATCAATCGCGCCGGCTCGACCGATCCCGACAAGATCCAGGCGGCGCTGCGCGCCACCGACCTGAAGGCGGATCAGCTCATGATCGGCTATAACGGCGTGAAGTTCGACGACACCGGGCAGAACACGCTGGCGTCGACGTTCCTGATCCAGCTGCAGGGCAAGGAATACATCTCGGTCTGGCCGGCCGATCGCGCCACCGGCAAGCTGGAATTGCCGATGAAGGGCTGGCGTTAGTCTTTTCCGTCACCCTGAGGTGCGCGGCAAAGCCGCGCCTCGAAGGGCGACGGCCCGGACGCCTCGGCCGGCATCCTTCGAGGCCCGCGCTTCGCGCGGGCACCTCTCAGGACGACGGACCGAAAAGCTCACCGCCACCGGCGGTGCAGCCACAGCCATTGCTCGGGATGCTCGCGCACCCAGCCTTCGATCACCGCCGTGATCGCCTGCGTGGTGCCCGCGATGTCGATGCGGCCGTCGGGCTCGCGCGGCGGCTCGATCGCTTCGGTGAGTTCGCCCCAAAAGCTGTTGCCGTCGGGCTGGCGCACCAGACGCAGGCCGTGGATCGGACTTTCGGTCTGCCGCGCCAGCACGGCCGCCAAAGGGTTGGCCAGGCAGGGCCGGCCGAAGAACGTCACCGCGACGCCCCGTGAATAATGCTGGTCGACCAATAGCCCGACATGGACGCCGGACTGTAAGAGCCGCGCCAGCTTCACCGGCGCATCGAGCGTGGTCGGCACCAATTGTCCCATCAGCGGCGCCCGCAGCTTGATGACGGCATCGCTGATGGCGTCGTTATTGGGCCGCCGATACAGCACCGCGCTGTCGAAACCGACCAGCCTGGCGACGCTGCCGGCAAGCTCCCAATTGGCCAGGTGCGCCGCAAAGATGATCGTCGCCTTGCCGCTTCGCACGATGCGGTCGTGACGCTCCAGCGTGTCCGGCGCATAGGTGACGACGTCGGCGCCCGGCGCGCCGAAACCCTGCAGCGAGAACTCGTCGAGATGGGCGAACTCGACCGTCATGCGGCCGAGATTGTCCCACACCCCGGCGAGGATGCGTTCGATCTCGGCGTCGGACTTTTCCGGGAATGCGGCGCGCAAGTTGTCGCGGCCGATGCGGTGCTCCTTGAACAGCGGGCCGACCCTGCGGGTCAGCGCGCCGGCGAAATTCGCCGTGCGCCTGCGGTCGAACCACTTGACGACGCCGATGAGCCGCACCGCCAGCGCGCCGACCATGGCGTCGAGCAAGCGCTTGAAGCGCCGCCGCGCCATCAGAGCGTGATCCGGAAACGTGGTCTCCGGTCTTGCGAAACGATCATGCTGCACCGAAAAATGAGAAACCGATCGTTTCAATCGCGGCGAAACGCATTCTAGAAATTGACGATGATCTTGCCGAACACCTGGCGGCTTTCGAGCCGGTTGAGGCCTTGCTCGAAGTCGGCGAGCGCCACCTCGGTGTCGATCGCCGGCAACAGGCCGGACGCCATCTTGGCGAGGCTCTCGCGGATGTTGCGGAGCGAGCAGCCGAACGAGCCGAAGATGCGGTATTGCTGCAGATAGAGCTGGAACAGGTTCATGGTGATCGACTGGCCGGAGGTCGAGCCGCAGGTCACCAGCCGGCCGCCGCGCTTGAGGCAGAACAGCGAGCCGTTGAACGTGTCGGGGCCGACATGCTCGAAGGCGACGTCGACGCCTTTCTTGGCGGTCAGCTTGCGCACCACGCCTTCGAACCGCTCGGTACGGTAGTTGATGACGTGATCGGCGCCGAGCGCCTTGGCCTTTGCCGCCTTGGCGTCGTCGCCGACGGTGGTGATCACGGTGCAGCCGATCGCCTTGGCCATTTTGATCGCGGCAGTGCCGATGCCGGAGCCGCCGGCCTGCACCAGAATGGTTTCGCCGGGTTCGAGCCTGGCGTTGTCGAACAGCATGTGCTGCACGGTGCCGAAGGCGACCGGCGCGCAGGCGGCGTCGCGATAGCTCACGCCCGGCGGGATCGGCACCAGGAGCCGCGCCGGCATGTTGACCAGATCGCGGGCAAAGCCGTCGACGTGGAAGCCCATGATGCCGGCGACGTTCTCGCAGAGATTATCGCGGCCGTCGCGGCAGGCTTTGCAGGTGCCGCAGGTCAGCGCGCCGTAGGCGACCACGCGATCGCCGACTTTGAGCCCGTGCTTGATCTCGTCCGCCGGCGCGGCGGCGGGGAGCCCGACCGCGACGATCTCGCCGGCGGCCTCGACGCCGACGATGAGCGGCAGCTTGCGCTTGGCGAACGCCATGCCGCGCCAGCCCCAGACGTCGATATGGTTCAGCCCGATCGCCTTGATGCGGATCTGCACGTCGCCGGCGGCCGGGGCGGGCGGCGCCGCCACGTCGAGTAGTTCGATCTTGCGGTCGGCGACGAGCGTCAGGGCGCGCATGGCAGCCGCGTTCGGGGCCGGCGCCAAGGCCGGTTCGCCGCCTATCGCCGCCGCGCCGGTCACGCCGGCTCCTGCGTCACGACCAGGCAGACGTTCTGGCCGCCGAAGCCGAACGAGTTGGAGATGGCGCGGCGCACCCGCGCGTCGCGCGCCACGTTCGGCACGACGTCGAGCGCAATCGCCGGATCCGGCACCGCATAGTTGATGGTCGGCGGGATGCGCTGATGTTCGAGCGTCAGCAGGCTGAACACCGCTTCCACGGCGCCGGCCGCCGTCAGCGTATGGCCGATCATCGACTTGTTGGAGGAGATCGGAATGCCGCGGATGTGTTCGCCGAACACCGCGGATACGCCGAGATGCTCCATCTTGTCGTTTTCCGGCGTCGAGGTGCCGTGGGCGTTGATGTAGTCGACGTCGGTCGGCTCGACCCCGGCATCGGCCAGGGCGTTGCGCATGCAGGCGATGATCGGCTTGCCGTCGGGGCTCGACCGGGTGCGATGGAACGAGTTCGGATTTTTCGCCGCAGCCTTCGAGGATGCCGAGCACCCGCGCGCCGCGGGCGCGGGCGTGATCGAGGTCTTCGAGCACCAGCGCCGCCGCGCCCTCCGCCAGCACGAAGCCGTCGCGGTTTTTGGAGAACGGCTTGGACGCCTGCTCGGGCGGCTCGTTGTGGGTGGACAGCGCCGACAACAGCGAGAAACGGATCAGCGATTCCGGCGTCAACGAGCCGTCGGCGCCGAGCGCGAGCGCGGCCTGGCACTCGCCGCGCCGGATCGCCTCGACGCCGAGCTGAATGGCGCTGGCGCCGGACGCGCAGGCGGTGTTCAGCGAGATCGGCGACCCCTCGGTGCCGAAGCGGACGGCGAGGTGTTCGCCGATGATGCCGTATTTCAAGGTGTCGTAAATCGGCGCGAAGCGCGGCTCATGGGCGATGCCGGTGAGGTCGGGATAGCCGGCGTCGTCCTTGAGCCTCGCATCTTGGGCCATGTCGATCCGGTAACGCCACTCCAGTTCAAGCGGCGGCAAAGCGAGAAACAGCGGGCCGGGGAAACGGCCTTTGCTGCCGATGCCGGCATCGGCGATCGCCTCTTCGCCGGCCATCAGCGCGATGTGCTCGGTGAGCACCGCCGGCGGCATGTAGTCCTTGTAGACGTGGTTGACGGCTCCGGCGATGGTGGTGCGCAGGCCTTCGGTCCCGAAGCGCGTGATGGCGCGAATGCCGGATTCTCCCGCGGTCAATTTCGCCCAATTGTCGGCTTTGCCGCTGCCGAGCGAGGTGACGATGCCGGTGCCGGTCACTGCGACGATGGGCCGGCCGGCCTTGTCGCGCGTCGCCGCTGCCGAAGCTGCTGCCATGATCCTCTCCTTCAATCGACCCGCTCGACAAGCGCCATGCCTTCGCCGCGCCAGTTGCCGACGCTGGTGACGATCACCTGCGACAGGCCGGGCGGACTTTCGCCGCTGTCGCCGCTGCCCGTCGGCGTGAACAACTTGCCGTGCTCGATCGCCGCGCAGGCGATGCCCAGATTGGCGGTGAACTGGGAATCGACGCCGTGCCCGATATACGTACCGCTGTTGCGCACGGGAAGCCCGATCTCGGCAAGCACCCGGCGCTCGGCCGAGGTCGCCGGTTCGAGCCCCGCGGCCCCGGATAGCACTGCCGCATGGCCGCGATCGACCTTATCGGCAATCGCCGCCCACTCGCGGCGCAGCGCGGCCTCGCATTCGCCGGCCTGCCGTTCGTTGCGATCGGAATAAACTTGCGACAGCCGCGCCCGCGGCCGCGCGCCGCGCGCTTGCGCATGCTCGCGGCTTTCCAGCACCAGGAAGGCGCCCAAGGTCGCGAAGGCGATGCCGCCTTTCGGCCCGCGATCCCACACCGGCGCGAATTTTCCCTCCAGCGGAGCGTTGCCCAGCTCGAAAGCCACCAGGATGTCCCAGCGCGCGCCGTTGTAGGCGCCGCCGACCAGGGTCAATTCGCTTTGGCCCGCGGCGATCCGGGCCTGCGCGACACGGACCGCGTCGACGCCGGCGAATTCCTCGCCCATGAAGGTGCGCGACGAGCCGACCACGCCGTGAACCAGCGAGATATTGCCGGCGAGCATGTTGGGCAGTTGCGCCAGAAACAGCGTCGGGCGCAGGTCGCTCATCAGCCGCTCATTGAGAAACGCGCCCGGCTGATTGACTTTGCGCACGCCGGCCAGAATGGCGTTATCGACGGCGATGTCGCGCTCGCCGCCGCCCGCGGCGATGATCATGTCGGTGTGGTCGAGCCAATCGGGCTTGCCGGCGATGCCGGCGTCGCTCAAGGCCAGGCCCGAGGCGTAGACCCCGACGCGCTGCCACAGCTCCATCTGCCGCTGGTCGGCCTTTTTGGGGATCTGCTTGTCGAAATTCACCGGCCCCAGCTTGTGCACGATGTAGGGCGCGAACGATGTGTCGTCGTAGGGCGGCGGATCGCCGCGCTCGAGGAAATCCCAGGTCGCCCCTACGCCTTCGCCGAGACACGTGAGCAGACCGACGCCAGTGATCCACACCTCGCGGCGTTCGATCACTTGATCAGCTCCGGGAACGGGAAGCCGAGCCGCTCGGCCCAGTCGCGCAGCGCCTGCCGCATGTGCGGATTGGGGTAGGGCACGATCCGATAGGTGATCTTGGCATCGCAGACGACCTTGCCGCCGCGTCGGCCTTTGGCTTCGCCGATGGTGTAGCCCGATCCCTCGTGCACCACCTTGCCTTCCATTTCGAGTTCGTCGCCGGGAAACACCGAATTGCGGATTTTGCCTTCCTTGACGCCGGCCAGGATGGGCATGCCGGAGAAACTGGTCAACGCGCTGACCAGCCATCCCGTGGTCTGCGCCATGGCTTCGATCAGCAGCACGCCGGGCATCAGCGGATAGCCGGGGAAGTGGCCTTCGAACACCGGGCTCTGCTCCGGCACGGAGCAGATCGTCCGGATCGTGCGCTCGTCGAGATTGATGTCGACGATGCGGTCGACCATCTGAAAATATTCAAGGCGCATCGGCGGCGCCTCAGGCGCCCTTGGCGGCGATCAGTTCGTCGATCCGGTCGCTCAGATTCTTCAGCACGAAGTATTTGTCGGTCGTCGCCTTGCCGTCGTTGACTTCCTGGGTCCATTGCTCGAGCGGCAGCTTGATGCCGAAGGCCTTGTCGATGGCGAAGGCGATGTCGAGGAAGTCGAGGCTATCGATCTCCAGATCGTTGATCGCGTGACTTTCCGGCTTAATGTTCTCACGCGGGATGTCGCAAGTTTCCGCAATGATTTCAGCCACTTTATCAAAGGTGGTGGACATCAGGCACGCTCGTTTTGATCGGCGGAATGGCGCCGGCCCCAGCCCGGCGTTTTCAGAGTCCGATGGCCTCGGGCCCCGGAGGTCGCGAACGCCCCGTATAGCGAAGGATGCCGGCAAGTTCAACGGCGGCCGTCCCACCGGTCGATCGCACTGCGGCGCGGTCCGCCGCGCCGGTAAGTTACTGCGCCGACTGACTGATTGCGAGCCTCATGGCGCGCAGTCCGGGCTTGTCCGGCGCCGCAACGGCCGCCACCCGCGGTCCGCAGCCGGCAGGGTTGGCGCGCCGGCCTACTTCCTCACCACCGGAACTTCGATCGGCGCGCAATTCTGCCGGCCCTGCATGACGCAATCCTGGGCCTTCTCCATGTCGCCGATGGTGTCGGCGATCCAAACCCCGAGGCCGACCAGGAACGTGACGATCGCGACCGCGATCATGTTCATCACCATGCGATGCCGATAGTCGACGTTGGCGTCTTCTTCCTCGTAGGGCGCCAGATCGTCGGCCGGCTCGGTCTCCCCGGCGGCACGCGGCGATGGCGCCGGATCGCGTGGCGCCGGCGGCGCAACGCGGCGGCGCAACTGAAACTGCAGGACCTGCGCCGACTGATGCGGCGCTTCGTCCGTATTTGGCCGGTCGTGGATCACGTCCGAGTCACCATGCAAGCAGAACTAGAATAGCGTGCCGGCTGCCAATCTCTAAGTAAAGATTGACTGCACGCGGCGGCACTCTCCGTTGCGCAAATTGCGGGCTTGCCGGGGTTGGCCGCACCCGGCCGCGTCATCGCGCGCCGTCGCAGCCATTCCAACGCATCGAAAATTGTCCTAAACTCAGCGGTGACACGCAAGAGCCGACATTCGGCATGGAGCCGTCATGACGATCACCTTTTGCAGGAGCCGTTCGAGCGTTTTTGCAGCCGCGTTGGCGCCGGTCTTGGCGCCGATCTTGGGTCTGGCCTTGGCTCAGCTTGCCGCGGCGCCGGCGCAGGCCAAGGACTTCGATATCGGTTCGATCCACATCAGCGATCCGTGGGCGCGGGCGACCCCCAAAGGCGCCTCGTCCGCCGCCGCCTACATGACGATCACCAACAACGGCAAGACGCCGGATCGCGTCAGCTGCGTGTCCAGCGACGCCAGCGCGCAATGCCAGATTCACACCATGACCATGGACAACGGCGTCATGATGATGCGGCCGGTGGAAGGCGGCGTCGAAATCAAGCCCGGCGAGACCGTGACGCTCAAGCCGTCCAGCCTTCACGTCATGCTGGTGAATCTCAAGCACCCGTTGGAGCAGGGCGGCACGGTGACGGCCACGCTCAAATTCGACAATGCCGGTACCCTCGACGTGCAATATCCGATCGCCGCCATCGGGGCGGCGGCGCCGGGCGTGCCGCCGGGCGGCGGCACCATGATGATGGGCACCCCGGGCGGCAACACCATGCCGATGCCGATGAACAAGCCGTGACGGCTGCGCGGCCCCTAACGGTCGGTTAACGCTGCTCGCCGTAGAACGGGCTGCGATCCCTCGTTCCGCGGTGCCGTACCATGAGCGATTTCGATGCAAGCGACGTTTCGGCCGCGCCGGAGGCGGGGACGCTGCCGCGGATCGCCATCGCCGAGGCGTTGCGCCAGCACTGGTTCGAGATCTGGTACCAGCCCAAGATCGATCTGAAGCGCAAATGCCTGGCCGGCGCCGAGGCGCTGGCGCGGCTTCGCCATCCGCAGCTTGGCGTCCTGCCGCCTGGCAGTTTCATCGCCGACGTCGACCAAGACGGCATCACGCAGCTTGCCGAACAGGCGCTGCGGGCGGCGCTGTGCGACTGGTCGACGTTCGAGGAGGCCGGCTTCAACCTGCATCTGTCCGTCAACGTGCCGGTCGGCGTATTGCTGAAACTGCCGATCGCGGCGCTGGTCGACGAGCACCGCCCGCAGGCCGCGCATTGGCCCGGCCTCATCGTCGAAGTGACCGAGGATCAGATCGTCCGCGACATGAAGCTTGCCAAGGCGATCGCCGCGCGCCTGCGCGAAAGCGACATCGCCATCGCGATCGATGATTTCGGCGCCGGCTACTCGTCGCTGTCGGGCTTGCGCGACTTGCCGTTCGCCGAGCTCAAGATCGACCGCAGCTTTGTCGCCGGCTGTGCCGTCGACGTCACCAGCGCCGCGATCTGCCAGACCGCGATCGATCTGGCGCACCGCTTCGGCAGCGCCGCCGCGGCCGAAGGCGTCGAGAGCATGGCCGACCTGCAGGCCTTGATGGTGATGGGCTGCGACTACGGGCAGGGGGCGCTGATTTCGCCGCCGCTGGCGAAGCAGGAGTTTCTCGACCTGCTGCGCCAGCGCGTGGACAAGCCGCGTCCGGCCGCGCCGAAGGATGTCATGCAAGCCGACACGCAGTCGGTCGGCCGCGTGGCGTAGCGGCTACTTCCCCGGCTCGCGGAACGGCGCCGCCAGGCCCTCGGGCAATGGCGCCTTGAAGGTATTGAGCGTCATCGACACCATGACGTAATAGCCGAGGATGCCGACCAGCTCGACGACGCCGGCGTCGCCGAGCAGTTTTTTCACCCGATTGAAGGTCGGCGCGCTGACGCGCCGCTTGGCATACAGCTCCTTGACGAAGGCGTAGATCGCCATCTCGTCACGCGGCGCCGATTTCGGCGCGCGGCCGGCCTGCAGGGCGCGAATGGTCTGCGGCTTGACGCCTTGCTTCTCCGCCATGGGCGCGTGCATCGCCCATTCATATTGCGCCTTCCACTGCTGCGCGGTGCACAGGATGGCGAATTCCGACAGCCGCGGCGGCACGCTGGTCTGAAACCGCAGATGGCCGCCGAGCTTCTGGGCCAGTTCGCCGAAGGCGGGCGAATGCAGATAGATCGCGAACGGACCGGACATCTTGAATTGGCCGCGCGGGCCGGACTTGATCAACTCGGCAAGCGCACGCTGCTCCGCCGTCAGGGTGTCCTCGGACAGCGTCGGCAGGCGCGGCGACTGCATGGATCCGGACGCGGTCTCGGAGCCGTTTTTGGATGCATTCTTGGATGTCTTGGGCATGGTTTCCTCTGGCGGCGGGGCTCGCTGGCCCGCGTCATTATTGTATCGCGAACGATGGATCGGCAACCGGCGGAAAATGCACGGATGCACGAAGCGATAACGGGCTTTCAGCGCGCTGTCGAGCGCCACCACGTGCGCGTGGCAGGCACGTCACTTTTCAAACTGAGACACTAACGATTGCGCGTGCCGTGGTTGATTCACGGTTGCGCGATGGTACGATGGATACACTGGAGATATGCCGTGGCCGTAAATTACAGCTACTCAGTCATCCTCGAGCCTCAGGAAGAAGGTGGCTTCACCGTCCTCGTGCCGGCGCTGCCCGAGGTGGTCACCGAAGGCGACACCGAGCAGGAAGCGTTGGCCAATGCCGAGGAGGCGATCCGCGCCATCCTTTCGTATCGGCGTGACCACGGCATCGCAATTCCTTCGGTAGACGAGTTTTCCGATCTGCTTTAGCGCGGCTTCCGCTTGCGCGTTGCTGAGCTTTTCTTCGCAATCCTGGGCTTTTTCCGTTTTGCCGTCGCAGGGCCGCTGCTCGCCCGGCTTTTCGCCGGAGGCTTGGCCGGCATCAGCCCGGCCTTCTCGACGTGGCGCACCCAATAATCCCAGGCGCGATTGGTCGAGGGCGGGCGCACGCTGTGGGCCGACGACAGCTCGATCTCGCCGGCCGAGAGCGAATTGACATGACCGTGCGCCATGGCCCGGCTCTGCAGCGCGGCATTCTCGCAGCCGTACACGGTGCGGAACGTCAATTCGCGGAGGCTGCGGCCGGCGACGGTGGCGCCGTGCCGGCGCATCAGCACCATCCAGTTCTGGCCGAGCGCGCGGGCGAGCGACGCGCCTTCCTCCGGCTTGACCAGCAGCATGTTGGTGTCGCCGAACTCGTCGCGCTGGTCCCAGAACGGCACGTGGCCGATCACCGCCGGCAAATGGAACACCGGCACCAGCTCTCGCCCGGAAATGCAGAACGGCAGCACGTCATGGGAGTGATGGTGGCACACCGCGTTGACCTCCGGCCGCGCCTTGTAGATTTCGCCATGGATCACGCGCTCGCTGTACAGCCGGAATTCGGTCGGCCGCACCGGCTGCGAATCCAGGTCGAGTTCGACCAGGTCGGCCATCTCGGCCAGTTCCGGCGCCTGGTGGCGCGAGATGAAATAACGCCCGGCATCGTGCGGATGCCGCACGCTGACATGGCCGAACGCGTCGAGCACTTTCTGGTTGGCGAGAATGCGGGTTGCGACAATCAGTTCATGCAGAAGCTCCGCCAGATCATCGGCCATGATGGTCTCCATTGCGTGGTGATGTTTTCCGTCATCCTTGAGGTGCCCGCGCGTAGCGCGGGCCTCGAAGGATGCGGCCCACCAAGTCGGCTATAGCCGACTTGGTCACTTGATACCTCGAAATCGCAAAGCGATTTCGGTGGCGCCGGGGTCGTGCATCCTTCGAGGCTCGCTTTGCTCGCGCCTCAGGATGACGGTAGTGGTTCGCACATGTGCGTTATTTGCGGGCGATAAGGTCGATCAGCGCCGACATGCCGACATGGGCGCTGCCTTCGCTGATCGGGCTGTCGTGCTCATGGATCTCCAGTTCGCTCATGTCGCCGAAGCCGGATTCGAGCAGCGCGCGGGTGTACAGGCGCTCAGCGTCGGGCGGTCCGCCGGTGCGATAGGCGAGTTGCTCCGGGCGATAGCCCTGCATGAGCAGCAGGCCGCCGGGTTTGAGCGCCCTTTTCAGGTTGGCGAAAAACGCCGGCCGCTCGGCCGGCGTGGCGAAGATGAAGATCGCGGCGATCACATCGAATGCCGCGGTCGGGTAGCGCCAGGTGAAAACGTCGGTGACTTCGGTGCGCAGCCGCACGCCGCGTTCCTCCGCCAAGGCGCGCGCCTTGGCGAGCGCCGCCGGCGCGTAGTCGATCGCGCGCACGTCGAGGCCCTGTTCGGCGAGCCAGACGCCATTGCGGCCTTCGCCGTCGGCGACCGACAGTGCGGTCTGGCCGGCGCGCAGCCGCGGCGCCTGTGCCTTGAGGAATGCATTCGGCGCCTTGCCGAAAATATAATCCGGTGCGGCAAAGCGCTGCTGCCAGCGTTGTTGTTCGGACATGAAGCCTTCCCTGGGGGTACTTTTTGCGGGCGCCGTTTTGGCATCTCGCCCGAAATTGCGTTAGGTATATGGCATGGTGAGTGTGGCATGGCGATAACGGTGAAGGCGCTGTTCTTCGACGTGTTCGGCACGCTGGTCGACTGGCGCACGTCGATTGCGCGCGAGGCCGAAGCGATGCTGCAGCCGCTGGGCTTTTCGCTCGACTGGCTCGGCTTTGCCGATGCCTGGCGCGGCGAATACCAGGGCGCCATGGAGGAGGTGCGCGCCGGCCGCATACCGTTCTGCAAGCTCGACCTGTTGCATCGGCGCAACCTCGACCTCATCCTGCCGCGCTTCGGCCTCGGCGCGCTGGGCGAGGAGCAGCGCCGCGACCTCAATCTGGCGTGGCACCGCCTCGCTGCCTGGCCCGATGTCGCGCCGGGCCTGGCGCGGCTGAAGCGCCGTTACTGGTTGGCGCCGGTGTCGAACGGCAATATTTCGCTGATGGTCGATCTGGCGCGGCGCAACGCGCTGCCCTGGGATGCGATTCTGGGCTCTGAGATCGCCGGCGACTACAAGCCGAAGCCGCGCGTTTATCTCGCCGCCGCCGCGGCCTTCGACCTCGCGCCCGAGGCGTGCATGATGGTGGCGGCGCACACCCACGACCTGATGGCCGCCGCGGCGCTGTCGCTGCGCACCGCGCATATCGCGCGTCCCAACGAACACGGCCCCGGCCGCGGCGAGAGCGCGCCGGGCAAGCCGGTGGATTTCGCGGCCAGGGGTCTCGAGGATTTGGCGGATCAGCTCGGCGCGTAGGTTCGCTGTGACAACGGGCGCGGTGCGGCTGAACGATTGAGCCCGTGCGTGCGCCAGGGCAGGGCTGAATTTTCGAGCGGGCGCGACGCCCACCCGGTGGGGTTACACCGCATGATGCGGAAACAGCTGCTGGCGGGCGCTGATGCGGAGCGCGGCACGGGCCATCTGCCGTTCGAAAATGGTGTTGGCGACTTGGCTGAGATACTTGAGGGCGGCGGTCATTGTGGTTCTCCCCGTTAACGTTGCGTTAACCACGATGCCAACCTATCGCCGGCCGGCAATAACCGAAGTGACCGCCGTCACAGGAAAGCGCTTTGCGCCTAAGTCATTGTAAGTGTGATGGTATTCGTCCGCCAGCCGGTGGAAAGGGCTACGGCAGAGCCGGATAATCGGTGTAGCCGGCGCCGCCGCCGCCATAAAACGTCTTGCGGTCCGGCGGATTGAACGGCGCGCCGCGGCGGAAGCGCTCGGGCAGATCCGGGTTGGCGAGATAGAGCGCCGCGAACGACACCAGGTCGGCCGCGTCGTCGCGCAGCACCGCATTGGCGCGGACGAGGTCATAGCCCTTGTTGGCGATCAGCGGGCCGCGCCAGAGCTTTCGGAAGAATCGGATGTCGGGTATTTCGCCGGCCGCCACCGCCTCGCCGTCACCCGGCTCGACGATGTGCAGATAACAAAGGCCGAGCCGGTCGAGCTCGCCGACCGCGGTTGCGAACGTCGCGGCCGGATTGCTGTCGGCAACGTCATTATACGGGTTGGTCGGCGACAGCCGGACGCCGACGCGGTCGGCGCCCCATTCGCCGATCAGCGCTTGCGTCGCCTCGATGAGAAACCGCGCGCGGTTGAGCGCGCTGCCGCCGTAGCGGTCGGTGCGGCGGTTGGTCTTGTCGCGCAGGAATTGATCGATCAGGTAACCGTTGGCGCCGTGCAGTTCGACGCCGTCGAAGCCGGCTTGTCGCGCATTGGCGGCGCCGCGCCGGTAATCCTCGACGATGCCGGCGATCTCGTCGATGTCGAGGGCGCGCGGCGTGACATAAGGCTTCATGCCGTCGAGCGTCCAGGCCTGGCCCGCCGGCGCGATCGCCGATGGCGCGACCGGCAGCGCGCCGCCGGGCTGCAGCGACGGATGCGAAATCCGCCCGACATGCCAGAGCTGCAGAAAAATCCGGCCGCCGGAGGCGTGCACCGCCGCGGTCACGCGCTTCCAGCCGGCGACCTGTTCGGCGCTGTGAATGCCCGGCGTGCCCGGATAACCCAAGCCCTGCGGCGAGATTTGCGTCGCTTCGCTGACGATAAGGCCGGCGCCGGCGCGCTGCGCATAATAGGTGGCGTTGAGCGCGGTCGGCGCATTGCCCGGCCCGGCGCGATTGCGCGTCATCGGCGCCATCACCACGCGGTTGGGCAATTCCAGCGGACCGAGGCGAAACGGCGAGAGAATGTCGGCGGCTTTTGTCATGGACCGGGCGGATTATAAACCGAGAGCGGTGTTCCTTACAGCGGGCAAAGTAGACATCACGCGGATGTCGTCAATCGGTAGCGATGGGACCCAAAGCGTCGGTTCGCCACAGTCAATTGACGCATGGCGAAAGGCTTATTCGATCACCCCGTCGGCGCGTGGTGTTTGACGTGCTCAATGAATGCGCGCAGCTTGGGCAAGACCTGACGTTTCCCTGGGTGATAGAGAAAAACCCCCGGCGTGGCGACGGCGAAGCGCGTCAGCAGCGCTTGCAATCGGCCGTCAGCAATCGCCGCTTTGGCGACCGGGCCGGGCACCTGTGCAAGTCCCACCCCCTGGATCGCCGCCCCGAGGAGTGTGGGGTAGTCGTGCGCGACGAGCGGCCCAGAGACTGTTGCCTCGATCGCCTTGTTGCCGTCGATAAAGGACCAGGGCGCGATCGATCCGTTTGAGCGGCGCATGCGCAGGCAGGCGTGCTGACGCAGATCGTCGATGCGCTCCGGCCGCTTCCGCCTGCCCAGATAATCGGGGCTGCCGACGACCACGAACGGAAACGGCGGCGTCATCCGGACGACTATCATGTCTGGCGCGATGAATTGGCCCAGGCGGATACCGGCATCAAACCCTTCGGCCGCGAGGTCGACCAGTTCCTCGCTGGCGGCGATCTCCACTTCGACCTCGGGATAGGCCAGGCAGAACGATGCTATCAGGGGCTCCAGCAGGATCGGCACCACCGCGCGCGGCACTGAGAGGCGCAAAAGTCCGGCGGGCCGTTGCCCCAGGTCACGGGCGACTTCGCTGGCAGCGACGAGCTCCTCGAAGGCGGGCTTTGCACGCGAAAGGAATCGCTCGCCGGCTTCGGTCAACCCGACACTGCGCGTGGTGCGGATGAAGAGCGCTGCGCCGACGCGCGCCTCAAGTGCGCGCACCGCCTGGCTGATCGCCGATGGAGTCACCCCGAGTTCCGCAGCCGCTCTGCGAAAGCTGTGGTGTTGAGCAACGCTCAGGAACGCCTCTACGCCGTCGAGCGCACCCTGCCTCACTGTGAAGTTCTGCTTCATACCCTGTCAACATTATCGCGGATAGTCGCTCGCAGGAAGCGCTCGTATGTCTGCAGCGAGGAACTGAAAGCTTTAGCGGAGCCTGGCAATGACCGATGTCCTTGATGACGTGCGCGACCACTATCGCGCGACTGGTTTGACCGAGCGGCTGAAGACGGCGCTCGCCGCTCTCGGGCCGGAGGATCAGCGGCTCACGCCCCAGCAACTGGGCGCCCTCGACCAGTTTCACACCCGCGGGCTCGCTGCGACCGCCGACCTTGCCAAGTTGGCTGGGATCACCGCCGACATGTTGGTTCTTGATGTCGGCTCGGGTGTCGGCGGCCCGGCGCGCTTCTTGGCTGCGACCTGTGGCTGCCGGGTTACGGGCGTCGATCTCAGCGAATCGTTCGTGGACGCCGCGCGCTATCTGACCGAGCGCACGGGACAGAGCGGGCAGGTATCGTTTAAGACCGCCAGCGCGCTGGAGCTTCCATTTGACGACGGCCGTTTCGACGTCGTGTTGCTGCAGCATGTGGCGATGAACATCGCCGACCGGGCACCGCTCTACCGCGAGATCCGGCGCGTGCTCAAATCAGGCGGCAGGTTTGCGACCTTCGACGTCGTGTTGCGCAGCGGCGAGCCGCACTATCCCGTTCCTTGGGCGCGAACGCCGGCGACGAGCTTTCTCTTAACAGCCGCCGCGACGCGCGCGGCGATCGAGCCGGCCGGTTTCCGCACACTGGCATGGCACGACGACACCGAGGCCGCCAAAGCCTGGATCGCCCAGCTGCGCGCGTCGGGGCCGCCGCCTTCGCCAAATCTCGGCGTGGTGATGGGGCCGGACTTCGCGCAGCTTGCCGCCAACTTGGGACGAAATCTCATGGAAGGCCGGCTCGGTATCCTGACCGCAGTGTTCGAGGCCGGGTCGGTCAACACTTGATAGGAGGCCAAATGTCGCCGGCAGCCGTTTTCCAGATACATCTCGTCTTGGGTTACGTCCCGTGGCTGCTTTGCTTCGGCGCGTACGTGTGGCCCAGGCTCAAGGCGATGGACCAGGTCGAAGCGCAACGCGCCATCGCTACTCTGCACAGCTTCCGCTTCTTCGGGCTTGTCTTCATCGTTCCTGGCGTCGTCGGCCCCAATCTGCCGGCCGGCTTCGCCACCTTCGCCGCCTACGGCGACTTCGCAACCGGGGTGCTGGCCATGCTGGCGCTTCTCACCGTCAGGAAAAGTCCGCTCTTTTGGTCGTTCATCGTCGCTTTCAATCTCGTGGGGGCGGTCGACATCATCATCGACTATTATCACGGCAACCAGCTCGGCCTTCCGGCGCTGGCGGGGGAGTTGGGCGCTACCTACGTCATCCCGATCGTCTACGTGCCCTTGCTGATGATCACGCATGTCGTCGCGTTCTATCTGCTGTTCCGCCGGGTCGACCAGCGAGAGAGCGAGGCGATGCCTCAGAGAAGCCATGGCGGCGAGTGATCGGAAGACGGCGTGGCTTGTCGTCGCTCTGCTATTCCTGTTCCAGTTGATCAACGTCTGCAATTGAGCGGCAAGGCAGACATTGCGATTTCAGTGGGCCGCGGCCGTTGAACGACGCAACGCGCATACGTTCAGTGCGCCGCTCCGCGCCGCTCGCGCAGGAAGTGAAAGAATTCAATTCCTTCGCGCACCCGACGCTGCATCATCTGCGGATCGCGGATCATTTCGCCCACGATCGAGGCAATCTTGCCGGCGCGAAAATAGAATCGTCGATAAAATCCTTCGACCGACTCGAACATCTCGGTATGGCTCAGATGCGGGTAATGCAGCGGCGCAATCTGGACGCCGTCGTCGTTGACGAGCTCGGCATTTGCCTCGTCGAGCCAGCCGTTCTTCACGGCTTGATCGAACAGAAACGTCCCCGGATAGGGCGCCGCAAGCGAAACCTGTACGGTGTGCGGATCGATTTCGGTGGCGAATTTAATTGTCTCCTCGATCGTCTCCCTGGTCTCGCCGGGCAATCCGATAATGAAAGTGCCGTAAATCGTGACGCCGAGCTCGCGGCAGTCCTTGGTGAATTTTTTGGCGACGTCGATCCGCATGCCCTTCTTGATATTGTGAAGGATTTGCTGATTGCCGGATTCGTAGCCGACCAGCAGCAGGCGCAAGCCGTTGTCACGCAATACTTTGAGCGTTTGGTACGGCACGTTGGCCTTGGCGTTGCACGACCAGGTTACGCCGAGCTTGTAAAGCTCCTTGGCGATGGCCTCGGCGCGCGGGCAATCGTCGGTGAAGGTGTCGTCGTCGAAGAAGAATTCCTTCACCTCGGGAAATGCTTTCTGCGCCCAGGCGATCTCGGCGACGACGTGTCCGACCGAGCGCGTGCGGTAGCGATGTCCGCCCACCGTTTGCGGCCATAGGCAGAACGTGCAGCGCGATTTGCAGCCCCGCCCAGTGTAGATCGAGATATAGGGATGCTTCAAATAGCCGATGAAATATTTCTTGATATCGAGGTCGCGCCGGTAAACCGGCGTGACGAACGGCAGCAGGTCCATGTTTTCCAGAATGGCGCGCTCATCGTTGTGGACGACGGCGCCTGCCGCGTTGCGATACGACAAGCCGGCAATCCCGCTCAAAGGCCGTCCGTCAGCGATCTCCTTGATGGTGAAGTCGAACTCATTGCGGGCGACAAAATCGATCAAGGCCGAAGCGTTCAGGCTGCCGGCAGGATCGACCGCAACCTTGGCGCCGACGAGCCCGATCTTGAGCCCGTCGTTGGCCGCTTTGAGTGCCTCGACGGTCTTGATGTCGGACGAAAATGACGGCGTCGAGGTATGGAGCACGACCAGATCATAGTCCCGCGCCTGTGCCGTCACTTCCGAAAGCTTGATGCGATGGGGCGGGGCGTCGATCAGCTTGCTGCCCGCCACGAGCGCCGCCGGCTGGGCGAGCCAACTCGGATACCAGAACGAGCGGATTTCGCGGCGCGCCTGGTAGCGCGATCCGGCGCCGCCATCAAACCCGTCGAACGAAGGCGCTTGAAGAAACAAGGTCCGCATCACGATTTCATTTCACCGCAATTGCCGGCCCATATCGGCCGGCGTGGCATTATCGACCAAGGACTATATGGCGCGGCGCCGCGCCATGCACGCAAAAGGCGCGGTTGCTACTCACGCAGGCGTGGTCGGCTGATCGTCCGGCGACGGCACTATTTTGCGCGCCGACAGTAGGTGCCGGCTTTCGAGGGCTTGCCATGCCAGCAAGGCCGGTATGCCGAGCACGAGATCGGGAACGCGCTTGATGAGCGCCATGGCAAGGGCGATTTCGGCCGGAACCCCGAAAAGCGCGCTGGCCGCGATCAAAGTGCCGTCCTGCACGCCGACGCCTGCCGGCAGGACGAAAACCGCCGCCCGGCTGCCCTGGCCGATGCTTTCGATCGCGATGGCTCCGGCGGGGCTCACCGGATATCCCATGAAGGCAAGGGCAACCCAGACTTCCGCGGCGCCAAGAACGATCGCCCCGAGATGGATGACGAACGACGCCGACAGGCCGCGACGGTTGTGCCATATCTGCTGTAACCGGGCGCCGAGATCGGCGACCTGGTTGAACACGGCCCATTGCCGCTTCCTGCCGAACGCCACCAGCCGCCGGACGACGGGCTCGAATTTGCCGAAATTCAAGGCGAGGAAAAACCCGGCCACGGCCGGGAACGCTATGGCCAGTATGACGAACGTCGTTGCCGTCAGCTGATGGCCGCCCACCAGGTGGAGGACGATGCCCAGCCCGGCCAGCACGACGATCAACAAACAGACGACCTGAAGAAAAATATCGATCAGAACGCTGGCGATAGCCAGGTTCGGAACAACTCCCAGTTGCGCAAGCAGCCTGGCGCCGATGAGATCGCCGCCAACTCCCGCGAATGGGAACATCGTATTGATGCCTTCACGAACGAATCGCAGGCCGACAAACACGCCGGGTCCGCGGCTTGTCGGCGTCAGAAGGAACCACCAGCCGACGCCGCACATGGCGAGCGCCGCCGCCCGGATGGCGACCACCAGCGCAGTCGCCCATTGCGAGCTGAGTACGGCGGCAAGGACTGCAGCAAAGCCGTAATAGGCGGTCAGGCCGGTCAGCAGCGTCAGGCCGGCGACGGCGGTGATGGCAGCGAAAATTCTCATGGTCAGCGTCTATAGCGAATCTCTGGGCAGCGTGTCCCATAGCAGGACTTTCGGCCGCTGAGCTCGTGGTCCGTTCCTGGGCCTGGCGGTTGGGCCTATCCGGCAGGCGAAAGCGTGCTTTGCGAGAGCCGACATGAACGGCGTAACCGGCAGCGTCGTTGCCGCGGCCGCAAGACGCATCAAAAGATCTCCTTCTGCAGAACATCCCAATCGAGCACGACGGACATAAAGAGCGGCAATCCACGGTGACGGCTCACGGTCTTATGGGAAACGTCGATCAGCCACGGCAAGACTACTGTCTTCTTCCAGAAGTGCTGGATTTTGCATCGCTGCTGCGTTTGCCCGACGAAACGCGAAGCCGCGGCGGGATCGAAAAAGACGAACAGAAGAATTCCGGTGGAACCAAGTCTCACGCGTCCCGGGCCGACGCTCATTGTTGCCGTTACATCCAACATCTCCACGATGACGCTATCGAGACGGTTCGCCAGGCTGACGAATTCGTCGTCTGCAAGTCGATCCGCCTCGACAACGGCCACTATCCCGGGCTGACCAAGAACGTACTTGAAGCAAACCACCGTCGCCCAGTTGCGCACCGCGTTCAGGCGGTGCTGCACGGCTTCGCGATCGAAAACAGGGTGCACCGGCACGATCAGTTCCGCGCCATGTCTTGCCGTTGAAAAGAGCTCGTCGCGTCCTGTCGCCAAGCCGTCTGGGGAAAAATCACCAGCCTGAAGTTGAAAACCGGCGTGGAGCAGCCCCTGAACGAGCTGTGGATAGAACACGCTCTTGTTCGCGCTACCCCCCACCGGTATGGATCCCGCCATGGCGCAATGACGATGCCGGATTGTGCTGCTCGCGCAGCGCTTCGGCCGAACGACCAACCACTTCGGAAAGCTGCAGGAGCTGTCCGGACAGCGGACTTGTCTTGCGCCAGATCATGCCAATGATTCGCGAGGGCTGGGGCTCCTTGAAACGGGCGACAGACACCGATGCCGAGCGTGTCTCCACCGCCACGGCCATTTCCGGGATCAAGGTCACGCCCATGCCGGCGCTGACCATTTGGACAAGCGTCGATAGCGAGCTCGCGTCCAGCACCTCGCGTGGCAGCGACGATTGCATATTGCAGAACGACAGGGCCTGATCGCGAAAACAGTGCCCCTCTTCGAGCAGCAGCAGCCGCATTTCACGCAGCGTTTCGCTGTTGGGCACCGGCGTTGCCTCATCCTCGCCCGGCCGGACCAAGAGGAAATTCTCCGCAAACAGGGCGACCTCGGTCAGCGAAGGTTCGGACACCGGCAGAGCCACAATGGCGGTGTCGAGCCGGCCTTCGCCGAGCTCCTGTATCAGCTTTGACGTCAGAGCCTCGCGGACGTGGATGTCGAGTTCGGGATGCTTTCGCGCGAGGTTGCCGATGACCGTCGGCAGCAGATAGGGCGCAATCGTCGGGATCATGCCGATGCGCAGCCGGCCGGCGAGACGGTCCCGCGATGCGCGTGCGAAGTCCCCCAGTTCATCGACCGAGCGCAGGATGTCGCGCACGCGCAGCGCGGCCTCTTCGCCGAACTTGGTAAGCCGGACTTGTCGGGCGCCGCGCTCGATCAGCACCGCGCCCAGAATGTCCTCCAGTTCCTTGATCTGCATCGACAAGGCCGGCTGCGAGATCGCACACGCCGCCGCTGCGCGGCCGAAGTGGCTATGGCGTGCCAGCGCATCGAAATAGTGAAGCTGCCTGAGGCTCATAGGTGTCATCAGAATATCTTATCGCAGCTATCATTAAAGTCAATTTTACCTGATGGATGACTTGGGTCAGAATACCGCGAAGGCGGGCGGGATGCGCCGGGTCGCAAACCGGTGCACAGAACTGTCCGGAAAAAAACCGGCACAACGATCGGAGAGAAACATGGACGCAAAAACTGATGACAAGAGCGCGGGCAAGTGTCCGGTTCTGCACGCGAGCGGCCGATCGAATCGCGACTGGTGGCCGAAGCAATTGAACGTTGGCGTGCTTCATCGCAATCCGCCCGACTCCAATCCGATGGGCGAAGCGTTCGACTACGCCAAGGAATTCGACAGCCTCGACCTCGATGCGGTGATCAAGGACCTCCATGCCCTGATGACGAACTCCCAGGAGTGGTGGCCGGCCGACTTTGGCCATTACGGGCCGTTGTTCATCCGCATGGCGTGGCACAGCGCGGGCACCTACCGCATCGCCGACGGCCGCGGCGGCGCCGGCGCCGGCCAGCAGCGTTTCGCGCCGCTCAACAGCTGGCCGGACAATGCGAACCTCGACAAGGCACGCCGGCTGTTATGGCCGATCAAGCAGAAGTACGGCCGGAAACTGTCCTGGGCCGACCTGATGATCCTCGCCGGCAACGTCGCCCTCGACTCGATGGGCTTCAAGACGTTCGGTTTCGGCGGCGGCCGCGCCGATGCCTGGGAGCCCGAAGAGCTGTACTGGGGTCCCGAGGGGACGTGGCTGGGTGACGAGCGCTACAGCGGCGAACGCGAGCTGCGCAATCCGCTCGGCGCGGTCCAGATGGGCCTGATCTACGTCAATCCGGAAGGGCCGAACGGCAAGCCGGACCCGGTCGCGGCGGCCAAGGACATCCGCGAAACGTTCTTCCGCATGGCGATGAACGACGAGGAGACCGTCGCGCTGATTGCCGGCGGCCACACCTTCGGCAAGACCCACGGCGCCGGCGATCCGTCCCTGCTCGGCCCGGAGCCGGAAGGCGCCTTGATCGAGGATCAGGGCCTCGGCTGGAAGAGCAGGCATGGCACGGGCTTCGGCGCCGACACCATTACGGGCGGCCCGGAAGTCACCTGGTCGCAGGCGCCGACACAGTGGAGCAACCACTTCTTCGACAACCTGTTCAACAACGAATGGGAGCTGACCAAGAGCCCGGCCGGTGCGCAGCAGTGGCAGGCGAAAGGCGGTGCCGCCACCATCCCGGACGCCCACGACAAGTCGAAGAAGCATGTGCCGACCATGCTGACCACCGACCTCGCCTTGCGGTTGGACCCGGCCTACGAGAAGATCTCGCGACGCTTCTTCGAGCATCCGGACCAGTTCGCGGACGCCTTTGCCCGGGCCTGGTTCAAGCTCACGCACCGCGACATGGGCCCGATCGTGCGCTACCTCGGCCCGCTGGTGCCGAAGGAGACGCTGCCGTGGCAGGACCCGATCCCCGCGGTCGATCATCCGCTGATCGGCGAGCCGGACATCGCCGCGCTCAAGGCAAAGATTCTCGCGTCCGGCCTGTCGGTTTCGCAGCTGGTCTCGACCGCTTGGGCGTCGGCGTCGACGTTCCGCGGCTCCGACAAGCGCGGCGGAGCGAACGGCGCGCGCATTCGCCTCGCGCCGCAGAAGGATTGGGACGTCAACCAGCCGGCGCAGCTGGCGACGGTGCTGCAGAAGCTCGAAGCCATCCAGCGGGAGTTCAACGCGGCGCAATCCGGCGGCAAGAAAGTCTCGCTCGCCGACCTGATCGTTCTCGGCGGCAGCGCCGCGATCGAGAAGGCTGCGAAGGCGGCCGGGCACGACGTCAAGGTTCCCTTTGCGCCGGGACGCATGGACGCGTCGCAAGCCCAAACCGACATTGAATCGTTCGCGCCGCTCGAACCGAAGGCCGACGGCTTCCGCAACTATCTCCACGGGCCGCAGCTCATGACCGCGGAAGAGCTGCTGGTGGATCGGGCGGCGTTGTTGACGCTGTCGGCGCCTGAAATGACGGTCCTGGTCGGCGGCCTGCGGGTGCTCAACGTCGGTCAGCCTGCGCACGGCGTGCTCACCAAGCGGCCCGAGACGCTGACCAACGACTTCTTCGTCAACCTGCTGGACATGAGCACGACGTGGCAGGCGGCCGGCGGGTCCGACAGCGTGTTCGAAGGGCGCGACCGCAAGACCAACGCCCTGAAGTGGAGCGGCACGCGCGTCGACCTTATCTTCGGCTCGCACGCGCAGCTGCGCGCCCTCGCGGAAGTCTATGCGTGCGCCGACGCGAAGCAGAAGTTCGTGAAAGACTTCGTGGCGGCGTGGACCAAGGTGATGAACGCGGATCGCTACGATCTGCCTTGATCGCGGCGGGCCGCGCTCGATGGCTCTCCGGTGTCTTTGCGCCGCCTAATTGGCGGTCTGCATCGTCCACGTCGTTCCGACATTGGCGATGCCGACCGCCGACGACACCGTCGTGCCGTCCATGAGCCAGAATGCCAGATCGCCGTCGGAAGCGCGCCACAAGATGTCGCTCATGCCGTCGCCGTTGAGGTCGCCGATCTGCGCGACCATCCAGCTCGAAGCCACGTTGCCGAGGTCGGCCGCTTGCAGCACTTGATTGCCGTTCATGAGCCACATCACCAGGTCGCCGTTGGCGGCGCGCCACAGGATGTCGGTCTTGCCGTCGCCGTTGAAATCGCCGGTGCCGACGATGCTCCAGCCGGTGGGCACGTTGCCGAGGGCCGCGGCGCTCAGGACTTGGCCGCCGTTCATGAACCAGACGGCGAGGCTGCCATCGCTGGCGCGCCAGAGAATGTCCGACGTGCCGTCGCCGTTGAAATCGCCGGTGCCGGCGACGGTCCAGGTGCTCGAAACGTTGCCGATGTCGGCCGACTGCAGGACCTGCGCACCGTTCATCAGCCAGATCGCGACCTGGCCGTCGGCGGCGCGCCACAGGATGTCGCCCTTGCCGTCGCCGTTGAAGTCGCCGGTGCCGGTGACGCTCCAGCGGCTCGACAGTTGGGTAACGCCAGAGGTGCCCGCGACCTGGGTGCCGTTCATGAACCAGATGGCAAGGCTGCCGTCGCCGGCGCGCCAGAGAATATCCGCCTTGCCGTCGCCGTCGAAGTCGCGCTGCCCGACGATCTGCCAGTTGGATGATACCGCGGCGATGCCGGCGGACTGCGCCACGTTTTCGCCGTTCATGATCCACAACGCCAGATCGCCGCCGCTGTCGCGCCAGGCGATGTCGCTCTTGCCGTCGCCGTTGTAGTCATGGGAATTGTTTTCGGCGACGGATGGATGGGGCACCACCTGGATGGCGGCCATCATGCCGCCGTCCTCGTGCGCCAGAATGTGGCAGTGATAGACGAACTGCCCGAGCTGCGAAAAGGTAATTTCGACAACCACTGGCGTTGAGGTGCATTGGCCGCCGCGCCATTGCGCGATGCTGCAATAGCCATTCTGGGAATCGGCGACGTCCGGTATGTTGGCGACAGCGACCGGCAGCGGCACGTTGTCCTCCACCACGCCGGCTCCGACCGCGGGATCGAGCGCCGCGGCCAGCGGAGAATCCGGCGGCGCCCCGTCCTGCACGTAGCGGAAGCGCGCCTGATGGATGTGAAAGTTGTGGTTCTCCGTGGCCAGGTTAACGAGCTCCCAGGTCTCCCGCACCGGCGTCTGTCCGGGCCCCAGCGGAACGCAGATGGTGTTGGCGGTGGGGTCGTAGGCGGTGACCGGCACTTGCGTCGCCGCGATCGCGAGGCCGTGCTCGTCGACCTCCTCATAGCCCAGGCCAAGAACGTCGGGATTGCTGGTGTCGGGAAAACCGAAAAAGATGCGCCGGTGGTGCCCGGGCGACAGCGGCGTGCAGCCCGCTGGGGTCGGCGCCGGCTGGGCATTGGGCACAGGCGCCGTGAAGATGCCGCCGGCCTGATTGGCCAACAGCGCGTCGCCGTGAACCTGCAGGGCCGCGGCGACGATATTGCGGGCACCGGTCTGCGAGAACTGCACGGTGGCGAGATCGATCATCGGCCAGACGTCGCCCACCGGCCCCGTGGTGATGCTGAGCTGTTTCAGCATGGCCGTCGCGCCCGGCGGCGGCGCGACGATGTTCCCGTCCTGGTCGCGATAGGTGACATAGACCTCGGCGCGTGAACTCGGCATCATCACGAGCTGATCGACGCATACCGCCGGCGAATTTGACCCGCCGAGGCCGGCGCTGCCGGAAGCCGGACAGGCGACCACGCGAAAGCGGCCGCCGGCAAGCTGCACCATCGTCCCGGGCGACGTCGACGGCGGAATGTTGATGCTGATGCCGTCAACCGAGACGAGCTGCATCATCATCGGCGCCTGGGTGACGTTGTTGAACAATTGCAGGTCATAGGTGAGGCTGCCGGAAGCATTGGTGAGACGCCACAGTTCGCCGTCGGCCTCGGTGACGTTGATGGCGGGGTATTGTTGACCGTTGATGGTGAAGTACCACCTGCCGCCGGAGAACTCCCCGCCAGTCGATCCCCAGCTTGCCTGTACGAATCCCGCCCCATAACAGAAGCCGTGCGGCGGCAGATTGACCTCGCCATTGATGCCGCAGAACGGCGACGCTTCCTGGTTCAACACTTCGCCATCCACCACGGCCGCGGTGCCGTTGGCGAAAATCTGCGCCGGGTTGGCGGCGAGAACCTGCATGTCTTTGAGGATCAGGTGACGGACATTGCTTTCCGGGAATGCCGTTCCGGAAACATCGCCGGCGGCGTAGTCGCCGGCGGCGCCGACCGAGATGATGCCCGACAACCCGCTCGACACCTGGTTGAGGGAAATGCCATGGACGTGCGGGTGAAACCAGAAGGCGCCCGAGGGGTGATTGGCCGGAATATCGATGCGATAGTCGGCATAATCCTTGACGATCGAACCGTGCTGGTGCGTCAACTGCGGCACCGGCGTGCCGTTTGCCGAGTTGTAGATTTCCACGAACACGTCATCGCCGAACGTCGGATCGCCGAGCGTCGGCGCCCGCGCTTCGACCAGCATGCCGTGGGTGTGCAGGTTGGTCAGATTGAGCGGCAGGTTGGCGCCGCCCGGATTTGACGAATGATTGACCTTGACCGGGTCCAGCGCGGGCAGCCTGTTGACGAGACGGATTTTCAGGACGTCGCCCTTTTGCAAGGCTAATCGAACGCCGCCGTAGTCGGAGACGGTCGGCTGCCCCGGCGGACATTGATTGTTCGGCAACGCTGCGGCGCGCGGGCAGATCTGATAGACCCAGCCGATGGGATTGATGGTGGAGTTGCCGACCGGCGGCGGATAATTGATGGTCGGCACCGGCTGGGGCTGCGCGATCACCAGCAGATCGAGGACGCCGTTCGTGCTTGCGAACACTGTCGGCTCGACGAAGTTTCCCGCCGCTGCCGGACTTGCGGCGCCGATCAGCAGCAGGCCGGCGGCAAGCCAACGGGTCGCCTGGGCCTGAACTTCCTTGGCTCGCATGCCGATCGCTCCAGTCACGTTCGCATCGTGTGTGAGGTGGGTTGCGATAGCAAGAGCGCGCCGTTATCCGCAAGAGATCCCAAAAGGTGCCTGGAATCATTCCAAGCTGGACTCTTGAGATGCAGCCGGCGGCGACAGAACTCCGCTGCACGACAAGAATCGCCGGTGAATTCAAATGAAAGCGGCGGCGAAATGATGGTAGATATAGCTGTCGCTGGTCGCAGCCGATGCGGAGATTTACGAATGAAGCGGGTTTTTATGCTGGCCGCCCTGGTCGTCATATCTGTTCATTCTGCACACGCCACCGACTTGAGCTGCGTGAGCACCACGTTCAATGCCCTTTCGCCCAATGACAAGGTGTGCGTCAGCGTGTTTGACGATCCGCAAGTGCCCGGCGTCGTGTGCCATATTTCGCAGGCCAGAAAAGGCGGGTGGGGCCAGCCTTTCGGCTTAAACGAGGACCCATCCAATTTTTCGATCTCGTGCCGACAAATTGGTCCGATCGACGTCGACCTGTCGAAGCTTGGTGAGAATGACGAGGTGTTCAGCCAGAAAACCAGCATTTTTTTCAAGACGACGCGTATTTATCGCCTGGCGGATAAGCCGCATAATACGATCATCTACCTCGCCATCAGTACCAAGATAATCAATGGGTCGCCGGCGAATGCGATCAGCACCGTTCCGATCATGCCATGGCCGGCGCGATAGCCATTCTGCCGGCTGTTGACGGTATTCGGTAATTCCCCGCTTCATTTCCGGACCTTACGCTCCCTCGCGCGCGCCGACCGATTGCAAGGCGGGCAATCGTCCTGTTGTGCGCGTTCTCGAATCGGTTGGATCGGCAGACTGTCGATGTCGCTTCGCATTGTGGTCACCTTGACATCGATCGCGTGTGAACAGCGGCGGTCCTGGATTCAGGCCGCGTCGTGGAAGATGATCCCCAGCGTATGACGATGCCCCTGGCGTAGCTTGCTGACGCCGTGGCGCAACTTGACCCGATAGGCGCCGCGCGTGCCCTGCACCGGCCGACTGTTGACCGCAAACACCACCGCATCGCCTTTCCTGAGCGGCACCACCGACACGCGCGACTGCATGCGCGGGCGCTGCTCGGTCAGGACGAATTCACCGCCTTCGAAATCGTCGCCGGGCTCGCTGAGCAGGATGGTCGCCTGCAGCGGGAAAACGTGCTCGCCATACAGGTCCTGGTGCAGGCAGTTGTAGTCGTCCTTGCCGTATTGCAGCAGCAGGGGAGTCGGACGGACCTGCCCGGCGGCATGGCAGCGCATGATGAAGGCAGCATGGTCGGCGGGGAAGCGAACGTCGATCCCCATCGTCTCGTGCCAGCGATTGGCGATGGGCGCGAGCCGCAGATAGAGCGCCGTGCGCAGACTCTCGATCAGCGACGGCAGCGGATAGGCAAAGTATTTGTATTCGCCGCGCCCGAAGCCGTGCCGCGCCATGACGACATGGCTGCGGAAGCTCCGGTCTTTCTCATAGAGGCCCGCGACGGCGTCGCATGCCGTCGCCGACAGGAACTTCGGCATGACCGCCCAACCCTGGGCATCGAGATCGGCGGCGACGGCTTGCCAGTCGGTCGCGTCCACGCGTTGGCTCACGTCGCGAGATGTCGTTTCGGCTGTCACGCTGCGCTCTCCCGGTCGATCAGCTTCATCTTGCGCCGCACGCCCCAGCGATAGCCGGAGATCGAACCGCCGGCCTTGACCGCGCGCTGGCACGGGATCGCGACCGCAAGCAGGTTGGCGGCACACGCTTCGCCGGCTTCCCTGGCGGTGGCCGGGCAACCTCGATGTCTCCGCCTAGAGATATTGGCCGCCGGTGTGATTGCAAACTAGCGCTGCCGGTCCTTGCCGGCACTCCGATGCTTGCTTTCAAATTCGAGATAAACCCTTGGTCCAAGGCCAGCGTTCGCAAAGCGCGGTACAACCGGGAATAAAGCGCTTGTCGGTCTCTCCGTTCGGCCACGTCGGGTGTTGGCCCATCGCCTTCTTGCCAAACTTGGAAAGTAACTTTGACCTTGCCGCGGTGGACGTAAAAAAAAGGCGTCTGGTCAAACAAAACGCTCGTCGCCCGCCTCTCTCTGGCCGGGATTGCTTTTTGGCAAAGCAGACATCAAATGCTAGGCCCAGACCAGCAGACTCGGTCGACAATGATCCAACCGGAACATCGGCTGACCGTTCGCCGAACCTGAGTACCGTTTCTCGCTTGCCGCCAAATCATCAGCCAGCAGGTTTGTCAAGCGTGCTATTGCGAGCACGAGCGGGGGACCAAATCATGGAAGACGTGAAAGTCACGACCACCGGGTATGACTTTCGGCCGGCGCACGCCGCCATGCAGCGCTACGTTGATGGGAATCTTCTTGCTGGATTCTCGTCCGCGGTGCTCGTCGGTAGAGATCTGGTGGATGTGACATGCATTGGGTGGGCCGACAAGGAAGCGCAGATACCCTTGGCGGTCGACCACATATTCCGGGTCTTTTCAAATACCAAGCTGATGACATCCTGTGCTGCGCTGCTGCTGTTCGAAGACGGCCGCTTCCAACTGGATGATCCGATCGAGCAGTTTATTCCGCAGCTGGCGAATCGCCGCGTGCTGCGTCCCGGCGCGACGTCGCTGGACCAAACCGAGCCGGCCGTCAGGCCGATCACCATTCGCCATCTGATGAGTCACAGTGCGGGGCTGAGCTACGGTCTTCTTGACCCGGGCAGCTTGATCTTCAATGCCTACAACGAGCGAAAGGTCATCAATCCCGCCACCACGCTTGCGCAGATGATCGACGTATTGGCTGAGCTGCCGCTGACCTATCATCCCGGAACGTCATGGGAGTACTCGGTGGCCACCGATGTCTTGGCGCGTCTTGTCGAAGTGATCAGCGGCCAGCGCTTCGATGCGTTCATTCAATCGCGAATTCTGGGCCCGCTTGGCATGGTGGACACGGGATTTGTGGTATCGGATCGTCATCGCCTCGTCGCCTATTACGCCGGTGCCGACCGCGTCGATCCCATGAAGCCGGGGCTTATTCGCGCAGACGAACTGCCCTATCCGGGGGCTTATTTGCGTCCGTTCCCGAGGCAGAACGGCGGCGCCGGGTTGGTCTCGACTTTGCCGGACATGGTGGCGCTCATTCGAAGCCTGCTTCCGGGCGGCCAGATGTTGCTCAAGCCGGACACCATTGAGCTGATGATGACCAACCAGTTGCCCGAGGGTGTGTGGCTGCGCTTTGCGGCTTTCGGAGAACTTCGAGGCAAGGCGCACGGGCTCGCGGGAGCGCTGATCCTGGAGCCTTCAGCGTTCGAGCATCGGGATGCGAGAGGCGAGCTCTTTTGGGGTGGACGTGCGGGCACGCAATGGTGGATTTCGCCTGGCAACAATACCGCAGGCTTGATCATGGCGCAGCGTGAGGTGGGACATTCATTCGTCGTCGAGTTCAAGCGGCTCGCGTACGAAGCGGTGCAGCGCAAGAACTGACAACAACGCCTTCGCATTCGCTGCAAAGCGGACGGCGACTTCGGTACGTCATGCCACCGAGTTCATGAAGTCCTCTGCCTAGTCGAAATGCAGGCCGCTCTTCTTCACCACCGGCTCCCAACGGGTGGCCTCGCTGCGGATGAACGCGGCGAATTCCGCCGGCGTGCTGCTCGCCGGATAAAGCCCGACCGCGTCGGCCCGCGCCTTGATGGCGGGATCGTTGAGGATTTTTGCGGTCTCGCCGGCCAGCTTGTCGACGACGGCGGCCGGCGTGCCGTGCGGTGCCACGAGGCCGAGCCAGACCGCCAGGTCGCCGAGATGCAGGCCGGCCGCCGCATCGAGCGTCGGCACGTCCGGCAGCGCCGGAAACGGCCGGGTGTCGAGCTTGGCGAGCGCGCGCAGATCGCCGGATTGGATCAGCGGCAATTCCGCCGACGGACCGTCGAACACGAAATCGACGCTCCTGGTGAGCACGCCATGGGCCACCTCCGAGCTGCCGTTGTAGGACACCAGCACCGTATCGATGCCGGCGGCGTCGTTGAACAGGTAGCCTTGCAGCTTGGTCGAGATCGTGCCGGCGCCGTAATTGAGCTTGCCGGGCGCGCTCTTGGCCTTGGCGATCAGGTCCTGCGCCGTCTTGAAGCTGCTTTGCGCGTTGACCACGAGCAGGCCGATGGTCTTGGCAACGAGCGTGATCGGCGCGAAGTCGACGATCGGATCGTACGGCAGGCTCTTGTAGAGATATTAATTCATCACCAGCGTGGAATCGATCGCCATCAACAGCGTGTAGCCGTCGGGCGTTGCCTTCGCCGCCATCTCGGCGCCGATCACCGTGTTGGCGCCCGGCCGGTTCTCGATCACCACCGGCTGCTGGAAATCGGCGCTCATCCGATCGCCGACCAGCCGCGCCAGCACATCCGACGGCCCGCCGGCCGGAAACGGCACGACGATGCGGATCGGCCGGGCGGGGTAGGGGGCTTGGGCGTATGCGGCGGAAACAGCGAGCCCCGCGAGCAGTGATAAAACGTAAAGCGCGGTTGAGCGAGACCAGTGCATAGCGTCTTCCCGGTTGCGGCGGCTAATGGCCAACCCGTCAGCCTCGCACCTGTCAGCCTCGCATAAGGGCCTCGGATTCGAAAGCGGTGTTCGGCGGCGCTGCGCGCTCGGGCCGCAGCGTGTATAACGATCGCGGGCCTGCAGGGCATCCCGTCTTGCCGCGCGAGCGGCCCGGGACAAGCGTCAGGGACCAGGGAGTGGGCGGCATGCCGGCGCGCATCGGATTGATCATTCCGTCGTCGAACCGCATGGTCGAGCAGGAAATGGTGCGCCACCTGCCGCCCGGCGTGGTCGCGCATGTCATGCGGCTGCGGATGACCGGGACCCATCGCGTCGCCCTCGACGAACTCATACCGCGCGTGGTGGACGCGGCGCGGCAGTTGACCGACGCCCGCTGCGACGTTGTCGCTTTTCACTGCACCGCCAATGCGATGTCCGAGGGCCCGGCCGGCGAGGCGAAGCTCATCGATGCGTTGCGCCAAGCCGGCGCGCCGCAGGCGACGACCACCGCGACCGCCATCCGCCGCGCCTTCGCTGCGCTGGGCGCGCGCCGCATCGTGCTGCTCACCCCGTACAGCGCCCACACCACCGCGGAGGAGGCCGATTTCCTGCGCCAGACCGGCTACGAGGTGGTGTTCGCCCGCGGTTTCGCGCTCAACGGCAGCGACGAATATTGCGCGACGCCGCCGCAATTCTGGCGCGACCGCGCCGTCGAGGCGGCGCGTCCCGAGGCCGACGCCTATCTCTTCAGCTGCGCCAACATTTCGGTATTTCCGGTCATCGAGGAGATCGAGCGGACACTCGACCGCCCGGTGGTGACCAGCAACCAGGTCGTCGCCTGGGACGCGCTGTCGCGCCTCGGCATCGCCGACCGGCGCAATTGCTGCGGGCGGTTGTTCGACAGCCCGAGCGACGACGGCGCCGCCGCGCAAAAAGTCCATGCCTGAGCCAGCCATTCGAGAGCAATCGACAGCCACGCCGGAGCCATCGACGCCATGACCATTCAGCAGAACACCGACCGCATCCAGACCACCCATATCGGCAGCCTGCCGCGCCCGCATGCCTTGCTCGATCTGATGAAGGCGAAATATGGCGGCCAGCCCTACGACCAGGGCCAGTACGACGCGCTGCTCGCCGCGTCGGTCGACGACGTCGTGCGCAAGCAGGTGGAATGCGGCATCGACATCGTCACCGACGGCGAGTTTTCCAAACCGGGATTTTTCACCTACATCCAGGAGCGTCTCGCCGGCTTCGAACGGCGGCCCGACCAGAAGATGAAACTGTTCGCCCAGGAAGTCGCGGCGTTTCCCGAATATTACGCCGAGTATTTCAAGCAGGCGATGATGGGCGGCGCCATCGTCGGCCTGGCGCCGGTGGTATGCGTCGGCCCGGTCAAGTATCGCGGCGAACAATTCGTCAAGACCGACATCGACAACGTCAAGCGCGCCGCCGCGGCCGCCGGCGTGCCCGGCCATCACGTCTTCCTGTCGGCGACGGCGGCCTCGGGCGTCGGCATCAACGAGTATTACAAGTCCGACGAGGACTACTTTGCGGCGCTCGCCGTCGAGCTCGGCAAGGAATACCGCGCCATCGCCGATGCCGGGATCCTGGTGCAGATCGACGACCCGTTCCTGCCGGATATCTTCTTCGAGCCGGGTCTCGAGCCGGCGCAGATGGCGCGCCGCGCCGCAATCTATGTCGAGGCGACCAACGCCGCGCTCAAGGGCATCGCGCCGGAGCGGGTGCGTTTCCACACCTGCTACGGCATCAACGAAGGCCCGCGGCTCTATGAAGCGGCGCTCGCCGACATCATCGACTATGTGCTCAAGATCAATGCCGGCTCGTACAGCTTCGAGGCCGCCAACCCGCGCCACGAGCACGAATATCACCTGTTCGAGCGCACCAAGCTCGCCGACGGCAAGGTGATCTGTCCGGGCATGATCACCCACGCCAGCAATATCGTCGAGCATCCGGAGCTGATCGCCGAGCGCATCGTGCGCTTCGCCAAGCTGGTCGGCCGCGACAACGTCATCGCGGCGGCCGATTGCGGCTTCTCATCGCAGGCGTTGTACCGGACCGAGGTGCATCCGACCGTGGTCTGGGAAAAGTTCAAGGCGCTGCGCGCCGGCGCCGATCTCGCCACCAAGATGCTATGGAAATGATGCCGCGTCATTGCGAGCGAAGCGAAGCAATCCAGCCCGGCGACGCGAAGGTTGGATTGCTTCGTCGCTGTCGCTCCTCGCAATGACGAGGCTCCGGAGTGCGTCGCATTTCTCGCTGCGCTTTTGGCGGCCGGCTTAGCCGCCGCGCCAGCCGCGGCCGCGGCCGACGACGTGGCGAGCTTCTATCGCGGCAAGCAGATCCGCTTTGTCGTCGGCTCGGCGCCGGGCGGCACCTATGACCTCTTGGCCCGCATGGTGGCGCGCCACATCGGCGCGCATATTCCGGGCAGTCCTTCGGTCATCGTGCAGAACCAGCCGACCGCGGGCGGGCTCGCCATGGCCAACCAGCTTTACGCGCTCGGCCCCAAGGACGGCACCGTGATCGGCGCGCCCCTCAACGGCCTGCCGGCGGCGCCGCTGTTGCAGCCTGCCGTGGCGCATTTCGACGCCGGCAAATTGATCTGGCTCGGCAGCACCCATCCCGAGCCCTACGTGGCCTATGTCTGGCACACCGCGCCGGTGCAGAGCCTGGCGGAAGCTTTGAGCAAACAACTGGTCGTCGGCGCCACCACGCCCGGCACCACCATGAACGATTTCCCGATGCTGACCAACGCGGTGCTGCACACCCAATTCAAGATCGTGCCGGGCTACGCCTCGACGCCGCAGATGAACGAGGCCTTGGAGCGCGGCGAGATCGAGGGCGTCGCCGGCTTCGGCTGGTCGGCGCTCAATGCCCAGGTGCCGCAGTGGCTCACGCAGAAGACAATCACCGTGATCGCCCAGTTCGGCATCGCGCGCAGCCGGCTTCTGCCCGACGTGCCGCTGATGCTCGATCTCGCCACGTCGGCGGCCGACCGGCAGGCGCTGTCGATGCTGTTTTCGCGCACCGCCTACGGCCGGCCGTATTTCCTGCCGCCCGACGTGCCGGCGGAGCGGGTCGAGGCGTTGCGGCGCGCCTTCGACGCCACCATGACAGACCCGGACTTCATCGCCGAGGCGGCCAGGATCGGCTTCGAGCTCGAGCCGCTGACCGGCGAACAGGTGCAGGCCCTGGTCGCCGATCTCGCCAACACCCCGCCCGACGTGGTGGCGCGGGTCCGCGCCGCGCTGGATCAGCCGTGAGGATTTGGTTTGTATAATTTTCCCTCCCCCTTGTGGGGAGGGTAGGGTGGGGGTCGGGAGGCCGGGCGAACGCGTCGACGCAGGTTTATCGCCTCGCGACCCCACCCCTGACCCCTCCCCACAAGGGGGAGGGGAATACTAAAAATGAGGTGAACACCGTGCACGCTCCGCAAAGTTCGACACGCGACGGCTCGTTGGCGTCGCGCCGGGCCATGTACTCGGGCAACACGCTGCAGATCGGCTTGTTTGGTCCGAATTGCTCGTCCGGCCGCGCGGTGACGCTGGTGCCGGAGCGCTGGTCCGGCAACTGGCCGGACAACAAGCGGCTGGCGCAGATGGCGGACGACGCCGGCATCGATTTTCTCCTGCCGATCGGCCGCTGGAAGGGCTACGGCGGCGACACCGACTATCAGGGCACGACGCTCGAGACCATCACCTGGGCCACCGGGCTTTTGGCCTCGACCAAACGCATCACGGTGTTCGGCACGGTGCACGCGCCGATCTTCAATCCCGTGGTGGCGGCCAAGGAAATGGTCACCGCCGATCATATCGGCGAAGGCCGCTTCGGGCTCAACATCGTGGTCGGCTGGAACGAGGGCGAGTTCGACATGTTCGGCGTCGAGCAGCGCGCCCACGAGGACCGCTACGACTACGCGCAGGAATGGATCGACGTCATCAAGCAGATCTGGTCCGCCCGCGAGGATTTCGACTTCCACGGCCAATATCTCGACATGAAGGGCATCCGCGGCAAGCCGAAACCCTATGGCGGCGCCCGGCCGGTGATCATGAACGCCGGCGCTTCGGCGACCGGCCAGGCCTTCGCGGTGAAGAACTGCGACGCGTTCTTTCTGCAGGCCTCGCGCACCTCGCTGCAAGACACCCAGCAGAAAGTCCGCGCCGCCAAGGCCGCGGCGCTCGCGCAAGGGCGCGAGATCGGCTGCTACACCGTCGGCGTCATCACCTGCAGGCCGACCCGCAAGGAAGCCGAGGAGTATTATCACCACTGCACCGTCGAGCACGCCGACTGGTCGGCGGTCGACGGCATCCTCGGGCTCAAGAACATCTCGCCGCAAACGGTGCCGATGCAGGAATACCTGTTAAAGCGCAGCCAATACGCCCAGGGCATGGGCGGCCTGCCGATCGTCGGCGATCCCGATCACGTCGCGGCGCAACTCGCCGATCTCAGCACAGCCGGCCTGACCGGCATCGCCATTTCGCTGGTGAACTATATCGACGAATTGCCGTTCTTCTGCGACGAGGTCTTGGGACGGCTGGCGCGCATGGGGCTGCGCGAGAAGCCTTCATCCTCCCCCGCGTAGCGCAGCGGAGCGGGGGAGGGGGCGTGCGGCGATAACGCTTGCGTCGCCGCTGAGGCTAACCTCGCCACCCGCGCCCCCTCCACCGCGCTGCTGTCGCAGCGCGGTCCCCCTCCCCCGTTTTCACGGGGGAGGATGAAGGTAACTCCGCAGAAGCTGCTTCCAACCTGAATGCTGGATGGCTAAACTCAATTCCACACGGCCGACGCGGTGGCCGATCGATTTTGTCTGCGATGCACTGCGACAATAGGGGGAAGTCCATGCCCAACGGTGATGCGCGCGTTCTCGGCTCGATTGGTCGTTGCCTCGGCCTCATGCTGACGATGCTGTTGTTGCTGATCGCCGGGGCGCCATCGGCCTCCGCGGCACCGATCAAGGAATATGCAATTCCGACGGCCAACAGCCAGCCGCACCATATTGCGCTGGGGCCGGACGGCAATTTGTGGTTCACCGAGACCAATACCGACAAGATCGCCAAGATCACGACGGCCGGTGTGATCACCGAATGCCCGGCGCTGCCGACCGGCTCGCAGCCGGTCGGCATCGTCACCGGGCCGGACAGTAACCTGTGGTTCAACGAATTTGGTACCGGCGCCAACAAGCTCGTGCAGATGGACACAAGCTGCAACATTCTCAATAGCTATGCGGTGCCGACGGCCGCCGCCGGTCCGGCCTATATGATCGTGGGCCCGGACAATAACCTGTGGTTCGTCGAGCAGAATGTCGGCAATATCGCCACCTTCGTGCTGTCCACCAAGACGTTCAACACCTACAGCACGACAAGCGCCAGCAGCGATCCGGAATTCATCGTCTCCGGGCCGGACGGCAATATGTGGTTCACCGAGTTCACCGCCGGCAACATCGGCAAGATCACGACCGCCGGTCTGATCACCGAATACCCCACCCCGTCCAGCACCAATCCGCGCACCATCACCGTCGGGCCCGATAATAATCTGTGGTTCACCCTCGACGGCGCCAATGGCAACTCGATCGGCAAGATCGTGATTGCCAATCTGCCGACGATGGCGATATTTCAGAACCCGACCAACGGCAGCCCCGAGCCGTTTTTCATCATCCCGGGGCCGGACGGCGGGCTCTGGTTCACCGAGTTCGCGGGCAACGCGATCGGGCGCATCACGACGGCCGGAGTGTTCATGGGCTATTATCCCGTTCCGACCAGCGCCAGCGAGCCGCGCGCCATGGCGCTGGGACCGGAGGGCGCCATCTGGTTCACCGAGCAGGCCGGCAACAACATCGGCAAGCTGCAGCCCTCCATCGTCATCACCGCCAGCCACGATTTCAACGGCGACAACAAGAGCGACATCCTCTGGCGCGACACCAGCGGCGACGTCGCGGCATGGCTGATGACAGGCGCGACGGTCACGCAATCGGCGGCGCTCGGAAGCCTCCCGGGAGCCTATTCGATCGTCGGGCAAAAGCATTTCACCGGCGCCCCCGCCGGCGCCAGCGCGCAGTCCGATATCGTGTGGCGGGACGGCGCCGGCAACATCTCCATGTGGTTCATGAACGGCACCACGGTCGCGTCGTCCGCCGCCGTCGGCGCCGTCACCGGCAACTTCACGCTCGCCGGGACCGGCGATCTCAACGGCGACGGCAAGGGCGACATGCTCTGGCGCGACAGTGTTTCGGGCAGCGTGTCGATCTGGTTCATGAACGGCGCGACCGTGACGTCGACCGCAAATCTCGGCGCCGTTGGCAGCAATTGGACCGTCCTTGGCGATGGCGACGGCGGCATTCTGTGGCGCGATACCGCCGGCGACCTCGCGGTGTGGAGGGTCAAAAACGGCCAGGTCACCGGCTCCGTCGGCCTCGGCAATGTAACGAGTAATTTCGTGGTGCAAGGCATCGGCGATTTCAACGGCGACGGCAACATCGACATCCTGTGGCGCGACACCAACACCGGCGCGCTGTCGATCTGGTTCCTGGGCGGTCAATCCGTTCAATCGTCCGCCAGCGTCGGCGTCCTGCCGAGCAACTGGAGCGTGGCCCAGATCGGCGACTATAACGGCGACGGTTTCAGCGATATTCTGTTGCTCGACAGCGCCGGCGACGTCGCGGTGTGGTTCATGGACGGGGCGACGGTTGCGGTCTCGGCCGGCATCGCCAATGTCGGAACGACGTGGCAGGTGCAAAACGTCAACGCCAACTGAAACGATTGCGCTCCAGATAACCTTCCCCCACTCGGGCGCACGAAGCGCGGCCCGGTGGGGAGGGGAACTACCGCCGGCTCATGATCGGCGTGCCGCGTTTCTTGTTGTAGCGGTGGACCTCGACGCGCTCCCACACGCCGTGGACGTGATACGGATCGCTGCGGGTGAAGGCATCAACGGCGGCGCGGTCGGCGGCGTCGACCACAAAGATGCTGCCGACCGGCGTCTCGCCGTCGTCGGCCACCAGCGTGCCGGCGGTCACCACGTCGACGGCATGGTCCTCGGACTTGTCGAGATGGATGCAAAGACAACGACGATCTTTTACGCCCGCCGGCGCGAGATCACGTAGGAACTCGTCGAAGAACCATAAGCCGCCGCGCTCGCGCAGCACCGAGCGGGTGGCGTCGATGTAGCGGTCGCCGACCTCGGCGAGCCGGTCGTCCTCGACTTGCGCCACGTAGATCGCCGCGTTCCAGGCCGCGAACAGCGTCGAGGTGCCGATCGATTCGGAGATTTCCGAGGGCAGGGTGTGCATCTCGTAACGGAACAGCGAACGGTTGTCCGCATAGGCGTTGAAGTTGAGCTCGCGCCCGGCCGGTCCCAGCTCGTGCTTGACCGCCTTGAGGATCTGATGGCGGTCATGAATGAACGGGTGATCGCCCGGCCAGAACTCGCTGGATGATTTCCATGCCGGGGTCGTTGCCGTGCGAATGGATGGCGATCAGCCGGCCGCCGGGCCCGAGCGCGCGCGCCAGCGGGCTCACGACCCGCGCCGCCTTGAAGTCGAGCGAGGCGCGGGCCCGGTACGGCTGCGAGGCGATGACCAGGTCGTAGTCGGCGTGGGTGCCGCCGGGCCTGGGAATGATCGGGTCGAGCAGGAAACGGTGGTCGTCGCGATAGATCACCAGCACCACCGGCCGCTCGTAGATCGGGTTGCCGGTGCGCTTGCTGACGCCGGCCTTCCAGTTTTGCGCCAGGAACGATTCCAGGCCGATGATCTGCTCCTCGAACCGGTGTGCCGAATTGCCGATCAGCGGCAATTCGTGCCAGACCATGCTCGAGGCGGCGTTGAGCGATTTCACGTGCAGCCACGGCGCATCGGCGTAGGCCAGGTTGGTCAGCACCAACACGGTCGCCGGATGCTCGAAAAACCGGTCCGACATTTTTTGCAGGGTCAGGCGCACGTCTTCGAGCGAGATTTCCTTGCCGACCGTATAGAACGGCATGTGCGGGAAGCGGTCGTGCATGGCGCGCATCACCCGCACCAGCACCGAGCCGTCGCCGACGCCGGCATCGAACACCCGCACCGCCGGCGGCCGCGGATGGATGTGGGCGAGCTCTTCGGAGACGCGGTGCGCCACCTGCCACTTCTCGCTGCAGGTGTTGACGAACAGCAGATACTTTTGGCGGTTGTCGAAGAAGCGGAAATTGCGCTGCGGATCGTCCGCCTTGGCCGGCACGGCGGGCGCGGGCGGCGGCGCCGGCCGCGGCTCGCGGGCGCGCTCGATGATGGTGGGACGCTGCTCAAGCGCCGGATTGGCCGTCATGAAGCCGTGGATGCGATCGAGCGTGTCGGTGGTGATGCGGCCGCCATTGCGCAGCCGCGCCGTGAGCTTGCCGTCGTTGACCGCGCGGCGGCCGAACGTCGACTCGGCAAGCCCGGTCTGCCGGCAGTAGTCGGAAATTTCCTGAAGCAGCTGTTGCGCGTTCATCGCCCCGCGAGGCTCCGTTGCGTTTCCTCGTCGGCCGGCCGCGCGGTCGGGTTGGGCGCCGTTCCCGGGCGCTCTTGTCGGCGCGGATGGCCGATGCCAGCGAACCAAGCCGCCTCCCGAGGGTCAACCACAAAGTGGCCCACTTCCGTAGTGGGCAAGATAGTGGGAAATTGCCCATTTTAAATCCCTTCGCCCGTCCACGAATTGTCACTTCTATGGAGACTTTTGCTTGACTTGTGTCTCCGTTTCGGATACTGGCGCCGTCTCGCTCGCGTCAAGGACGTCAGCCGGCGACCCTGGTTGATGGAGCGAGTGCGGTGCCCGCGGGCGGCGGCTCGTCACCGTCGCTCCCGGGCGGCTCGGGCATCATGCCTGCCGGCACTATGACCGGCGTGCGAGGTGCATCGCTGTAGCCGGGGCCGGCGCCGGCGGGGGTAACCCGCCGCTTAGCGGCGCCACGTCCCGGGAAGCCTGGCCCGAGCTGAGCCTAAGGGATGCGCGAGTCCCTCTGGCGAGAGCCGTGGTGGAACGCCGGAAGGCGTGCGCGCGACGTTTCGCGCGCGCCGCAACGCAAGTTGCGGAGGACGGTACTCAGCGTCTTTCGGCGTTCCGCTTCCTTTTTGTTTGATGATTTTTTGTTTGATGACTCTGCCGGGCATGATCGTGATGAAAGCCGGTGCCACCGCCGGCCCAGTCTGACGAAGATCATGCTTGGAAGAAATGCGAATGGCGAGTGGCGAATAGCGAATAAGGTTTCTTCCCCCATTCGCCATTCACCATTCGCCACTCGCCGTCTTCATAACTCGGGCGCGCATGCGCCGCGGGAACGGGAGTTCATGGCGTAGGGGCGGCCCTCGTGGCCGCCCTCCGGAGCGGGCAGCCACGAGGGGCGCCGCTGCGGTCGCAATGACGCGGTTTTCGCGTTACCTTTCCGCCAACACGAGGAAACCCCATGCCCCGACTTGCCGCCAATCTCGGCCATCTGTTCACCGAGCGTCCGCTGATCGAGCGCTTCGGCGCCGCTGCGGCGGCGGGCTTCGCGGCGGTCGAACTGCAGTTTCCCTATGATCTCGCGCCCGCCGCGGTGAAGGCCGAGCTTAAGCACCATGGCCTGACGCAACTCGGCGTCAACACGCCGCAAGGTCCGGAATTCGGCCTGGCCGCGCTGCCCGGACGCGAGCGCGACTGGGACTTGGCGTTCAAGCGCGCGCTCGACTATGTGGTGGCGATCGGCGGCGGCGCCATCCATTGCATGGCCGGCTGCGTGCCGCCGAACCAGCGGCCGGCGGCGGAGACCGCCTTCATCAAGAACCTGGAGCGCGCGGCGCCGCAAGCCGCAAAGGCCGGCATCACGCTCCTGATCGAGCCGATCAATCCGCGCGACCGGCCGGACTATTTTCTCAACCGCGTCGAGCAGGCCGCGGCAATCATTGAAAAAGTCGGCGCGCTGAACCTGCGCATCCAGTTCGATTTCTACCACGTGCAGATCGTCAGCGGCGATCTGATCCGGCAGTTCGAGAAGCATCTGCCGGTGATCGGCCATCTGCAGATTGCGGCGGTGCCGACCCGGGGCGAGCCCGACGAAGGCGAGATCAACTACCCCGCCGTGCTCGCGGCCGTCGACCGCTCCGGCTATGCCGGCTGGATCGGCTGCGAATACAAGCCGCGCACGCGCACCGAGGACGGTCTCGGCTGGGCGAAGCCCTACGGCGTCGTGCCCGGTCGACAATCGACAACGGCGGTATCGTGATGTATCATGCCATGATACGAGGACGGCGACGATGCCGATCCGGAATTTCAACGATCGATACGGTCCGGTTCTCTTCGATGGCCGATGTCCCAGGGGTTTCCCGCCGGATCTCGTCAAGGTCGCTCGGCGCAAATTGCGAGCGCTCGACGCTGCGGCGGCTCTCGGCGATCTCGCGCGGCTCCCAGGCAACCGGCTGGAGAAGCTGAAGGGCAATCGAGCAGGTCAATGGTCGATTCGCATCAACGATCAATGGCGAATATGTTTCGCATGGCTGGACGAAGGAGCTGATGATGTCGAGGTCGTCGACCATCACTGACATCGACCCGAAATTCCGCCGGCTGCCGCCGTTGCATGTCGGCGAAGTGTTGCGCGAGGAGTTTCTGGCGCCGCTTGGGTTATCGCCGTACGCGATTGCCAAGGCACTCGGTATCCCGCGCACGCGCATTGAGCGGCTGGTCCGCGAAGAGACGGCGCTGACCGCCGATACCGCGTTGCGTCTGTCACGCTATTTCGGCACCACGGCGGAGTTCTGGATGAATCTGCAGACCGGCTACGAGTTGGAATCCGCCAAGCGCGCCCTGGCCGCGAAACTTGCCAAGATCGCGCCTCGCGATGCTGCCGCGCCGGGCCGCGCTCGGCGCCACCGGGCGGCATAAGTCATGCGTCTCGACGGCAAGACCGCACTCGTCACCGGCGCCGCCTCCGGCATCGGCAAATGCATCGCGGAAACCTACGCCCGCGAGGGCGCGCGCGTCGCCCTGGCCGATGTCGACATCGACGCCGCCAGGGCCGCGGCCCGCGCCATCGGCAACACTGCCATCGCCATCCGCTGCGACGTCACCCAGAAGGCCGACTTCGCCGCCGCGGTCGAGGAGACGGTCGCCGCCTTCGGCGCGCTCGATATCCTGGTCAACAATGCCGGCGTCACCCACATCAACAAGCCGATGCTGGAGATCGACGAAGCGGATTTCGACAGGACCTTCGCGGTCAACGTCAAGGGCGTGTTTCTCGGCTGTCAGGCGGTGGTGCCGGTGTTTCGCCGGCAGGGCCACGGCCTGATCATCAACATCGGCTCGACGGCGGCGATCCGGCCGCGGCCCGGAACGTCGGCCTATGCGGGCACCAAAGGCGCCGTGCACACCCTGACCAAGGGGCTTGCCGCCGAGCTTGCGCCCGACCGCATCCGCGTCTGCGCCATCGCGCCGGTGGCGACCGAGACACCGCTATTGCCGAGCTTCCTCGGCCCGGCGCCGGGCCAGCGCGAGAGGTTCATCGCCACCGTTCCGCTCGGCCGCCTGGCGGTGGTGCAGGATGTCGCCAACACGGCGCTGTTTCTCGCCTCGTCGGATGCCGAATTTCTCACCGGCAATATCGTCGAGGTCGACGGCGGGCGGTGCGTCTAGCCGCCGGCATTGTGGCGGCACCCCGCCACGGCGGGGCCGCGGTATTGTCGGGTTTTCCTTGAGAATCGGCCATAAGTCGCGTTTAGACGCGCGCCCTGGCCCAGTCGTTGCTTCCGGTAGGCTTGGCTGGTGGTGTATTATCCGCGGAGGGGACGTGCGGTCATGTGGGGCAGAAAAGTCAAATCCACCGCGGCGGCGAGCGCGGACGTGGCGCCGTCGCCGTTGACGCAGGCGATGCGCCAGGCGCGCGTCGAGGCGGCTGAGCGCACCAGCGTGGTCGTCGACTTGCGCGACGCCGAGGTCGTGCGCCTCGAGATGATGAACGAGGCGCTGGATGCGCTGTTTGCCGATATCCCGCCCGAGGTCGACTTGTTCGACCGCGGCATCAGCCGCGGCGACACGCCCCGGTTATGGATCGACGCGGTCGCTCATGTCGCCATGGGCCGCGACAAGCGCGGCTACCGCTTTTTGACCGACACCCGCATCGGCCGAAGGGTGCTGGCCGAATCCCACGAGATCGCCGACATTGTCCAGGCCGTCACCACCTACGTGGCGCGTCGTCTGATCGAGCGGGGGCGCGCCCTCGACGAAGATCCGGAATTCATCACGCGGGTGTCGAGCCGCGAGGCGGCCCGCCACCGGCGCCGGCGACGCTGGCGCGCCCTTGGCGCGCTCTTGCTCGGATTCCTCCTGGGCCTCGTGGCGCTGATCGCCGCGGCTTTGCTCTACGCGGCCAAGTCCTGACGCAGCATGCGGCACCAGGCCTCGCGCATGACGCCACTGGCGTCGCGCTGGCGGGCGATCATCTCGCAGCGCCAGGCGCCAGCGGCGCCGGCGACGTGGAACAGATTGTAACCGGCGGCATTCTCGTCGCCGTGCGGTGCCAGCGCCGAGGCCGACGGCGCGCCGACCGCGGGAATTCGGCCGTGCGGGCCGTCGAGCCAGATCATCGCGCAGCGGTGATCGTGGCCATGAAGCAAGAGTTCGGCGCCCTTGGCCGCCAGCACGCCCAACAATGCCGCGGCGTCCGTGAGCCGCCGCAGATGACGCGCCGGCGGCGTGACGGGCGGATGATGGATGAGCACGATGCGGAACGCGCCCCGGGTCCGGTCGAGCATTTCGGCGAAGCGCGCCAGCTGTCGCTCGCCGAGCCGGCCGGTGGCGAGCAGCGGCGCCGTCGGCAGCGCGCTCGACAGCGCGATCAGCGCAACCTCGCCGCGCCGGCGCAGAAACGGGAAGCCGTCGACGCCGTCGTCGCCGCGCATATAATCGCCCCAGAACTCGGCGGGCGAAAGCTCGGTGCCGCGCACGTAGATGTCGTGATTGCCGGGCACCACGGTGACGTCGCGCGGCGGGCCGAGCGTCTGCAGGAGATCGCGGGCCCGCCGGTATTCATCGGCCAGCGAGAAATTGACGAGATCGCCGGTCACCGCAACATGGTCGAAGGCGCACGATTTCAGATCGCGGATGGTGGCGTCGAGCACTTCGGGGCGATGCACTTTTTTGCGGTGACGAAGCCAATTGATCAGGCCGAGCCCGCGCTTGCCGGCAAGCTCCGGCCATCGCGGCGTTGCCGCGAGGTGCCAATCGGAGAGATGCGCGAGCGTGAACATCGCCGCATCATGATACGTGAAGTCTTGAGAAAACGTGCAGCGGCGCCGTCACGAGCTGCCGATGAGTATGCCGGCGACAAAGACCAGGACGCCACCGACCACGACCTGAAAGGCCGCTTGCAGGAACGGCGTATCCATGTAGCGCGTGCGGATCCAGGAGATCACCGCCAGTTCGATGCCGACGACCACAAAGGCCACCGAGGTGGCGACATAGAAGTCCGGAATGAGGTAGGGCAGGGCATGGCCGAGGCCGCCAAGCGCGGTCATCGCGCCGCACACCGCGCCGCGCATGACGGGTGCGCCGCGGCCGGTGAGCGAACCGTCGTCGGACAAGGCCTCGGCAAAGCCCATCGAAATGCCGGCGCCGATCGCCGCCGCCATTCCGACCAGGAACGTCGACCAGGTGTTGTGCGTGGCAAACGCCGCGGCGAACAGCGGCGCCAGCGTCGAGACCGACCCGTCCATCAGGCCGGCGAGCCCGGGCTGCACGTATTGCAGGACGAACATGCGCTTGGCGGTCTCGTCTTCGGTGGCGCGTGCCTGCGGCGAGATCTGTTCGCCGAGGTCGTGCGCGAGCTTGCCGTGCTTGTCCTCCGCCGCCGCAAGGTCGGTCAGCAAGGCACGCACCGCGTCGTCGCGCGCGGACTGCGCGGCGCGGCGATAGAAGCGGGCGGTCTCGTACTCCATCTCTTCGGCGAACTTGCGGGTCGCGTCGATACTGAGCGGGCGGTTGAGCCAGATCGGACGGCGCGCGACAAAGCCCTTGACGTCGTGCCGCCGAATGAGCGGCAGGAAATCGCCGAATTTCTTGCGATGCAGGTCGAGCAGCCGGTCGCGATGCCCGATCTCCTCCTCGGCCATCTTGTCGTACATTTCGGCCGTGGTCGGATAAGGCTCGCGCAACGCGTCCGCAAACGAGCGGTAGATGCGGTTATCTTCATCCTCATTGGAAATAGCGAGCGCCAGCACTTCCTGCTCGCTCAATTCGGCAAAACGTTTCACGTGCTATCCCTTTGCGGCTCGGTCCGCGCGGCCGCATCCTTAAACCGCCCGCATCTTAGAACTGTTCCAAGCTGATGCCCACTTCGATTTACGCGCGGTTTCCCGTCATTCGCCGGCGATTGGAGCCGACGATCCGCCGCCTCCTGCATTCTTATTGGCGCTTCGCGCGCGGCCTGACCATCGGCGTGCGGGCTGTCGTCATCGACCGGGATGGCAAAGTGTTTCTGGTCGCGCACAGCTATGTGGACGGCTGGCATCTGCCGGGCGGCGGCGTCGAGGCCGGCGAAACCTTCGCTGCCGCGCTGGCACGCGAACTGCGCGAGGAGGGCAATATCGAGCTCGTCGACCCGCCGCAGCTGTTCGCGATCTATTGCAACCGCCGCGCGACACGGCGCGATCATGTCGCGCTCTACGTCGTGCGTTCGTTCCGTCAGCCGTCGCCGCCGCAGCCGAACCATGAAATCGTGGCGCACGGCTTCTTCGCCGCGGATCGCCTGCCGTCCGACACCAGCCGGGCCACCCGCGAACGCCTTGCCGAAGTGCTGAGCGGGCGCGCCGCCGCAGCGATATGGTGACGGGGAGCGCTACTCCCGCACCGTCGTCGCCGCGACATTTGAGCTAATCGGGCAGCGTTCTTGCAACCATCCCCGATCGAGAACGTTTGTTGCACATGAGGCGTGGTGTGACACAGCAAGGAGACTAGATCATGCGTAAACGAATTCTGGCGATTGCCGCGGCGACCGCCGTGGCCGCCGCTGCGATGACAACAACAGCGATGGCGCAGCGCGGCGGCATCGGTGGTGCGCACGTCGGTACGATGGGCGGCGCTGCGCATATGGGAACGATGGGCGGTGCGCCGCACATGGGGACCATGGGTGGTCCGCAGGTCGGAACTTTCAGCGGCGGCCCGCGCATTGGAACCTACGGCGCCGGGCCGGGCGTCGGAACTTATGGCGCTGGACCGCGCGTCGGCGCTGTGGGCCGCGGCTACCCCGGCACTTACGCGTATAACGGCGGCCGCTGGGGCCATGATCACGATCGCGGCCACTTCCGCGGCTGGGGTCCTGGCATAGGCCTGGGATTGGGCCTCGGCTTTGGCGGTCTGTACGCCTATGAGGGCTCGTCCTGCGACTACGGGTACCCGTACTATTACAGCTACGACAGCTGCTACGCGCCGGACTATTATTACAACTGGTAAAGCATTCGTCATGAGGCGCCGCGCCACTTTCGGGCGCGGCGCGCTCGCGTTCAGGCAAAGCGGCCGCGGTCATGCGGCTGCGTGAAATCGATCAGCGGTCCGATCGGCACAATGCCGGTCGGATTGACTTGACGCTGGCTGCCGTAATAGTGCCGCTTGATCTGATCGATGCTCACCGTTTCGGCGATAGCCGGCACCTGATAAAGCTCGCGCAGATAATTCCACAGATTGGGATAGTCGGCGATGCGCCGCAGATTGCATTTGAAGTGGCTGTAATAAACCGCATCGAACCGCACCAGCGTCGTGAACAGCCGCCAATCGGCTTCGGTGATGTGCTGCCCCACCAGATAGCGCTGCCGTGACAGCCGCGCCTCCAGTTCGTCGAGCGTCGCGAAGATTCCGCGTGCCGCCTCCTCGTAGGCCTGCTGGCTGGTGGCAAAGCCGGCGCGGTAGACGCCGTTGTTGACGGTTGGGTAGATGACGTCGTTGATGCGGTCGATATCGGCACGCAATGCGGCCGGATAATAGTCGGTGTGGGCGTTGGTGAACGCTTCGAACGCCGAATTGAGCATGCGGATGATTTCCGACGACTCGTTATTGACGATGGTCCGCAGCTTCTTATCCCACAGCACCGGCACCGACACGCGGCCGGTATAATGCGGATCGGCAAGCCGATAGACCTCGGCGAGCGTCGGCTTGCCGTTGGCGGTGTCGCGCGTGCCGCCGTCTGCGGTGCCGAATTCCCAACCGGTTTTGCCGTACAGCGGCTCGGTTATGGACAATGAGATGACGTTGTCGAGCTGCTTCAACGCACGGAAGATGAGCGTGCGGTGCGCCCACGGGCAGGCCAGCGAGATGTACAGATGATAGCGGTCGGCCTCGGCGGCGAAGCCGCCTTGGCCGGTCGGTCCGGGACTGCCGTCGGCGGTCACGAAATTGCGAAAGCGCGTCGCCGGCCGGACGAAATGGCCGTCCTTGGTGCGCGACACATCCTCTTGCCAGACGCCGTCGACGAGCAGGCCCATCGCCACCTCCGCTGATCTTGCAGCCGTAAATCTAGTTATTCCTGCGTCGGGCGATAGGGCGGCAGCGCGGCGCCGGCGGCTGGCCTGGACCTGCGGCGGACGAGGTGCTACGCGGCGGCGCGATGAACGACATCTCGCTCACCATTCTCGCCGAAACCACGGACGACACGGCGGCGGTCGAGCGCCTGCACGAGCGGACCTTCGGTCCGGGCCGCTATGCCAAATCGGCCTATCGGCTGCGCGAGCGGGTCTCGCATCGGCCGGACTTGTCGTTCACCGCGCGCATCGGCACGCTGCTCGTCGGTTCGGTGTGGCTGACGCCGGTCCGTATCGGCGACACCAAGGCGCTGCTGCTCGGGCCGCTCACGGTCGAGCCGGCTTTTCGCGAGCGCGGCGTCGGCCTGGCGTTGATCGAGCGCGCGCTCAAGGAAGCGGCCGCCAAGGGCCATCGCCTCGTCATCCTAGTCGGCGACGAACCCTATTACGGCAAATGCGGTTTCAAGCGGATCCCGCCGGGACGCGCCATCATGCCGGGCCCGGTCGAGCCGGCGCGGCTCCTCGTCGCCGAGCTCGATGCCGGCGCGTTCGACGGCGTGTCGGGACCGATCCGGCCGGAATGGGAAACGACGGGCGGTTAGTTATCGTCCCTCGCGCGCCCAGGTGCCGGCGAGACTGCCGATCAACAGCAGAAGTCCGAGCATGCCGGCAAAAACCGGCAGCACGCCGATGCCGCGCACCACGCTGGCGTCGCGCATCTTCAGGCCGATCCAGTCGTCGCCCTTGTAGGTATCGCCGGAACGCACCGCGATGATGCGCGGCACGTTGAAGCCGTTGCCGTCGTCGAGGCGGCGCAAGTCGCCGCCGGTGGCGTTGGCGATCGGCGCGACGACGCCGGGGGTCGACGTCACTTCGGCAAATTCGCGCGGATTGGCCGGCCCGATATTGACCAGCGCATTGAGCTTGCCGTCGGTTGCGCGCCACAAGCCGAGCTCGTCGGCGGTAACGCTCTTCTCCCACGCGCCCGGCTGGGTCGGATCGAGCTTGAGCACGCGGGTCGTGCCGGACGGCGAAGTCAACGTGATATCGGCCACGGTGTCGGCCATGGTCTGCCGCTGCACCACGAGATTGCGGCCAATGACGTTGAGCCGCAGGGCTTCCTCCTCGAGGTCGGGCTCCTTCATGAGCCAATGCGACAGCCGGCGCAGCAAATCGAGATGCGGACCGCCGCCTTCGAAGCCGCGGGCCCACAGCCAGATATGATCGGACAGTAACAACGCCACCCGGCCTTCGCCTTCGTGCGAGAGCACCAGGAGCGGCTTGTTGTCGGGCCCCTGCATCACGGCGGTGCCGTTGGTGTTCTGGGTGTCGACAATGCGGAACCAGTGGCTCCACTGCGGCGGATCGCTGTCGGAGCCTTCGAGGCCGCGCGTCACCGGATGGCGCTTGCCGAGTTCGGTGAGCGTCGGCCGGAACGCCTCGTCGGTGACGTTGCCGTCCGGCTCCGCGGGCAGGATGGCATCGAGCGGCGTGCGCCAGATGCTGGTTTGGCTGGCATAGTCCGGCCCGGCGGCAACCAGCACCGCGCCGCCCTCGCGCACGTAACGGGTGATGTTGTCGAAATAGATGATCGGCAACACGCCCTGGCGCGCGTAGCGGTCGAAGATGATCAGCTGGAATTCGCCGATCTTCTGCTGGAACAGTTCGCGCGTCGGGAAGGCGATCAACGACAGTTCGTTGATCGGCGTGCCGTCCTGCTTCTCCGGCGGGCGCAGAATGGTGAAATGCACGAGATCGACCGAGGCGTCGGACTTGAGCAGGTTGCGCCAGGTCCGTTCGCCGGCGTGCGGCTCGCCGGAGACCAGAAGCACGCGCAGCTTGTCGCGCACGCCGTCGATCGTCACCACGGCGCGGTTGTTCACCGTCGTGAGCTCGCCTTCGACCGGCGACGCCTCGATCTCGACGATGTTCGGACCGCCGTGGGGGATCGGAATGTCGACCGTCTGCGGCGTGCCGACCGGAACCGTACGGGTATCGATGACGTCACCGTCGCGACGCACGGTAACCTTGGCCGTGGTCTCCTTGTCGCCCTGATCCTCGACCCGATAGGTGATGGTCTGCGACTGGCCGACGATGCCGAAGCGCGGCGCGGCAATGAGCGCGACGCGGCGATCGCGTTCGTCCTTGTTGCCGGTGATGAGGGCGTGAACGGGCGCGGCAAAGCCGAGCGCGCTGGCATCCGCCGGCACGTCGTGAACGCGGCCGTCGGTGATCATGATGACGCCGGCGACGCGGTCCGACGGAACGTCGGCGAGCGTCGAGCCGAGCGCGGTGAACAATCGCGTACCGTCGGTCTCGCCATCGGCCTGTCCGGCTTCCACCACGCGGACGTCGAGGCCCGGGACGCGGTTCAACCGTTCGACGACGGCGGCGCGCGCGGCCTCGGTTTGTTTGGTGCGGTCGCCGAAATTCTGGCTGGGACTCTTATCGACCACGACGACGGCGACCGAACTGAGCGGATCGCGATCCTCTCGCGTCAGCGACGGATTGGCGAGCGCCAGAACCACCAGCCCCAGCGCCAGCGCCCGGATCGTGGCGCCGCGACTGCGCGTGACGAACAGCAGCAGCGCCAGCACGACGGCGGCGGCGATGGCCGCCCACAGCAATTGGGCGCTGACCAGCGGGGCGAACGCAATACCGAGATTCAAGTCGTGTCTCCTATTGCCCCAGCCGCTCGAGCAGCGCCGGCACATGCACCTGGTCGGCCTTGTAGTTGCCGGTCAGGGTGTACATGACGATGTTGACGCCGGCGCGGAACGCAATCTCGCGCTGACGCGGTTCGTCGCCGACCATCGGCAGCATCGGCTGGCCGTCGGATCGCGTTGCCCAGGCGCCGGCAAGGTCGTTCGAGGTGATGATGATGGAGGACACGCCGTCGCCGCCGCGGGCCGGGCGGCCCGACCGATCTTCGTCGGCGGCCGGCAGCGCCTCGACCCAGAGCTGGCCGGTATCGAAGCGGCCGGGAAAATCGCGCAGCAGATAGAATGTCTTGGTCAATACGTGATCGCGCGGCACCGGCTCGAGCTCCGGGATGTCGAGCGAGGACAGAATCTTGCGCAGTTCGAGCATTCCCGGACTCTGCGTCTCGCCGCCCGGGCCGGGCGGCGCAACGACGGCGTCGCGCGTATCGAACAGCACGGTGCCGCCGTCCTTCATGTAGGTGTCGATGCGCTTGAGCGCGTCGTCTGACGGCCGCGCGGCGCCGGGAACGACCGGCCAATAGATCAGGGGGTAGAACGCCAGCTCGTCGTGGGCGATATCGAGTCCGATCGGATCGCCGGGCTCCAGCGCGGTGCGCTGCGCCAGGAAAAGCGTCAGCCCGGCAAGGCCCGCCTTGCTGATGGTATCGACCTCGGAATTGCCGGTGACCACATAGGCGAGCTTGGTCTCCAGCGCCGACGCCGGCACGTCGCCGATCTGGATATTTTCGGCTCTGGCGTGGGTTGTCGTCAGGATAACAACCGAGAACAGGATCACCATCGCCGCCGCCGCGCGCGACCGCGGCATCAGCCGCGCCAGGCCGCCGCCGAGGAAAAGCACGACGATGGTATCGAGCAGGAACAGCGCCAGCGCGGCAAGCAAGATCGGGCCGCGCAAGTCGAGCGGCTCGCTGGTGCGATAGATTTCGTGGCGGGCGCCGGCGAGCGGCGAGAAGTCGAGCGGCGCCATCCGTTCGGCGGGCGCAAGCGTGTTCACGGCAAACAGTCCCTCCGGCGGTCCATAGAAGCCCGGCGGATGATCGGCGGTGCCACCGCCGGAAAAGTCCGTCGGCACCGGCCGCGCGGTCGACGGCGGCGCGATGAAGTTGCCGAAGCCGTCGAGCGTGCGGCTTGGCGGCACCAGTTCGTGCGTGCTCTTGGTCTGCGAACCGGCGGCTTCGGCAACATTGGTCGCGCCGGCAAGCGTGACAATGCGCCTGAGCATGTCGACGAAGGCGCCCGACAGCGGCAAATCGGACCAGCGGGTGTCGCCGGTGACGTGGAACAGCACGATCAAGCCCTTGCCGCGGCGGGCGGCGGTCACCAGCGGCGTACCGTCGGCGAGCGTCGCCCAGGTATTGTCGCTGAGCGTGGCGTCCGGTTCGGCCAAAACCTGGCGGGTGACGGTCACGTCGTTCGGCACCGGCATGCCGTTGAATGCGCCTTCCCGCGAAAAGGCGGCAAGCGGCTGCGGCTTGTCCCAGCTCAGGCTGCCGCCGAGAATGCGGCCGCCGCGCCGCAGCCTGACCGGAACGAGGTCGTCATCGGACGCGGCAAGCCGCGGACCGGCAAAGCGCACCAGCACGCCGCCATCCTCGATCCAATGCGCCAGCCGATCATGGGCATCGCCGGCGACGGTGCCGACATCGGCGAGAATCAGCATGGGCAGGTTCTGGTCGAGGAAATGGGTCACGGCATCTGCCGGCGCCTCCCCCTGGGAAAGCCGCACGTCGGCGAATGGGCTGAGCGCGCGCTGGATGTAATAGCTCGACGACAGCAGCGGCTCCGACAAATCGGCGGACACCCCGGATACGATGCCGACGGTCCGTCGCCGCCAGCGCTTGTCGAGCAGCTGCACGGCGCCGGCGGAGCGTTCGCCGGAAATCTCGATGCGGGCAATATCGTTGCGGATCTCGACCGGCAGATCGAATTGCGCCTGGGTCTCGCGATCGTCGGGCTTGAAGGCGAAGGGCGCTTCGCCGAGCGGCAGGCCCTTGAGGTCGAGCGCGCGCGCCGTGCCGGTCGCCGCGGCGCGGGCATCGGCGCGCAATACCTTTACGCTCAGCGCGCCGGCCGCATTATCGGCAGCGGCGAGCGCATGCGCCCCCGGGATGCCGCCCTCGACAAGGGTGATCGGATGATCGCCGAGCGTTTGCGCGAGCGCTTTGACGAAGTCGGCGCCGCGGCCGACGTCCGTCCCGTCCGACAGCCACACCAGATCGACGTCGTGGACATTGGCGAGGAACTGGGAAATCGCGGGCAGCGCCTCGGAACGATCGATCGTATAGGGCTGCGGCCGCATCTGGTGCAGGCGGACCCGCGCCGATTCGGCGGGCTCGAGCGAGATGTCGCGGGTGCCTTGCGACAGCGGAATGAGCGCCACGGCGCGGCGATCGTCCGCGGCCCGGGCGATGATGTCGTCCGCGGTGCGCAAGCGCGCGTCCCAGCTGGCGGCGGCAGCCCAGCCGTCGTCGATCAGGATGCCGATCGGCGCGCGCGAATTCACCGACGTCGCCAGCGGCGGATGCCACAGCGGACCGGCGGCGGCGACAATGACAAGAGCGGCCAGCGCCAGCCGCATCAAGGTGAGCCACCACGGCGTGCGGGCGGGAGTTTCCTCGCGGGGGGCGATCTCGATCAGAAGCCGCGTCGGCGGGAAGTCGAGACGGCGCGGCCGCGGCGGAATGAGCCGCAGCAGCCACCACAGCACCGGCAGCGTCAGCAAGCCAATGAGGACCAGCGGCTCGGCAAAGCCGATAGGCAACCCGCCGATCATGGCGTCGCCCTCGACAACGCCATTGACTGCGACGGCAAACCGTTGTCCGCCCCGCCGATGCGGGTGTGCAGCGCCAGCAAGAGTTCGCTCGCCGGCCGATCGGTGCGGTGGATCGCGAAGCTCCAGCCGAGCCGGTCGGTCTCGCTGCGGATCTCGGCGCGGTGGCGGGCCACGCGCGCCGTATAGTCCGCACGCCAAGTTTCAGCGCGGCCGGCGGTGATGCGACCGCCGCCCTCGGGCTCGACAAATTCGATGCGGCCCCAATACGGAAAGGTCTCCTCGGCAGGATCGACGATCTGCACCACATGGCCGCGGGCGCCGCTGCCGGAGAGCTGCGTGAGGGTGCGTCGCACGGCGCCGATCTCGCTCCACAGATCGGAGAGCAGCACGACTTCGGCGAGCGGGGCGGGCGCAAACTCCGGCGGCAGGCTCGGACGATCCTCGCGATCGTGCACGATGGCCTGCGCCATCCGCTCGATCACGTTGCGGCTGCCGGTCGGGCGCATCAGACCCGGAATGCCGACGCGCTCGCCGGCTTCGACCAGGACTTCGGCGAGCGCCAGCGCGATGACCAGCGTGCGGTAGAGCTTGGTGTCACGCACCAGCGGCGAGGCGAACGCCATCGACGGCGAGCGGTCGGGCCAGATCCACACCGTGTGTGCGGCCTCCCATTCGTGCTCGCGGACATAAAGATGATCGTCGCGCGCGGAGCGCCGCCAATCGACGCGCGCCGCCGGCTCGCCGGAGACGAAGCGGCGGTACTGCCAAAAGTTCTCGCCGGGGCCGGCGCGGCGCCGCCCGTGCAAGCCGTGAATCACCGTGGCTGCAACGCGCCGCGCTTCCAGCATCAGCCGCGGCATCGTGGCCGCCAGCGTGCGGCCGGCGCCGACTGCGCGTCCGACTGCGGGTCCGTCGTGGTAGGTGCGCCGCGGCTCGACTGCCATGCGGCTATCCGACCCGCGACTTCAGACGGCCGACAACCCCCTCGATGCTTTCGCCTTCGGCGCGGGCAGTGAAGGTGAGTGCCATGCGGTGCTTGAGCACAGGCTCGGCGAGATCGAGCACGTCGTCGATCGACGGTGCGAGGCGGCCGTCAAGGAGCGCGCGGGCGCGAACGGCGAGCATCAGCGCCTGGCTGGCGCGCGGGCTCGGCCCCCAGGCGATCAGCTTGGCCGCGTCGCCGCTCTCGGGTCCCGGCCGGGCCGAGCGCACCAGCGCGAGGATCGCTTCGACGACGGATTCGCCGACCGGCAAGCGCCGCACCAGGCGTTGCGCCGCCATCAGATCCTCGGCGGTCATTGCCGGCTTGGCCCGCGTTTCCTCCGAGCCGGTGGTTTCAAAAAGAATCTTCCGTTCGGCCTCGCGATCCGGATAGCCGACGTCGATCTGCATCAGGAAGCGATCGAGCTGAGCTTCCGGCAACGGATACGTGCCTTCCTGCTCCAACGGGTTCTGCGTGGCGAGCACATGAAACGGCTTGGGCAGATCATGGCGCGCGCCGGCAACGGTGACGTGCTGCTCCTGCATCGCCTGTAAGAGCGCCGATTGGGTACGCGGGCTGGCGCGGTTGATCTCGTCCGCCATCAGCAGCTGGGCAAAGACCGGGCCGGAGATGAAACGGAAACTGCGCTTGCCGGCTTGGTTTTCCTCCAAGACCTCGGTGCCGAGAATGTCGGACGGCATCAGATCGGGGGTGAATTGAATGCGGCGGGCGTCGAGCCCGAGCACGATGCCCAAGGTCTCGACCAGCTTGGTCTTGGCGAGGCCCGGCACGCCGAGCAGTAGCGCGTGACCGCCGGACAGGATGGTGACCAGCGCCTGCTCGACGACCTTGTCCTGACCGAATATGACCGTGCCGATCGCTGCCTTGGCGGCGGTGACGTGAGCCGCGGTCGATTCGGCGGTCCGAACGATCATGTCTTCGAGCTTTTCGAGACCATCACCGCCAGCAACGGGCATGGCTAACTCCTTGTTTGAGAGACGTATTCTTGTGTCGGGTCAGAATCGCGCCACATGCACGATTTCGGGGCGGCCAAGGTTGCACGACGATTGGGCACCCACCATGCAATATATACGCCAGCCTGCTCAACGCGAGCTTGAGCTGAATTCGTGATCCACGGGGAGCACAACTTGGGCTTTTGGGGCGGTCGAGTGCAGGTTTTGGGATCAGGCAGCCTCGAACAATCTCGCCCCCGGACTCATGTCCAGACGTGAAGTTCTAGGCAAACCATGGCGAAGGAAGGGCAATCCGGCCTCGAGTCGATCACAGGCGCGCTAGCGCAGGCCGGCGCCAAAGGGCCGCCGCCGGTGGAGCGTTGGAATCCGCCGTTCTGCGGCGATCTCGACATGCGCATCGCCGCCGACGGCACCTGGTTCTATCTCAAGACGCCGATCGGCCGGCCGGCGCTGGTCAAGCTGTTTGCCTCGGTTCTCAAGCGCGAGGGCGATAGTTACTTTCTGGTCACTCCGGTGGAGAAATGTGGCATCAAAGTCGACGATGCGCCGTTTCTTGCGGTCGAACTCGATATCGAGGACGGCGCCGCCGGACGGGTGCTCAACTTCCGCACCAATGTCGACGACTGGGTCGCTTGCGGGCCGCAGCACGCGTTGCGCTTCGAGCCCGAGGTCGGCACCGGCGGGCTGAAGCCCTATCTTCATGTCCGCCGCGATCTGTGGGCGAAAGTGACGCGCGCCTTGTTCTTCGATCTGGTCGAGATCGGCGAAGAGCGCGAGGTCGATGGCGTCGCAATGTTCGGTGTTGCCTCCATGGGCACATTCTTTCCAATGGCGCCCGCCGATCAGGTAAGGGATTTTGCGTGAACGAACACAACACATCGCTGAGCCGATTGGCGACGGACGGTTTTTTTGATCGCGCGCGAGCGCGGCTGAACCTCGACGTGCCGCCGGCGCTCGCCGATCCCGCCGCGCAGGGCGTTCGCCGCGGCGACCTCGATCTCGATCCGGTGCTTTGGGAACGCGCCGGCGTCAGCGCCACCAAACCGGCGGCAGTGCTGATCCCGGTCATTGACCGGCGCGCGCCGACGGTGCTGCTGACGCTGCGCACCGCCGAGCTCGCCAGCCACGCCAGCCAGGTCGCCTTTCCCGGCGGCAAGATCGATCCCGGTGACGAGAGTCCGGTCGCCGCCGCCATGCGCGAGGCCAGGGAGGAGATCGGGCTGGCGCCGACGCTCATCGAGCCGCTGGGCTATCTCGATCTCTACCTGACGTTCTCCGGCTTTCGCATCTTGCCGACGGTCGCGCGCATCAAGCCGGATTTCGCGCTGACGCTCAATCCGTCGGAGGTTACCGAGACATTCGAAGTGCCGCTCGATTTTTTGATGACGCCGGCCAATCACCAGCGCAAGACCCGCGACTGGAAAGGCATCGCGCGCGATTATTACGCCATGACGTTCGGCGATCGTTACATCTGGGGCATCACCGCGGGCATCTTGCGCAACCTCTACGACCGGGTCTACGGCGCATGATCAGGCCAATCTTCAGCGAGATCGGGCTGTTCCTCACGCCATTCGTGATCTATGCGGCGTTTCTGTTCCTGACCCACGCCGGGGTGCTGCAGTCGTCGTCGTGGACGCTGCGGCGGCTGGCCGGATTGATCATCGTGTCGTTGATCCTGGTGGTGGCGAGCTTCGTCCTGCTCGCGCAGTTCTCCGGTGCACCGCCGGGTTCGACCTATGTGCCGGCGCACGTCGAAGGCAATACATTCGTGCCCGGGGCGACGCGGTGACGGCACGCCTCGATGCCGCGTGGCTCGCGGAGGGCGCGGTGGCGCGCCTGCTGGCGCTGCTGGATCGCGACGGCGAAGCGGCGCGTGTCGTCGGCGGTGCGGTGCGCAATGCGCTGATGGATCTGCCGGTCGGAGAGATCGACGTCGCGACGACCGCGCTGCCGCAGGACGTCGCGCGCCGCGTCGAAGCGGCCGGCTACAAGGCGGTTCCGACCGGCATCGCGCACGGCACCATGACGGTCGTCATCGCCGGCCAGCCATTCGAGGTCACGACATTGCGCGAAGACGTCGAGACCTACGGACGCAAGGCGAAAGTGGTCTTCGGCCGCGACTGGAAAGCCGACGCGAAGCGGCGCGACTTCACCATCAATGCCTTGTCCGCTTCGCGCGACGGAACGGTCCATGACTTTGTCGGCGGCCTTGCCGACATCGCCGCGCACCGCGTGCGCTTCATCGGCGAGCCGGACAAACGGATCGCCGAGGACTATCTGCGGATCCTGCGCTTCTTTCGCTTTCACGCGTATTTCGGCGAGGGCGCACCGGACCAGTCCGGGCTATTGGCCTGCATCCGGGCGCGCGGCGGGCTTGATGCGCTGTCGCGCGAACGGGTGCGCATGGAGCTGTTGAAGCTTTTCGTTGCGCCGCGGGCCGCGCCCACGCTCGCGGTGATGGCGGAGTGCGGCTTGCTCGGCGCCGCGATCGGCGGCGTGCCTTCCATGGCGAGCTTCGAGAACATGGCCAAGGTCGAAGCCGCGATTGGCCTAAAGCCTGACGCGGTGCGGCGGCTCGGCGCGCTCAATGTGCAGGTCAGCGAGGACGCAGCGCGGCTTGCGGAGCGGCTTCGCCTCTCCAATGCCGAATTCGAACGGCTTGCGGCGCTCGATCATTGGTGGCGCGTTTCGCCGACGGCGTCGGCGCAGGCGTCGCACGCGCTGCTCTATGGCCTCGGGCCGCAAGGCTTCACCGATCGCGTGCTCGTCGCCTGGGCGCGCTCCGATGCCGGCGCGGCCGACGGCGCATGGCGAGAGCTTGCCGAACTGCCGCAGCATTGGCCGGTGCCGGTGTTTCCGCTCAAGTCGGCCGACTTCACCAAGCGGGGCGTTGTGGCCGGACCCACCCTCGGCGCCGCGATGCGTGCCGCCAAAGCGGCCTGGATCGCGGCGGATTTTCCGGCCGACCAGGCGAGGATCGAAGCGATTGCCGACCACGCCGTGCGCGAGGCGGTGGCGTCCGGCTAGTCGTTGGTGACGCTTGCCCGCAACGCGCGCAGGCGCCTTCGGCCGCCTGCCGCCACCTCCTGCAAGCGCGGCCGCATGCGGGCCATCATGCGCTGCGGCTGCATGCGCTCGACCTGCATTTCGTTGCCGCGCCACACAAAGGCGCTGCCGAACAGGGCATTGACGAAGACCACCGGAAGCAACAGATCGCGCGCCAGTCCGTACAACGGATAGAGCGCCGTGACGTGCCACTCGGCGGCCGCGGCAAGCAGCATTTCGCCGCCGTACCAAAGCACGCCGAAAATGCACGCGCTCAGCGCCGCCGGCAGGCCGAGCGCATGGCCGACGATCGCCGCCGCGATCATCGGCAGGATGCCGCCGGACAGCACTTCGGGCAGGAAATAGAGCAAGAAACTGGCGCGCCGCAGCCGCGCCCAGCGTACCTGCCGGTTCCAGACCTCAGCGGCGCTGCGGCGACCGAGCGGCTGCGGCAGCGGTCGATCGACCAGCCGGACCCGAAGTCCCGCGCCGCGGACGATCTTGGTCGACGCCGCGTCCTCCGCGACTTCCTTGCCGAGCGCCTCGATGCCGCCGGCCGCTTCAAGGTCGGCACGCCGCCACAGCATCGTCTTACCCTGGGCGAAACCGAAGCCCAACGTGTCGGCGAAATACTGCCAGCGCGCCTGATAGGTGTTGAGAAATGCGCATTCGAGCTCGGCCCATGGTCCTTCGGGGCGAGAGCCGATCGGCGGCGAGGCGACGAGACCGGTATCGGCGCGCCAATTTGCCAGTAATTGCTGGATGTAGTCGGGCGGCATCAGCACATTGCTGTCGGCGATGACGATCCATCGATGCGCGGCAGCCTTCCAGCCCTTGACCACATTGTTGAGCTTGGGATTGCTGCTCACCCGGTCGTCGCCGACCAGGAGCTTGGCGCGCACACCGGCGTGCTCGGCGATCAGGCCCTCGACCAGAGCAATGACGGGATCCTTCGCCGACGCGACGCAGAACAGGATCTCGTGTTGCGGATAGTCGAGCGCGAATGTCGAACGCAGCGTGTCGGCCGCATAGTTGTCGATTCCGCACAGCGGACGCACCAGGCTGACCGGCGGAAAGTTTTGGCCGGACAGCGCGCCGCGACGCGAACTCATCCGGAACCGAACAATCGCGGCCACGATGCTTGCGAAGTGAATGGCTGAGGCGGTGGAGCAGAAAACCGCAAGAGCGAGAATCGGCGCTGTCATTGTGTTAACTTTTTAGTTGGACGAAATGACAATGGCATGACTCGGGAACTTGCCGGGGCAAGCATACGCCGACAGCGCCGCATCAACAATCGCTGTCATGGTCTTGCCATGGAATAAAATTAGGCTTCAACTCGATTCGCAACGAACGCGAGAATACGATTCGTGACTTTCGAGCACGGTGCACTTAAGTTCCGTACGCTCTTCATTTCCGATGTGCATCTCGGCGCGCGCGGCTGCCAGGCCGAGCGCCTTCTCGATTTTCTCCGCTATCACGAGGCCGACACGATCTATCTGGTCGGCGATATCGTCGACGGCTGGCAATTGAAATCGGGCTGGTACTGGCCGCAACCTCACAACGACGTGGTGCAGAAGTTGTTGCGCAAGGCGCGCAAAGGGCGCGCGCGTGGTCTACGTGCCCGGCAATCACGACGAATTCCTGCGCGACTATTACGGTACCCATTTCGGCGGCATCGAAGTGGTCGAGACCGCGATTCATCAGGCCGCCGACGGCCGCCGTTATCTGGTCGTGCACGGCGACGTGTTCGACATGGTGGTCAAGCATGCGCGCTGGCTGGCGCTGCTCGGCGACACCGCCTACGACCTGGCCATCCTGGTCAACCGCTATTTCAATGCCGTCCGGCGCCGTCTCGGCTTCCGCTACTGGTCGCTGTCGCAGTGGGCCAAGCATAAGGTGAAGAACGCCGTGAACTATATCGGCGCGTTCGAGGAAACTCTCGCCGCCGAGGCGCAACGTCACCACGTCGACGGCGTCATCTGCGGCCATATCCATCATGCCGTGATGCATGACGATTTCGGCATTCGCTACATGAATTGCGGCGACTGGGTGGAAAGCTGCACGGCGCTGGTCGAACACGACGACGGCCGCTTCGAGATCATCGCCTGGGCCGATCAGGATACTTCGGCGCTGCATCCGGTTCCCGACGACGATGACGAAAGCCCGATCGAGCAGGGCGCCGAGATCGCGGCGTAATCGGTCGCGCGGGCCTTGAGCGCCGCACGGCTGCGGTCATACTTGCCGCCGGCATGGAGCTTTCCGTACGCACCGAGCGCTGGCCCCTGGCGGGCGCCTTCACCATCAGCCGCGGCAGCAAGACCGAAGCCGTGGTGGTCGTGGCGCAACTGAGCGATGGAACGCACCGCGGCCGCGGCGAAGCCGTTCCCTATGCCCGCTATGGCGAGAGTCCGGACAGTGTTGTCGCGGCGATCGAAGCCATGCGCCCGGCACTGCGGCGCGGTCTGAGCCGCACCGCCTTGCAAGATGCCATGCCACCCGGCGCCGCGCGCAATGCACTCGATTGCGCTTATTGGGACATCAGTGCCAAGGCCGCCGGCCGCCGGGTTTACGACTTGGCCGGGCTGGCCGCGCCCAAGTCGCTCCTCACGGCCTATACGATCTCGCTGGCCGCGCCGGCAGTCATGGCCGCGGCGGCGGAGCGGGCAGCGTCGCGGCCGCTGCTCAAGGTCAAGCTCGGCGCCGACGCAGGCGACGCCGAGCGAATAGCTGCGGTGCGCCGTGCCGCGCCGCGGGCCGAGCTCATCGTCGATGCCAACGAGGGCTGGCGGCCCAACAATCTGCAGCAAAACCTTGCGGCCTGCGCCGCTGCGGGAGTGACCCTCATCGAGCAGCCGTTACCCGAAGGCGACGACGCCGCGCTGGCGCAGATCGAGCGGGCGATTCCGGTTTGTGCCGACGAAAGCGTGCACGATCGCGCCTCGCTCGACGCGCTTGCCGGCAAATACGACGCCGTCAACATCAAGCTCGACAAAGCGGGCGGGCTCACCGAAGCCTTGGCGCTGGCGGCGGAAGCCGAGCGGCGCGGCTTTGCGGTCATGGTCGGCTGCATGGTGGCGACCTCGCTGGCGATGGCGCCGGCCATGCTGGTCGCGCAGCGCGCTTGCGTCGTCGACCTCGACGGGCCGCTGCTCCTGGCCAACGACCGCCCGGACGGTCTGCGCTACGAGGGCAGCTTGGCCTACCCGCCCGAGCCGGCGCTTTGGGGCTGAAGTCTCTTCGCGGGTTGTTATATGATCGACACCAACCGGCCGCAGAGCCGCCGCACCGTACGGGAGGGTCTCATGGCGATTCGTTTGGCGACGCGGCGCCGCTTTCTCACCGCCGTCGCCGGAGCAGGGGCCGCGGTCGGACTTCCGGCGATCGGACCGGTCGCGGCGCAGCAAAAATATCCGACCAAGCCGATCCTGATGATCGTGCCGTTTCCGCCGGGCGGGCCGATCGACACCATGGCGCGGATGACGGCGCAGGAACTCGGCAGCCGGGTCGGCCAGGTGGTGGTCGAAAATCGCCCGGGCGGCGGTTCAACCATCGGCACAAAAGACGCCGCGGCGGCGGCGCCGGACGGTTACACGCTGATGTTCGGATCTTCCGGCTCGCTCGCCGTGGCGCCGGCGCTTTATTCCAGCCTCAAGCTCGACCCGCGGACGGCCTTTGTGCCGATTGCGACCGTGGCGCTGCTGCCGCACATCTTTGTCGTCAACAACGACGTGCCGGCGAAGTCGATCGGCGAGTTCGTCGCCTACGCCAAGGCCAATCCGGGCAAGATCAACTTCGGTGCGGGGCTGGGCACGCCGCCGCATCTGCTCAGCACGCTGTTCAAGACCGAAGCCAAGATCGACGTGGTCTATGTGCCCTACACGGGCTCGGCGCAATCGATCAACGATTTGCTCGGCGGCCAGACGCAGTTCACCATAGACGGGCTGGTGACGCTCTTTCCGTTGATCAAAGCAGGCAAGCTGCGCCCGCTTGCGCTCGCGCGGGGCGAGCGTTGGCCGGCTCTGCCCGACGTGCCGACGCTCGTTGAAAGCGGCTATCCGGACTTTGTGGTCGATGCCTGGACCGGCCTGGTGGCGCCCGCGGGTACGCCGCGCCCGATTGTCGATCAACTCAACGCGGCGATCAACGACGGGCTGAAATCGCAGGCCGCGCAGGACAATCTCGCCAAGTTTTCCGCCATCGCCAAGCTGGGCACCCCGGAAGATTTCCAGAATTTCCTCGCCGAGCAGACGCAGAAGTGGGCCTCGATCGTGAAGCTGGCGGACGCCCGGATCGACTGAATCGAGCGCCAATCTGCCGTCTGTGGTATCTCGGGACCGCCGCCCGCCCACAGGGCCGGATTGCGCCTTCGGCGGTTGTGCGCTTGAGTTGGTCCCTTGTGGTAGAGCGATGCCCAACGACCCATCGACGCTGCTGGACATACTGGCCGGTCTCCCAGACCCGGCGGATTACGACGCCATCTGCGTCGCCGTCATGGCGTCCGAGCGCGGCCGCCGTTTTTTGACCGAATACGCCAGTCGCAATCGCCACGCCGACACGCAGGTCCTGGTCGGCGCCATCGCGCGCGTCGAGGCGGCGCTTCGCGGCGAGCCATCGCCGCACGGTTCCGAGACCCAGGCCGGCGAGTTCACCGACGTTGCCGCGGCGATCGACGGCATCGCTGCCGAAATCGCGACCAACAAGGCGCCGCCGCCCGATACCTTCGCTGCCCTCGAGCGTATCCAAGACATTGCCTTTGTGCTGCATGAGCGCCCGGTCGAGCAGACCCTGTGCGATGCGCTCGACGCCGCGCTGCGCGACGTGTCCGATGCGCTTGTACAGTCGGCTCGAGCCCTGGAAGGCACGCATCAGGCTGCGGAGCAGCTGCCGGTGCTGGCGAACCGGGTAAGGGCGATGATCGCCGGTTCGGCTCCGGTGGCGCCAATCCCCAGTGACGCTCCGGTCCGATCTTCGGCGTGGGCGCAGCCGTTCGAATTGGCCGCGGGCGAGGCGTTTGGCGACGCAGTCACGACGCCCGCATCATTTTTATCCGCTGCCGGCCCCGTCGAGGTTGGAGATGCGAGAGCGATAGTGCAGATGCGGTTTCGGCACCGTCAGCGACCGCGATCATCGATGATATTTCCGCTTTGGCCGAGAGCGAAAGGAGCGTCCCGGCCGATGCCACGGGCGGACGCGGCGACATCCTGCCGGAACCGACGCTGTTCGCTTCGGGAGAAAACGATTCGGTCGGCGACGAGAATACCGAGCAGGCAAGCGACGGCGCCGCGAACAAGCGCATGGCTGGCGAAACTGCTCTGAGTGAAGCGATTTTGGACGACGCGCTCAAGACCGAGCATTTCGGAGCCCGCGACCTGCCGAGCACGGGCGCAACAATTGGCGAGGCTGCCGGCGACACCCCGATTGACCAGTCGTTCGACGAGGCAGTGCGCGAGGCGGCGCAAAGCGACGACCTGCTGCCGTCGCAGAATTATTTTCTGGGAGCAGTCGCCAGTTCCCGCGAAGTGCCGGGCGAGGCATTCGAGCCGCTGCCAATTCCAAGTCCGCTGGGCGCGTCGTCCGTCGCGGCCGAGCCTTCGGCGGAGCGGCGGTCGCGACCGAGCCGCCACCGGTGATGCCGTTACCGGCAGCCGCACCGCCGGCACTGGCGGCCGTTCCACGCCCGGTGCCGGGCGATCCGCTCGCCGCGGTGCGCGCTCTGAGCGAGGAAGAACTGATCGCGCTGTTTGGCTGATGCACAGCCGCGATTGTGGCAGCTTTCGGCCGTAGCGAACGATTTGCAAGAATCGAAAGTTGGATCGACAGTGCCGATGCCGGTGAATGCACAGCAAAATCGAATTGTGGCAGAACTGTAAATTTTTTATAACGAATTGTGCGCGCAGTCATGATTCGTTTAAACCGGCACGGAAGTTGCTTAGACGGAGACATGCGGATCGACAACGACGCTGACGCGGTGTGCTTGCTTCTGAGGTCTGCGGAACTTTGTTCGCTTGTGGTCCGCTCAACATGATCTTGTGGAGGCCACGATGCACACACTTACTGGTCGGGTTCTGACGATAGTAGCGTTGTGCACGATCGTATGCGTACCCAATCGCTCGTCGGCGCGTGACGACGGTCAGTACGCCACTTCGCCGCTGAAGGCCTGGTTCGACAAGCTCGCGAGCGGCAAGGGGCTGTGCTGTTCATTCGCCGATGGGGTGAGCGTCCAGGATGTCGACTGGGACACCCAGGGCGGCAACTATCGGGTGCGAATCAACGGGCAATGGGTCGTCGTGCCCGATACGGCCGTCGTTACCGAGCCCAACAAGTTTGGGCCCGCCGTGGTGTGGCCGTATCAGGATAACCAAGGAGCGACGCAAATCCGTTGCTTCCTGCCGGGCACCGGCGCCTGACAGCACGGCTTGCGTCTCGTGAAACGGGCGTGCTCAAAAAAACAGCTGGAGCCGGATTCCGATTTAGTCAGTATCCGTTTCTAGCTGCGGCAGGACGCCGATTGCTACGCGACCAGCCGGGAGAACAGTTCGGGGTCGACGTTGCCGCCGGATAGAACGGCCACGGCAACTTTGTTTCTGATGTCGACCTTCCCGGTCATCACCGCCGCAAGCGCAACCGCGCCGCCCGGTTCGACCACGAGCTTCAACTCAGCGAAGGCGAAGGCAACCGCCGCGGTCACTTCCTGATCGGTCGCGACGACGCCGGCATCGACCAGCGATTGATTGATCGCAAACGTCAGCTTTCCCGGCATGCGCGCCATGAGCGCATCGCATATGGTGCCGGTCAGTTCGGCGTTCTGCTCGCGCCGGCCGCTGCGAAACGATCGCGCATGATCGTCAAAACCCTGCGGCTCGGCGGTGTAGAGCGCAGCCGACGGCACGCGGGCCTTGACTGCAAGCGCGATGCCCGCAGTGAGGCCGCCGCCGGAAGCGGTTACCACCACCACGTCAGGCAACAGGCCGAGCGCGCTCAAGTCTTCGACGATTTCGCGGCCGGCGGTGCCCTGGCCGGCAATGATCAAGGCGTCATCGTAAGGCGGGACCAGCGTAGCGCCGCGTCGGGTCGCGATGTCCTGCGCGATCGCCTCGCGATCGTCGCGCGCCCGATCGTACAGTACGATTTCGGCGCCGAGCGCCGCCGTGCGTTCACGTTTGGCGCGCGGCGCGTCGTACGGCATGACGATGACGCAAGGCATGCCGAGCAGCCGCGCCGCCGCGGCAACGCCCTGGGCGTGATTGCCGGAGGAGAACGCCACCACGCCGGCCGGGCGACATTCGGGCGCGATCGCCGCGAGCTTGTTGTAGGCGCCGCGAAACTTGAACGATCCGGTCCGCTGCAGGGTTTCGGCTTTGAGAAAAACCCGGCCGCCGGTCATGGCGTCGAGCGCTGCCGACGACAAAAGCGGCGTGTGCAGGGCGACGCCGGCGAGCCGGAGCGCCGCGGCATCGACATCGGCGGCAGTGGGCAAGGCGATCGCAGCGTCCATGGCGGCACGGTAGCGCCGCGATCACGGCAGGAGCAAGGGCGTCCGCGGCGATCGCGGCTTGTCTGGTCGTTCCACGCGTAACTTACGTCCGGAACGCCAGGCTATTGATCGAACCGTCCGGCGGCATGCGCCAGCATGGTATAGACCTTGCCGGTGTCCGAAGTGAGATAGTTGCGGACCACCGCGGCGCCGCGGTCGCCGCGCGACACGTCATCGAGCAGCCGTTCGAACTCGTGGATATAGTGCTCGACGGTCTGCCGGAATTCCGGATCGCCGCGATACTTGCCGCGAATCTCGTCGAACGCCTTCTGGCCCTGGATCGTGTAAAGCCGGCGGGTGAACAAGCCACGCTCGCCGCGCTTGTAGCGCTCCCACAACTCGGCCGCGGTCTCATGGTCGATCATGCGGGCGATGTCGACCGAGAGCGTATCGAGCGAGTCCACGGAATCGCGGCTGTCGCGGGCGGGACGTTCCGCCCCGCGGGCGGCCTCCCGCGGGGCAGGCGGCGGGGCGGCGCTGGCGGTCTCGTCACGCGATGCGCGGGTCAACAGGTCGCTGAGCCAGCCGCCGCCGGCGTTGCCGGCATTGGCCGCATTGGCGGCGGCGCGGCCATTGCCGTTCGGCGGCGCCGGCTGAGCCGGCGGCTCGGGAGAGCGGCGCGCCGGCGCGCCGGTGATGTCGCGCAGCCCGGCTTGGGCTTGGGCCGGCGGTGCGACGTCTGGTCGGATCGGCCTGACTTGCGCCCGGCCGCCGCCGGTGGCGTAGGCCGGCTCGGCTTCGCGCCGCACCGGCTCCGCGGCATCGAGCGCGCGGCCATGGCGCGCGACAATGCGATTGAGTTCGGCGAGCGCTTCGATCTGATCGACGATGACGCGGCGCATCTGCGCCGTGCTCTCGGCGGTCTCCTGCGGCAGCTCGAGAACGCCGCGGCGCAATTCGGCGCGCGTCGCCTCCAGCTCCTGCTGCATCTCGGTCGACATCTGCTTCATGCTCTGGACGATCGCGGTGAAGCGCTCGGCCGATTGGTTGAACAGGGCCTGGGTCTCGGTGGACGCCTGGTCGTAGACCGCGCCGAGCGCCTCGGTGGTGCGCTTACGCTCGTCCTCGGCGTTGGTCCGCACCAGCTCGTACTGTTGCTCGATGGTGCGCACGCTCTCGTTGCTCGAATCGGCGATGAGGCTGGCGATTTCCCTGGTCCGTGAGGTCGCCGCCTCGAGCGACTCCTCAAGCAGGCCGGAGAAGCGCTTGAGCCGTTGTTCGAAATCGTCGCTCCGCGTATCGAGCGCCCCGATCAGCGTCTCGATGCTGGATTGCCGACTGGCCGTCGATTCCTCGGCCTTCCGATTGCTCAATTCCAGAAGCTCGACGGCTTGCGCCAGCGAGCGGCCATGCGAGTTGAACTGCGTCGACAGCTCGCCGAGATCGCGCAGGACCTTGGTGGTCACGGTGTTGAACGTGCCGAGGTGCGATTCGACCTTGGCGGTGGTCGCACCGCTCTTGGTATTCAGCTCGTTCATGGCCGCGACGAATTCGGAGACCCGCGTCGCCATGGTGTGCTCGATCGAGTTCATGTTTTCGTGCGCCCCGCTGAGCACTTCCTGCAGCAGGATATTGGCTTCGCGCAGCCGCTCGAACAGCGCGGTGGAATCGGAGCGCAGCATGCCGTGCGTCTCCTGCAGTTCCGCCACGGTCGCCGACGCCGTCTTTTTCAACTCCTCGATCGCCGCCCTGGTCGCGCCGTGCAAATCCTGCAGGGTTTGCGCGACCGAAGCCTTCGCGGATTCGGCCGTGCCGAGCGTGCCCTCCTGCAACTGGCCGAGAGTGCGCGACATGGCGGACGTCGCGGCCTGGCTCGCGTCATTGATCAGGCGCGCGATCTCCTCGCTGTTGTCCATCATCGTCTGGGTGAAGACGAAGCTCTTTGCTTCGATCGATTTCACCGCGTGGTCGGTGACGCGGCTGACCTCGCCGGCAAACTCCAGCCCCTTGCCGGACAGCGCGGAAAGCAGCGTGTTGGACTTCTCGTCGAGCAGGCGCGTCATGTCGCCGAGGCGTTGCGCTGCGGCGGCGTTGAATTCATCGGCTCTGCCGAGAATGTTGCCGGCGACTTGGGTGCTGGTCCCCACCAGGGTCCGCTCGGCTTCGCTCGCGCTGCGACCGATGGCGTCGGTGATGGAAGCGGCGCTCTGCGCCAGCAGCCCGCTGGCGCTCGCCGCAGTCTGACCCAAGGCTTGGTGCGCCGCGGCGGCGCTTCTGCCGATCGAATCGCTGAGCGCGCCGGCACTGCTCTCGAGCAACGCGTGCGCCTCGGCGGCGCTCCTGCCGACCGATTCGCTCACCGTGCCGGCGCTGTTCTGGAGCAATGCGCTCACCTCGGCGGCACTCCTGCCGACTGAATCGCCAAACGTGCCGGCGCTGCTCTGGAGCAACGCGTGCGCCTCGGCGGCACTCTTGCCGACCGACTCGCTCACCGCGCCGGCGCTGCTCTGGAGCAATGCGCTTGCCTCGGCGGCGCTCCTGCCGACCGACTCGCTCGCCGTGCCGGCGCTGCCTTGGAGCAGCGCGCTCGCCTCGGCGGCGCTCCTGCCGACTGAATCGCCAAACGTGCCGGCGCTGCTCTGGAGCAGGGTGCTCGCTTCCGCGGCGCGCTTGCCGATCGCATCGCTCAGCGCGTTGCCGCTGCGCTCGAGCAACGCGGTCGTTTCTACGGCGCGCTTGCCGATCGTATCACTCAGCGCGCCAGCGCTGCGGTCGAGCAACGCGCTCGCTTCCGCGGCGCGTTTGCCAATGACATCGCTGAACGCGCCGGCGCTGCGGGTCAGCACGGCCGCTGCGTCGGTGGCGCTCTTGCCGAACGATTCGGTGAGCACGCCGGTGCTGTGGTTGAGGATGGCGCTGGCTTCCGCGGCGCTCTTGCCGATCGTATTGGTCAGCACGCCCGCGGTCCGATTGAGCACCGCGGTCGCCTCGGACGCGCTCTTGGTGACGGACTCGGTGAGGGCGCCGGCGCTGCGCGTGAACAGGGCGCCGGCTTCGGCGGCGCTGCGGTTCAGCGTTTCCGCCGCAGTCGCGCTCGCCGCCGTGCTCTTGCCGAGCGCATCGGTCGTGTTGGTGGCGAGCTGCACGATGGCCCGCTCGGCGTTACCGGTGTTGGTCTTGATCGATTCGGAGAGCTCCTGGACCCGGGTATTGAGCAGGTCGGCAGCGGCGCGGCTGCGCTGCTCCAACTGCTGGGTCACCGCCTGGGCGCGGCCGACGAGCAGCTGCTCGAGCTGGCCGATGCGGCCGTCGAGCGTATTGGCGACCTCGATGGCCCGGGCGCCGAGCGTCTTGTCGATGTTGGCAATCCGGCCATCAAGGCTGTCGGCGACTTCCTGGGCGCGGGCGCCGAGCGTCTTGTCGATGCCGGCAATCCGCCCATCGAGGCTGCTGGCAACTTCCTGGGCGCGGGCGCCGAGCGTCTTGTCGATGTTGGCGATCCGCACATCGAGATTGTTGGCAACCTCCTGGGCGCGGCTGCCGAGCGTCTTGTCGATGCTGGCGATCCGCACATCGAGGCCGCTGGCAACCTCCTGGGCTCGGGTGCCGAGCGTCTTGTCGATGTCGGCGATCCGCGCGCCGACCGACTCGGAGAGATTCGCCGCCCGGGTGTCGATCAGCGTGGTGACATCGGTGATGCGGCGGTCGAGCGCGGTGACGACCTCCTTGCCGCCTTCGGCCAGCGTTTTGGCGATGTCCATGACGCGGGCCGACAGGGCGTCGGTCAGCGTCTGGCTGCGGCCGTCGAGCGCCTCCTGGAAACGCGACAGCCGTTGATCGAGCGCGGTGGTGACCTCGGTTGCCTTCGAGGTCACGCGGTCGTCGAAGCTTTCGACATAACCGCGCATCGATTCCGAGACGTCCTGGGTGCGCGCGCCGAGGCGTTCGACGAGCTCGGACCCGTAAGTCTTGACGGTGCGGTCGAACTCGGCGAGATGCCGGGTGATGAGGTTACCGAGCGTGGTGGAGTCGCGCGAAATCTTCTCGCCGAGCTCGGCGCCGGAGTGGTTGAACACTTCTTCGAAGGCGGCGAGCCGCGTCGACAGCATGTCCTTCATGGCGTCGCCGCGCGTCGCCACGGTGTCGACGAACTTCTCGACGCTGTCGCGCAGCGTGTCGGTGACATTGCTGCTGCGCGAGACCATGGCCTCGGCGATGCGGCTGCCGGTCTCGTCGAGCTTCTGCACCACCTCGCCGCCGCGCGAAACCAGCGCCTCGGTGATGCGGTTGCCGGTCTGTTCAAGCTGCTGGGCGACGTTGCCGCCGCGCAGGTCGAGGTCGAGGATCAGCAACTCGCCGGACGCCTTGAGCGTGGAATTGACCTCGTCGGCGCGGGTCGCGATCGTCTCGGCCAACTGGCTCGACGTATCGACGATCGCCTCAGTGAGTTCGCGGGCGCGCACGGCGACCAGATCGGCGATCTCCTGGGAGCGCCCCATCATCAGGTCGACGATGCCGAGCGATCGTTCGGAGAAATTCTCGGTGACCTGATCGAGCCGCGACGTCATCAGCTCTTCGAGGCCGTTGACGATTTCGGCGAAATCCTCGCCGACATGGTCGGTCTTGAAATTCAGGTTCGAGGTGAGCTGGTCGCTCGCCGTGGCGATGGCGCGCGAGGTGTCCTCGCTCGCGGTCTCCAGCCGGGTCAGCATGTCGCCGCCACGGCTCGACAGCTGCTGGATCATGTTGTCGCCGACCTCGGCCAGCGCCAGCGTGATGTGCTCGCCCTTTTCGGCCAGCGAATGGGTGATGCGTTGCGCGGCCTCGTTGACCTGCTGGCCGACCAGATCGCTGATCGTCGACAAATCCTGGGTCAGATCGATGTGGACGTTGTTGATGGCGGACCGCACCTGCTCGGCCTGGCCGACCAGCGTGTCGCGCTGGTTGGCGAGATCCTGCAGGAGCCCGCGGATGCGGACTTCATTGTCGCTATAGGTGCGCTCGAGCGCCGCCACCTCGTTCTGGACCAATACTTCGAGTTCGCCGGCGCGCGCCAGGGCGCGCTCGACGCCGTCGCCCATGGCGGCGACCTCGCGGCGGATCGCCTGTCCGACCGTGACGATGGAATCGCGTGCCACGCTTTCCGGTTCGGCCAGCCGCATGGCGACCTGGGCCATCGACTGGGTGATCAGGCGCAGTTCCTGGGCGCGCCAGGCCATATGGGCGATGCCGAAGAAAAAGATGATCGGCAACAGCGCCGCGGCGCCGAGACCGATCATGACGGCAGCCGACGAGTGGTCGGGACCAAGCGCGGCATTGAGTTCCGACAGATAAGCCCATGACAGGGCCAGGCAGCCCACCACCCAGACCGCGGAAAACGCCGCGGCGGCGGAGTAGGAGGTGCGCGGCGGACGCTGCTGCAGAGCCCGCAGGATCTGGCCGATCGACTGCTGATCGTCATTGGCGGCGCGAAGCGCCTGGGGTTCCGGCGGGCGCCCGGCGGTGTCGTCGGTCTCGAAGATTTCGTCGAACGCCGGCGCCGGCGGCTCCGGGTGGCGAGCGGGCGCTTCACGGTTCGACGGCGGCCGGGCGACGCTTTCCAACTCGCTTTCCGGCCGATCGTCCTCGTCCCTGACGTTGAGGGCTTCCTGGATCGCCGACAACGCTGCTTCGGTCGGATCGATCATCTTCTTCGGATAATTGGCCATGTCGGTCGTCGCCTCGCGTGTTACGCCTGACTAGGGCGGCCCGAGCCAAGCCGGGCCGCGCCACGAGCGCGTGATCGTCTCGATCCCATCCGGCACCCAGGGCTCCCCAGCCCTCACCTCATAGCGCCACGACGTATCCTATCGGTCTGGCGCATCAAAGAAAACCGGCAACGGTAACGTCCCTTTAATCATCGTTAACGGCTTGGTTACCATCGCGGTAATTCGCAATCCGCCGCGGCTGGACGCGCCATTCTGGTGCCAACATTGCGGCCGGCGTGGGGCCGACAGGCGCCGTTTGCACACCGGGCAGGGCACCGCGGGGCGGAGCAGGGCTGTGCCCCAGCCGGCCCCGCTCGGCACGCCCACGATCCCAACGAGTGCCCGCGCGCCCGCACGCGAGCCCCGCCGGCAGCCCGCCGCCGGGGCCGAGTAAGACATTGCTCACCAACGGTTCGAAATCAAGTCGTCGCGCGGGCCGTGGAGCGTCCTGGATTCACTCGATTTTCGTCACCACGCGGGCACACTCGCCGGCAAAGGATCGTCGGGGAGGGTTGGCATGATCGCATCAAGCCTATTACGCAGGACCGGTTCGGAACCAGAACCGACGGTCCTCGACGAGGACCACCTCGGGCGCATGACCCTGGGCGACCGCAGGCTTGAACGAGAAGTGCTTGAGATTTTCGTGCGTCAGAGCGCCATCATGCTCGAGCGCATCACCGAGGCCAGGCCCACGATGGCGGCGGCCGCCGCCCATACGCTCATGGGCTCGGCGCGCGGGATCGGCGCATGGCGGGTGGCGCAAGCGGCGGAAAGGCTCGAGCAGGCTGCCGGGCAAGCCGGCCGCGAAGCGTTGGAGCGGGCGATCGAGGGGCTCAGGGCCGCGAGCCTTGAGGCCACCGCGGCGATTGGCGCGCGGTTGGGCGAAACCCCTCGCGAACAGTAAGCGGGCGGGCAATCGCGGCGGCCAGTCTTGGGTACAGTCCTGGGCACTGGCGCCGGGCGGCACAAGGCAATAAATAGAGGCCGCTTCCTGACGACTTCGATCAATTCATCGATGGGGCCGTCAGACCCAAATTCCTCCCCAAATCCTCATTCCACCATGGTCAAGATCACCTTCATCGATACCGCGGGCACCGCGCGCACCGTCGAGGGCGAAATCGGCTCGACGGTGATGGAGACCGCCATCAAGAACGGCGTGCCGGGGATCGAGGCCGAATGCGGCGGCGCTTGCGCGTGCTCGACCTGTCACGTCTATGTCGACGAAGCCTGGCGGGAGAAAGTCGGCGAGCCCTCGCCCATGGAAGAGGACATGCTCGATTTCGCCTACGAGGTGCAGCCGAACTCGCGCCTGTCGTGCCAGATCAAGGTGCGCGAGGATTTTGACGGACTGACGGTGCGAACCCCGGAGCGACAAGCTTAGCCGGCACGAATGCCGGTTCCGCTGGGACGAATCCGCCTATCCGCTCCTGAGATGCGAGAGCCTTCCCCTGCTGGTACAGGCACGCTAGACACTTCGGCCTCACCAACATTCATCAACGACGAGCATGCTGACGCTATGACTGAACCTATCAAAACCGACGTTCTCATTATCGGCGCGGGGCCGATCGGCCTCTTCGCGGTGTTCGAGCTCGGCCTGCTCGACATGAAGGCGCATCTGGTCGACATCCTCGACAAGATCGGCGGCCAATGCGCGGAGCTTTATCCGGAGAAGCCGATCTACGACATTCCCGGCCTTCCGGTGACCAGCGCGCAAGGCCTCGTCGATGCGCTGCTGCTCCAGATCAGGCCGTTCAATGCGCAACACCATCTCGGCGAGATGGTGGAGTCGGTGGAGAAGATCGGCGATCCGCTGTTCCGGGTGAAGACCGACCAGGGCAAGGAATTCGAAGCCAAGATCGTGGTCATTGCCGCGGGCGGCGGATCGTTCCAGCCGAAGCGGCCGCCGATCCCCGGCATCGAGCCGTATGAAGGCAAGACCGTGCATTACGCGGTGCGCAGGATGGAAACGTTCCGCGACAAGCGCATTCTCATCGTCGGCGGCGGCGACAGCGCGCTCGATTGGACGCTCAACCTGGCGCCGCTGGCGAGCCGGCTCACGCTCATTCATCGTCGCAGCGAATTCCGCGCCGCGCCGGACTCCGTCAACAAGATGATGGCGCTGGTCGACGCCGGCAAAATCGACCTGGTGCTGGGTCAGGTGATGTCGCTCGTCGGCGCCGACGGGCAGATCGAAAAGGCGATCGTCAAGAAGAACGACGGCGCCATGGCGGACGTCGCCTGCGACGTGATGCTGCCGTTCTTCGGCCTGACCATGAAACTCGGTCCCGTGGCCGACTGGGGATTTGAGCTCAAGAACAACGAGCTCATTCCGGTCAATACCGAAAGCTTCGAAACCAGCGTGCCGGGTATTTTCGCCATCGGCGACATCAACTGGTACCCGGGGAAACTGAAGCTCATCCTGTCCGGCTTCCACGAAGCGGCGCTGATGGCGCAGAAGGCGTACCACTATATCTATCCGCAGAAGCGGCTGGTGTTTCAGTACACGACGTCGTCGTCGAGCCTGCAAAAGAAGTTGGGCGTGGCGCCGACGCCGCGCTGATCGCGCCGCTTATGGCGCGCGCGGCGACGCCGGCGCGGCGGGGGCCGCGGGCGCGGCAGGCACGGCGACCGTCGAGGGCGCTGTCGGCGGCGGCAACGGCTCGCTGCTCACCGACGGCGGCGCCTGGAGGCCCAGAACGCCGCGTGCGACCGGCAATGCGGCGTCGGCCATCGCCGCATAGCCTTCCGCGGTCGGGTGCACGGCGCCGCCGTAAACCGCGCTGCCGACGCCCCAGAGCGCATCGTGAATATCGCTCGGCTTGAGCATGACCGGCATGCCTTCCGGATAGGTCATGGCGGTGAAATAGCTGTCGTTAGCGGTCCTGATCCAGCGGCCGCGCGGCGCATAGGGGCGATAATTGCTGGCCGCCCGGCCGCACGCCATCGGATCGTCAGCCGCTACGGCGAGATCGGTTTGAAAGCTGTTGCCGGACGCTAAGAAGCAGGCACGATCGAATTCCGGATCGTCGGCGGCGTGCACGCACATGCCGTGCTGGTCGAACGCCGCCTGATGCGCGTCGACAAATGTCATGCGGTCGGTCAATGGATCGCGGCACACTTTGTTGCCCTCACAGGTCGCGAGCACCTTGATCTTCGGCAAAAACCTGGTGTCGACGAACTCGGCGGCGGCGCGCAGCCGCTCGCTGTCGGCGCCGAAGGCGGGATGGACATCGAGGCCATCGCGGCCGCCCGGGCACGGCTTGTTCTCGGCTTGCATGGCCGGATTGGCATAGGAGACGAAAACGACGCGCGCCAGGTTGCCGTCGACGAACGGCTTGAGCCCGAGGCGAAGCCGCGCGAATTCTTCCGGCAGATCGTCATCGAGCGCTTTTTGCAAATCCTGGACGCTGGCAATGGCGCCGCCTTGCCGGAGCAGCAGCCGCTCGGTGGTGGCATCGACGATGACATTGGCCAACAAGCCGGCAAAATTGATGTCGTTGGCGCCGATGGTCAGCAGCACCATGTCGAGCGTGCGTTGCGGGTCCTGTCGTCGCGCCGCCGCCATCAAGTCCTTCAGTTCGACGAATTGACCGGGCGAACTGCCCGAGCACCGGTCGATGCCCGTGACCCACGGGCAGTCGTCGGCGGCCTGGCTGCGGAACATGCCGGACTCGACGGTGGCGCCGGTACAGGCCAGGGGAACGAACGTCACGGCGAGATGCTGCTGCTCGACGGCGAGCGCCAGCGCGGTGCGCAGCTGATAGCTGTAAAGCGAGCGATGGCAGAGCGGGTTCATCCAGCGCGCGCCGTGACGCGCCCAGTCGCTCGCCGCGGTCGAACTTGATGCTCCGCTCTCGCAGGAGCGGTCGTCGTTATAGCCGGCGCGGCCCGGCCGGTAATATTGGCTGCCGCCGCCGGTCAGGAAGCGGCGGTAGCAGAAACCGCCTTCGAGCCGCACCGCGCGGTCCGGATTGCCTTCGCCGGCGGCGATGGAATCGCCGAGGCCGGCAATGAGCAGATCGCGCACCGCGATCTCGGCCACGACGCGCTGCGCCGTGCCGTCGCCGAGCGGAATATCGACGGTGGCGACGGTGGTGCGCCCGGAACGCACGCGCAGCGGAACTTCGTCCTCGCAGGGCGCGCTGTTTTGCGTGGCCGGTCCGTCGCCGTCGTCGAAGCTCCAGGCGCAGACGGCTCCCGCCGGCGCCGCGCCCGACAGCGCAAGACCGATACGGTGATCGCGCGGCGCCAGGTAGTTTTCGCTGACGCCGTCCCGGTCGCAGGTCGGCATCAGGTTGCCGGCGTTATCGACGCAGAGATTGCCGACGACGTCCTTGGCCCAGCCCTGGCCTTGCGTGTCGCGCTCGAGCCGGTCCTCGGCGGCGAGGACGCCATCGCCGCGGCTCGCCGCCACCTGGCGCAGGAAATCGGCCTCGTTACGAAACAGCCGGAAGCGGTTCTTCACCTCCCAGACGATGTGAAAATCGCCGGGGGCGGAAAGCGCAGCGCCGGGAGCGGGCGGTTGCGGGCCCGGCGCCAAGGTCTGTGCCGGCGCCCGAACCGGCGCGACGCAAATCAGGATGGCGATGATGAGTGAAAGACGCATGCTCTTGGGGCTGCGAATGGACGAGACGTCCGTTCTAGCACCCCCGTTGCGGCAGAAATGTGAGGGGGCTCACGCGCGAGCGTAACACTGCCGTAAACAGTGGATGTGCGGCGGCCGCAGGCCGCTCTGATCAATCGGCGGCGACGTCGAGCAACACGCCGTCGCAATCGGCCAACTGGTGCTGGCCGAGCGGGCAGGCGCGGCGAAACAGTTCCAGAAGCTTCTTGCCTTCCGCACCGGTGCCGAGCGGCGCCGGCGCCAGCAGCGGATTGTCGGCGGCGATGCGGTCGACGTCGGCCTTCAACTGCTCGACGCTCTCGACCTTGAAGCCGATATGGTCCATGCCGGCGGTGATAATGCCGGTGCCTTCGTAGTCGGTGATGTCCCACGGCATGATGACGAGCGTGACGCGTCCGTCGGTCAGATAGTGATTGCGGTCGCCCGCACCCTTGTTGGCGGGGACCAGTTCGAACACGTCGCGATAGAAAGTCGCCATCTCGTCGGGCCGCATGGTGCGCAGCGCCACGTGATCGATATGGCGGGCGTTGACCGTGCCGTTGCCCTCCTGCTCGCGGTACACCGAGGTGCGGTTGCTCATGTCCTTCTGCGAAATGTCGAACATGTTGCCGTCGGGATCGTGGGTGGAGATGCCGGCGAACGGACGGTTGGATGGTCGCTTGAGCCACTTCACGGTCGGATAGCTCCGGCGCATGCGCTCGAACGCGGTCTCGGCGTCCTCGACCTCGATGCCGAAATGATCGAGCCCGGCGCCGCGTCCGGCGCGCCGCGGATTGATGTTCAGCCCGACATAGCCGTCGCCGACCGTGAGCGCGCGTCCCGGCTGCGTCCGTTCCGAGGTGCGCATGCCGAACACCGCCTGATAGAACTGCGCCGCCATCGCATAATTCTCACTGACGATGGCGACATGATTGATCTTGGAAAACATGACTGCCTCCCAGGGGGCATTGCGGCCGCGGCCGGAACCGGCCGACGGCGGTTCGCGTTTTGCGCTAGACTGTTGGCGTCACATTGAACCCTCGCGTTGCCCGTCGCAAGGCGCCGGCCGACCGGACCTCAATCATTGGCGGACCCATCATGGCGGATTCATCGATCACCACGCAATGTTGCGTCGTCGGCGGCGGACCGGCGGGAATGATGCTCGGCTTCCTGCTGGCGCGCGCCGGCGTCGACGTGGCGGTGCTGGAAAAGCACCCGGATTTTCTGCGCGACTTCCGCGGCGACACCGTGCATCCGGCGACCCTCGAACTGATGTACGAACTCGGCCTGCTCGACCAGTTTCTCAAAATCCCGCACCAGAAAATCGAAAGACTAAGCGCGCAGATCGGCGCCGAGCGCTTGCAGGCCATCGACTTCACTCATCTGCCGACGCATTGCAAATACGTCGCGCTGATGCCGCAATGGAACTTTCTCAATTTCTTGGCCGAGCACGGCAAGCGCTATCGAACGTTCGATTTGCGCGTGGCGACCGAAGCGACCGACCTCATCGAGGAAGGCGGACGCATCGTCGGTCTGCGCGCCAGGACGGCGGACGGCACGCTTACGATCCGCGCCGCTCTCGTCGTCGGCTGCGATGGCCGCCATTCGACCGTGCGCGAGAAGGCCGGATTGAAAAGCGACGACTACGGAGCGCCGATGGACGTGCTGTGGTTTCGCATCTCGCGCCGGGGCAGTGACGAGGCCGACACTTTTGGCCACGTCGAAGCCGGCCGCATGATGGTGATGCTCGACCGCGGCGATTACTGGCAATGCGCTTACGTCATTCCGAAAGGCGGTATCGAGCAGGTCAAGGCCGAGGGCCTCGACGCGTTCCGCAAATCGGTCCTCGAGATGTCGCCTTATCTGGCCGACCGGATCGGCGAATTGAAAAGCTGGGATGACGTGAAGCTTTTGACGGTTACGGTCGACAGGCTACGGCAGTGGTGGCGTCCGGGTCTGATCTGCATCGGCGATTCCGCGCACGCCATGTCGCCAATCGGCGGCGTCGGCGTCAACGTCGCCGTGCAGGACGCGGTCGCTGCGGCGAACCGCTTGGCGACACCGCTCAATGCCGGCAGGGTGACCGACGCCGATCTTCGCGCCATCCAGGAGCGGCGCACTCTGCCGGTGCGCTTCACACAGTGGATTCAACTCAACCTTCAAAAGCGGGTGATCAGCCGAGTGCTGGCAAGCCAGCAGCGGCCGAAGCCGCCGCTGCTGTTCAAGTTGTTCGGGACCTTTCCCATGCTGCGCCGGCTCCCGGGGCGCCTGCTCGGCCTCGGCATCCGGACCGAGCACGTGCGTACGCCAGAGGCTTCATCCGCGCTCGCGACGTGAGACCGCGCGGGCGGTATGCCGGTTAGCGGCGCTGCTGCAGGTCGGCGTCGGTGCGGGCGAGGATTTCGACCAGGCGCGCTTCAACGTCGGCGTCGCTCTCGAGACGCTTGCGCACGGTTTCGCGCAGGTGATCCAGCGCGGCCTCGATCAGCGTCGGCAACGGCCGGCGATCCTGCCGTTCGCCGCGCGCGGCGCGGCGCCAGCGGTTGACGCGCTCACCGAGCGCGCTCAAGCGGTCGAGCACGACGTCGACCAGATCGCGATTGGTCGCCAGATAGGCGCGGCCCTCGTCGGTCATCGTGTAGAGCTTCTTTGAGCCTTCGGTCGAGGCGGTGACATAGCCCGCTTCCTCCAGATAGGTGAGCGTCGGATAGACGATGCCGGGGCTCGGGCTGTACCAGTCCGCGGTTTTCTCCTCGAGCAGCTTGATGATCTCGTAGCCGTGGCGCGGCGCCTCGGCGATCAGGGCGAGCGCCACCAGCCGCAGGTCGCCCTGGGCCAGCATGCGGCGCGCCCGCATCAAGTCCTCGCCACCTTCGCCGCCAAAGCCGCCGTGCCGTCCGCCAGAGCCGTGGCCGCCGAAGCGGCCGCGATGGCGTCCGGCGGCCCATTTGCCGTGGTGAGATTCGCAATGTCCGTGCATATCCTGGGTTCTCCTTGTTAAGATATATCGTAAGATAGCTCCTACTAAGATGTACTGCAAGATATATCTTTGCAGTAATTGACCGGCAATAGCCGTTAGCATATATTCGTATGCGTATATGCAATTGGAGTTACGTCGGTGGCCCCGCAAGCCCATCCAGCAAATCCGTTGGCCTTGGCGGTGTTGGCGCTTTTGTACGAGCGGCCGATGCACCCCTACGAAATGGGCGTGATCCTCAAGCAGCGGCACAAGGAGGAAAGCATCAAGCTGCGCTATGGCTCGCTCTATACGGTGATCGCGTTCCTGCTGCAGCGCGGGCTGATCGCCGCCCGGGAGACCGAGCGGGAAGGGCGGCGGCCGGAGCGAACCGTCTACGAGATCACCCCGGCCGGGGCCGCGGAGCTCCATGACTGGATGGCCGATCTGATCGGCCAGCCGATCAAGGAATATCCCCAGTTCGAAGCGGCGCTTTGCCTGTTGCCGGTGTTGCCGCCCGACGAGGCGCTGGCGCTGCTGCGCCGGCGATTGAATCTCATCGCGCAAAACGCGGCGGCGCTGGAGCGCCAGATCACCGACGTGAGCGTGGCGAATCTTCCGCCGCTGTTTCTGGTCGAGACCGAATACCGCCTCGCACTGATCAAAGCCGAACAAGCCTTCGTGGCCGCGTTGATCCAGCGCATCGAAAACGGTTGGGGTCCGCTCGAACTGTGGCGCGGCATCCACCACGACCGCGAGGCGACCATGGCGAAGCTGTACAGCGAATTCGGAGGTGCGCCGATGACCTGAAAGAGACCGCCGCCGAAGCGGTGAACCCCGACGATGCTGGAACATCGCCGGGGCTCATGAACCCAAGACCGAACGCGCGGAGCGCGCTGGACTTAAGTCCGCACATCCAACCTACCAGCCTGGTCTCCGCGAAGCCAATCGCGCCGCAAGCGCGACGGGAAAACCCGTCTGTCGAACGGAGAGAAGCATGACCAATGAAGCTGAACGCCGCAGCAGTGATCCGATGACCGCACAGCCGAGCCGCCAATCGATCGCCGACGCCAAGACCGCGCCGCTCCATGTCATCGTCATCGGCGGCGGGATCGGCGGCCTCGCCCTGGCGCAGGGCTTGAAGAAATCCGGCGTCAGCGTCGCGCTCTACGAGCGCGACCGCACGTCCACGGATCGCCTGCAAGGCTATCGGGTGCACATCAATCCGACCGGCTGCCGCGCCTTGCACGAATGCCTGCCGCCACACCTTGTTCGATGCCTTCCAGCGCACCTGCGGCAAGCCATCGAACGGCATCCGCTTCGTCACCGAGCGGATGAAGCCGCTGCTTGCGCTGGACTTTGCCGAGCCGGAGCGCGTTGTCCAGAGCACCGTTGCCCGGGATACCGTTGCCCATGACGGCGTGGCCCAGGACAGCGTAGCCCAGGACAGCGTGGCCCAGCATCGTTCGGTGAGCCGGATCACGCTGCGGCGGGTGCTGCTCTGCGGGCTCGAGCACGCGGTGCATTTCGGCAAGAGCTTCGTGCGCTACCAGGAACTGCCGACCGGCCGCATTCGCGCGCATTTCGAGGACGGCACCACCGCCGAAGGCGACGTTCTGGTGGCGGCCGACGGCGGCGGCTCGCGCGTGCGGCGACAGTTCCTGCCGCACGCCGAGCGCATCGATACCGGCATTGTCGCCATTGCCGGCAAGGTCTTTCTCGATGCGCAGAGCCGGGCGCGGATTACCCCCGACCTGCAAAATCGGCTCACCCTGGTGGCCGGCATGGGCGGCTACAGCTTCTTCGCGGCGCCGCAGGAGATCGATGACGTGGCCGCCACCGGCTTCGGCGGCAACGACGACCCGGTAACCGCCGGCGGCCATTTCGACAACACCCGCAGTTACCTGATGTGGGCGTTCGGCGCGCGGCGTGAGAAGCTCGGTCTCGGCCCCGACGCCGAGCTGTTGGCCGGAGAGCCTTTGCGCGGCGTAGCATTGCGGGCGATGGCGGCGCGATCCTGGGACGAGCGCCTGCAAACGTTGCCGCGGCTTGCCGACGTCGACACCATCAACGCCATCGCTATCCGCACGTCGAGACCGATCGCAGCGTGGCCGACGCGGCGCGTGACGCTGATCGGCGATGCCATTCATGCGATGACGCCGTATCAGGGCATCGGCGCCAATATCGCGCTCAAGGACGCCGTCAGGCTGGCGCGAGGCCTGACGGCGGCCGTTCGCGGTGAGCGGCCGCTGATCGATGCAATCCACGACTACGAGGCGGGAATGATCGATTACGGCTTTCGCGCCGTGCGCCGCTCGCTGCACGCCATGAACCAGGCACTCACCGAAAGTCCGCTTCGGTTGACGATGTCGCGCACCGCGCTCCGCCTGATCAATCATGTTGCGCCGTTCAAGCGCTGGATGACCAAGGCGTCCGGCAACGATTGACCGGCGCGGCAATGCAAACGTTCCGCGCGGCGGCCGAGCGGCGCGGCCGCCGTCAAAAACGATTGAGCGACGGCAGCCGCAACCGCGACCACAGCGGCGCGTTTCTTCGCGCCGCTTCGGCCTTCGGTGCGACTTCGCTCGCCATGAAGGCGCCGCGCCCCCCGAGTTCGGCGAAACGGCTGCTGCGCAGATGACGGGGCGCCCGGAGCAGGATTTTCTCTACGCACCGCCATAGGATCATGGCGTGCACCGGCGACGCCAGCGCCGCGTCGCGGGCGATTGTTTCGTCGTAGCCGAAGAGCTTTTCGCCCAGTTCGCACCAGGCTTCATAGACCGCCGGTTTGCGGATGCGGAAGGCGATCGGCTCAAGACCGGGCGAAGGCGGCGGCTCGATCGCGTCGGCGCGCGTGAAGCGCCAGACCGCCATGGACGATTTGAAGGCGACCAGATGCAGCCACTCGTGCAGCAGCGTCTGGCCCACCGTCCGCAGCAGGCGGCGATCGGGCCTGTACAGCACGATCAGATTGAAATTCGTCGCATTGCCGAGAACCAGATAGTCGCGCCCGACACGCTTGCGCACCCACGGATCGAGGAAAGAGCGCTGGTCGCTCAGCTGCAGGCGGCGCACCAGACGCAGATCGGGAAGCTCACGCAGCAGCGCCAGCGCCTCGGCGGCGTCGAGACGTTCGTAGTCGGGCGCCGCGGCGGGAATCTCGATCTCGGTCTGGCATCCGGCGACGCAGAAGATCCGCATCACGGCCGGCTGTCCAACCGTGCCGTGACGCAGGAATGCCTTCAGGCTGGGAAAGTCTGCGGCGTCGGACGATGCCGTGAATATCGTCATGTCCCGCGCGTAGGCGCCGGAAAATCCTTCGCCGACCGAGACCGGCGGGTCGATGGTGCGGCGCCGGCCGATCTTGCCGCCCGCCCGCGGCATGTTGCGGCTTAGGAAACCACGGACCAGGAATACGATGAGCAGAACAAGCAGGACCTGGGCCATGCGCCCGATCATACCTGCAATTGCGCCAAGGCGGCAATTTTGGCCGCTTGACGGCCGCGCGCCGACGGCGAATGTTTGAGCCATGTTCGCGACCTTCTTCCATGAGCTCAAGGCGGCCGGCCTGCCGGTGACGCTGCGCGAATATCTGACGCTGATGGAGGCGATGGAGAAGGACCTCGCCGGCCGCCGCGTCGAGGATTTCTACTATCTGTCGCGCGCCGCGCTGGTGAAGGACGAACGCAACCTCGACAAGTTCGATCGCGTGTTCGGCCATGTGTTCAAGGGCCTCAGCCTGGTCGAAGACGCGCTGGCCGCAGACATCCCGATCGAGTGGCTCAAGAAGCTGACGGAGAAATATCTCACCGACGAAGAGAAGAAGCAGATCGAGGCGCTGGGCGGCCTCGACAAGCTTCTGGAAATGCTGCGCCAGCGCCTGGCCGAGCAGAAGGGCCGCCACCAGGGCGGCAACAAATGGATCGGCACGGCCGGCACATCGCCGTTTGGAGCGTACGGCTACAATCCCGAAGGCGTGCGCATCGGCCAGGACAAGAACCGCAATTTCCGCGCGGTGAAGGTCTGGGACAAGCGCGAGTTTCGCGATCTCGACGGCGACGTCGAGCTCGGCACCCGCAACATCAAGGTTGCGCTGCGCCGGCTGCGCAAGTTCGCTCGCACCGGCGCGCCCGACGAGCTCGATCTCGACGGCACCATCAAGGGCACCGCGCACAAGGGCTATCTCGATATCCTGATGCGGCCGGAGCGCCACAACACCATCAAGGTGCTGCTGTTCTTCGACGTCGGCGGCTCGATGGACTGGCACGTCAAGGCCACCGAGGAGTTGTTCTCCGCCGCCCGCACCGAGTTCAAGCACATGGTGCATCTCTACTTCCACAATTGCCTGTACGAGAAAGTGTGGAAGCAGAACGCGCGACGCTGGACCGAGACGACGCCGACCTGGGACGTGCTGCACACCTATCCGCATGACTACAAGACGATCTTCGTCGGCGACGCGGCGATGAGCCCTTACGAGATCGTCGCCGCCGGCGGCTCGGTGGAGCACTACAACGAGGAAGCCGGCCAGGTCTGGATGGCGCGCGTGCTGGCGACCTATCCATCCTGCGTCTGGCTCAACCCGGTGGCCGAGCGCGAATGGGAAACCACCGCCTCGATCCGCCTGATGCGCCAGCTCATGGGCGGGCGGATGTATCCGCTGACCATCGAAGGCCTGGATGCGGCGATGCGGGAACTGGGGCGGTGAACGTCTTATCGCTCTGGCCGCAACGGGTGACAGTTCCGCGCAAACACCTCTTCCGAATCGCGGAAATGGCTCTATATTGGCGGCATTGTTAACAACCGAAAGGAGGTGATCCAGTGTCTCATTGTCTATCGCCGCGGTCGCCGGCATTCATGAACTGGATCCTCGCCTCTGCCGAGGCTCCTGCTGGGTGACTTAAATCCGTCACCGGCTCATGCGCGCGGGCAGGATATCGCTTCGCGTAACCGGGCCACGGCCTGACAATGGAAGGGCTGTCCGCAAGGGCAGCCCTTCTTTGCGTTTCACACAGTTGATCGAAATCCGCCGCCCACTTGCCATCGGGAGTATCGGCGATGGGCACTTCGTCGGCGAACGCGGCTGCCGCCCATTACGGAATGGCAGCTTCCCGTAAGCGGTCAAAGCATCCACACTGGCTGTTGCTAACCCCGGTAGGAGCCCCCCATGCCCGCCGAAAAATTCGATTTCCGCAGCGCCGAGGGCCACACGCTCGCCGCGCTCCTTGACCGGCCGGACGGGCCGGCGCGGGCGGTGGCGCTGTTCGCCCATTGCTTCACCTGCGGCAAGGACAACAAGGCGGCGCGGCGTATCGCCGAAGGTTTGAAGCTGCACGGCATCGCGGTGCTGCGCTTCGATTTCACCGGGCTCGGCGCCAGCGAGGGCGAGTTCGCCAACACCACGTTCTCGTCGAATGTCGACGACCTGGTCGCTGCCGCCGATCACTTGCGCCAGACGCTCGCCGCACCGGCGATCCTGATCGGCCACAGCCTCGGCGGCGCCGCGGTGCTCGCCGCCGCCCACCGGATCGCCGAGGCGCGCGCGGTGGTGACCATCAACGCGCCGTGCGATCCGGCCCATGTCGCCGGCCTCCTCGGCGAGCGCGTCGCCGATATCCATGCCCATGGCGAGGTCGAGGTGACGCTTGCCGGCCGGCCGTTCCGCATCCGCCGCGCTCTGCTCGACGACATTGCCGAGCAGCATCTGTCCGCGCGCATCGCCGCCCTGGGCAAGGCGCTGCTGATCTTCCATGCGCCGGGCGACGATACTGTCGGCATCGACAATGCCAGCCATATTTTCACGACGGCAAGGCACCCCAAGAGCTTCATCTCATTGGCCGGCGCCGACCATCTTGTCAGCCGCCCCAGCGATGCCGCCTATGTGGCGAGCGTCATCGCCGCCTGGGCCGAACGTTATCTCGACATGGCGGCCGATGCGCCTGTGACCGAGGACACCGAACCCGGCACCGTGCTGGTGCGCGAAACCCGCCGTGGCCAGTTTCAGCAGGAGATCATCACCGGCCGGCATCGCCTCATGGCCGACGAGCCGGTGCAGGTCGGCGGCATGGACAGCGGGCCCGGTCCGTACGATCTCCTGCTTGCCGCGCTCGGCGCCTGCACGGCGATGACGCTGCGGCTTTACGCCGAGCGCAAGCAACTGCCGTTAAGGCGAACCCAGGTCCGGCTGCGTCACGACAAGATCCACGCCGCCGATTGCGCCGACTGCGAGACCAAGGAGGGCATGGTCGATCGCATCGAGCGGGCGATCACGCTCGAAGGCGACCTCGACGCCGGCCAGCGCGCGCGGCTCATGGAGATCGCCGACAAGTGTCCGGTGCATCGCACCCTGGAATCGGAGATCGATATCCGCACGGTAGAGGCGCCGGCTACTTAAGCTTGAGCTTGGCCCTCGCCGCGGCGATCACGTGCGGTATCGCGGCATCGTTGCCCGGCGCCATGATATGCACGCCGGCGACGCCCGGGATGGTGGCGAGTTCCTCGATCAGTTCGACGCAGATGCCAATGCCCTCGCTTGCCGGGTCGGCGGCTTTTTCCATCCGTTCGATGAACGCGTCCGCAATGATGGTGCCGAACAGGTGGCTCTTCATCCACGCCGCCGACTTGGCCGAGCGCAGCGGATTGACGCCGATGAGGAGGAAAAGCTGCCTGGTGATGCCGGCCGCCTCCAGCGCGCCCACGTAGCGGCGCACCACGCCGGCATCCATGCAGAACTGGGTCTGCGCGAACTGCGCGCCGGTCTTGATCTTGCCGAGCAGGGAATTGGGCTGCCAGCCGGCCGGCGGATCGATCGGCAGGTCGGCGGCGCCGAGGAAGAACGCGGCCTTGCCGGCGACCTTGCGGCCGGTCGGCAGGGTGCCGTCGTCGCGCAGCCGGCGCGCGGTCTCGATCAGGGTCTTCGAATCGATATCGAACACCGGCTTGGTGTCGGGCTGGTCGCCGGCCTTGGGGTCGTCGCCGGTGAGCAAAAGCAGGTTGCGCACGCCGAGCGCCGCCGCACCCATCATCTCGCTCTGCAGCGCGATGCGGTTCTTGTCCCGGCAGGTGATCTGCAGGATCGGCTCGATGCCCATGTCGATGAGAATGGCGGCAGCAGCCAGCGCGCCCATATGGGCGCGGGCGCCGGCGCCATCGGTGACGTTGACCGCATCGGGCAGCCCCTTGAGCCCCGCCGCTTTCTGCCGCAGGTCCGCCGCGTCGCAGGACACCGGCGGCGCAAGTTCGGCGGTCATGACGAATCGTCCGCCACGCAGCCGGTCTTGCAGCGTGGCGGGCAGGGGGGAGCTTTGTTCGTTCATTGCGGTCCCGGTCCCGGCGAGCATGTCGCCGCAAGGGTTACTATATGGTCCGCTTATAGGCTTTGCGGCGGTCCAGCAATTCCGCCCTTGAAAGACCCGGCTTCCTGGACAGGAAAGCGGGGTGTGGCTAGAGAGTTGCCCCATCATGAGCGGCGTCAACGATATCCGGTCGAGCTTTCTCGGCTTTTTTGCGCGCGAGGGACATGAGGTGGTGCCAAGTTCACCGCTGGTGCCGCGCAACGACCCGACGCTGATGTTCACCAATGCCGGCATGGTGCAGTTCAAGAACGTCTTCACCGGCCTGGAAAAGCGGCCGTATTCGCGCGCCACCACGGCGCAGAAATGCGTGCGCGCCGGCGGCAAGCACAACGATCTCGACAATGTCGGCTACACCGCGCGTCACCACACCTTTTTCGAGATGCTCGGCAACTTCTCGTTCGGCGATTACTTCAAGGAGCGCGCCATCGAGCTCGCCTGGCGGCTGGTCACCAAGGAGTTCGGCATCCCGGCGGAGAAGCTGACGGCCACCGTCTATATCGACGACGACGATGCGTTGCGGCTGTGGAAGAAGATCGCCGGCCTGCCCGACAGCAGGATCATCCGCATCGCCGGCGCCGACAATTTCTGGGCGATGGGCGATACCGGGCCGTGCGGCCCGTGCTCGGAGCTGTTCTACGACCACGGCGAGCACATCCCGGGCGGCCCGCCCGGCAGCCCGGATGCCGACGGCGACCGTTTCGTCGAAATCTGGAACCTCGTCTTCATGCAGTACGAGCAGCTTCCGGGCGGCAAACGGGTCGACCTGCCGCGCCCCTCCATCGACACCGGCCTGGGGCTCGAGCGCACCGCCGCGGTGCTGCAGGGCACGCACGACAATTACAAGATCGATCTGTTCGGCGCACTGATCGAGGCCGTTGCCGACCTGACCCATGTCGATCCGGACGGGCCGCAGAAAGCCTCGCACCGGGTCATCGCCGACCACTTGCGCGCGGCGGCATTCCTCATCGCCGATGGCGTGCTGCCGTCGAACGAGGGCCGCGGCTATGTGCTTCGCCGCATCATGCGGCGGGGCATGCGCCACGCCGAACTGCTCGGCGCCAAAGCGCCCTTGATGTGGAAGCTTGTTCCGGTGCTGGTGCGCGAGATGGGCCAGGCCTATCCGGAATTGCATCGCGCCGAAGCGCTGATCACCGAAACGCTCAAGCTCGAGGAGACCCGCTTCCGCCGCACCCTCGAACGCGGCCTGGCGATTCTCGACGAAGCGAGCAAGACCCTCAAGAAGGGCGACATGTTCGACGGCGTCACGGCGTTCACGCTGTACGATACCTTCGGCTTTCCGCTCGATCTGACGCAGGATGCGCTCAAGCCGCGCGGCATCGGCGTCGATCTCGCGGCATTCACCGACGCCATGGAGGAGCAGCGCAAAAAGGCGCGCGCCTCATGGGCCGGTTCGGGCGAAGCGGCGGATGAGGCGGTGTGGTTCGCGATCCGTGAAAGAATCGGCGCCACCGAATTCCTCGGTTACGAGACCGAAAGCGCGGCCGGCGTCGTCGCGGCGCTGGTGCGCGACGGCAACGAGGTGACCTCGCTCAAAAAAGGCGAGAGCGGCGCCGTGGTGCTTAATCAGACGCCGTTCTACGCCGAATCCGGCGGTCAGGTCGGCGACACCGGCGTGATGACGGGCGAGGGCGTGCGCTTTAGGGTGACCGATGCGCAAAAGCATCTCGGCGACGTGTTCGTGCATACCGGCACGGTCGAGGACGGCATGCTTGCCGTTGACGCCGAGCTTGCGCTCGAGGTCGATCATCGGCGGCGGAGCGCGATCCGCCAGAACCACTCCGCGACCCACCTCCTGCACGAGGCGTTGCGCCAGGTGCTCGGCGATCACGTGGCGCAGAAGGGCTCGCTGGTCGCGCCCGATCGCCTTCGGTTCGACTTCTCGCATCCCAAGCCCATGAGCGCCGAGGAGATCGCGCGCGTCGAGGACATCGCCAACGACATCGTGCTGCAGAACACGCCGGTGGTGACGCGGTTGCTCAGCCGCGACGATGCCGTCGCCTCGGGCGCCCGGGCGTTATTCGGCGAGAAGTACGGTGACGAGGTCCGTGTCGTCGCCATGGGCCAAAATCCTGAAACATCCGGCGGCGGCAACACGATGGGCTGGTCGGTCGAGCTGTGCGGCGGTACTCACGTCCGGCGCACCGGCGATATCGGGATCATTTCGGTAATCGGCGATTCCGCCGTCGCATCCGGCGTGCGCCGCATCGAGGCGCTGACGGCACACGCGGCACGGGCCAATGCCAATGACGTTGCGCGCCTCGCCAAGGCGACCGCATCCGAACTGCGGGTGCCTATCGACGACATGCCGAACCGCGTCGTCGCGCTGCTCGACGAGCGCAAGCGTCTCGAACGCGAGCTGTCGGATGCCAAGAAAAAGCTCGCCATGTCGGGCGCCATGTCGGGTGGCGTGTCGGGCGGCGTGGGCGGCGGCAAGAGCGATGGCGCCGACGGCATGCGCACGGTCGGCGACGTGAAACTGATGGCGCGCGCGGTTGAAGGCATCGATCTCAAGGATCTGCGCAGCCTCGCCGACGAAGGCAAGAAAAAGGTCGGCTCCGGCATCGTCGCCATTGTCGGCGTTACCGGCGACGGCAAAGCCGGTATCGTGGTCGGCGTCACCGACGATCTGGTCGGGCGCTTCAATGCCGTCGACCTGGTGCGCAAGGGCGCCGAAGCGCTCGGCGGCAAAGGCGGCGGCGGGCGCCCCGATATGGCGCAGGCCGGCGGACCCGACGCGTCGAAAGCCGACGCCGCGCTGGCCGCGATCGAAGCTGCGCTCGGCGCTTAGTTGCCGCATTCGTGTCGTGGAGTGCCGGCGATGGCGGAAATCCATTTCACCAGCCACTTGCGCAACCTGGTCCCTGACGGCCCGATCTCGGCGGCGGGCGTGACGGTTGGCGAAGCGCTGACCAACCTGTTTGCCGCCCAGCCGCAGGTGCGCGGCTATGTGCTCGACGAGCAGGGCAGAATGCGAAAGCACGTCTGCATTTTCGCCGACGGTGAGCGGTTGCGTCATGATAGCGCCCTGGCGCGCCGTATCGGCCCTGCGACCAAGCTCTATGTCATGCAGGCGCTGTCGGGCGGGTGAACTGTCAGGAAGGGGGTTCTTCGATGAGCGATCGTTTGCTGGTGGCGACGCGCAAGGGTCTGTTCTCGCTCGAGCGACGGCCTGCGGGCTGGACGGCGAACCTGATCGGTTTCGTCGGCGTTGCAGTCACCAATGCGCTGCGCCGCCCTGACGGCGTGATCTATGCGGCGCTCAAGCATGGCCATTTCGGACCGAAGCTGCACTGCTCCGATGATGACGGCCGGACTTGGCGGGAACTGGCCGCGCCGGCATTCCCGGCCGACGCGGCGGATGCGCCCTCGCTGTTTCAGATATGGTCACTCGATGATGGCGGTCCGCACCATCCCGACCGCCTCTGGATCGGCGCCATTCCGGCGGGGCTGTTCCGGTCCGACGACCGCGGCGAAAGCTGGCAGTTGGTGTCGTCGCTCTGGGACGTGCCGGAGCGCACGCGATGGTTCGGCGGCGGCTACGATGCCGCCGGCATTCACAGCGTATCGCCCGATCCGCGCGACGCCGAGCGGCTCTTCATCGCGATCTCCTGCGGCGGCGTCTGGGAAAGCCGCGACGACGGCTCAACCTGGTCGGCGCTCGGCAAGGGGCTGGTGGCGCCCTATGTGCCGCCTGAGCAGGCCGAAGACAGTGCCGTCCAGGATCCTCACCGTGTCGCGCGCTGCGCGGCCGATCCGGACGTGATGTGGATGCAGCACCATGCCGGCATTTATCGCTCGGCCGACGCCGGGGCGCATTGGACGCGACTGTCGCTGCCCTGCGATGATTTCGGCTTTGCGGTGGCGGCGCACCCGCGCGACCCGCAGACCGCCTGGTTCGTGCCGGCGATCAAGGATGAGATCCGCATGCCGCGCGATGGCGCGCTGGGCGTGACGCGCACCAGCGATGGCGGCAAGACTTGGCAAGTCATGCGTGAAGGACTGCCGCAGCGCGACGCCTACGACCTCATTTATCGGCACGGCTTCGACGTCGACGACAGCGGCTCGCGGCTGGCGATGGGCTCGACCACCGGCGCGCTATGGACGAGCGATGACGGCGGCGGCCGCTGGGATCTGGTCAATGCGCATTTGCCGCCGATCTACGCCGTGCGGTTCGTCTGAGGACCGCTGCCGGATCATCGCGGCGAGATCACAGTTCGACGATCATACCGTCTTCCGCAGTCTCGAACGGAACATCGGCGCGTCGCGCCAGCATGTCATTGCTCATGTGCGTGAGGATGAGGCGCTTCGGCCGGATTTGAGCGAGATGGCGTTCGAGCAACGATAGCGCCATGTGGGTGCTGATCGGCTTGTCGCGCGTATAGGCCTCGCAGATGAACAGATCGGCCTCGCGACCGACATCGATCAGCGCGTCGGTCCATTCGGTATCGCCCGAATAGGCGATGACCTTGCCTTGGGCCTCGAAGCGAAAGCCGAGACATGGCCCGGCGCGATCGTCATGGACGACGTGAAAGGGCGTGACCTGCACCTGGCCGACCTCGTTGCGCTTGCCGATCTGCAGTTCGCGCAACCTCAAAGGAAAGCGCAGCTCCAACGCCTGGGTGCCGGGAAAGGCGCCTTCCATGACGTCCGCGAAGTGCGATTTGAGCCCCACCGGGCCGGCGATCGTCAGCGCGCGATCGCGCTTGAGCACATAATTTGCCTCGAGCAAAAAGAACGGCAGGCCGCCGACGTGATCGGCGTGAAAATGCGAAATGAAAATAGTGTCGACGTCATTGCGATTGATCGCAAGCCTGTTCATGGCGACGAGAGACGTCGCGCCGCAATCGATCAGGGCATTGATGTTGTCCCCGACCAGATGAAAACAGGTATTGAAGCGTCCTCCGGAGCCGAAGGCATCGCCGCAGCCGACGAATTGCAGGTGCATGGAGTGTCTCTATGAGTTGCGAAGCGACGCTGCATGACTCCCGCCGACGTCGATCTGCTGAAGGGATGAGAGAGTGTTGCGTCGGAACGAAATAAGCGTCCGCCAACAGCGGTTACACGGCGAACCCCGGCCACGGGCGAAAATTCCTGCCAACCTCCTGTGTTCTCATTGATTTTTTGCCTTTACTGGGTTCCGTCAATAGCTTGTACTGTCGCGGCGGCCGCCGTGGAATTGCTCGCTAGCACAGCGCGGCAGGGCGCGCCATGATCGCAACACAAACTGGCGCATCCTGCGGCCGTCGGGGTTGGGCTTGAGGGGACGTTCGGGTGTACCTTGGATCGAACCGTATGGCGGCGTTGGCCGCATTGGCAATGGCCGTAGCGCTCGTCGGTTGCTCCGACGATTTCGATGCCAAGCAATCCTTGTTCAGGAAGCCGCTCGACGTTTTTGGCCGCAACGCCGGCGGCTATACGTTCTCGGATCTGCAAGAGTCGAGGCTGCAGCGCCCGATCAGCCCGAACGATCTGATCGAGGCCAACGGCTCCTGTCCCACGCCGCCGGCGGTGTCAGCGCCGCCAGCCGCGCCCAGCAATCAAGCCGCGAGTCCGGCGGCCCCGCAGGCTCTGCCGGCCGCGCCGGATACCTCCTCCGTGCTGGGCGAAGGCGTCGGCCTTGGCATGAGCGAATGTGAAGTCGTCTATCGGGCCGGTCAGCCTTCCAATGTGCAACTCGGCCAGAATCCCAATGGCGATCGCACGGTGGTCTTGACGTTCGACGCCGGCCCGCGGCCCGGCATCTACCACTTCGAACGCGGCCGGCTCATGCAAATGGATCGCGTCGCGGAGCCGCCTGCCGCGCCGCCGCGGGCGGCCAAGAAGCCGGCGAAATCAAAGAAGCCGAAGACCACGAACCAGGGATAAATCCACTCTGGTTCCGGGCCTGAGAATTCGCCTTATGGATGTTGTCGCGTCGGCTTGCCGGTCGACTGGTGCGACGCCCCGGCCTTGCGGTCCGGCCGGGGTCGTCGTCGCGCGTGTGCTTGAGTTTGTCGGATCAGTAGCAAACGTTGACCCAGCGCGGCCCATAAGGCGTGTAGGCCCAGCGCGTGCAGCCGCCGTAGCCCGGGCCATACACGCGAACGATCGGGCCACCGTACCAACCGCCGTGCCAGCCGCCCCAGCCCCAGCCGCCATGCTAGCCTCCCCAGCCGGCGGATGCGGTATTGGGAGCAAGCGCGGCGGCGCCGAGCGTAACGCCGGCGGCGAGAGCGAGCAGTGTTTTGCGCAACATGGGATGTCTCCTGGTTTGGCCGTTTGGTTTTACGCGGCTGCATTTTGGTCGAACCGACCGGCCGCTCGGTTCAGCCGTTCAAACATTGCAAATCGCGGCTGAACCGGCGCTGAGGGCAAGGTTTATTGGCGATTTATGAAACTGAATCCGTGATCGGTGTGACGTTCATCACATATTCAGGCGGGGGTAGCGCGGCCGCGCTCACGTCTTGCCGCAATGACAAGCGGCGGCTATAAGCCGCCGCGGTTCCACAACGCTTTGGCAATCCTCAAAGGACAATTTGATGGCGATCGAGCGCACATTTTCGATTATCAAGCCCGATGCCACGGCGCGCAACGTGACCGGCGCCATCAACGCCATGATCGAGAAAGCCGGCTTGCGCATCGTGGCGCAGAAACGCCTGCGCATGAGCCGCGAGCAAGCCGAGACCTTCTACGCGGTGCATCGCCAGCGGCCGTTCTTCGGCGAGCTCGTCGAGTTCATGACCTCGGGACCGGTTGTCGTGCAAGTTCTCGAAGGCGACAACGCGATTGCGGCGTATCGCGACCTGATGGGCGCCACCGATCCCGCCAAGGCCGCGCCGGGCACCATCCGCAAGGCGGTCGCGATATCGATCGGCGAGAATTCGGTGCACGGCTCCGATGCCGCCGAAACCGCCGGGAAGGAAATCGCCCAGTTTTTCGCCGGCAACGATATTGTCGGCTGAGGCCGGCCGGCGCGCTTCGCCGGCCCCTTGAAAGCGTCGAGGGACGGCAGTGGCTGCGATCCTGCAATACCTCAATCCTTCGCACTTGGCTGAGGCGCTCGGCGCCAGCGTCCACGATCTAGGCAGCACGACGTTCTGGGTCGCGCTGCTGCAAATCGTCTTTATCAACATTTTGCTGTCGGGCGATAACGCCGTCGTCATCGCACTGGCCTGCCGCGGCCTGCCGCCTCGGCAGCGATTCTGGGGGCTGGTGATCGGCGCCGGTGCCGCCGTGATCCTGCGCATCACTTTCGCCGGCGTTGTCGCGCAGCTCATGCTGCTGCCGTACCTTAAAGTGGCCGGCGGGATAGCGCTGATCTACGTCGCCGCCAAGTTGCTCGTGCCGGAAACCGACAAGAACGAAGTCGAAGCGGCGTCGCATCTGTGGAGCGCGGTGCGGATTGTCGTGATCGCCGATATCGTCATGAGCCTCGACAACATCGTCGCGATCGCGGCTGCCGCGCAAGGGCACTTCGCCTTATTGGCGATCGGCCTGATGATCTCCATTCCGATCATCATCGGCGGCTCCGCTCTGATCATGAAGCTGCTGGATCGACTGCCGATCCTGGTTTGGGCCGGGGCCGCATTGCTAGGCTGGATCGCCGGCGGCATCATTGCGAGCGATCCGGCAGTGTCGGGGCATTTGACGACGGCCTTTGGCGAGCCGTTCGCGCGACAAGTCGAATTCGCCGCGGCCGGCGCCGGAATTCTGTTGGTCATCGCTTTGGGCGGGCTGTGGCGGCAGCTCCATCTGTCCAACAGGCGTGGCGGCTCGCCGAGCAGGCGAACACGCGGCACCTGAAGATCGTCAGCCGCGCCGCACGTTATCGTCGATGTCTGGTTGCTGCGCAGATGCAATCGCGCGGGTCGCGCAACAGATGTTGGTTACGATGCGCGACGAGCGGTGCTCCAGCACCGAAACGCGGCCCATTACAGCCATGCTTGCGCCGTATTTATCCGGCTTGCTTTACGGGCAATCGAATGTTGGCCACCCGGCCGGTGCTGTCTTGGCGACGATCGTTTCGGACATCTTTCCAACATCTGGCTTGTGGCGTGAGCGCAGCAACTGCACGCGATGTGCAGAGGCTGTGCGGCGTCGTCGTTGACGTAGGGGACTGACTGAGGAGACAGACGATGCAGAAGGGCACCGTCAAGTGGTTCAATCCGACCAAGGGCTACGGATTCATCAAGCCATCCACAGGCGACAAGGATGTGTTTGTTCACATCTCGGCTGTCGAACGCGCCGGCTTGAGCACGCTCAACGACGGCCAGGCGGTCGAGTTCGAGCTTGTGACCAACCGCGGCAGGACGGCGGCGGAAAACCTCAAGGTCGCATAAGCGCAGTCGGGGGAATTCTCGCAGCCCCAGGCGTGCATTGCGCGGGCCTTTGTTTCAGACCTATGGCGTGCTCTTCGCCTCGGCCGCGGCAAGGCTGACCCGGCCTTCGGCCAGCAGGCGCAAGGCCTGCGGGTAAAGCCGGTGTTCGACCTCGAGCACGCGGTCCGCGAGGGTTTGTTCCGTATCGCTTTCAAGGACCGGCACCGAGTCCTGGGCGATGATCGGTCCGGCATCCATTGCCGGCACGACGAAGTGCACGGTCGCACCATGGCGCTTCACCCCGGCGTCGATCGCCCTGCGGTGCGTATGAAGACCTTTGAATTGCGGCAGCAGCGCCGGGTGGATGTTGATCATACGGCCGCTCCAGCGCGTCACGAACCAAGGCGTCAAAAGCCGCATGAAGCCGGCCAGACATAAGATGTCGACGCGGTGTGCTCGAAGCTCCGCATCGAGCGCGTGTTCGAAGGCCTCGCGGTCGCCGCCGAAGGCGGTGTGGTCGACGGTTGCGGTCGCCACTCCCGCGCCTCGAGCGCGGCCGAGACCCGACGCATCGGGCCGAATTCGAGACCACGAGCACGATCTCGGCCGGATAGTCCTTCGCCCGCGCCGCGTCGATGAGCGCGGCCATGTTCGAGCCGCGGCCGGATATCAGCACCGCTACCCGCTTCTTGATCATGCGCTTACCAGGACAGATCGAGGGGTCCGCCGAACCGGACCCGAGCGCCGCCATCGGCGGCGACGACTTCGCCGAGCCGCACGACCGTCTCGCCGTTGGCTGACAGGCATTCGCGGGCGGCCTCCGCCGTCCTGCAATCCAACACGGCAATCATGCCGATGCCGCAGTTGAAGGTGCGGACCATCTCGGCTTCGCCGATCTTGCCGCTGGCGGCCAGCCACCTGAATACCGGCAGGACCGGCACGCTCGCCAGATCCAAGGCGACGGCAAATCCGTCCGGCAGCACCCGCGGGATGTTGTCGACAAAACCGCCGCCGGTGATGTGGGCGAGCGCCTTGACCGCTTGGGTCTGGCGGATGGCCGCGAGGCATGATCGCACATAAAGCCGGGTGGGGGTGAGCAAGGCTTCACCGAGGCTTCGCGACGGATCGAACGGCGCCGGCGTGTCCCAGCTCAAACCGGCGTCGGCGACAACGCGGCGGACCAATGAAAATCCATTCGAGTGAACGCCGGTCGAAGCCAGCCCGATCACCACGTCGCCGGCGGCGATATCGGCGCGCGGCAGCAATTGCGAGCGCTCCACGGCGCCCACGGCGAAGCCGGCGAGGTCGTAATCGCCGGGCTGGTACAGGCCGGGCATTTCCGCGGTCTCGCCGCCGATCAGTGCGCAGCGCGCCTCCCGGCACGCTGCCGCGACGCCGGATACCACCTGTGCGCCGACCGTCGGATCGAGCTTGCCGCAGGCAAAATAGTCGAGGAAGAACAGCGGCTCGGCACCCTGAACCACAAGATCATTCACCGACATGGCGACGAGGTCGATGCCGATCGTATCGTGGCGCGAAGTCTCGATGGCGATCTTGACCTTGGTGCCGACGCCGTCGTTCGCCGCGACCAGGATGGGATCGGAAAATCCGGCAGCCTTGAGGTCGAACAGGCCGCCGAAGCCGCCGATTTCCGCGTCGGCACCCGCGCGCGCGGTGCTGCGCACCAGCGGCTTGATCAATTCCACCATGCGGTTGCCGGCGTCGATATCGACACCGGCCGCCGCGTAGCGCGCCTCATCCACGAAAGCCACCAAACCGGATAGATGGGTTGTGCCCGTTGCGGGCAAGCATTGCCGGGGCCTCCTACGTCGGAATCGCGGGGTGCGCAAGCGCGCCGGCACCGTTATATTGCGGCATCGGGTCGGTGGGGCACAGCGGCCGGGAGCCGGGGCGTGGTTTGAGTATCCCAAATCTCATCACATTGGGACGCATCCTGTTGGTGCCTCTCGTGGTCTGGGCGATCACGTCGGGAGAGATGCGCGTTGCCTTCCTGCTGTTCCTGGCGGCCGGCATCAGCGATGCCGTCGACGGCTTTCTTGCCAAGCGCTTCCACATGGCGAGCGAACTCGGCGCCTATCTCGATCCGCTGGCCGACAAGACCTTGATCGTGTCGATCTATGTGTCGCTCGGCATCGCCGGCGGGCTGCCGCTCTTCCTCGTCATCCTGGTGGTCTCGCGCGATATCATGATCATCGGCGCCTTCATGCTGTCCTGGCTCGTGGGCCGACCGATGCCGGTCCGTCCGCTGCCGGTCTCGAAAGCCAACACCGCGGCGCAAATCCTGCTCGCCACCCTGGTGCTGGCCGAGCAAGGCTTCGGCTTCGAGGCCGAGGCGCTCGGCTGGCTCGCCATGGCGCTGGTTGCGGTCTTGACCTTGCTGTCGATCGCCTTCTATCTCGCCGAGTGGGTGCGCCACATGAATTCGTTCGGAGCCGGCCACTGATTGTAGCGTCAAGGCTGCGTCATGCATTTCGAGCGCCACTTTGTGTTCTGGCTGGTCGCCCTTGCGGCGGTTATCGGCCTGCTGTGGCTGCTCAGTCCAATTCTACTGCCATTCGTGTTGGGAATGGCAATTGCCTACTTGCTCGATCCGCTCAACCGGCGGCTGACCAAGCGGGGAATGAGCCGGGTCACGGCTTCGGCCATTATCATTGCCAGCTTCGCGGTCCTGTTCGCGCTCCTGCTCGTGCTCATCTTGCCGCCGCTGTTCAAGCAGCTCTGGGCTTTTCTGGACAATGCGCCAAGCTATGCGCAGCGTCTGCAATCTCTCGTCAGCGATCCGAACTATCCATGGCTGAAAAACATCGTCGGTGACAGCTTTGCCGGCGCCGACAAGTCGGTGAGCCAGCTGATGAGCCAGGCGATAGGCTATTTGACGGGACTGCTCGGTTCGCTGTGGTCGAAGGGGCAAGCGCTCATATCGATCTTCTCGCTCTTGATCATCACGCCGGTTGTCGCGTTCTACCTCGGATGCGACTGGGACCGCATCGTCAAAACCGTCGACGATTTGGTACCGTTGCGGCAGCGCGACACCGTGCGCCAACTCGCCCGCGAGATCGATGCGTCGGTTTCGGCCTATGTGCACGGCCAGTCGGGCGTCTGCCTGATCCTGGGCTCCTACTACGCCGTCGGTTTGACCCTGGCGGGTCTGAGCTTCGGGTTCCTGATCGGAGTGGTATGCGGTCTCATCAGCTTCATTCCCTATGTCGGGTCGCTGACTGCGCTGGTGGTCTCAGTCGCCGTCGCGGTCGCGCAATTCTTCCCGGAGTGGGGCCGCGTGCTCATCATCCTTGCTATCGTCATGGTCGGGCAGTTCATCGAAGGCAATGTGCTGGCGCCAAATCTGGTCGGGCACAGCGTCGGACTGCATCCGGTGTGGCTGATGTTCTCGCTGTTCGCGTTCGGCTACCTGTTCGGTTTCGTCGGGCTGCTGCTTGCCGTGCCGCTGGCCGCGGCGGCCGGCGTGCTCATACGCTTTGGCGTCCGGCGCTACCGCGAGAGCGAACTCTACACCGGCAGCCGGCCGTCATAGCGCCATGCTACCCTAGCCAGCATGTCCCCAAGCGCGACGTCCCCATTCCCGCGCCAGCTCGCGCTCGCGCTCGATCATGACGAAAGCTATGCCCGCGAGGATTTTCTCTCCGGTCCGTGCAACGCGGCGGCCGAGAAATTGATCGACAGCTGGCCGGATTGGCCGGCGAGCGCGGTGGCGCTGGTCGGGCCCGAGGGCTCGGGCAAGACCCATCTGGCGACCATCTGGGCGACCGGGTCGGGTGCCCGCGTCATTTCCGCGCGCGCGCTCGGCGAGGTCGCGCCGCGGGCAGCGCTGGCAACCGGCGCCCTGGTCATTGAGGAGGCCGGGGCGACGACCGACGAGCGCGCCTTGTTCCACATCATCAATCTCGCACGCGAGGAGAGGGCCTTCCTGCTGTTTACCGCCCGTACCGCGCCGTCGACTTGGCCGGTTACCATCCCGGACGTGATTTCGCGCATTCGGGCAATTCCTGTCGTGGTCCTCGATGCTCCCGACGATGCGGTGTTGCGCGGCGTCCTGGTCAAGCTCGCCGCCGATCGTCAACTCGGGCTGGACGAGGCGGTCGTACGGTATCTTTCAACCCACATCGAGCGTTCGTTTGCGGCAGCCCGCGCGGCGGTGATCAGGCTCGACAATGAGGCGCTGCGGCAGGGCCGGCCGCCGTCGCGCGCACTCGCGGCCGAGCTGTTTCGCGACCCGCCGTAGCCGGAGCGAGCTGCGGTTGATCATGAGCGGGCCGCCGAGCGGCCGCTGTCCCACGATTGAGGTCGCGGCCGAGCGCCGGTATCGGGAAATGACCGCGGAGGCTTGACGGATCGCCGCCGGGCCGCGTTATCTCACAACAGCGGCGTTTTCGCTCGCCATCGAAGGGTGGGGGCGAAGAGCGCTCGCGGAACGGTTGATCATCCATGGCCGATCGCGCCCAAGCCACTGTTGTGGCACTGGAATCCAGCACTGCCCGGCAGCCGCAGGAGCCGCCGCGGCTAGCCGAGTCCGCCCTGGCAACCAGTCCGGATCGATTCATCAACCGCGAGCTGTCGTGGCTGAATTTCAACCGTCGCGTGCTGGAAGAGTCCGCCAATCGCGGCCACCCCTTGCTTGAGCGGCTCAAATTCCTGTCGATTTCGGCAAATAACCTTGACGAGTTCTTCATGGTCCGGGTCGCTGGGCTGCGCGCCCAAGTGCGCGCCGGCATTTCCGAGCGGAGCCCCGAGGGCCTGACCCCGGCCGAGCAGCTTGTCCGCATCGCCGAGGGCGTGGTGCTTTTGGTCGAGGACCAGCAGGCGCAATGGCGCGAACTGCGCGCCGCGCTCGCCAAAACCGGCATCGTGCTCATCGACGGTCCCGACGTCACCAAGGCGGAGAAAGCCTGGCTGGAAGACTTTTTCCTCGCCCATGTCTTCCCGCTGTTGACGCCGCTCGCGGTCGATCCGGCGCATCCGTTTCCGTTCATTCCCAATCTCGGCTTCTCGATCGCCTTGCAGTTGGCGCGCGCCAAGGACGGCAAGGCCATGAACGCGCTCATCCGCATGCCGAACCGCATCGAGCGCTTCGTGCGGCTGCCTCAGACCGGCGACAGTGGGCAGGTGCGGCTGATTTCAATCGAGGGCGCCACCAGCCTCTTTATCGGCAAGCTGTTTCCCGGCTACTCGGTCAAGGGCGTCGGCGCCTTCCGCGTCATCCGCGACTCGGAGGTTGAAATCCTCGAAGAAGCCGAGGATCTGGTGCGGCTGTTCGAAACCGCGCTGAAGCGCCGCCGCCGCGGCACCGTGATCAGGCTCGACATCGAAGCGCTGATGCCGCCGGAATTGCAACGCTTCGTGCAGCGCGCCCTTGGCGCCACCGACGACAGCTTGTTCAAGGTCGACGGTGTGCTGGCGCTCAACGAAATGGCGCAGCTCGAGAAGTCTCAACCGGCCGGATCTGGAATTCGTGCCCTATGCGCCGCGCTATCCGGAGCGCGTTCGCGATCATGGCGGCGACTGCTTCGCCGCCATCCGCCAGAAGGACTTCATCATCCACCACCCCTACGAATCCTTCGATGTGGTGGTGAACTTCCTGCAGCAGGCGGCGCGCGACCCTGACGTGGTCGCGATCAAGCAGACGCTGTACCGCACCTCGGCCGATTCGCCGATCATCAAGGAACTTGCCGACGCCGCCGATGCCGGCAAGTCGGTGACCGCGGTGGTCGAGCTCAAGGCGCGCTTCGACGAAGAAGCCAATATCCGCTGGGCGCGCGATCTCGAACGCGCCGGCGTGCAGGTGGTGTACGGCTTCATCGAGCTCAAGACCCACGCCAAGCTGTCGCTTGTCGTTCGCCGCGAAGGCAGCGAGCTTGCGTCCTACGTGCATGTCGGAACCGGCAATTATCACCCGGTGACCGCGCGCATCTATACCGATCTGTCGTTCTTCACATGCGATCCGGTCATCGCCCACGACGTGTCCCGCATTTTCAACTACGTCACCGGCTATGCCGAACCCGCCGAGCTTGAACGCATGGCGGTGTCGCCGCTTTCGCTGCGCAAATGCATCCACGACCACATCGACCAGGAGACCGCCAATGCCAAGGCCGGCCGCCCGTCCGGTATCTGGATGAAGATGAATGCGCTGGTCGATCCCGACATCATCGATGCGCTGTACCGGGCATCCGGCGCCGGCGTGCCGATCGAGCTGGTGGTGCGCGGTATTTGTTGCCTGCGGCCGGGCATCCCGGGCCTCTCTGACAATATCCGCGTCAAGTCGATTGTCGGCCGTTTCCTCGAGCATGGCCGTATCTATTGTTTCGGTTCCGGTCACAGCCTGCCGCATCCAAAGGCCGCGATCTACATCTCCTCCGCCGACATGATGCCGCGCAATCTCGACCGCCGCGTCGAAGCGCTGTGCCCGATCCTCAATCCGACCGTGCATGAGCAGGTGCTCGACCAGATCATGGTGGCGAATTTCAAGGACAACGAGCAAAGCTGGCAACTGCTCCCGGACGGCACGTCGTCCCGCATCAAACCGGCGCCGGGCGAGGAAGTATTCAACGCGCACACCTACTTCATGACCAATCCAAGCCTGTCGGGGCGCGGCAAGTCGCAGAAGGAATCCATTCCGCGATTGCGCCATCGGCCGGAGCGGATGTAATTCGCGCGCAAACTCCGCGAAGTTTCCGGCGCCGAACCAACGGTTATCCCGAGCCATGAGCCGCGCCAAACCCGACGCCAAGGGACGCCTCGATCACGGTCCGCCGATTGCGGTCATCGACATCGGCTCGAATTCGGTACGTCTCGTCGTCTACGAAGGCCTGACGCGCAGTCCGACGGAACTGTTCAACGAGAAGGCATTATGCGGCCTCGGCCGCGAAGTGCAGTCGACGGGGCTGCTCGCGGCGGACGCCATCGAATACGCCTTGGCCACCCTCAAGCGCTTCCGTGCCCTGTGCGAGCGCATGGGCGTCAGGCAGAACTCTCGCCATCGCCACGGCCGCTTGCCGCGATGCCAAGAACGGCCGGGGCTTCATTGCGCTCGCCGAGCGAACGTTGCGGACCAAGATCGACATTCTCTCCGGCGCCCGCGAGGCCGAGCTCACAGCGCTCGGCGTCATCTCCGGCGTGCACCGCGGCGATGGCATCGTGGGCGATCTCGGCGGTGGTTCGCTCGAGCTCGTCGACATCCGCGGCACCCGCGCCCGGCACGGCCTGACCCGTCCGCTCGGCGGCCTTGCGCTTGCGGACATCTCGGCGAAGTCGCTGAAAAAGGCGGAAAAATTCGTCAAAAAGTCGCTGGGCGGACTGCCGATGCTCAAGGCCTGCGAAAATCGCACCTTTTATGCGGTCGGCGGAACTTGGCGGTCATTGGCACGGCTGCACATGTGGCAGACCGGCTATCCGCTGCATGTCATGCACGGCTATGCCATCGCGGCTGACGAAGCGCTCGAATTCGCCAAGCTCGTGCACCGGGTCGACGTCGATACGCTCTCCAATATCGAGGTGGTGGCGAATGCGCGGCGGCCGCTGCTGCCGTACGCGGCGCTCGTGCTCGAATACATCCTGCGTGTCGGCAAGCCGCGGCAAGTGGTGTTTTCCGCGCTCGGTGTGCGCGAGGGCTTGCTCTATTCGCTGCTCAAGCAGCGGGAACGGGAAAAGGACGCGCTCATCGAAGCGGCGCGCCACCTCAACCAATTGCGCTCGCGCTCGCCGCAGCACGGCGAGGAATTGATCGGGTGGACGGATCGTTTCATGCGCTCCTCCGGCCTGGAAGAAAGCGCCGAAGAGCGGCGGTTGCGCCACGCCGCGTGCCTGCTGGCCGATATCGGCTGGCGGGCGCATCCCGATTACCGCGGCGAGCAGTCGCTCAATATCATCGCTCACGGCGGCTTCGGCGGCATCGACCATCCCGGCCGGGCCTATCTGGCGCTGGCGGTGTTTTACCGTCACGTCGGCCTGATCATGGACGACGAGCTGTCGCCGCGGCTTCGCGAACTGGCTTCGACCCGCATGATCGACCGCGCCCGCGTGCTCGGCGCGGCGCTGCGGCTTGCCTACGTGGTTTCCGCGGCGATGCCCGGCGTGCTCCCCAAGACGACGCTGGCGGTGGAGCGGCACCGCCTCGCATTGCACCTGCCGGGCAGCTTCGCGGCCCTGGCCGGCGAACGCATCTTGAACCGGTTGCGGGCGCTGGCGCGACTGATCGGGCGCGAGCCGGTCATGCTGATGGGATAGTGATTGTCGCTGCCGCGCTTGGCGCCGGCGAATTGGGAGACCACCATGCAGACGCCCGGACTTATTGTTGCCCCGCTCACGCCCTTCAAGGCCGATCAGGCGGTCGACGCCGCCGCGCTGGCGCGCCAGATCGATTATGTGATCGACGACTGCCGCGCCACGATGGTGGTCGCAGCCGGCGTCGAGACCCAGGAATACACGTATCTGAGCTTCGAGGATCGGAAAGAATTGATCCGCCGTACCATCGAATTCGTCGACGGTCGCGTGCCGGTGATGGTCGGTATTTCGCATCCGTCCTTCAAGACGGCGATCGAACTTGCGCACGATGCGGAGCGCCGCGGCGCGGCGGCGGTTCAGCTATTGGCGCCGCTGCGTCCGTTTGCGGGGCCGCCCACCCAGGCCGATCTGATTGCCTATTTCGAGGCCATCGGACGCGAGACGGATCTCCCGATCACGCTCTATCTCAATCCCGGACCCGGCGCCGACGTTTCCATGGCCGACACCGTCGCGCTGGCGAAGCTGCCGAAGGTGCAGCTCATCAAGGAAAGCTCGCGCGATCTCGCCCGCGTATCGCGGCTCATCGTGGAGATCGATCGCGCCGGCCATGCCCGTTACTTCACCACCATGCAAATGCTGCTGGCAACCCTGCAGCTTGGCGGCTCGGGAGCGACCATGCCGCCGCCGGGCTGCGAGATCGCGCGTCACGTCATTGATGCGTTCGTCGCCAAGGACTACGAGCGAGCCGCGGAAATCCAGCTGCAGTTCGCCCTGTTTCCGTCAAAGTGGATGCACCGGGGGCTTGCCCCGACAATGAAGGCGGCGATGAATCTCATCGGCATTGCGGCGGGCGAGCCCTATCCACCCTACGCACCGCTGAGCCGTGACGAAACGGCCGCGCTTGCGGCTACCCTTGGCACGACTGTGCTGGCGTCGCGGTTTGCGGTCACCGCGGCGGCGTAATCGACAGTTTTGCGGAGGAACCGCCTCATGGTTGGGCCGCCGCCAAGCACGGCTTACGGCGGCGCGACGCTATTTGTGCGCCGTGACATTGATCACGGCGGATAGACCGCCGTGGGCGCTGCCTTCGTGCATCTCGCGCTCTTCCTCGTCGATGGTCAGATCGCGAAAGCCCGCGAAGGCCGCTTCCAGCATCGCGCGGGTGTACAGGTTCTCGATCTCTTTCGGCCCGCCGGTCCCGTACTGCAGCTGCTTTGGCGTGTAGCCCCCAATAATCAGGAGTCCGCCGGGCTTTAACGCGCTTCGCATGCCGGCCCATTTTTTCGCCCGCTCCGCCGGGGAACTGAATTGGGTAAATATCTCGACCACGACATCGAAAGTCTCGGGCGGATAATCCCAAGCGTGCACGTCGGCGTGCACCAATCTGATGCTGACGCCTCTTTCCTGCGCGAGCGCCGCGGCCTTCGCTTGGGCGGCCTCTGAAAAATCGATCGACACGACGTCAAGGCCCTGCTCGGCGAGCCAGACGCCGTTGCGGCCTTCGCCATCGGCGACGGCGAGCAGCTTGCCCGCCGGCGGCAGCAGCGGCCTGCACGAAGCCAGAAAGTAATTCGGCTCCTTGCCGAAAATGTAATCAGGTACGCCGTACCGCCCCTGCCAGCGGGCATATTCGCTCAGCTTGACCTCCTGGTTCAGTCAGTTCGGGGTCATTCACGCTCGACCGTCGCGACCCGGCCCTTCTCGATGGCGAGCGACAGCTTGCCGTGCTTGAGCGCGAGCGCTTTTTCGCCGAACATTTCACGCCGCCAGCCGGTGAGCGCCGGAACGTCGGCGTGATCATCGGAGGCGATGCGGGCGAGGTCGTCGACGGTGGCAATCACCTTGGCGGCGACGTGATGACGCTCCGAGATCATGCGCAGCAGCACTTTGAGGAGCTCGACCGCCGCGGAGGCGTTGGACGGCGGCTGCGGCCGCACGTGGAGCGGCAACGTCTTCGGATCGCGTTGCAGCCCGCGCTCGACGGCGGCGACAATCGCTTCGCCCCAGCGCGAACGCTCGAAACCTTTGGGCAGCGAGCGCAGATGCTTGAGCTTTTCGGTGGTCGTCGGCGCCTGGATGGCGATGTCGGCGATCACTTCATCCTTGAGCACGCGCGAGCGCGGCACGTCGCGGGACTGCGCCTCGCGTTCGCGCCAGGCGGCGACCTCGATCAGCACGGCGAGCTCTTTGGGCTTGCGCACCCGGGTCTTGAGCCGCTGCCACGCGCTCTGCGGATCCATGCGGTAGGTTTCGGGCGAAGTCAGCACCTGCATCTCTTCCTGCACCCAGTCGGCGCGGCCGCGCCGTCCCAAGTCCTCGACCAGTGCGTGATAGACTTCGCGCAGATGCGTGACGTCGGAGATGGCATAGGCCAGTTGCGCGTCCGAAAGCGGCCGCCGCGTCCAATCGGTGAAGCGGTGCGATTTGTCGAGCGTATCGCCGGTGATGCGTTGCACCAGTTGATCGTAGGAAATGGAATCGCCGTAGCCCAGCACCATGGCCGCGACTTGGGTGTCGAAGATCGGATGCGGAATGAGCTTGGCGCTATGCCAAACGATCTCGATGTCCTGGCGCGCGGCGTGAAAGACCTTCATGACCTTCTCGTCCGCCATCAGCGCGAGGAACGGCGACAGGTCGATGTCGGGCGCCAGCGCGTCGATCACCACGGCCTCGTCGGTCGTCGCCATCTGCGCAACGCACAGCAGCGGATAGTAGGTGGTCTCGCGCAGAAACTCGGTGTCGACCGTGACGAAGGGGTGCGCGGCCATCCGCGTGCAGGCCGCGGCAAGCTCGGCCTTGGTCGTAATCGGGTGCGTCGCGTGCTTGCTGGGGGAATCACTCAACATCGTCATGGTGCCAGTTTCGTTCGGTGCCAAGCGCGTGGCAAGGCCACCGTCGCCATTCAATCCGGCCTGCTGCAGTGCGGCTAGGCGCCACGGACCTTGCTCATCATGATGAATTCCCAGGGGCTCGGCAGGGCGCCGAGCGGAACTTCGATCAGCGTCGGGCCATCGCGACGGGTAAAGGCGCGCCGCAGGCTCCGCCGCAGTTCCTCCGCGCTCTTGGCGCGTACGGCCTCGGCGCCGAAGCTTCTGGCGAAAGTGACAAAATCCGGATTGGTCAGGTCACTGCCGATCAGGCGGTTGCCGAAGTGCTCCTGCTGGATACGGCGGACGTTGCCGAAGGCGCCGTCATTGAACACGATCGTGACCAGCGGAATGCGATGATGCATTGCGGTCGCCATTTCGCCGGCGGTGAACATGAAGCCGCCGTCGCCCGATATCGCCACCACCGGTACATCGGGCCGGGCATGTTGCGCGCCGAGCGCGGTGGCGAAACCCCAGCCGAGATTGTCCTGATAGCCGGGCGACAGGAAGGTGCGCGGCTTATGGACCGGAAATAGCAAGCGCGCGGCGAAGCCGATCTGCGTCACCTCGTCGACAAAAATGCCGTCCTCGGGCAGCTCGGCGCGGATCGCCTGCAGGAACGCGATCTGCGGCCCGAGCTTGTGCAGCCGCTTGCCCCATTCGGCTTGGCGTTCTTGAAGCTCGGCCTGGCGCGAGGCACGCTTGGCATTGTGGGCCGGCAATGCCGCGAGCAGGGCCTGCAGAATGGGCGTGGCGTCGCCGGTCAGCGCCACGGCCGGCCGGTGCAGGCGGGCGGGCTCCTCGTGGTCGGCATCGACGCGGACGATCTTGAGCGCGCGATCGATGCCCCACTGCCGCAACTGAATGAGCAACCGCGTGCCGACCGCCAGGACGACGTCGGCCTCGCCCCACAGATCGCGCCCGAGCGGCAGCGTCACGCTCAACGGATCGCGGCTGTCGAGGATGCCGCGGCCCCGGCGATAGCCAAGCACCGGCGCCTGCAGCATGGCGGACAGCGCGGCGACTTCCGCGGCGGCGTCCTGCGCACCGCCGCCGCAGACAATCATCGGCCGTTGAGCGCCGCCGAGCAGCCTGGCCGCCCGGTTAACCGCATCGGTGTCGATCGTGGTTGCCGGAACCGGCAAGGGCGGCTGCAGTGTCACCCGGCCTGATTTGCCCCAGACGTCCATGGCGCATTCCAGCACGGCCGGTCCCGGCCGGCCGCTCCGCATCGCCCGCAACGCCTGCGCCGTCGCCCGCGAGGCCTGCTCGGGCTTGCGGATCCGCGCCACATGGTCGACCAGCCGCTTGATGATGCCGGCCTGGTCGCGGATCTCGTGCAGATGGCCGAGGCCGCGCCCGATATCTGCATCGGGAATTTGCCCGATCAATCCGAGCACCGGCGCGTTCATCGAATAGGCGGTCAGGAGCGCGGCGGCGGAATTGAGGAGCCCGGGCCCCGGAACCACCGCATAGGCCTGAGGCCTGCCGGTGGCCAAGGCGGCGCCGAGCGCCATATAGGCGGCGCCCTGTTCGTGGCGGGTGTGCACGGTGCGCAGCCGGCCGGAGGCGCCGAACAGCGCTTCGAACAACAGATCGTTCTGCAGGCCGGGCAGGGCATAGACGGTGTCGAGCCCGTGGCCGATCAGGGTTTCGACAACGGCCCCGGCTGCCGTCATGGTTGCGGGAACTGCCGCTGCTTTGCCCGGTTTCGTTTGCGCCTTCGGCATTCTCGCTTCCCTGCCGGGCGCCGAGTGTGCAGATCGGCGGCATCCTGTCGAGGCGTAACCGCCTGCTTACTGTCGAGGCGTGACCGCCCGCTTGCTGTCGAGGCCGGACCGCAGCGGCGAGGTGCTTGACAAGTCGGCGCGGTCGATGTGGTTGTGCGCCACCTTTCCCCCACCGGCGGAATTGAACATGCACCGCTACCGCACCCATACCTGCGGCGCGCTCCGTGACAGCGACATTGGCTCCGAAGTCCGTTTGTCGGGCTGGTGCCACCGCATCCGCGATCACGGCGGTGTGCTGTTCATCGATCTGCGCGACCATTACGGCCTCACCCAGGTGGTGGCCGATCCCGACAGTCCGGCCTTCAAAGTGGCCGAGACGCTGCGCGCCGAATGGGTGGTGCGGATCGATGGCAAGGTGCGGCGGCGGCCGGGCGGCACCGAGAATCCCGAGCTGCCGACCGGCGCGATCGAGGTCTATATCCGCGAGATCGAGATCCTGGGGCCGGCCGGCGAACTGCCGATGCCGGTGTTCGGCGACCAGGAATATCCCGAGGAGACAAGGCTCAAGTACCGTTTCCTCGACCTGCGTCGCGACCATCTGCACCACAACATCATGAAGCGCGGCCAGGTCATCGATTCGATCCGGCGGCGCATGAAGGAGCAGGGCTTCTTCGAGTTCCAGACGCCGATTTTGACCGCGTCGTCGCCGGAAGGCGCCCGCGATTATCTGGTGCCGTCGCGCATCCATCCGGGAAAATTCTACGCACTGCCGCAGGCGCCGCAACAGTTCAAGCAGCTCATCATGGTCGCGGGCTTCGACCGCTATTTCCAGATCGCGCCGTGCTTTCGCGACGAGGATGCCCGCGCCGACCGCTCGCCCGGCGAGTTCTATCAGCTCGACCTCGAGATGAGCTTTGTCACCCAGGACGATGTTTTTGCAGCGGTCGAGCCGGTCATCCGCGGCGTGTTCGAGGAATTTTCCGACGGCAAGCCGGTGACAGCGGAGTTTCCGCGCGTCCCTTATGCCGAAGCTTTAACAAAATACGGCACCGACAAGCCGGATCTGCGCAATCCGATCGTCATGCAGGATGTCTCGGAGATTTTCCGCGGTTCGGGATTCAAAATATTCGCGCGCATCCTGGAGACGGGCGCCAAGGCGGCGGTGTGGGCGATCCCGGCACCGGGCGGCGGCTCGCGGGCGTTCTGCGACCGCATGAATTCATGGGCCCAGGGCGAGGGGCAGCCGGGCCTTGGCTATATCTTCTATGCTCTGGACAATAATGCCGTTGTCGGCCGCGGACCTGTGGCCAACAACCTCGGCGCTGAAAAAACCGAAACCTTGCGCGTTCAACTCGGCCTCAACGCCGGCGATGCGGTGTTCTTCGTCGCCGGCGAGCCGGCGACTTTCGTCAAATTCGCCGGCTCAGCCCGCACCAGGATCGGCGAGGAACTCGGCCTTGTGCAGAAAGACCGCTTCGAACTGTGCTGGATCGTCGATTTTCCGATGTACGAGTGGAACGAGGAGGAGAAGAAGATCGACTTCTCCCACAATCCGTTCTCGATGCCGAACATGCCGGCCGACGAGTTCCTCGCGCTCAATGCGAGCGATCAGGACAAGATTCTTGCGCTCAAGGCGATCCAATACGACATCGTCTGCAACGGCGTGGAGCTGTCCTCGGGCGCGATCCGCAATCATCGCCCCGACGTCATGCGCAAGGCCTTTGCCATCGCCGGCTATGACGAAGGCGTATTGGAGCAGAAATTCGGCGGCATGCTGCGGGCGCTCTCGCTCGGCGCGCCGCCCCACGGCGGCATCGCGCCCGGCATCGACCGTATCGTGATGCTGTTGTGCGGCGAGGAAAACCTGCGCGAGGTCGTGCTGTTCCCGATGAATCAGCGCGCTGAGGATTTGCTGATGGGCGCGCCCTCGGAAGTCTCGCCGAAGCAACTGCGCGAACTGCACATCCGCGTGGTTCTGCCCTGAGCGTCGGGCCGCTTACAACGTTATCTTGACGTCCTTGATGAAGTCGGTCGTCATGCACTGCGTGGTATCGGTGGCCGCCTTGAGCAGATTGGCATCGACCAGGAAATCGCGGGTCTTTTGCCAGCGTTCCGGCGTGATGATGCCGATGCCCATGGTGGCGGCATCGCCGCTTTCGACCGCCTTCACCTCGTGGAGTTTCTTCAGGCTGAAATCGATCTGGCTGTCGTCCATCTTGGCATTGATTTTCTTGATGAGACCGTTGCCGGCGGCGGGGTCCTGCATATAGTTTTTCCAGCCCTCGACCGATGCCCGGGTGAATCGCGACACGGCGTCGGGGCTGCTCCTGATGAAATCTGTCGTCGTCGCCATGGTGTTGGCGTATGTCGGATAACCCTCGTCGGCGAACAGAAAGAACTTGGTCGGCAAGTTCTGCTGTTTGGCCACGTAGGGTTCGGACGTGATGTAGCCCGCCACCGCCGAGGTCGGATCGGTGATGAAGGTCTGCAGGTTCTGCGCCTTGGGGCCCGCCATGTCGTCGGTGTAGCCGTATTTCTTTTTCAGCCACGGCCAGTAGGTCGAGTAGCCGCTGCTGGCGAAATAGATCTTACGACCCTTCAGCTCGGCGAGCGAATTCACGTCGGGTCGGGTCAACAGGCCGATCAGGTCGAACTGAAAGCAGGTGAAGATCGCCTTGACCGGAACGCCCTTCTCGAAGGCGGTCATGATCTGGATGTCGTAGCTCATGACGACGTCGGCTTCGTTGCCGGCCAGAAGCTGCATGACGTTGAGGGCGGGGCCGCCTTGGGTCAACTCGACGTCGAGACCGGCCTTTTCGTAGAGCCCCGTGGCGACGGCCTGATAGAAGCCGCCGTGCTCAGGCTCCGCGTACCAGTTGGTCAGCAGGCGGAGCTTTGTCGACGCCCGGGCCCGCCGGGGCCGCCACAGCATGCTGCCGCCGGTCGCAAGGCCGGCTTTGAGGACGTGCCGCCTGGAAATGCGCTTCATCGCCTACCTCGCTGTATGGTCTTCGCTCTGTCCAAGCAAAATTCAAACCAGATGGCGGGCCGCCGATCCCCCGCTGCGACTGCGTCATAAACACTCTGCTAGCCGCCCCATAGCGGGGCGAATTGCATCGCCACCACCTCCTCGTAGGCGGGATGGCGCTTGAGGATGCCGGCCGCCTGGGAAAACCCGATCATGCGCTCGACGGCGGGCCGAGAAATCGCCGCCGAATAAAACGGCAGGTCCCGCTTGATGAGACCGGCGATCAGCTCGGCTTCGGTTTCCGGAAACAGCTTGCGCCCGATGTCGCGCGCCAGCTCGACATTGCCCTGCAGTGCCCGCTGTGCGGCCACAACGGCCCGCACCGCGGCGGCGGCGACCTCCGGCCGGTCCGCGATCAGCCGATCGGAGGCGACAATCGAAGCCATGGTGTAGTCCGGCACCCCGGGATCGCGGCGAGCATCGAGCACCACAGTCCCGACGCCGCGCCGCACCGCCAATTCGGCCCCCATGCCGTTGGCCCAAAAGCCGTCGACCCGCCGTTCCTCCAGGGCTTGGGCAGCCATCACGCCGAAGTTCATGCCGGCGCCATGCGCCCCCGGGATCGGAGCGATGTGCACCCGGTCGCGCTCCGGATCGATCCCGGATTCCATCAGGAGTTGCCGCAACGCCATGCCGACCCAATGCGCGGCGCCGATGCGGCGCCCTTTGACGATATCGAGCTCGCCACGAGCGGCATCGAGGTCCGCATGCATGACCAGAAGCCAGTACATGCCCTGGGCTTGGGCGCAGAGCAGCTTTGCGCCGCGCCATTCCGGAAAGCCGCCGACCACGAGATGCGAGGAGTTGCCGAGAAACTCGAGACTGCCGTCGTTAAGCGCCGCCAGAGCCTTCTCCACCGGCACCACCAGCTCGAGCTCGACGTCGAGCCCTTCGCGCCGGAACAGTCCCAACTCGACCGCGGCGATCGCCGGAAAATACGAATTCGATATCAGGTCGGGAATTGCGATTTTCATGGCCGGTGGCGGGTCGAGCGAACCGTGGGCTTGGCGGCACCAAACTTGCTAACGATGGGAGAAAACGCAAGGATGATCGCAGGGAGCTCGTCATGAACGGCATTCCGGTCCTCAGCCTCAAGCCCATTGTCGATGGCGCGGCCAATGCCGACGAGCAGGTCGCGCGCGAGCTGTTGCCGATCCTGCAAAGCTGGGGTGCCTTGCAGCTCATCGATCACGGCGTCGCGGCGCCGGTGATGGCCGCTGCTTTCGCCGCGGCGCGGCGTTTCTTTGAATTGCCGGTCGAGGAGCGCATGACCATCCGCGTCGGCCGCGACAACCGCGGCTATGTGCCGATGCACCAGACCCATTATCCGGGCAACAAGCCGGACCTCAAGGAGAGCTTCAATGTCGGCGGCGGACTGACCGCCGACGATCCCGACGTCAAAGCCGGCAAGCCGCTGCATGGCGTCAATCGCTGGCCGGCGCTGGCCGGCTTTCGCGAACCGGTCGAGGCCTATCACGATGCGGTGACGGCGTTGGGCCGCCGCCTTCTGGGACCGCTCGCGATCTGCCTCGGCATGTCGCCGGTTGCCCTGCGCGAGCTTTACCGCAAGCCCGTGGCCTTCATGCGGCTGTTCCACTATCCGCCCGACAGCAATGTCGATGAAAAAGAGTTCGGCGCGGCCGAGCACAAGGATTACGGCTTTCTCACCATCCTGGCCCAGGACGCCAACGGCGGCCTCGAAGTCCGTTCGCCCGGCAATGAGCTGGTGCCGGTGCCGCCGCGCACCGACGGCTTTGTGATCAATGTCGGGGACATGCTCTCGGAGATCACCGGCGGGCGCTTCCGCTCGCCGCTGCACCGCGTGGTCAATCGCTCCGGGGTCGCCCGCTATTCCATCCCTTATTTCTTCGATCCGGACTTTGACGCGCGCTTCGATGGCATGCCCGATGTCAGCGCCGGCCAGTATCTCCTCAACAAATTCGACAAGTTCTACAAATACCGGCAGCAGCTCGCGGCGACGTCCTGACAAGCTTGTGTTGCGGCGGTGCCGCCGGCGGACCGCAGGCGCTGAACGAATTCACTCGGCGGCGATAGCCAGGCGCCGTTCGCTTAATTCGGCAATCGCCGCGTCATACGCCGCATCCATTCGCTTGAACCGCATCAGCCGCAGAATAAGCCGGAGCTCGCGCAAGACTTCGAGCGACAGCCTGTTGCCGCAGCCGAGCGCGCTCGCAATCTGCGATGCCTTGGCCTCCTCGCGCCACCAACGTTCCACCACGGCGACGGCGCCGTCGAGGTCGCTTCTCTCCAGCAGTGCGGCGCGCGCGCCGTAACGGGCCCGCAGGGCAGGGTGGTCGGGCCCGAGCCGGACCAGCCGCTCCACCCGGATTTTGAAGCTGCTGACCGCCGCGGCTTCATCGAATGCCGCGCCGATTTGCGCCAGGCAAGCCTCCATCGCGGATCCGCCGTTGGCCCGGGTCGCCGCGGCGATACGCCGAACGCGCTCACGATCCCGCTCCTGGCGTCCGCTCGTAGCCATAACCCGAAGTAACGGAAATGGAGACGTGTGTCAAGCGCTCGTATCAATTACAGTGACGCCGCGGCCGCCGGAGACCATTGCGCGGCGACAGACGCGAGGGCGGTGGTCGCCAACCGGACCCGGCCGGCTGCCGACGTTCAGAACATCTTGAGGCAGGACAGCACTTTGCCAACGATCTCAATATCGTTGAGCGGCGCTTCCTCGTTGGCGTGATTGGTATTGTCGGAAATGATTTTCACGCGGACCGGCTTTGCCGTGCGCGTCACCTGCAGGCGCTTGACCACGATGGCGCCGAAGGTGTCGCGGATGGCGTAGAGCCCATCCGGGCTCGGCGTCTTGTGGCCGGTGTCGACGATCACCCGCTCGCCGGACAGGATGGTGGGGGCCATACTGTCGCCGTTGGTGTCGAGCACCAGTAGCTGCGCCGACGAGGCGTGCAGCTGCTCGCGCACGAAGCTTGGGGGGAACAGCCAACCCTCTGATTTTATTGGGTCGGCGTGCCGGCCCTCCTTGCGCACCTCGCGCGCCGGCAAGCCGCCGCCGCCGAGCCCGGCGCGGGTATCGAGCTCCGGCACCTGGCCGGCGGGCGGGCCGAGCGGCTCGTCGTTGGTCGCTTCCTCGCCCAGCACGTGGCTTGATTCGATATGGTCGGTGCCGGTGCCGGGAAAGCGGCCCCACAGCAGCATCTGCTCCGGCGAATAGCCCAGATGCTTGGCGAAAGGCTTCAGGTGATCGAGGCGCAGTCTGATCTGCCCGCCCTCCAGGCGCGACAGTTGCTGCTTCGAGACCCCCGACAGCCGGACCAGTTCCGACCGGCTCATGCCGCGCGCCTCGCGGGCATAGTACAGCCCGGTGAACTGCCGTCCGCCGCGAATCCGTCGTGCCATGGGAATCATTGTCACGAATCCGGTGCAGAACCGCTAGCGTCTAAAACGGTGACTTGACAGTCACTAGTCACGCGACTATGTGACGACGCAATCGTACGCTGCTGCGGAGAGGACGAATGCGGGACGCGTGGTCGAGCGAGCGCATCGCGCTATTGAAACGGCTTTGGAGCGAAGGACAGACCGCAGCCGCTATCGGGGCTGCGCTCGGCGGCATGTCGCGATCGGCGGTGCTCGGCAAGGTCTTTCGCCTGCGGCTTGGTCCCGCCGAAGGCGCATCGTTGCGGCAGGAGCCGACTGATGCGTCACCGGGTGATCGTTCGCCATCTCGCCGGCGGGACGCGCGACGCCGCCGTCGGCATCCGCCGACGCAAGCTTCGCCCAAGGCGCGGGGCAAGTCGCTGTTGGAACTGACCAACGACAGCTGTCGCTGGCCGCATGGCCGGCCCGGAACCAGCAGTTTCCACTTTTGCGGGGCGAGCGGCGCGGATCTGGAAAGCGACATACCGTATTGCGAGCGCCACATGCAGCGCGCCTATGCGGGCAGCGAGGACCGGCCCGAAAAGACGAACCATCCGTTGCTCACGGCGGTTTCGGTGCGCACCGGAGCATGGACAAACGGCTTGCCGCTGCGGGAGCGGTCCGGCGCACGCAATGGCCGGGGCGCGCGGTCATGACGGCGGCACCGTCGAAGGAGGCGCGCAGCCGTGCCAGTGCCGGCAGCGACGCCGAGCCGACGCTCGGTGAGCGGGCGGCGGCTGCGGCGCGGGCCGAATTGCGCGGCGACCGCCAAGGCATTCTCGGTGCGGTCGGGCCGGTCCGGTTGTCGTCGCTCATCCGGGCGCGGCGGGCTCCGGAATACTGGTCCCTCCTGCGACTGCTGTCGCATTTTCAAGGATAGAGCGGGCGCAAGCGCCGGCGCCTTTGCTATCCTGCACCCATGCTCCAGGCCATCCGCCGCGATTCGCGGCTCGCGTTCATCGCCATCGTCGTCGTCCTCGGCATTTGGAGCGCGCTGGCTTACATTCTGCTGCCGTTGACGTGGCGGCATTACGCGCATCAGAAAGACCTCGCCGGCATGTCCATGCTGACCCGCACCGGCGACGCCATCCCGGGCGATCCGATCAATGTCGGGGTGGTCGGCTCGAAGGATGACGTGCTGTGCGCCATGAACGCGGCGACGTGGTATCCGGCCGATCCGGTCACGCTGCGCTCGAGCCTCGAGATCGTCGGCAGCGTGCTGCTCGACCGGCCGTATCGCGACGCGCCGGTCAGCAGTCTCTATTACCAGAACAAACGCGAAGACCTGGCGTTCGAAAAGCCGGTCGGGACCAGCGCCGACCGCCGCCACCACGTCCGGTTTTGGAAGGCGCTCGACCACGGCGAAGAAGGCAGGGCGGTCTGGCTCGGCGCCGTCACCTTCGACCGCGGCGTCGGCTTGAGCCACCGCGACGCCAAGATCACCCATCACATCGCGCCCGATATCGACGCCGAGCGCGACCTGCTCACCGCCGACCTGAAAAACGCCCGCGTCGTCACCACCATCTACGAAGTCACCGGCATCGGCCCGACCTTGGATGGCCGCAACGGCGGCGGCGACGCCTATTTCACCGACGGCGAGATCAAGATCGCGGTGCTGGTGCAAGGCTGTGACCAGCGCAGCGAGACGGTGACCGTCCTCGACAACCCGCCGATCGTGGAAATGAAGAATCGCGCCTGGTCGGCGGTCGAGAAACTGTTGCTGCCGGGTGGCGCGGAGCCGAGCGCGAAAAGCCGGCGCTGACGCGTCCTTGCCTTGATCTCTGATCTCCAGAAATCGGGTCCCACGCGGACCCGATGAGGTCTTCGTTTCTGACATTGAGACCGGGAGGACGCGCGTGCGGGATCAGCAATTACGCGATGCGTGGCATGCGCGCGAGTGCGCCGTCTCCATCAGCCCAAGCCCGACGTTCAAACCCGAAGGCCTCGTGTTGGGAGCCAGCACTGTCCTGATCGCGGCGGATGGGCGGCGCCAGCCGCAAAGTCTCGAAGGTCAGGAAACGCGATTGCTGGCGCTGCTGTCCGCCACCTACGGCAGGGCGGTCGCGCCGGCGGTGTTGGGTAACATCGAGCGCGCCGCAAAAGCGTGGCGGGATGGCGAGGAATGCCTCGCCTATATCCACCTTGCTCATAGCGGTCTGCAGGCACCGAGCGACGTTCGAGCCGCGGCGTATCGGCTATTTGTGGCCGAGAACGCGATGCAGGCGGGCCTGAGCTCTCGGGCGGTTTTTCAGGCGCTTCAGATCGATCGGTCATATATCGACGCGGTCGAGAAGGCCTACAACCCTGCGGAGCCGCGTGTCCCCGCCGGCAGCGGCAAGACGAGTGGGCAATGGACCGATAGCGAGCAAACCGGCACCGACGCCGCGGCGACAGAGGAAACCGGCGCCGACGCCGCCGCGACAGAGGGGCCGGCCGCAGACGGTCCGCGACGATCATTATCGCTACTCGACACAACGCCGCCCCCGGCGGCCAGTTTTCTGGGCGAGCTCAGCGCGGCGCAGGTCCTTGAGCTTGGCCTGTACGCGGCGCGCATCGCAACTCTGGTAGGCGGGGCCACCGCGGCATTCGGGCTGTTATTCATCCCGTCCCCGAACGACGTCCGCGTTGAAGGCGAAGTGCAGGGCTTACCGGGGCTGCGATACTCTTGGAATCGCGACGAGACCGAGCTTCACCTGACTTATGACGATCCCGCCGGGGGTCAGCGCACCTTCTCAGCGTTTTTGGAAGGCGATGAGTTTCACGACCTGCAAGGAAATGTCATTGGTCGCGTCTTTGGCGGCAACAGGGTCGCCATCGATGTCCTGGCAGTATTGCCCGATGTGGTGAAACGAGATGAACCGAGGCTCTGTCCGGCGTACGCTCCCGACGTGGCTGGCAGCGACCAAGGCAAGCCATACGAGCAAAACAAACCACGTCAGTACGAAGATTTCCTCAAGCAGTTCATCAACCCGCCCCCCTACGGACCCACACCAAGCGGGTTCGTGTATTATCTGCCGAACCCGGACGGCAGCAAACCAGTCAGTTACGACGACTGTGAGAAAACGACCAGTATATTGTTTGAGTTCAAAGGCGAGGGGTATACGAAGCTCACAAACGACCTTCCTGGAGCCATGGCGTACAGATTTATACGCCAAGCCACCCGGCAAGTCGCCGCGAGCGGGCAACGGCCGATTGTTTGGATTTTCGCCGAAGAGGGGGCCGCATTCTTTGCCAGAAAGTTGTTTGACTCTAAGGGTCTCAAGATGATTACAGTGGGATATATTCCCTGGACCAGGAGCGGACGATAATGACGCCGATCAATTATCGTTATTTTGTGCGAGGAAAGTGGGCCGGCGCGGCGAATAAATCAGTTGTTGCCGTCGGGGCGAATGTTTTGAAGACGCTCAATTCGTTGGGCAGCATCGACCCGCTTTTTACCGGTTGGCAGCTCATGGGAAGTTGGAAGATTACTGAAGATGAAAGGCCGCAGTTCGTCCCGCTCGCCACCGCGCGCGAGCGCATCGTGGAGATTGTCGAAAATGGCGTTTCCGAGGATGATTTCGGCGAGCCCGCACCGGAGGATGGATATGGCGTGGTCGCCGTGGCTGGTGCGAGAGGTCCTCGCCACGTGACGTTTGCCGTAACAACTGGCGATCAAAGTTCCGAGCTTGCGTTCGGAGAATACGACATCGCGTCCGATTTGACGATCGTGACCTATCCGCTGTTTAAGGCGGCGCTGCTGGCGATCAGCGCGGCGTGGGATATGCAGTGGGCGTGCGCTCAGGCATTCAGGAATGACGTCGTCAAGGTTCCGATCGGCCTTGCGCCAGGTGCTATGAGGGTAGACCGCGCAACGTCGGTCCCCATTGACCCGACATTTCCTTATAGCCTTTTCCATATTCCCTGGATCGCCTACCTTTCAGCGGAACGCGCGGCCGGCCTCAAGCTGATACCCGAATTCCAGACCGAGCGCACGCCCGATGGCGGACTACTGATCACCGCTACCACTGAGCGACTTGACCCCACCAAACCCGAACACGCACGGCGCGCACGCATTCTCGCCGAGTTTTTGATCGCCTGCATCGGCTATCCTGCAATCTAGCAATTACCCTGAGATTTCCTGTTGACTGATCGCGCCGTCTATGAGAACATATCAGGAACATAGACCCGGGAGGGTTGAGTACCGGCATGGGCGACGGTGACGAAATTGCCAGGGAGGCCTGCCGTCTCGCAGAGGAGCAGGCGTTTACGCCGGAGCGGTTCATTTCGACGCTCGAGCAGGGCTGGTACACAGACGTTGCACTAGGAAATCTGCCGGCCGCACAACGTGGTGTTCTGTTGCCCGCATTGAAGGCGATGCTAGGACGGCGCAGCGGGATCGTTCGGCTTCATGTCGCACAGGCGTTGCTGGAGTTGGGCGATCCGTCAGGTTCGGACGTGTTCGTAAAATCCCTGACCGATGGCGATCGCAAATTGCAGCGGGCTGCACTGCGCGCTCTGACCTCCTTCCCCCGCGACGCGGGGACTCTCGCCTACCGCGTTCCGATTGATGCCGATGCATTGTTTGCGGCGCTGGACTACTTGTTAGCCGGCGGCGACCGGTGGGAGCACGAACAAGCCGTCTACGTTTTGCATCGATTGGCAACGCCGCGGGCATTCGACCGCCCCACGGAACTCCTCGGCGATGCCCGACCCGATGTGCGTGCGGAAGCCGCGATCTGGCTCGGGCGTGCCGGTCGGGATCGCGGCGCGCTCTTTGTCATCGAGGAGATGCTGGCGGTGCCGCATCCGAAGCGTTATCACTTGGTCGCAGCGGTCGAGAGGTTGTGCAAGAGCGCGGATGCCGATGTCGGCTCGCGCGCCGCAGCCCGCAAAAACTGGCAGCACTTCGGAGGCAAAGTTGCGGTACTACGATTACAAAGCCGGGATAACAAGCCATTGGCTGCAATCAGGCATTGGACCGCGAGAGGCAGCAGCAGAACTCCAATCTGCATGCGGCGACGTGGAAGTGGATGAGGAAACGATCCGAAAGCTTGAGGCCGAGTGGCAACAAGAACACGATGCTTTAGATATCGTTTTTGGAATTCTCAGTGGATCTTGGAATCGTGTGGCTGGCTTTGATTGCGAGGACGTTCAATCGCCAGCAGACCATAGGGATATTGTTGGTTACCTCACCGCTCTTACTTCGAATAAACTCGCGGCGGAAAATGTCACACAATCAGCGGAGCCGAGTGGCGATCTCAAGCTCGCATTCACGCATGATGGCAAGACTTACGCCTTTACCTTCGAGGATTACGGAAGCTGGCGTAACCTTTCTGGGCTATTGGTCGGCCTTAACCGTGTATTAGAGGAACTCCATATCCCGGAACACTTCATTGAGCTCTACGCGGGCGAAGGCCCGGGGGTCGTTGTCTTCGCTCTACCGGATAAATTCGTGCTCGCTGCGCGCAAATTGGGGATTTGGCTGGAATTGGCATCTAGTTCAGCGACCTGATGCGAGACCATGATCGCCCACACCGGGAACGCTTCGTCAATGGAAGGGATCGGTCGTAATGTATCGGAATGTTTGGGAATAGTGGCTGGGGAACTAGGATTCGAACCTAGATTAACGGAGTCAGAGTCCGCTGTTCTACCGTTGAACTATTCCCCAAACTTCCTGGCGGCCGATCGGTAATTTAGCCGCCTTTTGCCTGCCGCCAGGCAGCAAATCGCGTGGGCGACAATAAGCCCGCGAACTTCGCCGCGAGACGGCTTCATCTAGGACATCTCGGGCGGCTTTCCAAGCCTGCGGTTGACCGGCGCCAATTCCCCTAGTCCCGCCCCCGCCTTGCGCCAAGGCCCTCACACCTCCCGCCAAGCCACATTCCCCGCGGCCCCGTTTTGCGAGTCCCGCTGCCTACCGGTGCGGCTTTCCGCTCGGACGCCGGCTTTTCTTCTCCGGCTGTTTGATGCGTGCCTTGGCCACGGCCGGCGTGCGCGCCGCGGTCGCGGCGTGATGCTCGGCCGGTTCGTGGGTCGTCTGCGGCGCGCCATGATCGCCTTGCGGCGCACCGCGCGACATCGGTCCCCACCAATTCGACGGCGTATCGTCGCCCCAGACTTTCGGCCGCTGCGGCCGGTCCTGATGCCAGGGCCGCGGCTCGAAGAAACCGAGGTCTTCGTCGTGCATCTGATCGAGATCGGTGAAGAACTCGATGACGACGCCGTCGGGATTCTTGTGATAGATGGCGATGTTGTGGCCGATGATGTGCCGGATCGGTCCCCAGGTCAGCTTGATATTGCTGCGCGCCAGCATATCGCAGGCGCGCTTGATGTCGGACCAGTCGCGCACCTCGAAGGCGATGTGATGGATCGCCGTCTTGTCGTTGCGCAGGAAATTCACGGTGTGGTGGTCGCGGCTGCAGCGCAGGAACGCGAAGAAATCGCTCCGCCAGTCGGACACGCGAAAGCCGAGCACGTCGCAATAGAATTTCACGGTGCCCTGCACGTCGGGGCACTGATAGGCGATATGGCCGAATTTCAGCGGCATGACGCCGGTGAAGGTGTTGTCCTCCGGGGCGAACTTGAAGTCGGAATAGAGTTCGATCGTGGTGCCTTTCGGATCGTCGAACGCGATCGCTTCACCGATGCCGGGCGTAATGTCGCTTCGCCGCTCGCTCTTGAGACCGAGCTTGTCGAGCCGCGAGGCGACTTCGCCGAGGTCGCTGCCGGGCGCGACCTGAAACGACAGCCGAGGCGCATCGACGGCGCTGCCGCGCTCCAGCACGATCGCCTCCAACCCGGACTTGGTGGCGAGGATGGCGCGATTTTTATCGCGCGCGGTAAGGCTCAGTCCCACGATGCGGGTGAAATAATCGATCATCCGCTCGATATCGGGCGTCGTGAGCGTCGAATGGCCGGCGCGTTTCACCTGCAGCATGACAAGTCTCCCATCAATAAGGCCTCAACCGATCGTTACCGGCAACTCATACCTGGGCGGCAACGCGCTCATCGCCGCGCACGTGACCCGGTTCGTGCGCCCGCACATTGATTGTCAGCTCACCCAGCGCCGGCGCCGAGCGGCACACGATGACGTCGCCGGGTTTCACCGGCCCGACGCCGTCGGGGGTGCCGGTATAGACCAGGTCGCCGGGATACAGCGTGTAGAACGCCGACGCAAATTCGATGAGGCGCCGGCAGTTGTAGATCAACTGGCTGGTGTTGCTGCTCTGCCGCGTTTCGCCGTTGACCTGAAGGCTGATCGGCACGTTGTCGGGATCGGGTATTTCATCGGCCGTTACCAGCCATGGGCCGAGCACCGCATAGCCGTCGACCGATTTGCGAAAGCTGCGGTCCTCGCGGCCGCGCACCGTCATGTCGAGGCCGAGGCAATAGGCGGCGACATGGTCGAGCGCTTGCGCTTGCGGAATATCGCTGCCGGTCTTGCCGATGACCATGACCAGTTCGACCTCGTGATCGTTGCGCCGGTCGGGGAATCGGATCGGGATGCCTTCCGAAGGCCCGACCAGGGCGGAATTGGCTTTCAGGAACATCCCGGCCTCGAGAATCTTGGAGGACTGCGAGCGCACGATCTGCGAACCGGGCTGGGCGGAAGCCTTTTCCATCTCGGCGATATGGGCCTGATAGTTGGTCGGCGCGCAGCTGAGCTTGGTCGGTCGCGCCACCGGCGGCAGCAATTTGACCGATGCGATCGGCCTGCCCGGGGCTTGGTCGGCCATCCGCTCGATCCGCTCGCGCCACTGCGGCAGCGCCGCGACAACGGCGTCGCCTTTCATCGCGTAGGGCGCCGCTTTGCGGATCTCGGTCTGCGCTTCGGTCACGTCGTGCACGAGTTCGCCGCGCACCACGCCCATGCGATCATCATCATAGCGGCAGAGTTTCATGGAGCGTCTCCTCTTGTTCTTGATCAGCCGGCGGACGGTCAGGGCCGCCCGAACAATTCGTTATAGGTCTTTTGCCACTTCCTCTGCTCGTCGGTGTTGAAGACGACGGGCATGATCTTGGCCCCCTTGAGCATCGTGCCGACCTCGGGCGGGTTGGTCGGCACGTCCGGGCGCGTCGGCAGGCGGCCCTTGCGGGTCATGAAGGTCTCGGCTTCCTCGCTCAAAACGAAGTTGCCGGCAAGCCTCGCCGCGTTCGGATGCGGCGCCAGCGTATTGACGCCGACCGATCCGAAGATCAGCGGGACCGGCTCGATCAGCCAAAAGTCGGTTGGTGCGCCTGACATTTTCACGTTCAGCGTGAGGGGGAGAAAATTATTGAGGGCCAGCCAATATTCGCCGGCTCCGACCGAACGCGCAAGCGCGAGGTGACCGTCGGTGACGATCGGATCGAGCGTTGCCACGATACTCTTGACGATGGCGCGGCCGCGCTCGTCGCCGTAGAAGGCGCAGATCGCGGCGAGCCATTCGTTATCGGTGCCGTCGATGGCGACCTTGCCGGCCCATTCCTTGTGGCCGGCGAACGCCTCGAGGCTCGTCGGCAGATCGGCCGCCTTGACGAAATTGGTGTTGTAGGCCGGGGCGTTGTAATTGGCATAGCCGCCATACCAACGGTGATTGGCGTCGCGCGCTTGCGGCATCAGGGCGGCGGCCTGCGGCGGGTCGAACGGCGCGAGAAACGCCACCGGCAATTGCGGCACCGTGGTGGTGAATGCGATATCCCAGGTATGCTGGCGGGCTCGGTTCTCGATCGCCACGCGCGCCATGATCTGCGTGTCCGAAGCGCGCACGTAGCTCACCGTCACCCCGGTTGCGTCCTCGAACAGCTTCCACAGTGGCAGCGCCTCCTGCTCGTTCATCGAGCCGTAGACGGTCAGCGCCCCCTCGGCTTTGGCCGGGCTGAGGAGATCGGGAAGCATCCAGGGGTGCGGGTTGGTTTGCTGCGCCGCGGCCGGTCGCAAGGTCGCGACCAAGACGGCGGCGATAGCGAGCGCTGGAGCCGCAAGCCTCAAGAGAGTTCGCCGGCGCATCCGCGTTATTCCCAGTGAACCCGCAGGTTAGCAGGATGGGCAGCCAGGCGCACCACTCGGCGAATTGGCCCAGGGATCAGTGGACTTCGCGGCGAGAGAAGCCGAACGTGACAGTCGAGATGCAGATGATGCAGACCGCGGCCGACAACATGAACACTGCGCGCGGTTGGCCGTTGTCCATGAGCTTGCCGTACACGATCGGCGCGATGCTGGCGCCGATATTAAAGCCCATGCTGACGAAGCCGAACACCCGTCCGTAGGCATTGGGCGGCGTGACCGCACGCACCAGCATATCGCGCGACGGCGCCGTCGCGCCAACGCTGAAACCACTCAACGCCAACAGCAGGATAAGCCCGGCGGACGGCAAATCGAACAGGCCGATGAGCGCCGTCACGGTGCCGCCGATAGCCAAGCCGCTTGCCGCAATCGCGGCGTGATGGGTGGTGCGTCCGGCGATGATGCCGCCGATCAGCACGCCGACGGCGCTCATGGCGAGCAGCGTGGTGAGCCCGATATTGGCAATCTCCGGCGGCGTGCCGTGCAGCGCGCCCAGCGCCACGACGAGATAAGTGTTGAGGCCGCCGGCCATGATCGAGGTCAGCGCGAAATATGCCAGATTGAGCAGGATCGGCGCCGACAACAGCAGTCGCCAGCCGGTATCGGGAATCTCGGGACGCGCCTTGGCGCCGGCTTTGCCCCGCGGGATTTCTCGCGGCGGCTCGGGCTGCATGATCAGAATCAAAAGCACGATCAAGCCGAAGATCGCCGCGCCGATATAGGCGCCGCGCCAGCCGAACTGGCTCTGCATGGTGAGCAGCGTGACCGGAGCGATGGCCGAGCCGACCATGCCGGCGAAGGTGTGAAACGAAAACACCTGGCTCAACCGATCCGGCTGGGTGTGGTGCGACAGCAGCGTGTAGTCGGACGGGTGATAAACGGTGTTGCCGATACCGGCCACGCCGTACATCGCGATGAACACCCAATAGGAATCGACGATACCGGCGACCGCATAGGCGATGCTGCTCAAGGCGAGGCCGGCGATCAGCACGACCCGGGCGCCGACGCGGTCGACCAGAAAGCCGATCGGCGTCTGCAGCACGCCCGAGACCACGTTGAACACCGTCAGCGCCAGCGCCAGCTCGGTATAGCTGACGTTGAAGTCGGCGCGCACGAAGGCAAACAGCGGCGCCAACATCAGCATGTAATAGTGGCTCATCATGTGCGCGGCGCAGACGGCGGCAATGAGCCGCGACCGCGCCGGGCGGAACGATGGAACGGAAATGACTTCGGTCATTGCGCGCGGGTCGCCTTCGCGGCCTGCAGCGCCTGCCAGACATCCGCCGGCGTCAACGGCATGTCGACGTGGCGGATGCCGTGGTCGGACAGGGCATCGACCACCGCATTCATCACCGAGGTCAGCGCGCCGGCGCAGCCCGCTTCGCCGCAGCCTTTGACGCCGAGCGGATTGGTCGTCGCCGGAGCCGGATGATCGGCAAGCACGAAGGACGGCACGTCGGCGGCGCGCGGCATGGCGTAATCCATGAACGAGCCGGTGAGCAATTGTCCGTCGCTGTCGTAGACCGTCTTTTCCATGAGTGCCTGGCCGATGCCCTGCACCACGCCGCCGTGCAGCTGGCCTTCGACGATCATGGGATTGATGACGGTGCCAAAATCGTTGACGCAGGAATATTTGACGACTTCGACGATGCCGGTGTCGGGATCGACCTCGACCTCGGCGACATGACAGCCGTTGGGATATGTCGAGGCGCCCGGTCCGTCGCTGACATGAGCGAGATCGAGCGATTGCGGGGCATCGGCCGGCGGTTTCGGCCCGTCATGAAGCTTCCGCGCCAATTCCATGACCGAAATCGCCCGATCGGTGCCGACGATGACGAAACAGCCGCGATCGAAGGCAATGTCGGATGGCGCGGCTTCGAGCGCGTGCGCGGCCAGTTCCTTGCCTTTGGCGATGATTTTCGCGGCGCCTTCGACGATCGCAGTGCCGGTATGCATGATCGACTTCGAACCGCCGGAGCCGCCGCCCATGATCAGCCGGTCGCTGTCGCCTTGCACCAGCGAAATTTTTTCAAACGGAATGCCGAGCTGCTCGCTCAGGACTTGGGCGAACGGCGTGGCGTGGCCCATGCCGAAATCGAGCGTGCCGGTTGCCAGCGTCACCGTGCCGTCCGGATTGAACTTGATATCGGCCAGTTCCTTCGAAGGCGGCGCGGTCACTTCAAGAAAGTTACCGATGCCGAGCCCCCGCAACTTGCCGCGCCGCGCGCTTTCACGCTTGCGCTTGGCAAAGCCCTTGCCGTCGGCGAGTTCGTAGGCCTGCTTGGTCAACGCGGCGAAATCGCCGCTGTCATAGGTGCCACCGGAGGCCGTCTTGTATGGCAATTCGCGTGGACTGATCTGATTGCGCTTGCGCAGCGCCAACCGGTCGATGCCCATCTCGGCGGCGGCCGCATCGATCAGGCGTTCCATATAGTAGTTGCCCTCGGGCCGGCCGGCACCGCGATAGGCCGAGACATGCGAGGTATTGGTGAACATGCACTTGGTCGAGACCTCGATCAGCGGCGTGCGGTACATGCCCTGCACGTTCTTCACGGCGTTGATGGTGCCCGGCATCGGCGCGACCGGTGAGAGGAAGGCCCCCATATTGGCAAAGCTGGTCAGGCGCACCGCCAGGAAGTTGCCGTCCTTGTCGAGCGCCAATTCGCCCGTGACGTCGTGATTGCGGCCGTGGCTGTCGGAGACGAAGCTGCCGGAACGCTCGTCGGTCCATTTCACCGGCCGGCCGAGCGCGCGCGCGGCATGCAGAAGACAAATGTATTCGGGAAACACCGCGGCCTTCATGCCGAATGAGCCGCCGACCTGCCCGGTGAGCACGCGGACGTCCTTCGCCGGCACGCCGAGTGCATCGGCGATATTGGCGCGCATGCCGAACACGCCCTGCGAGCCGACGTAAAGCGTGAACCGCTGGCCGTCATGGGCGGCGAGCGCCGCGCGCGGCTCCATCGCGGCGACCACCAGCCGGCTATTGACGAGTTTCAGCTTGGTGACGTGGGCGGCCGCCGCAAAGGCCGCTTTTACCGCTGCGGCGTCGCCATAATGATAGTCGAGCGACACATTGCCCGGCACGTCGTCGTAGATGAGCGGCGCGCCGTCTTGCGCGGCGGCTTCCGCGCTGGTGACGGCGGGCAGGGCTTCGACGTCGACAACCACCGCCTCGGCCGCGTCCTTCGCCGCGAGCACCGTTTCGGCGACCACGAACGCGACCGGGTCGCCGACGTAGCGCACCTTGCCGGTAGCCAGCGCCTCGCGCAGCGGCTTCTTCATCGGCGAGCCGTCGCGGTTGTTGAACGGCACGCCGCATTTGAGCGGGCCGTAGCCTTTCAGATCGGCGGCGGTATAGACGCCGAGCACACCCGGCATCTTTCGCGCCGCCTCGGTCTCGATCGAACGGATGACGCCGTGGCCGTTTTGGCTGCGAACCATGACCGCATAGGCCTGCCCGGTCAGGCTGACGTCATCGGTATAGCGGCCTTCGCCGCGTAAGAGCTTGGGGTCTTCCTTGCGTGGCACCGATTGGCCGACGGCATATTTCTCGACCGCCAATCTGTCCGCGGCCAATTGGTCCGCCTGATCCTTGGCAGACTGCTGAAAATTCATGGTCGTTCGATCCCGGAAATCATGAATAACCGACTGCGGTGACATAGTTGAGTTGCCCCAGGCCGACAAGCGGGCGGCCCGGCATGGCTCATAGGCGGGGAAAGCGCAGTATCGCCCGTCCCCGCTCTGCTGCTACAGTTTAGCCGATTTGGGCCTCAACAGGGTTGCGCCGTCGAGCCAGCGGGTTCCGGCGCGACAGGAAGGTTTTGAATGACCGACGAGGCCCCGCCGCGCGGCGGCCTCGACGCCAAGGCGGGCCAACGCCGGTCCCGCTGGGCGCGTCGAACGCCGTACGGGATTCGTCGCGACGGCCAGCGTCGCGACGATGGGCATGTGCCGTTTCACAACGGCGCCGAGGCGACCTATGCGGCGCTCGACCTCGGCACCAACAATTGCCGGCTCTTGATCGCGCGGCCCACTTCCGACGGCTTTCGCGTCGTCGACGCGTTCTCCCGCATCATCCGGCTCGGCGAGGGCATCGCCGCGTCGCGCCGCATCAGCGATGCGGCGATCGCGCGCGCGGTCGAAGCGCTGCTGGTGTGCCGCGACAAGATGCGGGCGCGTGGCGTCATGCGGGCGAGGCTGATCGCCACCGAGGCTTGCCGGGCGGCGGAGAACGGCGAGGCGTTCCGCAGCCGCGTCGCCGAGCAGGCGGGGATCGAGCTCGAGATCATCGATTCCGCGACCGAAGCGCGGCTTGCGGCGACCGGCTGCACCGAATTATTCGATCCCGCGGCCTCGGGCGTCATCCTGTTCGATATCGGCGGCGGCTCGTCCGAACTGGTGCGTCTCGGCCGCCGCGGTGCGGCCCGGCGCGGGCCGCCCGAACCGGACATCATCGGCTGGGCATCGCTGCCTGTCGGCGTGGTCACGCTGGCCGAGCGCTATGGCGGCAAGGCGGTGTCGCGCGAAATCTACGACGCCATGATCGAAGAGGTCGCCGCTCTGGTCCGAAAATTCGCCGACGCGCACCGCTGCGATCTCGACGGCTTCCACATGCTCGGCACCTCCGGCACGGTGACGACGATTGCCGGCGTTTATCTGAAGCTGCGGCGCTACGACCGCCGGCGCGTCGACGGCTGCTGGCTGTCCGACCATGAGATTTCACACGTGGTGGCCGAATTGATGGCGATGAGCTTCGATCAACGCGCCGCCAACCCTTGTATCGGCGCCGAACGCGCCGACCTCGTGCTCGCCGGCTGCGCCATTCTCGACGCCATCCGCCGCGCCTTTCCGTGTCCGCGGCTGCGCGTGGCCGATCGCGGCCTGCGCGAGGGCATGCTGGTGGAGATGATGCGCGAAGACGGCGTGTGGGGCGAGGCTTGAGGGCGCCAGGGGTAAGGTGAACATGCCGCGGCTCAAGGACGAGAAGCGCCGAACCCTGTCGTCGCGGACCTGGCTCGAACGCCAGCTCAGCGATCCCTATGTGGCGCGCGCCAAGCGCGAAGGCTTCCGCTCCCGCGCCGCCTATAAGCTCGCCGAGATCGACGACAAATATCGCCTGCTCAAGCCGGGCGGCCGCGTCGTCGACCTCGGCGCCGCCCCCGGCGGCTGGAGCGAAATCTCCGCGCGGCGGGTCGGATCGAGCGGCCGGGTCATCGCGCTCGATATTCTCGACATGAAGCCGATCCCCGGCGTGGAATTTCTCAAGCTGGATTTTCTCGACGCCGCCGCGCCGGAAAGCCTCAGGGCGAAACTCGGCGACAAAGCCCAAGGAAAAATAGACGTCGTCCTCTCCGACATGGCGGCCAATGCCACCGGCCACCGCCAGACCGACCACCTGCGCATCATGGCGCTCGCCGAGGCCGCGACGGCCTTCGCGCGCGAGGTGCTGGCGCCCGGCGGCGCGTTCCTGTGCAAAGTGCTGCAAGGCGGCACCGAGGCGACGCTGCTGGCCGAGCTCAAACGCGAGTTCGAGGCCGTCAGGCACGTCAAGCCGCCGGCCAGTCGCAGCGATTCCGCGGAGTTGTATCTGCTCGCGCGCGGCTATCGCGGCTC
>CAVOUR010000006.1:0-137710 GCA_963699665.1 uncultured Alphaproteobacteria bacterium
CACAGCTAGTCGATCAAACCGTCAACCCGTTTACCGCCTGGGGTATTGCGTGAAGATGTAATCTTTCGCCGCTACCGTCGTGTGACACGCGTAGCCGCAATTGGGCTCAGTCCCCTCAGGCGCAAAAGTGTCAGACGCGGCATCATAGATGAAATTGGCGTATGCCCATCCGTGCGTATCCGGGAATCTCTTGGAATCCTTTTCGATCACGTCAACAGCGGCCAGTGTGTCCGGCACCTGCACGAAATATGGGGACACAGGGTTCTTTTTGAAGGACCACTCGATTTTCACAATCTTGGACCCCTCAGGAAAAATCTTACCATCGGCGGGAAGGCCTTGCCTATACGCCTTCATCATCACGTCATTCGCAACGATCACTTTCAACTGCTTTTCGGTCTGGCTGACTGCGACATCCTCCCAGTTTTCGTATCCCCTGAAATCAGAGAACGCGAGCTTGCCCAATTTCAGCGTGTACTTGTCCTGCGCGGCAATGGCCATGCCGCCAAAAACGGCGAGGACCGCAATGATTAAAATCATCGATGATGGTGTTCTCGTCACGACGCACTCCTGCTCTTGCAGTTTCCAAGGTCAAATGCAGTGACGTCAGCTCAAACGGAGCCGGTGCAAGCGCAAAGGCGAGGGTTCGGCTTCTTGACTAAAAATGTTCTTGGCTAAAAATCGCGTGCGCTTGGGCAGCTGTCGTTTAACAGGCGGCATCCACAGCCACGATTGTGGCACCCCTGACTGACACAATCCATAGGGTAGTCGCTCATCCCTTTTGGCGGCGCTGAGCCACACTTCGGACCTGCTAATGTCCGCATTGGGTCAAATTCTGCCTCGACTGCGCTAAGTCGGCGCGGCGGCTAGGCCCCTGATAACGGACACGGACGCGACCAATCGGCGCGCCCAAATCGGGCCGGGACGACGACGGTAGCGATGAAAAAAGCACAATTGGGCGCAGTTTTCTGGTTTCTATGCCTCCAGTATTTTGCCGGCGAGGCGATTTCCATCATGGGTTGGCGCGGGCCGTACAGCCTTAGCGAAAACTATATCAGCGACCTTGGGGCGGTCAGCTGCGGCAGCGCGGCAGCGGGACTCAACGGCCAGACTGGCGCCTTATGCTCGCCGCTGCATGCGGTGATGAACACGTCATTTGTTCTGCAGGGCCTATTGATCGTCGCCGGCGCGCTTTGCGTCGGGCCGATGTTTCCGACGGGCAGGCTGTGGGCGGGCGCGCTGCTTCTGACGGGGGTGTCGGGACTGGGAGTTTTTGTCGTCGGACTGGCGCCCGAGGACACGATGGCGTCGATCCATTATTTGGGCGCGGTGGAAAATCTATTTTGCACAAATGCCGCGATGGCGCTCATGGGTGTTGCGATGCTCTGCTGGCGGCGCGAAACACGCCTAATGGGCGGGTTGACGCTCTACGCCGGTCTGATCGGGCTTTTTGGCTTCGCCTTTCTGGGGGCGCGCGAGTATCTGGGACTGGGGGTTGGCGGCATGGAGCGCGTCACCGCTTATCCCTTTCCGCTCTGGATCGCGGCGATGGGCGCGCTGCTGTTGCGGCGCGGCGGTCTTGTGCGGGTCGCCGCCTGACATAGGCAATGTACTCATAAAATTGGCTCTGCGCGTCTAGTTCAACGTCCGCTTTTCCCCGAGCGACTTAATTGCCGCGGGGCCGTAAAACGACGCGGTGGGACATGAACGGCCTCCACTTTGCAAGGAGGTTTGGCTTGTCCCCGCCGGGGCCTGTCGTACCGAGCAGACGACGCGCCTGCACCCACCTCTGAGCACCCGCCGCAGCTCACATAATTTTGTCGCGACAGGCTGCGAGTTGACGCCAATGCCCTGACTTCCACGACAAAAAGCGCGGGGCTTGATCTAGGATGAGTAATTGGGGAAAGCCGATTCCAGACCGTTACTCGTCGCAATCATCCCGTAAACGTTTTCGGAACATGAGAAACAATTCTCACGTCGCTATTTTACAGGATCAGTATCGCGCCTTTACGAAGCCGCTCGCCCAAGCCGACGGGCAAACCTCGCAGCACATTTGTTGATACCGCCCTTGCGCTTGACAAATGTGCCCAGCGGCTCCCCCAGACCCTTATATTCAGCCGCGTACCGGAGCACACGGGACCATTTACTGCGCGTCCGGTAATCCACTTTCTGGCGATCCGCAGTGCAGAGGATCACGGCCGAAAACGGTTCAGGCTTTTCCTGGACCAAGCGATGGCGCAGCCACAGGATCACCCGCGCGTAATCAACCGCTTTCCGCTCGTGTTCCCACCACGCCACTAGCTCAAAAACCGCATTGAGATAACCGTAAATTCCGTCTCGATTCCGACTTGATTGATAATGCTCCCATTCGCCCTGTATTCGATCCAAGGTAGCTAAGAGGGCTTCCATCGAAGACCGGATTGGAACAAAAGGACGATCGAGCACGATTTATGCGTCCTCTTCCTGGGCTTCGAGCATTGCGTCGGTTTCGAGATCCTCCAGATAATCCCGCAGTTTCCGCGTCGCCTTCCAGGCAATCCGGCCCTTACGATCCAGGTACCGCATCGCGTCACCGGCGATTTCGAGTTCTGCCAGCACCTCGGCAAAAGCGGGGTCGCGCGCCGTAAGATCGCCCATACGCCCGAGGCGAGTGGATTCATAGGCTTGTTGGGCAATGTCTTGGAGAATGGTGTCCATTGGGATTTTCATGGTGATTATTCGCTTTTGGCACAGTGACTACTCGTGCGACTCTGAACGCACGAGTTATCGTCATTAAAATTAGTGACCGCAAAATTCGCAGTCTCAAAAGACCGTTTTGCCACAATTAGAGTTTGGAACAATCTGATGACGATTACGCGTTAGCCATGGCAATATCTCCCTACGCTAAGGCTCAAGGGTAGAACGTCATAGCAAAAGCGTCCGAAACCAGTCCCGCAGATGACCGCGCGCCAGTTTGAGGAGCGTTTCCCGATTGGTGACGATGAGGTGTGCTTCCGCCACCTGATCGCCCGCCGCTGGGCCATAAAACGTGGCCTGCCCACGCTGCGGCAATAAGGACGGAAACGAGGCCGACGAACCGATAGAGGAACAACTAGAGCTGCACTTTTTTTCTTTGCCGCCCTTGTAGATGCCATGCGCGCCAAAATGCATAAAGGGCAACTCCAAGCTTAATAAATGCAAGAATCGCAATAAACAACCAACTCAGCACTGCCGCTATGCTGACATATGTGAGTGCGTTTATCTCAGGTGGGTTGGAGCCGTTTTGGCCCCACTTTTGGCTGCTATCAGTAAGCGTTTTGTCCAGCTTTGCAGTTGCGGGCGGCATATTATTGGAGAAGCCAAAATATTCTCCATCGGTCCACAAGATAGCCAATTGGCTTGTTGTGGGAGGCGTAGCAATAGAAGCGGCCTGTACTATTGCGCTATTTGTTTTCGACGAGGGAATTAGCCAAAAACAACAGGTTGAGATTATCCGATTGACTACGCCGCGAAACCTATCGCCAGAGGCCGTCAAAAGAGTTGCCGAAGCTGTATGTCCATTTGGACCGCAGCCGCTCCAAATCACGGCTGTCACGCTGGATGAATTGCTACTTCGCAATGAGTTCGACCAGATTTTCAAGCTTTGTAATTGGAAGGGCGGCTTGGATAGCAGTGCCGACACAGATGCTCTTGTCGCGTCTCTGTCGGGCCTAAAAGGCATCAGATTTGGATATTCCACAGAACACGCAGCGCAATTCGAGCCGGTGTCAAAGACATTCGCCGCCGCCTTGGTGAAAGAAGGGGTCGAGGCGAGAGCTGAGCTGATTCCGCCGAATGTCATTCCCAAGATCAACGTAATAGAAATCCAGATCGGCCAGAGGCCATGAACTGTCGCCAGCCCATCACGCAGGCGTGGGATAGGCTTCCCACTATCCTACGTAATCGCCATCTGATTGAAGTCTCGGCGGCGGTGACAATTGGAGGGGTTTGACTATGTTCCCGATATGTGTAGTCATTTCGCTCGCGGCCGTGGTCTCTAACGTTTGTGGAAATCGGATGCTCGTGCAACCTTGACGAGTGCACTCCCGCCGGCTCGACTACTATTGGATGTAGTTGAGTTAAGGGGGATACGTTGAAAATATTTGCATACCGAATAATCCAAAAAGGGCCCCGTACGCTGGAGGCTATTATTGATCGGCTCCATCGGTTGGAGCTCGAACACCGCGTTATCGGTGGCAGTAAAATCCGCCTTGAGGAGCGCGGAAGAAGAGGCGGTTTTCTTCTAATGGATTTTGCTCGTGAACGGGGTGGTCACGGGCCGGGCCGTATGGGCCTCAATGAGGCCTTGCAAGAAATTCCGTTAAGAGCGGGTCAGAACTTCGGCGAAGATACCGGGATTGCCTATGATGTAAACTCGGGGCTCGCTGCTATTCAATACAATCATTATGGGCCACGCGCTGAGTCAATCGAAGAATATCTCTATATGTACGATCTTGGCCTTGGCGGCCTAAGAGCCGCCGCTAGACCAGATGAGCCAGACGAAGAAAGATGCGGGTTTACATTCGGCGCCTTTCTAAAGCATGACGCATATGCGAGGTTGCAGAAGTTTGGAATAATCCACGAAATAGATTTTACAATTGCGCTTCCTGGCGTAAATCCCGGCGACCTTCAAGCCGGTCGCAGTCTTGCTGAGATATTAAGGGCCCCTCTTCCAGAGGGGGCCGAAACACTTTCAATGCATATCAAGGCCGCGCCCGGTCGCGGCGGCGCGCTTGGTCGCGATGGAGCATTCGGCATCATAGATCAGCTTCGTCGGCTAGGTGGTGACGTCAAACGTGGCTTCGTCCGTGGGAAGCCCTCCCCCGGAGATAAACGATTTGAAAATGTTGATTTAGTAGAAGAAAGGCTTTCAACTGAGGCTTCGATTGAGCTTGGTCGCGGGCGGCGTTATTCTCGCGATGATCGCTGGAATGCTCTTTCTGGCCAGCTGCATACTTGGCTGGACGACGGTTCTCTACACGGTGGGCAGCCATGACTGCCCTAAAATTTGAACGCTGCTGGCCATATTTTGGGGCATTGCTGGTTCTCGCCATTTGGTGGTTTGTTTTCGGAGGGATGTTTCCTAAAACTGTTGACGGTCTAATGGCCGCATCCGGAACTGTCTCTGTGGTTCTAGTGGGATTCTTAGGTACCGCAAAAGCTATCGTTCTTAGCATCAGCAGTTCTGACGTTTTCAAGCGGTTGAAAGCAAGCGGTTACAACGAAATATTATTTCGATACCTGTTTAAATCGTTGGCAGCAGGAGTTCTCTTGCTGGTGATTTCACTGATTGGGTTTTTTCTCCCTGAAAGTCACCCACAGACTTGGTTTACTATTGTATGGGTTCTCTCATGCTCAGCTACAATTTTTTTGTACATTAGAACGACGACCATTCTATTCAGGTTAGTACGCCAGGCGTGAGTTTAATTTTCGCCCATTGCACAACTCGTATTTTGTGGTCACATTTTTATAGTCAGTGCGGCCGAAAAAGGAGGCGGCGATGGCCAGGAATATACTGATTTTCTCAGATGGTACCGGCCAGGTCGGTGGCTATGAGTTTGATGAAGACCGTACCAATGTTTACAAACTTTATCGCGCAACCCGCGTCGGCCCCGAATTCGTGTATCGATCCTGGCGAGCAGGCTGCCTTTTATGATCCAGGACTCGGCTCTCGCGGTGAGGGCGGGTTTTTACTCGGGCGACTTGCACGCTGGATATACAGAAAGGTTAGCCAGGCTACGGGCCTGGGCATCACCAAAAATATCATTGATTGCTATGCAGCAATTATCAGGCTTGCGAAGCCTGACGACAGAATCTTCTTCTTCGGCTTCAGTCGTGGTGCCTACACTGTCCGATGTGTCGCGGCGGTAGTGGCTCTTTGCGGAATTCCAACTCGACGCTTGGATGGCGGCAAGCTTCTGCTTGATACGGCCGGGTCAAAGGCACTGGCCAAATATGCTGTCAAGCACGTGTACCAATTCACCGCCTCTCGCAAGGAGAATGAAGCCACTGCCCGCCAAAAATTCCTACTCCAAACGCGCGATAAACTCGCAATACGCTTTCGGATGGATTGCGCATCCTTCGACCCACAACACCCCATCCATCCGAATAACTATCCCTATTTTGTCGGCGTATTCGATACCGTCGCCGCTTTGGGAAGCCTCGCACAAGGTGTCACACTTGGGATCTTGTACACCGGCGCTGCCGCCGTCGTTGCTTGGCTCATTTCGCTGCTACCCAATCTACCGCTTGTCGGCCTCTATCTCACTTTCCTCAATTTCAGACCTGTCTTCTTCATCCTTGTTGCAATACCCGCTGCAATCGCATTCTTCAGCTACATTTCCACGCACGTAACATTTGATTTCAAGGTTCCAGGTTATTCCCCCCAAGAACAGCTTTGGACATTTCATTTCAATACCGAATGGAAACAAACATTTTACGACACTGATCTGAATTTTAATATTCCCTACGCCAAACACGCCATTTCAATCAATGAGAACAGAAAGGATTTCGCGCGCGTTAAGTGGGGCGTTCCCGACGGGCGCCCTTCTCGTGACGAATTTAATAACCTGACCTTCGAGCAGGTATGGTTCGCCGGAAACCACGCCGACGTCGGCGGTGGCTACCCAGAAAACGAATCCCGTCTCTCCGACACTACCCTAAAGTGGATGCTTGCCGGCGCCTACACAATTCCCCATGGGATAAAGTACGACCGAAGTGTACTACGCCTGCACCCAGATTCAGCGGGGATCCAACACGATGAGGTCAAATCTGGCTTCGGCACTGTCCCGAACCTCCTTGGCATCACGTGGACCTACGGCGCCCGCGAACTACCGAAAATGGACAATAGCGAATATAGCGACACAACTATGCATCGCTCTGTCTATGAGCGGTTCGATATGGACCTGGTTCCTGACTACGACGCTATGACGGAATATCGGCCCGTCACGCTGGCTATCCACCTGGATTTCAAGGATGCCTACGAAACGCCTGGTGCTAAGAGCGACCCGAGGCAAGTTGCCGTCGCGGCATATATCGAGGTCCGACTTCCACCGAATTTGACCTTCTAACTCGGAAAGGCGATCCCCAGGGGCTAGTTGAGGATCCACCTTCGGGGTATTCACCGGCATGGCGCCTATAGCGCATCGCTCGCGCCACCCCTGGCCACGTGTGTGTTTGTGTTGATCGTGACGAAAGTGACGGCAATTTCATACTTATTTTTTGAAGCAATTAAGAAAGATAAGAAGAAGATAGTACTTCAGAATCGCGTCACTTTCGTCACTTTTCCAGATGGCATTCTTATCTTAGTGATCAACAACAATGACATCTTGTGAAAATGGTCCAAGGCCCATCGACTTAATCGTTGTTGCGGTCAGCCAAGACCAGACCAAGGACCGCCGTTCCTGTTCTGAAATGCTGGGTTCCGTGGCCAAGATGCTTCAAGTTTCGGGTTACGACCGGTTTGGTCTGGGTCAACGTATAACCCATTTCCAGTGTCCAATTGGCGTAGGCAACGTAAAAGTCTTGCACTAGGCAATGGCCGTCAGCTTTCTTGCTGCAACGGGTCTCGATGAACGCCGGAAGCGGGTTCGCCTGCTGGAGCCAACGTTCAGTGGCCTCGATCACCGCCGCAGGGCGCTTGAACGTGGCGCCTCGTGTAATCAGCCGCTTGTAACCGGCGAGGGCCTGGTTGAGGACGCCGGGTAGCTCTTGGGCCCAGATGCGCTCAAAGAGGTAGGGATCCTTATCCTTGTCGGTGAACCGCCGTTCAAATGGAATCACCATCAGCCGCCGGAGCATCCCGTGGGATAGATCGGCCAAAGAGGGAATGTTGTTGCAAAGCAAGACCGGCACAGTTCTTACAACAAAGTTAAACGACGGCTTGAACTTTAATTCAGCACTGACCACCTTCGCCTCGCTGATGGTCTTTAGCATGCCATCCGGCAACCGCGCTCCCGCCTTAACGTCGTCGTCCACGAACAGGTACTTTCCAAAGAGGCTACCAAGCGTGAAGCGATTCTTGTCGAGATCCTCAACTCGTTGGGCATGGACGAGCTGATCACCGAGCAAACGGGTCACGGTGCCTATGAGAACGGTCTTGCCGTTGCTACCGTCCCCAAGAAGAATCACGATGCTGGGGATGTTGCGGCGCGGCTGGACAATGTAACCCACGAGTTCGTTCCAATGTCGCACCATCCATTCGGGCTTTTCAACTTTGCTAAAAATCTCGCGCACAGCCTTATCGTATTCCGGGCACGAGGCGTTCTGGTCATATGACACATCCAGGCAGTGCCGCAGGTAGGATTCGGGCCGGTGAGGCCGCAGCTCGACGCTGCCATCTTCCGCGATCCAGAGTTCCCCATTGGAGCAGTTGATCACTGGAGGGGGATTCGCTTGGAAGCTCAACAGATCATCCTTCGCTGCTAGCTTCGCCTTCAGCAAGGTGATGACTTGGCCCAGCAGCGCAGCGGTCTTCTGATTTTTGACCGGGTTACCCTGAATCGTTTCAAGGACCTTTCCGGACAGCCACTGTTCATGGACTTCGCGCCATACGCGCATGTCGTAATGCCAAAACCGGCCGTCGATAGAGAACATCAGGTGCTTGCCACCATTAAAGTACTGAGCAAGGACTAGCTGCATCAGACCTTCGGCGGCGTCGCCACTATCACCAAGCGGCGCGGCTGGATATGTCGTTACGCTCGCGACAATTTTCTCGACCTCGGAGCTGTCGAGGGGCGGAGAGCACATTGCCGCATTTTCCGCCATCAGTGCAGCGGTGATGGTCTCGGGTGCCGCATCATTGCGCTGTAGCGTGCCGGCGAGACTGGTGAGGTGCGAATTACGCTGACCTTCGGGAACAAGTCCTGCCGGTTGTGCCGATGCGTTGTCGGCTTTGGGTTGCGCAGTGGTCGTCGTATCCCCACGCAATCGGCTCAACCACCGTTCCGGCAGGGGAGCTGGTTTGAGATCGCCAAACGACCTCCCCTCTTCCCACCGATACCGCTTGCCCGAAGCGTGCCAACTCGGTGGTGCGACCATAATGCACCCCTCCGACAGCACGTCGATGCCGCTACCGAACAGTTTGCCCGCGTTGTCTTTGCGTACAGGGAAGGTCGGGTATGCGAGAATTCGGTGCTGCCCACCGCCGCCGGTGGAAGCAGTGACGGTTTGAGGAAGCGGGCCTAGCTCCATTTCCAGCTTTGTGACCGTTTCGGTTCCGCCGTTCCGTGGATCGATGTCCAGCACCAGGATGCCCGACTCAGGTCCGGCGGCGATGCCCACGTTGGCGCGAGACCACCGTTCCCACCACGACTTGATCTGCGTCTTGCTGGTAGTCGCGTCCTTGACGCCATGTGCCGTGCGCGGGTGTTTACCTGGGCGCGAGCAAGCATCCCCGTCCTTGCAGGAGCACTTTCCATCCTTGATCGTGTGCATTGGCACAACCAACAAGCCAAGACCGGCGTAGCGGAGGGCAAGCTTTTTGTACTCGGAAGACTTCATTGTCGCCCCCCGCTGACAGCCTCTTTCGGGGTAGCGGCTACGTTTGGCATTTCAACGCGTGATTTGCGCCGCCAATTCCGTAATTGGGCGCGGCTCATGTCTGGATGGATGATTTTCTCAGCGACCGCTCGGTTGAGTTCGTCGTCATTAAGCAAGGTGATCTCGTACACCGTCGTATAGTATGGCGGCAGAAGTTGTTGCACTCCCGGTGCCTGCAGGCGGGGATCCTTGTCGATCCGAACAATTTTCCTGATTGCAGCCGGCCCAAGCGGCGAGTCCCGCTTGACGTTCAATGCCTCCGCGGCGTTCGATTGCTCGCCTGCTTGCACACCCTCGCGTGCGATGCCTCGCGGCCAACGCGGCGTGATGTGGCGGACAAGGTTCACTGGCGAAGGGAGCACGCCTCTGCGGGGAGCGGCGTTTGTCCCCGGGGAAGATTTGCCCTCCTGGGCACGCACCGCTAGGGGCAGCCCGCGGCGTGCCGGCCACTTCAAATTGAATCCGGCTTTGCTCGTCCCTTCACGCGACCCGGGTACGACCGGAGGCTTGGCGCTGTCATTGACTGCCTTCTTCTTCTTGCCTAAGTCACCCCGGTCTTCATTACCCGGGCTCTTCGCACCGAGGCCCGAACCTTTTTTTGCCATTTTCAATTCTCCTGTGTTGGTGCTGGTGCGTGTTGATCCGACCAAGCGCGTCGCCAGCGTCTTGCGCGATTGGCACACCTCGTCCGTTAGCTGCCCAGCGCGGCCGGGCGACTCGATCAGATCGGACGTAACGGTGTTCTCCAGGCCGCTATGAAGCGGCAGCACAGCCCTGACCAGCGACTGTCAGCTTTGCTCTCCTTTGATCTTTCGACCTGGCTTGTTCAATTCCGGAAGCGCGGCCAGCCAAGCTTCGGCGGCTTCGTGGGTGATCAGCGTGCGGCGGCCAGCTTTCAACGCGCGCAGCCGACCGGCGGCGATTTCTTGATAAGCATTGGTTCGGCCAATTCCGTACCGACGGCAGAACTCGGGGATCGAGAACGCGCGGGGGAAGAATGGTGTAGGCGCTGCGGCATTGTCGCCGCGAGCCGCAATGGTCGCCGGGTTATCCTCCGCGCGATTAGAATTGTGCGATGCCATGTCCAACCTTCCGCTCTCGGACGCTTCCGATGGTTGGATATAGACTCAGAACAGGAGGGCTTGGATTCGGTGGCTAAGCGGCTGACCGGCGCTCGCGTTAGCACCCTATCGTGGTCAAATTGACGTTTCCAAGACGAGCCACTGTTGGGCCGTCAGTTCCGATCAAAGCAGTCAAATTATTCTCGACTGCCTATTCCTAAAGATTCTTTGCACTTTGCTGTCGTGCGCTTCAAACATTGGATAAATTAGTGGGCCAAAAGTAGGACGAATTGTTAGGTCGTGCTCTCCAAGTATCTGTCTAACGATATCACGCGTCAGTGGCTTAGCCTTACGCTCGTCGTCTTCCTGTTCGCAATCCCGAATGACGTTCGCTACGTGGGCGATGGTGCTAGGTAGAATCTTTAAAAACAAATGATGTGTGCAATATGCCAGTTTTGCTACCATTGTTCTTATTCGAAGGTCTCCCCGCTCGCGGATGATGAGCCAAGGCGAGTTGATCAAATTGGGGGTTATAACTTTAGCATCATCCTCGCAGTCATCGGCAACTTGCTCTAGTTTGTTGGCATAGTAAGGGAAGACATACTCGCCCATAGACTTTAACTCACGGGCCAACTCTCGTAGCCGTTCGGAAATTTCCCGCAGTTTGCTGCTTTTGCTCTGCAGGTCTGAAAGCATTTCCGGTTCGCAGTTGAGAGCGATGTGATAGGCACGGGCGAGGAACAACTGGGCCGCATAGTCTTGCTCGCTCCAATCCGGCGACCCTCGCACTTCGGGTAAGCGTTCAATCAGTGTAGCTTCAAAATCTAAGAACTTAGCGTCTTCAACATTTTTTTCGCCACCTGCATCACGAAGCTCTTGAGCCTTTTTGCGAAAGGCCGCTGCCTTCGATGCGTTTGTTAGGCATGCTGGGTTGAAAAATTCACCGTTTTTGCCACGGCTTCCTCTGAATAGCTCGCCCCAAACAAACTTCATTCTTGGATTTGTGATCAACTGCTCAAGAACCCTCTGTGCTTGGGCGGGATCTTTCTCAGTTGGCAGCCTCAGCCACAGTTCTGTCGCCTTCTCGCGGACCGCATTTCGAACAAAAGATGGAAAGCTTGGAATTGATGAGCTTGTCATATGGACACCTTCGTCCCACGGAACTTCGTCTGCGTTCGTTCAAGCCAGAATTTCACGACAACTTCGCACGTTTGATTGAAACGATTGTGCTACCCATCGTCGGCTCACGCTCGCAGTAAGTAGCCCATGCCGCCATCAAACGGCGGCGCTTCTCAAAGAGATCGCCACGGCGATAGGCCGCTTCAGTCCGGTCGGCAACGACGTGCGCCAACGCTGCCTCGGCCACTTCACCAGGGAAATTTGTCTGCTCGGCCGCCCAGTCTCGAAATGTCGATCTAAAGCCATGAACCGTCAGATCTTTGCGGCCGACGCGGCGCAGCATCATCAGCATCGACATATTTGACAGCGGCCTGCTTGGCCGTTCTCCCGGAAAGACAAAGTCATTTTGCCGGACTTCTTTCAGCTGCTTTACAATGGCCAGCGCGGATGTCGATAGCGGAACTCGATGCTCCCGTCCCGCCTTCATGCGATTTGCCGGAACTGTCCAAATTTTGTCCTCGAATTCGAATTCATCCCACCGCGCTCCAAGCACCTCTCCTGTTCGAGCCACCGTTAGAATCGCAAATTCAAGTGCACGTGCAGCGGTGGCTTCTCGTTCGCGAATCTTTGCCAGAAAACACGCCAGCTCCGTATATGGCAACGCTGCATGATGCTTGACACGCCTAACCTTTGCACGAGGTGCGAGCAAGGTATCCAAGTGGCCACGCCATCGCGCAGGATTTTCGCCTTGGCGAAACCCACGTGCCTTCGCCCAATCTAAAATTCGCTCGATTCGCCCTCGAATGCGACCTGCGGTCTCGGGCTTGATTGCCCAAATAGGTTCGAGGACCTTGGTCACCAGAGTGACATCGACACTCTGCACTGGCAGCGTTCCGAACACAGGTGTGACATAGGTCTGGAGGGTGCTCGCCCATTGCTTGCGGTGCTTGTCGTTTGCCCAAGCGACCTTGTGGGCATCGATAAATTTATCCCGGCAATCATCAAACGTGATCGACCGAGCGGCATCAAGCTGGACCTGCGCACGTACCAACTTTCGAGCCTCGATGGGATCGATTCCTTCCAACCTCTGACGGCGACACTCTGCTGCCATTGTCCGCGCCTTAGCGAGGCCAACTGTATTGAGTGGCCCCAGCCCCATATCGCGGGTCCTACCGTGAGCTTTGAACCGGAAAACCCAGGACCGGCTGCCGCTCTCGGTGACTTGCAAGTAAAGCCCGGCGCCATCCGCGTGCAGACCAGGCGTCTCGATATTAGCAACCTCGATTGCGGATAACCGATTGACGCTTTTCGGCATCTGTTGGGCTCATGAATCATTGGACGCCTCACCCATCCCCTGACCCATACTTCTGGTATGGGTGGAGGCGAATGTCAGCGAATAAGAACAAAAGCGGTAAGGGTGAGAAAGTCAATATCTATGGGGGTTTCTGAACGTCCACGAACGGTGGCGAATGGCGTTCTGGCGGAGGGGGTGGGATTCGAACCCACGATACGGTTTCCCGTATACACGCTTTCCAAGCGAGCGCCTTCAGCCACTCGGCCACCCCTCCGGGCACGCGAAAGTACGCAATATAGCGAGAGCGGTTCGCGCGACAACCCGCGCGCCCCGCGCCGACTCGGAAGACCGTCGGCCCGGCCGGCGAGCCTCGAGGACACCGAGCCCGAATGGAACTTTTGCGGCGCCGGACCGTTGTCATGGCACTTCGGACCGAGACGATGCAAGGAGGATGTCATGGGACGTGGTTTATTGCTTTGGCTCCTCGGAATTCCCCTGCCGATCATACTGCTGATCTGGGTGTTTGGCGGCCTGCACGGCTGATTGCGGCCAAACGCGGCGCATTACCATAAGCGATTTCAGTGGAGGCCCGGCTCGCGCCGGGCCTCTCTGTTTTCGGCGTTCGGGTGTCCGGTCTCCGGGGCCGCGGAGTGCAGGCTTCGCCAGCGACTTCCTTGAGCGCCGGCCGTGCCCTACATTACGGTCATGGCCTTGCCCGGCGACGACTATCTGGTCCGCCCCGATCCGCTCGATCCGCGGCTGACCGAGCGCGTCACCGGCGTCGATCAGTCCGGCGCCGCGATCGAGACGTCGGTCACGGTCGAGCGTGCGCTGACGATCTTCCTCAATGCGCAGGAGATCGTCACCGCCATGACCATCAACGACCATCCCGAATATCTCGCGCTGGGGTACCTCCTCAACCAGAACATGCTCAAGGCCGACGACGTCGTCACCGGCATCGATTACGACGACGAGCTGTCGGTCGTCGTGGTGCGCACCAAGCGCAAGACCAACTACGAAAAGAAGCTCAAGAAGCGCGTGCAGACCTCGGGCTGCGCCCAAGGCACCGTGTTCGGTGACTTGATGGAAGCGCTGGAGACCATCACGCTGCCGGAGGCGGAATTGCGCACCTCCTGGCTCTATACGCTCGCCCACAAGATCAATACCACGCCGTCGCTGTACCTGGAGGCCGGCGCCATTCACGGCTGCGTGCTGGCGATCGAGGACCGGCCGCTGGTCTATATGGAAGACGTCGGCCGCCACAACGCCGTCGACAAGATCGCCGGCTGGATGTTCAAGCACCGCGTCGGCGCGGCCGATAAGATTTTCTACACCACCGGCCGGCTGACATCGGAAATGGTGATCAAGACCGTGCGCATGGGCATTCCGATCCTGATCTCGCGCTCCGGCTTCACCGCCTGGGGCGTCGAGCTGGCGCGCAAGGCCAACTTGACGCTGATCGGCCGCGCCCGCGGCAAGCGCTTCATCGCGCTCGCCGGCGAACACCGCATCGTGTTCGATCAGAACCTCGCCTTTGTCGAGGAGGAGAGCGCCCGCCACCGCCGCAAGGCCGCGGTGCATGACGATTAGATTTTACGCCTTGTCATGCACTGCCAGGGCGGAACATCCAGTATCCACCGCGACCACAGTGGCGACTGGATCGCGCGGTCAAACCGGGCGATGACACCAGAGAAGAAGAAGACCCTCGGTCTGATCCTCGCCGGCGGCCTGGCGCGCCGCATGGGCGGCGGCGACAAGCTCCGCCTGCGCATCGGCGACGCCACCATCCTGCAGCGGGTCGTCGCCTGTCTCGCCCCGCAATGCAGCCGCCTCGTCATCAACGCCAACGGCGATCCGGCCCGCTTCGCCGATACCGGACTGCCGGTGATCGCCGACACCGTGCCGGATTTTGCCGGCCCGCTCGCCGGCATTGTCGCCGGCCTTGACTGGGCCGCGGCCAACGCGCCGGACGCGGCGTGGCTTGCCAGCGTGCCGGGCGACTGCCCGTTCCTGCCCAACGATCTGGTGGCGCGGCTGCATGAGGCGCGCGTCACCGCCGGCATGCCGCTCGCCTGCGCGCGGTCCGGCGCATGGCGGCACCCGGTCGTCGGGCTTTGGCCGGTGCGGTTGCGCGACGATTTGCGACGCGCGCTGACCGACGAAGGCTTGCACAAGATCGAGCTGTGGACGGCGCGCCATGGCGTCGCCATCGCCGCATGGCCCGACCAGCCGATCGATCCGTTCTTCAACGTCAACACGCCCGAGGACGCCGCGCGCGCCGCGGCCATCGCGGCGCAACTGACATAAAGTCATCCCACCAGCGCGGCGTAGGACAAAAACCCGACGATCGAACCCGGCTCGACCGTGGTCACGTCCTCGCCGAGCTCGGCCAGGCCGTCGGTCTCGGTCAGCGACGTGATGACACCGGCGCCGTCCTGGGCATGCTTGACCGCCTCGATGATGCCGTCGGCCCCCGGACGCAGCGCCACGCGCACATATTCGCGCCGGCCCTTGCGTTTCTTGTAGGAGAACGCCGCGCGGGCCGGCATCGCGATCAGCGGCTCGGGCAGCGCGCCGGCGAGCCGCAGCAGCAGCGGCCGCACCAGCCGCACGAAGGTGACGAACACGGCGACCGGATTGCCCGGCAGGCCGACGAATGCCGCACCGTCGCCGCGCTTCGATCCGGGGATCACGCCCATCGCCACCGGACGGCCGGGTTTGATGGCGATGCGCCAGAACACGATGCGGCCGACGCTTTCGATCGCAGTCCGCACATAGTCGGCCTCGCCGGTCGAGACGCCGCCCGACGTCAGCACCAGGTCGTGATTGTTCGCGGCGGCGCCGATCGCGGCGGCAAGCTGTCGCGGATCGTCGCTGAGAATGCCGAGGTCGGTCACGTCGGCGCCGAACCGCGCCATGAGCCCGGCCAGCAGGTAGCGGTTGGAATCATAGAGCGCGGCGCCGGACAGCCGCGCTCCCGGCTCGACGATCTCATCGCCGGTCGAGAACAGCGCCACGCGCACGCGCCGGCGCACGTCGAGCCTGGTGAGGCCGAGCGCCGCCGCCAGCGCCACGTGCTGGACCGCGAGGCGGCGGCCGGCCGGCAGCGCGACCGCGCCGGCGCGAATATCCTCGCCGCCAAGACGGCGGTTGGCGCCGCGCTGCAGGCCCGGCGGCACCACGACGGCATCGCCCTCGACGCGGCAATCTTCCTGCATGAAGACGGTGTCGGCGCCGGCCGGCATCGGAGCGCCGGTGAAGATGCGGATCGCCTGGCCGGCGGCAACGGCATGCGCCGCGGCATGACCGGCGGCGACCCGATCGACGATGACAAGTCGGCTCTCGCCCGCGGCATCGAGATCCTCGGCGCGCACCGCATAGCCATCGACCGCGGAATTATCGAACGGCGGCACATTGACGGGAGCGACGATATCGTCGGCCAGAACGCGCCCGGCGGCTTCGCGCAGCGACACGGTTTCCCGCTCGCCGACCGGCGTGACCCGTTCGGCGATCAGGCGCTCGGCGTCGGCGACCGGCAGCAGCGGGCCGTTGAAGGCGAAGCAATCGTCGCGCAGCTGCGCCATCAGTCGGGCTCCAGCGGCATGTCACCGGGGTTGCCGATCCGGTCGCGCGGCAGCGCCTCGGCGGTCAAGACGTTGGCGATCAATTCGAGATCGTCGAGCATCACCACCGGCACCTGGGCCTGCGGCAGCGGCGCATCGGTGGCGATGGCGACGACGCAATCGTCGTCGGGGTAGATGAGCGGCTTGCCGACCACGGCGCGGTACACTTCGAGCTTGGGATGGGCATGGCGCTTGAACCCTTCGACAATGACCAGATCGACCGGGCTGAGCTTGGCCAAGATGTCGAGGAGCGACGGCTCGGGCTCCTGACCGAGTTCATGGACGATGGCCCAGCGCCGGCTCGAGATGATCGCGACTTCGCTGGCGCCGGCTTGCCGGTGCATCCAGGAATCCTTGCCCGGCTGGTCGGTGTCGAATTCGTGGTGCGCATGCTTGACGGTGGCGACCTTCAGGCCGCGGCCGACCAGCACCGGAATGACGCCGGTAACCAGTGTCGTCTTGCCGGAGCCGCTCCAGCCCGCCAGACCGATGATGCGCATGCGGTTTCCGTTTAGCCCGCTTCGGGGCACGACCTAACCTATAAGAACCACGAACAAATATGGGTATTATTCGCCTGCCGGTTCCATGCCCAGGGCGCGAATGCGCTGGCGCGTTGCGTCGTCCCGCAGCACGTCCAAAAAGGCCTGCACGGCCGGTCGTCCGCGGCGCGCTTCAACGAGAAGAAAATCATAGTCCTCCGGCGCGATCGGCAGAAAGGCGAGCCCGTACATGCGCGCCACGGGCGCGATGGCGACGCCCCAATCGGCGCGGCCCTGGGCGACGGCAACGGCGACCGCATTGTGCGAGCGCGGCTGATTGGCATAGCCGGCCGGCCGCGCACCGCCGAGCAGGCTGTCGACCAGCACGCGCGTGCCCGAGCCGGCATTGCGGTTGACCATCAATATCGCAGGATCGGCGAGCGCGGTTTTGAGCGCGGCGCCGGCCGTAGCGTCCTCGAACCGCGCGTCGCCAGGGCGAAACACGAAACCCTGCATGCGCCGCCAGCCCGGCATTAGCGTCAGGCCCGGTGCCAGCAGGTGTTTGTTGTAGATCCCGGTCGCGGGATCGACGAGGTGGACCGGCGCCAGATCGCATTCGCCGCGGCTCGCCGCCGCTACGCCGCCCAGGCTGCCGACCGCAAGGGTGCGGGCGACGAAGCCGCGCTCGGCGAGCGCCCCGACCACGACATCGAGCGCGATGTCGTGGCTGCCCATGATGACCAGATCGGGCGCGCGCGCCGCTTCGCCAATCAGCGTGACCTCGGCTTTGCTGTCGGCGTCCAGCGCCGAAGCCAGCGCGTCGATCGCCAGAAAGCCGTCGGCTTGGGAGAACGCGGTCACGGCGCCGGAGCCCTTGCCGGTCGGAAACGCGATCGGGCCGTCGTCGCCGCCCACCAGCGACACCAGCACGAATTCTTCGCGGCCGAGCTCCGAAGGAATCCGCACCGGCACGCGTGCCGCGACCGTGCGCGCGGCCTCCGGCGGCAGGCCGGCCCGGGCGCGGATGACCGGCGCCACGAAAGCGTGAAAGGTGAAGATCGCCGAGGTCGGGAAGCCCGGCAGCACGATGAGCGGCTTGTCGTCGATGACGGCAAGGCACAGCGGCTTGCCCGGCTTGAGCGCCACGCCGTGGACCAGAATGCCGGGCGTGCCGAGCCGCGGCACGATGCGGTGCGACAGATCGCCGGCACCCTTCGAGGTGCCGCCGGAGAGCACGACCATGTCGCAGGAATTCAGCGCGGTGCGCATGGCCAGTTCGAGCGTCACCTCCTCGTCGGGGAACGCGCCGAACGGCACGGCCTCGCCGCCGGCCTCGGTGACCGCGGCGGCGATGATGGCGCCGTTGCTGTCGTAGACGGCGGCCGGCGTGAGCGGCTTGCCGGGCTCGACCAGTTCGTCGCCGGTCGAGAGCACGGCGACACGCGGCCGGCGCACCACGTCGACCGCGGCAAACCCGCAGGCCGCAAGCATGCCGATCTCCCGCGAGCCGACGCGCAGGCCCTTGCGCAACAGCGTTTCGCCGCGCGCGATGTCCGAACCGGCATAGGACATGAATTGGCCGCTGGCGGCGGCGCGATGCAGTTCGATCGCCGGCGCGAGATCGTCCTCGATCAGTTCGGTGTGCTCGATCATCACCACGGCGTCGGCGCCGCGCGGGATGACGCCGCCGGTGGCGATCGCCGTCGCGGTGCCCGGTGCGACCTCGACCGCGGGCTCGACGCCGCAGGCGATCACCTCGGCATTGAGCTGGAGGCGTTTCGGCGCGCCGTCGCCGGCGCCTGCGGTGTCGGCGGCACGGACGGCGAAGCCGTCGACATTGGAGCGGTCGAACGGCGGCGCATCGACCGGCGCGATCACGTCGGCGGCAAGCACGCGCGAGAGCGCCGCGGCAAGCGGCAGGCTTTCGCCGCCAAGCGGCGCGCGATCGATGCACGCTTCGAAGCGCCGGCGCGCCTCCGCGGCGGAGACCACTTCGAGGAATTGCTCCTGGCGGGCGGCACGGCACACCGCATCGAGGATGGCGGAGCCTCGATCCGCGGGATGGTTTGGTTTGGCGTTTCGGATCATCGCGTTTCTAAAACCAAGACTGCACGGCAACCGGCGTGCCGGCAGGAAATCCTTCGCTGTCGGCCGGAACGACGATCCATCCATCGCTGCGCGTCAGCGCCGTCAAAGACAAATAGCCGGAGCCAAGCGGGTCCGCCATGCCGTCAGCGCAGGCGACCGGGATCAGTTCCGTCATTCCGATGGTGGACGTTACTTTGCGCTTCAGCGGCAGCGTCGCGGCGTTAAACTCGGCGGCGCCGCCGGCAAGTTTCGCGACCAGGTGTCTGCCGATCAAAAGCCAGGCGGTCAGGGCAGCGTCGAGCCGGCCTGGAACGAGCAGAACCGGCCGCTTGCCCACAAACCCGAATGCGGCGGTTTCGCCGGGTGAGATCGCAATGCCGTGCACTTCGACCTGACCGAGGCGCGCTAAATTTTGGACGGCGGTATCCCTGCGGCCGCCGCCAGTGCCGCCGACCGCAATAATTGCGTCGGAGTCTGCCTCGACAAGCGCGGCTTCGAGCATGATCTGGTTCTGCGACACCATGGCGCCAAGCTCGAAAACGCCGTGAATCAGTATCGCTAGCGCCCCATTGATAATCCGGTCTGCTACGCCGCCAAGAGCGATACTGATATGCGGCTCGCGGATCGATATAGCATCGATGCGAGCCGCAGAGATCGCCGCAACATCGATCGCGCGGAGGCGTTGACCAGCGCGCCGCAGCAGCGTTTGCGGCGTGGCGTCGCCGCCGGCTGGCAGGACACCGTCACCCGGCAAAACCGAGCCGAAGACCTCGGCGCTCTGGCCGCGCCATGTCACCGCATCGAGTGGCAAAACCGCGTCAGTGCCGCGCGGCATCGGATCGCCGGTATCGATGCGTGCCTTGGCCGCGGTCAGCGCCACCGGGGCGTAAGGTCCGGCCTCGGCAATCGCCGCTGCGTTCACGGCAAAGCCGTCGCGCAACGCAATGGCCAGCGGTGGACGTTCCCCAGCCGCCACGTCTTCGGCGAGTGTGAACCCTTGCACTGCGACAGGCCGGACCAGGCGCGGCGGGATCGGCTCGACCCGCGCCTCGATGAGCGCGAGCACGCCGGCAAGCGGCGTCAGGCGGGTGATGCGTTGTGTGCTGGAATCCTCGACCATCGCCGATATGATAGGGATGATCGAAGGTTTCGACGACCCTCAAATCATGACCGAAAAGACCCTCAATCTGCGCGGCCTCAAATGCCCGCTGCCGGCACTGCGCACCAGAAAGGCGCTCGGCGGCTTGGCATCCGGCGACATTCTGGTCGTGGAGTGCACCGACCCGCTGGCCGGCGTCGACATCCCGAATTTGCTCAATCAGACCGGCGACGCGCTGGAAGATACCCGCAAGGAGAAGAGGCTGATTACGTTTCGGATCAGGAAGACGTGACAAACTCCCTTTCCCGTTTCGGGAGAGCCAAAAGAATCATTCCATCTTCAGCCCCGCCTGGAGGATCACCGGCTTCCAGCGCAACGCCTCGTGCGCGACGAAGGCCTTGTAGGTGTCGGCGTCCATCGGCGCGACTATCATGCCCTGCTTGAGAATGCGGTCCTGATTTTCCGGCAGCGCCATGCCGGCATTGATCGCGCGGTTGACCTTTTGGACGATGTCGTCCGGCACGCCGGCCGGGCCGGCAAGCCCGAACCAGTTGGTCGCTTCGAGCTTGTAGCCGAGCTCCTTGAACGTCGGCACGTTCGGATAATCCGGCAGCCGCGCGCTGCCGGTCTGCGCCAGCGCGATCACGGTGCCGCCCTGCAGCTGCGCGGCGGCCGAGGTGACGGTCGGCGTGGCGAAATCGATATTGCCCGCCACCACGTCGAGCTGGCTTTGCGCGGCGCCCTTGTAGGGCACCACCTGAAACTTCAGCCCGGCTTCCTGGGCAAAGGATTCGGTGACCATCTGGCCGGCGCTGGCAAATCCCGACACGCCGTAGGTCAGCGGCTTGGCGCTCGCCTTGGCCTTGGCGACGAAATCCGCAAGCGTCTTCACGTCGCTTTTGGCGCTGACGATGAAGACGATCGGCGATCCAGCCAGATAGGCGACGTGGCTCAGATCCTTGAACGGATCGTAGCCGATCTTGGAATTGATCAGCGGATTGATCGCGGTGAGCGACAGCGTCGTGATCACGAAATTGTAGCCGTCCGGCGGCGAATGCGCGACCAGGTCGACGCCGATGACGCCGCCGGCGCCGTCACGGGTCTCGACATAGAACTGCTGGCCGAGCGCCCTGGTCAGCTGGTCGGCGGCCATGCGGGCGAGGATATCGGCGGCGCCACCCGGCGCGAAGGTGTTGACGATGCGGACCTGATGGGTCGGCCAGTCGTCGGCAGCAGCAGGAGCAGCAGCCGGCACCGCGCTCAGTGCCGCCGCGCCAAACACCGCGGCGCGCACCGCCGCAACGCTTTTGCTCATTCGGCGGCGACCCGATGCGCGGCGACGCCCCTCGCCTTCACCACGACCTTGATGGCGTCCTCGACACGGTCCTTGGCATAACGGATCGCCGTCGGCAGATCGTCGAGCGCGAAAGTGTGGGTGTGGATCTTGGTGGCGTCGAAGCGCTTCTGCGACATGAAGGCTTCGGCGCGGTGGGTCGCGCTCTTGCCCTCGCCGCGGATGCCGTAGAGGTAGATGTTGTTGCGCACGATGTGGGCGACGTCGACCGGCGTCTCCGCATGCGGGAACGCGGCGAGACAGACCTTGCCGCCGCGATTGACCATGCGAATGGCCTCGTTCACCGCATTGGGTGCGCCGGAGCATTCGACCACGTAGTCGACGCCCTGGCCGCCGTTGAGCCGGCGCACGGCCGCGACGGCGTCTTCGTTGCGCACGTTGACGACGTGATCGGCGCCCAGCTCGAGCCCGATCTTGAGCCGGTTGTCGCGGGTGCCGGTGAGGATAACCGGATGCGCACCCATCGCCTTCGCTACGGCGACGCCAAGAAGACCGATCGGCCCCGGCCCGGTGACGACGACGCTCTCGCCGGCGACCAAACCGCCAAGCTCGGTGAGCCCGTACATCGCCGTGCCCGCGGTCACGACCAGCGTCGCCTCTTCATCCGACATGGTGTCGGGAATGCCGACCAGCGTGTTGACGTTGTTGACCTGGTACTCGCAGAAGCCGCCGTCGGTGGTGAAGCCGTTGGCGCGGTGGCCCTTGTCGACGTCGCCGTAGTTGAGCCCGTAGTTCAGGCAGGACGTGTACATGCCCGCGCGGCAGCGCTTGCACTGCCCGCAGCCGGCATGGATTTCCACGGTGACGCGCTGGCCGATCCGGTATTCGTCGACGCCGGGCCCGAGCGCCACCACGGTGCCCATGTATTCGTGGCCGGGCGTGAAATTCTTGTTGAACGGCATGCCGCCCTGGATCGATGCCGGCGGTCCGTGATCGATGATTTCGAGATCGGTGGCGCAAATCGCGATGGCGTCGATGCGCACCAGAACCTCGGCGCGCTTGGGCACGGGTACCGGTTTCTCGGTGAGCTTGAGCTTGCCGGGATCGCCCAGCACCCAGGCCTTCATGGTGTCGGGGATCGGAAAGTCCGGGCTCGTTTTCACGCCGGGGCCTGAATACATGTCGCTTCCTCGTGTGCTAAATCGTTGAGCCGTTCTGGGGCGCTTATAGTGAATTTAGGCGACGGGCGAAACCGTTCTATCAATGGACTGGCGCGAAACCCGCCAGTTCGATATATAACCATAATTCTGACCAGTTGGATGTCCGAGCGATGCTGACCGTCACACTTGTCGAGGCGAAAACCCGGCTCAGCGAGCTTTTGGACAAAGTCGCTGCAGGCGAAGAAATTGTGATCACGCGCCACGGCCGCCCAGCCGCGCGGATAGCCGCCGTGTCGCCGCCGAAGCAACCCCTGCCCGACCTGTCGTCGCTTCGAGCCAAGATGCCGCCTTGGCGCAAGCCCAGCCACGTCCTCATCCGCGAGATGCGGGACGAGGAAGGATAATGCTTTATTTCGATACTAGCTTCTTGGCTCCATTGTTTCGCAAGGAGACGACCAGCAGCAGCATCGAACAATTTTTTCGGAGACAGAGCGTCGAAAGCCTCGCGATCAGTCATTGGACCCGCGTTGAATTCTCCAACATCCTTGCCCGAGACGTGCGCATGGGCGTCATCGGACCACAAGCGGCGATCGACCTCGATACTCAATTTGAAATAAATATCGTACGCTCATTCACGCTTATATTGCCGGATGTCGGCGACTTTGACCTGTGCAGACGCTATTTGCAGCGCTACGAGACCGCATTACGCCTTGGAGACGCTCTTCACCTCGCGATCGCGAGCAATCATAGTGTCGAAAGGTTCTACACGCTCGACAAAAAATTGCTTAAGGCAGGCAAGCTCCTTGGTTTACCGGTAGCGACGGGCCTGAAAGATTGAGGCTTGTCCTGATTAGAAGTCGTTACACCGCCGCCGCCGTCGCGTCGTAGGTGAACAGCCAATCGTAGCGCTCCCGCACGCGGTCCTCCTGCCATTCGTGGGCGACGTGGGCTTGCGCCGCGGCGGCGTCGACCATGGCGCGGTTATGAAAGCGCGGGATCATGGCGGCGGAGCCGGCGACGACCTTGTTGGCGCGCTCGCGGCGCGCCGCTTCGTAGCGCGCGAACGCGACGTCGTGATCTGCCGGATATCTTTCGACGGCGCGCGCCAGGACGAGGCCGTCCTCGAGCGCCATAACCGCGCCCTGGGCCAACAGCGGCACCATGGGGTGACAGGCGTCGCCTAACAGCGTGCAGCGGCCCTTGCTCCAGGCGTCCATGGTCGGACGCAGCGCCAGCGCCCATTTGTACGGCACGTCGATGTTGCGGATGAGCGCGTGCACGTCCGGATGCCAGCCGCGAAAATCGTTGAGCACCTCGGCGGTGGTGCCGCGGACGTTCCAGCCCTCGCCGGTCCAGTCGGCGCGCTCGCCCATGCCGACGAAGTTGAGCAGCGTCCCGGCGCGCAGCGGATAGTGCACGACATGGCCGCCGGGACCGATCCAGTTGGTGCCGATGGTTCGCGAGATCGAGGCCGGCACGCGCTCGATGGGAATGACGCCGCGCCAGGCGATGATGCCGCAGAACTGCGGCTTCGGCGCGCCGAACAGGGTCTGCCGCACCACCGAATGCACGCCGTCGGCGCCGACGACGAGCTTTGCGGTGACCGGCGCGCCGGTTTCGAACCGAAGTTCGACGTGGTCGGGCGTTTGCGCAAGGCCTATGCATTTTCGATTGAGGTGAATGGCGTCGGGCTTGGCCGCCAACAGCGCCTGTGCGATCACGCCGTGCAGATCGCCGCGGTGGATGGTGATGTAAGGGAAGCCGTAGCGCTCGACCAATTCCATGCCGAGGTCGAACAGCTTCCAGCTTTGACCGGTGTCCCACAGCCGGATCGCCTTGCCGGCCGGCAGCACCTGCACCGCCTCGAGCGCTGCCTTGAGCCCCAGCGCGTGCAGCACGCGGGTGCCGTTGGCGCTGATCTGCACGCCGGCGCCGAGCTCGCGCAATTCCGTCGCCTGTTCGTAGACGTCGACGTCGATGCCGCGGCGGATTAGCGCCAGCGCCGCCGCCAGCCCGCCGATACCGCCGCCGACGATCGCGACTTGCCCGGGCATCGGCGTCACAAATCGAAAAACGAGATGATCTCGCCGATCAGCTCGCGCTTTTTGGCAAGCTTCTCGGCCGGCTGATAGCGGCCCAAGGAGCGGCCGGCAATGTCGATCTCGCCCTGCTCGCCGACCACGATGTAGAGCGGCTCCTCGTAGTGGCCGGATTGCGGCTTGTGCAGGATGAGCTTGTTGTCGGCGAAATGCGCCTCGACGCCGCGGCTCCTAAGGGTCTGCGACGGCTTGACGTCCTGTTCGAAGAATTCGGCCAGGAATTCGGCGGCGTATCTTTGCCGGTCGCGCCGCTCCTGATCCTGCTGCGCGCGCTTTTGCGACAGCTCGCCGAAGACCTTGTCCAGTTCCGACATGAACCCAATCCACCATTCTGTCATGCTCCGCGAAAGCGGAGCATCCAGTAATCGCAAAACTTCGCGTGATTACTGGATTGCCCGCCGGCGCGGGCAATGACAGGTCTTTACAAAATGAAACTCACCGAGCCGAGCAGGCCCAGCTCTTCGGCGTCGAGGATGGCGCGGCGCTCGGCGATCTTGAGCCGGCCGCCCTGCCGCTTGAGCTTGTAGCGGTAATGGCCGACGAAGACGCGCTGCAGATCGTTGTGGCGATGACGGTGCACGATGAAATTCGCCGCCGCGGAGATCACGTCGCCGTCGACGCCGGTGATGCGCACGTTGCCGATCATGCGGCGGGTGCGCGACAGCGGATATTCGGCATGGCAGTTCGGATCCTTCAGGCGAATGACGCGCTCGCGCAGCCGCACGATGTCGTCGGCGATGGTGAACAAGGTAAAGCGCGCGTCGGCATCGGGCCGATCGTTCGGCGGCACATAATAAGTCGCGTCGTCGGTGAGCAGGTCGAGCCAGTCGTCGAGCCGCCAGGAATCGAGCAGATCGGCCTCGTGATAGAACAGATCCTCGACTTCGGCGCGCGACACCGTCGAAGCAAGCATCTCGTTCATGCGCGCGCCTCCAGGAGTTCGTTCCACTTGCGCCAAAACACCCGCAAATGACCTTCGTCGGTGGCAAGCTGCTGGTCTTTGGCCTTGGCCATGCCGCGCGACAGGTCGGACCACGGCACTTCGCGCCAGGCGGCGAAGCCGAGCTGCGCCGCTTCGAGCGCCGCGACGTCGTCCGGCGTGGCGAACCCGCCGGGGCCGTAGAAGGTGAGGAACGCGTGCAGCCGCCGGGCGCGCTGCGCTTCGGTTTCTTCGACCGGCCCGAGCGCCCAGGCGGTGACGTGCATGCGGTCGGGGGCGACCGGATAGAAATGCCGCACCGTGACCGAGGAGCCGTCGTTGATGACCAGGTTGGGAAAGATCGCCAGATTGCGGTTGGTGTCGGCGACGCGGGCGGCGCGCGCCGAGCCGAGCCGGGCCACCAGCTCGTTGCGCAACGCATCGATGTCGGCCTTGGCATCCTCGCCGTAGACCGAGATCCAGCGCGCCACCGGCCGGCCGCGGTAGTTCGGATTGTCGGTGGTCAGGTGGCCGTTGCCGAGATCGCGGCCGAAGCCGCGGGTCGGCAGCAGTTCGCCCTTCGGCGGCGTGACGTTAACGCCGGAATTGCGCATGTAGTTGAGCCAGGTCGAGTGCGTGGAGATCAGGTGATAGTCGTCGACGCTGTTCTCGACCAGAAGCTTCCAGTTCGCCCGGATGTCGTATTCCTGGGTGCCGGAGATGATCTGCATCTTGCCCGACGGCGACTGGTCGATGACGAGATCGATATAGTCCTTGGCGTTGCCGAGATAGCTGTCGAGATCGACCGCGTCGCGGTCGAAATTGGCGAAATAGAAATCGCGATAGGCCTCGAACCGCGGCACCGCGACCAGGCCCATTTCCTTCTGGTCGAACGCGGCGCCGTAGGCGTCGGCGCCCGGCACCGATTTGAGCCGCCCGTCCGGATGATAGGTCCAGCCGTGATACATGCAGTAGAACTGCCGGGCATTGCCCTCGCGCTCGCGGCAGACCAACGCGCCGCGATGGCGGCAGCAATTGATCAGCGCGTGCACAACCCCTTCGCGGTCGCGGCAGAAGATGATCGGGCGGCCGGCCACCGGCCGGGTCTTGAAGTCGCCGGGATTCTTGATCTCCGAGGCGTGGCCGACATAGATCCAGCAGCGGTCGAAAATGGCGCGCTTTTCGCGCTCGAAGACATCATCGGAAACGAAAACCTCGCGATTGACGAAAAACGTCTGCGCTTGCGGGTTCTCGACGACGAAATCATGGCTTGAGGGCTGGTAGTTCATCGGCAAAGCTCCGAACTTTCAATCCTTTGCATATATGCCCGCTGCCGGCCAGTCCACAATCCGCGCCGCGGCCTCGGCTCGCGTTTTCTGGTCAGAATCGGCCTCTGGCGCGGGAACCGCGACCTGATGTGAAAGCGCGACCTCGGTGCCTTCTCGTGCCGATTGCAGGATGGCGAGCGCGACTTCGAGCGTCGCCTTGCCCCAGCGGCCGTCATGGGTCGGCTGCACGCCCCGGCGAAGCGCCCGGCTCATCTCGTCGAGCACCTCGCGGCGTCCCGGCATGCCGGGGCTTCGCTCGATGTCGATGTTCGTTGGCCCCATCGTGTCATATTTGATCAGCCCGTCGGCCGAGGCGCGCAACTCTCCCTTCTCACAGGTCACGATGGTGATGCCGAAGTGCGGTTGATGGGCCGGCAGACCGGCCGTGCTCGACCCATAAGCGAAAGCTTCGGTGCGGGCGCGGACTTCGTCGGCATTCCTGGCCAGCGCGCGGCGCGCGGCGCCGGGATCGACGGTCTTGGGCGCACCCCGTTCGCCGATACCGAAGTGCCACGCGTCGGAATCGAAGTAATCATAGCCGCTATAGATCAGCGAAGCGGCGGCGCCGTTGTCGAATTGCAGCAGAGCGGCGCAGCTTCCTTCGGTCGGACGCGCCGGATCGAGCGCGGTGGTCTGGGCGCGCACGGAGCGAACCAGGCCGCCGGCCAGCAGCCGCACGATGTCGATCTGATGCGGCACCTGGTTGAACAGGATGCCGCCGCCTTGCGCGGTATCGAGTTCCTCCGGCCGGCGCGGGCGGTACAGAAAGTTGGTGTAGTTGAAGCTGTGGATCATGCCGAGCCGGCCGAGCGCGCCGCCGGCGATGAGGCGGCGCATGACCTGCACCGCCGGATCGAAGGCGTGGGTGTGGCCGACGATCAGATGCACCCGGCGACGCGCGACGGCGGCGATGATGGCGTCGCAATCGGCAAGCGTCAGCGCCATCGGCTTTTCCAGAATGACGTGCTTGCCGTGCTCGGCGGCGAGGATGGCGTGCGGCGCATGGAACTGATGCGGCGTTGCGATGTAGACGACCTCGACGGCCGGATCGGCGCACAGCGCACGGACGTCGTCATAGACGGTCGCGTCGAAGTCCCGCGCCAACGCCGCGCGCGGCGCAGGATGCGGATCGGCCGCCGCCCGCAGCACGTAGCCGTCATGCGCCGCCGCGGCTTGCACCATCACCGCGCCGGCCATGCCGAGCCCGGCGATGCCGAGGCCGATCGGCGGACCGGCTTGCGGCGCCGGATCGGCGGCGCCCGGCGGCGCGGTCATCAGGCCGGCTCGCCGGCGGCGTCGCGGTCGAGATCGACGAAGACGTCGTCGCCTTGCAGCTGGACCTTATAGGTCCGCAGCGCGAACGAGCATGGCGGCGCCTTCACGGCGCCGGTTTTCACGTCGAAGGCGCCGAAATGCAGGCTGCACTCGATGATGCCGTCTTCGAGCATGCCGTCGGCGAGGCTCGCCGAGGCGTGGGTGCATTCGTCGTCGGTGGCGTAGAACTGGCCCGCGATATTGTAGACGGCAAGCCGCTTGTCGCCGACCTCGAACGCCTGCACCGTCTCGGGCGCGATATCGGATTGCGCGCAGACCCGGACCACATTATCCGCCATGGGACATCCCTTTCAGCTATCGTCAGGCCATCGCGGCCCGTTTTGCGTGGCTGCGACACAAAACCGCGCGGCGCGGCAGGTCAAGAGCCGCCTTATGCCCGCAGCGGCAAATTCGCCGCCACGATCGCGCGCGCCCCGCGAGTTGAGATCGGGCGCAAGGACCGGCACAATGCGCCCTGCCCGAGGTGATCAGGATCGATGAGCCCAAGCACCGCCAATCTGCGTGCCGTCGGCGACCCGCCGGACGGAGCCGACCGGGCTTCGCAGTCGGCACGGCCGGCCATCCGCATCACCAACTTGCACAAGACTTTCGGCCAGCTCGTCGCCATCGACGGCGTCTCGGTCGACATCGAGCCGGGCGAGTTTTTCATGATCGTCGGCCCGTCGGGCTGCGGCAAGACCACGCTGTTGCGCATCCTGGCCGGCCTGGAAACGGCGGGCGCCGGCAGCATCGAGATCGACACGCCTGCGGCGTCCGACCAGCCGGTGAACGCCATGGTGTTCCAGGGCGAGTCGATCTTTCCCTGGATGACGGTGTGGAACAACGCCGCCTACGGCTTGCGCATGCGCAACGCAGCGCCGGCGGTGATCAAGGAGCGCGTCGGCCACTATCTCGACGCCACCGGGTTGACGCGCTTTGCCGACTACTATCCGCACCAGCTGTCCGGTGGCATGAAGCAGCGGGTGTCGATCGCGCGGGCCTTCGCCAACGATCCGGAAATCCTGCTCATGGACGAGCCGTTCTCCGCGCTCGATGCCCAGAACAAGCTCCTGCTGCAGGAAGAGCTGTTGCGCATCTGGGAGGAGCAGAAGAAGACCGTCGTATTCATCACCCACAGCGTCGACGAAGCGGTCTATCTCGGCGACCGCATCATGGTGATGACGGCGCAGCCGGGCCGCGTCAAAAGCCTGGTGCGCGTGCCGCTGCCGCGTCCGCGCAACATCATCGAGCTGCAGAAAGCGCCTGAGTTCGGCGAACTGGTATCCCGCATCTGGTCCGGCCTGCGCGACGAGGTGCAACGCGCCCGCGAGCAGGAAAACAAGGAAGCCTCGCAATGACGACCGACATCATCGCCGGCGCTCCGGCGCCGGGCTTCACCGTCTCGATGCGCGCGCGCGAACGCATCCTGGGGATCGCCTCGCCGATCGTGCTGCTGGCGGTCTGGGAGGTGGCGGCGCGCACCCACCTGATCGACACGCGTTTCTTTCCGTCGCCGTCGAGCATCATCGCGGTGATGATCGACATGCTGCGCTCCGGCGAACTGGTCACCAACACGCTGGTCAGCCTGCGCCGGCTCGCGCTCGGCACGCTGATCGGCGGCGCGCCGGCGCTCGTCCTCGGCATTGCCATGGGGCTCAATCGCTGGGTGCGCGCCGCCTTCGACCCGATCGTGGCGGCGACCTATCCGATTCCGAAAAGCGCGATCCTGCCGCTGGCTCTGCTCATCTTCGGCCTCGGCGAAGGCTCGAAAATCTTCATGGTGGCGATCGGCGTGTTCTTTCCGGTGGTGATCAACGCGACCACCGGCGTGCTCGAGATCAACCGCATCTATCTCGACGTCGGGCGCAACTACAAAGCCAACCGCTGGAACACGTTCTGGACCATCGCGCTGCCCGGCGCCCTGCCGGTGATCATGACCGGCTTCAAGCTCGGCATCGGCATCGGCCTCATTCTGATCGCGATTGCCGAAATGATCGGCGCCAAGAGCGGGCTCGGCTACATGATCTGGACGGCATGGGAGACATTCTCGGTCGAGCAGATGTATGTCGGCCTGTTCATGATCGCCATCATCGGCTTCGTGCTCTCGGTTGCGCTCAACGAGCTCGAGCGCCTGATCATTCCGTGGAAGTCCGCCTGATCGAGGGCGCTTGGCGATGCAGGTGCTCGTCATCGGCGCCGGCGTCATCGGACTTGCCGTGGCACGGGCCGCCGCCCGGCGCGGCCACGACGTCACCGTCGCCGAACTGACCGGCGGCATCGCCAACGGCGTCTCCTCGCGCAACAGCGAGGTGATCCACGGCGGCCTTTACTATCCGACCGGATCGCTGCGGGCGCGTCACTGCGTGGCGGGCCGGCGCCTGCTCTACGATTTTTGCGAATCGCACGGCGTCGCCCATCGCCGATGCGGCAAGCTGGTCGTTGCCACCGACGACGCCGAACTCGGCAAGGTCGAAGGCATCCTCAAGCAGGGCGCGATCAACGGCGTCGAAGGCCTGGAGATGATCGGCGGCAATGCGGCGCGCGCCCTCGAACCGGAACTGGCGTGCGTCGGCGCGCTCATCTCGCCGGAATCCGGCATCATCGACAGTCACGGCTACATGCGCGCGCTGTGGGGCGAACTCGAAGACCACGGCGGCATGATCGCCTTCGAAACGCCGGTCGAGCGCCTGCGCTGGCAGGCCCCGCATTGGCACGTTGGGTTCGGCGGCCGCGATCCCGGCACGATCGATTTCGACGCGGTGGTCAATGCCGCCGGCCTCGGCGCCCAAGCCCTCGCCCGCCGCATCGAGGGCTACCCGGCCGGACAGGTGCCGCGGCTCGTCCTCGCCAAAGGCAATTACTTCGGCTTCGCCGGCCGGCCGGCGTTCGCGCGGCTGGTCTATCCGACGCCGGTCGACGGCGGCCTCGGCGTCCACGTCACCCTCGATCTCGCCGGCCGCATGCGGTTCGGCCCCGACGTCGAGTGGATCGCCGAAGAAACCTACAGCATCGACGCGTCGCGGGCGGACGGCTTCTATGCCCGTATCCGCACCTATTGGCCGGGACTGCCGGACAATTCGCTGGTGCCCGACTATTGCGGCATCCGGCCCAAGCTGACCGGCCCCGGCGAGCCGGCGGCCGATTTCATGATCGCAGGGCCGGCGGACCACGGCCTGCCCCGGCTGGTCAACCTGTTCGGCATCGAATCGCCGGGGCTGACCGCGTCGCTGTCGCTGGCCGAGGCCGTCGCCGGCTACCTCGCCGACTGACCCTGCAGGTCGACGACCGGCCGCGGCGTCTGCGATGGCGTCACGGTGCCGGGATCCTCGTCGACATCCGCCGCGGCGGCCGGCGCCGGTCCGGGCCGGCGGGCGGAGCGCGCCTGCGCACTTGCCGGCATCAGTTGGGCGGTGACGGCCGAGGTCGTGAGCGGGGTGAACGCATCGGTCTCGCCGCGCTTGCCGCTGAAAGCCACGAAACCGTCCTTGGTGGAGACGATGTCGCCTGCCTGCAGCGTCGGGTCTCGCGACGCGTCATAGTGGGCCAACCCGAGCGCGTCCCGGCCGTTGCAGGTGCAATTGCCGACCAGCTGCTTGCGGTAGATGAACGCCGTATCGAGCGCCGCATAGCGCTGGCCGTCCTGGGCAACCGCGCCGGTGATCTCGCTGCCGAAGAAGACCTTGGTCTTGCTGGCCGGGCACATGGCCCGGCAGGTCTCGACCGGGGTGGCATTGCTCATGCGCTCCAGCGGGAAATGCTGGCCGTCGCAAAGCCGCACGCAAAACGCCACGCCATGACCGGTGCTGGCCTCGCCCTGGCGGACACTTTCCGGCCCCATGGCCGGCGGCGCCACCCGTCCGATCCCGGGGGATGGCGGCTCGGCATAGGAATTGGCATCCCGCGGCGGCTGGCGTTCGTGGAAACCGCCGAACAGGAAGTCGAAAATCCCCTGGGCCTGCGCAACGGGCGGCGCCGCGACCATGACGGCGAGCGACAGCGCGCCAATCCAGGCGACGGCACGCCATTTCACCGGCTCGCTGCGATGCTCCTGCGTCACGGCAATACCCACCATTTTGAGTGCGAAACCCGACCCTATAACCTTGCTGCACGCCGGATCGTTCCAAACTCGTCCAATCGCGACGATGGCGAAGAAGATTTCAACAAGGTTGGCAAGCCGGAGACGGTAAACGGCGAACTTCCGGATATGGTTAATAAATGGTGAACGCCTTCGCTCTCGCAACGCCTTAAGCGTCCGAGTTGTGAAGATGGCGAGTGGCGAATGGGGGAAGAAACCTTATTCGCTATTCGCCCTTCTTTCTCCAAGCCATGATCGTCGTCAGACTTAGCCGGCGGTGGGTCCGGCTTTCATCACGATCAGCCCCGGTTCCTAGTACGTAGCCCGGATGAGCGAAGCGACATCCGGGGACGATGGTTTCGGCTCTAATGCCGTTCCCGGGTTTCGCTGACGCTCACCCGGGCTACGAAAGGACAAGAAAAAAGGAAGCGGAACGCCGAAAGACGCTGAGCACCATCCTCCGCAACTCGCGTTGCGGCGCCGCCCCGACGGGGGCAGCACGCCTTCCGGCGTTCCACCACGGCTCTTGCCAGAGGGACTCGCGCATCCCTTAGGCTCAGCTCGGGCCAGGCTTCCCGGGACGCGGCGCCGCTAAGCGGCGGGTCACCCCCGCCGGCGCCGGCCCCGGTTACAGCGATGCACCTCGCATGCCGGTCATAGTGCCGGCAGGCATGATGCCCGAGCCGCCCGGGAGCGACGGTGACGAGCCGCCGCCCGCGGGCACCGCACTCGCTCCATCAAGCCGGGGTCGCCGGCTGACGTCCTTTCGGTGAGCGAGATGCGTTTCGTATCCGAAATGGAGACGATTGTCAAGAATCGTCTCCATTAGGGTGACCATCTCGTGAGACGCACGCCGCCAGATCGAAAAGACATGTTCCGGCGCTTGCGGAAATTCTATTTTCAGGACGATGACCAAGATCCCCACCGACTTGCGCCGTCCTATCGACCGGCGCGGTTTGCTCTGCGCCGCAGCCGCTGCCGGCGCCGCCGGATTATCGATTCCCGGCACGCCGGCCTCGGCCGACAATGCCGCGCCGAGCGACGCGCAACCGACCACGACGGAAGCCATGACCGAGAACATTGAGCGGTTCGCCAGGCGGCTTGATCTCATCCGGCAGTCGCTCGACGTGCCCGGCATGTCGGTCGCGATCGTCCACAAGCAGGAGGTGATCCTGGCGCGCGGCTTCGGCCTCGCCGACGTCGCCCGCCGCATCAAGGCCACCGAGCACACCCCCTACCCGATCGCCTCGCTGACCAAGACGTTCGCCACCGCCGTGCTCATGCGGCTGGTCGAGCAAGGCCGGATCGATCTCGATGCGCCGATGGCCGCATACGATCCCGACTATCCGAAGTGGTGCGCCGGCCTGAAAGGTCCGCACGGCGCGTCGTGGCCGGACTTCCATTGCGATACCGCGCAGATCACCGTGCGCCAGCACCTCAGCCACACCGCACAGGGCACGCCGGGCACGAGCTTCGACTACAGCGCCGTCCTGTTCGCGCGCCTGACCGCGGTCATCGATGCGGTGTCGGACAAGGGCTTCCTGCGCGCGGTCGAGGAGGACATTCTCGCGCCGCTCGGCATGAGCGATACCGCGCTCGGCACCAAGGACCCGCACAAGGCCGCCGTGGTGGCGCGCATGGCGCAGGCCTACCTGCTCGACCGCAACTGGAACCTGGTCGATGCCTCGAGCGGCCGGTCGTTCGACCGCATCAACGCCTCGTCGGGCATCATCTCGACCGTCGTGGATCTCGCCAAATACGACGTCGCGATCGACCGCAACCTGGTCTACAGCGCGCCGGCCAAGCAACAGATCTGGACGCCCGGCACCGCGCCGAGCGGAGAAAAGTTTCCCTATGGGCTCGGCTGGTTCGTGCAGGGCGAGCCCGGCGCCAAATCGCAGCTGGTGTGGCACTACGGCCTGTATCCGAACGCATTCTCGTCGCTCTTGTTCAAGGTGCCGGACCGGCAACTGACGCTCATCCTGCTGGCCAGCACCGAACGGGCCAGCTCGGTTTTCCTCCTCGGCAACGGCGATCCGGTGCGCTCGGCGTTCGTGACCGCGTTCCTGGATGGCTTCGCGCGCGCAGGAGCTTAGGCCGACGCCGAAGCTCCGCTTGGAAATTCAAATCGCGAATGGATTGTGCTTGTGGCCGTTCTCTTGAAGCTTGGGAAATTTTGTTTGACGGCACGGCGCCACAACGCGTTGTTGTCCAGGTCTGGGACAGCATGGACAAAATCCAAGCTTGGCGGGCCGACCCGTAGCCGAATATGCCTGGATACGAGGCGAGCGGGTGGTATGCCACTGAGCGACATCCCGCGTTTTGACTGCAAACGAGAGGGGCCGCGAGTTGAGGCGGCCTACGCCACCAGCGTGTACAGTGAAATTACCCGTTGATCGTGGCGCGAAAAACGGCAACTGGCCACGTGTAGTTATGCGGCGTAAGGCTTGATGCTGTCGGCGACCGAGTCCGCGATGTGCTCCTTCGTGATGATGCCGAGCACGTCGCCGGCGCGCGGGCGGCGCTTCGCCTTGCTCACCACCGCCATGCCGGCATTGTGCCGCGTCATGCGCGTGACCACGTCGAACACGATGTCCTCCTCGCGCGCTACCGTGTAGTTGCGCTGCGCGATTTCGCCGACGGTGAAGCTCTGTTGGACGTCCTCAAGCCCTCGCCGCAGCGCGGTGTTGACCCGCAGCACGCCGACGACGCGGTCGCCATCGGTCACCACGATGTGCTTCATGCGGCCTTCGTGGCCGGCCTGGCGCAGGAACGTCTCCAGCCGCGTGTCCTTCGGCAGCAGGGTGACGTCGCGCTCCATGACTTCGCCGGCGCGGCGCACCAAGAACATGTTGGCGTGCAGCGCCTTGGGCACGAAGTGTTTCCGCCCGACGAGCTTCACCGTGTAGATGTTCTCCTGCGACAACAGCCGCCGCACGCCGATCGCCAGCGCCACCGCGACGATGATCGGCATCACCAAGTCGTAGTCGCGCGTCATTTCGAAGATCATAGTCACCGCCGTCATGGCGGCGCCGGTGCCGCCGCCGACCATGGCGGCCATGCCGATCATCGCGCAGGTGGTGACGCCCAGACCGTCAATCGGATGGATGGCGTTGATCGCGGCGCCGAAGGCGCCGCCGATGGTCGCGCCCATGAACAGCGACGGCGAGAAGATGCCGCCCGAGGCGCCGGAGCCGAGGCTCACCGAGGTCGCGCACAGCTTGGCTAAGAACAGCAGCGCGAGCAGTCCCGGCACGATCAGGCCGCCCGAAAGGATCGCCTGGATGGTCGCGTAGCCAACGCCGTCGACATAATACTGGCCGGCGGTGATCAACAGCACATACATCAACGTGCCGATGATCAGCATGCCGATGGCGTGGCGTAGATAGCCGTTCCCGATGCTCTCAAAAACGTCCTCGGCAAGACTGAGCCCCTTGATGAAGGCCGTGGCGGCAAGCCCCATCAGCGCGCCGAGCAGGGCGTAGAGCAGAAGCGCCGTCAGCGAGGCCGGCTGGTCGGAGTTGAGCAGGGCCGCCGGCACCGCAAAGGCCGGCTGCAGGCCGAGGAAGATGCGGCCGATGAAGGTCGCGGCGCCCGTCGCCAGCGCCACCGGCAGGAAGGTGCGCGCGGAGATTTCCGGCAGCATCAATTCGATGGCGAACATCACGCCGCCGATCGGCGTGTTGAAGGTCGCGGCGATGCCGGCGCCCGCGCCGGCGGCGACCAAGGTGATGCGCTGCCAGGGCGCCATATTGATGAACTGGCCGAGCGAGGAGCCGAGCGAGGCGCCGATCTGGATGATCGGTCCCTCGCGTCCGACCGCCGCGCCGGTGCCGATCGAGATCGCCGAAGCGAGCGACTTCACCGCGGCGACGATGGGACGGATCTTGCCCTCGCGATAATAGATCGCGTCCATCACCTCGGGCACGCCGTGGCCGCGCGCTTCCGGCGCGAAGTTCTGCACCAGAAAGGTCACGATCATGCCGCCGGCGACAGGCACCAGAATGATCAGCGCGCCCCACGGGCTCGGCGGCGTGAACACGTTGGCGTCGTAGTTGATGGAGAAGGCGCCGAAAAACGAGACGTTATGGATCAACCCGATCAAGGCGCGGAAGAACACGGCTCCGATCCCGGTGATGACGCCCACGATAACGGCGAAAATGGATAATCTGACAAGTCCAATCCGCGGCGGAAATAGTTTCATTCTCTCAATTCTTTCGCCACCTTGCGCTCGGTCGCCGCGCCCGACCGCCGTGCCGCAGCGGAAGGGGCAGCCGGCCAAATCAGCAGGGCCAGTGATAGTCAGGAAGGCGCAGGCTGTCGACAATATCTCGACCGAAAGTGAGCCGGGCGCCGCCCGCAATCGTGGCCGCCTTGATGACCAGATTGCGGAACCGCAGGCCGAGGCGCCGCGACCTCACCGATTATGAATGGGTCACCATCGAGCCGCCACCGCCGAACAAGCCTCGCGGCGCGCCGCGTGTAAATGACCGCCGCGCGCTCAACGGCACCTTTCGGGCGTGCCGTGGCGCGATCTGCCGGACAACTTTGGCCCTTACACCACTTGCGACAATCGCTTTGTTCGCTGGCGCAGGGCTGGCGCATGGGACCAGCTTATGAATGCGTTGGCGCAGGCTATGACTGCGGTTTTGGATGGATTTGCGCGCGGCGCTTAGCGCGTGTGAGGGCGAAGGGCGAAAGCGGGTTCCTTTCGCCGGGCCGGCCCGATAAGGTCTAACCACCATGTCCATGCTGACCCAGTACACGCCCCAACAGACGCACCCGGAAACGCCCCAACGCACGCCGCAGCCGGCCGGCCAACCGCACGGCTTTGCCGGCGGCATCGCCGCGCTGGCGCAGGATCGGCTGTACGCGCTGCAGAATCCGTTCGCGCTCGACGGCCGGGTCAGCTCCTATCCGGCGAGCGCCCGGGGCTTTGCGGTGGCGAACAGCTACCTGCTCACCCAGCCCGACGCCGCCATGCTGATCGACACCGGCTTCGGCAAGGATGAGCCGGTGATCCGCGCGCAGATCGAGGAGCTGATCGCCCCCGGCCTGCCGCTGTCGATGTTCCCGCTGCGGCTCAACGAGTTCATGTCGATCAACAATGTCGAGAGCTTCGCTGCACATTTCAACGTCGAGACCTGCTACACCAGCAATATCGACGCCGCGCTGTGGTTCGATTTCGGCGCCAAGGCGGAAGGCCGCGACATCCTCAAGTCGATGAAGGTCACCGCGGTGACCCGCGCCGACAGCATCGAACTCGGCAAGGCCTCGCGCGCCATCGACGTGATGCAGGCGCCGATCCGCCTGATCGCGACGCGTTGGCTGTACGACCGCGCCACCCGGACGCTGTTCTCATCGGACATGTTCACCCACGTCTGGCGCGACGCCGCGACCGGGCCGTGGATCGTGACCGATACCGACAACGACCCGACGGCGCTGCGCGACGTCCGCTCGTTCATGCTGAACACGCGCTACTGGTGGCTGGAAGGCGCGCCGACCGACTCGATCCGCCGCGGCATCGGCAACGTGTTCGACACATACGACATCGAAACCATCGCGCCCGGCTACGGCGCCATCCTGCGTGGCCGCAACGTGGTGGCTCGGCACTATCGGATGCTCGATGAGTTCCTGAAAAGTTGCGACAAGAGCGTGGCGGTGTCGCGCTACGTCACCCGCGACGAGGAGCGCTAGGTGGACGCGTTTGCCGGGCGCAGTGCAGCACGCAGCGCAGCGGCGTGGTGCGCTGCAGACCCGGGATCGTTAAAAGCGCCGCGTTTGCGGCGGTCCCGGATCGGCGGCGCAGCGCTGCGCGCTGCACCGCAGCCGGGAAACCGCAGGCTGAATTTGGAAAGCTGGCAGACCATGGCCAACAAGACGGCGCGTGGTGAACTCGTAACTCAGGAGGGCATGCAATGTTGACGCCCATCAAAAGTATATTGGCGCTGGCAATAGCGGTCGTCGTTTACACTTTCACGTGCGACGGGTTGCATGCGCAGACGATAACGCCCGGGGCTTACTGGGTCACCGAGACCTTGGAAGTGACGGATCAAGCCGCGTTCATGAATGCCATCAAAGCGGTGCCGCCGACGTTGCAGGCCTATGGCGGGCATTATGTCGTCCTCGGCGGAAAAATCGTTCCTGGCGTCGGGTCGCCGCCTTCGCGGATCACCATCATCGCATTCGACAGCCTGGAAAAGGCGGAGCAATGGTACAATGATCCCGCGGCTGTCGCGGCGCGCACCGAGGCCCAAAAGCATGCGAAAGTACGCGACTACACCGTTCAGGGTCTTGCCAATTAGCCTGGGCAAAGTGGCACGACCGGATCGGCGTTTGAGCGGCACGATCGATCCCGCATGGCGCTGCACTCATGCGGGCTACGCAAAGGAAACTTGGACTTGAAAATGCGAAATCGGCTAAAGCCGATTTCGTTCGGGGCGACGGCCCGGGCCGTGCATCCTTCGAGGCTCGCTTCGCTCGCACCTTAAGGATGACGGAACGCGGAACGCGATCACATTTAATTTGAAAGGCTGACACGGCCATGACCCACAAAATGCCGCGCGAGATCGCGCCCGGCGTGTTCTGGATCGGCGACTGCCTGGCGCAGCGCCACAAGGGCAAGGTCTATCACGGCTACAACGCCGCGTTCCTGGTCGCCGGCGATCAGGCGTCGATCCTGGTCGAGACCGGCCATCCCAAGGATTTTCCGGTCATCGAACGCCACATGACCGAGCTGTTCGCGCAGGGCGTGGCGCCGCTCAAATATCTGTTCGTCACCCACCAGGAGACGCCGCATTGCGGCGGGCTGGGCCGCATCCTCAAAACCTTTCCCGACGTGCTGCTGTGCGGCGACGTCAGCGACTATCACCTGGCGTTCCCGCAATACGAACATCGCATGCGCTGGATGAAGGAGGGCGACGAGATCGCGCTTGGCGGGCGGTCGCTGATGGCGGTCGAGCCGGTGATCCGCGACCTGCGCACCACGTGGTGGGGTTTCGACACCGGCGAGCGCGTGCTGTTTCCCGGCGACGGCTTTGCCTACAGCCACTACCACGAGGACGGCCATTGCGGGCTCCTTGCCGAGGAAGCGGTCTCGCTCGACCTGCCGGACGTGTCGTCGACCTTCGCCGACCTCGCGCTGTTCTGGACCAAGTTCGCCGACATGAACGTCTATTGCGACCGGCTCGACCAGCTCATCGCCCGGCTCGGGGTGAAGACCATCGCGCCGACCCACGGCCTGCCGATCACCGACGTCAAGACCACGGTGCCCAAGGTCCAGGCCGGGCTGAAGGCCGCGGCGCTGATGCCGGAGTCGGGAACGAACGAGAAGGCGGCAGTGGGCGGCGCCGTGGCGGCGCCGGTATAAGGTTGCACGGCTGCCCTGGGCGGCTTCGATCGGGTCCTTCGCGGTGAACCGAAAACAACGACGCAAGGCGGCCAAGCTGGGGACGCCGGCCGCCGCTCTGGCGAGGCCCGGTGGCGCGCTTGGCCCGCCGCCCGGGATTGCCGAGCTGTTGGCGGTTGCGCAGCGGCATCATCAGGCCGGCCGGTTGGCCGAAGCCGAGACCGCCTACCGAAAAGTCCTGGCGATCGATCCGACCAATTTCGACAGCCTGCATCTTCTCGGCGTCATCGCCCAGCAGGTCGGCCGCAGCGACCTGGCCGTCGAACTGATCGGCAAGGCGATCGCGCTCGACGATCGCAAACCCACCCTCCAAGACACGATGGGGCTGGTCTTCGACACCCCCGGGCGCGGCGAGGACCCGGCCGCCCGTCACAAGCGGGCCGCGGCGTACGGCAACTTCAGCATCGCGCTGATGGCGGCGGGCGACCACGCGCGGGCGCTCGACGCCATCCAGCGCAGCCTGCAACGCGAGGAGACCGAAAACACCAAGCTGCTCTTCGTCCAGTGCGTGCGGAGCCTCGACTCAATTCCGGACGGAATCGCGTTGCGCGACAATCTGGCCCGCGCCTTGGCGGAGCCCTGGGGCCGGCCCATCGACCTCGCCAGATTGGCCGCCGACCTCCTCAAGCGCGACGGTGCGACTGCCGCAGCCATCCGCCGGGTCGACAGTGCATGGCCGAGACGCCTGCCGCCGCAGGACATCTTCAGCCTCGCCGAGTTCGCCGCGATCTGCGGCGACCGGCTGCTGTGCGCGCTCCTCGAGGCAACGTTTGTCTTCGACGTCGCGCTGGAGCGGTTTTTGACTGCGGCGCGGCAGACGATGCTGGAAGCGGCCGGCGGCCGGCTCGATCCGCAGCAGGTCACCGACGACATGGTGCGGTTCTTCTGCGCCCTGGCGCAGCAGTGTTTCATCAACGAGTACGTCTTTGCCTGCACCGAGCGCGAGGAAGACGAGGCCAATGCCTTGCGGGCGTTGCTGATCGACGCGCTGGCGTCCGGGGCGCCCATTGCCGAGCCGTTGCTGGTCGCCGTGGCGGCGTTTTTTCCGCTTGCCGCGCTGCCGGCGGCGGATTTGCTTTTGGCGCGACGCTGGTCCGCGCCGGTGGCGGCGCTTGTTGATTGCCACATCCGCGAGGCGCAGGAGGAACGGCAATTGCAGGCCGCGGTGCCGCGGCTGACGCCCATCGACGATAGCGTGTCACTCGCGGTCAAACAGCAATACGAGGAAAGCCCCTATCCGCGCTGGATGAAGGCGTCGCCGGTCGGCAAGCCGACGACCATCGAGGGCTACCTGCGACAGAAATTTCCCCTGGTCGATCTCGCCGACGTCGCCAGGACGAACCGGGCCGACATCCTGATCGCCGGCTGCGGCACCGGCCGGCATTCGATCGAAACCGCGCGACGCTTTGCCGGCGCGCGCCTGCTTGCCGTCGATCTCAGCCTGAGCAGCCTCTGCTACGCCAAGCGCAAGACCCGCGCGCTCGGGCTGTCCAACATCGAATACGCGCAGGCCGACATCCTGCAGCTGCCATCGATCGGCCGGACTTTCGACGTCATCGAAGCGAGCGGGGTGTTGCATCATCTGGCCGACCCGATGGAAGGATGGCGGCGGCTGCTGGCGACGCTGCGGCCGGGCGGCTTCATGCTCGTCGGGCTCTACAGCAAGCTGGCGCGGGGCGACCTCGATGCGGCGCGCGCCTTCATTGCCCGGCGTGGCTATCGGCCAACCGCGGCGGACATCCGCCGCTGCCGGGAGGAGATCTCCGGTACAGATACCGGCGCCGATACGGCGGTGACCAAGGTGACGGCGTGGGGGGATTTCTTCAGCACCAGCGCCTGCCGCGACCTCCTGTTTCACGTTGCCGAGCAGCAAGTGACGCTGCCCGAGATCGGCGGCTTTCTCCGCGACAATCGACTGACGTTTCTCGGCTTCGACCTGCCGGGTCACGTGCTGCAGGAATTCCGCCGGCGCTTCCCGCAGGACAGGACGATGAGCGACCTCGCCCTTTGGCACACCTTCGAGACAGAGAATTGGTCTATTTTTGCCGGCATGTACCAATTCTGGGTACGCAGCGCGTCAGTCTCCTTGTGACGGTGACGGCCGCAGGCATCTGAGAAACGAGCAACGGGTTTGGATCAAGGACAGCATGAAACAACTCACCATCGGCGACATCACCATCACCAGCATCATCGAGCGCGACGGGCCGTGGCGGAAGCCCGAAGAGATGTTTCCGGCCTACGATCCGGCGATCGGCAAACGCCATCTCGCCGAGCTGGACGCCGAAGTGTTCGATCCGGCGTCGGGCAAGATGGTCATCACCTATCAGACCTACGTGGTGCGCACGCCCCGGCACACCATCCTGATCGACACCTGTACCGGCGAGGACAAAGGCTATCCGCCGCCGATGGATTTTCCGAAAGCACCGTGGCTCGACGGCTTCGCGGCGGCGGGATTGCGCTTTACGGACATCGACTACGTGTTCTGCACCCATCTGCACATCGACCATACCGGCTGGAACACCATGCTGCGCGACGGCCAATGGGTGCCGACCTTCCCGAAGGCGAAATACATCTTCCACAAAGGCGAATACGCCGCCTGGGAGGCATCCAACAAGCGCGGCGAAAACCGGCCCGGCGGCGGCGGCAATGTGTGGGGCTACAACTGCGAGCCGGTGGTCGCGGCCGGCCAGGCGCTCCTGGTCGACGACGATTTCGCGCTCGACGACAATTTCTGGCTCAGCCCGACGCCGGGCCACTCGCCATGCCATTGCTGCGTCAATATCCGCTCCCGCGGCCAGCACGCGGTCGTGGTCGGCGACCTCATGCATCACGCGCTGCAGTGCCGCGAGCCGGGCTGGTCGACGGTGTTCGACTGGGATCCCGAGCAGGCGGCGCGGTCGCGCCGAAAATTTTTGAGCGAGACCGCCGGGACCGGCCGGTTCGTGCTGCCGATCCATTTTCCCCATCCCACCACCGGCCTCATCGAGCCGGACGGCGAGCGGTTTCGCTACCAGTTCGTGCGGTAGGGCGGAGGTAAAGTGCAGGATGGGTTGAACGCGACTGTTCGGGCCAGCTTGTCCCACGTCGTTCCAACACGGCATTTCGCACTGAGCAGGGTGATAGCGCGCCGTCGGAGGCCGAAGACAATCGATTTAGTGCCAGAAAGACACCGAGTGCTCAGGGCTAATCTGCAAGTATCGTGCTCGAGCTGATCCTGCTCCGTGGCAAATCCCAAAATGGTTGCGGGCAAGCTTACGCTTGCCCGCTGGCGCACAGGAGCTGTGCGGTTCAGATGAACTGGAACGGCACCGGCGGCGAAGCTTGGACTATCACCGTCGGTGCCGAGTTTCGCCCGATTACTCGGAGTTGAGCGACTGGATCGTCCAAGAGGTCCCGATATTGCCGTAGGTCACGGACGACGAAACGGTCGTGCCGTTCATGAACCACGCGGCAACGTTGCCGGTATTGTCGATCCAAAGAATGTCGGCCTTGCCGTCACCGCTGTAATCGCCGGTGTGGGCGATCGACCACCGACTCGGCGACACGGTGCCGAGGCTAGCTGCCGACAGGACCTGCACGAGATTCGGGTTGGTTTCCATCAACCAGATGGCTACGTCGCCGGTAGTGTCAGTCCAAAGAATGTCGGAAGACCCATTGCCGTCGAAATCGCCGATCCCGGCGATCGTCCAACTCAGCGGCACCGAACCCAAGTCCACTGCCCGGACGATTGTGGCGCCCTTCAACACCCATACGGCGACGTCGCCGTTCGTGGTATTGCGAAGGAAAACGGCACCCCTTCGATCCGTCTGAGCAATGACCCAGCCACTCGGCAACTGACCTATTGACTGCGTCGACGTGATCTGCGGTCCGTTCATGAACGAGATGGACAGATTGCCCTGGCTGTCTTGCCAGAGAATATCGCCCATGCCGTCCGCGTTGTATTCACCGGTTCCAACGACCTGGAAGCTGGTTGGTACCGGGCCGTAACTCGTGATGCCTTGAATGGCTGGGCCTTTCATCTGCCACATGCCGAGGTCGCCACTGGTGTCGCGCCACAGGATGGCGGAGTAGCCATTACCAGCAAAGTCGCGCTGGGCAACGATCGACCAGGGGAGCGGCACAGTGCCAACCAAATTGGACTGTTTGATTGCACCGGTGCCGAGTGTCATCTCCCACATAGCGACGTTGCCGCTGGTATCACGAAACAGAACGTCGCTCGTGGTGTCGGCGTCGAAGTCGTGAGTGTTGGAAATCGAGCGCGTCAGCGCCAGGATGCACCCATTCGCGTCAACCCCGCCGTTTGAGCTGCACAGATGGGAGGCGGCCGAGGCTTTGGGTATGGGCACAAAGGTGCTCCGCGAACCCGGGTCGGAAGCGACCGAGTGAGCGCCGCCCGAGGTTGCGACGGTCGAGATGTTGGTGTCCGCCGCGAAGGTGATGGCGCTGACCATCCCGATATTCCCCACCAGGTTGGTTACGGTTCCGGTGGACTTCGCCAGTGTATAGAGCCGACTGGACGGATTGTAATCCACCATGTCCGGGCCGTCCTGGTTCAGCAGTTCGGCGATGACCGAACCCGGCGTACCGCCGGTCGAGCCGTCGTTGATGACGACGGACGCGTCGCCACTTTGGGAGCTCGCGGGTCCGCCGTTGCAGCCGACCAGAAGCTGCGGCGCCGGCCCGACCGCCATTCCCTGCGGGCCGTCGCAGGCGGTGAGCGGAATGACGTAAGTCGCGACTACGGGGACAGTGTTGCCTTGCCCTGGCCCTGGAGTACCCGTGAAATTCTGGGCGATTGCGACCTTCGGATCGACGACGGAGATGCCGCCGGGCGCCCCATTGTTTCCGGTTCCATTGAGTTCCGGATCCGTCGCATAGAACAGACCGGTGCGCGAGTCGTACACGCACTGCTCGGCGCCGTTGGTGTTGTTGTTCCACGGTATCTGCGCGACGATTTTCTTCGTGGTCGCATCGAAAATACTGGCGTACGGCGGCGTATCGGCATTGTTGGTCGCCATCACCAGGTTGTCGATCGGATCGAAGCACATCTCGTCGGCCCGGAACATCCCGCCGGTGTTGATGTTCGCGATAAGGCTCCCGTTGACGAGACTGAGCACTTTGACGGAGGAGCACTGACTTGGAGCGGTGCAGCCCGCGCCCGAGGTCAAGCCCGCGCCCGCGTCGCCGGCCCAGATTTCACCGCCGGTGATGTTGCCGCTGCTGTCCGTCGTGGCATTGACGATGAGCACGCCATTCGGGCCTGAGCAGGAATTGGCCACTGCGCAAGTGGCAACGACGCCCTTGAACACGCCTTGGCCGGCAATCATCGTAAGGGTGTCCGTCCTGGTGTCGATCACATCGACCCCGTTGTTGGTGCGGTCGCCCAAGATGTAGGTGTGGGCGCCCGGATCGACATAGCTGATATCGAAGCTCGAAACCCCGCCGGCGTTCGTACCGGTGAAGTTGGGGGGTATGCTGATCGCCTTGTGGGGCACGAGACCCGCCCCGGCGCTAGCGGGGTCGGTTGCGGCTATCATGATGCACGCTGCGGCGGCTATGCCGACACAACTAGCAGTAGCGCGAACTGGCCTACGAAGTTTCATACTCATCGCTCCCTCCACGACAAGCTGCATCGCGGCGCCGGATGGCACCACGAGCCGCACGTCAGTTTGCTGATGTTTTGCTGATGTAAAGGCCCGGAAAAAGCCTGGGCCTGAAGATAGTTGGGAAAGTCTCACCGACGCCCACAACACCCAACACAGACATCGGCGCCCCCTCTTCCCTCACTTTTCTTATATAGTCAGGGTAGCATCGCACCCGAAACCTGTAAAGCCACATCAATGGGCAGTGCGACGGGCGAACGCCCAATCTTTTTTCTTTTCGCCATCCCGCTGCCCTCCGATGCCACTGATAGCGGTAGCGCCCCCCTCCGGAACCTCCCAAAGCTGGTACACCGCCTTGGACCAGCCTACGCTCAATCGTCTCGGCATCCTTTTCGGCAGCGGCGTGAAACCGATCGCTTCTCGTTGACGGGAAAGCTGATGGGTTTCGCTTTCGCTCAACCCATCTACGCGCTTTAGTGTTGGACTCGCCCTGCGACGCTATTGCGCCGCGATGTTGTTGGCGCGGATCACCTCGCCCCACAGCTTGATCTGGCGGCGCAGCAACGCGGCCGCGGCCTCGGGGCTTTCCTCGCCGGCGGCGAACTCGTCCATGCCGCCCTCGGCGAAGGTCTTTTGCACCTTGGGGTCGGCGAGCGCGGCGCGCAGCGCGGTGTTGAGCTTGTCGACGACCGGGCGCGGCGTGCCGGCCGGCGCCAGCAGCATGTGCCAGAAATCGATATCGAGCTTGGGGTAGCCGAGTTCGCCGAGCGTCGGCAGGTCCGGCAAGCCGGCAAAGCGCTTGCGGCCGATGATGGCGAAGGCCTTGAGCTTGCCGGCATTGACCAGCGGTCCGGCGACCACGGCCGATATCGAGCTCAAGTCGACTTCGCCCGACAACAGATCGACCAGCGCCGGCCCGGCGCCGCGATACGGCACCTGGGTGACCTTGACGCCCAGTTCCTGTGCCGCCAGCACGCCGGCCAGGTGCCCGAACGAGCCGACGCCGGGATGGCCGATCTTGACGCTCTGTCCGGGCGCTTTCATCCAGCGCAGCAGCGCGGCGAAGTCGTCCGCCGGCAGGCTCGGACGGCCCGCGAAGGTCGACGCCGCGGTGTTGATGAGGCCTATGGTGACGAAATCCTTCTCGGCGTCGAAGCTGAGATTCGGGTACATCGTCATGCCCGCCGCCAGCGCCACCTGGTGGATCATGATGGTGTAGCCGTCAGGCTCGGCGCGGGCCGCCTTGGCGGCGGCGATCATGCCGCCGGCGCCGCCGATGTTCTCGATCACGATCGGCTGGCCCAGCGACGTCTGCAGCGGGTCCTGGATGATGCGCGCGATGGCGTCGGTGGCGCCGCCGGGCGGGAACGGCACGATCATGCTGACGGGGCGCTCGGGATAGGTCGGCGCCCCGGCGGCGCCGGTTGCCGCAAAACACGCGGCGACAAGACAGGCGGCGAGAACCGGCGCCGCAAGCGCGCGCACTGGGCTCATGATTCCTCCCCGAGGGCGGCGCTGTTTTTTATTCGGCACTGGCCGACGCGATCGCCGAACCGGATAGTCGCGCTTTTCACGGCGCTTGCGCAAGCGGCGCCGGCGGGGTGGAGCGCAGCGACGAAGCAATCCAGACTCCGAGCGAGCGGCCCTGGATCGCTTCGCTGCCGCTCGCAATGACGGTCCGGTCAGTGCTGCCAGACGAACAGATAAGTGACCAGCGCGAACACCGGCGCCAGCACGGCGGTCGACCAGACCAGGTAGCCGAAAAAGCTCGGCATCTTGATGCCGCGCTCGCTGGCGATGGCATAGATCATGAAATTCGGCGCGTTGCCGATATAGGTGAGCGCGCCCATGTAGACCGCGCCCATGGAGATCGCCGCCAGCACCGGCGCAAGCGGACCCATCAGATCGGCCGGATTGCCGCCGGCGAGTTGGAAGAACACCAGATAGGTCGGCGCGTTGTCGAGGATCGCGGACAGCACGCCGGTCAGCCAGAAATAGGCGACATGATGCGGGCTGCCGTCGTGCGCCGTCACCGCGTCCAGGAGCCAGCCGAAGGCGCCGTTGTGGCCGGCGGCGAGCATCGCCAGCACCGGCACGGCGGCGACGAAGATGCCGGCGAACAGGATCGCGACTTCCAGGATCGGCTCCCAGGAAAAGCCGTTGGCTTCGCGATGCTCGTCGCGGGTCAGCCACAGCGACAGCAGCGCCGCGCCGACCAGCACCGCGTCGCGCGCCAGGTCCTGCAGTTGCAGCGTCGTGCCGTAGATGGTCAGGCCGATGCCGGGCTGCCATATCGCCGAATCGATGACCGCGGCGATGATGAGCCCGAGCAGCAGCAGGTTGACGATGCCGTGCACGCGCAGCGGCGTGCGCTCGGCCGCTTCGCCGACCGGCTGGACGCGGCGTTCGTGCCAGTAGAACCACAGCTCGATGACGACAAAGATCGCCAGCACGCAGCCGGCGACCAGCGCGGTGGGCTGCCACAGGTTTTTGGCCGGCCAGAAAAAGTCGACGCCGTTGAGAAAGCCGATGAACAGCGGCGGATCGCCGAGCGGCGACAATGCGCCGCCGATATTGCCGACCAGGAAGATGAAGAACACCACGACGTGGATGTTGTTGAGCCGCGCCGCGTTGGCGCGCAGCAGCGGGCGGATCAGGATCATGGCCGCGCCGGTGGTGCCGACGATGCTGGCTATCAGCGTGCCGAACGCCAGGATCGCCGTATTGGTGAGCGGCGTGCCGCGCAACGTGCCGGTCACCATGATGCCCCCGGCAACGACATAGAGCGCGAACAGGATGGCGATGAAGCCCAGATAGTCGCCGAGCATGGCATGCACCAGCGCCGCTACCGCGGCGTCGACGCCGTGCAGCGCGGCCAGCGGGGTGAGCGTCAGCGCCGCCCAGGCAAAGGCGAACTTGCCGTAGTGATGATGCCAGAAGCGCCGGAACAACAGCGGCGCCAGCGCGATGGTGAGAAGGATGCCGGCAAACGGCAATGCCCACGGCCAGTCGAGCGTGGCGCCATCGAGCGTGGCGGCGCCGGCCGCTTGCGGGGCCAAGGGAACCAAGAAAACAATGGCGCCGCCACACAGCGGAAGTCGCCAAGGCCGCATCGTCACCATGACATGATCCGCGAAAGCCGGCGCGCCCGATGCCCGGCCAATCTTGTGGCCCATGCTTGTGACCCATGCTTGTGACCCATGGCCGCCGCGCGCGCAACGTCAAGATTTGCAACGTCGCGATGCTTTGCGCCGCAGGCTTTGTGCCGCATACTTGTGTCGCATACTTTGTGCGGCCTTGCACTTTATCCGCCGCGCCGCGCGATCTATCCTGCCGTTCTCCGCAGCTTCCCCACCACAACAATGCGGCGGCACCCCGGGAGGATTCGATGCAGTTTCCCCGCAGACAATTCCTGCGACTGGCGAGCGCCGCCGCGGCGCTGCCGGCCCTGCCGGCGGTTTCGCGGTTCGCCCGGGCGGATAGCTATCCGTCGCGGCCGGTGCAGATGATCGTCGGCTTTCCGCCGGGCAGCGCGCCGGACATCGTCGCGAGGCTCGCCGCCGAATGGCTGTCGGAAGGGCTCGGCCAGCAGTTCGTCGTCGAGAACCGGCCCGGCGCCGGCAGCAATATCGGCACCGAGGTCGTGGTGCGGGCGCCGCCGGACGGTTACACGATCCTCGCCGACGTGCTGTCCAACGTGCTCAACGTGTCGCTTTACCGCAATCTCAGCTTCAATTTCATGCGCGACATTGCGCCGGTGGCGACCGTGGCGAATGCGCCTTACGTCGTGCTGGTCACGCCGTCGCTGCCGGCCAACACCATTCCGGAGCTCATCGCCTATGCCAAGGCCAATCCCGGCAAGCTCAATTTTGCCTCCGGCGGCAACGGCACCTCGTCGCATATTTTCGGCGTGCTGTTCATGACGCTGGCGGGCATCGACATGGTGCACGTGCCGTACCGGACCAATTACATGGCCGACCTGATCAGCGGCCAGGTGCAGCTCGTGATCAATCCGATGCCGCAGTCGATGGAATTCGTCAAAGCCGGCAAGGTGCGCGCGCTCGCGGTCACCACCAAGACCCGCCTCGATGCGCTTGCCGATCTTCCCACCGTGGCGGAATTCGTGCCCGGCTACGAGGCGCTGGGCTGGTACGGCATCGGCGCGCCGAAGGACACGCCCGGCGCGATTGTCGACAAGCTCAACGCGGCGCTCAATGCGGCGCTGAGCGAGCCCAAGCCGAAGGCGCGGCTCGCCGACCTCGGCGTCGAGGCGATGCGGCTGACGCCGGCGCAATTCGCGACAATTCATCGCCGACGAAAACCAAAAGTGGGGCAAGGTCATCCGCGCCGCCGACATCAAGCTCGATTGACCCGACCCGCTCGCTCGCGTCTCAGGAAGGATAACAGGCCATGCATCGCTTTCTCAATCCGTCGACCATCGCCCCGCCGCGCGGCTACACCCACGTGGTGGAGACGAAAAGTCCGAGCCGCACCATCTATCTGTCCGGCCAGCTCGGCATGACGCCGGACGGCACATTCGCCGGCGCGCCAGGCGACTTCGGCGCCCAGTGCGAGCAGTGTTTCGAGAACATGAAGCTCGCGCTCGCCGCGGTCGATGCCGGCTTCGAGCACGTCGTGAAGGTCACCAGCTATTTCGTCGATATGGCGCACCTGCCGATCTATTTCGAAGTCCGCAACCGCTACGTCAACATCAAGGCGCCGCCGGCCAGCACGGCGGTGCAGATTTCCCGGTTGGCGCGCGACGGCGCGCTGTTCGAGATCGAAGCCGTTGCGGTGGTGCCGCAGGCGTAGCGGCCGCGGACCCAAGCGGGCGCGCAAACTTATGCACGCAGCGGTAAGTTACCGGCCTCCCCGATGGTGCGCTAAGGTGTCGACATAACGGGGAGGCAGCAAACGACATGCCCATCAAGCGGAATTCTTATGCGCGGGGCGCCGCGGCGGCCGGCGCGCTGGCTCCTGGCGTCAACGCTGGCGCTCGGCGCGGCCCGGGCGCAAGACAAGGCTCCCGACAAAGTCTACGTCATGAAGTTCACGCTGCCGACGCTGAACGATCCGAGCCACCTGTTCGCCAAAAACTACGCCGCCGCGCTCGAGAAGGATTCCGGCGGCCGCATCAAGACCGAGATCTACCCGGCGAGCCAATTGGGCGCGATCCCGCGGCAGATCGAAGGCACGCAATTCGGCGCCATCCAGTGCGCGATCATTCCGCCGGAATTCTTCGTCGGCGTCGACGAACGCTTCGAGGTGATGGAGGCGCCGGGCCTGGTCTATTCTCCGGCGCATGCGCAACGCCTCACCGCCGATCCGGCGGTGCTCAAACTGGTGCTCGGCCTCGGCGCCGACAAGGGGCTGCATGGCGCCGGGCTGTTCCTCAACGGCCTGTCGTCTATCATCGCCAAGACGCCGATCCGCCGCCTGGCGGATTTCAAGGGCAAGAAGATCCGCACCCTGGCGTCCAAGTTCCAGACCGAAGCGCTCGACCGGCTGGGGGCGACGCCGGTGGTGATGACGCTGGGCGACGTCATACCGGCGATGCAGCAGGGCGCCATCGACGGCTCGGTCGGCAGCATCGTCGTCTACACGCCGATGCACTTTCAGGATGCGGCGAAATTCGTCACCGAGATCGGACAGCCGCCGGTGTTCGCGGTCGCCGAGATCAGCAAGAAATGGTACGACGCGCTGCCCGCCGACCTGCAGAAGATCGTCGATGACGATGCCGCCGCCCAGGCGGTCGCGATCAATCCGCACATGATCGAGATCTACAACAACTCCCGCAAGGGCTGGACCGACACCGGCGGCGAATTGATCAGCCTGCCGGCCGACGAGCAGGCGACGCTGCTGAAATCGCTGGCCGCCGTCGGCGCCGACGTGTCGAGCGCCAAGCCGGCGCTCAACGACGCCTACAAGATCGTGGCCGACGCGGCGCAGCGCGCCCGCTAGCGCCGGCGCGCCCGAACGAAATATGCGCGCCGGGCTCTGCCGTCACTCGCGCGCGGCGCGCCCGGCCCGGCAGAGCGGAGAGCACCGGCGATGCCGCACGCGGCGCAATCGCGGATGAACAACGGCAACGCGTTCAAGCTTGGCCTGTTTTCCGCCAACTGCTCGAACGGCCTGACCATGACCAAGGCGCCGGTGCGCTGGACGGCGTCGTGGGACAACAACGTCGCGGCGGCGAAGCTCGCCGACGCCGCGGGTCTGGAATTCCTGCTGCCGGTGGGGCGCTGGAAGGGCTATCGCGGCGAAACCAACACCCAGGGCGAATCGTTCGAGACCATCACCTGGGCCACCGGACTGTTGGCCGCGACCCAAGAGCTCTCGGTGTTCGGCACCGTTCACATGGCGCTCATTCATCCGGTGTTCGCCGCCAAGCAGATTGCCACCGCGGACCATGTCGGGCGCGGGCGGTTCGGGCTCAACGTGGTGGCCGGCTGGAACGAAGCCGAATTCGACATGTTCGGCGCCGAGTTGCTGCCGCATGACGAGCGCTACGCCTTCGCCGAGGAATGGGTCGGCATCTGCAAGCGGATCTGGACCGACGCCGAGCCGTTCGATTTCGCCGGCCGCTATTTCACCCTCAAGGAAGTCCAGGGCCTGCCCAAACCCTACAACGGCCGGGCGCCCCTGATCATGAGCGCCGGATCGTCGCGCGCCGGGCGCGACTTCGCCGATGCGCCATGTCGATTGTCTGTTCATGATCATCGATACGCTCGAAAAGCTGCCGGCCGACCTGGCGGCGCTGCGCGCCGGCGCCGGGCGGCCGGTGCGGGTGTTCGCCAGCGGCCACCTGGTGTGCCGGGCGACCCGCCAGGAAGCCGAGGACTTTTATCACTACGTCGTCGACGAGATGGGCGATTGGCAGGCGGCCGACTACGCCGCCAAGGCCCGCGAGCAGGGCCAGTCGCTGCCGAAGGAACGGCTGCAAGCCATCAAGCGCCGGTTCGTCGGCGGCTGCGGCACCTATGGGGTCGTCGGCAGCTACGACGACGTCGCCGAGGTGTTCGCCCGGATGAGCGACGCCGGGCTCGAGGGCATGGCGATCGGGCTCGTCAACTACATCGATGAGTTTCCGTCCGTGCGCGATGAGGTGCTGCCGCGCCTGGAACGGCGCGGCCTGCGGCAGCCGTTTGCCGGGTTGGGGCGATAGAACGCCAGTCGCCGCGGCCTCGCGGACGGATGACGACTACCGACGCGCGGCGTTGCGGCTAGCGGCGGTGTGCGAGGAGAATCAGCAGCAGGCCGACGACCGCTATGGCGCCGCCGTAATAGACCCATCGGGTCTGGCTGATCATGAAGCTCGAGGCCGGCCACGGAATAAACCCCGATCCCTGTCCGACAAACAGCAGCCCCATCGCCAAAACGAGGATACCGCTAAGCGTCACGAGCGTTTTCATTTTTCCTCCCGGTCTCTGATGACAACGACGCCGGCCGCATGGTGGGTGCGCGCGTCATTCTATTGCGTGTACTCCTAAAACTCGTCGTCCGCTGCTCCGCCAAGACGCGGACATTTCATGCGGCGGTCTGCATGCCCGCCAAGGGCCAACACCAACATTTTGCACCGCGGAAGACACCGGGCCTTTCGCCGATTCGGCGTCAATCGGGTCACAGTTACCGTTTGAAATGTGTTCCATGAGTAGCCTTGGCCGTATCAAGATCGCGTTTTGTTGAAATCACCCGACGTGAAAAATAACAGCGGCCAGGCCGTCGGTGACCGCACAGACAAGTATCACCCAGAGCACAAGGAACAGATAGGCTTGGTTGGTGGGCTCTCGCCGTTTCGCGTCGGACCTTTCTTCCTTAAAACGCGATTGGTACTTAGCGGACATGGCGCCGTGTGCGAGCTTGGACTTCATGATCATGGCCTGTCGCCCTCTGGTAGCGAACAAACAAAAGCACGATGCCGTTGCCGTCCGATGCCGCTAAGCTAGGTGACGCGGAGCGGTTTCTCGTGTGTCGGGGATCACGGGACGAGCGTGCCGCGCGTCACAGCCGAATGTGTGCCAAGCGTCACCAGGAGTAGGCTCAGACCACGAGGAAGAACGTTAAGATCGCGAGCTCATTTGGCAGCGCGGCGCTGGCTTGCCGGCCGCAGCCGTCCCCCGCGAAACGCAACTGGCTGCCGAATGGCCCAGGGTGTTTCCACGGGCGGCGGGAAGAAAGCCCAATAAAATCGATAGTGGGCGCACAAGGACTCGAACCTTGGGCCAGCAGCAGACATCGACATCGGAGACATCGACGACACGAGGCCTCCCCGTTGTTCATGGACCTCGATGTTCGCTCACCGCTGCCAAAACAGCTTCGGCGCTTCCAATTTTGTTTCGCCGCGCGACAACCCGATATCCTGCAAAGTCCTGTCACTGAGGTTCATCAACTCGCGGCGGGAACACTCTTGGCGATGCCATCCGCTGAAGAGATGCTTTAGCCGGCTCCAGCGTGGGCCTCTCAGGTTCTTTCCGTTCATGGCTCGCTCCATTTGTCGCGAAAGCGTAATGCCAATTAGTGTCCGGTTGTCGGTAACAGGTAGTGCCGCGCATCACAGCTCCGCTAATGTCTGATCATTGGCCGTGCCGCACACCGCAGCGCCGCCGGGTCAGCACGCCAGTCATGTCGCAGCCAGGCCAATTCCGAAAATCATGGCTATGGATATTTCGCGCCCGATCACGCTATCATGCCGCAACATTATCTGAGGTCGAAGAGTGCCTTTGACCTACGCCGGGGCCAAATCATGGAACTGCCAGGAGCGGGCTGCTTCTATGCGTTAGCAGCGTTAGCGATGGCATTTGCCGGCTTTACCTCAATAGTCGTGGTTCTTCGCCAAGGTACCGGCAAGCCGCTGTCGCCACTTCATGTCATGTTCACCAGCGTCTATATCGAATTGGGATTGATGGCGTCGGCATTTGCCATGTTGGCTCCCGTGCTGGCGCTCTTCGGGATACGCGAAACTTTGATATGGCAGATATCCAGCGCAATCATGGTCGCCGCTTTGCTGCTTTGGTTATTTTTCTTTCCAATTCGTCGAAAAATCGCCGCCCCCGAGGACAGACTGCCGCTTCGATTTTATATTATGTATGGTTTGGGAACGGCGGTCGTCGTCGCTCTTGGGCTGAACACCCATGGATCAATGTTCAATCCAGGCCCGGGTCCGCTCGCCGTCGCTACGGTTTTTGTGCTGGCCACAGCGTCGGTTATTTTCATCGGAAACTATTCGTCATATTTGCGGGATTAGCCTCGGGCGCCCGGTCCGCATGTCCGTTGTGGCTCAATCGCCGCAAATTGACTATGGCGGCGCGATGTCCGCTTCGCCCCCAACACCGGCATATCGCGGCGCTTCGTCGCCCAGATGCTCGCGCAGCAAGACACCAAGCCCGCCGAGCGGCCTCATGCCCATCATCTTGAGGGCATGCCATAAACTGACTTGGTTCGTCGTCAGCACTGGTTTTCCCAGATCATGCTCCAACTGATCGATGATGCTAAACGTGCTCCAGTTGCCACACGCCAACATTACCGCGTCGGCTCCCAGCCTGTTGACGCGGCGCCCGACGTCGTAGGCGGTTTGCGGATCGAGGAGTCCGATCTCGAGATTGCGGGTCAACCCCAGCGCCTCCTGAGCGAGGACTTCGACTCCATTCGCTTCGATGAACGCCGCGACGGTCTGATTGACCGAAGCGCTCCAAGGCGCGCCGAGTCCGATTTGTTTGACAGAAAGCCCATGCAACGCTTCAAGCAGGGCGGTTGAGGCCGTGGTGGCCGGCTTCCCGCTTGCCGCGCTTATTCGCTTGATTAGCTCCTGGTCGTAGCCAATGCCGTTGCGCGACGACGGGGCAGTCGCCGGAAAAATGATCACGTCAACGTCGACATCAGCCAGCTTTTGACTCTCGGTCTCGATTTCCTGGACAATCCGCAGGGTCAACTCTGCGTCCACGTTGCTCAACCGCATTCGTGCGACGTGCAGCGTGATGTCGTCCGGCAGTACCCTGCCGATATCCCGCTCCTGTACCGAGCTTGAGGATGGAACCAGCAAGCCTATCCGCCGAAAGTCCTTTCGCGGCGCCATTGGAGCCTCCCCCAAGATCGACGACCACACCCTACCACACCGCCGACACCGATGGGGTGCACTGTGCGTTACAGCGGATCGAGCCACTGAATGTTTCGCTCATGGGTCCGTCGCTATACGATCCAAGGTGTCCGCGCGACTTCCGCTTAGGCCCCAATCGCCGACATCCCACCGTCGCACCGCTCACCCATCGACGTGAGGGGCTCGAACGGACATGCTGGATGTACTTGCACCGGGTTCACCCGACGCGGCGGGATTGCTCAAAGGTTCGAGAATCTCCGACGCGGCGGCACATCAATTTGAGGAGGTAGCGCGCACCGCCTGCGTACGACCTGTCCTTCGCCAGACCTTCCAAGAGATCCCGGTCCCCGGCGTTCAAGAAATACATCAAACTCCCGAGAAGATCGTCAGGCAGCCCATCGCTACAATCGAGCGCCAAATTGCAAACCTCGCTGATCGAGTAGCGCCGACTGTCCACGACGACTATGGGTTCGGGACTGAGCGCGGTCCAATTCGGATAGAGTTGCACCGCTCCATAGAACGCATCGCGAAGGTGGCGCGAGATTGGGTTTGACTGCGGCTCATTCATTCGAGTTTGTCCGCGCTCCGTTGGCTCGGATCATGTTCGGAGCAGACGCAATAGCAGCGCTTGGAGTCGCCATTCAGCATCTATGTCGCAATTATTGATCGACAAGGGCGCGCCGCCGAACTTCCTCTTGCGGACGGTCGGAGTTTATCGATGCGCTATCGGCTGCCGCAGTCCTACGCTAAGATGATCGCCAATGGCGATGGGAGGCGACAGCACAATGAGCATCAAACAGAATTTCTTCGCACCGGCGGCGGCGGCCGCCGGCGCCCTGGCGGTGGCCTTGACGCTGGTCTGCGACGCGGCGCAGGCGCAGGACAAGACCTACACGATGAAGTTCACGCTGCCGACGCTGAACGATCCGAGCTACATGTTCACCAAAAATTATGCCGCGGCCATCGAGAAGGATTCCGGCGGGCGCATCAAGACCGAGATTTATCCGGCCAGCCAGCTGGGCTCGATCCCGCGGCAGATCGAAGGCACGCAATTCGGCGCCATCCAGTGCGCGGTCATTCCGCCGGAATTCTTCGTCGGCGTCGATGATCGTTTCGAGGTGATGTCGGCGCCGGGCCTCGTCAATTCCATGGCGCACGGCGAACGCCTCGCCGCCGATGCGGCGGCGTTGCGGCTGATGCTCGGGCTCGGCGCCGACAAAGGCCTGCACGGCGTGGCGATGTTCATGAACGCGCCGTCCTCGGTTTTGGCGAAAACACCGATCCGCCATCTCGCCGACTTCAAGGGCAAGAAAATCCGCGTGCTGGCTTCACCGTTTCAGAGCAAGCCGATGGAACGGCTCGGCGCCACGCCGGTGGCGATGACGCTCGGCGACGTGCTGCCGGCGATGCAGCAGGGCGCCATCGACGGCGCCATCGGCGGCATCGTGGTGTGGACGCCGATGCACTTCTCGGACGCGGCGAAATTCGTCACCGAGACCGGCCAGCCCGCGGTCTACGCCGTCGCCGAGGTCAGCAAGAAGTGGTACGACGCCCTGCCCGCCGACCTGCAGAAGATCATCGACGACGACGCCGCCAAGGAGCAGGCGGCGCTCACGCCGGTCGCCATCGACATCGTCAACAAGGCGCGCCAGGGCTGGACCGCCGCCGGCGGCGAACTGATCAGCCTGCCGGCCGACGAGCAGGCCGAGATGATGAAAACCTTTGCCAGCGCCGCGGCGGAGGTGTCGAACGCCAAGCCGACCCTTGCCGACGCCTACAAGATCGTCACCGAAGCGGCGGCGCGGACGCAATAGAAACCATCCTCCCCCGCGGTAGCGGGGGAGGGGGACCGCGCGCGTTTGCGCGGTGGAAGGGGCGCGGGCGGTGCCGCCCTCGCGAGAACCGTGAGGAAGCCTCAGCGCAAACTTGCTTTAACGTTGGCGTTTGCTTGCGCCGGCAACGAAGCTCTGGCTCAGACGCCCCCTCCACCGCGCGGAGCCTGTCATCGGGCCGGCCACTTCGGGCCGGACCCGTTGGCGCGGTCCCCCTCCCCCGCTTTCGCGGGTGAGGATAATTCAATGCGCCGCGTCCCAATTGTCGGCGACGTGGGCCTCGACCTGCAACGGCACCGGAGCGACGGCGCCGCGAGCGACAGCGCCGGCATCGGCGCGTCGATCATCAGTCGGCGCCGGCGCTCTGAACGGTCCATGCGGTGTCTACCGGACCGATGTCGGTGCTCTGCGTGACGGCAAAGCCGTTCATGAACCAGAAGGCAACCTCGCCACTGACATTGCGCCAAAGGATGTCGCTCATGCCGTCGCCGTTGTAGTCGCCCAGCCCGGCGATCGTCCAGGCCGCGGGGACATTGCCGATCTCCTGAGATTGCACGACCGCTGTTCCGTTCATCAGCCAGATCGCGAGGTTGCCGCTGGAGTTGCGCCAGAGGATGTCACTGGTGCCGTCGCCGTTGAAGTCGCCGGTTCCGGCAACCGACCAGGCGGTGGGCACGTTACCGATGGTTACAGTCTGCTTCACCATGGTCCCGTTCATCAACCAGATTGCCACGTTGCCGAGGCTGTCACGCCAGAAAAGGTCGCTCATGCCATCGCCGTTGAAGTCGCCGACACCGGCAATCGTCCAGTAACTGGGTACAACGCCAAAATCCACGCTTTGCAGTATCGTGGCCCCGTTCATCAGCCAGATCGCGACGTCGCTTGTGCTGGTATTGCGCCAGAGAATGTCGCCGTGGCCGTCGCCGTTGAAGTCGCCGGTGCCTGCCACCGCCCAGTCAGCCGAGACGTTGCCCAAAGCGGTGGTCTGCGCAATCTGCAGACCGTTCATGAACCAGAGCGCGACATCCCCACTGGCATCGCGCCACAGCAGATCGGCCTTGCCGTCGCCGTTGAAGTCACGCTGGCCGACGATCGTCCAGTTCGTCGGACCATTGCCGATATCGCCGGCTTGAATAGCCGTGGCCCCGTTCATCAACCAGATGGCGATATCGCCGTCGTCATTGCGCCAGGCAATGTCGCTGTAGCCGTCGCCGTTGAAGTCGTGCGTATTGGGGCGGGGCAACACGAGAAGCGAGGCGGTGCGGGTCTGCGTGCCGACGCCATTATCGGTGTTGGTAAAGGTGATGGTGGCAGGACCATAGGTCCCAGGCGGCAGCGCGTAGGCTGTCGCGTTGAATGCGAAGCTCACGGTAACCGGCGTTGTCGTCGCCGTTCCCGAAGTCGGCGATGCGGTGAGCCACGCCGGCAACCCTGAAATCGAGAAGTCAACGCTGCCGGTCAAGGCTCCCAGTTGATACTGCAATGACGACGCGGCGACAAACGGGCCGCCCTGATGACCCGAAGCGACGATATTGCTGGTCGGCGCGACCAGCAAGTCACCCTGCTCGGTGAGCCGCCCGATCCCGTTTGTGTCGGTGAACCAGATTGCGCCGTCCGGTCCCGCCGTGATGCCGCCACCGTTCCCAGCGGGGAACTGGCTAAAAAACACACCATCCGTCGTGATCCGACCTATAACCGGAGGCGTTATTTCCCCAAACGCACTAAACCACATCGCGCCGTCCGGACCCACCGTGAAGGCGCTCCCGAAGACCACCTGTTGCGGGTATTCGGTAAACACACCAGCTGTTGTCATGCGTCCGATCCTGGCGCCCCCTACCTCCATGAACCACAGCGCGCCGTCTGGCCCTGCCGCGATTCCGGTGGGCTCATAGCCCCCCGTCGGGGTCGGGAACTCGGTTAATGCACCGGCGGTCGTGATACGGCCGATCGCAGACTTGTTGAATTCGGTGAACCACAGCGCGCCGTCCGAACCCACCGTGATGTCAGTGGGCTCGCTCCCGGTCATGGGGATCGGAAACTCGGTAATCACACCGGCTGTCGTGATACGGCCGATGTTGTCTTCACTATATCTTATGGACTGCCGCTTTCTGTGAACCAAAGAGCGCCATCGGGTCCCGCCGTGATGCCACGGGGGGCGCTGTTGGCCGTTGGAACCGGATATTCGGTGACGGCGCCCCCAATGGTGATCCGTCCAATCTTGTTGCCGCCCTGTTCGGCGAACCACAGCGCGCCGTCCGGACCCGTTGCGATGCCACGGGGGCCGCTATTGGCTGTGGGTATTTGAAATTCAGAAACCACACCGGCGGTCGTGATACGACCGATGTTGTTGCCCTGGTTCTCGGTGAACCACAGCGCGCCGTCCGGACCCGTTGTGATGGCAAGGGGTTGGCTATTGGCTGTCGGGATCGGAAATACGGTGATGGTCTGTGCCACGGCACCCGCCGACCACCCGAGCGCGATCATCGCAGCCGCAGCCAGGCGCATTGCATGTCGGGATAAGCTCATTCTCTGGCCCCTGCCGTGGAAAAAGTGCAAACCCTCGCTGCCGGTTCAGCGGGTGCAACGGCAACTCAATACCAAGTTGATGCCGACTTCAACACAATTAGGACGTTCGTGATGTCGGATCGCGGCCCTTCGCGCAATGAATGCCGAGCCGCGGGAGCTGAAAGGCTCCTTTATTTGATCCCGTTTCCGCTCCATTACTCCGGTCGGATCGTTGCCCGGCGAGACCGCTGCCCTTCTCAACAAGGAGTCCGACGGCTGGCGCTCGGTCGTTGCTCGGCTAGGGGTGAAGATGGATCAAGAGCCGGGCTCCATCGCGGTTGCGGAACTGCGACAAAAACTCATCGTCTGATCTCCGCGCAACATTCATAAGGAACTCATGCTGCTTGCTCGTCAGGCGCAGAATTCCAAACCCCCGGCCGATGCCCTGCTGGGAGTTTCGTAATTCGACCCAACGTTCTGGCTCATAAAAATCTCTAAGTGTACGGAACTGTACCGGCCGAGGGCCGTTGGGCTCAATAGGCGCCTTCCCTGCGGCAAAACAGAGCGCCTTCAAGAGAGCGAAATTGTCCTCTGGCCGCCAAGCTTTGTCGCTTGGCGGTAAAGACGGCGCTCGTATCAACGTCAATCGATACGTACGCGGTAATCGGTCTCGTTTTTGGGGATTTGACCGAATAGCTGACGCCGCCCGCAGATGGCCAAGGGCGACCTTGGTCGCGGGCGAACCATAGGGATTCGCCAACAACTCAAGGGAGAATCGCGAATGACCCCGATGACCGAACACGATCAGGGCAAGAAGCTCGCCGATAAAAGCGCCGCGACTGCCAACAAGGCTTTTGCGACAGTCGAACAATCGGCCCGAGCGGTTGAACAGAGCTACTCCGCCTCGCTGGAAAACATCCGGACCTTTAACCTCAAGATGGTCGACATGGCGCGGGCCAACGTCGAGGCAGCTCTCGATCTTTCGCAACAAATCGCGACCGCGAAAGCGCCTTCGGATATTGTCGAGCTTTGGACGACGCATGCGCACAAGCAATTCGAGATGCTGAGCGAACAGGGCAAGGAGCTGGCAGCGCTTGCCCACAAGATGGCCGGAGAAAGCGCCGAGACGATAACGCGCAGCGTCAGCCAGGTCTTCCAAAAAGCCTCGTGAGAGAGCCCGGAGAACTGCGGCAATGCCTAGCCTCACCCGCGTCGTTGACATGTCACACATAGAGAGGAACTTGAATGAAGATTGCACTGCTCATGATGATCTTTGTCACGACCGCGAGTCCCGTGTTGGCAAATTCGTACCGGACTTATCATGATTCAGAACACGCGCAGTGGGATGGGTCTTCACATATCGACTGCGAAACGGTCCGCTCTTATGTGGCTCAGGTGGGGCTGGTGCAGGCCCGGACACTGGCTCGAGCCGCCGGCATGACCGCAGGCCAAGAATGGAGAGCGAGGCGGTGCCTTACGAGGAAGGACCGACCATAAGAACTTTGACGGCTGAACCCTGAGCTGCCGGCCGCAGAAAACAGGACTCGACCTCACGGATCGGATTACAGAAGCGATCCTCGTCAATGCGCCGCGTCCCAATTGTCGGCGGCGTGGGCCTCGACCTGCAGCGGCACCGAGAGCGACAGCGCCGGCATCGGCGCGTCGACCATGACGCGGATGACCACCGGCAGGGTTTTCTCGACTTCGGCCTCCGGCACTTCGAACACCAGTTCGTCGTGCACCTGTAAGAGCATGCGCGCCGCGAGCTTCTCCCTGGCCAGCGCCGCCTCCATGCGGACCATGGCGCGGCGGATGATGTCGGCGGCGGTGCCCTGCAGCCGCGCATTGACGGCGGCGCGCTCGTTGAAGGAGCGGACCGAGGCGTTCGAGGCGCGGATCTCCGGATAGTGGCATTTGCGCCCGAATAACGTCAGCACGTAGCCGTTGTCCTTGGCGTATTTCTTGGATTGCTCGATGTAGTCGCGGATGCCGGGGAAGCGCTCGAAATATTTCCGGATATAGGCGCCGGCTTCGTCGCGGCCGATGCCGAGCTGGTTGGCGAGGCCGAACGCCGAGATGCCGTAGACGATGCCGAAATTGATCGCCTTGGCGCGGCGGCGCACTTCGGGCGGCATGCCTTTCACCGGCACGCCGAACATTTCCGAGGCGGTCATGGCGTGAATGTCGAGACCCTCGCGGAACGCCTTTTGCAACGGCTCGATGCCGGCGATCTCGGCCAGCAGCCGCAGCTCGATCTGCGAATAGTCCGCGGAGACGAGCTTGGTGCCGGGTGCGGCGATGAAGGCGCGGCGGATCTTGCGGCCGTCCTCGGTGCGGACCGGGATGTTCTGCAGGTTCGGATCCGACGACGACAGCCGGCCGGTGGTGGTGGCGGCGAGCGCGTAGCTGGTGTGGACGCGGTGCGTGGACGGGTTCACGAAACCCGGCAGCGCGTCCGTATAGGTCGATTTCAGCTTCGACACCTGCCGCCAGTCGAGAATCTTCTGCGGCAGGGCGTGGCCCTGCTCGGCGAGCTCTTCCAGCGCGCGGGCGCCGGTCGCCCACTGGCCGGTCTTGGTCTTGGCGCCGCCCGGCAGCCCGAGCTTGCCGAACAGAATGTCGCCGATCTGCTTCGGCGAGCCGGCATTGACGGTCTCGCCGGCCAGCGCGTTGATCTCCGCTTCAAGACCGGCCGCCTCCTGGGCGAATTCGCCGGACAGCCGCGACAGCACCTCGCGGTCGATCGAAATGCCGCGCCGCTCCATGCGCCCGAGCACGGCGAGCAGCGGCCGCTCCAGCGTCTCGTACACGGTGCGGACATGCTCGGCCGCGAGCCGCGGCTTGAGCACCTGCCAGAGCCGCAGCACGATGTCGGCTTTCTCGGCGGCGTATTCGGTGGCGCGGTCGATGCCGACGGCGTCGAAGGTGATCCGGGCCTTGCCGGCCCCGGTCAGGGTGCCGACATCGAGCGCGGCGTGGTTGAAGACGCGCTCGGCGAGCGAATCGAGGCCGTGGCTGTTGCGGCCGGCGTCGAGCGCGTACGACATCAACAGCGTGTCGTCGTAGGCGTCGATCTCGATGCCGCGCAGGGCAAAAAGCTGCCAGGCGAATTTGTGGTCATGGCCGACCTTGATCACGCCGGGATCTTCAAACAGCGGCTTGAGCGCGTCGAGCGCCGCGCGTTCCGGGATCTGATCGGGCGCAAAATCGCCGCGGAACAGGCCGGCGCCCTCGCCGCCCTGGCGGTGCGACAACGGCACGTAGCACGCCTCGTCCGGCGCCACGGCGAGCGCCAGCCCGCACAGCTCCGCCTGCATCGGGTCGGCGCTGGCGGTGCTGACAGCAATGGCGACAATGCCGAGATCGCGGGCGCGCTCGACCCACGCCTGCAATCGTTCCAGGCTGCGCACCGTCTGGTATTTGCCGCGGTCGAATTTGGCGCTGCGCGCCGCCGCCACGCGCGCGGCGGCGAGCGCCGCCGGCGTGAGCGCAGGCCCTTCCGCTCTGCCGTCGCGGGACGGGGCCTGCCCCGGACTTGATCCGGGGTCGGCCGGCGCAGCCGGCCGGGCGAGAGCCGGCGCCTCGGTCCGTTCCGCCGCGCTGCCCGGTCCCGCGATGGCCGAGGGCAAAGCCGGCTCGATTTCGCCGACGTCGATGCTGGCGAATTCCGCCACGCGGCGGGTCAGCGAGTTGAATTCCATCGTCTTGAGGAAGGCGACCAGCCTCTTGTGGTCGGGCTCGTGCACCGCGAGGTCGCCGACCGGCACGTCGAGCGTGACGCGATCGTCGAGGGTGACGAGCTTCTTCGACAGCCGTGCCAGGTCGGCATTGTCGATGAGCGACTGCCGGCGCTTGTCCTGCTTGATCTCGCTCGCGCGCGCCAGCAGCGTTTCGAGATCGCCGTATTCGCCGATCAGCTGCGCCGCGGTCTTCACGCCGATGCCCGGCACGCCCGGCACATTGTCGGTGGAATCGCCGATCAGCGCCTGCACCTCGATGACCTTTTCGGGCGGCACGCCGAACTTCTCGATCACCTCGGCGCGGCCGATCTTCTTGTCCTTCATGGTGTCGAACATGATGACGCAGTCGTTGACGAGCTGCATCAAATCCTTGTCCGACGATACGATGGTGGCGGTGGCGCCGACCTCGCAGGCCTCGCGCACATAGGTGGCGATCAGGTCGTCGGCCTCGAAGCCGTCCTGCTCGAGGCAGGGCAGATCGAAGGCGTGCACGGCTTCGCGGATGAACTTGAACTGCGGCCGCAAGTCGTCCGGCGGATCGGGCCGATGCGCCTTGTAGTCCGGGTACATCGCGGTGCGGAAGGTCTTCTCCGACTTGTCGAACACCACGGCGAGATGGGTCGGCTGCTCGTCGGGCTTCATGTCGCGCAGAAGCTTCCACAGCATGTTGCAGAAGCCGAACACGGCATTGAGCTGCAGGCCGTCGGACTTGCGGCTGATCGGCGGCAGCGCGTGATAGGCGCGGAAAATGTACGACGAGCCGTCGACCAGGAAGAGATGGTCGCCTTTTTTCAGGGCGGGAGCCGCACCCGGCGGGTTCGGCGAAGCTTTTTGTGCTGCGGGCATGATGGCCAACATATAAGGAGTTTTCACGCCCATTATCACCGGTTTGTGGCCACTGTGGATTTTCCCCCGCTTCCGATCGATGCCGCGCTGCCGGCGCTCACCGCGGCGCTACGCGCCGACAACACGGCCGTCCTGGTGGCGCCGCCGGGCGCCGGCAAGACGACGCGGGTGCCGCTCGTGCTCGCCGCGCAAGCCTGGGCCAAGGACGGCCGCATCATGGTGCTGGAGCCGCGCCGGCTCGCGGCGCGCGCCGCAGCGGAGCGCATGGCGCGGACGCTCGGCGAGCGGGTCGGCGATACCGTCGGCCTGCGGATCCGGCATGACTTCGAAGACCTCGCCCCGGACCCGGATCGAAATCGTCACCGAGGGCGTGCTGCCGCGTCACATCCTGGCCGATCCGATGCTTGCCGGCATCGCGGCGATCGTGTTCGACGAGTTCCACGAGCGCTCGCTCGATGCCGATCTCGGGCTGGCGCTGGCGCGCGACGTGCAGCAGGGGCTGCGCGAGGACCTGAAAATCCTGGTGATGTCGGCGACCATCGACGGTGCGCGGGTGGCGACGCTGCTCGGCGGCGCGCCGATGATCGAAAGCGCGGGCCGCGCTTTTGCGGTCGACACCCGCTATGCCGGCCGCGATGCACGGCCGATCGAGCCGCAGATGGCCGACACCATCGTGCGGGCGATGCGCGCCGACCCCGGCTCGCTGCTGGCCTTTCTGCCCGGCGCCGCCGAAATCCGCCGCACCCGCTCGGCGCTCGATAACCGCACCGATCCGGCAACCGACGTGGTCGCGCTCTACGGCGCCTTGACGGGCGACGAGCAGGATCGCGCCATCCTGCCCGCGCCGCCCGGCCGCCGCAAAATCGTGCTGGCTACCTCGATCGCCGAAACCTCGATCACCATCGAGGGCGTGCGCATCGTGGTCGATTGCGGACTTGCCCGGGTGCCGCGCTACGAGCCCGACGTCGGCATCACGCGGCTCGAAACCGTGCGCGTGTCGCGCGCCGCCGCCGATCAGCGCCGCGGCCGCGCCGGCCGGACCGAACCGGGTATCTGCTACCGGCTGTGGGACGAGGCGCAGACCGCGGCGCTCGAACCCTATGCGCGGCCGGAAATCCTCGCCGCCGATCTGTCCGGCTTCGCGCTCGCGCTCGCCGCCTGGGGCTCTGGCCCGGACCAACTCGCCTTCCTCGATCCGCCGCCGCGCGCCGCGCTCGCCGAAGCCACCGCCTTGCTCGGCGCGCTCGGCGCCATCGACGGCGATGGCCGCATCACCGAAGCCGGCAAGCACTTGCAGCGACTGCCGCTGCCGCCGCGACTGGCGCGCATGGTGATCGATGCGGCGGCGCTCGGTGAAGCGCTGACGGCCGCCACGATCGCTGCGCTGCTCGGCGAGCGCGGCCTCGGCGGCGACGACGTGGATTTACGGGCGCGGCTCGACGGGCTCCGCAACGACCGGTCGCAGCGGGCGCGCGATGTCCGCGCCATGGGCCAAGACTGGGCGAGGCGGGCGCAGCCGCTCCAGCAGGCCGCCCCTGAGCCCGACCCGCAAGGCCGCGGCAATGCCGGCATTGGCGTTCTCCTGGCGCTGGCCTTTCCCGAACGCATCGCCAAGAATCGCGGCGGCGCATCGGGTGCCTTCCTGTTGGCGAACGGCCGCGGCGCCAACCTCGATGTCGCGTCGCCACTGGCGCGCGAACCGTTCCTTGCGGTCGCGGAATTGACCGGCAGCGCCGCGCAAGGCCGCATCGTTTCCGCCGCCCCGATCACGCTTGCCGAGATCGAGGCCCGGCTCGGCGACCGCATCGAAGCCCGCGACGAGGTCAGCTTCGACGCCGCGAGCGCGAGCCTGCGCGGCCGGCGCAGCCGGCGGCTCGGCGCCGTGACGCTGGCGGAGCAGCCGATCCCGGTGGTGCCGGACGACGGCACCGCGCAGAAACTTGCCGACGGCATTGCCCGGATCGGCATCGCGCGGCTGCCCTGGACCAAGGCGCTGACGCAATGGCGCGACCGCATCATGTTCCTGCGGTTAAGCGAAGGCGGCGAATGGCCGGATTTGTCCGACGCGGCGCTGACGCAAACCGCAAGCCAATGGCTGGCGCCGGCGCTCGCCGCGAAAACCGCGCTGGCCGAGATGACGCCGGACGAACTGGAGCAGGCGTTGCATGGCCTGCTGCCGTGGCCGCTGCCGCGCCGGCTCGACGCCGAGGCGCCGACCCATTTCGTGGCGCCGACCGGGACCGCGGTGGCGATCGACTATCAGGCCGACGGCGGCCCGAAGATTTCGATCCGCGTGCAGGAATTGTTCGGGCTCGATCGCCATCCGGCCATTGCCGGCGGCAAGGTGCCGTTAGTGGTCGAACTGCTGTCGCCGGCGCACCGGCCGGTGCAGATGACCCGCGACCTGCCGGGATTCTGGCGCGGCAGCTATGCGGCCGTGCGCGCCGACATGCGCGGCCGCTATCCCAAGCACCCGTGGCCGGACGATCCGATCGCGGCCGCTCCGACCCGACGCGCCAAGCCGCGGACGGGTTAGACCGGCCTGGACGGCAAGCGCGCTCAGTCCTGCCCGCCGTACGCCACCATGGTGCCTTTCATCGCGTTCTCGGCTGCGTCCCCCGCGGAATCACATTGCCGTCCGGCATGCGTTCCGCGACCCGCCGGCGCGCCGTTCAATTCCGAGCGATCGCGTTAGCGTTCCGCTTACCAAGGCCGACCAATTTTCAGCCAGGCGATGACCGCATTAGGTCGTTGTTCGCCGTAGCGCGGCGACATTGCTGGTTACAGCGTCGCCAAACAGCCGGATACCCCCGCCATGCGCTCTGTCGTGACCTTTGCCGCGCTCATGCTCGTTGCCAGCGTCGTCGTGCCGCGCATGGTGATGCAATCGGATGCACGGCGCCCGGCAACAAAAATGACGGCGGCGCAAGCGGCGCCCACGGCCGCGGCGCCGAAGGTGACGGACTCGCGTTCGGTCGTGGTGCCGCCCAACGCCCAGGGCCATTTCCAGGTCGACGGCCGCATCGACGGCCGCCGCCTGAGCTTCATGGTCGATACCGGCGCCTCGGTGATCGCGCTCACCGCCGAGGATGCGGCCATGCTCGGCATTCATCCCGCCGGGCGCGATTTCACGACGCTGGTCAAGACCGCAAACGGCGCCGTCGGCGCGGCGCCGGTCCAGCTCGATAGGGTCGAAATCCAGGACCTGGCGCTGCGCGACGTCGAGGCCTTGGTGATGCCCGAGGGCGCGCTCACCGATAATCTGCTCGGCCTGTCGTTTCTGTCCCGGCTGCGGCGGTACGAATATTCGCAGGGCCGCATGGTGCTGGAGCAGTAGGAAACAGCGAATGGCGAGTGGCGAATAGCGAATGGGGGAAAACTCCTTTTTCTTTATTCGCCATTTGCCATTCGCTAGTCGCCCTCTGTGACGAAACCATTTCAGTTTGGCACCGTTTAGGGTAGTGCTGGGTACCCGTCGAATTTGGAATCCATCCATCAATGTTTCCCAAGCCTAAGCCGGCGCTGAAGCCGAACACCTACGCCTACGAATCCGAGCCGATGGTCAAAGCCACCGGCTTTCGCGAATACGACGCGCGCTGGCTGTTCGGCAGCGAAATCAACCTCATGGGCGTCGAGGCGCTGGGGCTGGGCTTGGGCACGCTGATCGGCGACCTCGGCTGCGCGCCGAGGATCGTCACCGGCCACGATTTCCGCTCCTATTCGGCGTCGATCAAGATGGCGCTGGTCAACGGCCTCCTTGCGGCCGGCTGCCAAGTCTACGACATCGGCCTGGCGCTGACCCCGATGGCGTATTTCGCCCAGTTCGCGCTCGACGTGCCGTGCGTGGCGATGGTCACGGCGTCGCATAACGACAACGGCTGGACCGGCGTGAAGATGGGCGCCAACCGGCCGCTGACTTTCGGCCCCGACGAGATGACGCGATTGAAGCACATCGTGCTCAACGGCGCGTTCAAGATGAAGGCCGGCGGCGGCTATGACTTCGTCGAGAACTTTCCGCAGCGCTATATCGCCGATCTCACCACAAGGCCGAAGCTCAAACGCCGTCTCAAAGTGGTGTGCGCCTGCGGCAACGGCACCGCCGGCGCCTTCGCGCCGGAGGTGCTGGAGAAAATCGGCTGCGACGTGGTGCCGCTCGACTGCGAGCTCGACCACACCTTTCCGAACTACAACCCGAATACCGAAGACATGAAAATGCTGCACGCCATGCGCGACGCCGTGCTGGCGAGCCAGGCCGACGTCGGCCTGGGCTTCGACGGCGACGGCGACCGCTGCGGCGTGGTCGACAACGCGGGCGAGGAGATCTTCGCCGACAAGGTCGGCGTCATGCTGGCGCGCGACATCTCCGCAAACCACAAGAATGCGCTGTTCGTCGTCGACGTGAAGTCGACCGGCCTGTTCATGACCGATCCGGTGCTGATCAGGAACGGCGCCAAGACCGATTATTGGAAGACCGGCCATTCCTATATCAAGCGCCGGCTCAACGAGATCGGCGCCATCGCCGGTTTCGAGAAATCCGGCCACTTCTTCTTCAACAAGCCGTTCGGTCGCGGCTATGACGACGGCCTGATCTTCGCGTTCGCGGTCTGCGACATGCTCGACCGCAACCCGACCAAGAGCATGGCGGAGCTGAAAAACGCGCTGCCGAAGACCTGGTCGTCGCCGACCATGTCGCCGCACTGCGCCGACGAGGAAAAATACGCCGATCGTCGACGCCGTCGTGCAGCACTTTCAGACGATGCAGAAGGACGGCGAAAAGGTCGCCGGCCAGCCGATCCGCGATCTGGTCACCGTCAACGGCGTGCGCGTCACCGTCGAGGACGGCACCTGGGGCCTCGTTCGCGCCTCGTCCAACAAGCCGGAGCTGGTCGTGGTGGTGGAAAGCCCGGCGTCGGAAGCGCGCATGCGCGACATGTTCGCAGCCATCGACGCCGTGCTGCGCACCCACAAGGAAGTCGGCGCGTATAATCAGACGATCTGAATCTTCATCCTCCCCCGCGAACAGCGGGGGAGGTGCCGCCCGAAGGGCGGCGGTAGGGGCGACGGCGGTGAGGCTCGCATGAGAGCGCCCAAGCATGTCGTTGCGAGCGCCAAACGCTTACGGGGAAATCTATCAAAGCCGGAAGCGATGCTGTGGATCCGGTTGCGCAGTCGTTCGCGCGGCCAACCGGTTTTCCGCCGGCAACATCCGGTCGGCCCCTATGTGCTGGACTTCTATTGTGCAAAAGCACGCCTCGCCATCGAGTTGGATGGGATAAGTCACGACATGGGAGACCAGCCGCAACGCGACATCTCTCGGGACGCATGGCTTGAGGAACACGGCGTGACCGTCATGCGCATTCCAGCGCGAGACCTGATGCGCAGCGTCAATGATGCGGCTGACGCCATCGTCCGCTTGGCGATTGATCTGTCTGCCGGGCGTAACGCATGAGGCAGTGAGATCGCGGTATGGAGAGTCACCTCACCGCCCGCGCCCCCTCCACCGCGCTTCGCGCGGTCCCCCTCCCCCGCTGTTCGCGGGGGAGGATGAATCTCACACCTCCTGGTAAACGTCCATCTCCAGCGCGCCGGGGAACATTGTCCGCCAGGTCTGCAGGAAGGTCTGCATCCGCACGTCGCTGACCATGCGTTGCCGGTTGAGCTCCCAGTCCTCGGCCGCCTCGTATTCGATGAGCTGGACGAACTTGGCCGGATCGTCGACGTTCTGCAGGAGGCGGACCTGGGCCTTGCCGAAGATCTGATAGAACGGCGCCGCGGCCTTGATCATGGCGACGAACTGGCCTGAATCGGCCGTCGGCAAGGTAAACCGCATCTGCAGCGTGCGCCGTACCTTTGAAGTTTCCTCGCTCATCCCCTGCACTCCCCATTCGCCGAACCGGCTTGGCGGCCGTCCCCCCGGCCCGGCCTCCCGATGATGCGCTATTTCATGGTCTCGCGGAACCGGTGCGCCGGATAGACGCCGAGAATCCGCAGGCTCTTCGGCTGCGACACGAATTGCAGTTCCTCGAGCGCCAGCTTCAGCGCGCGATCCTTCGGATGGCCCTCGACGTCGGCGTAGAACTGGGTGGCGGTAAAGCTGCCGTCGACCATGTAGCTTTCGAGCTTGGTCATGTTGATGCCGTTGGTGGCGAAGCCGCCCATCGCCTTGTAGAGCGCCGCCGGAATGTTGCGCACCTGGAATACGAACGTCGTCATGATGCGCTTTTGCGCCCGGCCCGGCCATTTCGGCTTGCGCGCCAGCACGACGAAGCGCGTGGTGTTGTGCTTGAAGTCGGCGACATTCTTTTTCAGGATTTGCAAGCCGTAGATCTTGCCCGCCAGCGCCGTCGCCAGCGCGGCGCGGGTGATGTCGCCGGCCTCGGCCACTTCGCGCGCCGCGCCCGCGGTATCGGCGGCGACCACGGCCTTGACGCCCAGCGTGCGGATGATGTTGCGGCACTGGCCGAGCGCATGGACGTGGCTCTCCACCGTCTTGATGGTCTTGAGCGTGGCGCCGCGCGGCGCCATCAGTTGATGCTGCACCGGCAGGAACCACTCGGCGACGATGTGCAGGCTCGACTCCGGCATCAGGTGATGGATGTCGGCCACGCGGCCGGCCACCGAATTGTCGATCGGGATCATGCCGAGCGCGGCGCGCCCGGTGCGCACCGCGGCGAAGGCGTCCTCGAAGGTCGGGCACGGCAGCGGCCCGTAGTGCGCATAGGCCGCGTTGCAGGCGATGTGCGAATTGGCGCCCGGCTCGCCCTGGAACGCGATTCTGTGGCGTTTGGTCATGTCCGTTTGGTTAGCATGGCGCGGGCGGTTTCCAAATCCTCCGGGGTGTCGACGCCGAGCGGCACCGTATCGACGATCGCCACGTCGATGCGCATGCCGGCTTCGAGCGCGCGCAACTGCTCGAGCTGCTCGCGCTGCTCCAGCGGCGACGGCGGCAGCATGACGAAACGCTCGAGCGCCGGGCGGCGATAGGCGTAGAGGCCGATGTGATGATACAGCGGGCCGTCGCCGTAGGGCGCGGTGGCGCGCGTGAAATAGAGCGCGCGCAGCCGGGACGGCGCCACCGGGCTGCCGACGACCTTCACCACATTGGGGTTGGTGCGCTCCTCGGCGTTGCCGATCGTCGCCGCCACGGTGGCGATGTCGACCGCATCGTGCTCGAGGAGCGCGAGCGCTGCGCCGATATGGCCGGGCGCCAGCGTCGGCAGATCGCCTTGGACGTTGACGACGATCCGCGCCTGGCCGTGCGGGTCGATCCGGCCGAGCGCCTCGAACAAGCGGTCGGAGCCGGAGACGTGATCGGTCCGCGTCATCACCGCATGACCGCCGGCCTTTTCCACAGCGTCGCGGATATCCGCGCAATCCGTGGCGACCACCACCGGGCCGACCGCCGCCTCCTGCGCGCGGCGCAGGACGTGCACGATCATCGGCTCGCCGGCGATGTCGGCGAGCGGTTTGCCCGGCAGCCTGGTCGAGGCCATGCGGGCGGGAATGAGGACGAGCACATCAGCCATTTCGGCACAGCCAGTGTGCTTATACGGTTGCAAGACGCGCGGCAAACCGGCTATTTGTGCACCGCCCACCTCTCCCGTTCGCGGAGCTCTTCAGCGATGGATTCGTTCGAACTCAACAAGGTTCTCGGCGCCCTGCTGGGGACGTGTCTCGTTTTGCTGGCCGTGCATATCGCGTCCGGGGCGATCTTCACGCCGACGCCGCCGGCCAAGCCGGGTTACGAGGTCGCCGTGCAAGAGGAGCAGCCAGCGGCCAGCCGGGCGCATCAAAGGCGCCGGCGGAGGCTCCGATCGAGACGCTGCTCGCCAGCGCCTCGGCGCAGCAAGGCGAACAGACCGGCAAGGTGTGCCTGACCTGCCATAACCTCGGCAAAGGCCAGGGCAACAAGATCGGCCCGGATCTCTACGGCGTGGTCGGGCGGCAGGTCGCTTCCGAGCCGGGCTTCAACTACTCGGCGGCCTTGAAGGCCAAGGGCGGCACCTGGACCTTCGACGCACTCAATCCGTGGCTGGCCAATCCCCGCGCCGACGTGCCCGGCACGGCGATGACCTTCGCCGGCCTGCCGAGCGAGAAGCAGCGCGCCGACGTCATCGCCTATCTCAATTCCAATTCCGACAGCCCGCTGCCGCTGCCCAAGGCGGCCGAAGCCGCGCCGGCCAATCCACCCGCCGATGCCGCGGCGCCGGCCGCCAAGCCGCAGCCGGCCGCGCCCACCGCCCCCGCCGCCCCCGGCGCGCCACCGGCCAATGGCGGGGTTCCGCAAGCCAAATCCCCGCCCGCCGGCCAAGGTTCGGCGCCGGCACCGGCGTCACCGCCCCAATAGGCCGCTGCGGATAAGCCACCGCCGCATGGTCCCGGGCGCCGGATGCCGGCGCGCGCGGTTGCACGCGGATGTGAAGTCTATTTTGTCGCGACCGCTGCCGGCACGCTGGCGCCGCAATCGAAAAGCACATAACACCGGCTCGTTTTTCGCGTTTTCCGCAATTGATTGGAGCGCCCGGTGAACCGCCGATCCGTGCTGAAGACCGCCCTCCTCGCGCTCGCCGCGCGGCGGCTCCCGCTGCCCGCCTGGATCGGCTCCGCCGCCGCCCAGGCAGCCGGCCCGGACGCGGCCCTCGCACCGGAACGGAACTGGCGCCATGGCCTGTCGTTGTTCGGCGACCTGAAATATCCCGCCGGCTTCAAGCAATTCGACTATGTCAACGCCGAGGCGCCGAAAGGCGGCACGGCGCGGCAGGTCGCAATCGGCACCTTCGACAACTTCAACACCGTGGTCGCCGGCGTCAAAGGCACGCTCGCCGCCAACATCGATATCATCTACGAGACGCTGCTGGTGCCGGCGCTCGACGAGGTGGCCGCCGGCTATGGGCTGCTTGCCGAGGCCGTCAGCTACCCGGACGACTTCTCGTACGCGTCCTATCGGCTGCGGGCGGCGGCGCAATGGCACGACGGCAAGCCGGTGACGCCCGACGACGTGATCTTTTCCTTCAATGCCTTCAAGAAATACAGCCCCATGCTCGCCGCCTATTACCGCCACGTCGTCAAGCTCGAGCAAACCGGCGACCGCGAGATCACCTTCACGTTCGACGGTCCCGGCAATCGCGAGCTGCCGCAGATCGTCGGCGAACTCACCGTGCTGCCCAAGCATTGGTGGGAAGGCACCGACCCGAACGGCAAGCAGCGCGACATCGGCGAAACCACGCTCGAGCCGCCGCTCGGCAGCGGCAGCTACCGCATCGAGGAGTTTTCCGCCGGCCGCACCATCGTCTACCAACGCGTTCCGGACTATTGGGGCCGCGCGATCAATGTGAGCGTCGGCATCAGCAATTTTGACGAGCTGCGCTTCGACTATTTTCGCGACACCACGGTGGCGCTCGAAGCCTTCAAGGGCGACGCGGTCGACTGGCGCGACGAAAACAGCGCCAAGAACTGGGCGACTGCCTACGACTTTCCGGCGGTCGCCGACAAGCGCGTGGTGCTTGAGGAATTTCCGATCCGCAGTGTCGGCATCATGCAGGCGTTCGCCTTCAATATCCGGCGCGCCAAATTTGCCGATCCGCGGCTGCGCCTCGCCTTCAACTATGCGCTCGATTTCGAGGAGATGAACAAGCAGTTCTTCTACGGGCAATACACCCGCATCGCCAGCTACTTCCAAGGCACCGAATTGGCCGCCACCGGGCTGCCGCAGGGCCGCGAACTCGAGCTCCTGGAAACGATACGCGACAAAGTGCCGGCCGAATTGTTCACCGCACAATACACAAATCCGGTCGGCGGCAATCCCGACAACGTGCGCAACAATCTACGCCAGGCGTTACGGCTGTTGAAGGAGGCGGGCTACGAAGTTCGCAACCAGCAGCTCGTCAACGCCCAAACCGGCGAACCCTATACGGTTGAATTTCTGTCCCAGCTTACCGACCCGGCTTTCGAGCGCATCTTTCTCTTCTACAAGCCATCGCTCGAACGCCTTGGCATCAAGGTTAGCGTGCGGAACGTCGACGATTCGCAATACCAGAACCGGCTGCGCAGCTGGGATTTCGACATCGTTACAATGTCGCGGGGCGAATCGCTGTCGCCCGGCAACGAGCAGCGCGCCTATTGGGGGTCGCAGGCGGCCGATCAGCCGGGATCGCGCAACGTCATCGGCATCAAGAACCCGGCCGTCGATGCCATGATCGACGCCGTGATCTTCGCCAAGAGCAGGGACGATCTCGTCGCCGCGACCAAGGCGCTCGACCGCGTGTTGTTATGGAACTACTACGTGGTCCCGCAGTGGAGTTATCCTTTCGAGCGCAGCGTCCGCTGGGACCGCTTCAGCCATCCCGGTTCGCTGCCGAAATACGGCGCATCCGCCTTCCCGACGGTGTGGTGGTGGGATGCCGACAAGGCCGCCAAGACGGGAACGCGCTCGTGAATGGTTCGACGCGCCGGCGCGTGCTCGCGCTTGCAGCCGGCACGGCGACCGCCCTGGCGACGCTGCGTGCCGGATTGCGCGACGCCGGCGCCGACGACGCGATCGAATCCCACGGCATGTCGGCATTCGGCGATCTCGCCTACCCGGCCGACTTCCAGCACTTCCGCTATGTCGATCCGAACGCGCCGAAAGGCGGCACGTTTTCGCAGATCGGACCGGACCGCCAGTACAACCAGAATTTTCTCACCTTCAATTCGCTCAACAGCTACATTCTGCGGGGCGACGCGGCGCAGGGCATGGAGCTGACGTTCGCCACCCTGATGGCGGCATGCGGCGACGAGCCGGACGCCATGTATGGGCTCGCCGCCGAAAAGGTGCGGCGCGCGGCCGATGGTCTGACCTATGACTTCTTCATCCGGCCGCAGGCGACGTTCCACGACGGCTCGCCGCTGACCGCGGCCGACGTCGCCTTCTCGCTCAACATCCTCAAGGACAAGGGCCACCCGCTGATCAGCCAGTCGCTGCGCGATTTTTCCGGCGCCACGGCGAACGATGACGGCACCGTCACCGCGCGCTTTGCGGCACAGCGGGCGCGCGATGTGCCGCTGTTCGTCGCCGGGCTGCCGATTTTCTCCCGCGCCTATTACGCGGCAAGGCCGTTCGACGAATCGACCCTCGACGTGCCGCTCGGCTCGGGCGCCTACCGGGTCGGCCGGTTCGAGCCAGGCCGCTTCATCGAATACGCGCGCGTCAAGGATTGGTGGGGCGCCGACCTGCCGGTCCGGCGCGGCCACAACAATTTCGACGTCGTGCGCTTCGAATATTATCGCGACCGCGACGTCGGCTTCGAAGGCTTCACCGCCGGCAGCTATCTGTTCCGCGAGGAATTCACCTCGCGCACCTGGGCGACGCGCTACGATTTCCCGGCGGTCGCCGACGGCCGCGTCAAGCGCGACGAGATAGCCGACGACACGCCGTCGGGCGCCCAAGGCTGGTTCATCAACACGCGGCGGCCGAAATTTGCCGATTCCCGTCTGCGCGAGGCGCTCGACGACGCCTTCGATTTCGAGTGGACCAACAAGACCATCATGTACGGCGCCTACAAGCGCACTGTTTCGGTGTTCCAGAACTCCGACATGATGGCGCAAGGCGCGCCCGGCGCCGAAGAGCTGGCGTTGCTGGAGCCGTTCCGCGCGCGCCTGCCACAGGAAGTCTTCGGCGAACCCTACGTGCCGCCGGTCTCCGACGGCTCCGGGCAAGACCGCGCCCAGCTGCGCAAGGCGGCACAGCTTCTCAAGGACGCCGGCTGCAACCTGAGCGGCGGCAAGCGGGTGCTGCCCGGCGGCGAGCCGATCACAATCGAATTCTTGATCGACGAGCCGGTGTTCGAGCCGCATCACATGCCGCTGATCAGGAACCTGGCGACGCTCGGCATCGACGCCACCCTGCGCATCGTCGATCCGGTGCAATATCGCGCCCGGCGCGACGGCTTCGATTTCGACATTACCGTCGACCGCTTCAGTTTTGCCGCGACGCCGGGCGATTCGCTGCGCTCGTTCTTCGCCTCGCAGGCCGCCCCGCTCAAGGGCTCCAACAACCTCGCCGGCATCGCCGATCCGGCGGTCGATGCCCTGATCGACGCCATCATCGCCGCCGACACCCGGCCCCAGCTGGTCACCGCCTGCCGCGCACTCGACCGCGTCATCCGGGCCGGGCGTTATTGGATACCGCAGTGGTATAAGGCCTCGCACTGGATCGCCTACTGGGACGTGTTCGGCCGTCCGCCGGCCCAGCCGCGCTACTTTCGCGGCATCCCCGAGACCTGGTGGCATGACGCCGGCAAGGCAGCGAAAAACCAGCGGGCGGGGTAAGGTGTATTCCGTCACCCTGAGAGGCCCGCGCACAGCGCGGGCCTCGAGGGGCGACGGCGATCAGGTCGGCTGTTGCCGACCTGGACATATCAACGATTTCGGGTAAAGCCCGAAATCTCCTGCCGTCCATCCTTCGAGGCTCGCTTCGCTCGCGCCTCAGGATGACGGTTCAAAGCGCAAGGAACGATCGGAACCGAATGACCGCCTACATCATCCGCCGCATCCTGTTCATGATCCCGACCATCCTCGGCATCATGCTGGTGTCGTTCGTCGTGGTGCAGTTCGCTCCCGGCGGCCCCGTCGAGCGCGTCATCGCCCAGCTTTCCGGCACCGACACCGGCGCGACGTCGCGCATTTCCGGTTCCGCCGGCGGCGATTTCGGTGCCCGCGCCATGCCGCAGTCCGGCGCGCAGTTCGACGTCAGCTCGAAATACCGCGGCGCCCAGGGGCTCGATCCGGCATTCATCAAGAGCCTGGAAAAGCAATTCGGGTTCGACAAGCCGGCCTATGAGCGCTTTGGCCTGATGCTGTGGAACTATCTGCACTTCGATTTCGGCAAGAGCTATTTCCGCGACGTCAGCGTGCTGCAACTGATCAAGGAGAAGCTGCCGGTGTCGATTTCGCTCGGCATCTGGATGACGCTGATCTCGTACCTGATCTCGATTCCGCTCGGCATCCGCAAGGCGGTGAACGACGGCGCGCCGTTCGACGTGTGGACCTCCGGCATCATCATCGTCGGCTACGCCATTCCGGGCTTTTTGTTCGCCATCCTGCTGATCATTTTGTTCGCCGGCGGCTCGTTCCTCGACATCTTTCCGCTGCGCGGACTGACCTCCGACGACTGGGCGCAATTCTCCTGGTGGCACAAGATCCTCGATTACTTCTGGCACCTGACGCTGCCGATCGTGTCGATGGGGCTCGCGGCGTTCGCCACCATGACGCTGCTCACCAAGAACTCGTTCCTGGAAGAGTTGCGCAAGCAATACGTGCTGACCGCGCGCGCCAAGGGCTGTTCCGAGCGCCAGGTGCTGTACGGCCACATCTTTCGCAACGCCATGCTCTTGGTCATCGCCGGTTTTCCGGGCGCCTTCGTCAGCGCCTTCTTCGCCGGTTCGCTCTTGATCGAAACGATTTTCTCGCTCGACGGCCTCGGGCTGTTGAGCTTCGAAAGCGTGCTCAACCGCGATTATCCGGTGGTGTTCGCCAACCTTTATATTTTCGCGCTGGTCGGCCTGGTGGTGAATCTGATCTCCGACCTGACCTACACGTGGATCGATCCGCGCATCGATTTCGAGACGCGGGAGGTTTGAGGTGGACGCCAAGTCCTCTGTCAAATACAGCCTTGGGCCGGACGGCGAAGCGTCAGGCATGGCGCCGGAGCTGACGCCGGCCGTGGCGCCGGCCGGTCCGCTCGGCGTTCCCGGGCCGCCGCAGGGCTTTGAATTCTCGCCGATCAACGCCCGGCGCTGGCAAAATTTCAAAGCCAACCGGCGCGGCTACTGGTCGTTGTGGATTTTCCTGGTGCTGTTCGTGCTCACGCTGTTCGCCGAGTTCATCGCCAACGACAAGCCGCTGTTCATCCGCTACGACGGCCACAACTATTTCCCGGTCTTCGTCACCTATCCGGACACCGACTTCGGCGACGATCTCGGCACCGCCGCCGATTATCGCGATCCGCATCTGCGGGATTTTCTCGCCGCGCACCACGCCACCGTGATCTGGGCGCCGATCCGGTTTTCCTACGACACCATCAACGACAACCCGCCGTCGGCATTTCCGTCGAAGCCGACCTGGATGCTCAACGCCAAGGACTGCGCGTTCGCCGCCCAGAACGGCTACGGCCAATGCGGCACGCTGGAATACAACTGGCTCGGCACCGACGATCAGGGCCGCGACGTGCTGGCGCGGCTATTCTACGGCTTCCGGCTCTCGGTGCTGTTCGGTCTCGTCCTCACCATCGTCTCATCGGTGATCGGCGTGGCGGCGGGCGCCGTGCAGGGCTATTTCGGCGGCTGGACCGACCTGTTGTTCCAGCGCTTCATCGAAATCTGGACCTCGGTGCCGGAGCTTTATCTGCTCCTGATCATTTCCTCGGTGCTGGTGCCCGGCTTCTTCGTGCTGCTCGGCATCCTGCTGTTGTTCTCCTGGGTCCGCCTGGTCGGGCTGGTGCGTGCCGAATTCCTGCGCGGGCGCAATTTCGAGTACATCCAGGCGGCCCGCGCGCTCGGCGTGTCGAACGCCGTGATCATGTTCCGCCACCTGCTGCCGAACGCCATGGTGGCGACCATGACGTTTCTGCCGTTCATCATGTCGTCGTCGGTGATGACGCTGACCGCGCTCGACTTCCTCGGCTTCGGCCTGCCGCCCGGCTCGCCCTCGCTCGGCGAACTGCTGTCCGAGGGCAAGGCCAACATCCAGGCGCCATGGCTCGGCCTGACCGGCTTCTTCACCGTGGCGCTGATGCTGTCGCTGTTGATCTTCATCGGCGAAGCCGTGCGCGACGCGTTCGATCCGCGCAAGACGTTCACGTGAAGCTATGCTAAGATCGACGATGAGACATGGAATAAGGCCATGAACAAAATTGTCAGGGAAAATTATCCCGCTTCGAGGCTTCCCGACGATCTCCGCGTAGGAGTCGATCCGGAGGCCCGGGTCACTGTGACAATTACGTTGGACGATCAGCGGCCCAAGCGACCTCCGACATTAGACGACATATGGGCGATGCGACGGCCGCCGTACCGGACGAAAGAAGACATCGACGCCGATCTCCGCCGCCAGCGAGACGAGTGGGATGAGTGACGAGGCGAAAACTGCGGTTGTCTACATCGATGCCAACCCATTCATTTATTTCATAGACGGCCAGGAGGACGTGGCGGATCGCATGCGGCCATTCTTTGCATTGCTGGCAGAAAGACCTGGTGTTGCGATGACCAGCGAGCTGACTTTGGCAGAGGTTTTGGCAAAGGCAACTCCGGTCGCACGCCGCAGCTATTTGAATCTCATTGTCTGGAGTAATCTTTTCCAGCTACAGCCGGTCACCCGGGATATCCTGATCGATACGGCCGATTATCGCCGCCACAGCCAAGCCAGGCGACCGGACGGCACCAAAGCTACAGTAAAGCTTCCCGATGCAATTCATATTGTTACAGCGACGCATTTCCGGTGTCAGGTATTTTTGTCAGCGGATGAGGGCCTGAAGGTTCCCGCAGACATGGCACTTTTACAGCCGAACGATTCTGGGCTCGCAAGGCTGAATCGGGCACTCGCATGACCGCCGACCCCCTGCTCTCCGTCCGCGACCTCTCGGTCGCCTTCCGCCACAGCGGCCGCGAGACGCTGGCGGTCGACCGCGTGTCGTTCGACATCGGCAACGGCGAGACCGTGGCGCTGGTCGGCGAATCCGGCTCCGGCAAATCGGTGACCGCGCTGTCGATCCTCAAGCTGCTGCCCTATCCGGCGGCGCGGCATCCGTCCGGCGCGATCCTGTTCAAGGGCTGCGATCTCCTGCCGCTCGGCGAACGCGACATGCGCCGCGTGCGCGGCGACGACATCACCATCGTGTTCCAGGAGCCAATGTCGTCGCTCAACCCGCTGCATACCATCGAAAAGCAGATCGGCGAAATTCTGCTTCTGCATCGCGGGCTCACCGGCACTGCGGCGCGGGCGCGGATCGTCGAGGTGCTCAGCCAGGTCGGCATTCCCGATCCGCAGGCCCGGCTCGGCGCCTATCCGCATCAGTTGTCCGGCGGCCAGCGCCAGCGCGTCATGATCGCCATGGCGCTCGCCAATGAGCCCGACCTCTTGATCGCCGACGAGCCGACCACCGCGCTCGATGTCACGGTGCAGGCGCAGATCATCGAGCTTCTCAAGGACATCAAGAAGCGGCTCGGCATGTCGCTGCTGTTCATCACCCATGACCTCGGCATCGTGCGCAGGATCGCCGATCGGCTTTGCGTGATGAAGGACGGCAAGATCGTCGAGCAAGGCGCCGTCGAGCGGGTCTTCACCGCGCCCGAGCATCCCTACACCCGCGCGCTGCTTGCCGCCGAGCCGAAGCCCGACCCGGCGCCGCCGCAACCTGACGCCCCGGTGGTGCTGGAAGCCGACAACCTCAAGGTCTGGTTTCCCATCAGACGCGGCGTGCTCCGCCGCGTCGTCGGCCATATCAAGGCCGTGGACGGCGTCAGCATCTCGCTGCGCAAGGGCGAAACCCTGGGCGTGGTCGGCGAATCCGGCTCCGGCAAGACCACGCTCGGGCTCGCCATCCTGCGGCTGATCTCCTCCGACGGGCCGATCGTGTTCATGGGCAACAAGCTGCAGGGCTTGCGGTTCAAGCAGATGCGGCCGTTCCGCCGCGACATGCAGATCGTGTTCCAGGATCCTTACGGCTCGCTGTCGCCGCGCTTGTCGGTCGCCGATATCATCAAGGAAGGGCTTCGGGTCCATCACCCGGCCATGCCGAAAGCCGAGCGCGACCGGCGCGTGATCCAGGCGTTGTGCGACGTCGGCCTTGATCCCGACACCCGCTTCCGGTTTCCGCACGAATTTTCCGGCGGCCAACGCCAACGCATCGCGGTGGCACGCGCCATCGTGCTGGAGCCGACCTTCGTGGTGCTGGACGAGCCGACCAGCGCGCTCGACATGCTGATCCAGGCGCAGATGGTCGATCTGTTCTGCGACCTGCAGAAGCGGCACAATCTCACCTACCTGTTCATTTCGCACGACCTGCGGGTAGTGGCCGCGCTGGCGAGCCGGCTCGTGGTGATGTGCCAAGGCAAGGTGGTAGAGGCCGGCGACGCCGCGGAGCTGTTCCGCAATCCCAAGAGCGACTACACGCGGGCGCTGTTCGCCGCCGCGTTCAATATCGAGACCGCCGCCGCCGGCGTGGTGGCGCAGTAGCGCTATTGCGGCTTGCGCAGCATCAGTTCGGCCACCGGCGCGCCGGAGGCGATCTTGTCCTCGCGCGCCTTTTCCGCCGCGACGTTGCGCTGCACCCGCGCCAACACCTCCGCCGCCCGCTCGCGCGGGATGAAACAGACGCCGGTTTCGTCGGCGAGAACCAGCGCGCCGGGCTCGACCGTCACCCCGCAGATCGACACCGTTTTGTTGACCGCAATGGTTTCGATCCGCCATTTGCCGGTGATCGGGCTGATGCTGCGCGACCAGATCGCGTAGCCGATGCCGCGGGAATGATCGATGTCGCGCACCGCGCCGTCGACGATGGCGCCAAGCTCGCCCTGCCGCCGGCCGATGGTCGCCGATATCCCGCCCATATTGGAAATCAGATCGACGCCCTGGAGCACCAGCACGTCTCCCGGCTCGGCCAGGTTATGCGCCTCGATCTCGCCGAGCCCCGATACGCCGGCTTTGACCATGTCCGGCACCGGCGACGCGGCGGCGATGTTGCGCACCGTCAGCGCCCGCCCGACGATGCGCGCTTGCGGATCGCTCGGCCGCAGCAGCGCCGCCGGCACGACGCCGACGATGCCGAGTTCGTCCATCGCATCCGACGCCATGCCGGTGAGATCGGGCAGCGCCCGAAAGCCGTCGAGAACCGCGGCCGCCAGCACCGGCAATTGCAATGTGCCGAAGGCCGCGGCCGGCAGCTTGCCGAGGGTTTGCTTGGCCGCGGTTGGCGTCACCAGGGTTGGCGTTACCATGGCGCGAGCCTCAAAATCCGAACAGCCGGGTCGGATTGTCGACCATCATGAGCTGGCGCGTGCGGGTGCCGGGCGCGATGGCGGCGATGAGATCAACCAGATCGCCGTCGTTCGGAACGGCGGTGTGGTTCGGGTGCGGCCAATCGGTGCCCCAGACGATGCGCTCTGGCGCCTGCACGGCGAGCGCCCGCGCGAACGGCACGGCATCGGCGTAGGAATGCGGCTGCCGGGTGATGCGGTCGGCACCGGAGAGCTTGACCCACACATTGCCGCGATCGATCAAGCGGCGCAGCGCGGTGAACGCCTCGCCGTTGAGCCCCTCGGCGATGTCGATGCGGGCCATGTGGTCGATCACCACCGGCGCCTCGATCGCGGCGATGAAATCGTAGTAATCCACCATGCCGCGGCCGCCGACATGATTGGCGATGTGCCAGCCGTAGGGCGCGACCTTCTCGATCACCTTGCGCATGTCGTCGCGCGGCTGCGGCGCGCCGCCGTGCGGGAAATACCAGTGCAGCCGCACGCCGCGCACGCCGGCGTCGTCGAGACGCTCGACCTCCGCGTCCGGCGTCGTGGGATCGAGCAGGGCGACGCCGCGATAGCGGCCCGCCCCGGCCTCGAGCAGGTCGACCAGCACCCGGTTGTCGCTGCCGTGGCAGGTCGATTGCACGAACACGCCGCGCTGGATGCCGAGAAACTCGTGCAGCCGGAACAAATCCTCCTTGGAGGCGTCGGTCGGGGTGAACGGCCGGTTGCGCGCATAAGGGAATTTCGCGTGCGGGCCGAACACATGAAAATGCGAATCGCAGGCGAGCGGCGGCAGCACGATGCGCGGCTTCCTCGGGTTCGGATCGTGCGGCGGGATGGTCGGCGTCAGGTCGTCGGGATCGATGGCCATTGGCGGTCTGCTCTTTTCAGAAAAAAAATCAGTCGCAGCGCGCGGTCATGCCGCCGTCGACCACGATTTCGGTACCGGTGATGAAGCGCGCTTCGTCGGACGCCAGGAACAGCACGGCGGCCGCGGTATCGCGGCCGTCGCCCATGAAGCCGAGCGGGATACGCGCCACGCGCGATTGCAGCAAGGCTTCGATGTCGCCGCCGGTGCGCTGCTTGGCGAGGCGCGCTTCGACCATGGGCGTGTGCATCTGGCCGGGCACCACGGTGTTCACGCGTATGCGGTGCTTGGCGTACTGCACCGCGGTCACCCGCGAGAATTGGATGACGGCGGCCTTCGCCGCGGCGTAGCCGATCTGCGGCGAGCCGCTGTAGAGCGTGCCCGAGGTCGACGCAGTGTTGACGATGGCGCCGCCGCCCTGCTCGATCATGACCGGGATGACGTGGCGGCAGGCGAGGAACACGGTTTTCAGATTGTAGTCGAGCTGATCGTCAAAAATCTGTTCCGACATTTCGGCGGCGCCGCCCGGCGCCGAGCCGCCGACATTGTTGACCAGGATATCGATGCGGCCGAACGCCTTGCGGCAAGCCGCCGTCATGGCGGCGACCTGCGCGTCGTCGGTGACGTCGCACACCTGGGTGGCGATCTCGCCGTCATGGCCGACCCGCGCCACGGTTTCGGTCATCGCGTCGGCGCTCTTGTCGACGGCGAAAACCTTGGCGCCCTCGCGCGCCAGCAGCACCGCCGCGGCCCGGCCGTTGCCCCAGCCCGGCCCGATGCAGCCGGCGCCGGTGATCAGCGCGACTTTTCCCGCGACGCGTCCCGTCATCAAAGCTTTCCCGGATGCCCCAGACCGATTATTGCCGATGCAGCAGCGTGTCGAAAACCGGCCGCCCGCCGGTCCGCTCCAGATAGCGGCCGAAGCGGAATTTAACCTCCGGGCCGTCGAGCGGCGGCGACGGCAAGTGGCGGCCGAGCGGCTCGACATGGAGAACCGCGAAAGCGTAGCCGGGATCGCCCAGCATTTCATCAAGTCCCTGCGCCAGGCCCGCCACGGTCGAGAATTCGTAGACCCGCTCGATGCCGGCCGCTTTCGCCATGCCGGCATAATCGGCCAACTCGCCGAACGGATGCGCAAGATCGTTGGTCGAACCGTAGCAGCCGTTGGCGACCATGAAGTGCTTGAGATTCGGCAGCGCCAGCTGCCGCTCGACCAGCAGCATGCCGGGATTCATGCAGAACGCGCCGTCGCCGCTGAAGGCGACGACGGTCCGCTCCGGCGCGCCGAGCGCGATCCCGGCGGCAAAGACCGAGGCGAGGCTCATCGACGCTTCGAGATAGAACACGCGCTCGGTTTCGCCGGTGATCTGCCACCACAATTCCGAGCAGTTGCCCGCCGAGGTGACGACGATCTCGTCCTTGAGCCGCTCCGCCAGGAGACGAAAGCACAACTCGAAATCCATCACGCCTCTCCTCGCAGCACTTCGCGGGTGAAGCCGACCACCACCGGACGCGACATGACCCTGCTGTGGCGATGGGCGGCCGCGAGGCGCGCAATGTCGCCGCTGCGTTCGATCGGCACGAACGGCATGCCGATCGCCGCAATCACCGGCTCGAGATAGAGGCCGTTCGACTGATGGAATTTGGCGCCGTCGCCGGGCCGGCCGCGCAGCGTGATGCCGATCAGGAGCGGAATCTGGTAGGTGTAGTTGATCTTGGTCAGGGCATAAATGCAGGTCAGGAAGCCGGAGGCGCCCATCAGCGCGAATGCGCCGATGCCGCCCAGAAACGCGCCGGAGCACAGCCCGATGGCCGACTCCTCGCGATTGACCGCGACGTGGCGGAACCGCGAGTCGCCGGCAAATCGCGTGATCAGTGCCGTGATCCAGCCGTCCGGCAGACTGGCCACCAGCGTGATGCCGCACGCCGCGGCGGCATCGGCGATGCGCTGCGCCACCGCGTCGGCGCCGTTTTTCACATTCGACGAATCCGTCATTTGACCCCGGCTCTGCTCGCCGCAAATGGCGCGTTGGTGCGCCATGAGTATGCGCGACCTGCCCTCCGATTGCCAGCGGCGCATGAAGTTTCGATTGCCTGACGTGCGCGATTGAGCAACATTGCAGGGACAGCGCCATGCCGGGCCCGCGGAGCTCCCAACACATCAAATGAACCAATTGTGCTATCGAGCGCGTCGGCTGAAAATCCGCGCGGCCCTGGGCGTCATCATCCTGATTGCACTGAGCGGCCGCGCGCCGGCCGACCCGGTCGAGGACTTCTATCGCGGCCACGCGCTGACCCTCGTTATCTCCTACACCGTCGGCGGCGGCTATGACCTCTATGCGCGCGTGCTCGCCCGCTATCTCGGCAAATACATCCCCGGCCATCCTACCATCGTGCCGGAGAATATGCCCGGCGCCGGGGGGCTGCGCGCCAGCAATTACCTCTACACCGCGGCGCCGAAGGATGGCTCCGTCATCGGCACCTTCTCGCGCAGCATTCCGACCATGCCGCTGGTCACGCCGGGGCTGGCCTTCGACGGCAGGAAGTTCGCCTGGCTGGGCAGCATGTCGAGCGACACCAGCCTGTGTCTCACCGGCGGCAAATCGCCGGTCAAGACCTTCCATGACATGCTGACCATGCCGGTGGTGATGGGCGGCCAATTTGCCGCCGCCGATTCCGATATCTACGCGCGTCTGTACGACAACGTGCTCGGCGCCAAGATCAAGCTGGTGTCCGGCTATCCCGGCACCAATGACATCACGCTCGCCATGGAGCGCGGCGAGGTCGACGGCATTTGCGGGCTGTCCTGGGGCACCATCAAGGTCGCGCACCCGGAATGGGTCAACGGCCAGAACGTCCATTACCTGCTGCAGGCCGCGCTGCAGAAAGACCCCGACCTGCCTGATGTGCCGCTGGCGCTCGACGTCATCAACGATCCGGAAAAAAAACAGATCCTGTATCTGCATTTCGCGCCGCAAGCGATGGGGCGCCCGTTTGCCGCGCCGCCCGGCATTCCCGACGATCGCAAGGCGGCGTTGATCAAGGCCTTCGACGCGGCGATGAAAGACCCCGAGCTCCTGGCCGAGGCCGCCAATCAGAAAATGGACATCAAGCCGATGACCGGCCGCCAGATCGACGATTTGGTCGGTCAACTCTATGCGATTCCCCCGGACGTGACCGCGAAGGCGGCCAAGGCGATAGCGGAGTAGAGGCATGCCGACAACCCTGCTGTGGGAGCGCCAACTGCCGCGCAACACCGGCTTCGCGTTCGACGTGAAGGCCGGTCAAGCGGTCCGCGTCACGTCGCAGACCATCATCGATTTTGTCTGCTTCAATCGCGACAATCTGCGCGAGCGCTTCGATCAGGCCAGGACCAAGGCCAATCAGCGCAAGGTGTTCATATCGACCGGCGATGCGCTGATCTCGAAGCTCAACAACACCATGATGATCATCGCCGAAGACACCTTCGCGGAAGGCCATCACGACCTGCAGGAAGGCATGTGCAGCCGCAAGCGCCACGAGCTGGCGGCGGCGCGCGGCATCTGGGAGATCACCTACGGCCGGCCGCTGTCCGAGATGCCGCCGCGCGGCTGCACCGAGAATCTCGGCACCGTGCTGGAGCCCTACGGCATTGCCGTCGAGGACGTGCCGAGCCCGTTCAACATCTTCCAGCACATGATCATCCACCCCGACGGCCTGCTCGAGCACTCCCATATCCGGCCGCAAGCGCCGGGCGCGCACGTCACGCTGCGCGCCGAAATGGACCTCCTCGCCGCACTCAGCACCTGTCCGGACATGGCGGCCGGCGGCACCACCGGCGCGACGCTGGCGCTGTTCGACGCCGGCTAGGCGCGGCAGCGTTCACCAGCCGGCGTGGCTTTGCTCGCAATGACGGCGCACTCGGGCGCGGCACCTGTTGGCGACAAGCAAGACCGGCTAACAAAGCAACCGGAAAAAGATCGTCGGGAGGATTCGCGTGAAGGTCATATCGTATCGCCACCAGGGCAAGCCGGATGTCGGCGTCGTGGTCGGCACCGATGGCATCGTTGCCTTGTCGAAGGCGGCGCCGGCGCTGCCCGCCGATCTGCGCAAGATTCTGGCGATCGACCCGACGCTCGCGACAGTGCGCGCGGCGGCAAGCGGGAAACCCGCCGATCTGTCGTTCGCCGCCATCGAATTCGATCCGGTGATCCGCGAGCCGCACGCCACCTGGGCGCTGGCGCTCAACTACAAGCTCCATATCGAAGAGACCGGGCTGACGACCTCACAGGTCTATCCGCAGATCTTCATGCGCATGCCGATCTGCCAGGTCGGCCACAACGCCGCGCTGTGGGCGCCGCGCGCAGGACATCGCCGAGGCCTACGACTACGAGGGCGAACTCGCCGTGATCATCGGCAAGCCGGGCCGCTTCATCAAGCGCGCCGACGCCTTCGCGCATGTCGCCGGCTATTCCTGCTACAACGAAGGCTCGGTGCGCGAGTATCAGGGCCACAACCGCCAATTCGGCCTGGGCAAGAATTTCGAGCGCTCCGGCAGCTTCGGGCCGTGGCTGATGACGCCGGACGAGTTCGGCGATCCGGCCGCGCATACGCTGGTGACGCGGCTCAACGGCATCGAGCGCCAGCGCGCCAGGATTTCCGGATTGTTGTTCGACGTGCCGCGGCTGATCGAATATCTGTCCGAAGGCTACACGCTGCAGCCCGGCGACGTGATCGTCACCGGCTCGCCCGGCGCCTTGCCGTTGCGCGAGGGCGAGAAGCCGGAGAAGCCGGTCGGCAAGGTGATCGTCGGCGGCCAGCTTCACATGCGTCCCGGCGACCTCTGCGAGGTCGAGGTCGATGGCCTGGGCGTGCTGTCGAATCCGGTGATCGAGGACCCGACGCCGGCGCCACGGCGTTGAAAACAGCGATGCAGCACAACGGCGCGCACGCCGCGCTGGCCGGCGTGAAACTCTGGTTCGTCGACACCGGCGGCGCCGGCGCGCCAGTCGTTCTCCTGCATCCGAACACCGGCACCGCCGCCGTCTGGGCGCCTCAGATCGCGGCCTTCGCACAGGCCGGCTACCGCGTCATCGCCTTCGACCGCCGGGGCTGGGGCAAGAGCATGGCCGATCCGGCGTCCGGCCCGCAGCCGGGAAGCATCGCCGGCGACCTCGATGCGCTCGCGGATCATCTTGAGCTCGACCGCTTCCACCTCCTTGGCGTCGCCGGCGGCGGCTTTGCGGCGCTCGATTATGCGGCCTGGCGGCCGGAGCGGCTGCGCAGCCTCGTCGTCGGCGCCAGCACCGGCAGCATCGCCGACCCGGACGTCGCCGACTTCATCGCCCGCATCGCCATTCCGGACATCAGGAAACAGTCGGCGCATTATCGGGAGCTCGGCGCCTCTTATCGCGGCGCCAATCCGCAAGGCACCCAGCGCTGGATCGATATCGATGCGCAGTCCCGCCAGCCGGACGCGCCGGCGCAGCCGTTGCGCACGCCGAACACGCTGGCCAAGATCGCCAGCATCCCGGGCCCGACGCTCATCATCGCCGCGGACGCCGATCTGCTGGCGCCGCCGGCCTTGATGCGGCTGTGGGCCGCCGCTATGAAAAACCACGAATGGGCGGTCATCCATGACGCCGGCCACGCCATGGCGTGGGAACAGCCGGGCGCCTTCAACGACACGGTTCTCGATTTCCTGCGGCGACACTAGAGAGTCGATGGCTTCGCTTGCCGGGTCGCGCCGTCAGGATGACAGGTTGGCGTCGATCATGTCCTGAACAAAACCTCGCAGCGCGGCAATGTCGAACGGCTTGTGGAGGATCTTCAAATCGGCGGGAACGGCCCGCGCCGCCTCGCTGTAGCCGGTTGTGAGCACCACCGGCAGCTTCGGGTAGCGCGAGCGAATTTCCCGCGCCAGCCCGACCCCGTCGATCGCGCCCGGCATGACAATGTCGCTGAAGACGAGGTCGACCTTGGTGCCCTCCGCCAGCAACTTCAATGCGGCGTCGGCGGAGTCCCGATAGTCGGTATCGTAGCCGAGATGTTCGAACAGCGACGAGGTGACTTCCGCCACCTCGACGCTGTCGTCGACGATCAGCACCGTCGGCCGCTGCGACGGCACGGCATCCTTGGCGAGAGCGTCATCGACGACGGCTTGCTCTTCATAACTGCGCGGCAGGAACACCGTGAACGTGGTGCCTTGGCCGATCTTGCTTTCCGCCCTGATCGTTCCGCCGGCCTGGTGGACGAACCCATAGACCTGCGACAGGCCGAGCCCGGTTCCCTTGCCGACTTCCTTGGTCGTGAAGAACGGGTCGAAGATCTTGGACAGCAGGTGCGGCGGAATCCCCACGCCGGTGTCGCTGAACGCGATGGCGACATCGTCGGCGCCGTCCTGATCCGCCGCCGTCGCTTGGCCCGACGTTGCCGACCGCCACGGTGAAGGTGCCGCCGTTCGGCATGGCGTCTCGCGCGTTGACCGCAATATTGACGATCGCGAGCTCCAGTTCGGCAAGGTCGATTTTGATCGGCCACACGGCCGGGTCGATTTTTTCGCTGTACACGATGTTGCCGCGCAGCGAACTCTCGATCATGGTCCGCATGTTCGGGATGCTGGCGCTCAAATCGACGACGGTCGGGGTGAGATGCTGGCGGCGGGAAAACGTCAGCAACTGCCGGGTGAGGCTTTCGCCGCGCTTGGCCGCGGTCTGTATCGCCTCGATGGCCTTGGGCAATTTCGGGTCGAGCAGCCGCTTGAAGGTCTGGGCGTTGCCGCCGATGATCATCAAGAGGTTATTGAAGTCATGGGCGATGCCGCCGGTCAGCTTGCCCAGCGCGTCCATTTTCTGCGCCATCGCCAGCTGTTCGCGCGCTTCGACCAACTGCTCCTGGGCATCGCGCCGCTCGGTCGCATCGCGCAGCACATTGGCAAAGCCCAGCAGGCCGCCGTCTTCGTCCCGCATCGCCGTGATCGTTCCGGTAACGAAAAACAGCGTGCCGTTCTTTTTGATCCGCCAGCCTTCGACGTCTTGCTTGCCGTCCTTGAAGGCCAGTTCGAGCACGCGATTGGGCGCGTCGGCGCGCCGCTCATCCGGCCGGTAGAACAGCCCGAAATGCTTGCCGATGATCTCGTCCGCGGTGTAGCCGATGATCTGCTGCGCGGTGCTATTCCAACTGGCGACCCGCCCCGATTTGTCGAGCAGAAAGACGGCGTGGTCGACGACGCCCTCGATCAGGATCTGGAAATTACGCTTGGACCGCTCGAAGGCCAGCTTGGTCTGCTCGAAATGACGATGCAAATGATCGTGCGCCAGCCGCCAACGGGCTTCGGCTCTTTGGTGCCCGGCGATCGCGGCGGCCAGAATAAGCGGCGGCGCCGATGTGGCCAGCGCCAGCGCCAGCAATAGGAACAGCGATCCGTCCGGGTCGAGCCCGGGAAACGGGTCGGGATCCGCTGCCACACCCCAAGCCGCAACCGCGCAGAAAACCAGCGCGGCCGCGGCAGCATCCCGGGGATCGCCGCGCATCGCGGCCCACATCAGCGGCAGCACGACGAGAAACCCGAGCAGCTCGCGGTGCCTCACCAAGGCGTCCAAGTCGTTGGCGCCGATGTAGCCGGCGAGTTGCGGGCTGTAAGCCGCAACCGCAACGGCGGCGGTCAACAGCAGGATCGCGGCGGTCTGCAGGGCGCGCCATTTGGAGAACGGTCGAAACGGTTTCGCCGCCCACAGGAGAACAACCGGAGCGATGATCAGCGTTCCGGCCGCGTCCGCCAGCCACCACGTAGCCCAGGACGCGACAGCACCGGCAAAGCCGACGTCATTGGCGAGAGCAAAGCCCGCAGTGGCGGCGCCGGAACTGATCATCGCGGTGGGAGCAAAGGCAATCAGTGCAAACCTGGCGACGCCGGAAGCGGTCGCAAAGGTCTCGCACCCATGCGACCAGCGGTTGGTCAGCCATGCTCCCGTCAGTGCCGCCAGCGGGGCGCCGATGGCGATGAAAGCTGACTCCCACGGCGAACCGCTCACCACCGCGGTGGAAAAGAATGCGCCCACCGCGATCGCAGGCCAGATCCGGTGGCCGCGCAACAGGATGAGAGCGAGCGCCAGGCCGGCGGGCGGCCATAGCGGTGTCCCGGTCGGATTGATCCAGGGGATCAACACCCCGGACACCGCCAAGCCAAAGTAACCGGCGGCCAGTGCGACGAATTCGAGCGCAAAGGCCGCGGCCCGGAGGACCCCGCGAAGATCGACAGATCCAGCTTCGCCGGTTCCAGCACTTGTCATGCGGATCGACTCGCGATGGTCAACCAAAATACTCGATGTTGAGCGCTCAAGTATATAGCACCATCCCGCTTCGACGCGATAAATCCCCCGGTCGGCGCGAGGCCTGTTCCGATCGGCATTCCGATAGGCACAGCATCGTGCCGAAGGTGGGGCCGAGCAGCGTTGCGACGGCCTTAAGCATCCGGCGGACCATCGGCTGTCCGCGAGACCTGGACGACGGCCGGTATATTCTCGGCAGGCGTCATAATCGTATGTTGCTCGATGTCCGCAAATCGCTGAACTGAACTCGCCCAAGCCGTAGCTTCAGCGCCTGCGCGATTGTAAGCCAGCGGACAGACTCGTAAAGTCGATTGCGCGAATAACAATGGCGCACGAGAGCCGTTTCGAACGCGTCGGATCCGATCGCGCGTCAAACTGTGCCAATGGAGGAGCCGCCATGACAACGCCATCGCTCGGTGCCGAGGGCATGGATGCCCGCGTCGCCCGCTTCAACAAGCTGCAGACCTATCAGCGACAGAATTTCGACGCGCACGGCATTCCGCCCGGCGCGGTGGAGAAGATAACGGCGCGCAAAGTCTATCCGGTGATGGCGCCGGCGGATTACCAAGGCCGCAGCGCCGGTGCGCCGGTCAAGGGCCCGCGCGGCCTGATCGTCAGCATCGCCGAGTGCGAACCGGGCAACGGGCCGGGCCTGCACCGCCACCTCAACACGGTCGAGAACTTCATGTGCCTGTCCGGCCGCTTCGAGATTGCCTGGGGCGATCGCGGCGAACACACGCTGGTGCTCGATCCGCTCGACATGATCTCGGTGCCGCGCGGCGAGAACCGCAGTTTTCGCAATGTATCGAACGAAACCGGCCGCCTCCTGGTCATGATCGTGCCGGAGACCGACGAGCAGGCCGATCCGATTTCCTATGCGCCGAGCCTGGCCAGGGAGATCGAGACCGAGTATGGCAAGGCCGCGTTGGAGGGCCTGCAAAAAGTCGGCTTCAAGTTCGAAGAGCCGGTAACGGCGTGACGAAGCCCTGGCGACGATCGAGCGATGGTCGTCGTGTCGCAAGCTGAACAATGAGAGGACGGATGGCCACTTTGCCGGAATGGGGCATGACTTTGTCGTGCCGTGTTGCGCTCGCTGCGTTTGCCGTAACGGTGGTTGTGCCGATCGCCGCGCTGGCCGATCCGTTTCCGCCCGGTGCGCAGGCGCAGCATGTGAAACAGATCGGGTTCTCGGCGCTCGGCGGTCATTTCGGCGGCTTCAAGATCGCCATCAAGCATACCGCCGACGACAAGTGGTACCTCTACAGCGGCCATTCCTTCGATCAGGGCTGGAGCATCGTCGACGTCACCGACCCGGCCAATCCGCGCTATGTGAAATTCATTCCCTACGTCACCGACGACAAGAGCATCATCACCGCGCAGGTGACTTTGCACGACAACCTGATGATCACCTCGCTCAACAGCTTCACGCCGCAAAAGAACCCGTTGCCGGCCGTGCTGCTGTGGGACATTTCCGATCCGGAAAATCCCAAACAGGTCGGATCATGGATGGGCGGCGCCACCGGGGCGCACCGCAATTCCTATCCGGGCGGCAAATACGCCTACCTGTCGACCAGCTATCCGGGCTTCAAGGCCCACATTCTGGTGATCCTGGACGTGTCCGATCCGGCAAACCCGAAAGAAGTCGGCAAATGGTGGCAGCCGGGCCAGAAGGACGGCGAGCCGCCGTCGCCCTATCCGGAGGGCTTTCACGGCCCGGTCAATGTCAGCCCCGACGGCAAGATGGCGTCGCTCGGCTACACGCCCGACGTGGTCAACCTCGATTTGACCGATCCGGCCAATCCGAAGCTCATCGGCAAGCTGCACATCACGTCGCCGTTCGCCAGCGTCGGCATGCAGTCGGTCCATACCGTGCTGCCGCTGTGGGATCGCAACCTGCTCTATGTCAGTTCGGAAGCGCAAAAGGAGAAATGCCAGGACGATGGCATGAACTTCGCCGGCATGATCGACAATTCGAACCCCGCCCATCCGCGGCTGATTTCGATTCTGCCGACGCCGGTGCCGCCGCCGGACGCGCCGTATCGGGATTTCTGCGACAAAGGCGGCCGCTTCGGGCCGCACAACACCAGCCAGGAAATCCATAATCCGGCGATCCAGCAGCCCGGCAAGCTGATGGACGTGGCCTGGTTCAATGCCGGCTTGCGCGTGTTCGACATCAGCGATCCGCGCCTGGCCAAGGAGGTCGGCTATTTCATGCCGCCGGAGCGGCCGGATGCTCCGGGTCAATCGGGGGCGCACGCTTCTCCGATCAATTGGAGCGAGGAGCTTGCCGTCGATGCGCGCGGCAACATTTTTATGAATGACGACAAGTGGGGACTCTTCGTGCTGCGCTACACCGGCGAGGAACCGAAGTAGCGGAGGAACGCACTCGCGCGACCGGGCGTTGAGACGCTATGAATGGCCGTGGATCAGGGTCGCAAAGCTTGCTCCATGCGCTCGGATATAATGAAAGGCTTGACGAGGTCACCGATCATGGACACCAGCACCCAGCCGCGAAGCAACAGCCTGCCGACCCGTTCGATCGACTCGTCCGGCATCACGACATCGGCGATCGGGCTCGGCTGCATGTCGCTGTCGGGCGTTTACGGCGCGAGCGGCGACGACGAGGGCGTTGCGCTTATTCGTGGGGCGCTGGACCGGGGCATCACCATGCTCGACACCTCGGACGCCTATGGCAACGGCCACAACGAAGAACTCGTCGGCAAGGCCATCAAGGGACGCCGTTCCGAGGTGGTGCTGGCGACCAAGTTCGGCAATCTCGGCGGCCGCGGCGGCAAGACCGCCGACGGCCGTCCCGAATTCGTCATCAGCTCGTGCGACGCGAGCCTCAAGCGCCTGGGCGTCGACGTCATCGATCTCTACTATCAGCACCGCATCGACCCGAGCGTTCCGACCGAAGACACGGTGGGCGCCATGGCGCGGCTGGTCGAGCAAGGCAAGGTGCGCGCGCTGGGCTTGAGCGAAGCGCGCCCCGAAACCATCCGCCGCGCCCATAAGGTGCACGCCATCGCCGCGGTGCAAAACGAGTACTCGCTGCTCTACCGTCAGGAAGCCGAGGAAACCCTGTCCACCACCCGCGCACTCAAGATCGGCTTGGTCGCCTATTCGCCGCTCGGACGCGGCCTCCTGACCGGCGTGGTCGTCGACACGAACACCATGGCCGACAGCGATGCGCGCCGCCGCCATCCGCGGTTTTTGCCGGAGAACATCGCCGGCAACATGGCGCTGGTGCACCGCGTCCAGCAGATCGCGCGCCAGAAGAACTGCACGCCCGGCCAACTCGCCCTGGCATGGCTGTTGGCGCAGGGCGATGACATCGTGCCGATCCCGGGCACCAAGCGCAAAGACCGGCTCGTCGAGAATATCGGCGCGCTTGCGGTTCACCTGGGCGCGGACGATCTGGCGGAAATCGCCAAGGCCGTTCCGATTGGCGCGGTTGCCGGCACGCGTTATCCCGAAGCGCAGATGAAGACCGTCTATCTGTGATGCCTATCGGTGAAACGGCAGTGCGGACCGGCGATGCGCGGTCCGCCCTACAGTTTCACTTTCTCATCCTCAAGGACGCGGCCGACGGCCGGCCGCTTGACCATGCGGTCCTTGAAGGCGGTGAAATTCTTCAGCTCGCCCATCGGCAGCTCGCGGCGGACGCCCCAGGCGTAGAACACCAGGCCGTAGGGATCGAGCACCGAGTAGTTGTCGGACAGCCACTCGCGACCCGCCAGCATGCCGTCGATCTGCTTGAGATAAGTATGGAAGGTTTTCAGGCCCATATCCTTGATGCCCGGATAGGCCGAGGTATCGGCCGTATAGCGCTCGGGCCGGCCGACATGAGCGTGCGCCGGATGTACGCTGGAGGCGAAGAAGCCGATCGTCGACATCGCCTGCGCGTCGGCCAGCGCAGCTGTCGGCCATAGCCCGAAACGCTTGCCGAGATACGGCAGGATGGCGGTGTTCTCGGCCAGCGGATCGCCGTTATCGAGCCGCAGGGCGGGCACGCGGCCGAGCGGATGGATTTTCAGATAGGCCTCGGTGCGCTGCTCGCCGCCGGCGAGATCGACCTTCTTGGCTTCATAGTTCTCGCCGCTCTCCTCGAGCACGATATGCGATGCCATCGAGCAGGCGCCGGGCGCATAGTACAATGTCAGCATGTCGGTACGCTCCTTGATAAATCCGTTTGTCAGTCGACCTCATTGGTCGACTTCACCAGTCCAGTTCGCTCGTCGACTCCATCAGTCGACTTCCACTAATCGACTTGGGCACCCGATGCCTTGATGATGGGCGCCCATTTTGCCAGCTCCGCCTCGACGAAGTCGGCCGTGGTCCGCGGCGTCGAGCCCGGCGTCGGATCGACGCCGGCTTTTTTGAGGGAATCGGTCACCTGCGGATCGGCAAGCGCTGTGTTGATGGCGGCGTTGAGCCGGTCGACGATCGGTCGCGGCGTGCCGGCCGGCGCCAGGATCGCGTTCCAGGTATAGCACTCGAAGCCCTTCAAGCCCTGCTCGTCCAACGTCGGCAAATCCGGCATGGCGTCGAGACGCTTCAACATGCCCGCGCCGAGGGCGTGGACCTTGCCCGACTGCGCCAGCGGCAGCGCCGTCGGCGTGGCGTCGAACGCCATCGAAATCTGGCCGCCCATCAGGTCGGTGTCCATCGGCGCGGAGCCCTTATAGGGCACGTGCACGATGTCCAGCTCGCCTGCCATGGTTTTGAATTCCTCGCCGCACAGATGGAGGATCGAACCGACACCGGAGGAGCCATAGTCGTATTTGCCCGGGTTCGCCTTGAGCAGGGCGACCAGGCTCTTGACGTCGGTTGCAGGAATGGAAGGGTTCACCAAGAGCAGGGTCGGCGTCACGCCGACCCGGCCGACCGGCGCGAAGTCGCGGACCGGGTCGTACGGCATGTGCTTGTAGAGACCCGGGTTGATGGCGTTGGTCGACACCGTCGCGAACAGCAAGGTGTAGCCGTCGGGCGCGCTCTTGGCGACGAGATCAGCGCCGATATTGCCGCCTGCCCCGCCCTTGTCTTCCACCACGAACTGCTGTCCCAGCACTTGTCCGAGCTTCGCCGCCGTGATGCGCCCGACGATGTCGGTCGGACCGCCGGCGGCGAACGGAACGATCAGCTGCACCGGCCGCGACGGATAATCGTCCGCGGCCCGCGCGCCGGTGGTGGCAAGCGCCACCATTGCGGCAACGACAGCGGCTCCGGCAAAAGCCGACGGTGGAAGATGCCTGCGCATGAAATCTGCCCCTTCGGTGAAGGTCGAACAGGTCAGAGATTCGGCCGCGCGCTAGACGGTGCGGTCGAGCAGCTCGATCGAAACGCCTTCGGGCGCGCGGATGAAGCAGACGCGCACGCCGGGCCGCACCGTGGTCGGCTCGCGGGTGAACTGGACGCCCTTGGCTTTGAGGTCGGCGGCGATGGCGTCGATGCCGCTCACCGACAGGCCGAAATGATCGAGGCCGCGGTACGGAATGGTCGGCGGCGCATTGGTGCCGTCGCCGGCGGCGACCGGAGCAATGAAGATATTGGCGCCGCCGAGCTTCAGATCGATGCGCGGCTGGCCCTGCTGCATGGTACGGACCACCTCGGCGCCGAGCATCTTTTCGAACCACTGCGCCATGGCCTCGGGATCGGCCGTGCGCAGATGGATGTGGTCCCACGTGTAGGTCGCCATGGCGCCTTCTCCCTGTGTATTTATTGCCGACAAATTAGGACATGTGCGCCGCGGAAGCCATCGGCAAATTGGCGCGAGCGCAACGCCACCGCGCGGGTGTCGCCACAGGCCTAGCGCCACAGCTCCTTGGTCGCGAGCCTGGCGCCTTCGGCGAGCGCCTGCAGCTTGGCCCAGGCGATCTGCGGATGGATGCGGCCGCCGAGGCCGCAATCGGTGCCGGCGATGACGTTGTCGCGGCCGACCACCCCGGCGTAGCGCACGATGCGGTCGGCGACCACCTGGGGGTGCTCGACGATGTTGGTGGCGTGGCTGACGACGCCGGGAATAAGCAGCTTGCCGTCCGGCAGCTTGGCGTCCTGCCAGACCCGCCATTCGTGCTCATGACGGACGTTGCCGGCTTCCACCGAATAGGCGCCGGCATTGACGCTCAAGACCAGATCGACGATGTCGTGGAGCGGGATGTCGGTGGTATGCGGGCCGTGCCAGCTGCCCCAGCAGATATGGAAACGGATGCGGTCCGCCGGCAGACCGCGCAGCGCATGATTGAGCGCTTCCATCCGCACGGTTTCGAATTTCTTGAATTCCTTGAGCGGCGGCTCGGGATTGATCATGTCCCAGTTGTCCGGCAGGCTCGGATCGTCGATCTGCAGCACGATGCCGGCGTCGACGATCGCCTTGTACTCCTCGTGCATCGCATCGGCCGAGGCGAACAGAAACTCCTCCTCGGTCTTGTAGTAGAGGTCCTCGCCGCGGGCGAAGCTACCGGGCCCGATCGCGCACATGAAGCCTTCTTCGGCGCCGTTTGCCGCCAGCGCCGTTTTCAGATTGGCGATGTCGGCCTGGAGCGCGGCATGGCCGATATATTTGATCGGGCCGGTGCAGGCCGGCCGGCCCACCGGACGGCGCGCGGCGCTGCCCAACAGGCTGCCGCTCGATTCCGGGTCGCGATAGAACTCGCCGAACTTCTGCCAGTCGCGGCGGTTGGCGAAAGAGGTCAGCGCCAGGTCGGCAACGCTCGATTTCTTGTGCTTGGATTCGGTTGCCGCCTTGACGGTACCGGCCGGGGAAAATCCCGACAGCCGCGCGAAGGCATAATTCCACCAGGCGCCGTAGTCGTAGCTGCCGGCCACCGGTTTGCCGAACTCGCCGTCGTCGGCAATGTCGATGCCGAGTTCGCGCTGCGTGCGCACCACGTCGGCGACCGCGGCGGCAAGGCATTGCGCATAGGCGGCCTCGTCGGTGTTATCGCCGGCGGCGCGCGCCCGGCCGATGGCGATGAGGTCCGCCGGCCGCGACAGACTGCCCGCATGGGTGGTGAGAATGCGATCCGTGCTGTGTTTCATGGTCCCGGCACCGTTAGGCAGATCCGCCGTCGATGTTACGGGATCGGTTGCAGCGGCGCCAGCGGGCCAAGCAAGAACGACGCCGACGTCCTCGTCACGCGCATTGCTCGAATATTGACAACGCGGCTCCGCCCGGCGAACGATGCCGGCCGGAGGACGGCGCGTGAATGCAACAACACTGAAGCTTGCGGGCGTCGATCTTGAAGTTTTCGAGCAGGCCGCAAAGCGCGCGGACGCCGATGGCGCCGTCCTCTTCCTGCACAGCGGCCAGGGCCACGATCCGTGGCATGGCTTCGCCGCGCAACTTGCCGGCGAGCGGCGGCTGATCGCCCCGTCGCATCCGGGCTTCGGCAGGTCGAGCCTGCCGGACTGGCTCGACAGTATCGACGACATCGCGCACGTTTATCTGGAACTGCTCGATCGTCTCGGTCTCGATCAGGTCGATGCCGTCGGCTGCTCGGTCGGCGGCTGGATCGCGGCGGAGATGGCGAGCCATGCGCCCGAGCGTTTCCGCCGCCTGGTGCTGGTCGGCCCGCCCGGCGTCAAGCTTGGGCCCACCGACAAGCTCGACATTCCCGACATCTTCGCGATCCCGCAGACCGATGCCGACAAGCTCGTCTATTGCGATCCGGCGCGCTTCGTGCCGGATGCGACCAAGCTCCCCGACGAAGAGCTGGCGCTGGTGTTTCGCGCCCGCGAGTCGCTGGCGCTATTGGTCTGGGAGCCGTGGATGCACGACACCAAGCTCAGGCGCCGGCTGCATCGCGTGCAAGCGCCGGCGCTGTTGGTGCGCGGCGACAGCGACGGCGTGATCTCGGCCGATTACCTGGAGGGTTACGCGCGGCTCCTGCCCAACGCGCGCACGCTGACCATCCCCGCCGCCGGCCACCTGCCGCATCTGGAACAGCCGCAGGCGCTCGCCGCGGCGATCCATGCGTTTCTGAAGAACTGAAGTTTTTGGAGAACCGACATGAGGGCGTGGCACTTCAGCGAAACCGCCTATCCGTTTCTGCCGCCCGCGGATTCCTATCCGTCGATCCGCGTCTCGCTGCCCAACCGCATCTACGATCCGGAAAAGGGCGCGGCGCTGTACGACCGTTACATCGACGAATGGCTGATCGCCGAGGACGAGGGCGTCGAGATCATGCTCAACGAGCATCATCAGACCGCGACCTGCGTCGATCCGGCGGCGCCGCTGATGCTCGCGGCGCTGGCGCGGCTGAGCAAGAAGGCGCGGCTCCTTATTCTCGGCAATCCGATCGCCAATCGCCGCCAGCCGGTGCGCGTCGCCGAGGAGATGGCGATGATCGACGTGCTGTCGCACGGCCGGCTCGACGCCGGCTTCGTGCGCGGCGTGCCCTATGAAATACTTCCCGCCAACAGCAATCCGGTGCGGATGAACGAACGCCATTGGGAGGCGCTCGATCTCATCGTCAAGACCTGGACCCACCACGACGGGCCGTTCAGCCACGAGGGCCGTTTCTTTCATCACCGCTCGATCAACATCTGGCCGCGCCCGAATTCAGCAGCCGCATCCGCCGGTCTGGGTGTCGACGACGAGCACCGGCGGGGCGGCGCAAGTCGGCGCCAAGGGCTACATCCAGGCGACGTTCCTGACCGGCTTCGACACCACCAAGCGCATCTACGATGGTTATCGCAAGGGCTGGCGCGATGCCGGACGCGGCCACGACGTGCCGATCGACCGCCTCGCCTATGCGGCGCTGATCTATGTCGGCGACAGTCCGGCCAAGGCGCGGGCCGGCGCCGAAAAGCTGTTGTGGTACATCACCGCCAACAAGGTCCCGCCGCACTTCTCCAACCCGCCGGGCTACGTCCCGGTGGCGATGAACGTGCAACTGGCGCGCGGCGCCCACAACGTGGTCAGCGCCTTCGGCACCAAACAGGTCACCGTCGACGGCGCGATCGAGGCCGGCACCATGTTCGCCGGCACGCCGGACCAGGTGTTCGAGCAGGTCAAGAAGCACTGGGAGCACGTCGGCGGCTACGGCCATCTCCTGATCATGGGCCAGGCCGGCTTCCTCGATCACGACGCCACCGTCCACGGCATCCGCATGTTCGCGCGCGAAGTCTATCCGCGGCTCAAGGAGCTTTATCCGGACACGACGATCTCGGGCCTGCCGCAGGCTGCGCCGGCGACGGCGGCGGAGTAAGCGGCATGGGAGCATGGCTTTATATTCTGCGCTGCGCTGACGGTTCTTACTACGTCGGCACCACGCGCGCCGAACTGGAAGCCCGTATCGGGCAACATCAATCCGGTCATTTCGGCGGGTATACGTCGACACGGCGACCGGTGCAGCTTGTTTATTCGGAATATTTCGACAGAATTGTTGATGCCATCGCAGCCGAGCGGAAGATCAAGGGCTGGTCGCGCGCCAAAAAAGAGGCGCTCATGGCAAATGATTTCGGGCGGTTGCGCGAGCTTTCGCAACGAAGAACGCCCTTCCCTTCAGTCCTTCCGAAAGGGACCTCATCCCGAAGGTGCGCCCGGAGGGCGCGTCTCGAAGAGACCTCATCCTGAGGAGCGCCCGGAGGGCGCGTCTCGAAGGATGCCGCTCAGAGCCCAGGCATGGTTCGAGACGCGGCGCTGCGCGCCGCTCCTCACCATGAGGGCCCGGTTCGAGACGCGGCGCTGCGCGCCGCTCCTCACCATGAGGGCCCGGTTCGAGACGCGGCGCTGCGCGCCGCTCCTCACCATGAGGGCCCGGTTCGAGACGCCGCGCTGCGCGCCGCTCCTCACCATGAGGGCCCGGTTCGAGACGCCGCGCTGCGCGCCGCTCCTCACCATGAGGGCCCGGTTCGAGACGCGGCGCTGCGCGCCGCTCCTCACCATGAGGGACGCGTCACACGCTCAAATAATTGCGCAGCACGTAATCGTTGCCTTCCAATTCCGCCGTGCTGCCGGTGAAGCAGATCGCGCCTTTATTCAGGACGTGATGCCGGTCGGCCACCGCGAAGGCGGCGCGCAGGTTCTGCTCGACCAGCAGGATGGCAAGGCCCTCGCCCTTGAGGCGCTTTAAGACCTCGACGATCTCGGCCACGATCATCGGCGCCAAGCCCTCCGACGGCTCGTCGAGCAACAACAGCGCCGGGTTGAGCATCAGCGCACGCGCGATCGACAGCATCTGCTGTTCGCCGCCGGATAGTTGGAAGCCGAGATTGCGTTGCCGCGCCCGCAGATTGGGGAACAGCGCGAAAATGCGCTGCAGCGTCCAGCCGCGCTCGCCGCCGGCGCGGGCAAAGACGGTCAGATTTTCGCCCACGGTCAGGCTCGGAAAGATGCCGCGCTCCTGCGGAACGAAGCCGACACCGAGCCGGGCCACCGCATAGGGCGGCAGCGCACCGATGTCGCGCCCGTTGTAGCGAACGCTGCCGCGGCGCGGGTGCAGATAGCCCATCACCGTCATGATGGTCGTGGTCTTGCCGGCGCCGTTCCTGCCGAGCAGACAGACCACTTCGCCGTCGCGCACGCTGAGCGAGACGCCGTGCAGGATGTGGCTGTCGCCGTAATAGGCATCGACATTATCGAGGGCGAGCATCAGTGCGCCATCCCGAGATAGACCTCGCGCACCCGGTCGTTGGCCTTGATCTCGGCCGGCGCGCCGGTGGCGAGGACCTTGCCGTAGTACAGCACGGTGATGCGGTCGGCGACCGAGAACACGACCTGCATGTCGTGCTCGATCATCAGGATCGACAGGGTGCGCGGCAGCGCGGCGATCAGGCCGATCATGCGGCTGGTTTCGGCCGGCGACATGCCGGAGGTCGGCTCGTCGAGCAGCAGCAGTTCGGGCTCGCCGGCGAGCGCGATGCCGATTTCGAGCTGGCGCTGCTCGCCGTAGGACAGGGTGCGCGCGAGCCGCCCGCCGTCGGCGCCGAGATGCACCTGCGCCATCAGCGCCCGGGCGCGGCCGATCAGCCCATCGTCCCGGGCCGCCGCCGTGACGAAGTCGAGCGGATTGCCGAAGCGCACCGTCAGCGCCAGCCGCAGGTTCTCGATGACGCTGAGATTGTGAAACAGGTTGTTGCGCTGAAACGTCCGCGCCACGCCGAGCCGGCTGATCCGGCTCGGCGACAGCCCGGTGACGTCGCGGCCGTTGAGCAGAATCCGCCCCGAGCCCGGCTTGAGCTGGCCGCCGATCTGATTGATCAGGCTGGTCTTGCCGGCGCCGTTCGGGCCGATGATGACGTGGCGCTCGCCCGGCGCGACGGCGAGGCTGACGTCGTCGGTGACGACGAGGCTGCCGAAGGCGCGGTTGAGATGATCGATTTCGAGCACGTTCACGGCAGCGCCCGGCTCCAACGCAGCTTTTGCACGGCGCCCCAGATGCCGCCGGGAAAGAACAGCACGCAGCCGATGAACGTCACGCCGATGATGGTCAGCCAATGCTCGCTGTAGGAGCTCATCACGTTCTTCATCAGAAGAAACACCGCGGCGCCGATCGGCGGCCCGATCAGCGTGCCGGCGCCGCCCAGCATGGTCATGATCAGAATATCGCCGGACGCCGTCCAATAGATCGCGTCCGACGAGATGAAGCCGTTGTAGATCGCATAGAGCCCGCCGGCGAGGCCGGCGAACGCGCCGGCGATGGTGAAGGCAAGCAGCTTATAGGCGCGGGTCGGATAGCCGATCGCCGCCATGCGCGGCTCGTTCTCGCGAATGCCGACGAAGACGTGGCCGAGCGGCGCGTTGATGAGCCGGCGCAAGCCGAAATAGGCGGCCGTAAAGAAAATCAGCGTCATGAAATACATGACCAGAGAATGGTCGAGATCGAAGCCGAAAAAGCTCGGCTTTTCAGGAAGCGCCAGGCCGTCGGAACCGCCGGTCACGTCGCGCCACTTCAGCGCCACCGAGAACACCAGCTGCGAAAAAGCCAGGGTCAGCATCAGAAACGGAATGCCCGCGGTGCGGACACAGAAAAAGCCGATCACGCCGGCGCCGGCGGCGGCGATGACGACGCCGGCCACCACGCCGATCCAGGCATTGAGGCCGAACTGGGTGCCGAGCACGGCGACCGCATACGCGCCCAGCCCGAAGAAGGCGGCGTGGCCGAGCGACATCAGGCCGGTGAAGCCGAGGATCAGATCGAGGCTCATGGCGAAGATCGCGAAAATGAAAATCTCGGCGATCAGCGCGCGCGGATAGTCCGAAAGCAGGAACGGCAGGATGACCAAGGCGAGCAGAACCAGCGCGCCTGCGGCGCGCGTTCGCGCGGTCGACGGCAGCGCGGTGCGGGCCACGGCGGCCGGCGCCGACACGTCGGAGTATTTGATGCCGAACAGCCCCTGCGGCCGGATCAACAGTACCGTCGTCATCGCCAGGTAGATCAGGAACAGGGCGATGCTCTGGAAATAGGCTTTGCCGAACGTATCGGCGATGCCGATCAGCAGCGAGCCGGCAAAGGCGCCGCGCAGGCTGCCCATGCCGCCGATGACGATGACGATGAAGGCCGGGATGAGGATTTCCGCATCCATGCCGGGATAAAGGCCGAGGATGGGCCCGGCGGCGACGCCGCCGAGGCCGGCGAGCGCGACGCCGAAGCCGAACACGCCGGTGAACAGCGCCGGGATGTTGGCGCCGAGCCCGGCGGCCATGGCGGCATTATCGACGCCGGCGCGCACCATGGCGCCGATCCGGCTGCGCTCGAGCACGAGCCACAGCACAAGCGCGATGGCGAAACCGAAGCCGATCAGGAACAACCGGTAGGCCGAGAACACGCCGAGACCGATGTGCAGGGTGCCTTGCAGCGCCTCCGGGGTCGGCAGCCGCAGCACCACCCTGCCCCACACGCTCTGCACCAGATCGTAAAACACGAAGGTGAAGCCGAAGGTGAGCAGGACCTGGTCCATGTGGCCGCGCGGATAGAGCGGCCGCAGGAACAGCAATTCCATCAACACACCCAGCACCACCACCGGGATCGGCGCCAGCACGAGCGCCAGCCAGAAACTGCCGGTGAGATGGATGATCGACAGACCCAGAAAGGCGCCCAGCATGAAAAACGAGCCGTGCGCCAGGCTGACGACATTCATCAAGCCGAAGATCAGCGACAGCCCGGCCGCCATCAGGAACAGCAGCACGCCATAGACCAGCCCGTTGAGCAACTGGGCGACAAGCAGGTCCATGCGGCCCCCAGCCGGATCAGCGCGGCGCCGGATCCGGGCTCAGTAGATTTTGTGCCCCGGGTCCTGGACCTGTCTGGCGGTCGACAGCACCTTGGTGGTGATCTTGTCGCCGGCCTCGACGACCTGGCAGATGTAGATGTCCTGGATCGGATTGTGGGTCGCCGGATCCATGCGGAACGGCCCGCGCGGCGCATTGAACCGCACCTTGGTCATGGCCTCGGCCAGCTTGTCCTTGTTGGAGGTGTCGCCGTCGAGCATCTGCAAGGCCTCGCCGACGGCGCGGGCGCCGACATAGCCGTAATCCGCGAACAGATCGGGCGAGGAATTGTACTTCGCCTGATAGTCGGCGACGAACTTCTTGGCTTCCGCATTGTCGAGCGTGTCGACGAAGGTCAGCGCCGAGGTGACCCCGACCGCCGCCTTGCCGAGCGCGCTGACGGTCTGCGAATCGATGATGGTGAAGCCGGTCAGCGGGGCGTGCTCCTTGAGGCCGAATTCGGAATATTGCTGGATGAAGCGGATCGCATCGGCGCCCGGCATGAAATCGTAGGTCACCGGCGGATTGATCGACTTGATGTCGGTCAGGTAGGCGCTGAAATCCGTGGTGCCGAGCGGCGGCCAGATTTCCTTGAGCACCTCGCCGCCCTTGGCGGTGTAGGGCCCCTTGAACTGCGCCATGACGTCGTGGCCGCCGGCATAATCCGACGCCGTGGTGACGACCTGCTTGCCGAGATTGTCGTAGATGTAGCCCGCCATCGGCGTCGACAGCTGATAGGTCGAGATCGAGGTGCGGAACAGATACGGATAGCGATCCCAGGTGATGGCATCGGTGCCGGCGCCGGAGACGACGTAGAACGCCTTCTGCTGCTTCATGTAGTTGAGCACGGCGAGCGCCACGTTGCTGGCCTGGATGCCGACCAGGAGATCGACCTGGTCGCTCTCGATGAGCTTCTTCGCCTTCTGCAGGCCGATCTGCGGGTTGAACTGATCGTCTTCCTTGATGATCTCGATCTTGCGGCCGGCGACCGTCCAATTGATGCTGTCGAAATAGAGATTCATCGCGTTGAAATTGGCCGCTCCCGCATAGGCGAGACCGCCCGTAAAGGTGTTGAGATTGCCGATTTTGATCGGCCCGCGGCTTTGCGCCAGGATGGCGGGCGCCGCGATATTGGAGGCCAGCGCCGCGCCGGCAGCGGCGCCGCCGCTGACGAACCTGCGGCGCGACAGGCCGCGCCATGGGCGTGTGGATGGGCGTGGGTCGGTCATCGCGTGCCCCCCTGATTGCCGTTCGAGCGAGAAACGCCGGCTTTCTTTTGGGTAATCAGTCTAGGCTGCGGAATCCCGCTTGTCATCCGCGGGCACGAATGCGCTCCTGCTGAAGCGCGGGCTGGCGCGCTTATCCTAGCCGTGCTCGCGGAGCCAGCGTTCCGCGCCGGGATGGAGCGGCACGTCCATTGGCGTCGAATTCGGTCTCGGTCACCATCTGCATCGCGTTGCCGGCGGTGCCTTTCTCGAAAGGAATTTCGGCCTCGCGCGCGGCGAGCGCGGCGCAGATGTCGTAGGCCACCTGATCGGGCAGCGATGCGCTCGCGTAGAGCGGCCAGCCGCTGAAGTCGATTGTATCGACGTCGTGCGCCAGGCGCGGGAAGCGCGCCTTCGGCAGCACCACCCGCCGCCAGCCGAGCCGCCCCATGGCCTCGAACTCGGCCGGCTCAAGCGCGATCGGTTGGAGGCCGGCCGCCAGCGCCTCGTCGAGCCAGACCTTGATGCCTTCATCGAACACGGCGTCGATTTCGCCGCGCGCCAGCGGGTCCAGCCGGCGAATGTCGGACGGCCCGCCGCAGGTGACGATGCGCCCGCCCCAAGCTTCGATGTCCGTCAGTTTAAAGCCGTGCAGCCCGAAGGCCTGCTCGATCAGCACCAGCGTCGAATGCGTCGGATCTTCCCGCACCGAAACCCGCAACGGATATTTCGTGTCCTTGATGTCGCGCAGCGAGCGGATGCCGGCGCGCGGATGAACCGCGAACACGAAACGATCCCAGCTCGGATAGGAGGCGATGATGCGCACCGGCAGCGGCGCGCGAAATAACCCGACGCCGCGATAGGCCTGGGTCAGCAACGCCGACGGATTGACGAACGCCGCCTCGACGTCGCCCGCCACCACGCCTTCGGCGAGAATCGCCGAGCCGGTCGCCAGGCGCAGCCACGGCCGGAAGCGTTCGCCCGAGCCGCTGCCGACGGTAATGACCATGTCGCGATTGCCGCCGTACGGCGTTGCCGGATTGCCGGCGATGTGCAGCCCGATCTCCCACAGCGTCTTGCCGCGGACGAAATTTGCGCCTTTCGGTAACGGCTCCATCGCATCAGCCGACGAGGTCGTAGGGAATCTGCGTCGGGCCGTAGCGCTCGACCACGGTATTGGCGTCGCGATCGTATTGATGCTGCAGCACCGTGCCTTCGCCAAGCTTCTGGCTGCGCACGATGATCGCGACCGAGCGGGTCGGGCCGCCCTGCTCGGCGTGAATGGCGCGCGGCGCCACCAGATCGACCTTGCCCTGCGAGCCGGTCGTGACCGAGCTCAGCTTGACCTCGGCGTGGCCCGGGCGGCTGCCGTCGTCCAAACGCTCGAAACGCTCCAGGCTCTCGGTGCCGTCGAGCACGCCGTAGAGCACCCAGGCATCGGCGTGATCGTGGACGCTGCCGGTGCGCCCCGGCATCCGCACCACGCCGTTGACGACGAAGTGATGGTCGGGATCGACGTAGAGCAACAGGTTCTTGCGGCCTTCCGTGGAAGGCCAGCCCGCCGAATGGGCTTTGAGCGTGTCGTCCCTCACCAGCCGCTCCAATAGCGGCTTCGCCCGCTCCATCCGGCGCCGATCGTCGGTTTCCGCCGCCCATATGGCGCGCAAATCGCCGATGAACCTGTCAAAGGCCGGCAAGCGGGGATTGGTCATATCCGTCCTCATATCTCTCCTTCTCCCCGCGTGCGGGGCGAGGTGATCCTATTCGAACAACGGCTCGCCCTCGACGGTGCAGCGGCGTAACAGCCGGCGCTCTTCCTTCGGAAAATCGGTGCGGGCGTGGATGGTGCAGCGATTATCCCACATCAGAAAATCGCCGAGCTGCCAGACGTGCTCGAAGATGAATTCGCGCCGCTCGCCGATCTCGTAAAGCTCATCGAGGATGGCGTCGCTGTCGGGCGGGCTCATCCCCTCGATGCGCGTCGTCATCAGCCGGTCGACGAACAGCGTCTTTCGCCCGGTGTCGGGATGGGTGATGAAGATCGGATGCGAATAATGCGGGATGCCGCTGATGTCGCCGGACGAGTTGGCCTGCTTGGCGCGATTGTATTCGTGGATGTGCAGCGCCTTCCTGCCGGCGAGCTTCGCCTTGAGGTCGGCCGGCACGGCGTCGTAGGCCTTGTACATATTGGCGAACAGGGTGTTGCCGCCGCACGACGGCAGTTCCAGCGCATAGAGGAAGGTGTACTTGTAGGGCCGCGCCGAATAGCCGGAATCGATGTGGAACCAGAACTCGCCGTCGCCGAACGCGCCGATCGGCTGACCGTCGACCTTGATGTTGGTGACCAGGAGCACCTTCTCGTGATCCTGCTGCACGCCCTCGGCGCGGGCGCGCAACGGCTCCGGCGCCTTCTTGCGGCTGCCGAGATCGCCGAAATACGAGGCAAAGCGCAGCTGGTCATCCTGCGACACCTGCTGGCCGCGAAACACCAGCACGAGATGCTTGGCCCACGCCTCCTTGATCGCCGCGACCTCATGTTTCGACAGCGGCTTGGACAGGTCGACGCCGCTGATCTCGGCGCCGCAGGCCGCCGACAGCGGGGTTATGCCAATGTCGGGCGTGACGTTGATATCGAGCACGTCTGGCATGGAGCATGTCCTCCCGGGGCGGCGTCGCTTGATGACGCAGGACTTGTGTAACAGGACTTGTGTAACGGGACTTGTGTAACGGGACTTGATGTGACCGGACTTGGTGTATGGTGTAGCGCGGCGCGCCGGGGCCCTCAAGAACCGGTTCGGCTGCCCCCTTGCGTGCCGCGCACGTCAGCTATGATCGCCGTTCTGGCGCCAACCGGGAATCCATCGCAGCCGTGACGACCATGGGCGCACGCGACTCCTTCGAACCGATCGAAACGGCCAGCCAGGATGCGCTCGCTGCCTTGCAGCTCGAACGTCTGCAAAAAACGCTACGCGACGCCTACGCGCACGTCCCACACTACAGCAAGACATTCGCTGCCGCCGGCCTGCATCCCGGCGATCTGAACGAGCTGCGCGATCTCGCCAAATTCCCGTTCACCACCAAGGACGATCTGAGGCAGAACTATCCGTTCGGCATGTTCGCGGTGCCGATGGCCGACATCGTGCGCATCCACGCTTCGTCCGGCACCACCGGCAAACCGACCGTGGTCGGCTACAGCAAAGGCGATATCGATACCTGGTCGGCTCTGATGGCGCGATCGATCCGCGCCGCCGGCGGCCGCTCCACCGACAAGATTCACGTCGCCTACGGCTACGGCCTGTTCACCGGCGGGCTTGGCGCGCATTACGGCGGCGAGTTTCTCGGCGCCGCCGTCATACCGGTCGGCGGCGGCTTCACCGAGCGGCAGGTCCAGCTGATCCGCGATTTCGAGCCGGACATCATCATGGTGACGCCGTCCTACATGCTGGCGATCGCCGACGAGTTCGAGCGCCAGGGATTCAAGGCCGACGACTGCAGCCTGCGCATCGGCATTTTCGGCGCCGAGCCGTGGACCGAAACCATGCGCGCGGAAATCGAACGGCGCATGGGGCTGCAGGCGCTCGATCTCTACGGACTGTCGGAAGTCATGGGGCCCGGCGTCGCCCAGGAATGCGCCGAGACGCGGGACGGCCTCACCATCTGGGAAGATCATTTTTTCCCGGAAATCATCGATCCGGACAGCGGCCGCGTGCTGGCCGACGGCGAGATGGGCGAACTGGTGCTGACCACGCTGACCAAAGAAGCGATGCCGGTCATCCGCTATCGCACCCGCGACCTGACGCGGCTCCTGCCCGGCACCGCGCGCACCATGCGCCGCATCGAGCGCGTCAAAGGCCGCAGCGACGACATGCTGATCATCCGCGGCGTCAACGTCTTTCCCTCGCAGATCGAGGCGGTGCTCGGCCGCGAGCCGGCCCTTGCGCCGCATTACGTGCTCGAAGTGCGCCGGCCGCACAGCCTCGACGAACTCGACGTGCTGGTCGAGATGCGCCCGGAGCTTGCCGGCACAATGGACGCCGATGCCAATGCGGCGCTGGGCAAGAAGGCCGAGCATCTGATCAAGGCCTATGTGGGCATCGCCGCGACGGTGCGCGTGCTGGAGCCCGGAATGGTCGAGCGCTCGCAAGGCAAGGCCAAGCGGGTGATCGACCGGCGACCGAAAGCCTGAAGGAATGGTCGAGGGAGGACGCCATGAATCCTGATGCGGCCGCCGGCGCGGACCTGCGGCCGCAAGGCTTCGACGGGCACGCCGTTGCGGCGTGGCTATCCGCACCGCCGCATCTGACCGGCGACCACGCGGAGGATCGCCGTCGCTTCACGCCATACTGGAACGGCTGCGACGATCTCATTCGCCGCTGCCCGCCAAAGCCCAAGCGCAGCCCCGCCGAAGCCGAGATGGCGCAGGCGCTGCTGGCAGCCGCCCGCGAGCAACGCGAACGCTTTCTGCGCGCCCATGTCGAGGCGCTGTATGATGAGCTGACCGGCAATCGCGCCCGCTTTGTCCGGCTCGAAGATCTCGTCATGGCGGCCGCGGATGCCGTGCCCGGGCTGGTGCCGACCGCGGTGCAGGTCGCGGCCGAGGCCGAGCTCCTGCAACGCGACAAAGACGGCGTCGAGATCGATCAGGGTATTTTTATCGCCCACGTGCTCGCCAGCGCGACCGCCGGCCGTCATCTGTGCCACGCCATGCTGCTGCCCCGCGCCGAGACCGCGGACCGGCTGAAGGAGCTCGACGCCGACGGCAGTGTCGATTTCGGCACGGTCAGCGTGGTGCGCCGCGGCAAGGCGGCGGTCGTGACCGCGACCAATGCGCGCTTTCTCAACGCCGAAGACAACAGCACGCTCGATGCCATGGAGATCGCGGTCGATATCGCCATCCTCGATCCGAAAACCGACATCGCGGTGCTGCGCGGCGGCGTGGTCGAGCATCCGAAATATCGCGGCCGCCGGCTGTTCGGCGCCGGCATCAACCTGACGCAGCTTTATCGCGGGCAGATTCCCTATCTGTGGTTCCTCAGGCGCGATCTCGGCTTCGTGCATAAATTCTTCCGCGGCGTGGCGCGCCCCGAGCTGTTGCCGGACGACGTGCACGGCACGGCCATCGAGAAGCCCTGGATCGCGGCGCTCGACGGTTTTGCCATCGGCGGCCATTGCCAGATCCTGCTCACCATGGACTACGTGCTGGCGGCGCACGACGCGTTCATGACCTTGCCGGCGCGCAAGGAAGGCATCATTCCGGGCGCCGCGAATTTGCGCCTGCCGCGCTTTACCGGCGACCGCATCGCCCGCCAGGCCATCCAGTATGAACGCAAGCTGCACTGCGACAGCCCGGAGGGCCGGTTGATCTGCGATGAGATCGCGCCGGCTGGCGACATGGATCGCGCGCTCGACCGGGTGATCGCCGGGTTGACCAGTTCCGGCGCGGTGAGCGCCACCTCGAACCGCCGCGCCTTGCGCATCGGCGAGGAGCCGCTCGATCTGTTTCGACGCTATTTTTCGGCTTACGCCCGCGACCAGGCCTATTGCCATTTCAGCCCGGCGCTGATCGCCAATCTCGAGCGCGAGTGGAACGCCCATAACAGAAAAATCTGACGCTTTGTTCGACGAACCGCGCGAGTCTTCCGCAAGCCGATGAGATGCAGCGCGCCGTCGCGACGGCGGGCGATTGCCTTGCCTTCCACGACCTTTTATCGCAACCTTGCAGCGACGGAAGCTTTGGCGTGGGGGTCATTCATGCGCGCGTTCGCGGCTTTGCTGGCAGCGGCCTGTGTATTCGGGACGAGCGGCCTCGTCTTCGCCCAGACGCCGGGAGGCGGAAGCCCAAACCCTTCGAATACCGGCGGCACCACGTCAGCAGCACCCGCGACCCCTCAAGCGCCGACCCGCGGCGCGCCTACGACCAGCAGCAATACCACAGCGCCATCCGCCTCGCCTGGTACGGCGGCCCCGACGCCCAGCACGGCGGCCCCGACGCCCAGCACGGCGGCGACCTCGACGCCCAGCACGGCGACCCCGAGCGTTGCCGTGCCCGGCAGCAATACCGCGGCGCCGGCGCCGTCCACGGTCGGCAAAGCAATCCCTAATACGCCGGACGCCGGCACCCATACGGCAAGCCCCGCTCCGACGACCGTCGGCGCCCCTGTTCCCAACACGCCGGAGACCGGCAGCCATACGGCGACGCACGCCGCGGCGACCGTCCAAACGCTCTCCTCATTCGAGGTCGGACAGTGGTCGGCGGGCGCCTATTCGGTGGCGGGAGAAACGGCATTCGATCATTGCGCAGGCGCGGCCAAATATTCCAGCGGCATAACGCTCGCCTTCTCGGTGTCCAACGATTTCCGCTGGAGCATGGGGTTTTTTAATCCGAAGTGGGGCTTGACCGCCGGATCCACCTACCCGATCACCTTCAGCATCGACGGCTCGGACGATTATAGCGGTACTGCGACCGCCATCAGCCCGAAGGAAGTTCAGGTGCCGCTGGCGCCCACAGTGGGGCTGTTCAGGCGCTTCATGCAGGGCGACCAGCTTAAGGTGGACGCGGCGTCGGAAGTCATCTCCTTCGATCTGACGGATACCTCCAAGCTGCTCCCGGACCTTCTGAAATGCGTCGAGAATTACTCCGGCACCGCTCCGCAATCGTCAAATCCGTTCGCGAACTGAGCGGCCGCCATCCCGCTCTTCGTCACCGATATTGCTTCCAGTTGTTTAGAACGTGAACAGGATCGACGTGTACCAATTGAAGCGATCCGTGGCGTCGGCATTCTGGATGCCGCGGCCCGCATAGCCCAGCAGGTGAAGGTTTTCGTTCAGGTCGTAGCGGACGCCGACGCCAAGCGACGTCGTGGCGACGCCGCCGCGGACATCCGGCGTCTGATGAAAGACTTCCAGCCCCATTTGTAAAGCGGCGACGACCTGACGGGTGACGACCAGCCCCATCAGGCAAAAGTCCTGAGAATCGCCGCCGCGGTTGATTTCGCAGCCGCCGCCGCCGAACGCGGACCACGGGCCCCAGTCCTTCTCCATCCACAGCGGCAGCAGAAGCGATGCATGCTGATCTCCGACATTCGAAGCAACGCTCGGCAGGAACACCCGGGGAAAGACCGCAACATCCAGGCCGAACTTGTCTTGCGTCAAAAAGCGGTACTTGGCGGCGAGTTCGATATTGCCAAGACCCGCCACCAACGGGCCGCCGGCCGGCGCGTCGTAGGCGACGGGAAGCGTGGCCGTGAGCTGGAGGTTCGGTGCGCCGCCATAGTTGAAGTCGATGCCGGTTTCTCCTGCGGTATCGGTCCCGGTGACGGTGCCGTTGTTGAACGTGTAGATCTCGAAGTGGCGGTAGTCCGTCGGTTCGGGATCGTCCGACAGATAAGGCGGCCCGGCCATTGCCGGCGTGATGACCGCCAGCAATGACAGGCAACAGAGCGCTAGCCGGCCGGCGCGAGACACATCCTCACCCCTTCGAACGCGGCGCGAAAAGCAAATGTGTTGTAGGCTATTCTAGAGGATTGCCAATTGAGTGTCGCGGGAAATGCATTATCTGCCCACCGCGGGGGCCCGACAAGCAACGAGCGAGGAACGATGACAGACGCAGCTGAGCAAGCCGCAACCAAGATCCCCGAAGTCACACTGGTATTCTGGATCGTCAAGATCGCCGCCACCACGCTCGGCGAGACCGGCGGCGACACCGTCACCATGACATTGAACTGGGGCTACCTGCTCGGCACGGCGCTGTTTCTGTCGCTGTTGGTCATCCTCGTCATCCTGCAGATCATGGCCAAGAAATTCCATCCGTTCCTGTACTGGGCGACGATCGTGGCATCGACCACGGCCGGCACGACGCTGGCGGATTTCGCCGACCGCTCCTTGGGCATCGGCTATACGGGAGGATCGTTGCTGCTGCTGGCCTGCCTGATGGCGACGCTCGCCGCCTGGTATTGGTCGCTCGGCTCCATATCGGTCGCAACGGTCAATACCCCGAAGGTGGAGGCATTCTATTGGCTGGCGATCACGTTCTCCCAGACATTGGGAACCGCGCTCGGCGATTGGATCGCGGACGATACGCGCCTGGGCTATGACGGCGGCGCCTTGGTGTTCGGCGCCGGCTTGGCGGTGCTCGCGGCGCTCTACTTCTTCACCAGCGTGTCGCGGGTGTTTTTGTTCTGGGCCGCCTTCATCTTGACACGGCCGCTCGGCGCGACGGTCGGCGACTTCCTCGACAAGCCGGTGAGCGACGGCGGCTTGGCGTTCAGCCGCCCGCTCGCTTCGGCGGTCATCGCCGCGTTCATCATCATCTGCCTCCTCGTGCTGCCGCAGCGCGCCGGCCGGCACCCGGGGCAAACCCAAACAGCGTCGTGACGCCACGGCGACAGCGCCGGCGCCGCAAAGCTCGATCCTGAAAGAGAACGAGCGACGCCCGAGCCGAACGCGGGCATCGCTCACTGGCCTCACGCGGCGGCGGGCTTCCTCACGCGTGCCGGCGCGTGCTCCCGCACCGGCACTTTGTGGCTGGCGTCCCAGTACCATTCACCGGGCTGGCCGTGAATGCAGAACGGCGCGTCGCTCCGCCACGCGCCGTCTTTGCCCTTGCGGGCGGTACGACGCGCTTCAGCCTTTTGCGCCTTGGTCCGATATGGCTTGAGGTTGGGCATGACATGGCTCCGCCTCCGGCCGCGAAATTACGGCCGGCCGGACTCTCCGGTTGGAGGTCGCGGGGCGGAGCGCCCCTATGGGCTCAGTCATGTCCACGACGGCTAGATGGGCGAGCGGCCGGGCAATGTCAAACGCCGCACGGCGCCGCCGCGTCAATGTTGCGGAGATTTAAGATTCGGGTATGCCCGGCGCGCGCTTTAAGCTTGGCGCGCGCGTCTGTCGTGGAAATGCCACCACACCACAACGCCGAGGCCGAGCACCGCGCCGGCAATCAAGACCAGGATCAAAGAGGAATTTTCGATCCAGGCAATCGCCGGGATGCCGAGCGCCATGATCAGGCCGAGCAGACAAACCTGCCAAGCCAGCACATGGACGCCGGCCGTAAAGGTGCCGAGCGCCAGCAAGGTGAAAATGGCGAGCCCGGTGGCGTTGGCGTTGAAATCGCGCTGCACGCTGGTCAGCAACAGCATGTTCATGACCAGCAGGAACGCGAACCAATGCAGCGCCTGCGTTGCAATCAGCCGCAGCCGCGCGCCGGCGTCGGTCGCGTTCTGCCAGCCGGCGCCGACGCAGACCAGCGCGATCAGCGGCGCGAGCAGCTCCCAGTAGCCGGTAATCGGTTGCTTGGAGAAGCTCGTATAGGCAACGCCGACCGTGGTGAAGATCAGAACCAGGGCGAACGGCAGTTCCCTGAACCAGAAACTCGGGTGCAGCAGCCTGTCGTACCTGCCGTTGCGCGGCGCGGCGACATGCGGCGTGCTCGTCGGCGCGGCGTTGTTCGGATCGGGACTGCTCATCGCTTCTGCTCCGAGCAAAATCTATCGGCCGATGCAACGCGCTGGCGTCGCACCGGCCGGCAAAACCTACATGAACGCGACCGCCGCTCCTAGAGCAGCGCGCCGGGATTTTTCCGGTAGCGGTTCACGATGGCGTCCGCCGACATGTAGGCGAGCGCCTGGATGGTGAGCGTCGGATTGAATCCGGCGCCCATGGTCGGGAACGTCGAACTGCCGATCAGGAACAGATTGGGGTGATCCCAGGTCTGGCCGTATTTGTTGACGACCGAGTCCTTCGGATCGGAGCCCATGCGGGTGCCGCCTTCGTGATGCGCACCGGGCGCGCCGGCCGGACTGGCCGGCGGCGACCACACCTGCTGTCCGCCCATCGCGCGGCCGATCTCGGCAAGCTTCTTCTGCACGAAATCGACGCGGGCGCGCTCGTTGGGCCGCCGCCAGTCGTAGGTGACGCGCGGCGCCGGCAGCCCCCAGGCGTCCCGCACGTTGGGATCGAGGTCGATGGTCTGGTCCGGATACGGCAGGTTTTCGGTTTGCGCCACCATGGCGCCATGGCGCGCGTAGGCCTTGGCGAAGAAGTCGCGATAGGCCGCGCCCCACCGCGGCGTCCCGGGAGGCGGCGGCATCGAGGAGGCGGCGATCGGGCCGCCCTCGAGATTCGGCGTGCCGATCGACAACTGCGCGCCGCGGATGAAGCCAAGGCCGGCGTGATCGAAATTGTCGGCGTTGAAGTCGTCGACGGTGTGCTTCTGCGCGCTCGGGCCCATGAAGTTGTTGACGTAGCGGTCGTCGAAGGTGACGAACACCGGCGCCATGACGTGCGCCATGACGTGCTTGCCCAGGTGCCCGCTGGAATTGGCCAGGCCGTTCGGGAAAGCATCGGTTTTCGACAGCATCATCAGCCGGGTGTTGTCGTAGATGAACGGCGCGATGATGACGATATCCGCCTCGATCGTGTTATCGGAGCGGTCCGGACCGTAATACGACACCCCCGTCACCTTGCCGGTATTGTCGCTGTTGACGCGGTGACACATGGCGCCGGTCACGAGCTTGAAATTGCCGGTGACGTCGGCCTCGGGCAGCTTGGTGACGAGGATCGACGATTTCGCCCCGACATGGCAGCCGAAGGCCTGGCAGAAGCCGCAATAGGTACAGCCGGGGCGGTCGCCATAGGGCTGCGAGATGATCGCCCGCGGCGAGGAGAACGGATGCAAGCCGAGTTTCTTGGCGCCGGTCTCGAACAGGATCGCCGATTGATCGACCAGGAGCGGCGGCAGCGGATATTCGCGGCTGCGCGGCGCCTCGAAGACATTGCCGCCGTCGATCGTCTTGCCTTGCAGGTTGCCGGCCTTGCCCGACACGCCGAGCTCGTATTCGGCCTTGTCGTAGAACGGCTCGAGCTCGGCGTAGCTCAACGGCCAGTCGACCAGCGAGGAGTCGCCCGGAATGGCGTCGGCGCCGTAGCGCTCGATGGTCTTGGCGCGCACTCGGAAATCGTCCTCGTGCATGCGCCACGACAGCGAGCCGTAATGCACCGTGCCGCCGCCGGCCTGATAGCCGTTATTGAGCACCGGCATCGGATGGGCCTGCGCGTTCGCGTTCGGCCGCCAGGTGACCGGATCGCGCTGGATGTTCGGCCGCAGATCCTGGCGCTCGAAATAGCGCAGTTCGTCGTGCGGCTCGAAGTCGGCGGTCTTCAAGCGCGGGCCGCGTTCGAGACCGATCACCTTCATGCCGGCCTTGCCGAACTCGGCGGCGAGGATGCCGCCGACGGCGCCGACGCCGACGATCACAACATCGGTTTTTTCGGTGGCCATGGCTCAACCCTCCTTGCCGCTTTTTATCGACTTGGCCCGCGCCTGCAGGCCGATGATGGGCTCGCGGGTGAACGCCTGTGGGCTTGCCATGTCCTCCTCGGTGAAGATCGGCTGCGCGCCGGGGAAACCGACCAGCCGCCAGCCGGCGAAGTTCTTGTTGCCGCCGTACACCGGGTCGGCGAACATGCCTTCCAGGGTGTGGGTGCGCACGGTGTTGAAGAACGCGACAGCGGTCGGCCAGACGAACGCCGGCGCCTTGCCGGCTTCGAGCGCGCCGATGCATTCGTCCTGCTGGGCTGCGGTGAGACGACGGAACGGCTTGCCGTAGGCTTGCGCGCAATGCGCGTCGAGCTGGGCGAGGCCTTGCCGGTAGAAATATTGCTGATCCGAATAGGCGCCGGCCAGCGCCAGATCGATGTAATTGAGCACGTCCGCGTCGGTGGCGCCCGGCTTGCCGGGCTCGCCGGGCATCAGCCGTTCCGCGAAGGCGGCGATGGTGCGCGAATCGTCGTCGTTGAAGAAGGCGCCGTGGCGATCACCCATCGGGCTCATGCCGGTCATGCCGTTCATGTCGGCTTTGGCATGATCGGGCGCCGGCGGCGGATTCACCGCCGGAGCGTCGGTGGCGGCGTGATGTTGCTTGGCGGTTTTCGCGAACGCGTCCGGGATGAGCGCGGTGCTGGCGGCGGCGCCGGCTCCGAATGCCGTGCCGACGAGAAACGCACGGCGGCCTTCGTCATGCTTGGGCATGGGTTGATCCTCCCTGTTGCCGCCCGATCCGGGCCGCTCGGCTGCGCGCGACGCAGCGGCGGCTGCCGTGACGGCGGCCTTGATCGGCTTAGACTGTCCCTATCGGCACGTGCAGGCAAGACTAAAGAGGAATGTGCAAGACTAAGGAGTCATGCGCCGCACGCCGGTGATCGCGCTGCCCGCGCCGCGGATGCGCGCGCGACGGCATCGGCGATCGGCTCGATGGCACGTGGCTCTTGCGAAACTACGAGCCCGTCACGTCACTCGGCGTTTTGCGCCTGGACGGACCAGTTCGTTCCGACATTGCCGACGCCAACGGACGACGACACCGTGGCGCCGTTCATCAGCCACATCGCGAGATCGCCGGCGCTGTCGAGCAACAGAATGTCGCTCTTGCCGTCGCCGTTGTAGTCGCCGAGTTGCGCCACGCTCCAGTTGCTCGGCAGCGTGCCGACGGTTGCCGCTGACGTGACCTGCGTGCCGTTGGTGAACCAGATCGACAGCGCGCCGGAATTGCTGTCGCGCCACAAGATGTCGAAAGCGCCGTCGCCGTTGAAGTCGCCAAGCCCTTGGACCACGAAATTGCTCGTCACGTTGCCCAGCGCGGCCGACTGCACGACCTGGTTTCCCCTGATCTGCCAGATCGCCACATCGCCCGCCGTGTCGCGCCACATCACGTCGCTGCTGTCGTCAGACGCGACGATGCTCCAGTTGCCCGGTACGGCGCCGAAGCTTGCCGTCCCCGCAACAGTATGGCCGCTCATGAACCACATCGCGACGGTGCCGCTGATGCTGTCGCGCCAGAGCAGGTCGGCCGCGCCGTTGCTGTTGCCGGTGCCATAGAGCGTCCAGTTGCTGGTCACGTTGCCGACGGCCGCCGCCGAAGCAACCGAAGCACCGTTCATGAACCACATCGAGATGTTGCCGCCGCCGTCGCGCCATAGCAGGTCGGCGTTGCCGTCGCCGTCAAAGTCGCGCTGGCCGATGATCGAAAAGCTGCCCGGCACGGCGCCGAGACCCGCCGACTGCGTAACGGTTCCGCCATTCATCAGCCAGACCGCGAAGTCGCCGCTGGTATCGCGCCAGAGCAGGTCGCTGTAGCCGTCGGCGTTGAAGTCGTGAGCAGTGTACCGCATCGACACCACATAGGTGGCGAAGTTACCGTTCTGATCGAAGCCTGTCCCCAGGACGACCTTGCCGTCGGCCGACACGCCGCTGGCGGACAGAAACACCTCTTGAGAAGAGTGGAATGCAACTCCCGCCAGGTTTGCTATATCACGGAGATCCTGCATGCCCTTGGCAGCGGTCCAGATAAACGCCGATCTTTCAAAACTCTCGAAAGGACCGGAGCTTTCGCCGACGACCACCGATCCGTCCTGGTTGGTTGCCCAAGCGATCGCCGAAGTGTCGGTTCCGAGAAAGCCAAGATCGACCATGCCACCGGCCGCGGTCCAGCGGAACGCATGCCTGACGCCACCAACGGCGTAACTGATGCCGACAACCACCGAACCATCGCCGCTCACGGCGTAAGCCGCACTCCCCGTATCGCCCGGAAGCATACCCAGCCCAACCATTCCCCCGGCGGCGGTCCAGCGGAACGCCTGTTGCGAGCCGGCATGGGCGCTGGTGCCGACGATCGCGGACCCATCGGAACTTGCGGCGTTCGGGGTTGCAGAATCATCGCCTGCAAGCGTGCCGATGCTGACGAACCCAGCAGCCTGCGTCCAATAGAACGCGCCGGCCGTCTGGGCCGTGCTCGAGCCGCGCGCACCCACGACCACCAAGCCGTCGTCGCTCACGCCCATAGCGGCGTTCGAGTCGTCCCCGGGAGCAAACCCGAGAGCCACGATGCCGCCGCCTTGGGTCCAAACGAAACCCTGCACTCCGGACGACCCCATGCCGGTCCCGACCACCACCGAACCGTCGCGGCTTACGCCGGTCGCGAAGTTTGCGTCGAAGCCAGGGACAGCGCCGAGAGCGGTCGTTCCGCCGCTGCGGGTCCAGCGCAAGGCGTGGAACGGAGTGGTATCCGAAAATGCGGACAAGCCGACAACCGTCGATCCGTCAGCGCTCAGTGCCGCCGGTGAGACCGCGGCGCCGGCCGACAGCGGGGATATGAAGGTGAGGCTCGCACCGAACGAGGTTGTGACACCGGGCCCGGTAAGCGCGAAGGCGCTCAGCAAGCAGACGAAGACGACTCTGAACCGTCCTGGACCTGCAATCAGCATACTCCTGCTCCTTAATAACAGACGTCTTCGCCGAATGGAGTCGCCGATTGAATGATCGCAGTAAGGCGGAACCCTACGCTTAACTCCGGCGGCAGACGCCTCACGGTCTCCTAACCTCCGTTCGTGACGATATAGGTGACCGTGAAAGTTTGCCCGGCAAGATCGACAAGAGGGTGGAGAAGATTTGAAGGAACAAGCTCGCAGAGGGCGTGCAGCTCAACCTGATATCGCAGCGCCTGCCCGGGAGTGTTGCTTGTATTGAAAGTAAAAGGTTGCTGGGAGCTGATAATGTTCCCGTTCACATTGACGGGCCAACTTTGAGTAAAGCTCAAAAAACTACAGTTTCCCGCATCGCAGCAAGGAGCCTTGACGACGCCTGGTGGGAGTGCACCCACGTTATAGGAGACTGCGGGTGTAATCGTACAGGTTCCGCCCGGAGGCCCATTGCAGGAAACAGGTCCAGCGTTAGAAAATTGAACGAAGGCGGGGATGACGCCGGCCTCAACGTCCGATCTCAGCCCTGGCGAACCCAGCAATGCGGCGAGTGCGGCAATGCTGATGGAGCTCTTGGCTAGTTTCATCTCGATCCTCCCCCGGTTGCTTTTGTATTTCGATGCTCACCGCGCCGCTATTGTTGGTACAATCTAAAACATACTCCCCGCAGTTAGCAATGGCGTGTCATGGCGGGTCAGCGCGCAAACCTTCGGACGCTGGTGACCTCGCTTCCGGCGCCTCTGATGCGGGAAACGCAATCGGCAATAGGTTCAATTTGAACTGTCATATGAAACGCGTTGGCGTGCAGGAGCGTTGCGCGGTCGCGCGCGACGGCGACGTGGCCTTTCCAGAACACGAGATCGCCGCGTTGCAGGTTGGAAAGATTATCCGCCGCCAGCGGCGCGCCGAGTGCCGCTTCCTGCATGTCGCTGTCGCGCGGACATGAAACACCGCAAGCCGAAAGCGCGATCTGCACGAGGCCGGAGCAGTCGAGGCCGAGCGCGGTCTTGCCGCCCCACAGATAGGGGACGCCGACGAAGCGTTCGGCCACGGCGACGAAGTCTGATTCATTCTCATCGATCGGCGCCAGATGCGCCGCCGGCAGGTAAGCGCCTGCCGGCGTCAGCGCCATACGCTCCACAATGCGCGCGATTGCGATGCGCGCGCCGAACGGCAGCGCTTCAAGCGGCGGCAATTTGATCGATGGACCGGGAAAGACCAGCGTGCGTAGCGCGACGACCTTGTGGGTCGGCGGCGGCCCCGGCAATGCCAGCGCGTTGGCCGGCAGCCAGCCGACGCAACCGTCGGCCGCGAGCTGGCCCCAGGCCCAGCCTTCGCCGTCGGTATCGTAGATGGTCGCGCGCTCGCCCTTGAGCGCTTCGGTGTCGAGCGGCGCGTCGGGCCGCGGCTCGCGCCGCAACGGCGCTTGCGGGTCGACGATTTCATAATCGCGGCCTTCAGCGTAGCGCGCCGCCGCGATCTTGCCTTCGAGATGTTTCGCCGCCAGATCGGGCCGCGCCGGCGTGATGCGAGGATCGAAGGCGGCCATCGGGCTTTGTTGCTCAGCCGTAGCGGGCGGCGAGCAGCGCATAGAGCGCGCGCGCCGTCTGACATTCGGCGCCTTCGGGCCGGCCCGCCTTCGCCGACGCGGTCCAGGCAAAGAGGTCGAAGTGCACCCAGGACTTCGCCGTAATGAAGCGCCGCATGAACAGCGCCGCGGTGATGGCGCCGCCTTGGCTGCCGCCGACATTGTTGATGTCGGCGACCTTCGACTCCAGCATCGCCTCATAGGGCCGCCACAGCGGCAGCCGCCACAGCGGATCGTTCTCCGCCGCGCCGGCGCTCGTCAGTTCGCCCGCCAGAGCGTCGTCGTCGGTGAAAAACGCCGGCAGATCGGGCCCGAGCGCGACGCGCGCGGCGCCGGTCAGGGTGGCGAAGTCGGCGACCAGATCGGGCCGCTCCTCGTCGGCGAGCGCCAGCGCATCGGCGAGGATGAGACGGCCCTCGGCGTCGGTGTTGCCGATCTCGACCGTGATGCCCTTGCGCGAGGTGTAGACGTCGCGCGGCCGGAAGCTCGAGCCGGCAATGGAATTTTCCACCGCCGGGATCAGCACGCGCAATCGCACTTTCAGTCCGCGCGCCATGATCATGTGGCCAAGCGCGAGCGCGGTCGCCGCGCCGCCCATGTCCTTCTTCATGTTGAGCATGCCGGCATCTGGCTTGATGTCGAGGCCGCCGGTGTCGAAGCAGACGCCTTTGCCGACCAGCGTGACGCGCGGGCGGCTGCTGTCGCCCCACGACATATCGATCAGCCGCGGCGCGCCCTCGGCGGCGCGGCCGACGGCGTGAATCAGCGGGAAATTCTGCGCCAACAGGTCCTCGCCGACGATCGCGCTGATGGTCGCGCCGTGGCGGGCGGCTAGTCTTCGCGCCGCGGCTTCGAGTTGCGCCGGCCCCATGTCGTTCGCCGGGGTGTTGATGAGATCGCGGGCCAGCGTCACGCCCTCAACGATGTGGCAGAGCTCATCGCGATCGACGCTCTGCGGCAGCTCGAGCTTGATCTGGCGAGCTTCGGACTTGCGATAGCGCGCGAAGCGGTAGGCGCCGAGCGCGACGGCAAGCGCCGCCAGGCGCGCATCATGCGGGTCGTTGGCAAAGCGATAGACGCCATCCGGCACATGCTGGGCCAGCCGGCCGGGCAGAAACAGATCCCTGTCCTCATCGGCGCCTTCGAGCCCGAACAGCACGCCGCCGAGGCCATGCTGTCCCGGCAGCAGCAGATGCCGCCCGGCCTTGGGCTCAAATCCCGCCGCATCGGCGAAGGCGCGCGCGCCGACGTCGAGCCGGTCGCGGATGTCCGGATAATTCGCCGCCGTCACGAACCAGATCGGGATCGCGTCCGCGGTGCCGTGGGTGACGAAGATCGAGTCCATCATATTACGCGCCCAACATCACGCCCCTGCTACCATGCCGATCGGCAGGCGTGAAGGAAAGCGCGCGGGCGCGGGCTTAAGCGGGAGACGGGCGCGGATTCTGCGCCTGCACCCGGCTGTGGCGCAACCCGTAGAGGAGATACACGCCGAGCCCGATCAGGAGCCAGGCCGCGAAGCGCAGCCAGGTATCGAGCGGCAGCCCGCACATCAGGACGATCGCCGACAGCGCGCCGGCCGGCGCGACGACGTAGACCGCCGGCGTCCGGAACGGCCGCTCCAGTTGCGGCTCCCGGATGCGCAGCACCAGCACGCCGAGGCAGACGATGGCGAAGGCGAACAGGGTGCCGATGCTGACCAGTTCACCGACCAGCCCGATCGGCAGGAAACCGGCGAGGATGGTTGCGACGGTGCCGCAGGTCCACGTGGTGATGTACGGGGTGCGAAAACGCGGATGCAGCCGCGCGGCCACAGGCGGAAACAATCCATCCTGCGCCATCGCATAGAGGATGCGCGGCTGCCCCAATATTCCCACCAGCATGACCGAGGTCAGGCCGAGAATAATGCCGAGCTTGAGAATGGGCGCGAGCCAGTTGAGCCCGATGGCGTCGATGCCGACGGCGATCGGATCGGAGACATCGAGCTTGTCGTAGGCGACGATCCCGGTCAGCACGAAACCCACCGCAATGTAGAGCACCGTGCAGATCACCAGCGATCCGAGAATGCCGATCGGCATGTCGCGCTTCGGATTGGTGGCCTCCTGGGCGGCCGTCGAGACCGCATCGAATCCGATATAGGCGAAGAACACCACCGCGGCGCCGCGCAATATGCCGCTCCAGCCGTAGCGGCCGGGCCCGAGATCCGGCGGGATGAAATGCCCTGCCGGATTGTTCGCGGTCACCCAGTGGCCGGTTGAGACGTACGGCGCCGCCGCAACGATGAACAGGACAACGATCACGAGCTTGATGGCGACGATGATGTTGTTGACGCGCGCGGATTCCTGGATGCCGACCACCAGCATCGCGGTAAGGCCCGCGATCACCACCATCGCCGGAATATTGATGATCGCGCCGGTCAAATGCCAGCCGTGCGCCGCGGCGTCATACGCGAGCGGCGAGCCCGCATAGGCGGCAGGGACGACGATGCCGAAATCCTTCAGGACGCTGACGACGTAGCCCGACCAGCCGATCGCGACCGTGCTCGAGCCCAGCGCATATTCCAGAATGAGATCCCAGCCGATGATCCAGGCGATCAGTTCGCCGAGCGTGGCGTACGCATAGGTGTAGGCGCTGCCGGCGATCGGCACGGTCGAGGCCATTTCCGCATAGCACAGTCCGGCAAAGCCGCAGACGATGGCGCCCAGCACGAACGACAGCGTGATCGCCGGACCGGCATTCTCGGCGGCGGCATGGCCGGTGAGCACAAAAATGCCGGCGCCGATAATGGCGCCGATGCCGAGCGCGACCAGGTTGAGAGCCGACAGGCTGCGCTTGAGGAGAACGCGGCGGTGGCCAGCCGGTTGCTGGCCCGCCGGTTGTTGGCCCCCCGGTTCGTGGCCGGTTGCCGCCTCCGCCGCCAATGCCGCGAGAGGTTTTCGCGCCAAAATATGCGCCATCGCCAAGTCCGATCAAAATATGTCCGGTCGCGCCGCCAACAATGAACAGATGACAACGAGGGAATGCGGATTTGGTTTCAGTTTATCAGAACGCCGCGAAGGCTGCGCGCGGGCCGCCGCGCCGGCGGAGACCATCGGTTCTGGCCAAAAGCGGCAATTCCCTGGGATGCCCGCCGGCGCGCACCAATGAACGCACGAGCCGCGCGGCCGCTACATCGCCGACTTCTTCACATACGGGCCAAGCACCTTGGCGGCCTCGTGCGCATAGCTGAGATCGACCACATCGTCGACCTTCACCGAACCGTCGATCTGCTTGGTGTCCACGAAAAATTGCCAGGCCATCTGCAGCGACGGCATGTTCAGCCCGCCGTCGGGATCGATCGCCTGGGAAACGATGGCGCGATGCACCGCCGGATCCTTGATGAAGGAATACTTCGTCAGGATGTCGATCACCTCGTCGGCATTCGGCCCGGCAATGTGGCCGTCCTTGAGCGAGTCGTCATAGAAGCGGATCGCCTTCACCAGCGCCACCATGAATTTCTTGGCGTTCTCCGGCTGGTCATGCATGAATTTGGGGCCGTAGAAGACCACCGCGGTCTGATAATCCGGAAAGACCTGATCGGCGGAGACGAGCTTCTTCGCGGTGCCGAGCTTGATGAGTTCGCTCACCGTGGGCTCGACCGTGAGACTGGCGTCGATGGCCTTGTTGGCATAGGCGGCGATCTGGTTGGGAAAGCCGAGGAAGACCGGATCGATGTCGCCGTAAGTGAGCCCGGCCTGCACCAGCGCATAATTCATGAACGCATTCTCGCTGTTGCCGTTGGCCGACATCGCGACCTTGCGCCCTTTGAGGTCTTTCACGCTCTTGATCTGGCCGCTGTCGATCAAGTCGGTGCGCGCCATGATCGCCTGGAAGCCATAGCCTTTGGCGTTGCGCGCCTTGTCGGCGACGATCTTGATGCCGATGCCGCGGCCGAACGCATTGTAGAGTCCGGACGACGTGGCGCCCGAACCGACGTCGACTTCGCCCGAGCCGAGCGACGGAATGGCCTTGGCCGCCGAATCGAAGCGCACGAAGCTGACCTTGAGCCCCTGCTCGGCGAAATAGCCTTTGGCATCGGCGATGAAGAACGGCGCGTCGCTGGAGGCGCCGATGGTGCCGACGGTCAACTCTTGGGCCTGGACGCGGCCGGCAAACCCGAGAGCTGTCGCGACGGCAAGTCCGGCCAACACCCACCGGCTGGATTTTTCGTGTCGTCGCCATCTGCTCCTCCTCGAACGCGATCCGCTCGTCCCGCGCCGGCGGGACTAAAAGCCTGGCTTCCGGCCGCCGCGGCAATGATCGGAGAATATCATGGCAGATGCAAACGCCGCTGCGGCATCATCGCAACCTCCCCTGCTACAGCCACGGCATCAGCGAGGCATGGATCACGTCCGGCACGCCCTCCCCGCCCACCGAACGGATGGCAAGGTCGACGTCGCTGAGAGGAAAGCGGTGGGTCGTGACCAATTCCAGCGGGAAGCGTTTCGAAGCGAGCTGCGCCAGCGCCAGTTCGCAGGCCTTGTAGCTGTGGCCGCGCGCGCTTTTCATGGTGATGAACTTCACCGTGAATTTCTCCAGCGGGAAGTTGGGAAACTGCGCCATTTCCCCCTGCGCCACGATCACGCCGCCCTTGCGCTTGAGCGCCTCGATGCCGAGCAGCATCGGGATGGTGCCGGCGCCGGCGGTGCAATCGAGCGCGACGTCGACGCCCTTGCCGCCGGTTATTTCCATGATCCGCGCGAGCGGATCCTCCTTCTGCACGTCGATGACGTGATCGGCGCCGAGCTTCTTCGCCACGTCGATGCGCGCCCGGTCCTTCGACGTGCCGGTGACGATGATCAGCGAGGCGCCGGCCTGCTTGCAGATCACGGTCTGCGACAACCCCTGCTGGCCCGGGCCCTGGATCAGCACGGTGGAATTATAGCCGACGCCGCCGTCGAACAACGACCATTCGACGCCGTTCGCCATCGGCGTCACCAGTCCGGCGAGCTCCGCCGATACGCCCTTCGGCACGTGGTGAACCACCGCGTTCCACGGCAGGTAGACGTATTGGGCGAAGCCGCCCCATAGATGCGGCGCCTTGGCGGCGGACGTGTAGCCGTAGCGGATCGCGTCGGGGTTGGTGCGCCAGTTGGTGTTCTCGCAATGCCGGTATTGGCCGGCGTGGCACCATTCGCATTTGCCGCAGGAGACATAATGCTCGACAAAGACCAGGTCGCCTTCCTTGAAACCCTTGCGGCGGGTGAATTCGCCGCCGGCCTTGGCGATGGTGCCGATATTCTCGTGCCCCATGATGACCGGAGCGCTCGACGGCGGGTGCTTGTAGAGCTTGACGTCGGTGCCGCAGATGCCGCCGACCTCCATCTTCATCAGCGCCGCGTCCTCCGGGATGTCCGGCATGGGATATTCGCGGATTTCGGTCTTGCCCGGCCCGGTACGCACCGCCGCCAATACTTGCTCTGCCACCGCCGATCACTCCTTGTTGGTATCGTTCATCGTTAAAATATATGGGTGGACACTGGCAAGTTGCGCCAGCCGTCCAAGCCTCAAGATGCAGGCCCGATGCCCGGCTCGTTCGAGATGATGCGCCCGCTTCGCGATCGCCCCGGCGGCGCCGCGGCGCTCGAGCGCGTGCGCGACTGGACGCGCGCGCGTTTTCGGCTCGCCGACGACGAAACCATCATGGTCTCGGAGATCGCCTGCGCGGTGCCCGGCTGTCCGCCGATCGAAACGCACATCGTGTTCTGGACCGCGGCCGGGCGGCATCATTGCAAGGTCTTCAAGCCGCTCGCCGCGGTGGGCGAGGACGACCTGCCGCCCGCCTTCATGAAGAACGCGCTGGTGGCGCTGGAAGGCGCCGATTGGGAATGCTGCTGATGATCATAATCCGACCTTGGCCAGCACCGCCGCCTGTCGCTTCTCGACCCGCTCCATGGCAAAGCGCTCGATCGCCTCGTTGAACAGCCGATAGAAGTTCAGCTCGGCGCGCAGGTGCAGGAACACGGCGCCGAGCCCGATCGCGGCGCGGTCCATGAAGACGAATTCGCGCGGCACCGTCACCGGCCCTTTGCGCTTGAGCGCCTGATGCACGCGGAAGGCTTCGCGGCGGCCGTATTCGGACGGTGCGACGCCGTCGGCGATGGTGCGCACGCGATCGTCGAGCAGCGGCGCGTAGATGAAGCGCGCCCAGATGTTGAGCGTGTCGATGAGATCGCGCGACAGCCGGCGGAAGCCCCAGGTCTCGTAGGCGTTGACGACCAGATCGTGGTTGCCGTGCAGCAGGCCGTGATAAAGGTCGACGACGCCGCGCACGAATTTCGGCGCGAAAATGCGGATGCAGCCGTAGTCGAGCAGATTGATGCCGGCGGCATCGCCGTCGCGTTCGAACACCGTATAGTTGCCGAGATGCGGATCGCCGTGGATGACGCCGAACCGGCTGAACGGAAACCACCAGGCGGTGAACATGGCGGTCGCCAGCTGGTTGCGCACGGCAAGCGGATCGGCCTTGTGGGCCAGCATGCGGCTGCCCTCGAGCCAGTCCAGCGTCAGCAATCGGCCAGTCGAGAGCTCCGGCCAGGCGCGCGGCACGCGCACGATGTCGGTGCCGTCGAGCATTTCGCGGTACAGCGCGACATGCTTGGCCTCGCGCCGGTAATCGAGCTCCTCGCGAACGCGGGCGCCGACTTCCTTGCCGATCTCCGATGTATCGATCGCCGAATTGAGCCGGCGGCGGATGGCGAGCAGCCATTGCAGCTGCTGCAGATCGGCTTCGACGGCGGACTGCATGTCCGGATATTGCAGCTTGCAGGCGAGCAACGCGCCGTCGAGCGACCGGGCGCGATGCACCTGGCCGAGCGAGGCCGCCGCGGCCGGATGGTGCTCGAACTGAGCGAATTTCTTTTCCCAGTCCGGTCCAAGCTCCGCCATCATCCGGCGTTTGACGAAGGCCCAGCCCATCGGCGGCGCTTGGCTTTGCAGCGTCTGCAATTCGGCGGCGTATTCCGGCGGCAGCAGGTCGGGGATGGTCGCCATCAGCTGGGCGACCTTCATCAGCGGGCCCTTGAGCCGGCCGAGCGCCGCCGTCAGCGCGGTCGCTTCCGAGGCGCGATCCGGCGCGCCGCCCAGCAGCCGCCGGCCGGCATAGCGCGCCGCCACGCCGCCGACATTGGCGCCGACCCGCGCATAACGCGCGGCGCGGGCGGAGAAGCGGTTTTTTTCGCGGTCAGACGGCATGGGCCCGCTTACTGTCAGAGCCCAGGAGGACGAGGCGTTGCCAATCAGCTCTTTGCCAGAGCTTCGAAAGTTTCGCGATATTCCTCCGTGACGTTTCCAGCAATTTCCATTGCATCATCATGCGCGGTTTTCGTTCGCGTGTCCTTGATACCATTATCGACGATCTCGGCTGCAAGAACATCTCCGACGTCCCAGCCGAGTCGCGCCAATAACTCCAGCGGCAACTCGACCACCCGCTTTTCTCCTTGCCTTCAAATATCCGTAGCCATGGCTCATTGAATTATAGCATTTCAAGTTCCGCTATCATCCGTTCGATCACCCCCAGCCCGCCCTGCCAGAAGGCCGGGTCGCGGGCGTCGAGGCCGAACGGGGCGAGCAGCTCGGAATGGTGCCTGGTGCCGCCGGCCGACAGCATGGCGAGATAGCGTTCGGCAAAGCCGTCGGCGGCGTGCTCGTAGACGGCGTAGAGCGAGTTCACCAGGCAATCGCCGAACGCATAGGCGTAGACGTAGAACGGCGAATGGACGAAATGCGGAATGTAGGCCCAGAACGTCTCGTAGCCGGGCTTGAGCTCGATCGCCGGGCCGAGGCTTTCGCGTTGCACGTCGAGCCATAATTCGCCGATGCGCGCGGCGGTGAGTTCGCCGCTTCGCCGCTCGGTGTGAACGGCGCGCTCGAAGGTGTAGAACGCGATCTGCCGCACCACGGTGTTGATCATGTCCTCGACCTTGGCGGCGAGCATGGCCTTACGCTCTTTGTTGTCGCGCGTCGCCGCCAGCAACTTCCGAAACGTCAGCATCTCGCCGAATACGCTCGCGGTCTCGGCGAGCGTCAGCGGCGTCGGCGCCATCAGGGCGCCGTTCGGCGCCGCCAATACCTGATGCACGCCGTGACCGAGCTCGTGCGCCAGCGTCATCACGTCGCGCGGCTTGCCCTGGTAGTTGAGCAGCACATAAGGGTGCGCCGACGGCGTCGTCGGATGGGCGAACGCGCCCGGCGCCTTGCCGGGGCGTACCGGCGCATCGATCCAGCGCTCGGCGAAAAACCGTTCGGCGATCGCCGCCATCTTCGGCGAGAACGCACCGTAAGCCGTCAGCACCGTGTTCCTGGCCTCGGTCCAGCTCACCGCGCGCGTCGGCACTTGCGGCAGCGGCGCGTTGCGGTCCCAATACGGCAGCCGCTTTTTGCCGAACCATTTGGCCTTGAGCGCGTAATAGCGGTGCGACAGCTGCGGATAGGCGGCGCGCACCGCCGCGACCAGCGCATCGACCACCTCGCGCTCGACCCGGTTCGACAGGTGGCGTTCGTCGGCGATGTCGGCAAAGCCGCGCCAGCGGTCGGAGATTTCCTTGTCCTTGGCGAGCGTATTGGTGATCAGCGCGAACTGCTGCACGTTGTCCTGAAACGTCGCCGCCAGCGCCTGCGCGGCGGCCTTGCGCTTGGCCGCGGAGCGGTCTTGCAGCAGCGTGAGCGTCGGCTCGATGGCGAGCTTCTTGCCCGAAACGGTGAAGCGCAAGTTGGCGATGGTCGCATCGAACTGGCGATTCCAGGCGGAATAGCCGGTGACGGATTTTTCGTGAAACAGCTGCTCGACCCGATCCTCGAGCTGATATGGCTTGTAGCGGCGCACGTCTTCGAGCCACGGCCGGTAATGGCCGAGCGCCGGATCGGCCGCCGCCGCTTCGAGGATCGCGTCGTCGATGCGGTTGAGCTCGAGCGTGAAGAACAAGAGGTGCGTGGAGGCCGAAGTCATCCGCTCCTGCACGTCGCCATAGAACTTGGTGCGGGCGGGATCGACGGTGTTGCCGGCGTGCACCAGCCCCGCATAGGAGCCGATCCGGCCCATCAGATCGTCGATCGCCTCATAGCGCCGCACCGCCTCGCCCAATCCGGCGCCGCCTTGCGGCTCGCGCGCCAAAGCTTCGAGCTTGCCCTTGTAGGCTTCCTCGAAGGCGATGCAGTCCGCGTCGATGCGGTCGAGATCGCGCTTGATCGCCGGATCGTCGAGCCCGGAATAAAGGTCATTGAGATTCCACTCGGGCAAGGCGCCGAGCCCGGTTTTGCGACCGGCGGCGCTTCGTTTGACTGGCGGCTTGGCGACGATTTTTTTCGGCATTTTATCGGGGCGCGACATACTGTTGGGGGACCCTCACCGCGCCTTCATGTGGCGAAGCGCCGGCGGCCCTGCAAGGCCCCATTCGCCCGTCGCCAGGGCGGTACCGCCGGGCTCACGATCGGAGACCCTTTTGATCTACCTCAAGGCGCGCCGACCGCGGCGACAGCATGATCGCAGCCATCGATGCTGGGTCTCACGCCTTCGAAGGAGCCAATAGATGTCGCAGGGCAAATCGGACTTCACTGTGGAACAGGGTTTCATCGTATTCTTCCGCCTCACGATGGGCTGGACTTTTCTCTGGGCGGGCATTCATCATTTCGGCGATGACCAATTCGTCATGGGCTTTTTAAGCCACGTCAAGACGTTCCATGCGGTCTACGCGCCGTTCACCAATCCGTCGGTCGTTCCCTTCCTCACCTTCCTGGTCGAATACGGGCATCTCCTGATCGGATTGTCGCTGGTATCGGGTCTGTTGGTGCGCGTCAGTTCGCCGTTCGCGATCATGCTGATGCTGTTGTACTGGACCGCGCATATGGACTTCCCGTACATCGAGAACGTCAACAACTACCTGGTCGATTACCACATCGTCTATGCGGGGGTGCTGACATACCTCATCGTCAAGCGCGCGGGCCATGTCTGGGGGCTCGACGGCCTGCTCGAGCGGATGCACATGGTCGAGCATAATCCGGCGCTGCGGCCGCTTGTCGGCTGAGACGGACTTCAAAAGACGGATTGATTCTCGATGCGGCCGACCGGGGTGGACCCGGCCGGCCGCATCGACTTTTATGTGCGTACACCGCGGTCTCCGCCATTGGGAGCGGCGCCATGACAATCGATCTGAAAGAGTGGCAGCGCCATTTCACGTTGCCCGATGGACGCGCCGTCTACGTCCGCCCGATCCGGCCCGATGACGAGGCACTCTATGGGCCGTTCCTTGCCGCGGTGACCAAGGACGACTTGCGCCTGCGCTTCTTCGCGGCAGTGAAGGATTTCGGTCACGCCTTTGTCGCCCGCTTTACCCAGATCGACTATGCGAAAGCCATGGCCTTCATCGCCCTCGACGAGACGACAGGCGAGATGCTGGGCGTGGTGCGACTGCATGACAATCCGGCTGGCAGGTCCGGCGAATATGCCATCCTGATCCGCTCAGATCTGAAGACCCACGGGCTCGGCTGGCAGCTGATGCAGTTGATCGTCGCCTACGGCCGGGCCAAGGGGTTGCGCGCCATCGAAGGCCAGGTCCTGCACGACAACACGATGATGCTGGACATGTGCCGCGAACTCGGCTTCGAGATCGGCAGCCTTCCCGACGCGCCCTATATCTGCACGGTCAAGCTGAAACTGGATGAGCGCGATGGCTGATCGCGCTCATCCAACATGGACTGGTGGTTGACGTTGAATGAGATCAAGCCGGCGTTTTTGTTCATAAGCAGCGCAGCGGCCGGCCCACGAGCCGGGCGGTTGCCGCCTCTCTAAAGCGCCGCCGTCCCCCCGGTCGCCTCGTCTTCGCTCGAGGCGAACGCCATGCCGGACATCGGCTCGACCCACATCATATGATCGTGCACTTGCTTGACACCCGGCACGTTTTCGCTGGCGACGATGATGGCCCGGCGTTCACGCTCGTCGGTGATCGCGCCCCACAATTCCACGACACCGTTTTTGACGACGACGTTGATGCGTGGCGCCCACGGCTGCGTGGCGAGGGCCGCGAGGATTTGTTGGCGGATGGCCGAATCACCGGCGGCCGGCGCCGCCGTATCGCCGGCGAGGCTCGCCAGCGCATGTAGGAGGTTGGCGCGGCTGACAATGCCGACCATCCGTCCGGCACGTAACACCGGCAGCCGCTTGACGCGCCGGCGCTCCATCATCTCCACGACGCGTTCAAGCGAATCGTTTTCTTCGACCGTATATGGATCGGTCGTCATGATTTCTTCGACCTTTCGACCCGCGGCGCGCACATATTCGTCGGCGAGCTTGCCGGGCCCGACGATGAATTCCAGCCACTTCGGCCGGCGCCGTTGCGTGCCGAGTTCGCCGCGGCGCAGGAAATCGCCCTCGGTGACGATGCCGACGAGCTTGCCGGCCGGGTCGACGACCGGCAGGCCGCTGATCCGATTCTGCAGCATCATGCGTGCAGCTTTGAGCACAGTTTCATTGACGCCTATGGAAATGACGTTGCTCGTCATCACTTCGCGGACTTGCATGATCTATCTCCTTCCCGTCGCAAAACTACGAGCGCGGCGCTCGATGCCGCGCGAGCTCAGCCGTTCATGCGGTTGAGCGCGGACCGATTGCGCAACACGACGCGGCGCGAGGTCGGCAACGCGATCGCGGCCGAGGTTTCCAACGCCGTGAGCGTGCGCGACACGGTCTCGATGGTCAGGCCGAGGTAATCGGCGATGTCCTGGCGCGACATCGGCAACTCGATGGCGTTGCTCGCCGGCACGCGCTCGGCCATTTCGAGCAGGAAGCTGGCGACGCGTTCCTGGGCGCTCTTGATCAGCAACAGGACGCGCCTTTGCATGCGCCGCAACTCCTTGCTGGAAAGCGCGAACAATTCGCGGGCGATCGAGGCGTCGCGGCCGGCCAGCGCGTCAAACGCGCTCCGCCGCACCACCAGCACCTTGGCGTCGGTAATCGTCTCGGCCGAAAAGCTGTGCTCATCGCCGAATTGCAGGCCGAAAATATCGCCGGGCAGATAGAAGCCGGCGACCTGGCGGCGGCCGTCGCTCAGGATCTTGTAGGTGCGAACGCTGCCGCTGACGACCTTGTAGATATAGTCCGCCGGCTCGTTCTCGCCGAAGATCTCGGTGTTGCGCGGATATGACATCGTAGCGCCCATCAGGTGCATGGTCTGATCGAGCGAACCGGCCTCGGTGGAGGCGCCGAAGCCCCGGCCCAGATGCGAGACCGGCGGCGCACTGTGCGAAACAACATGATAAGCAGTCTGGGTCAGCATGGCTTTACCTCCGAATGTCGTGAGGTATTGCTAGACCCCGGGTAGGCCGTGCAAAATTCCGATAATGTACATAAGGGAAAGCCCTTAGATCGCGGCCGGCACGGCGCACAGATCATTGAATGTGCAAGCCTTTCGATGACCTACCGGGTGTACGGCGGCGGCTGACGTTTACCGACCAGGCGAATGTCTCAGACAATTCAGGAACTGCAGCCCTTGACGCCTTGGACCGAGCCGAAGAGTCCGGCGTGGCGCAGGATCGCCGGGCGATACGGCGTTGCCATTCTCGGAATCGCATTGGCGCTGGCGCTCAAGCTGGTGCTGCAGTCGTTCCTGCCGCTGCGGGGCGAGGCCTCCTACCTGTTCTTCCTGCCGGCGATTCTGATCGCTTCGGCGTTGAGCGGCTGGGGCCCCGGTCTTCTCGCCACGGCTCTCGGGCTGGCATTCGGCCTGTTCTTTATCGCCGACTTTCGCTCGCTCACGGCCTCCGACGTCATCGACGTCATCAGCTTCGTGGTTGTCGGTATCGGAGTGTCATGGCGCGGCGAGCTTTTGCGGCGTTTCCGCATCTCGGCCGCGGCGAATGCCGAGGCGGCCGAAGCGCGCACCGCCCATGTCGAATCGATTCTCGACAGCATTCCCGAAGCGATGATCGTCATCGACGAACGCGGCAGCATGCAATCATTCAGCGCCGCGGCGGAACGGCTGTTCGGCTATGCCGCCGCGGACGTGGTGGGCAAGAACGTCAAGATGCTGATGCCCGCGCCGTATCAGCGCGATCATGACGGCTATCTCAATCGCTATCTGCACACCGGCGAGCGACGGATCATCGGCATCGGCCGGATCGTCGTCGGACAGCGCAGCGACGGATCGACGTTTCCCATGGAGCTTGCGGTCGGCGAAATGCATGTGCGCAACCAGCGCTTCTTCACCGGCTTTATCCGCGACCTGACGGAACGACAGCAGACCGAGGCGCGGCTGCAGGAGTTGCAATCCGAACTCGTCCACATGTCGCGGCTGACCGCGATGGGCGAGATGGCTTCGGCGCTTGCCCACGAGCTCAACCAGCCGCTGTCGGCCATCGCCAATTACATGAAAGGATCGCGGCGGCTCCTGGAGAACAGCACCGAGGAGCGTGCCGCCATGCTGCGCGATGCCATGGACAAGGCCGGCGACCAGGCGCTGCGCGCCGGCCAGATCATCCGCCGCCTGCGCGATTTCGTCGCCCGCGGCGAAACCGAGCGCCGCGTCGAGGACGTCAAGAAGCTGATCGAGGAAGCCAGCGCTTTGGCGCTGGTCGGCGCCAAAGACAAGGGCGTGCGGGTGCGCTTCGACTTCGACCCGAAGAGCGATTACGTGCTGGCCGACAAGGTGCAGATTCAACAGGTGCTGCTCAATCTCATGCGCAATGCCATCGAGTCGATGGAAGATGTCGAGCGCCGCGAGCTCGTCGTCTCGACGACGTCACCGCGGAACGATAACCTGATCGAGATCAGCGTTGCCGATACCGGCGCCGGAATCTCGCCCGAAATCAGCGCGCAACTGTTCCAGCCGTTCGTCACCACCAAGCGCCAAGGCATGGGCGTCGGCCTGTCGATCTCGCGCACCATCGTCGAGGCGCATGGTGGCTCGATTGCGCCGCGTCCCAATCCAGGCGGCGGCACGGTGTTTTCCTTCACCCTGCCCGCCGTGAGCAAGGAGGAAGCCGGCGATGCCGCCTGAATCTGGAACCGTGCACGTCATCGACGACGATGAAGCGCTGCGCGAGTCGCTTGCGTTTCTTCTGCGCGCGGCCGACATCGTCGTGACGAGCCATGCGTCCGCTGCAGCGTTCCTTGAAGCGCTGCCCGCAGTCAGCCTGACCTGCATCATCACCGACGTGCGCATGCCGGGCATGAGCGGAATCGATCTGCTGCGGCGTCTGAAGGAGCTTGGCTTGAGCGTTCCGGTGATCGTCATCACGGGCCATGGCGACGTTCCGCTCGCGGTCGAAGCGATGAAATTCGGCGCCATCGATTTCCTGGAAAAACCGTTCGACGACGAAGTGCTGCTGGCAAGCGTGCGCTCGGCGCTGCGGCAGCAGGCCGGGGAATCCAAGCGCCAGAGCGAGCGCACCGACATCGAAAGCCGGCTGACGGCCCTTTCGCCGCGCGAGCGCGACGTGCTTGGCGGCCTCGTGGCGGGCCGCGCCAACAAACAGATCGCCTACGATCTGGGCATCAGCCCGCGCACGGTGGAGATCTACCGGGCCAATCTGATGGACAAGATGCGGGCGGGCAGCCTGTCCGATCTGGTGCGCATGGCGCTGATCGTCGGCCTGTTGGGCGGGGATTGATCGAGCCCGGTGGGTTTCGCGAATTGAGTTAGATCAATGCGGTCGTGGCGATCTTCCGGCATTCGAAGGCAGCATCGATTGCCAGATGCGACCATAGGAAAGCCGGATCACGGTGACCGTAGAGCGCGCCAAAGCTTGGCCGGAACGACCCGTCGTTGCGGTGGTCGACGATGATCGGGCGGTTTGTGGCTCGCTGAAATTCTCCCTTGAGCTGGAAGGGTTTATCGTCCGGACTTACGGCAATGGCGCCGAGGTCTTGCGGGCCGGCGATCTTGACACGTGCGACTGCTTCGTCATCGACCAGCGAATGCCCGAGATGAGCGGCATGGATCTGGTTTACGCTCTGCGTAGCCGCCAGGTGACGGCACCGGCCATCCTCATTCTCAGCCAGCCCAATGACGTGCTGAGCGCGCGCGCCGCCAAGGCCAACGTCCCCATCGTGGAAAAACCGCTGCTAGGCAACGCGCTGGTCGAACGCATTCGCGAAGCCTGCGGTGAGGTCCGGCTTGATCCGGGAGCTTAGCTTCGCGGGTTTTGACCCAGATCAATGCCTTTGCCGGGCGCGTGTGATCGCATGCGCTATCTTCAACACGACGAGAAAGCTGCCATGAGCAATCCGCAACTATTCGAAACGCTCCGCACCGGAGTGATCGCCGGCGCGTTCGGCGGCTTGGCCGAAATCGCCTGGGTGACGCTCTACGGCGGCATAACCGGTGTCGATCCTGCTGTTCTTGCGCGCGGCGTCACTACGGCCGCCGGCGTCAGTGCGCTGCTGCCGGCTTCGCCGGTGGCGCTCGGCATCGGCGTGCACATGATGCTCGCGGTGGCGCTCGGCATGGTCCTTGCGCTCGCGTGGCGGGCGCTGTGTGCCGCGCGGCCCGGCCTGATCAATCCCTATCCGCTCATGCTGGCGGCGTTCGCAGGCATCTGGGCGATCAACTTCTTTGTGGTACTGCCGGTCGTTAGCCCGCAGTTCGTTCACATGGTGCCTTACGCGGTGAGCCTCGCTTCGAAGCTGCTGTTCGGCGCTACGGCAGCCGAGGTGTTCCGCGACCAGGCGTTCCTAGCCACGCGCCAGCCCGCGTTGGCGCGCCGCAAAGCCCTAAG
>CAVOUR010000007.1:0-288250 GCA_963699665.1 uncultured Alphaproteobacteria bacterium
TCCGTCCGCCGCTCCAGGTATGACGGCTGCTCCCCCAAAACCAGACATTCCGAATGAAGTGAAGAGGGCACTTCACCTCACGGATGGATGACGAAAGCCGCGCGTTCCCGCATGTCGCTGCCGCGCAATCCTGCCCAGTACGGCCTGCGGACAGTCTCTGTTTCGGAGACGTTTGTCCTTGACAATTGTCCCCGTTTCGATTACGGAACGCATCTCGCTCACGTAAGGACGTCAGCCGGCGACCCCGGCTGGCGGGGCGAGTGCGGTGCCCGCGGGCGGCGGCTCGTCACTGTCGCTCCCGGGCGGCTCGGGCATCATGCCTGCCGGCACTATGACCGGCGTGCGAGGTGCATCGCTGTAAACGGGTCCGGCGCCGGCGGGGGTAACCCGTCGCTTATCGGCGCCATATCCCGGGAAGCCTGGCCCGAGCTGAGCCTCAGGGATGCGCGAGTCCCTCTGGCGAGAGCCGTGGTGGAACGCCGGAAGGCGTGCTGTCCCCGTCGGGGCGGCGCCGCACCGCAAGGTGCGGAGGATGATGCTCAGCGTCTTTCGGCGTTCCGCTTCCTTTTTTCAGTAGCCCGGATGGAGCGAAGCGTAATCCGGGGCGGCATTGCGGGCGTCAAAGCTGATCCCGGATTGCGCTTCGCTCCATCCAGGCTACGGGCCGGGCATGATCGTGATGGAAGCCGGACCCACCGCCGGCCAAATCTGACGAGGATCGTGCTCGGCAGGAAATGCGAATGGCGCATAGCGAATGGCGAATAAGTCTTCGCACCACTCGCCAAAGCAAAACTCGGGCGCGCAGGCGTCGCGAGAACGAGTTTGCATTGGCTACTCGCCATTCGCGGCTGTAACCATGGGGGCGTCGCTACCGCACCGCACCCAACCTTGACCTCGCCCACCGCGGCGGCTTCAATCCGGTGCAAGTGGGAGGCGGCAGGAGGAAACAGGATGACTTTCCGCATCGCCATCGTGCAGCCGATTTCGTACCCGCCCGGCGAGGACGAGCGCAACGTCGCCGACGCGGTGCGGGCGATCGAGCACGCCGCCCATGAGGGCGCCGATTTCGTCTGCTTCCCGGAGACCTATCCGGGCCCGTGGCGCATGCCGGCGACGTTCGATCCGACCGCCGCGATGGCGGAAGCCGCCGCCACCCAGGGCGTGCACGTGGTGTTCGGCACCATCGAGCCGCTGGATCGCAAGGCGGCGACCGCGCACAACCTCATCGTCATGGCCTATCCGGACGGCCGCGCCCCGGCGCGCTACCGGCGCACTCACCCGAACGGCCCGTGGATCTATACCGGCGGCACGGCCTGGGAGTTCCAATACGTGCCGGGCAACGATTTTCCGGTGTTCGACACCGTGCACGGCAAGGTCGGGCTCGCCATGTGCAGCGAAGTCTACATGCCGGAAGTGACCCGCGCGCTCGCCTTGCGCGGCGCCGAGCTGATCTTCATGCCGGCCGGCAAGGACAAGAACCGGCTGTGGGCGACGTGGCGGACGCTGATCTGGGCCCGCGCCATCGAGAATCTTGCGCTGGTCGTGACGACGCAGAATCTGTTTCATCACGGCGAGCGCGGCCTCGCCATGGTGGCTTCGCCCGAGGAGATCGTATTCGAAAGCACCGTCGCCGGCATGAGCATCGTCGAGGTCGACCTCGACCGGGTGCGCTATCTGCGCGCCACCCGCGACGAGGTCGGCTCGTCGCAACATTGCGCCACCAAGCAGGGCGTGCTGGGCCCGCAATGGCAGCGGCCGGAGCTCTACGACGCGTTCTATCCGCGGCCGCTGCGCGAAGCGGCGGAATGATGCGGCACCATTAGATCATCGTGTCCGCCAGCCCCCGCTCCGAACTCGGTCCGCCGCCGCGCCTCGGCTATACGGCGAGCGCGATCGATCGCGCCGCCGCCTGCCGCGGCGACGATGCCGCGCTGGCCAAATTCCTGCAGCACGAACGCGCCGGCGTCTATGTGATCGGCGGCGAACTGGTGGTGATGAAGCCGCGCGGCGCGGCGGACGATCCGCCATTCTGGCCGCTGTTCTCGCCGGCCGAGGCGCGCGCGCTGGGCGATGCCCGCGGCGCCGTGTTCCTCGGCCTGGTGAACGAGGCGCCGCGTTTCGGCTTCGGCTACGAAGCCGCCGCGGTCGAGGCGATGAAGGCCCGCAACGACCTGAAAATCTCCGATCTGCGCTCGATCGCCGTGCAGGGCCTGGTCGAGGCCGAGCACCTGCCGCCGCTCGCCGAGGCCAAGGCGCTGCTCGGCTGGCACGCGCGCCATCGTTTCTGTCCCAATTGCAGCGCCGCGACCGTCGTGGTGCAGGGCGGCTGGCGGCGCGATTGCCCGTCGTGCGGACTGGAGCATTTCCCGCGCACCGATCCGGTGGTGATCATGCTGGCGAGCGCGGGCGAGCGTTGCGTGCTCGGCCGCTCGCCGCGGTTCGCGCCGACCATGTGGTCGTGTCTCGCCGGCTTTGTCGAGCCGGGCGAGACCATCGAGGAGGCGGTGCGCCGCGAGGTGCTGGAAGAGGCCGGCATTGCCTGCGGCCGGGTGCGCTATTTTGCGTCGCAGCCGTGGCCGTTTCCCTCATCGCTGATGATCGGCTGCCATGCGCAGGCGCTGTCGGAGACCATCGTCATCGATCGGAGCGAGATCGAGGATGCCCGCTGGTTCGATCGCGACGAGCTCGCGCTGATGCTCGCGCGGCGCCATCCCGACGGTCTGACCACACCGCCGCCGGTCGCCATCGCCCATCACATCATTCGCAGCTTTGTCGCGGAGGGCTGCAATGTCGTTCGCTGAATCCGCCCGCGTCGCCCGGCCGGGAGGCGGCGTCGCGCCGCGCATCCTGTGCACCGGCATCATCGTGCTCGACGAGGTTTTTCAGGTCGAGGAATTTCCGCAAGCCGACGGCAAGGTGCAGGCCACCGGGTTTTTTGTCGTCAACGGCGGCTGCGCCGCCAATGCGGCGGTGGCGATCGCCCGGCTCGGCGGCCGCGCCGCGCTGGCCGGGCCGATGGGCGGTCCGGTCGGCGAGGATGCCAACGGCGACCGCGTGCTGGCGGCGCTGGCGCGCGAGCAGGTCGATTGCTCGTTCTGCCAGCGCGTCGCCGGCCTGGCGACGGCACTGTCCGCGATCTTCATGAACGCGCGCGGCGACCGCACCATCGTCACCTACCGCGACGAGCGGATCGCCAAAACCGCGCCGGCCGATCCGGCAGGCATCGTGGCGAGCGCCGATGCGGTGCTGGCCGACAACCGCTACCCGGCCTTCGCGCAGCCGATCTGCGAGGCGGCGCGGCGGCGCGCCATTCCGGTGGTGCTCGACGGCGACCGGCCGACCGTCGAGGACGATCCGCTGTTTCGGATTGCCACCCATGTGATCTTTTCGGCGGAATGTTTGCGCGAGACCACCGGCGTGAGCGACCTGGCCGCCGGCCTGCTGCGCATCGCGAGCCGGACCGACGCCTTTCTCGCCGTCAGCAACGGGCCGAACGCCGTCATCTTCCTCGAGGGCCGCAAGGTCTGCGAGTTGCCGGTGTTCGCGGTCGACGCCGTGGATACGCTCGGCGCCGGCGACGCCTTTCACGGCGGCTTTGTCCTGGCGCTGGCCGAAGGCGCGAGCGAGGTCGAGGCCATGCGCTTCGGCGCCGCGGCCGCCGGGATCAAGTGCAGCCGGCTCGGCGGCTCCGCCGGCGCCCCGACGCGGGCGGAGGTCGAAGCCTTCCTGGCCAAGGCTTGATCGGTGTTTTGTCGGCCTATCGGCGTGGTCGGGTCCGGCCTCGCCGGCCTGGGCGCGGCCCCAGGGGGCATGAGCCAAGCCGTCCTTGATCTAGAATATTTTTCTATGTCAATATGAATGGGCACGATTGATTGGAAGAAAATATCCGATGGACGCCATAGACAGGAAAATCCTTGCAGTACTGCAGGATGATGCCGCGCTCTCCGTCGCCGAGATCGGCTCGCGCGTCGGGCTGTCGTCGACGCCGTGCTGGAAGCGCATTCAGCGGCTCGAGGCCGACGGCGTCATTCAAAAACGCGTCGCGCTGGTCGATCAGGACCGCATCGGGCTCGGCGTCACGGTTTTCGTCTCGGTCGAAACCGGCGACCATTCGCAGGACTGGCTCGACCGCTTCGCCAAGGTGGTCGGCGCCATGCCCGAGGTGATGGAATTCTACCGCATGGCCGGCGACGTCGACTACATGCTGCGCGTCGTGGTCAGCGACATTGCCGGCTACGACACCTTTTACAAGAAGCTGATTGCCGCGGTGCCGCTCAAGAACGTGACGTCGCGCTTCGCCATGGAGAAGATCAAATCGACGACGGCGTTGCCGATCCAAGATATCAGATGACGGGTAACGGATGACGGATGACAGAGACTAAGCTGCGAGTTCCGATATCCCTCCGTCCTCTGTCGTCCGTCGTCTGTGCTCCGAGCCTACGAATTCTTGCGCGCGACCGAGCTGGATTGCCGCGGCCGCATATAGATCTGATCGCTCAAGCTGACCGTGCCGGTCATGACATAACCGTAGGTCGGATTGTAGCTGTAGGCCGCTTCGCCGAGGATCAGATAGGTGTTCGCCGTGGCGAGCGACGACGGAACGTTGACGATCGATCCGACCGAGCGCGCCGTGCCGTTGAGCGTATCGCTCCACACCACGGTCGCCTGGCCTTGGCCGTCGATCGACAGTTCCGACACCACCGCCTGCAGGTTGGCGGCCGCATAGGGCACGATGATGTCGCCCGAGGCATTGAGGATGTTCGACATGTCGGCGTTGGCGATGCTGGTGAACTGGCTGGACAGGTCGGCGAGCGCGCGCGCCGTCAAGGTGACCTTGCGCTGGATGGCGACGCCGGTGGTGACCTCGACGCTGCCGAGGAACAGGGTGATCAGCATCGGCAGCAGCAGGGCGAATTCGAGCGCGGCCAAGCCGCGGCGCTCGCCGGCGAAGTCGCCGAGCCGGCCGCCGAGACGGCGAACCAGGGCGGTCAATGCACTCATCGCGCGAGCGGTCATGGCGGCCCTCACAATCCGTAAGGTTCGTTCTTGAACACGGCAGTGGCGGCCAACAGATCGTAGCCGCCGTTGAGGTTGCTCAGATTGAAGCCGAGCAGATTCATGTAGACCGGATATTTGTAGTAAAGCCGCACCACCACGATGTCGCCCGGGCCGCCGGGATTGTAGCCCAGGCCCGAACTGTTGAAGGTGCCGTTGCTGATCGGCATGCTGAGGTTCGCCGCCGAGAACGATGAATAGGTCTCGACGTCGACGTAAACGCCGCTCTGACAATTGAACAGGCCGGTGATGGCGTTGCAGACCTGCTGCTTGAACTGGTCGGCGGTCCAGCCCGTGGTCTGCGCCTGGCCGGTCAGCACCAGGCGGCCCGCGCTGGCTGCCGCGGTCTCCAGCGCCTGGCTGGCGAAGAACACGATGGCGGTCTGCAAGATCGCGAAGGCCAGCGCGACGAACGGCGCCGCGAGCAGGCCGAACTCGACGGTGGTCGTGGCCCGCGTCTGGCGGACGAAACGGCGCGTGCGCGGCGCCATCGCGCGCCAGACTGCTGGCGCTGAAATCCTCGATTTCAGCTGATGCAACATGCTCACCCTCGCCCAGTGATCTCGCGCCGCGGCGCGAGCACGCTGGAACCATTACCCAACAGCAGTTGGCGATACGTTGCGCTGACTGTCGCCAAACGCGGGTCGGGCCTTAAGGCCGCGTCAACCCTGCGTCACGCGCCGGCTCATGCGCTAATGCGCCGATCCGGCTCCCGCGGCCAGCGACTGGGTATTGCGGGTGGCGGCGGTGTTCAGCGCCTCGTTGAAGAAAGCCTGGGCGTCGCCCAGCGTAATCCGCGGCTCGCAGTTCGGTTCGCAGCTATAGGTCTCGCGCTGGATGCCGCGATAGACCACGACGGTCTTGTCCGTCGGGCCGCGCACTTCGACGGTCTCTTCGGTCAGCACCGCGCCGGTCCTGTCCATGACCAGGATATTGGTGGCGCCGTAGGACTTGCCGGTGATGACGGCGAGGCCGCCGGGCTGCAGCGACAGGTCGGCGATCAGCGGATTGCCGATGACGACGGTCGTGGCCCGGTCGGGAATTTTCAGGAGGCTCGCCTGGTCGAGGCGGACCACGATCGGCTCGCCGGCAAGCGCGCCGCTCGCAACCGCCGCGAACAACAAACCCATCGCCAGCCGTCGCAGCGGCTTTCGCGCCGCGAGGCCACGCACGCACAACGCCGTCATCGATACTCTCCGAAACGCTACGCGGATTCGACAACCGGGCGGGCCGCGCGGAAATCCGGAGTCCGTGCGCAGGCCCGCTGACCAGCCCACTTCACTGCAAATTAGTGAATGAACTGCAAATCGCCGGGTGCCGCGCGTGCCCGCCAGGCGGTGACGCTTGCTTAACGATACCGCGACATTGCTGAGAAACGCCTCGACGCGGCGCCTTCGCCGAAGGTCAATGCGTGAACGGTCGCGCCAGCTGGCCCTGGAAGGTCGTCGGATAGTTGCGATCGGCGATGCCGTAATTGTCGGGCAGTTCGCCGGCCGGCATGTAGAACGTTCCGAACAGCACGTCGAGCACCGGGAACGTCGCCGCGAAATTCTTCTCGCCGCCGCGATCCGCCGCCGTATGGTGCCAGCGGTGGAACACCGGCGTGGCGAGCACGTATCGGAACGGACCCAGCGTCCAGCCGAGATTGGCGTGCACGAAGGCCGAATGGGCGATGGTCAGCGGCCCGAGCACGACGAAGATGTTGGGCGAGATGCCGGCCAGCAGCATGACGACGTCGGCAAACACGCTGCCGAGAAACAGATTGACCGGATGGAAGCGGGCCGCGGAGATCCACTCCAGCTCCTCGGAGGAGTGGTGCACCGCATGGTACTTCCACATGCGCGCGCCGTGGAACCAGCGATGGGTCCAGTACAGAATGATGTCCTCGCCGACGAGAAAGACGAGCGTTTGCACGGCCAGCGGCAGCGCGGCGAGCGGGCCGTGGCCGTTCTCGTAGAACGCCACCAGACCGTCCGCCGTCGTGATGTGGAACAGCACCGCGGCGCCGGCGACCAGCAGTCCGATGCGCAGATAGCGCGTGATCACGGGGATGATGAACCAGTAGCAGAGATCGGTCGCCAGATCGCGCTTGCGCCACCACGGCCGGCCCGGATTGCAGGCCCAGAACGACGTCAGGATGGTGAACACCGCCGCCAGGCCGAGCGAGATCGGCAGGTTTTTCGACAATGTCTCGCCGACATTGACGATGAAAGAGAGCAGTTCATTACTCATGGTGTTGCCGCGCTGTCGGCGTCTTGGCGCCGGTTTCGAAAAACGTTCGGTCCGATCAGAAATCCAAGCCGCCTGCGGCGGCCGGGCTGCGCCCAGTGTTATCGGCGCGCCATTAATGGCGCGTGAAGGATCGGGCTTTGCGGAACCGCCGCATGCGCATGTGGCGGCGATGTCAATCGGGCGAATTGAAACAACTTGAGCGGTGCCGGCTTACGCATACGAAACGCCGGCGTGCTAATGGCTCTCGAAAGTCAAAGCACCGCGCCCGATCAGGCTTCCGTCGCTGCCGAGCCGGCCACCGCCCGATCGCAACGGGCTGTTAACTACATTATGGAACAGGCGCTCTGGCACGGCTTTATTCGATCGGTTTAACCGCATCGAAATTTCTGATTGCTAGCGTCACCGACGATCCAAACGACCGGAGAAAACGGCCGTTGGGTCACGCTCAGACAGCCACGTGTGGACCTTAGGAGCCAACTCATGAAGACCGTTTTTGCGCGTTTCTTGAAGGACCAGTCCGGCGCTACGGCCATCGAATACGGCCTCATCGCTGCCGGCATCTCGGTTGCGATCATCGCCGTCGTCCAGGGCCTCGGTACTAACCTGAAGAGCACCTTCAGCAGCGTTTCCGGCGCCCTCAAGTAAGCGTATTTCGCATTCTGCTACGAGAGGGCTCCGGTCGCTTACCGGAGCCTTTTCATTTTGCGAGGCTGCGCTAACCGGCTCTAAACCGGCGTCGGGTTATTCGTCGCTGGACGATGCGCGGCGATGCCATGTTGGTCGGTCATGTTGGTTGAAGCGATCAGATTGACGCTGTTTCCGGCGATGATGGCGTTCGCCGCGTCCAGCGATCTGTTGACCATGACCATCGCCAATCGGGTCTCGCTGATCCTGATGGCGGGATTCCTGCTGCTCGCCGTGCTGATCGGGATGAGCGCCGCCGACATGCTTACGCATGCCGGCGCCGCCGCGGCCGTGCTGGTCGTTGCCTTCGCGTGCTTCACGCAAGGCTGGATCGGCGGCGGCGACGCCAAGCTCGCGGCCGCAACGGTGTTGTGGTTCGGTCTCGGCCATCTGGCCGATTATCTGGTGTACGCCTCGCTGCTCGGCGGCGCCTTGACGCTGACGCTGATCCAGTTTCGCGCCTTGCCGATGCCGCAGCTGCTGGTCGGACAGGCTTGGGCCGAGCGGCTGCATCGCCCGGACAGCGGCGTTCCGTATGGCATCGCGCTCGCGGTGGCGGCGCTGCTGGTCTATCCGCAAACCGAGTGGATGACCGCTCTCGGCCTGTAGCCGATCGCCGCTGCGGCGAAGCCGCAGCAACGCCAGATTAACGCGATTGGATACGGCTTATTAACCATGCCTTGACGTTTAGCTGGTCAAATCCGGCGATGACGGCCGCTCCCGCCGTGGCGTCAAGTGGGACCCAAGCGTAATGAAAGCCGCGCGTATCGTCGTTCTCGGTGTCGCTCTCGCCGCTGGCGGGATCGCGGCTATTTTGGCGGGCAGCCGCCATGAGAGCGCGCCGGCGCCGGCGCCGCCGCCATTGGCGACGGTCGACGTGCTGGTCGCCAAGACCGATCTGTCCCGCGGACAGGTGATCGGCGACGGCGATATCGGCTGGCAGATCTGGCCGGCCGACGCGGCGAACCCGACTTTCATCAGAAAGTCCGAGCGGCCGGAGGCCATCAACGAGTTCACCGGCGCCATCGTGCGCATATCGATCACGTCCGGACAGCCGCTTTGGGATCCGGCGGTCGTCTTCACCAAGGGCTCGGGCTTCATGGCGGCGATCTTGCCCAAGGGCATGCGCGCCGTGGCGATGGACGTGTCGGCCGAGTCCGGCGCCGGCGGCTTCATCCTGCCGGACGATCACGTCGACGTCCTGCTGACGCGCCGCGACAAGACATCGGAAAAAGTGACGGGTGTCGAGAAATACGTCACCGAGTTGATACTGCGGAACGTGCGCGTGCTGGCGATCGACCAGAGCGTGGAGGAAAAAAACGGCCAGAAGGTCGTCGTCGGCCATACCGCGACGCTCGAGGTCACGCCCGACCAGGCCGAAACGCTGGCGCTGTCGCGCCAACTTGGCTCGCTGTCGCTGGCGCTGCGCAGCCTGGTCGATTCGCCATCATCGACGCCGGAAGGCGACGGCGACGCCGTCAACGACCGGCGCGGTTCGCTGAACACAGTGCGCTACGGCGTGACGACCCAATCTTTCCTGCCCCGCTGATGCGCACGAAGGGACATCGCATGGCAACAAACACTTCGCTTCGCCGGGCAGCGCTCGCCGGCCTGATCGTGCTGTCGTCGTTGGCTCCGCGCCAAGCCAGCCTTGCCGGCGACGGGCCGAACGGCGAGCCGTCGGTGCAATCGATTCAGGTCGCCGCCAGCGACGTCGGATCGCGGTCGGTCGCGCTCGGCGTGAGCAAGTCGCTGGTCATCGATTTTCCGCGCGATCTCAAGGATGTGTTGATCTCCGATCCGACCATCGCCAATGCCGTCATTCGCTCGTCACGCCGCGCCTACATCATCGGCATCAAGCAGGGCCAGACCAACGTCTTTTTCTTCGACGCTCAAGGCAAGCAGATCGCCGGCTTCGACATCGCGGTGACGCGCAATCTCAACGGCATCCGCGCCGCGCTGCGGCAGGTCCTGCCGAATACCGACATCAACGTCGAAGGCATCGGCAACGGCATCATCCTGTCCGGCTCGGTGGCGAGCCAGGCCGAGGCGCAGATGGCCTATGACGTCGCCACCCGCATGGCCGACAGCGGCGGCGACTTCGCGGCGCTGCTCGACACCAACAAGATCGTCAACGCCATCGTGGTCCGCGATCGCGACCAGGTCATGCTCAAGGTGACGGTCGCCGAAGTCGAGCGCGACGTCGTCAAGCAGCTTGGCATCAATCTCAACGGCTCGCTGGGCTACGGCACGGCCGTCCTGAATTTCAACAACACCAACCCGTTCTCGGCCTACGGCCAGTCGCTCAGCGGCTCGACGATCACCGGCGGCTGGCAATCGGTCAACGCCACGCTGCAAGCCATGGAACAGGCCGGCGTCATCCGCACGCTGGCGGAACCGAGCCTCACCGCCATATCGGGGGAAACCGCGACCTTCATGGCCGGCGGCGAATTTCCCATCCTCAACGGCTATTCGTGCGCCGCGGCGACGGCCGGCAATTCGGCGGTCACCTGCCAGCCGTCGATTACCTTCAAGCAATTCGGCGTCAGCTTGAACTTCACCCCGGTCGTGCTCAGCGCCGGACGCATCAGCCTCAAGGTCATGACCGAAGTGTCGGACCTGTCGAGCAACAATTCGCTGACCATCCCCGAGGTCGGCACCAACGCGTCGGCGACCATTCCGTCGATCCGCACCCGCCGCGCCGATACCACGGTGGAGCTGCCGTCCGGCGGCGCGCTGGCGATGGCCGGCATGATCCAGGACGAGACCAAGCACGTGATCAACGGCTTGCCCGGCCTCGCCGAGCTTCCGGTTCTCGGACCGCTGTTCAAAAGCAACGACTACGTCAACCAGCGGACCGAGCTGATGGTGCTGGTGACGCCGTACATCGTGCACGCCGTCGCCGAGAAGGATCTGTCGCGGCCCGACGACGGCTTCGCCGATCCCAGCGATCCAGCGCAGGTTCTGCTCGGCCGGCTCAACCGCATCTACGGCGTCGGCGGAACGGTCGACCCGGCCGACAACTATCACGGCAAGTACGGCTTCATTCTCGATTGAACGTGCCGACCAGGAGACGAGTGATGCATAGCGCCAGAACAACGACGATCGGTCGCCGCGCCGGTGTGGCATTGCGCGCCGCCATCGTCGCCGGCTACGGGCTATTGGTTTGCGGCTGCATGACCGACCAGCAGATCACCGCCTCGCCGTCCGTTCCGGCCGATTTCCGCCTGCGGCATCCGATCACGATCACCGAAGGTGAACGCACCCTGCAGCTTTTCATCGGCGCCAACCGCAGCGCCTTGACCGGGACACAGCGCACCGACGTGCTGGCATTCGCGCAGACCTGGAAGGGCGAAGCCACCGGCGGCGTGCTGATCGACCTGCCGACCGGCACCGGCAACGAGCATGCCGCAGCGGATTCGCTTCGCGAGATCCAATCGATCCTGGCGGCGACCGGCGTGCCGCCGCGGAGCATGATGGTGCGCACCTATCCGGCCGGCCCGCGCACGCTGGCGACCGTTCGCATCACCTATCCGAGGATCACCGCGCAGGCCGGCCCTTGCGGCCTGTGGCCGGAGAACATCGGGCCGAGCCTCGAGCGCGACTATTTCGAAAATCAGCCACACTGGAATTTCGGCTGCTCCACCCAGCACAATCTCGCCGCCATGATCGAAGACCCGGCCGATCTGGTGGAGCCGCGCACCGAGACGCCGGCCTACACGCCGCGGCGGACCCAGGTGGTCGACAAATATCGGCAGGGTCAGCCAACCGGAACCCAATATCTGAACGGCAATGCCGGCCGGATCAGCGGCTTCGGTCAATAACGCCGCCATACCATGAGCCAGGTCAGTCAAATCGCCGACGACGAAGCTGCTGCCGCCGAGACGGTCAGTCGCGAGGAACATATCGCGCCGGCGCCGCGCGTCTCGGTGCAGGCATTCTGCGAGACGGTGGAAACCGCCGCCGCGATCCAGGCCGCCGGCGAGGACCGGCGCATGGCCAAAATCCATCTGCGCATCCAGATGGGCGGCTTGCCGGTGGCGATCGAAGCCTACCAGAGTTCGCCGACGCCGAACGTCATCATTCTCGAATCCAGCAACCATGGCGAGGATATTCTCGGCGGCCTCGATCAGCTGGCCAATTATTGCGACGCCGGCACCCGCGTCGTCGTCATCGGCCGCATGAACGACGTCACGCTGTATCGCGATCTGGTGCGCCGCGGCGTGAGCGATTATCTGATCGGGCCGGTCGGTACGCTGCAGATCGTGCGCGCGGTGTGCGGCCTGTTTTCGGCGCCGGACGCCAAGCCGGTCGGCCGGGTCGTCGCCGTGGTCGGCGCCAAGGGCGGCGTCGGCGCTTCCACCGTCGCCCACAACATCGCCTTTGCCATCGCCCGCGATCTCTCGCTCGACGCGGTGGTGACCGACCTCGATCTGGCGTTCGGCACCGCCGGGCTCGATTTCAACCAGGATCCGCCGCAGGGCATCGCCGAGGCGGTGTTTTCGCCCGACCGCATCGACACGGCTTTCGTCGATCGTCTGCTGTCGAAATGCACCGACCACCTGAGCCTGCTGGCGGCGCCGGCGACGCTGGACCGGGTCTATGACTTCGGCGCCGACGCGTTCGATGCGATCTTCGATTCGCTGCGCGCCACGGTGCCGTGCGTCGTGCTCGACGTGCCGCATCAGTGGACCGGGTGGAGCCGGCAGACCCTGATCGGCGCCGACGACATTCTCATTGTCGCCGAGCCCGACCTGGCCAACCTGCGCAACGCCAAAAACCTCCACGACCTGCTCAAGGCGGCGCGGCCGAACGATCAGCTGCCGCGCTATTGTCTCAACAAGGTCGGCATTCCGAAGCGGCCCGAGATCAAGGCCGCCGACTTCGCCAAGGCGCTCGAAAGCGAGCCGGTGGCGATCATTCCGTTTGAGCCGCAGGTGTTCGGCGCCGCGGCCAACAACGGGCAGATGATCGCCGAGATTTCCGCCAATCACCGCACAGCGGAAATGTTTCGCCAATTGGCGCAACAATTAACCGGGCGTTCAGAACCGAGGAAGCAGCGTTCCAGCCTGTTGTCGCCGCTGCTCGGGCTGCTGCACCGGCAGGCCTAAGATGAGTTGGAGTTGCGTTGGTGTTTGGCAAGCGTCCCACTGCAGGTAGCGCCGCCGCTGTCGCCGTCGAAGAGCGGCCGCAGCCGGCCGTTGCCGCGCCGCCTCCTGCTCCCATTTCGGCGGGCAGCGAAGCCGGCCGGACGCCGTTCCCGTCCGCCGGCCTCGGCGCGCCCCTGATCGGAGCCCCGGCGCCGACCAGGGTTCCGGCGGCGCCGCCGAAAGCGCCGGCGCACGCCGCCTCCTCGGTCGAATCCCGGCGGTCGGATTCCTATTACGAGGTCAAGAGCACGATCTTCGGTGCGCTGATCGAGGCCATCGACCTGGCGCAGCTCGCCAAGCTCGACGCCGATTCCGCGCGCGAGGAAATCCGCGACATCGTCAACGAGATCATCGCGATCAAGAACGTCGTGATGTCGATCTCCGAGCAGGAAGACCTGCTCGACGACATCTGCAACGACGTGCTCGGCTACGGGCCGCTGGAGCCGCTGCTCGCCCGCGACGAGATCGCCGACATCATGGTCAACGGCGCCGGCACGGTTTACATCGAAGTCGCCGGCAAGATTCAGAAGACCGGCATCCGCTTCCGCGACAACCAGCAGCTGCTCAATATCTGCCAGCGCATCGTCAGCCAGGTCGGCCGGCGCGTCGATGAATCCTCGCCGATCTGCGACGCGCGCCTGCCGGACGGCTCGCGCGTCAACGCCATCGTACCACCGCTCGCCATCGACGGTCCGGCGCTCACCATCCGCAAATTCAAGAAGGACAAGCTCACGCTCGAGCAGTTGGTGCGGTTCGGCTCGATCTCGCCGGAGGGCGCGGAAATCCTCAAGGTGATCGGCCGCTGCCGGGTGAATACCTTGATCTCCGGCGGCACCGGCTCGGGCAAGACGACGCTGCTCAACTGTCTGACCCGTTACATCGACGACGACGAACGCATCGTCACCTGCGAGGACGCCGCCGAATTGCAACTGCAGCAGCCGCACGTGGTGCGCCTGGAAACGCGGCCGCCGAACCTCGAAGGCGAGGGCCAGATCACGATGCGCGATCTGGTGCGCAATTGCCTGCGCATGCGCCCGGAACGCATCATCGTCGGCGAGGTGCGCGGCCAGGAAGCCTTCGACCTGTTGCAGGCGATGAATACCGGCCACGACGGCTCGATGGGCACGCTGCACGCCAATATGCCGCGCGAGGCGCTGTCGCGCCTGGAATCGATGATCACCATGGGCGGCTACGCGCTGCCGTCCCGGACCATCCGGGAGATGATCTGCGCCTCGGTCGACGTCGTGGTCCAGGCCGCGCGGCTGCGCGACGGCTCGCGGCGCATCACCCACATCACCGAAGTGATGGGCATGGAAGGCGATGTCATCATCACCCAGGATATCTTCACCTACGATATCCTCGGCGAGGACGCCAACGGCAACCTGATGGGGCTGCATAAATCGACCGGCATCGGCCGCCCCAAGTTCTGGGAACGCGCCCGCTATTACGGCGAGGAGAAGCGGCTGGCGGCGGCGCTCGACGCCTCGGACCCGGGGCGCGAACCGGCCAGGAGCTAGCGTCATGCAGGCTTACGGTCTCTTCTTTCTGGTCGCGCTGGCCATCGGCGGCGTGGCGTGGGTGTTCGTCTATCCATTCCTGTCCGGCGAGCGCAAGACCGAACGACGGATGGCGAGCGTGTCGCGTTCCGAGCCGATGGTGCGGCCGACGCGCGTCGCGCAGAAGCCGCGCCGCGAACAGGTCGAGGGCTCGCTCAAACAGCTGGAAGAGCGGCAACGCAAGGCCAAGCGCCCCTCGCTTACCGCCCGGCTGACCCAGGCCGGGCTCGATTGGTCGAAACGACAGTTCATCATCGGCTCCGTCGTGCTCGGCGTTGCCGCGCTGCTGCTCGCGTTCTTGATGGACGTCGGCGTGCTGGCGACGCTCGGCTTTACCTTTGCCGCCGGGTTCGGACTTCCGGTGTGGCTGCTGTCGTTCCTCAAGAAACGGCGTGAAGCGAAGTTTCTCAGCCATTTTCCCGACGCCGTCGACGTCATCGTTCGCGGCATCAAGGCCGGCCTGCCGCTGCTCGACAGCCTCAAGCTGATCGCCGCCGAGTCCGAAGAGCCGGTCCGCAGCGAAATTCGCGGCATCATCGAGACGCAGACGGTCGGCATCCCGCTCGGCGAGGCCTGCCTCAAACTCTACGAACGCATGCCGCTCGCCGAAGCCAACTTTTTCGGCATCGTCGTCTCCATTCAGCAGCGCGCCGGCGGCAACCTGTCCGAGACGCTCGGCAACCTGTCGCGCGTGCTGCGCGACCGCAAGAAAATGAAAGCCAAGATTCAGGCCATGTCGATGGAGGCCAAGGCGTCGGCCTCGATCATCGGCGCGTTGCCGATCGTGGTGATGGGGCTCGTTTACTTCACCAGCCCGGCCTACATCGAGCTGCTGTGGACCGACCCGACCGGGCGCTTCATGATCGCCTGCTGCGGCGGCTGGATGGCGGTCGGCATCTTCGTGATGCGCAAGATGATCAACTTCGATTTCTAAAAGGTGCCGCCATGGGTTCAGTCGTTTCGCAGCTTTTAAACCCGCAGCTCCTGACGATGCTGTTCGCCGCCATTGCGGCCGGCGCCACGGTCGTCATGCTGGCGATGCCGTATCTGGTCACCGATACGCTCGACAAGCGGATGAAGGCGGTGGCGATCGAGCGCGAAAAGATCCGCCAGCGCGAGCGCGAACGCCTGACGCTGGGCAGCAAGGCTTCGCTGCGGCAATCGCCGAAAGTATACATGAAGAAGGCGGTCGACAGCTTCAATCTCAACAAGTGGGTCGGCCAGGAGCGGGCGCGCGCCATGCTGGTCCAGGCCGGCTTTCGCGGCCAGGCGCCCTACATCACCTATTTGTTCTTCCGCATGGTGATGCCGGTCGCCATGCTGTTCATTTCGCTGTTCTATATTTTCATCGTGCTCGACCTCAGCTATCCGCCGATGGTCAAGTTCGCGATGTCGATCGGCTGCGCCTATCTGGGCATGCAGAGCCCGAATCTGTTCCTCAAAAACAAGATCCAACGCCGCCAGCTGTCGCTCAAGCGCGCGTTTCCGGACGCGCTTGATCTGTTGCTGATCTGCGTCGAGTCCGGCATGTCGATCGAGGCGGCCTTCCGCAAGGTCAGTGAAGAGGTCGGCAGCCAATCGGTGGCGCTGGCCGAGGAACTCACGCTGACCACGGCGGAATTGTCCTATCTGCCGGATCGTCGCCAGGCGTACGAGAACCTGGCGCAGCGCACCGGCCTCGAAGGCGTCAAGGCGGTTTGCCTCGCCTTGGCGCAGGCGGAACGTTACGGCACGCCGCTCGGCACCACGCTGCGGGTGCTGGCTCAGGAAAGTCGCGACATGCGCATGTCGGAAGCCGAAAAGAAGGCCGCCGGCCTGCCGCCGAAGCTGACCGTGCCGATGATCATATTCTTCCTGCCGGTTCTGTTCGTCGTCATTCTCGGCCCGGCGGCGATCCGGGTGATGGCGCTGCGCTAGCGCATGATCCGGAAAAGTGGAAACCGGTTTTCCGCGAAGATCCTGCTCAATCAAAATCCGAGACGCCAATCGATTCACTCTGAAACGATTGCGCTCTTGAGCCTATTGCTGCGCCAGCGGGGAGCCGGAACCGGGCGGCTTGGCTCGGGCAGCCGTCTCGGTGCCGTGCCCATGCGCGGTCTTCGAAACATCGCGGCGCGCCAGCATTTGGCGCAGATAGGCGACATTGGCCGAGGCCTGCTCGGGCGGCAGGTCCGCGCTGACGATCTGCTCGGCTTCGGCGAAGCGGCCCTGCAGGCCGATGACCAGGGCGAGGTTCTGCCGCACCCGGGTGTCGACCTGGCGATGGGCCGCCGCCTGCCGCAGCGTCGTCTCGGCATTCGGCAGGTCTTTCGACAGCGCGTAGGACAGTCCCAGATTGGACAGCACGGACGGCTCGTCGGGCACGATCTTGAGCGCGGTCTGGTAGTAGCTCTGCGCTTCCTGATGACGGCCCAGTTGGTCGAGGACGGCGCCTTGGGCCGACAAGATGCGCCAGTCGGGCTGATCGGGCGAATGGGCGCGGCCGAGCACGTCGAGTGCCTGCTCGTAGTCGCCGGCATCGGCCAGGGCGCGGCCGTATTCGCCGAGGACCGCCTTGTCGTGGGGATGCTCCATCGACAGCCGCTGCAGCACGGCGACGGCCTGGGCGCGCTGGCCGGTGGCGCGCAGCGCCTGGGCATAGCGCAGGGCGACGCCGGCATTGGCCGGGTCGGCGCGGTATTGCTGGCTGTAGGTGTCGAGGTCGCTGCGCCATTCCGCCTCCGGCCGATCGGCCGGTGCCGGCGGCAGCGTGCCGGTGGTCGTCGCCGTCTGCGTGGTCTGGCACCCCGCCGTCGCGGCGGCGATGGCGGCGACGAGCGTGGCCGAAGCGAGAAGTCGTGCGGAGCGGGACCAGGTCGAACGCATCTCGATCGCTGCATCGCCGTGAGGAACAGCCGCAACGGCGCTGGCGCCATTGCCGCAGGGTCGGTGAGCAATAGACCGTTAACCCTAATGACTGGTTAACGCGGGCAAACCGGCCGCTTCGGGCGTCCCGAATGCCACGCGTTTGGGGGATGACGACGGCTGGCGAGCTACGCCGGAACCGTCACCGCCATGCCGAGCGGCTCGCTCAGATAATCCGACGTGTCGCCCTTGGGCCGCTGGCCGGCAATGGCGTGGCCTTCCACCATGTAGTGCACGGCCTCGGCGATGTTGGTGGCGTGATCGCCGATGCGCTCGATGTTCTTGGCGCAGAACAGATAATGGATGCACAGCGAAATGGTGCCGGGATCTTCCATCGTGTAGGTGAGCAGTTCGCGGAACAGCGACACGTAAAGCGCGTCGACTTCCTTGTCGCCGTGCCAGACCCGCAACGCATTCAATGCATCGCGGTCGACGAAACTGTCGAGCACCGAAGTCAATTGCGCCGAAACGAGACTCGCCATGTGGCGCAGCCCGCGCATCAGGGTGCGCTGCGAATCCTCGCCGCTGACCGCAATGACGCGCTTGCCGATGTTCTTGGCCAGGTCGCCGATCCGCTCGAGGTCGCTGGCGATGCGCAACATCGCCACCAGCGCGCGCAGATCGATCGCCATGGGCTGGCGCAGCGCGATCGTCGCCACCGCCTTTTCCTCGATCTGCCGCTGCAGCTCGTCGACGCTTGCGTCCGAATCGATGGCTTGACGCGCGAGGCCGACATCGTGCCGCGCCAGCGCGTCGATGGCGTCGTTGATCTGCTTCTGCGCGAGGCCGCCCATCTGCGCGACCATCTGCATCAGCTTGATCAGATCGCTGTCGAAGACTCGCGTCGTGTGATCGGGCACGTTCATCATGGGACCGGAGCCGCTGGCGCTCTGCCCGGCGCGCACCGCTCTCGGTAACGCGATCCGTCGGAACAAATCTGCCTTTAACGCCTTGATGATTCTACGATTCGTGCGTGACGGTCGAATGACATCGGTGGCGCGAAATGACGAACGCGCCCGCCGCGCGTTCAAAAAACCGGCGCCCGGCGGCTCGAAGTTTCATTACTGTCACACCGCCGCGCCAAAAAGATCGGATCGATTCGCGGCCGACCCGCGGCGCCGGTAACGAAAAGGTCCGCCGGCAACGGCAAGGAAACGACACGATGCTGCTGCCTGCGATGTCGCCGGGGCTTGGTCGGAGCAATCGGCGCGGCCGGCGCGGTTCTCACGACAGTGTGCTGGGTGCCGCAGGCGATCAAGATCATTCGCGACCGCGACACGCGCGCCATCTCGCTGCCGGGCACCACGCTCTGCGTGCTCGGCGTGCTGCTGTGGCTGGTCTATGGATTGGCGATCGTCGATGGGCCGTTGATCGGCTCGAGCATCGTGACGCTGGCGATGACCGCCGTCATCCTGGTGCTGAAAATCCGGCACGGCTGAAGTCTGGCGACATGCTACGCCGCGGCGCCGCCTTCGAGCAGCGCGAGGAGGCCCTGGAGCAGCTTGTACGGGGTTGGCGGGCAGCCTTTGACGTGCAGATCGACCGGAACGACCGCGCCGACACCGCCGACGACGCCATAGCTGGCGGCAAACAGGCCGCCGTCGATCGCGCAATCGCCGACGGCAACGACCCACTTGGGGTCGGGCGTGGCGTTGTAGGTGCGTTCGAGCGCTTCGCGCATGTTGCGTGTCACCGGGCCGGTCACCAGCAGCACGTCGGCATGGCGCGGCGAGGCGACGAAGCGCAGCCCGAACCGCTCGAGATCGTAAAAGGCGTTATTGAGGGCGTGGATTTCAAGCTCGCAGCCGTTGCACGAGCCGGCATCCACCTGGCGAATCGCCAGGCTGCGGCCGAGGCGGCGCCGCGCCGTGCGCGCGACGGCTGCCGCCAATTCGGCGAGTGCGGCGTCGTCCGGCGACGGCGGTGCTTCGGTCAGCGGGCCCTGCGTGAGGCTTTCCAGCAATGTTCGGCGCATCGGCTCGTCCTAGAGATCGTGGCCCGAATAGGAGCAGTTGAACGATTTGTTGCACAGCGGGAAGTCGGCGACGATGTTGCCCTCGATCGCGGCTTCCAGGAGCGGCCACTGAAACCAGGACGGATCGCGCAGATGGCAGCGCACGACGCGGCCGCCGGCGAGCTGCACCGAGACCAGCACATCGCCGCGAAAACCCTCGACGAAGCCCAAGCCTTCGCCGCTGTCGGCGTCAAGCGCGGTGGCGATCGGTCCGTTCGGCAGGCGCGCGATCAGCTGTTCGACGAGGCGGAGGCTTTGCTCGACCTCGCGGATGCGCACCCATATGCGCGCGTTGACGTCGCCTGCGGTCATCACCGGAACGGCAAAGTCGAGTTCGTCGTAGGGCGCGTAGCCCGGGGCTTTCCGCGCGTCGAAATTGCGGCCGCTGGCGCGCCCGACATAGCCTGGGGCGCCGAACTGCCGGGCCAGGTCGGCGTGAACGATCCCGGTCGAGACGGTGCGGTCTTGCAGGGAGGCGGTATTGTCGTAAAGCTCGACCAGGCGCGGAAACCGCTGCCGCAAGCGCTTGAGCAAATCGCTCAGTGCCGCCGCTCCGTCAGGGCCAAGATCGACGGCAACGCCGCCGGGAACGACCCGGTCCATCATCAGCCGGTGTCCGAAACAGGCGTCCGCCGCGCGCAACACCAGTTCGCGCAGCACACCGCAATGCGCGTGCATGATCGAGAACGACGCGTCGTTGCAGATGGCGCCGATGTCGCCGAGATGATTCGCCAGCCGCTCGAGCTCCGCCATCAGCGCGCGCAGGTATCGGGCCCGTCGCGGCGCCTCGACGTCGAGCGCCGCTTCGACGGCATGAGCGAAGGCGATGCCGTAGGCGACGGTGCTGTCGCCGGAGGTGCGTGCGGCAAGCCGCGCCGCCCGCTCGATGGTGGCGCCCGCCATCAGCGACTCGATGCCCTTGTGCACATAGCCCAGGCGCGCTTCGAGACGCACTACGGCCTCGCCGGAAGCGGTAAAGCGAAAATGTCCGGGCTCGATGATGCCGGCATGCACCGGGCCGACCGGGATTCTGATGCAGGCTCTCGCCTTCCGCCGGCAAGAACGCGTAGGCCGGCCGCACGGCCGGTGCCGGCGTGCGAGCGCCCAGCGGGTGGTGCACGTCCCAGAAGCCGAGATCGAGCCACGGTCGCAGGTCCGGAGCGCCAAGGGGCTTCAGCCCGTACAGGCTGTGAATGGCGCGTTCGAGCCGGATGGCGGGCGGATGCACGGCGCCGACCGACGGGAAGGTTTCTTCCGGACATTCCAGGCTTACCACCGCAATGTCGGTTGCGTCGGCCGCGATGATCGCCATGTGCACGGCGCAGGAAGCGCCGGCATCGCCCCACAGGCCCAGCAGCGTTGCACGGCCGTCGGCGAGCCCGTGCGCGACGCTCTGCCAGGTGTCCGGCGTCACGATCAGCCGCGGCCATGGCCGACGGTCGTCCACACGCTTGCCCGCAATGGTGGCGATGAATGTCGGCATCGATCTACCCAAGCAGCCCGGCAACGTTCTGGAACCAGACGACGAGGGCCGGCGGCATGTAGATGCCGGCGACCAGCACGAAGCCGAGATGGGTAAACATCGGCGCGTAGGACGCCTGCGCCGTTGCCGGTTCCTTGGCGGTGGGGCCGCGCGGCTCGCCGAACGCGATGCCGTTGAGCCGCAGGAACAACGCCGCGAAGCCGACCAGGATGCCGAACACCAGGATGATGGCGAGCAGCGGCGCGCGGGCGAAGGTCGAGCTCACCACCAGAAACTCGCTCATGAAGATGCCGAGCGGCGGCAGCCCGGCAATGGCGACGACGCCGAGGATCAGGCCCCAGCCGAGCACCGGATGGGTCTCGGTGAGGCCGCTCAGGTCGGCAATGCGCTGCGTGCCCTTGACCTGCGCGATATGGCCGACGGCGAAGAAGATCGCCGACTTGGTCAGCGAATGCATGGTCATGTGCAGGAGGCCGGCGAAATTGGCGAGCGGGCCGCCCATGCCGAAGGCGAAGGTGATGATGCCCATGTGCTCGATCGACGAATAGGCGAACAGGCGCTTGATGTCACGCCGCCGGTACAGCATGAAAGCGGCAAACACGAGCGACAGCAGCCCGAGCGTCACCATCAGAGGACCGGGCGCCAGCGCCGCCGGATTCGCCGCCAGCAGCATCTTGAAGCGCAGCAGCGCATAGAGCGCGACATTGAGCAGCAATCCCGACAGCACCGCCGAGATCGGCGTCGGGCCTTCGGCATGGGCGTCCGGCAGCCAGGCATGCAGCGGCGCCAGGCCGACCTTGGTGCCGTAGCCGAGCAGCAGGAAGACGAACGCGACGTCGAGCAGCGCCGGGTCGAAACTGCCGGCGCGGCGCACCAGGATCGACCACACCATGGCGTCGGCGCCTTCGCCGACCACCGGCCGGGCCGCCATGTAGACCAGAATCGTGCCGAACAGCGCCAGCGCGATGCCGACGCTGCCGAGGATGAAATATTTCCACGCCGCTTCCAGCGCCTCATGGGTGCGGTAGATGCCGACCATGAGCACGGTGGTCAGCGTCGCCAGCTCGATCGCCACCCACATCAGGCCGATATTGTTGGCGCACAGCGCGAGATTCATGGCGAACATCAGCACCTGATACATGGCGTGATAGAAGCGCACGGACGGCGGCGTCAGCCGGCCGATTTCGATCTCGTGGCCGATATAGCTGGCGCTGAAGACGCTGGTGGTGAAGCCGACGAAGGTGGTGAGCACGATGAAGGTGCCGTTGAGATCGTCGACCAGGAAATAGCGGCCGGGCGTCGGTTTGCCGAAGAACAACGACAGCGCGCTCAGCAAGGTCAGCGTCGTTGCCACGACATTGAGCCGCGCCGTGAGGCGATAACCGGGCAGCACCGCAAGCAGCGCCGCGGCGGCAGCCGGGACCAGCAGCACGCCGGCCAGCGGATCGAACGTCACGCCGCCCAAGGTCATCGGCGGTCTCCGCGAAAGCGGTCGAGCACCTGGACGTCGACCGTGTCGAAGCGCTCGCGGATGCGAAACAGGAATATGCCGATGACGATGAACGCGATCAGCACCGAGAATGCGACGCTGATCTCGACGACCAGCGGCATGCCCTTGGCGCCGGCCGCCGCCAGCACCAGCCCGTTCTCGAGCGACATGAAGCCGACCACCTGGCTCACGGCATTGCGCCGGGTCACCATCATCAGCAGGCCGAGCAGCACGACGGCCAGCGCAAAGGCCAGATCTTCGCGCGCTAGCGGATCGGCGTCCTGGGTCACGCGCAGCATCACCACCATCGACAGCGCGACGAGGCCGATGCCGGCGAGCATGGCCGGGCCGACGCCCACCACCTTCTCGATCTCGCGATGAATACCGAGGCGGACGATGATCCGGTGCAGCACCACGGGAATGACGATCGCCTTGAACACCAGCGCGATCGCCGCGGTGAGGTAAAGATGCGGCGCGTCCTGCACGAAGGCCTGCCAGGCGACCGATGCGGCCAGCACCAGGGCGTGCAGGGCGTAGATGTTGAGCAGCGCGTACAGCCGGTCCTGGTAGAGTTCGAGAAAGCTCACCAGCACCAGCGAGCCGGCGAGCAGATGGGCGATGTCGAATTCGATCCCGGTCATCAGAAGCTTCCCGATACGAATCGCAAGAGGGTGGCGAGCAGGCCGAGCATGAGCGCGGCGCCGAGAAATTCCGGCACGCGGAACACCCGCATCTTGGCGATCGACGTTTCGAACAGCGCGAGCAGGACGCCGCCGATCGCGAGTTTTCCGACATAGGCGGCCACCGCCAGGGCGACGGCCGCGGCGCCGGTATCCGCCGGCCGCAGGCCCCATGGCGCGAACAGGCAGGCAATCACCGAGACGTAGAGCACGAGCTTGAGCGATGCAGCCAGTTCGATCAGCGCCAGATGCCGGCCCGAATATTCGAGCACCATGGCCTCGTGCACCATGGTGAGTTCGAGATGCGTCGCCGGATTGTCGACCGGTATGCGGCCGTTCTCCGCGAGCGCCACCATGACCAGCGCGATCAGCGCCAGGCCGAGCGACACGCGCAGGCCGACTTGCGGCGACGCCATGAACGCCGCCATGGTGGAAAGTTGCGTCGAGCCGGCGATCAGCGCCAGCGTGAATACGATCATGATCATGGCCGGCTCGGCGAGCGAGGCGATCATCATTTCGCGGCTGGCGCCGATGCCGCCGAAGCTGGTGCCGACGTCGAGTCCGGCGAGCGCCAGAAAGAAGCGGCCGCTGCCCAGGAGCGCGATGATGGCGATCAGGTCGGCCGACCAGGAGAACAGCAGGCCGGTGCGGAAGGTCGGCACCAGCGAGGCCGCCACCCAGGTGGCGGCAAAGATCAGGTACGGAATGACGCGGAACAGCCACGAGGCGCCGTCCGCCAGCACCACCTCCTTGCGCATCAGCCGCGCCAGGTCGCGGTACGGCTGGATCAACGGCGGGCCCTGCCGCCGCAGCAGCCGCGCCTTCACCGTGCGCACGAAGCCGGTGAACAGCGGCGCCAGCGCGAGCACCAGGAGCATCTGCGCGCTCTGAACCGCCAGATCGACGATCATGACCATATGGCGAGCACCAGAAGCAGGATGACGAGGGTGGCGAACACCAGCGTCAGGAATTGGCGGATGGTGAGGAACTGCAGCCGGTTGAGCCATTCGGCGGCGAAGCTGATGCCGACGGCGAGCGGCGCATAGAGACCGTCCCAGATCAGGTCGCGCAGTTCCACCGTCAGCCGCGCCGGGCGCGTATCGCCGGGCGGCGGTATGTCGCCGTGCTCGCGGGCGCGAAACACGACGGTGCCGAACACGCGGCGGATCGGCTGGGCAAAGCTCATCGCCGAGTACTGCGTCGCCGGACTGGCATCGGGATAGCCGCAGTCCCAGGCCGGCGCGCGGCGCAGGCGGTCGGACGCCAGGCGGTGGATGGCGGCCGCCGCCAGCGTGCCCGATATCACCATGAACAAAAACACCAGCAACCCGTCATAGGAACTGCGGCTGGCGGCAAGCGGTACGATCGACAGCCACGGGTCGCCGCTCTGCGCCGGCATATGGCCGCCGACCAGCGCGGCCGTGACCGGCGCCAGCGCATCGATGAAAAGTCCCGGCAGCGTTCCGGCAACCAGGCACAGCGCGGCGAGCAGGAACATCGCGGCGAGCGAGAACGAATCCGTCTCGGTCGCGGTCTCGGCTGCGAGCGTGCGCGGCCGGCCGAGAAACGTTACGCCGAACGCCTTGACGAAGCAGGCGGCGGCCAGCGCGGCGGACAGCGCCAGCAGCGCGCCGACCGCCGGAATCAGAAGTTTCAGCCCCCACGACGGCAGCTGCGGACTGAGCAGGATGGCCTGAAACGTCAGCCATTCGGAGACGAAGCCGTTGAGCGGCGGCAGTGCCGAAATCGCCGCGCAGCCGACCAGGAAGACGAACGCGGTTTGCGGCATGCGGTGGATCAGGCCGCCGAGATGCTCCATGTCGCGTTCGCCGGTCGCGGTCAGCACGGCGCCGGCGCCGAAGAACAGCAGGCTCTTGAACAACGAGTGATTGAAGACGTGCAGGAGCGCGGCGGTCAGCGCCAGCGCCGCCGCGAAAATCATTCCGTGAGCCTCGAACGCGAGCGCCAGGCCGAGGCCGATGAAGATGATGCCGATATTCTCCACCGTGTGATAGGCGAGCAGCCGCTTGAGATCGTGCTGCATGAGCGCATAAAGCACGCCCATCACCGTGGTCACGCCGGCGAAGGCGAGCACCACGATGCTCCACCACCAGGCGGGCGCGCCGACGAGTTCGAAGGCGATGCGCACGAAGCCGTAGACGGCGACTTTGGTCATCACGCCGCTCATCAAGGCGGAGACGTGGCTCGGCGCCGCCGGATGCGCCAGCGGCAGCCACACGTGCAACGGCACCAGGCCGGCCTTGGAGCCGGCACCGACCAGAGCGAGCATGAGCGCCAGCGCGCCGAGCGCGGCGGATGGGTGCGCCGCTCGCATCTGCGCGAACGCGTAAAGGCCGTCGGGGCCGGCGAGCAGGCCGAAGGCGAGCAGCAATGCGAGCGTGCCGAAACTCGCCATGACCAGATAGACGTAGCCGGCCCGCACGTTCTCAGGCAGGCGATGGTGCGACATCACCAGCGCCCACGACGTCAGCGACATGAACTCCCAGGACACCAGGAACGTGAAGGCGTCGTCGGCGAGCACGACCAGCGTCATGCCGGCCAGGAAGGCGGGATAGAACGGCAGCACCCGTTCGGGCGCCGTTTCGTGCTCGCCGTAGCCCAGCGCAAACAGGCTCGCCGCCAAGGCGCCAAGATCGACCACGACCAGGAAAAAGGCCGCGAGCGCATCGAGGCGCCAATGCGCGCCGAGCCAGGGCAGGCCGATCGGCAGCGTCAGGCCGATCGCTGGCCCGGCGCCGAGCAGGTGCGCCGTGGCGGCGGTGAGCGAAACCCCGGCAACGACAAAGCTTGCGCCATAGACCAGCCGCGTCGCCGCGGGCCGACGTCCGATGGTGACGGCAAGCACCGCAAGCGCGAGCAGCGCCGCAGCGCAGCCGAGGACCACCGTCAAAGTCACGACGCCGCCCTCTTAAGCCGCACGCCGCGGCTGCCGCTTTGGCTCGTCGCGTTGTCGCCAATCAGTTCGATGCCGAGGGCATCGAGCGCAGCGACCAGCTTCATCAGCGAATTGACATTGCCGCGGATGACGCCTTCGCTGGCCTCCATGCGCTGGATGGTCGGCAACGACAGCCCCGCGGCTTCGGCGAGTTTGCGCTGGTCGATGCCGAGGAGCGCCCGGGAAGCGCGCAGTTGGCCGGCGGTGATCATGATATTGAAAGCATCAATAGTGATGTTTTATATATGACAAGACGGATATTTCATAAGATTCTTTATAGTGCAAGCGTTTCGGTCGCTCCGAGCCCCAGGCGCGGCTGCACTTTCGAGCCGCGGCGAAAGCCGTTACCGTTGTTAGCGGCGGGGCGGCGGTCTGGCGGAACATCCAAACCATGAATGCGACATCCAATCCGCCGCGTCGCTCGGCGCGGCGTGGCGGCGGCAGCCTTCGCCTCGACCGGAATCTGGTGGACGATCTGGTGGCGGCCAATCGCACGCTGGCGCGTCTTGGCGTGCTCGATGCGTTCGGCCATGTCAGCGTCCGCGACCCGGGCGATCCGCACCGGTACCTGATCTCGCGGTCGATCGCGCCCGAATCGGTGACCGCAAGCGACATCGTCGTGCTCGATCTCGACAGCCAGACCGTCGACCCAAAGGACGACGGCACGCTGCTGTATCGCGAGCGTTTCATTCACGGCGAGATCTACAAGGCGCGGCCGGACGTCAATGCGGTGGTGCATAGCCACTCGCCGACGGTGGTGCCGTTCACGGTGACGCGCGCCAAGTTGCGCCCGCTCTTGCACAATGCCGGCTTCCTCGGGCTCGGCGTGCCGCTGTTCGAGATTCGACGACACGCCGGCGACGGCACCAATTTGATGATCCTGACGCCTAACCTCGGCAAGGACTTGGCCAAAAAGCTCGGCAAGGACGCCGCCGTCGTGCTGATGCGCGGCCACGGCGATTCGGTGGTCGGCCCGTCGCTGCCCAATGCGGTTTTCCGCGCCTATTACACCGAGATCAACGCCCGCCAGCAGCTCGCCGCCATCACCATCGGCGGCCCGATCAATTTCATGACCCGGGCCGAGGCAATAACCGCGAACGACGCCATGCTGCGTGCCTCGGCGCGGCCGTGGGCGCTGTGGCGGGCGATGGCGTTGAAGGAGCCATGACGCACGGCTGGATCTTGGACATGGATTTCGGGTTTTACATTCGTCAAGGCGCGCCGCCGCCGGGGCTGATGTTGGAGTACGGTCCGAAACGGCGCATGCTTTACCGCAAGGCCCAGCCGCGCCGTGTCGAACTGGTGGCGCTGACATGAGCACGATAGCTGCCGCCACCGTCGCGCCCGAACGCCTCATTCGCTGGGGCTACGTCGGGTGGGCGCTGGCGGCGCTCGCCGTCATGATCGCCGCGGTCACGATCGGCAATTTGTGGTTTCTGGATTTCGTTCACATTTTTTCCAGCCTGCTGTGGACCGGCATCGATCTCTTCATGGGTTTTGTGCTCGGGCCGATTCTGCGGCGCACCGATATGACCGTAAGGCGCGAAGTGGTGCGGCGCTTGACGCCGCGCACCCTCATCCTGATGCCGACGATTTCCATCATTTCCGGAACCACCGGTTGGTTTCTGGCGGTCAAGCTCGGCTACACGGCGCTGGACTGGCCGGCTTACGGCTGGGTTGCCGCGGCGCTGACGCTGGTCACGCTGATGACCATCCAGGGCCTTGGCTTTCTGACTCCGGTCAACGTGCTGGTGTGCCTCGAATTGCAAAAGAGCAAGCCCGATCTGCAGAAGATCGGGCGCTGGATGCAAAAATACTTCTACGCGGTCGCCATTCAGGGAGTGATGCAGGCAACGATCATCGTCATCATGGCCCGGTTTCGGACCGGCATCTGATTACCGCCGGCCTGGGTACTGCTTGTGATGACACCAAACAGGCGCGTGACCACCGCCGGATGATGAGGAGGCGGTGATAGCTCAGGGGGCGGCTCCATCAGCTGTCGACGTGGAGCAATGATGACCGCGTTGTAATGCTGCCGCCCAATTCCGGCCATCGCTCGGTCACGGCCGGGTCGCGGTTGGAAGGCATTCGGTGATTCCGAGAGGAAACGCCGATGCGAGCCTGGTGGTCCGACGCGCGACACTTCCAGATCGCCGCGCTTTCGTCGCTGCTCGCCATCAACTTCATCTGGATCGATTTCGGCGCCAAGCCCCTCTATAGCGCGCTCGCCATTTCGAGTGCGCTGCTGACCCAAATCGTCTGTTCGCGCTGGGTCGGGGTACCCAGGATCGAACTTGCCAAGATCGACCTGCGCTCGGCGCTGATCACCGGGCTGTCGTTGAGCCTGCTGCTGCGGGCGGATGCGCCATGGCTGCCGGCGCTTGCCGGCGTCATTGCCATTGGGTCCAAGTTCGTGCTGCGGATCGACGGCAAGCACATCTGGAATCCAGCCGGCTTTGCCATCGTGGTGCTGCTGTTTACCTCAAACAATGCCTGGATCTCGCCGGGGCAATGGGGCACCAGCGTCTGGCTCGCGGCGCTGCTGGTGTTTTTCGCCATTCTGGTGCTGCAGGCCTCCCGGCGCTCCGACATCGCGTTGTTCTTCCTGGGCAGCCATGCCGCGCTGCTGCTGGCGCGCGCCACCTGGCTCGGCGATCCGCTCGCCATCCCGCTGCACCAGATACAGAGCGGCGCGCTGCTGATCTTTGCGTTTTTCATGATCTCCGATCCGCGAACCACGCCGGATTCGCGGCTCGGCCGCTTGGTCTTCGCCGTGGCCGTGGCGCTATTCGCCTACTACCTGGCGTTCTTCATGCAAATGCGGCCGGCGCTCTACGTCGCGCTGATCGCGCTGTCCCCCGTCACGCTTCTGCTCGACAGGCTTGTTCCGGGCAAGCCGTTCGCATGGACTGCCATCACCCAAGGAGCATCTCGATGACGCGACAATTCCGGGCCCGGCTGAAAGCCGGCGTGGCTCTCGCAGCCATTCTTGCCCAGCTCGCCGTGTCCGCCGAGCCGGCGAGCGCATTCTGCGGCTTCTATGTCGCGCAAGCCGACGCGAAATTGTTCAACAAGTCCTCGAAGGTCGTCCTGGCCCGCGACGGCCAGCGCACCGCGATCACCATGGCGAGCGACTATCAGGGCGCGCCCGAAGAATTCGCGCTGGTGATTCCGGTGCCGACCTTCGTCGCCAAAGACCAGATCAGCGTCGTCGACACGGCGACGATCGATCATATCGACGCCTTCACGGCGCCGCGGCTGGTGGAATACTTCGATGAAACGCCGTGTCCGTCGCCGGTCGCCGTCACTGCGACGCTGGCGGCCCGCAGCGTCGACGCAGCCGTACCGGCGCCGCCGGTGCCGGCCTATCGCGGCGTCAAGGTCGAGGCCCGTTACGATGTGGCGGAATACGACGTCTCCATCCTGTCCGCCGAGGAAAGCGACGGCCTGATCAGTTGGCTGACCGACAACGGCTACAAGATCCCGTCCGGCGCCGAGCCGGTGATCGGCAGCTACATCAAGCAGAAGATGCATTTCTTCGTCGCCAAGGTGAACGTCAAACGGATGAACGACCTCGGCCAAGCCTATTTGCGCCCGCTGCAGGTGCGCTACCAGACGCCTAAGTTCATGCTGCCGCTGCGGCTCGGCACCGTCAACGCCAACGGGCCGCAGGACCTCGTCGTCTACGCGATCAGCCAGCGCGGCCGCGTCGAGGCGAGCAACTACCGCACCATCAAGGTGCCGTCCGACGTCAATGTGCCGTTGTTCGTCAAGGACGACTTTCCGAATTTCTACAAGGCGACGTTCGACCGTGCCGTGACGCGCGCCGACATGCGCGGGGTGTTTGTCGAATATGCCTGGGATATGGGCTGGTGCGATCCGTGCGCCGCCGATCCGCTGACCGGGAAGGAACTGGCGGAGCTTGGCAAGGAGTGGGTGCAAGGCGGCAGTGACGTGGCCGATCGCGGGCCTGCGGGAGCCGCACCGGACCCCTACGTGACGCGCCTGCATGTACGCTACGACGCCACGTCGTTCCCCGAAGATCTCAATTTCATCGAGACCGGCGACCGCGAGAACTTCCAGGGTCGCTACATCCTGCAGCATCCGTTCGCCGGCACCGCGACCTGCGCGGCGGCCGCCAGCTATCGCGCTTCGCTGCCGGCGAGATACCGGAAGGAAGCGGAGAACCTCGGCGATCTCACCGGCTGGCCGCGAGGCGAGATCGAAGCGCGCATGGCGGCGACCGGCCAGTCCATTTCCGGCGCGCGATGAGGACGACGCGGCGGCAGAACGCGCGGACCCAAACAGACCGGGCGATCGGCTTTATGGCGTGAGCGGCGCAAATCCAGTAAGCCGTCGTATCGCCGTCCGGTTTGACAGGAGCGCGTTCGGATGTACCGGCTGATCGTTGCCGACCTGGATTCGCCGTCGTATTTCGTCGCGACGGCAGCAGTCGAGCTCGGCTTCTTCAAACAGGAAGGCATCGACGTCGAGGTGGAACGCGCCTACGGCGCCCTCAACGGGCCGGAAATGCTGCGCGAAGGCAAAGTGCACTTCCTGGGCGGGCCGGCCTACGCGGCGACGCGCGCCTTTCCGGGGTGGCAAGGCGCTAAACTGCTCTGCGCGCTGGCGCAGTATTCCTACTGGTTCCTGGCGGTCCGCGCCGACCTCGACGTCAAGCGCGGCGACGTCGACGCCGTCAAGGGATTGCGGATATCGTCGTCGACGGCGTTTCCCGAAGTGGGCTTGCGGCACATGCTGGCTCAGGCGGGCATCGATCTCGACCGCGACAAGGTTCGCATCGTGCCGCTGCCGGCGTCGAGCCAGGGCGACCACTTCAAAGGGCGCACCGGCGCCGACGCCATTACCCAAGACATCGCCGATGCCTATTGGGGCAACGGCATGCGGCTCGCCATCGGCGAGAAGCTCGGCGTCGCCAAGCTTCATCTCGATCTTCGCCGCGGCGACGGTCCGCCCGGCGCGCGCGTCTACAACTTTGCCGCCCTGACCACGACCGAGCGTTTGATCGACGAAGCGCCCCACGTCGCCGCCGGCGCGGTGCGGGCGATCGTCAAGGCCCAGCAGGCGCTCAAGGCGGATCCATCGCTGGCAACGCCGGTCGGCGATCGGCTGTTTCGGCCGGAGGAAGCCGCGCTGATCGCCGGCCTGATCGCGCGGGACGCACCGTTCTACGACGCGGCGATTTCGGCGGAAGCGGTCGACGGCGTCAACGCCTTCGCCATGGCCAATGGCCTGCTCACCGAACCGCTGGCCTACGACCGGCTGGTCGCGGCGCAATTCCGCCCGCTGTGGAGCGGTTAATCGACGTCACACCGAGGCGTGCGCTACGCCTTCGGTGGCGCGCAGCGCATCGGCCGCGGCTTCATAGAAGTTGGCGCCGTCCGGCAGCACGATCGAAGCCGAGCGCACCGCGTGTGTCGCCGGATCGATGCCGTCGGGTTCGTTGCCCGCGGCGACGGCGCGGGCTGCCTTGGTCAGCCGCTGCCGCGCCATGATCACGCCGTTGTCGGTCGAGACCAGATTTTCCTTGCTGCGATCCTGGATCGGGCCGGTGCTCTCCTGGATGGCGGCGTCCTGCATGGCGATGCCTTTGACGCCGCTATACGACTTGTGGTGCTGCTGCGCCGCGCGGTCGATCATGTAGTCGTTGTCCTTGTTGACCACCGGGCGGAACGAGCCGGGAATGAGATTGACGTGAATGCCGCCGCCGTTGCCCATCACCTCCAGCTCGTGGGCGGACAGCGGCCGCGACGGATGGTGCGTGAAGCACCATGACATGCAGTTCTCGTCGTCGATCGGCACGAAGGCGTGGCCGTTGAGCGCGTTGTCGCCGTACGGCGGGATCATGGTGTGGAACGGCATGATCCATTGGGTGATGCGCCAGTAGAGATTGCCGGGCGTCGCCGGGCGCCGCACGCCGATCACCATGCCGCCCTTGCTCTCGATCACTTCGAAGCGCGCGTCGGTCTCGCGGGTGAATTCGGCGCCCTGGCCGACGTGCAACGGGTCGCTGCGCAGCTCGTGGCGGTGCAGGAAGGAGACGTGCACGGAATCGATGCCGCCCTCCAGCGCCTGCAGCCAGTTGCATTCCTGGGTGCGCTTGCTGACGAAGCGGTGTGAGCCGGGCACCGTCGCCCATTCGAAATTCGGCAGCGGCGGCTTTTGCGCCGGCGGGCCCATATAGACCCAGATCACGTCGCCGCGCTCGACGCAGGCGTAGGCCGTGAGCTTGATCTTCTGGCAGAAGCCGCTTGCGGCGGGCTCGGACGGCACCTCGATGCACTGGCCGCTGACGTCGTATTTCCAGCCGTGATAGGGGCAGCGCAGCCCGTTGTCTTCGTTGCGGCCGAACCACAGCGAGACGCCGCGATGGGCGCAGAACTCGTCCATCACGCCGACGCGGCCTTGCGTATCGCGAAAGGCGATGAGCCGCTCGCCGACGAGCTTGACGCGCACCGGCGGGCAATCCGGCTCGGGGATCTCCGACGACAGCAGCGCCGGAATCCAATATCGACGCATCACATCGCCCATCGGCGTGCCGGGTCCGGTCAGGGTGAGGAAATCGTTCTGTTCGCGCGTGGTCATTGCATTCTCTATTTTCGTTTCACCCCTAGCCTACACCATCCACGGAACGGCTGCATCGCTGCCTTCCCGCGAACGCAGCGACGGGCGGGGGAACGCGGCTTCCCGGATCGTGCTCAGCGCGATGTCTTGTTCAGCAGCCGCTCGGCGTTGCCGGAAAAGATCTTGCGCCGGTCCGCTGCGGAAATATCGAGGGCGTTGAGCGCCTCGATCGCCGGCTTGATCGGGCCGAGCGGCGTGTCGGTGGCGAACACCACCTTGTCGGCGCCGAAGAAATCGAAGCCACAGCGCAACGCCTGGAGGCCGCCGCCGAACATCGCGGTGTCGGCATAGAAGTCGCGGAAATAGTCGAGGTGCGGGCGTTTGAGCGACGGCAGGATGCGCGAATAATCCTCGTCGGAGGTGCGGGCGCCGAGCACGTCGAGGCCGGGCCCGACCCGGCCGTCGTAATACGGGATCATGCCGCCGAGATGGTGGGTGACGATCTTGAGGTCGGGATAGCGGTCGAACAGGCCGCAGAACACCAGCCGCGCCATGGCGACCGAGGTGTCGTAGGGCCAGCCGAAGCACCACCACATTTCGAAGCGGGATTTCTGCTCGGCGGCGTAGTCGGGCATGGCGGCGGTGCGCGCCGGATGCAGCCAGATCGGCCGGTCGAGCTGCGCCATGGCGGCGAACAGCGGCTCGAACGCCGGCTCGTCCAGCGGCCGGCCGTTAAGCGGCGAAAAAATCTGTACGCCGGCGGCGCCGAGTTCGCTGACGGCGCGCTTGGCTTCCGCGACCGAGCCCATGACGTCGGTCAGCGCCAGTGCCGCGACGAAGCCGGCGAAGCGGTCGGGATGCTTCTGGCACAGCTCCGCCATCGCCTCGTTGGCGACCCGCGCCAGCGCCAGCGCCTGGCCCGGCGCGGCAAAATCCTCGATCGGCGGGTTGGGCAGCGAGATCACCTGGCGATAGTCGCCGAACTCGTCCATCTCGCGAAACCGCGCGTCGAGGTCGTGGATCTTCTGCACGCTGCGCAGCCGCGCCGCGATATTGCCGAGCTTGGGCGCGGCCTTGTTCATTTCGGCAAAAAACCGGTCCGGATAGATGTGGCAATAGATATCGATGAGCGTGTCGTGGCCCGTCTCTTGGCTCGTCTCTTGGCTCGTTTTTTGGCTGGTCTCTTGGCTCACAGCGTTCCTCCCGAATGTCTTCGCGTCGTCCGCGCGTGGACGAAGCCGCAACGGTCCAAACCGCGGCCATGGGTAGCAGGACCGGCGGGCCGACCAAAACCGCAAACGTGCTAGCCATGCCGCCGGCCGGAAGTGTTACCAATACGGCCGGGTGCGCAAGCGTCGCCACTGCCGGAAGCGGGGCGGCACGATGCCCGCGGGGAGAGAACGCCATGCTCCACCGGCTGCTTGTCATGCTGGCCGCCGCCACGGCGTTGGCGTCGACCGCGGCGCATGCCGACGAGCCGTTCTACAAGGGCAAGCGGCTGACGCTGTTGATCAACTTCGCGCCCGGCGGCCCGACCGACGTCGAAGGCCGGCTCCTTGCCAAGCACATCGCCAATCACATCGACGGCAATCCGCTGATCATCGTGCAGAACAAGGACGGCGCCAGCGGCATGGTGGGCGCGGCCTATCTGGGCGAGGTCGGGCCGAAGGACGGCACCATGTTCGGCTATCTGACCGGCACGGCGTGGAATTACGTGATCGATCCGGGTGCGTTCCGGGTCGATTTCCGCTCCTACGAATTCATCGGCGCGCAGCCCGGCAATGCCGTCTATTACATGCGCGCCGACACGCCGCCCGGCATGAAAGTCCCAGCCGACTTGATGACGGCGCAAGGCCTCGTCGTCGGCGGCCTCGGCGCCGATTCGTCGAAGGATTTGCTGGAGCGGCTGACCTTCGACATGCTCGGCCTGAAATACCGCTACGTCACCGGCTACCGCAGCAGCAACACCGCGCGGCTCGCCTTGCAGAATGGCGAGATCAACGTGCATTCGGAATCGACGCCGGGCTATTTCGGCGTCGTCGAGCCGAGCCTGGTGAAGACCGGCAAGGTGATGCCGCTGTGGTACGACCCCGGCTACGACGGCAAGACGTTCAGCCCCGCCAAGGTGATGGAGCACACCGGCCTCGCCACCTTTGCGGCGTTCTACCAATCGGTCAAAGGCGGCACGCCGTCCGGCCCGCTGTGGGACGCCTACCGCGCCAACCTTCTGGTCGACGCCTCGATGCTGCGGCTGGTCGCCATGCCGCCGGGCTCGCCGCCCGAAGCGGTCGCGGCGCTGCGCCAGGCGCTGCTCGCGCTCAACGACGACAAGGACTACGCCGCCGACGCCATGACGGCGATCCAGTTCGTGCCGCATTACGAAGTGGCGCCGAACCTCGACCAGACGGTGCACGACCGCCTGAACATCCCGCCGCAGGTGCGAAGCTTCATCACCGACTATATGAAGCAGGCGGCGCAATGATCTTCCCCGGAGGCCTGCTCCCTCGCCCCGCTTGCGGGGAGAGGGTGGGGTGAGGGGCCTTCCGCCGGGCTCGGACTTGCGGGGAACGCTCACAGGAAATCGAGAGATGGCAAAACCGAAGAAAGCGAAGTCCGCGCGGAAAGCCACCGGAACGTCAACGCTGGCCGCCGCGCCGCCGCCCGACCAAGCCCCGCCGCCGCCCGACGACCGCATCCTCGCCAGCAATCTCACGCTGCATCAGCTGTTCCAGCAGCAGACCACCGCCATGCTGGACAGCGCCGACCTCTCGGACGAGCAGAAGCAAAGCGTCCTCATCGCCATGAGCTGCCCCTGCTGCGGCGCGGGCGGGTTTTCGTTTACGGCGAAGCTGAAGAGGGGGTGAGGGGGCGGTTAAGAAAAGGGAATCCTTTTCGGCTAAGGTTTGCTGTAAGTCTCAAATCAGGTGATCAATGGCCGGTGCCGCATCCGATCTGCTCGAATCTGTGGGCAAGTCGCGCTTCGCGACGGTCTTAGCTGATCCTCCTTGGCAGTTCGTCAACCGAACAGGAAAGATAGCGCCCGAGCACCGGCGATTGTCGCGTTATGGTACTATGAGCCTGGCAGGGATCATAGGGCTACCCGTCGCCGAAATCACAAAGCCTACTGCGCATCTTTATCTCTGGGTGCCGAACGCTCTTTTGCCTGACGGCTTAGCGGTGATGAAGGCGTGGGGCTTTACCTATAAGTCCAACCTAGTATGGCATAAGGTACGAAAAGACGGTGGCTCCGACGGTCGGGGTGTTGGCTTCTATTTTCGCAACGTCACTGAGCTTGTACTCTTCGGGGTGCGTGGAGAGAATGCCCGCACGCTCGCGCCGGGCCGGAGTTCAGGTAAACCTCCTGGCGACCCGCAAACGGGAGCATTCGCGTAAGCCGGATGAGCAATACGAACTCATTGAGGCATGCTCTCGAGGTCCTCGCTTAGAAATGTTCGCCAGAGGTAAACGGAAAGGTTGGTCTACGTGGGGTGAACAGGCAGACGATACCTATACGCCCACGTGGAGTACATATTCCTACAATTCGAGCACTGAAAGGCCTTCAGTTTCCTAGCGCTATTGCCATACCTTGCCCTTGCGCTCAGAATGCGAGTACGGATAATTTGCAACCCATAGCTGATTGGTGGAGGGGCTGTGGCGAAAGAAAAAGCTTACCGACGCCTCCAAACACTGCAAGTTCACCAATGGTTGGCAGGTTGGGATAAAATTGCGTTTTCACCCAAGGCGCATCGCCGGAAACCCGAACCGAACTTTCTCCTATTCTCACTACCCGCAGTCGAGCTGCGCAGCTTGTGTGGAATAGCTCGTCGACAAGCATCTGATCTCACGCCGCGCGCTGCCGATCTGGGAATACAAAGAGAGCATGACCCCGGCCGCTCCGCAGAAATAGAACAGTTCGTTGAATTTGGGTATCCATGGTCAACTCTGAGCCTCGCTAAGCGCCGATCAGATGAATTTAACGATCTACGCAAACCTGGTTGGCTGCCTACTGCGATTGTAGTCAACATTCTAACTTCTTCCGACGAGCGCAATGGTCGAAAAGTCTCAGCAGAAGATCTTATTGTCGTTGAATTGCGCGAGCAAGATCCACAAGTGAGGTTGCCTTACGAAAAGTGGTCGAAGGGTTGGCAACCAACTGCGGTGTCACCGATGGAAGTCATTGATGGTCAACATCGGCTTTGGGCGTTTGGAAATGATTCAAATCTACATTTCGAAGTACCGATAGTTGCATTTCACGGTTTGGACATTAGCTGGCAAGCATATCTCTTTTGGACCATCAACATTAAACCGAAGAGAATAAATCCCAGTCTAGCATTCGATCTTTATCCATTACTTCGGGCTGAGGACTGGCTTGATCGTGGGGAGGGCCATTCCATCTACCGAGAGACGCGTTCTCAGGAACTGACGGAAGCGCTTTGGTCGCATCCTGAGAGCCCCTGGTATGACCGAATTAACATGCTCGGGGAAAGGGGTGTTCTTGGGGTAACGCAGTCCGCTTGGATAAAGTCTCTTATGACAACACTTGTACGCCCGTGGTTGGGTCGGGGTGCAAAAATAGGTGGCCTATTTGGATCAAGGCTAAAAGAGGGCGATGAGGTTTTAGCGTGGAGCCGCGCGCAACAGGCGGCATTTCTCATATTTTCCTGGCAGCAATTGCGCGCTGAGATCAAGCACACGAATTCTGAATGGGCTAAATATCTTCGCTCTGAGGGTAGCCGTCAAAGGCGCGAAATCGAGGATCCGGAATTTTACGGTCCGTATTCGCTGATTGCAACCGATCAAGGCGTTCGCGGTTTCTTGCAAATTCTAAACGACGTATGCTTTTTGGCTGCTCCTCAATTAGATTTAAGATCTTGGCGTGTTGAGAGGGGCGGTGCCGCGGCGAGTGATGCTAGTGCCGTATCTCTTGCCTTGCGGTCGCTCGAAAAGCATAGTCTTGGATCATTCCTAAAGAAGATTGCAAAGGGTCTATCCACGTTCGACTGGCGTACGAGCGCCACCCCGGGAATTTCCGAGACGGAAAGACGTGATAAGCTCGTTTTTCGCGGAAGCAGTGGGTACAAGGAAATTCGAGCACAACTCCTGAAGCACCTTGAGGGCCGACAGGGTGATGTCGGCAAGATTGCTCACACGTTGCTATTGACACTGTAAAATGACTCTAAGTCAGCGCGATCTTCTTTTGATTCAGTCGCTGGATAGTGCAAACGTGGGGAAGACTTTCTACGGACTGCGTCGCTTCATTAAGCGACAGGGGTGGATTGGAAAAAATAACAAATATTCTATCGATACTGTGAAGAAGATAGTTGCTGAATCAAAGGCCGGGCATATCCAGGAAGCAAGACATTTATCACAGTATATCGCAGCGAGCTGCGTATTACATTGTGCTGATGGATGGGCCTATTTAGGCAAGGCCATTTTGGCGGTGTTGCGAGGTGATCCCCACAGATCTCGACATTTTGGGTATTACGCCGAACTGCGGGCTGCCATGTCGTTATTAGCTTCGGAAGGGATAGGCGTCTTCGACAAAAAACACGCTGTTATAGACGCTCGCAATTCGGTGGCGCTGTTTACAGGAAATTATGGAACTCACCAGTTTGCATGGGATTCTTTAGAGTGTTGGAGCACGCAGCCGGGGTCTGGACGCCTGTTTGCAAAGACAATACGTCCTAGTGGTATCGCGCTTGAGGACTGGTTTGCTCCTATTGGCGGTGGGTCTACGGTCGCACCGCAGGCTGAAAAGTGCTTTCAACAATGGGGTATGGACCTGAAGGCCGGATTGGATGATCGAAATGCGAGAAATGAATTGAGTTACAGACCGGACGGTATTCCCGAGGCGTGGTATATCGAAGGCAATGACGCTGTGGAGTTCGTTCGTGGACTTTGGTCAACCTTGGAGCCCACTGTGAAGTCGCAATTCGACACCATTGACAGACACATTTTGCGAATATCATTGGAGCTTTTCTTCAGAGGAAGGAATGGTAGGACGCCTACGGCTGCCCCAAAACAATTTCGACAGCTTATTGAGAGAATAATCAGTCCGCTCAATCTTTCCTTTGAAGCAGAAAAGTTGTGGACGGGTTTTCTTACGCGAAAACACTTCAAAGATGACCCATGGATATTTGCACTATCGGCCAAGTCACCAAAAACGCGAAGCATGGGCTATGCGAGCATCATCTCGCGCGCGACACTTCTCCTTCGCCTCGCTTCGGGGGCAGCTTCAGAGTTGTTGTCGGCAAGCGGTCTCACGGCAAATTCGACCGTGTTTTGGTGGAGCAATCTTGGCATTGCTCGCGGGCTTTGGGAGGGCCAAAAAAATGCTAGTGAGCTAGTCGATTTGTGGGCTGACATTAATCTCATTCTGGCCGAATTGACGAAGTTTCAGCAAACTTACCCCGCGAAGGGTCAATCTTTCCTTCGCATTGGAAGCGAGCTTGGAGCAACAATAGCAGGGTTGGGAAGCTGTGAGAGAGTTGCATTGTGGAGTATGACGCCGTCTCTATAGGCCTCAATGTTATTATTTGAGTGCGAGGCTTCGATGGCCGATCAAATACTCCCGATCGCCTATAGTTCTGGTCCGTTGCCCCGCGACTCCCCAACTGCGCATCATGGCAACTGATCCCGCAAGCAAAGGAAATAGAGGGGCACCTCGCGGGAAACTCGAACAGCCCTGACCTTCGCGGCTGCGATGCTGCCGCCCCGCATCACGGCCGCATCCGCGGCTTCCATCCAACCGCGGCCAAACGACATTCTGAGCCTGTCCGCTCCACAAAGCGGGAGATGACCGGGAACGACATCAAGAACGACATCAACAAGCGCGCCCCGGGCCAGAACGCCCCGATGGATTTCGAACCGACGACTGGCGCCGTGGTGTGCACCAGGCTGACAATCAGCGCGGTTTTCACCAAAGTAGCGCGACCTGTCGGCGCTGCGGTCTTGCGGCTTCGCCGTGGTGCCGGGGTGACTTGGCGGCCGGCCGCGGCTGCCTGCAGGCCGGGCGTGTGGAGTGCAAGGACGGGCCAACCGGTCGGCGCTGCGGCCGCGCCACAGGCCGTATGATCGCAGCTATACGATCCGCAGCCGGCGGCAGCACTGATCCAAACAACCCTACAGGCTTCGCGGGATGACGGCCTTGACGACCGTCAATTTCGGCGCCGCGCGCGGCCAAGGACGATATCGTTGATGCGGCGAGGCTTGACGCCGATATCGTGCGCAAGGCGGTTTGGGCTGATGCCATTTGGCTTCATAAACTCCTCGACGAGAATCTCGCCCGGTGGAATGGGTTCAAGGCGTTCCATTTTTAGCTAGGCCCGGCGCGTAATGCACAGTATAGCGGCTCTTGCCCGCCGTTCTGTCAAGAAATGCGCGAGAGTCGTCGAGGCCTCGTTTAATCTTTTCGTCCGCGCGCTTGCTCATGCTGCGTGATACGAAAAAATGGGGTTTAGGACAAGTTACTCCCGCGACCTCCCGCCGCGCCACATGAACCCGTTGTAACGAAACAGCGCCGCCGCGCTCGGCGTTCTTCCTGCGAGGGCGATTGTTCCCGCTAACAGGAAAACATAGGAGCAAGCTCACATGAAGACCCAGACCACCCTGACCGTGGCGGCCGCGGTGTTGCTGTCCGGCATCACGGCGGCGTCGGCCGCGACCATGCAACCGCGGGCGAGCGATACGCTGAGCCTGTCGGCCACCCAGCAGAAGACCGCCTGGAACGACATCAACCGGCAGGCCTCGAACCAGAACGCGCCGGCCGGTTTCGACGCCACGACCGGCGCAGCGGTGCCGAGCACGCTGAAGATCAGCGCGGTGCCGAGCAAGGCGGCGCGCGATGTGCCGGCGCTGCGGCCCTACGACTTCGCCATGGTGCAGGGCAAGCTCTTGATCGTGAACCCGACCGACAAGAAGGTCGCCGAGATCATCACCGGCTAATGCCGAGACCCTCGGCTAGCTCGCGTATTATGGCCGGCGCCGCGGATGCTTCCGCGGCGCCGTAGCATGTTAGGCCGAGACGCGAGCGGATCACTCCGCGGCTTCGGCCCTCTCGTTGATCATCGAGTCGGCGAGTTCCGTGAGCGCTTCGTCGGTGTCCTTCTCCTCGCCGAGCGTGTCGTCGAGCAGCCCGGCCGCCTGATCGAGGCCCATCTGCTCGGCCCAGCGCTTGAGCGTCCCGTAGCGCGCGATCTCGTAGTGCTCGACCGCCTGCGCCGCCGAAACCAGCCCGGCGTCCAGCGCCGGCGCGCCCTTGAACTCCTTCATGATCTCGGAGCCCTCCTCGATGATGCCCTCGATGGCTTCGCACTTCTTGCCGCGCGGGGTTTGATCGATCAGGCGAAACACCTTTTCGAGCCGGGAGACGTGACCCTCGGTCTCCTTGAAATGCTTCTGGAACGCCGCTTTCAATTCGTCCGACTGCGCCGCCTTCGCCATCTTGGGCAGCGCTTTGAGAATCTTGTTTTCGGCGTAATAGATGTCCTTGAGGGTGTCGGTGAACAGGTCGTCGAGTGTCTTTTCTTTCGTCGCCATGCCGATTCTCCTGTGACTGATCATCGGCCCAACTCGACCTGCGCGGCTTGGTTCCTCCGTGACGCTCTGTGGCGATCGAGCGGCAAAGCAGCACAAATCGCTCATAAGTGCCTGCGGCTTCAGCGGCGCGGCGCCGCGGTCCTCGCGCGCGCCGAACGGCGCGCGGCGAACAGCCACGGCACCAGCACGGCAAACAAGCCGAAGGCCACCAGCGCCGCCAGAATGATCGCGCGCTGCGGCCACGGGCCGAGCGCAACGACGAACGGCGGCACGAAAATGTCGGGCGCCGGATTGCCGACGTAGCCGTAGTCCGCGCCCAGCCACACGTCGAGCGGCGCGACCACCGCCACATACGCGAGGCTGACTGCGAAGGCGCGCAGGAAATCGGCCCAGCCGGGGCGGAAGCCGAGCACCACGATGTCGTACACCGCACAGGCGGCAATGATGGTGTGGGCGCACCAGAACGACCAGAAGGTCAGCGACGCCGGTCCGGCGGAAAGCGCCGGCTGGATGAAGGCCTGCGTCGTCAGCGCGGCGGTCCAGAAATACAGCGTTGCGCGCGCCCAGCGCTGGCCGGTCACCAGCGCCAACGGCGCCAACAGGCCGTTGATGTCGCAGATCTGCAGCGGCAGCCCGGTGCGCCAGTCGATGCCGTGCCAGTTCCACCAGATATTGTAGGCGAGCCAGTAACAGACCGCGAACCCGGCGATCGTCCGGCGCAAGACCAGTTCGGCATTCTTATGCAGTCTGCGGCCGAGCAGCGCCGGCGCAACGATCGCGAGCGCGCAGCCAAGGAGCGCGACGCCGTGCAGCCAGCCGTAGGGCGTAAAGCCTGCCGCAACCATGCTGCTCCCCCTGGAATCGGGCGTCTAGCGGCGCCGTGGCTTCCAGCCGCCGTGCATGCCGGGCCGGCCCAGCGTCGAGCGCGGGCCGGAATTTCCTCGCGTCGCCGTCGCGTCGTCGCCGCTCCCCGGCTCTGGCCGCTTCGCCGGAATCGATTCGATGCCCGGCCCCATTTCGTCGAGATTGGGCTGGCGCGGCGCGCCGCGCTTTGGTCCGCGTGTCCCGGCGCGATGCGGCGCCACTTCGTGATGGAGCGCGATGCCCATTTCGTCGAGCGCGGGCTTGTGGACCTTGCTTACCCCACCCCGCCCGCCTGCGCGCTGTGCGCTGCGGCGTGGCGACCCTCCCCCTGCAGGGGAGGGTAAGAACTTGGCGGTGGGATCGTCGGTGACGGCGAGCTCGGTGGCGCGCAGCCGCTTGATCTCGTCGCGCAGTCGCGCCGCCTCCTCGAAGTCGAGATCGGCGGCGGCGGCGCGCATGCGCGCCTCGAGGTCGGCGAGCACCGCCTCGAAATTGTGGCCGATGGTGGCGGCCTCGCCGAACTCGCCGCTGTCGCCCGCGCCGGCGGCGATCAGCACGTGGTCGCGCTCGTACACGCTGTTGAGGATGTCGCCGATGCCCTTGCGCACGCTCTCCGGCGTGATGCCGTTGGCGATGTTGTAGGCCTCCTGCTTCTCGCGGCGCCGGCTGGTCTCGGCCATGGCGCGCTCCATCGAGCCGGTGACGCTGTCGGCATAGAGAATGACGCGGCCGTCGATGTTGCGCGCGGCGCGGCCGATGGTCTGCACCAGGCTGACGTTTCGCTGCGCAAAAAGCCCTCTTTATCGGCATCCAGAATGGCGACCAGCGCGCATTCCGGAATATCGAGGCCCTCGCGTAAGAGATTGATGCCGACCAGCGCATCGAAGGCGCCAAGCCGGAGGTCGCGGATAATCTCTATGCGCTCGATGGTATCGATGTCGGAATGCATGTAGCGCACGCGAATGCCTTGCTCGTGCAGGTATTCGGTCAAGTCTTCGGCCATGCGCTTGGTCAGCACGGTGACCAACGCCCGGTAGCCTTGCTGCGCCACCGCGCGCACCTCGCCGACGAGGTCGTCGACCTGCGTACGCGCCGGGCGCACGTCGACCGGCGGGTCGATCAGGCCGGTGGGGCGGATCACCTGCTCGGCGAACACGCCGCCGGCTTCGTTGACCTCCCACGGCCCCGGCGTCGCCGAGACGCACATCGTCTGCGGCCGCATCGCGTCCCATTCCTCGAAGCGCAGCGGCCGGTTGTCCATGCAGGAGGGCAGGCGGAAGCCGTATTCGGCCAGCGTCGCCTTGCGGCGGAAGTCGCCGCGATACATGCCGCCGAGCTGCGGCACCGTGACGTGGCTCTCGTCGACGAACACCAGCGCGTTGTCGGGCACGTATTCGAACAAGGTCGGCGGCGGCTCGCCGGGCTTGCGGCCGGTGAGATAGCGGGAATAGTTCTCGATGCCGGCGCAGGCGCCGGTCGCTTCCATCATTTCCAGGTCATACAACGTGCGCTGTTCCAGCCGCTGCGCTTCAAGCAGCCGGCCGGCGGCGTTGAGCTGCTCGAGCCGCTGCCGCATTTCGAGCTTGATGCCGGAGATCGCCTGCAACAGCGTCGGCCGCGGCGTGACGTAGTGCGAATTGGCGTAGATCTTGACGAATTCCAGCTCGTCGGTTTTCTGCCCGGTGAGCGGATCGAATTCGTGGATCGATTCCACCTCGTCGCCGAACAGCGACACGCGCCAGGCGCGGTCCTCGTAGTGCGCCGGGAAAATCTCGATGGCGTCGCCGCGCACCCGGAACGAGCCGCGATGGAAATCGGCGGCGGTGCGTTTGTATTGCAGCGCCACCAGGTCGGCCAAAAGCTGGCGCTGGTTCAGCCGCTCGCCGCGCTTGATGGTGAAGGTCATCGCCGAATAGGTCTCGACCGATCCGATACCGTAAATGCACGATACCGAGGCGACGATGATGACGTCGTCGCGCTCCAGCAGCGACCGCGTCGCGGCGTGGCGCATGCGGTCGATCTGCTCGTTGATCGAGGAATCCTTCTCGATATAGGTGTCGGTGCGCGGGATATAGGCTTCCGGCTGGTAGTAGTCGTAGTACGAGACGAAATACTCGACGGCGTTGTCGGGGAAGAAATTCCTGAACTCGCCGTAGAGCTGCGCCGCCAGCGTCTTGTTCGGAGCCAGAATGAGAGCAGGGCGCTGGGTCTGCTCGATCACCTTCGCCATGGTGAAGGTCTTGCCGGAGCCGGTGACGCCGAGCAGCACCTGGCTGCGGTCGTTGCGGCGCACGCCCTCGACCAGGTCGGCGATGGCCTGCGGCTGGTCGCCCTTCGGATCGAAGTCGGACTTGATGACGAGCGGGCGGCCGCCCTCGGACTTGTCCGGCCGCGGCGGCCGGTGCGGCGTCCACAATTGTTGGCTGCGGAATTCGTCGCGGCCTTCGCGCAGCAAACGGTCGAGCGATTGCTGGCTGGCCAGACCGGCCACCGTGCCAATGTCCGCCGGCGCTTTTCGCGCCAGCCGCAAATGAGCGCGCCCCATGTCGGGCGTGATCACGTTGCGCGCATCGTCCGCGGCGCCGGCTTCCGGCTCGTCGATGCCGAGAGCGCGGGCCAGATCGGGATCGAGCTCGCCGGGCGGCACCGCCGCTTTGCCCACATAGCCCTGTTGCGGCGCCTCGCCGAAGCCGCGCGCGACGGACGCGCGCGCCCGATGCGCATTGGCGAAATCGGCGCGGCGATCCCAGGAATTGTCAGAGGGTGGCTGTAGGCCCTGGTTTTCTCCTCCCTCACCCGGGGCGCGCTCGGGCGCGCGGTCGGGGATGGGGATCGGCGGGCGACGCGCCGGCGAAGCCGCGCCTTGCGCACGCGTCTGCGCACCGCGCGTTCCCGGTGGACCCTCCTGTTTGCCCTGCCCCCCTGCGGGGGTCGGATCTCTTTCGATCCCGGTCTGCGACCCCATGCCGGCGCGGCCCTGGCCGATCCCGGGATTGAGCAGGTCGGCAAGCCTGGGGTCGAGCACCGGCATGTCCGGCCGCGCCGCCTTGGCACGGGTCGGCTTGGCCGGGTCTTTTTTCGAATGCTTTGCGGGATCGCGCGGTTTCGACGCCATGGCCACAATATGGGTCGAGTCCGGTGGCGAGGAAAGCGGGGCTGTTCTAGCATTCCGCCCAGAGACGCTCAGCAAACCACAGGGAAGAACCGTCCATGGCCGCCCTCGACTTCGCGCCGCTGCTGGCGCCTGGCTTGCCGCCGCCGGCGGCCAAATGGACCGGCTTCGCCACGTACAATTTCACCGGCGGCCACAACGACGCCGACCAGGTTCCGCTCGATGCGCTGGTCAAGGCGGCGACCGATGTGCTGGCGCGCGAGGGCCGGACGCTGGCGACCTACGGGCTTGAAAGCGGCCCGCTCGGCTACCGGCCGCTGCGCGAGTTTCTGGCGCAAAAGCTCAAGCGCACCGCCGGCATTGCCGGCGCCGCCGACGAGATCCTGATCACGTCGGGCTCGCTGCAGGCGCTCGATCTGGTCAACGGCATCCTGCTGTCGCGCGGCGATACCGTGATCATCGAGCAGGAATCCTACCAGGGTGCGCTGACCCGGCTGCAACGGCTCGGCGTCAATGCCGTCGGCATTCCGCTCGACGGCGGGGGCATGCGCATGGACGCGCTCGCCGCCGCGCTCGACGACCTCAAGCGCCGCGGCGTGCGGCCGAAATATATCTACACCATCCCGACCGTGCAGAATCCGACCGGCACCATCCTGAGCGAGGCGCGCCGGGTCGAACTGCTGCGTCTTGCCGAGCGGCACGGCGTGCCGATCTTCGAGGACGATTGCTACGCCGACCTGATCTGGGACGGCCGGCGGCCGCCGGCGCTGCACGCCATGAGCCGGCATGGCGGCGTCATCCACATCGGCTCGTTCTCCAAGTCGATCGCGCCGGCGTTGCGCGTCGGCTACATCGTCGCGGCGTGGGACCTGCTGGCGCGCATGCTGGCGATCAAGAGCGACGCCGGGTCCGGCGCGCTTGAGCAGATGGTGTTGGGCGAATTCTGCCCGGCCCATTTCGACGCCCACGTGCCGGCGCTGACCCGCGGCCTGCGCAAGAAGCTCGAAACGCTGATGGATGCGCTTAACGAGCAGTTCGGCACCGCGGCCGAATTCGACGATCCGAAGGGCGGCATTTTCCTCTGGGTCAAGCTGCCCGACCAGATCGATACGCTGAAATTGTTCGCGCCCGCGCTTGCGGCCGGCGTCGCCATCAATCCGGGCCCGGAGTGGACCACCGACAAGGCGTACGGCAAAAGCCGCACCCGGCTGTGCTTTGCCAATGCTTCGCACGAAGCCATCCGAACCGGAATCGCGACGCTCGCCGAAGTCTGCCGCCGCGAGTTCGGCGTGCCGGATCGCATCGCCAACGTGCAGCAAACAGTACAGGCCTAGACGGCTGGAGGGGCGCGCCCCTCGTGGGCGCCATTGACGAGAGGGCGGCCACGAGGGCCGCCCCTACGGTTTCTAAAATCCATGCACCACGTGGGCGACGTGCTCGACTTCGGGCGGCGACGCGAAGCAATGAGCGACGAATTTTCGCCACTCCTGGAAGTCGGGCGAGCCGCGGAAATCTTTCGTGTGGTTCTCCACGGTTGCCCATTTGACGAACAGCCGGTAGCGGCTCGGTTTCTCGATCGAACGCTGCAAGTCCATGCCGTGGCAGCCTTTGGCGCGCTGGAAAACCGGCGCGGCGTTTTTCACGCCGGCCTCGAATTCCGCTTCCATGCCGGGCTTGACCTCGATTTGCGCGATTTCGGTGATCATGGCTGGCTCCTGGCTCTTCCCATAACGGCGGCGAGCCGCGGCGACAAGCGTATTGGTCGTCGCCTAAGGCGGTTACGCCGCCGGGGTGCCGGAACTGCTAAACACGGAGGCCACAAATGGCATGGGCAGGGGTTAAATATCCGCCAGGCGATGGGCTAAACTGACCCGGCATTCACTGCGCCATCCATCTTTCACCCCAGACGCAAAGGCCAATCCATGATCGACGTTCATTACTGGACCACGCCGAACGGCCACAAAGTCACGATTTTTCTCGAGGAAGCCGGGTTGCCGTACAAAATCCTTCCGGTGAACATCGGCAAAGGCGAGCAGTTCAAGGCGGACTTTCTGGCGGTGTCACCGAACAATCGCATCCCGGCCATCGTCGACCATGAACCGGGCGACGGCGGCAAGCCGCTTTCGGTGTTCGAGTCCGGCGCCATCCTGCTCTACCTCGCCGACAAGACCGGCAAGTTCATTCCGAAGGATTTGCGCGGCCGCGTCGCGGCCCTGGAATGGCTGTTCTGGCAAATGGGCGGTCTCGGCCCGATGTCGGGCCAGAACAATCATTTCAGCAACTATGCGGCCGACAAGATCCAATACGCGATGGACCGCTATCGCAACGAGGTCAATCGGCTCTACGGCGTGATGGACAAGCGCCTCGCCGCGCATGATTACCTCGCCGGCGAATATTCGGTCGCCGACATGGCCTGCTATCCATGGGTCGTGCCGTGGGAGCGCCAGGGCCAGAACCTCGCCGATTTCCCGCACCTCAAGCGCTGGTTCGAAGCGATCAAGGCGCGACCGGCGGTGCTCAAGGCTTACGAATGGACGCCGAAGATCAATCCCGGCCAAGGCGGCATCCGCACCGCGGAAGAGCGCGCTATCCTGTTCGGCCAGACCGCGCAGTCGGTCTCCGGCATGGCGGGGCGGCAGTAGCGGAGAATCAGCAACCCCTCATGGCGAGGAGCGGCGCGCAGCGCCGCGTCTCGAACCATTCCCGCTCCGAGCGGGCATCCTTCGAGATGCGCCCTTCGGGCGCTCCTTTAGGACGCGGACCGCCTTTAATCCTGCCGCACGATGACGTGGGTGCCGAGCGGCACCCGGTCATAGAGGTCGGCGACGTCGTCATTGACCAGCCGGAAACAGCCGGACGATACCGCTTGCCCGATCGTCTCGGGCGCGTTGGTGCCGTGGATGCGGTACTCGGTATTGCCGAGGTACATGGCGCGGGCGCCGAGCGGGTTGCCGGGACCGCCGGCCATGAAACGCGGCAGATAGGGCTGGCGCTCGATCATTTCAGGCGGCGGGTGCCAATCCGGCCACTCGGCCTTGCGGGTGATCTGCAACAGGCCCTGCCAGGTGAAGCCGACGCGGCCGACACCGATGCCATAGCGCATGGCGCGCGTCTGGCTCTCGATCAGGTAGAGATGCCGTTCCTGGGTGTCGATGATGATGGTGCCGGGCGGTTGCTGCGACCGATAGAACACCGCCTGCCGCTGGAATTCCTCCGGAAGATTGTCGTCCAGATTGCCGTGATCGATGCCCGGCGCGACGTCTTCCATCGTCGGCCTGAAGTTGTCGCGCGGCGATTGCGCCGGCACGCTCGCGGAGACGGTGCAAAGCGCTGCCGCCGCAAGCCACGTCAGAAACCCTCTCATGTCACTCGTTAGCCCCGGTTCATTGCGTGGTCGTATTTTGTTCCAGACGCCGCACCCGTTCAATACCCGAATGCGTGATGCGGCGTGGCAGCGTCCCGGGTAGTATCATGATGCCGGGCAATACGTCGCATCGCGAAACGTCATCGCGGTAAAGCGCGTCACTGCGACGCGCCGCCGAGATAGCCGGCAATTTTCCAGCCGCCAGCGTCCTTAGTGTAGCACATCTGGTCGCCGCCGAGCGGCGCAATCGCGTCCATGGCGATGTAGCCGGATTTGCCGGACGGCGTCGCGACGTGAAGGAACGCCGGCTGGTTGGGATTGTCCTGCGGCGACTGATCGGGAAGGACGCGCACCAGATTGGTGCCGAGCTTTTCGATGACCGGCGCATTCGGCTGCGCCGCCGCGCGCACCTCGATGCCGTCCTTGAGCGGATAGCCCCACTCCGACGGATCGGTCTGTGTCGCCTCGGCCAGCGCCTGGAATGCCTTCGGATCGATGGCCGGATCCGCCGGCGCGCAGATGACGCCTTTATGCTCAGGCAATTCGGCCCCGGTCGGATCGCTGGCAAAGGCGCTCACGGTGTCCCAGCCCGAGCCGTCCTGGGCGCCGAGATCGATGGCCTTGGCGAGATTATCGACGCCGGATTTGTGCGGGTCGGCGCGGTCCTTGTCCTGAAGCCAGAAGAAACCCTGGGCCACCACCAATTTGGCGAGCGCGGCGCGGTCCTTATGGGCGGCGACTTCGGCGAGCTGCGTACGGAAGGCCTGGAAGCTCGGATCGCCGTACGGGCCGGGCGGGGTCGCCGCGACCGCCGCAAAGGGCTTGATGGGCGCCGCCGGCGGCGGCTTGAGCGGCAGCAGTTGCGGCTGACCTTGCTGGGCGAGGCCGCGCTCGGGCGCAAGCATCGCGGCGGCCGCCAGGGCGGCGATGGCGAAGGTTGAGGCGGCAAGATAACGGGGCGGGCAACGGCGCATCGGGCAAGCTCCAGGTTCGGCGTTCGCGCAAAACACTCCGGCGCAATGACGCAGGCGATAGCGGCGAAATGCGACCGGCATGCGGCGGTCCGCCGCAGCCGGGCGTCTCATTGGCAGCCGGCGCCCGATGAAAGCGGCGCGGTCGGCGTCGTCCTTGTCGGCATCGCCTGGAACGGCGAAAACCGTCAATCGTTGGCTGGGGGCGGTCGGATCAGGCCCACCCGCCGTCGTCACAGGGATTGAGCAAGCAGGTTCTCGATGCCAGCGCTGATGATTTCTCCTTATGTGTTTCCGATCGTGCTGCTGATCGGTTCGAACGCCTTCATGACGACTGCCTGGTATTGGCATCTGCGCTTCAAGGAGGTGCCGCTTTGGCAGGTCATCCTGATCAGCTGGGGGCTCGCGTTCTTTGAATACTGCCTGGCGGTGCCGGCAAACCGTTACGGCAGCGCCGCCTATTCGGCGGCCCAGCTCAAGACCATCCAGGAGGTAATCACGCTGTCCGTGTTCGGCGTGTTCTCCGTGGTCTATCTGCACCAAGCGATCACCTGGAACCAGGTGATCGGATTTGCCATGATCGCCGGCGGCGCCTTCTTCGTCTTCCGCGGGCCGCTCTGACACGGCTTTCAGCTCCGCGCTCACGACACCCGGATCGTCAGTATGATTTCGGCAGGCCGAGAACGCGCTCGGCGATGAAACACAGGATGAGTTGCGGCGAGACCGGTGCCAACTTTGGGATCATGATCTCCCGGAAATAGCGCTCGACGTGATATTCCTTGGCATAGCCATTACCGCCGTGGGTCGCGATCGCGGTTTGGCAGGCTTTGAAGCCGGCTTCGGCGGCCAAATATTTCGCGGCGTTTGCCGCCGGCCCGCAGGATAGGCCCTGGTCGTATTGCCAGGCGGCCTTCTGCATCATCAGGTCGGCGGCCTCCAATTCCATCCAGCATTGCGCCAGCGGATGCTGGATGGCCTGGTTTTTCCCGATCGGCCGGCCAAACACGATGCGCTCCTTGGCGTAGGCCGTCGCCCGCCGCAGCGCGGCACGGCCGAGCCCGATCGCCTCGGCGGCGACCAGGACGCGCTCCGGATTGAGGCCGTGCAGAATGTATTCGAAACCGCGGCCTTCCTCGCCGATCCGATCCTCCGCCGGGACTTCCAGCCCGTCGATGAACAGCGTATTGGAGTCGACCGCTTTGCGACCCATTTTCTCGATCTCGCGCACCTCGACGGCGCGGCGGTCGAGCGTGGCATAGAACAAGCTCAAGCCGTCGGTCGGCTTGCGGCCCTCTTCGATCGGCGCGGTGCGGGCCAGGATCAACATCTTGTCCGCGACCTGTGCGGTGGAGATCCAGACCTTGGCGCCGTTGAGCACATAACGGTCGCCGCGGCGTTCGGCGCGAGTCTTCAGCTTCGCGGTTTCCAGGCCGGCATCCGGCTCGGTCACGGCGAAGCAGGCCTTTTCCTTGCCGGCGGCGACCGGCGGCAGCATGCGGCGCTTCTGCTCCTCGCTGCCGTAGACCACGACCGGATTGAGCCCGAAAATATTCATGTGCACGGCCGAGGCCCCGGACAGCCCGGCGCCCGAGGACGTGATCGCTTCCATCATCACGGCGGCTTCGGCGATGCCGAGACCCGAGCCGCCATAGGCTTCGGGGATGCAGACGCCGAGCCAGCCGTCGGCGGCCAGCGTGCGATGAAACTCCGCGGGGAATTGGCCGTCGCGGTCGCGCTCGAGCCAATAATCGTCGTCGAACCGCGTGCAGATTTTCGCTACCGCGGCACGCACCGACTGCTGCAATTCCGAGAGGGCGAAATCGATGGCCGTTACTCCTGGCCCATTACTCCTGGCCCGTTGCGCCTTGGGGCCGCAAACCTATCGCGCGCGCGCGGGCCGCGGCAAGCGCGGGTCAGGAACCGCACGCGCCGCGGCAATCCCTCGACCGCGACGAGCCCACGCTCGCCGCCTGAAGCGCCAACGTTACGCCTGGCAAGACAAAAGCTTTGCTCAGCACGACGTCGACTCGATACCAAAATTCTGAGCCAGACTCGTTTGCAATTGATCGACCGTGTAGGGCTTCGGCAGCGCCGCCGAGCCCGGAACGAACAGGGCCATCATGCCGTGGGTGATGCCTTGGCCGGTGGTGTACAGCACTTTGAGGCTTGGCCGCCGCTCAACCGCCTGCTTCGCCAAATCAAGCCCGGCGCGAATGTCGCCGTGCAGGCCGATATCGGTAAACAGGAGGTCGATCCGCTCGGTGACGTCCAGCAGCGCCAGGGCTTCCTCGGCCGTCGCCGCCGAAACAGTCTGATGCCCCTGCTCCTGGAGGCAGGATTCCGCGAGGACGCGGACCTGATCCTCGTCCTCCACGATCAGTATGACCGCCATTTCCAGCCCCAGGCCGACCTGCCTCTATGTCAAATGACACATCGGCATATTCGTTCCACCAAATTCGCGACGAGATGGGCGCATTGAGCCGACTTTGGGGGCTGGAAAGATGATGCGGAGCGTGAGGCCGCTCCGGTACAGCCGGGTGAGCACGGCCCGCTTCTCTTGCCTTCGCCGGCAGTGGCCGGCGGGCCTACTCCGCCGCCTGCATGTCGTCGGCGTCGAGGAAGCCGCCGGCCTGATGGCGCCACAGCGCGGCATAGTGGCCGTTATGGGCGAGGAGCTCGCGATGGGTGCCTTGCTCGACGATGCTGCCGTCTTCGAGCACCACCAGGCGATCCATCCGGGCAATGGTGGAGAGCCGGTGCGCGATGGCGATCACCGTCTTGCCCTGCATCAGCGTGCCGAGCGATGACTGGATCGCGCCTTCGACTTCGCTGTCGAGTGCGGAGGTTGCCTCGTCGAATACCAGGATCGGGGCGTCCTTGAGGATCACGCGGGCGATGGCGACGCGCTGGCGCTGGCCGCCGGACAGTTTCACGCCGCGCTCGCCGACATGGGCGTCGTAGCCGCGCCGGCCGTTCCAATCCTCCAGATCAAGGATGAATTCGTGGGCGTGGGCGAGCTTGGCGGCGCGCACCACCTCGTCCTCGCCGGCGTCCGGCCGGCCGTAGCGGATATTGGCGCGGATCGAGCGATGCAGCAGCGAGGTATCCTGCGTCACCATGGAAATCTGCGCGCGCAGCAATTCCTGCGTCAGACGCGATATGTCGACGCCGTCGATCAGGATCGCGCCGCCTTCGAGATCGAAGAAGCGCAGCAGCAGATTGACCACCGTCGATTTGCCGGCGCCGGAGCGGCCGACCAGGCCGATCTTCTCGCCGGGACGAATTGTCAGGTTGAAATTCTGCAAGACGCCGGCCGCGCGGCCGTAGCCGAAATCGACGTTCTTGAACTCGATGCCGCCGTCGCGGACGGTCAGCGGCTGGGCGCCGGCGGGATCGGGCAGTTGCAGCGGCTGGGCAATGGTCAGCATGCCTTCCTGCACGACGCCGACGTCCTCGAAGATCTCGGTGATGCGCATCGCGATCTGCCGCGACATGTTGGTGAGCTGCAGCGTCAGCGGCAGCACCATGGCGATGGCGCCGACGTCCACGGCGCCGTAGCGCCACAGCAACAGCGCGATGCCGCCCGATCCGGCGATCAACAGCGCATTGAGCACGTCGAGCAGCGCGCCGAACACGGTGAGCAGGCGCTGCGACTTGATGAACAGCTCGATGTGGCGGTCGACCGCGTTGCGGACATAGCGGTCCTCTTCGCGGGCGCGGGCGAACAGCTTGACGGTGAGGATGTTGGTGTAGCTGTCGACGATGCGGCCCATCAGCGTCGAGCGCGCGACCGAGGAGACCTTGGAGCGCTCGCGCATCCGCGGCACGAAGTAGACGAGCAGCGCCGCGTAACCGGCAAACCAGAGCACGATCGGCACCGCGAGCCAGCGATCCGCCGCGGCGGTCAGCGCCATGGCGGAGGCGCCGTAGACCACAATGTACCAGACCGTGGTGATGGTCGCGGTCAACGTCGAGCGTACCGACGGGCCGGTCTGCATGACGCGGTTGGAGATGCGGCCGGCGAAATCGTTCTGAAAGAACGCCCAGCTCTGGCGCACCACGTGCCAATGCGACTGCCAGCGGATAAGGCCCGTGAACGGCGCGGCGATGGCCTGATTGGTGATGAGATAGCGCGTCAGCGTCACTGTCGGCCGCACGATCAGCACGACGACCGCCATGCCGACGAGCCACGGCCAGCCCAGCGCCAGGAACCGGTCGGGCGGCGTCCGGGTCACCATGGTGACGACGCGACCCATGAACCAAGGCACTGCGCTGTCGGACAGCGCGACGAACAATTCGATGACGAACAGCGCGGCGAACAGCCACTTGGCCTGCCGGGCAAAGTGCCACAGGAAGGCGAGCAGGCCGGGCGGCGGCTCCGGATGTTCCGGCGCCGCGGTCGGCGTCAAGAATCGCTCGAAAAGTTCGAACATTGCGGATGGTTACAGGGCCCATATGGGAGGCGTCAATCGACGACCCAAGGGGCAGCACGAACGCGCGGCGGTTGATCGCGACAGTGCTTCTGACCTTTTAGCCCGATCCCTCTCATGCCATCGTCGGGATGGGGAGATACGAGGGGAACGGCATGGGAATCGATATGGGGATCGACATGAAACAATGCAGTTTCGTCGGCAGTTTCGTCGGCGCGCTGATCGCATGTGCGGTGCTAGCCGCCGGCGCGTCGGCGCAGACCTATCCGTCGCACCCGATCACCATGATGGTCGGCTTTCCGCCCGGCGGTCCGACCGACACGCTGGCGCGCATCGTGGCGGACGCGATGCAGTCGACGCTCGGCCAGACCGTCGTCGTCGAAACGGTCAGCGGCGCCAGCGGCACGATCGCGACCGGGCGCGTCGTCCACGCCAATCCGGACGGCTACACGATCGGCATCGGCAACTGGACCAGCCATGTCGGCTCGCCGGCGATCTACGCGCTCGACTACGACATCTATAACGACCTGCAGCCGATCTCGCTGCTTGCCACTTCGCCGCTGTGGATTCTCGGCAAGAACGCGTTGCCGCCGAATACCGCGCCCGAACTGATCGCGTGGCTGAAGGCGCGGTCGGAGCCGACGACGTTCGGTACCGTGGGCGCCGGCAGCGCCGGCCATCTGTGCGGCCTGTTCTTCGCGCAGAAGATCGGCGCGCACTTTCAGTTCGTGCCGTATCGGGGCGCGGCGCCGGCGATGCAGGATTTGATCGGCGGCCAGATCGATCTGACCTGCCTGGAAGCCTCGGCGACTCTCGCCAATGTGCAGGCCGGCCGCTACAAGGCCTATGGGGTGATGAGCGAGCAGCGCTGGCCGAAATCGCCCGGCACGCCGACCATGATCGAATCCGGCGTGCCCGGACTGAGCATCTCGTTCTGGCACGGCTTGTGGACTACCAAAGGCACGCCCAAGCCTGTCGTCGAGCGGCTCGATGCCGCGGTCAGGACGGCGCTGGCCGAGCCGGCGGTGCGCGGCAAGATCGAAACTCTCGGCCAGGTCATCTTCCCGGCCGACGAGCAGAACCCGCAAGGGCTCGCCACCTACCACAAGGCCGAACTCGACAAGTGGTGGCCGATCATCAAGACAGCCGGTATCAAGGCGAACGACTGACTGGATTGTGATGGCGCATGATTCGGTTCGGAAAACCGGCAGCCACCCCCGGATCAAGTCCGAGGGCAAGCTTTTTGCGGATCATGCGCGAGGACCAGGGGACGCGATGCCGAGACTGATTGCAGTCGCGCTTGCGGCGCTGACGGCTTGGCTCGGCGCCGCGCGCGCCGCGGATTATCCGTCGCGCGTGATCACGCTGGTGGTGCCGTTTCCGGCCGGCGGCGTCACCGACACGCTCGGCCGGCTGTTTGCCAACCGCATGGAACAGACGCTCGGCCAGACCGTCATTGTCGAGAACGCCGGCGGAGCGTCGGGCAGCATCGGGGTCGGCCGCGTCGCGCGCGCGGCGCCCGACGGCTACACGTTCGTCCTCGGCAACGTCGAGACCAATGTGCTCAACGGCGCGGAATTGCCGCTGCAATACGACGTGGTGACGGATTTCGAACCGATCGCGCTGTTGCCGTCGTATCCGTTCATGATCGTCACCAAGAATGCCGTGCCGGCGAAGGATCTGAAGGACCTCATCGCCTGGCTCAAAGCCAACGCCGACAAGGCCACCCAAGGCACCGTCAACGTCGGCACCATGCAGCAGCTCTGCGGCCTCTCGATGCAGCAGCGCATCGGCGCGCGCTGGCAATTCGTGCCCTATCGCGGCGGCGCGCCGGCGATGCAGGACATGCTGGCCGGGCAGATCGACTTCATGTGCACGGCGTCCGGCAGCTTTCTGCCCTTGGTGCGGAGCGGGCAGATCAGAGCCTATGCGGTCACGGCCAAGAGCCGCATGGCCGCGGCGCCTGATATTGCGACCGTCGACGAAGCCGGCATGCCGGGACTTTACGCCTCGGTGTGGAATGCGTTCTGGGCGCCGAAGGGGACGCCGCCGGATGCCATAGCCAAACTCAACGCGGCGGCCGGCCAGGCCATGGCGGATCCGGCCGTCCGGCAGCGCGTGAGCGAGATCGGTCTCGACCTGCCGCCGCCCGAGCAGACGACGCCGCAAGCGCTTGGGGCTTATCAGAAGGCCGAGATCGCCAAATGGTGGCCGATCATCAAGGCCGCCGGCATCAAAGTCGAGTAGACAGGGTGACGCCGTTTGCCGTCCCGTGACACGCCTGTGCGCGCGCCATTCCGATCGACACCGCGGTGGCGGCAACGATCAGCGAAACGGCGAGCGCGAGGGTGGCGAACAGTTCAATTCCAAGCCGTCGCCGGCGCGATAATGTCTTTTCAGGAATGGACGACGCAAAACCGACCATCCCGGTCAGCTCAGTCATAATCTTTCATCCTTCCGCGAATCAGTCTGTCTTCCGCGAATCAGTCTGCAGGCCGCCACAATGCTGCGGAATGCCGGCGCCGGTTCGGCTAGACTGCGGCGAAGCTACTGACGAACAAGGGCAATTTCGTGAGTTTTGGTTAATGAGAGGTTAACGGCGCGCCCGCGCGGAACGATTGTGACCGGGTTTGTTGTCGCGCTCACAGCGCCGGCACGGCGGCGGTGGCATTGAAATCCATGGTCACATGGCCCGGCTCGGCGGCGACGCGCGCGAGCCAGGCGCGGATCGCCGGAAATGCCGACAGGTCGTAGTCGCACAGATGCGCCACGTGGGTGTAGGCGTACAGCGCGATATCGGCGATGGTGTAGCGATCTGCCGCAAAGAAGTCGTGCAGTGTGAGGTGCTTCTCCATCACGCCGAGCGCGCGATGGCCTTCCTCCATCCAATCCTCGAAGGCGTGCTGCTGCAGATCGCGCCCGCCCTTGATCAGGGTGAGCCAGAAATACGCCGCGCCGAGATTCGGCTCAAGACTGTGCTGCTCGAAGAACATCCACTGCATGGCGTCGGCGCGGTCCATGCGGTCGTCAGGCGCCAACAGCGTGCCGCCGGCGATGTACCAGAGAATGGCGTTGGACTCGGCCAGATATCGTCCCGGTGCGACCTCCAGAAGCGGCACCTGGCCGTTCGGATTTTTGGTCAGGAATTCCGGCGTGTGGCTTTCGCCTTTGAGAATGTCGATTTCGATCAGCCGATACGGCACGCCCAATTGCGCCAGCGTGAGCCGCGCCTTGTAACTGTTGCCCGATCGCTGCATCGAATAGAGCGTGTACATCGCCGCTCCTCAAAGCCTGCCCTACGGCGGTACGTCGAAACTTTGCGGTGCTACGACTTGAACGCGGCGATGTCGTGACCGCGCGAAGCTCCGTCCGCGCCCGGCGTCATTTTGGAAGAGTCTTTCCCAAAGCCATCGGCCAGGGCAAGCCAAGTTACGCGCGCCGTAAAATCAAAACAAATATAACCAGCATTGCCGGTACGCCAAGCGGAATCAGGCCGCCTGCGCGACGCTGCGGGTGAACAAGGGGCGCCAGCCAGAGCGCGCCGAGCGCGGTCTTTTGCCACGGCCCGAAACCGTGCTCGAAGCCATCCGCGGCGAGAAAGGTGATTTCCGCGGGCAATTAGGCCAGCGGAGCCTTAATGGAGCGTTTGCGGACGGGCGTCGGCCGCCTCGCGCCAATGCCAGAGAGCCAATGCCAGAGATTTGAGGATGGGTCGGGAATTCGCGCTTGCCTGTGCGCGACCGGGGCTTTACCAAGCAGCCGCCTTTGAGGCAGCAGGAGGACGCAAATGGCCTTTCTCGCGGACCGGGTCTCGCGCATTCAACCGTCGGCGACGATCGCCGTCACGGACAAAGCGCGCGCACTCAAGGCGGCCGGCCGCGACGTGATCGGGCTTGGCGCCGGCGAACCGGATTTCGACACGCCGGACAACATCAAAGAGGCGGCGATCAAGGCGATCCGTGACGGCAAGGCGTCGAAATACACCGCCGTCGACGGCATTGCCGAGCTCAAGGCCGCGGTGTCGCGCAAGTTCAAGCGCGAGAACGAGCTCGACTACAAGCCGTCGCAGATCATCATCGGCACCGGCGGCAAGCAGGTGCTGTTCAACGCGCTGCTCGCAACGCTCAATCCGGGCGACGAGGTGATCATCCCGGCGCCCTATTGGGTGAGCTATCCGGACATGGTGCTGCTCGCCGGCGGCGAGCCGGTTGCGGTCACGACCACCATGGAAACCGGCTTCAAGATGAAGCCCGAGGCGCTGGAGAAGGCGATCACGCCGAACACCAAGTGGATCATCTTCAACTCGCCGTCGAACCCGACCGGCGCCGCCTATACGCGCGCCGAGCTAAAAGCCGTGACCGACGTGCTGGTGCGGCATCCGCACGTCCATGTCATGGCCGACGACATGTACGAACATCTGGTCTATGACGACTTCGCGTTCTTCTCGCCGGCGCAGCTCGAGCCGCGGCTGTACGAGCGCACCCTCACGGTGAATGGCGTATCGAAGGCCTATTGCATGACCGGCTGGCGCATCGGCTATGCGGGCGGGCCCGAGAAGCTGATCCAGACCATGGCGATGATTCAGTCGCAGTCGACGTCGAATCCGACGGCGGTGGCGCAATGGGCCGCGGTCGAGGCGCTCGATGGGCCGCAGGATTTCATCGCCAAACACAACAAGATCTTCAAGGAGCGCCGCGACCTCTGCGTCTCCATGCTCAATCAGGCCAGGGGCATTCAATGCCCGAAGCCGGAAGGCGCGTTCTATGTCTATCCGTCCTGCGCCGGCACCATGGGCAAGACGGCGCCGACCGGAAGGAAACTCGCCACCGACCAGGATTTTGTCACCGAGCTGCTCGAAGCCGAAGGCGTCGCGGTGGTGCAGGGCACGCCATTCGGCGTCGGCCCGGCCTTCCGTATCTCCTATGCGACCGCGACCCGCGCGCTGGAGGAAGCCTGTACGCGCATCCAGCGTTTTTGCGGGAATTTGCGGTAGGCCGGGTTCGGTTTCGGGCGGCGGCGTCCGCACTTGTCCGCCGCCGTGCAAATTGGGCGGAAGACGGCGGCTTCGTTCTCGCCTACAATCCCGGCTTGAGGGCCCAAAGCGGGCCGGGTAGGGGAGAATGCCTATGTTTCGTACGGCCTTTGCGGCGGCAGCCATCGCGGCTGCAACACTCGCAACGATGTTCGCGACGCCTGCCGATGCGCAGCGCGACCGCGTGCAGGTCGGCTCGTTGGAGTGCTCGCTGTCGTCCGGCATCGGGCTCATCGTCGGGTCGCAGCGCAATATCAATTGTAATTTCAAGGCCGATGGCGTGCCGCCCGAAGCCTATACCGGGACCATGACGCGGGTCGGTCTCGACGTCGGCGTGACCGGCGGCGGCGTCATCATCTGGGCGGTGTTCGCCGGCACCAATCGCTACGCCGGCATGCTGACGGGCACCTATGTGGGCGCGTCGGCGGAAGCGACGATCGCGGCCGGGCTCGGCGCCAATGCGCTGGTGGGCGGGTCGAATCGCTCGGTGGCGCTGCAGCCGCTCTCGGTGCAGGGCCAGATCGGACTCAACATTGCCGCTGGCGTCGGCTCGCTCGAGCTTCATCTCGCCCGCTGAGTTGCGGCATGCCGATGCGGGTTAGGCGCGGGCATGCCGGGCGCGGCGCCATGCGCGCGATGTCGCGGTCGTATCACACCTCTTGACCAGCCCCGCCGCCGCCTGAAACGATAGTTCGCCCGCTTCTGCCTCCCTGCTCGCGGGGCAGTATGGGAGCGGGTCAATGGCGCCCGCTGCGGGAGGTGAACATGGCAACAAACGGCGGCAACGGTACGCGCGCGACTGGTCCGCGTTGCGTCGCGCTGGTCGGACCCTTCCAGAGCGGCAAGACGACGCTGCTCGAGGCCATCCTCGCCCGCTCCGGCGTGATCCAGCGCCAAGGCACCGTCGAAGCCGGGAATACCGTCGGCGATGCCAGCAAGGAAGCCCGCCATCATCACATGAGCGTCGAGCTCGCGGTCGCCACCACGAATTTCATGGGCGACTCCTACACGTTCCTCGATTGTCCGGGCTCGGTCGAGTTCGTCCACGACATGCGCGCGGTGCTGCCGGCGATCGACGTCGCCGTGGTCGTGTGCGAGATGGACGAGAAGAAAGTGCCGCAGCTTCAGCTCATCCTGCGCGAGCTGGAGCAACAAAAAATCCCCCGCGTCCTGTTCGTCAACAAGCTCGACAAGGCCGACGCCGCCGTCCACGACGTGCTCAAGCTGTTGCAGCCGGCGTCGCGCACCAAATTGATCTTGCGGCAGATACCGACCTTCTCGGGCGACATCATCTCGGGTTTTGTCGATCTCGCGCTGGAGCGGGCCTTTGTCTACAAGGAGCACGCCGCCTCGGAGGTCGTGCCGCTCGCGGGCGACGCCGTCGATCTGGAAAAGACCGCGCGCTTCTCCATGCTGGAGACGCTGGCCGATCACGACGACGAGCTGATGGAGCAGTTGCTCGAAGACATCCAGCCGCCGCGCGACAAGGTGTTCGACGATCTGACCCGTGAATTGCGCGACGGCCTGGTCTGCCCGGTTCTGATGGGCACCGCGATTCGCGCCAACGGCGTGTTGCGGCTCCTCAAGGCGTTGCGCCACGAATCGCCGGGCATCGCCGAAACCGCCAAGCGCCTCGACGTCAAAACCAACGGCGACGCCGTCGCCTACGTGCTCAAGACGCTGAACACGACCCACGGCGGCAAAATGTCGATCGCGCGCGTGCTCGCCGGTCAGGCCGGCGATGGTACGACATTGCTCTCCGGCGACGATGAAGCGGGCCGTGTCGCCGGCGTCTTCAAGCTCGTCGGCCAGACCACCGAGAAGCGCGGACCCGCCGCGCTCGGCGAGACCGTCGGCTTCGCCAAGCTCGACAAAGCCAAGACCGGCGACACGCTGACCGCAGGCAAGCAGGCCCATCCGCCGGTCGCCAAGATCGAGGCCTATCCGCCGGTGCTGGCGATCGCGATTTCGGCGAAGGAGCGCAAGGACGACGTCAAGCTCGGCCAGGCGCTCAACAAGCTCGCCGAGGAGGATCCGTCGATCACCATCGTGCACAATCCCGAGACCCACGAAGTGGTGCTGTGGGGCCAGGGCGAAATGCACCTGCGCGTCGCCACCGAGCGGCTGAGCGACCGCTATGGCGTCGCCATCGAGCGACGCACCCCGAGCGTCGGTTACCGCGAAACCATCCGCAAAGGCGTGGTGCAGCGCGGCCGCCACAAGAAACAGTCCGGCGGCCACGGCCAATACGGCGACGTCGTGCTCGACATCAAGCCGATGCCGCGCGGTGCCGGATTCTCCTTCGAGGACAAGATCACCGGCGGCGTGGTACCGCGGAACTACATTCCATCGGTCGAAGAAGGCGTCATCGATGCGCTCAAGCACGGGCCGCTGGGTTTCCCGGTGGTCGACCTGCATGTTGCGCTGATCGACGGCTCGTATCACACGGTGGATTCGTCCGACATGGCGTTTCGCACCGCCGGCCGCATCGGCATCGTCGAAGGCCTGCCGCAGTGCCAGCCGGTGCTGCTCGAGCCGATCCATCTGGTCGAGATCGTCTGCCCCTCGGAAGCCACGGCCAAGATCAATGCGCTGATGTCCGGCCGCCGCGGCCAGATCCTCGGCTTCGACACCCGCGACGGCTGGGACGGCTGGGACGTGGTGCGCGCCAAGATGCCGGAGGCGGAAATCGGCGATCTTATTGTCGAGGTTCGCTCGGCGACCGCCGGCGCCGGCACATTCACCTTCAAGTTCGACCACATGGCCGAGCTCACCGGCCGCACCGCCGACCAGATCGTCGCGGCGCGGCGCGCGGCGGAATAGTCGAACGCCGGCAATTTGCCGAAAAATCTCGCGGCCGCGTTAGCCGGCGGCAAACGCTATTCCATACGGGAGCGCCCGCATTAACGCTGCCGTGCGAGGCGACGGTCACAATCGCTGCGAACGTTGCCAACCCAATGGCGAGGGGCGCCGGCGTCGTAGCCGATTGCCATGCTGCAAGTGCTGCGCAAGCTGTTCGAGGCGGAAACCGCCGCGCCCGAAGCGGACGACGGCAGGATTACGCTCGGCGACGTGCTCAAACGCGATTGGTTCGAGCTCTGGTACCAGCCCAAGGTCGATCTGCGCACGAAGCGCCTGGTCGGCGCCGAGGGTTTGGTGCGGGCGCGACGGCCGGACGGCAGCCTGCTCAGTCCCGGCGCATTCCTGCCCGGCGCCAAGGAGCAGGACATGCTGGCCTTGACCGAACGCGTCATCCTCACGGCGTTGCGCGACTTCGAGGATTGCGCGGCGCACGGCGCGTCGGTCAAATTATCGGTCAACGTCCCGGTGTCGGCCTTCGTCAAGCTGCCGATCGCCCGCATGCTGCGCGAGCACCGGCCGTCGGCGCACTATTGGCCCGGCATCATTCTCGAGGTCACCGAGGACGAGATCCTGCACGATCTGAAGATCGCCAACGCCATCGCCGCCGAGCTGCGCGAGCTCAATTGCACGCTGGCGCTCGACGACTTCGGCGCCGGCTATTCGTCGCTGGCGCGGCTGCGGCAATTGCCGTTCGGCGAGCTCAAGATCGACCGGAGCTATGTCACCAATTGCCACATCGACAAGGTCAATGCCGGTCTGTGCGAGACCATCGTCGAGCTCGCCAAGCGGTTCGAGCTGAAAACCGTGGCCGAGGGCATCGAGACGGTGCACGAGAGCCATAAGCTGCAGGGCCTCGGCTGCGATATCGGCCAGGGCTATCTGTTCGCCAAGCCGATGCCGAAGGCCGAGTTTCTCGCGGCGCTGCGCCGGCGGCTGTCCCGATCGGCCTCGTCTTTGATTTGATCCGGCCCGCATATTAAGACGTGGCGCCCCGCGGCCAGCGCGGGCACGACGCGGTGTCGCGGAGGAAATCCATGCCAGCCTATTGGGTCGCACGCTCGAAGATCAACGATCCGGTCGAATACAAGAAATACACCGATCTGGTGCCGGCGATCATCGCCAAACATGAAAGCGGGCACGACGCGGTGTCGCGGAGGAAATCCATGCCAGCCTATTGGGTCGCACGCTCGAAGATCAACGATCCGGTCGAATACAAGAAATACACCGATCTGGTGCCGGCGATCATCGCCAAATATGGCGGCAAGGTCCTGGCTCGCGGCGGCAAATTCCAGATCATGGAGGGGCCGGCGAAATTTCACCGCTTCGTGGTGATCGAATTTCCGACTTTCGCGCAGGGCGTCGCCTGCTTCGCCTCGGACGAATACGACAAAGCCGCCGCCTTCCGCCGCGCCGGCGCCGGCGAGGTCGAGACCATCATGGTCGAAGGCGGCGACGCGACGTGATGGATTAAGCCGCGACGCGCGGCTCGCCGCCGCCGCCGGGTGGCGGCACCGGCATGCCGTCGGCGGCGTATTCGTTGAGCTTGTTGCGCAGCGTGCGGATGGAAATGCCAAGCACATTGGCCGCGTGGGTGCGGTTGCCCAGGCAGTGCTTGAGCGTCTCCAGGATCAGATCGCGCTCGACTTCGGCCACGGTGCGGCCGACCAGCGCGCGCGAGACCTGCTCGGCGGCAAGCGCCGCGTGCGCGACCGACGGCGCGCTGCGCTGGGTATCGAGCCGCACGCCGTCCGGCGCGAGGATCGCCTCGGGCCCGATCTCGGCGCCGCTCGCCATCAGCACGGCGCGATGCATGGTGTTTTCCAGCTCGCGCACGTTGCCCGGCCAGTAATTGACCGCCAGCGTGCGCCGCGCTTCGGGCGACAGCGGCCGCGCCGGCGTGCCGTTGGCGGTGGCGTATTTCCGCACGAAATAATCCGCAAGCTCGATCACGTCGGCCGGCCGCTCGCGCAGCGGCGGGATTTTGAGGTTCACGACATTGAGCCGGAACAGCAGATCCTCGCGGAAGATGCCTTCGCGCACCGCTTCGGCGAGATTGCGGTTTGACGTCGCGATGATGCGGATATCGATCGGCACCGGCCGGGTGCCGCCGACCCGATCGATCATGCGCTCCTGAATGGCGCGCAACAGCTTGGCCTGCAGCCGCACCTCCATCTCGGAGATTTCGTCGAGCAGCAGCGTGCCGCCATTGGCTTCCTCGAACTTGCCGATGCGGCGGGCCACGGCGCCGGTGAACGCGCCTTTCTCGTGGCCGAACAGCTCGGATTCGAGCAGCGTCTCCGGAATCGCCGCGCAATTGACGCAGATGAACGGCTTGTTGATGCGGCTCGAGCGGCCGTGAACGTAGCGCGCCAAGACCTCCTTGCCGGTGCCGGATTCGCCGGTGATCAGCACCGAGGCGTCGCTGCCCGCGATCTGCTGAGCGAGCTTGACGACGCGCGCCATGGCGTCGTCGCGATAGATCAGCTCGCGCGAATCGTCGGCGACCGCCGCCAGCACCGCGGCGATCAATTCGGCGTCGGGCGGCAGCGGGATGTATTCCTTGGCGCCGGCATGGATCGCAGCGACCGCGGCGCGCGCATCGGTGGCGGTGCCGCAAGCCACGATCGGGGCGTGGATGTGCTCGATTTCCAATCGGCGCACCAGGTCGCGGATGTCGATGGCGACGTCGACCATCAGGAGGTCGGCGCCACGGCCCGAGCGCAGCACGGCGAGCGCCTGGTTTGAATCCGCCGCGTGGGTGACGGTCGCGCCCTTGTCCATCGCCAGCTTGGTCGCGGTGGTGAGCTGGCCGTGGAGCGTGCCGATGATCAAAAGGCGCATGTTCTTATTCCTTATCCGCTGAAGCGGCGGCGGTTGCGAATTGCGAATAGCGAATGGCGAATAGGGAAGCGGGCGAAACCCTTATTCGCCGCTCGCTACTCGCCATTCGCCCATTCCTCGACATCACGCCCTCTCGGCCTTGATGATTTCCGTCATGGTGATGCCGAGCTTTTCTTCGACCAGGACGACTTCGCCACGGGCGACCAGGCGGTTGTTGACATAAATATCGATCGCCTCGCCGACCTTGCGGTCGAGTTCGAGCACCGTGCCGGGGCCGAGCTTGAGCAGATCGCCGATCTCCATGCGCGCCCGTCCGAGCACTGCGGAGACCTGGACCGGAACGTCGAATACCGCCTCGAGGTCGGCGGCGACCCGGGTCGTCGGCCCCTCCGGATCAGGCGCGATCGAAAAGTCGGCCGGCGCGCCGCCCTTCTCGAGATCGGGCAGCGGCACCTTGGCATCTTCATTCATTCTCAGCTCTCCTCATCGTGTCGGTGGCGCCGGCGAAGTTGCGCCGCGCGCTGATATAGCTGGTGACCGCGGCGCCGATCGCGGCGTCGGCCGCGGCGCTGTCGCGGTTGATGCCGCCGTCGGCCCATTCGACGCGGCAGTCGCCGACCGCAATGTCCGGCTCGGCGAGCACCACCAGCCGGCCTTGAAAGCTCTTGACGCGCATGATGTCTTCGAGCTTCTCCTTCGCGACGGCGTACAGCGCATCGTTGACCCGCACCGCGACATGCGGCGCCGACACCAGTTCGCGGAAGCATTCGCCCGCCAGGGCGGCGATTTCGGCAAACGGTTCGCGGGCGACCAGCGCCGGCGCGAGCTTCCTCGCCACCGCGACGGCGACGTCGACGGCTTCGCATTCAAGCCGTGTCTCGATCGCCGCCAGCGCATCGTTCGCCTTGTTAAGATTGACGGCGATGTGTTCCAGCGCCGCCGCCATGCGGCGGTCGGCTTCGACTTTGGCGTCGGCTTGGGCGTCGGCATAGCCGCGACGATGGCCCGAGGTTTCCGCCTCGGCGAGCTTCACCGCGTGCTCGGCCAGCGTCACCGTCGGCTCCGCCGCCGGGCGGTCGGCGCCGGCGGCGAAGTCGAGGTCGAACATGAATTTCGCTGGCGCGCCCATTCGCATCCGCCCTTAGTAGATCAGCTCTTCTTCGCCGCGGGTCTTGGAGATGACGATTTCGCCCTTGGCGGCGAGATCCTTGGCGAGATTGACCAGCAGCGCCTGGGCTTCGTCGACCTCGCGCAGCCGCACCGGACCCATTGCCGCCATGTCGTCCATCAGCATCTTGGCGGCGCGCGTCGACATGTTGGACAGGAAGAACTGGCGCACCGGCTCGGTGGCGCCCTTGAGCGCGACCCCGAGCTTGTCCTTTTCGACGTGGCGCATCAGCGTCTGCGCCGAGGCGACGTCGAGCTTGGTGAGATCGTCGAACGTGAACATCAGGGTCTTGATGCGTTCGGCGCTGTCGCGGTTGTCTTCTTCGAGCGCGGTGAGAAAGCGCGTTTCGGTCTGCCGGTCGAAATTGTTGAAGATTTCCGCCATGACTTCGTGGGCGTCGCGGCGGCGGGTCTGCGACAGGTTCGACATGAACTCGGTGCGCAGCGTCTGCTCGACCCGCTCCAGCACCTCCTTCTGCACCGCCTCCATGCGCAGCATGCGGTTGACCACGTCGAGCGCCAGTTCTTCGGGCAGGATGGCGAGCACGCGCGCGGCGTGCTCCGGCCCGATCTTGGAGAGCACCACGGCGACGGTCTGCGGATATTCGTTCTTGAGATAGTTGGCGAGCATCTCCTCCTGGACGTTGGAGAGCTTCTCCCACATGTTGCGGCCGGCGGGACCGCGGATTTCTTCCATGATGACGCCGACGCGTTCCGGCGGCAGGTATTGCTGCAGCAGGCGTTCGGTGGCGTCGTAATTGCCCATGATGGCGCCCGAAGCCGACATGCGCGAGACGAATTCGAGCAGCAGGTTCTCGACCACCGCGGCGTCGATCGTGCCGATGGTCGACATGACGACCGAAATCTGCCGCAGTTCGTCGTCGTCGAGCATGTTCCAGATTTTGGCGCCGTGCTGCTCGCCGAGCGCCAGCATCAGGACGGCGGCGCGTTCGGGGCCTTTGAGATGGCGCTTGATCGGCCCGCCTGCATGGCCGGCAAGGCTCGCCAGGGCGCTGGTGATCTCCTTCTGCGCGGCGTCGGCGGCGGTCTTATCGGGGGGCATGGCGCTGTTCGGTCACGCGGCCGCAGTTTCATGCAGCCATTGACGAATGATGGAAACGGTTTCGCTGGGATTCTTGTCGGCGATCTCGCCGACCTTCTGCACCGATTGGGCGTGGACCTGGCCCTGCACCTGGGCGAAATCGATCATTTTCGAGGTCTGGCTCAGTTCGGGCGGGCCGGACTGGCTGAATTCGCGGGGCGTGGCGGCGGGAAGCGCCGCTTCTCTCGGCAAGCCGTCCGCCGCGGATGCGCCCGGCGGCAGCGCCGCCAGGCTGCGCTCGTCGGGAGTGATGATGCGGCGCACCAGCGGCCGCACCACCATGAGCAGCACGACGAAGCCCAGGAGTCCCATCACCACCATCTCGATGGCGCGCATGATGTCGTCTTTGGTGAACTGGAACGCGGACAGCCATCCGGTCGGCGCGGCGAGCGGCGCGGCCGGCGTTTCGGCGAAGCGCAGATTGACGACCTCGATCTGGTCGCCGCGCTTTTGGTCGAAGCCGATCGCCGAGCGCACCAGCGCCGCGATCTGGTCGATGTCCTCTTTGCTGCGCGGCTGGTAGGTGACTTCGCCCTTGTCGTTCTTGCCGTAAGTGCCGTCGACCAGGACGGCGACCGAGATGCGGTTGACGCGGCCGCCTTCGATGACTTCGGTCTTGGTGGTCTTGGAAATCTCGTAATTGACGATTTCTTCGGTTTTCTTGTTTTCGTCGCGCGCCGCCGCGGTGTCGGCAGCCGGACGCTGGCCGCCGCCCGGTATTTCGTTGCCGACCGTCACCTGGTTCTCGCGATTGTCGTTGGTCGCGGAGGTTTCTTCGCGGGTTTGGCTTGAACGCACGACCCGGCCCTCGGGATCGTACCTGTCCGACGTCTGGGTGACCCGGTTGAAGTCGAAATCGGCGGCGACCTGAACGCGGGCGTGTCCGGGACCGACCACCGACGTGACGATGCCCTCGACCTCGCCCCGCAGATGCTTTTCGAACGCGGCCCGCCGTTCGTCGGAACTGACGTCGCCGCCGTTGGGGTCGTCGCCGGCGCCGTCGGCCAGCAAGCGGCCCTGGTCGTCGACGATCGACACCCGCTCCGGCTTGAGCCCGGTGACCGCGGTGGCGGCCAGATGGCGGATGGCGCGGACCTGCTGCGGCTCGAGCGTGCCGCGCACCTTGAGCACGATCGATGCGGTCGCCTCGACCTTGTCGCGCGAGAATAGCGGCCGGTCGGGCATCACCAGATGGACGCGGGCATCCTGGACGCGGTCAAGCGAACGAATGGTGCGCGCCAGCTCGCCTTCGAGCGCGCGCACATTATTGATGTTCTGCACGAAGCTGGTCGTGCCCAGCGCATCCGACTTGTCGAAGATCTCGTAGCCGACGCCGCCGCCTTTCGGCAGCCCGCTTTCGGCAAACGTCATGCGCAGCTTGGCGACGCGGTCCTTCGCCACCATGACGATATTGCCGTCGTCGTGCAGCTCGTAGGGTACTCCCTGGCGGTCGAGCTCCTTCACGATCGCGGCGGAGTCTTCGAACGGCAGGTCGGTGAACAGTGGCGTCATCTGCGGCGCGGTCACCCGCATGATGAGGAAGGCGAAAAAGCCGATCAGCGCGATGGTCACGGCGCCCATGGCGGCGATCCGTGGCGCGCCGAGCGTTTTGACGAACTCGACCAAACCTTGCACTGGGCTTCACCCTTCCTCCGGGCGACGCCGTGCGTCGCGGTGGGCAAGATTTGCCCGGTGGATGGTTAGCGCCCGGTTAATGCGCGGTCGCAATGTGCAGAACTTGGATCAAGACGGCGTTTCGGACCGTGAGCGCGGCATGAAAGCCACAGCACCGTCGCGGTGCGGCGGACATGGCGGCGGCAATCAATGCCGCACGACAAGCGCCGGCCAGGCGGCCGGCTGTTGGCGATTTGGTAAGATCGCTTAAGCGGTCGTTACTGCCGGTACTGTTGAATGCGGGTCGTGCGCAGGCCGGCGAGGCCGTGTTGATCGATCGAGTATTGCCAGGAAAGAAATTCCTCGACGGTCAACGTGTAACGGCTGCAGGCCTCTTCCAACGACAGCAGGCCCCCGCGCACCGCTGCGACCACTTCCGCCTTGCGGCGAATGACCCAACGTTTGGTCCCCGGCGCGGGCAGATCCGCGATCGTCAGGGGGGACCCGTCCGGCCCGATGACATACTTGACCCTCGGGCGATGGGGTTCGGTCATAGCTACTCTCACAAACTCGACAACACCACAGGTCGCGACGATACGCATGGCCGCTTAAAATTTACCTAAGCAAACCGCGCAATTGGCAGTCATTGTCGAATGAGCGAAGCGCAGCGGCCCGGATCGTCGATTTACAGGATGCGGCTCAGACTGTTGGCCACGGCCTGGCCGGGGCTTTTGTTATTGATCGCGGTGATCGCGCTGATCGGGTAGGTCTGGCCGCCCACGGTGACCGTCGGCGGGTTCTGGCTGACATTGATCGCGCTGACGATGCCTTCCACCTGCGTGGAGACGGTGACCGGCTGATTGTTGGCGCCGGTCGCGGAGACCGACATGGTGTAGGTGCCGTCGGGCCAGGCGACGCCGTTGTTGCCCTTGCCGTTCCAGGTGAAAGTCTGGCTGCCGGCGGTGAGCGACGTCGTGCCCGTATAGGCCACCTGACCGGTCGAACTGGTGATGGTGATCGCCGCCGTTGCCGGCGATGGCGCCGAGAAGCTCCAGGTGGCCGGCGTGCTGGTGGCGTTCGACAGCGTCGCCGCGTTGCTGTTGATGGTGACGTCGGCGCCGAGGTATTGCATCGCCGCCGTCGCGTCGGACGTTTGCTGCAGCGAGATCAGAGTTTGCAGATTGGTGTTCATGTTGATCTGCTGCTCGACCGAGGCGAATTCGACGAGCTGCTGCGTGAACTGGTTGGTGTCGAGCGGGCTGAGCGGATCCTGATTCTGCAGCTGCGTGGTCAAAAGCTGCAGAAAGGTGTCGAAGTTGCCCGCCAGCGTCTGCATCCCGCCGATGGCGGTCTGCGAGGTGCTCGTGGTCGGCGATGTCGTCGGGTTGGTCACGGTGGTCATGATCCGTCCTCACACCAAGCTCTGATTACACGCGGATGTCGACGCCGCTGCCGCGTCCGATGCGGGAATAGGCCTGCGTCGTTTGGATCGGGGCCTGGTCGGCATCAGGAACGACAAGGCGCGCGGTGCTGGTCGGCGCGCCGCCATTGTTGGGGTTCTGCTGCCCGGTGAATGACTGGTCGCGCAGCGCGAACTGCAGGCCGTTGTCGGCGGTCTTCAATCCGGCCTGCTCCAGCGCGCGTTCGAGATGCGGCTGCTGGTTTTGCAGCAACTGCAGCGTTTCGGGTCGGTCGACGGTGACGTGCGAGGTCACCTGGCCGTCGCGGTCGACGCCGAGGCGCACATCGATGCGGCCGAGCTCGGGCGGGTCGAGCCGGATATCGAACTGGTTGGAGCCGGCCTTGGCGTGGGCCGTGATCGCAACGGCAAGGCCGGCGACCGGTACGGCGCCCGAAGCGGTGGTTGCAACCTGGGCCGCCGCGCCGGCGGACGGCGTCGCCGCGCCGGCGGTAAAGCCGAAATTCGCCGCGGCGGCATTCGCCGTCGCGCTGTTCGATGCGGTTCGTGCCGTGGTCGATTGGGCCGCTGCCGGTTCGGCGGATGCAGCCGCGGCGACGACGCCGGACCGCGGCGCGGCCTGACCGGCATTGGTCGCGGCGTTGCCATCGGGTTGTGCCGGCGCGGCCGCACTGGCGGTCTGGCTTTGCTGCGGCGTGGCGGTGCTCGGCGCCGCGGTTGTTGCCGGCGATCCGTCGGCTGATCCGTGCTTGTCGGCGGCGGCGCCATTGACGGCGTTGCCCGGGGCCGCCGGCTTTGCCGGCGCGGGGGCCGCGTGGGGGGCCGCGTCCGCTCGCCGACCGTCGGCAAAGTGGGCTTGGCCCGCGCCTTGCCCAATCCGTCGATTGGTGCGTCTGGCGGAGCAGCTTTGGTCCCTGGCGCCGTGGCGTTGGCGGGGCTGGCGGAGACATCGATGATGGCTGCAATCGCAGCCGACTGTGGCGCCGCGGATTGGATTGCCGGTGACGTGGCGGCGCCGTTATCTGCGGCGCTCGCGCTGCCGTCGCTGGGGGCGGAGCGGTCATCGGCCGTGACCGTGCCAAGTCCGGTCAGGGCGATCGCGGTATTTTGAATATTGGCCGCCGCCTTGGGTGCGGCGCCGTTGGCCGAGCCGGCGGCCGCGGCCGCGGCGGGTGCGCCGTTGGGCGGGCTCTTGGCCGGCGAATTCGGGTCATGCGGGATTGCGTTCGACGCCGCCGACGCGGTCACGCCTGGGTTGGCGTTGTCCGAAGCCTGTGCCGGCGCACCATTCGTCGCGTTCGCCGCCTGATCGACTTTGTCCTTTGCGGCGGCCGCCAGATTTTTTGCAAGCGTCGCCAGGTTGGATTTGCCCTTCGGCACGAAGTTGCCCGCCGCCGCGCGGGTGCCGGCAGCGATGCCGCCCGTCGCACTGCCGTCCCGATTGGCGATGCCGTCAGCGCGGTCGATTGCGGCTAAGGCCGCTCCGGCGCTGGTCGTTGTCGTAGCCGCGGGCGTGGTCGTGCCGAGGGTGGCATCGGTCGTAGCCGGGTTCGCTGGGCTGCCATCGGTCCCGATCTGCTGCGTCGATGCCGAGGCGACGGCATCGAGCAGGGCGGCGAACGGCCCTGCGTCACCGCCTTGGGTCGCCGCTGGATTCTGCTGCCACTGCACCATCGTGGCGGCCGCCTTGGCATGAACATGTGACGCGATACTCGACACTGCGCGGCCTCCGAAATCGCTTTGACGCGGTGACTTGCCTGCAACCCGCGGGCCATCGTGGGAGCCTTAGGTAAATCGCGTCAATTCAACGGCTTAATCCTTTGCGGGTGATGCCGGAGGCGGCAGCCTTTGCGCGGCGGCGGCAAATTTTGCCGCGCGCCGCCCGGCCGCGGCGGACCGGCGGCAACGCCGGCCGGCCATGGCGAAGCGTCGAACCGACGCTTATAATAATGGCCGCAACCGGGAGCGCGGCCCTAGCCGACATGCGCAGTATACTCGATATCGAAGGACGGCCGTCCGAGACCCGCGTCGTCGTCGCGATGTCGGGCGGTGTCGATTCCTCGGTCACGGCGGCGTTGCTGGCCGACGCCGGCTATGATGTGGTCGGCATCACCCTGCAGCTCTACGATCACGGCGCCGCCACCCACCGCAAGGGCGCCTGTTGCGCCGGCCGCGACATTCACGATGCCCGGGCGGTGGCCGAGCGCATTGGCATTCCACATTACGTGCTCGACTACGAGAGCCGCTTCAAGGAAGCGGTGATCGACCGTTTCGCCGAGAGCTACGTGGCCGGCGAGACGCCGGTGCCGTGTGTGGAATGCAACCAGTCGATAAAATTCCGCGACCTGCTCGAGACCGCGCGCGAGCTTGGCGCCGAGATTCTGGCCACCGGCCATTATGTCGCCTCCCGCGCGCTGCCCGGCGGCGGCCGCGCGCTCTATCGCGCGCGCGAGGCGGAGCGCGATCAGAGCTATTTCCTGTTCGCCACGACCGCGGCGCAGCTCGAGCATCTGCGCTTCCCGCTCGGCGACCGCACCAAGGCGGAGACCCGCGACTTGGCGCGCCGCTTCGGACTGTCGGTCGCCGACAAGCAGGACAGCCAGGATATCTGCTTCGTGCCGACCGGACATTACGCGAAAGTCATCGAGCGATTGCGGCCGGGCGCCGCCGGTCCCGGCGAAATCGTCGACCTCGACGGTCGCGTGCTCGGCAACCATGACGGCATCATCCACTTCACCGTCGGCCAGCGCCGCGGGCTCGGCATCGCCGCCGGCGCGCCGCTTTACGTGGTGCGGCTCGACGCGGCGTCGCGCCGCGTCGTAGTCGGCCCGCGCGAGGCGCTGCGCACCAGCCGCATGCGGTTGCGCGAAGTCAATTGGCTCGGCGATGGCGCGATCGGACAGGCGCTGGAGCGCCATCCCGAAGTGTTTGTCAAAGTCCGCTCGACGCGGCGGCCGCAGCCGGCTTGGCTGCGCGCCGGCTCCGGCGGCGGCATCGAGGTCGAGTTGATCGGCGGCGAAGACGGCGTGTCGCCCGGCCAGGCTTGCGCATTCTACGATACCGCCGAGGGCCAGGCCCGCGTGCTCGGCGGCGGCATGATCGCGAGCACGGTTGCGGCGGCGGACGTAAGACCGGCGGCGGACGCGGCGATGGCCGCGGCGAAGTAAGTTTCAGCAGCAGACTTGTCGAAGGCGGCGGGCGAGACGCAATGGGGGCGGAACTCGACAAGGACGCGGTGGCCAAGGCCTATGCGCGCTGGGCGCCGATTTACGACGTCGTGTTCGGCGCGGTGTTCGAGCGCGGCCGCAAGGCGTCGGTCGCCGCGGCGGAGCGCATCGGCGGTCGCATTCTCGAGGTCGGCGTCGGCACCGGCCTGTCGCTGCCCGACTATGCCTGGACCAACCGCGTCACCGGCGTCGACCTCTCGGCGCCGATGCTGCGCAAGGCCAAGGCGCGCGTCAAAGAGCACCGGCTGACCAACATCGACGGGCTCGCGGTGATGGACGCCCAGCATCTTGCCTTTCAGGATGCCGCGTTCGACGTCGTCGTCGCGCAGTATGTCATCACCGTGGTGCCCGACGCCGAGGCGACGCTCGACGAGTTCGCCCGGGTGCTCAGGCCCGGCGGCGAGATCATTCTGGTCAACCATCTTGGCGCCGAGACCGGCCTGCGCGCGGCGGGCGAGCGGGCCTTCGCACCGCTCGCCCGCCGGCTTGGCTGGCAGCCGGAGTTCCGCTGGCAGCGCTTGGTGCTCTGGGCCGCGCGCCATGGCGGCGTGCATATCGTCGAACGGCGCGCCATGCCGCCGCTGGGCCATTTTTCGCTGATCCGGTTTGGGCGGGGCTAAGCGGCATTCCCGGCGGTGTTTCGCGGCCGCGGTCGAAGCCCCTTGGAATGTCGAGCGAACTGCCCTAAATCTCGCCCGGCGGGTCGACGGATCAGGCTCCCGCCGGCGCCACCTTGCGATGGCGGAGTAGCTCAGTTGGTTAGAGCAGCGGAATCATAATCCGCGTGTCGGCGGTTCAAATCCGTCCTCCGCTACCAATATTTCAATGACTTAGCTGTCCTGGCGCTCGGTTTTGGCTCTCCAATAGAATCATGATTGTTCGAGAAAAGCCATGCGAAGAGCCCCGGCGAGAAGAAGCCATGCACTGCATCTGGTCCTCGATTCGCAGCGCTCTTTGAATTCAAGATTGTAAGTCGCGGGCGTCGATACCGCCGCCGACATTCTCTCTGAAGGCGTAGCGGTGACCGAGAAGCAGCCCGGTTGTCCACAGTAGGATTACTGGTCAGTCTAAAATTTGTTCGGTCTCGATCGGAACTACTTAGAGGGATTTGCGTTTTGCCTGATCGGATGTCCAATGGAAAACGGAGGTCGGTCGATGGACGCGTCAGAACGGTTCCTCAGATTTGCCGCTGAATGCGAGCTTATGGCGAAGTTCAGTCCTAGTGCTGATAACAAGTTGGTCTGGCGTGGCATGGCGGAGCGATGGATTCGATGCGCCGAATTGATCGAACGACAAGACTCCATGGCTCACGTTGTCGGCTCAATAAAGCGACATCGCAAACCTGAGCCTGCCTGGGCTCATTAGAAACACTCGTTAGAAACACTGCGAGAGGGCAAGACGCGAGACCTCCAACGCGAGTGGGGGCGGCTTTGCCGGACTGAGAAGATGGGACCGAAATAGCTCAGTGGCCACTCTGGATCGGACCCGATGCGATCCTTCTCATATTCATGGCTTCAGTCTCTTTGCAATAAGGACAGACGAAAATCAGCAGTTCCGGACGAATTCCAAGCTTCGGAATTGTTCGGTTGTGCTCCATGGTATCGCCGCAGGCGGGACACACCATAAGAAACGTGTTGACTGCTGCCCGGGGCGAGCCTTCGGTCGTGCCGCATAAGGGCGCGCAACTGCATTTTGGCATGTGCGGTTTCCCTCTGGCGCAGGCGAGGACGACTGTAATCGAGGCTGGCGAGATTTCAGGCGGCGCGGCGAGCTCGCTTGTTGTTCACCGCTCGCGTTATGAGCGTTCCAATTCTCATAAGCACCATCGGGTCGGCAGCGAGATCGTTCACGGTCGGCGGCTGCGAGCCCAATAATTTCGCGATGTCGGCAGCCATCGTGCCATCGCTTGGCTTCGTCGAGACCTCCCGGATTTGAGTTTTAGTTGGACGCGTCATCTAGACCGCCGTTTCTGTTCGTCCTGAGTGAACGGGCGCGTCGATCAAACGTTCCCGGGCGCGCCGGCGAATCCAGATCGTCTGGAAATGGTCGCGCAATTTTTGGTCACAGTGCCCGCTTGGTCGGCAATCTGCGACTTAATATGGGTCGCAACGACATCGCCCATCGTAAACAGCTTAATAAAAATGCAGTGGGGAACTTTTATGATTTTATGAAGTGATCACCACGAGGACGACACTGAGGGTCGAGGGCCTTCTCCTCTTTACGCGCCTCCGCGAGGCTCTTGTGCGGATAGCGGCCGAATGTCGTCCGGCTGCGCTCCCGGCCGCAAGGCGGCGCAAAAGGCGCCAACGAGCCGCCGCTTTAAGAGTCATGGTCGATGACAACTTCCATTATATGGATGAGAATGGGCGACATGAGCATGGCTCGTACGATACGCTGAACAAAGCGCTCACGGCCGAGCGATTGTCGAGAAATCGGTCACCGATCAGCGTGAGGATAATCCCCGGCCTAACGGCCTGAAATACTGTTCGATCGCTGCCGCAGTTTTGGCGACGATCCATTCATCCTGATGGTCGACGGCAAGGACGACCGAGCGAGCGAATTCTCTTGGCACTGGCAATACGCCAAGACGTTCTGGAACGTGGGAGCGAGGCAAAAATGGCTGAAACCGATGGGCTCAGTTGGGAAGCTCAAGAGGTTTTTCAAAAGATCAAGTCGTTCAACCGGTTGCCCGGTGCCGGTATTCCGATGATCCAGCTGAATATGAGAGTTGGCAGCGCGAAAACCGTCAAGAAGGGCATGCCGGAATTGAAATCGGCTGGTCTCATCAGTGACACCGCGTCGGGTGAGCCGACACTCACCGACAAAGGCTACAAGACGCCAGTCTGACTTGCCGCAATTAAGGCCATTCGCTGGCATTTATTCGGCAGAACGCCTTGATGGAAGGCAGGCTCCAGCCGCTCCCGGAATGGTAAATAGTGTGTTGAGCGTCACAGCCGACGTCGGCTCGGCGCGGCATGGTCGTGCATGTCGGAAATTCGAGAGGTCGAGGAAATTCACGCCTTAGCGATGGAGCGATCGATGTCGAAGACATCGCGGTTGATGGTGCTCTCGTTAACGACTGTGGTGATCGTCATTTGCGCGGTTCAAGCCAAGGCCATGCCGCCGCGGATGTACAAGGTGATCCAGGACACTGTCGCGATGATCGGCACGACCTCCATGTATAATGGCGTGCCGGTGAACTCCATCGACTGGTTCAACAGCAAGCGCCCGCCGCGCTGACGGTCAGCCGAGGAATTCAAGGGCCAGCCGCGCCACGTCCTGCGGCTTTTCCAGGTGCGGCAGGTGGCCTGCCGCCTCGATCATGGCGACGCGCGAGTTTTTGATGCGCCTGGCGAATTCGTCCGCATAGGCCGGCGCGATGATGCGGTCGGCGGCGCCCCAGATGATCAATGTGGGCGCGGCGACCCGGTGAATCCGCCTTTTCAACCCGCGATCGGCGATCGGCCAGACGAACTTGCCGGTGCAGGCCTGCGCCCAGATCGATTGCGACAGCGTATCGACGCGCTCGGCTTCCTCGCGGGGAACGTCGAAGAAGCGCTGTGCCGCCTCGCCTTCGGGAGCGGCGAATAACGATGGCCGGCGCGTTCTGTCGCTGAGGATCATCCAGTTCGCTACCGGCAGGTCGTCACGCCACAGGCCGACCGGATCGATCAGCACCAGCTTGCCGACCGCGCCTGGCGCCGCGGCGGCGAACTCGGCGCCAAGGAGGCCGCCGAAGGAATGCCCGACAACGGCCGGGGCGTCGAGTTCGAGCTTGTCGAACAATTCGTCGCAATAGACCGTCAGGTCGTGCCAGCCCTCGAGCGCGTGCACCGCGTCGGGGTCGCCGCGGCTGGTGCCCGGAAATTTCGGCGCGAACACCGTGTGGGCGTCGGCCAGTCGCGCAATGAACGCGCGGTCGGGGCCAAGTCCCCACGGCCCGTGCAGATAGACGAGCGGCGCGCCGCGGCCGCTGATCTCGACTTCGGTCTCGATCCGCTCCTGCCAAAGCTTGAGCCGGCGCACCTCTGGAGAAGCCATGATTGTCGCTCCGGACTAGGACGCGGCGGCAAGCGCGGGGGCGGCCTGCTTGGTCCGGAGGCGAGCGGGCCACCAGCGGTCCTCGTACTGGTCGTCCCATTGGTCGGCGAGATACGGCAGCACCTCGCGGGCGAACAAGTCGATGTTGTTCTTGCACAGCTCCGTCGGCATCGAGCCGAAATGCAGGAGCGCCAGCAGATGGCCCATGCGCAATTGCTTGATGCCGTCGAGCAATTGCTCGCGCACCGTCTTCGGGCTGCCGACCACGACGAAGCCGCGCTCATAGAAATCCTTGGCCTTGAGCTCGCGCAGCTTGACGTCGGCGCGCGGATTGTGATGCAGCGCCTGCACCAGCGCGTCGTATTCCAGGCAGCCCGGGATCGCCTGATAATAGGATGGCGTGTAGAGCAGCTTGTGGAAGAAATATTCGGCGTGCTCGGCATAGAGATCCTCGGCCTCGGCATCGGTCTCGGCTACGCCGATAAGCTGGAGAAAGCTGAACCGATAGGGATTGTCGTCGCGGCCTTTGCGCGCCACCAGCTCCCAATAACGCTCGCTGACCGACTTGGCGTTCTTGGCGCCGTAATAGCTCAAATGGCAGAAGCAATGATCCTCGCCGACCACGTATTCGGCGGTCGAGGAAATCCCCGAGCCGGGAATCCAGACCGGCGGGTGCGGCTGCTGGATCGGCCGCGGCCAGAGATTGACCATGCCGAGCTGATAGTGCTTGCCGTTCCAGGCAAAGACGTCGCGCGCCGACCAGGCCTTGATCACCAGGGCCAGCGCCTCGCGGAAGCGTTCGCGCTGCTCGATCGGCACGACCGCGTTCGAGATCGTGGCGTCGCTCGGCAGCCCGGTGGGAAATCCGGCGACCAGCCGGCCGCCGCTGATGCAGTCGAGCATGGCGTATTCCTCGGCGATGCGCGTCGGTGGCGTCGTCGACGGCAGGGTCGAGCCGAGCTGGATGATGGCGACGTTCTGGCCGTTGGTCTGCTTTGCCAGCACCGCGCCCATGATGCTGGGATTGGCCATGAAGCCGTAGACGTTCTGGTGATGCTGGTTGGTGCACAGGCCGTGAAAGCCGGCCTTCGCCGCGAACAACAGTTCGTCGAGCGTTGCGTTGTAATACTGGCCGACCTTGTCGGAATCGGCGACGTCGAACCACAGCGGGTCGATGAAGGCTGACTTGTAGCGCTGGTCGAAATCGGCTGGCAGGTCCCGATACGGCATCAGATGGAACATGCAGACTTTCACGGCGGCTCCTTGCGTTCCCCAACGGCGCGTCGGCCGGTCGGCCGGCTTTACGGCGATTGTGGGCGATTTTGCCGGGCGAGCGCAACCGCTCGCCCGGCTCATTCCTTGACCGCACAGTCGCGCAAGACTGCCGGCTTGAACGCGAGCCCGTGGCCCGGCCGCTCCGGCGCCGTGATCGTGCCGTTCTTAACCGGCACCGGATCGATCCACAGATCGTCCGACAGCCCCATGTCCTCGATCCACAGCCCGTTCGGGATCGACGCCAGGATTTGCACGTTCAGTTCCGGAAACAGATGCGGCGCCATCGTCATGCCCCAGGTGTCGGCGATGGCGGCGATCTTGCGCAGGTCGGTCAGGCCGCCGCGCATCGGGTCGGGCTGCAGGATCGGCAGCCGCGGATTTTCGAAAAACGGCTTGAGATCGAAGCGGGTGAAATGCGTCTCGCCGCCGACGATGCGCAGGTCGAGCGCCTCGGCGATGCGAAGGTAGCCGGCGAAATCGTCCGGCACCACCGGCTCTTCCAGCCAGTACACGTCGTAGTCCTGAAATTTCCGGCCCATCTGGATGGCGACGTCGGCGGTCCAGCCCATGTTGACGTCGATCATGATGTCGATATCCGGTCCGACCGCCTCGCGCATGCGTTTGACGTTATCGAGATCGGTGGCGAGGTCGTGACCATGGGCGACCTGCATCTTGATGGCCTTGTAGCCGCGCGCCTTGTAGTGCAGCGCCTTGGCGATCATGCCGTCGCCGCCCGAGCCGCGGAAGCAGCCGCTGCCGTAAGCCGGCAACTGCGCGCGGTAATGTCCCCACAGCCGATGCAGCGGCAGCTTCGCCCGCTTGCCCAGCGCGTCCCACAACGCAATGTCGAGCAGCGACATCGCCATGGTGGCAATGCCGCCGCGGCCGAACGTGACGCTCGAGCGCCACAGGTCCTGCCAGATCGCCTCGACCGCGCTGGCGTCCTTGCCGATGACGCGGGGGATCACGGTTTCTTGGAGGCAGGCCGTAATGGTGCGCATGCCGGGCCGGAACAGCAGCAGATAGCCCATGCCGACGATGCCGCCCGCGGTCTCGACGTCGAGCACCAGGATGTTGCGGGCGTCGCCGAAGGCATGGCCCTTGAGCCACGGCGTCTGCGGCCACGGCACGCGCAGCATCGTGGTGCGGATGGCCTTGATGGTCATGTCGGTCGTGTCGGTCATCATCTCGGTCATGGCATGCACTCGCTCCGCGTGGGGCTTTTTGCTTCTTATGGGCCGGATGGTCAGTAGGCAATGCCCGCTATTCGCCGTTGCGGCGTTGTGCATACAACGGAGCGCGATCTCGGCGTAGTCTGGTTGAGGTGCCGGCACGGCGCAGGAGCAAGCCTTGGTCTCGACGATCGACACCGCCGCCTACAGCGACGCGCTGGTCGTGCTCGGCACGGCGGGCATCGTGGTGCCGGTCCTGCAGCGATGGGGCGTCAGCCCGGTGCTGGGCTATCTCGGCGCCGGCGCGGTTTTTGGCCCGCTGGGACTGGGCTCGCTGGTCGGCACCCACCCGCTGTTATCCTGGCTCACCATCACCGACGCCAGAAATGTCGCCGGCATTGCCGAGCTCGGCATCGTCTTTCTGTTGTTTCTGATCGGCCTCGAACTGTCGCTGCCCCGGCTATTGGCGATGCGGCGGCTGGTGTTCGGCCTCGGCGGGCTTCAGGTCCTGATCACCAGCGCGGTGCTGGCCGGGGTCGCCATGCTGGCCGGGCAGACGCCGCCGAATGCCGTGATCCTCGGCACCAGCCTGTCGCTGTCGTCGACGGCGATCGTGCTCGAATTGCTGTCCAACCAGGAACGCCTGACCTCGAATGCCGGCCGCGCCAGCTTTTCCATTCTGCTGGCGCAGGACCTCGCCGTCATACCGATTCTGATGTTCGTCTCGATCTTGGCGGCGGGGTCCGGCAGCTCGGTTCTGACGAGCCTTGGCACGGCGCTGTTGCAGGCGGCGGTCGCCGTGACGGTGATCGTGGTGTTCGGCCGCGTGCTGCTGCGCCCGCTGTTCCGGCTGGTGGCGACGGTTCGCTCCGGCGAAGTCTTTATCGCCGCGGTGCTGTTCGTCATCGTCGCCGCCGGCGTGATCGCCAATCAGGCCGGCCTGTCCATGGCGCTCGGCGCGTTCGTCGCCGGGCTTCTCCTCGCCGAGACCGAATATCGCAAGGCGATCGAAGCCACCGTCGAGCCGTTCAAGGGCCTGTTGCTCGGCATGTTCTTCTTCACGGTGGGCATGGATATCGATTTTCGCGAAATCATTCGCGAGCCGGTCTGGCTTCTTGGCGGCGTCGTCGGCTTGATCGCCGTCAAGTCGCTCATTCTGATCCCGCTGGCCAAGGTGTTTCGGCTGTCGTGGCCGGTCGCCATCGAGATCGGCCTGCTGTTGGGTCCGGGCGGCGAATTCGCCTTTGTCGGCATCGGCATGGCGACGGACGTCAAGCTGATCGATCCGCGTCTGGCGAGCTTTACGCTGGCCGTCACCTCGGTGACCATGGCGCTGACGCCGGCGCTGTCCTTCGTCGGTCGGCGCTTCGCATCACGGCTGCGCGCGAACCGCGCCGTCGATGCCGAGCTGGCGGCCCGGCCCAGCGCCAGCGGGCAGGGCCACGCCATCGTCGTCGGCTACGGCCGCGTCGGCAAGGTCGTGTGCGAACTCCTCAAGCAGCATGGCATCCCATACATCGCGGCCGACCTGGATGCCCATGCGGTAACCCGCGACCGCCGCGACGGCCACGACGTGTATTACGGCGATGCCGCCGATCCGCAATTTCTCGAAATCTGCGGGCTGGCGAAAGCCGCCGGCGTCATTGTCACCATCCACGCCCACGGCCTCATCGACGTCGTCGTCGAGCATGTGCGCGCGCTGCGGCCCGACATCATCATCGTGGCGCGGGCCCGCGATGCCGGCCACGCCCGGCATCTTTATCAACTCGGCGCGACCGACGCCGTGCCGGAGACGATCGAGGCGAGCCTGCAACTGTCCGAGGCGGCGCTGGTGGGCTTGGGCGTCCCGGCCGGCCCGGTGATCGCCTCGATCCATGAGAAGCGCGACGAGATCCGCCATGCCCTTCAGGAGGCGGCCGAGCAGGCTGGCCGCGACAGCATGCGCGCGGTGAAGGCGAAGACGCGAAAGTTCGGCCGCAAGCCGCGCGGCGCCGCGTAACGGGTTATGGCGGTCAGCCTTGCTGCGCCGTCCGCCGTGCCGCGAGGTCAAGCACTTCGTTGAAATTGGCGGGCAGCGCCGGGGCGCGGCGCACTTCCGACAGCGTGCGCAGGAAATCGGAGAACCAGTTCTGCACCGAGGCGCGCCTGAGCTTGATCACCATGCTCTGCCAGCGCTCGCGGCGCTCCTCGATGCTCATGGCGAGCGCGATCGCGATTTGCCGCGCCATGCCGTCGATATCGTGCGGATTGACCAGCAGCGCGGCATCGAGCTCGCGGGCCGCGCCAGCGAACGCCGAGAGCACGAGGACGCCGGGATCGGACGGGTTCTGCGCGGCGACGTATTCCTTGGCGACGAGATTCATGCCGTCATGCAGCGGCGTAACGAGCCCGACATGGGCGGTGCGGTAGAAGCCGGCCAGCGTCAACTGCGAAAAGCCTTTGTTGAGATAGCGGATCGGCGTCCAATCCACTTCGCCGTGATGGGCGTTGACTTCGCTGACCAGGGCGGCGAGCTCGGCCTTGAGCTCGCGATAGGCGCGGATGTTGCCGCGCGTCGGCACCGCGACTTGCAGGAGCGATACGCGGCGCTTCAAGGACGGCTCCAGCTCCAACATGCGGTCGAAGGCGCGCACGCGGTTGGCCAAGCCTTTCGAATAGTCGAGCCGATCGACGCCGAACACCAGCTTGGCGCCCTGCAGGCTGGCGCGCAGACGCGCCACTTCCGGACGGGTCATGGCGGTATCGGCGCGCGTGGCGAACTCGTCGACATCGATGCCGATCGGGAACGTCGCCAGCTGCGTCCAGCCCCATTCGGTGGCGATGGTGCCGTCGACCGGCGACAGGCCGAGCTCGTAGCGCAGATAGTCCTCGAAATTCTGCCGGTCCTCGACGGTCTGGAAGCCGATCAGATCGTAGGCGAGCATCTCGCGGACGATGTCGGCGTGATGCGGCACCGCCGTCATGGTGCGTCGGTCGGCCCATGGCGTGTGCAGGAAGAAACCGATCGGACGGCTGATCTCGAGCCGCCGCAACTCGGCGCCCAACGTCAAAAAGTGATAATCCTGAACCCAGAATACCGCGTCCGGGTTGCTGAAGCGCAACAACGCGCGGGCCATGAAGGCATTGACCTCGCGATAAGACCGGTAGTTATCGGCCGTGACCGAAATGAGATCGGGACGCGAGTGCAGCGCCGGCCACAGCGCCGAATTGGCGAAGCCCTCATAGTAGCCGAGATAGTGCTTCGCCGGCATATCGACCGTCGCCAGCGCGCCGGCGCCGAGCGCTTCGATCTTGGCGAACGAGTCCTTGGTTTGCGTCGCATCGCCCGGATGGCCGCTGGAGCCGACCCAAATCGCACCGGACTCCTTGACCATGGGAATGAGCGCCGCCGCCAACCCGCCGGAAATCGGCTCGTCCGGCTTTGCCTGGGCTACGCGATTGGAAACAACGACGATTTTCACGAAACGCCCTCTCGTTGGCCGGGTGAATAACTGTTAACGGTGCGATTAGTTCCATTCATAATGCGGTGCAGCAGACAGGCGCGTGATTCCAGAATGAAATTTATCGCCGCGAAAAAATGTGGAATTTCGGCTGCCGCACCGCGGCAGATCCAGCAGGACTTTTTGCAGTGCACGCGGCGCGCGCGGCTCAAGTCTCGGCGTAAGCGATCGTCGACAACAGGCTCACTTCGGCGTGCCGCGAATCCAGCCGCGTGTGCTGCACGACGATCGGCACGTCGGACTCGAACACCGAGGCATAGTCGGTGTCGCGGGGAATCGGCGCGGGATCGCTCAGATCGTTGAAACGCAGATGCAAGGTGCGCCGCGCCGCCACGGCGACGCGATAGGGGCCGACTGGCTCGCGATCGGCGAAAAACACGGTGATTCGCACCTGCGCCGGGGCGTCGCCGGCGTTGAGGATGCAGGCGGTCTCGTGGGAGACCAAAGCCGGATCGGAAAACGAGCTTTCGGAAGGAATGTATCCTTCGGCAATGGCCCAGTGCTTGCGCCCGATGAATTCCATCACAAAATCTCGGAGGGACCGGCTGGATTTGCGCCGCATTGCCGCACGGCGAACCAATATAACGAACGAGATCGCTTTTGGTTCCGGCGAAGGGAACTTTTTTCTTGTCGGGGCATTGGGGCAGATGAGTGGTGTCCACGCCATGGCGCGCCAGGCCGGACTCGCGGCGGCAGCTGTCCGCCCATCGTCCAGTGTCACAATCGCGGAAATAGCATGATGCGTGCTCTCACCGTCGCGCCCGGCATGGCCAATTCGGCGCGCGTCGATGAAATCCCGGAACCGCCGGTTTCGGACGGGACGGTGCTGGTGCGCGCCCTGGCGCTGGGCGTTTGCGGGACCGACCGTGAAATCATATCGGGGACGTACGGCTGGGCGCCGCCGGGCGAGAAGCGGCTGGTGATCGGCCACGAGTCGCTGGGCAAGGTGCAGGAGGCGCCGGCCGATTGCGGTTTCAAGGCCGGCGATCTCGTGGTCGGCATCGTGCGGCGGCCCGACCCGGTGCCGTGCCCGTGCTGCGCCATCGGCGAATGGGACATGTGCCGCAACGGCCGTTACACCGAGCGCGGCATCAAGGAGCGCAACGGCTACGGTTCGGATTTCTTCCGCATCGAGCCGGATTTTCTGATCAAGCTCGATCCGGCGCTGGGCATGAACGGGGTCTTGGTCGAGCCGACCAGCGTCGTCGCCAAGGCGTGGGATCATACCGAGCGCATCGGCGGCCGCTCGCGGGCCTGGGCGCCGAAGACCCTGCTTGTCACCGGCGCCGGCTCGATCGGCCTGCTCGCCGCGTTGCTTGGCGCGCAACGCGGGCTCGATGTTCACGTGCTCGATCATCACGAACGCGGGGACAAGAAGGCGATCGTGCGCGATCTGGGCGGCACCTTTCATCGCGGCGATCTCACCGATCTCGACGGCCTGAAGCCGGACATTTTGATGGAATGCACCGGCGCGCCGAGCGTGGTGCGCGACGTCTTCGGCCGGACCGCATCCGGCGGCATCGTGTGCCTGGTCGGCGTGTCCGCGCCCGGCCAGGCTTTCGACGTCGACGTCGGCGGTCTCAATCGCACCATGGTGCTCGACAACGACGCCGTTTTCGGCACCGTCAACGCCAACCGCAAGCATTATGAGGATGCCGTCGCCGCGCTGCAACGCGCCGACCAACACTGGCTCGCCCGGCTGATCACCCGCCGCGTGCCGGTCGAACAATGGACGCAATCGATCGAGCAGCAGCCGGCCGATATCAAGGTCGTCGTCGATTTCACCTGACCGCAATGTCTTTTTGTCGTCAAAGTCCTCACCTCCAAGTCGTCATTGGCACCATGTCCAGCCCAATTGAAGATTATGCGTTGATCGGCGACTGCCGGAGCGCGGCGCTGGTTTCGCGCGACGGCTCGATCGACTGGCTGTGCTGGCCGCGTTTCGACTCGGAGGCCTGCTTCGCCGCGCTGCTCGGCACGCGCGACCACGGCCGCTGGCTGGTCGCGCCGCGCGATGCGGCGCGGATTACCCGGCGCTACCGGCCGCACACGCTCATTCTCGAGACCAACTTCGAGACCCGCGACGGCGCGGCGACGCTGGTCGATTTCATGCCGTTCCGCAGCGAGCATTCCGAGATCGTGCGGCTGGTGATCGGCACGCGCGGCACGGTCGTGATGCATACCGAGCTCATCCTGCGCTTCGGCTACGGCGCCGTGGTGCCCTGGGTGACCAAGCTCGAGGACGGCACGCTGCGGGCCATCGCCGGCCCCGACATGGCGGTGCTGCGCACGCCGGTGCATCTCACAGGCCGGGACATGACCACCGTCGGCGAGTTCAAGATCAGCCGCGGCGAGTCCATTCCGCTCGTCCTGAGCTATGCGCGCTCGCACAGGGCGCTGCCGCCGGCGCTCGATCCGACCTCGGCGCTGCAGGCGACCGAGACGTTCTGGAAGGACTGGGCGGCGAAATGCCGGCCGGCCGGCGAGTGGACCGAGGCGGTTCGTCGTTCGGTGCTGACGCTCAAGGCGCTGACCTATCTGCCGACCGGCGGCATCGTCGCGGCACCGACCACTTCGCTGCCGGAGCAGCTTGGCGGCGAGCGCAACTGGGATTATCGCTTCTGCTGGCTGCGCGATGCCACGCTGACGCTGCTCGGCGCCATGCATGCCGGCTACTACGAGGAAGCGCAGGCCTGGCGCGAATGGCTGTTGCGCGCGGTCGCCGGCAGCCCCGATCAACTTCAGATCATGTACGGCATCGGCGGCGAGCGGCGGCTCGCCGAATGGGTCGTGGACTGGCTGCCCGGCTATGAGAAATCGGCGCCGGTCCGGGTCGGCAATGCGGCGCATACCCAGCTGCAGCTCGACGTGTTCGGCGAGATCATGGACGTGCACCATCAGGCGCGGCGCTGCGGTTTGTCGACCAACGAATCGGGCTGGGACGCCCAGGTCAAGTTTCTCGAACATCTCAAGGATATCTGGCGCCTGCCCGACCATGGCATCTGGGAGATGCGCGGCCCGCCGCAGCACTTCACCTATTCCAAGGTCATGGCCTGGGTGGCATTCGATCGCGGCATAAAAAGCGCGGAAACGTTCGGTCTCGAGGGGCCGCTCGAGGCGTGGCGCGCGTTGCGCGACGAGATTTGCGACGACGTGTGCGAACACGGCTACAACAAGAAGCAGGGCAACTTCGTGCAGGCCTACGGTTCCGACCAGCTCGACGCCAGCCTGTTGCTGATACCGTCGGTGGGCTTCCTGCCGGTTTCCGACCCGCGGATGGAGCGCACCGTGGCGGCGATCGAACGCCGGCTCGTCGACGGCGGCTTCGTCATGCGCTACTCGACCGCCGAGGTCGAGGATGCGCTGCCGCCGGGCGAGGGCGCCTTTCTCGCCTGCAGCTTCTGGCTGGTCGACGTCTATACGCTGCAGGACCGCTACGAAGATGCCGAGCGGCTGTTCCGCCGGCTCATCGACCTGCGCACCGACCTCGGGCTGCTCAGCGAAGAATACGATCCGCGCCTCAAACGCCTGGTCGGTAACTTCCCCCAGGCGTTCTCGCATCTCGCCCTAATCAACAGCGCCTACAACCTGACGCGGGCGCAAAAGCCGGTTCTGCAGCGCTCGCAGGACGAACATGCGCCGCCCGAAGAAGTGACGCACAGCGTGGCATGATGGACGCCGATCGGCGGCCACCCTAGAGCAACGTCACTTCGTCGGAGTTCTTTCGTTCCGGGCCGCCGCGACGTTTTTGATTTGACAGGAACGCCAGCGGCGGCTGCGCCAGCTGGTTGCGCAGCGCGATCCGCGATATGTGCCCGTACAGCGCCTTCGGCGAGACCGGCTTGACCAGCAATTCATCGGCGCCGTGCCTGGTCACGGCGAGCGCTGCGGTCTTGGTCAGATAGCCGGACAGCACAATGATCGGAATCTTGCTGGTCGGCGCATCGGGCGCCTTCACCATGGCAACGAATTTGCCGCCGTCCACCATCGGCATGACCAGGTCGGTAATGATGATGCTTGGCATCACCGTCCGCACCAGATCGAGACCTTCGGCGCCGCTCGCGGACTCGTAGACTTCGCGGCTGCCGAAGCCGTGCAGGATCGAGCGGACGATGCGGCGGGTGAAGGGCTGGTCGTCGACGATCAGGAAGCTGAGCAATGAAAAGTCGAGCGGTGACGACAGCCCGCTTACGGGCGGACGGTCAGTTTGCATGTCCCCACCGGCTCCAGCCCGCCGGTTGTGCAACGAACGCCGTCGTCAAACAACAACCACCGGGGCCGACACCATACCGCACCTCAACCTCGCGGCGGTGCGCAAATACGTGGCAACCCCGTCAGAGATTGCCTGACATCTTAACCAAAACGATACCAACGGCACGGCGCCAGAGCGCCATCGTTCAGATTGAATCGATTGCCGCTCTGGCATTTCGATTGAGCAGGATCCTTTCGGAAAACCGGTTTCCGCTTTTCCGGGTCATGGCTAGAAGTCCAGCCAGCCCTGGCCGGAGGCGTACCGCACCAATTCGGCGCGGGTCTTGAGCCCGAGCTTGTCCAGGCCGCGCGCCTTGTAGGTCTCGATCGATTTGACGCCGACGTCGAGCCGCAGGGCGATTTCCTTGTTGGTAAAGCCCAGCGCGGCCATTTTCAGTACCTCGGCCTCGCGGTCGGTCAATGACGGCGACACGCCGTTTTTCGCCAGCCTCTTGCTGGCACGTCTGCCGTCGAACACCCGGCCGACGATCGCCGGATCGATATAGAGTCCGCCGACCATCACGGCGCGAATGGCCTGCACCAGGTTTTCCACGGCCGATCGCTTGAGAACATAACCCCGCACGCCGGCTTCCAGAGCCTGGTTCAAGTAGGCGCGATCTTCGTGCAGGGTCAGGACCAGAAGCCGCAAGTCCGGCATTTCGCCGGCAAGCCGGCGGCTCAGCACGATGCCGTTCAGTTCGGGCATCGAGATGTCGAGAACCGCGACATGCGGACGCTGGTCGCGAATGACCTTCAATGCGGCGAGGCCGCTGGCGGCCTCGCCGATCAGCTCGAAATCCGCTTCCGCCCGGATCAGGTTGCGCAGGCCGTCGAGCACGATCGGATGATCATCGGCCAGCACGATGCGAATTTTTCCGCTCATGCCGCCGATCTCGCGGCGTCGAGCGCGATGCGGGCGAAGATGGTGGTGCCGGCGCCGGCCGCCAACTCGATCTCCAGCGTTCCGCCGATCAGCAACAGCCGCTCGCGCATGCCGTCGAGGCCGAGGCTGCGGTAGCCGCCGGCCTTCGCCGTCATGGCGCCGACGTCGAAGCCGCAGCCATTGTCCTCGATAATGACCTGCAAGGTCGTGCCGACGCGCCGGATGACGACGCTGACATCGGCAGGATGCCGGGCGTGCTTGACGATATTGGTAAGCCCTTCCTGGACGACGCGATAAATCGCCGTTCCGATTTCGCCCGGCACCGCGTCAAGGTCCGGATCGTCGCAGTGAAGATCGACCTCGGTGCCGCACCGCTCGCCCCAATCGGCGATGTAGCTCGCCACCGCCTTGCGCAGGCCTAGTTCGTCGATCGAGGGCGGCCGCAATTCCCAGGCAATGCGATGCAGCGTCTTGCCCAGTTCCTCCATCCTCTTGCGCACCAGATGCAAGCGGTCGCGCGCCGGGCCGAGCACCAGCGCATCGATCTCGTTCAGTTCCAGGATGGCGGCGACGACGGCTTGTCCGGCCTGATCGTGAAGCTCGTGCGACAGGCGCAGCCGCTCCTTTTCCTCGGCGATCGACAGGCGCCGACGCAAGCCGATCACCAGGTCGGATTTGATGTCGCTGTCCGCCTTCAGTTGGGCGTTGGCCAGCGACAGATCGCCCAACAGGGAGTCGCGTTCCGCCAGCAACGCCGCGGTCGGCAGGCACCACAGCGAGGTAACGGCCAACAGGAACTGCAGCGCCAATATCCGCTCCGACAATTCCGGACGCGACAGCAGCGGGTCGCCGATCCCCATGACCACAAAGCCGCTGGCAATGAGCGCAGTCGTGAGCGTGGCCGCCGCGGCGCCGATCAGGCCGAACCGCACCGTCGCAAAAAGAATGGCCGGTACGATGATAAAAAGCACAGAGCGAAAAAACGCGCCGCAGATCGCAACGACGATGACGAGCGCAAAAATGCCGGCAGCCTCGGCGGCCCGTTGCCTGATGCGCAGCGCATCCCAGTCGCCTGACGTGATGCCGATCAGGCACGGCACCACGATGATCATGCCGAGCGCATTGGCGAGATACCAGTTGCGCCAGACGGTCGCAAACGCCAGGCCGTGGGTTGCGTTCAGTTCGAGACCGCCGATCGTGGCGCTTACGGCCGGCGCCATGCCGCCTGCCACCACGATAAAGACAAGCAAGCTGCGCAACCGGGTCAGATTGGACGCGGCGATCCCGAACAGGGAGAGCAGCGCCGCGCGGCAGCAACTTCGGCAATATTGGCAAAAGCCAGGATCGTGCTCGGCAGCGCGCCGTTGCCGCCGGCAATGTTCGCCAAGCCGATGGCGAAGGCTCCACTCAGCAAAAGGAAGCCGTAATCGCGTCGATTGCCGGCGCGGCGCAGCAGCGCCACGAGGATGACGGCGTTCGCCGGCCACAGCGTCGCGATGTACATCGAACTGTGGGAAAACGCGATGGTGGGCACCGCGACGAGGAAAACGGCGACCGGCACGAGCAAAAGCCCGAACAGAACGAGATGCGGCAAAGTCTGCCGATCAGACAGGGCGGCTGCAGCGGCGCCCTGGCGCGTCGGAGACGATGCGGGCGCCGCGTCCGCTGCCGCGCGCTGGAAAGCGGTGGCGGCGAAGATATTGGAAAGTGCCGTCCTGATCAGCATTGTCGACCGGCCGTCGCGACTGCACCGGCCAGCCGGTCCAACCTTACACCGGTCCGAATCAGGCGAGTGGATGGGTGGATAATCTCACAAATCCACTCTCATGCGATACCGACACCTGCCATCGTCCGCCCTCGCGGACCGCGGCCGAGCAGCGAGCGCGATGCGATCAGATGGCGAAGTTCACCGTAAACGAGTTGCCGCCGATCGGATTGGACGGCGTCGAGGTGGCATTGCCGTTCGGATCTTTCATGATGATTCCGTTCGGCGATCGCGCCAGCATCGGAATGGCGTCGTTGACGGTGATCGCCGTGAACGTCGTCGTGCCGTAATTCGGCAAATAGGCGAAACCGGGGTTGGAGGAATTGCAATTGTTGACGCACGGCCCCTCGACGATCCATTCGGCGGATGCCAGGCTCGATGCGTATTGCAGCGTGACCGTGAAAGGCTTAGGCCACCGGCTGTTGGTGAGCGTCAGGAGCCAGGTTGATTTCGTCTTGGCCGCGCAGGACGCCGTGCATTGAATGATGGCGTCGATGGTATCGCCGGCAGCGACCGGGAATTGCTTCGGATTGATCGAGGTCTCGGTCGCCGGCAGCATTTCGTACCAGGCGAAATAGGCCGTCTCGCCCGACGGCGCGGCCATTTCCTGGGTGCCGATCTGAATGAGCGTGTCGTCGTTTTCCTGGCCGCCGATGCCGATCCAGGTCGACGTGACTTCGACGCCGGGAGAACCGGAATAGGATTGGTAAGTGACCGCCGGAACGGTCCAGCCGCCCTGCACCGAAATATAGGGGCCGGCGTTCAGCGCATAGCCGGCCCAATTGTGCGACATCACTTCGTTCAGCGGTCCCCATTGCGGCAGCCCGTTGGTGTCGCGCCACCGATGCAGCGGGGCTTGCGATAACTGCAGCAGCGGGCGGAGATCGGGCCCGGCGCCGGTCAGCGCCGGCGCGGCCGTCGACGCCGCCGACAGGGCGATCAGCGTGACGATGGGGGAAAAGCGAATGACAAGGGAGATCAAGTGCGACGGCGGAAACGTAACTCCGCGATGCCTGTGCCACATGCGGCGGCTGCTCCTTAGATCGTCATGGCATGGGCAATGCCCACCCAACCCCCGACGTGAAAGCTAGCCTACCGAGCAAAATAACGCCAGAGCGCCGGGACGGGGCGACGGCCGCTAAAAGAAGCCGACCAATTCGCAGCCGGTGCCGGCCTGGAAGCTCGCCTTCACGCGGCGGCTGGGAATGTCGATGACATGCATCGAGCCGTCGCCCTGGCAGGCGACAAACAATTCGTCGCCGCGGAACGCCATATCCATCGGCTGCGAGCCGACCTTGATGGCGGTCTGCTCGCGAAACGACGGATCGATCAGGCTCACGGTATCGCTGTTGAGGCTGGTGACGCCGATCAGGCTGTTGTCCGGCGCATAGCGCGCGATCTGGGCCGGCTTCGGCACGTCCTTGAGCACGATCTCCTGGCGCAGTTCGCCGGCTTGCGTATCGATCAGAAACAACGTCGGCTGCGCGTCGTCGACGGCGACGACGGTGCGGCCGTCGGCCGAGATCGCGATGCCGGCGAGCGGCCGCGGCGTCTTGATCTTGCCGATGAGTTTCCGCTTCGGCAGGTCGATCACCGAAACGGTGGCGTCTTCCTCGTTCTCGGTATAGAGCCGCTCGCCGTCCGGCGAAATGATCAGGCGGTGGCCGTTGGTCGAGCCGGAATCGATCGCTTCCACGACCTTGTGGGTCTGGCGGTCGATCACCGCCACGACCGCGCTGTTCTCGCAGGTGATGTAGATGAGGCCGTCGGGTCCGAGCTTGAGCGTGTGCGGGGCGATATAGGGGAAGAGGTCGATGGTGCCGACATGGGCGCGCTGGCGCAGATCGAAAATGCACAGGTAATGCTGCGGGTTCGGATTGCGGCCGTGGATGCCGTCGCCGAAGATCGGCACATAGGCGAGGCCGGTCTCCGGCACGATGAGCAGTTCATGCACCGTGCGGGGGAAGCCGTCGATCACGACTTCGGTTTGGTAGGTCACGGGATCCAGGAACAGGACTTTGCCGCCCATCTTGTCGACCGCGATCATCCTGGTTTCTGCCGTGGTTCCCGCCGTGGCCATCGTTTCTTCCCTTATGTGACGTCGAAATAAATCTACCGCCTCATGGCCGGCTTGTCGCGTCCGCGGCCCCTGGCTCGACCGCGTGAAGTCGGGAAGGCCAGCGACGAGCGCGGGCCTGATCGTTTCAGTGTATTCTGCCCGAAACCGCGTAGCTATTGCGGGGAGGATCGAAGCATGACGGGCGTCGCATCGCGCAACATCAAGTTTCTCGGCCACACCGATCAGGGCGGCCGCGGCGACGGCGTGCAGGTCATGGTCAATCGCGGCTACGCCTATATCGGCCATGGCTTTTCCAACGGCATCACGGTCATCGATGTGCGCGATCCGACGCGTCCGCAGCCGGTGAATTTTCTGCCCTGTCCGCCCAATACGCGCGCCCACCATCTGCAAACCCACGGCGACCTGTTGCTGGCGGTCAACGGACCGAGCGTCTGGACCATGCAGGTCAGCCAGGAAGCTTATTTCACCGGCACGTCGGCCCAGGCGCTGGAAGGCCAAAAATTCACCAGCGGATTGCGCGTTTACGATCTGTCGAAACCGGAAGCGCCGCGCGAAATCGCGTTCCTGCCGCTCGGCGGCCTGGGGCCGCATCGCATCTGGTATGTCGGCGGACGGTACGCCTATGTGTCGGTGCACCTGCCGGAATTTTCCGACCATATCCTGGTGATCGTCGACATGGCCGAGCCGCGACGGCCGGAAGTGGTCGGCAAATTCTGGCTGCCGGGCATGTGGACCGCGGGCGGCGAGAAGCCGGACTGGCCGAAGGGCAGGCGCTACGCGCTGCACCACGGGCTGGTCGCCGGGAACCTCGCCTACACGGCCTGGCGCGACGGCGGCCTTGCGGTGGTCGACGTTGCCGATCCGGCCCGGCCCGCGATGGTTTGCCACCGCAATTGGGATCCGCCGTTCGGCGGCGGTACCCATTCGCCGCTGCCGCTGCCGGACCGCGATCTCCTGGTCGTGGCGGACGAGGCGAACTTCGCCGATTGCAGCCTCGGCCTGCGCTACATCTGGATTTTCGACGTGCGGGTGCCGGCCAATCCGGTGAGCATCGCGACCATGCCGATCCCCGACGAGGCGGACTACTGCAAGAAGGGCGGCCATTTCGGTCCGCATAATCTGTGGGAGAACCGACCCGGCGCGTTCGTCAGCTCGCGATTCATCTTCGCCACGCTGCACAACGCCGGCGTCCGCGCCTATGACATCGCCAATCCGTTCCGACCGAACGAGGTCGGCTATTTCGTGCCGCCGGCGCCGGAGCGCATGTTCGATCCGCGGCCCAATCGGCCGCAGGTGATCCAGTCGTGCGATTGCTTCGTCGATGCCGAGGCCCGGATGTATGTCACCAATTCCAACGCCGGCCTCTATATCCTGCAATTCGAAGGCGCCTGATCGGGTTACCCGGCGCAGCCAGATTGACAGTGGGGACCTGCCCCGCCAGAGTGATCGCACCAAGAGCCGCATCAAGCGGCCGAATACGCCTAGCAAGGGGCAGGACGGGGGAGGACGACATGGCCGAGGCATTCGCAGCCCAGGCGCCGGGCGTAGCGGGCCGCAGCGCTCAGACCATCAAATCATTCGTCGGCAACGCGCTGGATGACGCGACAATATCGCCGCTGCATCGGCGCGTGATCGCGCTCATAGCTGCCGGATATTTCTTTGATGTCATCGATTTTACCGTGTTCGGCGCACTCGTTCCGTACATCCTGCAATCCAAGTTCGCGACCGGAGCGGAAGTCGCGGCCATCGGCAGCGCCACCGTCTTCGGCATGTTCCTGGGGACCGCCGGCCAAGGTGAATTCAGCGACCGGTTCGGCCGCCGATTCATCTATCAGTTCAACCTGCTGCTGTTCGGCATTTTCACCATCCTCGGCGCGCTCGCTCCGAGCATCACGCTGCTGATCGTCTGCCGCTTTATCGCCGGCATCGGGCTCGGCGCCGAGCAGCCGCTGGCGTTTGCCTATGCGGGCGAATATTCGCCCAAGCGCATTCGCGGCCGCGTCCTGGCGATCGTTCATTTCATCGGCGGCGCCTGCGTGTGGCCGATCGGAACCGCGCTGGTGCTCGGCTTCGGCAGCTATGCCGGTACGCCGGAATACGCCTGGCGCGGGGTTTGGCTGCTGATCGGCATTGGTGCGCTGATCGTCTGGGTGTTCCGCTTCACGCTGCCGGAATCGCCGCGCTTTCTCGCCACCCATGGCAAGGGTCAGCAGGCGCTCGCTGTACTGGGACGGCTCGGCATTGCCGGGCCGAAGGTGCCGCTGTCGACCGATGCCGCCAGCAACACCAAGAGCGATCCGTTCGGCGTGGTGTTTCGCATGTTCCCGACCCGCGTCATCGCCGGCATGATCTGTTTCACGGCGTTCTTCGGCGTTGCCATCGGGCTGGGCGCCTGGCTGCCGAACATGATGAACACGAAGGGTTTCACCATCACCAAGTCGCTGCAGTACACCCTGGTGATGAACTTCGCCGTGCCGTGCGCCAGCCTCTTCCTGATGTACGCGCTCGACAGATACGGCCGCAAGATCACCTCGGTTTGCGCCTTCGTCGGCGCCGGCATCATGGCGATGGTGTTTGCCAATGCCGGCACCCCGCTCGAGCTGATGGTGGCGGGCTTCATCATGGTCTTCTTCGTCCAGGTCGCCGGCAATTCGATGCAGATCTTCGCGTCCGAAGTGTTCCCGACCAATGCGCGGGCATCCGGTTTCGGCTGGGCGTCGGGCGTCGGCCGGCTTGCGACCGCGTTCATCCTGCCGACGATCTTGTGGGTGCAGAACGGCTGGGGCCTGACGACGGTGTTTGTCTGCCTGGCGATTCTGCTGTTGATCGCCGCCGCCTCGGTGACCCGGCTCGGTCCGGAAGCCAGACAGAAGGGCCTCGACGAGATCGCGCCGCCGACCGGGTAAAGGCCTCGGCGCTGTCGTCTGCGCGGCGAGCTCGATCGTCTGCTGCGCAATGCTCGGCATCACCACGGTTTACGTCACCCACGACCAGGCCGAGGCCATGGCGTTGGGCGACCGCGTCGTCGTCATGCGCAACGGCGCCATCGCCCAGATCGGCAGGCCGCGTGACATTTATTTCGCGCCGGCCAACCGGTTCGTCGCCGAATTCATCGGCGCGGCCAATATTCTCGAAGGCGATTATGCCGATGGCGTACTGAATTTGAGCGGCGGCAAGCTGCCGGTTGATTGTGGCGCCCCGGCCGGTGCGGTGTTCGCGATCATCCGCCCGGAATCGATCGGCGTCGTCGCGCCGGATCATGCTGCGCTGTGCGGTCGCGTCGACAGCGTGAGTTTCATCGGCGCGCGGCAACGGCTGTCGGTGACCGGTGCGGTCGACAAGGCTGTTCTGGTCGACGCGCCGAACGCGATCGAGATCAAAGCCGGCGATCGGATCGGATTGCGCATCGATCCCGGCGCGGTGCGCCTGTTGCCGCGGGACCGGTCATGACCGATCGCTGCGTCGTGATTGCGCAGATTTCCGATCTTCACATCAAGCGCCCCGGCGCGCTGGCCTACGGCCGCGTCGATACCGCGGCGGCGCTTGTGCGGTGCATCGATCAGCTCAACCGATTGTCGCCGCGGCCGGACCTGGTGGTGATTTCCGGCGACCTCGTCGATACGCCGACCGCGGCGGAATATGCGCATTTGACGGTGCTGTTGGCGCCGCTGCAAATTCCGTTCGCGGCGATCCCCGGCAACCACGATGATCGGGCGCTGATGCGCGCGGCGTTGCCCGAACAGCAAACTGCGAGCCCGGGCGCCGCGCTCAATCTGGTGCGGGCAATCGGCCCGCTCGATATCGTCCTCCTCGATACCAGCGTTCCGGGCCACGCCCACGGCGAACTCGCCGCCGATACCCTGGCGTGGCTCGACACGGTACTCGCTGCGGCGCCGGCGCGTCCGGCGCTGCTATTCCTGCATCACCCGCCGTTTGTCACCGGCATCGCCCATATGGACGTTCAGAACCTGCGCAATGCCGACGCGCTCGCCGCCGTGCTGCAACGACACGACCGGGTGCGGTTGATCGCCGCCGGCCACGTGCATCGCGCGACGCTCAGTCTATTTGCCGGCATTGCCGCCACCATCTGTCCGGCGCCGAACCACGCGGTCGCGCTCGATCTCGCGGCGCATCTGCCGCCGTCGTTTAACATCGAGCCGCCGGCATTTCACCTGCATGTCTGGTTGCCGGGCGAGGACCGCCTCGTCACGCACGTCGTGCCGATCGGCCAATTCGACGGTCCGCACCCGTTCTTCGATCCGGAAGGCACACAGCTTTGAGTGGCCCGCTCAGCCGCGCCAGTAGCGGTCTTCCCAGCTGCGCGACAGCCGCATCGCCGACAGGATCAATCCCGCCATCGAATAGGTCTGCGGGAAATTGCCCCACAGCGCGCCGGTCTTGGGGTCGACGTCTTCGGACAGCAGGCCGTAGCGGTTGCGGTGATTGAGCGCGTCGGTGAACAGGTCGCGCGCCGCCTCGCGGCGGCCGAGCGACCACAGCGCGTCGATCAGCCAGAACCGGCAGATCAGGAACGCGGTCACCGGCATGCCGAAATCGTCCTCGTTGGCGTAGCGCATGACGTGCTTCTCGCGCATCAGTTCGCGCTCCATGGCGGCGACCGTCGAGGAGAAGCGCGGATCGTCGATCTCGACGACGCCGAGGTCGGCCAGCAGCAGCACGCTGGCGTCGAGATCGTCGGAGCCGAACGCCGCGGTAAACGCGCCGCGCTTCTCGTTCCAGGCGCCGTCGATCAGCGCGGCGTGTATCGGATCGGCAACCGAATTCCAATACTTGGCGCGGTCGGTCAGACCGAGCCGATTGGCGATCGCCGCCAGGCGTTGGCAGCCGGCCCAGCACATCGCGGCCGAATGGGTATGGACGCGGGCGCGGCCGCGATATTCCCAGATGCCGGCGTCCGGCTGGAGCGCCTTTTCGGCGGCGCGGTGGCCGAGCGTTTCCAGCAGATGAAATAAGCCTTCGTCGCCCGGCCGCGGCAGCCGGCGATCGAAGAACATCGGGATGGCGGCGAGAATGACGCTGCCGTAGGTATCGTGCTGGACCTGTTCAACCGCGGCGTTGCCGATGCGCACCGGCCCATCGCCGCGATAACCTTCGAGGTCGGGCGCGGTCCACTCGGCGATCGATTTGGTCGGCACCACGCTGTAGACCGGCCGCAACTCCACGTCGGGCTTCGAGGCGATCGACAGCGTAAACGTGATGAATTGCTCCATGGTGCGCGTCGCGCCGATGCGATTGAGGGCCTGGACGACAAAATAGGCGTCGCGCAACCAGCAGTAGCGGTAATCCCAGGTGCGGCCGGAGGACGGTGCTTCCGGGATCGACGTGGTGTGCGCCGCAATGACGCCGCCGGTCTCGTCGAAATTGGAGAGCTTGAGCGTAATGGCGGCGCGGATGATGGCTTCCTGCCAATCGATCGAGATCGACAGGCGGCGCACCCATTCCTCCCAATAGTCCTGCGTGCGTTCGACGAAGTCGCGGCAGGTCTTCTCCAGGTCGCCGGTGTATGGCTCGTCGGGACCGAACACCAAGTGCATCGGGCGCGTCAAAACAAACGGCGACTCGCTGTCGATCAGCGACAGCGGCGCGTCCGTGGTCAGACGGATGACGAAACCGTCCCGGGAATAGCGGATATGATTGCTGCCGAGCGAACCGTGCGGCAGCGGCTTGCCGTACTCGCAGGTCGGCCGCATCCGGATGGTGAGGCGCGGCAGCCCGGCAATCGGCTCGATGATCCGGAACAGCTGCGGCGGCCGAAAGACGCGGCCGAACTGGCGAAACCGCGGGGCGAAATCGGTGATGCGGACCTTGGCGCCGTTCCGGTCGGTCAATTCGGTGCGCACGATGGCGGTATTGCGCACATATTCCGACTGGAAGTCCGCCATGTCCTCGAGCACGACGTCGGAAAAGCCCTTTTCTTCCTTGCCCGACACCAGGCGGCAGAAGATCGGATCGCCGTCGAAGCGCGGATAGCACCACCACACGATCCGCGAGCCCGGATCGACCAATGCGGCCGTGCGGCCGTTGCCGATAACGGCAAGATCAAGCCCGTGATCCGTCATCCTGGCGTGCCTACGCCTTCGGCGGCGATCCACGCAAGCCAGCTGCGCACTGATTCGGGCTTGTCGAAATGGCCATTGACGTCGGCGACGATGCGGCCCACGGAGAACCCCAGGCCGCCGAACTTGGCGATGATGCCGAACACCGGCTCATCGGTGGTGTCGTCGCCGATGAAGATCGGGTTGCGGTCGGCAAACGGCGGATAGGTCATCAATTCGCTGACCGCATTGGCCTTGTTGATGCCGGCGGGCTTGATCTCCACAACGAGCTTGCCGGGCAGAATCTCGATCGACCCCGGCGCCGCCTGGGCGCAGATGGCGTCGACTGCGGCGCGGACCGCCGCCTCCTTGTCGGCCGCCAGCCGGTAATGCAAGGCGAGCGAATAACCCTTGTCCTCGACCAGGATGCCGGGACCGATCTCGTTGATGCCGGCAAGCTTGCGTTTGAGCGCGGCGCTCAGCGGCCCGGCCCGCTGCACCGGCTCGGCGTCCGCGGAGATGCGTATTTCCGCGCCGTGGCCTCCGATCGCGGCGAGCTGCAGCGGCGAGAAGATCAGGTCGATGTCGTTGAGCGAGCGGCCCGAGACCAGCGCCACGGCGCCGCCGGTCAAGCGGTCGAGCTGCGCCAGGGTATGGCGCAGGCCCGGCGGCACCCAGACCTGCTGCGGCGACGGCGCCAGATCGAGGATGGTGCCGTCGATATCGAGCAGGATGGCGCATTTATGCAGGTCGGGAAGCAGCGAGATTTCGGCCAGCTCCATGTCCAAATCCGAAATGTCGAGGTCCAGGATGTCCATTGCGATTTGCCCGTTCGACATCGGCGATTCAATCGACAAATGCAAGCGGCCGGCTCACGTCCTCGAGCGATCTGCGCTCGGCCGCGACGCCCCAGCGGGCTTCGACGGCGGCGGCGAAAATCATCAGCACGGCGCCAAGCAAATACCCCAGGGCGACGCTGCCGCGTGACCCGGTGCTGATCAGCACGCCGAACAACAGCGGACCGACGATGCCGCCGGCGGCGGTGCCGACGGCATAGAAGAAGGCGATGGCGAGCGCGCGAATCTCGAGCGGGAAGATCTCGCTCACGGTAAGATAGGCCGAGCTCGCCGCCGCGGAGGCGAAAAAGAACACCGCCATCCAGGCCGCGGTGAGCGAGGTCGCGGTGAGAAGGTTCTGGCTGAACAGACAGGCGGTGACGGCCAGCAAGGCGCCGGAGACCGCGTAGGTCGACGCGATCATGATCTTGCGGCCGACCGTGTCGAACAGACGGCCGAGCAGGATCGGCCCGAGTACGTTGCCGGCGGCGAACGGCAGAATGTACCAGCCCACCTGGTCCGCCGGTGTGCCGTAGAAGTCGCTCAGGATGAGGGCGTAGGTGAAAAAGATGGCGTTGTAGAAAAACGCCTGCGCGGCCATCAGCGTCAGCCCGACCAGGGTACGCTGCCGATAGGTGACAAACAACGTGCGCGCCACCGCGGCAAGCGGGGTGTGGTCGCGCATGCGCAGTTTCAGCCGGGGCAGTTGGCGTGCCGGCGTCGGCCGTTCGCCGCGGGTATCGGCGACGCGCGCTTCGATGCCGCGCACGACCTTTTCGGCTTCCTGCGGCAAGCCGTGCGTCACCAGCCAGCGCGGGCTTTCGGGAATCCAGAGTCGCATCAAAAGAATGACAAGTCCTATTGTGGCGCCTATCAGGAATGCCAGCCGCCAACCGATCGCCGGATCGATGAATTTGGGATCGAGCAGGACGATCGAGCCCGCCGCGCCCATGGCCGCTCCGATCCAGAAACTGCCGTTGATCAGCAGGTCGGTCCAGCCGCGAAACCGCGCCGGAATAAGCTCCTGGATTGTCGAATTGATGGCGGTGTATTCGCCGCCGATGCCGGCGCCGGTCAGGAAGCGGAAGGCGATGAAACTGAAAGCATCCCACGACAGACCGGTGGCGGCCGTGGCCAGCAGGTAAACGGCAAGCGTAATGGTAAACAGCTTTTTGCGGCCGAGACGATCGGTCAGCCAGCCGAAGAAAAACGCCCCGGCCACGGCGCCGGCGAGATAGCCGCTGCCGGCAAGGCCGATCTGCGCGTTGGTCAGATGCAGCGCGGCGCTCTGTTTGAGTTCGCCTGACAGCGCGCCGGCCAGCGTCACTTCGAGGCCGTCGAGGGTCCAGGTGATGCCCAGCGCGACGATCACCAGCACATGGAATCGCCCGAACCGCAGCGCGTCGAGCCGCGCCGGGATGTCGGTCTCGATCACGGTGCCGGATGACGGTGGTGCGCTGACGGATTCGGGGACCCGAGTTGGTCGCGAGGCCGGCGCCGCAGCACGGCGGCCTGATGCGTGCTGCGGCGGTTGATGCCCTGCGTGAACTGCCATGTGCGAATGCTGCCGAGCCCGCGCTCTCGGCAACCAACGCCCCGTGCGACCGTGTGTTCCAGTTGCAAGCCTTGGTTACAGGACTTGCTCAGCGCCCCTCCGCGGCGGCCTTGCCCGCATACGAGATCCGCCAAATCGTACCGTTGGCGTTCTCGGAGACCAGCAAAGCGCCGTCCTTGTCGACCGCAATACCGACCGGGCGGCCCCAGACTTGCGTATCGTCGATGACAAAGCCGGTGGCGAAATCCTGATATTCGTCGGTCGGCACGCCATCCGGCACGAATACCCGGATGACCTTGTATCCGGTGCGCTTGGCGCGGTTCCAGGAGCCGTGTTCGGCAGCGAAGATGCTGCCGCGATACTCGGTCGGGAATTGCGTCCCATCGTAGAACGTCATGCCCAGCGAAGCCGAATGGGCCTGAAGCAGGACGTCGGGCACGGTGACCTTGCCGGCAAGGTTCAGGACGCTCGCCGCGGCGGCGCGGGTCTTCGTGCCGCGCTCTCGGCCGCAAACACGTCGCCATTCGGCGCCACGCGGATGATGCGCGGCGCGTCGAGACCGGACGCAAACAGGTTGACTTCAAAGCCATTTGGGACGATTGGCTTCTGATCGCTGTTTCGGCGAACTATTCTGACGGCGTTGCGGATTGACTCGGCCATGTCGGGCGCCGGCAAATCCTGCGACCTGATGAACCGGCGTGTCCCCGGACTGTCGGCGCGCCAGTCGCCGAATGCGGCGGTGCCTTCGAGCAAGCCCGCGCTCGTCTGGGCGGACAGCGGGACGATCGTGAGGGAAATGACCACGGCGGCGGACGCCGCGAGAATTCCGCGAACGGGGTGTTGCATGCGCGCTCCTGGTGAGGTTCGGCAGGTGAACAAGCCGCGGTCAGGACAGCCCACCACTGGTGATGCGCCTTGATTGCTGAAGCTGCCGCCCGATTGGAAATTCCGCGGCGTTTACGCGCCCTCGTCAGGGCGCGTGAATTGAGTCTGATCGCGCTTGCCGCGATGGTCGGCGCCCTTGCCGGCGTGGTCGTGGCCGTCATGGGCGACACTGTCGATTTGCTCCATCAAGTATTTTTCAACCTGGCGCCGGGCGAGCGACTGTCGGCGCGGCTCATGCTCAATCCCTGGCTGGCGCTGTTCGTGCCGATAACCGGCGGCATCGTATTCGGCATAGCCAACGAAGTCATCCGGCGCTGGCGCCCGGAGCGGGAAATCGATCCGATCGAGGCCAATGCGCTGCATGGCGGGCGCATGTCGCTGCTCGGCAGCATCGTCGTCGCGGCGCAGACCGTGTGGTCGAGCGGGGTCGGCGCTTCGGTCGGCTTGGAGGCCGGCTACACCCAATTCGCCAGCGGCATCGCTTCGCGCATCGGCATTGCGTTTCGCTTGCGCCGCGGCGACCTTCGCATTCTGGTCGGCTGCGGCGCCGCCGCCGGAATCGCCGGCGCATTCGGCGCGCCGCTCGCCGGCGCCTTCTACGGCTTCGAGCTGATCATCGGCAGCTATTCGCCGAACAGCCTGGCGCCGGTCGGCATCGCCTCGCTGATCGGTTTTCTGGTCGCGCACTTTTTTTCGCCGGCCGAGCTCGGCGTCGTGGCGCCCGAAAAGACCACGGTAGTGCTCCACGATCTCATTCTCGCCGCCACGCTCGGCCTGCTCGCGGCGATGCTCGGCATCATTCTGATGCGCGGCGTCGCGCTCAGCGAGGCGATGTTCGCGCGGTTGCGGCTGCGGCCGACGCTGCGCACCGCGGCCGGCGGCATGGTGGTCGGGCTCCTGGCGCTGCTGTCGCCGCAGGTGATGTCGTCCGGGCACGGCGCGTTGCGCGTCGCCGGCATGCTCGACCTGCCGCTGCGCTCGGTAGCGCTGTTGTTCGTGCTCAAGATCGTGGCGTCGATCGCGTCGCTCGGCTCCGGCTTCCGCGGCGGACTGTTTTTCTCTTCGCTCCTGATCGGCGCGCTCGGCGGCCATCTGCTGGCGGTGGTCCTGACCATGTTCTTTCCGACCTCCTATTTCGATCCGAACGCCTACGCGGTGATCGGCATGAGCGCGCTGTCCGCCTCGGTGATCGGCGGCCCGCTGACCATGATCTTCATCGCGCTGGAGACCACCGGCGACCTGTGGCTGACGACGGCGGTGCTGATCGCCGTCATCATCGCCGCGCAGGTGACGCGCGAAGGCTTTGGCTATTCGTTCGCCACCTGGCGCTTCCATCTGCGCGGCGAAACCATCCGCAGCGCCGCCGATATCGGCTGGATGCGCGACCTCACCGTCGGCAAGATGATGCGCCAGGACGTGCAGACCGTGCACGCCTCGATCACCATCGGGTCGTTTCGCGAGGCCTTTCCGCTCGGCTCGGTGGCCTATGTGGTCGCCGTCGATGAGAACGATCGTTATGCCGGCGTCGTGCTGATGGCGGAAGCGCACGCGACCGAAGTATCGCCGGACAAGTCGATCAAGGATTTGCTGCACTATACCGAGGACATTCTGCTGCCCGGCATGGCGGTCAAGGAAGCGGTTCTCGCCTTCGATCGTGCCGAGGCCGAAGCGCTGGCGGTCGTCGATTCCTACCGCGATCGCCAGGTCGTCGGGCTGTTGACCGAGGCCTACGTGCTGCGTCGCTACGCGGCGGAACTGGAGCGGCGGCGCCGCGAACTGGTCGGCGAAGAGTAGGGTCGGTACCCGGCCCGCCACGGCGAAAGCCGGGACCCGATCAAGCCGGCCGCATGCCGCTCCCGGGTTTCGCGTCCGCTCGAAGCCGGACTGCGCTTACGGCCTCAGATAGACGTAGCCCTGCGACTGCAATTCGGCGAGCCGCACCACGCCGCCCTTGTCGGCGACGATGAAGCCCGGCAGCAAATCCTTCAGCGTCACCTCCTGCGCCCGCATGGTGTTCACGCAGGCATTGAGCTGCAGGCCGCTCTTGCGCATATCGTCGGTGCGCTGCGTCACGTCGGGCGTGGCGGCGGCGAGATGGAACGCCTTGAGCGCCGGGCCGTGCACCACCAGCGCGATGGTGACGTGGTCCGGCCCGCCCATGCCGTTGTAATGATTGCGGATATTGCCCATGACGAAATCGACTTTGTCGAGGTCGGAGAGGTGATAGACGACCTTGGAGGAATCCGGCGTGGCCGCCTCGGCCGGCGTCACGACGGCGGCAATCGGCATGATGGCGCAGGCGATTTTCATGGCTGAAGTCAGGAGGGTGCGTCGCTGCATCGGATGCTCCATTGGCGCTCGCTGCTCTCATCATTGGTCGCCGCGATTGTGGCGTCGAGGCGGCGGCCGCGATGGACCGCGGATGATGCAGCGGATAAAAATGCCTTTGGCCGAAAATGCGGTTTCGGCCCCAAGAATACCGTTACGGCCCAAGGATGCCGTTAAGGCCGACAATGTCGTCGCGGCAGATGTGTGGAGTAGCCCGGGATGGACGAGCGGACCAAAGTGGATTGCGTCGCCAATGCGCGGGCGCTTGCGCCGGTCATCGCGGCGGCGGTGCCGCGCATCGAGGCCGAACGCCAGTTGCCGGCCGATCTGGTCGACGCCCTGCATGAGGCGCGCATGTTCCGCATGCTGGTGCCGCGCTCGCTCGGCGGCGAGGAGCTGTCGCCGATCGACTATGTGCAGGCCGTCGAAGAGCTCGCCAAAGCCGATGCCGCGACCGCCTGGTGCATCGCGCAGACCTCGGTCTGCTCCACCATTTCCAAGTGTCTGAACCCGGACGTCGCCGCGACGATTTTCAAAAACAATCCGCGCGGCGTGCTGGCCTGGGGTCCGTCGCCCAACGGCAAGGCCGTCGCCGAAAAAGGCGGCTTCCGCGTCAGCGGCGTCTGGCCGTTCGCCAGCGGCAGCCGCCATGCCACCTGGCTCGCCGCACACTGTCGCGTCTACGAGCCCGACGGCCAGCCGCGCCATGACGCCGACGGCAATACGGTGGACAAGACCTTCGTCGTGCCCCGCGAGCAGGCCTCGATCAGCGACGTCTGGCATGTGATGGGGCTCAAGGGCACCGGCAGCGACACCTACACGTTCACCGACGTGTTCGTGCCGCAGGAGCGCGGCATCGGCTATCATGCGCTCGATCCCGCCGAGCGGCGCGAGCGCGGCCCGCTCTACGCCTTCACCATCTACCAGCTGTTCGGGTCGAGCTTTCCCGCGGTGGCGCTCGGCATCGCGCGCGCCAGCCTGGATGCGTTCTGCGCGCTGGCGCAAAAAAAGACGCCGATGGGCCAGGCGTCGCTGTTGCGCGACAGCGCCGTGGTGCAATCCCAGGTCGGTGTCGCTCAGTCGCAGCTCGGCGCCGCACGGGTGTTTTTTCTCGATGCCTGGCGGGAGATTTGGCAGGCAGCGCAAGCCGGCCCGATATCGCTCGACCAGCGGGTGCGGCTGCGCATGGCCTCCATCCACGCCAGCCAGCAGGCCCGGCAGGTCGTCGAGACCGCCTACCTGGCGGCCGGTGCGACGGCGATTTTCGAAAGCAATCCGTTCGAGCGCCGGTTCCGCGACATGCACGCCGTGTCGCAGCAGGTGCAGTCGCATTTCGCCGTCTACGAGGTGGTCGGCCGGCATTTTCTCGGCCTGCCGCCGAACTCGCGGCTGATTTGATGCGGCATGGCGGTTGTTGACACGCTCCCGCCGGCCGGCCAACCATTGGACAAACAAGGACGCCGTTCCGGGAGGTCGCGTCGATGACGGACGACGAGCGCATCGCGCAGCTCACGCAGAAAATGCTGCGCAAAAAGCTTTATGTGCTGCTCTCCACGCCGCGGGTTGCCGCCGAAAAGCTGAAGCCCCTGTTGGCCGCGCATCTCGACTACATGGTCGGGCTCGAAAAACGCGGCGTGGTGTTCGCCTCCGGGCCGCTGTCTGACGGCGACGGGCCGCCCAGCGGCCACGGCCTGACCGTGCTGCGGGTCGCCAGCGCCGCGGAAGCGCGCGCCATCGCCGAAGCCGATCCGTTTTTCGTCAACGGATTGCGCAGCTTCGAGCTGAAGGAATGGACCGTCATGGAGGGCACGCTGGGGCTGCGCGTGAACCTCTCCGATCAATCGGTCGAAGTGGCATAGAATGTGGTTCACAAGAACCTTGGTTCAAAAGAAACGCACGAGGGAACGTTCATGGAGACCATAGGCTTCGTCGGCGTCGGCAAGATCGGCATGCCGATCTCGGAAAATCTGATCAAGAGCGGCTATCGCGTGGTCGGCTACCGCCGCCACTCGCTCGCCGAGTTCGAGAAGATCGGCGGCGTGCCGGCGCACTCCTCGGCCGAGGTCGGCGAGCAGGCCGACATCGTGTTCTCGTGCCTGCCTTCGACCGATGCGCTCGACGACGTGATGCGCGGCCCGCACGGTCTCGTCCATTCGGCGCGGGCCGGCCAAATCGTGATCGAGCTCGGCTCGCATCCGGTGCCGGACAAGGCGCGCCAGATCGCGCCGCTCAAGGAAAAAGGCGCCATCTTCATCGACGGCGAAGTGTCGGGCACGCCCGGCATGGTGGCGGCGCGCAAGGGTGTGATCTATCTCGCCGGCGACGCCGCGGCGTGCAAGCAGGCGGAACGCGTCGTCGCCGGCTTTGCCGATCTATGCCTTTATCTCGGCGCGTTCGGGGCCGCCAGCCGCGTCAAGCTCGTCAACAACTTGCTGGTCGCGATCAATATCGCGGCCACCGCCGAGGCCATGGCGCTTGGGCTCAAGGCCGGTGTCGACCCGTCGCTGATGATCAAGGCGATCGCCACCGGCAGCGGCGGCTCGACCCAATTCGCCATCCGCGCGCCGTGGATGGCGGAGCGCCGCTTCACGCCGGTCCAAGGTCCAGTCCCGGCATTGCAGCACTATTTCGACATGATCGCCGACTTCGCCGACAGCGTCGGCGTCGCGACGCCGATCCTCGATTGCGTCGTGCCGCTCTACCAGCGCTTCATGGAGATGGGTTTCGGCGAGTCCGACGTCGCCAGGATGGTCGACGTGCTCGGGTCGTTGCCGCGTTCCGAAAAATCAAAGCCAATAACAAAGCCAACAGGAGAGTTCGCATGATCCGCGTCAAGAAGATCGCCCACGCCAGCTACGAGGTGCCCGACCTCGAGCAGCAGACCGACTACTACGCCAATATCCTCGGCATGACGGTGGCCGCCAAGGAGAAGGACGCGACCTTTCTCGCCAACACGGTCGATCACCATTCCGTCGTGCTGCGCCGCGGTGCGCAGGCGCAATGCGTGCGCGTCGGCTTTCAGCTCGGCGAGGGCGACGATCTCGATGCATTCGACAAGCAGGTGCAGAGCCACGGCATCAAGACCGAGCGCAAGAAGGACCCGGAGCCGTCGATCGGCGAGCTGCTGACGTTCCAGGACCCGAAGGGCACGGTGATGGAAGTCTTCAAGCGCGCCGACTTCACGCACCAGAAATTCCAGGCCAAGGGCATCGTGCCGCACAAGCTCGGCCATGTCGCCTTCCACGTCACCGAGGTCAAGCAAACCACCAAGTTCTATTGCGACGTGCTGGGTTTTCGCGAGTCGGACTGGATGGGCGACTTCTTCTCGTTCCTGCGCTGCGGTCCGGACCACCACACCATCAATCTGATGCAGACCGGCTCGAACCGGCATTTCCACACCGCCTTCGAGCTGCGCGACTGGGGCCACATGCAGACGGCGTGCGATTTCCTGTCCGTCAACGGCTACAAATTGCTGTGGGGGCCGGGCCGCCACGGCATCGGCCACAACCTGTTCACCTATCATCGCAGCCCCGCCGGGCTCATCACCGAACTGTTCGCCGAGCTCGACCGCATGAACGAGGAGCTCGGCTATTTCGAGCCGCGGCCGTGGCACCGCGACAATCCGCAGCGCCCGAAGGTATGGGCCAAGGACCCGTCGGCTTCTAATCTCTGGGGCATCATGCCGGGCGAGGAAATGCACAAGTAGCCGCCAATGTTTCCCGGATGCGGTGCAGCACGACCTGGTGCATCGCGGTTGCGCCGGGAAACGTCGCTACGAGGGGAGAAACGTCCATGCCGACAATCCGGCGCGTCGTCGTCGCCGCCGTCGCGGTGTTTGCGCTGTCGCTCATGGCGCCCGGCGTCCGGGCGCAATCCGCGGCGCCCGTCAAGGTCGGCTTCAGCATGGCGCTGACCGGCGCGGTGGCGCAGAACGGCAAGCAGCTCATCATCGCGCTCGAGCTTTGGCGCGATGACGTCAACGCGCACGGCGGGCTGCTCGGCCGGCCGGTGCAGCTCGTCTATTACGACGATCAGAGCAATCCGGCGAATGTGCCCGGCATCTACACCAAGCTGATCACCGTCGACAAAGTCGATCTGCTGCTCGGCCCCTACGCCACCAACATGGCGGCGCCCGCCGTGCCGGTCATCATGGAGCACAACATGATGACCGTCAGCATATTGGCGATCGGCGTGAACCGCTATTTCCACTATCCGCGCTACTTCGACATGATTCCCGTCGGCCCCGACGGCGTGAGGTCGTTCTCCAAGGGCTTCTTCGAGCTGGCGGCGGCGGCGCAGCCGAAGCCGCAGACCGTCGCCATCATGGCCGCCGATGCGGAGTTCTCAAAGACCTCGGCCGACGGCGCCAAACAGAACGCCGCCGCCGAAGGCTTCAAGATCGTCTACGACCAGAGCTACCCGCCGACCACGACCGACTATGCGCCGGTGGTGCGTGCGGTGCAGGCGGCGAATCCCGACGTCGTGTTCGTCGCCGCCTATCCGCCGGACACGGTCGGCATCGTGCGCGCGGCGGCTGAGGTCGGGCTCAAACCGAAGATGTTCGGCGGCACCATGATCGGGCTCCTGATCTCGCCGATCAAGGCGCAACTCGGTCCGCTGCTCGACGGCATCGTCATCATGCAGAGCTTCGTGCCGGCGCCGACCTTCAATTTCCCCGGCGTCGTCGACGTGCTGCGGCGCTATCGCGAGAAGGCCGCCGGCGAAAAGATCGATCCGTTCGGTTACGGCTTTGTGCCGTTCGGCTATGCCGCCGGGCAGGTGCTGGCGGAGGCGGTCGAGGGCGCCAAGACGCTCGATAATGCGGCGCTCGCCGAATACGCCCACGGCCATGCGTTTCACACCGTGGTCGGCGATATTCAATACGACGCCGCCGGCGAGTGGTCGACGCCGCGCAACGTCTTCACCCAGTTCCAGAACGTCGCCGCCGGCAATCTCGAGCAGTTCGGTAACGGCTCGGTCGAGCCGATCCTGTGGCCGCCGCAGTTCAAGACCGGCGACATGATCTACCCTTACGCCGACGCGAAGAAGTAGCCGCCAGCGACCGACCGGATGAAGGCTGGGCGCTGCGCCGCGAAGCGGCGCCCGCGCGTCAGCCGCCCTTGCCGAGGTAACGGTCTTTCATGCTGAAAAGCTCGCGCGCGGCTTCGCTGGCGCCGAATTGGAAATTGTCGATCTGCCAGGTCGAGCCCGCCTTGAGGGCATCGATCTCGATCTCGGCCTCGCCTTTTTGGAACTTGGCTTCCACCACGTAGAGCGCGATCACGTGCAGGCTGCCGCCGCTGAGGAAGAATTTGTTGGTGCCGTAGATGGTGCGGTATTCCACCAGCGGGCCCAGCAAATCGTGGGCCATTTCGAAAGTCGTGTGCAGATTCTCCGTCGGCGTCTGTTCGCGGAAATGCGCCGTGCTCTCGCTCAACAGCGCATCGCTGTTCCAATGCGCGCTGATGGCGGCGATGGAATCCTCCACGAACGCCCGGCTTTCGTTATTGAGCGCCAGGTCGTAGCGCGTGAACGCAAACAAGCCGGCGGTGCCGGCCAGGATGGCGAAGAACAGAAAAATCCGGATCGTGCCGAAGTATTTGCGCATGCTGGTCACCCCAAGGCCAAGCCAGGCCCGCGCTCGGGCGCGGGCCTGCGCGCCGCATGATCGAACCGGTCGGTTTAATTTGTCGCGTGCGTCGCCGCTAAAAATTGTGCGCATTCGCGATATGGCTAACAGATCGTTCCATGGCGGCGGCGCGCGACCGGCGGATCCGACGGCTCGGCGGCCATTGGTCGCCCTGGCGTCGCCGGAGGTTCGAACAGCCCGCGGCGGCGCAGCCGCGTCAGGCGGCCTGGCGTGACGAGGCCGCAGAGGCCGTGTAGGATGAATAGCCCCAAGCATCATCGACCGCCAAGGATTCCGGAAGGAAGCATGCGAACCATCACGCTCGAAGAACACTTTGCGCCCGCCGGATTTCTCGACGGCCCCGGTCGCCAGCTCAAAGACAACCTGCTCAAAGCCGGCGCCCGCGGCGCCAAGATCGTCGAGCAGCTCGGCGAGGTCGGCGAGCAGCGCCTGGCGGACATGGATGCCGCCGGCATCGACATGCAGGTTCTGTCACTCAACGCGCCCGGCACCGAGCAATTGGCCGCAGCCGACGCAGTGCCGCTGGCGCGCGAGGCCAACGAATTTCTGGCCGAGGCGGTGAAAAAGCATCCGACGCGGTTCGCCGGCCTCGCCGCGCTGCCGACCGCGGTGCCGGACAAGGCCGCGGTGGAGCTGGAACGGACGGTTCGCGAGCACGGCTTCCGCGGCGCGCTGATCAACGGCCACGTCCGTGGACGCTACCTGGACGATCAGTTCTTCTGGCCGATCTTCGAGCGCGCCGAGGCGCTCGGCGTGCCGATCTACATGCACCCGACGCGGCCGCCGGAGGCGGTCGCCGAGGCGCTGTATGGCGGCTTTTCACCGCAAGTGAGCTATGTGCTGTCGACCTCGGGCTGGGGCTGGCACATCGAAACCGCCGTCCACGTCATCCGCCTCATTCTCGGCGGCGTGTTCGACCGCTTTCCGAAGCTGCAGATCGTGACCGGTCACCTCGGCGAGGGACTGCCGTTCATGCTGCAGCGGCTCGACCGCAACCTGGCGCCGGGAATGACCGGATTAAAGCGCACGCTCGGCGACTATCTGCGGCAGAACGTTCACTACACCTTCGGCGGCTTCAATTTTCCGGCGACCTTCCTCGACCTGCTGCTGGAAGTCGGCGTCGAGCGCATCATGTTTTCGGTCGACCATCCCTATGGCTCGATGGCGGCGGCCCGCGCGTTCCTGGAGCAGATCCCGGTCAGCGCCGCCGACCGCGCGCGCATCGCCCACGGCAACGCCGAGAAGCTGTTCAACTTGTGAAGACCGTGGGGTGGGGTGAGCGCGAGCGAAACCCAGCATCGGCCGCGCCGGCCCACAGCCGGGTCTCGCCGGTCAGGACGCCTGCTCCGCCTTGACCGTGATCCGTCCGGTTCCCGCGCAAGGCTTGCAGATGATGCGGTCGCCGCGCACCCGCACGCGCCCGGTGCCGCAACACCGCACGCAGGTCTCCTTCACGACCGGCGCGGGGCGATTGTTGTGCATCGAAAACCGTTTGCCGAAATCCATTCGGATGTTTCCCTCTTGTGCGCGATGGTGAGAGCGGTCGCAACGTTATCGACGCCGCGTTAACGGCCAGCCGCGCGATTGCGTAAAATGCAATGGATCCATAGCCAAGTAGCCCGGATGGAGCGGAGCGAAATCCGGGGTGGGCCGTGAGGTCTGGATGGCCGAAAACCCGGATTGCACTCCGCTCCATCCGGGCTACGCTTGCTATTGCCTGAGCCTTTCGAGAGCGGTTCGTGGCGGATCATTGTATTGATGGTGATGGGATTATTCCAATGCAAGTTCTTGCAATCTATCCAGAGTGCGTTGAAGGCTGGCTGAGCTGAATCGTGCGGTCTCTATTCGCCAACGCTCGGCAGTTACGAATTCAATCATTTTCGCGTTGTATGAAGGACCAACCGAACGCCCGCTCCCCGCTCGCGGCAGGATTGCAGTTCTGACCTCCGCACGATTTGAAATTCGCGCTAAATCTACGAGATAGCACTTAGGATCATCGAGTGAATCTGGATCGGCTGATATTCGCTGGGGCGATACTGCAAGCATCGCGCAATCCGATCCCGATCAGCCAGTAGCCACGCTTCAATTGCACGAACAGTAATCCTACAGAACATCTGCTCAGCAGGTTGCGGTAGCCAGTTGGTCAAGGCTGTTGGAGCGCATTCATAGTCGCGATCCAGGTCCAATACTACGATCCACGGTGTGAACCTTGCGGCATTGTTATACCCGGAGAGCGTCTTCAGCAGAAATGACTTTCCTTTGCGACCGTAAACAGATCCGACCGAAAACCCGATATGACCTGCGATCGTACGTAACACGACCTCATCAAGGTCGCCCTCGACGGCCGCCGATACAGAATTGGCCATTCATTTACTCACCAAAGAAAGCAAGCTGCCGCGCCCTAGGAGGATTTGTCGCTGGTAGAAGCACGTCAGGCAGAGGAATCCCGCCTTGAACGAGAGTTTCTGCATCCTGAATGTTCTTGGCTAGTTCCACAGTAGTGCCTTCATCTTGGGGCTTGAGCAATAAGACCTCATCTAATCCGATGCCTTCGTCGCGGAGAAGGTCGGCCGAATGAGTACTGATAATTACTTGTCGGCCTGCCCTCCTTTGTATTGTCGCGAACATCTGCGGTAAGTATCGAATGACTTCAGGATGAAGATTGAGTTCCGGCTCCTCAAGTAACAAAGGCCCCGACCGGTCGAGAACTGCCCAAAGAAGCCCTAGGAGCCGCAGGGTACCATCCGAGAATTGAACCTCGGTTTGCCAAGCTCCGAGAGGGCGCCAATGCTCGTATTTCCCCCGGAGATGAGGAGTGCCGCTTGCTGGATTCGGTGGAATTCCAAGTCCTGTAATTGAGGTACAGCCACTTTAAGCGCGGCACCAATCTTGCGAAGCCGAGAAGATCGAGTCTTTTCTGGCACTATTGCAATCTGCTCTAGAAAATCAGAGCCAAATGGGTCCTGTCCCTTTCCGACGTAGCGCTCCGTTTCTCTCACCAGTTGAGGCACGAGGTGCACGTAGCGAACAGTGCGCAGGAAGTCAGCAAGGGGCCGAAAGTCTCTGTTGACATTGACTTGCTCGATATAGCTCTGATGGAGGCGTTCAACGTCAGCGGTGTCTTCTGTATCTGGACGATTAAGAACTCCTTGCCCCTGTTTCCTTACCGTTTCTCTTTTGATGACTGGTCGCTGGCGATTGTCTTGCGTAAACGCGATCTCATATCCCATTCAGGGTGCTCTTGGTCAGGATCACCAAGCGCGACCCCCACGACGACATCCGGATATCTACGTGCGGCAAGTGAGCGAAGCTTCGACACCCCACCTCTTCGGGTGATGGCCTCTTCGAACCCCCCGCCGAGCGCTACCAAATCATGGAGAAATCGGAAGGCATCCAATAGGTTGGATTTGCCGGCAGCATTCGGGCCAATTACGAACACACGATTTCGCAGGCGAACATCGACCGACGCGAAGTTCCGCCAGTTAGCCAAATGTAGTCTGATGAAGGATGTGGTGGCCATCCCCTACACCTATTTTACTTTATGATTGGAGCAATCCGCTCTAATCTATTGCATTATATAAACTCAGCCGTCGGGCAGTGTAATCGCATTACTGCGAGAGACTAGTCCTGAAGGGGAGTGCTAGTAAACTGGAGCCCACAATGAACGCCCCCCTCTCCACCCACCCGACGCCGCCCTACAAGCACACCCCGCTGTTCCCGCTCGGCAAGGACACCACGCCCTACCGCAAGCTCTCCGCCGACGGCGTGAAGGTCGAGCGCGTCATGGGCGAGGACGTGCTGGTGGTGCCGCGCGAGGCGCTGCGCGCGCTGGCCGAGGCCGCCTTCACCGACATCAATCACCTGCTGCGCCCTGCGCATCTGGCGAGCCTCAAGAGCATCGTCGAGGACCCCGAGGCGTCGGACAACGACAAGTTCGTCGCCTACGATTTTCTCAAGAATGCCAATATCGCCGCCGGCGGCGTGCTGCCGATGTGCCAGGACACCGGCACCGCGATCATCATGGGCAAGAAGGGCCGGCTCATCTGGACCGGCGGCGACGACGAGGCGGCGCTGGCCGAGGGCGCGCGCGACGCGTATCTCAAGCGCAACCTGCGCTATTCGCAGCTGGCGCCGCTCTCGATGTTCGAGGAGAAGAACACCCGCTCCAACATGCCGGCGCAGGTCGAGATCTACGCCGAGGGCTTAGGCGACGCCGACGCCGCCTACAAGTTCCTGTTCATCGCCAAGGGCGGCGGCTCGGCCAACAAGTCGTTTCTGTTCCAGGCGACGCCGTCGATCCTCACCCGCGAGCGCCTGCTCGCCTTCCTGAAGGAGAAGGTGCTGACGCTCGGCACCGCGGCGTGCCCGCCGTACCATCTCGCCATCGTCATCGGCGGCACCTCGGCCGAGCTGACCATGAAGACGGTCAAGCTCGCCTCCTGCAAATATTACGACACGCTGCCCGACCACGGCTCCGAGGACGGCCATGCCTTCCGCGATCATGAGATGGAGCAGGAAATCCAGAAAATGACGCAGTCGCTCGGCGTCGGCGCGCAGTTCGGCGGCAAGTATTTCTGCCATGACGTGCGGGTGATCCGGCTGCCGCGCCACGGCGCCTCGCTGCCGATCGGGCTCGGCGTGTCGTGCTCGGCCGACCGCCAGGCGCTGGGCAAGATCACCCGCGACGGCGTGTTCCTGGAAGAACTGGAGCACAATCCGGCGAAATACCTGCCGGAGGTCGACACTGCGAAACTCGGCGGCGCGGTGGTGCAGATCGACCTCAACAAGCCGATGCCGGAAATCCTGGCGCAGCTGACCAGACACCCGATCAAGACGCGGCTGTCGCTCAACGGCCCGATGATCGTGGCGCGCGATCTGGCGCATGCCAAGCTGCGCGAGCGGCTCGAGAAAGGCGAGGGCCTGCCGGATTATTTCAAGAACCACCCGGTGTATTACGCCGGCCCGGCGAAAACGCCGGAAGGCTACGCCTCGGGCGCGTTCGGGCCGACCACCGCGGGCCGCATGGATTCCTTCGTCGAGGATTTCCAGGCTGCCGGCGGCTCCATGGTGATGCTGGCGAAAGGCAACCGCGCGCCGGTGGTGCGGGAGGCCTGCCACAAGCACGGCGGCTTTTATCTCGCTTCGATCGGCGGCGCCGCGGCCAACCTCGCCGAGCATTGCATCAAGAAGGTCGAGACCGTGGAATATCCCGAGCTCGGCATGGAAGCGATCTGGCGCATCGAAGTGGTCGATTTCCCGGCCTTCATCGTCATCGACGACAAGGGCAACGACTTCTTCAAGGCGTTGAATCTGGGATAGTCGACCTCTCCCCGCTGCGCGGGGAGAGGTCGTACGCGCGGAGCGCGGCGGGTGAGGGGGCGCTGCCGCGAGTCTGAGCGAAGCAGGAAATTCCGAGTCCAGCGGAGAGGCCCCTCACCCCAACCCTCTCCCCGCACGCGGGGAGAGGGCGACCGCGCGCGGAGCAGGAAAAATCAGAGACCGTCATGCAACAGCCATTCTCCTCGCGCGGTCCTCTGGTCTGGCGCGACATGGATCAGCGGGCGCTCGACGACGCCTATGACCAGGACGTCTATGCGCCGAACCGGCCGTTGATCGTGGCCCGCCGCATCGCCGCGAGCGAGCGGACGCGGGCGATCCTCGGGCCGCCGCAGCGCGTCGCCTATGGGCCGAGCGAGCACGAGCAGCTCGATATTTTCCGCAGCCCGGCCCCCTTCCCCCCCGCAAGCCGGGGAGGGAAGGGAGGGCGCGCGCCGATCAACGTCTTCGTCCATGGCGGCGCCTGGCGGCGCAACAAGGGCCCCGATTATGCCTTGCAGGCCGAGCCGCTGGTGCGGGCCGGCGCGCATGCGGTCATCCTCGACTTCATCAATGTCGAGCAGTCGGGCGGCGACCTGTTGCCGATGTACGAGCAGGTGCGCCGCGCGCTGGCGTGGGTATGGCGCAACGCCGAAAGCTTCGGCGGCGACCGCGAGCGGTTCTACATTTCGGCGCATTCGTCCGGCTCGCATCTGGCCGCCTGCGTGCTCACCGACGGCTGGCGCGAAGAAGATTTGCCGGCGGATTTCTGCAAGGGCGCGGTCCTGCTCAGCGGCATGTACGACCTCGAGCCGGTGCGGCGCTCGAAGCGCTCGTCCTATGTCAAGTTCACCGACGCGATGGTGGAGAAGCTCAGTTCGCAGCGTCATCTCGGCGGCCTGCGCGCGCCGCTGATCCTCGCCTACGGCACCCAGGAGACGCCGGAGTTCCAGCGCCAGACCCGCGATTTCTTCGCCGCCGTGCGCGCCCAAGGCGGCGCCGCCGAATTGATCGTCGGCGAGGCCTATAATCACTTCGAGCTTCTGGAAACGCTGGCCAACCCCTACGGCGTCACCGGCCGCGCCATGCTGCGGCAGATGGGGCTGGCGTAATTCCATCGAGCCCCGCCGCGGCGGTGTTCCGCTGGGCGGACATTGCTCCGCTGTTGACTACCTGTAACCATTCGGTTACGTTATTGGTAACCAAATGGTTACGCCGAAACATAAGCCCAGCGAGGCGGTATTCCGGGCCATCGCCGATCCGACGCGCCGCCGGATTCTCGGCTTGCTGCGCGGGCGCGCCCATACCGTCAGCGAGATCGCCGGGAATTTCCGCACCAGCCGGCCGGCAATCTCAAGGCATCTGCGCGTGTTGCGCGCCGCCGGTCTGGTGGTCAGCAAAAACGAAGGCACGGCGCGGATTTGCCGGTTGAACGCCGCGCCGCTGCGCGCGGTCGATAACTGGCTCGGCGATTATCAGGAGTTGTGGGGCGAGAGTTTGCAAAACCTCAAGCGTTACATCGAGGAGGATCGATGAGTTCGACAGCCGGCGAGAACGCCATCGTCGTCGAAATTGCGATCAAGGCTTCGGCCGAGCGTATCTTCGAAGCGCTGGTCGATCCGGCGCAACGCGCCGCATGGTGGGGCCTCAAGGGACGCTTCGAGACCCAGGAGTTCGAGTCCGACCTGCGCCCCGGCGGCCGCTGGGCGATGCGCGGCACCGGCATGGGCGGCAAGCCGTTCAACGTGGTCGGCGAATATCGCGCCATCGACCGGCCGCGGCTGCTGACCTTCACGTGGCTGCCGGATTGGGACGAGGAAGCGACCGAGACCCTGGTGCGGTTCGATCTGAGCGAGCATGCCGGCGTCACGACGGTCCGTCTGACGCATTCCGGCTTTGCCAGTGAAGGCTCGCGCGCCCGCCATCAAGGCTGGCCGCAAATTCTCGGTTGGCTGAAAGACTACGCCGAACGCTGAACCGCTACCTTCGGCGGCGTGGCAACGACGGGACATCGACGCGGCACTGATGGACAAGCCTGGGACGGGCCGATAGTTTTTGTCGCCACAACGACAAGAACGGTTCCCGCAATGCCGGATCAATCCCGCAGCGACATCTACGGCAGCCGCGCCCGCATCGGCTACACGTCGCCGCCGTTGACCACCGAAGTTTTTCCTTACGAGTTCTACCGCATCGTGCCCGACGGCGTGACCCTGGTCGTCACCTCGCTCGCCATCGTGGTGCGCAGCAAAGCCGAGGTCGACGCCTCCTACGACATCAGCACGCGCGCGGCGCGCGAAATGGCGGCGGCCGGTTGCGATATCGTTGTGCTCGGCGGCGTGCCGATCAATCTGTCGCGCGGCGCCGCGAATGCCGACCAGATGATCCGCGACCTCGAAGCCGAACTCCACGTGAAGGTCTCGACCTCGACCTCGGCGCAAGCCGCGGCCGCCAGGGCACTCGGCTGCAAGAAGGTCGTCGTCTGCCAGCCCTACGAGACCACCGAGACCGACCGCATCTCAAGCTACGCCGAGCATTTCGGCTGCGACGTCTTGGGCGCCACCGGCTGGGGCTCGGCCTTCAATCAGATCGGCCGCATTCCGCGCCACGCCGCGCTCGATATGGGCCGCGCCATGATGCGGGCGCATCCCGACGCCGACTCGATCCTGTTCCCGTCGCCGCATTGGCCGACCGCGAGCGCGCTCGACATGCTGGAGCGCGAGTTCGGCGTCAATTGCATGGCGGCGCATCAGGCCATCGTCTGGGACGCGCTGCGGCGCTGCGGCGTCATGGATCGCATCGACGGCTTCGGCCGGCTGTTCCGGGAGTTCTGAGTTGGGGAGGCAATCACAATGCACACGACGAAACCGTCCATCTTGGCTTTGGCGCTGCTTGCGCTTGTTGCGCCGCTGGGGGTGACATTGCCCGCGTCCGCGCAGCAATCGACGATGGCGCCGGCGCCGCCGCCGCTGCAGCTCAAGGCCGGCATCTCCGACGCGGTGAACACCGTGCTGGCCTGGTACATGGCGCGCGCCGCCGGGCTGTATGCCGCGCAAGGCCTCAACGTCGACATCATCAACATGAACGGCGGCAGCAAGGGCGCCGAGGAATTGCAGGCCGGGCGCATCGACGTGATGCATGTCGGCCTGTCGTCGGTGGTCCGCGTCAACCAGGCGAACGGCGATCTGCGGACCATCGCCTCGCTGTCCAACGTCATCCGTTTCACGTTCTTTTCCGCACCCGGCGTGAAGACGGCCGAGGATCTCAAGGGCGGCGTGGTCGGCGTCAGCACGTTCGGCTCGGAGAGCGATTCGACGGTGACGCTCGCGCTGCAGAAGCTCGGGCTTGGCCGCGGCGACGTGGTGGTCAAGGAGTATGGCGGCGGCACGCGCCGGCTCGAAGCGGTGAAGTCCGGCGAGATCAAGGCCACCGCGCTGAACGAGCCGCTGACCTCGCTGGCCCGCCAGCAGGGCGTCAACGTGCTGGTCGATCTGGTGCCGGACCAGATCCCGTGGCTGTTCAGCGGCATCGTGGTGCGCCATAGCGACATCGGGGCGCGGCGCGACGTGCTGACGCGTTTCCTCAAAGCCAGCATCGAGGGCAATTACATCGCGGCTACCGACGAGAAGCGCGCCAAGGCGGTGCTGGCCAAGGAACTGAAAATCACCAGTTCGAAAGTCCTCGACATCACCTATGACGATTTCAAGCACCAGTCGCCGCAGAACCTCGCCCTGTCGGCGTCCGGCGCCGAGAACATCCTCAAGCAGTTTCCCGCCGCCGACCAGAAAGTCGGCGATTATCTGGATTCGAGCATCCTCGACGCCCTGAAGGCGGACGGCTTCTTCGCGGCGATGGAACAGAAGTACAAGCAGCAGTGACGCTGGCGCGGCGATTATCCCGTCACCCTGAGGTGCTCGGCGCTCTGCGCCGAGCCTCGAAGGGCGATGGCCTCGGTGCCGGGGCCGTTCATCCTTCGAGGCGCGGCTTTGCCGCGCACCTCAGGATGACGGGACAGGCGCGGCGTGTGTCTCTACTCTTGATTCTTTCGCCTGCCGCGCACGCCCAATCGGTCGAGGAGTTCTACAAATCCAATCCGATCACCATGCTGGTCGGCAGCGGCGCGGGCGGCGGCTATGACGTCTACGCGCGCAGTTTTGCGCGCTATTGGACCAATCACATTCCCGGCCATCCGGCGATTATTACCAAGAACATGCCGGCGGCGGCGGGACTTGCCGCGGCATCGACGCTGTACAACAGCGCGGAACGCAACGGCGCCGTGATTGGCGCCTTCACCAACGGCGCGGCGATGGACCCGCTGTTCGGCAATCCGGCCGCGCACTACGACGCGTTGCGCTTCAATTGGCTCGGCAGCATCGGCAAGCTGCAAAACATCTGCTTCACTTGGCACGCCAGTCCGGTCAAGACCATTGCCGATGCACGCGCGCGCGACGTCATCGTCGCCGCGGCCGGCGCCACGTCGAACTCCGCGATCGTGCCGAACATGCTCAACGCCCTGATCGGCACGCGCTTTAAGGTCGTGTCCGGCTACGACACCAGTTCGGGGCTCACCATGGCGGTCGAGCGCGGCGAAGCCGACGGCATTTGCGGCCTGTCGTGGTCGACCATCCGGGCGTCGCGCCCGCATTGGATCAAGGACAATGCGCTCAACGTCCTCGTGCAGATGGGGCTTGCCAAGCTGCGCGATCTGCCCGAGGTGCCGAGCGCGCTGGACCTGGTCGATGGCGCCGAGAGCAAAGCGGTCATGGAGCTGATCCTGATGCGGCAGGAAGCGGGCCGACCGTTCGCGGCGCCGCCGGGGACGCCGGCCGATCGCGTCGCCGCGCTGCGCGCTGCGTTCGAGCAGACCCTGGCGGATGCCGATTTCATCGCCGAGGCCGCGAAGCTGCAACTCGAGATCGAGCCGATGACCGGCGCGGCGATTGAACACATGCTGGCGAAGGCTTACGCCACGCCGAAACCGATTGTCGCCGGTGCCGCGGCGCTGGTCTATCCTGCCGCCAAGGGGCAATGAAGCCGCAATGACATACGCAAGGGAAGCGCGATGAATACCATGACCGCAACCGCAACGACCGCGAAGGTCAAAGGCCCGGTCGTCTGGCTCAATATGGACCAGCAGGAACTCGACGACGCCTATGACCAGATCGTCTACGCGCCGAACCGCGACCAGGTCGGCAAGCGCCGGCTCGCCAATAGCGCGGCGGCGCTGAAGCGGCTCGGCGCGCCGTTGCGCTTCGCCTATGGGCCGACGCCGGTCGAAGGCCTCGACGTCTATCGCACCGCCAAGCCGAACGCGCCGGTCGCGATTTTCGTGCACGGCGGCGCCTGGCGCAACGGCCAGGCGGCGGAGTTCACCTGCCTGGCGGAACCGTTCGTGCATGCCGGCGGCCATTTTGTGGTGCTCGATTTCACCAATGTCGACGACGCCGGCGGCAGCCTGTTCCCGATGGTCGAGCAGGTGCGGCGCGCGGTCGGCTGGGTCTATCGCAACGCCGACAAGTTCGGCGGCGACCGCAAGCGGCTGCATCTGATCTCGCATTCCTCGGGCTCGCATCTGGCCGGCTGCACGGTGACGCATGACTGGGCGAGGGACGATCTGCCGCTCGACATTCTCAAGGGGGCGACGCTGTCGAGCGGCATGTACGATCTCAAACCGGTGCGGCTGTCGAAGCGCTCGAAATATGTGGCGTTCTCCGACGAGATGGAGGAGCGCTTGAGCGCCATGCGCCATCTCGACAAGCTCAACACGCCGCTCATTCTCAGTTACGGCACCTGCGAGACGCCGGAATTCCAGCGCCAGTCCCGCGACTTCGCCGCCGCCGTGCAAGCCGCCGGCAAGCCAGCCGAGCTATTGGTCGGCGAGGGCTACAACCATTTCGAAATGCTGGAGACGCTGGCCAATCCTTACGGCCTGCTCGGACGCGCGGTGCTGGCCCAGATGCAATTAATCTAATCTAAGGGCAGTTCAGGCCGCGACTTTTCCGTCGCCGTCAGCCCTGCGCACCGTGGTGCGGATCAATTCGGCGCCGCAGCGCCGGCAGGCATAAATGGTGTCTTCGACGTCGGCGCCGATCGGGCGGCGGCCGTGATAGACCATGCGGCCGGCGCAAACCGGGCAGGGCATCATCAACGAGGGCAGACTTGAGGCAGTTGAGGCCGCTTGATGGCGCATGGGTCCGCCGAATGAATGTTTTATGAATTACCTGACTCTTTCGCGCCGGAGTCAAGAAAAATTGTGCATTGCACACAGCTCCGCCGCGTTGCGATATGATTTTAGGCACAATCTGTCCGGGTAGTTCACCCCCCGGTGATCAGCCCCGCCGTGAGGTCAATGCGTCCGGTAGCCGATGGTTCCGCCTCCTAGACGGCTAACCGGCTGCGCCGGCTGCGAATTCCCGTGTCGCCAGGCACGAAATGCCAAGCGCGGCAAAGCTTGCTCGGGTCGCCGCGACCGAGCCGTCGAGATCGATACCGCGGCAGCCGTCCTCGACGACGAACACCGCAAAGCCTTCGCGGCGGGCGTCCTCGGCCGAATAGCGGACGCAAAAATCCAACGCCAGGCCGACGAGAAAGACGCGGGTCAGGCCGCGCTCGCGCAGATACCCGGCCAGCCCGGTCCTGGTTCTGCGGTCGTTCTCATAGAACGCCGAGTAGGAATTGATCGCCGGATCGAGACCCTTGCGCAGCACCAGCGCCGCGTGGGGGATGTGCAGGCCGTGGTGAAACGCGGCGCCTTGGCTCTCCTGCACGCAATGGTCGGGCCACAGCACCTGCGGGCCGTACGATACCGCGACGGTCTCGAACGGCTGCCTGCCGGCATGCGTCGAGGCGAACGACAAATGGCCGCGCGGATGCCAATCCTGGGTCAGCACGACATGGCGGAACCGCGCCGCCAGGCGGTTGACGATCGGCACGACCTCGTCGCCGCGCGGCACCGCCAGCGCGCCGCCGGGACAGAAATCGTTCTGCACGTCCACCACGATGAGGACGTCGTCATCGCCGAACGTCGCGGGCATCTCTTCGGCCAAGGTCTGGTTGTTCATCGGGCCGGCGAGCTATCTTGCGCCTGCATGCGGCGGTCGACCTCCGCCGCGAGCGTCTTGAGCTCCTCGTCGACCTCGACCGGATAGGTCGTGTCGGCTTGCAGCCGCCGCAAGGGCTCCGGCAAACGCGCGAGCTCGCGCGCGACGCGGCGGCGAATGTCGTCGAGCGGCGGTGACGGCGACGCGCGCTTGCCGCCCTGCATGACAAGCTGCAGCAGCGGCTCGTCGTCGCCGGCCCGTTGCGGCGGATCGAGCGCCAGCAAATCGCCGGCCATGCGGCCGTCCGCGCCGTAGCGCCGCCACACCTGCTTGCGGCCGGGCCAGGTGGCTTTGTTGGCCGAGCGCTTGCGCCGCGCCAGGCCGGCATATTCCTGCAGTTTGTAGACGCAATCGATCGCCGGCACGTCGGACGAGGTGGTGAGACTGGTGCCGACGCCGATGCCGTCGATCGGCGCGTTGACGCGCGCAAAGGCGAGCAGCGAATCTTCGTCGAGGCCGCCGCTGACGAAGATCGTCACCTCGCGCAATCCGCCGTCGTCGAGGATGCGGCGTACGGTTCTCGACAGCGCGACCAGATCGCCGCTGTCGAGCCGGACGCTGCGGATCGCGATGCCCGAGGCTTTGAGCCGCGGCGCCAGCGCCACCACCTTCCGGGCGGCAGCCTCGGTGTCGTAGGTGTCGAGCAGCAGCACCAGGTTGTTGGAGCGGGCGCGGGCGAAGCTTTCGAACGCCGCCGTCTCGTCGTCGAACGTCTCGATGAACGAGTGCGCCATGGTGCCGTACAGCGGGATGCCGAACAGTTCGCCGGCCAGTACGGTGGCGGTGCCGGCAAAGCCGGCGAGGTAGCTCGCCCGCGCCGCCATCAGGCCGGCTTCGGCGCCGTGGGCGCGGCGCATGCCGAAATCGACCAGCAACTTGTCCGGCGCCGCCAGCACCACCCGCGCCGCCTTGGCCGCCACCAGCGACTGGAAGTGCAGAATGTTGATCAGCCGCGATTCGACGAATTGCGCCTGCGGCAGCGGCGCGGTCACCCGCAGGATCGGCTCGTTGGCAAAGAACACCGTGCCTTCCGGCATGGCGTGGACGTCGCCGGTAAAGCGGAAGTCGCGCAGGTAATCGAGCAGATTGTCCTCGAACCGGCCAGTGCTCTTGAGCCAGGCAATGTCCTCGGCCGAGAAGCTCAAGTCTTCCAGATAGTCGAGCGCCTGCTCCAATCCGGCCGCCAGCAGGAAGCCGCGCCGCGCCGGCAGCGTGCGGGAAAACAGCTCGAACACCGCGGTCGCCGTGGCGCCCTGGTCCAGGTAGGCCTGGATCATGTTGATCTGGTAGAGGTCGGTCAGCAGCGGGCTGGCGGCGGGAGTCATCGCGGCGATCCTATCCTCCCCGGCGACAGTGGGGGAGGGGGACCGCCCGGCGCAGCAGGGTGGTGGAAGCGGCGCCGGCCGCAACGCTGGCGCAGTCGCCTTGTCCCGTCATCCTGAGGCGGCCGCGAAGCGGCCCTCGAAGGATCCGGCCGCGGCGCTGGGGCCGGCGCCCTTCGAGGCTCGCTGCGCTCGCACCTCAGGGTGACGGATAACAGGCAAAGCTTTCTCCTTCTCGCGACGCATGCGCGCCCGAGTTATGCTTTGGCGAATGGCGAATGGTGAGTGGCGAATGGGGGAAGAAACCTTCATTCGCCACTCGCTATTCGCCATTCGCATTTCTTCCGCCGAACACGATCTTCGTCAGACTCGGCCGGTGGTGGTTCCGGCTTTCATCGCGATCGTGCTCGGTACGTAACAAATAAACAAAAGCAAGAAAGGAAGCGGAACGCCGAAAGACGCTGAGCATCATCCTCCGCAAACTTGCGTTGCGGCGCGCGCGAAGCGTCGCGCGCACGCCTGCCGGCGTTCCACCGCGGCTCTTGCCAGAGGGACTCGCGCATCCCTGAGGCTCAGCTCGGGCCAGGCTTCCCGGGACACAGCGCCGATACGCGACGGGTTACCCCCGCCGGCGCCGGCCCCGGCTACAGCGATGCACCTCGCACGCCGGTCATAGTGCCGGCAGGCATGATGCCCGAGCCGCCCGGGAGCGACGGTGACGAGCCGCCGCCCGCGGGCACCGCACTCGCTCCATCAGCCGGGGTCGCCGGCTGACGTCCTTACGTGAGCGAGATGCGCTTCGTAACTGAAATGGAGACGTTTGTCAAGAATAATGTCTCCGTAGCGGAGACGCCGTCTGTCAGCCGCCGGTTCTTCTTTGGCCTGATGCGTCGCCAGTCTTTTGAAAGTGGTCAATTTGGAACAGATTTTCCCCAGCCCCGCTCCGCAGATAGCACGGTGCACAGGCGGGAAGGATCATGACAATTCCCCAGGACGACAAGCTCAAGGACTACAAGCGTTACGCCGCGCATTGCGTGACCATGCCCGCGACAACGAAAAGGGAGGCGGACATTCAACGTGAGATGGCCGCAGAGTGGCTGAAACTGGCGGATGCCATCCTGCACCCCTTGAGGCGGAAAGAGTGATTCGCGAGCAGTCCGTCGTTTGACACTCGACTCCCATCCCTGAACGCCCCACATCCAAACCATCACCGACAGCGGCCCCAAGCCAGGCGTCGGTGGCTGAGAGTTCGATAACGCTCCCGCCTGCGACAGGAAGGGAGCGACAATGCCCGGCACCCCAACACTGCCGATCTGCCCAAAATGTGCGGTACGGATGGAGTTGGTGCGCAAGGCACCACGCAAGGACTATGACGACATAGAAGATCGGACCTACGAGTGTCGAAAATGCGGGCACGCGGAAAGTTGGGTCGTCAAAGAGCTATAGGGCCGCCAACTGAGGCAGCCTAATTAGCGCGGACCTCGTTTTCGGTTTGCCTGATCCTCGCCAAGTCGATCCGTATAGCGGCAACGGCAAGCCACTCACGGGCTAGAAATTCTGCTTGCGCCCTAAATCGCGGGCATTCCTGCGCAATTTGTAAAAGCCGCAGGGCACGATCCTGACATTGGCTCGCAATACGCATTTGCGACCTCAAACGGCCCCGACTTTTCGAGTACAGCCTAGGCCTTGGACCGAACTATCGCAACGCCTCAAGCGGCACAACGGAAGCACAAAAGAAAAAGACCCGCCCCTGTCGGGGGCGGGTCGGTGATTGTCAGGCCGGGCGGAGCGCAAGCGCCACGCCGACCGGGCTCGACATGGCTCTTCTAGTCGGAGTTGAGGGCCTGCACCCTCCAGTTCGGTCCGACGCTGCCGTAGCCGGCAACCGACGCCGGCGTGGCGCCGTTCATGAACCAGACGGCAACATCACCGCTGCTGTCGGTCCAGAGAATGTCGCTGTTGCCGTCGCCGTTGAAGTCGCCGGTTTGAGCGATGACCCACTGCAGCGGCACATTGCCGACGAATTGGCTCGACGCGATTTGCGTGCCGTTCATCAGCCACATGGCGACATTGCCGGTATTGTCGCGCCACAGGATGTCGTACGACCCGGTGCCGGCAAAGTCGCCAATGCCGGCGATCGTCCAGCTGAGCGGCACGACGCCGAGGTCGACCGTCTTTGCGACTTTGGTGCCGGACAGGACCCACATCGCGACATCGCCGGTCACGGTGTTACGCCAGAAGACATCGCCGTGATTGTCGGTTCCGGCGATGACAAAGCTGGTCCCGACGTTGCCGAGAGTCGTCGCCGTGAACGTGCTGCCATTCGTGACCCAAACCACCACATCACCGGCAGCGTCCATCCAGAAGATGTCCATGCCGGAGAGGCCGTTGAAGGCACCCGTTCCGGCAACCGACCAGTTGGTCGAAATGTTGCCGAGCGGCACCGACGACTGGACCTGGGTGCCGTTCATGAACCAGATGCTGACATTGCCGGCGTTGTCGCGCCAGAGAATGTCGGTATTGCCATCGAAGTTGAAGTCGCGCAGCCCGACGATCGACCAGCTGGCCGGCACATTGGCGATCAGGCTGCCCTGTGGAGCCGCCGCGCCGTTCATCAGCCACGCCGCGACGTTGCCGCTGTTGTCACGCCAGAGCACGTCGCTGTTGCCGTCGAAGCCCGCCACCAGCGGCACGCCGCTGCCCAGTTGGCCAGTCGCGCCGTTGAAGTTGTGCGTCAGGGCTCCGTTGCACGCCGGGATCAGGCTCGGCGGCACCGGGGTCGTTGGGTTTGTGCCGGTAACGTAGGTCCAGTCCTGGTTGGTAATGACCGGTTGCTGGTTACTGGGCTGCGTGATGGTGCTCGTGTAACTGGCAGCCAGTTTGTTTGCCAGTTCGGTCTGGACGTCGACGCCGCAAGTGAAGAAGCGGTTCCATACCAGGTTGTCGACGGCCGCTACGACCGCGTTCACGTAGGCCCCGTAGGTGGGATAACGCGCCGACACCGTGGCCCGCGGATCGCCGCCGCCTGTCGCTGTCGGGAACTGGAAATACGAGCCCGTGGACTCGCAGCCGTCGGGCCCATCATTCAGAGGGATCGACGCGCGGTAGTTCCAGCCGGCGTAGGTCGCCAGCGGCACCAGGAGTTCCGGCATGCGAATGCCGCTGACGTCGTTGCCGTCGGCGTTGACCTGCGGCACGTAGCTCGGATAGATCGCGCCGTTCGCCCCATTGTTTTCGAAGGGCGGCGTGATCACCGGCGGGTTAATCGTCGGCACCCAGGTGTCGTAGAAGCTCGGCCCCATGTTGAACCGGTATCGGGTCGTTTCCAGTCCCGTGTAGAGCACGGGGAACGGGTTGCCGTTGTTGATCCCGGTGACCGTCTGGTTGAAGCCGTGCGGGAATTGCAGTGATTCGGGCGTGACCAGGGTTCCTGCCGCCAGTGTCGGAATTTGCGAAGGCGGCGGTGGCAGACCCCCGGCCACAGCCTGATCCAAAGCGCGCCACAGCGCGCGTTCGGTAAACTCGGCATCGGTCGGGTTGTTGTAGTTCTGGCACACGCCCGTATTCGCTTTGGAGGTTTGCGTGCCGCCGCCATGCTGCAGACCGGACATGTAGTACCGGCGTGACAGCGGATTATCCGGCAGATCGAATGTTCCGGTCGGATCGGTGGTGTAGAGCGAGGCCGTCTTCACCCAATACTCGTTGGCGGAGTACTGGTTGAAGTTCATCAACGGACAGGTGTTGTTCGCCGTGCATCTGACGTAGCGCCCATCGGTCGTGTCCGAGATCGGATCGTACGAGCTCACGTCCGCAAACGGGAAGAAGCTCTCGACCCAGAGGTGCTGCTGGCGGTTGCGTTCGGTTTCCGTGGTATGCGACCAGCGGTAATTCATGCTGATGCCGGCACCGGCGCCGATCCAGTTCACCATCCCGTCAATGACTCGCTTGCCACCCAGGTCGCCGTTGAAGCCGAGATGGATGTAGTCGTTGAGCGTGCGCGCCGGCTGCGACGACGTCCAGGAGTAGATATCCTTGATGTACCCGGTACCGAACGGGTTCAGCGTTTGCGATGCGGTGCCGGAATTGCCCTTGAGCCACGAATAAAAGTCGCGAATGAGCGCATGCCCGACGCCATTCACCGTCGGGTTCGCCGCGGTGTACGACAGCTCATAGATGTCTTGTGAGACGAAGCATGCGCCCGTGACTGCGGCGCATGGGGTGTAGTAGGGCGGCGTCGTGGTTCCACCCGCAGTCGTCAGCGAGATCGAGTCGCAGTTGCCGTCGGTACCGATGTTATACTGCCAATCGGCTTGCGGCAGCACCGTCGGGGTGTCGTCCAGATGCATGCGGTGGGTCAATACCCCGTTGCCGGCGCAGGCGCCGGCGCCGCCGAGCGGGGTGGCTGGATAGTTCGAAAACGCCAAGCCGCCTCCCAGGTTGAAGCTGCCGACGTTCGCGCCCGTCACGATGTATTCGTAGCTCGGGCCGGTGAGCGTCGTGCCGCCTTGTCCGACGGCGAGCGGCATCGTCGTCAGCGGAACGGGCGGCGTGGTTGCAGGGTTGTTGCCGTTCACTATTCCGGCGGCCACCATGTTGGTATTGGTGGCCAACGTCGGATCGCTTGAACCACTCGCGACGTCGGCTTCCCAGCCGGCATCTACCGTCGCGTAGCCCTGCGGCCACCAGAACGTGTTCGAGCAATTGACAGCGGACGCCGCCGGGTCATTGCCGCCAACCGAACGGTTCGGCGAGGCGATGGTCTTGCCGGAGCGATTGGGGATGTCGGCGATGATCTTGCCGTTGCCGTTGGCGAGGTTGCTGGGGAGGATGATGTAGAAATTGAAAACGGCATCGACCAAGCCGTTGGCGTCTTTTTGCGCGTTCTGGATGTCGGTGATCACGGCATTGAGGGGGTTGCTCGGATCGATCACGTCGACCGCATAGCCCTTGACGACGTTGAAGGTGCCGACACTGCCGATCGTACAGCCGCCGAATGCCGGGCCGGTGCTCTAAATCACGACTTGGGTGATGCCGGTGCTGGCCGCCTGCGCCGCGGAGGCGCCCGCCATCGCGCCAACCCCGACGAGGCCGGCGATGCCCAGTCGCAACAGTTTTTGTTTGGTTGATTGAGATGCGCGCACAGACGTCGCACGACGTGCGATGGCGATCATGAGGTCCTCCCCTTGTCGGCCTTCGTCCTCGTTCAAGGACGTTGCAGCCGGCATTCCGCCCAGGATTTTTCTGGAGCTGCACCGACCTTAGCAAAAATATTCCATGTCGGGAAGCGACTTGGAGAATATTCAGCTTGTGTAACGCAGGCTTCGAAATAACAATTCAGAGTTGCCCGTCTTCCGCTCCGTGGAATCTTCGCCTCGGACCACCCCATCAGCGGATATTGCAGCCGACCGATCCTTCAATAAAGCCGCGCAACTGGGCTGGAGTCAGTATTTGATATATCGCAAGATGACGGCAGACGGTCCATGCGACGTCATTGGCGTGTCGCCTCGTCCTAGTTTTCCGCGTCCGATCGGGGAGGACTTTCATGAGATTGACGACCCACGTGCTGGCTGTCGGGCTCGCGATCCTCTCGGTTCAGATCGCTCACAGCCAGACCTTCCCGGCGCGAAACGTAACTATATTTGTCCCCTTTGCGGCCGGCGGTCCCACCGATGTGATTATGCGCATTCTGGCGGAGCGTTTGTCGGCACGCTGGGACAAGGCAGTGATCATCGACAATCGGCCGGGTGCTGGAACGATCGTGGCGACCGCTGCGCTCGCCAAGTCGATACCGGACGGTCACACCTTAGGGGTCGCCACCAACTCGTTTGCGATCAACCCGGCCATCAACCATGATTTGCCGTACGATACGCTCAAGGATTTCTCAGGCATCAGCATGGTGGTATCGGTGCCGGTCGTGCTCGTCGCAGCCACGTCGTTTCCCGCCAATACCGTCGCGGAGCTGGTTGCCTATGCGAAGAAAAGCAGCGAGCCGCTCAACTTTACATCGCCCGGCCCGCGCGGAGTTGGCCATCTGGCCGGCGAATGGCTGAAGAATCTCACCAACATTCAAATGACGCACGTCGCCTACAACGGCAGCGCACCCGCATTGACCGACGTCGTCTCCGGTCGTGTGCCATTGATGTTTGACCTTTGGAACTCCGTAAAACCTTACGTCACTGACGGCAGATTGAAGGTGCTCGCGGTCGCCAGCGCCGATCGGCTGCGCGATGCGCCACAATATCCGACCTTGGCGGAAACCTATCCCGGGTTCGACGTCAGCGCCTTTCAGGCTATTATCGGGCCTAGCCGCGTGCCAACCGCTGCGATTGACAAGCTCTCGGTGGACATCGCCAGCGTGGTGTCTTCGGCGGAATTTGCCGATAAGGTAGCGCCGCTCGGGGTGTTCCCGAAGTCGAGCACGCCGCGGGAGCTTGACGAGATCATCCGCAAGGAGACCGATCGCTGGGCGACGATCGTCAAGGCTGCGAACATCAAGGTCGACTGAGCGCGTCTGCCGAAAGATCTTGGCGCGAAAGGTCTTGGCGCGAAAGGTCTTGGCGCGAAAGGTCTTGGCGCGGAGGAATAGCGGCCAGCGCCGAGTCAGTGCGCCGCCGGAAAGAAGATTTGCTCGCCGTTGATCTTATAGGACGTGAAGGCTTCGCGGCCGTGCTTGTCGGTGAGCCAGTCGTGCCAGATTCGCGCGTAGGCGAATTTTTCCAGAGACTGCTTGTCGGGACTGACCAGGATGCTGCCGTAGGTCGTGAACAACGCCAGGTCGCCTTGGGTCAGGACTTCAAGATTTTGCCGGTTCTTGAAATTCGCCCAGGTGGCCCGATCGGCGAGCGCGTAGGCATTCATGGCGGCAGCGGCGTTCAGTGTCGCCGCCGTGCCTTGGCCGCCGTCGCGATACCAAGCGGCTGCCTTGTCGGGCTGGATGCCGGCCGATTTCCAAAGCCGCAGCTCCATCGCATTGGCGCCGCTGTCGCCATGGACAAATAACGCACCCTTGGCGGCGATTTGCGCGAACGCCTTGCCGGCATCATTGAGGCCGCGAATAGCCGCGGGATCGGCGCTCGGTCCGACGATCACCCACTCGTCGAACATGGCGTCGCGGCGATCGAGGCCGTAGCGATCGGCGACGATCTTGTCCTCGGCCGACCGGTCATCAAGCAGCAGCGCATTGACATCGTTGCGCGCCTCGATCGCGGCGGCCTGGCCGGATTCGACCGCGATGACCTGCACGCTCAAGTTGGATGCTGTCTTGAAGATCGGCACGATGTAATCGAGCAGGCCCGAAAGCTGCGGCGATTTCGCCGCGCCCACAGTCAGAAACTCATCGGCATGAGCGGTGCTCGCGGCGACAAGCGATAACAGGATGGACATAACCCGGATCATTGATGCGTCCTTCGCGCGGCGGTGCGATCCGACCACCGCGCATCCGGCCCATAGTCGAGCGGCGTGAGGGGTTGCGCTGTCGCGCAACCCCTCTGACCGGCGTCAGTCCGCCAGCGGATCGGGACGCATCTGGAAGTGCACCGCCATCGGCGTCATGCCCTTGCCGCCTTCCTGGTGCCAGGGGACGCGGTCGCCGCTCGAGGTCCATAGCCCGCGGCCTTTCCAGCCGGCGTTGGCATCGTCGATGCGGCCGTCCAGGCCCTTGGCGTAAAAGCCGGTTGGATACGGCACCTTCATGGTGACCATCTTGCCGCCCGCAAAGGCGATCAGGCCGTCGTTGAGATTGCCGGTCGAGACCGGCACGTCGCTGCCGAGCCCGAGCGTGTCGTGCTGGTCGACCCAGGTGTAATAGCTCGAACTCGGCCGAGTTGTCGCCGAGCCCGGCAAAGCCGGGTCCCGGATACTGGTAGAACGACCAGCCTTCCGGACACTGATTGCCGGTCGCGGCCGGGCCGTTGAGCGGGCCTTTGCATTTGCGCCGGTCGAAGCTGCCGAGATGGCCGCTCGCGAGCGACACCCAGACCACGCCGTGGGAGTCGATATCGCCGCCGCGCGGGCCGAAGCCGGGCAGCGGCACGTTGTAGATCTCGGCGAGCGCCGTCTCCGGCGGGCTGGCGCCGGGATCGAGCCGCACCACTGCGCCCGGATTGGCGCGGATCGTGCCCCACACCGTGCCGTCGACCGGGCTCGGCATGATGGCGTAGAACACCTGGCCGATGCGCATGTCCTTGTTGGGATCGAGCGGCTTGCCCGGCTCGGTGTAATCGTCGCGCTTGCCGTTGCCGTTGGTGTCGACAATGAGCGCGGTCCAGCCTTGCGCGGCCTTGGCGTCGCCGGTCTCGAGGAATTTCTTGGTGTCGAGCCAGCCGACCACGCCGCCGCCGCCGCCGCTCGAGGTCCACAGCGTGTTGTTCTTGTCGAAGCCGAACTGCAGGTGGTGGGTGGTGAAGCACGTGTCGACGAAGGTGTATTTCATCGTCTTCGGATCGAGCATCGCCAGCTGGCGCTGACTCTGCTCCAGCGGGAACAGCTTGGCCGAGATCAGGTCGGAATCCTTGCCGCAGAAGTCCGGATCCTTCACGCCGCGCACCGCGGCGGCGAGCCACAGCCGGCCCTGCTCGTCCATCATCGAGTTGTGGTTGTTGATGTGGGTGTCCCAGATCTGCTCGGCGCCCCAATACGGCGACGGCGCCAGCGGCTTGAGCGCGGCGGCGTGGCCCGGTCCGAGCGAGAACGGCATGCCGGCATCGCGCACCGGAGCCTGGAATTTGCTGACCGAATTGTGCACCGGGTCGAGGATCGGAATGACATCGGTGGCATATTCCGGCGAGCCGAAGATCTGGCCGTAGCCGTTGACCGTGGGGTTGCGCTTGTCGGTCGATATCTCGTCGTGGAGATAATGCTTCTCGTCGGCCCAGTCCCAGGTCGTCACCACGATATTGCGCTCGAGGCCGGCCGGCCGCTGCGGCTTCACCGGCGGCAATTCGCCTTCGGCGATGCGGTCGGTCCACTCGGCGAAATATTTGATCGGCGTCGAGGCCAGATCGCCGGCAATCAGGTTCACCATCAGCGGGCCGGCCTGGCCCGATTGCACCCGGCGCGCCCACGCCTCTTCGGACGTCTTGAACTCGCCCAGGCCCTGCGGCAGCGTGCGGGTGGCGAGCCCGCCGAGCTGATGACAGCCGATGCAGCCGTTGTTCTTCATGTCGTTGAGCCAGTCGGTCTGCTTGATCTTCTCCGGAATGTCGCTCTTGCCGCCGAACTGATCGGCGCCCGGGATTTTCAGCATCGCGTACCAGTAGATGGCGGGGTAATACTGCGCGGCCGCCGCGTCGTTCGGCGCCGGCACCGCCTTGAGGTTGAGCTGGGCACCCGGGGCGGCGTCGACCTTGGCCGAATCGACCAGTCCATAGCCGCGCACCCACACGGTGTATTTGGCCTTGGGCAGGTCCGGCACCAGATAGCGGCCCTGGTCGTCGGTGACGACCATCTTGGCGTAGCGGGTCGGCAGATCGTGGGTCTCGGCGATGACCCAGACGCCGGCTTCGGGCCCGTTCGCGCTGGTGACGACGCCGCCGATGTCGTTTGGTTTGACCGGAACGGTCTGCGCCCGCGCCGGCGACCAGACCAGGCATCCGGCAATGCAGATTGCCGCCGCACTCGCATAGAGATCGTGCTTCGCCGTCATGATCCGCTCCCTTGGTGTCCTGGTTGGCGTCCCGATTGGCGCCTGGCCCTACGTGAATACCGCCCCGCTTGGCGCCTGGTAATCCAGTATGGCGCCGCCGCGGCGTTTTAAGATTGGCAAGAAAATGCCGGACTCCGGACGGCTTTGCAACGCCAGAAAAGTCCAGGATTTGCCGGTGATTACCTTGCATGCGCCGGCGGTATGAAGCATGGTGGGCCCGGTCCGACAGTCACTTGGGAACGTTACGGGAGTGACTGAAGGCGCGCCGGCTCGGGGGAGGGCTCCAGAGATCCACTCTGATGGGGAGCGGTGATGGCTTACGTATCCGGGTTGGGGGGAGGTTACGGGCAAGGTGCGTCCGTAATCGCCAATGACGCGCCCCAACATGCAGTTTTAGTTCCCGATGCCGAGCTGTTGTTCACTGGCGCGTTCCGGCGCGCCGGACCCGATCTCGTTCTCACCGGGAACGATGGCCACCATCACATCGTGCCGGGCTACTTTGCCAGCGAGCAGCCCCCGGCTCTGATGGCGCCGAACGGCGCCAGCCTGACGGGCGACGTCGTCAAGCTCCTGGCCGGATCGCCGACCCCGGGCCAATACGCCCAAGCCCAGCCGACCACGCCGGCCGACGCCATCGGTCACGTCGAGAAGGCCGTCGGCGACGCGACCGTGATGCGCAACGGCGTCGCCGTCGCGCTGCATGTCGGCGACGCCGTCTACAAGAGCGACGTCCTGCAGACCGGCGCCGCCTCGTCGGTCGGCATCTCGTTCCCGGACGGCACCGCGCTCAACCTGGTCGCCAACACCCGGATGGCGCTCAACGAATATTCGTACGACCCGAACGGCAATTCCAATGCCGCGCTGATGACGCTGGTCGAGGGCACGTTCGCCTTCGTCGCCGGCAAGGTGGCGCACACCGGCGACATGAAGATCGCCACGCCGGTCGCCACCATGGGCATTCGCGGCACCACCGGCGTGGTGGAGCAGCAACAGCCGGGCACGATCTCCTCCAACCAAGGCCAGATGGCATACGGCTTCGCGGTCGTGCCCGATTTCGGCACCACCGCCAACGGCGCCTACACGCTGTGCTTCACCGATCCCACCAGCGGCGCCTGCCAGGTCTTCACGACGGTATCGCAGACCGGGTTCCTCACTTTCGTGACGCCGCAAGGCATCGGCCTGCCGCCGACGGTGTCGATCGAGCCGCTGACCGGGGCGCAATTCGCCTTCGAGCAGAACATCACCGCGCAGCTGTTCGAACTGCTGTCGCCAAATCTGCAGACCAATCCGGGCAGTCACGGCAGCTCGACGCCGCCGCCGTTCGAGCAGCCCAATCCCAATCCGCAGCAATACGAGAATAACGGCACGCCGCTCTACGTCTATGCGCTGCCGGACAGCCCGCCGCCCGGCCCCGGCACCGGCAACAACTCGACGGGGCCGAACGGGCCGACCGCGGTCGTGATCTGGATCAGCGGCAGCGGCAACTGGGACGGCGCCACCGACTGGAGCGACGGCATCGTGCCGTGGTCGATCAGCCTGGTCGAAATTCTTGCGCCGGTCACGGTGACGCTGAGCGACGACCAGTCCGCCGGCGGGCTGTTCGTCGCCGCGGGCGCGACGCTCGACGTCGTCAACGGCGGCACGCTCGAGGTTTTCTATTCGATCGGCGGCGGCGGCACCATCGAGCTGGATGCCGCGGGCTCCGATCCGACGCTGGCTATCGCCGGCAAGGTGACGCTCAAGGGCGGCGGCACCATCCTGATGACGGGGACGCCCGGCGACGACGCCATTACCGGCGTCGCCCACACCGAGGCCAAGCTCGTCAACGTCGACTACACCATCACCGGCGCCGGCACGATCGGCCACGACGGCGACGGCAATCTGACCTTCGTCAATGAAGGCACCGTCGACGCCACCGGGCTCCTGATCGTCGATACCGGCAACGCACTGACCAACGCCACCGGCGGCCTGATGGAAGCGACCGCCGGCGGCACGCTGCAGCTCGACGATGTCGTCGACAACAGCGGCCTGCTCTATGCCGCGGCCGGCGGCACGCTCGATATCAGAACCGGCTCGATCGTCTGGCAGGGCGGCACGGCAGCCGCCGGGACGAACGGCATCCTGGTTGCCGGCACGCTGCTGGTCGATACCGCCGACCTGCAGCTCTCCGGCGGCGGTGCGGTGTTGCTGACCGGCGGCGACATCGTCGGCGCCGCCAGCAGCGATGTGTTCGAGAACGTCGACAACACGATCTCGGGCGCCGGCACGATCGAAAACCTGACGTTGCGCAATGATGCATCCGGCGTGATCGACGCCGATGTCAGCGGCGGTTTACTCAAGATCGATGTCGTTGCGGCCAGCAACGCCGGCGTGATGGAAGCGACCGGCGGCGGCGAGCTGCAGATCATCACCACGCTCAGCAATGCCAACGTGGTCGAGGCCGAAAGCGGCGGCACCCTGCTGCTGCAAGGCGTCATCAACAATACCTCCAGCGGCCAGGTGCTGGTGGGAGCGGGCTCAACGCTCATTCTCGATGGCGCCACCATCAACGACGGCACGCTGACCAATTCCGGCATGACGGAGGTCAACCAGCCCGGCACCTCAGAATTGCAATCCGTCACGGTATCCAACGCGGCCGGCGCCACGTTCGAAGCCACCGGGCTCGATGCGCTGCTGACTCTCTCGGATGGCTCGCTCGACAATTTCGGCACGGTCATCGCCACGGCGCAGGGCGCCATGTCGTTTCGCGCCGAGCAGTTCACCAACGAGGCCGGCGCGACGTTCGAAGCGACGGCCGGCGGCAGCATCACTTACGATACCGGCACGGTCACCAACGACGGTTCGGTCGTCGCCGATGGCGGCACGGTCACGTTCGAAGGCAGCCTCGAAATCAACAACAATGCCGGCGCCGTCATCGAGGCGACCGATAACGGCAGGATCGTCATGTTCGGCGGTGACGGCATCAGCCTCATCAACGCCGGCATGCTCGAAGCGCTGAACGGCGGCACCATCTCGCTCGACCAGGTTGCGGTCACCAATGACGGCGGCACGATCGCGGCACTGGCTGACGGCACGATCATCATCGAGACCTACGGCGGCCCCGGCGTTTTCGGTGGCGTGATCGAGGCCGTCGGCACCGGCGCGGCGGTCGAGCTGTTTGCGGCGAGCCTCAACGACCTGACGCTCAAAACCGGCGGCGGCGGCATCATCGAGGCCGCCAGCGGCACCAGCACGTTCCTCAATGTCACCATCGATGACGGCGGCGTCATCAAGATCGACACCGGCGCGATCCTCAATTTGAGCGGCGGCACGTCGGGGATCGCGCTCACGCTCGACGGCACGGTGACGTTCGAAGGCGGCGGCACCGTCACGATGGACTTTCCGTCGTATCAGATCGTCGCCGGCGTCAACGGCGCGGTGCTCGACGACGACACGACGATGCAGGGCTCCGGCACCATCGGCACCGGCAACGATTGGCTGACGCTCAATATCGGCGCGCTCGGTGCGGTCATCGCGACCGGCTTTCTGACCATCGCGACCGGCGACAACATCATCAACAATGCCGGGCTCTTGGAGGCTATTGCCGGCGCCACGCTCGCAATCGACAGCGGCGTCAACAATACCGGAACCATCAAGGCCGACGGCGGCACCATCACCATCACCGACGATCTCAACAGCGGCGTCGGCAATACCGGCCTGATCGAGGCGCTCGACCACGGTTCGATCACCATCATTGCGCCCGAGGGCATGCCGAATCTCCTCGGCGGCATCATCCGGGCCGACGACGGCACCGTCACGCTGACCGCCAGCGTGCCGAGCGGCGACGGCAGCTCGATCCAGAATAACGGCCTGATGCAGGCGTCCGACGGCGGCTCGATCATGCTGACCGGCAACGGCGGCGGCGTCGCCAATTATGGCACCATGGACGCCGACGGCGGCACCATATCGATCGCCGCCACCGCGCTGCTGCACCACGGCACCGGCATCATCAACGAGACCGGCGGCATCATCGAAGCCCGCGACGGCGGCACCGTCACGTTCACCGCGCCGGCCGGCGTCGAGAATGCCGGCCTGATGAAGGCCGACGACGGCACGCTCGCCTTCAATGCCGCCGCCGTGGCCAACGATGCCGGCGCTACGATCGAGGCCTTGAACGCCGGCATTCTGCAATTCGATGTCGCCGCCACGTTCGATAATGCCGGCGCAGTCGACCTCAGCGACGGCAGCATCGTGATCGACGCCAGCCTGACGCTCGACGGCGGCGGCACCGTCACGCTGAGCGACGCCACCGGCAATGCGATCATCAGCGGCGGCACGCCGGCCACGTTCACCAATGTCGACAACACCATTGCGGGCGCCGGCACCATCGGCGACGCGCATCTCACGTTCATCAACGAGAGTTTGGGCGTGGTCGATGCCGACGGCCACAATGCGCTTGATCTCGAATACCGGCGCCAACACCATCACCAATATGGGGCTGTTCGAGGCCACCGGCGGCGGCACGCTGGACATCGACAGCGCCGTCAACAATGCCGGCGGCACCATTGCGGCGTCGGCAGCGGATTCCGCGGTCGAGCTGTTCGGCGTCACCGTTACGGGCGGCACGCTCAAGACCAGCGCCGGCGGCGTCATCGAGACCGAGTCCGGCAACACCACGTTCGACAATCTGACCATCGCGGCGGGCAGCCAGATCGAGGTCAACGTCGGCACCTCGCTGACGCTGCAAGGCACCATCGACAATGCCGGCACCATCACGCTGGAGGCGGGCGGCGATCCGAACCTCGACATTTCCGGCGCGGTAACGCTCGACGGCGGCGGCAGCATCATCCTCAACGGCAACGCCATCGTCAGCAACGGCGCGACCGCGGTCTTCAGCAACGTCGACAACACCATCTCGGGCGCCGGCACGATCGGCGACGCGCACCTGACGTTCATCAACGAGAGCGCGGGCGTGGTCGACGCCGACGGCTCCGGCCCGCTCACTCTCAATACCGGCGCCAATACCATTGGCAACGCCGGCCTGCTGGAGGCGACGCTCGGCGGCACGCTCGATATCGAGAGCGCCGTCAACAACAGCGGCGGCGAGATCGAAGCGCTGGGGGCTGGCTCGATCGTCAATCTGGTGGACGTCACCATCACCGGCGGCACGCTGGCATCGAGCGCCGGCGGCATCATCGAGACGCTATCCGGCACCTCCGCGCTCGACGGCGTCACCCTCGCCGGCGGCAGCGCGCTCGAAGCCAACACCGGCAGCGTCATCGATCTTGAAGGCACCACCACGCTCGATGGCACGGTGACGTTCGAAGGCGGCGGCAGCTTCGTGCTCGACCCGGGCGTGGCGTCGATCGTCGGCGCCGCCGATGCCGGCGCCATCCTCGACAATGACGGCACGCTCACCGGCGCCGGCGAGATCGGCAACGGCGGCGTCACGGCGCTGACGTTCAACAACAGCGGCACGCTCGATGCCGACGTCGCGGCCGGCACGCTCACCATCGACACCGGCAGCACGGTGACCAACACCGGCACGATGGAAGCGACCAACGGCGCGACGCTGCAGATCGACGACAGCGTCGACAACAAGGCCAATGGTGTCATCCTGGCGACCGGCGCCGGCTCCGACGTCACCATCGATCCCGCAACGGTGACGAACGCCGGCGAGATCGCGGCGGAGAACGGCGGCACCATCGACATCGACGACAGCACCATCGACAACACTGGCGACGGTTTCATCGAAGCCACCGGGCCGGGTTCGGCGATCGACCTCGATCAGGCGACCATCACCGGCGGCACGCTGGAAACCAGCGCCGGCGGCGTCATCCAGACCGTCGCCGATTCCGGCAACAGCACGTTCGACAATCTGACCATCACGGCCGGTAGCCAGGTCGAGGTCAACGACGGCACGTCGCTGACGCTTGAAGGCACCATCGACAACGACGGCACGATCACCCTGGAGGCGGGCACCGATCCTGCGCTGGTGATCGACGGCGCGGTGACGCTCGAGGGCAGCGGCACGGTCATTCTTAGCGGCGGCGCCGACGCCATCGTCGGCGCCGGGACTGGCGCCAATACGCTCGACAATCAAGAGACTATCGCGGGCTCGGGCGCGATCGGCGACGGCGGGGTCACGGTGCTGGCGCTGACGAACGGCGGCACCATCGATGCCGATGTCGCCGGCGGCACGCTGACCATCGACACCGGCAGCACGGTCACCAATTCCGGCACCCTGGAAGCGACCAAGGGCGCGACGCTGCAGATCGACGGCAGCGTCGACAACACGGCCAATGGCGTCATCCTGGCGACCGGCGCCGGCTCCGACGTCACCATCGATCCGGCGACGGCGACGAACGCCGGCGAGATCGCGGCGGAGAACGGTGGCACCATCGATATCGATGGAAGCACCATCGACAACACTGGCGACGGCTTCATCGAGGCCACCGGCCCGGGTTCAGCGATCGATCTCGATCAGGCGACCATCTCCGGCGGCACGCTTGAAACCAGCGCCGGCGGCGTCATCCAGACCGTCGCCGATTCCGGCAACAGCACGTTCGACAATCTGACCATCGCCGCCGGCAGCCAAGTCGACGTCAACAACGGCACCTCGCTGACGCTGCAGGGCACCATCGACAACGACGGCACCATCACGCTGGAGGCCGGCACCGATCCTGCGTTGGTGATCGACGGCGCGGTGACGCTCGAGGGCAGCGGCACGGTCATTCTCAGCGGCAGCGCCGACATCATCGTCGGCGCCGGGACTGGCGCCAATACGCTCGACAATCAAGAGACCATCGCGGGCTCAGGCGAGATCGGCAACGCCGGCGTCACGGCGCTGGCGCTGACCAACATCGGCACCATCGATGCCGACGTCGCGAACGGCATGCTGACCATCGACACCAGCAGCACGGTGACCAATACCGGCACCCTGGAAGCGACCAACGGCGCGACGCTCTGGATCAAGGACAGCGTCAACAATACCGGCGGCATCATTACCGCGCTGGGCAGCGGCGCCACGGTGCAGCTATCCGGCGCGATCGACATTGCCGGCGGCACGCTGAAAACCGGCGACGCCAGATCCGCCGCCCAGGGCATGATCGAGATCCTCGCGGCGGGCGCCGTGATGGTCCTGCTCGACGGCTCGGCCAATGCCGTCACGATCGACGCCTATGTGCAGGTCGACGCCGGCGCCACGCTCGGCTTCGAGGGCACCATCGACAACGCGGGCACGGTCGTTCTCGCCTCGGGCGCCGACCTGCCCTCCGATCTGGCGGTGGTCGGCAATGTCACCCTGCAGGGCGGCGGCCAGATCATCCTGACCGCTGGCGGCGGCAATGCCATCCTCAGCAATGGCGCCGCGGCGACGTTGACCAACGTCGACAACACCATTGCGGGCGCCGGCACGATCGGCGACGCCGATCTGACCCTGGTCAACGCCCATGGCGGCACGATCGACGCCAATGTCAGCGGCGCTACGCTCACCATCGACACCGGCAACAATCAGATCGCCAACAGCGGCACGCTGGAAGCGACCCACGGCGGCGTGCTGGTGATCGACAGCGGCCTCGACAATTCCGGGCTGGTGCTGGCGTCGCATGGCGGCCAAATCCAGATCGAGGCCGACGTCCACAACAACAGCAGCGGGCTGATCGGCGCGGAATCCTGCGGCACCATCACGTTCGACGGCGTTAGCGTGGTCAACGACGGCGGCATCGGGGCCAAGCTCGACGGCGCCATAACCTTCGATCACAGCCACGTCGTCAACAACGGCGGGGCCGACGACCGCACGGGCGGCATCGGCGCCACCAGCGGCGGCGCGATCCTGTTCGTGCACAGCGATGTCTGCAACAACGGCAATATCGGCGCCGACGACGGCGGCCTGATCACGTTCGATCACAGCCATGCGGTGAACAGCGGCGCGTTCTACGCCGGCGCCAACGGCGAAATCGACATCGACGCCAGCACGATCGACAACCAGTGCGGCGTCATTCAATCGAGCGGCGCCAACTCCTCGGTGCAACTGTCGAATGCCACCATCATCGGCGGCACGCTGGAATCGTGCGGCGGCGGCATCATCGAAACCGAAGGCGGCAACAGCACCTTTTCGTGCGTCACGATCACCGACGGCAGCGAGGTGCTGATCAATGACGGCACGTCGCTGACGTTGGAAGGCACCATCGTCAACAACGGCACGATCGATGTCGACGAGGAGGCCGCTGGCGCCAACCTTGTGATCGGCGGCTGCGTGACGCTCGACGGCAGCGGCACGGTGACCTTGGCCGGCAGCAACGACGCCATCGTCGCCGGCTGTGACGGCGGAACCCTTTATAACGCCAACGCCATCGTCGGCACCGGCACGATCGGCGGCGACGACCTGGCGCTGGTCAACGAGGCGTGCGGGGTAATCGACGCCAACGTCTCCGCCGCGACCCTCGTCGTCGACACCGGCTGGACCACGATCTGCAATTCCGGCCTCATGGAGGCGACCTGCGGCGGCGTCCTGCAGATCAACAGCGACGTCGACAACACCCGCAGCGGGCTGATCGAAGCGATCGGCGGCGGGTCGGTGGTCGATCTGGATTGGGTCACCATCACCGGCGGCACGCTGGAGACGAGTTGCGGCGGACTGATCCAGACCATCTGCGACACGACGACGTTCGACGATCTGTCCATCGCCTGCGGCAGCCAGGTCCAGGTCGATGACGGCAGCGCACTGGCGCTGCAAGGCACCATCGACAACGCCGGCACCATCACGCTGGTCGCGGGCGGCGACCCGGATCTGGTGATCGACGGCTGCGTCACCCTCGACGGCAACGGCTTGGTCGTGCTGGACGGCGCCGGCGATTATATAGTCGGCCAGGGCGGCGAGGATGCCTCGACGCTGCATAACGACAGCGGCATTGCGGGCGCCGGCACCATCGGCGGCGACGGCCTGATCCTGGTCAACGAGGCCTGCGGCACCGTCGACGCCGATGTCGGCGGCCAGACCCTCGCGATCGATACCGGGCACGACGTCAGCAATGCCGGCTTGATGGAAGCCACCAACGGCGGCACGCTGCAGATCGCCGACGCTGTCTGCAATTCCGGATTGTTGAGCGCGAGTTGCGGCGGCACGCTCGATATTACGGCCGGGTCGATCACCTGGAGCGGCGACACCGCGACACCCGGAACGAACGGCATCGTGCTCGATCACGGCACGCTCCTGGTCGACAGCGCTTCGCTCACGCTCGATGGCGGCGGCGCGGTGGCGATCGATTGCGGCTCGATATCCGCCGCATCCGCGGGCGACACGCTGCACAACGCCGACGCCATCAGCGGCACCGGCACCATCGGCTGCGGCGGGCTCGTTCTCGACAACGACGGCTGCGGCGTCATCGACGCCAATGTTGGCGGCGGCACGCTCACCATCGATACCGGCTGCAACAGCATCACCAACCTGGGCACGCTCGAAGCCAGCAACGGCGGCATACTGAATATCGCCAGTGCGGTCGACAATTGCGGCGGCATGCTGCTGGCGAACTCGGGCGGCTTGCTCGACGTCCAGAGCTGCATCAGCGGCGGCAACGCGACGATCGCGGGCGGCACGCTGGAATTCGGCGCTGCGTCGAACGTGAACGTGACGTTCTGCAACGGCTCGTCGGACGCTCCGACATACGGCACTCTGGTGTTGGGCGACGCGGCGCAATTCTGCGGGCAAATCGATGGATTTGCCGGAACCGCCGGCGACGCGTCGCATTCCGACACCGTCGAACTGGCCGGCATCTGCGAAACGTCGTACTGCGTGCAATTCAGCGGCAACAACGAAATCCTGACCATTAATTACGGCGACGATCAGCACGTCACGCTGACCTTCGACGATTTCAGCGCGTCCTTCACCATCGTCGACAAGGACGGCAACACCTACATCTACGATCCGCCGAAGACTGGCGCCGACGACAAGTCGCCCATCCCCGATGGCCCGTCGAAGGATGGCGATCCGACTGGCGCAACCGCGGACCACTCCCACGTCAACGGCGGCCCCGTCGGCGTAACCGGCACGCTGTCGAACGACTCCCATGTCGGCAGCGCGCCGCTGAACCTGGTCGGTACGGTCGTGGGCGACGCGGCGCATGCCGATGGCGTCACCGCGACCGCGCCGGGCACGGTGGTCGGCACGCTCGGCCAAAACGGCGCCACCACCGGCACCGCCGCCGACGCCCTGACGTCCCACACCACCACGGGTGCCTTTGTCGGTGTACCGCCGCCTGCCGACGCCTTGCCGGCGCATGGCAGCGGGACACTCACCGCTGCGTCACAGCCTGCCGACGGCCTGGCGGCGCATAGCACCGGCGCCTTCATCGCTGCGCCGCAGCCTGCCGGCGATCTGCCCGCGCACACGACCGGCGCCTTCAGTGGTGCGCTACCGCCTGCCGGCGATCTGCCGGCGCATAGCACCGGCGCCTTCATCGGAACCTCGCACATCGGCGGCGATGCCCCCGTCTCCGGGGCGTCCACCGCGTGGGGACTGAATTTCGGCGCCGACCAGTTCCAGCCGGCGCACGCCGCGCTCACTACCCAAGCTGCCGGGTCGCCCGGCGCCGGGTCGAGCCACCCCGGCACCGTCTCGATGGCGCTCGGCTCCGGTCAGGATGCTTTCGTGTTTCATTCCGAGTTTGGCGGCGGCACGTTTGCAAGCGCGTCCGCGCCGCCGGCCCACGTCGATCATATCGAGGGCGCCGCCTCCCTCGAAACCCAGTTGGCGGCGCTCCTGACCTCCGAGCATCTCGGCGGTGTGACGGCGGAGGCGATCCACACGGACAGCATCGCGACCTCAGGCATGGATCAGTTCCATCAGATGGTGGCGAGCGTCGCGCATTTGCATTGAGGACTGAAGGACGCGCGCGTCGCGTTTTCGCAGCGCGAATGGCGAGTAGCGAATAGCGGTTTCTCACACCCTATTCGCCATTCGCCATTCGCCACTCGCCCGTTTCACGCCCCTTCGTTGGGGTCGTGATAGAGCTCGCCGACGATGCCGGTCGTGCCGGGCTTGCCCTGCCGCAGATGATAGCGGCCGTCGCGGTCGCGGCCGAGCTTGCCGCTCTGGCGCAATTCGTCGAGCGCGCAGGCGACTTCGCGGCCGTCCTCCGAGCCGAGCGCCTCGACGATGTCGGCATAAAACATCGGCGATGACGACAGCGCCTGCTCGACGGTCTGGTAACGCGCCGGACCTTTGAAAACCTTGGCGGCGCATCGCGTCAGCGGGATCTGGCCGTCGCGGCCGAACGGCTTGGTGCAGTCGAAACCGGATTTGGCGCCGGTGCGCCGGCCGTTGAGCGACGGATCCATGGTCATGCCCAGCATGCCTTGCAGCACCATGAGATCCTGGTCGGCCTGGAACCGCGTGCCGAGCGCCCACTCCACCTGGCGGTCGTCGCGAATGTCGATGTCCTCGTCGAACACATAGACGTGCTTCAACCGCATGATGCCGCCGAACAGCGCGACGATGGCCGAGCGGGCCTCGCCGAAGACGCGCTGCCGGATCGCGACGCGCAGCGTATTGGAGCCGCCGGACAGCGAGCGCAGGCAGACCGCGACCGGCTCGCGCACCGCGGTTTTCAGAATGCGCATGGCTTCGGCTTCGGTGCGCATCGCCGAAATGTTGGCGCTGTCGGTCTGGTCGAGCACGAAGGCCGAGCCGTGCAGGAGCGTGTGATGCAGCGCGTCGCGGCGCAGCGTGATGGCGGTGCAGTGGAACACCGGGTCCATATGGATGGCGCCGTAATAGCCCATGTATTCGCCGAACGGCCCTTCCGGTTCGACATAACCGCGCTCGTCGAGATAGCCCTCCAGCGTGATCTCGGCGTCGGCCGGCACCAGAATATCGTTGGTGAGGCTTTTCACCACCGGCGCCGGCTCGGCGCGGAAGCCCGCCACCAGCGCCAATTCGTCGCCGGGCTGCCGCGTCGTCGCGGCGAAGAAATCGAGCGGATGCGAGCCGACGGTGAACGTCACCGGCAGCTTGTGGCCGCGCGCCACGGCGCCTGTGTAGATGCGCTTGAGGTCGGACGGCGCGGTGACGTTGGTGCCGGCTTCGGTGCGGTTGCGCAGGCTCAAGCGGCGGCAGCCGACGTTGCGCCGCCCGGTCGCCGGGTCGATGGCGTAATCGATCGCCGCGGACAGATAGCAGCTGCCGTCATAGGCGTGCTGCGGATGGAACGGCAGCTTGGTGAGATCGACGTCCTTGCCGGTAATCTTGATGGCATGCACCGGCGCGTCGTCGGACGGCACTTCAATGAGCGGCTGCGGATTGGCGAGCCGCTTGAAATATTCATCGTAGAGCTTGTCTTCGCTGGTCTCGAAGGCGGCGGCGATGCGCTTGCGATTGCCCGCCGTCTTGGCGACCATCTCGAGCTGCTCGGGACCGGCCTTCTTGAACAGCACCGCCTTGTCGGTGCGCTCGATGATCGGGCTCAGGCCGGTCAGCGGCACCGGCTTGTCGTAAATCTCCACCTCGCCGAGCGCGATCAGCCGCTCGACGAAATTGCGCAGGCGGTATTTGTCGAAGTCGACGGCATTGGTCATGGGTCATTCTCTATGCGGTAGGGTGGGCATCGCGTTGCTCGGTCGCGCCGTTGAATTTCGGAAAATGTGCGCGATGCCCACGCGGTTCGGCCGTGCAGCGTGGGCGAAATTGCACCAGAGGTTACGCAAGTGGCGCAGCCTCAATGAGCGATTTTGCCCACGCTGCGGCAGCAATGACACCAGGCGCAGTGACGGAGTCAATCGCCGGCAACGCGGGTCGCCAGGTGGCGCCTACTTGCCCCAGCCGAAGCGGTAGTTGATGCCGGCGCGGAAAACATTGTCGCGCATCGACACATTGTCGGTCGGCGTGGTGCCGCAATTGGTGCCGCAATCGAGGCGGCCGAGATCGACGTGCAGGTATTCGGCCTTGGCGCTCCAGTTGCCGGGCAGCGCGAACTCGATGCCGCCGCCAGCGGTCCAGCCCGCATTGGCGGCGCTGTCGCCGGCGAAGCCCGGCGTTGCCGCCTTGATGTCGCCGGTCGCCAAGCCGCCGGTGACGTAGGGCAGGAAGGCGCCGAACGCATAACCGACGCGTCCGCGCACGGTGCCGAGCCAGCTGTCGCTCGTCGTGCAGCCGGCCGGGCATCCGACCGAAGTCCCGGTGCCCTTGAGGTTGGCCCAGTCGAGATCGCCTTCGACCCCGAGCACGGCGCGGCCTATCTGATAGTTGTAGCCGGCGGTGCCGCCAATGAGCCCGCCCGACGTGTCGACGCCGGTCGCGCTGCCGCTCCACCAGGAATGGCCCCAGCTGCCGCCGCCGTTGAGGCCGAGATAGAAGCCGGTCCAGTTATAGGCCTGGGTCACCTCGGCCGGCGGCGCCTTGTAGAGCGGCGCCACCGACAGGTCGGCCGCGGCGGCGGCTTGCGCCGTCGCCAGCACGCCAACAGCGATGCATCCGGCTACGAAATTTTTCATTGCGGGAACCCGGCCTCTCGGGGCGTCGGCGCCTGGAAGGCGGCCCGCGCCCATACGACACTACGCGTGACTTGGTTACCCCCGTCTTACCGTCATGGTTAACGGGGGAGGGTCGTCGCCGTTGTGGGGCACTGTATGGGAGAGAAAGGCGAAATTTTGCCCGCCCCGCGGCGCGAGGATGTCCTGAAAGTTCCATTGCCGACCAGGACTGGCCGCGCCGCGCGATGTCACGCCGCGGGTCGTCCCAACAGCTTCAGACCCATCTTGACCTTGTCGCCGAGGTTCTTCTGCGACAGGCAGGTGAAAAGGCACAGCGTCTCGCAGGCCACGGTCTCCTGCCGCCGCTGCGTGCCGTCCTTGCCGTACCAGATTTCGCGGGCGGTCTGGGTGCGGACATTGCCGATCGGCGGGAAGTTCCAGCACACCTCGACGCGGCCGTCGGAGCGAATGAAGAAATTGCGCATGCCGATCCGGCACGGCATGGCTTCGCGCGGCGCCTTTTCGCGCCGGAAGTGATTCGGCCACAGGTTCAGCAGCAGTTCCGAGTTCAGGATCGGGGCGCCGGCGCGCTTCATAGCGAGCAGGCGATTCTTGACGCCGAGCAATTCGTCGATCTCGTCGGGGCCGATCCAGAACTCGTCCTTGGCCTCCTCGGTGACCTGCTCGACCGGCTGGAAGTTGATCGCCGTGGCGCCGATGCTGCGCACCCAATCGACCATGTCGGGCAGCTTGCGGAAGTTCAGCTTGTGCACCACGGCCTTGATGATGATCGGAAAGTCGGCGCCGTGGCGGGCCTTGGCGCGGGTGAGCGCGCGGATGCCGGCGAGGATGTCGTCGAGCGAGCCCTCGATGCCGCGGGAATAATTGTGAATGTCGGCGTCACGCGAGTCGATCGAGATATTGATGTTGAACGGCTTGGCCGCCACGGTCCAGTCGACGACCTTCTCGTTGCCGAAGGCGCCGCCGTTGGTGGTGACGCCCCATTTGAGCCCGTGCTCGCCGCAGAAGGTGATGAGATCGACAAAGCCTTTCTTGATGTACGGCTCGCCGCCGGAAAACTCGATGTGATAATGGCCGATGAAATCTTTCAGATCGAGCAGCGCCTTCTGCCACTCGGCGATGGACATTTCATCGCGATAGTTCGGCCGCCGCCAGTAGTCGCAGTACCGGCACTTGTAATTGCAGCGCTCGATCACTTCGCCGTAGATCGAAACCGGCACCGTGACATCGCGCCCGGTGCGCAGATAAATCTCTTCCGCCACGGCGTTGCGGACGTGATGGGTGCCGAGCCGCGCCAGTTCCAAGACCTTCACGATCGACCTCCGCAGACACAACGGGCATTGCAGCGCACAGCCATGGCACGGGGCGCCGCGCCGTCGAAGCGGTTCTGGATTTAAAGGTTAATTAACGAGTTCCTTGTTGCGACGCTGGCCGGCCGCCATGGCGCCGCCCATAGTTATTTGATGTCCGCGGGCGCGCCCGCGGGCGCGCTTCGAACCGGACCGCAACGATGGTGACGCGCCGACAAGCCTTAGCGATGAGCGCCGCCGCCGGACTGGCCGGCGGACTTGCCGGCGTGCTGGCGCGGCGCCCGGCAGCCGCCGCCACGCTGGGCGGCTTCTGGCCGGCCGGCCGCGTCCCCTACGGCGCCTGCGCGCGGTTCGATCCGCTGCAAAAGGAATACGACTACCGCAGCGCGCTGAAGTCCTATTGTCAGCAGCTGACGCCGGAAGGCGGCTTGTTCTGGGGCTATCTGCGGCCGACGCCGACGCAGTACCGGTTCGATGCCGCCGACGCCGTGCTGGAATTTGCCCAGGCCAACGGCATGACCATGCGCGGCCATACGCTGGTCTGGTACGGCGACATGCCGGACTGGACCAAAGATATCGACGGCGCCGCCGACGCCGAACGCGAAATGACCGGCCACATCGAGCGGGTGATGTCGCGCTACCGCGGCAAGATCAAGACCTGGCACGTCGTCAACGAGGCGATCGACGATCCCAAGGTCGGGGTGCCGGGCTTGCGGCCCAATGTCTGGCTTCAGAATCTCGGCGACACATACATCGACTTGGCGTTCCGCACCGCGCACCGCATCGATCCGTCGGCCGAGCTCGTTCTCAACGACTACGACATCGAATGCCTCGACGGCACTTCGCCGAACAAGCGGCAGGCGTTTCGCAAACTCATTCATGATCTGCTCGCGCGCGGCGTGCCGCTGCACGGCGTCGGCCTGCAAGGCCATATCAAGGGCAAGTACCAGATCGACCGCGACGGCGTTTTCGATTTTGTCGCGGAAATCCACGGCCTCGGCCTGTCGGTCCACGTCACCGAGCTCGACGTCATCGACTACGATTTGCCGGGGCCGATCGTGGTGCGCGACGCCATCGTCGCGGCGCGGGCGCATGATTTCCTCGAGCCGGTGTTCGCCGCCGCGCGGCCTGCGGTGCTCGCCACCTGGGGCATCACCGACCGCTATACCTGGGTGCCGACCTGGTTCACCCGCAAGGACGGCCGGCCGAACCGGCCGCTGCCGCTCGACGAGAACTATCAGCGCAAGCCCTTGTGGAACGTGATCGATTATTTCTGCGGCAAGTAATTTTCGCGGTATCCCGAGCGCGCGGCAAAAGCGGGAAACGGATGACGATCCTTCTGTAATCCGATCCATGACGTCGAGGCCCCCTCTTACGCGCTTGTCGGATGTCCGGTTGTGGGCGAGGAGCGGTCATGCCTGGCCAACACGGCCAAGTCGTACTTTGGACCCGCAACCGACATCGTTGATCTAAATTTTACACACTGCACAAAATGTCCTTCATTCCGCTGGCTGTGGGCGCATTATTTAGGTAGCCTTCTGCGCTGAGCTGCCATGGAGACATACCGCATCCCGGCTCCGCCGCCGATTTCGGCAAATTCCTCGCCGCCGAGACTGACAAATGGGCTAAGGTGGTCAAGTTCGCGAACATCAAGACTGAATGAAGGGCCGAACGTATCCTGCCGATAAGGAGGAAGCATGCGATGCATGAGATCGACGACGCGAAAACCGATGCACCGTCGCCGCAAGCTCAGCTGATTTCAGACCGCGACAGCGTATTGGGCTTCAAGCCTTTTGCATTTTGCCGCCGAAATGGAGCTGGCCGATCGGCTAGCTCACGCACCGAAGACCGCCGCCGAACTCGCCCAGGCAACCGGAAGCGATGCCCCTTCGATGTACCGCGTGATGCGGACGCTTTCCGGCATGGGTTTGTTCTCCGAGGATTCCAGCAGCCGGTTTTCCTTAACGCCTCTGGGTGAGGCGCTCAGGTCGGGCCGTCCGGGCTCGGTCCGCTCATCCGTCCTCATTTTTGCCGGGCTCGCCGCGAAAGCGGTGGCCGAGCTGAACTATTCGGTCAAGACCGGCAAGCCCGGATTTGAAAAGGCCTATGGCATTCCGTTGTTTGAATGGCTGGCAAAGCACCCGGTTGAGGCGTCGATGTTCAGCGAAACCATGGTCGGGTTTCATGGCGCCGAACCTGCTGCGGTCGCCGCCGCCTACGATTACTCGAAGTTTGCGACAATCGTTGACGTTGGGGGAGCCACCGGGAATCTCCTTGCAGCCATTCTCGGTCGTCATCCAAAGCCGCGTGGCATCCTGTTCGACATGCCGCACGTAGTCGGCGACGCACCCGGTCTCCTGAAGACGCACGGATTGACCGATCGCATCGCGATCGAGTTCGGGAAGTTTCTTCGAGAGTGTTCCCGCGGCGGACGGCGTTTATCTGCTGTCCCACATCATCCACGATTGGAGCGAGGCGCAGTGCCTGACGATCCTCGGAAACTGCCGCCGCGCAATGAAACCGGACGGCCGGCTGCAAATCATCGAGATGGTGCTTCCGTCTGGAAATGAGCCGCATCCTGGCAAGTTGCTTGATATGATCATGCTGACGGTTGCGGGCGGTCAGGAGCGTACCGAGCAGGAATATAAAACGCTGCTCGGAAAAGCAGGTTTCCGCTTGACGCAAGTCGTGCCGACGAAATCGGCGGTGAGCATCGTCGAAGCCGTCCACGCCTGAAGGCCCGCTCCGGGTCGCGAGACTCACAAGACCTTTTCGCAGTCGACGGGGACTACGAAGCACTTCGGCGGCTCAGTGGGAGCCTCGCGGCTTTTGCCTTTCGCCTACTGCCAGTCGGGCACGGCATCCACTTTCATCGTTTCAAGTTCGGGGAGATCGAACCCGAAATGCTGTGCAATGAGCGTGCGTAGGGCTTTGCGGTCCGCCAAGTGAGCTGGTTCGGCGGCGCCGTTGCGGATGATGTGGACGCCCTGGTTCATGATGTTGACGCGACCTTCTGGGATCACGGCGCTGGCGAGGATGTTGTGGGTGAAGAAGGAAGCCGGGTGGGTGGCGATGTAGTAATTCATCATCTCGAAATCGACGGGGTACTCCTCCTCCATGGTGGAGACCCAGCCTTGGATTTGTTCGCCATCACGAGTGACGTAGAGAACCCAATCGCCGCCTTTGCGGACGAGGCGGTGGGTGGGAGCGCTCGTCGGGACGGGAGTGCCATCAACGGGTATGGGGACGGGGCAAGCGAAGGGTCCGAAGCCAGGATCGATAACGTAAGTGGCGCCGCCGACTGTGATGGTGAAGAACATGTGCTGTCGCACGCTTTCGTGGCGCGGTTCGAAGAGGAGGACACGGGATGCGTGTCTGACCGGGGCGAAGCCGATCGCCTCGAGAGCGGCGTACATGAGACTTGCGTGTTCGAAGCAGTAGCCTCCTCGGCGGCCAGTGACGATCTTGGCTTGCAGTCCTTCCGGGTCGAGCCGGATCGGGCGGCCGAGAAGGACGTCGAAGCTTTCGAAGGGGATGCTGGCGATATGGGCTTGGAGGGTGCCAGTGAGGGCGTCGTAGGTTGGAGTGCGGGGGCCGGTGTAATTGATGCGTCCGAGGTAGGCGTCGAGGTCGAGGGGCTTCGCCATCTCGCTATTGACTCCTGGTGTGGCGCGCTGAGACGTTGCAGCTTTTCAGTGATGCAATAATTTTTATCGTATCGGAGGCCTTTGACAAGACCACGTCGGCGGCTCGCTATGGCCGTTAGCAGTAATTTGCTGCGGATGCGTGCGGCAGTTCTTGGCTCGGAACCGAAGTGCTGCGAAGTCCGCGATCTGGTCGCTATCGGGGGCTGAGCGGACCTCTGGCGCCTCATCACCCGCGAAGGCGGGTGATCCAGTAACCGCGGAGGTTTCAGATCCAGCCATATCGCTTGTGCGTACTGGATGCTCCGCCGTCGCGGAGCATGACAGCGCGAGGGGCGCCGGCGCGGTCGGTCACCCATAAGTCTTCAGCACATGCCGGGCGATCACCATCTTCATCACCTCGGTGGCGCCTTCGGTGATGCGGAAGCTTCTTTGCTGGCGCCACATCTTTTCGATCGGCAGGTCGGTGGTGAGCGCGATGCCGCCGTGGATCTGCATGCACATGTCGGCGGCGCGGAACGCCATCTCGTCGGCGAAGAATTTGCAGACGTAGGCGTCCTGGCGGGCATCCTCGCCGCTGTCGAGCCGCACGGCGGCCTGATAGACCAATAGCCGCGCCGCCTGCAGCTCGACATACATGTCGGCCAGCATCCATTGGATCGCCTGGCGGTCGGCGAGCGGCCGGCCGAAGGTCGAGCGCTGCTTGGCATAGCGCGTCGCCAGTTCGAGGCAGCGCTCGGTGACGCCGAGGGCGCGGGCGCCGTGGCGCACCCGGCCGGCGCCGAGCCATTGCTGGGCGTGGCGAAAGCCTTCGCCTTCCTCGCCGACCCGATGGCTCGCCGGCACGCGCACGTCTTCCAGCACGATCTCCCAGGGATCGTCGCCCATCATGGTGCGGTACTGCGTGGTGAGCTTCACGCCCGGCGTGTCCATGTCGACGATGAAGCAGGAGATGCCGCCGTGCGAACCCTTGGCGCGGTCGGTGGCCGCCATCAGCTGCATGAAATCGGCCTCGGCGGCGCCGGTGATGAAGCGCTTGACGCCGTTGATGACGTAATGATCGCCGTCCCGCACCGCGACCGTGCGCATGCCGCCGGGATCGGAGCCGGCGTCCGGCTCGGTCTGGGCGAAGCAGGCTTTCTTCTCGCCGCGCACCGACGGCAGCAGATACTTCTCCTTCATCTCGCCGGTGAGCGAATAGAGGATGGCGCGCACGCTCGGCCCGGCGACACCGCCCATGCCGCGCGCCGGCAGCGCCACGCTGCGCGACAGCTCGGTCTCGACCACGGAGCGCGCCAGCACCGAAAATCCGGCGCCGCCGTATTCCTCGGGAATGTCCATTTTCCAGAAACCGAGGTCCTTGGCGCGCTTGGTGAAGCGCTCGTAATATTCCGGCTTGAGCTTTTCGTTGTCGGTCGTGGTCTGCCGCTCGATCGGAATCATCTCGTTGTCGACGAAACGCCGCAGCGCGTCCTTGAAGATGCGCAGCTCTTCGGGAAGCTCGAAGTCCATCAGGGGGGTCTCCTCAATTCCGCCCCCGCTCCGCGGGGGTGGATGATGTCCTCGCGCCACACGACGCGCACGTCGACGGCGACCGCGCCCGAGGCGCGCACCATCAGCGGGTTGATCTCGATGTCGTCGATACGCGCGCGGTGGTCGAGATAGAATTTTCCGAGCGCCAGCGCTGCTGCTGCCAGCGCCTTGCGGTCGGCCGGCGGCCGGCCGCGATAGCCGCCGAGCAGGCGGTCGAGCTTGAGCCCGTCGATCATGGCGCCGACGTCGGCCGGCGCGACCGGCAACAGCCGCAGCGCCACGTCGCGCACCAGCTCCACCAAAATGCCGCCGGAGCCGAGCAGCAGCAGCGGGCCGTACAGCGGATCGGAGCGGGCGCCGACGATGGCTTCGATGCCGGAAACCATTTCCTGCACCAGAAAACCGTCGATCCGCGCCTCTGGATGCGATTTCTTGGCCGCCGCGACCAGCGCGGCCGCGGCATCGAGCACGTCGCTATTGTGGTGGCGAGATCGAGCATCACGCCGCCGGCTTCGGTCTTGTGCACGATGCCGGCCGAGCGGATTTTCAGCGCCACCGGAAAGCCGATCGCCGCGGCGGCGTCGGCCGCCTCCTGTGCGCCGGTGACGATGCGGCCTTGCGGCAGCGCGATGCCGTAGCGTTGCAGCGTCGCGTCGAGCGTCGCCGGCGTCAGATCGCTCGGCGGCGCCGGCTCGGCAGCAACGGCCGGCGTGCGGCCCGCGCGCTGCGCGTGGAACCACAGCGCATTGATGGCGCGCAGCGTCGGCTCGAGCCCCTGCAGGAACGGAAAGCCGACCTGCTCCTGGACGGCGATGCCTTCCGCCGTCATCTGATGGATCATGCGGCCGAAGGCGATGATCGGCTTGTCGGTTGCGGCCAGGAGCGAGGCCAGTTCGTGGCTGTCGTTCCACATGCCGCCTTTGCCGGGCAGCGGCGATGCCCAGGCAACGATATCGACATCCGGATCGCGCGCCACGATCGCGCATTGATCCGCTGCCGCTTTCAGCGTCGTCGGAATGCCGACGTCGAGCGGATTCTTCGGCGCGATGCCTTCCTGCATGTGCGGCAGCAGCGCGGCGTTGGTGGCGGCGCTGAACTCGGGGACCACCGCGCCCTCGGCCTCGGCGTAATCGAACAACAGATCGACCGTGCCGCCCGACGTGGTGACAAAACCGATGCGCGGGCCTTTCGGCGAACGGCCGCACTGGAACGCCAGCGTGGTTTCGACGAGATCGTCGAGCGAGCGGCAATTGACGATGCCGTAGCGCTCGCACATGGCCAGATAGGCCGCGTAGTCGCCGCCGATCGCGCCGGTATGCGAGGCCGCCGCGGCGCGCGATTTCTGCGTGGCGCCGGACTTGATGGCGAGCAGCGGCTTGCCGGCCGCCAGGGCGCGCGCGGCGGCGCGCATGAAGGCGGCCGGACGCCGGATACCCTCGATGAACAGCACGATCTGTCGGGTATGCGGATCGTCCACCGCGAAGTCGAGATAGTCGGCGAGATCGAGATCGGCCTCGTTGCCCGACGACACCGCATAGGAGAAGCGCAACCCGCGGTCGGCGGCGCTTTTCAGCCAGAACTGCAGCGAGCCGCCGGACTGGAACAGCGCCGCGACGGGGCCCGGCGGCACGCTGCACAGCTCGGTGTTGGGATAGGCGAACAGCCGTTCGCGATAGGAGAACGAGCCCATGCAGTTCGGGCCGCCGACACGCAACTTGCTGGTGGCGAGGAAGTCCTTCAGCCAGGCGCCGCGCGCGCGCGAGGCCTCGCTGCCGCCGTCGCCGAAAGCCGCCGCATAGACGGTCGCCGATTTGACGCCGGCCGCTTCGGCGTCGGTCAGCACGTCGGCGACGTTCGGCGCCGGCACGATGACGATGGCATGATCGACCGGCTCGGCAACCTCGCGCAGCGACGGCGCGCACGGCTCGCCATACACCGTCGCCTGCCGCGGATTGATCAGAACGATGCGGCCGCCATAGCCGAACTGGCGCAAGTTGCCGTAGATCTGGCTCGCCCATCGCGCCCGCTCGGAGGCGCCGACGATCGCCACCGATGCGGCGCGCAACATGCTCGCCGGCGGCCGCAACACGCTGTCACTGCCCGTCACGCTCGCTCTCCCCCCGCACCTTCGACTTGCTTTTCCGTCATCCTGAGGTGCGAGCAAAGCGAGCCTCGAAGGACGGACGGCCCGGGCGCCTCGACCGCATCCTTCGAGGGCCGCGGAGCTTGTCATCGGGCCGGCCACTTCGGGCCGGACCCGTTGGCGGCCACCTCAGGATGACGGGCGACAACAGGCGCCGTTGGTATCGTATTTCGCCATGGCGGGCTATGCTTGCGCCGGCGGCGTTGCCCGCAAAAATGGAGTAGCTCGCGCATGCGTCTTGATCGATTGGAAGGAGTGCCCGACGCACGCGTCGCCTGGGGCAGCGATATCGCGGCGCAGATGCTGCGGCGCTTCGGCATTCGTTATATCAGCCTCAATCCCGGCGCGAGCTATCGCGGCTTTCACGACAGCATCGTCAATCATCTCGGCAACGAGAATCCCGGCATCATCCTGTGCCTGCATGAGGATCATTCGGTCGCCATCGCCCACGGCTACGCCAAGGCGACCGGCGAGCCGATGGCCTGCGTGCTGCACTCCAATGTCGGACTCTTCCACGGCATGATGAGCCTGTTCAACGCCTGGTGCGATCGGGCGCCGATGTTCGTGCTTGGCGCCACCGGGCCGGTCGCCGCCGACAAACGCCGGCCCTGGATCGACTGGATCCACACCTCGCGCGATCAGGGCGCCTATATCCGCTCCATCATCAAATGGGACGACCAGCCGACGTCGCCGGACGCGCTGGTGGAATCCATGACGCGGGCCAATCTCTTGACCCGCGCGGCGCCGACGGCGCCGGTCTATATCTGCCTCGATGCCGGCTTTCAGGAGCAGAAGCTCGACAACGAGCCGGAATGGCCGGACGTGGCGCGGTTTCGGCCGCCGTTGCCGCCGCGGCCGCCGCAGCAATCGGTCGACGAAGCGGTCGCGCTGCTCGAGGCCGCCGAGCGGCCGGTCATCATGTTCGGCCGCGGCTCGCGCCAGGACCAGTACTGGGCGCCGCGCATAAAACTTGCCGAGCGGCTCGGCGCCTGCGTGGTCACCGACCTCAAGCAGGGCGCCACCTTCCCGACCGATCATCCGGCGCATTACTGCCCGCCGTTCAACGTGCTCGGCCAGGATGCGCGCCGACTGCTGGGCCAAGCCGACGTCATCGTCGCGCTGGATTGGGTCGATCTCGGCGGCGCGCTGCGCCAGGCCAAGTCGATCGGCGCGGTGACGGCGAAGATCATCGCCTGCTCGCTCGATCAGAACCTGCACACCGGCGCCAACATGGAGCATCAGGCGCTGCCAACCGTCGATGTGGCGATGGCCTCGACGGCCGACGTGGTCGTGGCCGAGCTGAACGCCGCGCTCGGGTCGGGCCGCAAAGCGCCATGGCAGGTGAAGGTAGCGGCGAAGACCAGGGCGGCCAACGGCGCCGCCGTCAGCATGGAACAGGTCGCCACCGCGTTACGCGACCAGTTCAACGATCCGGAGAACGTGACCTTCTGCACGCTCGGCCGCGGCTGGCCGTTCGAGCTGTGGCCGTTGCAGAGCGGCATGGCCTATCTGGGCAAGGACGGCGGCGGCGGCCTGGGCTCCGGCCCCGGCCTGTCGGTCGGTTCGGCGCTCGCCCTGCAGGAGGCCGGCCGTTACGCCGTTTCGATGCTTGGCGACGGCGATTTCTGCATGGGCGCAACCGCGATCTGGAGCGCGGCGCACCATCGCATTCCGCTCCTTGTACTGGTCAACAACAACCGCTCCTATTTCAACGACGAACTGCACCAGGAGAACGTGGCGCGCACCCGCGGCCGCGAGGTCAAGAACCGCTGGATCGGCTTGCGGCTGGAGGACCCGATGCCCGACATCGCCAAGCTCGCCGAGGCGCAGGGCGCGGTCGGCATCGGCCCGGTGACCAGCGCGGCCGACGTCAAGGCGGCGATCGAGCGGGGCGTCGACGTGCTCAAGAAGGGCGGCGTCTGCGTCATCGATCTGCATGTCGACCCGCCGGCCGAGCGCCAGGCCAGCCACGCCCTCGGCCACCGCGCCACGGGAGCGTGAGCATGGTGGCTATTCAATTACCTCCCCCCGCAGGGGGGAGGTTCACAGGCGGCGGTCTTAGGCCGCCGTACTTTAAGTAAGAACGCCGATGCGCAGCATCGGCTACGGCAAAACGCGCGACGGGTGGGGGTCCGCGCGGCGATTCCGCTTACCCCACCCCGGCCGCTTCGCGGCCGACCCTCCCCCTACAGGGGAGGGTGGAGAAGTGCGGTCATAGGCGCCACGGATGTCCTGGCTGTTCTTCGCGTTTTCCGGCCCGGTGCTGTGGGCGGTCTCGGTGCATTTGGACAAGTACCTGGTCGAGCGCTATTTCCCGCACAGCGACGTCGCGGTGCTGCTGGTTTTCACCGCATTGGTCGGCGTCGTGATGCTGCCGTTCATCTGGTTGTATGAGCCGAATGTGCTTAGTCCCGGCGTCGGCAGCGTCGCGCTGATCATGCTGGCTGGCATCTTCTACATGACGGCGATGCTGTTCTATCTGCGGGCGCTGCAATCCGAGGAAGCGTCCGTCGTCGCGCCGTTCTTTCAGGCCGGCCCGCTGTTCGGCTATGTGCTGGCCTATCTGGTGCTCGGCGAGACGTTGTCGCCGCGCCAGATGGCGGGCGGTGCGATGATCATCATCGGCGCCTTGATCGTCTCGCTGCGCTTTTCCCGCTCGCCTGTCGGCGGAAGAGCGCAAGGCAGGAGGCTCAAGGCGCGCCTGGCGGCGCTGATGCTGGCCTGCGGCTTCATCATGGCGCTCAGCTCGCTGATCTTCAAAGTATTCGCCATCACGGTCGACTTCTGGACCACGGCATTCTGGCTGTTCGCCGGCGAGGCCGCCTTCGGCGCCGCGCTCTTGATGGTCGGCTCCTATCGGCGCCAGTTCATGACGCTGCTGCGCACCAATACCGCCGCGCTGCTGGCGATCAATGCGTCGAACGAGTTCATCAATCTCGGCGGCGGCCTGGGCAATCGTTACGCCTTGACGCTGGCGCCGCTGAGCCTGGTGCAGGCGATCGGCTCGACGACGACCTTGTTCGTGTTCCTGTTCGGCGTCGTGCTGAGCCTGTGTTGTCCGGGCCTCGCCCGCGAGACTTTGTCCGGCCGCGAATTGGCGCAGAAGGGCATCGCGGCCGCCTGCGTCGCCGCCGGTGTTGTCTTGGTGACACGCTGAGCCGTGACGCCGATGGCGGCGCGTCGCGCCGGCGCCAAGGGTCGCGACCGCCTGCGCGGCGGCCGAACCAGCCCAGAAAGGCCGACGATGTCAACGGCCGTTAAACACCATATCGGGGGGCTCAATGTCGAGATCGAACGCCTTGGCCGTATTCAGAAAGCCGCGGGTGCAATCGTCGGTGTTGAACAGATCCATAGCGATGTCGAGCATCACGGCGTCGGCTGCCGGGACTCCTCCAGCCGACCAGGCTTTCAGAAGCGTGCGGGTCGCCGCGTAGGACTTGGTCGGACCCGCCGCCAGTTTCCTTGCCAGCGTTTCGGCTGTTTGTGCGACTTCGGCTGCGGGAACGACGTGGGCGGCGATGCCAAGTTGGCCCGCGAGCGCGCCGGAAATCGGCTCGCCCAGCATGGCGAAGCGTGACGCACGTCCCCGCCCGACGCGCTCCGCGAGGCGCTGCAGCGCTCCCGCGATCGGCAGCATTCCGGTCGTGACTTCGACGCAACGGAAGACGGCGTCCTCGGCGGCTACAATGAAGTCGCAGTTGAGCGCGAGCTCGAAACCGCCGCCGAACGCCACTCCTTGGACCGCGGCGATCGTCGGCACCCTGAGAGCCTCGATGGCGCGATACGACAGATTGACCTCAGCCACAAAGGTGCGAAACCAATTGATGTCCTTGCCGGGCCACTCCCGCACCTCGCCCCCGAAGCTGAAGTGCGGCCCCTCCGCTTTGATCACGACAACGCGGACGTCGCTTTCGCTCGCGTCATGGACAGCCTGCCGAAGGCCTTCCGAAAACCGCAGGTCGAGCCGGTTGAACGGCGGATTCGCCAGAACGATACGCCCGACGGCGTCATCGCGTTCGAACCTGATAGTCTGCATGGTGGGAAACTCCTCTGAAGGATCGCATCGCCCGTGCTCCGGCTTATGCCGCGCGTGGCTGGTCGGGGATCACCGGGATCAGCAAATGCGAGGGGTGCTGTGCGTCGTGATAGATGCTGTGTGTCACGGTTTCGCTGCGGCAAACGTGATAAGGGATGTACTCGACATTGGTCATGGCGCCGGTCCCGGTAGGGACGTCCATGGACGTGATCTCCAGACAAATCCGGTGACCGGCTTTGAATTGGTTGGCGGTTGAGAGAATGTGGATCTGATACTCGACAATCTCACCAGGTCGAACGAGCCCCACGGCGTCGCGCGTCAGCTTGTGGAAAGGCTCGCCGGGCTTGGAGCGCGCCGGGTCGATTGCCCGGTATGAGGCCTTGAGCCAGCCGCGGGTCAACTCGCGTACCGGCAGGTCCGCGGCAACGGTTCGCTCGCCCTCGCGGGCCGTGACAACCGACACATCGGGCCCCACGTCTTTGAGAATGACGATCCAGTTCGTGTCGGTCTTGTCGATCGCCGCATGGAGCGTGAGACTGATCGGCCCGACCACGGTCAGGTCTTCGGAGAGCGGGTTTGTCATGTAGCGGAGCCGCTCCACCTTCATGGTCTTCTTCAGCGGCATCTGCGTGAAGACGTCCGGCTCGCTGGCGGCCTTTCCGATTTGATCCGTCGGCCGAGGCGGGTTCGTCGTCAGCCGCTCCCAGTCGTCGAGATAGAACTTGCGCCATTGGGTCTCGGGCAACGGCCAGTCCGCGCCGGTCTTCCATTCGTTCGCGCCCATCAACCAGTAGCGGACCGGCGGCTCGTCCATAATCCCGTTGTCGACGCCTTTGAGCCAATGGTCGTACCAGCGGATGATTTCGTCGTGGTACTCGTGGAACGGCCGTTCCAGATGAGCCGGACCCGTGAAGATGAGCTTGCGCGCGCCCTTCACATTCTGGAAGTAATGCTGAGCGCCGAGCCAATGCAATTTGTAGGTATACGCATAGGCGCCCGAACCCGTGTAGAACGGGATCCTGATCTTCTGGAATGTTTCCTCCGCCGCCTCCACGGTCCCATCAGGCTCCCACGGCGCGACCATGGAGTGGTACATGATGAAGGTCCGCTGTCCCTTCTGGGTCAAAATGTTGTAGAGGTTGGCGTACATCTTGAAATCCGGGTTCGCCATGGCGGCGAGGAACGGTTTTTCCTCATCCGCCGGCAGATCGCCGGGGACATCGCGGTGCTCGTGCACTGTGCTGAACACGTCCAGCAGGTAAGGGAACGTGTGTAAGACCCCGCCCGGGTAGAAGTCGCGAAATCCGAACATGCCGCCGTACGCGCTGCAAGCGTCGTAGGGGAAGATTGCTTTAAGAGCAGGATGGCCTTGGGCCGCCGCGCGCCATTGCTCTCCAGCGTAGCCGGATATTCCGACCATGCCGATATTGCCATCGCACCAGCGTTGGCGGCTCATCCAATCGATCACGTCGTAATGATCGGTATCTTCGTGACCGTAGTGGCCCTCGGATTTGCCGGATCCGCGCGGCTGGGCAATCACGTGGACATAGCCGTCGGCGACGAATCGTCGGGTGTCCCCCGCTTCAAGTGGACCAAACCAAAGCGGCACGTTTGCGGGTTGGGCCGGCAGGACGTCGGCCATATCAGGGCCTTGCATGTCCTTGTTGTGCAGGGCGCAGGCATAAAGCACCGGATACGGTCCCGGACCGTCAGGCCGGTAGACGTCCAGTGCGAGGTGAACACCGTCCCGCATGCGGATCCGAAGGTCGCGCTCTTCAATCATGCGGAACGATCCTCGTTATCCCCGACGTCGACGAGAATGATCTCCGAATCTTCCACGGCCTCGATGCGCAGCGTTGGTTCGCCGCGGACCGCGCACCCGTCGCGCGCGCTCACGGTGTGCCCACCGAGCCGGATTCTTCCGGTTGCGGGAACGAGATAAGCGTTGCGGCCATCGAGTCGATAGGAAATCGATTGTCCCGCTTGTAAGGTGACGCCCATCACCCGTGCGTCGCCGCGCAGCATCAGCGCCTCGGCATCTTGGTCGTAACCGCTCGCCAGCGCGACCCAGTGGCCGGCACGGTCGCGCTTCGGAAACGTCTTCGTACCCCACTTGGGGCGACCGCCGCGTGTGCGAGGTTTAATCCAGATCTGAAAAACCTTCGCCGCGCCATGATGCGCGTTCCACTCTGCATGGGTGATGCCGGTTCCCGCGCTCATGACCTGCACGTCACCGGCTTCGATCCGACCCGAATTGCCGAGATCGTCCTGGTGCGAGACCGTTCCCTCGTCCACGTAGGTGATGATCTCCATGTCGGCGTGTCCATGGGTGGGAAATCCAGAACCCGGGGCGATCTCGTCATCGTTCCAGACGATCAAGCTGCCGATTGGCTTGTGCTCGGGATTGCCGTAGTCGCCAATCCGGAAGTGATGGAGCGCCTTGAGCCAGCCGATATCGCTGCCGCCGAGTTCAGCTTTGGGCCTCAGTTCGATCATGCCACGCTCACCGCCGATGCGATTGACCGCCGCCTTAAGCCGCGACGAGCCAGCGCCGCAACGACATGCAACGTACGAACGGAAGCGCGGAGCGAGAAGTCGAGGATTAAGCGACACGGCGTTCCACACGTGGAACAATGGGCCTTCGTGCCATCATCGCGCGGCCTTACCGAGCCCGGCCATGCGTGACCTGAACGACGTTCAATAACGAAGATGCTCTCGTCCGATCCAGTACCGAGCTCAGGCGATCAACATGTTGCTTAACGCCGCCGGAGCTTACCGGTTTATTGAAAACACGCCCTATCGGGCGAAGCGCTGCAGCCGGAATGGCGCAATGTCGTGATCGGTCATGCCGCGCGTGGCGAGGTCGGCTGTGATCTCGCCGATGACCGGCGAGAATTTGAAGCCGTGGCCGCAGCACGGCGACGCGATGACGATCTGCGGATAGCCGGGCATGCGGTCGACGATGAAGGTGTCGTCAGGGGTCATCGTGTAGAGGCAGGTCTGGGCGCCGAGCAGCCGGCCGTTGGCGGCCGGCAGGTACTCGGCCAAGGGGCTGCGGATCGCCGCTTCATCACGCGCCGAAACAGTGACGTCGTAATTGTCGGCGGTGACGGTCTCATCGCGGTGGCCGTGTTTGGCGATCTTGATTCCGAGATTTCCGTAGCCCGGAAAGCCCATAGTGAGCGCCGTACCGGCTTTCGAGAATGAAAACCGGAAAGCGGCCTTCAGCAAACTCGACCGCGTCGCGCGGCTCGAACCAGCCGACGACCTGGCGCGTCACCCGCAGCGGCAGGTGAAGGTCCGGCACCACGCCGCGCAGCCACGGCCCCGCCGCGACAATGGCGCCGTCGGCTTCGATCGCCGCGCGATCGGTCCTGACGCGCACCCCCGCGCCGCGCGGTTCGAGCGCCACCACCTTTTCGCCGGTGCGGACGCCGGCGCCGGCAGCCCGGGCGATGCGGAGGTTGGCCGCGATGGCGCGTTCGGCTTCGAGGTAGCCGCCTTCGGGCTGCAGCACGGCCTTGTAGTCCGGCGGCAGCCTGAACTGCGGATAGCGGTGCATCAGCGCAGCGGCATCGAAAATCTCAGGCTGCAGGTTGTTTTGCTTGGCGGCCGCCAGCGTTCCGGTGACGATCTCGCCATGCTGCGGGCCGATCTCCAGAATGCCGGTGATGTGCAGGAGCTTTTGCCCGGCGAGGCGTTCGAGCTCGCCCCACAGCGCGTAGGCGCGGCGCATCAGCGGCACGTATGAAGCATTCTCGAAATGCGCCAAGCGGATGATGCGCGTCGGGCCGTGCGAGGAGCCGCGCTGGTGGCCGATGTCGAACTGCTCGATGCCGGTGGCGCGGACGCCGCGCCGGGCGAGCTGACAAAGCGCGGCGCTGCCGGTGGCGCCGAGGCCGATGACGACGACGTGCGGTCCGCTCATGGGCCTTTCTCTCCGTGCGCCTCACACCGGGGCGCCAGCGTTGCCCGGCCCCGCGATGACGATTAAACGTGTCTGCGGCGAAAAACTACGCCGTCCATGGAGCGCATGATGACCGACTGCAGGACCGGAGCCGAGCACCTGAAATCGCTTCAGGACGGCCGCACCGTCTATATCGATGGCGAGCTGGTTGCCGATGTCACCACGCACCCGGCGTTCCGCAACTCCGTGCACGCCGCCGCCGCGCTCTACGACTTCCAGGCGCGCGACGAAAATCTGGAGCTGATGACGTTCCGGCCGGACGGCTCCAATCGCCGCGTCAATCGCGGCTGGCAGATGCCGCGCAATTACGACGAGCTGGTCAAGCGGCGCCTGGCGTTGCAGGCCTGGGCGGCGCAGTCCTGCGGCTTCTTCGGCCGCTCGCCCGATCATCTGTCGTCGTCGCTGGTCGGCCAGGTCATGGGCATCGAGGTGTTCCGCAAGCACGGCCCGGCACGCGCCAAGGCGCTGGCCGATTACTTCGATTATGCCCGCCACGACGATCTGTTCATCGCCTACGTCATCATCAATCCGCAGGCCGAGCGCACCAAGGATTGGAGCCAGCAGGCCGAGCAACTGGTCGCCCGCATCGTCGACGAGGATTCCGCCGGCATCACCATCCGCGGCGCCAAGATGCTGGGCACCGGGTCGGTCATGGCCAACGAGGTGCTGGTCGCCAGCATGCAGCCGCTCAAAGCCGGCGAAGAGGACATCGCGTTCTCCTGCGCGCTGCCGATGAATGCCAAGGGCCTGCGCATCCTGTCGCGTAAGTCCTACGAGGCGCACGCGGTGTCGGTGTTCGACAATCCGTTGTCGTCGCGCTTCGACGAGAACGACGCATTGATGTATTTCGACGACGTCAAGGTGCCGTGGGACCGCGTCTTCGTGCACCGCGACCCCGACATGTGCCGGGCGCAGTTTCACGACACCCCGGCCCATGTCTATCAGAACTACCAAGCGCAGATCCGGCTGGCGGTGAAGATCAATTTCCTGGTCGGCCTGGCGCGGCGCGTCACCGAGGCGATCGGCACCACCAAAATTCCGACGGTCATCGAACAGCTCGGCATGCTGGCCGCCCAGGCCGGCATGGTCAGCGGCATGGTGTCGGGGATCGAGGCGTCAGGATCGCAGATCGGCGAATGGTACGTGCCCAACAAGCATTTGATGTACGCGGCCCATGTCATGAGCCAGGAGATCTATCCCCGCGTCGTGCAGTCGATCCGCGATCTTGCCGGCGGCGCCATGATCATGCTGCCGTCCTCGGCGGCCGACTTTGCCAATCCGGAGATCGACGCCGTCATCCGCATGACGCAGCGCTCCGCCACCATGGCGCCGGAGCAGAAGGTCAAGTTTCTCAAGGCGGCGTGGGACGCGGTCGGCTCCGAATTCGCCTCCCGGCATCTGCAATACGAGATGTTCTACGCCGGCGCCCGCTTCGTGACCACGGGCCACAGCTTCCGCACCTATGACTGGGAGCGCGCCGGCACCCTGGTCGACGGTCTGCTCGCATCGTACGATCTGAAGGGCTCGCTCCCGCGCGATTGATCGAGGCTTGGCGTTGCCGGAGCCGCGCGCCGCGCGCCCTGCGGCGACGTTTCAGGACGCATCACGAGTGCGGCGAGCCGGTGCGAACAGAGGATCGCGAAGCGCTCGACCGGCTCGAAGGCCTGCGCGAGCATGAGGGCGATCACGATGGTCGGCGGCACCACGGCTGCGGCGATGGCGGCCGGCGGCCACGACATGCCGTCCAGCGCGATGATGCCGAATGAGGAGAACGTGCAAATGACCGCCATATGGGTGAGGTAGAGCGGAAACGATACGCGGCCGAGCCAGCGGGAGATCGCGCACGACAGCAGGCTCCGCAGCCAGGCGCTGAAAACCGGCGCCAGCACCACGCAGGCGCCGGCGAACGCATAGATGGGAGCTCCCGGTCCCTGGTTGCGCCACGCGACCGATATGACGGTCGCGACAGCAATTAGGACGAGGCCGATGACGTTGCCGAGCCGGCTCTTGGCGACGACCGAGCCTGCGATCGTGCTGTTCAGATCGGCGATCAGATAGCCGTACAAAAACGTCAAGTACATGGGATTGAGTTTCCAGAACAGCAGGACGGCCGCAGCGATGGACATGAGCCTGGCCTGCCGGTTCGGGCCGAACAGCGTCACCATCGCAAAAATCAGAAACGACCCGATCAGTTCGTACGGCATCGTCCACAGCACGACGTCGTAGGCGGTGTGGGAATCGAAGTCGAAATAGGTGGCGTAGAACACAAACCGAAGATAGGACGCCAGCGACGCCGGAAATTGGTAGAACCAGCCGAGCCAGTCCTCACGATGCACGATGACGGCGGCATCGTGATTGAGCAAGAAACCCGATTTCATCAGGATGAACGTCAGCAACGCGGCGGCCGCGATCGGTATCGTCAACCGCACGTAGCGACCCAATGCGGTGAACCTTATTCTTGCAAGATGTCCCGCGGCAAAGAATTGATTGGACAGCACGAAGCCGGAGAGAACGAAGAAAATATGGACCGCCTGGAGCCCGTCATTGAACAGACCGAGCCAGCCGGTCGCCAGAAACGGTACGATGCCGCCAAACAGCTCGGTCGTCGAATGGAATACCACCACCGTAAACGCCGCCCATCCCCGCACGCCATCGAAGTGATGGAGGCGGCGGCTTTCGCTCGTATCGGCCGGCGGCACATGCGGACGCGGGACACCCATGACGACACATAACGGCGTCGCGCACCGCAATGTTCCACCGTCCGGACGCCATCAAGGCCGAGGGCCGCAATAAAGCCGCCTGGCCGATGGTGAATACCCGCCGCGGCGGCACTATAATACGGTAGGTTGAGGCAAGAAACTCGCGAAATGGCGGCCTCGCCGGCTACCGGCGAGTGGCGCAGTCATGGTGACCGGGCGACATGAATTGGATCTCCAACGTCGTAAGGCCGAAAATCCGCAACATCCTGCGCCGCGAGGTGCCGGAAAATCTCTGGATCAAATGTCCGGAAACCGGGCAATTGGTGTTCTACAAGGACGTCGAGGCCAATCAGTTCGTCATTCCGGGCTCCAACTATCACATGCGGATGAGCGCGGCGGCGCGGCTTCGATCGATGTTCGACAACGCCACCTGGTTCGACATCGCGGTGCCGGAGGTGCCGGTCGATCCGCTGAAATTCCGCGACCAGCGCCGCTATGTCGATCGGCTCAAGGATGCCCGCAGCAAGACCGGGCTCAATGACGCGGTGAAGCTCGGCTACGGCCGGCTCGACGGCCTCGCCATGGTGATCGGCGTGCAGGATTTCGACTTCATGGGCGGCTCGCTCGGCCTGGCGGCCGGCGAGGCGGTGATCAAGGGCCTCGGTACCGCGGTGGAGAAGGGCTGCCCGTTGGTGTTGTTCGCGGCCTCGGGCGGCGCGCGCATGCAGGAGGGCATTTTTTCGCTGATGCAGATGCCGCGCACCACCATCGCGGTGCAGCGGCTGCGCGAGACGCGCCAGCCCTATATCGTGGTGCTGACCAATCCGACCACGGGCGGCGTCACGGCGTCCTACGCCATGCTGGGCGACGTGCACATCGCCGAGCCCGGCGCCTTGATCGGCTTCGCCGGTCCGCGCGTCATCGAGCAGACGATTCGCGAGAAGCTCCCCGATGGCTTCCAGAAGGCCGAATATCTGCGCGATCACGGCATGGTCGACATGGTGGTGCACCGCCACGACATCCGCGCCACCATCGCCCGGCTGTGCCGGCTCCTGACCAAGACGCCGGCCGCGGCGGCCGAGCCGCCGCAGCCCGCGAGCTTGCCGGCGCCCGAACCCGCGACCACGTGAGCGCGTCGCCCACAAACTCCCAACCCGCTCGGCCTCGCGCCCCGGGCAGCGAAGCGGTCGGGGCGATTGCGGCCCGGCTCCTGGCGCTGCATCCCAAGCGCATCGACCTGTCGCTCGATCGCATGGAGCGCATCCTGGTGGCGCTCGATCATCCGGAGCGGCGCCTGCCGCCGCTCATCCATGTCGCCGGCACCAACGGCAAGGGCTCGACCATCGCCTTCATGCGGGCGATCCTCGAGGCCGCCGGCAAGCGCGTGCACGTCTATACCTCGCCCAATCTGGTCCGGCTCAACGAGCGCTTCCGCATCGCGCGTGCCGGTGGCGGCAGGTTGGTCGACGACGACGAGCTTGCCGATGCGCTGGCGCAATGCGAAGCCCGCAACGGCGGCGCGCCGATCACGGTGTTCGAGATCGAGACCGCCGCGGCGTTTGTGTTGTTCGCGCGCCATCCGGCGGACGTGCTCCTGCTCGAAGTCGGGCTTGGCGGCCGGCTCGATGCCACCAACGTGGTCGAGCGGCCGCTCGCCAGCGTGATCACGCCGGTATCGATCGATCACCGCGATTTTCTCGGCGACACGCTCGCGCAGATCGCCGCCGAGAAGGCCGGCATCCTCAAGCGCGGCGTGCCCGCGGTGATCGCCAGCCAGGCGCGCGACGCGCTGGCGGTGATCGAGCGCCAGGCGGCGCGGCTGCGCGCGCCGCTCGCCATCGCCGGCGAGGACTGGACCGCGACCGAGGAGCGCGGCCGGCTGGTTTATCAGGACACCGACGGGCTCCTCGATCTGCCGGCGCCGAAACTTTACGGCCGGCATCAATTCGAGAACGCCGGCGCGGCGATTGCGGCGCTGCGCCGCAGCGGCCTGAAGCTGCCGGCCGCGGCCTTCGAGGCCGGCATGACCCGCGTCGAATGGCCGGCGCGCATGCAGCGGCTGTCGCACGGCCCGCTGCCGGCTTTGCTGCCGCCGGATAGCGAGCTTTGGCTCGACGGCGGGCACAACGCCGACGGCGGCCGCGCCATCGCCGGCGCGCTGGCCGATCTCGAGGAGCGGGTGTCGCGGCCGCTGGTGCTGGTCGTCGGCATGCTGTCGACCAAGGACAGCGCCGGGTTCCTGAAGAATTTTTCCGGCCTGGCGCGCCGCGTGATCACCGTGCCGATCCATGCCGACAAGGCGGTCGCGGCGCCGGCGCTCGCCGAGATTGCCGCGGCGGTCGGCATTCCGGCGCTGGCGCGCGACACGCTCGAGAGTGCGCTCACCGTCGCCGGCAAGCTCGATCTTCACCCGGCGCCGCGCGTGCTCATCACCGGCTCGCTCTATCTCGCCGGCGAAGTCCTGGCCGCCAACGGCACGCCGCCGGCGTAGGAACAAATGCGTTTCCCGGATGCGATGCAGCGCGCAGCGGTGCATCGCTGATCCGGGACCGCAACACGCTCCGAGCTTGCTACGATCCCGCGTCTGCAGCGCAGCACTTGCATGCCGCGCTGCGCTCGGGAAACGGCCTCAGTATGGTTGCAGCGACGCCGTGTAGGCCGCGATCACCAGCATGTCGTCGACCGAGAGCTTGGCCGCCGCCTGCGCCATCAGCGGCGACCAGGCGCCGGTGCGGCTGCCGTCCTGGAAGCTGAACAGCTGGCGCACCACGTAGTTGGCCTGCCGGCCGGCGATCGGCGGCACTTCGGCGAGCCCGGTCAGCGCCGGACCGTGGCAGGTGGCGCACGGCACCGTCTGGCCGTTGCCTCCGGTGGTGACCAGGGCCTCGCCTTTGGCGATGCTGCCTGTGGGCACGAACGCGATGAAGCCCAGCCGCGGATCGCGGTTGAGCACCACGTTTTCGTCCTCGGGGATTTCGATGATGCGTTGCCCGATCGGCTCGGTGCCGCCGTCCGGCAGCCGCAGCCGTTTGTTGCCGGGCCCCACATAGGTCTTGGGCACGATGTCGGCCTCGACCACCTTGATCCAGGGCCGCGGCTTGAGCGCGGCAAAATAATCGGCGGCGGCGCGCACATCGTCGTCGGTGATGGCCTTGGCGAGCGCCGTCATCGAGCCCGAGCCCTTGCGCGCGCCGCTCTTGTAGTCGGCCATCTGGCGGACGAAGTACGGCGCCGGCAGCGCCGCCACATAGGCCAATTCATCGTGGCCGGTGCCGGTCGGCAGGTGACACGCGGCGCAGGCGCGCACCGTGGTGCCGGCGCCGTGGGCGACCACCTGCGGCATCGGCGGATGCATGTCGGGATACCAGTCCGGCGGGTTGAACAGATCGTCGATCTGTTTGCGCGTATAGGTCCGGTCGCTGCCCGGCGCGGTCCTGGCGAGGCCATCGTCCGGCGACGGCGGCTGGGCCTTGTCGGTCACCGGAAACGCCCAGTCGGGACGCTCGGCCGCGTGCGCCAATGTGCCAAAGCTAAAAGCAAGCCCGATGAGCAGGCCCCAGGCCAATTTGTGCAAGTCCAATTTGCGCAAGTCCAATCCGCGCATACGTCCTCCCCCGGCGGTTCGCGCCTGCCGTCATTCCAGTTTTATATTGGCTTCGCGAATGACCTTCGACCATTTTTGTTGTTCGGCCTTGATGTAGGCGGCGAATGCGTCCGGCGGACCGGCCATCAATTCGTACAGCTGCGGATCGAGGAAGCGGGCGCGGAAATCCGGATCGTTGAAGATGCGCTGTACCTCGTCGTTGAGCTTGCCGACGATGTCGTTCGGCGTGCCGGCGGTGCCGAACAGGCCGAACCACGTCACCGCCTGATAGCCGGGCAGGCCGCTCTCGGCCACGGTCGGGATGTCGGGAAGCTGGGGCAGCCGCTTGGCGCTGCCGATGCCGAGCATCTTGACCTGGCCGGCCTGGACCGCCGGCAGCGCCGAACTGACGCTGATCACCATCAGGTCGATGCTGCCGCCAGCGACATCGTCGAGCGCGGGCGTCGCGCCGCGGTAGTGCACCGGCAGCAATGTCACGTCCGCCATGCTTTCGAACAGCGCCATGTTCATGTGCGGAGCGGAGCCGATGCCGGCGGTGCCGTAGGTCAATTGGCCCGGTTTCTGTTTGGCGAGCGCGATCAGATCGGGCACGGAGCCGACCGGCAGCGCGCGCGCGGCGAGCAGCGCCTGATTGATGCGCACCAGGCCGCTGATCGGGACAAAATCCTTGTCGGTGTCGTAGGGCAGCTTGCCTGGCGGATAGATCGTCGGATTGATGGTGAAGGTGCCGGCTTCGGCGACCATCAGGGTGTAGCCGTCGGGCTCGGCCCTGGCGACCGCCTGGGCGCCGAGGATATGGGCGGCGCCGCCGCGGTTCTCGACAACGACCGGCTGGCCCCAGGCCTTGGTCAGCTCCTGCCCCAGCGCCCGCGCCACCACGTCGGTGACGCCGCCCACCGCGGCCGTCACGATCAGGGTGATCGGGCGAGCGGGATAGGGCGGAGTTTGCGCCAGGCTCGCGCCGCAAAGACATTGCAGCACGACGAGCGCGCCGACCCATTTTCTCATGACGGCTGTTCCTGCCCGTTAGGCTCGCCCCCGCCAAACGATAACATACCGCGGTGACGAAGGTTTAGGGCTCTTTGTGGCACCCTGCGGCGAACGGCGGGGGAAGCCATGTCGACATGGCAAGACGACAAGGCCGCGATCAACCGGCGGTCGCTGGCGCGGCTCACCAAGGCATTGCCGGGCGTCTTTCCGGCGGCCGTCCTGTCGCGGGCCTTGAGCCGGCCCTTCGTGCCGCCGACGCCGCGGCTGGCGATCGACTCCTATTGGCGCGTCCACCCGCTGCGCGCCGATCGCCTGGCGCGGGCGCTGGCGGCGCGCAGCGGTGCGCCGCCCGGCTGGACCTGGCGGCTCGGCGGCGCTCGCAAGGGCGGATTGCCCGCCACCTTCCGGACGCCGCCGGCGCCGTACCGCGACCGCGCTTACGCCCGCGGGCCGGGCTTCTGCTGCGTGTGCGGCCAGCCGGTCTATCGCTTCGGCTGGCATGTCGATCTGTGGGCCGCCGGCGCCAACAAGAATGCGAATTGGCATTGCGCCTGCGTGATCGCGTGGCAGTTCTGGAATGCGCCGAGCGGCCAAGCCCGCTTGCTGCGGCGCCTGCAGGCCCGCCGCTGCGCGCAGAGCGGCAGCCGGCTGTGGAAGACCGCCGAGATCGATCACCGGGTGCCGCTGTTCCGGGTGTGGAGCGAACGCCGCGACACGCCGTGGCCGGCGCTGTTGGATTACTGGGGACTGCCGAACCTGCAGGTGATCAATCGCGACGCCCATGCGGCCAAATGCGCCGACGAGGCGCGCGACCGCAGCGCCGCGCGCCTTACAGCCTGATCTCGCCCAGATTGATGCTGACGCCGAGCGTGGCTTCGAGCGTCCTGGTGCGGCCGCCGGAGAAAATCTGCACGGTGTAGCGGCCGGAATCCTCGTCGAGACGATCGAATTTGAAGTCGCCGTAATTGTCGGTGGTGGTCACCGCCACCGACACGCCGTCCTTGACCAGCTGGACGCTGGCGCCTTCGACGCAGTCGACGGTGCCGTTCTTGTCCTCGGCCAGCGAGCCGCCGATGAAGCATTTCGCGTAGCGCCACAGGTTGCGATAATAGACCCGCGGCTTGGCACCGAGCTCGGGCTTCATCACTTCGAGGTTTTGCTCGCGGGCGAGGCGCGCCATGTCCTCATCCTCGATCTTGATCGCCCGCATGGCGCCGGTCGGGCACGATTGCTGGCCGCGGGTCTGCTGCCAGCCCTGGTCGATGAGATGGGCGTCGAACGTCCAATGCTGCGGCAGCTGCAATTCCTCGTTCCACCAGATGTGGCCGTACGGACAGGCGTCGACGAGGTCCTTGCGGCCCTTGGCCTTGACCGGATCGATGATGACGATGCCGTCGCGGCGCTTCTTGATGGCGCCTTGCGGCGCCGCCTTCATGCACGGCGCGTCGTCGCAATGGTTGCACAGCGTCGGAACGTAGGCGATGTCGATCATCGGCTGCTGGCCGCGTTCCTTCTGCAGGATGTTGATCCATTTGTGGCCGTGCTTCGGCATCGGCGCCGAGTAGCCGGGCCAATCATTGTCGACGTATTCGTCCATGGCGGCGAGCGTGCACAGGTTGCAGTTGGTGCACTCGGCCACGTCGATGATCATGTTCCATTTTTTCATGTGTTTGCTCTCACCACTCTGTCATGGCCCGCGTAGGCGGGCCATCCAGTAGCCGCCAAGCTTGCGGTAAATGCTTTGACGCCGACGATTACTGGATCGTCCGCCGTCGCGGACGATGACGGCGCTGCGCGCCATCACTTCGCCGGCACCAGGTTTGCCTCCTTGAGCGTGCGCTTGATGTCCTGGTCCTTCTCCATGGCGGCAAACACGGCGGACATGTGCTCGGTGCGGCCGTCCCACGGTTCGATCTGCACCAGCGAATTGGCGCCGGCGAGCGAATGCGTGGACTTGGTCTGGGTGCGCTCGGGGGTGAGCAGGTTGAGGCAGCCGCCGCGGTCGACCGACTTGCCCGGCTCGCCCATCGGATCGTAGATCGCCGAGGATTCGTAGCCATGCGCCACGCCGCGCGGCAGCCGCTGCGTCGGCAGCGCCGCACAGATCACCGCGCCGCGGTCGTTGAACACCTTGACGAGGTCGTGCTTGTCGATGCCGCGGTCCTTGGCGTCCTGCGCGTTCATCCGCATGATCCAGTAGTAGTAGCCGTCGACCTTGACGCGATGGTCCTCGATGTTGAGCAGGAACGAATCCTTGCCGTCGCCCTGGGTGTGGAACGAATATTTCGAGTGCGGCGTCAGCAATTGCAGCGGATAGCGCTCGAACAATTCGCCGGAATGCGCGCCTTCCCATGACGGCTCGTATTTGACGATCGGCGGCCGCTCGGGGTCTTTGAAGCGCTTGAGCGAATTGCACTCGAACTCGAGCTTGCCGGACTGGGTCTGCAGGCCGCGCAGATATTCCTCGGTGTAGTCCGACGGTAAGGGCTGCGCCTCCGGCACGTCCTTCTTGCGGTTCTCGAAGAACCAGCGGAACGACACCGGCGCGCGCAGCTTCTCCTTCTCGGCCGGCACCACGAAGTAGCCGCGCTTGAGGAACCGCTTCCACGAGATGTGCTGCGGCAGGTCGGAGGCGAGAAACACCCGCTTGACCCAGTCGATCTCGTTGACGCCCTCGGAGAAGTAATTGGCGAGCCCGAGCGGCTTGCACAGCTCGTTGAAGATCCAGAAGTCGGACTTCGATTCGCCGAGCGGCTTGATGGCCGGCGCCTGGAACACGATGACGCGGTGATTGAGCTGCTGCTGGCCGTGATGGCCGTAGCCGCCGAGGCCGGCCCATTCCGAGATGTCGGTGCGCTCGAAATTGGTGCAGGCCGGCAACAGAATATCGGCGAATTTCGCTTCGCCCTCGTTCCAGATCGACTGGTTGACGACGAATTCGAGATTCGGCGACTGATACATCTTCACCCAGCGATTGGTGTTGTTCATCGTCGAGAGAATCGAGCCGCCGTATTTGTAGAGCATGTGCACCGGCGAGTGGCCGGGCGCCGGATAGGTGAAACGGGCGAACTGGTGCTCGATCGACTTGCCGACCCACGGATAGCCTTCGGCTTTTCCTTCGGTGATCGCTTCCGGCACGAAGATGCGCGGGATGCGCTGGTTGTTGGAATTCATGGTCGGCAATTGCGGCATGCGCTGGTACAGCTCGACCGGCATCGAGGTGTTTTCCAGATCGCCCGACATGCCGCCGTCGGCGTAGCCGGGGAAATAGAAATTGAAGTCGATCGGCGTGCCCCATTGCAGGTTGCCCATGTTGATGCCGGGCTTGCCGAGGCCCTGCATGGCGACCAGGCACACCATCACCCGCGCCCATGGAATGCCGGTCTGGTTGCGGCAGGCGCCGCCGTGGCCGTTGCCCCAGCCGCCGGGCGCCAGATAGACGCGCTTGCTCCCCCATTCGCGCGCCAGCGCCCGCACGTCCTTGGCCGGGACGCCGGTTTCCTGCTCCTGCCACTCGGGGGTTTTGGCAATGCCGTCGTCGTCGCCGAGCAGATAGGCTTTCCAGGCGTCGAAGCCGACGGTGTGGGTCTCGACGTAGGCCTTGTCGTACAGGTCTTCCTTGATCCACACATACGCAATGGCCATCGCCATGGCGACCGAGGTGGTCGGTTTCGGCGCGAACCACTTGCCGGGCAGGAACTGCGCGGTGGCGTTGTAGTACGGATCGACGTGGACGACCTTGATGCCGAGTTTCTGGTCCTTCAGCCACTGCCGGCGGGTGGTGCCTTCCTGGGCGCCATAGGAGCCTGAGGTCGATTCCGGATCGGCCGCCCACGACACGATCATGTCGCAGTTCTGCAGGCAGTCCTCGACCGTGCCGTAGGTTTCCGACTGGCCGACGCGCAGCGTGTGGCCCCAGTGATGCACCGCGCCCCAGTACCAGCCTTCCCAGGAATCCGGGTTGTGGTGGATGCGGGTCATGCCGACCGCATTGGCGAAGCGGAACAGCGCCGACAGGTAATAGCCGATATTGCCCCAGGTGTGGTGCGAGCCGTGCGAGAAGGTGATGGCGCCGGGGCCGTAGTCGCGCTTCTGGCGCTTGATCTCGTCGGTGACGATCTTGATCGCCTCGTCCCAGGAGATGCGCACGTAGCCCGACTTGCCGCGATTGCCCGGATTGCGCGCGCCGTTCGGATCGAAGTCGACCCGCTTCATCGGATAGAGCAGGCGGTCGGGCGAATAGACGATGGACTTGGCGTTCTGGCCGTGCGGCGCCAGCGTGGTCTTGCGCGGCGGCGTGAGCTTCTGGCCCCTGGCCTCGATGGTCCACGACGCGCCGTCGTCGGCGGCGAGGTCGATCGGTGTCAGACGCACGATCTTGCCGTCCTTGACGTCGACGAACACCGGCCCGCCGTTGGTCATGTTGCAGTAGCGCCGCATGCCGCGGCGCAGCCTGGTGCCGTATTGCAGGCCGGCCGACTGGCCCATCATCAGGGTCTGGGCGAACCAGTTGGTCAGATGCTCGTCGCCTTCGACGGTGAGCACGAAATCCTTCTGGGCGTTGATCTGGTCGAGCCAGTTGATCGGCGGCGTGAGCAGCTTGGCGCCGATCGCCGCGTTCTTGAACAGGAGCTTGATGTCGGGCTTCTGGTGCAGCCCGGAGCCGGTGGTGATGATCCCGTCGTTGAACGCGTACCAGCGGCCGATCTCCTCGTCGCGCGTCATGATCTGGGCGACCAGATTGCGCTCCTTGACCCTGGCCTTGAATTGCGGATGGCGCCGTGCCGCCATCTTGAGAAGTTGCGCCGCACCGAACAGGATGATCGGGAACTTGAGTGTGGCGAGCGCCATGGTTTCCTCCTCATTACGCGCACGAGCGCGTGGGCTTCCGCCGCGCGGGGCATGTCCCCGAATGGGCGCGGCTCGCCCCGGAGGGGCGATTTTGCAATAATTCCGTCGCAATTGAAACCACGTCGCATCCGCTGTCCCTCTCCAACCGCGACGGGACAGGGTTGCGGAATTCCCTATTGCGGGACGGCCCCGATGATCTTCATCCGCCGGGCGGTGCGATCCCATTCGCCGTCGCGGAAGCGCGTAAACCGCTCCGGCGTGTCGAGGATCGGTTCGAGACCGGCGTCGATCAGCGCGCGACGATATTCTGCATCTCGCTCTGCCGCCCGGCGAGGAACAGCCGCATGTTGTCGACGATCAGCGGCATGATGAACTCCTCGTATTCGACCACATAGCCGCCGACATGCGGCGTGATGAAGACGTTCGGCAGGTTCCAGAACGGGCTGTCGGGCGGCAGCGGCTCGGTCTGGAACACTTCGAGAGCCGCACCGGCGATGCGGTGCTCGCACAGCGCCGCGTAGAGCGCGGCCTCGTCGACGGTCTGGCCGCGGCCGGCGCTGATGTAATAGGCGGACTGCTTCATGGCGGCGAATATCGCGCCGTCGAACAGGCCGAGATTGTCGGTGCTCGCCGGCAGGATGTTGATGAGGTAATCGGCGCGGCGCGCGGCGTCGGCCAGGCGAGCGGTCGGCATCATCTCGTCGAAGCCCGAAACGGCGCGCGGCGCGCGCGTGACGCCGATCACGTGCATGCCGAAGGCCTTGAGCAGTTCGGCAATGGCGATGCCGACCACGCCGACGCCGACGATCGCCGCGGTCTTGCCGTGCAGCGTGCTCCACAGCCGCCGCTCCCAGAAATGCGCCTTCTGGTCGCCGACCTGGCGCACCGCGTCGCGGCTCACGCCCATCATCATGTAGGCCACCTGCTCGCGCATCGGCGGGCCGTGGATGCCGCGGCCGCTGGTGATCAGCACCTCGGGCTGAAGCGACGGGCAGCGCAGGAAATGGTCGACGCCGGTGGCCAGCGACTGGATCCATCGCAGCCGCGGCGCGCCGGCGAGCATGAAATCCCGCACCTCGATGCCGAACATGACCATCACGTCGACGGCGGACAGGTCGCCGGTCACCGCGCCAGCGTTGCCGAACAGCTGGAACTGCAGCGCCGGAAACTCCGCGCGCAGCCGGTCGCGATATATTTCAGCGTGGACGTCGACGATGAGGACTGTGGTCATGGTGTCATTGTTTCCCCTCATCCTGAGGAGCGCCCCAAGGGCGCGTCTCGAAGGATGCGGCCCCGGCGCCGCGGCCGCATCCTTCGAGGCTCGCTGCGCTCGCGCCTCAGGATGACGGATTGAGGTTGAGATACTTCGCGGCGTTGTTGCTCGCGATGTCTTCGCGCACCGCATCCGCAACCGGCACGTGATCGAGAAACGCGCCGGCCTCGTGCGCCGAACTCGAACGGGTAGTCGGCGCCGAACATCACCCGATCCTGGCCGAGCGCGGCCAGCGTGCAATTGAGCGGCTCGGCCGAGCACATGCCCGACGTCGTCACCACGATATTCTGCCTGATGTACTCCGACGGCGGCCTGGCGAGCTTCACGTTGTAGAGCTTGGCCCGGCTGTCGAAGCGCCAGAGCAGAAACGGCAGCGTCTCGCCGAGATGGCCGAGCATCACCTTGGCGCGCGGGAAGCGATCGAACAGTCCCGAGAACACCAGCCGCAGCGCGTGCGAGCCGGTCTCGAACCCCCATTCCCAGGTGGCGCGGCGCAAGCCGATGACGCCTTCGAGCGCGGGCGCCGGCGTGACCGGGTCGGTCGGATGAATGTAGATCGGCGCGCCCAGCGCTTCGGCCCGCTCCCAGAACACCTGCAGGGCGGGGTGGTCGAGATACTGGCCGTGGGTATGGCCGTTGATCATGGCGCCGGCGAATTTCAGCTCGCCCATGCAGCGTTCCAGTTCGTCGGCGGCGGCGCGCGGGTCCTGCACCGCGAGATGGGCAAAGCCCGAATAGCGATCCGGACGCTTGCCGATTTCGCCGGCCAGAAAGTCGTTGGCCTCGCGGGCGCGCCGGGTGGCGGTCGCGACGTCGCGCTCGCTCTGCACGCCGGGGCCGGCGATCGACAGCACCGCGCGCGCGATGCCGGCGCCGTCCATGGCTTCCAACCGCGTGTCGCCGAAGTCGGTCAGCCGGGCCAGCAGATTGGCGGCGTGCTTGGGGTCGACAGTGCCGACGGTCGTGCGCCAGTAGTCCTCGTAGCCGGGCGCCAAAAAGTGCTCTTCAAGCGCGATCTTGCGGACCATGAATGCCTCAGCCGTTGCCCCGAAATTTTGCCTGCGGCTCTATAGCTGATATCCGGTGTAATGGTATATGGCACCCCGACCTTCCCTCCCTCGCCTGCGGGGCAGGGAAGGGCGGCGGACGGCCGGGACTGGGCGTGCGAGGGAGGCTTGGCGTGGTCAAGAAAATACGCGGCGTGGCGCTGGAGGAAAACCTCAACAATTCGATGGGGCTGGAGTTCTACAACCTGTCCCACCGCTTCGGCTACCAGTCGCCGAACTGGCCGTATTTCGAAGACGTCAAGATCGAGCGCATCCACTACATGGCGAAGTCGGGCGTGCTGTCGCAGCGCATCACGACCTCGATGCACAACACCACCCATATCGACGCGCCGGCCCATGTGGTGCAGGGCACGCCGTTCATCGACGAGGTGCCGCTGCCGCACTTCTTCGGCTCCGGCATCGTCGTTGCGATCCCGAAGAAGAAGTGGGAGCAGATCACCTACGACGATCTGGAAAAGGCCGCCGGCAAGATCGTGCGGCCGCGCGACGTGGTGATCGTCAATACCGGCTGGCACAAGCTCTACGAGGACAGCGAGGATTATTTCTGCCGGGCGCCGGGTTTCGTGCCGTCGGCCGGCGAGTGGTTCGTCGAGAAGAAGGTCAAGGTCATCGGCCACGATACCCAGGCCAACGACCATCCGCTGGCGACCGCGATCGGCCCGCAGCGCAACGGGCCGCTGCATCCGCATCTCGCCGAGGAATACAAAAAGTGGTCCGGCGGCCGCGACTGGAAAGAGGATTTTCCGGACTGGGAGCCGGTGCACCGCATCCTGTTCAAGAACGGCATTTTGGGCATCGAGAATGTCGGCGGCGACATCGACAAGGTCACCGGCCGGCGCTGCACCTTCGCGCTGTTCCCGTGGAACTGGGAGCGCGGCGACGGCTGCATCATCCGGCTGGTGGCGATCATCGATCCGAAGGGCGGCTACCGGATCGAAAAAGGGGAGAAGTTCGCATGATCGTGCGGAAGTTTTCGGAAGCGAAATCCTACGAGGCGCCGAACCATCGCGACTACAAATCGTTTCGCGTGTTCGGCGCCGAGATGGGCGTCTCGCAGACGCTGGTGTTCGGCATCTCGCATTTCCTGCCGGGCGGCGGCGCCGGTCCCGACGCTTCGCCGCCGGAGAAGATCTATTACGTGCTGGCCGGGGAGCTCACGGTCATCGTCGGCGGCAAGGAGACCGTCATCAAGGCGGGCGACAGCTGCTACATCGGCCCCAACGAGAGCCGCGAGATCATCAACCGCAGCCACGAGGTCTGCACCATCGCGGTCGCCGTCGCGCCGGTGAAATAACGCATTTACCTCTCCCTGAAAGCGGGGAGGAGGCGAGCGAAGCGGAGCGAGGGTGAGGGGGCTCAGCCGCAATTCTGAGCTTGCGGGGCAGAACGTCGCGGCAACCTGGACCCAGCGGAGAGGCCCCGACCCTCCCACCTTTCCCCGCGGGCGAGGGAGAAGAGAGAACGGTGAGCAATCATGTCCGAAGATTTCCTGAAAAACCCGTTGTCGCTGTTCGACGTCAAGGGAAAGAGCGCGATCGTCACCGGCGCCACCGGGGCGTTCGGCGCCATCGCGGCCAAGACCCTGGCGGCGGCGGGCGCCAGCGTCGTCATCGCCGCCAACAACGCCGAGGGTCTGAAAAAGCTCGCCGCGGAATGCGAGAGCCTCGGCGGCAAGGCCGCGATCGTCGCCAAGCGGCCGAGCTCGGAGGCGAACTGCGACGCCATCGTCGCGGCGGCAGTCGAGAAATTCGGCGGTGTCGACATTCTGGTGGTGGCTTCGGGGCAAAACAAAGTCTCGAAGATCGTCGATCAGAAACCCGAAGACTTTCTCGACGTCATGGACGCCAACGTCACGCAATCCTGGCTGATGGCGCGGGCTGTCGCGCGGCAGATGCTCAAGCAGGGCCGCGGCGGCAAGATCATCCTGATGTCCTCGGCGCGCGGCCTGCTCGGCCATCCGGCCGGCTACACCGCCTATTGCGCCTCGAAGTCCGCGGTGGACGGCATCACCAAGGCGCTCGGCTGCGAGCTCGGCCCGACCGGCATCACCGTCAACGCGCTCGGACCGACGGTCTTCCGCTCGCCGCTGACCGCCTGGATGTACGAGGACAACGACAACGCCACCACCGTGCGCAAGGGCTTCATCACCCGCGTGCCGAAGGGCCGGCTCGGCGAGCCGTCCGATCTCGCCGGCCCGCTGCTGTTTCTCGCCTCCAAGGCGTCGGACTTTTACACCGGCCACATCCTTTACGCCGACGGCGGCTACACCGCGGGCTAGAGATCAGCGCATGGCCAAAGCGAAAATCGCCGTCGTCGGCGCCGGCCTGATGGGCCACGGCATCGCCCAGGTGTTTGCGCTGGCCGGCCACGACGTCAACATCACCGATACCGGGCTGCAGCTGCTCGACACGGTGAAATCGCGCATCGCCGCCAACCTGCGCGATCTCGGCGATGACGAGAGCGTCGTCGCGCGGGTGCTGCCGTGCGTCGATCTCACCGAAGCGGTGCGCGACGCCGACTTTGTCGTCGAAGCCGTGTCGGAGAATCTCGCATTAAAGCAGAAGCTCTTTGCCGAGCTGGAGCTTCGGGTGCGCCGCGATGCCATTCTCGCCAGCAATACGTCGGTGATTCCGATCACCGCGATCATGGCGGATCTGATCCGCAAGGAGCGCGCGCTCGGCACGCATTGGTGGAATCCGCCGTTCCTGGTGCCGCTGGTCGAAGTGATCGGCACGCCATGGACCTCGCCGCAGGCAATCGCCTGGACCATGGAGCTGCACAAGGCGGCCGGCAAGAAACCGGCGCATGTCAAAAAAGACGTGCCGGGCTTCATCGGCAACCGGCTGCAGCATGCGCTGTGGCGCGAGGCGATCGCGCTGGTCGAGCATGGCATCTGCGACGCCGAGACGGTCGATGCCGTCATCAAGGCGTCGTTCGGCCGGCGGCTCGCCGTGCTCGGCCCGTTGGAAAATGCCGACCTGGTCGGCACCGACCTCACGCTGGCCATTCATGACACCGTGCTGCCGGCGATCGAAAATCGCCCGGGCCCGTCGCCCTACCTGCAAGACCTGGTGGCGGACGGCAAACTGGGTTTCAAGTCCGGCGAAGGCTTTCGCAAATGGAGCCCGGAGCAACAAGCCGCGCTGCGCACCAAGGTGATGGCGCATCTGAAGGCGACGCGGGAGACGTAACCCTCCCCCTTGTGGGGAGGGCAGGGTGGGGGGCGGCAGGTAAAGGTAGACGCGTCGACGTTAATGCGTCGTCTCGCGAGCCCCACCCCTAACCCCTCCCCACAAGGGGGAGGGGAACGCGGGCGCCGGCTTCGGCCCGCAACGCCGGCATGACGTCGCTGGCGAACAGGCCGATCGAATGCAGGCACTCCTGCAGCGTCAGGTCGCCGAACGCGAACTGCCCGACCACATACGTGCAGCCGGTCTCGGCGAGTTGCGATGCGAAGAAATCCCGCACCGTCGCCGGCGACCCGGCGATGCCCTGGCCGCGCTCGGACAGCGTGTCGAAATCCGCCGGCCGCGGATGGTTTTGCAGCGAGCGGTTCAGCAGCCGAAACAGATGGGTGAAGGACCTGTGCCAGACCGGATAGGCGCGCCGCGCCAGCCGCAACGCCGCGGCGTCGGTGTCGGCGACCACCACGAAGCGGCCGAGGCCGAGCTTGGGCATCGCCGCGCCGGGATGCGGCGGCCGCCACGTCGCGCGGTAGCGCTCCATGGCGATCCGGGTCGGTCCGGTCGGATCGAGGTCGACGACGTGGAGGTTGCGCTTCGCCGCGCGCTCGGCGCTCTCCGGCGCGTGCACGCCGTACCAGATCGGCGGATGCGGCTGCTGCAGCGGCTTGATCTCCATCGGCACGTTGTCGAAGGAAAAAAACTTGCCGTGAAAATCGAGCACCGGCCTGGTCATGCCCTGGACGATCAATTCGAGCGCTTCGGCGTAGATCGCCTGGGCGTCGTCCGGATTGACGCCGTAGAACTCGATCTCCGCCGGCACCGAGCCGCGGCCGAAGCCGAGCTCGAGCCGTCCGCCGCTCAGTTGATCGAGCATGCAGATTTCCTCGAGCAGCCGCAGCGGATGGTGCAGCGGCAGCGCATAGACCAGCGGACCGAAGCGCAGCCGCCGCGTGCGCTGCGCGATGGTGGCGAGAAAGATATTCGGCGACGGCGCCATGCCGAGCGGCGTCGAATGGTGCTCGGCGACATGGTAGGCGTAGAACCCGGCACGGTCGTAGGCCTCGATGATCTTGAGGCGATCCTGGTAGAAGCCCGCAAGGTCGGCGCCGGTGCGGTCGAGATGATCAAATATTCCGAATTCCATGGTGTTTCAGCCTTATGAGTTTCGTAAAACCTTAGCCGGGATTGAGCGATCCGTCACCCTGAGGTGGCCGCAACGCGCCCTCGAAGGGGCGACGGCCCGGACGCCGCGGCCGCATCCTTCGAGGCCCGCCTTCGGCGGGCGCCTTCAGGATGACGGATCAATCCGCAACAGGTCGATCAGCATCCGGCTGTCCGGCAGCGTCTCCAGACCGAGCACGGCATCGATCAACGCATCCTGCTGCTCGGCCGCCATGACGCCGCGCGTCAGCTTGCGGAATTTTTCGATGATGTCCTGGGAGCTGGCGAAAGACTGCTCGCTGCCGCGCGGCGCTTCGCGGGTCTCGGTCTCGACCGAGCCGTCACGGAAATGCACCGCGACGCGGACCTTGTGGCGGTAAGCGGCGCCGAGCGCGGTGATCGCCGGGTCATGCACGACCTTGACCTTGCGCGACAGCGTGATGCGCGCCGCGTCGTCGACGCAGCCGGGCGCGAACTCGTCGACAAAGACGTCGCCGGCGAGCAGCAGCGTCGCCACGCAGAACGGCAGGTTGAGCTGCGCCCCGGTCAGGCCTTCGGGCTGGTAGGGCCAGCCGACGTGATCGACGGTGACCTGCGAGCCGTGGACCACGATGTGATCGATGTCCCCGAGCGCAAACGGCCGGCGCTGGCGGATGTCGCGGATGGCGTCGAGCGTAGTGTGGTTGGAGCCGACGCAGGAATAGAATTTCAGCGCAATGCCCATGGTCTCGAAGCGCTCGCCGAGGCCGGCGCTCAACTTGGCGAGATCGAAGCGGTCGTTGGAGCGCGAGAACGTCGTGCAGAAGCCGCCATACGGGGCCTCGAACACGTCGACGATGCCGGTGAAGCCGTCTTTCGCCAACAGCGCGCCGTAAAGCCCGCTCTGCGCGGCGCGGCCGGCATGCATGCGCTTGACCATGGCGCCGTATTGCGCCGCCATCAGGCCGGACGATTGGGTGCCGGCGATGCCGAGCGCGTGCACCGTGGCCTCGGCGTCGAGCGCCAGGGCGCGCGCGGCGCCGGCTGCGGCCGAGAACACGCCGACCGTGGCGCCGGAATGCCAACCCTGGCCGATGTGCTCCTGGCCCATGCACAACCCGACCCGCGGCCCGATCTCGTAGCCGGCGACGGCGGCGGTGAGGAATTCGCGGCCCGACAGTTTCGCATGGCTCTGTGCCACCGCGATCAGCCCCGGCAGCGTCACCGCGCCGACATGCAGCACCGCGGTGCGGTGCACGTCGTCGAGCTCGAAACCCTGCACCTGGGTGCCGTTGACCAGCGCCGCGTGCGGCGAGGACAGCTGCTCGCCGGTGCCCCAGATCGAGGTCGTGCGCGTGGCGTCGAGCGCCGCGAGCGTGCCGCGCAGGATGCGGCACCATTCGAGATGGGCGCCATAGACGGCGCAGCCGAGCGAATCGAGAATCAACAGCTTGATGCGCTCGCGGACCGCGGCGGGTATCTGCTGGTAGGTCAGATGCGAGACGAATTCGGCAATGGCGCGCGTGTGGATGTTCATCCCGGCCTTATATGCATTAGAGTGGCAAGCTGGCTCCGAACTATAGACGCGCTTCTTCGCGTCGTCTTCTTCGGCCGGCGCGAAGCGCACGTCAAACGGTGAGCGCACGCGATGGTCAATCCGAAAGCAACGCCGTGCGGCGAAGCGGCGATCCGGTCGACGCGCCCCAGCGCGGATTGTGCCGCCAGCGCCAAGCCGTGGGTGTTGGCGGCGACCATCCTGGCGTCGACCATCGCCTATGTCGACGAATCCGTCGTCAACGTCGCCCTGCCGGCGATCGAGACCGACCTCGCCACGTCCGTTGTGGTCATTCAGTGGCTGGTCAATGCGTACACGCTTTGCCTTTCCGCGTTTTTGTTGTCGGGCGGTGCGGCCGGGGATATCTACGGCCGGCGCCGCACCTTCGTCGTCGGCATCGCGATCTTTGCCGTGGCGTCGCTATGGTGCGGCGTCTCGCCGACCGTCGCCCAATTGATCTTTGCCCGCGCGATCCAGGGTTTCGGAGCGGCTTTGCTGATCCCGTGCTCGCTGGCGATCATCGGTGCCACCTTCGACGAATCCGAGCGCGGCAAGGCGATCGGAACCTGGGCGGGCTTTTCCGCCATGGCGGCGGCAGTGGGTCCGCTTTCCGGCGGCTGGATCGTCGATCACTTCTCCTGGCGCTGGATTTTCCTGATCAATCCGGTGCTCGCGCTGCCGACAATCTGGATCGCGCTGGCCAAGGTACCGGAGAGCCGCGATACGCACGCCACCGGCGGGCTGGATTGGCGCGGCGCGCTGCTCGCCTTCGCGGCCTTGGGGAGCCTGATCTTTGGCCTCGTTGCCGCGCCGGTTGATGGCTGGAGCGACGGCAAGGTCATCCTGGCGTTGCTGGCCGGCGTCGTGCTGCTGGCGGTATTCATCTGGGAGGAAGCGCGCAGCGCGGCGCCGATGCTGCCGCTCGGGCTGTTCCGATCCCGCACCTTCACCGCCGTCAATCTGTTGACGCTGCTGCTCTACGCCGCGCTCGCCGGCGCGTTCTTCTTTCTGCCGTTTGCGCTCATCCAGGTCGGAGGGCTTTCTGCTGCACGCACCGGCGCGGTGTTCCTGCCGCTCACGCTCATCATGGCGGTGCTGTCGCGTTGGGCCGGCGGCTTGCTCGATCGGTTCGGCGCCAGAGTGCCTCTGGTGGTCGGCCCGACCATCGCCGCACTCGGCTTTGCGCTGCTGGCGCTGCCGGTCGGCAGCGGCTCGTTTGTTGCTTTTCTGGCGCCGATCACCATTCTGGGTCTCGGCATGGTGGTGAGCGTGGCGCCGCTCACCACCGCGGTCATCAATGCGGTTCCGGTCAATCAGACCGGCGTTGCGGCCGGCATCAACAATGCGGTGGCCTCGGTCGCGAGCCTGTTCGCGGTCGCCGTTCTCGGCGCCGTGGCGCTCGGCCTCTACGATCGCGCACTCGATCAAAGCCTTGCAGCGCGATCGCTGTCCGGCGCGGTGACGCAGGCGCTTGCGGTCGCCCACGGCCAATTCGTCACCGCGCCGGCGCTGGCGACGCTGACTGGCGGCGACCGCCAAGTCGCCGAAAGCATCATCAAGGACGCGTTGGCCGAGAGCATCCGCTTCGCCATGCTGATGTCCGCCGCGCTGGCGCTGGCCGGCGCCGCGAGCGGCTTGCTGCTGCCGCGGTCACAGGGGGATCGGCCCAATTCCAGGCCGTCCGATCAGCCCGCGGCGGATCGCGACTTGACGGCATCCCACCACGGACAGACGCCCGACATGACGTCGTAATTGCCTTCGATCACCTGTACGGGCCGGCGGAAGCCGTCGGCGGCGTTTTTCAGCCGCAAGGCGCGGGCCTTGGCGCTGTCCTCCTGCGACAGCCAGGCGCGGTCGTGGCCCCACATGCTGGGGCCTTCCTTGCGTTCGAAGGCCTGCCAGGTATCGACGTCGATCGAGCGTGCGCCCCAGCCGTACTCGATCATGAAGGCGGACGGCGTCCAGCTGTAGAACGAGGTGATGAAATCGCTGGTGTGCCGGCCGAGCGTGACCGCGACGCGGCCCTCGTCGCCGAGTGCAAGATCGTAGCCCTGGCCGACGTCGTCGAACGAGAACACCTCCATCATGATGTGATGGACCGCGTTGGTGCCGGTCTGGATGAAGGCCAGGCTGTGATGGCGCGGATTGAGATGCAGGAAGCGGGCGACGAACGGATGATCGTAATAATCGGTCAGCCGGAAGCCCAGCGTGTCGCGATAGAACGCCATCAGCCGGTCGATGGTTTCGCGGCTATCGACGTTGAGCACGACATGGCCCAGGCCGAGCGGGCCGGTGCGGAAGCCGGACATCGCGCGGCCGGGTCGGAACGGCTCGGCCGTGGTTTCGGCGCCGTGGAAAAGCTCCAGCCGGTTGCCGAGCGGGTCGTTGAGCACGATCAGGTCGCGCACATGGCGCTCGTCGGCCAGCGCCCGGGCGCCGCGCGCGACGGTGATGCCGGCCGCTTCAAGGCGCGCCGCCAGCGCGTCGAGCGCCGCGGCGTCGGCGACCTCCCAGCCGAAAAAGCCGATGCCTGCGCCGCCGCCGTCGCCGGCGTCGACGATGAGGCGCTGCTTGCGGTCGTCCATGCGGAAGGCAAGCGTCGAGCGCGATTTGTCGATGCGCTGCAGGCCGAGCAGGCCCGAGCCGTAGCGCGCCCAGTCCTCCAAATCCGTGGCGCGGACGCCGACGTAGCCCAAGCTTTGCGGAACCGACGCTTGTTTGACCATGCGCGCACCTGAAGCGAACGTTGCCATCCTTTTACACCGATGGCATGACGGGTGAAACGGCTTGTCGTCGCCTAAGCGACGGATGGTCATTGCTGCGTTTCCCGGGCGCAGCGCGAAGCGAAGCGAAGTGCTGCACCGCATCCGGGAAACGAGCTCAAATGGGAGTAGAACCGCCATGTCGGAGCGCAGCACACCGCCTTTCCGCGCCGATCATGTCGGCAGCCTGATCCGGCCCGACGCGCTGATCAAGGCGCGCGCGGCGGCCGAGACCGGCGCGATGGCGCCGGCCGAGCTCATCCGCATCCAGCACGACGCGATCCGCGGCGTGGTGCGCATGCAGGAGAAGATCGGGCTTCGGCTTGTCACCGACGGCGAGTACAACCGCCATTCCTGGCAGCGCGACTTCCTGCTCAAGATCGGCAACGTCAAGCCGATGCCATCGCGGCTCACGGTGCGGTTTCATTCGGCCGCCGGCGCCCGCGATCATACGCCGCCGTCGTTGCAGGTCGCCGGCAAGCTGTCGCGTCCGGCGGGCATTTTTGTCGACGATTTCAAGTTCCTCAAGACCGTCGCCAGCACCACACCGAAAATTACCACGCCGAAAATCACCATCCCGTCGCCGACCATCGTGCACTTCCGCGGCGGCCGCGACGCCATCGATCGGGCGGCCTATCCGGACATGGACGCGTTCTACGCCGACCTGGCGGGCGTCTACCGCGAGGAGATCGGTGACCTGGCGCAGGCCGGCTGCCGTTATCTGCAGATCGACGAGGTCAATCTCGCCTATCTGTGCGATCCCGAGCTGCGGCGGCAGGTCAGCAATATCGGCGAGGACCCGGCGACCTTGCCGCGCACCTACGCCAAGCTTCTCAACGACACCATCGCCGGCCGGCCCGCCGACATGACGGTCTGCATGCATCTGTGCCGCGGCAATTTCGCCGGCGCCTGGATCGCCGAAGGCGGCTACGAGCCGATCGCCGAGCTGTTGTTCAACGACATCGGCGTCGACGGCTATTTCCTGGAATACGACAGCGAACGCGCCGGCGGTTTCGCCCCGCTGCGGTTCCTGCCGAAGGGCAAGATCGCCGTGCTCGGCCTCGTCACCACCAAGAGCGCAAAGCGCGAGACCAAGGACGAGCTCAAGCGCCGCATCGACGAGGCTAGCCGCTACGCGCCGCTCGAGCAGCTGGCGCTGTCGCCGCAATGCGGCTTCTCCTCGGGCATCGGCGGCAACGCCATGACGGTCGACGACGAGATCGCCAAGCTCGAACTGGTGGTCGAGGTGGCGCGCGAGGTGTGGGGCTCGGCGTGAACTGGTGCGGAGCCTGGCGCATGCCTAAATATGGTTTTTGAGGACCGTGCATCATGCCCCTGGTATCGCTGCTTTTGAACATCCTGTGGCTGGTCTTCGGCGGCGTCTGGATGGCGATCGCCTGGCTGATCGCCGCGGTGATCATGGCCATCACCATCGTCGGCCTGCCGTGGGCCTGGGCGGCGTTCAACATCGCGTCCTATACGCTGATGCCGTTCGGCCGCAAGGCGGTGTCGCGCGCCGAGTATGCGGGCCGGCACGACGTCGGCACCGGGACCTTGGGGATGATCGGCAACCTCATCTGGCTCATTCTCGCCGGCTGGTGGCTGGCGCTCGGCCACCTGCTCACGGCCTTCGTGCTGGCCTTTACCATCGTCGGCATTCCCTTCGCCTGGGCGCATTTGAAGCTCGCCGGCATCGCACTGTGGCCGATCGGCAAGGAGATCGTCGCAATCGATGCCCTGCCGCCAGGGTATCCGCCGCGCCGGACGACGTGACACCGATTGGAGTGGATCGGGTGGCCGCGCCCGCGGATCAGCCGGCTACGCCAAATCGATGACGGCGAAGCCCTCCTTGCGCGCAGCGACGGCAAGGCGTTCGTCGAGCGTGACCACTGTCAACGATCCGGGGCGCCGCTCTGACGCCAAATAGGCGGCGGCGAGCTGAAGCGCATCGGCGGCACGCAGGGGGTGCACGCGAAGGAGCCTTGTCGCTGCTTCGCGCACGGCCTCACCGGGATCGATCTCGTGCCAACTGGCCGCGAGCCGCCGCAGCCGCTCAAGCGCCTGCGTCATCGCCGGCCCGGTGAGTGCCCCGTCACGCTCGAGCCGGGCCAAGGCCGAAACGCACCCGACCTCCGAACCCCACCAAACCAACATGGCGGAATCGTCGGCGGCAAGCGCCTGCAGGCGGCGACTCGCTGGTTCGGCAACGAGCAGCGGCACGATCGCAGAGGTGTCCCAGAATTTCACCGGCCGTCACGCCGCTCCTCGATGACCGCCGCCACCGCAGAGGCACCCCCTTTCAGCCGCGGCGGTTGCTCTTTGAGCAGGGTCCGGGGGAATGGCGCGCGACCCGGCCTGACGATGCCGTCGCGGACAAGCCGCTCCAGCGCGCCCTCCGTTTCGCCCGCGCCGGCGACCGGTTCGAGCCGAGCCACGGGACGGCCACGGTCCATGATCAGAACAGGTACGCCGCTCTTGAGACCGTCAATGAGCGCGCTGAGGCGGTTTTTGGCTTCGGTTATGCTGGCTCTCTTCATGGAGCTAGAATAGCTAATTCCAGAGAGCTATTCAAGCTATTCGAGGGGCCGCGTCTTGCCTGCCGTCGGCGACAATCACGACGCCGCCGCCTGACGGCGGCCCGACCGGTCGCTCTTGCGAAATCAGTTCGCCGGCTTGCGCAGCCAGACCTTGTTGTCGTGGAACGCGGCGCCGCCGAACGGCGCGATCGGGTCGGCGCCGGTGAGGGTGTTGATGCCGCGGCCGTCGGCGTAAGCCGAATTGGGCCACACCAATTCGGCGATCAGCACGCCGCGGCGCACGCCGTCGAATAAACGGGCGTGCAGCCGCACGACGCCGCGCCGATTGCCGAGCGCCACGGCGTCGCCGTCGGCGACACCGAGCCCGGCGGCGTCGGCCGGATTGATCAGCACCGTCGGCCGCCGCTCGCGGGACAGCGAGGTCGGTGTTTCGGTGAATGTCGAATTGAGGAAGCCGCGCGCCGGCGATGTCGCCAGCCGGAACGGATGCTCGGCGTCGGCGTCCTCGATCACCTCCCAATGGTCGGGTAGCGCCGGGATCGTCGGCGAGGCGACGGTACTGTGCCAGCGTCCGAACGGCACGTTGGGCCAGTCCGGCTTGAAGCGGAACTTGCCGTCCGGATAAGCGAAGCCGTCGAGATAGTGAGCGGCGGCGAAGGCTGGCTGGCAATCGATCCAGCGGCTGGCCTCGAGTTCGGCGAGCGTGCCCCAGCCGGATTTCTGCAGCGTGCCGTCGATCAATTCGCGCGGCGTCATGGCGAAGCCGGGATGCTCGGCGCCGAGCCGCCGCGCCAGCGCGCAGATCACGTCGTGGTTGGAGCGGCATTCGCCGGGCGGCTCGATCAGCTTCGGCCCGAGCAGGATGTATTGGCTGCCGCCGGCCGCATAGATGTCGTCGTGCTCGACGAACATGGTGGCGGGCAGGACGACGTCGGCGACCTTGGCGGTGTCGGTCATGAACTGCTCGTGCACGCAGACGAACAGATCGTCACGGGCAAAGCCGCGCTTCACCGCCTCCTGGTCGGGCGCGACCGAAACCGGGTTGGTGTTCTGAATGAGCGTGGCGGTGACCGGCGGCCCGCCGAGCAGCGCGCCGCGCTCGCCGGTCAGGATCGCGCCGATGCGCGACTGGTCGAGCATGCGGATCGACGGATCGCGCAGCGCGCTGCCTTCGATCAGGCTCTTGTCCCAGTGAAAAATATCGCCGTTGTTGTGAAAGGCGCCGCCGCCTTCATACCGCCAGGCGCCGGTGACCGCGGCAATGCAGCTTGCCGCATGCATGTTCACCGCGCCGTTGCGCGAACGCGAGAAGCCGTAACCGAGCCGGAAATAGGCGCGCTTGGTCTCGCCGACCAGACGCGCAAAGGCCTCGATGGTCTCGGCCGGACAGCCGGTGATGGCCGCCGCCCATTGCGGGTCGCGCGTGCCGACATGGGCGGCCAGTTCATGCGGCGCGTCGGTGTAGCGCGCCAGATAATCCCAGTCGGCCTTGCCGTCGCGGAACAGGCAATGCATCACCGCGCAAGCCAGCGCGCCGTCGGTGCCGGGCCGGATCAGCACCGGCAGGTCGGCCTGCGCCATGGTCGAGTTCATGTAGATGTCGATGGCGACGATCTTGGCGCCGCGTTCCTTGCGGGCGCGGGTCGCGTGCGTCATCACGTTGACCTGGGTATTCACCGCATTGGTGCCCCAGATCACCACCAGATCGGACTTCGCCATTTCGCGCGGATCGGCGCCGGCGAGCTTGCCGGTGCCGGCCATGAAGCCGGTCCACGCCGGATTGACGCAGATGGTGGAAAAGAAGCCGGAATATTTCTTGGCGTGGCGGAGGCGATGGATGCCGTCGCGCTGCACGAGGCCCATGGTGCCGGCATAATAATACGGCCACACCGCTTCCGAGCCGTGCATCTGCTCGGCACGCAGGAACGCTTCGGCGACCATATCGAGCGCATCATCCCAGGCGATCGGCGCGAACCGGCCCGAGCCTTTGGCGCCGATGCGCCGCAGCGGCGCCTTGAGGCGGTCGGGATGATGCACGCGCTCGGCGTAGCGCGCGACCTTGGCGCAGATCACCCCCGCGGTGTAGTCGTTGTCCTCGGCGCCGCGGACGCGGCCGATGGTATGGGCATCGAACACTTCGATTTCGAGCGCGCAGGTCGACGGGCAATCGTGCGGACAGGCCGAGGCACCGATTTTCGGGCGAACGAGCTGGTTCATGACAATCGCGACCTTGACAGCGCATTGGGCTAGGATGGTTGAGCGCAGCGAAACCCACCATTTGTCACCAGCGCCCAGGGTGGGTTTCGCTACGCTCAACCCACCCTGCATTTGACGATAGCACATCGACGCCCATGGGAGGAGCCATCATGAAAGCAGCCGTTCTCGGCGACCAAGGCATCGAGGTCCGCGACCTGCCGAAGCCGGCGCCGGCGCCGAACGAAGTCTTGATCCGGGTGCGCGCTTCGAGCCTCAACCGCGCCGATCTCTTGGTCGCCTCGGGCGTTCAGCACGGCAAGGTCGGCGGTGTCGGCGCCCGGATCGGCCTGGAATGCTCCGGCGAGGTCGAGGCGGTCGGCGGCGCCGTCACCGGCTTCAAGGCGGGCGACCGCGTCATGGGCTCGGCGCCCGGCGGTTTGGCCGAATACGCCGTCACCGACGCCGGCCGCCTGCACCGCATCCCCGGCAACAACATGACCTACGAGCAGGCGGCGTGCTTTCCGGTCGCGCTGCAGACCATGCACAACGCCGTGGTGACGGCCGGGCGGCTCAAGCGCGGCGAAACGCTGCTCATTCAAGGCGCCAGCTCCGGCGTCGGCCTGATGGGCATGCAGATCGGCAAGCTCCTTGGCGCCGCGGTGGTGATGGGCACTTCGACCAACGCGCAGCGCCGGGCGCGGCTTTCCGAGTACGGCTGCGATGTCGCGGTCGACACCGCCGACCCGAACTGGCCGGCGGCGGTCAAAAAGGCCACCGGCGGCAAGGGCGTCGACGTCATCGTCGACATGGTGTCGGGCGGCGTCGCCAACGGCAACCTCGAAGCCGCGGCGCTGCTCGGCCGCATCGTCAATGTCGGACGGCTGGGCGGCACCAGCGGCGCATTCAACTTCGATCTGCATGCGCTCAAGCGCATCGACTATATCGGCGTCACCTTCCGCACCCGCACGCCCGAGGAGGTGCGCGAGATCGTCCGCCTGATGCGCGCCGATCTGTGGCCGGCGGTCGAAGCCGGCAAGCTCAGCCTGCCAATCTACCAGACCTACCGGCTCGACGATATCGCCGCGGCGCTGTCGGTCATGAATGCCAACCAGCACTTCGGCAAGATCGTGATCACGGTGGCGTGAGCTTGGAGCGGCGTCGCACGACGAATTTACACCACGGCCATCAATTCTGGGTTGTCATGCTCCGCGCAGGCGGAGCATCCAGTACGCGCGAGACCCTCAGTCCAACGCTGTGCTTTTGCGATTACTGGATCATCCGCTGGAGCCTGTCATCGGGCCGGCCACTTCGGGCCGGACCCGTTGGCGGATGACGACAGGAAAGAAAGTAAGTCGCGGCCTAGCGGTCGCCCCGTTCCCAGGCGCCGCGGTCAGGCGTCCTCGGCCACGACGTCGTGGAATTTGCCGTAGTCGAGCACCAGGCGGCCCTTGGCCGAAAGGCTGGTGATATCGCGGTAGCGGTGCTGCCAGCGGATATCCTGCCGCGAATAGATCTGGCGGGCATAGAGCCGCTGCGCGGAACTGTCGTCGACGCCGCCGACGTTGAGCACCAGCGCCCCCTCGGCCTTGGTGAAATCGTCGGCGGTCAGGCCACGTAATGCGCTGTTCTTGTCGATCACGTGAATGAGCGTCCAGCTCAACGAGAACATCGGATGCTCGCGGCGGTCGAGCTTGAGTTCGTAATAGCGGCGGAATTCCTCGCGCTCCTTGGTGTATTCCAGGCGAAACAGCCACAATTGCGCGGTGGCTTGCGAGATCGTGTTGTGCCGCGCATTGGCGATGCGGATCATCAGCGTCGGCTGGCCCTGATATGTGGTCACGACCGGATGCCGGGCGAACACGAAACGGGCGCGCGGCCGCGAAAAACGCGCGAAGATCAACCCGGTCATCACCGCGAGGAACGACATGCCGGTGAAGATCTCGACCGTGGCGACGAGATGGCCGTAGTTGGTCTGCGGATGCATGTCGCCGTAGCCGACCGTCGCCAGCGTCTCGATCGAGAAATAGAACAGGCTCAGCGGCAGCGGCAGATCGGCGGCGACATTGGCGATCGGCTGGTCGCCCAGCCAGTACAGCAACGCGAACGCGGCGTTGAGAATGATGAAGATCAGCGCGGCGGTGCCGAAGAACCCCGGCCAGCGCACGGTCATCGAGCGGTGATAGAGGTCGCTCCAAAATCCGGTGCCGAGACCATGGGTCTCGATCTCGCGCTGGCCGATGGTCACGACATGCGATTTGCGTTCCTTGCGGGACTTGCGTCTTTTTGCCAAGGCGCGCTCGTTCCTGATCAGCATTCGGAGAGGGCGAACTTACGCCTTCGCCGCCGCCGTGGTCTTGAGCCGCGGATAGACGCGGCGCGCATTGTCTTCGAAGATCTTCTTGCGGTCGGCGTCGCTGATCGGCGCTTGGTCGACGTAGCGCTTGGTGTCGTCGAAGCCGAAGCCGGTCCTGGGATCGGCGCCTTTCACCGCGCCGACCATCTCCGAGGCAAACAGGATATTGTCGATCGGCACCACCTTGGTGAGCAGGTCGATGCCCGGCTGATGATAGACGCAGGTGTCGAAGAAGATGTTCTCGCCCATGATGTCGGCCAGCTCGGGCTTGCCGTTGTTGAGCGCGATGCCGCGGAAGCGGCCCCAATGGAACGGCACCGCGCCGCCGCCGTGCGGGATGATGAACTTCAGCTTGGGAAACGTCTTGAACAGGTCGGACAGCAGGACCTGCATGAACACCATGGTGTCGGCGTTGAGATAATACGAGCCGGTGGTGTGCATCGCCGGATTGCAGCAGCCGGAGACGTGGATCATGCACGGCACGTCGAGCTCGATCAGCTTCTCGTACAGCGGAAACCACGACTTGTCGGTCATCGGCGGCGAATTGAAGTAGCCGCCGGACGGATCGGGATTGAGGTTGCAGCCGACGAAGCCCATCTTGACGCAGCGCTCGAGCTCGGCGGCGGAGTTCTTCGGATCGGCGCCGGGCGATTGCGGCAACTGACAGACCCCGATGAAATTCTGCGGATAGAGCGACACCACGCGCGCGATCAGGTCGTTGCAGATCTGCGACCATTCGAGACTGACGCTCTCGTCGCCGACGTGGTGCCCCATGCCGGAGGCGCGCGGCGAAAAGATCGTGAGGTCGGTGCCGCGCTCGCGCTGCAGCTTGAGCTGGTTTTGCTCGATGCTTTCGCGGATCTCGTCGTCCGGCATTTTCAAGCTGGCGCGCGACGGCATCGCCGTCTTCTCCGCGGCGCTGGCGGCCGCGGTCTGTTCCTTGCGGAAGCGGTGCAGGTCCTTGGGCTCGGTGGTGTAGTGGCCGTGGCAATCGATAATCATTGGCACCATCGCTGCGGGTGGTTGGGGGATCGGCGGATGCTACGGCGCGCGGCGGCATTGTCAAACCGGGCAGCCATTCTGGTAGGATGATGCGCCGTCACCCTGAGGTGCGAGCAAAGCGAGCCTCGAAGGGCGACGGCCCCCGCGCCTCGGCCGCATCCTTCGAGGGCCGCTTCGCGGCCACCTCAGGATGACGACGATGTGCTTTAGGGAGAGAACAGAATGGCTGAACTGGGAAGGCTCAACGGCGTCATCCGCGCGCTCGAAGCGGGCCAGCACGCACTGACATGTTTTTCGCCGCCCGACGTCGAGGCGGCCATCGCGCTCGCCACCGCGAAATACGACGCCGTCGTCTATGAGATGGAGCACAACGCCTACGACATCCGTGCCTTCCGCGACTGCCTGCAGTACATGCTCAACCGCGGCCAGATCGCCAAATCGGGCTCGGTCGCGCCGGCGGTGGCGCCGTTCGCGCGCATCCCGCCGAACGGCGGCGAGAAGGCCCAGTTCCAGGCCAAGCAGATCTTCGATCTCGGCGCCTACGGCATCATCTGGCCGCACATCAGCACGGTCGAGCAGGCCTATAACGCGGTCGCCGCCTGCCGCTATCCGCGGCTCAAGGACAAGCCGCTGTACGAGCCGGCCGGCATCCGCGGCGACGGCCCGACCTCGGCGGTGCGTTATTGGGGCGTCAGTCAGCAGGACTATTACGACCGCGCCGACGTCTGGCCGCTCAATCCCAGGGGCGAGATTTTCGTCATCCTGATGATCGAGGACACCGAGGGCATCAAGAACCTCAAGGATATCCTGAAGGACGTGCCGGGCATCGGCGCCATCCTGATCGGCGAGGGCGACCTGTCGCAGGAACTCGGCTATCCGCGCCAGTACGAGCACAAGGTGGTGCTCGACGCCATGGCGCAGATCGTCAACACCTGCAAGGCGGCGGGCGTCGTGGTCGGCCATCCCCATGTCGAGGCCGGCAACGCCGAGCGCATCGTGCGGGAGGGCTACCGCTTCCTGATGTGCGCCCCGGTGCGCAGCTACGGCCATCTCGACAAGGCCAGGGCGCTCGCCGGGCGGACGTAAGCCGGCCCGCGGCCGCGACGGGCGCGATGTTCGAGCCGGTCGACCTCCTCGCCATCGTGCTTGGCGTGGCCGTGCTGATCGGCTGCGTCAACCACCTGTGGATCAGGCTGCCGCCGGCCATCGGCATGCTGCTCGGCTCGCTGGCGCTGTCGCTGTTGATCGTCGCCAGCGACCGCGTGTTGCATCTGCACGTGATGTCGTGGTTCCGCGGCACGCTGGACGCCGCCCGGCTGCCGCGGGTCTTCCTCGACGGCGTGCTGGCGCTGTTGCTGTTTGCCGGCAGCCTGCATATCGACGTCGCCGAGCTCAACCGCCGGCGCTGGATCATTCTGCTGCTGGCCACCGCCAGCGTGATTCTGTCGACGGTAATTTTCGCCGGCGGTATCTGGCTCGTCTTCGGCCTGATTGGCGCCGCGGTGCCGCTGGTGTGGTGCTTCGTGCTCGGCGCCATCCTGGCGCCCACCGACGCGGTCGTGGTCGAGAATTTGCTGGCACGGATCGGTCTGCCGGCGGGCCTGCGCGCCGCCATCGTCGGCGAAAGCCTGTTCAACGACGGCGCCGGCGTCGTGCTGTTCCTGCTCGCGCTCGGCGTCACCCAGGGCGACACCGTGACGCTCGGCCACGGCCAGGTGGCGCTGGCGCTCGTCCGCGAGATCGGCGGCGGCGCCGCGCTCGGCTTTATCGCCGGCTCCCTCGCGGCGTTGTTGATGCGCCGCATCGCCGACGCTGGCCTGTTGCTGTTGATCTCGCTGGCGCTGGTGCTCGGCGCCTACCGCATCGCCAACGTGTTCGATCTGTCGGGACCGATCGCGGTGGTCAGCGCCGGGCTGACGCTGGCATCGCCGTCGCCGCGCTTCGGCATGACGCCCGCCGTGCGCGCGGTGCTGATCGGCTTCTGGACGCTGCTCGACCAGATCATGAACACCATGCTGTTTCTGTTGATCGGCCTGCAGATCTTGAGCCTGGTCATCCAGCCGATCGAGCTGCTGCCGATCGCTTTCGCCATCCCGCTCGCGGTGCTGTCGCGGCTGGTCAGCGTCGCCGTGCCGATCGCCTGCACGCGCCAACCGTGGCGCGACAAGGCGCGCGACGTCGCGGTGCTGACCTGGGCCGGCTTGCGCGGCGGCATATCGGTTGCGCTCGCGTTAACGCTGCCGGCCAACCCGTGGCGCGCCGACCTCCTGGTCGTGACCTACGCGGTCGTGGTTTTCACCATCGTCGTGCAGGGGCTGACGATCACGCGGGTTCTGCACGCCGCCTACGGCGCCAAGGAAACCGCTTGATTCGCGGCTCCGCCGCCGCGGCCTAAAGATGCGTTGTCTTGCGGACTGGCGTGCGATCTACTGATGGAACGCGGCGCGGCGCGACCAATCAATCGTCCGGGGAGGCTTCACATGCAAGCATTGAGGCTCATGCTGATCGGCCTGGGCATTCTGCTGTGTCCGGCGCTGGCGGCGTCGCAGGATTTTCCCAATAAGCCGATCCGGCTGATCGTGCCGTTTCCGCCGGGCGGCCCCAACGACGTCATTGCCCGCACGCTCGGCCAGCGCATGTCCGAGATCATCAAGCAACCCATCGTCGTCGACAATCGCGGCGGCCAGGGCGGCGTCGTCGGCACCGATGTGGTCGCTCGCGCGGATCCGGACGGCTACACCATCGCCATCACCAGCTCCGGCGCGCTGGCGATCAGTCCGAGCATGGAGAAGGTCGCCTACGAGACGCTCAAGGACCTGGCGCCGGTCACGCTGGTCGCCAAGGTCCCCGAAATGCTCGTCGTGGCGACCAGCGTCCCCGCCAAGGACCTCAAGGAACTGGTCGCGCTGGCGAAAGCGCAGCCCGGCAAGCTCAACTTTGCCTCGACCGGCCTCGGCGGCCTGCCGGATCTGGCCGGCGAACTGTTCAAGAGCACGGCGGGGATCAACATCGTGCATGTGCCTTATCGCGGCGCCGCGCCGGTGGTCACCGATCTCCTGGCGCAGCAGGTGCAGCTGGCGTTCCTCGACGTGCCCGCGGTGCTGGCGCAGGTCAATGCCGGCACGCTCCGCGCCATCGCCGTGGCGGCACCGGAGCGCGTGCCGAGCGCGCCGAATGTGCCGACCACCGCCGAAGCCGGCCTGTCCGGGCTCCTGGCCGAGAACTGGTACGGCATGGTGGCGCCCGCGCACACGCCGCCGCCCATCATCGATGCGCTCAACAAGGCGGCGCGGGAGGCGATGAAGGACCCCGACGTGGCGTCGAAACTTGCCAGTCAGGGTGCGATTCTGTCCGGCGATACGCCCGACCAGTTCCGCGCCTTTATCGCCAGCGAGACCATCAAATGGGCCAAGGTGATCAAGGATTCGGGGATTCAGACCAATAATTGAAACCGCCGCAGGGTGGGCAAAATCGTCGGCACGGCCTCACCGCGTCGGCAAGGCGCGCGTTCGATTTTGCCCACGCGGTGAGGTCGCGGGCGCGCCATGCCACCCTACGTCCAATCAGAAACTCGCCGCGCGCTTCGGCTCCGACGCCGCCGGCTTGTTGCCCTTCGGCAGTTCGAACATCCCGCCCGGCAGCGTGTCGAGGAACGCGAGCACCTCCGAGGTCTTCACCACGTCGGCGTATTTCGCGTTCATGTCGCACAGGTTGATGGCGTGGCTCGCCTGCGAGCGGTCGAAGCAGCCTTCCTCGGCCAGCGCGATGCGATAGTTGAGGCTGAAGGCATCGAGCACGGTGGCGCGCACGCAGCCCGACGTGGTGGTGCCGGTGACGATGACGCTGTCGCAGCCGAGCAGCGTCAGGTAGCTCGCCATGTTGGTGCCGAAGAAGCCGGACGGCTTTTGCTTGAGCACCACGAGGTCCTGCGGTCCCGGCGCGATCGGCGTGACGATCTCGTTGCCGTCGAGATTGGTGACGACGACGGCCCGATCCTCTTCGTTGCGGGAGTTCTTCCAGCTCCACGAGCCGGCGTCCCAATTGTCCTCGCGCCGGACGCCGGTGGTGTAGAGCACCGGCACGCCCTTGTCGTGGCATTTGTCGAGCAGCGAGCGGATGTAAGGCAGCGCCGTCCAGGCGTCCTCGCCGCAGGAATTGCGCCAGCGCTTGATCGATTCCAGGATCGGCTCCGGCCGGTCGCCGCAGAACGCCCAGTTGACGTCGATGACGAGCAGCGCCGGCCGCTTGCCGAAGCCGCCGCGCGCGCCATAGCCGGACGTGTCGAACACCGCCTTGTCGCGCTCGGTGAGAAACTCGTTCCAGATGGGTTCGGACATGATTTTTTCCCTTGCTGATCGATTGCCGGTGTAGCGTCGTTCCGTGCCGAGCGAAGCGGGGGCCCGGCAGCAACAATTACAGATTGGCCTTGAGACTGTCGACGAAGCTCATGTCGATGATATCTTCATAGCTGACGTCGGTCTTGAGCAGTCCGGCGCCCATGACCACGGATTTCGCGGTATCCCACGAGGCGCGGCTGATGCTGCCGTCCTGGCTCCATAGCGCATCGGCAAAGGAGCGGTCGAGCGTCGCCTTGAGGTCGTCGAGCGGCATGGTCGGGAACTGTTTCTTGGCGATCTCGGCGGCCTCGTCCTTGTTGCCATAGACGAATTTGAGGGCCCGCATCATGCCGCGGACGAAGCCGCGCACCAGTTCGGGGTCTTTCTGGATGGTATCGAGCCGCACATTGAAGGTCGAGTAGGCGTACGGGCCGAGGTCCTTCGGGATATTGATGAACGGCTCGCCCCACACGCCGTTGCGCACGCCCTGGGTGACGTAGGGCTCGGTGGCGTTGCCGATCTGGGCCTGTCCGCTCTTCACCGTGGCGACGACCGCCGAGTTGGCGGTTTCCACGAGCGTCACGTCCTTGGTGGCGTCGAGATTCCACTTCTTCAGGAGGTACCGCGTGATCGAATTCGGCGTGCCGCCGTATGGGCCGCACGAGATCGCCTTGCCCTTGAAGTAGGCCGCCCAGTCGGTGCCGGTCGGCTCGACGCCCTTGGCGGCGCAGAAATAGACGTTGCCGCGATCGACGCAGTTGACCACCGCGCGCAGTTCGGCGCCCTTGGCCTTGGCGTAGGCGTCGTGCTCCGGGCCGCCGATGAAGGCAAAGGCCTGGCCGGACAGCACCGCATTGGTGTGGCCGCCGCCGCTCTCGATGGTCACGATGTCGACCTTGACGTCGTCGAACAGATTTTTGGCGATGCCGACATAGAGCGGCAGATAGCCGGTGCCGTGGACCGGCTCGGCGATCAGCACCGCCTTGGTGTCGGCGCGCGCCAGCATCGGCCGCGCCAGGAGCGCCACGCCGGTCGCGGCGGCGCCGAGAAACTCCCGTCTGCTGCGGCCTGGTCCGCGCTGTGTCCGGCCCGGTGAATTTTCCCGTGTTCATGACTTCCGTCACCATGTCGACAACTCCTGTTGATCCCGGACTATTGCTTGACGCCCTTGCGCAATACGCTCTCCAGCCATGACACCGTCACATACATGACGATCGCCAGTGTCGAGAGCACCAGTACGGCCACCCAGACCAGCGCGATGTCATAGGTCTGGCCGGCGTAAAGAATTTGCCGGCCGAGGCCGTGCTGCGAGGCGATGAACTCGCCGACCACGGCGCCGGTCAGGGCGAGCCCGATATTCACCCGCAGCACCGAGATGGTCCACGGCAGGCAGAACGGCACCACCAGCTTGCGGAATACCTGCATGCGGCTGGCGCCGAGCGAGTAGAACAGCTTCTCCTGGTCCGGATCGACCGCCTTGACGCCCGCATAGGTGGTGAGCGTCGAGACGATGACGGTCAGCGCCGTGGCGATCGCCACCTTCGAGGCAAGCCCAAGCCCGAACACCAGGATGACCAGCGGCGCCAGCGCCAGCTTGGGCAGCGATTCGAAGCAGATGACATAGGGCTGCGCGATCGCCGCATAGTTGCGCGACCACCAGAACGACAGTCCGAGCATGGAGCCGGCCGTGGTTCCGATCACAAAACCGATGATGGTCGAGCGGAACGTGAAGCTGATGTCAGTGAAGGCGTCGCCCTCGGTGAAGAACTGGATCAGGGTGGCGAAGATCGCGCTCGGCTTCGACCAGAAAAAGCCGTCGATCCAGCCGTCATCGGCGCCGAGCTGCCACAGCCCGATGATGGCGACGAAGATGCCGATTTGCACCGCGACGATGGTCCAGAGCGGCCAATCCTTTTGCACCGGCAGCCGGCGGACGGTCTTGGCCGGCCGCGGCCATGGCGCCGATGGACTGCGCGCCGTCTCGCGGCCGCTGCCGACCCCGGCCACGTGCGGTGTCTCCTGCACCGTCATGCGGGCACCGGCATGTCAGGCCGCCGCTTCGAGCGAGGCGTGGTGCGCCAGCGTGAGCAGCGCCAGGCAGCGCTCCTTGATGGCGATGAAGCCCGGCGTCAGCGTCGCGCTGCGCGCCCGCGGCCGGGCGATCGCAACCGGGATCGACTCGACGATGCGGCCGGGCCGCGTCGCCATCACGTGCACTTCGTCGGAGAGATAGATCGCCTCCTCGATGTCGTGGGTGACGAACACGACGGTTTTGCCGAAATCGCTCCACAGCTGCAGCAGCCACTCCTGCATCTGCAGCTTGGTCTGGGCATCGAGCGCGCCGAACGGCTCGTCGAGCAGAATGACGTCGGTGTCGAACAACAGCGTGCGCAGCAAGGCCGCGCGTTGGCGCATGCCGCCGGACAGCGCGCTGGGATACAGGTATTCGAAGCCGGCGAGACCGTAGCGGCGCAACAGCGGCAGCGCGCGCGCCCGCGCGTCGCGCAACGGCACGCCCTGGATTTCCATGCCCAGGATGACGTTGTCGAGCACCGTGCGCCACGGCAGCAGCAAGTCCTTTTGCAGCATGTAACCGACGCGGCCGATGGTGCCGGTGGCGTCGGCGCCGTCGATCAGCACGCGTCCGCCGCTCGGCTCCAAGAGGCCGGCGACGATGTTGAAGATGGTGCTCTTGCCGCAGCCCGACGGGCCGATCAGGCTGACGAAGCGGCCTTGCGAGATATTCAGCGTGACCGGCGCCAGCGCCTCGAAGACGCCGGCGGGCGTCTTGAACGACATGCTGACCTGGTCGAGGCGAAGTTTTGCGGCTGAGGACATGATGCTCCCGGGTCCGCGTCCCGCAATGCTACCGCAAATTCCATGCCAGCGGCCAGCCGCCTTGGCGCCGACAACGCGCCGCCAAACCCATCGTCGGCGCCGGGGATTCGATGATGGGTTTAAGCGTTCGCTCAGCCCGCCTTGCCGATCATGCCCAATTTTTTGGCATTTTCATTGTCCGAGCAGCGCGGCTTCGAACGCGCTGGCAATCGCCTGCTTGCTTTTGCCGGCCTGAACCGCATCGCCGATGACCATGACCTTTTGGCCGGGCCGCGCCAGCGCCGTGAAGCGGTCCGCGGTGCCACGACGCGCCCGATAGTAGAACCAGTCGCGCAATTGCGGCGACGACAGCAGTTGCGTCAGACCGGGCCAGCGGGCGGCGCCGTGATCGAGCGCCCACGTGGTCAGCGGACCGAGGCCGAACCGGTAGGCTGCGCCGGCCGCGATCACGATGCGATCGAACGGCGCCAGCAGTTGCGCATCGGACCTGACGTCGGTCGCGAGGCGGAACACGACGCCCTTCATGTCGCAGGCCGCCACCATGTCGTCGATGTAGCGCGCGAAACTTTTTTGATCCGCCTCGACCTCCTGGAACAGCGGCGCCTTGCCGGCGTAGCGGAAACTGCCGCCGGCGCGCTTGTCCCGCTCGAACACCGTCACCGCATTATCCTGCGCGACCAACGCCGCGTAGGTCAGGCCGGCCGGCCCGGCGCCGATCACGGCGATGCGCTCGCCGCGCGGCGGCGCCGCCGCGGCGAACATCGTCTCGCGCCCGGCGGCGCCGTTGACCACGCAGCCGATGCGCGCGCCGCCGCGCATCTCGTTGATGCAGGTGTTGCAGGCGAGACAGCGCCGGATCGGCTCGCCGCGTCTGACCTTCTCGACCCATTGCGGGTCGGCGACCAGCGTGCGGCCGAGCGCGATGAAATCCGTCTTGCCGTCGGCGACGGCGGCTTCCGCGGTCTTCGGATCGCCGAGCCGGCCGACCGCGATCACCGGCACGGCGATCTCTCTTTTCACGTCGGCGGCGAACCCGAGAAAAGGCGCGTCCGGCATGCTCATCGGCGGCAGCACGATCTGCGCCGACGGCAGCGAACGATAGTGCCCGGCGGTGACGTGCACCGCGTCGGCGCCGGCCGCCGCGGCCCAGATCGCGATCTGCCGGCCTTCGCGAAACGGCAGGCCGCCGGGAAAAAAATCTTCGACCGAGAGCCGGTAGATGACGCCGGTGCCGGGCACCGCGGCTTTGACCGCCCGCAGCACGTCGAGACCGAAGCGGGCGCGGTTTTCCAGCGCGCCGCCATAGTCGTCGTCGCGCTGGTTCTCGAACGGCGCGTGAAACTGCGAGATCAGATAGCCGTGCGCGGCATGGACCTCGACGCAATCGAAGCCCGCCTGCGCCGCCCGCCGCGCCGCGGCGGCATGCGCCGCCACGGTTTGCGCGATGCGGGCTTTGCTCATCGCTTCGGGGATGATGGTCTCGAATGTCGTCTCGTAGACCGGATGCGGGATTGCCGACGGCGCGATCGGCGTCTCGCCGCAGATATCGACGCGGGTGTGGCCGCCGCCGTGGCCGAGCTGGATCGAGGCCTTGGCGCCGCCGCGATGAATTTCCGCGACCAGCCGCGTCAGGCCGGGCAGAAAACGATCGTCATAGATGCCGACCTCGTGACGGCGATGCCGGCCGCATTTCTCTGGCGAGGCCATCTCGACGGTGATCAGGCCGGTGCCGCCGCGCACCCGCGCCATGTAATAGGCAACGGAATCGTCGGTGACGAATCCTTCGGCGTCCGCCGTGCGCGTCGTCATCGGCGGCATGACGATGCGGTTCTTGATTTCGACCGGGCCGATGCGCGCGGGCGTGAGGAGGATGTTCATTGCTTCCTCGCTGTCATCGTCCGCGAAGGCGGACGATCCAGTAATCGCCGAACGTTGGAATCTTGTGCGCTTTGCATCGATCGCGGATCCAGGGATTACTGGGTGCTCCGCCGTCGCGGAGCACGACAGCTCACAGCACCGGAATCTCGCCGCCGTCGAGATCGATGGTCGCACCGTGCATCCAGCTGGCGCGCGAGGAGACGAGAAACGTGATCATGTCGGCGACGTCCTCGACGGTGCCGAAGCGGGTGATGCCGAAGCCGCGGCACATCTCCTTGCGGGCCTTGTCCTCCGGCCAGCCGGTGCGCTCCATCTCGGCCTTGATGCGCCGCCACAGCCGGTCGGTCTCGACCATGCTGGGATGGATGCAGTTCACCTGCACGCCGTCCTCCTTGCCGCGATCCGCCATGCATTTTGAGAAAGCGGCGACCGCGGCGTTCACCGAACTGCCGATGGTGAACTCCGCCGTCGGCTTCCTGCCGCCGGTGCCGCCGATCGCGATCAGCGAGCCGCGGCGCGCCATAAGCAGCGGCCAGGCGGCGCGCGTCAACCGCACATGGCCGAAGAACTTCAGCGCATAGCCGTCCTGCCAATCGGCGTCGGTCAGCGACAGAAAATCGCCGCGCTTGGTGGCGCCGGCATTGTTGACCAGAATGTCGAGGCCGCCGAATTCGCGCTTGACCTGCTCGATCAGCGTCCCGGCGGCGTCCGGCTCGCGCAAATCGATGGCCGCAATGCCGGCGCGGCGGCCGTTGCCGCGGATCGCCGCCGCCACGTCGTCGAGGGCCTTGGCATCGCGCCCGGTCAGCATCACGTCGCAGCCCTCGGCGGCCAGCGCCAGCGCCACGCCGCGCCCGATGCCGCGGCTCGATCCGGTCACCAGCGCGATCTTGTCCTTCAGTCCGAGCTCCATCGGTGTCTCCTCCTCCATTCTTGGCGTCTGTTGTAACCGGATTTCGCCGGCGCTCAATCCGGGCTACGGTTGCAAGGCCTGGGAGGTTCATTCGCGCATGTCGATCAAGGGCAAGGCCTATATCGCCGGCATCTTCGAGCATCCGACGCGGCATGCGCCGGACAAGACCGTGGCGCAATTGCATGCCGAGGTGGCGCTCGGCGCGCTGGCCGATGCCGGGCTCGCCCGCGACGACGTCGACGGCTACTTCTGCGCCGGCGATGCGCCCGGTCCAGGGCCGGCGTCGATGGCCGAATACATGAATTTGAAGCTTCGCCACGTCGATTCGACCGAGCTCGGCGGCACCTCCTATGTGGCGCTCGCCGCCCATGCCGCCGAGGCCATCGCGCTCGGCAAGTGCGACGTGGCGCTGATCACGCTCGCCGGCCGGCCGCGCAGCGAAGGCCAGGCCACCGGCACCACGCCGCGCCTGCGCGATCCCAACCAGCCGGAAGCGCCGTGGGAGTTTCCCTACGGCATGACCACCGCCAACGGCTACGCCCTGTGCGCCATGCGTCACATGCACCAATACGGCACCACCAGCGAGCAGCTCGCCTGGATCAAGGTCGCCGCTTCGCATCACGCGCAGCACAATCCGCACGCCATGCTGCCCGAGGTGGTCACGGTCGACGACGTGGTGAACTCGCCGGTGATCGCCGACCCGCTGCACCGGCTCGATTGCTGCGTCATCAGCGACGGCGGCGGCGCGCTCATTGTGGTCAAGCCGGAGATCGCCAAAAGCCTCGGCAAGCCGCCGGTCAAGATCATCGGCGCCGGCGAGACCGTGAAGCATCTGTCCGGCGGCACCTTCGATCTCACCACCTCGGGCGCGGCGAAGAGCGGCCCGGCGGCGTTCGCCGAAGCCGGCATCGGGCCGGCCGACATCAAATACGCCTCGATCTACGACAGCTTCACCATCACGGTGCTGATGCAGATCGAGGATCTGGGTTTTTGCCAAAAAGGCGCCGGCGGCAAATTCGTCGCCGACGGCAATCTGATTTCCGGCGTCGGCAAGCTGCCGTTCAACACCGACGGCGGCGGGCTGTGCAACAACCATCCGGCCAACCGCGGCGGCATGACCAAGGTGATCGAGGCGGTGCGGCAGTTGCGCGGCGAGGCGCATCCGGCGGTGCAGGTGAAGAATTGCGATCTGGCGCTGGCGCAGGGCACCGGCCTGCAGCTCGGCACCCGCCACGGCAGCGCCACCCTGATCATGGAACGGGAGTGAACCGATGGCGGAACGCAAGATTCCCTCGCCGATCGTCAGCGTCGAGACGCAGGCGTTCTGGAATGCGGCGCGCGACGGCCGCTTCGTGGTGCCGACCTGTACGGCATGCGGCAAGGCGCATTGGTATCCGCGCGCCGTCTGCCCGTTCTGCGGCGGCGGCAGCATCGCCTGGCGCGCCGCGTCCGGCCAAGGCACGATCTATACCTACAGCGTCATGCGCCGCGCCAAGGAGCCATACGCCATCGCCTATGTGACGCTCGCCGAAGGCCCGACCATGATGACCAACATCGTCGATTGCGATTTCGATGCGCTGCGCATCGGCCAGCCGGTGTCTGTCGTGTTTCGCGAAACCGAGGACGGGCCGCCGGTGCCGATGTTCAAGCCGGCGGCGTTATAAGCTAGATTGCCCGTTCAACGCACAGGAGCCGGCATGCGGTTCGGACTTTTCGGCAGCGCCACTGCCCGCCACGGCGGCCCGGACGTGGATTCCGGCCAGGGCTACAAGCAGTTCGTCGATTACAACGTCGAGGCCGAGGCGCTCGGCTATCATTCGACCTTCCTGGTCGAGCATCATTTCACCGGCTTCGGCCAGGTCTCCGCCAGCCTCGCGCTCCTGACCTGGGTGGCCGCCAAGACCAAGACGCTGCGGCTCGGCACCGCCGTGCTGGTGCTGCCGTGGCATAATCCGGTGCTGCTCGCCGAGCAGGCCGCCACCATCGATCTGTTGTCCGGCGGCCGGCTCGATTTCGGCGTCGGCAAGGGCTATCGGCACAACGAGTTCGCCGGCTTCTGCGTGCCGATGGCGGAGGCCGACGCGCGCTTTAATGAATCGCTCGACGTCATCATCAGAAGCTGGACCTCGAAGCAGCGCTTTTCCCATCACGGCAGATTCTGGAATTTCGACGACGTCATCGTCGAGCCGCCGACGGCGCAAAAGCCGCATCCGCCGATGTGGATGGGCGCCGGCAGCCCGGCTTCGATCCGCCAGGTGGCGGAGCGCGGCTACAACCTGTTGCTCGACCAGTTCGCCTCGTTCGAGGCCGTCGCCGAGCGCGTCGCGATCTTCAAGGCCGAGGTGGAAAAGCGCGGCCGCGTCTACGATCCGCAGGAGGTCGGGGTGGCGCGCGCCTTCTATGTCGCCAAGGACGAAACCGACAAGCAGGCCGCGCTGGAGCGCCGCCTCGAGGCGCAGCACCGCCTCGCCGCCGTCTCGAGCGCGCCCGGCATCAAGAACACCGCCAGCATCATGGCGTTCTCCGATACCCGCGAGGCCAGCGAGGAAAGCGCGCTGTACGGCACGCCGGAGGAGATCGCCATCAAGCTCGAGCGGCTGCGGCGGCTCGGCGTCGAATATGTGCTGCTCAACGGCGGCGGCGGCCTGGCGCACGACAGCCTGGCGCGCTTCGCGCGCGAGGTGATGCCGGCGTTCGCCGATGGCCCGCGCATGCGCGTGGTGGGGTAAATGTTATCCGTCATCCTGATGAGGTGCTCGGCGCCAAGCGCCGAGCCTCGAAGGACGACGGCCCGGGCGCTGTGGCCGATCATCCTTCGAGGCTCGCGGAGCGTGTCATCGGGCCGGCCACTTCGGGCCGGACCCGTTGGCTCACATCTCAGGATGACGGACTGCAAATGATCAACAAAATCGTGCAATCGATGGCCGAGGCGATGGCCGGCGTCCGCGACGGCGCCGTCGTGCTGATCGGCGGCTTCGGCTCGATCGGCCAGCCCAACGCGCTGATCGAAGGCTTGATCGAGCAGGGCGCCAAGGACCTGACCGTGGTCGCCAACAATTCCGGCGTCGGCTATGTCGGGCTGGCGGCGCTCCTCAATACCGGCCGGGTGCGCAAGATCGTCTGCTCGTTTCCGCGCACCGCCGATCCGGTGGTGTTCGAGCGGCTGTGGCGCGAAGGCCGCATCGAGCTTGAAGTGGTGCCGCAAGGCACCATGGCGGAGCGCATGCGCGCCGCCGGCGCCGGCATCCCGGCGTTCTACACCGCCACCGCGGTCGGCACGCTGCTCGCCGACGGCAAGGAAGAGCGCGACATCCGCGGCCACACCTATCTGCTCGAAGAAGCGCTGCCCGGCGACGTGGCGTTGATCGAGGCCTGGGAAGCCGATCGCTGGGGCAACCTGACCTACCGGTCGTCGGCGCGCAATTTCAATCCGGTGATGGCGACCGCGGCGACGTTGACCATCGTGCAGAGCCAGCACATTGTGGAACTGGGCGCACTCGATCCGGAGAAGATCGCCACGCCCGGAATCTACGTCAATCGCGTTCTGCACGTGCCCTACGGCGAACCGACGGTGACGTGAGGAGGAAAAAGCCTTGAGCGCGTCCGCCAAACCCATCGATGCCAGCCCCTTGGCTGCAAAGCCCGCGGCGGCAAAATCGGATGCCAGATCTCCGGCCGGCTGCACGCCGATGACGCGCCGCGAAATGGCGGCGCGCGTCGCGCGCGACATCCCCGAGGGCTGGTACGTCAATCTCGGCATCGGCGCGCCGCTGCAGGTGGCCGACTACGTGCCGGCGGAGCGCGAGGTCATTTTCCAGTCGGAGAACGGCATCCTCGGCATGGGCCCGGCGCCGGAGCCGGACAACATCAACCGCTGGCTGATCAATGCCGGCAAGCAATATGTCACGCTGCGCTCGGGCGGCTCCTACATGCATCATGCCGACAGCTTCGCGCTGATCCGCGGCGGCCATCTCGATCTGTGCGTGCTCGGCGCCTTTCAGGTCGCCGAGAACGGCGACCTCGCCAACTGGTCGACCTCCGCCAACGACGCCGCGCCCGCGGTCGGCGGCGCCATGGATCTGGCCGCCGGCGCCCGGCAGCTCTGGGTGCTGATGGAGCACACCACCAAGACCGGCGAGAGCCGGCTGGTTCGCCGCTGCAGCTATCCGCTCACGGCGGTCGGCGTCGTCAAGCGCGTCTACACCAACCTCGCCGTGCTCGACGTTGTCGATGAGGGTTTTGTGGTGCGCGACATGATCCCCGGCCTGACGCTCGACGCGTTGCAGCAGGTCACCGACGCGCCGTTGCGCATGGCCGCGGCGTAGCTCCGCGCCGCCTGCCGCGGCGGCAATCGATCACGCGACGTTCAGCGATTGCGCCACCCAGGCCGGTCCGACATTGCCGATGGGGAGCGACGACGACACCGTGGCGCCGTTCATCAGTCACGTCGCGAGGTCGCCGGCGCTTTGACAGTATAATTTCGACGTAAATCTATCCGGAATCTATTCGGCAGCGATCGCAACATATATTTGTTGTAATATCTATCCACGCTTTATGTATTCATGCATCGTATTTACTGTTTCCTCCCTATATGCGGCAGCTGAGCCGCTGCTACTCCGACATCGCGAGGCGTTCGGTGCTGCCGAGGGGGCGCGTCCCCGACAGCCTCAACAACCCACGCACGGAGTAGACCAACAATGCGTCTTCAACTCACCACAGGCTTGGCCGCGGTCGCGCTCGGCACCGCCCTGGCTTGCACGGCGGCCCTCGCACAGCAGGGCCCGCGGGGCGCGCCGCTGTCGCCGGGCGGCATCTCGGCGGCGGCCAGCGCCTACGGCGGGCCGGGCCCGGGTTTCATCGGGCCCGATCCGCAAAGCCGGCTCGCCGGGTTCACCCCGACGGATTATTCCATCGCCGGCTTGCGCGGCGCGCCGCTGTCGCCCGGCGGCATCAGTGCGGCGGCCAACAGCTTCGGCGGACCGGGGCCGGGTTACATCGGCCCGGACAATCAGGGCCGGGCGTTCCGGGCCAGCACGCTGACTTATTCCAATACCGGCCTGCACGGCGCGCCGCTGTCGCCGGGGGGCATCAGCGCTGCCGCCAATGCGTTCGGCGGCCCGGGTTACATCGGGCCGTAGGCGCTGCGTCGTCGCGTCGTCGGCGTCGCTGCAACCAAGCCCGGTTTGGCACGGTCCAAGCCGGGTTTTTTTGTCGGCCGCCGCTTGCGGATCTAGTTGACGATGACCGGCGTGTTCACCTGCACCCGCCTGTACAGATCGACGATGTCGTCGTTGACCAGGCGGAAGCAGCCGAGGATGACGGAAGTCCCGATGGTCTTCGGCGCATTGGTGCCGTGGATGCGGGATTTGGCGTCGTCGAGCTGCAGCAGGCGCGCGCCGAGCGGATTGCCGGGGCCGCCCGGCAGCGCGGTCGGATTGCGGCTGAGCATTTCGGGCGGCGGTTGCCACGGCGGCCACTCCGCCATGCCCGCAATGTGGCGCAGGCCGGCGAGGTCGGCGCACTGCGCGCCGACGCCGATGCCGTAGCGCAAGGCGACGTTGTTCGGCCGGATCAGATAGAGAAAGTGCTGCAGCTTATCGATGATCACGGTGCCGACCGGTTGCAGCGTGCGATAGAACGTCGGCTGGCGGCGAAACACATAAGCCATGTCGGCGTCGGTCGAGCCGCCGTCGACGCCGGGCGGCAGGTCGCCGTCTTTGCTCGTCGCCGCGGCGGTCTTTTGCGGCGCCGGGGCTGCCGGCTTCGACGGTGCCGCCGCCGGCGGCGCGGTTGGCGTTGCGCTCGCGGTCGGCTGCGGCGCGGGCTTCGGCGCCCGGCCGGCCCAATACGCGTAGGCGCCGGCGCCGAGCGCGGCGACGACGACAGCGAGCACGATCCAGGTTGCGTTCCACGATGCGTTGCCCAGCCGGAACGGCGCCGCGATCGGACCGCTTTTCTCTTCCGGCACACCGACGGCTTCGTCGCGCCCGACCATGGCGCTGCCGCTCCGCAGCGTTTCGGTTTCGACGCGTTCGATCGCGGCGTCCAATGCGGACTGTTCGCGTTCGAGTTCGCCGCGCGACGCCGGCGGCCGCCGGGCGCGCAGCTGGCTCACCAGCATTTGCCGGGCGCGGTCGTAGACGTCGCGCCGCCACGTCGCGTTCTTGGCTTCGGGCGCGCTCATCGCGCGCGAAAGAATCGAATAATAATCGGCCATTATTTGCTGCGCCTATGCCGCGGTGTCCGTCAAAAACGCCATGATGCGTGCGTTGGTGGCATCTTCGGTCTGCTCTTCGACCGGCTTATCCCAATACTGCGACCGCGGCAGGCATTCTTCCAGATAGCGCGCCGCCGAGGTGGCGTGGGCGGCGTCGTGGCCCGGCACGACCAGCGCCGGCATGTCGACGCGCATCAGATCCTCGGGCTCGGCGCCGGGCGCAGTATCGCGATCGAACAGCGCGCCGCACATGCCCGCGCAGGCGAGCCGGTATTGCCTGGCATCTTGCTCCGCATAGGCGGCGGCAAAACCGGCATCGCGCCTGATCACCGAGGCCCACGGTCCGCCGCGCGGGTCGGCGCCGAACGGCTTGCCGTCCTTGACGGCCAGCGCGACGACGCCTCGCAGCCCCTCGCTGTCGACAAATTTCAGATGTTCGGCAAAACGCTGGTGGCTGCTGATGCGGTATTTGGCGCCGCCGACCGGCCAGTACAGGATCATGCCGGCGACCATCTGCGGATGCGCCACCGCGAAAGCCGCGACCGGCGCGCAGCCCATGCAGCCGCCGATGAGATGCGCGCGCGCGATGCCGAGATGCTCGAGCAGCCCCTTGCCCTGGGCGACATAGTGCTGCCAGGTCACGCGTTCGACCCGGCCGCCGGACTGGCCGCATTCGCGGCGGTCGAACGCGATGCAGGTGAAGTGCTGCGGCAGATGATCGAGGAGCCTGATCCCGGCGTAGATGCCCTGCGTCGACCAGGTCTCGACCACCGCGTTGAAGCCGCCCGGCGCGTACATCAACAGCGGCGGCCCGGACCCGATGATCTCGTAGCGCGTCGCGATGCCGTCGATGACCGCGCTCGGCATTTTTTTCAGCCCTTGATCTGCCGGCCGGCGCGGGCGTCGGCGATCAGCGCGGCAAACGCCTCCAGCGCCGCCTTTGCGGTATTGACGTAAGTCTCGGTTTTCGCGTCGAGCCATTTCTCGGCGTAGCCGATCGCGGTGTGGGCGAGCCGCACCCGGCCGTCGAGCCATGGCCCGCCGCCGAAGCCGCCGATCACCGGAATCGTCACCGCCTCGACCGCCGCGGCGCCCGCCACCGGACCCGAATTGGTGAAGTCGAGCGCGCAGGCGCCGGCGTCTTCGAGCAGCCGCGCTTCGGCGACAAGCTTGTCGGCGGCTGCGGCGGTGGCTTGGGCCTGCGGCGAATTCTGCGCGCTATAGGGGATACCGTATTTGATCGCGGTCTGCGGCGTCAGCCCGAATTGCGCGAATACCGGAATGCCGTCGCGCACCAGCGCGCGCACCACGTCGGGAAATTCGGCGGCGGCATCGACCTTGATCATGTCGGCGCCGCCCTCCTTGACCAGGCGAAACGCTGCGGCGAGCGCGCTGTCGATGCCCTGCTGCACCGGGCCGAACGGCATGTCGCAACTGACCAGCGCGCGGGAGACGCCGCGGCGCACCGCCTGGCAGCAGATCAGCATTTCGCCGAGCGTCACTTCGGCCACTTCGCTGCGGCCCCACAGATTGACGCCGACCGAGTCGCCGACCGAGACGAAATCGACACCGGCGCGGTCGGCGATGCGCGCGATCTGATAATCCCAGGCAACGACGCCGATGCTCTTTTGTCCGGCGCGCTTCATGTCCTGCAGCGCGGCGATGGTCATCCTGCCGTCCATGCTTCCCCGCCCGTTCGAGCCAATGACCCTTTATATCAAGGATGTGGCATTATCTGCATCGCTGCTCGTGACGGCCCGAGCGCCTCGGCCGCATCCTTCGAGGCTCGCGGAGCCTGTCATCGGGCCGGCCACTTCGGGCCGGACCCGTTGGCTCGCGCCTTCAGGATGACGGGAATGAGCGCCCGCTGGCCGCGTTACTGCGCCGGCGCCGGCGTGAGCGGCGGCTTGGGTTTGGCCGGCTTTTTCGGCTTCGGCGCGCCGGCGTCGGCCTTCAGGTCGGGCGGCGGGCTTGCGGCGAGCGCCGGCGACGACAGCAGCGACCACGGATTGGCAGCTGTCGCGGGCTTGCCGTCTTTGGCCTTGGCGTCAGCTTTGCCGTCAACCTTGACCTCCGCCGGCTTGGCCGCGACCGCTTTCTTCTCCGCCGACGGTGTCGCGGTTTTCTTGTCCGCTGCGGGCTTGGCAACGGCCGGCTTCTTCTCCTTCTCCGGCGGCGCGGCGGCGGCGCCGTCGTCGGGCTGGGCGCTGGCCTGCTTGTGCTTTGGTTTCTTCTTGGTGGTGGGATCGGCCGCAACGTCGGTCGGCAGCGTCGCAAGCTCGGCCTGGGTCCGCGTCGGCCCGGTATAGACCACCGTCGGCGTCACCGGGCCGGGGTCGGTCAGGAGGTTGAGGTTTTTCGGCGTCGGCGCCCGCAGCGCCGACAGCAGGAACGAGAATTGCTGGCTGGTATCGCCGGCGGCCTGGGCATTGCTGGAGTCGGCATCGGCATCGGCGTCCTCGTCCTCCGATGCCGGCCGCTTACGGTGCGGCCCGCACGTCGTGTCTTTCAGATTGGGCGGATCGACATTGATCGGCACCAAGTCGTCGACCGTGCCCAGCGACGGCGTGAGCCAGGCCAGCGGATTTTGCGCAAAGCCGCCTTCCAGAAGCTCCGCCGCCTTCACCGCGCGCGCCGCGCCGGACGGCGCGCCGAGCACCACGGCGATCAACTGCTTGTTGTCGCGCGTGGCGGTGGCGACCAGATTGAAGCCGGATGCGCAGATGAATCCGGTCTTCATGCCGTCGGTGCCGGGATAGCGCCCGAGCAGTGGATTGTAATTGCGCACGATGCGCTTGCCGTATCGAATTGCCGGAATGTGCCAGTAGAAACTGTATTCGGGGAATTCGCGAATCAGCGCGCGGGCGAGGATGGCGAGATCGCGCGCCGAGGAGATCTGGCCGTCGGCCGGCAAGCCGTTCGGATTGACGAAGTTCGATTCCGTCATGCCGAGACGATGCGCCGTGTCGGTCGTCTGCTGGGCGAAATCGTCGATCGAGCCGCCGATGCCTTCGGCCAGCAGCACCGCCATGTCGTTGGCCGACTTGACCATCATCATCTTGAGCGCGTTGTCGACCGTCACCTGGGTTCCGATCGGGAATCCCATCTTGGTCGGCGACTGCGCACTGGCGTTCTTCGAGACCGTGAACAGCGTATCGAAGGTGATGCGATGGTCGCGCACCGCGCTCAATGTCATGTAGAGCGTCATCAGCTTGGTGGTCGAGGCCGGATACCACGGATAGGTGGCGTTCTCGGCGCGCAGCACCTTGCCGCTGCTGACGTCGACCAGGATAAAGGCTTCCGATCGTGCCGGCGTCGCGGCCAGGAGCGTGGCCGCAATGGTGCTGAAAGCGATGGAACCGAAGACGATGCCGAGCGCCGGCGCCCGGGGAGCTTTCATACGAAACACGTGTCGCGGTCCATTCGGTTGGTCGAGGCCCAATTGGGCCGCGAAAAGGAAGGTTCACGAGGCGTGGGCGCGCACCTATCTAAGCTTAAGCCGGGCTCGAACGCAAAGGTGAATACCGGTATCGTCATGGGCGATGCGGACTCCGCATAGCCTAAGCCAAGGAAAAGCGACCAAAATTCGGCAAAGGCCGATTCCCAGGGAGCGATCATGACCGCCTGCATCGTGGGTTGGGCTCACACGCCGTTCGGCAAGCTCAGCGGCGAGACCGTCGAGAGCCTCATCGTGCGCGTGGCCAACGGTGCGCTGGCCGATGCGGCGATTGCCGCCGCCGACGTCGACGAGATCGTGCTCGGCCATTTCAACGCCGGCTTCTCGGCGCAGGACTTCACCGCGTCGCTGGTGCTGCAGGCGTCGCCCGATCTGCGCTTCAAGCGCGCCACCCGGGTCGAGAATGCCTGCGCCACCGGTTCCGCCGCCGTGCATCAGGGCTTGAAGTCGATCGCCGCCGGGGTCGCGCGCATCGTTCTGGTGGTCGGCGTCGAGCAGATGACGACGACCCCCGGCGCCGAAGTCGGCCACAATCTGCTCAAGGCCTCCTATGTGCGCGAGGAGGCCGACATCGACGGCGGCTTCGCCGGGATTTTCGGCAACATCGCCGCGCTCTATTTCCAGCGCTGGGGCGACCAGTCGGACGCGTTGGCGCGCATCGCCGCCAAGAACCACAAGAACGGCGTCGGCAATCCGTACGCGCAACTGCGCAAGGATCTCGGCTACGATTTCTGCCGCGCCGAAAGCGACAAGAATCCGCGCGTCGCCGGCCCGCTCAAGCGCACCGACTGCTCGCTGGTGTCGGACGGCGCCGCCGCCATCGTGCTGGCCGACGTCGATACCGCGCTGAAGCTCGACAAGGCGATCGTGTTCCGCGCCGCCGAGCACGTGCAGGATTTCCTGCCGATGTCGCGGCGCGACGTGCTCAAGTTCGAAGGCTGCGCCGTGGCCTGGAAAAAGGCGCTCGCCAGCGCCGGGATCGATCTGAAAAACCTGTCCTTCGCCGAAGTGCACGACTGTTTCACCATCGCCGAGCTGATCGAATACGAAGCGATGGGCCTGGCGCCGGAAGGCCACGGCGCGCGCGTCATCGCCGACGGCGTCGTCGCCAAGGACGGCGCGCTGCCGATCAACCCGTCCGGCGGCCTCAAGGCCAAGGGCCATCCGATCGGCGCCACCGGCGTGTCGATGCACGCGCTGGCCGCCATGCAGCTCACCGGCACCGCCGGCGACATGCAGGTCAAGGACGCCCGCCTCGGCGGCATTTTCAACATGGGCGGCACCGCGGTGGCGAATTACGTGAGCATCCTGGAACGGCTGCGGTAGTTGAGCGTCATCCCGCCCCGCGATAGCGGGGAGGGGGACCGCGCGAAGCGCGGTGGGAGGGGCGTCGGCAGTGACGTTACGCAAGCGTCGCATGTATCTATCAGCATTCATGCCGCATGTTTCTTCCTGTAACGGCAACGAAGCTTTGAGTCAGACGCCCCCTCCACCACGCTTCGCGTGGTCCCCCTCCCCCGCTAGCGCGGGGGCGGATGAGCACCATCGTTCTCGCGATGCACCCGCACCCGAGTTTTGCGTTCAAGCTCACGCAAGCCATTCCCAAATCCTCCCTTGAAAGAAGGGAGGCGGAGCGCCGAGAGCCGCTTCCGACCGGGTGCCGCACCTTGCGATGCAGCGCGCGCCTTGGCTCCGTCCTTCCCGCTTTAGCGAGAGAACGACCGGGGCCGATGGACTCCATTGGACCCCTTGGAGCGGGCGCGCTCGCCTTTCGGCGCCCCACCGCGGTTTCGCCGAGGGTTTCACCTCTCGGTCTCGGCCCGGGCCGCGCTTCCTGGAACCACCGGATGCAAACGGGAGGACCCTCTCCGGCACCAGTGCAGCGAGCACCTCGCAGTCCGGTCACGCGCCGGACGGGCTGATGCCCAGGCCGCCCGGTGCGGCTCGTAACGCCGTGCCCGGGCACCGCCCCCGCTCCGCCTCAAGGAGTACCCTCGCGAAGGCGTCCTTCGTGAGCGGGGTTCTGGCTATGTAACCGTACTGGAGACGAAAGTCAAGATCGCGTCTCTGTTACCGTGACGACATTTTCAAACCGGGTTGGGTGGCCGCGCCAAGAGCGCGCGCGCTAGCGGTGCGTTTTGCAACACATCCCGTCTGCGCGTCGCGTAGTCTTTTAGTGACCGCGGTGAAGGTGGCCCCTTTTTGAATTTATGGACGGCTCGTTTTGGAACTGTCCAAATTCTGAGCGTTCCGTCTAAAACTTGACCTCGCAACTGTCCTAATCGGTCTTACATATGTTTCATCACCGGCAGCGGCCCAGTGCCAGGCGTCGGTGGCTGAGAGTTCGGTAGCGCTCCCGCCTGTTTCAGTGGTGTCGCGCATGCCGTATTATGCGCCCTCAACTCGCGCGATCGAAGGTTCGCTCTCGGCACCCGACAGGGCCCGACCATCGTGTGCCTCTCCTGCGGCGACACCATGAAGCACTTCCGCACGATCTCAAGGCTTGGAGTTCGGCCGGAACAGTTCATGTTCCTCCGCCCTCCCTGCAATGGGGTCGATACAAAGGGAGTCAAGCGGGTGGCGTAAGGGTGCCTCAGTTGGCACCCCGTCAATTCAATAAATCACGCGTGGCTACGAAGCGCTGCTTATTCAGAATCGGAAATCTCATGCGTATCCATCTCGGCTGCGAGCTCCGCTTCGAATTTCCGCAACCGACGCCCATGATTTTAACGTTGAACGTACACTTCTCGCGCGTCTCCGAATTGGAGCGTCCGGATTATCTGATAACGAACCCTCCGGTTGCCGTCGAAGGCTACCGCGACAGCTTCGGAAATTGGTGCAGTCGCCTCGTTGCGCCCTGCGGACATTTCAGCCTCGGCACCGACGCCATAATACGTGACTGGCATGTCGGACCCGATCGATCTGAAAGCTCTGCAGCACCAAGTGCGGGACTTGCCGGCGGAGGTTATACTGTTTTTGCTCGGCAGCCGTTACTGCGAGACCGATCGTCTCGCCGACGAGGCTTGGCGCCTCTTCGGAAACACGCCGCTTGGTTGGCCGCGAGTGCAGGCCATCTGCGACTTTGTACACAATCACGTAACATTCGGTTACGAACATTCCCGTGCAACCAGAACGGCATCTGAAACATACGCGGAGCGCAGGGGGGTGTGCCGTGACTACGCTCATCTTGCGGTAACTTTTTGTCGCTGTTTGAACATCCCGGCACGCTATTGCACCGGCTACATATACCGACGTCGGCCTTCCACCGCCCTACCCCCCTAATGATTTTGCAGCGTGGATCGAAGTCTATCTCGGCGGTCGTTGGCACACCTTCGACCCGCGTAACAATGCCCCCCGGATCGGGCGCGTCCTCATCGCGCAGGGCCGCGACGCCGCGGACGTGCCTCTAACCCATACTTTTGGCCCAGGAACCCTGTCGGAGTTTCGCGTCTGGGCAGATGAAGTGCCGCCAGAATGAACGCTCTGCCTTCCAACGAACCATCATCACGATTGATCTGAGACGGCATAGGTTCCAATGTTTTGCCCAGCGCACGACCTATCGTCGTGCGGGCGCAATGCTGGCATCGCTGCGAACCCATCCGTCGCCTTTCATCCCATAAGCGGATGTGAGGTCCATGAAACGCAATGTGCGCCAACCCCGCGAAGGCAGACAGTGTCGGCGCGTCTATGAGTACAGCCCTAGCTGACTGGATCATCCGCCTTCGCGGATGATGACGGCGGCGCGAATTGCGCGTGCGCCAGCTCGGCGAAGAAGCCGCCGCGGCGCACCAGTTCGTCGAACGTGCCGGTCTCGACGATGCGCCCGTTCTGAAAGACCAGGATCCGCGTGGCATTGCGCACGGTGGCGAGCCGGTGGGCGATGACGAAGCTGGTGCGGCCCTTCATCACCGCGTCGAGCGCCAGCTGCAGCTTGGCCTCGGTCAGCGGATCGAGCGCGCTGGTCGCCTCATCGAGGATGAGGATCGGCGGGTTTTTCAGGATCGCGCGCGCGATGGCGAGGCGCTGGCGCTCGCCGCCGGACAACAGCCGTCCGCGCTCGCCGATCGGGGCATCGAGCCCCGACGGATTGCGGTCGATGAAGTCGAGCGCCTGCGCCCGCGCCGCGGCGGCGCGCATCTCGGCTTCGGTGGCGTCCGGCTTGCCGACGCGGAGGTTCTCGGCAATCGAGCGATTGAACAGCAGCGTCTCCTGGAACACGACGCCGATGTTGCGGCGCAGCCCGGTCAGCGTGAAGGCGCGCAGGTCGCTGCCGTCGACCGTGATCAGGCCGGCCTGCGGATCGAAGGCGCGATGCAGGAGCGCCAGCGCCGTCGATTTGCCGCTGCCGGTCGGCCCGACCAGCGCCACGGTGTCGCCGGGCAGCGCCGTGAAGCTCAGGTCCGCCACCGCGGCGCGCCTGCCGTCGTAAGACAATGACACGTGGCTGAATTCGACGCGGCCCTGGACGCGGCCGGGATCGATCGCGTCCGGCCGGTCGCGCACCGCCGGCACGGTGTCGAGCACCTCGAAGAAGTCGGACAGCTTCGGCGCGTCGATGAACAGCCGGTTGGAGAAATTCACCGCCTGCTCGAGCCGGTTGATCAGCATCGCGGCGATGCCCATGAAGCTGACAATCTCGCCGACCGACGCCAGGCCGACAAGCTTCAGGTAGGTCCCGACCAAGAGGATCACCAGCAGCGTGAGCGTGGTGCCGGCGCGGGTGAGCACGGCGACGACCGCCCACCATGACAGCACCGGAATCTGGGCGCGTAACAGCGAGTTGACGATGTCGCGCAGCGACGACACCTCGTGCTCGACGCGGGCGAAGCTCTGCACCAGAGCGACATTGCCCAGCGTATCGGCCGCGGTTTCGGCGAGCTCGGAATAGTACCGCTCGACCGTGCGCTGCAGCCCGAGGGTCTTGTGCATGACCAGCACGGTCAGCGCGGTGAAGGCGGTGCACAGCGCCAGCAACGGCAAGGCGAGCCGCCAATTCAGGATCAGCGACGCCGGCAGCAGCAGCGCGATGAAGGCGAAGGCGGCGAAATGCTCGCGAAAGAACGACAGCCACAGCCACCACAACGTGTCGGTGCCGGTCAGCATGATCTTGACCTGGCGGCCGGAATGCGACGCGGCGTGGTAGGCCAGCGGCAGTTGCAGCACGTGCTCGAAATAATCCGCGATCACCATGTTGCGGCGCCGGTGCGACAGCCGGTCGGAGAACCACGCCACCAGCGCGGCGGCGGCGATGGTGAACAAGCCGAACCCGACCCAGGCGCCGACCACCGGCGCGAGCGTGCGTGCGGCCGGCCCGAGGCCGGCCGGCAGCGCGCCCGACAGGGCATCGACAATGCGGCCGAACAGCACCGGCTCGACGAATTGCGACACCGCGAGCGCAACATTCGTCACCGCCAGCGTCACGGCGAGCCGGGCCTCGGGACCGAGCAGGCCAAGGACGCGGAGATAGATGCGCAGGAAAGACATGAGGAGATCGGCTCCGGGGACGCCACTACTTTAGCGCCGGCGCGACCAAAATATGACGGGTGTCGTCAGGCACCGTTAACCCCGCAACTTCGACTTGACTGGCGGGCCGGCCCGCTGTATTTAACCGATCAGTTATTTAACCGGATGGTTCATGACCAACCTCGACGCCACCTTCGCCGCGCTCGCCGATCCGACCCGCCGCGCCATCCTGGCCCGGCTGGTGCTCGGCGAGACTTCGGTGACGGACCTGGCGGAGCCGTTCGCCATGAGCCTGCCGGCGGTCTCCAAGCATCTGAAAGTCCTGGAGCGCGCCGGCCTGATCACCCGCGGCCGCGAGGCGCAGTGGCGGCCGTGCCGAATCGAGGCGCGCGCCTTGAAGGACGTCGACGATTGGCTCGAACACTACCGCCGCTTCTTCGAGGGCAGCCTCGACCGGCTCGATGCCTATCTGAAAAAACTTCAGGCCGGCGCCAGCAAAGCCAAGGGGCAGAAGGCAAAGGAGAAAAAACGTGGCCGCACAAAATAGTCTCGACCTCGACCGGGACCCGCGATCGATCATCGGCGTCCGCGAATTCGATGCGCCGCGCGAACTGGTGTTTTCGGCATGGACCGATCCCAAGCACCTGGCGCAATGGTGGGGTCCGAACGGCTTTTCGACCACGACCCACAGCTTCGACATGCGGCCGGGCGGGGTCTGGCGGTTCGTCATGCACGGCCCTGACGGCCGCGACTATCAGAACCGCATCACCTTTGACGAGATCGTGCCGCCGGAGCGCATCGTCTACCGCCACGGCGGCGGCGATGACGTCGAGCCGGTGCAGTTCCGACAGACCGTCATCTTCGAGGACCTCGGCGGCCGCACCCGCATGACCTGGCGCAGCGATTTCCCGTCGGCGGCCGAGCGCGACCGGGTGATCAAGGAATACGGCGCCGACAAGGGCCTGGTGCAGACCATGACGCGTCTCGGCGACTACGTCGCCGCACAGCGCGGAGCGGCGAGCTGACGCGGTGAATTTTTTTGCGGCGGCGCTGTCGGAGTGGCGTGAGGTCATTCGTCCTCTGGGCCGTGATGAGGGGAGAAGACCGATGCTTGATCCGTTGCTCTGCTGCTACATCATCGCGACCATGAAACACGCCGGCTACTTTATCGACGCCGGCAGTTTCGTGCGGTGGCTGAAGGCACACGGCCGCGCCATTGGCGCTATGGGCGCCGTGTCCGCCTTGCGCGCCGCGGCGATGCCGAAGTGGACGACAACCGCGACGCCGGCGCGCGGAACTTGGTCGCCAGCGACCGGCCGCGCGCCGGTCATTCTGCGCACGCCGGAGGAGTTGGCGCAGCACTGGGTCGAGCACGTGACGCAGAACCTGGCCCGGCTCGAAACCTATGTGGCTTCAATGGCATAATTCCATGGGCGAGAATCTGTCGCAAAATTTTCAAGGACCTGTCGGAATGAGGCATAGTCATCCGTCCTCCGATGACCAACAAGGGAGATGGGCCCATGCTCTATGCGTTCCTGTGCTGCCACAACGAGGCGGTGGTCAACTCCTGGAGCAAAGCGGAAGACGATGCGGTCCTGGCCAAGCGCGCCATGGTGACCGACAAGCTTGCCGCCAAGGGCAAACTCGGCCCGGCGGTGCGGCTGATGCCGACGACCGCGGCCACGACGGTGCGGATGGGTCGCGAGCCGGTCGTGCTCGATGGCCCGTTTGCGGAAACCAAGGAGGCGCTGCTGGGCTTCTACCTGATCGACTGCGACTCGCTCGAGGAAGCGATCGATCTCGCCAAACAGATCGGCCGCGAGGAAAAAGTGGTGTTCGAAATCCGCCCGGTCCGCCTGTACGCGCCGGAGGGCAAGGCTTCGTGAACGACGTCGGCTGGATCGATTCGGTTCTGCGCGCGGCGCGTCCGCAGGCAGTCGGCGCGCTGCTGCGCTACTTCCGCTCGCTCGATCAGGCCGAAGAATTGTTCCAGGAAGCGTGCCTGCGGGCGCTGAGGACCTGGCCGGTCAACGGGCCGCCGCGCGATCCGGCCGCCTGGCTCGTCCTGGTCGGCCGCAACGTCGGGCTCGACGAACTGCGCCGCGGCCGCAACAGCGGCCCGCTGCCGGCCGATCATGAAATTTCCGACCTGGAAGACACCGAACGCGACATCGCCGAGCGGCTCGACAATTCGCATTACCGCGACGACGTCCTGCGGCTTTTGTTCATCTGCTGCCATCCGGATCTGACCGCCGTGCAGCAGATCGCGCTGGCGCTGCGCGTGGTGTCGGGACTTTCGGTCAAGGAGATCGCCCGCGCTTTTCTGGTCGGCGAAAGCGCCATGGAACAGCGCATCACCCGCGCCAAGAGCCGCGTGGCGCAGGCGGAGGTCGCCTTCGCGGCGCCGGACGCGGTCGAACGGGCGGCCCGGCTCGGCGCGGTGGCCGCCATGATTTATCTGTTGTTCAACGAGGGTTATTCGGCCAGCGGCGGCGACGTGCATGTGCGCGTGCCGCTGTGCGATGAAGCGATCCGGTTGTCCCGCCTGCTGCTGACGCTGTTTCCGGGCGAGCCGGAAATCATGGGTCTCACCGCGCTGTTGCTGCTTCAGCACGCCCGCACGGCCGCCCGGCTGGACGCCGACGGCGTGATCGTCCTGCTGGAGGATCAGGACCGCAGCCTGTGGAACCGCGACATGATTGCCGAAGGCTACGCCCTGATCGAGAAGGCGCTGCGCCATCGCCGACCGGGGCCCTATCAGCTCCAGGCCGCCATCGCCGGCGTGCATGCGCACGCCACGACGGCCGCGAGCACCGACTGGGCCGAGATCGACCAGCTTTATGCCACGCTCGAGAACCTGCAGCCGTCGCCGGTGGTGACGCTCAATCGCGCCGTCGCCATCAGCAAAGTGCGCGGACCCGAAGCGGCGCTGGCGATGATCGAGCCGTTGGCGCAGCCGCTGGCCGGCTATTTTCATTTCTTCGGCCTCAAGGGCGGGCTGCTGATGCAGCTCGGCCGCACCGATGCGGCGCGGGTCGCGTTCGCTCAGGCCATCGCGCTTGCCCGCACGCCGGCCGAAGCGGCCCATATCCGCCTTCATCTTGACCGCTTGATCAGGGAGAGCCAGCCGGCCTGAAAAAATTCGCCGCGCGCTGTCGGGATGGCGCCGCGCGCCGCGTCCTTGGGACCATGAGAAGGAACCGGGACCATGAGAAGGAACCTTGCGCCCCAAACCGGTCACATCAGCAAAGAGAGGACATCGTCATGCAAGTGCAACCGTATCTGTTCTTCGACGGCCGCTGCGATGAAGCGCTGGAGTTTTACAAGGCAGCGGTCGGCGCCAAGGTCGACATGCTGATGCGCTGGAAGGACGGTCCGGACAAGGCCATGGTCTCGCCCGGTTCCGAGGACAAGGTCATGCATACCCAGTTTCAGGTCGGCGACACCAAGGTCCTGGCCTCCGACGGCCGCAACAGCGGCCAACCGAAATTCGAGGGTTTCGCGCTGGCCGTCACGGCACCGACCGAGGCCGATGCCGACAAGATGTTCGCCGCGCTGAGCGCCGGCGGCCAGGTGACCATGCCGATGGCCAAGACGTTCTTCTCGCCGCGGTTCGGCATGCTGGCCGACAAGTTCGGCGTTCATTGGATGATCCTGGTCGAACATTGAGCGTCCGGGGTCTCCGGTCGATTCCGTCCAACTGCGGAGGGTGTGATGCTTGCTGAATTCAAAACCGCCGACTTCGTCATTTCACGGGTGTTCGACGCGCCACGCGCGCTGATCTGGCAGTGTTTCACCGATCCGGATCGCATGAAGCACTGGTGGGGTCCGGCGGGCTCCACCATCGTGGCGTCGAAAATGGATCTGCGCGTCGGCGGCACCTATCTTGGCGCGATGCGCGATCCCGCCGGCCGCGTCATGTGGGGCAAATTCGTCTATCGCGAGATCGTCGCCCCGCAACGCCTGGTCTGGGTGCACTCCTTCTCCGACGAAGCCGGCGGCGTCACGCGGCACCCGTTGAGCCCGACCTGGCCGCTCGAAATGCTGACGACCGTGACGTTCGACGAACCGCGGCAGGGTCAGACCGGCGTCACGATCCGCTGGTCGCCGATCAACGCGACGCAGGACGAACTCAAAACGTTCGACGCCGCACGCGACGGCATGCGCCAGGGCTGGGGCGGCACCTTCGAACGCCTCATCGCTTATCTGGCGGACGCGAAGTAGCGCGCGCCAAAACTTCGGGAAACCCGGCTCGGCACAGCAAAGCTCGGCACAACAAGGCTCGGAGACCAACATGGCGACTGTCAGACAAAAGATCACGCCGTGCCTGTGGTTCGACACCCAGGCCGAGGACGCGGCGAAATTCTACACCGCGGTGTTCGACAATTCCCGGATCAAGCAGACCAGCCGCTATGGCGAAGCCGGCCGCGACGTGCATGGCAAGCCCGCCGGCTCGGTCATGGTCGTCGAGTTCGAGATCGAGGGCCAGACCTTCACCGCGCTCAACGGCGGCCCGCACTTCAAGTTCAACGAAGCGGTGTCGTTCCAGGTGATGTGCGACACCCAGGACGAGATCGATTATTTCTGGAGCAAGCTGTCGCACGACGGCCGGGAAGGTCAATGCGGTTGGCTGAAGGACCAATACGGCGTGTCCTGGCAGATCGTGCCGTCGGTCCTGCCGCAGCTGATGACGAGCGCCGAAGGCGCCAGGCGCGATCGGATGATGGACGCCGTCCTGAAAATGAAAAAGCTCGACATCGCAACACTGCAGCAGGCCCATGCGGGGTGACCTGCGCTGGTCATCCGCGCCAATCCCGCCAACCGTTCGGAGGAGCCAATGATCACCACCGTCGTCATCGTCGTCGCCGTCGCGGTTGCGGCCGTTCTGGCCTATGCGGCGACCAAGTCCGACACTTTCATGGTCCAGCGCAGCACGCGCATCGCGGCGCCGCCGGAGCAGATCTTTCCCCTGATCGACGATTTGCATGCCCAGTCGGCATGGTCGCCGTTCGAGAAGGACCCGGACATCAAGCGCACCCACAGCGGCGCGCCGCGCGGCAAAGGCGCGGTCTATGCATGGGACGGCAACCGACAGGTCGGGGCCGGGCGGATCGCCATCACCAGTTCGACCCCGCCGTCGAACGTCGTGCTGCTGTTGGAGATGGCGCGGCCGTTCAAGGCGAGCAACACCGTCGAGTTCACGCTGGATCGTAACGGCGTCGGCACCGACGTCACCTGGGCGATGGCGGGCCGGCGTCCGTATCTGGCCAAGCTCATGAGCGTGTTCATGGACTGCGACAAGATGGTCGGCAGTCAGTTCGAAGACGGCCTCGCCAAGCTCAAGGCGCTGGTCGAAAGCCGCCCGGCCACGGTCGCGGCCGAATAGATATCCTCCCACCAAATCGAAAGGAGCGCTGCCATGCAGATCAATCCCTATCTGAGCTTCGACGGCACATGCGACGCCGCGTTCAAGTTCTACGAGAAAGTGCTCGGCGGCACGATCCTGATGAAGATGACTTATGGCGAGAGCCCGATGGCGGCCCAGACGGCGCCGGCCGACAAGGACAAGATCATGCACGTGCGGTTGGCGGTCGGCGACATGATGCTGATGGGCGCCGACGCGCCGCCGCAATTTTACGAGCCGATGAAGGGCATGGTGGTGACGCTCGGCGTCGACACGCCGGCTGAAGCCGAGCGCGTCTTTGCGGCGCTGTCGGAGAACAGCACGGTGCGGATGCCGATCCAGGAAACCTTCTGGGCTACGCGCTTCGGCATGCTGACCGACCAGTTCGGCACGCCGTGGATGGTCAATTGCGAGAAGCCCGGGTACTGATAGGGGACATGGTATGACGGCTGCCGCGCCAACCAAACCGCCGGCCGAGCGTGAACTGACCATCACACGCATCTTCGAGGCGCCGCGCGCCCTGGTGTTCAGGGCCTGGACCGAGGCCGAGCACTTGGCGCAATGGTGGGGCCCGAGCGGCTTCAGCAATCCGGTCTGCGCCATCGACGCGCGCGTCGGCGGTGCACTGCGCATCCATATGCGCGGGCCGGACGGCAGCGTCTATCCGATGCAGGGCGTCATTCGCGAGATCGTTCCGCCGGAACGGTTGGTGTTCACCAACATCGCGACGGATGCGGAGGGCCGCCATCTGCTCGAAGGGATGACGACCGTCAGCTTCGCCGACGAGGGCGGCAGGACCAAGCTGACGCTGCGCACGCGCGCCGTCGCCGTCGTCGAAGCCGCCGCGGCGCATCTGCAAGGCATGGAGATCGGCTGGACGCAAAGCATCGACCGTCTGCAGGTGCTGGTCGAGCGCGGGTTCTGATCCGTTTCCCGCCGCCGCATGGCGCAACGCGGCGGCGGCGGATAAACTGCCGCGATGGATGCGCCTGATCCCAGGCCCCCGACGTTTCAAGCGCCATTCGCCCCGCCGGACGAGGAACTGGCCGTGGGCTTCCTTGCCGAAGCGGCCGGCGAGCGCGCCGCCGAAAGCCGCGTCGATGCCCGCGCCCGGCGGCTGGTCGAAGCGATCCGCGCCAAGGCCGCGGGCCTTGGCGGCGTCGAGGAGTTCCTGCACGCCTACTCGCTTTCGACCAAGGAGGGCCTCGCCCTCATGGTGCTCGCCGAGGCGCTGCTGCGGGTGCCCGACGCCGCGACCGCCGACCGCCTGATCGAGGACAAGCTCGCCGCCGGCCGTTGGAATGACAGCGACGTCAAATCGAACGCCTTCCTGGTCTCGGCGTCGGCGTGGACGCTGGGCATCGCCGCCCGCGTCATTCATCCCGGCGAGACGCCGGAAACCATCCTCGAAGCCATCGTGCGCCGCCTCGGCCTGCCGACGGTGCGCGCCGCGGTACGCCAGGCGATGCGGCTCCTCGGCTCGCATTTCGTGCTCGGCCAGACCATCGAGGAAGCGCTGGCGCGCGCCCGCGGCCACAGCGAGTTCCGCTATTCGTTCGACATGCTCGGCGAGGGCGCGCGCACGGCGGCGGACGCCGAAAAATATTTCGCGGCCTATGCGGGCGCCATCGCCGCCATCGGATCGCGTGCCGGTAATGCACCGTCGCCGGGCCGTCCCGGCATCTCGGTGAAGCTGTCGGCCCTGCACCCGCGCTACGAAGCGATGTCCCGTGAACGCGTGCTGGCCGAATTGGTGCCGCGTCTTGTCGAACTCGCCCGCATGGCGATGGCGCGGGACCTCCAGCTCACCATCGATGCCGAGGAGGCCGATCGGCTCGAACTGTCGCTCGATGTCATCGGCGCCGCCTTGGACGATGCCGCGCTGCGCGGCTGGGACGGCTTCGGCCTGGCGGTGCAGGCCTATCAGAAGCGCGCGCCGGCCGTGATCGACTGGGTGGAAAGCGCTGCGGCGGCATCGCGGCGCCGGCTCACGGTGCGGCTGGTCAAGGGCGCCTATTGGGACACCGAGATCAAACGCGCCCAGGAGCGCGGCTTGGCCGACTACCCGGTGTTCACCCGCAAGGCGATGACCGACCTCTGCTACATGGCTTGCGTCAAACGACTGCTGGCGGCGCGCGATCGGCTTTATCCGCAATTCGCCACCCACAACGCGCTGACCGTCGCCAGCGTCGTCGAGCATGCCGGCGGTGTCGACGGCTTCGAGTTTCAGCGGCTCTATGGCATGGGCGAGGCGCTCTACGCCGCGCTGTTGGCCGAATTGCCCGACGCCGCCTGCCGGGTTTACGCGCCGGTCGGCGGCCACCGCGATCTGCTGGCTTATCTGGTGCGGCGGCTTCTGGAGAACGGCGCGAATTCCTCGTTCGTGTCGGTGGCCGCCGATCCGGGCGTGCCGATCGAGGAGATTCTGCGCCGGCCGCAAGCTCGGCTGGCCGGCGCCGGGACGGCGCGCAACAGTAAAATCCCGCTGCCGCGCGACATTGACCTCCCCGAGCGGCGCGCCGCCGCCGGCATCGAGTTCGGCGAACGGGCGAGCCTCGAGGCCCTGCTCGGCGCGGTGCGCGCCGGCACGGGCGCACCGCGCGTCGCCGCGTCGCTCGTCGACGGCATCGCGCTGCCCCGGCGCCGAACGTCCCGTGTTCTCGCCGATCGACGGCCGGCCGATTGGCGCCGTCCGCGAGGCCGACGCGACGATCGCCGCCGCGGCGATGGCGGCGGGCGCCGCCGGCTTTGCCGGATGGGCGGCAACGCCACTCGGCGAACGCGCCGCCACCCTGGAACGCGCCGCCGACCGGCTCGAAGCCGACCGCGGCGGTCTGATCGCGCTGTTGCAGAGCGAAGGCGGCAAGACGCTCGACGATGCGCTGGCCGAACTGCGCGAGGCGGTGGACTATTGCCGGTACTATGCGGCGCAGGCGCGTGCCGGCCTGGCGCCGCAACCGCTGCCCGGGCCAACCGGGGAATCCAACGCGCTGCGCTATCGCGGGCGCGGCGTCTTTGTCTGCATCAGCCCGTGGAATTTTCCGCTGGCCATCTTCCTCGGCCAGGTCAGTGCCGCGCTGGTCGCCGGCAATGCGGTCGTGGCCAAGCCGGCCGAGCAGACGCCGCTCATTGCCGCGCGCGCCGTCGCGCTGCTGCACGAAGCGGGCGTGCCGGCGAGCGCGCTGCACCTCGTTCTCGGGGATGGCGCGGCGGGCGCGCAGCTCGTCGCCGATGCCCGCGTCGCCGGCATTGCCTTCACCGGGTCGACCGAGGTCGGCCGCGCCATCAACCGGGCGCTCGCCGAAAAAACCGGGCCGATCGTACCGCTGATCGCCGAAACCGGCGGCATCAACCCGATGATCGTCGATGCCACCGCGCTGCCCGAACAGGTGACCGACGACGCGATCACGTCCGCTTTCCGATCCGCCGGCCAGCGCTGTTCGGCGCTGCGGCTCATCTGCCTGCAGGAGGACGTCGCCGATCGCATCCTCGACATGGTGATCGGCGCGGCGCGCGCGCTGAAAATCGGCGACCCGCGCGACCCCTCGACCCATGTCGGCCCGGTGATCGACACCGACGCCAAACAAAAGCTCGAGCGCTGGATCGCCGCCAAGGAACGGGCCGGTGCGGTGCGCTTCCGCTGGGACCGTGACGGCGCGCTGCCGACCGCCGGCAGCTATGTCGGCCCGGTGGTGATCGAGCTCGATCGCGCCCGTGATCTCCAGGAGGAGGTGTTCGGCCCGGTGCTGCATGTCGTGCGCTGGCGCGCCGCCGCGCTCGATGCCCTGCTCGACGACATTGCCGGCAACGGCACCGCCCTGACGCTCGGCATCCATTCGCGCATCGACCGCACGGTCGAGCGCATTGCCGCCCGGCTCGACCACGGCAACGTCTACGTCAATCGCAACATGATCGGCGCGGTGGTCGGCACCCAGCCGTTTGGCGGCACCGGCCTATCCGGCACCGGCCCCAAGGCCGGCGGCCCCAACTATCTTCGCCGCTTCGCCGCCGAGCAGGTGGTCATCGTCAACACCGCCGCGGCGGGCGGCAATGCCAGCCTGCTGGCCCAGGACGAGAGCTGAACTCAACTCAGACCAGGGTTAGTTCCCCCTTAAAAGCCCGGTGCGAGCGTTTTTTGATCGCCCCGGACGGGCCGATCGGCGGCCCGATCCGCGCCCAATGTCGCCTGATGACAGGACGGCTACGACCCTCGATCCTCGCCGGGCCTGCGGAATTAACACAATCGCGACATGATCGCGCTATTCTGATAGCCAATGACTGATTCGATCACCCGCCTCTACCAGGCCGCCAATGCCTGCCGGAACGACGATCCGTCGACCTCGCGGACCGCGCGGCTCTTGCGTTCGGGCCGCGCCAAGATGGCGAAAAAGCTCGCCGAAGAGGCGGTCGAGGTCGTCATCGACGCCATGCACGGCGATCGCAACGCCGTCATAAAAGAGAGCGCCGACCTCATCTATAATCTGGTCGTCTTGTGGGTCTCCACCGGCATCCGTCCCGAGGATGTCTGGAAGGAGATGGAACGGCGCGAGCGGCTCCTCGGCATCGCCGAGAAGGTGCCCAAGAAGAAGCTCGTCGACGACACCTCGCGCCGCAAGATCGTCGTCCTGGAAGGCCGCCGCGTCCATAAACGGCGCTAACGACCGCGGATCATCATGCTACACAGCAGGGCCGCGGACGCAATCGGCGGCCCTCGGAATTGAATCCGAGGGCCGCCCGTGTTGCCTCGTCACTCGGCGTTGGTTGATTGGACGGTCCATCTATCGCTGACATCGCCTAACCCGACGGTCGAGGCCACCGCAGCGCCGTTCATGAACCAGATCGCGGTATCTCCAACTTGGTCGATCCAGACAATGTCACTTTTGCCGTCGCCGTTGTAATCGCCGGTTTGGGCAATGGTCCAGTTGCTCGACACCACGCCGAGGCTGCCGGACGACTGCACCTGCAAGTCCCCATTCAACAACCAGATCGCGACGGTGCCTGAGTTGCTGTCGCGCCAGAGAATGTCGGCGACGCCGTCGCCGTTGAAATCGCCATACCCGGCGATCACCCAGTTGCTCGGCACCACGCCGGGACTGGCGGATAGCACGACCTTGCCTCCGGACATCCTCCAGATCGCCACCGCGCCGGTATTGCTGTCGCGCCAGAATATGTCGCCGTTGTTGTCGGACCCGACGATGACCCAATTGTTCGGCACGGCGCCGAGACTCGCGGTTGAAGCGACCGCAGCGCCATTCATGAACCAGATCGACACGGTGCCGGTATTGCTGTCGCGCCAGAGCAGATCGCCCTTGCCGTCGCCGTTGAGATCGCCGGTTCCGAAGATGGTCCAATTGGACGACACCGGGCCGAGACCTGCCGATGAAGCGACCTGCAGGCCATTCATGAACCACATGGCAACGGTGCCGGTGTTGGCATCGCGCCACAGCAGGTCGGCGCTGCAATCGCCGTTGAAGTCACGCTGGCCGACGACCGACCAGTTGATCGGGACGAGGCCGAGGTCGCCGGCTTGCAAGACTTGGCCGCCGTTCATCAGCCACAGCGACGCCGTCCCATCGACGTTGCGCCAGGCGATGTCGCTCTTGTCGTCGTCATTGAAGTCGTGGCTCGCGGCCAGCGTACCCGGGGTGGCCGGGGAGGCGGAGTTCGCGGCCGCCGTGGGGCCGCAGACCACGCTTGGCATATTTGCCGTCCACGCGCTGCGGCCGTGCGTGGCCGCGAACAGCACGTTGGTCTTTTGATTATAGACGAGATCGACGACCGCAGTGTTGGGCATCGAGTTGTTGAACGGCGTCCAGGTGGTGCCGCCGTCGGTCGTCTGGAACAGGCCCATGTCGGTGCCGACGAAGATGTGCGTGGTCGGCGCGGACGGGTCCAGCAGAATGGCATCGACCGGGATGTTGGGCAGGTTGCCGGTGATGTTCGTCCAGCCGCTTGCGCCCGCGTCGGTGGTCTTGAAGACGTGACCCGGGAATAATTGCGAGTCGAAGCCCGAGAAGGTGGCGAAGGCGTTCTGCGGGTTGATCGGGTCGATCGCGACTCGGCTTACGTAACGGACCGGCCCGACATTAATGTTCGTCCAATTCGCTCCACCATTGGTGGTGACCCAAACATCGCCCTCATCCGTGCCCGCATACAGTACCTGAGGGTTCGACTTGGCTTCCGCGATGGTGGTGACTGCGTCGCCGGTCGCGGGATCGCAATTGCCGGAGTGTACCAACACTGGGCTGATCGCTGTCCACAAATCTCCGCGATTCGTGGTCTTGTAAACTTTGCACGTCCCATAATAGAGCGTCTGCGAATTGGCGGCACTCATCACGAGCGGAGCCGCAGCGAATACTGTCTTTTCCGTGGGTCTGACGCCGTCGTTCGGGATGCCGTTGATCTTGTGCACCCAATCGTTGCCGTTCGCGGAAGGGAAGTCATCTTCGCGGTATGGACCAGCCACCCCGCCATTCTGGGCATAGGCCGTGGTCGGCGTGGTGTAGTCGATGGCCGTGCCGCCGCAGTCGCCGAAATTCGGCACATTGGTCCACGCGTTGGTCCCGCTCCAAAGCACGCAGCCGTTGTCCTGCAAGCCGCCGAAGGCCATCGATGCATTGGTGGGATGCGGCGAGAATGACGGATAGAACTGCGAGATCGCGAGATTGGTGTTGAGCGACGTCCAGGTGCCGCCACCATCGGTGGATTTATAGATGCCGCCGTCATTGCCGGCGTACACGACGAGCTGGCTGCCGGGTTGAAAGACGAGCGCGTGCTGATCGACATGAATAAGGGGAAAGTCCGCATTGCCGCCGGTTCCGATGTCGTTGAACGTATTGCCGCTGTCGGAGGATACGTACAGCGACAAACCGCCGAAAAACACGATGTCGGGGTTGCCGGGCAGGACCGTCACAGACTGCGTGTACCAGCATTGCGGGCTGCAAACGGCGCCGGTGGCCGAGCGCTTGTTGAAAGTAGCGCCGCCGTCGGTGCTCTCTACAATGCTGTACAGACTACCAAACGGAGAGGTACCCTGAAGTGCCATGTAGATGATCATCGGATTCGAGGGCGCGATGCCGAAGTTGAGGCGGCCACAGGGGGCGTTAGGATTCGCTGTCGTTGCGCAGGCCCCATTTGACGTGGAAACGAGCTTGTTGAAAGTGGCACCGCCGTCGGTCGATTTGTAGAGGCCGTTGTTTGCGCTGCCGCTAACATTGCCGATGGCGGCGTAAACCACATTGCCGGGCAGGGCCGCGAGATCGCTTATCGGATTGCTGCCGTCGCCCAGGCCCAGCACCAGCGCCCAGGTGGCGCCGCTGTCGGTCGAGCGGACGAGTCCAAGGCTGGACGCGGCGAACACGTGCGTGCCAGTGGTCGAGCCTGCAGTGGCCGGATCGATTGCGACGACTTGGGTGCTATAGCGGCCGGGCAACATCGTCGTCCATGTCGTGCCGCCGTCGGTCGAGCGCAGAATGCCGCATCCTGTACGGGCATCCACGGGGCTGCCATTCCACTCGCCGGTCCCGGCATAGATGATATTCGGATTGACCGGATCGATCGCGATCGCGCCCATGGCGGTCGTGCATTGGGTGTCGGTCAGCGGCGTCCACGTCGTGCCGCCGTCGGTCGTCTTCCAGACGCCGCCGTCGGCAGCGCCGATGTAGATGATGTTCGGGTTGGTCGGATGAACGGCGATCGTGGTGATGCGTCCGGATTCAGGGCCGCCGGGGGGTTGCGTGATCGGAGCGGGGCCAATTGGGGCCCAGTTGTTGACGCTGAGCGGAGCTGCCGAAGGCGCGCGGCTTCCGGGCCAGGTCTGATCGTAATACTGGCGCGCGTCCTGATACGCATGCGCCGGAATCCCGTTCGGATACGCGCGCTGCCGGTAGTAATCCATCCAGGCCTGGTAGTGTCTGTCCTGAGCCAAAGATGGCGGCACGGCCGGGGCCGCAGTCTGGCCCGAAGGCGCGAACCAGGCAATTTGCGCCGCGACGGGCTGAGCCGCGAAGGTCGCGACGGCGGCGGCCGCCAGGGCGAGCGCACATCCGTATCCCAAGCGCGTGACTGTCATGACGACGGACCTTTCATGGTTCGGAAGTGAGACGGATCATGGTTCGGAAGTGAGACGGAAGATCAAAGCGTTGCTGGTTCCCGCGGTCGTGGTCACCGTCACCCGGTATTCGCCCGGCGACAGGACCATCGGCGGAACCTCGCCCCCGCTCGGCATGGTCTTGGGGATGCCAATTCTGATCTGACCGGCTTCGCTCGAGGGGACATTGGGAATCTGCAGCGGTCCGAACTTGACGACATTACCGGCCGGCATGAACCCGGTTCCGCGAATGGTTGCCTGCAGCGGATAAGCTTGCCCGGCGGGACCGGACACTGGGATGATCTCGATCAATTCGGGTGGTTTCGCCTGCGCCAAAGACGCCTGCGTTGCAGCGACGAGAACGAGAACCGATGGTGTGAGACGTCGCCAGCGCAGCACTGGGCGGCAGTTGATCCGATGCACGGCGACTTCCTTGATAAGCGACGCTAACGGATTGCACAACCCGAACTGCTCGTACAAACCGTACTCGGTTGCAAACAGATTGCAAGCCAATTCGCTTTTAGGTAGCGATCTTTTAGGTAGCGATCTTTTAGGTAGCGACACTGTGCCGCTGTGTACCGCTGTCCGCTTTTAGACGCAGAGTTCCATCCGTCCATTCCGCGCAACCGAGTTCCGCTAGAGGAACCGCGCAGATCTTCGTGGCTGCGCTCGGTACGTTGATGAGATTCTACAGTTCTGTGAGACATCGCTTGGTAAAGCGAGTCCGCGACTGACCGCATTCATCGTTTCATCGCTATGTGACGGTTACTTGCACCGTTTATGACAACTCTTTGCTACCGTTTTTGTGGACTCAAACTCGGCGTCGGCCTCGCATTTGAATCCTTGGTTCAATGACCAGGTGCGACCATGCGCAAGAGCAGCCCCAATTACCCGGTCCATGATCCGTTGGACCGGGTTCCAACTGAGTGTAGCCGACAAGCGAACAATTTCTGGCGCGAACGGCGCTAATCGCGATGCTGGCTGGAGCAAAGATTTTTAGATTAAAGCTGGCGCGCGCGAACGCGCGCCGTCACGCGGCTGCGCGGCGTCCGACACCATCGCCAGTGGACAATCGGTCACTCAGACTCTAAGCAGCGGCCGGTGCTGCGCCGGTTTTTGCGGCGGGTGCGCCGCCGCGACACCAAGCCGACAGGTCGCGGCATTGCCGGGGGACACCGCCCAGTAATGTTTGATCACGTCGTTTCGGCACTCGCGTCCTGGATCGTCGCGGTCATCTCGGCTGGCGGCTATGCGGGCATCGTCCTGCTTATGGCGATCGAGTTGGCGTGCATCCCGTTGCCCTCCGAGGTGATCATGCCGTTCGCCGGCTACCTCGTCTCGATCGGCCAATTGAGCTTGCTCGGCGCCGCGACCGCGGGCGCGCTCGGCTGCAATGTCGGCTCGACCATCGCCTACGTCGTGGCCGCCAGGGGCGGCCGCAAGGCGCTGGAACGGTGGGGGGGCTGGATACTGGTGCGCCCCCACGAGATCGATCGCGCCGACGCGTTCTTTGCCCGCTATGGAGCGGCGACGGTCTTTGTCGGCCGGCTGCTTCCGGTGATACGGACCTTCATCGCCTTCCCCGCCGGCCTGGCGCGGATGCCGATGCTGAAATTCCAGGTCTACACGTTTCTCGGCTCCTGGCCGTGGTGCTTCGCGCTGGCTTATGTCGGCTCTGTGCTGGGGGATCGCTGGAACAGCGATCCGACCTTGCGCACGCTGTTTCACCGCTTCGACGCCGTCGTCGTGCTGGTGCTGGCGGCGGGCTTCGCCTGGTTCGTCTGGTCGCGGTGGCGCGAGTACCACCAGGCCTAACCATAGGGCTCAAGCCAAACCATAGGGCTCAAAGAGCATCGTCGGCTTGGCGGCGCTCCTGGTTGGGTCTATGGTGACGGAGCGCGTATTCTGACCTTTTTGTGCCGGAATTGGGTACCACACCGCGACATGATGCGGTTGGGCGACGGATCAGCAATGACGCGATTTGGCGGCTCTCTGTGCCGGGTTCCTGGCTATCCGCGGTCCATTCGGGCGGCGGGCCGGGCAGCGTTGCTTGCGGTCTCGCTGGCGGGCGCCGCGGTGGGAACAGCCCGCGCCGACGACAGCCCATCGCCGCCGAGCGCGGCTGCGGCGGTGGGCGCCGCCCAGCCGGCGCCGGTACCGCCGGGCGCGCCAAGCGGCGCGCCATTTCCGGCGCAGCCGCCCGCCGCCGCCAGACCCGGATTCCTGCATCAGCTGGGTGTCTGGTGGAACGATGGCTTTGCCGACTTCAACGCCAAGATGAAGAATGCGAAGGACCAGCTCGACGAGATCAACAACGCGCCGGCCACCCAGGATGCGCTGAAGAACGCCGCCCAAGCCACCAAGGACGCCGCGACCGCTGTGGTGCGGCTGCCGGCCACCCGCGTTTTCGAGCTCCATGATCACTGCCCGCTGGCCGGCAACGGCGCCCCGGACTGCCAGACGGCGGCGGCCAATGCCTGCCAGGGCAAGGGATTTACCGGGGGCCAGCCGCTCGATGTCAGCACCTCGCAGGAATGTCCGGCCCGGGCCGCGCTGTCGGGGCAGCGCGTCGCGACCGGCGGGTGCCGCGATGAAACCGTCATCCTGCGCGTGGTCTGCCAGTAGGCGGCAGCCAACCTCGGCGCCCGGCGCGTCACCTCGGATGTGGTAAGGTCGCCCCCAAAATTCCAAAACGGGGAGCCACGCCGCCATGATGTCCGAAGCCGATCGCAACAAGGCCGCCGATATTCTCATTGCCGCCGAGAAGGCGCGTCAACAGGCCGTGCAACTCTCCAAGACCTGGCCCGATATCACGATGGACGACGCCTATGCGATTTCCACCGCGGTCGCCAATCGCAAGATCGCCGCCGGCGCCAGGCTCATCGGCCACAAGGTCGGGCTGACCTCCAAGGCGATGCAGCGCTCGTCGCAGATCGACGAGCCGGATTACGGGCACCTGCTCGACAACATGATGATCGCCGACGGCGCCAGCGTCCGGCACGAGAATTACTGCCTGCCGCGGGTCGAGGTCGAGCTCGCCTTCATCATGGGCAAGCCGCTGAAGGGCCCCGGCGTCGGCCTGCCCGACGTGCTGCGCGCCACCGAATATGTCGTGCCGGCCATCGAGATCGTCGATGCGCGCCTGCAGGATCCGCGCAAGATCTTCGACACCGTGTCGGACAACGGCGCCGCCGCCGGCATCGTCATCGGCGGCCGTCCGGTCGGGCCGCTCGAGGTCGACCTGCGCTGGGTCGGCGGCATCATGTATCGCAACGCGGAGATCGAGGAGACCGGCGTCGCCGCCGGCGTGCTCGGCCACCCCGCGCTTGGCGTGGCCTGGCTCGCCAACAAGCTCGGCCAGCACGGCGTGACGCTCGAGCCCGGCCACATCGTGCTCGCCGGCTCGTTCACCCGCGTGGTGTTCGCGCGCAAAGGCGATACGCTGCATGCCGACTTCGGCCAACTCGGTGGCATCGCCGTGCAATTTGTCTAATTCCGTCATCCTGATGAGGTGGCCGCCAACGGGTCGGCCCGAAGTGGCCGGCCCGATGACACGCTCCGCGGCCCTCGAAGGATGCGGCCGAGGCGCTGGGGCCTTCGCCCTTCGAGGCCCGCGCTGTGCGCGGGCACCTTCAGGGTGACGGAAAAGAATAGGGGGGAATGCCGACAATGAGTGTCAGCGAAAATTCGGCGGCGGCGGACGACGGCAGCATCGACGACGTCGTCGCCCGCATCGAGCGGCTGCCGATCTCGTGGTGGCACGTCAAGGCGCGGCTCGTCATCGGCGTGGCGACGTTTTTCGACGGCTTCGATGCGCTCACCATCGCCTTCGTGCTGCCGGTGCTGGTGCCGGCCTGGAAACTCAGCGGCCCGCAGATCGGCTTGTTGATCTCGGCGGGCTATCTCGGCCAGCTTGGCGGCGCGCTGTTCTTCGGTTGGATCGCCGAGCGCTACGGCCGCATCCCGGCGATCGTCTGGTCGATCCTGATCTTCGCGGTCATGAGTCTGGTTTGCGCGTTCGCCTGGGACTACGACTCGCTCATTGCCGCCCGCGTCGTCCAGGGCTTCGGTCTCGGCGGCGAAGTGCCGGTCGCGGCGAGCTATATCAGCGAAATGGTGCGCGCCAAGGGCCGCGGCCGCTTCGTCCTGCTCTATGAATTGGTGTTTCCCATCGGCCTGGTTGCGACCGGCCTCGCCGGCTCCTGGATCGTGCCGCGGTTCGGCTGGCAATGGATGTTCGTGATCGGCGCCGTGCCGGCCCTCATGGCGTTCTTCGTGCAGCGGCTGCTGCCGGAATCGCCGCGCTGGCTGGCGACCCACGGCCGCAGCGCCGCCGCGCAGGCGGCGATGTCGCGCATCGAGCAGGAGACCGAGCGGTCGACCGGACGTCCGCTGCCGGCGCCGCAAGTCGTGGTCCGCAGCACGCATCGCCTGGCGTCCTGGTCCGATCTGTTCGGCCCGACCTATCTGCGCCGGACGCTCGTGGTCTGGGTGATCTGGTTCGCCGCGTATTTCTTCAACTATGGTCTCGTGGTCTGGCTGCCGACCATCTATTCGACGGTGTTCCACCTGCCGCTGCAGCAATCGCTGCACTACGGCCTGATCACCCAGGCGGTCGGGCTGCTCGGCGCCCTGACCTGCGCGCTGACCATCGATCACGTCGGTCGCCGGCCATGGTTTGCCTTGGCGTTCGCGGTCAATGCCATCGCGCTCGGCGCGCTGTTCGTGCTCGGACCGGATTCGCCGGAGCGGGTGCTGGTGTTTGTGTCGAGCGGCTACTTTTTCGTCTCGGTGCTGTCGATCGGCGTCTATGTCTATACGCCGGAGCTTTATCCGACGCGGGCCCGCGCCATCGGGGTCGGGACGGCGACCGCGTGGCTGCGCTTTGCCTCGATCCTCGGTCCGTCGATCGTCGGCGCCATCGTCGGTTCCGGGCTCGGCCATGTGTTTCTGCTGTTTGCCGCGGTGGCGGTCGTTGGCGCGATCATAACCGGCCTGTTCGCGGTGGAAACCAAGGGCCGCATTCTTGAAGATGTCTCGCCGTAAGGCGCCTGCCGTCTCGCTCTCCCCGCGCCGCGGCGAAAGGTGTAGGGTAGGGCGCCGGGTGACGACGATCCGTGATGCGGGTGATGTGTGGTGCGGCTCTGGCAGTGTCAGCGTTGGCTCGCGGCCGCCGCGGTGATGGTCTTGTCGGCGACGGTGCTGCATGCGGCGCTGCCGACCGAGCCGGATGTATCGGGCCGCACCTCGTTTGCCGGCCAGCTCTTGATCGCCACGCCATCGCTGCGCGGTTCGGCGTTCGAGCACGCCGTGATCCTGGTGGCGCAGCATAACCGCGACGGCGCGCTGGGCATCATGATCAACCGGCCGCTCCAGGAGCGGCCGATCGCGGCGCTGCTGGAGGGGTTCGGCGCCGATGCGACCGGCATCAACGGCAGCGTGCGCGTCTTTGCCGGCGGCCCGGTCAGTCCCGAGATCGGCCTCGTCGTCCACAGCGCCGATTATCGCCTCGCCGATACGCTCGCTATCGACGGGCGGGTGGCGCTGTCGGCCGCGCCCGACGTGCTGCGCGACATCGCCCACGCCAAGGGGCCGGGCAAGGCCCTGGTCGCGTTCGGCTATGCCGGCTGGGGGCCGTCGCAGCTCGACGACGAGATCACGCGCGGCGACTGGACCACCGTGGCGGAAGATCCGGCGCTGGTGTTCGACGACGACCGCACCAAAGTCTGGGCCGACGCCATGGCGCGTCACAAGGACCGCTAGGCCTGTGCTCATCAATGGGGGGAATGCCCGCTTTCAGGATTAAAGCGGAGTATCGTGAGCTGTCATGCAAGCTTTAATTTTTCTTTGCAGAACGGCCATATGCAATTTGTGACAATGATCCACTGAGGGAGCATGCGCAGAGGTCTCAGCGCGCTGATCGGCGCCGGATTGCTCGCTGTTGCCGGCGCGCTCGGCATTGCGGCGGTATTCGACTTGCCGGCGTTGGCGCAGACGCCGGCAACCGACTTGCCGGCGGAAGGCGAGAACCCGCATCCCATTCACCTGGTGCGGCCAGCCGTCGGCTCGCTGTCGGCGATGGCGCAGCTTGGCCGCCGTGTGTTCTTCGATGCCAGCCTGTCGTCGTCGGGCAAGCTGTCCTGTGCGTCGTGTCATAGTCCGGAACATGCCTACGCCGCGCCTGGCGATTTACCGGCCATGCTGGGCGGTCCCGATATGTCGCGCCAAGGCGCGCGCGCGGTGCCGTCGTTGATGTATCTGGAACGCCAGCAAAGTTTTAGTATTGGCCCCGACAACGACCAGAATGAAAACGTCGACCTTGCGCAGCTCGCGGCCTCGAGCCGTGACGCGCCGCGCGTGCAAAAAACTGCGGATCAGGCCAGTCAGTCCGCGCGCAACATGGTGCCGCAGGGCGGCCTGTTCTGGGACGGCCGCGCCAACACCCTGCAGGATCAGGCGATGGCGCCGCTGCTCGATGCGCGCGAGATGGACGGCGGCAGTATCGCGATAGTGGCGGAGAAATTGCGCAAAGCGCCATACGCCGACCGCATGCTGCAGCTGTTCGGCGCGTCGGTGTTCGGCAATCCGCGCTTGGCCGTCGCTGAAGCGCTGTTCGCGGTTGCGCGCTATCAGATCGAGGATCAGAGTTTTCACCCCTACACCAGCAAGTTCGACCATTGGCTGGAAGGCAAGGCCCGCTTCACGCCAAACGAGCTGCGCGGCTACACGCTGTTCAACGATACGGCCAAGGCCAATTGCGGCGGCTGCCACGCCGACCAGCCCAGCCGCGAGGGCCGGCCGCCGCTGTTCACCGACCACCAATACGAAGCCTTGGGCGTGCCGCGTAATGACGCGCTGGCGGTCAATCAGGACCCGGCATACTTCGATCTCGGTATCTGCGGGCCGTACCGCAGCGATATGTCGGCCGAAACGCAATATTGCGGGATGTTCACGACGCCGACGCTGCGTAACGTCACAACGCGCCGCGTATTCTTCCACAACGGCCTGTATCGCACGCTGCAACAGGTCATGGACTTCTACGACTTTCGCGACACCGCGCCGGAAAAAATCTATCCGCATAACCAGGGCACGGTGCAGAAATTCGACGACCTGCCGCCGCGCTATCGCGACAACGTCGACGTCGCCGATCCGCCATTCGACCGTCATGCCGGCGACACCCCGGCCATGACGGTCGATGATGAGGCAGACATCATTGCCTTCCTGCAGACGCTCGACGACGGCTATGAAGGGCGCTAGCCTGAGAAGAGCATGCCCGTCAAGGAGCAAAACCGCTCAACCTTCCCGCTAAATTCTTCGCGCCGTCACAAAGCTGCAATGCGCGCTCGACTACAGTCGGGCTGTTCTGGGGACGTCGATTATCTCAACGATTGGAGAGCAAATGAGCACGCGGAATTTTCGCCACGGAGCGACGAAGCTGCGACGAGGGTTGCGCATCGGGGCTGTAGGGACTGTAGGGACTATCGCCCTGATCGGCATCGCAACGGGCCTGAGCGGCATGGTCGCCGGCGCCGGTCCCCAGACGCCGGGCGCGCAGGCCAGCCCCGCCACACCGGTAACCGCCACTCCCATCCAGCATCTGGTCGTTATCTACGACGAGAACATTTCGTTCGATCATTACTTCGGCACCTATCCGAACGCCACCAATGTGGCGGGCGAGCCATCCTTCACCGCCAAACCGGGTACCCCGACGGCGAACAATTATGTGAGCAACCCCACGCTTTTGACCAACAATCCCAATTTGAACCCGGCCAACGGCGCCGGCGCCTTCAATCCGTTCCGGCTCGATCGCACGCAAGCGGCCTCCGCAGACCAGGGCCACAGCTATACCCCCGAGCAACAGGCTTTCGATAATTTCAAGATGGATCTGTTTCCCAAATATGTGGGTAACGGCACCCCCGGCGGTGTGGGCGCCTTCGGCACCACCGGCCTGACGGTGGGCTATTTCGACGGCAACACCGTCACGGCGTGGTGGAACTACGCCCAGAACTTTGCCATGAGCGACAACTCTTACGGCGATCAGTTTGGTCCGTCGACGCCAGGAGCGCTGAACGTGATCTCGGGCCAGACCAATGGCGTGAACATCGTGCATGGTACCAGCACGACTTGGTACATCCCGGACGGCCAATCCGGCCTTTCGGATATCAATGACGCCGATCCGGCTTACGACACGTGCTCAATCGTCGCCAATGGCAATGAATTTTATATGACGGGCAAGAATATCGGCGATCTGCTCAACGCTGCGAACATCACCTGGGGTTCGTTCATGGGCGGCTTTAATCTGGGTCTGACGAACCCCAATGGCACCACCGGTTGCGCCCGCAGCACGTTTTCGACCGTCGTCGGCGCGGCCACGGCGGATTACATCCAGCATCACGCCTGGTTCCAGTACTATGCCTCGACGGTCAATCCGTCACACGCCCGTCCCACCTCGCTCGGCGACCATCGGCCACAGCTTCGAACCCGATGGCGTGACGCCCGAACCTGCCAACCATGAATATGATCTTCAGGACTTCACCGCCGCGGTGAGTGCCGGCAACTTCCCCGCCGTCTCCTACGTCAAAATGCCGGCGTATCAGGACGGCCATGCCGGCTATTCCGATCCGCTGGACGAGCAGGCCGGAGTCGTCGCCCTGATCAATTTTTTGCAGCAGCAGCCCCAGTGGAGCAGCACTGCGGTGATCATCGCCTACGACGATTCCGACGGTTGGTACGATCACGCCTTCACGGCGACGACGAGTTCATCATTTAACGCCACTGCCGATCAGCTCAACGGCGCCGGCATCTGCGGAACCGGCACCCAGCAAAACGGCATCACTGGTTTCCCGGTGAATGGCCGCTGCGGCCCCGGCCCGCGCTTGCCCTTCATGGTGATCTCACCGTGGGCCAAGCCGAACTATGTCTCGCACGTGCTGATCTCACAGGCCTCCGTGATACGGTTTATCGAAGACAACTGGCTCAGCGGACAGCGGCTCGGCGGCGGCTCATTCGACGCCAACGCCGGATCGATCATGGACCTTTTCAATTTTGCGAGCGGCACCACTCCCCGACGCTTTCTCAATCCGACAACCGGTAACCTCTCCCCTGCGCTGACCCACGACTTCAACGACAACGGCTTCAGCGACATTCTCTGGCGCGATACGGCGGCGACGTCGCGGTTTGGCTGATGAACGGCGGCGCCATCGCGCAGTCCGCCGGCCTCGGCACACTGCCCTCCACCTATTCTGTCATCGGCCAGCACGACTTCAACGGCGACGGCAACGCCGACCTGCTCTGGCGTGACGCCAGCGGCAACGTCTCGATGTGGTTCATGAACGGCGCCGCCGTATCCTCGTCCGCCGCCGTCGGCAACCTGACCAGCAACTGGACGCTCTACGGCACCGGCGACCTCAATGGCGACGGCAACGGCGATTTGCTGTGGCGCGACAGCACTACCGGGACGGTGGCGGTCTGGTTCATGAATGGGTCGAGCGTCGCCTCGTCGGCCAGTTTCGGCGCGATCGCCAGCAACTGGACCATCCTCGGCGATACCAACGGCGGCATCCTATGGCGCGACGCTGCCGGCGACATCGCGCTTTGGGCGGTGCAGGGTAGCTCGGTGACAAGCTCCAGCGGCCTTGGCAACGTCACCAGCAATTTCGTGGTCCAGGCCGTCGGCGATTTCAACGGCGACGGCAGCATCGACATTCTGTGGCGGGACACCAACAGCGGCGCGCTGTCGATCTGGTTCACCAACGGCACGCAGGTCACGTCCGCAGCGGCCGTCGGCGCGCTGCCGAGCAACTGGAACGTCGCCCAGGTCGGCGACTACAACGGCGACGGCAAGAGCGACATCCTGTTGCTCGACAGCGCCGGCGACCTGGCAATGTGGCTGATGAACGGCGCGACGGTATCGTCATCCGCCGGTCTCGGCAATGTCGGCACGACCTGGACAGTGCAAGCGACCAACGCCGAGTGAGGCCGAGCGCCATCGCGGCACCACGAATTCCGTGACGCCGCGGACCCCAACTCCAACTCTCCCCCTTTCGGGGGGAGAGACGCGCAAGCCGCAGGCGCAAAATTGCGCGTCGACGCAGCGCACAAACCGGCTCAAGCTTCTTCCTTCCCGAAGGGGAGGACCGGGGTGGGGGTCGCGGGCAGTCGACCGCGCCGGGTAAGCTTCGACAGCTTGAGCGCGACCGGCCTGATCGTTGACCTTCATTAAGGCGCTGCCGGGCATGATCCCGAAAAGCTTGCCCTCGGACTTGATCCGTGGGTGGTTTTTCGGTTTTGGGATAGGATCATGCTGCAACGAGAAGCTATGCCATGCCGGACTTTCACGGCGTATTCCCGTATCTGGTCTCGCCGCTCGATGCCGACGGCCGCGTTCGCGGCGAGGTGCTGCGCGCGCTGATCGACGATCTGATCGCCGCCGGCGTGCACGGCCTCACGCCGCTCGGCTCGACCGGCGAGTTCGCCTATCTCGATCATGAACAACGCGCCACGATCGTTCGCACCGCGATCGAAGCCGCGGCCGGCCGCGTTCCCGTGGTTGCCGGGGTCGCGGCGACCGCAACGGCGGACGCCGTCGCCCAGGCGCGGCTTTATTGCCGGCTCGGGGCCGACGGCATTCTCGCCATCCTCGAATCCTATTTCCCGCTCCGCGACGCCCAGGTCGAAGACTATTTCCGCGCCATTGCCGACGCCGTCGACGTGCCGGTCGTGCTCTACACCAACCCGCAATTCCAGCGCACCGACCTCTCGCTCGATGTCATTGCGCGGCTCGCCGAGCATCCGCGCATCGGCTACATCAAGGATGCCTCGACCAATACCGGCCGTCTGCTGTCGATTGCCAATCGCTGCCCGCGGCTCAAGGTATTTTCCGCATCCGCCCATATCCCGGCCTGCGTCATGCTGATCGGCGGCGTCGGCTGGATGGCCGGGCCGGCTTGCATCATTCCCCGCCACAGCGTGCAGCTCTACGAGTTGTGCCGCGCCGGACGCTGGCCGGAGGCGATGGACTTGCAGCGCAGGCTGTGGCGCATCAACGAAGTCTTCGCCCGCTTCAACCTCGCCGCCTGCATCAAGGCGGCCTTGCAGCGGCAGGGCTACGACGTCGGCGAGCCGGTTCCGCCGCAGCCCGCCCTCGGCGCCGACGAACGCCGCATCATCGCCGCCGCGCTCGATGAACTCGCCGCGCCGGTCGCGGCCTGACCCGGCAATTGCCAAGCAATTGTTAATTTCGTCCAACCGATTCTTAACGCTTCCTTGCTAGTGATGCCGGTTCTCTTTCCATTCCGCTTGGCGCGGCGCAGGGGTCATTGTGGCATCGTTCGGGTCCGAGCACGCGCCGCGTCGCCAATGGCTCAGCTCGTGGCCGGCGGATGTGGGCGGCGCCATCGCGCGGCTGCGCGCGCTGTTTACCGGCGCCAGCGATGTGTCGCTGGTGCGGCGTCTCGCCGGCGCCGCCTTCGTCATCCGCATCGCCGCCGCGATGCTGGCGTTCCTGTCGCAGATCGTGCTGGCGCGCTGGCTCGGCGGCTTCGAGTTCGGCATCTATGTCTATGCCTGGACCTGGCTCCTGCTGATCGGCGGCGTCGGCGACCTCGGGCTCGGCTCGGCGGCGCAGCGTTTCATTCCCGAATATGCCGAACACAAGCAGCTGGCGCTGCTGCGCGGATTTCTCGCCGGCAGCCGCTGGCTCGCGCTGATCATTGCCACCGCGGTCGGCAGCGTTGCGGTCGGCATCATCGCGCTGTCGCCGCTCGGCAATTCAACCTCGTTCCTGCCGCTTTGCCTCGCCTGCGCTTCGCTGCCGGCCTTTGCGGTCGCCAACGTGCAGAGCGGCATCGCGCGGTCCTACGACTGGATCAATCTCGGGCTGATGCCGACCTATGTGCTGCGCCAGATCATGCTGATCGGCCTGATGGGCGCCGCCTATGCGGCCGGCCTGCCGATGGATGCGGTGACCACGATGCTGGCCACCCTGATCTCGCTCTGGGCCTGCACTCTGGGCCAGCTCTGGGTGCTCGACCGGCGGCTCGGCGCGGTGGTCGAGCGCGGACCCAAGGCCTATGCGGCGCGCAGCTGGCTGTCGACGTCGACGCCGATCTCGCTGGTCGAGGGCTTCTATACGCTGCTCACCTATTGCGACGTCATCGTGCTCAGCCAATTCCGCCCGCCGCAGGAGGTCGCGGTGTACTACGCCGCCGCCAAGACGCTGTCGCTCGTTGCCTTCATCTATTTCGCGGTGGCGCAGACGGTCGCCCACAAGTTCACCGAATATCACGTCGCCGGCGACCGCCAGCGGCTCGACGCGTTTCTGGCGCACGCCATCCGCATGACGTTCTGGCCGTCGCTGGCCTTGATCGGGGTCTTTCTGGCGCTCGGCGAACCGCTGCTGCGGATGTTCGGGCGTGACTTCGTTTCCGGTTACCACCTCATGTTTATCATCGCGATCGGGCTGTTGGCGCGCGCCGCAGTCGGTCCGGCCGAACGGCTCCTCAACATGCTCGGCGAGCGGCGCGCCTGCGCCCAGGTCTATGGCGGCTCGTTCCTGCTCAATCTGGTGCTGTGCATTGCGCTCATTCCCCATCTCGGCGCCGCCGGCGCCGCCGCGGCTAGCGCGACCGCGCTGGTCTTCGAGTCGGTGTGCCTGTTCCTGGTGGCGAAATATCGCCTGGGTTTCCACTGCCTGATTTTCGGCCGCGCCCAAGCTCCGATCCAGGCTTGCGCCAACGATCGCACCAATCGCTGAGGCGCGGTCATGACGGTGACGGCGTCAACAGATCTCGCGCCTACCCCCGCTCTCGTCCTCGACAGCGCCGCCGCGGCGATTGCCAGCGCGCGCCGCGCCGTGGTTGCCGAGCGTTACGCGGCGAATTCCTTCGCCGTCGAATGGCGCAGCCTGACCGAGCTTGGTGCGATCGCAGCGGAATGGCGCGAGCTTGCCGGCCGCGCGCTCGAGCCCAACGTGTTCTACGAGCCGGCCTTCGCGCTCGAGGCGGCGGGCGTGTTCGGTCGCGAGGCCGGCGCCGTGCTGGTCTGGTCGGGCACCAGCCCGCGCCAGCTGCTCGGCTTCTTCCCGGCACGCGTCGAACCGCGGCGCTATGGACTGCGGCTGCCGATCCTGGCCGGCTGGACCCATCCCTATGCGCCGCTCGGCACGCCGCTGGTCGAGCGCGACGCGGCGGAGCCGGTCATCGCCGCGTGGCTTGCTCATCTGGCCGATAATCCACAGCTGCCCGGCTTGGTGCTGTTGCCTTATCTGCCGGCCGACGGTCCGTTCGCGACGCTGCTCGGCGGCATCCTCGAGCGCGCCCAAATGCCGGCGGCCGATTGCAATCATCGCGCCCGGGCGCTGCTGGCGCCGCCCGATGATGACCGCACGCGCTATATCGAGCACAGCCTCGGCCGGCACCGGCGCAAGGAGTTGCGCCGCAGCGTGCGGCGGCTGGGCGACATCGGCGCCATCCTGTTCACCACGGCGACCGAGCCGGCGCCGATCGCGGCGGCGCTGCGCGATTTCCTCATGCTCGAGTCGCGGGGGTGGAAGGGCCAGGCCGGCACGGCAGCGGTCCTTCATGACGATATTCGCGGCTTCATCAGCGCGGCGATTGCCGGGCTGGCGGCGGATGGCAAAGTTGCGATCAACCGCATTTTGGTCGATGGCCGTGCCATTGCGGTCACCATCACGCTGCGCAGCGGCGACACCGCGTGGTTCTGGAAAATCGCCTATGACGAAGACTATGCGCCGTATTCTCCGGGCGTCATCCTCACCGTGGCGGTCACCGAAGAACTGCTCGACGACGCCGCGACGGCGCGGACCAATTCCTGCGCTGCGCCCAATCACCCGATGATCGACCGTATCTGGCACGAGCGATTGGCGCTCTGCGACCGGCTGATTGCGGTGCGACCGCAGGCGCCGTTCCCCCTGGTGCGCCGCCTGGAAACGCTGCGCAATGCCGGCATCGCCGCCGCCAAGAGCGTGCGGGACCGGTTCCGGGATTAGGTCAGGCAATCTGTCCTTTTGGCATGCCGGGCCCGCGTTTGCTGCACTGCAATATGAGACCCGCTCCGCCTATCTCGAACCCAGCACGAGAGGAATGGCAATCGAGAAGGACTTGGAATCATGAGGAAATATCTTCCCGTCGCGCTGGCGCTGCTGGCGGTGGGCGGCCTCGGAGTCGCGCCGGCACTGGCGCAAGCGGCGTATCGGTCGGCGCCCCGATCCTCCCAGCAGTTCTACATGGACGCACCCGGCGCCATGGGTTCCGCCGCGCCGGACACCCCGGCCTATGAGCCTTACCCAAACGGCGCTCAGCACACCGGCAGCCAGGAAAACCGGGCCCAATGGGATCCGAGCTACGTTCCCGGCGCGCCGGATTGAGGACGAGGACGACCGACGAAGCTGGAAAAACCACTCCCGCTCACGAAAAGCCCGGGTTTATCCCGGGCTTTTTCGTGTTTGCCGGCTTTTTCCGCGGCGCCTTCCTCGGCTAGCTTGCGCGGCCATGTCAAGGGAACCGCACCCGATGACCGAGCCGATAAAAATCCGCATGGGCGGCTATGGACCGCCGACGACGTCGTTTTCGCGCGCGCTCAAGCTGATCGGCGATGCACTGGAGGCGGAGTTCGGCGACCGCATCAGCGTCAAATATGTCTGGAACATCATGGATTTCGGCTACCGCGCCGAAGACATCTTGTGGCTGGTCGAAGACGGCGTGCTCACGCTGGGCTACCAGTCGTCGAGCTATCTGACCGATCGCGTGCCCGCGCTCGGCTTTGTCGACCTGCCGTTTCTGTTCGAGCGCACCGAAGCTGCGCGGGCCGCGATCGACGGCGCACTTGGCAAATTCCTGGCGCGCAGCATCGAGCAGCGCGTCAACTATCGCATCCTCGGCTGGTTCGAGAACGGCTTCCGGCATATTTCGAACCGGCTGCGCCGCGTGCGCACGCCGTCCGATCTTGAGGGCATGCGCATCCGCGTGCTGCCCAGCGAGGTGCAGGCGAAGACGTTCGCGCTGCTCGGCGCCATTCCGATCCGCTGCGACCTGACCGAGGCGATTGCCGGCATCAAAGCCGGCACGCTCGACGCGCAGGAAAATCCGTTCGCCAATACGGTGACCTACGGCGTGCACAAGTTTCATCGCTTCCACACCGTGACCAGCCACTTCTACATTTCGCGGCCGATCTTCTTGCATCGTCCGGCCTTCGAGTCCTGGCCCGAAGACTTGCAGCGCGCGATGCGGGGAGCCGTTCAGCGCGCGGTGGAGTTTCAGCGCGGGCTCGCCATCGAGGAAGACCGCGAGGCGCGTGCCGCCATTCTGGCGGCAGGCTGCGAGATCACCGAACTGACGGCCGCCGAGCACGCTCAATTCCGCGCCGCCGTCGCGCCGCTGCTGACGCAAGCGCGCTCCACATACGGGCGCGAGACGTTCGATCTGATCCAGACGACGATGCGATGAGCCATGTCGGCCGAACGTATGACGTTGGCCGGGCCGTGAAATCGGCCGACGCATGAAGCCGGTGGATGTATGCCAGTCGGTCGACGGATGGCGTCGGTCGACGGCTGCGGTCCCGCGGAAGGCGGCGCGGCGTCGCCGCTAGCCCGATCCCTTCTGGGGATGATCATCGGCCAGGATTTTTGCCGCCGCATCGGCCAGCGCGGCCGTGAACTCCGCAGCGCTGTAGTGGCGGCCGGCGACCAGTTCGGAGCGAACCGGAGCCACCGGCACGAGAATATCGGCGGCATGTCCCGAAGCGTCGTGCAGCCAGATCGCCCGCCCGCCCAGCGCCGGAATCTGCAGCAAGGATACTTCGTAGGAAGCATTCGCGAGCGCCGGGTCCTGTGCCAGAGCGGCGATTTCAGCCTGGAGGGCGGCGGCCGAAGGATCCGCCCGCAGTGCCGCGAACTGGTGATTTGCTCCGGTCGCGTCCACCGAAACATCGGCCGAGACCACTTCCTGGTTGGAGACCAGGATGTGCCTCCAGCCCGACAGCGTCGCAGCACGAAAGCCGTTGGTCGCCGCCGCGGCCAGATCCGACAGGCCCAGCGTGTAAAGCTTATACGATTGCGCCGGCGATACCGACGCGGCGGCATCGGGTTGCGACGCTGCAGCCGACAGCCGCGGAGCGACGTGCGCCAGCAACGGCCCCCGCACCATCGAGGGCATCACGGCGCGCAAGGCGTCGATGGATTGTGCGGGCGCTGGCGGGATGACGAGCGGCATTTCTGCATCCTATCAAGCTGGGAAACTCATGACATAGCCCCAAAGCGTGTGGTCGGTGCCCTCGAAATAGACAGCCTTCCCGGTCGCGAACGGTGTCGACAGGGTGGTGTTGCCGCCGAGGTTGACCTGCGCCGTTCCATCGGTCGCCATGCGCCACAACGCGTTGTCCGTGCCGCGGAAGTATACCCAATTGCCGACCACCATGGGCGCCGACGAGGTCGTGTTGTTGCCCGGTTGCGACTGCTGGGTGCCGTCGGTCTTCACTTTCCACAACTTGTTGTCGGTGCCTTCAAACCACACCCATCCGTCGGCGGTGACAAAGGGCGTCGATCGGGTCGTATTGTTGTTGATCTTGCCCTGGCCGGTGCCGTCCGTCTTCACTTTCCAAAGCGTGTTGTCGGTGCCCTGGAAGTACACCCAGCCGTCGGCGGTGACGAACGGGGTCGACGACGTGGTATTGTTGTTGATCTTGGTCTGGCCGCTGCCGTCGGTCTTCATGCGCCATAGCGCGTTGTCGGTTCCCTGGAAGTAGACCCAGCCGCCAACCACCGTGGGAGACGATTTGGTCGTGTTATTGCCCGGTTGCGACTGCTGGGTGCCGTCGGTTTTCACTTTCCACAGCTTGTCGTCGGTGCCCTGGAACCAGACCCAGCCGTCGGACGTGACAAAAGGCGTCGACTTCGTCGTGTTGTTGTTGATCTTGGCTTGGCCGGTGCCGTCAGTTTTGACTTTCCAAAGCGTATTGTCCGTGCCCTGAAAATACACCCAGCCATCGGCGGTGACGAACGGCATCGCCGACGTGGTGTTGTTGCCGATGCGGTACTGCGCGGAGGCCTCGGTGAAATAGGTGTTGGTCCACGTGCCGCTGCCTTCATATTTCCCGGTCGTCAGCGTTTGATAGGTGACGATGGAATCGCCGTAAATCGGATCGGTCACCAACAACAGCTCGTTGGGCTGGCAGCCATAGACGCCGATGAAATGCCCGCCGCCGCCGGACCAGCCGATCCGGATGCAGGGCGGCGTGCCCCAGTCCAGCGCGCCGACCGCATCGCCGTAGCTGCCGGTGCCTTTTTCCCAACAGAAATGCCCGACGTATTGCAAGGCTTGGTCGAGATAACCCGGTTGGTTGCAGGGATTCGAGCTGGGATTGTTACAGCAGTCGGTTCGGTTGAGTTGCTGATTGACGACCAGGCATTGGGTCACCGAACTCGATGGCGCGTAATAGTGCGCGACGCTTGTCGAGACCGCAGCCCAGCACCATTCCGACTCCAATTGCTGCTGGACCTGAAAGGAGAGTTGGATTGTGGTGCCCATGTACCACCATCGTATGTATGAACCGTAATATCAACTCTGCATTGTGTCGAATGCAAGACCGCAGTAAAAAGATTTTGCGACACGGAGCGCGCGAAATTTGGCTGTGAGTTCGAAGACCGGAAATTGTGCCGGCGCGCTCGCCGCCTGGCAAAAGGCGCGCAATGTTGACGAGCTGAAAATCGAATCTCTCCTGCGCGCCGTTTTTTTCGCGGCGGAGCTTGGCGGCTTCGCCAACACGCTCGCGTGTCGAAAGCCGCACGCGCCGGCTCAGGCGTGGAGCAGCTCTTCGACCGCGCGATAGGCCTGATCGATTGCCGAATCCGTATAGGCGGCGGCGCCCGCGTCCGAATTGGCGATGGCGATGCGGCCGAAGCGCGCCCGGCCGATGACATGCGGCGCGCCGCCTTCCGGCCAGTCCGGATCGAACAGCGGGTTGTATTCGTAGGCGTAACCGTGCGGCCAGCGGTTGACCGTGATCGCCGTGATATCACCGGCCGGATCGAAGCCGCCGGGCCCCAGCATGCGGGCAAGCTGGTCGCGGATCTGCAGTTCGAACGTCGCAAAGCTCGTGCTCAGAATGTCGAGATGTCCGGCGCGATGCTGGTCGCGCTCCGGCAGTCCCGGCGCGACCGGCACTCTGACCATGCGGACGAGGATCGGCTCCTCGGGCGACCGGGGACTCCGGTAATCGCCGATGTCGACGGTCTGGTTGAGCGACAGCGTCGAGAAATACGAGCCCGGCGCATACACGTGGGCGACGCCGAGCGCCTTGAACGCCGTCCAGTTGCGCAGCGCCACGCTCGCATAGATCAGCGGGATCTTGACCGCATAGTGCAGCGCTGCCTTTTGCTGCGCCGGCAATTCCGGGCACAGATACGGAATGATCATGTTGTAGCAGGCGAGCACGCATGACTGCGCGCGCACCGAAAAACTCTCGCCGCCGCGCCAATAGTCGATCTCGACTGCGGTGGCGCGGCCGGCGTCGCCGATATTGCGCACCCGCACGGCGGTGCTGCCGAGCCGGATCCGCACCGGCAATTCCGGGCGGTCGAGGCCGGCGTAATCGAGCCGCGCCGTCACCGCGTCTGCGGCGCTGTTGCCGGGCAGACTCGGCGGAATGAGGTGGCGCACCAGAAGCCGCGCAATCGAGGCGTTGCCGTCCGGGAAATGGAAGGTATAGGAGCCGCCGTCGGCGTAGCCGGCGGCGGTATAGCCCATGTGCGGCGCCGCGCCGGGTTCCAGACCGAGACCTTGAAAGCCGGGAAAATCAAAGGCCCAGACGTCGAGCGCCGACACCGCGTCGATGCCGACGCCCCATTCGCCGTGGGTGCGCGCCTGGTAGAATGCAACGACGCCGGCATCCGCCTTGACGACGTTCAACAAAAAGTCCCGATAGCTCATCCTCGACAATCGGGCTTTTTTCTCGTCCGACGACAGTCCCGGCAGATAATCGATCTTTGCTTCCTCGATCCGCGCAATGTCGCGTTGCGCCGCCGGCGCCAGCGGCGAATCGGCGAGCAGCTTCGCCCAGCCGATATTGTCCGCGACGACCACGAGCTTGTCGGCGCCGAACGTCTCCCGGTCGAGGAAAACGCCGCGCCGCAGGCCGAGCGAACCATAGAATTTGCGGTCTGTGGATGTCCTGGTCAGCGCTACCGGATTGATGCCAAGGATTTTGAGGAGCCCGTCCGCCACGGCGCTGTATGGCCGCGGGCTGTCGATCGACAGCGTGCCGCCGTTCATCAGTTCCAGGCGGCCGCCAAGTTCGAACTCGTTGCGTTTGGCGTGGCCGCCGAAATCGTCGTGGTTGTCGAGAATGAGGATGCGCGCGCCGTCCCGCCGCGCCCGGTAAAAATGCGCCGCCGCCAGTCCGCTGATGCCGCCGCCGACGACCACGAGGTCGTAGGCTTCGTCGGTTGCGGCGGCGCGGCCGGCGAGCGAGCGGAAGCCGCCGTCGCGCACGCGGTGCGCCGCCTCGAATGAGCCGGGATGGTTGCCGCGCATGCCGGTCAGCGCCGGCGGATAATAGCCGGGCGTGTCCTGCGCCGCCGGGCTGTCCGCGAACGCCGTCGCCGTCAGCTCGGGCCAAAGCCCGCCGGCCGCCGCGCCGCCTATGGTAAGCGGCACGCCGTTGAGGAAGTCCCGGCGGGTAATTGGCCTATTGGCGCCGAGGCCTCGGCCGCGTCCGGTTCGGCGGTCATCGCGCTTCATGGGGCTGATCCCGTGACGGCATCACGATAGCGCACCGCGGCCGAACCTGCCGCATCAAGCTCGCGTGTCGTTGCCGTCTAACCGCGATGCTGCTGGTCCGGCGCCGCAAGGATCAGCGCCCAGAACACCTTGTATTTGGACTGCGGCGCAAAGGCCGCGGCGATGCCCATCCGGGTCACATGGCTGTTGAGCATGTTGGCGCGATGCGGCGGCGAATCGCGCCAGCCGGAAAACGCCTCGGCCAACGTGTGATAGCCGGCCGAAATGTTCTCGACCGCCACGCCGGCGTCGAAGCCGGATTTCTGGATGCGATCCTGAAACGGCCGGCCGACGTCGTGATCGAGCTTGTCGCGCGCCGCCATGGTATGGGCCTGCTCGGTGGCGAGCCGCATCAGCTCCGGATCGATGGTGACGCCGCCGAGGCCGTTGTTGCTGCGATAGCCCGAGATCATGGATTGCGCCGCGGTGGCGTCGAGCACCGCGTCGGACGTGGCGAGGTCCTTGTAAAAGCTCGGCTGCCCCTCGGGCGGATTGTTGTCGGCGCAGCCGACCAGCGTCGCAATGCTGAACCAGGCGCCGCAGACGAGCAGCGCAGCAGACGGCCGGATCATCGAAAAGTCCCCCAGACGATGGCGCGATACTTCCGCCAAGAAAGTGTCGGAAGCGTGAAAGGCGGCGGCCCTGGCGCTGCCGCGGCCTCTCAATTACGATCCGCGCCGCAGAAGCGTGGAGGAAATGCCCTATGGCCGCAGCGAGCACCGCCGCCCGCACGCCCGGCGCCAAACGCGCCGGGCCCGGCGAATACCTGTTCAATCTCGCCAGCGTCAACCACATTCTCGGCGGCCCGGATTATTCGACCGCCAACGGCGCCTGCGTCGAAGGCGATCGCATGATCGTCGGATTGATGCGCATGCCGGCCGGCACAGGCGCCGAGGCGCATTCGCATCCCAACGAGCAGTGGATCTACATTCTGGAAGGCACCTTTCACGCCACCATCGGCGGCCAACAGGTCGAGGCCGGGCCCGGCTCGGTGCTCTACGTGCCCGCCGATGTGGTGCATTCGGGCAAAGCCGGCGCCGCCCGCGATGTCGTGTTCTTCACCGTGAAGGACGCGTCGCACGGCCTGCACGGGATCAAGGCCGCCTGACGGCCGGCGGCGCAACCGCGCCGCAAACGGGGAGAAACCGATGAGGCGTTTGGCCATTGCCGTTCTGGCGCTTGCGGGTCTGGCGGCCGGCGTCGCCGTCGCGCCGGCGCAGGACAAATATCCGTCGCGGCCGGTCAAGATCATCGTGCCCTATGTGCCGGGCGGCGCCACCGATATCGTGGCGCGGATTCTGGCCGATCAGTTGAGCAAGACCTTCGGTCAGTCGGTGTTCGTCGAGAACAAGCCCGGCGCCTTCGGCATCATCGCCATCGAGGACATGGTGCGTTCCGGCGCCGACGGCTACACGCTGATGATCGGCAACGTCTCCACCAACGCCATCACGCCGATCATCTACGCGCCGAAGTTCAAGATCGATTACGCCAAGGACGTCGTGCCGATCACCGACGTGGTCGATATTCCGGCGTTCCTGCTGGCGACGACCAAGAACTTCGACGTCAAGAGCGTTGCCGAATTGATCGCCTACGCCAAGAAGAATCCCGGCCAGCTGCGTTACGGCACCGTCGGGCCCGGCAGCTATCCGCACTACGACATGGCGTATTTCGCCAAGCGCGCCGGCGATCTCGACATGACCGCCATCCCCAACAAGGCCGGCGCCACCGGCGTCATCAACGACATGCTCAACGGCTCGACCCAGGTCGCCTTCCTCAACGTGGCGAGCGCCACGCCGCAGGTGAAGGCCGGCACGCTGCGCCCGCTGGCGCTGGTCGATCATGCGCGGCTGCCGGATTTCCCCGACCTGGCGACCATGCAGGAACTGGGCTTTGCCGGTGTCGGCACCGTCGCCTGGCAGGGATTGTTCGCGCCGGCGGGAACGCCGAAGGCGGTGCTGCAGGTCATCTTCGATGCCACGGTGCAGGCGATGAAGGCGCCGACGGTCAAGGACGCCTTCACCAAGCAGACCTTCAACATCGTGCCCAATGCCTCGCTCGACGACGCCAAGACCTGGCTCGCCGGTCAGATGGACACCTGGCGGAAAATCACCGGCGAGGTGAAGATCGAGACGGAGTGAACTCTCTCTTGTCCCTCTCCCCGGCGCGGAGAGGGAGTTCGCCGGCGCAAGCCCGAATCGCCGGTCCGCCGCTGGATGCAAATTGCCGATGCACCCATCATGAATGATCAGCAGACAATCGCCGATCCGATCCACGCCGTCGTGGTCGACAAGGACGTCGACGTGCCGATGCGCGACGGGGCGCGGCTGAAGGCCGACGTGTTTCGGCCCGACGGCGACGGCCGATTTCCCGCCATCCTCAATCTCGGACCCTATCAGAAGGACAAGCTGTGGGTGGTGCCGCCGACGCTTGCCGAAGCGCCGAACGAATGGATGAACTGGGAGACCGTCAATCCGCAATGGTGGGTGCCGCGCGGCTATGCGGCGGTACGGGTCGACGGCCGCGGCACCGGCGGTTCGCCCGGTCAATGCGAACCGTGGTCGCTCGCCGAAGCGGTCGATTTCTACGACGCCATCGAATGGGCGGCGGCGCAGCCGTGGTGCAACGGCAAGGTCGGGCTCCTCGGCATTTCCTATTTCGCCATCAACCAGTGGTTCGTCGCCAATCTGCAGCCGCCGTCATTGAAGGCGATCATTCCGTGGGAGGGCTTCGCCGACCTGTACCGCGACGCGCTGTTTCATGGCGGCATCCTCTCGCTGTTCATGACCAACTGGTACACCGCCCATATGCTGCATCACCTCTTGGGGCGCGCCGCGCAGCAGCTGCCGGACGGCTGGCAGGTCAACACGCTGTATTTCTGGCTGCACAACAATCTCGACAGCGGCGCGTTTCGCGGCGCCCAGGCGCAATGGGACAAGATCGACGTGCCGATGTTCTCGGTCGGCAACTGGTCGGGCATGGGCCTGCACCTGCGCGGCAACACCGAAGCGTTCATGCACGCCGCGACGCCGCACAAGAAGCTCCGCATCCATCTCGGCTCGCACGTGCACCCGTTCTACACCGAGGACGGCCGGCGCGATCAGATCCGGTTCTTCGATCATTGGCTTAAAGGGGTCGACAACGGCGTGATGGACGAGCCGCCGGTGAAGCTCGCCATCCGCAAAGGCGGCGATGCCTTCGAATGGCGGGCCGAGCACGAATGGCCGCTCGCCCGCACCCGCTGGACCAAGCTCTATTTCGATCTGTCGCCGCCGGCCGGCGAGCAATCGGAAATCTCCGGCATGCTCGCGGTGAAGAATCCGCCGGAGGTCGGCTCGCGCAGCTACGCGGCGACGAGCCTCGGCTCGATGGGCTCGACGTCGGCCGCGGCCTCGCAGGTGATGGGCGGCGGCATCAAGCCCGGCATGGGCATCGCGCTCGAGACCGCGAAGCTCTCGGTCGACACCGAGATCACCGGCCCGCTCGCCGCCGTGCTGTGGGTGTCGAGCTCGAGCGAGGACATGGATCTGTTCCTCACGCTGCGGAACATCGATGCGGACGGCAAGGAGATCATGGAGACCGGCCAGCAGGGCCTGCCGGTGCCGGTGGCGAAGGGCTGGCTGCGGGTGTCGCATCGCGAGCTCGATGCCGAGCGCTCGCGGCCGTACCGGCCCTATCACCGCCATCAGCGCCGGCTCTTCCTGACGCCGGGCGAGATCGTGCAGGTCGAGGTCGAAATCTGGCCGACCTCGATGGTGTTTCGGAAGGGCCACCGCATCCGGCTCGACGTGCAGCCGCGCGACGGCATCGGCTCGTCGCACTACATGCACTATCACGCCGACTACAACACCGGCACCAACACGGTCTATGCCGGCGGCGACAAGCCGTCGTATCTGCTGCTGCCGGTGATTCCGTCGAGTTCGTAGATGGGGTAACGGGCCGGCTACTCCGCCGCCGGCCCGTTACCCCATCTACGGTTTTCACTTCCGGATGTTCGCCGCGATGGCGACCGCGGTCGACTTTGTCAGCTCGGCGTCGATATAGCGGGCGAATTGTTGCGGCGTGCCGCCGACGGTTTCGACGCCGATCTTGCGCAACGGTTCGATCAGGTCGGCCGTCTTGAGGCCGGCATTGGCGATGGTCGCAAGCCGGTCGACGATCGGCTGCGGCGTTCCGGCCGGCGCCATCAGGCCGAACGAGAGACCGATGTCGAAACCGGGCAGGCCGGATTCGGCCATGGTCGGAACGTCGGGCGCGATGCCGGCGCGCTGCGCCGTGGTCACGGCGACCGGCTTGAGCTTGCCCGCCGCGATCTCCTGCACCACCGCCGAGGCCGGCGCGATCCACAGCTGGACCCGGCCGGTGACCACATCGGTCAGCGCCTGCGCGCTGCCCGGATAAGGCACGTGCACGAGCTTGATGCCGGCCGCGATGTTGAGGAGTTCGCCGGCGAAATGCGAGACGGTGCCGACGCCCGACGACGCGTAGAAGATCTCGTTCGGCCTGGTCCTGGCGAGCGCGATCAGCGCGGTCAGGTCGCCGGCCCCGAGCGCCGGATTGGCGACCAGCATGGTCGGCACCGTGGCGATGCGAATGATGGGCGCAAAGTCCTTGGCCACGTCATAGGCCGGATCGACCGTCATGGCCGCATAGTTGGTCTGCGCCGTGGTCGCCATGAGGAGCGTGTAGCCGTCGGCGGGCGCATGCGCGACATATTCGGCCGCGACATTGCTGCCCGCGCCCGGCCTGTTCTCGACCAGGAACGGCTGGCCGAGCGCGTCGCTGAATTTTTGCGCCAAAAGCCGCGTCGGCGGATCGGCCGACGCGCCCGCGCCGAAGCCGATGATGATGCGCACCGGATGGGTCGGATAGTCGGCGCCGCGGCCGGGCCCGATGAGCGCCGTCGCGGCCGCGAGCGCTGCCGCCACTGCCGCCGCCAATCGCCACCCGCGGCGCATGCGTACGGCCGTTCGCCGACGGTCATTGCCGGATATTCGCCGCGATGGCGACGTCGGTCGCCTTCTTCACCTCGCCGTCGATATAGCGGGCGAATTGCTCCGGCGTGCCGCCGATCGGTTCGAGCCCGATCTTGCGCAGCGGCTCGGCCACGTCGGGCGATCTGAGCGCGTCGTCGCCGATCTTTGCCAGCCGCTCGATGATGGGCTGCGGCGTGCCGGCCGGCGCCATCAGTCCGAACCACAGGCTGAGATCGTAGCCGGGCAGGCCGGCCTCGGCGATGGTCGGAACATCGGGTGCGATGCTGGCGCGTTGCGCCGTCGTCACCGCGATGCCGACGAGCTTGCCTTCGGCGACCTGCTGGACCACCGCCGAGGCCGGCGCGAACCATAATTGCACGCGGCCCGTCATCACGTCGGTCAGGGCCTGGGCGCTGCCCGCATACGGCACGTGAACGAGCTTGATGCCGGCCATGACATTGATCAATTCGCCGGCCAGATGGGTCGTGGTGCCGACCCCCGACGAAGCGAAGAAGATCTGGTTCGGCTTGGTCTTGGCAAGCGCAATCAGCTCTTTCAGGTCGTGCACGCCCAGTGCCGGATTGGCCACCAGCATGATCGGCACCGAGGCGACGCGGACGATAGCGGCAAAATCCTTCACCACGTCGTAAGTCGGGTTGATGGTCATGCCGGCATAATTGGTCTGCGCCGCAGTCGCCATGAACAGCGTGTAGCCGTCGTTCGCCGCATGGGCGACGAATTCGGCGGCGACGCCGCTGCCGGCGCCCGGCTTGTTCTCGACGATGAACTGCTGGCCGAGCGCGTCGCCGAATTTCTGCGCCAGGAGCCGCGCCGGCGTGTCGGCCACCGCGCCGGCGCCGAAGCCGACGACGATGCGCACCGGGCGTGTCGGGTAGTCCGCGGCGCGGCTCGGGCTTGCGATCGCCAATGCGGCCAGCAGACACCCCGCCAGCCCCGTCATTCGGTTTGCCACAGTTCGTCTGCGCATTTCCTTCCCCTTGAGTTTTTCGATCCGGCGGCGCCGCCGACGTCGGACCGGCCCGCTTCTGCACGGCGCCGGCGCGTTTGTCGATGATGGGCCGCGGCGCCGTGCCCCCGGCTTTTTCGCCCGCGCCCCGCTACCCCGGCGCGAGCAGCGCTGCAAGCTCAGCTTTCGTTAATGAATCCTGCATCATTCCTTAACTTTAAAACAACCGGTTGGCGAATAGGTTGGCGCGTTGTTTCGGTGCACGGCGAATGCAGATCGGCCCGGCCTTAGCGAAATTCAGCCGCAATGCGGGGCTCGTCGTCGTGGCGGGCGGTGCCGGCTTTGTCGGCGGCCTCGCCGTGTTTCTGTTCTGCGGATCGGGCTGGATCATCGCCATGCTGCGGGAGTCCCCGGCTCCGGTCGCCGCGGCGATGATGGCGCTGCCGTTCGGATTGTTCGCCGCGGCCGTCGCCGGCCTGTTCGTCAGCGGCCGCCGCCGCACCCAGAGCCGGCTGCTGCGGGCGGCGCTCAACAACATGACCCAGGGCCTGTGCATGTTCGACTCGGCGGCGCGGCTCATCCTGTGCAACGAGCGCTATCTCGAAATGTACGGCCTGCAGCCCGAGCACGGCCGCGCCGGCACGCCGTTGCATGATCTCCTGGTGCTCCGCACCGCGGGCGGGACGTTTTCCGGCGACCCCGACCGCTATGTCGCCGATTGCCTGGCTCGCGTGGCGGAGCGCCGCACGGAAACCAGAATCAATGTCGTCAACGGACGCACCATTACGCTGATCAGCCGGCCGATCGGCAATGGCGGCTGGGTGGCGACCCACAGTGACGTCACCGACCAGCTGGCGGCCGAGAAGGAACGCGATTCGCTGCGGCAGCGCGACGACCACCGCCGCACCATCGACACCGCGATCTCGTCGTTCCGCGCCCGGGTCGAGAGCGTGCTCAACACGCTGGGTCAAAGCGCCGCGGCGATGAAGGCGGCGGCCAAGACCCTGCTGACGACGTCGGATCACACGCTGGCGCGCACCGAGGGCGCCGTGCACGGCTCCAACGAGGCCTCGGCCAATGTCGAGACCGCGTCCGCCGCCGCCACCGAGCTGTCGGTCTCGATCAAGGAGATCAGCCGGCAGCTGATGCAGACCAACGAGGTGGTGCGCTCGGCGGTGACCGATGCCGGCAGCACCAATGACGACATCGCCGCGCTGGCGCGGGTGGCCGCCAAGATCGGCGACGTGGTCAAGCTCATTCAGGACATCGCCGGCCAGACCAATCTGTTAGCGCTCAATGCTACCATCGAGGCGGCGCGCGCCGGCGAGGCCGGGCGCGGCTTTGCGGTCGTTGCCTCCGAGGTGAAATCGCTCGCCGTGCAGACCGCAAAGGCGACCGAGGAGATCACCCGCGAAATCCTCTCGGTGCAGAGCTCCACCACCAATGCGGTGGCGGCGATCCGCGACATCACCCAACGCATGCGGGACATCAACCACTACACGTCGGCGGTCGCCAGCTCGGTCGAGCAGCAGGAAGCCGCCACCGGCGAGATTTCCCACAACGTCGCCAGCGCCGCGGTCGGCGCCAAGGCCATCGTCGCGGCGCTTGACGAAGTCGCCGGCGGCGTCACCCAGACCCGCAGCTCGGCGCAAACCATGCTGGCGGCGACCGAACAGGTCGAGAGCGCCACCGCCAAGCTGCGCGGCGAGGTCGAGGAGTTCCTGGGCACGGTCGCGGCTTAGTTTTTCTTCCGCCTCGCCCAGCGGGCGAGGATAAACTTCATCGCTCCGCCGCATGGCCTGCGCGCGTTGCGCGCGGGGCGGCGCCGTCGCCGTGAGCCGCCGTTTCCGGTCAAATCGGTCCGGGTCGTTTGCGACGGTCGGGGGGAAACGGCATGGCGAGAATCCGGGTCGGCGATCTGGCCGTGGCCGTCAGCGATGGCGGCGCGGGGCCGCCCGTGGTGTTGCTGCACGGTCTCGCCTGCGGCCAACGCATGTGGTTTCACCAGATCCGAGCGCTGCGAAGGCGCTTCCGCGTCATCAGCTACGACCAGCGCGGTCACGGCCTGACCGATGCGCCAGCGGCGGCGACCGATTATTCCGCCGCGCTTCTGACACGCGATCTCAATGGCGTGCTCGACGCGCTCCAGATCGAGCGGGCCGCGCTCGTCGGCTTCTCGTTGGGCGGCGGTCCGGCGCTCGCCCTTGCCGCAACCAGGCCGCAACGCGTTTCGCGCCTGGTGCTCGCCGATGTCGGCGCCGGTGCCGACGATCCATTGAAACTCGAGTTGATGGCGCGGCGCTGGGGCAAGCTGATCGCGCAAGGCGAGATCGATGAGCTTGTCTGCGACATGCTGCGCAGCGAACTGTTCAAGCGCTACGCCGGGCGCAACGCGCGCCGCCGCGAGCACATGGCGGCGCTGATACGCGCCACTCCGGTCGATGGACTGCGACTGACGCTGTCGGAGGTGCTGGCGAAGCGGAAGTCGTTGTTCCGGCTGACCCGCCTGCTGCAATCCGTGCCGGTGCCGACGCGGGTCATGGTCGGACAGCACGACTACGTCTGTAGCAAAGCCGCACGCTTGCTGGCGCAGACCATTCCGGGTGCTTCGCTCACTATCATCAAAGACAGTGGCCACATGGCGCCGCTTGAGCAGCCGGCCGCCTTCACCGCCGCGCTGTTGGAATTCCTGGACGAGACCGAGCCTTAACGCCCCGCCGCGTAGCCCTGCATGCCGCGCGGATTGGCGGCGGCGCGGCGGCGCGGGCCGACGCGCGAGGCGGCGGTGAGCCGGCCTTCCGACCAGTCGGGGCCGACCTCGACCCGATGGCCGCGCTTTTTCAGTTCGTCGGCGGTCGTCTTCGGCACGCGGCCTTCGACCACCAGCACGCCGGGTCGCGCGGTGCGCGGCCAGAACGAGCTCGGAAAATGCTCGGAGTGCCACGCCGGCGCGTCGATCGATTCCTGCAGGTTCATGCCGCAATGGACGTGGCGCAGGAACATCTGGGTGATCCATTGATCCTGCCCGTCGCCGCCCGGCGAGCCCCAGGCCAGGTACGGCTCGCCGTCGCGCAGCGCCATCGTGGGTGACAGCGTGGTGCGCGGCCGCCGGCCCGGGCCGAGCGCGGCCGGATGACCTTCCTCGAGCCAGAACATCTGCGCGCGGGTGCCGAGGCAGAAGCCGAGCTCGGGAATGACCGGCGACGACTGCAGCCAGCCGCCCGACGGCGTCGACGAGATCATGTTGCCGGCTTGATCGATGATGTCGAAATGCACGGTGTCGCCGCGCATGGTGCCGAGCTTGCCGACGGTCGGCTCGCCGGCGCCGGCCGCCATCGCCGCATGCTCGGGCGCGGCATCGCGGTGCAACGCGATGACGGCGCCGAAGCCCGCGATCGAGCCGGGGCGCAATTCGAGCGACGCCTGTTCGCTGACCAGCGTGCGGCGCTCGGCGTTGTAGGCGTCCGACAACAGCGTCGCCATCGGCACCTCGACGAAGTCGGGATCGCCGTAAAACACTTCGCGGTCGGCGTAAGCGAGCTTCGAGCATTCGACGATGAGGTGGATGAAATCCGCTCCGGTCGGATCAAGGCCGTCGAGATCGAAGCCCTTCAGCAGCGCCAGCTGCTGCAGCGTCACCGGCCCTTGGCCCCACGGCCCGGTCTTGCACACCGTGTAGCCGCGATAATCGTAAGCGAGCGGCGGCTCGACATGGGGCGCCCAGCGCGCCATGTCGTCGGCCGTGAGCACGCCGCGGTGCCGCTTGCCGCTGGTGTCCATGACTTCCCGGGTGCGGCAGAAGCGGTCAATGGCCTCGGCGACAAAGCCGCGCGACCAGCATTGGCGCGCGCGCTCGATCTGCGCCACGCGGTCGCCGCCGGCGCTTTGCGCTTCCTTGACGATGCGGCTGTAGGTGGCCGCCAGGGTCTTGTTGGTGAACAGCGAGCCGACCGGCGGCACCGTGTCGTCCGGCAGATAGACCGCCGCCGAGGTCGGCCAATGCTCGCGAAACAGCGCGGCCACCGTCGCGATCGTCGCACTGGCGCGCTCCAGCAGCGGATGGCCGTTTTGTGCGTAGCCGATCGCCGGCGCCAGGACGTCGGCGACCGAGAAGGTGCCGTGGTCGCGCAGCAGCATCATCCAGGTCTCGAAGGTGCCGGGCACGCAGGCGGCCAGGAGCCCGGTGCCGGGCACCAGATCGAGGCCTTCGCTGCGATAATGGGCGATCGTGGCGGCCGCCGGCGCGACGCCCTGGCCGCAAATGACTTCCGGCTTGCCGCGGCGCACGTCGTAGAGAATGACCGGAACATCGCCGCCCGGTCCGTTGAGATGCGGCTCGATCACCTGCAGCGTGAACGCGGTGGCGACCGCGGCATCGAACGCATTGCCGCCGCGCTCCAAAATCCCCATGCCGACCGCGGTGGCGATCCAGTGCGTCGTCGTGACCACGCCGAACGTGCCTTCGATCTCGGGCCGGGTGGTGAAGGTGTTCGGATTGATGTTGGTCATGAAATGTCTCTTGTTGTGTTCGCTCATGGATGGCCGTGGCGTGGCGCTGGCGCTCGGGCCGGCTTGCGTGGTTCTTGGCCGGCGCTTAGAGACAGAATGTATCGGGCCGCGCCGGCGGCTGAAAGGGCAAGGCCAAAGCGGGGGAGAAGCGGTGGCGCGAGAGCCTCTCAAGGTTGGATTGGCGGGGCTGGGCGCGGTGGGCCTCGACGTGGCGCGGCGGATCGAAGCCGGCATCCCGGGGCTCGTTCTCGCCGCGGTCTCGGTGCGCGATCGCGACAAAGCGCAGCGCAATCTGCCGCAGGTCGGCGGCCGTATTGCGGTCGTCGCCGCCGAGGCGCTGGCGGAATCCTGCGACCTCGTCGTCGAATGCCTGCCGCCGGTGATGTTCCGCACCGTGGCGTCGTCGGTCATCGAGCGCGGCAAGCTGTTCATGCCGCTTTCCGTCGGCCAGCTTCTGGAGAATTGGGATCTGGTGGCGCGCGCCAGGGAAACCGGCGCCCGCATCCTGGTGCCGACCGGCGGCCTGATCGGGCTCGATGCCGTTCGCGCCGCCGCCGAAGGCACCATCCACGCGGTGACCATGATCACCCGCAAGCCGCCGAACGGGCTCGACGGCGCGCCCTATCTGGTCGAACGCGGCATTTCGCTCAAAGGCCTGAACACCGCGCGCAAGGTGTTCGACGGCACGGCGCGCGACGGAGCGCGCGGCTTTCCCGCCAACGTCAATGTCGCCGCGGCCTTGAGCCTCGCCGGCATCGGGCCGGACAAGACGCATCTGGAAATCTGGGCCGACCCGGCGCTCGAGCGCAATACCCACCGCATCGAAGTCGATGCCGACACCGCGCGCTTTGCCATGTCGATCGAGAACGTGCCGAGCGAGAATCCGCGCACCGGGCGCATCGTGGCGCTGAGCACCGTGGCGGCGCTGCGCGGGCTGGTCTCGGAGCTGAAAGTGGGGACGTGAGAGCGATATCGTTGCCATAACAACAACGGAGGAAACGTCATGGACCGCCGCACTTTCCTGCAATCCGGCTCGATTGCGGCCGTCGCCGGGGCTGCCGTTGCCAATGCGGCCGCGCCGGCCGTGGCGGCCGAAACTGCCGCGACGCTGCCGAGCCCCGCCGCGGGCCCGCGCGACTGGTCGCAGCGGGCGCCCAAGGGCGAGCCCGTGGTCAAGCGCTTCGACGAGCAGCGCTGGGTCCTCGACAATGTCATCCAGGCCAACGGCATCGATTGGGATCAGGGCCACACCGCCGTCGCCATTCGCGCCGGCGGCGCCGCCGCGGTGCCGGACATGACGGAGCTGCGCCAGCGGGTGAAGCGGCTGGTCGACATCGGTCCGGCCTTCGAGAGCTTGGCGAAAAAGCGCGAAGCCATGGCCAAGGACGCCGAGCAAGCCGGCGATAAGACCGCCGCCCGCGACAATTATTACCTCGCCGCCAACTACTGGGCGTCGGCGATGTGGACCATCGAGGAGGTCAATCCGCAGCTCACCATGCTCAACGACAAGAAGCGGGCGACTTTCGACAAATACGCAAGCCTCGCCGACCATCGCATCGAATGGATCGAGCTGCCGTACCGCGGCAAGACACTGCCGGCGATCTTCCATCTGCCGCCCGGCTACCAAAGCGGCGCCAGGGTGCCGGTGATCGTCGTGGTGTCCGGCATGGACGGCTTCAAGGAGCGGTCCGTGGCGCTCTACAAGGATGCCTGGATGGATCGCGGCTATGCGGTCCTGGCATTCGAGGGGCCGGGTTACTGGGAGCCGCCGCTGCGCGGCATTTACGTCGACGTGCCGGGCTGGGCCGAATCCGCCAGAACGCTCGCCGACTGGATCGCGCAACGCCCGGAGCTCGATGCCAACAAGATCGGCATGACCGGGGTGAGCTATGGCTCGTTCTTCACCGCCATCATGATGGCGGCCGACGCCCGCTACCGCGCCTGCGCCGTGACCGGCACCTGCTACGAACCGGGCGGCGAAACGATCTTCAACCGCGCCTCGCCGACCTTCAAGAAGCGCTTCATGTTCATGTCCGGAATCACCGACGAACAGGAGTTCGACGCGTTTCGCAAGACCATCGACTGGAACGGCTACGCGCAAAACGTCAAGGGCGCCTATCTGGTCGCCTGCGGCGAATACGATCAGCTCTGCCCGTTGGACTACACCGAAGCGTTCATGAAGGCGCTCGGCGGCCCAAAGCAGCTCCTGGTCTATGAGGGCGGCAATCACAGCATCGCGTTGACGACGGCGACCGCCAACGGACCGGAGCCGCGGGCATACCAGGCTGAATGGATGACCGCGCGCCTCGAGGGCAAGCCGTTCGCCAGCGAACGCTGGTTCATCGAAGCAAATGGCAACGTTGTCAAAGAAGCGATGGCTTAATTTGGAGCTTCGCGCCTTCAATGCAGCCCTTGAAGCAAAGTAGCCTGGGTTGAGCGGGCCGGAATTCAGCATCATGAAGCAGCCGGAATGCCGCTTCCCGCGTGGCTTCGCTCACCCAGGCTAATTCATGCCGAATCGAGGACGCTAGTCTTGGTCCTTGTGGATGATGACCTTCTTCTCCTCCGGATGCGGCACCGGCAGCAGATTGATGTCATCGTGCTTCTTCACGACGGTGGTGCTCTCCGGCGCATCCTTTTTGATCACCGTGGTCTCTTCGGCCTTCACCGGAGCGGCCATCTGCGCGCTTAAAACCAGCGCCGCAGCCGCTGCCAAAACGATCGTCCGCATCGTGATGTCTCCTCTGTTGGGTAACGCACTAAAACCAATGCGCACCGCCGCAGAGTGTTCCGGCGCTCATGCCAAAACGCGAATGCAGCCAGCGGGAAATATTCCGGGTTTTTGTTAACCGGCGTTCAGGGTGAAACTGAGCGCAGCGAAACTTCGCGGCTAAACCTGGGAACTATTTGTTGGCCGCCCGCGCCGCTCCCGGGTTCCGCAGAATGTTGAAGCCGGCTGCATTTTTTTATCAGCTCGATCCCGCCGGGGCCGGCGCGAATTTCAGCGCTACGCCGTTCATGCAGTAACGCAGCCCTGTCGGCTTCGGCCCGTCGGGAAACACGTGCCCGAGATGGCTGCCGCAGCGATGGCACGACACCGCGGTGCGGGTCATGCCGAACGCGCGGTCTGCGGTTTCGTCGACCGCGCCTTCGAGCGGCACCCAGAAACTCGGCCAGCCGGTGCCGCTTTCGAATTTGGTTTTTGACGAGAACAGCGGCAGGTCGCAGCCGGCGCAGGCGAACGTGCCGGCGCGATGCTCGTCGAGCAGCGGGCTGGTGAACGGCCGCTCGGTGCCTTCCTGGCGCAGCACGTCGTATGCCGCCGGGGTGAGCAGCTTGCGCCATTCCGCGTCGGTGTGGGTGACTTCGTAAGCGTGGGTTGCGGCTTGCACGGTGTGCGGCCGCGCCAGGCGGCCGATGGCGAGAACCGCCAATCCCGCGGCGCTGGCGTACAGGGCTTGTCGGCGTGTGATCATGATGTCGTCCCTCCGGAGCGGTATTCGACGCGGCATGCGCTCGCGCGAATAAGCTTGCGCGTTTGTATCCTAGTTTCACCGCGCCCGTTATGGCCCGAGCGTTATTTGATGCCGACCGGGGCGAATGTCACACAGAGTTGATGATTGGCGACGGCGCGATCGCGGTCGCGTGGCGACGAACCGGCGCGCCTATCGGAGCCCGGACAGGTCGAATAGGGTGGGCGGGAAACAATGATGCAAGGGAGGCTCGCTTGGCTTCGCCCGTCGCCGTCAAGGTATTGAGCACGACCGCAATGAAGACGGCGTTCGAAGAACTGTCGCCGTCGTTCGAGCGCGCCACCGGCAGTCGTTTGACCGTCGAGCTTGGGCCGTCGATGCGCCTGGAGCAGCGGCTCGGTGACGGCGAGGCCGCCGACGTGGCGATCGTCAGCGCCGGCGGCGCCGCAGCGCTGGTGGCGCGCGGCAGGCTCCTCGCCGGCAGCGTGGTGCCGATCGCCGGCTCGTCGATCGGCGTCGCCGTGCCAAAGGGTGCGCCGCACCCGGACATCGCCTCGGTCGAAGGCTTCAAGCGCGCCATGCTGGCGGCCACATCGATCGCCTGCAGCAAGCCGGTCGGCGGCGGCCAGAGCGGTGCGCACCTCGCCAAGGTGTTCGAGCAACTGGGCATCGCCGAAGCGATGGCCGTCAAGGCCAAATACGGCGCCGGCGGCGCCGCCGGACTGGCCGGGCTGGTCGTGCGCCGCGGCGAAGCCGACATCGGCATCCAGCAGATGGCCGAGCTGATGGCGGTCGACGGCATCGACGTGGTCGGCCCGCTGCCGCCGCAATTGCAGAGCGTCACCTCGTTCGTCGCCGCGATAACGGCCGCCGCAAGCGAGCCCGCGGCCGGCCGCGCCTTGATCGATTTTCTGATGACGCCGGATGCCAAGCGGGTGCTCAAGGCCAAGGGTTTGGAGCCGGCCTAGATGCCGCCGGCGCGGTGAGCGTACAGCGCTAGCCGCGCTGCATCGTGGCGTTGGCGATGACGATCTGGTGTTTCAGCGCCGCGCGCCCTTGAGAACTTCGGGATTGATGACGTTGATCGGCCGGCCCGCCGCATAGGCCGTGATCTGGTCGAAAATATCGACAAACTGCACTTCGTATTCGTCCCGCGTCACGTAGCCGATATGCGGCGTGCAGACCACGTTCGGCATCGCCAGCAGGGGATGACGGGTGTCGAGCACCGGCTCGTGCTCGTAGACGTCGACCGCCGCCATGCCCGGCCGGCCGGCGCGGAGCGCATTGACGAGAGCGTCGGGCTCGATCAGCGGCGCCCGGCTGGTATTGATCAACAACGCGGTCGGCTTCATGCCGGCCAGATCGGCGGCGGTGACGATGTGGCGGGTGGCGTCGACCAGCCGCATGTGCAGCGAGATGACGTCGCAGCCGGCGAAGAACGCCTGTCGGCTCGGCGCGACGGCATAGCCGTCGGCGCGCGCCGCCGCCAGCGTCTGCGGCCGCGCCCAGACCACCACGTTCATGCCGAAGGCCCGGCCGTAATCGGCGACGACGCGGCCGATGCGGCCGAAGCCGTAGATGCCGAGCGTCTTGCCGCGCAGCGTCGTGCCGACGCCGCTCTGCCATCGGCCGGCCTTGAGCGCCGCCACCTGCTGCGGAATCTGGCGCATCGCGGCGAGCAGGAGCCCCCAGGTCATCTCCGCGGTGGCATGGGACGGCGTGCCGGGGTGCTGGCTCGATGACAGGATGATGCCGAGCCGCGTGCAGGCTTCGACGTCGATATGCGGATAAACGCTGCGCTGGCTGATGAGCCTGAGCTTGGGCAGACGCTCGAGCAACGGGCCGCGGATCTGCGTCCGCTCGCGAAACAGCACCAGCACTTCGGCGTCGCCCAGCCGCTCGGCAAGCCTGTCGACGTCCGGCGCGTGATCGTTCCAGATGGTGACGTCGTGGCCGTCGAGTTTGCCGAAGCACGGCAGCGTGCGCAGCGTGTCGTGATAATCGTCGAGAATGGAAATTTTCATAAGCCTGCGCTCGCTACACCGCCGGGGCCTGCCAGCGCAGACCTGGAAACCGCGCATAGTCCCGATCGAGCGTGATCCACTCGCAACCCCATTCGATGGCGAGCGCGGCGTACCAGGCGTCGGTCACGCGCGGACCCCGGGTGTCGGTCTCGATACAGAGGCGCTTGAAAATCTCCCAATGCCGCTCGCCAGGCTCGACGATCTGGCAGTGTGGCTGGCCGAGCAGATCTTCGCAGAAGCCGAACGCGTCATCGAATGAACTCGGGTTGACGTACGCACGCCAATTCGTGGTGATGCGGACGACGGCGCTCAATGCCAATCGCGAAAGACCGAAGCGCTCGTCGCCAAGGACCACGCCATCAAGCCATGTCCGGCAAATCGGATATTGAGGAACTTCCTTGCGAAACGCGTAGATCAGGACATTGACGTCCGGCAGAATCATTTGAAGTGCTTCATCCGTTCCACGTATTCGAGGTCTTCCATTTCCTGAAGCGCGGCAGAATCGGATATGTCGATGCCGGGCAGGGGCGGACCGCCCGCGGAGCTGCAGCGCGGCAAGACCCGCTTGGCCTTCGCGGGCTTCGGCTTGTCGCTCACCACCAGGCGCAATCCCTCCTCGATGAGCGACGTCAGCGTACGGTTTTCGGCGACCGCCTTGCGCTTGGCGCGGCTGAGCAGATCCTTCGGCAGCCTGACGGTGGTTCGCTCGACCATATGCCAAGACATATCGTTGGTATGTCAGTATGTCAATCGGCCAACCGGCCGCCGCCGGCGCGTTCGCACAAAAGAAAACCGGGCCCTTGCGGGCCCGGTTCAGTTCGCCGGCGTGGGGGCGCCAGCGATTCACCTTCCAGAGGGGAACAGCTGCCTGCAATTCGATTGCCGATCTGGGAGGATGGGGCAACCGCTTGCCGTGCAGCACCCGCGCAGTATGCGAGGCACGGTTGGCGCACACAACGCAAAGCGCGGCATGCCAGCCATGCGGTCATCGCAAGTTCGCTGACCGAGCGCGTAATCGCCGCGTAAAAAAGCGGCGCCGCGCATGACTTGATGTGGGGTTGGAATGAGCGGATGGCGCGCATTCCGCGCGTCATGATGTCGCGACGCGGTCGGCGCAGTACGTTGATGTGGCGTCAGAAATTCCAGCGCTGCGCATTGGCGACCAGAAAGTCGCGAAACGCCTGCACCCGCGCCACGGTCTTGAGCTCCTCGGGATAAACGAAATAGGCATCCAGCGCCTGGGCCTCGGCCTCGCCGAACAGCTGCACGAGGCCGCCGTTCTCCTCGACCAGATAATCCGGCAACATCGCGATGCCAAGACCGCGCTGGCAGGCGCGCAGGATGCCGAGAATGTTGTTGATCACGAGGTGCGGAATGCGCGGCCCCTTGCCGTCGCGCGCCACCTCGATCAGCCAGCGCGAGCGCTGCAGGTACGGCGGCACGTTGCCGCCGAGCACCAGCACGCGCTGATTGTCGAGATCGTCGAAGGTGCGCGGCGTGCCGAACTTCTTGAGGTATTCGGGCGAAGCGTAGACGTGGAAATGCACCGAGAACAATTTGCGCTGGATCAGGTCGGGTTGCGTCGGCTGGCGCAGCCGGATGGCGACGTCGGCCTCGCGCATGGCGAGGTCGAGCTCCTCGTCGGTGGTCAAGAGCGTGATGTGGATCTCGGGAAACAGCTCGAGGAACTCGCCGAGCCGCGGCGTCAGCCAGTGCACGCCGATGCCCGGCGTCGTGGTCACGCGGAGGTCGCCGTTCGGCCGCTCCCGGCTGTCGGTCAGCTTGGCCCGCGCGGCTTCGAGCTTCATGAACACGTCGTGCGCGGTGCGAAACAGGAGTTCGCCTTGTTCGGTCAGGATCAGGCCGCGGGCGTGGCGATGAAACAGCGAGACCGACAGCTCCTGCTCGAGCGCGCTGACCTGCCGCGACACCGCCGATTGCGACAAGCCAAGATGCTCGCCGGCATGCGTGAAGCTGCCGGCCTCGGCGGCGGCGTGAAACACTTTCAGCTTGTCCCAATCCATCTCATGCCTTCCGCCTCTCCAGCGCGGGGAGAGGTGCCAAAAATCATTCCGCCGCGAGGCGCGGCTCGGCCTCGCCATGGGCGGCCAGGAATCGCTCGGCCTCGAGCGCCGCCATGCAGCCGAGTCCGGCCGCGGTGACGGCTTGCCGATAGACATCGTCGGCGACGTCGCCGGCGGCGAACACGCCCGGGACCGAGGTCGCGGTCGAATGCGGCGCGGTCTTGATGTAGCCGAAGTGCTTCATCTCGATCTGGCCGGCGACCAGTTCGGACGCCGGCACGTGGCCGATGGCGATGAAGATGCCGTCGACCGGCCGCTCGGTGATCTCGCCGGTCTTGATGTCGCGCAGCACCGCGCTCTTGACCTTGAGCGGATGCTCGTCGCCGCGCACGTCGAGCAGAACGCTGTTCCAGAGCACCGCAATCTTCGGATTCTGGTACAGCCGCTCCTGCAGGATGCGCTCGGCGCGCAAGTGGTCGCGGCGGTGCACCAGCGTCACCTTGGCGGCGAAATTGGTAAGAAACAATGCCTCCTCGACCGCGGTATTGCCGCCGCCGATGACCAGGACTTCCTTGTTGCGATAGAAGAAGCCGTCGCAGGTGGCGCAGGCCGAGACGCCGTGGCCGCGGAATTTCTGCTCGCCGGGCAAATCGAGCCAGCGCGCCTGGGCGCCGGTCGCCACGATGAGCGTCTCGGCCACGTAGCTGTCGCCGGAATCGCACGCGATCCGGAACGGCCGCCGGGACAGATCGACCCGGCTGACATGGTCGGCCACCATCTTGGTGCCGACATGGGCCGCCTGCTTCTCCATCTGCTCCATCAGCCAGGGGCCCTGGATGACGTCGGCAAAGCCCGGATAGTTCTCGACGTCGGTGGTGACAGTGAGCTGGCCGCCGGCCTGGATGCCCTGGATCAGCACCGGGTCGAGCATGGCGCGCGCCGCATAGATCGCAGCCGTGTAGCCGGCAGGTCCCGACCCGATGATCACGACCTTGGCGTGGGTAGTCTGGGTCAACGCTTAGCTCGTCCGTTGCGGCAGGTCTTGAGGCACCTTCGGCCTGCCCAATAAGCCCCTCGGTCGGATGCGGCTTTGATAGATCGGCCGAATCGCCCCCAGCGACCCTCGGCAAGCGCGCAGCCAGCGCGTTGGGAATTTAGGGATTTTGGCGAGCTATGCAAGATACGCAAGGCAGGAATCAGTGGTTAAGGGTGAGCGACAGGTATCAGGGTAAATATCCCGGTCGTGCCCGGGATTCGACCCCGATCCATGTCAGCGGAATGACGGCATGACTTCGCCGGCGAACATCTCGACCGAGTGCAGCGCTTCGGCGAGCGTCATGTCGCCGAAGGCGAGCCAGGGCACGAAGTAGTTCGGCCCGGTGGCATCGATTTCCGCCGCGATGAAATCCCGCACGGTCGCCGGCGAGCCGGCGACCGCAGTGCCGAGCGCGGCCAGTTCGTCGAAGCTCTCCGGGTAGTGGGCGGCGACGCGCGGCGCGGCGCCGTGGCGTTCGAACAGCCAGAGAAAATTCGCCCGCCAGCGCGGATAGGCGCGCCGCGCGATCGCCAGCGCCGCGCCGTCGGTATCGGCCACCACCACATGGCGGCCGACGCCGTACAGCGTCGAGCGGTCCTTGCCGAGCTGGTCGCGCACCGCGAGATAGCGCGCGAAGATCGGGCGCACCTGATGAGGCGGCGCAAGCGCAATGATGTTGACGTCGTTCTGCGCCGGCCAATCGGCGTTGTCGGGAAGGCTGACGCCGTACCACAGCGGCGGATGCGGGCGCTGCACCGGGTGCAGCACCATCGGCACCTTGTCGAAGCGATAGAACTTGCCTTGGAAGCTCAGCTCGTCCGCGGCGAGGCCCTTGAGCAGCACCTGGAAGGCCTCGTGGTACATGGCCTGGGTCTGCGCGAAGTCGAGCGCGTAGGCCGCCGTCTCGAACGGCGACACGCCGCGCCCGATGCCGAGTTCGAGGCGGCCGCCGCTCATCTGGTCGAGCATGCAGACTTCCTCGATCAGCCGCAGCGGGTGATAGAACGGCAGCAGATAGACCATCGGGCCGAAGCGCAGCCGCGACGTGCGCTGCGCCAGCGCCGCGAGAAACAGGCCGGGCGACGCCGCGCAGCCGATCGGCGTGCCGTGATGCTCGGCCAGGTGATAGGCGTGAAAGCCGCCGCGGTCGTAAGCCTCGCCCAGCCGCAGCCGGTCGGCATAAAGCTCGCCGAGCGGCACGCCCGCATCGTCCATGTGATCGAAGACGCCGAATTTCATATCAGAGGACAGAAGACGGAGGACGGACGACAGAGGACAGACGACAGAGGACAGACGACGAGGAGGGAGGACGAAGACCGAGGACGAAGATGGCCTATGTGCTCATCCGTCGTCCGTCCTCTGTCGTCCGTCCTCCGCTACTTCCACTCCAGCTTGACGATCTCATAGGCCTTGGCGCCGCCTGGGGTGACGACCTCGACCTGGGCGCCCTTCTTCTTGCCGACCAGGGCGCGGGCGAGCGGCGAGGTGATGGAGATCTTGCCCTTCTTGGCATCGGCCTCGGGCTCGCCGACGATCTGCCACACCGCCTTCTTCTCGGTGTCCTCGTCGATCAGCGTGACGGTCGCGCCAAACGTAATGGTGTCGCCGGAAAGCTTCGACACGTCGATCACTTCGGCGCGCGCCAGCTTGTCCTCGAGCTCGGCGATGCGGCCCTCGTTGAGCGACTGGGATTCCTTCGCCGCGTGATATTCGGCGTTCTCCGAAAGGTCGCCGTGAGTGCGCGCATCGGTGATCTGCTGGATGATGCGCGGCCGCTCCACCTGCTGGCAATGCTTAAGCTCGGCTTCGATGGCAGTGTAGCCCGCCGCCGTCATCGGAATCTTATCCATCGGTCCCAAACCTCCAATACCGGAGCGAACAAAATTCAGGTCGCGGGCCGGAGCGTTGCCCGGCCCGCGACCGTAAATCTGGCTCTACACGTACCGTCGTTGCGGCCGCCCCGATTCTCGATCAGACCCGGCCCCGAAATAGCTCTGCAGCGCACACACCTCGAGGTCGCCCCCGAGATAGGCCTTGATGCCCTGCGCTGCGGCGACGGCCCCTGAGAGAGTGGTGTAGTACGGCACTTTATGCAAGAGGGCTGCGCGGCGCAGCGACCGGCTGTCGTTCAGGGCGGTCGCCCCTTCGGTGGTGTTGAAAACCAGCTGAACTTCGCCGTTTTTGATGGCGTCGACGATGTGCGGGCGGCCTTCGGCGACCTTGTTGACCTTGAGCGCGGCAAGGCCCTGTTCGGCGAGGTAACGCTGGGTCCCCGACGTTGCCAGAACCTTGAAACCCAGCCCGGCGAGCAGGCGGACCGCCTCCAGGATACGCGGCTTGTCGGCGTCCTTGACCGAGACGAACACCGTCCCGGTCTTCGGCAGCCGGGCGCCGCCGCCGAGCTGGCTTTTGACAAAGGCGACATTGTAGTCGCGATCGATGCCCATGACCTCGCCGGTCGACTTCATCTCCGGGCCGAGCACGGTGTCGACCGCCGGGCCGAAGCGCGCGAACGGGAACACCGCCTCCTTGACGCCGACATGGCCCGCCGCGCCGGGCTCGAAGCGCTGCGGCTCGAGCCGGAAGCTCGCCAACGTCTCGCCCGCCATGATGCGCGCGGCGATCTTGGCGACCGCAAGCCCGATCACCTTGGCGACGAACGGCACGGTGCGCGAGGCGCGCGGATTGACTTCGAGCACATAAATGTCGCCGTCCTTGATGGCGTATTGCGCGTTCATCAGGCCGCCGACCTTGAGCGCCAGCGCCAGCGCGCGGGTCTGGCGGTCGAGCTCGGCGATCACGGCGGCCGACAGATTATGCGGCGGCAGCGAGCAGGCCGAGTCGCCGGAATGGATGCCGGCTTCCTCGATGTGCTCCATGATGCCGGCGATGTAGCTGTCCTTGCCATCGGCCAGGCAGTCGACGTCGACCTCGACGGCGTCGGTGAGATAGCGGTCGATCAGCAGCGGCCGCTTCTTCGATACCGCGAATTCCGATGGCCGATCCAGATCGGCGGCAAGCCGCGCGACGTAGCGGCCCAGCTGATGGCTGTCGTGCACGATCTCCATGGCGCGGCCGCCGAGCACGTAGGACGGGCGGATCACGATCGGATAGCCGATCGATTCGGCGATGGCCTGGGCCTTCTCCGGCGAGGTGGCGATGCCGCTCTTCGGCTGCCGCAGCTTCAGCCGATCGAGCAACTGCTTGAAGCGGTCGCGGTCCTCGGCCAGGTCGATGGCGTCCGGCGAGGTGCCGAGGATCGGCACGCGGGCTTTTTCCAAAGGCTCGGCGAGCTTGAGCGGCGTCTGGCCGCCGAACTGCACGATGACGCCATGCAGCGTGCCGTTGCGCCGCTCGGTGTCGATGATCTCCAGCACGTCCTCGGCGGTGAGCGGCTCGAAATAAAGCCGGTCGGAGGTGTCGTAATCCGTCGACACGGTCTCCGGATTGCAATTGATCATGATGGTTTCGTAGCCGACGTCCTTGAGCGCGAAGGCGGCGTGGCAGCAGCAATAGTCGAACTCGATGCCCTGGCCGATGCGGTTCGGGCCGCCGCCGAGGATGATGACTTTGTTCCGGTCGGACGGCGCGGCTTCGTCGGCGGCATGGCCGGCAAACGGCGTGTCGTAGGTCGAATACATATAGGCCGTGGGCGAAGCGAACTCGGCGGCGCAGCTGTCGATGCGCTTGAACACCGGCCGCACGTCGAGCCGGTGGCGGGCCTGCGAAACCTCGTCCGCCGGCAGCCCGGTGAGCCGGCCCAGCCGGGCGTCGGAAAAGCCCATGGCCTTGAGCCGGCGCAGCGCGGGAGCCGTCGTCGGCAGGCCCTTGGCGCGGATCTCGGCTTCGATGTCGATGATGCCGCGGATTTGCCCGAGGAACCACGGATCGACCCGGCAGGCGGTGTGGATGTCGGCGTCGCTCATGCCGAGCCGCATCGCCTGCGCGATTTTCAGCACGCCGTCGGGCGTCGGCGTGCCGAGCGCGGCGCGGATGGCGTTCTTGTCGTCGCCCTCACCGAGACCCGGAATGGTGATTTCGTCGAGGCCGGTCAATCCGGTTTCCAGCGAGCGCAACGCCTTCTGCAAGCTCTCCGCGAACGTGCGCCCGATCGCCATCGCCTCGCCGACCGACTTCATCGAGGTGGTGAGCACCGGATCGGCGCCGGGGAATTTCTCGAAAGCGAAGCGCGGCACCTTGGTGACGACGTAGTCGATGGTCGGCTCGAACGAAGCCGGCGTGGCGCCGCCAGTGATGTCGTTGGCGAGTTCGTCGAGCGTGTAGCCGACGGCGAGCTTGGCGGCGACCTTGGCGATCGGGAAGCCGGTGGCCTTCGACGCCAGTGCCGACGAGCGCGACACCCGCGGGTTCATCTCGATCACGACAAGGCGGCCGTCCTGCGGATTGACGGCGAACTGCACGTTGGAGCCGCCGGTCTCCACCCCGATCTCGCGCAGCACCGCGATCGAGGCGTCGCGCATGATCTGATATTCCTTGTCGGTCAGCGTCAGCGCCGGCGCCACGGTGACCGAGTCGCCGGTATGCACGCCCATCGGATCGAGGTTCTCGATCGAGCAGACGATGATGCAGTTGTCGCATCTGTCGCGCACCACCTCCATCTCGAACTCTTTCCAGCCCAGCACCAATTCCTCGATCAGCACTTCGGAGGTCGGCGAGGCATCGATGCCGCGCTCGACGATGTCGATGAACTCGGCCTTGTTGTAGGCGATGCCGCCGCCGGTGCCGCCGAGCGTGAACGACGGCCGGATGATGGCGGGCAGCCCGATATCCTCGAGCGCCTCGAGCGCCTGGATCAGCGTCTTGATCTGGTGCGAGCGCGGCGTCGCCAACCCGATCTTGAGCATCGCGTCGCGGAACAGCTTGCGGTCTTCCGCCTTGTCGATGGCCTCGGCGGTGGCGCCGATCATCTTGACGCCGAATTTTTCCAGCGTTCCCATCCGCCGCAGCGACAGCGCGGTGTTGAGCGCGGTCTGGCCGCCCATGGTCGGCAAGAGCGCGTCCGGACGTTCCTTCTCGATGATCTTGGCGACGATCTCCGGCGTGATCGGTTCGATGTAGGTGGCGTCGGCCAGGTCCGGATCGGTCATGATGGTCGCCGGATTGGAATTGACCAGGATGACGCGATAGCCCTCGGCCTTGAGCGCCTTGCAGGCTTGGGTGCCGGAATAATCGAACTCGCAGGCCTGGCCGATCACGATCGGCCCGGCGCCGATGATCAGGATCGAAGAGATGTCGGTCCGCTTGGGCATTGCTAACCCTGTTCGTCATCCTGAGGTGCCCGCGCGAAAGCGCGGGCCTCGAAGGATTCCTGGCCGAAGCACTCGGGCCGTCGCCCTTCGAGGCTCGCTTCGCTCGCACCTCAGGGTGACGGAACGAAGCTTGATTGCATTCAAGGCACGCAAAAAAAGAGCGCGCAGATGGCGCGCCGGGCGTCGGGGCCCGGCCCCGCGCGGTGGGGTCTTTAGACCAGAATTGCTGCGGCGGCAACGCCGGCCAATTTGTCCGGTGTGCAGCATCGCGCTAGGGTCGGCCAAAAGCAGCGAACGGGAGGGAAAAGTTGCGCATTGCCCAGGCGGTTGCGATCCTCGCACTCATCGTCGCGGCCGTCGTTGGCACGGCGGCCCCGGCGGTGCGCGCACAGGCGCCGGGCACCGATACGCGCCCGGTCACGCTCGTGGTGCCGATCGCGGCCGGCGGTGGGGTCGACACCATCGGCCGGATTTTTGCCTCGAGGCTTGCGGACCGGCTCGCGCAGCCCTGGGTGGTCGAGAACCGACCGGGCGCCGGCGGTCTCGTCGGCCTCGATTCGGTGGCCAAGGCCGCGCCCGACGGCCACACTCTCGTGGTCATCGAGACCTCCGCGGTCTTGCAGAAATGGCTGCACAAAAGCGTGCCGTTCGACGTCGTTGCCGATTTCGCGCCGGCGGCGCAGATGGCGACGACGCCGCTGTTTCTGTTCGCGAGCCCGTCGCTGCCGGTGACCAATCTGAAAGACTTGATCGCCTACGCCAGGGCCAATCCCGGCAAGCTGTCGGTCGGCACGCCCGGCATCGGCTCGCCGCACCATCTTGCGGTCGCGATGCTCAATGCCGCGGCCGGCATCGACATCGTCCACGTGCCTTACAAAGGCACGGCGCCGGCGCTCAACGATCTGCTCGGCGGCCAGATTCCGCTGATGTGGTCGACGCCCAATGTGGTCATGCAATATGTCGAAAGCGGCAAGCTGAAACCGCTCGCCGTCGGCTCGCGCGCGCGCGTCGCCATTCTTCCCGACGTGCCGACGGTCAACGAAAGCGGTTTTCCCGGTTTCGACGTCAGCGTGTGGTTCGGCATCGCGGCGCCGGCCAAGACGCCGCGCGACATCGTCGAGCGTATCAGCAACGCGATCGGCGAAATTGACAAGATGCCGGACGTGCAGGAGAAGACGGCGCCGCTCGGCTACGAACTGCACTACGTCGACGCAAAGCAATTTGCCGAAAAGATCGCGCGCGACCACGCGCGCTACGGCAAGGTCATCGGCGAAGCCGGCATCACGCCGGATTGACGCCCCATTCGATTTTGGAATGCCGCATGCTGACACGACGATCCCTGCTCGCTGCCGGCGCGCTCGCGCCGTGGGGCGTTGCCGCCCGGGCCGGCGACTTTCCATCCGGGCCGGTGAAGATCATCGTGTCGTTTCCGGCGGGCGGCAGCATCGACGTCGTCATGCGCGCCATGGCGCCGCCGTTGCAGGCGCGGCTCGGCAAGCCCGTCGTCATCGAGAACCGGGCCGGCGCCGGCGGCGTGCTGGCCGAGGGCGCCGTCGCCAAGGCAGAACCCGATGGCCTGACGCTGCTCGCCGACGCCAGCGCGCTCGCCGCCAACCCGACCTTGTTCAGATCGCTGCCGTTCGACACGCTCAAGGACCTGCAGCCGGTCTCGCTGGTGTTTCGCACGCCGCTCGCGCTGGTGGTCAATCCGGCGCTGCCGGTTCATTCGGTGACGGAACTGATCGATCTCCTCAAGCAGAAGCCGGGCCAGATCGATTTCGGCCATGGCGGGCCGGGCTCGGCCATCCATCTCGCCGCCGAGCTGTTCCAGATCATGACCGGCACGACGATGACCGGCATCGCCTATCGCGGCGCGCCGCTGGCGCTCAACGACGTGATGGCGGGCCGCGTCGCGCTGATGTTCGCCGATGCCGGCAGCGTGACCGGCCACATCAATTCCGGCCAGGTCCGGGCGCTCGGCGTGAGTTCGACGGAGCGCGTTCCGGCGCTGCCCGACGTGCCGACCATTGCGGAGGCCGGGGTGCCGGGCTTCGAGGCGGTAGGCTGGACGCTGGTCTGCGCGCCGGCGGCCACGCCGACCCCGATCATCGATACGCTCGGCGCCGCGCTGGCGGCGGCCGCCGCAGCGCCCGAGGTCCGCGCGCTCATGCTGCAGCTCGGCACGCTGCCGGTGCCGAGCCCGCCGCCCGCCGAACTGCACCGCTGGCTGGAGTCGGAGATCGACCGCTGGGGCAAGCTGGTCGAGCGCGCCGGCGTCGCCAAGTCGCTTTAGCGTAATCGCAGGCCCACGCCGCATTCCATCCGCAGTTTCGCCGCCATAGCAACGGGAGCCCTTCTTTCATGAGCCAAGACGATCAATTGCGCGAGAAAACCGCGGCGTTGACGCGGATGCTGAACCTGCAGGGCGTGATCGGGATGTTCGGCCACGTCTCGATCCGCATGCCGGGCACCGACAAGTGCTTCATCAGCCCCGGCGCCAGCACGGAAAAAAGCACGGTGCGTCCGGAGCAGATCTTCGTCTACAGCATCGACGGCCGCATCATCGAGCATCCCGGCGGCCTCATTCCGCTGGAATGGCGCATTCACACCCAGATCCATCGCGACCGGCCGGACGCCATGTGCGTGTGTCATCTGCACGCGCCGCACGCCCGCGCCCTCGGCATCGCCGGCAAACCGCTCAAGCCGGTCTTTCTGCACGGCTCGTTTCTCTGCACCGGCGTGCCGACCTGGAACAATCCGCGCCTGGTGGTGAACGACGACCAGGCCGCCGACCTGTCGCACGCGCTGGGCGGACACCGCGCCGCGCAGATGCGCGGCCACGGCAGCGTGGTGGTCGGTGCGACCGCCGAGGAGGCGTTTTTCGCCTGCACGTTTCTTGAAGAGAACGCGCAAATCCAGCTTCAGGCCGAGATCGCGGGCGGCGCCATTGCGCTTAGCGACGAGGAGGCGCGCGACTGCGCCGAGGGCACCTTCAACCCGCGGCTGTTTGCGTTGTTGTGGAGCTTCTACGAGCGCAAGGTGCAGTTGGCCTGATCGACGCCGGCGGTGTCGGCGCCGCGCGATCAGGCGATCACGGCTGCCACAGCGCGACCAGCGGGCCATGCGGTCCGAACAGCGGATCGCTGGCGGGCAGCGGGACTTTGCGGATTGTGTCGATCGCCTTGGCATGATCGGCCTTGCTGCCGCGGCAGAGATTGTATTTGCCGCTCGGCGGATAGGCGCCGATGACCACGAGGTCCGGCGTCTGCGCCAGGCACTGATGCCCGGTGCCGGCCGGCAGAACGGCAACGTCGCCCGGCACGATCTCGATCTCTTCGCCGTTCTCGCCGCCGAAGCGCACCGTGGCGCGGCCGCGCGCGATGCCCAGCGCCTCGTGGATCATCGAATGATAATGCACATACGGATAAATGCCGTTGCGCCACATGTTGCCCCAGCTGTTCGCCGCGAAGGTCTGCTCGATGCGCTTTTCGGGGTCGGGCGCGCCGGCCAGATCGATGACGCCGCGGTAGAGCAGGAGCGGCAAGGTGGGATTGTTGGGAATCCGGCCGTCATCGGCGAACACGTAGGTGGCCGGCGCTGCGTTCCTGGTTGCCGTGCGCATGGACTTCGACCTCGCCGCAGGGCCGCCCGAGAGTCGTAACGCGACAGCGCCCTGACGGGATCGGGTTGCGGAATCTTTCAACCCGGAACAAGCACGGGACCGCGGCGCAGGTTCCCATGCGGCTCGCCGTGAGGGGCCGGGAATTCGATCGGTCCGGTTCGCGATGACGCTTCGGCTACGACGCTGGCGTTACTTGGGCTTTACTTGGGCGTCACCTGGACGCCCGCATCGCCGCGACGAACCGCTCGAACAGATAATGGCTGTCGCGCGGGCCGGGCGATGCTTCGGGATGGTACTGCACCGAGAATACCGGCCGGTCCTTGAGCGCCAGTCCGCAATTGGAGCCGTCGAACAGCGACACGTGGGTCTCGACGGCATTGTCCGGCAGGCTCGCGCGGTCGACGGCGAAGCCGTGGTTCATCGAGGTGATCTCGACCTTGCCGGTGGCGAGGTCTTTCACCGGGTGGTTGGCGCCGTGATGGCCCTGATGCATTTTCATGGTCTTGGCGCCGAGCGCGATGCCGAGCATCTGGTGGCCGAGGCAGATGCCGAACACCGGTTTTTTCTCGATCAGCGTCCGCAGCACCGGCACCGCGTAGGCGCCGGTCGCCGCCGGATCGCCCGGTCCGTTGGACAGAAAAATGCCGTCCGGCTCGAGCGCCAGGATATCCTGCGCCGAAGTCTGCGCCGGCACCACGGTGACCCGGCAGGCATTGCCGGCAAGCTGGCGCAGGATGTTGCGCTTGATGCCGTAGTCGATGGCGACGACGTGAAACTTGGCCTGATCCAGCTCCCCGTAACCTTCGCCCCAGCGCCACGGCGTTTCGCTCCAGGTGAAGCGCTGCGCCGTCGTCACCATCGGCACCAGATCCATGCCGAGCAGCCCCGGCCACGCCTTTGCCGCGCGCTTGAGCGCCGCGACGTCGAAATCGCCCGACGGCTCGTGGGCGATCACCGCGTTCGGCATGCCGTGTTGGCGGATGCGCGCGGTGAGCGCGCGGGTGTCGAGGCCGGCGAGCCCGATGACGCCGCGGCTTGTCAGCCAGGCGTCGAGATGGCGGGTGGCGCGATAGTTCGACGGCGCTGTGATCGCGGCATGCAGCACGACGCCGCGCGCGCCCGGCGTCGCCGCCAGATTGACGGTTTCGATGTCGTCCTCGTTGGTGCCGACATTGCCGATATGCGGAAACGTGAAGGTGATGATCTGCCCCGCATAGGACGGATCGGTCAGCACCTCCTGATAGCCGGTCATCGCGGTGTTGAAGCAGACCTCGCCGGCGGCATGGCCGGTCGCGCCGAAGCCGATGCCCTCGAGCACGGTGCCGTCGGCCAGCACGAGGAGCGCCGTCGGCTTGGGCTCGTCCCAAAGGCTCTTGGTCTGCGGTTGTGTCTGCATCGGCAACGGCCTACATGTTGCTCCCGCCCGCCGGCCGCAACAAGCCGGGCGCCGTTGGCGTGGATAGCGAGAGGCCATAGCCGTGTTGCGCGACGATATCAACAACGCGCTGAAGGCAGCGATGAAAGCCGGCCAGGCGCGCCGCGTCTCGACGCTGCGCATGATCAATGCCGGCGTCCTGCAGCGCGAGACCAGCGGCGCCGAGCGCTCGACACTCAGCGACGCCGAGATTCTCGACGTCATGGCCAAGATGATCAAGCAGCGCCAGGAGTCCCTCGACATCTACGAAAAGGCCGGCCGCGCCGAGCTCGCCGCCCAGGAGCGCGAGGAGATCGAGATCATATCGGCCTACCTGCCCAAGAAGATGTCCGACGTCGAGGCCGCACACGCGATCTCGACGCTGATCAAGGAACTCGAAGCCGAGACCATCAAGGACATGGGCCGCACCATGGCGGCGCTCAAGCAGCGCTTCTCCGGCCGGATGGATTTTTCCAAAGCCGGCGCGCAGGTGAAAAAGCTGCTCGGCAGCTAGCTCCGACCGCCGCCGCCGTGCGTCGCGTCACGGCGATCGCGCTGCGACCTGCCGGAACTCACCGCACGACGCGCGCATTCGTCCGGCGCAGCCGGGTCGCGAGAATCCGGCCGAGCGCGAAGATGAGTTCCCGCGCCAGCGCCGGGCTGCTCTGCTCGAAGGCGGCGTACTGATCGGGCGTCATCGCCGCAGCGTCGCAATCGTCCACCGCCCAGGCGCCGGCGGAGCGGGGACCGCCGTCGAAAAACGCCAGCTCGCCCAGCACCGAGCCCGCCCCGACCAGAGCCACGCGACCCATGCTGAGCCCGTCGCCCGATTGCACGATGACCTCAAGCTCGCCATGCAGCACGAAGTAGAGCGTCCGGTCAGGCTCGCCGCGCCGTATCAGCGCTTCGCCGGCCTTGACGCTGCGGATGCTGGTGAACCGGAACACCTGCTTCCAGTCCTCGTCGCGCCAGTTGGGCAGCAACAGCGTCTCGCCGGTGCGCGACCCGCTGGCGCGGAAACTCGCAATGGCGGAGTCCAGGTCCGTTGAAGCGATCGTATCTGCCGGCATACCCAAGGTCTTTTTTTGGCGGCTCTCACCAGGATTTCATTAATGCCCTGCACGCCCGCTTGTCTTATCCAATTCTCGGATTCGCCGCTATAGTATTCCCCCTAGCCCACTGATGTTGCCGGCCGGAGCGCACACAAGGGCGGTTCGATGAGCAACTACCTGCTTCTGGGAGCCTGCTTTCTTCTCGGCATGGTGTTGCGCCGTTCGGAGCGATTGCCCGACAACGCCGCCGCGTCGCTCAACGGCTTTGTGGTCCACATTTCGCTTCCGGCGCTGACCCTGACCTATGTGCACGGCCTGCAGCTGCAGACCAGCCTGATCCTGCCCGCCTTGATGGCCTGGGTCATGTTCGGGATCGGCTGCGGCTTCTTCTGGCTGGTCGCGAAGGCGCTCGGCTTCTCCCGCGCCACCACCGGGGCGCTCACCCTGACCGGCGGGATGGCGAACACGTCGTTCGTCGGCCTGCCGATGATCGAGACGTTCTATGGCCCGCAGTTTCTCGGCCTCGGCATACTGATCGACCAGCTCGGGTCATATTTCGTGCTCTCGACCCTCGGCATCCTGGTGGCCTCGCTCTATTCCTCCGGCCGCAACGTCGATGCCAGGGCGGTGCTGCGCAGGATCGTCCTGTTCGTGCCGTTTCAGGCGTTCGTGCTGGCGCTGCTGCTGATGCCGTTGCAATACCCGATCTGGCTCGACGACCTGCTCAAGCGCCTCGGCGCGACGCTGGTGCCGATCGCGCTGGTCTCGGTCGGCTACCAGCTGCAATTGAGCCACGTGCGCGGCAAGGCGTCGGCGCTGGCCGTCGGGCTCCTCTTCAAGCTCGTGATCGCCCCGGCGCTGATCCTTTTGCTGTTTGCCGGCCTGTTGCGCTCCGACTGGCAGGTGCTCAGCGTCACCGTGTTCGAAGCGGCGATGGGACCGATGATCGGCGCCAGCATCGTCGCCATGGATCACGAGCTTGACCCGCCGCTCCTGACGCTGATGGTCGGCGTCGGGATTCCGCTGTCGTTCCTGACGCTCCCCGCATGGTGGCATGTGCTGAGCCTGCTCTGACCGCCGCCGGCCGGCTCACAGCTTGGAGCCGCCGTCGACCGCGATGATGTCGCCGGTGATCCAGCGGGCCTCGTCGGAGGCGAGAAACGCGATCACCGAAGCCACGTCCGCCGGCGCGCCGATCCGTTTGAGCGTCTGCATCGCCATCACCGCCGCGCGGCCGTCTTCGCTCTTGGTGAAGCTTGACATGTCGGTGTCGATGACGCCCGGCGCGACGGCGTTGACGCGGATGCCGCGGGCGCCGAGTGCGGCGGCGAAATATTTGACCAGCGTGTTGATGGCGCCCTTGGTGCTGGCATAGGCCGACAGGCTGCCGACCGCGGCGCGCGCCCCGAGCGAAGACACCAACACGATGGCGCTGCCGTCACCCAGGATCGGCAGCAGTTGCTGCACCAGGAAGTAGGGGGCGCGGACATTGACCGCGAACAGGCTGTCGAAGTCCTTCACCGTCATGGCTTCGAAAGGCGTCGCGTTCGAGATCCCGGCATTGGACACGAGAATGTCGAGCCGGCTGCCGATCAGGTTGCGCACCTGGGCGGCCAGCGCATGGGCCCCGTCGGGCGCGGCGAGATCGGCGGCGACCGCATCGGCGCGGCCGCCGGCGGCGCGGATCTGATCGACCACGGCCTTCGCCTCGTCGGCATTGCGGCCGTAGTGGACGATGACGCGGGCGCCGGCGGTGGCGAGCGCCAGCGCGGTGGCGCGACCCATTCCGCGCGACGCGCCGGTGACGAGAGCGGTCTTGTTGGCGAGGCTGGTGGTCATGGCAGGCTCCTTTGGCATCGGGCAACGGCCCAAGACATCGTCCCTGGGCATGGATGTCTGCATCGGTTGCCCGTCGTGCCAAGACTTTGTATGATCAGGCCATACTTTCAAAGCATGGAAGCACGACCACTGTGGAGCTCCGTCATCTGCGGTATTTCATTGCGGTGGCGGAGGAGGGCAGCCTCACCCATGCGGCCGAGCGGCGGCTGCATACGGCGCAGCCGTCGCTGAGCCGGCAGATCCGCGACCTCGAGCTTGAGGTCGGGGTCAAGCTCTTGCAACGCGGCGCGCGCGGCATCGAGCTCACGGCCGCCGGCCGGGTCTTTCTCGACCACGCGCGGCTGGCGCTCGTTCAGGTCGAGGCCGCCGGCTGAAGCCGCGCGGCGTGCCGCGCAGCCCGACAGGGCTTTCGTCATCGGCTTTCTCACCGGGCACGAAGTGGTGTGGCTGCCGGAAGCGCTGCGCATCCTGCGCGAGGAAGCCCCCGGCATCGAGATCACGCTGTCCAGCCAATCGTCGCCCGAGCTCGCCGGCGCGCTGATGCGCGGCAAGGTGGACGTGGCGTTTCTGCGCCGCGAGGCGCTCGCGCCGGGGCTGGCTTTTCGGTTTCTGATCAAGGAGCCGCTGGTCGCCGTGCTGCCGACCGGCCATCGCCTCGCGGCCAGAAAGGACATTCGGCCGCACGACATCGCCGGCGAGACCTACATCGCGCCGACCCGCGCCGCGCCGGTGCTCAAGTCCGTCATCGATGCCTATGCGGCGAAAGCCGGCATCGTGCTGCGGCCGGCCTATGACGCCGAGAATTTATCGTCGGCCATGTCGCTCGTCGCCTCCACCGGCGGCATCACTTTGCTGCCGCTGTACGCCAAGAATTTGCTCTCCGCCGCGGTCGTCGTTCGGCCGTTGCAGGGTGAGGCGCCGACCATCGAGCTGGTCATGGGCTACAACAGGTCGAACACCGCGCCGCTGCTCAAGCGCTTCCTGTCGCGCGCCGATGAGCTGGTCGCCCGGGTGTCGCGCCAGAGCGGCGGGTAGTTTCAAGCGGTCGATCACGCCAGTCAGTTTTGCAGCGCCGACAGCTGATCGGTATCGTAGCGGCTTCTCAGCTCGGCGATGACCTTGGCATCCGGCGGGCCGCCGCGCGCGACCACGCGCGCCAGCTCTTCGAAATAACGCTCATGGCCGGGCGGCGATACGGTCATGATCACCCGGGCCGGCTTGTCGCCCGCATTGGCGATGTTGTGCGGCACACCCGGCGGAATGAAGACGTAGGTTCCAGGCACGGCGCGGACTCCTCGGTCGCCGATCTGCCACGTGCACTCGCCTTCCAGCACGTAGAAGGTTTCTTCCTGCACGCGATGGACGTGCAGCCCGGTCGAGAAGCCGGCCGGCAGCGTCCAGTCGAACATGGACGTGTGCTTGGTGTCGGCTCCGGTCACCAGGAACGCCAATGGCTGGCCGGCCAGCACGACGCCCTCGGCCTCGCCCGGCATGCGAATGACGGCTTTTGCGTTCGTCTTTGCGTCCATGATGCTCCTCCGCGGTCTGGCGCCGCGTTGCGCGCGGCAATCGCGGCACCATGAGCCCGCCGTTCGCGCAGGTCGTGAATCCGATCCGAAAATGTTGCAAAATATTCGCGAAGGGCGCGCACTCGAGCGATGGCGACGATCTACCAATTCGGCCGGTTCGGCCTCGACCTCGACGCCGGCATCCTGTTTCGCGATGCCGAGCCCACGATGCTGGGCCGGCGCGCGGTCGCGCTGCTGCGGCTGCTGCTGGAGCGCGCCGGTAGCCCGGTTGCCAAGGAGGCGCTGATCGCGGCCGCCTGGCCGGGACTTGCGGTCGAGGACAGCAACCTGACGGTTCAGATTGCCGCCTTGCGCCGGCTCTTTGCGGAAAGCGCCGGGGTCGGCGACTGGATAGAGACGTTGCCGCGGCGCGGCTACCGCTATGTCGGGCCGGCGGTCGCTAAGAGCGAAACGGGCGCCGAAGCGGCCGCGCCGGGATCGCCGGCGCTGATCCCGCCGGACAAGCCGTCGCTGGCGGTGCTGCCGTTTGCCAATCTGAGCGGCGACCCGGAGCAAGGCTATTTCACCGACGGCATGGTCGACGACATCATCACCGCCTTGTCGCGCATCAAGTGGCTGTTCGTCATCGCCCGCAATTCGACCTTCAGTACAAGAACCGCGCCGTCGACGTGAAGCAGGTCGGCCGCGAGCTCGGCGTGCGCTATGTGCTCGAAGGCAGCGTGCGCAAGGCGGCCGACCGCGTACGCATCAACGTGCAGCTCATCGATGCGGCGAGCGGAGCGCAGTGGGCGGAACGCCATGAGCGCCGGCTCGACGATATTTTCGCCCTCCAGGACGAAATCGCGCTCGCGGTCGTGGGCGCGATCGAGCCGAGCTTGCGGCAGGCCGAGGTCGGGCGCGTCAAGCGTAAGCGGCCGGACAGTCTCGACGCCTATGATCTGGTCTTGCAGGCCCAGCCCGACATCTATTCCGGAATGCCGGAGCGTTCGGCAACGGCGCTGGTGCTCCTGGAACGCGCCCTCGCGCTCGATCCGAGCTATGCGCTGGCGCACGGCTTTGCCGCGATGGGCCGTCACAATCGCTTCCTGCGCGCCGGGCTGCGCGACGACGACAGGGCGGCCTCGATCCGCCACGCGCAGGCCGCGATCGCGTACGGCCAGGACGATGCGCTCGCCCTGACGTTCGCCGGATTCTCCATCGGCATGGACGGCCACGACCGGGCCGCGGCGTTCGCCGCATTCGAGGCGGCGCTCGCGCTCAGTCCGTCGACCGCGCTCACCTATATCCTCGGCAGCGTCATCCTCGGCTGGACCGGAGAAGCCGAGCGGGCGATCGATTGGGCGGAGCGGGCGATGCGGCTGAGCCCGTTCGATCCCTGGACCTTCGCCGCGTTCCACGCGTTCATGCTCGGGCATTTCCACCGCGGCCGCTACGAGGCGGCGGCCGACGCCGCCTACAAGGCCGTCCAATCCAATCCCGGCCACAGCATTCCTACATGTTGCTGGCGGCGCCGCTGGCGAAGCTCGGGCGGCTCAAGCAAGCCGGGGCGGCGGCGGCGCGCGTTCTGGAATTGCAGCCGGCATTCCGCTACAGCCGGCAATTTGCCGGGGTCGATTGCGCGCCGGCGCTGGCCGCCGCGCTCGGCGCGGCGCTCGACGCCGCCGGGCTGCCGGAATAGCGAAGGACTTTGGCGCCGCGTGCGATCGTGGCAAGCTGCGGCGGCTAACGGGAAAACACACGATGCCGGAATGCCTGGTGCGTGGCGTGCGCAGCATCGAGCTTGTCGCCACGAATATCGACGAGGCCAGCCGCTTCTACGAGACGGTGT
>CAVOUR010000008.1:0-67574 GCA_963699665.1 uncultured Alphaproteobacteria bacterium
GCTGCGCCGCCGCCCCGGCTCACGCGCTCATCTTGGCGACCAGCGCGTCGGAGACCTCGAAATTGGCGTAGACGTTCTGCACGTCGTCGCTGTCGTTCAAACTGTCGATCAGCCTGAGCACCTTCTCGCCCTGCTCGTCGTCGATCGCGATCGTGTTCTGCGGCCGCCACACCAGCGCGGCCTTGCGCGGCTCGCCGAATTTTGATTTCAGCGCCTTGGCGACCGAGCCGAAACGATCCGGCGCGGCGTAGACCTCGTGGCCGTTCTCGCTCGACACCACGTCGTCGGCGCCGGCTTCCAGCGCCGCTTCGAACATCGCCTCGCCGCTTGCCACGGCGGCGTCGTATTCGATGACGCCGACATGATCGAACATGAAGGAGACCGCGCCGGTCTCGGCCAGATTGCCGCCGCTCTTGGTGAAAGTCGCGCGCACCTCGCCGGCGGTGCGGTTGCGGTTGTCGGTCAACACCTCGACGATCACCGCGACGCCGCCCGGCCCGTAACCCTCGTAGCGGATTTCCTCGTAGCTTTCGGCATCGCCGCCCAACGCCTTCTTGATGGCGCGGTCGATATTGTCCTTGGGCATGTTCTCGGCGCGGGCCGCCAGCACGGCGGCGCGCAGCCGCGGGTTCATCGCCGGATCGGGCGTGCCGAGCTTGGCCGAGACGGTGATCTCGCGGGCGAGCTTGCCGAACAGCTTGGATTTCTGCGCGTCCTGCCGCCCCTTGCGGTGCATGATGTTCTTGAACTGCGAATGTCCGGCCATACGGGTCTTCCGTTGTCGTCGTTGCGAGCGCAGCGAAGCAACCCAGTCGTGCCGCAAGGCTGGATTGCTTCGTCACTGCGCTCCTCGCAATGACGCCCTATAAGACGGCGCGAGGCAGAAATAAAGGTGAGGCCCCGTCTGTTCCGATCGGCCGTCATGCGGGCGGGACCATCCTTAAATTGCACGCCCAACCGCAGCGCAGAGAGAAATTGAAGTCAAGGACGGCCCGAAGGGCCGCCGCCTCCGGCGGTGCCAAGAGCATCCTTGAGTTCAATTTCTCTCTGCGCTTCAATGCCACCGTGCGATATAAGGGTTATTAGCTGCTGCAGAGCAGCCGCTATTTTGACTCATCCCAAAACCCAGGCCTCGCCTCCTCCAAACACCCGCCCAGCCGCACCGCGCCGACGCGGCTCGCCAGCCCCGTCGCCGGGTCGGTTTCGACCGCGACGGCGCACAGTGTCGCCGGGCCGGACGCCGGCTCGAAGCGGGCCGACGAAATCCGCCGCACGAAGCGCTGCAGCGGCTCCTCCTTGGCCATACCGATCACCGAATTGAAATCGCCGGTCATGCCGACGTCGCTCATGAAGGCGGTGCCGCCGGCCAGAATGCGCAGATCGGCGGTCGGCACATGGGTGTGGGTGCCGACCACGAGGCTGACGCGGCCGTCGCAGAGATAGCCCATCGCCTGTTTCTCGCTGGTCGCCTCGCCGTGAAAATCGATGACGATGACGTCGGCGGCGGCGTGCAGCGGACACGCCGCCAGCTCGTGCTCGATGGCGGCGAACGGATCGTCGAGCGCCTCCATGAAAATGCGCCCCATGGCGTTGACAACGAGCGCCCGCGCGCCGTTCTTGGCCTCGATCATGGCCGCGCCGCGGCCCGGCGTGCCGGGCGGGTAGTTGATCGGGCGGATGAGCCGCGGCGCCCGCTCGATGAAGACCAGCGCCTCCTTCTGGTCCCAGGCATGATTGCCGAGCGTGACCGCGTCGGCGCCGGCGTCGAGCAGTTCGCGGTAGATCACCTCGGTGATGCCGAAGCCGCCGGCGGCATTCTCGCCGTTGACCACGACCAGATCGAGCTTCCAGTCGCGGACAAGTGCCGGCAGGCGCTCATAGACGATGGTCCGCCCGCTGCGGCCGACCACGTCGCCGACGAAAAGAACGCGCATGCTCAACCGACTCGGAAATCGATCGTCTCGCGCTCGGTTAGCACGAGATCGAGCCGCGCGTCGCGGGGCGAAATGGGAACCTGGGGAACCTCCTGGGCGGCGAAGCCAATCCCGACCGCGGTCACCGGCTTGTTGGCGCGCAGCCTGCCGATGGTGCGATCGTAATAGCCGCCGCCATAGCCGAGCCGGTAGCCGGCGCGATCGAAGGCCAGGAGCGGCACCAGGAGCATGTCCGGCTCGACCTCGGGGGCTTCCGGCTTCGGTTCGCGGATGCCCCAGACGCCGGCATTGAGCGGCTCGCCCCAAGCCCACGCCCGCATCGTGAGCGGCTGACCGCGTCCGGCGACAACCGGCAGCGCCAGGCGCGCGCCCTGCGCCGCGAGCTTTTTCATCAGCGGCAGCGGATTGATCTCGCTCGCAAGCGGCATGAAGCCGGAAACGATGGTGCCGGGCCCGATGGCAAGCGGAAAGTCCCGCGCGGCGATCGCCTCCGCAGCCGCCTGGCGCGCCGCCGCCGGCAGTGCGTCGCGGCGCGCCGCGGCGGCGGTGCGGAGTTTGGCCTTCAGATCTGAAATAGGTTCCACACTCAATCCGTCATCCAGAGGTGCCCGCGCGGAGCGCGGGCCTCGAAGGATACGGCCGAGGCGCCAACCGAAATCGGCATGGCCGATTTCGGCATTTTTAATTATCCAAGTCGGCAACAGCCGGCCTGGATGCCGCCGTCGCCCTTCGAGGCCCGGCCTTCGGCCGAGCACCTCAGGGTGACGGAATAAGAGAGCGCGGAGCCGCGTTGGCCGTAAGAGCGCTGATCCCGGGAACCTACATAAGTAGGTGGGCGCCATGTGACCGAACCCAGGAGCTCGGCCAGGGACAGCTCCCTTCAGGATCGTAAGGCCCCGGAGAATTGTCTCCTACGCACCGCGCAGCCCCGCTTAGGCAATGTAGTGCACCGCGAAGCCCGATGCTACTTGATCTCCATCGCGCCGCTCGCTCGCCCCGGAGCGGCCCCGTCATCCTGACCTTCTCCCCGCCGGGGACAAGGAACGCAGTTCGTCAGTCGCACCATCGCCGCGGCCCAGGTCCAAGGCGGCAATTCTGTTCGATCTCGGAGCAATCTCATGGTCTTCCATCGACGATTTACAACATTGCTTGCGGCATCCCTCGCCATGGCAGCGGCGCTGTTGCGGCCGGGCTATGGTCTCGCCGCCGAGCCGTGCAGCGGTCACCAGCTGCTCTCGACGCCGCGGCCGGAGACGAGCTGCCAGAGCTTTGCCGTCCAGATCTTCGTCGCGCCCGACAAGGCGACCCATGCGGTGGTCTATCCCTCGGACGTCACGCTCTACGCCACGCCCGACATGGAAAGTCGCGTCGTATTCCGGTCCGCGAAGGGCGACACACTGACGTCGCAGGATTACGCCTCGCCGCGCGGCACCGATGGTTATTACGTCGCCGTCGCGCAGTGGTCGCCGGACTCGCAGTACTTCGTCTTCAGCATGATGTCGTCGGGCGGCCATTCGCCGTGGTCGTATCCGGTCAAAGTCTACAGCGTGAAGCGAAACACCATCGCGAGCTTCAGCGACATGATCGACGGCGGCCCGACCATCGCCGCGCAATTCCAGTTCTCCGGACCGCACAGCGTGGTCGCCAGCACCTGGAAAGGGCCCGGCGATCTGGACGACAAGGTGCCGGTGACCGTCGACCTCGACGCAGCGTTCGCCAAATTGCCGGCCGCGCCGAATTAGTACGGGACGCGCCGCTTGCTCGCCTTCTCCCCGCGCGCGGGGAGAAGGATGCGATGAGGGGCCTCTCCGCCAGCCTGAGAATTCCGGCAAAGCTCAGAATCGCTGAGAGGCCCCCTCACCCTCGCTTCGCTCGACCTCTCCCCGCGTGCGGGGAGAGGTTTGATCAACCCATGGCGATGCCGGGGCCGATGGTGGCGTTGAGCTTCTTGGTGATGGTCTCGATGCGCTCGGCGGCTGCCGCGAGCGCGGCGGCGACCTCGGCCTGCTCGGCCCGGGTGCGGTCGGCGTCGAGCGCGCGGGCGTCCTGGATGGCGGCGATTTCATCCTCGAGTCTGCGGATGCGCTGCCCGGTCTCGGACAGCGCGTCGGCGATGGTCAGCGCCGCCATCACCGTGAGGCGGGTGTCGCCGATCTCGCCGAATTTGGTCTTGAGGCCTTCGATGCGCGCATCGAGCTCGCGCGCCAGATTCATCAGGTGGCCTTCCTGACCGTCTTCGCAGGCCATGCGGAACTGGCGGCCGTTGATGGTGACGCTCACCTGGGACATGCGTTAGACCTGGAACATCTTGACTCGGGACATCGCTTAGCCTTCGGCCGCTTGGCTTCCCTTCACCAGCACGCCGCGGATCGCCTCGATCGCATGATCGATGCGGCGCGCGACCTCGCGGTTGGCGGTTTCCAGCACGCGGGTGCGGGAGGCGGCGGCATCGAGCTCGCCGGCCATCCGCGCCCGGTCGGTGCCGAGCGCATGAACCTGATCGGCGAGCACGTCCTCGGTGCGGTCGGCGTGCTCGCGGCGCTCGGCCGCCGCCTCCAGCGCATCGAGCGCCAGCGTCAGGCGGCGGCTCGCATGGTCGATCGAATCGCTTACGCTCATGGGCCTATCCGCGTCTTCGAACAGTAGCGAAAACCGTGCGACGGCAACCATTTACGAAAGGAACCTTACGTCGCGTCGAGCTGGAGCGTCAACGCCTAACGCGGCTTTTGCATTCGTGCCTGTGCATGACCGCTGCGCCACCCCGCCGCGCAATTGACTCGACCCGCTCCCATGCTATCTGTCCGCGGCCCGTTCCCGTGACCGCGGCCGCTGTTGGTGACGCCGCGCTTGGCCACATTCATGACGATGCCGGAACGTCTTCTCGCGGCGAGTGCAGCGCCCGCTCAGGACTCCCGCTTTCCGTCCGGCGGCCCGGACGCGCGCGCCGAGCACGACCGCATGGCCAACGCCATCCGCGCGCTGGCGATGGACGCGGTCGAGCAGGCGCAGTCCGGCCATCCGGGCCTGCCGATGGGCGCGGCCGATATCGCCACCGTGCTGTTCACCCGCTTTCTGAAGTTCGACGCCGCCGATCCGGCGTGGCCGGACCGCGACCGCTTCGTGCTGTCGGCCGGCCACGGCTCGATGCTGCTCTACGCGCTGTTTTATCTGCTCGGCTACGAGCGGATGACCATCGCGGAGATCAAGCGCTTCCGCCAGCTCGGCTCGCTCACCCCCGGCCATCCCGAGCACGGCCACACCCCGGGCGTCGAGACCACGACCGGCCCGCTCGGCCAGGGCCTCGGCAACGCCGTCGGCATGGCGATCGCCGAGCGCCACCTCGCCGCGACATTCGGCGACGATTTCGTCGATCACCGCACCTACGTGCTCGCCTCCGACGGCGACCTGATGGAAGGCATCAGCCAGGAAGCGAGCGCGCTCGCCGGCCATCTCAAACTCAACAAGCTGATCGTGCTGTATGACGACAACGGCATTTCGATCGACGGCCCGCTGACGCTGGCCAACTCGGTCGACCAGGTGAAGCGCTTCGAAGCCGCCGGCTGGGCGGCGCGCCGCATCGACGGCCACGATCCGGCGGCGATTGCCGCCGCCATCGCGGCGGCGCAACAATCCGACCGGCCGTCGCTGATCGCCTGCCGCACCACGATCGGCTTCGGCGCGCCGACCAAGGGCGGCACCGCAAAAGCCCACGGCTCTCCGCTCGGCGCCGACGAGATCGCCGCGGCCCGGCAGCGCCTGGGCTGGAGCGCGCCGGCTTTCGAGATTCCGGCCGCGATCGGCGAACAGTGGCGCGCCGCCGGCGCGCGCGGCCGCCCGGCGCGGCTCGCCTGGCAAGCGCGCCTTGCCGCCAGCGATCCGCAGCACCACGCCGAGTTCGAGCGCCGCATGCGCGGCGAGCTCAACGCCATGTTCGCCGCCGAGGTGCGCGCGGTGAAAGCGAAGCTGGCGCAGGCGCCGAAGGCGATCGCCACCCGCTCGGCGTCGGAAGCCGCGCTCGGCCCGCTGACCGCGGCGCTGCCCGAAATGATCGGCGGCTCAGCCGATCTCACCGGCTCGAACAACACCCGTCCCAAAGGCATGACAGTGCTCGACGCCGCGGACTATGGCGGCCGCTTCATCCATTACGGCGTGCGCGAGCATGGCATGGCGGCGGCCATGAACGGCATGGCGCTGCATGGCGGCGTCATCCCCTACTCGGGCACGTTCCTGGTGTTTTCCGACTATTGCCGGCCGGCCATTCGGCTTGCCGCACTGATGGGCCAGCGCGTCATCCTGGTGATGACCCACGATTCGATCGGGCTCGGCGAAGACGGACCGACCCACCAGCCGGTCGAGCAACTCGCGGCGCTGCGCGCCATCCCCAACCTCAAAGTGTTTCGGCCGTGCGACGCGGTCGAAACGCTCGAGTGCTGGCAGCTGGCGCTGGAGAGCAACAACGGCCCGAGCGTGCTGGCGCTGACGCGGCAGAACCTGCCGCAGCTGCGCCAGGGCTTTGACGAGCACAATCGCTGCGCGCTCGGCGCCTACGAGTTGGCCGCTGCCGAGGATGACTCCGCCGTGGTGTCACTGTTCGCCACCGGCTCGGAGGTGGCGATCGCCGCCGAGGCCAAAAAACTCCTCGCCGAGCACAAGATCTCGGCGCGGGTGGTGTCGGTGCCGTGCTGCGAACTCCTGCTCGCCGCGCCGGACGACAAGCGCGCCGCGGTCATCGGCGGCGCGCGCGTCAATATCGCGGTCGAAGCCGGCATCCGCCAAGGCTGGGACGCCATCATCGGCTCGGACGGAACTTTTGTCGGCATGACCGGGTTCGGCGCCAGCGGGCCCTACCAGGAGCTTTACCAACACTTCGGAATTACCGCCGCCAAGGTGGCGGAGGCGGCCCTGGCGCGATTGCGCAAGCCGTAATTCGATAGAATACATACATAAACGATGCCGCAGCGGCTCGCACGGCCGTTATGCGGCAGCAAGGCAAGTCCGGGAGCGAACAACATGTCGGTACGCGTTGCCATCAATGGGTTCGGCCGCATCGGCCGCAACGTCTTGCGGGCGATCGTCGAGGCCGGCCGCCACGACATCGCGGTCATCGCCATCAACGATCTGGCGCCGGTCGAGACCAACGCGCACCTGCTGCGCTACGATTCCGTGCACGGCCGCTTTCCCGGCGAGGTCACGGTCAGTGGCGACACCATCAGCTGCGGCAACGGCGCCATCAAGGTCACCGCCATCAGGGACCCGGCGACACTGCCGTGGCGGGAGCTCGACATCGACGTCGCGCTGGAATGCACCGGCATCTTCACGTCGAAGGACAAAGCCGCGGCGCATCTGCGGGCCGGCGCCAGGCGCGTGCTGGTCTCGGCGCCGGCCGACGGCGTCGATCTCACCGTGGTCTATGGCGTCAACCACGACAAGCTCGCCAAGGACCACACCGTGGTCTCCAACGCCTCGTGCACCACCAATTGCCTGGTCCCGGTGGTCAAGGTGCTCAACGACGCCGTCGGCATCGACAAGGGCTTCATGACCACCGTGCACTCCTACACCAACGACCAGCCGTCGCTCGACCAGGTGCACAAGGACCTCTACCGGGCGCGCGCCGCGGCGCTCAACATCATCCCGACCTCGACCGGCGCCGCCAAGGCCGTCGGCCTGGTTTTGCCCGAGCTCGCCGGCCGGCTCGACGGTGTCGCCATCCGGGTGCCGACGCCGAACGTCTCGGTGATCGACTTCAAGTTCATCGCCAAGCGCGCCACCTCGAAGGACGAGATCAACGCCGCGGTCAGGCGCGCCGCCGGGCAAGAGCTCAAGGGCATCCTCGGCTACACCGACGCGCCCAACGTCTCCTCTGACTTCAACCACGACCCGCATTCCTCGGTCTTCCACATGGACCAGACCAAGGTGGTGGACGGCACCCTGGTGCGCGTCATGTCCTGGTACGACAACGAATGGGGCTTCTCCAATCGCATGATCGACACCGCGGTGGCGATGGGTAAGCTCGGCTGATCTCGCGGGCGGGAGCGTTTATGGATAGGATACGGCTTGGTCGACGAGGTCGCGATGCTCGATCCAGCCGAGAATGAAAAATGGAATTCGCTGGAACGGCGCGTGGAACGCGTGGAAGAAGATATGACTGACGTCAAAGCCTCACTCCGCAGCATCGAGGGTAAGGTCGACAAACTCATCGACGGGGTGGCCGAACTCAGAGGCAGAGCTTCCCAATCGCCCACTTGGCTGCAGCTTCTTATCGCGCTGATCGCCACGTGGGGCGCCGGTGCGGCCATTGTCGCCTCGGCTATCCGCTTCGTCCCCAAGTAGTAATTCGCCCCCAAGGTCCCCAGCAGCTTCGTCCCCAACTCAATGAAGACCTTCCGCAGCCTCGACGAAGCCGACGTCAAAGGTCGGCGCGTGCTGCTGCGCGTCGATCTCAACGTGCCGATGCATGACGGCCAGGTGGCCGACGTCTCCCGCATCGAGCGCAACACCCCGACCATCGTCGAGCTCGCCGACCGCGGCGGCAAGGTCATTTTACTATCGCATTACGGCCGGCCGAAGGGCCGCGACCCGGGCGAGTCGCTCAAGCCGGTCGCCGCCGCGGTGGCGCGCATCCTCAAGCGGCCCATTGCCTTCGCGGCGGATTGCGTCGGCGAACTCGCCGAGAAGGCCGTCGCCGCCATGCAGCCCGGCGACATCCTGTGCCTGGAAAACACCCGCTTCCATAAGGGCGAGACCACAAACGACCCGGACTTTGCCGCAGCGCTGGCCCGGCTCGGCGACCTCTATGTCGACGACGCGTTCTCGGTGGCGCACCGCGCCCATGCCTCGGTCGAGGCGATCGCGCACCTCCTTCCGGCCTATGCCGGGCGCGCCATGCAGGAGGAGCTGGAAGCGCTCGAGAAGGCGCTGCATGCGCCGGAGCGGCCGGTCGCCGCCATCGTCGGCGGCGCCAAGATCTCGACCAAGCTCGATCTGCTCGGCAACCTGCTCACCCACGTCGAGACCCTGATCATCGGCGGCGGCATGGCCAACACCTTCCTCGCCGCCCAGGGCAAGCCGGTCGGCAAGTCGCTGTGCGAGCCCGATCTGGTGGCGACCGCGCGCGACATCCTCGCCAAGGCCAGAGCGCTGCATCGCGACATCGTGCTGCCGGTCGACGCCGTGGTGGCGCAGAAATTCGCCGCCCACGTGCCGTCGCGGGTCGTGGCGGTGGACGAGGTCGGGGCGGCCGACATGATTCTCGACATCGGGCCGCGCAGCATCGAGCGGGCGGTCTCGGTTCTGGCGCGGTCGAAAACCCTGGTGTGGAACGGGCCGTTCGGCGCCTTCGAGCATGAGCCGTTCGACACCGGCACGGTGGAGGTCGCCGAGGCGGCCGCGGAACTCACCGGCGCCGGCAAGCTTGTCAGCATTGCCGGGGGCGGCGATACCATGGCGGCGCTCAACCTCGCCGCCGTGACCGACCGCTTCACCTATGTGTCCACCGCCGGCGGCGCTTTCCTCGAATGGCTCGAGGGCAAGACGCTGCCGGGCGTCGAGGTTCTCAAGGTCGCGCAACTTGCCGCTGCAATACGCCGTTAGAGTGGTTCACAGTAAAAGCAGAATTTGGATGATGACCTTGTTCCGTCACCCTGAGGTGCGAGCGAAGCGAGCCTCGAAGGGCGACTGATCACACGCAAGCGCTCAGGAGGACGCCATGAATCTTGCCGCACTGAACACGATCGCGCAGGCGATGGTCGCGCCCGGCCGCGGCATCCTGGCGGCCGACGAATCCACCGGCACCATCAAGAAGCGCTTCGATACGCTGGGCGTGGAATCGACCGCCGACACCCGGCGCGATTACCGCGAAATGCTGTTCCGCTCCGCCGACGCGATGTCGAAATATATTTCCGGCGTCATTCTTTATGACGAGACCATCAGGCAGAACGCGAAGGACGGCACGCCGCTCGTCAAGCTCATCGAGAAGGCCGGCGTGCTGCCGGGCATCAAGGTCGACAAGGGTACCCAGCCGCTGCCGAACTGCCCGGGCGAGGTCGTCACCGAAGGCCTCGACGGCCTGCGCCAGCGGCTCATCGAATATCGGGGATTGGGCGCCAAATTCGCCAAGTGGCGCGCCGTCATCGATATCGGTCCGGGCATCCCGAGTTACGAGTGCATCAGTGCCAACGCTCACGCGCTCGCCCGCTACGCTGCGCTGTGCCAGGACGAGGGCATCGTGCCGATCGTCGAACCGGAAGTGCTGATGGACGGCGACCACGATATCGACCGCTGCTGCAAGGTCACCGAGTGGACGCTCAAGACGGTGTTCGAGCAGCTCTATTACGCCCGCGTCGCGCTGGAAGGCATGGTGCTCAAGCCCAACATGGCGGTGCCCGGCAAGAAGTCGGGCCAGCGCGCCTCGGTCGCCGAAGTCGCCGAGAAGACGCTGCGCGTTCTCAAGGCCTGCGTGCCGGCCGCGGTGCCCGGCATCGCGTTTTTGTCCGGCGGCCAGTCCGACGAGGATGCCACCGCCCACCTCGACGCCATCAACAAGATGGCGACGCTGCCATGGCGCGTCACCTTCTCATACGGCCGCGCGCTGCAGGCGGCGCCGCAGAAGGCCTGGTCGGGCAAGTCGGAGAACGTCGCCGCGGCGCAGCGCGCCTTCGGCCACCGCGCCATGATGAACGGCCTCGCCACGCTCGGCGAATGGCAAGCCGACCTCGAACGGAAAGCGGCGTGATCAAACATCCGCCCCCGCGAAGCGGGGGAGGGGGACCATGCGAAGCATGGTGGAGGGGGCGTCTGCGCAGAGGACCATGAGAGCGCCGTCGAGGATCGTCGGAAACGCGCGACAACTCCGCCGTAAACTCACTGCGCCGGAGGTGCGTTTGTGGAATCGCTTACGCCGCCGTATCCCAGGTCAACCGATCTTCCGCCGCCAACATCCGATCGGACCTTACGTGCTCGATTTCTATTGCGCGAAAGCGAATCTGGCGATTGAGATCGACGGGATAAGCCACGACATGGGCGAACGGCCGCAGCATGACGAGCGCCGCGATGCGTGGCTCAAGAAACACGGTGTGACGGTGATGCGTATTCCTGCGGCGGAGTTGAATCGCAGTATCGATGAAGCGGCCGACGCCATCGTCCGACTGGCGACGGAAATGCTGTGAGTCCCGCGCCCCCTCCACCGCGCTCCGCGCGGTCCCCCTCCCCCGCTGCGCGGGGGCGGATGAGTGCGCCCCGCCTCTATCTGGTCACCCCGCCCGTTGACGATGCCGCGGCTTTGCTCGGCCCTCTCGACTCCGCGCTTGCCGCCGGCGATGTCGCCGCCGTGCTGCTGCGTCTCGCCGATGCCGACGAGCGCGCGCTGGTCAACTGCGCCAAGGCGATCGCCGCCGCGGTGCAGCGCCGCGACATTGCGCTCCTGCTCGACGGCCGCGTCGACAGCGTCGGCCGCGCCGGCGCCGACGGCGCGCATGTTTTCGGCATCGACGCCTTCGTCGCCGCGCTGGCGACGCTCAAGCCCGAGCGCATTGCCGGCGCCGGCGGCCTGCACAGCCGTCATGATGCCATGCTGGCCGCCGAATCCGGCGCCGACTATGTGATGTTCGGTGACCCCGACCGCCGCGGCAACCGGCCGCCGTTCGACGCGGTGGAGGAACGGCTACAGTGGTGGGCGGATATCGTCGAAGTGCCCTGCATCGGCTACGCCGCCAACGCCGACGAAGTGCGGCCGCTGGCGCGGGCCGGCGCCGATTTCGTCGCCCTGGGTGATTGGATATGGACGCACCCGCAAGGAGCCGCCGCCGCAGTGGCGGCCGCGAGCCAGGCGCTGGCCGAGCCGGCCGCGTAACCGTGCGTCCGCTGACCGTTTTGCTGATGCGGATGCTGGCGGCGCTGGCGGCGCTGGCTGCCGTGGCGCTGCCGCTGCCGGCCGCCGCGCAAGGCCCGGCACCGACCGCCGCGCCGAAATGGCCTGACGTCAAACTGAAGCCGCCGCCGCATCCGGCCGGCAAAACCGCCCCCGACAAAACCGCCGTGCCGCCGGCCACTGGCGGCGCCCAGCCCGACCTCGCCTTCGGCGCCTTCCAGCGCGGCTATTATCTCACCGCGCTCGGCTTCGCCACCCAGCGCGTCGACGCCAATGCCGATCCGAAGGCGATGACGCTCCTCGGCGAGCTTTACGCCAGCGGGCTCGGCGTTCCGAAGGACGATAAGAAGGCGGCCGCGTGGTACAAGCTCGCCGCCGACCGCGGCGACCGCGAGGCGATGTTCGCGCTCGCCATGTTCAGCCTCGCCGGCCGCGCCGGGCCGCGCGATCGCGAAGCGAGCGCCAAGTGGCTCGCCGCCGCCGCCAAGCTCGGCCAGCCCCTGGCGGCCTACGATCTGGCGCTGCTCTACATGGAGGGCCAGCTGTTCCCGCAGGATTTCGGCCGCGCCGCCGAACTGTTGCGCATCGCCGCCGATGCCGGCAACGCGGAAGCGCAATATGCGCTCGGCACGCTGTACAAATCCGGCCGCGGCGTGCCGAACGACATGCACGAGGCGGTGCGGCTGTTCGGCCTCGCCGCGCTCGCCGACGACACCGACGCGGCGGTCGAATACGCCATCGCGCTCTACAACGGCGACGGCGTCGAGCGCAACCAGGCGGCCGCCGCGGCGCTGTTTCGCAAGGCGGCGCTCAAGAACAACCCGATCGCCCAGGACCGCCTCGCCCACATCCTCGCCTCCGGCCAGGGCGTGCCGAGCAATCCGCTCGAAGCCGCCAAGTGGCACCTGATCTCCAAGGCCGGCGGCGAGACCGACCTCACCCTCGACGACTACGTCGGCAAGCTCGATGCCGACACCCGCGCCGCCGCCGAAAAAGCCGCCAAGGCCTGGCTCGACGCAGCGAACAAGCCGCCGTCGTAAAAACTTCACCCTCCCCTGCAGGGGGAGGGTCGCGCCCGAACGGGCGCGGGGTGGGGCCGAAATCCGTAGCCCGGCATGAGCGGACGCGAAATCCGGGAGCAAAATCCCACGCGGCCTAAGCCGCGCCAATGCCGTTTGGCGCGGATAGCCAAGGGCGCCTGCGCTCGCATATCGAGATCAGCCACCGAAGCGGAATGGATTGTCTCCACAAATTTGCCCGACTGCTACAGCGGAGCCGCCATGGCCTTGCACATTCGCGATGACCGGGCCGCGCCGCCTCGCGCGAAAACTCGCCGCCCGCAAAGGTATTACCATCACGCAGGCCGTGATCACCGCACTTGAGACCGCGCTGGCCCAAGAGGTGCGTCCGTTGCGCGAGCGCATCGCCGATATCGCCCGCGACGCCGCGCGTCTGCGGCAGCCGAAAACGCGGACGCGCCGTTAAAAAGCGCGAGATCGACGAACTTTGGGGCAACGGGTGATCTTCATCGACACCTCGGCGATCATTGCCATGCTCGCCGGCGAGCCGGATGCACCGTCCCTTGCGGAGAAGCTCGAAACGGACAGCGAGCGCATTTGTGCCGGCCATGTGATCCTCGAAGCGTCCATGCGCCTCGCCACCCTGCTCGACCTGACGCCGACGGTTGCCGACGGGCTGATAACCCGTCTCTTGCGCGAGGCCGGCATCGCCATCGTGCCGATCACCGAAGAGATCGCCCACGTTTCGGTCGCCGCCTTCGAGCGCTACGGCAAGGGCCGCAGACACCGCGCCAGCTTGAACTTCGGCGATTGCCTGTCCTACGCCTGCGCCAAAGCCCACGGCGCCCGGCTTCTGTTCAAGGGCGGCGACTTCGCGCATACCGACATCGCCAAAGCCTGAACGAGATCGCCGCGCGATGCTCGAAAGGCCCGGAGCAAGAAATGTCTCCGTTACAGCAACGCCGCTTGACAATAGTCCCCATTTCCGTTACGAAACGCATCTCGCTCACGTCAAGGACGTCAGCCGGCGACCCCGGCTGATGGAGCGAGTGCGGTGCCCGCGGGCGGCGGCTCGTCACCGTCGCTCCCGGGCGGCTCGGGCATCATGCCTGCCGGCACTATGACCGGCGTGCGAGGTGCATCGCTGTAGCCGGGGCCGGCGCCGGCGGGGGTAACCCGCCGCTTAGCGGCGCCGCGTCCCGGGAAGCCTGGCCCGAGCTGAGCCGAAGGGATGCGCGAGTCCCTCTGGCGAGAGCCGTGGTGGAACGCCGGAAGGCGTGCGCGCGACGCTTCGCGCGCGCCGCAACGCAAGTTGCGGAGGATGGTACTCAGCGTCTTTCGGCGTTCCGCTTCCTTTTTGTTTGTGGTTTGTAGCCCGGATGAAACGAAGTGAAATCCGGGGCGGCATTCGAACCGAACGGTCGTTCCCGGATTGCGCTGCGCTCCATCCGGGCTACGGGCCGAGCCTGATCGTGATGAAAGCCGGACCCACCGCCGGCTGAATCTGACGAAGATCGGGCTCTGACGTTCGTTCTTGGACTGGCTTGGCACAGCTCGGGCGAAAAAATGCGCCGCGAGAACGGGCTTGTATTTTCCCTCTCCCGTCCCCGGGAGAGGTCGCGAGCGATGCGATGCGGGTGAGGGCCGTGAGCACTGAGAGAATAAAATACGGCCCTCACCCGCCCTGCTCACTGCGTTCGCAGGGCGTCCTCTCCCGGGGACGGGAGAGGGATAGCGGCGGCGCGGCCCGCGCCCACTCCACCACCCTGCTGCGCAACGGCGGTCGCCCTCCCCCAGTTTCGTGGGGCAGGATGAACGCGAGGCTTGACGGCGGCGCAAGCAAAGCCCTACGGGACGCCACCATGCTGCATTCCGCGACGCTCAACGTCATGATCAAGGCCGCGCGCCGCGCCGGGCGCAGCCTCAAGCGCGATCTCGGCGAGGTCGAGCATCTGCAGGTGTCGCTGAAGGGGCCGCGCAATTTCGTCACCGCCGCCGACCGCCGCGCCGAGGAGATCGTCTACGAGGAACTCGCCAAGGCGCGGCCCGGCTACGGCTTTCTCGGCGAGGAGGGCGGCACCCGCGCGGGCGTCGACAAGTCGCACCGCTGGATCGTCGATCCGCTCGACGGCACCACCAATTTCCTCCACGGCATCCCGCACTTCGCGGTGTCGATTGCGCTCGAGCGCGACGGCGCCATCGTCGCCGCGCTGACCTACAATCCGGCCAACGAGGAGCTGTTCATCGCCGAGCGCGGCAAGGGCGCGTTCCTCAACGACCAGCGCATCCGCGTCGCCGCGCGCCAGCGGCTCGCCGACGCCGTGGTCGCCTGCGGCCTGCCGCATTACGGCCGCGGCGACCTGGCGCTGGCGCGCCGCGAGATCGCCGTCGCCCAGCAGCACTTCGCCGGCCTGCGCCGTTACGGCGCCGCCACCCTCGACCTCGCCTGGATCGCCGCCGGCCGGCTCGACGCCTATTGGGAGCGCGACCTGTCGCCGTGGGACCTCGCCGCCGGCGGGCTGCTGGTGCGCGAGGCCGGCGGCTTCGTCAGCGATTGCGACGGCGGCGACGCCATTTTCGCCAAGGCCCAGGTCGTCGCCGGCAACGACACCATGCACCACGAACTGCTTCGCCTGCTCAAGGAAGCCGCCACGGAGCCGGCGCTCACGCCATGACCGGCCGCTCGCGCCGCGGCGCCAACGGCGCGCCATCACCCTGCCGCAAATTCTGTGACAGGTCGGCGCGGTGCGGCAGAACGACGCCCAACGACGCTTTTTTATGTCACGGGCTCTGTGCCATTATGTTGCGATTCCGCGCCCCAAGTTGAGCCGATGGCGAGCGACCCGAACCCAGCGCAGCTAGCCTCGCCCCGCATCTTCCTGATCCGGATGCTGGTGTTCCTCATCCTGTGCGGGCTCATCGCCTTCGTCCTGCAGCGCCAGATCCTCAACGCCTTCCTGGCCAATCCCTGGCTCAATGCCCTGATCATCGGCGTCCTGTTCATCGGCATCATCCTGGCGTTCCATCACGTCATCCGGCTGTTCCCGGAGGTGAAATGGGTCAACAGCTACCGCAGCGCCCGCGGCGCCGACGGCACGCCAGCCGCCACGCGGGTGCCCAAGCTGTTGGCGCCGATGGCGGCGATGATCGGCAGCGAACGCATCGAGCGGGTCGCCATCTCGGCGCAGACCATGCGGGCGTTCCTCAATTCGCTGGCGACCCGGCTCGACGAGGCCCGCGACATTTCCCGCTATCTGACCGGCCTCCTGGTCTTTCTCGGCCTGCTCGGCACCTTCTGGGGCCTGATCGAGACGGTCGGCTCGGTCGGCGGCATCATCAATGGGCTCAAGATCGGCGGCGATGCCGATTCGGTGTTCGAGGCGCTCAAGGAGGGCTTGGCGGCGCCGCTCGGCGGCATGGGCATCTCGTTCTCGTCGTCGCTGTTCGGGCTCGCCGGCTCGCTCATCCTCGGCTTTCTCGACCTGCAGGCCGGCCAGGCGCAGAACCGCTTTTACACCAATGTCGAGGACTGGCTGGCGACGACGGTGCAGAACGCGGTGAGCGGCGGCGCGGCGCTGCCCGCGAGCCTGGCCGACGCCGTCGAACGGCTGCGCCGCTCGATCGACGAAGGCGGCGCCGGCAAGGCGACGACGCTGGCCATGGCCAACCTCGCCGAAGCGATCCAGGGCCTCGTGCAGCACATGCGCAGCGAGCAGCAGATGATCCGCGACTGGGCGGACGAGCAGGCCAAGCTCAACAAGGACCTGCGGCGGTTCATGGAGCGCACCGCGCGCGAGACCGTCGAGCGCTAAGGGCATGATCCGGAAAAGTGGTTTTCCGAACCATCAGGCCTTCGTCGAAATGCTGTTGAGGCACTGAGGCAGCGGATCGAGCATCCGGAGCGAACATTCAATGGCGCTTTCCCGCAGCCGCCGCGACAGCGGCATGAATTACTGGCCGGGCTTTGTCGACGCCTTGTCGACGCTGGTGCTGTGCGTGATCTTTCTGCTCACCGTGTTCATGGTGGCGCAATTCGTGCTGTCGCAGGAAGTGGCCGGCAAGGACACCGCGCTCGACCGGCTCAATGCCCAGATCTCGCGGCTGAGCCAATTGCTGTCGCTGGAACAGACCGGCAAAGCCAGCCTGCAGGACCAGGTGTCGCAGCTGCGCGCTTCGCTGTCGGCCGCCGAAGGCGAACGCGACCGGCTGCGCGACGCGACCAGCGCCGCAGCGCCCGCCGCCGGCCAGGATCAAGCCCAGACCGACAACCTCAACTCGCAGATCGACCTGCAGAAGACGGCGACGGCGCGCGCCGTGGCGCAGATCGAAAATCTCAACGAGCAGATCAAGGCCTTGCGCAGCCAGATCGGCGCGCTGCAGGAGGCGCTCGGCGCTTCGGAGCAGAAGCAGACGGATTCGCAGCTGCGCATCGCCGATCTCGGCCAGCGCTTGAACGTGGCGCTGGCGCAGCGCGTGCAGGAACTGTCGCGCTACCGCTCGGATTTCTTCGGCAAGCTGCGCGACATCCTCGGCAACCGCCCCGACATTCGCGTGGTCGGCGACCGCTTCGTGTTCCAGTCGGAATTGTTCTTCGACAGCGGCACCGCCACGCTGCGCCCCGAAGGCGGCGCCGAGCTCGACAAGGTCGCGGCCGCGCTCCTTGATCTGCAGAAGCAGATTCCGCCCGAGATCAACTGGGTGCTGCGCGTCGACGGCCACACCGATACCAGGCCGGTGACCGCGACGTCGCCGTTCAAGTCGAACTGGGAGCTGTCCGCCGCGCGCGCCATCTCGGTGGTGCAATATCTCATCAGCAAGGGCGTCTCGCCGCAGCGCCTGGTCGCCGCCGGCTTCGGCGAATTCCAGCCGATCGACCCCGGCACCGGCGACGAAGCCTTCAGCCACAACCGCCGCATCGAGCTGAAATTGACCGAGCGGTGATGCAAACTCCGCGCCCTGAATTTGCTGTAATCTCCCCACCGGGACACGGGCCTGGGGGCAGCGATGGTCGGTTGGGTGGAGAGCGTCCGCACGCTTCGGGGCGAAGGCGGATCACGGATCGGCGAGTGGGTCGCGAGCCTGCGCAGTTTCGGGCGCGAGCAGGCGGCGCGCCGGCTCGGCTGGGGCGGCGTCGCCGTCGGCGAGCGGGCGAAGCTCCTCGCCCGCATGGTCACCTTGATCGCGCACGGCTTGCAGACCAAGACCTACGAGCAGTTCGTCGCCGCCTTTTCCAATCCGGGTCGCACGCCGGACGCCTTGAAGCGGCTGAGCCGCAAGGCGAATTTTCAACTGCGCATCTCGCCGACGTGCTGGTACGACGCCGCCGTCTCGTATACGGACGACGCGGCGCGAACCCTGTCGATGATCGGCGGCGGCGACGATCTCGGCGTTTCGATCACGGCCGGTTCGACGGACAACCGCATCCTGGTCGATTTCATCACCGACTACGGCGACACGCCCGGCCGCGACGCCCTCGCCATGGTGCGGGCGCTGTCGCGGCTGCCGGGCTACCGCCGCGCCAGCTCTGGCGGAGCCTTGCTGGAGTTCTAAAGCCGCGCCTCACGCCCCCTCGAACTGCAGCTTGGCCAGCCGTGCATAGAGGCCGCCGCGCGCGACCAGCGTCTGGTGCGTGCCTTCCTCGACGATGCGGCCGGCTTCCATCACCAGAATGCGGTCGCACGTCAGCACGGTGGCGAGCCGATGGGCGATGACGATCGTGGTGCGTGCCCGCATCAGGTCGGCGAGCGCCGCCGCAACCTGGGTTTCGCTTTCGGCGTCGAGCGAGGAGGTCGCTTCGTCGAGCAGAAGCAGCGGCGCATCGCGCAGAATGGCGCGCGCAATGGCGATGCGCTGGCGCTGGCCGCCGGACAGCGTGACGCCGCGCTCGCCGGCGGGCGTGTCAAAACCCTGTGGCAGGGCGGCGATGAACGCCGCCGCATGGGCGAGTTCCGCCGCGCGCGCGACTTCGGCGTCGGTTGCCTCCGGCCGGCCGAAACGGATGTTGTCGCGCACCGAGGCGGCGAACATCACGCTGTCCTGCGGCACCAGCGCGATCCGGCCGCGCAGCGCGGCCGGATCGAGGTCGGTCAGCCGCACGCCGTCGAGCCTGATGGCGCCGGCGATCGGATCGTAGAAACGCAGCAGCAGATGGAAGATCGTGCTCTTGCCGGCGCCCGACGGGCCGACGATCGCGACTTTCTCGCCTTGGCGAACCCGAAACGATACGCCATTGAGCGCCGCGACGCTGGAGCGCGTCGGATAGGAGAAAACCACGTCCTCGAACGCGACTTCGCCGCGCGGCGGCATCGGCAATTGCAGCGGCTGCGCCGGACGCACGATGGCGGGCTCGATCGCCAGAATCTCGAACAGCCGCTCGGCGGCGCCCGAAGCCGCCGCGACCTCGCCGCCGATTTCCGACAGCGAGCCGAGCGCGCCGGAGGCGAGCACCGCATAGAGGATGAATTGGCCGAGACGGCCCGGCGTCATCTGCTCGGTGAGCACCTCATGGGCGCCGATCCACAGCACCACGACGACGCTTGCCGAGACCAGAAAGATGGCGATGCCGGTGAGCACGGCGCGGGCGCGGATCGAATCCCGCGCGGCGCGAAAGGCACGCTCGACCGCCTCGCGGAAGCGCGCAATGCCGAGCCGTTCGCTGGTGAAGGCCTGCAGCACGCGCACCGCTCCGATCAGCTCGGCCGCATAGGCGGATGCTTCGGCCAACGTGTCCTGCGCCGAGCGCGAGCGGCGGCGCACCGCGCGGCCGAACGCGTAAAGCGGCAGCACGATGATCGGGATAGCGCCGAGCACGAACACCGACAGCCACGGGCTCGTCACCACCATCATGGCGGCGGCGCCGATGAACAGCACGAGATTGCGCAGCGCGACCGATACCGAACTGCCGACGGCGGCCTTGATCTGCGTGGTGTCGGCGGTGAGCCGCGAGATCACCTCGCCGGTCCTGGCCTCGTCGAAAAACGCCGGCGACAGCGACGTCAGATGGGCGAACACATCGCCCCGCAGATCGGCGACGATGCGCTCGCCGAGCGTGGTGACGAGGTAAAAGCGCAGCGCGCTCGCCAGCGCGAGCAGCGCCGCCACGCCGATCATGACCAGAAAATAGCTATTGATGAGATTGATGCCGCGGGCGGTGAAGCCGAAGTCGATCATGCGCCGCACCGCGATCGGCACGACGAGCGTGGTCAGCGCCGCCAGGATCAGGGCGCCGAGCGCCGCCAAGGCCCGCCAGCGGTAGCGTTTCACATAGGGCAACAGCGACGCGAGCGGCCGCAAGTTGACCTTGCGCTTTTCCGCAGACGCAGTGGTCGCGAGATCAGGCGCCGGCGCGGCCGCCTGCCCTGCAGGCTCGATTGCCGCCACCGGCGGCGACCCGGCCGGCGCCAGGCTCGCGGCGTCCTTTTCGGCAGTGAAGTTCATGCGCCGCAACACCTTTTCGGCCGCCCGCCGCCGTTTGCGCGGGACAATGCCCCCTGGGGCGTCTGCTGGCAACGTGCGAGATGACCGCAGCATCGGCTTGTTTCGACGGGGCCGCCGCGGTATAGAGCCGGCAAATTCCGGTCAGCACGCGCGCGCCGAAACTGCGCGAAAACCCTTGAAGGCAGCTATGAAACCCGACACGCATCCCGATTACCATATCGTCAAAGTGGTCATGACCGACGGCACCGAATTCACCACCCGGACCACCTGGGGCAAGCCCGGCGATACGCTGCACCTCGACATCGATCCGAAGTCGCATCCGGCCTGGACCGGCGGCCAGCAGCATCTGCTCGACCGCGGCGGTCGATTGTCGCGGTTCAACAAGAAATTCGAAGGCTTCCTCAAGAAATAGCGGGCCGGTTGCCGGCCGGCGACGACACCCAAAGACCCAGCCCAAAGACCTAGCCCAAAGACCTAGCCCAAAGACTTGGCCGATGTCGGTATTCAAGGTCGGCAAGGCAACCGTCACCCGGATCGAGGAAACCTATCTGCCGATCTATCCGCCGGCAGAGATTTTCCCGGCATTGACCGACGCCCATCTGGCCGAGCACGGCCACTGGCTGGCGCCGCACCACTACGATCCGGCGGCGCGCAAGCTCAAGCTCAGCGTTCACAGCTGGCTCTTGCAACTCGACGGCCGCAAGATCCTGATCGACGGCTGCTGCGGCAATCAGAAATCGCGGCCGCTGCGGCCGTGGTGGAACATGCTCGACACGCCATGGCTCGATCGCCTCGCCGCGGCCGGCGCGCGCCCGGACGAGATCGACCTCGTCATGTGCACGCACCTGCATCACGATCATGTCGGTTGGAACACGCAATTGCGGGACGGCCGCTGGCAGCCGACGTTTCCCAACGCCCGCTACGTTTTTTCCAAGCTCGATTTCGATTATTTCCACAAGCTCGACGGCGACCCGGCAACGACGCCGGCGGAATTCGGCTCGTTTCGCGAATGCGTCCTGCCGGTCGTCGAAGCCGGCCGCGCCGACCTCGTCACCGGCCCTCACCGTCTCGACGAGTTCATCGAAATCCTGCCCGCCGGCGGTCATTCGCCAGGGCACTTCGTGTTCAAGCTCGATATCGGCGGCAGCCGGGCGATGGTGGTCGGCGATGTCTTTCATCACCTGCTGCAGGTCTATTATCCGGACTGGAATTTCCCCAAGAACTCGAATGCCGACGAAGCCCGGCGCAGCCGGCGGCGGGTCTTCGAGGATTGCGCCGCGAGCGGCGCCCTGGTCTTCCCCGGTCACGTCGGCGCGCCGTTCGCCGGCCATATCGAGAAGATCGGGCCGGCATTCCGCCCGCATTTCTGAACGTCGGCTGCAACGAAAGCCTTTAACCTACCAGAGGTTGCCCCCATGGCGCCGACAACAATCTCGCCTGCTGGAACGCCTTCGAGGAGGCCAATCCCCACACATTCCACCGCATGTATATGTTCGCCGTCCGCAAAGACGGGCAGCCGCCGCATGACGCGGACCGGGTAGAATGAGATCGCCTTGAGCGCACAGGAGACACGATGCCACGCATGAAGGGTGCCGAACTGATCACCGAATATCTGATCGCCAACGACATTCCGTACGTGTTCGGCATCTGCGGGCATGGCAATGTCGGCATGCTCGATCCGCTCTATGAAGCGCGCGACCGCATCAAGCTCATTTCGCCGCGCCATGAACAGGTCGCGGCGCACATGGCGGACGCCTATTTCCGCGTCCGCCACAAGCCGGTGGCGACGCTGACCTCGTGCGGTCCGGGCTCCTGCAACATCATCATGCCGTTGGCCTGCGCGCTGAGCCGATTCCTCGGCGCTGCTGTCGATCACCGCCAACGTGCCGACCCAGCAGTTCAACCGCAGCCCGTTTCAGGAGATCAACCGGCACTTCCAGGCCGACTTCGTCAACATCGTGCGCCCGGTGGTGAAGCGAAGCTTTCAGCCGACCCGCGTCGACATGCTGCCGCTGGCGCTGCGGCAGGCCATGACAACCATGATGTCCGGCCGGCCGGGCCCGGTGAACATCGATGTGCCGTTCAACGTCTTTCAGGAAGACGATGAGGTCGAAATGCCGCCGCCGGCGCCGCCGCTGAACGCGCAACGGAGCGGCGCCTCGCCGGAAGAGATTTCGCGCGCGTTCGACATGCTCTTGAGCGCGCAGCGGCCGGTCATCTTCATCGGTCACGGCGTCACCCTCTCCGAGGCGAGCCGCGAGCTTACCGCGTTCGCCAAAAGCTTGCGCATTCCGGTGATCTCATCGCCCAACGGCATGGGCTGCATCGACATGACCGATCCGCTGTCGCTCGGCTTCATCGGAAGGAACGGCGCGTTTCCGGCCAACGAAGCCGGCCGCCGCGCCGATCTCGTCATCGCCATCGGGGCGCGGTTCGACGACCGCTCGGCCTCGTCATGGATGCCCGGCTATTCGTGGAATTTTCCGGCCACCAAGCTCATTCATGCCGATGTCGATCCGGCCGAGATCGGCCGCAATTATCCGCCCGATCTCGGCATCCTCGCCGATGCGCGCACATTCCTGCGTCAGCTCCTCGCCGAGCTCGACCGGCGCAGCGTCGAATTCGCCGGCAAGGCTGGACAGACGCAAGCCTGGCTCGCCGACATCGGGAAATGGCGCGCGCAATGGGACAGCTTCGTGCGGCCGAACTTCGAGACCCATGCCGCGCCGATGCGGCCCGAGCGCGTGGTGGCAGACTGCCAGGCGGTGCTGCCGGACGACGGCATCATCTGCTGCGACGTCGGCGTCAGCCACAACTGGTACATGCAGTTCTGGAACGCGCGGAAGCCGCAATGCATGCTCAATTCCTGGGGCTTTTCCGGCATGGGCTTCGGCGCCGCGGGCGCGCTCGGCGCCAAGCTTGCGGCGCCGGATCGGCCCGTGGTCGCGGTCACCGGCGACGGCTGCTTCACCATGGTGCCGCACGTGCTCTGCACCGCGGTGGAATACGACATTCCGGTGGTCTGGGTGATCTGGAACAATTTCGGCTGGGTCTCGATCCGCGACATTCAGCTCGGCATGTTCGGCGGCCGCGAGCACGGCACCATGTTCCACCAGGGCGCTAACAACAAACCGTATAATCCGGACTTCGCGGCCTGGGCCAAAGCCAGCGGCGTCGAAGCGCTCACGGTGACGAAGTCGCAGGACTTCCGCGGCGCGCTGGAACACGCGGTGAAGGCCAACAAGCCGTATCTGCTCGACGTTCACGTCGATGCCGAAGTCCGGCCGCCATCGACGGGGGCATGGGAATTGCCGCCGACGCCCCACAACGAGCCGGCGTTCGGCCAGCGCTTTATTCCGGATGCCGCGCCGGTGAAATAGCCAGAGCGCCAATCGTTTCAGATTGTATCGATCGGCGCTCCGGCACTTTTGATCGAGTTTGATCTGGTCGGCAAACCGGCGTCCGCCCCGGATCAACTCCGCGGGCAAGCTTGTTGCCGATCGTGCCTAGAGGCCGTCGGATTCGAAGGCGGCTTTCAGCAATCCCAGCTGCCGCTCGACCGGATTGCCGACGGCGATCCGCAACGGCGGCGCGGCGTGCATGGTCGCGTCCAGCCGGCGCACCTCGGCCTGCAATTTGGTCGAGCGGGCGATCAGCTCCTGCAGCTTGCCGGGAAGCAGCGCGATGGATTTTGCATCGCCCGGTTCGCAGGCAGCGAGCCTCACCTTGCTCTTTTCCTTGCTGGCCTGGGCGAGCGTCATCTCGCCTTCCTTGACCGCCCGATGCAGCAACAGCCATGAGGCGAGCTGCATCAGCCGCGTGGTGAGCCGCATGCTTTCGGTGGCGTAGACCAACGCCCCGCTGCGCTCGAGTTTCTTGCAGTCCTGCCGGCCCGCACCGTCGAGATAGCTCGCCGTCTCCTCGACCAGCGCCATGCCGTCGCGAAACAACGTGGCGAAGGCCTGCGAACTCGTCAATCGCTCAGTGAAGGAGACCGCGCCGGCCTCGATCGAACGCTTCTCAGACATGGATACGCCTCACACCGGCAACCAGCATCGCCCGCGGCGGGCTCGGAGTTCCAGCGGCGTCTGATCCAAAGCTTCCGACATAGTTGCCGCCAGCAAATGGCCGCACACGCGAAAGCCGTCGGCAATGACATAAAAAAGAGCCGCCGTCGCCGGCGGCTCAAGGTGATAACAGGGAGGCGTCAAACAGAGTGGACAGGAGCCACTCGATGTCCAGAAGATGGACAAGATGTGTAATGAACGAGAAAGCTTAACCAAAGGTTAAGAAATTGCAGAAAATCGCCGAATCTCGCTGGCGTTTGGTCCGAGCAAGATGGTAAGGCGGGCGGCGCGCACGGCGACGCGCTGAATTCGCCCAAGCTATTTCTTGAAGAACAAATCGGCGGCGGACTTGGAGGCATGTTTGCGCTTCATTTCGGCCTCGAGGCGCCCAATTTCCGCGCTGAGGAGGGCGATGCGCTCGGCGAGTTCGGTCACCGACAGCAGCGCCAAATCCTGTCCCATCTCGTGGGTGATTTTCTTTTTTGGCAGTTCGTCCGGATCGACAGCGGCCATCATCGCCCTCGTTCGTTTGACCAATCTTACCGCGCCCGCCCAAGTTGTCATGCCCGGCGGCCGCCGCCGAACCGCCCACGGCGGCACCACGACAGCCGCTAATCATACCGCCAGGATCGTCCTGACCCTTTGAAAGTACACGGAAACATCCATTGCTCCGCGCGACCCCAAAGGCTACCAAAGCGTTGCTGCCGCCCGACTTTCGGCAGAAGGTACCGCTCGGCAGGCCGCAGAGCCGAAAATTCGGCGCAAACCTGCCGCATAGGGTTCCCCGCGCGCGGGGCAGCCTAATAAAAGGGGCGGGGGATCAGTGAACCTGGTGACGCGAGCGGCGCAGGCTGCCGGCCTCGGAGGGCGTTTTTTGGCATTTCTGCGCGCCGCCGCGTTCCGCACACCCAGCTCGTGCATCGCCGCTTTCGGTCTCCTTCTGGCTGTCGCGTTGGCGACGTTCACCGGCACGTCCGCCGCCAAGGCCGTCGAAGCCGTCAATGTCCGCACTGACGCCGCGGCTATCGATCTGACCGACGCCGTCGAATATCAGCGCACCGACAGCGACCGCATCCAGGTCTCGACTGCGCCCGGCGCCGACGCCATCGTCCGCCGCATCGAAGTGCGCGCCCGGGAGGCCGGCAAGAACTGGGCGGTCTTTGCGCTCGCCAACAATGGCGACGAGCAGATCGACCGTCTCATCGTGGCGCCGCATTACCGCATGGTCGGCTCCGGCCTGATCTGGCCGGACCTCGGGCTGTCGCGCATCGTCTACATCACGCCGTCCTCGGGCGACCCGCCCGAGCGCGAGGACAATCCCAGCGCCGACGTGTACCGCATCACGCTCGACCCCGGCACGGTCATCACCTTCGTCGCCGAACTGCGCACGCCGCGGCTGCCCCAGCTCTATCTGTGGGAGCCCGACGCCTATAAGGACAAGGTCAATTCGCTGACGCTCTATCAAGGCATCGTCATCGGCATCGCCGGCTTGCTGGCGCTGTTCCTCACCATCCTGTTCGTGGTCAAAGGCAGCGTGATGTTTCCTGCCGCCGCCGCGCTCGGCTGGGCGGTGCTGGTCTACATCGGCATCGATTTCGGGTTCTGGGGCAAGGTGTTCGACATGTCGTCGGGCGCCGAGCGGGTCTGGCGCGCATCGGGCGAGGCGATCCTTGCCGCCACGTTGTTGGTGTTCCTGTTCGCTTATCTCAATCTCAACCGCTGGCACGTGCGCTACGCGCATATCACGGTGGGCTGGCTGGCCTTTCTCGGCGCGCTGGTGGCGATCGCGCTGTTCTCGCCCGAAGTGGCCTCGGGCATCGCCCGCATCTCGTTGTTCTTCGTCGCGGTGCTCGGCTTCGCCCTGGTCGTCTATCTGTCCACCCACGGCTATGACCGCGCGGTGATGCTGATCCCGACCTGGCTGCTGCTGGTGGTGTGGGTGGTCGGCGCCACGATGACGGTGCTGGGCTTCGTGACCAACGACATCGTCGGACCGGCGCTGCTGGGCGGCCTGGTGCTCATCGTCATGCTGATCGGCTTCACGGTGATGCAGCATGCCTTTGCGGGCGGCATCGCCCAGGGCATCGTGTCCGACATCGAACGCCGCGCGCTGGCGCTGACCGGCGCCGGCGACATGATCTGGGACTGGGACGTCGCTTCCGACAAGGTGTTTACCAGCGCCGAGACCGAAACCGTGCTCGGGCTCAAGGCCGGAGCGCTCGAAGGCCCGGCGGCGAAGTGGCTCGAGGTGCTGCATCCGCTCGACCGCGACCGCTTCCGCGCCACCCTCGACAACGTGCTGGAACAGCGGCGCGGCCGCGTCGCCCAGGATTTTCGGCTGCGCACCGCCGACGGCCATTATCTGTGGTTCGCCATGCGGGCGCGGCCGGTGGTGGGCTCCGACGGCGAGGTGATCCGGCTCGTCGGCACGCTCACCGACGTGACCGAATTCAAGACCGCCGAGGAGCGGCTGTTGCACGACGCCGTGCACGACAACCTCACCGGCCTGCCCAACCGCGAACTGTTTCTCGACCGGCTCGACGCCGTGCTCGGCTTCGCCAAAAGCGATCCCAAGATCCGTCCGACCGTGATGGTCATCGACCTCGACCGCTTCAAGCAGGTCAACGATTCGGTCGGCATGGCGGTCGGCGATTCCATCCTGCTGACGCTGGCGCGGCGGCTGGGCCGGGTGATCAAGCCGCAGGATACGCTGGCGCGCCTCGCCGGCGACCAGTTCGGTCTTATCCTGCTGTCCGAGAACGAAGCCGCGCGCGTCACGACGCTGGCGCAGACGCTGCGACGCACGCTGCGCGCCCCGATCACCTTCAACGATCGCGAGATCTTCGTCACCGGCTCGATCGGCATGACGCTCGGCGACAAGGACCCGCAGCGCGGCGAAGAAATTCTCAAAGACGCCGAACTCGCCATGTATCACGCCAAGCGCGGCGGCGGCGACCGTATCGAGGTGTTCAAGGCCGCCATGCGCGCGCGCAAGACCGATCGGCTGACGCTGGAATCCGATCTGCGCCGGGCGATCGAGCGCGAGGAGATCACCATCCTCTATCAGCCGATCGTGCGGCTCGAGGACCGCGCCGTCGCCGGCTTCGAGGCGCTGGCGCGCTGGAACCATCCGAAGCAGGGCCGCATGTCGCCCGCCGAATTCATCACCATCGCCGAGGAGACCGGGCTGATCGTCGAATTGGGGCTGTTCGTTCTCGACCGCACGGCGCGGCAGCTCAGCACCTGGCAGCGCACGTTGCGCCATCGCAGCCCGCTGTTCGCCAGCGTCAACATCTCATCGCGCCAGTTGCTGCGCCACGACCTGATCCAGGACCTGCGCACCGTGCTGACCCGGGCGCCGCTGACGCGCGGCTCGCTCAAGCTCGAGCTCACCGAATCCGTCGTGATGGAAAATCCCGAGCACGCCGCGCAGATGCTGCACCGGGTTCGCGAACTGGGCGCCGGCCTCGCCCTCGATGATTTCGGCACCGGCTATTCGTCGCTGTCGTATTTACAGCGGTTTCCGTTCGACACCATCAAGATCGACCAGTCGTTCGTGCGCACCACCAGCAAGGGCACGCGCCCGGTGATCCTGCGCTCGATCATTACCCTTGCCCACGACCTCGGCATGGACGTCGTCGCCGAAGGCGCGGAGACCGATTCCGATGCGGTCGAATTGTCTCAGCTCGGCTGCGAGTATGCCCAGGGCTTTGTGTTCGGCGCGCCGATGACGGCGGAGAAGGCGCGCGACCTGCTGCAGCCGCCGAGCCAGACCGCCGCGGAATAGCATCGTTCAGGCGTGCCCGGCCTCGCTCGACAGCATGCCGAGATCGATGCCGATCTTCTTCATCGCCTTGTCGTACTTGCTGCTGATATCGGTGCCGAAAATAAGGTCCGGGTCGGCGGCGCAGTGCAGCCAGCCATTGCCCTGGATTTCGTTTTCCAGCTGGCCGGGCGCCCAGCCGGCATAGCCGAGCGCCAAAATGGCGCTGGCCGGCCCGTCGCCGCGGGCGATCGCCTTGAGGATGTCGATCGTGGCGGTGAGGCAAATGCCGTCGTCGATCGGCAAGGTTGAGTTCTCGATGAAGAAATCCGCGCTGTGCAGGACGAAGCCGCGCTCGGTTTCGACCGGGCCGCCGCGCAGCACCTTGACGCCGCCGGCGCGCGTCGGCAGCTGGATGCGGTCGGCGGCCGGAATGACGTCGAGCTTGACCAGCAGATCGGAAAATTTGATGTTCGGCGCCGGGTGATTGACCACGATGCCCATGGCGCCTTCCGAGGAATGGGCGCAGATGTAGATGAGCGAGCGCGCGAAGCGTTCGTCCAGCATCGCCGGCATGGCGATCAGCATCTGGCCGTCCAGATAACCGCGCCGCCGTTTTCCTGATGTGCCGCGGGGCAATTTCATGCTCGAAAGGTTAGCCGATCGGACTGAATTTGCAAACGAACCAGACGGCCAAAAGTTCACGATCTGGCCTCTGGTTTCACGATCATGTCAGTGGCGCGCGGCCGCACTTCGCCCTAGACAGCGGCCATGGTGATTGCCGCTTGCCGCCGATTAACGCTTGTGACGGGCGCCCTGTTCTGTCTCGCCGGCTTGCCGAGCGCCCAGGCGCAGGATGCCTCGTCATGGCAACAGGAAGCCCATGCGGCAGCCCGGCTGCTCGCCGGTTCGACGAGCACATCCGCCGCCGCAAGCTTCCTGCGCGCCGGCATCGAGATCAGGCTCGATCCCGGTTGGAAAACCTATTGGCGCGATCCCGGCGATTCGGGCGTGCCGCCGACCTTTGATTTTACCGGCTCCGAAAACGTCAAATCGGTGACCGTCGAGTGGCCGGCGCCGGAAAAATTCCCGGACGGCGCCGGCGGCAACTCGATCGGCTATATGGGCCGCGTCGTCCTGCCGCTGCGGGTTTTTGCCAATGACGCGGCGAAGCCGTCGTTGCTCCGGCTGCAACTCGCCTATGCGATCTGCGGCAATCTGTGCGTGCCGGCCGAAGCCAAACTCGGCATAGCTTTGTCCGGCAACGGCGCCGAAGAGAGCATGATCGAGAAGGAAGAGCAGCGTGTGCCGCGCCGCGTCGCGCTCGGCGCCGGCAGCGGCCTTGCCATTCGCGCCGTGCATCGCGAAACCGGCGGCGAGCATGATCGCGTCACCATCGAGGTCGCCGCGCCCGACAACGCGGCCGTCGATCTGTTTGTCGAGGGCCCGACTCCGGATTGGGCGCTGCCGCTGCCGCAACCGAGCGGCACCGACGGCGATCTGCGCCGCTTCACCTTCGATCTCGACGGCCTGCCGGCCGGCGCCCAAGCCGAGGGCGCCATGCTCACCATCACCGCCGTTTCCGGCGACGACGCCATCGAGGTTCCGGTGCATCTCGACTAATTCGCTTGGGCCGCGCTAGGTTAGCGGTGCGGCCGCATCGAGCGGACGACAGCAACCCCCGAATTTCAAACCAGTCGATGAGAGGACAACGATTATGGCTATCAAGGTCGGCGACCGCGTACCCAATGGCTCCTTCACGGTGATGACAGCCGATGGGCCAAAGCCGATGACCGCGGACGAATTGTTCAAGGGCAAGAAGGTGGTGCTGTTCGCGGTGCCCGGCGCCTTCACCCCGACCTGTCACAAGAACCACCTGCCGGGCTTCGTGAAGAACGCCGCCGCGATCAAGGGCAAGGGCGTCGATACCATCGCGGTGACCGGCGTCAACGACGTGTTCGTGATGGACGCCTGGAAGAAATCCTCCGGCGGCGACGCCATCGAGTTTCTGGCCGACGGCAGCGGCAACTGGGCCAAGGCCATGGGGCTGACGGCGGACCTGACCGAGCGCGGCCTGGGCGTACGCTCGCAGCGTTACGCCATGGTGGTCGACGACGGCGTGGTGAAGACGCTCAACGTCGAGGAGACGCCGGGCAAGGCCGACGTTTCGGGCGCCGACAATCTGCTGAAGTCGCTGTGATGTCTTCGTCCACTCATCCCCGCTTAAGCCGGAATCCAGCGTGCGTGCCGGGTTCCCGGCTTTCGCGGGGACGAGTGGATGAAGCGCGTTACGGCGGAGCAGCTTTCCCCGCGCGTCGAATTTCCGCGATCGCCTGGCGCGCCAGAACGTCGGCGCGCTCGTTCATGTCGTGCCCGGCGTGCCCCTTCACCCAGTGCCAGCGCAGCTGATGGGTGCCGAGCGCGGCATCGAGCCGCTTCCACAGATCGACGTTCTTGACCGGCTTCTTGTCGGCGGTGCGCCATCCGTTGCGCTTCCAGTTCGCGATCCACGTCATGATGCCGTTGCGCAAGTACTGGCTGTCGGTGTGCAGGTCGATCCGGCACGGGCGCTTGAGCGCTTCGAGCGCCGAAATCGCCGCCATCAGCTCCATGCGGTTGTTGGTGGTGTCGGCTTCGCCGCCTTTGAGTTCCTTCTCGTGATCGCCGAAGGTCAAAATCGCGCCCCAGCCGCCGGGGCCCGGATTGCCCGAGCAGGCGCCGTCGGTGTGAATGACAACGTGCGGCAACGCATCGTTCACGGCTCGATCACTCCATAGTCACGCGCGCTCTTGACCTTCTGGTGGAAGCGAAGCTTGCGCGCGTATTCGCGCGGATCCTTGGGCCGCACCAGCGCGCCGGGCGGCACATCGAGCCAGTCGACCAGACGGGTGAGCAGGAAGCGCAACGCGGCGCCGCGCGCCAACAGCGGCAGCTTGTCCCATTCCGCCGCCGAGAACGGACGCGTCTTGACGTAATTGGCGAGCAAAGCGCGGCCTTTGGTGACGTTGTAGGAATGGTCGGGCTCGAAGCACCAGGCATTGAGGCAGATGGCGACGTCGTAGGCGAGCGTGTCGGTACAGGCGAAGTAGAAATCAATGAGCCCGGACAGCTTGTCGCCAAGGAAGAACACATTGTCGGGAAACAGATCGGCATGGATGACGCCCTGCGGCAGGTCGCGCGGCCAATCGCGTTGCAGCCGGTCGAGCTCGGCCGCAATGAGCGTCTCGAGATTGCGCTCGACCTTGTGGGCGCGCTCGCGGCAGCCCTCGTAGAGCTGCCGCCAGCCGGAGACGGACAGCGCGTTGTCGCGCCGCATGGCAAAATCGGCGCCGGCGACGTGCAGCCGCGCCAGGGCTTCGCCCAGGGCCGCGCAATGGGCCGCGGTCGGCCGGCGGATCCACAAGCCGTCGAGGAAGGTGACGATCGCCGCCGGCCGACCGGCGAGCTTGCCCAGCGTCTTGCCGGCCTTGGTCTTCACCGGCTGCGGGCAGGTGAGGCCGCGACTCGCCAGGTGCTCCATCAACGCCAGGAAGAACGGCAGGTCGCCTTCGGCGACGCGGCGCTCGTACAGCGTGAGAATGAAATGACCGCGGCCGGTATGAACGAGAAAATTCGAGTTCTCGACGCCCTCGGCGATGCCCTTGTAGGACAACAGCTCGCCGAGGTCATAGCCGGCGAGAAAGCCGGCGAGGTCCTCCGCCGCGACATCGGTGTAAACCGCCATCAAGGATCTCCAGGCGCCTGCGGCCGGCCGGCACCGTGGGTTGCCATCACGACGTGTGTTGCCATCAAGAGGCCTTGCCGGCAAGAAAGTCGGAGAACCGCGCATGAAGGTCCGCGGTCTCCGGCCCGCCGTCGCGATAGATCACCGGCGCCAGCGTCCGGCCTTCGGTGTGGGCGAGGCGGAACGCCATGTAGCGGTACTGCTCGGGGTATTGCGCGGTATTGGCGCCGGCGAACAGCGCGTCGAAAGCCGCCGACGGTTCGACCGGATCGAGCCGGTCGCGCTCATAGATCGCGGCGCGCTCGGCAATGAGCCAGCCGCCGCCATGACGCTCGACCCGGTCGAGAAAGCGCGAGCACGAGGTGAGATCGACGTCGATGCCGTTGAATTTTTGTCGCACGCGGATGACGACGCTGGTCTCCACCACCGCGCGGTCGCCGTTGAGCCTGACAGTCGCGGGAAACAGGTGATGGCGCGACCAGCCGTGGCCGGCGGCAAAGCTGGCGCGGCAGCGCTCGACGAATTGGTCGAACGGGCCGCGAAACCACGACACCGCGATATGCCCGTCGTGGGTGAAGGTGCCGCGCAGCTCCTTCCACTTGCCCTGATCGCGAAACACGCCCCAGGCTTGTATCAACTCCGCGCAGGCGATCTTGTCGGCAAGCTCCTGGCCGGACGAACCCATTGGTGACTACTCCGTCTTTGGCCGCGGTCTTCCGACCGACGGTTCGATCATGTCATATTGCCGGCGCACGTTACGCCCAAACAACCAGAAACAGGAATGCAGGCTCAAGGATGAAAGCGGTTGTCATTCACGAATACGGCCCCCCCGACGTCCTGCGCTATGAGGACGTTCCCGATCCGGTGCCGCGCGCCGGCGAGATCCGTATCAAGGTGCACGCGGCGACGGTCAACCGCGTCTTGGATGTGAGCCTGCGCGCCGGCCGCGAACAATATCGCGGACCCGTGCTGCCGCTCATTCCCGGCGTCGATTGCGCCGGCATCGTCGACGCCGTCGGCCCCCAGGTCAGCCGCTGGCGGGTGGGCGACCACGTCTCCGCCGCGGGCGTCATGCCGCTCGATATCTGCGCCGAGGACGGCGGCGGCTACCAGGGGCCGCAAGGCATGATGGGCATCAAGCGCCAGGGCGGTTTCGCCGAATTGGTCGCCGTGCCGGCTTGCGCCGGCGTTTCGATTCCGGACAATCTCGACTTCCATCGCGCCGCCGTGGTCATGCGCCATGTGCCGACGGCGTGGAATCTGCTGATGCACGTCGCCGAGCTGAAATACGGCGAGACCGTGCTGATCATGGGCGCCGGCGGCAATCTCGGCACCATCGGCATCCAGATCGCCAAGAATGTGATCGGCGCCCATGTGATCGCCGCGGCCGGCTCCGACGAGCGGGTGCGGATCGGGCAGAAGCTCGGCGCCGATCACGGCATCAACTACGCCACCCACAACATTCTCGACGAGGTGATGCGGATCACCGGCGGCAAGGGCGTCGACGTGCTCTACGACAACATCGCCAATCCTGCCGTGCTGCCGCGCGGCGTTCCAGGCCATCAGCATGGACGGCCGGCTGGTCACCGCCGGCGCCCATGCCGGCCCGCACGTGTCGATCAATTTCTCGCACCTCTATCACAAGCGCATCACCATCAAGGGCCGGCCGGGCCATACGCCGTCCGACCTCCCGCACTGTCTGGAAGCCGCCGCGCAGGGCAAGGTCATCCCGCAGATCGAGCGCGTGCTGCCGCTGTCGCGCGCCGCCGAAGCGCACCGCATGGTCGAGGCGCATGAGGGCCAGGGCAAGATCGTGCTCGATCCGACGCTGGGGTGACCAAAGGCGTCAGCCGCGGCCGTTGAGATAGCGGAACGCCGCAATCGCCGCGGTGGCGCCGTCGCCGGCGACCGCAGCGAGCTGGGCGACGGAATTTTTGCGGATATCGCCGGCGGCGAATACGCCGGCCAGCGACGTGCGCATCATGACGTCGGTTTCGATATGGCCGGAGAGGTCGAGCGCGACCACGCCGCGCAGGAATGCCGTGGCGGGATCAAGCCCGACCGCGACGAATACGCCGTCGACCTTTTGCTCCCGGGATGAACCGGTGTTTTGCGCGCGCAGCCGCACCGTCGTCACGGCGGCGTCGCCGGTAATTTCCTCGACCAGGGTCTGGCCTTCGATCATGACGTTGCGCGCTGCCGCTATCTGCTCGCGCAGCCGCTGTTGCGCGCGCAAGCGCTCGCCGCGATGGTAGATCGTCACCCGCGCGGCGTGGCTCGACAGCACGAGCGCCTCGTCGAGCGCCGTATCGCCGCCGCCGACGACGCAGACCTCGCGGCCTTTGAACAGCGGCGCATCGCAGGAGGCGCAGTGCGACACGCCCTTGCCGAGGAAGCTCTCCTCGCCCGGAATGCCGAGCCTGCGTTGCGTCGAACCGGCGGCGATGATGACGGCGGGCGCGCGAATATCTTGCGTCGCCGTCCGCACGATGCGGGCTTCGCCGTCGGCCGCCAGGCCTTCAACGGTGTCGAGCATGAACTCGGCGCCCGCAGCCTCGGCCTGCTCGAACAGCAGCGTCCCCAATTCGTGACCGGCGACGCCGTGGGGAAAGCCCGGAAAATTCTCGATCCGCTCGGCATTGATGATCTGGCCGCCGGCGGCGCCCGGCGCAACGACCGCGACTTTAAGGCCATGATGGCCCGCAACCATCGCCGCGGTCAGCCCGGCAACGCCGGCGCCGACGACAATCAGATCGTAGTCAGGCGAGACTGTTCGCACCAAGACCGTTCGCCCCAAAGTCCTTCGCTCCACAACCATGCGCCGGACCGATCAGGCATCGTCGACCGGCTCGGTCGCGCGCACCGACGGCCGGGCGGCGAAGGCGCCGTGCCAGTCGGCAAGGCGCGGGTGACCCTTTCGCCAATCCTCGTCGGCGAAGCGGAAATCCAGATACGACAGCGCGCAGCCGATCGCGATATGGCCGATGCCGAATGGCGTCGCGGAAAGCGCGGTCGCCTCGGCCTCGAGCGCTTGCAGCACCGCTGCCTTGCGCACGGCCGTGCTGGCGATATGCCGGTCGGACGGACGGGCTGCGCATGCGCTCATCGCGCAGCAGCACCATCATCTCCAGGAAACCATCGCCGAGCGCCTGGCGGCGCAGCGCGGTGAGCCGGGCGACAGCTGCCGCCGGAAACAGCTTCGGCGGCGCAGCGAGCGTATCGAGATATTCGCAGATCACCGGCGAGTCGTAGATCACCGTTCCGTCGTCGAGCACCAGGGTCGGAATCTTGGATAACGGATTGTCCTTCATCAGCTCGGCATGGGGCTTTGCCATGGCCGCGACCGTGCGCACGCAGGCGATCCGTTCGGCCAATCCGAGCTCATGGGCGACGATCATGACCTTGCGCACGAACGGCGAACGTGGCGACCAATGCAGCTTCATCGCTGATCCCTGATGGAAAATTCCCCGGCGCCGCGCGCCAATGGCGCGTTGACACCGAGGCGCTGGCATTCTGTATCATAGCTGCCGCGTTATCCGCACCTTCGTTAAAAATCCAAAAAATGGACCCCGAGCATGGATTACGACCCGCGCAGCGAGCCGCATAATCTTGCGCATGATCCGACCACCTCGCTGGTGGTGCCGCGCCCGATCGGATGGATCACCACCATCAGCCCCAAGGGCGTGATCAACCTCGCGCCCTATAGTTTTTTCAACATGATCGCGAGCCATCCGCCGTTCGTCATGTTCTCGTCGAATTCGCGCAAGCATACGCAAATCCACAGCGAGAGCGGCCGCGAGTTCGTGTTCAATCTGGCGACCTACGACCTGCGCGTCGAAATGAACATCACCGGCGGCGACTATGCCGAGGACGTCAGCGAGCCGGACCTCGCCAAGCTCGCCATGGCGCCATCCCGATTCGTCAAGCCGCCGCGGGTCGCCCGTTCGCCGATTGCGCTCGAATGCATCTATGCGCAGACCGTGGCGCTCGAGAGCAGCAACGGCAAGACGCACGCCTACCAAATGGTGATCGGCGAGGTCGTCAACGTGCATATCGACGATGCGGTCATCGTCGACGGCATGATCGACATGTCGCGCATCCGGTCGATCGCACGGCTCGGCTATCGCGGCGATTACACCGTCGTCGACAACATTTTCGAGATGAAGCGGGTTTAGCGCAGGTCGGCAAGCTCCGCGAGCATCGCCACCGCGTCCTCGAGACCTTTGACGATGCGGCAGCCGGCGGCAGCGAGCGCCTGCAGCTTGGCGTCGGCGCCCTCCCGGGCGCTGCCGATCAGCGCGCCGGCGTGGCCCATCTGCTTGTGTGCCGGCGCATGGCGGCCGACCACCATGGCGAACACCGGCTTCGGGAAGCCCCGCGCGGCGTCGGCGAAAGCATATTCCTTGTCGCCGCCGATCTCGCCGCAGAACAGCACCGCCGCGGTCGCCGCGTCGCCGGCCAGCGCCTGCAGGTATTCATGCGGGTTGCGGCCGATCACGGCGTCGCCGCCGACATGGGCGACGAGGCGCTGGCCGATACCGGCCAGCGTCAGTTGCCGCGCCACGGCGAGCGCCAGCGTGCCGCTGCGGATGATCACCGCGAGGCGTCCCGGCTTGCAAAAGCTCGGCGCGATCGAGCCAAGAAGCCCCCTGCCCGGCAGGTAAATGCCGAGCGTATTGGGGCCGACCAGCCAGCATCCGGCGGCGCGCGCGGCGGTCGCCGCGGCAAGCGCGTCGTGCACCGGCACGTATTCGGCCACCGCCATGATGGTCGGAATGCCGGCCTGGGCGCATTCGGCGACGGCATCGCGCACGCCCTCGGCCGGCGTGTAGATCACGGCGATATTCGGCTTTTCCGGAAGCTCGCCGATGCGGTCGAACAGCGGCAGGCCGTCCATGGCGGTGCCGCCGCGGCCAAGCGCGACGCCGCCGACGAGCGGCGTGCCGGCCGCAATCATGCCGGCAACCTGGTTGCGCGCATAGCGGCCGGTCGGGCTCACCACCGCGACGCGCCACGGCGCGGGCGCGAGGAACGGCAGGCGCAATGGCTCGACGCTCAATTGGCCCGCCATGCGGTAAGCTCCGGACATCGACGCGCCGGCCGGCGGGCCGGCGCGGGAGAAGTCCGCCATTATGCGTCTTGCCGAGTACGACGGAAAAGCCTTGCTGCGCCGCCACGGCCTCGCCGTGCCGCGCGGCATCCTGCTGCAGGCCGGCGACGGCCCGCCCGCTGAAGCGGCCGATTGGCCGGGCTTCCTGCTCAAGGCGCAGGTTCTTGAAGGCGGCCGCGGCAAGCGCGGCCTGGTGCGGCGGTTCGACAAGGTCGGCGAATTTCGCGACGCGCGGCGGCTCATCCTGCCCGCGCTCGACGCTGCCGACACCCCGCTGCTGCTGGAAGAGGCGGTCGCCATCGCGCGCGAGCTCTTTGTCGCGGTGCGCATCGACGGCACCGCGCAACGGCTGGAACTGCTGGTGGCGCCCGAGGGCGGCGAGAATGTCGAAACGGCGGCCAAACTTGCTCGCGTTCCGCTCGATGCCGGCACGCCGGCGATCGCCGGAAACGATCTTTGCCGGCCATCGCCCAATTGTTGCCACGCGATCTCGCCGCCCGGCTGTCGCGCTACGCCGCGCGGCTGCCGGATATCGCCCGGCAGGAGGATCTGGAGCTCCTGGAAATCAACCCGCTGGTGCTGACCAGGGACGGCAGCCTCATCGCCTGCGATGCCAAGATCGTCCGCGACGACAGCGCCGATTTCCGCCATGACGCCAGCGAGTTTGCGCTCAGCCGCAGGCTCGCCGAGCGCGGCCTGACCCGGCTCGAGCGCCAGGCGCGCGGCCTCGGCTTCCAGCTCGTCGAAACCGACGGCGACGTCGTGCTGGTCACCTCCGGCGCCGGCCTCGGCATGATGATGATGGACCTCTTGGCGGACCATGGATTGCGCGCCGCGAGCTTCATGGACAATCTGCGCGGGGCGCCCGACGAGACCATGACGGAGCGGCTGACGATCGCCCGCGCGCTCGCGGCGCGGCCGAACATCAAGGCGATCGTGTTCCAGACCGTGATCGCCTCGCGCTCGCTCGCCGAACGCATCGAGGCGCTGATCGCCTGGATCAATGCCGAGCCGCTGCCCAAGCCGCTGTTTGTCGGGCTGGCCGCCGGCCATGCCGCCGCCCGGGCGATGAGCACCGACGCGGCGATCGGGAAGCTTCGCGCCCTGGGGGTCGCCGCGTTTACCGATCCGGTCGCGCTGGTGAAAGCGGTCGCTCGCGCGACGGGCTGATCGGGCGCGCCGGCGAAGCGGCTCAACCGGCGGGTATCAGCGCCGCGTAAAACCTGCGCCACGCCTCGGCCAACCCGCGCGCCAGGCTCTTGGGCGGCGGGCTGAGGGGATCAAAGCGAAAATCGCAGCCCTCGCCGCGGCATGAATAAGTGCGCGCGCCGCGAATCCGGTCGGCAAATTCGACGTTTTCCTGGCCGCAATCGGGACAAATCAAGAGGATGCGAATGCGCGCCGCCGATGGAATTTCTCGGATAGTGGGGATGGTCCCCATCGCGGGTAGCCTAGTCGATGCGCCTGGAGCCGTGACGGCGCGAATTCTGGGCAGGTTATCAGAGGATTCCAGTCGCCGTTACGCCAACGCGGATTTATCCCGGCAATTATCGTCATCCTTGAGCTTGTCCGGCACCCGTGCGGCAGTATGATTGCTGGCGAGGCGGCAGCATGGGGACGTGGGCTGTCGCCCGAATGTCCAGGGGAACGCGGGGCGTACGCATGAAGAGCATTCTCGTACCCACCGAGCACAATGCGTCGATGCAGTCGGCATTGGATACGGCGCTGTTGTTCGCGCGGAAGTTCGATTCCTGCATCGAGGGCTTTCCACTGCGCCCGGCGGTGGCGGATTTGGTCGCCATGGACCCGGACAGCGGGCTCACCATGGTGGCCGTGAAGGAGAACGACGCCGAGATGGTGCGGCATGCCGAAGACATGTTCCGCGCCTTCATGGATGACCACCGCATCGCGCCGCGCACCGGCGACGCGCCGGCGTCATTATCGTGGTCGTGGCTCGCTGACGCGCCGAGCGGCCATGATTTCGTCGGCAGCTATGGCCGCGTGTTCGACATGATCGTGCTGGCGCGGCCGGGCGACGAGTGGCAAAGCCCGTCCATGGTCACGCTCGAATCGGCGCTGTTCGAAAGCGGCCGTCCGGTGCTGATCGCGCCGCCGACCTCGCCGCGCTCGCTCGGCAGCAATGTGCTGATCGCCTGGAATTCGTCGACCGAGCAGGCGCGCACCATGGCGGACGCCATGCCGCTGCTGCGGCTCGCCGAGCGCATCACCATCTGCACCGTCGAGGGTTCGACCGTCGCCGGCCCGAGCGGCGAGGAGATGGCGCGGTCGCTGCGAACGAACGGCATCGCCGCGGAGACGATGACGCTCAAGCCGACCAAGCGCAACGCCGGCGAAGCGCTGCTGGCCAAGGCCGAAGAGCTCGGCTGCGACCTCATCGTCAAGGGCGCCTATACGCAAAGCCGCCTGCGCCAGATGATTTTCGGCGGCACCACGCGGCACATCCTGGCCAACGCCAGATTGCCCGTGTTGATGGCGCATTGATCCCGCACTTGTCGGTATTCTTCCAAACACTCGCGCCGTTTGCCTTCGCGCTGCTGCGCGTTGCGGTCGGGCTGGCGCTGGTGCCGCACGGGCTGCGCAACACCTTCGGGTTTTTTCCCAATACCGGCGTGCGGGCGCTCAGTCTCAAGGCGCTGGCGGCGCAGCTCGACCAGAGCGGCTACCGGCCCGGCGCGTTGTGGGCGCCGGCGATCTCGGTGACGCAGCTGGTCGGCGGCCCGCTGCTGGCGCTCGGGCTGTTCACCAGGCCGGTCGCGGCCGTGGTGCTGGCGTTTCTCCTGGTCGCCAATGTCGAGCGCTGGCATGTCGGCAAGTATTTCTGGAACCAGCTCGGGCTCGAGTACACGCTGATGTGGACCATCGCCACGTTCTACGTGCTGGTTCACGGCGGCGGGCTCTATTCGCTGGACCACCTCATCGGCCGCGGATTTTGACCGCACGGCGCGCATGTTGTAGGTGCCGGGTCCAATCATAGGGAGACGCCCGTGCCGTTCATCGACGCCAATGGCGTGAGCCTGCATTTCGCGCTGGCGGGGCAGCGCGGCCCGGTCGTCGTGCTGCTGCACGAACTTGGCGGCACGCTCAACTCCTGGGATGCCGTGGCGCCGCGCCTTGCCGGGCGCTTTCGCGTGCTGCGCTACGACCAGCGCGGCGCCGGACTATCGGAGAAAGTGCGCCACGAGTTCACCAACGACGTGCTGGTCGACGATTTCGAGGCGCTGGCGAAAAATCTCGGCCTCGACCCGCCGTACCATTTCGTGACCGTCGCGGCGGCGGCGACTCAGGCGCTGCGGTTTTTGGAAAAGCACCCCGACCGGGTCGGCGCGCTGGCGCTGTGCAACCCGGCGCCGGGCGTCGATCCGAGCCGCGCCGCCGCGCTCGACGAGCGCGCTGCCTTTGCCATGCGCGAGGGCATGCGCGCTTCGCTGCCGACCACGCTGAACATTTCCTATCCCCCTCCCTTCCCTCCCCCGCAAGCGGGGGAGGGAAGGGAGGGGGCCGGCGAGCGTGCGGCGTACGAAGCCTATCGCGGGCGTTATGTCGGCAACGATCCGGTCGGCTTCGGCTATGGCTTTCGGGCGCTGGCGCGCACCAACATGCTGCACATGCTGCCGCAAATCCGTTGCCCACGATGGTCGTCGCCGGCCGCCACGACACCGTGCGGCCCCATGCCGGCAGCGCCGAATTGGCCAAGAAGATTCCCGGCGCCCGTTTCGAGCTGATCGAGGCCGGCCATTTCATGCCGACCCAAGGCCCCGAGCCGCTGGTCGCGTTGCTCGAAGATTTTCTGCCGAAGACGTAGCCCGCATGGAGCGCAGCGCAATGCGGGGTGAGCCAACCACATCATCGTTCCCGGATTTCGCTTCGCTCCATCCGGGCTACAAAATGAGAGCCCCATGAAGGTCCAGGCAAACGGCATCGCCATCAACTACCAGATCGACGGGCCCGCGGGCGCGCCGTGGCTGGTGTTCTCGAATTCGCTCGCGACCTCGCTGGCGATGTGGGACGAGCAGGCCACGGCGCTGAAGGATGCGTTCCGCGTGCTGCGCTACGACCAGCGCGGCCATGGCGGCAGCGACGCGCCGGCGGGCCGCTATCCGTTCGACACGCTGCTCGCCGACGCGCTCGGCCTGCTCGATGTGCTGGCGATCGAGAAAGCCCATTTCGCCGGCCTGTCGATGGGCGGCGCCACCGCGCTTGGCCTCGCCGAGCGCCATCCAAACCGCTTCGACCGCATCATCGTCTGCAACTCGCCGTGCCAGTCGACGCCGGCGAGCAGTCAGCAATGGGAAGAGCGCATCGCGGTGGCGCAACAGCGCGGCATCGAGGCCCTGGTCGAGCCGACGGTGGGGCGCTGGTTCCCGCCCGAGACCGTGGCCAAGAACCCGCCGCACCTCGACAAGGTCCGCGCCATGATCCGCGCCACGCCGGTCAACGGCTTCATCGGCTGCGCCGCCGCGCTGGCCGACCACGATTATGCAACCGCCGTCGCCGCGGTGAAACGCCCGGTGCTGTTCATGGTCGGCGAAAAGGACGGCGCCACGCCGGCCGCCATGCGCAAGCTGAACGAGAAGCTTCCCGGCTCGGGCTTCGTCGAGCTTGCCGGCGCCGGCCACATCTCCAACATGGACCGGCCCGCGGAGTTCACCAAAGCCGTCCGCGATTTTCTGGCGGCCGGCTGATCGCGCGGCGCCGGCATCGGTTGCGATCAAGCAAAGGGGCGGCGCCGGCCATGCTTTTTCGGCGGGGCATGCCTCGCCGCACGCGATGCTCGCGCCTTTGCAAAGGCGGCGTCGAGCCACTATACCATTGATTAAAGGCCTGGAATTGGCTTGCCCGCCGACTTTGGGCCGCATCCGATAGGGACGCGATCGCCGTTTTTCATTTCAAGGAGAACACCTCATGGCCACGGTGACAATGAAGGCCCCTGCCCCGGGCGGGCTTTCCAACAAAGCGCGCGAGTTGATGGAGGCCATCAACACCGAAGCCGGCAAGCATAACGTCTGGGTCCGCACCCAGGCCAATGCGCCGGCGCAGAAGCCGTGGTTCAGCGAGACCAGCGGCGAAGGCTCCGGCCAGCTCGCCTCCGGCCGCGTCGCCGCCAACCAGATGAAGACCGTTCCGTTCATGTGGAAGTGGAACGAATACAGCGGCTACCTCACGCAGATTTCCGAGATCGCCAGCAAGGCCGATGTTTCGCCGATCGAATTCGCCGACCGCCAGAGCATCCTGCTGCTCAACCCCGGTTTGAACGGCCGCCTGCAAGTCACCAACACCATCCGCTGCGCCATCTCGATCTATAATCCCGGCGACGTCGCGCCGGTGCATCTGCATTCGCCCAATGCCAGCCGCACCATCCTGTCCAACAAGGGCGGCTACACGGTGGTCGAGGGCGAGCGCGTCACGGCGAACCGCGGCGACCTGATCCTCACCCCCAACGGCACCTGGCACGACCACGGCAACGATTCGGACGAGCCGTGTGTGTGGATCGATACCCTGGACTGGCCGTTGATGGAGTTCCTGGATGCCGCCTGGGTCGACCACAACATGCCGGGCGCCCAGGGCAATACCAATGTGCAGGCGGTCACCGTCACCGAGGGCTACTCGCACAGCCTCTACGGCCACGGCGGCATCAAGCCGGCCTTCGTCAACCACCAGCGCGGCGTCGGCCGCGACCCGGCGCCGCTGTTTCACTATCGCGGCGCCGACGTGATGGAGATGCTGCACAGCCTGCGCAAGGAAAAGGGCGATCCGCACGAGGGCATCAAGGTCGACTTCGTCAACCCGGTCACCGGCGAGCCGGTGTTCAAGACGCTCAACTACTCGGCGCAGCTGTTGCGCCCCGGCGAGGAGACCGATTTCAAGCGCGAGACCGCCGGCACCTACTATGTGTGCGTCGAAGGCACCGGCGTAACCGAGGTCGGCGGCAAGCGCTTCGAATGGGGCCACAACGATCTGTTCGTGGTGCCGAACTTCCTGTGGCGCCGCCACATCAACACCGGCAAGACCGACGCCGTGATCTATTCGGTGTCCGACGCCGCGCTGATGAAGAATATCGGCCAGTACTACGCGCAAGGCCGCGACAAGAGCGGCAAAGTGACGGAACTGGTGCTGCAGTAGCCGCCGTCACGCGCCGCGCGGGCTTCCCAGGCAAAAGAGCCGGCACCTCGAGGCCGGCTCTTTTGTTGTCCGCCGGCTGGAGCGCAATCGTTTCAGATTGAACCGATCAACGCTCTAGCATTTTGATCGAGCTTGATGTTTCCGGAAAACCGGTCGCCGCCCCCGGATCAAGTCCGAGGGCAAGCTTTTCCGGATCATGCTCACGCTACTAGCTCGGGGTGCCGCCGTTCTTCTTGCAATCGGACCGGAATTTCTTGCGCGCCTTGCCATGAAGGCCCTTGGCGTTGGCCTGATCGGTGCAGGCCTTGGAAATCGCCTTCTTGCTGCCCGGCGCCGGCGCGGTTGCCGTGGTCGGGGCTGCTCCGGGTGCCGGAGCCGGCGTTGCCGCGGGTGCCGGCGGCGAGGCGGGAGGCGGGTTTTGCGCCAGTGCGGCTCCGGCACAGATCGCCAGACATAACGTAGCGCCAATGACTGTCTTGATCATCACATTCTCCTAAAACGCGCCCCCGTTTCGATCAGCTCAGGCCGTGCCTTTGAGACGCTTGTTGCACTCGCTGTAATAGCCGCCGCCCTTCTGGATCCACTTCAGCCCGCCGTTGCCGTTGCCGGTCTTGTTGGCACGGTACTGGTCGAGGCAGGTTTCCATGCGGGCCTTGCCGGCGGAATCCTTGGAATATTTCGAGCTGACGGCGCTCGGGAAGACCGCATTGCCGACTTCGGCAGGCGCCGACACCGGCGCCGAGGCTTTTGGCGCCGGGGCGGGAGCGGCGGCGGGCGCCGCGGCGGGCGCGGCTGCGGTCGCCGGCGCAGGCGCCGCCGCCGGCGCGGCCGTGCTATCGGAGCCGCAATTCGCCTTGCGGAAGTCGTTCCACTTCATGCCGTTGAGCGAGCCGTCCGCCTTGGCCGCCTTGTATTTGGCGCTGCACTCGGTCATCGACAGCGCGTGGGCCGATGTGCCCTGCAGGGTGACGGCGGCAACAAATGCGGCCGCGCAAAAAGCAGCGTAACGTATTGTCATGGCTGTGTTCCTCGTTTTGTGGACCTAACCTGCGACCAGTTCGGCGAGCCGGACTACAGCGACTGGGACACTTCCTGCTCGGTCGGCAGCCGCCCATCAGGCGTCAATTGGTCGACGGCGTCCGGCAAATGCTGGCTCAAACCCGCTAGCAAATCCTCGCGTGACAATCCAGTGTGGGCGGTGAGCGTGTTGATCTGGTCGGCGCCGAGGGCGCGGGCGAGATCGTCCGAAGAAATCGCCTTGTTGGCTCCGCCGCCGACCCAGGATTTCGCCACGTCGCCCTGGCCGGCCTGCTGGAATTGCTTGAGCAGGTCGTTGAGCCCGCCGCTCAGCACGCCGCCGGCGGCGCCGCCGGCAAGAAGGCCGCCCAGTCCGTTCTTGAGAACATCGCCGAGGCCGCCGCCGGGATTTGCGGTCTGGCCGGAAGGCGGCGCGCCGGGCCCGGCCGGATTGGCGGCCGGCTGATTGGTGAAACTTTTCACCGCCTTGTAGGCCAGCAGTCCGAGGATCGCCATGGTGATCGGCGACATGCCGCTGCCGCTGGTGCCCGGGGTGCGCTGCCCGTGCGGTCCATTCTGCATTCCGTTGAGAACATCAATCAGGCCCATGTTCGCCTCCGTTCGACGTTGCGCCACAGCGCTTATGATTTGTCCGGGCACGCTGCGCCAGGAATATGGTCAAAGTTGCGCGCAGCGAGCATTCCCCGATTCGACGAACGGCGAATGACGGCGGCGCCGGCGCGGGCCGACGATCGTTACGGCTTTGCCGCGTGGTCGTGGCCGTGCTCGATCATGTCGCCGCAGCCGGCGCGGGTGGCCCAATACTCCCAGGCCCGCCAGGTTTCCGGGGATTTCGGCTTGTAGCCGGCGGCCCGCGCGGCGATCTCGCCTTTGGACAGCGGCTTCGGCTTGCCGCCCATGCGCATCGCGTTCATCTGCACCCGGGCATTGCGCGGCAGATAGACCGACAGCCGCACCACCTCGATGATCGAGGCCGCCGCCGAGGCGAAGCCGTGGCCGCGCATCAGCGCGACGCTGCCCCTGCCCATGCATTTGGCGAGGTCGCGGCCCTGCGCCATGTTGGTGACGAGCAGATTGGTGTCGCCGAACTTCTTGCGGATGTCCCAGACCGGCACCTTGCCGCCGATGAAGCTGCCGGAGTGGATCACCGGCTCGAGCGGCTTGCCGATCAGGCCGAACGGCAGCGTGTCCTCGGCGTGGGCGTGCACCACCGCCATCACGTCGGGCCGCGACTCGAAGATTCCAGCATGGATGAAGCGCTCCAGGTACGGCTGGCGCTTGTCGTTGACCGGCTCGCCCTGCTGATCGAACTCGATGAGATCGTGCCGCTCGACCAGTTCCGGCGCCCGCGACCGCGACATGAAAAAGCGCTTCGGATTGTCGGGATGGCGCACGCTGATATGGCCGTAGGCGTCGACCACGTCTTCGTTGGAGAGGATGCGATTGGCGACGACGAGGTCGCGCAGCAGGTCTTCGAGCTCACTCATGATGCTTCTTTCCAGATTGCCAAATGTCGGAACCGGTCAGCCGTAGGTCGGCACGAACAGGTCGTCGACCTTGACCGGCGTTTCGATCAGGCCGAGATCCTGCTGATAGGTGATCAGCGCCTGCAGCGTCTGCCGGTTGGGCTCGACGCCATACGGCCACGGATCGCCGTCGAACACCTCCCAGATGTCGTCGATCTCGCGCATCAGGAACGGCGTCATGTAACGCACCGCGCGCAGATTGAACAACTTCTCCAGCGCGATCTTCTTCGACCTGACGAAGGCGTCATAGAGGCTCGTGGCGACGAACGGATAACGTTCGTAGACGCTCTTCTTGATCGCGACCAGATGCATGATCGGGTAGATCTTCTTGCGCTTGTAGAGGTCCTTGTCGACGTCGACGTAGTTCGGAAACAGCCGCACGACGTCGGGGTTGGAGCGGATCTCGTCCGGCAGGCTGGTGCCCAGCGTGGCGTCGATGGCGCCTTCGGCCAGCAACTGGCCGAGCGTCTTGTCGGTGGCGTTGTTCTCGATCGAGATTTTCTTCAGGAGCGGCAGCACCGTCGGGCTGCCGTGCGAGCCGGCGGTATTCATGGCGCCCTGCACCCAATGCACCATCGACAGGTCGACGCCGAACTCGCGATGCAGCATGCCGTTGATGAAGATCGCCGCCGTCATCGTGTACAGCGGCACGCCGATGCGTTTGCCGGCGAGGTCTTTCGGGCTCTTGATGCCCGACTTGCGGTTGATGGCGATGAAGCCCAGCCGAAACGCGATCGACGGAAATACCGGGATGGCGACGAACGGACACTCCTGGCGCGCAAAACGCTGGGTGAATTCCGAACTGGAATATTCCGAGACGTCGAACTCCTGGCCGCCGGACATGCGGTCGAAAATCGGGCGCGGCTGATCGATGGCGATGAAATTCAGGTCGATGCCGTCGGCTTTGACCTCGCCGGTGTAGAGCGGCTGCATCCGGTCATAAAGGCCGCACGCAAACGAAAGTTGCAGCTTGGGCATGGGCTCGTCGTCCTCCCCTGTTGTGATTGCGGCTTACGGTTAGCATGCCGCTTTGAGGGCAGGAAGGTGGCCCAGGTCATAGCAAGTCAGGTCATACCCAAGTCATAGCTCTGCCCGCTGGGGGCGAGGGGTTAGTGCAGTTCTTTCCGCAGCACCTTGCCGACGTTGCTCTTCGGCAGGCTGTCGGAAAATTCGATGACCCGCGGCACCTTGTAGCTGACCAGGCTGCCGCGGAGAAATTTTCTCAGATCGGTTTCGGTGAGCGCCGGATCGCGCTTGACGACGAAGAGCTTGACCGCCTGGCCGGTGCGCGCGTCGGGCACGCCGATGACCGCGGCCTCGAGCACGCCCGGATGGGTCGTGACGATATCTTCCACTTCGTTGGGAAATACCTTGAAGCCGGAGACGATGATCATGTCCTTCTTGCGATCGACGAGTTTCAGGAAGCCTTCCGCGTCGAACACGCCGATGTCGCCGGTGCGCAGCCAGCCGTCGGCGGTGAGAACGAGCCTGGTCTCGCCGGGACGTTCCCAATAGCCCTGCATGACCTGCGGGCCGCGGACCCAGACCTCGCCGGTTTCGCCGACGGGAAGAATTTTTCCGGCCTCGTCGCGGATGGTCACTTCGGTCGAGGGCACCGGCTGGCCGACGGTGCCGGGCCGCGGGCGCGTCATCGGATTGATGCACACCACCGGCGAGGCTTCGGTCAGGCCGTAGCCCTCGATGAGCGGCGTGCCGGTGACCTCGTGCCAGCGCCGTGCCACCTCGCTCTGGACCGCCGCGCCGCCGCCGATGACGATGCGCAGCGCGGTGAAATCCAAGGCGGCGAAATCGGCATTGTGAATGAGCGCGTTGAACAGCGTATTGACGCCGGTCATCGCCGTGATGTGCGCGCCGCGGATGGTGCGGATGAGCCGATGCAGGTCGCGCGGATCGGGCACCAGCACGTTCAAGGCGCCCGCCATGGCGAAGGTCAGAAGGTTCGCGGTGAGCGAGAAGATGTGATAGAGCGGCAGCGGCGTCAGCAAGCGCTCATTCTCGTGGCCTTCGGTCGCTCCGGTCCACGCCGCGCATTGCAGCGTATTGGCGATCAGATTGCGATGCGTCAGCATCGCGCCCTTGGGCACGCCCGTCGTGCCGCCGGTGTATTGCAACAGCGCCACTGCCGTCGGCGCCGGTTCGGCATCCGCATAGGCCTCGCTCGGCGGCCGGCTGCAGGCGTCCTGCAGCATGGTGAAGCTGTCGAAGTGCCAAGCTGGCACGGCGTGCGCGATGTAGGAATTGGCGAAATTGAACGCCCAGCGCTTGAGCGTCGGCACGAAATCGCCGAGCCGCGCCACCACGACATGCCGGACGCTGGTCTCGGCGACGATTGCCGCGAGCTTGTGGGCGAAGTTCTCCATGATGACGATGGTGGCGGCGCCGGAATCGGCAAGCTGCTCCTTCAGCTCCCGCGGCGTGTAGAGCGGATTGACATTGACCGCGATCAGTCCGGCGCGCAGCGCCCCGAGCAATGCCACCGGATAGGCCAGCATGTTCGGCAGCATGATGGCGACGCGGTCGCCGGAACGGCAGCCCACTTGCTCGACCAGAAACGCCGCGAAGGCGCGGCTGTCGCGATCCCACTCGGCGTAGGTCATGCGCGCGCGCAGGCACTCGAAGGCCGGGCGGTCGGCGAAACGGCGGCACTGCTCGAGCAGCATGGCGTGCAGCGTCGGATAGGCATCGGGATCGATGGCCCGGGGTACGCCCGGCGGATAGGACTTGAGCCAGATGGGCTCGACCGCGGCGGTCGCCCCGGTCGCCGCCGCGGGCGGCGCGCTCTCGGACATGAGCGTCATGGCTCTCGCTCCCCCGGCTTGGCCGATCCTTCGGCGCGGCCGTTTCGGCAATCATCGTCGATTCTGGCGTCCGGCGCATCCGGCAAAAAGCGCCGCATTTCCATTCCGGCCCGGGCAAGCGATAATGGCCGCCTGCCGCCGCGACAGAAGAAACGCCGGTCCAATCGCCTAGAGCCGCAGGGAGGTCGCCATGTCGTATTCGGTGTCGCATTCGCTATCGTACGCGATGTTGCACGCCAGACTGTCAGCCGTTGTGGTCGCTTTGAGCATTGCCGCGCCATGGCCGGCGTTTGCCGAAGATATCGTTGTCACCCAATACAAGGCCGATCCTTCCGGCGCCTCCTACGGGGTCGGCATCGAAAAGGGCTTCTTCAAGAAGGCCGGCGTCGACATCACCGGCGTCATCTCCGGCGAAGGCGGCGGCGCCTCGGTGCGGGCCCTGATCGCCAGCGACCTGGGCTACGGCGAGACCTCGCCGGCGGCGGGGATCGCCGCCATCATGGGCGGCCAGGACATCAAGATCGTCGACATCGGCTCGCGCTCGCTCGCCGATAACGTGATCATCGTCATGCCGAACTCGCCGATCAAGACGATGGCCGATCTCAAGGGCAAGAAATTCGGCATCAGCAATCCGAAATCGCTCGGCGAGATGACGGCGGTGATCGCGGCCGAAAAAGTCGGCCTCGATCCCAACGACGTCCAGCGCGTCGCGCTCGGCAACCTGTCGGGCGCGCTGACCGCGCTCGAGAACAACGTCGTCGATGCCACCAGCATTCCCGGCATCCTGTTCCTGATGCGCGGCGGCGAGAGCAAATACCGGGTCATCATGGGACCGAAGGATCTGCCGCTGTTGCCGCCCGCCGCCGGCCTCGCCACCGGCGACCTGATGAAAAATCATCCCGACAAGTTGCGCGCGATCCTGGCCGGCCGGCGCGAAGCCGTGAAATTCATCAACGAGCACACCGCCGACGCCAGCAAGATTCTCGAAGGCGTCTACGCTCCGCTGCCGGCCAAGGACGTCGACACCATGATGGCGGAGCTGGTGGCGGCAAACTTCTACAGCGAGGGACGCATCGAAATGCCGCTCCTCGAGACCACGGTGCGCGCCATGAAATATGTCGGCATGCTCGATCACGATGTCGATCTGTCGACGATGATCGACACCTCGTTCCTGCCGCCCGATCTGCAGAAGTAAGGTTAAGCCGTGCCGCGTGACGTCCATGCGCATGTTGCCGCGGTCACGCGGACCTATGCGGCGGCCGGCGATCATCCGCCGGTGCACGCGCTGGGCCCGGTCGATCTCGAGCTGCGCAGGGGCGAGTTCTTCGCCGTGATCGGCCCGTCGGGCTGCGGCAAGTCGACCTTTTTGGAAGTGCTCGCCGGCCTGCAGCGGCCGACCGCCGGCGCGGTGACGTTCGAAGGCAAGCCGGTCAGCGGCAGCGTCGCCGACGGCATCGGCGTCGTCTTCCAGGAGGATGCCAGCTTTCCGTGGCTGACGGTATGGGACAATGCCGCCTTCGGGTTGCGGCGGAGCGGCGTCCGCGAGGCCGAGGTGCGCCGGCGGGTCGAGGACGCCGTCGCCTTCATGGGACTGAAGGATTTCGCCCGCGCCTATCCGTCGCAATTGTCCGGCGGCATGCGTCAGCGCGTCTGCATCGCCCGCACGCTGGTGCTGCAACCCCGGCTCATCCTGCTCGACGAGCCGTTCGGCGCGCTCGACGCCCAGACCCGGCTCTTGATGGGCGACGAAGTCTTGAGGCTGTGGCGCACGACCGGCGCCACCGTGCTGCTCATCACCCATGCGCTCGACGAGGCGGCGATGCTGGCCGATCGTGTCGGCGCCATGTCGGCGCGGCCCGGCCGCTTCATCGAGATCATCGAGACCGGCTGGCCGCGCGAGCGCGACAGCGGCATCGTCGCCGAGGCGGGCTTCGGCGAGATCACCGGCCGGCTGTGGGAGCGCCTGCGCGGCGAGTTGATCAAAGCGCTCGGCCACGCCGCCGTGACCGCGATGGCGGCGGAATGACACGCGTCGGCCTGATCCGCATCGCGGTGATCGTGGCGCTGATCGGCGCGCTCGAACTCGCCTGCCGGATCGGCTGGATCAACCACCGCATCGTCATTGCGCCGTCCGAGATGGCCAGCGCGCTCGTCGCGCTGCTCGCTTCCGGCGCGCTCAACGCCGACATCGCGCGCACCCTCGGCGTGGTGGCGATCGTGATCGTGCTCTCGATCACGCTCGGCTTCGCCGCCGGCCTCCTGATCCATGCCCTGCCCCGGCTGCGCGAAGCGCTCGATCCGCTGTTCGCGACCTATTACGCGGTGCCGATCTTCATCTTCTATCCGGTCTTGATCGCGATCTTCGGGCTGTCGCCGATCCCGATCGTGCTGATCGGCGTGGCGACCGCGATCGTCGCCATGATCATCGCCACGCTCAACGGCCTGGACCGCGTGCCGCGCGTGCTCACCAAGGTGGCACGTGTGCACCGGCTCGGCCGCGTCGCCACCGCCATGACGCTGCAGCTTCCGGCCGCGGCGCCGTATCTGTTCACCGGCGTCAAGCTCTCGGTATCGTATGGCTTCATCGCCGTCATCGCCGCCGAGTTCATCCTGTCGCCAGCCGGCCTCGGCCGCGACATCGCCGACGCCTACGCGGACTTCAACAATCGGCGCATGTATGCGCTGATCCTGTTCCTGTTGTTGATCGCCACCGTCGTCAACGCGGTTCTGCACGCGCTTGACATGCGCTGGGCCGAACGGCGTGGGGCCGGCCGATCATGACCGCGAGCCGCCGCACCGTCGACACGCTGATCATCGCCGCGGTCATTCTTGTCGTCTGGCAAATCCTGCACCAGATCGCCGGCGCCACCGCGCTGCCGGCGCCGCTGGCGACCATGACGTATCTCATGCACATGGTGCCGACCGCGCGGTTTGCCGAGAACGCCGCGGCGACGCTGAAGGCCTTCAGCCTGGCGCTCATGCTCGCCTACGGCATCGGTCTTGCCGTCGGCGTCTGGATGGGTGCGCACCGGCTGTCCGGCGCGGTCGGCGAGCCGATCCTGGTCGTGATTTATTCGCTGCCGAAGATCACGCTCTATCCGGTGGTGCTGCTGATTTTCGGGCTCGGCATTTCGGGCAAGGTGGTGTTCGGCGCCATGCACGGCATCCTGCCGGTGGCGCTCCTGACCATGGGCGCGATCCGCGCCATCCCGCCGGTCTATCTGCGCTCGGCGCGCGCGCTGCATCTGTCGCCGTGGCAGACCATCGCCACCGTGCTCGTTCCGGCGGCGCTGCCGGAAGTCTTCACGGGGCTCCGCATCGGCTTCACCGTGACGCTGTTCGGCGTGCTCCTGGGCGAGATGTTCGCCTCGAAGCTCGGCCTCGGCTCCATGATCATGACCGACATGTCGCTGGCGCAAAGCGAGGACATGGTGACGGTGGCGCTGGTGCTGTTCGCCTTCGCCGCATTAGCCAACGCGCTGCTGTTATGGATCGAGCACCGGCTGCATCGGCAGGTGTAGCTACTGCGCTCATTAACGATCACCCCGCCCCGACGTAGCGCTCCAGCGTCATCGGACTGCCCTTGTGCTCAGGCTCGCGCGGCTCGACGCCGGCAAAGCGGCTCGCTTCGGCGAACCACATGGCGCGCGCCGGCAACTGCCAGCGCCGCTTGCCGGCGGCGGAGGCGTCCCAGCGTACCGGCTCGTCCTCGATGTCCATGCACTGGTAATGGGTGTTGAACAATTCGATACGATGGCCGTCGGGATCGCGCATGTAGACGAACAGCGCGAGACCCGGGCCGTGCCGTCCCGGGCCATATTCGATGTTGTCGGCGAAGCCCAATTCGGAGGCGAGATCGCAGACGTGGAAGAAGTGATACGATTCCGGAATGCTGAACGCGGCATGATGCAGCCGCGGCCCGGCGCCCGGCGCAAACACGATGTCGTGCGGATTGCCCTTCCTTTGCAGGAACACGAACATCGGCTCGTCGCTGCCGTCCGGCGCAATATATTCGGACAGGCGAAAGCCAAGCCCCATATAGAACTCCAACTCGCGCCGCACGTCGGGAACCAGGATCTGGAAGTGATCGATGCGCTGCGGCACGGCGCCGCGATGGTGCGCAAAGTCCATCAGGAGCCGCGGCCGGGTGGTCATGGTGGCGCAGAACTCGAGCGGCACGCCGGCCGGATCGCTCACATGCAGCGTCCGGCCTTGATAGGGACGCTCCACCCATTGGGCCGGCAGGTCCGCCTTTTCGAAAAACGACTTCGCCTTTTCGAGGTCCTCCTCGGTGAAGCAGCGCATGCCGACGCGCTCGGATTGCGGCGTGGCCGAACGCTTGAGCACCAGGCTGTGATGGCACGCCTCGGCGATACCGCGCAGATAGATCGTGTCGTTGTCCTCGTCGCTCACCACCAGGCCGATGAGATCGACATAGAAGGCGCGGCTCCTGGCGAGGTCTTTCACCTGCAGCACGGCATGGCTGGCGCGGGTGATATTGAACGGCGGCTTGTAATTGGGACGCGGCAGGGTCACGGCAAGCTCCAGGTCAATTGCCAAATCGGAAAGCGCGGACGGCATCAACTTGACACGTCCGGGGGTCACATTCATACCGCCTCTATTCGAACTCGGCGACTTAGAACGCGGCAATCATGGAGACGGGCATGGCGAGCGCAGGCGCTGCGGCACAACGCGAAGGCGTCAGCTACCGCGGCTTGCGCGGCTGGCTCGACGTGGTCGACAAGCTCGGCGAGCTCGAACGCGTCGCCGGCGCCAGCTGGGACGCCGAGATGGGCGGCATCACGCAAATGCTCACCGAGACAAGCCGCGGCACCGCGCCGGCGATCCTGTTCGACGACGTGCCGGGCTACCCGAAAGGCTATCGCACGCTCTACGGCCAGCTGTCCTCGATCAAGCGCATCGGGCTCACGCTCGGCCTGCCGCTCGACTACGACCGCAAGGTCGACATCGTGCAGCGCTATCACGCGCGCATGGCGGAATTGCCGCCGCGCAAGCCGCGCTACGTCAACGACGGGCCGATCTTCGAGAATGTCATCGAAGGCGACGCCGTCGACGTGCTGAAATTCCCGGTGCCGCGCCATCACGAGCAGGACAAGGCGCGCTTCATCGGCACCGCCTGCTGCCGTGGTGACCAAGGACCCGGACGACGGCTGGTACAATCTCGGCGCCTATCGCAGTCAGGTCTATGACGGCAAAACGGTCGGCTGTCAGATCACCGAAGGCAAGCACGGCCGCATCCACCGCGACAAATATTTTGCCCGCGGCGAGCCGATGAAGGTGGTGATCCTGTGCGGCCAGGACCCGCTGTTGTTCATGCTGTCGTCGAGCCCGCTGCCGGAAGTGAGCGAATACGACATCGCCGGCGGCTTGCGCGGCGAGCCGCTCGACGTGGTGCGCGGGCCCTATACGGGCTTTCCGATCCCGGCCGACTGCGAGATCGCCATCGAAGGCGAGACGATCCCCGGCCACACCAGGCCGGAAGGCCCGTTCGGCGAATGGATGGGCTACTATTCCGACGACACGCAGGAGCGGCCCTACGTCAACGTCAAGACCATCCTGCACCGCAACGATCCGATCCTGACCTGCGCGCCGCAGCACAAGCCGGTCGACGAAACCGGGCTGCTCAAGGGCATCGCCGGCGCCGCGCAGATCTGGCGCGCGCTCGACGCCTGCGGCATTCCCGACGTACTCGGCGTGTGGAACCACGAAGCCGGGCCGGCCACGCGCTTCACCGCGATCCAGCTGCGCCAGCGCTATCCGGGCCATGCGCGCCAGGCGCTGCACGTCGCCTGCTCGTGCCAGGGCGGCGCCTATGCGGGCAAATGGACGGTCGTCGTCGACGAGGATATCGACGCCGGCGATCTCGATGCCGTGCTGTGGGCGATGTGCACCCGCTTCGATCCCAAGGTCGACATCGATCTGGTGCAGAAGGCCTGGGCGTCGAAACGCGATCCGCTATACCTGCCCGGCAATTTCAACAACCGCATCCTGATCGATGCCTGCATCCCCTACGACATGAAGCTGAAGGGGACATTCCCGCCGACCGTCGACGTCAGCGCCGATTTGCGGGGCAAGCTGCGGGCGAAATTTCCGCAGCTGTTTCATTGAAGGGGGCGAATGGCGAGTAGCGAGTAGCGAGTAGCGAGTAGCGACTAGGGTTGCCCCGTCGCACTCCCTATTCGCCATTCGCCATTTCGCCACTCGCTTCTATTCCTGCTTTTGCGCGACCAGCTGCGTGCCGAGCGTGTTGAAGCGGGCTTTCTGATCGTCGCTCAGCGAATTGTAGAAATCCACCAGCGCCGGGCGGGTCGTCTGCACCCCCTGCAACATGGCTTCCAGGTGCTTGCCGACCGCGGCGAGACGGGCCGGCGGGGTGCCCGGTGGTTCGCTCGGGCACGCCGACTTGATGATGTCGGCGGCTTTTGCCGCCGCCGCCTGCAGGGCATCGAGCTTGACGCGCTGGGCCTCGGTGGGCCGCACCACGCGCTCGATCTGCTCGGTGGGCCATGCCATCGCCGGGGCGTCGCACTCGCTGCGCGGGTTCGGCGGATTCCCTGCCTGCGGGTTCGGCGTATTGGAAGCCTGCGGCGCGGCCTGCTGGTTATCCGGCGGCGCCATGTCGTTGAAGCGCGCCTTCTGCTCGTCGCTGAGCGAGTCATAAAACTTCGACAGCGCCGGGCTGATGATGTTGACCGCCTCCACCATGCCCTCCAGCCGCTCTTGCATGGCGTCGAGACGACCGGTCGGCGTAAACGCCACGTTGGTCGGACAATGCGACTTGATCGCGTCGCTGGCCTGGACCACGGCGTTGCCGAGCTCGTCGAGCAGCGCGCTTTGCTCGGCGCTGGGCTGCACGGCGGCCTGGATCTGATTGATCGGCCAGCTGGTGACTTCGGCCGCCTCTTCGACGCAGCTCTGCGCCACGCTTTGGGTGAGCGCCTTCATCCGCGCCGGCGCGGCCGGGCCCTGGACGTATTGGTCGTAAGTGTAGGGCGAGAAGATGCCTTGGTAGATGTCGTCGTAGCCATAGACCCAGATCGGATCGACCTCGCCGTAATCGTAGGGCCACAGCGCGTAGTAGAAGACGTCGCCGTACGCATACGGCCAGAACAGCGGGCCGATCCAACCGAGATGATGGTGCCAGTGCCAGCCGTGATTCCAGAACGGCCCGAACGCCGTGTTGGCGGCGAACTGGCGGCGCGCCGCAAACGTCCTCGGGTTGGCGCCAAAGCCGACGTGGGAGAAGCCGGTCGGCCGCCGCCGGTCGTCAGCCCATGATCGTTGCCGAGCGGGCCGCCATGGTCCAAGCCTTGATGGTCCAAGCCGCGATGGTCAAAGCCCTGATGGTCAAAGCCGTGAGTTCGTCCGGGCAGCTCATGGGCGGCGGTGTGAAGCGCCGGGTTGCCGGGATGTGGTCCGCCGTGGGCGGAGAGACGCGGCCCGACGCCATGCGCGGTGAAGTGGGGCGCCGTCCGCGCCGTGAAATTCGGCACACTATGCGGCGCCAAACGCGGCCCGGCGCCGAAATGCGGTACGCCGCCGAAATGCGGTACGCCGCCGGGAACGCCGCCGACATGCATGCCGCCGCCTGGAACTCCGCCGAAATGCGCACCGCCGCCGGGAACGCCGCCAACATGCACGCCACCGCCCGGCGCGCCGCCGGGCGCGCCACCGCCTGGCCTGGCGCCCGCGGCGGCCGTCATCATGCAGAGCGAAAGACCGATTGCGGTTGCGTTTGTTCCAATCTTGCGCATGCGATGAATTCCTTCTTGCGGTACGCCAACCAATTCCGGGGTTGGCTGGTCCCTTGACGAGCCCAGCCCTTGACGAGTCCAGCGCTTGCGATGGTGCAGCGCACAGATGCTGCCGCAGTGCATCCCGCGTTGCGCCGGCAATGCGCATCTGATGATATGTGCGCGATCCTCCGCCCGCGCCAGAGCTTCCACGCGTTACAAATCTTTCATCGACGTTTGCCGCGGACGCGCTCTTGCTGATGAATGATCGTTTATCTTGCCTTCGACCGCGACGGCGGGAATAGATATCGACGCCATCGCACCGGCATTTTCAGGAAAGCGAAAAATGAAAAAAGGACAGTTTGCCTGGCCGAAAGGTCAACGCATCGCAGTGACGGTCTCGGTGATGCTCGAACAATGGTCGGAGGGGAAGCCGCCGCCATGGGGCGTGCAGGGCACTTCGCTCAAGCCCGGCACGCTGGACCGCGGCCGGATTTCCTGGGGCACCTACGGCGGCAAGATCGGCGTCTGGCGCATCATGAATCTGCTCAGTCAGAACAACGTGCGCGGCACTTTCTGCGTCAACGCGAAATGCGCCGAGATCTGGCCGGAAGCTGCCAGGGCGATCGTCGCGTCCGGCCACGACATCGCCGGGCATGGCTACCTGCAGGACGAACTGCTGGCCTACAAGACGCCGCAGGAAGAACAGGATACGATCAAACAATCGCTCGAAATCCTGGCCAGGATATCCGGTGCGCGGCCGCAGGGTTGGATCAGCCCGGTGCTGGCATGGACCGAGCACACCAGCGATTTCCTGGCGCAGGAAGGCCTGGCTTGGCACGGCGATTGGCTCGACATCGATCTGCCGCGGGTGAAAACAACCGATCACGGCCCGATCGCCTATATCCCGGCGAGCGATTTCACCGACAGCCGGGTTTCGCACGCGAGCCCAACCGCGCTTTGGGATGTCTACAAAGATACCTTCGACTATCTCTATCTGCGCGAGGCGCCGGCCCTTCTCGGCCTCACGCTGCATTGCCATTTCGGCGGCCGGCCGCTGGTGTGCGCGGTATTCGACAGGATTCTGAAATATATCGCGCAGTTTCCCGATGTCTGGTTCGCCTCTCACGGCGAGATCGCGCGCTGGACGCTGGACGAGAATATCGAGGCGGAAACCTACGCCCGCCGGATCAAACAGCCGCAGGCCTGACCGCACGCCGGCGCCGCCGCTTCGTCACGTGTGCTTGCGTCGCCCCGGTTTGGCTTTCGCCGTCTTGCGCTTGAGGGTTTTGGCTGGCTTGCGTTTGGCCGTTGCCGCGGCTTGGCGTCTCGCCGGCTTCGCCGCTGCCTTGCTCGCCGGCTTCGCCGCCGCTTTACGTCTTGCCGGCTTCGCCGCCGGTTACGGGCGACCGGTCGGCAACTTGCCGGCGCGCACAGTGTCGCCTGAATATCACATGGCCCTGCAGAAGATGTGACAGCGGCATGGCGCGGCGTTGCGGTGTTGATATTCGGTCATGCGTGGGTCATGGTTAACGTGATCGCTGGGGGGCCGGGATCGAGCACAATGCAGTCACGCCCGCCGGCCTGTGCGCCGGCCAGGCGCAGGCAGCGTTCCCGGAATAACCCGTGGTCCCGGCGGTTTGGGGTTGGTGCTGCAGCGGGTTTTCGGCGGTGTGTACGTTGGCCCATGCTGATTTGCGGCGAAGAGGCTGGGTGCGACGCGTCCGTCACCTGCGCGCGCCGATCCGGATATCGGCATCGCTCCTCGCACTGGCGCTGGCGGCGTGCACGGTAGGCCCCGACTATTCGCGCGAGGCGGCGCCGGTCGCGCCGGAATTCAAGGAGCTCAAGGGCTTTAAGTTCGCCACGCCGAGCGATCAATTCGATCGCGGCGACTGGTGGTCGCCGTACCGGGATCGCGGCCTCGACGAACTGCTGCGCCAGGTCGAGATTTCCAATCAGACGGTGGCGGCGCAGGCCGCGGCCTACGAGGAAGCCCGCGCCGTCATCCGTGAGGCGCAGGCGCAACTGTTGCCGACGGCCACCGCCGGCTACACCGTCACCCGCACGCGGACGGGAGGGCTCGCCGGCACCACCGGCGGCAGCGCGGTGGGAGCGGCTCTGCGCACGCGATACACGACGCAGTATTCCGCACCGATCAGCGGCACCTGGGACCTCGACGTTTGGGGCAGAGTGCGCCGGCTCATCGAGAGCGATACCGCCGCAGCGCAGGCGAGCGAGGCCGATCTCGCCAATGCCAAGCTGTCGGCGCAGGCGCAGCTGGCGACCGCCTATTTCGGATTGCGGACCTCGGATTCGCTGATCGATCTGCTCACCCGCACCGTCGCCTTGGACAAAAGAACTCTTGGCATCGTGCAGAATCAATTCAACGCCGGTTACTCGGTGACGAGCGGCGACGTCGCCACCGCCACCGCCCAGATGCTGAGCGCCCAGGGACAGCTCATCGCCGCCCATGTCACGCGCGCGCAGTTCGAGCACGCCATCGCCATGCTGATTGGCCGGCCGCCGGCCGAGCTCACCATCGCACCGCGCCTGCTGCCCGGCGGCATCCCCAGGATTCCGGTCGCGGTGCCGTCGGCGCTGCTGGAGCGGCGGCCCGATATTGCCGCGGCGGAGCGGACCATGGAGCAGCAGAACGCGCTGATCGGCGTCGCCGTGGCGGCTTATTTTCCGACGATCTCGCTGTCCGCCACGGCCCAATTCATCGGGCCTATCCCGCTGCCATTCGATGCCGCCCGTGCAATCGAGTCGATCGCCGCGAGCGCCTCGCAAACGCTGTTCAACGGCGGGATGACGGCGGCGCAAGTCGATGCCGCGCGCGCCGTCTATTGGCAGAGCGTGGCGACTTACCGGCAGACCGTCCTCACCGCGCTGCAGCAGGTCGAGGACGAGCTGGCGGCGGTCCACTACTATTCGCAGCAGGTCGGCATCGAACAGCGCGCCGTCAAGGAAGAACGCCAGGCCGTGGACGTTTATTTGAACCAATTCCAACAGGGCCTGGTGGCGTTCACCACGGTGGTGACGGCGGAGTTGACGTTGCTGAGCGACCAGCAGGCCGAGCTCACCGCCCGGCAAAACTTGTTCCTCGCCAGCGTCAGCCTGATCGAGGCGCTGGGCGGCGGATGGGACACCACGTTGCTGCCGACCCAGAGTCAACTTCAAGCCGGGTTTTCGCTGGTCCAGCAAATCGAAGAAACTTCGCCGCCGGTCGGTCCGCCGCCGCCGGATGCTTCGCCCGACAGCCCGGCGCATGCGCCGCAACAAACTCAGTAACGCCGATCTATGGCGAATCGGCCCCGGCTTGGCCGAATCTGTGGCAAATCAGGACGCCATGATGCAGGCGACGACACAATGATACGTGATGACCCGGATGGCCGGGCGAAGCCGTGGAACCCGACCGGTGCTTTCGCCGTGTCATCATCCAAGCTGTTGATTTGGCGGTCGATTCGGAACACCACGGGCGCCGGGAGCAATGGCATTGAAGCCGCGCTTCGTCGATCATGACGCTCGACAGGATACGCTCATGATCCGCGGCCAGCGCGTCATTAGCGAATTTTCATTAGGTGAGGGATGTTGGCGCGCACTATTATGCTCAACCTGCTGGGATATTGAACGCCGACATGGATGAGCGAACCCGCACATCGGATGACGAGCTGGCGCCACGGCTGCGGCGGACCGCGCCCGAACCGGGCGTGAAAGCGCGGCCATATTCGAGACTCCGCTTCGGCATCGGGCTGATCGTCGTCATCGGGCTCGTGCTCGCCGGATATGAGATCGTCCACACCATGCGGCCGACGCAGCCTGCGAATCCGCGGGCTCAAGCCGGCGCCACGCAATCGGTCGGCGCGTCGACCGTCACGCTGGGCACTATCCGGGTGATCGTCAACGCACTCGGCACCGTGACGCCGCTCGCCACCATCACGGTGCAGACCCAGATCAGCGGTCAATTGATCCAGGTCGGCTACACCGAGGGCCAATTGGTACAGAAGGGCGATCTTCTGGCGCAAATCGACGCCCGACCGTATGAGATCCTGAAATCCCAGTCCGAAGGCCAACTGGCGCACGATCAAGGCCTGCTCGCCCAAGCGCAAATGGATCTGAAGCGCTACCAGACGCTGGCGCAGCAGAATTCGATCGCGCGCCAGCAGGCCGAAGATCAGGTCTTCATCGTCCAGCAATACGAGGGCACGGTGAAGCAGGATCAGGCGCAGGTCGATGCCCAGGCCTTGAACATCGCCTATTGCCACATCGTTTCGCCGGTCACCGGCCGTGTCGGACTTCGCCTGATCGATCCGGGAAACTACGTGCAGACCGGCAACAGCACCGGCCTTGCCGTCGTCACCCAGTTGCAGCCGATCACCGTGATCTTCTCCATCCCGGAGGACGATTTGCCGGACATCCTGCCGCAACTCGGGGCCGGCACGACCCTTTCGGTCGCCGCATTCGATCGCTCCAACGTCAAGCAACTCGCAACCGGCAAAGTTTCGGCGCTCGACAACCAGATCGACACCAGCACCGGAACGGTGAAGGTTCGCGCGGAGTTCGACAATTCCGACAATGCTTTGTTTCCAAACCAATTCGTCAACGCCCAGCTTCTGGTGAAAACCCTGCAAAACGTCGTCACGGTGCCGACCGCGGCAATCCAGCTCGGCGCCCCTGGCAGCGCCAGCGCCACGCCCCCCAGCAACGCCGGTAATCCCGGCAGCACGAGTTCTGGCTGCGCCTTCTACCAACAATGCCGTCGCTCCCGGCTATTACGTCTACGTGCTCAACGACAACAACACCGTTTCGGTGCGCCAGATAGCGATCGGCCCGACCGACGGCAGCATGACCGCCGTCACCAGCGGGCTTGCCGCCGCAGAGCGCGTCGTGACCGATGGCACCGACCGGCTTCGCGACGGCCTCGCCGTCAGTGTCTCCACCTTGGACGGCAAGCCGGTCGGCGGCACGGGCGCTCCCGGCGGTCCGGGCGCCCCGGGCTCACGCCGCGGCGGGCCGGCAGCGCCCGGAGCGCCGGGCACCGGAACAGCGGGCGCGCCGGGAACCGGCAATCGCGGCACCGGCGGTCCGCGAAACGGCGGCCCCTCACAGAATCCCAGGTCGCCAACCCAGGGCTCCAATACCGGCGGCCAGTAGCAAGCGTTAGGGCGACCGGCGCAGGCGCGACAGTGAAACTGGTTCGATGAACGTCTCCGAGCCCTTCATCCTACGTCCGGTCGGGACCTCGCTATTGATGGCGGCCATCATGCTGTCGGGCATGGTGGCCTATACGTTCTTGCCGCTGTCGACGCTGCCCGAAGTCGACTATCCGACGATCCAGGTGCAGACGCTTTATCCCGGCGCCAGCCCGGAGGTCATGACCTCCTCGGTCACCGCTCCGCTGGAGCGGCAATTCGGTCAGATGCCGGGACTGAACGAGATGACGTCGGCGAGTTCGGCCGGCGCGTCGGTGATCACGCTGCAATTCAGCCTCGATCTCAACCTCGACATCGCCGAGCAGGAGGTCCAGGCCGCGATCAATGCCGCGGGCAACCTGCTGCCGTCCGATCTGCCGGCGCCGCCGATCTACGCCAAGGTCAATCCCGCCGACGCACCCATCCTCTCGCTCGCGGTGACGTCGAAAACCTTGCCGCTCACCAGCCTCGAGGACTTGTGCGAGACCAGTCTCGCGCAAAAGATTTCGCAGCTGACCGGCGTCGGGCTGGTCAGTATCAGCGGCGGACAGCGGCCCGCGGTGCGGCTGCAGGTCAACCCGCAGGCACTCGCCGCCTACGGCCTCAACATCGACGATATCCGCACCACCATCGCCAACCTCAACGTCAATACGCCCAAGGGCAACTTCGACGGGCCGGCGCAGGCCTCCACCATCAATGCCAACGATCAGCTCGCCAGCACCGATCAGTATCGCAACCTGATCGTCGCCTATCGCGACGGCGGGCCGGTGCGGCTGTCCGACGTGGCCAGCATCGTCAGCGGCCCGGAAAACACCAAGCTCGGCGCCTGGGCTGACACCACGCCGGCGATCATCCTCAACGTCCAGCGCCAGCCCGGCGCCAACATCATCCAGGTCGTCGACCGCATCCAGACCCTGCTGCCGCAGATCCTGACGTCGCTGCCGGCCGCCGTCGACGTGAAAATACTGAGCGATCGCACGGTGACAATTCGCGCCTCGGTGGCCGACGTCGAGTTCGAGCTCGGTCTGGCGGTGGTGCTGGTCGTGCTGGTGATTTTTTTGTTCCTGCGCACGCTTCCGGGCACCATCATTCCGAGCCTGTCGGTGCCGCTGTCGCTGGTCGGTACGTTCGGCGCGATGTATCTGCTCGGCTTCAGCCTGGACAACCTGTCGCTCATGGCGCTGACCATCGCCACCGGCTTCGTGGTCGACGACGCCATCGTCATGATCGAGAACATCGCGCGGTTCGTCGAAGGCGGCATGGACCCGCTCGACGCGGCGCTGCGCGGCTCCGAGCAGATCGGCTTCACCATCATTTCGCTGACCATCTCGCTGCTCGCGGTGTTGATCCCGCTGTTGTTCATGGGCGACGTGGTCGGTCGGCTGTTCCACGAATTCGCCATCACGCTCGCCGTCACCATCGTCATTTCGGCCGCCGTGTCGCTGACGCTGGTGCCGATGATGTGCGCCAAGCTGATCCGCCATCGCCCGGAAAACGAACGCACGGCGTTCGATCTCAAGGCCGAGAGCGCGTTCAATGCGGTCATCGCCTATTACGGCCGCGCCTTGAACTGGGTGCTGGACCGCCAGCCGCTGACTTTGGCGATCGCGGTGCTGACGCTCGGGCTCACCGTGCTGCTCTACTTCGTGATCCCGAAGGGTTTCTTTCCGGTGCAGGATACCGGGACGATTCAGGCCATCACCGAGGCGTCGCAGAGCGTCTCCTACACGGAGATGGCCAGGCTTCAGAACCAGCTCGCCGAGGCCATCCTCAAGGATCCCGACGTCGTCAATCTCAGCTCGGTGGTCGGCGTCGACGGCACCAACAAGACGCTCAACAGCGGCCGCTTCCTGATTTCGCTCACCGCCCACGACAATCGCAGCCTCACCGCCAGCCAGATCATCCAGCGCATTCAAAAGGAGGTTGCCGGCGTCGTCGGCATCGCGCTCTACATGCAGCCGGTGCAGGACCTGACCATCGATTCGACCGTCAACCGCGCGCCCTACAATTTCATCCTGGAGGACGCCAATTCCGCCGAGTTCAACACCTGGGTGCCGAGGCTGGTCCAGCGATTGAGCGCGTTGCCGCAGCTCGCCGACGTCGCCAGCGATCTGCAGCAGCAGGGATTGGAGGTCAACCTCGTCATCGACCGCGCCACCGCCAGCCGCTTCGGCATCACGCCGGCCACCGTCGACAACGCGCTCTACGATTCGTTCGGCCAGCGCATCGTCTCCACCATCTACACCCAGTCGAACCAGTATCGCGTGATCCTCGAGCTCGATCCGAAGCTGCAGCAATCGCTGGACGGGCTTGTCCGCGCTCTACCTGCCGTCGTCATCGTCCTCGACCAACGGGCAGGTGCCGCTGTCCGCCATCTCCCACATCGAGCAGCGGATCGGGCCGCTGGTGGTCACCCATTTCGGCCAGTTTCCGGCCACCACCATCTCGTTCAACACCGGGCCCGGTGCTTCGCTCGGCGATGCGGTCAGCGCCATCCAGCAGGAGGAAGCGAGCCTTGGCCTGCCCAATAGCTTCATCACCGCGTTTCAGGGCACTGCGGCGGCGTTCCAGTCTTCCTTGACCAACGAGGTGTTCCTGATCATCGCCGCCGTGGTGGCGATGTACATCGTGCTGGGCGTTCTGTACGAAAGCTTCGTCCATCCCATCACCATCCTGTCCACCCTGCCGTCGGCCGGAGTCGGCGCGCTGCTGTCGCTGCAGCTGCTGCACTATGATCTCGACATCATCGCCATCATCGGCATCATCCTGTTGATCGGCATCGTCAAGAAAAACGCCATCATGATGATCGACTTCGCCCTGGAGGCGGAGCGGGTCGAAGGCCACACGCCGCGCGAGGCGATTTATCAGGCCTGCCTGCTTCGCTTCCGGCCGATCATGATGACCACCATGGCGGCGATCCTCGGCGCGCTACCGCTCATGCTGGGCTCCGGCACCGGCTCCGAACTGCGCCAGCCGCTCGGCGTCGCCATCGTCGGCGGCCTCATCGTCAGCCAGATGCTGACGCTGTTCACGACGCCGGTCATCTACCTTTACTTCGACCGCTTGGCGATGCGCCTGACCCGACGCGGGCCGGCCAGACCGCTGGCGCGCGGAGAGCGGGCCGAATGAACATTTCCGCGCCGTTCATCGCGCGGCCGGTGGCGACGACGCTGCTGACCGCCGGCATCGCGCTGGCCGGCATCCTCGCCTTCTCGAAGCTGCCGGTCTCGCCGCTGCCGCAGGTCGATTATCCGACCATCTCGGTCAGCGCGTCGCTTCCCGGCGCCAGCCCCGAAACGGTCGCCACCAGTGTCGCCGCGCCGCTCGAGCGGCATCTCGGCCAGATCGCCAACGTCACCGAAATGACGTCGAACAGCGGCATCGGGCAGGCCCGCATCACGCTGCAATTCGATCTCAGCCGCGACATCGACGGCGCCGCCCGCGACGTGCAGGCCGCCATCGTCGCCGCCCGTCAAGATTTGCCGGCCAGCCTCAAAGCCAATCCGACCTATCGCAAGGTCAATCCGGCCGACGCCCCCATCCTCATCCTGGCGATGACCTCCAAGACGCTGACGCAAGGTCAGATGTACGACGCCGCCAGCAATGTGTTTCAGCAGCAGCTGTCGCAGGTCAACGGCATCGGCCAAGTCATTATCGGCGGCTCGGCGCTGCCGGCGGTGCGCATCGAGCTCAACCCCCAGGCGCTGTTCAAATACGGCATCGGGCTCGAGGACGTGCGTGCCGCGCTCGCGTCCGCCAACGCCAACAGCCCGAAGGGCACCATCGACGACGGCAACCAGCGCTACCAGGTCTATACCAACGATCAATCGACCAGGGCGTCGGACTATGCGCCGCTGGTCATCGCTTATCGCAACGGCGCCGCGGTCCGGCTGTCCGACGTCGCCCAGGTGAACAATTCGGTCGAGGATTTGCGCAATCTCGGCTTGGCCAACGGCGTGCCGTCGGTGCTGATCATCATTTTCCGGCAACCCGGCGCCAACATCATCGACACCATCAACTCGGTGAAGGCCGAGTTGCCGCACCTGCAGGCGGCCATGCCGGCCGACGTCAACGTGTCGGTCGCCATCGACCGCAGCACCACGATCCGTCAATCGCTGCACGATACCGAAATGACGCTGGTGATCGCCATCGTGCTGGTCATCCTCGTCGTGTTTCTGTTTCTGCGCAGTGTCCGCGCCACCATCATTCCGGGCGTCGCGGTGCCGATCTCGATTCTCGGCACCTTCGGCGGCATGTACCTGCTCGGCTACAGCCTCGACATCCTGTCGCTGATGGCGCTCACCATCGCCACCGGCTTCGTCGTCGACGATGCCATCGTCGTCCTGGAGAATATCTCGCGCCATCTCGAGGCCGGGATGCCGCGCCTGCAAGCGGCGCTGCTCGGCGCGCGCGAGGTCGGCTTCACCGTGCTGTCGATCAGCCTGTCCTTGATCGCGGTGTTCGTGCCGATCCTGCTGATGGGCGGCATTCTCGGCCGGCTGTTTCGGGAATTCACCATCACGCTGTCGCTTGCCATCCTCATCTCGCTGGCGATTTCGCTCAGCACCACGCCGATGATGTGCGCGCTGTTCCTGCGTCCGCGACGGCAGGACGAGGTGCCCCGGCGGCCCACCCTGCTCGATCGGGTGGTGCGCGGCTACGAGCACACGCTGGGCTGGGCGCTGCGGCATAGCGGCTTCGTCATCATCGTTTTTCTCGGCGCGATCGTCCTGAACGTGGTGCTGTTCATCATCGTGCCGAAAGGGTTTTTTCCGACCGAAGACACCGGACGCCTGGTCGGAACGCTGCAGGCCGATCAGAGCATTTCGTTCCAGGCGATGTCCGGCAAACTGCGGCAGATGATGGCGATCGTGCAGGCCGATCCCGCCGTGCAGACCGTGGTCGGCTATACCGGCACCGGCGGCGGCGGCTTCGGCACGATCAATACCGGCTCGGTTTTCGTGTCGCTGGTGCCGGTGTCGCAGCGGCCTTCGATCGACGCGGTCATCGCGCGGCTGCGGCCGAAGCTCGCTCAGGTTCCCGGCGGCCGCCTGTTCCTCAACGCGGTCCAGGACATCCGCGCCGGCGGCCGCCAGAGCAACTCGGCCTATCAGTACACCCTGCAATCCGACAGCGCCGAGGATCTGTTCGCCTGGACGCCGAAGCTCGTCCAGGCGCTCGAGCACAGCGCGGTGCTGGCGGACGTCAATTCGGATCAACAGCAGAAAGGACTGGAGACCGACCTCGTCATCGACCGCGACACCGCTTCGCGCCTCGGCATCACGCCGGCGCAGATCGACAACACGCTCTACGACGCCTTTGGGCAGCGCCAGGTGTCGGTCATCTACAGCACCATCAATCAATACCACGTGGTCATGGAAATCGACCCGCGCTATACGCGATTTCCAGCGTCGCTGAACGACGTCTATGTGGCGACGACCGGCGGCGGCGCGTCGGGAACGACGACCACCAACGCCCCGGCCGGCACCACGAGCGCGTCGACCACCAAGGCCTTGGCGGGCGCCAGCACGGTCGCCTCGGCGAGCGCAACGGCGGCCACAACCGCCAACAACAATTCGGCGCGCAACGCGGCCACCAATTCGCTGGCCACCGCCGGCAAGAGCAACACCTCGACCGGCGCGGCGGTCAGCACCGCCAAGGAGACCATGATCCCGCTGTCCGCGGTCAGCCACTACAAGCCGGGCAGCACGCCATTGGCGGTCAATCATCAGGGCCTGTTCGTCGCCTCGACCGTTTCGTTCAACCTGCAGCCGGGCGCCACGCTCGGCGAAGCCGCCACCGAGATCAACCAGGCGATCAACGCAATTCACATGCCGGCGTCGATCCACGGCAGCCTGGCCGGCACCGCGCAGGTGTTTGCCCAATCGCTCGGCAACGAGCCGGTGCTGATCGCCGCGGCGGTTGCCGCCGTCTACATTCTGCTGGGCATTCTCTACGAAAGCTACATCCACCCGATTACCATCCTGTCGACGCTGCCGTCGGCCGGCGTCGGCGCGCTGCTGGCGCTGATGCTGTTCGGCACCGAATTCGACATCATCGGAATGATCGGCGTGATCCTGCTCATCGGCATCGTCAAGAAAAACGCCATCATGATGATCGACTTCGCCATCGAGGCGAAGCGCGCGCAGAACTTGAGCTCTTACGATGCGATCTTCCAGGCC
>CAVOUR010000009.1:0-23871 GCA_963699665.1 uncultured Alphaproteobacteria bacterium
TCATTCCCACTCTATTGTTCCCGGCGGCTTCGACGTGACGTCGTAGACCACGCGGTTGACGCCCTTGACCTCGTTGATGATGCGGGTGGCGACGGCGCCGATGAACGCCATGTCGAACGGATAGAAGTCCGCCGTCATGCCGTCGGTCGAGGTGACGGCGCGCAGGCCGACGACAAAATCGTAGGTGCGGAAGTCGCCCATGACGCCCACGGTGCGCACCGGCAACAGCACCGCGAAGGCCTGCCAGATAGCGTCGTAAAGCCCGGCCCGGCGGATGTCCTCGATGAAGATCTCGTCGGCGAGCCGCAGGATGTCGAGTTTCTCGCGGGTGATCGGGCCCGGACAGCGAATGGCGAGACCAGGACCCGGGAACGGATGGCGGCCAACGAAGACGTCGGGCAGCCCGAGCTCGCGGCCGAGCGCGCGGACTTCATCCTTGAACAGTTCGCGCAACGGCTCGACCAGCGTCATGTTCATGCGCTCGGGCAGGCCGCCGACATTGTGGTGCGATTTGATGGTCACCGACGGGCCGCCGGTGAACGACACGCTCTCGATCACGTCGGGATAGAGCGTGCCCTGGGCGAGGAATTCCGCCAGTCCTTTTCCATCATTTGCGATCTTCTTGGCTTCGGCCTCGAATACGTCGATGAACAGCTTGCCGATGATCTTGCGCTTTTGCTCCGGATCGTCGACGCCATCGAGTGCGCCGAGGAACAGGTCCTCGGCGACGACGTGCACCAGCGGAATATTGTAGGCGCCGCGGAACAAGGCCGCCACGCGCTCGCCCTCGCCGAGCCGCAGCAGCCCATGATCGACGAATACGCAAGTCAGCTGATCGCCGATCGCTTCGTGAATGAGCACGGCGGCGACCGCGGAATCGACGCCGCCGGACAGCCCGCAGATCACCCGCGCCTTGCCGACCTGGCGGCGGATTTTCTCGATCGCCTCGTCCTTGAAGGCGCGCATGGTCCAGTCGCCGGCGCAGCCGGCGATATTGCGGACGAAATTGCGCAGCAAGGCGGTGCCGTGCGGGGTATGCACGACTTCAAGATGGAATTGCGTGGCATAAAACTTGCGCTTCTCGTCGGCGATCATCGCGATCGGCGCGTTGGACGAGGTGCCGATCGCGGTAAAACCTTCCGGCAACTGGGTGACGCGGTCGCCGTGGCTCATCCATACCGGATGGCGCTCGCCGACCTGCCACACGCCATCGGTCAGCGCCGACGGCCGCGTCAGTGCCACTTCGGCGCGGCCGAACTCACGATGATGGCCGGCCTCGACCTTGCCGCCGAGCTGATGCGCCATGGCCTGCTCGCCATAGCAGATGCCGAGCACCGGCAGGCCGGACTGATAGATCGCCATCGGAGCAAGCGGCGCGCCATCGTCGAGCACCGATGCGGGGCCGCCGGAGAGGATCACGCCTTTCGGCTTCATCTCGCGCAGCGCCGCTGCCGCCTTCTGGAACGGCACGATCTCGCAATAGACCTTCTCTTCGCGCACCCGCCGCGCAATCAGCTGGGTGACCTGCGAGCCGAAATCGACGATCAGAATCTTGTCGTGGGATGCCATGGCGGGTTCTACCCCCTCCCCGCCCTCCCCCGCATGCGGGGGAGGGTGAGGGAGGGGGGCTGTCGAGCTTCAGCAACAGGATTCATGCGCTGCGTCGCACCAGGCTGACGAAAAACCCGTCGGTGTCGGTCCGCCGCGGCGTCATCAGCAAACCTTCGTCCGAGATAAGCGCCGCGCGGGTAAAAAGATAGGCGCGCTCGCCCAGCACGTGCGCCACCGCGGCGGGCTTTTCCACGGAAAAATCCGCGTTCCGGCCGATAAAGCCGCGCACCTGGTCGCCGTTCTCCTCCGCCAGCACCGAGCAGGTGATGTAGGCGATGCGGCCGCCAGGCTTGACCAGCGCGGCGGCGCGATCGAATAGCGCGGCCTGCTGCTTGAGCCTTTCCGCAAGCGCGCCGGGGCGGACGCGCCATTTGGCATCGGGATTGCGCCGCCAGCTGCCGGTGCCGGTGCACGGCGCGTCGATCAGCACGAGATCGGCGCGGCCGACGAGATCGGCAAGCACCCATCCTTCCCCTTCCCCGCCGGCGGAGGAGGAAACGGGAGGCGGCCCGCGCGGCGTCCGCACCTGGATATTGCGCGCGCCGGCGCGTGCCAGGCGCTCATGGATCGGCGCCAGTTGCCGCTTGTCGATGTCGGTCGCGTAAATCTGGCCGCGGTTCTCCATGGCGGCGGCGAGCGCCAGCGACTTGCCGCCGGCCCCGGCGGCGAGATCGACCACCTGCTCGCCGGGCTTGGCGCCGGCCAGCAGCGCTGCCAGCTGCGAGCCTTCGTCCTGGATCTCGATGGCCCCCTTGAGAAACGGCAGCTCAGCGTGGATCGCGGGGCTTTTGGCATCGGCGGCAAGCCGGATGCGCAGCCCGATCGGCGACCACCGCGTCGGTTCGGCGCCAAGATGGCTGAGATCGGGTAGCAGTTCGTCGCGCTCGGCCTTCAGCGTGTTGACGCGCAGATCGAGCGGCGCCCGGCTCGCCAGCGCCGCGCCCTCTGCCGCGCGCTCCTCGCCCAAGACGCGCGCCAAGTACGGGTCGAGCCATTCCGGATAGTCGCCCTGGATATAGGCCGGCGCATCCGGGAGCAAATTGGACGCGAGCGCCGCCTCTTCCGCTTGCGTCAGCGGGGCGGGCGCAAAACGCGCGCCGCTGCAGAGCGCCCCGATAGCCGCGAGGTCGTGGCCGCGCTCGCTGCGCAGCATGCCGAGCAACGCAGCGCGCGGGCTTGCCTCACCCATCACCCAGGCCGACGATGCCTTGCGGCGCAACGCATCATAGACCAGTCCGGCGATGGCGGCCCGATCCGACGAGCCGGCAAAGCGGTGCCCAAGACCCCAATCCTTGAGAACGTCCGCGGCCGGGCGCCGCCGGGCATCGATATCGGCAAAGACTTCGATCGCGGCGGCAAGGCGAGCGGCGGGTATCATGGACGCGTTGCGCGGCGGTCCGCCGTCATGTTCTTGGCCTGCTCGATCGCTTTGGCGCGTTGCGCGCCGCGGCTGTCATGACGGCGGATATAGTTGCGGATGTCGTGGGCGGCATCGCGCAACTGACTGCCGCGGAAACCTTTGGGCACGCCGCCTTTGTCGATCGATTTGAGCATGCGCCGCAGCAAATCGTCGTCGTGCTCGTCGCGGTAGGGTTTGGTGTCGAGATCGTCGGGCACCCTGGTGAGGCGCTCGTCGCCCATGCGCTTGACGTATTTCTGCATAAATCGATCGTAGTCGCGCCACGTCAACCCGGCCGCGCGCACCGCCGCCTGTTCGGCGCGGGTTGCGATCTGATGAGCGTGCAAATAATGCAGTCCGAGTTGGTCGATCAGCGTCTTCTCGACCTCCTCGTGGAGAATGAGGAAGCGATCGGTATCGATGGCACGGCCGCGGTACTCGAACGATTGCGGCATATGGCGGTCGATATAGATGGTCTTGCCGTCCTTGCTATAGCCGGCCAGGTACGGGATATCGTGCTTACGGTCGAACTTTTTGACGCGCCGGCAGATAGCGTCGAGCGCGCGATCGAGCATCAGGTTCGACACATACCATTCCGGCAGTTTGAGCTTTTTATGCGGGGCGGTCGGATGGCAAAGGTCGAGCGGCATTGTCTGCTCCGCTGAGCACCGTTTGAATGAATTCGATCATAACCTCGGCAGCGTCAGCACTTCGACGATGTAGATCACCCAATTGACCGCCAGGGCAAGCGCGGCGACGGCGAAAAACGCCCCGCGCACGCGAACGTTATTGCCGGTTACATGCACGTAGGCCTGGAGAATGCGGAAGATCACGAAGATCCAGGCCAGCACCACGAACACGATACCCGCCAGGTGCGTCAGGTAGGCCAGAATGGTCAATACGTAAAACAGAACCGGCAGCTCGAACTGGTTGCTGAAGGCATAGCCGACCTGAAGCGCGCGCGGCGACCAATTCGGTTCGCGCAGCGCGATATTATCGGGCCGGGCAACGCCGGCGTTGAAATCGCGGGTGCGTAGCGGCGCCAGGCAAAACAGCAGCAGGAAGGTCAGAATCACCTCGACAAACAGCGGCAACAGGATCGCTTGAACGGTCATGGGCGGAGTCCCCGGCTGATGTGTTGGTCCCTAGCACCCGCTCACGCCGCCTGCCAATCGCGGGCGTTTTACAGCTTCACGCTGATTGCCGACTCGCCGCCGTCGTCGAGCAAGGCGCTGCGCCAGGTTTTGCCGTCGAACAGCGCTCTGCGCACGGCGTCGGCGGTGCCGCCATGGTTCAGGTTGGCGGTAATCAGCGTGCCGCCGGTCCGCAACAGTCCACGCAGCGTCTTATGCAGGCCCGGCGACGGCGTATGGCCGTCGAAGAAAGCGACGTCGTAACCGGGATCGAGCGTCGGCAGCACGGTGGCGAAATCGCCCTCGTGAACGGTAATGCGATGGTCCATGGCGGCTGCGGCGATGTTGTCGCGGGCGAGCCGCACGTGGTCCGGATCGCGCTCGATGGTATCGACGGTGGCGCCCGGCGCGCCGGAGGCGAACGACAGCGCGGTGTAGCCGAGCGCCGTTCCCAATTCCAGAATGCGGCGGGCGTTGGCCGCCGCCGCCAGCGCCGCCAACAGCGGACCGTTGTCGTAAGGATAGGCGCCGCAGCCGTGTTCGGCGCGGTGCGCGGTGGTGGCGGCGCGTACTTTCGCGAACGGATCAGTGGCCGCTCCGGTCATCGGATCACCTAGCTGCGGCTCGGATAATTCGGGCTCTCGCGCGTGATCGTGACGTCGTGGACATGGCTCTCGCGGAGACCGGCGCCCGAGATTCGCACGAACTCGGCTTTCTGGTGGAACTCGTCGAGGTCCTTTGCGCCGACATAGCCCATGGCGGCGCGCAGGCCGCCGACCAGCTGGTGCAGCACGTTGGCCACCGGCCCCTTGTACGGCACCTGGCCCTCGATGCCTTCGGGGACGAGCTTGAGCGTATCCTTGATTTCCTGCTGGAAATAGCGGTCGGCCGAGCCGCGCGCCATGGCGGTGACCGAGCCCATGCCGCGATAGGTTTTGTAGGAGCGGCCCTGGTAGAGAAAAACCTCGCCGGGCGTCTCGTCGGTGCCGGCCAAGAGCGAGCCAACCATGGCGCAATCGGCGCCGGCTGCGACCGCCTTGGCGAGATCGCCGGAATATTTGATGCCGCCGTCGGCGATCACCGGCGTATTGCTCTGTTTCGCCACCTCGACCGAATCCATGATCGCGGTGAGCTGCGGCACGCCGACGCCGGCGACGATGCGCGTGGTGCAGATCGAACCCGGGCCGATGCCGACCTTGATGGCGTCGGCGCCGGCGTCGATCAGTGCCTTGGCGGCTTCCGCCGTAGCGATATTGCCGGCGACCACCTGCACGGCGTTCGACAACCGCTTGATGCGGGTCACGGCCTCAAGCACCCGCCGAGAATGGCCGTGCGCGGTGTCGACGACGACAAGATCGACGCCGGCTTCGATCAGCGCTTCGCTGCGGGCGTAGCCGGCCTCGCCCACCGAGGTCGCGGCGGCGACCCGCAGCCGGCCCTGCTCGTCCTTGCAGGCGTTGGGATTGGCCACCGCCTTCTCGATGTCCTTGACCGTGATCAAGCCGACGCAGCGATAATCGCTGTCGACCACCAGGAGCTTTTCGATGCGGTGCTGGTGCAACAGACGCTTGGCCTCGTCCTGGCCGACGCTTTCGCGCACCGTGACCAGATGCTCCCGGGTCATCAGCTCGGAGACTTTTTGCCGCCGGTCGGTGGCAAAGCGCACGTCGCGGTTGGTGAGGATGCCGACAAGCTTGCCGGCGCGTCCTGCGCCGCCGCCCTCCACCACCGGAATGCCGGAAATGCGGTTGTCCTGCATCAATGTCAGCGCGTCGGCGAGCGAGGCGTCCGGCGCAATGGTGACCGGGTTCACCACCATGCCGGATTCGAATTTCTTCACCTGGCGCACCTGCGCCGCCTGCAGCGCCGGTTCGAGATTGCGGTGAATGACGCCGACGCCGCCGGCCTGCGCCATGGCGATCGCCATATTGGCCTCGGTCACCGTGTCCATGGCGGAAGCAAGAATGGGGATGTTGAGGGCGACGTTGCGCGTGATTCGCGACCGGATGTCGACGTCCGACGGCAAGACATCGGACAGGCCGGGCTTTAGCAGCACGTCGTCGAACGTATAGGCTTCGCGCAAAATGTCTTTTGAAGTCACTGCCATTGCCAACTCCGCAAGGCCCGGAAATGCCGGGCCGGCGCATCGGGTTGACGCCTCGCAACGAGCGGACTTTAAGTCCCTCGCCCGAACTCGTTGACCCGCTTTTGGGTTGGCGGCGGTCGATAGCACGCCTTGGCGGCAATTGATAGACCTTAACACCGTAAAATGGGTGGAAACGCCATGAAGACACAGCTCGATCGGCGGCAATTCGGCCTTGGCGCGCTGACCGCCAGCGCGGCGCTGGCGGCCGCCCGGCGCCCGGCGGCTGGGCAAACTGCGCCGGTGAAGATTCGCGTCGGCTGGGTGGTCGTGCCGGCATCGCTGGCGCCGCTGGTGCTGGAGAAGAAGGATATTCTCCACCACTTCGGCAAGTCTTACATCGCCGAAGCGACCCGCTTCGAAGGCACGCCTCCGGTCATCACCGCGCTGGCGTCGGGCGAGATCGATATCGGTCCGCTGGCGTTCTCCTCATTCGGCCTTGCCATCCAGAATGCGCGCATGGACGACCTGCGCGTCATCAGCGACGAGATCCAGGACGGCGTGGCGGGTCACGGCAGCAATCAATTCATGGTGCTCAAGGACGGTCCGGTCAAAACCGTGGCCGACCTCAAGGGCAAGGTGCTTGCCACCAACGCCATGGGCAGCGCCGTCGATATCGCCATGCGCGCCATGCTGCGAAAAGGCGGGCTGGAGGCCAATAAGGACTACACCATCGTCGAGGCACCGTTCCCCGCCATGCGGGCGATGCTCGCCGAAAAGAAGGCCGACCTGATCAGCGCCGTGCCGCCGTTCTCGCTCGATCCCGATCTGCGCGCCATGGCCGACACTTTATTCACCCAGAAGGACGCCTTCGGCGTCACGCAGCTGACGATGTGGACGGCGCGCACCGGCTTCATCCAACAAAACCGCGCCGCACTGGTCGATTTTCTCGAGGACGTGGTGCGGGCGATCCGCTGGTACGAGGATCCGAACAATCACGAGGAGGCTGTCGCCATCGTCGCCCGCCTCAACAAGGCGCCGCCGGCGCGCATGGACTGGGCCTTCACCGACCGCGACCAATATCGCGACCCGAATGGCATGCCGAACCTCGCCGCTTTGCAGAACAACTTGCAACTGCAAAAGCAAGTCGGCTTCCTCAAGGACGACATCGACGTGAAGAAATATTCCGACGTGAGCATGGTCGAGGAAGCGGCCAAACGGGCGACCTGAATTTTCGGCCGGCGTGACGCCGATTGTCGCAGGCTTGCGGGGAGCGCCTGTGCTAGTCCACCACGGGGGCGCAGAGTAAATTGCGCTGATGACAGTCCTACTTCTCTTCAGGCCCGGCCGAATCCTGCGATGGCTGCCGCTTTTCGCCATCATTCTTCTGGCTGTCGTGCCAGTCCGGGCCCAGGACGTGCCCCGGCCTCAGGACTTACCCAGGGTCCAGGACTTGCCCCGGGCCCAGGACTCGCCCTCGCCCCCGGACGCGGCCAACGAACGCCGCTGCACCGGGCAATGGCGGGCCACCAACGAGGAGCGCGTTGCCTCCTGCAGCGCCTTGATCGATTCCGGCCGCTACCAGCCCGTCAACCTCGCCATCCTGCACGACAACCGCGGCGCGGCGTTCCGCGGCGCAGGCGACCTCACCAGCGCGCGGAAGGATTTCGACGCCGCCATCGCTCTCAATCCGAGCTATGCCCGGGCCTTCGCCAATCGCGCCAGCCTGCTGCTGGCCCAGCACGATAGCGACGGCGCCGTCGCCGATCTCGACCACGCCATCAAGCTCGACGCCACGGACGCCAGCACGTTCATGATGCGCGGCAATGCGTTCGACGAGAAAAGCGATTTCGACCGCGCCATTGCCGATTACAATGCGGCGATTGCGCTGGCGCCCAACTTCGCCGCCGCCTATTTCAATCGCGGCCTCGCCTTTCGCCGCAAAGGCGACCTCGACCACGCCATCGCCGACTACGATCAGGCCATCCGGCTCGATCCGCGCAACACATCGGCGCTCAACAACCGCGGCATCGCCTGGTTCTCGAAAGGCGACTTCGACCGCGCCATCGCCGATTACAGTCAGGCGTTGCGGCTCGATCCCAATCTCGCAGCCGCCTGCAACAATCGCGGCGACGCCTATCGCGCCAAGGGCGATTTTGTCCGTGCCGGCGCCGACCTCGATCGCGCCATCAAGCTGTCGCCGCAGTTCGCCCTGGCCTATGTCAATCGCGGCCTGGTGGCCTACGAGCAGCGCGATTACGATCGCGCCATTGCCGACCTCACCACCGCCATTCAGCTCGATCCGAAGAACGCGCAAGCCTACGGCAACCGCGGCAACGCCGCGGCCGACAAAGGCGACCGCGATGCGGCGATGGCGGATTACGATCAGGCCGTCGCGCTCGATCCGAACAATGCCCGCTTCCACTACGACCGCGGCCTCGCGCGGCGCCGGATCGGCGAACTCGACCGGGCCATCGCCGATTTGAGCGAGGCGGTGCGGCTCGATCCCACGCAGGCGAGCGCCTTCAACGAGCGCGGCTATGCCTATTTTCAGAAGCACGATTTCGACCGCGCCATCGCCGACTACGATACCGCAATCAAGCTCAGTCCGCAGTTCGCCATCGCCTACAACAATCGCGGCAATGCCGACGACGACAAGGGCGATCCCGCCCGCGCCATCGCCGACTATGACGCGGCAATCCGCATCGATGCCAATTATGCCGCCGCCTATTACAATCGCGGCATCGCCTGGCGGCGCAAGGGCGACGTCGACCGGGCGATCGCCGACTACGACCAGGCGATCAGGCTCAATCCGACAGCCGCCGCTTACAACAACCGCGGCAGCGCCTGGGAAGCCAAGGGCGAAATCGACCGCGCCATGGCCGACCTGGAACAGGCGATCAAGCTCGATCCGGCTTCGCCGGACGCCTACATCAACCGCGGCAACGCCAAGCGCGAGCGGCTCGACCTTGCCGCCGCCATCGCCGACTATACGCTCGCCCTGTCGCTGTCGCCGACCGCGACGCTCGCCTATTACAACCGGGCCTGGGCGCATTATCTCGCCGGCGACACCGCCCAGGCGCTGGCCGACGCCGATCATGCGATCTCTCTCGATGACAAGTCGGCGAGCGCGTTCTCGACCCGCGGCCTGATCCGTGAAAAGATGGGGGACGCCGCGCGCGCCATCGCCGACTTTCGCCAGGCGCTGACCCTCGATCCCACCTTCCAGCAGCCGGCCGAGGGCCTGCAACGGCTGCAAGCCGCCCCGCCGAAGAGCCAATAGCCACGCACATGCCGTCGCAAACGGACGACCGCATCGTGCCGCTGATCGTCGCCGTGGCGCTGTTCATGGAGAACATGGACTCCACGGTGATCTCGACGTCGCTGCCGGCCATCGCGCGGGCCATCGGCACCAATCCGCTGGCCCTGAAGCTTGCGGTCACCTCCTACCTGCTGTCGCTTGCCATCTGCATTCCGGCGAGCGGCTGGACCGCCGACCGCTTCGGCCCGCGCAACGTGTTTCGCATCGCCATCGGCGTTTTCATCATGGGCTCGATCGGCTGCGCCGCCTCGCATTCGCTGGAAGAATTCGTGTTCGCGCGCATCGTGCAGGGCATGGGCGGCGCGATGATGACGCCGGTCGGGCGGCTCATCCTGGTGCGCAGCATCGACAAGAAGCTCCTGCTCAACGCCATGTCGCTGGTCACCATGCCGGCGCTGATCGGCCCGATCTGCGGCCCGCCGCTCGGCGGCTTCATCACCACCTACGCGTCATGGCATTGGATTTTTCTGATCAACGTGCCGATCGGGCTCGCGGGCATCGTGCTGGCGTCGCGCTTTATTCCGAATGTCCGCATCGAACATCGCGACCCATTCGACTTTGTCGGCTTCCTGCTGTCGGGGCTCGGCATCGGCGGACTGGCATTCGGCTTGTCGGTGTTGGGCCTTGAATTCCTGCCGCTGAGCGTCGTCGCCACGCTGCTGTGCGTCGGCGTCGTCTCGACCGCGGCCTATGTCGTCCATGCCGGGCGCACGCCGGCGCCGATCCTCGACCTCAATCTGCTCAAGCTGCCGACCTTCCGCGCCAGCATCATCGGCGGCTTCCTGTTCCGGCTCGGTGTCGGCGCCCTGCCCTTCCTGCTGCCGCTGCTCTTGCAAATCGGCTTCGACCTGACGCCGTTCCAGTCCGGCCTGATCACCTTCACCAGCGCGCTCGGCTCGATGTTCATGAAGGCCGCCGTTGCCAGCGTCGTGCGGCGCTTCGGCTATCGCAACGTGCTGCTCTACAACAGCCTCATCAGCAGCCTGTTTCTCGCCGCCTGCGCGACCTTCGTCCCCGGCATGCCGTTTGCGGCGATGATCGCCATCCTGCTCACCGGCGGCTTCTTTCGCTCGCTGCAATTCACCAGCATCAACACCATCGCCTATGCCGAGATCGAACCAGCCAAGATGAGCCGGGCGACGTCGCTGGTCGCCGCCGCGCAGCAATTGTCGCTGTCGACCGGCGTCGCCATCGGCGCGCTTGTCGTCGAAACCACGCTGCGGCTGAAACATTCGGCGACCATGAGCGCCGCCGATTTCCCGCCGGCCTTTCTGGCCATCAGCCTCTTCGCCGCCAGCGCGGCGCTGGTGTTTTTGCAACTGAAACCCGACGCCGGCGACGAGCTCACCGGACGGCGGCCGGCGCCGGCGGCAGAAGCGGAGACGGCGGAACTGCGGAGCTAATCCAAAGTCTAAGAAAACCTTCTTTCCTACTCTCGGACATTAACCTAAGTTATTTTGCCAGGACGTGACGTAGGTTGTAGTTCCGGAATTAGCGCACTCAGCGGTGCATAGAGCGAGTTTGGGAGAGCTCGGCAGCTTTTGAAACCCTGTCTGAGATACCAATCCCAGAGATTCTTGTTCTCTGGCCCATTTTCCGATTCGAGAATTATGCCCCATGCGGCTATGTCGGGATTGCGATGTATTCGTCTTGCCGCGTCGATCAGTAGGCCTCGACCTAAGCCAGCTTCAGCGCGGTCATCGCGCCCCATAAACCCAATCCGAGCAACAGGAGCATGAAGTCCGAGCGGCACTCGACGCTCATCAGAGCGGCTCATTTGCTCCTTGAGCAAAATACCTGCGGAAAGCGTATAGTAGCCCCACACAACAGCAGGATCGGACGGGCTGGGAAGAATAAAGATGCGGCAGTAGTTCGCCACGAGTAGGGACGGCGCTTCTTTGGAAAGAAACGCACTTACCCTGTCACTCTTCGAGCAACGGAAGTCTTCAACCCTATGAATACTGGAAAATGGAACGGTTACTATCGGGTCTTGCTGTACAGACGCCGAAGTTGTTCCGCTCCCTCGATGATCGAGGGTGTCGGGGATTGGGCTGTCGACGTGCATTTTTCCAATTCGGCAAACCCATCGGCGTCAAGAATTGGAGGCTCCCACGTCAATTGACGAGTAGATTGCTTCGCCTTCCTGACAGCAGCGGTTCCGCCTACCTCGCCATATGCCTTAGCTCTGAACTCTTCCATCGCATTACACTTAATAATTGGCATCGGCCGAAGCGGCACGCCAGAGTAAAGTTAGTATGTCGGCTTGAGTCCTAAGAATGCAATACGAGCAAGGACTAAATGCAACATTTGATAGCAACAGCAACCTGCTGTTGCTATCACCGAAAACGCAATTCGTCAATATCCGTAACATCTTGTTTTCCCTTTATAAAAGCTGTACGGTGTCGGCGCATTTAATGTTGCAAAAAAGTGGTGTGCAACATGCAGCCGACCGAGCAAAAACTCCTCGAAGACCAACTCATAATTCAGCTTAGCGACCTAGACCGGCAGATTGCTGACCTATCAATTCAACGCGACGCTCTCCGAGCTTTCTTGACAAAAATTCGCAATCGGAACCTGTCCCTACGGGATGTAACGCGCAAAAACAGCTTTGATCGAATCCTAATCGAAAATCGGATTCTTGAAACTCTTAAGACTACGAAAAAGGCTGTCTCGACAAAAAGGCTCTACGTCGAGGCCCGCAACATCAATCCAAAATTACGGAATACAACATTTCGGTCCTACATTCATCGTCTAAAGAAGAAGGGCCTGATAGTAAACTCGACAAATCACGGTTATTGGTTACACCCCCAAAATCGGCCAACTGAACCGACGTAATTCGGGGCCTCGTGCGACAACATTCCGCTCATCTAGTTGCGACGTTCCGATAGCCGCGCGCGAGCAGATACAACTCCGCGGAATCGCTGCGACTGGCCGGCGGCTTGACGTGCCTGACGGCCTCGAACTCGCGTTTGAGCTCGGCCAGCAGCGTCGCCTCGGTGCCGCCTTGCAGCACTTTGCACACGAACGCGCCGCCGGGCGCCAGCACCTCGCGCGCGAAGGCCGTCGCGGCCTCGGCGAGCGCCATGATGCGCAGGTGGTCGGTCTGGCGGTGGCCGGTGGCATTGGCCGCCATGTCGGAGAGGACGACGTCTACTTTTCCTTGGGCTTTGCCGCCGAGTCGTCGCCTTGAGGCTTTCCGGCGCGGCGGCGTCGAGAAAATCCAGCTTGAGAAATTCCACGCCGGGGATCGGCTTCATGTCGAGAATATCGAGCGCGATGACCCGGCCGCTCGATCCGACCCGCCGCGCGGAGATTTCGCTCCAGCCGCCGGGGGCGGCGCCGAGGTCGACGACGCGGCCGCCCGGCTTGAGCAGGCGATATTTGTCGTCGATCTCGGCGAGCTTATAGGCGGCGCGGGAGCGGAAGCCTTCGCGCTTGGCGCGCGCCACATAGGGATCGCTGAGCTGGCGTTCGAGCCAGGTCCGCGACGACAGGGTTCGGCGCTTCTCGTCCTTGAGCCGCGGCATGTTCACCTTACCCTTGGCGCCCTCAAGCCTCGCCCCACACGCCGTCTTCGCGCATCATCTCCACCAGCATGCCCTCGCGCAGGCCGCGATCGGCGACGCGCAGCCGCGGACACGGAAAGGCGCGGCGGATGGCGTCGAGAATGGCGCAGCCGGCGAGCACGAGGTCGGCGCGTTCGGCGCCGATACAAGGGTTGGCGGCGCGTTGATCGAAGCTCATCGCCATCAATTCGGCCACCACGTGTGAAATCTCATGGTCGGACAGCCAGCAGCCGTCGACGCGCCGGCGGTCGTAGCGCCGCAGCTTCAGATAAACGCCGGCAATCGTCGTCACCGTGCCGGAGGTGCCGAGCATGTGGAAGCCGTCGAGATCGCAGCGGTGCGCGTCGGCGAATTTTCGGACCAGAGCGGCGACCTCTTCGATCATGGCGTCGTAGATTTCGCGCGACACCGCCTTGCCGCCATAGCGCTCGGCCAAGCGTGACCACGCCGACCGGCAGCGATGCCCAGCCGATGATGTCCGGTTCGGGCGGCCCGCGCCGGGCCGCACCGCGGCGGCCGAGACGCACCAGTTCGGACGAGCCGCCGCCGATATCGAACAGGATGACGCCCGAGGCCGCGGGATCGAATAATTCGGTGCAGCCGGTCGCCGCAAGCCGCGCTTCGGTCGCGGAATCGATGATCTCGAGCTCGATCCCCGCCTGCTCGGCGACGCGGCTGCGGAACGCCTCGCCGTTCTCCGCCGCCCGGCAAGCCTCGGTGGCGATCAGCCTCGCCCGCATGACGCCACGCGCCCGCATCTTGTCGCGGCACACCAGCAGCGCTTCGACCGCGCGCGCGATCGCCGCATCGCTGATGCGGCGCGACGCGGCGATGCCCTCGCCGAGCCGGATGATGCGGGAGAACGCGTCGACGACGCGAAAGCCGTCGGAAGTGGGCCGCGCGATCAAGAGCCGGCAATTGTTGGTGCCGAGGTCGAGCGCCGCATAGGTCGCCTCGGCGCCGTCGTGAAACGGCACATGCCCATCGTCGCGACGCTGGCCGTCGCGACGAATCCCGTACGGCGTTCGACGCGCCCAGCGGGACCGGCGTTGGCCCGCCTTGGCGTCGAGGCCGCCGCGCGGCGGGGCCTCGTCGGTCATTCAAAACCTTCCTGTCGCGCCGGAACCCGCTGGCTCGACGGCGCAACCCTGTTGAGGCCCAAATCGGCTAAACTGTAGCAGCAGAGCGGGGACGGGCGATACTGCGCTTTCCCCGCCTATGAGCCATGCCGGGCCGCCCGCTTGTCGGGCTTGGGCAACTCAACTATGTCACCGCAGTCGGTTATTCATGATTTCCGGGATCGAACGACCATGAATTTTCAGCAGTCTGCCAAGGATCAGGCGGACCAATTGGCCGCGGACAGATTGGCGGTCGAGAAATATGCCGTCGGCCAGTCGGTGCCACGCAAGGAAGACCCCAAGCTCTTGCGCGGCGAGGGCCGCTATACCGATGACGTCAGCCTGCCCGGGCAGGCCTATGCGGTCATGGTTCGCAGCCAAAACGGCCACGGCGTCATCCGTTCGATCGAGACCGAGGCGGCGCGAAAGATGCCGGGCGTGCTCGGCGTCTATACCGCCGCCGATCTGAAAGGCTACGGCCCGCTCAAATGCGGCGTGCCGTTCAACAACCGCGACGGCTCGCCGATGAAGAAGCCGCTGCGCGAGGCGCTGGCTACCGGCAAGGTGCGCTACGTCGGCGATCCGGTCGCGTTCGTGGTTGCCGAAACGGTGCTCGCGGCGAAGGACGCGGCCGAGGCGGTGGTTGTCGACGTCGAAGCCCTGCCCGCCGTCACCAGCGCGGAAGCCGCCGCGCAGGATGGCGCGCCGCTCATCTACGACGACGTGCCGGGCAATGTGTCGCTCGACTATCATTATGGCGACGCCGAAGCGATAAAAGCGGCCTTTGCGGCGGCCGCCCACGTCACCAAGCTGAAACTCGTCAATAGCCGGCTGGTGGTCGCCGCGATGGAGCCGCGCGCGGCGCTCGCCGCCCATGACGGCCAGCGGTTCACGCTTTACGTCGGCTCGCAGGGCGTGTTCGGCATGCGCGCCAATATCGCCGATGCACTCGGCGTGCCGGCGAAGGACGTCCGCGTGCTCACCGGGCAGGTCGGCGGCTCATTCGGCATGAAGGCCGCGGTGTTTCCCGAATACATTTGTCTTCTGCATGCCGCGCGCGCGCTCGGCCGGCCGGTGAAATGGACCGACGAGCGTTCCGGCAGCTTCGTCTCCGACAGCCACGGCCGCAATCACGACGTCACGGGCGAATTGGCGCTCGACAAGGACGGCAACTTCCTGGCGGTGCGCCTGACCAGCTTTGCCAATATGGGGGCCTTCCTCTCGCCGGTCGCGCCGATGCCGGGCACCATCAACGCCGTGAAGAACGTGCAGGGCATGTACCGCACGCCGCTGATCGAGGTCTCGACCAAGTGCATGTTCACCAATACCTCGCATGTCTCGGCCTATCGCGGTGCCGGCCGGCCCGAGGGCAACTACTATATGGAACGCCTGATCGATGCGGCCGCCGCCGAGATGGGCATCGACCGGTTGGCGCTGCGCAAGCGCAATCAGATCAGTCCACGCGAATTGCCATACAAGACGGCCTCCGGTGGCACCTATGACAGCGGCGATTTCGCCGCGTTGACCAAGCAGGCCTACGAACTCGCCGACGGCAAGGGCTTTGCCAAGCGCAAGCGTGAAAGCGCGCGGCGCGGCAAGTTGCGGGGGCTCGGCATCGGTAACTTTCTTGAAGTGACCGCGCCGCCTTCGAAGGAACTGGCCGATATCAAGTTCAATCCGGACGGCACGGTGACGCTGGCAACCGGCACGCTCGATTTCGGCATGGGCCACGCCACGCCGTTCGCCCAAGTCCTGAGCGAGCAGCTCGGCATTCCGTTTGAAAAAATTTCGCTGGTGCAAGGCGACAGCGACCGGCTGATCATGGGCGGCGGCTCCGGCGGTTCGAAGTCGATCATGCATACCGGCACTGCGATCGTCGAAGGCGCCGCGAAAATCATCGCCAAAGGCAAGGAACTGGCCGCGCACGCGCTCGAAGCCGCGCCATCCGACATTGCCTTCGATCGCGGCCGTTTCGTCATCGTCGGCACCGATCGGGCGATTTCGGTCATGGAATTGGCGCGGAAGCTTCATGACGGGCCGAAACCGCCGGCCGATGCCCCGCAATCGCTCGATCTCGCTCATGTCAGCGACGGACCGGGCGCCTCGACATATCCCAACGGCTGTCATGTCGCCGAGGTCGAGGTCGATCCCGACACCGGCATCGTCGAAGTCGTCAAATATTCCTGCGTCAACGATTTTGGCACCGTCATCAATCCCATGATCGTCGAAGGCCAGCTGCACGGCGGCGTGGTGCAGGGCATCGGCCAGGCACTCATGGAAAAGACGGTCTACGACAGCGACGGACAATTGCTCACCGGCTCGTTCATGGATTACGCCATGCCGCGCGCCGCCGACGTGCCGTCCTTCGTGCTTGCCGATCATCCGGCTCCGGCGACGACCAATCCGCTCGGCGTCAAAGGCTGCGGCGAAGCGGGCTGCGCCGGCGCGCTGACCTCGGTGATGAATGCGGTGGTCGATGCCCTGTCCGACCACGGCATCCGCCACGTCGACATGCCGTTGACGCCGGCGGACGTCTGGCAGGCGCTGCAGGCCGCGAAGGCGACCCGCGCGCAATGACCGAAGTCATTTCCGTTCCATCGTTCCGCCCGGCGCGGTCGCGGCTCATTGCCGCCGTCTGCGCCGCGCACATGATGAGCCACTATTACATGCTGATGTTGGCGCCGCTGTTTGCCTTCGTGCGCGCCGACTTCAACGTCAGCTATACCGAGCTGGCGCTGGCGCTGACGGTGTTCAACGTGGTCTCGGGCGTGCTGCAGACGCCGATCGGCTTTCTGGTCGACCGCGTCGGCGCCCGCGTCGTGCTGATCGCCGGCCTCGCCTTGAGCAGCATCGCCTATGCGGTCGCCGGTATCGTCGATTCCTATTGGGTGTTCATCGCGATGTACGGCGTGGCCGGTATCGGCAACACCGTTTATCACCCGTCCGACTACACGCTGCTGTCGCACCACACCCAGCCGGATCGGTTGAGCCAGGTGTTTTCGTTTCACACCTTCGCCGGCATGGTCGGCTCGGCCATCGCTCCGGTCACGCTGCTCACCATGCAGAGCCAGTTCGGCTGGCGCGGCGCCTATATCGGCGCGGCGATCTTCGGCTTGATCGTGCTTTTGATTCTGATCATGCAGCCCGAGCCGCCGCGAGAAATCCCGCGTCCGAGCAAAGCCGGCGCCAAGGCGCGTCCCGAGATTCCCGATACCGGCTGGCGACTGCTGTTGTCGGCGCCGATCCTGCTCAATCTGGCATATTTCGCGCTGACCTCGATCATGGCCGGCGGCCTCAACACTTATCTCGTCGTGGCGCTGGGCGCGCTGCACGGCACGCCGCCGGAGATTGCCAATATCGGGCTCACCACGCTGCTCGCCATGAGCGCCGTCGGCGTGCTGATCGGCGGCATCATCGCCGGACGCACCAGCCATCACGCCGCGATTGCGGCAAGCGGCTTGGCTATCGGCGGCACCGTGACGGCGCTCATCGGCCTGTTCGATTTGCCGTCCGCCGGGCTTATCCTGCTGTTGGCGTTGAGTGGTTTCAGCGTTGGCGCGACGGCGCCGTCGCGCGATATGCTGGTGCGTGCGGTCACGCCGCCCAATGCCTACGGACGGGTGTTCGGCTTCGTCAGCATGGGCTTTAATATCGGCGCCAGCATCGCGCCGATCGTGTACGGCAAGCTCATGGACAACGGCCAACCGCGCGCAGTGTTCATGTTGTCGGCCGCGGTCTGCATCATCTGCATCTCGACTGTCACGTTCGGCTTCTCTCGCCGCGAAGTCCACTGATCCCTGGGCCAATTCGCCGAGTGGTGCGCCTGGCTGCCCATCCTGCTAACCTGCGGGTTCACTGGGAATAACGCGGATGCGCCGGCGAACTCTCTTGAGGCTTGCGGCTCCAGCGCTCGCTATCGCCGCCGTCTTGGTCGCGACCTTGCGACCGGCCGCGGCGCAGCAAAGCACCCCGCACCCCTGGATGCTTCCCGATCTCCTCAGCCCGGCCAAAGCCGAGGGGGCGCTGACCGTCTACGGCTCGATGAACGAGCAGGAGGCGCTGCCACTGTGGAAGCTGTTCGAGGACGCAACCGGGGTGACGGTGAGCTACGTGCGCGCTTCGGACACGCAGATCATGGCGCGCGTGGCGATCGAGAACCGAGCCCGCCAGCATACCTGGGATATCGCATTCACCACCACGGTGCCGCAATTGCCGGTGGCGTTTCTCGCGCCGTTCGACCCGCCGCAGGCCGCCGCCCTGATGCCGCAAGCGCGCGACGCCAATCACCGCTGGTATGGCGGCTACGCCAATTACAACGCCCCGGCCTACAACACCAATTTCGTCAAGGCGGCCGATCTGCCGACGAGCCTCGAGGCGTTCGCCGGCCACAAGGAATGGGCCGGCAAGGTCGCCATCGACGGCACCGATAACGAATGGCTCGCCGCGATCTGCGCCTTCTACGGCGACGAGCGCGGCCGCGCCATCGTCAAGAGTATCGTGGCAACGCTCGATCCGATCGTCACCGACGGTCACCTCGCGCTTGCGCGTTCGGTCGGAGCCGGCGAATATTGGCTGGCCCTCAATAATTTTCTCCCCCTCACGCTGAACGTGAAAATGTCAGGCGCACCAACCGACTTTTGGCTGATCGAGCCGGTCCCGCTGATCTTCGGATCGGTCGGCGTCAATACGCTGGCGCCGCATCCGAACGCGGCGAGGCTTGCCGGCAACTTCGTTTTGAGCGAGGAGGCCGAGACCTTCATGACCCGCAAGGGCCGTCTGCCGACGCGCCCGGACGTATCGACCAACCCGCCCGAGGTCGGCGCGATGCTCAAGGGGGCCAAGATCATGCCCGTCGTCTTCAACACCGACGAGCAGAGGAAGTGGCAAAAGACCTATAACGAATTGTTCAGGCGGCCCTGACCGTCCGCCGGCTGATCAAGAACAAGAGGAGACGCTCCATGAAACTCTGCCGCTATGATGATGATCGTATGGGCGTGGTGCGCGGCGAACTCGTGCACGACGTGACCGAAGCGCAGACCGAGATCCGCAAAGCGGCGCCCTACGCGATGAAAGGCGACGCCGTTGTCGCGGCGCTGCCGCAGTGGCGCGAGCGGATCGAGCGGATGGCCGACAAGGCCCCGGGCAGGCCGATCGCATCGGTCAAACTGCTGCCGCCGGTGGCGCGACCGACCAAGCTCAGCTGCGCGCCGACCAACTATCAGGCCCATATCGCCGAAATGGAAAAGGCTTCCGCCCAGCCCGGTTCGCAGATCGTGCGCTCGCAGTCCTCCAAGATTCTCGAGGCCGGGATGTTCCTGAAAGCCAATTCCGCCCTCGTCGGGCCTTCGGAAGGCATCCCGATCCGATTCCCCGACCGGCGCAACGATCACGAGGTCGAGCTGGTCATGGTCATCGGCAAGACCGGCAGCGACATTCCGCAAGCGCAAGCGCTCGACCATGTCGCCGCTTATTGCCTTGGCCTCGACATGACGGTGCGCGGCCGCGAGGACCGCAGCTTTCGCAAATCGGTCGACGGCTATGCGGTGCTCGGCCCATGGCTGGTAACGGCCGATGAAATACCCGATCCCGACAACGTGCCGATCAGCCTTCAGGTCAACGGCGAGACGCGGCAGAGCAGCAACACCAGTCAGTTGATCTACAACTGCCGGCGCCTCATCGAATTTGCGTCGGAGTTCTACACGCTGTATCCCGGCGACCTGGTCTATACCGGCACCCCCGACGGCGTCGGGCCGGTGAAACCCGGCGACGTCATCGTGTGCCGCTCGGCGCCGGCACTGGGTGAGCTGACAATCAATGTGCGGGCGCACGAACCCGGTCACGTGCGCGGCGATGAGCGCGTTGCCGCCCGGATATGAGTCGCCGGTCTTGATCGGTTGAGGCCTTTTTGATGGGAGACTGCCATGCTGCAGGTGAAACGCGCCGGCCATTCGACGCTCACGACGCCCGATATCGAGCGGATGATCGATTATTTTACCCGCATCGTGGGACTGAGCCTTACCGCGCGCGATAAAAATCGCGCCATCCTCGCCACCAAGTCGGGGTTGGAGGCGGTCGTGCTGGAGCGCGGCACCGCCGTCGATGCGCCTCGGCTGTCGTTTCAGGTCGCGCCGGGCAGCGACCTCGGCGAAGTCGCCTCGCGGCTCAAGAAGCTCGGTCTCAAGAGCGAGCGGCGCAGCGACATTACGCCCGGCATCGGTGAAGCGATCGCGTTCGACGATCCGAAGGGGACCACGATCGAACTCTATTCCGACTTCAATTTCGCTCCGGAGGACAACACCTTCACCGGCGTCATGCCGCTGAAATTCGGTCATATCGCCTATCAGTGCCCCGACGTGCAGGGCACCGTGAAATTCTATTGCGACGTGCTCGGCTTTCGCGTGTCCGACTGGCGGAGCGATTTCTTCGCGTTCCTGCGCTGCAGCCGCGACCACCACACCGTGAATTTCCTGCGCAACGACAAGACGGCGATCCATCACATCGCCTTCGAGGTGCGCGACTGGTCCGACATCAAGCGCGCCTGCGATATGCTGGCGCGCAGCAATATCAAGCTGACCTGGGGACCGATCCGGCACATCATCGGCCACAACATCGCCATCTATCACAAGAATCCCGACGGCGTCGTCATCGAGTTCTTCACCGATCTCGATCAGATGCACGACGAAGACCTCGGCTTCTTCGAGCCGCGGCCCTGGCATCAGGACCGGCCGCAGCGGCCGAAAGTCTGGGGCGACGATACGCCGTCGAATTGGTGGGGACCGATGTCGCGCAGTGCGCCGCAAGGCGATCACGGACCGCCCCAGGCAGCCCATGAACCGGCGGAGCATCACGCCGCGACCGCGGCGCGCACGCCGGCCGTGGCCAAGGCACGCATCAAACAGCCGGAGAAGAAAAGCAGACGTCCGAGCGGAAAGCCGCACCGGTAGGCAGCGGGACTCGCAAAACGGGGCCGCGGGGAATGTGGCTTGGCGGGAGGTGTGAGGGCCTTGGCGCAAGGCGGGGGGCGGGACTAGGGGGATTGGCGCCGGTCAACCGCAGGCTTGGAAAGCCGCCCGGGATGTCCTAGATGAAGCCGTCTCGCGGCGAAGTTCGCGGGCTTATTGTCGCCCACGCGATTTGCTGCCTGGCGGCAGGCAAAAGGCGGCTAAATTACCGATCGGCCGCCAGGAAGTTTGGGGAATAGTTCAACGGTAGAACAGCGGACTCTGACTCCGTTAATCTAGGTTCGAATCCTAGTTCCCCAGCCACTATTCCCAAACATTCCGATACATTACGACCGGTCCCTTCCATTGACGAAGCGTTCCCGGTGTGGGCGATCATGGTCTCGCATCAGGTCGCTGAACTAGATGCCAATTCCAGCCAAATCCCCAATTTGCGCGCAGCGAGCACGAATTTATCCGGTAGAGCGAAGACAACGACCCCCGGGCCTTCGCCCGCGTAGACCTCAATGAAGTGTTCCGGGATATGGAGTTCCTCTAATACACGGTTAAGGCCGACCAATAGCCCAGAAAGGTTACACCAGCTTCCGTAATCCTCGAAGGTAAAGGCGTAAGTCTTGCCATGCGAGCTTGAGATCGCCACTCGGCTCCGCTGATTGTGTGACATTTTCCGCCGCGAGTTTATTCGAAGTAAGAGCGGTGAGGTAACCAACAATATCCCTATGGTCTGCCGGCGATTGAACGTCCTCGCAATCAAAGCCAGCCACACGATTCCAAGATCCACTGAGAATTCCAAAAACGATATCTAAAGCATCGTGTTCTTGTTGCCACTCGGCCTCAAGCTTTCGGATCGTTTCCTCATCCACTTCCACGTCGCCGCATGCAGGTTGGAGTTCTGCTGCTGCCTCTCGCGGTCCAATGCCTGATTGCAGCCAATGGCTTGTTATCCCGGCTTTGTAATCGTAGTACCGCAACTTTGCCTCCGAAGTGCTGCCAGTTTTTGCAGGCTGCGGCGCGCGAGCCGACATCGGCATCCGCGCTCTTGCACAACCTCTCGACCGCTGCGACCAAGTGATAACGCTTCGGATGCGGCATCGCCAGCATCTCCTCGATGACAAAGAGCGCGCCGCGATCCCGACCGGCACGCCCGAGCCAGATCGCGGCTTCCGCACGCACATCGGGTCGGGCATCGCCGAGGAGTTCCGTGGGGCGGTCGAATGCCCGCGGCGTTGCCAATCGATCCAAAACGTAGACGGCTTGTTCGTGCTCCCACCGGTCGCCGCCGGCTAACAAGTAGTCCAGCGCCGCAAACAATGCATCGGCATCAATCGGAACGCGGTAGCCGAGAGTCCCCGCGTCGCGGGGGAAGGAGGTCAGAGCGCGCAGTGCAGCCCGCTGCAATTTGCGATCGCCATCGGTCAGGGATTTTACGAACACGTCCGAACCTGACGGATCGCCCAACTCCAGCAACGCCTGTGCGACATGAAGCCGAACGATCCCGCTGCGCCGTCCTAGCATCGCCTTCAATGCGGGCAACAGAACACCACGTTGTGCGGCCGGCAGATTTCCTAGTGCAACGTCTGTGTACCAGCCCTGCTCGAGCGTCGAAATGAAACGCTCCGGCGTAAACGCCTGCTCCTCTGCGAGACGGCAGGCCTCCCTGGCAATTTCGTCACCGTCGCCCATGCCGGTACTCAACCCTCCCGGGTCTATGTTCCTGATATGTTCTCATAGACGGCGCGATCAGTCAACAGGAAATCTCAGGGTAATTGCTAGATTGCAGGATAGCCGATGCAGGCGATCAAAACTCGGCGAGAATGCGTGCGCGCCGTGCGTGTTCGGGTTTGGTGGGGTCAAGTCGCTCAGTGGTAGCGGTGATCAGTAGTCCGCCATCGGGCGTGCGCTCGGTCTGGAATTCGGGTATCAGCTTGAGGCCGGCCGCGCGTTCCGCTGAAAGGTAGGCGATCCAGGGAATATGGAAAAGGCTATAAGGAAATGTCGGGTCAATGGGGCAGACGTTGCGCGGTCTACCCTCATAGCACCTGGCGCAAGGCCGATCGGAACCTTGACGACGTCATTCCTGAATGCCTGAGCGCACGCCCACTGCATATCCCACGCCGCGCTGATCGCCAGCAGCGCCGCCTTAAACAGCGGATAGGTCACGATCGTCAAATCGGACGCGATGTCGTATTCTCCGAACGCAAGCTCGGAACTTTGATCGCCAGTTGTTACGGCAAACGTCACGTGGCGAGGACCTCTCGCACCAGCCACGGCGACCACGCCATATCCATCCTCCGGTGCGGGCTCGCCGAAATCATCCTCGGAAACGCCATTTTCGACAATCTCCACGATGCGCTCGCGCGCGGTGGCGAGCGGGTAAAAACTGCGGCCTTTCATCTTCAGTAATCTTCCAACTTCCCATGAGCTGCCAACCGGTAAAAAGCGGGTCGATGCTGCCCAACAAATCGAGCGTATTTCAAAACATTCGCCCCGACGGCAACAACTGATTTATTCGCCGCGCCGGCCCACTTTTCCTCGCACAAAATAACGATAATTGATCGGCGTCATTATCGTCCGCTCCTCGTCCAGGGAATATATCCCACTGTAATCATCTTGAGACCCTTCAGAGTCAAACAACTTTCTGGCAAAGAATGCGGCCCCCTCTTCGGCGAAAATCCAAACA
>CAVOUR010000010.1:0-1033088 GCA_963699665.1 uncultured Alphaproteobacteria bacterium
AGTTCCGCCGTCTCCGCTTCTGCCGCCGGCGCCGGCCGCCGTCCGGTGAGCTCGTCGCCGGCGTCGGGTTTCAGTTGCAAAAACACCAGCGCCGCGCTGGCGGCGAAGAGGCTGATGGCCAGAAAGGCCGGCGGGAAATCGGCGGCGCTCATGGTCGCCGAATGTTTCAGCCGCAGCGTGGTTTCAATGACAAGCGCGCCGATGGCGACGCCGGTCGACAGCGACAATTGCTGCGCGGCGGCGACCAGCGACGTCGCCCGGCTCATCTTGGCTGGTTCGATCTCGGCATAGGCGATGGTGTTGATGCTGGTGAATTGCAGCGAGCGAAAGAAGCCGCCGGTGAGCAGGATGGCGATCATCGCCGCAAACGGCATGCCGGGGACGAAGGTCGCGCAGGCGGCGAGAAACAGGCTGCTGATGAGGCTGTTGTAGAGCAGCACGTTGCGATAGCCGAAGCGCCGCACGACGCTGGCAACGGCGGCCTTCATGAACATCGAGCCGAGCGCGCTGGTGAAGGTGATCAGGCTGGTATGGAACGGCGTCAGGTCGAAGCCGATTTGCAAGAGCAGCGGCAGCAGGAAGGGCAGGGCGCCGACACCGAGCCGGAACAGGAAGCCGCCGATGATGCTGGCGCGGAAGGTCGGCAGCTTGAGCAGATTGAGGTCGAGGATCGGCGCCGGCGTGCGCCCGGCATGGACGGCATAGGCCGCGGTCGAGACGACGCCGACGCACAGCAGCGTGGCGACGACGCTCAGCGGCAGGAATTCAAGGCCCAACACCGACAAGCCGAATGCCAGTCCGCCGATGCCGAGCCCCGACAGCAGGAAGCCGACAAAGTCGAATGGGTCGCGATGTTCGATGCGGACATTCGGAATAAAGCGCGACGCCAGCACGATGCCCGCGAGCCCGATCGGCACGTTGATCAGAAAAATCCAATGCCATGACGCGTAGGTGGTGATGAAGCCGCCGAGCGGCGGGCCGCAGATCGGGCCGATCAGCGCCGGCATGGTGACCAGCGACATGGCGTTGAGCAGGAGCTTCTTGTCGATGCTGCGCACCAGGATGAGCCGCCCGACCGGCGTCATCATCGCGCCGCCCATGCCCTGCACGATGCGCGCGAACACGAATTCTTCCAGCGAATGCGAGGCGGCGCAGCCGATCGAGCCCATGATGAAAACGCCGATGGCGATGCGAAACACGTTGCGCGGGCCGAAGCGGTCGGCGGTCCAGCCGCTCGCCGGAATGCAGATGGCAAGCGACAGCAGGTAGGAGGTGACCGCAAGCTTCAGGGCCAGCGAATTGGTGCCGATGGCCCGCGCGATGGCCGGCAGCGACGTCGAGATCACCTGGCGGAGTTCATGTTCTCCATGAACAGCGCCACGGCGACGATCAGCGGCACGATGCGGTCGTCCGTTTGCGACGGCATGTGCGTGGCTATTGGCTCTTCGGTGGGGCGGCTTGCAGCCGTTGCAGGCCCTCGGCCGGTTGCTGGAAGGTGGGATCGAGGGTCAGCGCCGGCGAAAGTCGGCGATGGCGCGCGCGGTATCACCCATCTTTTCACGGATCAGGCCGCGGGTCAGAGAATGCGCTCGCCGACTTGTCATCGAGAGAGATCGCATGATCGGCATCGGCCAGCGCCTGGGCGGTGTCGCCGGCGAGATAATGCGCCCAGGCCCGGTTGTAATAGGCGAGCGTCGCGGTCGGCGACAGCGACAGAGCGAGCGTATAATCGGCGATGGCGGCGGCAAGATCGAGCCGCTCGCGCTTGGCGTTGCCGCGGTTGATGTAGGCGTCCGGCGAAGCCGGATCGAGCTTGATCGCCTGCTCCAGGTCGGCCATGGCGCGGTCGATTTCGCCCTTGGCTTCCCAGGCGCTGCCGCGGTTGTTGTAAGCGGCGGCTGTCGGATTCAGCCTGATCGCCTGGTCGTAGTTGGCGATCGCCCGGTCGACGTCGCCTTTGCGCCGCCAGGCGATGCCGCGATTGTAATAGGCGGCGGCATAATTGGCATCGATGCGGATCGCCGCGTCATAGTCGGCGATGGCGCGGGCGGGATCGCCCTTGTCGTCGTCGGCATTGCCGCGATTGTTGTAGGCGATGGCGAACTGCGGACTGAGCTTGATTGCGGTATCGTAGTCGGCGATGGCGCGGTCGAAATCGTGCTTCTGAAAATAGGCATAGCCGCGCTCGTTGAAGGCGCTCGCCTGCGGGGGATCGAGCCGCACCGCCTCGCTCAAATCGGCGATGGCCCGGTCGAGTTCGCCGATCCGGCGTCGCGCGAGGCCGCGGTCGTAGTGGAAGCGGGCATTGTTCGGATCGAGCGCGACGGCCTGATCGTAATCCGCCATCGCCGCATCGCGGTCGCCTTTGTCGGCCGCGGCGTTGCCGCGGTTGCCGTAGGCTTGCGCGTTCTTCGGATCGAGCTGAATGGCGGTGGTGAGGTCGGCGATGGCGCGATCGTAATCGCGCTGCTCGTAGGCCACCAGGCCGCGATTGACATAGGCCAGGGCGAACTGCGGCGACAGCTTGATGGCGCGATCGAGGTCGGCGCCGGCACGGACAAAATCGCCCTTGGCGCGATAGGCGTCGCCGCGATTGTTGCAGGCGGCGGCGAGATTGGGATCGAGCCGCAACGCCTGACTGTAATCGGCGATGGCGCGGTCGAAGTCGCCTTTCGAGAACCAGGCGATGCCGCGGTTGTTGAGCGCCGATGTGTTGCGCGGATCGAGCCGGATGGCCTGATCGTAGTCGGCGATGGCGTGGTCGAGGTCGCCTTTGCGGCGAAAGGCGAGGCCGCGATTGAAATAGGCGGCGGCGAAGTTGGGCGCCAGCGCAATCGCCGCATTGTAATCGGCAATGGCGCGGTCGAAATCGCTTTTCTCGTCGAACGCATTGCCGCGCATCATGAACGTGCTGGCGTCCGTGGCGTCGAGCTTGATGGCGTGGTCGAGATCGGCGACGGCGCCGTCGCTATCGTGCTGGGCCAGCAGCACGCTGGCGCGATTGGCGAAGGCCCGGGCATAGCTCGGATTGAGGGCGATGGCGGCGTCGAAATCCTTCCGCGCGCTGGTGAGGTCGCCTGCGCCGCGGAACGCCGCGCCGCGGTTGTCGTGCAGGATGGCGAGGTTGACAGGCTGGTAGCGGCCGGAATTGATCAAGGCGCTGCAGGAGGCAACGCGCTCCTCGTTGGTGGCCCGCCATTGCCCGGTGCAGCGGCGTTCGTTGGCCGCGTCCGGGGGCGAGGGTTAGTTGAAGGGGGAGTCCTGGACCCTGGGTAAGTCCTGAGGCCGGGGCACGTCCTGGGCCCGGACCGGCACGACAGCCAGAAGAATGATGGCGAAAAGCGGCAGCCATCGCAGGATTTGGCCGGGCCCGAAGAGAAGTAGGACTGTCATCAGCGCAATTTACTCTGCGCCCCCGTGGTGGACTAGCACAGGCGCTCCCCGCAAGCCTGCGACAATCGGCGTCACGCCGGCCGAAAATTCAGGTCGCCCGTTTGGCCGCTTCCTCGACCATGCTCACGTCGGAATATTTCTTCACGTCGATGTCGTCCTTGAGAAAGCCGACCTGCTTCTGCAGTTGCAAGTTGTTCTGCAAAGCGGCGATGTTCGGCATGCCATTCGGGTCGCGATATTGGTCGCGGTCAGTGAAGGCCCAGTCCATGCGCGCCGGCGGCGCCTTGTTGAGGCGGGCGACGATGGCGACAGCCTCCTCGTGATTGTTCGGATCCTCGTACCAGCGGATCGCCCGCACCACGTCCTCGAGAAAATCGACCAGTGCGGCGCGGTTTTGTTGGATAAAGCCGGTGCGCGCCGTCCACATCGTCAGCTGCGTGACGCCGAAGGCGTCCTTCTGGGTGAATAAAGTGTCGGCCATGGCGCGCAGATCGGGATCGAGCGAGAACGGCGGCACGGCGCTGATCAGGTCGGCCTTCTTTTCGGCGAGCATCGCCCGCATGGCGGGGAACGGCGCCTCGACGATGGTGTAGTCCTTATTGGCCTCCAGCCCGCCTTTTCGCAGCATGGCGCGCATGGCGATATCGACGGCGCTGCCCATGGCGTTGGTGGCAAGCACCTTGCCCTTGAGGTCGGCCACGGTTTTGACCGGACCGTCCTTGAGCACCATGAATTGATTGCTGCCGTGACCCGCCACGCCGTCCTGGATCTCGTCGCTGATGACGCGCAGGTTGTCCATGCGCGCATTCTGGATGGCAAGGCCGAATGAGGAGAACGCCAGCGGACCGATATCGATCTCGCCCGACGCCAGCGCGGTGATGACCGGAGGCGTGCCTTCGAAGCGGGTCGCTTCGGCGATGTAAGACTTGCCGAAGTGGTGGAGAATATCCTTCTTCTCCAGCACCAGCGGCGCCAGCGATGCCGGCACGACCACCCAGCCGACGCGAATCTTCACCGGCGCAGTTTGCCCAGCCGCGGGGCGGCGGGCGGCCGCCAGCGCCGCGCCGGCGGTCAGCGCGCCAAGGCCGAATTGCCGCCGATCGAGCTGTGTCTTCATGGCGTTTCCACCCATTTTACGGTGTTAAGGTCTATCAATTGCCGTCAAGGCGTGCTATCGACCGCCGCCAACCCAAAAGCGGGTCAACGAGTTCGGGCGAGGGACTTAAAGTCCGCTCGTTGCGAGGCGTCAACCCGATGCGCCGGCCCGGCATTTCCGGGCCTTGCGGAGTTGGCAATGGCAGTGACTTCAAAAGACATTTTGCGCGAAGCCTATACGTTCGACGACGTGCTGCTAAAGCCCGGCCTGTCCGACGTCTTGCCGTCGGACGTCGACATCCGGTCGCGAATCACGCGCAACGTCGCCCTCAACATCCCCATTCTTGCTTCCGCCATGGACACGGTGACCGAGGCCAATATGGCGATCGCCATGGCGCAGGCCGGCGGCGTCGGCGTCATTCACCGCAATCTCGAACCGGCGCTGCAGGCGGCGCAGGTGCGCCAGGTGAAGAAATTCGAATCCGGCATGGTGGTGAACCCGGTCACCATTGCGCCGGACGCCTCGCTCGCCGACGCGCTGACATTGATGCAGGACAACCGCATTTCCGGCATTCCGGTGGTGGAGGGCGGCGGCGCAGGACGCGCCGGCAAGCTTGTCGGCATCCTCACCAACCGCGACGTGCGCTTTGCCACCGACCGGCGGCAAAAAGTTTCCGAGCTGATGACCCGAGAGCATCTGGTCACGGTGCGCGAAAGCGTCGGCCAGGACGAGGCCAAGCGTCTGTTGCACCAGCACCGCATCGAAAAGCTCCTGGTGGTCGACAGCGATTATCGCTGCGTCGGCTTGATCACGGTCAAGGACATCGAGAAGGCGGTGGCCAATCCCAACGCCTGCAAGGACGAGCAGGGCCGGCTGCGGGTCGCCGCCGCGACCTCGGTGGGCGAGGCCGGCTACGCCCGCAGCGAAGCGCTGATCGAAGCCGGCGTCGATCTTGTCGTCGTCGACACCGCGCACGGCCATTCCCGGCGGGTGCTCGAGGCCGTGACCCGCATCAAGCGCTTGTCGAACGCCGTGCAGGTGGTCGCCGGCAACATCGCTACGGCGGAAGCCGCCAAGGCACTGATCGACGCCGGCGCCGACGCCATCAAGGTCGGCATCGGCCCGGGTTCGATCTGCACCACCCGCATCGTCGCCGGCGTCGGCGTGCCGCAGCTCACCGCGATCATGGATTCGGTCGAGGTGGCGAAACAGAGCAATACGCCGGTGATCGCCGACGGCGGCATCAAATATTCCGGCGATCTCGCCAAGGCGGTCGCAGCCGGCGCCGATTGCGCCATGGTTGGCTCGCTCTTGGCCGGCACCGACGAGACGCCCGGCGAGGTTTTTCTCTACCAGGGCCGCTCCTACAAAACCTATCGCGGCATGGGCTCGGTCACCGCCATGGCGCGCGGCTCGGCCGACCGCTATTTCCAGCAGGAAATCAAGGATACGCTCAAGCTCGTCCCCGAAGGCATCGAGGGCCAGGTGCCGTACAAGGGGCCGGTGGCCAACGTGCTGCACCAGCTGGTCGGCGGCTTGCGCGCCGCCATGGGCTATGTCGGCGCAAAGGATCTCGACGAATTCCACCAGAAAGCCGAGTTCGTGCGAATCTCGGGCGCCGGTCTCCGCGAGAGCCATGTCCACGACGTCACGATCACGCGCGAGAGCCCGAATTATCCGAGCCGCAGCTAGGTGATCCGATGACCGGCGCGGCCACCGATCCGTTCGCGAAAGTACGCGCCGCCACCACCGCGCACCGCGCCGACCACGGCTGCGGCGCCTATCCTTACGACAACGGTCCGCTGTTGGCGGCGCTGGCGGCGGCGGCCAACGCCCGCCGCATTCTGGAATTGGGAACGGCGCTCGGCTACACCGCGCTGTCGTTTGCCTCCGGCGCGCCGGGCGCCACCGTCGATACCATCGAGCGCGATCCCGACCACGTGCGGCTCGCCCGCGACAACATCGCCGCAGCCGCCATGGACCATCGCATTACCGTTCACGAGGGCGATTTCGCGACCGTGCTGCCGACGCTCGATCCCGGTTACGACGTCGCTTTCTTCGACGGCCATACGCCGTCGCCGGGCCTGCATAAGACGCTGCGCGGACTGTTGCGGACCGGCGGCACGCTGATCACCGCCAACCTGAACCATGGCGGCACCGCCGACGCCGTGTGCAAGGCGCTGTTCGACGGCAAAACCTGGCGCAGCGCCTTGCTCGACGACGACGGCGAGTTGGCGATCAGCGTGAAGCTGTAAACGCCCGCGATTGGCCGGCGGCGTGAGCGCGTGCTAGGGACCAGCACACCAGCCGGGGACTCCGCCCATGACCGTTCAAGCGATCCTGTTGCCGCTGTTTGTCGAGGTGATTTTGACCTTCCTGCTGCTGTTTTGGCTGGCGCCGCTACGCACCCGCGATTTCAACGCCGGCGTTGCCCGGCCCGACAATATCGCGCTGCGCGAACCGAATTGGTCGCCGCGCGCGCTTCAGGTCGGCTATGCCTTCAGCAACCAATTCGAACTGCCGGTTCTGTTTTACGTATTGACCATTCTGGCCTACCTGACGCACCTCGCGGGTATCGTGTTCGTGGTGCTGGCCTGGATCTTCGTGATCTTCCGCATTCTCCAGGCCTACGTGCATGTGACCGGCAATAACGTTCGCGTGCGCGGGGCTTTTTTCGCCGTTGCCGCGCTTGCCCTGGCGGTCAATTGGGTGATCTACATCGTCGAAGTGCTGACGCTGCCGAGGTTATGATCGAATTCATTCAAACGGTGCTCAGCGGAGCAGACAATGCCGCTCGACCTTTGCCATCCGACCGCCCCGCACAAAAAGCTCAAACTGCCGGAATGGTATGTGTCGAACCTGATGCTCGATCGCGCGCTCGACGCGATCTGCCGGCGCGTCAAAAAGTTCGACCGTAAGCATGATATCCCGTACCTGGCCGGCTATAGCGAGGACGGCAAGACCATCTATATCGACCGCCATATGCCGCAATCGTTCAAGTACCGCGGCCGCGCCATCGATACCGATCGCTTCCTCATTCTCCACGAGGAAGTCGAGAAGACGCTGATCGACCAACTGGGACTGCATTATTTGCACGCTCATCAGATCGCAACCCGCGCCGAACAGGCGGCGGTGCGCGCGGCCGGGGTGACGTGGCGCGACTACGATCGATTTATGCAGAAATACGTCAAGCGCATGGGCGACGAGCGCCTCACCAGGGTGCCCGACGATCTCGACACCAAACCCTACCGTGACGAGCACGACGACGATTTGCTGCGGCGCATGCTCAAATCGATCGACAAAGGCGGCGTGCCCAAAGGTTTCCGCGGCAGTCAGTTGCGCGATGCCGCCCACGACATCCGCAATTATATCCGCCGTCATGACAGCCGCGGCGCGCAACGCGCCAAAGCGATCAGGCAGGCCCAGACATGACGGCGGACCGCCGCCCAACGCGTCCATGATACCCGCCGCTCGCCTTGCCGCCGCGATCGAAGTCTTTGCCGATATCGATGCCCGGCGGCGCCCGGCCGCGGACGTGCTCAAGGATTGGGGTCTTGGGCACCGCTTTGCCGGCTCGTCGGATCGGGCCGCCATCGCCGGACTGGTCTATGATGCGTTGCGCCGCAAGGCATCGTCGGCCTGGGTGATGGGTGAGGCAAGCCCGCGCGCTGCGTTGCTCGGCATGCTGCGCAGCGAGCGCGGCCACGACCTCGCGGCTATCCGGGCGCTCTGCAGCGGCGCGCGTTTTGCGCCCGCCCCGCTGACGGAAGCGGAAGAGGCGGCGCTCGCGTCCAATTTGCTCCCGGATGCGCCGGCCTATATCCAGGGCGACTATCCGGAATGGCTCGACCCGTACTTGGCGCGCGTCTTGGGCGAGGAGCGCGCGGCAGAGGGCGCGGCGCTGGCGAGCCGGGCGCCGCTCGATCTGCGCGTCAACACGCTGAAGGCCGAGCGCGACGAACTGCTACCCGATCTCAGCCATCTTGGCGCCGAACCGACGCGGTGGTCGCCGATCGGGCTGCGCATCCGGCTTGCCGCCGATGCCAAAAGCCCCGCGATCCACGCTGAGCTGCCGTTTCTCAAGGGGGCCATCGAGATCCAGGACGAAGGCTCGCAGCTGGCAGCGCTGCTGGCCGGCGCCAAGCCCGGCGAGCAGGTGGTCGATCTCGCCGCCGGGGCCGGCGGCAAGTCGCTGGCGCTCGCCGCCGCCATGGAGAACCGCGGCCAGATTTACGCGACCGACATCGACAAGCGGCAACTGGCGCCGATCCATGAGCGCCTGGCACGCGCCGGCGCGCGCAATATCCAGGTGCGGACGCCGCGCGGGCCGCCTCCCGTTTCCTCCTCCGCCGGCGGGGAAGGGGAAGGATGGGTGCTTGCCGATCTCGTCGGCCGCGCCGATCTCGTGCTGATCGACGCGCCGTGCACCGGCACCGGCAGCTGGCGGCGCAATCCCGATGCCAAATGGCGCGTCCGCCCCGGCGCGCTTGCGGAAAGGCTCAAGCAGCAGGCCGCGCTATTCGATCGCGCCGCCGCGCTGGTCAAGCCTGGCGGCCGCATCGCCTACATCACCTGCTCGGTGCTGGCGGAGGAGAACGGCGACCAGGTGCGCGGCTTTATCGGCCGGAACGCGGATTTTTCCGTGGAAAAGCCCGCCGCGGTGGCGCACGTGCTGGGCGAGCGCGCCTATCTTTTTACCCGCGCGGCGCTTATCTCGGACGAAGGTTTGCTGATGACGCCGCGGCGGACCGACACCGACGGGTTTTTCGTCAGCCTGGTGCGACGCAGCGCATGAATCCTGTTGCTGAAGCTCGACAGCCCCCCTCCCTCACCCTCCCCCGCATGCGGGGGAGGGCAGGGAGGGGGTAGAACCCGCCATGGCATCCCACGACAAGATTCTGATCGTCGATTTCGGCTCGCAGGTCACCCAGCTGATTGCGCGGCGGGTGCGCGAAGAGAAGGTCTATTGCGAGATCGTGCCGTTCCAGAAGGCGGCAGCGGCGCTGCGCGAGATGAAGCCGAAAGGCGTGATCCTCTCCGGCGGCCCCGCATCGGTGCTCGACGATGGCGCGCCGCTTGCTCCGATGGCGATCTATCAGTCCGGCCTGCCGGTGCTCGGCATCTGCTATGGCGAGCAGGCCATGGCGCATCAGCTCGGCGGCAAGGTCGAGGCCGGCCATCATCGTGAGTTCGGCCGCGCCGAAGTGGCACTGACGCGGCCGTCGGCGCTGACCGATGGCGTGTGGCAGGTCGGCGAGCGCCATCCGGTGTGGATGAGCCACGGCGACCGCGTCACCCAGTTGCCGGAAGGTTTTGCCGTGATCGGCACCTCGTCCAACGCGCCGATCGCGATGATCGCCGACGAGAAGCGCAAGTTTTATGCCACGCAATTCCATCTTGAAGTCGTGCATACCCCGCACGGCACCGCCTTGCTGCGCAATTTCGTCCGCAATATCGCCGGCTGCACCGGCGACTGGACCATGCGCGCCTTCAAGGACGAGGCGATCGAGAAGATCCGCCGCCAGGTCGGCAAGGCGCGGGTGATCTGCGGGCTGTCCGGCGGCGTCGATTCCGCGGTCGCCGCCGTGCTCATTCACGAAGCGATCGGCGATCAGCTGACTTGCGTATTCGTCGATCATGGGCTGCTGCGGCTCGGCGAGGGCGAGCGCGTAGCGGCCTTGTTCCGCGGCGCCTACAATATTCCGCTGGTGCACGTCGTCGCCGAGGACCTGTTCCTCGGCGCACTCAATGGCGTCGACGATCCGGAGCAAAAGCGCAAGATCATCGGCAAGCTGTTCATCGACGTGTTCGAGGCCGAAGCCAAGAAGATCGCAAATGATGGAAAAGGACTGGCGGAATTCCTCGCCCAGGGCACGCTCTATCCGGACGTGATCGAGAGCGTGTCGTTCACCGGCGGCCCGTCGGTGACCATCAAATCGCATCACAATGTCGGCGGCCTGCCCGAGCGCATGAACATGACGCTGGTCGAGCCGTTGCGCGAACTGTTCAAGGATGAAGTCCGCGCGCTCGGCCGCGAGCTCGGGCTGCCCGACGCCTTCGTCGGCCGCCATCCGTTCCCGGGTCCTGGTCTCGCCATTCGCTGTCCGGGCCCGATCACCCGCGAGAAACTCGACATCCTGCGGCTCGCCGACGAGATCTTCATCGAGGACATCCGCCGGGCCGGGCTTTACGACGATATCTGGCAGGCCTTCGCGGTGCTGTTGCCGGTGCGCACCGTGGGCGTCATGGGCGACTTCCGCACCTACGATTTTGTCGTCGGCCTGCGCGCCGTCACCTCGACCGACGGCATGACGGCGGACTTCTATCCGTTCGACATGGCGTTCATCGGCGCCGTCGCCACCCGCATCATCAACGAGGTCAAGGGCGTCAACCGCGTGGTCTACGACGTCACGTCGAAGCCGCCGGGGACAATAGAGTGGGAATGAGGGGTGATAGCCTACGATAAATTATGTATATAATTCAATGTCTTATAGATGTATCGGGATGTTCGACGATCATCGTTAGTCCCGCGGACAGATCTCGCAACCGATTGAATAACAAAGGAAATAGTAAGGCGTCGAGCAGGTTTGGGACGGTGGGTTGCCGGATAGGTTGACGGCATTTCTGACGGTCTTTTTCGAAATGCGCGCCAGCCGAAACCAAAAGACCGTCAGATTGAGCGGATAGGACTGACGGTCTTTTCCATAAGGCGGCTGGTTCTGGAAAATGCGCTGAGAGGGGTAATTCCTGGCTTGTTCGGCACGCTCTTCACGACCGGAAACGAAGCCGGCTGCCAGCAGCCTGTAGCCCTGACTCACGGATTCTATTTGAAATGGAATGACTTACCGTGGGCTCATCTACGACATGAGCAACTAATCCGAGGTACCCCAACTGTGCTTGCCACGATCGGCGTCGGGATATAACCTGCTGTAGGTTATATCTCGCACTCTGGTGACGCGTCATGAACTTCAACCTTTATCTCGACGATCAAACCGCCAAGGAATTGGACCGAACAGCCAAGAAGCTGGGCGAGACGCGCAGCGGATTGATCCGCAAGGCGCTGCGCGAATGGCTGGACAAGAAGACACTCGGCAGTCCCGGCTGGCCGTCGCTGATTCTGGAGTGGCAGGGCAATCTCGACACGCCGCCGTTCGAATCGTATCGCGGCGAATTGCTGCCACCGCGTGAGGGCGCCTTTTCGTGAAGTATCTCCTTGACACCAATGTGCTAAGCGACTTCGCGCGCGGCGAGCAGGCCGTTATGGCGCGGCTTCGTCAAGAGGCGCCGCTGCAATTGGCCGTTTCGGTGATCACGGAGATGGAAGTCGAGTACGGGCTGGCGCGCAATCCCAACCTTGCGCCGCGCGTGCGGGAAGCCATGCGGACGCTTCTGAACACCATCTGCGTCTTGCCATTCGAGCGCGAAGACGCCCGTGTGGCGGCGCAATTGCGTGCAAGCCTGAATAGCCAGGGTACGCCCATAGGAGCCTATGACTTGCTGCTTGCCGCGAGCGCTTTGCGGCGAGGCCTCAAGATCGTAACGCACAATGCGCGCGAGTTCGTTCGCGTCGGCGGACTCGGGATCGAGGATTGGCGTAGCCCGTAAGCTCCGGAATCCTGCGATCCGCGTTGGGTTGCCCGATCAACGTCTCGCGGGACTCTATTCTGAACGGAATATACCTCGATGAAATCGAAGCGCCGAAACCCGAATTCTGCGACCAAGCTAAAGAAGGAATCCAAACTCTCGCGCACCCATGCGCCCGCCGATTTATCGCCGGTGGACTGGCAACGCGGCTTGCGCCGCCAGTTCGGTCGCGAGCAGGCCTTCGGGCTTGAAAATCTAGGCAGCGAACCGTTTTTCTCCGAGTTCAGGGTCAGCAATCCAGTTTCGAAATCCAGCTATCGCGTGGCGCTTCGAGGCCGGGGGCCAGGCGGCAATTTCTGTTCATGTCCCGATTATGCCACCAGCGAATTAGGCACCTGCAAGCACATCGAATTCACGCTCGCCTGCCTCGAGAAAAAGCGCGGCGCGAAGGCGGCGTTCGCGCGCGGCTACCAGCCTGCGTTCTCCGAGCTGTATCTGCGCAATGACGGCAAACGTTGCGTGCATTTTCGCGCCGGAACGGATTGCGCGCCGGCGGTGCGCGAGGCCGCCGCCGGTTTGTTCGATGCGGAACGCGACGGCATGCTCCCGGAGGAGCGCTTTGGCGACCTCGAGGCTTTCATGGCCCTAGCCTCGAAGTCCGGTCACGAGTTCCGCGCCTATGACGATGCCCTCGATTTCCTCGCAGGAAGGCGGGATGCGGACCGGCGGGCCTCCAAGCTCGCGGAATTGTTCCCCCGCGGCGCTGCCGATCCCAAGCTTCTGGCGCTGCTGACGACGCCGATCTACCCCTATCAGGCGGAAGGTGCGCTGTTCGCGGTACGAGCCGGCCGAGCGCTGATCGGCGACGACATGGGCCTTGGCAAAACCATCCAGGCGATCGCCGCGACGGAAATACTAGCCCGGCATTTCGGCGTCTCGAAAGTGCTGGTGATCTGCCCGACTTCGCTCAAATATCAGTGGCAAAGCGAGATCATGCGCTTCTCGGGGCGACAGGGTGAAAATGCGGCGCGCGTCATCAACGGCGGTCGGGCGCAGCGGCAGAATGACTACACGCTGGACGATTTCTGCAAGATCACAAACTACGAGAAACTCAAGCCGGATCTCGACCTGATCGCTGCCTGGACGCCCGATCTGGTGATCGTCGACGAGGCGCAACGGGTGAAAAACTGGAACACCATTGCGTCGCGTGCCTTGAAACGCGTCGATAGCCCATACGCGATCGTGCTGACCGGGACGCCCCTGGAGAACAAGCTGGAAGAGCTGATCTCCATTGTCCAGTTTGTCGACCAGCATCGGCTGGGGCCAGCCTGGAAGCTGCTGAACGAGCATCAGGTCAAGGACGAAGCTGGGCGCGTCACCGGCTATACCGGGCTTGAGAAGATCGGCCAGACGCTGGCGCCGATCATGATCCGCCGGCGCAAATCCGAGGTGCTGCGACAGCTGCCCAGCCGGACCGACCAGAACCTGCTGGTGCCGATGACCGAGATGCAAATGCTCTATCACCACGAAAACGCCGACGTTGTGGCGAGAATCGTCCAGCGCTGGCGCAAGACGAGATTCCTGTCGGACAAGGACCAACGGCGGCTCACCTGCGCTCTGCAGAACATGCGCATGTCGTGCAACAGCACCTATCTGCTGGACCAGGAAACCGATCACGGGATCAAGGCCGACGAATTGGTGGCGCTGTTCCAGGATTTGCTTGCCGAGCCCGATGCCAAGGCGGTGGTGTTTTCGCAATGGACGCGGACTCACGACATCCTCATTCGCCGCCTCGATGCGCGTGGGCTGGGCTATGTCAGCTTCCACGGTGGCGTGCCATCGGACAAACGACCGGCGCTGGTCGAACGGTTTCGCGACGACCCCACCTGCCGCGTGTTCCTGTCCACCGATGCCGGCAGCACGGGCCTCAATCTGCAGCATGCTTCGACCCTGGTGAACATGGACTTGCCGTGGAACCCGGCGATCCTCGAACAGCGCATCGCGCGCATTCATCGCATGGGCCAGAAACGGCCGGTGCGGGTCATCAATTTCGTGGCGAAGGGCACCATCGAGGAAGGAATGCTTTCGGTGCTGGCATTCAAACGCTCCCTATCTGCAGGAATCCTCGATGGCGGCAGCGGCGAGATTTCGCTCGGCGGCTCGCGTCTCAGCCGCTTCATGAAGGACGTGGAAAACGTCACCGGGCGCATGGGTGAGGGCGAGGCCGTGACGCCGGCTGAGGAAGTGAGGGCTGTCGTCACCGCGGATGACGCCGAATTCGGGGAAGACATAAATGCGGATGCGAACGATGGCGCCGACAAGACGGCGAGCACACAGGCTCAGGGGGCTGGAGCAGCATCACGCGACGCAGATCCTGCACCATGGCAAGCCTTGGTGCGGGTCGGCGCGCAATTTGTTGCCGCCCTGGCGGCTGCCAACGATCCCAGCGCTCCGGCGCATCCATGGATTGAGCGGGATCCGGCCACCGGCGCCCGAAACCTCAAAATGCCGCTGCCGCCGCCGGAAACCGTGCGGCAACTCGCCAACGCGCTGTCGGCGCTCGCGGACGCGTTGTGGGGCAAAATCGTATGATCGATGCCGGCGGGCCTGACGGTCTTTTCTCCACCCGGCCGATGACGTCGTTCTCCCTATAGAATTCGAGAAATCGTCCGATCGATGTCGATAGTCGCTGAAACCGAGCCGATTTTCGAATCGACGAAATTCCTGTTTGAAATCAAGAGCGCAAATTTCTGACGGATCGGGAGGACGGTTCTTTGTAGCGCGAAGAAGGATTTTCCTCTGTCAGATCAGTGTGTGACAGTGGCTCAAAACGATCGGGTGGGAGTGACGGGGAGTACTATGGACTAGATGAGGACAGTTGGGGATGCGCCGGGCGATCGGCTTTGGAAGCGGGCGCCAAGGGAAGCCTTGACGACCTCCACAATCACCAAAGGCCGTGGGGGACCCATCGCCAGGGTGGGTTTACCGACCCGTTCGGGCGTATCTGGTTGGTTGGTGATAAGTCTCCTTTACGTTCTTTCCCGGCGCGATGAGCATCGCGAACAGTGCCGCGTTCTGCACCAGCGAAAGGAGCAAGAATCTGCTCGGCGAGATCAACCGCCCCGTCTGCTGGCGGCCCGCGCAGTCGCGCTCTGCCCCGCCTTGATGATTGAGCGAACGGTATTTTCCGCCGCTTCAGCGGAAGGTGGATCCTTGCGACGGTACGGCCGTCAAGAAGACTATCTCTCGGTACGCATCCACAGTTTCACGATCTATCGCCGCTCCAGGAACCCTCGTCCTTCGAAGATCGCAAGCATCGCCTTCTCGATCCGCGCGGTCCGCGTCCCAGACTGCTTCGCGCCGGCGAAGTGAAACAGGTATCCCCTTTGCCGACCCGGCGTCAGCGCCTCGAACGCGCGCTTGAACCGCGGATCGTTGCGGAACTTCTCCTTCAACTCCTCGGGCACGGGAAACTCTGGGAGCTTCGTCTCGACCTTCATTCCGGCCTTTGCGGCCGCCACGGCCTCGCGCACATAGGCCTTGATGGTAGCCGCCTTCGTCGCAATCTCCGTGGCGCTGGTGAACTTCATCACCCGCGCTGCTTGAACCTGCCCGGGCTGCACCAGCAGCTTCTTCGGATCCTTCAGCAGCGCACCCTGAAAGAAGCCCAATGCGCAATATTCTTTGAAGCCCTGAATGATGACGACGTTTCTTCCATCTATTGTGTAGCAGGGCTTTCCCCACTTGCGCTCCTTTCTGAAATCAAACCCGGACAAGATCCTCTGCAGCTCGGCAATCTCAGCATGCCATCGCTCTCGATACGCCATCTCCATGCTGCACCTCCGTTGTTGCAAGTTGCCGTAAGGCTGATAGTCGTTCGAGGGTTGCGTATGTCGAAATCGACCGATCGATGTCGATAGTCGCTGACACCGAACAGATCGCGTATCGTCGAAATTCGTGTTTGAAATCAAGAGCGCAATTTTCTGACGGATTGGCGAAACGATTCTTTCTCGTGCGCGGACTTCGATAGCTTACGAAAGTCGCCGATCACGCAGGTGGCGTTGGGGACAAATGAACGCCTCGCAGTGCCGACGCCCTGGGAGAGCAGTTGCGCGCGGACCCATGACAAGCGAACTTGACACTCACCTCCGGGTATGACAAGTTTGCTTGACACATGGGAGGATCCAGCTCATGCCCAGCCGCCGACAAGTCATGTTCATCGGATCCGTCGCGGCCGCCGTCGTCGGCGCGGTCGCCATCTGGTTCGGCGCAGCCGCCATCATACTGGCCGTCTTCGGCCACGATGTGCAGGCCGCGGCGCCTTGGCTGGCGCTGGCCAAGTTCGCGAGCCTGGCGTGGGCGGCGGCAGTAGGATGGATGATCACCTGGCCCCGGCTCGACGAGATGGAAAAGGAAGCGCGCAAGTTCTCTTGGTTCATCGGGTCAACCGCAGCCATCCTGCTGACCGCGCCGATCATGCTGCTGTGGCTCGTGAACGGCGGGGCGTTCCTCGCCCAGCTCATGGGTAGCCGCGGCACGCCCGGCGTCTACTTTGCGCTGGGATGGGTCGGACTCGTCTTCGCCCAGCTGCTCTCAACCTTGGTTGCCCGGGCCGGGTGGTGGGCGGCGAAGCGCTAGAGGCGCCGGTCCATGAAGAACCGACTCAAAGAGCTGCGCGCCGAACGTGGCTGGAGCCAAGCCGACCTGGCCGAGCATCTCGACGTCGCGCGCCAGAGTGTCAACGCCATCGAGACCGGCAAGTACGACCCCAGCCTGCCGCTCGCCTTCAAGATCGCGCGCCTCTTCGGCCAGTCGATCGAGGCGATCTTCGAGGACCGATGAGGCCAGCAACGGCAGCTCTGTTCTGAAAGAGGAGCCCATATGAATGATGCGATCGGCGCTGACGGTATTTTCCGCGAAGACCTTCTGGTCGCTCTTTTTCGCATTCAAATGCCGGTGTTTTGCAGTGCTATTCTGTTTCGCAACAGGCATCGATGCCGTTGCCCATGAGCAATTGCAATCACCTGCCTTCGACCCTCTCATCGGGTATGAGACCAAGCGCCTGCGGGTAAACCTGCGTTACTTCAAAACACGCTGGAACAGTTGATCGTATTCACGCCGGGGCTGTTCGGACTCGCGCTCTACAGCGACGGCCATGCGCATCTGACGGTTCGATCGTCGGAATTTTTTTGGAAAAAAGCTTATACAAATAAATCAATCAGTTGGACTCGATCAAAACAATCGAGTGGGAGTAGGGGACTTTTGCTGACTGCCTTCTGGGTCATTATTTAAATTCTCCGGCAGGCGGGCCGCCAGTCCCAGACTGAGTGGATGATCGTGATCTTCCAGCCGCGAGGGGTCGATGCTCCAAAGCGCGGCAAGGTCGACAACGTCGGTCTCGTCAAGAAACGGACTGCGGCAGCTTTGCCGAAGTTTCGTCTGCGCTTCACGCGGGGAGAGTCCGCTTGCGACGAGCCTGTCCTCCTCCGCGCCCTCCTCCTCCGCCATTGCGGAAATCCTGTCTGCAGCGTCGGACGGCGAGAGTCCGGTCAGATTGACAAATCCCAGTTTTGCCTCCCCTGACGTCTGCTCACCAACGTTCGCCAAGACCTGGCCGTCGGCGGAACCAAAGATTCTGTATCGGCTTACCGCTCAGTGCGCGCGCCCAGGTAACGAAGTCAGCCACGCGATGGCTGCCAAAGAACTGAACATCATCAAATCGCTTCAACAAACGAGAAAACAGCACGTCAAATCTCTTGCCGATATCATGGTGAGTTTCGATTGTGGGATACGGCAATGATGAGCCTACAACCAAGACCCAGCCGTTGACCGGTGGCGATGCGAAGACCCAGCGGTTGTTACTCGGCGAATCTTTATACATAGCTGCAAGACCGGAGGCCCAGTTGGTTGGCGTTGCCTCGCCGAACTCGAGCGCGTCCAGCACCGAGGCGTGATCGGCGGCCTTTACGGCAAACCATAAGACCTTGAATCCGAACGACTTAGGTCTGTCCGGTGTCTGATCGAACGCAGGCATGCTTCTCCACCCGGGGCCAGCGCGGAGGACGAACCGCAGTCCTCACGACCAATGAGTTCTTGCGCTGGGCAGTGAGCTCATAGGCGCGCGCAAATCATTCCGCGCGATCGCGTCCTTTCCACTCAAACATAACAGGTACGATGAGCGCAGCTACCAGTAGCGGCGTTATGCGAATATTTCGCCTGACGAACGAGCCTGGCGGTTTGGGGCTCAGTTGTGTGCCCGCCGGCGTGTCGCTGGCGGGCGTGCCGCTTCTGCGGAGGACGCTATCAGGATTTGTCCCGCGGCCGACTTCCGAGATCACCTCGTTGCTAACGGCGGCATACGGCGAAGATCCAACCGGGCTGCAGGCAAGGCTTGGTGCGATCGCGCAGGCGCTCCACAGCGGCGATTTCGCCACAGCGATGATTGCCGCCGTCCACACACGGACTCCAAAGTTGAGTCCAGAGGCAGCTGTCCATCTCGCGAATGCTGAGGCAGAACTGACCAAGTACAATTACAATCCGGACGAGCCGCGAAATTGGCACGGCCGTTGGACCAGGGACGGATCTCCCGATGCCACAAGCTTAGCGGCACCTGGACTCAAAGACGATCAGCGAGTTCGATCCTCACTCTTCCGACCAGTGGCAGCAGCGCGTCGCTGAAAGTGGATCAGTGACTGCGACCGATGCTCCAGCGCGAACAGGCGGCGATGATGGCGATGCCACTGGAAAGCCACCGTCGCTTGAGCAGACATTCGAACGTAAATACGACGACCTCGGGCCAGTCGATTTTGCCAAGGAGGTCATTCAGTTCGGCGGTTAGGGCGAGCCGGCGGAAGTCTCTCGCCAGCCGATATGGCGCATGCGCTCGCGGAATATTCCTTTCTTCAGGACCGCCTCTCGGTCTGGCTCGCCTACGACTACAAGCCCCCAACCGCGCAGGGTAATCTGCTCTCCGCCGCTCTGAGCTTGTATCAAGGCGCAGTGATCGGCGGCTTCGTCCGGCCCGGCCATTTGCCGGAATCGATGCTCGCCGTTGCCGGAACGGCATCGTTGTTCAGCGAAGGACCACCACATCGGGTTCGCCCCTCGGCGACGAAACCAACCTTCGAAGAAGCGCCTGCCGCGCCCGTACAAGCGCCCAAGGAGATTGAGGAGCTTGGCGATATCGTCAACAATAGCGAGACCAAAATCGAATGGGGAAAAGGCCTCCAAGATCAGAGCGGTAAGTGGGAGGACTATTACGACAAAATGAATCCTGATTCTAGGCAGCTGCGGCCGGGATCCAAAGGTTTCGACCATTTTCAAGACGCAACGGGCGAAGCGATAAGCAACAAGACATTGAACACGCTGAGCATGACCTATATCAGGAATCCACAGCAGATCTATCGAACAGTGGCACGTTACGTGAACGATGCTGTAAACTATCAGCCTCGGACGAAATCTGAGCCCGATCCTGAGGACATACTGTCGAAGACGATTTAACTAGCCATTCCTGAAGATACCTCACGAACGCAGTGGCGGTATCTCCTTCGGGCGGTCATCTATGGGAAGGACAATGGCGTTTCGATTGTGATCACGAGGATCAGAGAATGAAACCGGCAAAGGCTCTGCCATTCAGGCAATGTGCCGATATCCACCGGACCGAAAGATTTATTTGTGTCCTGCCGCTGTCCGGATATCGCATGATCCAGCCTGAAGACAACGGCTACGTGATCTATCTGGCATCGGATGCCGGCGATGAGGCCCTGGGAGGGGCGCTGCTGGAAGCATTGGAGCGGAGCCGATTCATCCCACCTCCCAATGAGCCCGAGTTCTTCAAATGGGAGAGGTATACGCAATGCCATAGCAATTGGGAGCGGGACTTCATGGGTCGTTACGGCTACAATACGAAGCGTGATGCATACAAGAACATGGACTGGAGTCGCGCCAAGAGGTTCGAGGGCAAGATTTCAATCACGCCGCATAAGCGCGACAAGCCTGGATATTTCAGAAGTCTTCCGCCAGAGAGGTCAGTCGTCATTCCTGCGACGACGGAACCACTGACGGCCGGCGCAGCGCTGAGACTGGCCTTGGATCGTTGCGAATAGCTCATCTTGCCTCTTTCACGGCAGGCAGGCGAGAATTCCAAGGGCTCAGCGAGATGTTTTGCTTGGGCACTGTCCAGCCTGGAAGTTCGCGTCATACGAATCTTACGAAAAGATCGTTTCCGTTATCGTGCCGATTTCGGCATCACTGCGTAAAATGTTTCGGCAAACGAGCTGCTAGTCCTAATTCGAGTGGACGATCTTGATCTGAAAGCCGCGTAGGGTCGATGCTCCAAAGCGAGGCAAGGTCAACCACATCGCTTTCATCGGGGATCGCAGCACGGCTATTTTGTAGAATTTTCGCTCGCGCTTCACGTCGCGGTAAAGATGACGATATCGTATTTTCGGCGTCTGAAACATGCCAGTCAAACCAGAGGATTGGCGCTCTCGTTGATGATGGGGTGGGGTGAGGGCGAGTGCCGCGGCGTAGAATAGAGTACGTGGCGTAGGGCGCCATCGCGTCTCCCTCGACGTCGGCCGACCGTTACGGCTTCAGATCCACCATGGCCTTGCCGGTTCGCAAATCAACGGGAACCGAGATCTGCAGGTGCGCGATCCGCCATTTGCCATTGGTCTTGCGGTAACAAGCGGTCCAGCGCAGCCAAAGATCGGTCTTCCGGCCATTCTTCATCGTTCCGCTGTTCCTGTTGAGACTATGGCTGAATGCCACGTCATCGCCAGCGGTGATGCTCAGGTCGCGAACCTCGTAGGGAATCGGACCCTGGAATGTCTCGAAGACCTCTTGCCAGACTTTCCTAAACGCCTCGGCCCCGACGTATTGCAGTGGGGGAACGACGTCGAACGCAACGAGGTCGGGGGCATAAACGGACATAACTCCGTTAATGTCCTTGGCGCGAACCGCTTCTACAAAACCGTCTATCAATTCTCGGATTGCGGCTTCATTTGTCGTTCTGTCTTCTTGCATAATCATAGCCTTTATGAGTTTAGCGGCTCAGACGTACTGCGCGATCCACTCTCCGCCCACCTGGCGGGTCGCCGCGTTGAGACGGTTCCAGAGGTTGATGAGCCCGATCGCCATGACCAGCGCGCCGAGTGCGGTCTCGTCGTAGTGCCGCGCGGCCTCCTTCCAGAATCTCGTCGGGGACCGGGTCGGCACGGTCGTTGAGCCGCGTGGCGGCCTCGGTGAGCGCGAGCGCCGCGCGCTCCGCATCGGAGTAGTATGGAGCCTCCCGCCAGGCGGCGAGAGCAAAGAGGCGCTCGTCCTTTTCGCCAACCTTCTTGAGCGTGCGGGAGTGCATGTCGAGGCACACGCTGCAGCCATTGATCTGACTGGCGCGCATGTTCATGAGCTCGAGCGTCGCTTTGGGCACGCCGCATTGCGCCATCGACTTGCCGAGCGTCATGAGGGCCTCCATGGCGCCGGGCAGGGTCATCGCGGGGTTGGTCATTCGCGGTTGCATGGTTGTGTCTCTCCAAGGGGTTTCAGCGCTGCGGCCCATCCCGCGCTCTCTCGAGCATCAGGTCGGGCGTTCGTATGACACGCGGGGCGGGCGGAATGTGACGAGAGCCATCGGCCGGGCGCTCGCGGTCGCTACGGGGCGAGGCGAGGTCGCTATTGGGCGAGGATTGTGAGGTCGAGCGCTCGCAGGCGCTCGGGGTCGGCGATCGCGTTGATCTCGACGATCTTGCCGGCGACGACAGTGAAGCTCATCACCGAGAAAGGACGGCCGTCGATCATCGCGACCACGCCGGCGGCTCCATTGACCAGCACGGCTCGGAGCGACGCGGACGGCCTGGCAAATTGCAGCACCCGCCGCGCGACGGCGGCCGAGCCACGAAGGACTGTGGTCAGTTGTGGCTGCGCCGAACCGCCGTCGGAGCGCACGACGACCTCCGGGTCGAGGACCGCGATGAGCGCGTCGAAGCTGCCGCCATGGGCTGCCGCGAAGAAAGCGTCGACCACTTCCCGCTGACGGGCCAGATCAGGATCGGGCTTCGGCGGCGCCGCGCCGCGCACCCTGCGTCTGGCGCGGCTTGCGAGCTGTCGCGCGGCGGCAGGCGAACGGCCGACGAGGGGCCCGATCTCCTCGAACGACAGATCGAACATGTCGTGGAGAACAAACGAGAGCCGCTCGGCCGGCTTCAAGGTGTCCAATACAACGAGAAGCGCGAGCCCGACCGAGTCGGCGAGAAGCGCGGCCTGCTCGGGATTATGGTCCGCCTCACGCGTGATGAGGGGATCGGGCAGATGGACGTCCGCCGGCTCCTTCGCCCGCAGGCGACGGGCGCGCAGGAGGTTCAAGCACACCCGTCCGACGATTGTCGTCAGCCAGCCATCGAGGTTTTCGACGCCCCCGGCGCCCGCCCGGCTCAGGCGCAGCCAGGCGTCCTGAACCGCTTCCTCGGCCTCGGCCAGGGAGCCGAGCATTCGATAGGCGATCGCCTGCAGACGCGGACGCCGTTCCTCGAAACGCTGTGCCAGCCAGTCGCGTTCGCGCTCATCCATTCGGTCATCCTCCTCCGTCATGACGGGTCACTCTGGTTGACCCGCGAGACGGGGCTGGTGTGACAGGAGGGACGACATGCTTGTCGGCTATCTCGAATGGGGATCGCGTCTTGCGGTTATGAACTCACGGCAGAATACGGCAGCTGCGGAGGGAGGTCTCAGGGTGCCAGACAATGAAATCCCGCCACACTTGTCACTCCCACCGTTCGATACCCGGCCGCTATGTCTAGGCAGGACAACCGAGGGCCGCTGGAACAAACGGCACGGCGCCAGACGAAAGGAGAGGACGATGAAAGACTTCATGAGAAATGAACCGGCGGCACCTGCGGTGGTCGATCGCGGCACGTTTCAGGCCGAGCTGGACGCATTGCGGGTTCGAGAGAAAGCTCACACACGGCAAGGCGACGCCATTGCGGCCACCCGCCGGCGGTTGCCAATGGTCGAAATGGACAGCGCGATACCGCTTATCGGCGCGGGCGGGACCGTGACGCTGTTGGACGCGTTTGAAGGTCGCCGGCTGCTCATCGCCTACTACTTCATGTGGCACACCGGCCACCCGGCGGCGGAACAGTGCGAGGGGTGCACCTTGTATACATCCCAGGTCCGCGAGCTGTCGTTCATTCATTCCCGCGACGTCACCTACGCCACGTTCTGCCAGGGCCCGTACGAAGAGAGCGCCCGGTACCGCGACTTCATGGGCTGGGAGATGCCTTGGTACTCGGCCCAGGACTCGCTCGGCACTCTCTTGGTTGGACGCCGGGTGGGCATGATGCATATCGTTTGCTACCTGCGACAAGGATCCAAAGTCTTCGAGACATACTGGACGACGAGACGCGGCGTCGAGGTGATGGGCAACAGCTACGGGTTGCTCGACTTGACCGTCTACGGGCGGCAGGAGAGGTCGGAGGACTCGCCGGCCGGCTGGCCACAACGGCCGAAAGACGAGCACAACTACCGTAACGATGGACGCCCCATCACCCAGTGGCCTCGCATGAAGGCAGGGCATTCTGACGATCTGGGAACCGGCAGGCGCTGACTTCGGTTCGTGCAGCAATGGAACAATGGGGATGCGGCGAAATGCTCTCCAACACGACCAATTCAGTCGCCCCCGAAGTCGGGCGGCGTCGAGAGCGGCCTGAAGCAGGTGCGGACTGTTTGCTGTCCCTCGCGGCTGCGCCGACCTTCGCAATCATGGCACTCCTTGCAGGGGTCGACGGCGGCAGCATGTCGGATATGCTTTGCTCGGCCGCGCATGGCGCGTCACCGCTGAGCGGAATGGTCCCGATGTATCTGCTGATGAGCGCCTTCCATTCGGCGCCTTGGCTGAAGCTGGTCTGCCGCCGGCGAAGCGGTGCCCGCCGAGCATCGCCGAAGGTTTTGTGCCATTGGCGCTGGCGGTATTTTTCCGCCGCTGAACAGATCGCGGATCATTGCGGCGGCTGCCGAAAATCGACCGATCGAGGCCGGTGACAAGGATCAATCCGGGGTTCCGTTTCTCTCGCGCTTAACTCATATATCTGACCGGTTATATGTCCTTATCAATAGCCGGCGGGTTATAAATTGCGATGCCACAGCCCCACGATATCCTTTTCAGAACGCTCGCCGATCCGACGCGACGGGCCATCTTCGAGCGGCTGTGTCGCGACGGAGACCAGACGGTCGGGGCGCTGACGGCTCAGGCCGGGGTCTCGCAACCGGCCGTCTCAAAGCATCTCGGGGTCCTCAAGCAGGCCGGGCTGGTGCGCGACCGCCACGAAGGCCGCCGGACGCACTTTAGTGCGCAACTCGGCGCCTTGGCCCCGCTGATCGACTGGACAAGCCAAATGGCCGGCTTCTGGCAAAGCCGGTTCGACCACCTCGAAGATTTGCTCAAAAGGATGGACCAATGAGCAAGACTGCGACCGAAACGCTCTCCGTCGTTGCCACAACGACGTCCAAGAAGTCGGCGAAGGTCGCAAAGAAGCAAGCCACCCAATGGCCCGGCGAACGAATGTGAGCGGCGGGCGAGCGACAACAACCATGAAGAAAGCGGCAACAACCATGAAGAAGAGGGGGAGCGGTTCCAAGGAAGGAAAAGGAGGAGACTCTGCCTCTCAGCTGATAGATGCGAGAATCAAGGAGCTCAATGATTGGCGGGGCGAGACGCTTGCTCGGGTCCGGATTCTCATCAAAGAGGCCTGTCCCGACGTGGTCGAGGAGTGGAAGTGGAGAGGGGTTCCGGTGTGGGAGCACGCCGGAATGATCTGCACCGGCGAGACGTACAAGGATGCGGTGAAGATGACCTTCGCCAAGGGCGCCTCGTTGGCGGACCCGTCAGGCCTCTTCAACTCCAGCCTCGACGGCAACGCCAGGCGCGCCATCGATTTCCATGAGGGCGACAGGATTGATGAAAGGGCGTTGAAGGCGCTCATTCGCGCCGCCGTGGCACTGAACACGTCGGTGCGAGCCACCGCTGGCCCTGTCCGCTCTCAGAAGAGACCAAAGAGCGCTTGAGGCGCGGGTCATCGAGCCGGTTTCACGAGCCGGTTCGACCACCTCGAAGATCAACTCAAAAGGATGGACCAATGAGCAAACCCGCGACCGAAACGCTCTCCGTCGTTGTCGAACGGGAGATACCTTTTCCGCCGGAAAAGATCTGGCGCGCGCTCACGCAACCACACCTGGTCGAGGAGTGGCTCATGAAAAACGACTTCAAGCCTGTCGTGGACCACCGTTTCAATCTTCGCGGTGACTGGGGCGCTGTCGACTGTCAGGTCTTGGCAGTCGAGCCGAACAAAACGCTGTCTTACACGTGGGCGGCCATGGGTCTTGAGAGTGTCGTCACTTGGACTCTGACCCCTGCGAGCACGGGAACGCATCTGCGCATGGAGCAGTCGGGCTTCCGGCCGGATCAGCAGCAGGCCTACCAGGGCGCCAAGTACGGGTGGCAGGGGTTCTTTGCTGCCTTGGAGCAGGTCTTGGCGCGGATAGATTGAAGTCTGCCGGCACTGGCGGCAATGCTATCGATTTGGGCTTGGAAGCTGTTGGCCGTTAGCCGCAGCGGTTAGTCACCGGCACAGCTCAAGCCGTGCTGCAAGCGACTGTTCGCGGGTTCCGATCTTGTGATCGGTCATCCTTTCCCTCCTTGGTTGGGCACCGTTTTATTCCCAGCTGTCGAGCTTGATCTCGCTTGGCCAAGGGGCGCCTTTGCCTGTTTCGAGAAGCGACTTGAGGCTCAGCAGGAAGACCCCCCACTTGGTGCTGCAGTGGTGCATGAACTCCACCGGTTCCTTCCAGCTTCGGTGCTTGAACAGGACGATGGTCCAGTCGCCGCTCTGTTTGAGGTCGAAATTTATCGTTGTGCCGAGCCACTCTTCGGGCCCGTCGACCACCTGCCACAGGACGTGTTTGGCGGGTTGAAGCTCAAGAACCTTCATGTCGAAACCGCCGTCGCCAAAGCGGAACTGGATCACGCCGCCGACTTTGCTTTCGCCTCGCGTGTCGCGCGTCCACCAGCCGGAAAGGCCTTCGACCGTGACCAATGCCCTGTAGACATCATCCGGCGACGACGATTTGATTCCGACTTTATGCAGGATATCGGACATATCCGGTTGCTCCTTCTCGTGTTGTTGATCACGCGATAGACTTAGCGTCGAAATGGCAACGACGAGAGTGACAAGTGTGGCGGGATTCCGATGGACTCGCTGATCACCGCCGCGGCACGCGCGCTCGCGGCAGGTGATCCGCTCGGCGCATTGAAGCGGGTCGCGTTGCGCGACGACGCGCCTGCTCTCGCGCTGCGAGGCATCGCGATGGCGCAACTCGGCGATCTCGTTCGCGCCAAGGCTCTCCTGCGAAGCGCGGCGCGCGCCTTCGATCCGAAAGAGACCGTGGCCCGCGCGAGGTGTGTCGTCGCGCAGGCCGAGATCGCACTGGTGTCGCGAGACCTGGGCTGGCCCGCGAAGGCGCTCGATGCGGCGCGGGCGACGCTCGAGGCGCACGGCGACCGGGTGAACGCCGCGCATGCGCGTCATCTCGAGGTCCGGCGCCTGCTCCTGATCGGCCGCCTCGACGACGCCGAGCGTAAGCTTGCCGAGCTTGACCCCGCGCCTTTCCCGCCCGCGTCGAGGGCCGCCCATGAGCTGGTCGTTGCAGGGCTCGCGATGCGACGCCTCCGAACCAAGACGGCGCGCGCCGCGCTCGCGCGGGCCGCGCGCGCTGCGCGCGACGCCGGTATCCCGGCGCTGACGGCGGAGGTCGAAAGCGCACTCCTCGTGCTGAACACGCCCGCGGCGCGCCTGATTGTGCGTGGCGAGGAGCGACCCCTCCTGCTCGAGGAGGTCGAAGAATTGCTGGCGTCGAAAGCTTTCGTCGTTGACGCGTGCCGTCATGTCGTGCGTGACGGCAGCACGGTGGTCTCGCTCGCAAGGCGTCCGGTTTTGTTCACGCTCGCCCGCGCTCTGGGCGAAGCATGGCCGGAAGACGTGCCACGGGGAACGCTCGTCGCCCGGGCTTTCCGGGCGAAGCACGCCGATAAATCGCATCGCGCGCGGTTGCGGGTCGAGGTCGGGCGGCTTCGCGCGGTGCTGCGGACGCTGGCCGGCGTGAGCGCGACCAAGCGGGGGTTTGCGCTGGCGCCGTGCCGCGCCCGCGAGGTCATCGTGCTGGCGTGGCCCGTCGAAGAGCAGCATGCGGCGGTGCTCGCCTTCCTCGCTGACGGTAAGTCGTGGTCGAGCTCGGCCCTGGCGCTTGCTCTTGGAGGGAGCCAGCGCACCGTGCAGCGGGCGCTCGAACTCGCTTGCCGCAGCACGCAAGGTGCAGTCGTTTGGTCGCGGGCGAGCGCGTCGCTGGATGACCCCGCCCGTGCCGGGATTCACGACGACCTTGTTACTCCCCGCGCCGATTCCGGGCGGCTAGGATCGCAGCATGAATCGATCGGCCGCCAAAATCCTCCGTGAGTATGGACCCTTTCCGGGTGTCGACCGCGTGAACGGGGTCACCTATGACGGTCGGCAAGTCTGGTTGGCTGCTGGAGACAGGCTGCACGCCCTCGATCCGGCGAGCGGGAAGATGCTGCGCTCGATCGCCGTCGCCGCACATGCCGGAACGGCCTTCGACGGCAAGCACCTGTTTCAGATCGCCGAGGATCGCATCCACAAGATCGATCCGAAGACCGGCCGCGTGCTCTCGACGATCCCGGCGCCTGGCGGCGGCAGCAACTCGGGACTCGCATGGGCCGAAGGGGCGCTCTGGCTTGGCCAATATCGCGACCGGAAGATCCATCAAATCGATCCCGAGACAGGGGCAGTTCTTCGCACTATCGAGTCCAACCGCTTCGTCACCGGAGTCACCTGGGTCGATGGCGAGCTCTGGCACGCCACGTGGCAAGGTGACGAAAGCGATTTGAGGCGAGTCGATCCTCGAACCGGAGAGGTCCTGGAGGCGCTCGAAATGCCGCCCGGCGTGGGCGTATCGGGGCTCGAGTCCGATGGCGGCGATCGGTTCTTCTGCGGCGGCGGCGACAGCGGGAAGGTCAGAGCCGTCCGCCGGCCGAGGCGAGGCTCCGCGCCGGGCAGCGGCTCCAAGACCGCCGCCGATCCCACGCGCAAGTAGTCGACGTGGCTCACGCGCGAATGATGTGCGAAGCTCAGGCGACTGAAACTGCAGACCCTCATGGGCGTGACAGAGCAAAGATGTCCATCACCATCTACGGCATCAAGCACTGCGACACGATGAAGAAGGCCCGCGCCTGGCTGGACAAGCGCGGCGTTGCCTATTCCTTTCACGACTACAAGACGGCCGGGATCGATCGCCGGCGTTTGGAGCAATGGTCGAAGCAAGTCGGCTGGGAAACGCTGCTCAACCGCGCCGGCACCACGTTCCGCAAGCTGCCGGACAAGGACAAGAACGCCATCGATGCCAACAAAGCCATGGCGCTGATGCTGGCGCAGCCGTCCATGATCAAGCGGCCGGTGCTCGAGCTTGGCGGCGGCAAATTGCTGGTCGGGTTCAAGCCGGAGCTCTACGGCGATGCAGTCCCGCAGGCGCGGTGAGGGCAGGGTACGCCGGACGACCCTTGAGCGGGGCGCTCGGTGTCACGAAGGATTCGCCGCCCGGCATGTCATAGGTTTTCTCGGCGCGACGCAGATCGGCATGATAGCGAAGGTTCCGACGACGGCCGCCTCACATTTCCGCATGGATCGGGTCGATCCCCATTGGCCATTCGCCATTCGCTATTCGCCGATTTTTTAATTGATCCTGATATTGGCGGCCTCGATCACCGGCTTCCAGCGCGCAATGTCGGCATCGATCCGGGCGCGAAATTCGGCTGGCGTACCGGGGATCGGCTCCATCAATTGGCTGGTGAGTTTTTCGCGAATGGCCCGCGAGGTCATGGCCTCGCCGACCAGGCGGCCGACGCGCTCGACCGTCGCCGCGGCAAGACCCGCCGGCGCGATCAGCCCGTTCCAGGCATCGGCCTCGACGTCGATGCCGGCTTCCTTCAGCGTCGGAATGCCCGGCAGCAGAGCGGAGCCCGTAGCCGTCGTGACGGCGAGGAGCTTCACGGTGCCGGAACTGAGTTGCGGCACCACCGAGATCGCCGGCAGGCAGACCATCTGCACGTCGTTGCGCATCAGCGCCGCCATGGCTTGCGGCGAGGACGCGAACGGCACATGCACGAGCCGTGCGCCGCTCTTGAGCGCGATCGCCTCCATGGCAAGCTGCGACAACGATCCGGTGCCGATCGATCCATAATTGTACTTGCCGGGATTGCGTTTAATCAGATCGAGAAGCTCCGCCGTCGTGGTGACGCCAAGGCTGGCATTGACGGCAAGCGCGCTTGGCTGCGTCACCAGCATGGTGATCAGCGCCAGGTCTTTTTTTGGGTCGTAGGGCAGCGTGCTGAACAACAAAGTGTTGATGGCGAGCGGCCCGCCGATGCTGACCCCGATCGTGGCGCCGTCGGGCGCGGCCTTGGCGACCGCATCGGTGCCGGTGTTGCCGCTCGCGCCCGGCTTATTCTCGACGACGAAGGTCTGGCCGAGCGTATCTTGCAGGCGTTCGGCAAATAGCCGCGCAACGATGTCGGGCGTTGCGCCGGCGGCGAACGGCACGATGATCCGCACGGTGCCGGTCGGCCAATCCTGGGCCACAGCGGATAGCGTACCGAGAAGAACCGCAAACGCCGTCGCCGCGGCCGTTTTCATTGCCTTCGCCTCCGCTTCCCCCACGACCTTCGCAAGACGTATCATGGTGACGCGACACGGGCGAAGGGAGTTGGATGGTGCGCGCCACGACGAGACTGAGGACGCTGTTTGCGTCGGGCCGCATCGCGGTGGCGCCGGGGGCTTATGACGGGCTCTCGGCGCGGCTTGTCGAGCAGGCCGGTTTTCCGGCGATCTATGCCAGCGGCGGTGCGATCGCGCGTTCGGCGGGCGTTCCCGATCTCGGCCTGATTTCCGTAAGCGCCATCGTCGAGCGGCTCGCCGCGATGGTCGATGTCGTCGAGGCTCCGGTCGTCGCCGATGCCGATACCGGTTACGGCAATGCGCTCAACGCCCAAGCCGCGGCGCGGGCTTTCGAGCGCGCCGGCGTTGCCGCGCTCCATCTGGAGGACCAGACGTTTCCCAAAAAATGCGGCCATTATGACGACAAGAGCCTCGTGCCGGTGGGTGAGATGGTGCAGAAGCTCAAGGCCGTGCGCGATGTGCTGCACGATCCCGATTTCGTCGTCATCGCCCGCACCGATGCCATCGCGGTCGAGGGTTTCGCCGCCGCGCTCGACCGGGCGGCGGCCTATCGCGAGGCCGGGGCCGATATGCTGTTCGTCGAGGCGCCGACTTCGGAAGCCGAGATCGCCGAAATCGCCAAGTCGGTGTCGGGCTGGAAGCTCATCAACATGTTCGAGGGCGGCAAGACGCCGCTGTTGCCGGTGTCGCGGCTTGAGGCGCTCGGCTATCATCTCGTCATTATTCCGAGCGACACCCAGCGCGCCGCGATCAAGGCCATGCAGCGCGTGCTGGCCGCGATCGGCCATGATGGCAGCTCAGCGTCGATGCAAAGCGACATGGTGTCGTTCAAGGAGCGCGAGGCGCTGGTCGACACCGCAGGCTACCTCGAGCGCGGCCGACGCTACACCTCTTGAGTCGAAGCGCCCCGTTTGCCGTCATTGACAACAGCATGGCGGTCGCCATGATCCCCCCGCGACTTGCAGGATGCTGCAACTCAACCGCCTCCGCGGGCAAAATCCGGGTTTGCGTGTCATGGGCCTCGCCGTCGAAATCCTCGGACTTGTTATTTTTCTCGGCGCCCATGTGTTCGTGACCATGCGCGACCATCGCGCCGCGCTGATCGCCAGGGTCGGCGAATGGCCCTATCGCGGCCTGTTCTCGCTGGTCTCGATCGTCGGCATCGTGCTGATCGGCTACGGCTTCGCCAGCTATCGCAACGCCGGCTTGATCGTCATCTGGAATCCGCCGGGATGGACGCATCACATCGTCGAAGCGCTGATGTGGCCCGCCAGCATCATGATCGTCGCGGCCTATATCCCCGGCAACATCAAGCGCGTGCTCAAGCACCCGATGCTGGTCGGCGTGAAGACCTGGGCTTTCGCGCATCTGTGCGCCAACGGCGATCTCGGCGGCATCATCCTGTTCGGCGCGGTGCTGGCGTGGGCGGTTTTTGACCGCATCACGCTCAAGCGCCGCAGCGATCCCGGCGCGCCGCCGATTCCCGTTGGCGGCGGCAGGAATGACATCATCGCGATCATCGTCGGCACCATCGTCTATCTCGCCCTCGGCCTGGTGTTTCATCCGCTCGTCATCGGCTTGCCGGCGTTCGGCCCATAGCAATGTCCGCGCAGAATGAGATCCGGCGGCTGACCGCCCCCGACATTCGCGCCCGCAAGGGCGGCCCGCCGCTGGTCTGCCTGACCTCCTATCACGCCCATACCGCGCGCATTCTGGACGGCTATTGCGATGTCATCCTGGTCGGGGACTCGCTCGGCATGGTGATGCACGGCCTGGAAACAACCGTGCCGGTCACCCTCGACATGATGATCCTGCAAGGTCATGCGGTGATGCGCGGCTCGAGGCGCGCGCTGGTGGTCATCGATATGCCGTTCGGCTCCTATGAGGCCTCGAAAGAACAAGCCTTCATGTCGGCTGCGCGGGTGCTGAAGGAAACCGGCTGCGGCGCCATCAAAGTCGAAGGCGGCCGCCGGATGGCGGAGACCATCGCCTTCCTGGTCGAGCGCGGCGTGCCGGTGATGGGCCATGTCGGCTTGACGCCGCAGGCGATCAACACGATCGGATCGTTTCGCGCCCAAGGCCGCGACGAAAGCGATTGGGCGCCGATCGAGGCCGATGCCCGTGCCGTCGCGGACGCCGGCGCGTTCGCAGTGGTGCTTGAAGCGATCGCCGAGCCGTTGGGACGACGCATCACGGCGGAGGTCGCAATCCCGACGATCGGCATCGGCGCAAGCGTGGCGTGCGACGGCCAGATCCTGGTTCTCGAGGATATGCTCGGGCTGTCGCCGCGGGTGCCGAGATTCGTCAAGCGGTTTGGCGATCTCGGGCCCTCGATCGATCAGGCGGTCAGGGGTTACGCCGAGGAGGTCCGCGCGCGGCGTTTTCCGGGCCCGGACAATGTCTATGCGATGCGCAAAAAGTAGCGCCCGCTCAGTCGGTTCCGAGGCTTAGCGTTTCGCCATAAAGCCTTGCGACATTTGGTCTTTGCCTTGCTCGCGCCACATCATTAGGGTACCTGCAGGCCGTGTGTTCCGGGCGTGGTTGGCCCGGTTTTGAGTGCCTGATCGCGGTTGGTTTGGGCGGGTGCTGGGACGGGGTCCGTGGCCGATATATTCCAGGAAGTCGATGAGGAAGTCCGGCGCGAACGGCTGCAGAAGCTGTGGGAGCGCTACGGCAACCTCATCATCGCTGCCTGTATCCTCATCGTCGTGGCGGTCGGCGGCTGGCGCGGCTACCAATGGTGGGAAAACAAAAAAGCGGGCGAATCCGGCACCGCGTTCGAGAATGCACTCACTCTTGCCCAAGCCGGCAAGCACGACGACGCTGAGGCGGCCTTCGCCAAACTTGCCGCGGACGGCACCGCCGGCTACCGCAGCTTGGCGCGCCTGCAACAGGCGGCCGAACTGGCGCAGACCGATAAGAATGCCGCCGTCAAAGCCTATGACGACATCGCGGCCGATAAGAGCGTCGGACAGGCCATCCAGGACTTGGCGGCGCTGCGCTCGGGCTTTTTGCTCGTCGACAGCGCGCCCTATTCCGAAATGCAGCAACGGCTCGAGCCGTTGACGGGCGCGGACAAGACGTTCCGGCACAGCGCACGCGAACTGCTCGCGCTTTCGGCCTGGAAATCCGGCGATATGACCGCGGCGCGGCAGTGGACCGACATGATCATCACCGATCCGCAATCGCCGCAAGGCTCACGCAGTCGCGCCGAAGTCTTGAGCGAGCTCATCGCGGCGGGCGGCAAGGGTTGAGCGCGATGGCGACGCGAGGCCTGCCCGCGCTGATCCGTATCGGAGCGCCGATCGCGCTGATGTTGCTATTCGCGGGCTGCACCCCGGGTGGTCAGTTCGATCCGACCTCCATATTCGCCAACGACATGTTCGACACCAAGACCAAGCTGAAGGGCGAGCGCGAACCGGTATTTCCCAATGGTGTGCCGGGTGCGGAAACCGGCGTACCCCCTGAATTGGTCAAAGGCTATCAGCCGCCGCCCGATCAGACCGCCGACACTGGCGGCGAACCGGGCGCACCTGCCGCCCCTGGCACAGCGCCGGCCGCTCCCGGTACTGCGCCGGAAGCGGCCGAAAAGCCGAGACCGAAGCCAAAGCCGAAACCCAAGCTCGCGCGAGCGCCGGCGTCACCGCAAGATCCGGCCTTCAGCCAAAAGCCGCCGACGCGGATCAGCGTCGGGCCGAAGTCGGGCGTGCCGCAGCAAGGGTCGGATAATTCGGCTTGGCCCACCCCGCCGGGCCAAAAGGCTGCTGCGCCATCGCAATCGGTCTGGCCGGCGTCGCCGCCGCCTGCTCCCGCCCAGCAAACGGCGCAACCGGCGCAATCGGTCTGGCCGAATCCGCCGCCAACGTCGAAGCAGTAGTCTCGCAGCCGGATTAGTTCTTGATTTTTGCCTCCGGTTGCGGCGAAGCCGTGACCATGACCTTTACCATCGCCATCATCGGCCGCCCCAATGTGGGTAAATCGACCTTGTTCAATCGGCTCGTCGGCCGGCGCCTCGCGCTGGTCGATGACGAACCCGGGGTGACGCGGGACCGGCGCGAGGGCGAGGCGCGGCTTGGCGATCTGTCGTTCAAGGTCATCGATACCGCCGGCCTCGAAAAAGCGGAGCGCAAATCCCTCGCTGCAAGGATGCAAGACCAGACGTCGGCGGCGGTGGCGCAAGCCGACGCCATTTTCTTTCTCATCGATGCGCGGGCCGGAGCGACGTCGGCCGACCGCACCTTCGCCGACATCGTCCGCAAGTCCGGCAAGCCGACCATCGTCGTCGCCAATAAGAGCGAGGGGCGCGCGGGCGAGGCGGGTGCGCTCGAATCCTACGCGCTCGGGCTCGGCGAGCCGGTTGCGGTCAGCGCCGAGCATGGCGAGGGCCTTGCCGACCTGTATGAGGCGCTCCGCGCCGCCCTGCCGGAGGCAACTGCCGAACCCGAGGATCAGGACGCTGCGGTCGTGGCGCCCGAAGACAAAGCCATCCGGATCGCCGTTGTCGGACGCCCCAACACGGGCAAGTCGACCCTGATCAACCGATTGCTGGGCGAGGAGCGGCTGCTGACAGGACCCGAGGCCGGCATCACCCGTGACGCCATCGCCGTCGACTTCGACTGGCGCGGGCAGCACGTGCGCGTTCACGACACCGCCGGTTTGCGCCGACGATCGCGGATCGACGAGAAGCTGGAAAAGCTTTCAGTCGCCGACGCGCTCAATGCCATCCGCTTCGCCGAGGTTGTCATCGTGCTGATCGATGCGCTGGCGCCGTTCGAGGAGCAGGATATCCGGATCGCCGACCTCGTCGAGCGTGAGGGGCGCGCGATCGTCCTCGGCCTCAACAAATGGGATTCGGTCGAACACGAGCCCGGCGCGCTCGCGCGTTTGCGCGAGCACGTCGACCGCTCGTTGCCGCAGCTCAAGGGCGTTCCGGTCGTGGCGCTGTCAGCGCGCACCGGCGACGGCGTCGACCGGCTGATGGCCGCGGTGATGGAGAGCCACGCGGTTTGGAACCGCCGCGTATCGACAGCAGCGCTCAACCGTTTCCTCGGCCAGTCGGTGTCTTCCCATCCGCCGCCTGCCGTGAAAGGTCGCCCGATGCGCCTTGATTACATCACCCAGCCGAAGGCGAGACCGCCGAGCTTCGTGCTGTTTTCTTCACGCGCCGAGGCGCTTCCCGAGACTTACCGCCGCTATCTGGTCAACAGCTTGCGCGAGGAATTCTCGCTGCCGGGCACGCCGATCAGGCTCACGCTGCGCGCCAAGCCCAACCCTTATGCCGGCCGCAAGCGCCGCCGCCGATGATCGGTCGACGCATCATGCCGGCTCGACGAAGCTCAGGAGCTTGCCGGCGCGGTAATCATAGAGTTTCCCTGTCTCGGCAAAACTCGGCAGGCACAGTTCGAGGATTTTCTCGGCCACCTGCTCGGGCGTCGGCAGCGTCATCGGGTCCTCGCCCGGCATGACTTGCGCGCGCATGCGGGTGCGGGTCGGGCCGGGATTGAACAGATTGACCCGCACCGGCGTCGTCGAGTGTGTTTCGTCCGCATAGGTTCGAGCCAGCGCGTTGAGCGCTGCCTTCGACACCGAATAAGGCCCCGCATAGGCGCGGGCGCTGGTCGCGGCGCCCGATGTGACGAACACGGCGCGGCCGGCGGCGGACCGGCGGAGCAGGGGATCCATGGCGCGGATGAGGTGGTAGTTGGCGGTGACGTTGACGGCCATCGCCTCGTCCCAGGCCGGCGGCATGACGTGGGCGAGCGGCGAGCGCTGGCCGCCGATGGCGGCATTGCCGACCACAACGTCGAGCCGCGCATAGCGTTCATTGAGCGACGCGGCGAGCCGATAGAAGCCGTCGTAATCGCGCATGTCGAGCGGCACCAGCGTCGCCGCACTGCCTGCGGCGCGGACCGCGTCATCGAGCTCTTCGAGCCCGCCCACCGTGCGCGCCACCGCCACGATATGGGCTCCGGCGCGCGCCAAGGCCAGCGCGAGCGCATAGCCGATGCCGCGCGAGGCGCCGGTGACGAGCGCGATGCGGTCGGTAAGCGGTAGCGGCATTCGTTAGCTTGCTTCGGCAAGCAGCGAGAGCTGGCGGGGCGACGCGTCTTGCCCCATCCGGTCGGTGAGAGGGGTCGGATATTCGCCGGTGAAGCAATGGTCGGTGAATTGCGGCCGCACCGGATCGCGGGCCTTCTCGCCCATGGCGCGATAGATACCCTCGACCGAGAGGAAGCCGAGCGAGTCGGCGCCGATGAATGTCCGCATGCCTTCGAGGTCGTGTGTCGCCGCCAGCAATTTGTCCTGCTCGGGGGTGTCGATGCCGTAATAATCCGGGTGCGTGATCGGCGGCGAAGCGATGCGGAAATGCACTTCGCGGGCTCCGGCGTCGCGCATCATCTGCACGATCTTCACCGAGGTGGTGCCGCGCACGATGAAATCGTCGATCAATACGATGCGTTTGCCGGTCACCACGGCGCGGTTGGCGCTGTGCTTCAAGCGGACGCCGAGCTGGCGGATGTGCTGGGTCGGCTCGATGAAGGTGCGCCCCACATAGTGGTTGCGGATGATGCCGAGCTCGTAGGGAATGCCGGTTTCCTGCGCATAGCCCAGCGCGGCAGGCACGCCGGAATCCGGCACCGGAATAACCACGTCCGCCGAAGCCGGCGCTTCGCGTCCGAGCTCAACGCCGCTGGCCTTGCGCACATCGTAAACGCTGCGGCCGCCGATGATCGAATCCGGCCGCGCGAAATAGATGTATTCGAAGATGCAAGGCCGCGGCAACATCGGCGGAAACGGCTTGTGCGAATGCGCCCCGTCCTCGTCGAAGACGACAACCTCGCCGTTCTCGACGTCGCGCACGTGCTGCGCGCCGATAATGTCGAGCGCGCAAGTCTCGGAGGCGAGGATCGGGCAGCCGTCGAGCTTGCCGAGCACCAGCGGCCGGATGCCGAGCGGGTCGCGGGCGCCGACCAGTTTCTTGTTGGTCAGCCCGACGAAGGCGTAGGAGCCTTCCAGCATGCGCAATCCTTCGACGAAGCGGTCGACAAAGCGGTTGCGGTGCGAGCGCGCGACCAAGTGGAGAATCACCTCGGTGTCGGTCGTCGACTGCATCATGGCGCCTTCGCGCACGAGCTGCCGACGCAGCGTAATGCCGTTGGTCAGATTGCCGTTGTGGCCGACCGCAAAGCCGCCGGCATTGAGCTCGGCGAACAGCGGCTGCACGTTGCGCAAAATGGTCTCGCCGGTGGTCGAATAGCGCACATGGCCGACCGCGGCATTGCCGGGCAGGCGATCGATCACCTCGCGCCTCGAAAAAGCGTCGCCGACCAGCCCGAGCCGGCGCTCGGAGTGAAAGCGCTTGCCGTCGAACGAGACGATCCCGGCCGCTTCCTGGCCGCGGTGCTGCAACGCGTGCAGCCCGAGCGCCGTGATGGCGGCGGCGTCGGGATGACCGAAAATGCCGAATACGCCGCACTCTTCGCGCAGCCGATCCAAGTCAAGATCGAGGCGGCCGGGTTCAGTCATGGTTATCGGCTCCCGCGCATCAGCGCGCCATCGCTCCGGCCCCGAACACGTGCACCGCAACTCGGTCGGTCGGATCATAGCCTCCGGCAGCGAGTTTGTCGGCGGGATCGCCAGTCTGGCTGTGCTGGCCGGACGGCGGTAAATCCGGAGTGTCGCTGTCCCCCGGTTTCGGCCGCTTCAGCTTGTTTAAGATGGTGCTTTCGGGGTCGTCCGGCAACATCGAGATCAGCCACTGTCCGGTCCCGGCCAGTACAACCCGCGATTTCGCGCTTCTCACCCACTCGGGCTGGCTGCGGTCGGGAACGAGCCAAGTAAAGAACTGATAGGCCACCACCACGATGACCAAGCCGCGCGCGAGCCCGAACAGAAAGCCCAAGGTGCGGTCGAGCGCGCCGACGCGGCTGTCGAGCACCATATCGGAAATCCGTATGGTGATGACCGAGACGACAAGCAGGGTGACCAGGAACACGCCGCCGACGACGGCGGCGGTGGCGATAATGTCGTTATTGAAGTACTGCTTGGCGTAGGGCACCAGCTTGGAATACGAATAAAGCGTTGCGCCGGCAGCCAGAATCCAAGCGGTGATGGAGAGCACCTCGCGCATGAAGCCGCGCACCATGGCGAGCAGCCCCGAAATCAGCATCACGACAATGAGCACGATATCGAGCAGCGTGATCGGCATGGTTTTCGTGAAAGCCCGAGGGGCGATGGTGGCGCTGGCGGTCGCCGCTGTATAGCGGGCTGCGGGCAGCGCGTCATCCGTCTTCTCGCGTTCTCCAATCCGCCGGCTTGGGGCTCCGCATCCCGCTTTCGGGGACAAGCCTTCTTGAAGTCGATTAACGCTGCGGAAAGATAAAGTCTGCCCGGTCCTTCAGGTTTCGGGACGGCCGACGCGCCGCAGTGGTGGAGCGCCGTCACGGGCGATATCGGCCACGAGGTTCGCAAGATTACCGATGGTGATGAGCGAGAAACCCTCGGGCGCTTCGGCGCGCGAGGCCTCCGGTACGATCGCGCGGACAAAGCCGAGCTTCTGCGCCTCTTTCAGCCGCGGCGCGGTGTGCGCCACCGGCCGCACGGCGCCGGACAGCGATACTTCGCCGAAATAGACGGCGTCCGCCGGCAGCGGCGCGTGAGCCAGCGAGGACACCAAGGCGGCGGCGGCGGCGACGTCGGCCGCCGGCTCCTGGATGCGCAGGCCGCCGGCGACGTTGAGATAGACGTCATGGCCCGACAGGCGCACGCCGCAATGCGCCTCGAGCACCGCCAGCACCATGGACAGCCGGGCGGGGTCCCAGCCGACCACGGCACGGCGCGGCGTGCCGAGCGTCGTTGGCGCCACCAGGGCCTGGATCTCGACCAGCAGCGGGCGCGTACCCTCGATGCCGGCGAAGACGGCGGTGCCGGGGCTGCCGAGATCGCGCTCGGACAGGAACAGTTCGGAGGGATTGGCGACTTCGCACAGACCGGCGCCGGTCATCTCGAATACGCCGATCTCGTCGGTGGGTCCGAAGCGATTCTTGATGGCGCGCAGAATGCGGAATTGGTGGGAGCCCTCGCCCTCGAACGACAGCACCGCGTCGACCATGTGCTCGACCACGCGCGGTCCGGCGATCTGGCCGTCCTTGGTGACGTGGCCGACCAGGATGACGGCGGCGCCGGTGCGCTTGGCAAAGCGGATGAGTTCGCCGGCCGAACCGCGCACCTGGGTCACGGTGCCGGGCGCCGCTTCCACGCTCTGCGTCCACATGGTCTGGATCGAATCGATAACCAGGAGGCGCGGGATCGATCCCTGCGACAGCGTCGCAATGATATCTTCGACCGACGTTTCCGCGGCGAGGTCGACCGCGGCGTCGGCCAAGCCGAGCCGTTCGGCGCGCAGCCGGACCTGGGCCACGGCTTCTTCCCCGGAAATATAGACGGCGCGTTGATGCGCGCGGGCAAAGGCGGCCGCGACTTCCAGCAGCAGCGTCGATTTGCCGATCCCGGGGTCGCCGCCCAGCAGCAGCACCGAGCCGCGCACCAGGCCGCCGCCGGTTACCCGGTCGAATTCCGGCATGCCCGAAGGCAGACGCGGCGCTTCATGCGGCTCGCCCTTGAGCGGCTCGATGGCGAACACGCGGCCCTTGCGCGCGGAACGGGCCGCCGCGGCCGCGCCTTCCTCGAACAACGTGTTCCATTCGCCGCAGGCCTCGCAGCGGCCGGACCAGCGCGGATAGGCGGCGCCGCAGTTCTGGCACACGTAGTTTTGGGTGCGCGCCGCCATCTCAGCCGCCGCGATAGACCAGATGGCAACGCGGCCCAAGCCGCGTCAGGATCTCATAGCCGATGGTGCCGGCCGCGGCGGCAAGATCGTCGACCGCGATCTCTCCGCCGAGGAACGTCGCGGCATCGCCGCGATGGATGGCGCCGTCGGGAAGATCGGTCATATCGACGCAAACCAAATCCATCGAGATGCGACCGACCACCGGGCAGGTCTTTCCTGCAACCATCGCCGTCGCGCCGCGCCCGCCGTCGGGCCCGCTGGCGGCGCGCAACAGTCCGTCGGCATAGCCGAGCGCCACGACCGCGATGCGGCTGCGGCGCGTTGCCGTCCAGGTAGCGCCGTAGCCGACCGTTTCGCCTTCGGCAACGCTGCGGATTTGCAGGATGCGTCCGCCGAGTTCGACGACGCCGCGCATCGGATTGGGTCGGCCGGGCGTCGGGTTGATGCCATAGAGCGCGGCGCCCGGTCGCACCAAATCGCAAAGCGCGGAGTCGCCGAGGTAGATGCCGGAAGAATTGGCGAGCGAGGCGGGTATCCCCCGGTAGAGCGAGCGCAGCTCGCGAAACAGCTTGATTTGCGCGACGGTGAGCGGGTGGTCGGCGATTTCGGCGCAAGCCAGATGGCTCATCAACAGCGCGATGCCGTGATTCTCGGTTTGCACGCGTGGCGCCAGCGCGGCCGCTTCGTCGGCGGAAATGCCGAGCCGGTTCATGCCGGTGTCGACCTGCAGCGCCGCGCCGCCCCGCCAATTGCGGGCGGCGATGAACGCGTCCCATTCGGCCAGTTCGGTCATGCTGTTGATGACCGGCCGGGCATTGAGCTCGATGAAGGTCGGTGATCCTTCGGGCGTACAGCCGTTGAGGACGTAGATTGCGGCCTCCGGCGCGCGGGCCCGCACCCGGCGCGCCTCGGCCAGATCGGCGACGAAGAAAGTCTTGCAGCCCGCCTTGGCGAGCGTCGCCGTGACCGGCCCGATCCCCATCCCATAGGCATCGGCCTTGACCACGGCGCCGCATTCGACGGTGAGAGCCTGATGCGCCAGCGCGCGCCAGTTCGCCTCGATGGCGGACAGGTCAACGGTCAGCGTGCCGCCGGTTTCCAGTGCGGCGCGGGTATCGGCCGGCGCCGTGTCGGCCGGTGCCGCAAGCGGTTCCGCGAGTGCCATGGCGGCGTTATGAACGCGGCCGCGGCGGCGGTAAAGCGGGTTCGGACGGGTCGGTCTAGTAGCCCGGCTGGTGCATGGTATCGAGATTGGCGAACCGGGTGACGGCGGCATCGAATTGCAGGTCGACGGTGCCGGTAGGGCCGTGGCGCTGCTTGCCGATAATGACCTCGGCCTTGCCCTGGACGCGCTCGCCTTCAGTCAGCCATTCGGCAAATTTCTCGCGGTTCGATTCCATCGGCTTTCGCATCTGGTGATAGTATTCCTCACGGAACACGAACATCACCACGTCGGCGTCCTGCTCGATGGAGCCCGATTCGCGCAAGTCGGAGAGTTGCGGGCGCTTGTCATCGCGCGACTTGACCTGGCGCGACAATTGCGACAAGGCGAGAATCGGGATGGTGAGTTCCTTGGCCAGCGCCTTGAGCCGGGTCGTGATCTCGGTGATCTCCTGAACGCGGTTTTCGCTGGAGCGCCGGGTCGAGCCTTGCAGGAGCTGGATGTAGTCGATCACCAGAAGGTCAAGCCCGCGCTGGCGCTTCAGTCGCCGCGCCCGCGCCGCCAGCTGGCCAATCGAAAGACCGCCGGTCTCGTCGACGTAAAATGGCAGGCTTTGCAGCTCGATGGAGACGTCCTTGATTTTCTCGAAATCGCTCTCGTCGATGGCGCCGCGGCGAATCTTGTTCGATGGGATGGCGGTTTGCTCGGAGATGATGCGGGTGGCGAGTTGTTCGGCGGACATTTCCAGCGAGAAGAAGCCGACGATGCCGCCGTTGACGGTCGCGGTGTGTCCGTCGGCGCGGAGCTCTCCTTGCCACGCCCGGGCGACATTGTAGGCGATGTTGGTGGCCAGCGCGGTTTTGCCCATGCCCGGGCGCCCGGCAAGAATGATCAGATCGGACGGCTGCAGGCCGCCCATCCGGCTGTCGAGATCGCTGAGCCCGGTCGCGAGCCCCGACAGGTTGCCGTCGCGCTGATAGGCGCGCGCCGCCATATCGACCGCGGTGGTCAACGCCTGGGCGAAACGCTGGAAGCCCGAATCGTAACGCCCGGTCTCCGCAATCTCATAGAGCTTGCGCTCGGCTTCCTCGATGTGAGTGGCCGGCGTGGCATCGACCGGTGCGTCGTAGGCGCTGTTGACCATCTCTTCGCCGATCAAGATCAAATCGCGGCGAATCGACAGGTCGTAGACGGTGCGGCCGTAATCCTCGGCGTTGATGATCGTCGTCGCCTCGGCGGCGAGGCGCGCCAGATATTGATTGAGCGACAGTCCGGCGATGTCGGAATCCGCCGGCAGGAACGTCTTCAACGTCACCGGGGTTGCGAGCTTGTTGGCGCGCACAAGCCCGCCGGCAAGCTCGAAAATGCGCTGATGGATCGGCTCGAAGAAGTGCTTCGGCTCAAGGAAGTCGGAAACGCGATAAAACGCTTCGTTGTTGACCAGGATGGCGCCGAGCAGCGCCTGTTCAGCCTCGATATTGTGCGGCGGCGCGCGGAACGTCGGTTCTGCGGGCGCCTGCTTGCGTGCGGTCGAATCGAATACAGCCATAGCCCGAATCAAGGGGGTTGCGTGTGGCCAATTTGGGGTCACTCAACATCGCGGTCACTCAACGATAAGCAGCACTGTCAGCGCATTCCCCCTTCCTTGCCACCATCGCGGACGGAGCAAGGCAGAGGGCAACCACGAACGCTTCGTCGATAGTCGAGCCGCACGACGATGGGAAATCCTCATTGCGGCTTTCCCCACTACTCACCGAACGCGGCGGCGAACTTTGCGCGGCGCCGATCGGCTCTTGACGGCGGCTTTTCGAGCGCGATCCGGAAAACCGGCAACCGTTGTTCGACAAAGATCATGCTCGATCAAGCTGCTAAAGCTTGTCGCTGCAGTCCGATGTGAGATGGCTCAGGGCCGCCAGCGAGAACTTATTCGCCAGCCAGGCGCAGCGGCGTTCTGGAGCCCGGCTCGAGCGCGCGTAACCGCGCTTCCTCGCGGGCGATATAGTCCCGCGTCACCGGCGTGAGCGCCTTGTGCTTGGCCATCTGGATTTGAAAGACGACCATCTCGCCCTCGCGGAAGGCCATTTCCGAGCAGGCGAGGTAGAACTCCCACATCCGCACAAAGCGCTGATCGTAGAGCCGGAGCACCTCGTCGCGGTGAGCGAGGAACCGCTCGCGCCAGGCTTTGAGAGTCTCGGCGTAATGGAGTTGCAGAATTTCGACGTCGGTTACGATCAGGCCCTCGCGCTCGATCGCCGGCAGCACTTCCGAGAGCGCCGGGATGTAGCCGCCGGGGAAGATGTATTTGGCGATCCACGGATTGGTAATGTTTGGCGGCCCGCTGCGCCCGATCGCGTGCAAAAGCGCGACGCCGTCGTCGGCGAGCAGGTCCCGGCATTTGCGGAAGAAGGTATCGTAAAAACCGACGCCGACATGTTCGAACATGCCGACCGAAACGATGCGGTCGAAGCGGCCACGGATATCGCGATAGTCGATCAATTGGAAATTCGCACGGGCCGTCTGGCCGCGTTCGACCGCGCGGTTCTGTGCGCGTTTGTTTTGCTCCTGCGACAGCGTGATGCCCGTTACCTTGGCGCGTGCGGTCTCGGCGAGATAGAGCGCGAGACCGCCCCAGCCGCAGCCGATGTCGAGCACCGAGGCGCCCGGCTTCAGGCATAGTTTCGCGGCGAGATGCCGCTTCTTCGCAAGTTGCGCGTCATCGAGCGACTGATCGGCGGATTCGAAATAGCCGCAGCTGTATTGCTGGTCGGCATCCAGGAACAGGCTGTAGAGCCGGCCGTCGAGATCGTAGTGATGCGCCACGTTGCGGCGGGCGCGCGATCGCGGATTGAATTGCTGCAGGCGGCGCAGCAGATAGCGCAACAGCCGCGGCGGCAATACCCAATTTGCGCTTTGCTCTTGCCCGACCAGGATCGCGAGCACGTCGGCAATCGAGCCCCGCTCGACGACGAAGCTGCCGTCCATGTAGGCTTCGCCAAGCTTGAGCTCAGGATCGAGCAGGACGGCCCGCTGCGCCTTGGCGGTGGTGAGGCGAACGGCCACTGGCGGGCCGCTGCCGTCGCCGAAGGTGAATATCTTGCCTGCCGCGGTCGTGACCTTGAGCGACCCGCGGCAAATAAACCGACCCAAAAACCACGCCAGCAACCGATCCACGGCCGCCTCCACGCACGCCTAACGCCCGCCACCCGCAAAAAGTGCCCGATGGGTGCCTCGATGAGGCTTGCGGCCGCTACCCGACCTGTCCAATCGGTTCTTGCGCCAGAGGCGTCCAGTTTCTTGCCGTTATTAAAACAAAATCCTCGTTGACCAGCAATGCACTATTCGTGTTCGCCATCGGGCAAGAACGGTCTTGCTCCACTCACTTTTGACCGGTTTTGGGTTAAGTATGCTGGGTCAGCCCATCAGACTGGAGAAAGTCAGCATGTTTCGGGGTGTCGCGCCTGCGATCGGGCTATTTGGGCTGCTTGTACCGGCAATGGCGCACGCCCAGACCAATATCGACCAGGGCAAATCGCCTGCGGAAGTCTTCGCTAACGACTGTGCCACCTGCCACAAGACGGCGCGGGGGCTGGCCAACGGCAGGAACAGCCTGACGCTCGCCGGCTTTCTGGTCGAGCATTACACGGCCAGTCGCGACCAGGCGTCGGCGCTGGCGGCGTACGTCATGGGGGCAGGGGGTGGCGATAGTGCCCCCGCGACGCAAGCACGGGGTCCGAAGACCGCTCCCGACCGCGGCGCCGCAACGGGCGAGGAGCCAAAGCCGTCACCGCGTGCAACGCGGGAAGCGGCAAAGCCGCCGGATGGGTCAACCGGCAAGCCGCGGCAACCTGGCGCGGACGAGAAGCGGCTCGGCGATGTGCCCGGCATCCTGGCCGAGCCCAGCCCTGGCGCTCCGGGCCGTCGGCCAGCCGGCCGTGTCTTGCAACCGGCGACGGCGACAGCCAACCGGGGCCGCCCGAAGGAACCGGAATCCACGTCGCCGCCGCAAGAGCCCGCGGCAGTTGTGGCCGAGCCGGCCACGCCGCCGGCACTCGCCCACGATGCCAGTCCGGCAAGTTCGCCCGGCCCGAACGCGGCTGCGCCGGCCCACGCCGATTCGGGCGAGACCACGACAGTACCGCGCGACGATATTCCGGATTGAGGCTCGTGCCGCAGCGAAGCGGTCTCAGGCGTTATCGGCCGGGGCGGCGGAGTTCTCGTCCGGCTGGCCGGCTTCGCGCTCGCGCACTGATTCCGCTGCCTCGGGCTCGAAGAAGGCTTCCGCAGCCAGGGTGGCCGCTTCGGCTTCGCTCGGCTCCTCGCGCAACCGCGTGATGTCCTCGCCGCGGGCGATGCGGGCAGCCTCGTCATTGTTGCGGGCGACGATGACCGTAATCGTGGTTTCGATCTCGGGATGCAGGGAAATCGGCACGGCGTGCCGACCGATCGTCTTGATCGGCGCGTTGAGCGCGATTTGATTGCGGCTGACGGTAAATCCCGAGGCCCCGATCAGGCCGACAAGATCGCGCGGCGACACCGAGCCGAACAGTTGACCCGTCTCCGAGGCTTGGCGCAGCACGGTGAAGCTCTGGCCGTTGAGCTGCTCGGCAACGCCCGATGCTTCCGTCTTCAACGTCTGCGAGCGCGCCTCAAGGTCGCCCTTCATGGTTTCAAAGCGCGTGCGATTCTCGGTCGTGGCCCGCAGCGCCTTGCCGCGCGGCAAAAGGAAATTGCGAGCGAAGCCGTCCTTCACGCGCACCACCTCGCCCATCTGGCCGAGCCGAGCGACGCGTTCGAGCAAGATCACTTCCATTTCGACTTCTCCTGTGCGGCTTGCGCCATCGCGCCGAGGCCGGCAGCGCCGCGTTGGATGGTCATCAGCGGATTACATAGGGCAGCAGACCAAGAAAGCGCGAGCGCTTGATCGCCTGGGCAAGTTCGCGCTGCTTCTTGGCCGAGACCGCCGTAATGCGGCTCGGAACGATCTTGCCGCGTTCGGAGACGAAACGCTGCAACAGCTTGACGTCCTTGTAATCGATCTTCGGCGCGTTGGCGCCGGAAAACGGGCAGCTCTTGCGGCGGCGGAAGAACGGCCGGCGTCCGCCGCCGGATTGCGGTGACATTGCCATGATCAGACCTCCGCCGCGGGTTCGGTTTGCTCGGCGTCGTCGCGCGGACGGCGGTCTCGCGGGCGGTCGCCGCGGTCGCGATCGCCCCTGTCGCCGCGGTCAAATCTGTCGCCGCGGTCGAACCGATCGCCGCGGTCCCCGCGCCGTTCATCACGGTCGCGATCACGCTCGGCCCGGCGCATCATGGCGGAGGGGCCCTCTTCGTGCTCCTCGACCTTGATCGTGAGATAGCGCAGCACGTCTTCGTTGAGGCGTTCCAGCCGCTCGATCTCATTGATCGCCGCTGGCGGCGCGTTGAGGTTCATCAGCGTGAAATGGGCTTTGCGGTTTTTGCGCAGCCGGTAGGAGAGCGATTTCACTCCCCAATACTCGGTCTTGGCGATTGAGCCGCCGAGCCCTTCGATGACGCCCTTCAATTGCGCGGTCAATTCTTCCACCTGTTGCGCACTGGCGTCCTGGCGCGCAAGGTAGACGTGTTCATACAGAGGCATGAATGGCCTTTCCCAAGTTACCCTCGCTCGCCTCGGCGCCAAGCCCCTCGAGCCCTTTGGGAAAGGCTCGAATGCTCTGAAGGCGGGGACACCGGACGCCGGACCGTAAGGTCCTACCGCGATCAAGCGGCCGTCCGTTCAGCCCCCGGCCGGGGTCGAGCGGAAGCGCGCGTTATACGCGGACAGCATGGAAAGGCAAGATGAATCAGCTGCAGCGGAATGGCTTGGCGGAGCCCTGAAGGAGCTCTGCGAGCCGTACCGCAAGCTCGACCCCCTCGCGGATCTGTTGAGCGCCGGGGCCGTTCGCGGCCGGGGTTTTGCGCAACTTTGTCAGTCCCGCGAGCAAAACTTCCATGTTTTGGCTCAACAGCTTCTGGCGGAACGCAGAATCGCTTCGCGCGCGGACCAGCTCCTCGTCGGTGACCGGGGCAAAGCGGCTCATGGATCGGCTCGTTGGCCCGTTACGGTAGCGGTCCTCGCGGCGGCCACACGCTATCAATTCGCGGTTGTCGCTTGGTTACCCCGGAAAGCGCGTCCCTTGACAGGGCGCCGATCGCGGTATCTTTCGCGCCTTTTACCGGGGTACGCTGGGATATGAAGACTGCGTTCGTTTTTCCGGGCCAGGGCAGTCAGACGGTTGGAATGGGGAAGGAACTGGCCGCGGCCTTCGCGCCGGCGCGTCAGGTCTTCGAGGAAGTCGACACGGCGCTCGGCGAACGCCTCAGCGAGACCATGTGGAACGGGCCGGCGGATACGCTCACGCTGACCGCAAACGCCCAGCCCGCGCTGATGGCGGTATCGCTCGCCGCGATGCGCGTTCTCCAAGCGGAAGCCGGCCTCGACCTTGAGCGGGACGCGGCCTTTGTCGCCGGTCATTCGCTCGGCGAATATTCCGCGCTCGCTGCGGCCGAGGCCATTTCGATCGGCGATGCGGCGCGGCTGTTGCGGATACGCGGCCGCGCCATGCAGAAAGCGGTTCCGGTCGGTGCCGGCGCCATGGCTGCGCTCATCGGACTTGAGTTCGGCGCCGCCGAGGCGATCGCCGCGGAGGCCTCGGCGACGCAGGTGTGCGCGGCTGCCAATGACAATGGTGGCGAGCAGGTCGTGCTGTCGGGCGATAAAGCCGCGGTCGAGCGCGCCGTAGCCCTGGCCAAAACGCGCGGCGCGAAGCGTGCCATGTTGCTGCCGGTTTCCGCGCCCTTCCATTGCGCCCTGATGCAGCCGGCGGCGGATGCGATAGCGCAGGCTCTTGGCACAATTTCGGTCAAGCCGCCGCGCGTGCCTCTTGTTGCCAATGTCCTGGCCAAGGCGACCCGCGATCCCGCCGAGATCGTGCGCTGCCTTGTCGCGCAGGTGACCGGGACCGTCCGCTGGCGCGAATCGGTTCTGTTCATGGCGGGTGCCGGCGTGACGACGTTCTACGAGGTCGGTGCCGGCAAAGTACTGTCCGGCTTGATCAAGCGCATAGCCGATGGAGCGAATGCCTCCGCCATCGGGACGCCTGACGACGTCGCCCGGTTCAAGGCTGCACACTGAGCTTTTGCGAGGACGGCATGTTCGATCTTAGCGGCAAGACCGCCTTGATCACCGGCGCAACCGGCACTATCGGCCGCAGTCTGGCGCGTGCGCTTCACGCGCAGGGCGCCAGCGTCGCCATTTCCGGCACGCGCGTCGAGGTCCTTGACCAGTTTGCGGCGCAACTGGGCGACCGCGTCCATGTTCTGCCATGCGATCTCGCGGATCTCGCCGCTGCGGAAAGTCTGGTGCCGCGCGCCGAGGCAGCGATGGGCCAGCTCGACATCCTCGTCGCCAATGCCGGAGTAACCCGTGACAATCTCATGGTGCAGCTGCGCGACGAAGACTGGGATCAGGTGATCGCGATCAACCTCTCGGCGACGTTCCGTCTGGCGCGCGCCGCCGTGCGCGGCATGATGCGCCGGCGTTTCGGTCGGGTCATCGCCATCACTTCGGTGGTGGGTACGACCGGCAACGCCGGCCAGGCCAACTACGTCGCTGCCAAAGCCGGCCTCGCCGGCTTGATCAAGTCGATCGCGGCGGAATATGCCAAGCGCGGCGTCACCGCCAATTGCGTGGCGCCCGGCTTTATCGTCACGCCGATGACGGAGAAGCTCAATGACAAGCAGCGCGAAGTCATTCTGGCGAAAATTCCGGCGAGCCGCGCCGGCCTGCCGGACGACGTCGCCGCCGCGGTGGTGTTTCTTGCTTCCAACGAGGCCGGCTACGTGACCGGCCAGACGTTGCATGTCAACGGCGGAATGGCGATGATTTGAAGGGGATACGCTGGACGGGACGCGATCGGGCGCGCTGGTCAAGGTTATTGAAGTGTGGTAACCGAACCGCGACTGGGCTGGGGAGCCGGAACGCCGGAGAGCGGGGCGATTATCCGCCTCTGATCGGTGACGACCCACGGCCGCCGCCCAAGGTCGACGCAGACTTGGATCGAAGACTTGGACGGGACCGAAACTGGATAGAATGGGTCGTGCGAACGATGAGGTCGGAACAATGAGTGATATTGGCGAGCGGGTGAAGAAGATCGTCGTGGAGCATTTGGGCGTAGAGCCGGACAAGGTCACGGATAACGCCAGCTTCATCGATGACCTCGGCGCCGATAGCCTCGACACGGTCGAACTGGTGATGGCTTTCGAGGAGGAATTCGGTTGCGAAATCCCAGATGACGCGGCCGAAACTATTTTAACCGTGGGCGACGCCATCAAGTTTCTCGAAAAGAACGCCAAGAGCTGACCGCCGGCGCTTGCCAGTCCTTGCATGAATTGCGCGCCTGCCCGTGCCATCCGTACACCATGCGGTGCGGGTGACTGCCGTGACGGTGGCGCGTCGGCGAATGGCCGCGGCCACGGCGAGGTCCGGGAGTGCCGATGATGAGACGTGTCGTCGTCACGGGTCTCGGCATGGTGACGCCGCTCGCCTGCGGGGTCGAGCCGACCTGGCAGCGGCTCCTTGCCGGGCAGAGCGGGATCAAGCGGATCGAGAACTTTGATGTTTCCGATATTTCCTGCAAGATCGCCGGCCAGGTTCCGCGCGGCGACGGTTCCGATGGCACCTTTGATCCCGATCAGTGGATGGAGCCGAAGGAGCAGCGCAAAGTCGATGCTTTCATCCTGTACGCCATGGGCGCGGCAAAACAGGCGCTCGACGACGCCGACTGGCACCCCCGCGACTACGACGACCAGGTCACCAGCGGCGTTCTGATCGGCTCCGGCATCGGCGGCGTCGAAGGCATCGCCGAAACGGCCGTGCTGTTGCGCGACCGCGGCGCGCGTCGGGTGTCGCCGTTCTTCATTCCGGGGCGCATCATCAACCTGGCCGCCGGCTATGTATCGATCGCGCATTCGCTGAAGGGGCCGAACCACGCCGTCGTCACCGCGTGCTCGACCGGGGCCCATGCCATCGGCGATGCCGGCAGGCTTATCGCGCTCGGCGATGCCGACGTCATGGTGGCGGGCGGCACGGAATCGCCGGTCAACCGCATCTCGCTCGCCGGTTTCGCCGCCTGCCGGGCATTGTCGACCGGCTTCAACGACAGGCCCCAACAGGCCTCGCGGCCCTACGATCGCGATCGCGACGGCTTCGTGATGGGCGAGGGCGCCGGCGCGGTGGTGCTCGAGGAATACGACCACGCCAAGCGGCGCGACGCCCGCATCTACGCCGAGCTTATCGGCTACGGTATGTCGGGCGACGCGTATCACATCACGGCGCCGGCGGAAGACGGCGATGGTGCGTTTCGCTGCATGACCGCCGCGCTGCGCCGCGCCGGCATTACGCCGGGCGAGATCGACTATATCAACGCCCACGGCACCTCGACGCCGCTGGGCGACGAGATCGAGCTCAAGGCCGTCGAGCGGCTTGTCGGCAATGCCGCCGGCGGCATCGCCATGTCGTCGACCAAGTCATCGATCGGGCACTTGCTCGGCGCGGCCGGCGCCGTCGAGGCGATCTTCTGCATGTTGGCGATGCGCGATCAGGTGGCGCCGCCGACGATCAATCTCGACAACCCGTCGGTCGCCACGGCGATCGATCTGGTGCCGCACCGGGCTCGCGAGCGAAAGATCGATGTGGCATTGTCCAATTCATTTGGATTTGGCGGTACCAATGCCAGTCTCGTCTTCCGCCGCTACGCGGAATAGTGTAGCGGTACACCGTTTCGCCATATTTGCTCCGCACTGGCCTGCGATCCACTGCCGCGGTCCTGTCTATCTACCGACGGGCCGACATCAGAGAATCTGCGGGCATTCATTCCGGACCGGCTGGCTCAACTTCATCGCCAAACATGCACATTGTAAGCGCGGATAATCTGCGGTGAAGGAAACCAACCCACCGCCAAACGGCGGCGAGCGCGCTGCGGCTTCCTCACAGGCCAAGCCCGCCGCCACGGTTTCCAACAAACCGCCCGCAACGCCTGCAAATGGTAAAGCGGCGCTTGCCGCGGCGGCGGCAGCACAGGCGCGCCGTGCGGCGGCCGCCCCGGCGCCTGCGCCCGGGTCAAACTCCCGCGAGCCGGCAAAAGCCGTCCCGGCCTCGGCGAAAGTCTACCCGGCCGCAGTGGAGCGGCTGGCGAGGGAAATCGACGCGGCGTCGACGGATGCAAATCCGGCCGACACCAAACGTCTTACGCCGCGCAGCCCGCGCTCGGCGCTGGAGCCCGAAAAGGTCGAAGCGCCGCAGCAGCGCCGGTCGCGCACCGCGCGGCATCCCATCGTCATCATCGGCAACGCCATATTCAGTCTCTTTGTGCTGATAGCGGTGGTGGCGGGCGCCGGGCTGTTCCTCGGCAAGCAGCGGTTCGAGATGCCGGGCCCGCTGCCGGACGACAAGATTGTCAACATTCCCCACGGCTCCGGCATTCGCGATATCGCCGACGTTCTCAACCACGAAGGTGTCATCGATCAGCCCTGGGTGTTCATCGGCGGCGTGCTCGTGCTCAAGGCGCGCGAGGACCTCAAAGCCGGCGAATATCAATTCAAGGCGCATGCCAGCCTGCGCGACGTGGTCGAGACCATCGTCGAGGGCCGGGTCGTCCCACACCAGATCAGCGTGCCGGAAGGTCTGACTTCCGAGCAGATCGTCGCCCGTCTGCTGGACGATGACGTGCTCACCGGGAACATCAAGGAGATCCCGCGCGAGGGAACGCTGCTGCCCGACACCTACAATTTCACGCGCGGGATCACCCGCGAGCAGATGATCCAACGGATGCAGTCCGCGCAAGCTCGCCTGCTCAAGGAAGTCTGGGACCGCCGCTCGCCTGATCTGCCGATCAAGACCCCGGACCAGCTGGTCGTTCTGGCGTCACTGATCGAGAAGGAGACCGGCAAACCTGAAGAGCGAACGCGCGTCGCCGCCGTGTTCGTCAACCGGCTCAAGCAAAAGATGCGGCTGCAGTCCGACCCGACGATCATCTATGGTCTGGTCGGCGGCAAGGGTACGCTTGGGCGGCCGATCATGAGAAGCGAGATCGACCAGCCGACGCCGTACAACACGTACCAGATTGACGGACTGCCGCCCGGGGCGATTTGCAATCCGGGCCGCGCCTCGCTCGAGGCGGCAGCCAATCCGGCGCGCACCCGCGAGATCTATTTCGTGGCCGATGGCACCGGCGGTCACGCGTTTGCGGAAACCTACGAGCAGCATCAGAAGAACGTCGCGCGGCTGCGCTCGATCGAGACCGATCAGAAGGATCGCGCTCCGGCCGATGCCGCGGCACCGGCGTCGCCGGCCCAAGCCGTTCCGGGTGCCCCCGCGACGACGGCTGCTCCAGCCGCCGCGCCGGCGCCGCATCACCCGACCGCGCATCGGCCGCCGGCGACGACGCAGGCCCCGCAGTGATCCACACGGCGGTTCGGAATTATCGCCGCGCCCTTGTGACGCCAAGACGCCACCGCTAAGTTCGGCGCCGATTTTTCCCCGTTCGCGGCCGGAGACCATATTCCATGGCGCTGTCGAGCATGACCGGATTTGCTCGCGGCCACGGCCTCTGCGACTCCTATGCGTGGGCCTGGGAAATCAAATCCGTCAACGGCAAGGGACTCGATCTGCGCCTGCGATTGCCGCCCGGCTGGGATGCGATCGAAGTGCCGGTGCGTGCCCGCGCCGCCGCAACTCTGGCGCGCGGGTCTCTCCAAGCCGCGCTGACGGTGGAACGGAGCGGCGCGGCGCCGACCGTCCGCATCAACGCCGCGGTGCTGGAGGCCGTGCTAGCGGCGCTTCGCCAGCTGGCGCCGCGGATCGAGGCGGCGCCGCCGTCGTTGGATGGCCTGCTCGCGCTCAAAGGCGTGATGGAGGTGAGCGACGTCGAAGAGGACGAGGGCGGACGGCGCAACGCCGAAACCGCGGTGATCAAGGGTTTTGCCGAGGCGATCGACGCGCTTGCCGGGATGCGTCGCCATGAAGGCGCGGTTCTCGCCCAACTGCTGACGGCCCGGCTTGGCGAGATCGGCGCTTTGGCGACCCGCGCCGACCAATCGCCGGGGCGCCAGCCCGCCGCCGTGCGCGCGCGGCTCGCCGAACAAATCGCCGTCTTGCTGGCCCAGTCGGAACGTTTCGATGCCGATCGACTGCACCAGGAAGCGATCCTGATCGCCGCCAAGGCCGACGTGCGCGAGGAGCTTGATCGGCTCGCGGCCCACGTCGCGCAAGCCAAGCTTCTTGTCGAGCAGGGCGGTCCGATCGGCCGCCGGCTCGATTTTCTCGCGCAGGAGCTCAACCGCGAGGCCAATACGCTGTGCGCCAAGGCCAACGACGTCGAACTGACCAATATCGGATTGGAGCTCAAAGCCGCGGTCGAACAATTTCGCGAGCAAGTGGCGAACGTGGAATAGACCATGGCGCGCGCAGCTCGAAATCGAAAGAGGATCGCGCGCCGCGGCCTGATGTTCGTGCTGTCGTCGCCGTCGGGGGCCGGCAAGACCACGCTGTCACGCATGCTGCTCAAGGCCGATCGCGGCGTCGAATTATCGGTGTCGGTGACGACGCGGCCGAAGCGGCGCGGCGAAGTCGAGGGCCGCGATTACTATTTCATCGATCGCGCGCGCTTCGACGCCATGGTGAAGGCGGGCGACCTTCTGGAGTGGGCCGAGGTGTTCAACCATTATTACGGCACGCCGCGCCGTCCGGTGGAAGACGCGCTGCGCGCCGGCCGCGATGTGCTGTTCGACATCGATTGGCAAGGTACCCAGCAGTTGCGGGAGAAAGCGCGCGACGATCTGGTCAGCGTTTTCATTCTGCCGCCGAGTGCCAGGGAACTGGAGCGGCGGCTCAAGACGCGCGCCCAGGACAGCAAGGACGTCATCGGGGTGCGCATGGCCAAGGCCGCCGGCGAGATGAGCCACTGGCCGGAATACGATTATGTCGTCGTCAACCGCGATATCGATCAGGCCTTCGCCGAGGTGCAGGCGATCCTCGGCGCGGAGCGGCGCAAGCGCGAACGGCAGGTCGGCCTGACCGAATTCGTGCGCGGCCTGCAGGCGAAATTGTAACGCAGGCCGCTACGCCGACAATACCGTGCGGCCGACCACGCGGCCGGCGCGAAGCTCGTCGAGCGCGGCTTGCGCTTCGTCGAGCGGGCGGTCGTGGGTCGGGATCGGGGTGATCTTTCCCGAGCGGGCAAGCTCAAGGAGTTCGCGCGCCTCGGCGAGGGTGCCGGTCAGCGTACCCTCGATGGTCATCGCCTTGATGGCAATCATGGCGGCGGCGATCGAAAAGTTGCCGCCGAGCAGACCCGTGACCACCACCTTGCCGCCGCGCGACAGCACGCCGGTCGAGAATTGCAGGGATTTTTCCGAGCCGACGAAATCGCAGGCGGCGACGATGCCGCCGGTCGCCGCCAGCACGGCCCGGCGCGCCTGAGGATCGGCCGGATCGACGGCCTGAGCCGCGCCGGCCGCGAGCGCGGCCTTGCGCTTTTCGGCATCGATGTCGGCGACAATGGGCGGCTCGCGAAACATCGTGCGCGCCAGCGCCAGGCCCATCATGCCGACGCCGCCAAGACCGACGAGCAGCACCGGCCCGCGGCTCGCCCGCTCGCCGAGGTGCTTGAGGGCCGAATAAGCCGTGAGGCCGGAGCACATCAGCGGTCCCGCGAAGTCGGCGGACAGCGGCGCATAGTCCAAGAGATAACGCGGGTGCGGCACCAGCACATGGCTCGCATAGCCGCCGTCGACGGCGATGCCGAGATGGCGGTGGGCCGAGCACAAATTCTCCTCGCCGGCGCGACACGCCGCGCAAACGCCGCAGCCGATCCAGGGGTAGATCGCGACCCGGCGGCCGACGATCGCGCCGTCGGCTTGCTCGCCGGCGCTTTCGATCATGCCGGCGATCTCATGGCCGAGCGTAAAGGGCAGGGCGCGATCCTTGGTGATGTCGAGCCGCTTGTCGCCGCCGAGCGCAAAGTATCCGTCCTGCAGATGCAGATCGGAATGGCATACGCCGCAGCGTTCGACCCGCACCAGCACTTCGCTGCCGCGCGGTGCGGGGCGGTCGACCACGGTCTCGCAAAGCGGCTGGCCGTAAGCGACAAGCGATTGGCGGTGCATTTTGGTCATCGAAACCGTGTTCCCGTTCGCGCGCCCCGCGGCGCATCGCTATCCGGCAGGGCGACCGCGCTGGACGGCCAAGGCGCGCGCCAGGGCGACAAAATCCTCGACACGAATGTCCTCGGCGCGTGCCGTCGGGTCAAGGCCGGCGGCCGCAAGCAGCGTCGGCACGTCGGCGCCGAGCGATCGCAGGCTCTGCCGAAGCATTTTGCGGCGCTGGCCGAACGCGGCCTGGGTGACGGCCTCGAGCAGCCGGCGATCGCAGGCCGACGGCGCTGCGCGCGGCACCAAGCGCAACACCGAGGATGTCACCTTTGGCGGCGGGACGAAAGCCGACGCATTGACGTCGAACAGAATGCGCGCTTCGCAGCGCCACTGCACGAGGACCGACAAACGTCCGTACGTCTTTGAGCCCGGCGCGGCGACGAGGCGCTCCGCGACCTCGCGCTGAAACATCAGGACAGTGGAGTCGAACCAGGGCGGCCATGGTTCGACGGACAGCCACGCGACAAGGAGCGCCGTGGCGATGTTGTAGGGCAGATTGGCAACGATCCGCGTCGGCGAACCGTCAAGAAGCCGGCGCGGCTCGAAGGTAAGCGCATCGCCGGCGACGATATCGAGATGCCCGGGATAATGCGCGGCAATCTCCTCGAGCGCGGCGATCGCACGGTGGTCGCGCTCGACAGCGATCACGCGAGCTGCGCCGAGCGCCAACAGCGCGCGGGTGAGACCGCCGGGTCCCGGGCCCACCTCGTACACGGTCACGCCCTGGAGCGGGCCGGCGGCGCGGGCGATGCGTTCGGTGAGGTTGAGATCGAACAGGAAATTCTGCCCCAGCGATTTGCGGGCGAGCAGGCCGTGCCGGCGGATGACCTCGCGCAGCGGCGGCAGGCCGTCTTTCGCGCTGGTCACGACGCGGCGAGCGGAACCGGCTTTGCCGCCCTGGCGAGCCGCGCCGCAAGATGCAGCGCCGCGACCAGGCTGGTCGGATCGGCGCGGCCGGTTCCGGCGATGTCAAAGGCCGTGCCGTGGTCCGGCGACGTGCGCACAAAGGGCAGGCCGAGCGTGACGTTGACGGCGTGGTCGAAGGCCAGAGTCTTGATCGGGATCAGCGCCTGATCGTGATACATGCACAGGGCGGCGTCATAGGTCGCGCGCGCCTTGTCGTGAAACAGCGAGTTGGCCGGAAGCGGCCCCCTGGCGTCGATGCCGTCGGCGACGAGCTGCGCGACGGCCGGTGCGACGATGGCGCCATCTTCTTCGCCAAGGGTGCCGGCTTCGCCGGCGTGCGGATTAAGCCCGGCGATGACCAGCCGCGGTCGCGCAAGGCCGAACCGCGCGGACAGATCGCGGGCGACGATGCGGCCGGTTTCGACCACGAGTTCGGTCGAAAGCTCTTTGAAAATATCTTTAAGCGGCAGATGGATGGTGACCGGCACGACGGCCAGTTCCGGCGACCACAACATCATCACCGGCCGCAACGATTGCCCGGTGGCTTCGGCCACCAGCTTGGCCAAGAACTCGGTATGGCCGGGCTCGGCGAATCCCCAGTGATAGAGCACGTTTTTGGCCACCGGGTTGGTGACGATGGCCGCCGCCACCCCGTCCATGACGTCGGTTACGGCGCGCCGTATCGAGGCAACGGCGGCTGGCGCGCTCGACCGATCGGGCCGGCCGGGCTCGGCGCTCACCGGCAGATCGAGGGCGACGACCGGAAGGGCGGAGGCGAACAGACCTGCCGCTGATCGCGGCGTGGCGGCGGCGATCGGGACAACGAGGCCCAGCCGTTCGGCTCGCCGCCGCAGAAACGCGGGATCGGCGACCAGATAGAAGGCCGGAATGCCGAATTCGAGCCGCCGATGCCAGACCGCCAGGGCGAGGTCGGGGCCGATCCCGGCGGGCTCGCCGAGCGTCAATGCCAAAGGTTGCACGGTCTTGTTTCTCTGGCATGATCGGCAACGCGGCACGCCGCCTTGCGATCGATCATGCATCGCCAAATGACTGCTTACTGTTTGTATTCGATCATCGCCTCGCGCCGAATTTCCGCGAGATAGCGTTTGGCCTGGGCGCCGAACTTCTGCTGGAAGATTTCGTCGCGTACCTCTCTCTTGCCGGGCGTCTCGGACTTGTTCTCCCGTTTGCCGCAGAGCGCGAACATTTGCACGCCCTCGGCGGTCTGCTCGGGCGGCGTCAGGTGGCCCAGGTCCGTCTTGTCGAGGATGTCACGCAGCTCCGGCGGCAGGTCGGCGGAGAATTTTGTTATTTCTTCACGCACGGCGACTTCCCGCAGCGCACGGGCAAACGGAATACCCTCGGCACAGGTGAGGAATTGCACCCGCAACGCATCGGCGTCACGCTTTCGCGCCTCGAAGGCGGTGTCGGGCGAGCCACGCGGCACGATCAGCACGATCGGCCGCAAGACATATTCGTAGCCAACTTGGTTCTTGTCTTGCGGCTTGTGCAAGTCGAGCTCCGCTTCGATGTCCTTGTCGGCAATTTCCAGGCTTGCCTTGAAGCGGCCGCGCACCAGGGCGCCCCATGCCAACTGGGCTTTCAGCTTGTGCTTGAGGGTGTCGGCGCTGGCGCCGCCCTTGTCCAGAATTTCCGTCAGCTTCTGCGGATCGGCCCCCATGCGGTTGCCGACACTGGCGAAGGAATTGTCGACTTCCGAACTGGGCACGTCGATGCCGAACCGGCTGGCCTCGCGGATTTCCAGGGTTTCATTGATAAGATCGTCGATCACCTCTTGACGCGGCGGCACCTTGTTGCTGCTCATTTGCATGAACTTGGTACGGTGCGCGATATCGAGCGCGGTGATCGGTTCGCCGTTGACCATCAGCACGACCTCCTGCGCCTGGCCGGCAGAAGGCGCGGCCGGCAGCATCGTCGCCGCCAACGCGGCGGCGGCGAGCAACCGCCAAGGGATGCCCTGCGAAAGTTGCGCCATCACCTGTTCCTCATTCTTCCTCTCCCGCGGCCCGCCGGCGGCACTCGGGGCGACGGATCGCCGCCTGCTCCTCCCCCACAAAATCGATGCTACCAACTCACGGCGAAATTTAGAACGCGGCGCCGACCGGCGATAAGGCGTCCGGCCCCAGCGTGCGCAAGCTGAACTGCAGCATGACCGTGTTGTCCTTCACCGGCGTCGTCGTCCCGTTATAGGTATATCCCGTCAGCCAGTTCAGCGAGAGCAGGAAGCAATCGTCGGTATAGCCCAGCCCGATCCGCGACTGGTTGAATTCGTGAGCGTACAGATCGTAGCGGGCAGAGGCCAGGACGATCCAATTCTGCGTCAACTTGACCGAGGCGCCGGTGAGAACGCCCTGCCGGCGGAACAGAAAGCCGAGTTCAGGCTGCGGGGCGTAGTTGCCGTACAGCAACTGCAGGGTCCAGCGATCGAAATTGGCGCGGCTTTCCAGCTCGAGCCGTTGCACCGCGAAGGTCTGCTGATCGAAGCGCCCGCGCGCGGTAAACGAATAGATTTCGTTCGGCTGATAGGTGACGCGTCCGACATAGTCGGAAATCTTCTTGTCGAGACCGCTGTCCAGTCCGGTATTCGTGATATCGGCCACTCCCGCCGCGAACGAATTGGTGCCGAAGATCTGATACGACTGGCCGAACAACACATTGACCGAGCCGGCCTGGTTGACCTGAGCGGTGTACTGGAAGCCGGCATTGACGCGGCTGCCGCCTTCGACACGATCCCAACCGGAGAACTTGTCGATTTTGAACAAGTCGCTGTCGTCGAAGACCAGGCTTTGGGCGTCTTCGTTGGGGAATTTGCCGATGTCGGGTTCATTCGGACGCAGGATGAGTTGGGCGATCGGTTCGATCGTCTGCGTACCCCATGGCTCAATGTCGACGAACGGGTAGCGATACTCGACGCCGGCCGTCGGCATGATGCGGGCAAGCTCGCTCTGGCCGGGAGCAATGTAGTTCGAGACTCCGGGTTGGTTGTCAACATAGAGCGAAGCGAAATCGCCCCGCAGCTGAAGGAAGGGGGTGAACTGCATGCCGCTGCTGGTGACCACGGTGCTGCGCCAGTCGGTCTCGGCGGAGAAGCGGTTATAGTCGCCGGGTATGCCGCGCAGCAGGCAGTTGGACGGGATCAGGACGGCGGTGTCGGCGGTGTTGGAGTTGCAAAATCCGGTGTTGACGGCGGCCTGGCTGATGGGGTCGAAGTTGGCCTGCTGCCGGGTGAGGCTGGTCAGATTGATCTTGTAGCTCAGCTCGCCGCCCATCACCTGCTGCCCCACCACGTTCGAGTAATCGAGCACCGGATGAATGATGGGCAGCTGCTTCTGCACATCCTGCTCCGACAGGCCGTAGTAATAAATCGAGCGGATATCGAAATAACTGCGGTCGCCGGCGCCGGTCAGATAGACCTGCGAAACCGCCGTGGCGGCGATGCTGGTCAAGAACGGATCGTAGGCCGAGGCGGCGAATTGTCCGAGGCCGTAGTCCTGAAAGAACAGCGGATCGGTCACAAGCGTGCCGGTCCAACCCCACACCCACTTATCGTTGATCGCGAATTGACCTCTGGTCTCGACCGAGCCGCGAAAATTATTGGCGGTCGGACTGTCGACGCCGTCACGACCGGCAAAATAGCCCGGGTCCTGCTGGAAAATACCCGCAGCCTGGATCGAGTATGCTCCATCCAGCAGGCGGTGGCGCCAGGCGCCCTGAAACAGCACGCCCTGCTTTGTGGTCTCCATCGCCGACATCGTGACGTCGTAGTTCGGCGCCAGCGCCCAGTAGTAGGGGACCTTGACCCCGAAGCCGTACTGGGTCGTGGTCGATAACCCGGGAAAGAGGAATCCGCTCTTGCGCTTGACGGTCGGATCGGGCGCCGACATGAACGGCACCCACGCCAGCGGCACGCCGAAAAATTCGATGCGCGCATCCTCGAAGTAGAGCATCTTCTCGTTTTGATCGTGGATGATGCGGGCGGCCTTGACCTGCCACAGCGGCGGCTTCTTCGGATCGTTGGCGCAGGCCTCGCACGCCGTATAGACGCCGTTCTCCATGACCGTGTAATTGCCCTGCGAGCGGTCGGCCCGCGCCGCGGCGAAATGGGTGTCGTCGGGGGTCTCGAGGCGGAGCGAATCGACGAAGCCGTCGCGATAGTCGTCGGTGAGGTCGATGACCTGGCCGTACGTGATCTTGCCGTCGGCCTCGGTCAGCCTGACATTGCCCTGCGCCCGCAAGCGCTTCGTCTTCTGATCGTAGATCACCTCGTCGGCTTCGATGGTCGCGCCGTTATAGTAGATTTGCACGTTGCCGGCGGCCGAGACGGTATTGTTCGTGTAGTCGTACCTGATCTCGGTCGCCTGCACGAGCATCGGCTGGTTGGCCGGCTGCGCCGGCGGCTTCGGCGGCACCGGGCGCTGCGGGAAATGCAATAGGTTGCCCACGGACTGCGCCGACACGCGCATCGGCGCGAGGCAGCAGCCGACGGCGAACGCCACGGCAAAAAAAATCGCGCCCAGTCGCCTGCCAACGTCGAGGCCGGAACGAACAGGGCCGGTCGCACGCGCCACTACCCGTCCTCCTGGTACAACAACGCAACAAATCCCGTGAGACCGCCGACCAGAACCGGCGTCCATGCCGCCGCCACCGGCGACATCAGCTCCGATTTGCTCATGTCCTCGGTGATCTTCGACAGCACGAACAGCAAGAAGCCCGCGGAGATGCCGCTCAGGACCATCTTCTGCACGCCGCCGAAGCGGAAAAACCGCAAGCTCACCGAGGCGGCCAGCAATACCATGGCGGCAAGCAGGAAAGGCCGGGCCAGCAGCTGTTGATATTGCAGACGGTAGCCGGCGGCCCCGAGTCCGGCCCGGTCCGCCATTTCGATATAGGTCGGCAATTGCCAGAACGGCACCGTTTCGGGTGTCGCGAAGCTTTCGCGGACTTGCTCGAGCGTCAGGTTGGTCGGCAGCCGGTAGGTATCGACGATCTCGAGCGGGCTGCCGCTGGCGTAGACGCGCACGTCGTCGAGCCGCCAGAAGCCCTGCTCGAGGGCGGCGCTCTTCGCTTCGATGCGCTTCTGGAAATGCCCGGCGCTGTCGAAGGCGAAGACGCTGATGTTGCCGAGATTGGCGCCCTGTTCGCGACTGGATTTGGCGTTGATGATGGCGGTGCCGTCGGCGCTCTTCTGGCGCACCCAAAAGCCGCTGGTGCTCTCCTGCAAAGCCGACGGCACGTCGCCCACCACTTCGGCTTCGAGCCGCTTCGAGCGCTCCTGCAGGGTTGCCGAGATCGGGTTATAGACGGTGGTGGCGACGGCGCCGAACAGCAGCGCCGCGATCACCGCCGGCGCCACGAACTGCCAGGCCGACATCCCGGCCGAGCGGGCGACCACCAGTTCCAGGCGGCGCGACAGCGTCAGATAGCACGACATCGCCCCGACCAGGACCGAGAACGGCATGATGCGCTCGGTGAGTTGCGGCACGCGGAACATCGAGATTTTGGCAAGCATCCACGGCGTGGCGTGGGGCCAATCGGCGCCGCGGCGCATCAACTCGACGAAGTCGATCATGCCGGCAAGCAGCACCACGCCGATAAACGAGCCGACCACGGCGCTGAGAAAACGCATGCCGAAGTAGCGCGAGAGCGTGCCGGTGACGACCATCAGCCGCTCCTCAACTCGCCGTCGCGCGCGCGATGCGTTCGCCGACGGCGGTGGCGACTCGCAACACCGCGGCGGCAGGCTCGATCGCCCGGCCTCGCGAGATTTGCCACAAGCCCGCGGCCATCGCGCCGAACAGCGCGACATATTGCACCGCGAGCATGCTCGGCACGCGCACCCCGACCACGACGCTGATAAAGCCGACGAGACGAAGCAGCCCAACCGCGCCGGCCATGGCCAGCAGCGCCAGCGTGCGGCTTTGTCGCGTGGTCTGCGGCGGACCGAGGAAGGCGTACGCCAAGATGATGAACGTCAACGGATAGAGCGGCGCGGCCAGGCGATCGTACAATTCCGAGCGGTATTGATCCGGCTGCGCCAGGTAGAGCGCATCATCGGGTCGCGGCCACATGAGCTCCCACAGGTACTTTTCGCGCACAGTATAGACGGCGTTCTGCGGGCCTGAGGTGAATTTCGACAGATCGAAAGCATAGCGATCGAAGGTCACGAAGCGCGGATCGCGCTCGCCGACCTCGATGCGTTGAATGCTGCCGCCTTCCATGACCAGGAACGAGCCGAGATCATTTTTCACAATCTCACCCTGTTCGGCCAGATAGGTCGAGTGTTCTTTCGGATCGCGCCCATCGTCGACGAAGATGCCGACCAGGAGGCCGTTCGGCCGTCGATCGGCGATATGGAACGTCAAAGTGCCGCTCACGGTGGTGAAGCGGCCGGGCTGCACGATGTTCGTGAGGATGTCGGCGCGGACCTGCGCCCCCCAGTCGCGCAGCTGACGCAAGCTGATCGGCGAAACATAGGCGGCGATGGCGCCGACCAGAAGGGAAACCGCAATGCCCGTCGCCATCAGCGGCCAGAGCAAACGCCATGGCGAAATGCCCGCCGCATTCATCACGATGATTTCGGAATCCGCGCTCAGCTTGTTGAGAACGTGAGCCGCGGCCATCACCAGCGCGATCGGAGCGATCATCATGACCAGGAGCGGTATGATGAGACCGGTGATGCCGACAAAGACGAACAACGTCTGCCGTTGACTGGTGATCAGATCGAAGTCGCGCATCGCCTGGGTGAACCAGATCACCACCGTCAAGCTGACGAGCGCGATCGCGAACGCGACCATGGTGGTGCGAAACACGTAGCGGCCGATCGACCCCATCGGACTCAACATCCCCCGCTTACGGCCCAGCCAAAGGCCGCATCGGCCCCCCGGCGCCACACCGCGGCGCGAGCCGATCTCCCCCAACGCAAGTCCTTTCATGCATTTACAAAATGGCTGCGCCAAGGCAACCCAAAGGCAGCCGGATTGAACATGTATAGCAATCGGTTAATAGCGGCGATCGCGACGCTGCCGCAGGCCCGGGGCGGCATCCGGAAAATGGCGCTTTGCATGATTCGGCGGGCCGGTTCATATGTCGGTGCCGCAAAGGACCAGGGACCGGCCAAAGGACCGCAACAATGCCCGACGCGCCAAAGCTCGGCTTTACCTCCTTCGCGCACCTGCGTGGGGTTCTCATTACGTTCTGCGGCGAGAACCTGAAATTCGGGCCATCGACCCAGAAGGCGCTAGCCCCGGTTGCGGATCTCATCCGTCGCGCCGCTGCGGCGGACCACTTCACCGGCAAAAACGGCTCCGCTCTCGAGATCGTGGCGCCGTCCGGCCTCAACGTGCCGCGCCTGGTCGTGATCGGCGCCGGGAAGGACAGCGAGCTCAAGAGCAAGGACGTGGTCAAGCTTGGCGGCATCGCCATGGGCAAAGTGCCCGCGGTGGCGGCCGAGGCGACGATCTGCGCCGAATTCGGCTCCGGCACGCTCAAGGGCGAACAGGTGGCGGACCTGGTGCTTGGCGCGCGGCTGCGGGCCTACACATTCGAGCGCTACAAGACCAAGCGCAAAGACGATGACCAGCGGCCGAAAAAGCTTGAAGTCAATTTCGCCTGCGCCAACGCCGCCGCGGCGGAAAAAGCCTGGACACAGGCCGCCGCCATCGCCGATGGCGTGGTGCTGGCGCGCGATCTCGTCAACGAGCCGGCGAACGTGCTCTATCCCGGCGAATTCGCGCGCCGGACGTCGAGCCTGGGAAAGCTCGGCGTCAATGTCGAGATACTCGATGTGCCGGCCATGAAGAAGCTCGGCATGGGTGCGCTGCTCGGCGTCGGACAGGGCTCGGCCCACGACTCGCGGCTGGTCGTCATGCGCTGGAACGGCACCAAGCGCGACGTCGCTCCGGTGGCGTTCATCGGCAAGGGCGTCTGCTTCGATACCGGCGGCATCTCGATCAAGCCGGCCCAGGGCATGGAGGACATGAAGGGCGATATGGCGGGCGCCGCTTGCGTGGTCGGGCTCATGCAGGCGCTGGCCGCGCGCAAGGCCAAGGTCAACGCGGTGGGCGCCATCGGCCTGGTCGAAAACATGCCCGACGGCAAGGCGCAGCGGCCGGGCGATATCGTCACCACGATGTCGGGGCAAACCATCGAAATCATCAACACCGACGCCGAGGGCCGCCTCGTGCTGGCCGACGTGCTGCATTACGTCAACAAGCGCTTCAAACCGAAATTCATGATCAACCTGGCGACGCTGACCGGCGCCATCATTGTCGCGTTGGGTCAGGAATATGCCGGCATGTTCTCGAACGACGACAAGCTTGCCGAACGTTTGAGCAAAGCCGGCGAGGCGACCGGCGAACGGGTTTGGCGCATGCCGCTCGGCGCCGAATACGACAAGATGATCGAATCGAAATTCGCCGACATGAAAAATACCGGCGGGCGCTGGGCCGGCGCGATCACCGCGGCGCAATTGCTGCAGCGCTTTGTCAACAAGACGCCGTGGGCGCATCTCGATATTGCCGGTACCGCAATGGGCTCGCCGCAGACCGACGTCAACAAGAGCTGGGGTTCCGGCTGGGGCGTACGGTTGCTCGATCGGCTGGTCGAGGATTACTACGAGCGCTGATGGGGCGACGGCTCGCGCCGTGGCGCAGCACCGGGGCCAGACGGCAGCCGAAATGACCGAGGTCCTTTTCTACCACATGAAAGGGCAGGCGCTTGAGCAGGTCCTGCCGTCGCTGCTGCAAAGATCGCTCGAGCGGGGCTGGCGTGTCGTGGTCCAGGCATCCTCGGACGAACGCATCGACATGCTTGATGCCCACCTGTGGACGTGGCGCGACGACGCGTTTCTGCCGCACGGCACCTGGCGCGACAGTGAGGTCGCCGAGCAGCCTATTCTGCTCACGGTCAACGAGGATAATCCCAACGGCGCCGGCGTGCGCTTCCTCGTCGAGGGGGCCGGCATGCCCGGCGACGCGACGTCCTACCAGCGCCTGGTCCTGCTATTCGACGGCGAAGATCCGGACGCCGTCGAGGCTGCGCGCAGCCGCTGGTCCGAAGCCAAAGCCGCAGGGTTTGAGGTCACTTATTGGCAGGCCGACGAGAACGGCCGCTGGCAGCGCCGGGCCTAGCCTTCAGACCTGTGTCAACGGTCGAAGTTTCTCAATCATCTGTATGAAATACATATTATTTTTTTGCTTTAAGCATACGACTTGAGAGCTCCTGGCAAAGCGCATGGCTCATCACGATATTCTTTGCTCCGCCAATGATTTGAATGCTATAGTTGGTTCCATGAATAAACGTTCAGTGAAAAACAGTCGTCCGGCGAAGCCGAGTCGGAATGGAGCAGTTCGCAAGGCCCCGGTTCGCAAAACCTCAGCCCGCAAAGCACCGGCCCGCAAGGCTCCCGCGCGCCGGTCGGCTGCGAATCCTGAGGCAAACACAGCCGTCAACATCGCCACCGTCAGCGTCGTCCAGGTCATGGCGCGCGCGGCGGCGCGCGCGCACAAATATCGTGTGGGTCAAAGCGTATTTTATACGTCGAGCCCCATCAGCCGGCCGGGTGCCAGCGGCAGCTACGAGGTCGTCAGGTTGCTGCCGTCCGATGGCGACGACTATCAATATCGCATCAAAAATCCCGGCGAGGCGTTTGAGCGCGTCGCCAAGGAAAGCCAGCTCGAACTCGAGCACTGATCGCGACCGGCAAATCTTTCGCATCGGTCAAGGGGTGGCGTCGGCGATACCGCTGCGCCATACTCCGGCGCACGCGCGGTGGGGCGTCCGCGTCCGTCAGGGAGGCACGTTGATGGCGGGCTTTGATCCCAAAACGGGAAGCGCGGCATTGGTCACTGTTGCGGGCGCCGGCGCCGTGGCGTTCGGCGCGATTTTCGGCGCGGCGATGGCCTGGGCGCTGCTGCACCGTCCGCCCGTCGTCGATCATGATGCCGACCGCCGCGCCCTCGAAATGCGCGCCCAGGAACTGGCCACGCGGGGGCTGGCGCCCGGTTCGCCGCTCGCCTGTCTCGACGCCGTGACCGGCGAGGGCATCGAGGCAGCATGCGAAAAAGCGCTGTTCGCCTCACCGGAGACCGTGGCGAGCGCCACGTCCTATGCGGTGACGCGGCTCGCGCTGCTTTCGGACATGGCCGCCTACGTCAAGGCCGGCGGTACCCCTATCGACCCGATGGTGCTGTCGCTGCGCCGCGCGATTGAGGCTGACCGTTTCGGTTTCCTGGCGCACGCGCTCATGGTGCGCGATGGCTGTACCAGCCGTGACTGCAAGGCGCTCGACGTTCTGCACGACCCGAGCCAGGTGCGCGCCAACCTCCGCGATGGAACGCTCGGCCACTATCTTGAGCGCTATTTGATGGTGTGGGCGCAGCCGCCCAATGCCGCGGTGGCGGATGCGACGCCCGGGCCGGCTGCCGCCGCGACACCGGCGGCCGAGCCGCCGCCGCACAAGATGGTCAATATCGATTTTCCCACGGCGGCATCGATCCCGGCCGTGAGCATTATAAATCCCGAGCCCGGCGGAAAGGCATCGACCGGCGCGCCGGCTGCGGCCACGGCGAATCCCAATCCGCCCGCGGTCGCTCCAACCGCGGAGCGCCGGCAGCGCAAGCAGCCCGGCAATCCGCCGCCGGCGCAAGCGGCTGCCGCTCCCGCCCCGCCGCCCCCGGCGACCGAGGCGCAGGTCGATCCGGTCTGGACGCCCGCGCCCGCCTCGCCGCCGCCGCAGGCCGCCGCGGCCGCGCCGCCAGCCGCGAACTTCGCACCCGGCGGGGCGACGCCGGTTCAACTCAATCCGTTCGCGCCGCAGTGAAGTGATTGCTTTGCCAGGGTCGTGGCGCTGACGCGCGGCCGCGCGCCCGCTAAAGTCTCGCCACATGTTCGGCTCGGTTCTCATCGCCAACCGTGGCGAGATCGCCTGTCGCATCGCCCGTACCGCCAAGCGGTTGGGGCTGCGCACGATCGCCGTCTATTCGGCGGCGGATGCGGGAGCCTTGCATACCCGCCTGTGCGACGAGGCGCATTGGATCGGGCCGGCGGAGCCTCGCGACAGCTATCTGTCGATCGATCGGCTGATCGATGTCGCCGGCAAGGCCGGCGCCGAATGCATCCACCCCGGTTACGGCTTTTTGTCGGAGAACGCCGATTTCGCGCTGGCCTGCCGACGGGCCGGATTCGCCTTCGTCGGACCGCCGGCCGAGGCGATCAGCGCCATGGGGCTTAAGGATCGTGCCAAGGCGCTCATGGAGAAGGCCGGCGTTCCGGTGGTTCCCGGCTATCACGGCGATCGTCAGGACGCGAAATTCCTCAAGGAGAAAGCCTACGAGATCGGCTATCCGGTGCTGATCAAGCCGGCTGCGGGGGGCGGCGGACGCGGTCTGCGCCGCGTCGAAAAGCATGCCGAATTCGAAGCGGCTCTCGAAGGCGCCGGCCGTGAGAGCGAAGCGGCGTTCGGCAGCAGCCGGGTCTTGATCGAAAAATACGTGGCGGCGCCGCGCCATATCGAGTTCCAGATTTTTGCCGACGCCCACGGCAACGTCATTTATCTCGGCGAGCGCGATTGCTCCCTGCAGCGCCGGCATCAGAAGGTGATCGAGGAGGCCCCGGCGCCGGGCATGACGGAAGAGTTGCGGGTGCAAATGGGCGCCGCGGCGGTGCAAGCGGCAACAGCTGTCGGTTATGTCGGCGCCGGCACGGTCGAATTTATCGCCGACGGCACGCGCGGCCTGCGGGCCGACGCCTTTTGGTTCATCGAGATGAATACGCGGCTCCAGGTCGAGCATCCGGTCACCGAGGCGGTCACGGGTCTCGACCTGGTGGAGTGGCAATTCCGCGTTGCCGCCGGCGAAAGGCTCACGTTCAAGCAGCCGGAGGTCCGCATCGAAGGCCACGCCATCGAGGCGCGCGTCTACGCCGAGGATCCCGAGAGCGGCTTTCTGCCGTCACCCGGCCGCATCGTCGCACTGGAATTGCCGAAGGATATCCGCGTCGACAGCGGCGTTGAGACCGGCGACGAGGTTACGCCGTTCTACGATGCGATGATCGCCAAGGTCATCGCTCACGCGCAAAGCCGCGAGGCTGCACTGGAGCGGCTCGCGGCGGCGTTGGACCACACGGTCATTGCCGGACCGCGGAGCAATGTCGGCTTTCTCGCGGCGCTGTGTCGGGCGAGCGATTTCCGGCAAGGCCGGGTCGATACCGGATTCATCGACCGCAACCTCGCGGCGCTCGGTGCGGTTCCGCATGGCGCCGATCGCGCGGCTGCGGCACTGGGGGTCGCGCATTTGCTGGCCGGCGACCACAACGGTGCGCTGCCCAATGCCGACGCGAATTCCGATGAAGAGCCGGCCGAAGCCTATTCGCCGTGGGCAGCCCGCGACGGTTTTCAACTTGGCGGCGGGCGCGCGCTCGGCATTCCGGTCGTGGTCGATGGCGCGAGCGCGCTTGCCATCGTCAGCTACGGCCGCGACGGCATGCGGGTCATGATCGACGACAGTGAGCCGGCGAGCGACGCGCAGGTGTTCATGGCGGGCGGCGAAGCTTACGTCTTGCGCCACGGTCGCCAGACCCGGGTACGAATCAAGGACTTCGCCGCCCCGGCGGTGGACGCTGGCAGCGGCGACGGCGTCGTCAAGGCGCCGATGCACGGCAAAGTGCTGGAGATCCTTGCCGCTGTCGGCGATCACGTGAGCGCCGGCCAACGTCTCGCCGTGATCGAAGCGATGAAGATGGAGCATACGCTGCGCGCGCCGTTCGCCGGCGTCGTGACGAAGGTTCCCGCCGCGACCGGCGCTCAAGTTGTGGAAGGCGCCGAGATCATGGTGATCGAACCCGCCGCCTCGCGATAAAGTGCCTCCATGCCCCTGCATCTTATCAAGCTTTGCGTCGGTGCCGATTCGGTTCGCGACCTCGAGGACTGGATCAAGCAAAAGCTCAAGGAAAAGCGCAAACGCGGTGAAAAGCCTGAACATATCCACCGCACGCGCATGGTGCCGAAGCGCGCCGGGGAGCTGACTGCCGGCGGCTCGTTATTCTGGGTCATCCGCGGCGAGATCATGTGCCGCCAGCTGATCCGCGACGTCAGGCCGTTCCGCGACAAGGATGGCGTCGGGCGCTGCGGGATTGTGCTCGACCGCAAAGTCGTTTTGGTCGCGCCGCGGCCGTATCGGGCCTTTCAAGGCTGGCGCTACCTGCCGGCGGTGGACGCCCCGGCCGACCTCGCCCAAGCGGCGCCGGGTGCCGCGGCCATGCCGGAGAAGCTGCGGCGCGAGCTGCGCGAACTCGGCTTGATGTGAGCCGATCGCGCCCCAACCGGGCCTGTTGCCGCATGGCGCGCCCCATGGTGATCACGTAAGCTCCGCCGCCAAGCCAGCAGTGCATGATCCCGAAACGGGGATGTGGTTTTCGGACAAGCTCATGCGCGGGCCAAAGACCGTTGCGGAGAAAGCGATGATTATTGACAGCGAGAAGGACGTTACCAAGGCCGTGCTCGACGAATATGCGCGAACCAAGAACCCGCGATTGCGCGAGATCCTGGCCGCCCTCATTCGCCATCTGCATGAATTCGCCCGAGACGTCAGACTGACCGAGCAGGAATTCCACGCCGCCATGGCTTACATCGTGGCGATCGGCAAGAATTCCAACGAAACCCATAACGAAGCGGTGTTGATGGCGGGCTCGCTGGGACTGTCGTCGCTGATCTGTCTCATCAACAACGGCGACAACGGCAAGACCGAGACCGATGCGAACATGTTGGGGCCGTTCTGGCGCATGGATTCGCCGCCGACCGGGAACGGCGGCTCCATCGTACGCTCGCCGACGCCCGGTCCCGTGCTGTTTGTCGATGCCTGGTTCCGCGACGCCGGCGGCCACCCGATCGAAGGCGCCGAGGTGGATATATGGCAGTCGTCGCCGGAGGGCTTCTACGAGAACCAGGATCCGATCCAGGCCGACATGAATCTCCGCGGCAAGTTCACGACCGACAAGGACGGGCACATCAGCTTTCGCAGCGTGAAGCCGGCCGGCTATCCGATCCCGATCGACGGCCCGGTCGGCGCGCTGCTGCGCGCGGCAGGCCGGCACAATATGCGTCCGTCGCACCTGCACTTCCTGGTCTACAAGACCGGCTTCAAGACGCTGATCTCGCAGCTCTACGACCCCGAGGACGAGCATATCGAAACCGATGTGCAGTTCGGGGTTACCCGTAAACTGATCGGCCATTACGTCCGCCACGACGACAGCCGCGCCGGATCGCCCGACGTCAAACCGCCGTGGTATTCGCTCGAGCATACCTTCATCATGGAGAAGGGCGTGGCGTCGTTGCCGCGGCCGCCGATTAGCGGCAAGGCGCAGGGCGAGCGGCCGGAAATTCCGCATCTCGAACCGGCATAAGGCTCCGCCCGTCCTTCGCCGAAGCGGGCCGCGCGAAGGATTGGCAAGGAAATCAGGGAGGAACGAAAAATGTTGCGCAGAACCTTGCTGAAGGGCGTGGCCGCCGCGGCTGCCGGCGGCGTGTTGGCCCGTCCCGCCGCCGCGGATACGACCTTGAAGATCGGCATGAGTTTGCCGATGACCGGTGCCGGCTTCAACGCCGTCGGCCGGCAGCTCAAGGCCGCGATTACGCTGTTCATGCAGCAGAACGGCGATACGGTCGCCGGGCGCAAGATCGAACTCACCATGCGCGACGATGGCGGCGTCGGCGATACCGCGCACCGCATCATCCAGGACATGATCGTCAACGACAAAGTCGACATTATCGGCATCGGCATCACGCCGACCGCGCTCGCCGTCGCGCCGCTGGTGACCGAGGTCAAGAAGGTCGCCCTGGTGATGAGTTCGGGCGCCTCGATCACGACGACAAAGTCACCCTACTTCGTGCGCGCCGGCTTCATTCTCAGTCCACAGTCGTGGATCATGGCCGAATGGGCGTTCAAGAACGGCAGCAAGCGGGTCGTCACCCTGGTCAACGAATGGGCGCCGGGCATCGAAGCGGAGACCGCGTTCAAGACCCGCTTCACCCAGGTCGGCGGCCAGATTGCCGAGTCGATCCGCATCCCGCTCGCCAATCCGGATTTCGCCCCGTTCCTGCAGCGTATCGCGGATCTCAACCCGGACACTGCATTCATCTATTTTCCCGGCACTCAGGCGCCCGTTTTCGCCAAGCAGTTTGCCGAGCGCGGGCTGGCCAAGTCCGGCATCAAGATCATCGGTCCGGGCGACCTGACCACCGACGACAGCCTCAACGACATGGGCGACCAGATGATCGGCATGATCACCGCGGGGCTGTATTCCGCGTCCCACGATTCGGCACTCAACAAGGCCTATGCGGCGGCAATCCAAAAGGCGAACGGTTTCCGTCCGGATTTCGTTTCGCTCGGCGGTTATGACGGCATGCACCTCATTTACGAGGCGCTCAAGAAAACCGGCGGCAACGCCGACGGCGACACCCTGATCGCGGCGATGAAGGGCATGGCCTGGGAGAGCCCACGCGGTCCGATCTCCATCGACCCCAACACCCGCGACATCGTCGGCAACGTCTACATCCGCAAGGTCGAGAAGATCGACGGCCAGCTCTGGAATACCGAGTTCGAGACCTTCCCCAACGTCAGGGACCCGATGAAGCCGGCCGCCTAGGTCGGGCCGTCACCTGGGTCTTACACCGCGACATTGTCGATCAGTCGCGTCTTGCCGATCCGCGCGGCGACCAGCAGCCGGACCGGCTCCTGCGTTATTGCGGCGACAGGCGCCAGCGTCTCGGCGTGGCGCGCTTCGAGATAGTCGAGCGCAAATCCTGAGCGCGCGATCGCGGCGCGGCCGCGGCGGAGCGTCGCCGCAATCGGCTTTCCGGCGGCGAGCGCTGAGGCGCATGCGGCGAGCGCGCGGTGCAGCACCGGCGCCACGGCGCGCTCATTCGGCGACAGGTAGCGGTTGCGCGACGACAGCGCGAGCCCATCGGCTTCGCGAACGATCGGCACGCCGACGACGCGGGTCCCCAGATCGAGATCGTGCGCAAGTTGCGTCACGACCATGAGCTGCTGATAGTCCTTTTCGCCGAACACCGCGACGTCGGGCTCGCATTGTATGAACAGCTTGGCGACGACCGTTGCCACGCCGGCGAAAAAATGCGGCCTGAAGGCATCTTCGAGGCCGGCCTCGGCGGGTCCTGCCGGCACGATCCGCGTGGCAAAGCCTTGCGGGTACATGATCGTCACGGCGGGCGCCCAGACCAGATCGACCTTAAGCTCGGCCAGCGCCGCCAGATCCGCCGCAAAAGTCCGCGGATAACTTTTCAAGTCCTCGTGCGGCGCGAACTGGGTCGGATTGACGAAGATCGAAACGATGACACGACTGGCGCGACGCTTGGCCGCGCGCACCAACGCAAGATGCCCGGCGTGAAGCGCACCCATGGTCGGCACCAACGCGATCGTTTGCCGCCGCGCGCGGAATTCCGCGATGGCGCGTTTGAGTGCAGGCAAGCCGCGTATGACACGGGGTTGACGTTTTTCCTCGGTAAGCTTCTTGACCATCGGCATGCCGTCGGCGTTGCGGCGCGAGCACAGTGCGCAGCTTCGTGCGCGCGTTTCGTGGTTAATGATTAACTTGTCGAGGCCAATGCTGTATCTTGACCGTAAGCCTTGCAAGCCGGAGAGAAGTGTCAGCTACGCTTGGGGTTGCGTTACCATGTTGATGCAGGTTGACGTCGGCAAACCGCTTTCGGCGCACGTCATCGTCCTCGGTAACGAAAAAGGCGGCTCGGGAAAATCCACCACGGCCATGCATGTCGCTGTTGCGCTGCTGCAGGCCGGTCAGCGTGTCGCCACCATCGACCTCGATTCTCGCCAAAAAAGCTTCACCCATTATATCGAGAATCGGCGGCAGTGGGCCGAACGCGCCGGCGTCAAACTCGAAAATCCCGCCCATTATTGTGTCGCCCGCGGCTTTGGGCTTCGGCTCGACGAGATCGAGGCGCAGGAATTCGCCGCGTTCGCCGAAGCGATCGGTGCGGTCGAGAACAGCCACGACTTCGTCGTCATCGACACGCCGGGTTCCGATTCCTATTTGATGCGGCTGGCGCACTCGATGGCCGACACGCTGATCACCCCGCTCAACGACAGCTTTGTCGATTTCGACGTGCTTGGCTCGGTCGATTCGACCACTTTCGCGGTGACTGGCGTGAGCCACTATGCCGAAATGGTCCGGGAGGCGCGCCGGCAGCGCCGGCTGGTCGATGGCGGATTGACCGACTGGATCGTCGTGCGCAACCGCCTCTCGGCATTGGGTTCGCGCAACAAGCGGCTGGTCGGGGCGGGCGTTTATGAACTGGCCAGGCAGCTCGGCTTCCGCTCCATCGACGGCTTTGCCGAACGGGTGGTCTACCGCGAGTTCTTCCCGCGCGGGCTGACCGCGCTCGACGATATCGACGAAGATACGCTCGGCGTGCGGCCGACGCTGTCGCACGAGACCGCCCGCGACGAAGTGAAAAGCCTGATCGATGCCTTGAAGCTGCCGATCGATGAGCGTGGCCGGCGGCGCGTCGCCGCACGGGCCGAATGGGCAGCCGCCAGCGCGAAACCGCTCGAAACCCACGATCTCCTCGCCGACTGATTGGGGGCGGTTTGGGCGGCTGACGCGCCGGCCATTGCGCGCCTTGGCCCGCAGCGCCACTTTATGGCCGTTGCCATAAGACCCCAAGCTCGCCGCGAAAGTCTATTCGATGAGCAAAGACCGGTCTGACCGCGCGCCGGCGCCGGCTCATTCGGCGGAGCGCGACCGCGCTGCCGACAAGGCTGCGGCCGCCACCGGGCGTGCCGAAATCGACGCGTTCCTTGACCGCGTCAATGCGCTCGGCCCGGCCGCCGCGCCGGGCAAGCGCGGCCGCCTGATCTTCGCCCTCGACGCCACCATGAGCCGTCAGCCGACTTGGGATACCGCGTGCCGGCTACAGGCCGAAATGTTCCGCGAAACCGCTGCCATCGGCGGGCTCGACATCCAACTGGTCTATTATCGGGGGCTGGCGGAGTGTCGGGCCTCGTCGTGGATTGCCGAGCCGGAACGGCTGGGCGCGCTGATGTCGCGCATCGATTGCCGCGGCGGACACACCCAGATCGGCAAGGTTCTCGCTCATGCCCGCCGCGAGAACGATAAGGCGAAGGTCGGTACGCTGGTATTCGTCGGCGATGCGATGGAGGAGGCGCTGGACGATTTGTGCACCGGCGCCGGCGAGCTTGGACTGCGCAATGTGGCGGCCTTCATGTTCCAGGAGGGCTACGATCCAATCTGCGAGCGGGCGTTCCGCGACATCGCCCGCCTGACCAGAGGCGCCTATTGCCGCTTTGCGCCCGGCGCGGCTCACGAATTGAGCGAGTTGCTGCGCGCAGCCGCAGCCTATGCGGCCGGCGGAATGAAGGCGCTCGCCGATCTGAAACAGCGCCAAAGCGCCGGCGCGGTCAGGCTGCTGGAGCAGCTGAAATAGCCATGCCGTTGATCTTCGGCGCTGCCGTTCTCATCCTGCTGCTATGGGCCATGAACGCTTTCTCGAAAGCGGACCCGAAGCAGGCGGCAAAGCTTTTGCGGGCCATGGGAGGCGGCGCGGCGTTACTGTTTGCCGCGTTTTTGCTGTTTCGGGGTGAGATCGGCCCGGCCATTACGGTCGGGGCGGTCGGCCTCGGCCTGCTCGGCTGGATCACGCTGTGGCCGGCGAGCTTTGCGGGTCGTACCCGGAAAAGCCCCGGCCGGGTGTCGCGCGTGCGCACCGCCTTCCTCGAAATGGAGCTTGATCACGACAGCGGCGCCATGCGCGGGCGCATTCTGGCCGGACCGCATGACGGCGCCTCGGTCGATGATCTCGATCCGGCGACCCTGATCGGCCTGCTCAGCCAGATCGACGGCGACAGCCGCGATCTACTGGCAGCGTATCTTGACCGCAGGCAGCCCGGCTGGCGTGAGCACGCGCAGAGTGATGCGGCAGCGGGCGCCGGCAGGAGCGCGGCGCGCGGCAGCAAAATGACTGAACAGGAGGCTTATCAGATCCTTGGCCTGCAGCCCGGGGCGAGCGCGCAGGACATCGGTCGGGCGCACCGTTCCTTGATGAAGAAACTGCATCCCGACCAAGGGGGGTCGACGTATCTTGCGGCCCGCGTCAACGAAGCTAAGGACGTTCTTCTTCACCGCCATCGCTGAGGTACTCCAAACGCATCCTCTCGCCTGGCCTCCTGTCCGTGATCAACGCGCCTGTTTCGTCCTGACCCGTTTGCCGGGTCTTGTTAGTTCTTCAGCGCCATGCAGTCGAAGTCATTGCGCTTGAGCTCTTTGCACGCCGCCTCGGCGGTAGCCTTGTCGAAGCCGGCGAAGCGCGCGCGATACAGCGCCTTGTCGCCCTTCTGCACGCGTTCGGTGAACGGATCGGCAGCCGCGAGCTTGGCATGCGCTTTGATCTGCGCATCGCTCAAGTGCTGCTTCGCTTCGCCTTCGCCGTCATACGCCCCGATCTGGATCAGCCAGCCGCCGCGGGTGCGGACTGCGCTCGCCGGCTCGGAATCCGGAATCTCGGCTTTGGCCGCCGCGGATTTGGCGGCGCCCGTCATTGCGGAATCGGCTTTTTCGATCTGCGGAGAGGCGGGTACGGCGTTTCCGCAACGGCCGCCGCAGTCGCAGCCGGGTCGGCCGATGCGACGACCACGCGCGGTGTCTCGGCCTGCGGCGGCTTGGCTTGGGCCTGGGCTTTGGCCTGGGCCTGGGCCTGGGCTTGAGCTTGAGCTTGAGCCTGAGCTTGAGCCTGCAGTGTCGACGGCTGCACATGGACCGCGGGCTGCGGAGCAACCGCCGGCAGCGCAGCTGCTGTCGGGACCGACATCAGCATCGGCATGGGCGCGAGCGGTGCTGTCTCCACCGGTGCGGTCCGGTACGAAATGGTCCTCACTAGCAGGGGTTGGATGGGATCGCTCGAGCCGGCCGCGATGCGTGGTTTCGCCGCCGCGGTCGGGGCCGGGTCGGCGTGCGACGACATCGCTACCTTGGCGAAAGCGACCGGCTGCGCTTCGTCGTGCCGTGCGTCCCGCTCGGCGATCACGGGTGCGGTGCGCTTGAGTGAGGCTTCCTTGAAATGTTCGCTGAGAAGCTCGCGCATATGCGCGTCGCGCTCCCCTGCGGACCGCCCGCCGAGCACGACACCGACAAGATAACGGCCGTCGCGATGCAGCGAGGTTACGAGATTGAAGCCGGAGGCCCGGGTGAAGCCGGTCTTGATGCCGTCGACCCCTTGGACCTCGGTGAGCAGATGGTCGTGATTGCCGATGGCCTCGCCGTGATAGACGAACGAGCGCGTCGAGAAGTATTTGTAATATTGGGGAAAGCGCTCCTGGATGGCCCGGCCCAGCAGGGCCTGGTCGCGCGCCGTGGTGATCTGGTCGTCGTCGGGCAGCCCGGAAGCATTCACGTAGGTGGTGTGGGCCATGCCCAGGGCATGGGCTTTCTGCGTCATCAGCCTGGCGAACTCGTCCTCGCTGCCGGCAAGGTTCTCGGCAATGACGACGGCGGCGTCGTTCGCCGACCGCGTGACAACGCCCTTGATCGCGTCCTCGACCACGATGGACTGGCCGGGCTTGAGCTCAAGTTTTGTCGGATCCTGCTCGGCCGCGTGCTGGGAGACCTTAAGCTGGGAATCGAGCTTCATCTTGCCGGCATCAAGCCGCTCGAACAGCAGGTAGAGCGTCATGATCTTGGTCAGCGAGGCCGGATGGCGCAACGCGTCGGGGTTCGAGGCCTGCAAGACCTCGCCGCTGTTGCCATCGACGATGATCGACCCGGTCGGCGGCGAGTAGTCCTCGGCACGGGCGTGATGATGGACGCGAGCCTCGCGGTGTACGGACTGAACGTAATGGACGCGAAGGCGGCGATGGTAGCGCGCGTCGGCGGCGCCGCTGGTGATGACAAGGGCCGCCGAAACCGCGGCCAGACCAAACACGCAAAAGCGCAGCCCATTGCGGGCTTCAGAAGGCACCCATGCCATTATACACCCCGTCCCTGAACCCGCGGAGCCTCGGTCGAGGCTCACCCCTGTCTACTCCCTGGACTTGCCTCGCGCCTGGCCGGCTTATCTCCGGCAGCTTGTTCGGCGCGGCAGGCAGCGTCCCCGACTCCTGACCGGTCGTTACAGAAACGACACGGTCAAGCACGCTAGGCGAACGCCGTTGCGAAAGCGTTAAGTCCCCCGTTGCGCTGCCGAAAGTGCCGGCAACCCCGATAAAGCAACTTTATTGTGCACTGCGGTCACCCGGCAGTTGCGGTTTTTGTGCAGTGCACTATAATCATCATCGCCGCCCGGAACGGCCTTTTCAAGGCAACCGGGCGTCGGAATGCAACCCCACCAACAGGCAGCGCGCGCGGCCGGAAGGATTCTTATGACCACCGAAGACATGCACAAGTTTGGCAAAGACAATATGGACATGGCGCTGAGCTCGTTCGGCACATGGAGCAAGAGCGCCCAGGCCATCATGGTCGAGGTCGCGGATTACTCCAAGAAGTCGGTCGAAGGATCGGCCGCCGCATGGGAAAAGCTCATGGGCGTGAAAAGCCTCGACAAGGCTTTCGAAATCCAGAGCGAATACCTGAAATCGTCCTATGAGGATTTCGTCGCCGAAGCCACCAAGCTCGGCGAGCTTTACGCCGACCTCGCCAAAGAGGCGTACAAGCCGTTCGAGGGTGCCATCGCGAAGGTGTCGTCGATGAAGTGAGTGCGGCGCCAACGCGGTCCGCAAAATAAGCCCCACCGGCTCGGCGGGGCCTCTTGGATTTTTCGTTAGCCGGTAAGCGGCCCGAACGCCGCAACCTGCGGCGCCGCTTCATGCAGGGTCGCCGCTCGAGAATGTCATCTCTTCGATAAGATGGCCTGGATGGCCGCGGCGATTTTCGCCACGCTTTCTTCGATCTTGCCGACGCGAAATGCGATGTGCTCAAGCGCGTAGGCGGCTCGCTTGTCGGCCGATGGCGTGTTCTGGGCGTCGTCATCCGGAAATGGCGGCTGCTCGATGTCGCGCACAAGCTTGGCGTGGCGCCCCGATTCGACCATCAGTCACCTCCTATCGCAGCCGCGCTGATAAATACCCGAGTCGCCGATTGCGACCAATCACGCGTTTGCTTGTTTTCGGCACGGCTTTTGCGAGCGAAATAGTCGGGATCGAATGACCCGATGGCGAGTTGCCATGGGGTCGTTGCGGGGCTGTTGCGATGTTAGACGCACTGCCTGGCGGCACGATGAACGAGGCAGTGAACGGGCATGACCGTGCCGCGATTTGTCCGCAATTGCATTGCGAGCGACCGCTCAAGGTCTGGCATCGGTAGCCTGGCATCCGGGTATGACGGCGCCAGGGATGCGGCGCCGCTCTGCGATCGACGGGTCGCTATCGACCTGGAACGCCGGCCCCGCAGCCCTTATGATAGTGTGTCGGGATCACCGAGGGTGAGGGCCTTCGGCCAGCAACCACAGGCAAGTGATCGCAGGAACGACAAATCCGGAAGACGGACGAAGCAATGCCGCCGAATGACGTTAATTCCGCCCAACCGATCCGACTGGCGGACGACGACCGCAAGCGCAAGGGCGACCCAAACGGTCCGGGCACGGCGGTCATTACCAAGACGAAGCCGCAGACCAAACGGCCGAACCTCTACCGGGTACTGTTGCTCAACGACGACTACACGCCGATGGAGTTCGTGGTCCATGTCCTGGAGCGGTTCTTCAATAAGGACGCCGAGACGGCGCATCGGATCATGATGCATGTGCACCAGCATGGCATCGGCGAATGTGGGGTATTCACCTATGAGGTGGCCGAGACCAAAGTGACGCAGGTTATGGACTTTGCCCGCAAACATCAGCATCCTTTGCAGTGCATCATGGAAAAGAAGTGATTCCTGGGGGAATTGTCCAATACAAGTGAAGAGAACAGGAAATGCCAACTTTCTCGCGCAGCCTTGAACAGTCGCTTCATCGGGCACTGGCGCTCGCCAACGAGCGCCACCACGAATATGCGACCCTGGAGCACCTGCTGCTGGCCCTGATCGAGGATCAGGATGCGGCGGCGGTGATGCGGGCCTGCAACGTCGATCTCGAGAAGCTGCGTCGCAGCCTGGTGGCTTATCTCGAGTCGGAGCTCGACAATCTGGTCACCGACGGCGCCGAGGATTCCAAGCCGACCGCCGGGTTCCAGCGCGTCATTCAGCGCGCGGTGATCCACGTCCAGTCGTCCGGGCGCGAGGAGGTGACGGGCGCCAACGTGCTGGTCGCCATTTTCGCCGAGCGCGAGAGCCACGCCGCCTATTTCCTGCAGGAGCAGGACATGACCCGCTACGACGCGGTCAATTACATCAGCCACGGCATCGCCAAGCGGCCGGGCATGTCCGAGGCGCGCCCGGTGCGCGGCGCCGACGAGGAGAACGACAGCAAATCCGGCGACGAGCAGAAGAAGAAGGGCGACGCGCTCGACGCCTATTGCGTCAACCTCAACAAGAAGGCGCGCGACGGCAAGATCGACCCGCTGATCGGGCGCGACTCCGAGATCAGCCGCACCATCCAGGTGCTGTGCCGCCGGTCGAAGAACAACCCGCTGTTCGTCGGCGACGCCGGCGTCGGCAAGACCGCGATCGCCGAAGGGCTGGCGCGGCGCATCGTCCACGGCGAGGTGCCGGACGTGTTGCGCAACGCCACGGTGTTCGCGCTTGACATGGGCACGCTGCTCGCCGGCACGCGCTATCGCGGCGACTTCGAAGAGCGCCTGAAGCAGGTCATCAAGGAGCTGGAAGCCTACCCCGGCGCCATCCTGTTCATCGACGAGATTCACACCGTGATCGGCGCCGGCGCCACCTCCGGCGGCGCGATGGATGCATCGAACCTGCTGAAGCCGGCATTGTCGTCCGGCACGGTGCGCTGCATCGGCTCGACCACCTACAAGGAATACCGCCAGTATTTCGAAAAGGATCGGGCGCTGGTGCGGCGCTTCCAGAAGATCGACGTCAACGAGCCGACCATCCCGGACGCCATCGAAATCCTCAAGGGCCTGAAGCCCTATTTCGAGGAGTATCACAAGCTCCGGTACACCAACGAGGCGATCAAAGCCGCGGTCGAGCTGTCGGCGCGCTACATCCACGACCGCAAGCTGCCCGACAAGGCCATCGACGTGATCGACGAGTTGGGCGCCGCGCAGATGCTGCTGCCGGAAAGCCGGCGCAAGCGCACCATCGGCATCAAGGAGATCGAAACCACCATCGCCACGATGGCCCGGATTCCGCCGAAGGCGGTGTCGAAGGACGATGCCGAGGTGCTGCAGCACCTCGATGCGACGCTCAAGCGGGTCGTCTACGGCCAGAACAAGGCGATCGAGGCGCTGTCGGCTTCGATCAAGCTCGCCCGCGCCGGGCTGCGCGAGCCCGAGAAGCCGATCGGCTGCTATCTGTTCTCCGGTCCGACCGGCGTCGGCAAGACCGAAGTGGCCCGGCAACTCGCCGCCACGCTCGGCGTCGAGATCATCCGCTTCGACATGTCGGAATACATGGAGCGCCATACCGTATCGCGGCTCATCGGCGCGCCGCCCGGCTATGTCGGGTTCGACCAGGGCGGACTCTTGACCGACGGCGTCGACCAGCATCCGCATTGCGTGCTGCTGCTCGACGAAATCGAGAAGGCCCACCCGGATCTGTTCAACGTGCTCTTACAGATCATGGACCACGGCAAGCTGACCGATCACAACGGCAAGCAGGTCGACTTCCGCAACGTCATCCTGATCATGACCACCAATGCCGGTGCCGCCGACATGGCGCGTGCGGCGTTCGGCTTCACGCGCACCAAGCGCGAGGGCGACGACATGGAGGCCATCAATCGCATGTTCGCGCCGGAATTCCGTAACCGGCTCGACGCCATCATCACCTTCGCGCACCTGTCGCAGGAAGTCATCGCGATGGTCGTCGAGAAGTTCGTGCTGCAGCTCGAGGCGCAGCTGGCCGATCGCGACGTTACGATCGAGCTGAGCGACGAAGCGGCGACATGGCTGATCGCCAACGGCTACGACGAGCTCATGGGCGCCCGGCCGATGGCGCGGGTGATCCAGGAGCACATCAAGAAGCCGCTCGCCGACGAGGTATTGTTCGGGCGTCTGAAGTCGGGCGGCCACGTGCGCGTCATCGTCAGCACCGATGAGACCGGCAACAGCAAGCTCACCTTCGAATATCCCGAGGGCCCGATCACGCCGCGGGCGGAAAAGCTGCCCGAGCCGCGCCGTGCCAAGAAGCGTCGCGCGTCGCCGCGGCGCCGGCCGCCGTCAGGCCCGGGCGACGACACGCCGCCGCGGCGCGGTACCGTTCCCAAGGTGCCGCTGGTCAAGGTCTAGGCTGTCATCGCCTTGACGGCTGACGCAACGAGTTCTTGGCGGATGAACCTGAAGGCCGCCACGGCGCCGATCATTTCGCCGATGCCGCCGCCGATATAAGCGGGCGTCAGTGCCGCGGCGATATGGCTGCCATCGCCGACGCCGCCTGCGAACATGCCAAACACCGCGCCGAGGACGGCGACGCCGAGCGTGGCGCCGACCATGCGCGCGGTATTGACCAGGCCTGAGGCGGTGCCGGAGCGCGCCGCAGGTACGTTGGCGACCGCGACGGCATTCACCGGAGCCGTATTGAGGCCAAGGCCGCAGCCGATCACCAGGAGGGCCGCCTCAACCAGGAAGAGGCTGTCGATCACCGGCAGCAGCGCCAGCAAGAACAGGCCGGTCCCCATCATGGTCATGCCGGCGGTCATCGGCAGCCGCGGGCCGAAGGCGTTGGCGATCCTGCCGGAAAGTTGCGAGACGATCACGAAGGCAACCGACATCGGCAGCAGTTCGATGCCGGCCAGAAGGGCGCCGTCGCCGCGCGCGGTTTGCAGATAGAGCGGCGTCAAAAACAGCATCGCGTACATGCCGAAGGTCATGGCCGCGGCCACGCCGAGGCTCGCCGAGAATGCGCGGTTCTTGAACATCGGCAACGGCACCAGCGCACCATCGTCGGCCTGGCGCCTCAGGAACAGCGCCGCGGCGGCGAGCGAAGTCGCAAACGACAGGACGCTGCCGATCGAGCCCCAACCCCAGCGCGGCCCTTCGATGACCGCGAGCGACAGCGCCCCGAGCGTGACGATGGCAAGGGCCTGGCCTGGCAGGTCGAGCCGGCGGCCTTTCGGGTCCTTCGATTCCGGCACCGCCATGCCGGTCAGCGCCAGCGTCGCGACGCAGAGCGGGATGATCAGCAAGAAAATGCTGCGCCAGCCCGCGGCGTCGACCAGCACGCCGCCGAGGGTCGGGCCGATGACAAAGGCCAAGCCGTTGCAGCTCGCCCATAGCCCCAAGGCCCATGTGCGCTCCTTGGTGTCGGGATAGGCGACGGTGAGGATGGCAAGCGAGGTCGGCACTTCGAAAGCCGCGCCGAGCCCCGCAATGGCGCGGCCGGCGACCAGCACCGACGCATTCGGGGCCAGCCCGCAGACCAGCGAGCCGAGGGTGAACAGGCCAATGCCGAGGGCGAAGATACGACGCCGGCCGAACAGGTCGGCGAGCGTACCGGCGGTCAGGAGCAGGCTCGCGTAGATCAGATTGTACGCGTCAACGACCCATTGCAGCGTGGTGACGCCGGCATCGAGGCCGGCGCCGATCTGCTTGACGGCAAGGTTGACGACCGAGGTGTCGATCTGGGCCACCAGCACGCCGAGCGACATGGTCAGCAGAATCAGCGGGGTGGGGTACGCCGCGCGCTGGCGAGCCGGAGAAAGGGTCATGGTCACTGTTGGCCTCCGCATGAATGTCGAACCTGCAAATGAGGTGCGGGCGAGCGAGCCTCAAGCTCCGATACTTCGACCGTGGCCGAAGCATTCGCGGGTGGCCACCCGATTTGAAGACACTACATTTGCTGGTGAAGGCTTTGGGGTGGGACGTTACAAAGGGAGCTCCGATGACCGCAGATGTCCGGATGGCAGAAGTTGCGGCGCTGGTCGGCGATCCGGCGCGCGCCAATATTCTGGCCGCGCTGATGGGCGGCCGCGCGCTCACCGCCGGCGAACTCGTTCATGCGGCGGGCGTGTCGGCGCAGACCACCAGCGGCCACCTCGGCAAGCTCGCCGACGGCCGGCTGGTCGCCTGCGTCAAGCAGGGACGGCATCGCTACTACCGCATCGCCACGCACCGCGTCGCCGAAATGCTCGAGGGCATCATGGCGGTGGCCGCCGATGCCCCGCCGCGCCACCGGCCGCCATCGAAGCTCGACGACGCAATGCGCACCGCGCGCACCTGCTACGACCACTTCGCCGGCAAGCTCGGCGTCGGCCTCACCGAGGCGTTGTGCGCGCACGGCCACGTCACGCTGGCTGACGAAGCCGGCGAGGTGACCGATTCAGGGCTGGCGTTCTTCGAAAGGTTCGGCATCGATCTTGTGGCGGCGCGCAGCCGGCGGCGGATCTTCTGCCGGCCGTGTCTGGATTGGACCGAGCGGCAGCCGCATCTCGGCGGCAGCGTCGGTGCGGCGCTGGCGCAGCGCTGCTTCGATCTCGGCTGGCTCGAGCGGATGCGCGAAGGCCGCGCGCTCATCGTTACCAAGCCCGGCCATCGCGGCTTGAGCGAAACGTTCGGGTTGGCGCTGTAACCGCGCCGCGGGCTTCACGTAAACTTATCGCGCCGCGACAATCGACCGGCGAACCAGACGGCGACGAACGGCAACGCGAACGCGCTGCCGAGAAACAGCGGTACCGCGCCGAGCCGGTCGATCACGAGCGCGCCTAAGCCGACGCCGACCGTCTGTCCGACAAAGATTGCCGAAGAGAAGATGGCGACGGCCGTGCCACGGGCTTGCGGCGTCATCTGCGTGGCGTTGGTCTGCAAGGTGTTGTGCAGCATGTAGAAGCCCAGTCCGATCAAAATCGTCGCGGCCGGCGCCAGCCACCAGACTGGTGCGAGAGCAAGCACGACATAGCCCGCCGCAAGAGCGAAGCCCCCGGCCACCGCAAGACGAACCTGGCCAAGCCGATAAACGAACAGCTTGACCATGGCCGCGTAGATGAGCCCGCCAATGCCGAAGCAGCCGACGCTCAAGCCGATCAGCGTGAAACTGATGCCGAAGTGCAGGCGCAGATGCGCGCCAATATAGGCGAAGGCGCCCCAGACCAGCACGTTCTCGACGAAGGCCGCGATAATGACAATGCGGGCGAACGGATTCGACAGGACGGCGGCATAATCGGCGATGAACCCGCGCGTGGTCTCGTTAGGATGGCTCGGTTCGCGGGTCCTGGGATTGGCGAAAAGCTCAAACAGCAGTCCGGCCGTGGCCAGCGCAAATACCGCGGCGAGAACGAAGAACACATTGCGCCAGCCGATCAGGTCCCCCAACACGCCGCCGGCCGCCTGGCCGGAGAGCTGGCCGAGGATCTGTCCGGTCAGATAGCGCCCCAGGATCGGCTGCCGGCGCTCATAGGGCGTGACGTCGCCCACATAGGCCATCGAGATCGGAATGATCCAACCGCCAGCGGCACCGGTCGCCAATCGGGCGAGCGCTAGCTGCGGCAATGACGAAGCCAGGCCGCACAGCGCCACCAGGACCGTCGCGACGGCGCACATCAGGGCGACCGTGCGGTATTTGCCGAACCGGTCGCCGACCGGGCCGATGACCAGTTGGATCGAGCCATGGGCGATGGCGTAGGCGGTGACCACCACGGCGGCGGCGCCGACGGTGGTGTGGAAGTCGGTTGGCGATCTGCGGCAGGAGCGAATCCATCACCCGCACCTGGGCCTGGCTGGCGAAGCCCGCGACCGCAAGCAGGATGATCGACCGGGTCGGGGTGCCGCGCGGCTTTGGCAGAGAGGTCGACAGGGACAACGGCACGTCGGTTTGGCTCGAGGCTGAAGGCGCGGCACGGCGTCGGCGTTGACACCATATGCGGGGCGCGCTTTCTACCCCGCAAATCCATGAACGCGAAACCGCAATGATCGAAAAGAGCTATCAGCCTGGCGCAGTGGAAGGCCGCATTTATGCCGCCTGGGAAGCCGCCGGCGCATTCCGCGCCGGCCGCCCGGAGCGGGCCAGCGCGCCGCCCTTCTGCATCGTCATCCCGCCGCCCAACGTGACCGGCTCGCTGCACATGGGCCACGCGCTGAACAACACGCTGCAGGACATCCTGTGCCGGTTCGAGCGCATGCGAGGGCGTGACGTGCTGTGGCAGCCCGGCACCGATCACGCCGGCATCGCCACTCAGGCGGTGGTCGAGCGCCAGTTGATGGAGCATCAGGAGCCGTCGAGCCGGGCGATGGGCCGCGAGGCCTTCATCAAGCGGGTGTGGGACTGGAAGGCGGAATCCGGCGGCATCATCATCGGCCAGCTCAAGCGGCTCGGCGCGTCCTGCGACTGGTCGCGCGAGCGCTTCACCATGGACGAAGGCCTGTCGCGCGCGGTCATGAAAGTGTTCGTCGCGCTGTATCGCGACGGCCTGATCTACAAGGACAAGCGGCTGGTCAATTGGGACCCGAAACTCAAGACCGCCATTTCCGATCTCGAGGTGGTGCAGGTCGAGACCAAGGGCAGCCTCTGGCACATCCGATATCCGATCGAAGGCAGCGACGAATTCATCGTCGTGGCGACGACGCGGCCCGAGACCATGCTGGGCGACGTCGCGGTCGCGGTGCATCCCGACAACGAGCGGCTGAAGCACCTGATCGGCAAGACCGCGATCCTGCCGCTGGTCGGCCGCCGCATTCCGATCATCGCCGACACCTATGCGGATCCGGAAAAGGGCTCCGGCGCCGTGAAGATCACGCCGGCGCACGACTTCAACGATTTCGAGGTTGGCCGGCGGCATGATCTGCCGCTGATCAATGTGTTCGATGAGCAGGGCCGGCTCGACCTCGACGACAACGCGGCGTTTCTCGACGGCGTGCAGTCGTCGCCTGAGCTTGACGCAACGCTGGCGCTGCACGGCCTCGATCGCCTTGTGGCGCGCAAGAAGATCATCGAGCGGCTGGAGGCGGGAGGTCTGATCGACAAAATCGAGCCCACCAGTCACGTGGTGCCGCATGGCGACCGCTCCGGTGCGGTGGTCGAGCCGTATCTCACCGACCAATGGTACGTCGACGCCAAGACGCTGGCGCAGCCTGCGATCGCGGCGGTGCGCGAGCGCAAGACCGTATTCGTGCCGCCGCAATGGGAGGCGACGTTCTTCAACTGGATGGAGAACATCCAGCCGTGGTGCATTTCGCGCCAGATCTGGTGGGGTCATCAGATTCCGGCGTGGTACGGGCCGGATGGCAAGATCTTCGTCGCCGAGACCGAGGATGACGCCGTCGCCGATGCGCTCGCGCATTATACCGAAATCGAGGAGATCACCGCCGAAGACGGCCACGACATCGCCGCCGACCAGGAACGCCGCACGCGCTTCGCCAACGACTATCTGCACCGCGATGACGACGTGCTCGATACCTGGTTTTCGTCCGCGCTATGGCCGTTCTCGACGCTGGGTTGGCCGGGCCAGACCCCGGAGGTCAAACGCTTCTACCCGACCTCGACGCTGGTCACCGGCTTCGACATCATCTTCTTCTGGGTGGCGCGGATGATGATGATGGGACTGCATTTCATGAAAGAAGTGCCGTTCCACGACGTCTACATCCACGCGCTGGTGCGCGACGCCAGCGGCCAGAAGATGTCGAAGTCGAAGGGCAACGTCATCGACCCGCTGGAAGTGATCGACGAATACGGCGCCGACGCGCTGCGCTTCACGCTCGCCGCCATGGCGGCGCAGGGCCGCGACATCAAGCTGTCGGCGGAGCGCGTGGCGGGCTATCGCAATTTCGCGACCAAGCTGTGGAATGCGGCGCGCTTCGCCGAGATCAACGGCTGCGCGCGCAATCCGGATTTCGATCCGCACCACGTCAAGGAGATGCTCAACCGCTGGATCGCGCACGAGACCGCCAAAACGGGCAGGGAGGTCACGGCCGCCATCGAAGCCTATAAATTCAACGACGCGGCGGCTGCGATCTACCGCTTCGTCTGGAACGTATACTGCGACTGGTATCTGGAATTGATCAAGCCGGTGCTGACCGGCCCCGACGGCGCCGCCAAGACCGAGACGCGCGCGGCTGCCGCCTGGGCGCTCGATGAGATTTTGAAATTGCTGCACCCGTTCATGCCGTTCGTCACCGAGGAGCTGTGGCGGGTCACGGCCGAGCAGGGCGCGGCACGCCATCACATGCTGGCGCTCGACAGCATGGCCGGCGCACGACGGTCTCGATGATGCGGTGGCCGAGGCCGAGATCGGCTGGGTGGTCGATCTGGTCACGGCGATCCGCTCGGTCCGCATGGAAATGAATATTCCGCCCGCTACCATGCTGCCGCTGGTGCTGGCCGGCGCTTCGCCGCAGACCATTATCCGGGCCCGGCACTGGTCGGAATTCGTCCAGCGCCTGGCGCGCGTCGCCGATATTTCGTTCGCCGACGCCGTGCCCCAGGGTGCGGTGCAGCTGGTCGTGCGCGGCGAGGTCGCGGCGCTGCCGCTCAAAGGCGTGATCGATGTTGCGGCCGAACGCGCGCGGCTGCTGAAAGAGATGACCAAGGCCGACGCCGACATCGCCCGCGTCGATGGCAAGCTCGGCAATGCCAATTTCGTTGCCCGCGCGCCGGAGGAAGTGGTCGAGGAAGAAAAGGAAAAGCGCGAGGAGGCGTTGGCCCGCAAGGCCAAGATCGCCGAGGCGCTGGCGCGGCTTGAGGCTTCGCTATGAGGACAATCGCGTGAGAATTTTCCTCGCCGGCGCCAGCGGCGCGATTGGCCGGCGGCTGACGCCGCTCCTTCTGGCCGACGGCCACGAGGTCACCGGCCTGACGCGGACCAAGGAGACCGCGCTCGCGCTCGAAGCCGCGGGCGTTCATGCCGCCGTCGTTGACGTGTTCGACGTCGGCGCGCTCAAAGCCGCTGCGGTCGCCGCGCGGCCGGAAGTCGTCATCCACCAGCTGACCGACTTGCCGCGCGTCCTCGACCAGGCCCAGATCGCCGCCGCCTATCCGCGCAATGCCCGCATCCGTACCGAGGGCACGCACAACTTGATCGCCGCCGTGCTGGCCGCAGCGGCCCGGCGGTTCATCGTGCAGAGCATTGCGTTCGCCTACGCGCCCGGCCCGGAGCCCCATGCCGAGACCGATCCGCTCAATCTTGCCGATGGGCCGCGCGTCGTCACGGTACGCGGCGCCGCCGACATGGAGCAGCAGGTATTGGCGTCCGGCATGGAGGCGATCGTGCTGCGCTACGGCCTCCTGTACGGGCCCGGCACATGGACCGCGACACCAGGCGGCCGAACCCCGCTCCATGTCGATGCCGCCGCCGAGGCGGCCCGGCTCGCGGTCACGCGCGGCCGATCGGGCATCTACAATATTGCGGACGACGACGGCACGGTCTTGATCGACCGGGCCCGCCAGGAGCTCGGCTTCGATCCCGCGTTCAGGCTGCCGAGCTAGCGGGCGGCGGGAAGGGCCTGCTGACAAAGCGCGAGCCCTTGAGGCCGTAACGCCAGGGTTTGTCGATCGCCTTGGTGAGGCCGATACGCGTTCCGGCCACAACCTCCACCGCATCGGTCCGCGCGTAGAGCTCGAACGGTGGTTCGTCGAGCGCGAGACCATTGTGCGCCGCAGTAATGCGGAGCGCCGCGCAGAGCCGTCCGGGGCCTGAACAAAGTAACCGGATATCCGCGGTGCCGCGCCGCCGGCGCATGGTCGGCAGCCCGACGGTCGGCTCGAGGGCGCGGATGAGAACGGCGGCGGCGGAGCCTTTCGGCTCGCAGACGAAATTCAGGCACCAGTGGATGCCGTAGGAGCGATAGACGTACGCATAGCCGGGGGGGCCGAACATCACGGCATTGCGCGCGGTCGGGCCGTGGAAACTGTGCGCTGCGGGATCGGTATGATGATAGGCCTCGACCTCGACGATGCGGCCGCCCACGCCATCAAACAACAGCGTTACGCCGATCAGATCGGGCGCGACCTCATGCACGCTGCGTCGGAAAAAGGCTCGGCTCAGTCGTCTCGGCATGGCCCATCGTCGCAGGCCCAGCCATTCCTGGTAAATCGTGAGTTAACAAATAAGCGCCGCGGGCTTGAATCTGTGTCTCCGCGGCAACAGCTGTCGAACATTGTCCACTTGCCATCTTGCAGCCATCCCAAGCGCCGCTTTTTGGCCATAGGATTTTTCGAAACGCTTGGCCGCCGACCGGCTGAGGCAAGCCGTAAGCGCCTTTCGATCCAACGGCGGTCAGCGCCGCTGGTCGGACAGGCTGGGGCGAGGGGGCCAGTCAGGCCCGTAGAGTACGATGGACGCCAAGAGCGATTTGAAGGTGCGGCTGCCAAGCCGACACGCCACCGAGGGACCAGAACGGGCTCCGCACCGGGCATTCTATTACGCCATGGGGCTGACCCGCGAGCAGATCCATCAGCCCTTCGTCGGCGTGGCCACGTGCTGGAACGAAGCGGCGCCCTGCAATATCGCGCTGATGCGCCAGGCCCAGGCCGTGAAGCGCGGGGTCGCCGCGGTGGGCGCCACGGCGCGCGAGTTCTGCACCATTACGGTGACCGATGGCATCGCCATGGGCCACGGCGGCATGAAGGCTTCGCTGCCGTCCCGTGAAGTGATTGCCAACTCGGTGGAATTGACCGTGCGCGGCCATTCCTACGATGCGCTGATCGGGGTTGCCGGCTGCGACAAGTCGCAACCCGGCATGATGATGGCGATGTGCCGGCTCAACGTGCCGTCGATCTACATCTATGGCGGCTCGATCCTGCCCGGCACCTTCAAGGGCAAGCCGGTTACCATCCAGGACGTCTACGAGGCGGTCGGCAAGCACTCGATCGGCGCCATGTCGGACGGCGATCTTGAGACGTTGGAGCAGAACGCCTGCCCGTCGGCCGGCGCCTGCGGCGCGCAGTTCACCGCCAACACCATGGCGACGATATCCGAGGCGATCGGATTGGCGCTGCCCTATTCGGCCGGCGCGCCGGCGCCTTACGAGATCCGCGACAAGTTCTGCATGCTGGCCGGCGAGATGATCATGGACTTGATCGTCAAGAATATCCGGCCGCGCGACATCGTCACCCGCAAAGCCCTGGAGAATGCCGCGGCGGTCGTCGCGGCCACCGGCGGCTCGACCAATGCTGCACTGCACCTGCCGGCCATCGCGCATGAATGCGGGATCAAGTTCGATCTGTTCGACGTCGCCGAAATCCTGAAAAAAACACCTTATATCGCGGATTTGAAGCCGTCCGGCCGCTATGTCGCCAAAGACATGTTCGAAGCTGGCGGCGTTCCACTCCTGATGAAGACGCTGCTCGATCACGGCTTCCTTCACGGCGATTGCCTCACCGTCACCGGCCGCACCATCGCCGAGAACCTCAAATCGGTGCAGTGGAACGAAGACCAGGATGTCGTTCGCCCGGCCGATAGACCAATCCTGCCGACCGGCGGCGTCGTGGGCCTCAAAGGTAATCTCGCGCCCGATGGCGCCATCGTTAAGGTTGCCGGGATGGAAGGCTTGCGTTTCTCCGGGCCGGCGCGTTGCTTCGACGGCGAGGAAGCCTGCTTTGAAGCGGTGAAGAACAGGACGTATAGGGAAGGCGACGTGCTGGTCATCCGCTACGAGGGGCCAAAGGGCGGCCCCGGCATGCGCGAAATGCTTTCGACCACAGCGGCGCTGTACGGGCAGGGCATGGGCGGCAAGGTGGCGTTGATCACCGACGGCCGCTTCTCCGGCGCGACGCGCGGTCTGTGCGTCGGCCACGTCGGGCCCGAAGCTGCCGTGGGCGGTCCGATCGCGCTTATTCGCGACGGCGACATTATCGAGCTCGATGCCGAAAAGGGCACGCTCAACGTCAAGCTGTCCGAGAGCGAGCTCGCCAGCCGCGCCCAGCAGTGGAAGTCGAAAGCGGACGAATTCACCTCCGGCTATCTCTGGAAATACGCCCAGCAGGTGGGCTCGGCGCGTTACGGCGCGGTCACCCATCCGGGCGCGGCCGCCGAGAAAGCGTGCTATGCGGATATTTAGCGGCTCCGCCCGGCTGACCACGAGCGCGATGGTTCTCGGCCTCGCCGGCGGCCTGTATTTCGCCGTCGCGCCGGGATCGGGTCCCGCCCACCTTGTGGTCGAGCCGGCCTTCGCCTTCGACGGCACGACGACGCCCGCCACCGCCGCGCTGGCGCCGACCGACGGGCTGCGAACAACCAACCGCACGCCTGAGCTCGGCGAAAAGGCCACGGCGTTGACTGCGCTGCAATATGCGGCCGACCGGGGTCAGCCGGCGGCGCAGTGGAAGCTCGGCCAGATGTACGCGGTCGGCGACGGCGTGCCGCAAGACGCATTGCGCGCCTTCAACTATTTCACCGACATCGCCAACACCCATCCGGACGAGACACCGGGCACCCCGCAGGCGCGCATCGTCGCCAATGCGTTTGTGGCGCTGGGCCGCTACTATCTCACCGGAATTGCCAATTCCAAGATCAAGGCGGACGCGATTCGCGCCCACGAGATGTTCTATTACCCGGCCACCTACTTCGGCGATGCCGACGCGCAATACGAGCTCGGCAAGATGTATCTCGACGGCATCCCGAGCGATCCGCATGAGGCGGCGCGCTGGTTCCAGCTGGCCGCGACCAAAGGCCAATGCCGCGCCGAAGCGGCGCTTGGCCAGATCTTGTTCGAAGGACGATACGTGCCGCGGCAGGCCGCGCGCGGCCTGATGTGGCTGACGCTGGGCCGCGACTGCGCCGGGCCCGACGAGAACTGGGTCAAGCCCGTCTACGACAACGCCTTTCACCATGCCAGCGACGACGAGCGGGCGATGGCGCTGGTTTTTCTCGAGGATTGGCTGAAGGGCCGCCGGGACTAGCTATTCGCCTCGATGCCCAAATCGATCCAGACCGGCACGTGGTCGGACGGTTTCTCCCAGCTGCGCACGTGGCGGTCGATGCCGACTTCGGTCAGCCGGTCGGCCGCCGGCGGCGACAGCAGCAGGTGATCGATGCGGATGCCGTTGTTCTTCTGCCAGGCGCCGGCCTGGTAATCCCAGAAGGTATAGAGGCCGTTATCGTCGCTGGTGGCGCGCAACGCATCGGTGAGGCCGAGGTTGACCAGGGCACGATATTCGTCGCGGGTTCGCGGCAGGAATAACGCATCGCTGAGCCAGGCCTTGGGCGTCCTGGCGTCGGCGGCGGCCGGAATGACGTTGTAATCGCCGGCCATGATGAGCGGCTCCTCGAGCGCAAGCCGCTCGCGCGCGTAGGCGGACAGCCGCTTCATCCAGGCGATCTTGTAGGTGTATTTCTCGGTCTCCGGCGGATTGCCGTTGGGCAGATAGATGCTGGCGACCCGCAACGCGCCCTGCGCCGTCGACACCACGGCCTCGATAAACCGGGCATGATCGTCGGTATCGTCGCCGGGCAGTCCCCTCGTCACCTCGTCGAATTTGAACTTCGACAGGATGGCGACGCCGTTGAAGGTCTTTTGGCCGTGAATGGCGACGTTGTAGCCGAGCCCTTCGAACTCCAGTCGCGGAAACCCATCGTCGACGCACTTGGTCTCCTGCAGACACACGATGTCGGGCTGCCGCTCGGCAAGCCAAGTCCGCGCCGAATCAATGCGTTGCTTGATCGAGTTGACGTTCCAGGTTGCGATCCGCACGGGCTAACGCCCCAATCTCAGTGGAAGCATGGTCCTAGCCGAAACCGGGGACCACTTTTCGCGATCAGGCTTTCACAGCGCGAAGCTCGTTCCGCAGCCGCACGAAGCCGTGGCCTGGGGATTATTCACCTTGAAGGACGAGCCGATGAGGTCGTCGACAAAGTCGATTTCCGAGCCCGCCAGGTAATTGAGCGAGACCGGGTCGATCAGCACCGTCGCGCCGCTCTTCTCGATGACGATGTCGTCCGCCGCCCTGCTGCTTTCGGTATCGAATTTGTACTGAAAGCCGGAGCAGCCGCCGCCCTCGACGGAGACGCGCAGCATGGTCCCGGCCGGCTCCCGGCGCAGGATTTCGCCGATCCGCCGCGCCGCCCGCTCGGTCACGTTGACGCTGGTCGCCATAGTCGACTCCGCTCCGGGAAATTGCACCGATTGCCAATACGATAGGTAAGTGCGCTAAAAGCCCAGGTCAATCAGCGCCAGTCAATCAGCGCCAGTCAATTGGCGATGGCGCGATGGCATGCGGCCGGGCGGACCGATGAGAAGCGACGGAACGACATCCCGCGCCCCCTATGGGTGCGATCCCGGCCAAAGCCGCGGCCGGCTGCATCCGGAACCTCCGAGCAAAAGCCGGACCGCGTTCCGGCGCGACTGCGACCGCATCATCCACGCCACGGCGTTCCGCCGCCTCAAGCACAAGACCCAGGTGTTCGTGTTCGACGAGGGCGATCACTATCGCACCCGGCTCACCCATACCCTGGAAGTGACCCAGATATCGCGCGCGCTGGCCCGTGTGCTTCGCGTCGATGAGGATCTCGCCGAGGCGCTGGCGCTGGCTCACGATATCGGCCATCCGCCGTTCGGCCATGCCGGCGAGCGGGCGCTCGACGAGTGCCTCGCGGCGTTCGGCGGTTTTGATCATAATGCGCAGACCCTGCGCGTCGTCACCGCGCTGGAACGCCGGTATCCGGACTTCGACGGCCTCAACCTGAGTTGGGAAACGCTCGAGGGTCTGGTCAAGCACAACGGCCCGCTCATCGACCGGGATGGCAAGCCGCTCGGCCGCTACCGGACGCACGGGGTTCCGGAAACGATCCTGAGCTATGGGCGGTTGCAGGATCTGCAGTTATCGACTTTTCCAAGCGTCGAAGCGCAGCTCGCCGCCGTCGCCGACGACATCGCCTACGACGCCCACGATATCGACGACGGGCTGCGCGCCGAACTGTTCGGGCTTGACGATATTGCCCGTGTTGCGTTGCCGGGCCGCATCATCGGCGAGATCCGCGCGGCCTATCCGGGGCTCGACGCCGGGCGCCTGGTGCATGAATTGATCCGTCGGCTGATCGGCATGCTGATCGAGGACGTCATTGCCGAAACCGGCCGCAAGCTTGCGGCGCTTGCGCCGCGCGCGGCCGACGATGTGCGGCAGGCCGCAGCTGCGGTCGCCGGCTTCTCGGCTGCGATCGGAGAGGCGGAACGCGCCATCAAGGAGTTCCTTCGGGCGCGGATGTACCGCCACCCCCGCGTCAGCCGGGTCATGGACGAGGCCGCCGGCGTTGTTCGCGCGCTTTTTGCCCGCTACAGCGCGCACCCCGACGACCTGCCGGCGGAATGGCGCGAGGGCCTGGACGGCCTCGATGGGGCGGCGTGCGCCCGCCGCATCGCCGATTTCATCGCCGGGATGACCGACCGCTACGCGCTTGCCGAACACGCCCGGCTCTTTGACTCGACCCCGGAATTGCGTTAGGCGCGCGGCGCGCCGCACTGGCGCTGTGCCTGCTGAATGTTCATGGCCACAAAGAACATCTTCGCCGAAATTCTTGGGCGCGTTGGTAGCGCCAACGACGCACTGATCGCCGCTGGCGATTTGCCGGCCGGCACCGATCAGTCGCGGGTCACGGTCGAGCCGCCGCGCGACCCGGCGCACGGCGATATCGCGACCAATGCCGCCATGGTGTTGGCCAAGGAGGCCGGCCGCAAACCGCGTGAGCTTGCCGAGGCCATCGCCGCAAAGCTGCGCGCCGACGACCTCATCGCCAAGGTCGACGTCGCCGGTCCGGGCTTCATCAACATCACGCTCAAACCGGCAGCCTGGATCGATGCGCTGCGCGGCGCCGTGCACTTGGGCGCGCGATACGGCGCAAGCGACGTCGGCCAAGGCGATCCGGTCAACGTCGAATATGTCTCGGGCAATCCCACCGGGCCGATGCATGTCGGCCATTGCCGCGGCGCCGTCTTCGGCGATGCACTGGCCAATCTCCTGGACTTCACCGGCTTCAGGGTGACCCGCGAGTACTACGTCAACGATGCCGGCGCGCAGGTCGACGCGCTCGCGCGCTCGGCCTACCTGCGCTACCGCGAGGCATTGGGCGAACCCATCGGCGCCATTCCGGAAGGACTTTACCCGGGCGATTACCTCAAGCCCGTGGGTGCGGCGCTTGCCGCGCACTGCGGCGACGCATTGAGGAAACAGCCGGAGGCTGAATGGCTGCCGGTCGTACGCGCCAAAGCGATCGCGATGATGATGGCTGCCGTCCGCGACGATCTCGCCGCCCTCAATATCAGCCACGAAGTGTTCTTTTCCGAACGGTCGCTGGTCGATGACGGTACCGATCGCGTAGCGGAGACGATCGATTGGCTACGCCAGCGCGGCCTCGTCTACGAAGGCCGCTTGCCGCCGCCGAAGGGCGCGCCGGTCGACGATTGGGAGGATCGCGAGCAGACCCTGTTCCGCTCGACACAGTTCGGTGACGATATCGATCGTCCACTGAAGAAATCCGATGGCTCCTACACCTATTTCGCTTCCGATATCGCCTATCACCGCTCGAAACTCGACCGCGGCTTCCGCACGCTGATCGACGTCTGGGGCGCCGATCACGGCGGCTACATCAAGCGCATGCAAGCGGCGGTGGCGGCGCTGAGCGGCCGCGCCGTGACGCTCGACGTCAAGATCGTGCAGCTTGTGAAGCTGTTGCGCGCCGGCGAGCCGGTCAAAATGTCGAAGCGGTCGGGAGAGTTTGTCACGCTTCGCGACGTGGTGGATGAAGTCGGGCGCGATCCGGTTCGTTTCATGATGCTGTACCGCAAGAATGACGCGCCGCTCGACTTCGATCTGGCCAAGGTGATCGAGCAATCGCGCGACAACCCGGTATTCTACGTCCAGTACGGTCATGCCCGCGGCCGGTCGATCTTCCGCAACGCGCGGGCGGTTTTTCCCGACCTGCCGGAAGATTTCACGGCGCCGGCCGAACTCGTACGGGCATCCCTGTATCGGCTCTCGGACCCTGCGGAAATCGCTCTGATGCGGCAAATCGCGCTTTATCCGCGGGTCGTCGAAGCGGCAGCGGCCGCCCATGAACCGCACCGAATCGCCTTTTATCTCTACGACTTGGCGAGCGAGTTTCATGCTCTTTATACGCTAGGGAACAGCGCGTCACATTTACGCTTCATTATCCAGAATGATCGAGAACTGACTGTGGCGCGTCTCGTGCTCGTGCAGGGCGTCGTCACTGTGCTCGCGTCGGGGCTCGCTTTGCTCGGGGTCGAGGCGCCAAGCGAGATGCGTTAGTCCGCACTGATTGCCGCCAGGGACGTAGCGGGTGCGGGCTCGTAGGGGACTTAAGCTCAGTATTGCGTAAACGCCTGCAGCGAGGCGAAAGCCATGGCCGATAACAATTTCCGCGCTCACCGCGGCCGCGATCCTCTGGTGCGTGACGACGACAATTCGTCCGGACGGGATGCGGCATACAATCCGCTCGCCGAGCTTGCCCGCCTGATTGGCCAAGCCGACCCGGTCCCGGACTACGCGTACCCGGCACGATCCGAGAGACACGTTTGCCGAACTGGCACCCGCATCGCCGGCCGCGCCGGACATGCAATGGGCCGCCGAGCCCGACTATGCCGAGCCGGCGGCGCATGAGGAAGACCACTACCGGCAACCACGCGAGGATGACCGCTACGTCCAGCCGCGCGACGAGGACGACGACGTCGCGCCGCGGCTTGCCGAGCCGGATCTGCCGGGCGGCGATTATGCGGCATATGACCAGGACGATCAGATCGTGCCGCCGCCCCGCGATCGATATTTGGACCAGCCGCAGAGCTCCAGCGACGCGGGTGACGAGGAGTCGCGGTACGACGCGCGCTATCGCGACGAAGTCCCGCCACCCCGTAGCGCCGGTCGTCAATTGCCGTCCTTGGCGCCGCAATCCGACGACGATTACGCGGAAGAGGACGACGAGCAGTGGCCGGATCGCGCCGACGGCCGGTCGGATTTCGCGCCAGAGCAAGAGTATGCCGATGACAATCCGCCGCGCGCGCGTCCGCGCCGCGGCATCATCGCTATGGCCGTCGTTGGTCTGGTGCTTTTCGGCGGCGCGGCGAGCGTCTTCGCCTATCGGGCCGTTTACGGCGGCGCCATCCTGCCGACCCTGCCGCCGATCATCAAAGCTGGGGACGGCCCGATCAAGATCAATCCAGCCCACGGCGACGCGCAGGCCGACCCGTCGAGCCGGCCAGGCGTGGGCAGTGGAGATACCGGCGTAAAGCTGATGACGCGCCAGGAGCAGCCGGTCGACGTCCCGCCGCCGAATGCCGCGCCGCGTGTCGTGCAAACAATTCCCGTCATCCCCGGGACCGCGAGCGGTACACCGGTCGTCGCGTCGCAATCGGCGCCCGGAGCCATATCGCCACCGTCCACCGGGGCCTCACCATTTCCTCCGCCGCCCGCCGCATCTTCCTTTCCGCCCCCTGCAGCGCTCCCCTCGGTCGTGCCGCCGGCGCCTGCGGCGGCGCCGCCGGCGCAGGCTTCCGCTCCGCCTTCGACAGAACCGAAGAAGGTCCACACATTGAGCATTCGGCCCGATGCGGTCGGCAGTGCGCACGTGGCAACGGCGGGCCCGCTGCCCCCGGCGCGGGTCAGCAATCCATCTCAGCCTCAACCCGCAGCCAGACCCGGTCCTGCGCCCGACACCAGGACCGGAACGGGCGCGCCGCTATCGCTTGTGCCGACCGCACCGGGAGACGCGCGGGCGTCCGAGCCTCCGCCGCCGCGTCAGCAGATGGCACGCACCGAGCCGCGTTCCGCTCCGCTTGCGACAACGCCCAGCCCGGTGTCTGCCCCAGCGGCGGCCAGTACGGGCGGCTATGCGGTCCAGGTGACGTCGCAGCGTAGCGAAGCCGAGGCGCAGGCCGCATTCCGCTCGCTGCGCGCCAAATACCCGGGTCAGCTCGGCAGCCGGGCGCCGATCATCCGTCGCGCCGAACTCGGCGATAAGGGAACCTTCTATCGCGCCCTCGTCGGCCCGTTCGGATCGCGCGAAGAAGCCGCTCAGGTGTGCACGAGCCTCAAGGCTGCCGGCGGCACCTGCCTCATTCAGGGGATATAGCGGCCGCGCGCTTGACCGTGCCGCGCCGCGCGGGCTAATCGGCCCGGGCGCGCTCGCTTCAGATTGGGAGCGATGGGGCGGCTGCAGGACCTCAGCGGAGCATGATCGTCTCGGAGAGCCGGCCGCCAATTTTTTGGACCACGCCGTAATGCGGGCCTTCATCACCGGCGTTGCCGGCCCTGCGCTGACGGATGGGGAACGGGCGTTTCTCCGCGAGGCGCAGCCCTGGGGGCTCATCCTCTTCAGCCGAAACATCGCAGGCCCCGATCCGCTGCGACGCTTGATCGAGGAGTTCCGCGCCACCCTCGGCCGCAACGCCCCGGTCCTGATCGATCAGGAGGGCGGCAGGGTGCAGCGCCTCGGCCCGCCGCACTGGCCGAGTTATCCGCCCGGCGCCGCCTACGGCGCCCTTTACGATCGCGACCGGGCGGCGGGGCTGGCTGCGGCGCGGCTCGGCGCTCGGCTGATTGCCGCCGATCTCTCATGCCTGCGCATTGACGTCGATTGCCTGCCGATCGCCGATGTACCGGTCGCGGGCGCGGATCCGGTGGTCGGCGACCGCGCCTACGGCAACGATCCCGACAAGGTCGCCGCCATCGCCCGCGCGATTGCCGGCGGGCTGGTCGAGGGTAGCGTGCTGCCGGTGCTCAAACACATTCCCGGCCACGGTCGCGCCACGTCCGACAGCCATAAACGTCTGCCGGTGGTGAATGCCGATCGGGAGACGCTGGAGGCCACCGATTTTGCGGCTTTTCGCCCGCTCCGCGACCTGCCGCTCGCGATGACCGCGCATGTTGTGTTCAGCGCCGTTGACCCAGTGGCGCCGGCCACCACATCGCCCGTTATAGTGGGAGACGTGATTCGTGATTCGATTGGCTTTGAAGGCCTGCTGATGAGCGACGATATTTCCATGGGCGCCCTGTCGGGTTCGCTGGCCGAGCGCGCAAGTGCAGCCATTGCAGCAGGTTGCGACATGATCCTGCATTGCAATGGCAAGATGCCGGAAATGCGCGCAGTGGCCGAAGCGGTGCCGGTGCTGGCCGGCAAGGCAGCGCAACGTGCCGCCCTGGCGCTCGCGACCAAGCGGCCGCCGGCGCCGCTCGACGCGCCCGCAAGCCGTGCCGAATTCCTCGCGCTACTGGCCGGCATCTGGCAGCCCGCGGAGGGCACTGCATGAACGCCGAGGATTTGCAGTTCGAAGGCGAACTGCCGGAGCGTGCGTCCGACGAGCCCGCGCTGGTCGTCGATGTCGAAGGCTTCGAAGGCCCGCTCGACCTTTTGCTGACGCTCGCTCGCCAGCAAAAGGTCGACCTGGCCAAGATTTCGATCCTGGCGCTTGCCGACCAGTATCTCGCGTTCATCGAGGCGGCGCGCAAGCTTCGCCTGGAGCTTGCCGCCGACTACCTGGTGATGGCGGCGTGGCTCGCCTACCTCAAGTCGCGGCTGCTGCTGCCGGAGCAGCCGGCGCCCGATGGGCTGTCCGCCGAGGACATGGCGAATGCCCTGGCCCAGCGCCTGCGGCGGCTGGAGGTCATCCGCCACGTCGCCGAGCAATTGCTCGATCGGCCGCAGCTTGGCCGTGAGGTATTTCAGCGCGGTCAGCCCGAGCCGATCGCCGAGATCAAGCGCCCCGAATGGTCGGCAACGCTCTACGATCTGCTGTCGGCCTATGCGGGGCGGCGGCAGACCCAGGCGCGCGCCTATGTGCGCCTGCCCAAGCGGCTGGTGTGGTCGCTCGCCGAGGCGCGCGAGGCGCTGGAACGGCTGATCGGCCTCTCCATGGAGTGGAGTCCGCTCGACCAATACCTCGCCGCCTATCTGACCGATCCATCGCAGAAGGCGACTGTCTTGGCGTCGAGCTTTGCGGCGACGCTTGAACTGGTGCGGGAAGGCCACCTGGAACTGAACCAGCATGCGGCGTTCGCGCCGCTCTATGTGCGTAAGCGTCAGCGTACGGAGGAAAGCGGCCTAGCCGCCGAAACGGGGAATGGGTAAAGGCGAGGGGGACTCCATGTCGAATGTCGCGGAGATGCGGGTCATTGTCGGCGGACGTGCGCAGGACGAGCGCGCCGAAGAGCTGCGCATCCTCGAAGCGCTGTTGTTTGCGGCCGAAGGTCCGCTCGACGAGAAAGCATTGGCCGCGCGCCTGCCGGCCGGGGTGGATACCCACGCTTTGCTCATGCAACTGCAGAAGGAATACGCGCCGCGCGGCGTCAATCTGGTCCGCGTCGCCGGCAAATGGACGCTGCGCACCGCGAGCGATCTCGCCTGGCTGTTGACCCATGAATCGGTGGTGACGCGGAAACTGTCCCGTGCCGCGATCGAAACGCTCGCCATCGTCGCCTATCACCAGCCGGTGACGCGCGCCGAGATCGAGGAAATCCGCGGCGTCACGACATCCAAAGGCACGCTCGACGTGCTCCTGGAGACCGGCTGGATCCGGCTGCGCGGGCGGCGCAAGGCGCCCGGCCGGCCGGTGACCTATGGAACCAACGAAGCGTTCCTGTCGCATTTCGGCCTTGAGGCGCTCACCGACTTGCCGGGTCTCGACGAGCTCAAGGGGTCAGGGCTGATCGAGGCGTCGCTGCCGTCGGGCTTCAGCGTGCCGGTTCCCTCGGACGATCCGGCATTGCGTGAGGACGAAGACCCGCTCGAGCCTGGCGATCTCGATCTCGGCCTCGTTCCGCCGGCCGGACGCAGCGAGGAATAAAGGCGGCCGTCGCCCGATCAAGCAATCGGAAGCTTGCCGGGATAAGGTTAAGAGCGATCGGCGTTGCCCTGCGGCTCCAGCGCCGTCCCGGCGTGCTTGTTTTTGCCGCCCTCGACGCCTAGGTTCTCGTTAAAATCGCTGCCATGCCGCGGGCGCGAGCGGCGCTGCGGACGGAGGAATTCATGGGCTCGTTTAGCATTTGGCATTGGTTGCTCGTCGGCGCCGTGGTGCTGCTGGTGTTCGGTGGCCGCGGCAAGATTTCCGACATGATGGGCGACGTTGCCAAAGGCATCAAAGCCTTCAAGAAGGGCATGGCCGACGAGGACACGGCGGATGATGCGCCGAAGTCCGACGTACCGGTCAAATCCATCGACCATCAATCGACGGCCGACATCAAGCAGCGCGCCGGCTCCGAGAGCAAGGTCTAGCCCGCGCCGTCCTGACGGCCTCGCGCCGAGCGCCGCGGCCCGCCAGGCATGTTGACCGGCGGCGCAGCCGGGGGTGAGGCGGAATTTCCATGTTCGACATCAGTTGGACCGAGTTCGTTCTGATCGGCGTCGTGGCGCTGATCGTGATCGGGCCCAAGGAACTGCCCGGCGTGATGCGCACGATGGGACAATGGACGCGCAAAGTCCGCGGCATGGCCGCCGATTTCCAGAACCAGTTCCAGGAAGCCATGCGCGAAGCCGAGATGGCCGACCTCAAGAAACAGGTCGACGACATGGCGCACGACATCAAGAATTACGACCCGCTCAAGGACGTGCGCAGCGACTTCGATGCCATGGGCAAGAGCGTCGAAAGCGCCGTCACACGCCCGCCGGAGCAAAAGGCCGAGCCAGCCGTTCCCGGCGAACTGCCGGCGCAGGACGCTGAAGCGCCGGCGATCGAGTCTGCCGTGCCCGCCGAGACGGCTTTGCCTGCCGAACCGGCCTTGCCCGCAATCCCGGTCGAGCGCAGCGCGCTTGAGCCTGCCGGAGCGGACGCCGCCGACCACGGCGCGGAGCCGCCCGCGCCCGCCGCCCCGCCGGACAGCACAGGGCGCCCGGAATGAACCGCGAAGACGAAGAAAAGGAGATCGAGGCCAGCAAGGCGCCCTTGATGGACCATCTGGTCGAGCTGCGCTCGCGGCTGATCAAGGCGCTGGCGGCTTTCTTCCTCGCCGCCGTCATCTGCTTCTTCTTCGCCCGGCACATCTACAATGTGCTCACCTGGCCCTACATCTGGGTGGCGGGGCCTGAGAATTCCAAATTCATCTACACCGGCTTGCTCGAATATTTCGTCGTGCAGCTCAAGCTCTCGCTGTTCGGCGCCGCCTTCATCGCGTTTCCGGTGATCGCGACGCAGATCTACATGTTCGTGGCGCCGGGGCTCTATCGCAACGAGAAGCAGGCGTTTCTGCCGTATCTGATCGCGACGCCGGTGTTCTTCCTGGTCGGCTCGATGGTGGTCTATTTCGTGGTCTGGCCGATGCTGGCGCGGTTCTCGCTCAGCATGCAGCAGCTCGGCGGCCCGGGCCAGGCGTCGATCGAGCTGTTGCCGAAGGTCGAGGATTATCTGGCGCTGATGATGAAGCTGATGCTGGCGTTCGGCATCGCTTTCCAGCTGCCGGTGATCCTGACGCTGCTCGGCCGCGTCGGCATCATCACCTCCGACCAGCTCAAGGCCAAGCGCCGCTACTTCATCGTCATCGCCTTCGTGATCGCCGCCATCCTCACCCCGCCCGACGTCTTGAGCCAGATGTCGCTTGCGCTGCCGCTGGTCGCCCTCTACGAGGGCTCGATCTGGTCGGTGCGGATGGTGGAGCGGCGGCTTGCCCGCGACCGCGCCGCCGCCGCGGCAGCCAAGCCGGCGGAGTGATTCTTTCTCGACATTGCACGACTCGGCCGTTAGGACCGTCACCCTGAGGTGCGAGCGAAGCGAGCCTCGAAGGGCGACGGTCCTGGCGCCTCGGCCGCATCCTTCGAGGCGCGCCTTTGGCGCGCACCTCAGGATGACGGGAACGATCCATGCACGACATCCGCTCCATTCGCGACAATCCCGAGGCTTTCGACCGTGCGCTGGCGCGGCGCGGACTTAAGCCGCAAGCGCCGCGGCTGATCGCGCTCGATGAGCAGCGCCGCGCGAAAATCCTCGAACTCGAAACCGCCCAGGCGCGCCGCAACGCGATTTCGAAAGAAATCGGCGCCGCGAAGAAGAGCAAGGATGAGGCGAAGGCGCTAGGTTTACTCACCGATGTTGCGGCGCTGGGAAAATCGATTCCAGCGCTGGAGGCGGCCGAGAAGCAAGCCTCCAAGGCCCTTGAGGATGCGCTCGCGGAAATCCCCAATCTGCCGGCGGATGACGTGCCCGATGGCAACGACGAAAATGACAACGTCGAGCACCATCGTTTCGGTGCGAAGCGGGACTATGCGTTCGTGCCCAAGCAGCATTTCGAGCTTGGTGAAGCGCTCGGCCAGATGGATTTCGAGACCGCGGCGAAATTATCGGGTGCGCGATTTGTCGTTTTGAAAAAGGGCCTCGCGCGGCTCGAACGCGCACTGGGGCAACTCATGCTTGATATTCATACTACTGAGCATGGTTACGCTGAGATTGCGCCGCCCCTATCTGGTGCGCGACGAAGCAATGGTTGGCACGGCACAATTGCCGAAGTTTGCGTTCGACCAGTTCATCACAGGACGCGATCTCGTCGAGTATCTTGAGAAATATGAGGGGCCGCTCGGTGTGGCCGCTGACGTGGAGCCCTATCAAAAACTCGGACAATCTCTCTGGCTCGTCCCCACCGCCGAAGTTCCCCTGACCAACCTCGTCCGCGAGTCCATCGTCGATGACGCGCAATTGCCGATGCGCTTTACCGCCTGCACGCCGTGTTTCCGCGCCGAGGCCGGCGCCGCCGGCAAGGATACCCGCGGCATGATCCGGCAGCATCAATTCACCAAGGTCGAACTGGTCTCCATCACCACGCCCGAGCAATCAAAGGACGAGCACGAGCGCATGCTGGCCTGCGCCGAAGAGGTGTTGCGGCGGCTCGAGCTGCATTACCGGGTGATGACGCTGTGCGCCGGTGAGATCGGTTTTGCGTCACAAAAGACTTACGACATCGAAGTATGGCTGCCCGGCCAGAACATGTATCGTGAAATTTCGTCCTGCTCGATCTGCGGCGACTTCCAGGCGCGGCGCATGAACGCGCGCTATCGCACCAAGGAAGGCCGCCAGATGCGGCATGTGCACACCCTCAACGGCTCCGGCGTCGCCGTGGGTCGCGCGCTGATCGCGGTGCTGGAAACCTATCAGCAAGCCGACGGATCGATCGCGGTGCCGGAGGCATTGCAGAGCTACATGGGCGGAATGAAAAAAATAGAGAGGGGCGAATAGCGAAATGGTGAATAGCGAATAGGGGTAAAACCAGCCACTCGCCACTCGCGCTATCGGTTTCACGCCCGGCATCGATTAAAGAGGAATCCCATTGCGCATCCTGGTCACCAACGACGACGGCATCCACTCGGAAGGGCTCGACGCCTGCGAGAAGATCGCGCTGGCGCTGTCGGACGACGTCTGGGTGGTGGCGCCGGAATTCGACCAATCCGGTGTCGCCCATTCGCTGTCGCTCAACGATCCGCTGCGGCTGCGCCAGGTCGGCGAACGCCGCTTCGCGGTGCGCGGCACGCCGACCGATTGCGTCATCATGGGCGCGCGTCACGTGCTCGACGGCAAGGAGCTTCATCTGGTGCTGTCGGGCGTCAATCGCGGCCGCAATGTCGGCGAGGACGTGATCTATTCCGGCACCGTGGCGGGCGCCATGGAAGGCGCCGTCCTCGGCATTCCGTCGTTCGCCTTGTCGCAAGCCTACAAGTCACGCTCAAGCGAGCCGCCGCACTGGGAGACGGCGCTGCACTTCGGCCCGGAAATCGTGCGCAAGGCGCTCGGCAACGGCGCCAGCCGCGACGTGGTGATCAACGTCAATTTTCCGGATTGCCGGCCGGAGGACGTGAAGGAGATCGCCGTGACGCCGCTCGGCCGGCGCCGGCAGGAGCGGCTGCATATCGACAAGCGTATCGATGGCCGCGGCAACCCGTATTACTGGATCGCCTATGCGCGGCTCCACGCCGCAACGGCGGAGCATGGCACCGACATCGCCGCGCTCGATGCCCATTGCATCGCGCTCACGCCGCTCAAGCTCGATATCACCGACGAGGCGATCATGACGCGGCTCGCGGAATTGTTTCCTGCGGTCGATTAGCCGGGCACCCCTGGTGCAATGGCCTTGAGCGCCTGGGCCAGCGCTTCGACCTGGAATGGCTTTTGCAGCGTGGGATTGCTCCGGTAGGCTTCCGGCACCCCGCGCTGGCCGTAGCCGGTCGCGAAGACAAAGGGCAGCCGGCGCTCGATCAAGATTTCGACCACCGGCGTAATCGGTTGGCCGTTGAGATTGACGTCGAGGATGGCAATGTCGAATTCGGCCTTTTTCGCCAGCGCCGTGGCCTCCTCGATCGTGCCGGCTTCCGCCGCCATCGTATAACCGAGGTCATCCAGCATGCCGTCGAGCAGCATGCGGATCATCAACTCATCCTCGACCACGAGGACGCGCCTGCCCGCGGCAGCCCGCGTGCCGTCCACCTTCGCGTCTTCCGATATCATCTTTTCCCCTGCCGGGCCGTTTTGCCGTAGGCGGCCGACCCCGCACCCGCAGCAACGCCGGGAAGGCCGATCCGTTCCAGCGCACCGGCGAATATTTTGCCAAGGCGCTGAACATTAACCTCCGACCGCCCGAACGGAATTGATACAAGAGCCATGGCCCGAGTGATACAAGGCAAGCAGCACTGTCTGAAGGCCGTTTAAGGGCAATGGGACCGTGGCCGCGGATCAAGCAGCCGACGTCGAACGGATGGGGTTCCAGCTGGCGCTGCGCCGGCGCGGGATCAGCGATCAGGCGGTCCTGCGCGCCATGGACGAGGTGCCGCGCGAGCACTTCGTCAACTCCCGACTATACCGAGAACGCCTACGCCGATCAGGCGCTGCCGATCGCCTGCGGGCAGACCATCAGCCAGCCCTACGTCGTCGCCTACATGACCGAGCAGCTCGCGGCCGCGCCGCAGCACCGCGTGCTCGAAATCGGCACCGGCTCGGGCTACCAGGCCGCCGTGCTGTCGCGCATGGCCCGCGAGGTGGTGAGCATCGAGCGCTACCGCACCTTGGCCAACCAGGCGCGCGACCGTCTCAAGACGCTGGGTTATGCCAACGTTGTCGTCCTGGCCGGCGATGGCTTTGCCGGCGCGCCGGACCGGGCGCCGTTCGATCGTATCATCATCACCGCCGCCGCCGCCGAGGTCCCGCCAGCTCTCGTCGAGCAGCTTGGCGCCGACGGCAAGTTGATCCTGCCGCTCGGGCCGCGCAACGGCGTGCAGTACATCGTCAAACTGTCGAAGGCGGCGAGCGGGGAAATAACGCGCGAGACTCTGATCGCGGTGCGCTTCGTGCCGCTGCTGCCCGGCCAGGCCCAGGAGCTGTAACCGGCGCCGCAGCTCTTGTAGCCATAATGCCACACCTGCAATTATCCTAAATTCTCTGCCCGGCACTTAAAGGCCTGTTTACCGCAACGTAGTTTATTCGCTCGTCAGTGTTTGTTGCGTGAGCGAGTAACCATGAACGCGTCGCGTCGGTCGGCCTCTTGGCCGCAATTGGTTGCGATTTCCCTAATCGGCTTGGGCGCTGCGAGCTGCAGCAACTCGGCGCGTTTCTCGGATCCTTTCGGGTCGAGCACCCCGCCGCGGAGCGAAACCACCGGTTCGATTCAACAACCGCCGCCGCCGCCGAGCCACGTCGAGAGCCGGCCGCTGCCGCATCTGGCGGCTGCCGAACCGGACGGCACGTCCGGCGGCAGTCACGGCATGGGCTCGTATCAGCCCGCCAATACCGAAATCACCGGCTCGGTGCCGCGTTCGCCGCCGCCGCCCCCGCCGCCGGCTTGGAGCTGGGAAGGCGGCGTACCGGTCACGGTGGAGCCTGGTCAAACCCTCGAATCGATTGCGCGGGAGCACGGCGTGCCGGCCTCCGCGATCATGCAGGCCAACAACATCACCAGCCCCGCCATGGTGCATCCTGGCGAGCATCTGGTGATCCCGCGCTATCGCGCCTCCGCAGCGCCTTACACGCCGGCGGTGCCGCCGCCGACACGCCTCGCCTCGACCATGCCGGGCACGCCGGTTGGTGCGCCGCGGACCGCGCTGGCGCCGACCGCCGGCCTTCATGTCGTCGCGCCGGGCGAGACCCTGCACAGCATCGCACGGCTCTATCGTAAGTCGGTGCTGGTGCTGGCCAAGGCCAACAATATTCCCCCCGACACCATGGTGCGGGTGGGCGAGCGCATCATCATTCCCGACGCCCAGCCAGGGCAGGGCGTGGTCGCACCGCGCGCCGAAGCGCCGCCGGCTACGCTCCCCGCCCCGGGGCCGATTGCCACCGCGGAATCGCCGCACAGCGCGCGGGTGGTGACCCCGGAGCAACCGGCTCAAGAGTCCACGGTCAAGACCGCAGAACCGGCGGGCGCACTGCCGAGCTTCCGCTGGCCGGTGCGCGGCCGCATCATCGCCGGCTTCGGGCCGACGCCAAACGGCCTGCAGAACGACGGTATCAATCTCGCGGTGCCTGAAGGCACGCCGGTCAAGGCGGCCGAAGACGGCGTCGTCGCCTATGCGGGCAACGAGCTCAAGGGCTACGGCAACCTGGTTCTGGTGCGCCACGCCAACGGCTTTGTCACGGCTTACGCCCACACCAGCGAAATCATGGTCAAGCGCGGTGACGAGGTCAAACGCGGCCAGGTCATCGCCAAGTCCGGCGAGACCGGCAGCGTCACCTCGCCACAGCTGCACTTCGAAATCCGCAAGGGTGCGACACCGGTCGATCCGGCGCAGTATTTGAACGGCGCCTGAGTCAAACGACAGATGACGGACGACTGACGACGGATTGGAGATCCTCTTATCCGTCCTCCGTCCGCCGTCCTCCGTCCTCCATTCTGACCCCGCGACGACCAGCAAGATCCTGCACGTATTGCCATGCCACGCGGCCGGAGCGCGCACCGCGCGTCGTCGCCCATTCGAGCGATTCGCGGCGCAGTTCGGCGCTCTCGACCGGCACGCGGTAATGCGCCACATAGCCTTCGACCATGGCGAGATATTCGTCTTGGCTGCAGCGGTGGAAGCCGAGCCAAAGCCCGAAACGGTCCGATAGCGAGACTTTTTCCTCGACCGCTTCGCCGGGATTGATGGCGGTGGCGCGCTCGTTTTCCATCATGTCGCGCGCCATCAGGTGGCGGCGGTTCGAGGTAGCGTAGAAGATCACGTTCTCGGGGCGCCCCTCGATGCCGCCTTCGAGCATGGTCTTGAGCGATTTGTACGAGGTGTCTTCGGCATCGAAGGACAGATCGTCGCAAAAAACGATGAAGCGCTGCGGCGCGCCGCGCAAAATCGCCATCAGTTCCGGCAGCGACTCGATGTCCTCGCGATGAATTTCGATGAGCTTGAGCCCGGCGGCCGGATGCGTCGCGGCGGTCGCGGCGTGCGCCGCCTTGACCAAGGACGATTTGCCCATGCCGCGCGCGCCCCACAGCAGCGCATTGTTGGCCGGCAGCCCGCGTCCAAACCGCTCCGTGTTCTCGACCAAGAGGTCGCGCACCCGATCGATGCCTTTGAGCAGCGACATCTCGACACGGTTGACCCGGCGCACCGGGGCAAGCCGTCGCCCCTCGGGGTACCAGACGAAAGCGTCGGCCGCGGTGAAGCTCGTTGCCGGCGGCGGCGACGGCGCGAGCCGTTCCAGCGCCGCGGCAATGCGGGTGAGGATCTGGCCGTCGCCAGTCGCGGCGAGAGGCCGCTTTGCCTTGTCCGCGCCGCGCTTTTTTGTCGCCCAGGTTTTGGATCGTGAAGGAGAATGGGCCATTCCAGCGCCCCCGTTGCGCGCTTCCCTTAGCGGGGCTGTGGAACCCTCGCAAGCGTTGCAATTGGGCCAACGGCGGCTATAGTCCGCGCCGATTTCGCGCGCAAAATCGGCCATTCTTCCTGACCGCTGGCGCGCCTTAATTCGGCCCCGGAGGACCAATGTTTATTACGCCCGCATTTGCGCAAGGCGCACTATTCGGTCTTGGCGGCGACAGCGGCGGCATGATCGTTCAGTTCATGCCGCTGATTTTGATCATTGCGATCATGTATTTCCTGATATTGCGGCCGCAGCAGCGAAAAGTGAAGCTGCACCAGGACATGGTCAAGGCGCTGCGCCGGGGCGATACCGTGGTGACCAATGGCGGGCTCGTTGGCAAGGTCACCAAAGTGGTGGACGACGACCAGATCGAGGTCGAGATATCCGACGGGGTACGGGTGCGGCAGATGCGCTCGATGGTGAGCGAGGTCCGCGCCAAGGGCGAGCCAGTGAAGGACGACAGCGCGGGCTGACGGCGCACCAAGGTAACGGGGATAATCGAAGTCCATGTTGTTTTTCACGCGGTGGAAGGCGGCGGCAATCGTGATCACGGCACTCATCGTGTGCCTGTGCGCGGTGCCGAATTTCTTCCCCGAAAGCGTGGTGAAGACCTGGCCGGGCTGGGCGCAGCGCCACATCGTGCTCGGGCTCGACCTGCAGGGCGGCTCGCACCTGTTGCTCGAGGTCGACGCCAACGCCGTGCGCAAGGAGCGTTTGCAATCGCTCGCCGACGACGTGCTGCGCATCTTGCGCCAGGCGCGCGTTCCCTTCACCGGCCGTGCCATCGTCGGCAACTCCGTGCAGGTGCACATCACGCGCGACAGCGACGTCGACAATGCCCTCGCCAAGCTCCGCGAGCTGTCGCAGCCGCTGGCCGGAATTCTCGGCGCTTCGGGCCAGAATAGCGTCGATATCTCCGATAACGGCGGCACGATCACGCTATCGCCGAGCGAGGCGGCGCTCACCGAGCGGGTCCGCCAGGCCGTCGACCAGTCGATCCAGATCATCGAGCGGCGCGTCAACGAACTGGGCCTGGTCGAGCCGACCATTCAGCGCGAAGGCATCAACCGTATTCTGGTGCAGGTGCCGGGGCTGCAGGACCCCTCGCGGCTCAAGGAGATTCTCGGCAAGACCGCAAAACTCGATTTCCGCATGGTCGATTTGACCATGGCGCCGGATCAGGCCGAGCAGTCGCACCCGCCGCCGGATTCCGAGCTTCTCGACGGCGAGGGCGGCGCGAAATACGTGATCGAGAAACGCGTGCTGGTGTCCGGCGCCGACCTCGTCGACGCGCAGCCGGGGTTCGACCAGCGGACCAGCGAGCCGATCGTCAGCTTCCGCTTCAATTCGTCCGGCGCCCGCAAGTTCGCCGAGGCGACCCAGGCCAATGTCGGCAAGCCGTTCGCCATCGTGCTCGACAACAAGGTGATCGAAGCGCCGGTCATCCGCGAGCCGATCCTGGGCGGTTCCGGCGAGATTTCCGGCCGCTTCACCGTGCAGCAGGCCAACGATCTCGCCATCCTGCTGCGCGCCGGCGCGCTGCCGGCGCCGCTCACCATCATCGAGGAGCGCACCGTCGGTCCGGGTCTCGGTCAGGATTCGATCTTGGCGGGCGAGCACGCGGCTTATGTCGGCGCAGCACTGGTGATCATCTTCATGTTCGCGACCTACGGCCTGTTCGGGCTGTTCGCCAACATTGCGGTGGCCGTCAACGTCGCCATGATCTTCGGCGTGTTGTCGCTGTTGAGCGCGACGCTGACGCTGCCCGGCATCGCTGGCATCGTGCTCACCGTCGGCATCGCGGTGGACTCCAACGTGCTGATCTACGAGCGCATCCGCGAGGAAGTGCGCACCGGGCGCACCGCCATCAATGCCATCGATGCCGGATTCTCCCGTGCGCTTGCCACCATCCTGGACTCCAACATCACCACCTTCATCGCCGCCGCCGTGTTGTTCTATATCGGCACCGGTCCGGTGCGCGGCTTTGCCGTGACGCTCGGCATCGGCATTCTCACGAGCCTGTTCACCGCCTTCACGCTCACCCGGCTCATCATGGCCTATTGGGTGCGCATGTGGCGGCCGCGCACGGTTCCGATCTAGCGCATGATCCCGACACGATCATGCGCGCAATAGCTTAGTTTGAAAGAACCCCCGTGCGCCTGCTTCGCATCGTTCCAGACGATACAAAATTCGATTTCATGCGCTTTCGGCGCATCAGCTTCCCGATATCGGCGATGCTGTCGATCGTGGCGATCCTGCTGTATTTCTTCCACGGTCTCAATTTCGGCATCGATTTCATCGGCGGCACGCTGATCGAGGTTCAGACCAAGAGTGGCCCGGCCGATCTCGGCGAAATGCGCTCGACCATCGCCGGACTGAAGCTCGGCGACTTCCAGCTTCAGCAGTTCGGCGCGCCCGACGACGTGCTGATCCGCATCTCGGAGCAGCCCGGCGGCGATGCCGCGCAGCAGGAAGCGGTACAGAAGGTCCGCAATGCGCTCGGCGACGGCGTCGATTACCGGCGCGTCGAAGTCGTCGGGCCGAGCGTGTCCAACGAGCTTCTCGCCTACGGCACGATAGGGCTGGTGCTCGCGATCGGCGCGATCCTGATCTATCTGTGGTTCCGCTTCGAATGGCAGTTCGCGCTGGGCGCCATGATCGCCAACGTCCACGATTTGGTACTCACCGTCGGCTTCATGTCGCTGACGCACATCGATTTCGATCTGACCAGCATCGCCGCTCTGCTCACCATCCTGGGTTATTCGCTCAACGACACCGTCGTCATCTACGACCGCATCCGCGAAATGCTGCGCCGTTACAAGCGCATGCCGATGCCGGACCTGCTCAACGTGTCGATCAATGCGACGCTGTCGCGCTCGATCGTGACCCACCTCACCGTGGCGATTTCGCTTCTTGCGCTGCTGCTGTTCGGCGGCCAGGCGATCCACAGCTTCACGGCGACGATGATGTTCGGCGTGGTGCTGGTCGGCACCTACACCTCGGTCTTCATCGCTTCGCCGATCCTGATCTATCTCGGCGTCGGCACCGGGCGCATGGGCGGGACCGAAGACGTCGAGCCGCCGCCGGCGCAGCCGGCGGCCAATCCGACATCGCCGCCGCCGCAACGACGGGTACGAGCGCGCGGCCGGTGACCGAAGCGCCGCATCTGCCCCGCCAGGCGCTGATCGATGCCCATGGCGCTGGCGGCTTCCGCTTCGCCGGCATGTCGCATCGCGGCTCCCTGTTATGCCTGCCGGACGGAATCTGGGCCTGGCCGGTCGCCGCGCCCGCGATGCTGACGGAAGATGCCCTGTCCCTGGTATTCGCCCGCGCCGGCGACCTCGATTTCTTCGTGCTGGGCACCGGGGCACAGCCGTGGAGCATGCCCGAGACCTTGCGGGCGCGGTTTCGCCAAGCGCATGTTTCGGCCGACGCCATGGCGACCGGACCGGCGGTGCGAACCTACAACGTGATGCTGATGGAAAGCCGCCGCGTTGCCGCCGGCCTGATCGCGGTCGATTGATGCTATTAAGTTTCTGTGATGCAGGATGCGTTCGCCTATTGCGCGGAGCTGGTCCGGACGACCGACCGTGACCGTTATCTCAGCGTGTTGTTCGCGCCGGTGGACCGCCGTAACGCCTTGCATGCTCTGTACGCCTTCAATGCCGAGCTGGCGCGGGTGCGCGATGTGGCGCATGAACCGATGCCCGGCGAAATCCGCCTGCAATGGTGGCGCGAGGTGCTCGACGGCGAGCGCAGCGGGGAAGCGAATGCCAATCCGGTCGCGGCGGCGCTTCTTGCCGTCATCGAGCGCTACCAGCTTGGGGCGCATACGCTGCATGGTCTGATCGACGCCCGCCATTTCGACCTCTACGACGAGCCGATGGCGCGGATCGCCGATCTCGAATCCTATGCGCGCGATACCTCGTCGGCGGTGATGACGCTGGCAGCGCAGATCCTCGGCGGCATCGGCGCCCGCGAGGTCGCCGATCCGGCGGGCATCGCGCTCGCAATTGCCGCGCTGCTGCGGGCGTTTCCGCGTCATGCCGCGAGGCGTCAGCTTTATGTGCCGATCGAACTTCTCGACCGTCACGGCGCTGCCGTCGAGGATATTTTTGCAGGACGGTCCTCGGCGCCGCTGCGTGCGGCACTGGCGGAGCTGCGCGATCTCGCCCGCCGTCATCTCGCCGCGGCCGACGCGCATCGAGCGGCGCTGCCGCCCGAGGTCTGGCCGGTGTTTCTCCCCGTTGCGCCGGTGCGGCGGATGCTCGACCGCCTGGATCGCAGCGATCCGTTCGCGCCCGCGGAAATGTCGCCATGGCGGCGGCAATGGCTGATCTGGCGTGCGGCGCGACATCCGGCCCGGATGACGCGATGAACCTTACTCCGCGGCGCGCGGCATCGCGCCGGCGATCCAGGCATCGAGATCGGCGATCGCGCGCGCGCACAATGCGGGTTTCCTGGCGGCCCGTGGTGCGCCCGCGCGAAGCGGCGGGAACAGGCCGAAATTGACGTTCATCGGTTGGAACGAGCGCGGGCCGGTATTGATCGTTTCGATATGCCCGCCGGTGATATGTCCGAGCAACGCGCCGTGCGCGGTGGTCGGCGGCGGCAGGGCGGGCGTCTCGCCCAGCCGTTGCGCTGCGGCGAAGCGGCCGGCAAGAAGTCCGATCGCGGCGGATTCGACATAACCCTCACAGCCGGTGATTTGCCCGGCAAAGCGCAGTTGCGGCATGTGCCGCAGCCGCAGCGTTTCGTCGAGCAGCGTCGGCGAATTGAGGTAAGTATTGCGATGCAGGCCGCCGAGCCGCGCGAATTCGGCGTTGGCCAAGCCCGGGATGCTGCGGAAAATGCGTACCTGCTCGCCGTGTTTCAGCTTGGTCTGAAATCCCACCATGTTGAACAACGTGCCCAGGCGATTGTCCTGGCGTAGTTGCACGACCGCATAGGGCTTGGCCTCCGGCCGATGCGGATCGGTGAGCCCGAACGGCTTCATCGGGCCGTGGCGCAGCGTCTCGCGGCCGCGTTCGGCCATGATCTCGATCGGCAGGCAGCCGTCGAAATAGGGCGTGGCCGTTTCGAATTCGCGGAACGCCGTCTTCTCGCCGGCGAGCAGCGCATCGATGAAGCCGTCGTATTGCGCGCGCGTCAGGGGACAATTGATGTAGTCGGCGCCGGTGCCGGCCGGGCCGGCCTTGTCGTAACGCGATTGGAACCAGGCGATGTCGCAATCGATCGTGTCGCGGTGTACAATCGGCGCCAGCGCGTCGAAGAATGCCAGCGCGTCTTCGCCCGTGCGCATGCGGATGGCCTCGGCGAGGGCAGGGGATGTCAGCGGGCCGGTGGCGATGATGACATTGTCCCATTCCGGCGGCGGCGCCGAAATCTCCTCGCGGCGGATCTCGATGCGCGGTTCGGCTTGCAGGGCTGCGGTGATCGCGGCGGCGAAGCCGTCGCGATCGACGGCGAGCGCGCCGCCGGCCGGCAGCTTGTGGGCGTCGGCGGTACGCAGCACCAGCGAGTCCAGCCGCCGCATCTCGGCATGCAGAAGGCCAATGGCGCTCGCTTCTGCGTCATCGGAGCGAAACGAGTTCGAGCAAACAAGTTCGGCCAGTTGTCCGGTCTTGTGCGCGGCGGTCGCGCGCACCGGGCGCATTTCGTGCAGCACCACGGGCAGGCCGAGGCGTGCGATCTGCCACGCGGCTTCGGAACCGGCGAGCCCGCCGCCGATGATGTGGACCGGCTGGATTGGAGGCATGCCTCCGAAGTTAGGCATCTTCCGTCCGAAGAACAATCGGATGCCGCCATCGCGGCAGCCGGACGATCGGAGCGCGGCCGGTGTTAGTGCGGTTGGCAAAAGACATAAGGGAATTTCATATGCTGGAAGTCATGAGGTCCGAGGCCAGTCGTTTGACCCCCGCAGACCCCTTCGATGTCGAGATTTTGTCGGTTGCGACCGCCAATCCTCCGTTCAAATTGAGCCAGGCGGAAGCCGCGGAGCGCGCCCGAGCGATTTATCCGCATCTGGAGAGCCTTTGGCCGCTGTATGACAATACCGGCATCGAGCTTCGCTACAATTGCGAGCCCATCGACTGGTACCTCAAGCCGCGCAGCTGGGAAGAGCGCACCGCCTCATTTCAGCGGCATGCGCTCGATCTCCTGGCCGATGTAACGCTCAAGGCGACGGCGGCTGCCGGCATCGAACTTGGCGAGATCGATATTCTGATCACCAACACGATCACCGGGCTCGCCATTCCCAGTCTCGACGCCAAACTGCTCAACCGACTGCGGCTGGCGCCGACCGTCGAGCGGCTGCCGATCTTCGGGCTTGGTTGCGGCGGTGGCGTTGCCGGGCTCGCGCGGGCGACGCGCTTGGCACAGGCATCGCCAAACGCGCACGTGCTGTTCCTCACGGTCGATCTGTGCAGTCTCTGTCTGCGCGTCAACGATCCGAGCCCGACGATGTTCGTCTCCGCGGCATTGTTCGGCGATGGTGCGGCCGGGGTCCTGCTGCGCAACACGGCCGACGGTCCGAGCGGTGGGCCGCGCATTCTCGCGATCGGTGAATGGTGTTGGCCGCAGACCGAACATATCATGGGGTGGGACATCAAGAACGACGGCTTCGGCGTCGTGCTCAGCCCGGAATTGCCGTCACTCATGCGCAAGGCGCTGGCGCCCGCCTTGCACGATTTTCTCGATCGCAACGGATTTCGGCTGTCGGATTTCAAAGGCTTTCTGTTTCATCCCGGCGGCCGCAAATTGATCGAGACGGTCGAGGACGTCCTCGGGCTTGAGCGCAGTCAGGTCCAGCATTCCTGGGACGTGCTGCGACACTACGGCAATATGTCGTCGGCAACGGCGCTGTTCGTGCTCGATCGCGCATTGCGGTCCGGCGCCCGCGGTCCGCATTTGCTCGCGGCGTTCGGTCCGGGTTTTTCCGCTTATTTCGTCGCGGCCGATCTGTGATGGCTTTCGGCTGGGGCGCAGCGCTGCTCGCCTTCCTGACCGTTCAACGCTTGGCGGAGTTGTGGTGGGCGAAGCGCAACGAGGCGCGGCTGCGCGCCGCCGGCGGCATCGAGTATGGAAGGTCCCACCTGTGGCTGATCATCGCGTTCCACGCCGCATGGCTCGCCGGACTGTGGCTGCTCGCCTACGACCATCCGGTCGATATGGTCTTTCTTGGACTGTTCGTGGTGTTGCAGGTGCTGCGGTTTTGGGTGCTGTGGACGCTGGGCAGGCGCTGGACCATCCGCATCATCGCTGTGCCCGGCGAGCGGCTGGTGGCGCAGGGGCCGTACCGGCTGCTGCGGCATCCGAACTATGCCGTGGTCAGCGGCGAGATCGCGGTTGTGCCGCTGGCCTTGGGCCTGCCGCTCTATGCGCTCATCTTCACGATTCTCAACGCCGCGGTTTTGGCCGTCCGCATCCCGGCGGAGAATGCGGCACTCGCTGCATCGCCGAAACAAGGCCCGCCAGAGGCGCCCCTGCGGCCGCCGGTTGGCTGACGCACCAAGCTCTGCTATAGCCGCGGACGATCGCCCGACCTGGATAATGCGCGGGATTTCCGATGTCCGTTGATGCCGATACAGTCCGCCGGGTTGCGCATCTGGCCCGCATCGCCGTTGCCGACGACGAGGTGGCGAACCTGCAGGGCGAACTCAACGCCATTCTGGCCTTCGTCGAACAACTGGGCGCGGTCAATGTGGAGGGCGTCGAGCCGATGACCTCGGTCACGCCGATGGCGATGAAAATGCGCACCGACGATGTGACGGACGGCGGCATCCCTGACGCCATCATCGCGAATGCGCCGGCACACGAGGATCATTTCTTTCTTGTACCCAAGGTGGTCGAATAATGTGCCTCGCTTGTGAACAGGACTCCATTTGGCTCGCTTATCTGGAAAGCAAGGGATTGCTGAACCCTGACGATCCGGCCGCCGTCGAGGCGTTGTTCTCTGCGTTCCCGGTCCAGCCCATTCCGGTGCAGCAGGAACCAGGCGAACAGCCGGCGACACAGTCGGCTAAAGTTTCCACCAACCCGTTTTCGTGCGACGACCCGACGGCGGAATGAACAATCTCACGTCGCTCACTCTGGCGCAGGCCCGCGACGCCCTGCGCAAGAAGGAGTTTTCCGCCGCCGAACTTGCCGATGCGCATCTTGCCGCCATCGCCGACGCCCGCGCGCTCAATGCTTTTGTGCTGGAAACTCCCGATCGCGCCCGCGCCATGGCGCGGGCCGCGGATGAGCGGCTCGCAAGAGGCGAAGGCGGCCCGCTCGAAGGCCTGCCGCTTGGCATCAAGGACTTGTTCTGTACGGCCGGTGTGCGCACCACGGCGTGTTCGCACATTCTGGAAAACTTCATTCCGACCTTACGAGTCCGCGGTCACCGCCAACCTGTGGCGCGACGGCGCCGTGCTGCTCGGCAAACTCAACAACGACGAGTTCGCCATGGGCTCGTCGAACGAGACGTCGTATTTCGGCCCGGTGGTGTCGCCGTGGCGCCGCCGCGGCGCCGACGCCAGGCTGGTGCCGGGCGGCTCCTCCGGCGGCTCGGCCGCCGCGGTCGCGGCGCGGCTTTGCGTCGGCGCCACCGGCACCGATACCGGCGGCTCGATCCGCCAGCCGGCGGCGTTCTGCGGCATCGTCGGGCTGAAGCCGACATACGGCCGCTGCTCGCGCTGGGGGATTGTCGCTTTTGCGTCCTCGCTCGACCAGGCCGGGCCGTTCGCGCGCACCGTCCGCGACTGCGCCATCCTGCTGCGTTCGATGGCCGGCCCCGACCCGAAGGATACCACCTGCATCGATCTGCCGGTGCCGGATTACGAGACGGCCATCGGCGCTTCCGTCAAGGGCATGCGCATCGGTATTCCGAAGGAATACCGCGTGCCCGGCATGGCGTCCGAAATCGAGGCCTTGTGGCAACGCGGCGTGCAATGGCTCAGGGACGCGGGCGCCGATACCGTCGAGATATCTCTGCCACACACCCAATATGCGCTGCCGGCTTACTACATCGTGGCACCGGCCGAGGCCTCATCCAATCTCGCTCGCTACGACGGCGTGCGCTACGGGCTGCGCGTGCCCGGCCGCGACATCATCGACATGTACGAGCGCACGCGCGCGGCCGGCTTCGGCAAAGAGGTCCGTCGCCGCATCATGATCGGCACATATGTCTTGTCCGCCGGCTATTACGATGCCTATTATCTGCGCGCGCAGAAGGTTCGCACGCTCATCAAGCGCGATTTCGAGAGCTGTTTTGCCGACGGCATCGATGCCGTCCTGACGCCCACCACGCCGTCAGCCGCCTTTGCCATCGGCGAAAAGGGCGGCGCCGATCCGATCGAAATGTATCTCAATGACGTGTTCACCGTCACCGTGAACATGGCCGGGCTGCCCGGCATATCGGTGCCGAGCGGGCTCGACGCGAACGGCTTGCCGCTCGGCCTGCAGCTCATCGGCCGGCCGTTCCAGGAGGAGACGCTGTTCGCGCTCGGCGCGGTGATCGAGCAAGCGGCCGGACGGTTCGAACCCCAGCCGTGGTGGCGCTGATCAGACGCTGCTCTGTGGTGGGCGGCGAGTGCTGCCGGTCTTTTTTGGCCTCGCCGCGATCGTGAGCATTCGCAACCGCCCGCCATCAGCCGACCTGAGGCGGGGGAGCCGTCGGCGTCTTGCCGGCATATTGGCCCGGTGCATCGATGATCTGGTTGCGCTGCCGCGGCAGCGCCTCCGGATGTTCCTGGCGCAGGAAGGCGATCAATTTCTCGCGCAGGTCGGCGCACACGTCGGCGGTGGTCGCGGCAGTATCGGAATTCACCAGCACCCGCACCTCGATCGCGACGGCGCTGGTATTGATGACTTGGACGTTGACGACTTTGGCGTTGTCTCGCTTTGCTGCGGCGACGATTTCGCCAGCCTTGTTGCGGATGACGTCGACCGGTGCGCCGTAGTCGAGATAGAGCATGACGCTCCCCATCGTCCTCGCCGATTGGCGGGTCCAGTTGTAGAACGGTTGCTGGATGAAATAGTTGAGCGGCACGATCAGCCGCCGCAAATCCCATAGTCGGATCACCACGTAGGTGGCGTTGATTTCCTCGATCCAGCCGTATTCGTTCTGGACCGTGACGGCGTCTTCCAGCCGGATCGGCTGGGTCACCGCGAGCTGAACGCCGGCGATAAGATTGCTCAACACCGGTTGCGCGGCGAGACCGAACACGACGCCGGCGACGCCGGCGGAGGCGAACAGGCTGACGCCATATTGGCGAACCTCCTGGAACGTCATCAGCGCGAAGCCAAGGGTGATCAGGACGATGACCGTGTCGAGCGCGCGCAGCAGTACGCGGACCTGGGTGACGTGCTTGCGCGCCAGCAGGTTGTCCTCGACGTCGATGCGAAACCGCGTCAGATAAAGATTGGCGCCGATATTCAGCGCGGTCAGCACCATCCAGCCCAGCAGGCAGATCGTCGCCAGCACCAGGCATCGCACGATCACGCTGGCGGTGTCGGGATCCAGCGGCGTGGTCGGCAGCGCAACGGCAAGCGCGACTATGAGGAGGGCAAGCCGGGTTGGATTTTTGGTGGCGTCAAGCACGGAGAGCAGGTACGGCCGCCGTCCGCGCAGCAGCCGGTGCACCAGCGCCAGAATCGCGACGTGCAGCAGCCACGCCACGACCACCGCCGTGACCAGGACGACGAAGGATACGGCCCACGGCGGTGCGAACGAGATGGCCCGGCTGAGAGCGCTCAACGCGGCGCGAACGTATTCGGTTAAATCCTGCCACATGTCACAAAATATAGCCTGAAACGCTTGAGAAATCGGCTGGTTTCATCCGTTGGCGCCCTGGACACTATCGCCGCGAGGTGGCATCAAGCTGCCCATCGGCCAACAAGCGTCAGACCCGCGATCGGCGATGAAGACCTTCCTGCTGCGCTTCTTTACTTGGTGGAATGGTCAAACCTTCGGCACCCAGTGGTGGACAGCGCGCCATGGCGAATTCGTCGGCGATGACGAGTTCGGCAACCGCTATTACCGCACAAAAGGCGGCAAGATCGATCCGGCGCTCGGGCTCAATCGGCGCTGGGTGATCTACAATGGCGTCGCCGAGGCTTCCATGGTGCCGCCGAGCTGGCACGGCTGGCTGCATCACACCGTCGATCTGCCGCCGACGGAGGACAAGATCGTACCGCACCCCTGGGAAAAGCCGCATCGCCCGAATTTGACCGGCACTGCGGGCGCCCATCGGCCGAGCGGATCGACTCTGGCGCAGGGCCGCCGGCCGAAGGCGACTGGCGATTACAAGGCATGGGTTCCGGGAGGCCAGTGATCAGAATTTAGGGTGGGGAATCAGGTATCAAGGTGCTCGATTTGGGTGCTTGGCCCTTGATCCCTGTTCCGATGCGCTGGCAACCGGCCCCTGATCCCTGTTTCGCCGTATTCGGAATGTTAACCGAGCGGACCTGACGGCCGCTTTAATCCAGTCGGGCACGAATCCCCAAGGTTCCATGGTCCGCATTGCAGCTCTTTTGGTCGGGATCGGCGCGAGCCTTGCGGTGGGCCCGGTGGCGGCGCAGTTCGGAAACTATGACAGTTCGCCGCCGCGGCCGCCGGCTGATATCCCGAACGGATCGTTCCCGCCGCAGCCGCCGCCGGTCGGGTATCCGGGCCAGTCCCAACAGCCGTATCAGGGCCAGTACCAGGCGCCGCCCCCTGCGGCGCCCTATCCCGGTCAATACCAGCCATCGGGGATCCAGGCGCAGCCTCTGCCACCCCCGCCCGGCGCGACAGCGCCGCCGCCGCAGCGCGCCCGGATTGCGCCGCAACAGTCCAATCCGGCTTCGTCACAGCCGGCGGCCGCGCCCTTGCCACCGCTGGCCAATCCACCGCCGCCGCAACCCGCCGACACCTCGCCACGGCCGGACGATACGGTGGTGACCGAGATGCCGACGGCAAAGATCGCCAACGGCCGCGCCGTGTTCTCGGGTCTCGATAAGATCACCGGGCGCACCATTTCGTTCGACGCCGCGATCGGCGAGACCGTGCAGTTCGGCGCGCTCCAGGTGACCGCACGGGTCTGTTACACGCGCCCGCCGACCGAGGCGACCAACACCGATGCTTTCGTCGAAATCGACGAAGTGACGTTGAAGGGTGAGATCAAACGGATATTCACCGGTTGGATGTTTGCGTCGAGCCCCGGACTGCATGCAGTCGAGCACCCGATTTACGACGTCTGGTTGACCGATTGCGCACAGCCGGCATCGTCCCCGCTGGCGCAATCCACCGCCCAGCCTGCTCCGACGCCGACAGCCGTTACGGCGCCCGCTGCGGCTCGCCCGCGCCAACCTCCGCCGCCGCGTAAGCCCGCGCCGCCGCCGGCGGTCGCTCCCGCGCCGCCCCCGGTCACCGACGATTGACGCCGATCAGGCTTGCGCGAACTCAGCCAGGACGGTGCTGCCCGACACCGGGCGATCGAGTGCGAGAGCGCCGAAATTTCCCTCACCGACAAGCGCTGCATCGAGCAGCTTGTGATAGACCGGCCGCGTCACCTCGATCGCGCCAAACGTGCGCAAATGGTCGGTGACGAACTGGGTATCGAGAAGCCGATAATGGCCGGCCTTGAGCCGCGCCACCAGATGCACCAGCGCGACCTTGGAGGCGTCGCGCGCCCGGTGAAACATGCTCTCGCCAAAAAAGGCGCGCCCCAGATTGACCCCGTAGAGACCACCGACCAGTTCACCGGCTTCATACACTTCCACGGTGTGGCAGTCGCCGCGTTCGTAGAGCTTGCGGTACAGGCTGTGAATGCGGGCATTGATCCAGGTCCGGCTGCGTCCGGGCATCGGCTGGGCGCAGCCGTCGATGATGGCATCGAAATCCCGGTCGACAGCCACGACGAAACGGTCGGACCGCACCGTGCGCGCCAGGCGATCAGGAACATGGAAACGATCGAGCGGGATAATGCCCCGCCGCTCCGGTTCAATCCAATAGAGCGCCGGGTCATCGGCGCTCTCCGCCATGGGAAAAATGCCGCAGGCATAGGCCTTTAGCAGGACCTCAGGCGTGATGTCGATAAGAGCGGACTCTCGACTGGCCATTGATTTTGTTTAACCGGCTCCCGGTTCCGGATTCAAGAGGCGCCGGAATGCCAACGCGGATTGGCTTTTTCGTCGAGCGCGCGTGTTTCGGGAACGGTGGCCGCGGGGTCGAAATCCGTCTCGGATGATGTCGATAAGGTCATGGCCGACAACCGAACAACGTGGAACGGCCGCCGCGAGTTTTTGATTTTCACCGCGACCTTGCTGAGTTCCGGTTGCCGAAACCGCCGTTGGCTGCCGCACCATTAACACTTCCCAAACGATAAATTCCGTAAGATTTGACTTAGCTTGAACACTTTCTCGCAGCGGGCGTTACGCCTTCAAGAGAAAAGTGCAAGCCAGCGAGCTGCCCCAATGGAACCGAGCCCGCGAACAAGCGAACTGATTCACGTCCTTGTCGTCGAGGACGAGTTTTTGATCAGCGAATGGGTCTCGCAGTCGCTTTCGGAGCAGGGCTTCGCGGTGCAAACCGCGGCCAATGCGGCCGACGCGCTGCGGCATCTCGCCTCGGATCAGGTCGACGTGCTGTTCACCGACATCAATTTGCCGGGCGGCATGGACGGCGCGGCGCTGGCGCTGCGCGCCCGCCAAATGCTGCCCCACCTTCCGGTGATCTATGCCTCCGCGCGCCTCAACATGCTGGGTCCGGAAGCGCGGGTTCCGGGCGCAATCGTCGTGCCGAAACCCTATGACTCGGCATTGGTCGGTCGGCTGGTGACGGCGGCGATGCAGCACGCCGCAGCCGGCATGCCGGCTTGATCGGCCGCTACTGCTCCAGGCCGCCGCGCGCGAGGAATTCCTCGAGCCAGTGGATGTGGTAATCCCCGTCGATGATGTCTTTCTCGCGGGCCAGAGCGCGAAACAGCGGCAGCGTGGTCTCGATCCCGTCGATGACGAACTCGTCCAGCGCGCGCTTAAGCCGCATCAAACATTCGCTGCGCGTCTTGCCGTGGACGATGAGCTTGCCGACGAGGGAATCGTAAAACGGCGGAATCGCATAGCCGTGATAGACTGCGGAATCGACCCGCACGCCGAGGCCGCCGGGCGGATGGTAGTGCACGATCTTGCCGGGCGAGGGCCGAAACGACACCGGGTTCTCGGCATTGATGCGGCACTCGATGGCATGGCCGTGAAATTTGACATTGCTTTGCGCCAGCATGAGATCGCTGCCGGCGGCGACGCGGATCTGCTCGACGACCAGGTCGATGTCGGTAATCATTTCGGTCACCGGATGTTCGACCTGGATGCGGGTATTCATCTCGATAAAGAAGAACTTGCCGTCCTCGAAGAGGAATTCGACGGTGCCGACGCCGAGATATTTGATCTCGCGCATCGCTTTGGCGACGGTCTCGCCGATCTGGTCGCGCGCCGGCGTGTTCAGCGCCGGCGACGGCCCTTCCTCCCAGACTTTCTGGTGACGCCGTTGCAGCGAGCAGTCGCGCTCGCCGAGATGGATGACCCGGCCCTTGCCGTCGCCGAGGATCTGGATCTCGATATGCCGCGGCCGCTCGAGATATTTCTCGAAGTAGACGGTATCGTCGCCAAAGGCGGCCTGCGCCTCGGCTCGCGCCGAGGCGAGGCTCGAAGCCAGCTCGCTCTCCGCGCGGATCACCTTCATGCCGCGCCCGCCGCCGCCTGCCGCGGCCTTGAGCATGACCGGAAAGCCGATGTCGCGCGCCAGCGCACGCGCCTCCTCGTCGGAGCCGATACCGCCGTCCGAGCCCGGGACGACCGGAATGCCGAGCTGCCTGGCGGTACGCTTGGCCGCGATTTTATCGCCCATCAGCCGGATGTGTTCGGGACGCGGCCCGATGAAATGCACGTTATGCTCGGCGAGAATTTCAGCGAAGCGGGCATTCTCCGCCAAAAAGCCGTAGCCGGGGTGCACCGCGTCGGCGCCGGTGATCTCGCAAGCGGCCAGCAGCGCCGGAACGTTGAGGTAACTGTCCTTGGCCGGTGGCGGTCCGATGCAGACGCTCTCGTCGGCCAGCCGCACGTGCATGGCGTCTTCGTCCGCCGTCGAGTGCACCGCGACGGTGAGAATGCCCAGTTCCTTGCAGGCGCGAAGCACCCGCAGCGCAATCTCCCCCCGGTTGGCGATCAGGATCTTGTCGAACATCACTCGATGATCATGAGCGGCTGGCCGTATTCGACCGGCTGGCCGTCTTCCACCAGAACCTGAATGACCGTGCCGGAACGCGGCGCCGGAATTTGATTCATCGTCTTCATCGCTTCGATGATGATCAGCGGCTCGCCCGCCTTGACCTGGCTGCCGACCTCGGCAAACGGCCGCGCGGCCGGCGCCGGCCCCAGATAGGCGGTGCCGACCATCGGCGAGACGACGACGCCCGGATGCTGCGCCGGGTCGGCAGGCAGCGTCGAAGCTGCCGCGGCCGGCATGCTCACCGGCGCATCAGCGGCGCGCATGCGGCCGCCGGAGCCGCCGAAATTGCGGGCAACGCGGATCGATACGCCGTCCCTTTCGAATTGAATTTCCGTAAGTCCGGTTTCGTCGAGCAGCTTCGCCAGTTCGCGGATCACGTCGTGATCGATCGCTGGCGTCTTCGGCATCGACGGGTCCCCGGGCTTGCGCGCCACGATCAGCCCTTGGCGTCGATCAGGGCGGCGAGCCCGGCGATGGCCAGCGCGTAGCCGTGAATGCCGAAGCCGCACACCACAGCCCGCGCGGCCTGCGACACGTAGGAATGCCGGCGGAATTCCTCGCGCACGTGAATGTTGGTGATGTGGATTTCGATGACCGGCGCTGTCATGACGAGGAGGGCATCGAGAATCGCGATGGAGGTGCTCGTGAAGCCGGCCGGGTTTATGACAAGGCCTGCGGCATTTTTGGCCCGCGCCTCCTGGATCCAATCGATCAACTCGCCCTCGTGATTGGATTGGCGGAACTCCACCGCAAGTCCGTGGCGCTCCGCGGTCGCACGGCAAAGCTTCTCGACATCGGCGAGCGAAGCATGGCCGTAGAGTTCCGGCTCGCGCGTGCCCAGCAGATTGAGATTCGGTCCGTTGAGGACGTAGATGGTCTTCGACATGTCTGCGGTGCACCCGGCTGTCATCGCAGCGGGCGCGCGCTTGGCGCCCGCCGCACAGGGTCCGTTTATAGGGAAGCCACCCGCAAAGGGGAAGCCGGCCCCTGGCGTTGGCTATAACCCGGACGTTCTTCCCGACTCGCGCAGATGCCGCACGCGCCCTTCCACGTCGGGGGGGAGGGCGCGACAGCTACTTCTGCTGGGCGGCGATTTTCTGCCTGAGCTCATCGAGGCCGACGGCGCCGACCACGACCTCGGAGCCGACCACATAGCTCGGCGTGCCGTTGACGCCGAGCGCGTCGGCGAGCTTCATGTCCTCGTCGATGGTGGTCTTGACCTCGTCGCTCGTCATGTCCTTTTCGATCCGCGGCATATCGAATCCGACTTCCTTGGCGACCGCCAGCGCCCGCGCCTTATCGGCCGGGCCGCGGCTGCCGAGCAGCTTCTGGTGGAATTCGATGTATTTCTTTCCGGTCGGGTCCTGCATGCGCGCCGCTACCGCGACATGAGCGGCCTCGACCGATCCCTCGCCGAGGACCGGAAACTCCTTGAGCACGAATTTGATATTCGGATCGTCCTTCAGCAGCGTCAGCATGTCCGGCAAGGCGCGCTTGCAGAAGGCGCAGTTGTAGTCGAAGAACTCGACCATCATGATGTTGCCCTGCGGATTGCCGAGCACCACTTGATGCGGCGAGTTAAACAGCGTCGCGTTGTTGTCCTTGATCGTGGTGGCGGCCTTTGCCGCGTCGGCTTCCTGCTGCTTCTTGTCGAGCGCCGCCATGACCTCCTGGATGATCTCGGGATGCTTGACCAGGTAGTCCTTGACGACGTCCTCGATCTGATGCCGCTGGTCGTCGGAGAAGGTTTGCGCCGGTGCCGCGCCCGGCGACGCGAGAAGCGCAGCGGCCGCCAACGGAATTGCCATGCGCAGGCTCGATTTCATTTGGATTATCCTTTTTGCAATCATTGAAGGGGACCGACCTGAAGCGGGTTTTTAGGCATATTCTTGTTAAACGCAACGATATCGTCGGATCTCACCCAACCCGGCGACCCGACTGGAAAGCGCTCCCGGGCACGGGCCGCGAGTTCGCGCGCCGTCTTGTTGTCGCCGCGTGCGAAGGCCGCTTGCGCCGACGCCAGATCGGCTTCCGCCAGATCGCCCTTGCGGCCGTAGGCCATGGCCAATTGCAAATAGGCGTCGGCGGTCTCCGGTTCCTTGAGGAGCGCCGCATGGAGAAGCGAGATGGCCTCGTCCGACAGCTTGGCGTCACTGGTGGCGATCAGCGCCTGCGCCAGCGTGATCTGAATGAGGGCCGGACTGGGCGCGAGTTGCACGGCATGCCGTAGGGGAGCGATCGCCTCCGCCGGATGGCCGCCTTCGAGCAGCGCTTGGCCTTTGAGCTCGTAGAAATACGGGTTGTTCGGCATGGCTGCGATCAAGCCGTCAACTTGCGCTATCGCGGCGCGCATATCGCCGAACCGGTAGGTGGAAATGGCGCGCGCATAGCGGGCCGGCATGCTGGTGTCCGACATCGGATAGCGCCGTTGCACCGTGTCCGGATGCTCCATATAGCCGTACAGCTTCGCCCGCATCATGTCGTGGCGAAATTGCAGTTCGGGCGGATCCTTCTTGTCCCAGTACGGCGTCTTCACCACTTCCGCCAAGGCGGCCATGCGCTCCTGCGGCATCGGGTGGTTCTGCATGTACGGATTGCTGCCCACCGAGGCGAACAGCGATTCGTCGGCGAAGCGCTTGAACGTGTCGTACATGCCCTTGGCCGATTGCTGGGTCATGGTCAGAAAACGCACGCCGGCGCGGTCGGCTGATTCCTCCTGGGCACGCTGGTACGACAGCAGCGAACTCATGATGTAGGACTGCGGAGCCGAAAACACCGCGCTGCCGACGTTGCCCATGCTGACATTGTTGCTGCGGGCCCCGGCCACCACGGCGCCGACACCGAGCAACATCGCAACGATCGCGGCGGTCTGGGCGTTGGCGAGCTCCTGCCGCATCTTGGAAAGATGGCCGCCGACGATGTGGCCGGTTTCGTGGGAAAACACGCCGATCAGCTGATTGGGCGTGGTCGCCTCCATCAGGGCGCCGGCATTCACGAAAATCCGGTGCGCGTCCATGACGAAAGCGTTGAAGGCTTTGTCGTTGATGATGACGACATGGATGTTCTGGTTGCCGAGGCCGGCGACCTGCAGGATCGGCCGGGTGTAGTCGCGCAGCAGCTGCTCGATCTCGGCATCGCGAATGATCGGGATGCCGGCATTGGCTCCGGTTTGCGCCCTCGCCGGAACGCCGGCCAGCGCGAGCGCGGCAGCCGTCGCCAGCGCCACGGCGCGGGACACTGGCCTCACCGGGCGCGCCTTGCTAGGAGGGTTTTCGACAATCATGTGGGACAGTGGCGGTCCCTCGGTTGGGGAGCCAAACTATGGACGGAACCGGGTGCGGTCAACACAGGGCGGGCGCATCAGCCGCGCCCCAGCCGAGCAGGTAGAAACCCGGCGAATGCGGCAGCACCGGGGCGGTATCGCGCAGGCAAATTCCGGAACGTAAAGGCGAATCCATGCTCGACCAGGCCAAGCGCCTGCTGCAGCCGTCCGCGCGCAGCGCCGTGCCGCCGTTCATGGTCATGGACGTCATGGCCGCCGCCGCACGGCTCGAAGCCCAAGGCCGCCGCATCATCCATATGGAGGTGGGACAGCCGGCGGTGGGCGCCCCGGCGCCGGCAATTGCCGCGGCCCATGCGGCCCTGTCCAGCGGTCCGCTGGGGTACACCGAAGCTTTGGGCGTTCCTTCGCTGCGCCGGCGTATTGCACGGGCCTATCGTGATTGGCATGGCATCGACGTCGATCCGCTGCGCATCGTCGTCACCACCGGCTCATCGGCCGGATTCATCCTGGCGTTTCTTGCCGCATTCGAAGCGGGAGACCGGGTGGCGATGGCGCTGCCCGGCTATCCGCCCTATCGCCACATCCTCACGGCGCTTGGCTGCGAGCCGGTATGGATCGAGACCGGCGCCGAGACGCGGTGGTCGATCATCAGCGCCGCGCTGCTCGCCTGCCACCGCGCGCGGCCGCTCCAGGGCTTGGTGATCGGCTCGCCCGCCAATCCGACCGGCACGATGATGACGGCAGCGGCGCTCGCCGATCTGATCCGATGCGCCCAAGATGCCGGCATCGCCGTCATCTCGGACGAGATCTATCACGGCCTCGACTATGCATTCGCGGCGGAAACTGCCGCGTCTTTGTCCGATGATGTCATCGTCATCAATTCGTTCTCGAAATATTTCTGCATGACCGGCTGGCGGATCGGCTGGATGGTGGTGCCGCCGGGGCTGGTGCGGGCCGTCGAGCGGCTGCAGCAAAATCTGGCGATTTCGGTGCCGACGCTGGCGCAAATCGCCGCCGAGGCGGCGTTCGATGCCCGTGCCGAGTTGAACGCGGTCAGGCAGGGATACGAGGATAACCGGCGCATTCTGCTCGAGGGCTTGCCGCCGGCCGGCCTCGATTCGTTTTTACCGGCCGATGGCGCGTTCTACCTCTATGCCGACGTTTCCCGCTTTTCGACCGACAGCTTCGCCTTTGCCACGCGCATGCTGGAAGAGGCCGGCGTGGCGGCGACGCCCGGGGTCGATTTCGATCCGCGGCACGGCCAAAACTTCCTGCGTCTGTGCTACGCCGGCGCACGCGATGAGATGCACGAAGCGGTGCAACGGATCGGCTCCTGGCTGCAGGCTCTTGGCTGAAGCGATGAGAGGCAAACGATGAGCGAGGCTTTGTTCGACGTGCTGCGCAAGGTGACCACGGCGACGATCACCACGATTTTCCTGAAAAAGGGTATTCGGCGCTGCTGGATGAATGGTCCGAAACCGCTCGTTACCAACGGCGAGCGCATTATCGGGCCGGCCTTCACGCTGCGCTTCGTGCCGGTTCGCGAGGATCTGGCGACGCCGGAAAGCTGGGCGCATCCGATCTCCACCCGCGCCGCGATCGAGGAGATGCCGGAGGGCGTGATCGCGGTAGCCGACGCCATGGGCGTGCCGAGCGCAGGCATTTTCGGCGACATTCTCTGCGCGCGCATGAAGAAGCGGAACGTCGCGGCGCTCGTCACCGACGGCGTGATGCGCGACCGCACCGGCGTGTTGACCAGCGCGTTGCCGGTATGGTGTGCCGGCGTCGCCGCGCCGGCCTCGGTCAACGGTCTGACCTTTGTCGGCTGGCAGCAGCCGATCGGCTGCGGCGGCTGCGCGATTTTTCCCGGCGACGTGATCGTGGCCGACGACGACGGCGCGGTCGTCATCCCGCAAGCCTTGGTCGACTTCGTCGCCCACGAGGGCGCCGAACACGAGCTCTACGAAAGCTGGGTGTTTGGCGAAGTCGAGAAGGGCGTGAAATTGCCGGGCCTTTATCCGCCGAATGACGACGCCAAGGCGCGCTACGCGGCGTGGCGGAAGGCGCGTGATTAGTCGGTGAGCGGGCTGGCGCGGGCCTTATAAGCCAGCCCACATCTAAGCCCGCGCCCAACGGCCATAGCCAGCGGCGGAGGACTGAACGTGTTCTTCATCCTCTCCAAGATACTCGGCTTCTTCGCGCTGCCTTCGAATATTTTGATCTCGATCGGCATCATCGGTATCTTGCTTCTCTGCACGCGCTTGGCGCGGCTCGCCAGCTGGCTCGTGGTAACAAGCCTCGTGCTCATCGCCGTCGCCGGACTGTCGCCGCTCGGCAACATGCTCATCCTGCCGCTGGAGCAGCGCTTTCCGCCATGGGACGCCTCGCGCGGCCCGCCCGACGGCATCGTCGTCCTGGGCGGCGCCATCACGCCCGACGTCTCGGCGGCCCGTGGCGTCGTCGCGCTCAACGAGGCAGCCGAGCGGATCACCGAAGCCGTCGAACTGGCGCGCCGTTACCCCAACGCCCGCATCATCTTTTCCGGCGGCAACGCCTCGTTGATGTCCGACGGGGCGATCGAGGCGGCCATCGCCGTGCGCGAATTCGAGGCGCTCGGTATTGCGCACGAGCGGATCAGTGCGGAGGAGCAGTCGCGCAATACCGTCGAGAACGCGGTGTTCTCAAGGCTGATCGCCAACCCGAAGCCGGGCGAGCGCTGGCTGTTGGTGACGTCGGCTTATCACATGCCGCGCGCCATCGGCGTTTTCCGCGCCGCCGGCTTTGCGGTCGAGGCCTATCCGGTCGATTGGCGAACGCGCGGGCCGATCGATGCGACGCGGCCTTTCGCGTCGCTGGGTGATGGATTGCGCCGGACCGACACCGCGACACGTGAATGGGTAGGCCTGCTGGCCTATCGGCTCAGCGGCAAGACCAACGAATTGTTTCCAGGTCCGTGATCGACGCGTCTCGATAGCTGATTTGGTGGCGCCGCGCGCGCTTTGGACATTTTTTACCAATCCTTCACACCGGAGTTCAATACTTTCTGGTGTAGCAAGATCGAGTCGAGCGTGCGTCCGTCGCCATGCTTGTGTGCGACGTTTTCCGATCAGGAAGGACTGCCATGTCGATCGATATGCCTGCCGCGTTCGAACACGCGGCGTGCCGGCCGTGCTTTGAAGGTGTCGGCAAGAGAAACTCCTGGGCCGAAGCGACGCTAACCGTGCTGTTCGCCGCAGTGGCGGTGCTGTTCGTTTCTTTCATCGCCATTGTGACCGGCGTCGTGTGAGCCGCGGCGCCGTCTGGCGCCCGATTGCGTTGCCCACGGCGGATTTCGCAGCGCGCGAATTCCGGGCTAGATTAAGCCATGGGCCTGCATCTCATCATCGGCAACAAGAACTATTCGTCGTGGTCGTTCCGGCCATGGTTGGCCATGACGGTGGCCGGAATCGCTTTCGAGGAGACCGTGATTTCGCTCGAGGCGAAAGACTTCAAGATCCGCGTCATGGCCATGAGCGGCGCGGGCAGGGTGCCGGTGCTCATCGACGGCGAGACCCGGGTCTGGGAGTCGCTGGCAATTCTCGAATATGTTGCTGAGAAATTTCCTGCGGCCGCGTTGTGGCCGCCGCAAGCTGCCGCCCGCGCCCATGCGCGAGCGGTTGCGTGCGAAATGCACGCCGGATTCCTGCCGCTGCGCCGCCATCTGCCGATGAACGTCGGGCGGCCGGTGCAGGCGCGCGCCCTCGACGACGGCGCGGCAACCGACGTGGCGCGGATCGACGCGATCTGGGAGGAGTGCCGAACGCGCTTCGGCGGCGGCGGGCCGTTCCTGTACGGCACGTTCGGCGCGGCCGACGCGATGTATGCACCGGTGGTCTGGCGTTTGCACACCTATGCGGTGGCGGTGAGCGCCACCGCGCGCGCCTACATGGACGCGATGATGGCGCTGCCGGCATGGCAGGAATGGCGGGAAGCGGCGCGGCGCGAACCCTGGATACTGCCGCACGACGAAGTCGATTGGCCGCGGGTGCCGCGCGAATGATGCCGATTCACCTCAACCGTTGCTCAAGTTCGTGTAGGAGTGGCCGCTGGTAGGCGATCAGCTTGGTCGCGGCGGTCGGCAGCGGGAAATAGGCGATGCGGTCGATCTCCGGAAAGTGCTGGCGCCGGCCGGATTTGGGCGGCCATTCGAGCTCGAACGTGTTGCTGGCGAAGGCGCCAAGGTCGAAATCCGCTTCGAAAGCGAAGGCATGGACGGCCTTTCCGTTCTTTTGGTTAACCGGCGCCAGGGGGATCATATCGCCGGACGCCGTCAGGTTGGTCTCTTCGGTGAATTCGCGGCGGGCGGTTGCCACGAGGTCGTCGCCGGGCTCGACCAATCCCTTCGGGATGGTCCAGGCGCCGTCGTCCTTTTTGCGCCAGAACGGTCCGCCCGGATGGGCGAGCAGGACTTCGATCGCTTCGCGCCGCCGGAACGCCAGCAATCCGGCGCTGATCTGCATGGTGCGGCGCATGCGCGCAGGCTCCGAACGGCTGCGGCTCTCTACCGCAGGACTTTTCGACCAGACCTTGTCAAATAGGCCAGGGTCTGCATGATTTTGTCACGATTACGCCGACAATGCTCGCTTCCTCGCCCGTGCTCATCGCGAGTGCGTCGTGGAGGGGCAAGCCAAACCATTTCCTGCACGGGAGCCAACGCCAATGCGATATGGATTTATCGCCGCCCTTGCCGCTTTTGCGGTCGTTCTAGCGCCGGCCGTCAAGGCCGAGGATGCGCCGAAGAACGTCACCGGTATCTTTCTGATGAGCGACTTCCCGGCGGTCACGCTGCGGCCGGGCGAGACTTCAACGGTCAGTCTCCATCTGCAGAATTATGACACCAAGCCGGAGCGCCTCGCGCTGTCGGTGTCGGGGGTGCCCGACGGTTGGACCGCAACCTTGATGGGCGGCGGCCAGCCGGTGCAAGCGGCGATGCCGGCCGCCAATTCCAGCGTTTCGCTCGAACTGCGGCTCGATGTGCCGAAGAGCGCGACCATGGGCACGCAGACGCTCACCGTCGCCGCCGCCGGCGACTCGCAGAATTTGCAGCTGCCGATCGCCGTGACGCTGGCCAAGGATCTGCCGGCGAAGCTGACGCTGACGCCGCAACTGCCGCAATTGCGCGGCACATCGAAGTCGAGCTTCGAGTATCAGCTCGGCATCAAGAACGACAGCGGCAAGAAGCTCACCGTAAGCCTGTCGGCGCAGGCGCCGGCGAACTTCGACGCCTCGTTCACCGAGCAATACGGCAGCCAGGAGCTCAACGCGGTGCCGGTCGATGCGGGCCAGACCAAGGACGTCAAGCTCAAAGTGACGCCGCCGAACACGGCTGCGGCCGGCAGCTACAAGGTCACGGCGCGCGTGGCGGCAGAGGACGCTTCGGCGACCGCCGATCTCAGCCTCGACATTACCGGCCAGCCGAGACTCGACGTCAGCGGCCGCGAGGGTCTCGTCTCGACGCGCGCTTCGGCCGGCAAGGAGACCTCGGTGCCGGTCGTCATCACCAATACCGGCACGGCGCCGGCCGACGAAGTCCAGCTCAGCGGCTCGGCGCCCAGCGGATGGAAGGTCACGTTCGATCCGAAGACGATCGATCGCATCGCGCCGAATGACAACAAGGAAGTCCAGGCGCTGATCACGCCGACCGAAAAGGCGATTGCCGGCGATTATGTGACGACAATTCGCGCCGCCGCGCGGGGCGAATCCGCCTCGAGCACGTTCCGCGTCACGGTGACCACCTCCACCATGTGGGGCATCGCCGGCGTCGGCATTATCGGCGTGGCGCTGCTCGTCATGGTCGGCGCGGTCGCAAGGTTCGGCCGCCGATGAACGAGGACGCGGTCATCGAGGCCCACGGCCTCACCAAGAATTACGGCCAAGCCGTCGCCGTCGATCACATCTCGTTCTCCGTCGGTCGCGGCGAGATCTTCGGTCTGCTCGGACCCAATGGTGCGGGCAAGACCACCACGATCCTGATGTTGCTCGGTTTGACCGACATTTCGGGCGGCGACGTGCGCGTGCTGGGCTTCGACCCGGCGCGCGAGCCGCTTTCGGTCAAACGCCGCGTCGGTTACCTGCCGGATACGGTCGGCTTCTATGACGGGCTCACCGCCGCCGATAATCTGCGCTACACCGCGCGGCTGATCGGCTTTCGGCTCAACGAGCGCGAGAAGCGGATTGCCGAAGCGCTGGATCGGGTCGGGCTGGCCGACTCCGCCGACAAGCGCGTCGCCACGTTCTCGCGCGGCATGCGGCAGCGGCTCGGGCTGGCCGAAATCCTGATGAAGGGCGCGCAGATCGCCATCCTCGACGAGCCGACGTCGGGGCTCGATCCGCACGCCACCACCGAGCTTCTCGCCATCATCCGCGGCTTCAAGGCGGAGGGCGTCTCGGTGCTGCTTTCGTCACATCTGCTGGAACGGGTGCAGAGCGTCTGCGACCGCGTCGCGCTGTTCAGTGCCGGCCGTATCGCGCTGATGGGCTCGGTTCCGGAGCTCGGCCGCCAGATTCTCGGCGGCGGTTACGTGGTCGACATCGAGGCCGACGGCGCCGGACTTGCCGATCGGCTGGCGCTTATTCCGGGCGTCAGTGCCGTCGAGAACACCGGCATCGGCAAGTTGCGGCTGCACGCCGACCGCGACGTGCGGCCGGAAGCCGCCGTCGAAGTCGTCGCCATGCACGGCCGGCTCAAGTATCTCGGCGTGCAGGAACCGAGCCTCGAAGCGATCTACACCCGCTACTTCGAAGCCCAGCCCGAAGACAAGACGAAAGAGGGGACGCGCCATGCGGCGTGAAGGCTCGGCCTTTTCCGGCCTCGGCGTGGTCATGCTCAAGGAGCTTTCCGACCATCTCACCAGCGTGCGCATGCGCGTGCTCGAGTGGCTCGTGGTGCTGGTCGCGCTGGCGGCGCTCTATGGCGCGATCCAGCAGATCAAGGACACCACCGCCGAGGATCCGTTCCTGTTCCTGCGGCTGTTCACGACGTCGCGCGATCCGCTGCCGTCCTTCGTCTCGTTCCTGTCGTTCCTGGTGCCGCTGATGGCGATCGGGCTCGGCTTCGATGCCGTCAACAGCGAGCACAATCGGCGCACGCTGTCGCGGATCCTGGCCCAGCCGATCTATCGGGACGCGCTGCTGTTCGGCAAATTCTTGGCCGGGCTGGTCACGCTGTCGATCAGCCTGATCACGCTGTGGCTCTTGGTCATCGGCCTCGGCCTGTTGCTGATCGGCATTCCGCCCGGTGCCGAGGAGATTGCCCGGAGCTTCGTGTTTCTTTTGGTGACCATCGTCTATGCCGGGGTATGGCTGGCGCTGGCGATGCTGTTCTCGATTGTGTTCCGCTCGGCGGCGACCGCGGCGCTGGTCACGCTCGGCCTGTGGCTGCTCATCACCTTCATCTGGCCGGTGCTCGCCGGCGCGGTTGCGCAGATCATCGTGCCGCCCGATCCGCGCTACATGGCGCTGGGCCTGCAAACCCCCGGCACCGCGGAGCTGGAACAGATTTTGGCCCGGCTCTCGCCGTCGACCCTGTTCGCCGAGGTCGTGGTGGCGTTGCTCGATCCGACCACCCGCGCGCTCGGGCCGATCTACCTCAGCCAGCTGCAGGGCGCCGTGCTCGGCGCACCGCTGCCGATCGGCTCCAGCATCCTGATCGCCTGGCCGCAGATCGTCGGCATGATCGCCACCGCGATCGTGCTGTTCGTCATCGGCTACATCGTATTCCAGCGCCAGGAAGTTCGGGCCTAGACGAGCGGGCTGACCTTCGGCCGTCGCGGTCACGAACCGGAGGCGCCGCATTCGCTGCGGTGCCTCGTTGCGCTTGGGCTCGCGCCGTAGTGGAATCCCCCCGGAGGGATTCGTGACCACACTGGCAACCGCGATCGACACCGGCTCGAAGGAATTCCGCGCCAACCAGGCCGCCATGCGCGCCCTGGTGGCGGAGCTCCAGCAGCACCGCGCCGCGGCGGCCGAGGGCGGGCCGCCGCGCGCCCGCGAGCGGCATCTGACCCGGGGCAAGCTGCTCCCGCGCGAGCGCGTGATGACGCTGCTCGATCCCGGCGCGCCGTTCCTCGAACTGTCGCCGCTCGCCGCCAACGGCCTCTACGACGACGCCATCCACGCCGCCGGCATCATCACCGGCATCGGCCGCGTCGCGGGCCGCGAATGCGTCATCGTCTGCAACGATTCCACCATCAAGGGCGGCACCTACTATCCGATGACGGTGAAGAAGCATTTGCGCGCCCAGGAGATCGCCCGGGAGAACCGGCTGCCCTGCATCTATCTGGTCGATTCCGGCGGCGCCAACCTGCCGCACCAGACCGAGGTGTTTCCCGACCGCGAACATTTCGGCCGCATCTTCTACAACCAGGCGACCCTGTCGGCGGCTGGCATTCCGCAGGTCGCGGTGGTCATGGGCTCGTGCACCGCGGGCGGCGCCTATGTGCCGGCGATGTCGGACGAGACCATCATCGTGCGCAACCAGGGCACCATCTTTCTCGGCGGCCCGCCGCTGGTGAAAGCCGCGACCGGCGAAGTGGTGACTGCCGAGGAGCTCGGCGGCGCCGAGGTGCACGCCAAGAAGTCCGGCGTCGCCGATTACCTGGCCGAGAACGACCGCCACGCACTGGCGCTATGCCGGCAGATCGTCGCCAACTTGAACACGAAGAATCCGGCCGACATTCCGCTCGCCAAGAGGTCGCCTGATCCGAAATTCGATGCCGCCGAGCTTGACGGCATCGTGCCGGCCGACCTCAAAAAGCAATATGACGTGCGCGAGATCATTGCGCGCCTGGTCGACGGCTCGGAGTTCGACGAGTTCAAGGCGCTCTACGGCGCCACGCTGGTCACTGGCTTCGCCCATCTCCACGGCATTCCGGTCGGCGTCCTCGGCAACAACGGCATCCTGTTTTCGGAGAGCGCGCTCAAGGCCGCGCATTTCGTCGAGCTGTGCTGCCAGCGCCGCGTGCCGCTATTGTTCTTGCAGAATATCGCGGGCTTCATGGTCGGGCGCGACTACGAAGCCGGCGGTATCGCCAAGGACGGCGCCAAGATGGTGACCGCGGTGGCCTGCGCCCAGGTGCCGAAGATCACCGTGGTCATCGGCGGCTCCTACGGCGCCGGCAATTACGGCATGTGCGGCCGCGCCTACGGCCCGCGCTTTCTGTTCACCTGGCCGAATGCCCGCATCTCGGTGATGGGCGGCGAGCAGGCGGCCAGCGTGCTGGCGACCGTCAAGCGCGACAACATCGAAGCCGAAGGGCGGAAATGGTCCGAGGTCGAAGAGGAAGAATTCAAGCAGCCGATCCGCGAACAATACGAGGCCGAGGGCAATCCCTATTACGCCACCGCCCGGCTCTGGGACGACGGCATCATCACGCCCGCCGAGACCCGGCGCGTGCTGGCGCTGTGCTTTTCGGTGGCGCTCAACGCGCCCATTCCGGAGACGAAGTTCGGAGTGTTTCGGATGTGAGGACTGGACTTGGTCCAAAGTATTCTTCCTGTCCTGGAGACAAATATCTCCCGCGAGACATCGGACGCATTTTTTTTACGTCGAACCGCCGGTCGACCGCGCATGGCAACAAGCAGTTCGATTCCAAAATCAAAGAACTTGAAGAAATCTGATTTATTCTTGGAAAACCCGTGTGCGACGAAAGTCGGCCATATGTCGGCACCTAAGACTGGAAGTCGCCTACTGCGGACAGTCGTCAGAATAAAGGCAACAACCAGATTGGACCATTTTTTGTTCCTTCGTGAGGCTGAGAAATTTAGTATGGTATCAAGCAAGGAGTCTTCGAGTACTGAGAGATCATCGATGGATAATTGGCATAGCCAGTCTGGAACCTTGCCGGGTGGAAAGTATGCAAACCTGTCCCTCTTGTAGTTAATTCTCGTAAGGGTGTCTCTAGTCTCATCGTCAAAACGAACAAGAAACTCGTCCTCTGACCATCCTGGCTGATCAGATACTGTTGCACATTGTCCGGCGTGCATGCCCTGAAGTATGATAATACTTTCGCCCGGCGATACGGACGCAATCATCCGCCCAATACAAAATGGACAATTCGATTTCGCACCGGCATTTGTAAATTCTATGATTGCGTCCGGGATGGTTCTTGTAGTCACCCCTTCGTCCCCTTCTCTTTTGGCGACCTCCCGGCCTTGCGCAACGCTTCGTTGACGCGGCATTTCAAGCCAGGTCCGCGCGGAATAGGCACGCCTCCGACGTGGATGGTTGCACGTCGAAACCATTCGTCAGTCAATTTGGGAATCTCTTCGTAGTCCTCCGGACCAAGGACATATCGTCTGCTTTCTTCAAGTCATTGCCAATGGGCTTTTGACGGGTGACCGTGGCGCGTTTTTTCCTGGTCATTAGCCGTCCTCACTGAGCTACCGTCCGCCGCGTCCGCGCCACCGTGAGACCCAGCAGCATCACCCCGCCCGCCGCCCAGCACACGATCGGCGCCCAGTGCAGCAGCGGCGCCAGCGAGGGATCGCCTAGCGCGCCGCTGGCACTTGCCGCCATGCGGGCGAAGGTGGCGAGCGCCAGCGCGGAGAACAGCACGCGGGTGGTCTTGCCTTCGGTGCCGGTGTAGCCGAGCGCCGCGGCGGCGACGAAGGCGCTCATCAGGATAGCGCCCCAAGCCGCGCCGGCGATCAGCTGGGCCGCGACCGCAAAGTCGAGCGTACTGGATATTTCCATGGCGGCGATGGCGATTGCGCCAACGAGCGCGGCGGCGCCCATCACCGGGAGGCCGCCGAAGCGTTTGGTCACGCGGCTAGCCGGAAACATGCCGACGCAGAAACCGACCGAGAACACCGGCATCAGCTTTGAGATGTCGGAGCTGAAGTGCCTGAATTTTGGCGCGCTGTTGAAGAAAACGTGCAGTTGGAAGCCGAGCGCGAAAATCACCATCGCCAGCGCGAACACCACGACCGGCGCCGGCACGGCGCGGTCGACCGTCTGCGGCGCTTCGGTCTTTGCCGGCGCCTGCTTCGCCAGGCTGCGTTCGACTTTGACAAGCACGAGGCTGGTCAACACCAGGGCGACGCTGGCAAGGACGAAAGGCAGCCGCGGGTCCTGCCTGGTCAGCGTCATGGCGAGATAAGGCGACACCGCGCCGGCGAGGCCGAGGCCAAGCATAGCGAGGCTGGCGAGATAGGGAATCGCGGGCCGCGCCGCGTATTTTCCGAGCAGCATCAGGGGCGGGGCTCGCAGTGCCGACGACGTCACGGCCCATACCGCGGTGAGTGCGAGGAAGACCGTGACGCCGGCGCCCCGCGCGACGAACGGCAGGCCGACGAAGGCTGCGCCGCTCACCAGCGTGACCGCCGCGACCCAATGGCTGAGCCGGCCGACCAGGTGGGAGACCTTGTCGGCGGCAACGCCCATCGCGAAGTCGGTCATCGTGAAGATCGCCTGGTCGAGCATCAGAATGACGATGACCGCGCCGCTCGGCAGGCCGACCGCGGCCGCAAGCTGCGGCAGATAAATCGCATAGACGGTCCAGCCCAGCGCGAACACGAACTGGAGCACGGCCAGATAAACCCCGGCGGTCTGCGGGATCGGGCGCATTGGCCTGCGGTGCGTCTTAACGGGGCGGGAACGCCCGCGCTTTTGCGCTGTTTTCGCAACTCCGTGCTAGGTTCGTCAATCGTCACGAACGGGTGATTTGAACAGGTCGTACCATGAGTGAGGCGCTGCCGGGGACGAACCGCATCGAGGCTTTCAGCGATGGCGTCATCGCCATCATCCTCACCATCATGATCCTGGACTTGAAGGTCCCCAACGACGCTCTCACCCAGGGCTTCTGGGCGGGGCTGCTCGGCCCGTTGCTGCCGAAACTCATCATCTATGTCTTGAGCTTTGTCGTCATAGCGATCATCTGGGTTCGCCACCATCACCTCCTGCATGCCGCCCGGCATGCCACCCGCCCGCTGTTGTGGTCCAATATTCACTTGCTGCTGTGGATGTCGATTATTCCGATCACGACCGCGCTGTTGGGAGAAAATCCGCTGTCGCCGATCGCGGTCGCGGTCTACGGCTTCGTGCTCGCCGCCAATGCCGGAGCATTTCTGCTGCTGCGGTGGTGCATTGCCCGCGACACCCGAAATGACCGCGGCCTGATGCCGCTGCATGTTACGATGCTGCAGCGGGGCTCGTTTACGATCGGGCTTTATGCGCTGTCGGTGCCGCTGGCCTTCGTGTCGGTCTATATCTCGCTGGCGATCTTTGTACTGATGCCGCTGCTGTTTTTCCTGCCGGATATGCTGAACGGCATCGGCAGCCTGCGCCACCACAAACCTCATTAGGCGAGATGTCCCATGGCGAAGATCATCGAGCACATCCATTGGCCGGACGCGCCGGACCTGTGGATGCCCTACGCGCCCGCGATCAAGGTGCGCGGCGGCACCACGGTCTATCTGGCCGGCGTCACGGCTGCGCCGGTCTATCACCACCATCCGCATCGGCCGGAAGAGTTCGACGCCATGCCGCGCGACATGGCGGGGCAGGCCAGGGCGGCGCTGGAAAACCTCAAGCGCGGCCTCGAAGCGGTGGGCGCCAGCTTTGCCGACGTGGTTACGGCCGACCGCTTCGTCACCGATTTGGCTGACCAGGACGCGCTCAACCGCGTCTGGGGCGAGTATTTCCGCGATGCCAAGCCCGCGACCACGACCGTCCAGGTGGTGCGGCTCGCCACCGATCCTCGGTGCCTGGTCGAGATCAACGCGATTGCGGTCATCGATTGACGGGGCTCATGGACAACCGGTTGCGCCCGTGCGATCAAGCATCATCGATTGAACAACCACATGAGTACGCTCAACACCACGCTGATCACGATGCAGGTGACGATCGGGAAATAAAACGTCGTGCCGCCGCGTTCGATCACAATGTCGCCGGGGAGGCGCCCTAACCCGATCCGGGACAGCACCGGCCAGGCAATGCCGGCGACCAAGATCAACACGCCGAGCCCAATGAGCAAGCGCTGCATGTCCATATCCTGCCTCCTCCGGGACGTGGCAAGCTTGGTGCGGGCGGTCAAGCGTCGTGGATTTGAGGCGGATCACGGAGAAGTTCCATGTCACAGGCGGCATATCGGACGGCACTGATCGTCGGGGCCGGGTCGGGGCTCTCGGCCTCGCTGGCCCACGCCTTCGCCAAAGCCGGATTGACGGTCGCTCTTGCCGCACGGCGGCCGGAGAACTTGGCGGCGCTTGCCGGCGAGACCGGCGCCAAGGTTTTTGCCTGCGAAGCAACCGATCGGGATCAGGTGGCAAAGTTGTTTGCCGACGTCGAAACGGCGGTCGGCGAGCCCGATGTCGTTGTCTACAATGCCAGTTACCGTACCCGCGGGCCATTCGTCGATCTCGATCCCAAGGAAGTCGAACGGTCGCTCGCGGTCACCGCCTTCGGCGGCTTTCTGGTGGCGCACGCCGCGGCAAGACGGATGGCGCCGAAAGGCCATGGCGCGATTTTCTTCACCGGTGCCTCGGCCAGCGTGAAGGGCTATGCGCTGTCGGCGCCGTTTGCCATGGGCAAGTTCGCCCTGCGCGGCTTGGCGCAGAGCATGGCGCGGGAGCTCTCCCCGCAAGGCATTCACGTCACCCACGTCGTCGTCGACGGCGGCATCCGCAGCGCCCACCGGGCCGATCCCGCCGACAAACCGGACAGCACGCTCGATCCCGACGCCATTGCGCAGAGCTATCTCGACCTGCTGCGCCAGCAGCGCAGCGCCTGGGCTTGGGAGATCGCGTTGCGGCCCTGGGTCGAGAAGTTTTGAGAGCCGACGCCCGTGCCGAAGCATAATCGCGCCATGCCGGGATTGTTTGTTAAAGCCGCGCTGCTGGGTCTGGCGCTCGTGGCGGCGAGCCCAGCGCACGCGCAGTCGCGCCGCGGCCGCGAGCCGGAGCGGCCGGCGCCGGTGCCCGCAGTTCCGGCCGACAAGCGCGACAGCGTGGCGGTGGCGCCCGGTCCCTTCAACGGCCGCCCGTATTGGCTGGCGCTCGCCCAGTGCGGCGGCATCTATTTCCAGCTCAACATTTTGTACACCGACGTTGCCGTCCACGCCCGTGCGGTCAAGCCCGACCCGAAAGCCAACACCGAAGACACCAGGAAGCTCAAGGAAGCGATCAAGACGGCGACGGCCTATTTCAACGGCGCCGAGCGCTTCCTGATGAGCGATCGCGGCATCGAGCGCGTCGATGCGGTGCTGATCTATGATGCGCAATCGCGCGCCGCCGGCGAGCGGCTGAAGACCATCGATGCGGCGCTTGCCGCGGCGCAGTCCTGCCCGGCGCTTTATCAAGCCTGCCAGGCGGCGTATCCCAAAGCGTGCAGCGAGACGCTCGCGCCGATCAGCTAAGGCGGGTTATGCTTTCGCCGTTGCGCGCCGAGCTAGCCGGGCGTGGCTGGCAATCGAGGAGGTGCTCATGAACGTGAGCGTTGCGGCAGTGGTCATTATGACAGTCGTCTTCGCGGCGACGGCCAATGCGCAGAATGCGTCATCACCAACGGTCGCAGCGCCGCAGACCGCGGCTCCTCAAGCAGTTCCCCAAGCCACTCCCCAAGGCTTTCCCGGCCTTGGCGAAATCATGACTTTGCAGCAGTTGCGCCATATCAAGCTGTGGTTCGCCGGCCAGGCCGGCAACTGGCCGCTCGCCGACTACGAGATCGGCGAATTGGGGGAAGGGTTTGACGACGTGAACAAGTTGCTCGGCGGCGACACTGTGGATAAGCAAGTCGGAGCCCCGATGAAGGCTCTGGAAAAAATTGTCGAGAACAAGGATCACGCCGGATTTGCTGCTGCCTTCGACAGTCTGAGCGCCGGCTGCAACAGCTGCCACCACTTGCTGGATCACGCCTTTATCGCCATCCAGCGTCCGGCATTATTGCCGTATAGCGATCAATCGTTCGCGCCGCACAAATGATCGGGCTCGTCGTCGCGGGTACGATCAGCCCGATATGGCTGGCGAGGCAGGCGGCGCCGTCTTCCGCGTGAGCAAACCGCGCACGCTTTGCCGGCGCAACGAGCATCGACATCCGCAGGCTGAGAAATGCTGTTTCACCCGCGGCAACGCGTCACGCCGGCGTTGCCGCGGCGTAGTACTGGCGCATTTCACATTGGCTATTTAGGTGACGGGGAGGCGTCGTCGAACGACGATTTTACTCAACGATGGAGGTCCGACAATGACCTATCGGGTCTATTCCGGTCCGCGCGGTTCGCAGTCCATCTCGCCGGTGGAGAAAGACCGACATCTCTACAAGGAGTTCGGTCTGCTCGACGAGGCGATAGGTTGGGCGCGGCACATCAATGACGGCGGCCGCGTTGCTCTCCTGATCGAGGGCGATGACGGCACGCGGCTCACCAAGCAGCAGATCGTGGCGGCGCTCGTGCATGCCGAGCGCAACCAAGACCACGCTGCATCGAGCCCGCAGTAATCACCGGCCGCGTCCGTGCAGCGTATTGATGGTCAGCCCTAACTCCGTGTTCCTGCGGTAATTTTCCGGATCAGGGCGACGCCGGGGAACTTTGGCTTTGTCCTTGTAATATCGAGCGATCTCGCCATACTGCGCGCATTGCCGACGCGGGTCGGCGGGGTCGGGGTTTTGGAACAACATCACATCGCAGGACTGAGCACGGCGGCGGCGCGGGCATGCAACGTGCTCATGATCTATCCGCAATTTACAACGAAATCGTTCTGGAACTTCTCGGAAGCGTGCGACCTGGTGGGCGCGCGCTACCCGGCGATTCCGCTCGGCCTCATCACGGTCGCCGCTCTGCTGCCAAAGTGCTGGACCGCGCGGCTGGTCAACCGCAATACCGAAGAGCTTGCCGAGAGCGATTTTGCCTGGGCCGACATGGTGATGACCGGCGGCATGCTGTTCCAGCAGTCGGACACCATGGAGATCATCGACATGTGCCGCGCCCGCGACCTGCCGGTGGTGGTCGGCGGTCCCGATGCGACATCAAGTCCGCACCTCTACGCGGGCGCGAATTTCCGCGTGCTCGGCGAGGCTGAAGGCATCATCGGCGAATTCATCGCCGCCTGGGAACAGGGCAGACGCGAGGGCGTATTCGAGGCGGAGAAATTTCAGGTCGACGTCACCAAGACGCCAATCCCGCGCTTCGACCTCTTGAAATTCGACCAGTACCTCTATATCGGCGTGCAATTCTCGCGCGGCTGTCCCTTCACCTGCGAGTTCTGCGACATTATCGAGCTTTATGGCCGCGTGCCGCGCGCCAAGACGCACGACCAGATGCTGGCCGAGCTCGAGGCGCTCTACCAGCTGGGCTATCGCGGCCACGTCGATTTCGTCGACGATAATCTCATCGGCAACAAGAAAGCAATCAAGGCTTTCCTGCCGGTGCTGGAAAGCTGGGCCGCGCAGCACGACTATCCGTTCGAATTCAGCACCGAGGCTTCACTCAATCTCGCCGACGATGCCGAGCTGTTGGCCATGCTTAAGCGGGCCAATTTTTTTGCGGTCTTCGTCGGCATCGAAAGTCCCGACGCGGAAACGCTCACGGCCGCGCGCAAGAAGCAGAATACCCGCCGCAGCATCGCCGACAGCGTGCACAAGATCTATCGCGCCGGCATGTTCGTCACCGCCGGCTTCATTGTCGGTTTCGACACCGAAAAGGGCTCGATTGCCGGGCCGATGATCGATCTCATCGAGGCGGCGGCAATTCCGATTGCCATGGTGGGTCTGATGTATGCGCTTCCGAACACGCAATTGACGCGGCGGCTGGCGCGCGAGGGTCGCCTGCATGTCGGTCACGATGCATCGCCGCGCGGCACCGGCGATCAATGCACCGCCGGCATCAACTTCGAAACCAAGCGGCCGCGCGTCGAAGTGTTGCGCGATTACCGAAAGATCCTCGACGCGATTTACAGCCCTGATGCGTTCGCCGGTCGCCTGGAGCGCCTGGCGGCGATGCTCGATTGCTCGGGCCGGCGCAAGGAGTTGCCCGAGGGCGATGTCCGACGCAAGTTGAGCACCATCAAGATGGTCCATGAACTGCTGTCGCGCCTGCCCGAAGGCCGCGAACGTTTCTGGAAGGCATTCACGACCTGCATGTCGCGCAATCCGGAATCGGTCCGCGCTGTCGTCACGCAGATGGCTTTCTACCTCCATGTCGGCCCGTATTCGCGGCACGCCATAAGGCAGATCGACCGCCAGATCGAAGACCTGGAGCAGGGCCGCTCGGTTGCGGCGAAACTGTTGCCGGCCACCGGGCCGGAGCCGGTCGCCGTCAACGCCTAGCGATACCGTCAGATCGGCAGCAACGGCAATGCGGAGAGATCCGGGACCATCCGAACCGGTGGGTGCTCGGCATATTCCGCCGGCATGTTCGAGCGATTGACCCACACCGCGCGGAAACCGAACGCCGCCGCGCCCATGATGTCCCAGCGGTTCGATGACGCGAAAATCACCTCATCCGGTTTGATGCCGAAACGATCGGTCACGAGCTTGTAGGCTTCCGGCCGCGGTTTATACAGGCGCACGGCGTCGACCGAAAGCACGGCGTCGCATAGCCCGGCGATGCCGGCCGAGCTGACCGCGGCGGCGAGCATGTTCGGGGCGCCGTTGGAGAGGATGGCGACCCGGTGACCATGAGCCTTGAGGTCGGACAGGGCGGCGCGCGCGTCGGGAAACGCGTCCAGTTCAAGATACGCTTGGAGCAGTTTCGGTCGCAGCCCGCGGTCGACCGAAGCGACCCGCGCAAGGGCGTAGTCCAGCGCCCGCTCGGTCAACTCCCAGAAGTCCGCATAATGGCCGGCGAGCGTCAGGGTCCAGCTGTATTCCAGCTGCTTGGCCCGCCAGATTTCCGAGAACCGGTCCGCATCGGGGCCGGCCGCCGGGCGATGCCGGGCGATTGCGGCGTGCACGTCGAACAAGGTGCCATACGCGTCGAACACATAGAGGCGTGTGGAATCGCTCATCGCCGGTCTCCGTTGCGCTTCCCGAGTTGCGCGTCGCACAACGCAATCGCGCGATGCGGCCTATGGACTAAGCGGCGGCATCGTCAGCAGATTGGCAATCGAACGGCCGCGGATGTCATAGACGGTCGCGTAGACAACATCGTCGCGCACGATCTGGAGGAGGATCGGCGCATCGAGCTTGGCGCAATAGTATTCGCCCATCGTCATGGCAAAGTCGGCGCCCTTTGGGTCCCAAACCGCAGCAAATTGCGGGCCTAACGCAAGGACGACCGCGGGGTGTGGCCCGCAGACCGCGACCGTCCACTTGCCGTCGGGCGGCGTCTCGTGGCGCTCGGCGAGCAACGCGCGCAACTGCCACGACGCCTGCGTCATCGCCAGCCCCCAATAGTCGACCATGAAATTTCGGCGTGCGCCCGCGACACCGCCCCCGAAGCGGTTGAAATAGGTGTATTGGTAGGGATGCAGCCGCACCATTTCGATGGTCGGCGAGGCAATGCCGGCGACGAACACGATTGCGCCGGCAAACGTCGCCACCGCGCCGTAGCGTTGGAGGCGCGCCGCAATCCACCCCACGGCCAATGCGCCCAACACCGCAAGTGGCGGCATCAAGAACACAAAGTGCCGGATGCCGTTGTACAGTCCGGGCCGCGTCGCGATCGTGACAAGCACAGGCACCGTAGCGGCAAGCACCAGGGCAAGGAGCAGTGCGCGACGTTGGATGGGAAGGCCTCGCGGACCGCCGCGCGCCGCAGCGACCAGCGCCCCGACCATGCCGCCGAGGCCGGTCACCAGCATCAGTTCGGGGACTTTGACGGCCATCAGGACCGGGACATAGTCGCGCGGCATGTCGGTGACCGGGATGAACTGGCCGGCGAAAAGCTCTCTCCAGGGCTTGTCGAAAAAGCTGGAGAAATATTCCGCGGCGTGGAGCGGATTGAGCGGCGCCGCCACGCTCCACGGCCAAACCAGTCCCATGATCAAATAAACCAGGATGATGGCCGGAATAAACGCGTAGAGGTAGCTTCCCCATTCGCCCAGCGCCGGCCGCAATCCTTCGGTGCGTGCTCTGACGGCGAGAATGGCGAAAAGCGGCACCAGCGCATCGATGATCGTAAAGCCGCCCAGGACGCGCGTGCCGATAGCGAGGCCGACGCCGACGCCGCACAGCGCGATCGTCGGCGGCGTGGCGCGCGGATATTCTTCGAAGGCGCGCACGATGCCGAGCAGTCCCAGTACGTTGGCCACCGCGAAGGGGCCGTCCTTGGCATTGATGAACATGTGGCCGTAGTAGAGCGGACAGGCGGCGAGCAGAATGAGGGTGATGAGGCCGACAAGCGGGCCGCCGACACGCCGTCCGAGCCGCCAGGTAACAAACAGACCGATCACGCCGATGGCGGCGCCGACCAGGCGGCGCGTCTCGAAAAGCCCGAACGGTAAAAACTTGGCGGCCATCGTGGCGATGAGATCGTAGCCGCCGCCATACATGTACAGATTGACGAACGACAAAGCGCGGTTGTCGGCAAAGCCGGTCGAATACAGCGAAAGCAGGAGTTGGCCGTATTGGGCGTGGGCGTAGTCGTCCCAGCCAAGACCGTAGTCGCGAAACGTCGCTGCGGCGATGGCTGCGATCAGCGCCAAGACGACGATGGCGACCGTATCCAGCCGGCGCGCGGCGGTGGCCGCGTCCGAAGGCAGGGAACTCAGCTTTACCGCGGGATGGTGCACGATGGCCGGATTTTTGATGCGCGCGGGGCCGCGTAGCTCATGACATGATGCCAATTCGCGTGCCGGGGCAATGCGTCAAAAAATCAGCGAAGCGCGGTCGCCGCGGTCGGCGCAGCGACCGGAAAAAGCGGGGCCGAAGCCCCGCCTGGTCCTTTAGCGCGGCGACAGCGGCCTATTTCATTGCGGCTTCGTACATCTCGGCGACATGGTCCCAGTTGATGAGTTGCTCGAAAAAAGCCTTGAGATAATCCGGCCGTCGGTTCCGATAGTCGAGGTAATAGGAATGCTCCCAGACGTCGCAGCCGAGGATAGGTTTGGCGCCGTGCACCAGCGGGTTCTCGCCGTTGGGGGTCTTCATGATGGTGATCTTGCCGTCCTTTACGGCCAGCCAACACCAGCCGGAACCGAATTGGGTAACGCCGGCCTGGATGAAATCCTCTTTGACCTTGGCCATCGGTCCAACGTCGGAGGTAATTTGTTTCTCGAGCGCGCCGGGAAGCTTGTCGCCGCCGCCGCCTTTTTTCATCCACTGCCAGAAATGGGTGTGGTTGTAATGCTGGCCGGCGTTGTTGAACAATCCCGGATTCTTGCCGAACGTGCCTTTGACGACTTCTTCGAGCGGCTTGTTCTCCCACTCGGTCCCTTTGGCCAGGTTGTTGGCGGCGGTTACATAGGCCTGGTGATGCTTATCGTGATGGAACTCGAGGGTCTCGCGAGACATATTCGGGGTCAGTGCGTCATACGCATAGGGAAGTTCTGGCAGGGTAAAAGCCATTGGGTCGTCTCCTCAATGTGAAAGCAAACCGATCCGGGGTAGGGGTAAAACCGTCAAGCGGAGTGAAAGGTTCCTTTAGATAAGCCCAAAGCCGGGCGCGGGCAACGCTCCGCCGAATGACCGGAAACGGTACGGCGTCACCTGCAACTTGTGCGAATATGGTTAGCAGGCGGATTTGACATATCCTGCAATGAATTACTGGGGCGGTGCGCGCAGGAATCGCCGGCCGCGCTTGCGCCGCTCGATCCGGCGATGACGGTGGCAGGGATATTATCCTTGCGCCGTTGCCGGATGGCGGCCAAAATGATGACGTGTCGGATTTCGTGTGTCCGATCGGGGACAGGACGACGGGACGGATGTACGTGTTCTTGTTGATTTTAGGCGCCGTGATCGCGGCGGCTGGAATTGTGTTGGTGGCTGCGGGCGTGCCGATCCAAGGCCACGACTTCGATGCCAGCGTCATCACGCCCGGCGCTGTTGCGATCGTCGGCGGTCTCATCCTCGTCGGTCTTGGACTAACGGTTCGCGCGCTTGGACGTATTGAACAAGCACTGGCGGCGCGGCCCGGCTCCCATTCCGTCCCCACTGCTGACGTGGTCGCGGCAAGCGAGAGCCCTTCTTCGGCACTGATTGCATCCCCGCCGAAGCCGACGCCGGAACCGAATCTGCAACCGGCGCCGCCTGCCGCCGCCGCATCGTGCGCGTCGACCGAGGATGCGGCGGTCGGCCGACAGCGTGAGAAATTCCCGAGCCTGGTGCGGCTCGACAGCGCGGCGATGGTCGAGGAGACCGAAGCATCGTCATTGCCGATGCCGCCGGTCCGCGCCGACGAAGACATTCGCGAGTTCAGTCAGGCGGCCGGCGCGAAGCAGGCCATGGGCGCCGCGCCGGCAAAGACCGTGACGCGGCTTGACCGCGGCGTGCGCTCCGGCAGCCGGCCCGAGCGGACGAGAAGTTTTGAGACTTTCTGGCCAAAGGGGGAGCGCCCCGGCCAGGAGGCGCCGATGGCGCCGGCACTGCCCGCTGCGCCGGCGGCCGAGGTTGAGCCGGTGCTGCCGGCTGTCCCGGCGCAGAGCACCGAACCGGCCCCCGATCCGGTTGCCCACGACAGCCTGCCCGAACCGCCGACCCCGGTCTCGGTCCTCAAATCCGGCTCAGTCGATGGCATGGCCTATACGCTGTATTCGGACGGCTCAATCGAGGCGCAACTGCCCCAGGGCACGTTGCGGTTCGGCTCGATCGCCGACTTGCGCAGCCACATCGAACAGAGCGCGTAATCGCGGTCCGACAGCGGTTTGGCGCTGTACCCGCCGGCTCGACTTCCGTCCATAATAGAGATTGGCAGTAATCGACGGTCAGTTCTTGCCGATCGGGGGCGTTTTATTGCTATTATTGCTTGAATGTAGTATAAATATTCCTGTATAAGTTTTAAACGGCCGCTTGGTCGCGAAACGCCAGGATTACTGCTTATTTTTGCCTGTATGCAAACTGAACCGCGTCGCCGCCGTGGCGCGACCAAAATCCAACGGCGGTCCAAATAGCGATCAAGCGACATTCCACCGATCAAGCGAGACATCAGCCATGGCCGAGAATTCAGGCGATAGCAGCTACCTCGAGCTGACGGCGAACATCGTCTCGGCCTATGTCAGCAACAACCCGGTTCCGAGCGCGGAGATTCCGGCGCTGATCAGCCAGGTGCATTCGGCGCTCAAGCGGGTCATGGGCGGCCAGGTGACGGCGGCGGCGGAACCGCTCAAGCCCGCCGTTCCGGTCAAGCGCTCGGTCACTCCGGAATACATCGTCTGCCTCGAGGACGGTCTGAAATTCAAATCGCTCAAGCGGCACCTGCGGACGCGCTACAACATGACGCCGGACCAATATCGCGAGAAATGGAGCTTGCCGGCGGATTACTCCATGGTGGCGCCGAACTATGCGGCGGCACGGTCGCAGCTTGCCAAACAGATGGGGCTCGGTCAGCAGCGCCGGCGGCGGCGGGAGCGCGGTTGAACGGCCGCGTCGGGCCGGCTTGCCGGGCGCCGATCGATCAACGCTGCAGAACGCCAACCACGCGGTTTGCGAAGCTGAGCCGCTCGGCCATCACGGCGACCACATAGCCGAGCAGGGCCTGGCTGAGCGCCGGCTGGTCGCGTTTGATCTCTTCGTAAGCCTCGGCGGTGAGCTCGTAGAGCACGCTCGGCGCTTCGGCCTGGATCGTTGCGCTGCGCGGCCGGCGCGTGATCAGGCCCATTTCGCCGATCGTGGTCTGCCGGCCCAGGCTGCGCACCCGCATCGTCCGTTCATCGCCCATATCGACAATGATGCCGACGCGGCCTTCGAGAATGAAATGCATCGAGGCCGCGGTGTCGCCTTGCCGCGCGATGACGTCGCCGGCGCCGACTTCCAGCCGCCGGCAATAGTCGGCCAGCCGGTCGGCGTGCTCGGCGCTGCCCAAGGCATCGGACAGCCAGGCGCGCAGCGATTTCTCGTCGCCGCCGGCGGAGCGATGGGCGTCGATAATGCTCTGTTCGCACGCCTCCAACGCCCGGTCCAGATCGGACATGATGAGGACGTCGTCGGAAATAAAGCGCGCCGTGCGAAACGCCCGTTCCAATTCGCTGCTCAGGTTGACCAGTACGATGCGGGCCCCATAGGTTGCCGTCGTCTGCTTGATCTGGGCGAAGCTATGCGTCGCCGACGAGTTGATTCCGGTTACAAGACGAAAATCGAAAATCAGAAAGCGGCAATCTGGTTGCTTGGCGAGCAGCGCCTTGACGTATTGGTAGAGCCGATTGGCCGAGCCGAAGAACAGATAGCTCTGCAGGGTAATGCCCTGGATCTCGCGGCCATATTCGCCGAGAAGCGACAATTCGCCGGCGCCGCGGTCGAGCGAGGAGCGGTATTCCGAGCCGTCGAAATTGAACTTCATGGCGTGCACGCGGCTGGCGCTGAGCGCGAAGGTGGTGCAGCCGATCACAATGCCGATCAGCACGCCGGCGATGAAGCCGGAATAGATGATCAGCGCGGCAATCGCGATCAGCGACAGATATTCGATCGGCAGCAGGCGGCGCGACGACTGGATCAGCCATTGATAGACGAGGTCGGAGCCGAGGTAGAACAACAATCCGCCAAGGACGTATTTGGGCACATAGCCGAGGAACGAAGGATCGGCGATCAGCACCGCCGCCGAGATTGCCGCAACCGTAAGGCCGGCAAGGCGACTGGTGGCGCCGGCGGTGCGGATCAGGATCGAGCGGCTGAACGAGGTGCAGCTGACATAGCCGCCGAGCGCCGCCGTCAACAAATTGGCCAGCCCCAGCACTTTGAGATCGCGTTCGATATCGGCTTCGGCGCGGGTCGCAATCTCGATTCCAGTGGTGTTGAGCAGGAGCGTACTGATGGTGACGAACATGACGGCGAGCGCGTCGCCGGCAAGCGACGGCAAGGACGCCCACGGAAAGCCGTGCAGCGCCGCGGTCGTCCAGGGCAGTGCCAGCCCCGCCGCCGGTTGCGGCCGGAACATCCAGTCATTGGCTTGCGCCGTCGCAGGCGTCGCGCCGCTCAGCAGCAGAACGAGGTGGGCCACCGCGAACGCCCCCAACAACACGCCCGGCAGGACGAAGGGACTTTTGGAGCGGCGCAGCAGCACATGGAGCGCGACGGCGACGGCGGCGCTCGCGGCGAGCTTTGCGGCGATGCCGGCGTCGAGGAACGACGCGAGGTTGGCCAGCGTCGGCCGCTGGTCGGTGACGACCTGCATCGCGCCTGTCACCATCAACCAGCCGGTGGCGCCGAGAAATCCGCCGATCACCGGATAGGGCATGAAGCGGATCGCGCGTCCCGCATGGGTAAAGCCGAGCAGGCAAAGCAAGAGCCCGGTCAGCGCCGTCGCGAGCGACATGGCGATCAGTGACGGCGCCAGCAGGTCGGGGCTGCCGGCGGCGACGAGCCGCTGCACCACGGTCGCCACCAGCGCGGCAATGACGACGGACACCGAACTGTCGGGCCCGGCGACGGCAAACGGCAGCGAACTGCGCAATGCCACAATCGAGCCGCCAACGGCCGCCGACAGGAAAGTCACGGCAATGCCGTAAGACAGGAAGCGCTCAAGCGGCCCGGTGAAGATGAGCGCGGCGTAAGACAGGCAATACGCGATTGACAGGATGCTGCACACCGTGCCGGCAAACAGATCCGTAAGCCCGGCGCGCAGACTGAAGTCTCGCTTGATGCTCAATGGCCCGCCCATCCGAAGGAAGCAGAGGCTCGGCATGCGATCCAAGCGCCACGCCGACTACTGTCCTACCGCCGATAATCCCACTTCCTAGACGGGGCTTACAACACACTCTGAGGCACGGCCGCAACGCCCGCAAAGCCCGCAGGGTCCGAAACGGCGGGCCATCGCTGCCGATCCGCCGGCGCGCGCGCTACCCCACCGTCGCGAGCGCTGCCCGGGCATCGGAGTGCATGCGGTTGACCATCGAGCGGAAGCCATTCGAGCGCTGCGGCGTCAGATGCTCGCGCAGGCCCATGCGTTCGAACAAGGCAATCGCATCGGTTGCAAGAATGTCCTTTGCGCTCTTGCCGGAATACACCGCGAACAGCACCGCGATCAGCCCGCGCACGATGTGGGCATCGCTGTCGCCTTCGAATGTGAGCACAGGGCCGCCTGCGCCATTCGGACGCACGCTGGTGTCCAGCCAGACTTGGCTCGCGCAACCTTGCACCTTGTTGTCATCGTTGTGGGCTGCAGCCGGCAGCGGCGGCAGTTCCCGCCCCAACTCGATGAGGTAGCGATAGCGATCGTCCCAATCGTCCAGGAGCGAGAAGTTGTCGATGATTTCGTCGATTTCGGCCATCGGGCGGCATCCTCGCCCTCTATATAGAGCGCGAGGCCGGCAAGGTCGACGTGTCCTGGAACTAGACCGGGTGCCTGACGTCTCGGCGCGGCTGCGGGCCATGCCAGGCCGGAGCGAGGTCGGCGGGCGTGAGCGTGTTCTGCGATGCCGGATCGGCCGCGGCTTTGTCCAACCCGGTCTTGGTGGCGATGCCGTTCTGGCCGGGAATGCGGTTGACCGAGCCGGTTTCGCGTGGGGCGAGGCTGTCGCTCAAGAAATCGTAAAGCATCTTGGCGCCCGCTTGTGCCTTGTAGCCGAGCGCGACCGCGACCTGCGAGCCGACATTGCAGGCCTCGGGCTGGCGCGTGCAGAAGCCTCGCAGATCCTGGACCGTCGCCGACGCCGCCGAAATCGCGTCGGAGGCGCCCACATTGCTGGTCGCATCGCTCGTTGCCGACGCGCGCTGCGCCGAACCCGTCGGCAGCAGGATCAGCACGAGGCCGAGCCAGAACGCCATTCGCAACAGAAAGAACATAACACCCGTATCCCCGGCGGCGTGGATTGCCGCACCTGTCGGCAACCTAGCAAGCCGCGTTGAAAGTCGTGTTCGCGGGACGGGGACGTTTTTTCGCATAATCGAGGAGAATACGCCGCAAATTTTCGTCCAATTGGACAAAATGCAATTTACCTAAAATTTGAGCGAACGCGCGGAACGTGCGATTGACACCGCTTTGGCGATGGCAAAGCGATGGAATCTGCAGTTCCCGGCGCGCGCGTCAATCATATGGCAACCGTTCCCGGCAACCGGCGATTTACCATGATGGGGATTTCCGGATGATGTGGCGCGCAGACGGCATCGCGTTGCGCCGGCCGCGCCATTCGCCTTTAGCGTTCGCTTAAGCGGCGTCTGACACGATCGAACAATAGAATAAGGGGAGCGCGTCTGCGAAGCGGGCGTGCGACGGGATCGTGGGCCTCTTCGCGCCAATCCAAGAGTATGTCGAAACGCTCGTGCACCCGTCCGCGCAACAGGACGCGCTGACGGCCTCGCGGCATCGCGCCTTCATTGCACCGCGGCTGCTCGGCAGCATTGTCGCGCTGGCCGCCTTTCCCGTCTATCTGATCGCTCGCGGCGCGCCGAGCATGATCGAACTGATGATATTTGCCTGGCTCGTCATTCCGATCCTCACCGCGTATTTTCTGTCCCGGACCGGCCGCTACGAGAGCGCGCACGTGCTGTCGTCGCTGGCGCTGACGGGCCTGGTCACCGCGGTTGCTGTCGCCACCGGCGGCATCGCGTCTTCTGCCGCGATCTGGCTTGTCGTCGTGCCGCTTGAAGCTTCGCTGTCGGCGTCGCGCCGCGTCGTCGCCATCGCCTCAACGCTTGCCCTCGGTGCGGCCGGCCTGCTCGTGCTGCTCGGCGTCGCACAGCTTTTGCCGGCGCCAAGCCCAAGCGCCCATGGCGCACTCGCCGCGCTCGGTATCGTTTCAGCCGCGCTCTATGCGGCGGGCCTGGCGCTCGGCGCCGAGGGACTGGCGCGCACCAGTGTCTGGTTGCTCTACGCCGAGGAGGATCGTTACCGACTGCTGGCGCGAACCATGACCGACGTGATCACCCGGCACGGCCGCGACGGCGCGGTGCTGTTCGTGTCGCCGGCCGGCGAAGCGCTGTTCGGGACCCGCATCGCCGACTTGCACGGCCATGGCCTGTTCGACCGCGTCCACGTCATCGATCGTCCCGCCTATCTGACGGCACTCGGCGATGCCGCCGCCGTGGGCGAAAGCCGATCGGTCGAATTTCGCGTCCGGCGCGACGCCGTCGACGCCGAGGCGCGATCGACGCCGGAATTCGTCTGGATCGAAATGCGCTGCCGGCCGCTCGAACAACCGGGCAGCACCGCGGACAATCCGGACGGCCGCGAAGTGGTCGCGGTGCTGCGCGAGGTCAGCGAGCGCAAACGGCAGGAGCAGGCGCTCGAGGAGGCGCGCGCCGACGCGGAGCGCGCCAACGCCGCCAAAAGCCGCTTCCTCGCCACCATGAGCCACGAACTGCGGACGCCGCTCAACGCCATCATCGGCTTCTCCGAAATGTTGCAGAAGGAAACCCTGTTGATGCTCGACGCCGAGCGTCGCTGCGAATACGCCGGCCTGATCAACGATTCAGGGAACCATCTGCTGGCGGTGGTCAACGGCATCCTCGACATGTCGAAAATCGAGACCGGCAACTTCGAGATCACCGCGGAGCCGTTCAATCCGGCACTGGCCATTGCCGGTTGCTGCGATATCCTGGCGTTGCGGGCGCGCGAGGCTGGCGTCCGGCTTGAAAGATCGGCAACCGGCGACCTGCCGGACATGATCGCCGACAAGCGCGCGCTCAATCAGATTCTGCTCAACCTTCTGTCGAATGCGATCCGTTTTACCGACCGGGGCGGCAAGGTCACGGTCGGCGCCCGGGCCGAGGCCGCAAGCATCAGCTTTGTGGTTGAGGACAATGGCGTCGGCATCAGCGACGAAGATCTGGCGCGCGTCGGCGAGCCGTACTTTCAGGCGCGCGCATCCTACGATCGCCGCCATGGCGGCACCGGGCTCGGACTTTCCATCGTCAAAGGCCTGGTCCGGCTGCACGGCGGCGAGATTGCCATCCGCAGCCGGGTGGGCGAGGGGACGCGCGTGACGGTGTGCTTGCCGCTCGATTGCGAGCGGGCCCGCCCCGCCAGGCGCCGCGCCCAAGGGACGCTCAGCGCGATCGATGTCGCGCCGCAACCGCCGCCGCCCATTGCGCTACGCGATGTGTCGTTTTCGCGCGGCGAGACAGCGGTGAAGAAAAGTGCGTGACAGTCCCAGCGCTTCCCGTCGCACCAAGCCGCGCGCATCGCCGGGAGCCGGATCCCTCGTTGCGCGCCTATGGGCAGCCGCCGCTTGCCGGCCGGTCGATTGCGCGGCGGCCTTCGTCGCGGCGGCGACGACCATCGCCATCATTATCAACGCGGTGGTCCTGCAATCGCCATCGCATCCGGCGCCCTTCATCGTCACTCCGGCGCCGCAGGCTCGACCCGTGCCGTTCCAGCAAGCCGCCGCAAGATCGGCGGATCCGATGGCCACGCATTCAACGACGCCGCTGCAGGCGACCCAGGCGGTGCCGCTGCCGGCACCCGCTCCGGTGCGCCGCAACGATCCGATCGCCGAACTCATCGGGCCGTCACCGCGCATCCTCGCGGTGCAGCGGACCCTATCGGAGTACGGCTACGGCCAGATCAAGCCGTCCGGCATGCTCGATGACGCCACCAGCGCGGCAATCCAGAAATTCGAGCGTGAGCACAAATTGCCGGTCAGCGGCCGGGTTTCCGATCGTCTGGTAGCTGAGCTCACCGCGATAACCGGGCATCCGATCCAGTAGCAAAGTTTGCGAACCCGGCCGGACCGAGTCATACCTCGACCGTTTTTCGCCGTGAGCAGACCATGCGCCTAAAAACCGCGATCTGGGTTGCCGCCTACCTGCGCCGCTGCCAGGTCGAAGGCCTCTCTGCCGTGGTGCGCCGGCGCGGCGCCGAGGAGTCCGGCGCGGTATTCATTCGCATATGCCGGCTCGACGGCACCTCGGACCTGTTCGGGCCGGCGCCGCAAAGCGAATTCGATGCCGCACGGGAGGCGGATCGCGCTTTCAGCCCGAGCTTCGACGCACGGCCGGCACCTGACGACAGGGTCGAATCCTATCTCGCGCGCGAGATAAAATTCGATCCCGACGTCTGGATTGTCGAGGTCGAGGATCGCGCGGGGCGCAATTTCCTCGACATCGTGGGCGGCTGACCCGACTTACGACGCGTCGCGGCGCCCGCGCGCTGGCGCCGCGGCCAGCGGCTGCCGAGCCGCGGCTGCCGGGCGGGCCTGCGAGCGCGCGTCGTTCCACGACGCCGGCTGATGCTTGACCACGGTCTGGGCTTCGCTCGGTAGCGCCTGCCAGATCGCCACCATGCCTTCCGCAGCCGGCAAGGTCATCTCGTCAAACAGCGTCGCCAGCGCGTGAACCCGCTCGACCGAGTGGCCCACAACCGGATTGAAGAACATCAGGATGCGATGAACGACTTCGCGTTTGACGCCCAGTGCCTTGACCGCGACCGCGATCGGCTCGCCGAGATCGTCGCGGGCGATGCGCCGCGCCTGCGCGGGGGAAATATGCAGCGCCTGCGCGAGCTGCTTGGCGAGATCTTCCCGATAGTGGCCGAGCGCCGCGGCTTCCAGCCGCTGGCCAATCCCCGGCTCGCGCATGACGGCCACGCACCCGGCCGCGACCGGGACGACGACGTGCAGATTGAGCAAAATGAGGCGGCGCTCATACTCGCTGGCGCCAAAGAACTGGTCGTTGAGCTCGCGGGCGATGGCCGGATCGACGTCATGCGAATTGTGCGTTACCGCGCTTTCGTCGCGCTCAGGCCGGGTGGCCGAGTCTTCGGCGCGGCCGCGGCGTGTCGGCTCGGCCCTTGCGGCCGGCTGCAGCAGCGCGTGTGACCGCAACGCGGCGGCAATTTCCGGCAGATCGTTAACCAGATATTGCACGACCCGCTCCGGCGGCGACAGCTGACGCGCCAGCCGGGACGCGACGGCAATGCGCGTCGGTACATCGACCCGGTCGAGCAGCCGCAGCGCGAGCTCGGTGTAGTGGCGCTCCTCTTCGGGAGTATGCCGCAGTTTTTGCACGTAGAGATCGGTGAGGACGCGGATCAGCGTGGGCCGCATATCGACCCCGCCGCACAATCCGATGTCGGCGAGGCTTTCGAGACTGGGGAACGCAGTCGTTTCCATTACACGTGACTCGATCGCAACAGGTGAACTGACAAGTAACTTCGGTCACGAGCCTAAGTCGCGCGCGTTAGCGGAGCGTTAACCTTGCATGCCGCTTAATCGTGAGGACGCCGATTGAGCGCGGATCGGGGCAGGAGTTCCGCAGCCGGCAGTCTGAGGCAAAGGGCTGGTGGGCACCGTTATCAAATTTCCGGACGAGGGTCGTATCGTGCGGTTCGGCCGCACCGATGCGGAGGAATCCGCAACCGTCATCATCCTCCCGGTCATCCGCATTGAGCGCTACGTCGATTTCGATCGCCGACAGCGCCGAACCGCACACACCGCCGCCGGCCGACAACGGCGGCCGCCGACGGGTGAGGCGGCGCTGAAAGGCGCCACGTCATGTTGCCGCGCGCGCCCGCTCGCCGCGACACAGCGCTGCCGGCGGTTGCCATCCTCGCTCTGCTGGCCCTTCCCGGTTGCTCAAGCATCGGCGATTTCGGCAGGCTGCAGCAGCCGCTGGTGAGCGACGACATCCACGCCTGGGTCGGCCAGGAAGCCGCGGCGCACGCCGGTGCTGCGGTTTCGCTCAACAATCTCACCGACGACGAGCGCGAGCTGCGCGATCTCGCCTTTCCGCTGATCGAGGCGTCCTACGACCGCCAGCGCTGGGATGCCGTGGTCTACGAGTACGGCGTCAAGCGCTCGTTCCGGCGGGAACTCTGGGCCTTCGACACGGCGGCCTATTACGCCCATCTGATGGGCGAGTTTCACCGCTCCAGCACGGCACGCTACAACAAGCTGATCGACGACATGCGCGACGACATCGATCGCATCCAGCCGTTCTTCATAACGGCGCGCCGCGTCGTCGATCTCGATCAGCGGCGAGAGAAAAGCATGCAGCTGGTGGCCGATCTCAATTCGGCCGAACGCATCGGCGCGCTGGCGCGCGTCGGCGAAAACAGTCTGACCATCGCCTGGGTGCACCATTCGCTGACCGAGCGGTGCGCCAGCTATCGGTTTGCGCTCGAGCACCTTACCGTAGCCGAACCGGAGCCGGTCGCCGCCGAAGCCGACCGCATCCTGACCGAGCTGCAACAGCAGATTGCCGCAAACCAGCTGGTCGCGGCGCCGCAGTTCGCAGCGTTGCCGATGGCGACCGCGGTGCGGGTCGCGACCGTCACCAAATAACGCAAAGAGCTATTGCACCGGACCGATGCGGCACTGCGCGTTGGCCAGCGCCCGGCGCACCATCGGCATCATTGCCGGCTCCGGCGCCAGCGCCCGCAACACGATCAGGCCGGTCGCGGTCGGCGATTCGATGATCAGCCGGTCGGCGGCGGTGACGTCCTCTTCCTCGGGCAGCTCGGCATGCTGCTCAGCCGTCATCAGATCGAGCTCGATGGCGCGGCGGCCGGCGGCCCGGTCATCGATCGCGTAGTAGGCGACGCTGTTGCGGGTATAGAACGTCACCGAGGTGTAGGCCTGGCTCAACGGCGCATTGAGCTTGATCGAGCCTCCGGACAGGTCGTAGCGGCACACCGCCGCGGAAAACGCCGGATCCATGAACGGCATGACGGAGGCCTCGGCGGTCGGCGCCGCGAGCGGCACCATGGCGTTGACCGGGGTCAGCGGCACCAGCCGCGAATAGGCGTCCTGCGTGGCCGCCTTCGGCATCGCCAGTACGGTCGAAAGATGCACGATGCCGCCGAGCAGGATGGCGCCGAATATCCACAACAGCCAGCGAATCATGTGCAGGCCTTTCGGGCCACGGCCGGCATCGGGCCTTCCTTGGTGGTGCGCGTGGCGACGCCGATCGGCGTATCGTAAAGCCGCCAAACGAGGACGAAACGTTCGATGCCGCCGGTCGGCAGCCAATTGCCGGGACGCGCCCGCGGCGCGACGCCGATGGCGAAGCGGCCCTCGGCATCGCGGACGATCTCGGCGCTGGTAAAGCCGTGGCGGTCGATGGCGTTGGCGACCAGCCGGCCGTCGGGATCGTAGAGCGTGAGCGTCCAATAGCGCGCCGCCGGCGTCATGCCGCTGATGGTAAATGTGCAGCGGCCGTCGAGATTATTTCCGGCATCGTCGGTGCGGGCGTAGAACGCGACGCCGTCGCCCATGCCGAGCGGAAGTTCGCCGGTGCGCGCGATGGCGGCGCGCGCATAAGGGTCGATGTCGGTCGATCCGCTCTTCGGCCACGACTTCCATGCGCCGATCGTCAGCGAACCGAAGGCGACGCCGCGGGTGGTCGTGAGCCACGTCGCGCCGAGGCCGATTGCCGCGGCGAGCATCAACGTGAAAAATGATCCGAACAGCAGGCGCACGTTCGATCCGATAAGGCAGTGGCTTCAGGTTGTTGGTTCGAGTTCGAGCCTGATCTCAAGCGAACAATACGCGACTGCGTCGGTGCATCAAGCGCTAGTCGCCGCGCGGCAGTTCGGCGGCATCGCGAGCCGCCGCCACTGCGCTGGCATTTCCCTTGCTGCCGTCGAGGGCGCCGAGCGTGGCGGCCGCCCCGGACTGCGCTTCGAGCGCATGGCTGGCGTCGTCAAGCAGTCGCTCGATGCGGACCAGCGCGTCGGTGGCCTTGCGGGTCAACAATACCGGATGGGGCTCCTGCGCGCCCTTGAGCGCCGCGTCGGCCGCCGCCGGCGGATGCTGCGGGACGGCGAGGCCGGGCAACTGCCGCAATTCGACGTTCTGGTGCGCATAGGTCATGATGTCGTGCCACGTCATCGCCGGCAGCGTGCCGCCGGTCATGCGCTTGGTCGACGTATAATCGTCGTTGCCCATCCAGACCGCACCGGCAAAATTTCCCGTGTAGCCGACGAACCAGGCGTCGCGCCATGAATTGGTGGTGCCGGTCTTGCCGGCGGTCGGGATGCCCTCGAGCCCGGCGCGCTTGCCGGTGCCGTTTTCGACCACCGAGTTCATCATCTTGATCATGTCGAGCGCGACTTGCGGGCTGATGACTTGCTGCGGTTTCGGGCCGTCGCGATCGAAGCGCCACACCAATTGCCCGGTGCCGGTGCGCACTTCAAGCGCGGCATGCGGCGTCACGGCGCGGCCGAGATTGGGGAAGGTCGCGTAGGCCACGGCGTGTTGGTAGACGTAGACCTCGTCGGCGCCGATCGGCAGCGACGGCGTATCCGGCAGCGGCGACTGAATGCCGAAATTGCGCGCGGTCTGCACGATCATGGCGCGGCCGAGCTTAGGATTGCCATGGCCGAGCTCGATCGAAAGCTTCACCGGAATGACGTTGATCGAGTTCGTGATCGCCTGCATCAGCGTCACCGACCCGGAATAGCCGCCCGAATAATTGTGCGGGCACCAATTGCCGATGCATACCGGCGAATTGACGATGACCGAGGTCGGCTTGAAGCCGTTCGCCAGCGCGGTGGCGTAGACGTAAGGCTTGAATGACGAACCGGGCTGGCGCAGGGCGTCGGTGGCGCGGTTGAACTGGCTGGCGCCGTAATCGCGCCCGCCAACCATGGCGCGTATCCCGCCATCGAGATCGGCGATGACCACGGCAGCCTGGCTGGCGCCGTAGTCGTGGCCGTATTGACGCAGCTCGTTCTCAACCTCGTGGTCGGCATAGTGCTGCAGATTGCTGTCGATCGCGGTGCGCACGACGAAGTAGCGATCGGTGACCGACTTGGGAAACGTGTCGACCAGCTTGCGCATCTCGTCGAAGGCATAGTCGAGGTAATAATTCGGCGCGCCCTCCACGGTGCGGTCGATCGGCGTCGCCGGGTTGCGCCGGGCGCCGTAGACCTGACCTTCGGTCATGAATCCATTGTCGACCAGGTTATCGAGCACGACATTGGCGCGGGCGCGCGCCGCCGGCAGATTGACCAGCGGCGAGAACTTGGTCGGCGCCTTGAACAGTCCGGCAAGCATCGCGGCTTCCGGCAGCGTCACGTCGCGCACCGATTTGCCGAAATAATACTGCGCCGCGGCGTCGACGCCGAAGGCGCCGCCGCCGAGATAGGCGCGGTCAAGATAGAGCTTGAGGATCTCGTTCTTGCTCAGGTGCGCTTCGAGCCACAGCGCCAGAAAGGCCTCGTTGATCTTGCGCTCGTAGGTCCGCTCGTTCGACAGAAACAGGTTCTTGGCCAACTGCTGGGTAATGGTGGAGCCGCCTTGCACCACGCCGCCGGCCTGGGCGTTGGTCATCAGCGCGCGGAACGTGCCGTAGAAGTCGATGCCGAAATGCTCGAAGAAGCGCCGGTCCTCGGTCGCCAGCGTTGCTTTGATCAGGTGATCCGGCATTTCATCGAGCGGCACCGATTCGTCGTGCTTGATGCCGCGGCTGCCGATCTCGTTGCCGTAGCGGTCAAGGAACTTGACCGCCAGGTCGGCTTTCTTCAGCCAATCGTCGTCCGAGGTTTGGCGGAACGCCGGCATGGCAAGCGCCATCATGAGCAACAGCCCGCCGGTGGCGAGCGTCGCGCCTTCCGAAAAAGGCTCGACCAGGAGCCAGCGGCGCCATCCGGCGACATGGCAGCGGTCCATGACGGCCGTGAACCGCTCATAAAGCTCGCGCGCCCACTTGCCGGCCAGAAACACGGCGAAGTCGATCCGCGAATCGATATCGAGCAGCAGCCGCTTGAGTTTGGGCTGCCAATCGTCTCCCGGATCGGGGAACATGTCCGTCAAGGCTGAATGCTCCGGGAACGGGTTTGCGGTGCCAAGGTTTGGCCCGCGAGGCTTGCCTGGTTAGCCGCCCAACATCTAGCCGACGCGAGCCTTCCGGCCAATGCCGTGACGACCACAGGGTGAATGGAAATTGGGGGCAATTTGGGCGTATGCATGATGGCGGCATGACAACCCGGCCGCCTGGCAAGCGTTGCATCCGTTGAATGCGCCGCGCGGCGCGGGCCCGCGGCCGGTCTGGAGTAGGGCATGGCTGGAGCACAGCATGGCTACGCATAATGGCCGAAACCAAGGCGATCCTGAGGTCCCGTTTTGGCGTCGTAAGCCGCTGGACGAAATGACGGATTCCGAGTGGGAGAGCCTTTGCGACGGCTGCGGCAAATGCTGCCTCAATAAGCTCGAGGAAGAGGCGACCGACCGGACCTTCTACACCGATGTCGGCTGCCGCCTCCTGGACGGCCAGACCTGCCGCTGCCGCGATTACGCCCATCGCTCGGACAAAGTCGATGACTGCGTCCGGCTCACGCCGAAGGCCCTGGATACCATCACCTGGCTGCCGCCGTCCTGCGCCTACGTGCTGGTGGCTCAAGGCCGGGACCTGTACTGGTGGCACCCTCTGGTTTCCGGCGATCCGGAGACGGTGCATGCGGCCGGCGTCTCGGTCCGCGGCCGCGTCGGCGCCAGCGAGGTGGATGTGCCCGATGAGGATCTCGAGGACCACATCGTGAACTGGCCGCTCAGGCTGCCGAAGCGGGCGAAACAGCAGCCGAAAAAGTAGCCCGGTTGCGAGGCACACGCCCTCAATGCGATGCGGGCTCGGCCGCATCATTCTCGCGACGCATCTGCGCCCGCGCCTTAATGGATATCCTTCACAACCGCGAGAAAGCGGGACACCGAACAGCCGCGCAATGGTTGGCCATGTGCCGAGCAGCGGGGGCAGAGTTTGAGGCGGGTGGCAGGGCAGCGCCATCGCACGCGGTGCTCGATTGTGTCATGCGGTGAAAAGGAGGAGATTATTTGCGAATAGAGGGAATGCAACTTTTATGGCAAACGTCTCTCTGGCTTCCATGGAGCCCGTTTCCGCCTCGCCCGTCATTGATATTTCCGGCTACTTGACCGGAACGGCGGCAGAGAAACTAGCCGTCGTCGGCGCCGTCGAGGCTGCCTGCCGGTCTTATGGCTTTCTGACGATCGCAGGCCACGGCGTGTCCGCCGAACTCGTCCGGCACATGGAGAGCATGTCGCGCGCCTTTTTTGATTTGCCGGCAGAGAGCAAGTTGCAATATCGCAGTCCGGATCCCAAGATCTTTCGCGGTTACTTCGGGCTCGAAGCCTTCGGCGCGGCCTACAGCCGCGACGATCGCGTTGCTCCGCCCGACTATTCGGAGCGCTTCCTCATCGGCCGTACCGCTGATTCCGGCGATCCCTACTTTGCCACGGAACGCGCCCGCCGGGTCTTCGCGTCCAACATCTGGCCTGATCGGCCGGAGGGCTTCGAACAGGTTTGGCAGGACTACTACGTCGCAATGGACGGATTGGCCAAAGCGCTCCTGCGGATTTTTGCCACCGCGCTCGACCTGCCGGAGAACTGGTTCGACGCCAAATTCGACAAGAACAATGCGACGTTGGTTGCCGTCAATTATCCCGATCAGGCGCGCGAACCGTTTCCCGGCCAATTGCGCTGCGGCGCCCATACTGACTATGGCGCCATCACCATCCTTAAATCCGAGAATTGGCCGGGCGGCCTCGAGGTTCTGACCGGCGCCGGTTCGTGGCAGCCGGTATCGATCGTCCCCGATACGTTCGTCGTCAACCTCGGCGATCTGATGCAGCTTTGGACCAACGATTGTTGGGTCTCCAACCTGCACCGCGTCAGCAATCCGCCGCGCGACGCGGCCGTCGGCACGCGGCGCCAGTCGTTGGTGTATTTTCTGCATCCGAACTACGATGCTGTCATCGAATGCATCCCATCGTGCCGGCGGCAGGGCACTGCGAAGTATCCGCCGATTGTGGCGATCGATCATTTGATGTCGAAATTCGCCAAGATGAGCGACACCAAGGCCGCATCGCCGCCGCCGGCGTCGTCATAATCAAATGCAGACGATCGACATATCGCGGCTCATCGACGAGCAAAAGATCGGCTGGTTCAACGTCCGCCTGATCCTTGTCTCGTTCTTCCTCTGCCTCATCGACGGCTATGATTTTGCGGCGATCAGCTACGCGGCGCCCGGCATCGTCAAGGCCTGGGGCATCACAAATCGCGCCGCGCTCGGCCCGGTGTTCAGCGCCAGCCTGGTCGGCATTCTCATCGGCTCGCCGCTGCTCGGGCTCGTTGGCGACTATTTCGGCCGCAGGCGCGTCACCATCGTTTCCTGCTTTATCTGCGGCATCTTCACCTGGGCCTCCGTGTACGCGACCTCCCTCGACCAGCTGTTGGTGCTGCGGTTTCTCAGCGGCCTCGGCATGGGCGGGCTGTTGCCGAATACGATCGCCTTGAACACCGAATACGCGCCGCGGCGCGTGCGCGCCCTGCTGGTCGTAGCCATGTTCACCGGCACGCCGCTCGGCGCCGCCGTTCCCGGAGCGATTTCGGCGTGGTGGATGCCGGCCTACGGCTGGACGATCCTGTTCTCGATCGGCGGCATTGTCTCCCTCATCGTCGCCGTCGCGAGCATCATCTGGCTTCCGGAATCCATCAAATACCTGGCGCTGCGGCCGGAACGCCGGACGGAGACGGCGCGTCTGGTGCGCGCCCTGCGGCCCGACCTCGTGGTCGAACCGGATGCGCATTTCACGATTTCGGACGAGAAGCAGTATTCCGGCGTATCGCCGAAATATCTGTTCAGCGACGGCATGGCGCTGGCGACGCCGCTGCTGTGGTTGCTGTTCATCGTCAATATGATGGGATACTTCTTCATTCTGTCCTGGACGCCGACGCTGCTCGCCAGCGCGAGCATCTCGATAGGCTATGCGGCGATCGCGACGTCGCTGTTTCAGCTCGGCGGAATTGTCGGCAGCCTGTGCATGGCAAGGCCCTTGGACCGAATGGGCTTGTTGCCGCTTGTGATCCTCTTCGCCGTAACCGGCCCGATCGTCGGCTCCATCGGCATCGTCGGCGGCACATCGGTCCCGCTCTTGATGTGCATCATGTTTTGCGCCGGGTTCGGAGTTCTCGGACTGCAGATCAGCCTCAATGTGTGTGCGGCGCTGATCTATCCGACGTCGCTGCGCGCCAACGGCAGTGGCTGGGCCCAGGGCATCGGCCGCATCGGCTCGATCACCGGCCCGCTGCTCGGCGGCATGTTGATCGCGGCGCGGATGCCGGTCGAGCAGCTCTATCTGTGGTCTGCGGTGCCCTTTGTGGTCGGCGCGGTCGCCTGCTTCGCGCTCATGCATTTGCTCGAAGCGCGCGACGCCAAGGCCCTTGAGCCCGCAATGGCGGACGCCACGACGTTGGAGCCGGTCACCAAGCTGTAAAAGGTGGCGGCGCGGGGGCGCGCGCGTCTGCCCTGCACGCAGGGTGGTTGCATTGCCAGGCCGCCCGGGCCAATTGGTGCGTCGCATGACGGACGAACTCTCCCCCAACGCTGCGCCGCGCGTCGCTCCCGACGCGATGGCGCTTGCGCGCTCCGAGGACGCCCCATCGCACGTTGCCGTCCCGCGAGCCGAAGCGGCGGATCGCGCCGCCGACGCGCATGCTGCCGCGGCGCCGCTCGACCACGCGACGATCCGGACCATCGTCGCCGGCATCATGCTGGCGATGTTTCTGTCCGCGCTGGAACAGACCATCGTGGCGCCGGCGTTGCCGGCGATCGGCAAGAGTCTGGGCGATATCGACAACCTGTCGTGGGTCATCACCGCGTATCTGCTCGCCATAACCGCCGCCACGCCGTTGTTCGGCAAGCTGTCCGACATCTACGGCCGGCGCGCCATTCTGCTGCTCGCGATCGGGATTTTCATCGTCGGCTCGGTTGCCTGCGCGCTGGCGCCGACAATCTGGGTGCTGATTCTTTCGCGCGGGCTGCAGGGCATCGGCGGCGGCGGATTGTTGCCGATCGCCCAGACCATCGTCGCCGATCTGCTGTCGCCACGCGAGCGCCCGGTGGTGCAGGGGCGCACCTCGATCATGTTCATGAGCGCCAGCATCCTCGGGCCGGTGCTCGGCGGCCTGTTCACCGACCATCTGCATTGGTCGCTCATATTCTGGATCAACCTGCCGCTGGGCGCGGTGGCCTTCGTGATCGCGGCGCGGTCATTGCGCCGCTTGCCGCGCCACGATCGGCCGCACCAGCTCGACCTCATCGGCGCCGGGCTGTTGGTCGGCGCCGCGATCGCGCTGATGCTGGCGCTCAATTTGGGCGGCAGCCACTATCCCTGGAGCTCGTGGCGCATCATGACGCTGCTAGCGTGCTCGGCGGCGCTCTGGGTGCTGTTCGCGGTGCGGCTGTTGACCGCGCGCGAGCCGTTTATTCCGCTGGCGATCCTGTATGGCCGCGTCACCAGCATGATCACGATTGCGGCCTTCTTCAGCATCGGCGCGGTGATCGGCGTGACGATTTACACGCCGCTCTATTGCCAGACCGTGCTCGGCGTTTCGGCGAGCGTGTCCGGTCTGGCGCTGATCGCCTATATGGGCGGCGCCACGATCGCCTCCCTGGTGTCGACACGCATTATCGTGCGCGTGAAACATTACATGCGCGTGCCGCTCATCGGCCTGGTCGTCGCCATCGCCGTGCTCGGCGTGCTCGCCACCGACCCGGCCGGACATTCCCTCACCGCGGTCGTGCTGCTGCTTTTCGCGCTCGGTTGCGGCCTCGGGCCGATGTATCCGGTCTCGACGATCGTCATGCAGAACGTGGTCAAGCCGCATCAGCTCGGCACCGCGACCGGGACATTGAATTTCTGCCGCACGCTCGGCGGCGCCATCGTCGTTGCGGTGTTCGGCGCCATCGTGCTCGGCGGCGTCGACAGCGGCTCCGGAGCCATGACGATGGACCAGATCGCCGCCGGCCACGGCGATTTTGCGCCGGCCTTCCACTGGGTATTCATTGCCGCCGCGGGCTGCCTCGCCATCTCGCTCGTTTGCGTGCTGGCAGTCGAGGAACGGCCGCTGCACGGGCCGCTCAGGGCCGCCGAGCACGCCGCCGAGTAGTGACTTGGGCATGGCTGATGCGCTCAGTGCGGCTTGCGCTCCCCTTACCGGGGCGCAAAGGTGCAACTGAGTCCCGCGATCCGGAGCCGCAGTGTCGGTCAGCCTACCAAATCAGGAAAGCTTCGCGCCTTTGCCGGCCGTTGACGGCGATGCCAGCGTTGCGCCGCCGGCCGGCGCCGCGCCGCGCGCCGCCGACCGCAAGCTCAGCCGGCGCGAGGTCGTCGGCATCATCGGCGGGCTGGCGCTGGCCATGTTTCTCGGCGCGTTGAATCAGACCATCGTGGCGACAGCGCTGCCGACCATCGGTCGCGCCTTCGACGATTTCGAGAACCTGTCCTGGGTCGTCATCGCCTATCTGCTGACCTCGACCGTTGTCGCTCCGCTATACGGCAAGCTCAGCGACATCTACGGCCGCCGCGGCATGATGCTGGTGGCGCTCGGCGTATTCGTGGCCGGCTCCGCCGCCAGTGCCGCCGCGCCCAGCATGCTGATGCTGATCCTCGGCCGCGGGTTGCAGGGGATCGGCGGCGGCGGCATCGTCCCGCTGGCGCAATCGATCATCGCCGACGTCGTGCCGCCGCGCGAGCGCGGCTACTACCAGGCCTATACTGGCTCGGTCTGGATCATCGCCGGCGCCGCCGGCCCGGTGCTGGGCGGGGTGATCGCCGAGCATCTGCACTGGTCGATGATATTTTGGCTCAACGTGCCGCTCGGGCTGGTGGCGGCGATGTTGTCGCACCGGCAGCTCAAGCGGGTGCCGGTCCACGAACGCGCCCACAAGATCGATCTGACCGGCGCCGCGCTGATGATGGCGGCGGCGGTCGCGCTGTTGCTCGCGCTGACCTGGGGCGGCACGCGCTATCCATGGCTCATCGCAGCCGATCGTTTTGCTGCTCCTTGCGGCCGTGCTGCTGACGGCGGTGTTCATCTGGTGGGTGCTTCGCGTGCCGGAGCCGTTCCTGCCGGTGGCGATCCTCAACAATCCGGTGATGCGCGCCGGTTCGCTGACGTCGGCCTGCTCGCAGGGCGTGGCCATCGGTCTGACCATCTTCGTGCCGCTGTACTACGAGATGGTGCATGGCTTGTCGGCCAGCAATTCCGGCCTGGCGCTCATTCCAATCGTGGTGATGACCACGCCGGGTTCGTTCTTGTCCGGCCGCGCCATGCTGCATCTCAACCGCTACAAGTGGGTGGCCTTGGTCCTGCTCAGCGTCGCCACGGTCGCGGTCGGCCTGCTCGCGATCCACCCGCTCATGCCCGTATGGGCCGTTGCGGTCATCGTCGGTCTCGTCGGCATGGGCACCGGCAGCTCGTATCCTACCGTCACCGTCTCGATCCAGAACGCGGTCGCCCACAGGCAGATCGGCATCGCCATGGGCGCCATGAATTTTTTTCGTGCGCTGGCAAGCTCATTCGTCGTCGCGGTGATGGGCGCCATCATGCTGGGGCATCTCGGCACCGCGCCGCAGCGCGGCCTGTCGGCTGTCGTCGTGACGGCCGCCGGCGACGTGACGATGGACGATCTCACCCGCACCTTCAGCCATATCTTCGCGGTCGCGGCGCTGGTTCTCGCCATCGGCATTGTGGCGCTGATCGCCATGGAGGAGCGGCCGTTGCGCACCACCGTGCTGGCGACGCCGGGGCGTGAAGCGCAGCCCGGCGCGGCGGAGTAGCGCGTCCCGCCGCAACTGCGTAAGCTTGAGCAAAATAATGCAGGAGGGACGCATGCCTCGCAGGCGGGTCATCATTGCCATTGCGGCGCTCGCCGCCATGTCCGCGGTAAGCGCGGCGCGCGCACAGACCATCATCGACGACTGGTACCAGGCCAAGCTGCCGGCACCGCCGCAACTCAAGCCGGTCACCATCGATCCGAAAACGACGGCGCTCCTGGTGATGGATTTTACCGTGCAGACCTGCACACCGGAACGCCGCAAGCGCTGCGCGGATTCCGTGCCCAAGGTGAAAACGTTCGTCGAGGCAGCGCGCGGCAAGGGCGCTCTGATCATCTACAGCGTCGCCGTTCCCAAATCGGTTCCCGGCGACATCCTCACCGAACTCATGCCGGCGCCGGGCGAAGAGGTGCTGCCGCCGCTGGGGCCCGACAAGTTCATCAACAGCGATCTGGAAAAAACGCTCAAGGATAAGGGCATCACCACGGTAGTCGCGATGGGGACCCAGGCGCAGACCTCGGTCTTGCATACCGGCGGCGAAGCGGCCTTGCGCGGCTTCAAGGTGATCGTCCCGGTCGACGCGATGTCGTCGGACGATCTGTTTCCCGAGCTTTACACCGCCTGGCATCTCGCCACCGCGGCGCGCATCAGCAATCAGACGACGCTGACCCGGCTGGATATGATCGAATTCTGAGCCGCGGCATTCCGGCTTGCGGGCGGCGTCGGCGCCCCGGAATGCCGAATTACCGACCCGCTTGCGCCTTGAGCGCATCGATCTCCGCCTGGCTGCGCAACGTCATGACCGCGACCTTGCGGGCGCGGAAGTAGGGCAGGGCGACCTTGGTGTCCTGACCGTCGCGTTCCAAGAGCGAGATGTACCGCGGCTCGGCGCCGCGGGTCGGCAGGTCGAACGCGGTCCACGTGCCGGCCTTGGGATCGTAGCGCATGACGCGGTCGGCCCCCCACAGGTTGGTCCAGGCATCGTGGTTGTTGTCGACCGCGACATGATAGGGCTGCTGCTCGCCGGGCAGCGGGACGTAGCTGACGGCGTGCGTGTGGGTGTCGATGCGGGCGAGATCGGCGCCCCATGAATCGCCGATCCACAGAATGTCGGCGTTCTTGTCGGTGCCCATCCGGCGCGGCCCTTGCGCCCACGGCAGCGGCGAGTTGAAGTCGGGTTGATTGTAGGTCGCGTAGTATTGGCGTTCGTCCGGCGTCAGCAGCGCTTCCTGCGCTTCGACCGGCTTAAGCTTGATCTCCGACACCGACCCGCTGCGGCCGTCGCCGACCCCGATGGTGTCGAGAATCATCTCGGCCCAGTAGCCGTTGCCGTCGCGGTCGGCGGCGGTGCCGTAGGTGATGCCGACGCCGTTCACCGTTTTGTAGGTGATCGATTTGAACTCGGTGAACTTTTCCGCGACCGGATCGAAGCGCAGCGCGCCATCGGGCGCCGACGACCAGATATTGCCGTGACCGTCGTAATCGACCGTGGCGGCGCCGCCGGTCTGCGTCATGTCGGTCGGCGGCAGGTAGACGTCGATCCGCTGCGTCGTCGGATCGAGCCGGCCGATGCCGCCTCGGCCGTTATTGACGTTGAACCAGATGATGCCGTTGGGGTCGCGGGTCATGCCGTGGGCTTGCGCGGCCAGTCCGTTCGGGCCGGCGACCTTGAACAGCTTGACCTCGCCGGTCGCAGTGTCGACCCGGCCGATGGTCGTGCGCTTGTTCGGAATGTTGCAGGTGAACCAGAGATTGCCGGCAAGATCGAGCCAGGCGTCATGCACGCCCCAGCCGGGGATCAGCACCGACGGCGTGCCGAGCGACCAGTCGCTGCCGTCGTTCTGCACGAAGTCGGCCGGCAGGTTGGCGTCGGGATCGAGCGGCAGGTCGTATTCCTTGAACATGGCGCGCGCCGCTTCGCCCGACGGCCGCGGCTCGAGTTTCATGTCCGCCTCGGTATCATCCGGGCCGCGGGCGCGGGCCAGATAGGCCGCGAGCTCCTTTTGGTGAAAATCCAGGATGCCGGACGGCTTGCGCTCGCCGCCGACGTAAGTGCCGTAGACATTGGCGTTCTTCATCAACTCGATGATGGCGTTCCAGCCGGCCTCGTCGAAGCGATGCTGCAGCGGGAAACTCGGCGTGTGGCAGCCGGTGCAGACCGTGCGCACGATGCGCTTCATGCGCTGATCTTCCGGCGTCTGCGCCGGCAACGCATCGAGCGCGAGATTGCCGGGCAATTGCTTGAACGTCGCTTCGGCGTCGTGCATCGGCTGCAGCGCCAAGTCTTGTTTCTGATTGACGGAAAGATCGACCTCGCCCTTTGCGGTCTGGAAGCTCAGCGCCTGCGCCCACAGCTTGTAATGTCCGGCGGGCAGCGGCGGGAACAGGTATTGGCCGGCCTGGTCGGTGAAAACGGTGGTGGTGATGGTGCCGCCGTCGGGCTTGGCCGACACCGTCACGCCATCCACGGCGCTGCCGTCGGCCGATCTGATCGTGCCGCTCAGCAGCGCGTCGGCGAAGGCCGGTGCGGCGGCAACAGGCGCGACAAGGATCGCGGCGACGGCGGCGAAGTTGGCGACGATGAGACTGCGTGCGTGGCGCATGGATGTCTCCGTGATTCTAATCGGCGTCGGATGGGGCACCGGTTTTGCCGGGCGTCGCGGCGCTCGATGGCGCCGCAATGGTCTTGATATAGGCGATGATGGCGTCGATCTGAGCCGGCTTGAAGTCATATTTGAAGCCCGGCATGCGCGGCGTGCCGGCGCTGATGACCTCGCGCATGACGTCGGCCTTGCCGCCGAGCGTGTTCATCGACAACGCCGGAGCGTATTGCGGGCTGGAGAGCTGCGGCTTGGTGTGACAGACGCGGCAGGATTGGCTGAACAGCCGCATGCCGAGTTTTTGTTGCTGATCGTCGGCGCCGGCAGTCTGTGCGGATGCGGCCACCGGCCAAAGCGCGAGGATCAACGATACCGTCCAAGTGCTGCGCTTCATCGTGCGGCGCTTCATCCGGCTTCCTCCCGCCATATTTTTGCGACAGCTTACGCGCGCGCCGCGGCCTCGGAAAGAGCCAAGCTATGCAAGAAGCGTTGCGATGCTCTGCTTACGGCGCCAGCGGCGACCCAAGCGCCCGCGCGGTGTCGACGATCCAGGCCCGGTAGCGCACCAGCGGCGTCACGCCCGTCAGTCCGCCGCAGCCGGCGCCAAGTTTCGGGCCGGTCGACCAGCTGACGACGCCGATCACGGCAAGATTGCCATCGCTATCGCGAAACACCGGCGCGCCGGAATCGCCGGCGCAGGCGCCGAGGCCCGGGCTGTCGCCTTTGGTGCGCGGATCGTAGAGCCGAATCTGCAGCGTGCCGGGCTGTCCGGTGGCGACCAAAGTTGCCGCGCGGACCGTACCGCCGGTGCGGCCGTCGCCGCGCACGGTGACGCCATAGCCGGCGACCACGAAAGCCTCGCCGACCGCGACCGGCTGCGTGCCATCGCCGAGCGGCGCCGGCGGAATCTTTGCCGGCAGCGGCGCGGCCAGCTTGAGCAGCGCCACGTCGGCTGTGGCGACATGGGCAAAAAGCTTTTTCAGCTCGAACTGCGGGTCGCGCTCGATTCGCGAAATATCTTTCAGCACCGGCGCCTGTCCGGGATCGCTGGCGACGAGCTTGTAATCGGCGCCCGGCTGCACGCAATGCGCCGCGGTCAGCAAAAGGTCGCGCGCGATCGCGGTCGCCGTGCAGGCGGTACCGTAAGAGCCGAGCACCATGACGACGGATCGCCCGGCGCCGTCGGACGCCGGCGGTGCTCCGCCGACCATGGCGAACGCAGGCGCCACCGCTAGAGCGGCGATCAGGGCGGCGGCCGACGTATGAAGACCGGTCACCATCTCTTTCCTCCGGCGCCCGCGGCGTCCAGATTGGTGGTGGTTCTGCTGCGAGAGGTTTGTTCCATGGACGTCGGCGAGGCCGTTGCGAGCCGTTATTCCTGCCGGGCTTTCTTGCCCACTCCCGTTGCCGAAGCAACGGTGCGTGACATTGTCGGAACCGCGGCGCGCGCCCCGTCGGGAGGCAATCTGCAGGCTTGGCGCGTCTATGCCGTCGCCGGGCCGCGGGTCGAAGCGCTCAAGCGCCTGCTGGCGCCGCGGACCGGCGAATTGCCGAAAGGCGAGGGCGGCGAATACCAGATCTTTCCGACCGACTTGAAGGAGCCCTACCGCAGCCGCCGCTTTGCCGTCGGCGAGCAGCTTTACCGGGCGATTGGCGTTCCGCGCGCCGACCGTGCCGCCCGCTATCGTCAATATGCCAGGAATTTCCAGTTTTTCGGCGCCCCCGTCGGCCTGTTCTTTGCCATCGACCGCACCATGCTGCCGGCGCAGTGGGCCGATCTCGGCGGCTATATCCAGACCATTATGCTGCTCGCCCGCGGCTGCGGGCTCGACACCTGCCCGCAGGAAGCCTGGATCACCTGGCAGCGCACGATGCGGGCTTTTCTCGACCTCCCGGACGAACTCATGCTGTTCTGCGGCATGGCACTGGGCTACGCCGACGCCGCGGCGCCGATCAATTGCTGGCGCTCGACGCGGGAACCGGTCAATTCCTTCGCGTCGTTTGCCGGGTTCCAAGCCTGAAACCGAAAGCGGGTGCGCTCTTTCTACGAAAGCGCACACTCGAGGCGAGCATAACCTGCCCTAAATCGGCCGTTCAGCGGGGGTTCAGCGCGGCGGTTATAGGAAAGGACAATGGGCTGCGCCCTCCAATTCGCTTTTGCCGCACTGGCTCTGCTTGCGTTCGCGTCCGCGCGCGCGCAGGACGGCGCCCAGCCCGATCATCGGGCGCCTGTGGCCGCCGCCCCCTGCCTCGACCAGAAGGAGCGCCGGACGGAAAGCGAGACCGGCCATGTCGTGCGCCTCGGCGCCGCCATGCGCGTGGCCAAGAGCCGGGTGCCGGGCGGCGCGGTGGTGCGGGCGCGGCTCTGCCAGAGTAAGGACGGCCTCGTCTATGTGCTGACAGTTCTGGCGCGCGATGGCAAAGTGGCGCGGATTATGGTCGACGCCGTGAAAGGCACGCTGGTCGGCGGACTTTGAGCGACGCGATGATGTGGAGCCTCTAGGTTGCGCCTTCTCGTTGTCGAAGACGATCCCGACCTCAACCGGCAGCTTGCCACCGCGCTGACCGACGCCGGCTACGTCGTCGACCGCGCCTTCGACGGCGAGGAGGGCCATTACCTCGGCGAGAGCGAGCCTTACGACGCCGTCATCCTCGACATCGGCCTGCCGAAGATGGACGGCATCTCGGTGCTCGAATCCTGGCGGCGCGCCGGCCGCGCCATGCCGGTTCTCATCCTCACCGCGCGGGACCGCTGGAGCGACAAGGTGCAGGGCTTTGACGCCGGCGCCGACGATTATGTCGCCAAGCCGTTCCATCTCGAAGAGGTGCTGGCGCGGGTGCGCGCGCTGTTGCGCCGCTCGGCCGGTCACGCCAAGAGCGAGTTCACGTGCGGGCCGGTCCGCCTCGATACCCGTACCGGCCGCGTCGCCGTCGACGGCAATCCGGTCAAGCTGACGTCGCACGAATACCGGCTGCTGTCGTATCTGATGCATCACACCGGCCGGGTGGTGTCGCGCACCGAACTGGTCGAGCATCTCTACGATCAGGATTTCGATCGCGATTCGAACACCATCGAGGTGTTCGTCGGCCGCATCCGCAAAAAGCTTGGCGTCGATGTAATCCAGACGGTGCGCGGCCTCGGCTATCTGCTCACGCCGCCCGATGCGCGCTAATTCGCTCGCGCTGCGTTTGTTTCTATGGGCCACCGGCTGGATCGTGGTGATCCTGATCGTTACCGGCATTGCGCTGTCGACGCTGTATCGCCACGCCGTCGAGCGCGCCTTCGACCGGCGCCTCGACGTCTACCTGCGCACGCTGGTTGCCGACGTGGCGTCTCCGGAGGAGGGCAGCGACAAGTTTCCGCAGTCGATCGGCGAGCCATTGTTCGAGCTGCCGCTGTCCGGCTGGTACTGGCAGGTGACCCGCCTCGATACCAAGAAGCCTGAAATACACTCGTCGCGCTCGCTGTGGGATTCCGGCCTGCCGCGCCTGCCCAACGGCGGCGCGGCTGCGGCGTCCGAAGCGCGGGAGGGCTATGCCCAAGGCCCCGAGGAGCAAAATCTACGCCTCGTCGAGCGCAACATCGATCTTGGCGATGACGGTCGCTATCTCATCGCCGTGGCGGGCGACGCTTCCGAGATCGACGACGAGACCCGCAGCTTCGATCAGGCGATCGGCGCCACCTTCGCGTTGCTCGCCGTGGCGCTGCTGCTGACCACGGCGTTGCAGGTCCGCTTCGGGCTGTCGCCGCTCAAGCGCATTTCGGCGAGCCTTGCCGCCATCCGCTCCGGCCGCGCCGAGCGCCTGGAGGGCGAATTCCCGGTCGAAATCGCGCCGCTGGCGCGCGAGACCAACGCGCTGATCGATGCCAACCGGGAAATCGTCGAGCGCGCGCGGACCCATGTCGGCAATCTGGCGCACGCGCTGAAAACCCCGCTGTCGGTCATCGTCAACGAGGCGGCGGCCCGCGGCAACGATCCGCTGGCGCATAAGGTGCTGGAGCAAACCGACATCATGCGCGATCAGGTGGCGCGCCAGCTCGAGCGCGCCAGGCTGGCCGCGCGCTCCGCCGTGGTCGGCACGTTGATCGACGTGCCGCCGGTGGTCACTGCGCTTGCACGCACCATGGAAAAGCTGCATCGCGCCCGCGACATCGCCATCGCGGTCGATGTGCCCGCGCACGCGCGCTTCCGCGGCGAACAGCAGGACCTCGAGGAGATGGTCGGCAATCTGGTCGATAACGCCTGCAAATGGGCGCAGTCGCGCGTCGCCATCGAGGTGGTGGCCGATCGCGCCTCGTCCGATAACGAGAAAATCGACCGCGGCGAGATGGGCGAGAAGCCGCGCGTGCGCATCATCGTCGACGATGATGGCCCCGGTCTGTCGCCGGCCGAGCGCGAACAGGTGGCGCTGCGCGGCCAGCGCCTCGACGAGACCAAGCCCGGCTCGGGTCTCGGCCTTTCCATAGTGGTCGAACTGGCCAGCCTCTACGGCGGCGTGCTCACGCTCGGCACCGCGCCGATCGGCGGCCTGCGCACCGAACTGGCGCTGCCGGGCGGATGAGGTTTACGCCGCCAATGGATTGAGCCATTTCAGTTGTGAAAATCGCGCGAAATCGCCATCCGTCGAGCAAAGTGTCAGCCCATGCTCGATGGCAAGCGCAGCAAGGTGCGCGTCGGGAACCAGATTGCCCTGCATGCCGGGTTCGGCAAGCAACTCTCCGAGCACCTCGGCGTGCCTATCGGTGGGCAGCGGTATCCAAACCGGCTCGCATGACAACCATTGCGAGACCTGCTTCCACGCCGCCGCCATCGTCAGCGGACGTGTCGCTACCCTCGCGTTGGTGGTCAGACGCAAGAATCCGAGCAAGGTGCTCCAGGGAAGGCCCACGCGATGGCTTTCGACAAGCTGCCGATCCAGCCATTCATGGGCAGCGGCATGTTGGTTCGCGGAGATATTGGTCGCGTAGATGAGGAGATTGACGTCGATCAGGATCACTTCCAATTCTCGCCTTCCGCATGGGCAAGCGCCTCTGTGACGTTGTCGACGTTGATGAGAAACGCACCCAGATCATGTCTCGTCGTGCGGAACGATTTGCGTTTCGGCCGCTCCTGCATCTCACGCAGACCGCGGCGCAGTGCGTCGTTAATGACGTCCTTGAGGCTTTGCTCGCGCAGGCGCCGCAGCCGCTCAAGCTCCACGGCGACATCGTCATCGATCGTCAAGGTAGTTCTCATACATCAAGACATAAGAAGTCTGATGTCTTGATGTCAAGCCTTGTCGAGAGGCTTAAGCTCGCGCTTGTGCCGCCCATCGCGACGCTGCAGCATGGCTCTCAAAAGCGCATATACGGGAGGATTACCGATGAGACTGTCTCGCCGCCGCTTGCTCGCCGCCGCCGGCTCGACATGCCTCGTGGGCTCGGTCGGGTCGCCATTTGTCGCCCGTGCCCAGCAGGCGCAGTGGACCTACAAATACGCCAATAACCTTCCCGATACCCATCCGATGAACACGCGCGCGCGGGACATGGCGGCCGCGATCAAACAACAGAGCGGCGGCCGGTTCGACCTGCAGGTCTTTCCATCGAGCCAGCTGGGGTCCGATACTGACACATTGAGCCAGCTCCGCTCCGGCGGGGTCGAGTTTTTCACCCTGTCGGGACTGATCCTGTCGACGCTTGTGCTCGCAGCCTCGATCAACGGCATGGGGTTCATTTTCCCGAACTACGACACCGTCTGGAAAGCCATGGACGGCGATCTCGGCGGCTACATCCGCGGCCAGATCGAGAAGGCCGATCTCGTCGTCATGGAGAAGATCTGGGACAACGGCTTTCGGCAGACCACGACCTCGACCAAGCCGATCGCAACCCCGGACGATTTTCGCGGCATGAAGCTGCGCGTGCCGCCGTCGCCGCTATGGACCTCGATGTTCCAGGCCTTCGGCTCATCGCCGGCCTCGATCAACTTCAACGAAGTTTATTCGGCGCTGCAGACCCGAATCGTCGACGGCCAGGAAAATCCGCTCGCCATCATCGCCACCGCCAAGCTGTACGAGGTGCAGAAGTACTGCTCGCTCACGAATCATATGTGGGATGGCTTCTGGTTCCTGGCCAACCGCCGCGCCTGGGAGGCGCTGCCCGACGATGTGCGCGCCATCGTCGCCAGGAACGTCAATGCCGCCGGGCTCAAGGAGCGCGACGACGTCGCCAAGCTCAACGCGACATTGCAGCAAGACCTCGCCGCCAAGGGCCTGGTGTTCAATCAACCCGATCCGCTGCCGTTCCGCGACAAGCTGAAAGCGGCGGGCTTTTACTCCGAGTGGAAGAAAAAATACGGCGAGGAAGCCTGGGCCATCCTTGAGAAATCCGTCGGCAAGCTGGCGTGACCGCGCCGGCCGAGCCGCAAACGCCGGCGCCTGCCATGCGCCCGCCAGCCGTGCGGCGCATGACCGGCGCGCTTGACGCCTGGCTCGGATCGCTCGTGGAGCTGATCGCCGCCGCCCTGGTGGCGACGGAGATCGTCATCCTGTTTGGCGGCGTCGTCGCCCGTTACGTGTTCAATCATCCGCTGGTCTGGTCGGACGAATTGGCCTCGATGTTGTTTCTGTGGCTGGCCATGTTCGGAGCGGTGATCGCGTTCCACCGCGACGAGCATATGCGGATGACGGCGGCAATCGGCGTGCTGACGCCCGCGACCCGGGCGATATTCGACGCGTTTGCGACCGGCGCGGCCCTCGCCTTTCTGCTCCTGATCATGGCGCCGGCCTGCGACTATGCCATGGCACAGCGACCGATCACGACGCCGGCCTTGCAAATCCCGGACGCCTGGCGGGCCGCGGCGTTGCCGAGCGGCATCGCGCTGATGGCGATCTTCGCCTTGCTCCGGCTGGCGAAGGCGGCGCCGCGGTCGATCGCGATCTCGCTCGGCGCCGTCGTTGCCGTCATCGCGTTGTTCTGGCTTGCCGAGCCGATCTTCCGGCAACTCGGCAATTTGAACCTTTTGATCTTCTTCGTCGGCGTCGTGGCGGCTTGCGTCTTTGCCGGCGTGCCGATCGCGTTTGCGTTCGGCCTCGCGGTGTTCGGCTATCTCGCGCTGGCGACGCAGACGCCGCTGACGGTATTGGTTGGGCGCATGAATGAAGGCATGAGCCATCTCATCCTGCTGGCGGTGCCGCTGTTCATTTTCCTCGGCCTGCTCATCGAGATGACCGCCATGGCGCGCGCCATGGTGGCTTTTCTCGCCAGCGTGCTGGGCCATGTCCGCGGCGGATTGCACTACGTGCTGGTCGCCGCAATGTATCTGGTGTCCGGAATCTCGGGTTCGAAAGCCGCCGACATGGCTGCGGTCGCGCCGGTCCTGTTTCCGGAAATGAAGGCGCGCGGCGCGACGCCGGGCGACCTCGTCGCGCTTTTGGCGGCGACCGGTGCGCAAACCGAGACCATTCCGCCGAGTCTCGTCCTCATCACCATCGGTTCGGTGACCGGAGTTTCGATTGCCGCGCTTTTTACCGGTGGTCTTCTGCCGGGGATCGTGCTCGCCGTCTTGCTCTGCTTTGTGATCCGGTGGCGCTATCGCAGCGAGGGCCTCGATCATACCAGCCGGGCGACAAAGCGCGAGGTCGGCCGCGCCTTCCTGATCGCGCTGCCGGCCATGGCGCTGCCGTTCCTGATCCGCGCCGCGGTGGTCGAAGGCGTTGCCACTGCCACCGAGGTCTCAACGATCGGCATCGTCTATTCGGCGATCGTGGGGCTGGTGGTCTATCGCCGCTTCGACTGGGCGGCGCTGCGGCCGATGCTGGTTTCGACGGCGGGCCTGTCGGGCGCGATCCTGCTGATTATCGGCACCGCCACCGGGATGGCCTGGGGGCTGACGCAATCAGGATTTTCGCGCTCGCTCGCTGCGGCAATGACGGGGCTTCCGGGCGGAGCCGCGACATTCATGGCGGCCTCGATCGTGGCCTTCGTCGTGCTCGGCTCGGTGCTTGAAGGCATTCCCGCTATCGTGCTGTTCGGCCCGCTGCTGTTCCCCATCGCCAAGGCGGTCGGCATCCACGAGGTGCACTATGCGATGGTCGTGATCTTGGCGATGGGCATCGGCTTGTTCGCGCCACCGTTCGGGGTCGGCTATTACGCCGCCTGCGCCATCGGGCGGGTCGAGCCCGCCGAGGGCATGCGGCCGATCTGGGGCTACATGCTGGCACTGGTGCTCGGCACCATCGTCGTCGCCGCGGTGCCCTGGATATCGACCGGCTTCCTGAAGTGATGCCGCAGCGGCTCGCAGTCTTGTGACTTGGTGCGGCCGGGCGAAGCGCGGGACAGCGGCGTCAATTTTGTAGCTGCCGGTTCAGTTCGACGATGTCCTTGTATTCGGTCTCAAGGCGGCTGCGCGCTGCTGCCGGCTCTTCGTATTGGCCGAACAGTCCGATCGCCTCGATTTTGGCAACAAACGCGGCGTCCTTCGCTGCTGTGGCGACGGCATCGACCAGTGTGTTGCTCGCTCCGTCCGGCAATCCGCGCGGCGCGTAAAGGCCCATGATGAGGTTCAGGCCGTTGACCGCGATGCCCTTCTCCGCCAGGGTCGGAACATCGCGCAGCCGCGGCAGCCGGTTGGGCGCCGTTGTCGCCAGGGCGCGAAGCTTCTTGCCCTCGAACATCGCCGCGCCCGTGGTGTACGGCACCATGCCGATGTCGACCTGCCTGCCGAGCAGGGCGGTGGTGAGCTGGGCGCCGCCTGGAAACGGCACAGCGACCATATCCAGCTTAAAGTGGTGCGCCAGCGCCTGCATGCTCAGCGACGACACGGTGCCGACGCCCGCCGACGCGTAGTTGAGCTTGCCGGGGTTGGCGTGCACATAGGCGACGACGTCGTCGAGCGACTGCCAAGGCGCCTCCGCGCTGACGGCGAGCACGCTGACGTCCATCGCGTAGTTGCCCAGCAAGCTGAAATCATCGAGCGTGAACGGCACATTCGTCCCGGAGACGCGGGTGACCGTGAAAATCGAATTGACGCCCTGTCCGATGGTGTAGCCGTTCGGCTCCGCGGTCGCGACGTCATGCATCCCGAGCGTGCCGCTGGCGCCGGGCCGATTGAGCAGGACGATCGGTTGTCGCAGTACCGAAGCCAGCGACGGCTCAAGCATCCGCACCGCGGTGTCGACCGGACCGCCGGCCGTCGCCGGCACGATCACCTCTATGGGACGAGCCGGAAATGGCTCCTCCGCCGGCGCTGCCGCGGCAAATAATGTCGCGAGCAGCATGCCGCCCGCCACCAGCGCCAGTTGTTTCATCGATGCCTCCTGACAACGGCGATGTACCTGTCATACCATGCTCAGCCGATACGCCAACGCTCGGGATAAGGCCATGCGCATTGTCACGCTCGAAGAGCATTTCAGTTTGCCCGTGGTCGATGGCTTTGGCGGCCCGCCGCCAAAGCCATCCGCGGCCAATAACGACACCATGCCCGGCGTCGTGACCAACGTGGCGAAAACCATCGTCGATCTCGGCGACGGCCGGATTGCCGACATGGATCGTCACGGCATCACCGTGCAAGTCCTGTCCAAGGCAGGAATCCATATCGGCCCGAGCGCCGATCAGTTCGAGGGCGGCGAGGCGATCGCGTTCGCGCGAAAATTCAACGACGAATTCGCGCGAAAAATCGCCAGCCGACCCGATCGTTTCGCGGCGTTCGCTCACCTGCCGGCAAGCATTCCCGACGCCGCGGCGGACGAATTGGAGCGTACCGTCGCCGCGTATGGCTTCAAGGGCGCCCTGATCAGCGGCACGATCCGAGGCCAATTCCTCGACGACCAGAAATTCGCTCCGCTGCTGGCGCGCGCCGAAAAGCTCGACGTCCCGATCTATATCCATCCCGGCATGCCGCCCGCGGAGGTTCGCAAGGCCTATTACGAGGGTCCTTTTTCGCAAAAGATCAGCTTCGGTCTGGCGAGCTTTGCCTGGGGCTGGCACTACGAGACCGCTCTCCATGTCATGCGGCTTGCCGTGGCGGGAGTGTTCGACGCCTATCCGGGCCTCAACGTCATCATCGGCCACATGGGCGAGGGCTTGCCGGCCATGCTGGCGCGCTGCGAACATCAATTCGGGACCGAGCTGTCGTATTTGCGTCGGCCGCTGTCGCAGACCATCACCGACCAGGTCTACATTACGTCAGCGGGCTTTTTCACCAATCCGCCGTTCGTCGCCGCGATCGAGACGTTCGGCATCGATCGCCTGATGTTTTCGGTCGACTACCCTTACGCCGGCAACGCCGACGGTCGTGCATTTTTGGACAACGTTGCGCTGTCGCCCGGCGATCTTGCCAAATTCGCGCATGGCAATGCCGACAAGCTTCTGAAATTGAACGCTTAGCTCTTGGCGGCGCGCTGGGCGTGCACGTCTTCGATTGCCGCAATGATCGGCAGGTATCCGGTGCAGCGGCACAAATTGCCGCCGAGCTCGGTCCGGATTCGATCGCGATCGAGATCGGGAATGCGCGACAGCATGTCGTACGCCGTCGCCAGCATGCCCGAGGTGCAGAAGCCGCACTGCAATGCGTGGCGCAAGTTGAAGGCTTTGCGGATCGCCGCCATCAGCGTGTCGCCGTCATAACCTTCGACGGTCCGCACCTCTGCGCCGTCGGCGGCAACCGCGAGCGTGATGCAAGAGCGAACCGGCTTGCCGTCCAGCATGAGCGTGCAGGCGCCGCACACGCCATGCTCGCAGCCGATATGCGTGCCGGTGAGCAGGCAATGATCGCGGACCAGGTCGGCAAGCGACAGCCGGTCGTCGACCGTGCGGGTGACGGACTGGCCGTTCAGGCGGATGGTGACCGTTGTCATGCCGACAGGCCTCGCGCCGCGCGCTCGACGATGGCGCGGTGCATGGTTCGGTCATTGGCATCGACCTTCGCGTCGTTCAAATCCGCCTCGACCGCTTGGCGCAGCGCGTCTTGCGGCGGAGGGCGCCAGTTTGCCGTCAGCAAACGCGACAGCTCGCGCAGCAGGGCAGGGGGCTCGGCGCGCCGACCCAGTACGACGCGAGCGAAATTGCGCTTCGGGTCGACGACCGCGACGGCCAGCGATTGCGCGAAATCGCCGGGCTTCTTGGCGTATTTGGCGTATCCCCAGCGGGCGTCGGAACCAAGCCGCGGCAGCAGCACATGGGTGATGATCTCGCCGTCCGCGATCGCCGTATGCAGCGCGCCGCGGACGAAATCCGCCACCTTGATCTGGCGCGAACCATCGCTGTGCGACAGGCGTAGCGCCGCGTCCATGGCGATCATCGTCGTCAGCCAGTCCGCGGCCGGGTCGGCATGCGCCATGCTGCCGCCGATCGTGCCGCGGTTGCGCACCGCGCGATAGGCGATGCCGCGCGCAACATGAGGCATCAATCCGCGCGTCACGTCGGCGTTCACGCCGTCCTCGATTTCGGCATGCGTCACGCAGGCGCCGATCGCCAGGATGTCGCCCTCCATCGCGGCTTTGCGCAGCCCTTCAAGCCGCGAGATGTCGACCAGTTGTTTTGGCTGAACGAGGCGCAGATTCAACATCGGCCCCAGGGACTGGCCGCCGGCGATCGCTCGCGCCTCGTCGCCATGACGATGGAGGGTGGCCAACGCTTCGCCGAGCGTTGCCGGCCGGGTATAGGACAGTTCGGCGGGTTTCATGACGCGCCGCCGGCGCGCGCGCGGGCAATCGCCTCGCGCACCCGCCGCGCCGAGACCGGGGTCTCGAATACGGCCGCGCCGAGCGGGCGCAGAGCATCGTTGACCGCATTGACGATCGACGCCGGCGGCCCGATCGCGCCGTTCTCGCCGATGCCTTTGATGCCGAAGGCCGAGAACGGTGACGGCGTCTCGAGAAAATCGAGTTTGACGTCCGGCATCGATGGCGCCGTCGGCACCGTGTAATCCGCAAGCGTTGTCGCCGTCGGCTGGCCCAATTCGTCGTAGCCGCTCTCTTCGTAAAGCGCGTTGCCGAGGCCATTGGAGAATCCGCCGAGCACCTGGCCTTCGACGAGGAGCGGATTCACGCGCGTTCCACAATCGGCAACGATGGCGTAGTCGAGCACGTCGACGCTGCCGATATCCGGATCGACGGCGACGACGGCCGCGTGCGCGGAATATGAAAACACGCCGGGGTCGTGCGCTTTGTAGCCGGCCGTGGCGGTAAGGCCGCCGGCATCCATGTCGGCCGGCAGTTCTTCAGGATGGTGGTACCAGGCGCGGCCGATCTCGCGAAATTCCACGCTGCCTTGCGGGCCATGGACGCGGCCATTCCTGATCTCGACCTCGGCGTCCTTGCATTGCAGCAGATGGGCGCCGATCCGCGCGATCGGCGTTTTGAGCAAGCGGCAGGCCTCGGCGATCGCGCCGCCAGTCGTGACCATCGAGCGCGATGTGTAGGTCCCGGTGCCGGCGGGCGACGTCGAGGTGTCGCCGTAGCGCACGGCAACCTTGCGCGGGTCGATGCCCAGAATCTCGTGCGCGACCTGGGCGAATACCGTTTCATGGCCCTGGCCGTGCGAATGCGAGCCGACTTCGAGAACAAGCTCGCCGTCGCCGGTCAGCCGTGCGACCGCCGGCTCCATGCCCGGTACCAGCTCGATGCCCCATGCCGAATAGCCGAACGGCCCCGTTCCATACGCGGTCTGTTCATAGAACGACGCGAAGCCGACACCGATCAACCGGCCGTCCGCTTCGCCGTTGCGCTGTCGGGCGCGCACCGCCGGGAGATCGATGAGTTCGGCGGCGCGTTTGAGTGCCGCCGCATAGTCGCCGCTGTCGAGCGTCTTCTTGGTGATCGACACATAGGGCATTTGCTCGGGCTTGACGAAATTCCGCAGCCGAACCTCGACCGGATCGATGCCGACGGCACTCGCAATACCGTCCATGACGATCTCGTGGCCGATGCACGACAAGGGACGGGCGACGCCGCGGAACGGCTGGCCGGCAGGCTTGTTGCTGACGACGTTGATCGCGCGACCGCGGAAGGCGCGAATGTCGTAGCAGCCCTGCATGTTGCCGACGGCGAGACCGCCTTCGATTCCGGCGGGCCACGGCCATGGCGAATAAGCCCCGGAATCCACCAGCACATCGCATTCGAGCCCGAGAACGCGTCCTTGCGCGTCGGCGTAGGCGACGACCTTGCACTGATAGTCGCGGCAACTGGCGTCGCAAACCAGCAACTCGTAGCGGTCCTGAATCCAACGCACTGGGCGCCGCAGCGCCATCGCCGCAAAGGCCACGCACACGGTTTCGCTTTCGACATAAGTCTTCAGGCCAAACGAGGCGCCCACGTCCGGCGCGACGACGCGCAGCCGGCGCTGACTGATGCCGAGGACTTGAGCCAATCCGATCTGCAGCGGTACCGGCAACTGATGAGCCACATAGACCACGAGCTCATCAAGCCGGCCATCGTATGCGGCGACGCAGGCGCGGCCCTCGAGCGGCAACGGGTGCATCCGATTCATGCGAAAACTGCGCTCGACCACATGGGCTGCCGCGGATTTGGCTGCATCGAGGTCGCCGGCCGCCAGAGTGAGATCGACCAGAACATTGTCGCCCCATTCGTCGTGAACGAAGGGCGCAGCCTTCTTGAGTGCGTCCGCCATCGTGACCACGGGGCGCAGCGGCTCGAACTCCACCTCGACCTGTGCGGCGATATCTTCGGCTTCGGCGGGCGTCGATCCGATCGCCATCGCGACCGGTTCGCCGACATGGCGCACTTTCGCCGCGGCCAAGATCGGCCAATCCGAGGGCTTGAAGCCGGGGAGCTTCGCGGTCGAGCGCATCCGGCCGACGCCGACGAGATCCTGGGCGTCGTAAACGCAGGTCTCCGACCCTTGGGGCTTGCGCACTGCGAGGATGCGGGCGTGAGCATGCGGACTGCGCACGAACGCCGCGTGCAGCGCCCCCGGCAATGCAATGTCGGCGCAAAACTGGCCGCGACCTTCGAGAAAGCGCGCGTCCTCAAGCCGCGGCAGCCTGGCGCCGATGCCGTAATCGCTCACCGTCGCGCCCGCCAACTTGGTTATCGCCATAATTCCTTTGATGCGATGCGCGCGCCGTCGCTCAGCGCCTTGAACTTCGCCCAGACGATCGACGGATGCACCTCCTTGGAGCCGGCGAAGGTGGCAAAGCCGCAATCGGAACCGGCGATGACGTTGTCGCGGCCGACCACCGAGGCATAGCGCACGATGCGCTCGGCAACGAGCTCCGGGTGCTCGACCAGAATGGTCGAGTGCGAGATGACACCCGGGATCAGGATTTTGCCGTCCGGCAGCTTGACGTCCTTCCACACCTTCCATTCGTGCTCGTGGCGCGGATTTGCCGCCTCGAACGAATAGGCGCCGGCGCGGATCTTCAAGATGATGTCGACGATGTCCTTGAGCTCCATGTCGTGGATGCGCGGACCCATATTGATGCCGTAGCAGGTGTGGAAGCGGATTTTCTCCGGCGGGATGTCGCGCAGCGCATGGTTGAGCGCCGCGACGCGGATTTCCGCCCATTTGCGGCAGTCGGCGATGCTCGCCTCGGGGTGGATGATGTAATAGGTCACGAGCCGCGGATCGTCGACCTGCACCAGAAAGCCGGCATCGACGATGGCCCTGTATTCCTCGCTCATCGCCTCGGCGATGGCGAAGACATAGTCCTCCTGCGATTTGTAATAGGCGTTCTTCTGCCAGTCCTCGATGTTGGACGGCGAGATCGCCGGCATGAAGACCTCTTCGACCGTCACGCCGGCGAGCGCGGCTTTGAGATTATCGATGTCGCGCTGGAGCTGGGCGTGGCCCTTGTAGGTGATCGGTCCGGTGCAGACCATATGCGTATGGGTCGAGGCCGCGTGGGTCTGCGCATAGAATTCCGGAAACGACAGGCCTTCGCGCGACGTGGCCCATTGGTTGCGCGGTCCGGCACGGGTGTCGATCTCATAACCGCCGAGCCGGTCGTTGATGTAGCTGACGAAGCTTGGCTTGCCGTATTCGCCGTCGTCGATCACGTCGATGCCGAGATCGCTCTGCTTGCGGACGATCTCGCCCACCGCCTTGCCAAGGCGCTCGGCGTTGCCGCTTTGATCGAAAGCCTTGGCGCCGCCGCTTTGCACGAGCTCGAGAAGATCGGACGGCCGCGGCAGGCTGCCGGCATGGGTCGTGAGAATTCTGTCGGTACTGTGTTTCATTGGCTGTTCCTGGCCTATTCGATCTGCATGTGGAATTCGCGGATGTAGGGCGCGGCGTGATTGACGGTGTCGAGGAGGACGTCGCCGAATTCCTCGGGCGTCGTCGCGACGGCGATATTGCCCGACTTGTCGGTAAAAGCCCGGTAGTCGTCGGATTGGACGATGGCGCCGATGTTGCGGTTGAGGACGTCGATAATCGGCCGCGGCGTGCCGGCGGCGGCACACACGCCGAGCCAGCCGTAAGTCGTCACGTCGACGCCGCGCTCGATCAGGGTCGGAACCTCGGGAAAGCCTTTCAGCCGTTCGGGGGCGGTCTGCGCAATGACCTTCAGCTGACCGCTCTTGTAGTACGGCGCAACGACGAGCGGCGGCCCCACCTGGAAATGGATTCGTCCGGCGATCTCCTCCTGGGTAATCTGAGCGGAGCCCTTGAACGGCACGCCGATCATCGTGATGCCGGCTGTTTTCTCCAGTTCGTGCGCCACCAGCTCCTGAGCGGAGCCGGCGCCGACCTGGCCGTAGAGGAGCTCGCCCGGACGCGCCTTGGCATAACGGATGAAGTCGTCGAAATTGTCGGCGGGGACCGCATTGGCGAGCGTGATGAGATAATAATATTTGGCGATCAGCGTCACCGGCGCGATATCGCTGAGCCGGTAAGCGACGTTCTTGTACAAAACCGTATTGAGCGCATCGAAATAGGTGCAGAGCTGCAAGTTGTAGCCGTCCCGCGGCTGGGCCAGCATATCGTTCATCGCGATCATGCCGGCCGCGCCCGGCTTGTTTTCGACCAGAACGGGCTGGCCCATTCGGGTTTGCAATTTCTCGGCGATGAAGCGGGCCGGAATGTCGGCCGGTCCGCCGGGTGCGAATCCGACCGCGAGGCGAATTGGCCGGCTCGGATAATCCTGGGCTACGGCGCCCGCGATGCCGGCGCCAAGCACGATCGCGGCAATAACGGCGCCTAGCTGTGCCTGCCTGGGCGACATCGGCCGTCTCAATCCAGCGTCACGTGCGCGGCGGTGATGACGTTCTGCCAGCGCAGCATTTCTTCGTGAAAGTAGGTCGCGGTTGCCGCCGGCGTGCCGCCGGCAGGCTCTGCCGAGAGATCGGCGAGGCGCTGTCGCACCTCCGGGTCGCGCAGGGCTTCGTTCAGGTCGGCGTTGATCTTGTCGATGATCGGCGCCGGCGTATTCGGCGGCGCGACCAGCGCATACCAGGTCACGGCGGCAAAGCCGGGCAGCGCTTCGGCAATCGCCGGCACATCGGGCAGGCTGGCGACGCGCTGCGGCGATGCCACGGCGAGCAGCTTCAGCCTGCCGGCTTTGACGAGCTGCATCGACACGCCGAGATTGTCGAACATGCAATCGACGCTGCCGGCGACAAGATCGTTGAGCGCCGGCGCCGAACCGCGATAGGGGACGTTCTGCAATTTCACCTGCGCCATCAACTGAAAGAGTTCGGACGTCAGGTGCGAGGTGGTGCCGTTGCCTTGGGTGGCATCGGTCAGCTTGCCGTCATTGGCCTTCGCGTAGGCGATGAAGTCTTTGACGGTGGCGGCGGCGATCTTGTCCGGGTTGACCACCAGCGCGTTCGGTACCCGGCCCATCACCGCGATCGGCACGAACTGCAGCGGATCGTAGGCGAGATTGGGGTAGAGATTTTGGTTGATGACCACCGGACCCGGCGGTGTCGCCAGCAGCGTGTAGCCGTCGGGATCGGATTTGGCGACGACCTCGGCGCCGATATTGCCGCCGGCGCCGGTCCGGTTTTCGACGATCACCGATTGCCCCCATTTGCGCGACAGCCAGTCGCCGAGGATGCGCGGCATGACGTCGGCGGTGCCCCCGGCCGGGAACGGCACCACGATTTTCACGGTGCGCGCCGGATAATTCTGCGCATGGGCCGCCGGAACCGTGGCGGCGCTCAATGCCAAAGCCGCCACAATGGCAATCGTCCGGCCCAGGCGCCAACGGTCATTAGCGTAGAATTGGCGCATGATTCCTCCGGTCGCCTCGACGTGCCCGGATCGCACCTTAGACGCCAATCGGTCCCGGCGCGACCAGACACAGGTTGCGGCGTCGCCAGCCATCTCGGCTGTCCCTTGGGTCGAACAGAGTTCTGCCCCAATAGACGCCTTTGGTCCTGCCGAACGGGGTCGGGCGCAAATCGAACCCTTCGAGACGGCCTTGAGGAAGCGGGCCGGGGCCAAATGCGGATTACGGCGACCCGACTGATGGCGTTCGCACTCCTGGCGGCGAGCCTCGCCGGCTGCTCGGCAGATTCCGGGCCGAAGGAGGTTGGCGGCACGGCGGTCGGCGCCGTGGCCGGCGGTCTGATTGGCAATGCGGTCGGCGGCGCCGTCGGCAATCGGTTCGCCGGCACCGTGATCGGTGCGACGATGGGTGGCCTCCTCGGCAATCGCGTCGGCGCGGCGCTCGACGACGAAGACAAACGGCGTGCCTATGCGGCGCAGCTGCAGGCGCTGGAAACCGGGCCCTCGGGCGCACCGGTGGCCTGGCGCAATCCCGATTCCGGCCGCTATGGCAATGTGGTGCCCGGCCCCGCCTATCAGGCCAATGGCGCGACCTGTCGGCAGTACAGCCACACGATCTATATCGACGGCGCTCCGCAGACCGCGCGCGGCACCGCCTGCCGCAATCCCGACGGCACCTGGGCGACGGTCAATTGAGGATGGCGGCCGAGAATTTGGTCCACGGCCTTGGTGCAAGGACCTCGAGCGATGCCTTGGTCAAGGATTTGATCCGAGGACTTCGGGCCAGTGCCGACAGGCGCGGGCAAGTCGACGCGGGGATTCGCCCTAAGCGCTCGCCAATCGTCTCTATCGCCTTGAATTATCGATACTTCCCGTAACTTCTTCTTAAGCGCCGCGCTAGTAGAACATTAACGGTGTAAGCCCCAGGCGAGGCGATGTGCGATGACGAGCGACGGGCACTCCGTCGAACGGCTGCGGGAATATCTCCGGACTTTGAAGCCGGGGGCGCGGGCGTTGCTGGTCCAGGAGCTCGAGCGCAGCCTGCTGCGCGGTGACGAGAGCCCCGGCGACGAGTTTGTGCTGGAGGAATTGCGTCGCACCATCCGCGCCGCGGCGCAGCCGGTGCCGCGCATCGGTGACGCGGCACGCCTGTTCTTCAAGCCCTTGGAACCCTTTCTGATCGACAATCGCGTCGATCACAAACGCGTCGGCCGCATTGCCCACACAGCGCTGGAGCCGATCTGGGAATGGATCGGCCGCGATTTGATGCCGGCGGAAGCCCAAGCGCTCGGCGCCGACATCAATCGCGCCTTGCTCGCCGACGACAAGAACAAGACCGACCGACTGGTCCGCGCGCTGCACGAGCGCGCCGTCGCGGGCATGCGTGACACGCTCGCGGCGGTCGGCACAGACGAAAAGGCGCAACGCCGCCTCACGATTCAGGTCGGCACGCCGCGCGCGCTTGAGGACCTCGTCACGCTGCTTCACATTCTCGAAATTCGCGACGTCCTCCCCGATCTGGCGCGGCGGCTGCCGCACCACATCCGGGTGTTCGAGCGCGAAGTGATCGAACAGGCCAAGTTTCATTTGGACACCGCGATGGCGGCAAAATCGGCGGAGGGCGTCGCACGAAAGTCCAATATCATCCGCTATGGCCTGATCTTGCTGATGAATCGGCTGGCGGCGCCGTGGCAGCTCATCCGCATCGCCGTCCGTGTCGCCGATAGCGACGACCCGGCGCGGATCGCGGAGACGCCTTATGCGGCGGCGGTCCCGATCGTCCTTGGCGAGATGGAAAATACGGTCAGCGAGCTGCGAACGGAGCTGAAGGCCGGCCGACCGATTGCCTCCATGCTCAAACAGCTTCATGACACCGCGCGCGGACTGCGCACCGACATGGACCTGTCCATCGACTTGGCTTGGAGCCGACAGCTGGCCGCAATCCGCAGCGACGTTTCAAACATGCTGAAACCCGAGATCGAGTTGACCCCCGGCCGGGTGCGACGATTGCTGCGACCGCGACCAGCCAAGGAAATACCGGCAAGTTCGCTCGTCGATGCCATCGATGTCGACGAGGTGGGCGCGCGGATCGAATTCGTCGCGGCGTGCCGCAAATACGCGGGCGAGCTCGCGGCCAGCGAAGTGACATTGCGGGCCTATTCGGAACTGACGCAGTATCTGGAAACCGGCACCAAGAGCCTGCTCGAAGCATTGCGTCACGCCACCGATGCCGACCGGCGCTTCCTGCAGTCTCAGGTGGACGCCGCGATCCGTTTGTGCCGGACGCTGTTCGGCAACGACTATGCCGGGTTGCTCGTCAAAGCCGCCGATATCGCCGTGCAGGCGGCGGCAGGCGCCACGATCGAACGTCGGCCGTTGCGGGCCTGATCCGCACGGCACAGTGCGCAATTGCCGCGCCGCGGTTCCCATTGCGGCCGCATTCGGGCCGTGATGTAAGGGCGCGGCGCATGGCTGCTCCGCGCCCGGATCGCGTCGCTGCGATTGTCTCGCCGAGCCGGTAGAATGACGGCAAACGCCGCCCAAAGAACTGACACTGATTATGACTTTTTGGATTATTTTCGCCTCGATGACCGCCGCGGCGATCCTCGCCGTGCTGTGGCCGCTCGGACGAAAAGCCGCGCCCGCCGCGACCGGCAACGACATTCTGGTCTATCGGGATCAACTGGAGGAAATCGGCCGCGATCGCAGCGCCGGCCTGATCGGCGAGGCCGAAGCCGAGGCCGCACGCGTCGAGGTCTCGCGCCGGCTCTTGGCCGCCGCCGATGCGCAGGAAAACGCCAAAGCGCCGGTTGCGAACACCGCGCTGTCGATCAAGCGTCGCCGCGTGGCGGCGATTGCGATCCTGATCATTTTGCCGCTTCTGCCCGTGGCGTTCTATCTGGAGCTTGGCTCGCCCAGCGTTCCCGACCAGTCCGCTTTTGCCCGCGTCAAGACGCCGGAGGGCAACGCGTCGATCGAAAGCCTGGTCGGTCAGGTCGAAGCGCATCTCGCCAAGGATCCCAAAGACGGCGCCGGTTGGGAAGTGATCGCGCCGGTCTATCTGCGGCTCGGCCGTTTCGACGAGGCGGTGGCGGCATGGCGCAAAGCGCTGGCGCTCAATGGCGAGACCGCCACGCGCGATTCCGGGCTCGGCGAGGCGCTGGTTGCCGCGGCCAACGGCGTGGTGACCGCCGAGGCCAAGCAGGCCTTCGACAGCGCGGTGGCGCGCGACCCGCGCGAGCCGAAGGCACGCTATTTCCTCGGCGTTGCCGACGAGCAGGACGGCAACCGGCAGGCGGCCGCGGACCGTTGGCGCGCCATGCTCGCCGACGCGCCCGCCGACGCACCATGGGTCGGCTTCGTCCGCGCCGCGCTCGGCCGCGTCACCGGCGAACCTGTACCCGGGGCGACGGGCCCGGGCGACGCCGACGCGGCGGCGGCGGCCAACATGAGCGACGAGCAGCGCGCGGCGATGATCCGCGGTATGGTGGTAAGGCTCGCCGACCGCCTGCACACCGACGGCGGCGGCGGCGACGTTGACGGCTGGCTGCGGCTGGTGCGTGCCTATGCGGTGCTCGGCGATCGCGACAAGGCCAGGGATGCCGCCGCCGACGCGCGCCGGGCGCTGGCCAGCCGCCCCGACGATATCAAGCGGATCGAAGACTTGGTCAAAGGTCTCGGTCTCGAAGGCTGACGGATAAGGAACGGACGAGATGATGCCGCGGAGACCAGTGCAATGACACGCAAGCGGCGACGCCTGCTTCTGATCGGCGGCGCGCTGGGCGTGCTCGCGATTGCGGTCGCGTTGATGCTCAATGCGTTCCGCGACTCCATCGTGTTCTTCAACTCGCCGAGCGACGTGGTGGAAAAGCATGTCGGGCCCGGCACCCGCATCCGGCTCGGCGGCCTAGTCAAGGACGGCAGCCTGGTCCGCGGCGATAGTCTTCGCGTTCGTTTCGAGGTGACCGACGGCCAGAGCGAGATTCCGGTGACCTATGAGGGCGTATTGCCGGATCTATTTCGCGAAGGGCAGGGCGTCGTCGCCGAAGGCGCGCTCGACGGCGGCGGCGTGTTCAACGCCGATACCATCCTCGCCAAGCACGACGAGACCTATATGCCCAAAGAGGTCGCCGACGCCTTGAAGAAGTCGGGCCATTGGAAGGACGATTATGCGCAGCGGGCCGCCATGCCGGTGACGGGAGTGACCAAGTGATCGCCGAACTCGGGCACTACGCTTTGATGCTGGCGCTCGGCTTGGCGCTGATCCAGGGCACCATGCCGATCGTCGGGGTGCGAACCAACGATCCGGCGCTGATGAACATCGCCGCGCCGACCGCGGTCGCGCATTTCGCCTTCGTCGCCATCGCGTTCCTTGCGCTCGCCGAATGCTACGTCGCTTCGGATTTTTCGGTGCTCAATGTCTATGAGAATTCGAACTCGGCGATGCCGCTGATCTACCGGCTCACCAGCATCTGGGGCAACCACGAAGGCTCGATGATGCTGTGGGTCTCGATCCTGGCATTCTTCGGCGCGCTGGTTGCGGTGTTCGGCACCAATTTGCCGGCGGCGCTCAAGGCCTACGCGCTGGCCGTGCAGGCCTGGATCGCCGCCGCCTTTCATCTGTTCATCCTCACGACGTCCAATCCGTTTCTGCGCATCGCCGACGCGCCGTTCGAGGGTCGCGACCTCAATCCGATCTTGCAGGATCCCGGCCTCGCCTTTCATCCGCCGATGCTCTACCTCGGCTATGTCGGCTTCTCGATCGCGTTCTCGTTCGCGATCGCGGCCTTGCTCGAAGGCCGCATCGATGCGGCCTGGGCGCGTTGGGTGCGGCCGTGGGTGCTGGGCGCCTGGATGTGCCTGACGCTCGGCATCGCCGGCGGGTCGTACTGGGCCTATTACGAGCTCGGCTGGGGCGGCTTCTGGTTCTGGGACCCGGTCGAGAACGCCTCACTGATGCCGTGGCTCGCCGGCACCGCGCTGCTGCATTCCGCGGTGGTGATGGAGAAACGCGGCGCGCTCAAGGTCTGGACCATCCTGCTCGCCATCCTGACGTTCTCGCTGTCGCTGATCGGCACGTTCCTGGTGCGCTCGGGCGTGCTGACGTCGGTGCACGCCTTTGCCACCGATCCGACCCGCGGCATTTTCATTCTCGCCATTCTGATTGTCTTCATCGGCGGCGCGCTGGCGCTCTATGCTTGGCGCGCGCCGTTGCTCAAGCAGGGCGGCTTGTTCGCGCCGATCTCGCGCGAGGGCGCGCTGGTCTTCAACAATCTGTTCCTGACCTCGGCCTGCGCCACGGTATTCGTCGGCACGCTCTATCCGCTCGCGCTCGAGGGACTGACCGGCGACAAGATTTCCGTGGGGCCGCCGTTCTTCAATTCGACGTTCGGCCCGCTGTTCATTCCGCTGATGCTGGCAATGCCGTTCGGGCCGCTGTTGGGATGGAAGCGGGGCGATCTCGTCGGCGTCACGCAACGGCTGCTGCTGGCGGCGCTGCTGGCCGCCGTCGCCATCGCGGCGGCCTTTGCGCTCGAACAGGGCGGTCCGGTGCTGGCGCCGTTCGGCGTCGGCATCGGCGTCTTCGTCATGGCCGGCGCGCTGACCGATGTCGCCGAACGGACCATGATCATGCGTGTGCCGTTTCGGGTCGCGCTGCGCCGATCGATCGGCTTGCCGCGTTCGGCCTGGGGCACGGCGTTCGCGCATTTCGGCATCGGCGTCACGCTGCTGGGGATTGTCGGCGTGACCGCCTGGGGCAGCGAACATATTGCGGCGATCAAGCCGGGCGACACGCTGGACGTCAGCCACTACCGGCTGACCTTCGACGGCGTGTTCAACCGGAACGGCCCGAACTACAGCGACGTCGTCGGCCACTTCACGGTGCGCCGCGCCAGCGGCGAATTGATCGGCGTGTTGGAGCCTACCCGGCGCACGTTTCCGGCGCGCAACATGGCGGTTACCGAGGCCGCGCTGATGACGCGCGGCGCCAGCCAGCTCTATGTTTCGCTTGGCGATCCCAATCCGGACGGCACCGTGCCGGTGCGGCTTTTTTTCAAGCCTCACGTGCTGATGATCTGGCTCGGCGCCGTCATCATGTTCGTCGGCGGCGCGCTGTCGCTGTCCGATCGGCGGCTGCGCGTCGGCGCGCCGCGGCCGGCAAAAGCCAAGGCCGCGCTGCAGCCAGCGGAGTAGGTGCCGTGAAATACCTGCACGCCATTCTGCTCGCGTTCCTGCTGGCCTCATCGGCGGCCCAGGCGGTGCAGCCGGACGAGATGCTCAAAGACCCGGTGCTGGAAGCGCGCGCCCGCGCGCTGTCCAGGGAATTGCGCTGCATGGTGTGCCAGAATGAATTGATCGACGATTCCGAGGCGCCGCTTGCCCACGACCTGCGGGTCCTGGTGCGCGACCGGCTCAAGGCCGGCGACAGCGATCAGCAGGTTCTCGATTTCCTGGTGGCCCGCTACGGCGAATTCGTGCTGCTCAAGCCGCCATTGTCGTGGCACACCGTCGCACTGTGGGGCTGGCCGCCGACCGTGCTGCTGGTCGGGGCCGTCATGGTCGTGCTGGATCTGCGGCGTCGCCGCGCCGCGCGGGCGTCCGAGGATCAGGCGAACCTGACGGCCGCAGAAGAGGCGCGGCTGGCGGAACTTCTGCACAGCGGACCCGGCTCATAGCCGGTCGCTCCACTTATTCGCGCACCGGTGCTCTTGACGGAACTTGAGTGTCCGGCCGCATCCGGCTGTTTTCAAACGATAAATCGTCGACCGCCGAACATTACAAAGTTTTAATCCCCCAGACAGAAACCGGTAAGGCGCGCCGTCCCATGTTGCGGCGAAACAAGGCGTCTCGCGGCGGGTTGTGTCGTGAGAGGGGCGAGTTGATTTGGAGACAGCTAATGAATAACAATGTGCGGTCGCGTCAGGCGCTGTCAGCGCGGCGTTTTGCGCTGCTGGCGACGACGATTGCTGGCTTTGCCGCCGCGGCCGTGGTCGCTCCCAATTTTGCGCCCAAGGCCGATCTGTTCGGCGCTTCGGCACAAGCTGAGAATTTGACCGACAAGGTCCAGCAACTGCCGCAACGGCCGGTCGGCTTCGCCGACATCGTGGAGAAGGTGAAGCCTTCGGTCATCTCGGTGCGGGTCAAGATGGAACGCCCGGCCAATTCGGCGCTCGACGACGAAGGCGAGATGCCGTTCCCGCCGGGATCGCCGTTCGAGCGCTTTTTCAAGCGTTTTGGCGCGCCCAACGCGCCAGGCGGCGGCAAAGAGGTCATCACCGGGCAAGGCTCGGGGTTCTTCATCACCCAGGACGGCTACGCGGTAACCAACAACCACGTGGTCCAGAACGCCGAGAACGTTACGGTCACCAGCGACGACGGCAAGACCTTCACCGCCAAGGTGATCGGCACGGATACGCGCACCGATCTGGCGCTGATCAAGGTGGACGGCGACAACTTCCCCTACGTCAAGCTCGCCGACGGCGCGCCGCGCGTGGGCGACTGGGTGCTCGCGGTCGGCAATCCGTTCGGCCTCGGCGGTACCGTGACCGCCGGCATCGTTTCGGCTCGCGGCCGCGATATCGGCGCCGGCCCCTACGACGACTTCATTCAGATCGACGCGCCGGTCAACAAGGGCAATTCCGGCGGCCCGACCTTTGACGTCGACGGCAATGTCATCGGCGTCAATACCGCGATCTTCTCGCCGTCCGGCGGCTCCGTCGGCATCGCCTTCGCCATTCCCGCCGAAACCGTCAAGAACGTGATCGCCCAGCTTCGCGACAAGGGCAGCGTCACCCGCGGCTGGATTGGCGTGCAGATCCAGCCGGTCACTCCGGACATCGCCGAGAGCATGGGACTGAAGCAGGCGACCGGGGCGCTGGTCTCCGAGCCGCAAGTGAACAGTCCGGCGTCGCAGGCCGGCATTCAAAGCGGCGACGTCATCACCACCGTGAACGACACGCCGGTCCATGACGCGCGCGAGTTGGCGCGCCGGATCGGCACCATGGCGCCGGGAACATCGGTCAAGCTCGGCGTGATCCATCAGGGCCAGGACAAGACCCTCACGCTGACGCTCGGCACGCTGCCGGCCGAGAAGCAGGCCGACAACACGCCGAACCCGGGTCAGCGCGAAGTCCCCGACAGCGACATGCCGAAGCTCGGCCTGACGCTGGCGCCGGGGAACAAGGTCGCGGGCTCCGACGGCAATGGCGTCGTTGTGACCGCCGTCGCCGATGGCGGCATCGCCGCCGAACACGGGTTCCGGGTTGGCGACATCATTCTCGACGTCGGCGGCAAGGCCGTCTCTTCCCCATCCGACGTCCGCAAGAGTCTCAGTGATGCCCGCAAGGAGGGCAAGCACGCCGTCTTATTCCGGGTGAAGTCGGGCGAGGGCACGAAGTTCGTCGCCCTGCCGCTCGGTAACGCCTGAGTAATGGGGCGATCCGCCGGCATCCGTCGCCCCCGCTGGCGGGCGTACCCTGGGGACGGGCCGCAAGGCCCGTCCCCGCCGATTACCAACTCTGCCTCCCGGCATACGTCGCCCCCGCCGGAGTAGAGTTGGTAGAGGGGGTGGCGGGCAGTCGCTCGCCACCCCTTCATTCTTTCGGGCGCAAGCAATATTCGGGCTTGCCGACTGTTATTGCCCAAGATGCCTTATGAACAATATGATTCGTTCAGAGGCAGCCGGCGATGGGGCTGCCGAACCGTGGCACCACGACCATGCGCCTTCTCATCATTGAGGATGACCGCGACGCCGCCGATTACCTCGTCAAGGCGTTCCGCGAGGTCGGCCATATCGCCGACCAGGCGACCGACGGCGAGGAGGGCCAGGCGCTGGCGCTCGACGGCGAGTACGATGTTCTGATCATCGATCGCATGCTGCCGAAGCGCGATGGGCTGTCCGTCATCAGCACCTTGCGCAGCAAGTCGGTGGAGACGCCGGTGCTCATTCTGTCGGCGCTCGGCCAGGTCGACGACCGGGTCAAAGGCTTGCGCACCGGCGGCGACGATTATCTGGCCAAGCCCTACGCGTTCTCCGAATTGCTGGCTCGTGTCGAAGCGCTGGCCCGCCGCCGCGGCAACCGCGGCGAAGAAACGGTTTACCGGGTGGGCGATCTCGAGCTCAACCGGCTGTCGCACGAGGTCAGCCGCGCCGGCCAGGAGCTGGTTCTGCAGCCGCGCGAATTCCGCCTGCTCGAATATCTGATGCGCCACGCCGGGCAGGTGGTGACCCGCACCATGCTCCTGGAAAACGTCTGGGACTATCACTTCGATCCCCAGACCAACGTCATCGACGTTCACATTTCGCGGTTGCGTTCCAAGATCGACAAGGGCTTCGCCCAGCCGCTTTTGCATACCGTGCGCGGCGCGGGCTACATGATCCGCGACGGCGCGCGGTGATCGACCGCCGCATCCGGCCCTGCCGGATGGATCGAATTGGAGATCGCATGACTTCGAGCAACGCGGCACCCTTCATCGCGGCGCGCGATTTCCTGCTGCGCCATCGCGCGGACTACGCCACCGCCTACCGCGAATTTGCCTGGCCGGAACTCGACCGCTTCAACTGGGCGCTGGACTACTTCGATGCGATGGCGCGCGACAACGCGCAGCCGGCGTTATGGCTGGTCGACGACGATGCCGGTGAGATCAGATTGTCCTTCGCGCAATTGAGCGAGCGCTCGAACCGCATCGCCAATCATTTGCGTCATCGCGGCGTCCGCCGCGGCGATCGGATCCTGCTGATGCTCGGCAATGTCGTTGCGCTGTGGGAATGCATGCTGGCGGCGATGAAGCTCGGCGCCGTCATCATCCCGGCGACGACGCTTCTGACACGCGGCGATCTGCTCGATCGTTTCGCCCGCGGGCGGGTCCGCCACGTCATTGCCGGCGCCGACGCCGCGGCGAAATTCGCCGACCTGCCCGGAGACTATACCCGGATCGTCGTCGGCGGCGCGGTGCCGGGCTGGCATTCATACCAGGACGGTTACGCGGCTGCCGCGCAATTCACCGCGGACGGCGAGACGCGGCCGGACGATCCGCTGCTGTTGTATTTCACCTCCGGCACCACTGCGGTCCCCAAGCTGGTCCTGCACAGTCATCAAAGCTATCCGGTCGGGCACCTCTCGACGATGTATTGGCTCGGCCTGCAGCCCGGCGACGTTCATCTCAACATTTCGTCGCCGGGCTGGGCCAAGCACGCCTGGAGCTGTTTCTTCGCGCCGTGGAATGCGCAAGCCAGCATCTTCATCGCCAATCAGAAGCGCTTCAATGCGCGCACGCTTCTCGACACCATTGCGCGTTGCGGCGTGACCACGTTTTGCTGTCCGCCGACCGTTTGGCGGATGCTGATCCAGGAGGATCTCGGCGCCTGGTCGGTGCGCATCCGCGAGCTGATCAGCGCCGGCGAGCCACTCAATCCCGAAGTGATCGAGCGGGTGAAGAACGCGTGGGGCCTGACCATCCGCGACGGTTACGGCCAGACCGAGACCACCGCGCTCATCGGCAACACGCCGGGGCAAAAATTCAAATCAGGCTCGATGGGCCGGCCGCTGCCGGGCTATCGCGTCGCGCTGCTCGATCCGCAGGACAGCGAACAGAAAGAGGGTGAAATCTGCCTGATGCTGGAGCCGCGTCCGACCGGCCTCATGCAGGGCTATCAGGCCGAAGATGGCGGCGTCCGCCCCGCGGCCGGGGCGATCTACCGCACCGGCGATATCGCCGCGGTCGACGGCGACGGCTACCTGACCTATGTCGGCCGCGCCGACGATGTGTTCAAGTCGTCCGACTACCGGATCAGCCCGTTCGAGCTGGAAAGCGTGCTGATCGAGCATCCGGCGGTGGCCGAGGCGGCCGTCGTGCCGTCGCCCGATCCGATCCGGCTCGCCGTGCCCAAGGCCTTCCTGGCGCTGACCGGCGGTCACGCGCCGGATCGCGCCACCGCGTTATCGATCTTCCGGCACTGCCGCGTGGCGCTGGCGCCGTTCAAGCGGGTGCGCCGCCTCGAATTCGCCGCGTTGCCGAAAACGATCTCCGGCAAGATCCGGCGCGTCGAGCTGCGGCGCGGCGAGGCGGCGAACCGGCGCGACGACAAGCGCGCGACGCTCGAATTCTGGGAGGACGATTTCTCCGAAAGTGAACTCAACGCGGGAACCGAGAAGTCCGACCGGTGACGGCGCTCGGCAAGCTTCTGCGCACCACGGCGTTCCAGCTGACCCTGGTCTATCTGTTGATTTTCATCGTGTTCGCGGCATCGCTGCTCGGCTATTTCGCGCTCAACACCCGCCGTCTCATTACCGAGCAGATCACCAGCACCGTCGATACCGAGATTTCGGGCCTGCGCGAGCAGTACAATCAGGGCGGCATCCGGCGGCTGGTCATCCTGGTCGATCTGCGTTCGCGGCGGCCCGGATCGAGCCTCTATCTGGTCACCACCGCGACCGGGGAGGGGCTCGCCGGCAATGTCGGTTCGCTGGAGCCGGGCGTGCTCGATCATCCGGGCTGGCTCGAAACCAATTATCGCCGGCTCGACGCGCCGGAGGGCAACGACCATCGGGCGCTGGTGCAGGTAGTGGAGCTGCCGGGCGGCTTCCGCCTCCTGATCGGGCGCGACCTGGAAGAACGCGAACGCCTGTTCGGCATCATCGCCAATGCAGGGCAGTGGTCGATGGCACTGGTCATCGTGCTCGGGCTGGCCGGCGGCTTCTTCGTCAGCCGCCGCGTGCTCAGCCGTATCGACGCCATGACCGACACCGCGCAGACCATCATGGCCGGCGACCTCGCCGGCCGACTGCCGGTCGCCGGCACCGGCGACGAGCTCGACCGCCTGGCCGACCACCTCAACGCCATGCTCGAGCGCATCGAGGCGCTGATGCGCGGGCTCAAGGAGGTTTCCGACAACATCGCGCATGATCTCAAGACGCCGCTGACGCGGCTGCGCAATCGCTGCGAGCAGGCGTTGCGCGGGCCTCCCAGCATGGTCGAATATCGCGCGGCGCTCGAGACCACGATCGCGGAATCCGACGAGCTGATCCGCACGTTCGATGCGCTGTTGATGATCGCTCGCGCCGAGTCCGGGCAGGCGCGCGACAACATGATCGAATTCGATGCCGCCGAGATCGTCCGCGACGTCGGCGAACTGTATGAGCCGCTGGCCGACGAGAAGGGGCTGGCGCTCAAGGTCGAGGCGCCGGCAGCGGCGCCGGTGCGCGGCAATCGCGAGCTGGTCAGCCAGGCATTGGCCAACCTGATCGACAACGCCATCAAATATGCCAAGCCGGACGGCAAATTGAACGGCGCGCCGAGCGAGATCGTGGTCAGGGCCGGCAACGACGGCGAGCGCATCACGCTCAGCGTCGCGGACCGCGGACCGGGCATTGCCGAAGCCGATCGCGGCCGCGTCGTTGAGCGTTTCGTGCGCCTGGAACAGAGCCGATCGGAGCCGGGCTCGGGACTGGGGCTAAGCCTTGCCGCCGCCGTGGCGCGGCTGCATGGCGGCGAATTGAAGCTCGAGGACAACCAGCCCGGCTTGCGCAGCGTGATCGCTCTGCCGCGCGCCGGGCCAGCGGGCGCGTGATGCGGCGGCCCGCGGTCGGCAAGCGGCCCCGGCAAAGCATTGACGAAACCGCGCTTGTGCGACGGTTGGCCGGCGCCCTGCCGCTGGCGACGCCCGGCGCGTCGGCGCGCGTCGCCGCATGGCTCGACAGCCTGAAAACCGGGCCTGTCGGCCGCAAGCTTACGTCGCTTCTGACCGAGCATGCGGCGCTGGAAAATCTGCTCGCCGGCATCGCCGAGGCCGCACCTTATTTGCGGGACCTTATCGGCGCCGATCCGGCGCGTTTCCTTCGCCTCGTCACCGCCGATCCGGACCGCGCGCTTGCGGCATTGCTGGCTCGCACCAAGCGCGGCGCCGCGCTGGCGCGAACGCCGGCGCCGCTGATGCGGGCCTTGCGCCGCATGAAGGCCGAGGCCGCGCTCCTCATCGCGCTGGCCGATATCGGCGGCGTGTGGTCCGTGGCGCGGGTGACTGCGGCGCTGACCGATGTGGCCGAAACGGCGCTCGGCGCCGCGGTCCATCATCTGCTGCGCGACGCCGTCCGCCGCGGCCGGCTGGCGGCGGCCGATCCAAGCCATCCCGAAGCCGGCTCCGGCTACATCGTGCTCGCCATGGGCAAGATGGGGGGACATGAGCTCAATTTCTCGAGCGACATCGACCTCATGGTTTTCTTTGATACGGCCGCACACCCAGCCCTCCCGCCCGTGCCGGGGAGAGCCGGGTGGGGGCTGGCGGCGGATGTCGAGCCGATCGCTTTCTACGTGCGGCTGACCCGCGATCTGGTGAAGCTGCTGCAGGAACGCACGGCGGATGGCTACGTCTTCCGCGTCGATCTGCGGCTGCGGCCCGATCCGGCCTCGACCCAGATCGCGATATCGGCGCCAGCGGCGCTCGACTACTACGAGAGCCGCGGCCAGAACTGGGAGCGCGCCGCGCTGATCAAGGCGCGCGTTTGCGCCGGCGATGTCGCCGCCGGCGAGGCACTGCTTCGCGCGCTGTCGCCGTTCGTCTGGCGCAAATACCTCGACTACGCGACGATCGCCGACGTCCACGCGATGAAGCAGCAGATCCACGCCTATCGCGGCCACGGCGACATCGCGGTCGAGGGCCACAATATCAAGCTCGGCCGCGGCGGCATTCGCGAGATCGAGTTCTTTGCTCAGACCCAGCAGCTCATTGCCGGCGGACGGCACAGCGAGCTGCGCGGCCGCGAGACCGTCGCCACGCTCGCCGCGCTCGCCGCCGGCGGCTGGATCGACGCGGCGGCCCGCGACGCGCTCACCGCGGCCTATTATTTTCTGCGCCGCGTCGAACATCGCCTGCAGATGATGGCCGACGAGCAGACCCATACGCTGCCGTCCGATCCGCAGGCACTGGGCGGTTTCGCCCGTTTCCTCGGCTATCGGGACCGTGACGCGTTCGCCGAGAGTCTGCTGGCGCATTTGCGCGCGGTCGAGCGGCACTACGTGAAGCTGTTCGAGGGCACGCCGGACCTCTTGGCGGCGCGGCAGAACCTGTCGTTTGCTCCGGCCGGCCGGGCGCTCACGCTCGACCGGCTGGCGCATATGGGGTTTCGCCGGCCGCAGGACATCGCCGCGGCGGTGCAGCGCTGGGAGGCCGCGCAATATCGCGCGCTGCGCGGCGAGCGGGCCCGCGAGTTTCTGCATCGAGCTGCTCCCCGTCATCATCGATCAGTTCGCCCGCGCCGAGCATCCGGACGCGGCCTTCGCCGCGTTCGACCGTTTCCTCGCCGGGTTGCGCGCCGGCGGGCGCTTGCTGTCGCTGTTGCGGCAGAATCCGGAGCTGATCCGCTTTGTCGTCCTGATCCTCGGCGTCGCTCCGCGGCTCGCCGACATCCTGGCGCAGCATCCGCATCTGATCGACCCGCTGATCGATCCGAGCTTCTTTGGCGCGCTGCCCGACGCCGCGAAGTTGGAGAGCGAGCTGGCGCGCCGGCTCGGCGACACGCGCGGCTACGAGGACGTGCTCGACGCCATCCGGCTGTTCGGCCAGGAGCACATGTTCCTGATCGGCGCCCGCATCCTGTCGGGCTCGGTCTCCGCGGAAGCTGCCGGCGAAGTGTTCGCGCGCCTCGCCGACGTCCTGATCCGGGCGGTGCATCGTCAGGTCGAAGACGACTTCGTCGCCAGCCACGGCCGTATCCGCGGCCAGCAAACCGCGATCGTGGCGCTCGGCCGGCTTGGCGCCCGCGAGATGACCGCGAATTCCGACCTCGATCTCATCGTCATCTACGATTTCGACCAGGAAAACCCCAGCTCCGACGGCCCGCGGCCGCTCTACGGCGCGCAATATTTTGCCCGTCTCACCCAACGCCTGATCAGCGCGCTCACGGTGCAGACCAATTACGGCGTGCTCTATCACGTCGACATGCGGCTGCGGCCGTCGGGCCGCGCCGGTCCGCTGGCGACGCAGATCGACGGCTTCGAAAGCTATCAGGAGCGCGACGCCTGGACCTGGGAGCACATGGCGCTGACGCGCGCACGGGTGGTTTCGGCGCCGCCGGCTTTCGCGGCGCGAGTCGAGGCCGTCATTCGCCGCGCGCTCTGCCGCAAACGCGATCCGCGCGCCGTCGCCGCCGCCGTGATCGAGATGCGGGCCGCGATCGCCAAGGAAAAGGGCGACGCCAATCCCTGGGATCTCAAATATGCCGCCGGCGGCCTGGTCGACATCGAGTTCATCGCGCAATATCTGCAGTTGGTCCATGCCGCCGCGACGCCGGACATTCTCGACACGTCGACGGCGCGCGTCGCTGGAAAAAGCTGCGCGGCTGAACCTGCTCGCGATCGAGGACGCGGAAGTGCTGCGCCCCGCGGTGCGGCTGTTTCACGACCTGACGCAAATTCTCCGGCTCTGCCTGCCCGGCGCCTTCGATCCGAAAACCGCCAGCAGCGGCGTGCTGGCGCTGCTCGCCCGCGCCGCCGACCTGCCGGATTTTACCGCGCTTGAGGCGCATGTCGTGGAGACGCAGCAAAAGGTGCGCGCGTGCTTCGCGCGGATTCTGGCCGAGCGCGCGTAGAACGTCGTGGCGGCAGCGGGGCTCGACAAAGTGCGGCTCCGGAGTGCGCGGCGGACGACCCATGTGTCCCAAGTCCGTTCTCCAATGGTCCGTTCTCCAATGGTCCGTTCTCCAAGTCGGTGCGCCGATCTGGACTGCTTCGCTGCCGCTCGCAATGACGCAGCGTTCTCGCGGCGCGTTTTTTTGCGCCCGAGCTGTGCCAAGCAGACTAACAAACAAATCTCAGAGCCCGATCTTCGTCAGATGACGCCGGCGGTGGTTTCCGGCGCAATCACGATCACGCTCTGGCACGGTGTAGCCCGGATGAAGCGAAGTGAAATCCGGGGACGATGGTTTCGGCCTCAAGGCCGCTCCCGGGTTTCGCTGACGCTCCACCCGGGCTACGAAAGGACAAGAAAAAGAACAAAGGAAGCGGAACGCCGAAAGACGCTGAGCATCATCCTCCGCACCTTGCGGTGCGGCGCTGCCCCCACCCTGACCCTCCCCCGCGTGCGGGGGAGGGAATGGGAGGGGGCAGCACGCCTTCCGGCGTTCCACCACGGCTCTTGCCAGAGGGACTCGCGCATCCCTTAGGCTCAGCTCGGGCCAGGCTTCCCGGGACTTGGCGCCGATAAGCGGCGGGTTACCCCCGCCGGCGCCGGCCCCGGTTACAGCGATGCACCTCGCACGCCGGTCATAGTGCCGGCAGGCATGATGCCCGAGCCGCCCGGGAGCGACGGTGACGAGCCGCCGCCCGCGGGCACCGCACTCGCTCCATCAGCCGGGGTCGCCGGCTGACGTCCTTTACGTGAGCGAGATGCGCTTCGTAACTGAAATGGGGACTAATGTCAAGGCCAATGTCACCATTATTGAGACGGACTCCGAAGGGCCGGCCGGCGCACGCGCGTAACAGACCACGCCGCCGATTGTCAGGTTTTTTTCATGATACTTACTTCTTTCGCGCAATGCCCAGCACGGACGCGATATGGGCGACCTGCGCGTATTGCTCCTTGAGCGCGGCGGTGAACGCGTCAACGCCCAATGGCGCGACCGGCTGGCCCGTGAGCGCCAATCTTTCGCCGATCGTCTTGTCGTCGAGCGCAGCGAGTACGTCCGCCGCGATCCGTCGGCGCAAGTCGATCGGCATGTCGCGCGGTCCGAGCAGTCCGAGGACGGGACTGGCGAGCAAGGACGGGAATCCGGATTCCACCACGGAGGGAACCTCCGGCGCGATGGGCGATCGCTCGCGATCGTTGATTGCAATGATCTTGATCTTGCCGGTCTGCGCGTAGGTCCGCATCGCGGCGTAGGATTGCATGGACAACTGGATTTTGTTTTCGCCGAGATCTAGCGGCGACTTGGTGATGTCGCGGTAAGGAACCTTGGCGATCGCGAGTCCGTTCTCTTTGACGAATCCGTCGAATACGAATTCGGAAAATCCCGGCGCGACCGCATAGCTCGTCTCGCTCGGCTTGGCGCGCGCCAGTGCCACGAATTCGGCCAATGTGGAGATGCCGAGACTTGTCGGCACGGCCACGGCGATCTGCACCTTGGCGACCCCCGCGATCGGCGCGAGGTCGGTCTCGGGATCGAAGGCCATGTCCTCGTGCAAGTAGCGTTGTACGACGTAGATGCTGCTTGGCCCGAAGAACAGCGTATGGTCATCCTGTGCTGACACGACGGTCTGCAGCGACAGCAAGCCATCGCCTCCAGGCTTGCCGTCGATGATGACGGGTTGGCCCCATTTCTGCTGCAGCGTGTCGGTTATCAGCCGCGCACTGGTGTCCGCCCCGGAGCCTGGACCGAACGGCAGCACGAAGCGCACCGGATGGGTAGGCCACTGCTGGGCGAGGCTCGCAGTCGCGCCGATCGCGGGAATCGCCAGCGCGAGCGCGGCGACCATATTGAGGCGAAACCAACCGTTGAGCATGACCCCTCCCCAGGACATCCGGACCTGTTGTCCGGCGGCGCGAGCGGTCGACGCCGCCAGCGCGTTCCGCCGAGGTTTGGCCATGGGAACCGGTTTGTCCAGCACGTCGCTGCTTGCCCCGGCGGGCGACCCGGCGACGCCGAAGGCAGCGGTGTCGGGTGGATCTAGATCGAGCGGTTGATGCCGCCGTCGACGACGATGGTCTGGCCGGTGAGGTAGCCGGCTTGCGGCGAGCAGAGGTAGGCGCAGAGGTCGCCGATTTCGTTCGGCTGTCCCATGCGGCGAACCGGAATGGTCTCGGCAAAGCGCTTGAATTGCTCGTGCGGGCGTTATGCCCAAAACCTTGGCCCGAGCGGACAGTATCTCGGTGAGGCGATCGGTCATGATGGGACCGGGCGCGATATTGTTGACGGTGATGCCGTATGGCGCGAGATCGGACGCAATGGTTTTGGCCATGACGGTGACGCCGGCGCGAACCGAATCCGACACGACAAGATCGGTCATCGGCTCTTTCACGCCGTAGCCGGTCAGATTGACGATGCGGCCCCGCCCCGAAGCCTTCAGCGCCGGCAATGCCTCGCGGATGAGGCGGACGGCGCTCATCAAATTGAGCTGGTAGGCGATATCCCAGTCGCCGTCGCCGGCCTTTTCGAAGGCCGCGGTCGGCGGACCGCCGGCATTGGTGACGAGGCAATCGAGACCGCCCAATGCCGCAATGGCCTCGGCCACGACGCGCTTGACCTCCGCCGGCCGCGACAGGTCGGCGGCGGAGCAGCCGGCGGCGCCGATCTCCGCCGCCGCCCGCTTGAGCTCTTCCCCATGGCGCGAACAGACGAAGACGCGGGCGCCTTCGCCGGCCAAGGCCTTGGCGCAAGCCTTGCCAAGTCCCCGACTGCCGCCGGCCACGAAGGCCTTACAGTTTTTCAGACCGAGATCCATTGGGGAGCCTTTCGGCAGTCGGTGTCACGCGGCGAGGTGCAATATCGGTCGGACCGGGAAGTGCGCTTGCGCTAGCGCAGCTTGTAGAGCGCATGCCGCCGGTTTGATCGGACTGGAGCCGCCGAGAACCTTCCCCGCGGCGCGATGACGCCGGCGGCGGATTCGGCTCGGTCTCGTAGCACCAATTGAACCGGCGATCGCCAAAAAGCTTGCCGAAGCCCAGCGGAATATGAAGCCACGGATGCCGGCTGCTGGGGCCCGCCTCCAGCAGCAGAACGCGGTGCTGACTCGACGCGGTAAGCCGATTGGCCAGGACGCACCCCGCGCTGCCGGCGCCGACGATGATAAAGTCGAACGCTTCTGAATCCGGCACGCGTTTTCCTCAGTCGATGCGGCTGTGGGGATCGCTGTCTCGTCACGTCACGACTGGACGGGTTATCCGCCGGGACCGCAATCGCCGAAGCGCCCCACCTCCAACGGGATCAGGCCCGCGCAATATGAAACATGTCATGGCTCAAATGGAGGTCGCGACGGTATTTCACCGATTTCCGAGGATGCAAATGAATCCCCGGCCCCGAAACCAAGCGCCGAGGGATCGAGGTGCATGACCACATGATCGCCGGTCGCGGCCTGGCACGACGTGAAAGGCTAAAGTCGATTGAAAGTCAATGAGTTTTGACCCGAGCAGGGCTGGTTTACTTGGATTTGAAGAGACTATTCTACTCGATGCATGAAGGATATGACGCGGGGGAAGCGCCCCTAGTGCCGCGAATTAACCGCACGTTGTCGGCGAAGCAAATCGAGGCCCTTGCGTCAGATCTCAGTTTTGTCGAATGGGCTGCAAATACCCATGGGTTGTAGAAAGATGACATTGTCGTTGTATACGTTTGCCGACGAAGCGTTTGTCCCGGGAATTGCAGCGCTGATCAATTCGGTGCGCCGACGCGGCTTCTCAGGAAAGGTCCATGTCGGCAGTCCCGAGCCGCTTTCAATCTCAAGGCAACCACTCGAGGGAATTGAATTTCACCCGCTTGGCTCAAACGGCTATTGGCCGGGAAACCGAAAGGCAGAATTGCCTTTGAAACACCCGAGTGAGCACTGTGTGCTCCTGGATGCTGATATCATAATCACCGATCCAACTTTTTTCCCGCGACTTGAGCAGTGGCTTGAAGTAGCGCCGGTCGTCGGTGTCACGAATTTAATCTCGTCGATCGATTATCGACGGTACAATTGGGCAAAGCGACTGGGCCGGCCAGCACGCCCGCAACATTGGTCGAGTCGCTATTACCATGCCGGGTTGCTCGCCTGCAACTTTGAGCGCGACCATATCCTCCTCGAGCAATGGGATTCGCTCATCCGCTCCACGCTTGTCGCCCCCGGCGCACTGTGGACCGATGTTGACTTTCCGTTGTCCGATCAAGACGTCCTGAATGCTTTGCTGCAGGACTGGGAGGCGCCCCTTATCGGCATAAGCCCTCCAGATATTTGGGCTGCCGTGGCGCCCTATTATCCCTTCTTGCACGCCGGGACATTCGGTTCGCCCGCCGTCTTGCACGGCTCAGGTTTCGGCAAGTCTTGGCAATTGACGGCGCCGCCGTCCCGACTACCGCACGCCTATGATCTTGGATGGTACGACGAAGTCATTCGAAACGCCACGCCAATAAACTTGAATATCACCATGTCAGTGTCGCTGCGCGACTGGTTTGAGCGGGGTTTCATACCTCCTTTTTGAGCCGTGATAGCGTCAGCACATTGCGCGGGCGGTGCCTGATGCCATTGGCAGACGTTTCGTCCGGGCTTGAAATTATTGCATCGTCGTTGGAGCCTGAGGGGAGCGTGCGCCGCTCGATCGATTATGCCAACGAGGGGAGCGGGACTGAGTAACTCTTCAAGTATGCAGGATCGGTCTGTGCGAGCGCAATGTCACACCGCCAAAGCGCAGTTCGCCGGCGACAAAACCGGTTGCAAAAACGCGAAATGCCAGAAACAGCTCATTCCTGTCGACCACGAATTGCAGCGTACTTTCAGTTGCAGAGGGGACGGCAGCAAGGTCCCGTTGCGCTAAACATCTGTCGGCGTCGTCGACAATGTCGATCACGAGTTTTCTTGCTGGGCCCGGCGCGACACCCACCCAGGCAAGATTGAAAGTCGCTTCGTAGTTTCCAGCCGGATACCATAGATAGGGGCCAAAAACGAGGTAGCCATCGGCAACCTTAAGATCGAAGATCAAGGTTTCGCCATCGCGGACTCCGCCGCGGCGGCTCCAAAGGTCGACTGAGACCAGGGCAGCGGCTGCATTGGTTTCTTCAGGTCGGCGATCAAGATCCCGCGCAATCAACTCGCTGGCCTGTGCCGCCTCGGTAAAAGCCCGGTATTTTTCGGCGTGGGCGAGAATGTCGTCTTTGCTGAGGCGCGGCTTGCCGCTTGACAACAGCACGCCCGCGGGCTGCAGCCTGGACAATCCGCGCCGATCACACGTTTCCAGATAGGCCCGCACCAACAGCGGCAATACCGCAGATTCAGCGGCCTCGTGCCAGAACCGCTGATTCCAAAATGTGATCGCTCGCCCCTCGCAGCTCCAAGGCTTGTTGGGACCCGCATAGTGTATGATCCACGGGTCGCAATGGCCCAGAGCCGCAAGGACGTTCCAGCGTGAATCCAGCCTGACAAATGCGCCATCGATCACATGGTTCAATGCCTCCTGGTCGACAAACGGCGTCTTATAATTTGTCCGTTCAAGGAATTCTTCGGCGGCATGAACGAGACCAGTGTTGCGGAACCTGTTGAGGTCCATCACCAGTACCCCCGCGTTGAAATAGGTTTTCCAGTCGGCGAGGCTGACGACCTCACTCAAAAATTTGTGCCACTCCCCGACGTCCCAGCCGGGAGGTGCGAAGGGGGGAGCGCCCGTGAGCCAGAAATCCAGACATGCCGCCAATGGAAAGTCCAATAGATCCGTGTCGTAGAGCGTCGTGATGTCGTTTAGAACAACAAGGTCGCAGTCGAGATAAATGACCCGATCAATGCCATCGAGAACCGAGGGCAACCGGAGCCGGAGTAACGACGCCGCCGTGAGATGGCTTGGCCAGCTAGCGACGTTGTGGAACCGATTCTCGATATGTCGCAATCGAAGCTCAAACGTTGCCGAGTTCAATCCGACAAAATAAGCCAGGTCGTGGGCAATAGGATCGGAATGGAAGGCATGCAGGACGACCCTTCGATCGCTCTTCAGACGTCTCTTGAGCGACCCGGCGAGAACCAGAAAAGGCAGTTCCATTTTCTGGTCGAAGCAACATGCGACGTGGACAGTACTGGTGGAACCGGCTAGTTCTGCCATTTAACCGGCCTCTGCACGGTCAAAGTGGGCTATCGGTGCTTGTTCACTTCTATCCTCAGTCGGCATCTGAGCAACGAATGTTCAATTGATCGGCAGGATTGCCTTGGTCCCAGGCCACCTGGCAGATGGCCCGCTCATGCACTCCTGCATAATTGCCACGAACTGCTGATCATAAGTATCGAATCGGTGGTGATCGCGGACAGACAAAATGCAGGCATTGGAAATTCGCGCAACGCGAGCTTTGTCGGCATCAAGCTCGGTGATGATTTGCGCCATGGCGCCGACGTCACCAACGGCAACGATAAAGCCAGTGTGGCCATGCCTGATTGTTTCTTTAGAGCCGCTTACGTCAGTTACAATAGGCACGCATCCTTGTCCCATGCTTTCAAGCATGGAGATCGACATTCCCTCAAACTCGGAGAAAAGTATGCTGATGTCCGACCCTGCCCATAAATCCGTCATCCTCTCGTGAGCCACCAAGCCCAAGAACTCAATCGATATGTTTGAATATTCTTGCTTCTGGAAATGCCCGGTAAGTTGAGCCAATTGTGGGCCATCGCCCGCAATCGTGAAATGGTAGTTTCCGTTTTTCGATGCCAATAGGTCCGCCAATGCAATCAGGTCCAATATTCGCTTCTGCCGCTGCTCTATTCTCCCTGCATACGTAATCGTAAGCGATTTTTTATGATCGAGCCTTCTACTTTCTTCTCGAACTGCGACCGGATACATCAGCTTGCAAATATCGTCTAAGCGGGAAGGCAAAAGGCACCGCAGGCGTTGGCAGATTGTGTCGCTCACACCAACAAACTTGCTTATGATCGGTTCGTAGTATGTCAAAAGCTGGTAATAATGGTCCTGATCCGTATGGGCAAAAGCGATGACGCGCGTGTCGCACGCCTCATTCAAACTCATGAGAGAAACTGTCCCATAGGTTCCCCATGACCAATTCGGAATAAAGATTTGCGCTTTGACGGCCGAGTAAGTGGGCAGAAAGCCACGGATTGCATCGATGCCGGCACCCCATGCCAATCCGTCACAATAGACAATATCGCTTCTGTCGTCAGACTTGAACGTGGCGCGACCTGGCCAGGCACTGTGACAAATCAGTTTCGACGGATGGTCGTTTTGGTTCAGCCGCTTTGAGAGGGCAAGAGCCCATGTCGTGACACCGCCGTTGGTCAAGCCAGCTGGGAGCACAAACGCTACCGAGGGGCCGCCTTCAGGTGGCGTGTCGCCAAGGCTGCAAATCATCGAATGCCGGCAAGCAAGGTGGCGCGCGTGTCATCATCCATCTTATACTCCTATCCGTACAGGCGTCAGCACAAGCGGTCCCTCAGCCATCGTCGCCTGATTACAGTCCCTTGATAATGTGTGGCTCAGAACCGCGTTCGGCTGGCGAAAGCCGCCATGACGGCAGCGCATGTGCAATGCTCGGCGAGAAACCGCGCGCCGCCACGTTCGTTGAGCGGCTTGCAGCGTCGGCCAGTTCCTGCTGCCAGTGACTTGGCGGCAGACTGAAATGATAGTCCCAGTTGTATTGTACATCGACGGCGCCGCGGCGCCCGTTCAACGCGCCATAGCGCTGCGCCACATAGTCAAGTCCGAGATACTTGTAGTGCAGCAGCATCACCTCATCGCGCGCCGGAAATGACAGGCAGCCAACCGGCGATGCACTGTGCAAACCGCCGCCGAAGTTGGTCTCGACGATGGCGGTGGGATCGAACACGCACGGCTTGCTGTAATTGCGCTCGGGGATGCCCATGGTACGCGTTGTGGCGAGATGCTCGCCCTTTTCGGGAAATTGCGCGGTGATCATCTGGAAGCCGAGCGTCGGCACGAATGTCACGCCGGCGCGCTTCTGCTCGGCGAGATAGTCGGTCAAGCGCGGATGAAAGACGTGCTCGTCGCAATCGACGATGATAACCCAATCGGCGAGGCCCCTTGCTTCCTTCCAGCAATGGTTCTGAACGGCGATTTTTGACATTTCGAGCGTGTCAGGATCGGATCGAACGAAGCGGCGTAACTCGACCTTGCGGTGCGCCGTCAGGATCCCCCTGGTGCCGTCGGTTGAACCCTCGTCATAGACGACGATGCGCTCGGCAATCGGTTCGTAGTGTCGCAGGAAATAGTCGATGACGCGGCTCTCGTTCCAGCAGATCGTGTAAACGTGCACGCGCATGACCAAAAATTCTCGCCTGCGTTCTGCCGACGCAAATTGGGTGCCTATCGAAGCCCGCTCACCGTATTCAGTATACAAAGCCGCTGGTCGCACCGCCATATGGCAGCGCGGCTGCCAAACAGCTCGGCGGGGCGGTGTCGTTCATCCTGTCGTCTGCCGCAGGCGGAGCCCAGTGAAGCTGCCGCGATTGGACGAACAGCGCGGCAGTCCAGGACCCTTTGAGACATGGAAGCTTGCAAATTGCTGCCGTGCAAGCTTACCTCTCAAGCGCGCGCAGAAAGGCTATACTTCAATGACAACCGGCGACAGTCGTTCCGAACTCGTCGTCTTTCTCGTCCTAAAGGGAGTTGAGCCATGAAATGCAGCAAGCAGTCGTTTGCCGTCGTCTCCCTCCTGTTCGCAGTGCTTCTGTCGTTGAGCATGAGAACACTTAATGCGCGCGACGCCGATCTTGCCTCTCGTACCGTCGCCGCCGCTCAGACGGCTAAACAGCAATGCATAAACACCTGTCGCGCACACTATCGCGACTGCCGTCATCTGAACCAGTTGCCATCATTCGAGTGTCGGGGTGTTTACCAGGACTGCGCCCGATACGCTTGTACTGGTTTAGGACCTGGATGACCGTCAACGCTCGGCCGCTCCATCCCTCCAGGCTCTGCGCGCCCGCGCCGACGAGATGATCGAATGCAGCTGATATTTACTGCAGTGCATATGTCGCTTCCTGGTCCCGAAGCCGCAGTGCCGAGAAGTCCGCGATCTGGTCGCAATCGGGTGGAAAGCGGACCTGGCGCCGAGATGGGATTTCGGTAGAAATTGACCCAAAGCGTCATTTCGGCCGCGTCAAATGATGCTGTGCGAAGGGTCTATATTCGATCACCTCATCGGCGCCGAGCTGGATCGCCGTCTGCCGGAGAACTCCTAGGTATCTTCGGAACCGGAGGCAGGCCAGATTTTCGTCACGTATTCTCGAAAGCGAGTATAGTTCTCTTCGAGATTATCGACGATCTCATGCAGCTCATCGAGCGTATATGTAACCTGGTCTTGATAATCCTCGATAAAAGTTTTGGCATGCTCGTCGATGTCGTGCACTGCCTTGATGGCAGCCACAGGCCCATGGGAAAGCCACGCCGGTTGGGTCGAATTTGCGGACTTTCCTTCGATCCACCCGGAATGCGCAATATCACTTCGCAATGGTGTAAACGTATTGAGGATTTCCAGGTACCTCCGCACTTGGTCAATGCGATCGAGCGGCACTGCGCGATGACGGAGTAGGTTGAACAATGCATCACGCTTGACGGCAAAGCTGAGGCCGTTGGTCAACAGCTTCATGGAAGTCGCATCTGATCCGCTGACGATCCCCATGATCTGATGCACGAGAACTTCATGTCGGGCGAACCACTGCGTAATCATTCCGAAGAGCATCAGATGCTCTTCGGTGAGACAACCTAGTGTCCGTTTGTTCATGCCGAATACTCGTCAACGGCGTTTATGCATACGGTGGCGAAGGATCTCGTTGAGCGACAGGGTGAGATATTGGATATCACGCGTCAATAGCGAGTTATATGCTTAACTTACGTGTGCCGGGCCGACCCGCTGACGGTCCTGCGCGATCGCTTATGGGTGTGAAGCGGACCTCGCCCGGACATCGTCGATCTGTAGCGATTGGCCCAAAGGCGGAAGAGGCGTGTGCATGGCAGCGGCCGAGACACACGGCGATCAGCGAGGTGGCCGGCAACTTGAATTCGCGAACCGGCTGCTTGCCGCGTCACTCGGCATTGAGGCCCGCAATCGCCCAGCCGGAGGCGACAGGCACATTGGCGAAGGCGGTGGCCTGGCTGATTGCGGTGCGATTCATCGGCCGGATCGCGACGCCAGCGCTGGTCGCGAGCAGTGGCGCGTTGGCGCTCTCGCCCGCGCCGCCGACCCGCCGGATTGCCCCACGCCAAGGCGCAGCGCCAGGCGCGCAGATGTTTGATGCGGATTTTGCGGCGTCGGCTGTCGCGTATTTGGCCGCCCCGAGCGCAATCGCTTCAGATTGCGCAATCATCTCAGGGAGCTGTTTGAACCGGGAATTGACAAGCCGCAGCAAACATAGTCACTATTATGGACACGGGATCGGCAAATCCACAGTTCTTTGAGCTTTAGCGGAACGCGCCGAGACGGGAGATACCATCATGGTTGATTGTTTACGTCGCACCCTGTTGCCGCTCGGCGGTATTTTGTTACTGGCGATGTGCTTTTCCTTTGCGCCGCCAGCGGGCGCCGCGCAGAATCTCGTCACCATTGAATTGCCTCCGATCGCCCAGCTTGCTCCGGAGACGACGACAAATGTGCTGTGCCACATCATGCCCGCCCAAAGAATGTCAGGCCAGCCGGGCTCCGGATTGCCGTCGATTCTGCCCAGTTGCGACAAGCGCCCCAGCCAGGCCGCGGTCCCCGCCGCGGTCACCCCACTGTCATATCCATGCAACGGCGGCTGCGGCGTTCTCAATTACAACGGCGGGCCGGTCGTCACGTCCACGCAGCAGACTTTTATCTATCTCAATTGCGCCGCCAGCTGTTTTGGCAATCCGTCAGGTTTCATCAACGATCTGTTTTCCAGCAACTGGATCCACGTGGCGGACCAATACATGGAGCCCAGCGTTCTCAAGACCAGCGGGCGCTATACCAGCAGTTCGACCGCGCTCTCGGTCACTCAGGCCGAGCCTCACACGCTGCTCGATTCGCAGTTGCAGACGATCATCCTGAGCGCTGTCAAAGCCCACTTTCCGGGCGGCGGCGGCGGCGGTTACAACGTCATGTATTCGCTCATGTTGCCGTCGGGTCAGGATCTTTGCTTCGATGACGGCAGCGCCTGCTATTGTCCCGACGATGACCATACCTGCAGCGCACCTTGGTCGACGGGAAGCGGTTTTTGCGCCTATCACTCGTCGTTCGATTCGACCGACGCGGGCGGCAACCCTATTCACGTCATCTACCAGGCCATGCCGTTCCAGGACGTATTCGACAGCACCGACAGAACGGGCTGCCAATTTAGCGGTGGTCCGAATGGCGCGGCGATAGATTCGACAAACAACGTTTTTTCACACGAATTATTCGAGACTATTACGGATCCGGATCCGAACAGCGGGTGGGATCGAAATTCCGACGGGCAGGAAATTGGCGACATATGCGAGTGGACCGGCTCGTATGCCAATCCGCTTTATCTGCACGGCCACGCCTATGCGACGCAGATGGAATACAGCAACGCGGCTCAAGACTGCGTGCCGTTTGTCGACACTCTGGTCACGACCCACGACTTCAGCGCGGATATGAACAGCGACATCATTTGGCGCAATACCAGCAGTAGCCTGGCGGTTTGGCTGATGAACGGCGGCGCGGTGTTGCAATCTGCCGGTCTTGGCACCGTAACCAGCAGCGTTTCGATCATCGGGCAAAATGATTTCAACGGCGACGGCAAGGCCGACGTGCTGTGGCGCGATACCAGCGGCAACGTCTCGATCTGGTTCATGAACGGCGCCGCAGTGGGCTCGGCCGCCGGTGTCGGTAACCTCAGCAGCAACTGGACGCTCTATGGCACCGGCGATCTCAACGGCGACGGCAAGGGCGACCTGCTCTGGCGCGACAGCACGACCGGCACCGTGGCGGTCTGGTTCATGAATGGAGCGCAGGTCGCCTCGACCGCGAATTTCGGCGCAGTTCCCGGCAACTGGGCTATCGTCGGCGCCGACGCCGGTGGCATTCTCTGGCGCGACACGGCCGGCGACATCGCGCTGTGGCGGGTGCAGAACGGCCAGGTGACGGGTTCCAGCGGGCTCGCCACCGTGACGAGCAATTTCGTGGTGCAAGGCGTCGGCGACTTCAACGGCGACGGCAAGGTCGACATTCTGTGGCGCGACACCAACACCGGCACGCTGTCGATCTGGTTCACCAACGGCACGCAGGTGACATCCGGCTTGGCAGTCGGCACGCTCAACGGTAACTGGACTGTCGCCCAGATCGGCGACTATAACAGCGACGGCAAGAGCGACATTCTGTTGATCGATACCGCCGGCGACGTCGCGATGTGGCTGATGAACGGCGCGACGGTGTCGTCGGCGGTCGGCGTCAGCAATGTCGGAACGACTTGGACGGCGCAAAATGTCAATGACAATTAGGCACGCTGCTACGCCGCGATCCCGGCCCGCTACATCGAGCGTCTACGGCTATTCCTAATGGTTGTTTGCCTGGCGCATTCGGGCCAGGAGTTCGATTTTGCCAGTCGGCCGCGCTTTCCGAAAGTTTTCGTTGTTGCTCGCCAGCCAGATAGGGATTGACAAAGTTCCGCATATGAACGCCTTCCACGTCATTTGACATTGTGCGCAGCACAACTTGACTGCTAAGGCCGATCCTGACTGCGCTTCGTGCTGAACGCTCGCGACCCGCAGGTATTGTCAGACAGATTTCTGTCATATATTTGATGGCGTAGCTGCCAACTGGACGTGCCGAAGTCACGGGGGGCGAACCGGCAGCAAGAGCGGGCCTTCGGCGGGCGAGCTTTTCCGTAATCTATCTGCATGGCGCAGCCGGCAAAACCGGCGCGCGCCGTCCGCGCTCCGCTCGGGCGGCGGGGATCGCGCGTCGTTTTTTCGGCGGGGACCGGTTGGGCCATTCGATTGGTTTCGGGGCCAAAAGCCGTCGGCTTAAATGAAGCAATGGGGATCATGCACATGAACGTTGGGACTATCCGCTTCACCTCATCGATCGCGAGACCGGCATATGGGTTCGGCTTGGCCGCGCTGGCTTGCGCTGTGCTGCCGGCGCCTGCAGCCGCGGCGCAACCGGTCACCGAGTATTCGGTCCCCACGGCCGGCAGCAATCCGTGGGGGATCACCGCGGGGCCGGACGGCGCGGTGTGGTTCACCGAGTTCTCGGGCCACAACATAGGAAAGATCACAACCGCCGGCACGTTTACCGAGTACGCCATCCCCGGGGGCTACATTCCGTTCGGTATCACCACGGGCCCGGACGGCGCGCTTTGGTTCGCGACCGGCTGCGATGGGTGCAACGGCAAGATCGGAAAGCATCACGACCGGCGGCAGCTTTACCGAATATCCGCTGACGTCCAACGGAGCCCGCGGCATCGTTTCGGGTTCGGACGGCGCACTCTGGTTCACCGAACCGACGGCCGGCAAGATCGGCCGGATCACGACCGCCGGAGTCATTACCGAATATACCGCCAGTGTCTGGGAGATCGCCACGGGGCCGGACGGGGCGTTGTGGTACACCGAAAATGGCCGCCAAGATCGGGCGGATCACGACCGCGGGGGATTGTCACCGAATACACCATCCCGAGCGACGGGGCGTCGAATGGCATCATTGCGGGGCCGGACGGGGCGCTGTGGTTTACCGAAGCCAACACCAAGAGGATTGGCCGCATCACCACCGCCGGCGTCGTCACCGAATACACCGCCCCGGCGGGGACGATCAACCCGTATGAGATTGCCGCCGGCGTGGACGGAGCGTTGTGGTTCACCGATTACAACGATGCGATCGGACGGGTCACGACTGCCGGCGGGTTTGCCGTCCACAAGGTGGAGCCTCCCGGCAACCAGCCGATCCCGCAGTATATCGCTGCCGGCCCGGACGGCGCACTCTGGTTCACCGAGAGCGGGGACAAGATCGGGCGCATTATTCCTTCCATCCTGTCGGCCAACACCCACGACTTCAACGGCGACGGCTACAGCGACATCTTCTGGCGGAACTCCAGCAACATCCTCGCGGTCTGGCTGATGAACGGCGGCACCGTTTCGCAGTCGGCCGCTCTCGGCACCGTGCCGTCAAGCTTTTCGATCATCGGCCAGCACGACTTCGACGGCGACGGCAAAGCCGACGTTTTGTGGCGCGACAGTAGCGGCAACGTCTCGATGTGGTTCATGAACGGCACCGCGGTATCCTCGGCCGCCGCGGTCGGCAACCTGACCAGCAACTGGACGCTCTCCGGTACCGCCGACCTCAACGGTGACGGCAAGGGCGACCTCTTATGGCGCGACAGCAATACCGGCACGGTGGCGGTGTGGTTCATGAACGGCGCAACGGTCGCCTCGACGGCGGTTTTCGGCGCGCTGCCCAGCACTTGGACCATCGTCGGCGACGCCAACGGCAACATACTATGGCGCGACAGCGCCGGCGACATCGCGCTGTGGGGCGTGCAGAACGGCCAGGTGACGAGCTCCAGCGGGCTCGGCACCGTGACCAGCAACTTCGTGGTGCAGGGCGTCGGCGACTTCAACGGCGACGGCAACGTCGACATTCTGTGGCGGGACACCAATTCCGGCGTGCTGTCGATCTGGTTCACCAATGGCACGCAGGTGATATCGGGTGCGGCCGTCGGCACGCTGCCGAGCAATTGGAGCGTGGCGCAAATCGGCGACTACAACGGCGACGGCGAGAGCGACATTCTGCTGCTCGATAGCCGCGGGCGACGTCGCGGTGTGGCTGATGAACGGCGCGAGCGTGTCGTCCTCGGCTGTCGGCTTCGGCAATGTCGGATCGGCCTGGCAGGTGCAAAACCTCAGTGCCAACTAGGCGGGTTGCTATGCCGCAGCTTCGATGGATCGCATAGCCGGCCGGACTTCCATCGGCAGGCGCACCACCACCATGGTGCCCTTGCCGAGCGTGGAACGGATACGCATGGCGCCGCCGTGCATTTCGACCAGCGACTTGGCGATGGCGAGGCCGAGGCCCGAGCCTTGGTGGCGTTTGGTCAGCTGACTCTCGACCTGTTCGAACGGCCGGCCGAGCTTGCGCAGCGCGTCCTTGGCGATGCCGATGCCGTTGTCCTGGATGGCGATCGTGACCATGCCGGAGCGGACGTGGCCGCGCACCGCCACGGCGCCGCCGTCCGGGGTGAATTTCACGGCGTTGGACAACAGGTTGAGCGTGATCTGCTTGAGCGCGCGGCGGTCGGCTTTGAGACGAATTGCGGGGTCGATCGAGGATCGCAGGTTGAGGCGCTTCTCGGTGGCGCGCTGCCATACCACGCGCAGGCAGTCGGCCAGCACCGGATCGAGGTCGACGTCCTCGAGAGCCAGCGGGATGCCGCCGGCCTCGATCTTCGACATGTCGAGAATGTCGTTGATGACGTCGAGCAGGTACTGGCCGCTTTCGCGGATGTCGCGCGAATATTCGCGGTATTTTTCCGCACCCAGCGGCCCGAACATCGCCGCCTCCATGATTTCCGAAAACCCGATGATGGCGTTGAGCGGCGTGCGCAGTTCGTGGCTCATATTGGCCAGGAATTTCGATTTCGCCGCATTGGCGTCCTCGGCCCGGGTCTTTTCCTCGGCGTATTTCTCGGCCAGGTCGGCAAGCTCGGCGGTCTGCAGCTGCAGGGTCTCCTGCGAGCGGCGCAGGTCGGCGATGGTGACGATCTGCCGTTTCTCGCCTTCGACGAGCTTCTGCTCGTGCAGCTTGATCTTGGTGATATCGGTGCCGACCGAGACGTAGCCGCCGTCCTTGGTGCGCCGTTCGCTGATGTGCATCCAGCGTCCGTCGTCGAGCTGCGCCTCGAAGGTGCGGGCGCCGGGCGGCTGGCTGCCGTCGTTCGCCACCGTGGTGCGCAGGATCGGCTTGCGTCCGGCGGCGACCACCATCTCATATTGCGCGCCCACGGCCACGGCGTCGTCGGGCAGGTGGTGCAATTGCTGAAAGTTCGAGTTGCACAGCACCAGCCGATTTTCGGCGTCCCACAGCACGAACGCCTCCGGAATGGTCTCGATGGCATCGCGCAGCCGCGCGTCGGCCGCCGTCGTCCGTTCGACCAGGCTCTTCTGCTCGGTGATGTCGACGGCGATGCCGATGAGATGCAGGCCGCCTTCGCCGTCCTGCCGGGTCAATTCGCAGCGCGCGCGCAGCCACAGCCAGCGGCCGTCGGCGTGACGCATGCGAAAGGCGTGATCGATCGACTGCACCTTGGCGTCGGCGACCTGCGTCGCCAGTTCGTAGAGATTGATGTCGTCCTTGTGCACGAGCGCATTGACTTCGCCGAAGGTGAGCAAGTCGTCCTTCGGCGGCAGCCCGAGAATGTCGAACATCGAATGCGACCAGAACACCCGGCCGCGCGCCAGATCCCAGTCCCACAGCCCGCAGCGGCCGCGGTTCAGCGCGGTATCGATGCGGCCGCGCACGGTGTCATGGATGACGTCGGCCTCGCGCGCCCGCGTCGCCTGCCAATGAAAGGCAAATCCGAGGATGAGCACGACGAAGCCGGTGGTCGCCGCCAGCGTGACGGTCAGCGCGGTGGCCGACCGCCAGTTGGCCAGAGCGTCGGTGCTGGTCTGAACGACGGCGACCATGCCGATCGGATTTCGCAACGACCGCACCGTGGCGAAGGCGGCGGCGCCATCGGGCAGCATGATCTCCATGGTGCCGGCGGCGGCGGCGAACGTGGTCAATGGCTGGGTCGGCCCGAGCACGTCGAGGATTTGACGGCCCTGCAGCGACGGCGCGCCAGGCAACGCCGCGACGATCGCGCCGTCGATGTCGGCGACCAGGATGCGGCGGCCGCCCTCTACCGCCCATTGCGGCATCGCGCGCTCCAGCGCGGCGGAGCTGCGGGCGAGGGCCGGCTTGCCGTCGCGGGTCGGACGATCGAGCGCGACGGCGAGGTAATCGGCCAGCGCCTCGACCAGGCGCACTTCGTCGAGCACCGCCTGCCGGCGATGTTCGAGGACCTGCACCGCGGCGCCGACGCAGATGGTCAGCATGAAGGCGACGATGAGAACGGGTACGGCGCGGCGCAGCAGGGGCTCGGCGGTCAACAGTCGGCGGTAAGCCGGGTTGGCAATCGATTGTGCCAAGCCCTTGATCGAATTGGAACGTAGAGACGCACTCGCCGTTTCGGCGCGCGCCATTGCCTGCCTCCGTTGATGAAACCCCGAGAACCCGCGTTCGGAAAGATGTGCCGCATCGCCTCCGAATCACTCCATTTGAATCGACGCGAATCGATTTGTCGAGAGTCCGGAGTCAATATTTTTCTAAATAAGGTCCAAAGCTTTTTGATGCGGCGCACTTGGCGCCGCGCCTGTCCAAAACGACACGCCCGCACGGCGGCTTCGAGGCTTGCGATCCCGAGACGCGCCCTGGCCGGGGGCGCCGGGCGCTTTAATGCAGGGTTTGATAGCCGGCGAACAGCAGCTCGACCCCGATCAGGATGACGATGATGATTTCCAACCGCAACGAACGCCTGGTGTCGATGATGTCGGTGAGCACTTCGGCGGTGTCGGCAATCACCGACAGCTTGCGCGCCAGACCCTCGGCGCGCTCCTTGAGCTCATATTCGTCCTCGAGCCGGGCATAGAGCCGTTCCAGATCGTGGCGATCCCAAACGACGTCGGGCTTTTCCGCGACCGCAACGCGGCCCGAGACGCGGTGCTGCACCAGGAGCGCGTTGCCGATGTGTTTGAGGATGGTGCGGCGCCCGGCGCTGGCGCGGCCATGTTCGGCAAGCTGCCGGGCAAACGGCTCGATCAGTTCGAGAACCGCGGCGACCTCGCGCTCGTCGCGCGCCAGCACGACGGACTTCGACAACGCGTCGGCGATGACGATGAGATGTTCGGGCGTCATCGTCTTCAGGATGATCGGTCCGCCGGGCAGGATCTGATCGTCCTTCTCGGCGACGACGTCGACCTGCGCGATCTCTTCCTCCGACGGCGTGACCGGGCGGATCAGGCGCGGCTGCAGATTGCGCAGCACCGTCTCTTCCTCGCGGGGGGTGAGCCCCATGATGACCACGACGCCGTAGCGGAACAGCGTCACGAGCCCGTCTTTGCCGAATCGGTAGGTCAGCGGCGCCGTTGACACGACGCCATCGTGCTCCAGATTCGACGTGTCGATGCGGTCGCTCAACAGCAGCGCCTTGACGCGCTTGCTCTTGCTGGTCTGCGGGGTATCGGCGATCGTGAGCAAATTGGCGGACATAGGCTGCACCATGGGCCATCAAGCGATGCCAACAGGGGAAACCTTCCTTGTCGGCGCCGGTTCCACCGGTCCAACGGCCGCCCCGGCCGCCGCCTAGCTGTCGGCCAGCGTGCGCGCGACGATGTCATGGACGTCGCGCGAGGGCGCCGGCGCGGCGGCGACGCGGCGCAAGGTAACCTCGGCGCGTTGGCGCCGCGCCGCCTCGAGCGCGCGCCAGGACCGGAAAGCGCCCATCAATCGCGCCGCGACCTGCGGGTTCTTTGGATCGAGTTCGAGCGCGACATCGGCGACGAACTCATAGCCGGCGCCGTCGGCGCGGTTGAACTGGGTGTGGTTGCCCTGCGCAAAGGCGCCGATCAGGGCGCGGATGCGGTTGGGATTGGCCATCGAAAATGCCGGGTGTCCGGTCAGCGCGCGGACGCGCTCGAGCGTCGCCGGCTCCGGGATGGTGGCCTGCAGCGTCAGCCATTTGTCGATGATCAGCGGATCGTCGGCATAGCGCCGGTAGAAATCATCGAGTGCGGCGGCGCGCTCCGGCCGATCATGCAGCGCCAGGGTGGCGAGCGCCGCCATGCGGTCGGTCATATTGTCGGCGGCGTCGTATTGCGCGACAGCGCGGGCGATGGCGTCGCCGGCCTGCGTCACCGCCATGAGCTCGAGGCAGACGTTCTTCAGCGCACGGCGGCCGGCGCCGGCGGCGTCGGGGCGGTAAGGCCCGCCGGTGTTCATGCGCGCATAGATCCGCGACAGCGCGGCGTTGTGCCGTTCGCCGATCGCCGCGAGCAGCCTGCGCCGCGCGGCAAACACCGCGTCTGGGTCGACGTCGCGGCCGATCTCGCGGGCAATATCGGCCTCGCTCGGCGGCGCTAGCGCCAGCGCGACGAAAGCCGGCTCGAGCTTGTCGTCGGCAAGGATGGCGCCGAGCGCATCGAGCAATCCGTCGTCGTCGCGCGCGCGATCGCCCTTGCGCAGCGCCGCGACATTGGCGGTGAGCATCGTCATCGCCAAAGTCTGCAACGCCTGCCAGCGGTTGAACGGATCGCAATCGTGCGCGGCGAGGAAACGCAGTTCATCCGGCTCGATCGGCAGCGACAGCTTGATCGGCGCCGAGAAGTCGCGATTGAGCGACGGCATCGGCCGGTCGGCAATGCCGGTGAAGACAAAGCTCTGGCTCGGCTGCGTCAAGGCGACGACGCCGCGTTCGAGCGGCCGGCCGTCGAGCACGAGCGGCAGATCGGCGCCGTCCTTGCCGACCAGCCCGAGCGCCAGCGGGATCACCATCGGTTGTTTGTTCGGCTGGCCCGGCGTCGGCGGGATGGCCTGGGTGATGTCGAGCCGGTAGGTTTTTGCGCGCCCGTCGTAATGCGGCGCCACCCTGATGTCCGGCGTGCCGGCTTGCGAGTACCAGCGCATGAACTGCGGAAAAAAATCACGGCCGCTGGCATCGGCAAAACACTGGACGAATTGTTCGACGGTGGCGGCCTCGCCGTCGTGGCGGGTGAAATAGAGATCCATGCCCTGGCGGAACAGCTCCGCGCCAAGCAGCGCCTTGATCATGCGCACCACTTCGGCGCCCTTGTCGTAGATCGTGCTGGTGTAGAAGTTGTTGATCTCGTGATAAATCTCCGGACGCACCGGATGGGCGAGGGGACCGGCATCCTCGACGAACTGATGCGAGCGCAGCCCGCGCACGTCGCCGATCCGCTCGACCGCGCGCGAGCGCTGGTCGGCGGAAAATTCCTGGTCGCGGAAGACCGTGAGGCCCTCCTTCAGGCAGAGCTGAAACCAGTCGCGGCAGGTGATGCGGTCGCCGGTCCAATTATGGAAATATTCGTGGGCGATCACCGCTTCGATCCCCGCATAGTCGATATCGGTGGCGCTGGCCGGCGAGGCGAGCACGTATTTGTCGTTGAAGACGTTGAGCCCCTTGTTCTCCATGGCGCCCATGTTGAACGCCGAAACCGCGACGATCATGAAGATATCGAGATCGTATTCGCGGCCGAACACCCGTTCGTCCCAGGCCATGGCGCGCTTGAGGCTGTCCATGGCGTAGCCGCAGCGGTCCTCCTTGCCCGGCTCGACATAGATGTGCAGCGCCACATTGCGGCCCGACATCGTGGTGAAGCTGTCGCTGACGCGCGCCAGCCGGCCGCCGACCAGCGCGAACAGATAGGACGGCTTGGGGAACGGATCGTGCCAGACGGCGAAATGCCGGTTGGTGCCCGCCACGTCGCCTGCTGCGGTGAGATTGCCGTTGGCGAGCAGCACCGGGACTTCGGACCGATCGGCCTCGATGCGCGTGGTGTAGACCGCCATCACGTCCGGCCGGTCGAGGAAATAGGTGATGCGGCGGAAACCCTCGGCCTCGCACTGGGTGCAATAGGTGGCGCCGGCCCGGTACAGCCCCATCAACTGCGTGTTGTTGGTGGGATCGACCACGGTTTCGATCTCGAGCTCGAAGGCCCGGTTTGGCGGCTGGGCGACGGTGAGCCGGTCGGGGGTGGCGACGTAACTTGATTCCGGCAGCGGCCTGCCGTCGAGCGCGAGCGAACGCAGGTTCAGCTCTTCGCCGTCCAGCACCAGCGGCGCCGGTGTGCCCGCAGTGTTCGGCTTGAGCTTGAGCTTGGCGCGGACCGTCGTCGCGTGGGGGTCGAGCGAAACGTCGAGATGGACGGTTTCGACCAGCCAGTCGGGCGGGCGATAGTCTTGCAGGCGGATGGCTCGGTGTTCTTCGGTGCGCATGGCACCGTTGTAGCCCGGATTGCAGGCCGTGCAATCCGGGGGCTTCGACGCCGGGAACCCGGATCTTGCCGAGGCGCGGTCCAGGCTACATTTGCGCCTGATGCCGCTTATGCGCGCCATGGTGCTCGATCAGCCGAAAACCGCGCTGGTGCTGCGGGAGCGGCCAATTCCGCAACCGGCTGCCGGCGAAATCCTCCTCGCCATCGAGGCCTGCGGCGTCTGCAGGACCGACCTGCATGTGGTCGATGGCGAACTGCCAAAGCCGAAGCTGCCGATCGTGCCGGGCCATGAGATCGTCGGCCGCGTGGCTGCGCTCGGAGCCGGCGTCGAGGGCTTTACGGCGGGCGAGCGCGTCGGCGTGCCGTGGCTTGGCGCCACCTGCGGCAGCTGCCCGTATTGCCGGTCGGGGCGGGAAAATCTGTGCGACCGGCCGCGCTTTACCGGTTACACCCGGGATGGCGGCTACGCGAGCCACACGGTGGCCGACGCGCGGTTCTGCTTTCCGCTCGATCAGAGGTCCGATGCCGCGGCCGCGGCGCCGCTATTGTGCGCGGGCCTGATCGGATGGCGCAGCTACCGCATCGCCGGCGATGGCGCGGCGTTGGGACTCTACGGCTTCGGCGCCGCCGCGCACATCTTGGCGCAGGTCGCGATTTGGCAAGGTCGGCGCGTCTACGCCTTCACCCGCGCGGGAGACGCCGCGACCCAGGATTTCGCCCGCTCGCTCGGTGCGGTCTGGGCCGGCGGGTCCGACGACATGCCGCCGGAGCCGCTTGACGCCGCGATTATTTTTGCCCCGGTCGGGGCGCTGGTGCCGGCGGCGCTGCGCGCGGTGAAGAAGGGCGGCCGCGTGGTGTGTGCCGGCATCCACATGTCGGACATTCCGAGCTTTCCGTATCGCCTCCTCTGGGAGGAACGGCAGCTCGTCTCGGTCGCCAATCTGACGCGTCAGGACGCGCGCGACTTCTTGGCCATCGCGCCGCAGGCCGGGATCAAGACGCAGGTCTCCCGCTATCCGTTGGAACAGGCCAATACCGCGCTCGCCGATTTGCGCTGGGGCCGCTTCGACGGCGCCGCGGTGCTTATTCCGTGATCATGGGGCGCGGCTCATGCGGACCGGCTGCACGGCGCATCACCGCGGCTCGGCGTGGCCGATGACGCGCTGGATCGTTGGGAAGCGCTGCCGCAGTCCGTGTTCAAGCGTATCGACCATGTCGTGCACGGCGCGCACCGACAGCGCCGGATCCACCCGGCAGTGGAAATTGACGATTTCGCCGTCGGCGGTGTCGCGGACCCGCACGTCGTGCACTTCACCGAGCTTGGTGGTTTCGAAGACCAGCGCCGACAGCGCTTCGCGCACTTCGGCGACGCGGGCCGCCGTGGCATCGGAGCCGGGCAGGACGTCGGCCGGCAGCGGCTCAATATGGGTCTCAACTTCGACGCTCGGGCCGAGCTCCTCGGCCATCGCCTCCTCGAGCCGGCTGGCGATGTCGTGCGCGGCGGCAAGCGGCAGCGTGCCTTCGACTTCCAGATCGGCCGAGACCGACAACCGGCCTGCAATCGCCTGGACCGAGACGTGATGAATCGCCAGCCCGCGATTGCGCGCGATCATCATCACGCGTTCACGCACCGTCTCATTGTCGAGCGCGCGCGGCTCGGTGGTGATCGTGACCTCGGCGTTGACGATGTCGGCGCGGATGGCGCGCGTCAGCCGGTCCTTGATCGCCGAGACGCGGTCGAGCGGCAGCGTGCGGCTGACGCCGACGCCGAGGTCGACGAACAGCACCGCGCCGGCCGGCCGCGCCCGTACCCGGTCGACGCTGACGACACCGGGCACCTGCTGCGCGACCGCGGTGACGCGCTCGCGCACGCCGGCCGGCGCGGTGTCGGTCAAGGTGTCGAGCGTGCGGCGGCCGAGCCGCAGGCCGGCAATGCAGATGAAGACGGCAACGATCATGGCCGCGGTGGCGTCGGCGAATGGAAAGCCGAGCGCGACGCCGATGAGCCCGATCAGCACCGCGATCGACGACCACATATCAGAGCCGAAATGCAGCGCGTCGGCTTCGAGCGCCTCGCTGGCGGTCGCCCTGGCGACGCGGCGTAGCGTGCGGGCGCGAAAAAAGTCGATGACGATCGAGGCGGCGATGACGGCAAATGCCGCCGCGGTGGCCTCGACCGCATGCGGCTCGGCGCCGATCAGCCGCTGCGCTGCCTCAAAGATCACCACGGCCGAGAGCAGGAACAAAAATGCCGTTTCGACCAGCGCGGTGATGCTCTCGACCTTGCCGTGGCCGTATTGGTGCTCGGCGTCGGCCGGCTTGCCGGAAAGCCGCACGGCGAAATAGGTCAGCACGGTCGCGGTGAGGTCGAGCAGCGAATGGCCGGCTTCCGACAGGATGGCGAGCGATCCGGTCAACAGCCCGACAGTGGCCTTCGCCGCGGCGAGGCCCGCCGACGCGGCGATCGATCCGAGTGCCACTCTCTCCTTGTCGTTCATGCCCCCTTTTATGGGGAATCGGTCCGCGATGCTCGCGGTGAAACGACGCCTGCCGTCAATTATTCACCGGGATGTTGGCGTCCTTCATCACTTTGCCCCATGTGGCGATGTCGTTCTTGATCTGGTCGGCGAATTCCGCTGACGAGCTCCCGACGCCCTGGAAGCTGAATTTGTCGAGCGTCGCCTTGACGTCGGGCAGCCCGATGATCTCGGCGGCCTGCTTCTGCAGCGTCGCAATGACGGTCGCCGGCGTTCCGGCCGGCGCCACCATGCCGATGATCAAATCGGTCTCCTGCCCGGGCACGCCTGATTCGCGCAAAGTCGGAATTTGCGGGAAGGCCGCGCTACGGGTCGCACCCGTGACGGCAAGGGCGCGCAATTTGTCGGCGCTGAGGTACGGCGCCACCGGCGGCAATCCCATGAACAGGATCGGCGTGTCCCCGGCCAGCGTCGCGTTGATCGCCGGCGCGGCGCCATTGAAGGGAACGCGCGGCAGCGCTTCCAACTTCAGGCCAAGCCTGAACAGCCGCTCGGAGCTCAGCTGGCCGTAACCTATGCCCATCGCCGCATAGTTGTACTTGTCGGGCGCCGCCTTGATCAGGTCGATCAGCTCCTGGATGGTTTTGGCCGGCACCGCGGGATTGACCGCCACCACCGACGGCGACGACGAGATCATCGTGATCGGCGAGAAGTCCTTGACGGGATCATACGGCAAATTCGCATTGGTCACCGAGGCGACCGCAAAGTCGTTGGTGACGAGGAGCAGCGTGTAGCCATCCGGCGCCGCATGCGCGACCTGGCCGGCGCCGACCGCGCCGCTGGCGCCGCCGACGTTCTCGACAAAAAACGATTGCCCCAGCCGCTCGCCGAGTTTTTGCGCCAACAGCCGCGCGATCAGGTCGGTCGGACCGCCCGGCGGATAGGGCACAACGATGCGGACCTGTCTGGTCGGATAGGATTGCTGGCCGTGCGAGGGTCCCGCAATCAAACACATCGCCGCGAAAATGCAGAACAACAGGGCTCGCTTCATCGTTTTCCTCCCCGACCGGCTTTTGTCGTTTGCCGGACTGTGGCGCCAGTAGCGCGGGTAGCCTAGCTGCGGGACGCCGCGGCGGAAAGCCAACAGTTCTGCGACCAACGAATGCCCTGGCAGTGGCACGGCATTGCCGGCTCGCGTCGATTTTCCGGCATTGATGACGTAGACTGGCGGAAACGAAGCTCGGCAAGATCGGGGAAACGCACCATGGACCTCGCCGTCAGGCCGCTGCATCCGCTGTTTGCCGCGGAAATCAGAAACGTCGATCTGAGCCGCGACATCGATCGCAAGACCCAGGACGCGCTCGCGCATGCGATGGACCAATACGCGGTTTGCGTGCTGCCCGAACAAGACCTCGACGACGAGCGGCAGATCGCCTTCTCGCGGCTGTACGGGCCTTTGGAAAATGCGTCCGCGGTCAAGCATCAGCGCAAGGCCGGTATCCTCGGCCAGCGCGTCAAGCACCCGGAAATCTTCGACGTCTCCAACCTGGACGAGAACGGCGGCATTCTGGCCGGCGATGACGCCCGCTGGCAGTACCGTCAGGCCAACGAGCTTTGGCATACCGACAGCTCGTTCCGGCAAAGGTCGGCGACCTGGTCATTGCTGCATGCGCGCATGGTGCCGCCGTCCGGCGGCGACACCTATTTCGCCGACATGCGCGCCGCCTACGACGCGCTGCCCGTGGCGATGAAGAACAAGCTCGAAGGCCTGATCGCCGAGCATTCGATCTGGCACTCGCGCACCCAGCGCGGCGGCTATGTGCCGACCGACGACGAGCGCACGGCCCGGCCGCCGGCGCGACACCCGCTGGTGCGGCGGCATCCGGGATCGGGGCGCCAGGCGCTGTTCATCGCCTCGCATGCCTCGCACGTCATCGGCTGGCCGGCGGACGAGGGCAGGGCGCTGCTCGACGAGTTGATGGCGTTCGCCACCGCGCCGCGCTTCGTCCATGGGCACAAATGGCGGGTCGGCGATCTGGTGATCTGGGACAATCGTTGCACCATGCACCGCGCCTCGGCGTTTGCATCCAACGATCACAAGCGCGAAATGCGCCGCACGACGATCATCGATACGCAGGATGACACGTCGGCGTCGATCGTTGGCGCCGCTGGCGCTCCGGCCGGATAATCACGGCCGGCGACGTTTTCCGGCGGCGCGGTCCCCGGTGCGGCAAACGTTGTTTTGATTTCGTCCAGCGCCGACCGGGATCGCGACATTGCTCACGTCGTGGCTGAGCCCGCCAGCCAACGGTGGGGCTGAATCGACCACAACCGGCCGTTCACCTCAGATTCCAGCAGCAGTCCGGATGTTCGGGGTCAACCCGGCCGCCTGCGTTCAAGTCGCACTTGTAAAAAATTCCTCGGGCAGGACGTGGAAGGGGGACCCGCCATCGGACTCCAACAGCAGTTGGGATTGGAAGGATCAATCCTTCCGCCACTGTTCAAGTCGCACCGATAATAATTCCTGCGGCACGCCTGGGCGTCGGCCGAAGTCACGTCCCCCGCCAGCGTGATCAGTCCCACCGCCAGCGCGGTCAGGAGCCCGAAGATGCCAAGGCGCATGATGTATCTCCATATCCGCCGCGTTGTCGGTTGCCGCCCAAGTCGCGTCACAAGTCACGCTATTTGTAGTTTCCTTCCACTATCAGTCTGTTGCCAGACCGGCGCTCCTTTGGTTTAAAAGGAAACTTATTCCTTGCCGATTTGACGCGCGCCGGCGCAAGCTTCATCGACGCCCAAAATGAATGCGGGTCATGCTCTATGAAGCAGCGCATAGTCGTGCCGCGTGCGAAGGACCTGGGCGCTGGCTCAAGGCTCGCCAGGCGCCGCGGAATGAAAAAGGCGATCGTGGCCCTGGCACGCCGGTTGGCCGTGATCATGCACCGATCTGGGTTGACGGCACCGCGTTTCGCTGGGCCGAGAGCCGACATCGGACCATACGGGCCAGCGATGCCCGACACCGTCCTCAAGTCGAGAGTGATCCCTTGCGGCGGCTGATTTTCGTGAAGCTTTTGGATTTCGTAGTCGCTGCGCCGTCAGGTGCGAGCACCGCGACCGCTACCTCAAGAAAGGCCTGTACGAGGCGAATGCGAACCGAGGCTCTGTTCCAAATCAGTCCCAACCGCCTGCCGAACGGATTGTCGGGGAGCGGAAGTTTCAACAGCGAGAGGCCTTCCGGCCACGGCGGCGCCCAATCGTGCATCAACGCGACTCCCAATCCCCGATCCACCATGACCGCGATCGCCTCGAGCGTATCAAGCTCGAACCGCTCGTGGGGCCGGATGCCGGCCTGGCGAAGATAACCCTCGACGAGTCGTCCGACCCAGGAGTTGCGACGCGGCCAAATAAACGGTTCCGAGGCCAAGATGGCGTGGGGGTCGCGAACGCGGGTCGACGCCGGCGCCAAGACGATCAGTCGTTCCTCCCGCAACATGTGCCAATCGTACGCTTTCGGCATGGCGAATGGCGGCTGCGGAATGAGCGCGGCGTCGAGATCGCCGCCGAGCATTTTCTGATAGAGTTCCGCGCCGTTACCGCTGACGATAGAGATTTCGATCTGTGGATATTTCTTCGTCAGCAAAGTCAAGATGCCGGGAAGAAGTCCCGAAGTCGACGACCCTGTTGCGCCCAAGCGCAACTGTCCCTCAGGTCGATCACTGACCGCGACCGCTTTCAGATCGCGCAGCTCTGCCAGAACATTCCGTGCGCGAGCGAGGATCGCGATTCCAGCTTCGGTCGGCATCACCCGTTGGCCGGACCGGGCGACGAGGCTGGTGCCGATCTCTGCTTCGAGAGCGCGGATCCTTTGGGCGACCCCCGCCGCCGTAATGTCGAGCCGGCGCGCCGTCTCCGCGATCGAGCCGTTGTCGGCCACCATCACGAAGCTCTCGAGGAAGCGGCTGTCCATAGTAAGAAAATCTATCTTCTAAAGCTATAATTAGCAATATTGAGTAGGGACCTCGGAAGCTGCATAGATGCCTGGAGCGGTGCGGTTTGCCGGTTAGGCAACAGACGGGTGCCCGAGATCCCCGCATTGCCGTTTCACGACTCTGATCGTCCAGGGACTATCGACCGGGGACTGTTGTGCTGACCGTAAGGAGGCTCGCCATGACTAACTTCGCCGGCAACACCGTAACGACCATCGACGGTCTGGCGGAGCTTTACGCGCAGCCGATCGAGCGCGTCGTCAATTACAAGCTTGACCATGTCAACGCGGCCGGCCGCGCCTTCATCGCCGCCTCGCCGTTTCTGGTTCTCGCCACCGCCGGCCGGCAAGGTCTTGACTGTTCGCCCAAGGGCGACCGAGCCGGCTTCGTGAAGGTCGCGGATGACGGCCGAACGCTACTCATTCCCGACCGGCGCGGCAACAATAAGATCGATGGTCTCAAGAACCTGATCGAGGACCCGCGCATCGGGCTGATCTTCTTCGTCCCCGGCGCAAACGAGACCTATCGGGTGAACGGCCGCGCCCGGATCGACGTGGATGCCGAGCTCAAGCAGCGCTTCGCCGTCGACAGCAAGGAGCCGGCGACCGTGATGGTCGTGACGGTCGAAGAGGCCTTTCATCATTGCCCGAAGGCGCTGGTCCGGTCTGCCTTTTGGCAGGCGGGCAGCGCCGGCCGCCCCGAAGACGTGCCAACCATGGGTGACTTCGCGGCGACGCGCTACCCGGGAACAGACGCTACCGCCTTCGATTTGGCATACCGCCGGCGGATTCCAAACGAGCTCTACTGATCGAGCCCTCAGAGAGGATGACGTGCGCTTCATGGAAACGAAAATTTCTGTAAGGGTGGGCGCCACCACCGGCGCGTTCATCCTGGCGCTGACGCTGGCGCTGACGACCGGCGCGGTGCGGGCACAAGACAAAACTTACGTAATGAAGGTAACGACCGCGACCATCAACGACGCGCCGCACCAATACGTCAAAGACTTTGCCGCGGCTGTGGAGCGGGATTCGGGCGGTCGCATCAAATCTGAAGTCTACCCCGCAAGCCAATTGGGCGCGATTCCTCGGCAGATCGAAGGTGTGCAGTTCGGCGCGATCCAGGCCGCGGTGATACCGCCCGAGTTTTTTGTCGGCGTCGACGAACGGTTCGAGGTCATGGCGGCTCCGGGCCTTGTCGATAGTTTCGAGCACGGTCAGCGGGTCGCCGCCGATCCGGCTGTGCAAAAGCTGATGCTCGGACTCGGCACCGCGAAGGGGCTGCATGGTGTCGGCCTAACGTTTTCCCAACCGTCCTCGATCATCTCGAAAACTCCCATTCGTCATCTCGCCGACTTCAAAGGGAAGAAGATTCGGACCTTCGCCTCGCAATTCCAAACCGTGGCATTTGATCGGCTCGGTGCTACGCCTGTTGCGATGACGCTGGGCGACGTGTTGCCGGCGCTCCAGCAGGGCGCCATCGACGGCGCGGTCGCGGGCATCGGACCTTTTGTGCATCTGCATTTTGCCGACGCAGCGAAATACGTCACCGAGACCAATCAGCCGGCGATCTTCCTCATGCTCGAGGTCAGCCAGAAATGGTACGATTCGCTGCCCAAGGATTTGCAGGAGATCGTCGACCGAGACGGCGCCGCAGTATCCGTGGCGATCGACCCGGTGGCGCTCGCCATGTATGCCGAGCAGCGCAAAGCATGGGTGAGTGGCGGCGCCGAGCTTATCAGCTTGCCACGCGATGAGCAGTCGGCATTGATGGCAACGCTCGCCAGCGTCGGCGAAGACGTTGCGAAGGCTAAACCGGCAGTGCGCGAAGCATATCAAATTATGGTCGATGCAGCGCAGCGAACGCGATAGGCCTCAAGCCGGTGATCGTAGACGTGCCGGGTGTCCCTTGCAGCGTTCCGAATCCAAGCTCCGAAGCATCAACGCCCATCAAGTACCCCGCCAAACGATATCTGACAATGCGTCATCACTATCAGCCGGCGCACACTTCTCGCCATCGGCCCCTGATCGCGGCCTGAGCTTAAATCGCCGTCCAGATTGGAGGGGGGGCTGCGATGAAAGTCTCACGGGTAGCCATAGTGGGAGGCGGTATTGGTGGTTTGAGCGCAGCGCTTGCACTACAGCATTTCGGCTACCGTGTTTCCGTGTTCGAGCAGGCTCGAGAACTCAGAGAGATCGGCGCAGGCGTGACTATCACACCGAATGCGATGCACGCGCTCAATTTCCTTGGGGTTGGCGAGCGGGTGGCGAAGGAAGCCGGGCCAACCGAGGCATACCTGATACGCCATTTCCAAACCGGTGAAGTAATAAAAACAAGGGCGAGCGGAACCGATTATGTCGAGAGATTTGGCGCGACCTATCATCAGGTCCATCGTGCCGACCTTCACGCCACGCTGGCCGACGCCGTACTTAGAAACGATTCGAACTACGTGTTCCTCGACCATCGCTTCGCGTTTCTCACGCAGGATTCCAAGCGAGTTGCAGCGACGTTCACAAATGGGAAGACGGTTGCAACGGATGTCCTGATCGGTTGTGACGGCGCCGCTTCCAAGGTGCGGGCCTGTGTGTTCGGAGATGAAGTGGTGAATTATACCGGCCAGGTTGCGTTTCGTGCGCTTTTGCCTATGGCGAATGTACCGGCAGGCATCACACAACTTCCCTTTGCGATGTTCGTCGGCAATAACCGAGTGCTGCTCCATTATCCGTTGCGCCACCGAACGATCATGAACGTGGTCAGCGTCGCTCGCGAGCCAAGGTGGCAGGAGGAAGGATGGACAATTCCTGCCACGACAGAGGAGTTTGCGAGCCTTCACGGCGATTTCCATCCCGATGCGTCAGGCCTGATTCGTGCCATCTCTCCAGGAACGCTTTTCAAATGGGGGCTTCGTGACCGCGAGCCACTTGAGCAATATACGAGAGGGCGCGTCACCATGCTGGGCGATGCCGCGCACCCAATGACGCCATTTCTGGGCCAAGGCGCATGCATCGCCATAGAGGACGCAATGGTCCTTGGGCGAGCCTTCGCGGCCGCCAGCACTTTCGCAGAGGCGTTCGGTATTTACGAAACCACACGGAAAGACCGGGCTAACGGTGTCCAGCTCGCTTCCCGTCAGCAGGCTGACGAGATTCAAGGCGTCACGAAGAAGGGAGCAAATCCCGGAGCGAACGCCGATGATCGCGGCTTATATTTGTATAACCCTGTCACAGTGCCACTCACATTAGCGGCGAAATGAGGCGGTGAACCGCCGGTCTGGGTCATCAGTGTCGTTTCAAGCGCACGTCGGCGCGCTAGTCGGGCTGGCCAAGCGCCCGATACATCTCCGCCAGATGCGGGCTCATGGGGACGTTCAGCGTTTCGCCGGTGGGCAACCGATCGACGAGCCATCGCGTGTAGAGCCGGCTCAGCGTCCCTTCCTTCGCCATGCGTTCGAAGCTGGATTGGACGAGATCAGCAAAACTGGCGTCGTCCCGACGCAGCATGATCGCGTATGGCTCATAGGAAAGGTAGTCACCCACGATCCCGAAGCGCCCGCCGTCCGGTCGCGTGGCAATGAAGCCATACAGCAGGATGTCGTCGGACGCGAAAGCGTCCGCCTGGCCCGCGGCGAGCATGGTGTACGCCGCGTCCAATCCGGGCGCCTCCATGACGGTAATCGGAGGTGACACGAGACTGGCTAAACGCCCCATAACCGCGGCGTTGGTGGTGCCGGCGCCGACTACGACCGTGCGGCCGGCCAAGTCGCGGTAGGACGACACCTCGGCTTTGCCCGGCACACCTGACCCGATACCGCCGGTGCCCGCCAGCGGGACCATCAGCTTCGTCCCGGCCAGGAAGAAGACCGGTGAGAACGCAACTGTCTGGGCGCGTTGGGTGTTGGCCGTTGTCGAACCACACTCCAGATCGAGCGCGCCAGATATGATCTCGGCCAGCCGCTCGTTTGCAGCGACCGGCACGTAGACGATGCGTACGCCGACTTGCCAGGTTGGCGCATCGGCTTCCAATAGGTCGCGATTGAGCGTGTGGGCCACGTCCTCGGCGATGCCGTGGCACAAGTCCAGTGAGAACCCCACGGGTCGGCCCGCCTTATTGAGGAAGGAAAATGGCACCGAGCTGTCCCGGTAGCCGATCAGGATCGTCCCGCGATCCTTGATCGTCTTTAGCGTGCCGGTCAGTAACGCACCCTCCTCGGCCCGCGGGCTGCCGCCAACCCAGGCCGCGGCCAGGGCCATGACGGCGAGCGCACTCGGCAGCTTCATGGCTGGCCTCCGCCTCATACCGGCTCGACCTCCATCTCCTCGATCATCTCCCGGGTGTCGAGATCGGCCACCAGTTGACCCTCCCACTTTGCCACCACCGCCGTTGCCAGCGAATTGCCGATAACGTTGGTGGCCGACCGGCCCATGTCGAGAAAGGTGTCGATGCCAAGAATCAGCAGCAATCCTTCCTCCGGCAGGTTGAACTGGCTGAGCGTTGCGGCAATCACCACCAAGGAGGCGCGCGGCACCCCGGCAACGCCCTTGCTGGTCAGCATCAACGTGAGCAGCATGGCGATCTGCGTACCAAGCGTCAGCGGAACGTCATAGGCCTGCGCGATGAACACGGTCGCGAACGTGCAATACATCATCGTACCGTCAAGATTGAACGAGTAGCCGAGCGGCAGGACAAAGCTTGAAATATTCCGAGAGATCGGAAATTTCGCCAGTTGCTCCAGCATCTTCGGATATGCGGCTTCCGAGCTGGCGGTGGAAAAGGCGAGCAAGAACGGCTCCCGCACAAGCAGGATAAGGCGCTTGACGCCGGGGCCGAGAAAGATGAAGCCCGCGACGATCAGTATGGCCCACAGGACCACGAGGCCGAAGTAGAACTCGCCCATGAATCTCGCATAGTTGACGAGGATGCCCAGGCCGTTCGTCGCGATGGTCGCCGCCATGGCGCAGAACACGGCAAGCGGCGCCAGCTTCATCACATAGCCGGTCACGCGCAGGATGATGTGGGACAGACCCTCGACGCCCTCGAGCACCACCTTGGCGCGCTCGCCCATGGCGGCGCAGGCGACGCCGAAGAATATGGAGAAGACGACAATCTGCAGAATCTCGTTGTCGACCATCGGGCGGATAGCCGAGTCCGGGAAGACATGCTTGACGAAACCGTCCAGCGTCATGGCATGCGCGTCGACCCCTGAACTGACGCCGCTGGCGATTTTGTGGACCCCGAACCCGGGATCGAACAGATTGACCAAGATGAGACCGAGCGTCAGCGACACCACGGAAGCACTGACGAACCACAGCATGGCCTTGGCGCCGACGCGCCCGACGGCGCCGGCGTCGGACATGTGGCCAATACCCACGACAAGGGTCGAGAAGACCAGCGGCGCGATTATCATTTTGATCAGGCGCAGGAAGATCACGCTGCCGTACGAGATGTAGCCGGCAAATGCCTTTTGCGTAGCCGGTTCGGCGAACTGCGCGTGGATCAAGCCGCCAGCGGTGATCCCCAGCACCATAGCGATGAGGATATAGGTCGTCATGCGGCTTGATTTCATCGTCGCTGCCCCCTGGTCGCCAAAGCGAAAGTCATCATAGCTGGAATTAGCACACTGAGAGAGCTCTAGGGAGGAGCACGGCAACGACGCCAAGCAAGAGAGCGATGGCGCAGTCGGGTCAATTTCTGCCCCGCCACCTCATGGAACGCGCGGCTGCTTTACCCCACAAAGCTGCCGCACCAGTGGTTCACCGTCGAGGCAGTTACGGGCCAAATAAGCGACAAAGCGCACAGCGCAACGATCCTGATTTCGACTTCGCTACGCCGTCTGATGCCGTTTCAGGAACGTGCGCACGCGGTTGATGGTGCGGGCCTTCAGTTCCGCCGGCTCCTTCCAGGGAAAGACCGTGATCTCGGCATTGGGCGCCAGCGAGGCGATGTCGATGGAGACCTGGAGCGGATGCGCCGTTACATCGTCGGGCAGTACCAGCATTGGCGTCTGACAGGACTTCGCGAAGTCGCGCGACACGCTGTACACGAAGTCACGCCGCTCGCGGTAGAGGCTGTGCAGATACGCCTCAATGGTGGCCATCGACACATCGGGCCGGCGATCGCGAAACTCCCTGGCCCAGATGTCCTTCCCGGAATCATACATGTAATCCGGCTGCTCCGGCCGGTGCCCGACCGGCTGGCTCAGGACGGCGGCGACCACGCGCGCCGGCGCGCGCTCCATCAGCTTCATCCCGAACGGGCCGCCGATGCAGTTGCCGAAGAAAAAGAACTGGCGGACGCCGAGATGGTCCATCACGCCGAGCTGGTCGTCGGCGAAGGCGTCCCACGGATTGTCGACCGGAACTGGGCCGGTCGAGTGGCCGTTGGTGGCGTTGCGCTGGTCCATGGTGATCACGCGGAAGTCGTTCTTGAACTCCTCCATGATGTTGATCACCGCGGTCGGCCAGTTGCTGATGCGCGAGTTTAGGCCGCCGCCGGGCGTCGCCAGGAGCGGGAAGCCTGAGCCGATTTCGGCGTAGCTGATGCGGACATTGCCCTTCTCGTAGAATCCGACCTTGGCGCCCTCCGGCAAGCCCTGCGGCGCTCCTGCCTGCGGCGCTTGGGCGAACACTTGCGGGGCGGTGGTTGCCGCGGCGGCGGCAGCACCGGCTGTAAGAACGCTGCGTCGGCTCGAATCGATCATCGGCTACCTCCCCTGGTCGTAGTCGCAGCCCATGCGTGCCACCGATGGCGCCCAGCACTTAAGCCGTTGCGGCAGCTGCAGGAATTTTGAGCGCTGTTGCGTTGTACCACAAACTAGGCCAGCAGGCCGCGGCAATCGTGGCCGGCGTCGCCGATCCGAGTTGCAACGCGCGGGCCCCAATCGGCGGGCTACCAATGGCAACGGGGCGGCCGCCATCCTCGCGGCGTTCCGCACCAATGCGATCGATGCCGACATGGCCGTGACCTCCAACATCTTCAACTGGGAAGAGAAAAGGCAGAGACCCCGTCGTCGAAGGTATTTGAAGCGGCTTGTGCGCGTCAGGTAATCCCGTTCAATGCCCTCCATGCGGCGAGCGAATCCATGTAATCCCGCCAGCGCACGATCTTGCGATTCTCAATTGTGGCGATCGAGACAAACCTGTTGTCATAGGGCGCATCGGTCGCGAGTATCTTCCCATGCACTTCGTACTCGAGGGTCACGACACGGCCGTTCTCGGAAGGATGCGAAATCAGCGAATCGCCGCGATCGAGCTGGATATTGTTACTGTATCCCGAATAGAGCGCCACGAGGTTGCCACGGCCGCGCGTTATCTGCGGCCAACCTGGAAAATCGTAGCGAAACTCAAATAAAACATCGTCGTCGAGAGCATCGAAATAATGTTCACCGTCTACAAACTTCGAGAGACCCTCCATGACAACTGCGAAGAAGGGGTCGAGCGCGCGAAAAGCGGCATAGTCGCTCTTGGGCATCTCTTACTCCTGAAACTTTCGACGTGAATGCAGACTCGACACACAAGTGGCCCCTTGGGAAAGCGTCGCGAGGCGATCGAATCGCGCCCCGACCGTTCGCTGCGAAACGGTCTTGACCACCGCAGTCTCATTTGGGTCGATGGTGTCGATTCCGCGATGTTCGCTGCGACTCCGCTAATCCCGATTTCGGACGTCGCGGCTGATCATGATGCGGTCGCGCGCGCCGCCTGCAACGCCGCGGTCCACCACACCAGGTCGTCGATCATGGTCTTGGCGGCTGCCGCAAGCTCCGTTAGTCCCGCGTCCACATCGCCGCCCTGGAAGTGTGCCCAAAGCGTCCCGACAGGAATATAGACGGACGAGCGGATCGGAGCGAGCTGAAGCTCTATCGCCGTCAGCCGGAGCTGCTGGACACCGCGAGCGCCCATGGCGCTGCCATAACTCACAAAGCCGGCCGCCTTGCGGTTCCATTCCGGATAAACCCAGTCGAGCGCGTTCTTGAGCACCGCAGAGGGACCATAGTTGTATTCTGGCGTGACGAAGATGAAGCCGTCCGAGCGAGCGATTTCGGCAGTCCATTTCTTGACCACTTCATTCTCGTAAGCCGGGCGACCCGGCATGGCGGGCGGCATGGGCTGGTCGAAGAAGGGCATTGGAAAGTCGCGAAGATCGAGGAGTCGCGCGTCGACCCCTCCGCAATTCTTGAGCTGTTGAAAAATCCACTGCGCCGGCTTTTCGGAAAAGCGCCCTTGGCGGGTGCTTCCGACGATTACGGAAATAACGGTCATGGTTCACTCCGGGTTGAAAACTCGGCCGCGTGTCGAGCGACGACGCCCCACAGAAGCAACTCGACGCCGTCGCAGGGCTTCCTGAGGGGTACAAAAACCTGACTAGGACAACGCTAATTATCGCTGCCAGGCCCGCGCAAGAAGGCACAAACTTGGTACCGGAGCACACAAAGGTGCCTATCGAACTTCGCCGACAGGTGCTCGAATGAGAGCCCGCGCCATGTCTGGGCTTGGCCCGAAGCGGCGGTCAGTGCGGCGTTGGAGACTGTCCACTTACGGCAGTAATTCGGCAGTGGCAGGCGTGGTCTCGAAATTACGTGATTGATCCATATCGGAAGTAGCAACTCAGCGGCGCAGGATCTCGCCGCTGAGCGCGAGGCGCGTGCGCCGTATGCCGAAGTGAAGCGTTTGACCAATCTGCCACATTCGGCTGATCGGAGTCGCCTAACGGAAGATATGGAATATATCGGCGCGGCGACGAGTGGCTTACTCCGGCTTGATGTTCGCCGCGCGGATCACCTTGTTCCACTTCTCGGTTTGCCCGACCACAAACTTGTCCAGCTCGGCCGGCGAGATTGGAAACGGCACGGCGCCCAAATCGCCGATCCGGGCGATGAGCGTCGGATCGGCGAGCCCGAGCGCGATCTCGCTGGTGAGCCTGTCGATGATTTCGGCGGGTGTCTTGCGCGGTACGGCAATTCCGATCCACGTGCTCGCCTCGAAACCCGGCATGTAGTCGGCAAGCGTCGGAATATCGGGCAGCGTCGGCCAGCGCATTGGCGTTGTCACCCCGAGCGCACGCAGCTTGCCGTCTTTGATGTACGGCATGGACGCCGGCAGGTTGTCGAAGGCAGCCTGCACCTGGCCGCCGATCAGATCGACGACCATGGGCGCGGAACCGCGATACGGCACATGCACCATGTCAATGCCGGCGTTCATCTTGAAAAATTCGCCGGCGATATGGGACACGGTCCCCGTGCCGAAGGACGCGAGCGTGATTTTGCCCGGATTGGCCTTGGCATAGGCGATCAACTCCGGAACGGTCTTGACCGGCAGCAACTCGATGACTTCGAGCACCAGCGGCGAGCGGTAAACGCCGCCGACCATCGTAAAATCGCGAATGAAATTGAAAGCGGAATCCGGGTAGAGCGCCGGATTGATGGCGTTCGATCCGACCGCGGCGAGCAGCGTATAGCCGTCGGGCGCGGCGCGAGCCACCGCCTCGGTCGCGATATTGTTGGCGGCCCGGCCGGTTCTCGATGACGAACGGCTGGCCGAGCCGATCCGACAGCCATTGCCCGATCAGGCGGGCGCCAAGGTCGGTCGGGCCGCCGGGCGGAAACCCGATGATGATGCCTCGTGCGCCGCGGCAAATGCGCGCCGTATATACGCCGTCGCGTCCGGGGGCGCCATACGGCACTATTTCACGTCATCGGGCGGGCGCATTTCGGGCATCAGAACCACGGCCACCAGGGCGGCCGGCGAAGCCGATTGCTGCCAATCCGGCAAAGGCCGGGGCGCTGCCGAAGCGGGCCAGACCTGCCGTGCGGTGCGTGATATTCTGCCCGCTATTGCGGTGGGCAGTCCTTGCGGGACAGCTCAAATCGCAGTCGGCATCGGACAACGGCAATTCATATCCGCGCTCGGCGGTGCGGTCGCTGCGTGGTGAACAATGGAGAGGTGGGTGACCATCAATCAGAAGGAGCGGTCCGTCCTGCTTGTCGGCAGCATCCCGCTGTCGTCAGCGGAAGAGGTTTTTGAAGCGATAAGCTCGGAGTTGGGCAAGCTTATCAAGCGAATTCCCGATGGCGAAACCGGTCCCCGGTCGTTGTGGATCGTTTGCCAAAGCGAAACGATGAAGAGTGCGCAGGGCTTGGAGGTCGGCGGCGAACGGCAACTCCAAGGCGGCATCAGGAACCCGAGATACAAGATCAAGGAAGGACAGAAGCTGGAAGACGTCAAATTCGGCCGCCTTGGCTACGCCGACAACGCTCTCGAGTCCTACAAAATCTTCAAGCGGCTGCAAGCACACGGCAAGATCCCTTCGGGGGTGCGATTTCAGGTCTGCTTACCCACGCCGCTCGCGGTCGTATATGCCTTCTTTATAGCCTCTGAGGTTCGGCGGATTTGGCCGCTCTATGAGCAGCGACTGTTAGAAGAACTCGATGAGATTGCCCGCACGATATCCCATGGCGATCTGGCTATCCAACTCGACATCGCTACGGAAATGCACACGCTCCTCGAAGTGCCCGAACTCCAAAAAGACTATCCTATCGATGAACTGGTGGATGCGTTCGCACGACTGGGTAATCGGGTTCCCCACGATGTGGAGCTGGGCATTCACCTTTGCTACGGCGATCCTGGCCATAAGCATGTTCGGGAACCGACCGATATGGGTCGTATGATTGATGTGTATCACCGCCTCGCAACTGCAATTCCCCGAACGATCACTTGGCTGCATATGCCGGTGCCGCGTGATCGCTTCGACGATTCGGTATTTTTCGCCTTTACGCAATCTCAAGCTCAAGTCAGGTACCGAACTTTATCTCGGTCTCGTCCATCTTACGGATGGGATCGAAGGTGCGAAGCGCCGGGCTACGGCAGCGAAACGGTTCGTATCGGATTTTGGCGTCGCGACCGAATGCGGCTTTGGACGACGGCCACCGGAGACCATTCCGGACTTGATCCGGCTCCATCGCGCGGTGGCACAGCAAGTATAGAAAGCATGCCCATTAATGCGTCGGAGCATATCCCGAAATAGAGAAATCGACGCGATAAAGCGTCGTCGTAAACGTGGTCCCAACGAGGATCAAGATCGTTTTTGGAATGCATAAAGGGAGGAAGTGATGATGGGCTATTGCCGCAATACGCTACGCATCCTTGGCGCCGCACTCGTTGTCGGACTTGGCTTGTTTTCGGCGGCGTTCGCACAGAGCGGCAATCCGATCCGAATCGGCATGAGTCTCGCACTGACCGGCGCAGGGGCGTCACCGTCGAAGGTGGTCAACACCGCACTCGACCTCTGGAGAGACGATATCAATGCCAAGGGCGGGCTGCTCGGCCGGCCGGTCGAGCTCGTGATTTACGACGATCAGAGCGCGCCCGCCAACGTGCCGACCATCTACACCAAGCTGATCACGGTCGACAAAGTCGATCTGTTACTCGGCCCCTACGGCACCAACTTCGTCGCGCCGGCGATGCCGACCATCATGCAGAACAACAAGCTCACGATCAGCTTCACCGCAATCGGTATCAACGATAAATTCCACTACCCGAGATACTTCTCGATGGTGTCGACAGGGCCGGAGGGCGTGGATGCGTTCTCAATTGGCTTCTTTGACTTGGCCGCGGCGCAACAGCCGAAGCCGCAGACGGTAGCCATACTGGCAGCCGACGCCGAATTTGCCCAAAGTGCCGCGGCCGGCGCGCGCAACCAGATCAAGAAGCACGGTTTCGATCTGATCTACGACCAGAGCTATCCACCAAGTACGACTGATTTTGGACCCGTAGTCCGGGCCGTGCGGGCAACCAATCCGGACATCGTCTATATCGGAGCGTACCCGCCGGATAACGTCGGCATCATCCGCGCTGCCGACGAGATCGGGCTCTCGCCGAAGATGATGGGCGGCGCGATGATCGGCATGCTGGTGACGCCGATTAAGATCCAACTCGGGCCGATTGCCAATGGGCTCATCACCGGTGAGAACTTCCCGGCGGCATTGGCCAAGCAGATCGCCAGCGCCCCTGATTTTCTCACACGTTATGGAGAGAGGGCCGCGGCCGCCCACATCGATCCGCTCGGCTTTGCCTGGGGCCCGTTCGCCTATTCGGCTGGCCAGGTGCTAGCGCAGGCGGTGACTGAGACAAAGAGCCTCGATCAGGACAAGCTTGCCGCGTACATGCACAAGGCTAGCTTCAAAACCGTGTCGGGCGACTTTTCGTTCGGCGTGGACGGCGAATGGTCGAAGTCGCGCATGGTTTGGACACAGGTTCAGAACGCGCAACCTAACAATCTCGATCAGTTCCGTGACGGCACGGCACAGCCAATCGTCTGGCCGCCCGAGGCTAAGACCGGAACTCTGATCTATCCGTACGAGAGAGCGCGGCAGAAGTAAGCGCTTGGCTTGCGGGCATAGTGAACCGACGATCGAAGCTGCCCAGGGGCGCCAGACGAGACGCTGCACATGCCGCGTTGCGCCGCAGTCCCGCAGTAAACGGTCGCTCAGGGTCAAAACTGAGACCTCGCGGTCGGCGCGAGGCTAGTCCATTTCTCCCTCAATCGCGACGTGCTGCTCCAAAGGTCCTACACGGCTAAGATCCGCCGAAGCCTGGTAGGGCAGGGCTTGTCCGCTCTGCCCGGGTTAATTCAAATATCAAACCGGAAAATCAGGCCGGTCTCGCCGAAGGACCGAGTTTGGACCCTGAACCGAACGCGCACAGTATCGTTGCCAATTGTAATCGGAAATCGATCATGTGCTCATGGCCACTTGCGTATGGGCGTCATAGCCAAGCACCGAAGGGTACGATCTTGTTATTAGTGTCATGCCCGATATCGGCGCGTCCCAGCCAGGGAATCCCGGCCCTCCGGCACCAATATTGGGCGATCTCCTCTTCGTTCATTCCGAAGTCTGGTTCATTCGGTGTGACGTTACTGCAACGACCGAGCATGATGCCTAAAACGCGTCGGACGTTGGCGTTGCTGGTGATGTGAAACAGCGATCGATCGATTCTGTAGATCGCCTCTCCCACCTCCTCCAACATGAGCACGTGTCCGTCGAGGTCGGGTTCCAGCGGAGTGCCGAGCAGGTGGCTGAGCACCGTCATGTTAAACGCCGCCGTCTTCTTCGCGCCGCCGACTGTTGGCTCTAGTGCCTCGGGCGCACGATCGATCATCCAGGTGAGTGCTCTCGCAACGGCCGAGTCCCCCGCGTCCCGAAGGATATCCTGCGCCACCGGACCGTGCGCCACAGCCTCGAACCCCGCGCGGTACAAAGCGGCGAGCAGCATGCCGGCATCGCTGTAGCCCACGTAAGCCTTTCGCTTTGACGTCTCCGTCAACCCGCGCATGATCGACTCGACCACCCGGCACGAGCCGTAGCCGCCGCGCGCAAACCACACGGCGTCGTAACTCTCATCGTTGGCGATGTCGAGAAAGGCCGACGCCCGCGTTTCGTCGTCGCCCGCGAAATGTCCGTGCGACGCAAAGCACTGCGGGTGAAAGACGATCTCGGGCGCGCGGTCCGGGTAGAGACGCTCGGCCAACGCCGGCACTCTCATGGCAACGTCCGGAGACATGCGGGAAGCCGGCGCGACGACGCCAATCTTGCATCTCCCTCTGCTCATTCAGCGCCTCGATTGAGTTGTCCCGCATCGGCAATGCTTGTAGATTTTGCCAATGCAGCAACTTGGAGACTACTTTTTCTGCGGCATTGGCGGTAGCGGCATGACGCCCCTCGCATTGATCATCCAAGCGAGGGGCGGACGGGTCGAGGGTTCTGATCGCGCCCTCGATCAGGGACGAAATGCCGAAAGATTTGATTTTCTCCGCGCCCGCGGTGTGCTGCTTCATCCGCAGGACGGCAGCGGTATTCGCCGCCACAGCCAAATCTTAGTCACCTCCGCAGCCGTCGAGGAGTCGGTTCCCGACGTGCAGGCCGCGCGTCGTATCGGTGCCGCTGTCACCACCCGCGCCAGACTTCTTGCTCAACTCTTCAATCGCGCTGCCCTGAGCGTCGGCATCGCCGGCACGAGCGGTAAGTCTACCACTGTGGGCATGATCGGGTGGATTCTGGACCGCGCTGGAAGAAGTCCAACGATTATGAATGGTGCAGATATGAAGAATTACATCGAGCCGGGCAGCCCGTTTGCCAGCGCCCGCGTCGGTGACGGTGACATTTTCGTCAGTGAAGTGGACGAGAGCGACGGCTCGATTGCATATTTCGAGCCGCAGGTTGCGGTCGTGAACAACATCTCGCTCGACCACAAGTCGCTCGATGAGCTGCGCACCCTGTTCCGCGGCTTCATCGCCGGGGCGCGGATAGCAGTGCTGAATCTCGATAACGCGGAAACGGCGGCCCTTGCAGCCGAATTGAAGCCGGGACAGGTAGTAACCTACAGTCTGGGCGCCGCACCAGCCAATCTCATCGCCTCTGCTCCGGTCCAGTCGCCGACTGGTATCGCGTTTCAAGTAAAGGCGCGCGATTCGGGCGAGGCTTCCGATTTGACGCTGAAAGTTCCAGGGCTTCATAATGTAGCCAACGCTCTCGCCGCGCTGAGCGTCGCGCAGGCATGTGGCGTGAGCCTCGGTGAGGCAGTGACCCATCTGGGTGAGTTCAGCGGCATCCGCCGGCGATTAGAAATTGTAGGCACTGCGAATGAGATAACCATTATTGACGACTTTGCCCACAATCCCGACAAGATTTCGGCAACGCTCAAAACACTGCACGCGTTTCCCGGCCGCTTGTTGGTGATGTTTCAACCCCATGGCTATGGCCCGATTCGTTTAATGAAGGACGCCCTGGTGGACTGTTTTGTAAGTGGGCTGCGCGACGAGGACGTTCTGATCATGCCCGAGCCGGTATATTTCGGCGGCACTGTTGATCGCAGCGTTGGAAGTCGCGAAGTTATATGTGAAATTGAACGGCGTGGTCGAAAGGCCTTTGCATTTCCGGAACGCGAGCGCCTGCGGCGACGCCCTTGTCAGACTGGCCCGTCGTAGCGATCGCATTGTGATTATGGGCGCGCGCGACGAGACACTTTCTCAATTCGCACGCGAACTTATTCGACGGATTGACCAGTGCTAGATTTTTGATTGCCGCCAATCAATCAACGGCCGCGTCGCACCTTCCCTTACCAGGCCAAGCATTACGACAATCGCGGCGTGGTCGTTAGGGCCACCAATAGACGCGATTGGCCGCCAAAAGGCCCGTTCAACTTGTCCCTTGTCGTACCTATCGTACCTATCGTACCTGTCGTAACCGAGTCCGTCCTGTCGGCTATTTGCGGTACGACATAAAGTCGTAAAAGTACGACGCCGTCGTACCGCGGCAGGGGAAATGGGTCAAAACGAGCCGAAAACGGTACGAAATGCGCCAAAACTGAAGTTGGTTAAATGACTGATAAATCACAAGTAGCTCCGCAGAGTCGGCACTGGCGTTTGTCAGTCGCCCCGATGATGGAATGGACGGATCGAGCGGAAAAGCAAAGCGTCATCAGCACTTAAGGCGAGTTCGACAAGCCGTGCTGTACCAAACGCCGTCCCGGCCCACTTTCGAAGCGTACGCCGGCGAACAATGTCGCGTTCCCACCTTCGTTTGGCGGTAGCCGCGTTTCGCAGCGTACTACTCCAACACACGCGATTGGACTTTTCCGGGCGAACGCGATGTTCATCGCGAAGCCCAAAGGCAAGGGGCCAAACGCTCCGCCCACTACTAACACCCCTGGCCCTCTGCGAGTGCGCTGTCGACGCCAAACGCCGCCGATTTTCGCTTTGTGTGTTTCGGCGTGCCATCTTGAAATTGTCGACTGTCCAATCAGGCCCATAATTCGTCGCTTTTTGCGCTTTCGATTTTGATGTAGGACTGAATGTAGAACCGAGACGCCCCTATGCGGCGCCTCGAAGCTGCTCGCGCTCCTTGCGCGCCGCCTCTGCTTGCTTGTCGAGATATGCCGCGAGATCGGTAACGTGAACGCCCTTGGCAGCCTTCTGACTCCCCTCCATGCGGACCACTGGAATGCTGATCTCGCCAGCCGGCACCTTGCGCAGAACTTTTCCACGGTCAGGTGACGAAGTAGTCGCGGCAGACCAGCTCGACGGGAATCGCCGCAAGGCCGTCGTATTCGCCATCGAAATGAAAGCGTCTTCATGCGATACTCGACTGAAAAGGCGGTGCTAGATGGGCGCGACGATCGCGAAATCGGCCGGATCGCTTGGGCGTGCTTTTCGAGCCGTCAGCGATGCGAGCGGCGACACGTGATTGCGTAGACGCCTCATCGACGACCTGGTTCAGCGCCGCTTGCATTTCATCAAGTACCTGCCATCGGGGCTTGATCGCCTTGCGTCGCCAGAACTTCCCGAACATGGTTTTTCCCCCTCTTGGGCGCGCGCGCCAACCAAACCGCAGCCGCGGGCGCGCGAATATAGATCCGCTGCAAGGAGGCGCTGTCCATGGCGCCGGCACAGGTCACCCCGGCGGCGGACCAGAACTTCTGTGTGCGTAGGGTGTGACCGGACGTCGCAGACCCGCGATCGGGCAAAGGTCGTGCGCTCGCCAGCGGAGCAACGTCGTGTGATCGATACAAAACTGATGCGGTCATTTTTATCAAATAACCGCACTGGGTGCGGTTTGAATCATCGTGTGATCGATGCTTCTCTTTCGGCGCGGCGCTTCTGCGCCTGAAAAATGGAGGGAAAAATGTTGAACTACCAAGTCCGCAAACTTACCAAGCCTTGTCTGTCACTTCGTCGAAACAAAGACGAGGCCGGCCAGCGTTACGACCGCCTCTTTGAGAACAAGGGCGACACTGCCCAAAATGAGCATAACGCCGAATACGGCAACTTGTTAGGGCAATGGCGAGACGCGGAAGATGCAATTATCGAGGCGCCGAACGGTGACGATGCGACGTGATTGCCCATCTCAAAATCCTTGCGATCGTGCCCGCCTTGACTTGGAAGTGGCAGACGATATCGCCGCGCTGATATCTCAGCTCAAGGAATGGCGGCGGGCGGAGCCGGTCGTGTGGCCGTAAATTTCGTGTATTGCACTGAGGCCCGGCGCGAAACCGGGCCTCTTTTTCCTGACGTGAGGTCGCGCGCCTAGCGTCGGCCTATGGCGGACATATCCACGCATCTGTTGTAAGCAACCACTCATTTTATTTTTACACCGATTATAGGCCTGGAGGATCGAGATACACGTCATTGGAAATTCTGAGACACGAGCGCCTGATAGACATTCGGCGCCTCGTATTTGATGCGGGGCGTGGACAGGCATGCAAGTTGGACATTGGTTATTTGAGATGACAACGCTTGGCATAGCTTTCGTCAGGGATTGCTCACCGGACGCGACCAGGATGGCCGCCCGCCGACCGCCCGCCTGTGAGTTGAAGCCAGGTGCGCTAAGATTGGGTGGAAGCGTGCTCCGGACTTGATCCTGTGCCCATTATTGTGCCCTCGACGAACTATGCGATTGGACCGCCGCAAATTGCGCGTGATCCAATCCCGTCCGGCGAACAAGAAGCGCTCCCACACGTAGTCGATCTTTTGGCGTCTTTAGGGCGATACGAGCGGCAATTCCAGTTAGCGTTGATGCTATTCGATCTCAGTCAACATGAAAATGCTGCCCTCGTTGGGCAAGTTGAAGTTGGGCAACTGAGTTTCGCCGATCTCGATTCCTTGACGAATACACTGTCCGGATGGCAAAGGATGGCGGCGCGAGACGGCGCCCTCGCGATTTATCATTTTGGACAAGCACTCGCTGCGGTCTCCGCGGGTCTAAGGGGCTGCCCGACGCTAAACGCCGTTGTAGATCACACAAGGATCAGACTAGCCAGAAGATCATTTGCGGCAACTTTTCCGGAGTACGATGCCATTCGCCATGTAGTAGGCCATGCCGCGGATTTTTCGGCCACTCCAATGGAGAGAAGAATTCATTCTATCACAGGACCGTGGAAATTGAGCTTTGGCCGCGTGACTATCGAAGTTAAGGACCGAGGCGGATATCATCAGTTTTCCGACAACCTATATGATCGCACTTATTGTGTGACCTACAAAGGAAGGGCTCACAATAATGATATATCGGACGAAACGCTGAACGCTCTCTCAAGAGCGCGGGAGAGGGTGTACTCGGCATTCTCGGCGGCCGTTTGAGGTCCTCAAAAAGATAAAGATTTGCATCGCTCTGACGTTGAATGTTGCCGGCCACCGACCTGGAAAGGATCGTACCGGTAGTCTCTGGTGCGTTATTTCGAGGACTGCGCGCGGCAAGCTGTCCTCGCGGCTGCCTAACCGTAGAGACGACAAAGCCCCTCTCGAGAGGGGCTTTGCGGTCTTTAGGCTGCGCCTAGTTGGCTAGGCTAGAAAGCGATTGCGCAGGCGCCGGCGGTCGCAGCGCAGATGGTGATGACGGCAGCGCCGGCGACGATCGCCGGGATCGGCGGTTTGACAACGGCTTTGGCCCCGTTGCCAACGTCGACGCCGGCTTGGTGGACGATCTTGCCGGCCTGTCCCAAGCTCGGGCCATGGCCCCAGCCGCCGGCGTTGGCCGCTGCCGGCATCAATGCCGCAACGGCTGTTGCAATCAAAAGCACACGCTTCATTGATCGCTCCTTTGTGTCAGGGTCTGTGTCCAGACGATGCGCCAAACGTCGCTTGGAACTTGGGCTGTTTTGCGTCTGGACCGTTAACGCGCGTTCATTCCAAATCACAGTTTCGGAATTGGAATCTGAACCGTATCTGCGTACTCCAAGGCGCCCAAGTACAGACGGGTATTGGTCATAGCCGCGAAATCATGTGATCCGGAGTCAGCTCTACCGGCTTACTGCCGCGCCAGCACGCGCGCGACCTGCGTCGCCGACCACGTGCCAGCGCCGCGCGCTGTAGGGATGCCGCGGTCATTCAGGCCCGCTGCGATGGCCCGTAGCGACGTAGAACCGGCCGCCTGTAGCTCCGCAACAACTGGCGCGATATCCCCGCGGCCCTCTCCGCGGCAACGCGTGCCACGGCCGCGCTGCCGGCTTGGCGGGCCTTGCGAGTAAGCTTCGCACCTTCGCGGTAACCGCCCAGCTTCACACCGCGCTTCTTTGCAGCCGCTAAGGCGGCCTTAGTGCGCGCCGAGATCATGCGGCGCTCTTCCTCGGCGACCATGGCCATGATTCCGACCGTCAGCCTATTGGCGTTGGGCATGTCGGCCGCGGTGAAGTCGACGCCAGCCTTTTCGAGCCCCAACAGGAAATGCGCGTCACGGCTTAGCCGATCGATTTTCGCGATGACCAGCCGAGCTCCGTACAGCCGAGGCGCAGGCGCGTGGCACAAGTGGAAAATCACCGGCGAAAAACGGGGCAGAGGGCGCGCGGCCGTACATCCGGGCTCGGCGCCCTCTGCCCCATCCCCTCGCGGGGATGGTATCGTCGCCGTGCAGGATCAATCCGGCGCCGATCGCATTGCCGTCGAGGCGCGTTAGACTAACGTTCGCATGAGCCCGCAAGGCGGAAGGCCGCATTGCAAGCCGGTTTTCAGGCTGGGCGGGGGCCGGGAAAAAAATCCGGAAGCGCATTCGCGGCTATGTGCAGCGTAGACTGCGGTTATTGGCGATCTCTCCGCGCGACAATGCAACGCAGTTTGGATCGTGGATTTGTCAGGAACACATTAGACGAAGTTCGTTTATGGAGCAGGGGCGCAGGCGGTGGGTATCCCCAAATGCTGAAAAAGCTTTCGAGCGGAATCATCCTGATCGCCCTGGTGACGCCGGCATTCGCCGCTAACTATTGGGTCGTTCTGAATTCTGCGACCAACGTGTGCTCCATCGTAGAACAAGACCAGAAGCCTACCAATACGAGAGTTTTCGGAACCGCATATCAGTCCAGCGGTGAAGCCGAGAAGGCGATAAACGATTGGATAAAGGCGTGCGGCGCCACTCATTGAGGTCTGCGAGTCAGCAGAGACGAGTCTACGCCCTATGCGGGAGGTCAGTAGCAGTATTTCGGTAGGTGAGAGTTCGTCTTGTAGTTCTTGCACTCTGGATGGTCGCGGTCGAACTGTTCGCTGACCGCTTTCAAGGTCGATATCGCATCAGCGCTTTGTCTGTCCCAATCTGCTTTGTCCTTTGCATAGGCGGACGCGGTTTCGACAAAGTACTGGTCAACCCACACGCAATCTGGGTCGCCGTGCTGGCGCACGCAGAAATCGCCCCTCCACGACCAATCCTCAACCGTGACCTTGCTCCCGGAGCTAAGTCGCGTACAGGCATGTTGAATTGAAAACGTCCCGGCGGCAATGGCGTCAGTCTGGTTTAGTTCTTAGTAGCTGTGGAGGTCTGCGACTGATGCAGGCTTGGTAGTTCAGATGGGAAGGTTTCATATAGGCTATTTTGCCCACCTCAACCCGGTCGGGCGGCGCCGCGCTTTCGTGCTGGTCCGCCGCTGTGGTCGATGTGCCAGAGTACTTGGCCCGAAGGGATGACTGATGGCAGCCACAGCAATGATCGCGCGACAACCGATAACAAAAAAAGACCAATAGAGAGCACGCCCCCTGCTTTTTTGCCGGGCCGAATTTTGAGCCGGATCATAGTAAGTTGGTAGAGGCACTCCACAGGAGGGACAGGCGGGTGCCTTTTCGCTTACCGGTGGCCACATTCACGACAGTTGACCAGCGGCATTGGCATCACCCCCCTTTTATGATGATGCAAGGCGCCGCCGCGTTGTATCATGGGCATGGCCAACGGAGAAGATGCCGTAGTACGTATCAAGGTCTTTCACCGTGAAGCGGGGCCGTTCTCCTCGTTTTTTTCAACCCATTCGTGAGCGGCGTGGCCGTGCCGATGGAAATCGCAACAAGTCAGTAAAATCAGCCCCTGGCGCTTTTGCATCGCCCCGATGATGGAATGGACCGACCGGCATTGCCGGTTCTTCCATCGCCTGCTGACGCGCCGGGCGCTCCTCTATACCGAGATGCTCACGACCGGCGCGGTGCTGCATGGCGACCGGGCGCGGCTCCTGCGTTTCGATGCCGCCGAGCATCCGGTCGCGCTGCAGCTCGGCGGCGCCGCGCCGCGCGCGCTCGCGGCGTGTGCGCGCATCGCCGCCGACATCGGTTTTGACGAGATCAATCTCAATGTCGGCTGCCCGTCCGACCGCGTGCAGGACGGCCGCTTCGGCGCCTGCCTGATGGCGGAGCCGGCGCTGGTCGGCGACTGCGTGGCGGCGATGAAAGCGTCGGTTTCGATTCCGGTCACGGTGAAATGCCGGCTTGGCATCGACGCGCAGGATCCGGAGGAGGCGCTCGAGAGTTTGACCCAGGCGGTTGCGCGGGCTGGCGCCGACGCGCTGATCGTCCACGCCCGCAAGGCCTGGCTGCAAGGGCTGTCGCCCAAAGAGAACCGCGAAGTTCCGCCGCTGGATTATGACCGTGTCTACCGGCTTAAACGCGCGCATCCGCGGCTGACGGTCGTGCTCAACGGCGGCGTCGGCAGTGTCGAGCAAGCCGCGGCGCATCTTCATCACCTCGACGGCGTCATGATGGGCCGCGCTGCCTATCAGGAGCCGTGGCGGCTCCTGGCCGTCGATCCGCTGATATTCGGCGAGGCGGCTCTCTTCGCGTCGCCGAAACAGGCGGCCGCCGCGCTCACGCCTTACATCGAACGCGAACTGGCGGAGGGTACGCGGCTGCATGCCATCACCCGGCACTTGCACGGCTTGTTTCGTGCCGTGCCGGGGGCGCGGGCCTACCGCCGCCGGCTCGCCAGTGCCGCGGCAACGCCGCAGGCCGGCGCGGAGTTGCTCGCCGCCGCGCTCGCCTTGGTGGCGGACGGCGGCGTCGCGGGCGGCGACCTCGGCGGCGTTCTGGACAGAGATCGGGAATTGGCGCACATCGCCGCCTAACGCCTCCCGGAAAGAACGACAAGCCAAAATGCTGCTCGGCGTCGGCCTGCACGAAATCCTCTGGCTCGCGCTCGCCATCGTCATCGGCGGCGTGATCACCGGGCTTCTTGCCGGGCTGTTCGGCATCGGCGGCGGCGCCGTGATCGTGCCGGTGCTGTACGAGGTGTTCCGCGTCATCGGCGTGGCCGACGAGGTGCGCATGCAGCTTTGCGTCGGCACCTCGATCGCCATCATTCTGCCGACCACGATCCGGTCCTATCTCACCCATCGGGCCAAGGGTCTTGTGGTGCCGGGCGTGATCCGGCTGTGGGCGCTGCCGGCCGTGCTCGGCGTCGCCTGCGGCGCGGCGATCGCGGCGTTCGCGCCGGCCGCGGTGTTCAAGCTCGCCTTCGTGCTGATCGCCGGTTTCATCGCGACGAAATTTCTGGTCGCCGGCGATCGCTGGAATCTCGGCGCCGATTTGCCCGGCCCCGGCCTGATGCGGCTCTACGGTTTCGGCATCGGGCTAGCCGGCTCGCTGATGGGCGTGAGCGGCGGCTCGCTGTCGAACATCGTGCTGACGCTCTACGGCAAGCCGATCCACAATGCGGTGGCGACCTCGTCCGGTCTTGGGCGTGCCGATCACCATCGTCGGCACGCTCGGCTACATCGTCGCCGGATGGCCGCACCAGGCGCTGCTGCCGCCGCTGTCGCTTGGTTTCGTCTCGCTGATCGGCGTCGTGGTGATGGCGCCGGTATCGAGCCTGATGGCGCCGTACGGCGCGCGGCTCGCCCACCGGCTGTCGCGGCGCGCGCTCGAGATCGCGCTGAGCTGTTTCCTGCTGCTGATCTCGCTGCGCTTCCTGGTCAGCATGCTTTGAGGTTCGATAGTTCCGTCATCCTCAAGCACGCCGCGGTACCGGATCGCGATGCAGGACTCTGGTTGCGCTCCTGAACGGTCTTGAACGCTTAGCGCGCGCCCGGCGCGGCCGCAGTCGCACCGGCTCCGGCGGAAAGCGTCCGGCCGATCCGGAAACCGAGATCGTATAACCGAGCGTCCGTGGGGTGCCAGGTGCGGGAGGCGGACGTCACGTACGCGGCAGGCACGCTCCAGGAACCACCGCGGACCATACGGTCGCTGCAATTGCCGCCTGCAGTCCACGCCGAGCCATCGTCTGGTGCGCCGTCGTAGTTTTTGTGGATGCAGTCCTCGACCCACTCCCACACATTGCCAACCGTGTCATAGAGCCCAAATTGGTTGGGAGGAAACGAACTGACAAAGAGATCATCAACAATGCCGCCTACCGGAGCAGGTTGTTGGCCTCCGTAGGCGCTGCTGCAACCATAACAATTGGCATTCAACGTGCCGACCTCGTCACCCCATGGATATCGCGTGTGCGTTCCGGCGCGCGTCGCATATTCGAATTCGGCCTCGGAGAGCAACCGATAGGACTTGCCGGTCATTTTCGATAGCCATGCCGCATACCGCTGCGCATCGCCCCATGTGACGTTGATGACCGGCTGGAGACCGCGCCCAAAGCCGCTGTCGTCGATATGAGGATCACAGCCGCCGACGGTGGCGCAGGCATCCCAGTCGGCGAACGTCAGCTCGAACTTGGCTATCGCAAAGGGCTGAGCAATTTTGACATGATGCTGCGGTTCTTCCTCGCTGCCATGGGTCTTGGCAGTTGCGGGCGTGCCCATCATGAATGACCCCGCAGGGACAACGATCATCTCCGGGCAATCCTTCGCGCACTCCTTAAAGGAATCCATCGGGTTGAGCGCCCGCTCGGCCGCTGGCGTCAGCACATAGGGTCGAACCTCGGCCTGTATGTAGGGGCGCGTGATGCTCACCCAGCGCCAGTAGTCCGTCAGGTCATCATGTTCCAGCCAGGCGGCGAGGCCGGCGGCGACGCCGAATACGGCTCCGCCGGACAGCGCCTGTAAGCGCCGTCGCTGCCGGGTGGCGCCGCGCCGGCTCTCGGTGACGAACGCTCGCGCCTCCTCGGTCGGCGCCGGCGCGTTGCGCGGATGCGAGGCAATCCAGCGCTCCGCCTCCTCCAGTACCGGAGAACGCAGCAGTAACCCGCGCGGTCCCGGGCGACCAGCAGCGGCCCAGCGTCGGGCCTGTGCTCCGAAATCGGTGTGCTGCCTGATCCACGCGATGTCGGTCCGCAACGCCTCGGCAAGCCGATCGGCGTTCAGATCGAAACCGCGGTCGTCGTCAAAGAAAATGAAGTTCAACCGGCGCAACGCCTCCGGTACGGCATTCGCCTCCACGGCTCGCCAGACGATCGGCGCAAAACGTTTGTTCAGCGATGCCGCAAATGCGACCTCTTTTTTGCATACGTCGGAAGCTACCGCGTCAGGACTGAGCACAAACACGATGGTATCGGCCTTGCCGATCAAGGCTTGGATGCGGGCCCACCAATTCTCGAACGCGTAAATCTCGGTGCGATCGATGAGCGGTTCGAAACCGCGCGCTTTCAGCGCAAATTCAAGTCGGTCAGCGAAGGCAAAGTCCTTGCGGGAGTAGGAAATGAAGATTTTGGCTCTCTGATCGGCAACCGATGCGTATTCGGAATCCGCTACCATCAACCCCTCCAATACGGCGAGGACGTTAGCAAATTCGAGGGCGCCCTCAATCTCGCCGTCGGGTCGTCGGCGGAGGCGGAAATGGTGAAATCGCAATGTCTGCTCGACCTCGAAGGCACGCACTGCGGATTACGAGTGACGCCCTACGGGTAGCCGTGCAGCAGCAGGCGATCGCCGCTGACTTCCCAGCTTTGCAGGCGGTTGAGGAAACTCATGCCAAGAAGGCTGGTCTTGAGCTGGCCGGGCTGCGCCACCAGCGCCTCCACGGAGCGTTCCTCGAGCCCGCCGATGGCGATGCGATCGAGCGTCACCGGCGCGGCGCGGGTGCGGCCGTTGGCGGTCTCGATGGCCACGGTGTACTCGAGCACTTCGAGCGGCAGCCCGGCGGCCTTGGCGTCGTTGCGGGTCAGCACCACGGAGCTGGCGCCGGTATCGAGCACCATGGCGATGCGGGCGCCGTTGATTTGCGCCGAAACATCGAAGTCGCCGGAATTGGTGCGCCCGATCTCGACGCTGCGGCCGTGGGTGACGACATGGCCGGGCACCAGCACGACCATGACGCGGTCGGCAACCTGGTGCAGTTCGAAGCGGTACGAGTAGGCGACCACCAGGGCCAGGCCGACCACGACCCACAGCAGGGCCGTGGTAATCGCCTGCGCGAAGCGTTCGCGGAACATGGTCAGCACCACGCCGCAGAGGAACACCAGCACAATGAGCTGGTAGGCCAGCGAGCCAAATTCCCCCGCGGTCAATGGGCCGACCGTGCCCGCGTCGTTGCGCGCGTACAGCACCAGGAGCGCGAGCGCCAGGCCGAGCAGCAGAAGCCAGAATAGCCGCGAGCGCACCGGTGCGATCCTTCTACGCCGGCGCCGGCGCGCAGTGGGCCCCGGCCATCGCCGCAAGGCGCGCCGGCAATTGCGCCATGATCAGCCGGCGGGCCGCGTCGTCGAGGTCCGTCCAGCGCGCGATCTCGTCGAGCGAACGGCCGCAGCCGACGCACAGCCCGGCGGTCGGGTGGAGCGCGCAGACGCGCGTGCACGGGGTCTCGGTGTGGGTTCTGGGGTCGGCGGTGTTGGCCATTGGCGGGATTCGGCAGCAATCGCGAGGCACCATAATCGGCAAATGCGGCAACGCAATCCCCGCTGCGCCGGGGGGACGGCATGCCGAAGCCAAACCGGCTACCCGGAGCTGAACGACGCCCTCCTGGCACGTCCTGCTCGTTCGTCGACCGGCGAGGAGACATCGGACTGCGATTTCGGCTGGAGCGGCGCGGCGCCCTGGGAAATCGGGCCGAGCGCCGACATCACGCGCTCCGGCGGGAAGGTCACGATCACTTCGGTGCCGATGCGCAGCTTCGACTTGAGCGCGAACGTTCCGCCGTGCAGGTCGATCAGATTCTTGGCGATCGGCAGGCCGAGGCCGGCGCCCTGTTCGGCCGACTTGATCGAATTGGAGCCCTGTCCGAACGAGGCGAGCACGACCGGGATCTCCTCCTCGGGAATGCCCGGCCCGGTGTCCTTGACGCTCATGTACTGGCCGCCGGATGCGGTCCAGCCGACCTTGAGCCAGATCTCGCCGCCCTGCGGGGTGAATTTGATCGCGTTGGACAGAAGGTTGAGGCAGATCTGGCGCGCCGCGCGCTCGTCGGCCCACAGCCGCGGCAAGTCGGGCTCGAACATTTCGTGGATGGTGAGGCCGCGGTTGCTGGCGCGCAGCTTCAACAGATGGTGGCAATCCTCGACCACGCGATTGAGCGAGACGGCTTCCTCGTTGAGCTCGTAGCGGCCGGCCTCGATGCGCGACAGATCGAGGATCTCGTTGATCAGATTCAAAAGATGCACGCCGGAATTATGAATGTCGCCGGAATAATCCTTGTAGGCGGCAACGCCGTGCGGCCCGAAGATCTCGGCCTTCATCACCTCGGAGAAGCCGAGGATGGCGTTGAGCGGCGTGCGCAATTCGTGACTCATCTGCGCCAGGAAACGCGACTTGGCGATGTTGGCGGCCTCGGCGCGGCGCCGCGCCTCGTCGGAAATCGATTTCGACTGCTCGAGCTCGCCGATCAGGGCGTCCTTTTCGGCGCGCGCTTCGAGCGTGGCCAGCGTGGTGGAGTAGAGCCGGTAAGCCAGCAGCGAGAAGTAGCCTTCGGCCGTCAAGGCCATGATGGCGAGGATGTAGTCGTGCAGCGTCGCCTTGAAGGCGAAATCGAGCGCGATCGCAATGGTGACCGGCAGCGTCAGTGCGAACACCGCGATCGGCAGGCTCGATGCCAGCATGCTCGATATCGCGACAACGAGCAGCATGACAAACAGCATGAAGGTGGAGGCCTGCTCGTCGACGCCGACCGGATTGATCAGGATGAAGGTCCAGGCCATGCCGAAGAACAGATCGAGCAGAATAAAGCGCATGCGCCAGGAGCGCAGATTGGCGGTGCCCGGCGTCTCTTCGAGGAACTGCCGGCATTTGCGAATGACGATCAGATGGATGAGCAAGGCGCCCGCGGTCCACACCCCGGAGGACAGCGCCCCGGTCCACAAGCCCGACAGGAGCCCGATGGTGACGACCAGGAGCAGGATGACGGGAGACGCGGAAATGCGGTTCTGCGCGAACTGGCGCAGCAATTCATAGTCGAATACCGGGCGGGTGCCGCTGGTCGACGTCAGCCGGTCGCGCGCCTCGCGGACATGCTGGGTGGCGAGCCGCCGCCGACTAGACGACGCGGCCGGCGAAGCAAGATCGCGCTGTTCGCTGGTCGTGCTTGGCATCACATTCCGATGGCGCGGATAATTCTCGACAAAAGTCGCCCAAATTCCTTAAGACCAGGCTTAAAGCGCGGCGCCGGCCGCGGAATTGGAAAGCCGACATTGGCGGTCCGCGCCCGCCCCCGGCAGCGGCCGACCGTGCGCGGCTCTGGCGAGGCGACGCCGGCCGCGTTACGCTTTCCGGCTCAAGAGGATAGGGAGGTGATCTGCGATGAAGCTTTACGACGGCGGCCGCGCTCCCAATCCGCGGCGGGTGCGGATTTTTCTGGCCGAAAAAGGCCTCGAGATTCCGGCCGAACAGGTCGATCTCGGTAAATTACAGCAGCGCAGCGACGCCTACACGGCGATCAATCCGATGCAGCGGGTGCCGGCCCTGGTGCTCGACGACGGCACCGTGATCACGGAATCGATCGCCATCTGCCGCTATTTCGAGGCGCTGCGGCCCGATCCGCCGCTGTTCGGCCGCGGCGCGCTGGAGAGCGCGCTGGTGGAGATGTGGAGCCGGCGCATCGAGCTTCACCTGTTCCTGCCGGTCGCCAGCATCTTCCAGCATTTGCATCCGGCGATGAAGCCGATGGTTGATCCGCAGGTGCCGCAGTGGGGCGAGGCCAACAAGCCGCGCGTCGCCCAATTCCTGCAATTCCTCGATGGCGAACTCAAAGACCGGCCCTATGTCGCGGGGCCGGCCTACACCGTCGCCGACATCACCGCCATGGTGGCGGTCGATTTCATGCGGGTCTCGAAGCTCGCCGTGCCGGACGACTTGGCTCAGGTGCGGCGTTGGCACGACGCGGTGTCGGCACGGCCGAGCGCCAAAGCGTAAGCGCGATCGAAATCCGCACGCGATGGTCTGTTCGGTCTCGCGTGCCGTGCGGTCAGGACCTTACGCCGCAGCTTGGCAATGCGGCCGCTATGACGGCAGCGCCGGAAAGCTGATAGTCTGCGGACATGGAATTTGCCGGCCGCGTGGGCCGTTATCGGGGACGCCTCAAGCCCCGTGATAGGGAGGTATCGATGCTCGCAGCTCGCGCGCCGGGGGCGGCGCTGATCGGCGCGGCCATTGTCATTGCAACTGTCTTGGCAACTGTCACTGCAATCGCGGCCGTCAGCCCGACCGCGGCATTCGCTGCCGACGCTTATCCCAGCAGACCGATCAGAGTGATCAGTCCATTCCCGGCGGGCAGTGCCTCGGACACCGTCAGCCGCGTCGTGCTCGACGAGGTCTCCCACGAGCTCGGCCAGCCGATAGTCATCGAGACGCGGCCGGGCGCCGGCGGCACGATGGGTTTTGCCGACGTCGCCAAAGCCGATCCCGACGGCTACACCGTGGTGACCAGCTCGTCGTCGATGGGGACCGAAATGGTCCTCCACCAGAAGTTGCCGTACAACCCGCTGAAGGACTTCGCGTCGGTGGCGTTGCTCGGGGTTCAGCCGAACGTGCTGGTCGCTTCGACCCAAAGCGGATTCAAGACCGTGGCCGACCTGGTCGCGGCCGCCAAGGCGAAACCCGGCACGCTGACCTTTGCGTCGGCCGGCATCGGCTCCTCGTCGCATATGGCCGCCGAGCGCTTCCGGCTCGCCGCCAACATCGACGTGCGGCATGTGCCGTTCCGCGACAACGGCCTGACCGAGGTGATGGCCGGGCGGATCGATTTTTATTTCATTCCCTTGGCGGCGGCGGCCTCGGCGCTCGGCAGCGGCAAGCTGGTCGTGCTCGCCGTGAGCTCGCCGCAGCGGGCGGCGTTGCTGCCGGACGTGCCATCGATCGCGGAAGCGGGCTATCCGGACGCCGTGTTTCGCTTTTGGGTCGGGTTGTCGGTGCCGGCACAGACCCCGCCCGCCGTGATTGACAAATTGCATGACGCGACCGAAACGGCGCTGCAAGTTGCCGCGGTCAAGGAGCGGTTGGCGAGGCTCGGCGTCGAGCCGAACCTGATGAGCGTGGCGGAGTTCGACAAGTTCGTCAAAGACGATCTCGCGGCGACCGTCGAACTCGCCAAGAACGCGCATATCGAGCCGACCGACTAAGCCGCCAATCGATTCAGATCGGAGAAAGCTGCTTTTTCCTTGCCGGGGGCTGGCGGCTGTGGAACTGTCGGGGAACTTACATCCGCCTAGCGGATTATCGCCCGTGAAGTGAAAACGGTTCACTTCTTCAGGAGGACTCTATGGACAAGAGACTAGCCGGCCTGCTGGGAGCGGCCGCAGCGCTTACCACAATGACCAGTGCTCAGGCGGCGCCGGCCCAGTCGACCGAACTCGCGCCGGCGACAAGTTACCGGGATCTGCTCGACCCGGTCGCCAATGCGTTACCCAAGCTGAAAGCCGATGACGCCCGCCTCGCGGAGAAGTCGACGGCGCAGCAAGTGGCGGAGAGTGACCATCATCACCACCACCATCACGTCGTCATCGTGCCGCCCCGCCGCCATTACCACCACCATCATCATAGCGACAACCACTAGGCGTAATCAGCCACGAGGCGTCGGAAAAGGGGCGTCCATCGGGCGCCCCTTTTCTTTATGTTTCCCGGGCTTTGGCCTTGGCCGCGCGCAGCAGGTGGCGATACGTGCCATCGAACACGGTGTCGGTGCTTGACGTCCACGTCGAATCCGCCGCCAGCGCCGGTCGGCTGGCGTGAATACGCCGGCCGCGCATCTCGCGTTCGGCGGCTTCTTCCTCGTCCATGGGGACAAGGGTAAAATCCGCCGTCACCGGCAAAATCAACATCTGCAGCATCGGCTCGCCGGGCCGGAAAATGTGGGCGCCTCCCTCCGGCGGCGATTTGAACACCACGAACGAGATCATCGGCCACCACTCGGTGCGCAGCAGCGCCGGCACGGCGATCGGAACGGTGTCGGTGGTGTCGGTGTAGAACCGCGGATGCGGCTCGGTCCGCACCGCCCAGTCCTTTCCGACTTTCACATCGAGCAGGAACTGGTGGGTGTAATAATCCGAGCCGAAGGTGCGGAACGGCGGCCATTGCAGGTCGCCGCCCGGTGGCGGTCCGAAATCGCCGTCGAAGACCAGCTTGCCGTCTGTCTTCCTGACATGCAGCTCGTTGTCGTAAGGGTAGAACACCTCGATGCCGTATTGCGCAGCCTCGCTGAACGGCGCGCAGTGCCAGGCCTGTTCATGGGAGCCGTCGGTCCGCGGCTCGGCCTTGCCGGCCCAGCCGGGCATTTCCATCTTGGTCCGTCGCGGCCGCAATCCGGGATGGACCAATCGGAATTTGATGTCCTGCATTGCCGTCCTCGCGGTCAGCCGATATCCGGCAGGTTGAAAAGCCTTATTGCGACAAAGAGTTCCCTGAGAGTCCGGATTTAACGCTGCAGCAGCGCGATCAGGCTCGATGTGTCCCATCGCCTGCCGCCCATCGCCTGGACCTGCGAGTAGAACTGGTCGACCAAAGCCGAAACCGGCAGATGCGCGCCGTTCCGCCGCGCCTCGTCGAGGCAAATGTTCAGATCCTTGCGCATCCAGTCGACGGCGAAGCCGAAATCGAATTTGCCGGCCACCATGGTCTTGTAGCGGTTCTCCATCTGCCACGATTGCGCCGCGCCCTTGGCGATGGTGGCGATCAGCTTGTCGATGTCGAGGCCGGCCCGCATCGCGAAGTGCAGGCCTTCGGCGAGGCCCTGCACCGCGCCGGCGATGCAGATCTGGTTCACCATCTTGGCGAGCTGGCCCGAGCCGGGTGGGCCCAGGAGATTGCAGGCGCGCGCATAGGCGGCGATCACCGTCTCGGCTGGCGCGAACGGCGCCGCGTCGCCGCCGCACATCACCGTGAGCACGCCGTTTTCGGCGCCGGCCTGGCCGCCCGATACCGGCGCGTCGATGAACTCGAAGCCGCGCGCTTTGGCTTCGGCATGAAGCTCGCGCGCGATCGCGGCCGAGGCCGTGGTGTGATCGACCACGACCGCGCCCTTGCGGGCGCCGGCGAACACGCCGTCCTTGCCCAGCATCACCTCGCGCAGATCGTTGTCATTGCCGACGCAGGTCATCACGAAGTCCTGGCCTGCGGCTGCCGCCTGCGGCGTCGGCGCGCTTTTGCCGCCGTACTGGGCGACCCATTTTTCGGCCTTGGCGGCCGTGCGGTTATAGACCGTGACGTCATGGCCGCCCTTGCTCTTGAGATGTCCTGCCATCGGGAAGCCCATGACGCCGAGCCCGACAAACGCCACCTTCGCCATTGTTTCCTCCATGAATTCGGCACCGGTCATGCGCCGGCTGGCCGCGGCCCGTCAACCGGGCGGGCGATTGACCGCGACGGCCGCTGGCCTATGTAGTCGTTGGCTGGCGCGGCCGACAACCGCGGGGCGCAGGAGCCAAGGCATGGCATTGAAGGATGACGTTCTGGCTGTGCTGGCCAAGGTGGCCGCCCCCGACGGCACGGCGCTGCCGGCGACCGGGACGCTGTCCGAGATCGTCGCCGGCGACGGCAAGGTGTTTTTCTCCATCACGGTCGACGCCGCAGCGGTGCGCGACTGGGAGGGCGTGCGCGAGCGTGCCGAAGCGGCCATCCGCGCGCTGCCCGGGATCAAGTCGGTGATGGTGGCGCTGACCGCCGAGCGCCAGGGTGGGGCAGGGGGCGGCGCCGCGCCGCGGCCCCAGACACCGCCGCCCGCCGCGGCGCGGCCGCAGCAAGGTGCGGCGCCGGGCGGGCAAGCGGCGCGGTCGCCGGCCGGCATCCCCGGTGTGGCGGCCATCATCGCGGTCGCTTCCGGCAAGGGCGGCGTCGGCAAATCGACGCTCGCGGTCAATCTCGCGCTGGGCTTACGCGATCTCGGACTCAAGGTCGGCATTCTCGATGCCGACATTTACGGCCCGTCGCTGCCGAAACTGCTCGCCATCCGCGAGCGGCCGCAGACCGCCGGCGGCACCCGTCTCAAGCCCATCGTGCGCCATGGCATGCCGGTGATGTCGATCGGCTTCCTGATCGAAGAAGAGACGCCGATGATCTGGCGCGGGCCGATGGTGATGTCGGCGCTGACCCAGATGCTGCGCGAGGTGGAGTGGGGCACGCTCGATGTGATGATCGTCGACATGCCGCCCGGCACCGGCGACGCGCAGCTCACCATGGCGCAGCAGGTGCCGCTCAAGGGCGCCGTCATCGTATCGACGCCGCAAGATCTGGCGCTGATCGACGCGCGGCGCGGCATCGCCATGTTCCGCCGCGTCAACGTGCCGATCCTCGGCATCGTCGAGAACATGTCCACCTTCGTCTGCCCGCATTGCGGCACCCGCTCGGACATTTTCGGCCACGGCGGCGCGCGCCAGGAGGCCGAGCGGCTCGGCGTGCCGTTTCTCGGCGAGGTGCCGCTCGACATTGTCATTCGCGAGAATTCCGACGCCGGTCAGCCGGTGGTCGCGACCGCGCCCGACGGGCCGCTCGCCAAGGCGTACCGCGACATCGCCGCGCGGGTGCGCGACGGCCTGGCCGGCGCCAGCCGCGCGGCGCCGAAGATCGTCATCGAGGCGTGATCGGCTGACCTGCAGTCCGCCGCGGCTCATCCGACCGCGCCGTCTGGACCGCGCCGCAGCACTTTACCCGGCAGCGCCCCGGTATGGGTCGCGTTCTCGACCACGAGCGTGCCGTTGACGATGACGGACGTGCGCGCGCCGGTCGGGAACTGGTGCGGGTCCGCATAGGTGGCGCGATCGGCAAAATCCGCCGGATCGAAGATCACGACGTCGGCGCAGAAACCTTCGCGCAACAGGCCGCGGTCCGCAAGCTTGAGCGCACGCGCCGTGGCGCCGGTCATTTTATGGATGGCGCGCTCCAGCGGCAGCACGTTCTGCTCGCGCACGTAGTGCGACAGGACGCGCGGGAAGGTGCCGTAAAAGCGCGGATGCGGCATTCCCTGGCCGACCGTGCCGTAGGGCGCGACGCAATTGCCGTCGGAGCCGATGAGCGCCAGCGGCGAGGCCACCAGCGTGCGGATATCGTCTTCGGCGATCGACGTCACCAGCACGCGGGTGGCGCCTTGGTCGTCGATCAGATAATCGCACAGCGTGTCGACCGGATCGGCGCCGCGCGCGGCGGCGAGCGCCGCGATGGTGCGTCCGGCATGCTGCGGCAGATGCGGCGAGATCGAGATCTGCACCGCCTCCCAGGACGGAATGCGGCCCCAATTGTTGAGGCCATCCCGCGCGATGGCGTCGCGGATCTTGGCGCGCGTCGCCGGTTCGCCGAGCCGCGCCAGCATCGCCGCCACGCCGCCCGCCTGGACCCATGGCGGCAACAGGTTCTTCAGCGGATTGGAGCCGGCGGCGTAGGGATAGCAATCGCAGTCGACGTCGAGCCCGCGCGCCTTGGCGTCGGCAATCATGTCGAGCGCCTGCGCGGCCTTGCCCCAATTGTCCATGCCGGAGCATTTGAAATGCACGATCTCGACATGCACGCCGCAACTCTGCGCCAGCGCGATGGCTTCGGCGACCGCCTCGATCACTTTGTTTGATTCATCGCGCAAGTGCGTGAAATAGCCGGCATTATGCCGCCGCAGCACATGGCCGAGCGCGATCATCTCGGCCGGCTCGGCGTACGAGCCGGGCGGCGTGAACAGGCCCGACGACATGCCGAGCGCGCCGGCAGCGAGCGCGTCCTCCAAAAGCGCGATCATCCGGCCAAGCTCGGCGTCGCTCGGCGCGCGCTCGGCCATGCCCATGACCATCAGGCGCAGCGTGTTGTGGCCGACCAGCATGCCGGCATTCACCGCGGTCGCCGGGAAGGTCTGCAGATAATCCGGAAAGCTCGTTTCGCGAAACGGCAGCCAGGGCGCGCTCGGGCTCAGATAGTCCCGAATGAGCTCGACCTTGCCCGGCAGTACCGGCGCGACGGAGAAACCGCAATGGCCGATAATTTCCGTGGTGACGCCCTGGCGGACCTTGCTCTCGGCTTTCGGATTGATCGGCAGCGTGAAATCCGAGTGGGTCTTGATGTCGATGAAGCCCGGCGCGACCGCGAGGCCCGTGGCATCGATCACCTTGCGCGTCGAACCTGCCGCGGCGGGTCCGATCGCGGCGATGCGGCCGGCCGCAATCGCCAGATCGCCGGCGACGCCGGGACTGCCGGTACCGTCGAACAGCGTGCCGCCGCGGATCAGGATGTCGGGCATGGAGCAGAACCTCTCCCCGCATGCGGGGAGAGGTCGCCCGCGCGAAGCGCGGCGGGTGAGGGGGCCTCACCGCAATTCTGAGCTTTCCGGCAAGAACCCCTTGGCTTCAACCAGTTTCTCCAATTCGGAACCCGGCGGACAGGCCCTCATCCTACCTTCTCCCCGCGGCGGGAGAGGAATCACGGCTTGATGCACAGCGCCAGGACCGGGCCGGGGCTGTTGCTGCACGACGCCGCGTCGATGTCGGCGTTCCGGGTGATCGCAATCGTGCCGCCGCCGGGACAGGTCACCGAGACAAGCCGCTCGCCGGGGCTGCAGGTCAGATCGCAATTGTTGCCGCTGCCGCACTCCTGACGCAGCGCGTGCAGCCCGGTGGAGCCGACCGGGCCGGGCGGGCCCACCGGACCTTGCGGCCCGGCATCGCCCTTCACGCCGGGTGGCCCCTGCGGTCCGGTGTCGCCTTGCTGTCCGGCCGGTCCCGCCGGGCCCTCGAAACAGCCCCCGAGCGAGAGTGCCGCGGCGAGCGCGACGATCGCCAAGCTTGCGCGCATGAAATCCCCCTGCCTTCTGTAATTGAGCGGCAAAGCGTTTCACCGCCGTTTGGCGGAGTCAATCAGACAGGACTGCAGCCAGGACTGCAGCCAGGACTGCAGCCAGGACTGCAGCCAGGACTGCAGCCAGGACTGCAGCCAGGATCGCAGCCAGGAACCACCGGCCAGGACTGCGCCGGGCTTGGCGCTGCACGGGCAAGGGCCGGCAGGCTTTTACGTGTGATGATGCCGATAGCGGCGGGGCGCGACGGCGGGCGGTGTCCAGCGCGGGTTGACGTTGCAAAAGCCGCGATTGCCGGCGATCACTTCCGGCTGGCACTGCGCGACCGTCTGGTACTCGCAATCCCACACCACGTCGCCGGCGCCGAGATCTTGTACCGCGCACCACGGCGCGTTGCCGATCGTGCCGGCTTGGCTCGCCGGCATGCCAACCAGCATGGCCGTCGCCAAGCCGAGGGTCGCAAGCAGGAGCTTTGTCATCGATCCCATGGTCGCGATCCGATGGTCAGCGATCCGATGCGCTGAGATAGGCGCCCGAAAGGCAAAGGGCACGCGACCTTATCAACGCGCGAACGCCATCATCAAGGGTGGGCACAACCGGAACGGGCTAGCCGCCCCGCCACCACGCGTAGGCCGCACTGAGCAGCCCGATGACAAGCACCACCAGCATCCAGTTTTGAAAATGGATGCCAAGCAGCGTGAATTCTCCTAGCAGCCAGTCGCCCACTGTGCTCGCTCGGAAAGGGAATCAAAAAATATTCCACCGCCCCATTGTGCTGTGGATTCGGATGATGGCCAACGATCCAGGGGTTGTATCGCCGCGGCGCGGGCCGGCGAATGATCGGCTGCCAGACCTCGGCGCCGCCGGCAGAGCGAATGAACAGCGCAAGCCATTGGAATGGCGGTGATTTCAAATATTTTTGCGAACCCGCATCGGAACATATTGCGAACAGAGAACATACCATGTACATTGCGGCCTTCGCCATTGCCAAGGGGCGCCCGCAGCGGGCGATACCGGCGGCCGATTGGGGTGAGTCCGGTTCTTGCAAATCCCGGCCATAAGGAGCACGGAACATGAGTGCAGCGCTTCGTCTCGTCGAAGGATCGTCCATGGATAAATCGAAGGCCCTTGATGCCGCGCTGTCGCAGATCGAGCGCAATTTCGGCAAGGGCTCGATCATGCGGCTCGGCAAGAACATGGCGGCGATGGATATCGAAACGGTATCCACCGGCTCGCTCGGCCTCGACATTGCGCTCGGCATCGGCGGGTTGCCGCGCGGCCGGGTGGTCGAAATCTACGGGCCGGAATCCTCCGGCAAGACTACGCTGGCTTTGCATTGCCTTGCCGAGGCGCAGAAGAAGGGCGGCACCTGCGCCTTCATCGATGCCGAGCATGCGCTCGACCCGATCTATGCGCGAAAGCTCGGCGTCAATGTCGACGACCTGTTGATCTCGCAGCCCGACGCCGGCGAACAAGCGCTGGAAATCGCCGATACGCTGGTGCGCTCCAGCGCGGTCGATATTCTGGTCATCAATTCGGTGGCGGCGCTGGTGCCGCGCGCCGAACTGGAAGGCGAGATGGGCGACAGTCAGCCCGGCTTGCAGGCGCGGCTGATGAGCCAGGCGTTGCGCAAGCTCACCGCCTCGATCAACCGCTCCCACACCATGGTGATCTTCATCAACCAGATCCGCATGAAGATCGGCGTCATGTACGGCTCGCCGGAAACCACCACCGGCGGCCACGCGCTCAAATTCTACGCCTCGGTCCGCCTCGATATCCGCCGCATCGGCGCGATCAAGGAGCGCGACGAGGTGGTCGGCAATCAAACTCGCGTGAAAGTGGTGAAGAACAAGCTGGCGCCGCCGTTCAAGCAGGTCGAGTTTGACATCATGTATGGCGAGGGCATTTCCAAGATCGGCGAACTGATCGATCTCGGCGTCAAGGCCGGCGTGGTGGAAAAGTCCGGCGCCTGGTTTTCCTACGACAGCCAGCGCATCGGTCAGGGCCGCGAGAACGCCAAAACCTTCCTCAAGGCCAATCCGGATATGGCGGCGAAAATCGAAGCGGCGGTCCGGCAAAATGCGGGACTGATCGCGGAGAAGATTCTCGCCGGCGAGGACAGCGCAGCCGCCGACGAAGACGACGACGCGGCGGAGGGATAATCGCTGTTTCCTTCCTCCCTTGCGGCAGGCCCTTTGGCGGAAAGAATGATTACCCTCTCGCCCCGTTGGGGGAGAGGGTAGGGTGAGGGGGGCCTACGCTGGCGCGGACTTGCCGGCGCGGACTTGGCGGCGCCGGCTTGCGGGCATGGACATGGCTTGGGCGTACGGCCCTCACCTGCCTCGCTGCGCTCGGCGTCCTCTCCCGCAAGGGGAGAGGGGTAGGCGTTAGTCCGCCGCGCTGCGGCGTTCCGCGGTCCAGGTGCCCGAGCACTCGCCGCCGTTCCAGTAGCCGCCGCCGAGATCGCCGGCGAGCCGTCCGGTGCCGGTGGCGCTCTTGCCGGCGGCGCTCACCGTCACGGTGATGGCGCCGGTCTGGCCGACCTTGCCGGTGATGGTGAAACCGGCGTCCCCGGCATTGACCAGCTGGCCGTTGGAGATGCGGATCGGGTAGCGATAGCCCCGGTCGCAAGCGCCCTTTTCGGTCACGACCGAAACGCTCCACAGTCCATCATAGGCCGGCAAGGCAAAGCTGCCGGTGGCGCCGAGGGTGGCAGAGCCGACCACGAGCGCGAAGAGCACGCCCCGGCCGATGCGGGTCTTGAGATTGTTCATGACAGCCGTCCCTGATTTTGCGTGTTGGCGGGGCAAGCCCGCGTCTTGACGATCGGATAAGCGACACAAGAAACGTCCGGGGTGGTTGGCCCCCGCTCTCTCCTCTGTCGCGCTGGAACCGAAACGCGTTCTACGCCGCAAAGGTTCAAACCGAGTTGATCGCCATCACAAAAGTGCCGTATTGCCGCCGAAGGTCTATACGAAGTTGGAAAAAATCAAATCCAAACAAGCGGCTATGGTAAATTTGTGAGCCATCGCGCGAGCAATGATGGCGCCGCCGCGTCGCGATCGCGGCGTCGCGGCGCCTATTGGGCGCCTATTGTGCCCTGGGCTTTGACCACTGGCGGCGCATCCGGCACGCCCGCGGCGGCCGGCGACGGCTCCGGCGACACCAGCCGGTAGCCGACGCCAAGCTCGGTGAGCAAAATCCGCGGCTGGGTCGGATCGGCTTCGATCTTGCGGCGCAGCTTGCGCACGAAGATGCGCAGGTAATGGGTGTCGTCGACATGTTCGTTACCCCACACCTCGCGCAGCAGGTACTGGTGGGTGACGACATTGCCGGAGTGCTGGGCCAGCATCTGCAGCAGCCGGTATTCCTTCGGCGTCAGCGTCACCCGCTGGTCGTTGATGAAGACCGCACGCGCGGCGAAATCGATCGCCAGCGGCCCGAATTTGATCACCGGCTCGCCGCGCGAGGCACGCAGCTGCCGGCGCATCGCCGAATGGGCGCGCGCCAGCAGTTCGGCCATGCCGAACGGCTTGACCACATAATCGTCGGCGCCGAGCTCGAGCAGGCGGACCTTTTCGTCTTCGCTGCCGCGCACCGACAACACGATCAGCGGCACGCTCGACCAGGCGCGCAAGCGCTCCAGCACCTCGGCGCCGTCCATGTCGGGCAGGCCGAGGTCCAGAATGACCAGATCGGACGGCTTCAAGGTCGCCGAGCGCAGCGCCTCGGCGCCGGTCTCGGCTTCCTGCACGGTAAACCCGTCGAGCTCGAAACCGGTGCGCAGGAAGCGCCGGATCTGGATCTCGTCGTCAACGACCAGGACGGTAGACGGTATTTCACTCATCGACAGTGCTCTCCAATGTCTCGGCCTCCTCGGCGATGGCGCCCGGCGACGCGGCGTCGAGCGCCATGACGTCCAGCGATCGGGTCTCGAGCGATATCGGCAAATGGATCGAAACGGTGGCGCCGCGGTCGGCGCCGTCGCTCTCGACCTCGACTTTGCCGCCGTTGGCGCGGATGAAGGCGTTGGCGATCCACAGCCCGAGCCCGGAGCCGGACGTCGTCACGGCGTGGCGCGGCCCGCGGAAGAAGCGGTCGCCGACCTGGCCTTTTTCCTCGGCCGTCAGCCCGGCGCCGCAATCGTGCACCGACAGCACGACGGCGTGGCCGTTGGGATGCGCGGCGACGCGGATCGGCGAGCCGGCCGGCGAATATTTTGCGGCATTGTCGAGGATCTGCACCAGCGCCTGCTCGACCTGCGCCGGATCGACATGCACGATGGGAAGATTGGAATTCAGGTCGAGCGTCACCGGATAGCCGGCCAGCCGCCGCCGGCGGTGCTCGAACGCCGCGTTGACGATGTCCACCGGCTCGACCCATTGCAATTTCGGCCGCACCTGCTGGCGGCTGATGGTGGTGGCGTCGAGCAGATTCTGAATGTCGATGTTGAGCCGCTCGGCTTCGTCGCGCACCACCGCGGTCAATGCCAGGAGCCGCTTGTCCTGTTGCAGCGCCGGGGCGTTGTGCAGGATGGTGGCGGCGCCGAGAATCGACGCCAGCGGCGTGCGCAATTCGTGCGACACCGAGCCGATCAGCGCCTCGCGCAAGAGTTCGGTCTCCGAGCGCATCTTGGCTTCGGTCAGCGCCCGCGCCACGTCGAGCCGCTCCAGCGTCGCCGCCGCGTCGGCGAGCGCGCCGTCGATGCGGGCCCGCATGTCGGCCAGCGCCCCGCCGGAGACGCTGCCGAGGTCGACGGCGACCAGACCGAAATCGGGAGTTTTCGGCGACACCCGGCGAATGAGCCAGATATTGCCCCGATTGTCCTCGACGGTGCGCTCCAGTCCCTCGTCATGCTCGACGCTTCGCGCCACTGCGCGCACGCTTTCCGGCACGGCTTCGCTGTTGCCGGTGTCGGCGGCGCCGAGCAGCACCACCTTGCGCTGCACCAGATTGGCGAGGTGATTCTGGATGGCGACGAAAATCTCGGCCGCGCTGCGCGCCGCCGCCAGCCGCCGCGAAAACGCATAAAGGTCGCTCATTTCCCGCTCGCGCTTGCGGGCAATGAGAATGTGCTGCTTGGCCTGGCTGGACAGGTGCGACACCACGACGGCCACGACCATGAACAGCATGAGGTTGAGCGCCTCCTGCGGCGAGGCGACCTGAAAGCTGTACAGCGGCGCGAAATACAAATATCCGGACAGGACGACGCCGGCGACCGCGGTGACCAGCGCCGGGATGACGCCGAGCTGATAGCCGGCGATCATCACCGGGACCAGATAGAGCACCGCGCCGCGCAGGATGCCGAAATAATGGCGCAACAGCATCAGCGCCGCCGTGGTGGCCGCGACCAGGATCAACGCCATCACGATGCCGCGCATCTCGCGGCGCATGTCCGAGAGCCTGAGATTCATTCGCACCCGACGTGCCGTTTCGCGAACTGAGCCGCCCCCGCGCCGCAACATAGGACCGGCATGCCCCGCCCACCATCATTTTCAGGCGCCGTGCCGCGCCCGCCACGGCGGTTGCGAACACATCTTCGTAATCGGCCCGGCTGATGGTTAAGACAGCCGGTATCGGGCCGTCGAATTTATGGGAAATTTACGCCAATGCGTACCTGACCGACGCGTGCCGGCCGTGCGCGCGGACGGCGGCTGTCCTGACAGAACCGGCGCGGCCGGCGCGGCCGCGGCGGCGGCCGGATCGGTCGGTGCGCCGCGTTATTTGCTGCGCACCACCTCCGCATAGGCGGGCGCTTCCTTGAGAAAGCCGCGCGCCACCATCCAGTCGACTTTTTCCTTGAACTCGTCGGCCTGATAATCCTTGACCCCGACCAATTCGGGCATCAGGCCGTGCTCGCGCTGCGCCGGCTCGAGATCGCGCAGCACCTGTTGGCGCGAGCGGTCCTCGTTCGCCCGCAGCCATTCGATGGCGCGATTAAGCGCCCGCCGCAGCTTGGCCGCGGTTTCGTCATCGACGTCGGCGCCGGCGACGATGCCGCCGCGCCAGCGCAGGTCGGCGATCTTGCGCGCGCCCGCGGCGAGCGCGCGGCTGACCAGCGGCTCCATCAGCGCCGCGGCCTGCGTGGTGCCGCCCAGCAAGGCTTCCAGCCGGTCATTGGCGTGGACCAGCGTGATGTCCTCGAACGGTACGCCGGCAGCCTCCAGCACTTCGATGGCCGCATAGAACGTACCGGCGTGCCAGGTGACGGCAATCGGCACCTTGCGCAATTCGGCGACCGACTGGATCGCTGAATTCTTGGCGACCATCAGCGCGCCGGTGCGCACCGTCGTATCCAGTCCGATGATCTTGCCGCCGCCCAGCGCCTGCACGCGTTCGATCGCACCCCATTCGCACACCGGATAGATTTCGAGCGCGCCTTTCTGCAGTTGCGATTCCTTCCAGCGCTGGGAGAAATCGGCAACACGTCCGGCCGCGCCCTTCGGATTGTCTTCGTGATATTCGACGTTCAATCCCTCGGCGGCAAAAAAGCCTTGCTCGACCGCGACGCGCCAGGGGCGGTCGTGGGCGTTGCTGTCGCTCTGCAGGCGGATCGTTTTTGTCATTGGCATCCTCGACGGTGTTCGGCGGCTTCGGGCTTAGGCGGGACTGGTCGCGCTCAGGTTAGAAAAATCGGCCGTTGCGCTCAATGCGCCGCGGGCCGGAATGCACCGGCATTCAGTCGCGGCCGTCCTCGCCTTGGGGCGGCTCGTCGTAGCCGTGCCGGCTCGAATAGAACAACAGCGCCATCAGGGCGAAACCCACCACAAGCGAAAAGATCACGCCCAGCGTCATGGCGACGTAGCCGACGGCCGGCATCGGCGGGCCCTGGACCGCGGTCCAGGCGCGGGCGGCAAACCACAGCGCGGCGACCAGGATCGCGAACAGCGGCGCCAAGATCGCGATCTGCCCGACAACGCCGCGTTTGCCAGTGCGACGGCTCATGCCGCTGAGATAAGACGCGGCGCGCCGATTACCAGCGGTAGTCGCGACGCCGTGCATCAGGCCGCCATCGCGGCTTGCAGATTGGCATCGACCTTGTCGAGGAAGCCGGTGGTCGACAGCCACTTCTGGTCCGGGCCGACCAGGAGCGCGAGGTCCTTGGTCATGAAGCCCGACTCGACGGTGGCGACCGTGACCTTCTCCAGCGTGGCGGCGAATTTCGCCAGGTCCGGATTGCCGTCGAGCTTGGCGCGGTGCGACAGCCCGCGGGTCCAGGCATAGATCGAGGCTATGGAATTGGTCGAGGTCTCATGGCCGGCCTGGTGCTGGCGGAAATGCCGCGTCACCGTGCCATGGGCGGCTTCGGCCTCGACCACCTTGCCGTCCGGCGTGGTCAGCACCGACGTCATCAGCCCGAGCGAGCCGTAGCCCTGCGCCACCGTATCCGACTGCACGTCGCCGTCGTAATTCTTGCAGGCCCAGACGTAGCCGCCAGACCACTTCAGCGCCGCCGCAACCATGTCGTCGATCAGGCGGTGCTCGTAGGTGAGCTTTTTCTCGGCGAACTTGTCCTTGAATTCCTTGTCGAAGGTTTCCTGGAAAATATCCTTGAAACGCCCGTCGTAGATTTTGACGATGGTGTTCTTGGTCGACAGGTAGAGCGGGTAGCCGCGGTTGAAGGCGTAATTCATCGAGGCGCGGGCGAAATCGCGGATCGAATTGTCGAGGTTGTACATCGCCATGGCGACGCCCGCGCCGGGGAACTGGAACACCTCGCGCTTGATCTCCTTGCCGTCGTCGCCGACAAAGGTGAGATAGAGCTTGCCCTTGCCGGGCACTTTGAAATCGGTGGCGCGGTATTGGTCGCCATAGGCGTGGCGGCCGATGATGATGGGCTGGGTCCAGCCCGGCACCAGCCGCGGCACGTTTTTGCAGATGATCGGCTCGCGGAAAATGACGCCGCCCAGTATGTTGCGGATGGTGCCGTTCGGCGAGCGGTACATGTCGTGAAGGTTGAACTCCTTCACCCGCCCCTCGTCCGGCGTGATGGTCGCGCATTTCACGGCGACGCCGACCTCCTTGGTCGCCTCCGCGGCGTCGATGGTGATCTGGTCGCGGGTCTCGTCGCGCTTTTGCATGCCGAGATCGAAATACATCAGGTCGATGTCGAGATAGGGAAAGATCAGCTTGTCCTTGATGTATTTCCAGATGATGCGGGTCATCTCGTCGCCGTCCATCTCGACGACCGGATTGGCCACTTTGATTTTCGCCATTGGAATGGAGCCTCTGCAGCGCGGAATGGATGAGGGGAAGCGGCAGGGACGGCGCGCGTTGCTTTTGGCGCCCCCACCGCGCCGGCGGCGCTCGCTATAGCATTGGCGGGGCGGCGGAGAAAGTCGCCTTTGCGCGCAATGCGCTGCCTTTTATCACAGCCTTTCGCTATACCGCTTCGCGGAGGACGGATGCCCGGGGCCGGAACCGATAAAACCAAGGATTGGCGCGCTCCGGCCGGCCCGGTCGTGATCCTGGTCGAGCCGCAGCTCGGCGAGAATATCGGGGCGGCGGCCCGCGCCATGGCCAATTTCGGCCTGTCGCGGCTGCGCCTCGTGCGGCCGCGGCAAGGCTGGCCGAACGACAAGGCGCATGTGATGGCGGCGGGCGCCGACCGTATTCTCGACGGCGCCGCGCTCTACGACGATCTCGAAGCGGCCATTGCGGATTGTACGTGCGTGCTGGCGACGACTGCGCGCGCCCATGACCAGGCCAAGCCCGTCCTCGGACCGGCGGCGGCGGCGGCCGACATGGCGCCGCGCGTGGCGGCCGGCGAAACCGTGGCGATCCTGTTCGGCCGCGAACGCAATGGCCTGGAGAACGACGAGGTGGCGCTGGCCGATCGCATCGTCACGCTCCCGGTCAATCCGGCGTTCGCCTCGCTCAACCTGGCGCAAGCCGTGGTGATCGTGGCTTACGAGTGGTTCAAGCTCGCGGGCGGCGCCAAGCTGCCGTTCGCCATGCCGGAGAAATCCGCCCCGGCGCCCAAACAGCAACTGCTCGCCTTCTTCGCCGCGCTCGAGGGCGAACTGGAGAAGGTCGAGTTTTTCCGGCCCCCCGACAAGCGGGCGACCATGCAGATCAATCTGCGCAACATTTTTACCCGCATGCAGCCGACCCAGCAGGACATTCAGACCCTGCACGGCGTCGTCATGGCGATCGCGCAGGGGCGCAAGGGGCCGGCGCGCGGCGGCGTGCTCGACGGCGAGGAAGCCGAAATGCTGCGCGCGCTCATTGCCGAGCACGGCGGCGGCCGGGTGCCGAAAGAGCGCGGCCCGGTGCGCGGGCTGGCGCGGCTGTTGCGCCGCAATCCGACCGAGGCCGAGCGCATGCTGTGGCAGGCGCTGGTCAACGACCGCCGTTTCGCCGGGCGCGGCTTCAAGCGGCAGACGCCGATCGGGCGGCACATCTGCGATTTCGTTTCATTTCCGCTGCGGCTCGTGATCGAACTGGTGCCGGCCGACGAGGGCGCCGTCGCCGCGCAGGGGCGCGCCGCCAGGCGCGACTGGCTCGCCGCACACGACTATGCGGTCCTTGCGGTGATGGCGAAGGACGTCGAGACCGATTTGGCCGCCGTGCTCGAGGCGCTGACGCGGCAGATCAGTCCTTGAGCACTTTCATCGCCGCCGCGATGCCGGCGCGCAGCAGGCCGAGATCGCTCATCACGGCGAGGAAGCGCACGCCGCGCTTGGCAAGCGCCGCGGCGCGCTCGGCCGAGTGGCAATAGGCGCCGGGAATCTTTTTCGCCCGTTGCGCGGCGGCGAGGATGCGGTCGAGCTCGCGGTCGACGTCCTTTGCCAGCGGGTCGATGTTCTTGCCGTCGGACAGGGCGATGGAAAGGTCCGACGGGCCGAGAAACAAGCCGTCGATGCCCGGCGTGTCGACGATGGCGTCGAGATTTTGCAGGGCCGTGCGGGTCTCGATCATCGCCAGCGTGACCACGTGATCGTTGGCGTCGCGCAGATAGACCGACTGGTCGGCCACCCCGGCCAGCGTCATCGCGCGGTGCGGGCCCCAGCTGCGCTCGCCGATCGGCGGATATTTGGCGGCGGCGGCAAGCGCGCGGGCGTCGGCGGGGGTGTTGATCATCGGCGCGATGACGCCCTCGGCGCCGAAGTCGAGCACGCGACTGACCGTGGCGAACTCGCCGACCGGCACGCGCACGATCGGCGCTGAACCGGCTTGGTGAACCGCGGCGATGGCGGTGAGGATCGCATCCAGGCTCCACAGTCCATGCTGGCTGTCGAGCGTCACCGCGGGAAAACCGTCGCGGCCGATCGTTTCGGCGACCAGCGGGTAGGGCAATCCGCACCAGCCGGAGAATACCGTCTCTCCGGCCTGCAGCCGCTTCGCCAGGGTGAACGCGGGACTAACCATGATGGGTTAGTTGCCGGCCTTGATGTCGTCGATCGCCTTTGCCATCAGTTCGGTCATGGTGCGGGCGATCTGGTGGTCCGACAGACCGACGCCCTTGGCATCGAAGTCCTGGCGGATCTTGCGGCTGACGTCGTGCCCGCCGGACTCCTCGAAATCGACCATCACCACGGCAAGCGCGTAGCTGTCGGCTTCGGCAGCCTTGAGCCCGAGCTTTTCCGCGGCCCACAGGCCGAGCAGCTTATTGCGGCGCGCGATCGCCTTGAACTTGAGCTCTTCATCGTGCGCGAATTGCTGCTCGAAGGCTTCTTCGCGCTTGTCGAACGTCGTCATGCCTTCGCCTCGATAGTGCGTGGAACGGCGCAAAATCACCTGCCGCCATGCATATCGAGGGTAGCGCGTCAAGGCAACCGCATTGGCGGACAAACATGGTCGTTGCGGTGCAGCGCGCGCGGGTCTATGCCAATTGTGCTCCGCGTCGCCTTCGGCTAGTTTTCACGTCGTGGAGAGGCCGCACCGTTAAGTCGTGCCGCCCGCTTCCGCCGCCGCGGATCTTGAGACCGTAAATTGGAGCCACGGCAACCCAAATGGATTTCACTCAGCCACGGTACACTCCCATGAGCCGCCGTCGCCGCATCTACGAAGGCAAGGCGAAGGTCCTCTATGAGGGACCTGAACCCGGAACCCTGATCCAGCACTTCAAGGACGACGCCACCGCCTTCAATGCGAAAAAGCACGAAGTGATCGAAGGCAAAGGCGTCCTCAACAACCGGATTTCCGAATACGTCTTCCAGCACCTCAACGACATCGGAGTTCCGACCCACTTCATCCGCCGCCTCAACATGCGCGAGCAGCTCATTCGCGAGGTTGAGATCATTCCGCTCGAAGTGGTGGTGCGCAACATCGCCGCCGGCTCGCTGTCGCAGCGGCTCGGCATCGAGGAAGGCACGCAACTGCCGCGCTCGATCATCGAGTTCTATTACAAGAACGATCAGCTCAGCGATCCGATGGTGTCGGAGGAGCACATCACGGCATTCGGCTGGGCGACGCCGCAGGAGATCGACGACATCATGTCGCTCGCCATCCGCGTCAACGATTTCCTGTCCGGGCTGTTTCTCGGCGTCGGCATCCGGCTCGTCGATTTCAAGATGGAGACCGGCCGGCTGTGGGAGAACGATCTGATGCGGATCGTCGTCGCCGACGAGATTTCCCCGGATTCCTGCCGGCTGTGGGACATCAAGTCGAACGAGAAGCTCGACAAGGACCGCTTCCGCCGCGATCTCGGCGGCCTGCTGGAAGCCTACACGGAAGTCGCCAAGCGTCTCGGCATCATGAGCGAAGGCGAACGGCCGCAAGGCTCCGGTCCGGTCCTGGTCAAGGGCTGACATTCAAGCGAGCCTGCCGTGGGCGTCCCGACGATCAAAACCGGACCGATGACGGTGGAGGAGTACTTCGCCTTTACCGATACTCGTCCAGACAACGAGAAATGGGAGTTGATCGACGGGGAGCCGATCTTGAATGCGTCACCGAGCGGATTGCACCACAGGATACTCAAGAATTTGGTTTTTCTGCTCGCCTCTATCGAGCGACGGGAGTCGCGGCCTTGGGAAGCAATTCCGGGTATTGGCGTAAGGGTTTCCGACATTAGTCTCCCCGAGCCAGATGTCTTAATCCTTCCAGCAGGAAAGATCGGACAGGAGCGCGAAACCGGCGACGTCATTGCAACATTCGAGATTCTGTCGCCCTCGACCAAGGAGCGTGATTTGCACTGGAAGCGTGCGGCATATACGAGCCTGCCGTCGCTGAGCCATTATGTCGTAATCGCGCAAGATTCGGTTGATGTGGTCATATTCGCGCGTGATGCTGGTTTTGTTGAACGGCGGATTCGTTCAATTCGCGATTCGATTGAAATATCGTCATTGGGCATCTCTTTGCCCCTGTCGGAAGTCTATCGCGGAACCAGATTGGAATAACGCCGCTCCGCTGCGGCCGCTTCGAAGGATTTCCTATGCGGGAAAATGCCACCATCGGCCTCGTCGTCCCGTTCGCCACCGACGACCTGCCGATCGAATGTCCGCTGATGTACCCCGACGTCCGTTTCATCCCGCGCGGTGTCGGGGTGCGCGCGCTCACGCCCGAGGGCTACGAGCCGGCCTGGAACGGCATCCTGCCGGCGGCCGAGGATCTGGCGAAGCAGAACGTCGACGCCATCATGGTGATCGGCACGTCGCTGACGTTCTTTCGCGGCCCGCAGGCCCACGACGGGCTGCTCAAGGAGTTGCGGCAAAGGACCGGCTTGCCGGTGAGCACCATGAGCCAGGCGATCATCGACGGCGTACGCGAGGTCGGCGCCAGGCGCGTCGCCGTCGCCACCGCCTATACGGACGTCGTCAACCGCCGCCTCAAGGGGCTGCTGGCGGCGGCGGATATCGAGGTGCTGGCGCTCGAATGCTTCGACCTCCTCGACTTCGGCGGCCCGAGCAAGAAGACCGAAGCCGACATCATCGCGCTCAGCGCCAGCGCGCTGGCGCAGGCCGACGGCGCCGAGGCGATCCTGATTTCCTGCGGCGGCCTGCGCACGCTCGGCGTGGCCAAGCCGCTCGAGGACGAGCACGGGCTTCCGGTGGTGTCGTCGGCGACGGCCGCCTTGTGGGCGGCGATGCGGCTCGTGGGCGACAGCGGCCGGGTTGCCGGCTGCGGGCGGCTTCTGGACCGGGCCAAGGAGCCGGTGCATTAGCCGCGCCAGCCTGGTTGCGGCGGCGCCGATTCGTTCATATTGAAGGGTCATGAAAGCCCGCGTCACCGTCACCCTGAAGCCGGGTATCCTCGATCCGCAAGGCAAGGCCATCGAAGGCGCGCTGCGGTCGCTCGGCGTCAGCGGCGTTGCCAGCGTGCGCCAGGGCAAGGTTTTCGACATCGAGGTCGAAGGCGCCGACCACGCCGGCGCCACAGCCGCGCTCAAGAACGCCGCCGAGAAGCTCCTCGCCAACACCGTGATCGAGAATTACCGGATCGAGGTGACCGGATGAGGCCAGCCGGATCGGGGTCGCGATGAAATCCGCGGTGATCGTTTTTCCCGGCATCAATCGCGAGCGCGACATGGCGCGCGCCCTCAAGCTCGTCTCCGGCCGCGCGCCGGCGATGGTCTGGCATGCCGAGCGCGAGCTGCCGGCGGGTACCGATCTTGTGGTCATTCCGGGCGGCTTTTCCTACGGCGACTATCTGCGCTGCGGCGCCATCGCCGCACGGGCGCCGATCATGGATGCGGTGCGCGGCTTTGCCGGCAACGGCGGGCTCGTCCTCGCGGTCTGCAACGGCTTTCAGATCGCCTGCGAATCAGGCTTGCTGCCCGGCGTGCTGATGCGCAACGCGCAGCTTCGCTTCATCTGCCGCAACGTCCACCTGCGGGTCGAGCGCTCCGACACGCCGTTCACCCGCGGCTACAATGCCGGCCAGGTGATCTGCGTCCCGGTCGCCCACGGCGAGGGCAACTACATCGCCGATGGCGAGACCATCGCGCGGCTCGAAGGCGAGGGCAGGGTGGTCTTCCGCTATTCGTCGCCGGACGGCATGATCGATCCGAACTGGAACCACAACGGCGCCATGAACGCCATCGCCGGCATCGTCAACGCGCACGGCAACGTGCTCGGCATGATGCCGCATCCGGAGAACCACGTCGAAGCGGCCATGGGCCTGACCGACGGCCGCGGCCTGTTCGCGGGGCTTGTGGATCACTTCAAGCTGGCGGCGTGACTTCCCGCTTTCCATATGGGAGAGGGGTTGAGAACCGAGCGCGTTGGCTGTGATTTCGAACGAGCCTGCCATTACGCCTGACCTGATCGCCGAGCATGGGCTCACGCCGGGCGAGTACGCGCGCATCGTCAAGCTGATCGGGCGGGCGCCGAACTTCACCGAGCTCGGCATCTTTTCCGCCATGTGGAACGAGCACTGCTCGTATAAATCCTCGAAAATCCACCTGCGCACGCTGCCGACCAAGGCGCCCTGGGTGATCCAGGGCCCGGGCGAGAATGCCGGCGTGATCGACATCGGCGATGGCCGCGCGGTCGTGTTCAAGATGGAGAGCCACAACCATCCGAGCTACATCGAGCCTTACCAAGGCGCGGCGACCGGCGTCGGCGGCATTTTACGCGACGTGTTCACCATGGGGGCGCGGCCGATCGCCTGCCTCAACGCGCTGTCGTTCGGCGATCCGAAAAATCCGAAGACGCGCGCGCTCCTTGGCGGCGTGGTCGCCGGCATCGGCGGCTACGGCAATTCGTTCGGCGTGCCGACGGTCGGCGGCGAGGTGCGGTTTCATCGCCGCTACGACGGCAATATCCTGGTCAATGCCATGGCGGTCGGCCTCGCCGACATCGACAAGATCTTCTATTCCGCGGCATCCGGCGTCGGCATGCCGATCGTGTATCTCGGCTCGAAAACCGGCCGCGACGGCATCCACGGCGCCACCATGGCGTCGGCCGAGTTCGGCGCCGACGCCGAAGGCAAGCGGCCGACCGTGCAGGTCGGCGATCCGTTCTCGGAAAAGCTTCTGCTCGAGGCCTGCCTCGAAATCATGGCCAAGGGCTGCGTCATCGCCATCCAGGACATGGGCGCGGCCGGGCTGACTTGCTCCGCCGTGGAAATGGGCGCCAAGGGCGACCTCGGCGTCACGCTCGATCTCGATCGCGTGCCGTGCCGCGAAACCGGCATGAGCGCCTATGAGATGATGCTGTCGGAAAGCCAGGAGCGCATGCTCATGGTGCTCAAGCCCGACAAGGAGCACGAGGCCGAGGCGATCTTCCGCAAGTGGGGTCTCGACTTCGCCGTGGTCGGCGAAACGACGCCGACCAGGCGCTTTGTCGTCAGGCACGGCGGCGCGGTGAAGGCCGACTTGCCGATCAAGGAGCTTGGCGACGAGGCGCCGGTTTACGAACGCCCGTTCGCGGCAAGCCGCAATGAGCCGGTGATCGATGCGGCTTCCGTCCGGGCTCCGATCGATACAGCCGACGCGCTGGAAAAACTGATCGGCTCGCCGGATCTTTGCTCCAAGCGCTGGGTGTTCGAACAATACGATCACGTCATCCTCGGCAACACCGTGCAGCGGCCGGGCGGCGACGCCGCCGTGGTGCGCATCGACGAAGGCCCCAAGGCGCTGGCGCTGACCGCCGATGTGACGCCGCGCTACTGCGAGGCCGATCCGTTCGAGGGCGGCAAGCAGGCGGTGGCGGAAGCCTGGCGCAATCTCACCGCGGTCGGCGCGCAGCCGCTGGCGCTCACCGACAATCTCAATTTCGGCAATCCGGAGCGGCCCGAAATCATGGGCCAACTGGTCGGCTGCATCCGCGGCATCGGCGAGGCGGCGCGCACGCTCGATTTCCCGATCGTCTCCGGCAACGTGTCGCTGTACAACGAGACCAAATTTCCAGGGGAAGATTCGGGCCAGGCCATCCTGCCGACGCCTACCATCGGCGGGGTCGGCATCCTCGACGATTTCACCACATCGATGACGATTGCCTTCAAGGCCGAAGGCGAGGCGATCCTCCTGGTCGGCGCCACGCGCGGCTGGCTCGGTCAATCGCTTTATCTGCGCGACATCATCGGCCGCGAGGAGGGCGCGCCGCCGCCCGTCGATCTGGCCGTCGAACGCCGCCACGGCGACTTCGTCCGCGCCCTGATCCGCGACGGGATGGCGACGGCGGTGCACGACGTGTCCGATGGCGGCCTGTTGGTGGCGCTTGCCGAGATGGCGATGGCGTCCGGCATCGGCGCGGTCCTGGAATCACCGCCAGACATTGCAACTCATGGCTTCTGGTTCGGCGAAGATCAGGGCCGCTACGTCGTCACCGCGGTGCATGCCGGCGAGATCGTGCAGCGCGCCGCGGCGGCCGGCGTCCCGCTGCTCGGCCTCGGCGCGACCGGCGGCAGCATTCTTGCGGTCGCCGACACCCGCCCGATTTCGGTCGCGGAGCTTAAAGGTCGCCACGAGGCGTGGTTGCCGGCCTATATGGCGAGCGCCGCCTGACTGACGGCTAGCGGCCGGCCGCGGCGCTCAAGGTGGCGTAACAGCCGGGCGACAGCGCTGAGGCATTCTGCGCCAGGCAGGACAGGAGACGGCCGCCGCCGGGTTGCACGTCCGGACACAGCGCGCGCGCATCGGCGCCGCAGATCCGCAAGATCTGCAGGGCCTCGCGCGGCCGCATCATCGGCAGCGGGCCGATTGGCGCGACCGCCGGCGCAGGCGGCGCCGCGGCGGCTGGCGCGGCCGCGCTCGGCGGCGCTGTTTCTGCCGCTGGCGCGCCTGGGCCGATTGCCGCGACCGCGCTGCGACAGGCTGCCGAAAGGCGCGCGGCATTGCGCTGCAGGCATTGCAGCGCGGCAGCGCCGCCGGGCTGCACACCGGAGCAGTTCGAGGTGAAATCCGACCGGCACGCGGCGCGCACCGCGCGCGACTGCGCGGCGCTCGGTTTATGCGGAGCGCCTGGCGGAGGCGCCGGCGATTTCGCGACCGGAGCAGGCTTTGGCTCGGTCGGGGCGGCCGCGGGTGCCGTTGCGGCCGCGGGCGGTGCCTGCGCGGCCGGCTCGGACGATGCCGCAGGGGCCGCCGCGGCTGGCGCCGCCGGCTTCACCGCGTCGACGGCGGTTTTGCAGGAGGCCGACAATTTCGCGTCGTTACGAATGAGACATTCCAGCGCATCTTTGGTGCCCGGCTGTACGCCCGAGCAATTGGCCATGAAATCGGAGCGGCATGCCGCGCGCAGCGCATCGCGCTGCGCCGGTGTCGGCTGCTGCGCCACGGCCTGGTGAAGCATCGAGGCAATCAGAAAGCTCGCGAGCAGAAAAAATCGAAACATGAAGTCAGTCCCCGGCTGGTCCACCACCTTTTGGGCGTGCATGTCTCATCGGCGTGGCGATCATGGAGGTGTCCGATCATGCCGCGATGACGAAGCATGCACGCCGTTCCGGCGGCGTCCAGTCCGGACATAATTCCCGGCCTGTATCGCTTTACCTATGCGGCTGATCGGCTATCTGCTAATCCAGGACAGCGCTTCGCCGGCAAAAGCGTGGTCCAGCGAGGGGACGCGCCGAGGAGACGCACCATGGCTATGGCTGCGCACGACATCGAACGGTTGATCCGGGCACGGCTCCCGGACGCCGAAGTGACGATCCGCGAACTGGTCGACGACGGCGACCACTATCACGCGACCGTCATTTCGGCGTCGTTCCGCGGCAAGTCGCGCGTCCAGCAGCACCAGATCGTGTACGATGCGCTCAAAGCCGAGATGGGCGGCAAGCTGCATGCACTGGCGCTGCAGACCGGCACGCCGGAAGGATAATGGCCGGCGATCTGGGGCGGCAGCGCAATCGTTTCACGGGCGCGCTCCGGCGTGGCAGGACATACTCGACCCGGCGGCGTCGACAGCCCATTCTTCCCGTTGGCGTTTTCGTCAACCCGGCATGACAAGCCGGCATGGGCTTTGCGGGCGTTTTGCGGTACATATATTGCAAGCTAGACGAGGGCGAGATTCGGCGCGGGAAGCCATCCCGCTGCCCCAGCAAGGATGACCGCGATGTCTGATTCCCAAGAAGCGTCCCACGGAGCGATCGATCAATTCATCGACAACGAAGTCAAGGCCAACGACGTCGTGCTGTTCATGAAGGGCACGCCGCAGTTTCCGATGTGCGGCTTTTCGGGCCAGGTCGTGCAAATTCTCGATTACCTCGGCGTGCCGTACAAGGGGCTCAACGTCCTCGATAACGACGACCTGCGCCAGGCCATCAAGTCCTATTCCAATTGGCCGACCATCCCGCAGCTCTACGTCAAGGGCGAATTCGTCGGCGGCTGCGATATCATCCGCGAAATGTTCCAGGCCGGCGAACTGCACGCCCTGCTCAAGGACAAGGGCTTGGCCGTCAAGGCCCAGGCGACGGCCTGATCGCGCGGCGATCCGCAACACCGAGTTCAGCGCTTCTTGGCAAGCGCGCGCTGCCAGGCCGTTGTCAGCGCGCTTCTCAGCTCCGGCACGCTCAAGGCCGACAGTTTCGCCGTCGTGGCGCCGCGGGCGCCCCAGGCATTGGGGATGGCCGAAAAGGCTTCCGGCGCGACCGCGCATTTGAGCGCCTGCTGGTCCGGGGTCAGCATCAGATTGGCAGTCTTGCCGTCCGGCGCCAGCGTCGCGTAGATGCGCCGCACCTTGAACGCGGTGCGCTCGAAATGCGGAGCTTCCGTGGTGCCTTCGAGCGACAGCGCGATGCGGCGCAAATCCCCGGCGGTCGCCATGCGGAAAGCAGCCTGCGAACCGGCGCTGCCGCCGGCTGATCAGCGCGAGTAATATTCGACGACGAGGTGCGGTTCCATCTGCACCGGGTAGGGCACGTCGCCCAGCGCCGGCACCCGGCTGAGCTTCGCCGTCATCTTCGAGTGATCGACGTCGATATAGTCCGGCACGTCGCGCTCGGCGAGCGCGGTGGCTTCAAGCACCAGCGCCAGCTGCTTCGACTTGTCCTTGACCTCGACCAGATCGCCGACCTTGACGCGGATGCTGGCGACGGTGACGCGCTTGCCGTTGAGCAGGATATGGCCGTGGCTGACGAACTGGCGCGCGGCAAAAACCGTCGGTACGAACTTGGCGCGGTAGATCACGGTGTCGAGCCGGCGCTCCAAGAGCCCGATCATATGGGCGCCGGTGTCGCCCTTGAGCCGCCTTGCCTCGTCGTAGATGCTGTGGAAGTGCCGCTCCGACATGTTGGCGTAGTAGCCCTTGAGCTTCTGCTTGGCGCGCAATTGCACGCCGTAGTCGGACAGCTTGCCCTTGCGGCGCTGGCCGTGCTGGCCCGGGCCGTATTCGCGCTTGTTGATCGGTGACTTCGGCCGGCCCCAGATGTTCTGGCCCATGCGGCGGTCGATCTTGTACTTCGCCTCGTGGCGCTTGGTCATTCGCGTCCTCGTTGATCTCGATAAATGTTGAGGATCGCGCCCTCCTCTGTGCCGCCCCCTCCAACCTCCCGCGCATTGGGGGGAGGCAGGAGGAGGCGGAACCGACAGGTTTGGCGGCCGAAGCGCCGGCGCCAACCACGGGTCGCGAAACACCGCGCGGGCCTTGCGGCCCGCGAAGTGCGCGGTATCTAGGGGCAATCCGGCAAAGTGTCAAACCGCGCCGGGGATGAGAGGCACGCCCGGCTCAGGCGCCGGCAAAGTGCTTGCGCCGCATCCCCCGCAGCACCGCAATGGCGAGAACGGCGGTCAGCGCGTCGAGCACGGCGACGACGATGAACACCGCGGTCCAGCTGCCGGTGGCCTGCTTGAGAAAGGCGGCCGCCGGGCCACCAAGGATCGAGCCGACGCCCTGGGCGATGTAGAGGAAGCCATAGTTGGTCGCCGCGTATTTCGGCCCGAACGTGTCGGTCAGCGTCGACGGAAACAGCGAAAAAATCTCGCCCCAGCCGAAGAAGACGAGCCCGGTCAGCACCACGAACAGCGCCGGCTGGTTGATGTAGGCGAACAGCACCAGAATGGCGACCGCTTCCAGCGAGAAGGCGAGCGCCATCGTGGTCTCGCGGCCGATATGGTCGGAGACCCAGCCGAAGAACGGCCGGGTCAGGCCGTTGGTGACGCGCGACAGCGTCAGCGACAATGGCAGCGCCGCCATGCCGAAGACCAGCATGTCGGCAACGCCATACTCCTTGGCGAACGGGCCGACATTGGATGTGACCATCAGCCCCGAGGTCGACATCATGCTCATCATCACGAACATCAGCCAGAAGATCGGACTCTGCAGCATTTCGCGGGGCGAAAAGCTCTTGCCGCTCTGCTGGGTGGCGCTCACCGCAGCCGGCGCCGGGCCCGGCGACGACGAACTCTCCGGCGGCAGCCTTAAGCCTTGCGCCGCGACCACGCCGATGACGGCTTGAATGACGCCCCAGACCACCAGCGTGTGGGCATAGCCCGAGCTTTTGATCATGCTGTCGATCGGGAAGCTGGTGAAGAAGGCGCCGAAGCCGTAGCCCGCAGCGGCGAGGCCGGCGGCCAGGCCGCGGCGGTCGGGAAACCAGCGCACCATCAGGCCGATAATGCCGACATAGATGATGCCGGTGCCGAAGCCGCCGATCACCCCATAGGTGAGATAGAGCGTCCACAGATTATCGACCGACGCGGCCAGGATCCAACTGCCGCCGGCGAGCAGCGCGCCCAGCGAGATCAGGAGCCGCGGACCGAAGCGGTCGACCAGATAGGCCTGGAACGGCGAAAACCAGGTCTGCAGGATGACAAGCAGCGAAAACGTCCACTGCAACTGGGCGAGCGTGGTGCCGAGCTTTTGGTTGAGCGGGCCGGTGAACAGCGTCCAGGTATATTGCGGACTGGAAATCGCCATCATGGCGATGACGCCGAGGATGAGCTGGCTCCAGCGGTTTCCGTACCAGGGGGCGCGTGCGGTCGGAATGGCGATGGTCATGGCTTTGGCTCCGATCCCATATCTCGGTCCATATCGCCCGGCGGGCGGCCCAAAAGCCTAACAATGATGCATCGGCAAGCACAGTCAATCTTCCAGGCAGCGCCTGACGCCCAATGAGGCAGCCGTTACCGCGCGGTCGCGGCGGTAGGCTCTTTGGCAAGGATGCCGAACCGGGCAAGCACCGTTGCGGGTGGCCGCCCGGACGTAAAAATGGCGCGCGAGGTGCCCCGCGGCGCGGCGGCCGGCGGGCCGAGCAGATCGGCCACGCGGCGCGCGATCGCCGGCGCCGGGTCGAGAAAGTTCACCGGCCACGGCGCCAGCCGGCGCAGGCGCTCGATCAGCAGGGGATAATGGGTGCAGGCAAGGACGATCGTGTCGGTGCGCTGGCCGTCATCGACGAAGCACGGCACGATTTCGTCGCCGAGCGCCGCGTCGCCGACCGGCGCGCCGGCCAGCTCGGCCTCGGCATAGGTGGCCAGCCGTTTCGATCCCACCAGCGTGACCCGGCAATCCTGCGCGTAATCGCGGATGAGCGCCCGGGTATATTCGCGAGCCACGGTTGCCTCGGTGCCGAGCACGGAGACGCGCCGGGTGACCGAGGCCGTGCATGCAGGCTTGATGGCCGGCACGGTGCCGACGAACGGCAGCGCAAATGTCTTGCGCAGTTCGGGCAGCACAATGGTGGAAGCGGTGTTGCAGGCGATGACGACGAGGCTCGGCCGATGCGTCTCGATCAGTCCGCCCAGCAATGCGACGACGCGTGCGATCAACGCGGCCTCATCCAGGGCGCCATAGGGAAAGGCTGCGTCGTCGGCGACGTAGAGGAAATCGGCCTGCGGCCGCACGGCCGCGATGTCGCGGTAGACGGTCAGCCCGCCCAAGCCGGAATCGAACACCAGGATGGATTCACGTGCCATGCCGCGCACCATGCCGCGAGACATGCCATGAGCCGGCGACCGCCTGCAATCGCCGGTCGGCCAATCGCCAATCGGTCTAGGCGAAGGCCTCGACCAGCCGCGGCCGTTCCTTCGGTGCGGCCTCCTCCTGTTCGCGCGCCTTGGGCTTGTCCGCCACCGGCGAAACCAGGCCGCTGATGACGCTGAAGGTCAGCACCAGGATCACCGCCAGGTTGCCGTCATGGAAGCTGGAAAAGGCGACGGCGCCCATCAGGTAGGCCCAGAACGGGTAGGCGATGGTCGAGACCACCGCATTGACCACCCAGGCATCGCCATCGCGGCGCACATACCAGCAAAACAGCGGCGTCAGAGCGAAGCCGACCAGCAGGGCGCCGGCCGCAATGGCGGTGACCGGACAGCCGGCCATGGCGGCGCCCGGACCGCCATTCGCTGCCGCCTGGGCGAGGATCGCATTGATCAACATCGAAAAGCCGATCACTTCGCCCGGAACGTATTTGACCATCCGTTCGAGGTAGCTGTCGCCGGCGACAGGGCCGACAACCGGCATTTCGGCGATATTGGACAGTAGCAAGCCATCCAGGGTGTCGACCGGCTGATCGACGCCTTGCGACCGCGGTTTGCGCACCAATCGGCCCATGATTGCCTCCTTGAGAAACTCGCGGAGGCTATGTCAGGGTTGCTGAGTCGGGCAAACGCGATTGGGAGGAAAAACTGTGCGCAAGGCCTATTTCATGGTGCGCGCGGTGGTCGAGGAGCCGCTTCGCGAAAAATTCGATCATTGGTACTCAAGTCACCACCTGCCGATGGCGCTGGAAGAGTTCAAGGCGGAGAAGTGCTGGCGGTTCTGGAGCGCGCCCGATCCAGCCGTGCATTACGCGGTCTATCGCTTTGCCGACATGGCGCGGCTCGACGCGGCGCTCAAATCGCAAGGCTTCAAGGATCTGGTCGCCGACTTCGACCAGGCCTGGCCGAACGGCGTCAGCCGCACCCGCGACATGGTGAGCATGGTTGAGGAACGGGGCGCGTCGTAAGGGGTCACAATAGTCGCAGTTCAACTCCTTGGAGCTGCCTTGCCGCGACGATGAGTTTGCGGTCCGCCGTGATCAGCGCGCAGCGCTCGCGTTCGGCCAGCGCAATGTAGAAACAGTCGTAGATCGGGTGCTCCAGCTCGATCGCAAATACCAGCGCACGGATTCGGAGTTCTTCGGTCGGTACCAACGATTCGAATGGCGCCAAAGCGATCTCGGCGGCAATGAGCGCATCGGCGCGCTTCACGATTCCGCGTCGCACCGCTTTCCAGATCGCGCTGCCGACCTCGGCTGCGATGAGCGAGGGCGCAATCAGGCCGTCTTCAGCGCGGAGCGTTGCCGCCCGCTCTGATCCTTCTTGGTCGAGGACCCACTGTGCCGCAACGCTGGCGTCGACAACGACGGTCATCGGTTGTCGCGGTCTTCGCGGATGTCAGCTGTGGAGTCGCCGGACACTTTGCCGATCTTGGCGCGGATGCGATCGATCGCCGCCCAAGCTTCTTTCTTGCTCGGCTTGGCCGCTGCACGCAGCGCTTCACGCGCCAGGTCATTCACCGACTTGCCGGCGGCTTTGGCTTTTTTCTTGAGCTCTTTGGCAGTCTTGTCGTCGATATTGCGGATCAGAATGTCAACCATCGCCGTCTCCGTGATATCATAAAGATATCATCAGGCCTTTGAATTGCAACACCTGGTAGTCGGCTCCTTTGATTAAGGCAAAGCCTCGCCCCCTCTGGCATCTAGGCCGCCCTCCCGGCATACTCGCATCATGCCAGGGAAACGCCCAAAGCGTCCCCGCGATCCCGCCCAACTCGCCAAACTCATGATCGACATCGCCAGCGGCGAAGTCGAGGATAGGGAGCCAACGCCAGAGGAGCAGGGTAAGGACCCTGCCGCGGCAGCCTTGGGCCGAAAGGGCTGCCAAGCGAGGGCCGAAAAAATGGGGCCAGAGCGGCGCGCTGAAATCGCGGAATTGGCTGCACAAAAGCGTTGGCGCAAAGACTAAACCGTGTCGCCGATCAGGAGCAGTTTGAGGAGTGGATCAGCAGCCCGGATAACGTCCATTTTGTCGCCCCGCACAAGCACGAAATTTAGTTCGCGCGCCTGAGCACAAATCCATAAATCATTGTCATCGACTAGAAGCGCCTTCCCAGTAAATTTAGAAATCCAATCCTCGACATATTTTTTTCGAAACTGCTTGGTCACTTTTGGCAGGTGATAAACCGCCACGGCAGCTTTTAATTCGGCATATACAGATGCCGTGTGACGGGTCACATCCCACTGAGGATATGATTTTGCCGCTGCCATCATCTTGTCTGCGTCAGGCAGCATAATCCCCGTTGATTTTTCGTATAGCTGAAATCCATATTGCATCTCAGCAAATGCTATTGCTGAGACATAAATTGGATCATTGCCGATAGACTTGATTGTCGTAAGCGCGGCTGCGTGCTGATTGTGCCCGACATCAACTAGGGGCGTCAGAGCAGAGGTATCGAGAAGATAACCCTCCACCTTTAGTCCATATATTCTCGTACCGCCACCGCCTCATCAATCGGAAGCGGTTTGAATACGTCGAGTAAGCGGCCGCTAGTGGCTGTTTTATATTCCTCTGACAGATAGCGATACAGTGGAAAGAATGGTTTGAAATTTTCCGGCAACCAGTGCTGCCACGAATGAGGAACGGGCCGTTCTCCGTCTCTAAAATATTCGAGCAAATCTCGTTCAAGCTTTGGCGGCAAGTCATAAGCTTCTAAAATTGCGGCATCGATGTGCATGAGCAAGTTTCTGAGACGCAAATTATGATCAGTGAATAGTTGATTTGAATCGCCAAGGACGTGAAGATACTCCGCTACGAGATCAGGCAGCCGAAGTGGAAAACTGCTAGGAAGTGGGATCGCTTCCACGGCTGTAATGCGGATGCCTTTCTGTGGCGAGTGAACAGACAGAAATGCGTTGGCAACAGGGCCGTTTAGGATCGCTGCTAATCCAATAAGTTCATGTTTGGTCATTTCACGCTTTGGCCAAATTCCAAAATATTGTTGGGAACAGATCAACCCTGAATCGTCGTATGATGACGCAATCCGCCAAGGTCCGCGACTTAACCTAATCGCGTTGGCAATGAGCTTTGGGTTTCGCCAAGGCCGGCTGATAGCGCCGCCCCGCAAGCTTTCTTCTCTGCAATCTAGCCAGACTGGCCGACCAAGAACAAACTGCTGCGCGCCCCGCGCGGAGTGCAGGCCGCGCTTGTATCCTGGCTTTCGCGTTTCGCTCCATGCTAGTTCTTGCTCATAATTCCATTCGATACCTCGATGAATTTCGACTTTAGTACTAACCGTCGGATTTTGTCTTAGGTAGTTCCAAACTCCTTGTAAGGCCGGAATCCAAAGCTCACCTGTGGGCGGCTTATGAACTGGCCGCGCCAATTCGCGGCTGATTGTCGTCTCACCGGTTTTCAGAAATCTAATTCTATCGCGATCAGCTACCTCTGTGGATCGTAATTTAATCGTCAGCGACTTTGGTGAACGTGGTTCGCGGGCAATCAGCAAAGCAGTTTCTGTCTTTGAAACGCGGAACATTCGATCCGGTAGCTCTACCAGTTCAACTTCACTGTAAAGTCCCTCAATGCGACGGCGCTGTTCTGCATATTGCTTTTCAAGGATAAAGGGTCTCGGCAAAACGAAGCCAAGTGCAAGCGGATGGGCATCCAGCGCCGCGCTCAAGACAGCAAGGGGCTGGAACGGAGAATTGGCCACAATCGAATATTCCTTTCGGTCTTGTTCCGAGAAAGATTCAAATGGAGGGTTGCAGAGAATCACATTGTGCGCGCGCATCTGCGCACTAAGAACATTGTTCTGAAACAGATTGGTCTTGTGAACCTGCCAGCCGTTGCGGTTAGGGTAATCAGCCAGAATAAGAGATAGCATCGCCACTTCGCAAGCGAACGCATCCGTTTCGTCTCCCGAAAGGCGCTTTACTAGAAAATTATGACGCTCAAGATCGGTCCATTCTGACGGAAGGCCTTCTCGTAGAAATCTAAGTGCAGAAACTAAAAACGGCGCCGCACCCGCGAATGGCTCGTAGATGCGCAAGTCCTTTGCATCATATTTGTATAAGCCCAAATTGCGCACGACATATTCGGCCACTTGTCGCGGAGTGCTGTGTGTGCCGAATTGTTCTCTAATGTCTGGCGTTACGAGAGTGTTCTCGTAAACAAAAGCAAGATCATCGGCCGAAATATTCTGAAAATTGATTCCACGACGAATGCGCTGCCACACTGCGCTGATTACTCGTTCCTCAGAAGTCCCTTCTCGAAGAGAGATGGCGTGGAGTCCGTAGTAAGTTGAAATTGCGCCGAGAACGGTTTCTACCTTTTCCGCGTCCCAATTCTTGGCGAGGCTGTGTGAGCGGTCGCTAAGAATTTTAGCGGCAAGAAAACGAAATACGGCTCTGAATAGCACATGCTCGTTCACGCGAACTCGGCCAGAAAGATCAATAGCTTCAGCCAACGCGTCATGTAAAAGCTGATCGAGTTTGGAGTGAAGCTGCCCTTCAATTGCAGGCATTAATGCTAGGTCAACGAAATCCAGTTGATATTGCCGATCAAACTGACCGAAGGATTTTGCAAGTTGAATAGATCGTGGACTCCAGATTTCGTGGTTCTCGGAGAAAAGTCCTGGCACTTGATCCAGAGTGACGCGTTGAAGCTGTTTCGGTCTTCCGTCCGCACTCACTTGCCAAACGGTTACGTCAGAACCTTCGATTACAAAAAGCAATGGGGCACCGAGTGCTCGAAATTCTGAGGCGACATCGAAGGCTGGACAATTCTCGGCGTTCACAACAGCGAGCGCCGCATTCCGATACGAGGGCGGTGTTTGAGTGAACGCCACTAATACGGCAGTGCGGTCAACTGCCGTCGGAGCAAATACGTCAGAAAATTTGTAGTTGGAAACAACGGCGGAATATCCAATCTTGGAAATTTCGTTGCGGAGTACGTTGACCGTCATGACACGCGTCTCCCGCGCGCGTCACTGGCAACAATGGTAGGTGCGAGGTGTAAATTTCCTTGGTCCGGCTCCTCTTGGCTCATAAGGAGCCGCTCTCTCAACTCCGCCACTATCGGGCCGCACGGCACCAAGATTCCAATCCCACTGAATTGCGGGGCCTGGCTTTCCGAAATGAACTCGACCCGCACGCGAGGTAGCTCCACCACTAAACTTGATCGCTCTAAGCCTGCCCAGGATTGATTCCCGCACTGAGCGAATAACGTCGCGGAAATCGCGTGCAAGGCTCCGACCCGAAGCCCCGCATCATCCGTCATCGCCTTGATAAGCGCCATGGCGAAAAGATCGCCCAGCGAGAAGCATTGGCTATGACCATTCCGCCCCTCCAAGGGTGGCAATGCGTCCTTCCAATGCCGATAGGTCGCCCGGGATAGACCAAGCAGACTTTGTACCTGCCCCGGCGTGAGTTTCATGGAGCCGCATTTCAAATGGTTGCAAACAACCATTTAACATGCTGTAAGCCTCCGAGCAACCCTTAAGGAGCGTGTCGCCACAAATAAGTCGTCCGCGTCCTCCACTTGCTCTGTGAGGGCAATCCCCTTCGCGCTGTGACCCGGCTGACAGGGACCAGCAAGAAGGCCGTGAGTCGCTTGATGGTCGAGGCTGGCCAGGCCGCCGCCCGGTATCAGGACCGTGTATTCGTCAATCTCACCTGTAAGCGCGTCCAGGTCGATGAGATTTGGGCCTTCGTCTATGCGAAGCAAAAGAACGTCCCGCTCGCGAAAAAAGCTCCGCCGAATGCTGGCGACGTTTGGACCTGGACGGCAATCGATGCGGACACGAAGCTGATCCCATCATGGTTCGTCGGCGGCCGAGATAGCGACGCGGCCATGATCTTTATGGAGGACCTAGCGTCCCGGCTGGCAAATCGCGTGCAGCTAACCAGCGACGGCCACAAGGCATATCTAGAAGCCGTTGAAGGCGCGTTTGGTTCGGATATCGATTACGCCATGTTGGTCAAGATTTATGGCCCCTCTGGCGAAGGCGAAAAACGTTACAGTCCTGCGGAATGTATTGGAGCGGTCAAGCATCGGGTCGAAGGCAATCCCAAGTACGTCAGCACGTCCTATGCCGAGCGCTCAAATCTTAGCGTTCGAATGCACACTCGCCGCTTTACCCGCCTCACCAATGCCTTTTCAAAAAAGGTCGAAAACCACGCGCATTCCGTAGCATTGTTCGCGATGAACTATAATTTCGTTCGCATCCATAAGACGCTGCGGACGACTCCGCCATGGCGGCCGGCGTCACGTCGCGGCTTTGGGAAATTGGTGATATTGTGGACGTACTAGAGGCGTGGGAGGCGACCAGTCATCCAGAGTGAAAAATGGAAACATACTTAGAGCCAGCAACGTTTCGGGTAGTGAGCAATAACGTTCGTTTCTTCGGGGCTACGCTGCCCCAGGGCGAATATCCCGGTTATTTGGAATGGCTTGTTATTGTGATGCATGGGCAACAGAAATCGAGCATTGGAAGAGCAATGATGCAGCTTTCTGCCAACGTCTTGCAACGTTCGGGCGCCAAAGTGCCGGCGAGCCTAACGTCTGTTGATTGTCCCGTATTGCCGTATCTCTACTCTGGCGACGTGACGGTTGTTTAGCCACAATCAAAGTAGCCCACTATCCAACGCCTCACCGCCAGCCGCCGCCGCCGTTCACATAGACCGTGTCGGCGGTCATGAACGGGCAGGCGTCCGAGCACATGAACAGCACCAGTTCGCCGATCTCCTCCGGCTCGCCGAAGCGTTTCATCGGCACGTCCTCCAAAAACCGCTGCACCAGTTCGGGCGAGGATTGCGCCGCGTCCTGGAACGGCGTCTTGATCGGTCCCGGCGAGATCGACAGCGCGCGGATGCCCTGGGTGGCGAACTCGCGCGCCACGCCCATGGTCATCGACACCACCGCGCCCTTGGCCGCGGCGTAATGGATCGAGGAGCCGGGACCGCCGCGGCGGTGCGCCATGCTCGCCATGTTGACGATGACGCCGTGCTGGTTTTTCAGCATGTGCGGCAGCACCGCCTGCATGCCGTAGAGCGTGCCGTTGACGTTCAGCGCGAAGGTCTTGGCCAGCAAGGCGTCGTCGATCTCCAGGAATTTGGCGCGGCGGATGGCGGCGCCGGCCGAGTTGAACAGAAACTGCACCCGGCCGAAGGCGGTGATGGCGCGCGTCACCATGGCGTCGACCTGGGCGCGCGACGTGACGTCGACCTTGAGCGCCAAGGCCTGGCTGCCGGCGCCGTTGACGAGCTCGGCGGTCTCGCGCGCGCCGGCCTCGTTGACATCGGCGCACACCACGTTGGCGCGCTCGCGGGCAAAAATCAGCGCCGTGGCGCGGCCGATGCCACTTGCGGCGCCGGTAATGATGATGGTCTTGCCGGCAAAATAGTCGGGCATCTTCGCCATGGCGCGTCCTCGCTCGTTCTGTTGGCGAGCAAGTGTGCCCCGTCGGCAAGTCCGCCACAATCGGGCGTTCAGCGCCACATGCGGCGCAGCCGGGCGCCGATGTCGACGGCCTCCTGGGAAGCGCGGGTTGCGGCCGAAGCCGCGACCGCCGCCGGCCAGGTGCGGCTCTCGAACAGCGCCAACAGAGCGGACGGAATAAAGCGCGTGCGCGATGCGTACATGTGACGGTCGCCGTTTGCTCGCTGGCCGTGGGCGTAGAAGCGCTGCGGCACGATGAGGTGCAAGTGATCCTTGGCCCGAGTCATGGCGACGTAGAGCAGCCGCCGCTCTTCCTCGATTTCAGCCTTGCTGCCGGTGGCAAGATCGGCCGGAATGCAGCCGTCCACCGTGTTGAGCAGGAAGACCGACTTCCACTCCTGGCCTTTTGCCGAATGGATGGTCGACAGAATGAGATAATCCTCGTCGAGCAGCGGCACGCCGGCCTGGTCGCTGGTGGCGTCCGGCGGGTCCAGGGTCAGCTCGGTCAGAAACCGCTCGCGGCTTGGATACGCTAGCGCGATCTGGCATAGCTGGATGAGATCGGCCTGCCGCACGACGGCATCGTCATGGATGCGTTCGAGGTGCGGTTGGTACCAGCGGCAGACCAGCTCGATCTCGGCGGGCCAGCCGGCGGCGCGGCCGCGAATGAGCTGCACCGTTTCGGCGAACGCCGGCCAATCGGCCAGCGCTGCGGCCGGCGGCTTGAAGGCGGCCAAATCGCCTGCCGCCAAATCGCCTGCCGCAAAGTCGCCCGCCACCCCATCGCGGCCGGCGGCGACGCAGTCGAGCGCCCGGGCGGCGGTCGCCGGTCCGACGCCGGGCAGGAGCTGAATGACGCGAAAGCCCGAGACCCGGTCGCGCGGATTCTCGGCAAAGCGCAGGAACGCCAGCACGTCCTTGATGTGTGCGGCCTCGAGGAATTTCAGGCCGCCGAACTTGACGAACGGAATATTGCGGCGCGTGAGCTCCACTTCGAGCGGTCCGGAGTGATGGGAGGCGCGAAACAACACGGCTTGCGATTTCAGCGCGATGCCGCATTCGCGGTTTTGCAAGATCGACTCGACGACGTAGCGCGCCTGGCCGGCTTCGTCGGCGACGCTGACGAGCTGCGGCCGCTCGGCGGAGACGCGGTCCGACCAGAGATTTTTGGTAAAGCGCTCGTCGGCCAGCTCGATCACGCCGTTGGCCGCGGCCAGGATGGCCTGCGTCGAGCGGTAATTGCGCTCCAGCGTGACCACCTCGGCGCGCGGGCTGAAGTGGCCGGGGAAATCGAGAATGTTGCGCACGGTCGCGGCGCGGAACGAATAGATCGACTGGGCGTCGTCGCCGACCACGGTCAGGCCCGCGCCGTTCGGCTTGAGCGCCAGCAGGATCGCGGCTTGCAGCCGGTTGGTGTCCTGATATTCATCGACCAGCACGTGATCGAACCGGCTCGACACGTCGGCGGCGATGGCGGGCTCGGCCATCATATGGGCCCAGTACAGCAACAGATCGTCGTAATCGAGCACGTGCTGGTCCTGCTTGGCCTGGACATAGGCGGCGTACAGCGCGCGCAATTCCGCCTCCCAGTCCGCGCACCACGGGAAGCAGGCGGCGAGCACCTCGTCGAGCGGGCTCTCGGCGTTCACGGCGCGCGAATAGATGGCGAGGCAGGTGCCCTTGGTCGGGAACCGTCGGGCGGTCCTGGCGTAGCCGAGATCGTGGCGGAGCAGATTGAGCAAATCCGCCGCATCCTCGCGATCGTGAATCGTGAAGGCGCGCGGCAGCCCGATGCGCTCGGCATAGTCGCGCAACAGCCGCGCGCCGACGGCGTGAAAGGTGCCCGACCAGACGATCGCCGCCGTCATCGCCGCGGCGCGCTCGCGCAACAAGGTCGCGGTAATGTGCTCCACGCGCCGGCCCATTTCCGCCGCGGCGCGGCGCGAGAACGTCAACAGCAGAATCCGGCGCGGATCGGCGCCGTTGATGATCAGATGCGCCACGCGGTGCGCCAGCGTGTTGGTCTTGCCGGAGCCGGCGCCGGCGATGATCAGGAGCGGGCCGGCTTCGCCGAGCGCCGCTCCGCCGTGCTCGACGGCGCGCCGCTGCTGCGGGTTGAGCCGTTCCAGATACGACGCGGTCATGAACCGGCGCGGTCCATGCCGATGCGCAGTACGGCCTGCAATCCGACCTCCCCCAACCGCGACTCAGTTGTCCAGTGGAACAGAGCGCGAACGCAATGCCAAGCCTTATCCCGCAGCCACCGCAAGGGTCATGACTTCAAGAGAAGCCGACGAGAAGCGGAAATAGCCAGGTCAGCCCTCGACTACCGCTCCGGCTGCCCGAAGTGACGGCCGCAGTCCGCGCCTCGTGTTTATCTTGCGGAACAGCCCAGATAGCGCGAATATTCACGGTAGTTCAGAGGTCATCTGCCGAATCCCGCATAATCCTTATCGTCGAGTGACCTGCGATCGCAGTGCCCTTGCGTGCGCGACGAGGGACGACGTTCTGACAGGGGAATGTGATGGAGCTACGCCACAGTATCATCGCGCCGAAGTCAGGAAGCATACGACGAAGCCCGACTTGGTCCTGCCGCCTTTTGGCGTGGATTGGCGTGTTCGCATTTGGATTGGCGCCGACCGCTGCCAGATCTGAAGTTCAAAGCACGTCCTGGTCTGGGTTTCTGATCGGAACCAACGACATTGGTTTTAATCATGTCGGCGGAGTGGAAGGGTCGTGGACTGTCCCGGCGGTTCAGTACAATACCTACGGCGGCGCGAACTTAAACGAAGAGGTGCTGGCGGTATGGATCGGCATTGGCGGCAGCGGCGGCGACAAGACTCTCGTTCAAGTCGGCACGGCCAGCCACGCTGAAAGTGACGGCACTGTCACGTATTTCGCTTGGTATGAGTTGGTGGGAAGCGACGAAACGCCGAAGGCGGTGACGCTGACTAATAGCTGCTACAGCCGCATCACCGGCCAAACTGGCCAATGCCCCGTGCAGCCGGGCGACCAAATGGAAGGCTATCTCTTTTGCGCGTCCGGAGGCAGCCCGCCGACCTGTGGTTCCGAACAGGTCTTCAGTTTTACGCTGTGGAACTATACCCAAGGCTGGGTCTGGTCCCATAACAGCAATCCCTATGCGTCTTCGCTGAATTCAGCCGAATGGATTGTTGAAATGCCGGCGGGAGACCTTCTCCCGTCGTATCAAGGGCCGACTGGACCGGTCATATTCACGGATGCACAGGCCGGGGCTGTCGGGCTCCCCGACCACTTCAATCCGTACCTCACGGTGAACGGCTTCGGCTGGCAACTGACTAACCCGGGCTTAGGAGCGCTGTCGACGCCGTGCGACCCTACTTTCAGAACTGATCCTGGAAGCGGCGTCAAATTCTTCACCCTTCCAATTTGGTACGGGCCGGCCTGCCGGACGCCTTCTGCCGCACGCACCCATGACTTCAACGCCGACGGCATGGCCGATACGCTCTGGGTGGCCCAGGCATCACCGACGAAAGGCAGTAACCCGTCCTTCAAGCCGGACAGTTCCCCACCCGCCAGCAACGCCGTGGCGGTCTGGCTGATGGACGGCAGTACGATTTCGCAAGCAGGCAACCTTGGCGACATCGCGTCCGCCTGGTCGGTCATCGGCCAGCGCGACTTCGACGGCGACGGCTATTCAGACTTGCTGTGGCGCGATACCAGCGGCGATCTCGCGATGTGGCTGATGAATGGACAGACGGTCGCCTCGGCCGCCAGCCTCGGCAGCATTCCAGCCACCTGGACGGTCGACGGCACTGGCGATCTCAACGGCGACGGCAAGGGCGACATTCTGTGGCGCGACAGCGCGGGAGACGTCGGAATCTGGTTCATGAATGGCAGCACGGTGTCATCGACGGCAAGTGTGGGCAACGTGCCGACCAATTGGTCCATCGCCGGTGACGACAACAACGGCAACGTTTATTGGCGCGACACCGCGGGCGATGTCGCGGTCTGGCAGATGGAAGGGCCGCAGGTCGCAGCGTCTGTCAGTCTCGGCAACGTGCCGACCAGTTGGACCATTGCCGGCTTCGGCGATTTCGACGGCGACGGCAACATCGATATTCTTTGGCGCGACAATAGCGGCGACGTTGCGATCTGGTTTTTGAACGGCAATGGCGGGGTTGCTTCGACCGCAAGCCTCGGCACGCTCCCGACCACCTGGACGGTTGGGCAAACCGGCGATTACAACGGCGACAGCATGAGCGACATTCTTTGGATCGACAGCAGTGGCGATCTCGCGATCTGGTTCATGAACGGCGCCACCGTCGCCTCGACGGCCAGTCTCGGCAACGTCGGCACAGCCTGGCAGGTCCAGTCGGCCAACGCCGAGTAGGGACACGAGCCCCCGGGGACCGAATCCCCGCGTCGAATCCGCGCTTAACGCGAAGTCTTAATCCCAAATCTTAATCCCAAGTCTTAATGCCAAGTCTTTAATGGGAAGTCTGTTTCCGCCAGCACGACCGCGGCCGGCGGTCTTGGGCGCCGGCGGCTCGATCCATGCGGCGGTCTAGGCCGCGAGCAGGCGGGCCGACCGCAGCTGCAGGAGCGCGGCCTTTTCCGCCACCAGGGCGATCTGGGTGGCGGCGATGGTGCCGACGGAGGACGGCCGAACGATGCCGTTGCGCAGGTAAGGCGGCCGCTCGCACCACAAATATTCGAAGACGTGGCCGCTCGCCTTGTGGGCGAGCCGGATCGTGCTGCCTTCGATGGCGACGTCGAAGCTCGGCGCGCTGGCGTTCACCTTCAGATTCGGCGAGCGCAAGCCGAAGGCGATATGCAGCACCCGGTCGATGTCGTGGGAGTCGAACGGCTTGTGCAGGAACGCGCAGGCGCCGGCGTCGAGTGCGCTGTTCTCGGTTGCCGGATCGTGTTCGGCGGAGATCATCACGATCTTGAGCGACGATTGAATGAGCTGGAGCCGTTTCATGGTGTTGAGCCCGCTCAAGCCGGGCATATTGCAATCGAGCAGGACGACGTCGAACTGCGAATTGCGGCACTGCGCCAGCGCCGCCTCGCCGTCGGCCGCTTCGGCGATCTCGCAATTGAACACGCTGCCCTGCACGACCTTCTGGACGATGTGGCGCACCGACGACGAATCGTCGACGATCAGCACCTTGTTGGACGAGGCAATCCGGGCGTAGGTCTTCATGATGGCCGCGGCGTCGTTGACCGAGAACGGCTTGAACAGGAACTCATAGGCCCGCAGCTTGATGGCGACCTCGACCGCTTCCGCGGCCGGCGGATTCGACATCAGCGTCACGAAGGTCTGGATGCCGAGCTTGCGCGCCGACCAGAACGCCTCGGTGCCCGACAATTCCGGCATGTGCACGTCGATGAAGGCGAGATCGACGTTCGAGCCGTTCAGCATGGTCAGGCAATCGCGCCCGTTGTCGGTCGCGGTGAGCCGCAGCGGCAGCTTCGATGCCCGCGCCGCCTCGGTGAGCAGCTGTTGCGCCACGTGGGAATCGTCGGCGATGAGCATGGTCAGGGTACGCGGCATGTATCGCTCCATTTGCGGCCGACGGACATCGGGTCTACCGATGCGGCAGGTGGTATTTATGCGTGGTTCCAATGGCGGTGGGCAGTATCGGTTCGGCGGCATCTGCAATCGCGATTGACAGTCGCTGATGCGATCGCGACAAAATCGATTCAATTGGATCGTTTGTTGGATAGGAGACGATGGCGATGAGCGCTCACGGCGGAATCGAGTATGGCGATGCGGCGCCGGAGGTGCGCGCGGTATTTGACGACATCAAGCGCACCCGGCAGGTCGACGACGTCAACAACTTCTGGAAATACCTGGCGCACGACCCGGCAACGCTGCGGCGCACCTGGCACGGCATCAAGGACATCATGGCGCCGGGCGCGCTCGACGTGCTGGCCAAGGAAATGGTCTATCTCGCCGTGAGCGTCACCAATGGCTGCGGCTATTGCATCGCCAGCCACGGCGCGGCGGCGCGCAAGGCCGGCATGACCGACGCGATGTTCGGCGAACTCATGGCGGTCGTCGGCATGGCGAACGAAACCAACCGCCTGGCCAACGGCTACCGCGTGCCGATCGATGCGGCTTTCGAGCGGTGAAGGCTTGTCGCCGGAAGGCTTGGCAATGTCCGTGCGCGTGCAGTAAAGCCATGGCCTGACCGGTCCTCGTCCTGCCTTTCCCGCACCCCATGCCCCAGCCGCCCGCCCGCGACGTCGTCGTCGTTCATAGTTCCGACTTGCACGTCGATCACGACTATACGGCGCGGCTGCACGGCGGCGACGGCACGGCTGGGCTCGCCTGCGTGCTGGCTGCCGCCAACACCATGGCCGCCGACCTGGTGCTGCTCGCCGGCGACACGTTCGACCATCATCGCGTGCCGCAGGCCCTCATCGAGCGGGCGGGCGCGGTGCTGGCTTCGGCGCCGATGCCCATCGTCATCCTGCCGGGCAACCATGATCCGGCGGTGAGCACCGCGATCTATCGTCATGGCCCGCTGGCCGCGGTGCGCAACCTCCACGTCATCGGCATCAGCCACGACGAGGCCGTCGACTTTCCCCGGCTTGCGTTGGAAGTGTGGGGCCGCGCCCACCACGACTACGAGGATATGATTCCGTTCGAGACCGTGCGGCTGCGCCGCACGCGCTGGCTGATCGCCATGGCGCATGGCCATTACGAACCGAATCCGGATCGCAGCATCGGCCCGCGGCCGTCCTGGCTGATCGGCGACGCTGAAATTGCCGCGACCGGCGCCGACTACGTGGCGCTCGGCCATTGGAATCGCGCCGTGCGGGTCGGCAACGGCACCGTGCCGGCCTATTATTCGGGCTCGCCCGAATATGCCGGCACCGTCAACGTCGTGCGCTTGAGCGCGGTGGACGGCGTGACGGTGACGCGCCATCCGCTCGATATCGCGCGCGAAACCACCGACTGATTCGATCTCCGGGCGGCTGATGCCGCGGCCTCCGACGCAAAGCGGCTCCGGCTTTAGCCGGGGCCGTCTTCACGCCAACGACCTTCACGCCACGACAGACTTCTCGTTAATGATCCGCGTTGGGCGCCGGGTTCGGGGCCGGCGATAGCGGCGCCGGCGCGTTTGCAGCCGGCCCGGTGCTGGCGGGCGGCGCCGGTGTGGCTGGCGGCGCCATGTGGGTGACCGCCGGCGGCGCGGTATCGTTAGAGGCGGTGTTGGTGCCCACCTGGCCCGGCTGATGGCCGAAGCCGAAGGCTACCGCCAGCACGACGACAATGAAGACCGCGGCGGCAATCCAGCCCCACGCGGCATTCATCGGCCTCGCCTGTGGATCATAAGGGGCGTTGCGCTGCAGCGGATCGTCGGCGTTGCGATAATCGTAGTCGCGATAGTCCGACATTGGGAGCCTCCGTCCAGGTTCTTCCGTGCGGAGACAACCGGACGGTGCGGGGCGCAGTTCCGATCACAGGCGAATACCTCGTCCGCCGGCGCCGCATAACGGCGGAACAATTTTTGAGTTCCGCCGCACCGGCGGCAAGCGACGCTGCGACGCTGGCGCCCGCATGTGGTAGTCTCCTGGCGTAGCTTCGCTGTTTCGGCCGCCGGGAAAGTTTCTCATGCCCAACAAAAGTTTTGTTGCATCGCAACGCATGATTGGAATCGCCGCGGCGCTGGCGCTCGTTTGCAGCGTCACGGCCGTCGCCGCGGTCACCGACGAATCGCCGCCGGGAAACTGGACCATGAAAGCGCCGCTGCCGGCGCCGCGGGCCGAAGTCGCCGCCGTCGCGCTCGACGGCAAGCTGCATGCGCTCGGCGGTTCGGTGAACGGCACCGCCGGGCCCTATCACGACGAATACGATCCGACGACGGACGCATGGCGCGCGCGAGCGCCGCTGCCGGAGGGCCGCGATCATCTCGGCGTCGCGATGGCGAACGGCAAGATCTACGCATTCGGCGGCTTTGTCGGCTCCGTGCACAAAGGCGCCGGCACCGGCGCGTTCGAATACGACCCGCAGACCGACAGCTGGCGCGTGCTGGCGCCGATGAAGGCGCCGCGCGGCTCGGTCGGCGCCGCGGCGGTCGGCGGTAAGATCCACGTCATCGGCGGCCGCGGCCTCGACGGCGTCGTGGTGGCGAGCCACGAAGTCTACGATCCGCAATCCGGCGCCTGGAGCGACGCCGCGCCGCTGCCGACGGCGCGCGATCATCTGGTCGTCATCGCCGTCGACGGCAAAATCCACGCCATCGGCGGACGGTTCAAAGGGCCGCTGGAGCGCACCGGCCTCCACGACGTGTACGATCCGGCGACCGACACATGGTCGTCCGCCGCGCCGCTGCCGACGCCGCGCAGCGGGCTCGCCGGCGCCTCCTATCACGGCTTGATCCTGGTGCTCGGCGGCGAGCTGCCGCCCGATCACACCTTCGCGGACAACGAGGGCTACGATCCGAGCACCGGCCGCTGGACCGCATTGGCGCCGATGCCGCACGGCCGGCACGGTTTCGGCGGCGCCGCGATCGGCGACAACGCCTACTTCGTCGGCGGCGCGCTCGACCCCGGCGGCGGCGGCACCACCGATCAGCTCATCATGTTTCATCTGCCGTGAGCGGCTTGAACCGCCGCAGCAAGCGGCTATGGTGCGCGGCACGCGCTCGTAGCTCAGCTGGATAGAGCATCAGACTTCGAATCTGAGGGTCGGGAGTTCGAAATCTCTCCGAGCGCGCCAGTATAATCAATAAGTTAGATGCCACTAAAGTCGCTGAGCTTAAGCCCTTAGCTACCAGTGAGCTACCACAGAACAAGCAATTCCAATACTCCCGACCCACGACCTAAGAGGACCACAGTAATTCAGAAAATGTCATCCCGGTATTGGTCCGTGCAACTCGATTTGCCAACCTATGAGCCGCTGGTCCGGCATGACGAAGCAACCCTACTAGGAACAGGCAACATGCGGCGGAGGTCGAGTGGACCTAAAGCAGTCAACGCTTGAAGAAATAATTGAGAGCGAACGACAGCTCATCCTTGACGCCGACGCACGGTACGGAAAATACTACCGGCATGCGCGCGCGTGCTCGATCTTTTTGTCACGCGCGGTAATTTCTGTAGAGCACGATCGGTTGATGTTCGGTCGCTTTTTTACGCTTTTGAAAAAGCATCACATGCTCGCATTGCTATCGACGCTGAGACTTCACAAAGTCCAAAGTATGATGAATTTGCGACAGGTTCTTGAGGCAGGAGCGGCAGCGGCTTACGCGATTGCGAATCCAGAGTTAGAGCACTTTGCCGAAACCGATGCCGGCGGCATCCTTGATCCTACTCCCGAGCTAACGAGAAAGCGCTATCAGTGGCTGGCAACACACTTTAAGATCGGTTCCGATGCGATTAAAGCAAAAAAAGAACTGATCAACAATATCGCCGCCCATGCGAACGTCGTGAGCACAGATCAAACCTTCAGGGTGTCTGAAAGTTGTGACAGAATTGATGCGCCATTTTTTGATGTCGAGGACGAATATTTCGTGAGGGGAGATTTGTGGCTGATATCGAGCATCGCGATTGACGTATTAGATTTGCTCTATGGAGTAAACAAGGACCGAAACGTGATTGAGTTCATTCCGGAATTCCAAGCCAATTTTGCGGGCATGGCGCGCGGGAATGGAGCCCTGCATTCCGAAATGACCTCTACCGATCGATACAAGCGGGCAATGGAGAAAATGCAAAAGCCGCCGAGGCCCGTGTGAGAGGAACGCTCTGCCATAAGTACGCCTGTTATTTTCTGTCATCCGCCATCTTTGCGTCTATGTAGCTGCTGGCGTCGTCCCAGCCGGCATTGGTTAGGTTAGTGGCGTTGTGCTGCTTGTCGAATACCATCCCAGATTTTTCTCCTCTTTCAAGCTTAGCAGAAGCGAGCATTTCACCCGTTTGTCCGTCGTATAAAACGCGGTGAAGATAATTGAGCCCCTTGGTTAGGTCGGCGGTTTGGACGTCCACCTCAACATAGCAGCGGTTGGTACTCGGATCGTAGTGCGAGACTTGGCTCTCACTGAGAGCTACTCCAACCACATTATCATCCAAAATGTTCTGACCGAGGATCGCGCATGCGGAGCGAAGCTGAAAAATCTCTGTGGCCGTTGGAAGTTGAAAGGCTCGCTCCGCAGCGAATGCGGAAGGGGCCGCGAGTAGTGCGGTCGCTAGGAATAGCAGGAAAAACATAGTAGTTCGTTGCTGCATAGTGCGTAGTTTATGACACGGCAAGACTAATGGACAGCTCCCAATCGCGAAACATAACGGTTCCAACGCCGTCGAAAGCTTCCGGTTTTTCGTTGCACTTAAGGGCATTCCTCATTTCGGTCTTAACAGTGTTATGATTGAGGTGATGTCGTAAGCCGTATACAGTCATGAATGTTTTAATATCCTTGAATGGGCTATACACGCTCACAATCTTGATATTCTGCCCGTGAAATCCGAAACCGATCACAATAATTGCTTCAGCCTTTCCGATCACATACTGAATTCGACTGCGTTCCAGGTTTTGCCCCTCGGTGTATGTGAAAATTCGGCTTGCAATAGGAAGTAAATTTCCTTGGTTCGCACCAAATGGCACCGCGCGTTCCATTTCTTCCCATTCGAGCTTGCCCAGACAGCCATAGGGATGGAGTATCGTAAGAGTTTTTACACACTCAGCGGCTAAGTCTTTCGGAATTTCCAGGTCGCGCTGCAGCGCCCAATATAGATAATGCGGAAGAACGCGATCATAGTTGAAGTCGATTATGGTCACGTTTGCAAAGAGTTTGGAAATGTCCTGTCGTCGGCTCTCTTTGACTGCTATCTGCAAAAATCGACTCTCCCAAGAGCTTTTGCAACTTTCGATGGCGGACGAATCTCCATTGATTGCTTTATAGAGGTAGCTACTGCGCTCAGCGTCCATGATCACGTATGAAATCGCGAGCTTGCCCAGTTCCAGAATATCCGGTTTGTCAGAAAGGAAATACAAGACTTCGTCCATCGAACTGAAACTCGAGACTACGGCGGCCAGTCGTGGCCCGAAGCCAAACAATCTCTCGGTATACTCACGGTCTGAACGCTTCAGCATTAGTTGAAACAGAGCTCCCTCACGGGGCTCGCCCCCTGATCCAAAAGTCACAGCTTTAGCCACTCTCGCCATAAAATCGGGACCGAGAGGCATGTTGAGTTCCGCGCTAGCACCAGCGCCGATGATCAACACTGTGGGCTTGTTGAACACGACTTCACCCCGTCACCCATCGGGACTGCCGAAGAGTTCAGTCTTTGTCCTTGGAGCAAACGAAGTCTTTCACCACAATCCAAAAGTGATTCGTGCCTCGAAATGGTTCGGCCTCTTTATCAATTGCATCGCTAAGCCTATCCAGTGAAGCTCTCCACGTGGCGGCCTCAGCCTGTAAATATTCGTTGATGTTCCGTTCGGCTAAATGCACTCGGTTGGGAGACTCCGGTTGTTTCGCCAACAAGCGCAGAGCATCCATACATGTCTTCAGCCGAACCATTTAGCTAACCCTGAAAAGCCCAAAAGACAAATTGTTCGCGGATTTAAGTATGCCGAAAGCGCGATCACGATGCCAGGGAGATGTCAGCGACCTAGTCGCTTCGCTCCAGCCCACCGTCTAACGATATCGATGAACACCGCGCGCGCATCGGCCTTAAGGGCCTCTACGATCCGCAGTAATTCGAGCACGTCTATCCGTCTCTGGCCTCGCTCATAGTTCGACACGAAGGACTGCGGCTTGCGAAGCAGCCTCGCTAATTGCGCCTGGGTAAGGCCGGCACGGTCCCTCGCAGCAGCCAGCGCAGCGCCGACATGCTTGTATTCCCTTGGGTGAACCTTGTATTCCCTTGGGTGAACCCGGCGTTTTCTGACCGACCGGTTCAACCAGTGCTCCGACTGGGTTCCGCCGAGAGATCGCAACGATTCTTGCGGATTTTAGGCAGACCGAATCTTACAACCTCAATCTGAGGGGGTGGGAGTTCGAATCTCTTCGAGCGCGCCAGAGATTGCAAAACGGCCCTTCGCAACGGTGCCGTGCTGGAAAATCTGCTGAACGACGCAGCGCGTCACTGCAAGACCACGTGCGTCACGCCCGCATCACCGTGCCTTCAGAGTCGCAAACAGCCTGCCGACGCGGCGGAGCGCGACACCACGCTCTGCCTCGTCCGAGTTAGCGCCGCTGCCGGCGCGAGAGCTAAAACCGCCCGTCAGCCTTCGAGCGGCTCGACGACGCGCGGTGGCGCGCTCTCCTCCACATGACCCTGTGCCCGCGCCCCGGCCGGCAGCTGCAGCACGCTGGCGCGCTGGCCCGGGATCAGGCGGGTCACCATCACGAGTTGCCCGCCGGGGAATTCGAGCGCGTCATGATGGACATGCGGATCGTCCGTGTTGACCTGGCGGAAGCGGGCGACCTTCTGCTCGACGGTCGCCTTGCCGAACAGGCTGAAGGCGCGGTCGTAGTGCACGGCGCTCTCGAAGGCGAGCTCGGTGCCGGGCAGGAGGCAGACGGCGACGTCAGGCTCGCCGACGGCCGAGAAACCGCGGGTGATCGATTTGGCAAAATCGGTGGCGACCAGTTTGTCGCCGACCTTGGCGGGGCGCGAGGCGACGAGATGCAGGCTATAGTCGCACATGGGGAGGGCACTCCTTTTCGCGGACAGCCGGCAAGGCTGTTCGTTGGCTGAACACCGCCGTTGGTGAAATGTTCCCGGGCGCGCTTCCCGCAAAACCACCGTGTTCCGCGGCGGCTTGGTGTGGCTTTTCTTCGGGCCTAGTCTGTCGCGTGGCCGACACTTGTGCGGCAAAAAAGAAACGGTCTGGGGATGGACGATCTCACGGGGCAAACGCAGGGCGAGCCGCGCAGCGGACCGGTCGTGGGTCCCGCCGCGCTCAAGGAGCTTTCGGTCCGCCCCACGGAGAATGTGCCGCGCGGCATCGTCCTGATGGTGCTCGCCACCATCCTGTTTGCGGCGGCGTCGGCGGCCAGCAAATGGCTGGTCGGCATCTATCCGGTCGGCGAGGTGCTGTTTCTGCGCTCGCTGTCGTCGTTGATCACCTGCGCCGCCGTGATGCTGCCGATCGCCGGCTTTGGCGTGTTCGCCACCCGGCGGCCGCGCGATCACGTCGCGCGCGGCCTGTCGCAATCGATCTCGCAGCTGTGCCTGATCGTCGCCTTCAGCCTGATGCCGCTCGCCGGTGCGGTCGCCATCAATTTTTCGTCGCCGCTGTTTGCCGCGCTGGTGTCGATCGTCTGGCTCAAGGAACGGGCGACGCCGGCGCGCTGGAGCGCGCTGATCATCGGCTTTGTCGGCGTGCTGATCGTGACCGATCCGGGCGCCAATTCGCTGACGCTCGGCGCGCTGTTCGCCTTGATCAATGCCGTCATGTACGGCACCGTCACGGTCGCGGTGCGCGGCATGACGCGCACCGAATCCGCCAATACGCTGGTGATCTGGCAATTGGTGGTGCTGGCATTCTTTCATTCGTTCCTGCTGCTGTTCGGCTGGCACACGCCGACGCCGCTCGACGCGGCGATGCTGTTCGGCACCGGGCTCACCAATGCGGTCGGGCAGTGGCTCTGGACCAAGGCGCTGCATCTGGCGCCGGCCGCCGCGGTGACGCCGTTCTACTATCTGATGCTGGTCTGGGCGCTGGTGATCGGCTTTGTGGTCTGGGGCGATGTGCCGACCATAGGCCTGCTGGTCGGCTCCGCCATCGTCGTCGCCACCGGGCTGTTTCTGTTCCTGCGCGAAGCGCGGCTGCAGCGCCGCAAGCCGGCAGGCCCGCTCACTGGATCAACTTGGCGATCCGATCGATGATCGGCTGCGGCGTCGCGTAGGTCTTTTTGATCAGCGTCGCGAGGTGCTCGCCGTCCTCGGCGCTGAGCGGGAATTTGCGCAGATTGGCTTCGGCGATGAATTCCGGATCTTTCATGGTGGCGTCGAAGGCGCCGCGCAGCAGTTTCAGCTGGTCCGGGGCAAGGCCTGGCGGCGCCACGAACGGCCGTCCGATGCCCTGGCCGGCATAGAGGAACGCGATCGCCTGCCGGTCTTCCGGCGTCTGCGCCAGGTCGACCACGAACGGCACGTTTTTCAGATCGGGGTTGGGCTTGCTGCCGCCCTGAAACAGCACCGCCACGGTGCCCTGCGCAATCCAATCGGGCCGCCGCGCCTTGATGCTGTCGAGGCTCTCGCAAATGCCCTGCACCTCGCCGCGCTCCATCGCCAGAAACACGTCGGCCGACGACGGATAGCCGCCGACCAGCTTGAATTTCATGCCCAGAATGACGTTGAGCGCCAGCGGGTATGAATGCGTGCCGGTGCCGGGGCCGTTGTCGCCGACGATGAGCTCGCGCTCGGTCAGGTCGTGCGCGGTCTTCACCGCGGCGGTGTTGTAGGCGATGCAGACATTGGTCTCGGTGGCCGGCGTGCCGAGCCAGGAGAATTTGGTGGCGTCGAATTGCGCGCCCGGCTCGCCGGTGAGCGGCCCGAGCGCCGCATCGCGCGCGATCACCGCCATGGCGGTGCCGTCCTTCGGCGCCACGTTGTAGATGTAGTTGGCGGCGCGGTAGCTGCCGGCGCCCGGCATGTTCTGCGGCGTCACCGTGGGATGGCCCGGCAGGTGCTTGCCGATATGGGCGGCGACCATGCGGCCCCACATATCGTAACCGCCGCCGACGCCGAAACCGATGATCATGGTGACGGCTTTGCCGGCGACCGCGCTCTGCGCCGCGGCGGGGCCTGCCGCCACCGCGATCAACGCCGCCGCAACGCTCGCCCGCGCCACAGCGTCCCAACGGCGCATACCACGTTCGCGCATTGCGATCCTCCCTGGCGGCGCCGGCGCGTGCTACCACCGGCGCAGCGCCGCTACCGTCATAGTCCAACGGCGCCGAGGGGGACAGCAGAGCAAATGGCGGGGCGGCAGGCGGTCCTTTGGCATCTCGTTGTGGTGTTGGCGTTGGCGGCCGGCAGGCTCGATGCCGCCGCGCAGCCGTACCCCTCGCGGCCGATCCGCATGATCGTGCCGTTCGAGCCGGGCGGGGCGCCCGACGTGGTCGCGCGCCTCGTCGCCGCGGCCATCGACAAGCCGCTCGGCCAATCCGTGATCGTCGAGAACCGCACCGGCGCCAACGGCATTGTCGGCATGCAGGCGGTGGCGACGGCGGACCCCGACGGCTACACGCTGCTCGACGTGCCGCCGGCTTTCGTCATCAATCCGAGCGTCTACAAGACGCTGCCGTTCGACATTTTTCGCAACTTTGCTCCGGTCGCCAATGCCGGCATCAGCCCCGGCTATCTGGTGATGGTGCGGCCCGACCTGCCGGTGCACAGCATCGCCGAACTGATCGACTACGCCAAAAGCCATCGCGTGCTTTACGGCTCGGCCGGCGTCGGCAACACGCTGCATCTCGCCGCCGCGCTGTTCGCCGTCAAGGCCGGCATCGCCATGGAGCATGTGCCGTTTCGCGGCGCCGCGCCGATCATGACGTCGCTGTTGGCCGGCACCATCGACCTGACTTTCGCCACGCCGACCTCGGCAAGCTTCGTGACCAGCGGGCAGTTGCGCGCGATCGGCTTTACCGGCCGGGCGCCGCTGGCCGAATTGCCGGATGTGCCCCTGGTCCGCGACACCCTGCCGAGCTTCGATATCGAAGGCTCCTGGGAGGGCGTGCTGGCGCCGGCGAAAACGCCGCCCGCCATCGTCGCCAGGCTGAACACGGCGATCCGCGACGCGCTCAAGACGCCGTCGGCGCACGACGCGATCGTGCGGGCGGGTTACGCGCCGACCGACATGTCGCCGCAGGAGTTCGCGGCGTTCCTTCATGCCGAGCAGGAACGCTACGCGCAGGCGGTGCGGGCGGCGAAAATCGAGCCGCAATAGCGGCGGGTCGGCGCCGCGTCGATCACGCCTCTTTCGTCGACCGGGCCAATTCAGGTAGCCTCTCCGGAACGACAAGGGGGTGGGCGCCGCGATGGGACTTCGCCGCCGCAGCTTTCTCCGGCTGGCAGTTGCCGGGGCCGTCGCGCTACCGGCGCGCCCCCGCATTGCCGCCGCCCAAACCTATCCGGTACGGCCGGTGCACATTCTGTGCGGCTTCGCCGCCGGCGGCGCCGCCGACACCGTCGCCCGGCTGACGGCGCAATGGCTGTCGGAGCGGCTTGGCCAGCCGTTCATCGTCGACAACCGGCTGGGGGCGGGGACCAATATCGCGACCGAGGAAGCGGTGCAGTCGACGCCGGACGGCTACACGCTCCTTCTGGTCACCGGCTCGAACGCGATCAACGCCACGCTCTACCAGCACCTCAATTTCAATTTCCTGCGCGACATGGCGCCGATCTCCGGCGTCGTCCGGGTGCCCAACGTGATGGTGGTCAATCCGCAGGTGCCGGCGCATTCGGTGCCGGAGTTCATCGCCTATGCCAAGGCCAATCCGGGAAAGATCAATATGGGTTCGGGCGGCGTCGGCTCGACGCTGCATGTGGCCGGCGAACTGTTCCAGATGATGGCCGGGGTCAATCTGGTCCACGTGCCTTATCGCGGCGACGCGCCGGCGCTGGTCGATCTGGCCGGCGGCCAGATCCAGGTGATGTTCGACCTGATCGTGGCTTCGCTCGGCTTCATCAGGGCCGGCAAGCTGCGCGCGCTCGGCGTCACGTCGGCGACGCGGTCGCCGGCGTTGCCTGGCGTGCCGACCATCGGCGAGTTCGTGCCGGGCTACGAGGCGACGTCGTTCGAGGGCCTCGCGGCGCCGAAGGATACGCCGGCCGAGATCGTCGAGCGGCTCAACAAGGCGATCAATGCCGGTTTCACCGACCCCACATTCACCGCGCGATTGGCCGAAATCGGCGGCGACGGGATGCCGGGCACGCCGGCCGAATTCCGCACGGTGATCGGCGCGGAAACCGAGAAATGGGGCAAGGTGGTCAAGTTTGCCAATTTGAAGGCCGAGTGAGCGCGTGAACCGATATCATCGAGGGAAACAAACATGCCGTTGCGGCGCCGAAAATTCCTGCAGCTGTTTGGCGCGATTGCGCTTGGCTCATTACCTCGGGCCTCGCAGGCGCAAGGCTGGCCGAGCCGGGTCGTGCGTCTGGTGGTCGGGTTTCCGCCCGGCGGCGGCGCCGATCTGGCCGCGCGCATCGTCGCCAACCGGCTGTCGGAGATCTGGGGCCAGCAGGTCATTGTCGAGAACCGGCCCGGCGCCGGCGCCAGGCTGGCGCTCGACGTTGCCGCCCATGCGCCGCCGGACGGCTACACGATGCTGCTCGCCCCCGGCTCGCCCGCGGTGCAGAGCTTCCTGTTCTCCAAGCTCACCTTCGATCCGGCGACGGATTTCGCGCCGGTGTCCCTGGTCGGCACCTATCCCGACATCATCGCGGTGTCGAACGTCTCGCCGTTTCATAAGCTCGAGGACTTCATCGCCCACGCCAAGGCCAATCCGGGCAAGGTCAGCTGGGCGTCGCCCGGCGTCGGCACCGTGCCGCATCTCGCCGGCGAACTGTTCAAGCGCAAGGCCGGCATCGAAATGACCCACGTGCCGTATCGCGGCATGACCGACGGCCTGATGAGCGATCTCATGGAGGGCCGCGTCGACCTGATGTTCAACACCACCGGCTCGCTGTTGCAGCCGGTGCGCTCCAAACAGCTGCGCGGCCTCGCCGTCACCACCGCCACCCGGTTTCCCAGCGAGCCGGAATTGCCGACCGTCGCCGAATCCGGCGTGCCGGGCTACGACGTGTCGTCGTGGTATGGCCTCTACGTGCCGGCAAAGACGCCGCCGGACGTCGTCAAGACAATGAACGCCGCCGTGGTCGCGATGCTGGACGAGCCGGCGGTCAAGGACAGGTACGAGCCGCTCGGGGTGCTGGCCGGAGGCTCGACGCCCGAACGGCTTGCCGCCAAGAACGCCGCCGACGTCGCACTGTGGGGTCCGATCATCCAGGAAGCGAATATCAAGGTTGAGTGAGCGGCGGCCGGTCGAGAGGGGCTATCATGAAATTTCCGCGCCGCCGTTTTCTGCAACTCGCGGGCGCCGCCGCCTCCGCCGCCGCAGCGGCTTCCGCGGCGCCACTCATCGCCGACGAGACCGAGAAGTGGGCCAAGGTGATCAAATTCGCCGGCATCAAAACGGAATGATCGCAAGCGCAAGCGAAGGCATGAGCGCCACCATGCGGGCTGCGCGTTTGCATCGGCCCGGCGAGCCGCTCGCCATCGATCGCGTCGCCATGCCCGAGCCCGGACCGCACGACGTGCTGATCGCCGTGAAGGCGTGCGGCGTCATCCCCAACATGAACGCGATCTTCGGCGGCACGTTGTGGAACCGGTTGCCGCCATTGCCGGCAAGCGTCGGCCTCGATGCCGCCGGCGTCGTGATCCAGGTAGGCAGCGCGGTGTCCGGCATCGCGGCCGGCGCGCGCGTCTATGTCAATCCGTGGCTGCACTGCAGGACGTGCGCCTATTGCCGCGCCGGCGCGCCCTTGCAGTGCAGCGCCGCCGCGTTCCAGGGCTATTTCGGCTTCACCGACCAATCGGCGCCGTTGCTGCGGGCCTATCCGCATGGCGGCTTCGCCGCGTTCATGACGGCTGAGGCCGAGCGCCTCGTCATGCTTCCGGACGCGGTGAGCTTCGACGCCGCGGCGCGGTTCGGCTACCTCGGTACCGCGTTTGCCGCGTTGCGGCGCGGCGGGGCAGCGGCGGGAAGCTGGATCGCCATCAACGGCGTCACCGGCACGCTCGGCGCCGGCGCGACGCTGTTGGCGCTCGGCATGGGCGCGACCCGCATCCTCGGCATCGGCCGCAACCGCGACGTGCTCGCGCAGCTCAAGGCACTGGCGCCGGCGCGCATCGACACGCTGGCATTGGGCGATGCGCCGGTCGCGGACTGGCTCCTGGCCCGCACAGACCGCATCGGCGTCGACGTCTTGATCGACTGTTCCGGCCGCGCCGCGTCGGCGGCCACCACCACGGCCGCGCTCGGCGCCCTCAAGCGCGGCGGCGTCGCGGTGAACATCGGCGCCTTGACCGAGACGCTCGAGATCGAACCGATCGGCTATATGGTGAAGAGCCTGCAGTTTCGCGGCTCGAATTGGTTCACCACCGGCGAAGGCCAGTTGATGGCGGAGATGGCCGGCGTCGGCGTGCTCGACCTGTCGGCATTGACGACGCGCGCCTATCCACTCGACGGCGTCAACGACGCGCTCGCGGCGGTGAAGGCGCGGCCGGGCGGCCTCGTCAACATCGTGGTCAACCCCGACCGTTGATCTAGTGGGTCGGCTCGGCATCGAGCCGCGCGACCCAGCCTTCGAGGCCGGGCTTGGCCGCCGGATACCGCGCCAGCACCAGCGGGTCGTGACCGGGCACGACGTGGCGCGGCGAACTGCCGAGCTTGCGCAGCGTGTCGTAGCCCTCGACCACCTCTTCGACATTGTAGGTCAGCGGGAAGATGCGGCCGCCGTCCATGTGGGCGTAGAGATGCGAGGCATCGGCGGCCAGCACCACATGGCCGCGCCGGGTTTTCACCCGCACGCACTGCAGGCCCTTGGAGTGGCCGCCGATATGGTGGACGGTGACGCCCGGCACGATCTGATCCTCGCCGTCGTGAAAGGCGGCGCGCCCGGCGAACACCTTGCGCACCATGGTGACGACGTCGTCGACTTCGAACGGCAGCTTCAGCGCCGCATGGCACATGCAGCGCCCGGTCGCATAGGCCATCTCGCGGTCCTGCAGGTGATATTTCGCCCGCGGGAACAGCTCGTAATTGCCGCAATGGTCGTAATGCAGGTGGCTAATGATGACGTCCTTGACGCTGTCGGCCGCGATGCCGAGCGCGGCGAGACCTTCGCCGATCGGCTTGATCATCTCGCGCTGTCGCTTCCGGCCCATCGCCTCGTCGAAACCGGTATCGACGATGATCGTGCCGGACGGCCCGACGATCGCCCAGACAAAAAAGTCGAGCGGCTGCAGCACGTCATGCGGATCGCCGTCGATGAAATTCGCCGCCGAGCGGCGGGCGTGATGGCCGTAGCGGATCGCATAGACCTCGTGCGTGTCGTCGCTCATCGCGCTTCCCCCGGCGGGTTTCAACTCAATCATCGTAGCCGGCCGGCTTGGTTTCGGAAAGGAAGACCCACAGCACGGCGGTCGCCGCGCTCGCCACCACGGCGATGGCGATAAAGCCGCTGACCTTGCCGAAGCCCTGAAAGAAATATCCGGTGGCGAGCGTGCTCAGCGACGCCGCCAGGCCGATCATGGCGCCGACGGCGCCCTGCGCCAGGTTGAAGCGGCCGGTCCCCGCGGTGAGGTCGGTGATCACCAGGATGGTCAGGACGCCGATGATGGCGCCGGTCATGCCGTTGAGCAGCTGGGCGACGACGAGCAGGCCGTAATTGGCGGTGAACGCAAGCAGCGCCGCGCGCACGGGCTCGAGGCCGAAGCCAATCAGCAACAGCGGCCGGCGGCCGCGTTGCTCCGAGTGATAGCCGACCCAGGGCGCCAGAACGGCGACGACGATTTGCGGCACGATGATCAGCCCCGCCATCCAGAGCGGCGACTGCTCCGTTGTCGTCGTCGCCAGATTTTCGCCGATCAGCGGCAGCATCGATGCGTCGGCGAGCTGAAACAGCACCAACGCGGCGGTGAACAGGACGAGTTTGCGGTTCTTGACGAGATCGAGGACGCTGGAGTGGCGCGTGCGCTGATCCTTGGCGGCGTTGCGGGCCTTGGCGTAGTCGATATCGGAGGCGCGGATGCAGGCGAGCGCGAGCAGGGCCGGGATGCACAGCGCGGCGGCGGCGATGAAAATCGCGCTTTGCGAATAATAGGCACCGGTAAATCCCATCAGGGCCGCCGTGGCCGCATGACCGCCGGCGGCGTAGCGATAGTTCCGCCCGGTGCGCAGCGACATGCCGCGCCGGCCGACCAGGCCGAGGCTGATCGCGCCGATCGCCGGCGTGATGATCCCGGCCGTGGCGCCCTGCAGCAGGGATGCGAACAGCACCAGCAGGAAGGACGGCGTCAGCGCCAGCATGAGCGCGGCGACGCCGATCATCGCAATGCCGATAGCGATCAGGCCGCGCTTCCATGTCACCGCGTCGGCGAGCGCGCCGCCCGGTATCTGGCTGATGACGCCGGCCAGTCCTCCGACCGTCAGCGCCAGGCCGACATTGCCCTGTGTCCAGCCGAGATGCGCCAGGTAGAACGCCACGAAGGTGCCGAAGCCGGTCTGCACGTCGGCGATGAAAAAATTCATCCAGTCGAGGCCGTAGCGGCTGCGCCGCGACGCCGGAATGTGCAGGGATTTCAGCGCGTCCCGATAACGGGCGGCGTGGTGACGAAAAACCGATTTCGCACGGTGACGGGTGGTCGCGACCATCGTGGATGACGAGGTGGCTAGGGATTGCGCAGCTTGCCGTCCTGGGCAACCGCTTGGCGCGCGCCGCGGTTCCCGCCGCGGCGGGGCCGAACAGGCGGCATCCGGAGGAAGCGCGGCGACGGTTCACGCCGCACGGGCGGCGCGCGGCATGGGACCGGTCCGAGCACCTCAAAAGCAAAATAGTTTGTTCGCAGCCGGTTAACCCAACACCTTAATTTGCTATTCGTCTCGCTCGCCTACTCTCGATTGCGGGGCGCTGGAGGATTCGGTGATTTGGTTTTTGGCGAATGTTTCGCAAGCTACGCACCATTCTTGCTGCCGGCGGAAGCGCGGCGCTGCCGCCTAAGCCGGCGGTCGGCACGCTCGTTCAAGCAATTCCGCTGCGCCGCCTCTGGTGGGGCGCCATCCTGCTGATCGCTCTGGCGGCGACCGCGGTCGGCTGGACGATCCTTCAGCTGCGCACCGACGCCATTCGCGCCGCGATTTCGGAATCGGGCAACATCGCCACCGTTCTTGCCAGCCAGTTGTCGCGCTCGCTCCAGGCGATCGATGCCACGCTGCTGGACATTCGGAAGTCGGTCCAGGATCAGGATATCGCCACGCCGTCCCGGTTTGCCGATGCCCTTGGCCGTCGGCAATTCCAGCAGTCGCTGATCGATGACCGCGCCCGCCTGCCGCAAGTCTTCAACCTCGCGATCGCCGACCGCGACGGCCGCATCGTCGCCTCGACGGCAAGTTGGCCGCCGCCCAACGTCACCATCGCGGAGCGCGATTTCTTCCAAAACGCGCGCAGCCGCCGCGACGGTCAACTGAGCACGTCGATTCCGGCCAAGAACGTGATCGACGGCAAGCCGACCATCATATTCGCCCGCCGTCTCGAGAGCGCCGACGGCGACTTCGCGGGCGTGGTATTCGCCGGCGTCAACACCGAGTACTTCGAGAACATCTACGGTGCCATCCAGTCGTTGCAGAGTTTTCTGTTCACGCTGTTAAGGTCGGATGGCATCATCCTGTTTCGCTATCCGGACGATATCGAGTCGGCGGGAAAGCCGCTCTCCAACAAATCCGGCTGGATCGACGCCTTGTCGAAAGGCGACCAGGGCTTTCGCGTTCTCGGACAAGCCGACGGCAATATTCGCTACGTGTCGATCCGCAAAGTGCCCGGGTATCCGCTCATCGTCGATATTTCGGTCACCGAGAGCACTGCGCTCAGCCAGTGGTGGCGCCGCGCCACCGCAGTCGGATTCGGCACCGCGGTCTTTCTCTTGCTTTCAATCTACCTCTTGTGGGCGATGACCCGGCAGATGCGGCTTTTGAGCGCGTCCGAGGTGTCGCTGGCGCAGAAGTCGAAGGATCTCGAGCACATGGCGCGCTATGACGCGCTCACCGGACTCGCCAATCGGACGCTGTTTCTCGAACAGGCCAGCGCGGCGCTGGCGCGGATGCGGCGGCTTGGCGAGCAGTTCTCGCTGCTGATGCTCGATCTCGACCGCTTCAAGACCGTCAACGACTCGCTCGGCCATCCGGCCGGCGATGCCTTGTTGCAGGAGGTGGCGCGAAGGCTGCAGGCGACGCTGCGGCAGACCGATTGCGTGGCCCGGTTGGGCGGCGACGAGTTTGCGATCCTTCAGATCGGCGGGGAGAATCCGAAGGGCGAGGCGATCCGCCTGTCCGAACGGATCCTCAAAGCCGTCACCCGGCCCTATGACATCGACGGCCGCAAGCTCGTGGTCGAGACCAGCATCGGCATCGCCGTGGCGCCGCAAGACGGCGAGACTGCCGCCGACTTGCTGAAAAGCGCCGACCTTGCGCTGTATAAGGCGAAGTCCGAAGGCCGCAATCGGCGATGTTTCTTCGAGGCCTCGCTCGAGGCGGAGGCGCGCCAGCGCCAGGAGCTGGAAGACGACATGCGCACGGCGCTGTCGCGCAACGAGTTCGAGGTCCACTACCAGACCATCGTCGACGTCGGACGGCAGGAATGTTGCGGCGCCGAGGCGCTGGTTCGCTGGCGTCACCCGAAGCGCGGCCTGATGGCTCCCGGCCAATTCATTCCGCTGGCCGAGGAGAGCGGCTTGATCGTCCCGCTCGGCGAATGGATCCTGCGGCAGGCGTGTGCCGACGCGGTGCGATGGCCGCCGCACATCAAGCTCGCGGTGAATTTGTCGCCGGCGCAATTCAAGCACGGCGATCTGGCGGGCGTCCTCAAGGCCATCCTCGGCGCCACCGGGATGCCGGCGCATCGCCTTGCGCTTGAAATCACCGAGACGGTGCTGCTGGCCAAGAGCCAGCAGGACCTTGCGGTGCTTCACGAGATCAAAAGCCTCGGGGTTTCGATCGTGCTCGACGACTTCGGCATCGGCTATTCGTCGATGACGTATTTGCAGATGTTTCCGTTCGACGTCATCAAGATCGATCAATCGTTCATTCAGAACATGGCGCATAACGAATCCGCGGCGGCGATCGTGTGCGCCGTTGCCGGCCTCGGACGCAGCCTCGACATCGCCACCATAGCGGAAGGCGTCGAGACCATGGAGCAGTTGACGTTCCTGCGCGCCGCCGGCTGCCCATTCGCGCAAGGCTACCTGTTCAGTCGCCCGGTTCCGGCCTTGCAGCTCAGCTTCGAGGTGCCGCCGCTGCCGCAGCTGGACGACCAGGCGGCCTGACCGCGCCGCGTTTTAATAGACGACGACGCTGCGGATGCTCTTGCCGTCGTGCATCAGGCCGAAGGCGTCGTTGATCCGCTCGAGCGGCAGGGTGTGGGTGATCATCGGGTCGATCTCGATTTTCTTCTGCATGTACCAGTCGACGATTGTCGGCACATCGGAGCGGCCACGCGCTCCGCCGAATGCGCTGCCGCGCCAGACCCGGCCGGTAACGAGCTGAAACGGCCGCGTCGCGATCTCCTGGCCGGAGCCGGCGACGCCGATGATGATGCTCTGCCCCCAGCCGCGGTGGCAGCTTTCCAGCGCCGCGCGCATCAGCGCGACATTGCCGACGCATTCGAAGGTGTAGTCGGCGCCGCCGATCTGGTCGGCGCCGCTCTTGGTCATGTTGACGAGATGGGCGACGAGATCGCCGCCGACGTCTTTGGCATTGACGAAATGCGTCATGCCGAAGCGCTCGCCCCAGGCTTGCTTGTCCGGATTGACATCGACGCCGATGATCATGTCGGCGCCAACGAGCCGCAGGCCCTGGATGACGTTGAGGCCGATGCCGCCGAGGCCGAACACGATCGCCTTGGCGCCGGGCTCGACCTTGGCGGTGTTGATCACCGCGCCGATGCCGGTGGTGACGCCGCAGCCGATATAGCAGACCTTGTCGAACGGCGCGTCGTCGCGGATTTTCGCCACCGCAATTTCCGGCAGCACGGTGAAATTGGCGAAGGTCGAGCAGCCCATATAATGGTGCAGCTTGCGGCCGTCGATCGAGAACCGCGAGGTGCCGTCCGGCATGACGCCCTGGCCCTGCGTGGCGCGGATCGCCGTGCACAGATTGGTCTTGCGCGACAGGCAGGACGGACATTGCCGGCATTCCGGCGTGTACAGCGGAATGACATGGTCGCCCTTTTTCACCGAGGTGACCCCGGGGCCGACCGCGGCGACGATACCGGCGCCCTCATGGCCGAGGATCGCCGGAAACAATCCCTCGGGGTCGGCGCCCGACAGCGTGAACGCGTCGGTGTGGCAGATGCCGGTGGCCTTGATCTCGACCAGCACTTCGCCGGCCCGCGGATCGTCGAGCTTGACCGTCGTCACTTCGAGCGGCTTGCCGGGCGCGAACGCCACCGCGGCGCGAACATCCATGGGCATTGCAAACGTCCCCAAATACTCGATCGTAGGCGGAACGATGGCATCGGGAGGTTGGAATGGCAAACCTGGATTTATCCGTGCCGGAACTGGAATTTGTCTTTGCGGCGCACGTCACCGTCGGTGCGCCGTTGGAGTTCGGCGACGTCGCCAAGGGCGGCCGGCGCATTGTGCCGATCACCGGCGGGGATTTCTTCGGGCCGGATATCGGCGGTCACGTCGTTCCGGGCGGCGCCGACTTCCAGGTGCTGCGCAGCGACGCCGTCGCCGAGCTCGAAGCACGCTATAGCTTGCGCACCGACGACGGCGCCTTGATCTATGTCCGCAATCACGCGCTGCGTCACGGCCCGGCCGAGGTCATCGCCGCGCTCGCCGCCGGCCAGCCGGTGGCGCCCGACAGCTACTATTTCCGCGGCGCGACGTTCTTCGAGACCGCGGCGCCGCGCTACGCCTGGCTGACGCGGCACATCGTGGTGTGCACCGGCGAGCGTCAAGCGGCGCGCGTCAGGATCAATTTCTACAAGGTGCTGTGAGCCGCAAGCCGCCTCATGCCTTGTCCGGCAAGATCACGATCTGCGTCTGCGTCACCAGTGCGCAAAGCCGGCCGTCGTTGCGGGTGATGCGGGTCTGCCAGACCATGGTGGTGCGGCCGCGATGCAGCGGCGTGCATTCGGCGCGCGCGGTGTCGCCGACCGGGACCGGCGCGAAGAAATTGGTCTTGCTCTCGATGGTCGCGGTGCGCCCGCCCTCGGGAAGGTTGGCGAAGGTCGCGGTGCCGCCGAGATTGTCGGCGAGCGCCATGACCGCGCCGCCGTGCATGGCGCCGAACCGGTTCGATAATTGCTCGCTCACCACCAGCTCGGCTTCGACCTTGTCGGCGGAGACGTGGGTGATCTTCATGCCGATGAAGTCGGCAAATGGCGGCTGCACTTCGGCTTCGCGGTTCATCATCGTCCCGTCGTCATGCCGCGCTGGTCGCGGCATCCACGACTTCCTTAGCAGAACGCGCCGAAGACGTGGATGGCCGGGACAAGCCCGGCCGATGACGACGTCCAAACAGTGGAGCCTTACTGCCGCGGTTGCGGCACCACGCGCATGTAGGGCTTCGGCGTCTTCCAGCCCTGCGGGTAGAGCGTCTTGGCCTCGTCGTCGCTGACCGCGCCGGTCAGGATGACGTCCTCGCCCGGTTTCCAGTTCGCCGGCGTCGCCACCCGGTGCTTGGCGGTGAGCTGCAGCGAGTTCGACCACGCGGAGCACCTCGTCGAAGTTGCGGCCGGTGGTCATCGGGTAGACCAGCACCAGCTTGATCTTCTTGTCCGGGCCGATGATGAAGACGTTGCGCACCGTCTGGTTGTCGGCCGGCGTGCGGCCTTCCGAGTTGCCCGGCGCGCTCGCCGGCAGCATGCCGTAAAGCTTGGAAACCTTCAGATCGGTGTCGCCGATCATCGGATAGTTCGGCGCGAAGCCGACCACGTCCTTGATGTCGCCCGCCCATTTCTGGTGATTGGCGACCGGGTCGACCGACAGCCCGATGATCTTGACGCCGCGCTTGTCGAATTCCGGCTTCAGCCGCGCCATGGTGCCGAGCTCGGTGGTGCAGACCGGGGTGAAATCCTTGGGATGCGAGAACAGTACCACCCAGTGGTCGCCGATCCAGTCGTGGAAACGGATCTTGCCTTCCGTCGTCTCGGCTTCGAAATCCGGGGCGGTATCGCCAATCTGAAGAGCCATGGAAAACCTCCGTCGCGTGGCGTGATCGGGCTATTTTCGAGGAAATGGACGCGTTCTGGATATGTGGCTTGGCGGGCCGGCATGCCAGCGCGGACGCGAGCACGATGCGGTTGAAGCTGCGGCAAGATCGCAAGGAATCATTCGTTTTTTCAATGAACTAGGAAATATTCTTTCCAAACCGCTTTCGGCCGGCGCGGTCCAAAGCGGCGGGCGTTCGTCGGCCGTCTGCGGTCCGGCGCCGCGATAGTGGCAACTCACTCGTCCGTGAGTGGATCGATCCGGGATGCCGCGAGTTTGCCCAAGTGCGGCCCTGCAGCAGCCACCCTCGCCACCGACCTTTTGAACCGGAAGGCGGACTCGGCCCGACAAAGGGGGGTAGGCAGAACCGCCTGTACGCATTCGGGAGGCTTTGATGCAGCTGGCGGCGAACGCGGACTATGTGGACCTCGACACGCTCCTGGCCGTCATTGCGCGCTCGCCGATCGCCGTGCCGGAGCCGCCGCGGCTCGTTTTGCCGCTGCCCGAGGGCTTCGATCGGGTGGACGCGGTCATCCTGGACTGGATTTCCGCCGAAGGCCGCCGCCTCGGCCGCCGCTTCGCCCGGATGTAGCGCCGCGGCTTGCCGCCTTTTGCCGATTTCCCAATCAGCGGGACTGAACAATCAGCCGAACTCGTCATCAGCGAGACTCATAGCCGTCCGTCAGCGTGTTCAGGAAGGCGATGACGTCGTCGATGTCGCTCGACGACAGCGCCGGCGGATCGCCGGGCCGGCCGCCGAACGGCGGCTCCATGTTGACGTTGCCGCGGTAAGGCTGCGGCAGGTCGTCGAATTTCTGCAGCCGTCCGGCGCCATCGCGCGGGTACCATTGCGCCGGATCGGTATCGCGCTGGACATAGAATTCCACCGCCTGGCGCAGCGTGTGCACCAGGCCGTTATGGAAAAACGTCTGCCGCAGCGCCACGTTGCGCAATGTCGGGGTCACGAAGCGGCCGCAATATTCGCCGCGCCCGGCCAGATCCGTGCGCAGCGGCCCGCAGGCGCCCAGATCGTAGAAGCTTAAATCCGCATTGGCCGCGATGGCGGGGTTGCGCGGCACGCCGATGGCGATCAGGCCGTAGTCGGTGAATTGCGGCGGCGTGCCGTCCTTGCCGCGCTGGCTGCGATGGCAGTTGCCGCAATTGCCCTTGGCGGGGTCGTCGAACAACTGCAGGCCGCGCGCTTCCTGTGCGGTCAGCGCCGCGCGGCCGGCGAGATAGGCGTCATACTTGCTGCTGTACGGATAGAATTCACGAAAGTCCTGCTGAAAAACCTCGAGTGCCTCGACGATGCCGGCAAACGCCCTGGCGGTGTCGTCGAACACGTCGGCGCCGAAAATCTTGCGCACCTCCCCGGCGGAACGGCCATCGCGGACCGCGGCGACCACGGCGGCCGGTCCGTCATTGGCCATTTCGAACGGCGACAACAGCGGAATGCGCGCCTGGTCGCGGTCGCGATCGACGCGGCCGTCCCAGGTCAGGCCGCCGGTCGGCCCGTTGTCGATGCTGCTGTCGCCTTCCTCGTCGGACTCGTAATAGTGCGCGGTGAATTGCGGGACGGCTTGCAGATATTTCAGCGACGGCACCGCGCGAATGCCCGGCGCCCGCATATTCTTGCCGCCGAGTTGCACGGCGAGCGCGTTGGCCGGACCGAAGGCGCGCTGCGGATCATGGCAGGTGGTGCAGGCCATCCGCCCGGATGCGGACAGCGAAGGGTCGGCGAACAACGCCCGGCCGAGCGCCTCGAGCTCGGCGGCGCGCGCATACGCTTCGGTTCGCGTCAGGGCTTGCGCGTCGGCGTTGGCGAGGCCGAGACCGCCGCACACGATAAGCGATAGCGCGCGCCAAGTCGGAAGCATGCTGGAAAGCATCCTGGCCTGTGACATGACTGCTGGAGGCGTAATGGCTGCAGGTGCAGGCGTTATGCCAAACTGTCGGCAGTTCATGACAGTTTTCCGACAGGCGCCAGTATCGGAAGTTCGTGCCGCCGCTTTTTCATGGAACTGCCATGGAAGTCGGCCACTGTGGCGGCCGCTGTTTCAGCAAATCAAACGATTTCAGCCTATAAGCCAACTTTAGATGGAGTGGAGCGCTCGAATGACCCTGCGCGGTTCGATGAAGAATTCCGTTTCGATGCTGGCGCTGATCGCGGCCGGCTTGCCTGCCGTCTTCGCCGGCCAGGCTTGGGCGCAGCGGGCGCCAAGCGGCATAGCCAATATCGACACGGTGGTGATCATCTATGCGGAGAACCGCAGCTTCGACAGTCTGTATGGCTCGTTTCCGGGCGCCAACGGCCTGCAGACCGTAACGCCGGCGAGCGCCACACAGGTGGATCGTGACGGCTCCGTTCTCAACGAATTGCCGCCGGTCTGGGGTGGCCTGACCGGGAAGGGCATCACGCCGCCGATCACGGAAGCGCAGACCGCGCACCTGCCGAACCAGCCTTTTGCGATCGACGATCCGAAAGGCTTCAACACGCCGCTCAGCGTCACCACGCGCGATCTGTGGCATGTGTTCTACCAAAACCAGATGCAGATCGACGGCGGCAAGAACGACCGGTTTGCGGCGTTCGCCAATTCCGGCGGGCTGGTGATGGGCCACTACGACGGCACCCGGCTGCCGCTCTGGAGCGTCGCGCAGCAATACGTGCTCGCCGACAACTTCTTCCAGGGTACGTTCGGCGGCTCATTCCTCAATCACTTCGCGCTGGCCTGCGCCTGCACCCCGGTCTATCCGGACGCCGACCAAAGCCCGGCCAAGGGCCTCATCGCCGCGGTCGAAGACGACGGCGTGTCGCTCAAGCTCGCGCCCGACTCGCCGAAATCGGCACTCGATGGCGTTCCCAAATTCGTCAATAACGGCCAGATTTCCCCGGACTTCTACGCCGTCAACACCATGCAGCCGCCGTATCAGCCGAGCAGCAACAAGCCGGCGCCGGGCGGCGATCCGCGCTTTGCCGATCCGACCGCGCCGAATACCTTGCCGCCGCAGCATGACATCACCATCGGCGATCTGCTGACCCTGCGCGGCGTGAGCTGGGCCTGGTATGCCGGCGCCTGGCAGGACGCGCTCGACGGCGATCGCGCCGCGCCGCCGACGTTCCAGTTCCACCACCAGGTGTTCAACTATTTCGCCCAATACGCGCCGGGCACGGCCGCACGCGCCGAGCATCTGCGGGATGGCGGCATGAATGGCGTGGCGTTCATCAAGGCCGTCGACGCCGGCGCCTTGCCGCAGGTGACGTTCTACAAGCCGCAGGGCAATCTCAACGAACATGCCGGCTACACCGACGTCATGGACGGCGACCGGCACATCGCCGATGTCGTTGAGCATCTGGAGAAGAGCCCGCAATGGCCGCATATGCTGGTGGTCATCACCTATGACGAGAACGGCGGCTTCTGGGACCATGTCGCGCCGCCCAAGGCCGATCGCTGGGGGCCCGGCTCGCGCGTTCCGGCATTCATCGTGTCGCCATTTGCCAAGAAGGGCGTGGTCGACCACACCCAGTACGACACGACGTCGATCCTGCGCTTCATCACGCGGCGGTTCGATCTGCCGGTGTTGCGGGGATTGGTCGCGCGCGACGATGCGCTGCGCGGCAACGGCCTGCCGCCGATGGGCGATCTCACCAACGCGCTGACATTTTGATATCGCTCGTTCGCCGGAGTGCGGTCGTTTCAGACTGAATCGATTGGCGCTGGTAAGCGAACGATGCAAAAAGCCGCCCGGCAATGATCGGGGCGCGCGGCTTTCGATTTCCACGTCGATGGTGCGTGACCAAGCGCCGACAAGACCGGACGCCGCTTTGGCGGCGGAAACCGCTTCTGGGGCCGCCGCCGTGGCGTTGCGCCTTCATAAAAAAAGGCGGCCCCGCCGCGTATTGGGAGCCGCCGAAAAAGGGTCCGCGTCACAGGAGTTGGAACGCGGACCCCAACTCGCGGGCGGCCATCATGCCCGCAAGGCAAGCCAGATGACGGGGGCGATCAGTCGCCCTCCGTGCCGATTGCGTAGGCGGTCTCGCCGTGCACCGCGTCGTCACCGATCTTGAGGGTCGCGTCGTCCATGCGCAGGGCGACGAAGAACGAGATCACCTTGAGGATGATGAAGGTCATGATCGCGTTGAACACGATGATGAACAGCGCGCCTTCGGCTTGCAGCAGGAGTTGGTTGGGGTTGCCGTAGAGCCAGCCGGTCACGTTCACGCCAGGCGCCTCTTTATCAGTGCCGATGTATTGCAGCATGTCGGGGTTGGCGAGCACGCCCACCAGGAGCCCGCCGCAGATCGCGGCAACGCCATGGGTGGAGAACACCGCCAACACATCGTCGACCTTCTGCATGAAGCGAAGCTTCTGGAACTTGTTCATGCTGAGCCACGGGATGATGCCGGCCACGATGCCGATGATCAACGCGCCCCAGCCGTCGACATAACCGGCGGCGGGTGTGATCGCCACCAGACCCGCGATCATGCCGTTGACGCCGCCGAGCACCGACGGCTTGCCGTAGGCCATCTTGTCCATCAGCGTCCAGACCAGCACGGCGGTGCAGGCGGCGAGCTGGGTGTTCATTACGGCCGCGCCGGCGTCGGCGTTGGCAAAGTACGGGTCGCCGCCGTTGAAGCCGTTCCAGCCGAGCCACAGGATTCCGGCGCCGACCAGGGTCATCAATACGCTATTGGGCGGGAAGCTGTCGCGATCGGCCTGAAGGCGCGGGCCGATCATTGCGGCGGCGACAAAGCCCGAGGTTGCGGCGGCGAGATGGATGACGTAGCCGCCGGAGAAGTCCGCCACGCCCAAGCCGGCGAGCCAGCCGCCGCCCCAGAGGCTGAAAGCGCCGACCGTATACACCAGGGTCATCCACACCGGGCAGAAGATCATCCACGCGGTGAAGTTCATGCGGCCGAGCAGGGAGCCGGCGAGGATGATGACAGTGATGGCAGCGAACACGAACTGGAACCACATCAACGTGGCCATCGGAAATCCAAGCGGTGGCATGCCCGCTGCGGCTGCGGGAATTGTTGCCTGGCCGGTGATGAAGGCAGCCGACATTGCGGGGGATGGAACGCCAATGAACGGATACCATTGCGGCCCGAACGCCATGTTGTAGTCGAACAAAACCCAGACGATCATGACCGAAATGAAAGCGTACATCGACATGAAAGCGGCGTTGATCGCCCACTTCTTCTTGACGATGCCGCCATAGAGAACGGTCAGGCCAGGAATGCTTTGCAGAGCGACAAAAGTTCCTGCCGCCAACTGCCAAGCATTATCTCCAGTGTCTAACCATTGTGGTGATGGAACGAGTGCCATGTGCCTTCCCCCAGTGAAAATGCCCACTTGTGCGCCGATGCTCACACGGGCAGCGTCTGAGCTTTCGCAAATCTTATGCCAGTTAACGAAGCCTTGACTGACCAGTTTTTCCCTTGGACACTGTGGCTATGTCGCAGCCACGGTGATGATATTTTTTGCACTTTGGCTACAAACTAGGCGCGCCTGCGATGAAAATATTCCTGAGAACTGGTTCACTGGCTGCGGGCCTCACCATCTCGGCGCTTATTTTTGTTGCTTCTGCCGCCGGAGATGACGCGCATCACGGCACCTCCGCGATCACCTGCACCAACCTGTCCAGCCGGGCGAGCTGGCAGATCACGATCGATTACGATCAGGGCACGGTGGATTCGCATCCGGCCAGCATCAGCAGCGCGGAGATCAAGTGGCACACGCCGGACGGGGAAAATTACACGCTTGATCGCAAATCCGGAAATCTTACGGTAGTGTTGGCGTCGGCGACAGGCGGCAATTTCCTCTATGATCGTTGCAAGATGGAAGACTGAGACTGCGCCTGCGGGACTGAAGTCCGGGCTGTCTTGCCATCGCGATCCTTGCTTCTCGACCCGCCGCGCACAGCAGAGCGGCGGCGATGGCTGAGCGGATGTCGGGCGTCAAGGCGAGCGTCGGCTTTGCGTCCGACCCGGGACCGCGCCAGGCCAATGAGGATTTCGCCGGCGCCGTTTTCGGCCTGGAGCTGCCGCAGCCGCGCCGCGACGTGGTGGCGGCGCTGGCCGACGGCATCGGCGGCGCCAAGGGCGGCCGCATCGCGGCCGAGACCGCGGTGCGCGGCTTTCTCGACGGCTTTTGCGACCTGCCCGAGACCATGGAAGTGCGCCGCGCGGCGGCGCGCGTGCTCAACTCCCTCAACAGCTGGATCTACGCGCAGGCCCGCCGCGACAACAAGCTCGAGGGCATGGGCTGCACCTTCACGGCGCTGGTGCTGCGCGGGCGCGTCGCCCACGTCATCCATGTCGGCGACAGCCGCGCCTATCGGCTCGGCGGCGACCGCCTCACGCTGCTGACCGTCGACCACGTGCGCGAAGCCGGTCCCGGCGGCTCGCACATCCTCAACCGCGCGCTCGGTGTCGAGACCGAAGTGCGGTTGGATTATGCGTCCCAGCCGATGACGCGGCATGACCGCTTCCTGCTGTGCAGTGACGGCGTCCACGGCGTTCTGGCGGCCGAGGCGATCGCCGAGATCATGCGCGAGCGATCGGCCTCGGAGGATACCGCCCGTGCCCTGGTAGCGGCCGCGCTCGATGCCGGCAGCACCGACAATTGCACCGCGCTGGTCGTCGACATCGTCGATCTGCCGACCGCGGAATCGGCGGATATCGGCTCCGCCGTCATGCAGCTGCCGCTGCGGCCGGTGCCGGTCGACGGCGAAACCGTCGACGGCTTCGTGCTCAAGGTGCTGGTATCCGACGGCCGCTATACCCGGCTGTTCGGTGCGGTCGACGAGATCGAGGGCGGCGAAGTGGTCTTGAAATTTCCCAAGCCGCAGGTCGCCGCGGTGGCCACCTACCGCGCCGCCTTCGTGCGCGAAGCCTGGGTCGGCGCGCGCGTGCACAGCCCCTGGGTCGGCCGCACCATCGAGCTGCCGCCGGGGCGGCAGACCTGCCTGTACACGGTCATGCCGCTTTATCCGGGCGAGCTTTTGTCGACGCGGCTCGGGCGCCGGCCGCTGGTGGGTCTCGAAGAGGGCCGCAACATTGCGATCAAGCTGGCGCGCGGCGCGGCGGCGCTGCATCGCGCCGGCATCATCCATCGCGACATCAAGCCGGACAACGTCATCCTCGAGGTCAACGGCTCGCTCAAATTGATCGATCTCGGGGTCGTGCGGGTGCCGGGAATGGAGGACTTTCCGCCCGAGGATATTCCCGGCACCATCGCCTATATGGCCCCCGAAATGTTCGCCGGCGAACCGGGCAACGAGCAGACCGACATTTATGCGCTCGGCGTCACCCTGTTCCGCACCTTCGCCGCCGAATACCCTTACGGCAATCTCGATGCCACCAGTCCGCCGCGCCAGGTCCGGCCGACGGCGCTGTCGACGCTGCGCCCGGACCTGCCGGCGTGGCTGCAAGGCGCCCTGGCCCGCGCCATTGCCGCCGATCCCGCCGAGCGTTTTCGCGACATGAACGAATTCGCCGTCGAGATGGAGACCGGGCCGGAGCGCAGCAAGGTCCGGATGCGGCGGCCGCTGACGCTCTACGAGCGGGCCCCGGTGCGGGTGTGGCAGGGTTTGGCCGTGCTGCTGGCGCTCGCGCTTGCGGCGACCCTGCTGTGGCACCGAGGCTAGCGTTGTCTCCGCATCGCACAAGGACCGTCATGCTGCGAATTCTGGCCATAACGCTTACGCTTGCTGCCACCGCCGCAGGGCCGGTCCGCGCCCAGGATTATCCGTCGCGGCCGATCCGCATCCTGGTGCCGTACGCGCCCGGCGGCATTGCCGACATCGCCGCGCGCATCGTCGGCGCCAAGCTCACGGAAGCCTTCGGACAGCCAGTGACGATCGAGAACCGGCCCGGCGGCAGCGGCTTCGTGGCGATGGAAGCGACCGCGCGCTCGGCGCCCGACGGCTACACGCTGGTGATGTGCACCGTCGGCGACATTGCGATCAACCCGGCGCTGTTCAAGACCATGCCGTATGATTTCGGTCGCGACTTTGCGCCGATCACCGCGGTGAGCGATACGCCGATGGTGCTCGTGACCCACGGCGCCAGCGCCTACAAGAGCGTGGCCGACGTGATCGCCGATGCCAAAGCGCATCCGGACACGCTCGACGTCGGCACGCCGGGCTACGGCAGCATCAATCAGCTCGTGCTGGAATCGATGGCGCTCAACACCGGCACCAGGTTCGTGCACGTGCCGTACAAGGGCGGCGCCCCGGCGGCGCAGGCGGTGGTCGCCGGCGACATCCCGCTTGGCATTCTGGCGAGCTCCTCGGTCGCTCCGTTCGTGCCGAACGGCGCGATCCGCGTTCTGGCGGTGACTACCGCCGCCCGCTCACCGTTCAATCCGGAATGGCCGCCCTTGCGGGAGCTCGGCGCCGGCGACATCGACGCCTCGAACTGGACGGCGCTGCTGGCGCCCGCCGGCACGCCGCCGGCGATCCTCGACAAGCTCAATGCCGCGGTGGTGAAAATCCTCGACATCGCCGACGTCAAGGTCCGCTTTGCCGCCGGCGGCGCCGTCACCATTGCGTCGAGCGCGGCCGAGCTGATCGCCCGCGTCGCGCGCGAGGCCGCGATCGATCGCGAGGTGATCGTCAAGGCCAACGTCCATGTCGACTGACACGTCCATGTCGACTGACACGTCGACTGAAGCGCTCCGGATTGACATTTTCGCGGCAACACCGCTAAGCCAGAAGGCCGGTTCGCGGGATTCATCAGCCGTATGTTCAAGCGAATCCTGATTGCCAATCGCGGCGAAATCGCCTGCCGGATCATCAAGACCGCGCGCCGCATGGGCATCGAAAGCGTCGCGGTCTATTCCGAGGCCGACCGCAACGCGCTGCATGTCGAAATGGCCGATGCCGCCGTGCCGATCGGGCCGCCGCCGGCGGCGCAGAGCTATCTGGTGATCGACAATATCATTGCCGCCTGCATCTCGAGCGGCGCCGAGGCGGTGCATCCGGGTTACGGCTTTTTGTCCGAGCGCCAGGCGTTCGCCGAGGCGCTGGTCCAGGCCGGCATCGTCTTCATCGGCCCGAACGCCAAGGCGATCGGCGCCATGGGCGACAAGATCGAATCGAAGAAGGCCGCCGCCCGCGCCCAGGTCTCGACCGTGCCGGGCCATCTCGGCGTCATCGAGGATCCGGCGCAGGCCGAAAAGATCGCCGACGAGATCGGCTACCCGGTCATGATCAAGGCCTCCGCCGGCGGCGGCGGCAAGGGCATGCGCATCGCCTTCGCCAGGAGCGAGGTGGCGGAAGGGTTTGCGCGCGCGCGCTCGGAGGCGAAGTCGAGCTTCGGCGACGACCGGGTGTTCATCGAGAAATTCATCACCGATCCGCGCCATGTCGAAATCCAGGTGCTCGGCGACAAGCACGGCAACGTCATCCATCTGGGCGAGCGCGAGTGCTCGATCCAGCGCCGCAACCAGAAGGTCATCGAAGAATCGCCCAGCCCGTTGCTCGACGAGGCGACCCGGCAAAAAATGGGCGAGCAGGCGGTGGCGCTGGCCAAAGCGGTCGGCTACGACAGCGCCGGCACCGTCGAATTCGTCGCCGCCCAGGACCGCAGCTTCTATTTCCTGGAAATGAACACGCGGCTGCAGGTCGAGCATCCGGTGACCGAACTGGTCACCGGCATCGATCTGGTCGAGCAGATGATCCGCGTCGCCGCCGGCGAGCCGCTCGCGCTCAAACAGAGCGACATCAGGCTCGACGGCTGGGCGGTCGAGAGCCGCATCTATGCCGAGGATCCGTATCGCAACTTTGCGCCGTCGATCGGGCGGCTGGTTCGCTACCGGCCGCCAGCGGAGGGCGTGCGTCACGGCGTGACGGTGCGCAACGATACCGGCGTCACCGAAGGCGGCGAGATCTCGCTGTACTACGATCCGATGATCGCCAAGCTCGTCACCCACGCCACGACGCGGCTCGCGGCGATCGAGGCCCAGGCCGATGCGCTCGACGCCTTCACCATCGAGGGCATCCGCCACAACATCCCGTTTCTCGCCGCCATCATGGGACATCCGCGCTGGCGCGAGGGCAAGCTGTCGACCGGCTTCATCGCCGAGGAATTTCCCGGCGGTTTCGAGCGCACGCCGCCGACCGGCGCCATGGCGCGCGCCATCGCCGCCGTCGCCGCGGCGATCGATCACGTGCTCGGCGAGCGCAAGCGCCGCATCTCCGGACAGCTGAATACCGCGCTCACCCGCGAGCGCCGCCGCGCCATCTGGCTCGGCCCCGACGAAATCCAGGCCGACGTCGAGCACGACGGCGAGCGGATCGCGGTGACCTTCGAGGACGGCGCGCGGCACGTGCTGCACTCCGATTGGACGCCCGGAACGCCGGTCTGGTCGGGCAAGCTCGACGGCGCGCCGATCGCCGTCCACGTGCGTGCCATTCCCAACGGCTTCGAGCTTGCCTATCGCGGCCATGAGGTGAAGGCGTTCGTCTACACCGAGCGCGAAGCGCACTATGCGCGGCTGATGCCGGTGAAGAAGCTGTCGGACAGCGGCAAATACATGCGCTGCCCGATGCCCGGCCTGGTGGTCTCGATCGCGGTCGCCGAGGGCCAGGAGGTCAAGACCGGCGAGACGCTGGCGGTGGTCGAGGCCATGAAGATGGAAAACATCCTGCGCGCCGAGCGCGACGGCACCATCAAGAAGATCCGCGTCAAGCAAGGCGACAGCGTCGCGGTCGATGCGGTGATCCTGGAATTTGCGTGATACGCTGCCCGCTCCCCGCCGGGGAGGGCAACCGGTCATGGATGCGCTGCGCCTTGTGTTGTCGCCGTCGGGACGGCTCGGGCCGCGCCCGTTCGCGGTCGGCGTCCTCGGCGTCTACGTCGCCGGCGCGGCGTCGCAATGGCTGACCGTGCCCGACGTCATCACGCGCGTCGGACTGTGGCCGTTTGCGGCGGTTCAAGGCGCGCTGATCTGGATCTGGTACGTTTTCCATGCCAAGCGGCTCCACGACGCCGGTCGACCGACCGGCGTCGCCGCCGGCGCGGCGCTGCTCTACGCGCTGGCGGTCGTGCTGCTCCTGATCGTGGGATTGTCCTTCTTCGGCGCCTCCGCCGACCTGCGGACCAGCGCCAGCGCCAGCGCCACGGGGCGCTGGAGCTGATCATGGTCATCTTTATTGTCACGACATTGCTGGGCTCGCCGAGTTTCGATGTCGGCTGGCTCATGGTGGCGATGCTCATGGCGCTGGCCGTCGTGCCGGTCGTCGTGGCGCTCGGCGTCACGCTATGGGCGGCGACCCGGCCGAGCGCGCCACCGGGCAAGGCCTGATGCTGCACTTCGCCTATGGCTCGAACATGCACCGCGACGTGATGCGCCGCCATGCGCCGGACGCCGCGCCGCTCGGCGTCGCCGAACTCAGAAATCACCGTTTCCTCATCACCGCCGACGGCTATGCCTCGGTCGAACCGGCCCATGCGCATAGCGTGCGCGGCGTGCTGTGGCGGATCGCGCCGCGCGACCGCATCACCCTCGACCTCTGGGAAAACATCGCCGGCGGTCTCTATCGCGCCGCGACCGCGCCGGTGCGCCACGCCGGGCGCTCGCGGCCGGCGCTGATTTATCTGGCGCGGCATGGCCGGGTCGGCTCGCCCCGGGCCGGCTATATGGAGCTTGTCATCGCCGCGGCGCGGCAGTGGGATTTGCCGCAATCCTACATCGCCGCGCTGGCGCAATGGCGCCCGGCGCGCCCGCTTGGCGCCGGCAACCGCAAGCTCGGAGAGTTCGGATGGACGTGATCAGGCACGTTGTCATCCGCGGCCGCGTGCAGGGCGTCGGCTTTCGCGCCTGGACCGAATACACCGCGCTCGAGCGCGGCATCCAGGGCTGGGTGCGCAACCGCCGCGACGGTTCGGTCGAAGCGCTGTTGGTCGGCCCGCCGGACGTCGTCGACGCGATGGTCGCGGCGTGCCGCGACGGCCCGCGCGGCGCGCGGGTCGACGCCATCGATCAGCGCGACGGCACCGCCGACGAACTGGCGCTGCGCCGGCGCGGCGAGTTGTTTTCGATGCTGCCGACCGCCTGAGCCTCGGCGGTGACGCCGAACAGCGGCTCGAACGCCGCGCGCAGCGCCAGGTCGACATCGGCCATCGATGCGGTGACGCCGAGATCGGCCAGCGAGGTGACGCCGTAGCGCTGATCGGAAATGCCGCACGGCACGATGGCGGCAAAATGCGCCAGCTCCGGCGCGACATTAAGCGCGAAGCCGTGCAGCGTCACCCAGCGCTGGATGCGAATGCCGATCGCTGCGATCTTGTCCTCGCAACCGTCGCCCTTGTCGGGCCGCCGCACCCAGACCCCGACGCGGTCCTCGCGGCGCTCGCCGCGCACGTCGAATGCGGCCAGCGTGCGGATCAGCCATTCCTCGACGGTGGCGACGAAGCTGCGCACATTCGGCGCGCGCCGCATCAGGTCGATCATGACGTAACCGACCCGCTGGCCCGGGCCGTGATAGGTGAACTGGCCGCCGCGCCCGGTGCGGTGCACCGGAAAGCGCGCCGCGCCAAGGTCGTCCGGCGGCGCCGAGGTGCCGGCGGTGTAGAGCGGCGGGTGCTCGAGCAGCCAGACCAGTTCGCGCGCCTCGCCGCGGCTGATCGCGGCGGCGCGGGCCGACATGAACGCCAGCGCGCCGTCGTAGTCGACGAGCCCGTCGCTGATGCGCCATGCCACCGGCGGCGCGTCGGCCGCCGGCGTCAGCCCGATGGTCAGATTGCCGCGCGTGTTAACCACCTCGTAACCATACCTTGCCCATACACTATGGGCGCAGAATATGGCAGCGCAGCAGCAGCGGCAAAAGCCGCGCGGGGGGCTTCCGTGGCGACACTCGACAACGTCTCGATCGATATCGCGGTCGTGCTCGGCACCACGTCGATGCCGATCCATCAGGTGCTCCGCCTCGGCCGCGGCGCCATCATCGAGCTCGATTCCTCGGAAGAGGACGAGGTGCGCATCCTCGCCAACAGCCTGCCGATCGCCAAAGGCACGGTGATCGTCAGCGGCAACAAGATCGCCGTCGAGGTCAAGGAACTGCTGCCACGCTCGCCCGACGCCGCCTGAGCATCCTTTCGCGTTTGCCGGCGGCGGGGCGGCGGCACGTCGTGCGCCATCCGCCGATCCCGGGATCGTCGCAGATCCTTGCGGTATGTGCCGGTCCCCCAGGGCCGGGCAGGGGCATGATTTCGCGCGCCGCCGCGCCCGAAAAGCCGAGGCCCCACCGGCCCTTGTTCGCGAACAGCCGAACTGTTACATCGGCGCCGACGCGCCGGTCGGGCGCGCATCCACCCCACATGCGGCCGTGGCGGAATTGGTAGACGCACTAGCTTGAGGTGCTAGCGGGGCAACCCGTGGAGGTTCGAGTCCTCTCGGCCGCACCAACGATTTTTAACGTTTAATATCAAATACTTAGTTTGGGGTTTGTCTGCGATTTCTGTAGTAAGCACTCAAAAAATAAGCTTTTGGTATCGCTTAAGATTTTTGCGCAGTCTCCCTCACCTTTTGGTGAGGTGAGGGAATAGAAGTTGCCAAATCGTTCCGCAGCAGTAATCCGGCGGCCTCTTTGCCAAGCCGCGCGCGGTCGGCGCTGCGGGCGTAGAGCGCAGCCATGCCGCCGCCACGCCAGCCGAACAGTGCCTCAAGTTGTGCAACGGCTGCTCCATTGTTCGCAGCTCGCGCGGCGCCGACCTTGCGCAAACCGTGCGCCGATTTGCCGTGCACTTGCGCCTCGACGCAGGCGGCCTTGAACATATTGCCGAAACTTTCGTTGGTAAGCGGGTTTCCGCGCGCACCGCACATGAAAGCCAATTCTCCGGTCGGCCCCGCGTCCAGTGTGGTTTGCAGAACCGGGAGGCCAGTACTGCTGGTACCGACCAACCTCATCCTCGGTCCAGATCGGGAAGCCCGCGCCCTTTTTACGCTTCGGGTTATTCACGCCTGCAGTCGGGTCAACCTTGACTAAATCGGCCTCATGCGCCCAACGGAATAACCCGCGCGTCGCATCGAGGAAGTTGCGGGCCTGCGCCGGGGTTGCTGCGCGTCTATCGCGCGCCGCCGTCACGCTCGTGCGGTCAATCGCCCGGTATGAACTCCGCTCCGGCTTTCGCGATGAATTCCGCAAAAATGTTCTCGCGCTGACGGTGCGTTGCCATCGATCCGCTAACCTCGCTGTCGGCATGGTCGTCGTCCCCCAGCGGACTGATGACCGCCAACCGAAGGGTCCCGGCTTACCATCGCCGGGGCCCGCCATTCGAAGGTCGCAAGGTTAGGACCCTATGGCTGTGCCGCTAATGAAGAATTGACCTCACTTTCATCGACAGCGCCGGTCCTAAAGAACACTCTCCAGCACTCTCACAGTATCGAATACGCCAATTGCGGGCCTAGGATGACGACCCAAGACGCAGAGCAGCCGAGATCCTCTGGACGAATTCTCCGAGCTCTGTCGGATCGAGGTCGCTCACGGCCCAGAAGTCCAGCCCGCCTCGCGACCAATGACGAACGTTGTAACCTTGGATAGTGCTCTCGGTTACTTCCGTGCGCTCGGCCCCTAATCGACGGGCGACAATTAGATTGATGATGTGCTTGCGGCGTTGATACACGACCGACGCTGCCGGCGCGCCGTCGACGTAATCAAGACGGCCGCCGAGCAGCGTAAAGCCCTGCGCCGTCAGATCGATGACAGGCGGCGCTACGTCGACCTTACCGTCGAACCACGGCTTGACGGTGTGCTGGTCGCTGGTTTCGACATCCATCAGGTGTCCGGCCTGCAGCGAGCGCATATGCGCCGACACCACATCGTTGGCGGCGATCTGCTCCTGATCGTTGCGGACGATAGTGAGGACGAGGCTTGCGGCGAGCGCGGCCGAGGCTAGCGTACCGACGGCAAAGCCACCGAAGAACGATCGACGGGCTTTCGGTCGAGAAAATGCGCTCGGTGCGATGATGCGGGTGATAGGCAAAGGCAGCGCAGCGTCAAGGCGGGCGCGCAAGCTTGCCGGCGCGGAGTACCTCAGGTCAGCATCAGCCATGGCGAGGCGCAACGCGCGGAGCGCGTCGAGAGTCTTGGCGCAAACAACGCACTTGGTTACATGCCCCTCAACGGCGCGCGCGTGACCGGCGTCGAGTTCGCCGTCGATCAACGCATGAAGCATGATTTCGTTACTGGCGCAGTTCATCGGATTGTTCCTGATGTAGTCCCCTCTGTGGCGTTCCATGCCGAGCGCAGCATGGATCGGGCACGGGCAAGCCGCGACATCACCGTTCCTACCGGGACGCCCGCAACCTGGGCAATCTCATGATAAGACAAGTCGTTGATCTCCCGCAGCACGATCGCCTCGCGGAACTGATGCGGGAGCGCGGCAACGAGCCGCCGAACGGTTTCACCGTCCTGCTGGCGCAGCAGAACAGTTTCTGCCGAGTGCGGCTCCTGCCACATCGGCAAGGTTACCTCATCCTCTTCGCTTTGGTCGGTTGAAGTCTCGCGCTTGCCGCGCTGGGCGAACTCAGCGTTGCAGACGTTTCGCAATATGGTCAGCAGCCACGGCTTCATCGCCGGCCCCCGGTAGCTGTCGAAGTGGCGCAATGCGCGCAGATAGCATTCTTGCACCGCATCATCAGCGTCGGCAGCATTGCGCATGAGGTAACGCGCCAGCGTATAGAGGTCGTCGAGATGAGGGAGCGCCAGCTCGCGAAACCGCCGCGCTTTGTCATTTTCGCCATTGGCATGACCCGTCATCTTATCGCGCTCGGCCGCCCACGTTGCCGTCGACGTTTGCTGCTGCAACGGTCGAGCATCACTGCGGTGTGTTGCTACCCGTCGCCGCCTCCACCACGACGGTACCGGTCATGTGCGGGTGGACGTAGCAGAAATATTGATAGGTTCCCGGCACGGTGAACGTGAACGAATAGCTGTCGTCTGTGTCCAATGCCTTCGATCTAGCGAAGGCGCCGTTTGCAGACGCAATGCCATGCGGGATGTCGTCTTTGTTAGTCCAGGTGACCGTGGTGCCGACTTTCACCGTCACCGTTTGGGGCTTGAAGGTGAAGTTGTCGATCGACACGGTGCTTCCCGGGGTCTGTGCCCTGGCGGCTAACATACCGCCGGCCAATCCCGAACCAACGACAGCGCCGAGGACGGCCGCAACGATTGCACCTCTTATCATGATGGCTCTCCTCAGGCCTGAAGCGTGGTGTCGATGATGGCGAGCCGCTGCTCGTTTTGTTGGAACGTGACGTTGGCGATGCCGAGCATGGTGCGCAGCTTGTCGTCGGCGACCTTCAGCGGTCCGGGCGACGGCGCGGCGCCGGGCGCCGGCTGCGGGAACGCGGTCGAACGCGCGGTGTGAAAGGTGACGTTGCCTTCGACCTTCTGCATCACCTGATGGATGTGACCGTTGAGCACCGTCACCGAGCCGAAACGCTTGAGGTACGAAAGTGCCTGGGCTCCGTCTTCGGTGCCCCAGCCCCAAGCTGGATAAACGGTCCACAGCGGGATATGGGCGAACACGACGATCGGCGTGGAGGCGGAACGGTCTTTCAAGTCGGCTTCAAGCCACTCGAGTTGCTCGGCGCCGAGATTGCCTAGGCCGCCGGCCTTGAGGTCGACGACGTTGACGAGACCGATGAAGTGGACGCCGTTGGCGCTGAAGCTGTACCAGCCAGCGCCCTTGGCGCCTTTGCCGTAGCGGTCGCGATAGAAACTCTGGTCGGAGTTGAGCAAGTCATGCTCGCCGGGAACATAATGCACATCGAGGCGTGTTTGCGAGATGATGCGGTCGGCATCGTCGAACTGCGATTCCAGCGACAAATGGCTGATATCGCCGGTATGGATCATGAAAGCGGGCTTGGCTGGCAGCGCGTTGATCTTGGTCACGCACTCCTGCAGCGTTCCGAGCGCATTGGGATTGGCCGGCTTGTCGAAACCGACGTGGCTGTCGCTGATCTGCAGGAAGGTCAGCCCGTGCGCCTCCTGGGCCTGCGCCTCGCCCATGATACCCAGTGAGCGCGGGACACCGCCGGAAACCGTCCAGAGCACGCCGGTGCCAACCCAAGTCATGCATTCAAGTACTTTGCGCCGGTTCACGCCGTCATCGCCATCGAATCCGCTCATGCTTTCCTCTCTTGAAACATGCACCTGAAGCCATGCGGCTTTGGCGTTCCTGGGAATGAGATTGATGGAGCCCGCCGTTTATTCCCGGCAGCACCGGATCAGAGAACATAAAATGACAGGAGCGAGCCGACGCCTGCCCCTTTTCGCCTCGTCGTCAGTACTGCAAGAGCATCTGATTGTACCCGGCGCTGCCGCCACCCGTGAGTGCCGGGTCGTTGGAATCGGCGCCGGAAGGGCTGCGCGGGCCGCCTGGCACCATGGCAAAGGAATGAAAGCCGCTCCGAGGCGCCGCAATTTTGCTGTGGCCACGCTGATGGGCGGCAGCATTACTTTTCTCAATAGCGGCCGGCGAATAGCTGAATGGCAGCGCATTGCCGGTTCCGGCTTCCGGATCAAATGATTGGGCGAATGCCGGGGTTGAGAGTGCGGCTGCCACGATGGCAAAAATTGCCATTCTTGAGAAACGGATCATGGTCGTTCTCCTGCTGCGAAGCAAACAAGACTCAGCGCCCTGTCGCCCGTGCCGAGGAGATCGAATGTCGCCGCCGGAATTCCATCACGGCTACGTGATGCCTGAAGCTTCGATCTTATTATCAGGCTTTCTTGACCGAAAAAATTATCACGCCTGGGAATAAACCTTTCAGTTGTCTCGATCCTCATTCGGAGCAGCCAGATTGGCATTGGCTTCGACAGGGGAGGTGGGCAGTGAAAGCATTTACTCGCGGCGACGCGGTGATGTTGTGGGCGACAACCAAGCCGCAATGGCAAAGTATCGTACGAAAAGGGCTTCTTTCGACAGCAGTGGCCTGCAGCATATCCATGGCCGCAAAGGCTGACGAACTTTCCGACTTAAAAACGCGCTCCGAGCAGGTAAGCCAACAGAACCAAGTGCTGACCGCGAGATTGCTTGAGCTCGAAAAACGCTTGCGCAGGCTCGAGACGCAACCCCCGAAACAGTCTGTTGTAGCGGTGGCACCGGCGAAAGCGGCGGCTGCAACGTCGGGCAACTACAACAAGGCTCCTTCAATTGTGGCCGACGATGGTAGCCTGACTTACCACGGCATAACCTTATACGGGGGAATTGACATGGGTTTGACGTATCAGACCCACGGAACCCCTTTGAGCAACAGCGCCGGTTTCGGATTGGGATACCTGATCTCAAAGAACAGCAACAGGCCGTACTTCGGAGCGGCGCCCAACGCGCTGTCTGCTTCGAATATCGGTCTTAAGGGAACTGAGGAACTGTTGCCCGGCCTATCAGCCGTATTCAACCTTCAAACGTCATTTCTGCCAACGTCGGGAAGGCTTTCCGACGGTCTCGGGTCCGTGGTGCAAAATAATGGTGTGCCGCTGACGTCGCAAACTACGTTTGCCGACTCCAGCAAGGACGGCCAGGCGTTGAATACGGCGGCTTGGGCAGGGCTTAGCTCGCCAACCTACGGGACGTTGACGTATGGTCGGCAAAACTCGCTGACCCTCGATGGCGTCATCGCCTATGACCCGATGAGTGCCTCCGGCGCCTTCTCGTTGATCGGCTTTCAAGGCGCGACGGCCGGCGGCGGCGATACCGAAAACGCGCGACTGGACAATTCTTTCAAATACGCGGTGAACCTCGGCCCCTGGCGTGCCGCCACCGCCGCTCAGCTCGGTCCAAACGGAGACAATTCGCGCGACATCGTGCAGGCGCAGCTCGGCGTAGACTATCTTGGCCTGTCGCTCGATGCAATTTACGGCCATGTTAACGATGCAATTTCTGCGGCTCCGCTTGCCGTCGGCTTCGTGCCCACCAGCGTGCAGCTGGCAAACGCCGGCTCTGGGCTTGTGGCAGGGACAGTTTCGGATAACAACAGCCTGATGCTTCTTGCCCGGTACGGCATCGGGCCTGTCAAGCTCTATGCCGGCTATGAAGGTATCGCGTTCACCAATCCGCATACGCCGCTGGCGGTCGGCTCATCCATCATCGGCGGCTATACTCTCGGCACGGTCAGCAACACCGCCTTTCCGAATAAAAGGGATCTGCAGGTATTTTGGGCGGGCGCGAAATACGCCGTGAGATCGGATATCGACCTGATAGTGGCCTATTACCACCAACAGCAAAACAGCTTCGGCGTGATCAATTGCTCCAATAGCTCGTTGTCGACCTGCAGCGGGCAGCTGGATGCGGTTTCTTTCGTGGTCGATTACAGGTTTGCCAAGCGTTTCGATGCTTACGCCGGCGCCATGTACTCGCAGGTCGCCAACGGTCTCGCCAATGGCTTTCTTAACAGATCTACCATTGACCCGACCGTTGGTTTGCGGTTCCAGTTTTAATGAAAAACAATCGTAAGTCCGTCACGCGAGAGCCGTCCGCCGGTGCCAAAGGACCCGAGCGCATGAGGTTGCCGTAACGTGGGACATTCGCGTCGGAGATCGTCAGTCAGAACAAACCGTCGAGCCTGAATGAATAGCCTATGCCGAAAACATAGGCCGGCGCGTTGTCATTGAGGCCAATCCCGACATGGAAATCGATCTGCTGCGTCGGCGTGATCCGATAGCCGCCGCCGGAATTGAAGAGATAGCCAGGTCCGCCGTGATCGTGGTAATCGCCGACATATTCGACGAAGAGGAATGTGCGCTCGCCGAACTCGCGTTCGAGCACGAAGGTCGTCTCGGTGGAGAGCTTGTTGGTCGTGTCGGCGGGCGTAATGAAATTGGTGAACATTCCGCTGATACTCCAGCCGTCGGTCAGCCGCCATGACCATGGAAATTGCACATAGGGCTGCAGTCCCGGACCGGCGACGACCGTAGTGCCGGTCGGCAGTCCGACCCCAACTGTGGCGGACAGATCGAACTGTCCCGGCAGGGGACCGATCTGCCATTTGACGGCCGGCATCACATCGGTAAATCCGGAAGTCGGCGAACGGCTCACCGTCGCAACATAGTTCGGCAGATCGACCAGGATTTCCAGGCAGGGCAGCACTCCCCAGCGCAGCCGGCTATTCGTCCCATCGAACGTGCGGTCACTGTCATGTCGGCTGAGATTTATGCCGTTCTCGTCCTGGAAGCTGCCTTGCGGCAGCACCACGCTTGAGTTGGTGACATCCGGCCGGTCCGTATCAATTGGGCTGTTTTTCTGCGGACACTGATCGGCTGCCTCGGCCGCGCTGCCGAGAACGGAAAGCGATAAGCCGGTCACCGCAGCCAGGGCGGGGAAGCGCTTCCGGTCAAAGCAGCCGCCAGCGCGGCGTCGGAGACGCCCGCCGGCGGCGGCAAGCAGGAGGACCATCACCGCGAAATTCGACGCGGCATTAGCGTTGCGACGCAATGCCGAACCGGTCTGGAGCCTCGAGACCGAACGGCGCTGCAAAGCCACGAGGGGCATTGGCATCAGGGACCATGTTGAAGATCGCCCGACGCTCGACGTGGCTGACGTGAGATTTGGTGGCAGCCGACGCCGACAAGGCGGTGCTGAGAACCATTGCGGCGGAAAGCGCGATCTTGGTCTTGCTGAGCATTGTGGTATATCCTTTTGATCTGTTGAGCAGGCCGGCGCTCGTTGTGCTTCGGGGCGTAGCGAAGTGCCGGCCTCCGCTACGCAGGAGAAGACTGCAGAACCGCCCGAATTATTCCCCGCCACCGCGAAATTAAACGCGTGGCCGCGAGTATCATCGCTTGCAATACGATGCGTGCGGATTCGTTCCGGTAGGCGCAAACATGGCCTTGGTTCGCAACAGAAAAGCGACCGAGGCCTCGCCGACGCGGGCAGCAGCCGGCCGTTGCCACCGGCAGTCCGCGTCGAAGCTTTTGCCGCGACGAAGCGAAAGGCTTGTCGAGAATGTTGGAGGCGGCTCCTTCATGCGTTCTCACCGATAGCCACGATAAGGCGGCTGCGCGCGCGCGCAAGCCGCGACATCACCGTGCCGATCGGCACTTCGGTCGCCTCCGCGATCTCGCGGTAATCAAGACCCTCGATGTCGCGAAGCACCAATGTTTCCCGAAACGGCGGTGGCAGGACCGCAATGGCGGCGCGGAGTTGCGCGGCCTCGGCTTTCGCAATGATTGCCGCCTCGGATGTCTCGGCGTTCGGGTCGCTTGGCTTGGCGTGCGCCGCCTCGGCCGCTTCGAGATCCTCAACGGCGGCTACAGGACTCGAACGATTCTTGCGGAGCCAAGAATAGGCCGTGTTGCGTACGATGCGTAGCACCCAGGCGCGGGCACTCCCACCAGCGAATACCCGGACGGCGCGAAAGGCGCGCAGCGAGGCTTCCTGCACCACATCTTCCGCGTCAGTGCCGGTCAGCCAATACGCTAGATTGTAGGCGGCATCGAGATGCGGCATCACTACGCTGTTGAAGCGGGTGTAGTCCTCGCTCGTGCTTTCGTCAGGGCTTCGCGTGGAGCGGCAGAGACTAGGGTCACTCGGAGTTGATTGGGCACTGAGCAAGCGCATTGAGGGACCCCCCGATAAGGAACTGTGTTGCACTGCAAAACTGGGACGGTTCTGGTGCAGCCCCCCGATGGCTTCAATGGAGCGCAACTCCTCTCTCGCTGGACCGGCTGTCCCCTGGAGAGCGCAATGAATCCAACGGCTTGCGAGAAATCCTTCCCTGGCCCGAGAAGGTTGGGGTAGCATCGCGCATCCGGTTTGCCATGCACGCCAACGAGCCATCAGCCACGATTTTGCGTTTTGGGGCCTTTGAAGCTGACCTTCAAAGCGGCTGCTTAACGAAGCAGGGCAAACGGATCAGGCTGCAGGAACAACCGTTTCAATTGCTGGTCATGCTGCTGGAAGCGTCCGGCCAAGTGGTGACCCGCGACGAGTTGCGCAGCAAGCTATGGCCGCAGACCATCATTGATTTTGATCACGGTCTCAACAAAGCGATCAGCAAGATCCGGGAAGCGTTAGGTGATTCATCCCAGCATCCGCGCTTCGTCGAGACCGTTGCTCGCCGCGGTTATCGGTTCCTCGCCGACGTGGCCGTCATTCGCGACAAGCACGGAGAAGCCGTCCCCGCCGAACCGGTGGGCACGGTGCCCTCCGTGTCCTCGCCGGCGACGCCGGCAGCGCAGAAAGCAATATCCCGCAATTTTCCGCGGCGGCTTGTTGTCCTCGGCCTGGCGCTGATTGTTGCAGCCGCAACGTCGTGGAGCGTGTACCGCCAGGTCTATTCCTCACCGGCGATCCACTCCTTGGCGGTCCTGCCGCTGGAGAATCTGTCTGGCGATACCTCCCAGGATTACTTCGTCGACGGCATAACCGACGAATTGATCACGCGGCTTGCTCAGATCAGCGCATTACGTGTGATCTCTCGCACGTCGGTGATGACCTACAAGAACGCTCGCAAGCCATTGGATCAGATCGCCCATGAATTGAACGTGGACGCCGTGGTCGAAGGCAGCGTCTCGCGTTCCGGAGAGCGCATCCGGGTCACCGCCCAGTTGATCGACGTTCGTAATGACAAGCACATCTGGGCCGCAAGCTACGACGAAGACATTCGGGATGCGCTGGTGCTGCAGAGCCGGGTAACTCGCGCGATCGCCGAGCAAATTCGTGCCACGGTCAATTCCAAAGAACAGCTTAGCCTCGCCAAGTCGAGGACGTTGGACCCGGATGCCTATGAAGCTTATCTCAAGGGCCGCTATTTCTGGAACAAACGGACCGGCGACGGCCTGAGGACGGCAATCGAGTATTTCCGGCGCGCCATCACGATTGATCCGGGTTATGCGGAAGCATATTCCGGCCTGGCTGATTCATACGCCGTCGCAGGCGATTGGAAGTATGGCGTACTTCCTCCGCTGGATGCTTTCCCTCGGGCCACCGCAGCCGTGGCCAAGGCATTGGCACTGGACGACAGCCTCGGCGAGGCTCACGCCTCATTGGCATATGCCTTGGATCTCTATGGCTGGGATTGGACCGCCGCCGAGACAGAATACCAACAGGCTATTCAACTCAATCCTGGTTATGCCACGGCGCGTCAGTGGTATTCTTGGCATCTCTTCATGGTTGGAAGGGACGACGATGCCCTGTTCGAGTTGAAAAGAGCAGAGAGTCTTGATCCCCTTTCGCTTATCATCAATGCAGATATAGCGGATGCATTGTGTGTTGCTCATCGTTATGACGAAGCGATAGAGCAAAGCGAAAAAACACTGAAGATGGATGCGAATTTTGCTATTGGCCATTATGAACTGGGCCAGGCCTTGGTGCAAAAGGGTCGGTACGATCAGGCGATCGGCGAACTTCAAAAGGCAATCGAGCTGTCGGGGCATAGCGGGGCGTTTGACTCGTATCTCGGCTATGCTTACGCGGCGTCGGGACGCAAAGATGACGCGATAAAGATCGTTCATGACTTGGAATCGCAGCATGCCGGGAACCATTCGGTGGATGCCGATATTGCGTTGATCTATGTAGGACTTGGCGACCCAGACGAGGCGATAAGCCGGCTGAACAGAGCTTTTGACGCCCGCTTTAAGGCCTCCATCCTGCGTCGCCCGGCATTTGATCCGCTCCGGTCGGATGCTCGGTTCCAGGATCTGTTGCGCCGGATCGGCCTTCCGACGTCTAAGAGCTGACAAGTAAGTTCAACTGTTCGAGCCCAGGAGGCATTCCCTGAGTGCGGGAATAAACCGATGGGCCGTCGAGTCCCTGCTTCCGGCTACGGATCAGGAGAGACCCGATGCAAAGCGACCTTTCGGACCCCGATTTTCGCATTCGGCTGGTCAATCGGACGAAGATCCATAGCGCCTTCATCCAGGTAAGCCTGGTTGAGCTGCTTCTCAGCCAGCCAGCAAATGACTTACACGATTCCCCAAGAGGGCAGGGATTCGCCCTATTCCTATGGCGGATTCCGCATTTGATCCCCACCGATCCGGCTTGGCGGGCGAGCGTTTATTTCGCGCATCAACTCGGCGTGTGCGTGCTCGCCGTCTTGGTCGCCGGCCATGCTGCGGTTGCGCTGGTCCATCGCTTCATCCATCGCAACGAGGCGCCGCGGGCTGCTCTGTCTTCGCGCGCCGCGGCCACGCTCGGGTCCGCGACCGAGACGCGGTGAATCATGCAAAGATCAAAGAAGCAGGCTGCAAATCGACGTGCGGCGGCCCCGCTTGCCCAGACAATCTACTTGTTTCGTTGCGGCGAAAGCGGGCTTTACGCGTTCACGGCTGATCCCGAGGGCCACATGCTGCCCTCGCGGATATATCCCCAGATTCGGTGGCGGTTCTAGCGCCGCGTGGCACTGCAGGCGGTCAAGAGCGCACCGCAGCGGAAAATCGTAACGACCACCCTGAACGCGATCGCAAAGCACGGTTTCCACCTGACTCACGCAGCAGTCAGCGGCGACCACCGCACGACGTTCCGATAAGGCGTTGTTCCGCAGATCCAATCGGCCTTCAGTCGTGAATGCTCCATCACGACCTTGCGAAGCATCGATCGGCGGCCCACCGCGAAGCGGCATCTCATTGGAAAATAAAACCGTGGCCCGGGAATTTATGGCGGCCCACCTCGGTCTAGTCCGTGACAGCGATAGAGCTCGGCAACCGGGCGACTTCATGGAGAATGGCAGTGGCATCCGATAACAGCGGAAACGGCGAAGGTTCGACGCGGCGCAAGGTTCTGGAATGCATGACCTGGGCCGGGACCGGCGTCCTATGGACGGTTTCAGGCGGCATACCGAAGTCTTTGAGTTTGCTCGGCCGGGCCGAAGCGGCGACGGTCGCGACCCAATCCTTTACGTTCGCGCAGATTTCCGACAGCCACGTCGGCTTTCACGTCAAGCCGGTGAACCCGGACGCGCTCGGCACGCTTAAGGAAGCGATCGCAAAAGTCGGTGCACTCCCGACCAAGCCGGCATTCATGATCCACACCGGCGACATTACCCATCTTTCGACGCCGGACCAGTTCGATGATGCCGCCCAGGTTATCGGCTCCGCGGAACTCGACGTGCACTACGTGCCGGGCGAGCATGACCTGCTCGACGAGACGCCAGGCAAGTCCTTTCTCGAGCGCTATGGCAAGAACAGCAAGGGCGCCGGCTGGTACTCGTTCGATCAGAACGGCGTCCATTTCATTGCCCTCGTCAATGTTGTGAATCTTCAGGCCGGTGGCATGGGCATGCTCGGCGCCGAGCAGATCGCCTGGCTAACTGACGACGTGAAAGGCCTTTCCGCCTCCACGCCTATCGTCGTCTTCGCTCATATCCCGTTGTGGACGATCTACAAGGATTGGGGCTGGGGCACCGACGATGCGGAACAAGCACTGTCTTTGCTCAAGCGGTTCGGCTCGGTGACCGTGCTCAACGGGCATATTCATCAATTGATGCAGAAGGTCGAAGGCAACGTCAGTTTCCATACCGCCAACTCGACGGGCTTTCCGCAACCGGCGCCCGGCGCGGCGCCGGCGCCGACCCCGCTGGCCGTTCCGGCTGAAAAGCTGCGCACCGTGCTTGGCATCAGGAGCGTCGTCTACGTCCAGGGCAAAGAGCCGCTCGCCGTAACCGACCTGCCGTTGGCGCCTTCGAGCTGAGCCGGCAAGGTCCGGCTGCAAATGACGGATGTCATGGAGGGCCGCCAGCCCTCCAGAAGGAGAGGACGACCATGAGGAAATCTGCGGTAGCGGCTGGCCTGGTGGCGGCCATTGCGTTCGGGGCGCCGGCCCTGGCGCAAACCAAGCCGACGATTCCGGTCATCGTGAAGGATACGACATCGATCTACTGGCAGACCGTGCTGGCTGGCGCGCGCAAGGCCGGTCAAGATCTCGGCGTCGACGTTCCCGCCCTCGGCGCGCAGTCCGAAACTGACGTCATCGGCCAGATCAGCATTCTCGAGAAGGCCGCGGCCGCCCATCCGGCGGCGATCGTCATTGCGCCGGCAGAGTTCGCCCTGCTCGGCAAGGCGATCGATGAAGTCGGCAAGACGGTGAAAATTATCGGCATCAACTCCGCGGCCGATACCAAGGCCCTGACCTCGTTGGTGGCGACCGACCGCGTCCTGGCGGGTCGCATCGCTGCCGATAGTCTCGCCGCCGCGATCACCAGGACCTACGCCGACACCGAAGGCGACGTCGCGATCATTAGCGCTTCAGCAGGGGCCGGCTCACCCGATCAGAGCGCGACAGGTTTTAAGGCGCAGGTGGCCGAAAAATATCGGGCGCTGAATGTCCTCCCCGACCAGATCGCCGACGCCCAGGCGGCGAGCGGCGTCAGCATCATCAAGGCTCTCGTCAGCGCCGATCGCGACCTGCGAGGTGTGTTCGTCTCGAACGCCGTCATGGCGGACGGAGCGAGCCAGACGATCTACAACAAGTCCGGCGACCGCATTAATTACGTCGTCTTCGGCGCGGATGACAATCTTCTCAAATCCGTCCAAGACGGGACGGTCGCCGCGCTCGTGGTGCAGGATCCGTTCCGGATCGGTTATGACGGTGTCAAGACCGCGCTCGCTGCCGCGAATGGGGAGAAGGTGCCGGCCACAGTCGACACCGGCGTCAACGTCATCACCAAAGCGAATATGAGCTCGGCGCGGTCGCAGGAGCTCCTCAATCCGAGGATCGAGTGAGCGGATGACCGCCTATCGAACGTGGCTTCTCGAGCCGGCAGGCGGGGGAGTTAAGTGCCAGACTCCCACCCCTGCTTGCCGCGCGAGATGGTGCGGGAGCCCCGGCGCAATGCGCCGGGGCTTTCGTCATTGCCAGTGCAGCGGAACTCAAAGAGCCGGCATTGTTCGCCCAACCGGCATCGCTCGAAGGACTCCCGAATCGAAAACTGATTCGTGGTTACAGAGTGACGTCGACATTTTCAAACAGCGACGTTCACTTGCCAGCCGGGAATAAACTCGCACCTCATGGCGTCTTGATACCGGTCAGGTTGGTATTTGCAGGAGAAGTCAGATGCGGCGCTTTTGTTTCTGTGGTCATTCAACAGCGCCGTCAACGCAGAACGAATTTCGCAGCGATAGTCTGGCGCAGCACCAAAGCGGCCATTGCGGAAACGACAATGACGCTCCTGATCCGTGCGGGAGCAACACGATGCGTTCCGCGCAATTTCCAGTCCCGGTTCCGGTGCCACCCGATGCTCGACGGCCGCCTTTCGACAGCGTCACGATACGCTTTCACTGGGCGACGGTTCTCATCGTGCTGGGGATGTTCGTCACCGCGTGGCTGCACGCGCAATCCCACGATGCCGTCCTCAAGGCCGCTCTGCTGCAGACCCATCGATCGTTAGGCGTGACGATCTGGCTGATAACGGTGTTGCGCCTGGCTTGGCGGCTGAGCCACGCGACGCTGCCGCCATTTCCAAGCACGATGACGAGCATCCACCGGGCGATCGTCAAGGCCAGCGAATATGCGCTCTATGCCCTGCTCTTGATCCAGCCGATAACCGGCATGGGCGACACGCTGTTTAGAGGGCGTCAGTTCGATATATTCCTCTGGCAGATCCCGCCGCTGGTGGCCACGAACGCGGCGCTGCGCGACGCCTTTCAGGCGGCCCATCAATTCGGTGCCTGCGCATTCGGTGCGCTGGTCGTGGGTCACGCCGCAGCGGCGCTCTTTCACCATTTCGTCCTCCGCGACGACGTCCTGCAATGCATGGCGCCTGTGATCACAACGGCGAGGTCGGACCAAGACTATCTGTCCGGTGGCGTCGTTCGCGGCGAGCAATTGTGAGAGAGGCGGAAACATGTTCGCCCTGGCGCGGAAAAGACTATCACAACGCTCGTCGTCGGTTTTGGCTTATCGGCATGGTGCGACCGGAGAAGGGGTCTAGCGCTATGGATAAGCGCTGGCGGCAGGGCCTCTCAGACGCCGGTGCGGCGTTGCATTGCGCGCCATGGCTCGCGCCGATGCCAAAGGAGTTGGGGGTGCGGGTGTTTAACGACACGTGAGAAGCGGTTCCGGGATGGCCAAAACATCCACTATCCACGCTTTGCCGCCGGCAGCCGCCTCGCACGGGAAAAAACGAGAGTGAGCAAAGCTCACCCTCGTTTTCCTCGTCACCTCAGTAGGAGCGGTTCATTTGATTGTAGCCGACGCTGCCGCCGCCGGTGAGTGCCGGATCGTCCAGATTGGAAGCCGAAGGGCCGCGCGGAACCATGGCGAAAGCGTGCAGTCCGCTTTGACGACCAGCGCTCTTTTCATGAGCGCTCGGACGAACGGCAGTTTGGTAGTCTTGCGGGGCATACTGGGCAAATGCCGGCGTCGCGAGAGCGGTCAGCACGGCGACCGTGGTCAGAAGCTTCTTCATGGTCCTTCTCCTGTTGTTGAGATCCCAAGATCTTCCGCGATTTCGGGGCCGTTCGATCAAGAGCGAACGGTATTGCCGTCGCGGTCACACACAGCAGGAGACCGCCAAAATGGCTGGATTATTCCGGGCGGTCGATCAACCTATGCCTCGTTCCGGATAACGTTCTTATGAGCAGGGATTGAGAACGCCGGACGGGAATAAATCTTCTGCGGCTCCGATCAGGGATTTGCACGGTTGGAAGAACGGGTTTCCGATCGACCAAGAAATGCCCACTTTATTCATGGCACGGAGCCCATCATGAATGTAAAAACCGACCGCCCCACGCTCGCGCGCGTTGATCGACCAAATCAAACGATAAAGGCAGTGTTCGTGGCCGTCTTGTTCGCGGTCGGACATGCGACGCCGAGCTTCGCATCGGGAGATGCCGCGCACGGCGCAATCGTCTATCAGAAATGTATGATCTGCCACTCGCTCGACAAGAACGGCATCGGCCCCAGACATCGGGACGTATTCGGCCGCAAGGCCGGCAGTGTCGCGGATTATGACTACTCGGCCGCGTTGAAGGCGTCGAACATCGTCTGGGACGAGACGGCGCTCGACCAGTGGCTCACCAGCCCGCAGGCACTGGTGCCCGGTACCAAGATGATGTTTGCCGTCGGCACGGCGCAGGATCGCGCCGATGTCATCGCGTTTCTAAAGGAAAAGGCGACGAGTGATCCGTCCCGTGAGTTACAGCCTCGAGCAGCCCCCGTTAGTGGGGCTGTGATGCGAGGCACTGCCTGTTACCGACAACAGGACACTAATGAGCATTACGCTTTCGCGAGAAAGGGAGCGAGCCATGAACGGAAAGAACCTGAAAGGCCCACCTTGGAGCCGGCTAAAGCATCTCTTCAGCGAGTGCCGTCGCCACGAGTGTTCCCGCCGCGAGTTGATGAGTCTCAGTGACAGGACTTTGCATGATATCGGGTTGTCGCGCGGCGAAACAAAATTAGAAGCGCCGAAGCTGTTTTGGCTGCCGTCCCCGACACACGAGAAACGGCTTCAGCTTCACCCCGCTTAGCGCCATCGGACGGCAAGAGCGTCGTGCTTTTGTTTGTTCGTTACCAGAGGTAGACAGGCCATGATCATGAAGTCCAAGCTCGCACACGGCGCGATGTCCGATAGGCGCCAATCGGGTTTTAAGGCAGAAAGGTCCGACGCGGAACGGAGAAAACCCATGACCAACCAAGTCTATCTGTTCCTTGTGCTCTGGGTGATACTTGTCTGTGCGGTCGCCGACGGCTTGGCCGCTGTTATTTTTCACGTCGGGTGACCAAGCTCCAAGGACGTGCGTATATCCATTCAGACTATGCGCTGCTTGCGAACGTGATCGTGGCGGCCGAGGGTTCGACCTTCCAGGATGTCGGGCATTTCGCCGTAGGTGTCGTGCCCGGCGACGGAATCTTCACGACGTGGAGTTATCGCGCTGGAGCAGGACGAGCCGAGGCGTTCCTGCTCGACCCGCGGCCGCTGCCAGCTAGCACCGCATATGAGTGGGGGGTCGTGGCAGAAGTCGTGCCGAACGGCAAGGCTCTCAGTCGGGCGCGGGAACTGGCCGCGCTGTACTTGAACGCTCCGGAAGTGACGCGTCGCGACACGCGCATCCACTTCATTCAACCATTGAAGGAGCGCATTGTGCGGGAAGTTGGATATGGGCTGTCGCTCGAAGGAACATCGTCGGCCGCCCTAATGAGATCAAGGGTCAAGAACGAAGCTGCGTGATCGTCCGGCCTTGGCCGCATAGCTGCGGATTCATACCTGGTCGCTTACGGAATTTGCTGCAGCGCATGAGTCTCAAAGTGGCCCCAACCCGAAGTGCCGGGATGTCTGCGATTTGGTCGCGATCAAGTGGAAAGCGGACCTAACGCGGACATCGAACTTCGGCAGAGATTGACCCGTTTTGGAACATTGAGCGGCTAGGTTTGCGGTGCCGCACACCGTCCCTCGTTATCAACGCCGTGGTAGAGGATCGGCCGGGGGTTGCAAGCCGTTGCGGGCATATTCGGCTGCGTCCGCTCACGCCGCCGCTAGCAGCCGGCGCGCCGTCTCATAGTGTCGTTCCGCGAAGCTACTACAGAAACTCTAGGCTACCGTTTGCGCGATAGCCCAAGCGCGAACGCGGTCGCGATCAAGGCTTAGCCCGAGGGACAGCCGATCTAGACGTTTAATGACTTCGGCCCGTGAGTGTCCGAACTCGAAGCTGCGGATGATGGGGCAAGTGAAAACTCCCGCTCAGCCCGCAATGGTTTTGGGTCGATTGCCAGCCAAGGCCGTCGCTCCGCAGCAATAATGTTGTCTCCGTGCAGATCTTGACGGATAAGAACCTTCTCTCTCGGACTGGTGGTGTGCGCCATGGCTCCCCGCCCCAGTGGGTTGCTGGGGCTTGCAGCGCGCCGCAAGCGTATTGCACGCTGCGGTCAATCGAGATTGCGAACGTTCTCGCAAAGGGAGCTTGCCATATGAATTCAAGGCATGACGAAACGCTTTGGTCTAGCCACAAAACGAATAGACAATTATCCGCTCTCCGACTGATTGAGGCAGCAATCGACCATATGAATGCGGGCCAGCTTGAATGCGCCGTGACTTTGGCTCTTGCTGCGGAAGATCAATTGCTCGATTCAGACGCGTCGGCCGGTCCTAATAGACCGGCCCTTTCTTGCGGTAGTTCACTGATATTCCGTCGCTTAAACGCCGTCACGTCCGCGTGGCTGAGTTTAAACCACTCGCCGTTTGCTCGGCGATCGGCGAATCGGCGATGCCAGTAGGCTTCGATTCCTGCCGGGTCATCGGTGCGGATTGAGTGAACTAGTGCGGCGGCTTCCGGCAGAGCGATACGTATTTCCTTGACGCGCCGCTCAAGTTCGTCGCTTCTCCCGATCTTGTAGTGGGGGCCGGAGCGGATGAGGTAAACCAGTCCATCATCGTGGTTTAAATTTTTCGCCTCGCCTGCCTCTGCACCTAACATCGCCACAACATCGCTATAGTTGGGTTTGTCCGCCGCCCAACTTCGGAGATTTGACAGAAGTTTGGCCTTAGAGCCGAAATACATATGCAATGTTTTCTCATTTGGAAAATCAGCGCGAATGCGGCGGTACATGCGCAACTCCATAGATGTTGGAATTCGCTGATAGTGTCACATTGCTGGCCCGTGCAATCGAGCGCACGGGTCCTTGTCTCGACCGCCGCCCGGGATTGAGTGGCCCTTTTGAGTGTGAGGGTGGCCCCTTGCAGTCCTGATCCTATTCCAGGCCGCCCCATTTGGCCTCCCTTCTTCCGGCCCGTCGTCCCGATCGTTGCGCCGCGGAGCGACCTGCCGACGAGCGTAATGGCTCGCCTTCGCGCTTCGCGTCAGCATTGCGGGTTCAGCCTCGGCCTTGCCGGATACCCGCCGACGCGCAATGATCGCGGCGCGTGCGCCGTGCATGCGGGGGGAATCCTGATTTTGACTGCAGATCCCGGCCCGCTGTTCGCGCTGGCGCTCGCCGCCATTTCGCTGATCGGACCGCTCGCCGTTCATCTTTTTCTGCCGGTCATTCCGGCGGTGAAGGCGGCGCTCGGGCTGTCCGACGCACTGGCGCAGCTCACGTTCAGCGTCGCGCTGTTCGGCATGGCCATCTCGACGCTGTTCTATGGCTCGCTGTCCGACCGCTATGGGCGGCGCCCGGTGCTGTTGTGTGGCCTTACGCTGTTTCTCGCCGGCAGCGCGCTGTCGGCGGCGGCGGATTCCGTCCTGACGCTGATCCTCGGCAGGTTCGTGCAGGCGGTCGGCGCCGGGTCCGGCATCGCACTGGGCCGCGCCATCGCGCAGGACGTCTATGGCCGCGACCGCCTGGTCAAAGTCATTGCCTACCTGACGATGGCCTACACGATCGGTCCGATGATCTCGCCGATCGTCGGCGGTATTCTCATCGACGCTTTCGGCTGGCGCAGCGTGTTCGGCTTCGCACTGGCGCTCGGCGGCGTCATCGCGCTCGCAGCTTATGTTGCGGTGTTCGAATCCCGCCCGCCATCGCCGGACAATCGTAACCCGGGAAGCGTGTTGCGCAACTATGTCGAGCTGTTTCGCCATCCGCGCTTCACCGCATTCGTGCTGCAAAGCGGATTGATGACCGGTACGTTTTTGATCGCGGCCACGGCGGCATCGAGCCTCTTGCGCGACATGCTGCACCGGCCTTCGGCCGAGTTCGGCTTCTATTTCCTGCTTTTCCCGGTCGGCTTCCTGTCCGGCAGTTTCATCACCAGCCGCATCGGCAATCGCGTCAGGAGCGAAACCATGGTGCTGGCCGGCTCGCTGCTCGCGGTTGCCGCCGTGACGGTGCAATCGGGCCTGCTGCTGAGCGGACACGTGACGCCGGCGACGTTATTCGTGCCGGGGTTCTTCATCACCATGGGGCAGGGCCTTTCACTGTCCTACGCGCAGGCCGGCGCCATGGCGACCAATCCGAAGCTTGCCGGCACCGCCGCGGGCATCGGCGTCTTTGTGCAGAATTTCTGCGGCGCGGCGTTCGCGCAATGGTACGGACTGCTCGCCGACGGCACGCCGGGCCCGTTGATGCGGACGACCGCAATCAGCGCGCTGTTCGCGCTGTTGGCCGGGCTGGTGCCGTTCCTGATAGCGCGGGCGTCGCGGCCGGCGCGGCCGGCGCGGCCGGCTTGAGGTTCACAAAAGGCAAAGGCCCCGCTGCCAGAGCATGATCCGGAAAAAGCCTGCCCTCGGACTTGATCCGAGGGTGGCAACCGGTTTTCCGAAAAGATCATGCTCAATCAAAATGCCGGAGCGCCAATCAATTCAATCTGAAACGATTGCGCTCCAGGACGCCGCCCGCGTGATTATTCGGTCCGCCTCAGCGGGTGGAGGGCGGCCTCGGCCAGCCTCAGCCACTCGGCCGCCATCTCCCGGTTGATGGCACGCGTGCCCTGATCATTGGCGACCGGCACCAGATCCAAGCAATGCGCCGCGTAACGGGCGTAGTCCTTGTACTTGTCGGTCTTTGGAGCGGCCATGATTTCCCCATGATCCCGGGCGGGCGCGGCCACTCTGGGGCACATTGTGGGGCCGCAACTGTTCAGAATTGACCACTCATCGTCAATCAGCGGGACGCGCCGCCGCTGAAGTTGCGGCGCCTCTATCGCGTCTTGGCGACAGCCGCAGGTGTCGGCGTGAACAGCGTCGCGATCGTCGAGACGACGTCGGCGTGCTGCTGCCGGTCGGCGGCGGGCGCTCGCGCGCGACGGTGAACGACCGGCCGGGCATGGGCGTGGACTTCGGCCCGGACATTGGATCGGCCTTCGGGTCGGTCTTGGGGTCCGGTTTGCCGAACGTCGCCATGATCGATCGCAGGCGCGGCTTCCGCGCTCGATGGCGCGCTCAGGTGGCGTGAATTTGAGTCCCGTCTATCGGGCTTTGGGGCGCCGGACTGCTGGTCGATGCCGTTGCGCTCATCGACCGGCCAGCCGATGTCCGCCACGCTCGGCGCCGCCAGTTGCGGCGTCGACGCGGTGACGTCGGGGTTCGCCTCATCGAGGTTCGAACTCATGCGGCCACGGCGGGGCGACGCCGCCGACGGCTTCGGGCGTCGCCGCAGTGGTCTCGATCTCGCCGGTGCTCACGCCCGGCGTCAGGGTGTAGTCCACGTCGAACGAATCCACGGCCGGCACCGGCAACGCGATGCGGCCGGCCAGCGCGCTCGAATTCGAAGCCCGGCCAGCCCGGCGTGCCGCCGCTGTCGTCGATGACGGTTTGCGCCGCCATCGACCACCGCACCGACATCTGCGGCAGTCCGGCGGCCATCGTCTCGGGATGGTCCGGTCCGGCCGGCACCACCTGCACGATGCGGAAGCCGTGGTCCTTCAATTGCTTCAACAGGCCGGGGAGCGCGATCGCGGTCCAGGGATGAATGTCGTGCAGCAGCAGGACGCCTCTGCCTTTGGCTTGCAGACGGCTCAACGCCAGTTCGATGATCTTGGCCGGCGTGATGTGGCGGTGCCAGTCGTCGGCCACGGTGTCGGCGCTGAACACGATCAGCGATCGTGCGGCGAGCTCCTGCTCGACCAGGTCCGAGCGCGCCAGACCGGGAATGCGGAAGAACGGCGCCAGCGCCGCGGGATCCCCGGCGGCGGCGCCGACGTCGGCGATGCCGTCGTCGATCTCCTGCCGCAGCCGATCCACCGGCAGCCTGTCGAACCGCGTCGGGTGATGCTCGCTGTGGGTGCCGATGGTGTGGCCGTCGGCGCGCATGCGGCGCACCACCGCGGGAAAGTTCCGGGCCATCTCGCCGACGGTGAAATAGGTGACCTTGACGCATTGCGCGGCGAGGGTGTCGAGGATCTGGGTCGAGTAGGGCGGCAGCGGGCCGTCATCGAACGTGAGAACGACCTCGTGATCGTTCAGCGGCAGCGTCTGCGGATATTGCATGGTGCCGACGCGTGGATAATCGCCGGGCGCGATGGCGATGACACGGCTGGTGCCGATGGCGTCGGGATGGCCGGGACAGTCCTGCGCCCATGCCGGGGCGGCCGATACGCCGGCAAACCCGAGCGCCGCAAGTCCGAATGTCGCAAGCCCGGATGCTGCGAACCTCGCAGCACGCGAGATGACCCCTGAAATTCTCATATCCACTTCCGGACCCGGCGTTGGATCGCCGGGCAACCGCCTCACCCCGAAGCGGCACTGTACGCATTCCCTGGCTTAACGTCATATGAACAGACGGATTTCCCAGCCGGCGGCTGTTGAAAACTTGGGCCGCGCCAGTCAGGCTTTTCCTTACCGTTAATGATAGGTCCCTAAGCTCCGCGGCGGATTTTCACGACGGGGCGTGAACCATGAAGGCCGCTGCGGCAGCCCGTGACTGGTGGGCGGCACGGCGATCGGGTGCGCCGAAGCCGCATGCGGCGCGCGATGTCGCGGCGTCGCGCCTGACTTCGTTCGTACTCCTTGGGCTGGCCGCGGCGATGATGACCTGCGCGGTGGCCGGCTTTGCCGTCACGGTGCGCGAGGATGCCCGGCTGGCGGCCGGGCGCTATGCGGCGCTGCAGGTCGCGCTCAACGAGTTCCATGCTGCCTTCGGCGACGGCGACCGGTTCGACGAGGCGCAGATCCAATTCCTGGCGCGGCGCAGCGGGCTTACGGATTTGCAATTCGATGCGGACGCCGCCGGCACGGCCGGCCGCGAGCAGCAATCGCTGCACGATGCCCAGGGCCGCATTCTCGGCTGGCTCAGCTGGGCGCCCGATCGCGGCCTGATCCGGGCCTTGATCTGGCTGTGGGGTTTTGCCGGCGCCTTTGCGGTCGCGCTTGCCGGCTGCGCCGTGCTCGCCGCCGGCAGCATCGGCCGGCTCGTCCGCGCCCTGGCGGCGAGCTTGCGCAGCATCCGCACGCTCACCAGCGAGGATGCCCTGACCGGGCTGCCCAATCACCGGGCGATGCTCGAGCGCTTGGCCGCGGCGCTGGCCGGGCGCCGTTCCGGCATTGTCGTTCTGGCGCTGATCGACCTCGACGGCTTTCGCGAGGTCAACCAGACGCAAGGCCGCGCCGGCGGCGATGCGCTTCTCAAGGACATTGCCGAACGCCTCAAATCCGGCCTGCCGCCGGGGGCGCTGCTCGGACGGTTCGAGGACGACGAATTCGCCGTCGTCGTGCGTACCGACGAGGCGGCGACCGCGACCACGCTGGCCGAGATACTGGGCGCGGCGCTGGCGCGCCCGCACATCAGCGAGCGGATGTGGCAGGTCAGCGCCGGCATCGGCATCGCCCAGGCGCCGGCCGACGGCGACACCGCCGAAGAGCTCAGCCGGCGCGCCGGCCTGGCCTTGCGCGCCGCCAAACGCGCCGGCCGCGGCATGGTGCGGCACTTCCAGCCGCCGATCGAGGTCGCCTTCAACGAACGCCTGTTCATCCGGCGCGAACTCGAATCGGCAATTTCCGCACGGGCGCTCGATGTGCATTACCAGCCGGTGGTGGCGGCGGCTGGCGGCGGCATTGTCGCGGTCGAAGCGCTGCTGCGCTGGACCCATCCGGAGCGTGGCGCCATCGCGCCGTCGGTCTTCATCCCGCTCGCCGAGGAGAGCGGGCTGATGAACGAACTCGGCGAATTCGTATTGCGCCGCGCGCTGACCGACGGCGCGCGCTGGCCGAGCCTGTCGGTGGCGGTCAACCTGTCGCCGGTGCAGATCCGCGACCGCCGGCTGATCGATCGGGTCGTCGCCGTGCTGGCCGAAACCGGCATCGACCCGGCGCGGGTCATCCTGGAACTGACCGAAGGGGTGCTGATCGAGGATCCGCACGAGACGCTCTTGCGGCTCGAAGCGCTGCGCGCGCTCGGCGTGCGCATCGCGCTCGATGATTTCGGCACCGGCTATTCGAGCCTGAGCTATCTGCAGCGGTTTCCGTTCACCCAGCTCAAGATCGACCGCGCCTTCGTGGCATCGCTGGGCTCTACCGGCAATGCCGGCGCCATCATCCAGTCGATCGTGACGCTCGGCCATGCGCTCGGCATGAAGGTGCTGGCCGAAGGCGTCGAGACCGACGAGCAGCGGGTGCTGCTGCGGCTCGCCGGCTGCGACGAGATGCAGGGCTTCCTGTTCGCCAAGCCGCGGCCGGCCGCGGCGATCGACAAGGTTTTGGCGCGGGCCGGCGCCGGACGCGCCGTCGGGCGATAAGCGGAGCGCCAGCGCGCGCCGGCGCACGCTGACACGTCGGCCGCCAGCGACTATCTTGTGCCCGCAGCCCTTCGCCGCGCACCGGCGCGGGATGGAGCGCCCGATGATCCCGAACAGCTTTCCCGGCCTCGATTTCGGTCTCGGCAGCGACATCGACATGCTGCGCGACACGGTGCGGGCCTTCGCGCAGAACAAGATCGCCCCGCAGGCCGAAGCGATCGACCGCTCGAACAGCTTTCCGCGCGAGCTGTGGCCGCAGCTCGGCGCGCTCGGGCTTCACGGCATCACCGTCGAGGAGGAATGGGGCGGGGCAGGGCTCGGCTATCTCGCGCACTGCGTCGCCATGGAGGAAATCTCCCGCGCCTCGCCCGCGGTCGGCCTGTCGTACGGCGCCCACTCCAACCTCTGCGTCAACCAGATCCGGCGCAACGGCAGCGACGCGCAGCGCCGCCGCTACCTGCCCAAGCTTATGTCCGGCGAGCACGTCGGGGCGCTGGCGATGTCGGAGCCGGGCGCCGGATCGGACGTGGTGTCGATGCGCACCCGCGCCGACCGCAAGGGCGACCGCTACGTCCTCAACGGCTCGAAAATGTGGATCACCAACGGGCCGGTGGCCGACACGCTGGTGGTCTATGCCAAGACCGACCGCACCGCCGGCGCCCGCGGCATCACCGCCTTCATCGTCGAGAACACCTTCAAGGGCTTTGCGCCGGGGCTGAAGCTCGACAAGCTCGGCATGCGCGGCTCCGACACCAGCGAGATCGTGTTCGCCGACTGCGAGGTGCCGGCCGACAACGTGCTCGGCGTCGTCGGCAACGGCGTCAACATCCTGATGTCCGGCCTCGACTACGAGCGCACGGTGCTGGCGGCCGGACCGCTCGGGGTCATGGTGGCCTGCCTCGACCTCGTCATCCCCTATGTGCATGCGCGCAGCCAGTTCGGCCAGCCGATCGGGCGTTTCCAGCTCATCCAGGCCAAGCTCGCCGACATGTATGTGACGCTCAACGCCGCCAAGGCCTACGTCTATGCGGTGGCGCGGGCCTGCGATCGCGGCGAGACCACCCGCGAAGACGCCGCCGGCGCCATCCTCTACGCCGCCGAGCGCGCCACCTGGATGGCGCTCGAGGCCATCCAGTGCCTCGGCGGCAACGGCTATATCAACGACTACCCGGCCGGGCGGCTGTTACGCGACGCCAAGCTCTACGAGATCGGCGCCGGCACGAGCGAAATCCGCCGCATGCTGATCGGCCGCGAGATTTTCGAAAAGACCCGGTGAATTGGCGACCGCTGCGCCGGGCGCAAGCGGGAAGGGCGGCTGGTAGCGTCTCAGTTTCAAAATGTAGGACAACGGACCATGACTTTTCCTCAGTCTGGAGGATGCCAGTGCGGCGCGATCCGTTATGAGATCACCGGGCCGCCAGCAGCGGTTTATGCGTGCCACTGCACCGAATGTCAGAAACAATCCGGTTCGGCGTTTGCCATGGCGGCGGTTATTCCGCAGGAGCATTTCCGCGTCACCAAGGGCAACCCGAAAATGTTTGCCCGCAAGACCAGCCCGTCCAAGACGATGGAATGCTGGTTTTGCCCTGACTGCGGCACACGGCTCTATCACGTTCCCGGCGGGGCGGCCTATCCGAACCGAAATATCAAGCCGGGAACGCTGGATGATACATCATGGCTAGTCCCGACGATTTATTTTTGGACTCGCAGCGCACAGCGATGGGTTGCCATCCCGGAAGGCGCAACGCGCTACGAAACTCAGCCCGAGACCTTGGCTTGGGCCTCACCGAAATCCTAGTTTTCTAAAGGTCAGTCGAACTCGATCCCCGCATAGAGGTCGATCAGCGGGAAATCGATACCAAGTGCCGGAATGCTGATCGAAGCACCGGCGCCGGCAAGCACCTGCGGCCCGGGCGAAAACGGCTGCTCGCCGCCTCGGTCATAGGCCCACGCCTTGACCTCGTCCTGGGCGACGACGAGGTACGTCGCCAGGCTCGAAAGCCGCAGATAGTCGGCCGCCTTGTCACCCAGATCGATCTTCGTGGTCGACGGCGAGAGCACTTCGACAACAAGCACCGGAGCAAGTGCGCTCAACGCGTCGCCTTTTGCGCCCCAGCGATCGACCACGATATCGGCGTATCTGATCGTACCGGGGCCAACGTCGATGCCGAACTCGGTGAGCACCACCCAGCGTTTCCGGTCGAGGCGCCCGCGCAGCAATTCGAACAGATTGCCGACCACGAGGCCGTGCCGCATGGTGCCGCCGGTCATCATCACGACGCGCCCTCCGGCAAGCTCATAGCGTTCTTGGCGACCCTGCACCCAATCGAGGAACGTCGCGTTGTCCATCGGCAATTGCGGTTGGACATTCATGGTCCACCTCTTCACCGCAATATAGCCCGCCGTCGTCGATGAAAAAAGGGCGCGGCTCGCGCCACGCCCTCGACTTGATCAGGTCTGGAATGAACTTCCTGGAAGTCCATCCCGCCGCCGCAATCTGGAATGAACTTCTCGGAAGTCCATCCCGCCGCCGCAATCTGGAATGAGTCCTTAGAAATCCATTCCGCCGCCGCCCGGCGGCATCTGCGGCATGTCGTTCTTCTTCTTCGGCAGCTCGGCGACCATCGCCTCGGTGGTGATAAGGAGGCCGGCGACCGAGGACGCGCCCTGCAGAGCCTGGCGCACCACCTTGGTCGGATCGATGATGCCCTTCTTCACCATGTCGACATACTCGCCGCCCTGGGCGTCGAAGCCGAACGAGTAGTTGTGGTTCTCGAGGATCTTGCCGACGATGACGGAACCGTCCTCACCGGCATTGCTGGCGATCTGCCGGGCCGGAGCCTGCAGCGCCTTGCGCACGATCTCGACGCCGGTCTTCTGGTCGTCGTTGTGGGTGCGCACCTTCTTGAGCGCCTCGGTGGCGCGCAACAGCGCGACGCCGCCGCCGGGCAGGATGCCCTCTTCGACGGCCGCGCGGGTCGCATGCATCGCGTCGTCGACGCGATCCTTGCGCTCCTTCACCTCGACCTCGGTGGCGCCGCCGACGCGGATCACCGCGACGCCGCCGGCGAGCTTGGCCAGCCGCTCCTGCAGCTTCTCGCGGTCGTAGTCCGAGGTGGTCTCCTCGATCTGCGCCTTGATCTGCGAGATGCGGTCCTCGATGTCCTTCTTCTTGCCGGAGCCGTTGACGATCGTGGTGTTCTCCTTGTCGATCATCACCTTCTTGGCCTTGCCGAGCATGGCGAGCGTGACGTTCTCGAGCTTGATGCCGAGGTCCTCGCTGATCGCGGTGCCGCCGGTCAGGACGGCGATGTCCTGCAGCATGGCCTTGCGCCGATCGCCGAAGCCCGGCGCCTTCACCGCCGCGACCTTGAGGCCGCCGCGCAGCTTGTTGACAACGAGCGTGGCCAGCGCCTCGCCCTCGACGTCTTCCGCGACGATCAGCAGCGGCTTGCCGGTCTGCACCACCGCCTCGAGCAGCGGCAGCAGCTCGTTGAGCGCCGACAGCTTCTTCTCGTTGATGAGGATGTAGGGGTCCTCCATCTCGACGCGCATCTTGTCGGCGTTGGTGATGAAGTACGGCGAGATATAGCCGCGGTCGAACTGCATGCCCTCGACCACGTCGAGCTCGGTCTCGAGGCTCTTGGCCTCTTCCACCGTGATCACGCCCTCGTTGCCGACCTTCTTCATCGCCTCGGCGAGGAAGCGGCCGATCTCCTGGTCGCCGTTGGCCGAAATGGTGCCGACCTGGGCGATCTCGTCGTTCGAGGTGACCTTCTTGGAGTTCTTCTTGAGCTCCTCGACCACGGTCTCGACCGCGAGGTCGATGCCGCGCTTGAGGTCCATCGGGTTCATGCCGGCGGCCACCGCCTTGGCGCCTTCCCGGACGATGGCGGCGGCGAGCACGGTCGCCGTCGTGGTGCCGTCACCGGCGATGTCGGAGGTCTTCGAGGCGACCTCGCGCACCATCTGCGCGCCCATGTTCTCGAACTTGTCCTCAAGCTCGATCTCCTTGGCGACGGTGACGCCGTCCTTGGTGATGCGGGGAGCGCCGAACGACTTGTCGAGCACGACGTTGCGGCCTTTGGGGCCGAGCGTCACCCGCACCGCATTGGCGAGAATGTCGACGCCGCGCAACATCTTGTCGCGCGCGTCGACTGAGAATTTGACTTCCTTGGCAGCCATATTGGGTAACTCCTTGTTGGTGTGTCCTCATCCTGAGGAGCGCCCGCCGGGCGCGTCGCGAAGGATGCAGGCCGGTGATTTCAATGCCCTCGTCCTTCGAGACGCCGCGCTGCGCGCGGCTCCTCGGATGAGGATCGATGTCGGTATTAGGCGGCCTTCTTGCGGGCGACCGGCTCGTCGAGCACGCCCATGATGTCGGACTCCTTCATGATCAGGAGCTCCTGGCCGTCGATCTTGACCTCGGTGCCGGACCACTTGCCGAACAGCACGCGCTCGCCGACCTTGAGGTCGATCGGAATGAGCTTGCCGGCCTCGTCGCGGCCGCCCGGGCCGACGGCGACGATTTCGCCCTGGGAGGGCTTTTCCTTGGCGGTGTCGGGGATGATGATGCCGCCGGTTGATTTTTCCTCGGCATCGATGCGCTTGACGACGACGCGGTCGTGAAGCGGACGAAATTTCATGGTGTCCTCCGTAAGTTGTTGAAAATAGGCGTAGCGTTGGATTGGCAGCGGCCTCCCGCGGGACCCTTGGCTGACCGCTTGGCGGCCAAATAGGGCGTCGTTTTTTCACCCGCAAGAGGTGCCTGAAGGTTTCTTAGCACTCGTCGAAGCAGATTGCCAACAAAAATCGGCCGGCTGACTTCCGCCCCCGGTTCCGCCCGCCACACCAAAATATTGTGACAGCGGGCCAGGAAACCCGTCCCCACAGGTTCCGTTGTTCCCTCCGACAGGCGGTCGCCCGGCCGGGCTGTTAGCACCGCTGCGGTGATGCTGCTAGTGCCTTGAAAATACACAGGTTCTTCATTTTTGAGGCTTGCAATAAGGATTTGAGTCTCGAACAATTCCCGGGATGGGATTGGAGGGCAACATGGGTTCGAAAGAAGGTTGGGTTTCCAAAGACTTCCGCCGCCAGCTCGAGGGTTACGGACTGACGACCGCCAATATCCTCTATCGGCGGCCCGATCACCCCTGGCTGTTACAGACCTATGTCTGGCAGGACTACGATCTCTGTCCGAACTTTCCGCAGCTCAACAAATTTCTCAATTTCTGGCTGGAAAAGCTTGAAGGGCCGCTGCACTCGGTGACCGTGGCGCACGCCAAGCTGATCAAGCCGGCGGAGATCCGCGCGGTGGACGGGGAATTCCGCCTGCATTGATGTCTCGGCAGCCTGGATCGGCGTTGCCGGCGTCCGGGCTTTCGCCTTCGCGAGCGGTCTGAAGGGCCGGTGTGCGGCTGACGGCGGCAGAACCCGCTGTTGCGGCAAGGGCGAACTGAAGCGCCCATCGCGGCGTCCCGGAACTGGTCGATGGCGGGTCACGGCGGATCAAGCGCACTGATGGTGACGTAGTATCCGTCACGATCTTGCAGCGAAAACTCCGCAGTTCCGGTGCTGGGGTTGACATGGGGCTCTTCGTCCAGCCGGCCGACGAGCGCGCGCGCCCTTTGCATAGCGACGTCAAAGTTGTCGACCCGGAAGAACAACAGGAGACCGTTGCCGGACTTGGCGGTGTCGGGACTTGTCAACGAAGGATGCTCGTGGGCACCCCACGCGTGGAGACAGAGCAAGACCGTTCCATCGGAGTCGAGGATTTGCCCGAAGTCGTCGTGGGCGGGAGCCGTCTCCGGCAGGCCAAGGAGCCGCTGGTACCACCTGAAGCTCTGGGACACGTCAGCGACGCCAATGATCGTCCACGTGCGCTTCATATGGTCTTCCGCGATCTGGCAACCCTTGGATCGATCCCTTTAATGACGCCACTGGAACGACGCCACTGGCAACAGTTGATTTCAGGTCGGCTCTTGGCAACGCAACAACCACCGAAGGTCATCATGGCATGTCAGCCTGTTTCAGTGTCCGGCCCGCTTGATAGCGAGTCGACTGCAAAGCAGCCGGCGGCCGCCACCGACGATCCGAGTTCGCAGCCGCTCTACCATGGCACACGGGTCGACTTGAAGCCGGGAGACCTCATCGCGCCCGGGTATCCCTCCAACTACGGCAAGAACAAGAAAGCGACCTACGTCTATCTGACCGGTACCTTGGATGCAGCCATCTGGGGCGCAGAGCTGGCACGCGGCGACGGTCCCGGCAGAATCTACATCGTGGAACCGAGCGGCCCGATGATGGATGACCCCAATCTGACGGATAAGAAATACCCGGGTAATCCGACGAAGTCATACCGCTCCCGGGAGCCGTTGCGGGTCACCGGCGAGGTCACGGATTGGCAGGGGCACTCCCCCGAAGCGCTCAAGGCCATGAAGGACAACATCGAGCGAGCGAGGCAACTTGGTGTTGAGGCAATCGACGACTAAGTGCTGCGTTCTACGACCCGGTCGCGCATGATCGAAAGCGGCCGCCCGTCGAAGCCGATGAAATGGTCGGCGCTTGATCGAATTATTTGAGGACACGGAAACTACGATTGCGGAACCGGCCTGGTTTTGCCGCGCTCAACGGAACCAAAACTCCGATTGCCCGGTCGTCCTTCCGCGCCGTCGCGACGATGCGGCAGGACTCTACGTGAAGCGGACAATCACGATTTGACCAAACCGCGCGAGGAACCAGCCATGTCGAAACTTGCTTGGGTCGTAACGCTCGCGACAATCATGGCCGCCACTTCGGCTATGGCGGAAAGCGCTATCCCCGACCTGCGCGGCACCTGGAAAGGCAACAGCGAAACGATCATTGCGGGCGTCGGCAACTCCCATCATGATGCCTCCGCAACGGACCCGCTGTTGAACAGTGTCGCGTTCACGATGACCATCGACAAGCAGGATGGCCGGCGCTTTTCCGGCACGTTTTCGTCGGCTCGCGCCAGCGAACAGGTCATCGCCGTCGTATCGCGTAGCGGCGCGATCTACATGGTGGACGACGACGGCCATGACATCGGCACGATGCTCGCGCCGAACCGGATGGAGCTCTGCTACCTGAAGCAGTCGCCGGCCTCACGCATCGCATCTTGCACCGAGCTGACCAAGCAGCCGTAGCCCTAGCTGATCACCCCCACGATCGCCCCGAGCAGGCAGGTCGTCAGCGTGCCGGAGACGATCGACTTGAGGCCCAGCGACAGGATCTCGTCGCGCTTCTGCGGGCACATGGTCGAGAGCCCGGCGATCATGATGCCGAGCGAGCCGAAATTGGCGAAGCCGCACATGGCGTAGAGCATGATCAGTCTTGATCGCGGGTCCAGCGCGTCCGCCGGCAGCGCGGCAAGCTGCAGATAGGCCACCAGCTCGTTGAGGATGGTCTTGATTCCCATCAGGCCGCCGGCGGTGACGGCCTGCGACCACGGGATGCCCATCAGCCAGCACACCGGCGCCATGATCCAGCCCAGGGTGCGCTGCAGGGTGATCGGCGCGCCGAGAACATCCGGCAACAGCCCGAGGATGGCGTTGGCGAGATAGACCAGCGCCACGAACACGATCAGCATGGCGACGATGTTGAGCAGGAGCTCGAGGCCGGCGCTGGTGCCCTTGACGATGGCGTCCATGGTCGAGGCGGCGATCTGCTCGACGTCCTGCGCTTGTGGGCCGCCGTCATCTGCGTCGCGGTTTCGGCCGGAGCCGCCGCCGCCGGTGTGCCGTTCGCTCGGGTCCGGCACCATGAGCAGGCTGATGAGGATCGCCGCCGGCGCGCCGAGCACCGAGCAGACCACGATATGGCCGGCGGCGTCCGGGATCGCATGCGCCAAGATGGTGGCGTAGAGCACGAACACGGTGCCGGCGATGCCGGCCATGCCGCCGGTCATCACCACGAACATTTCGCTGCGGGACAGTTTGGCGAGATAGGGTCGGATGAACAGCGGCGCCTCGACCTGGCCGACAAAGATGTTGGCCGCGGTCGATAAGCCCACCGCGCCGCCGACGTCGAGCGTCTTCTCCAGCGCCCAGGAAAAGCCGCGCACGATCGGCGGCATGATGCCCCAGTAGAACAAGAGCGACGACAGCACGCTCATCACCAGCACCACCGGCAGCGCCTGGAAGCCGAGGATGAAATCCGAGCCCGGCGTCTTCGGATCGAACGGCAGCGGCCCGCCGCCCACATAGCCGAACACGAACGCGGTGCCGGCCCGCGTCGCCGCAGCGATCGCATCGACCGCGCTGTTGATGCCGGCGAACGCCACCGCGGTCTGCGGCACCTTGAGCATCAGCCCCGCCAGCGCGAAGGTCACCGCAAGCCCGACCAGCACCGGCCGCCACGGCACCGCGCGGCGGTTCTCGCTGATGAGCCACGCGAAGCCGAGGATGGCGACCACGCCGAGGGCGGACTGCAGGTTTGGCATTGTTGCGGTGAGGCCCCGATTCCCCGGCGGGCGGAGTGTATACATTCCCGCTCCCTTTGCGGGAGAGGCCGCCCGCCGCTGGCGGGCGGGTGAGGGCGACCCGATCAGTCGGCCTTAAACCGCGCCCTAAGCGACGGTCACCTGAATAAGGACAGCTCTTGACAGTTGTCTCCATTTCAGATACGAGAGCCGTCTCGCTCATGTGAAGGACGTCAGCCGGTGACCCTGGCTGATCGGAGCGAGTGCGGTGCCCGCGGGCGGCGGCTCGTCACCGTCGCTCCCGGGCGGCTCGGGCATCATGCCTGCCGGCACTAGGACCGGCATGCGAGGTGCATCGCTGCAACCGGGTCCGACGCCGGCGGGGATAACCCGCCGCTTAGCGGCGCTGTGTCCCCGGGAAGCCTGGCCCGAGCTGAGCCTAAGGGATGCGCGAGTCCCTCTGGCAAGAGCCGCGGTGGAACGCCGGAAGGCGTGCGCGCGACGCTTCGCGCGCGCCGCAACGCAAGTTGCGGAGGATGATACTCAGCGTCTTTCGGCGTTCCGCTTCCTTTTTTCGTTTGTGGTTTGTAGCCCGGATGGAGCGAAGCGTAATCCGGGAGCGGCATCCGAGCTGAACCTTCGTTCCCGGATTGCGCTTCGCTCCATCCAGGCTACGTGCCGGGCACGATCGTGATGAAAGCCGGCCCCACCGCCGGCCAAGTCTGACGAAGATCATGCTCGGCGAAAGAAATGCGAACGGCGAATAGCGAATGGCGAATAAGGTTTCGCACCATTCGCCACTCACCATTCGCCACTCGCCATCTTCATAACTCGGGCGCTCACGCGTCGCGAGAACGAGATCGCCTACTCACCTCTCCCCGCCGCGCGGGGAGAGGTCGAGCGCAGCGAGGGTGAGGGGGCCTCTCAGCGATTCTGAGCGCCGCAATTCTGCGCCAGGCGGAGAGGCCCCCTCATCCCGACCTTCTCCCCGCACGCGGGGAGAAGGAGCATGGTCGCCCCGTGATATGCCTGTGAAAGTGGGGCAGACGATTTAGGGAGTTTCTTATGTGCATTCGCTTCGACTTCGGCTCGCTGACCCTGGATGCCGAGCTGCTCGACACGCCGACGGCGGCGGCGATCGCGGCGGCGCTGCCGATCACCGGCAAAGCGTTGACCTGGGGCGAGGAGGTCTATTTCGATATCCCGGTGAAAGTCGCACGGGAGAACGATGCGCGGGCCGTGGTGACGCCGGGCGAGATCGCCTATTGGCCGGACGGCCACGCCATCGCCATCGGCTTCGGCCGCACGCCGATATCGGAACGCGACGAGACGCGGCTGGCGAGCCCGTGCAACATTTGGGCAAAGGCGCGCGGCGACGTGAAGGCGCTCGCCACGGTGCGCGCCGGCACGACGATCAAGGTCAGCGCGCTTGATTAGCGGCGCGTCATTGCGGGGCGCGACGCGACTCAGCGATCGCCGCCCCTATCGTCGTCCACTTGCTGCGGAGCCAACGGCGGGGGAGGCGCCGGTAGGGGAGGCGACGGGTTTGTTCGCGCGTTGTCGGTGTGCCGCCGCGCCAGCGTCACGGCAAGATCCCAGGCGTTGCGGATATTGACCAGCAAGAGGAGCAGCAGCGCGGCGGCGAGCAGGTCGGGACCCGCTTTGGCGTGAACGAAGATCAGCCACGCGGCGCCGAGCACGCCCAAATAGGCGACGAAGGGCCAGGCGCCGTAGGCAAACTTGTCGACGAATTCCACTTTGCTGTCGCGCAGCAGGCGCGTGCAGACGACGGCCGAATAGCCGATGCCGACCGCGCCGGCCAAGGCGAGGATGGCGGCCAGCGCCGCATCGGTCAGCGTCGGAACGAGCGCAACGAGGCTGACAAACAGCACGCTGGCATAATGCAGGATGATCGGGCTCATGTAGGTGCGGGTGGCGTTGGAACGCTCGGCGCTCAAAAGCCCGACGCCGATCGACACCGCAACGAACAGCAGCGCCACCAGCGTCGCCGACGCCGCGCCGAGCAGTCCGTAGAATTCGTGCCACTGCGCCAGCATAGGGAAATGGTCTATTTGCCCATGATCTTATCCGAAAACCGGAAGTCCACTTTTCGGGATCGTGCGCTAGCCGCGGCCGACGAACGGCATCAGGTTTGCCATCACGGTCATGAACAGCACGTTGGTGTCGAGCGGCAGGCTTGCCATGTAGACCACGGCGCGGCCGACGTCGTCGGCGGCCATGCGCGGCTCGATCATCTTGCGGCCGTCGGGCTGCAGCACGCCGTCGCCCTGCACCATGCGCTCGGTGAGCGGGGTGGCGGCATTGCCGATGTCGATCTGGCCGCAGCAGATCTGGTAGGGCCGGCAGTCGAGCGCGGTCTGCTTGGTGAGCCCGGTGACGGCGTGCTTGGTCGCGGTGTAGGCGGCCGAGCCGGGGCGCGGGGTGTGGGCGGAGATCGAGCCGTTGTTGATGATACGGCCGCCGCGCGGGGTCTGGGCTTTCATGATCTTGATGGCTTCCTGGGTACACACGAACAGCCCGGTGAGATTGGTGGCGACCACCGCCTGCCATTTATCGAGCGGCAGCTCGTCGATCGGCATCGCCGGCGCGCCGATGCCGGCATTGTTGAAGAGGAGGTCGAGCCGGCCGTAGCTCTCCCGGGTCCTGGCGAACAGCGCCCGGATCGAGGCCGGATCGGCGACGTCGGTCGGCACGGTAAGCGCCGCGCCCGGCGTCTGCGCGCCTTCTTTGGCGACCGCATCGAGCATCTCGTGACGGCGGCCGGCGAGCACCACCGCATAGCCCTCGCGCATCAACGCCAGCGTCACCGCGCGGCCGACCCCGGTGCCGGCTCCCGTCACCACTGCGATTTTCTGCGCGGCCATCGGCGCCTCCCTGTCGTTCAAGGCATGTCATCGTCCGCGAAGGCGGACGATCCAGTATCCTTGAGCCATTGCAATTGTACACCCACGGCCGGCGATGACTGGATGCCCGCCTGCGCGGGCATGACGGCAAGGGCCGTCAGCTCGCCAGCGCCACTTCCTGGTCGGGGCTGCCGACGCGGTATTGGTCCGGGTAGGCGAGGCGATGGCTGAGTTCGTCGGCGATGCCGGGCTTGCCGAAACGGTAGCCCTGCATCGAGTGCACGCCGGCGGCGCGCAGGAACAGATGCTGCTCGGGCGTCTCGACGCCTTCCGCCGTCACCTTCATGCCGAGCCCGCGGCCGAGGCTGACCACGGCATGGACGATGGCCGCGGCATCGGGCGCCTTCTCGATCGAGCGCACGAAGCTCGAATCGATCTTGAGCTTGTCGAACGGGAAGCGCCGCAGATAGAGCAGGCTCGAATAGCCGGTGCCGAAATCATCGAGCGCGAAGCGCACGCCGATGGCCTTGAGCCGCAGCATCGACAGCTCGGCGGTATCGAGATTGCCAAGCAGCGTGCTCTCGGTCAGTTCCAGCTCGAGCCGGTTCGGATCGAATTCGGTCTCGGCGAGAATGCGCTCGACGACTTCGACGAAGTCGGAGCGGCGGAATTGCAGCGGCGAGACGTTGACGGCGACCATCAGGCCGGGCCAGGCGCGGCCGTCGAGGCAGGCGCGCCGCAGCATCCACTCGCCGAGCTCGATGATGAGGCCGGAATGCTCGGCGATCGGGATGAATTGCGACGGCGGGATTTCGCCGATGGTCGGGTGGTTCCAGCGCGCCAGCGCCTCGGCGCCGACCACCTTGTCGCCGGCGGCGTTGACGATCGGCTGGTAGGCGGCTTTCAGCCCGTTGTTCTGGATGGCATGGAGCAGGTCGCCTTCCAGAAGCTTGCGGTTCGACAGGTCGGCGTCCATCGCCGCGTCGTAGATGCAGGCGCGGTTGCGGCCCTCGTTCTTGGCGCGATACAGCGCCATGTCGGCGTAGCGCAGGATGTCGCCGGCGTCGCGGGCGCGGCGGTCGATCACGGCGATGCCGATCGAGGCGCCGATGATGATGTTGTGGCCGCTGATCAAGTAGGGCGCGCACAGCGCCGCGATGATGCGGCCGGCGATCGCCTGCAGCGAATAGGAATCCGACTTGCAGCTGGTGATGATGGCGAACTCGTCGCCGCCGAGCCGGGCGACGAGGTCGTCGCCGCGCATGATGCGGCTCAGCCGCTGGGTGACGTTGAGAATGAGCTCGTCGCCGATGTGATGGCCGAGCGTGTCGTTGACGTCCTTGAAATGATCGAGATCGATGTAGAACACCGCGGCCGTCGCGCCGCCCTGCCGCACCTGGTCGATGACCCGTTCCAGCCGCTCGCCGAAATAAATGCGGTTGGGCAGGCCGCACACCGGGTCGTGCAGCGCGAGGTGGCGCAATTGCGCTTCGCCGGCGCTGATCTCCGCTGCCGTGCCGCGCATGTAGCGCAGCATGACACCGACGAGGAGCGCGAAGCCGCCCAGCGCCACCGCGATGAACGGCAGGACGCTGCCGACGATCAGCCCGCCCGGCTCGGTCGGCAGCCAGGCGAAGCGGGCGATCGCTTCGCCCTTGGCGTCGGTCAGCGCGACGGTGCGCTCGGTCGTCGCCGGCGGTTCGTCGATTTGCCGAAGGTTGGTGACCTGCAGGCGCCGGCCGATCTCGGCGAGCATGGCGCTGTCGATATATCTGACGGCGACCACGATCGGCGCCTGGGCGTTGCCGTGCGCCAGATCGGCGTCGGTGCCGACCGCGACAGCCATGACCATCGCCGGACGGCCCAGGAAGCGCTGCAGCAGCGCCGTGCGGCGACCGGGGTTCGCCGGATCCTGGCCGGCGAGCACCGGCTCGGCGCGATCCGGCATGGCGGTGAGGCGGCCGCGCAGCAGATCGAGGCTCGGCGCCAGTTCGGCCGGCAAATCGACCGCTGCGGCGTTGGCGGCGTCGCGGAACAGCGTGTAGCGGGGCACATCGAGGCCGTCGACGATCGCCACCACGTCGAGATCGAAGAAGGTTTGCAGCCACTGGCCGACATGGGTTTGCGCCCATTGCGGATCGTAGCGCTCGCGCAGCGCCGCGGTCGCCGCCGGCTGCGCGGCGGCACTTTCGACTTCCCGCAATATGTGGGCGCTCTTGCCGGCGAACGACAGCGCGATGAGCTGCTGATCGCGGCTGAGCGAAACCTCGTCCGCCCGGTGCGCGGAGGACAGCACCGCCACCACGACGCAGAGGATCGCCACCGCGACGATGACGCCGATCGGCATGACGACGCTCAGGCGCGCTCGATCCCAGCGCGACCGCTTGCCTTCTCCGGCGATTCTCGAGTGCGCCGCAGGCAACACGCATCCATCCCATGTCTGGCGTTCAGCCGGTCGACCCTAGCCGCGAATGATTGCAAATCGCTTTCGGCTCGATGCGACAAAAGTCATCCGCGGAGGCCACATGGCATTTCCGCCAGAGCCGTAAATTTAGCGTTAATGGCGCTGCCCGTCCCTGGCGGCTCACGCCCGATTGCCGTAGGGCGGCCGCGGGATGGCGATGTGGGCGGCGCGCAACGCCGCCGACCAGCGCTCGCGCAGGTCGGAGAAATAGGGCTCACCGGGCTCGATGCGGTAGATCAGCTCGGCGACGCCAGAGTCGCGGCGCACCACCAGGACGTCGATCGGCATGCCGACGCTGAGGTTCGAGCGCATGGTGGAATCGATCGACACCAGACCGACCTTCAAGGCGTCGTAGATGTCCATTTCATAGCTGATGGCGCGGTCGAGCACCGGCTTGCCGTATTTGTGCTCGCCGATCTGCAGATACGGGGTGTCGGTGGTGCATTCGATGAAATTGCCGGCGGAATAGATCATGAAAAGGCGCATGCGCTCGCCCATGATCTGGCCGCCGAACAGAAACGACACGTCGAAGCTCACGTCGGAAGCCTCGAGCGCCTTGCCTTCGGTGGCGTGGATGGTGCGGATGACGTGGCCGACCCGTTGCGCGGCCTGGAACATGGTCGGCGCGTTCATCAGCGTTTCGCGCTCACCAGTCTCGGGATTGTCGTAGCCTTCGGTGAGGATGCTGACCACCGACTGGCTGATCGACAGGTTGCCCGAGGACGCGATCGCCATGATGCGCTTTTTCGGATCCTGGAATATGTGCAGCTTGCGGAACGTGGCGATGTTGTCGACACCGGCATTGGTGCGGGTGTCGGCGAACATGACGAGGCCTTCGCGCACCAGAATTCCGCAACAATATGTCATCGAATCGCTGGCCCCCCGGCGCGCCGTTTATAGCACTGTTGCCGCGTTCGCGAAGCCGCATGAGGCAGGAGGAATAATTCCGCTCACTGATCGACCCTGACGGCGACTTCCACGGTTTCGGCGCCGACGCCGAGCCGGGTGCCGCGCAGCGGCGCGGCGCCGAGCGCGTCAAGCCCGATGGCGACGCGGACATGGGCGTCGGTCGGGCAAAAGCCGAAGCTCGGATCGAAGCCGACCCAGCCGAGACCGGGCACGAAGCCTTCCGCCCAGGCGTGGCCGGTGTTCTCGACGACCGCCTCCTCGGCGCGCCGAAAATAACCGCCGACAAAGCGCGCCGGAATGCCGAGCGCATGGGCTGCTGCGATGAAGATATGCGTCAGGTCCTTGGCCGCGCCGCGCTTGCGGGCAAACGCCGCGGCGGCGCCCGTCGTTGCCGCCGGCGGGACATCGTCGGCGGCGGATTGCGCCTGCCGCTGGCCGCCTTGGGTCTGCGTCATCGTGCCGGGATTTGTCGCGCCGGGTTGGCGCTGGCCGATCTCGTCATGGAGCCGATCCAGTATGCCGTGAAGTTCGGCCAGAACCACGCCGCCGCTCGCGGCGCGAATGGTCTCCGCAAAGGCGCGGATGGCGGGGTCGGCCTGCGTCAGCGCCGTGTCGCGCAGAAACAGGCTTGGCGGAAACCGCTCGACGGTGCCGCGCACGATGCCGTCGGTGTTCTGGGTCTCGACCTGACCTTCGACCTCGACGCGCAGGTCGCTCAGCGGCCCATCGGCCGTGAAGACGTGGCTGATATTGCCGAAGGCGTCCTCGTGCGTCGCCAATCGCGCGTCCGGCGTGACGTCGATGCGCCAGTTCATCAGGTATTGGCCTTCGTGATTGCGCGGCGTCAGCCGCAACACCTGGATGACGCCGGTGGCGGGCGGCTCGTAGCGGTACACCGAACTGTGGGCGATGCGGATACGCATATCGGGGATCAGCAGTCAGGAATCAGGAAATCAGGAGTCAGGTATCAGAACGCGAAACGCTGCCGGGAGAATAGACGACGCGAGGCGGCTTTGTCCTGTGACCTCTGATGGCTGATCGCTGATGCCTGATCCCCGGCTACAGCAAGTATTGCTGGGCGAGGGCGCTGCCAAGACGGTTGTTGTCTTCGATGAACTCGCCGATGAATTCGTGCAATCCGTTCTGGAATATCTCCTCGATCCGGCTGTTCTCCAGGCGCGCGCGCACGGCGCGGGCGTGGCGCTGCGCCGGGCCCTGCCGGCCGTAGGCCTTGGCGATGCGGTCGAGGTTCTGCACCAGGTTTTCATAGCAGCTGGCCAGCGAGCGCGGCATCTCGTCTCGCAGCATCAGGAGATCGGCGACCAGCCACGGCTTGACGTTTTCGCGATAGACCCAGTGATAGGCGGTGAGCGCCGATACCGAGCGCAGGATCGACGTCCATTGGAAGTAATCGAGCGGTCCGCCGACCATTTCCTGGGCCGGCAGCAGCAGGTGATATTTCACGTCGACGATGCGCGCGGTGTTGTCGGCGCGTTCGATATAGACGCCGAGGCGCGAGAACCAATAGGCGTCGTTGCGCAGCATGGTGCGGTAGGCGGAGCCGTCGAAATTGAGCGACGACCCCATCACCCAGCGCAGGAACCGGGCAAACTCCTCGCGCGACGGCGGGCCGTTGCCCCATTTCTTGAGTTCGAGCCAGGCGCTGTTGATGGAGTCCCACATCTCGATGGTGAGCGCGGTGCGCACCGCGCGGGCGTTGAGCCGCGCGCTTTCGAAGCAGTTGCGGATCGACGATGGATTGCTGGTCGAGAACGCCAGGAATTCGGTGACGGTCTCTTCGTTGGCTTCGTCGTGGGCGGCGAAGAACGCGGCGGCGCAACCGGCCGTGGCGACCGCGGATTCCCACTCGTTGGATTCCCCCACATAGGCCAGCGGCAGCGCGGTGAGCCGCAAGGTGGTGTCGAGGATGCGCGCCAGATACTCCGCGCGCTCGACGTAGCGGGCGAGCCAATACAGATTATCCGCGGTGCGCGAGAGCATACGACTAATTCGCCTTCATCCGTCCAATACCCAGGTATCTTTGGTGCCGCCGCCCTGGCTCGAATTGACCACCAGCGAGCCCTTCTTCAGCGCGACGCGGGTCAGGCCGCCGGGCACGATGCGAATGCGGTCGCGGCCGGCAAGCACGAACGGGCGCAGGTCGACGTGGCGCGGCGCAATGCCTTCCTCGACGCAGGTCGGGCAGGTCGACAACGCCAGCGTCGGCTGCGCGATGAAATTCTTCGGATCCGATTTCAGCTTGGCGCGGAACGCCGCGATGGTGGCCTTGTCCGCCTTCGGTCCGATCAGCATGCCGTAGCCGCCCGAGCCGTGCACCTCCTTGACCACCAATTCCTCGATGTGATCGAGCACATAGGCGAGATGCTCGGTCTCGCGACAGCGCCAGGTCGGGACGTTTTTGAGGATCGGCTCCTCGCCGAGATAGAACTTCACGATCTGCGGCATGTAGCTGTAGACGGCCTTGTCGTCGGCGATGCCGGTGCCGACCGCATTGGCGAGCGTGACGTTGCCGGCCGTATAGGCCGACATCAGGCCGGGCACGCCGAGCGCGCTGTCCGGGCGGAACACCAGCGGGTCGAGAAAATCGTCATCGATGCGGCGGTAGATGACGTCGACGCGCTTGAGACCTTCGGTGGTGCGCATCGAGACGACGTCGTCCTTGACCACGAGGTCGCGGCCCTCGACCAGTTCGACGCCGAGCTTGTCGGCCAGAAACGAATGCTCGTAATAGGCGGAATTATGGACGCCCGGCGTGAGCAAAACCACGGTCGGCTCGGCCGGCGCGGTCTGCGGCGCGATCGATTTCAGCGTCGCCAGCAATTCGTCGGGATAGTTCTCGACCGGGGCGATGCGGTAGCGCGAGAACAGCTCCGGAAACAGCCGCAGCATGATCTCGCGGTTCTCCAGCATGTAGGAGACGCCGGACGGCGTGCGGGCGTTGTCCTCGAGGACGTAGAACGTTTCGGCGTCGACCCGCACGATGTCGATGCCGGCGACGTGGACGTAGATGTCGTGCGGCACTTTCTGGCCGTTCATCTCCGGGCGGAACACCGGATTCTGAAACACCAGATCTTCCGGAACGATGCCGGCCTTGAGAATGTCGCGCCGGCCGTAGACGTCCTTGATGTAGGCGTTGATGGCCTTGACGCGCTGCTCGAGGCCGCGCTGCACGCTCTCCCATTCGGCGGCCGCGATGATGCGCGGGATGACATCGAACGGGATCAGGCGCTCCTGCGCTTCGGGATCGCCATAGACCGCAAAGGTGATGCCGATGCGGCGAAACAGCAATTCCGCCTCGCGGCGGCGGAAATCGAGAACGCCGGCCGGCACTTGGCCGAGCCAGTGCGACAGCTCCACGTAGGCCGGCCGCACGGCGCCGGCGCTGTCCCGCATTTCATCGAACATGTCGCCACCCCAGCCCGTTGCAGCCCGCCCGGACAAGACGCCGGGGCAATTGAGCCCCCTAATACGCTGGCAGTTCAAGCAATCTTTGCGCCAGTTTGGAACGGCGAGGGCAGGGAGAAGTTCCAGGCCGGGGCGCGTGATTGCTCATGTTTTAGGCGGCCTGACCATTGCTACGGCGAGCCTTGAGCCGCCGTTGCCGCCGCGCTAGAGGAGACGGAGCACGGAGATCAAGCCCCATGGCCGACGGCATCGCCAACAGCGACAGCGGCATCGTCAGCGCCGCGGTCCTCGTCATCGGCGATGAGATCCTGTCGGGCCGCACCAAGGACAAGAATATCGGCACCATCGCCGAATACCTCACCACGATCGGGATCGATCTCAAGGAAGTCCGCGTCGTGCCGGACGAAGAGGCGGAGATCGTCGCCGCGCTCAATGCGCTGCGCGCGCGCTACGGCTACGTGTTCACCACCGGCGGCATCGGGCCGACCCACGACGACATCACCGCCGATGCCGTCGCCAAGGCGTTCGGCGTGCCGGTCGCGCATCATCCGCGGGCGGTCGAGATGATGACCGCGCGCGTCGCCGAGACCGGCGGCGTGATGAACGAGGCGCGCATGCGCATGACCCGCGTTCCGGTCGGCGCCGAACTCGTGCTCAACAAGATATCGGCGGCGCCGGGCTTCTGGATCGACAACGTCATCGTCATGGCGGGCGTGCCGCACATCATGCAGGCGATGCTGGAATACGTGACGCCCAATCTCAAGACCGGCGCCAAAATGCTGTCGCAGTCCGTCCGCGCCGACTGCCGCGAAGGCGATATCGGGACCGAGCTTGGCGCGATCGCCAAGCAACATCCCGACGTCGTCATCGGCTCCTATCCGTTCATGGACGACAAGCGCGGCGGCAATACCAATGTGGTGGTGCGCTCGCGCGATCCGCAAAAGCTCGCCGCCGCCATGGCCGCGGTCGAGGCGATGCTGGCGCGGGTACGCGCCGCGCTGGCAACCGGCCACGGATGATGAGGACGGCTTGGCGATGATCGAACTCGAGCCAGCGGATCAAACTGTGAAACCCACGCCGGGCAAGATCTTCCCGGTGTCGTGGGACCAATTCCATCGCGATTCCCGCGCGCTCGCTTGGCGGCTGAGCGGGGCGGGACCGTTCGAGGCCATCGTCTGCATCACCCGCGGCGGCCTGGTGCCGGCGGCGATCGTTGCGCGCGAACTCGGCATCAAGCTGATCGAGACGGTGTGCGTGTCGAGCTACACCCATACCAGCCAGGGCGAACTCACGGTGCTCAAGGACGTGGCGCCGTCGATCGTCGCGCGCGGCGGCGGCGAGGGCGCGCGGGTCCTCCTGGTCGACGACCTGGTCGACACCGGCAAGACCGCGAAGGTGGTGCGCGCCCTGGTGCCGCGCGCCCATCTGGCGACCGTCTATGCCAAGCCCATGGGCCGGCCGATGGTCGACACGTTCATCACCGAGGTTTCCCAGGACACCTGGATCTACTTTCCCTGGGATACCGGCCTTGCCTTCCAGCCGCCGATCAGCGAGGCGGGATTGTAGCGGCAATCGCGAGCGCGATCGGTTATGCTGAGCGCCATCCGATGCGCCTTCATCGTGAGGAGACCACAGAGCCATGGACGCCATCACTCCCAAGGCCAAGCACGATACCCTCGATACCCATTCCCACGTCGTGCGCGCCGCCGACATGGAATGGAAGAAGACCCGGTTTGCCGGCTGCGAAGTCAAGGGCCTGCTGCTCGACAAGGAGAGCGGCCTGGTCACCGCGCTGATGCGGTTCGCGCCCGGCGCCACGCTGCCCGACCACGAGCATGTGCGGATCGAGCAGACCTACGTGCTCGAAGGCAAGCTCGTGGACAAGGAAGGCCCGGCGAAGGGGCTGACCGTCGGTCCCGGCGAATTCGTCTGGCGCGAGGCCGGCAGCCGGCACGTCGCCTGGACGCCCGAGGGCGGCTTGATGCTGGCCATGTTCCAGGTGCCCAACAAGTTCTTCGAGGCCGACGGCCGGGTCACCGACATTTCGGGCAGCGAATGGGATACCTTGTGGAGCCACGTCTTCAAGGACTGAAGGTTCCAGGACTGAAGGTTCAGGGACTGCAGGCGGGCGCCCCATTTGTGCCGGATTGCGGCCTATTCAGTGGTGCACAGGTTTCGGTGGCGCATAGGAGCGAGAGCATGGTGCGCAAGCTGTTCACCGCGGCGGCAATCCTGGCGTTATTGACCGGGATCGCCGCCGCCCAGATGCCGATGCCGAGCATTTCGCTCGGCGGCGACAGCAAGCGCAAGCTGACCCCGGAAGAACAAGAGAAGCAGGACGCGCTCGACAAGTCGTATCGATCGACGATGCAGAAAATTCCGGAAAAGAAGTCCGGCGACCCGTGGGGCAACATCCGCTCGGCGCCGTCAAGCGCGGCTCAGAACAAGCAATAATTCGCGCGGCTGTCTCGTGACCGGCCGCGGCGGATGCCGCCGCCGCGCGGACATGCTATAGACGCCCGCTCCGCGGACGTGGCGAAATGGTAGACGCAAGGGACTTAAAATCCCTTGGCCGCAAGGCTGTGAGGGTTCGAGTCCCTCCGTCCGCACCAAGTCATCAACTGACAGTCTTGGTGTTCGATCGGGGGGCGCCGCCAGGACGATCGTGCCGAACGACGTCCTGATTGCCGAGCGGCTTGTTCGATCAGATCAGCGCTGAACCTTCAGGTTCTCCGCCGACGTCTTTCCCTTGTTGGCGACTTCCTCGTACTCGACGACTTGTCCCTCGTTGAGGCCGCTCAGCCCGGCTCGCTCGACCGCCGAGATATGAACAAACACATCCTTGCCCCCGCCCTGCGGCTGGATAAATCCGTAGCCTTTTTGCGAGTTGAACCACTTCACCGTGCCGCGCGACATCTCGATCTCCGCTGTTGACGCATTACGATAAACTTGCGCGGTCGGGCTGACAATACCCAAGCGCGAGGGGCCTCTCTCAAGGCGCCGATTTGATTTAAAGCACCGGTTTTGTGCGCGAAATCAGGCTGTGGATTGTACCGGAGGCTGCCGTCGCCGACACCCTATCAGCGTGCCGTGCAGCCGCCGACCGGCGCATTGCAGCTGCAGCCCCTGGCCTCGCATTGCGAAAGCGCCGTCGCGGGGCTGGCGCCGAAGCCATAGCACGTTCCGCTGCCCGTCGCGGTCGTGATGTAGCCGCAGGCGCCATTCCAAAATCGACTGACAACCGAGCAGTTTCGGCTCCGTTGCGAGCATTCCTCGATGGCCCTGGCGTCGGCCGCACCCTGATTGGCGTAGTTGGTCGAGTATCCGACGCCCACGGTGCCGCCACTGATCCCGGCGGCCAGCGCGCCGTATTCCCCGGCGCTCGCGGCGCCCGATAGCGCGACCGTCGCCAAGGCCGCCAGCAAAGCCAGGCCGCCGATTCGAAGCGTCGATTTGAATAAGGACATCCCACCCCCCCGTGCTTGAGCCGGGACTCTCCAAGCCGATCCCCGGCGGCTGTCAGTATGGGCGCCTTTGCGGTCCTGCCGCAAGCAAGGATGCGCGGCGCCTACAGTCCCGGGTGCCCGCCCGGCGACGCGCCTGAACGCAGTTCGCGTCTATTTCCGGGTTCGATCGCGGCGCCGGTGCGGTGTCGAATGTTCTCAGCGTCTACGTTCGATGCGAGCCCTGCGACTGGCGCGGCTTGATCGCGGCATACTCATTTGCCGGACGCACATCGGAACTCAGTTGGCATTCGAGCACATTGCGCTCGTACGCCTCGGATTCGCTCTTGATGCGATATTTCAGATCGATGGCCTGCTCTTCTGCCGGCATCTGCCTGGTGATCCGATAAAGGCCGGCGGCCTTCTCGCCGATGGGTGTGTACTCGACCGCTTGCCCAACAAAAAACTTAAATGACATCGGATTCCTCTTGCGTTGGCGGATTCTTATCCGGCAATGGCGGAAATGTCGAGGAATCGTTATCGGAACAGGCGCCAGGACTCTTACGAGCCAGGACTTTTACGAGCCAGGACTTTACGAGCCATGACTTTACGAGATTGCCTGCGGCGATCGCGCCGCAATGCCGAGCGGTTGCGGCCGCGCGCGCGGGATCGGCGCGCGCACGCAGTAGCGCGGCAAGCTGTGTCGCACCAAGCCGAAGCTGCCGAGCGCCAGGCTGGCCCAGACCGCGGTGCTGAAATACAGCGACATCCACGGGATTTCGTGCCTCCAGCGCGCGAAACTGTAGGTGACCACCCAGTGCGTCGTCACGTCATGCAAACCGGAAAATAGCCCGAGAAGCTGTTTGCCGCTTATCAGGTCCGCCTGCCACCGCCCCAGATACATCGGCACGTCGACGGTGCACATGAAGACCACGTAACCGGCAATGCCGGCGACCGCGGCGGCGAGTGCGATTCGGACCACGCCGCGAAACGCGCCGAGGAGACGCAGCAGCGCCAGACCGATGAGCGCGAAGGCGGCGGTCCAGATCGAATTTTCCAGTGCATTGCCCAAAAAGTTGGTCGTGATCACCGCATACCAGGAGCAACATTCCGCCAGCGCGATCAGCGGCACGATGGCCTTGGCGACGGTCCTTGCGGTATCGGAGTCGGCGGCCTCGCCGAGCGCGCGCAGCACGATGGCCCACTGCATGGCGAAGCAAAGCTCGGCCACGGTCGCGACCGAGCGTCCGAGCATCACGCTCGACAGCCAGGTGTTGAACAGACAAATTCTTTGCACGTCGGCCCGCGGCAGCACGGAGCGGAAGGCACAGCAGAGCACATAGCCGGCGCACAGCAGCAGCAGGGTATCCACCACGAAGGCGTTGGCTGGATGGTTGGCCGGTCGGCGGCGAACACGGGCCAGCAGGCAGAGCAAAATCGCGACATTGACGGCGCTGACGGCGAGCAGGGCGCCCCACCAGACCGCAACCGGATTCGACCAATCGAGCCATGCCATGTTCATCGGCTCACTCCATAGGCGTTACCAAACGCTCAAGAAAGTGTTATAAAACTGACACATAAGGCCGGGGGTGAGTCCATGGTTGCCACGCGCCTCCGATCGAACGCCGCCTGAAAGCCGCGGAGCGGGCGGCAACCGCCGGGCGGGCCCGCGTTCCGGTTGCGGTCGGCGGCCTGATGCGCCTCCGCGATCCGCGGCGGCACAGCTTCATTTACGGGTCCTTAATGGGTTTTTTCCAATGTTCCACAGTCGGGCCATTTTTAAGGAATTTCCGGCACCGAGGGTTGGGCGATGGTCATGGCGGGCAATCGAGCCGAATTGCGCAGAAAGCCGCGCCGCCAGTTCCATTACAACACCAGCGTCCTGATCAGCGAGGAACGCCTGTGCCCGTGTGCCATCGCCGACATTTCGGAATCCGGCGCGCGCCTGGTGCTCGAAACCGAGTATGACCTGCCGGAACGCTTCATGCTGCTGCTGAGCCGGAACGGCGAGGCGCGCCGGATCTGCCGGCTGGTTTGGCGAAGCGGCTTGATGATCGGCGTCGAATTTCCGAACGCGCTTTCGTAAACCGCGGACGATGGTGCTTGCCTTATTTGCGGCGCACCAGCCTGCAAACCGGAAGCTGATGAGGCGACAGCACCGCCGGCGGAACGCGGTCGGGTTGCTGGTTGGGGCAGTGGGATGCATCCCTGGATGGATTGTCGCGGCTTAAGGCGCGCCAAGGATTTTGCGCGGATGTCGCGTTCGACCAGTCACCGCCGCCGCGCTGGGCTGGGCGCCGCCGTGTTCGCGATTGCCGGCGTCGTGCTTGCCGCTGTCGCGCTCGCCGGTTGCGGTCTCGGCAACGGTCCCGGCGCCTTGTTCGTCGATCCGGGACGCTACGACGCCTATCATTGCAACGATCTCGCGGCGCGATGGAAATATCTGCTGGATCGCGAGAAGACGCTGCGCAACCTCATGGACAAAGCCAGCGGCGGCAGCGGCGGCAGCGTGATCGGCTCGCTCGCCTACGGCGTCGATTACGACAGCGTGCTGACCGAGAAAAATCTGGTCCAGCGCCAGGCGGCGGAGAAGAAATGCGAGCTGGCGCCGAGCTTTCAGAGCGACCAGACCATCCGCTGAAGCCGCGCGCCGACAAGCGGTTCACGCGATAAAAAACGCGATCGCGACGCCCGCCGCGGCGAGCACGATAAGCGCGGCCGCGCTGCCCGCGGTGGCGCGTCCGCCCGCAAAGCAAGCGGCGTAGAGCGCCTTGAGGACATTGTTGGATGAAGCGGCGATCAAAATCGCGGCGACGACCGCGGCCGTCGGCACGCCCGTCAGTCCGCCTTGCGCCAGATTGAGCACGAACGGGTCGATGTCGGAAATCCCCACAATGGCAGCCAGCGAATAGATGCCGGTGACGCCGAACTGCTTGGTGGCCCAGGTCGAGACCAGGGAGGTCGCGATGAACAGAGCCGAGAAAATGGCCGCGGCGCCGAGCTCCAGCGGATTGCCGCTGGCCGCGAGCTTCATCTCCGCCGCCGGCTTGCTCTCCTGATCCGCGGGCTTGGCGGCGAACACCCAATATTGCAGCGCGCAGATCGCGAAGGCGGCCAATGACAGCCCGGCCATCGGCAGCGCCAGCCGGCGCGCCAGGTCGATGTTGAAGATGGCGGTGATGGCCAGAATGCGAAGATACATGATGGCGGTGGCGAGCGTGATGCCGGCCTGGGCGTGGCGCCGGACCGCGGGCTGGGCGACCGCCTGGCGCGCCAGCACCACCGTGGTCGCGGTCGAGGAGTACAGGCCGCCCAGCGCCGCCATCCACAATCCGCCGGCCGCGGCGGCCCAATAGTGCTGCACCAGATAGCTCAGGTAGGAAAACGTCGCCACGACCACGAGCGCCAGCCAGACCTGCCGCGGCGTGATGCTGGTGAGCGTCGTCACCGCCTCGTTCGGCAGCAGCGGCAGAATGATTCCCGTCAGGATCAGAAACTGTCCCGCGGTGACGATTTCCTTCACGTCGATGCGCCGCGCCAGGTCGTGCAGCCGGCTACGGCCGGTCAGCAGCAGGACGGCGGTCACCGTGGTCGCCACCGCGACCCAGGGCGGCAAGGCCAGCGCGACCGCGCCAAGCAAATAGGCGTGGACGTTGAGCAAAGGCACGACGATGCCGACATTGGCTTCGCCGGTCTCGTCGGGCAACCCGAGATGGGTGCGGTAGTAGACGACCAGCCAGGCGCCGAGCACCAGGAGGCCGCCGGTAAACGGCAGGAAATGCGTCGGGTCGAACAAATAAAGCACGCCGCCGGCCAGCGCCAGCATCGGAAAGGTGCGGACGCCGCCCGGGCGTTTCTGCGCACTGTGAGCAAAAAAATCCTCGAACGCCAGGCCGAGGAAAAAGCTCAAGCCCAGCAGCAAGGCTATGCTTGTCGGCGCGGGGGCTGCGATCATGGAGCGGCCAGAGGGTCAGCAACGATAGGACAGCGATACGACCGCGGTGGCGGCGGCGCAAGCTGCCGGCAGCCTTAGCGCAGCAGGGCCAGCAGGTTCGCCCTGTCCTGCCTGACCTGATCGATCGTGCATTGCTGCGGCGCCTTGTCGGGTCGCCAGCGCAGCAGGCGCGTGCCGTGCCGGAAGCGGTCACCGGTGAAGTGATCGTAAGAGACCTCGACCACAAGCTCCGGGCGCAACGCAACCCATTCGGCCGCCCGCCTGGTCGACCAGCGGCTCGGACCGCCGGGTGCGTTGCCGGTGAAGCCGGGCGGCCCGATCAGTGGTTTCAACGTCTTGGTCAGCGCCGGCTTGTCCGCGTTCTTGATGGTCGAGGTGAAGCCGACGTGGTGCAGGAGGCCGTCGTGGTCGTAAAGGCCCAGCAGCAGGGAGCCGACCATGGCGGTGCCTTCGTTGTAGCGAAAGCCGCCGACCACGCAGTCGGCGCTGCGAAAATTTTTGATCTTTTCCATGCCGGTGCGGTCGCCGCTGCGATAATCGACGTCGCGGCGCTTGGCGATGACGCCGTCGAGAGTTTTGCCGGTGCGGCGCAGCCAGCCCTCGGCGTCACCGCGCATCACGCTCGACGGCGACAGGCGAATGCTCGGGGTGTTGCGGCACAATCCTGCAAAGAAAATCTCGAGCCGCTGGCGCCGCTGGTCGAGCGGGTTTGCGGTCAGCGAGCGGCCGTCGGCGTCCACCAGCAGGTCGAACACGATCAGGAGCGCGGGGGTTTCGACGGCGAGCTTGCGGATCCGGCTGGCGGCCGGATGAATCCGCTGCAGCAGGGCGTCGAACGAGAAGGCCTCGCCTGCGGGGACGACGATCTCGCCGTCGAGAACGAATGTGTTGGCCTCGAGCGCGGCGAGCGCGGCCACCAGTTCGGGAAAATACCGCGTCAGCGGCCTGCCGGATTTCGACTGCAGCGCGATCGTGTCGCCGTCACGGAACACCAGGCAGCGAAAGCCGTCCCATTTGGGCTCGTAGCGCCACGCGGGGCCGGCAGGAATCTCATCGACCGAGCGCGCCTCCATCGGCTCGAACGGCGGCCGCACCGGCAGATGCATCGTTGGCCATGACATCTTGCACGACATCTTGTTTGCACAATTGGCAGCGCGGCGGCGGGTTCCGGTCGCGTCTTTTAAGGAACCGCTCGCCCAGCGCGACGTTGCAACCGAGTAAGCCCCGCATCGTTGTACGTCTGTCGCCCGGCACGGCGGCGATTCCACAAGGAGAAAACACCATGGCTCAAGAACTCAGCGGCTGCACCATTGCGTTTCTGGCCACCGATGGCGTCGAGCAGGTCGAATTGACCGAACCGATGAAGGCTTTGAAGGCGGCGGGCGCCGACGTCATGGTGATTTCCGACAAGGAACGCGAAATCCAGGCGTTCAAGCATCACGACAAGGGCAGCAAGATCCCGGTCGACGCGCCTCTGAGCGAGGCGGATCCGGACGACTTCGACGGCCTGGTGCTGCCCGGCGGGGTCATCAATCCCGACGCGTTGCGCAGCATTCCCGAAGCGGTCGATTTCGTCCGCCATTTCGTCGAGGAGAACAAGCCGATTGCCGCGATTTGCCACGGCCCCTGGACCCTGATCGAGGCCGGCGGCGTCAAGGGCAAGAAGATGACGTCGTGGCCTTCGCTGAAGACCGACCTCAAGAACGCCGGCGCCAAATGGGTCGACGAGCAGGTGGTGACCGACGGTCACCTGGTGACGTCGCGCAAGCCCGATGACCTTGCGGCTTTCAACAAGACGATCGTCGAACAGTTCAGCCAGAGTCACGTCGCGACCGAATAACGCGGCGCCGCGGCCGACGGCGACTTAGAACTGCACGCGGCGCAGCCGCAGCGCGTTGGCCACGACACTGACCGAGGACAGCGCCATCGCCGCCGCGCCGAAGGCCGGAGACAGCAGTAGGCCGAAAGCCGGATAGAGCGCGCCGGCCGCGACCGGTACGCCGAGCGCGTTATAGAGAAAGGCGAAGAACAAGTTCTGCCGGATATTGCCCATGACGGCGCCCGAGAGCTTGCGCGCGCGCACGATACCGGTGAGATCGCCTTTCACCAGGGTCAAGCCGGCGCTGGCCATGGCGACGTCGGTACCGGTGCCCATGGCGATACCGACGTCGGCTGCGGCCAGCGCCGGCGCATCGTTGATGCCGTCGCCCGCCATGGCGACGATGCGGCCGGCGCGACGCAGCTCGGCGACGACGGCGCTCTTGCGCTCCGGCAGCACGTCGGCCTCGACTTCGGTGATGCCGAGGCGCTTGGCGACGGCGAGCGCTGTGGTGCGGCTGTCGCCGGTCACCATCACGATGCCGATGCCTTGCGCCCTCAAGGCGTCAAGCGCTTGCGGCGTGGTCGGCTTGAGCGGATCGGCAATGGCGATGAGCCCGGCCAGAGCGTCGTCGACGGCGACGAAAACCACCGTCGCGCCGTCGCCGCGATGCCGCTCGGCGTCGCCGTGCAATTCGCTCGTCGCGATGCCGAGCCCAGCGAGGAAGTCGCCATTGCCGAGCGCCACACGGCGCTGTTCGGCTGTTCCGACGACGCCCTTGCCGGAGGGCGCCGCGAAGCCGGTGACGGGGAGCGGCGCGATGTTGCGTTCGGCTGCCGCCGCCACGATTGCCGCGGCAAGCGGATGCTCGCTGCCGCGTTCGACGCTTGCCGCATAGCGCAGCAGGGTGGTGTCGTCGAAATGCTGCGTCGGCAGCACCGCGACCACTTTGGGCTTGCCGAGGGTCAGCGTGCCGGTTTTGTCGACGACGAGCGTGTCGACCTTCTCCATGCGTTCCAGCGCTTCGGCATTCCTGATCAGAATGCCGGCCTGGGCGGCGCGGCCGACGCCGACCATGATCGACATCGGCGTTGCCAGGCCCAGCGCGCACGGGCAGGCGATGATCAGGACGGTCACGGCGGCAACCAGCGCATAGGCCAGCCGCGGCTGCGGGCCGAAGACCGCCCAGGCCGCGAATGCGATCAGCGCGACCACGATCACCGTCGGCACGAACCAGGCGGCGACCGCATCGGCGAGCCGCTGAATCGGCGCCCGCGAGCGCTGCGCCTGGGCGACCATGTGGACGATGTGCGCCAGCATGGTGTCGCCACCGACCTTCTCGGCGCGCATGACGAAGCCGCCGCTGCCGTTGAGCGTGCCGCCGATGACGCGGGCGCCTTCGCGCTTCTCCACCGGCATGGCTTCCCCCGTCACCATCGCTTCGTCGATCGTCGAATGGCCGACGACGATCACGCCGTCGGTGGGGATCTTTTCACCGGGACGAACGCGCAGCCGGTCGCCGACCGCGACGGCGGCGAGCGGCACGTCCTCGTCGCTGTCGTCGGCCCTGATCCGCCGCGCGGTCTTGGGGGAAAGGCCGATCAGCGCCCGGATCGCCCCCGACGTGCTGGCGCGGGCGCGCAGCTCCAGCACCTGGCCGAGCAGCACCAGCACGGTGATGACGGCGGCGGCCTCGAAATAAAGCGCGACGTCGCCATGGGCGTCGCGGAACGCCGCCGGAAACAGATCGGGCGCCAGCACCGCGACGATGCTGTAGCCGTACGCGACGCCGGTGCCGAGCGCGATCAGCGTGAACATGTTGAGATTGCGCGTGCGCAGCGATTGCGCGCCGCGCACGAAGAACGGCCAGCCGCCCCAGATCACGACCGCCGTCGCCAACGCCAGCTGGGCAAAGTTCGAGACATCCATGGCCAGGTGAAACAGCGCGCCATGCACGCCCATATCGAGCACGACCACCGGCACGGCGAGCGCCAGCGCGATCCAGAACCGGCGGGTCATGGCGGCAAGTTCGCCGCCGCCGTCTTCGTTGCCGCCAAGCTCGGGCTCGAGCGCCATGCCGCATATCGGGCAGGCGCCGGGGCCGACCTGCCGCACCTGCGGGTGCATCGGGCAGGTGTAGATCGCGTCGTCGTTTCGCGCATCCGCCGCCGGCGGCGAGGCGGCCCCAGGCAGATATTTTTCCGGGTCGGCCGCGAACTTGCCGCGGCAGCCGGCCGAGCAAAAGAACAACGCATGATGGCGATGATCGAGGCGATGCGGGGTCTTGGCCGGATCGACCGTCATGCCGCAGACCGGATCGATGGCGGCGCCGAGCGCGGCGTCATGGTGAGAACGCGGCACGATCGCCATCCCTGCCAAAGTCCTTGAAACGGGTACCCGGTAGGGGTATATAGCGGGCATGCAGGCGGTTGCCAAGACATCGGTGCTGAAACGGCTGAGGCGGATCGAGGGCCAGGTGCGCGGGCTGTCGCGCATGGTCGAGGACGACCGCTATTGCATCGACATCGTGACGCAACTGTCGGCGGTGCGGGCGGCGCTGCGCCGCGCCGAGGAGGAGATTCTCGCCGATCACACGGCGCATTGCGTCGAACACGCCATCGCGTCCGGCAACAAGGCCGAGCAGCGGCGCAAGGTCAGCGAGCTGATCGCGGTGCTGTCGCGGAGCGACCGATGACGGCCGGACGCTCGCCGCCACCCAAACGCAAGGCGCCAGCGAAGCGCAAGACGCCACCCAAGAGCAAGGCGCCGGCGAAGCGGGCCGGTTCGACACCGGCATCCATCGCGATCAAGCGGGTCTACGAGCCGGCGTCGGCTGCCGACGGCGTGCGTATCCTGGTCGACCGGCTATGGCCGCGCGGCGTGTCCAAGGCATCGCTGCGAGGCGCGGCTTGGCCGCGCGAGCTTGCGCCGTCGAACGCGCTGCGGCAATGGTACGGCCACGATCCGCAGCGCGCCGCGGAATTTCGCCGCCGCTATCGCGGCGAACTCGAGGCGCACCGCGATGAACTGGCCGCGCTTCGCGCAACGATCAAGGGTCGCACGGCGACGTTGCTGACCGCGACGCGCGAACTCGCATTAAGTCATGCCGCGGTGTTGCGCGATGTGCTGGCGGGAAAATCCGAAAAGCCATAATTGCGCCGGTCGCATGACCGCGCCGGTTTCGGTCAGTTCAACAGCTTGATCGAGCCGGCCGACAGATTGAGCTCGGCCGCTTCGCGCGACGTCGCCGGCCTGATTTCCGCGATCGAATAATTGTAGAGCTCTTGGTTGATGAGGCGGCGCTCGATCTCGCTGCGCGCTTCGCGCTCGTTGCCGGCGGATACGGCGTACTGCAGACGCACGGTCCCCTCGCGATCGGCAAACGATACGGTGGTTACGAAAGGCACCTGCATTTCCACTGTCCTTCTGTATTGCGCTGCATCCAATCGGCAAAACTTTAACAAAATCCTACCGGCTGCCGCGGCGGCGCCCGCAACAACAGGACCCTGCAGGTTTGCTATTGGACTCTCAGCCGAAGTTCTTGCGCGCCAACGCGGCGCCGCGGCCGAGTGCTTCGAGTTTCATTGCGGCGATTTCGCGGCGCATCGGCGCCATTCCGCAATTCGTGCCGGCGATGATGTTTTGCGCAGGAACGTATTCTGCCGCTTTGGCGATCACATCGGCAACCTCTTCGGGCGATTCGATGTGATCGGTGGCCACATCAATGACGCCGATCAACACATCCTTGCCGTCGAGCAGCTTGAGCACGCTCATCGGCACCTGCGAATTGATGCATTCGAGCGACACCTGATCGATACGGCTTTTTGCGAGCGCCGGGAAAAACTTCTCGTACTGGCGCCATTCCGCGCCGAGCGTCGCTTTCCACTCGATGTTGGCGGGAATACCGTAGCCATAGCAGATATGCACGACGCTCTTGCAGGTCAGGCCTTCAATGGCGCGATGCAGCGCCGCGATACCCCAGCCCGCGGCGGCATCCATATAGACGTTGAATGCCGGCTCGTCGAACTGGATGACGTCGACGCCGTCGGCAGCGAGCCCGCGCGCTTCCTCGTTGAGCAGGCCCGCAAAGGCAAAAGCCATCTTTTCGCGGTCGCCGTAATGCGCATCGGCGATGGTGTCGACGATGGTCATCGGCCCCGGCAAGGTGAATTTCAATGGGCGCGCCGTATGGGCGCGCGCCAGCCGCGCCTCGCGCGCATGCACGCGACGACGCAGGCGCAGATCGCCGACCACAGTCGGGCACATCGCCTTGTAGCGATCGTTGCGGATGCCCATCTCGACGCGCTGGTTGAAGTCGATGCCGTCGACGGCCTCGAGAAAGCCGTGGACGAAATGCTGCCGCGACTGCTCGCCGTCGCCGACGATGTCGATGCCGGCGTCCTCCTGCAATTTGATCGCCAACAGCGTGGCGTCGTCCTTGGCCGCCGCCAGCGCTTCGCCTTGCAGGCGCCACGGCGCCCACAACCGGTTCGGCTCGGCGAGCCAGGACGGCTTGGGCAGGCTGCCGGCGATGGTGGTGGGGAACAACATGTGTTGGAACTCGGCCCCCCCGCGGTTTGCCGCTTCGCGCATGCTCAAGCTCAAGTGATCGACAGAGCCGCCGGCGGTCGCCAATCATAAAGCCAATCGTAGTGCTGCAACAGCCGTGCGCCGCCCATGACCCGCATCGCCATGTTGCGGCCGAAGCCCAGGACGCCGCCGCGGTGATAGCGCGCGCCGTTGCGGGTCGCCAGGCGCTGGACTTTCCAGGCCCGCGCCCGCCGGATGGCGCAATAGACGCGCAGCGCCTCCGCCGCATCGTCCGGCATGCGCGCCAGGCACTGTGCCGCGACGGCGGCATCTTCGATCGCCATGGCGGCGCCCTGGGCGAGAAACGGCAGCATGGGATGAGCGGCATCTCCGATCAAAGCCACCGGGCCCTGCGACCAGTTCAACAACGGCCGGCGGTCGTACAGCGCCCACTTCAACCACGCGTCCGGCAGATTGACCAAACCGAGGATCTGCGGCGCCCAGCGATCCCGCGTGAGGCGCGGCAACAAGTCGTCGCGGCTCGCCGGCGCGCTCCAGCCCGGCGCCTGCCAACGATCCTCGATGATGGCGACGATATTGATGACCTGGCCGCCCTTGACCGGGTAATGCACGACGTGGGCGTGGCGCCCGAGCCACAGATGGATCAGCGGCTCGCGAAATTCCGGCGCAACCTGGCTGGCAGGAACGAGCGCGCGCCACGCCGTGCGCCGGGCAAAGCGGGGCGGCCCCAGAAAGCCCATGCGGGCCCGCGTCGAGGACCACAGCCCATCGGCCGCGATCAACGCGTCACCGCGGTCATGCCAGATGCTGCTGCGGCCACGCGCCGCGACCGTCACGCCGTGATCGTGCGCCACAAAGTCTTCCAGCCGCATGCCCAGTTTCAGGCTGATGGCGGAATTTTCGCCGACCGCGGCGGAGAGCGCGGCTTGCAGATCGCCGCGGTGGATCGACCAGTAAGGCGCGCCGTAGCGCTGGCTGGCGGTGTCGCCGAGCGGCATGCGCACGATGTCCCGTCCGCTGCGGGTGCTGTGCACCCGCAATCCTTCGGGCCCGCTGACATGCGGCTGCAACCTTTCGCCAAGGCCGAGATCGATCAGGATGCGCGTCGCATTGGGCGACAGCTGGATGCCGGCGCCGGTCTCCTCAAGCCGCGCGGCCTGCTCCAGCACGATGGCGCGAAAGCCGTTGCGCGCCAGCGCCAGCGCCGCGGTCAGCCCGCCGATGCCGGCGCCGGCGACAATCACGGTACGCGACAATGTCAGGGCGCGCTCCCGGCAACGCTCAGGCGGGGCTGTCGACCAATGCACATTCCGGCGGCCGCGCGGCGCCGGGCGCCAGCGTCGGATCGTGGCGATAGAGCGTCGAGCAATAGGGGCAGATATATTCGGCGTCGTGGCCCATGTCGCAATACACATGGGGATGGTCGAACGGCGGTTTGGCGCCGATGCACATGAATTCCCTGGCGCCGATCTCGATGACCGCGACGCCAGGGTCGTTATGAAAGTGAGGAACGATCGCGTCCGTCATGATCTCGATGGATTGTTTTGCGGATTCCGCGCAGGCGGCACCTTAGCGGCTCGACCGGCCGATTTCTAGCGTTGCGTTGCGGCGCCGTTCGTTGTCAAAAAGCCGTAAATCCCCGGCAATGCAAAAGCGATTCCGGGAGCTTACATGAAGAGGCCATGAGCCGAGACCGATCGCTGCGCATCCTGGGACATCCGGCATTGGCGCTGTTCGGCGCCGTCGCGTTCGCCGTGGCCGCGCTGGCGTTGATTCGCGGCGGGGTTGAGGCGCGGGCGCGGCTTGACGCGACGGCGGCCGACCCGGTCAAGATCGCCGATCAAGCCCTCGATCGCGTTTTTAGCCGTGACGTTGCGGAGCGCGAGATCGGCGCCGCGCTCGCCGCCGGAGATGCCGAGCTCGCGCAGAGTTTTGTCGAGCTGGCGGCCGACCGCAGCGTCGCCATCGATCCGGCACTGGCCGACACCGTCAAAGCGGCGAGCGCCAATCAAGCGTCGGTGTCCAATACCGCCGGACGTTTCGTGCGCGGGCTGTGGACCGGCGAGCCGACCGATGCCGCAAGCCTGGCCGGCACCGCCGTCGGCGACCTTTTCGTTTTTGGCGACATCCGCGATGCCGCGCGCGAAGGCACCCGCTATCTGAGCGGGCAGAAGTTCGACCCGTGGATTCTCGGCCTCGCCGGGGTCGGCATCGCGATCACCGCGGGCACCTATGCGTCGTTCGGGCTCGGCGGCGCCGGAGCGAATTGGGCTGAGCCTCGTCAAGGCCGCCAAACGCACCGGCCGCCTCAATCCGGTGCTCGCCGTGCGGGCCGCCCGCGAGGTGGTCAAGGTCGACGAGGCCGGAGGTCTTGTCGCGCTTGCGGAAAATACCGGGCGCGTCGAGACCAAGGCCGGCACGCAAGCCGCGCTCGATAGCCTCGCCGTCGCCGAACAGCCGCAGGACATGGCGCGCCTGGCGCGGCTCGCCGCCGCCAAAGGCGGCAAGACCCGCGCCATCATCAAGCTCCTCGGCCGCGCCGCCATCGTGCTGACCGCGAGCGCATTGGATCTCGCGTTATGGGTGTTCTGGGCGGCCTTCATGCTGCTCGCCTTCTGCTCCTCCTGCAAAACCGCCGTCGAGCGCATGACGCTGCGCTACCTCCGCGCGGGCAAGGCGCGCCGCTTGCGTGACGCGGAACTGCGATTGCTCGCGGGCGCCGCGGCGGTAGGTTGAGCCTTCCGTCGTCATTGCGAGCGAAGCGAAGCAATCCAAGGGCGTCCGCGCAAGTCGTGGATTGCTTCGTCGCGTCGCTCCTCGCAATGACGTCGGTAGGTCTTGACCGCCGTACGCGCCGCGGCGTTAGCTTTCGGTGATGCCGAGCTTCTCCCATGACGGCGTGGACATCGCTTTTCTCGATGAGGGCGAGGGCGAGCCGATCGTGCTGGTGCACGGCTTCGCCTCCAACAAGGAGGTCAATTGGGTCGCGCCCGGATGGGTGACGACGCTGAGGCGCGCCGGGCGCCGGGTCATTGCGCTCGACAATCGCGGTCACGGCGCCTCGACCAAGCTTTACGATCCGGCCGCCTACCATACCGCCATCATGGCCGACGACGTGCGCGCGTTGATCGATCATCTCGGCCTGCCGCGCGCCGACGTCATGGGTTATTCGATGGGCGCGCGGAACACCGTCTTTCTGGCGATGGCAAATCCGGAGCGGGCGCGCGCCGCGGTTCTCGGCGGCATCGGCATTCGGCTCGTCGACCGTGCCGGGCTGCCCGAGACCATTGCCGAGGCGCTCGAAGCGCCGTCGCTGGCCGACGTGTCCGATCCCTTGGGCCACATGTTTCGCGCCTTCGCCGAGCAGACCAAGTCCGACCTGCGGGCGCTGGCCGCCTGCCTGCGCGGCTCGCGGCAGCCCTTGACCCGGGCCGAGCTGGCGCGGATCGCGGTGCCGGTTCTGGTTGCGGCGGGGACGAAAGATCAGATCGCCGGCTCGCCGGAACAGCTCGCCGCGCTGGTGCCGGGCGCCAAGGCGCTTGCCATTCCGGAGCGCGATCACATGCTGGCGGTCGGCGATCGGGTTTTCAAAGCCGGCGTGCTGCAGTTCCTGGAGCAGCGGCCTTAGTCCGAGGCGGGCCTCTGGCCCAGTCGGTCAGCCAGCGGCCCGCCTGTTTGGCGCATGGGCGCCTGCCGGGGTCGTCACTTGGATTTCGCGCTTGCGGCCCACAATATGATAGAAGGCCGTGCCCTTGTCGGGCGTTGTTCCGGGAGACAGTTCCGATGTCGCAACATCAGGTAGTTTCGGCCCTCGATACGGTCGATCCGGTCTGGAAGCGCGTCCGCTATGAGGCGGAGGACGTGGTCCGGCGCGAGCCGGAACTGGCGGGCTTCATCTACGCGAGCATTCTGCACCACGACCGGCTGGAAACCGCCATCATCTATCGGCTGGCGGAGCGGCTCGACCACCCCGCGGTGCCAGGCGAACTGATCCGGCAAGCCTATGCCGATGCGCTGCGCGATGTCCCGGCGATCGCCGAGAACTTCCGCGCCGACATCATGGCGACCGTCGATCGCGATCCGGCGACCCACCGCCTGATCGAGCCGGTGCTCTACTACAAGGGTTTTCATGCCATCCAGACGCACCGGCTGATGCATTGGCTTTGGCACCAGAACCGCCGCGATTTCGCGCTCTATCTGCAAAGCCGCGCCTCGTCGGTGTTCCAATGCGACATCCATCCGGCGGCGAAGATCGGCCGCGGCATTTTCCTCGACCACGCCACCGGGCTTGTGGTCGGCGAGACCGCGGAAATCGGCGACGACGTGTCGATGTTGCACGACGTGACGCTCGGCGGCACCGGCAAGGAATGGGAGGATCGCCATCCGAAAATCCGCTATGGCGTCTTGATCGGCGCCGGCGCCAAAGTGCTGGGCAATATCGAAGTCGGGCATTGCGCGCGTATTGCCGCGGGCTCGGTCGTGATCAAGCCGGTGCCCAACAATGTCACGGTGGCCGGTGTGCCGGCCAAGGTGGTCGGCCAGGCCGGCTGCCCGGAGCCGGCGCGCTCCATGGACCAGATGTTTCACGACGGGATTTGACGGCAACAGCTGCGTGGCCGATGTGATTGTTGGCGCCGCGGCTGCGTGCTATGGGCATTACCCTGTTGGCGTGAGCATGTTTTTCCGCAGCGCGGATCATGCTCGAGGAGGCACGTGGTGGACGTTCAAGAAGTCAGGAAGCTCGACGCTTATCTCAAGAAGCTGTTCGGCAACGCCCGCATCCGCGTGGTGCCGCGGCCGAAGAAAGACGATTCGGCCGAAGTCTATGTCGGCGAGGAATTCATCGGCGTGATGTTCGTCGACGACGAGGACAACGAGCGCTCCTACAATTTCCAGATGGCGATCCTTGCCACCGACCTGGAATAGCGGAGAACGGATGACCGAGGACGGACGACGGATAAGGCGCATCCGTCCGGCTTGATCCGTGGTCTGTCGTGCGACGTCTGTGCTCCGCTTCAGCCGCTCTGCGGATGAAGCGTTTTCAGCAGCCGGTCGAACCCGGCGGCGACACCGCGCCAGTCGTCCAGCCAGGCGCGCGGAAACCGCAACGTGATCGCGGCGGCATCGATCAAGCGCTCGTGCAGGCAGCTGCCGCGCAGCCCGTGGACTTGCCGGGTGCAGCGGGCGAAGAATTGTTCGGGATTGCCGGCGAGATAGACCAGATCCTCGCCCTCGTAAGGGGTGCCGGCGCGGAACGGCAGGATGGCTAGCCCGTCCGGGCCGGCATTGGCCTCGACCTCGACATAACGCGGATAGATGGTGCGCACCCGCTCCGCAGGCGGCACCACGGCGCCAAGGGCGGTGATCGTAACGAACACCCGTTCGCTGCCGTCGGGCATTTCAGCACCGACGTTGTCGCCGGCCTTATCGCCGACCTGGGCGTCGCGCTGCGCCGGCGCCAGCAACGGCCAGGCGAAAGCGAGGTCGATGCGCTCGGCCGGCCCGGGATGGCGCTGAATGGCGGCGCGGATCGCCGCCGGCGGCACCTCGAACAGAACGCCCGCAACGGTAACCGGGATCTCCGGGGCTTCGAGCAGCACCGGCGCGCCGGACCATGTCGGCCACAGCAGGTAGATCACACAGCCGATCGCCGCGGCGATGCCGGCCAGCAGGGAAAACGGCAGGGCCATCAGCACGGTGCGGGCCCGGCGACGCATATTGGCTTGGGACAGTGCGTGAGCCGTCATGGAATTCCGTCGCTTTGTCAGACTTTAAGCCCGCATCAGTAGGCCATGCTCGTTAACCCTTTCTTAAGCAAGCCGTGGCGGCGCGCGGCGTCCTCTGCGATGGCTTTGAGGAACCAAGGAGATGCCGCGCATGTTTGAGGCCATGCATCAGGCGATAGCGCCACAGACCATGGATTCCTTTTTTGCTCTCGCCTGGGGCTTTGCCATCGCCGGCCTGTGCGCGAGCGCCTACCGGTTGGCCTCGGCGCGGTTTCCGAGCTTCCGCCAACTCGAGATGGGGCCGATGGCGGCGCGCTTTGCGGCCATTCCGCTGCTGATGTTCTCGGCGCCGTACATCATCATGCGCAACACGCTGCGCGGCCGCCGCATCGAGCGCCGCCGCGCCGAGGTCGTCATGGTGGCGACGGTCATCGCCGGGCTGTGGAGCCTGATGTCCGGAACGGTCGTCGTGCTCGCCCTTCAAGCGCTGCTCAGCGTCTGATAGTCGTTAGCCCATGATCTACGATCTGGATGGCGACCGGCCGGAATTGCCGGAGCTGGGCCGCTATTGGGTCGCGCCGAATGCGTCCGTGATCGGCAAGGTCAGGCTGAAGGTCGACGCCAGCGTCTGGTTCGGCGCCGTGCTGCGCGGCGACAACGAATGGATCGAGCTCGGCGAACGCTCGCAGATCCAGGACAATGCGACGCTGCACACCGACCCGGGCTATCCGTTGACCATCGGCCCGGATTGCGTGATCGGCCACAATGTCATCCTGCACGGCTGCACCATCGGCCCGAACAGTCTTGTCGGAATGGGCGCGATCATGCTCAACGGCGCCCGGATCGGGGCAAACTGCCTGGTGGGCGCCGGCGCGCTCATCACCGAGGGCAAGACCTTCCCCGACGGCTCGCTCATCGTCGGATCGCCGGCGCGGGCGGTGCGCGCGCTGGATGAGGCCGCGATCAAGATGATCGCCCGTGGTGCCGACATTTACGTCCGGCGCTTCAAGCAATACGCGAAGGGGCTCAAGCCGGTCGGATGATCGCGGGCCGCCGGCTGTCAACAGCAACAGCGCGGCGCAGTCTAGGTATCTTCGCTCGGACGGGATGCGGTCGGCGGCGGCTGAGGTTGCTGCTGTTGTTGGGCAACGCTGCCGGCGCGGCTCTGGCGTCTCATAGACCAAGGTGACTTCGCGGTTCTTGTCCGCCTGGTCCGCGAGCACCAGCCAGGATTGCGCCATGTTGAGCAAGGTCGCCTTGGACTCATGGTCGGAAACGTGATGAGCGATTTCGACGCAACGCGCCGCATATAGCCGGTAGAACATTGCCGCCCCACTCGACGCGCTCGACGCCATTGCCCCGCCACATGTCAAAAGACGCATCGATAACGACAAATGTATGGATTTGTTCCGGTAAAAATTTCCGCCAGGACGTGGCCGCGTGGCATGATATCAAGCGAGTTGAAAAGCCTAACTTTGACAAAAGGTTAGATCGCGCTTCTTCAAGGTGCGGCGAAGCGGCAGCCGCGGCGGAACCCGGGCCGCTTCCACTCACCGGCGCTCGGCCGCCGCGGCGGATTGTGGCTCGCCCGGGGCTCCGGGCGTACCGGCGACGCGGACCAGGTCGCCCGAGGCTATGCCGTCGGGCGGGCTCTCGATAATGCGGTCCTCCGCAGTGAGACCCGATCCGATCTCGATCGTCCGGCCGAGGTCGCGCGCGATCGTGACCGGCTTGAGGACGACCCGATTAGCGCTGTTCACCGTGGCGATGCGAAGCCCGCTGCGGTCGAAGATCAGTGCGCTTGCCGGCACGTTGATGGCGACCTCGGGGTGCGGCAGATCGAAATTCACGTTGGCGAAAGCGCCGGTCATGAGCCGGCCGGCTGCATTGTCGACGACGAGCAGCATCCGGGTCGTGCCCGAGGCAACGTCGACGGACTGCGCCGACGCCTCGACGGTCGCGGCAAAGTTCTCGCCCGGATATTCCGGCACCGCGATCTGCGCTTTGGTGCCGATGCGGATGCTCGGCACATAGCTTTGCGGAACGTTGACATACACGCGCAGCTTGCTCGTCTCCGACACCACGAACAGCGGCGGCCCGCTGCCGCCGCCGGCGTTGATCAGCGCCCCGAGGTCGGTATTGCGGGCGGTCACCAGCCCGTCGAACGGCGCACTGATGCGCTTGTATTTTTCAAGGACGCGCAGCCGATCGAGATTGGCCTGGGCTGATCTGACCAGGCCCTGCTTGTTGGCCGAGTCGGCGGCGCGCTGGTCGAGATCCTGTTTCGACACGGCGCCGGAGGTGATCAGTTGCTGACCGCGCTGCAGCGTCGCGTCGGAAAGCTTGGAATTGGCCTGGGCGCTGGCAAGTCCGGCCTCGGCCTCCATGATTTGCTGGTCGAGGTCCGGCGCGTCGATTTCGGCCAGCACGTCGCCGGCTTTGACGGGCGTACCGATATCGGCGTTCCACGCCTTCAGGTAGCCGCTGACGCGCGCGTAGATCTGCGCTTGCGAATAGGCTTCGAGCCGGCCGGGAAGGCCAAACGTCGTGGTCAGGCCACGGCTGTCGGGCGCGGCGATGGCGACGACCGGCACCGCCTGGGTTTCGGTCCATTCGCTGAGTTTGGCGTCGGCCATCCGCCGGGTCGTCAGCCCCATGACGACGACGATGACCGCGACGCTCGCCGCCAAGACCGCGGTCAGCCACAGGCCGCGACGCGTGATGACGGCGGGAGTTGGATCAGACGGCATGAGCTTCTCCAGTCGCGGCGACCGGCGCTCCACCGCGTCGTTCGTGAAAGATGCTGAAGACGACAGGCACGAACATCAGCGTCGCCAACGTAGCACAGATCAGACCGCCGACCACCGCACGGCCAAGTGGTGCGTTTTGCTCGCCGCCTTCGCCGAGCCCGAGCGCCATCGGCGCCATGCCGATGATCATGGCGAGCGCCGTCATCAAGACCGGGCGGAAGCGGACGAAGCCGGCCTCGAGCGCCGCGGCGACCGGGTCGCCGAGCGCTTCGAGACGCTCGCGGGCGAAGCTGATGACCAGGACGCTGTTCGCGGTCGCAACGCCCATGCACATGATGGCGCCGGTCAGGGCCGGAACCGACAGCGTCGTGCCGGTGGCGAACAGCGTCCAGACGATGCCGGCAAGCGCCGCCGGCAGCGCCGTGACGATCACGAACGGATCGCTCCACGATTGGAAGTTGACCACGATCAGGAGATAGATCAGCACGATGGCGCCAAGGAGCCCGAACAGCAGGCCGGAGAAGGCGCTGTTCATGGTCCGAACCTGGCCGAGCAGCGCGACCTGTACGCCCTTGGGCGCCGCCTTGGCGCCGTCGACGACGACCTTCTGCACGTCGGCCGCCACGGCGCCGAGATCGCGGCCCTGCGTGGTGCCGTAGATCTGCACCATCGGCATGATGTTGTACTGCGAATAGACGGCGGGCTCGGCCACCCGCTTGATGTCGGCAATGGCGCCGAGCGTTTGCGACGGCGCGCCGGGCGCGGTGATCGCCAGATTCTTGAGCGCGCTCAACGAATCGATCTGATATTGCGGGGTCTGCATCACGATCGCGTAGTTCACGCCGTTGTCGGGATTGAGCCAGTAGGTCGGCGCCACCTGGCTGCTGCCCGCCAGGTTGACGACCATGCTGTTGGTCACGTCGCGTTCGGTGATGCCGACATATTGGGCGCGGGTGCGGTCGACGTCGACGTTGAAGCCGGGGGCGCTGAGCGACTGCTGAATGCGGGCATCGACCAGGCCCGGAACGTGGCGAATCCCGTGTAAGAGCGTCTGCGCGTAGGCCATGTCGTTGTTCAAGTCGGGGCCGCGGATCTGCAGGTCGATCGGCGCCGGCGCGCCGAAGTTGAGAATTTGGCTGATGATGTCGGCCGGCAGGAACGAAAAGGTGACCCCGGGAAAGCGCCCCGGCAATTCTTCGCGCAACAGGCGCACGTAGTCGGCGGTCGGGCGGTGGTCCTCGGCGAGCTTGATCTGGACGTCGCCGTCCTGGGTGCCGATGGTGCCGCTGTTGTTGTAGGTCATGTTGATGCCGCTCGCCGGCATGCCGACGTTGTCGACCAGGGTCGCCAGCTCCGTGGGCGGGATGAGCTGCCGAACCGCCTTTTGGATTTCGGCAAATTGCTGGGCGCTGTCCTCGATGCGGGTGCCGACGCGGGTGCGGGCGTGCATGAGAATTTGTCCGGCGTCGACGGTCGGGAAAAAGTCGCGGCCGAGAAACGGCGCCAGCGCGAACGAGCCGATCACGGCGCCGAGAAAGCAGGTCACGAACACGGCGCGGTGGCGCAGCGCCATCGCCAGCAGTTCCCGATAACCGAGCCGCGTGCGCTCGAAACGCCGCTCGAAGCCGCGCTGCAGCCGCACCAGGGGATTGCGCGAGGCCGGCGGCGCGCCGTCGCGGCCGTGCATGTCGGTGTGCGGCGCGTGCTGGCGCAGCAGATAATTCGCCATCGTCGGCACCAGCGTGCGCGACAGGATGAACGAGCAGACCATCGCCGACATCACCGCTTCGGCCATCGGCACGAACAGGAAGCGCGCCACGCCGGGCAGAAAGAACATCGGCACGAACACGATGCAGATGCACAACAGCGACACGAACGCCGGGGTGACGATCTGCGCGGCGCCGTCCAGGATGGCGGTCTCGACTTCCTTGCCCTGTTCGAGATGATAATTGATGTTCTCGATCGTCACCGTGGCGTCGTCGACCAGGATGCCGACCGCCAGCGCCAGCCCGCCCAGCGTCATGATGTTGAGGGTTTCGCCGAGCGCCGACAGCGTCGCGATCGAGCCGAGCACCGACAGCGGAATCGACGTGGCGATGATCAGCGTCGAGCGCCAGCTGCCGAGGAACACCAGGATCATCACGCTGGTCAGCGCCGCGGCGATGACGCCTTCGCGGATGACGCCGCTCACCGCGGCCTTGATGAACACCGACTGGTCGCCGATCTGCGCGATTTTCAGATTGCTCGGCAGGATATCCTTGATCTCGACCAGTTTCTGCTTGATGCCGTCGATGATCGCCAGCGTCGAGACCGAGCCGTTCTTCAACACCTGCATCAGCACCGAGCGGCTGCCGTCGACGTGGACGATGTTGGTCTGCGGCGGGTTGCCGTCGCGCACGTGGGCGACGTCGCGGATGTAGACGATCGCGCCGTTGACGCTCTTGATCGGCAGATCGCCCAATTCGGCGATCACCGACGGCGCATTGTTGAGGTTGATGGCGTATTCGAACGACCCGATCTTCTCGGTGCCGGCCGGCGTAATGAGATTCTGCGCGGCGAGCGCGTTGGCGACGTCCTGGCCGGACAGGCCGCGGGCCTGCATCGCCGTCAAGTCGAGATCGATCTGGACCTCGCGCAGCTTGCCGCCGTAGGGCAGCGGAATGGCGGCGCCCGGAATGGTGACGAGCGGCGTGCGCACCGTGTTCAGCCCGAGATCGGCCAAGGCCTGCTCCGACAGGCCCGAGCCCGAGAGCGCCAGCTGGATGATGGGAACGGTCGAGGCGTTGTAATTGAGAATGAGCGGCGGCGTGGTGTTGGCCGGCATTTGCTTGAGCTGGGTCTGCGAGATCGCCGTGATCTGCGCGTTGGCGAGCCTGATGTCGGCGCTCGGCTGGAAATAGACCTTGATGATGCCCAGCCCGTTATAGGAGGTCGCCTCGATATGCTCGATGTCGTTGACGGTCGTGGTCAGGGCGCGCTGCGACTGCGTGGTGATGCGCCCCGCCATGTCGACCGGCTGCAGGCCGGTATACTGCCAGACGATGGCGACCACCGGGATGCGGATGTCGGGAAAAATGTCGACCGGCGTGCGCAGCGCCGCCAGCGGACCGATGATGAGGATCACCAGCGCCAGGACGACGAACGTGTACGGCCGCCGCAACGCGATGCGGACAAGAGCAATCATGCGCAAGAAGCTCCCCGGATGCCGGACCGAACCGGCATCGCTGCGTGCGAAGTTCCCCTCGGGGCGGACAGCGCCGCCGCGCCGCGCAAATTAGCGCAAGCTGTGCACCGCACAACTGATAAACACGGATATGAGCTTGTCGCAAGACGGCCGACGAGCGCGGTCGACGCTGTTTACGCGGCGTTTATGCGCTCGCTTGGGCGAAGCTTAACGCTGTGCCGCATGAAAGCGCAGCGAAATGCTGCACAGCCGATCCGGACGTTTTCCGCGCTCTTAAAGTTTGCTGTGGCGCGACAGCCTCGGCAATGTCCCGCCGGACAGGAGCATCGTCGGGCGATTCGAAGCCGACCAACGCTTTAGCTCCTGCGGGCCTGGGCCCGCAGGTCTTTTGGTGTACCGCCAAACCGGGACCGGAAAAGCTTGTTGAAATACGAAATATCGGAGAAGCCGGCCTGCAACGATGGCGCCGTGCGGGGTCGCCGCCAGCACCACGAGATCGACGACGTGGCGATGCACGACGTCGCGGGTCGCGGCGGACATGGCGGGCGCAGCCCGTTCGAGAGCACGCGCGTAGCCATTCAGCAATTTCAGGGCGTCGGAATTTCGACTTATGCTTTGCATCAGCATGCCGCCGGGTCGGCAACCGCGTGCCTCCCACTCCGCGGGCGAGGTCACGATGTCTAACGTGGTGAATCCGACAGGCGAGCCGCACCGTCCGGTTGCATCGGCTTGCGTCAGTGTAGCTTCGCCGGAACCGAGCTGAACCTCGCGTCCGCGATGCACGATGTTGAGCTGCCGCGAGCGACCGCCATGCGCGGCCGGTCCATTTCAGAGAGATTCCGATCGTTACCTTGAGCAGTGGCGGCAGCCGTGGTACGAATTTCGGCGGCGACACAAATGGCGATGGCCTTCGCGGCCACGGGGGCGATCATGCGGCACAATCGGACGCGCGTTTTCGGATTCTGTCATCGTTGTGCCGGCGTGTTGCTGACGGCGCTTCTGCTAAGCTTGATGTTGATTGCTGCAGCCGATGCGCAGTTTGCTGGAGGCCGCTCGGCGCCGCTGGTCACGCAACCCATCAACGACGCCGACCTGGTGCTCGCGGGCAGTACGCGGCCCGAGGCCACCGTTGCCGCCAACGACCGAGGCATCGTGGCCGACGACCTGCCGCTGCCGCACTTGATGCTGCAATTGCGGCGTCCGGCGGTGCAGGAGCAGGCGCTGAGCGCGCTGATCGACCAGCTCCATGACAGCAATTCGCCCAACTATCATCAGTGGCTGACCGCAGCGGACATCGGCGAACGGTTCGGTCCCGCGGCGTCCGACATCCAGGCCATCACCGGCTGGCTGTCGCAGCACGGCTTTGCCGTCAACACCGTCTACACCAATGGCATGGTGATCGATTTTTCCGGCACCGCGAGCGAGGTCCGCACCGCTTTCCACACCGAGATTTATAATCTTGTCGTCGATGGCGTGGCGCACATCGCCAATACCAGCGATCCGCAAATTCCGGCGGCGCTGGCGCCGGTCGTGGCCGGCGTCGTCTCGCTGAACGATTTCAGGCCCACCTCTATGGTCGTGCACCACGATTTCAAGTCCGATGCGGGCGCGGCACCGTACTCCGCCAATGGCAATTATTATGTAACTCCCGGGGACCTTGCTACGATTTACAATTTCAAGCCAATGTTCACCAGCAACCTGAATGGTCGGGGCCAGACCATCTACGTCGTTGAAGACTCTCCGGTGTATAACATCAATGATTGGTATACCTTCCGTCAGGCGTTCGGCATCCCGAATACCGCGTACCACAATGTGAACTTGGATTTCGTCTATCCGTCCCCGCCCAGCGGCCCGACCAATTGCAACGAGACCCCGCCTAACGGCAACGACAACGAGGCGACCCTGGATGCCGAATACGCCAGCGCCGCCGCGCCGGGCGCCGAAATTGTCATGGCCATCTGCGCCGATTCTGGAACCACCTCCGGCGTACTGATCGCTCTGCAAAATTTGATCAACGGATCAAATCCGCCGGCGATCATCAGCGTCAGCTACGGTCAGTGCGAGGCACTGGCCGGCTATGTCACGAACGCGGCGTTCTACAATGCTTACGCGACCGCAGTCGCCGAGGGGATTTCGATCTACGTGTCCGCGGGCGATCAGGGCGCGGCCGGCTGCGAAAGAAACAGCACCGCAAATACCGGCATCGGCGTCAACGGCTGGGCCTCGACGCCTTTCAACGTCGCCGTCGGCGGCACCGATTTCCAGGACACCTATTTGGGCAAGAATTTCACCTACTGGAACGACATCACCAAGAACGGCACGGACTATTCCTCGGCCAAATCCTATATCCCGGAAATTCCGTGGGATACCACCTGCGGCAGCCAGGATTATGCGACGTACGAGGGCATCCCCGATATTGTCGATTTCTGCAACAGCACCTTCATTGCCTCAAACAATTTTTACCTGAAAAATTGGGCGGGGAGCGGCGGCCCGAGCGCCTGCGCGCAGGGAACTCCGTCGGTGACCGGCGTCGTCGGCGGTACCTGCGGCGGGTGGACCAAGCCATCGTGGCAAAACGTTCTCGGCGTTCCCAATGACAGTGTGCGCGACCTTCCCGACGTGTCGCTGTTTGCCTCCTTCGGCCCCTGGTCGCACTCCTATGTTATCTGCTTCTCCGACACCACTCGCGGCGGCACGGCGTGCACGACGTCGCCGAGCAGTTGGACCACTGGCTACGGCGGCACGTCGTTCGCAGCGCCGATCTGGGCCGGCATTCAGGCGCTGATCAACCAGCAAACCGGCGAAAAGTGGGGCAATCCGAATGTCCGCCTCTACCAAATCGCCGCCGCCGAGTACGGCGACGCCGCCAAACGGAGCGCCTGCAATTCCAACGGCAGCCCGCAAGCGTCTTGCGTGTTTTATGACGTGACGGTGGGCGACACCGCCGTGCCCTGCGCAGCCGACAACGGCACATACTATGATTGCTATCATCGGACCAGCACCTACGGCGTGCTGTCGACCGACTCCAACACTTATCAGCCGGCCTTCTTCGCAAACACCGGCTGGGACTTCGCCACCGGCATCGGCACCGTCAACGTCGCCAACCTGGTCGCCATATGGAGCCCGAAGACTGGCACGCACGATTTCAGCGGCGACGGCAAAAGCGACATTCTCTGGCGCAACACCAGCGGCGGCCTCGCGGTGTGGCTGATGAACGGCGGCGCCGTTTCGCAGTCGGCCGGTCTCGGCACCCTGCCGTCAAGCTATTCGATCATCGGCCAGCATGACTTCAACGAGGACGGCAAGACCGACGTTTTGTGGCGCGATACCAGCGGCAACGTCTCGATGTGGCTCATGAACGGCGCTGCGGTGTCCTCGGCCGCCGCCGTCGGCAACTTGACCAGCAACTGGGCGCTCTACGGCACCGGCGATCTCAACGGCGACGGCTACGGCGACTTGCTGTGGCGCGACAGCAACACCGGCACCGTGGCGGTCTGGTTCATGAACGGCGCGACGGTCGCCGCGACGGCGGTATTCGGCGCGCTTCCCAGCAGCTGGACGATCCTCGGCGACGGCTACGGCGACATTCTGTGGCGCGATAGCGCCGGCGACATCGCGCTGTGGGGGGTGCAGAACGGCCAGGTGACGAGCTCGAGCGGGCTCGGCACCGTGACCAGCAATTTCGTCGTGCAAGGGATCGGCGACTTCAACGGCGACGGCAAGATCGACATCCTGTGGCGCGACACCAATAGCGGCGCGCTGTCGATCTGGTTCACCGACGGCACGCAGGTGACTTCCGCCGGAATTGTCAGCACGCTGCCGAGCAATTGGAGCGTGGCGCAGATCGGCGACTACGATGGCGACGGCAGGAGCGATATTCTTCTGCTCGACAGCGCCGGCGACGTTGCGATCTGGTTCATGAACGGCGCCGCGGTGTCGTCGTCGGCCGGCGTCAGCAATGTCGGACCGACCTGGCAGGTGCAGAACGTCAACGCCAACTAAAGCGACAATGAGATAAGCCCCGCTCATTCCCGCGAAGGCGCGGGGCCAGGTTTACACCGCGTTTGTGCGCTCGCTTGTGCGGACCTAATTTGATCCGCTCGATCCGAGCGGTCCGCACCGGACCTGAGGCGTCGCAGTTCAAATTTCTCTTTCGAAGCTCCCGATTTCGTCATCCGTGCACTGCGATGTCTTTGCGACCAGCCCGGGCTTGCTCGACCTTGCCGCGGGGAGGGGATGCCGATACACAAGCGCGCAAGCAGTAACGGCTTTGCGGACGTCCGTTCAGGGTCATTCGCGTCGTTTTGCGCCCGCGCAGTGAATGTCCGCTTTGGCCCCCCTATCTGCCGAATAATTGCATGCTGCAAAACGACGCGATGGGCCATGAACCGCCTCATGCCAATGCTCACATATTACCGTGCCCGCGCTTGATGGTCTGGCGGATCACCGGTGCCGTGACCTTGTCTGAGATCTGGATGTTCCACATTTCGCTGTCGCCCTGCGCGGCGAAGTCGGCGAACAGCTTTGGGATTACCGACACATCGCGTATCTCGTGGCCGCGCAGGCCGAAGCCGCGTGCGATGTTTTCGAACGCGGGCCGGCCGAACACGGCCAAGCTATCGTCGAGGCCGTCGGCGCGCAGCTTGTGAAACTCCGAACCGTATCCGCCGTCGTTCATCGCGCAGATCAGGATGCGAAATCCTTGACGCTTGAACGTCTCGAGTTCCTGGATATGGAACAAGAGCCCACCGTCGCCTTCGAACAGCACGACCTTGCCCTCGCGGCCCTGCCAGCGCGCCGCCGCAACCCCAAGCGCGTACGACAGGCCGTTGCCGACCGCGCCGAATTCGCGGACCGTCGTGTAGCGCTCCGCCGGCCTGCCACGCATCTGGGTGTTGAAATAGGCCTGATGGCCGCCACCGACGACGATGTCCCAATCCTTTGGAACGACCGCGTCGATGGCCCGGATCGCCTCGCGCGGATCCAGCATCCCGGGCGCGATGTCGAATGGCATCGCGTCCGCCGGCTCGGTCGCGATGCGATGCGCCAGCTCTTTCGAGCGTATAGCCGCCGCCGTCGGTTTGCCAACGCCCAGCTTCTTGTCGAGGCCGGCAAGCACCGCCTCGACGCCGACGAGCGCATCTGATCTGACGTAGATGTCGGCGGCCTTCTGCCCGTCGCGCAAGCCGCGCGGGGCGTCGTCCAACTGGATCTTGCAGGCCTTGGCGAAGTAGTGCCCGCCACCGACGTAATAGGATAGGCTGGTACCGACCGCGAGCACGACGTCCGCGGACTCGTACATCTCTCTGCCCAACGACGTGAAGTAGCTGCCGGTGGTGCCGAGCCCGAACGGATGGTCGTGGAAAAGGCCGCGCGCGGGCAGCGTGTTGGAGAGCAAGGCGCCGCAGCGATCGGCGAGCTTGATCACCGCATCTCGCGCGTCGGACCACAGCACGCCACGGCCACCGAGGATGATCGGCCGCTTTGCCGCGGCCAGCCGCTCGACGGCCTCGGCCACGAGCTGCGGATCGGGCTGCATGCGCCCGACCTTGGGCTGGTACATCGCCGAGGTCTCGTAGGGCTGGTTGGCCATGTGTTCGACCTTCTGCAGGTCGTAGGGAATGCCCAGCACCACCGGGCACCGCTCGTACTTGGCGATGTGGAAGGCCTCGCGCACGTAGTCCATCATGCGCGGCACGCTATGCGCGGCGATGTAATGCGCTCCGGTCGCCGTCACCAGGGGCGCCTGGTCGATGTACTGGTTGTAGAACTTGGCGTTGATCGGCAACTCGCCGGCGAACACCACCATCGGCAGGCGGGCGCGAACCGCGGCCGGTAGCGCCGTCATCAACTGGGTCACGCCAGGGCCGCACGTGACCGAGGCAACGGCGACCTTGCCGGTTGCTACGTTGTAGGCTGTCGCCGCCGCTACGGTAGAGTGCTCGTGCCTGACGTGGACGGTATGCACGCCCGGCAGTTTGGCAAAGGCGGTGGACCAGTGCATGTTGCCGTCGCCCATCAGGACGAACTGCGTGTCGACTCCCTCCGCAAGGAACGCCTCTGCGAGGGCTTCGTAGAGTTTGGGCATGGGCGCGATACTACTTGGATTATGAGGTGATCCGGTACGCAACAAGCATGCCCGGCGACGCCCAGTCAATTCAATCCGGTGAGATGGCGCGCAGCATCGAAATGCTTCACGCAGGCGCCGGCTGTCAGCGTGGTGGTCGTCCCCAGCGGACTGATGACCGCCAACCGCAAAGGAGCGTCCGAACGCAATCAGGGCCAATAAACCTACATTCCACACATGCGATTTACCACTGCGCGCCAGGAGGCGACCAAGTGCGTCGCAGCAAAATGGCCCGCTATGTGATCACGTCGTCGGCAATGGCGAGCAGCGTAGGCGGGAATGCCCAGACCGAGTGCCCTGGCGGTTTTCGCGTTGATTACCCGTGTCCGTCGATCTTGTCCTGCGTCTTCGTTTCGAAATCGCTGGCGTCATGGCGTTCGCGCAATTGTCCTTCAAGCGGTCCGGTGGCGCGGTTGACCATCCGCCCGCGCTTGACGGCCGGGCGCTCGCCGATTTCTTTCGTCCAGCGCATCAGATTTTTATATTCGTGCGTCTGCAGGAATTTGCGCGGATCGTTGTAGGAGGCGCCGTTCAACACGCCGTTGCCGTACCACGGCCAGATCGCCATATCGGCGATCGTATATTCGTCGCCGGCGATGAATTGATTGTCCGCAAGCTGCCGGTCGAGCACGTCGAGCTGGCGCTTCAACTCCATTGAAAAACGGTCGATGGCGTATTTGATCTTCACCGGAGCATAGGCATAGAAATGTCCGAAGCCGCCACCGAGATAGGGCGTTGAACCCATCTGCCAGAACAGCCAGTTCAGCGCCTCGGTGCGCTTGCCGTGATCCTTTGGCAGGAAGGCGCCGAATTTATCCGCCAGGTAGAGCAGGATCGCGCCGGATTCGAAAACGCGTTGCGGCGGCTGTTCGCCATAGTCCATGAGCGCCGGTATTTTGGAGTTCGGGTTCACCCCGACAAATCCGCTACCGAACTGGTCGCCCTCACCGATTCGGATCAGCCAGGCGTCGTATGCGGCTCCGCTGTGACCGCAGCCCAGCAATTCCTCCAGCATAACCGTCACCTTGACGCCATTAGGCGTCGCTAATGAATAGAGCTGCAGCGGATGCTTTCCGCGCGGCAACGCCTTCTCGTGCGTCGCGCCCGCGATGGGGCGATTGAGATGGCCATAGCGCCAATTGGGAGGGTCGTCCTTCTCCCAGACCCAAACTTCCGGTGGCGTATATTCAGGGGTGTCAGTCATGTCGGGATCTCGTGTGTCGCTTGATGGGTTGCCGAATGGATATCGTCGCGATCGGGCGCTGTCCAATCATGGCTATGGGCTTTCGTCCGCCTTGGGGTCAGATTCGGACCTGCCGGCTTCAAATTGCGATTTCCGCTTCACCCCCGGAAGCGACCGGATCACGGCGTCGCAAACGCCATGCCCGCACCACAGCTGCGCGCCCAACCGCGCGGTTGCCACCTTTGCACGACCACTCGATTGACGTAGCATAATTCGAAATAATTCGAGATCTGCCAGGGAGGAAAACATGTCGCCAGTCGCCGAACGGACCCGAGCGATTTCGGTCACCAAGCTGCATCCGGACATCGGGGCGGAAATCGGCGGCGTCGATCTCAGCCGTCCGCTGGACATCGAGACGTCGCGGCAGATCAAGGACGCTTGGCACCGACATGCAGTGCTGCTGTTCCGCGATCAGGACCTTACCGAAGACGCCCAGCGCCGGTTCGCCTCCCATTTCGGTCCGGTAGCGAAGCGGGTGCCGCCGAAGCCGGGCGCGAAGGCCGCGGCCGATTCGCTGGAATGGGACGACATGATGATCGTCAGCGATCACGTCGACGCCAACGGCAAGGCACTCGGCTCGCTTGGACACGGCGAAATGTGGTTCCACACTGACAAGTGTTACCATCGGCGGCCGCATCGCGCGACGTTCCTCTACGGCATCGAAATTCCGTCCGAGGGCGGTCACACGCAGTTTTCCAGCATGTACGCGGCTTACGAAAACGTGCCGGCTGGTCTGAAGCAGCGGCTGGATGGCGCAATGGTCATGCAGGGCCAGCAATACGGCGTCGGCCGCCGCATCGATGTGACGCTACCGCTCGAGAGCACCCATCACTGCGCGCAGCCCATCTTCGTCGCCAATCCCGGCTCTGGTCGCAAAGCGCTTTACGTCGCCAGCCAGAACTCGATGTGGATCGAAGGCATGGACCGCGATGAAAGCGAAGCGTTATTGCAACGACTGTTCGCGATCGCCGAGGATCCGGCGATCATCTACCAGCACGTCTGGCGACCCGGCGACCTCGTCATGTGGGACAACCTCGCGTGCCTGCACGCGCGCACCGATTGGCCCAGCGAACAGCGCCGAACGCTGCGCCGCTGCACCGTCGAGGGCGAGTCGCTGTACTAGAATCCATGAGTCGCGCAAACGCGTGGGGGAAATGCCGTGAAATCTTCCCCGCCGAACTTTTTTGCATATGGCAGCCGGCGCTGCGGCGCTGCCAGCTCTGCCGCGCATGGCCTGGTCGCTCGATTATCCGACACGACCGGTGCGCGTGATTGTCGGCTTTCCTGCCGGCAGCGGGCCCGACGTTATCGCCCGCCTGCTCGGACAACGGATGTGGGACAGACTCGGTCAGCAGTTCATCGTTGAGAACCGGTCGGGCGCGGGCAGCAGCATTGCCGCCCAGGACGTCGTGGCCGCGCCCGCAGATGGCTACACGTTGCTCCTCGCCGCCAACGCAAATGCGGTCAACGCGAGCCTTTATCCAAACCTTCCTTTCAATTTCGTGCGCGACATCGCGCCCGTCGGCATGATCTGCACCGCCCCTTTTCTGCTGGTGGTCAATCCGGCAATGCCGGCGAACACGTTCCAGGAGTTCATCGCATACGCGAAGGCAAATCCGGGCGGGATCAATATGGCGTCGCCGGGTATCGGAACCACGCCCCACCTCATGTACGAGCTCTTGAAGATGATGACCGGCATCGAACTGGTTCACGTGCCATATCGGACGGGTTACATAGCCGATCTCCTCAGTGGGCAGGTGCAAGTGGCGTTTTCAACGATAACCCAGGCGATCCAGTACGTCAGCGACCGCAGATTGCGCGCCCTCGCTGTAAGCAGCGCAGCGCGGTCGGATGTCTTGCCTGAGGTGCCGGCAGTGGGAGAATTTGTGCCGGGCTATGACGCCAGCGGCTGGTTCGGCATCTGCGCGCCGATGGCCACGCCGACGGCCATCATCGACAAGCTCAACAATGAGATCAACGCCATCGTCGCGGAGCCAGACACGCGGGCGCGCCTGATCGGCTTGGGCGTTCGACCGCTGTCGATGAGACCCGCTGAATTCGGCAATCTCATCGTCGAAGATACCGAGAAATGGGGCAAGGTCATCCGGTCGGCCAACATCAGGACGGAGTAATCGCGACGTTGCATAACATGTCGTAGGCGAACTCTGACAGACTATTGCAGTTTCCAGATGTGCGATCCCCGCTCGGGTTCCCGGTACGCGCCTGGATTACGGCTCGTTAACTGCTGGACGCCATGCTGCCGGCAGAAGTAATTCGCGGAGACACGAGTGAGCGCCGAAATCCTTAAGTTCAGTGACTATCGCGTCGACGATGGTGATGATGCTGAGATTGACCTGATTACCGCGGTTGACGTCGCTATCCGAGACTTGGGTGAAATTCTGTCGTGCTGGGGCTCGGAGACGTCGCGGCGGCGTGCGCAAGAGTGCGAGTTGACTTTGCGCCGGGCCTATTCCGGCGTCGTGGTCGGCTAGTTCCGCCCCCTTACTAGCCGCTGACCGGTACCGGGTCTTGGGTTACGTAATCGAGGCGGCAGGCGAGGCAGCGGAATACGTATTGATCGTCGGCGGGATGCGGAGCCCGGACTATTCTTTGCACGACCAGGGGATGCCCGCAGTTCGGGCACTTGGGGATCTGCGGCATAGCGCGTTCCTGCAGCGGAAGTCGCCCTACGTACCATAACGTACACAAAGGCAGGGGTGTTCCGCCAGAGACTTAAGATAAGATTATTTGGCCCGGTGATCAGTGAGACCATGGAGGCGGACTGTCGGACGGCGCTGAGCTGCGCCATAATCCGCGAAGGCCGGATGTGAACCGCGGCACCCGCGGCATGGCATCATGGGCTGGCGCGAAGCGCCGGGCACGCCGGACCGATACTCGACACCCGCTCGGCGAGCGGCGACATTTCGAACTATCGCGACATCGCCACGAACGGTAGAAACCGGCCAATAGCAGCCGCGCCACTTGTACCAAGGCGTGGCGGCTATGCGTTTGACAGCGGCCACACCGGGCATCTCCTGTCGTGTTGAGAAAGATCAGCAGGCGCCCTGCCGTACTGCAATCCGTTATTCTTCGGTTTTCTGAGCATGGGGTTGCGCGCGCATCGTGTGCGCCTCAGTAAATTTGAGAAAAAAGCGCGCGGCGGCTGTAGTAACAAAGTATTCCTGATAACCCGCGCGTGCAATTGGCTTCATTGCGCCGGTATCGAGGAAGCCGTCTTTAATGAAACTCTCGTCGATGTGAATGCCGATCACTTGACCGAATGCAACGAACCGTGGAGCGGGATTGCCGTCGATATCTTTGAGCTGGACTGTTTGCAGCCACTTACATTCCAGCGCGCACGGTGAGGCTTTTACTCGTGGCGGCTTGACCAGAACAGAGGGTGACGCCTCTAAGCCCACGACTTCCATTTCATTGATTCCGCGGGCGAAGGTTAGCGACGTGTCTTTGACATGTGCTCGCAAATCCCAGACTGCGAGATTGCAAACAAATTCTCCCGTTTCCTCGACAAAGTCGATGGTATCTTTGCGGCCATCGCTCGCGAACATGACCATCGGTGGATGGGTAGAAACGCTATTAAAGTAAGAATAGGGCGCAAGATTGATATCGCCCTTCAAGTTGACTGACGTAATCCAGCCAATCGGTCTCGGGCCAACGATTGCATTGTACGGATCGTGGGGCAGGCCATGGTTCTTCTTTCGGGGCTCATAAAACATTGATATCAAGCTTTCGACCGGCACTCACCGAGTAACCCGGATGGAACATTAGCTTAGCGTAGGTGTCTGCACCAATGGAAAGTGTCGCCGTGTTAAAGGTGCACGCGCAGACCTACAGTTTCGAGGCCGGCAATGTGCGTCAAGCACGAGTGGACGATCTGGAAAGATGTCAAGCTTCCCGCTGGAAAAATCATCATGCCGGGCGTGGTCAGCCACGCCACAAACCTTGTCGAGCATCCCGAACTCATCGCGCAGCGGATTCGAAACTTCGCCGGCGCGGTTGGGCGAGAGAATGTACTAGCGGGAACCGATTGCGGGTTAGGCACGCGGGTGCACGATGATCTGGTTTGGGCGAAGCTTTCGGCTCTGGTGGAGGGAGCGCGTCTCGCGTCGAAGGCGCTCTGGGCGGGTTGATTGAAAGACGATCAGGGCCGGCCGGGCCCCTTATGATCATTCACTGCCCGGGCGCCGCATGATATTTCCTGATACGCGGCGACGTAATCGCGGCTGGCATGTAGCAAATTCAATTCCTTTTTGGCTGTTCTTGTGGCGGTCTTTTGGGGGTGCGGGCGGTGGCCGATGGGGCATCGGTTAATTCGCGCCGGACGGACCCCCTATGAAAGTCAAGTCTGTCGCCATTTGGCCTTTCCGGCAAGATGTCTCAAGTGGGGCAAACGCTGAAAAGCGCCGTTATCGCGGTGGGCGCGTCATGAGCCCGCTCACTTGTCGGCGACATAGGCGGTACGATTGATAAACTCCAACGCCGTGCCGTCGGGATCGCGAAAATACGCTCGCGGCCCGTCGATCGTGCCGCCGCGCCGGTCTTCCTCGAAGAAAACGTCGACGCCTTTCGCGCGCAAGCCGTCCACCGCGGCCTGGTATTGCGCAGCGTCGACCATGAAGGCGTGGTGCACGCCGTCCGACATATCAAGCGGACCTTTGATGATCGGCGCCGGCCGCTTGATCAGCAACACGCACACGCCGCCGGCGTCGAGGAAGGTGATGACCTTGTCGGGTCGCTGGGCTAAGAACTTGCAGCCGACGATTTCGGTATAGAATTTGGTGCTCCGGTCGACGTCGCTGACCGGAATGCTGAAATGCGCGATGCCTTTGATGTCCGGCATGGCCTCTTTCGCTCGAATTCCCCGGATTTTCCCCACATGTTAGCGCCACTTTCGCGCTTCGTCCCGTCACGAATGAGCACGGACATACGGAAAAAATGCAAGAAACCCGGGGCTTTCCATGGATCCAAAAAGGTGCGGCCGGCTCTTGGGGGAGAGCCGGCCGCGCGCGACCCGGTCTGGGGACGGGGAGGGGTGGGGACGTGACCGGGCCGCGGAGCTCCTGTGTTGGTTCAGCGTGAACTGGCGGTGGCGGGCGCAGCGGGCGGCTCGCCGAGCGCAACCCACACGTTCGGATCGGCTTGCGACTGGCGTTTGACGAAGCGGTAACCGGTGTCCGACCACAGCAGGATGTCGTCGGTCTGGTTGTCGAGGGCGTACTCGCCCTTGTCGGTCTTGACCGTGAGGATGGCGTGGCCGTCGCCGTTCTTGTCGCGCACCACGGTGATCAGCAGCGCCTCGCGCGGCCAGCCCGCCTGCATCAGCATGCGGCGCTTCGCCAGCACGTAGTCTTCGCAGTCGCCGTAGCCGTCATCGGGATAGTTCCAGCGCTCGACCACGCCCCAATGCTCCATGTCGGTCATCGGTTTGACGTGGGTGTTGACCCACAGATTGATGCGCTGGAGATCCTTCCAGGCCGGCGTCGACAGCACGACGTCGCGCGGCGTCGACGGTTTGGTTTTGCATTCCGGATCGTATTCGACGCAGAACTCGACCCAGCCGATCGGCGGGCGCGTCGTCGCGCCGGTGCCGATAAACAGCGGGCGCTCCTGCGCCATGCTGCCGGTCGACGAAGCGAACAGCGCCAGGACGATGACGCCCGCAGCCGCGCTCCGCCTGATCTTTTTGTTGGGCGAACCCATGTGACCCCTTCCCGTCTCGTCAGGGTCACGTTTCGCACAAAGCTTTTGCAGTGCCGCTAAGTCGAGTGCTTCAATTTGAAGTAAAAACAATTCAAGAGACGGACAAAATCAGCGAATACTGTCGCGAATATTGTATAAAATTCGAGTTATTCTATTTTGATTCAAATTGTCCGGACCGCGCACGAAACGCGATGGCCGCGGCATTATCCGCCATGGGGGGAGCCGATCTTGCGGCGCGCGGCGGCGCGCCAGGAGCGGGCGCAAATCGCGCAGAATGCCGATCGGGCGCTCCGACGGATCGCCGCGCGGCGACGACAATCTTGGCGCCGGCCTTTACTCGCCGGTCACGTTGTCATCGAGAAAATCGGGATGCTGCAGGCGCGTGAACTCGATGGCGAAGCCGTCCTCGAGGTAGCGCACGACCCGGCCCGGCACCTTGCCCAGCGTGACCAGGGCGCCGATCGGCGGCCGCTCATTGGTCGCGATGCCGGCGCCGGACTGCGATACGTCGATGACGCGGCAAGTCAGGTTGACGCCGTTCGGCATGATCAGGCGGCCCATCGGGTTGCGCGGCGCGATGCGGCCGTGACGGCGGTCTTCCGGCGAGGCGAGGATATGGCGGTTGGCAAGCCAGGTCAGCTGGGCGGCGAGCTTGTCGCGTTTGCGCGCGGTCGCCGCGATGGTCATCGCAAATCCGTTCTGAATAAGGCGCGCGATGTGGCCTTCGAGACGGCCCAGGTGATCCACATAGGCGATGATGCGCTCGCCCGGCGCGCCGCCGACGGGCGCGATGAGCGCCATGCCGCCCGGCGACATGTCGATGACTTGGCATGGGAACTCGCGCCGGTCCGCCAGCATGTAACGGCCGAGCAGGTTGACCTTGACGCGCTGGAATCGGCGGCGGTCCTCGCTCAGGGCCCGCAGACTCGTCCTTCGTTCAACGAGTGCCATGATGCTGCGCCTGTCGCCTCCGCCGGCAACCTTAAGGCGCGCGATGTTAACGGCACGTTATTCGCAATTGATAAGGGTTTTCCCGTTTCGCGGCGCCAGCGCCATCGGCGGCGACCAGCTAAGAGCGGCCGCCCTGGTGCACGACAAGGCCGCGGCGCGGCGCCATGAACCGCGGCAGCAGGCTGGTCTTCGACACCGCGCCGATGTGACGGCGAGCGCCAAGCGTCAAGGCGCCGATCGCGCTGGTGCCGAGCCATTGCGGCGGCTTGAGCGGCCCCAGAACGCCGATGGTGCGCGCGAGGCTCGGCCGGCGGATGCCGAGCGGCAGCAACAAGAGCTCCAGGTCGATGGCATCGCCGGCCCTGTTGTGGGCCTGGACGCCGGCGACCGTGCCGACGCACTCGTCGGCCAGGATTGCGAGCAAGTCGGCGATGGGGCGCCGGCTGACCGTGTCCCACAGGCTGACGAAGGATTTGCCTTTGAGCTCGCGACCGAACAGGGCGCAGACCCGCGTGCCGGCCAGCCGAAATGGATAACCTTCGGCGGCGCTGCCCAAGTCGAGAATGAAAGTATCGCTGAGCGCCTGACGGATGGCGCCAGGCTCGATGTCGGCGCGCTCGGGCGCCGGCCGCCGACCGCGCCGTTCCTCCCAATAGGCATAGAGCTCCCGGCTCGCTGCGTGCTTCATGGTCGCCCGCTCCCGTCACCACGCCACAGCCACCAGCTGTCCCTCATCGGGACAGGCATTGCTTTGTTTGGCTGCGCGAGAGGGGCAGGAGCAGGCCGCGTGCCGGCGGGCCGTGCCGCCGCCGTCAGGCGGCGCTAACGCGGAATTAATCTTAACAAAACGTTGACGTTGGCGGTGGTCGCCGGGCTGCTAGGGTCGCCTCACGGAAGCTTCACACCAACCATCGCCCACCGGCACGTCGGCCTGGACAATGGCTTTATCACCTAGAGGGAGGCGAGGTTGATGTGAGCGACGGCGCTGCGCCCGCGGACACGGCGGGGCGTGCAAAACGATGGCGGCTGTGCCCGCATCATCGACGTCGCCGCGAAACCGCGCAAACGGGTGCAAAAGGGAGGGCGCCGCCCTCCCTTTTGTTATGGGAGCGGGCGTTGTGCGCCGTTTGGCCACGCCGCTTGCCGGGCCTGCCGCTACCGCCTATTTCCACCAAACGCAGGTGCCGTCCCGGTGACACGACGTTACGAGCCCATTTTCAACGTGCCGCCGGTCGTGATCGCGACGGTCGCTGTGCTCGTCCTGGTCCATGTGGTTCGGCTGTGGGCGCTCAGCGACGAGCAGGACGCCGAATTTCTCCTGACCTTTGCCTTCATTCCGGCCCGCTACGACAGTGGGGTCTTGGCCGGCGCTGCCCTGCCGGGCGGTTTCGGCGCCGAGCTCTGGACGTTCTTTACCTACGCCTTCCTTCACGCCGATCTTCTCCACCTCGGTCTCAACCTGGCGTGGCTCTTGCCGTTTGGCACGGCGCTGGCGCGTCGTTTCGGCGCCTGGCGCTACACCCTGTTCATGCTGGTCATGGCGGCCGCCGGCGCGTTCGCCCATCTCCTCAGCCATCCGGGCGCCATGGTGCCGATGATCGGCGCCTCGGCGGCGATCTCGGGGGCCATGGCGGCGGCGATGCGGTTTGTTTTCCAGCAAGGCGGTCCGCTCGGTGCTTTTCGAGCCGCCGGCGAGAACACCGACGGCTACCGGGTCCCGGCGACCCCGCTGTTTGCGACGCTGACCGACCTGCGGTTTTTGTTGTTTCTGGTGGTGTGGCTCGGGCTCAATGCCTTGTCCGGCGTCGGGGCGGTGCCGATCGGCGGCGGGGAAGGGCAGGAAATAGCCTGGCAGGCGCATATCGGCGGCTTTTTCGCCGGTCTCTTCCTGTTCAACCTGTTCGACCCGGTCGATCCGCACGCGCAACTGGATACCGAGCCGACCAACTGAGGCTCTCTTTTTTCCTTGCCGCGCTGCACCATGTGGCTTCGCGCATGGCTCGACGCGCGGGCCAGGATCGCGGCGCAGACCGCGGTTGGAACCAGTCGGCGCTCCTCGACATTGGTCTGAGCACCTCCATGGCGTCGATCCGCCCAAGGCGGGCGCCAGTGCGCCGTGGAGTCCAGGGAGGCCACCATGACCGTCAGCATCATCCTTGCGGGCAAGGGCCGCGAGGTCGTCACGATCGAACCCAGTGCGAGTCTCGCGGCAGCGGTAAAACTACTCGCCGAGAAGCGCATCGGCGCGGTGCTCATTCTTGGCGCTGACCGCCGCATCGCCGGCATCCTGTCCGAACGCGACATTGTGCGGGCGCTGGCCGAACGGGGTGCCGAAGCGCTCCACGAGCCGGTGAGCGGGGCGATGACCCGCCGGGTTTCCACCTGCCATGCGGGCGAGACCATCTCCGCCATCATGGAGCGGATGACCGCGGGCAAATTCCGCCACGTTCCGGTGGTCGATCAGGGCCGGCTCACCGGCATCGTGTCGATCGGCGACGTGGTCAAGCACCGCTTGCAGGAGATGGAGCGCGACTTCGCCGCCATGCGGGACTACATCCTGACCGCTTAAAGCATGATCCGGAAAAGTGGAAACCGGTTTTCCGAAAAGATCATGCTCAATCAAAATGTTAGAGCGCCAATCAATTCAATCTGAAACGATTGCGCTCGAGCGCGCGCAGCGCATTTTGCCGGCGCTCTGCGAAGCGGCTATGATGATCCCGGCATCGTGGGAGCGGGCAGGGCAGTCATGCACCGGTCGGCCGTTCTGTTGGCGATCTTCATAGCCATGCCGGCGAGCGCGGCGGACACCAGCGCGGCGTCGGCGCGCGGCACGATGCGCCTGGCGCAAACCTCGACGACCACGAACTGCATGATGGTCTGCAACGCGCAGGCGGCGACCTGCCAGACCACGTGCGTCGTCCCCGGCGTGCCGCCGACCGGGGCCGCGACGACCACCAGCAATGCCAGTGCGAGCACGTCGTGCTCGATCAATTGCGCCAGCCAACAGATCGCCTGCCAGACCAGTTGCGCGCGCAACTCGCCGTCGCCGTGATGGTGGGGCGCGTCCTCATCATTGACGGTGTCGGGCCCCCATTGCGGTGACCGGCGATGAGGTCCGCGCCCGAGACCTTCCGGCGTGCTGATGGCCGGAACAACCGCCATGACACCAGTCAGGAACGACGGAGCTCGGAAATGCGGCGCGGTCTTGTCGGCATCTTCATCGTCGCTGCAGTCCTGTTGCCCGCCACGGTCGCTCTTGCCGCGGGCGCCAGTACCGCGGTCCAGGGCGAATACCTGATGACTCTTTACGTCCCCAGTACCGAAGCGCACGCGGTCGACGATACGCTGAGAGTGGTCAACCACCCGGACGGATGGGTCGAGGGTTCGCCGATAAAGGGAAAGATAATTCTGCCGTCCAGCGACACCTTGAGAGACATGGGCAACGGCGTCTTTCGGCTTGATGTGCGGCTCACTATTCAAACCGACGACGACCAAATCATCTACGTTTCATATAACGGCACCAGCCATTGTCCAAGGGAAGCCCGTGATCGGTTCTTGAGAGGAGAATTGCTGCGTACCGATGATTGCTATTTCATACGGCACCGACATTCGAGGACAGAATCAGGCCGATACGGTTGGCTCAACGGGATTCAGGCTGTGGGCAAAATGCTCGAACTCAAAGGACGCGAAGGGGCCCATTTGATGTACGACATCTTTGTCATCAGATAGTGCGGCCGGTCAGCATCCGACACGTACAGGGAAAAACCGGTGCCGACTGATTCTCGCCGCGGTCTCGCGAACCTGCCGCTGAAGGCGGCGGCGGGCCTCGTTTTTGCCGGCGTTTGATGACGGCCTCGGCAGGCGCACAAAACGCGGCAGACTTCTATCGCGGCAAGCAGATCACATTGATGGTCGGTTCGAGCCCGGGCGGCGGCTACGATGCGGTCGCGCGGCTGGTCGCCCGCCATCTGGGCAAGCTCATTCCGGGCAGTCCCAACGTCATCGTTCAAAATACGCCGGGCGGCGGAAGCATCACGATGAGCAACCGCATCTACCGCGCAGAACCGCAGGACGGCACCGTCCTGGGCCTGGTCCAGCGCGGGGTGTTGCTCGCGCAATTGATCAAACAGCCAAGTGCGCAATTCGATATCACGAAGTTCAATTGGCTTGGCAGCGTCTCGCCCGATACATCCTTGGTGGTGGCGTGGGATACGGCGCCCGTCAAGACGGTGCAGGATCTGCTCGTCAAGCCATTGATCGTCGGCGCTACCGGCGCGACCTCGGACCTGGAGGCATCGGCCCGGCTCTTGAACGCAACCATCGGCACCAAATTCAAGATTGTCAGCGGTTACCCCGGGCAAGCCGACGTATTGCTCGCCATGGAGCGTGGCGAGATCCAGGGATCTGCCGACTGGTCGTGGTCGGAGATCAAAACCCGCAATTCGAACTACCTCAAGGACAAGAAGATCGTTCTCATCCTGCAGAATGCGCTCCGCAAGGCGCCGGATTTACCCGACGTTCCGCTGGCAATGGATTTCATCAAGGACGAGACCGACCGCGAGAGTGCCGAACTCTACTTTGGACTGAAGCAGATCGCGCGACCGGTTCTCGCCGGACCGGGCGTGCCGACAGAGCGGCTCGCAGTTTTGCGCAAAGCCTTCATGGCGCTCAAGGACGACGCCGGATTCAAAGCCGATGCGCAGAAGATCGGACTCGACGATCCGACGCCGGCAGATGAGATCGACAACTTCGTCAAGCTTTGTTCATCGGCATCGCCCGAGGTGGTCCGTCGCCTTACCGATATCCTAAGTCCGCCGTAAAAAGGCAATATTGGATTTCCTCGCTCCGGCAAAAGCCCTGCATCGGAACGACAAATGGAGTAGATACCGGCGCGACATCGTCATCAATCAGGCTCGTCGATTGGCAGATCGTACGCGGAACCCGACAGGAGACTTCATGGGGAAGCAGACAGCATGATCCGGACAAGGAGCGGGTCTTCGTCCGCCCCATCACCGGCGCCTATAGCTTGACCGACGAGTTGAAGCGGCTGCGCGCCATGCCGCGCGTGATCAAGGGCAAGGCGACCAAGCTCGACGGCGGCCCGCAGCATTTCAGCCGCCACTATGTCGAGCCGGAAGATGGCCTGTGCCAGACGTTGCACATCCACCTCGAGGAATATGCGCCGGGCGGCACCACCCAGAAGCATGGTCACGTCAATGAAGCCGCCTTCTACATTCTCGACGGCGCCGGCTACGAGATCCATGACGGCGTCCGCTACGACTGGAAAGCCGGCGATGTCGCCATCGTGCACAACAATTGCGTTCACCAGCACAACAACGCCAGCGCGACCGAGCCGGCGCGCGCCTTGGTCATCAAGACCAAGCCGATGTATCTGTTCATGAACATGCTGTTCCAGCACACCGTGATCAAACGGCCGAAGACGCCGTCGCCGACACAGGGCAATTTCGTGCCACGCGATGACGAGGAGGACTTCAACCACCCTGCCGGCAACGTCGAGGAGGAAGTCTGAAATGGCGTGGGATGAAACCAGGGCGTGGCTCGCGGGCGCCACCAACAAAAAGCTCTATGAAGATCTGCTCAATGACGCGGCGACGCTGCCTGCGAGGAACGCGCTGCGCAAGAAGATCGTGCATCCCGATGAGATGCCGTGGGAAATGGCGCGGCAGGGACTGCTCAAGCATCTGCTTAACGAGCAGATGAATACCCGCATGGAAACGGTGGACGCCTACATGCAGGTGATCCCGCCCGGCAGCCGTTCCGGCAAGCACCGGCACCTTGCGGAAGAGTGCCTCTACGTGGTCGAGGGCTGCGGTTACGACCTGCATCAGGACTGCGATGTCGAAATCACCGACAGCTATGAGTGGCGGCCGCAGGACGAGATCAAGCGCTTCGATTGGGAAGCCGGCGACGTGATCTACGTGCCGCCTTGCACCATCCACCAGCATTTCAACGGCGACCCGGCGCGGGCTGCGCGGCTGATCTCCTGCACCAACCGCATCTACAAGAATTCCGGCCTCAACGATCTTGAGCAGATCGAAGACGCGCCGGAGTACGACCCCAAGATCGTGCTCACCGCCGAACTGATGCGGATCTATGTCGCAGTGCGGGGTCAAAAGGTCGCGTGATCGTTGGTGACGCTCAGGTCCGTCGCGATCGACGGTGATGCGATTGCGGTGGGGATTTGCGGCAGCTTGCGGCCCGTCGCGTCACTTGGCGCGACGTACCGAAATGTCTGCAACAGGGTGCCAAACGGACGTCGCTCACACACCGTAAATGTCTAGCGATCGACCCTAACCGGTCATTGGGCCAACCGCCGGAGGATCGCTTTGGCTTCGTCAGCAATCTCACGCACGATTTCGCCCGCCGGCTGAATTTTCGACACAAGGCCGACGCTCTGTCCCGCCCATAGCGGCATCGCATCAATGTCGCCTTCGGTATCAGTACACGGCGTGCAGGCCAGATAACGGACGATCGGCCCGATTGATCGCGACGTGGCGATCACTTCTCCCTCTCCCGGACGCTTGCCGGAGGGCGGGCGTCCGGCAGCTTCCCAGGCTGCCACGGTCTTGTTGCGTAGGACGCGGTGCGGCGCCTTTGGCCAGTTGAGGTCGAACAGCTCTTCGACAAACACCGTATCGTTCTCGCTGGCCTTCAACAGCAGCTCGCGATAGCGCGGATGGATGGCTGCCTCACGGCTCGCGAGAAACCGGGTGCCGATCCAAGCGCCTGCTGCACCGAGCGCCAAAGCTGCGGCGAGGCCGCGTCCGTCCGCAATCCCACCGGCGGCAACGACCGGAACGGGCGAGACGGCGTCGACCACGGCAGGAATGAGCGGCATGGTCGCCACGGTGCCTCGGACATGTCCGCCGGCCTCCCAACCCTGGGCGATTATGACGTCGACACCGCAATCCACGGCGCGCCGGGCGGCGGCAGCTGACCCCACCGTATGCAGAACGGTAGCACCGGCTGCCGTGGCGCGCGGCATGAGTGCAGCTGGATCGCGCCAGAAGAACGAAATGATACGAACGCCTTCGGCGAGACAAACGTCCAGCCGCTCCTGTTGTGGAAATTCCAAGTTGAGGTTGACGCCGAATGGTCGGGAAGTGAGCGCACGAGTCTCTCGAATTTGCTGCCGAACAGTTGCGAGGTCCGCCCGCCACGGTACGAGCATGCCAAGCGCGCCAGCATTACTCACCGCGGCTGCAAGAGTCGGCCCGACAACGCCGCCGCCCATTGGAGCTTGGATGATTGGCAGCTCAATTCCGAGCCGTTTGCAAAGAGCCGTTTGCATTGGACGTGCTCGCTCCCAAATGATGTTCCGCCGAGGGTGAAACCATAGTTCCCGTCAGGCAACTCCGACGAGACCAATGTCTGTCCGCGCCGCCGCATTATTCCGGTTTGATACCCGCGACCTTGATCACCTTGGCCCACTTTTCGGTTTCGTCGGCGAGGAGCTTGCCGAAATCGGCGGCCGAACCCGGTAGGACCGTGCCGCCCATCTCGGCAAGCCGCGCTTTCAGCTTGGGATCGGCGAGGCCTGCATTGATCGCCGCGTTGAGCTTATCGACGACGTCGGCGGGCGCCTTTTTAGGCACGCCGACGCCGTACCACGCGCTGGCCTCGTAGCCCGGCACAAATTCGCCCACGGTCGGGACGTCCGGGAGTGCCTCGGAGCGTGTAGCGGTCGTCACCGCCAGCGCGCGCAGTCTCCCTGTCCTGATGTACTCGATGGACGAAGTCATGACATCAAACAGCACCTGTATCTGTCCGCCCAGTAGATCAATCAGCGCTGGCGCCGCGCCGCGATAGGGCACCAGGATCATGTTGACGCCAGCCATCATCTTGAACAGCTCGCCGCACACATGATCCGAGGTTCCGTTGCCCCCCGATGCCATATTAAGCTTGCCCGGGTTGGCCTTGGCATAGGCGATGAATTCGGGAACCGTTTTGGCCGGAACCGCCGGGTTCACTTCCATGACGAGGGGTACGCGAACGATGCTTGCGACCGGAGCGATGTCCCGGACGAGATTAAAATTGAGGTTGTCGTAGAGCGAGGTACCGATCGCCTGTGGCGCACCGACTATGAGGAGGGTATAGCCGTCCGGCGGCGCGTTCACGACGGCCTCTGCGGCAATGATGCCGCCTGCGCCGGGCCGGTTTTCGACGACAAATTGCTGGCCGAGACGCTCCGATAGCCATTGCCCCATCAGGCGAGCAACGATGTCATTCGGACCACCAGCGGGGAAGCCGACGATGACGTGTACCGGTCGGGCCGGGTAGGTTTGTGCCCCCGCGATCCGCGAGACGGCCGGAAGAGCGATAGCCCCCGCTCCCGCTTTCAGGAAAGTTCGGCGCGGAAGTTTCATCGCATTGCCCCACGAGCTTGATTGCCTTGCGCAAATGCAGCAGGCGTCGATTTATCCTTGGATTGCTCGCCCGGCGGAGCCACGTTCGCCGCCTTTGATGTCACGGACCGTCGGCCCATCCCATCGGCAGCTCGCAGGCTAACCTACGATGATTGCAGCGGCGCGCCTAGCGGATGCTGTCGCCTGGTCACGGCCGCTGCACGTTCGGCGGCCGTCAGCCCAACGCACCGATGGATTCGGTGATCGAGTCGAGAGCGCGTTCGGTGGCGGTGCGGCCGATGGCGATCGCTTCGGCGGCGCGGTGGAAATCGAGAAAGCCGATCTGGCCGAAGCGCGGCGTGATGTGCACGTCGGGCGGGTCGCCGGCAAGCCGCATGCGGGTGAGCCGATCCTGCATGACGTTGAACGATTCGACCATCACCGTCGAAAAGCTGGGGCGTGCCGCGCCGGTCATGAACTGGCGCTTGAGCGCGCGCTCGGCGCCGAACATGCTGCGCAGTCGAAGAAAGCCGAGGCGCGGTTTCTCGAACGGCACAGAAGCAACCTCGTCGCTTTCGTCCGAGCCGTGGCTGGCGATGGTGGCGCCGCGACCGAAACGGTCGGCGTTGAGATTGACCGCGATGACGACGCGGGCGCCGAACGCCCGCGCCACCGAGACCGGCATCGGGTTGACAAGCGCGCCGTCGACCAGCCAGCGGCCGCCGATGCTGACCGGCGGAAATATCCCCGGCAGCGCATAGGACGCCCGTAACGCCAGCGCCAATGAGCCGCGCCCCAGCCAGACCTCGTGACCGGTGCCGACTTCGGTTGCGATGGCGGCAAAACGCAGCGGCAGATCCTCGATCAAGGTGTTGCCGATCAATTCCTGCAGGCGGGCGGCGAGCCGTCCGCCGCCGATCAGGCCGGAGCCGCCGAGCCGGACATCGAGATAGCTGATGACGCGCCGCATGGTCAGCGAGCGCGCCCAGTCCTCGAGCGGATCAAGTCGACCATTGGCGTAGCAGCCGCCAACGAGGGCGCCGATCGAGGTGCCGACGACGATGTCGGGAACGATGCCGGACGCCTTGAGCGCGTGAAGGACCCCGATATGGGCAAAGCCGCGCGCCGCGCCGCTGCCGAGCACCAGTCCGACCAAGGGCCGGTCGGCTTTGATCCGGGCCGGATCGCCGTTGATGGTTTCGGTTTTCAGGGCCTGCTCGGTAACGGTCTTGGCTTCGAGGGGGACCGTTTCGATATCGATGGTCGTCACGTCAACCTCGTACGCAGCACATCAAACGCGCAATCTGGCGCGGCGCCACCGCGGCACGCAGAATCGGCCGCCGCAGCGCCAACAGCAAGATTAACATGTGGGTAGGGTGAAAGTGCCGCGGCCGCCGGGCAACGCTCGACCGCGTCGGCCGGGCATGAAATTGCCGTGATTGCGACCCACAAAACCGCATGGCGGGGTGGGGCTTGGCCATATTTCGGCACTGCGCGACGCTGGCGGCGGCGCTGGTGTGTCTGGCGCCAATCCAGGCCAGCGCACAAGGGCGTGGCCTGCTGGCGCCGCAAGCTATGGCGCCGGCGCCGTTGACGCCCGGCACCGGCTCGCCGGGCGCGACCTTGGTCAATCCGGCGCCATTGGCGCCGGTCACCCCGCTCGCACCGGCACCACCAGCACCATCGGCGCCACCAGTCGCGCAGACGGCGCCGACGATTCCCGCCGGCCGCGTCGCGCTGGCGGTCGCGGCGCGCTACGGGCGGGACGCGGCGCCGATCACGGCCGGGATCATCTGGCGGGTCTATGCGGCGAAACCCGATGCCACCGGCGTGTTCCGCCTCATCAAGGAAGATCGCGCCGCGGCGCCGACTTTCGCGCTGCCGCCCGGCAGCTACGTCGTCCATGCGAGCCTCGGCCTTGCCAGCGCCGCCAAGGCGATCCAGTTGCGCGCCGATGCCGTGCGCGAGGTGTTCGACATCCCGGCCGGCGGCGTGCGGCTCGAAGGCCACGTCGGCGATGTGCGCATCCCGCCCGGGCAAATCGCCTTCGACATCTTCCCGGGCAGCCAATTCGATACCTCCGACCGGCGGCCGATCGCCCAGAACATCATGACCGGCGACGTCGTGCTGCTGCCGGAGGGCACCTATTACATCGTGTCGAATTACGGCGACGCCAATTCGGTGGTGCGCTCGGACGTGCATGTCGAGCCGGCCAAGCTCACCGACATCGTGGTCACCCATCGCGCCGCGGTCCTCACGCTCAAGCTCGTCAATGAGAAGGGCGGCGAGGCGCTGGCCAACACCCAATGGACGGTGCTCACGCCCGGCGGCGACGTCATCAAGGAATCGATCGGCGCCTTCCCCCGCGTCGTGCTCGCCGAGGGCGACTATCACCTGATCGCGCGCAACGAGGGCAAGACCTATCAGCGCGATTTCAAGGTCATCACCGGCGTCGACGGCGAGGTCGAAGTGCTGGCGCGGTGAGGGACGAATTTTAGGTGCCACGCAGCGGTCGGATTGGACTCTCCTGACAGGGTCAATAAAATGTATTTATGCCGACGATCTTACGGGTTCATGGCCTCCGCTTCTTTTTCTATAGCCTTGAAGGATTGGAACCGGCGCATATCCACGTCGAGCATGGTGGTAATGTTGCTGAGTTTTGGCTGCAGCCGGTCAGCCTTGCGGGATCCCACGGTTTCCGTATTCATGAGTTAAATAGGCTGCGGCTCCTTGTGATTGAGCACCGTTTTGGATTTCCTGGAGGCCTGGAATGTCTACTTCGGCCGTTAAGTACGACGCCACGGCCATCGACGCGAAAGTCATGGACGATCGGCTGATTGTCATCCTGGCCGACGGTCGTGAACTTGCCGCCCCACTGGCGTGGTTCCCGCGGCTGCTCGAAGCGTCTGACGACCAGCGGCGTAACTGGCGATTGATAGGCGGCGGACATGGCATCCATTGGCCGGACGTCGATGAAGACATCTCCGTCGCGAGCCTGCTCAAAGCCGCCTGATCCGCGTCACGCCGCCTTTTGCAGCCGTGCCGTATCCGGCGGCACCGCTTCCTGCGCCAACGCCGCCAGCGCGGCATCAAGCGGCATCGGTTGCTGCTTGTCGCTGCCGAGACGGCGCATGGAGATGGTGCGCTCGGCGGCTTCCTTCTTGCCGACCACGAGCAGGACCGGGACTTTCGCCAATGAGTGTTCGCGCACCTTGTAATTGATCTTCTCGTTGCGCAGGTCGCCTTCGACCCGCAGTCCGGCCCGCCGCGCCGCGGCGATCGCCTCGCCGGCATAATCATCGGCGTCCGACGTGATGGTGGCGATCACCGCCTGCAGCGGCGACAACCACAGCGGCAGGTGCCCGGCATAATGCTCGATCATGATGCCGGTGAAGCGCTCCAGCGAGCCGAACATCGCGCGATGCAGCATCACCGGGGTCACTTTGTTCGAGTGCTCGTCGATATAGAACGCGCCGAGCCGGCCCGGCATGTTGAGATCCACCTGGATGGTGCCGCATTGCCAATCGCGGCCGATGGCGTCGCGCAGCACATATTCGAGTTTCGGACCGTAAAACGCCCCTTCGCCGCTGTTGAGGGTCCACGGCCGGCCCGACGCTTCGAGCGCCCGCTTCAACGCGGCCTCGGCCTTGTCCCACACCGCATCGTCGCCGATGCGCTTGTCCGGCCGGTCGGAGAACTTGATGCGCACATCGTCGAAGCCGAAGTCCTGGTAGATCGACAGGATCAGATCGTTGACCTTGAGGACCTCGTCGGCGATCTGCTCCTCGGTGACGAAGATGTGGGCGTCGTCCTGGGTGAAGGCGCGCACCCGCATCAGGCCGTGCAGCGCGCCCGACGGCTCGAAGCGATGCACCTTGCCGAACTCGCAAATCTTGAACGGCAGATCGCGGTACGATTTGAGGCCGTTCTTGAAAATCTGGATATGGCCGGGGCAGTTCATCGGCTTGACCACGAAGGTGCGCTCGTCCTCCTCGCGCGGCTGCACCAGGAACATGGCATCGCGAAACGTCGCCATGTGGCCCGACGCCACCCACAGCGATAAATCGATGAGCTGCGGCGCGTTGACTTCGGCGTAGCCGGCGTCGGCCTGGCGGCGGCGAATGTAGTTCTCCAGCGTCTGGAACAGCGTCCAGCCGTTGGGATGCCAGAACACCGATCCGGGCGCTTCTTCCTGGAAGTGGAACAGGTCCATTTCGCGGCCGAGCTTGCGGTGGTCGCGCTTTTCGGCTTCCTCGATCTGCTTTAAGTAGGCGTCGAGCTCGTCCTGTTTGGCGAAGGCGGTGCCGTAGATGCGCGACAGCATTTCGCGGTTGGAATCGCCGCGCCAATAGGCGCCGGCGACCTTCATCAGCTTGAACGCATTGCCGACCTTGCCGGTCGAGGTCATGTGCGGGCCGCGGCACAGGTCGAACCAGTCGCCCTGTTTATAGATGTTTATCGGCTGGTCTTCGGGGATGGCGTCGACCAGCTCGACCTTGAACGCCTCGCCCTTGTCGCGAAACACCTTCTTGGCCGCGTCGCGCGACCACACCTCCTTGGTGAAGGGTTTGTCGCGCGCGATGATGTCGCGCATCTTCCGCTCGATCGCGTCAAAATCCTCCGGCGTGAACGGCTGGTTGCGGAAAAAGTCGTAGTAGAAGCCGCTGTCGATCACCGGCCCGATGGTGACCTGGGTGCCCGGCCAGAGCGCCTGCACCGCCTCGGCGAGCACGTGGGCGGCGTCGTGCCGGATCAGCTCCAGCGCGCGCGGGTCGTCGCGGGTCAGAAACTCGATCTTGGCGTCGTGCTCGATCGGATCGGACAGATCGGCGAGCTTGCCGTCGAGCGCCATCGCCACGGTGCGCTTGGCCAGCGACGGCGAAATGCCCTTGGCGATGTCGAGGCCGGTGATATGCGGGGGATAGTCCCGGCGCGCGCCGTCCGGAAAGGTCACGGAGACCATGGTTCTCGCTCCTGCTGCTCACTCCTGCGAACGAGCGCAGGTAAGCCGTCAACCAGGGATATAGCAGGCGAAGGCCGCCGCGCAACCTACCATCGCACCACTTTGCGCACTGGGCCCGCGCCGCCTTGCCCGACAGGCGGCGCGGACCGGGCGGCGCATCGGGCCCTGCCGCTGCGGCATGGCGATCGAGGCGGTGGCGCGCGGCGCCATAATTCCACTGAGGCACCACGCGGATTCCAAACGCGCGTACGGAATTGCGGCAAGGCCGCCTCGGAATCATCGAATCCAAATCATAACGCCGCCCCATTGCCTGACGAACCTCAATGTGTCCGCGCGAGACCGCGTATCGCAATTAAACGCGTGCAGCTCTCAAGCGCGGCGAGGGTGGGTGTCGTAAACGTTGCGAGTCTGCAACGCCATTTGTGTGTGTGCGTAGCCGCAGGTTCGCCGCGCGGAGTGGGGACGATGAGGGGGGGCTTGCGGTGGCCGTGCCGGCCATTTCAGGTAATTTGCGTATTGGTCGCGGTTCTGCTGACCGCAGGCTTTTCCCAAGAATCCGGACTTGCCGCGCATCCGGGCGCGCGGCCAATTCCCGATAAACCCAGTCTCGGCACGCTCGGCGAGCGGCTCAATACCAACACGGTCGCGATCGTCGCCGGCAATCCGAACGCCACGTATCTGACCATCGCCTACGACATGTCGGACGTCCTCGATGACGGCGACAACTTCCGCATCCTGCCGGTGGTCGGCAAGGGCGGCGGGCAGAACATTCGCGACGTCCGTTTCCTTAAAGGCATCGATCTGGGCATCACCCAATCGATCATCCTCAACGCCTACCGGGCGAGCAACGAGATCGGCAATATCGACGACAAGATCGACTACATCACCAAGCTGTTCAACGAGGAGATGCACGTCGTCGTCCGCGCCGATTCCGGCATCGACTCGCTGGACGCGCTCAACGGCAAGAAGGTCAATTTCAGCGACATCGGCAGCGGCACCCAGCTGTCGAGCCGCGACGTCTTCAAGCGCCTGGGCGTCGCGCCGGTGGAAGTCAACATGGGGCAGGCCGACGCGCTGGAAAAGCTCAAGAGCGGCGAACTCGCCGCCACCATCCTGATCGCCGGCAAGCCGGCGGGCGCCATGGGCAAGCTGCGCGCCGCCGATGGATTGCGCTTCCTGCCGGTGCCGTTCGCCAAGCCCTTGCAGGCCGACTATCTGCCTGCGCTGCTCGGCCACGCCGATTATCCCGGCATGGTCGAAACCGGGCACGACGTCGCCACCGTCGCGGTCAGCGCCGTGCTCATTGCCTACAACTGGCCGCAGGATTCGGATCGCTACCGGCGCATCGCCAACTTCATCAACGTGTTCTTTCCCAAGCTCGCCGACCTGCAGAAGCCGCCGCATCATCCGAAATGGCGCGAGACCAATCTCGCCGCCGTACTGCCGGGCTGGACGCGGTTTGCCGCCGCCGACCAATGGCTGGCGCAAAACCGCCAGAGCGCGACGACCGCCAGGAGCCAGCAATTCGATGAGTTTCTGGCGACGCAGCATCCCGGTGGCGGCGATGCCGACGGCGCCACCCGGCAGCAGCTGTTCCAGGAGTTTCTCAAATGGCAGCAGGCGCGCGATCACCCGCGATGAGGCGATCGGCGCAGCGGCCTGTGCCTGTCGGAGCTTGCAAGCAGGGGGAGGCGATCATGAATTCTCCGATCCACCACGCTGAAGACCTTGATGCCGCTGTGATGGACGCGCCGCCATGGCTGCGCCACGGCGCGCGCGACGGCGCACCCGATCGCGCGCTCGAGGAGTGGCCGGCGTCGATCAGCCCGGCACCGACGCCGCCGATCGAAGCGTCGCCCAGGAGGTGGCGCATCGTGATGGCCGGTCCCGCATACCGCGGCGATCGTGCCATGGCGACGTTGCAGCGGCAGCTGGCGCTGCATCCCGACCAGGTCCCGGAACCGCCGCTTGACGACAATCAATCGCTGTGGCCGATCGCCAAGCGCGTCAGCGCCGTCGCGGTGGTCGCTGCGATCGTGGCGTGGGGCGTGGTTTCTGTTCCCGGCGCCAGGCTCTTGCGCAACGAAGCGCGGCCGCCCCGCGGCCCGACCACCGCGCTCTCGGTCAACGCCGACTTCATGGCGCCGGCGCGCTCGGCCCCGGCAGTACAGATGCTGGTCAATCACGGTCTCAAGGAGGCGAATGCGCTGCCGCTTGCGCCGGTCGAAACGCCGCCGCCTGCGGTGGCCCAGCCAGTCCCGCCGCCGCCTGCGGTGGCGCAGCCAGTCCCGCCGCCAGAGCTCGGGACGGGGCCCGCGGAGCGGACCCTGCAGCTCGGCGACGAGGAGATCGCAACGCTGGTCAAGCGCGGCAAGGATGATCTCAACAACGGCGACCTGTCCTCGGCGCGGCTGTTGCTGCGGCGCGCCGCCGAGGCCGGCAATGCCGATGCGGCGCTGGCGCTCGGTGCGTCATACGATCCGCTGTACCTGCGCCGTGCGGGCGCCATCGGCGCCGCGCCGGATCCGGTGCAGGCGCGCCAATGGTATCAGAAGGCCGCCGACCTCGGCTCGGCGACCGCCTCGCAGCAACTGGCGAAGCTTGCCCAAGGGCCGCAATCCCAAGGGCCGCAATCCCAAGGACCGCAGTCACAAGCGCCGCAGTGAATCGCGGAGCCTGAGCGGACCGCCGCCTGAACGGCATCAGCCGGGAGGCGCCGCATTGGTGCCGCGCCACCGCGCATAACGCCACGGCAGATACCACCGCGCGCGCGGCGGCGCCGCGGCGGGTACGAAATCGAGCCCGGATGTACCGAACGGATGGCAGCGCAGCAGCCGCGCCAGCGTCATCCAGCCGCCGGCCCACAGGCCGAAGCGCCCGATCGCCTGATCCGCATAGTCGGAGCATGTCGGCAGATGCCGGCAATGCAAGCCGACCAGCGGCGACAGCGTGTAGCGGTACAGCTTGACCAGACCCTGGCCGGCCAGCCGCGGCGCCAAACGCGCGGCTTCGGCGCAAGTCTGAGCGCAAGTTTGGGCGCAAGTCTGGGCGATGCGCGGCACGTCACTCGGCCGCGGCTTTGACGCCGCGCTTGGCCTCGATCTGGCCGATGGCGTCGACCACGGCGTCGAATGTCAGCAACGTGGAGGCGTGACGGGCCTTGTAGTCCCGCACCGGCTCGAGCACCGCGATGTCGGCCCACTTGCCGGTGGCCGGCGGCGCGCCGTTCTCCTTGAGCATCTTGCGCACGGTCTCGCGCAGTTCGCGCAGTTCGTCGGCTTTGGCGCCGACGATGTGGCTCGCCATGATCGACGATGACGCCTGCCCGAGCGCGCAGGCTTTCACCTCATGGGCAAAGTCGGTCACGGTATCGCCGTCCATCTTCAGATCGATGGTGACGGTCGAGCCGCACAACCGCGAGTGCGCGGTGGCGCTGGCGTCCGGCTCGGCCAGCCGCCCGATCCGCGGGATCGTTCCCGCAAGCTCGATGATGCGTCGATTGTAGACCTCGTTGAGCATCGTAAAAGCGCCGATTGGCCTGATTGCACCCGGGTTTATTGTCTCCACCCGCCAATCGACTATATAGGCGCTGGCGCGGTGGAATTGAAGTTGCGGCCGGGACCGGCGCTTGTCGAGCTCCCTGCCGCGGGAGGCCGCGTGACTGGAGAGCTAATGGACGCCGTCACCAACGAACGGTCTCGCCGGCTGGTTTCGGAACATGTGCGCAACGCGCCGGTGCCGGTCGAGAACCGGCCGTCGCGCGAGGAGGCGGAAGCCGCGGTCCGTGCGCTGATCGCCTATCTGGGCGACAACCCGGCCCGCGAAGGCCTGCGCGCCACGCCCAAGCGCGTGGTCGCGGCCTTGGACGAGCTTTATCGCGGCTACCGCGAGGTTCCTGCCGAGGCGCTCATTCGCACGTTTGGCGAGACCGAACCCTATGATGATTTCGTTCTGGTCCGCGACATCGCCTTCACCTCGCATTGCGAGCATCACATGCTGCCGTTCTACGGCAAGGCGCATGTGGCGTATCGCCCGATCGAGCGCGTCGTCGGGCTGTCCAAGCTCGCCCGCCTGGTCGACGTCTATGCGCGCCGGCTGCAAACCCAGGAGCATCTGACCTCGCAGGTGGCAACCGCCATCGACGAGGTGCTCAAGCCGCGCGGCGTCGCGGTGCTGATCGAGGCCGAGCACACCTGCATGTCGATCCGCGGCGTCACCAAGCCCGGCATCTCGACCGTGACCACACGTTTTCTGGGCACGTTCCACGACAGCACCGAGGATCAGGTGCGGTTCGTGACGCTGGTGCGCGGCGTTTCATCCAGAAGCTGATGACTTCGGCGCAAATGTCGGACACCTCACCATTTCGCCCGGCCGCAACGGCCGCCGCGCTTGAGGAAGGCGCGGCGCTGACGCCGAAATTCGACGCCGACGGACTGGTGACCTGCGTCGCCACCGATGCCGCGTCCGGCGATGTCCTGATGGTTGCCCACATGAATGGCGAGGCGCTGGCCAAGACCATCGCCACCGGCGAGGCGTGGTATTTCAGCCGTTCGCGCCGCGCGCTGTGGCGGAAGGGCGAAACCTCCGGCCACACCCAGCGTGTGGTCGAGATGCGCATCGACTGCGACCAGGACGCGGTGTGGATCAAGGTCGAGCAGGCGGTCGCCGCCTGCCACACCGGACGCCGCTCGTGCTTCTATCGCGCCGTGCCGCTCGGCAACGCCGGCGCGGTCACGCTCCAGTTCCGCGACGAGCGCGTGTTCGATCCGAAGGCGGCCGACCAGACCGGCCCCAAGTAGCCGGCCCCACAAGCAGCAGCGCGCCGCGTCGGCGGCCGATTTAGTCCTGGTCGAGCGGCGTGATGTCGCGCAGCTTTCGTTTCACCTTCCAGCTGCCGTAGTTCTTCTTCAGGCTGCCGGCCTTGCCGTGGGTGTTCTCGGCAATGACGTAGGTCTTGAAGTCGCCGCCGATCGCTTCGCTGCATTCGATGCACAGTCGCGTATCGGGCAGCACGTCCAATCGTCGCGGCGGGATCGGCTTGCCGCATCTTTCGCAATCGCGTTGCTCGCTCATCGTCAAGCTCCCTCTGCGAAGGGGCGCGACGGCTTCCCCAATAGCCAAATGGCCCCGGTTTTCACCGGAGCCACCAAACCGACAGGGAAAGAACCCCGCGCCATTTGCATGTTAAATCGTGCGCCGGCGCGCTTTTGTCAAGCGGATTTTATCCGATGCTAACAAGCGCCAGACCGAGCCAGATGCGGCCGGTCGACTATGACGCCGCCGTTGCCGACAACGAACCCCTCTCCCCTTGCGGGAGAGGACGACCGCGCAACGCGCGGTCGGGTGAGGGCCGTGCGCCGCCAGATCGAGAGGCCGAAGGCCCCTCACCCCAACCCTCTCCGCAAGGGGAGAGGGGGTTCGCCGCGCGAGCGGCAACGCGCTTCACTGCACCTCGAACCGCGAAGGGCATCGACGATGGCCCGCGCTGCGCGGGGGCGGATAGCGCCCTTCGCTGCGTAGCCCGGATTGCGCAAAGCGCAATCCGGGGCCACCCTGCAAGCCGCATTTGCCGCTCCCGGATTTCGCTGCGCTCAATCCGGTCTACTTTCGCTGCCGCTTCAACCTTATCTTGGAGGCGTTGGTGACCGCAATCACAGACTGGTTCACAGCCATCGGCACCTACGGCGCGGTAGTCGACGGATGCTAATACGCCGCAAGCGACTGTTTTGGTTCGGCGCCGGTTTGTTGGCTGTCGGGTTAACATTTCTGATCCTCCCACCCTACAGCGCATATTGCGAAGAAGATCATACCAACAATTACTATTGCTCCATTTACGAACTGGCGGTGGCGCTCAGCGCGTTCGTTGAGACTTATAGTGGCGCGTTCACCGCACTCGCCACAATCGCTATTGCTTGGTTCACGCTCACTCTCAAACGATCCACTGACAAGCTGTGGGAGGCCGGCGAAAGCCAACTTAGACATGCGGAAACCGAAGCTGTTCGCGATGATGTGCGGCTTCAAGAGCAGATGAGCATTGCTCGGCAAAATGCCGATGCGGCTATTCAACAAGCGCGGACGGCCGAAGCGGCCCTCACTCAATTGGAGAGGCCATATATTTTCATTTTCAACATAAGCGGACTTGAACTTAATGAATTGACGGAGGAGGGCATTATTCTGACTGCCACCTATTCGGTTGCAAACTATGGAAAAACACCCGCCATAATCAAATACGCTCAAGCGGTTCTGGCTATTGGTGTGGACCCACCATTTCCCGACCGTTTGCCGGCTAACCACACGCTCGTAACCTCTCCGATTTTGGCCGCCGGAGAATTGCGGCCCGCCAATGAGATTGGCTATGTGTGGACTGGCGGCTCTGAATTTGACGAAGACGGCGCGACCATCCCATCCATTCCCAACGGCTACACCCTGTATCTCTGGGTAATCGTCACATACCGCGGCCCTTTCACTGACCAGCATGAACTCGGACTTGCTGGATTTACAATGAAAGCACCGGCCGGTTCATTGGCCCGTGGGGCGGCCCAGAATATAGCTGCCAAAAATAACCCCCTTATGGAGGGCTTTTTCGTCACCGATCGTCGGCGGCCTCTCGCGCGACGATCCCCATTGCGCGGGATGTTCCCGTTATGTCAGATCACGCATAAACACCGATTTGAGACGCTGGACAGCCAAACGAGCCGACTTTTGGGGACCTATATACTAGTTGGCACCAGTCGAGATTTTACGGAAAAGTAGCAGCGCGGTCATCCCATAGGCATCCTCGGATCGTCCGAGGGTAGTGCGAGCTAGATTGGAAAAATTTTTAATGAGCGACTCGAATGGTTTCGCCGTCCCTGATTCGGGAAAAGCCATTGGTGTTGGGATTGGGCTTGGAAACGCATCTAGCACCCCTAAAATGGACCACTCGCCCGGTATCTCTGTACCGTGCTTCAATGAGAGGTCAGACACAGTTCCCGCCATTCCTTCAGGTGCCAGCGTGCTCCAAACCACGAAATTGCTGCCTTTGATTTTGCACTGAGGAAAGTGCGGGAAGAACGGCACAATTTCCATCGCCATACCCGCGGTCTCTTTGTAATCCTTGTTTTTCATGCCTTCGGGTGATTTGGCCCATTTATCTATTCCGCGCTTCAAAATGTTTGATTTCCAAAGCGGGGTTAGCAATGTAGTATCTAAAACCGATAGCGAACCTGAAGCGATCACGAATTGACCTAAGCGTGCGTTGGTAATGTCACGACAAATCAAATTTGCCGTTTCAAGATAATCCATGAAAGCCCTAGCATTCAACCAAAGAGGATCGTAGACGCGCTGTGTCGCTTCGGCGCCATGCTCGCCGGGGGAACGGTCAAAATTTAGATTGCCGCCGGTTCCTAGATAGCTAGCACCAACGCCGAACTTGAGGCCGCGCGATGTCCCCTTGGAGGCGCTTTCGCTTTCCGTAATCTCTTTCAGATGGCCAGCGTTATCGAATTGAGCCAGGAAGGAACCAATACGCGGCGTATCGCAATAAAGATAATCAAAGACGGAATCGTTTTTTTGCTCGTCTTCCGCCTCGCCGGATACTTTGTCGTCGCTCTTCGACATATTCCGAGGCCTCCCGATCTTGCTGCTTGATCTTATCGACCTCGTCAGCAACTTCTTTTGGGTCGGTCTGAATTAAGCGCGCCAATGCCTCGTCGAAAGACATATCGGAAAGGGCTGGCGGCTTTCGCTTCCGCTCACTCATGCGCTTTCCTTCACCGTTCCCGTCACGATTGTAGGGTCAACTCGGGGACGAAAGATAGCCTATAGCCGGGGTGGTAAATTTTCATGCAATCAACGCCTTATAAGTCAACCGCCCTTCGATGGCGGTGAATAGCGCGTTGATGCGATCTTCTGCCGTCATAGCGCGGCGGTTCATGCGCCAAGCCATCTCACTAACATATTGCTGCAAATGCTTAGGTGAAACCCAGTGATGGGTACCCGCCGCAACGATGGCGGCGCGAGAGCCGCGGACGTGACGCCCATGCGTCCTCATACGGCGATTTCAACAATACGCTCCTTACCTCCAGGCTTTGGCGCGGCAACGTCCACGGCGAGGCAGCCTTCGATCGCTTCGTGCAGGTTGCGCATCAGTTCGTCCATGGTTTCGCCTTGCGTGGCGCAACCGGGAATGGCGGGCACTTCGGCCCAGAAGCCGCCTTCTTCCGCCTCATGCACCACAACCTTGATCTTCATGCCGATGCTCCAGCGAAGCGGCTCCGTCCAGACAGGAGAAAATACGCCCGGTCTGCTGGAATTCAAGCTCTTATCACCGATATGGTGACAATTTCCTTGACAGTCGTCACCATTGCAGTTACATACTCCCCGCAACCTCGCTCACGTCAAGGACGTCAGCCGGCGACACCGGTTGGCGGGGCGAGTGCGGTGCCCGCGGGCGGCGGCTCGTCACCTCCGCTCCCGGGCGGCTCGGGCATCATGCCTGCCGGCATTATGACCGGCGTGCGAGGTGCATCGCTGTAACCGGGGGCCGGCGCCGGCGGGGGTAACCCGCCGCTTATCGGCGCTGTGTCCCCGGGAAGCCTGGCCCGAGCTGAGCCTAAGGGATGCGCGAGTCCCTCTGGCGAGAGCCGTGGTGGAACGCCGGAAGGCGTGCTGCCCCGTCGGGGCAGCGCCGCATCGCAAGATGCGGAGGATGATGCTCAGCGTCTTTCGGCGTTCCGCTTCCTTTTTTGTTTGTTTTCGTAGTTGTTCGTAGCCCGGATGAAACGAAGTGAAATCCGGGGCGGCATTCGAACCGAATGGTCGTTCCCGGATTACGCTGCGCTTCATCCGGGCTACGTGCGCCGTGCCGGGCCTGATCGTGATGACAGCCGGTGCCACCGCCGGCGCCATCTGACGAAGATCGGGCTCTGCGATTGGTTCGTGGAACTGGCTTTGGCAAAACTCGGGCGAGAAAAATGCGTCGCGAGAACAGATTTTTATTGCGTCACTGCAGATGCAGGGGCGGCCCTTGTGGCCGCCTCCGGACGCGCGTGCCGCAGCACCGCGGGCACCCACGAGGGGTGCCCCTACGGACGCGAGGTGGATGCGTTTTTGGCCGCTGCCCCGCGCGCCAGCAATTGCCTGGCGCGCGCCAGATGCGGCCGGTCGACCATGACGCCGCCGATGCCGACGACACCGGCGCCCGGGCTCGCCGCGAAGGCGTCGACAATGGCCTGCGCGCGGGCGAGCGCGTCGGCCGAGGGCGTGAACACCTCGTTGATGATCGGCACCTGGGCCGGATGGATCGCCATCTTGCCAAGAAAGCCGTCGCGGCACCCCGCTTCGCATTCGCGGCGAAAACCGGGGCTGTCGCGGAAGTCGACATAGACGGTGTCGATCGCCGGCACTTGCGCGGCGGCGGCGCCGGCAAGGCACAGCACCCGCGCCAGGCGATAGGGATCGAGGAAGCGGCCTTGGGCGTCACGGTTGGCCTGGGCGCCGAGATCCGCCGAAAGGTCCTCGGCGCCCCAGGTCAGGCCCATGAGGCGTGGGCTCGCTCCCGCAAAGGTCCCGGCGACGAACAGGGCGGCCGCGGTCTCGGTGGCGATCGGCAGGATCTTGATGTGGCCGTCCGGCAAATCGCTCGTCGCCTCGCGCACGGCGAGCTTGGCGTCGGCATGAATCACCGCGGCGCCGCCCTCCGCCTTCGGCAACATGATGGCGTCGGGCCTGGCGGGCGCCACGGCGTCGAGATCGGCATCGATGAGGCCGGTCTGCAAACCGTTCACCCGCACCAGGATGGCGGGTCGCGGCGCCGCGGCGATGGTCTCCTTGAGAAACGCCGCCGCGCTGTCGCGGGCCCGCGCCTTGCCGTCGAGCGCGATGGAATCCTCAAGATCGACGATCAGCGCATCGGCGCCGCTGGTCATCGCCTTCTCGAGCTTTCTGGCGCTGTCGGCGGGGACAAACAGAAGCGAGCGCATGGGAAGGCCTTTCTTCACCTCTCCCCGCTGCGCGGGGAGAGGTCGAGCGAAGCGAGGGTGAGGGGGCCTCTCCGCGATTCTGAGCGTTGTGGTCGATGCGGCGGCGTTCGGATATCTCGTGCGCTGAACCCAGCGGAGAGACCCCTCACCCCAACCCTCACCCCGCAAGCGGGGCGAGGGAGCAGACTATTTCGGCCGCATGCGCATGAAGGCCTGGCGGCGGCACTCGGCGACGAGCTTGTTGTCCTGGTTGTAGGCGCGGTGGTGGAATTCGACGATGCCGGCGCCGGGCCGCGACTTCGAATTCGCGCTTGCCGATGACTTCGGTGGTGCAGTGCACGGTGTCGCCCTCGAACAGCGGGTGGGGGAATTTGACATCGGTCATGCCGAGATTGGCGATCGTGGTGCCGACCGTCATGTCGGAAACCTGGATGCCGATCATCAGGCCGAGGGTGAACAGGGAATTCATCAGCGGCTGCCCCCATTCGGTCTCCTGCTCGCAGAACTGCCGGTCGATGTGGAGCGGCTGCGGGTTGAGCGTCATGTTGGAGAACAGCATGTTGTCCATCTGGGTGACGGTGCGGGTATAGCGGTGCTCGACGCGCTCGCCGGGGACGAAATCCTCGAAATAGAGGCCGCCGCGCTTGTGCCGCACCGCCGTCTGTTGGGTCATTTTCGCCTCCGCTGGTCTCTGTTAAGCCCTCGTTTACCATAGTCGTTAATGATCGCTAACGCTCATGACAGCCGGTGGGAGCCGGCAGGGAGCAAGATCTATGCTGGTCGACCCCAGCACGGCCACCGCCGGTTCGGCGGTGACAGGTGCTATTCGCCAAGCCTCGCAAGCCACCGGCACGAGCTTCAACTATCTGTTGGCCACCGCTCAAGTCGAATCTGGCCTCAACCCGCAGGCCGGCGCTTCGACGTCGTCGGCACGCGGCCTGTTCCAGTTCATCGACCAGACCTGGCTCGGCACGATCAAACAGTCCGGCGCCGCGCTGGGCTACGGCCAGTACGCCGACGCCATCACCAAGTCCGCGGCCGGCCACTACCAGGTCAACGATCCGGCGATGCGCAGCGAGATTCTCAAGCTGCGCAACGATCCCACCGCCAATGCGGTGATGGCCGGCGCCTTCACCAAGGCCAACGCCGATATTCTCACCACCAAGCTCGGCCGGGCGCCGAGCGAAGGCGAACTCTACATCGCCCACTTTCTCGGCGCCGGCGGCGCGGCAAAGTTGATCTCGCTCGCCGCCGACAATCCGAACGCCAAGGCGGCGGATTATTTCCCGACGGCGGCGAGCGCCAATTCGTCGATCTTTTTCGACCGATCGACCGGCGCGGCGCGCAGCCTGGCCCAGGTGCGCAATGTCCTGACCGCGCGCTACGACGTCGCGGCCCGCGCTCGGCCCGGTGATGCGGCGCGCACGGCGCAAGTCGCCAGCGCGGCGGCCGCCGGTGCCCCGTTGGACCTGACAGCCTTTGCGACGCGAACCGCTGCTGCGCCGGCGGCGGCGTCGGCCGCCGCGGCCGCGCCCGATACCGCAGGCGTGACCGAGGCCTTCGCGGCTGCGGCGCCCGCGCATACCGCCCAGAGCAGTCAAATCTTCCATGGGCTGTTCCAGGATACCGACCGCACCGCGCCGGTCGCCGCGGTCGTGAGCCAATTGTGGACGACGCCGCTTTCGGTCCCCGATGGCGATGGCAAGTCCGGACGGCAGACGGCGCCCGCCGGCATGCGCGACCTGTTCCGCGATCCCGACCAGAGCTCATAGGCGCCATGCCGGCCGCGGTAACGTTTCGGCAATATTGGCAAACAATTATGGTGAACGGTTTGTTAAGCCGGCGCCGTTACTATCGCTTTGTCAATTTGGACGTTGCGTGAGCAAACAAATGATCGTCCGCCATTTTATCCAGTGGGTGCGCGGCGCACCGGCCGGCGAACGGGCCGAGGCAACCGGCGCGTTGGCGCGGGCCTACCTCTATTCCGATCTGTCGCCCGACGATCTCGGCGCCGCCGAGGGCGCGATGCTGATGTTGCTCGACGATCCTTCGCCGCTGGTGCGCCGCGCGCTGGCCGACGTGCTGGCGGCCAGTCCCGATGCGCCGCCGGCCATCGTCTTCGCGCTGGCGGGCGATCAGCCGTCGATCGCGGCGCCGGTGCTGGCGCTGTCGCCGCTGTTTATCGATGCCGACCTGGTCGACGCGGCGGCGACCGGCGGGCCGGACGTGCAGGCGGCGATCGCCAGCCGGGCGGCGCTGCCGCGCTCCGTCGCGGCGGCAATCGCCGAAGTCGGCTCGGCGGAATCCTGCCTGACGCTATTGGAAAACGCCGAGGCCGATGTGGCTCCGTTGTCGACCGACCGCATCGTCGAGCGGTTCGGGCATCTGGCCGCCATTCGCGAATCGCTGCTGGCGCGCGCCGACCTGCCGGCGGCGACACGTCTGACCCTGGTGGCCAAGCTGTCGGAGACGCTTGCCGGATTTGTCGCCGGGCGGGAATGGCTGGATGCGGATCATGCGCACCGCATCGCGCGCGAGGCCTGCGAGAAAGCGACGGTGGCGATCGCGGCGGATTCCGCAAACAGCGAGGTCCGTCCGCTGATCAGCCATTTGCGGGTCACCGGCCAGCTCACCGCCGGCCTGATCCTGCGCGCGCTGTTGTCCGGCAATGTCGTGCTGTTCGAAGAGGCGCTGGCGGAACTGGCGGACATGCCGGTCGCGCGCGTGTCCGGCCTGGTGCATGACCGCGGCATCGCCGGTTTGCGGGCCTTGTTCGACCGCGCCGGGCTGCCGCCTTCAACCTATCCGGCCTTCAAGGAGGCCATCGAAGCGATGCGGCAAGGCGGTTTCGCCGGCGAGCCCGGCGACGCCGCGCGGCTCAAGCGTCGCATGATCGAGCGGGTGCTGACCCGATGCGAGGATCAGGCGCCATCCGAGCTCGAGCCGCTGCTCACGCTGCTGCGCCGCTTCGCCACCGAAGCCGCGCGCGAGGAAGCCCGGCTGTACTGCGATGGGCTGGTCGCGGAGCAGGACAACGGCGACGATCGCTCCGAGGCGGCGTAGTGCTTCAGGCGCCGGGAACGAGCGGCGGCGCGAAAATACTTTCCAGATAATCCGGCCGGAAGCCGTTTTCGGTCCGCAAGAATTCGTCGGTGACCTGGCGCAGCCGTTGGGTGAGGGCGCCCGCCACGTTGACCAGATCGTCGCGGGCATATTCGCGGGTAATGGCGCGCACGGCATCGACGTGCTGGTCGACCAGCGCGATGGGGATGCGGGTCATAACCGGCGTGTGCTCGAGGAGCCGGCACAGACTGTCGGCAGCGCCGACGACGGCGGGAAACCCGAACGTGCCGGCTTCGCCCTTGATGTCGTGGGCGGCGCGAAACAAGGCGTCATGCATGACTTTGCTGAAGCCGTCGCGTTTGACGTCCTGCCGCGCCGCTTCGAGGCGCTCGCACTCGGCCTCCATCCAGACGGCAAATTCGCCGGAAAGCTCCGCCAGCGCCGCTTCGGCCCGGGCCACCGGATCCTCATCGCCGTCCGCCGCCGGCGCCACCGCCTTGCGCAGCTCGTGCGGCGGCGTGATCACCTCATGGTCGGCGTAGGTTGCGACCGACGGCGTGTCATCCTTGCGACGCGACATTGCCGATCATGCTCCTGCGGTTCACACCAGCACCTTGGCTTTTTCCAACAGCGGCGCTTGACGGGTCACTTCGGCGCGGCCGCCCTTGCGCCGCTCCGGACCGACATAGTTCGGGTTGGCGTTGCGCCGCCGATCCGGCCCGAAATAGCTTTTGGTTTTGACGAACGGCCGCGGATTGGCGACCACGTTGAAGACGCGTTCATAGAGCGACTTGGCTGAGATCGGCTTGGCGAGAAACTCCGTCACTCCGGCGTCGCGCGCGCTGATGACCCGTTTTTTCTCGGAATGGCCGGTGAGCATGATGATCGGCACGTAGGGATTGGCATTGGCGCCTTGCTGCCGGATCATTTGCGTCAATTCCAGGCCGTCGAAAATCGGCATCACCCAGTCGGTGAGCACGATGTCGGGCATGTAATGGGTAAAGGCTTCCAGTCCGGCGGCGCCGTCTTCGGCCTCATATACTTCCCGGGCGCCGAAGCCGTGCAACAGCGTGCGCAGAATGCGCCGCATATGCGCGTTGTCGTCGATGACCAGAAAGCGCAGACGATTGAAATCGATGCGGACCATTGAGCCTCCGCCGCGGCAGACGCCGACGCGGCAGCCGCACGGGCCAAATCGTAAGGATTCGCCGTTAACGCTCGGTTAAGCATTGAAATCGGAGGACATGTCCGTCCTCCGTCCTCCGTCCTCCGTCCTCCGTCCTCCGTCCTCCGTCCTCCGTCCTCCGTCTCCTGTCCTGCGCTAATGCCCGAACTGTTCGCTCAAAATCCGCTCGTCGAGGCTGTGACCGGGATCGAACAACATGTGCATGGCAATGGAATGGTCCATGCCGATATCGACCGAGCGCACCGAACGGACCTCGTCGTGATCGGCGACGGCGGCGACCGGACGCTTGGCGGCTTCGAGCACGTCGACGGTGACCTGCGCGCGATCGGGAAGCAGCGCGCCGCGCCAGCGCCGCGGCCGAAACGGGCTGATCGGCGTGAGCGCCAGCAGCGGCGCGCCGATCGGAATGATCGGTCCCTGGACCGAAAGATTGTAGGCTGTCGATCCGGCCGGCGTCGCCAGCAGCACGCCATCGGCGACCAGTTCGGGCAGTCGCTCCTTGCCGTCGATGAGGATGCGCAGCCGCGCCGCCTGATAGGTCTGGCGGAACAGCGAGACTTCGTTGATGGCGTGGTGCCGGTGCACGCGGCCGGCGGCGTCGCGCGCCCGCATCAGGAGCGGATGAATGACGGTGACGCGGGCAGCGGCGAGCCGTTCGACCAGGCCGGCTTCGGAGAATTCGTTCATGAGAAAGCCGACCGTGCCGCGGTGCATGCCATAGATCGGCTTGCCGGAATTCATGAAGCGTTGCAGGGTCGCAAGCATCAGGCCGTCGCCGCCGAGCGCGACGATGACGTCGGCGGTCTCCGGCCGGACATCGCCGTAGCGGCGGATGAGCCGGCGCCGCGCCTGCTGCGCCGCCGGCACGTCGCTGGCGACGAAGGCGATGCTCTTAAACGAGGGTGCGGTGGGGCGCTTGGGCATGACGGGTAGGGCGGGCGGGCCTTTGCAGCGGCGGCGCTAGGCGGCCGGAGGGAACGCGGGAGGTTCATTTGGAACGCGCGGTTTTCGTCTACACGACCTATCCATCCACTGTCGAGGCGGAGGCCGCGGGCCGCACCTTGGTCGAGCGCCGGCTGTGCGCCTGCGTCAACATCCTGCCGAGCATGGTTTCGTTATACTGGTGGCAGGGCAAGATCGATCGCGGCGACGAGGTGGTGATGATCATAAAAACCCGCGCAACGCTTGCCGAAGCGGTGCGCGTTGCCGTCAAAGCGATGCATTCCTATAGCACGCCCGCGATCCTGGTCATTCCCATCGAAAATGTCGATCCAGACTACCACGCCTGGATCGTGGCGGAAACGCAGGCGGAGGGTGCCTAGCGGGCGTCACAACGGGACGCGACCGCCGCCGCTTGCTTGCGGCGCCGGCGATTTGTGGGCGCGAGGCGCCGCTCCGCCCGCGGTAGCGCTGGCTCCGCCGCGCAGGACAACGGCGCTAAAACGGCGCGCTAATACGTCCGGGTGCCGTCGATCACGTCTTTGAGCGCGACGTATTCGCGGCAGGTGGTGTTGCCGCAGATGGTGTGGACCTTTTCCAGGTCATCCTTGGCCTTGAGCAGGTTGCCCTGCTCGGCCTGCCACATGCCGTAATACGACCACGTCAGGGCGTGGTTCGGATCGGCGGCCAGCGCCTTGTCGTACCAATATTTGGCGTCGTCGTAGCGTCCGAGCTTGCGGCTGGCATAGCCGATGAGCGTTGCAACATCGACGTTGTCGTCGTAGCCCATCGCGTGCAGCGCGGCGATGCCGCCGACGTAGTCGCCTTTGTCGTAGACCAGCGCGTAGGCCTTGTGCCAGCCGTTCAAAAAATCCTCGGCCGAACTGCTCTTATGCGACTTCGGCTTCTTGGTTGTGCCCTGATGGGTCGCGGTGCCACTGGGGGTCCCGGAAGGGGGATTTTGCGGTGGCGCTGGACTGCCGCTCTCAATCGCGGCGGCAAGGCCCGGCGCGCCGGCAATGGCGGCGGCAACGATGGCGGCGGCAAGCAGGCGGGTTTTGCGCATGACCTCCTCCCGGTTGGATAGGGCTGCGAGGTAAACACCGGCATCATAGCGTTTCTTCCCGGCGCGAACACTCCCCGAAATGGCATTACCGAAAGTACACGTAGGTGAACGGCGGCCGCGGGCGCACTTCAGGGCGCGTTCAGGGCGCGCGGTGTAAACCTCTCGCGAGACTGACAGATTGCCTGCGGCCCGGCGTCTCAGGAACCAGTGATGAGGTCGGATCCCGGATCGTATGCACCGACTTGCGGGCGATCTTCCCGTTCGCCGTTCGCCCGCAAGTCGGACCATTTCCTTGCCAAAACCAGCGTCACAGCGCCGGCTGCCACTCGACCGGAACGTGCTCATAGCCGGTCGCGCTCTTGATCAGATGGCCGCAGGCCGGGAACGGGAAGTGATAGCCGGTCACCAGCATGCGGTCGGCGGCGGCGCGGTCGAACAGCATTTTGCGCGTCGTCACCGCGGCGGCGCCGTCGACGTCGAAAGCCGCCACCCAGTTCGGATGCCGCGCGAAAATCGCCGGATGCTGCGCGGTGTCGCTCAAGACCATCAGCGACTGATCGCCGGAATGGATGGCGAAAACGGTATGGCCCGGGGTATGGCCGGGCGCCGGCAGCGTCGCAATGCCCGGCGCCACGTCCGCGCCCGGCCGGTATTGCGTGACGTTGCGGGCGATGTCGGCAAAGATGCGCCGCTGATTGCGGAACGTGAGTTTTTCATCGGCCGGCGCCGCATTCATGTTGGCATCGTCCATCCAGAATGCCCATTCCGGCGCCGGCACCATGATCTCCGCGTTGGGAAACACCAGCGCGTTGTCCTTGTCCTTGATGCCGTTGATGTGGTCGGGGTGGAAATGCGAGATCACGATCTGGTCGACCGCGTGCGGATCGATGCCGGCGGCCGCGAGATTGTCGCCGAGCGCGCCGGCGGTGGGCGAAATCTGGCCGCCGGTGCCGGTGTCGATGAGCACGAGCTTTTTGCCGGTATTGACGATCAACGTCGTGAACGGCGTCGTCAGCTTGTCGGCCGGCATGTAGGCATCGGCCAGCGCGTGCTCGACCTCGGCGAATGGCGCGTTGCGGATGAATTTGTCCGTGATCGGCCGATACCAGATGCCGTCATAAAGCGCGGTCAATTCGAACGCGCCGATCTTGTAACGATAGATGCCGGGGGCCTCCGTGTTGGCGGGCGGCGCTTCGGCCGCGGCCGGGGCAGTGCCGGCGCAAAGCGCCGCGGCCCCGGAGCCGCCAATGAGCGAACGGCGCGTGAGTTTCGGCATCATTGTTCCAGCCGCGATAAGGCAATGGATCGTGCCGCCTGACCGGCTTTCCGTGGCACCGGCACAACCCCAGGCTCGCACGATTATTCCGCTGCGTCGAATGGGCGGAGGGGTCGAATCAGCGACAGTGCGAGCCTGTCGTGACGCCGTTGCCAAGCCCGGCAAGCCCATGGCGCGGCCCGGGCGTCCCGCGCGGCGTTCGTTTCGCCGGGAAGTCCGATAAGTCCATTGCCGCCGCCGGGGATCGCCTGTAGGACGGGGGTCGCAGCAAGGAAGCAAGCCTGAAATGTCGAAACAATCAATGCGGGAAGAGACCGAGCGGCTGGTCAAAGACGCGCTGGAGCGCAAAGCCGTCGCCATCAAGCAGGGCAACACCCGTATCGAGGCGGTCTGCGGAAAGTGCGGCGCGCCAAACCGTGTCTCGGCCGCTCCGGGACAGGTTCGCGTCGAATACGCCTGCAAGGAGTGCGGGCAGAAGCAAAGGACGTTGTGACGGCGCACCGGCCATGCCGCGCGACGGCACTTTTATCGCGCCGGAAGCGCGGCATTGATTTTTGCGCGGCCCCGCGTTCATAGAGTGAAAAAAGCCGGGTTAGCTCAGCGGTAGAGCAGCGGTTTTGTAAACCGTTGGTCGGGAGTTCAATCCTCTCACCCGGCACCACCAATCCACTTATAAAATGGCGTCATTATGAAAACGCGGCCCGGCGTCGTGCTTTCCTGCTTTGCGCCCCGGCCAAATCAAATCTTCCGCTATCGAATTTTCCGATCGTTTAAAAATCAATGACTAGCGCGGGGGCGGCGGAAGAAATTCTCGCGTCAGGATGACCAAGCCCATATTGAGAACAACATGGGAGCATATGAAGGACGGACTGATTCACGGTGAAAGCGTCCTGCCAACCCGGAAACCCAGAAAGATGATCTGGTTATCGGCGTTGAGCCGAAAGCGGTAGGCCGAGCGGACGCTCCGTGGCGCGAGGTACCAGGAACCGGCGCGGACCACACGGCGACTGCAATCGCCGCCGGTCCACGCCGAACCATCTGTCGGCAATCCGCTGTAGTCGTCGTGGTAGCAGTCCTGCACCCATTGCCAAACGTTGCCGGCCATGTCGTCGAGGCCGAAAGCATTCGGCTTGAACGATTCGACTGGTGAAGTCTCGCGGCCGCCCCAATGGTTATCACAACCATTGCAGTTGGCGTTCGCCGTGCCGACCTCGCCGCCCCAGAAAAAAGCCGTCGTGGTGCCGGCGCGAGCCGCATATTCCCATTCGGCCTCGGACAGCAGCCGATAGGTCTTGCCCGTCATCTTGGAGAGCCACGCCGCATACTGCAGCGCGTCGTCCCAGTTGACGTTGATCACCGGCTTTGTGCCGCGCCCCATGCCGCTGTCGTTGACGTCAGGGCAGCCGCCAACGGCGACGCAGGCGTCCCAGTCGGCGAACGTGACGTCGGACTTCGATACGGCGAACGACCGGGCGATCGTGACCTGGTGCTGTGGGCCTTCGTTGTCAAAGCGGCCCTGTTCGCCCGCGGGCGATCCCATGGTGAAGGATCCGGCGGGGACGACGATCATCTCCGGGCAGTCCTTGGCGCATTCCTTGAAGGAAGCCTCCGACTTCAACGCGCCTTCGGCCGCCGCGGTCAGCACATAGGGCCGAACACTTGCGAGCATGTAAGGCCGCGTGACCGTAAACCAAGTCCACTGCTCCTTGAGGTACGCCTGATTGATCCAGCCGAAGAGACCCGCGATGACGGCAAAGAGCAACACGTAAATGACGACCTGCACCAGCCGACGACGCCGCTGCGCGGATCGAGCCCATTGACGACTCTCGGTGATGAATGTCTGGGTCTCCTCGGTGGGCTCCGGCGCGCCGCCAGGGCGTGAGGCGATCCAGTGCTCGGCCACCTCCAGGATCGGAGAGCGCAGCAGTAATCCAGCGGGGCGGCCAGCCGCCAGCCAGCGGCGCGCAGCTTCGCCGTACTCCGTGTGCTGCCTGATCCAGCCGATGTCGGTTTGCAGCGCCTTGGCAAGCTCATCGGCGCTGGCGTCGAAGCGGGCGGGATCATCGAAGAAAATAAAGTTCAGCCGCCGCAGCGTCTCCGGCGTCGCGCCGTCATTCACGTGTCGATAGACGATCGGAGCAAATCGCTTGTTGAGAGAGGCCGCGTGCGCGATCTCCTTTAACGTTACCTCGGAAGAAACCGCGTCGGGCGACAGTATGAATACCACCGTGTCGGCGCGACCGATCAACGCGACAATGCGCTTCCACCAATCTTCGAAAGCATAAATCTCCGTGCGGTCGAGCAGCGGCTCGAATCCTCGAGCTCTCAGCGCCCCTTCGAGGCGGTCGGCAAAGGCCATGTCCCGCCGCGAATACGAGATGAATATTCTGGTCTTCAGCCCAGATTCGTGCGCCGATGCAGCATTGGCAACCACCGAAGCATCCCATGACCGGACAGAGGATTGAGCAAATAAAATAGCGGCGAAAACAATGCGCCGAGTTCCGTCGTGGGTCAATCGCGTCATCGTCGCCGTTTCCCGGCAGCGATTGCGATCGGGACCGGTTGACCCGCGGGCACCGGCGCCCTCCGCGATCGAGGAGGTGGCAAGCAAGATTACCGGACCGGATTTTGCGAATGTTAACGATAGATTCCAAGAGCTTGATCTGGTGTGCGGTTTTATACAGATCGCCATATTTGATGGGCACAACCTGGCAGCCATGGGACTCGGCTGTCTGATCAAGGTAACGACGTCGCCCGTGGGCGGGGCAAGGCTTGCGACGATCGCCTACGTGGTGTCCGAGCAAGACGCCGTCCGCGCCGTCAATATCATCAAGAGCAAAATCGCTCAGCCGGCCGACGAGGTTGTGGTGGTCAGCCGTGTCTCAGAAGAATTGCTGAATGCGCTTGGGGTGGCGCCGGGTGACTTTACGCGTGCCGACGGGCGTCCGTCCTAGACGCATTTGATAATCGTCGACGAGCCTGGGTGGATTCCAACGGCGGCCTGTTCCTCTTCGGTCCCTTCGATGCCCTAAGCTGCCGTTTCAACCGCAATTGCTCCGATCACGTGCCAGGTCGCTCGATTGGCTTCAAAGCGTTCGCGATTACTCCGATGGCGTCATTGGCTATGGGGGATACGTCATAGCGGGTCCCGAACTGCATCCCATTGACCAGCAGCTGCGTAGACTGGGATATGTGGTCGGCGTGCCGGGCCGCGCCTTCGCCAGCGTCATCACGGACGCCGGCCGCACGGCGCTGGCCGCATAGGACGGCGCCGACTATCCGCCAGCCACGACGTTCTCGCGTGGAGCGTCATAGCGGCTGGTTGTTCCCAATTGAGATGATCAGTGAACGACGGCCGCGAAACAGGCCCGACCGACCTAGCAATCAGCGTCGCCCGGCCGCCAAAAGAACACCTCGGTGCCGTCCTGGTCCAGAATTCGCAAGCCGTCGGGATTCTGCGGCATATTCAAGACCTCGAACAGCGACCTGGCCTTTGTCTTTGCGGTCTCCAAATCGGATGCGACATGGGTGACGCGATCGAGCATGGCGTGCGCGTCGTCTTCTTGCCGAATGCGGAAGAACTCGATCGTAAATTTCATCTCATGGCCTCGCCTCGCCTGGCCGCTCCTGTCGGCAACATGTGGTGCACGCGCCGTGCGCCGGCGGAAAACTGAGACGGCCGTTTCACAGACCGAGACTGCTCTTGAGCTGGGGCAAATGGATGAAAGCGGAAATGGCCTCCCAATTCACAATCGACTGCGCCGGCGGCGATAATGGCCGCGCCAACGAGGAACGTCATCGTGGTCGGGCGACTCGGCGGGTATTGGTCACCGCCGTTCACAGCGTTGTCTCGCATCGTCAGGTTATCTTTTTTGGTTGAGCGTCCGCCTGCGGTGGATGTGGGTACGATAGACGATTGTTACCAGTGCGACGATCAAAAAGGACATTCGCCGGACGGCTCGGACTGTGGATTGTCGGGTGGTTGGGGGTTTTCGAGGCCGCCGCCTGCGAGCGTCCGTACCCGTTCCTTGGCATCGACTCGTTTGCAGGACGGGCAGACGAAGATGAGCTTTTCCGCACGTATGCCATATTTCGGCAGCGTGCGCAGGTGGTTCATGGTGTCGCCGCAGCAGATGCACACGATGGTGCGTGGGCTGTCGGGCAGGGGGTGCGGGCGGTCGACGGGCGCGTAATACGGCATGGGCGGCTCCACTGAAAATAGACGGGAGCGTTACCGAACTCTCAGCCGCCGACGCCTGGCACGGTGCCGCGGTCGGTGGTCAAACGTACGTAACACCGATCTGGATGATTGCGAGGTCAAATATTAGTCAGAGTGGGCGCCGCAGCATGGAGACATCACCGCGCCGCCGAGGGAACAGGGCACGGCCGCGCCACAAACAAGCCGTAACTTTCCCGTAGCCAGCTAGAGTCGCCGGAACTTAGCATGTTAACCATGCGAATCGTGACCGGTTCCAGCCGGATCAAGTGACAGAGGCCGGCCGAAGCGATCGGATTTTCATAATCGGTGGAGAAAATCTCCGCCTTACTGGGAGGTCCTCATGGACAAGAAGATAGCTGGTCTACTGGGTGCGGCGGCCGCCTTGACAACCGCCAGCGGCGCTTATGCCAGCACCCCGCGGACAGCCGAGCCGTTGTCAGCGACGTCGTACAGAGACCTCCTCGAACCTGTCCCCAACGCGGTGGCGTTGCTGAAGGCCGATGATGCGGCGCGCGCCCAGCAACAGCCGGCACGCGTGCAGCTTGCCCAATATTACCACCACCACCATCATCATCACCACCATCATGGCTATGACCCGGGTGCAGCTATCATCGGCGGTGTCATCGGCGGCATAATCGGCGCGCAACCGGGCTACTACGGGCCGCCGCCCGGCAACTGCTACTGGACGTTGGGAAGGCCCTACTGGAATGGGTACGGCTGGGTCCGGCCGCGCGTACAAGTTTGCCAATAGAGAAACCTGCACCTGAAAGCTCCGGCACGACCGCCCGGAGCTTTCAGGTAGCCTTGGCCTTTTCCAAATAGCCCTTTCCAAATAGCCTTGGCCTGAAGCAGTTCAGTTCGCCGCGGCCCGCCGGCATCCGAAGCCCGCCCGGCGCCAGCCCCTGAATCCGCTTCTGCCCAATAAGCAGATCCCAATAAGCAGATAATGGGCGGACAACATCGCCTGCAGTTCGGCTGGCCGCTTTCTTGGCCGAGCTCGAGTGTTGGTTAATCGTTCGCGCGCCGGTCTCCGATCAACGCGGTATTGCCGGCGACCTCAGTTGCCTTGAGAGCGGTTTTCGTCCGAAACCGCCTGTGCATCAAGTTTTCGACACAGAGGTGTGCTGGAAATGTGGCGTGTGCGGGAAGGTGGCCAGCAACGAAGAGGCGAATATGCGGCCCCTATCGGTATGGATTATCGAGTTCTTCAAGCTCGTTGGAGGGCGGCGGCTTCATCCGATCGAGACGCAATGCCCGATCTGCCGGCAGATGGTGCGCCTCCATGTCGACCAAGCCGGCCGTCGTCACGTGTTCGCGCACGCCCGCGCATTATACCAGGGGTCTCGGTTTTCCGTGCACTATGCCGCCCAGACCCGGTGCGACGGCTCGGGCAGCCCAAAACTGTTCGACCCCCGCCCCAACGAAGACCAGCGCTTCAAGTTGCCCAGTCCGTTGCTGGAAGAATAGCGTCCCGGAGCTATTGGGCGGTGGGCGTCGCCGCCTCGTGCGGCGATGATGCGGACCGGCGAGGGCGGTGGACCCTGGTCCGGCAGGGGCTTTGAATCTTTGCCCGCTCCGCAGGGCGGACGCCGTGCAAATCCGAAAAAGAGATTGCGGATTGGCCGCGCCGGGTCATGATAAGATGACGGATCATGATACGACAATGAGGCCATGAAACGGTCCGCCGCAGTTTCGGTAGCGTACGGCTTCGGCGTCGCTCTACTGGCGCTGGTCGTCGTCTGCGCTCATGGCCGGGCCCACGCCCAATCCGCCAATCTCATGCTGTGCGATCGGGTCGCCGCCGACCCCGCCGATCCGGACAAGCCGGCGGACGTCAAAGGCACGGTCGAGATTGCACCGTCCGATGTCGCCACCGCGATCAAGTTCTGCAAGGCCGCGGCGGCTTCATCGCCCCGGGCGCTCTACGAACTCGGCCGGGCTTACGCGGCCAATCAACAACTGCCGGACGCCATCGCCGCCTACCGCAAGGCGGCCGACAAAGGCAGCACGTCGGCCATGGTCGAGCTCGGCCTCCTGTTCGCCAATGGAGCAGGTGTTGCCAAGGACGAAGCCCAGGCGCGTTCGCTGTTCGAGCGGGCCGCCGAAGCCGGTAACGCCCGGGGCGTGATCAATCTCATGGCGATGTCCAGCAACGGCGGCCCGCCGTTGGACCCCGTCAAGGCGCGGGCCTGGCTGACGCAAGCGGCGCAGACGAATTTGCCCGAGGCTGAGTTTCAGCTCGGCTTGATGAACGCAAACGGCGTCGGCGGCCCGAAGGACGACGTCGCGGCGCGGGCCTTGTTCGAAAGGGCGGCGGCACAAAACCACCCGGCGGCCCTGGAGTGGATGGGTTCGTTTGCCGAAAGCGGGCGAGGCGGCCCGAAAGACGCAGCCGCCGCCAAAGCCTATTACCAGCGCGCCGCGGCGCTCGGCGACGACAACGCCAAGGTCGCGCTCAAGCGCCTGGAATGTCCGATTGAGCTTAAAGACAAGCGCGGCAACACCTGGGGCCATATGTGCCTTTAGGCTTGCGCTGCGCCGAGCGGCGCGGACAATTTATCTGATCCACGCGCCTCACGATCTCTCCCAACAAAAATCAAATATGTGGCACGGCCGCCGCATTGTTTGGCGTGCGACAAAGGGGCGATAGTGCGGCGCATGCGTCCCGCTAGGGCGATCCTTGTCATGCAAATCAGGGGACTGTGAATGGCTCCGTTGGTGCTATGACGCCGGCGCTTTCAGGTGTTGGCCCCGCCCGACTTCACGGTTTGGCGGGGCCTTTGTTTGCAGCTGGAGGCAAAGCAAGCGTCCTAGTGAATAAGGAGTCTGCGTATGAAGTTGACGACGTTATCGGTCGCCGTGGCGGCCATGACCGTGTTTGCGCAATCTGCACAAGCACGGGAGCATTACCGGCATCACTTCAGGGAAGCGCGAAGTCAGTATCTGGCGAGTACGCGCTACCGCGCTTCGCCGCAGGAAAGCTACGGCGATTGGAGCCGGGATTGGAGTGGGAGCGCGAACCGAGATGATTGGAACAGCGATTGGAGCCAGGCTTGGTCGGGAGAGAAACCTCAGGCCCGGTACGCCCGTTCAGCGCAGCCCGACCGTCGTCCATACGGCGGGCGCCAAGCCTCCTGGGCGTATGCCGAGCCGCGGCCGGTGTACCGCCGGCGCTTAGGCGTCCGACCGTCGTCGTGGGCTCGCGCGGAGCCAAGCACCGACCGCGGCGGCCTCGGCGGTCGCCCTGCCGCATGGTGCGGCTGGGAAATGCGGCAGCTGGTCTCCGCCGATCCCGGCGAATCCTACAACCTCGCGCGCAACTGGGCGCATTGGGGCCATGCCGGTCCGGCTGGCGTCGGCGCGGTCGTCGTCTGGGCGCACCATGTCGGCAAGATCGTCGGCCAGGAAAACGGCGAGTGGGTCGTCGAATCCGGCAACGACGGCAACAGAGTCCGTACCCGCCCGCTGCCGATCACGCGCGCGATCGCCATCCGCTGGGGATGATCGTATCGCCCGCAAATGCACAGGGCCGCCCGGGGAACCGGGCGGCCCGCTCTGTTGCTCCGCCGCGCCCGGCGTTTTATTCACTCGTCATGCACGTCGTGGATCGCAACGGCGCCGCGGCGCCAGTAGCCGGCGGCGCGCAGCCATTTGGGATTGGCGCCGTGGTCGGCGATCAGCTGGCGGCGCAGCGCCTTGGCGGCGAGCGACTCGCAGGCGACCCAGGCATAGTAGTCGCCGGTCGGCATTGTCAGCGCCGTCAGCGCCTTCGCCAGCGCGTCGCTTTCGCCGGGCGCGGCGCCGTTGCGGTGCGCCCAGGTGACGGTGACGTCCGCGTCGGTGGCAAATTCAATCTCGTCGGCGGTGCCGTCGACCTCGCCGACCACAACGGCGCGCGTTCCTGCCGGCAACTCCGCGAGGCGGCGGCTGATGGCGGGCAGGGCGGTCTCGTCGCCCATCAGCAAATGCCAGTCGAAATCGGTCGGTATGATGAAGGAGCCGCGCGGTCCGCCTAGCGACAGGGTCTGGCCGACCTTCGCCTGCGCCGCCCAGCGTGTCGCCGGGCCGGCGTCATGGAGCGCGAAGTCGATCTCCAGCGTGTTGCCGGCGCGATCATGCCGGCGCGGGGTGAAATCGCGGCTCTGCACATTGGCCACGCCCTCGGCATTGGTCGTGCCGTCGGGGAGGAACAGCTTGATGTGATCGTCGAAGCCGAGGCTGGTGAAACCGTCAAGATCGCCGGTCAAGGTGATGCGGATCATGTGGGCGGCAATCTTGTCGACCTGCTTGACCGTCAGGGCACGGCGGCGCGGCTCGTGACGGACCCGGCGCGGCGCGCGGGGATCCGGCGCGATGGCGCCCTGCGGCGCGGTGAGGGTGACGCTCGACATGAGAAATGCTCCAACGTGTTTGGGATCACGGCCAGGCAAGCTGCCGTTTGACGGCCCGGTTTGCAAGCGCGGCAATGATGGCGGTCCGGGCTTGGGCACGCCCGCGGCCAGGCGCGGCGCCTTCACCGCATGAAGTCGATCATGTCGCGCTTGCGGCGATGAGACGGTCGATGGCTCGCGCCGACCGTCAGTTTTGCTCCTCAGGCGGCGGCGCATCGGCCTCGGCGCGCTTGGCCTTGCGCAGCGCCGCCTCTTCGTCCTTCTTTCGTTGTTTCTCTTCGCTTCGGATGCGGGCCGCCCGCGCGCGTTCAGCTCGATCTCTTCCGTAATTTGGCTTGAATGCCATTGCGTCCTCGCTGGTTGATTCCGCAACTCGCGGCGTTATATAAGCACGCCGCGAGGCCGTCGCGAGCGCTCGTGCATCGGATTCGCAACCGCACGGATGACCAGTATTGCATGGCGACGCGGCAGCAACGAATCGATGCCTTTACTCACGAAGGCATACCGGCGGCGGACCAGTCCTGCGAGCTTTTGTGCGAGGATCACGTCGGCACCTATGTCATTCCGTACCTGTGCCGATGGCAGGGCGGTGCCTGGCATAGCGTCGCTACCGCCAGCCGGATCGAGGCGACGGTCGTCGGCTGGCGTGTGCGGTGACGGCAATTCGGTGCAGGCGAGCGTGCCGCTCCAGGGCAGGCTCAATGTCGCAGGATCGAGATAAATGAGCGGTTTCAAGCAACCGGATTTCCGCGAACGGCAAGAGGCTGCAGCCAAGGCCAAGAAAACGGCGTTGGAGAAGTTTCGCGCCAAGGCCGCCGACCCGGCGCTTGCGGAACGGCAGAACGCCAGAACGGCGAGCGCCGTCGAGCGCAACGCGATCAAGCATCTGCGCGAGACCGAAAAGGCCGAAAAGAAGGCCCGGGATGCCGAACGCGCCCGGCAGGCGGAGCGCGACGCCGCCGTGCAGGCCGAACGGGCAAAAGCCGAAACCGAGGAACGCGAACGCGCATTGCAGGCCGAACAAAAAGCAGCCAGGGACGCCCGCTATGCCGCCCGCAAATCGCGATCGAAGCGAAAATAGCTTGCCGGGGTCGAGCCAAAGCAAGCGGCCCTCGGCCGGGCCCGCTGACAGGCTCGGCAAAGCCGAACGTCCTGCGGCACGGCAACCCGACCGGGATGATGGGCTTTGCTCGGCTCGGCTTGCGCTGAGCCGGTGCTGACAAAGGGATCCCAGCATGACCTCCCCCCGCCAGCTCCGTCTCGGCGCTTTCATGCGGCCGGCGAGCATTCATACCGGCGCCTGGCGTTATCCGGGGGCCTGGCCGGACATGAATTTCAACCTCGGCCATATCAAAGAGGCCATCCAGACCCTGGAGCGGGCGAAATTCGACGCCTTCTTCATGGCCGACCACATGGCCGTGCTCAACATGCCGATCGACGCGCTCAAGCGCAGCCATACGTCCACGTCGTTCGAGCCGTTCACGCTGTTGTCGGCGCTGTCCCAGGTGACCGAGCATATCGGGCTCGTCGCGACCGGCTCGACGACGTTCGACGCGCCCTATCACATCGCGCGGCGCTTCGCCTCGCTCGATCATCTGTCCGGCGGTCGTGCCGGCTGGAACATCGTCACCACGTCGAATCCCGATGCCGCGCTCAATTTCGGGCTCGACGAGCATATGGAGCACGGCGAGCGCTATCGCCGCGCCCGCGAATTCTACGACGTGGTGACGGGGCTGTGGGACAGCTGGGCGGACGATGCCTTCGTCCGCGACGTCGAGAACGGCATCTTCTTCGATCCGGCGAAAATGCACGTGCTCAATCACAAGGGCAAATATCTGTCGGTGCGCGGCCCGCTCAACATCGCGCGGCCGATCCAGGGCTGGCCGGTGATCGTGCAGGCCGGCGCGTCCGACTCCGGCCGCCAGCTCGCCGCCGAGACCGCGGAGGCGGTGTTCACCGCGCAGAGCGACATCGCCGTCGGCCGGAAGTTCTACGCCGACGTCAAGGGCCGCATGGAGAAGCTCGGCCGCGCCCGCGATCACATGAAGATCCTTCCCGCCTGTTTCGTCGTGGTCGGCGACACGGTCGAGGAGGCCAAGGCGAAGCGGCAAAAGCTCGACAGCCTGGTCGATTACGCCAACGCCATCGCCTCGCTGTCGATCGCGCTCGGCCATGACGCCTCGAAATTCGATCCGGACGCACCGCTGCCGGACGACATTCCGGAGAGCAATGCCTCGAAGAGCGGGCGCGAGCGCGCCATTGCGCTCGCCCGGCGCGATAATCTGACGGTGCGGCAGCTGGCGCAGCGGCTCGGCGGCTATTCCGGCCTCGCCATGGTCGGCACGCCGCAATCGATCGCCGATGAGATGGCGGAATGGCTCGAGACCGAAGCCTCCGACGGCTTCACCGTGATGTTTCCCTATCTGCCCGGCGGCCTCGACGACTTCGCCGACCGCGTCGTTCCGGAGTTGCAGCGCCGCGGCCTGTTCCGGCGCGAATACGAAGGCAGGACGTTGCGCGAAAATCTCGGGCTGCCGCGACCGACCAACCGGTTTTTTCAGAACTGAACAGGACGGGGTGAGGCGAGGGCCGCCGATTGAGAATGGCGTTTTTTCCAGCATTGGACGTCAAAATAAGATCATTGCGCTGCCGCAAAATCCATCTGGTCGAAGCGGGCCTTCTGTTCGTCGCTCAATCCGCCTTGGAAATCTTCCAGCGCGACCTGGATCGTCACCACCGCGCGCCAGGTGGCGTCAAGGCGCGCCTCGGTCGCTTCCAGCCGCGCCAGCGGACTCGCCGGCAGCGACCACGGACAATTTTCATCGAGCTCGCTGGCGGCGCTGCCGAAGGCCTGCTTGAGACTGGCGATTGCGTCGCGCTGCGAATCGGTCGGCTGCACCGACAGCGAGATGCGTTCGATCGACCAGTCGACCGCGGTCGGCGCCACGGCGCAGGCCGCGGACATGGTGCGGGCCCGTTCGGCGCCGGCGCGGCCGGCGAAGCGGGCGCGCTGCTTGTCGTCCAGCGCTTGCTCGAAATCCTGCAGCGGCTGGCGCACGATATCGAGGGCCTGGGCGAGTTTCTCGATTTGCCATTCCATGAGCTGCAGCCGCGCGACCGGTGACGGGGGAATGTCGTTGGGGCATGCCTTGGCGAGATAGCCGGACGCCACGGTGAGCGCGCCGCCGAGCTTTTGTACGAGCGGCAGCTCCGCGTTGGTCGGATTGGTTTCGCTTTTTAGGCGATCGACGATCGCGGCGGCACGATCGGGTTGCTGACAGGCATTGGCGAGCTGTGCTTGGTCGGCCCTTGCAAAAGCTGTCTGAAAAATCGCCGCATAGGTGAATGGCCACGGTATCGTCGCCGGCGGCCAGAACACTTCGTCGTAGACCGCCGGCAAGGCAAGCGCGGGATAGAGCAGCGCCAAGGCCGGGCCCGGCGCCGGCTCGGCATGGGCGGTCGGCTCGTCATTGCGACTTGCGGCTTGGTCGGCCGGCTGGTGCTTGACGTAGTGCCGGTGCCAGTGCCGGTGAAAGTAGAACGGAAAATGGACATAGAACGGACCGAGGCGAACGCCGAAGGCCGCACCGGGCGTCGGCGAACAAAGAACGGCTGCAAGCGCGGCAATCGCAAGAGAAGCGCCGATCTTTCGCATGATCAGGCACCATCAGGCCGGAAAATAACCGTCGCCAATCATCGTATCACCAAAGCAAGGCGGTTGCGATGCCATTTCCGCTTCGTTGTTTCGCGCCACGATGAAACGCCAACCCGCATTCCGCGGAACGGGCTTGTGCTGCACCAGCGCCGGCTGCCGAACGCCTGTGGCGGGCCGCTGACCGCCTTCGATTCGATCAAGGCGCCGGGCTTTGGCCCGCCGCCGCGGTCCGATGCGGCCTGACAAGGCGGGGCTCAAGCACTGCCGACCGCCTCGTTCGGTTCGCCCTGGCGGCGGCCGCCGAGCCGCAGCAGCGGGACCAGCACGAAGGCGAATGCCGTAAATGCCGCCGACATGAGAATGAGCGGCGGCAGGCTGCGGTTGAACAGGTGCGTGTACAAGAACGAGCCGATATTGTCGGCCAGCGACGTCGCCAGGTTGATGATCGACATGAGCACCGCGAAGGCGAAGCCCTCGGCCCGCGGCGGGCAAAAGTCGGCGGCCAGCGTCACCGTCGCCACGGTCGCCAGCATCGCCGCAAAACCGGCGCAGAAGTAAATGATCGCGGCGGAGATTTCGCCGGCCAGCGCCACAAAGGCCACGGTCGCCAACGTGCCCAAGGCGATGCTCAGATTGAGCACCGCCTTGAGCGTCAAGCCGCCAAAGACCCGGCGATACAGCAGCGCGCCCACCACCCATCCGGCCGACGAGATCGAGCCCAGGATCCCGATATAGGCCTGGGAGAACTTCAGGCTGTCGGTCAGGGCGAAGTAGAGCGGCGTGTTCAAGCCGGGGCTGAAATAATACAGAAACAGGAAGACGGCGATGAGCCAGAGTTCGCGCCGCCGAAACGACGCCAACAGCCCGTCCAGCGTGCTGCGCATGCCTTGCAGGTTGACGGCGACCCGCTGTTCGGGGATCAGAAACAGGACGCCGACGATAACGGCGAGAGGCGCGACGGCGATCACGGCGGCGGCGGCATGCAGGGCGCCGGACGGCGACAGGTGCTGCACCAGTTCGCCGCCCAGCACGGCGGCCGCCATGGCGGCGATGTTGAACCACAGCCATTGCTGGTTGACGAAGGCGCCGCTCTCGTGCAGCCGCTGCCCGTTCTCCACCAGCACGGCGCCGCACAGCGTGCTCGATATGGCCATGGCGTAGGCGGTCACCATGAGCGCGATGAACAGGTCGCTCGGCGCCGCGAGCTGCGTGACGGCGATGAAGCCGCCGATCGCCGCGATATTGGCGAGCAGGAGGTAGCTCTTGCGGCGATAACCGAACAGCGGGACGAAATCGGAAACCAGTCCGTAGAGCGGCTTGATGATCCACGGCAGATTGAACGCCGTGACAAATGCAGTGATCTGCACGGGCGTCCAGCCCTGGGTCTGCTTGAGATAAAAATTCAGCGGCTGTGCGATCAGCCCGACGACCTGGCCGAGCCCCTCGACGACATAGACCAGCGCGAAAAACCCCAGCAGACGATCGACGGCCGCTTTGTCTGCCGGCTGATCGCCGGTTTGCGGCGGCGACGGTTCGTGCGCCGGTTGGTTGAACAAACCGCCGCTCAGACGCTGGGAATGACGTGCAGCGCCGGGAACAGGGTTCCGGCGAGCGTCGGCGGCCACGGAATGGCGAGCAACTGGTCGAACACCACGTAGATCAGCAGCATCACCGCTGCCGCCATCGGGATGGCGATCCGCCACGGCTCGCGCCCTTCGGCGCGCATGAAGCTGATGATGAAGATCGGCACCGTGGGAATAAGTCCGATGATCGCCATGCAGGCGGCAAATCCTGCCATCCAGCCGAAGAACTGAAAGCCGCGGGTGAGGATGACTTTGCTGGGAAGATGCGCGGTCTTCGAGGCGATATCCATGTGGATTTTCGCCGGCGCCTTGTTGGCTGCGGTGCCGGCGGTGCCGGCGGTCGCGCCGCCGTTGCGCTCGTGCAGGCCGAACACGTCGTTGATCAGGCTCAACGAGCAGAACAGGACGGCGCCGGTGCCGACGATGGTCGGAATGATGCGGGCGGCAAACGCCCATTGAAACGATTCTCCGAGCATCGCGAGGAACAGGCACAGCAGTCCGGCGGCAAACAGATTCTCGGGGGCGAACATCGGATGGCCCCACTGCGAGACCATTTTCCGCAGGCCGCCGTGGCCGCGGACGTCGGCGAGCAGCGGCCGCAGCAGCGACATCCCGGCCATGATGAACATGACCACGACCACAGGCCGGAGCATCCAGCTGATGCCGTAGCGCTCGATCGAGATGAACATGTAGCGCTCGATGGTCTCGCCCAGGATGAAGCCCAGCACCAGCGGCGGCCGCGGCCACCGAAAGTGCTTCATCGCCCAGCCCAGCATGCCGAAGAACATCAGCGAGAACACGTCGCCCCAATTGCGCGAGGCCTCGAACGCGCCGATGTAGATGAGACTCAGCACGCCCGGCATGAACAGCGTGTAGCGCAGCGTTGCTATCTTCGCGAGCTGTCCCGAGAAGGCGAAGCACAGGCCGGAGCCGAGGATGTTGGCGATGGCGATGCTCCACACCATCGAATAGGTGATGTCGAGGTGCTTGGTCAGCATTTCCGGCCCGGGCACCAGGCCGTGAATAAGGAAAGCGCCGAGCAGGATCGCCATGCCGGCGCTCGACGGCACGCCGAAAGCGACGGTCGGAACCAGCGCGCCGCCCTCGCGGGCGTTGGTGGCGCTTTCGGCGGCGATGACGCCGCGCACGTCGCCGGTGCCGAAGGTCTGCGCCGCGCCCTTCTCGGTGCGCAGCGCGTGGCCGTAGGAGATCCAATCGATGACCGAGGCGCCGATGCCGGGGATCGCCCCCATCGCCGACCCGAGCCACGAACAGCGCAAAATGAGAAACCAGTGCCGCATGCAGTCCTGGACGCCGAGCAGCATGCCGGTCTTGGTATCGATCGTCATGCCCTCCTGGACGATCGCGGCGCGGCCGATGGCCAGATCGCAGAGCTCCGGCAGCGCGAAGATGCCGAGCGTGAGCGGCACCAGCGGCAGGCCGTCCCACAAATACAGACTGTCCATGGTCCAGCGCAGCGTTCCCGATTGCGGGTCGGTGCCGATCATCGACAGCATCATGCCGAAGCACGCGGCGGTGAGCCCGCGCAGCGGCGCGTTGCCGGACAGCACCGCCACCATGGATATGCCGAATACGGCGACGCCGAGCAGCTCCGGCGAGCCGATAAACAGAATGATCGGGCGCAGCACCGGCAGCGCCACCGCCATCAGCGCGGCGCCGAACAGCCCGCCGATCAGGGCGGCCATGTAGGAGGCGCCGAGCGCACGGCCGGCTTCGCCACGCCGCGTCATCGGATAGCCGTCGAGCGTCGTCGCCGCGGACGCGGCGTGGCCGGGAGCGCCAAACAGGATGGCGGCGATCGGGTCGGCCGTGGTGGTGGTGGCGCCGAGCCCGAGCAGCAGCGCGAACGCGGTGGGCGGATCGAGATTATAGGTGAACGGCAGCAGCAGCGCCGTTCCGGCGATGCCGCCGATGCCGGGAAGGATGCCAAGCGACAACCCCATGCACACGCCGCCGAACAAATAAAGCAGGCGGGTAGGGTCGAGGATGATCAGCAGGGCATGTGCTGCGGAATGCAGCATGTCCGTTTCCATGAGCGTCCCTCTCTGGCGGGCCGGATGTTAGTGGAGTAAGAGCGCCGCTGCCAGCACGGGCGGCTCGTGGCCGCCGGCATCGTTGCCGCAGGCACGACCGCCTGCGGGCCTGGATGGGCTCGCATGGCGGGCTCGCATGGCAAACCCACCTGACAGACCGGCAAAGACCGATTAGAATCGCCGCAACAGAACGCCAATCTCGTGGTCGACCAAATTGTGGTCGACCCCAAGGAGCATGCGATGAAGATCGTCCACTACGACGAAGTCGAGTGGCAGCGCGGCCTGCAGCATCGCGGCGGCACGTTTCACTACCGGCACCTGCTCAACGGGGCGCCCGGCACGCTCGGCAACTTCCAGTTCAATATCGGCCAGCTGGAAGGCGATTTTGCCTCGCCGCGTCACCGGCATAATTTCGATCAGTTCCGCTTCCAGCTCGAAGGCACGATGAATTTCGACCGCAACGGCAAGATGCCGGCCGGCGCCTTCGGCTATTTCCCGGAAGGCGCGGCCTACGGCCCGCAAAGCTCGGAAGGCCGCTCGGTCACCGCCGTGCTGCAGTTCGGTGGCGCCAGCGGCAGCGGCTACCTATCGCGCGAAGAGGTCTATGCCGGCACCCAGGAACTGAAAAAGTACGGCACCTTCGAGGGCGGCGTCTTCCGTCGTCACGACGATGTCGAAGGCCGCCGCAATACCGACGGCTATCAGGCGATCTGGGAGCACGTCAACGGCCGCCGCATGGACTATCCCAAGCCGCGCTATCGCGATCCCATCATGGTCGATCCCGCCAACTATGACTGGCTGCCGGTCGCCGGCATGCCGGGCGTTTCGGACAAGCCGCTGGGCGACTTTACCGAACGGCACTGCGGCGCCGCTCTGATCAAGCTGGCGCGCGGCGCCAGCCATCGCGCCGGCGGGCGCAGCGTTTACCTCGTCCTGTCGGGGTCGGGCATCGCCCACGATGCGGCGTACCGGCCGTACTCGGCTTTTCACCTCGACGATGGCGAAGCGATCGATATCGTCGCCCGGGACGAAACCGAGGTCTTGCGCCTGATCCTGCCCGATCTTGCCGGCATGCAAGTGCTGCGGACGGCACAGACCGAGGCCGCGGAATAGCGCAATGCTGCCGTCGCTCTACATTCCGGGCGACAAGGCGCGCGCCTGGAGCGTGACCCGCGCTGCGGCGCTCGGCGCCGGCCTCGGTACGCTCGCCGCCTTGTTCAGGACGCTGTCGCCGCTGCATCAGGCGATGAGCGATGCGCCGGGTTGGCGGGTTGTGGAAATCGCCGCCGCGGCGCTCGGCTTTGCGCTGCTGTGCGCCGGCGCGGCCGCGTTGCGCAACGTCATTGCCCGGCATTTGATCTGGCCGGAACTGCAATAAATGCAAAGAGCGGGACGGCTGCATCAGCCGCCCCGCTTGCTTGCCGCGCTACGCGATGTGCGTGATGTCGCGGTCTTTGGTCTCGGGCAGGAAGATCAGCGCCACCACGAAGCTCATGGCGGCGACGATGATCGGATACCACAGGCCCGAGTAGATGTTGCCGGTCGCGGCGACGATGGCGAACACGGTTGCCGGCAGGAAGCCGCCGAACCAGCCGTTGCCGATGTGATACGGCAACGACAGCCCGCTGTAGCGAATGCGGGTCGGGAATAGTTCGACCAGCCACGCGGCGATCGGCCCGTACACCATGGTCACGTAGATGACCAGGATCACCAGCAGCACCACCGTCATCACGTAGTTGATGTCGTTGGGGTCGGCGCTGGCCGGATAGCCGTGACTCTTGACCGCTGCGGCGATCGCCGCGGCGACGTTCGGGGTGTCGGCGGCGATGGTCTGATCGCCGACCTTGACGCTCGCCGTGGTGCCGGGCGCGGCCGTTTCATTGTTGTAGTTGACCGACAGATTGACCAGCGTGGATTTGATGACGTCGCAGCCGGTGGTATATTTTTCCGTCCCCGTCGCCTTGAACTGGAACGAGCATTGGCTCGGATCGGCCGTCACCACCACCGGGGCCGCGGCCAGCGCTGCTTCGAGCTTCGGATTGGCGAAGTGGGTGATGCCCTGGAAGATGGGGAAGTAGGTGACGACCGCGAGCGCGAAGCCCGCCAGCATGATCGGCTTGCGGCCGATCCTGTCGGACAGGCTGCCGAACAGGATGAAGCCCGGCGTGCCGATCAGGAGCGCTATGGCGAGCATGATCTGCGCCGAAACGCCCGGAACCTTCAGCGTCTGGGTCAGGAAGAACAGCGCGTAGAACTGGCCGCCGTACCAGACCACGGCTTCGCCGGCGGTGGCGCCGAGCAGCGCCAGGATCGCGATCTTGAGGTGCGCCCACTGGCCGAACGCTTCCGTCAGCGGGCGCTTGGATTGCTTGCCCTCTTCCACCATGCGCTTGAACAGCGGCGATTCATCGAGCTTGAGCCGGATCCACAGCGAGACCGCGAGCAGAATGGCGGACAGCAGGAACGGAATGCGCCAGCCCCAGTCGCCGAATGCGGCTTCCCCCATCGAGGTGCGGATGCCGAGGATCAACAGCAGCGCCAGGAACAGGCCGAGCGTCGCCGTGGTCTGGATCCATGACGTGTAGTAGCCGCGCTTGTTCGCGGGGGCATGCTCGGCAACGTAGATCGCCGCGCCGCCATATTCGCCGCCGAGCGCAAGCCCCTGCACGAGGCGCAGACAGACCAGAACGGTCGGTGCCAGGATGCCCCATGTCGCATAGCCGGGCAGCACGCCGATGAAGAACGTGCCGATACCCATCAGGCTCATGGTGATCAGGAAGGTGTATTTGCGGCCGATCATGTCGCCGAGCCGGCCGAAGATCAGCGCGCCGAACGGCCGCACCGCGAAGCCGGCGGCAAAAGCCAGCAGCGCGAAAATGAAGCCGACGGCGGGCGGCACGTTGGAGAAAAAGTATTTCGCCAGGAACACGCCGAGCGTGCCGTAGATGTAGAAGTCATACCACTCGAAAACAGTGCCGAGCGAAGACGCGAAAATGACGAGCCGTTGTTCGCTCGTCATGCCGCCGGAACGCGGCGCGTTCACAGCCACAGTGGTCATGGACGAATCCCCCTCATGCTGTCTTTAGGACGAGCCGCGCCTCGCCATTGCGCGAGCGCGCGGCCTCTCCACCATCAAGGCTAAGCCAGGGCCAAGGCGCTGTCTGTCCGCCAGAGGTCGTAAGCCAAAAGTCGTGGGTGGTGCGACCGAGGATTTCTCCCGACGGCGATGGTCTGCAGCGCGAACCCCAAGAGCCAATTAATGTTACCGCGTAATTAAGCAGCGCAATCGCCCGGTTTTAAACGAATTCGCGCCCCGATTTGCCTACAATCCGCGCTGGATTTGCGCTGCTCACGGGCACCCCATGCGGTTTCTCCATGCGGCATTGCTGCTTGCTATAAGCGCGTCGCCGGCGTTCGCCCAACGCGAACCGGAGATCGTCATCCCGGGCCGCCTGGGCGTTCCGGTGATGATTAACGGCGTCGACGCGTCGTGGGGCGTTGTGGTCGGCGAATTCGGCCTCGACCGGCCCGGGCTTTTGGCTCCGACCGTGATCTATCGCCCGTTGCTGATTTCGGTCCCGGAGTTCGTCCCCGGCTACTATCCGAGCACCGGCCGCCGACCCGGCTACGGCCGCCTCGAAGTCGTGCCGCCGCCCGGGACACCGAAGCCGCCTCCGGCGCCGACCTACTATCGCAGTTGGTCGAGCCAGTCCGCGCCCGGACCGGTCACCGATTATCCGTCTTATCCGATGCCGCCTGTCGTGGTCGCGCCGACAATCGACGGCTACCGAAGGGGCCACGGCCACGAACGACGCTAGCTTCGTCTGGCAGACCATACCGGTCTGCCTCCATCCGCCTCCTCATCGGGGCTGTTTTGTAAGGGAGTATCATGTCTTTGCACCGTTCTGTCCTTGTGGCCGTCGCCACGTTTCTAACAGTCGGCACGACGTCAGCGTTTGCCGGCTGCTGTGATTGGGGAAATCCGGCACCTGTCGCCTACGCCCAAGGCTGCGGCGGCTGCGGCGTCGCCTACGCCCCGATCGTCTATGCAACACCCATTGCGCCGGCGCCGGTCGGCGTCGGCTGCGGCTACTGCGGCACGCCGACCGTCGCAGCGGCCTTCGCGGCGCCGGTGGCGCCGACACCTTATGTCGGCGGCTATGGCTGCGGCACATGCGGAGCGCCGATTGCGCAGACGTCGAGCTACTACGGCTCGAGCTATTATGGCACCGGCTGCGGCGGCTGCGGCGTGCAGGCCGTCTATACGGCACCGGCCCCGCTCTACGTGGTGAACCAGGGACCGACCTATAGCGGCCCCGGCGTGTACGTGCCGTATCGCAGCTACGCGCCGCCGGCCGAATACGCGCCGCCTCCGGTTTATCCGTCGTACCTGTATCATACCCATCGCTATTATCCGGGTCCGGTCTACCGGCACGCCTACTACGCGCCGCGCGCCTACGGCCCGCGCTATTATCCGCGCCCGTACTTCCACTCCTGGCGCGGCTAATCCCGGCCTCCCCGCCAAACAAAAAGCTGCAAAGGCCCGCCTGGTGCGGGCCTTTGGTTTTATTGGGGTACTAGGCGAGGGCGCGGTGCGCGATGTAGAGCGCGAGCGCCGATGCGTTCGACACGTTGAGGCTTTTGATAGCGCCGGGAAGATCGAGCCGGGCCAGACGGTCGCAGGTGGCGCCGGTCAGCTGGCGCAAGCCCCTGCCTTCGGCGCCGAGCACCAAGGCCACGGGTGACCGCAGCGCGATCGCGGCGAGATCGTCGGGCGCGCTGCTGTCGAGGCCGACGACGAGAAAGCCACGCTCCTTGAGCGCGGTCATGCCGCGCGCCAGGTTTTGCACGGCGACGATCGGCACCAGTTCGAGCGCGCCCGAGGCCGACTTCGCCAGCACGCCGGTCGCCTCGGGGCTATGCCGCGCCGTGGTGACGACGGCCGCGACGGCGAACGCGGCCGCGGTGCGCAGGATCGCCCCGACATTATGCGGATCGGTGATCTGATCGAGGACCAGCACGATGCCCGCGGCGGGGAGGTCCTCGATATCGGGCGAGGGCAGGGGATCGGCTTCGGCGAGCAGCCCCTGGTGCACGGCATCAGGCGTCAGCCTTGCGGCAATGGCGCCGGGCCGTACCAGTTCCGGCGCTGTCGGCACCGCGATACCATCCTCGGCGAGCCGCCGCGCCGCATTTTCGGTTGCCAGCAGCCGGCGGATGTGGCGCGCGGGATTGGCCAGCGCCGCCGTCACGGTGTGCCAGCCATACAACACGACCGGCCCGTCCGGTGCGCGCTCGCGGTGCATCGGCCGGCCGAGGTCGGTGCGGTCGCGGCCCGGAAATCGCCGCCTGCCTCGGCTGTCGCGCGGGTTTGTCATGGCATGGCCGATAGCAACGGGCTATCGCGCTGTCATCCGCAATGGCACATTGCGCCGACAATATTCTCGATAAGGGGCATCATGCAGGAACTCGAACCGACCTGGTCGCGCGCCATCGGCGTGTGGTGGTTGATCGCCTGGCGGGGCGTCGTGGGAGCGGCGATCATCGGCGGCGTCGTCGGCTTTATCATCGGGTTCATCGGTGCCCTTGTCGGGGTCCCGGCGTCGGTCCTCACCGTGGCGACGTCAATCCTCGGGCTGGTGATCGGCATCGTCTGGATGATCGTCGTGGTGCGCATGGCGCTGCGCAAGCACTACGGCGAGTTTCGGATCGCGCTGGTGCCGCGCACGCCCTGAACCGTCGGCCCGCAACGCCGCCCTGGGCCGGAGAAACCGGCCTTCCCGGCGGTTGACACTGCGTTATCGCGCCACCATAACCACGGCCCACGGAATTGCCCGCCGCGCGCGGGCAATTGCCGTTTCCTCACGTCCCGCCAAACTCTGTGAGACGTCAGGGGGAGTGTCCCGAGTGGCAAAGGGGGCGGACTGTAAATCCGCTGGCTTACGCCTTCGTAGGTTCGAGTCCTACCTCCCCCACCATATTGATACCAGCGGCTCGCCGCGTTGCTCCGTGCGGCATAGGAACAGCATCCATTGCTCCAACAATCCCATGATTTGGTCTCATTGAGAGCGTAGTGGAATAACTTATTGACAACACTGATCATCGGCCCAATCTAATGGTCGAGGGACGTTGAGGTATTGATATGAGCCCGGCTCTCGTTTTGACCACTGTAAATGCGCCTCACAGCAAGAAGCTAGACGCGCAACAGCTTGTCTATTGTTTGAAGAATCGGGCTGCAGCTAAAGCGGTGGCGGGGCACATGTCCGTGTTTTTTGGCGATGTCGACCCCGCATTGCAAGTGGGTTTCGCTGGCCTATTCGAAATTACTGAACCTGAGCTTGTAGCCGCCGCAAAGGCTTTTGCCGCTTATTCTGGCGCTTCCTACCCGCTCGCGGCGTGACCACTTCAAGCGGGCAGTAAAATGGGCCCGGCTATTCCGGGAAGCCCGCTCGCTCATTCGTCAAGTGAACGCGAATAAAACCATCATCGACAATTGGACGTTCGGCGGCGGCACAGCGATGATGCTTCAAATTGATCATCGTGAAAGTCATGATGTGGATATTTTTCTATCTGATCCACAGCTGCTTCCGTTCTTGGACCCTAAAACGCACGACTTCATTTTCGAAATGCAGCCTACCGATTACAAAGGCGACGGTGCCAAATCTCTAAAATTGGTGTTTGAGAATATTGGGGAGATGGATTTTATCGTTGCGGACTCGTTGACATCAACGCCAACAGTATCAATGACAATCGAAGGCGAATCTGTTCAACTAGAGACAATTCCAGAGATCATTACCAAAAAAATCTATCATCGTGGATCAAGCATACAGCCGCGTGACATCTTCGACATCGCAGCAGGAGGTAATGCGCATGCTGACTCGATTATTAGCGAACTAAAATCATACAAGGACGAAGTAATTAAGACGATTTCCGTGATTGAGAAGCTTAACCCCGACTTTGTAAACCAAGCAATTGCTGATCTAACGATCAAACCCGCATACCAAGCGATTTCTAAAACCGCTATTGAGCGGACCAAGGAAATTCTGCGCGCCGTGTAGTCAGCATTGCTGTCCGACCAGGGACGCACCCCCGAGCGATCGGCATCAAATTCGACGCGGCTGATAAAAGAAAGCTGCGAAATTCAAAATGAGGAATCCGCGCAGTTAAGCGCCGCGCGCCAGCGAAAGCAGCCGCGCCCCAGGGCCGATCGAAAGCGAAGCGACTTCTTTGGCGCCGCTGCTGTTCAGCGTGCAGACGCTTTGTGCGATCGTCCTCCAGGGCGTCATCGATGCCGATAGTCGCCGAGCAAACCGGGGCCCCAATCGGCGACCTTGGCGGCGCGACCCCGCCCCGACCCGATAGAAAGTCGCATTTCAGCGGTTACCATGGCCCCCAACGCGGCCAACACGGTGAACAAATCCTCCAGCAATTCGCTGCATGTTTACGCGCAATTCCCGCCGCCCGAACAGCGAATAAACCGTATTTTTAGCGTGTTATTTAAACTGATCTTAGACCCTGACGGCTAATGTCCCGGCATACGGCGGGAGACAGGGCCCGTCGACGATAAACAAAAGTGACTTGGGAAAGGCGTCAACATGAAAGCCGTCGTCAAGACGGTCGAGCCCGCCGACCGCGAGGCGCGCTTCGACCATATCCGGCCGCACTATCTGGAGGCGCTGACCTTGGTCGAGCGCCTGCATCGGCGTCTGCTCGACGTCATCAAGGACGAGTTCGACCGCCGCGGCCGCGCCGACATCAATTCGGTGCAGGCGCTGCTGCTCTACAATATCGGCGACAAGGAGTTGACCGCCGGCGAATTGCGCACGCGCGGCTACTATCTCGGCTCCAACGTCTCCTACAATCTCAAGAAGCTGGTCGAGATGGGATTTCTCGATCATCAGCGCTCCCGGGTCGACCGCCGCTCGGTCCGCATCAAGCTGACCGACAAGGGCCGCGAAGTCCGCGACACCGTCGACGCGCTCTACCAGAAACACGTCCGCACGGTGGAACAGGTCGGCGGCATCAATGCCGACGAGTTCAGTGTCCTCAACAAGGCGCTGCACCGGCTCGAGCGCTTCTGGACCGATCAAATTCTCTACCGGCTCTGATAAGGAGCGGTTCTCCGCCAGAGCCTTCGGTGTACTGGCAACTCAAAGCCCCGGCGCCAATGCCGGGGCCTTTTTTGTCGCCGGATCGCATGGCCCGGCCGCGGCATCAGCCGATCAGGCGCTGTGTCAGCCTGCCAAGCCAGGTCAGCACCGGAAACGGCGAAAAGACCTGCAGCAGCACCGCCAAGCCCAGGACCACGACGGCATAGCTCAACAAGCCGCGCCACGCCCGTTGTGCCAGTGGCGGATACGGCGGCCGATTATCGGCGGGCCATGCGAAACTCTCCTCCCATTGCGCTTGGGGAACGTTGGTCGGCCGAATTCTCTCCAACGGCACCCAGGCGCGATAAGCGGCGATGCCGCGCTCGCGCGCGATGGTGTTGCGCAGGCCGAAAGCGTTGCTCCAACCGACAAGATCGACAACGGCCATGGCGGCGATCCGCAGCATGAACAGGATCAACAGGCAGGCCAAATACACGTAGCCGATCATCAGGCCCGCCGTGAGCCCCGACCTGGTGAAGGATTTGACCTCGAAGAGTTGCGACGACAACGCAACCGTGGCGGCGACCAGCTTGTCGAGGCCGTCGAAGATTTTGCCGAATATCGAATTGTCGGCGGCAGCCTGCAGCAACAGCACGATGGCAACCACGACTGCAAGCTGAAACAGCGGAAACCGCACGATCGTTCGCAGCGGTGCCGCAATCAGCCTGATCAGACCCATGGTCGCTCCCCCGGAATGCTACGGGCGATTACCGCGTCGATGATTTCGCAGTGTAACACCCGGCGGCGCGACCGGCTCGGCCGTTACGTCGGCCAATTCACCGTGGCGCGGTCATAAATTTGCCGGCCGCGTGCCATAGCCGAAACTGCGGGCGACGCCGCGGGCGGGGAGGCAGTCCTTTGGCGGCACGCATCTTGCGTGCTAAGTCGACACGCCGAGGGGATCACGACATGAACAAGCGCCTCATGGGGACGCGCAACGGCAGCCCGAACGGGCTCGATCGGCGCCGTTTTCTCAAGCAGGTTGCCGGCGCCGCGGTGCTGACCGGCGCTCTGGCTCGCCGCGCCAGCGCCGAGGACGCGGCCCTCGACGCCTTGATCGACGACGGCAACGGTCAGTTTGGCGAGGGCTTCGATCAGGCGTCCCGCACCATACGGATGCCGAAGGCCACGGCGGCGACGTTGTCGCCGGCGACCGAGGCGTTCACCCAGAAGGCGATCGCGACCTACGACGGCATCGTCGACCGCGGCGGCTGGCCGCTGGTCCCCCAGGTCGACGAATTGCGCGTCGGCATGCGCCACCCCGGCGTCGTCGGCCTGCGCACCCGGCTCGCGGTCTCCGGCGACCTCGATCCCAGCGCCAGCGCGGTCGGCAACGACATCTACGATTCCTATGTCGAGGGCGCGGTGCGGCGGTTCCAGGCCCGCCACGGCCTGACCATCGACGGTGTGGTGCGCCGCTCAACTCTCAATGCCATGAATGTGTCGGCGGCGACGCGGCGCGATCAGCTTAAAGTCAACATCGAGCGGTTGAAGACGCTGACGACGAATCTCGGCCCGCGCTATGTGGTGGTCAATATTCCGGCGGCGCGCGTCGAAGCGATCGAGAACGATGTCGCCGTATCGCGCCATACCGCGGTCGTGGGAAAACCGGATCGGCCGTCGCCTGACATCAACAGCAAAATAATGCAGGTCAACTTCAATCCGTTTTGGACCGTGCCGGTCTCCATTGTGCGAAAGGACTTGATCCCGCTCATGCAGGACAAGCCGGACTATCTGACACAAAACCATATCCGCATCTACGACCCAAGCCACAAGGAGGTGCAGCCCTCGCAAATCAACTGGTACTCGGAAGACGCGGTGCGCTACACGTTTCGGGAGGATCCTGGCGATGCCAACTCGCTCGGCCGAATCCGCATCAACTTCCCCAGCCCGTATGGCGTCTACATGCATGACACCCCGTTGAAAAACCTGTTCGGTGAAGATTTTCGCTACGATTCCTCGGGCTGCGTTCGCGTGCAAAATGTCCGCTATTTGGTCGGTTGGCTGCTCGACGGGACCAAAGGCTGGTCGTCCGATCGCATTGATGCGGCGATCAAGTCCGGCGACCAGGTCAACGTCAATCTGACCAAACCGGTGCCGCTGCACTGGGTCTACGTTACGGCGTGGTCGGCATCCGACGGCGTCGTGCAATTCCGCGAAGACATCTACGGCCGCGACGGCCTCGGCGCTCCCGCCATTCCGGCCGAGACGAAATTGTAGGATGGTTGAGCGGTAGCGAAACCAGCAATCCCTTGCACTCCACTGGTGGGTTTCGCTGCCGCTCAACCCACCCTGCGTTTTGGCGATGCCCTTCGCGTTGAATCTCTACCACGACCAGATCGGCGCCGGCGGCGCGACCGCCGCGCCATTGGCGCCGGCGCACCGCTTGCTGTACGTGCGGCACGGCCGCGCGGTGATCAACGACCAAGCGATAAGCGCCGATGCGGCGACCTCCTGCGATGGTCCGCTGGCGTTGCAGTCGGCCGGCGAATGGAGCCAGCTCTGGCGCTGGGAGCTGGCGCCGCCGAACGCCGCGCCGCGGCTGCTGCAAGGAGACGGCGTGTTTTCCAGCCTGCGCATGTCGCGCCTGATCACCAGTCTGGCGATGCCGGAAGGCACGCGCTGGCTGTTTCGGCTCGACCAGATCATCAGCGCCGCCGGCCGCATCGCCGACCGGCATCAGCATCCGGGGCCAGGTATTCGCTGCCTCATCGAGGGCACCTTCAACGTCCAGCAGGACGCCGAGTCGCACCGCGACTTGGCGCCGGGCGATGCCTGGTGGGAGACCGGCTCGGACACCGTGATCGCCTGGAGCTCGCCGCAGATGGCGGCGCGGTTCCTGCGCGGCATGGTGCTGCCCGTCGCCTGGGAAGGCAAGGTCACCGGCACCTGGCTGTCGGGACACACCCCGCCGCGGGGCAACTGGAAACTTTACCTCGACCGCATAATCGAGGTTTAGCAGGCGGAGGTACGCGTCAGTTCGCCATGCCCGCGCTATTCGCCGGTAGGCGACTGAACGGCGGACGCTCCAAGGTCGACGCGAAGCGCCAAAGTGCGCATCGCCCAGTCTTTTCACGGTCAAAATAATCGCGTAAAAAGTGTGTTGGGCCTCGCGAGCGTGGAAGCCGAGGTTCGGCACCAGATTACCAGAGGCCGAACACTGAATCGACACACGCCGTTTGAGCTTGATGAGGGTTACCGTGGCAGAAGCTCGGTCACGCCGAAGGCGCGTCGGTCAGCCAACAATCCGGATCGGGAAAAGGCAGCGGAGCTTGCCCTGTCCCTCGGTGCTCGCCCTGGCAACGCTCGTCTCAGCGGCACTCGCACCGTTCTCGGTATCCGAAGCCCGGGCAGCTGAATTTCAGGCCTTTGGGATAACCCCGACGGGGACTTTGGTCTTGAATTGTCGGATTACCCCTGCCGGAGGCAAATGGGTTGATCAGGCTGGGTATACGATCGACCCCGATACCGGTAAACCCCACTATGCCGCTGCGAGATATAACGGGAAGGGAAAAATAGTTAGTTCGGTGGAATTGCCGGCGCCGGCCCTGGGACTGGGTATGTGTTTCGCTCGTCCGATCGCCCCGCATGCGCCGAATGCGGGCGGGACCTTTGGGTCCAACCAGGTGATCGATTCGCTCATCGTCGGAACGAATTCGAGCGATGGTGTGGGACCCGAGCAGGCGACCGTTTGGAACCCGGCGGCCGGCAATCCCGTCATTCTCGGCACGCTCGATCCCGGCAACGCCAATGCCTTCTCGAACGCCACCGACGTCAGCGACAACCGCGAGATCGTCGCCGGCTTTTCCGACTTCAACAACGGCACGACGCAGCACGCGTTCAAATGGACCCAAGCCGGGGGAATCGTCGATCTCGGCTCCGGCAACGGTGCCACGGGCTTCTCCCGCGGCTTCGGCATCAGCGGCGACGGCAGCACCATCGTCGGCAACAGCGATTTCCCGACCGGACCGCGCAGCGCATTCCTGTGGACGCAAACGAACGGTTTCCAGAACCTGGGTTCCTTCAACGGCGCGCCGTCGGTGGCGACCGCCATCACCGACGACGCAAGCGTCGTGGTCGGCCAGGCCGGGCTCGGCTCCGACAATTCCGCCGCATTCCGTTGGACGCAGGCAACCGGAATGGTCAACATCGGCGCCCTATCCGGCGAAGGCGATGACGACGCCGCGGCGGTCGGCCTGAGCGACAACGGCAAGATCGTGGTCGGCATTTCGGCGCCGCGGCCCTTGACGCTCGGCAATCTCGGCTACGACTGGGGCACCGACACCCACGGCTTCCGCTGGACACAGGCGGGCGGCATGCAGGACCTCACGGCGCTGTTGAGTGCCGCAGGCGTCAATATGACTGGGATCAAGATTGTAGCGGTGACCGGCATTTCGCCCGATGGTCAGTTCATGGGCGGCCAGGCGACGACTCCGACCACGCCGCCCAATGAAACCATCGCCTTCATCGCCCAGTACTGCGACAGCAATATCGGCGCCGCCTGCCAGCCGCAGTTCGTCACCCACGATTTCAATTTCGACGGCAAGAGCGATATTCTGTGGCGGAACACCGGCGGCGCGGTCGCGGCATGGCTGATGAATGGCGGCGCAGTCTCCCAGTCGGCCGTCCTCGGTGCCGTGCCCGGCACATTCTCCATCATCGGCCAGCAGGATTTCAACGGCGACGGCAACGCCGACATGGTGTGGCGCGACTCGAGCGGCAATGTCTCGATGTGGTTGATGAGCGGCGCTTCGGTTGCTTCGGCTGCTGCCGTCAGCACTGTAGCAAGCAACTGGACGCTCTACGGCACAGGCGATCTCAATTTCGATGGCGATGGCGACCTCTTGTGGCGCGACACCGCCGGCGACCTGGCGGTCTGGTTCATGAACGGCGGCACGGTGACGTCGAGCGCCAGTCTCGGCAATGTGCCGACGAACTGGACCATCGTCGGCGACGACGACGTGGGCGACATCTTCTGGCGCGACAGCGCCGGCGACCTGGCCGTCTGGGTCATGAACGGAGCGCAAGTCGCAACGTCAGTCGCTCTCGGCACGGTCTCCAGCAACTGGCAGATCGTCGGGCTGGGCGATTTCGACGGCGACGGCAACACCGACATTCTCTGGCGCGACACCAACACCGGCACGCTGTCGATCTGGTTTACCAATGCTAGCAGCCAGGTCGCATCGGCGGCGACCGTCGCCGCACTGCCGAGCAACTGGTCGGTCGCCCAGATCGGCGACTACAACGGCGACGGCAAGAGCGACATTCTGCTCATCGACAGCGCCGGCGACCTCGCGGTGTGGGAGATGAACGGATCCGCTGTGTCGTCGTCGGTCGGGATCGGCAATGTCGGGACTACATGGACGGTGCAGAACGTCAACGCCAATTAGCCCGAGGCCTTCAGCTAGCCCAAGGCCTTCAGCCTCGCTCAGGTGAAGGCGACAAATTGCACTGCAACACGCCGCAATGCCATTCGATCATCTCATCGAAGGTGGTGGTGAGGTACGCCACGGATTTGGCGTTTGACCGCCACCCAAGCGGATTGACACAGCCTCGGGTCAGAACAAGTGCGTTGAGCAGGTTATTTAATACGTTTCCAATGAAGTTCACTTCGTCCGCCGAAGGATGGAACGGTAGTCCACGTCTGTTCATCACCCGTAAAGGAAGTGATAGTTCGCTTCTGGTCGGTTCCAGTCCAGGCCGGCCAAGTGCCACCTTCAATGTGTTGGATAATTACGCCGTCCGCCACTAAGTAGGTGCCAAAGAAGGCGAAGCTCCCATGTACGATTGCTTCGTTCTCCTCCGGCGTGCCGCGCATCCGGTCGTTTGACGCAAACTTCGGAAGATCGGGGCGCGAGTTGATGATCGCGAAGTGGCCGGCGCCGTCGAATATCGCCACTCCGTTCGGCCGCGGGCCAAACGGCTGAATTGTCCGACCGTCTGCAGTGGTGCTGGTGTCCGATTCGAGAGTCCAGGTCCCAACCAAGTCCTTGGCGGTTTGAGCGCCAGCACCGGAAATGGCAATCCCCAAGCATGCGACGACAATCGGAATAGTCGTGGTCAGGCGTCTCATTGCGTTCCTCGCTTGATGGCGAAAGCAACATGCAGCCGATCGACAATCATGGACGCCCAAAGGCGCTCATGCCCGTCAGGGCAATGTGGCCGGCACCGAGAATGGCTTGGTGGCATCGACCACGAACATGATGAGGGCGGTCAGATCGGCGGTGCCGCCGTTGAAGACTTCCATCGGCATCCCGGCCATGTGTCCGTTCATGGTGTGGCCGGCCTCGACGTAGCTGACGCCGTCCGGCGTCCGCTGGCCCAGTTTTCCGGCGACGACGTAGAAGGCCTCGGAGCCCGAATGCGAATGGACCGGTGTCTTCGCTCCCGGCGGGCCGCTGCCGTAGTTGACGCGCAGCAGGTACTCGGGCGCGGATAGGGCCGGTATGGGTCCGATCTCCGCCAGCTTGGTTGCGCCGGGCGTAGTCGCACCTTGCGGCCCAAGCGTGAACAGCCATGCTTTATCGGCGACTTCAGCCGTCAGGGTCGGCCATCCGTCGTAGGTCACCGTGTCCGGGTTCCAACGGTACTCACCCGCAGCGGCCTTGGCCTGATCCAGCGTGGGAAAATTCTCGACGCGCCAGTACAGCGGGCCCTTTGGGAGTTGCTTAACCTTCATCTCGGCAATGGGCTTGACGACGTATTGCACTTCCGCTGCCTCAGTCGACTGCGATAGCAGCAGCCCCACGACACAGATGGCCGGTATCGCAACCCGTACAACAAATGGGAGCAGATTCACGTCCTCCTCCTTGGCGCTGTTCGGCTGCCGCGCCTCGTACCGAAGGTCGAACCTCGCGTCTTTCAGGGCCTCTCAATTTTGACTTAGCCTTCCCTCCATTTTTCCTTCGGAGGGCTTATGCTACCCTCGCCGCAGGGCGCCGCATGACGAGCGGGAAGAAATCTTGCGCTATGAGTTCGATGAGTGTGCGCTCGACACCGATCGCCGCGAGCTACGGCGGGGGACCAACCTTGTGGCTATCGAGCCCCAGGTCTTCGATCTCCTTGTTCACTTGATCCGGCACCGTGATCGTGTGGTCAGCAAGGACGACCTCCTGGCGTCGGTCTGGCATGGGCGCGCCATTTCCGAATCGGCACTGTTTAACCGGATCAACGCGGCCCGGCGCGCAGTCGGCGACACCGGCGAAATGCAACGGCTGATCAAGACGCTGCCGCGCAAAGGTCTGCGGTTTGTGGGCGCCGTCCGGGAGGAGGAGTGCAGTCGTCCCGAGCCTGGCGCGCACAAGCCTTCGCTCGCAATTGGCGACAAGCCGTCGATCGTGGTTCTGCCTTTCGTAAACCTCAGCGTCGATCCAGAACAGGATTACTTCATCGACGGGGTCGTCGAGGACATCATCACAGCCTTGTCGCGCAACCGGGCTTTTTTCGTCATCGCCCGCAACTCGTCGTTCACTTACAGGGGAAAGCCGGTCGACACCAAGCAGGTGGCTCGCGAGCTCGGCGTCCGTTACGTTTTGGAAGGCAGCGTGCGCAAGTCGGGCAACCGTGTGCGCGTGACCGGGCAGTTCATCGAAGCCGAGACGGGCCGCCATTTGTGGGCGAACCGGTTTGACGGTGACTTGGTCGACATTTTCGATCTGCAAGATCAGCTCGTTACCAACGTTGTCGGAGCGATTGCGCCGCGGCTGGAGAAGGCGGAGATCGACCGCGCCAAGCTGGACATGACCGGCGATCTGGCGGCTTACGATTTTTATCTTCGCGGACTTGCCAGCTGGAATCGATGGACGGCGGAGGAAAATGCCAAAGCGCTGCAGCTGTTCAACGCGGCAATAGCAAAAGACGGCGACTTTTCGACCCCATACGGGCTGGCTGCTTCGTGTCACCATTTTGCCAAGGCGAACGGCTGGGCCTCGACATTCGATGAAAGGGAGATCACTCGGCTGGTCGAACGCGCTGCCGACATCGGCGCCGATGACGCGGTCGCGCTGTGTTGGGCGGGACACGTGCACGCATACTTCTTTGGCGATCTTGACCGTGCATTGCTGCTCATCGATCGGGCCCTTGATCTGGATGTAAACTTGGCCATCGCCTGGCAGCGAAGCGGTTGGGTCCGCGGCTACGCTGGCGATTCCGACGGGGCGATTAAAAGCCTAAACAAGGCAATTCGCCTCAATCCGCTCGACCCTCGTGTTTTCCTTACACAAAGCGCCATGGCTTTCGCCCATTTCATTGCCGAACGCGACGACGAAGCCGCGCGCTGGGCCGCGATGGCTCTGCGGGTCAAGCCAAACTGGCTGCCGGCTCTCCGGATGACGATCGCATCCAACGCCATGCGGGGCCAAGCCGAAGAGGCGAAACGGGCGCTGAACGCATATCTCGGAATCGATCCGAACGTCACCATCACCAAGCTATGCGAGTATTACCCATTCCGCCGAGAAGCCGATCGACGGCGCTTGATCGCCGGAATGCGAGCGGCCGGTGTACCGGAATGACGATCTCCGCTAACTTTCATTCATTTCGCCGGACCCTTGTTCGGGCTATAATTGCAAGAGTCCCCACGGAGGACGCGCCATGAACATCGAAGCCCGCCAGGTCGAGCGTAGCGCCAAGGAAAAAAGCGCCACCAAGTTCAAAATCATCGATTGCGACATTCATCCGAAGAGCTCGCTGGAGGATTTGCGGCCTTATCTGAGCAATCGCTGGTGGGACTATGCCCAGACCTACGGCACCCGCTCGCACCACGGCTACGTCAAAGGCTTTCCCTATCCCAAAGGCCAGCCGCTCGCTTCGCGGCGGGATTCCTGGCCGCCGGATGGCGGCCTGCCGGCCAGCAACTACGAATTCATGCGCCGGCAGCACCTCGATTTTTACGGCATCGACTATGGCGTGATGAATCCGCTGTCGCCGTCGGGGCAGGGCGAGCAGAACGATGAATTCAGCGCCGCGCTCGCTTTCGCCGCCAACGAATTTCAGCTCAATCACTGGAATGCGCTCGATCCACGGCTGAAGGCCTCGCTCATCGTGCCGTACGAAGACGCGGACGCCTCACGGGCCGAGATCCGCAAACGCGCCGGCGATCGCCGCTTTGCCCACGTGCTGATGCTCACGCGCACCAGCGAACTGATGGGCCGGCGCCGCTACTGGCCGGTTTACGAGGCCGCCTGCGAGGCGGGGCTGCCGGTCGGCGTCCACGTGTTCGGCTATAGCGGCCGTGCCGCCAGCAATACCGGCTGGCCGTCGTTCTACGTCGAGGAAATGACCGAGCACTCCAACGCCTGCCAGGCGCAAGTCACCAGCCTGATCATGGAGGGCGTGTTCGAGAACTTCCCGCAACTGAAGATCGTGCTCATCGAGGCGGGCTTCGGCTGGATTCCCAGCCTCGGCTATCGGCTCGACCGCAATTGGCAGCGCATGCGGTCGGGCCTGCCGCACCTCAAACGGCCGCCGTCCGAATACCTGCGCGAGCATTTCTGGGTCACGACCCAGCCGATGGAAGAGCCGGAGGATCCGGCGCATCTGATCGACATCATGGCGGCGATCGGTCTCGACCACATCCTGTTCTCGTCCGATTACCCGCACTGGGACTTCGATGACCCGTTCGTGGCGGTGCCGCAGAGCCTCGGCGACGCGCGCCGCCAGCAGATCTATTCCGGCAATGCCCGCGCGCTCTATGGCTTTGCCTGAGGCTTTGCCTTTCGCAGTCGCGTTGCTGTGAATTCACGGCGCCATAAGGCTTGCCGTAACCCCCCGTGCAACCCTAAATCTAGACCCCAACTACAATGAGGTCGCAAGACCTTGCGGCACTTTGCCGGTATGCTAGCCGGCGAGCCGTCGCGCCAGCAGGCTTCCGGCCAGGAGTGAGGCATGTCGTTACCCCACAGCGCGAAGGCGACGAACGAGAACCTGTTCTCGGCTTCGCTCGCCGACAGCGATCCCGAAATCGCCGATGCCATCGCGCTGGAACTCGGGCGCCAACGTGACGAGATCGAACTGATCGCGTCGGAGAACATCGTCAGCCGTGCGGTGCTCGAGGCCCAAGGCTCGGTGCTCACCAACAAGTATGCCGAGGGCCTGCCCGGCAAGCGCTACTACGGCGGCTGCCAGTTCGTCGATATCGCCGAGCGGCTGGCGATCGAGCGGGTGACGCGGCTGTTCGGCTGCGGCTTCGCCAACGTGCAGCCGCATTCCGGCGCCTCGGCCAATGCCGAGGTGTTCCTGGCGCTGCTGCAGCCCGGCGATACGTTCATGGGGCTCAATCTCGCCGCCGGCGGACATCTGACCCACGGCTCTCCGGTCAACATGTCGGGACGCTGGTTCAAGGTCGTGCCCTATGGCGTGCGCCGCGACGACCACCTCATCGACATGGCGGAGGTCGAGAAACTCGCACATCAACACCGGCCCAAGCTGATCATCGCCGGCGGCTCGGCCTATCCGCGGATCATCGATTTCCGCCGTTTCCGCGAGATCGCCGACGCAGTCGGCGCTTACCTGATGGTCGATATGGCCCACTTCGCCGGGCTGGTGGCCGGCGGCGTGCATCCGAGTCCGTTTCCTCACGCGCACGTAGTGACGACGACGACGCACAAGACGTTGCGCGGGCCACGCGGCGGCGCCATCCTCACCAATGACGAGGACTTGGCGAAAAAGCTCAATTCGGCGGTGTTTCCGGGCATGCAGGGCGGCCCGCTGATGCACGTCATCGCCGCCAAGGCGGTGGCGTTCGGCGAGGCGCTCCGGCCGTCCTTCAGGCTTTACGCGAAGAACGTGGTCGAGAATGCGAAGGCGCTTGCCGAAACGCTCAAGGTGCGCGGCCTCGACATCGTCTCCGGCGGCACCGATACCCACCTCATGCTGGTCGATCTGCGGAGGAAGCGCCTGACCGGCAAGGTGGCCGAAGTGGCGCTCGGCCGCGCCCACATCACCTGCAACAAGAACGGCATTCCGTTCGACCCGGAAAAGCCTTTTGTCACGTCCGGCGTGCGGCTCGGCACGCCCGCCGGCACCACCCGCGGTTTCGGCATTGCCGAATTCCGCCAGGTCGGAGACCTGATTGCCGAGGTGCTTGACGCACTGTCACACAGCGGCGCCGAAGCCGACGCGCCGACCGAGGCCAGGGTGCGGGAGAAAGTCAGGCGACTGGTCGGCCGGTTTCCGATTTACGAGGGGTAAGGGGGCAAGATGCGTTGTCCGAGTTGTGGAAGCCTCGATACCCAGGTCAAGGATTCACGGCCGACGGAGGATTCTTCCGTCATCCGCCGCCGCCGCATCTGTGAGACCTGCCATTTCCGCTTCACCACTTTCGAGCGGGTCCAGTTGCGCGAGCTGGTCGTCATCAAGCGCAACGGCCGGCGGGTGCCGTTCGACCGCGACAAGCTGCTTCGCTCGGTGCAGATCGCCTGCCGCAAGCGGCCGGTCGAGCCCGAGCGGGTCGACCAGTTGGTCTCGAAAATCGTTCGCGAGCTGGAAAGCCTCGGCGAGAGCGAGATTTCGTCGGAAACCATCGGCGAGGCGGTCATGGCGCATCTGCGCGAGCTTGACGATGTCGCCTATGTGCGCTTCGCCTCGGTCTATCGCAATTTCCGCGAGGCCAAGGATTTCGAGACGGCGCTGGCGGAATTGTCGGGCGACGAGGCGGCGGAGTGAGCGCCGCATCGGACTGACATCCGGCGCCGGTGGTGGCGCAGCTATTTGGCGCAGCTATTTGGCGCAGCTACCTGGCGCAGCCAACCGAACTGTTGATTCGGTACAATTCATGATGGGACGCGGCCGTGGCGCACAGCGCTGATATCCGATTCATGGCGCTGGCGCTGGCGCTCGGCCGGCGCGGACTGGGCAGGACCTGGCCGAATCCCGCGGTCGGTGCTGTGATCGTCAAGGACGGCGCCATCGTCGGTCGCGGCTGGACGCAACCCGGCGGTCGGCCGCATGCCGAGATCGAGGCCCTGCGCCGTGCCGCAAGCGCGGCGCGCGACGCGACGCTCTACGTCACGCTGGAGCCGTGCTCGCATCACGGCCAATCGCCGCCTTGCGCCGATGCGGTCATTGCGGCGGGACTGGCGCGGGTGGTGTCGGCGCTGGAAGATCCCAATCCCGAGGTCGCGGGCGCCGGCCATGCCCGGCTTCGCGCCGCGGGCATTGCCGTCGAGGTCGGGGTCGGCGCCGACGCGGCGCGGCGTGACCACGCCGGCCATATCCGGCGCATGCGCGACGGCCGCCCCCATGTCACCCTCAAGCTTGCCATGTCCGCCGACGGCAAAGCCGGCGCGGCCGGCGGCAAACCCGTTGCCATCAGCGGCGAGGCGGCGCGCGATCGCGTCCACCTCATGCGGGCGCACAGCGACGCCATCATGATCGGGATCGGCACGGCACTTGCGGACGACCCCATGCTGACCTGCCGGCTGCCCGGCATGGCAAAAAATTCACCGGTGCGCATCGTGCTCGACGGCATGTTGCGCCTGCCGCTCTACTCGCGCCTGGTTTGCAGCGCGCATGACACGCCGGTCTGGGTGGTTACCGGCCAGAAGTCGCCGCAACAGGCCGAGGACATCCTGCTCGCCCATGGCGTGGCGGTGTTGCGCTCGCCGCAAAGCGCCGACCCGCTCGACCTCAAGGACGTGCTCGAGGTTCTGGCCGCAAAGGGCATGACGCGGCTGATGGTGGAAGGCGGCCCGACGCTTGCGGGCGCGTTCATCGCCGCCGATCTGGTCGACGAGGCGATCCTGTTTCACGGACCGAATCTGATCGGTCCGGGCGGCATCGAAGCCCTTGCGCCGCAAGCCATGGCGACGCTGACTGGACGGCTCAGGCGGGTGTCAGGCGAACCGGTCGGATCCGACCGGGAGGACGTCTATGAGCGCATGGCAGGGCGTGAGTGACCCACATGTTCACTGGCATTATCAGCGACTTAGGTGAAGTGCTTGACGTCGAAGAGAAAGCGGCGGGCCTCCGCCGCGTCGCCATCGCCTGCCGCTATGATCCGGACACCATCGATATCGGCGCCTCGATCGCTTGCTCCGGCATCTGCTTGACCGTGGTTGGCCGCGGCCGCACCGGTAACCGGTCGAGTTTCGCAGTCGACGCGGCAGCCGAGACGCTGCGGATGACCACGGCCGCATCCTGGGGGCGCGGCAGCCGGCTCAACCTCGAACGGTCGCTCCGCCTCGGTGACGAGCTTGGCGGCCACCTCGTCAGCGGCCATGTCGACGGCATCGCCGAACTGATCGCGCGCGATGATTTCGTCGACTCCATGGCTCTGACCTTGCGCGTTCCCGATGCGCTGGCCCGCTTCATCGCGCCCAAAGGCTCGGTTGCGCTCGACGGCATCTCGCTCACGGTCAACGCGGTCGAAGGCGATACGTTTTCCGTGCTGATCATTCCGCATACCCTGCAGGTCACGACATTGGGATCGCTGCAGCCGGGGGCGCGGCTCAATCTCGAAGTCGATCAAATGGCGCGCTATGCCGCGCGGCTCCTGCAGGCGGCGCCGCGGCACGGATAGCACGCTTGTTCGCGCCGCCCGCGCTTGGTACCACCGCGCGCAACTGGAGCGTGGTGATGGCCGGGCCGCGGCAAGGCAAGCGTGATGACAGCGTCCGCAAGGGCGCGCGCATCCTCATCGTCGAGGCGCGCTTTTACGACGCCGTCGCCGACGCGCTTCTGGCCGGCGCCATGAAGGCGCTGGAGGCCGCGCAAGCGGCGGTCGATCGCATCAGCGTGCCGGGCTCGCTGGAAATCCCGACCGCGATCGCGATCGCCACCGACGCGGCGGTGCGCCGGCGCCGGCCGTACGACGGCGCCGTCGCGCTGGGCTGCGTCATCCGCGGCGATACCATCCATTTCGAGATCGTGTCGCATCAATCGGCGCGCGGCTTGATGGAACTGTCGGTGGCGCGCCGGCTGCCGATCGGCAACGGCATCATCACCGTCGATACCGAGGCCCAGGCCTATGCGCGGGCACGCCTGGACGAGCAGGACAAGGGTGGCGATGCCGCGCGCGCGGCGCTGGCGCTCGTTGGCCTCAAGCAACGACTTGGAAAGCGCTGAGATGGCCAACCCCACGCCAAGCGAAGCGCGCAAGGCCAACAAGCGCGGTGCGGCCCGGCTCGCCGCCGTGCAGGCGCTGTACCAGATGGATTTGGCTGGAACCGGCCTCAACGAGATCATGGCCGAGTTCGAGAGCCATTGGCTCGGCGGCGAGGTCGAGGGCGCGCAGTACCGGCCGGCCGAAGCCGCTTACTTTCGCGACATCGTCGGCGGCGTGGTCCGCGAACAAAGTGAGCTCGACCCGCGCATCGACGCGGCGCTGTCGCGCGGCTGGCCGCTCAAGCGCATCGAAGCGGTGTTGCGCGCCGTGCTGCGCGCCGGCGCCTACGAACTCGCCTGCCGGCCCGATGTGCCGGCCCGGGTGGTGATGTCCGAATATGTCGATGTTGCCGGCGCCTTCGTCGATGGAGCGGAAACCGGAATGGTCAACGCGGTGCTCGACCAACTCGCGCATGAGCTGCGGGCCGGCGAGTTCGCCGGCGGCTAGTAGGTAGTGGAACTCAAGGCCATGGCCGCGCCCGACGATGCGACGTCAGCCGAGGAACGCCTGATCGCGCGCTACTTCCGTCCGCTGGCCAAGCATCCCGGCGCCTTTGACCTCGCCGACGATGCGGCGGTTCTGACGCCGCCACCCGGCTGCGACGTCGTACTGACGACCGACGGCGTCATTGCCGGCGTGCATGTGTTTCCCGACGATCCGCCGCAAAGCATCGGCCGCAAGGCGTTGCGCATGAACCTGTCCGATCTCGCCGCCAAGGGCGCCCGGCCGCTCGGCTTCCTGCTGGCGCTGGCGTTGCCGGGCGCCATCGACGAAGCCTGGCTTGCGGCCTTCACCGCCGGCCTCGGCGAGGATTCCGAGCGCTATGGCTGTCCGTTGCTCGGCGGCGACACCGATCACACGCCAGGCCCGCTGTCGGTGTCGATCGCCGCCTTCGGCGCCGTGCCGCAGGGCAGGATGGTCCGCCGCGCGACCGCCAGGCCGGGCGACAGCGTGGTGGTGACCGGAACGATCGGCGACGCCGCGCTCGGCCTCGTGCTGCGCCGCGACGCTGGTCTGGGCAGGCGCTGGCGCCTGTCGGAGGCGATGAGCGCGCACCTTGCGCAACGCTATCTGCTGCCCGAGCCGCGCACCGCGCTCGCCGAAGCGGTCCTGCAGAACGCGGCCGCGGCGATGGACGTCTCCGATGGTCTGGCCGGCGACCTTGCCAAGCTGTGCCGCGCTTCAGGCGTCGCCGCCGCGATCGACGTCGACCGCGTGCCGTTGTCGGAGGCGGCGCGCGCGGCGATCGCCGCCGAGCCGGCGCTCATTGAAACCGCGCTCAGCGGCGGCGACGATTACGAGATTGTCCTGACGCTGGCGCCGGAGAAGTTCGCCGGCTTCCGCGCCGCCGCGCTGGCGGCGGGCGTGTCGGTGGCGGAGATCGGGCGCATTGCGGCGGGGCAGGGCGCTAGCTTTCTCCACAATGGAAAACAGCTCGGCTTTGCGCGGCCGTCGTACAGCCATTTCTAGCGGCTTCGCGCCGTGGCTATAATGCGCTCCAGGAGGAACGCTCATGCACGATACGACGGCCGTCGTGGCGCCGCCGCCACCCTTGCCTCCCTCGCAAGCGGGGGAGGCAAGGTGAGGCCTGCCGGCAGGACTGCCAATCCACGCTATGCCGCGCTGTATCGCCATTATCCGACCATCGACTACCTGCGCCGCGCCGCCCGCCGGCGCTTGCCGCACTTCGCCTTCGAATATTGCGACGGCGGCTCGGGCCAGGACGACGCCGGCATCAGGCGCAATTGGGCCGCGCTCGACGCCGTGGAACTGGTGCCGCGCTACGGCGTGATGCCGTCGCTGCCGCCCTGCGAGGTGGAATTGTTCGGCCGCCGCTATGCCGCGCCGATCGGCATTGCGCCGATGGGCGGCCCGGCGATCGTCTGGCCCGGCGCCGACGAATATCTCGCCCGCGCCGCCCAGCAAGCCCGCATTCCCTATACGCTCGGCACCGTCGGCTGTTCGACGATCGAACGGATCGCCGAAATTGCGCCGGACGTATTCTGGTTCCAGCTTTATCGGGCAGCCCGCAACGACCACGCCATCGGCTTCGATCTGGTGCGGCGCGCCCAGGCGGCCGGCTGTCACGCGCTGGTGCTGACGCTCGACGTGCCGGTGCGCACCACGCGCGCCCGCGAAGTGGTGGTCGGGCTGGGCGGAGCCTTTCAGGTCGACGTCAGGAAGCTGATGCAGATGGCGCTGTCGCCGGCCTGGACCATGGCGCTGCGCCAGAACGGCATTCCGCGCTTTTCCAATCTGCGCGCCTATGCGGGCGACGTATCGATCAACGACATGGTCGCCTTTGCGCGGCGCGAAATGGGCGGTGCCTTCACCTGGGAGGAGGTCGCCCAATATCGCGACCGCTGGCAGGGCGCACTGGTCGTCAAAGGGATTTTGCATCCGGACGATGCCGAGAAGGCGGTATCGCTCGGCGTCGACGGCCTGTTCGTGTCGAACCATGGCGGCCGCCAGATCGAGGCGCTGCCGGCGCCGATCGATGCACTGCCGGCGATCGTCCGGCAGGTCGGCAAGCGCGCCACCGTGATGCTGGATTCCGGCATCCGCAGCGGCACCGACGTGGTCCGCGCCTACGCGCTCGGCGCCGCCGCGGCATTTGCCGGCAAGGCCTTTCTCTGGGGCCTCGGCGCGCTCGGCGAAGCCGGTCCCGGCCATGTCATCGATATCCTCATCGAGGAGACGCAAGCCGCGCTCGGGCAACTGGGCGCCCATGTGCCGGACGAGGCGCGCGCCGTTGTGATCCGGCACGACGGTGCCATCAGGTTCTGAATCCGGCAGGTTTTGCAGAGACTGGTAGCGCCTCATGGCGGTCATCGCCGAGCCAGCGTTCGACATCACCGACGACCGGCTGGCCGCGCGCAATGCGCTGGTGCTCGCGGTGGCGCAGGCGCTCGCCGGCGGCAACAATACCGTCATCAACGCGACCGCCGGGATCGTCGGCTCGATGCTGGCGCCCGATCCGGCGCTGGCGACGCTGCCGGTCTCCGTCATGGTGGTCGGGATGTGGGCCGGGACGCTGCCGGTCGGCATGCTGGCGAAAGCCTGCGGGCGACGTTTCGCCCTGCAAACCGGATCGGCCTTTGGCATCCTGTCGGGCCTCATCTCCTGCGCCGCCATGCTGCGCGGATCGTTCGGCCTGCTGCTGCTCGGCACGTTGTGCGGCGGCCTCTACGCCGCCGCGCATCAATCGTACCGGTTCGCCGCCGCCGATACGGCGAGCGCGACATTCCGGCCCAAAGCCGTGGCCTGGGTGCTCGCCGGCGGTGTCTTTGCCGCGCTGATCGGGCCGCAACTGGTCATTTTCACCAAGGGGCTGTGGCCGGCCTATCTGTTTGCGGCGACCTATATCGGACAATCGGTCTGCGCCGCGCTGGCGGCTCTGGTGCTGGTCTTCCTGCGCATTCCGCGGCCCCAGGTGTCGCATTCGCTGGCCGACGGCCGGCCGCTCGCCGCGATCGTGGTGCAGCCGAAATTCATCGTCGCGGTGGTATGCGGGCTCGCCAGCTATTCGATGATGAACATGGTCATGACCTCGGCGCCGCTGGCGATCGTCATGTGCAATCATTCGGTGAACGACGCGGCGCTGGGCATCCAATGGCACGTGCTCGGCATGTACGCGCCGAGCTTTATGACCGGCACGCTGATCCTGCGCTTCGGCGTGCGCAAGATCATGGCGATCGGACTGAGCCTGATTGTCGCCGCCGCCATCGTCGGCCTCCTCGGCGTCGCGCTGTGGAATTTCTGGGTTGGCCTCATCCTGCTCGGCATCGGATGGAATTTCGGCTTCATCAGCGCCACCGCACTGGTCACCGAGTGTCACGATCCGCATGAGCGCAACAAGGTCCAGGCGTTCAACGACTTTCTGATATTCGGCGTGATGGCGGTCGGCTCGTTCTCCTCCGGTGCGCTGCTGGCGCGCTACGGTTGGACTGCCGTCAACGAGGTGGTCTTTCCGGTCATTTTCGTGGCCGCCGTGCTGCTCGCCTGCGGTTCGCTGCTGCGCCGGCCGAAGCCGGTGTGATACGGTTGGGTTCGCCAAGCGAAAGGGACAACCCATGGCCAGGCACATGCGAAAAGCCGCGAGGGCGCCGGCCGCTGCGGCGGCGCGCAAGCCCCGGGCCGCCGCCCGCAAGACCGCGGCGCGGCGCCACGTTGCGACCGCGACCAAAACCAAGGCCAAGCAAAAGCCCAAACAAAAGCCCAAGCAAAAGCCGAAAGCGCCGCCGCACACGCAAAAATTCGTTGCCAGCCATCACCACGCGTCTGCGTTCGAACCAGGACTGCGCCGCTACGCCCACTATCGCGATCTCGGCATCGCCGCGGCGACCAACGGCCTGGCGCGCGCCCATGTCATTCGGATGATTCCGCCCTGCGATCCGGCCGAGGTGTCGAAACGGCACTATCACGACGTCGAATTCCAGATGGTCTATGTGCTCAAAGGCTGGATCAAAGGCGAGTATGACGGTGCCGGCATCGTCACCATGCGCGAGGGCAGCTGCTGGCTGCAGCCGCCCAGGATCAAGCACACCGTGTTGGATTATTCAGACGATTGCGAACTGCTCGAAGTCATCCTGCCGGCGGATTTTGCCACCGTCGAGCTGGAGTGAAACTCGCCCGTCCTTTCGATGGGAGCGCAGCCAAGGCGAAGCAGTTCGTCCCGTCCTCTATCAAAAAGAATGCAAACTGTCATCATCCGCGAAGGCGGATGATCCAGTATACTCCGAATTATTGCAATGAGCGCCGAGCGCTACTACTGGGTCTACATCCTCGCCAGCGGGCTGGGCGGAACGCTCTACATCGGAGTGACCAACAATTTAATTCGACGTGTGTACGAACATCGTATGGGGGTCATTGCCGGATTTACGAAGACGTATTGCGTGCATCGGCTAGTCTACTTTGAGCAACACACGGACGTCGAGGCCGCGATTCGGAGAGAGAAGGGGCTAAAGAAATGGAATCGCGCTTGGAAGATTCGCCTCATTGAGGAACACAACCCGAATTGGGATGACCTCTATCCACAAATTTCTTCGCCCTGAGATTACTGGATCGTCCGCCTTCGCGGACGATGACAATCCTGAGCGAGCCAACCGCCGGTCCGGCCAATGCCGTCTTAGAAATTCCAGCGCGATGCCTGCAGCGGCAGCGCTTCCGGCGAGCGATGTCAATACACGTCGACGCCCCAATGGCTCATCATAGGTGTTGATGTCAAAGAGCGATTTAAAGTGTTATGATTGAGATCAAATTCTCCACCAAAAGCGGACGTATGGGGATGACGACCTCAAACTCCCTCCCGCGCGATCTGCCGATCCTCACCGCGCTCGAGCGCAAGGTGCTGTGGCTGGCGACCTGGACCATCCACCACGCCAACCATCTGCGCGACAATGCCGATGGCTTGAAGGTCGGCGGCCATCAGGCGTCCTCGGCGTCGCTCGCCACCATCATGACGGCGCTCTACTTCCACAGCCTGCGGCCGGCCGACCGCGTCGCCGTCAAGCCGCATGCCGCGCCCAATTTTCACGCCATCCAATATCTGCTCGGCCGGCAGGACCGCGCCAAGCTCGAAGGCTTCCGCGGCTATAAGGGCGCGCAATCCTATCCGTCGCGCACCAAGGATACCGACGACGTCGACTTCTCGACCGGATCGGTCGGGCTTGGCGTGGCCCAGACGCTGTTCTCCTCGCTGGCGCAGGACTACGTGCGTGCCCACGGCTGGGGCCAGGACATCAACGGCAAGCCGCGGCCGGAAGGCCGCATGATCGCGCTCATCGGCGATGCCGAGCTCGACGAGGGCAATATCTTCGAGGCCATCCTGGAAGGCTGGAAGCAAGGCCTGCGCAATTGCTGGTGGATCGTCGATTACAACCGGCAGAGCCTCGACGCCGTGGTGCGCGAAGGCCTGTGGCAGCGCTACGAAAACCTGTTCCGCAATTTCGGCTGGGACGTCGTCGTGCTCAAATACGGCGCGCTGCAGCAGGCCGCGTTCGCCGAGCCCGGCGGCGCGGTGCTGCGCCAATGGATCGATCGCTGCCCCAACCAGCTTTATTCGGCGCTGGTGTTCCAGGGCGGTGCGGCCTGGCGCAAGCGCCTCAACGACGAGATCGGCGACCAGGGCGCGGTGACGCGATTGATCGAACGAAGGAGCGACGACGAGCTCGCGCGCCTGATGAACAATCTTGGCGGCCACGATCTGGCGTCGATCATCGACGCCTTCGACACGATCGATCACGACCGGCCGGTCTGCTTCATCGCCTACACGATCAAAGGCTACGGCCTGCCGCTAGCCGGCCACAAGGATAACCACGCCGGGCTGATGACGCCGGCGCAGATGGAGACGTTCCGCGCCGCGGTGAATATCCGGCCCGGGCACGAATGGGCGCCGTTCGAAGGCCTGCGCCTGCCGGAAGCGGATATCCAGGCGTTCCTCGATGCGCGTGCCGTATGCGCAAGGCGGCGACCGCCGCCTACAGGCCGCGCGCATCGCGGTGCCGGCCACTCTGCCGGTGACCATCCAGCCGAGCATGTCGACCCAGGCCGGCTTCGGCGCGCTGCTCAACGAACTGGCGCGCGACAACGGCCCGCTGGCGGCGCGGGTCGTCACCGCGTCGCCGGACGTCACCGTGTCCACGAGCCTCGGCTCCTGGGTCAATCGTCGCGGGCTGTTCGCCCGCGAAGCCCTGGCGGATACCTTCAAGAGTGAGCGCATCCCCTCGACGTTCAATTGGGATTTTTCGCCAAAAGGCCAGCACATCGAGCTCGGCATTGCCGAGATGAACCTGTTCGCGCTGCTGTCCGCGCTCGGGCTGTCGCACGCCATCAACGGCGAGCGGCTGTTGCCGATCGGCACGCTGTACGACCCGTTCATCGCCCGCGGCCTCGATGCGCTCAATTATGCCTGCTACCAGGATGCCCGCTTCATTCTGGTGGCGACGCCGTCGGGCATCACGCTGGCGCCGGAAGGCGGCGCCCACCAATCGATCGCCGAACCGCTGATCGGCATGGCGCAGGACGGCCTCGCCGCCTTCGAGCCGGCCTTCGTCGATGAGCTGGCGGCTATTCTGGCCTTTTCGTTCGATTACATTCAGCGCGACGGCCAGGCCGGCGGCGGCGAACAGCCCGAGCGCAACTGGTTGCGCGACGAGACCGGCGGCGCGGTCTATCTGCGGCTGTCGACGCGCCCGATCCAACAGGTCGAGCGCGTGATGACGCCTGCCCTGCGCCAGAGCATCGTCGATGGCGCCTACTGGCTGCGCGAGCCCGGGCCGAACTGCCAGGTCGTGGTGGCTTACAGCGGCGCGGTGGCGCCGGAGGCGATCCAGGCGGTCGGCCTGATGGCCGAGGACCGCCGCGACGTCGGCCTCCTGGCCGTCACCTCGGCCGACCGCCTCAATGCCGGCTGGACCGCAGCGTGGCGGGCCCGCGAGCGCGGCCTTATCCATGCGCGATGCCATATCGAGCGGCTGTTCGCCGGCTTGCCCCGGCATTGCGGCATCGTCAGCGTGCTCGACGGCCATCCGGCGACGCTGGCGTGGCTCGGCGCGGTCGACGGCCATCGCGTGCGGCCGCTCGGCGTCGAGCATTTCGGCCAGACCGGCTCGATCGCCGAGCTCTACCGGCACTACGGCATCGACGCCAACGCCATCATCGCCGCGGCGCAGGCCATCGCTCCGGAACGGCCGATCCGGCATTTGGGGGCGGCGTAAATATTCCAAGAGCAATGATTCTTGACCCGTCATGCTCCGCGAAGGCGGAGCATCCAGTACTCACTGCACATGCGGCTTTACTCAGTCCGATGTTGATCCTGTTTGAATACTGGATCATCCGCCTTCGCCTTCGCGGATGATGACAGCCCGTAGGCGGGATGAGCGCAGTAGTAAGCGTAGCCCGGATGAGCGGAGCGAAATCCGGGGTATCATGCCGGAATGGTCAGATACCGGCGCAATCGTATTGCAGGCGGAAAATTCTTCTTCACGCTGACGCTGGCTGATCGGCGATCAACCGCTCTTGTCGATCATGTCAACGCGCTTCGCGCCGCGTTCCGCGTGACCGGCAAGAGCGGCCATTTGCGATCGATGCCATCGTGATCTTGCCGAATCATCTGCATGCGCTCCTTAGTTTGCCTGCCGACGACGCGGATTTTCCCGGCCGGTGGCGGCGCATCAAAGGATATTTCAGTACCCATCTGCTCGATGCGGGCACAGACATCAGACGGCACGGCAATGGTGAACTCGCGCTTTGGCAAAGGCGCTATTGGGAGCACACGATCCGCGACGATGACGACTTCGCGCGACATGTCGATTACATCCACTATAATCCTGTGAAGCATGGCTTGGTGAAGCGGGTCTGTGACTGGCCGCATTCGTCGTTTCATCACTATGTGCGCCGAGGAGTACTGACGCTCGATTGGGCGGGTGATGCCGGTGGCAGCGCTTTGAACTTCGGCGAGCGCCGATAACGACTGGAAACGCAGAGAACCCGGATGTCGCTTCGCTCATCCGGGCTACGCTTGCTGAGCGCAGCGAAGCCCACGCCGACTGCAGTGCCCCGTCGCGACGCGTGGGCACGGCGCTGCGCGCCTTTGCCTACGCTGCGCTTGCTCGACCTGTCATGCTCCGCGAAGGCGGAGCATCCAGTACTCACTGCACATGCGGCTTCACTCCGTCCGATGTTGATCCTGTTGGAATACTGGATCATCCGCCTTCGCGGATGATGACAGCCCCCAGGCGGGACGAGCGAAGCGAAGCCCACGCGGACTGCGGTGCCGCCATCGCGACGCGTGGGCACGGCGCTGCGCGCCTTTGCCTACGCTGCGCTTGCTCGACCTGTCATGCTCCGCGAAGGCGGAGCATCCAGTACTCACTGCACATGCGGCTTTACTCCGTCCGATACTGATCCTGTTTGAATACTGGATCATCCGCCTTCGCGGATGATGACAGCCCGTAGGCGGGATGAGTGCAGCGAAGCCCACGCGGACTGCAGTGCCGCCATCACGACGCGTGGGCACGGCGCTGCGCGCCTTTGCCTAACGCTGCGCTTGCTCGACCTGTCATGCTCCGCGAAGGCGGAGCATCCAGTACCCATTGCACATGCGGCTTTGCTCCGTCCGGTACTGATCCTGTTTGAATACTGGATCATCCGCCTTCGCGGATGATGACAGCCCGTAGGCGGGATGAGTGTGCAGCGAAGCCCACGCGGATTGCAGTGCCGCCATCACGACGCGTGGGCACGGCGCTGCGCGCTTTTGTCCACCCTACGCTTGCTAATTATAGTATGGGACATTTCACGACTTCCTCCTTTCCCTGACAGTACGCAATTCCCTGCTCGATGTCTCGCTGGTCAGAGTACAAATCGAAATATTTGGCGACATAGCCCGAATAGGCTTTGGTGTTAGTTGTTTTGGGAGCTTTTAGGTTCGCCTTTATAGGCAGAAAAAGCTGCGAGCGCCATCCGATAAAGCATTGGAGAATACTGAAAGAGGCTTCGGCCTGAACTCCTAACGCGAAGGCGGTTCACCCTGGTGTGGTTGCCGTGCAGGAAATCATTTCTGGCGTGGTAGAATTCGCCATATAGCCAGCACGGCAGACTTCGGAGCGGCGCGGTTCGCTGTTTAGCTTTAACGGCACTTATGAACGCGCGATATTTTCGCTGTTTTAATAGTTTGTCGTGCCACGGCGCCTTATCTAGCAGCGCATAGACGAGGTAGAAGGTCCGATTTTCCTATTCGGGGATGAGCGAGAATTTAACGCGCTGACCCAAAGGCTAACAGTTCGTCCGAGATCAAATAACCTTGTGTCTATTGTTGCAGGCATCTTGGATGCTGCAACCGCCATATTGAGAGATCGGAACAGAGCGACATTCGCCCATCGTCGGGATTTGCCGCCGTAATGACCGTGCCATCGCTTTAAAAGAACTTTGAGTAGTACATTGTCGAAATCCCGCTTATCGAGCGTGACGGCGCTGAGACCGGTGTGCATTGACCGCTAAACTCTCAACCGTTTCAAGGCCACTCAAAGCTGGTGTGTGGCAAACGATGTGTTGGTGCTGGAGATTTATCATCCACGGGTAAAAGTCGTACCAGTCGGAATAGTAGGTCGCAAAGCTCCGGCCCCAAATGGCGGATTTGGCGCGGGAAAGGGGGACTGCCGATATGGCAACGATATCTCTGAAGCTCGCGCATGGCTTCCACCGTTAGATAAGGTTTCGGCGCATCTTCTCGCAGTATTAGCATGCTTGGATGCAGATGCGCGCCGAAGGGGTTGCTAAATCTTTTGACAAACTCGGCCAGTACCGGAATGTCAGCAAGAATCTGTTGCACGCGCGGATCTTCGCAGTTTGCGATCGCGGCCATTTCGCCGGCGATAGGATCGGTCAAATAAATGTTTGGCAGAACGAATGCCGGAATTCATCTGGCGATGGCAGACCTTCAGCACGCAGGGGCGGGCATGGCGCGGTATGCCCACGGCGGATTTGTTGTTTTCGTTTACGCTGACGCGGACACGGCGCTGGGTGCCTTTGCCTCTTATTCTTGCCACCACAACCGCCCACAAGGTTGAGGTCAAATCACATGAATATCGGTCACAAGCCAAACCCGATATTCCCCGGCGACCCGTCCTTCGATTTCAGCGAATGCTATTTGGTTCTTCGCTGTCTTTGGCAAACCAAGACGCGCGGGCAAAATACAGGTATAGGATAGGTTGGGGCGCCTTGCATTGTTGACGAGCGTTATTTGCCAAAGTGGGCCTGGCGGCAAGTTCAATATTTTCGCACCGACGCCGCCTAATGTCTCCAGATATTCCGTTCGCTTTGTTTCTGTGTGCAACTCGCGGACTATAGCCAGGGAAGAACGGTGGACGCCTTTTATCGGCCTAACCGCCTTGATATCGTCTGACGCCGATTTTTCGCGCGTTGTCTGTTACTCGCTTTCGGAAATATTTTGTTCAGCACGCTTTCGTAGATGGGAAAGCCCATCGACCTCAAGACGTCAACCGCTTGCCATCCTGAATAACCGCTGCCCCCGATTCCGCTATGACACTCGTGTTCTTGCCACGGCGGTCGTGGGTAATCGAAAAGTACCGCGCTTCCGCAGGTGCATTGAAGGATATGGATGGGTTTCCCGCAGCCCCAACAATCTGTCGGGTACATCCACGTTTGGCACCACGGCCCATGAGTTGGAACTGACACGATTGCCCCAAAAGCGCGAAAAAATAAATGCCGCCACCGATAGTAAGCGTTATCCTGGTGCGGTGGGGCAGAATATCGTCACCGTAACGGAGACAAAGCCTTGACATCCGTCACTAATGTAGTTACATCATCAAAATCCCGCTCACGAAGGACGCCTTCGCGAGGGTACTCCTTGAGGCGGAGCGGGAGCGGTTCCCGTGCGCGGCGTTACGAGCCGCGGCGGGCGGCCTGGGCATCAGCCCGTCCGGCACGTGCCGGACCGCGAGGTGCTCGCTGCACTGGTGCCGGAGAGGGTCCTCCCGTTTGCATCCGGTGGTTCCAGGAAGCGCGGCCCGGGCCGAGCCGAGGCCAAAACCTCGGCGAATGCCGCGGTGGAGCGCCGAAAGGCGAGCGCGCCCGTCGCTGGCTTTCCCCGTTGCGGGACGGACCAACGGGCAGGGCGCGCACCGCACGGCAGACGGTTTACGCCAAGAGCGTGAACTGCCGCGGGCGGACTCCGTTTGGATGCGTCTCTCGGCGCTCCGCCTCCCTTCTTGGGAGGAGTTTTGGGAAGGGCTTTCTTGCAGTGGCGTGGCCAAGCTCGGATGCGCAGGCATCGCGAGAATGACGACTCATACCCGTCATCCTGAGGTGCGCGCTGCAGGCGCGCCTCGAAGGATGCAGCCGAGGCGCAGAGGCCGTCTCCTTCGAGGCTCGCTTCGCTCGCACCTCAGGATGACGGAACAGGCAGACGGAACGGGCATACGGAACAGGCATCACGAAGGAGACAAGCATTTGCACATCGGCAAGCGAAGTTCGGGCAAGCGAAGCTTTCCGGGCCGGCTGACGCTCGAACAGTGGCTGGCGCTGCCGTACCTCGATCGCGTGCCGTTGATCGGGCGCGCGCAATGCGACCTGTTGGGTTCATTCCGGTGCTGCGCCGACAAGCGCTGTCGCCGGTCGCGCACCTGCAGCGGCGACGATCCGCAGGCGTGCCTGCAGAGGCTTTGGCGCCTGGAGACGGTGAGGCCCAAAACGCTGCGGCGGGAATGGGCCCGGCTCGACGGTCTCAAGGCGTTGTAATGCAAGACGCGGACACATCGTGGGAACGGCTGCAAGCCGTCGCGGATCGTCTAAATCGCTGGGGAGGCCGCATGCGCCGGCGTTGCGGGGCGGGGGCATTTTTGGCAAGGTCCGCGCCGATTTGCGCCGCCCGCCAGTCCATTGTAAGGCGAGGCGCCATTTCTTCCGGGCCGGCTTTGAGTCCGGCCCTCCAAAAGACCGGGGACGTTCCATGAATACCTTGTGGCTCATCGTTCTGTGCGGCGTTCTCGCCATCGCCTATGCGGTCTGGGCGACGTACGCGGTGATGCAGGCCGATCCCGGCAACGAGAAGATGCAGGAGATTGCCGCCGCCATACGCGAAGGCGCGCAGGCCTATCTGAAACGGCAATACTCGACCATCGCCGTCGTCGGCGTCGTGATCTTCCTGGTGCTGGGCTATTTTCTCGGCTGGCTGGTTGCCGTGGGCTTTGCCATCGGCGCGATTTTGTCCGGCGCGGCGGGCTTCATCGGCATGAACGTCTCGGTGCGCGCCAATGTGCGCACGGCCCAAGCGGCGATCGGGTCGCTGGCCGGCGGGCTGGAGCTGGCCTTTCGCGCCGGCGCCATCACCGGCCTTCTGGTAGCCGGACTGGCGCTGCTTGGCGTCACGCTCTATTTCGGCTTTCTCACCAGCGGGCTGCATCTGGCGGTCAATGATCGCGACGTCATCGATTCCATGGTGGCGCTCGGCTTCGGCGCCTCGCTGATCTCGATCTTCGCGCGGCTTGGCGGCGGCATTTTCACCAAGGGCGCCGACGTCGGCGGCGATCTGGTCGGCAAGGTCGAGGCCGGCATTCCGGAAGACGATCCCCGCAACCCGGCGACCATCGCCGACAACGTCGGAGATAACGTCGGCGACTGCGCCGGCATGGCGGCCGACCTGTTCGAGACCTACGCGGTGACGACCGTCGCCACCATGGTGCTGGCGGCGATCTTCTTCGGCGGCGGCGATGCCGACCTGCTGCGGCGGATGATGACATTTCCGCTCGCCATCGGCGGCGTCTGCATCATCGCCTCGATCATCGGCACGTTCTTCGTCAAGCTCGGCGCCAATCAATCGATCATGGGCGCGCTCTACAAGGGCATGCTCGCGACCGCGATCCTCTCGCTCGCCGGCATTGCGTTTGTGACCTACGCGCTGATCGGCTTCGGACCGCTCGCCGGCGCGAGCTACAGCGGCTCGACGCTGTTCGTCTGCGGCATAGTCGGCCTCGCCGTCACCGGACTGATCATCTGGATCACCGAGTATTATACCGGGACCGAGTACCGCCCGGTGCGCTCGATCGCGCAAGCCTCGGTGACCGGCCACGGCACCAACGTCATTCAAGGCCTGGCGATTTCGCTGGAAGCCACCGCGCTGCCGGCGCTGGTAATCATCGCCGGCATTCTGACCAGCTATAGTCTCGCCGGCCTGTTCGGCATCGCCATCGCGGTGACGACCATGCTGGCGCTGGCCGGTATCGTGGTCGCGCTCGACGCCTTCGGCCCGGTCACCGACAATGCCGGCGGCATCGCCGAAATGGCCGGACTGCCGAAAGAGGTGCGCAAATCGACCGACGCGCTGGACGCCGTCGGCAACACCACCAAGGCGGTCACCAAGGGCTATGCGATCGGTTCGGCTGGCCTCGGCGCCCTGGTGCTGTTCGCCGCCTATAACGAGGATCTCAAGTTCTTCATCGCCGGCGCCGGTTCGCATCCCTACTTCCAGGGCGTCGCGCCGGATTTCTCGTTGAGCAATCCGTATGTCGTCGCCGGACTGCTGTTCGGCGGCCTGCTGCCTTATCTGTTCGCCGCGATGGGCATGACGGCGGTCGGACGCGCCGCGGCCTCGATCGTCGAAGAGGTCCGGCGTCAGTTCCGCGAGCGGCCCGGCATCATGCAGGGCCGCGACAAGCCCGACTACGGCCGCGCCGTCGACATGCTGACCAAGGCCGCGATCAAGGAGATGATCGTGCCGTCGCTGTTGCCGGTGCTGTCGCCGATCGTGTGGTATTTTGTGATCTACTTCGTCGCCGGCGGCGGCGCGCAGGGCAAGTCCGCGGCGTTCTCGGCGCTCGGCGCGATGCTGCTCGGTGTCATCGTCACCGGCCTGTTCGTTGCCATCTCGATGACGTCGGGCGGCGGCGCCTGGGACAACGCCAAGAAATACATCGAGGACGGCCATTACGGCGGCAAGGGCTCCGACGCTCACAAGGCGGCGGTGACCGGCGATACGGTCGGCGATCCGTACAAGGATACGGCGGGCCCGGCGGTCAACCCGATGATCAAGATCACCAACATCGTCGCGCTGCTGCTGCTCGCCGTGCTGGCGCACTGATCGGGCGCGGATCGCGACGGGCTTACGATCCTCTGCCTTGGATGGTCCGCAAGAGATAGGTGATGATGTTGTTCTCGGCGCCGCTGGTTGGCGTCGTGCGGCTGACGAAGTCGAAGGCGTGACCGTCCTTCATGCCGTATTCGGCAAGGCGCTGCACTTTTCTGTCCCGGTCGAAATAGACCACGACGACCCGCTGGTCGGTGATTGCGGTCTCCAGGAAGGAAATCGGCCGTTCGGCTTTTTGCGAAATGTAATAGAACGCTTCGCCGCTGACCGTGGCGACGGTCGACGGCGTGCCGAGAACAAGCAGGACCTGTTCTTGCGAAGCGCCGAGCGGAATTTGCTCAAGCGCGCCCTCGGGCAGCACGTAGCCGCGCTGGTAGGTCTCGCCGAAGCAGCCGCCCGGCATGAGCGCGAGCGTGAACAGCACAGCCCAGGCGGCCATGGGCTGCCTGGACCGCTTGTTCGCCCTCTGCGTCGGGTTGCCCCGCATGCCCTTACCCGTCTTGCGTCGACACGCTGCGTGCCGTACCCCGAAAGCGCAAAGTTGGCAATCAGCCGCTCGCCGGGCGGCCTTCAGGATTTCGGCTATCCCCATGATCCTGCCGCGGTTTCGGCTCGGTTCCCAAGTCCGCAGCATCCACGCGCTCTATGGCGCCATCGTGGCGCAGTCGAGGGCCGCGGCGTTTTACGCCGACTATGGGGTGCCGGATACGCTCGAAGGCCGCTTCGATTTGATCGTGCTGCACCTGGTGCTGCTGTTGAACCGGCTTGGCCGCCGGCCCGATGCCGGCCGCAGCCTCGGGCAGGACCTGTTCGACGAATTTTGCCGCGATCTCGATGCCAACCTGCGCGAAATGGGCGTCGGCGACCTTGCCGTGCCGAAGCGAATGCAGCGCTTCGCCGAGGCGTTTTACGGCCGGCAGGCGGCCTATCTCGCCGCCCTCGACGCGGCCGATGCGCGGGACTTTGAGAAGGCGCTGGCACGCAATATCTATGCGGATGGCATCGACGACCAAGCGGCCAGGCTCGCGGTCTATGCGCGGGCGGCCATGGAGCGACTCGATGCCCAAGAGGACGACGCCCTCATTCGCGGTGAGGTCGTCTTTCCAAGCCCCGAGGCATTTGTCGATGCGCGAGCCTAAAGTAGAACGACAGCCCCCAAGCCCGTGGAATGTTCGGGTCGCGCTCGACGACATCGCCGAGACCGGAAGGCACGTCGATCTGACAGCCGATCGGGACGTGCGCGCCGCGATCGCCCGAATGGCCGGCGTGCGCGATTTGCCCAGGCTCGAGGCGAGCTTCGACCTGATCCGCCACGGTGCCAACGGGCTGCACGTCACCGGGCATGTCTCGGCGACGGTCGGCCAGAACTGCGTCGTCACCCTGGAGCCGCTGACCAACCAGGTGGAGGAGGACGTCGACGTGCTGTTTGCGCCGCCGCGTCCGGCGGCGACCAAGGCCGACGCGCCGGAAGCGTCCGAGCCGGCGCCGAGACGCACCGAGGGGGCTTGGAATGAACCGGAACCGCTGATCGACGGCGTGGTCGATCTCGGCGCGCTGGCCGCTGAGTTCCTTATCCTCGGACTGGATCCCTATCCGCGCCAGGCGGGCGCGGTTTTCGAGCCGCTGCAGGATGCGCGGCCGGAACCGAGTCCCTTCGCAGCGCTGGCCAGGCTGACGAAGGGTCGCAATGGCGATTGACCCCCTTTGTGTCGGGACGCCGAACCGCTATGGTTATTTTCGGTGCCGCCCCGCCAGCTTCCGGACCCAGACATAGGACCAGGACCGCAAGGTCATTCAATGTCAGACAAGGTCCGCATTGCTCTCGATGCCATGGGGGGAGACCACGGGCCCGCAGTGGTCGTTGCTGGGGCCGACGTCGCGCTGACGCGCCATCCCGAGAGCGAGTTCCTGTTCTTTGGCAATGCGGCGCTGGTCACCCCGCTGGTTGACAAGCGGCCGGCACTGCAATCGGCGTCACGGATCGTCCATACCGATGTTGCAGTTCGCATGGCGGACAAGCCGAGCCAGGCGCTGCGCTACGGCCGCTGGAAATCATCGATGTGGCTCGCCATCGACGCGGTCAAGAAAGGCGATGCCGACGTCGCCGTGTCGGCCGGCAATACCGGCGCGCTGATGGCGATGTCGACGTTCAACCTCAAGACGCTGCCCGGCATCGAACGCCCGGCTATCGCGGCGCTGTGGCCGACCTTGCGGGGCGAATCGGTCGTGCTCGACGTCGGCGCGACCATCGGCGCCGATGCCGAGCGCCTCGTCGATCTCGCGGTGATGGGTGCGGCGACGGCGCGCATCTTGTTCGGCATCGAGCGGCCGAGCGTCGGCCTTCTCAATATCGGCGTCGAGGAAGCCAAAGGCCTCGAAGAGGTGCGCGAAGCGAGCCGCATCTTGCGCGAGGAGAAACTGCCCGGTCTTGACTATTTCGGTTTTGTCGAAGGCTCAGATATCGGCAAGGGCACCGTCGACGTCGTGGTCACCGAAGGCTTTGCCGGCAATATCGCGCTCAAGACTGCCGAAGGCACCGCGCGCCAGATCGCCGAATATCTCAAAGGCGCCATGAGCCGCACGCTGAGCGCCCGGATCGGCTATCTGTTTGCGCGGTCGGCGTTCCGCCAATTGCGGGAGCTGATGGACCCGCGCAAGGCCAACGGCGGCGTCTTTCTCGGCCTCAACGGCATCGTCATCAAGAGCCACGGCGGCGCGGATGCCGAAGGCTTTGCCGCGGCGATCGAGCTCGGCCACGGCGTGGTGCGCGATGAGCTGCTGGCCAAGATCACGGCGGCGCTCGGACGCCCCGGCAAGTCGGCACAGCAGCAGGCCGTCGGCGGAGCCGCCTCGTGACGGTTCGGCGCTCGGTGTTTCTCGGCTGCGGCAGCTATCTGCCGAGCCAGGTGCTCACCAACAGCGACCTCGCCCGCAAGGTCGACACCTCCGACGACTGGATCGTGCAGCGCACCGGCATTCACGAGCGCCGGATCGCCGCTGCCGGCGAACTGACGTCCGACATGGCGGTGCACGCCGCGCGCGCCGCGCTGGCCCACGCCCATGTCGAGGCCCGGTCGATCGATCTGATCGTGCTGGCGACCTCGACGCCCGACAACACCTTTCCGGCGACCGCCGTTTCGGTGCAGGCCGCCCTCGGCATCACCCATGGCGCCGCCTTCGACCTGCAGGCCGTGTGCTCCGGCTTCGTCTATGCGCTGGCGACCGCGGATGCGCTGATCAAGTCGGGGGCCTTTTCGCGGGCGCTGGTGATCGGCTCGGAGACATTCTCGCGCATTCTCGACTGGACCGATCGCGCGACCTGCGTGCTGTTCGGCGATGGCGCCGGCGCCGTGGTGCTCGATGGTCAGGACCAGCCGGGCACCAACGACGATCGCGGGCTGCTCACGGTGCACCTGCGCTCCGATGGCCGCTACAAGTCGAAACTCTATGTCGACGGCGGACCGTCCTCGACCGGTACCGTCGGCCATCTGCGCATGGAAGGCCGCGAGGTGTTTCGCCATGCGGTGTCGATGATCACCGATGTCGTCGAGGACGCGTTCAAGGCGACCGGCTACACGGCCGAAGACGTCGACTGGTTCATTCCGCACCAGGCCAACAGGCGGATTATCGACGGTTCGGCCCATAAACTCGGTATTTCGCCGGCGAAAATCGTCATGACGGTCGACCGGCATGGCAATACGTCGGCGGCCTCGATTCCGCTGGCGTTGGCCGATGCCGTCGCCGACCGCCGCATCAAGCGCGGCGACCTGCTGCTGCTCGAAGCCATGGGCGGCGGCTTCACCTGGGGCGCCGCTCTGGTGCGCTGGTAAACCGCCGTCGCAGTTTCCTGCCGTGCGTGGGAGCGTGGCGCGGGGGCGACGAAGCCCCGTTGACTTTGCCAACACGAAGCTAATATCGTTGATAATTCAGCACGATATCTTGGTCGACATTCGATCGATCGCCGTGCTCGGGGCTGGCGATGACGGGAAAAACGGTCACGCGTGCGGATTTGTGCGAGGCGGTCTACCAGAAGGTCGGCCTGTCCCGGACCGAATCCTCGACACTCGTCGAACTTGTGCTCAAGGAGATTACCGACTGTCTGGAGCGCGGCGAAACCGTGAAGTTGTCGTCATTCGGCTCGTTCGTCGTGCGCAAGAAGGGCCAGCGCATCGGCCGCAATCCAAAAACCGGCAAAGAGGTTCCGATCTCGCCGCGTCGCGTCATGGTGTTCAAGCCTTCTGCTATTCTCAAGCAGCGAATCAATTCCGAACCGGACGGCGGCGACAAATAGCTGTGGCCGGCGGGGAGTGCGGCAGTGGACAAGGCACCTGAGGCATTCCGCACCATCAGCGAGGTGGCCGACGAAATCGACGTGCCCCAGCACGTGCTGCGCTTCTGGGAAAGCCGCTTCACGCAAATCCGGCCGATGAAGCGCGGCGGCGGCCGCCGCTACTACCGGCCCGACGACGTGGATCTGCTGCGCGGCGTACGCCACTTGCTCTATGGCGAAGGCTATACCATCCGCGGCGTTCAGCGCATTCTGCGCGATGAAGGCGCAGCTTTCGTTCAAGATGTCTGGCGCGCCGGTGCTGTCGCGGCGCCGACCGGCGATGCAGCCGAGCCTCCGGTGCCGGATATTGGCGGCGCCCGATCGGAGCCGGACCTTTCGTTGTTCTCACTGGACCCGTCTGACGCGGCAGCCGACGCGTCCGACGCGGATTTGGGCGAACGTCGCCAACCGGGGCGGGCGCCAATCGCCGCCGGCAACCAAGCCGCGCTCGGCTCGGCGATCGAGAACACGCTGCGCGCCGCGCTGGACGAGCTCGTCGCCTGCCGTCGGCTGATCGATGCCGCCTTGGCGACGAACGGTCCGGCTGATGAGGTTGGTCGGAGCGCCGAGATTTGAACGCGGGACTCCCAGTCCCCTGGACTTTGTCTCGGAAGATTTTCCGGCATCCCGCCTCGCTGCCGGTCCGCTGCCGGGTGACGCCGAACCTGACCGAACTTGCCGATGCGATTTCCTGGCTGCCGCCAATCTCAAAGAGCGAACGCAACGCCATCGTGTCTCGTCATGGCCGAGAGTTTTTCGGTATGAGACATCCGCGGCAATAATCCACGACGTCGCGGCCGCGTTGCCAAAGCTGTCGCCAGCAACGCGCGCACAGATTGCGCTCGATGTCATGGATCAACCGATCGCCGGAATTATTCGCAGCTCGCCGCCAAAAATCATCGAGTTGTGGGAAACGAAGCGGCCCGAAACGCGACGCCAGTCGAGCAAAAAATCCGACGTCCGGCCGTGAAAAAATGTACGATGGAATTCTTGCGGCAACCGTAGTGTTGCTGGACTGCTGTGGCGCTCAATCTACGCGTGTCGCTTGCGCTTGCTGCTGTCGGCGACAATTCGCGAATTTTCCAGGCGCCGGATCGGCCCGATCAAAAAATGATTTATGCAAGAGTCCGCTAGAGAGTCTAAGGCATTATTTTGACTGAGTAATTCTCCGCACAAAATCGGATGGCTTCGTTGCAAATGCGCGCCTGATTTTGCTGGATCAGCTCGGCTGATTCCCCGACGCCCCGCGACCGGCATCCGGTCAACGCGAAGCAAAAATTTATGACGCGCACATGATTTCGATTGGAGTCTTCCTTCGAGTATGCTCACCTGCGATGATAAGACGCCGCGCGTGTAGCAAACACGTGAAGGCGAAAGGGGAAGGGCCGCCAATGACAACCCGAATTCTGTTGGTGCTGACTTTTGTGATGGCGGTCGCCGCAACGCTGTTCGTTGGCACGTCAGGCGCCCGCGCCGATGTCACCTGTACCGGCACCTTGGGGGGCGCCGCAACGGTCACCACCATCAGCGGCAATGTCATCGTTCCGGCTGCGGCGTCGTGCACGCTGAGCTTCGTGAATGTATCCGGCGACGTCACGGTCGGAAGCGACGCCAACCTTCTGGTCAACGGCTATACCGAGCCGTCGACGATCGGCGGCAATGTCGTGGCGACACGCTGCGGCTCGGCGTTGCTGGAGGGCAATGTCACAGTCGGCGGCGGTGTGCTGATCAGGGCCTGCACCAATGGGCCGAACGGTTTTCAAGGGCCCGATGTGCTGATTCAGGGCAGCTTCACCTGTCAGTTCAACGTGGTGCAAACTCAAGCGGTGCCGTGCTTGGCCTGGCTCGGCAAGGTCCAGGGGGCGGTGACGATTTCCTCCAATTACTCGCCGACCGCTTCCGACGTCAGCCTCGTGACGGTCGCTGGCACGCTCGACTGCGAGTCCAATACGCCGGCGACGACGAAGGTTCACGGCCCCAGTTGGGTAGACGGCGTTTCGCAGGGTCAGTGCGCCGGTTTTGCAACGACAACCACGTCGATCGGCACGTCGGCTACGCCGGTGGCATCGTGCGCGGCACTTGCGACCCTGCCGGCTTCGGGCTTTCCGGTGCCCAACACGGTGATCATCTCGGCGGTGGACACGCCGGCCTCCGGCTCCTTGCCGGAGCGCTGCATTATCAATGGCTATGTCAACGCTCATGCCAGTCCGTTTGATACTTGTACGTATCAAAACGACTTCCAAGTTCAACTTCCATTGCCGGCAAATTGGAACGGCCGTTTCATGATGCAGGGCGGCGGCGGGACGGAAGGCTCGGTTCCGGTCGCAACTGGCGCCATAGGCGGCTCAACGGGTATTACCGAGGTTTCAAACGGTTATGCGATCGCCAGCCAAAATGGCGGACATCTGAATACCGACCTAGCCGCGTGTGCCAACACAAATCCCGTCACCGGCGGAAACGTCAATGAGTTCTTCCTCGATCCGATGGGCATCCTTGGCTACGCCTATCAATCGATCGAGGTCACTGCGTTGGACGCGAAGTACCTGATCAACCGATATTACGGCCGCGGACCAGACCGCTCTTATTGGGTCGGCTGTTCTGACGGCGGCCGCCAGGGCATGGTGATGTCGCAAAAATTTCCGGCATTCTTCGATGGCATCGTCGCCGGCGACCCAACCTACCAACATGAAGCAGCCACCCTCAGCGAATTGAACGGCGTAAATGCGGTTCTGAACGCCTATCTGTCGAACTCCGCGCTCACGCCTCCAGGTCCCACTCAGATCGCACAAGCTCCGCCGGAGTCGCCCGGACCGCATCTGTATCCCGAGTTCCCATCGAGCGATCAGGCGCTGTTCGAGACCGCTTTGTTGCAGTCGTGCGATGCACTGGACGGGGTCACCGACGGCGTCGTCGATAACGTGCCGGCGTGCGTCGCGAGGTTTGATCCGGTCACCGCTACCTATACCGACTATGCGGGCGCATTGGGACCGGCCAACACGACCTATCCGTTACAGTGCACTGGTGCGAAGACCGCGACCTGTCTGTCGCCTGCGCAAATCCAGGCGGCCAAAATAATCAACCGAGGGCCGCGGACAAGCACCGGGGCGGTGGTGCTGGCACCCGAAGCGGCGCCGGATTCAGTCAGTTTTGTAGCGCAGGGCTATCAATACGACGGCGGATGGATGACGACGGTCGGCATCCCAGCGCGAAAAATCGGAACCAGCAGCCCCACTTCATTGCCTGGCGATTACAGCCTTGGTGTCGGCACGTTCGGCTATGCGTACCTCACCCCGCCATGCCCAACGTGCACGGCGCTTAACTTCAACTTCGACACCTCGACTTTGACACAGGGAGGGAATGTCTACGCTTTGGCTACCAAGAGCCCCTATGTGTCCGCCTCGACTTCGCTCGACATCACGCACTTCGTCAACTACGGACACAAGATCATCTGGTATCACGGCGCCAGCGATCCGGGTCCGCCCATTCTTGGACAGCTGTTGTACTATACCGAGATGGCGGAGCAGTTCGGCGGCATGGATGCGGCTCAGAACTTCTCGCGGTTCTATCCGGTGCCGAACTTGGACCACTGCACCGGCGGAGCCACGACCGACGGATTTGATTTCCTCACCCCGATGATCAACTGGGTGGAGAAGGCGACGCCGCCGGCTGGGGTTCCGGCGTCCGGCACGAACTTCAACGCGGCGACCTACCAGGTGGTGGGCAACTACATCACCGGCACGTTCGTCAACGCGCCGACCACCCGCAGCCGGCTGCTGTGTCCGTATCCGCAGCAGGCGCGCTTTACCGGCAAGGTGTCGCTGGTCAACGGCGTGCCGGTGGCGAGCAATCCGTCGGATCTCGCCAGCGCTGCGAACTACGCGTGCATCAACTTCGTTCAGACCGCCACCCATGACTTCAACGGCGACGGCAAGAGCGACGTTCTGTGGCGCGATACCGCGAGCAACATCGATATGTGGCTGATGAACGGCTCGCAGATTCTGCAGGCCAATGCGCTTGGCAATGTGGGAAGCCTCTGGTCGGTCGTCGGCCAGCGCGACTTCAACGACAACGGCACTGCCGACATTCTGTGGCGGGATACCAGCGGCGACGTCGGCATCTGGCTGATGAATGGGACCAGCGCCGCGTCGTCGGTTGCGCTGGGCAACGTGCCGACCAGCTGGTCGGTTGCCGCAACCGGCGACTTCAACGGTGACGGCTTTGGCGATGTTCTGTGGCGCGATGGCAGCGGCAATCTCGCTGTCTGGTTCATGAACGGCACGGCGGTCGTGCAGACGGCGATCATCGGCAACGTGCCGACCGCCTGGTCGGTCGCCGGCGCGGACAGCAAGGGCGACATCTTCTGGTACAACAGCACGACCGGCGATGTGGCGATGTGGGCGATGAACGGCGCCCAGGTCGTCCAGGCGGTGGACTTCGGGGTTGTCCCCACCACCTGGAAGATCGCCGGCATTGGCGACTTCGACGGCAATGGCTCGACCGACCTCCTGTGGCGCGACAGCAGCGGCAATGTCGCCATGTGGCTGTTGAACGGCACCCAGGTGATGTCGACGGCGTTGCTCGGCAACATGCCGGTCGCCTGGTCGACGGTCCAGACCGGGGACTACAACGGCGACGGCAAGAGCGATGTTCTGTGGGTCGACAATCTCGGCAATGTCGCTGCGTGGTTCATGAACGGGACCGTCGTATCGTCGGTGACGAATTACGGCAACGTCGGCACCACCTGGACCGTCCAGTCGGTCAACGCCGAGTGACGCGCCAGTTGCGGGCGCGCCTTCGGCAGGCCGGCGGCAAACGACCATAACGACGGAAGGGCGGGCAACACCCGCCCTTCCGCTTTTTTCACACCGCTCCGCGCGCGAGCTTCTCTACCGCCTCAACTAGCGCGAGACTTTTGGGGAATTTGAAATTCAAGTGATACGACTGAGCAAATAAAAATTCTTGAGCATGTGAAATGCCACTGGTTAACGAATGAGAGTTCGCGTAACGTAGTAGGTCGCGTGTCTATAAGCGCAAAACACTGAGATGATGGGGAGGGGCCGCCAATGACAACCCGAATTCTGTTGGTGCTGACTTTTGTGATGGCGGTCGCCGCAACGCTGTTTGCCGGCACGCCAAGCGCCCGCGCCGATGTCACCTGCACCGGCACCTTGGGCGGCGCCGCAACGGTCACCGCCATCAGCGGCAATGTCATCGTCCCGGCTGCGGCGTCGTGCACGCTGAGCTTCGTGAATGTATCCGGCGACGTCACGGTCGGAAGCGACGCCAACCTTCTGGTCAACGGCTATACCGAGCCGTCGACGATCGGCGGCAATGTCGTGGCGACACGTTGCGGCTCGGCGTTGCTGGAGGGCAATGTCACAGTCGGCGGCGGTGTGCTGATCAGGGCCTGCACCAATGGGCCGAACGGTTTTCAAGGGCCCGATGTGCTGATTCAGGGCAGCTTCACCTGTCAGTTCAACGTGGTGCAAACTCAAGCCGTGCCGTGCCTGGCCTGGCTCGGCAAGGTCCAGGGGGCGGTGACGATTTCCTCCAATTACTCGCCGACCGCTTCCGACGTCAGCCTCGTGACGGTCGTTGGCACGCTCGACTGCGAGTCCAATACGCCGGCGACGACGAAGGTTCACGGCCCCAGTTGGGTAGACGGCGTTTCGCAGGGTCAGTGCGCCGGTTTTGCAACGACGACCACGTCGATCAGCACCGGGTCGGTCAAGCCGGTGGCGTCCTGCGCGGCGCTTGCCGCGCTGTCAGCGTCCGGCTTTCCGGTGCCCAACACGGTGATCACCTCGGCGGTGGACACGCCGGCCTCCGGCTCCTTGCCGGAGCGCTGCATCGTCAACGGCTATGTCAACAGGCATGTCAGCCCGGTTGATACGTGTATCTATCAAGACGGCTTTCAGGTGCAGTTGCCGTTGCCGGCCGCGTGGAACGGTCGCTTCATGATGCAGGGCGGCGGCGGCACCGAAGGCTCGGTTCCGACCGCGACCGGCACCATCGGCGGCAGCACGGGTATAACCGAGGTCTCAAACGGTTTCGCCATAGCCAGCCAGGACGGCGGACACGAGAACACCGATCTGGCAAACTGCGCCAAGACCAATCCCAACACGTTCGGAAACGTCAACGAGTTCTATATCGATCCGCTCGGTACCATCGGTCAGGCCGACCAGTCGATCGAGGTGACCGCGTTGACGGCGAAGTACCTCATCAACGCGTACTTCGGCAGCGGGCCGAACACCTCTTATTGGGTCGGCTGTTCTACCGGCGGGCGCCAAGGCATGGCCATGTCGCAGAACTTCCCGGCATTCTTCGATGGCATCGTTGCCGGCGATCCGGTCTACGATCAGGAAGCCCTCGGGCTCAGCGAAACCAATGGCGTGGAAGCGATCCAGAACGTCTACCTGTCAAATCCCGCGCTGACGCCTCCCGGACCCACCATGATCGCGCAGGCTGCGCCGCAGCCGGCGGGACCACATTTGTATCCGGCATTCCCGTCCAGCGATCAGTCGCTGTTCGAGACCGCCTTGTTGCAGGCCTGTGATGCGCTGGACGGGGTCACCGACGGCGTCATCGACAACGTGCCGGCGTGTGCCAAGAGGTTCAACCCGAGCACCGCCATGTATACCGATTATGCCGGCGCGCTCGGACCGGCCAACACGACCTATGCGTTGCAATGTACCGGGGCAAAGACCGCGACCTGCCTGTCGCCCGCGCAAATCCAGGCCGCTATCCAGATCAACCAGGGACCGCGGAGCAACGGCGCCGTGGTCATGGCACCCGCCGGCGCGGTGGCTGAAGACCCCGTCAGCAACGTGTCGCAGGGCTACCAGTATGACGGCGGCTGGATGACGACCGTCGGCATTCCGGCCAGAAAGATCGGAACCAGCAGCGCGACATCGCTGCCTGGCGACTTCTCGCTCGGGGTCGGCACGTTCGGCTATGCGTTCCTCTCTCCGGTCTGCCCGACGTGCAACACGCTCAGCTTCAACTTCAGCACCTTGTCGCTGACGCAGGGGTCGAATGTCTACGGTTTGGCTCCGTCGACGCCGATCGTCACCGACTCGACGTCGCTCGACATCAAGCACTTCGTCAACTATGGCCACAAGATCATCTGGTATCATGGCGCCAGCGATCCCGGCCCGCCCGTTCTCGGCACTCAACTGTACTTCAACCAGATGGCGGAGCAGTTCGGCGGCAATGACAGCGCGCAGAAGTTCTCGCGGTTCTATCCGGTCCCGAATATGGACCACTGCACCGGCGGAGCCACGACCGACGGATTTGATTTCCTCACCCCGATGATCAACTGGGTGGAGAAGGCGACGCCGCCGGCTGGGGTTCCGGCGTCCGGCACGAACTTCAACGCGGCGACCTACCAGGTGGTGGGCAATTACATCACCGGCACGTTCGTCAACGCGCCGACCACCCGCAGCCGGCTGCTGTGTCCGTATCCGCAGCAGGCGCACTTTACCGGCAAGGTGTCGCTGGTCAACGGCGTGCCGGTGGCGAGCAATCCGTCGGATCTCGCCAGCGCTGCGAACTACGCGTGCATCAACTTCGTTCAGACCGCCACCCATGACTTCAACGGCGACGGCAAGAGCGACGTTCTGTGGCGCGATACCGCGAGCAACATCGATATGTGGCTGATGAACGGCTCGCAGATTCTGCAGGCCAATGCGCTTGGCAATGTGGGAAGCCTCTGGTCGGTCGTCGGCCAGCGCGACTTCAACGACAACGGCACTGCCGACATTCTGTGGCGGGATACCAGCGGCGACGTCGGCATCTGGCTGATGAATGGGACCAGCGCCGCGTCGTCGGTTGCGCTGGGCAACGTGCCGACCAGCTGGTCGGTTGCCGCAACCGGCGACTTCAACGGTGACGGCTTTGGCGATGTTCTGTGGCGCGATGGCAGCGGCAATCTCGCTGTCTGGTTCATGAACGGCACGGCGGTCGTGCAGACGGCGATCATCGGCAACGTGCCGACCGCCTGGTCGGTCGCCGGCGCGGACAGCAAGGGCGACATCTTCTGGTACAACAGCACGACCGGCGATGTGGCGATGTGGGCGATGAACGGCGCCCAGGTCGTCCAGGCGGTGGACTTCGGGGTTGTCCCCACCACCTGGAAGATCGCCGGCATTGGCGACTTCGACGGCAATGGCTCGACCGACCTCCTGTGGCGCGACAGCAGCGGCAATGTCGCCATGTGGCTGTTGAACGGCACCCAGGTGATGTCGACGGCGTTGCTCGGCAACATGCCGGTCGCCTGGTCGACGGTCCAGACCGGGGACTACAACGGCGACGGCAAGAGCGACATTCTGTGGGTCGACAATCTCGGCAATGTCGCTGCGTGGTTCATGAACGGGACCGTCGTATCGTCGGTGACGAATTACGGCAACGTCGGCACCACCTGGACCGTCCAGTCGGTCAACGCCGAGTGATGCGCCAGCTGCGGGCGTGTCTTCGGCAGGCCCGCGGCAAACGACCATAACGACGGAAGGGCGGGTAATACCCGCCCTTCTGCTTTTTTCATACCGTTCCGCGAGCGTCTCTACCGCTTCAACTGACGCGAGAATTCGACCACTTGAAATTCAGTTCGTCCAAAAAAAAGATATGGCTGAGCAGATAAAAATCTTGAGTATGTGAAATGCTACTGGTTAACGAATGAGAGTTCACGTAACCTGACTGGTCGCGTGTCTACACGCGCGCAAAACACTGACGCGCAAAACACCGACGCGCAAAACACTGAGATGATGGGGAAGGGCCGCCAATGACAACCCGAATTCTGTTGGTGCTGACTTTTGTGATGGCGGTCGCCGCAACGCTGTTTGCCGGTACGCCAAGCGCCCGCGCCGATGTCACCTGCACCGGCACCTTGGGCGGCGCCGCAACGGTCACCACCATCAGCGGCAATGTCATCGTCCCGGCTGCGGCGTCGTGCACGCTGAGCTTCGTGAATGTATCCGGCGACGTCACGGTCGGAAGCGACGCCAACCTTCTGGTCAACGGCTATACCGAGCCGTCGACGATCGGCGGCAATGTCGTGGCGACACGCTGCGGCTCGGCGTTGCTGGAGGGCAATGTCACAGTCGGCGGCGGTGTGCTGATCAGGGCCTGCACCAATGGGCCGAACGGCTTTCAAGGGCCCGATGTGCTGATTTAGGGCAGCTTCACCTGTCAGTTCAACGTGGTGCAAACTCAAGCGGTGCCGTGCCTGGCCTGGCTCGGCAAGGTCCAGGGGGCGGTGACGATTTCCTCCAATTATTCGCCGACCGCTTCCGACGTCAGCCTCGTGACGGTCGTTGGCACGCTCGACTGCGAGTCCAATACGCCGGCGACGACGAAGGTTCACGGCCCCAGTTGGGTAGACGGCGTTTCGCAGGGTCAGTGCGCCGGTTTTGCAACGACGACCACGTCGATCGGCACGTCGGCTACGCCGGTGGCATCGTGCGCGGCACTTGCGACCCTGCCGGCTTCGGGCTTTCCGGTGCCCAACACGGTGATCACCTCGGCGGTGGACACGCCGGCCTCCGGCTCCTTGCCGGAGCGCTGCATCATCAACGGCTATGTCAACCAGCACGTCAGCCCCGTCGATGGTTGTACATACCAAGATGGCTTCCAGGTGCAGTTGCCGTTGCGGGCCGCGTGGAACGGCCGCTTCATGATGCAGGGCGGCGGCGGCACCGAAGGCTCGGTTCCGACCGCGACCGGCACCATCGGCGGCAGCACGGGTATAACCGAGATCTCCAACGGTTACGCCGTGGTCAGCCAGGACGGGGGTCACGAGAACACCCAATTAACGGCATGTGGGAAAACGACCTTGGAATTTTACCTCGATCCGCTGGCTACCATCGGAAACGGTTACCAGTCGATCGAGGTTTCGACGCTGACCGCGAAGTACCTGATCAACCAATACTACGGCAATGGGCCGAACCGGTCATACTGGATCGGCTGTTCCGAGGGTGGTCGGCAAGGCATGGTGATGTCGGAAGTGTTTCCGTCTTTCTTTGACGGCATCGTGGCCGGGGATCCGGTCTATGACGTCCAAGCGGTCAACCTTTCCGAGATTTGGAGCATGCAACAAATGGAGGCCGCCTACTTGGCGCAGGAGCCGCCGCTGCCGCCGATCAAGGAGGTCTCGGAGCCTCCGCCGCAGGCGCCTGAACCGATCCTGTATCCGGCGTTCCCGATTACCGATCAGGCGCTGTTCGAGACCGCCTTGTTGCAAGCCTGCGACGCGCTGGACGGGGTCACCGACGGCGTCGTCGACAACTTGCCGGCGTGCCAAGTGAGGTTCAACCCCGCCACCGCCATGTACACCGATTATGCCGGCGCGCTCGGACCGGCCAACACGACCTATGCGTTGCAATGTACCGGGGCAAAGACCGCGACCTGCCTGTTGCCCGCGCAAATCCAGGCCGCCATAAAAATCAGCCAGGGACCACGCAACAGCGCCGGCGGGACCATTCAGGCACCTGCCGGCGCGGTCGCCCCGGATCATGTCGACAATACGGTCCTTGGCTACGCCTATGACGGCGGCTGGATGACGACGGTTGGCATCCCATCGCGAGACATCGGCAGTTCGACATCGCCGCCCGGCAATGAGGGGCAGGTCAATCAGCTCCCGTATGGCTGGATTTCGCCTCCCAATCCGGCCTTCGATCCGCTTTCGTTCAACTTCAACACCGAGCTGGGGATATTGACGACGGCAACGCCGAAGATCCAGTACTCGACGTCGCTCGACATCAAGCACTTCGTCAACTACGGCCACAAGATCATCTGGTATCACGGGCTGACCGATCCCGGTCCGCCTGTTACCGGCACGATCAATTACTACAACCAGATGGCGGAACAGTTCGGTGGCTTCGACAGCGCCCAGAACTTCTCACGGCTCTATCCGGTGCCGAACTTGGACCACTGCACCGGCGGAGCCACGACCGACGGATTTGATTTCCTCACCCCGATGATCAACTGGGTGGAGAAGGCGACGCCGCCGGCTGGGGTTCCGGCGTCCGGCACGAACTTCAACGCGGCGACCTACCAGGTGGTGGGCAACTACATCACCGGCACGTTCGTCAACGCGCCGACCACCCGCAGCCGGCTGCTATGTCCGTATCCGCAGCAGGCGCGCTTTACCGGCAAGGTGTCGCTGGTCAACGGCGTGCCGGTGGCGAGCAATCCGTCGGATCTCGCCAGCGCTGCGAACTATGCGTGCATCAACTTCGTTCAGACCGCCACCCATGACTTCAACGGCGACGGCAAGAGCGACGTTCTGTGGCGCGATACTGCGAGCAACATCGATATGTGGCTGATGAACGGCTCGCAGATTCTGCAGGCCAATGCGCTTGGCAATGTGGGAAGCCTCTGGTCGGTCGTCGGCCAGCGCGACTTCAACGACAACGGCACTGCCGACATTCTGTGGCGGGATACCAGCGGCGACGTCGGCATCTGGCTGATGAATGGGACCAGCGCCGCGTCGTCGGTTGCGCTGGGCAACGTGCCGACCAGCTGGTCGGTTGCCGCAACCGGCGACTTCAACGGTGACGGCTTTGGCGATGTTCTGTGGCGCGATGGCAGCGGCAATCTCGCTGTCTGGTTCATGAACGGCACGGCGGTCGCGCAGACGGCGATCATCGGCAACGTGCCGACCGCCTGGTCGGTCGCCGGTGCGGACAGCAAGGGCGACATCTTCTGGTACAACAGCACGACCGGCGATGTGGCGATGTGGGCGATGAACGGCGCCCAGGTCGTCCAGGCGGTGGACTTCGGGGTTGTCCCCACCACCTGGAAGATCGCCGGCATTGGCGACTTCGACGGCAATGGCTCGACCGACCTCCTGTGGCGCGACAGCAGCGGCAATGTCGCCATGTGGCTGTTGAACGGCACCCAGGTGATGTCGACGGCGTTGCTCGGCAACATGCCGGTCGCCTGGTCGACGGTCCAGACCGGGGACTACAACGGCGACGGCAAGAGCGACATTCTGTGGGTCGACAATCTCGGCAATGTCGCTGCGTGGTTCATGAACGGGACCGTCGTATCGTCGGTGACGAATTACGGCAACGTCGGCACCACCTGGACCGTCCAGTCGGTCAACGCCGAGTGATGCGCCAGCTGCGGGCGTGTCTTCGGCAGGCCCGCGGCAAACGACCATAACGACGGAAGGGCGGGTAATACCCGCCCTTCTGATTTTCCTCGCCGGGTCGCCTGCGAGCGTCTCCATCGCTTCGGCTGGTGAAGACCTGGCTGGCGAAGGCTTGGCTGGTGAAGACTTGCCGGTGCTTGCCGCGTCAGCCAAACTCGCAACAACCCGGCATGAGGAGTTGTCGCCGGGATTTGTTTGGTCAAGTCGATAACTCACAGAAGGGGTTATATCGTGCGTAAGACGATCGTCATCGCGCTTGGCGCACTGTTGTGCGCGGCTCACGGTCCAGCCGCGGCTGCCGAAAGCGTGAAGGTCGCCGTGCCGGACCGAAGCGCCTGGGACACCTCGTTTACCGAACTGGGCCTGCGGCAAGGCTTCTTCCAGGAGCAGGACCTCGATGTCCAGATCATTCACGTCGCCGATGAGGCTTCGCTCGAGCAGGCGTTGATCTCGGGCGACGCCGATATCGCCGTTGCAGCCGGCTTTCCCGACATCGTGGCGGCTTGGGTCAAGGGAGAGCCGCTCAGGATAATCTCGCCCGAAGCGACCGGCGCGCCGGACATTTTCTGGTTTGCCAGAGTAGGCGGCCCCATCGGCAGCATGCAGGATCTGCACGGCCAGTCCGTCGGCTATGCCGGTCCCGGCACATTGAGCCATTTCGTCCTGCTGACCTTGCTGAAGGAGGCCGGCGTCGACGACGCCCGCCTCGTGCCGACCGGTCCTGCCGATAATGGCATTCTGTCGGTATTAAACGCCCAGCTCGTTGCTTCGTGGGGCGGGCCTGTGGCGGCTGCCAAGGACCTTTTGTCCGGTGAAGTCCGCCTCATCGCCCGCGGCAACAATTCGCCGCAGGTGCAAAACGAGACGGTGCGCGTCAATGCCGCCAATGCCAAGTTTCTCGCCAGCCATCGCGGCACCGTGCTCGGATTCCTGAAGGCGTACAGAAAATCCGTCGATTGGGCTTATTCGGGCCAGGCGCCGATTGAGGCTTATGCCAAGCTCTCCGATCAGTCGTTCGAGTTTGCAAAATACATCGTCAAGGAGTTCGCCTCCAAGGCGACCAACCAACTCGATGAGATCAAGGGCGAAGACGGCGTGCTTGCGGAGGCGCTGGCATCAAAGCGCGTACCGAATGCCCTGACCCACGACGAGATCAAAGGGGTGTATGACTTGGTGCTGAAGGACGGCTCTTGATATCGCAACTGCGTGTACCGAGAAGCCCCATCGCATTGTTTAGCGACCGGGTGCCTCGGAGCCGGCGGTTCCTGCCGCCACCTACAATTCCCTGCCGATTTTGCGATCGACCGAATAGGGGCCGCCCCCTCGCAAAGCAATGGCGAACATGACGAGGCCCCATAACAACGGAAATTCCCAGCCGCCACCCTGACTGCTGAAGGCAAAGCCGTTCTTCCAACTAACCGCGAACGTGATGACGGCAAGTTCAATTGCAGCTGCCGCCGCAAAAAACCGGGTAAATAATCCAAGAATGATGCAAATCGCACCAACGGTTTCCACAAACCAGACCAGATAAGCCAGCGGCAATGAGGGCTCAATGCCGCGCCTTGCAAAAGCAGCTGCGGCATGCGCGGCAACTGTCGTTGTCATCAGTTTGATGATGCCGTGCGTCAGCAGAAGCCCCCCGGCGCTGATGCGGATCAGCAAGTAGGAAACGTCCGGAAAAAACCTGTAAAGTGGGCTCAGCGCCGAAATGATCGGCCTGGGCTCGTTCGACTGCGTTGCGACCATATGATTCTCACCGTGTACGACGTTGCTCAGTTAACACGCCGCGCAAATTCCTACAACGCCAATGCCACGGCGGATTGCGATCCACGGCGGATTGCGACCATGAACGCGTTCGATGCGGTTTCGCCCGTGGTGGAAATCATTTTCAAATGTCATCACGCAGCCGTTCCCGATAGAGGTCCGGCGCGAGGCGCCGCCTCGAGTCCCGGCGGCAGCGGCAGGCACCTGCGTCTAATGGGTCGGTTCTGTGGCGTAGATTTAACAGCAGCGCCGTTGCATAGTGCGTGGCACGGAGAAATCAATTTATCGTGCGGGACATAGAAAATGACGGCCAGATTAATTTTGACTGGCGACGTTAATCTCATGAACGTCATCGATGCCACGATTCCGTTTCGGCACGTTGCCGCCGAACTGCATGCAGCGGACGCGGTGTTTGCCAATCTGGAATGCTGCCTGCATATGCCGCCGCAGCGGTCTCGCGCCAACGAGGGCTTTTTTGCTGATCCGCAGATCGCAGGCGAGGCGCTGCGGCTTTCCGGCATCCACGCCGTGGGCATTGCCAACAACGTCAATTACGGAGCCCAGAACATTGCCGCCTCGATCGCCAGGCTGGATCAGCTCGGGCTATTGCATACCGGAGCTGGCGCCAACCTTGCCGCGGCCCGCGCTCCTGCAATCATCGCCCGCAACGGCCTGCGTGTTGGCGTCGTGCAGCGCAGCTCGGTTTATTGGCCGACCGATCACGAGGCCCACGCCGATTCACCCGGGATCGCCGTGATCTGCGGCCACACCGCTTATCATGTGCCGGCGGGGAGGATTGCGCCCGGCGTTCCGCCACCGAACCGGCCAGGCGTGCCGCCGCTCATCGTGACATGGGCGGATGCCGCCTATCTCACCGAGTTCCGCAAAGACATCGAGGCACTGCGGCCGCAAGCCGATGTGGTCGTCGCCTCCTGCCACTGGGGCCTTGGGCGGGAACCGCTGCAATACATGAAGGATATTGCGCACGCCGCGATCGACGCGGGCGCCGATATCGTTGTTGGACATGGCCCGCACTACGCGCTGCCGGTCGAAGTCTATAACGGCCGGCCGATCTTTTACGGCCTGAGCAATCTCACGTTCTCGACCGGCCATCTTGGCCGCAAGCACGCCGGCTGGATCGGCATTCTGGTCGAGGTGACGGTCGAGAACGGGACAGTCGGAGGCTGCCACTTCCGCTTTGTGCGCAGCAATGACAACGGTGAATCCTTCTTATGCCGCCTTGCCGACGAGGTCGAGACACTCGATGATCTCACTGCGCGAAGCGGCTCACTCGGTGCCAATTTCAAGCCCGAAGGCGATCGCGTCCGGATTGCGCCGAATTGAGCTTTTGGGTGACGCCATGCAAATTCATCGTCGAAAGTTTCTGCACCTGACGGCGAGCGCCGCCGCAATGCCCGCCGCCTCGCGCATGGCGGTCGCGGATACCTATCCTTCGCGCCCGATCCGGCTCATCGTCGGCTTCACCGCCGGAGCGGCCTCCGACGTGATCGCCCGCATTTTTGCCCGCGGCGCTGGGCCGGTCCTCGGTCAGCAAATCATCGTCGAGAACAAGCCCGGCGCCGGATCGAGCATCGCCGCGCAATATGTCGTTCGCGCGCCCAAGGACGGTTACACGCTCTTCCTCCCGGCGCTCTCCACGCTGACCAACGAGATCGTCAACCCTTCTTCGCCGCCTCTGGACATCGGCGCGGACTTTGCACCGATCGCTCAGCTCGCCGCGGGCCCGTTCTTTCTGACTGTCAATCCCGCGCTCGGCGTCCACAACGTTGCCGACCTCGTCGCTCTCGCCAAGTCAAAGCCCGGCGAGTTGACCTTCGCTTCGGTCGGCGCCGGCAGCTTGCCGCATCTTTGCGGTGTTCTGTTTGAACAACAGGCCGGAATCAAATTGCTGCATGTGCCGTATCCCGGCAGTCCGGAGTCGGTCACCGATTTGATCGCAGGCCGCATCACGATGTCGTTTGTCGTCGGCTCTTCGATCATCGGTCAGATCACCGCGGGCCAGCTCACGGCGTTGGCGACGACAGGCGCCAAACGTGCGAACCTGCTGCCCGACGTGCCGACCATGATGGAGTCCGGTATAACGGGCTTCGACACCGACCTCTGGCTCGGCCTGCTCGCGCCGGCGGGTACGGCGCAGCCCATCATCGCTACGCTCGCCGACGCCGCCCATCAGGCCATGCACACGGCGGACGCGGTGGATTCGCTGCATAAGCAGGGTTATGAGCCGCTGGATATCGGGCCGAATGAGTTCGCGGCCAACATTCGCGGTGAGATCACGCGCTGGACCGAACTCGTGCGCGCCGCTGGCCTCAAAGGCTGAGTGCGGTCGCACGTATCCGATTTGGCTGGGTTCCTGTAATTGCGCTCCGGCAGGCCGACGTCGGACGGCATAGGGCGACTACCGGACAAATATCTCAGCCAGATTTTCGCTCTCGATCGATTGCAGCCGCCGCAGCACGGCGACGCGCCAATCGTCGGGGAGGTCGGCCGTCAAATTGCGGAATTTCTGCTCGATGCGCTGGTCCAACCCGCCGGCGTCATCATCGTCCAAACGAGCGTCATCGATGGCGACCGACCGGCCGTCGGTCAGCGTCACTTCGAGCCGGCAGGTTATGCTGCGGCCGGCAGATTTTATGCCGGCGAGAGGTCGCAGCTCGATCCTTTTGCACAGAGCAATTATCTCCGGAACGTGGTGCGCACCGTCGAGAAACGTCCGCGGATCGGCCGGATCGCGAAACAGCGCCAGCGCCACACTGAAGGGCACGCTGTATTGCGCCGTGCCGACATCGTGCGGCTCCCGGTCGGCGTGGTGCGAAAGCACCTTTTCGGTCACGTCGATTACAAGCCGCGCCACATCCGTCGGACCGAAGCGGTGCTCGCGCGCAAGCTGCCGAATCGCCCGCACCGGCGCTTGCGCGGTGACATGGCAAGGGAACATCTTGAACCAGATATTGCGGCTCTCCCAGCGCGAGCCGAGCCCCACGATCAGCAGCGCCGGATCGCCGTCGCGCGCATAGACGTCCAGGTAGCCGAATTTGCCTTCCAGGATGACATCGGGCCCCTCGTAGCCTCGGCCGGCCAGATAGGCGGCGGTCACGCCGCCCTCCGCGGCCCGACCCATGTGCAGGCGCTTGACCATCCCGCCGTTGCCTGCTTTGGCGAAGGCGAGCAGACCTGAACATAGCGATCCCCCGATCCCGATCGCCATCAACGTCTGGCGGGCATCGTGCCCCATGATTCTGGAGGCCGCGATTGCCGATCCGAACACGCCGGTCAGGCCCGGCGCGTGGAAGCCGATTTGCTCGCTGGTATGTTTGGCGGCAAGCCCGGTGCGCAGCATGCATTCGCAGCCCGCCACCAGCGCGGTCAGAAAATCGCGGCCGGACGCCTTATATTCCTCAGCCACGGCCAGCGCGGCCACCAAAGCGGTCGATCCGGGATGCACCCCGACGCTGGGCTGTCGCAGATTGTCGAATTCGAAGGCGTGTGCAAACGTGCCGTTCGCCAGGGCGGCAGCCGGCGCGCTGACGAGCGGCAGCGAAGGACTCAAAATCGTGCTGGCACCGCTACTGCCGGTATGGCGGGCAAAATCTTCGACACTGCGGCTCCACGGCAAGCGGCTGCCGAACAGCGCGACCGCCACGGTGTCGATCAGACACGCCTTGGTGATGGCGATCACGTCTGCGGGAATGTCCTCGTAGCGCAGTCCCGTCGCGAATTCCGCGAGTGCCCGCGTCTCGCCCGCCATGATTATTCAACTCCTCTGCCGTTACCGAGCTTTTCGACCCCCGCCGGGGCCTTCGGCAATTGGTCACGCCGCATGCCCTCGCGCAATTCGAGTCTTGCGCAAATGACAGAATAGATTAATTGGCGACAGCACCAAGGAGAGCAACAACGCAGTTCATTCGATCGCCTCGACTTGCAATTATCGGCTTGGTTTTCACTCGCGCTGCCGCAAACCGTCGCGCCCGACGCGCCGCGACTGAAGGGAGTGCGCTACGGCCATTGCGAAGTCTACAAGGCGGGGCGAACGCCACAGTTCGCGGTTCGCGAGACGAATGCGTTGGCGGGGATTACAACCACAGGTTAAGTGGACGGTGAGTGAACTCACGAAAACCGCAGCGAGAACCGTAGCTTGAAAGTCGCGTGCATCGCGATACAGAATTGTCTATTGCGGATGTCCTCGATACCGAGGCGTGGCGACACGGTGGCGATTTCGATGATCGACCCAGAAAGTCTCAGGTGGGCATAAAATCAAAAACTATTAAGCCGCAATGGCTTGGTTGGTCGGAGCGCCGAGATTTGAACTCGGGACCCCCAGTCCCCCAGACTGGTGCGCTAACCGGGCTGCGCTACGCTCCGAACATCGGCTCGGACTATAGTGAGCGGTCTGCCGGGCCGCAACACGCGCGGTTCCGCCTTGGCGCTCGCGCACGTGTCGTCTCGCCGTGAAGCGACATTATTACGCGACCAAGAATTCGCTGCGCGGGCTGTATTACGCAATCACGACCGAAGCCGCCGCGCGTGAAGAGGCCATCGCCTTCGTGGTGGCGTTGCCGATCGGCTACTTCATCGCGCCGAATCTGGCCTGGTATGTCGCGATGATCGCAGCCTTGCTGGTCGTGCTCGCCGTCGAGCTTTTGAACACCGCGGTCGAGAAATTGTCCGATCATGTCACCCGCGATCACCATCCCGATATCGGCAAGATCAAGGATTTCGGCTCAGCCGCGGTGTTCTGCACCCTGGGCCTCGCCGGCCTGGTGTGGCTCGCCGCCCTCGCTTGTCGCGTGGGATTGATCTGAGCGCGCGTGCTTCGCACAGGTGTAGCTATGGTACAGGTTTCATAATTTCTGCATAAACCTATCCGCTGTCTATATAATGGAGACCTTCGCGTATACTTTGCATATATTTTACGCGGACTTTATGTGTCTGTGTCACCTATTTACGCCGCCAAATCTATATTTCCGAGGTCTGCCGCAAATACTTTGAAACTCCGAGACGGAGGCGTCTTGTATCCAGTGTGGGTACACCTTCGGACAGCCCTCGGTTGGAGGAAAAATCATGAAAACACGTATCACCATCGCCGCGCTGGCTTTCGGAGCCGTACTGGTGTCGGTTCCGGCTTTCGCTCAGCAGGCTCCGCATTACGGCAAGGGCGTGGATGACGGCGGCTTGATCGACGAGCCGACTGCTCCGGCCCCCAAGCGGCTGTACAATTCGGCCGCGGCGCCCACCAGCACCAGCACCCCGCACTACGGCAAGGGCCTCGATGACGGCGGCATGGTCGATCCGCCGACCGCCGCGCAGTTGGCGGCCGCGAAGTCGGTCTCGGCCGCGGTAGCCAAGCAAAAGCCCGCCGCGCCGCACTATGGCAAAGGCGTGGATGACGGTGGCCTGATTAACTAACCCCTCGCCAAGTCAACGCGATCAACGTCCCAGCGCCGCGGCAGAGCCCGCGGCGCTTTTCCATTTTGGCGAACCGCCCGGCGACGCCGCGCGGATGGGTCCCCGCAGGGCCGCGATCGCCAGACACAGCGCACCGCCGGCATAGATCGCCGCGTAGGCGCCGAGGAACTCGACGATGTCGAATTTCGCGGCGATCGATACCGCCGTCGCGACGATCATGGCGGCCGCAACTGCGGCGCCGATGCGCGAAATCTCGCGGAAAAATCCGGCATGCAGCAGCAGCGACTGCGCCACCATCTGCACCAGATTGGCGATCAGCATCACCACCAAAATCGGCGTAACCGTCGGCGGCACGGTTGCCGACGATCCGAGCAGGAACGCGAACAGCGGCCGGGAAGCGAAAATCAACAAGCCGCAGGCAAGGGCCGCCGGCAGGGCGCACATTGCGGCGGCAAGCAGCGTCGTCCGGATGAGCCGCGCGTTGTCGCGCGCCGCAAGCGCGCGCGTCTGTCCGGGGATGGCGAGGTCGCAGGCCGCGGAATAGATGACGCTTGCGCCGCGAAAGATGCGAAAGGTCGCTTCGAGAATGATGGTCGGCGCGCCGAGGCCGAACGCCCAGGGTACGACGTAATACGGAAACGTGTAGACGAAGATATCGCTCAGCGCGAAGGTGCCGCTGCGCAGAATCGACTTGGCGTTCAACCGGAAAAACAGCTTCAGCTCGCGGCCAAAACCGCGCACCCGCGGCGCCATGGCGCCGCGGCGGACGAGCTTGGCTACCGCACCGGCGATCAGTATCGCCCACAGGGCATTCGAACCGAGCAGGAAGGCCGGCAGCGGCAGCCCGACCAGCATGGCCAGAATAGTGGCCATGTTGACGCCGCGCCGTGCCAGTTCGAGTTTTTCGTAAAACACGTATTCATCGACCGCGATGCTGATGCTGCGCAGGCAAATCCAGGCCAGGTTGAGGGCGACGTAGAAGAAGAACAGCCCGAACTCCGTGGCATCGAGCAACGAGAAGGACGGGCGCACGCCCATGATGGCAAAGCACACCAGTGCGCCGGCCAAGGCGAGCAGCAGGTAAAACAGAATGACTGCCGTCGCCTGCCTGGCGGCCTGGGCGTCGGTCTTGCCGGCAAGATGCGCTTTGCGCAGCTGCACGAACAAGATCTTGGCCAGACCGAGATCGCACAACCACAGCGAATAACCGACGGCCCCCACCACGATGAACAGCGAGAAGCGGTCGGGACTGAGCACCCGGGCGAACACCAGGGTCTGAACCAGCCCCATGGCGAAGGCGCCGCCGGCGGTCGACAAACGCAGCACCAGGAAGGGAATGGAGATCAGGCGCGCGGGCGGGCTCGCCACGGGGGCGGTATCGGCCGACGGCGATGCGACATTGGCCTGCATGAAGCTGACAATCGACTGCGGCTGAAGCCGTAAAACGACGAGAAATACGGCAGATCCGGTAACGCGATCTTAATGGGCCGGGCCTAACCAAATCGTGAACCCAGCCCCATCACTTCGCATGGATTAACGCCATGGCTTACACATCGGCGACCCCCGGGCCGGCAACCGACCCGTCGAGCGGCACCGTCGACCGCCTGCTGCGCCGGCTTTTTCCGTCGACCTCGAAGCTGACCTTCAATCCGCTGTTCCGGGCGACCGTGAACGCGTTCGACGTCGTGCCGCGGCTCATGTTTCCCGAATTTCGCGCTCTGCCGCCCAATCACCTGCGCATTCGGGTCGGCGTCGGCAATCGCATCCTCAATAATCAGACACACTTCCTGGTGCATGCCCGCGACTTCTGGATGTTCGCGTTCAGCCGCGGCATCCTGCCGATGGAGGCCAATATCCTCGACATCGGCGTCGGCTGCGGGCGTTGGGCACATTGGCTGCGCGACTATAATTTCCGCGGCCAGCGCTTTTCCGGAATGTATGTCGGCGTCGATATCGACGGCGAAGCGATCGAATGGTGCCGGAAGAACTACGATGCCGCCCGCTTTCGCTTCCATCATTCGAGCGACGCCAGCGTTTCGTATAATCAGAACGGATCAGCGCGTTCGGCGTACCGCATCCCCGAGGCGGATGGCACCTTCCATCTTGTGTTCTCGAATTCCCTGTTGTCTCATTTGCTCGAAGAGCAACTCGGCAACTATTTGCGTGAGACGTTCCGCCTGCTCAAGGTCGGCGGCGCGATGATGCACTCGCATTTCAATATGGAGCACTTGCCGGCGAGCTTCGGAACGCGGCATACGTTCAAGCATCCGCTCGGCAACGCCCGTATCGAATCCACGGACCAGCCCGAGGCTGCGGTCGCCTATCACACCGATTACCTGTTTGCGCTGTGCCGGCAGATCGGCTTCTCGTCGTGCGAGATCGTTCATATGCCGGGCGGCGAGCAACATCAGCCGATCCTGATGTGCCGGAAGTAGGCTAGGCCCGACGCCGCGCGCCCTTGCGGGCTACGACCCGGCGGCCACCGGCATGGCGGCGCCGGTCCGGTCCGCTTGCCAGGCTTGCTGCCGGCGAAAGTTGATAGTCGCGGCGGCCAGCCCCCAGACCAGTCCGAGCACCAGGAAAAAGTGGCGCCAATGGTCGGTGTCTACGATCAGGCCTTCGAACGACTCGCCGACGAACACCGCATAGGCCGTGATCAGGTAATATTGCCACGGTGTCGGCATCGCCACCGTCAGCAGTCCGAGCATGAGGGTGATGGCGACGATCGCCAAATACGCCGCGCCGCCGAGCCAGCCGTACACCAGAAAACCCTGCATGTAGACGTTATGCTGCTGCAGCCCGAAGATGCGGTCGAACTCGAATGGTCCCAGGCCGTTCGGATTTTGCAGAATCGTATCGAGCGCCAGTTGCTGCAGCCAGAAGCGGCCGCCGGGGCCGACGTCATAGGGCTGAATCGCCTTGGCGCGTTCCACCACCATGTCGTGGATCGGACCGATCGACGTCGCGGCGACGATCAGCAGTATCGTCATCACGACGGCGATGAAACCAAGCCCGACGATGCGTCCGCGCATGCGCGGATCCGGCGTGACGGAAACCAGAATCCCGATGCCGACCGCCGTCGAGACGGCGAAATGGCCCCATGCACCGCGTGAGAAGCTCAAGAACAGGCCGCCCAGCAGGATCAGCAAAACGCCAACGTCGAACAGCCTGATGCCGCGGGTCAGCTGCGCGATCAGCAGCCACAGGATCGGAAAGATCAGGAAAGGCCCGTAAACGTTGGGATCCTTGAAGGTCGCGCTGACGCGGCCGTTGTCCAGGAAAATGTCGGCGCCGGGCAGCAGATGGAAAAAGCCGACATAACCCGCCGCCGTCGCGATCAGCGCGGCGAGCACGTAGGCGCGCCGCATGACGGTTAGCCGCAGCAGATCGCCGTCGCCGAACAAGCAGCCGAACATCACCGCCGCGAGACAAAGATACACCGACGTCGCGGTATACTGGATGTCCTTGGCGTTGTCGCCGACCTGAATGAGCGACAATAGTCCGCCGATCAGCCAGATCGTCAGCAGCAGCAGGAGCGGCACCAGCTTGCGGTCGAAGCGCACCCGCGCGCCGACGCATGCGACCACCAGCGCGATCATCAACACGTCATGCGGCGCCGGCTCAATGAAGGCGATCGAGCTGGTCAGAACCGCGACGAACAGGACGAGGTTCAGCAAGCGCTGCGCCAGGGCGGAGAAGCTGCCGGGCGATGCCGCGATGCCGACGGCAGGCGCGGGACTGCGGGCGGCCATCAGTAGGCGCTTTGGGTATGAAGCAGCGCCGGCGGAGTTCGTAGCAGGATGTAGAAATCGAGCATCAGCGACCAGTTCTCGATGTAATAGAGGTCGTGCTCGACGCGGCGCTGGATCTTTTCCTGGCTGTCGGTCTCGCCGCGCCAACCGTTGATCTGGGCCCAGCCGGTGATGCCCGGCTTGACGCGGTGGCGCGCGAAATAGCCGTCCACCGCCTCGTCGTAGAGGTGTTCCGCCGCCTTGGCGTGGATGGCGTGCGGCCGCGGGCCGACCAGCGACAGGTTGCCGGCAAACACCACGTTGAACAGCTGCGGCAGCTCGTCGAGGCTCGTCTTGCGGATGAAACGGCCGACTCGGGTGACGCGCGGATCGCCCTTATTGACGAGCCTGCTGGCCGTCGGATCGGCGTATTCCGAATACATCGAGCGAAACTTGTAGATTTCGATAAGCTCGTTGTTGAACCCGTAGCGGCGCTGCTTGAAGAACACCGGCCCCTTGCTGTCGAGCTTGATGGCCAGTGCCACCAGCAACATGAGCGGCGCGGCGCAGATCAGCGCCAGCGCGCCGACGATTTTGTCGAACAGCCACTTCATCACGATGTCCCAATCGGCGATCGGCCGATCGAAGACGTCGAGCACCGGGACGTTGCCGATATACGAATAGGAGCGCGGCCGGAACCGCAGCTTGTTGCTGTGCGCCGACAGCCGAATATCGAGCGGCAGCACCCACAGCTTTTTCAGCATGTGGAGGATGCGGGTTTCCGCCGAAATCGGCAGCGAAAAGATCACCAGGTCGACCCGGGTCTTGCGCGCGAACTCGACCACGTCGTCCACCGTACCCAGATTGGGCACGCCGTCGCAGCTTGCCAGGCTCCGCTTGTCGTTGCGGTCGTCGAATACGCCGATGACGCGGACGTCGGAATCGCGCTGCGCGGCGAGCGATTTGAGCAGGACTTCGCTGTTGGCATCGGCGCCGACCACGACGGTGCGGCGATCGAAGTCGGCCCTGCCGCGTCCACCGCCGCACCAACAGAAACAGCGCGCGGCGGAAGCCTATCAGGGTGAGCAGGCCGAGCACATAAAAGCCGCCGAGCCACGCTCTCGAGAACTGATCGCCGGCCTTGGCGAAGAACGAGATGCCGATCGCGAGCAGAAACACCACGGACCAGGCCGAGGCGAGTCGCATATATTGCTTCTCGTGGCCGCGAAACGCCTGCACCTGGTAGATGTCGGCAACCTGAAAAGCCAGCATGGCAAGAACCGCAATGCCGACGATGGCGAGGGCATAGTAGCGGTGAAAGCCATGCCCCGGCACGACGTAGCACAGATACACCGCTAGACCGATCATTGTGACCAGCGCGAACTCGATCAGGCGCACAGTGCCGGCGAGCACGATCGGCGAGTAGGCCGGCTTGAATTGCTGCGCCGCGACTTCAAGCGCAGCCGACGACAGGTCGTGCTGCGCCGATGCTCGCGCGTCGCCGCGCGGCAGCGCCTTGACCGCCGAGGAGACCGCGGCGGACGCCTCGAAGACCGTGCTTTCTTCCGGGCTCGACATGGTTAACACAAACCTTCCCGCCTGACCTCGGACGCGCCCCACTCTTGCGCCGGCTGCAGGCGGCAACATAGTGAACAAGATTCAAAAATTGGTTATGCGAATTGAGCAAGTTTTCGCATCGCCAGCGTTTCGCGATAGGCGGCCAAGCCGCCTTCCACCATGGTGCCCAACGAGAACTCGGCGCGGACTCTGGCCCTGACCGCTTCCGCGACCGAATGCGCCTGTGCCGGATTGGCGAGCGCCGCGCTGATCGCGGCAACCAGTGCGGCAACGTCGTCGGGCGGAATGAGATGGCTGGTCTGCGGGCCGAAGATCTCCGGTACGCCGCCGACTTCGGTGGCGATGATGGGCATGCCGGCGGCGGCGGCTTCCAGTACCACATAGGGCAGCGACTCGGCGCGCGACGGGATGACCAGCATCCGCCCCAGGGCGAAAGCGTCGCGCGCCGGGCGATAGCCGACGAAGCACACCGCGTCGGCGACGCCGAGGCGCTCGGCCTGCGCCTTGAGCCTGACCTCTTCCGGTCCCTCGCCGACGATGGTCGCGGTCACGACACGCCCCGAGCTTTTCAGGATCGCGAGTGCCTCGATCACGATATCGATGGCCTTCACCGGCCGCAGTTCGCCGACGCAGACAATGTCCGTGGCGTCGGATCGCGACCCGATGGGCTCGAATTCGCCGGCGCCGACGCCGTTGCGCACGATACGCACCATCGCCCGCGGCGCGCCGATCTTGTCGCGGAACAGGTTGGCGACATAGCTGCTTTCAAACAGAAAGAGCTCGGTACGGAGATTGAGCAGCCGTTCCAGCGAGCGATAAAAGCCGCCGCCGAGCGTGCCGGGACAATAGACCAGCGAACCGCCGTGAGGCGTATAGGCGCGGATCGCGCTGCCGATACGCGGCGCCAGCCGCGCCAGCGCGGCACCTTTGGCGCCATGGCCGTGCAGGACGTCGGGCGCGAGCGCGGCAATCCGCCGCGACACGCAGCGCAGCGCGTAAGCGTCGCGCGGACTGAGCTCGCGGGGGATCGCGACACGTTCGAAGCCGAGCGCCAGACAAGGCGCCAGCTCCGCAAGCGCCGCCTCGGCGCGGGCACCGCCGGTCGTGCTGTCGAGAAACAGTCCGACCCGGTGGCCGCGCGCGGACTGGCCTTGCACCAGATCGACCACGTGGCGGAACAGTCCGCCAAGCGGGGCTCGCAGGATGTGCAGGATTTTGAGGCTTGCCGGATTGTTTGCGGTCAGCGGATCCTCGATCGCCGCGGCCGATTCCGCCACGGACGCGAGCGCCGCTCGAGCGGGGCGCAACTCGGTCATCGACAAAATCCTAAAGGTCGCGGCAAAAAGTTAAGCCTGACTAAGACCTGCGGCGGTTAATAAAGTCTCACGCCGCAGCGAGAAGCGGCGCAAACCGCGACTTTAACCGGATCGCAACCTTAACAGTTTCTAATCAATGACGGCGCAGCGGCCGTTCGGTAGTTCGGTGCCGAGAAGCGTTGCCCGGGAGTGTTGCCAAGGAGTGTTGCCATGAGCGTGGCGTCGCAGTCGGCACAGGTCAGAGGCCAAGACGCCGACCCTGAATTGGACATGTCGGCGCTCGGCGGAGCGCTCTGGCGCAAGCGATGGAAAATCCTGCGCCCGGCGATCCTGGTCGGCCTGGTGACGCTTCTGGTCGTCGAAGTCATCACGCCGCGCTATCAGTCGGAGTCGCGCGTCATCGTCGAGGGCCGCGACAACGTCTATCTGCGGCCCGATGCCGACAAGGATACCATCGACCGCGCCGTCGTCGACGAGCAGGCGGTGACGAGCCAGGCGCAGCTCATCCTGTCGCGCGACCTCGCCAATAACGTCATCGACAAGCTCAAGCTCGCCCAGCTGCCCGAATTCGATCCCGCCCTGGGCGGCATCTCGCCGATCAAGAGCGTGCTGGGTGCTCTCGGCATCGTCAGAAATCCCATGAGCATGACGCCGCAAGAGCGGGTACTCGAAGCCTATTACGACCGGCTGACCGTCTACCCGGTGGAAAAGTCCCGCGTCATCGTCATCGATTTCCTGTCGGAGGATCCGGAGCTTGCCGCGCGCGTCGCCAACGCCATCGCCGACGGTTATCTGGCGCTGCAGAGCAAGGTCAAGCAGCAACAGGCGCAGACCGCGGGACTGGCGCTGGCCGGCGAGATCAACTCGCTGCGCAAGAAGGTCGTGGAAGCCGAGGCCAAGGTCGAAGCCTACCGCGCCAAGTCCAATCTCCTGGTCGGAACCAACAACACCACGCTGTCGGCACAGCAGCTCGGCGACATGAACGCGCAACTGGTCGCGGCGCGGGCGCAGAAGGCCGACGCCGAAGCCAAGGCGAAGCTGATCCGCGACATGCTGCGTTCCGGTCAGCCCATCGAATTCCTCCGATATTCTCAATTCGGAATTGATCCGCAGGCTTTCCGAGCAACGGGTGACGCTGCGCGCGCAGCTCGCCGAGCAATCTTCGACGCTGCTCGATAACCATCCGCGGATCAAGGAGTTGAAGGCGCAGATCGCCGCCCTCGATCGCCAGATCGCGGACGAGGCGGCGACCGTGGTGCGCTCGCTGGAGAACGACGCCAAGATCGCCGGGGCGCGGGTCGATACGCTGACGACCAATCTCGATCAGCTCAAGGGCCAGGCCGCGCTGACCAACGCCGACGACGTGCAATTGCGTGAGCTCGAGCGCGATGCCAAATCGCAACGCGATCTGCTTGAATCCTATCTCGCCAAGTATCGCGAGGCCACGGCGCGCGACGATATCGAATCTCTACCGGCCGACGCCCGCGTGATTTCGCGGGCGTCGGTGTCGAACGTGCCGGCCTATCCGAAGAAAGTTCCGGCGGTGCTGATCGCTACCCTGTCCACATTGGTGCTTGCCGCTGGTTTTGTGCTGACCAGGGAGCTCTTGGCCGGGCCCGTCGCCGCGGTTCCGGCGCCGGTGCCGGTCAAGCAGAGATCGCCAGAGACCGCGCCCGCGCCCGCGCCATCGCGCATGGCGGCGGTTCTGGGCGCACTGCGCAGGAAGGCGCCGCCGCTCGCGCCGGCCGAGGAGCCGGAAGAAGTCGATTTTCCCGTCTACGCGATCGACGACGTCGCCCAGGACCTGCTGCGCGACGGCATCGGCCGCCGCATAGCGGTTTTTGGCGTCGCGGCCGGAACGGATACCAGCTGGACCGCGCTCAAGTTTGCGCGCGAACTTGCCGTTGACGCCCGCGTCGTGCTCGTCGGCATCGATTCGGCGGATACCGCGATCCTGGCCGCTTCGAGCGATCCATCGGCCGGCGGCCTTGCGGAACTTGCCGACGGCACCGCCTCGTTCGGCGACATCATCACCAGGGACCGGCAGTCCGGCTTGCATCTGATTTCGTCCGGACGCGTCGTGGCCGAGCGGGGCGAGATCGTGCTGTCGCCCGCCATGGCGACGACGTTCGACGCATTGGCGCGCAGTTACGAGCATGTCGTGGTCGCCGCCGGCGCGGTCGTCGGACCGGAACTGGAAGTGATCGGCGCCATGGCGCCGCACGCCATGCTGGTGGTCGAGGAGGCGCCGGACGCCGGCGCGAGCGCGGCGCGCGAGCGCCTGCTCGATGCCGGCTTCGATGACGTGACCGTCGTGGCCGGCCTGCTCGAGAACGATCTGGCAGAGGCCGCCGCGGCCGCCTGAGCGCTGCCATTGCGACGTTGACGCTGTCGCCGGGTTGGCAAAAGATCGCCAACGGAGCACGGCAAGTCGTGTGCCGCGTTCGGTAAAGGGAATCTCGTGGCCGGCCTGAGACAGACCATTATCCGCGGCGGTTTGGAGACGCTCTATTTCAGCGGCGCGCATATGGCGCTCAAGCCGTTCGTCGCCGGGGTCGGCGCAATCCTGACGCTGCATCACGTGCGGCCACGGCGGCCCGGGCGATTTCAGCCGAACCGACTCCTGGAAATCACGCCGCGGTTTCTCGAACGCGTCCTGAAATATCTCCGCCGTTCGAAACTGGAACTGGTCAGCCTCGACGAGATGCATCGCCGCATCAGCGAGGGCGATTTTTCGCGCCGCTTTGTCTGCCTGACCTTCGACGACGGCTATCGCGACACGCTGAAATGGGCCTATCCCATCCTCAAGGCCGCGGCGGTGCCGTTCGCGATCTACGTGCCGACGAGTTTTCCCGACCGGCTCGGCGAGTTGTGGTGGCTGGCGCTGGAAGCGGTGATTGCCCGCAACGACCATATCGGACTGCAGATCGAGGGCCGCAATCAGACGTTCGATTGCTCGACGCCGGCGGCCAAGCGCGCGCTGTACGATGAGCTGTATTGGTGGCTGCGCGCGCGGCCGACCGAAGCGGAACTGCGCCATGTGATCCGCAACCTCGCCGCCTGCTACCACGTCGATATCGCCGCGTTCTGCAATGACCTCTGCATGACGTGGCCGGAGCTTGCCGAACTGGCGGCCGATCCCCTCGTCACCATCGGCGCCCACACGGTCAATCATCCGATGCTGGCGAAGCTGCCCGAGGAGGCTGCGCGGTCGGAAATGGCCTTGAGCCGCTCGATCATCGAGGCCGCGCTGGCCGTCCCGGTCCGCCACCTGTCATATCCGGTCGGCGACCGCACCTCGGCCGGGCGGCGCGAATTCGCGATGGCGGCGGAACTCGGATTCAAGACCGCGGTCACGACCCGGCCGGGCGTCTTGTTTCCCGAGCACAGCCAGCACCTGACCGCGCTGCCGCGCATTTCGCTCAACGGCGAGTTCCAGCGCGTGCGCTACGTGCGCGTCCTGCTCTCAGGCGCCGCAACCGCGATGTGGGGCGGATTCCGTCGGCTGGATGCAGCGTGAACAGGGATCAGGTATCAGGTATCAGGCATCAGAAATTCACCTGATACCTGATGCCTGATGCCTGACTACTGATCGCCCCGGCTCATCCAGGAGACGAGCGGCATTGCCGGTACGACCCACCCCAAGCCGGCGATCACGTAATAGGCGATCGAGGCGATCGTGTTGTCGTGGATGAGCGGCGCTTGCGCCAGCGCCATGGCGACCAACGCCCATACGATCACGAGCACGAACAACGCGACGGCGCCGATAAATTTGCGGAGGCGGATCGGCATGGCGGCGACACGACGTCGGTTGCGAGGGTAGGGGGCAGCACTATATGGTCCGCGCACTTCGGACAAGACATCGATCGCAGGCGACCGGCCAGGCGAACGACCAAGCAATTGCCAAGTCATGGCCTAAGTCATGGACCAAGTCATGGACCAGGACATCGACCAGGAATTGACAATGACCGCGAAACCGGCAACCGATGGCGCGACCCGGGCGATCCGGCTGTGGCTCTATGTCGTTGCCGCGCTGGTGCTCGCCATGGTGCTGGTGGGGGGAGCGACCCGGCTCACCGAATCCGGGCTGTCGATCACCGAATGGCGTCCGGTCATGGGCGTGCTGCCGCCGCTGAGCGCGGCGCAGTGGCAAGCCGAGTTCCAGAAATATCAGGCCATTCCGCAGTACCGCGCACTCAATCAAGGCATGAGCCTCGACGCATTCCAGAGCATTTATTGGTGGGAATGGACCCATCGCTTCATCGGACGCCTGATCGGCGTCGTGTTCCTGCTGCCGTTTCTCTGGTTCCTGTGGCGCGGCTCCCTCGGACCCGGCCTGCGCGGCCGGCTATGGCTGATCTTCGGTCTCGGCGGCTTGCAGGGCGCGGTCGGCTGGTGGATGGTCGCTTCAGGTCTCGCCGATCGCGTCGAAGTCTCGCAATATCGCCTGGCCACGCACCTGGCGCTGGCCTGCGTGATCTACGTTGCCATCATCTGGACCGCGCAGCGATTGGACGAACGACCGGCGGCGCCGATGCCGGTACCGATGCCGTCGCGCATCCGCGCCAGCGCGATCGGCCTCCTTGTTCTGGTCCTGGCGCAGATCTATCTCGGTGCGCTGGTCGCCGGATTGCGCGCCGGCTACATCTACAACACTTGGCCGCTGATCGACGGCACGGTGGTGCCAAGTTCGGCGCATCTGTTCTTCGATTCGCCGCTATGGCGCAATTTCTTCGAAAATACGCTCACCGTTCAATTCGACCATCGCATGCTCGCCTACACGATTCTGCTGGGCGCGCTCCTGCATGCGCTCGACGTGGCGCGAACGGCGAAACAAGGCTGGGTGCTGACCAGCGCTATCGTGTTGGTGGTCGCGGTGACGCTGCAAGCGGTGCTCGGAATTGCAACGCTGCTGTTGCGCGTGCCGATCACGCTGGCGCTGATGCACCAGGCCATGGCCATGCTGGTGCTCACGGTGGCGACCACCCACGCCGCGCTTGTCGCCGAGCGCCGCGTCGTGGCGCGCGAAGACATCCCGCTGGCGCCGGCGTAGCCGGGTCATCGCCTGCCAAGCGTCAGTCCGCCAGCGCCTGCTCGAGGTCGGCGATGATGTCGTCCTTGTCCTCGATGCCGATCGACAGCCGCACCACGTCGGGGCCGGCGCCGGCCTGGATCTTCTGCGCGTCGCTGAGCTGGCGGTGGGTGGTCGAGGCCGGATGGATGATCAGCGAACGGGTGTCGCCGATATTGGCGAGATGCGAGAACAATTTCACGTTGGAAACGAGCTTGACGCCGGCGTCATAGCCGCCCTTGAGCCCGAACGTGAACACGGCGCCGGAACCCTGCGGACAGTATTTCTTGGCGAGGTTGTGGTAGCGGTCGCCCGGCAGTCCCGGATAGCTCACCCAGGCGACGCTCGGATGCGCGGCCACCCATTCGGCGACCGCCTGCGTATTGTCGCAGTGCTGCCGCATGCGCAGCGGCAAAGTCTCGATGCCGGTGAGGATGAGGAACGCGTTGAACGGCGACAGCGCCGGTCCGAGGTCGCGCAGCGCCAGCACCCGGCAGGCGATGGCGAAGGCGAAGTTGCCGAATGTCTCGTGCAGCACGATGCCGTGATATTCCGGGCGCGGCTCGCACAGCATCGGATAGCGCTTCTCGCGCGACCAGTTGAACGTGCCGCCATCGACGATCATGCCGCCGATCGAGTTGCCATGGCCGCCGAGAAATTTGGTCAGCGAATGCACCACGATGTCGGCGCCATGCTCGAACGGCTTGCACAGATACGGCGTGGCCAGCGTGTTGTCGACGATGTAGGGCACGCCGGCGCGCTTGGCGATCTGTGAAACCGCCGCCATGTCGGTGATGACGCCGCCCGGATTGGCGATCAACTCGGTGAAGATCGCCTTGGTCTTCGGGCTGATCGCGCGCTCGAACGAGGGCAGGTCGTCGGGATCCGCCCACACCACGTTCCAGCCGAAATTCTTGAACGAGTGATTGAACTGGTTGATCGAGCCGCCGTAGAGCTTCTTCGAGGCGACGAACTCGTCGCCGGGCTGCAACAGGCAATGGAATACCAGGACCTGCGCGGCATGGCCGGATGCCACGGCAAGGCCCGCGGTGCCGCCTTCGAGGGCGGCGACCCGTTCTTCGAGGACCGCGTTGGTCGGATTGCCGATGCGCGTGTAGATGTTGCCGAAGGCCTGCAGCCCGAACAGCGAAGCGGCGTGATCGACGCTCTCGAACACGTAGGACGTGGTCTGGTAGATCGGCGTCGCGCGCGCGCCGGTCGTGGGATCGGGCTGTGCGCCGGCGTGCACGGCGAGCGTGGCAAAACCCGGAATGCGTTCGGTCATCGTCCGATCCTTGTTGGGGCCGCGGGAAGTTCCGGTTTATAGGACCAGCCGGGGCGGTCAAGGCGCGACACGGCCGCTTTCGCCGATACGACGTCAGGGCGCTGCCGGGCGGTCCGGCGGGAGAAGCGTTTTCTCGGATTCGGCTCTCAGGCGGCCGGCTTCATTTTATTTGAAGCGCGTCAACGGCAACGCCTGCGCGGGCAAGGCAAATCCAGCCAAGCGCCAGCACAACGCGAACGTTCATGACGCCGCCCCTTCTAGCGATGCTTGGCGTCCGCCTCCTCGCGCTGGACGCGGTCGGCAGCCTCGGTCGCGCCGCCCGGCGCGCTCAAGCGATTGAGCGACATGCGCTGGATGCCGCCAACGCTGCCCTTCTTCGACGAGATGGTTCTGGTGTTGACGCCCATCCAGGCGATTTCCGACGACAGCCGGCCGTATTCGATCTTCGGACAGCGGTTCATCACGACTTTAAGGCCGCTCGCCTCGGCAAGTGCTGCCGCTTCGTCGCTGCGCACCCCGAGCTGCATCCAGATCACGTGCGGCCGCGGCGTCAGCGCCAGCGCGTCCTGCACGATGCCCAGCGCATATTGCGAGGCGCGAAAGATATCGACCATGTCGATCGGCGGCGGGATATCGGCAAGCTTTGCGTAAATCCGCTGGCCGAGCATGTCATGGCCGGCCTGGCCGGGATTCACCGGGATCATCTTGTAGCCGCGTTCGAGCAGATATTTGAAGGCGAAATAGCTCGGGCGATTTTCTTTGTCCGAGGCGCCCACCATGGCGATGGTCTTCACGGTGTTGAGGATGCCGCGGATATAGCTGTCGGGATAGGAATCGTGGTTCATCGCGGCCGCGTCAGCGATCTTCCCATTTCGGATCGCGTTTCTCGATAAAGGCCGAGATGCCTTCTTCGGCGTCGCGCGCCAGCATGTTCTCCACCATCACGTCGGAGGTGTAGCGATACGCTTCGGCAAGCGGCATTTCCAGCTGGCGATAGAACGCCGCCTTGCCGATCTTGACCGTCATCGCCGATTTGGCGGTGATCTTGGCGGCAAGCTTGAGCGCCGCGTCGCGTTCGCGCCCGGGCGCCACCACGTGGTTGACGAGGCCGATGCGGGCGGCGTCTTCTGCCGCGATCATCTCGCCGGTCAGCAGCATTTCCATCGCCGCCTTGCGCGGCACATTGCGCGACAGCGCGACCATCGGCGTCGAGCAGAACAGGCCGATATTGACGCCGGGGGTGGCGAACTTCGCGGCGCGCGAGGCGACGGCGAGGTCGCAGCTCGCCACCAGCTGGCAGCCGGCCGCCGTCGCCGTGGCCTGGACCGCGGCGATGACCGGTTGCGGCAACGCGACCACCTGCTGCATCACGCCGCTGCACAATGCCATGATGTGCTTGAAATAGGCGCGGCCGCGATCGTCGTCGGCGCGATGCCGATCGAGCTCTTTGAGATCGTGGCCGGCGGAAAATGCCGGGCCGTTGGCGGCGATCACCACGGCGCGCACCGTGCGGTCATGCGCGATGGCGGTGAGCGCATCGCCGAGCGCCGCCAGCATGGCTTCCGACAGGCTGTTGCGCGCCGCCGGCCGATTGAGCGTGAGAACAGCGACATCGGCCACGTCCTCGCGTACAAGGATCAGCGAAGACGGCGAGGCGGTCTTGGCAGTTGCGGCGTGGGCGTTCATCGGCTCTTTCCGGCGCTTGGCGTCGATCCGGCGACCACCGCCATTGTAGCTGATATGCGATGTAGCCGATATGCGATGCCGCGGCAGCGGTAAGGGGAGGGGGCATGGGACAAATGGCGCCGCCCAAAGTTTCGCGCAAGGAGCTGACAGAGCGGTTGCGCGCCGAATTTCCGGAGATGTTCCACGCCGACAGCGGTTACAAGATCGAGGAGGTGTGGCACAGCGGCTGCGTCGTACGCCGGCACTTCGACCCGACCTCGCTGCGACCCGGCGGCACCCTGTCGGGGGCGACCATGATGGCGCTGGGCGACTTCGCCATGTATGTCGCCGTGCTTTCCGCGGTCGGCTGGGTGCCGCTCGCGGTGACCACGAACCTGACCATCAATTTCCTCACGAAGCCGGCGCCCCGGGACCTGCTGGCCGAGGCCCGCTTGATCAAGCTCGGCAGACGGCTCGCGGTCGGCGAGGTCGGCATCCGGTCCGACGGCGACGACGACCTTGTCGCCCATGTCACCTCGACCTATTCAATCCCGCCGCCAGCGCCATGAGGTAATAAAATACCTCTAACCCAACTATCTGAGAAATAGCGCAAATAGCCGGCACGCGTATTGACCTGCGGACATTGTGCCGGTAAATACCCGCACCTCTCCGAGCAGTTCGGACGGCTTTCCTGACGGATACGGGTACGGATATGAAAACCTTTTCGGCAAAGCCCGCCGAGGTCGACAAGAAGTGGGTGATGATCGACGCCGACGGCCTCATCGTCGGCCGGCTTGCCTCGCTGATTGCGTTGCGGCTGCGCGGCAAGCACAAGCCGACCTTCACGCCGCACGTCGATTGCGGCGACAACGTCATCGTCATCAATGCCGCCAAGGTGGTGCTGACCGGCCGCAAGGTCGAGCAGAAGATCTACTACAAGCACACCGGCTATATCGGCGGCATCAAGGAGCGCAGCGCCAAGTCGATCCTGGCCGGCCGCTTTCCTGAACGGATCGTGGAGAAGGCGGTGGAACGCATGCTGCCGCGCGGCCCGCTCGGCCGCCGCCAGCTTGGCAATTTGCGGGTCTATCCCCACGCCGAACATCCGCACGCGGCGCAGCAGCCCGAGGTGGTCGACATCGCGGCCATGAACCGCAAGAACAAGAGGGCCGGATAATGGCTGAGACGATCCAATCGCTCGATGAGCTGTCGACGCTGAAGCCGCCGGCGGCGCCGCAGGCGCCGATCTACGTGCAAAAGCTCGACAAGCAGGGCCGCGCCTACGCCACCGGCAAGCGCAAGGATGCCGTGGCGCGGGTGTGGATCAAGATGGGCGGCGGCAAGATCGTCGTCAACGATCGCACGGTGGAGACCTATTTTGCCCGGCCGGTGCTGCGCATGCTGATCCAGCAGCCGCTGGTGGCGTCGAACCGCCAGGGCCAATACGACGTGGTCTGCACCGTCTCGGGCGGCGGACTGTCGGGCCAGGCGGGCGCGGTGCGCCACGGCCTGTCAAAGGCACTGATGCGGCACGAGCCGGACCTGCGCGGCGTGCTCAAGCGCGGCGGCTTCCTTACCCGCGACTCGCGGGTGGTCGAGCGCAAGAAATACGGCAAGGCCAAGGCCCGCCGCAGCTTCCAGTTCTCGAAGCGGTAGTCTTGGTAGGATGGGTCGAGCGCAAGCGAAACCAATCATCTGGCCGCACAGCCGTACGGTGGGTTTCGCGTCGCTCAACCCACCCTGCACAGCTCAGAAGAACGCCAGCGTGCGGATCTCGATGCTCTCGCGCGGCCGCGCGTGCGGCGGCGACGTCGGATCGTCGAAGGCGGTATGCGCGGTCCAGCGGGCGCGGCCGTCGGTCTCGGATTCGTAGACCTTGAACACCAGCGCCTCCTCGCGCCGCATCCGCGGGAACCAATACCATTGGTGCGCCGGGTTGTAGGTGATGGCGTAGGTCTGGCCGACCCGGTCGGGATAACGCCGCTCGGAAATCACCAGGTTATCCGGCGACAGCGTGCCGGCGTCGCAGATGCCGAGCGGCGCGGTCTCGACTGGATGGCGGATCGGCCGCCATACCTGGATGATGGCGAAGCGGCGCTTGAGCAACTCCTCCGCCTCGTGCGGCAGCAGGTCGCGCACGCGCTGCGGCCCCGACCATTCGGTGTAGTCATTGTGGACGCGGCGCACGACCTCGCGGATCTGCTTTGACTCGCGCAGTTCGTCGTCGGCGGTGCGCAGCGTGTGATCGAATACGACGACGCGCTTGGCGCCGCTCTCGGCTTTGATCAGCGCTTCCATCTCCGGGTAGTAAACGCGCTTGATCTCGCTGGCGTCGTAGAAATCGGCCATTTGGGTGTCGTGCCGCACGAAACGGAAGCCGTCGCGCTCGAGCGCAAAGTCCTTGCCGCGGCCGTTATGAATGGCCACGCGGCGCGGATCGGGCGTGCCGCCGGAGCGCGTGTCGCGGCCGCCGGGACCGGCGGTCACGGTGAACACCTTGGTGCCGTCGTCCACGATGTAATTGAGGGTCGCCTCGATGGTATCGGGGGCGAGGTCGAGTTCCGCCGCTTGGCTCATGTGACGCTCCGTTCGGATCATTCGGCTTTGGCTTAAATCTAAGCGCTGACGGCGACGCCGTGAAGGGGACCTCCGGGCCCGGCGCGCCACCGCGCCGAGGCCGCGATATTCGGCTTCGGATCGGTCAAATCGCAGGCCGGCCGTTTACCGGGCGGCAATCGTGTTCGCGACCTTAATGACCACAGTAACACCTATGGAACGCATGAGATTCTAAGGTGGCGCGGTCGCTTTCCGGCAGCAGCTACCATGCATCTCGATCTGCAAACTCTCTCCGTCGTAACGGTATTCATTGCGGCGTTGCTTGGCGCGCTGCTGGTGTTCGCCGGCCTGCAGAACCGCAGCATTCGCGCGCCGATGTGGTGGGGAGCGGCGCACATCGTCAATGCCGGCGGATTTGCGCTGTTGACCACCCGCGGCGCGGCGTCCGACTTCGTCAGCATCGACGTTGCCAACGCCCTGGTGCTGCTGGGTTATGGCCTGACCTGGACGGGCGCCCGGGTTTTTGACGGCCGTCCGATCCGTCCATTTGCCGTGCTGCTGGCGCCGGTGCTCTGGCTTGTGTTGAGCCGCGTCCCCGCAGTCGCCGACCATATGTCGGCCAGGATCATTGTCGTATCGGCGATGCTGGCGCTGCTCGCGCTGCTGGCCGCCCAGGAATTCTGGAGCGGGCGCGTGGAGCCGCTGATGTCGCGCTGGCCTGCGGTCATCGTGCTGCTGGTTCATGCCGCGGCGCTGCTGGCGCGGGTGCCGGCCACGTTGCTCAGCGCGAGCTTCCGCGACGACGTCGGCGCGAGCGGCCTGTCATTCACGATCCTGGCCTTCGGCATGCTGTTGTTCACGGTCGTGATGGCGTTTTTGCAGCTCAACATGACCAAGGAGCGCACCGAACTCAAACACAAGATCAACTCGCTGGTCGATCCGCTGAGCGGCGTCGCCAACCGCCGGGCGTTCCTCGACGGCGCCGAGAAGCTGTTGCGGCAGCAGGAACTCGATCATGAGCCGCTGGCGGTGCTGCTGTTCGACCTTGATTACTTCAAGCAGATCAATGACCGCTTCGGCCACGCCGTCGGCGATGCCGTGCTGCAGACTTTCGCCGCCACGGCGACGGCAACGCTCGGCAGCGACGTGCTGTTTGCCCGTATCGGCGGCGAGGAATTCGCCTCCTGCATTGCGGTCGGCGACCTCGACGAGGCCTACGCCATCGCCGACCGGGTGCGGCGCAATTTCCGGGCGGCGGCGGCGCGTTTCGGCAGTGATGATTTGATGCCGAGCGTCAGCGCCGGCGTCGCGCTCGGCCGCGATCCGCAGGCCGAAGTGACCGGTCTGCTCTCGATCGTCGATCACGCGCTCTACCGCGCCAAGCAATACGGCCGCAACCGGGTCGAGACCGAGGTTCCGGAAGACCGCAGCGTTGTGACCCCGTTGCCGTCGATCGTGCCGATCATCGCACCGAGCCGGATCGCAATGACGACACAACCCGCCCGACGTTGGCGCGCGGCGTCCTGATCGTCGGGATCGCGGCGAAGAGCAATCTTAAGCACGTTCTCGCCGCGGCGGGCGATCGCCTGCTGCGGAAGTGTTTCGGATTCTGAAGCCTTCGTTTCGTCGAATTTCTGGTCTGCAAATTTTGCTTGTGCAATTTTCTTGTTTTATTTCATGAAAACCCGCTGCTTGCATCTCACCATCGGCAAAGCCTGAAACCCGAACGTTCAGCGCATCGTGTTAACGTGTGTTATAGGTAGTTCCACTGATTGAGGGCAAGGAGCTACCCGCCAATGTTTGCGCGTCTGGCCGAGGCGTCGATGTCGCTCGACATCGGGACGCTGTTTGTCATCGCCATCTGCGTGACCTCGCTGCTGGGGCTGTTTCTGTTGTTCGCGTGGATGCAGGACCGCATCGCCGCGCTGGCCTGGTGGGGCGCGGCGTATCTGATCGGCGGCACTTCCGCGCTGATGTGGCGATTGGGCGATCTGATACCGCTGCCACTGCCGCTTGCCGACGTGCTGTTGTTCATCGCCGTCGGCATGATCTGGAGCGCGGCGCGCGTGTTCCATGGCCGGCCGGTGCGGTGGGGCTCGATGTGCCTCGGCGCGGTGGTTTGGCTGGCGTCATCGTGTTCGCCGGCCTTCGTGCAGTCGGCCGCCGCGCATCTGGTGGTCAGTTCGCTCATCGTCGCCACCTATACGTTCTTGACCGCCGCCGAGCTGTGGCACGAGCGGCGCAAATCGCTGATCCGGCGCTGGCCGGCAATGTTCGTGCCGATGTTGCACGGCGTGATCTTCCTGTTCCCGGTGGGCTTGGCCGGACTGTCCCTGAACGGCAGCGGCCGCAGCCTCGGCACCGGCTGGGTGGCGGTCTACGCCATCGAGGTGGTGCTCTATGTGGTCGGCGCCGCCTTCATCGTGCTGGTGCTGGCGAAGGACCGCACCGTGCGGCAGTACAAATTGGCCGCGGCGACCGATCCGTTGACCGAACTGCTCAACCGCCGAGGCTTCTTCGAAGCCGCCGAAGCCATCATGGCAAGCCGCAAGGCCAGCAAGGAACCGGTCAGCGTGCTGGCGTTCGATCTCGATCACTTCAAGTGCATCAACGATCAGTTCGGCCATCATGCCGGCGACGCCACGCTGGCCCTGTTCGCCGCGGTGGTGAAAAGGACGCTACGCGCCGGCGACGCCATCGGCCGATTGGGCGGCGAGGAATTCGTGGCGCTGTTGCCGAGCACGCTCGAGCGACGCGACGGCCGCGGCCGAGCGCGTGCGCAAGGCATTCGCGATCGCCAGCGCCAGTACCGGCCACCACAGCGTGGCGACCGTGAGCGCCGGGGTGGCATGCGGATCGGCCCATGCCGAGATCGACACGCTCATCGCGCACGCCGATGCCGCGCTGTATTGCGCCAAGAAGAACGGCCGCGACCGGGTCGAGGCTGCCGAGGCGGAAGTGCCGGCGGCGCCCGAGCGCGGCGACCACGGCGTGGCAGCGCGGCAGGCAGCCGCGCAGCGGATTCCAGCCCTGGCAGTTCCGCTGCTCGCACCGGTGCGCGGCCGACGGCAAAGCGCCGCCTAGGTTCCTCAAGCCCGAGCGCTTGAATCAATGCCAAGGCGCCAAAAGAAGAGGGCGCCGATAGCACGGCGCCCTTGAGTTTGCATTGCCCACGCAATGCAGGGGAGGATGCTTACGCCTTACGCCGAATAGTACATTTCGAACTCGACCGGATGCGGCGTGTGCTCGAAACGAATGATCTCGCTCATCTTCAGATCGACATAGGCGTCGATGAAGTCATCGTCGAACACGTCGCCGGCTTTGAGGAAGCCGCGATCCTTGTTGAGTTCCTCGAGCGCCTGCCGCAGCGAGCCGCACACGGTCGGAATCTTTTTCAGCTCCTTGGGCGGCAGATCGTAGAGGTCCTTGTCGACGGCTTCGCCCGGATCGAGCTTGTTCTTGACGCCGTCGAGGCCGGCCATCAGCATCGCCGCGAAGGCGAGGTACGGGTTGGCCAGCGGATCGGGGAAGCGGACCTCGACGCGCTTGGCCTTGGGATTGGTCGTGTACGGGATGCGGCATGACGCCGAGCGGTTGCGCGCCGAGTAGGCGAGCAGCACCGGCGCCTCGAAGCCCGGCACCAGCCGCTTGTACGAATTGGTCGTCGGATTGGTGAAGGCGTTGATCGCTCTGGCGTGCTTGATGATGCCGGCGATGTAGGACAGGCAGGTCTCCGACAGGTCGGAATATTTATTGCCGGCGAACACCGGCTTGCCGCCCTTCCAGATCGACTGGTGGCAGTGCATGCCCGAGCCGTTATCGCCATAGACCGGCTTCGGCATGAAGGTCGCCGACTTGCCGTAGACCTGCGCGACCTGCTGGATGCAATACTTGTAGATCATCAGCTGGTCGGCCATCACGGTGAGCGGCGAGAATTTCATGCCCAGCTCGTGCTGGGCGGACGCCACTTCGTGGTGGTGCTTCTCGACCTTGACGTTCATGCGCGCCATGGCGGCGAGCATTTCGGAGCGCATGTCCTGCACCGAATCCTGCGGCGGCACCGGGAAGTAGCCCTTCTTGGTCCAGATCCGGTGGCCGAGATTGCCGCCCTCGTAATCGGTGTCGGAATTGGTGGGGAATTCGGCGGAATCGAGCTTGAAGCCGGTATTGTATGGCTCGGCCTTGTATTTCACGTCGTCGAACACGAAGAATTCCGCTTCCGGTCCGAAATAGACGGTGTCGCCGACGCCCATGGACTTGACCATGCCTTCGGCTCTTTTGGCGATGCCGCGGGGGTCGCGGTTGTAGGGCTCGCCGGTGGTCGGCTCGAGCACGTCGCATACCAGCACGAGCGTGGTTTCGGCGAAGAACGGATCGATGCAAGCGGACGCCGGATCCGGCATCAGGCACATGTCGGATTCGTTGATCGCCTTCCATCCGGCGATCGACGAGCCGTCGAACATCTGGCCTTCGGCAAACGTGTCTTCCTCGATCATGGTGACGTCGAAAGTGACGTGCTGCCACTTGCCGCGCGGATCGGTGAAGCGGAAGTCGACGTATTTCACGTCGCTGTCCTTGATCAATTTCATGACATTCTTTGGCGTCGTCATGGAATACGTACCCTTTCGTGGTGCTAGTGAGTGCTCCTCGCGCTGGCCGAACTCTTTCAGACGGTGGAGTCGAAAGCCGGCGGCCCAGCAATTCAGATGGCGTCTAGTCCGGATTCCCCAGTCCTGATCCGGATGGCTTCCTCGATCGTCGAGACGAAAATTTTGCCGTCGCCAATACGTCCGGTTTGGGCGGCACGACGGATCGCCTCGACGGCCTTTTCGACCATGTCGTCGCCAAGCACAATCTCGATTTTCACTTTGGGGAGAAAATCAACCACATACTCGGCGCCGCGGTAGAGCTCGGTATGGCCCTTCTGGCGCCCGAAGCCCTTGGCTTCCGTCACCGTAATGCCCTGCAGCCCGACCTCCTGCAGCGCCTCCTTCACTTCATCGAGCTTGAACGGCTTGATGATAGCCTCGATTTTTTTCATCGCGTTTCATCTCCCGGCTCCAGGGGTGGGCGGATGCACCACAGGAACCGAGGGCTGGTTAGCAGGTCCCGTGCCAAGGCCCGCGGACCCCAGAAAGTTAAATCGGATCAATGTGCTATAGGCCGATCACGATGTCTCGGCAAAGGCTTTTGAGAGGCCTTCGATCAGAGAATAAGCACATTGCCTATTGATTCATCAAGGGCGGGTCGCTGGGCATTCGAAACGGCGGCACGCCATGGTCGCATCGTGCCGCTTTGGTTATCCTCAACCGCAGCAATGATCGAGCTTTTGACCCCTGCCGAAATGGCCGAAGCCGACCGGCTGACGATCGCCGGCGGCGTTTCCGGCATCACCCTCATGGAAGCCGCTGGCGGCGCGGTGGCCGAGGCCGTCGCTGCCCGGTTTGCAGCCCCCAGCCGCGTCGTCGTGGTGGCCGGGCCGGGCAACAATGGTGGCGACGGCTTCGTCGCCGCGCGGCTGCTTGCCGAGCGCGGCTATCGCGTGACGGCGACGCTGCTGGGCGAGGTCGACCGGCTCAAGGGCGATGCGGCGCTCGCTGCGGAAAAGTGGCGCGGGCCGCTGGATGCCGCCCGTCCCGACGCCGTGCGGGAGGCCGACATTGTCATCGACGCTTTATTCGGCGCCGGTCTCGATCGGCCGGTCGAAGGACAGGCGCGCTTGCTGATCGAGGCTATGAACGCGCAGGCTGCGCCGGTTTTTGCCGTGGATCTGCCGAGCGGCATCAACGGCGCGTCCGGCGCCGTGATGGGTGTGGCGGTCAACGCCGCTTGCACCGTCACGTTCTTTCGCAAAAAGCCCGGACACCTTCTACTGCCGGGCAGAATCCATTGCGGCGCAATCTCCGTCGCCGATATCGGCATTCCCAATGCGGTGCTCGAACAGATTGCGCCACAGACCTTTGAGAATGGTCCCCCGTTGTGGCGCAGCCGCTTTCCGGTGCCGCGCCACGAAGGCCATAAATACGATCGCGGCCACGCCGTTGTGGTGTCCGGCCCGGTGTGGTCGACCGGCGCGGCGCGGCTCGTGGCGCGCGGCGCATTACGGGCGGGTGCCGGGCTCGTGACCATCGCCAGTCCGCGCGAGGCGCTCGCCGTCAACGCGGCGGCCAGTCTTGCCGTCATGGTGCGGCCGGTGGATGGCGCCGCCGAACTGACCGCGTTTCTGGCCGATCGGCGACTGAATGCTGTGGCGATAGGCCCCGGGGTCGGCGTCGCCGAGATCACCCGCGATCGCGTGCTGGCCGTGCTGTCAGGTGAACGCGCCGTGGTGCTTGATGCCGACGCCCTGACGAGCTTTGCGGGCGATCCGAGGCGTCTTGGCGAGGCGCTTCGGGCGCGATCCGACCGCCGTACGATCTTGACGCCGCATGAGGGCGAATTTGCGAGATACTTCGGTGCATTGGACGAGAATACTAAAGTCGGATCGAAGCTCGACCGGGTGCGTCTCGCGGCGCGGCTCACCGGCGCGGTGATCGTGCTCAAGGGCGCCGATACGGTCATTGCCGCGGCCGACGGACGCGCCGCCGTCAACGCCAACGCGCCGCCCTATCTGGCAACCGCCGGCGCCGGCGACGTGCTGGCCGGGATGGCGACCGGCCTGTTGGCGCAAGGCATGCCGGCGTTCGAAGCTGCGGCCGCCGCGGTTTGGCTCCACGGCGAAGCCGCGTCGGCTTTCGGGCCCGGTCTGATCGCCGAGGATCTGCCTGAGCAGTTGCCGAAGGTCTACCGCGCTCTGTACTCCTGACGGACTGCCGCAATCGAGCCTTTGGCCGGTGGCATTGCACAGTTCGATGGCGGCGTTATTTTGGTGCTGGTCCGGCGTGGACTGCGTGATATAAGCCGCGCCATCGGGCTCGCCCTGCGTGTTGCGGGCGTGGCGGAATTGGTAGACGCGCGGGATTTAGGTTCCCGTGACGAAAGTCGTGGGGGTTCGAGCCCCTCCGCCCGCACCAGCCGGGCGGATTTTCCTTAATATTGGCCGGATTGGGCTCCCTACTTGGGCCGATCTCTTGCGCCCTGAAGAGTAATGCGATGCAGGTGACCGAAACCGCTGCCGACGGACTGAAGCGCGAATTTCGCGTTGTCGTGCCGGCGACCGATCTCGAGGAGCGGGTCAACGCACGGCTCGACGACCTCAAAGGCCGCGTACAGCTGCGCGGCTTTCGTCCCGGCAAGGTCCCGGTGGCCCATCTGCGGCGGCTCTACGGCAAAGCCGCCATGGCGGAAGTGATCGAAGCTGCCGTGCGCGAGGCCAACAGCAAGATCGTGACCGACAACGGCTACCGGCTGGCCACCGAGCCCAAGGTCGTGCCGGCCGAAGGCGGCGTCGAAGGCGTGATCGAAGGCAAAGCGGATCTGGCCTATACGGTCGAGCTGGAGCTGGTCCCGCCGATCACGCTCACCGATTTCAAGACCATCAAGCTGCAGCGGCTCTCCGCCGACGTCAGCGATGCTGAGATCGACGACGCGGTGCAGCGGATCGCCGACCAGAACCGGCCATTCACGATCAAAACCGAGGGTGCGGCAACCGGCGACCGCGTCACGGTGTCGTTCCAGGGCACGATCGACGGCAGCCCGTTTGAGGGCGGCGCCGCCGACGCCGTGCCGATCGTCATCGGTTCCGGGCAGTTCATTCCCGGCTTTGAAGACCATTTGATCGGGATAAAGGCCGGCGACAGCCGCAGCTTCGACATCGCCTTTCCCGAAAGCTATGGGGCAGCCGCGGTCGCCGGCAAGACCGCGACCTTCGCGGTGACCGCAAGCGCGGTCGAAGCGCCGGGCTCGGTAACGGTGGACGACGACTTCGCCAAGACGCTCGGCTTGGAATCGCTGGCCAAGCTGCGCGATGCCGTGAGCGAGCGCCTGCAGCGCGAGCACGCCGCGGCGTCGCGGCAAAAGCTCAAGCGCGCGCTGCTCGACCAGCTCGACGAGCGGCACAAATTCGAGCCGCCGCCGAGCCTGGTGGAGCAGGAGTTCAACAGCGTCTGGACCTCGATCGAGAACGACCTCAAGGCGCAGAACCGGACTTTTGCTGACGAAGGCACCACCGAGGAGAAGGCTCGCGCCGACTACCGCGCCATCGCCGAGCGGCGGGTGCGGCTCGGCCTAGTGATTGCGGAAATCGGCGAGAAGAACAATATCAAGGTCACCGACGAGCAGTTGACCGCGGCCGTGATGGAGCGGGCCAGACAGCTCCCCGGCCAGGAACAGCAGGTCTGGGACTATTACCGCAACAATCCCGACGCGCTCGCCACGTTGCGCGCCCCGCTGTTCGAGGACAAGGTCGTCGACTTCCTGGTCGAACTGGCGGATGTGACCGACAAGCCGGTCCCCCGGGAGGAATTGTTCAAAGAGGACGAAGAGTAAGCAGGCGCGAAACCGGCGGCCATCTCTTGTCGCGGCCGGTTCCGCACTTATCTGCGGTAGCTGCGTCGCCTGGTGTGCGGCTGTGCGGGATCGATGACTTCACGCGGAAAGCTTGCCGGCTTCGACAAGCCGGGCCCGACTTAGTCACATTGAACAGGTAGGCGGGGCTCAAGTATCCTGAGCCCGCGAGTTGAGCCCATTGGCAGGTGACCCCATGCGCGACCCGAAACATACTTATATGCAGTACCTCGTCCCCATGGTGGTCGAGCAGACCAACCGCGGGGAGCGGGCCTACGACATCTATTCGCGCCTCCTCAAGGAGCGGATCATCTTCATTACCGGCCCGATCGAGGACGGCATGGCGTCGCTGGTCGTGGCCCAGCTCCTGTTCCTCGAGGCCGACAATCCGAAAAAAGAAATCTCGATGTACATCAATTCGCCGGGCGGCATCGTCACGTCCGGCCTGGCGATCTACGATACGATGCAATTCATCCGCCCGGCGGTTTCGACCCTGTGCACGGGGCAGGCGGCTTCCATGGGCTCGCTGCTGCTCGCCGCGGGCGCCAAGGACCTGCGCTTTGCCCTGCCGAATGCCCGCATCATGGTGCATCAGCCGTCTGGCGGGTTCCAGGGCCAGGCCACCGATATCATGCTTCACGCCCAGGAGATCTTGAACCTGAAGCGGCGCCTCAACGAGATCTACGTCCGGCATACCGGCCAGCCGCTGAAGAAGATCGAGGATGCGCTGGAACGCGACATGTTCTTGACCTCGGAGATGGCCAAGGACTTCGGGTTGATCGACAAGGTCATCGAAAAGCGGGCGGAGGAACCGTCGCTCAAGACCGAGCCGGTCCTCAAAGGGGTCAGCTAGCGCGCCCAGGTGGTGCCATCAAATGGACCGATTCGGCCGTCCTAAGCAGTCCCTGGCAGCGATCAAGCGCTGTTTCGGCGGTGTGATCCGGAAAACACACACTTCCAAACTCGCGTTATCGTTAATGGATTCTTGGTTGGCACGCCGTTAGCATGGCGGCTTGTGCGTCGTTAGCGGGTAGTGTCAGTTTGGCGCCCCTCCAATAGTCTCCCCCTGCCCGCGGGGAGGAACGAAAGGGGCAAAGCGCGGGCGGTGCTACGGAATGTTAGCGTGGCGGTAGGTAAAGTCGTTGGGTTGCCCGCGGAGGGAAGACGGAGATTGGAATGAGCAAAGTTGGCGGCGGCGACTCCAAGAATACGCTCTACTGCTCGTTCTGCGGTAAGAGCCAGCACGAGGTGCGCAAGCTTATCGCCGGGCCGACGGTTTTCATCTGCGACGAGTGCGTCGAGCTGTGCATGGACATCATTCGCGAGGAGAACAAGTCCTCGCTGGTGAAGTCGCGCGACGGGATTCCGACGCCGCGCGAGATCCGCAAGGTTCTCGATGATTACGTCATCGGCCAGGATCACGCCAAGAAGGTGCTGTCGGTCGCCGTTCACAATCACTACAAGCGGCTCAATCACCAGAGCAAGCACAACGACGTCGAACTGGCGAAGTCGAATATTCTGCTGATCGGTCCGACCGGCTCGGGCAAGACGCTGTTGGCGCAGACGCTGGCGCGCATACTCGACGTGCCGTTCACCATGGCCGACGCCACGACGCTGACCGAGGCGGGCTATGTCGGCGAGGACGTCGAGAACATCATTCTCAAGCTGCTGCAGTCGGCCGACTACAACGTCGAGCGGGCGCAGCGCGGCATCGTCTATATCGACGAAATCGACAAGATATCGCGCAAGTCCGACAACCCGTCGATCACCCGCGACGTGTCGGGCGAGGGCGTCCAGCAGGCGCTGCTCAAGATCATGGAAGGCACCGTCGCCAGCGTGCCGCCGCAGGGCGGCCGCAAGCATCCGCAGCAGGAATTCCTCCAGGTCGACACGACCAATATTCTGTTCGTGTGCGGCGGCGCTTTCGCCGGCCTGGAAAAGATCATCTCCGCGCGCGGCCGCTCCACCTCGATCGGGTTCGCCGCCAGGGTGGCGGCGCCGGAGGATCGCAAGCAAGGCGAGATTTTTCGCGAGGTCGAGCCCGAGGATTTGCTGAAATACGGCCTCATCCCGGAGTTCGTCGGCCGGCTTCCGGTCGTGGCGACATTGGAGGATCTCGACGAGCCGTCGCTCAAGCGCATCCTCACCGAGCCGAAGAACGCGCTGGTCAAGCAGTATCAGCGCATGTTCGAGATGGAGACGGTGGACCTGACGCTGGCCGACGAGGCGCTGTCCGCGATCGCGCGCAAGGCCATCGACCGCAAGACCGGGGCGCGGGGCTTGCGCTCGATCATGGAGAGCATCCTGCTCGACACCATGTTCGACCTGCCGAGCCTCGAGGGCGTCGAGGAAGTGGTGATCTCCCGCGAGGTCGTCGAAGGCAGCGCCCGGCCGCTCTACATCTACGCCGACCGGTCCGACCGCGCCAGCGATGCCGGCAGCGCGAGCGCCTGAGTGACAGCGGGGTCGCGCGGACCATTCGATTCGCCACGGAGCCGGCCGCAGGGGGTTCACGGCGCCGCGGTTTGCCCGGAAAACCCCGCTTTCTTGACACGCCCGGGCGGCGACGCCACCTATAGTGGGCGAAAGAAAAAAGCGTACGAGAAATCGCGTAAGCTACTCCGGGCAGGGTTTCGTACCCGCCTTCCTTCGTCCCTCCCGGCCCACTGGCAATTCGTTGTGACGGCGCATCCTGCGGGTCCCGGCGAAGGTGCAAAACAAAAGGAAACGGGGCCATGACAAGTGCCGCCAAGCCAAAGCCTCAGTTGATCTCCGGCGAGAGCCGGGCCTATCCGGTGTTGCCGCTCCGCGACATCGTCGTTTTCCCGCATATGATCGTACCGCTGTTCGTCGGCCGCGAGAAATCGATCAAGGCGCTCGAAGAGGTGATGCGCTCGGACACCTTCATCCTGCTGGCGACCCAGAAGAATGCCTCCGACGACGATCCGGCAACCGACGCCATCTACAGCGTCGGCACGCTGGCCAGCGTGCTGCAGCTGCTCAAGCTGCCCGACGGCACCGTGAAGGTGCTGGTCGAAGGCGCCGCGCGGGCGCGGGTGAACAAATACACCGACCGTGAGGATTATTACGAGGCCGAGGCGGTCATGATCGACGATGCTTCGGGCGATCAGGTCGAAGCCGAAGCGCTGGCACGCTCGGTCATCAACGAATTCGAAGGCTATGTGAAGCTCAACAAGAAGGTGTCGCCGGAAGTCGTCGGCGTGGTCCAGCAGATCGAGGATTACGCCAAGCTCGCCGATACCGTGGCGTCGCATCTGGCCGTCAAGATTCCCGACAAGCAGGTGATCCTGGAAACGCCGAGCATCACCGAGCGCCTGGAGAAGGTGCTCGGCCTGATGGAGAGCGAAATTTCGGTGCTGCAGGTTGAGAAGCGCATCCGTACGCGGGTCAAGCGCCAGATGGAGAAGACCCAGCGCGAATACTACCTCAACGAGCAGATGAAGGCGATCCAGAAGGAGCTCGGCGACGAGGACGGCAAGGACGAACTCGCCGAGCTGGAAGAGAAGATCAAGCGCACCAAGCTGTCCAAGGAAGCCCGCGAGAAGGCGACCCATGAGTTGAAGAAGCTGCGCCAGATGTCGCCGATGTCGGCGGAAGCCACCGTCGTGCGCAACTATCTGGATTGGCTGCTGTCGATTCCGTGGAACAAGAAGTCCAAGATCAAGAAGGATTTGGCGCTCGCCGAGCAAATCCTCGACGCCGACCATTTCGGCCTTGAGAAAGTGAAGGAGCGCATCGTCGAGTATCTCGCGGTGCAACAGCGCGCCAACAAGCTGACCGGGCCGATCCTGTGCCTGGTCGGTCCTCCCGGCGTGGGCAAGACCTCGCTCGGCAAGTCGATCGCCAAGGCGACCGGACGCGAATTCGTGCGCGTGTCGCTCGGCGGCGTGCGTGACGAGGCCGAGATTCGCGGCCACCGGCGGACCTATATCGGCTCGATGCCGGGCAAGGTCATCCAGTCGATGCGCAAGGCGAAGACCTCGAACCCGCTGTTCCTGCTCGACGAGGTCGACAAGATGGGCGCCGATTTCCGCGGCGACCCGTCGTCGGCGCTGCTTGAGGTGCTCGACCCCGAGCAGAACCACGCCTTCAACGACCATTATCTCGAGGTCGATTACGATCTCTCCAGCGTCATGTTCATCACCACGGCGAATACGCTCAATATTCCGCCGCCGCTGATGGACCGCATGGAGATCATCCGCATCGCCGGCTACACCGAGGACGAGAAGGTCGAGATCGCGCGCAAGCACTTGATCCCGCACGCCATCGTCAAGCACGGCCTCGAGCTGAAGGAATGGTCGATCGACGACGGCGCCTTGCTGACGATGATCCGCCGCTACACCCGCGAGGCCGGCGTGCGCAATCTCGAGCGCGAGCTGTCGACGCTGATCCGCAAGGCGGTGAAGGAGCTCACGATCTCCAAGAAGGAGTCGATCCAGGTCAACGACCAGGTGCTGCCCGACTACCTCGGCGTGCCGAAATACCGCTACGGCGAGGTCGAGGACGAGGATCAGGTCGGTGTCGTCACCGGGCTGGCCTGGACCGATGTCGGCGGCGAGTTGCTCACGATCGAGGCGGCCATGATGCCCGGCAAGGGTAAGATGACCGTGACCGGCAACCTGCGCGACGTGATGAAGGAATCGATCTCCGCGGCGGCGTCCTACGTGCGCATGCGGGCGGTCGCCTTCGGCATCGAGCCGCCGTGGTTCGACAAACGCGACATCCACGTCCACGTGCCGGAGGGCGCCACCCCGAAGGATGGGCCGTCGGCGGGCGTCGCCATGGTCACCGCGATCGTCTCGGTGATGGCCGGCATTCCGGTGCATCGCGACGTGGCGATGACCGGCGAGATCACGCTGCGCGGCCGCGTGTTGCCGATCGGCGGTCTCAAGGAGAAGCTGTTGGCCGCGCACCGCGGCGGCATCAAGACCGTGCTCATTCCGGAAGAGAACGCCAAGGATCTGGTCGAGATCAACGCCAGCATCAAGAGCGGGCTCGATATCATTCCGGTGTCGCGCATGGACGAGGTGCTGGCGCGCGCGCTCACGCGCAAGCCCGAGCCGATCGTCTGGGAGGAGTCGACCGCCAAACCGGTCGACGTCCCCGAGCCGGTGGTGGAGGAGGATTCCTCGGGTCTCACCGCCCACTAGATGTGAACTTTCAGGAGGTTGTCCATTCGGTCCTGACCAGGAACGCTGATGTTGCCAAACCTCAGTGATTCGCGGGGGACCGAATGGACACGCACAAGAATGCTCGTCTGACGCCAAAAGGTCGAGAGGAAATGGTACGCGCGGTGGTGGATGGTGGATTGACCAAGTCCGAAGCGGCGCGGCGCTACAACACCACGCCCAAGACCGTCGGCAAATGGGTGGAGCGCTTCCGCAAAGAAGGCGTGGAAGGCTTGTGCGACCGCTCGTCGCGCCCTCATTCATCGCCAGACCAAACTCCGCTCGCCACTGGCGACGCCATCGAAGTTTGGCGTCGCCAGCGCTACACGGGCGCGCAGATCGCCGCCAAAGTCGGCGTCTCGCCCGCAACCGTCAGTCGCATCCTCCGGCGGCGCGGGCTCAATAAACTCGCGGCGCTGGAGCCGGCCGAGCCGGTGCGGCGCTACGAGCGCGACAAGCCGGGCGAGCTCATCCACATCGACATCAAAAAGCTCGGCAAGTTCAACCAGATCGGCCATCGCATCACCGGCGACCGCAGCGGCCAGAGCAACAGCCGCGGGGTCGGTTGGGAGTACATCCACGTTTGCATCGACGATCACTCGCGCATCGGCTTCGTCGACATCATGCCCGATCAGAAGAAGCGAAGTGCCACAGCCTTCCTCAAGGCCGCGGTCGCTTATTACGCAAGCCTCGGCGTCACGATCGAGCGCGTGATGACCGACAACGGCTCCTGCTATAAATCCTTTGCTTTCCGCCGCGCCTGCAAGCGTCTCGGTCTCCGGCATATCCGCACCAAGCCCTATACGCCCAAAACCAATGGCAAGGCCGAGCGCTTCATCCAGACCAGCCTGCGCGAATGGGCCTACGCATACGCCTACGAAAACTCTCGCCAGCGAAAACAGCAGCTGCCAACCTGGCTACACCGCTACAACTGGCATAGGCCGCACGCCGGCATCGGTGATAAAACACCCATCAGCAGACTCGGTCTCACCGAGAACAACCTCTTGAGGTTCCACATCTAGCCATTTTGATAAAGCATGATCTCTTCGGAAAACCGGTTTCCACTTTTCCGGATCATGCTGTAACCGGCAAGGCAAGAAAGACGTTGCGATGGCCGGGCCTGTCCCGGCCATTCGCATGAGTGGACGGTTGCGGCAAGGCTATTGCAGCAGCGCCGCCGTCTTGCGGGTCAGCGCCGCCGGCGTCGCGTAGATCTTTTCGACCAGCGTTTGGATGTCGGCCCCGGAAACCGGCGTGATCTCGAGATTGGCCTTGTCGGCTTCGGCCTGGAAATCCTTGTCCCGCATAGTCTGCACGAATGCCTGGCGCAGCGCGGCGACGCGGTCGGCGGGCACGTCCGGCGGCGCCACGAACGGCCACGCCATGACCTGGCGGGCGAAAATCAGTTGCAGGATCGCTCTGTCCTCATCGGTTTTGGCGAGGTCGACAACCAGGGGAATATCGGGCAGCTCGCGGTGCTTGCTCAATCCCATCTGGAACAGGATGTTGAGCTTGTGCTGGTCGAGCCAGGCCTGGTGCAGGCCCTTCACGCTGGTCCACGACCAGCTGCAACGGCCCTGCACTTCGCCGCGCTCCATCGCCAGGTCGATGTCGTTGCCGCCCGGATAGCCGGTCACGATCTTGAACTTGGTGCCCAGCACCGCGTTGATGATTTTGGGAAACTGATAGGTATCCGCGCTCGGACCCGAGGCGCCGACCACGAGTTCGCGCGTGCGGGCGTCCTCGAACGTCGCGATGCCGCTTGTCGCCCAGGCGACACAAACGCTGACTTCGTTGTTGGTGCTGCCCAGCCAGTTGTATCGCCTGGCGTCGAATTGGGCGCCGGTGTTGCCGAGGAGCGGCTCGAAAGGCGTGCCGCGATTGATGGTCCCGAACGTCGTGCCGTCGCGCGGCGCCGCATTGTAGAGATAGTTGGCGAGCCGCATGGAGCCGGCGCCTTCCATGGTCCTCGGCACGATCAGCGGATTGCCGGGGATATATTTGCCCATGGTGCGCGAGAGCATCCGCGCGTAGGCGTCATAGGCGCCGCCGACGCTCAGCCCGATATCGAGCTCGATGGTCTTGCCCTTGTAGAACTCGGCGGGCGTCTGGGCCGGGCAGGGCGATGCCGCGCAAACGGCGAGCAACGCACCGGCGAACAGACATTCGCCCAGTCTCCGCGGGCGGCCGCGCGCAGCGCCGAGACTGACGGCTGTGGCGGAGGCGGCGCGCGACAGCAAAGTTTTAACCGATGTCCGCAAACCTTCGCCCGGGTCCGTTGCGCCGCACTATGCTTGAGTGGCGTACTCCTGGGGGACCCGCATTGGCAACCGTCGTATGAAACGCCCCTCGCGCCAGATCCGACCCGGCAGACGCCGCGCGCGCCATAACGTGCGCCAAACCGTTGCGGTGATCGCAATCGGCGCATTGCTGGCGGTCGGGTTGTTCGCGACAGGCAAATATGTCGCCGCCGGACCGCGCGCGCCGGTTGCAACGGTCCCGGCCAATATCGGGACTGCAGCGTCCGCCGGCGATGACGAAATCTATACCGGCTCGATCCTGTCCATGCACGACTATGGGCGAACTTGCCGCCAACTGCTGTTCGACAACCGCGACGGCCGCTTCACCGACAATGGCGATGTCGACTGCAGGCGCGCCGCCTACCGGAGCCCGACGGAACCGCTGAAATGGTCGGCGGCTCGCGCCCGCGTGATTGCCGACGGGTTCCGCCAGCATTAGTCACCAGGCTCTCCGAGGCCACTTGGCGATTGGCCGGCCGCGCGACATTGGGTAGATTTCCCGCGGCGGTCGGCTGGCGCGGGCGAACCGCGAGGAGCAGCATTTGGCGAAACTGTCTCGGCTATTCGAACTCCATAAACCGGCCGTTGCCGCCATCGCGGTGCTGGCGGCGACGGCCGTCCTGCCCGTCGGCAACGGAGCCGCAGCAGAGGGCGACTTTCCCCTGACCGGGCACTACACGCAGAACGTCGTCTGCAAAGGTGACGGCACCGACCCGGTCACGGCGCAGGTCAACATCTCGTCCCAGGAGATCGTCTCCAATGTCGGGGTCTGCGCCATCCTCGACACCAAGCACGACGGCGACACCACAACGGTCCACGTCGAGTGCAAATTCCCGGCCGGGCCGCTGATGGCCAATATCAGCTTCACCCCGCGCCCGGATCATACCATCGACTTCGTCGATCACGACGGCAACTACAAGGCGGTTCTGCATCGCTGCCCGGATTGAGCCGGAGCACGCTGCCATCGCAACAAAGCCGTGTTATCAATAGTCCGTTCCGCGGAGCATCACGGAGGAGCGTCATGAGTTACTATCAGGGACAGCAGGCGGAAGTGGTGACGTTCCGCGGTCACAACGGCGACACCGGCGAGGCCTATTACGCCCGGCCGTCGCGCGCCGGAAAATTTCCGGGAATCGTGCGTCATCCACCACATTCCGGGATGGTGCGAGTGGACCACCGAAGTCGTGCGCAAGCTGGCGCATCACGGCTATGCGGCGATTTCGCCGCACCTGTATTTCCGCGAAGGCGCGCCGGGCGAGGCGCCCGATGATCTCGGCGCCCGCATCCGCGCCGCCGGCGGCGTCGCCGACGCCCAGGTCATGGGCGACGTCGCCGGCGCGATGGCCTATCTGCGCGCTCAGCCCAACGGCACCGGCAAGATCGGCGTCATCGGCTTCTGCTCCGGCGGCCGGCACACCTACCTGGCCGCCTGCACGCTCTCCGGCATCGACGCCGCGGTCGATTGCTGGGGCGGCAACGTCGTGGTCGACGATCCCAAGGCCCTTAACGCCAAGCGGCCGGTCGCGCCCATCGACCTCACGGAGAAGATGAGTTGCCGGCTGCTCGGCATTTTCGGCAACGACGACGCCAATCCGACAGCCGATCAGGTCAACCGCACCGAGGCGGTGCTCAAGAAGCTCGGCAAAAACTACGAATTCCATCGTTACGACGGCGCCGGCCACGCATTCTTCAATACCATGCGCGACGCTTACCGGCCCGAGCAGGCGATGGACGGCTGGCAGAAGGTTCTGGCCTTCTTCGATCGCCATCTGGCGGCATCCGCGACCAGCATCGCGGCGGAATAACGGGAGAACGCGCCATGTGCTCCTATATTGTCGAAAAGGCGGCCCTGGTCGGCAGCGCCAAGGGCCGCAAGGGCTGGATGCGGATCGACACCGCCAATGTCTACTTCGACCATCCGTACCACTCGACGCTCGATCACGTGCTGGCCATCGACTTCACCAACGAAGGCGAGGGCGGCCGCGACCGCGTCGCGGTCGAGTTGAGCGCCGAATCGGCGCGCGCCCTGGTCGAGCGGATTCTCGCAGCGCTTGCCAGCGGCGAGATTGCGCACGCGGCGCAGTCTGGTTCCGTGGAGGATATTACCGTATAAGGTGTTGAAGCGCGGACAAGGGGACTCTGTCCATTGCAAAGCATCTTTGTTTCCTATCGCCGTGAGGACACGCCGCATGCGGCGGAACGGGTCTTCGACCACCTGAGCGACCGCTATAAAGGCTCGGTGTTCAGAGATATCGACAGCATCAAACCTGGTGCTCCGGTCCGCAACGCGATCGGTACCGCGCTCAAGCAGTGTGAGGTTGTCATCGCCATCGTCGGGCCGAATTGGCTCGGCCAAAATGCCGACGGCAGCGTCCGGATCACGGCACCGCAAGACTGGGTTAGAAACGAAATTGAAATGGCTCTTCAGCTCGGCATTCCCATCATCCCCGTGATGGTTGATCTCGATTCCGAGCACAAAGGAAAAATGCCGACTGCGCAACAGGTGCCGGAGTTGCTGCGCGAGTTCGCCGGTTTAAACGCCGTGAAAGCCGAGACGGGGGGCACTTTTAGAAACGCCATGGATCAAGTCGCGAAGCAGGTCGACGCCGTCCGCGGCGCTGGTCGCAAGTTTAAGCCGGAGGAATTGGTTCGCAGCTTCGCCCCGCGCAGCTTCCCACCCCCGGCGCTGATTGCCAGCGGCGCCGCCGCGCTGATCATCGGCTGGCTGATGCTGCAATGGCTGAACGCCAAGCAGGACGAGGACTGGTTCGATAACGTCTTGTCGGCATTCGGACCGATCCTTGAAGTCGCGGGCTTCATCGCCGCGGTCGTCGGCATCGTTCTCCTAGTCCAATCAAGGTCGCGAAGCCGCAACTGAATGCAGCAGGGCACGGCCCCGTCGCCCTGCAGAGAAAACTGCGATATCCGGAGGAAGCCTATGTCGCTATCTGCCCAAGACCCGGTCTCCCGCCAAGCCCGCCCGGCCGGCAAAACGCCGTTCGAGATCTCACCTTTGTCGAAACATATCGGCGCGGAGATTCGCGGCATCGATCTGCGCGAAAAACCCGACGAGGCAACCGTCCGGGCGATTTACCAAGCCTGGCTCGATCACCTGGTGTTGATCTTTCCAGAGCAGAAGCTGTCGCAGGAGGACCTGATCCGCGCCACCGGTTTCTTCGGCCAGATCGGCAAGCTGTCGCGGCCGCCGAAATATTTTCCCAAAGGCTATACCAAGCTGTTGCCCGGCATCATGATGATCTCGAACATCCGCGAGAACGGCGAGCCGATCGGCGCGCTGCCGGACGGCGAGATGATGTTCCACCACGACATGATCCATGCCGAGGTGCCGAGCAAGGCGACGCTGCTGTATTCCTTGGAGATTCCATCAGCCGGCGGCAATACCCTGTTCGCCAGCGGCTACGCCGCCTATGACACGCTCGATCCGGCGCTCCGCAATCGCCTGGAAGGCAAGAAGGCACTGCATCACTACAACTACGGCTCGACGATCAGGGGCGACAGCCGCGGCACCGAAGCGTTCGCCGAGCAGATGCATCCGGTGTTCCGCACCCACGAGGATACCGGCAGGAAGGCGGTCTACGTCAATCGGCTGATGACGGTCAAAGTGCTGGACCTGCCGGAGGACGAAAGCCAGCGGCTGCTCGACGCGGTGTACGACCATGCCGAGAAGCCCGAATTCGTCTACGAGCACGTCTGGCGGGTCGGCGACCTGCTGCTCTGGGACAACCGCTGCTCGACCCACGCGCGCACCGATTTCCCCTCGACCGAGCGCCGGCTGATGCTGCGCACCACCGTCGAAGGCAACGTCCGGCCGTATTGACGCGCTATTGCGCCATCGGCCACCACGTGGGTCTGCCGCTCACGTGATCGACAACACCACGCCGCCGTCGGCGCGCACCGGCGAGCCGGTGATGGCGCTGGCTTCGCGCGAGCATAAGAACGCGACAACCTCGGCGACCTCCTCGGGCCGTGCCAGGCGCTTGATGATCGAGTGCGGCCGCACGTTCGCGATGAAATCACGCTCGGTCTTGGGATCGTCGAGCGACTGTCCCATGGACTTGAACATCGCCTCGACGCCTTCGGTGCGCGTCGGCCCCGGCAGCACGGCGTTCACCGTAACGCCGCTTGCGGCGAGCGCCTGGGCGAAGCCGCGCGTCAGCGCCAGGTCGGCGGACTTGGTGAATCCGTAATGGATCATCTCGGTCGGGATTTGCACGCCGGATTCCGACGAGATGAAGACGATGCGGCCAAAGCCCTTGTCGCGCATGCGCGGCCCGTAGTGCCGCGTCAAACGGACGCCGGACAGCACGTTGGTCTCGAACAACCGCTGCCAGTCTTCATCCGGAATGGCGAAGGCGTCCTTGATTTCAAAGACACCGACATTGTTGACCAGGATGTCGACCTCGCCGGCAGCCGCGATGATGGCGGCGACGCCGTCGGCCGTCGCGGCATCGCCGGGCGCGGCGACCAGCAGGGCCTTGGGCAGGGTGGCGCGGATATCGGCAATGGCACGTCCGACGTCCGCGGCCTTGCGGCCGTTGACGGCGACTTCGGCGCCATTGGCCGCAAGCGATTTGGCGACAGCCCGGCCGATGCCCTTGGTGGAACCGGTGACCAGCGCGCGCAGGCCCGAAAGATCGACGTTCATGAAACAAGCCCTATGCATTGGCAAACAATGCGCAGGTGGCTAGCCGGACGCGGTGGGGCAAGCACGATGGCGCCGCGTGCAACCGAACGTGAAGTTCCCGAAGCCCGTCCCGCGGTTGGCGTGACTTCCGCGGCGCCGGTCAGCGGACCCCGCCGGCATTGACGATCGGCCCGCTATAGCCCTCGAAGCGCTTGCGCAGCGCCGCCACCTCGGTCTCGTTGGTCAGGAAGTCGCGGTAGTCGTTGGCCACCTGGTACGACAGGATCGGCTTGAAACCCTCCGGCGGCGGCACGTCGCTGCGCGGCGACCAGGTGGGAAGCTTAGCCTGTTGCTCGGGCTCCAACAGCCAGGACAGGAACAGTTTCGCCGCGTTCGGATGCGGTGCGCCCTTGAAGATCGCGCCGCTCAGCGGCCAGATCGGCAGCGCGTCACCCGTCGGGAAATGCGAGTTGACCGGCATGCCCTGCCGCTTGAGGCCATGGGTGATGTCGAGGATCGAATCGAAGGTGACGAGGTTCTGGCCCGAGCCGATACTGCGCTGCTCGCCAAGATGGCCCTGGATGAAGCTCGGCTTGGCGGCGATGTATTTGTCCATGTAGCCCCAGCCGTACTTCTGCACGATATGATTGAACACCCACAGCGTGACGTCGTCGTCCGCCGGATAGGCGGTGACGATCTTGCCGGCAAACTGGGGTTTGAGGAAATCCAGCGCCGAATTCGGAATGTCCGCGGCGGCAACTTTCTCGGTGTTGTACATGTAGGGCACGACATTGACCATGGTGGCCCAGAAGGTGCCGTCGCTGTCCTTGAACGCCGCGTCCATCTTGTCGAAACCGGGCGGCTCGAAGGCCAAGAGCCGGCCATCGCGCTTCCAGCGCACGTAGTCGCCGATGGTTTGCAGGATCGCGGCATCGACCTCGAGCTTGTTTGCCGCGATCTGCCGATCGATCTGCTGATCGAGCACATTGGAAAAGCCGCCGCCGATCGAGATCTTTATGCCCGTATATTTTTCCTCGAACGCCTTGGTCCTGGCCTCCCACGGCGCCGTCGGGCCGCCGACATAGAACGCGAAGGCGCCTTCGCCTTTGGCCTTGGCGTACAGGTCATCGAGCGATTGCGCACCCGCGGGCGGTGTGCTCACGACAAGGCCGCCAAGCGAGAAAAAAGCCCCTGTAAGCGCAACGGTGGCGCCGGCGCCGAGCCGGCGCGTGATGGCGATGGCCATGAACTTCCTCCCCATGAAATGCCGTTTTGGCGACGATCATCGCCGCAGCGGTTGCGGAATACAAGCAACTATCGGTGGGCGTCTCCCTCGCCAAGGCGCAAGGTCCCGTGCTAACGCAGGCGCCGGCACGCGCCATGCTTTATCGCGGAGGGAAAAAGTCCGATGAAAATGCTCGCTTATGTTCTGGCCATCATTTGCGTCATTGTCGCCGTGATGTATTTCACCATGCCGGCCGGCTCATTGCCGACATTCATGCCGGGCTACATCGCCGGCTCCGCGCACACTCACACGACGCACGCCATTGCGGCGGCCGTCGCAGCGGTCGTGCTGTTCGTGATCGGCTGGGTCATCGGCCGACGCTAGCTAACCCGCGCCGCGCACCTTGCGCTGCACCCGCTCGTCGAAGCGGGCGACGCTGACGACCACCCGTTGGTGGGTGCCGCCGCCGATGGTTTCGAACTCGTCGTGGGCTTCGACGCGGAAGCTGATGGTGCGACCCTCGACGTGGGTGACCTCCGCCGTTGCCGTGACGCGCAGGCCGACCGGCGTTGCCGCCACATGGCTGACGTCGAGATGAATGCCGAGGCTCTGGTGACCGGCGGGCAAAAGGTGCTCGACCGCCGCCAGCGCCGCGGCCTCGATGACGTTGATCATCACCGGCGTTGCCAGCACCGCAATCCGGCCGGAGCCGACGAAGGGCGCCGTATGCTCGGGTCCAACGACGATCTCGGCGGTGCCGGCGAGGCCGGGCGTGATGCCGGCGAGCGTGCTGCTGACGCGCGTGGGGGAGGACATGGCTATCGCCGCATTGGTTCCGGGAGCCCCGATGTCAGAGCCCCGATGTCATAGCTGTCCACCGGCGCGATAATCAATGCTAAGGTCCAGGCCCAGCCCTCAAGAGGTCGTTGCCATGATTCGATCCGCTCTCATCGTCGCAGCGCTGACCGCGGTGCTGCCAAGCGCGCCGTCCTTTGCGGTGACCTCGACGCAGAAGATGGAAACCTGCAAGTTCGGCGCCGACAACCAGCAGCTTGCCGGCAAGGACCGCGCCAAGTTCATGCAAAAGTGCATGTCGAACAAGAACGATCCCCGCGGCAACGTGCCCCTCGGCACCGCCGGGCCGAGCGCCGGCCCGCCGCCAAAGAACTGAACGTCCGCGGCCCGCGGCGATCGTCGCCGCCGGCGGCGTCGTATCCCGCCGATGCCGGGCGCGATCGGCGCACCAAAATCATAAGACAGATCGGGAGGACACCATGAGCACGCAGGCCGCTTCAGCGTCCGCCACGCATTTCCGGCGCGGCTGGATCTATGTCCTGACGCTGGCGCTGGTCACCATCAACTACATGGACCGCTCCGCGCTCGGCGTCGTGGCACAGGCGGTGCGCGGCGAATTCAGCCTTTCGCCGATCCAGATGGGCTATCTGTTCTCGTCGTTCCTGTGGACCTACGTGATCTGCCTCTTGCCGATCGGCATCATGCTCGATCGCTTCTCGGCAAAGACCATCAATTCCGCCGGCATTGCGCTGTGGTCGCTGGCGATGGCTGCGACCGCCGGCGTCGGCAGCTTTTTGAGCCTGCTGGTCGTCCGCATGGTCATGGGCGCGGGTGAGGCAACCTCGATCCCGTCGTGCGGCCGCATCGTGCGTGAATGGATGCCGGCGCAGGAGCGCGGCGTCGCCAACGCGTTCTGGAGCGCCGGCAGTTTCCTCGGCCCGGCCGTCGGAGCCGTCGTGGTGGCGGCGATAACCAGCGGTTGGGGCTGGCGGACAGCGTTCGTTATCCTCGGCGCGCTCGGCTTTGTCTGGCTCGCCTGCAATCTGATCTGGTTCGACCGGCCGGAAAAGGCGAGCTGGCTGACCACGGAGGAACGCCAAAAGATCATCAGCGAGCGCTCCTCCGGGACGCCCGACGAAATCGGCATGCACGGCCGTCCCGGCGTGGTGCTGGAACTGCTCAGATCGCCGTCGATGTGGGGCGCGATGATCGCGCAGGCCGCCGGCATCTACACGCTCTACCTGCTGCTGTTCTGGCTGCCGAGCTATTTGCAGGACACCAAGCACCTGACCATCATGAAGACCGGCCTCTACACCGCGGTGCCTTGGGCGATCGCCGTGCCGCTGAGCATCGCCATCGGCTATGTCAGCGACCGGCTGTTGCAGACCCACACGCTGCTCGCCGGCGGCCGGCGCGTCATGGTCATCGCCTGCGTGCTGCTGTCGGCTGTCGTGGTGCTGGTGCCGTTTACCGAAAACACGACGCTGATCCTGACGCTGTTCGCGCTGTCGCTGTCCGGCATCAATGCCGCGATCTCGCTCAACCTGTCGCTCGTCACCGACCTGGTGCACCGCGCCCGCGACGTCGGCAAGGCGATCGCGCTCACGATTCTCAGCGGCAATATTTTCGGCCTGCTGGCGCCGATCATCACCGGCTACGTGGTCGCCGGGCTCGGCGCCTACGATTGGGCGTTCGGCATCGCCGGCATCCTTTTGCTGATCGGTGCGATTGCGCTCGCCACCATGACCCACGCGGTGATCCTGCCGAAGGCCGAGGCGGTCGCGCCGCCGCGAGCGGCGGCCCGGTGACCGGATTTCGCCGACCATCCATCCAAGCTAACATCGTGCGACAACAGGAAGGATAACGCGCCATGACAACCGCCGTCCTCGACGCCAAGACGACCGAATACGACACGGCCGACATCGAGTATCTCCGCCACGGCGACAAGGTGCTGCTGGCTCGGGTGTTCAAGCCCCGCGGCGACGGACCGTTCCCGGCGCTGGTCGAGTGTCACGGCGGCGCCTGGTGCCAGAGCGACCGCTGCACCGAGCACCTGCGCCACCAATACATGGCGTCGCACGGCATCGTGTCGATCGCGCTCGATTTCCGCTCCGGCAACGAGGATCCGTATCCGGCCTCCGTGGCGGACATCAATTACGCGGTGCGCTGGGCCAAGGCGCACGCGCGCGAACTCAAGACGCGGCCGGAACTCATCGGCATTTCCGGACAATCCAGCGGCGGCCATCTGGCCATGCTGGTCGCGATGCGGCCGCACGACGCCCGCTACGCGGCGCTGGCGTTGCCGGCCGGTTCGCCGCCGCAGGATGCGACCGTGCGCTGCGCCGTGCTGTCATGGCCGGTGATCAACCCGCTGTCGCGCTATCGGCACGCCAAGCGCGCGCTGGCGAGCGGCGGCGACTGGGCGAAGCCGATCATTCCGCGCCACGATTCCTATTGGCGTTCGGAAGCCGCTATGGCCGAGGGCAATCCGACGCTGGCGCTCGAGCGGGGCGAAAAGGTGCTTACGCCGCCGGCAGTCTGGTACCAAGGCCGCGGCGATATCGTGCATGACTACAAGGATCCGGAGTCCGATTTCCCCGGCAACGAGCCGCAGCGCTTCTGTGCCGCCTACCGCAAGGCCGGCGGCGACATCGCGCTGGAATACGTCGATATGGACCGCCACGCCGGCCATTCGCCCGACTTGACCAAAACCGGCGATATGTTCGCCCGCATGGTCGAGTTTGTCGGGCGGCACATCACCACGTAGCGCAGGCGGAGCTTGGCCTGAAGGCAAAACGACGCGCGAATTGATGATTCGCGCGTCGTCGGTTTGTCGTCCGTGTAGCGGCGGCGCCTTAGCGCCTGCGTCGTTCAAATCGCGATGCGACCGCGACCACCCTTACCGGCCAGGGACATAGTACCCGTGATGATGGTGATGGTGGTGATGATGATGGTGGTGATGCGGCCTCAGAATGACGCGCGGCACCACCCGTATGTAGCCGTGGTGGTGGTGATGATGGTGATGATGGTGAGTGATATTGCGCCAGCTGGACCGGCTGCTCGACGACGCCAGCGACACGGTCTTGGGCGAGCCGGGCATCGTCGGCTTTCATCAATGCGAGCGCATCGGAAATGGGATTGAGCAAATCGCTGTAGCTCGCCACGGTATCCGACGAGGCGGGTGCTGCCTGACCAGGCTGCGCGGCGCCCATCGTCGTGAGCGCAGCTGCAGCGCCCAAAAGGCCAATTAACTTCTTATCCATGCTATTTATCCTCCTCCAAGGGCGGTGACCGACGGTCCCCACTGCGTAATAATTCCATAAACATCCGCATGTTCCGCATCCGACTTAGCATGCCCTAGGCTCCGGGGTCACATTGCCGGCACCCGGTCGAGGACGCGAGATATTCGACAGCGGAGACGCAGATTCAGGCGGGGCGATCAATGCCATATCCGCCAGGTCGGGGCAACTTGGCAGGAAAAATCACCTTAAGCGATTGAATCTAATAGCTAATGCAGCCGCCGCGCGGGGGATGAAGCAACGCAGCATGATGGCGCGCATAGATGCGGCGCCGCAAGACGCGGAATTGGGGGAGGGGAGGCCACGGTGCCTCCCCCAGCGGCCGCGGCCTTCATGGGGCACCCATGAAGCCGCCGCCGATGACGGCGAACGTGAGGTTCGAGATAGCGCGCGCGGTCAGGCCGCGACGCTGACTTTGCCGCTGGTCGGGACCGAGGCGATGGTCTTGAGGATCTGCGAGGTGATCTGGTACGGGTCGCCTTGCGAATTCGGCCGGCGATCTTCGAGATAGCCCTTGTAGCCGTTGTTGACGAAGCTGTGCGGCACGCGGATCGATGCGCCACGGTCCGCGACACCGTAAGTGAACTCGGTGATCGCCGCGGTCTCGTGCTTGCCGGTCAACCGCATATGGTTGTCCGGGCCATAGACCGCGATGTGATCCTCGCGGGCGCCTTCGAACGCCTTCATCAGCGCCTCGAAATACTCCTTGCCGCCGGCTTCGCGCATATAGGTGGTCGAGAAGTTGCAGTGCATGCCGGAGCCGTTCCAGTCGGTGTCGCCGAGCGGCTTGCAGTGGAATTCGATGTCGACGCCGTACTTTTCGGTGAGGCGCAGCATCAAGTAGCGGGCCATCCACATCTGGTCGGCCGCCGTCTTCGAGCCTTTGCCGAAGATCTGGAATTCCCACTGGCCCTTGGCCACTTCGGCATTGATGCCTTCGTGGTTGATGCCGGCGGCGAGACACAGATCGAGATGCTCCTCGACCATCTTGCGCGCGATGTCGCCGACATACTTGTAGCCGACGCCGGTATAGTAGGGGCCTTGCGGCGCCGGATAGCCGCTGACCGGAAAGCCGAGCGGGCGGCCGTCCTTGTAGAAGAAATATTCCTGTTCGAAGCCGAACCAGGCGCCGGGATCGTCCAAAATGGTGGCGCGCTTGTTCGAGGCATGGGCGCTGCCGTCCGGCATCATCACTTCGCACATGACCAGCGCGCCGTTCGGCCGCGCGCCATCCGGGTAAACCGCGACGGGTTTGAGAACGCAGTCGGAGTTCGATCCGGTCGCCTGGTTGGTCGACGAGCCGTCGAAACCCCACAGCGGCAGCTGCTCCAGGGTCGGGAATGAGTCGAAGTCCTTGAGCTGGGTCTTGCCACGCAGGCTCGGCACCGGCGTGTAGCCGTCGAGCCATATGTATTCGAGTTTATACTTTGTCATTACCGTCTCTCTTCTGGTGTGCGAGTTCAGTGCGACGTGAGCTGAAGTGTGCGCAGCCCAAAGCAGCGGCCGCCTGCCGCCTCCCGCCGATTCGCAAGCATTTTGTGTGCCAGTCGACCCATTGCTGCGCCGCACGCCGCACGCCACGACGGACGCTCGGCAATTTGCGCCGCGGTACTGCAATCAAAATAAGCACAAACCTGAATATCAATTGAATGCTCATATTGTAGTCATGCGCTGATTTTATGTGAGGCATACCGAACAAATGACGGGCAAAGCATTATATTAACGGCGACTCAGGAGACTCATTCATTACGCGCGTACTGCGCCCGGCGAAGGAGCCGAACAATGACGACAAATTATTCCGGATCGGCGACGATCTACACCTTCCCGCCGCGAGGCAGGTTCGCGGCCGGCAATGAGTTTGCAGACCGCCAGCGCGCGGCGCACGTGGCGTTGCCGCGCGGAGCCGAGCTTGCGTCCGGCAGCGGCTGGTATCACGACGAAGCGATCCAGGAAGCGCGCGAACAGAGCCGCAAGAACTAGCGGCACGCCGCGATTGCGTACGGTATGAATCATGGGCCGTCGTGATGGCGTTGCCAGCATTGGCGGCGGGCAGTACTATCGGGCGCCGTGGAATCCAACCACAAGCCTCTGGGCGCCGTCGCTGACGGTTGCCGCGGCTGCGGGAGGTGCGGACGCCGACAACTGGCGGACGTTGTTTGACCGTTCCACGACAGTGCTGCGAACGCGGGCCATTTTTCTGGTTCCTCCACAATAAAATGTTGAGCCACGAATAGCAGCGGGACCTGCAGTCCGCGTTTTTGCCGTCGCCCACGCTGAGCAGCCGGTCGATTTTCGCCTGGCAATTCATGCGGCGTTCTTATGGCCGTAACACTCGCTCGCCAAGCTGGCTGCGCGGCTTGCGCATCGTGCGCTGGCTACGACATCGCACCAAGGGGGGTCTCATGAAGGGCAGGCAAGTTCGGTTGTGGATAGCAGGTTGGTCATTCGGTCAGGCTTCGTCGCCACGATCGTCGTCTCCGGCCTTGCGGGGAGCCACGCCGCTCTCGGCGACGACTATGACTTCCGCCTGTGGCCTGGCAATTTGCTGGTGAGCAAGTCCGTCTACGATAACAACCCGAATAATGTCGTGGCAGGGGTTACGCTGTTGCCGCCAAATTGCATCGGCTCCGCGTGCGCCAAGGCCAACGCGGGCGGGACATACCCGGAAGTCTTCAACAATGACCTCGTTGACGGCAGTTTCGGTATCACCTCGAAGATCGTTCTCGATCAGCTGACACCCTTCGGGCAGCCGATCAGCTCGATCGAGGTGCCCAACAGCTCGGAGCGCCACGTCTCGTCGAATTCGGATCAGATGGTCACAAGCTTCTCGTCCAAGTCGGAACTCGCGCTCAATTTATCGACCGACCGTAGCGCCGTGACCTTCATGGGCTATCTCTCGCCGATCGACGCTCTTGACGTCTCCAATTCCAACACGCCGGGCGTTGTCGATCCAACCAATCCGGTCAATGAGGAAGTCTACCGCGTCGTTGCGGAACTTGACCAATCGGGACATTTCCGCTTCACCAAGACCAATGCCTACAGCGGCAACAACGGCCGGGCCGCAATCGAGAACGATCGCAATTTCACCCACTTGCTCTACACCGCCGGCAATGCCGGCAACGGTTCCAATCCTCAACCCAACGGCATCATTATCGGCGCGGGGGCGCAGATTCTGACCGCCGCAAGAAGGCCGCTCGCCGAGCAGTCCGCGGGCGATCCGACGCCTGTCGGCAGCTTCAACATCACCCAGCTCGGTCTGAAGGCGGACAAGATCGGCAAGGACACCAACTTCCGGGGCCTCACGATCTTCAACAACGTCATCTATACGACCAAAGGCAGCGGCAGCAACGGCGTCAACACCGTGTATTTCATCGATACGACGGGCTTCAATACCGCCGGACAGCCGCTGGCTTGCCCGCAAGGCGTCGGCATCCCGGGGTCGACGGCGATGCTGCCCACCGCGCCGATCTCCTACAACGCCGCTCTCCTCCAGACCGAGGGCGTCGTCCCCTACAACATGTGCATTCTCAAGGGTTTCCCGACCAGCTTGGCCAAGACCGATACCTCGTCGTTTCCATTCGGGGTGTTCTTTGCCAATGCCGACACTCTTTACGTCGCTGACGAGGGCAACGGCACCGCAACTTACAATGCGACGACAAACACGTACACGGCCGCGGCCGCACAGACTGCGGCCGGACTGCAGAAATGGGTTTTCAACAAAAGCCTTGGGGCGTGGACCATGGCTTATGTGCTGCAGGCGGGATTGGAGTTGGGCACGCCGTACACGGTCGCTGGCTATCCCAGCGGCGACAACGCCGCGACCGGCCTGCCGTGGGCGCCGGCCACCGATGGTCTTCGCAATCTCACCGGCCGCGTCAATAAGGATGGCACGGTCACGATCTGGGCGATCACCTCGACGGTCAGCGGAAACGGCGACCAAGGTGCCGATCCCAACAGGCTGGTGACCATCACCGACAATCTTGCCGCGACCGGCCTTCCCGCGGGCGAAAGCTTCAGGATACTGCAGACGGCTCGGTTTGCTGAAGTCCTGCGCGGCGTTTCGTTCACACCCGGAACCGGCGCAGGTTGCGGAGACGATGAGCGCGACCTGTTCTGCCGGGACAACTAAGCTTAAGCGCGTTCCCATAAATCGAGCTTAATGGGTGCGCGCTGGAGCGCCGAGTTCCTCCGAAGAGCCATGGCGCTGTCGGGAACAGCGGTCGCGCAGGCAGGCGGTCCTTTGGCGCCACCTTCACCGACGTGACAGCCACATTGTCGTGCAGGCGCAGGCCCTGATCCAGGGCCTGCGTCGGTCATGTCTCTAGTTGGCGTTGAGGTTTTGCACCTGCCACGTCGGTCCGACATTGCCGATGCCGACGGACGACGACACGCTCGCGCCGTTCATCAGCCACGCCGCGACGTCGCCGGCGCTGTCGAGCAGCAGAATGTCGCTCTTGCCGTCGCCGTCGAAGTCGCCGATCTGGGCGACGTTCCAGTTAGTGGGGAGCGTGCCGACCGCTGCCCCAGAGGTGACCTGCGTGCCGTTGGTGAACCAGATCGACAGGGCGCCGGTGTTGGTGTCCCGCCACAGGACGTCGGGATTGCCGTCGCCGTTGAAGTCGCCGATGCCCTGGGCCACGAAATTGCCGGTCACGGTGCCGAGACCTGAGGAATGCACGATTTGGCCGTTCTGCACGCCCCACAGCGCGATGTCGCCGGCGCTGTCGCGCCACAGAATGCTGCTGTAGCCGTCACCCAGGATGGTCCAGTTGCCGGAGATCGCGCCGAAGTTCGCGGTCGACGAAACCGCCGCGCCGTTCATGAACCAGACTGCCACGGTGCCGGTCGTGCTGTCGCGCCAGAGCAGATCGCCCTTGCCGTCGCCGTTGAGGTCGCCGGTGCCGGACAGCGTCCAATTGCTGGTCAAATTGCTCACCGCCGCGGCCGAGGAGACCGCGGCGCCGTTCATGAACCACATCGAGATGTTGCCGGCCGCATCGCGCCACAGCACGTCGGCATTGCCATCGCCGTCGAAGTCGTGCTGGCCGATGATCGACAGGGTGCCCGGCACGGCGCCGAGACCCGACGACTGCGAGACCGTTCCGCCGTTCATCAGCCAGACCCCGAGGTCGCCGCTGGTATCGCGCCAAAAGATGTCGCTCTTGCCGTCGCCATTGAAGTCGTGACTGTTCGGCGGGTTGGCAAAAGGCGTGCAGGCGGCGGCGTTGGCGGCATCGCAATAACGCGCCATATAGGCCGATACGTTCCCGGACGGCGTATCCGGAAATACGGCGCTGCCGCCGAAAAACATGCCGTCGGCTGTGATGGCAAGGGCGGTCCTGAGCGTGGTGCCGGTCATGTCGACGCCGGCATTGGCAAGAACCGTGTTCAAATCCTGGAGTCCCGTCGCCTGGGTCCAGCGAAACGGACGCGAACTGGTGCTCGCCGTCCAGCCCGTCGCTCCGTTCTCGACAATGGTCGGATCGGCATAGCCGACGACGATGCTGCCGTCGGCACTGACCGATGTCGCGGTGGTCTGCTTCATGCCCGCGAGGCTGCCCAGGTCCTGCATGCCGGTCGCCTGCGTCCAACGAAATGCATGCGTGCCTCCGGCCACTGTCGCATTCCCGACCACGACGGTACCATCGGCGCTGACCGCGTAAGCAACGGAGCCGAAGCCGGAGCCCAGGCTGCCCAGGTCTTGCATGCCGCCGGCTTGGGTCCAACGAAAGGCGTGTTGGCTGGAGGCCGTGTCGGTCTGCCCGACGATGACCGAACCGTCGCTGTTGGTGGCCCAGGCGATCGAGGTGCCGCTCGCGCCCTGCAGCGAACCGAGATCCTGCATGCCGCCGGCCTGCGTCCAGCGAAAGGCATGCAGGCCGGAAGGGAAGGGACTACCCGGCGTCGTGTTGCTCCAGCCCACGATGGTCGCGTCGTCGCCGCTGATGCCGAAAGCAATCGAATTGCCCGCGGCGCCGAGCAGGGTGCCGAGGTCTTGCGTTCCACCGGACAGCGTCCAGCGGATGGCGTGAAACGGACCGGCGTCGGTGTCGCTCCAGCCGGTGGCCGTGATCTCCGATCCCATGCCAAGCCCAAAAACATGAACCGAGTTATCTGCGGTTGTTCCCAGAGCATGCACGGTGCCATACGTTGGATCGCGCATACCTTCCCTGACTTCTATTTCTTCTATTTGTTCTGTCAGTTGTTTCAATCCGGGGGTCCAAACGAATGGCAACGCAAGCAAAAAGCGGACTTTATCGTTGGGCGAAAGAAGATTGAATGCGACGGTTTGATCCTCCGGGTCCTGGCCTTCCTCCTCCTGCAGACTAGCCGCCGTAGCCTTAACGGTCGCGGTCTGGATCAATGCGGCCGCGCCGAGCAGGACCGCGGCGCCGAAGCGAAGCCTTCTTTTGCCTCGTTCGCCCGGCCGATGTTTGCGACCGTCATCACATTCCAGATCGGCGGCCTTGCGGACCTTCCAGCATGGAAAATCTTGACTCTTCGGCCACATTTACGCCTCCCGGGATGAGATCTTGTTTGGCAGTGCGATGTCAGTCGGCGCCGGCAGCTTGGAACGAGCAGACGCGAGCGGCGGATTGCCGACCGTATCAGATTGCGATTGGGAATTGAATTCCTCCGCTGGATTGGCCGCCAAGGAAAAAAGACGATGGAGAGGTAATCGAGGGTAGAGTTTTGGCGTGTGCGGCGACGCCATTTCTCCACGTTTTTATACCAGAGCCGTCGGCGCCGCGTCCCCAATTCGTTACGGTTGCGGACACTCACGAGAACGCTACCCGCGAGGGCGGGCTTGTGCGGGCCAACCCCGGCTTTAGTTTCACTGTGTCTGTAAACGTGGACGCCCGGCGAGCCGGGCTTGACCGGCCGTGAAGATCGCCACCTTCAACATCAACGACATCAACAAGCGGCTGGCCAACCTGCTGGCCTGGCTGCGCGCGGCCAAGCCGGACGTCGTCTGCCTGCAGGAGCTGAAGGCCGCCGATCGCGCGTTTCCCGTCGCGGCAATCGAGAAAGCCGGTTATGGCGCGGTGTGGCACGGCCAGAAATCCTGGAACGGCGTTGCCATCCTGGCGCGCGGCTGCCAGCCGATCGTCACCCGGCGCGCATTGCCGGGCGATGCCGATGATGCCCAGGCGCGCTACATCGAGGCCGCCGTCAACGGCGTGATCGTCACCTCGCTCTATGCGCCCAACGGCAATCCGCAGCCCGGGCCCAAATTCGCCTACAAGCTCGCCTGGATGGATCGTCTTGCCGCCCACGCCGGGGAGCTTTACGGCGCCGGCGTGCCGGTGGTGCTGGCCGGCGACTATAACGTCGTGCCGACCGATCGCGATATCTACGCGACCCGATCCTATGCCGACGATGCGCTGCTGCAGCCGCAGGCCCGCGTGCGTTTTGCCGGCTTGCTCAAACAAGGCTGGCGCGATGCCGTTCGTACGCTGCATCCCGATGCGCCGATTTACACCTACTGGAGCTATCTGCGGAACCGCTGGTCGCGCGATGCAGGACTGCGCATCGATCATCTGCTGTTGAGCGGACCGGCGGCGAAGCGGCTCGTCGCTGCGGGGGTCGACCGGGCGGTGCGCGGCAAGGCCGGCGCCAGTGACCATGCGCCGGCTTGGGTGGAGTTGCGGGACGGCGCAGCCCGTTCGGCTAATCTCCGCGGGAAAAAGCGGCAGGAGAGCCTGCCGCCCGCGCAAGCCGAGCGCCGGCCGCTTTTGGTGATCGATGGCGATTCGTTCGCGCATCGCGCCTATCATGCGCTGCCGAAAAACATTCGCCGCGATCGTGGTCGGCCGGCCGGCGCCATTCTCGGCTTTGCCAATCAATTGCTGCGGCTCTATCGCGCGGAGAAGCCACGGGCGGTGCTGGTCGGCTGGGACACGCTGGAAGCGCCGACCTATCGGCACGAGGAATTTCCGGACTATCAGAGCGGGCGCGAGTTCGACGACGATCTCATCGAGCAGCTGGCGCTGCTCCCGACATTCGTCGCCGCGTGCGGCTTTGCCAATGCCAAAGGCGCCGGCTTCGAGGCCGACGATTTCCTCGCCGCCGCTGCCGCCGCCGAGGAGCGGCGTGGCGGCACCGTGCTGGTGGCGAGCGGCGACCGCGATACCTTCCAGCTCGCGTCGGCAAGGACCACGATCCTGTATCCGGTGCGCGCCGGCGAGATGGCGCGGATCGGGCCCGGGCAGGTGCGCGAGCGCTACGGCGTCGAGCCCGCTCAGGTGCCGGATTTCATCGCGCTGCGTGGCGACCCTTCCGACAAATTGCCCGGCGCACCCGGCGTCGGCGCGACCGGCGCCGCGGCGTTCATCCGGCAATACGGCAGCCTCGACGCCCTGCTCGAAGCCGGCCGCTTCGCCAAGCTGGCGGACCAACTGCGGCTCTTCCGCGCCATCGCCACCATGAACAGAAAGGCGCCGTTGCCGGGTCTCGCACGACAGAAGCCGACATGGGCCAAAGCGGCGGCGCTCGCCGCGAAATGGCAGCTCAAGCAATTGGCCGGGCGGCTCGAGGAGTTGGCCAAGGCCGGGCTGTGAGGTCTTGCTGCGGCCCCCGCCAGAGGTCCGCTACAGTCCGGCCGACGATCTGCAACTCTGCCTGCGGATTCCGCTACGCCCCATCCGTGGCGATGCTGCTCCAGGTCTGCGGCAGCATGCGATGCATGATGCGGTCGCGATACCAGACGAGATGCATCAGGCCGGCGGCGACGTGGCAGCCGACCAGGATGATCAGCGCCACCTCAAAGTTGCCATGCCAGCGGGACAGGTCCTTTTCCAGGGTGTCGGACACCGGCAGCAGCGGCAGCGGGAACAAATAGAACCAAGAGATGTGCAGCGGCTTGGCCGAGGCATTGAGCCAGCCCGAAATTGTGGTGAGCAGCACCAGGACATAAAGCAGCCAATGCACCGCCTCGGCGGAAAACCGCTGCCACAGCGGCAGCGAGGGATCCTGCGGAACGCGATGGGTGAGCCGCCAGAACAGCCGCACGATGATCAATCCGAGAATGAGAATCCCGAACGACATATGGAAGATCATCGGCGTGCCGGCCGGGCCGCGATGCACGTCCGGCATGAACCAGCCGATCATGAATTGAATGGCGAGAAGCGTGACGACCAGCCAATGCAAGACCTTGGCGGTGACGCCGTATTCTTTTGCTGCGATCATTGTGATTGCCCCCATGCCCAGGAAACGAAGTGCGATTTCATTCTAGCGCGGCCTGACAGAAAGTGAAACGGTTTTAGCCGCTGGCGGGCAGGCCGTGGACGCGCCGCGCGGTATTTGTTGGGGAAGGAAGTTCCATCCGCGACGGCAGTTTCCCGGTTCCTCGGGTAGACTGCCGCTCCCCGGGAACCGGAGCCCGGGCAAGCGTCGATCGCAAATCGGGGACTGCAAATCATAAACGGCAGTGTGCGCGGCTTGATAGCCTGTCTCGCCGTGACCGACGAGGACTATCGGCCGCTCTCCGGCGTGCCGCTTCGGCCGGCGTTCGGAACCGGGGACTGGCAGGCGCCGGACGTTGTGGAACTTCGCGCCGGCGCCGGATGTGAGCGCGGTCCGGCGGCAAGCGCTGCGCTTGCGCAAGCCGGTGCCGCCCTAAAGGCGGCGCGCCGCTACCTGACGCCGGTCGTGGCGGCTGTCGTGGCCGCGATGGCGGCTTGGCGTTGCCAGACACTGATGACGAGCCAGATCAGGAAGGCTTTCAGTCCCGGCGTCAGCTTGTCGGGAAGGTCGGCTTTTGACTTTCTGCTGAAAAAGCCTTGCCGGGCGATCGAGCCGATGGTCGCATCGTTCTCGGTCAGCACAAAGGCGCGTCCCAACCAGGACGCGGACTTGAGCGCGTAAGTCGCGGCGCCGGCCCGCACCGTGAACCCGCCCCGCCATGCGCTCAGCCGTTCCGCGCGGGCCAGCCGGGCGCCGTCGGCCTCGAGGTAAAGTTTTCCGGTTAGGATGCCTTCGCGCGCCGCGATGAAGCTTGCGCCACCGATCGCGATGGTCGCCTGTTCCCGCATCCCGCCGCAGTCGATCTCGCCGATCGGCACGCCGTTCTCGACGAGGCTGAACTGCCGTATGGAGAAGTGGCCTTTCGGGGCGAATTCGATGACGCTCATGGTGAGATCCTTAGCAACCGAACGGCAGTGTAGCAGGGACGCGCGATCCGCGCGCTCGCACCGATTATCGGGCTTGATCCCGGGCGCGGTCCGGCGCGGGCAGGGGGCTGTGCGGACCCGATGCAGTGAAGCGCAATCCGGGATAGCCTGCAGCCGATAGCGACACAGAGGCGAACCGATCGAGCATGGAACAGCAAGCGACGACATCGAACGATCTTCTCTTCGACCTTCACGACGGCATCGGCAAGGTCACGTTCAACCGCCCGCAGGCCCGCAACGCGTTTACGTTCGCGATGTACGAACGGATCGCGCAGATCTGCGAGCAGGCCAACCAGGACCGCGCCATCAAGGTGCTGGTCTTCCAGGGCGCCGGCGACAAGGCTTTTGCCTCGGGCACCGACATCAACCAGTTCCGCGCCTTCACCACGCCGCAGCACGCGCTCGACTACGAGGGCCGCATCGACCGGGTGCTGGGCCAGCTCGAGCAATGCCGGGTGCCGACCATCGCCGCCATCAACGGCGCCTGCACCGGTGGCGGTGCCGGCATCGCGGCCTGCTGCGATCTGCGCATCGGCACCAGGACGGCAAAGATCGGCTTTCCGATCGCGCGCACGCTGGGCAATTGCCTGTCGATGTCGAATATCAGCCGGCTCACCGCCCTGATCGGTCCGGCGCGCGTGAAGGATCTGATTTTCACCGCCCGCCTAGTCGGCGCCGACGAGGCGGCCAGCATCGGCCTGCTCACCGAGGTGGTCGAGGATATCCCGGCGCTGCAGAAACGCGCCAGCGAGCTGGCCGCGCTCATTGCCGGCAACGCGCCGCTGACCCTCAACGCCACCAAGCAGGCGCTGAACCGGCTGATGCGCCGGCTGTCCCGCGAGGAAGGCGAGGACCTCATCCTGATGTGCTACATGAGCCGCGATTTCCGCGAGGGCCTGGACGCGTTCCTCAACAAGCGGCCGCCGCAGTGGATGGGAGAATAGGCGACCATGGCGGCCTGCCTGAGCGCGGCGAATGCGAGATGGTGCGGCCCAGCGGTTGGTTCCGGATGTCGCCACGCTCATCCAAGGCTATAGTTGCGCTATTCGCGCCGCGGAGGCCATCATGTTCGAACGCGATGAAGTGCTCCAAGACCTGCATGGCCGCCTGGTGGCGGCCGGCATCAATCCGCTCGACCCGAAAGTGCAGACGATCTGCGAGGTCGTCAACGGGTTCTACGCCGAGAAGACCCGCGAGGTGCTGGAGAAGATGCAGGCGGTGCTGAGCAAGATCGAGACGTAGCAAGCGCCGCGCCGGGCGGCCGGCTCGACCGATTCCGGATGCGCTATTGCGGCGCTATTCCGGTTCGTTCGACACGCCGGGATCCTGTTTTTCGTGCAGCCGCTCGGCGTCCGTGAACGTGTCGGCGATCGCCGAGAGGACGCCCTCGATCCTGTGAAGAAAGCTCTTCGGCGCCGGCTTCGAGGTTTTTGCCGGACCCGTTGCCGGCTTCCCGATCGGTGGTTTCGCCGCGACCGGTGCTTTCTTCGCAACAGGCTTTGATACTTCCGGCGCCGCGGCCAGGCGTGTTTTTGTCGCGACTGCGGTTTCGTTCTTGGTGGTTTTCTTGGTAGTTTTCGTGGCGGTTTTTCTGGCGGCTTTCTTGGCCGGTTCCTTGGCCGCCTTCTTCTTGGCCGCCTTCTTCTTGGCGTCCGGCTTTTTGGTCAAGGTTTTTGATGTCTTGGTTGCTTTCGAAAGAGCTTTCTTGCGCGTCGTTCTCTTCGCCATTGCCGACCCCCATCGTTGCCGCAAGCTTGTTGGCAAGCGATTGACAATAGGCGGTGCCTTGGCGGCGCGCCAGTGGCGGCGGCTGGCTAGCTTTGCCGATATTTGGCCAGCGCCGCGCCGAACGCCTCGAACAATTTGCGATTGATCGGATTGCGCTGCGCCTCGTGCTCGGCATGCCATTGCACGCCGAGCGCAAAGCCCGGCGCGCCGTCGATGCGGATGGCCTCGATGGTGCCGTCCTCGGCCACGCCCTCGATGACGATGCGCGCGCCCGGGTCGAGGATGCCCTGGCCGTGCAGCGAGTTGACGCGGATGGTTTCGCAGCCGAGCAGCTTGGCGAACACGCCGCCGGGCGTGAGGGAGACGTCGTGGCGGTCGGCGAAAATGACTTCCAGGTCGGGGTGGATTTCGCCGTTCGGCAGCCGCGGCATGCGATGGTTCATGCGCCCGGGAAGCTCGCGGATCTCCGGATGCAGCGAGCCGCCGAACGCGACGTTCATCTCCTGAAAGCCGCGGCAGATGCCGAACAACGGCACGCCGCGCGCCACGCAGGTCTCGGCCAGGGCGAGCGCCAGCGCGTCGCGCGCGTGGTCGTAAGGCTCGTGGCGCGGATCCTCCTCTTGGCCGAACCGGTTCGGGTGGACATTGGCGCGCGCGCCGGTGAGCACGATGCCGTCGACCACCTCCAGCAGCGCGCCGATGTCGGTGATCTCCGGCGTGCCGGCGAACATCAGCGGCAGCGCGCCGGCGACTTCCGCGACCGCGCGCAGATTGCGCTCGCCGACCCGCTGCGCGGTGAACTTGCCCTCGACCTGAACCGCGCCGCCGATCACGCCGACGACGGGTCGCCTGGTTGTCACTGTGCGGCCTCGACCTCTTCGCTTTCGCCTGGCGTCCGCGCCGGGCGGCTGTCCAGGACAATGACTAGCAGATGTCGGCCGCAGATGTAGCCCTTTGGGCGAAGCCGGATGGGGCAAAGCTTTGCGTAGACCGCTAGTTCAGCCGGTCGCTGATCTTGGCGAGACCGGCAAGCGCGCAGGCTTCGTCCTTGTCGCCGCCGGGGGCGCCGGCCGCCGCAATGGCGCCGACCGTATCGTCGCCGACATTGATCGGCACGCCGCCTTGCCCGCCGACAAGCTGCGGATCGAACACGGCGGGATTGAAGCCGGTCGGCGTCGGGAACCGTTTGGCGAACTCCCCGGTCGACATTTTCCATAGCGCCGCCGTGTAGGCTCGCCGGCGGGTGACTTCCCGGGTCAGGTATCGAGCGCCTTCGCCGACCAGAACCACGATCGGCGTGCCGGTGCGGTCGGCGACGGTCACCGTCACGCTGTAGCCTTGTGCCTTGCAGGCAGCGATCGCCGCCTGGGCGGCGTCCACGGCCAGCGTCGTGGGGAGGACCTTGTGGGTCTCGGTCGGCAGCGGATCGGCCGCCCAGGCGGTGGTGGAAGCGGCAAGCACCGCGGCAGCCACATAGGCGTATAATCGGATCATTGTTCTGCTCCTGAGGGAATTGCCGGCGGATGAACGCGCCGAGGATGGCTAAACACCGCTTTGAAGCCGATATTCCTCGTAGCCGCGGATGCCGTCTCATTCAAATTGTAGCGGATGGTACCCGCAGCGCGAAGCGAGATGCGGGAGCAGAGCTTCAAGGCTGGCCCCGGATATGGCTTCGCTCATCCAGGCGACGCTTGCCGATGATGAGCGTCGATGATGGGAAGGGTGGGCCAGGCTGGCACCGGCACCAAAAACAAGGCTCGGCGCGAAAGCCCGCGCCTCGACGCAGAACCGCCGGCAGGCGGTCAATCAGCGTTGAGGCCTTGGATCGTCCAGTCGCTGCCGACCGCTCCGACGGTCGTCGACTGGGAAACCTGCGTTCCGTTGAGGAACCAAATGACGGTCGTGCCAGTGTTGGCATCGCGCCACAGAATATCTGATTTGCCGTCACCATCGAAGTCGCCGGTTTCGACGATGCTCCAGTTGCTGGGCACCGCACCGAGACTGCTAGCCGTCTGGACACCGTAGCCCCCGAGGATTTTGGTGAGCCAGATCGCCACCGTTCCGCTGCTGCTATCGCGCCAAAGAATATCCGTGAAGCCGGTACCGTCGAAATCGCCGAGCCCGACGATCGACCAATTGCTCGGAACAGCGCCAAAATTGTAGCTTTGCAGGACCTGCAAACCGAATACTGCCCAGACCGCCACCGTCCCGCTGGTGCTGTCCCGCCAGAAAATATTGCCGTTGAGATCCGCGCCGGACACGCTCCAGTTCGCCGGGACATTGCCGAGGACGCCGGACGACAACACTTGTTCGCTGTTCATCAGCCAGATGGCGACGTCGCCGTTTGTGTTGCGCCACACAATGTCGGCGTTGCCGTCGCCGTTGAAGTCGCCGAGTCCAACCACCGACCAGCTGGTGGGGACGTTCCCGATCAACTTGGATGACGTAACCGTGCTGCCCTGCATGAACCAGACGGCCAAATTGCCGGCCGTATCGCGCCACAGCAGGTCGGCATTGCCGTCGCCATCGAAGTCGCGTTGACCGATCATCGACCATGTTGTCGGGACGATTCCGAGGCCTGCACTCGACAGCACAGACCCATTCTTCGTGAGCCACACGGCCACCTCGCCGCCGTTTTGCCGCCAAACGATGTCGCTCTCGCCGCTGGCGTCGAGGTCGTGCGCCGCGGGCTTGGTGAACACCCATGCCGCCCCGACGGTCGAGTTATCGGTGGAACCTCCGATCGCCACCGTGTCGCCATCGGTCGAGATCGTAACGGATTGGCCCTGCCCGGGAGGGAAACTGGAAGAATACCCCGTTCCTATAAGGCTCTTGACCTGGAACCATGATCCGAAACTGCGCGTGAAAATCCAGGCCGCCCCCGTAGTGCCGTACTCCGGGCTTCCAACCACCGCCGTGTTGCCGTCCGCGGAGAGAGCGAGCGACTGGCCGAACTGGTTCTGTCCTGACGCTCCGAATATGGTCAGTTTATTTCCTTGCTGGGTCCACGTTCCGTTCCTGAGCGTGAATACCCACGCCGCGCCGTTATTGGTGTTGTCGGTGGGGGCGCCGAAAAGAATGGTCTTGCCATCACCTGAGATCGCGGACGCAAATCCTTCATTGGAGTTGCCTGCATAGCCGGTGCCTTGCAGCAGGTTGCCATATTGCGTCCAGGTCTGGCCGCTGCGGGTGAATACCCACACTGCGCCAAACATGGGGCCGCCGAAGACCGCCGTATTCCCGTCCGTGGACAGAGCAACGGACTGGCCTTCAAAGGCAAGGTCCGGACCGATACCGGAGCCGGCCAATTTGGCGCCTTGCTGTGTCCACACACCGTTGCTGCGCGTATAGATCCAGGCTGCGCCGTAGCCACCGTTGTCGCCCGGGCCGCCCACGATGGCGGTGTTGCCGTTCCCGGACAGTGCGACCGAACTGCCTTGGTAGACGAACGATCCGGAGGTGTCATTCCCTATCAACTTTGCGCCTTGCTGCGTCCAGGTCCCGTTGCTGCGTGTGAACACCCAGGCCGCGCCCTGGTGCTGGTTGTCTTCCTGCCCGCCGATGATCGCCGTATTGCCGTCAGCGGATAGCGCGACCGAAACGCCTTGCAGCGCGTTCGCACTGCCATTTGCGCCGACCAGCTTCGCGCCTTGCTGCGTCCAGACGCCGTTGTTGCGGACAAACACCCAGGCCGCACCCGCGTCACTGTTGTCATAGGGTCCGCCCACGATGAGGGTGTTGCCGTCGCCAGAGACCGCGGTGGCATAGCCTTGGTCGGGCGCTCCGCTATAGTCGAAGCCAACGAGCTTGGAAGCTTGCTGGAGGAAGCCCGCCGTTGCCGATTGCGAACTGCAAGTCACCGCGATCGCAAGCAGAACGGCGGTGGCTCTCAGTCCTCTTAATGGCTGCGGCCGCGATGCCGTTTCGCAAACCGCAGAGACGCGTGTTTCACCGCCCGTAAGAATGGCCATCATGTCGCCCCGCTACAGGATGCACGCGGATGGCTTGCCCAGACCGCAGCAGCCAGTTCTACATTTTCGCCCGCCGTGGGCACCAATGACGCCTATGTGATAAAGACACTACGAGACTCCGTCATGTCTCGTAAGGCGTTCGCCGAGGACATTATAGGAGCGAAGCGCTGCTGCAATGGTTATTTGGCTGATTCATGCAACGTATACGGGATTCTGATCGGGTCGTGAAAATGTCGGGTGGGTAGAGCGCAGCGAAACTCACCGAGCATCGGCGCACCATGATGATGGGTTTCGCTGCGCTCTACCATCTTACAGACTCAGACGTCGGAGCTGTCGTCGGAGAAGTCCCCGCCGTCGCCGCCGAAATCGTCGTCGTTGTCGCCGTCTGCGGGCTGGAACGCGTTGTCGTCGTCGGCATCGATTGGTTGATCCGCAGTCTGCTGATCCCTGGCATCGCTGACGTGGCCGAGGTGATCGATCCCGGCATCGCGCGCCAAGTCGCTGTCGGCCGCGCCGCCGCCGCCTGTGGTGCCGCTCCAGGGCGAACCCCGGTCGCCCGTAACGTCACTCGATGCGCTCGGATTGGCGCCGAAGGTGCGATGGCCGAACATCGAGCGGATGCCGTCGAGCAGGAACGCGCCGCCGATCATGCCGGCGGCGGTCGACGCCGCGGTGCCGAGGAACGACCCTCCCGCGCCGAAACCGGGGCCCGCCCCATAGCCGGGCATTTGCGGCGGGTAGCCCGGCTGCGGCGGTGCGGCTTGCGGCTGGGAGGCTGGTGCCCGCACCGTCGGCACCGAGCCGCGCGGCTCGCGCGGGCCGCCAAAGGCCGCCCGCATGGTGTCGAGGAAGCTGCCTTGCTGCTGTTCCGGCTGTTGCGCGCCGCCCGCCTGCGCCTGCAACTCCTCGATGCGCGCATTGGCGCGCCTGAGCGCCTCGTCCTGCAGGAGCGCCGTCTGCACCAAGGCGTAGAGCGCATGCGGCGCACGGCGCGCACCGTCGGCGATCAGGCGTTCGGCTTCGCCATCCCGCCGGCTGACTTCGAGCTGGGCCAAGCGCGCGAACAGTTCGTCGACGAGTTGGCGTTCCTGCGGGGTCATCGCGTCTCTCCCTGAGTGGCCCAGCCGCCGCTTATGTGGGAGGCGGGCTGCGGAGCGGGAAGGGGGCAGGGCGTCACCGCGCCGCACAGGGCGCAATGGCCGAGCGCATTGCGCCGTATGCAGGCGCGATCAAAGACGGCGGGGATACACTCCGCTATTCCGCCCGACGCGCTTACGCCACCAGGTCGCCGAATTCCGGATGCCGGGCGAGGTAGGCGATCACGAACGGGCAGCGCGGCACCACCTTGAGCCGGCGCGCCCGCGCCGCCTCCAGCGCGCCGGCGACGAGTTGCGAAGCGATGCCGCGCCCGCGCGCTTGCACCGGCGTCTCGGTATGCATGAGCGTCATGACGTCGCCGGCGAGGTGATAATTCAAAAACGCCGTCACGCGGTCGGCATCAAGCTCGAAGCGAGACAGCGCAGTGTTGTCGCGGACCACAGAGGGCATCGACATCATGGAGGGTGGCCTAAGCGGAACGCCGCTTCGCAGGGTGGGCCAAGGCGCAAAGCACCGTGCGCACGCGCGCGTCGTCGTGGCGCGGCCTTCAAGGCGTTCAGCTTACCCTACGCTACGCACGCTACACGATGACGGCGTTGGCGCGGCGGTTTATGCTCGCCGGATAACGCGCCGTAACAAAAGGGAGGGTGGATGACGACGGAAATTTGATCGTGGCGCAATATTGCGCCTCACCGTTTAACGTAGTATATTTATGCCATGATCCGGTCGTGGCGCAATTCCGTGACCCGCAAGGTCTGGGAAGGCGAGCGGCCTAACCAGTTCCGTGGCCTCGATTTCGAGCCGGCGATTGATCTGCTGCTGGCTTTGAATGTCGCCAAGGCGCTGACTGACCTCAGCCCGCTCAAGAGCGTCGGGCTGCACAAACTGAAGGGCGAACGCAAGAACCAGTGGGCGATGACAGTGAATCAGCGTTGGCGGATTTGTTTTGAATTTCGCAAGGGCGATGCCTTCGAGGTCGAGATCGTCGACTACCATAAGGGATAAGAGCTATGCCTCCTGCCGTGCATCCGGGCCGTCTGCTGAAGCGTGAATTGACCGCGCGCGAATTGAGTGCCAACCGCCTCGCGCTTGATATCGGCGTGCCGTCCGGCCGTATCACCGACATCTTGAATTCGCGGCGCTCGGTCACAGCCGATACGGCCGTGCGCCTCGGCCGTTATTTTGGCAACAGCGCGCAGTTCTGGCTCGACCTGCAAAGCCAATACGATATCGCTGTGGTCGAACGGGAAAGCGGCGCCGAGATCACCCGCCGCGTACGTCCCGCGGACGCGGCGTGATTCAGTTTTCTGATTCGTCATTGCCGGACTTGGTCCGGCAATCATGCGGCCAACAAGTCGACATGGACCAGCCGGGTCAAGCCCGGCGGGTGGCGTCAAGCAATAATTTGCAACACCGCGTGACCTCACCGCCAGCTAAGCGGCGGCGCGACGTGTTTGAGGATCGCCTCGATGACATGGGCGTTGTAATCGACGCCGAGCTGGTTGGGTACCGTGAGCAGCAGCGTGTCGGCTTCGGCGATGGCCTCGTCTTTCTTGAGCTGCTCGACCAGGATGTCCGGCGCGGCGGCGTAGCTGCGGCCGAAAACGGCGCGCCTGTTGTCGCCGAGGAAGCCGATCGTGTCTGCGCCCTCGTTGTCGCCCCCGAAATAAGCGCGGTCGCGATCGTCCATGAGCGCGAAGATGCTGCGGCTGACCGACGCGCGCGGCGTGCGGGTGTGTCCGGCCGCCTTCCAGGCCTCGCGATATTTCCGGATCTGGCCGGCCTGCTGGATGTGCAGCGGCTCGCCGGTCTCGTCATACACCAGTGTCGAGCTTTGCAGGTTCATCCCGATCTTGCCGGCCCATTCGGCCGTGACGCTTGACCCCGCGCCCCACCAGATCCGCTCCCGCAGCCCCTGCGCATACGGCTCGAGGCGCAAGAGGCCCGGTGGATTCGGAAACATCGGCCGCGGATTGGGCTTGGCAAAACCCTGGCCGCGCAGCACGTCGAGAAACACTTCGGTGTGGCGCCGCGCCATGTCGGCGTCGGTCTCGCCTTCGGCCGGCGCGTAGCCGAAATAGCGCCAGCCGTCGATCACCTGCTCGGGCGAGCCGCGGCTGATGCCGAGTTGCAGGCGTCCGCCGCTGATGATGTCGGCTGCGCCGGCGTCCTCCGCCATGTACAGCGGGTTCTCGTAGCGCATATCGATGACCGCGGTGCCGATCTCGATCCGCTTGGTCCGCGCGCCGACCGCGGCGAGGAGCGGGAAGGGGGAGCCGAGCTGGCGGGCGTAGTGATGCACCCGGAAGTACGCCCCGTCGGCGCCGAGCTCCTCGGCGGCGACCGCAAGCTCGATCGATTGCAGCAGCGCGTCGGACGCCGTCCGCACTTTCGATTGCGGTGACGGGGTCCAATGGCCGAATGAGAGGAAGCCGATCTTTTTCATGGCAGCCTAATGTAAGAACGGTCGGCCAGAGTGCCACTATCCGCTCGTCCCCGCGAAAGCGGGGACCGAGCCTTCGTCATGGCCGGGCTCCCCGCCCATCTGCGTCTTTCGCCGGCGGAGCATGCTAAACTAACCGCATGCCGCCCCCGACCAGTCTGCCGCCGGCGAGGCTCTGGTGAAGGTGCCGCGCGAGGAAAAAGGCAAGCGCCCGCTGATGCGGTTGTAGACTGACGCCCAGAAGAAAATCAGGGGAGGAGAGGAATGAGACTCAATCGCAGGGCCGTCACCAGTTTGATAGCGATCACCCTTGCCGGCGCAAACCATGCGGCCGCGCAGGATTTTTCCGGCAAGCCGATCCGCATCATCGTCGGCCTGGCGCCGGGCGGCGGCACCGACGTAACCGCGCGGCTGATCGCGCAGCGATTGACCGCGAGCCTCGGGACCACTGTCTACGTCGAGAACAAGCCGGGCGGCGCTTTCGAGCCGGCCTATCGCGAATTGACCGGCGCCGCGCCCGACGGCGGCACGCTGTTCTTCATCTCCACCGCCACCGTGGTCGCGCAGCCCTCGACCAAGGACTACCCGTTCGACGTGCGCAAGATGACAGCCGTGACCGAAGTCGGCCGCGGCCCCTTTATCCTCACCGCGCGCAAGGAGCTCGGCTTTCACGGCATCAACGACCTGGTCGATTATGCGAAGAAGAATCCGGGCAAGCTCACCTTTGCGTCCGGCGGCGGCGCCACCGGCTCGTTCTCGCTGAGCGTCGAGCTTTTGCGGCTGGCCGCGGGGATCAATGTCGTCAATGTGCCCTACAAGGGCTCCGCCGAAGCGTTGAGCGATCTGCTCGGCGGACGGATCGACGCCATGTTCGACGCCACCCCGATCGAGATCCCGCAGGTGAAGGCCGAGGCCGTGAGCGGGGTCGCGGTGACCGGGGGCGAGCGGCTTGCGGCGCTGCCGGATGTCGGCACCTTCGCCGAAGGCGGGTTCAAGGTATTTGCCGACGTATTGAACTATTACGTGATCCTGGCAACGCCGGGCACGCCGCCGGCGGTGGCGCAGAGGCTGCGCGACGCCATCGCCGCGGCGGTCACCGCGCCCGATGTGATCGAGCTGTTCGACAAGCAGGGCATGAAGCCCTCGGCCAGCCAACCCGCCGACACGGCGCACATGCTGGCGAACGATCTCGCGCGCTGGACCGATGTCATGGCAAAGGCCGGCATCGAGCCGAAGTAGGGTCTGGCCGGCAAGTGCTGCTCGACGGCGAGGCTTTGGGGGTCGGAGCGATCCCCTATTGTCATCGTCTGCGCAGGCGGACGATCCAGTAATCGCCGAGGCCGAAAACCTTATTCCAGCGCCAGAGGATACTGGATGCTCCGCCTTCACGGAGCATGACAGCGGGTACCGCCAGAGGCGTTCATTTTCGCCTGAATCCGGCCATCCATGCGGCTGGGAGGTCGGCATGGACGAGCTGGTGGTCACGACATGGACTTGCAACCAGCGCAGTGTAGTTTTATGTGAGACAAAGCACGTCGGCGATGACCTCAACATCTGGCTGTATGGCTGCCTTAGGGTACCTTACACGCCTTTGGATTGACCTGGTTCATGCCAGGATTCTCTCGGTTGGCGACCCCATTTGAGTGGTGTTGCAGGTAGCCGGCGCGTGGAATAGTGGAGTTGTCCGCATGTCGAAGAAATTCGCACGTCGGGCGCGCCTTATTCGGGAGATCCTACGGGTCGGATCCGCCGCTTTGCGGTTGGTGATGCTCGTCCTGGAAATCTTGGATAAGGCCGCCAACTGCGATGCTGGAAAACTACAAGCTCAGGTTCAAGGCTCGCGGTAAATTCGTTTTTGTTCCCAACCGCGAATGCAACAGGCGGGCCGAGCGCCTTATTGAGTTTGGCTCGACGCTAGATATGCCTGACTATTTTTATCACTACAGGCGTGGAGGGCACGTCGACGCTCTTCATCGTCACCTTGAATGCACCCATTTCTTTCGGATCGATCTAAAGAATTTTTTCTATTCAATCGGGCGTAATCGCGTATCGCGGCTGCTGCGGCAATTCGGCTTCCCGGGTTCAGCGCGCGCCTACGCTGAATGGTCCTCCGTTCGAAATCCATATGCTGACGGTCCGCATTATGCTTTGCCTATCGGCTTCAAGCAGTCGCCGTTACTCGCGAGCCTAGCGCTCTGGAGATCGGCCGTCGCCTCGGCAATTGAGGAAGCTTCACATCGTGGTATATTTATATCAGTCTATTTTGACGATCTGTTCGGGTCGTCAGATGATCTCGATAGTCTGCGGGTGGCCTACTACGGGATTCTCGATGCATGCGTTCAAGCAAATTTTGTTGTCAACCTGGAAAAGCTCATTGAGCCTGCTGACGCCATAGTAGCCTTCAACTGTGACCTGACGCATGGCGCCGCCGAGGTAACTGACGAGCGCATTGCGAAATTCTACGCGAAATTTCCAAGTGTCAATTCTAGGCAGGCCTTCGAAGCTTATGTCGCGCGCGTCGCCAGCCTAAACGAATGACTGATCTTTTATTGCTACTTTAAATCTCGTCAAAAAGGTACTTCTTCATCCATACTACCCCGTTCGCCGGATGACTGTTCCCCTTTGGTTTTGGCCGAGGAATGTTGATCTTCGATTTTTTTTTGTTGAACCTTCGGCAATTTCGGTTGGCTATTTTCAATCTCCTTATTGTGACCGAGGAGCTTCGCGATTAAATCTAGCCATTTGCGTGCGGGTTCAAGTCTCTCGAATGCATCGCCGCCAACGCTCGACATATAAATCACGATGTCACCGAAGCGCGTCCAGGGCGCTCGGTTACGATCAACTTCCTCAAGAAACTTGTTAAGTTTATCATACAGAGCATCACGTTTCTGTTCAGTAAGATTGGCGGCATCGATGATGGGCTTCATTTGGTCGACATAGAAGCGTAGTTTTTCTTTGTCGGATTCGCTTAGGCCGACGGAGAACTCTATTGGTGAGCGTAGGTGTTCTAGTTGAACGCGCACCTTGAAAGCGTCAATCAGTCTTGTAAAGCGTTCGTATGTATTTCCTATGCCATCTTGATCTGGATTGGGGACCTCAAAGGGATCAAGAAAATCCAGCCCAAAAAATTGGGCGGCAGCTAGATGTGAACTTTCAGGAGGTTGTCCATTCGGTCCTGACCAGGAACGCTGATGTTGCCAAACCTCAGATCGCGGGGGACCTATGCCAGTTGTAGCGGTGTAGCCAGGTTGGCAGCTGCTGTTTTCGCTGGCGAGAGTTTTCGTAGGCGTATGCGTAGGCCCATTCGCGCAGGCTGGTCTGGATGAAGCGCTCGGCCTTGCCATTGGTTTTGGGCGTATAGGGCTTGGTGCGGATATGCCGGAGACCGAGACGCTTGCAGGCGCGGCGGAAAGCAAAGGATTTATAGCAGGAGCCGTTGTCGGTCATCACGCGCTCGATCGTGACGCCGAGGCTTGCGTAATAAGCGACCGCGGCCTTGAGGAAGGCTGTGGCACTTCGCTTCTTCTGATCGGGCATGATGTCGACGAAGCCGATGCGCGAGTGATCGTCGATGCAAACGTGGACGTACTCCCAACCGACCCCGCGGCTGTTGCTCTGGCCGCTGCGGTCGCCGGTGACGCCATGGCCGATCTGGTTGAACTTGCCGAGCTTTTTGATGTCGACGTGGATGAGCCCGCCCGGCTTGTCGCGCTCGTAGCGCCGCACCGGCTCGGCCGGCTCCAGCGCCGCGAGTTTATTGAGCCCGCGCCGCCGGAGGATGCGACTGACGGTTGCGGGCGAGACGCATCGACTTCGTCGACATCATGCCCGATCAGAAGAAGCGAAGTGCCACAGCCTACCTCAAGGCCGCGGTCGCTTAGTACGCAAGCCTCGGCGTCACGATCGAGCGCATGATGACCGACAACGGCTCCTGCTATAAATCCTTTGCTTTCCGCCGCGCCTGCAAGCGTCTCGGTCTCCGGCATATCCGCACCAAGCCCTATACGCCCAAAACCAATGGCAAGGCCGAGCGCTTCATCCAGACCAGCCTGCGCGAATGGGCCTACGCATACGCCTACGAAAACTCTCGCCAGCGAAAACAGCAGCTGCCAACCTGGCTACATCGCTACAACTCGGCATAGGCCGCACGCCGGCATCGGTGATAAAACACCATCAGCAAACTCGGTCTCACCGAGAACAACCTCTTGAGGTTCCACAGCTAGAGTGTGATTCATGTATTCACTGACTGCCAAGCCATATGAATAGCTATTCTGACTCGCCTCTAAATTGTCTCGGAGTACGCTACGAAAGCGCGTTTCGAGTCGGACAAAGGCCATATTTGGGTCGCTTACGCCAGCGGCGGCCGCGAAATCATCTTCGCTAATCATGACGGCGCTCTGCTAATGCTCCTGCCTACTTCACACTATCGCTGCAACGCCAGGCGTACCGTGTCGAGCTTTCGCACGTCTTCCGGCGACAAATAGGGCGACCACGCGGTATCGTCCTCGATCAATTCGACCGGGACTTCGGCGGCATATTTGCCTTCGTGACTTGCGCGTCGTGGTCACTATTTCTTCCGCGGCTTGCCATTGATGACTTCGCGCATGGCGTCGCCGACGATCTTCGGCATGTCGGTACGCAGGCCGCGAAGGCCTCGATCGAGGTGATCGAATCGACCATCGATCTTGTCGAGCCTACCGTCGACTTGATCGAACCTTTGCTCGGTCTTTGCTTGAAATGCGAGCAAGTCCTTATGGACGGTCTTGACCTGCTGGGTCAGGAAACCGAACGAACCTTCAAGCTCGCTGACGCGGCGTTTGAGGTCCCGAATCTCGGCTTCGACGTTCATGCTCATGGGGCATCTCTAACATAATCTCACTGTTGACGCAGGGGGCGGAAACACCACCGCCCCACCCCGGCGCTTCGCGCCGACCCTCCCCCTGCAGGGGAGGGTGAAGGGTTACTCCGCCGCCTCGACGCGCTTCTTCTTCCGTGGCTCCGCGCCCCGCCGCGCCAGCACCGGCTTCAGAAACGCTCCGGTATAGCTCCGCTTCGCCGCGGCAATATCCTCCGGCGTCCCCGCCGCAACGATTTCGCCGCCGCCGTCGCCGCCTTCGGGGCCGAGGTCGATGATCCAGTCGGCGGTCTTGATGACTTCGAGATTGTGCTCGATGACCACCACGGTGTTGCCGCTCGCGACCAGCTCGTGCAGCACTTCGAGGAGTTTGGCCACGTCGTGGAAGTGCAGGCCGGTGGTCGGCTCGTCCAAGATGTAGAGCGTGCGCCCCGTCGCCCGCTTGGACAATTCCTTGGCGAGTTTGACGCGCTGCGCCTCGCCGCCCGACAGGGTCGTCGCCTGTTGGCCGACATGGAGGTAGTCGAGCCCGACGCGGTGCAACAGCGCCAGCGGCTCGCGCACCCGCGGCACGGCCTTGAAGAAGCCCAGCGCCTCCTCGACCGTCATGTCGAGGACGTCGGCGATGGATTTGTTCTTGAACAGCACTTCCAGGGTTTCGCGGTTGTAGCGCTTGCCCTTGCAGACGTCGCAGGTGACGTAGACATCCGGCAAAAAGTGCATCTCGATCTTGATGACGCCGTCGCCCTGGCAGGCCTCGCAGCGGCCGCCCTTGACGTTGAACGAGAAGCGGCCCGGCTCGTAGCCGCGCGCCTTCGATTCCGGCAGGCCGGCGAACCATTCGCGGATCGGCGTGAAGGCGCCCGTATAGGTCGCCGGGTTGGAGCGCGGCGTGCGGCCGATCGGCGACTGGTCGATGTCGATCACCTTGTCGAGGTGCTCCAGCCCCTCGATGCGGTCGAATGGGGCAGGGGCCTCGTTGGCGTTGTTGAGCCGCCGCGCCACCGCCTTGTAGAGCGTGTCGATCAGCAGCGTCGACTTGCCGCCGCCGGACACGCCGGTGACGCAGGTGAACAGGCCGAGCGGGATCTCGGTCGAGACATTCTTCAGATTATTGCCGCGGGCGCCGATGAGCTTGAGCGTCCGGCTGGGGTTTTTCGTGCGCCGCTCGGGGATCGGCACCATGAGTTCGCCGGACAGATACTTTCCGGTCCAGGAGTTGTCCGCCGCGATCAGGTCGTCGATGCCGCCCTGGGCCACGACATGGCCGCCGTGGATGCCGGCGCCGGGGCCGATGTCCAGCACCCAGTCGGCGGTGCGGATGGCGTCCTCGTCGTGCTCGACCACGATCACGGTGTTGCCGAGATCGCGCAGGCGCTTGAGCGTCTCGAGCAGCCGGGCGTTGTCGCGCTGGTGCAGGCCGATCGACGGCTCGTCGAGCACGTAGAGCACGCCAGTGAGCCCCGAGCCGATCTGCGAGGCCAGCCGGATGCGCTGGCTTTCGCCGCCGGACAGCGTGCCGGAAGACCGCGCCAGCGTCAGATATTCCAGCCCGACGTCGACCAGGAATCGCAGCCGCTCGCGGATTTCCTTGAGCACGCGCACGGCGATTTCGTTCTGCTTCGAGGTCAGCCGCTGGGGTAGCGCGGTGAACCAGGCGGCGGCGCCCTTGACCGACATGTTGGAGACTTCGCCGATATGCAGGCCGCCGACCTTCACGCACAGCGCCTCGGGCTTGAGCCGATAGCCGTGGCAGGCGGCGCACGGCACGTCGGTGAAATAGCGGGAAATCTCCTCGCGCGCCCAGTCGCTGTCGGTCTCCTTGAAGCGGCGCTCCAGATTGGTGATGACGCCTTCGAACGGCCGCTTGGTCTCGTAGGCGCGCATGCCGTCGTCGTAGGAGAAGCGGATCTCGGTGTCGCCGGAGCCGTACAGGATGGCGTCCTGGGTCTTCTTCGGCAGCTCCTTCCACTTGGTGTCGAGCGTGAACTTGTAGTGCTTGCCGAGCGCGGCGAGCGTCTGCACGTAATAGGGCGACGACGATTTGGCCCACGGCGCGATGGCGCCGCGCCGCAGCGTGCGCTCCTTGTCGGGAATGACGAGGTCGGCATCGATGTGCTGCTCGACCCCGAGCCCGCCACATTTCGGGCAGGCGCCGAACGGATTGTTGAACGAGAACAGCCGCGGCTCGATCTCCGGAATGGTGAAGCCGGACACCGGGCAGGCGAATTTTTCCGAGAACACGAGGCGCTCGGGGCCGCTCTTGTCGTGGATTTTCGCAATCTTGCTGGTGCGCCCGGGCCCCTCGTCCTTCGAGACGGCCCTGCGGGCCTCCTCAGGATGAGGGGAACGACGGCCGCTGCCTCCGTCCTCATCCCGAGGAGTGCTTCGGCCTTTACCCTCATCCTGAGGAGCGCTTCGGCCTTTGCCCTCATCCTGAGGAGCGCCCGCAGGGCGCGTCTCGAAGGATGAAGGCCCGGGGGCATCGGCGAATTCCGCCACCGCCAGACCGTCGGCGAGCTTGAGCGCCTGCTCCAGCGAGTCGGCGAGCCGTGCGCCGATGTCGGGCCGCACCACGACGCGGTCGACCACCACGTCGATGTCGTGGTTGAATTTCTTGTCGAGCGCCGGGACGTCGGCGATCTCGTAGAACGCGCCGTCGACCTTGACGCGCTGATAGCCCTTCTTCATGAACTCGGCGAGTTCCTTGCGGTACTCGCCCTTGCGGCCGCGCACCACCGGCGCCAGCAGATAAAGCCGGGTGCCCTCGGGCAGCGCCAGGATGCGGTCGACCATCTGCGAAATGGTCTGGCTCTCGATCGGCAGCCCGGTGGCCGGCGAGTAGGGCACGCCGACCCGGGCCCATAACAGCCGCATATAGTCGTAGATCTCGGTGACGGTGCCGACCGTCGAGCGCGGATTGCGCGAGGTGGTTTTCTGCTCGATGGAAATCGCCGGCGACAGGCCGTCGATCTGGTCGACGTCCGGCTTCTGCATCATTTCCAGAAATTGCCGGGCGTAGGCGGACAGGCTCTCGACGTAGCGGCGCTGGCCCTCGGCATAGATGGTGTCGAAGGCGAGCGAGCTTTTTCCGGAACCGGACAAGCCGGTGAACACCACCAGCCGGTCGCGCGGAATGTCGAGATCGATGTCCTTGAGGTTGTGCTCGCGGGCGCCGTGGATCGCAATCACGCGGCGCTCGTTGGCGCGGCGCTCGCTGTCACGACGGTCGTTGTCGTTGTTGCGATGGTCTTGGTCGCGATGGTCTTTATCGCGAAGATCTTGCGCACCCTTCGCCGCTTTGTCGAACAGGTCGTTCATTCCGCGAAACTCTGAGGAGATGGAACCGGACGGCCGCCAGCCCGCGGCTTTTCACCTTCCCGAACGTAGTAAGAACACCGGAGTTTTTCCAGGGCGCGGGACAGGTGCTCCCCACAATACAGAGGCGGTCCCGAAGGGAAATCGCAAGCGCCGCAAACCGCTCGGCGAATCCGCTCGCGCCAGCGGGGAGCGGGTTGGGGTGAGGGGGGCTCCGGCCTCGCAATTTGCCCTCACGGCCGGCACCCGAGCGCGTTTGGCACGGTCGTCCTGTGCCGGACCGGAGGAGAGCGAGGCCACAAAGCTACAAGGGCCGGCATCGAGCCGGCCCTTGCTGCACACACTCCAATCGGGCGCTACTCAGTACTTGGCAGCAACCGGGCTGCGCTGCACCCAATTGAAGCGGTAGTTGAAGCCCAGCAGGAACAACTGGGTGTCGGATTTGATCGAAAACGGCGCGGTGACCGCGGCGCCGGCCGGGGTCGTCAGGTTGAAGGTGTAGTTCTTGCTGCCGAAATCGAGGAAGTCGTATTCCAGCTTGACCGACAGCGCCTCGTTCATGGCGTATTCGAAGCCGCCGCCGACCGTGAAGCCGGTGCGGGTGTCGGCAATGATCTGCGAGGAGCTGACGGCGCCGCCGGTGAGGACGTCCTCGGTGTAGTCCACACGCATGAACGCGCCGCCGGCCTTGGCATAGAACAACAGGTCATCGGCGGCGTAGCCGACGCGGCCGGTCGCCATCCCATACCAGTGCGGGGCCGATGTGGCGCGCGCGGTGGTGCCGCCGACCAGCGAGGTCGTGATCTGCGAGCCGGAAATGGCGGACGACAGCCAGTCGCCCTCGAAGCCGACCACCCAAGGCGCCATCTCGAGATTGACGCCGATATCGCCGCCGCCGACCACCGCGAACGGGCTGTACCGGGTTTGCGCGCCGGCCGGCTCCAGCGTGCTCGCCGTCGCGGTCACCGTATCCTGCAGCAGGCCGCCGCCGACCAGGCCGCCGAGATAGATCCCGGTCCAATCGTAATGCGCGGGCTGGTAATAGACCGGCGTCTTATAGACCGGGGCCGCTTCCATGTCGGCGGCGAACGCCGGCGTCGCCGCAGTGGCTGCAGCAACCGCGATCCATGCCAACAAACGCGGACTGAGACGCCCCATACAGAACCCTTAGCAGAAGTCGACAGCTCGGGCTTTTGCCGGACACTACAATGCTTCCGCCGGACCCTGGATAGTGCAAAAAAACAACAACGCGGCGGAATCAACCGCCGCGTCGCGATAAGGCCCGCCACAAGGGGACTTCTTGCATCTTCCCGATGGGGAAAAGCCGCCCGCGCCGGTCCGGCAGGGGAAGAGCGGCCTCCGCAATGCTCAGTAGCCGAACTTGTAGTTGATGCCGAGCCGGATGAGGTTTTCTTTGAGGCTGACGGATTGCGTGGCAAACGGCGGCGATCCGCACGGCCCCGCGCATGGGGCATGGCCGAGATCGGCGTAAAGATATTCGAGCTTTGCCGTCCAGTTGTTGGTGAAAGCGCCTTCGACGCCGGCGCCGGCGGTCCAGCCCAGTTCGGTCGACGAGTCGATCGCGCCGTTGGCCGAGGCGTTGATTCTGGCGTATGCGGCGCCGCCGGTGGCGTAGAACAGCACGCGATCGAGCGCGAAGCCGGCCCGGCCGCGCGTCGTGCCCAGCCAATTGCTGGTGGTCTGACAATTGGCGCAGAAGGCTGCGGGGCCGTTACCCTTGATGGTGGCGTAGTCCATGTCGGTTTCCACGCCGAGCACGAACTGGCCGATCTGATAGTTGGCGCCGGCGGTGCTGCCGACCAGGAAGCCGGACGCGTTGAAGCTGCCGGACGAAACCAGGCCGCCGGTCCAATCGCTGCTGCCAACGCCGTAGCCGCCGTTGACGCCGAAATAGATGCCGGTCCAATCATAAACCGGCGAGGCTGCCGGAACGTAGACCGCCGGCGCCCGCGGCGGCGGGACAACCGGGGGCGGCAGATCGGCGGCGAACGCCGGTATCGCCGCAATGGTTGCGGCCACGGCAGTCCACGCCCACACACGCGAACTGAGACGCCTCATACAGGACCAATCGACAGACCAAACTTTTGCCCGACACTACACTGCGTCGGCCAGACGTTGAATAGTGCAAAAAAACAACGGCGCGGCGGAATCAACCGCCGCGCCGTGATAATGGCCGCCACAAGGGACTTTTCGCGACTTCCCCGATCGGCGAAAAGTCGCCGGCGCCTGTTCCGCGCAGGGAACGGCGCGAGGAAACTCAGTAGCCGAACTTGTAGTTGACGCCCAACCGGATGAGGTTCTCTTTCAGGGTCACGTTGACCGGGGCGCCGCCGCAGGTCGCGCCGCAACTGGCACTGCCGAGATCGGCGTAGAGATATTCGATCTTGGCTGTCCAATTGTCGGCGAATGCGCCTTCGATGCCGGCGCCGGCGGTCCAGCCGACCTTCGTTGTCGAAGTCAGCACGCCATTGGCCGAGGCATCGATATTGCCGTAGGCGGCGCCGCCGGTGCCGTAGAACAGCACGCGATCCAGCGCAAAACCGGCACGCGCCCGCGCCGTGCCGAGCCAGGTGTTCGAGGTCACGCACAAGCCGCAGATAATGGGGCCGTTGCTGCTCTTGACGTCAGTCCAGTCGAGATCGGTTTCGGCGCCGATGACGAACTGACCGATCTGATAGTTGGCGCCGGCGGTGCCGCCGACCAGAAAGCCGGAGGTATTGAAGGTGCCGGTCGATAGGCCGGCGCCGGTCCAGCTGCTGTTGCCGAAGCCGTAGCCGCCGTTGATGCCGAGGTAGAAGCCGCTCCAGTTATAGGCCGGCGCCATTGCCGGAACGTAGGTGGCCGGAGCCCGCGGCGGCGGTGCGAGGGGAGGCGGCAAATCCGCAGCGAATGCCTGACTCCCCGCAGCCAGCGCCAATGCGCCGGCGATCAATACTCGCTTCATGCGACTCTCCTCCGTCCGTCCCCCGCAAGGCCAATAGCTATCGAATTGGGCACTAAAAAGGTGTTACTAAATTGCAACAGGCATTGTTTTCCTAACTAATCTCTTAACGCGAAGCGGGGCCGCGATCAATCAAGGGTAGCAAGGACCGCGCACCACGGCGGCGATCCCTCTTGCAATTATGTCGCGAACAAAATAAGAACACGCTTGTGCATGCGCCGTTATCGGCGCCAAATCCATGTGAAAGTCATGTGGAAAGTCCATGTGGAAAGCGGCGATGGCGTCGCTGGCGCACTGGTGCGAGGGGACGATCCGGCACTAGGGTCTCCCGGCACTGGGGTCTCCGGCGCTAGGTCGCTGGCCTTGGGTCGCGGCACCAGGGTCGCCGCAGCGATCCCACGCAATGGTTCAAACGTGCTGGAACGGAGAGTGTCATGGCGGGAAGCGTCAATAAGGTCATCTTGATCGGCAATCTGGGCGCCGATCCCGAAATCCGGCGCACCCAGGACGGCCGGCCGATCGCGAATCTTCGCCTCGCCACCTCGGAGTCCTGGAAGGACAAGTCCACCGGCGAACGCAAGGAAAAGACCGAGTGGCATCGCGTCGTCATCTTCAATGAAAATCTATGCCGGATCGCCGAGCAGTATCTCAAGAAGGGCTCGAAGGTCTTCATCGAAGGTTCGCTGCAGACGCGCAAATGGCAGGACCAATCGGGCCAGGACCGCTACTCGACCGAAGTGGTGCTGCAGGGTTTCCGCGGCGAACTCACACTGCTCGATCGTGCCGGCGGTACAAGCGGAGGCGGCGATTTCGGCAGCGATGACGCGGGCGGCGATTTCGGCTCGCCGGGCCCGACCCGCAAGGTTGCCGCCGCAGCCGGCGCGCGGGATGCACGCGGCGACATGGACGATGAGATTCCGTTCTGAGCCGCCGTGCCACCCGTTGCGCATGGCGACGATGGCGTCCGCGGTCGCGCGTCACGCGCTCCGGGACGGCCCGTGTCGCGGTTTGAATTCGGGCATCGTTGAACAGGCCTCCGCGCTATATCGGCGGCCGCGGCGCATTCCGTTCCGCCAACAGGGCCTGCAGTTTGCCCTTCACCGCAGGCGGCTGATCGGTGCCGAGAAATTCGCGCACCGTCATCCGCCTTAGCAGACGCGCGTATGGCTTCCCCGATAGCACTGCATCGAGCTTGATGTGCTCGTGGATCACAAAATCCTCTTGATCCTCGGCATCCCTGACTAACGTCCATTGGTCGCAGGCGTTGCGATCGTCGGGGCGCCCCCTGAATATGACGGTATCCATAGCCCGTAATATAAGTTGGATTTGGCCAAGGCGACCGGCGCAGCCAACGGGACAATTCAAACTGAGGCGCCGCCTGCCAATGACGCCCGCGCCATGATCGACACCATTCTCGCCATCAAGTTCGTGCACCTGCTTGCCGCCGCCGCCATGTTCGGCACGTGGCTTGCCATCGCCGCGTTCGTCGTGTTTGCCCGCTGGTCCGGCAACCCGTCGGTCATCGCGCTGGTCGCGCAATTCGCGGTGCGCATAGAACTGTTCGTGATGGCTCCGGCCCTGGCGCTGCAGCCGCTCAGCGGTTTTCCTCTCGGCGCGGCGATCGGCCTGTCGCCGGCCGACGATTTCTGGATCGAGCTTTCGCTCGCGCTCTACGTCGTCGTGGTGGCGGCGTGGCTGGCGGCGCTGTGGACCGAGATGCGCATGCGCAAAGTGGCGCGCCAGGCGGCGCTCGGCGGCGCGCCGCTTGCCAACAGCTATGCCGGCCTGTTCCGGCTCTGGGCCGTGCTCGCCGTGGTCATTCTCGCCGGCATGGTCGCGCTGTTCCTGGTGATGGTGTGGCAGCCGCGATTGGATTGATGCCGCGTCGAACTTGGCCCGCGGTCTGTGAGTGATCAGCCGGCCAGCGCCAGGCTCGCCCGGTCTTGCGCGGCCAGCGCATGGAGCGCCGGCCCGGCCAACACGAAAGTCAGGCACTGCGGCAGCGGCATGAAACCCGAGCGCACGTAGAAATTCTGCGCTGGATTGTCGGCCCGCACCGTGAGCTCGACGATCGGACTGCCGATATCGCGGGCCAGCGCGGCGACGCGCGCCATGAGCGCCTGCGCCACGCCGTGCTGACGGTGACACGGCTCGACGAACAGGTCCTGCAGGAAGATCACCGGCCCGTTCCAGCCGGTGATGATGCGCTGGCTGCAGGTGGCCATCCCAATGACGCTGCCGATGGCGGCATTGCCGATGCCGCTATCGCTCGCCTCGGCGACGAAGGCGGTGAAGCCGGCGCCCTGGCCAAAGCCGTCGCGCCGCCAATCGTCCGCCGTCGCGCACACCGCATGGAGCGAATCCTCAGCTTCGGCCAGCAGATGCTTGAGCCGCATCAGGGCCGGGATGTCGCCGGGATTTGCCGCGCGCACGTGAAACGAGTTCATCGCCCTGCATTCCGCGCCGCGATCACGCGCTGATGTCGAGCTTGCTGCCGATCTTGCCGGTCTTGCCCGGCGCCGAGGTGCCGCTCGATGCTGGCGTATCCATGGCGCCGGTCGGGAGCTGCGACTGGCCATGGCGCTTATGGCCGGATGATTGCACCAGCAGATTAGTCAACGATCCAAGACTGGTCGAAGTGGCGATCGGGGATAATGCCATGACGCGGGTCCGCCTGCTGACGTCCAGGGTAAAACGCCGTGTCATCATGAAGATAGATGGTTAACAGGCGATTAGCGCGTCACGGCGTGCGGGCCGCCTCGGTTCCCCGAGCCACTCTCAGCTGGCCAAAATGGCGCGCACGCCGTCGATGACATATTGCACGGCGAGCGCCGCCAGCAGCACGCCGAGCAGCCGCGACAGCACGATGTTGCCGGTCATGCCGAGAAACCCGCTGATGCGCTCGGCGAAAACGAACGTCGCCCAACAACACGCCGCTACCACGGCGACCACGGCGATCAGCACGGCGAGCAGCATCGGGTCGCGGTCGGCGCGGCCGGCCAGCAGCACGGTGGCGGTGATGGCGCCCGGCCCGGCGAGCAGCGGGATCGCCAGCGGGAAGGCGGCGATGTTGCGCACGTGCTCTTCGACGGCCTCTTCGGCTGCCTCGCCCTCGCGGCGCAAGCGCACGCCAAACACCATCTCCGAAGCGATCGAGAACACCAGCAGGCCGCCGGCGATGCGGAACGCCGAAAGCGAAATGCCGAGCATGCCGAGGAGCCAATCGCCGATCAGCGCCGCGCCGGCGAGGATGGCGCCGGCGATGACGCTGGCGCGCACGCCGACGCTGCGGCGGGCGGCGCGCGGCAGGCCTTCGGTCACGGCGAGAAACGTCGGTGCCAGTCCGAGCGGATCGACCACGAGGAACAGCGTGATCAGCGCCGAGATGGCGTAGTCGAGATGCATGTGACCGGGCTCCGCTGAGGGGCTTGTCGGCGATTGTGCCAGCATCCCGGGCTCCGGTCTTGCGCGTCGCGGCGCGGTGCCGGCAAAAGACCGCAAATTGTCCCAATAAGGCCTTGAAACTAATGCGGAAAATCATTACATGCGAAGAGCCGATTCCGGTAGCGCCATGGCGCCCGATCGGCTATGAAACCCACACCCAATTCGTCCAGGAAATCCAGGCTTTGGCAGACGACAATACTCCCCCGCCCACAGACGGCGGCCCCTCCGACATTCGCCCGGTTTCGATCACCGAGGAGATGAAGAAAAGCTACCTCGATTACGCCATGAGCGTGATCGTGGCCCGGGCGTTGCCCGACGCGCGCGACGAACTCAAGCCGGTGCATCGCCGCATTCTCTATTCGATGCACGAGAACGGCTACGAATGGAACAGGCCGTATCGCAAATCGGCCCGCGTCGTCGGCGACGTCATCGGCAAATATCATCCGCATGGCGACCAGGCGGTCTATGACGCGCTGGTGCGCATGGCGCAGGATTTCTCCATGCGCCTGCCGCTGATCGACGGCCAGGGCAATTTCGGCTCGGTCGACGGCGATGCGCCGGCGGCCATGCGCTACACCGAGGTGCGGCTCGAACGCGTCGCCGGCGCTCTGGTCGACGATCTCGACAAAGACACGGTCGACTTCCAGGCCAATTACGACAATTCCGAGCGCGAGCCGATGGTGCTGCCGGCGCGCTTTCCCAATCTGCTGGCCAACGGCGCCGGCGGCATCGCGGTCGGCATGGCGACCAACATCCCGCCACACAATCTCGGCGAGGTGATCGATGCCTGCGTGGCGCTGATCGACAATCCGGCGCTGTCGATCGATGATCTGATTGGCATCATTCCAGGTCCGGATTTCCCCACCGGCGGCATCATCCTGGGACGCCAAGGCATCCGTTCCGCCTATCATCTCGGCCGCGGCTCGATCGTCATGCGCGGCAAGGTCGCGTTCGAGACGTTGCGCGGCGAGCGCGAAGCCATCGTCATTTCCGAGATTCCCTATCAGGTCAACAAGGCGCATCTGGTCGAGCGCATCGGCGAATTGGTCCGCGACAAGAAGCTCGAAGGCATTTCCGCGCTGCGCGATGAATCCGACCGCGACGGTTACCGCGTCGTGATCGAAATGCGGCGCGATGCGGTGCCGGACGTCGTGCTCAATCAGCTCTACCGCTTCACCGCCCTGCAATCGTCGTTCGGCGCCAACATGGTCGCGCTCGACAATGGCCGGCCGCTGGTGATGAACCTGAAGGATCTGCTGGTCTTGTTCATCGCCTTCCGCGAGGAGGTGATCTACCGGCGCACCAAGCATCTGCTCGGCAAGGCGCGCGATCGCGCCCATGTGCTGGTCGGCCTGGCCATCGCGGTCGCCAATATCGACGAGGTGATCCGGCTGATCCGCGCCGCCCACGACGCCAACGAGGCGCGCGAGCAACTGATGGGCCGCGACTGGCCGGCGCGCGACGTTGCCGCCATGGTGACGCTGATCGACGATCCGCGTCACGTGGTGACGGCCGAGGGCACCACGCGGCTGTCGGCCGAGCAGGCCAAGGCGATTCTCGATCTGCGGCTGCAGCGGCTGACCGCGCTCGGCCGCGACGAGATCAAGGCCGAGCTCGACAAGCTGGCGCAGGAAATCGCCAACTATCTCGACATCCTGCGCTCGCGGGCGCGCATCCAGGCCATCATCAAGGACGAACTCGCCGCCATCAAGAATGAATTCGCGACGCCGCGCAAAACCCTGATCATCGATCAGGAAGGCGAGATGGAAGACGAGGACCTGATCCAGCGCGAGGACATGGTCGTCACCGTCTCGCATGCCGGCTACGTCAAACGCGTGCCGCTGTCGACCTATCGCGCGCAAAAGCGCGGCGGCAAGGGCCGTTCCGGCATGCAGACGCGCGACGAGGATTTCGTCACCCGGCTGTTCGTCGCCTCGACCCACACGCCGGTGCTGTTCTTCTCGTCGCGCGGCCAGGTCTACAAGGAGAAGGTCTGGCGGCTGCCGCAGGCGGCGCCGCAGGCGCGCGGCAAGGCGCTGATCAACATCCTGCCGCTGGAGCAGGGCGAGAACATCACCACCATCATGCCGCTACCGGAGGACGAGTTCGAGCTGGAGCACGCTCGACGTGATGTTCGCCACCACGCGTGGCACGGTGCGCCGGAACAAACTATCGGATTTTGCCGACGTGCGGCGCTCCGGCATCATCGCCATGAAACTCGACGAGGGCGACGCCATCGTCGACGTGCAGATCTGCAAGGAGGACGACGACGTCCTTCTCACCTCGGCGGCCGGCCAGTGCATCCGGTTCGCCGTCAACGACGTGCGGGTGTTCCAGGGGCGCACCTCGATGGGGGTGCGCGGCATCAACCTCGACAATGAGAAATCGGGCTTGAGCGACAAGCTGATCTCGCTGTCGATCCTGCGCCATGTCGAGGCCAATGCCGAGGAGCGCGCGGCGTATCTCAAGCGCGCCAACGCGGTGCGGCGCGGCACCAACGGGGACGCCGAGGACAACGGCAACGGCGCGATCGACGCCGAGGAAGCCGAAGGCGCCATCGAGCTCGGCCAGACCCGCTACGCGGAATTGTCGGCCGCCGAGCAATTCGTGCTGACCATTTCGGAAAAAGGCTTCGGCAAGCGCACTTCGTCGTTCGAGTACCGCACCACCGGCCGCGGCGGCAAAGGCATCGTCGCCATGGCGGTCACCGAGAAGAACGGCCGCCTGGTGGCGTCATTCCCGGTCGAGGAGAGCGACGAGATCATGCTGGTCACCGACGGCGGCCAGCTGATCCGCTGCCCGGTCGACGGCATCCGCCTCGCCGGCCGCTCGACCCAGGGCGTCATCGTGTTCTCGACCGCGGACGGCGAGCGCGTGGCATCGGTGGAGCGGTTGAGCGAGGAGGCGGAGGCGAACGGCGATTGAGCCGAGCCGCCCGAGTTCGGCCGCTAACGCAGCCGTTGTTGTTCGCGCTCGCGCCCGTGGGTTTCATGCCGCGGGCTGCAAAACCGGCGACAACGATCAAGCCCAGACGTCTTCAATCGCCTTGGATCGATTTCCATCGCTGCCTTGAGTGGATGGTGTCCAGCCGACGCTTGGCCGAGGGCCATGGACAACAGCGCAGGAGGTGCGCCTCTCGACTGCCGTCACTGGAGAATGCAGAGAGAAGACGTTCGCCGGGGGCGACTGAATTGGGGTCTTGCCTGACTGATGCGACCCACGGAAGTCGCGCCCGGCGAAGGGTTCGTGTGCTTGCCGCTATGTTGCGACCCGAACGCGTTGCGCGCAACAATCATCGCGGCGGTTTGACCCGGTGGAACCATCGAAACCTCCGTGTCACAAGTCTCGATGAAATTCTGGACCAAGCAAGCGGATTGTCAAGCAATCATTCGACGCCGCTGCGAAGGAAAAATTTTTAGCTTTGCGGCCGGAACCGCAACGATCAGCCGGCGTTGGTGATAATCGCCATTACGTCTCAGCTGAGGGGATGCGTGATGAATCTGATCGCTCATGACAGTTCGGAGCTTTCTCTGGCGCTCGGCGACGCGGTTGTCAGAAGCTGGGCGCGCCTGCCTCACGATGTGCAACGCTTCCTGTTCGAGCAAGCGGTCAGCTCGCATGGCGAGTGCGTAAGACCCCAGCTCGCGGTCTTCCTGCATGATACCCATCCGCGCACCGGCGCCGCGATCAAAGCCCGCGCGATTCTTGAGCCGGACAGTCTGGGCGGTTAGCAGAGAGGCCGACGGGGCGGCGCCGTCGGCGCCGGAACTCGTCTCTATTTGAAATCCACAGGCGACGTCGCCGCTAACGCAGGCGGCGTGCGGCTTCCAGCCGGCCAAAAATCTGGCTTTTCCCCGGATGCGGATCAAGTCGCGGCGGCCTGTCGCGAATAAACCCCCTATGGGCGCGACAATGGCGGCTCCGGGGGCGTATCCTGCGCAATATGTGCCAGCCCAAGGAAAGCGCTCCATGACGATGCCGATTACGCTTGGGGACGTCACGATTCATCCGGTCGTCGAGCAGCAGGGCGCGTGGTTCGAGGCCGTCGGATTTTTCCCGGCGCTGACCAAGGAAAGGCTCGACGAGAACCGTTCCTGGCTGCAGCCGAGCTTTCTCGATCCGGCCGACAAGCTCGTCTTCGCCATCCAGAGCTTCGTCATCAAGACGGCGCATCACAATATCCTGATCGACGCCTGCGTCGGCAATCACAAGCCGCGGCCGACGCGGCCGTTCTGGAACATGCTCGACGGCGACCGTTTCGAGAAGGGATTGGCGGCCGCCGGCCTCGGCGTGAACGACATCGACTATGTGATGTGCACGCACCTGCACACCGATCACGTCGGCTGGAATACCCGTCTCGACAACGGCCGCTGGGTACCGACCTTTCCCAAGGCGCGCTACATCATGGCCGACCGCGAGCTTGCGCATTGGACGGCGCGCGAGAAGGACAATCCGTCGAGCGTGCCTTGGATCACCGACTCAGTGCTGCCGATCGTCGCGGCCCAGCGCGCGCAGATCGTGCAGAGCGATTTCGCCTTCAGCGAAACGGTCAGATTCATCCCGACCCCCGGCCACACCATCGATCATTTTTCGGTGCTGGTCGGCCGCGCCGGCGAGGACGTGCTGATCACTGGCGACATGATCCATTCGCCGTTGCAGGGCAAGTACCCCGAGCTCGGCATGATGTCCGATTACGACTCCGCGCAGGCCGGACTTACGCGGCGACAGGTCTTCGATCGGTTCTGCGAGGAGCCCACGATCCTGTGCGCGACCCATTTTCCGACGCCGTCGACGGGGCGCGTGCGGCGCTGGGGCGACGGCTACAAATTCGTCGCGGTCGACCGCGCCGATTGACGAGGCCGAGCTCCGGATTGTTGAGCGTCGCAGCTCACGGCAGCCGAAAACCATCGAATGTCGCACCGGCAGGCCTGCCCAACCAGGATTGTTCCATCTTTTCGGTAAGTTTTAATTAACTTTTACCGATCAGCCTCGATCCGGGGGGAGCAGAGGAGATATTCTCATGCTCCAGATCATGTTCGCCTGTGCGCGTACCGGTCAGTTTGTCGCCACCGGAATTGAGACAGACCTCGATACGTTTGTGGCGCTGCCTGAAGTGCTCTCGATGAGCAGATGTTCGGCGTGCGGCCGAAGCCACTACTGGACCAAAAGCGAGACCTGGATTTCCGACTCGGTGCGTCGGCGAGCCTCGGCCCTGCCGGCGCAGACGGTCCTCCCGCGCCACTGATTTCGCGGCAGCCGCCCCATCCGGCGCGGGTCGCCGGCAACTGTCGGCTGATGCGCCGGCTCGCTGGACTGCGCCCGCGTTGGCGGCCGCCCCGACACGGCGCGACCTCCTATTCTCCCCGCCGGAGGGGAACCAGGGGCCCCGCCAGGGCCTTGGGCTGGTGGTGCGTATAAATATCGCATAACTTTCGATCGATATTCCGAAACTTTTTCATATACGGCGCTTGTATTCCGTCTAATGTTTCATGACGGTCCTCAGGCCGGCATCGGTGGACGCGTATCCCGGCGCGGTGCCGATTTTTCAAAGAACGCGGCCTTTTCGCTCGCGCGAGCGGGTCGCCAAACGGGGAGGAAACGAAAGGACTTTCAATATGAAGAAGCTGATGATTGCGGCGGCTGGCTTGGCGCTCGCCGCCACCATGGGTGCGGCGCCGATCGGTCAGGCCCAGGCGGCGCCGGCGACGAAAGATCCGATGTGCGCGCTCGGTTCCCAGGGCGGCAGCCAGTCCTGGCAAGATAACTACCATTGCTGGGGTCACTACACGCCGGCCAAGACCGTGGCTCACGCCCCGAAGGGGCCGGCCAAAGACCCGATGTGCAGCCTCGGCGCGCAATCGGGCAGCCAGTCCTGGGCGGCGCATTACCATTGCTGGTAACGCGCCGGCGGCGCCGGCCGTGACATCTCACGTCACGCGTTAGCCGGTTTGCCAGCGCAACGATACGCCAGCGGGGGCGGCGTTGAGGGGGCGATCGCTTTGTCGCCCCCTTTTCCTATTTTGGGCCGACGGCTCTATATGATGGCCAGGCCGAGCAGCGACGGAAAAGCCATGACGCCGCACCACGACGACGACCACGCCGGTCGCTCGGGCGACCAAGCGGAACGCTGGAAGCACGACGGCGTGCGCGTCGTTCCGGGCCATCAGCTCGATCCGAACGTGCCGTCAACGCCGGGGATGGACCGCAAGGCCGCGATCAACTTCGCCCGCGTCGGCGCCCAGAAGCTGTGGGCCGGCACCGTGACCATCAGGCCCGACGCGAAGACCGGCGCCCACCATCACGGGCATCTCGAAAGCATCATCTACGTGGTCCGCGGCAAGGCGCGCATGCGCTGGGGCGACCATCTGCAGTTCACCGCCGAGGCCAATCCCGGCGATTTCATCTTCATTCCGCCCTACGTGCCGCACCAGGAAATCAACGCCAGCCCGGACCAGGTCCTGGAATGCGTGCTGGTGCGCAGCGACGGCGAGGCCATCGCCATCAATCTCGACATCGAGCCGGTGGAGAAGCCCGAGACCGTCTTGTGGGTGGACCCGGTTCATCCCGACGGGGCGGCGAAGACGTGAAGCACACAGCCTTGCCGGATGGTCGGTCCTCGACCCTAGGGTTGCGCGGCGGCCGCGAGAGCCACGGGTTCGCCAAGCCGCACCAGAGTTTCGATACCGTCCTTGGTGTGCGCAAGCAGGTCTTCCGACGGCCGCCATCGTCTCGGTTCGCCGAACACGATGACGGCCGAGCCACCAAAACGAAAGACCGACTTCTCATTGCCGCGCTGAAACGGCTCGTCGACCAGATGGACCTGAACGATGCGTCCCACCGACATCGCGCCGACCTCGACAAATCCGAGGCGCCCGAAGTTGCGCGTTTGCAGAACGTTGATCTTGCGCTCGTTGACGAAAAGTATGTTCGGCTTGTTTAGCAGCGCGTGCCAGTTCACCGTCCACAACCGGCGGCCCAGCCGATCGTCGTCGAGAGTCCGGCCGTCATCGGGATAATGGACGTGGTGGTAATCCATCGGCGACAGCCGTGCCAAGAGCACCGGCCCGCCAATGAAGGGTCGCGCCCGCTCGACGGTCCCGAGAATATGCTCGGCCTGCAATGAACGGCCTTTAACCGGAAACGCTTGGCTGCCCTCCACGCGTTCCCAGCCGAAGTAGCGCGCTTCGGCAAAAGCGCCCATCTCATCCTCAGCAGCGGGAAATTTGCGAACGCCGGGCCGAAACCGCCGGTCGAAGAACTGAGCAAATGAGCGATAGGTGATGACCGGCTCGAACTCGCTCATGTCGATCTTGTGGTTGCGGACGAAGGGCTCAATGGCCCGGGCGCTGCGGCGCGTGTTCTGATATGCCGCCAGCAGCCAGTCATAAACCGGGTGCGATTCGAGCACCTGGGTGATCGAGCGCCGCGGTCGGCTCTCGTAGGTCGCCGGATGATCGTCCATGAACTCGTTGACGAGCTTCCCGGTCTGGCGATCCCAAATTGGCAATGGCAGGGGTTTGGCCATTTTGTCCGCTTTTTCAGCAATATGCGATGCTGCATTAAGCCGGGGAGCCAGCCTCAAGTTCCGGATGACGCTGTCGAGGCGCTTGGGCCCTGCGGGCCCGCGCAATGTGCCGGATACGGCGTCTTTCTTTTTCTCAGGCCGGCTTTTCGCCGAGGATCGTCAGGCGCCGCATCAGGCGCCGCTCCGCCGCGCTGAAGTCGGTCCTTGCGTGCAGCGTGCAGCGGTTGTCCCACAGCAAGACATCGTGGGGACGCCACACGTGCTCGTAGATGAATTGCGGCTGTTCCTGATGCTTGAACAGCGCCTCAAGTAGCTCGCCGGCCTCCGCCTCGGACAAGCCCTCGATGGCCACCGTCATCAGCCGATTGACGTAGAGCGCCTTTCGCCCCGTGGCCGGGTGGGTCCGCGCGATGGGATGCCAATACGACGGAATGCCGTCGCGCACTTTGGTGCCGCGGATGGTCGAGGCATTGTCGTAGTCGTAGGCGTTGAGCGCCTTGCGCCCTTCGATCTTCGCCTTCATCGCGTCGGGAAGCGTCTCGTAGGCGAGGTAGGCATTGGCAAATAACGTGTTGCCGCCCCGGCTCGGCACCTCCAGCGAATACAGCATCGACGCCATCGCCGGGCGCTCCTGATGGCATTGGTCGGTGTGGAAATTCATCTCGCCGTCGGGCAGCGCCCCGATCAGCTGGCCGTTCTCGCGGATATTCGAAATCAGCATCACGGCCGGATTGCTCGTGGTGTAGCGCCGGGTGTGACTGACCGCCGGCGGTCCGAACCGCTCGCCGAAGCGGACCTGATCGTCCTCGCTGAGGTGTTGATCGCGGAACAGGATGACGAGGTTCCGGTGCCAGGTGTCGAGGACCTTGGCGAAGGTCTCATCGCTCATCGGCCGGCTCAGATCGACGCCGATGATTTCGGCGCCGATCGACGGCGCCAAGGCGCCGGTGCGGAACACCTGCGCAGCGGATCGTGATCCGGAGCCTCGAGGCGTTTCAAACACTTGCGTTGGGCTCATTGGCTTCGTGCTCATTGCCGTTTCCCTTGCGTGATCTCGGTTTATTGCGAGAGCTTGATGTTCGCCGCTTTGACGACGTCGGGCCATGTCGCGCGCTCGTCGCGGATCTCGGCCGTCATCTCGTCGACGCCGCCGGGCAGCGTCGATAAAACCGACGTCCGATACCAGTCGCGGATCTCGGGATCGTCCAGCGCCTGGGCAATCGTTTCGCGCAACCTGGCGACGACCGGGCCGGGCGTTCCGGCCGGCGCCCAGACGCCCCAGATGTTGGTCGAGGTGAATCCCGGGAAACCGGACTCGGCGATGGTCGGTACGTCGGGAAACTCCGGCAGCCGCTTCGCCGAGCCGACCGCCAGCACCTTGAGCTGCCCGGCCCTGGCCTGGGTCAGGGCCTGCGGCGCGCCGAAAAACATCACGTCGACCTGGCCGCTGATGAGGTCGGGTGTCGCCTCGCCGGTGCCCTTGTAGGGCACATGCACCATGTCGAAGCCGCCGCGCATCTTGAGCATCTCCATGAACAGCTGGTGGGTGCTGCCGACGCCGGTCGACGCATAGGTGAACTTGCCGGGCTGCGCCTTGGCAAGCGCCACCAGTTGCGCGAGGTTGTCGGCCTTGAGATTGCGGTTCGCAACGATGACGTTGATGACGCGCGCCAGCGGCGCCACCGCGGTGAAATCGCGATCGGCGTCATAAGGCAGATCGGAGTAAAGCGCCGGCGAGACCGCGAACTGGATGTCGGTTGCGGCCACGAATGTCGCGCCGTCCGGGGCGGCGTCCTTCGCGGCCTTCATGCCGATATTGCCGTTGGCGCCCGGCCGATTGTCGACAAAAAACGAGACGCCGAGCTTCTGGCCCAAGAACAGCGCCACCTTGCGCGAGATGAGGTCGCCGCTGGTCGCCGGCGGATACGGCATGATGATCCGCACCGGGCCCGCCGGCCAGATCGTCGTTGAACCGGCCGATGCCGACAGGACCACTGCCGGCAACAGCGTCAGCATGAGACCGGCCACAAGGCGATTGAGCGTCACGGCGTGGCTTCCTCCGGCGTCTGGTCCCTTGAGCTTCTTGTTTTTGATCGCTGCCGACTATCGTGCCGGCCGCTCGCGGCGCGCGCGAAGTCCGCGACCCCGCCGGCCGAGAGATGGCGCCATGATGCTATGAAGAACCCACGTCAAGCAAGCGCGCTGCCGCCCGACGCGCGTCACGTCGGCCTTCCCGCCTCGCGGGTCCCTGAAACCTTAAGGCGAGCGGGAACTGCCGCTACCTGGTCGTGCCCGCGGGCGAGGTCGCGCGGCCGAACATGAAACTGTAGCTCGCGGCATAGCGCGGGTTGCTGGCCGATGGCGCGGTCTGCGCATATTGATGACAGGACACGCACGAGACGTTGGGCTGCTGCAGGAATGTCTCGAGCACCGCGTTGACGAGTGTCGGAACATTGGGAGCGCCGTCCGGCAGCGGCGTCGAAGCCGGCGGCGGCAGTTTCGCAAGCGCCGCGGGGGTCAACGGCCACTGCACATTGACCAGTTTGTAATATTGCCACACCGACTTCGGATCTTTCTGCGTGAGCAGATAGTGCACGTAGGCGTTGGCCGCGTCGGCCGCGGCGGCGTCGGGGTTGACCTGGACCACCTGACCGGGATCGGCATCCTTGATATTGGGCGGATTGGTGGCCAGCGGATTGAAGAAGTTGAAGGTACCGCTCGCTGCCGGCTGTTGCACCGGCGCATTGTCGACCTGGGCAAATGTGGCCCAGGCGCCCTGGCTGCCGCTGGAAACGAAGAAGTGGAATCCAACCAGTCCGACCTCAACCGGCGTCTTGGCGCCGCTGAGCAAGGCCTGGACGGTGTGGAAGCGGCCCGACTTCTGCTCGGCAGCGGTGAGAACCTTCCAGGCGGCTTTCATTTCGACCGCGTTGGTGGTGGTGTCCGAGCCGGCCGGCATGTTGATCACGTTCGCCTGGGCGAAGGTGAACTGCTTACTGGCATCGTAGAGTCCGTTCTGGACGATATAGTTGTACTGCGCCTCGTCCATCGAGACTTCGTAATAAACCGGAAAGCCATTGAGGTCGTAGAGCGTGCCGCCGCCGGCTTGGGAAATCTCGTCGAGGATCGCCTGCGGTATGGCCGCGGCGCCGCGCAGGATATTGGCGAGCACCGGACGGGAGATCTTGGACGTCATCGTCAGATTGCGGACCGCGCCGCTGGCCACCTGCTGCGCCAGCGAGCCGCGCAGCGTCGCCAACAGCTGCAGCCCGTTCCACGGGCCGGGATCCCTGCCATCCGGCAGAAACAGGGTGTCGATGGTCCGGTAGGTTTCCCAGACCGTAGGTCCGCCCGCGCCTAGCTTTGCATTGGGGTTGGCGACGCCGCGCGGGCCGGGCAGCGCCGGCCACATGAAATAGATGAAATTCTGCCAGGCAAAGCAGTCGAACGGGTTCTCGGCGAGATCGGCGGTCGCCAGAAAGATCGGCGCGATCTTGACCTGCTGGTTCGGGTTGCGAAGCTCGCTACACGAAAAATACGGCGGCTGCTGTGCCTGCGCGGTCCCGGCGCAGGCGACGGTGACGCCGGCTGCAATGCCGAACAAGCAACGCCGTACGCCGCGGGAATCGAGAAAGGACTTCGACATGGTGCGCCGCCTCCCATTGTGACCGAGCTAGAATAGTCTACATGGCGCAACCCCTTGGTGTACAGCCATCAGGCGCTGGAAGACGGCCTTGCGAGCCCGGCCACGAGCCGCGGCGCATCGGCGGGGAATGACGACGCCTGGAGCAGCCCTCGAGGAGCTAATCCCAGTCGGATGCATCCGATCGCGGCGGCGGCGCCGTCGCGGGTACGAGCGCCGGAGACAGGCTTGCGTCTTGCGGCGCGCGACCGTCGGCGAAATTCAAGCCGCGGGTGGGGGAAATCTCGCGCGCCTTGAAGATCGCGCCGCCGAGCAGGGCGTAGCTCAGCACCCCCAGGAACAACCAAGAGCCAAGGATCAGCGCCCCCGAATTGGAGACGGCGCTGATGCCGTCCCAGCCGGCGTGCAGCGCAGCCGCGCTCAGCCAGCCGAGCGGCAGCAGATATATCGCCATGCCAGGCCGCAGCACCGCGAGCCCGATGAAATATCCAAACAAGCCGGACCAGGCCGAATGTTCGACAAGCTCCGGCAGCCCGCGCGACAGCAACAGCACCAGGCCGTCGAACGCCTGGGTGCCGGCGTATTTTGCCTGGCTCATGACCCCCGGCACGTACTGCCCCAGGGTCTCGTTGATAAAGAAGCCGCTTCCCGAGGCGACGCCCAGGACGATGCCGTCGAGCGGCTCGGACAGGCCGACGCGCTTCTTCATGCCCGCCAAAAAGGCGCGCAGCCGGCCTTTGGTATGGCGGGCGAGCAACGCCAACCCAGCGCCCAGAAACGCCAAGACGAACAGCGGCAAGGCCTTGAAGCTTTCCTCGCATAGCCCGGTGCCGAACAGCCATCCCGCGAGCTGCACGACGACATTGCTGGATTTCTGCCACTGCTCTGCGGGGATGACATTGTAGAACACGACATACCAGCCACGCCAGATCGGGGTGTCCAGCAGCAGAAGGGTGAACAGGGCGACGGCCGCGATCAGCCACAAGCCTTTGGCGCGACCGCACATCTGATTGATGTAGTAGTCCACCATGAAGGCGATATAGATGGCGATGATGAAATAAACTTGCCAGGCTTGGGCGATCTCGTCCTTGCCGGTGAGCACGGTGCCCGGGTTGAGAACTGCGATCAGGGCAATGCTGACAAAGACTGTCGCGAATATCGGCAACAGGTGTTCCTGCGACCACGTCGAACGGCCGCCCACCAGCGGAAAGACCGTGCTGCGCGAGAGCTGGAAGCGGGATCCGCCGGAGGGAAGAGGTTGCTCGGAAGCCATCAGATCGCCTTGGACGCGTGATCGTCGGATGAGTGGTCAGTCAAATGATCGGATGAGTGGTTCTAAGCGCGAGCGGAGTTCCCCCAAACAGCGGCAGCACTGACCGAAGCCGCAAAACCATACACCGCGTTCACGAAGTTGCGGCAGCAACTGTGCGGCATTTTTTCAAACAAGGCAAACCTTTGGCCGGCAAAACCGGCACCTGGTTCCATCACGGTCAACAGCCGCAGCGGAACCTACTGCCCCCGCCGCGCGACCGACGCGAAACGCTTGGCTTCCTCGGCGGCGCGGAACAGCGCCTTGGCCTTGTTGATGCATTCCTGCTGCTCGAAGTCCGGATCGGAATCGGCAACGATGCCGGCGCCGGCCTGGACGTACATGGTGCCGTCCTTGATCAGCGCGGTGCGCAGCACGATGCAGCTGTCCATTTCCTCGCCGGCGGAGAAATAGCCGACGCAGCCCGCATAGAGCGAGCGTTTCTCCTTTTCCAACTCATCGATGATCTGCATGGCGCGCACCTTCGGCGCGCCGGATACCGTGCCGGCCGGAAAGCCGGCGGCAAGCGCGTCGAGCGGATCGCGGTCACGGCGCAACTTGCCTTCGACGTTGGAGACGATGTGCATCACTTGGCTGTAGCGCTCGACGAAGAACTGGTCGGTGACCTTGACGGTGCCGATCTCGGCGACGCGGCCGACATCGTTCCTGCCGAGATCGAGCAGCATCAGATGCTCGGCGCGTTCTTTCGGATCGGCCAAGAGCTCGGCTTCGAGCGCTTGATCCTCGTGCGGGGTGGCGCCGCGATGCCGCGTGCCGGCGATCGGGCGGATGGTGACGATGCCGTTCGCCGTCTTGACCAGAATTTCCGGGCTCGATCCGGCGACGGCGAATCCGCCGAAATCGAGAAAGAACAAATACGGCGACGGATTGACCCGCCGCAGCGCCCGATACAGCGCGAACGGCGGCAGCGTAAACGGCGCCTCGAAGCGCTGCGACAGCACGACCTGGAAAATGTCGCCGGCGGCGATGTAGTCCTTGGCCCGCAGCACCATGCGCTTGAACTCGGCCGGCGCGGTGTTCGAATGCGGCGGCACGTCGCCCTCCCAGCCCTTCCCGGCTTGCGGGGCGGGGCGGGATTGCGGAGCGGCGGCCGATTTGTCGAGCGGTTGATCAAGCGCATCGACCACGGCGGACAAGCGATCGACCGCCCGCGCCAGCGCCGCCTTGGCCGCGACGCCGGCTTGCGGCCGCACCGGCGAGACGATGGTGATGCTGTCCTTGACGGCGTCGAAGGCGACCACGATCGTCGGGCGCATGAGCACCGCGTCCGGAATGCCGATCGGATCCGGTGCGTCCGCCGGCAGATGCTCCATCAAGCGCACCATGCCGTAGCCGAGATAGCCGAATACCCCCGCCGCCATCGGCGGCAGCGCATCCGGCAGGACGATGCGGCTTTCGCCGATAACCGTGCGCAAGGCCGCCAACGGCGGTTGGCGCAGCGGCGTGAACGATCCGGCGTCGGCCTGCGGCGTCCGATTGATCTCGGCCCGCTCGCCCGCGATGCGCAAGATGAGGTCCGGCTCGATGCCGATAATCGAATAACGGCCGCGCACGGCGCCGCCTTCGACGGATTCCAGCAGAAAATTCATCGTCGATGCGGCGCCGGACGCGCCGCTGGCGATTTTGAGAAAAGCTGAGACCGGCGTTTCCAGGTCGGCGACCAGCGTCGTCCATACCACTTGCGGCTCGCCGGCCTCATAGCGCGCGGCGAATTGTTCCGCCGAGGGCTCGACCTGCATTCAATTTGTGTCCGGCGTGCCGTTGCCGATCGCCTGCGCCAGGACGTCCTGGTTGATGGTGGTGCCGAGGTCGTCTTCCAGCCACGCCAGGTACTGGCCGAACAGGTCGTCGCCGATTTGGCGCTGCATCGTCTGCTGGAGTTGCTTGGCCGCCGGCAGGTTCGCATCCAGGCTCGGTGTCTTGATGTCGGTCACCCGGAACACGATCCATTGCGTCGGCTTGTCGCCTTCGGCGCTGCCGAAACCGTCCTTGGCGGTGCGGAAGATCTCCTCGATCGCCCGGGACGAGATCACCGGCAACGACTGGCCGCGTTTGAGGCTGGCAGCGCTGGACACCGGCACGCCGTTGGCCGCCGCCAGCGCGTCGAGCGCGCCGCCGTTCTTGAGCTTGTCCAGGACATCGGCCGCCTTGGCTTTCAGCCGCGAGGCGATCTCGTCGTCGCGCCAGCGCGCCTCGACCTGGCTCTTCACTTCGTCAAGGGTTCGATCGTGAGCCGGCGTGATGCCGATCACGTCGTACCAGACATAACCGGCGTTGGTCTGGATCGGATCGTTGTCGACGCCGACGTCGGTCGAGAACGCCGCGTTGATCACCTGCGCGGCATCGGGCACGTTGACTGTCTTGCCGTCCGGACCTTGTCCGGAACGGTCGACCGCGTCGACGGTGACGACGGGCAATTTGAACTTCTCCGCCGCCTCCTCCAGCGTGGTGCCGCCGGCGCGGGCGTCCTCGATCTTGTCGTGGACGTCCTGCACGAGCTGCTTGGTCCGCGCCAAGGCGATGTCGTTGCGGATTTGCGGCGCGACGTCGGCAAGCGTCTTGTCGTCCTCCGGCACGATCTTGGTCACCGTCACGATGACGACGCCGAAACGGCCCTGCAGCGGCGCGCTGACCTCGCCTTCCTTGAGCGAAAACGCGATGTCCGCCACGGCGGGATCGACCATCGCCGTCTTCGCCACCAAGCCGAGATCGAGGTCTTGCGGCTTGATGCCCCGCTCGGCGGCGACCGCGGCAAAACCGGTCCCGCTCTTGATGCGCTCGCTGACCGCCTGCGCTTCCTCCATGGTCCGAAACACCATCTGCTCGACATCGCGGCGCTCCGGCGTGATGTAGCGGGTGCGGGCCTGATCGAAGATCTGTTTCACTTCGTCGTCCGAGACTTCCACCGACTTGGCCAGTTCCTCCGGCGTCGCCGAGACCGTGGTGATCTTGCGGTATTCCGGCGCCCGGAACATGATCCTGCGCTCGTCGAAATATTTGCTCAGCTGCTCGGCGGTCGGTTGCGGCGTGTCGCCGGCCTGCTGCGGCCCGAGCGCGACATATTGGATGCTGCGCTCCTGGTTCTGGTACTGGTTGATGGCATCGAGCCAGGCATTTGGCACGGTGAGACCACCCGACGTCGAATCGATGATCTGGCGGCGCACGGTGTCGCTGCGCTGCGCGGCGATATAGCGCTGCTCGGTGTAACCGGCGTTGAGGAGTGCGTCTTGGAAGCGGGCGCGGTCGAATTGACCTTGCGGGGTCTGGAATTGGGGTTCGCTGGTGATATGGCGAACGATCTCCGCGTCGGGAATGCCAAGCCGCATCTGGCGGGCGCGCTGATCGAGGGCGGCCTGGCCGGCCAGGTCGCTCAGCACCTGCCGGTCGACGCCGAACGTGCTCGCCTGCGCGGGCGTGATCGGGCGGCCGAGCTGGCGGCCGAGCTGCTGCAAGCGGTCGTTATAGGCCTGTTGAAACTGCTGGATCGAGATTTCCGTATCGCCGATCTTGGCCACCGTGGTGCGGCCAAAACCGCGAAAAATGTCGTTGATGCCCCATAGGGCGAAAATCCCCGCCAGCAACGTCATGACCGCCGCCATGACGATGCGGCCGAGCCAAGTGTTGGAGGCGTTGCGAATACCTCGAAGCATGGGTTCCGATGCTCTGGAGTGATGCCGGTACGAGTGTCGGCCAAAGGCGGCGATCATAAGGAGCGCCGCACTCCGCCGCAACCGACGGGACTTGCTGATAGAACGCCCCTTTTCCGCATGCAAGGCGTCTGATACGGGCTGGTTGTCGCATGATTTCCCGCCGATTCCGATGGGGCCGACACGATGGCGCGCCGCCCGCTGGTCGCAGGCAATTGGAAAATGAACGGGCTTTCGGAGGCTTTCGTCACGCTTGACCGGATCATTGCCGGGTCGGCCGACCTGGCCGCGGCTGTCGATATTCTGGTGTGTCCGCCGTTTTTGCTCGTTCCGGGCTTCGCGGCGCGGGCGCGCGGCACCCGGGTCGGGATCGGCGGTCAGGACTGCCACGCCGAAGCATCGGGCGCTCATACCGGCGACATTTCCGCCGAAATGCTGGCGGATGCGGGGGCGAGCGCGGTGATCGTCGGCCATTCCGAACGGCGGCGCGATCATCACGAGACCGATGCGGAAATCTGCGCCAAGGCGCTGGCAGCGCGGCGCGCCGGACTCACGGCCATCGTTTGTGTCGGCGAGACTTCGCGCCGAGCGCGATGCCGGCGAGGCCCTCCGCGTCGTCGGTACCCAACTCGACGGCTCGCTGCCGGACGGCGCGGAGGACCTCGTGGTCGCCTATGAGCCGGTCTGGGCGATCGGCACCGGGGTGACGCCGACGCGAAGCGACGTCGCCGCCATGCACGACTTTATCCGTCAGCGCCTTGCGCCACGCTTCGGCGAAGCCGGGCGGGGCATTCGCATTCTTTACGGCGGCTCGGTGAAGCCGGCGAATGCCAAGGCGCTGTTGGCAGTCGAGAACGTCGACGGCGCGCTGGTCGGCGGCGCCAGTCTGTGTGCCGAGGAGTTTCTGGCGATCGCCGGGGCCTATTGCTGAAACGCAGGAGACGTCGATCCGGTCGTCTCGCGTCGCCGCCGAATTCGGATTAGGTTGGCACGAACAAGCAAGAATGATCGCCGCGCCGCACATTACTGCAAAGCGGCGGGACGAGGGAGGGCACCATGGCGGATGACGCCAATCCGATACGCCGTCGCAATTTCCTGATGGGCGCGGGCACCGCGCTCGCCGCCACCATGGCGTCGCCGGCGGCGCCCGCCGTCGCCGACAATGCGCCGGCGGCGCCGTCGCCCGGTGACGAACCTCTTCTGACCCTGACGCCGACCGAGCACGCGTTCTTCGTCGCCGCCGCCGACACCCTGATCCCGGCCGACGCATTGTCGCCGTCCGGCAGCGACTGCGGCGTTGCAACGTTCATCGACCGTCAGTTGGCCGGCGCCTACGGCTCCGGCGCGCGGCTTTATCGCGATGGGCCGTTCGTCAAGGCCAAGCCCGAACTCGGCTACCAGCTGCCGCTCACGCCGCGCGAATTTTTCCGCGCCGGCATTGCGGCGGCCAATGCGTGGTCGCGCCAGACCCATGGCAAGGACTTCGATCGCCTGTCGCAGTCCGATCGTGAGGTTGCGCTGCAGAGCATGGAGGCGGGCAAGGCGGAATTGTCAGGGTTCTCCAGCCACATGTTTTTCGAGGCGCTGTTGGCAATCACCATGGAGGGTTTTTTCGCCGACCCGATCTATGGCGGCAACCGCGACATGGCGGCGTGGAAAATGGTCGGCTATCCGGGCCTGCCGGCGACCTATCGCGAGGACATCAAAAAATATTTCGGCAAACAATACGACAAGCCGCCCCGCTCGATCGCGGATTTTTCTTAAAAACTGCGGGGGCGGATCATGACCATCATCCTGAAGGAAACCGATGCGGTCGTCGTCGGCATGGGCTGGACGGGATCGATCCTGGCGCGCGAACTGACCAAAGCCGGGCTCAATGTCGTCGGCCTGGAGCGCGGCTCAAAGCGCATGCCGAACGAGAATTTCACCATTCCTTCGGTGCGCGACGATCTCAAATACGCGGTGCGCCAGGAGCTGTTCCAGGACACCCAGCTCGAGACCGTATCGCTGCGCCATTCGCCGGCGGAGGCCGCGCTGCCGATCCGCCGGCTCGGCTCGTTCCTGCCCGGCACCGATCTGGGCGGCGCCGGCACGCACTGGAACGGCATGACCTGGCGGCTGTTGCCGAGCGACCACAAGCTGCGCTCGCATCTCAACGAGCGCTACGGCAAGAACGCCATCCCGGCCGACATGACGATCGATGACTTCCCGGTCTCCTATGACGAGCTGGAGCCGTATTACGACAAGTTCGAGAAATTATGCGGCGTCTCCGGCAAGGCCGGCAATCTGCGCGGCAGGATCGTCGACGGCGGCAACGTGTTCGAGGGACCGCGGCAGAATGACTATCCGAATCCGCCGCTCACCCGCAGCCTGGCGGGCGAGATCATGGACACCGCGGCGCGGAGCCTCGGCTATCACCCGTTTCCGTGCCCATCGAGCAATATGAGCGAGACCTACACCAATCCCGAAGGTCTCACGCTCGGCGCCTGCGAATATTGCGGCCACTGCGAGCGCTTCGGCTGCGAAGCCAACGCCAAGGCCTCGCCCAATGTCTGCATCCTGCCGGCGCTGTTGGCCGACGCCAGATTCGAATTGCGCACCTACGCACAGGTCAAGGAGCTAGTCTACGACAGAGCCGCGCGCAAGGTGCAAGCGGTGCGCTACATCGATACCCGCAGCGGCGAGGAATACGAACAGCCCGCCGGCCTCGTCATCCTCGGCGCCTATGTGTTCAACAATGTGCTCTTGATGCTGACCGCGGGCATCGGCGAGCCTTACGATTACCAGACCGGGACCGGTGCCGTCGGCAAGAACTACTGCTATCAGGTCAGCGGCAACAGCGTGACGGTGTTCTTCGAGGGCAAGCCGATCAACCCGTTCATGGCGGCCGGCGCGCACGGCATCCTGATCGACGATTTCAACGGCGACAACTTCGATCACGGCGGCTTGGGCTTCTTTGGCGGGGCCTGGATCCAGGCCGGCCCGACCAACGGGCGACCGATCTTGACCCGGCCGGTGCCGCCCGGCACGCCGCGCTGGGGCGGCGATTGGAAGAAGGCGACGGCGCAATGGTACAACCACGCCTTCACGATCGGCGCGTCCGGCTGCAACTACGCGCACCGCGAAAATTTCCTCGATCTCGACCCGACCTACAAGGATGCGCTGGGCCGGCCGCTGATCCGGATGTCGTATAATTTCCACGACAACGACCGCAAGCTCGCCCAATACATTGCCGGCGTGCTGGGCCGGCTCGGCCACGCCATGAATCCGACGCTGATGAGCACGCCGACGGTGCAGCACGGCGACTACAGCGTCGTGGCCTACCAGTCGACCCACAATACCGGCGGCACCATGACGGGCGACAATCCGAAGACCAGCGTGGTCAACCGCTATCTGCAATCCTGGGACGCCGACAATCTGTTCGTGATGGGCGCCTCGGTGTTTCCGCAGAATGCCTCATACAATCCGACCGGCGTCGTCGGCGCGCTCGCCTACTGGTCGGCGAACGCGATCACGACGCAGTATCTCAAGAGCCCGGGGCCGCTCGTCCACGCGTGAGCGGGTGTGAGGTCGCGCGTCTCGCGTGGCCGCGCGCTTACGGATCGACGCCCTCGACATGGGCGTGGAGCGGCGGAAGGTCTACCGGACTGGCGCGCGTCGTGACGGGTGCGTCATTCGAGGCGGTGCGGATATCGGGATTGCCGGTTCGGTAGACCATGATGCCCGCCGCCAGAAAGGCAAAGATTACGGCTGCGGCGAACCAGTAGCCGGGGGCGTCGGTGGCGGCTTCGAATTCGAGGTCGCGCTTGCGATTGTAGTCACGATAACTGCCGGGGTGGTGGCTGCGCAGCGTCGTGGGCTTGTCCATGTGAGCCTCCTTCCTGAAGGCAATGGAACAACGCCGATTAGCCCTGCCGCCGCAGAATGGCAGGCATGCAAAATTCCATCGTGCGTTGCGGCGGCCGGTCTCGGCGCCGCCGCTCTTTCGGGTGCACCCGGTTGGGTCTATTCTCATTCCAACGAAATGAATGTGACCCGCCGGAGTTTTGCGGGCAGGGGAGGGCGCGATGACCGACGAGACGATTCCTCGCCGAAAATTTCTTGTGGGAGCGGGTTTGGCCGGCACCGCGGTCGCGACTGGCCTGACGCCGAGTGCGCCGGCCCAAGCCCAAGCCCAAGCGCCGGCGCCCGCAGCACCAGCGCCGCAAGCCGAGCCGCTGCTGTTCCTCAACGAGACCCAGCGCGCCTTCGTCGTCGCCGCGGTGGATACGATGATACCGGCCGACGAACTGTCGCCTTCCGGCAGCGACTGCGGGGTAGCGACCTTTATCGACCGCCAGCTAGCCAGCGCCTGGGGCGGCGGCGCCAAAACGTATCGCGCCGGTCCGTATGTCAAAGGCAAACCGGAGCAGGGCTATCAGCTGGCGCTGACGCCGGCCGAGTTCATCGCCGCCGGCATCGCTGCCGCCAACGATTGGTCGCGCAAGACCTATGGCCGCGACTTCGACCGGCTCGATGCGGACAAGCGGGTCGAGGCGCTCAAGGCGATGGAAGAGGGCAAGGCCGAGTTTGCCAATTTCAACGCGCGGGCGTTCTTCGCCCGGCTGCTGTCGCTCACCATGGAGGGGTTTTTCGGCGACCCGATCTACGGCGGCAACCGCAATAAAGTCTCCTGGCGCATGCTCGGCTTTCCCGGGCTGCCGGCGACCTACGCCAATCTCATCGATGAGTATCGCGACAAACGCTACGTCACCGAGCCGCTGTCGATAGCGGACTTTTCATAACAACGGGGAGGCGGACATGGTGACGCGATTGAAGGAGGTCGATGCGGTCACGGTCGGCCTCGGCTGGACCGGGTCGATCCTGGCGCGCGAATTGACCAAAGCCGGCCTGAACGTCGTCGCGTTGGAGAAAGGTCCGGACCGCGTCCCGGGCGAGGATTTCATTCTGCCGTCGGTGCGTGACGAAGTACGCTACGCCGCGCGCCTCGAACTGATGTGGGACAATTCGATCGACACCCTCACATTCCGCAATTTCCCCAACGAGCAGGCGCTGCCGGTGCGCCGCATCGGCGCATTCCTACCGGGCGAGGGCGTCGGCGGCTCGGGCATTCATTGGGGCGGCCTGCACTGGCGCTTCCTGCCGTCGGACTTCCGCATCCGCACCGCGCTCGCCGAGCGCTACGGCGCCAACGCCATTTCGGACGGCATGACCATCCAGGACTGGCCGGTGAGCTACGACGAGATCGAGCCGTTCTACGACCAGTTCGACAAGATTTGCGGCGTGTCGGGGCGCGCCGGCAATCTGCAGGGCAAGAAGATCGACGGCGGCAATGTGTTCGAGGGGCCGCGGCAGAACGAGTATCCGAACGCGCCGATCAAATCGAGCAATGCCGCCCTGATGTTCGGCGGGGCCGCCAAGAGCCTCGGCTATCATCCATTCCCGGCGCCGATCGCGATCGCGAGCGCGGCGTATGCGAACCCCGAGGGCGTGAACTTGGGCGCCTGCGAATATTGCGGCTACTGCAACCGCATCGCCTGCGAGACCAATGCCAAGGCGTCGCCCAATTCCACAATCCTCCCGGCGCTGCGGCTCGATCCGAAATTCGAGATCCGCACCCGCGCCTTCGTCACCAAGCTCAACTACGACAAGGACGCCAAGAGGGTCGTGAGCGTGTCCTACACCGACATGCGCACCGGCGAAGAATACGAGCAGCCCGCCGGTATCGTGCTGCTGACGTCGTATGTGTTCAGCAACGTGCAGCACATGCTGCTGGCCGGCATCGGCGAGCCCTACGACCACGCCACCGGCAAAGGCGTCGTCGGCAGGAACTACGCCTACCAGTACGAAGCCGGCGCCAGCGCCTTCTTCGAGGACAAGGAGATCAATCCGTATTGGGGCTCCGCCGGCATGTCGACGGCGATCGACGATTTCAACGGCGAGAGCTTCGATCACGCCGGCTTAGGCTTCTTCGGCGGCGGTTATATCATGGCCGGCACGGCGGCGGCGCCGCCGATCGCCGGCCGCACCGTGCCGCACGGCACGCCGGCCTGGGGCTCGGAATGGAAGCGCGCCACCGTGAAGTGGTACCACCACGCCGTCCGCTTCAACACGCAAGGCTCAGTCTATGCCAATCGCGACAACTACCTGGACCTCGACCCAACCTACAAGGACGCGCTCGGCCGGCCGTTGATCAGGCTCACCTACAATCCGCCGGACAACGAGCACAAGATGTCGGCCTACCTGCTCGGCAAGCTCGAGGGCGTCATCAAGGCGATGAATCCGACCAAATACGAGATGCATCCGCGCCCGAAGACCTTCACCATCGTGCCTTATCAATCGACCCACAATACCGGCGGCACGATGATGGGCGGCGACCCGAAGACCAGCGTGGTCAACCGCTACCTGCAGTCCTGGGATGCCCATAACCTTTTCATCCAGGGCGCCTCGGTGTTCCCGCAGCAGCACGGTTACAATCCGACCGGCACGGTCGGCGCGCTGGCCTATTGGTCGGCGCGCGCCATCACGACGAGCTATCTGAAAAATCCGGGGCCGCTGGTTCACGCGTGAGAATGGGGGAGGGAATGCGAGGAAGACAAGCGGCCGCCGTGGCGGCCGGTGTTGCCGTCATGGTGGCGTTTTCCGGTATGGCGGCGGCCGCGGCCGACGCGGCTCACGGCAAAGTCGTTTTCCAGACCTGCACCGCCTGCCACAGCGACAAGCCGGACGCCATCGGCCCAAGCCTGCGGGGGGTGTATGGCCGCAAGGCCGGCTCGCTCGACGATTTCCGCTACTCGAACGCCATGGCGCGCGCCGGCTTCAGCTGGGACGAGGCCAATTTACGCGCCTACATCAGGGACCCGCAGGCCAAGGTAAAAGGCAACCGCATGCCGTTCGGCGGCATTTCAAGCGACAATGACGTCGACGACGTCATCGCGTATTTGAAGGATTACAAGTAGCCCGGCCCTGACCGCCGGAGGGGCCGATCAGTCGCACCCGCTCGGCCATAGAAAATTCCCTTCGGATCGGGTAGAGACGCCGGCGACTGCCTATATAGGGGCGCGTGGCGGGCCGGCACGAATTGGGCTTCGACGCGCCGGGACAAGCGGAAACCACTGATGCAAAGCGTCATTATTGTCATCCACCTGATGCTTGTGCTCGCCTTGATCGGTACCGTGCTGCTGCAAAAATCCGAGGGCGGCGGGCTGATCAGTTCGACCAGCGGTTTTTTGACCGGCCGCGGCACCGCCAATGTGCTCACCCGCACCACGGCGCTCCTGGCCGCCGGGTTCTTTGTCACCAGCCTCATGCTGTCCTGGCTGGCCGGTCTCGACCGCAAGCCGGCCTCGATCGTACCGACCGGTGGCGCGCCGACCCAGGAGGCGCCGCCCGGTCCGGGCGCGCCGCTCGCCCCGCTGAGCCCCCCGGGCGGGGTCCTCAATCAATTGCGCGGCGGTCCGCCGGGTGCGCCGGCCGCCCCGGGCGGGCCTGGCCCGGCGCCGGCGCCGGGCGGACCGGAAGTGCCGCAGTCGCGATAGGCGAAATTCAAGGGCCGCGCCGGCGCTTCGGCCTTACCTGAGGATTTCAATGGAACCGCTTGCGCGAATGACGCATTTTTGCGGCAGCGGCGGCCGATTTCCGACGCGCGGCAGATATTCCGGAAAATCGCTCGTCGAATCGAACGCCGCGCGCTAAACGTTGGGCCCCATGGCGCGGTATATTTTCATCACCGGCGGCGTGGTGTCCTCCCTTGGCAAGGGTCTCGCTTCCGCAGCGCTCGGCGCGCTGCTGCAGGCCCGTGGCTACAAGGTCCGGCTGCGCAAGCTCGACCCCTATCTCAACGTCGACCCCGGCACGATGTCGCCATACCAGCACGGCGAGGTCTTCGTCACCGACGACGGCGCCGAGACCGACCTCGATCTCGGCCATTACGAGCGCTTCACCGGCCGGCCAGCCACGCGCCAGGACAACATCACCACCGGCCGCATCTATCAGGACATCCTGCAAAAGGAGCGGCGCGGCGACTATCTCGGCGCCACCATCCAGGTCATTCCCCACGTCACCAACGCCATCAAGGACTTCATCCGCGACGGCAACGAGGGCTTCGACTTCGTGCTGTGCGAGATCGGCGGCACGGTGGGCGACATCGAGGGCCTGCCGTATTTCGAGGCCATCCGCCAGCTCGGCAACGACCTGCCGCGCAACCACGCGGTCTATATCCATCTCACCCTGATGCCATTCATCCCCAGCGCTGGGGAACTGAAGACCAAGCCGACCCAGCATTCGGTGCGCGAACTGCGCGCCATCGGCATCCAACCCGACATCCTGCTCTGCCGCAGCGACCGGCCGATCCCGGAAAGCGAGCGCAAGAAGCTCGCCTTGTTCTGCAACGTGCGCGAAAGCGCCGTGATCGAGGCGCTCGACGTCGACAACATCTATGCGGTGCCGGAGGCCTATCATGGCGGCGGCCTCGACGGCGAGGTCTTGGCGGCGTTCGGCATCGACAATCCGCCACCGCCGGATCTGGCGACTTGGCATCTCATCAACGAGCGCATCCGCAACCCGGAAGGCGACGTCACCATCGCCATCGTCGGCAAATATACCGGCATGAAGGACGCCTATAAGTCGCTGATCGAGGCGCTGTCCCACGGCGGCGTCGCCAACAAGGTCAAGGTCAAGCTCGACTGGATCGAAAGCGAAGTGTTCGAGAACGAGGACCCGACGCCGTTTCTCGAGCACGTCGACGGCATTCTGGTGCCGGGCGGCTTCGGCCAGCGCGGCGCCGAAGGAAAGATCCGCGCCGCGCAGTTCGCCCGCGTGCGCCAGGTGCCGTATTTCGGCATCTGCTTCGGGATGCAGATGGCCGTCATCGAGGCGGCGCGAAACCTGTGCGGCATCGAGCAGGCCAATTCGACCGAATTCGTCCAGACGCCGGAACCGGTGGTCGGCCTGATGACCGAATGGATGAAAGGCAATGAGCTGCAAAGCCGCGCTACGGCCGGCGACCTCGGCGGCACCATGCGGCTTGGCGCCTATCCGGCGCTGCTCGCCCGCGACTCGCGGGTCGCTGCCGTCTATCAGGCCGGCGAGATTTCCGAGCGCCACCGCCATCGCTACGAGGTCAACACCGCCTACAAGGACCGCCTCGCCCAGCACGGCATGCGGTTTTCCGGAATGTCGCCGGACGGGCTGTTGCCGGAAATCATCGAGTACGACGACCATCCCTGGTTCATCGGCGTGCAGTTCCACCCCGAGCTCAAATCGCGGCCGTTCGCCCCGCACCCGCTGTTCTCGTCGTTCATCGAGGCCGCGGTGGAGCAGAGCCGGCTGGTGTGATAAAAACCGAAACCACGGCGGCGCGTGAATAACATCTGCGGGAAAGCCGGGATGAGCGATCCGACTCTTTACGACGATGACATTCTCCTGTGGTCCGAGCAGCAGGCGGCGGCGATCCGCAAGCTGGGCGCCACGCGCCGCGACCTGCCCAACGAACTTGATATAGAGAACGTGGCGGAGGAGATTGAGAGCGTGGGGCGATCGGAGTTGGCTGCGGTCAAGAGCTATCTTCGGCTGATCTTTCTTCACCTGATGAAACTGGCGCTGGACGCTGCATCCCAAGACGTGCCGCATTGGCGGAGCGAGATTGTCGGCTTTCACTCCGAGGTGATCGGGCGCTACGCGCCGTCAATGCGCCAGCGCATCGATCTCGACGAAATCTGGCGCTCGGCGCGCGAGCAATTCATGCTTGTTTATGAAAGTGGGCAACGGCTTTCCTTTGGCGATATCACCATGCGATGTCCATTGAACCTCGACGATTTGATCGGCAGCCGCATCGATCTTGCGGCGTTGCTCGAACGCCTGTTGATCTAAGGCGCCGCAAAAGGGCTAGTCAGGCTGAGCTTGATCTCACGGTCTTGGTCGGCGGCTCCTCGAATGTCGAACAACCCCTGGAGGCAACCGATGATCTACGAACAACGCATCTATACCTGCATTCCCGGAAAGCTGCCGGCGCTGCTCAAACGGTTCGAGGAGCACACGCTGAAAATCTGGGCCAAGCACGGCATCAAGCAGGCCGGCTTCTGGACCGTGCTGGTTGGCGAGGGCAATCACGACCTGCATTACCTGCTGGCCTGGGACTCGCTTGCCGACCGCGAGACCAAATGGAACACGTTCCAGGCCGACCCGGCGTGGCACAAGGCGCGCGACGACAGCGAGAAAGACGGGCCGATGATCGCCAACATCAAGAGCGCGTTCCTGCGGCCGACGGCGTTCTCCGCCGTCAAATAGTTCGAGACCCATCTCCGTTTCGCGGAGGCAGTGCCCCCGGTCGAACGCGTCGGAGAATTCGCGGCCGACGCCGCCGTCGGGGTCGCGGCTATTTGCCGACGAAATCCCCGATCCGCAAGCTGCCGACACCGCAAGCCAGCCGGCAACCTTGGCTGGAAACGGCACCATGATGGCCGGTTGACCCGATCTGGCGTGGCCGTCATGGTCGCCGGCGAGAACGTCGATGACCGCAAAACCCAATTCCATCGTCGCCGTCGGCCAGGTGCGCTTCGGCAATACATTGCCGCTCGCCTTGATCGCCGGACCGTGCGCGCTGGAGAGCCGCGCGCACGCGTTCGACATGGCGGCGGCGCTGCAGGAAATCGCCGTGCGGCTCGGCGTCGGCCTCGTCTACAAAACCTCGTTCGACAAGGCCAACCGGACCAGCGCCGCGAGTGCGCGCGGGCTCGGGCTCGATCAGGCGCTGCCGATTTTTGCCGAGTTGCGCGAGAGCCTGGGCGTGCCGGTGCTCACCGATGTGCACGAGCCGGAGCAGTGCGCGGCGGTCGCCGAGGTGGTCGATATTCTGCAAATCCCGGCGTTCTTATGCCGGCAAACCGATTTGCTGGTCGCGGCCGCCAAGACCGGCCGCGCCGTCAACGTCAAGAAAGGCCAGTTCCTGGCGCCGTGGGACATGGCCAATGTGGTCGAAAAGATCACCGGCGCCGGCAATGCCAATGTGCTGGTCACCGAGCGCGGCGTCTCGTTCGGCTACAACACGCTGGTTTCCGACATGCGGGCGCTGCCGGCGCTGGCCAAGACCGGTGCGCCGGTGATCTTCGACGCCACCCATTCGGTGCAGCAGCCGGGCGGGCAGGGCACGTCATCCGGCGGCGAGCGCGATTATGTGGCGGTGCTGGCGCGGGCCGCGGTGGCGGTCGGGGTCGCCGGCGTTTTCATCGAAACCCACCAGGACCCGGACCGGGCGCCGTCCGACGGGCCGAACATGATACCGCTCAAAGACATGGCCTCGCTTCTTGAACGCTTGATGCAATTCGACGCGCTGGCCAAAAGCTGAACCGGTCCGCCATCGCGCCGCCTCGGCGCGCTTCGCAACGAAACGACGAGTTTCTGCCATTTCGCCGATCCTTCGAATTGTCAGCCTGGTGGTGTTCGCTTCGACGCTGTTCTCGCGCGCCGTCGACCCGGTCGTGCCGAAGATCGCACTCGACCTCGGCATCGATGTGAAGACTGCGGCGCTGCTGTCGAGCGCCTTCACCTTTCCCTACGCCATCATGCAGCCGGCGCTGGGCACGATCGCTGATTTCTTCGGCAAGACCCGGCTGATGAACGCGAGCCTCGCCGCGGTGGTGACGACGACGCTGGTTTGCGCCTTTGCCAGCAATTTCCCGCTGCTTGTCATCATGCGCATCATCGCCGGCATGTGCGCCGGCGGCATCTTCCCGGTCGGTGTCGCCATCGTCGGCGATCTCGTACCGGTGCACGAGCGGCAGGTCGCCATCGGCCGCCTGTTGGCGGTGGGGCTCACCGGCAATCTCATCGGCGCCGTGATCTCCGGCGCGATCGGCGACCTGCTCGGCTGGCGCGGGGTGTTCTTCGCGATCGGCGGCTTCGGGCTCGTGGTCGCGGTGATTGCGTTCTTCGCCTTTCGCGGCATGAGCGTCGGCAAGCCGCGGCCGTTCAACCTCGCCGCCGCCGCCGCCGGATTTAAGGGCGTACTCGCGGATCCCCGCGCAAAAGTCTGTTTCGGCTCGGTGTTTTTCGAGGGCATTATCATCCACGGCATGTTTCCCTATGTCGCCTTGTTGCTGCTGGCGAGCGGCCAGACGCACTCGTCCTATGCGGGCATCGTCATCGCCGGCTTCGGCCTCGGTGGCATCCTGTTCTCGCTGGCGCTGCCGGTCCTGGTGGTCCGCATCTCAGAGCGGCAACTGATGCTGTCGGGAGCCGCCGTCGCCGCCATCGCCTTCATCCTGATCGCGCTGAACATGCCCTGGTACATCCAGGCCGCCGTGTTCGTGCTGTTCGGGCTGGGCTTCTACATGCTGCACAACTGCATCCAGGTTCACGTCACCGACCTGACGCAGACCGCGCGCGGCGCCGCACTGTCGATGCACTCGTCGGCGTTCTTCACCGGCCAGGCGATCGGGCCGATCTATTACGGCTATGCCTTTGGCCATTTTGGCGTCAGCGCGCCGCCACTCCTCGGCGCCGGCGTGATTTTGATCATCGGGCTCGTCTGCGCCCGCCTGCTGCGGCATCGGCGGCCGGTGCCCGCCCTTGTCGAGGAGGATTAAATCCCCCATTATTACTGGCCTAACGGCCTGGGGTGCCGCGCCATATGGCGCGGCTGAGATCAAACCCATTGAACCTGTCTGGGTCATGCCAGGAAGGGACGCCTCTGACGGAACCGCTTCCCCATATCGGCAAAAGGCACGGCAACCGGCGGCGGGTCGCCATCATCGGCGCCGGCGTCGTCGGTCTCGGTATCGCCTGGCGGCTTGCCGGCCGTGCCGACGTCCAGGTCTTCGACCGCGGCAGGGCCGGCGCCGCCGCGAGCCACGCGGCGGCCGGCATGCTGGCGGCTTGCTGCGAGGCCGAGCCCGGCGAGGAGGCGCTGGTCGCGCTTGGCCGTGACAGCCAGGCGCGCTGGCCGGGTTTTGCCGATGAGCTTTTGCGCGCCAGCGGCATCGACGTCGAATTGCGCCGCGAGGGCACGCTGGTTCTGGCGCTGACTGCGGACGACCAGGGCGAACTGGCGCATCGCCTGGAGTTTCAACGGCAAAAACTCGACCTGCCGCTGGAATGGCTGTCGGCGGCGGCGACACGCGCGCGCGAGCCGCATCTGGCCGGAAAGATCGCCGGCGCGGTGTTCAGCCCGCAGGACCATCAGGTCGATAACCGCAAGCTCGTCCAGGCTTTGCGCGTCGCCGCCGAGCGCGCCGACGTAGCGATCCACGAGCACCGCGCCGTGAAGGAGATCGCGGTGCGCGGCGGTCGCGCGACCGGCATTGTGCTCGAGGACGGCACCACTGTGCCGGCCGAGGTGGTGGTGCTCGCCGCCGGCGCCTGGTCGCGGCGCATCGAAGGCCTGCCGCCCGACCGGCGGCCGCCAGTGCGTCCCGTCAAGGGGCAGATGCTGGCGCTGCACATGGATCCGGCGGCGCCGCTGCTCAATCATGTGCTGTGGGCGCCGGGCGCTTACCTGGTGCCGCGGCGCGACGGCCGGCTGATTGTCGGCGGCACGGTCGAGGAGAAAGGCTTTGACGATACGGTCACGGCCGGCGGCGTGATGGCGCTGCTTGATGCCGCGTGGCGCGCGGTGCCTGCGATCGAGGAATTGCCGATCGCGGAAATCTGGGTCGGCCATCGCCCGGGCAGCCGCGACGATGCGCCGATCCTCGGACCCGGGCCGCTCGAAGGCCTGTTCTACGCCACCGGCCACCATCGCAACGGCATTTTGCTGGCGCCGGTGACGGCAGATGCCATGGCGCGGCTTATTCTCGACACCGTGGTCGATCCGGCGATCCGGCCGTTCGGGCTGGAGCGTTTTCTGCCGGTGCGTGCGGCCGAATGATGGGGAACGCCATGAGCCAAGGCGAAGTCAGTATCAACGGCGAGAACGAGCCGCTCGCCGCCGCCACCCTCGAAGCGCTGCTGGCGGAAAAGGCCGTCGATACCGGCCAGCGCGGCATCGCGGTGGCGCTCAACGGCGCTGTCGTGCCGCGCGCGGCCTGGGCGGCGACGGCGCTGCGTCCCGGCGACCGGGTCGAGATCGTGCGCGCCCGGCAAGGGGGCTGAGGGAGAGAATGAAGGCCATGTCCGATCCGCTCGTCATTGCCGGCCAGCAATTCAGCTCGCGGCTGTTTCTCGGCACCGCCGGCTATCCCAACCGAAAAGTCATGCTCGACGCCATCGCGGCGAGCGGCGCCGAGATGGTCACCGCCTCGATCCGCCGCATCAGCCTTGCCGGCGACGACGAAAGCCTGATCGATCTCTTGGCGGGCCGCGTCAAATTCTTGCCGAACACCGCCGGCTGTCAGACCGCAAAGGACGCCGTGCTGACCGCCGAGCTGGCGCGCGAGGCGCTGGACACCAACTGGGTCAAGCTCGAAGTGATCGGCGACCGCGAATTGCTCTATCCCGACGTCGAGGAACTGGTGCGCGCCACCCAGACACTGGTGGCGAAGGGCTTCGTGGTTCTGCCGTACTGTACCGAGGATCCGGTGACATGCCGCAAGCTTGCCGATGCGGGCGCGGCGGCGGTGATGCCGATGGGCTCGCCGATCGGCTCCGGCCTGGGCGTCTCGAACCCGCATCTGATCGGGCTCATCTGCGCACGCTCGCCGGTGCCGGTGATACTCGACGCCGGCATCGGCACCGCTTCTGACGCCACGCTCGCCATGGAGCTCGGCTGTGCGGCGGTGCTGATCAACACCGCAGTATCGAAGGCTCGCGATCCCGTCCAGATGGCGAACGCGATGCGGGCGGCGGTGGAAGCGGGCAGGCTGTCGCGCCTCGCCGGGCGTGTCGCCAAGCGGACGCACGCCGAACCGTCGAGCCCGCAGTTCGGCCTGGTAGGAACTTAAGCCGCAAGGCCTGCCGATAAAGCCGCGAATCGGTTCCGACGCCCACGCCAGCCGTAAAGCAAGCCGTGAAGTGGTCACATTTTCATGCGGCCATGAGAGCGGTGTCGCCGCTCGCTACGGGCGGATGAATGTAGGGGGATGCATCATGAGCTTCGTCAAACCACGTGGGACCACCGAAGGCGATAAGCCGACCGAGTTTGAGTTCGAAGGCAATATCCGCGAACTGGTCCGCCGGGACGTGACTGCGCTGCGCCAACCCGACAGCGATAACGAGACGGCCGGCCACAGCCTCAACAACTTGCTGCGCCGGGTGTCGGGGACCTCGACGCGCGAACTCGACAATCTGGTCGGCGAGCTGCAGACGCTCCGCGAAAAACTCCAGGAGGACGGCAGCCGTATTCAACGCGAGATCATGGAATACGCCACGCTGAGCCAGTCGGTCATGCAACTGACCAAGATCATCTCCGAAAGCGTCAAAAAGCTTCCGGATACCATGCGCGCCGGCGCCAGCGGATGATGTGCCCAAGCGGGCTTCTGGATTGACGCTTGTTGGCCACGGTTGTGTCGGGCTGTTCGGCGCGATCGTGGCGCCGACCGGCCGGGGTGGGGCGCGGCACCGAAGGGCGCCGCCGTATTGGAACACGGCGCCTCACCGCGAGTTTTCACATGCATCAGGCCGCTGTGGCCTTGTCCGGCCCGCCCGGGAATATCGGCGGCGCGAGCAACGGTACACCGATTATGGACCTGCCAACGGACGTGCGCGTGCGCGCGCCTGGAATGCGTTCGGTGATCGCCACCGTGGAGCAGGCCATCGATATGATCGACCGCCAGTTGCCGGTCGAACTGGCGCGGCTGCCGCGCTGGACCTTTGCCCGGGCCTTGCTGCTCGAGGCGGCGCGAACCGGAAAATCACGCGACCTGAACACCGCGCTCCGGCAGCTGCGGCAAGCCCTCGGCAACGAGAAATGGCTGCACGAGGCGGAATGAGCGGGCTCGGCTCATTCGCCGCCTACGCAACGCGGAGGTCACCAAGGAAATCCAGCGTCCCTCGCTCTCGGCGCCGTTCGCTGCATGATCGAACGCCGCGTTATGCCAGCAGCTCCCGCACCCGCGGCATCACCTTGGTGCCGTAAAGCTCGATGCTGCGCATGAGCTTGCCATGGGGCAGGGTGCCGGACGAGTATTTCATGTCGAAACGCGCGATGCCGAGCGCCTTTGCGGTGGCGGCGATCCGGCGCGCCACGGTTTCGGGCGCGCCGACATAGAGCGAGCCGCGATCGGCTTCGTCATCGAAGGAGGCTCGCGTCACCGGCGGCCAGCCGCGTTCGGCGCCGATACGGTCACGCATGCCCTTGTGGTGCGGCCACAGCTCTTCCCGCGCCTGCTCGTCGGTGTCCGCGACATAACCGTGCGAGTGCAGGCCGATAGGCTGCACCGGTTTGCTGATTTGCGCGAACGCGCGTCGATACAGTTCGACATAGGGCAGAAACCGCTTCGGATCGCCGCCGATGATGGCGAGCATCATGGGCAGGTCGTAGCGCGCGGCGCGCACCACCAATTCCGGGCTGCCACCGACGCCGATCCAGGTTTTCAGCGTGCCGCTTTCGATGGGGGGAAAGACGCGCTGGTCTTCGAGCGGCGCCCGCGTCGTGCCGTGCCAGGTTACGGTTTCGTGCCGCATGAGCGCGGCGAAGAGGTCGAGCTTTTCCTCGAACAGTTTCTCGTAGTCGGAGAGCTCATAGCCGAACAGCGGAAACAACTCGGTGAACGAGCCGCGCCCGAGCGTCACCTCGGCGCGGCCGTTCGAGGCGGCGTCGAGCGTGGCGAACCGCTCGAAGACCCGCACCGGATCGTCCGAGGACAATACCGTGACCGCCGAGCCCAGGATGATCCGGCTGGTGCGGCCCGCAATCGCGGCCAGCACCACGTCGGGCGCCGACACCGCGAAGTCCGGCCGGTGGTGCTCGCCGACGCCGAACGCATCGATGCCGAGCTGGTCGGCAAGCACGCCCTGCTCGATGACCTCGCGGATGACCTGCGCATGACTCTGCGGGCGGCCATCCGGTCCAGCGGTGATGTCGCCGAATGTGTCGAGCCCGAATTCCAAAATTTGCGTCATGCGGCTGTCTTACCCGATTTGGCCCCTGGGCGGGCAAGTGCCGCCGCGCGCAATGGCGCCGGCGCGTTTGAGCGACGTTGCTTGGAACGGCGCAGCAGCGAGCGGCCGTGGGCCGTGGCTCACGCCGGCGGCTTGTCGGCCGCCAACTTGGCGTGCAAGCCGACCTCCTCGTAGCCGCCGCCACTTTCGTCCGGCCAGGACACAGCTCTCTGGAATGACGGCCGCACCGATAGGCGCTCATACCATTCATGCACGCGCCCGCGGCGGTCCTTCGACCAGAATTGATCGCTGCCGAGCGCCGACAGCCGAAACACATAAGGCGCGACCGCAATATCGGCGAGCGAGAGCTCGGCACCGACGATCCACGGTCCCGGATCAAGCCTCTGCTCCAGACGATCAAGCAGCTGCTCGATGGTCGAGCGCGCTTCGGCGAGTTCGGCCTGGGTGATTTCGCCGCGGACGGCGCGGGCGTGAAGATCCTGGTAGTAGCGCATCGGTCGCCGCGCCGCCTGCTTGATCAATTCCTCTTCGCCCCAGCGGTTGCGCAGCTTCGGCAGGATGTATTTCACCATGGTGAGCTTGACGATCGCATCGAAGCCGTCCTCGCACTCGCGGATGAATTCGCGCATGCGCGCCTGCTTGAGCGGATCGCCGGGAACCAGCGCCGGTCCGGCGAAAGCGGCATCGATATACTCGTTGATGATCGTGGATTCCCGCACCGGTGCACCGTCATGGACCAGGGTCGGCACCACGCCGGCAGGGTTGATCGCCAGGTATTCAGGCTTGAGCTGATCGAATTTGAACAGATCGACGTAGCGACTGGTCCACTGGACGCCTTTTTCCTCGAGCGCCATACGGCAGCGAACCGAGCAGACGGAGCTCCAGAAGTGATAAAGCTCGATCATGGCGTTTCCCCCCCTTTTGTGCCTTGGCAACGCGCCGTGCGATGCGAGCAGCGCCGTGGCGGTCGCTTGATTGATGATAGCACCTTCGTCGGAGCCATGGCGAAGTCACGGTCGCGCATCGCCTGCGATCTGCTGCGCAAGATGTTCGGCGTCGTCGCCGACGCCATGCGAACGCGCAGACTTGAGCTTGTGGAACCAAGGCAGGCCTAGAATGGGAAGGCCGCGCCTATTGGCGGTGCAGAATCGGATAGTATCGATTTGACGACGTGTCGAACTTGGCGGCAACGGCAAGTTCGGCAGCGCTTTAGAATCTTACTTTGGCCGGCAACCGCGTGGCGCCCATGAAACCGATCGTCACCATCGCGATTTTGGGGATCAGCGCCGCGGGTCTGAATTTTTCACCGGCTGCGGCGCAGTCCTCTTCGGCGTTCTTTGCCGCGACCTACCGGGGATTCAATTACGTTTCCTATTACAATGGCGCTTACGGCAATGCCGACTCGCTGCCCGCCCTCGTCGCCGCTGGAGCCAATACCGCGGCGCTCGCTCTCGATTACGGCATCGACGTCAATAACTCGACGGTCTATGCGGATGCGGCTTATACCGACAGCCTCACCGCACTGGGCGCCACCATCGCGGAAGCCAGAAGCCGCGGCCTGTCGGTCATGGTGCGGCCGCTGATTGATTTCCTCGATACCTCGAAGATCGGATCGTACAGCGTCGGCGAATGGCGTTCCCTGTACAATCCCGTCAATCCCGGCGCGTTCTTCGCCAGCTACAAGACGATGATCGTCGCCGTCGCCCAAGTCGCGCAGGCAAACGGCGCCGCGAGCCTCAGCGTCGGAGCGGAACTGGATCAGCTCACCGGACCGTCTTATCTGGCTTATTGGACCGACATCATCGCGTCGGTGCGCGCGGTTTTTTCAGGAAAATTGACCTACTCGGCGGATTGGGACGACGATATTTCGCCGTGGCAGGGTGAAAATAGCCTCCCGGCAGGGACCGGAAGTCTCGCCACCCAGGTGAGCTTTTGGAATGAACTCGATTATCTGGGCGTCGACTGCTATGCGCCGCTATCGGATGCCGCGCACCCCGTTCTTGCGGATTTGATCACCGGCTGGACGCAGGCGCCGAGCGACCCGACTTCGCTCGCCGTTACCGGCAACCAGTCGCTGATCGGCTACTTCGAGGCCGTAGCGACGCAAACTGGCCTGCCGCTCATTTTCACCGAACTCGGCTACGAGAGCGCCGGCGATGCCGCGCGGCAGCCGCCCGGGACTTCGACCAACGCCTACGACCCATCGCTGCAGGCAATCCTCTACATGGCATTTTTCGACGCCTGGCAGCAGGGCGCCAATCACCCGCTGGCCGGGGTCTATTTTTGGAACTGGGACCCCAACGTCGCGGAAGTGGGTCCCGGAAACGGTGCGAATTTCAGCCCGCAGAACGAGCCCGCGCAACGCGTCGTTGCGGCGGCTTTTGCTGGGCGTCCGGTCAATCACGCGCTGCCCAATGCGCACGACTTCAGCGGCGACGGCATCAGCGACATTGCCTGGCGCAATGCCAGCGGCAGTATGTCGATCTGGCTGATGAATGGCGGCGCAGTCTTGCAGTCGGCGGCTCTCGGCGCGGTGCCGAGCGCCTATTCGGTTATCGGTCAGCATGACTTCAACGGCGACGGCACGGCCGACATCCTCTGGCGCGACAATAGCGGCAACGTCTCGATATGGTTCATGAACGGCGCATCGGTCGCCTCGGCTGCCGGCGTCGGTAACGTGGCGGGCAACTGGTCCTTGTTTGGCGCCGGCGATCTCAATGGCGATGGTAACGGCGATCTGCTCTGGCGCGACAGCAATACCGGCATCGTGATGGTCTGGTTCATGAATGGCGCAACCGTCGCCTCGACGACAAATTTTGGCGCGGTGGGCGGCACCTGGACCATTCTCGGCGACGCCAATGGCGAGATCTTGTGGCGCGACGCCGCCGGCGACATGGCGCTCTGGCGCGTGCAGAACGGCGAGGTCACGAGTTCCACCGGCCTCGGCAACGTGTCGAGCAATTTCGTGGTGCAAGGCGTTGGCGACTTCAACGGCGACGGCGCCATCGACATTCTATGGCGGGACACCAATAGCGGCACACTGTCGATCTGGTTCACCAACGGCATGCAGGTGACATCTGCGGCCAGTGTCGGTGCGCTGCCGAGCAACTGGACTATCGTTCAGATCGGCGACTATGACGGCGACGGCATGAGCGATATGCTACTCCTTGACAGCGCCGGCGACCTCGCGGTGTGGTTCATGAGCGCCGCAACGGTGTCGTCATCCGCCGGCATCGGCAACGTCGGAACAACCTGGCAGGTTCAAAACCTCAACGACAATTAGGCGAACATCAAGGACGCAGACGCCTTCGGTTCAAACCGCCGCTTGGCAGACCTCTGCCCCTCTTTTGGCGCACCGGTAACACGTGTAACCTGATTTGATCGCTGCTCGCGTGGGACGTGCCGCAATCCCGATCATTGCAGCCATTGCGCCACGACGTTGGGACAACACGATGAAACTTCCCCGTCGCCAATTCCTGCAGCTACCCGCGGCCGCCGCCGCATTCGCCATGTCGCACGTTGCCATGTCGCACGTCGCCATCTCGCGCGTCGCGATGGCGCAGACCTATCCGGCCCGGCCGGTGCGGATCATTTCCGGCTTCCCGCCCGGCGGCATCAACGACACCTATGCGCGCCTGATCGGCGGCTGGTTATCGGAGCGCCTCGGCCAGCAATTCATCGTCGAGAACCAGCCCGGCGCCGGCGGCAATTTGGCCGCGAAATCGGTCGCGAGATCGGCGCCCGATGGCTATACGCTTCTGCTCACGACGTCGGCCGACGCATGGAATGCGACGCTCTATGACAAGCTGAGTTTCAACATCGTTCGGGACTTCGCTCCGGTCGCGACGATATCGCGCGGACCGGGCGTGCTGGTCGTGAACCCGTCGCTCCCGGCCAAGTCCGTTCCTGAACTGATCGCCGATGCCAAGAGCAATCCAGGCAAAATCACCGTCGCATCGGCCGGCATCGGCAGCGCGCCTTACATGTACTGGGAACTGTTCAGGAGCATGACCGGAGTCGATATGGTGCATGTGCCCTATCGAGGTGGCGGGCCGGCCGTCGTCGACCTGCTTGGCGGCCAAGTCCAGGTGTATTTCGGCACCTTCGCGTCATCGATCGAACATGTCAGGGCGGGCAGGTTGCGGGCTTTGGCCGTGACCGGCGCGACCCGTGCGCCGGTGCTGCCCGACATTCCGGCGCTGGCCGAATTCCTGCCGGGTTACGAGGCGAGCATCTATGTGGGGATTGCCGCTCCGCGCGACACCCCCGTCGCGATCGTCGACACGCTCAACCAGGCGATCAATCTCGCGCTCACCGATTCCAGGATCACCCAGCGCATCGCCCAGCTTGGCGATGCGCCGCTTTCGCTGTCGACATCCGAATTCGCCCAGCTCGTGGTCGACGAAAACGAGAAATGGCGCAAGGTGATCCGGACGGCCAACATCAGAGCGGAGTAGAGCCGGCTGTCGGATTAACCCGACATTTAAGGAGACGTGTCGGCACGCTGCTCGCGTTCCGCGCCAAATCTCAGTCGATACCGCCGCCAGCGCGCGGCCATAACCATCCCGAGGGCAAATCATTGCATTTTTCGCCGCCCGCGGCACACTGGCCCGATGGCGGCGGCACGCGTTGCGTCGGGAGCACGCGTTGTGTCCGGAGTATGTGTCATGAAGGCCATCATTGCAGGGGCGGGCGTCGGCGGCCTGGTGACGGCGTTGATGCTGCACGCCCGCGGCATCGACTGCGAAATCTACGAACAGGCCGATGCCATCCGCGAGCTTGGCGTCGGCATCAACACGCTGCCCCATGCCATCAAAGAACTGGCCGAGCTTGGCCTGCTGGAACGCCTGGACGCGGTCGCGATCCGCACTTACGAGCTGTTCTACACCAATCGGTTCGGCCAGGAGATCTGGCGCGAGCCGCGCGGACTCGACGCCGGCTATGACATCCCGCAATTCTCAATTCATCGCGGCCGGCTTCAGGGCGTGATCTATCAAGCGGTCCGCGCGCGACTTGGCGAATCGCGCATTCATCTCGGCTGCCGCCTCGGTTCATTCACCCAGGACGACGGCGGCGTGACGGCCTATTTCTTTGACCGCAGCGGGGCGCATCTGCATACCGCACGCGCCGACGTTCTGATCGGCGCCGACGGCATCCATTCGCTGGTGCGCGAGCAGTTGTTTCCCACCGAGGGCCCGCCGGCCTGGAACGGGCTCATGCTGTGGCGCGGCGCGATCGATTGGCCGGCCTTCCTGACCGGCCGCTCGATGGTGGTGGCCGGGGGGCTTGCCGGAAAAGTGGTCATTTATCCGATCGCCGAGGGTTCGCGGCCGGACCGGCGCCTGACCAACTGGGCGGTCGTCGGCCGCGTCGGCGATGGCTCGACCCCGCCGCCGCAGAAGCAGGACTGGTCACGGCCAGGTCGTTTCGAGGATCTGATGCCGCACGTGCAGCGCTTCCGTATCCCGTACGTGGATGCAAACGCGTTGATCGAGGCGACCACCGAGTTCTGGGAATATCCGATGTGCGACCGCGATCCATTGCCGCGCTGGAGCCAGGGCCGCGTTACCTTGCTGGGCGACGCGGCGCATCCGATGTATCCGGTAGGCTCGAACGGCGCTTCGCAGGCGATCCTGGACGCCAGATTTCTGGCCGACCGGCTCAAGGACAGCGAGCATGCGGTGCAGGCGCTGTGGGCCTACGAGCAAATCCGGCTGCCGATGACCGCTGAAATCGTGCGCATGAACCGCCGCGGCGGCCCGGAAGGCGTTATCGACGCGGTCGAAGCGCGGGCACCGGAAGGTTTCAGCAACATCGATGACGTGCTGTCATTCGAGCAACGCAAGGCGATCGTGCGCGGCTACGCGTCGACGGCGGGGTTTGCACGCGAGCAGGTCAACAAGGCCGCCTGACCCTGAACACGACGACGATCGTAGAAATTCCGGCCGGACGGCCTCGCTTTATCCGGGTGGCGGCAGGAACATGACTTCGTGTTTGGCCGAGAGTGCGACCACGTCGGGGGGCGACTGCTCTTTCATGCTGTGAATGGCCCAGAACAGGTCGTAGAGCTTGCGGGTCGGCGATACCCAGAAGAAGCACTTCACCGGCTGCTCGGACTTGTTGAATATGCCGTGCGGGATTCCCATCGGCAAACGAATGAGGTCGCCCGTCGTCGCGACAAAATCCTTGCCGTCAAGCATGAGCTCAAAGCGGCCCTCGAACATGTAGATGAATTCGTCCTGGGTCGGGTGGATGTGCGGCGGCACGAACGTGCCGGGAGGAAACGTCGCGTGCCAGGAAAACGAGTTCTCGCTCAGCGATTTCGGCACGTAGGTTTGGCCCAGGATGTTCCAGACAATGCCGTCAATGCCGGTGCCGGCTTTGGTGATTCCCGCGGTCAGTGGTCCCATGACGCCTGTACTCCCGTCGCTCGGCGAGCCGTCGTGCCCGCGGCCATTCAACCACGAATGCAGCGCAGCCGAAACAATTCCGAAAGGCACCGGCGGCTCCATCTCGTGGCACAGTAAACGTGCCTACGATAGGGCCACGCCCGGCACCGCAACAGGCCTGCAACCGGCATGCGCGGACCAAGACCTGGCCCTAGTCTTCCACGATGCCGATGAGCTTCGCGAGGCGTTCGGCGTCGGCCTGCAGCGGCGCCGATTCGCCGTCATAAACGACCCGTCCTTTGTCGAGAATGACCGTGCGTGGCGAGAACGCCAGCGCGACGCGGCTGTTCTGTTCCACCAGGATGATCGAAAGCGCGCTGGCGGCGCGCAATCGGCCAAGCACGCCGGTCAATGTCTCGACCAGAACGGGCGCCAGGCCTTCGGTCGGCTCGTCCATGAGAAGAATTGTCGGATTGGTCAACAGCGCGCGGGCGATCGCCAGCATCTGCTGCTCGCCGCCCGAAAGCTGATTGCCCATGTTGTTGAGCCGCTCCTGCAGCCTGGGGAACAGCTCGAAGACCCGGGCCGGCGTCCAATCGCCCGGCCGCGCGCCGACCGACAGATTTTCGCGAACCGTCAGTGACGGGAAAATCTCGCGCTCCTGCGGCACGAAGCCGATGCCGGCAAGGGCGCGGCGAAAGCTCGGCATGCGCACGAGACTGTTGCCATCGAGCATGAGGTCGCCGGCGTGCAGGGTGGTGTGGCCCATGACGGTCGTCAGCAGGGTGGTTTTGCCGACACCGTTGCGACCGATCACGCTGATGCACTCGCCGGGAGCAAGCGTAAGATCGATGTCCTCGATCACGACGGTCTCGCCGTAGCCCGCCGAAACGTGCCGCAGTTCGAGCGCGCTAGGCATGGTCGGCCTGTTGGCCGGTCTGACCGAGATAGATCGCGCGCACCTGCGGGTTGGCCTCGATCTCCTTCGGCGCTCCTTCGGCGAATACTGCGCCGCCCACCATTACCGTGACGCGTTTGGCAAAGCGGAACACCACGTCCATGTCATGCTCGATGATCAGGACGGCGATGTCTTTCGGCAGTCCTTCGATGGCGTCGAGAATGATGTGACTCTCGGCGCTTGGCACGCCGGCGGCGGGCTCGTCGAGCAGCAGCACCGCCGGCTTGAGGCCGATCGTGATTGCGAGCTCAACCAAGCGCTGGCGGCCGTAAGGCAGTTCGGACACCCGACGGCGCGCAACATCCGCGAGCTTCAGCGTCTCCAGAAGGTGCATCGATTCCTCGATGACGTCGGCGCGCCGGCCTGCCGGATAGAACATGGCCGGCGCCGCGCCGACGCGCTCGGCGACGGCGATGCAGACGTTTTCCAGGACGGACAGTCCGCGGAACAGCCGGTTGATCTGGAACGTGCGCGCGATGCCGAGCTTGACGCGCCCGGCTTGCGCGGTCGCGGTGATGTCGCGGCCCGCCAGCAGCACGCTGCCGGTCGTCGGCGGCAGCACGCCGGTCAAGAGATTGATGAACGTGGTCTTGCCGGCGCCGTTGGGGCCGATCAACGCGTGGCGCGCGCCGGCTTCGAGCTTGAAATCGACGTTCTGAACGGCTTTGAGGGCCCCGAAGCTGCGGCCCAGGGCCCGCGTCTCCAAACGAGGCTCGGTCATGATGCCGCGCGCCCGGCGCGGTAGCGCCCCGACAGCATGCCACCGTAGCGCCGCCACAGCGCTTCGCCGAGACCCAAAATGCCGTTGCGCGCGAACAGCGCGATCAGGACGAGCAGCAGCCCGAGGCCGAGCTGCCAGGCGGTCGGATAAATCCGCGCCAGGAAATGCTCCAGCGCCAAATAGACGATGGCGCCGACGAAGGCGCCGTAGAGCCGGCCGTAGCCGCCGAGGATGAGAATGATGAGCACGCCCGCCGCACGATCGAGGTCGAAGGCGCTGAGGTTGACATAGGCGTTGGTTTGCGCCCACAGGCCGCCGGCGATGCCGGCGATCGCCGCCGAGATGGTGTAGCAGATGACCAGCCGCGACCGCACCGGCGACCCGATCGCATGCATGCGCAGCAGATTTTCGCGGATGCCGGTCAGGCTTTGGCCGAACGGCGAGTAGACCAAGGTGCGCACGAACACAAAGCAGACCGCCAGGACGGCCAGCGCGTAGACATATTGCGTGTTGGCATAAAGCGGGTTGAATTCGAAGATGCCGAACACCGGTGCAATGGGCAGGCTGGGAAGGCCATCGAAACCGCCGGTATAGTCGTGCGCCATGTTGGCGCTCTCTTGCAGGAGCGCCATGGTGCAGATGGTCAGCATGAGCAGCGTCAGCCCCCTGGTGCGCAGCAAGACGAGCCCCGACAGGAGTCCGACGACCGCAGCCGCCATGGCGGCAAGCAGCAGGCTCGTGATCGGCTCGGTCCAAATTCCGTAGAAAGCCAGCATGCCGACCGCATAAGCGCCGGCACCGAAGAACGCCGCGTGACCGAGCGTTATGATGCCGGCGTAGCCGAGCGCGAGATCGAGCGAGAGCGCGAACAGGATGGCGATCAAAAGCTCGGCGCCGAAGCCGAGATAATCGGGGAAGGCGAAATAGCAGCCGATCGCGGCGGCCCAGGGCAGCGCCTCCCACCAGCGCCAGCGATGACGTCTCATCAGGACGCGGGCCGCCGGATGGTCGAGCCGCGCGACAATGGCCGCCGGCTCGGCGGGAGAGGCCGCGATGGTCACGTCTCTTTCCTTCCAAAGAGCCCCTGCGGCCGCCACAGCAGGAGCAGGATGGTCAGCGCGTAGATGAAGATGGTGCCGCCCTTGGGCACGTAGAGCTTGAGCGTGAAGTCGAGCACGCCCAGCAGCAGCGAGGCGCAGTAGACGCCGACCACGCTGCCCAGCCCGCCGACCGACACCGCGATCAGGAAGTACACCAGATATTTCAGCGCGTATTGCGGGTCGAGGCCCAGAAACTCGGCGCCGAGCCCGCCGCCGATCGCCGCCATGCCGCTGCCGAAAGCGAAGGTGATCGTGAACAGGCGATCGACATTGATGCCGAGCGATTCCGCCATGCGGCGATTATCGACGGTGGCGCGGATCTGGGCGCCGATGCGCGTGCGCTCGAAGCCCAGCCAGATGCCGGTCACGGTCAAAAATCCGACCACGATCAGGAAGATGCTGAAGGTGCGATATTGCGTGAAGCCGAGGTTGAGCTGGCCGCGCAAAGCCGGCGGCAGCGTGATCTGCTGGCTCTCCGGGCCGACCACGATGACGATCACGGCCATGAAAATGAAGATCAGACCGATGGTGAACAGAACCTGGTCGAGTTCGCCGGCCCGGTACAGGCGCCGATACAGCAGCCGCTCCAGCAGCACGCTGATCGCGGCGGTGGCAATAAAGCCGAGCGCGAGCGCCGCCGTGAAGCCGATATGCGCGCGGTTCATCGCCAGCACGATGATGTAGCCGCCGAACATGGCGAACGCGCCGTGGGCGAGATTGACGAAACCCATCAAGCCCATGGTGACCGAAAGCCCGACCGAGACGATGAACAGCACGGTGCCGGCGGACAGTCCACCCAACAGGATGCTTGCGAAATTGGCGGCAAAATCCACGGACAATCCAGGCCTATCCGAGCAAAGACGAGGCCGCCGTCCGCGTCAGCGGATCAGCGGCCCCGGCCAGTGTAAAATCGTCGACGCGCGCCGATCACTTCTTGGGAGCGCATGGGCCGATCGCCAGCGCCTTGCACCCGTCCTTCACGTCATTGACCACGGCGAGCTGCTTTTCATGAAGCTTGCCGTCCGGGCCTTTCACCACCTCGGACAGATACTCGTTCATGACGATGTCGCGGGTCTCCGGATCGATCATGATCGGCCCTTGCGGACTGTCGAACTTCCAGCCGAGCAGCGACTTCACGGCGTCATCGCCGTCCATCTTGCCCTTGGTGGCCTGCACGGCGTGGACGATGGCGGCCATGCCGTCGTAGCCGCCGACGGCGGTGAAGTCCGTCGTCGAATCGGCGCCGTATTCCTGTTTCCATGCGGCGACGAAGCGCTGGTTTTGCGGATTGTCGAGGTCGGCGTTGTAATGGCTCATGGTGATCAGGCCGATGGCGGCGTCGCCCATGCCCTGCAGCTTGATGTCCTGGGTGATATCGCCGGGTCCGATCAGCTTGATGCCGGCGGCGGCCATGCCCAGCGCGCCGTAGGTCTTCACGACCGCGCTGGCGTGGTCGCCTGCCGGCACGAATACGAACAATACGTCCGGCTTCTCATCCTTGGCGCGCTGAAAGAACGGCGTGAAATCGGGAACGACGCCGGGGCCGCCCGCCGGGATGGCGTCGATCACCTTGCCGCCATTGGCTTCGAAGGAGTTCTTGAATGCCTCGAGGCTGTCCCTGCCGGGCGGATAGTCGCTGTAGGCGACGACCGCGGTTTTCGCATGCAGCGTCTTGGCGGCCTGCGCGCCGAGCGCGTAGCTGGAATGCCACATGGTGAAGGACGTGCGGACGTAGTCCGTCGATAGGTTGGTGATAAACGAGGTCGCCGCGTTCATGATCACCGCGAGCTTCTTGCCGGCGTTGACGACCGGCGCCGAGGCGATGGCATCGGGCGAATAGACCCAGCCGGCAAGGGCATCGACCTTGTCCTGGGTCAGCAACTCCTGCACTGCGACCTTGGCGGCGGCGCCGTCCGGCGCCTTGGAATCGCGCTTGATGAGCGTGATCGTATAGGGTTTCACCTGGTCGGCATTGAGCTTGAGATAAAGCTGCATGCCGCGGTCGATCTGCTGGGCGAGCTCGGCGCCAACGCCCGTATAGGGCAGAATGACACCGACTTTGACGTCCTGCGCCGCGGCCGCCGTCGCGGTGACGGTCATAACGGCAAACGCGGCAATGGCCGCCATTCCTCGGCTGGTCATCAAAGACCCTCCCGTTGCTTCGGTTCCGTCGATTTCGATGCTGGTCTTGTTGTTACTTGATTGTACGGCCAAAGCCGGAAATGGCGCAAGCCGCAGGGCCGGCTGTGCGGCGCCGGCAATCGAGGCGCCCGGGAGGATCGCGTCGAAATCCAGGCTCGCCTCCGGGCTTCCGATCGCGCACAATGGTGCGAAGATCGGCACCTTCCGCCTGCTGCCGCCCGCACAACCTCGATTGAGAGACGCCCATGATTGTCCGTTACGAATCCGACGGCTCGATTGTCATGATCACGCAGAACGATCACGCCCAGCTGTCGGGTCTGTTTGCCGCGCATTGGGGCAACGAAAGCTTCGAGAAGCCGCGGCCTTACGCGTCGCTGGTGCGCGCTGCCATGTTTCACGATCGCGGCTGGATTCGCTACGAGACCAGCCCGCAGCTCAACCCGGAGACCGGCAAGACGCCGAACTACAGGGAGGTGCCCAACGACCGCGCGCAACTCGACGCCTTCGAATGGGCGGGCGACTGGCTCAGCGGCATCGACGCCTATGCGGGGCTGATGATCGCCAAGCACCGGACCGGCCTGTGGCAGGGGCGTTACGGCGTCATCGCCCATCCGCCGGCGATCCAGCGCGGCACGCTGCCGCCGGACATCATGGCATTCATCGCGCGCAGCGAGGCCAAGCAAAAGATCGCGGCAGCCGAGCTCGATCCGAGCGAACTCGCGATCAATTACAACTTGCTTCAGGTTTGGGACATGATGTCGCTCTACATCTGCAGCACCGCGGCGCTCACGCCCGATCGCATCGAGCCGGTGCCGATGTCGTATTCCGGCGCGGCGGCTGTCGGCATGACGTTGACCCCGCTGGAAGCCAATACCATCGCGGTCGATCCGTATCCGTTCGATCAGCCTTCGCTGACCACCAACGTGATTTTCCGGCGTTTGACCCAGGCCAAGTTCAAGGACTTCAGCCGAGCTGCAAACCGTGTACTTCAAGACCGCGCCGCAAATCGCCTCGTTCAGGCTGGCCCCGTCAGGGGTGGCGTAATTCGTCGCCCGGCGCTGTTGCCACAGCAGAAGGACCTTGCCGATCCATCCAAGGTGCTGCCGTCGCGAGCCCCGAGCGCGATCGCCGAGCGGCGTTCGGAGAGGCAGACGCTACGCGAGCCGCGACGGTATCACTGGCATATACCTTGCATTATGCTGCAAGCAACGTGGCCGTCGATCCATCCGGTATGTCCGATGAAGCATGTGCGTGCCGCCGCCGCTTCTCTCCAAACCGGCGCCGCCGGCGCCCGGCCGCTGATCATGGCGCGCGGCCTGTCGAAGACCTATGACACGGCGGACGCACAGCAGGTCACGGCGCTCAAGAATCTCGATTTTGAGATCTACGACGGCGAGTTCGTCTCGGTCGTCGGCCAAAGCGGATGCGGGAAGTCGACGCTGCTCAAGGTGCTGGCCGGCCTGTTGCCCTTTTCCGAGGGATCGGTCGAATTGAACGGCAAGCCGCTGCGCGGTCCCAGTCCCGAAGCGGCCATTGTGTTCCAGTCGCCGGTGCTGCTGCCGTGGCGGACGGTACTCGAAAACGTGCTGCTGCCGATCGAATTCCGCAAGCTGCCGACTTCGCGCTATCGGCAGAGCGCACTCGAGCTTTTGCAGATGGTCGGGCTGCGCGACTTCGCCCAGCGATATCCATTCGAGCTTTCGGGCGGTATGCAGCAGCGCGCCGCAATCGTGCGCGCGTTGGTGCAGGATCCGCGCTTGCTGCTGATGGACGAACCGTTCGGCGCGCTCGATGCCATGACGCGGGAACAGATGAACTTGGAATTGGTGCGGATTTGGAGCCGCAGCCGCAAGACCGTGTTCTTCATCACGCACTCGATTGCGGAAGCGATCTTCCTGTCCGACCGGGTCATCGCGATGACGACGCGCCCGGGCAGTATCGCCGACGTCATCTCCATCGATCTGCCGCGGCCGCGCGATCTTTCGGTCATCAACACCGACCGCTTCGGCCGTTATGCCGCGCATCTGCGCTCGTTGCTGGATGCGCAGGGAGGAATGTTCTGATGACGATGCCGGCGATCGACGGACAACCCGGCAAGGCCGCCGGCGCACCGTCGCGCGACGCGCCGCCGAGCATTTTCCGGCGCTATCCGCAATTTACGATTTCACCGGCGATCTTCGTTGCGCTGGTGGCCTGCTGGTGGCTCGCCACCGACGTTCTTGGCGCGCCGGCCTATGTGGTGCCGGCGCCCGAACAGGTTCTGCGGGCCCTGGTCCGAGGCCTCGGTCGCGCGCCGTGGGATCGAGCGGGCTACTGGTATCATGGCGGCATCACCGTCTGGGAGGCGCTGCTGGGACTGGCGATCGGCTCGGCGCTGGGTGCGATCCTGGGGCTTGTCATTTCCCATTGGCCGATCCTTGGCCGCAGCTGGTACCCGTATATCGTGGGTTTTCAATCGTTGCCCAAGGTCGCGCTGGCGCCGTTGATGGTGGTGTGGTTCGGCTTCGGCCTCGAAGGCAAGGTGTTCATCACCGCCGTGATCACGTTCTTTCCGGTGCTGGTGAACACCATGGCCGGCTATCAATCGGTCGAGCCGGAGCGGATCGAGCTCGCACGCTCCTGCAACGCCAGCGAATGGCATCTGCTTTCGAAGATCATTCTTCCGAGCTGCTTGCCGTTTCTGTTTGCCGGACTTGGCGTGGCTTCCGTGCTGGCGATCCTCGGGGCGGTGGTCGGTGAATTCGTCGGCGCCAGCGCCGGACTTGGTATGCTGCTGATGCAATACGATCAGCAGATGGAGCTCGCCCCACTCTTCGCGGTCATCGTCTTGCTGGCCGTAATCGGTTTTCTGATGCATTACGCCGTGACTGTGCTCGAGCGCCGCTATTGTTTCTGGGCCCAGCGGGCAAACGCGGCGGCTCGGCTGTGACCATCCATTCAAGCTGATGGGAAATCGGACCATGCTCACCTGTTGCAGTCGTGCCGTGCTGGCGCTGACGGTCGCGGCCGGGTTCGCTGGCATCACGCCCGGCACCGCGCAATCGCTCAAGAAAATGACATTGGTGCAGATGCACCCGATCATGGGCGTCGGCGAGGAGGTGTTCCTTTATGCGGTGCCCAAGCACCTCGGCTTCTTCGCCGCGGAAGGGCTCGACGTGGACATACAAAACACCCAGACCGGAATGATCTCCGCGCAGCTGCTGCAGTCCGGCAACGCCCAGGTCGGCACCACCGCAGGCGACGCGATCCTGTCGGTGCGTGAGCAGGGCGGCGATCTGATCTCGTTCTTCAATCTCAAACGCAATCCCGGGACCTTCCTGGTTGTGCTGCCCGACTCGCCGATCCGCGGTCTCGCCGACCTGAGAGGCAAGACCATCGGGGCGCCGTCATTTGGGGCCGGCGGCGGCTTGGCGTTGAAGCAGAACCTGACCGAGGTCGGCATCACGCCAGACCAGTACACCGCGATTGCGACCGGCGCCGGACCCTCGGCGGTCGCGGCGCTGCGGAGCGGCAAGATCGACGCGCTGGTGATGTGGGACGCGATGCTGGCGTCGGCTGAGAACACCGGACTGACGCTGCGCGTTGTCAGCATTCCGCTGCAAGACGAGATGGTCGGCACGACGCTGGCGACATCGGCGGCGTTCGCAACGGCGAACCCGGGCGAAGTCGCGGGCTATTGCCGCGCCATGACCAAGGGCTTGGTCTTTACGACGACCAACAGGGCTGCCGCCGTCAGCATATTATGGGATGAGTTTCCGACCACGAAACCCGCCAGCGCGGACGACGCCACAGCGCTGAACAACGGTGTTCACGTCATGGATCGCTTCCTTGAGAGGGCGCTTGAGGGCCAGCCCGAAAATTCGCCCCTTGGCGATTTCATAGCGGCGAACTGGCAGAACACGCGCACCGCTTACACGACGCTGGGTACGCTGAAAGGCACCGAACCGGCAACCGCCGCCTACACATCGAAATTTCTCGCCGGCTGTAACGATTTCGACCGGGCGGCCATCGTCGCGCAGGCGAAAGCCTGGACGCCATAGCGCGAATGCGCCGTTGCCGGTCAAGGAGAGCCCTGCGGCACCGCCTAGTTTAGTGGTCTTGTTACCCACAAATCTTCCTACAGCTTGACATGGACTTCTGCGGCCAAATACGAACAGAGGCCAAATACGAACAGAGGCGAAATCTTTCCCGCCCGCCTGGAGCCAGCAGACGTATTGCGGCAATGTTCGCTATGCGCGGGCCCGAAAGCGGACATGGAGCCAACGCGGCGTTGATGAGGTGATGCGGGCATCCGGACACGCTACCATCACACGCGACCCTACGGTCCTTGCCAGCATGGCTGTTGAGGGCAAACAGCCGAAGCTTGCGATCGTCATTTTCGCTGGATGAGGTCTTCTTCCATTGCGGGAAGGCGCTTAAGCGCGCTGGTCTTTGGAACTCGGCAAGTCAGATCGAACGGGCCGTCTTCCCAAGCTACGCACAGGTCATTTACCGGCGGCGTCCGCACGAGCCACTGGGAAAGATCGAGAAATTCATCGCCGATAATTATCGGAACGAATTGTTTTGATGCCATTTGCCGGTCTTTTTTGGTCGCCAATGGCCCTCCGCGACCAAACAACGAGTTGCAATACTTCGGTCGCTTATTCGGCATCGCACCCAGCGCCAAAGAAGAGGAGCGTGCTCACAGGGGAAGGCGCAGGCGCTCTGGTGTCCGCCGCAATGAGTTGTAGGAGCAATGTCTGAGTTGGGTCAAACGCCGCCGATTGGCGACGTCCGCGTGATGTCTGCTTAGCCCCCAACAACGGTCGAATTGATGCACCGCCGCGAACGGTAGAAATGGGCCAGGCACGGCCTCCCGCAGCGCAATCATTTCGAGTAGCATGATGGTACCTGTGCGGGACGTGTCGAACTCCCGATGATAACAATGGGCGGCGTAGCTGCTGTCGGCAGGAGTTCTCAGCTTCATCATTCACATATTGAGCGTCCTCGTGCGTATCGCGCGACCACGCTGGGAGAGATTTATGAAACTTCCCCGTCGAAAATTTCTGCACCTAGCAGGGGGCGCCGCCGCGCTGTCGGCGGTATCGCTAGCCGCACACGCAGAGGGCTATCCGACCCGGTCGGTACGGTTGATCGTCGGGTTTGCTCCCGGCGGCGGCAACGACATCACCGCGCGCTTGATGGGCCAATGGCTGTCCGATCACCTTGGACAACCGTTCGTTATCGAAAACCGGCCGGGTGCGGCCACCAACCTCGCCACCGAGGCCGTTATCAATGCGGCGTCCGATGGCTACACGATTCTCTTTGTCTCGCCCACGGGCGCGATCAACGCGACACTCTATGAAAAGCTTAATTTCAATTTCATCCGCGACCTCGCGCCGATCGCGGCTATCATGCGCATTCCCGACGTCATGGTGGTCAATCCATCTCTTCCGGCCAAAACGGTCCCGGAGTTCATTGCTTACGCCAAAGCCAATCCGGGCAAGATCAATGCATCGTCGCCCGGCGTCGGCACATCGGTCCATTTGTCTGCCGAGCTGTTCAAGATAATGACCGGCGTCGACATGGTTCACGTTGCCTACAAGGGCTCAGCGCCTTCGCTCACCGATCTGCTGGGAGGACAGGTACAAGTCTCGTTCGCAACGATGCCCTCGTCAATTGAGTTCATCAAGGCCGGGAAGCTGCGCGCGCTGGCGGTAACGACAGCTGCGCGCTCGGCGGCGCTGCCCGATGTGCCGACTGTGGGCGAGTTCGTACCGGGCTATGAGGTAAGCAGCTGGTACGGCCTGTCCGCACGGGCGGGTACGCCTGCCGAGGTCATCGACAAGATCAACAAGGAGGTCAACGCGGGCCTCGCCGACCCGACGATGAAGGCGCGGCTCACCGATTTGGGCGGCGTTACGATTGCGGGTTCGCCGGCAGACTTCGGCAAGCTCATCGCCGACGAGACCGAGAAATGGGCCAAGGTGATTAAAGCTGCGAATATCAAGCCAGAATGATGACCCGAACATTCCATAAGTCCCGTTAGGCGAACGCTCGGCGCAATGTCGCTATTGGGTCCAAAGTGCGAAGTGATCACCCGTTCGCGGTGAGTCCGCTCTTTCTCCAATATTGGAAATCGGAGATCTTTTGCGCATGTTGCGGCGCGAGGCTGATCGGGACGCCCGATCTTCGGAGTGTTTGATCGCTGGAAACTTGAGACTTGTTGCAAGGCCTAATCGTCACGGCTGCCCGACACCGTTATCTGAGCAGCTCCTGTCTGAGATGGGAACGAGCGACCTCGCGCCCATTCTTGAAAACATGTCGCCGCGGCGCCTGTGTGCGCAGCGCTTCATGCACGGTATCCGCGCCCAGGACGACAATGTCGGCAACGGCGCCGGGCCCTATGCCATACCGGTCGACACGGGCGGCCTTCGCGCTGTTGGCCGTGATCATGTCCATGACATGCTCGAGTTCGTGGGGCAGCGTCAGTTGGGCCACGTGCGCGATCATCGACGCACATTCCATGGGGTCAGGCTTGCCGAACGGATAGTACGGATCGTTCACGTCGTCCTGAGCCGTGACCACGTTGACGCCGCGCGCCAGCAGCTCCTTGACGCGCGCAATCCCGCGACGCTTCGGCTCGCGGTCGAGCCGGGCCGAGCAAACCAGGTTGATATGCGCGTTGACCGAGATCGTGATGCCGGCGGTCGCTACCATGTCGACAACCTTGGCGGCGTAGACATCGTTATAGCCGGCCATGGCGCCGCAGTGGCTCGCTGTGACGCGGCCATGAAAGCCCTCGCGCATTGTCTTGAGAGCGAGATATTCAAGGCTGCGCGAGTTGGCGTCATCGGTGTCGTCGACCAGCATGTGAACGTCGCGATCGTATTTCCGCGCGATGCCAAAGCAGATATCGATGTGGCGCCGCACCTCCTCGTCCGTGTATTCGTACCAGGGTAGCCCGCCGACGATATCGCAGCCCTCCCGGATGGCCTCCTCCATGAGGTCTGCCGCGCCGGGATCGCGGACTATGCCTTCTTGCGGGAAGGCGACGACCTGGACGGTGCAGAACTCCTTCATTTGCTGCCGCGCCAGCAGCAGTCCGCGTGCCGCGCGAAGGCCGCCGATTGTCCCGACGTCGGCAAAAAGCCGGAAGAAAGTGGTGCCGTTGATGACGCCGGTTTCGATTGCGCGTACGGCGCGGCGGGCGACTTCCGGCGGGTCATAGTTGCGTTTGAAGTCGTTGGTGATCTCGATGGCCTCGGGAAGCGTGCCGGAAATATTCGGACGCATGATCTCGCCAAGGAGGCACTTGTCGGCATGAAAATGAAGATTGAAAAGGCCCGGCACCACCAGGCTTCCCGCGACGTCGAGCGGCACTGCGCCGCCGGTCAGGAGGTCTTTTCCGACCGCGGCGATACGCTCGCCGTCGATGAGGATGTCGAGCAGCTCCGCCGTGCCTCGAAGACGCGCATTCTCAATGACAAGGCTCATTTTTCCGCTCTCTTGATCCGTCAAAGTCCGAAGCGCCGCACAAACTTGCTCTGATGTGTGTGTTCGACCCGGTCGGCTTCCTGATCGCGCGCATGCCCGGCAAAATTCCCGAGAACCTTGTGGCTGCATGGACGAGCCCGATGCGCCGTAGGTTCGGTCTTGTCTTTTCCAACGTAGCCCGATAGCAATAAACCAACACTCATTTGCGTACAAACAATCTGTCGGCCATGACGATCGCAGTTCTGCAGCTGGCTGCCGGGCCGGTCCCAGGGGATCGCATCGCGCTTGGCACGGATGATCGACCCCTCCGTCGGATCTCGATGCCCTGCGGAGGTGCGTAAGGCCGGCTGCTCGGCCCCGGAACGGCGGCGATCGTCGAGGCCAATCCGGGCTGGCTGGTTCGGGCGAGAGCAACCACAGGAGCAAAGCTGATGAAAATAGTCGACTTGTCGCATGTCATGAACGTGCATACCCCGGGCTGGGTCGGCTATGCGGGTAACAAGATGTATTACGCGCAGAATTTGCAGACCCAGATGATCGTAGCCCAGCGCATCGATACGGCGCTGCACGTCGGAACCCATTTCGATGGCGCGATGCACGCGACCGACAATCGCAAAGGCGATATGGCGTCATTGCCGCTCGATTATCTGGTCAATCGCGGCGTCATCGTCGATATCTCGAAGCACATGCACGACTGGGCGGTGATTACCCCGGAAATGATCGAATTGGCCGGCGCCGATATCCGCGAGGGCGACATTCTCATTCTGCACACCGGCTGGCATCGTCATTACGAAGGCCAGCAGCAGCAGGATCTGGTGAAGTACTTCTGCTATCACCCCGGTCCCAATCTCGATACGCTGCATTGGATGCTACGGAAGAAGATCAAATGGTGGGGCATGGATACCGGTTCCTGCGACCACGCCATGAACACGTCGATCCGCCGGATGCGTCCCGATCTCGCCGACGAGTTCACAAAGAAGCACGGCAAGACGCCGGCGGAGTTTTTCGGAACCTTCGAATACACCCACAAGAAATCCGGCCGCCGCGTGTCGCAGGACATGTTTCCGTTCCACAGCTGGGCCTTCCAGGAAGGACTGCTGCACGCCGAGAATATCGGCGGCGACGTCGACATGGTGCTGGGCCAGCGCTGCCTGATCGGCGCATTTCCGTGGCGCTACGAGGGACTGGAAGGCTGCCCGTGCCGGATCGTCTGCTTCCTCGACACCGATATGTCGGTGGAGGCGGTCGGCGACGCCGCCAGGGCTGTGGCGCGAGGCTAGATTGGGCCGAGCGCTCTGTTGCTCGCGGTCCTCATCCCCTCGTTCGGGCCGGATTAGCCCTTTCACCAGGACGCAATCCCGGTCATGGTCCGATACGGTGCCGCCTCTGAGAACCGGCCGACCATGAAGCGCGATAGATTGAAGGTTGTGTCGCCGCCTGCGGCCAGGCACGGATCCTATGTGCTCGACGATCAGGTCGGGTTTCTGATGCGGATCGCCATGCAGCGGCACACCTCGATCTTCACCGCCGACATGATCGAAGGCTTGACCCAGACCCAGTTTGCGGCGATGGCCAAACTGCACGAAGTCGGGCCCTGTTCGCAGAACCATCTCGGCCGGCTGATCTTTCTCGATGCCGCCACCATCAAAGGCGTGGTCGATCGGCTGGGCGCACGCGGCTTTGTCACCGCGCTCGCGGATCCGAAGGATCGCCGTCGCCGCGCGGTGGCGTTGACCGACCGCGGCCGCAAGGTGACCAAGGCCGCGATCCTCGTTGCCGCCAAGATTACCGCCGCCACGGTGGCGCCGCTCACCGAGGAAGAGCGGCGGACGGTGGCAAGGCTTTTGAGAAAGCTCAGTTAGAAAAAGCCGCTATCGATAACGCGTCGCCGGATTATCGAGGCATGGTGTCGTCCGCCGCCCCAGTCGGGGCGGCCATGTCGAACATGCGGCGTGCTTCGCGAAAATCGCGGGGCGCGGGCGGTAAAGCGACCGGCATGATTTCTGTTCGCGCCGGCGGGATTTGCGGCGCGTCGATATTCGTGTGTATGCTAACAATAATGCAAATGTGCAACCACGGTGTGGTGGCGCGGTCAAGATGACGGCGCGCGCGAGAAGCCTGGATGTCTTGGCAAAGCCTTCCCGGGCGGCGAAGCGTTTTGTCCCGGCAAAGCCAACGCAACAAACTTCCCCATGGACCGCCCAATGGATATCGATCCGCAACGCGTGTTCGCCAAGATAGCGGCCGACGAGCTCGTCAAAGTTGCGCTCGATCTCGGCAACATCGACAGTCCCACGGGACGGGAGGGGCCGGTTGCCGATTACGTACAGGACTGGCTCCGTCGCGAAGGCTTTGATGCCCGCAAGGTCGCACTGTACCCGGACCGTCCGAATGTGCTGGCCACGCTTCCCGGTTCCGGCGGCGGCCGCAGTCTTTGCTTCAACAGCCACATGGATACGGCCGTCCACCAAGAGGAATGGTGGGCGTCAAGGCACGCCAGCGACGCTGTGTTCCATAGCGCGTGGCGCGAAGACGATATGCTGGTCGGCAACGGCATCGTCAACGACAAGGGTCCGATGGCGACATGGCTATTGGCCGCGAAGGCCATCAAGGACAGCGGCGCGAAGCTTAAAGGCGATCTCCTGCTGATGGCGGTGGTCGGCGAAATCGGCGTCGAACCGGTCGATGAGTTCCAGCCGCCGGACTACATCGCCAAGGAGGCGGGCACCCGTTACGCGATTACGCACGGCGGCGTAGCGGATTACGCCCTGGTGGCCGAAGGCACCGACTTCGGCATCGTCGGCGTAGAAGCCGGCAAGGCATTCTTCAAGGTCACGGTGTTCGGCAACGACTATCCGATCTACACGCCTTACATCGCGCGGCCGACGTCGCTTGCCGAAAATCCCAGCGCCATCGTGCGCATGACGGCGCTCATTCAACGCATCGAACAATGGAGCGCAGAATACGAACAGAAGAACCGTTACGAATGCGTCGGAGGAATCATGGTGCCCAAGGTCAATATCGGCGCCATCCGCGGCGGCGTGCCTTGGAAGATCACCAAGACCGTGCAGCAATGCGCAATCTACGTCGATGTCCGCATCACGCCAATTCAGGAGCCGCTTGATATTCGCGAGGACCTGCGTCGTCTGATGAGCGATGCCGGGCTCGCCGGCGAAGTCGAGCTCTATGCATACCGGCCGGCCTTCGAAGCCGACTCGAAAAAGGTCGAGCCGCTCAAGAGCGCGATAACGCGCTCGCACCGGGCGATTCTCGGCACCGACCCGAATCCGGCGCCGATTCCGGCGTCCAGCATGTGGCGCGACATCAATTGCTTCAACGAGATGCGCATTCCGTCGCTGACCTACGGGCCAGGCGTCAGCTCGGGCGCCGGCAAGTACGCCATGAAGATCGAAAACATGATCCTCGGGGCCAGGCTTTATGCGCAGACAGCCGTCGATCTGTGCGGCCAAGACCGCGCCTGAGGTTTGGGCTCTGTACGCCGTCGAATGTCGAGCACGCGTGCGCCGCCGTGCAATGCCGGCGTGGCGCTGCGGCGGCCGACTAGTGCGGTCAGCGCCGATCGAAGCACAGCGACCACTTTGAAGGCACATTGCGGCCTGTCAGAGGGGCAGCCGCTGAAGGGCCACTTGCCTTTTGAAAAGAAGCCGATAAGCTTGAAACTTATTTGTACGCAAACAATCTTGGCAACGGGGACAACCCATGACCGGACGGGCTGGCAGTCTTGCGGTGCTGTTTTTTGCCGGGACGATCGCAACGTCGGCAAGCGCTCAGACCGTCAAGAAAGTCGACATCATCACGATGAACGATACGCCTCAATTGCTTGAGGTGCGGGACGGCCTGCTCAAAGGCCTTGCCGACCACGGCTATGTCGACGGCAAGAACATGAAGATTGATTTCAAGAGCGCACAAGGAAACTTCGGAACCGCGCAACAGATCGTCCGCGAATTCATCGGTGACAATCCGGATGTCATCGTGACCATCACGACGCCGACCAGTCAGGCCGCGGTGGCGGCGTCCAAAGATGTTCCGATCGTTTTCTCGACGGTCACGGACCCGATCAAATCCAAGCTGGTGACGTCGCTCACCCATCCGGGCGGCAATGCCAGCGGGGTCTGCGACCTGGTTCCGACCGAGCGGCAACTCGACGTAGTGAAGCAGATCGTACCGAACCTGAAGACGTTGGGGCTGGTCTACGACCCGAGCCTCGACAATTCACGATCGACCGTCGAAAGCATCAAGGACATTGCTCCGAAAATGGGCATTACCGTCCTCGAGTCGGCGGCGATGGGGCTCAACAATGTTCCGGCTGCCGGTCAAAATCTGGTTGGCAAGGTCGACGCCATTTTTGTGCCGAACGATACGACGGTTTACGGCGCCTTCGAGACGTTGGTGAAGATCGCCCAGGATGCCAAGGTCCCTCTGTTTACCGCCGAGCGACGCAGCGTGCAGCGCGGTGCGATCGCGACCGTCGGCTTTGATTTTTTCCAGATGGGCATGGCGACCGCGGATATGACCGAAAAGGTCTTGAACGGTGCAAAGCCCGGCGACCTGGACGTCGTCTTCATGAAGGATCTACCCAATTCGCTGGGACTCTACATCAACAAGGACTCGGCGGAGAAGATGGGCGTAACAGTTCCGCCCGAGCTGTTGGCAAAAGCGGCTCACGTCTTCTGAGTGCGCTTGACCGACGGGAACGAGCGGCGGAGCGCACAAGTCGTCGGCAAATCCTGGATGATCGTCCATGAACCTGTATGCGCTGGTTGGGGCTCTCGAAACCGGCCTGGCCTTTGCACTGGTCGCTCTCGGTTCGTACGTCACCTTTCGCGTTCTTGATTTCCCCGATCTGACGGTTGAAGGCTCCTTTCCCTTGGGAGCCGCAGTGGCCGCGAAATTGATGGTGTCAGGCATCGATCCCTGGCTCGCCACGCTTGCGGCGATGGGGGCGGGATGCCTGGCTGGCTTTGCCACCGCGTTCCTCAATATCAAGCTGCGCATCATGCATATTCTTGCCAGCATTCTGACGGCGATCGCGCTGTATTCGATCAATCTGCGGATCATGGCACGCCCAAACATCGGACTTATCAACGTTCCCACGGTCTACACATTCTGGGAACGGCTCGGAATTCCGTCGCTCTACGTACCTGTCGTGGTTCTTGCGATCGTTGTCGTGGTCTGCAAGGTCCTGGTCGATCTGTTTCTCGGCACCGGCATAGGGCTGGCGATGCGGGCGGCCGGCGCGAATCCGCGGATGGCGGCGGCCAATGGCGTTCGCGTCAACTTGATGATCGTTGCCGGCCTCGGCATCGCCAACGCCCTGACGGCTTTGAGCGGGGCGCTGTTCGCCCAGATGCTCGGCGCGGCCGATGTCTCGATGGGCATCGGCGTGATCGTTGTCGCGCTGGCCTCGGTCATCGGCGGTACGGCCCTGATGCCATCAAGGCTTGTTCCGCTGCTGACGCTCGCTTGCGTGCTTGGCTCGATCGTCTATCGGCTCGCCATCGCGCTGGCTCTGAGTTCGAACTCCATTGGCCTGACTGCGTCGGATGTCAACGTCGTGACGGCTGTCCTCGTCGCCATCGCCCTGTATCTGCCGGGACGAAGGTTCGCCTTCGCGAGGCGCACCAGCCGGGCCGTGAAATGATCGTCGTCGAGAACGTCGAAATCACCTTTAACAAGGGCACCGCGCTGGAAAATCGCGCGCTGTGCGGCATCAATCTGTCGGTCCCGCGCGGACAATTCCTGACCATGATCGGTTCGAACGGCGCCGGCAAATCGACCCTGCTGAATATCCTCGCCGGCGAGCTGAAGCCGGATGACGGACGGGTCATCGTCGACGACGTCGATATGACGTCCTGGCCGGTGTACCGCCGCGCCGCCAAGATTTCCCGCATGTTCCAGGATCCGCGGGCCGGCATTTGCGAACACATGTCGATCATCGAAAACGTCGCGATAGCTGCCGCGCGCACTTCGCCGCGGGGATTTCGCGCCGCCATAACGGCGGAGGTCCGGCGGCTTGCGAAAGAGCGCCTGGCGCTGCTCGGCCTCGGCTTGGAGAAGCGCCTCGACGATCGGGTCTCCTTGCTTTCCGGCGGACAACGTCAGGCATTGGCGCTGGTCATGGCGACCCTCGGACATACCAAGGTGCTCCTGCTCGACGAACACACCGCCGCGCTCGATCCCGCCGCCGCCGAATTGGTCATGAAACTGACCGGCGAGGTGGTGCGGACACTCGGCATCACCACCGTGATGGTGACCCACAGCATGCGCCAGGCGCTCGAGCTCGGAAATCGAATCATAATGCTGCACCAGGGGCACATCACCGTCGACATCAGCGGTGCGGCGCGCGCCGAAATGACGATTACGGATCTGCTCAGGCTGTTCCGCCGCAAGGAGGGCAGCGAACTCGCCGACGATCAGCTCTTGCTGGAATGATCGCGGTGCCGAAACCCGCGCGATCGCGACGAATAATTTCATGCGTTCCTCGCCCATGAAGGGTCGCGGGTGTATCCGCTTCGCCGTCGGGCGGCGGCCAGCACTTGCCTTGTTTCGAAAATTGTATGTATGCTAACGATCTCTCCAGGTGTCGCGTCAGGACGGCGTCGAGCCGCATGACGTGTCGCCGCTCGCTCGCCACGCATCTGGCGGCTGATCGAAGCGGGGCGTCGCGTATCGCCTTCGCTGCGAGGTAATTCACGATGCCGATCGACGCCCATTCCCATTATATTCCGCAAAGCCTGGTCGCAGCCGTGCGTGAACGCGGCAGTCAAATCGGCGTGCGGTTGCTTGAGCCGCCCGGAAGAAAAACTCCGGCGCTGGAATTCTCCTACGGGTTCCAGGTACGCTCGTTCTTTCCCCAACTCGTCGAGCCGGTCGAGGCGCGTAAGGCGTGGCTCGATGAGCAGGGTCTCGACGTTCAGCTGGTGGCGACCTGGCCGGATATTTATGGCTATGGATTGCCGCGCGAGCACAGCGTTTCGTGGCACCGCATTCTCAATGACACGCTTGGGCAATGGTGTCGCGATCACTCTCGGCGGTTCGGTTTCGTCGCCTCGGTTCCGCTGCCCAATGGCGATGACGCCGCGCAGGAATTGGAGCGCGCGATCGGGCTCGGCGCAGTGGCCGTGATGATATCGGCGAATGTGGAGGGCACCAATATCGGAGAATTGTCGCTCGATCCGCTTTGGGCGAAGGCGGAGCGCCTGAAACTGCCGGTGCTCATTCATCCGGTCTTGGCCGGGCCGGCGCCGCGCGCCGCAAGGTTCGCGCTCGCGCAAACAACCCAGTACACATTCGACACCACGCTCGGAGTAGGCTCGCTATTGTTTTCGGGCGTGCTCGACCGTTTTCCGCAGCTCACGTTGGTGCTCTCGCACGGCGGCGGCGCTTATCCCTATCTCGCCGGTCGGTTCGATATCATGCATATGCGGATGGATCGGCAAGCGCAGGGCGACGTGGCGCAGCGGGCGCCGTCCGCCTACGCGCCGATGATGGCCTATGACACCATCGTCCATGCCGCCAAGGCACTTCGATTTCTCGCCGACCTTGTGGGCATGGATCGCCTGGTGCTAGGCACCGATTATTCGTTTCCGCCCGCCGATCTTCAGCCACTCGCCAGTTTGCGGGCGGCCGGCTTCAGCGCGGCCGATGTCAGCCGGATTGCCGATGACAATCCACGGCGCTTGTTTTCAAGATTGGCAATATAGAAGCCGCGAATGGATCTGAAACTCAACGGCATGACGGCGCCGGTCACCGGCAGCAGCGAAGGCATCGGCAGAGGCATCGCGTTTGCCCTTGCCCAGGAAGGCGTCGACGTCGCGTTGGCCGCGACGGCAAAGGAAATCGCCGCGGCGACCGGGCGCAAGATCGTGCCGATCGCCGCCGACCTGCGCCAGGATGCCGACGCGAAGAATTTCGTCGAGCAGGCGGCGACGGCGCTCGGCCGCATCGACATCATGATCAAGACCTCAGACAGCGGACCTGGCGCAGCGCCGCAGTTCCGCAGCCATTGCGAATGTCATGACGTGATCCGCCGCCCGCGCGCGGAGGGCGATGCCGGGCGCCGGTCGATTGCCGCCAGATTGCCATCAGGAGGCCGCGTCAAACACCTTGCGCGCTTCGACCTCGATGAGCTGAGTGATGTCGCGCCGGTACCGATTGAACGTGTCAGAGGTGGGATCGCGTGGCCGCGGCAGGTTGATCGGCAAAATCGCCTTTATGAGACCCGGCCGCGCCGTCATGACCGTGACGCGATCGGACAGGTAGATCGCTTCATCGACACCGTGGGTGACGAAGACTACGGTCTTCTGTGTCTGCATCCACAATCGCTCGAGCTCTTCCTGCAGGATAGCGCGGGTCTGCGCGTCGACGGCAGCGAAAGGCTCGTCCATCAGCAGGATCTGCGGGTCTATCGCCAACACGCGGATCAGCGCGACGCGCTGGCGCATGCCGCCGGACAGTTCGTGCGGGAAACGCCGCTCAAAGCCGGTGAGCCCGACCATCGCCAGGAAGCGCCGGGCAATGGCCTGCGTCTCCGCCTTGCCGAGGCCCTTCTCGCGCAGTCCGTATTCGACGTTCTGCTGGATATTGAGCCATGGGAAGAGCGCATAGTCCTGAAAGACGACGCCGCGGTCGGGACCGGGGCCTTTCACCGGAACGCCGTTGAGGAGCACCCGCCCGGTGTCCGGCTTCTCGAAGCCGGCGAGTATGTTGAGCAACGTCGATTTGCCGCAGCCGCTCGGACCGAGCAGTGTCAAGAACTCACGCGGTTCGATATCGAGGGTCAGGCCGTCCAGTGCGACGATTTCGCGGCCGCCAGCGGCATCGCGATAAGCCTTGTGAATCGCCTGACATTCGATTCGACCGGCGGCGCTCCGGGTCAGCGGGCCCGCAACCCCGTGTTCCACCGTAACAGTCTCCGGTTCAGAAGGAGGAGTAGCCTGTCGCTGATCAGACCGAGCAGGCCCATGGTGAACATTGCCGCGATAATGAGGTCGATGCGCACGAACTGATAGGCCGTCCACATGGCGTAGCCGATCCCGCCTTTGACCGCGAGCATTTCCGAGACGATGACCAGAACCCAGGCGATGCCGAGGCCGACGCGCAGGCCGTTGAAAATCGACGGCAGCGCCGACGGCAGCACCACCCGCAGCAGCAGCCGGCGCGGCGGCGTTCCCAGCATCAGCGCGGCGCGGACCAGGTTCTTGGGCGTCTGCTCGGCGCCGTGGGTGCAACTCACCACGATCGGGAAGAACGAGCCCATGGCGATGAGGAAGATTGCGGCGCCCTCGCGAATGCCGAACATGAACGTTGCGAACGGCAGCCACGCAGTCATCGGAATCGGGCGCAAGCCCTGCACCAGCGGGTCGAGCAGGTCCTTGACGGTTTCGAACCATCCGATCAGGACGCCGATGCCGATGCCGAGCACCGCCGCAATGGCAAACCCGACCGCGACGCGCCAGGCGCTGAGATAGACATATTCGAGCCAGGTTCCGGAATACCAGGCCAGTGCCGAACGCGGCCCGAAGATCCATTGCCGCCACGAATCAAGCACGGTGGCCGGGGAGGGGACGAAGCTCGGATCAAACAAGCCGGCCGAGGATGCATATTGCCAGGCCGCCAGCAGCATTACGGGGAGAAACGCGCGCCGCGCCAGCCGCTCGCATCCGAGCCGGGTTGCCGAAAGCGACACTCGCCACGACCTCGAGGGCGCCGCCGGCAGGCTTTTCTGAATCGCGTTCGGGGCGGTCACCGTACGCGCTCCGGGCCCATGGCTCGGCGATGCTGGGCCTTACCCTGGCTCACGACAGACCTGTTTCCGCAAGTGGCCCGCGTGATCAGGCGGCAGGCCGGTCGCCTCCGCCAGATCAGTGAGGTCGAAGTAGGATGGCACCTTGTCGCTCATATCGGCTTTGGTGAAGCCGAATTTCGGTCCTTCTTTGGCGACCGCGACTGCGGTCGCCACGTCGACGCGGTAGTCCAAGGTGGCGTGCTTCAACGCTTCGTCGATGACGTCCCGGTTGACGCCGGCGAACGGCGCGATGACGTCGGCGGCCTTGTCCTTGTTTTGCGGGGTGACGAACCGTCGCGTCCTCATCATGTCTGCTCCAGATCGCCCCCGTTGCGGTCCGCGTCAGTCGAGCACGCTCGCCACCGGAATGATCGCCTCCGAGGGCCAATTGCTGAGGATGCGCGTGCCGGTTTCGGTCACAAGCACCATTTCCTCCAGCCGCACCCCGCCGTAACCCCATTCGCCCTCGCGGCATTCCACGGCAATAACCATGCCGGGTTCGAGCACCTGCGGATGATCGAGCGACCAAATCCGGCTGATGACCGGCTCCTCATATGTCATGCCGATGCCGTGGCCGACTTCGGCCACCACCAAGGATTGTTCCGCCGGGTAACCCCAATGATTTGATGGCAGCAGCGCCTTGGCCGCTTCCGCGGTCGTGCCGCCGGGCCTGATGGCGTCGATTACGCCGTACACCCGGTCGCGGCAACGCGAATAGAAGTCGCGTTCCTTGGCATTCGGTTTGCGCCCGACGATGAAGCTGCGATAGATGCAGACCCGGTAGCCGGCGAAAGTCGTGCCGCAGGTATTGACGACGACGAGATCACCGGCATCCACGATCCGGTCGGTGTTGCCGTGGTGATAGACGTCATAGGTGTTCAGTTTTGACCGGACGCCGCCGGAGGCAAATTCGGCTCCGGCGCGGATCATGGCCTGGTGCATGGCGGCGCCGCCGTCGCGTTCCCGCAGGCCCGGCCTGAATTCCGTGAAGCTGCTGTAGCCGTTGTTGGAGATGGCGATGGCGGTCTCGATGCAGGCGACTTCGTCCGGCGTCTTGCACCGGCGCGCTTCCATGATCGCCGGCTTCACGTCGATCAGTTCGACGCCGTCGGCGCGCAAGGCCGCGCGGCCCGCCTCGTCGAGGGCATCGGCACCGATGCGCTCGCCGAACACGCCGTTGGCTTTCAGGTCGGCGGCAATGGCTGCGGCGAAGTTCTTGGCTTCCTGCTTTACGCCTTCCGGGCCGCAGATGGAGTCGAGCCAGGAATATGAAAAGCGGATGTTCTCGGGCTTGAGCCACGGACAATACAGCTTCTGATGTTCCACCATGTCGCCGAGCTCGTACAGGATCGGCTCATGCTCGGCGAACACCAACGCGTAGCTGAGTTGCGGGCAAAAGGCGTGGCCTTTGACGGAAACCGTATAGCGGATGTTCTCATGGCGAACCAACAATGCGGCCGCGATGTTGTGTCGCTTGAGCGCGGCCTGAGCTTTGCGCAACCGCTCCGCGCGCATGCGCTCGAAGTTGATGCCGGCCAGGTAGTCGGTGCTGCCGACACCGTATGCATTCGGCAGCGTATAGGCGCCAGCTCCTGTCATGTGCGTCCTCGTGGCTTTTTGCGATCGGGCGAAGTCGGTCAGTGGAGATTTGTTTGCAAGCGCTCAACGGTCCAATCGGCCGTCAGCGGCCGGAACTTGTAGCTGATATTGAAACATACGTGATTTCCTTCTTCGAAGACGACGAAGTCGGTCGGCCCTGCGGCGGCGCGTGTCAGGCGCTCACCTTCGGCCAGCGGGATCATCATGTCGCCGGCCCCGTACACCACCAGGAGCGGACACTTGATTTGCTGCGCCACGCCTTCGAGAGTCAATCCGCGCGCGATTTCGTACGCTTCAGCCAGGGATTGTGCATGGCTTCTGATGCGGAACGTTTCCTGCGAGGCGGCCGGCATGGTCGGCAGAACCGCGCCGAAATCGAACGGGCCGCAGTTGGATACGCAAGCCTTGATGCGCGGCTCGAACGCCGCGGCCAGCGGTGCATACAGCGCACCAAGACTTTGACCGACCACCGCGACGTTATGACCGTCGACGTCGCCGCGTTGCTCCAGGACATCGAGTACGGCGCCGATGACCTTGCCCCACGCGGTCGTGATCGGCAGCCGGAACGCCGTCTCGCCTTGCCCCGGCCCGTCGATGGCCAGCGTCGCCAGTCCGCGCTTGACGAAGGCATCGCACCATGCGTGCAGCTCTTCTTTGCAGGCATCGAGTCCCGGCAGCATGATCGCGACCGCGGGCCGCGCCACAGCTTTCGGCCGGCGGAGATTGCCAACGACGGTCGTGCCGGCAAAAGGAATCGTAACCCGTTCGATCGGCGGATCGAGGTGTGCGGCGGCAGCTTGATAGCACCGCAACACGCTTTGATGGGCAGCGAGATATTGACCCGGGTCGTGGGCGAAGAGATGCTTGCCGTAATGGTAGTATATCGACGCCCGCAAGTTGGCTTCGGATGCGGTCACGTGGCGGCCGCGGGCGGCGGCTTCCAAGGCCAGCGCTTCATGGCGCGATCCCTCTTCGCACCAGACGCGGCACCAATCGTCGTAGCGCTCGATGCGCGCGACCAATCGTTGCAAATCGTTGGGATCTACACCTGTGGCGAGATAGCGCGGAGTGTTGTGCGCGAACACCAGATTCACCGCTGGATCGCGCGCCATGAAAGGGCCCCCGAGTACCCGCGCAACACCCTACGGGGCCATGACATCGAGTTCAAGGCAACGATCAGCCGCGCACATCAGGCATGCGCTGCGCCGTAGCGTCAACACTCGCTGAGCACGCGATCATACGATGCGCTCACAGGGCGGCCTGCGGCACGGCAGTTTCGCGCAAGCCGGCGCGCTGCAGTCGCGGCAACACTTCGTGGATGAAATAGGGCATGGCCGCGAGATAATCCAGAAAACAGATGGACGCGCCGGCGAGTCCGGCCGCGCTCATCTCGATCATTTCGTCGGCGACATCGTCCGGCGTACCGACGATCGTATAGCAGCCGGGAAACGTGCCGGGGTAGATCTCGCCGCGCTTGCGCCTGTTGGCTTGCGGATTGGTGTCGGGACGATCGGATTTCGCGATATCGCTGCCGCTGGTGGCTTCTTTTTGCCGCACGATGTAGGCAAGCAATTCCCGGTCCGCCATCTCGTCGGCATAGTAGCGGTAGAAATCCTCGGCCTCCGGTCGCGTCGGACGGCAGACGATATGGCAGGTTGTGAAGACCGCAACCTCGCGGCCGTAACGCGCCGCATAGTCGCGGACGCTCTTAACAATGGCCGGTGCGCGCTCCATGGTGGAAACCGAGGTGAAAAGCAGATCGGCGGCTTGGGCCGCGAAATCGCGGCCTTTCGGCGAAAATCCGGCCGACATGATCGGCGGCCGCGGCCGCTGCAGCGGCAGCGGGTTGGTCGTCAGTCCGCGGAATTTATAAAAGTCGCCTTGCCAATCGAACGGCGGCCCGCCTTCGAGCAGCCGGGCGTAGACCCGAAACCACTCGAGCCCCTGGTCGTAGCGGCGCTCCGAATCGATGGTCACGCCGTGAACATCGAATTCGTCCTGGTTCCAGCCGCACACGATGTTGAGCCCGACGCGGCCGTGGGTCACATGGTCGATCGTCGCGATCGCCTTGGCGACGAAGGCTGGTGTCGCGAGCGGAACATGCACCGTTGAGAACAGACCGATGCGTCGGGTCAGCGCCCCGATCGCGGCGCTGTGGGTCAGCGTCTCGAAGGAACGGCCCAGATTGTCGGCGGTGCCGCCAAGCCCGCGCCATTTCGCAACCGGAAGGATGAAATCGATGCCGGCCTCGTCTGCCAGGACGCACGCTTTGACAACATCGTCCCATTCGCAGCGCCAGCGCTCCGGAGCGGTGCTGATCGCGAAACCGCCATCGCAATTGGCGTTGAACAGGCCGAGCTTGAATTTATTGGCCCCGACGATCGGATTCGGCATCACGTCCATTTCAAGCTCCAGACGGCTTCGCTTCGCGCCGGCGCAGGCCGAGGTCATGCGCTTACCGAGCATCCGGCGCGATCATACCGGAAGCCGCAGCAGGCGGTCGGCATTGGCATGGAGGATCTTGGCTTTATCAGCATCGCCGATCGGCGCGTCGCGGACGAAAGCGATGCCCTGTTCGCTGGCATTATAGGGGTAATCGACGGCGAACATGATCTTGTCGATGCCCAGTTCGGCAATACAGCACGCCAGGGCCGATTGCTGGAAGTTGCCGCTGGTCGTGACGTAGAAATGCTCGCGAAACGCATCAGCGAAACCAGAACGTCCGCCGACGTGTTCGGCCAGCCAGTCGCAACGCCACAACGTGAACGGGATCGTCTCGCCGAGGTGGCCGAGAATTATCTTAAGCCTCGGATAGGCGTCGCAGACGCCGCCGACGATCAGACGGATCGCCTGCAGGGCGGTTTCGGCCGTAAATCCCCACACCACCGACAGGAACGGGAAATCGCCGCGTCGATGATCGGAATAGTACGCATCGGTGACGGCAGCGTGCGGAATGCCGGGGTGGAAATAGAGCGGCACATCCAGCGCCTGTGCCCGTTCAAATATGCACCAGAAGCGCTTTTCATCGAGAAAGGCTCCGGCCGTGAGGCCATTGATCAGCGCGCCTTTGAAGCCGAACCGCGTCACTGTGCGTTCGAGTTCATCGGCCGCGGCCTTGGCATCGATGGTCGGCAATTCGGCGAAACCGGCAAACCGCGTCGGATGGTTGCGGATCGCCGCATGGAGCGCATCGTTGGCCTTGCGGGCCAGCGTGACGGCTGTTTCGGCGTCGAAAATCTGCGTCCCCGGCTGCATGTGCGAGATCACCTGCATATCGATGCCGGCGGCGTCCATGTCCTGGAGGCGCAGGTCGCCAAGATCGTCGAGCTGACGCGCCGGCGTATGCGCGGCAATGCCCCGCGATCCGGAATAACGATCGCGCAACTCGGGAATCCAAAAGTGCTCCTCGATGGCGACGATTCGATCTTTGTCGGGCATCGCACGGTCCGGTGGGAGTGGCGTCCTGCTTTCTTAGCGTCGTCAAGGCCGCGTCGCAACGCGCCCGCCAGCAGCCGTGTCAACTGTCTCAGCTTGGGCTGGCAGCCGGCGGAAGCGGCCGGATTGGCGCCGATTGGGCGTTCCGTGACGCCGCGCGACGTCACGGCTGCCGCTGTTTTTCTGTTCGGCAACCGGCTTCCTGCGTCACCGGACAATTGCCACTGCTCAACGGCGGCTGAAACTCTTCAACTCCTTTGGCGTGCAACACGCTGTCGTTGCACACGTGAAGCGGTGTACCTCATCAGAATACAGACCAGCGCCGCCGATGGATGACTCCTCCGCCATTATGTCCTAATTTCAAATCGTTCGGGACTGGAGTGGCAAGATGCAAGCTTTACGGGGCGCTGGGCGGGCGATGGCAAAACGTTATGCGGCGGCCTTGGCCGCGCTCGGGCTTTTCACCTTGGCGTTGGCCAGCGCATGGGGGGTGCAGGCGGACGAACCGAGGCTCGTCCGCATCACGTTGGCGCGCAGCGTCAGCGCCGTTCCGCTGTGGGGCATGGGACCGTTCGCGGAGAAAGCCGGCTTTCGCGTCGAATACGTGCCGGCCGGCACCAATGCCGATATGCAGCGCAACCTGCAAAGCGGGGTCGAGCTCGGCACGCTTGGTTATCAAAGCCCGGCGGTCATGGCCGAGCAGAACGTCGCCAACGTCAAGATCGTCGCTGGCGAGCAGTTGGGCGGCCAAAACCTGATCATGCGCAAGGGCGTGGATATCAAATCCTGGAAAGAGCTTGAAGGAAAGCGCATCGGGCGGCCGCCCGGCAGTTACGTAGCGATCCTTTTCACGCTGGCGGCCCAGGAAAACGGCGTCGATCTCTCCAAGGTCAATCTGGTCAATGTGACCCCGGCGGGTCCGGCCGAGCTGCAGGCGCTCAAGAGCGGGGATCTCGACGGCTTGGTGCTGTGGTCCCCGATCATCGATCGCGCCGTCGTCGAAGGTTACGGCTACTACCCGTCTTGCTGCGACATCAACACCACCGAGAAATACGGCGCCGGCAACCAGATCATCGCGGCCAATGGTGACTTCCTGAGAGACCGCGACATGGCGGTGAAAGTACTCAAAGCCTATTCGGACTCGCTCGCGTTCTACGTCAAGAATCCGGATCAGGCCGTGGCCATGATCGCCCAATATACCGGCGTGAACCAAGACGTCATCACCGAGGCGTGGAAGCACGGCATCTGGGACGTTCGGCTCGATACCCGGACGATGGCGAATGTCGCCCAGCAAGGCCCAGCTTTTGGATTTACCAAGTCGGATATGAGCGCCAAAGTCTCGAATTATGTCGATTTGAGCTATCTCGCTGCGGCGACCGGGAAGCCGGCCGACGAACTCGCACGCGTCTCGCGCTGACCGCCGCGCCGGCGGGGCGCGACGAGCGCGTCGCGCCTATAAGCTCTTGCCGTAGCCGCATGCTGCGGATGGTCCACCCGACTCTTGGTTCGTCCCGTTTAGGACGCCGCGGCCAACGCCGCCGCCGGCGATTTGGCGCGCAGACGCTCCGGCCACCATCTGTCCTCGTACCGGTCGTCCCACAACCCGGCAATGTGGGGCAGCACCTCGCGGGCGAACAGGTCGATGTTGTACTTGCACAGCTCGGTCGGCATCGAACCGAAATGCAGCAGCGACAGCAGGTGACCGATCCGCAAGCGCTGGATGCCGTCCATGAGCTGCTCGCGCACCGTCTTGGGACTGCCGACGATGACAAATCCACGGCTGAAGAAATCCTTTGCCGTGAGCGCCCGCAAGTTGAGCGCTGAGCGGCTAGCGCCGGCGAGCGCCTGCCGCAGCGCGTCGTATTCCAGGCAGCCTGGAACGGCTTGATAATATTGCGGCGTATGCAGCAGCTTGTGGAAGAAATACTCGGCGTGCTCGGCGTACAGATCCTCGGCTTCCGCGTCGGTCGCGGCGACGCCTATGAGCTGCAGGAAGCTGAACCGGTAAGGGTTGTCGTCGCGGCCCTTGCGGGCGACCAACTCCCAATAGCGATCGCTCGCCTGTTCGGCATTCTTGGCGCCGTAATAGCTGAGCTGGCAGAAGCAATAATCGTGATCGACGACGTATTCCGCGGTGGCGGAGATACCCGAACCGGGAATCCAGATCGGCGGATGCGGCTGCTGAATCGGACGCGGCCACAGATTGACCATGCCGAGTTGGTAATGCTTGCCGTTCCAGGCGAAGATTTCTCTTGCCGACCACGCCTTGATCACCAGCGCCAAGGCCTCGCGGAAGCGCTCCCGCTGATCGATCGGGATGACGCCGTTCGAGATGGTGGCGTCGGTCGGCAGCCCGGTTGGAAATCCGGCGACCAGGCGGCCCTCGCTGATGCAGTCGAGCATCGCATATTCCTCGGCGATGCGGGTCGGCGGCGTCGTCGACGGCAATGTCGAACCGAGCTGGATGATCGCGACATTTTGGCCCTCGGTCTGCTTCGCCAGCACTGAAGCCATCAGGCTGGGATTGGCCATGAAGCCGTAGACGCTCTGGTGATGCTGGTTCGTGCATAGCCCGTGGAGACCCGCTTTCGCGGCGAAGATGAGTTCGTTCAACGTGGCGTTGTAATAAGCGCTGACTTTTCGCGAGTTGGCGACGTCAAACCAAACCGGATCGAGATAGGCCGAGTTGTATCGCTGCGCGAAATCAGCCGGAAGGTCGCGATACGGCATCAAATGGAACATGCAGACCTTCACGACAGCACCTCGCTTCCCCGTTGCCGATCTGACGGAGACTACGGTCGAGCGCGCAGCCGCACAACAAGAGCATTGTTTTCGCGCGCGGAGCTGCGTTGCGTGCCACTCATGCCGGCTTTTTGTACGAAAGCCGCGGCGCACTGACCCTGGACCGCAATCAAAGGTCGAGAGCGACGCGACATTGCGCGGCGTACGCTCGGCATTCGGACATGCTGGTGCGACGCCTGCAGGCGATTCACCTTCTCGGACCGTCGGACATCGGCGACGAAATGCAACACCGAACGATGCCGGCGAGATTTCTGGAATTCTGGGAAGCTGACAAAGCGGCGTGATTGCGTGGCTTGGCGTCGACGCGCGGCGAGTTCCTTGCTTTCGGTTGACGTGACTGCGTAATTGGCCAATGAATGCCGAGGGGACAATGGCGCCCGACTGACGTTGCGCCGGCGGCAACACGGCAGAGCAAAACGTGAGCGGCACGATAAGATTACCGCCCCTCGATCTCGACAAGCTGACACCTGAGCAGAAGGTTGCGTCCGACCAGTATACCGCGAGCCGCAACCACGAGCCCTCACGTCCTTACCGCATTCTCCTGCGCAGTCCGGAAGTGATGCGCAATCTCAACGAAGTCGGCGTTTATCTGACATATCAATCACAGTTCAAGGGTTATCTGTTCGAGTTCTCCTGCCTGATGGTCGCGCGCGGCTGGGGCGCCGACTATGTCTGGAATGTGCACCAGCAGGACATGGAGCGGGACCGCATTTTCAAGCCTGAAGTAGCGGCGGATCTGCGGGTTGGGCGGCGGCCGGCGACCATGACCGAGGATGAGGCGATCATCTACGATTTTCTGATCGAGTTGCAGCACAACAAGTCGGTCAGCGAGCCGACGTATCAACGGGCTCTGAAACGATTTGGCGAGCAGGGCATTATCGACCTCATCGCGATCGTGGGGCTTTATTCAATCCTGTCGATGACTGCCAATGTCGCGCGGGTGCCCTTGCCGTTCGACGGCGCAGTGCCGCTTCCGCATTTCCCTGATTGAGGCTCGTGAAATAATACTACGGCCGCTGCGCTTCGCTGCCACGCCCAATCGGCGCGCCGTGCTCGCGGCAATGGCCGGTGTGGCTTTGACCGGGCGCTCGGCTTATGCGGACGATTTTCCGTCTCGGCCGATCCGGCTGATCGTGCCGTTCGGCGCGGGTTCAACGGCGGATCTCACCGCCCGCATGGTCGGCGAGAAGGCGAGCGTGACGCTGAAGCAGCCGATCGTCATCGAGAATCGCGCCGGAGCCGGCGGCTCGATCGGAGCCGCCATCGTGGCGACTGCCGAGCCGGATGGCTACACGCTGTGCCTCGGCACCGTGGCGAGCCACGCGATCGCGGCGGCGCTGATACGCAATCTGCCGTATAATATCGCCAGCGACTTCAAAGCGGTCGTCCTCCTGGTTACTGCCGCCAACCTGATCGCCGTCAACGCCGCGGTGCCGGCGCGCACCCTGCCGGAGTATCTCGACTACGCACGCCAAAAAGGCGTCTCGCTTTACGTCTCAGGCGGGGTGGCGACCACGACGCAGCTTTTGCCCGAGCTGATCCGGGTGAGGTTGAACGTTCCGCTGCAGCATGTTCCGGCCGCCAATGTCGGCGATGCGTTCAACGATATCCTCGCCGGGCGCGTCGACATGATCTGCTATCCGGATCTGGGTCTGGAGCCTTACGTCAAGTCGGGCTCGGTCCGGCCGCTGGCGATCGCTTCCGACGCGCGCATCCGGTCCTTGCCCGATGTGCCGACCGTCGCCGAGGCGCTGGGCAGCACCGAATATAATCTGACGCCGTGGTTCGGCGTGTTTGCGCCGGCAAAAACACCCGACCCGATCATATCCACGATCTCGTCGGCGATGTCGGCCGCGGTGCTCAGCATGCGCGACCGGCTGGAAACGATCGGGGTCGACGTGCGCGGCTGGGAGGCCGATCGCTTCGATCCTTTCTTCCGCGCCGAGATACCGCGCTGGCAGGAAATCGTTCGCCTGACCGGAGTCGGCGAGGCCCACTAGCCCGAGCTTCGGCGGAGCGGAACGCTCAGCCCGCGACCAGGCGCAACTGCTCCCATGAGGTGGGCGCTTGCTTGAGCGCCGCCGGCCAGCCGCCCGCAGTCTCGTCTTGGCCGGGCTCGATCAACCGGCCCGCATACGCGAACTCGGCGCCGCTGGCGGCGAACGGAAAGGGTGAGAGGGCGTAGACGCCCGCTTCGAGCGGTTCGATGATAACGGTTATGTCCTCTTTTGCGTTGATCGGAACGTTTTCGAAGTCCTGGGTCGTGCGCTCGCTCGGATGGATCCGGTTGAAGTACAGCGCCAGTGTATCGATGAATTGCAGCTGCTTGTAGTTTTGGAACAGCATGCGCTCGTCAAGCCTGGCAGCTGTCTCGGGATCGTCCTTGACCGCGGCTTTCAGACGCTGCTGCCGTTCGAGTTCGCCATTGAGCATCTTGTCCGCCAAGGGACGATCCTTTGCGGCGATCTTGTCGAGCAGCACCAGTTTCGAGAGGCCATAACGGCCATTGTAGAGGCCCCAGCTGTGCATGCTCGATATCAGCCCACAATAGGGATGATGACGCTGGTTGAATTCCGGCGACTTGCGGCTGGTGACCGTGATGTGCGCCGGTGGCGTGTCCACAAGGTTGTAAGGCAGACCGGTCGTCGCATCGACGGCGGGATCGCGGTCGAACTCCAACCAGCCGGCATCGTGGTGTGCGATGACGTACGCCATGAGATCGAGCGGCTTGAGCGGCTCAAAGCGGTCATTGCCGAACGCGCGGGCAAATTGCTGACAAAGCGCCGTGTGCTCGTACATCATGATTGCGAGCCGCGGCGCTCCCGCCGGCGCGGTTTGTATGATCATGACGGCGATTTCCCCTGGTGCAGACTGAAGCGGCCGAACCTCATGCTAATATTGGCCCTTGGGCTCGAGGCCGAGCGCCATCTGGCCATACATGGCGCACACACCGTCCCAGTTGAGCGAGACATGTCGGGCCACGGCGTTGACGTCGCGCCAGGCGCGCTGAACCGGGTTCGAAAGCTCAAGCCCGTTGCCGCCGGCGGCCGCGTTGAGGATGTCCACCGCGCGGACGGCAAGATTGACCGCGAAGGCTTGACCACGCCGGTTCGTGATCCTTTGCCGGATCGATCCTTCGCCATTCTCGCGAACTTCCGCGGCGACCGCCGCCAGATCGCGGAGCAGGATGGTCCGTGCGGCATCGACCGACGCTGCAGCCTCGGCGACGCGGATCTGGATCGTCGGAAATTCAGCCATGCGGTTGTTTCCGCCGGTCACCGATCCCCGCGTCAGGCGTCCGCTCGTTGCGGCGACGAAATCCTCCACTGCGCCGGCCGCCGCGCCCACCGCGGTGGCGGCGAGGCATGCCGAGATATGGCAGTAGATCGGCACGCGATAGAGACGGTTGGCGTAGAGTCTGCTGCCGGGACTGCGGCCCGAGGCCGCATCCGCGAACAGCAACACGCGATGCTCGGGCACGAAAACGTCGTCCAGGATCAGCGTTTTGCTTCCGGTTCCGGCCAGACCATTGACGTTCCAGGTGTCTTCGATCGTCGTCTCGGTAATTGGAGCAAGCAGGAATGCCGGCTGGCTCGGGCTCTGTGCGGTAGCGGGCAGGCGCGCGGCGCAAATGGCCCATTGGGCATTGTCACATCCGCTGGCGAACGACCAGCGTCCGTTCAGACGAAAGCCGCCTTGGCTCGCACCAGCCTCGTTGACGGGAGCATAGGAGCCGCAGAAGGTGGCGTCGGGGTTTGTGCTCCAGGCGTCATGCTGCGCTTGTGCGGAGAACAAGCTCACCAGCCATTGATGGCCGGCAAGCAGGCCGCAGACCCAGGCCGTCGATGCGCACGCCGACGCCATTTCGATGATCAGGCCGGCAAGCTGGTCGAAGTCTTGCTCGCAGCCGCCGTAAGCGGCTGGCTGCACCAGCTTGTAGAAACCGGCCTGGCGCAGCTGTACATCGGTTTCGGCCGGCACGCTGCGGGCGCGCTCGCAGGCCGGCGCCCTGGATCTGATGGCTGGCAGCAAACGCCGCACCGCCGCGCCGATATCGTGCGACGACAGGCGTACCGCGGCCGCCGAGGGGATGCCGCGCGCGGATGCATTCAATGGAACGGCCTTCATGGTCTTCACGCCAGGGATCGACCCTCCGCGGCGTTTCCGGCGTTGCCGCGAAGCGTGCTGGTATCCGAACGCAGACAGTCTACACCTCTCATCGCGATTGAATCGACCGCAAAACGCATGTTGCGACGTGTTCTCGCGGCTTGGAAAAATCATTGCGCCTGCGATCCGCCACCTTATTGTGGCGCGCTATGAAACGTCACGTCGGCGAGCCGATCCTCAGAACTGAGGACGCCCGGTTTCTTCGGGGCGCCGGTCGCTACATCGATGACGTTCACATCGAGGGCATGCTGCATGCGGCGCTGTTTCGCAGCTCCTGGCCTCACGCTCGCATCCGCCGCGTTGATGCAGCCGCCGCCGCTGCCGTGCCGGGCGTGGTCGGCGTTTTCACCCACGCCGACTTCGCAGCTTTCCTGCGACCGATCCGTGCGCGCATCGCTTCGATGCCGGGATTCGAGAACTTCCTGCAACTGCCGCTGGCAACCGATAAGGTGCGCTATGTCGGCGAGCCGATCGCGGTCGTGGTCGCGACAAGTCCTCATATTGCCGAAGATGCCGCGTCGCTGATCTGCGCCGAAGTGCAGGAGTTGCCGGCCGTTGTGAGTTGGCAGGCGGCGAAGACGCCAGCTGTGCTCATCCATGAGCGTGCCGGCAGCAATGTATCGAGGGTGGATGTCGGCCGCGGTGACGCCGAGGCGGCATTTCGCAGCGCGCCTTACACCCGCCGTGAATCCTTCAGCGTGCAGCGTCATACCGCCGTTCCGATGGAAACCCGCGGGCTGGTCGCTGCGTGGGACGAGACGCGCGCGTGCATCACGGTGTCGGGCATCACGAAGGTGCCGTTCTTCAATCGGACCACGCTCGCCGCAATGCTGGATCTTCCCGAGAGCGCGGTCATCATGAAGGTGTCCGATGCCGGCGGCGGCTTCGGCGTCCGCGGCGAGTTCTACCCGGAAGACTTCCTCGTGCCGTTTCTCGCGCGAAAACTCAATCGCGCGGTGAAATGGATTGAGGATCGCCGCGAACATTTCCTCGCGACCAACCATTCGCGTGAGGCCACCTGCGACCTGGAAATCGCCTGCGAGCGCGACGGCACCATCGTGGCGCTGCGGGGCGAGGTTATCGTCGATATCGGAGCGTATGCCCGTGGAACCGGCGGCACCTCGCCGTCCCGATGCGCGCAGTTTCTGCCCGGTCCTTACCGGATCCCGAACTTTGCCTGCCGCGTCAACGCGCACGTTTCCAACAAAACGCCGTCCGGCACCTACCGCGGTCCTGGCCGGGTCGAGGCGAATTTTTTCCGCGAGCGATTGATCGATATGGCGGCCCGCGACCTCGGCATCGACCCGGCGGATATGCGGCGGCGCAATTTCGTCACGGCGCAGGAAATGCCGTTCGACATCGGCCAGCTGGTGAACTACGAACCGCCGGCGGCGTTCGATTCCGGGGACTTCGCCGCCGTTTTCGAACAGGCCCTGAAGGAGATCGGCTGGTCGGATCGCAAGTCCTTTCAGGGACGCAGGCTCGACGGCCTTTATCACGGCATCGGATTCGCCTCGTTCGTGGAAAGCAGCGCCGGCGGTGCGAAGGAGCATGCCAGGATTCATCTCGGCTCCGAGGGCGCGCTCGATGTCTATGTCGGCGCGACGAGCTCCGGGCAAGGCCACGAAACCGTATTCGCGCAGGTCTGTGCCGACGCATTGGGACTGCCGCTTGCCGAAATTCGCATCATCTGCGCCTCGACCGACGAACTGGAAGAGGGGCTCGGCACCTGGCACAGCCGCTCGGCCGTGATGGCCGGCAACGCCGTCCATGTGACCGCGCAGCTCTTCATAGAGCGGGCGGCATCGCTGGCTGCCGACTATTTCGGCCGGCCGAATGTTGCTGTCCAATGGCGGGACGGGCGCTTTTGGCGGAGCGACACTGAAGCGAGTGCCTCTCTCGCCACCTTGGCGCACTTCGCTGCCGAACGCGGCGAGGTCATCGATGTCCCAGGTGTCTTCAACTACACCGGTGCCAAGCCGTTCAGTTATGGGACGCATGCCGCCCACGTCACCGTCGACCCTCGCACCGGGCAGGTCGCACTGATCGATTTTATCGCCATCGAGGATATCGGTCGCGTGCTCAATCCTCTGATCGTCCACGGCCAGGCGATTGGCGCTATCGTCCAAGGTCTCGGCGGCACTTTCCTGGAGCAGCTCCGTTACGACGACGAGGGGCAATTGCTGACCGCCTCGTTCATGGATTATCTGCTGCCGACGGCCGATGATTTTCCCAACATCAGGGGAAGATTCGTCGAGCTCGCGCTGGCCCCTGGAAACCCGTTGGGTGCAAAGGGAGCCGGTGAGGGCGGCCTGGTCGCGGTCGCCGCCGCGGTAAGCAATGCCGTAGCGGCGGCCTTGTCATCGCTTGCCGTGCAGGTTCGAAGCTTGCCTCTGTCGCCTCCTGCGGTATGGCAGTTAATCCAGGACGCGCAAGCGAAGGCGTAGACTGGCGGGCGCGCTCCGCCACGACCGTAATGCCTCGCTGTGGTGCCGCCGTGACCTGCAATTTCGTGGTGCGAGGCGTCGGCGACTACAACGGCAAGAGCGACATTCAGGTATAAGCGTCGGCCGCACGGTTCCCGCGACACTCATTCCTCTCCGGTCGCCCGCAAGTATTCTGCGAGACCGGGGCCGATGTTGGGGACGAAAAGCTCCTCGACGCTCATCCGGTGGCGGGTCAGTCTCTGCTCATGCAGGTGAGCGACCAGGGCATCGAGCGTCGGGCGACTGCCTTCGATGGAATAATCCCAGATCTGCGGTCCGAAGATTTTTCGCGTTGCCTCCACTTCATCGATCACCCAGGGCAGGCTCACCGTCAATGCGTCGGTGTCGTACATCCAGTGGTAAGCGATGTCGCGGGCGCGGCAGAAGGCGCGATAAAAGCTGATCGCCAGCCAGGGGTTCTCCTCGTAGAGCCGCCGCTTCAGCACGAACGTGTGCATGATCGGGAAGATGCCCGTCTTCTCGTAGTAGCCGCGCTCGACCTGACGGGGATTGCGAAACAGGCGCCGCACGGTGGTGCCGAGCGACTTGGGAATCATCACCGAGGCGAGGGCGTCGATCTTCCCGTCCTCGAGCATGGCCTCGAGCGTCGTCTCCGCCGGCATGGCTTCGACCCGAATCCCTTCCGGCGGCTTGATGGTGCGGACCGGCCTGCCCAACACCCACGTCATGTCCTCGGGAGCGACGCCGTATTCGTGCAGGAGGAAGCCGCGCACCCAGACTGCCGCCGTCATCTGGTAGTCGGCAACGCCGATGCGCTTGCCCTTAAGGTCCGCCGGTGTTTCGATTTCTGAGTCGGCCCGCAGGTAGACCGCGGAATGGCGAAACACCCGCGATGGAAACACCGGAATCGCAATGAAGCGGTCGTCGCCCTCCGAGCGCACGATCGTGTAGGACGACAGCGACATTTCGGAGCAGTCGAATTCTTCGTGATTGAGCATCCGCCAGAAAGTCTCGCCGGGGCGCAGCGGGATGAAGGTCAGGTCGACACCTTCGGGCTCGACCCGCCCGTCGATCAGCGGTTGAGTGCGGTCATAGCGGCCGCAGGCCAGGGTGAGTTTGAGCTTGCTCATGGATCGAAGGTTCTTTTTGAATCGAGGGAATGTCCGAACGGCGAGGGTTGCGACGGTCTACAAGATGATGCTCGGATTGCGGATGCATTGGTCGCAATCGATCAGGTTCACCTGCTTGGCCTGGATTTTCCAGCTGTCCGCGTCGCGCACGACGCGGTGTCCGGCCCAGCCGCTGAGAACCCTGGTTTCATCGCCCCAAAACTCGCTGATGAGGAAATTCGATCGCAGCATGTGGACGTCGTCGCTGGCGGTAGTGAAGGCTTCGACGTTGGCGATGAGACGCACGGTTCGCGATGCCGGCGCCTGCGACCAGGCGAAGCCGGTGCGCAGGCGGAAGACGCGATCCTCGAGCCGACGGCGGTCATCGAACATGACCGAAATCTCGCGGCGCGGGTCGCCCGCGTTCGGCGTCGATGGCACCCAGTAGATGCACTCGGACGCGTACATGGCGAGCCAGTCCTCATAGCGCAGTTGATCGAGCAGCCGCCCCTCGCGCTCCAGCAGTCGACGGAACTGGTCGCGGACCGTCACATCGGCGACGGCGCGGGCGTCATCCTGCCAGGCGGAAAAATTCCGGATGAGGTCCCGATAAAGCTCATCGTTGACGTAGTATGAGCTTCGTGACGGATCGCGGGTCGTTGCGGGAGCATTCATGTCACGGTTCCCGCGCGATGGCGAGGTTCGGACGCGATTTCATGAGCCGTTTCCATTCCTTGAAATGCTCGCGCATGAATGCCTCGTCGGTCGCCGGCGCGGTGACGCTGCCATCCTCATGCTGTTTGATCCGATCCGGAATTCCAAGGCCACGATGCATATAAACCCATTCGTCTTCCAGCGCCATCAAGCCGCGCTGGATCTGCTCGAAGTTCGCGATATCGTCGACCTCGCCGAAATTCGGAAAGCCTTCCTGGGTGCGCATGCGCAGCGCGTTGATGTCACCGACGGCATCGCCGCCAAGCCGCCGCCGTCGTCGACGATCATGGTGCCGTACCAGATGGCGTTGGTCTCGCCGACGCCGAGCGGCTCGAAAACCTGGATATGATTGCCGAGCAGCGAGAAATTCGGGAAGACGTTGATGTTGACCGGTTCCGAGCCGGCGAGATCGAGCAGATCGAAGGCGCGTTCGCCGTAGCGTTTGATGAATTCGGCTTCATAGTGCTCCATGCCGGGATGCGCGCTTTCCAGCGCCCACAGGCCGCCCGGCCGCTTCTCGAGATTAGGCCGCTTGTCCTTGAAGTGATTGCCGCTGCCGGTGTAGCGCATGTACATCGGCTGGGCGTCGGGCGAATTGCGGTAATAGGCCATGCCCTTGGCGTTCTCGCCGGCAAAGCGGTTCTCGGTCTCCAACAGCGATCGATGCGAATAGGCGACATGGTAGCCGTCGCATGAATTGTCGTAGGCGAGCTTCCAGTTGCCCTTGAACTTGAAGCGGTTCGCCTCGCATACCACGACCTGGCCGCCGGGATTGCGGTCGAGCCACTGGTCGATGATCGGGGCGATCGGACCGAGATGCTCGGTCAACGGCAGCGCATCCAGATTGAGCGTGCCGAAGATGAAGCCGCGATACGATTCGACCCGCGGCACCTGCGCGACATTGTATTTCGGATCGCGCATGTCCTCGGCGTAGCCTTCCGGCCACGGCACGCCGCGGAGTTTCCCGGTGTTGAGGAAATTCCAGCCGTGGTACGGGCACTGGAACGATTTTGCATTGCCCTTGTCCCAGCGGCACAGCGTGGTGCCGCGATGGGTGCAGCGGTTATAGAGCGCGCGGATTTTTCCGGCGCCGTCGCGCACGATGATCAAGGGGCGCAGGCCCATGCGTCGCGTGATGAAATCATTGTCATGGGGTATCTCGCTCTCGTGCGCGAGATACGTCCAGGTGCCGCCGAAGATGGTCGTCATCTCGGCTTCGAAAATGGCGGGGTCCGTGTAGATCAGGCGATGGGCCCGGTCCTCCTGGACGAGATAATCCCAATCGTACAGGGCGGTGCCGCCGAGGCGGCTCGGGGGCGATCCGATCTTCTCCAGCACCGTCATGATGTGCTCCTTTTTCTTCTCCTGCCTCTCTACGCCGGGAGAGCGAGTTGGCGTGCGCAAGCTGGAAGGCAGGTGCTAAAAGAAATCGAAATACTCGTTCTGCTCCCACGTGCTCGGCTCGTCGCTTTGGGATGACGCCGGGCTTTGCTCGAGAAAGCTCTGATACCTGCCGGCTTCCGTTCGCTTGAGCGCGACGAAGTAGTCGATGAAGGTATCGCCGAGTTCGCGACGGAACAACGGCTCCTTGTCGAGCATGTCGAGGGCCTCCGGCAGGCTTTTTGGCAGCATCGGCCGCGCGGCCGCGTAGGGCGCATCGTCCGGCGCGGGCGGTTTGAGCGCGGTATCGATGCCGGCGCGACCGGCGATGATCTGAGACAGAATGTAGAGATAGGGATTGGCCGCCGGCTCGCCGATGCGGTTCTCGAGCCGCGTTGCCGGATCGCCCGCGCCGCCGAGCACCCGGATCATGGCGCCGCGGTTGTCGTGCGCCCATGTGGCGCGGTCGGGAGCGAGCGAGTTCGGCCGCAGGCGCCGGTAGCCATTGACGGTCGGCGTGGCGAAGACCGCGCCCGGCACCGCGTATTGCAGCAGGCCGGCGAGGTATGACAGCCCGATGGACGACAGCGTTTCGCCGGGTTGGTCAGGCATGAACAGATTGGCGCCGCTCGCCGCATCCGTCAGCGATTGATGCAGATGCCAGCCGCTTGCATAAAATCCCTTGAGCGCCGGCCGCGACATGAAGGTGGCGAAGTAACCGAGGCGCCGGCACACCTGCCGGGTCGCCGTGCGGAACAGCAACACGTTGTCCGCCGCCTCCAAAGCCGCGCGCGGCGAAAAGGTGCATTCCACCTGTCCAGGGCCCCATTCGTTCTCGATCGAGCGCAGCCCAAGCCCCAGGGTCTCGAATGCCTCGCCCAATGCGTCGAACACCGGCTGCATCAGGTCCATGTTGGATTCAGAGTGATAGTGATAACCAGGCTCAACCGGCCAGGCTCGGATGGGAAGGCCGCGGCTGCCGGGCGCGCCAATATTGTCCTCGCTCAAATGGTCGTCGGCCACGCGCAGCAAATACCACTCGATCTCGGTGCCGACGATGCTGGCGTAGCCGCGATCGGCAAGCTTTTGCAGCGCCTTGCGCAGCAGTTGCCGCGGCGAGAAATGGAACGGCCTGCCGTCGTTGAAATACTCGTCGCAGAGTATCCAGGCGACGCCGGGCGCCCACGGCAGCGTGCGGAAGGTCGAGGGATCGGCGACGACGGTGAGATTGGGCGAGCCTGTCATCTCGTCGAGCCCCATCCCGCCGCCCCTGGTGAACGACGCGAAGACGCGCGCGCCGGCCGAATCGAGCGTCGTGGTGGCGACGCCGATATTGTAGCCGCTCTGCAATGCCGAGAGGAAAGCCGGGACGGTCAGGGTCTTGGCGCGCGAATAGCCGTGGGTGTCCCCCCAGGCAAGCCTCACATAGCGAAACTTGTCCGCCTCCAGCCGACGCGTGATATCGCCGGCTTGCCGCCTTTGGTTGTCGCTCCATAGGCCGTGCGTTTCGATGAACGTGGGCCGCGCGCTCATGGCTTGCCTGCTACCAGCGCTGCGGTTTTCATCCGGCGGCGAACGGCGCGCCTAAACCGGCTTTTCGCCCAGGATCGTCACCCGCCGCATCAGGCGCCGCTCGCCCGCGCTGAAATCGGTGCGGGCGTGCAGCGTGCAGCGATTGTCCCACATCAGGATATCGCCGCCGCGCCAGACGTGCTCGTGGACGAACTGGCGCCGCTCCTGGTGATCGAACAAAAAGTCGAGAAGCTCGGTGCTCTCTTGCTCCGGCATGTCCTCGATCCGCACCGTCATCAGGCGTTGACATAGAGCGCCTTGCGTCCGGTCGCGGGATGTGCCATCGCGCTTTCTCCCTCTCAGGTTATTGCATCGAAGCGAACGCTGCTTCCGGCGCCCCGACCATCGCGCCGCCATCATACCCGTCGAAACGCCGCGGATACAATATTTCCAGGCGCGGCGGCGGTCAGGATCGCTGGAACATCAGTTGACGCAGTGTCGTCGTATAGTGTTCGTCGCGGGCGACGTTGGCGGCTCCCAAGTCCGCTCCGACGCCGAGATAACGTTCGGCAATATCGTGCGATTGCAGGAGCTCGCGGCCCGTCCCGGAAATCGCCACGCGCCCGTTCTCCATGACGTAGCCGCGATCGGCGATTGCCAGGCTGAGCCGAGCATTCTGCTCGGACAGCAGGATCGCCATACCGCCGTCGCGCAGGCTCGCGATCAGCTGAAAAATCTGTGCGACCAGCACCGGCGACAAACCGAGCGACGGCTCGTCCAGGACCAGGAGCTTCGGACTTGCCATGAGGCCGCGCGCGATGGCGAGCATCTGGTGCTGGCCGCCGGAAAAATTGGCAACGACCTCGTGAAGTCGCTCCATGAGCACCGGGAAGCGCGCGCAGACGTCCCGCATTTGCTTGGCGATATCGCCGCCTTTGCGCCGGCGCAGTCCGCCCAGCTCGAGGTTTTCCGCGACGGTAAGTCCGGCGAATGTCTGGCGGCCTTCCGGCACGTGGGCAATTCCGAGCTTGACGCGGGCCCGCGCCGACAACCCGTCGATGTGTTTTTCCTCGAACAGGATTTGACCGCCATGGAGCCGCAGCAGGCCGGATATCGTCTTCACCAGCGTGGTTTTGCCGGCGCCATTGGCGCCGACCAGCGTCACGATCTCGCCAGCCCGCACGGTCAGATCGATATCGTGAACCACCGGCGTGCCGCCGTATCCCGTCGAGACGTTGCGAAGCTCCAGCATCAAGCCACAACCTTGTCATCACCCACATAGGCTTCGATCACCCGCGCATTTTGCCGGATTTCCTGGGGGCTGCCCGCAGCGACGAGGTAGCCGGCATCGAGCACCATCACCCGATCGGCGACGCCCATGACCAGCGACATGTTGTGCTCGACCACCACGACCGTGACGCCGCTGTTGCGGACTGCGCGCAACAATGAGGCGAGCTCCGCGGTCTCGCTGTCGTTGAGGCCGGCGGCCGGCTCGTCCAGCAAAAGCATCCGCGGCCGCGCCATCAACGCCCGGATCACCTCGAGGAGCTTTTGCGCACCCATCGGAAGATCGGTCGCCGCGTCATGACGAAACCGGGACAGCCCGACCATGTCGAGCAGGGCGGCCGCCGTTGCCGTCAGGTCGCGCTCTTCACGGCGGGCCGCCGGCAGCCACAGCATCTGTTGGACGGCGTTGCGGTGCACCTGGTTATGGCCGCCGACCAGCACATTTTCCAGCACTGTCATGCCTGGGAACACGCGGGCGGTCTGGAACGTGCGAATGAGGCCGAGCCCGGCAATGTCGCCAGGTGACAGTCGAGCGAGCGAGGTGCCATGGAAGAAAATCTCGCCGGACGTCGCCGGAAACAGATTGGTGATGAGATTGAACAGCGTCGTCTTGCCGGCGCCGTTGGGACCGATCAAGGCCGTCAGGCTGCCTTCTGGAACTTCAAGCGAGACATCGGAAATCGCCGCAAGGCCGCCGAACCGCTTGGTGACCTTCACCACCTTCAACGCGCTCTCGCTCATCGGCTTTCGTCCTGCGACAGGAACAGGCCGAATGGCTGTTGCCGCGCCCGCCTGTTGGTGAACGCCGACAGCCAGCCGGCCAAGGTGCCGAAGATGCCCGCGGGCAAATACTGGAAGGTGAGAACAAGGAGCGCGCCCTCCGCCAGCCGCTTGTAGAGCGCGAAAGGCTGAAAGACTTCCGGCAGCAGCGTCAGCAGCGCCACGCCCAACAGCGATCCGACCAACGTTCCTTCACCGCCGATGACCAGCATGGTGATCATTTCCAGCGAACGCGACGTGTTGACCATTTCGGGCGATAGAAAATGGAAGAAGAACGCATAAAGGCTGCCGGAAAGCGAAGCGAGCGCGGCACTAACGGCGAAGGCGGCCACCTTGTATCGCGCAACGTTGATGCTGAGCGCGGCGGCCGCCGTCTGGTCGGTCCGGATCGCGCGTAGCGCCCGGCCGAAGCTCGATCGCACGCCGCCGAGCAGCACCAGCACGAGCACGACCATCAGCGCCAGCACCAGGTAGTACATCGACAGCGGCGTGGCGAATGACAACGAGCCGATGGAGAACGAGGGAATGCCGACCAGCCCCGACGGACCGCCGGTGACATCCATCATGCCGACCGCAAGCGAATCGATCAGCAACCCAAAAGCGAGCGTCGCCAGCGCCAGATAGACCCCGCGCAGCCGCATGGTCGTCAAGGAGACCGCCAGCGCGCAGATCAGCGAGAGCGCGATGCCCGCCGCCGTGCCGAGCAGCGGCGGCCAGCCGTATTTCACCGCCAGAATTGCCGCAGTGTAGCCGCCGATGGCCATGAAGCCGCCCTGGCCAAGACTGACCTGGCCGGCATAGCCCATCAGGATATCGAGGCCGAGCACGCCGATGAATAGAATGCCGGTGATGACCAGCGAACTGAGCAGGCCGCTGGATTGCGGCATCAGCCAAGGCAGGACTGCCAATGCCGCAACCGCCACGAAGCCTGCTATCGTGATATCGCGCCCCTTGAATCGCACCAGCCCGAGATTGATCTGCTGCTCGTCGCGCACATCTTGGCGCCGGGCGACGCCGGTTGCGAACAGGCCGCTGGGCCGGACCAGCAAAATCAACAGCAACAGCAGCACGGCCAGCCCGTTGCTGAACAGCGACGATACATAGCCGGCCGCCAACTGCTCGGCGACGCCGAGCACAAGGCCGCCGACGACCGCGCCGATGAACGATCCCATCCCGCCGATGGCGACGGCAATGAAACCGAAGATCGTGAAGAACTGTCCCGAATCGAATTGCAGCGACGTGATCGGCGCGACCACGATGCCGCTGATGGCGCCGACCATCGCCGCCAGGGCAAAGCTCAGCAAGGTCATGCGCGCAACGTCGATCCCCATCAGCCGCGCCGCCAGCGGGTTCTCGGCGCAGGCGCGAAGCTGCTTGCCCAGGAGGGTCCGCGACAGCAGGTACCACAGCGCCAAAATCACGATCAACGCGGTGCCGGCGATCCAAAAGCCCTGGGTCGGCACGCGCACGCCGAGGATGTCGGCCGGCGCTTCACCGGAAAACGCCGGCAGATCGTAGGGCTCGCTGCCCCACACCAACAGCACGACGCCCTCGATCAGCGTCAGCAGACCGGCAGTCAGCATGAGCATACTGCTGTTGGGCAAGCGCGCCAACGCCGGCACGAATGTTGCCGCGCCCAGTGCGGTGCCGAACAGCGTCGTTGCCGCGACAGCGCCGAGTGCAGCAAGGGGCGGCCACCAGCCCAGCGTCTGTTCGAGCGTGTACATCGTCAGCGCGCCGACGATGCAGAACGCTCCCTGGGAAAGATTGATGACGCCGGTGACGCGATAAACCAGCGCGAAGCCAAGGGCGATGATGGCAAACACGCTGCCTTGGAGCAGCCCACCGATGATGATTGAGGCCACCTGACTTGATCCGTGCAATCCCCGGCTCAGTGCTCGAGCGGAATGCCGGTCGGCTTGCTCACCAGCTGCCACGTCTGCGCGGTCGGACTCCACAATGTGACGATCGCCGCCTGCACGTCGAGGCCGCGCTGCGGAATCTTGGTGAAGTCATAGATGCCGTTGATGCCGGCAAAACCCTTGAGCGCCGCGATATAGTCGCGCACCTGTTGCGCGCTCGCATTCGGGCCGAGATGCTGCAACGCATCGACGACGATCATGACCGGGTCCCAAGCCAGCGTCGCCGCGATATCGGGCTTGGCGTTTGCCGCCTTGAACGCATCGAAGAAGCGCGCCTGTGCCGCTTCCACCGCCGGATCGAGTTTGATGACGCCGTCGTGCTGCACCCATTCGGGGGCCGCGATGTAGAGCCGCTTCGGCAGGAACGCTGCATACTGGTTCATTTGCGCATAGGTCATGTTGCCGTTGGTCGTGCCAATCGGGATATCGAGCCCGGCCTGGATGATCCCCTTGAAGACGGTGGCGATCGGCGTGCCGGTGCTCCAGGCGATCAACGCCTGCGGATTGGCCGCCTTGATGTGCTCGATCTGAGCCGCCACGCTGACATCGGTAGTGTTGAAATGGGCGCGTTCGACGACGGTGATGTCCTTGTTCTCCGGGCGGCCGACAACCTCATCGAGGCCATGCTCTGCATCCTGGCCAGTGGCGTCGGCGCTGGTCATGAAGGCAAGCCTGGTCCATCCCTTCAGCCGGAAATAGCGGATCATCGCGTCGGCGAGGTCGAGCGTCGAGACGCTCGACGTGAACACGTAGCTGCCCGCGGGCGGATGAATGCCGGGCGAGAAGCAGTACAGCGCCGGGCCATCCTGCATCAGCGGCGCCATCGCATTGCAGACCGCGACCAGCGACGATCCCATTACCACCGCCGGCTTGGCGCCGATCACGCGATTCGACAGTTGGACGCCGGTTTGCGGGTTGCTCTGGTCGTCATAAAACTCGAAGTGCACCGGCTGGCCTTGAATGCCGCCGGTCGTGTTGAGCAGCGGCTCGGCCAGTTGCAGCGCCTTCTGCTCCTCCTTGCCGAGAAACGAGGCACCGCCGGTCAGCGGCAATATGACGTTGATGTCGTAAGCCCGGGCCGGGACCCCCGCACCTTCAAATGCCAACAAGAAAATGGCGAACAGCGACAGCGGAATTGCTCGACAAAGCTTCCTGCTCATGACGTTTCCTCGTTATCCTTGGCGGCTTCCGCTCACCGGAATGCCGTATTCAACGCACCGCGGCTTCAATTTCATGTTCTTGATGACGTCGATGCAGATTTGCTTGACGCCCGATCGGCCCCCCGCAGCAACGTTCCGCGTTAGCCACATTCCGGATTGTCGGGTAGGGCCAAGCGCCAGCTTAACACCGAGCGGGGCGTGTCATCCAGGGAACGTCGCTTCGGGGTGACCAAGCCCCAGGATGCGGCCGGCCCTGGATGGTCTTGAATTGCCGCCGTGGAAGCAACTGTTCGCACCCGGAGCCCCGTTAGTCACTCTTGTTGTGCTCCCGCGCGCGAGGGCGGGGCGGGCGGGGCGATGCCCGACGGTGCTCGACCCGCTGGCGCTGGCCGCGGACCGACGAGCCGACGGGCCTACGTCGCCGCTTCCTTTTGACGAGTTACGCTGGGGGGGCGAGCGATGGAACTCGGGCGATCGGGGGCGACCGACGATGAGGTCGGCGTGGCGACGGGCAAGCTAGGCGGTGGTCGACAATCGCTCGCCAAATTCTGCATCACTGACAGTGGCGCTACTCGCCATAAGAGTGACAACCCAGGCGGAGAAAGCCATGTCACGAAGCGCTAGAACGTGTACTCGTTAATCGCCGCGCACGACCTGTTTTTAAGTTATACCCCGATGTCCACGCCGACCCTCAGCAAATTCGATTGTATACCCGTCCGGGTCATGAACCCTCATCGACCTCTCCCACGGTTCTTCGTGGGGAGGCTCGAAAAACTCCACCCCTCGACCTTTCAGTTGTTCATAAAGTGCATCGAGGTGATCGGTGGTTAACTCAACGTGGATACCCGCCCGCTGACGAGGCGTCGCGCTGTTTGATCCTAAAGGATCGCTGATATCGTGAGCTAGTAGGCCAATCGTACCGCCCGTCGGCCCGCCGGCGCGGACCATCGCGAACTGTGGAGCTTTGTTGATCTCAACTGCAAAGCCGAGCTTGCTGCCGTAAAATTCAATCGACTGCCGCACGTCCGCTACGCGAAGCGTCAGTCCCTCTAATCGAACTTCAATGATGCGGCCAATTTCAGAGTCGCCTTTGCGACTGACTGTCGTCATATCCGATTCCTCCGAGTAAAGCATCCCAGTCGTCGATACCAACGGGCTACCAGTGCGACTCGCGCTGACCGCCGGACAGGCGCACGATAGCCGGCTTGCAGGCAACCTCCTATCTCACCTGAAGTCTGGGACTATGCTGCTCGCCGACCGTGGCTACGATGCCGACTGGATCAGGGCCCTCGCCACCAAGAAGCGCGCCTGGATCAATATGCCGCCGAGAAGTAATAACGATCCGATCTGCTTCAGCCCGTATCTCTACCGTGCGCGCAACTTGGTCGAGGGGTTCTTCAATAAGATCAAACAGTGTCGGCGGGTCGCGACGCGCTACGATAAACTCGCGGCCAACTACTGGCCTTCATCCAGCTGGTGAACGAGGCGACCGTGGATCGCTTCATGGCTTACCGGTCCCAGTGCGCCAAGCCTGCCGATACGGCATTCCGGCGCCTGATGGCACGAGCCTGGAACGGCAATGTCGGGACGATCGCCGGCTGGCCGGCCAAGCGGCTGATCGAGCGCTGGTCAAGGCGGCCGATGGCGAACCAGAACGGATGCTGTTATAGCAGTAAAGTGCAGTGATACTAGCGCTTTATGCGGCCAATGGCGAACCACCACGAACGGGGGCGAATGAGCCGGGTGGCGGAAGGGGTGGGATTCGAACCCACGAGACGCCTTGCGACGCCTGCCGGTTTTCAAGACCGGTGCCTTAAACCACTCGGCCACCCTTCCATCGCAGCAACATCAAACCCTTAGTCCGGCCTCAAGGCGAACGAAAGCGAGACCTTGCTGGCGAACTGCTACCGAAACGGGGCCGGTTCCTACTACGATTTGCCCAAGGTCGCCAGCGCGGCATTGCTCGCGTCTACCGCCTTGGCATCGCGCTTGCGGCACAAGTGGGTGTGGATTTTCAACGTGATGTTGGGCGGGCGTTCGCGAGGCGCCTGCTGATCGACATCGACGGGAGCATTGATAAGGTTGCGATCCGCGGCTTGTCTGGGGTCGGGGGACTTGGGGAATTGCCGGGGTCGCTTCGGCACGCGAGAGCGGGGGCTGTCGGGGAGCGTGCTTGAAACATTAGTCTAGTCGGCTTCCCGTCGCCAAAGTTTTTGCCGTCACCATCAAAATCGTGCTGGCCGATGATCGAAAAACTGCTCGGCAGGGTGCCCAGCCCCGCCGACTGCGACACCGTGGCGCCGTTCATCAGCCATGCCGCGATGTCGCCGCCGGTGTCGCGCCAGAGGATGTCGCTCTTGTTGTCGCCGTTGAAGTCATGACTCGCGGTCAGTGCAATCGAGGGCGGAATCCGCCCGATGGCGTTGTTGCCGGATACGCCGCTGCGGGATCGGGAGCATTTTGTCGCAGCAACGGCGCCGAAAATGCGCAATACTCTTAGCCCTCGTTGCGACACTGCAGGGTAGCGATGTTCAAAAGCCGAGCGTTTGTTCTTCCGGTCGTGCTGCTGGCGCTTTCGGCAGCCAGCGCGGCCGCCCGCGCCGACGATTTCTACAAGGGCAAGATCTTCACCATCGTGGTCGGCTTCACGCCCGCCGGCGGCTACGACAACTATGCGCGCAATCTCGGCCGCTATATCGGCAATCACATTCCGGGAAACCCGACGGTCATCGTGCAGAACATGCCGAGCGCCGGCAGCCTGACGGCGGTCCGCTACCTCAACCTCACGGCGCCGAAAGACGGCACGGTGATGACGATCTTCAATCCGGGCATGGTCACCCAGTCCATCGTGCAGCCGGACCGGATCAACCTCGATTTCCGCCAATATGCCTGGGTCGGTGTGATCACGCCGGATTACCGGGTTTGCTACGGCTACGGGCCGAACGGTCCCAAAACCTGGGACGAGATGATGCATCGGCAGCAGTTTATTCTCGGCTCGACCGGCAAGGCCTCCGGCAACTACATCAACGGTGCGACGCTGCGCGAGGTATTCCACGCGCCGGTCAAGCAGATCATGGGCTATCCGGGCAGCGCCGAGCAGCGGCTGGCAATCGAGCAGGGGGCGCTCGATGGTGATTGCGGATCGTACAGCAGCATTCCGCAGGAGTGGATCGACAAGGGTCTTGCCCATTCGTTCGTGCGCTTCACCAAGCAACGCCCCGAGGAAATTCCGGAGAGCGCGGTCTATATCGGACAGTTCACCACCAGCGACGAGCAGCAGCAGCTTTTGAATCTGCTCAATACCGGCGACGAGGTCGGCCGGCCATTCATCATGTCGAAGGACGTGCCCGCCGACCACCTGGCGATCATCCGCAAGGCGTTCGACGACACCGTGAAGGATCCGGCTTTCGTGGCCGACATGGTCAAGCAGCAGCTTCCCGTGCATCCGATCGGCGGCGAGCAAGCCCAGACGATCGTCAACGGGCTGGTCAACGTTCCAGCCTCCATCGTGGCGCAGGCCAAGTCGATCTATGAGTAGCGCCTAGCGCGCCTCGCAACGCCGGCCCTTCAGCAACGCTCCGTTCACTATGGACGGTGGCTTTCCCATTTCCGCCACAATGTGACCACGCTGGCCCCCGATACCTTGCGATTGGGACGGGGATAATGCGGGGTCGGGCCAGCTCGGCAGTGCGAAGATTTGCGTCGGCCGGCGCCTGCGCCGTGCTTTGCTTATTGCTCGCGCACTGCGCCAATTCGAGCCGGGTCGATCCTCGCTACGGCGTCTCGGCGAGCGATCGAGTGGTCGAGCCCGGAGATCCGGTACCCAAAGGCGGCGGCGTCTATCGCGTCGGCTCGCCCTATGTGGTCGGCGGCCAGACCTATTATCCGCAGAACGATCCGAACTACCGCGCCGAGGGCCTGGCGTCCTGGTATGGCGACGACTTTCACGGCCGCTATACGGCCAACGGCGAAATCTTCGACAAGGAAGGCATATCGGCCGCCCACCCGACGCTGCCGCTGCCGAGCTATGTGCGGGTCACCAATCTGAGCAACAGCCATTCCATTATCGTCCGCGTCAACGACCGGGGCCCCTATCACGGCAACCGCATCATCGATGTATCGACCCGGGCGGCTCATCTGTTGGGTTTCTACAATCGCGGCACCGTGCCGGTGCGTGTCGAGTATGTCGGTCGTGCGCCGCTCGAGGGCTCGGATGACCGCATCCTCGAGGCGACGCTGCGCACCGACAACGAGCCGGCGCCGGCGCCATGGAATTTGAAGCTGGCCGCCACCTCGATCATGCCGCCACTGCCGAGCCAGCCGCCGCCGGTGCGCATGCCGCACTTCGCCCGCGCCTCGACCTATGATGCCGATCCGGGGCCGACCGGAACGATGTCGTATGCCGCCGCGCCCGACGACGGCACCGCCCAGATCCTCAACGGTCGCGGGCTCTATTGATCCGCCGCTACGCCGCCGACATTCTCGGCTCAATCCACTGGGAATTGTCCCCGGATACCGTCTGGGATTTTGTTGGGCACTACCGTCGGCGGACTTGCGCATGCCCTGTTGCGCCCGACATGTTCTGGCTGGGAATGGTTTGGGCCAGGAAATGACCGAAGGAATTGGCGGCACCGGAGGCGGGTGCGGTGGTCATGGCGCACCGCGGTGGGGCAGGGGGCAGGCCGTGGCCGGCTTGCTGGTCGCGGCGCTCGCCGCAGGCGGCGTTGGCACTGCCCATGCCGCGCCTGCCCCGCCGCCGAAAAAGGACGATTCCTCGTTCCAGACCAGCGTTCCCGCCGCCGTGCTGCTCGATCCCGAGAGCGACAGCATCCTGTTCGACAAGAACGGCGATCAGCCCGTCGCCCCCGCAAGTCTCGCCAAGCTGATGACGCTCGAATACGTGTTCAACGAGATCAAGCAGGGACGTCTCAAGCTCGACGACACCTTCACCGTCAGCGAGAACGCCTGGCGCAAGGGCGGCGCGCCGTCCCACGGCTCGACCATGTTTGCGGCCATCCACAGTCAGGTGCGGGTCGACGACTTGATCCACGGCATCATCGTGGATTCCGCCAACGATGCCTGTATCGCCATCGCCGAAGGACTGGCCGGCAATGAGGCTGCGTTTGGCGCGCTCCTGACCAAGCGCGCCCGCGAGATCGGGCTGGACAACTCGACCTTCACCAATGCCGAGGGCTATCCCGACCCCAACCTGCGCGTCACCGCCCGCGACCTGGCCGAATTGGCGCGCCACATCATGCAGACCTATCCGGATTTTTATCCGTATTTTTCCGAGCGCGAGTTCACCTGGAACAAGATCAGGCAGCAGAACCGCAACCCCTTACTGGGCATGGGCATCGGCGCCGACGGCATGAAAACCGGCGAAACCGCCGAAGCGGGCTTCAACCTGGTCGGCTCGGCGGTGCAAGACAATCTGCGGCTCATCGTTGTGATCACCGGGGCGAAGTCCGACAAGGAGCGCGGCGACGAGGCGCGCAAGATGCTCGAGTTCGGCTTTCACGGCTTCGAGTCCCGCGTGCTGTTCGCCGAAGGCCAGACCATCGGCGAGGCCAAGGTGTTTGGTGGCGACGCGAGCTACGTTCCCCTGGTCGGCCCCGGCACCATCCGGGTGATGATGCCGCGGAGCAACGGCGAGCGGCTGTTGGCGCGCATCGTCTACAACGGACCGGTGCCGGCGCCGATCGCGAAGGGTCAGCCGATCGGCAAGCTGAAGGTTTGGCGCGGCGAGGAACTGGCTCTCGAAGTGCCGCTGACCGCGGCGGAAGATGTCGGCACGGGCTCGATGTCGCAGCGGGCCATGGACGGCGCCACCGAACTGGTCATCGGTCTGTTCCGGGCCGGCGTGAGTAAACTCTGACTGTCCGCCGCGCTCGTCGGCGCGCCGGTGCGAGCCAAGGCGTATACGCCTATATTGCCGGGTGTGCGTGGGCTCGCTGGTGCCTCAATCGTGGTGTCTACCGATGGTGGTAAGCTTTTGACTGAACGAACCTTTTGTGGATCGGAATTGCCCCGATCTCGACCGAACGCCTGACTATGCGCGGCAGATTCATCACCTTCGAAGGCGGGGAAGGCACCGGCAAGTCGACGCAGGCGGCAATGCTGGCGCTTCGCCTCGAATCCCTCGGCCTCGGCGTCCTGCTGACGCGCGAGCCGGGCGGCTCGCCCGGGGCGGAGATCATCCGCCATGTGTTGCTGTCCGGGGCGGCCAAACCTTTCGGGCCGGATGTCGAGGCCATGCTGTTTGCGGCGGCGCGCGACGACCACGTGCGCTGCGCCATCGAGCCGGCGCTGGCGGCGGGCAGGTGGGTCATTTGCGATCGCTTTGCCGATTCCACCCGAGTCTATCAGGGCACGCTGGGAGAGGTCGATGCGCGATTGATCAAGGGGCTCGAACGCGTGTCAATCGGCGACCTGTCACCCGATCTCACCCTCATTCTCGACGTGCCCGCAGAAGTCGGCATGGAACGCAGCGCGGTGCGCCGGGGTGACGCCAGCCCTGACCGGTTCGAAGCGGAGAGCGCCGCCTATCACGAGAAGCTGCGCCAGGCGTTTCGCACGCTTGCCATCGAGGAGCCGCAGCGCTGCGTCGTCGTCGATGCCGGTTCGCCCCGCAAGGACGTCGCCAGGCAAATCTGGGACATCGTGCAGGCGAGGCTGGCGCCGGGTCCGGCGCCCAGCGTCGTCGCCGACCCGGCCCACGAAGATCTGTTCTCATGAGCGCGGCGTCATGAGCCCGCAGGCGAGCGACGACGGCGATACGCCGCATCCCCGCGCCACCACGGCGCTGTTCGGCCACGGTGCGGCCGAAACGGCGCTGCTCGCCGCCTATCGCAGCGGCCGCATTCCGCACGCCTTCCTGCTGGTCGGTCCCAAAGGCATCGGCAAGGCGACGCTGGCCTATCGCCTGGCGCGTTTCGTCTTGGCGCATGCCGATCCGGCTTCGCCCGACGTCGGCGCGGCGACCTCCCTCGCCATCGATGCCGGGCACCCGGTGGCGCGGCGGATTGCGGCGCAGGCGCAGGGCGATCTTCTGGTTCTCCAGCGTACGCCGAACGACAAGGGCGTGTTGCGCCAGCAGATCGCCGTCGACGACGTGCGCCGCACGGTGTCGTTCTTCGGCTCGACGGCGGGCGAGGGCGGTTGGCGGATCGCCGTGGTCGATGCCGTCGACGAGCTCAACCGCTCGAGCGCCAATGCGCTTCTCAAGGTGCTGGAAGAGCCGCCGCAGCGCGCGCTGCTCCTGCTCGTGTGCCATTCCGCGGCGCGGGTGCCGGCGACGTTGCGTTCGCGCTGCCGGATCGTCACGCTGCGGCCGCTCGATGAGACCGACGTCGCGGCGGCCGCGGCGCTCGCTGCCGGGGCGTCAGCGAGCGACGCCGCGATTGGCGAAGCCGCCGCTGCGGCGGAGGGCAGCGTCGGGCGCGCCTTGGCGCTGCTCGACGGCGACGCCTTGGAGCTGCGGCAACAGGCGCTGGCGCAGCTCGACCGCCTGCCGGCAGTCGACACCGCCGCGCTTCATGCGCTGGGCGAGGCCATCGCCGGCACCGACGCGGCGCCGCTCGCGGCGTTCCTCGATACCGTCAATGCCTGGCTGTCGCGCCGCCTCGACCGCGAGCGCGGCGAACTCGGCCGCCTGGCGCGGCTAGCCGAGGCCGCGGAGCGCATCAATGCGGCGGCGCGCGACACCGAAACCTACAATTTGGAGCGAAAGCCGCTGGTCTTCGGGGTTTTCGGATTGCTTGCCGAGGCGACGCGCGGTTGATACCTACGCGCAAAGGTTCAGGTTGAGATGCCCGGCAAACCCTATTACGTCACCACCGCGATCGCCTATCCGAACGGCGCGCCGCATATCGGCCATGCCTACGAGCTGATCGCCACCGACGCGATCGCCCGCTTCATGCGGCTCGACGGCCGCGACGTATTCTTTCTCACCGGCACCGACGAGCACGGCATCAAGATGCTGCAGACCGCGGCCCGGGAGAAGTTGACGCCGCGCGAACTGGTGGCGCGCAATGTGCCGCGCTTCCAGGCCATGGTGGAAAAATTCAATTGCTCGAATGACGATTACATTCGCACCACGGAGCCGCGCCACTACCGCTCGTCCGAGGCGATCTGGCAGCGCATGCAGGCGGCCGGCGACATCTATCTCGACAAGTATTCCGGCTGGTACTCGGTGCGGGACGAGGCCTATTACGACGCGAGCGAGACCCGGCTCGACGACAACGGCCAGCGGCTCGGGCCGCAAGGCAGCCCGGTCGAATGGGTCGAAGAGGAGAGTTACTTCTTCCGGTTGTCCAAATATGCGGACAAGCTCTTGCAGCTCTACCGGGACCATCCGGATTTCGTGCTGCCGAAGGAACGCCTGAACGAAGTCGCAAGCTTCGTGCGCGGCGGCCTGCAGGACCTGTCGATCTCGCGCACCACCTTCGACTGGGGCGTGCCGGTGCCGGATAATCCCAAGCACGTCATGTACGTGTGGGTGGATGCGCTGACAAATTACATCACTGCCGTCGGCTATCCCGATACGGAGTTGGAGAAATTCCGCAAATATTGGCCGGCCGATCTGCATGTCATCGGCAAGGACATCGTGCGCTTTCACGCCGTGTACTGGCCGGCCTTTCTGATGTCCGCCGGCGTCGCGGTGCCGCGGCGGATTTTCTCCCACGGTTTTCTGTTCAACCGCGGGGAAAAAATGTCGAAATCGGTCGGCAACGTGATCGATCCGTTCGCGCTGGCCGATGCCTATGGCGTCGATCCGCTACGTTTCTTCCTGCTGCGCGAGGTGCCGTTCGGCCAGGACGGCAATTACAGCCACGAGGCCATCGTCACGCGCATCAATGCCGATCTGGCCAACGACCTCGGCAACCTGGCGCAGCGCTCGCTCACCATGGTGGCGCGCCAGTTCGGCGGCCTGTTGCCGAAGCCCGGCGCATTCATCGCCAACGACCAGGCGGTCCTGCGCTCGGCGGACGCGTTGCTCGGCAAGGCGCGCGAGGCTATGGCGACGCAGCAGCTGCACCATGTCCTCAACGCGGTGTGGGCGGTGGTCGCCGAGACCAATCGTTACTTCGCCGGCGAAGCGCCGTGGGCGTTGGCCAAGACCGATCCGGCGCGGCAGGGCACCGTGCTCTACGTCACCGCCGAAGTGTTGCGGCAGATTGCGATCCTGTCGCTGCCGTTCATGCCGGCCTCGGCCGGCAAACTGCTCGACCTGTTAGCGGTGCCCGAGGCGGAACGCGCGTTTTCTTTCCTCGGCGGTGCGCATCGCATCGCCGCCAGCGCCGCACTACCGGCGCCTGCGCCGGTGTTCCCGCGCTATGTCGACCCGGAAGGGAAGGCGGCGGAATAAAGAGCATGTTGATCGACAGCCACTGCCACCTCGATTTCCCCGACTTTGCCGCCGAGCTTGACGCGGTGGTCGGCCGCGCCCGTGCGGCCGGCATCGGCCGCCTGGTGACGATCTCGACGCGCGTCGCGCGGCAAGGCGAAGTGCTGGCGATCGCCGAGCGCTTTGCCGACGTCTATTGCTCGGTCGGCACGCACCCGCATTACGCCCATGAAGAGCTCGACATCGGCACGGCCGATCTCGTCGCCCGCACGCGCCACGCCAAGGTGGTGGCGCTGGGCGAGGCCGGCCTCGATTATCACTACGACAACTCGCCGCGCGATGCCCAGGAGCGCGGCTTTCGCAATCACATCGCCGCGGCCCGCGAGACCGGACTGCCGCTGGTCATTCATTCGCGGCAGGCCGACGACGACACCGCACGGATCCTCGAGGAAGAGACAGGGAAGGGCGCCTTCCCCGCGGTGCTGCATTGCTTTACCGGCGGCCCCGATCTCGCGCGCCGCGCCGTTGCGCTCGGACTGTTCGTTTCCTTCACCGGCATTCTGACGTTCAAGAATTCCGGCGCGCTGCGCCAGATCGCCGCCGAACTGCCGCCCGACCGCATCCTGGTCGAGACCGACGCGCCGTATCTCGCGCCGGGCCGCCATCGCGGCAAGCGTAACGAGCCGGCCTATGTGATCGAGACGGCCAATGTGCTGGCCGAAACCCGCGGCGTTTCGTTCGACGCTATTGCGCGGCAGACCACCGATAATTTCTTCCGCCTGTTCGCCAAGGTGCCGCGGCCGGCCGAAACCGCCAATGCCGACAATTTTAGGCAAACTGCGCCGATTTGATCCACCGCCTCCAAGACTCCGGCAATGCCCCTGAAATGACTTTGAAATTCACCATCCTCGGCTGCGGATCATCGGGCGGCGTGCCGCGACCGGCTTTGGGCTGGGGCGAGTGCGATCCGTACAATCCGAAGAACCGGCGGCGGCGCACGTCATTGCTCGCAGAGCGGCATGCAGGAGGCGGCATCACCCGGGTCCTCGTCGACACCTCGCCCGACTTGCGCGAGCAGCTCCTGGATGCCGAGGTCGATTGGCTCGACGGCGTGCTCTACACCCACGAACACGCCGACCACACCCACGGCATCGACGATCTGCGCGCGCTGTTCATCAGGCAACGCCGGCCGATCGACGTCTATCTCGACGAGCCGACTGCGGCGGTCATGATGACGCGGTTCGGCTATTGCTTTCGCTCGCCGCCCGGCAGCGAGTATCCGCCGATCGTGCGCGAGCATACCCTGTCGGCCGGCAACCCGATCGCGATCGCCGGCAAGGGCGGCACCATCACCGCGCTGCCGTACCGGCAGGAGCACGGCGATATAACCTCCTATGGTTTTCGCTTCGGCGACCTCGCGTATTCCTGCGACCTGTCCGGCATGCCGGCGGAGAGTGCTGCGGCGCTCGCCGGTCTCGAGGTCTGGATCGTCGACGCGTTGCGCTACCGCCCCCACCCCAGCCACTTCTCGCTCGACGACGCGCTGACCTGGATCGACCGCCTCAAGCCGCGCCGCGCCATCCTGACCAATCTGCACGCCGACTTGGACTATGCGGAGCTGCGCAAAAGGCTGCCGCCGCATGTCGAGCCGGCGTTCGACGGCATGGCGGTTGAGATCGCCGCTTAGGAGCGGATCGGCGCCACGCGCGAACCCGCTGCAGCGGCGCGCATCATTCCGGTTTGATGTTGCCGAACTTGATCACCTTGGCCCATTTGTCGGTCTCGTCGGCGACGTATTGTCCGAACGCGCTCGGGGTCATCGGCGTCGGCACGCCGCCCAATGCGGCCAGTCGCGCCTTGATTTCGGGATCGGCCAGGGCGGCGTTGATTTCCTTGTTCAGTATGCCGATGACCTCGGCCGGCGTGTTCGCCGGCGCGCTCAGCCCGAGCCAGCCGACCGCCTCATAGCCGGGCACGGCTTCGGCGATGGTGGGAACGTCCGGCAGCGACTCCGAGCGCGTCGTGCTGGTCACACCGAGCGCGCGCAGCTTGCCGGCGCGAATGTCGGCGATCGAGGTCGGAATCGAACTGAACACCACCTGCACCCGGCCATCGAGCAGGTCGGGCAGGAAACTCGAGCGATACGGCACATGGAGCATGTCGACGCCGGCCATCATCTTGAACAGTTCGCCGGCGACATGGGACGCGCTGCCTGGACCGTTCGAGGCCATGTTGATCTTGCCCGCGTTGGCCTTGGCATAGGCGATGAACTCCGGGACCGTCCGGGCCGGGACGTTCGGATTGACGGCCATGACATTCGGCACCCAGTCGATGGCGGCGACCGGGGCGGTATCGCGGATGAAGTTGTAGGTGAGATCGCCGTAGAGCGAGGCATTGACCGCGTTGGGCAAGGACACCAGGAGGAGCGTATAGCCGTCCGGCGCCGCCCGGACGACCGCCTCGGTGGCGATGTTGGTGGCGGCACCCGGCCGGTCGTCGACGATGAACGATTGACCGAGCCGCTCCGACAGCCGTTGGCCCAACAGCCGCGCGGTGATGTCGGTGCCGCTGCCGGGCCCGAAGCCGACGATGATCCGCACGGGACGCGTCGGATAGTCGAGCGCCGCCGCGCTCCGGATGAGCGCCGGCAGCCCGACAATACCCGCCGTCAGAGACAGAAAGCTTCGGCGTCGCAGTCGCATCATGCTCGTCGTCACCGTTTCCTGAAAAACGCTCCGGGCCCTGCGCGCCGCTTGTTCTGCAGGATTCGCGTCAATGGACTTTGAGGCCAAGCTCGTCCATCAGCCGCCCCTGGTACTGGTAGTCCTTATCCAGGAATGCGCCAAACGCCGCCGGGTCCGAGCCGACCGGATACATGCCGGAGACATCCATGACCCGCTTCAGCTCGGGCGCATCGAGCGCCTTTTGCGAGCGGCGGTAGATCAGATCGATACGGTCGGCCGGCGTCTTAGCGGGAAACAACAGGCCGAAATAACCGGTGACGTCGAAGTCCTTGTAACCGAGTTCCTGCAGCGTCGGCGTGTCCGGCAACGTGGGCGAGCGGCGCGATCCGGTGACGGCGAGCGCCTTGATCTTTCCGGAATTCACCAACGGCGCGGCGGCGGCGATCGAATAGAACGTCAGATCGACATGGCCGGTCATGACGTCGGTAGTCAAATTCGGCGTGTTGTAGGGCACCGCGATCATCTCGGTCCCGGTCCGCGCGGCGAACAGCAGGCCCGCGACGTGGGTGATATTGCCGACGCCGTTGGTGGCGTAAGTCAGTTGCCCAGGCTTTTTCTTGGCGAGGTCGATCAGTTCCGGCACCGAGTTCACCGGCAGGTTGGTGATCAGCGCGAGCCCATAGGATGCCGCCAGCTCGGTGACCGGGGCGAAATCCTTGAGCACGTCGAACGGCACGTCGTTGGCGACGAACGCATTGGCGATATGGGCGCCCGAGGTGATGAGCAGCGTGTAGCCGTCCGGCGTCGCCCTGGCGACCAGGCCTTCGGCAAGGATGCCGTTGGCGCCGGGGTGGTTTTCCATCACGACCGGCTGGCCGAGATCGTCCTGCAGCTTGAGCGCCAGCGCGCGGCCGATGACATCGGTCGCCACGCCGACCGGATGCGGACTGATCATCCGGATGGGCCGGTCCGGATAGCCGTCCGCCACCGCCGCCGTTGCGACGGCCGCGACGACCGCTACAGCCGCGGCCGACCGAACGCGGAGCTTTGCGAACCTACGCGCGGCCATGGAGGCTTGGAACCGAACGCGCGGGATCAACGCTACGGCGCGGCATAATTTTCGAGCCACCACTTGCCGACCTGATCGTGGGTTGCAAAGACCACGCCCTCGAATTGCTTGGCGTAGGCGATGAACTCGTCCATCACGATCGAGCGCGACGGCCGGCCGACGATGAAGTCGTGGGCCGACAGCGGCATCAGCACCGCCTTCTCGGCGCCGCGCTCATACAGCGCGTCGAACTGCGCCTTCATCTGGCGCAGGATGAACTCCGGCGGGTTCGACGGCCAGGTGCTGTACGGCGTCGGCGGCGAGGGGTTGGTGATCTGGACCGCCGTTATGGCGTCGCTGTACGACGAAAATGGAATCTCCAGGATCTTCTTGCCGTAGCCTTCGATCATGTAGGGCAGGTCGTCGTTCCAGATGCTGCCGTCCCATTCGAAGTCGAAATGCTGCAGCAGCAGATCCATGGTGTGGTGGCTGGCAAAGCAGGTCCGCCAGCCACGCAGCCGCTCGCCCAGCAGATCCTCGAAAACATCGACGGTCTTCTTGATCAGCCGCAGCTCATCCTCGGGCGGGTAGTTGCACATCATCTCGTGTTCGTAGGTATGCCCGGCGATGGCGTGGCCGGCCTTTTTCACGGCGCGGGAAATCTCTGGATATTTTTCGAGCGTGGCGCCGCAGATGATCCAGGTCCCGAGCACGTCGTGCTTTTGCATGATCTCGAGCAGCCGCCAGGCGCCGCGGCGGCCGCCGTACTGTCGCTCGCCGTAGTCGAACGGGTCGCGCTGGCCGTCCGGCAGCATCACGGCGGCCTCTTCGGATTGGTGGTGGACGCTGATCACGATCGGCAGGCGAATGCCGTTCGGCCACCGTCCCGGCGTCTGCAGCGGGATCTCGTTCCACTTTGCCGGCATCAATTCCTCCCGTGGTCGCTGGACCAATCGGCGATCTCGTGGCATCGCGCGAATTGGATATCGTTGTAGGCGGTGAGCCGTTCGATGAACGTGCGCAACGTGCGCAACGGCGTGGGGCGGCCGGTGGCCCAGGTCTGGATGCTCAAGATCATGAACCGCGTCGCCTGCGCGCTCTCGCGGTACAGCACGTCGAACTCGCTGTTCCAGACATTGGCCAGGCCGTCGAAACCGCCGCGCATCGGATACGGATAGGCGATGAAGGTCTTGTCGGCGGTGCTGGTCGTGAACGGCAGCTCGATCAACGTGCCGCCGGTACAGTCGAACAGGCAGGGCAGGTCGTCGTTGAGCAGGCTTGAGTCCCAGGCAAAACCCGCTTCGGACAGGATGTCGAGCGTCTGGGCGCTGACCCGGTAATCCGGACAACGCCAGCCCTGGATCTTGGCGCCGCAGGCGTCTTCGATCGCTTTCGCGGTCTTGAGCACGATGCCGCGCTCGCGCTCCGGGCTCGCGGTGCGGACCCGATCGAAGGCGTAGCTCATGCCGGCGATTTCATGGCCGGCGTCGTGCGCCGCGCGAATTGAATCCGGATATTTTTCCGCCGTCATGCCACAGACAAAAAACGTGGCTTTGACGTTGCAGCGATCGAGCACTTCCAGAATGTTCCAAATGCCGACGCGGCCGCCATATTCCATGGCGCCGCCGACCATGTAATTCGGCCGGTCGCCGGGCAGCGTCGGCGCGCCTTCGCCGGACTGATGCTCGAACGTCAGCGCGACCGGCAATCTTACGCCGGTCGGCCATTTGGAATCTTTTATTGCTCTGATTTCTTTGGCCATGCCGTTTCCTGATTTCGGTCTTCTGATGTCCGATTATTCTGACTTACGATTATTCGGCGGCCGAGCGCAGCCCCGGACGGATGCGATGAAAATTATTGATGACGTGATGAATTTTCGTCGCAGGTGCTTGGATCGTCGAGGGAATTTCCTATCGTGCCGTTCGTTGGGTGTCAAAGCGGCTGGGCGCCGCGCCGTAAGTCGGATTCGCAAGTCGACCGGGAAGCATCGCGCCGGATCGGTCGTGCTTGCGTCCTTGTAGGCGGCAGGCGGTTGACGGCCGACGCGTGGTCGCGAAAGCCGTCGCGCAACACGCTCGTTCCGGCGGCGGGCCTGTGCCGCTTGCGAAAGGGGGGCGAGAACGCGCCACCGGTCTTGGGAAGATCGTACGTTCCCTCGACGACCGTGGGTCAAGCGCCGCCCGCAAACGCCGGCATCGAGCATGACACCATGTCTGAGATGCCACGGCTGGTGCAGCAAGCCTGCCGGACGGCCGGGTTGCGGGCGCCCGCTTTCCCTTATGCGGCGGCCTCACGTCAATATATTCCATAATATGTCTTATGCGAATCGGACTATGGGGCCTCTTGGAAGCGTTCCGCGCGGCAAGTCCTGTTCGGCTCACCACACACCGGGGAAAAGCCGCCAGCGGACGCGCTGCGCATAGTCGCGGTAGCCCGGAAGCTCGGCCTGAAGGGTTCGGTCTTCGGTAATCGCCCGATACAGCAGGAACGGAATACTGTAGACGATCAGCATCGCCGCCGCGAGCCATGAGCCGAGGGCTATGCCGCTTGCCGCCATGATGAGGATGGCGCCGGTGTAGCCGGGGTGCCTGACGACCGCATAGGGCCCGCTCGAGACCACGTATTGGCCGCGATCCGTCTGGATGCGGACGACCGACGAGAAGAAGCGGTTCACGTGCATCGCCCACAGGCACCAGGCATAGCCGCCGGCGACCGCGATGAGCCCTAGCGCCTGCAGCCATGGCGGTACGCCGTCGCTCCAATGCAAGCGGCCGCGGTCGAGCCCGGCAATGATCAAGTGCAGCAGCAGCACGCCGGAATACAGCCGCAGCGCCAGCGGCGGTTTGCCACCGCCCGGCCGCATGCGCTCGCGCGCCAGATCAGGGTCGACCCAGACGAACGAGGCGACGAAGACCGCCGCCAACAGCGCGAGATAGATCCAGAAGCTCGGTATCGCGAGGCTGCCGGCCGAGGCAAACAGCGCCACCGCCGCCACAACAAAGAATACCCCCGTCTGGACATACGCCGATACCGGCATTGGCAAACCTCGTTGTCACCGCCTGTGGAGCCAAGCCTTGGCAACCAAGCCTTGGGAACCAAGTCGTGATCCGGACGTTGGTCGGCAAGTCCGCCCCGGAATCCCGACCGGGGCGGCGTTAGACGTCGTCATCCCCGTCATAATCCGCAAGGTGATGCCCGTGAGCAACAAAGTCCGCGCCCTCGATTCACGCCACAAGGTGGCCGCTTCCCTCGATACGCCGACCGATCTCTCCGACGCCGCCGTCCGCGAGCTTTCGGCAAAGCTCAACGAGATCCTGGCCGACGCCTTCGCGCTTTACCTGAAGACCAAGAACTTCCACTGGCACGTCAGTGGTCCGCATTTCCGCGATTACCACCTGCTGCTCGATGAACAGTCCGAGCAGATTTTCGCCACGACCGATGACATTGCCGAGCGGGTGCGCAAGATCGGCGGCGCCACGTTGCGCTCCATCGGCCATATTTCGAAGCTGCAGACCATCCAGGACAACGACGAGACGTTCGTTCCGGCCCAGGAAATGCTGCGCGAACTGATGAATGACAACAAGCACATCGCCGCGTCGATGCGCCAATGCCATGACCTTGCCGAGAAACACGAGGATGCGGCGACCGCGGGCCTGCTGGAGACCTTCATCGACGGCACTGAACGGCGCACCTGGTTCCTGTTCGAGGCAAGCCGCACCGCGCGCACGGTCGCCGAGTAAACGGGCCATCGCGCGCTCGCATCATACAGCGCGAGGCGATCACGATCGCCTCGCCGCAGCTCCCCTGGATGCGCAAGTGGCGCGGCGTGCTGCAGAGCCGCCAAACCCAATTCTGGAAATTGAAACGTTTCAGGTCGCGGCCGGCCATGTCATGATCGAGACATGACAGTCGGGCACAGCGAGACCTTCCGAATCTTCCACCGCGCCATTCTCGACCGCAAGCAAATAACTTGCACGTACAAGCGCGCGTTTCGCGAAATCTGCCCGCACATTCTCGGCCATACCAAGAAGGCCGAGATGGCGCTGGTCTATCAGTTCGGCGGCCAGAGCACGACACGCCTGCCCCGGCGCGGCGAATGGCGGTGCCTCCTCCTGTCGGAGGTCGAGAACGCCCAAATTCGCGATGGCAATTGGCATAGCGGCCGTGGCCACACCACGACGCAGCGCTGCGTGGATGAGGTCTACATCGACGTCAACACCAAGGTCCCCAATCAGCCCGGCCGAAGCCCACGATGAACGATCGCCCGGGCACGGCGGTCCACAGTGGCTTTGTTGGCAACGCTGTGGCTAATTCCGATGCGAAAGAGCGCCAGGGCGGAGATCGAAATCCGCCTTTCGCCCGCAAGGAAATCCTCGATGACCGGCCAAGCCAATGCTGCCAAGGATCCCGCTCCCGCCCCCTCCCGCGATGTCGGTCGCCTGATCGAGATCATGGCGGCGCTGCGGACCCCGAACACCGGCTGTCCCTGGGATTTGGCGCAGACCTTCTCGACCATCGCGCCCTATACGCTGGAAGAAGCCTACGAAGTGGCCGATGCCATCGCGCGGCACGACATGACCGACCTTGAGGAAGAACTGGGCGACCTGCTCTTGCAGGTCGTGTTTCACGCCCGCATGGCCGAGGAAGCCGGCGCGTTCGATTTCGGCGACGTGGTCGAGGGCATCACGGCAAAACTCATCCGCCGCCATCCGCATGTGTTCGGCCAAAAGTCTGACGATGCGCGCTCGCAAACCGCACAGGCCGTCGAGGGCCTGTGGGAACAGATCAAGGCGCAGGAGAAACGGGCGAAGGCCGCGCGCGGCGGCGTGCCGGAGACTGGCGCCCTGGCCGGCGTCCCGGCGACGCTCCCTGCCCTGACGCGCGCGCTCAAGCTGCAGGCCAAGGCCGGCAAGGTCGGCTTCGACTGGAACGATCCGCGCGCGGTGCTGCGCAAGATCCGCGAGGAAGCCGACGAGATCGAGGCCGCACTTGACGGCAAGGACACCGACGCCGCAGCCGCCGAAGTCGGCGATCTGTTGTTTGCCGCCGTCAACCTCGCCCGCCATCTGCGCGCCGATCCGGAAGCGGTGCTGCGCCAGACCAACCGGAAATTCGAGCGCCGCTTCGCGGCGATCGAGCGCGCGCTGGCCGCAACGGGCAAGGCGCCCGAGAACGCCACGCTCGCCGAAATGGACGCGCTGTGGGACGAGGCCAAGGCGGAAGAGCGGCGAATGCCGCGTAGCGAATAGCGCATAGCGGGAAGTAACCCGCTCTGTTCGCCACTCGCTACTCGCTACTCGCTACTCGCCATTCGCCAACCAGCTACTTGACGCCGGCCGCGTGCAGATAGCCCAAATCGACGAACTGCTCCGGCGCCGGCAGCGGCGGTTTGATGGTGCCGGCCTGCGCCATGAAGACGATGACCTGCGCAAGGCCGGCGAGATCGATCTCGGCTTGGCGCGGCAGCACGCCGCGATCGGGGTCGAGATAAAGCGCCAGCGTCGCGCCGGCGGTCTCGGTCGGCGCTCCGGTCAGCTCGACCAGCGCCTTGGTCACCGCGTCGCGATGAGCCGGATCGTGGATGAAACGGAACGCGTCGGCAAGCGCGCTGACAAAGCCGATGATCGCCGGAGCATGGGATTGCGCGAAATCGCGCCGCGCGGCCATCACCTCGAACTGGAATGCGGATACCGCGTCGGTGGAAAGGCCCAGCCGCCTGTAGCCGTCCTTGACGGCGATGAGGTCGTCGGGCTGACCGAGCGGAACGGCATCGCACTCGCCGCTTCTCAGGCACGCGGCGCGCACCGGCGTACCGACCAGTTCCTTGACGCGGTAGTCGCCATCATGCAGGCCGTTGCGTTCCAGCAATTTTCGCGTCGAGATCGAGATGGTGTCGATGGGCAGCGACAGGCCAATGAGCTTGCCCTTGAGCGCCGCGAAACTTTCGATCTGCGGTTGGGCGATCAGGCTGTACATCGGATTGGCGATCTCGCCCGCGATGGCGACGGCATCGGAGCCGCCAAGCGATGCCGCGATCAGATAGGGCGTCGCGGTCTGCGTCACGTCGACCTCGCCGCGGTCGAGCGCCGCGACCATCTTGTCGGTGCCGCCGGGAATTTGCACAAGCTCCAGCGCGACGTTCTCGCGGGCGAAAAAGCCCTGCCGCTCGGCGATCATGCGCGGCAGCGACGGTACGCCGCGCACCGTCGATGGGATCTGGCCGAGCCGCAGCGTGACGACTTCGGCGCGAGCCGCCGGGCAGCCCGCCAGGAGCGCGGCGCACAGTATGGTCGGTGCCATGACGCGAAACGTCATTGTGTTTCCCTACCCTAGGGTTTGATCAGGCCGGCGCTGCGCGGCAGCCACAGTGCCAGTTCGGGGAAGAATGTCACCAGCAGCACGATGCCCAGCATGGCGACGATGAACGGCGGCACCTCGCGAAAAATCTCGGCGAGCGGCGTGCCGGTCAGCCCGCTCATGACGAACAGCAACAGCCCGTGCGGCGGCAGCGTCAAGCCGATCATCATGTTAATGACCACGACGATGCCGAAGTGCACGAGGTCGATGCCGAGCCCCTGCGCGATCGGCACCAGCAGGGGCACGATCACCAGCAGGATCGTCACTTCATCGAGCACGATCGCCAGAACGAGCATCAGCACGTCGACGCACAACAGGAATTCGGTGGCCGACAGGTTCCAGGCGACGAACGTGCGCTGGATCAGTTGCGGCACGCCCTCGTCGGCCACCGCATAGTTGAAGACGAAGGCGCCCGACATGATCAGCGCGATCATCGCGGTGGTGCGCACGGTGTCGGAAATCACCGTCGCGAGCTGCGGCAGCCGCAAGGTGCGATAGACGACGAGCGCCAGCAGCAGCGCGTAGCTGGCGGCGATGGCGGCGGCCTCGGTCGGCGTGGTGACGCCGGAATAGATCAAGCCGAGCAGGATTCCCGGCAGCGCGATCGGCAGCAGCGCGCGGCCGAAAATCGCCGGCATGTCGCCCCAGCGCGTGCGCGGCTCGCGCGGAAAAGCGCGCCGCCGCGCGACCATGCCGATCACGATCATCATCGACAGCGCCATCATGCCGGCCGGAACGAGGCCGCCGATGAACATCGCGCCGACCGATGCGTTGGCAATCAGCGCGTAGAAGATCATCGGAATCGATGTCGGCATCAGCGGGCCGAGCGTCGCGGAAACCACCGAGGTCGCCGCGGCGAAGCCGCGCGGGTAGCGGCCGTTCTTGGCCATCATGCGCGCCACGATCAGCCCGGGGCCGGAGGCGTCGGCCACCGCGCTGCCGCTCATGCCCGAGAAGATCAGGTTGGTCACGACGTTGACTTGCGCCAGGCCGCCGGGCAGGTGGCCGACCATCGCGCTGCCGAATTTCAGCAGGCGCTCGATGACGCCGCTCGCATTCATCACGTTGGCGACGAAGATGAACATCGGCACCGCGATCAGCAGATAGCTGTTGTAGAGGCCGTTCATCGTCTGATCGACGACCAGGCCGACGTCCTGGTGGGTGGCGATGAGGTAGACGAAGCCGGCGGCCAGCATCGCCAGCCCGAGCGGCGCGCCGAGCACGGCGGCAAGCGTGAACACGCCGAGCAGGATCCACAGACCGTGCGACACCCCTGCCCCTCTTTGCCCTTTAGATCTCGCTACGCCAATGCGACCCGACAAGTTTCGCCGCCGTCACCGCGGCGCGCGCGATGACGGCGACCAGAAACAACCCGAAGCAGGAATAGACGAGGTCGAGCGGCAGATTGAGCACGGGGGTGTGCTCGCGCCACAGGAACCGGATGTAGTCGAGCGATCCCGGCAACGCCCAGGCGAAGATTCCGCCGATGAGACAGGCGCGGATCAGCGCGACGATCCGCTTGGCCGACGCCGGCAGCAGCCGGTAAACCAGATCGAAGCTGATCTGCTCGCTGTCGCGGATCAGAAAGGCATTGGTCCAGAAGATGATCCAGATGAACAGGATCACCAGGACTTCGTCGGCCCACACCGCCTCGTCGTGCTCGAAGTAGCGGGTGAAGATCTTGTAGTTGAAGATCAGGAAGACCGCCGCGAACATCGCGCAAGCCGCCCAATCGGCCATTCGCCAGAGCGACGCCGCAAGCCCCGCGGGCTGGGCCCGGTCGTCCTGCACGGCCGATCTCAGGCCTTGAGCACGCGCGCCAATCCGGCGGCATCCCATGCCTTGGCCAGGTCGGATTCGGCATAGACCCGGTCGGCCGACCCGCGGAACGGCGCCAGATCGACGGCGTCGACGGCGAGGCCGCGGCCCTTGAGCGCCTGGACAATCGCCGCCTCGTCGGCCAGGCGATTTTCGCTGCCGGCCTTGGCGGTCTTGAGCGCCGCATCGCCCAGCACCTTCTGCTGATCGGCGTTGAGCTTGTCCCAGACCGGCTTGGCGACGGCAAAAAACACCGGTTGCACCATGTGCGACGTCAGCACGATCTGCTCGGACACTTCGTAGAACTTCGCCGCGTTGAGGATCGAGAGTGGATTCTCCTGGCCGTCCACCGTGCCGGTCTTCATGGCGAGATAGACCTCCGGCATGCCGAGCGGAACCGGCGTGACGCCGAGCGCGCGGCCGAGCAACAGCCATTCCGGGCCGGCCGGCATGCGCATTTTGACGCCGGCTAGATCAGCCGGGCCTTTGACGGCACGCTTCTGTCGCAGGCTGACCTGGCGGGTGCCGAGATAATGCGTCGCCACGATGGCGATGCCCATCTTCTCCGCCACCGTCTTGCGGAAGTCTTCGCCGATCGCGCCGTCGAACACGCGGCGCAGCTGATCGTAGTCGCGCAGCAGATAACCGCGATTGAAATAGCCCAGTTCCGGAATTTGCTGCGCGACCTCAAAGGTCGTCATCGTGCTCATTTCCAGATTGCCGCGCTGCAGCGCCGGGACCTCGGTGCCCTGCTTGAACAGCGTCGATGCCGGATGCACGCTGACGTCGAGACCGACCGCGGCGCTATCGACCTCGGCCTTGAGCTGGTCGAGCGCCTTGGCAAGGAAATCGGACGGCGGCGCAGCGGTGGAAATGCGAATCTGCGTCTGTGTCTGCGCGCCAGCGCGGCCGGCCAATCCAAACAACGCAGCGGCCGCTGTCGCCGCCAAAAGCTCTCTGCGCGTCGTCATTGCACCCCCTAGTGTGCGGCGCGCGCGAATTTGGCCCGCACCGCATTGGCTTTATCCGGATCGGCGCGGACCGTCATGGCGATGTGGCCGTTGTCGTCCAGCGCCTTGCTGATCACCTCGGTGTGGCGATGCAGCCAGCTTACGCCTGCGCCGTCGGCGGGGTCGAGTTCGAGATCGATCAGAACGCGGCCGGCGGCGAGCCGCGCCTCGATCGCCGCGGCGAGGGTATCGATCCCCTGCCCGGTCACCGCCGACACCAGCACGGGCCGCTGCTCCGCGGGGCGCCGCTCGGCGATGTTTTGCAGCCGCGCCTGTTCGTCCGGAGGAAGCCGGTCGATCTTGTTCCACACCTCGATCAGCGAACGCTTGTCGGTGGGATCGTTTTCCGGATCGATGCCGAGCTGACGCAGGATGTTCTCGACGTCGGCCAGCTGCGCCTCGGCGTCCTCGTGCGAAACGTCGCGGACATGCAGAATGGCGTCGGCCTCGATGACCTCTTCAAGCGTGGCGCGGAAGGCGGCGATCAGCATGGTCGGCAGGTCGGAAATAAAGCCGACCGTATCGGAAAGGATGATGCGCGCGCCGTGCGCCAGGTCGACCGCGCGCAGCGTCGGGTCCAGCGTGGCGAACAGCATGTCGGCCGACAACACGCTGGCGCGCGTCATGCGGTTGAACAGGGTCGATTTGCCGGCATTGGTGTAGCCGACCAGCGCGACGATCGGATACGGCACGCGGCGCCGGCTCTCGCGGTGCAATTCGCGGGTGCGCTTGACCTTGACGAGCTCGGCTTCGATCTTGGCGAGCCGCTCTTCGATCATGCGGCGGTCGGCCTCGAGCTGAGTTTCGCCCGGGCCGCCGAGGAAGCCGAAGCCGCCGCGCTGGCGCTCGAGATGGGTCCAGGAGCGCACCAGGCGGCTCTTCTGGTAGGTCAGATGAGCGTGCTCGACCTGCAGCGCGCCTTCGCGGGTGCGCGCCCGCCGCCCGAAAATCTCCAGAATGAGGCCGGTGCGGTCGATGACCTTGGCGTTCCACGCCTTCTCAAGATTACGCTGCTGCACCGGCGAGAGCGCGCAATCCATCACCACGACGTCGGCTTCGAAGGTCGTGACGAGACCGGCAATCTCCTCGACCTTGCCCTTGCCCAGATAGGTCGCCGGACGCAAGGCGCTCAGCGTGACGATGCCGGCTTCGCGGACGTCGAGATCGATGGCGCGCGCAAGCCCCACCGCCTCGTCCAGCTTTGCCTCCGGCGTGCGCTCGGAGGCGGCGGCATGGGCGGCGCTGCGGCGAAGCATCGGCTCAATGACGAGTGCGCGGCCGGTGGCAGAGCCCGTCGAAGCCCCGTCCCTGCCCTTCCCGGTTCGCGGGGCAGCCAGAGCTGCGGGAAAACGCGTGTCGCGACGGTGGGGCTCCAATCAGACCTTGTCCACGGCTGGCGGTTCCTCGGCGCCTTCGAACAGCTGTACCGGGTGACCCGGCATGATGGTCGAAATAGCGTGCTTGTAGACGAGCTGCGAATGCCCGTCGCGACGCAACAGCACGCAGAAATTATCGAACCAGGTCACCACGCCTTGCAGCTTGACGCCGTTCACCAAAAAGATGGTGAGCGGAATTTTGGCTTTGCGGACGTGATTGAGGAAGGTGTCTTGTAAGTTTTGTGCGCGGTCGGCTGCCATCGCCGTTGTTTCCGTTTTTACACCGCGGGCCCCAGCCCCACGGGTCTTTTCTTGAACTTCTTAAGAGAGGGTGGGCTGAGCGCAGCGAATCCCACCGCAAACTGCATTGCTCCACGATATTTTCGGTTCGCTCAACCCATCCATAAGTCTTCGTCGCTACGCGATTCGGGTCCGCGGACCCGAATGGCGCCCATTAGAGGGCGCGGCGCGGCATGTTGCAAGCCCAAGTTGGGGGCTTTTCAAGCCGCCGCCACAATCGATGCCGGCCTAGTTCCGTTCGGCATGACGATGAAACTCCCGCCGCAGCGCGGTCGCCACCGGCCCCGGCGTGCCGTCGCCGATGATATTGCCGTCGATGCGCACCACCGGCAGTACGATCTGGGTCGCCGAGGTGATGAAGGCCTCGCGCGCCGCAAGGGCCTCCTGCAGCCTGAATGCCCGCTCCTCGACCGTAAGCCCCTGCGCCCCGACGACGTCGAGGACCACGGTCCGGGTGATGCCGGGCAGGATGGCGCGGTCGGCACGACGTGTCACCAAAACGCCCTCCCGGGTCACGATCCAGGCGTTGGCCGAAGCGGCTTCGGTGACCATGCCATCCCGGTCGACAAACCAGGCGTCGCGCGCGCCCTGCTCGATCGCGGCCTGCCGCGCCAGCACGTTGGGCAACAGGCCGACACTCTTGATGTCGACGCGGCCCCAGCGGTCGTCAGGCATGCTGACGACGGCGATGCCGGCGGCGGCCAGCGCCGCGTTGCGCGGCTTGTTCAGCGGCCGCGCCGTGACGACGAGGCTCGGAGCGACCGGCGGCGACGGAAAGGCATGATCGCGCCGCGCCACACCGCGGCCGATCTGCAGATAAACCATGCCGTAGCCGATGCGGTTTCTGGCGATGACCTCGCGCAGCACGACGCCGAGCGCGGCCGGCGACATCGGCATGCTGATGCGCAATTCGCCGAGCGAGCGCTTGAGCCGCTCGAGGTGCCGCCGCTCCTCGATCAGGCGGCCGCCGCGCACCTCGCAGACTTCGTATACGGCGTCAGCGAACTGATAGCCCCGATCCTCGACATGGACCTTGGCGTCGCGGAAAGGCAGGTAGCGGCCGTTGACGTAGGCGATGCGGGACATCGGGGATCAGCGATCAGGAATCAGCGATCAGCGATCAGCGATCAGCGATCAGCATTGAGGTCGCTCCGATACCTGATTCCCGTTTCCTGATCCCTGGTCAATCGATCCCCAGCGCCTTGAGCTTGCGATGCAGCGCCGAGCGTTCCATGCCGACGAATTCCGCGGTGCGCGAAATGTTGCCGCCGAAGCGGTTGATCTGGGCCAACAGATATTCGCGCTCGAACACTTCGCGCGCTTCACGCAACGCGAGACTCATCAGATGCTCGCCGCCGTTGCCGTTCGGCATCGAGGGGATCATCGAGCCGACGTCCTGCGGCAGCATCGAGGCGGTGATCGCCGCTTCCGGATCGCCGCCGGCGAGGATCATCAACCGCTCGACGTTGTTGCGCAGCTGCCGCACGTTGCCCGGCCAGTCGTGCGATTGCAGCACCGCCAGCGCGTCGGCGCCGACCTTGCGCTTGGGCAGGCCGGTGGTCTGCGAAATCTGCGCCATGAAGTAGTCGACCAGTTCGGGAATATCCTCGCGCCGTTCAGCCAAGCCCGGCACGCGGATCGGAACCACGGACAGCCGGTGGTAGAGATCCTCGCGGAATTTGCCGCCGGCGATCTCGGCTTCGATGTTGCGGCTGGTCGAGGAAACGATGCGCACGTCGACCGTGACCTTGGTGCTGCCGCCCACCCGCTGGAAGGTTTGGTCGACCAGCACCCGCAGAATCTTGCTCTGGGTCTCGCGCGGCATGTCGGCGATCTCGTCGATGAACAGCGTGCCGCCATGGGCCTCTTCGAGCGCACCGACTTTGCGGCTGCGGCTGCCGTTGCCGCCGTCGACGCCGAACAGCTCGACCTCCATGTGCTCGGGCGTGATGGCGGCGGCATTGATCACCACGAACGGTCCATCGGCGCGAGCCGAGCGGGTATGAATGGTGCGTGCGGCAAGTTCCTTGCCGCTGCCCGAAGGCCCGACGATGAGAATGCGGCTGTTGGTCGGCGCCACCTTGTCGATGGTCTGGCGCAGCTGATTGGCCGCGGGCGAATGGCCGACCAGCAGGGAGGCGAGCGCGCCATGCTGCTTGAGGTCCTTGACTTCGCGCTTCAGACGCGAATTCTCGAGCGCACGGTCGGCGACCAGCAGCAGGCGGTCGGCTTTGAACGGTTTCTCGATGAAATCGTAGGCGCCGCGCTTGATCGCCGAAACCGCGGTTTCGATATTGCCATGGCCGGATATCATGACGATCGGCAGTTCGGGGTGCTCCTGCTTGAGCGTATCGAGCAGTTGCAGGCCGTCGAGGCGGCTGCCTTGCAGCCAGATGTCGAGAAATACCAGATTGGGCCGGCGCGCCACCACCGCGGCCAGCGCGTCGTCGCTGTCGCGCGCCGTGCGCGCGCCGTGGCCTTCGTCCTGCAGGATGCCCGCGACCAGTTCGCGGATATCCGCCTCGTCGTCGACGATGAGGATGTCGGATGCCATGTCTGACTGTCGCCCTACCCTAGGTTAGTCATTCGGCCGCTTGACGCGGTTCGATTGGTTCGGCTGCGGCGGCCGGAGCCGCCGCGAAACGCAACTGCATCCAGGCGCCGCGGGCGCCCGGAATCTTCTCCGCGGCGTCGCGCAGCTCGATGCGGCCGCCATGTTCTTCCAGAATACGGCCGACGATGGCGAGGCCCAGTCCGGTGCCCTTCTCGCGCGTGGTCACATACGGTTCGAGCAGCCGCGCGCGGTTTTCCTTGGGCAGGCCGATGCCGTTGTCGATGACGTCGATGACGATGTCCTTGCCGTCGCGCCCGGCGCGAACGACAATGCGACCGCGCTCCGCCGCGCCATCGTCTGCCGCTGGCGCGGCGGGGACCGCTGGCGGCGGCACGGCGGCGATGGCTTCGGTGGCGTTCTTGACGATGTTGGTCAGTGCCTGCGAGATCAGCCGCCGATCGAAACGCGCCGACAGCGTTTCCTCGGGCAAATCGACCTCGAAATCGATGTCGGGGTGAGCGACGCGCAGCAGAAACACCACCTGGCGTACGGTGTCGGCCACGTCCTCATCGATCATGACCGGCTTCGGCATGCGGGCAAAGCGCGAGAATTCGTCGACCATGCGCTTGATGTCGTCGACCTGGCGCACGATGGTGGCGGTGCATTGCTCGAATACGGCAGGGTCGTCGGTGATCGACTTGCCGTATTTGCGGCGCAGCCGCTCCGCCGACAATTGGATCGGGGTGAGCGGATTCTTGATCTCATGGGCGATGCGGCGCGCGATATCGGCCCAGGCCGAAGTGCGCTGCGCCAGCACAAGCTCGGTGATGTCGTCGATGGTGATGACATAGCCGTGCTCGGATTCCGGGGCCTGTTCGCTGGTCACCCGCACCGAGAAATTCCGCTCCTGGCCGGCGCGCGTGATGGCCAGCTGGCGCTGAATGAGGCGCTGGTTGCCGCTGCGCGCGGCCTGAAAAATCTCGGCAAGCTCGGGGGCGATTTCGCTCAGCGGCTTGCCGAGCGCCTCGCTTTCGGTCTTTTCGATCAATCGCTCCGCGGAGCGGTTGAGGATGGTGAGGCGGCCATCGGCGTTGACGCCAATGACGCCGGCGCTGGCGCCGGCGAGCACGGCCTCGGTGAACCGTCGCCGGCTGTCGATGAGGTCGCGTGCGCGCACGATATCTTCGTGCTGGGTGCGCAGCTCGTGGGTCATCTTGTTGAAGGTCTCGCCGAGCCGCGCCAGGTCGCCCTCGGATCGGTAAATCGGCACCTGAACGTGAAGGTTGCCGGTCGAGACGACGTTGGCGGCGCCGATCAGCCGGCGGATCGGAGCGACCAGGCGGTTGGCAAAATCGAGTCCGATCCAAGCCGACGACAGCAGCACGATCAGCGCGATCACGGCAAACATCAGCGCAAAAGCGATCTGGATACCGAGGCGGCGCGCTTCGAGCTCGGCGTACTGGCTGACGTTCTCCTGGGTTGCGCGCAATTGCTGGACGACGCGTGGATCGAGCATTTGGGCGACGTAGAGGAACACGTTGTCGTAACCGTGGAGCTTGACCACCGCGGCGACGTGATCGCCCTCGGGAATAATCGCGTATTGCGGATTGGCCTCGTCGACTTGGCTGATCAACTCCTCGGGGGGGAGCGAGATGCTCTTGTCGACGTTGACTTCGGCCTGCTCCACCGTTTGACCGTCCGCGGTGATGAGCATGGCCGTCGAGAGGCCGCGTCCGGTGGCTTGCGCGGTGAGAAATTGGCGGAATCGCGTGCGGTCCTGATCGAACAGCGATTTGGCGCGACTGACGTCGTAGGCCATGGCCAGATCCTGGGCGCGGATGGCCTGGAGATGTTCGCTCACATAGGCGTTGGCCACGATCACCGACTGATCGATCATGGCGCGCGTGCGGGTCGACAAATACTGATCGAGACCGCGATCGAGCGTCGTCGAGGCGACGAAAGCGACAAGGACGGTCGGTACCGCGGCAATCACGGCGAACAGGCTGACGATCTGCACATGCAGGCGCGAGCCGGCGCGGCCGCGGCGGCGGGCTTGCACCACGACCCAGACTTCACGCCCGATGATGCCGAGGAGCAGAAGGCCGGTGGCCAAGTTGCCCAGCAACAGCGTGACCACGACGTGGTGCACGGGCGAGATCGGGGTCAGCCCCGACAGCACCAGGAACGTGGCGGTCGCCGACAGGAGCGCGATGCCGACCGCGAATGCCCCGAGCAGGCGGGAGGCGACAGGCCGCGGTGCCGCCGCAGCCGCCGTGGCTGCTGCAGCCGGGCCGATCGGGCCGACCTGTTCGACAGTCGTCATGGACGCGCTTCTTGACGCCGCAAAGACTGGGTATTTTGCTAAAAAGCACGGGCGGAAGCCCAGCCGTCCCCGCCCCAGTGATGCTTTTATACAACAATGTTGCCCGATTGCGACAATTTCGTGGGCGGAAATTTTTGCGCTTGGGATTTTTGAAGTTGGCGCCGTTCCGGCATGCCCCGCGCTCGGGCTGGCAAAATCAGCCCGGAACTCAGCCGCCGCTGGTGCGATAAACCTGGATCTCCAGATCGCGAATTTTCTTGCGCAGCGTATTGCGGTTCACGCCAAGCAGGTCGGCGGCGCGAATCTGGTTGCCCCGGGTCGCGGCCAGCGCGGCCGACAGCAGCGGCCCCTCCACCTCGCGCAGAATGCGATGATACAGGCCGGGCGGCGGCAGGCCGTCGTCGAAGCCGGAAAAATAATGCGTGAGGTAGCGCTCGACCGCGGCCGAAAGATTGTCTTCGGCGCGATTGCTCTCGCCGGGCGCCATCAGCGTCGGTTGCGACAGCTCGGCATCGATCACGGCGGAGGTGATGGTCTCTTGCGGATAGAGCGCCGCCAGCCGCCGTGCCAGATTTTCCAGTTCACGCACATTGCCTGGCCAGCGATGCCGCTTGAGCCGATCGAGCGAGGCCTGGTCGATCTGCTTCGGCGGCAAGCCCTCGCGCTCCACCATGGTGAAGAAATGGCGGATCAGGTCGGCAATATCCTCGGTGCGCTCGCGCAGCGGCGGCAGCCGCAACGGCACCACGTTAAGCCGGAAGAACAGATCCTCGCGGAACAAGCCCTGCTGAATGAGCTGCCGCAAGTCCTTGTTGGTCGCCGCGATGATGCGCACATCGGCCTTGATCGGCGTGCGGCCGCCGACCGTGGTATATTCGCCCTGTTGCAACACGCGCAGCAGCCGGGTCTGCGCCTCCATCGGCATGTCGCCGATCTCGTCGAGAAACAGCGTGCCGCCCTCGGCCTGCTCGAAGCGTCCGGCACTGCGCGAGTTGGCGCCGGTGAAGGCGCCCTTCTCGTGGCCGAACAATTCCGACTCGATGAGGTCGCGCGGGATCGCCGCCATGTTGATGGCGACGAACGGCCCGGTGCGCCGCTTGCCGTAATCGTGCAGCGCGCGCGCCACCAGTTCCTTGCCGGTGCCGGATTCGCCGGCGATCATCACGGTGAGGTCGGTTTGCATCAGCCGCGCCAGGACGCGATAGATTTCCTGCATCGCCGGCGAGCGGCCGACCAGCGGAATGGAATCGAAATCCTCGACCTTGGCCGGCGGTCGCGGCCGCTCCTTCGGCTCGGACAGCGCGCGACCGACGATCGAGATCAGCTCCTTGAGGTCGAACGGTTTCGGCAGATATTCATAGGCGCCGCGTTCGGAGGCGCGGATTGCCGTCATGAACGTGTTCTGCGCGCTCATGACCAGCACCGGCAGATCCGGCCGAGCTTTTTTGATGCGCGGTAACAGATCGAAGGCGCTCTCGTCGGGCAACAGCACGTCGGTGATGATCAGATCGCCGTCGCCCTGGCTGACCCAGCGCCACAAGGTGGCGGCGTTGCCGGTGGAGCGGACTTCGTAACCGGCGCGCGACAGTGCCTGATTGAGCACCGTGCGTATCGCAGCATCGTCATCGGCGACGAGAATGCTTCCCGCAGGCATCAGTGATCCCCTCGTGGCGCAGCGGTGCCCTCCGGCACTGCATCGCCACCCGTGTAGACCGGCATGAGTACGCGAAAGATCGTTCGTCGCGGCTGCAACTCGCATTCGATGATGCCGCCGTGATCGCCGACGATCTTGGCCACCAGCGCCAGCCCGAGTCCCGATCCGGTCGGCTTGGTGGTGACGAAAGGGTCGAACAGATGCGGCAGCAATTCGTCGGGAACGCCCGGGCCATTGTCCTTGACACAGATTTCGAGCGGCAGCGATATCCGCGCCTTGGTGCCGGGCAGCGAGAGCCGCACGCCGGGGCGGAATGCCGTCGATAGCACGATCTCTCCGCCGTTGGCGTTTTCGCCGATCGCTTCGGCCGCGTTCTTGATCAGGTTGAGGAAGACCTGGACGAGCTGGTCGCGGTTCGCCAGCACCGGGGGCAATGACGGATCGTACTCCTCGACGAACTTGATGTGGCGGGCGACGCCGGTCTGCGCCAGCCGTTTGACGTGATCGAGCACGATGTGAATGTTGATCGGGTCGCGCTCCACAGGCCGCTCGTCGGCGAACACCTCCATGCGGTCGACCAGCTTGACGATGCGATCGGCCTCATCGCAGATCAGGCGCGTGAGCGTGCGGTCGTCGTCGCCGGCCGATTGCTCGAGCAACTGCGCCGCGCCTCGAATGCCCGACAGCGGATTTTTGATCTCGTGCGCCAGCATGGCGGCGAGCGCGATGACGGAGCGCGCGGCGCTGCGATGGGTGAGCTGGCGATCCATCTTGTCGGCAATGGTCCGCTCTTGCAGCATCACCACGACGTAATCCGGCTGCTCCGGCAGCGGCGCCACATAGAGGTCGACCAGCCGGTCGCCAGGATTGCGCGGCGTGCCGAGATCGACCTTGTACTCGTTGACCGGCGCGCCGCGGGCGCGCACCTGCTCGACCAGCGTGAGCAGCGGACTGCCGAACGGCACCAGATCGCGCAACAGATGACGTCGCAGGTGTGAAACCGAGACTTCAAAAAACGCTTCGGCCGCCGCATTCGCGTCCGTTACCTTGCCGTCAGATGACACAACGATGACAGAATGCGGCAGTGCATTCAAAACCGCATCGGCAGAGGAGGCCGCCAAGAGATGCTCGGCCGTGCTCATCCCGGTATCCTTCGCCGTCGCGCCACGGTCAGGCCGCACGCCGGACTATTCTGGCTCGGTGCCAGGGACTTGGAACCATGGTGAGCGGGAAAAGTGAGCGCTTGCATTTGCACACGAATTAGGCGTGATCCAAAGTGTGCATATAGATTAGCCATTTTGCTGGCCCGCGCAAGTGCTGCACTGCAATATCCCTAATCCGCACGTGCATATCGACGGTGGACGGCGAGGGACGATCGGCGCTCATTTCCTCCGCTACGCCCGATCGCGCCGGTCGCGCCCTCCGGGAACATGCGCTAATGGCATGGGGCGCAGGCAGAAATGGCTCCCGAGGAGGGTCCGATGACGGGTAGGATCGCCGCTATCATTGTCGCGGCCGGCCGCGGCGTGCGGGCCGGCGGCGATATTCCAAAGCAATATCGCTGGATCGCGGGCGAGCCGGTGCTCCGGACCACCCTTGTGGGCTTTACCTCTCATCCCGGGGTCGATGCCGTACAGACGGTCATTCACCCGCAAGACCAGGGGATGTTTCTCGCCGCGGTTGCGGGCCTGGACCCCCCGCCTGCTGCTCCGGTGTTCGGCGGCGCCACCCGGCAGGCTTCGGTCCGCGCCGGCCTTGAAGCGATCGGCGCGGCCGCGCCCGACATCGTCCTCATCCATGATGCGGCGCGGCCGTTCGTGTCCAGCGGCCTCATCGACCGTGCCATCACCGCCGGTCAACGTCACGGCGCGGCGGTGCCGGCCATAGCCATCGCCGACACAGTGAAAAGAATCGACGCCGCGGCGATCGTCACCGAAACCCTCGACCGGAGCCGCTTGCGCATGGTGCAGACGCCGCAGGTCTTCGCCTTCGCTATGATCATGGACGCGCATCGCCGTGCCGCCGCGGCGGGCCGCGACGACTTTACCGACGATGCGGCATTGGCCGAATGGGCCGGGCACCGCGTCGCCGTGTTCGAAGGCGAGGCCGGCAACGTGAAACTGACGACCGAGGAGGATTTTGCCCGCGCCGAAGCACTGCACAGCGCCGCGCTCGGCGATGTGCGGGTCGGCAATGGCTTCGACGTCCATGTCTTTGCCGACGGCGACCATGTCATGCTCGGCGGCATCCGCATCCCGCATTCGCACGGCGTGTCCGGGCATTCGGACGCCGATGTCGCGCTGCATGCCCTGGTCGATGCCATTTTGGGCGCCCTCGCCGAGGGCGACATCGGCGCGCATTTCCCGCCCAGCGACCCGCAATGGAAGGGCGCCGCATCGGAACGCTTCCTCGCCTTCGCCTGCGAGCGCGTGCGCGCACGCGGCGGCGTGATCGGCAATCTCGACGTCACCATCGTATGCGAAACGCCCCGCATTGGTCCGCATCGCGACGCCATGCGCGCGCGTATTGCCGCGATCGCCGGCGTCGCCGTGGCGCGGGTCGCGGTCAAAGCGACGACGAGCGAGAAGCTCGGCTTTACCGGCCGCGGCGAAGGCATCGTGGCGATGGCGACGGCGACGCTGCGGCTGCCATGGAGCGCCGCATGATCGACGCGCAGTTACGCGATGCGGCCAAGCGCGTGCTGGACGTGTGCCGTGCGCAAGGCCAGCGCGTCGCGACGGCCGAATCCTGCACCGGTGGTCTGGTCGCGGCGGCGCTGACCGAAATCGCCGGCTCCTCCGACGTGGTCGATCGCGGCTTCGTCACCTATTCGAACGAGGCCAAAGCCGAGATGCTGGGCGTGCCGGCCACAACGCTCAAGCGCTACGGCGCGGTGAGCAGCCAGACCGCCGTGGCCATGGCCGCTGGGGCGCTGAAAAACTCGCAAGCCGATTTCACCGTGGCGATCACCGGCATCGCCGGCCCAGGCGGCGGCTCGAAGCAGAAGCCGGTCGGCCTCGTTCATTTTGCGGCCGCGAGCCGCGACGGGCGGCACCTCGCGCGGCGGCGGCTGTTTGGCAAAATCGGCCGCCGGCAGGTGCGGCTGCGCTCCGTCGCGCAAGCGCTGGAGCTGTTGGAGCTGCTGGCGCGCGGTGACCCCGCCTGACACCGTCGCATCACGTTTCATGCTGATGATTGAGAGCCGTACACGGCATCGGCGCGACGCTCGAAGGCCGCGGCGAAACGACGGAATGCGGCGTCAAACACGGCGCCCATGAGGATGCCGAGCGTACGGCTGCGGAACTCGTAGGTGATGAAAAACTCGACCTCGCAGGACTTCTCGTCCACCGGGCGAAAGCTCCAGCGGTTGTTCATGCGCGCAAACGGGCCTTCGAGATATTCGACAAGGATTTGCCGATTCTTTCGGTCGAGCGTGACACGGCTGGTGAAGGTTTCGCGAACCAGCTTGTAGGCGATCGACATGTCGGCGACGATGACCTCCCTGCCCTCGCTGTCGCTGGTGCGCTTGCGCACCTGCAGCGATCGGCAGAGCGGCACGAATTGCGGATAGTGCTCGACATCGGCGACCAGATCGAACATGTCGGTCGCGGAGTGCCGCACCCGCCGCGTGGTCGAGAATTGCGGCATCAAGCAACGTGGCGGCCGGCGGCCCGCGCCGCTTTCAGCCGCGCAAAGTCCTCGCCGGCGTGATGCGACGAGCGCGTCAGCGGACTGGCCGACACCATGGAAAATCCCTTGGCCCAGGCAATCGTCTCCAGCGCCTTGAACTCCTCCGGAGGCACGAAGCGCATCACCGGATGATGCTTGCGCGACGGCTGCAGGTATTGCCCGATGGTGAGGAAATCGACGTCGGCCGCGCGCAGGTCGTCCATCACCTGCAGGACTTCGTTACGCTCTTCGCCGAGGCCGACCATGATCCCCGATTTGGTGAACAGCCGGGGATCGAGCTCCTTGACGTGCTGCAGCAACCGGATCGAGGCGAAGTAGCGCGCGCCCGGGCGCACGGCGAGATACTTCGACGGCACGGTCTCGAGATTATGGTTGAAGACATCGGGCCGTGCCGCGACGACGGTCTCCGCGGCGCCTTGCTTGCGCAGAAAATCCGGCGTCAGCACTTCGATCGTGGTGTTCTGGCAGCGCAAGCGGATAGCGCGGATGACGGCGGCGAAATGCGCAGCGCCGCCGTCGGCAAGATCGTCGCGATCGACCGAGGTGATGACGATATGGGCGAGCCCGAGCTTTGCGGTAGCCTCGGCGACATGTTCGGGCTCGGCGGCGTCGAGCGCACCGGGCAGCCCGGTCTTGACGTTGCAGAAGGCGCAGGCCCGCGTGCAGGTGTCGCCCATGATCATGAAGGTGGCGTGCTTCTTGTCCCAGCACTCGCCGATATTCGGGCAGCCGGCCTCCTCGCAGACCGTGTGCAGGCCGTTGGCCCGCACGATGCGCTGGGTCTCCGAATAGCCCGGCGAGACCGGCGCCTTGACGCGGATCCAGTCAGGCTTGCGCAACGTCGGCTGATCCGGCCGATGCGCCTTTTCCGGATGGCGAGGCCGGGCAGCACTGTCGTGCAACGTATCGATCACAACGGCCATGAAAGCTCTGGGGCCACGAAAACCTCCGGGGCCAGCAAACCTCCGGTAAACCTCCGGGGGTAGCGACCCGCATCTGATATCTACGAGCCTGCCTGCTGCGCCGCAAGGAACCCTGTGGCCGCCCTTTGCGGTCAGCGGCCGACGAACAGCAGCGGAATTCGATGCCGGCTCAGTGAACGAATTGTAAGGAAAAGCGCGCGGATTCGCCGTTTCCAGACGTAACTTTTGCCACAATAAAATTTCCTATTGTTGCAAGGCGAACCACTCCATCGCGGGAGAGATTTCGATGACCGCAAGCGGCAAGGCAGCTTTTGGCAAGGAAGCGGCGGCGCTTGCGCTCCACAGATTTGGCTTCGGCCCGGCTCGCGGTTCGATCGACGCCATGGCGGCCGACCCGCGCGGCGCCGTGCTTGCCGATCTGGAACGTCCGCAAGCCGGTCGACTGGCGGTAAACCTGCCATCGAGCGCCGAGGCGGCGCGGGCCGTATTCGATTTTCGCGCCGAGCAGACGGCCAAACAGAAGCTCGAGTTGCGGGCCAAGAAAGTGGCCGAGGCGGACACTCCAAACAGCAATTTCGATTGCCGCAAGCCGGGCAATGCCGCGCCGTGCGCCGCGCCGACCGCACCGAATGAAGCCGAGAACCAACAGCCTGTGCAACCGCCGGCGAAGCCGCCGGAACCGCCGTTGCCGCAGCAGCTCATCCTCGACGAAGCCAAGGCGCGCTTCGATGCCGCGACCGGCATGGACATCGGTTTTGTCGAGCGGCTGGTGTGGTTCTGGTCGAACCATTTCTGCATCTCGGCGGACAAGATTCCCGCCATGGTCGGCCCCTACGAGCGCGAGGCGATCCGTCCCCACGTGCTCGGACGATTTGTCGACATGGTGCAGGCGGTCGAAAGCCATCCGGCGATGTTGTTCTATCTCGACAACGTCGAGTTGATGGGCGCGGATTCGGTCGTCGGCATCAACCGCGACAAGGGGCTCAATGAGAATCTCGCCCGCGAGACCATGGAACTGCACACCGTCGGCGTGCACGGCGGCTATACCCAGCAGGACGTCACGAGCTTTGCCAACGTGCTCACCGGCTGGACCTGGATCGACCCGGGCCAGCCGGACCATGGCGGTGAATTTGCCTTCGCCAAGCGGCTGCATCAACCGGGCGATCAGGTCGTGCTCGGCAAGACCTATCCGGACACCGGTGTCGCGCAGGGCCGCGCCGTGCTTGCCGATCTGGCGCGGCATCCGGCGACGGCGCGGCACATTGCCGACAAGCTGGCCCGCCATTTCATTGCCGACGAGCCGCCGCCTACGCTGGTCGCCGCGCTTGCCAGATCGTTCATGGACAGCGACGGCAATCTCAAGGACGTCGCCAGGACGCTGGTGACGGCCGACGAGTTGTGGGCGCCGGCGCGCCGCAAGCTCAAAGCTCCGTCGGTTTGGCTGGTCGCGATGTTCCGCCTGACCGGCGTGCAGCCGGACAATGCCATCGGCCGGGTGCTGGGCGCCCAGGGCTTGCTCGGCGAGGCGTTGTGGCGGCCGCCGGCGCCGAACGGCTATCCCGATACGGAAGCAGCCTGGATCGACGGCGTGCCGCGCCGGCTCGACATCGCCAATGAGTTTGCCGCGCGGGTCGCCGCCACCATGGATCCGCTGGCGCTGGTCGATACCGGCCTCGGTCCCCTCGCCTCGCCCGAGACGCGCGACACCATCGCGCGGGCGGCAAGCCAGGCGCAAGCGGTGGCGCTTCTTGTCATGAGCCCCGAATTCCTGCGGAGTTGACCATGAGAGCCCGTTACGCCGAATCCGTTCACGCTCCCACGCGACGCGAATTGCTGGCGGCCTCCGGCAGCCTGTTCGCTTGGGCCTATCTGCCGCAAATCGCCCATGCCGAAGGCCGCGATCCGCGCTTCCTCGCCATCGTGTTGCGCGGCGCGCTCGACGGTCTCGCCACCGTGGCGCCGGTCGGCGATCCGGACTGGATCGCATTGCGCGGCGACAATGCGCTGACGCTCGACGGCAAGACGCCGGCGCTCAAGCTCAACGACTTCTTCGCGCTCAATCCGGCGATGCCGAAGCTGCATGCGATGTTCACCGCCAACGAGGCGAGCGTCGTCCATGCCTGCGCCACGCCGTACCGCGACCGCTCGCATTTCGAAGGCCAGGACCTGCTTGAAAACGGCCTGCCGAAACCGGCCATCAGCGACAGCGGCTGGCTCAATCGCGCGCTTGCCGGGCTGGCGCCGGGCGGCCGCGTCGATCCCAGAGGCAGCAGAGCCTTTGCGGTTGGTCCGGTGACGCCGTTGGTCGTGCGCGGCCCGGCGCCTGTGCTGTCATGGTCGCCGCAGCGGGTCCAGCCGGCGAGCGCCGACACCGTACAGCGCCTGCTCGATCTTTATCGTCACACCGACCGGAGGCTGGCCGAGGCAATCGACGACAATTCCAAGCTCACCACCATCGAGCAGACCGGCAACATGAACCAGAAGCCGGGCGGGCCGGGACCGGCGCAGGTCCGCGCCTATTTCGCCGAGGCCGCCGGCACCGCCGCCAAATTCCTGGCGCAGCCCGATGGGCCGCGGGTCGGCGCGCTGGCGCTCGACGGCTGGGATACGCATGTCAACGAAGGCATTGCCAATGGGCGCCTCGCGCAACTGCTCGGCGCGCTCGACGATGCCCTGGCCGCGGTGAAGGCCAATATGGGGCCGGCCTGGAAGGACACCGCGGTGGTGCTGGTCACCGAGTTCGGCCGCACTGCGCGCATCAACGGCACCGATGGCACCGACCACGGCACCGCGACCGTCGCGCTGCTCGCCGGCGGCGCGCTCAAAGGCGGCCGGGTCCTGGCCGATTGGCCGGGGCTCAAGAGCAACGATCTCTACGAGCACCGCGACCTCAAGCCGACCACCGACCTGCGCGCCGTGCTCAAGGGCCTGCTCAAGGACCACCTGCGCGTCGACGACCGCGTGCTGGCGCAGAACGTCTTTCCCGACAGCGCCGACGTAAAGCCGATGGCGGGGTTGGTGGCGTGATCGTCAGATATTGAGCACCCTGCCGTACGCATCCAGCACCGCCTCCTTCATCATTTCCGACAGCGTCGGATGCGGGAACACGGTGTGCATCAGCTCTTCTTCCGTGGTTTCGAGGTTCATCGCCACCACGTAGCCCTGGATCAGCTCGGTGACTTCGGCACCGACCATGTGGGCGCCGAGGAGTTGGCCGGTCTTCTTGTCAAAGATGACTTTGACCAGGCCCTGGTCCTCGCCCATCGCGATGGCCTTGCCGTTGCCGACGAACGGAAAGCGGCCGATACGGATCTCGAGCTTTTGTTCTTTGGCGGCCTGCTCGGTGAGGCCGACCGAGGCGATCTGCGGCGAGCAATAGGTGCAGCCGGGAATAAGCCGCTTGTCCATCGGATGCGGATGCAGCCCCTTGATCGCCTCGACGCAGATGACGCCTTCGTGCTCGGCCTTGTGGGCCAAGAGCGGCGGCCCGGCGACATCGCCGATCGCGTAAATGCCGGGCACGTTGGTCCTGCAGGCGCCGTCGATCACGATCGTGCCGCGCTCGGTTTTCACGCCGAGATTTTCCAGGCCGAGATTTTCGATATTGCCGACGACGCCGACCGCGGCGATGACGCGCTCGACGGTCAGCGTCTGCGTGCCGCCCTTGCCGTCGTCGATGGTTGCCGTGACGCTGTCGGCCTTCTTGTCGAGCTTCGTCACCTTGGCGCCGGTGAAAATCTTGATGCCTTGCTTCTCGAAACTCTTGCGCGCGAAGGCGGCGATCTCGGCGTCCTCCACCGGCAAGATCTGCGGCAGCACTTCGACGACGGTAACTTCGGCGCCCAGCGTGCGATAGAACGAAGCGAACTCGATGCCGATCGCGCCCGAGCCGACGACGAGGAGCGACTTCGGCATGCGGTCCGGCACCATGGCCTCGAAATAGGTCCAGATCAGCGTCTTGTCCGGCTCCAGGCCCGGCAGCACGCGCGGTCGCGCGCCGGTGGCGAGGATGATGTGCTTGGCCTGATAGCTGCCGGCACCCAGCGCGCCTTTCGGTGCCTCGCCGCGTCCGGCTTTCACGGTGATTTTTCCGGGGGCGTCGATGACGGCTTCGCCCCAGATCACCGGAATTTTGTTTTTCTTCATGAGAAAGCCGACGCCGTCGTTGAGGCGCTTCGACACCGCGCGCGAGCGCTTCACCACCGCAGCCGGATCATAGGTCACTGCGCCGGCGGACAGCCCGTAATCGTTGGCGTGCTGCAGGTAATGGAAAATCTCGGCCGAGCGTAACAGCGCCTTGGTCGGGATACAGCCCCAGTTCAGGCAGATGCCGCCGAGATAGTCGCGCTCGACGATGGCGGTCTTGAATCCGAGCTGCGCCGCGCGGATCGCGCAAACGTAACCGCCCGGCCCCGAGCCGATGACGATGATGTCGAAATCCGTCTCTGCCATATACAAGCCTCGCGCGCGTGCCGGCCCGCCTCCGCGAACTGGACGAGGCCGTCGAGCAATCCTATATCAACCTCTCGGGCTACTTAATCATCATGGCGGTGCTTGTCGCGGACGTCCAAACAGTCTTAGAGTCTCCCCTTGAGACTCGGCGGCCGGTGTGGCGCCGATGAACGAAACCTGCTCGGGCGAGGCGCGGCGGACCGCCGCATCTTGAAATTCCACGTTTATCGTGTGTTATCGCGTTGCTTTTTTGTCACATGTATGATTCTTTTTCTGGCCTGCGTTGTGACTCAATTACGGGCGAATGTAGCGTAGATGACGTTAGCGGCGGGACGTTGGGGGGCGCTTGATCATCGTTGTTGGGTTGGCATTTGAGGCTCGGATCGCTGCCGGACGCGGGGTTAGCGTCATTTGCAGCGGCGATGGGCGCAATCTTGCGTCGGCCGTGGCGTCCGCGATCGTTCAGGCACGTAACAACCGCGAAGACTGTCGCGGTGTCGTCAGCTTTGGCGTGGCCGGAGGCCTGGCGCCCGATTTGCTGCCGGGAACGTGTGTCGTGGGATCCTCAATTCTGGCCGGAACAGTCCGCACGATGACCGATCAGGAGTGGTCGCACGAACTCCGGCTCGCCATTCCGGATGCCGTCTATGGGGTGCTTGCCGGCGTTGCAGCCCCCATCGCCCATCCGGAAGCCAAGCGCGCCTTGTATGAGAGGACCGGCGCTATCGCCGTCGACATGGAGTCCCACGTCGTCGCCCGGGTAGCGGCCGACTATGGCATGCCCATGGCTGCCGTGCGGGTCATCACCGACCCGGCGCGGCGCGCGCTGCCGCAGGCGGCGCTGGCCGCGATGCGCGCGAACGGAACCACCGACATCGTCGCAATGATCCGCTCGGTGATGAAACGACCGTGCGAACTCTCAGGCCTGGCACGCACTGCGCTGGACGCGTGGGCGGCGCGAGCCGCGCTGGTGCGTGGCCGCAAGATGCTCGGACCGTCGGTCGTGCGTCCGGCGCGAGCGTTGGCTTAAAACCGAAGCGGTGACGGGCGCGAGGTTGGACTCACGAGGTTGAGATCTTGGCCGAGCTCGATGTCTCCAGCACGATCGGCGTCCGCGGTCCGGTCGAAGAGCTTGTTCCGCAATTCGAAAAGGCAAGCGGCCACACGCTCAAGATGACCTGGGGCACCGCGCCGATGCTGGTCAAGCGCATCGAGGGCGGCGACACCGCCGACGTGGTGATCTTAAGCCGCGCCGGCATCGACGGCTTGAGCCAGCTTGGCAAGATCGCGCCGGGCTCCGACGTGACGCTGGCCAGTTCCGGCGTCGCGCTTGCGGTCAAGGCCGGCGCGCCAGCGCCCGACATCTCAACACCCCAAGCGCTCACGCGCGCGCTGCTTGCCGTCAGGGCCATTTCCTATTCCGAACCGGCCGCGGGCGGCGCCAGCGGCGTCTATTTCGCCAAATTGCTGGAACGGTTGGGCATTGCCGAAGCGATGCAGCCGAAGACCAAATATCCTCCCGCCGGCGGCTTCGCGGCGCGCCTTCTGCTCACCGGCGAGGCCGATCTCGCCGTGCAGCAGAAGCCGGAGCTGATGTGCGTGCCCGGCACCGAGATCATCGGTTTCCTGCCGGGGGACTTGAACATGGTGACGGTATTTGCCGCCGCCATCATGGCCGGCAGCGCCAAAGTCGAGGCCAGCAAGGCGCTGATCGCAATGTTGCAGTCGCCGCAGTCGGCCGCGGTATTCCGGGCCAAAGGGCTCGACCCCGGCTGAGCCCAACTCTATTTTTCGGCCGATTGCGGCGCGGCCGGGGCCGGCGAGCCAATGGCTTGCAGGCACTGTTCGAAAGCTTGCGTATCCTGCCAAACGTCGCGCACGGCCGTCGCCGGAAGAAACACGTTTTGCCCGCTCGCCAGCAGGGCTTCGGCGATCATCAAGTTGTCGAACCGATCGAAGTCTTCGATGGCAAGACCGTCGGCCGCGTAGCGGCGGCCGTCCGTTCCCCGCGTGAAGGTGCCCGCGATGAAATGCTCGATGCGTTCCGGAAAACTCGCGCGGACGTTCGAGTACCCGTAGATCCTCTTGCCGCAGGCATAAGCATGCCCGACTTCGAACACGGTACCGGCGTCAGCGCTGACGCGGCGGAACGGCGTCAGGTTGGCGACGACCGCGTCAGCTTGGTTCAACAGCGCGATGTTGCCGTCGAATATGGCCTGCGACAGCGAAATACCCTGGGCAGGAGATATTGCGTTGTCGAGCGGATAGAGGCCGACGAAGCCGTATTTCCTGCAGAGGTCGACCTTGATCCGGCCGATCGCCACGGCGTCGGGCAGAAATACGTCAGGGCCGGCGAGATAGAGCTTCAACGCTCACACCAGCATCATCACCGGGTTCTCGATCAGCGCCTTGAAGGCGCCGATCAGCACGGCGCCGAGCGCGCCATCGACGGCGCGGTGGTCGCAGCTCATGGTGACGCTCATGATCTGCGCGGCGACGATCTTGCCGTCGCGGACCACGGCGCGCTCCTCGCCGGTGCCGACCGCGAGGATGGTCGACTGCGGCGGATTGATCACCGCGGTGAAGTCCTTGATGCCGTACATGCCGAGATTGGACACCGACGTGGTGCCGCCCAGATATTCGGCCGGCTTGAGCTTGCGCGCCCGGGCCCGCGCGGCGAGGTCGCGCATCTCGTTGGAAATCGCCGACAGCGATTTGGTCTCGGCGTTGCGGATGATCGGCGTGATCAGGCCGTTCGGCATCGCCACCGCGACGCCGACGTCGGAATGCTTGTGCTTGAGCATGCCGGCATCGGTCCAGCTCACGTTGGCATCCGGCACGCGCTGCAGAGCGAGCCCCAGCGCCTTGATGACGAAGTCGTTGACCGACAGCTTGTAGGCGGCCTTGCCGTCTTTGTCCTTGGGCGCCGCGGCGTTGATCGCCTCACGCGCCTCGAGCAGCTTGCCGATGTCGCAGTCGATGGTGAGATAGAAATGCGGGATGGTCTGCACCGACGCGGTGAGCCGCTGCGCAATGGTGCGGCGCATGCCGTCGTGCGGGACGAACGCGTAGCTGCCCTCTTCATAGAGGGCGCGGATCTGCTGGTCCGACATCGACGGCGCGATGGCGGGCGGCGCGGCCGCGGCGCCGGGCGCAGCCGCCGGCGCGCGCAGGCCTTGGCCGGATTTTGCCGCTTCGACGTCGCGGGCGATGATGCGGCCGTGCGGGCCGGAGCCCTGGATGCGGCCGAGCTCGATGCCGGCTTCTTTTGCCAGGCGGCGGGCAAGCGGCGAGGAAAAGACGCGGTTTGGCGCATGACCGTTGGTCGGCGTCCCCTCACCCCTACCCTCTCCCGCAAGGGGAGAGGGAGTGCGCTGAGGTACCGGGGGCGGTAACGACTTTCCCTCTTGGACACTGCCTTGAGTGGCGGCCACAGGCGCGGCGGCTTGCTGGGCAGCACCCTCTCCCCTCGCGGGAGAGGGTGGAGGTGAGGGGCCTTCGGCGCTGGGGGTCTTTGCCGGTGCACCCTTCCCTGCGGCCGCGGCGGCCGCTTTTACGTCCTCGCCTTCCAGCGCCATCACGGCGATGAGCTGATTGACCGCCACGTCAGTGGTGCCTTCCGGCACCACGATCTTGGCCATGACGCCGTCGTCGACGGCCTCGTATTCCATGGTCGCCTTGTCGGTCTCGATCTCGGCGATCACATCGCCGGTCTTGACGGTGTCGCCTTCCTTCTTGAGCCACTTGGAGAGGTTGCCCTTCTCCATGGTGGGCGACAGCGCCGGCATGAGGATGTTGATGGGCATGTCAGCTGACCGTGTCCGTCGCGCCGATATCGGTCGGGCGGCTCATCTCCGCCTCGAACATCGCCCATACTTTTTCGACCACCGCCTCCTCGCGCAGATTTGCTTCACGCGCGTAGATGCGGCCGATGTGGCGGGTGACGTCGGCCAGCAGGATGCCCCACACTTCGGGCTCGTCGAAAGCCCGCCGCAACGCGACGTGCAGACTGCCGTCGACGATCACGGCGCGGAGAACTTCGTAGCCGCCCTGCTCCAGCGCGCTCGGCGGCAGCGCCAGCTCCTCGACCGGACCAGAAGGTTTGGAACGAGCTTCGCTCATCGGTAGCAGACCGCCTTTGCCGCCGCGACCACTTCGGCGACCGACGGCAGCGCCAGCTTTTCCAAATTAGCCGCATACGGCATCGGCACGTCCTTGCCGGCCACCCGCGCAACCGGCGCGTCGAGATAATCGAAGGCGTCCTCCATGACGCGGGCGGCGATCTCGGCGCCGACGCCGGACTGCTTCCAGCCTTCCTCGACGGTGACGAGGCGGCCGGTCTTTTTCACCGACGCGATGATGGTGTCGGAGTCCATCGGCTTGAGCGTGCGCAGGTCGATCACTTCGGCGGAAATATTCTCCTTCGCCAGTTCGTCGGCGGCCTTGAGCGCATACGACATGCCCATCGACCAGGCGACCAGCGTCACGTCAGTGCCTGCGCGCACGACGCGGGCCCGGCCGATCGGCAGCACATAGTCGTCGAGCTTCGGCACCGGCGACGCATGGCCGTAGAGGATCTCGTTTTCCAGGAACATCACCGGATTGGGATCGCGGATCGCGGCCTTGAGGAGACCCTTGGCGTCGGCCGCCGTCGACGGCGCGATGACCTTCAGGCCGGGAATGTGCGAATACCAGGCCGAATAATCCTGGCTGTGCTGCGCAGCGACGCGCGCCGCCGGGCCGTTCGGGCCGCGAAACACGATCGAGACCCGCACCTGGCCGCCGGACATGTAGGGCGTCTTGGCCGCCGAATTGATCAGCTGGTCCATCGCCTGCATGGCGAAATTGAAGGTCATGAACTCGACGATCGGCTTTAGCCCGGCGAGCGCCGCGCCGATGCCGAGACCGGCAAAGCCATGCTCGGTGATCGGGGTGTCGATGACGCGCCGGGCGCCGAATTCGTCGAGCAGGCCCTGCGTGACCTTGTAGGCGCCCTGATATTCCGCCACCTCCTCGCCCATGACGAAGACATCCGGGTCGCGGCGCATCTCCTCCGCCATGGCGTCGCGAAGCGCCTCGCGCATGGTCATCGAGACCAGTTCGGTGCCTTCCGGCACTTCGGGCTCCGGCATGATCTCGGCTGACGGCGGCTTTGCCGTTCCGGATTTCGCCGGCGCCGGCGCCGGCGCTTGGGCTTTTTTTGCCGGCTCGTCTGTTGCGACCGGCGGCGCCGATTCCGCGCCGCGCTCCTGCGGCGCCGGCTGTTCGCTCTTGGCCGGCTGTTCTGCCTTCTGTTGCGCCGGGGCGGGCTTGCCGTCCTTGAGCGCGGCCGCGTCCTCGCCTTCGCCGAGGATCATGGCGATCGGCGTATTGACGGCGACGTCGTTGGTTCCTTCCGGCACCAGGATCTTGCCCAGCGTGCCTTCGTCGACCGCTTCGACCTCCATGGTGGCTTTGTCGGTCTCGATCTCCGCGATCACGTCGCCGGATTTGACGGCGTCGCCTTCCTTCTTGAGCCACTTGGAAAGGTTGCCCTTCTCCATCGTCGGCGACAGCGCGGGCATCAGGACCTGGGTCGGCATCGTTCGCTCAATGGCTCAATCGTCGGGCTCGATTATTGGTTCTCATGCCGGCGGTCATGACAGGCGGAGCCGCAGGCAATCGGCGCGGTCAAGGCTTAGCGGTAGACATCCGTATAGAGTTCGGACGGATCGGGTTCAGCGTCCTGGGTGGCGAATTCGGACGCTTCGTTCACGGTGGCGCGCACCGTGGCGTCGATTTTCTTCAGTTCGTCCTCGCTCGCCCATTTCTTGTCGATGAGGCGCTTGCGCACCTGCTCGATCGGATCGTGCTCGGTGCGGACCTTGTCGACCTCTTCCTTGGTCCGGTACTTGGCCGGATCCGACATCGAGTGGCCGCGATAACGATAGGTCATCATCTCCAGAATGGTCGGACCCTTGCCGGATCGGCACCAGGCGATGGCGGCCTCGGCGGCCGCCTTCACCGCGCGCACGTCCATGCCGTCGACTTGCGTCCCCGGAATGTTGAAGGATAGCCCGCGCTTGGAGAAGTCGGTCTGCGCCGACGAGCGCAACACCGCGGTGCCCATGGCATAGCGGTTGTTCTCGATGACATAGACGACGGGCAGCTTCCACAGCTCCGCCATGTTGAAGCTTTCGTAGACCTGGCCCTGGTTCGCCGCGCCGTCGCCGAAATAGGTCAGGCAGACGCTGTTATCGTCGCGATATTTGTTGGCGAAGGCCAAGCCGGTGCCGAGCGGTACCTGGGCGCCAACGATGCCGTGGCCGCCATAAAAATTCTTGCCGGGCGAGAACATGTGCATCGAGCCGCCCTTGCCCTTGGAATAGCCGCCGCGGCGTCCGGTCAGTTCGGCCATCACCCCCTTGGGGTCCATGCCGCAGGCGAGCATGTGGCCGTGATCGCGATAGCCGGTGATCATCTGATCGCCGTCCTGCTTCGCCATTTGCATGCCGACCACGACCGCTTCCTGGCCGATATAGAGGTGGCAGAAGCCGCCGATCAGCCCCATGCCGTACATCTGGCCGGCCTTTTCCTCGAAGCGCCGGATCAGCAGCATCTGACGGAGCGCCCGGAACTCTTCCTCCTTTGTGAATTCCGGAATGGGGGTCTGGTGGGTGCCCCAATCGATGACGGGACGAAGGTCGGGAGCGTCTTGTTCGGTCGGCTTGGTTTTGGCAACGGCCATTATCGTCCTCGAGACATCGCGGGCGGCCCCAACCCTTAGCCGAAATCGCCCGATTGCGGAAGCCGGCGACTTGCCGAAGGGACCCAAAGCACCGGCGCAAACTATTGCCGCAGAAAATTATTTTGGGGACAGGCGGCCGCGGTTCAAGGTCTGGGCGACGCCGGCTCGGCCGGATGCCATGCCGTCATCAAAGTAAGCTCTCTGGGATCGGCATAGTCGAGCAAGGCGCGGGCCCGCTCGTCGAGCATGTCGGGGTCGATCTGGTCGGATTTGAGCAAGGCGACGCGCCGCTCCCAGCGGCCGCGCTCGAGCTTGAGCCGGTCGAGGTCGGTGGACATGGCCGCGATCTGCTGGTCGATGTCCTCCTTGGCCTTGAGACCATGGTTGCCGTTGACCGCGTTGACGCCGAAATAGCCGATCAGCAGCGCGGCCATGACATACAGGCCGAGGGCGGTGAGGATCGAACGCAGACGCTTACGGGTGACCATGCCCCGACCATGCCGGGTCGCGGTTTAAAACGGCCTTAATGGCCGCGCGTCACGGCAGCCGGTTGCGGATTTCGCTGCCCAGGAAATTGCCGAGCCGTTTGGCGCGGTTACGCACGAAACGCAGTACGCCGGCGTCGACGAAATAGGTCAGCAGAATGCTGTCGCGCGACCTGACCTCGGGACCGACCGGATCGGCCGAATGCCAAGTGTCGGTGCCCACCGCAAAGGCGTAGCCGGTATTGGGAGCGAATGTCATTTGCTTGGTCTTCGGCAGGCTGCCGTCGGCGCGCCGTTCATGGAAGATCGTGCCGATATGGGTGGCGGCGCGATCGCGCGGCAGATAGAGCTGCACGGTGATGCCCTTCCACCGCGTGTCGGTGTGCGGCGTGATCAGGTAGCCGGGAATGTCGCGGGTGAGCACCGGGATCGGATACATGCCGGTCGCGGCATGACCGGGACCGAAACGCCGTTCGAGCGCGCACGACAGGCGCCGCATGAAAGCGTCGCGCACCGCGGCGGAGCACAGCGCGCGGCCGACCACGTCCCACACCGCGCGCTTTTCCGGCGGCAGGTGTCGAATGTATTCGGGGAACAGATCGATCTTCACCCGCGTGTGGGTGCCGTCGGCGAGATCATGACCCTTGCTGCGGCCGTGCATCGGCCGATAATCCGCCGCCTCCGGCATGTTGGCCAGCATGGCGGCGTAGACGTCGTCGGGAAACACCCGATCGAGCACCAGATGGATGAAGGGTGCATCATGGATCGGCGCCGCATCGACCGACGTGACGACGAAATCGCGCAGGCGTTCGATGGCGAATTTGCGGTTGCCGGGCCGCAACTGTGACGTTTGATCCATTGCTGGTTCCTCACGCGCCGGATTCGATATAGCGCCGATCCGGTCGAGCCGACAAGCGGCCCGCGAACAGCGCTACTTTGCCAGGACCTTGAACGCCGTGCGTCCGCCATAGGCCGCCTGCGCGCCGAGTTCTTCCTCGATGCGCAAAAGCTGATTGTACTTGGCGGTGCGATCGGCGCGCGCCAGCGAGCCGGTCTTGATCTGCCCGCAATTTGTGGCGACCGCGAGGTCGGCGATGGTGGAGTCTTCGGTCTCCCCCGAGCGATGCGACATCACCGCCGTATAGCCGGCTTTGTGCGCGGCCTCGACGGCGGCCAGCGTCTCGCTGAGCGTGCCGATCTGATTGACCTTGATGAGGATCGAATTGGCGATGCCGTTCTTGATGCCGTCGGACAGCCGGGCCACGTTGGTGACGAAAATGTCGTCGCCGACCAGCTGGCAGCGCGATCCGATTTTCGCCGTCAGCGTCTTCCAGCCGGCAAAATCGTTCTCGGCCATGCCGTCTTCGATCGACACGATCGGATAGCGTGCGGTGAGCGATGCAAGATACTCGACCTGCTCGTCGATCGAGCGCGTCTTGCCCTCGCCTTTGTAGTGATAGGCGCCGTCGGCGAAGAACTCGCTGGCCGCCGGATCGAGCGCCAGCATGATGTCGTCGCCGGCGCGGTAGCCGGCCTTGTCGATCGCCCCCAGGACGAAATCGAGCGCGGCTTCGGCCGAGGGCAGATTGGGCGCGAAGCCGCCTTCGTCGCCGACATTGGTGTTGTGGCCGCCGGCCTTGAGCGCCGCGTGCAGGGTGTGAAAGATTTCCGCGCCGGCGCGCAACGCTTCGGCGAACGTGGCGGCGCCGAGCGGCACGATCATGAATTCCTGAAAATCGATCGGATTGTCGGCATGCACGCCACCGTTGAGGATGTTCATCATTGGCACCGGCAGGAGCCGCGCCGCAGTGCCGCCGACATAGCGGTAGAGCGGCAGTTTGTTGGCCGCCGCCGCGGCCTTGGCGACCGCGAGCGAGACGCCGAGGATCGCGTTGGCGCCGAGCCGGCCTTTGTTCAGCGTGCCGTCGAGCGCGATCATGGTGTCGTCGATCTTGACCTGCGCCTCGGCGTCCATCCCGCCGAGCGCGTCGAAGATCTCGCCGTTGACCGCTTCGACCGCCTTGCGCACGCCCTTGCCGAGATAGCGTTTGTTGTCGCCGTCACGCAGTTCAACCGCTTCGTGCTTGCCGGTCGAGGCGCCCGAAGGAACCCCGGCGCGCCCTCGCGAACCGTCGGCGAGCACGATGTCGACCTCCACGGTCGGATTGCCGCGGCTGTCGAGAATTTCGCGGCCGATGATGTCGACGATTGCGGTCATTGGTGCTCCCGGCTGCCACCCGCCCGGGCTTCTACAGGATCGCCGAGGCTCTTGTCATGTCCTGCAAAAGCGAGGCATGGAGGGGACGATGCGCAAGCCTCAACCCCTGCAACTCGGGCGCCCCACGGCGCTTCCAGCCTCGCCCGGCGAGGCGGTGCTCGACCGCGTGCCCAACCCGCATATCGACACGAACTACGTGGCCCGCTTCACATTCCCGGAGTTCACCCTGATGTGTCCGGTCACCGGCCAGCCGGACTTCGCGACGCTCGTCATCGACTATGTGCCGAGGGGCTGGCTCGTGGAATCGAAATCGCTCAAGCTTTATCTGAACAGTTTCCGCAATCATGGTGCATTCCATGAGGAAAGCACGGTCGCGATCGGCAGGAAGCTGGTCGCGCTGTTGAAGCCGAAATGGCTCCGCATCGGCGGCTATTTCCATCCGCGCGGCGGCATGCCGATCGACGTGTTCTGGCAGGCCGGCAAGCTGCCGGCCGGGGTGTGGGCGCCGGACCAGGGCGTCAGGACCTATGGGGCGCGTGGATAGCGAGCGAGCCCTGCAGCGTTGCTGCCAGCGCCTCTACTTCCAGCGCCGGGTCGGCGGCCCGCATCACGCCGCCCATCACCGCGACCCCGGCGCAGCCGGCGGCGATGACCTCGGCGACCCGCAGCGTGTTGATACCGCCGATCGCCAACAGCGGCACCGGCGAAGCGCGCGCGATCTCGGCCAATCCCTTGCGGCCGATCTCCGGGCCATAGCCCGGCTTGCTCGCGGTCTCGAACGCCGGCCCGGCCAGCGCGTAATCGGCAATCGCCGGATCGATCGCTTCGGCTTCGGTGACGGTATGGATCGACACGCCGATGAGCTTGCCGGGGCCGAGCAGGGCACGGGCGGCGACGGGGTCGCTGCCGGATGGCAGGTGGACGCCGTGAACGCCGGCAAGCTTCGCCAGCGCCGCTTCGCCGTGCAGGGTCAGCCGAGCGCCGTGGCGGTCGGCCAGCGCCAGCAGCGAGCGCGCCAGGGGCACCTGCTCATCGTCTGGCAAATCCTTCTCGCGCAGGCTGACCCAGCGGCATCCGGCAGCCAACGCCATGGCGACGATTTCGCGGAGCGGGCGGCGCGCCTGCCGCCGGTCGGTCACCAGGAGCAGCGGTGGGTGCGGCAGCCTCACGCGGTTCTCCTGCCGGGGGCTCACAACCCAAAGACCTGCTTGAAGAAGCGCGCCGCCGCGACCTTGGATTCTTCATTGGCGCGTTCTTCGGCGGCATTCTTCGGGGTGGAAAAGCCGTGTTCCGTGCCGCTGTACAGGTTGAGTTCCCAGCCGACCTTGGCGGCGCGCAATTCGTTGACCAGGAGGTCGACTTCGGTGAGCGGGGCGACCGGATCCTCGGAGCCGTGCAGGATGAGGACGCGGCCGTTGATGTTCTTGGCCGCGCCCGGCGTGAAATTGCGGAACGAGCCGTGGATCGTCACGGTGCCGACGACCGGCGCGCCGGTCTCGGCCAGTTCGATCGCCACCGTGCCGCCGAAGCAATAGCCGATCAGCGCGATCTTGGTGGGGTCGACCATCGGATTGGCGCGCAAAACGTCGAATCCGGCCTGCGCCCGCGCCCGCATTAGCGGACGATCGTTGTTGTAAAGCGTCGATTGCGCGACCTGCTCGGGGATTTCCTTCGGCCGCACGGTCTTGCCGAAGATATCGGCGGCGAACACCACATAGCCCTGTCGCGCCAGCATCTCGGCATTCTGCAGCGTCAGATCCGACATGCCGTCGCGCCGGTGCAGCAGCAGCACGCCCGGACGCTTGCCGGCAACGCCGTCGTCATAGGCCAGATAGCCTTGCAGCGGCGTGTCGCCTTGTTTGTAGTCCACCCACTGGGTTCTTAATTCCGCCTGCGCCGCGCCGGCCCAAAGGGCGCTCAACAGAGCGCCCACGACGACGAATGCGGCGTGTTTCATGGCATCCTCCCGGCTTGCGCCCGATGATGGCGTCCGGACGCGATATCCGGCGTTTCCTGGTTCCCGAGTTTATCGGACCGGCCCGGGCATCGCCACTTAGCGGAAGTGCTGTGCTAAGAGCCCGCCAAGCAAAGACCACGCGCAACAACCCGAGCCAGAACCCGAATAATGAACCGCCCTGCCCGTATTTCCTTCGTCTCGCTCGGCTGCCCCAAGGCGCTGGTCGATTCCGAGCGCATCATCACGCGGCTGCGCGCGGAGGGCTATGAGCTCGCCCGCGACCACGCCGGCGCCGACCTTGCCATCGTCAATACCTGCGGGTTCCTCGACAGCGCCCAGGCGGAGTTGCTGTCCGCCATCGGCGCCGCCATGGCCGAGAACGGCAAGGTCATCGTCACCGGCTGCATGGGCGCGGAACCGGACAAGATCACCTCGGTGCATCCGGGCGTGCTCGCCGTCACCGGACCGCAGCAGTACGAATTGGTATTGGACGCGGTGCACCGCGCCGCCCCCGCGCCGCACGACCCGTACGGCGACTTGATCCCGCCGGAAGGCATCAAGTTAACGCCGCGGCACTATGCTTATCTAAAGATTTCAGAAGGTTGCAACAATCGCTGTAGCTTCTGCATCATCCCCAAATTGCGCGGCGACCTGGTTTCCCGCCCGGCCGCCGATGTGCTGCGCGAGGCCGAGCGCCTGGTCGCCGCCGGCGTCAAGGAACTGCTCGTCATCTCGCAGGATACCTCGGCCTATGGGGTCGATCTGAAATATGCGGCCAGCGCCTGGAAGGGCCGCGAGGTCCGGGCGAAATTCGTCGACCTGGCGCGCGAACTGGGCGAGTTCGGCGTGTGGGTGCGGCTGCATTACGTCTACCCCTACCCGCACGTCGATGACGTCATTCCGCTGATGGCGGACGGCAAGGTGCTGCCCTATCTGGACATGCCGTTTCAGCACGCTAGTCCCGACGTGCTCAAGCGCATGCGCCGGCCGGCGGTGCAGGAGCGCACTCTCGATCGCATCCGCGCGTGGCGGGACATCTGTCCCAGCCTGACCATCCGCTCGACGTTCATCGTCGGCTTTCCCGGCGAGACCGACGCGGACTTTGACCTGCTGCTCGATTGGCTCGGCGAGGCGCAACTCGATCGCGTCGGCTGCTTTCGCTACGAGCCGGTCGCCGGCGCCGCGGCGAACGATCTGGCCGCGCCGGTGCCCGATCCAGTCAAGGAACAGCGCTGGCACCGCTTCATGGCGCGCCAGCAGGAGATTTCGCAAAAGCGTCTCAAGCGCAAGGTCGGCGGCCGCGAGCGGGTCATCATCGACGAGATCGGACCCACGGTGGCCAAGGGCCGCAGCAAGGGCGACGCGCCGCAGATCGACGGCAGCGTCTACGTGTCGAGCCGCCGGCCATTGCGGGTCGGCGAGATCGCCACGGTGAAGATCGAGCGCGCCGACGCCTACGATCTGCATGGCAGCGTCGTCGGGTACTGATCACGCCGACTTGCCGGGCGCGTCGCCGAGCACCTTGGTGACGGCCGCCGTCAACGCGGCAAGCTCGGCCTCGGCGATGGTGAAAGCCGGGGTCAGATACACCACCGAGCCGAACGGGCGGATAAAAACACCTTCCGCTATAAAGCGCTGCCGCAGCGTGTTGAGGTTCTCGATGCGCTCCAGCTCGACCACGCCGATGGCGCCCCTCACCCGCACATCCTTGACCCCGGGCAGCCCGCGGCAAGGCTCGAGACCGTGCCGCAAGGCCTTCGCGATGGTCGCAACCTGCTCAAGGCGCGGCTCCTTCTCGAACAGGTCGAGCGAGGCGTTGGCCGCGGCGCAGCCCAGCGCATTGGCCATGAAGGTCGGCCCGTGCATCAAGGCGTCCGCCGGATCGTCCGACCAGAAAGCCTCGAACACCTTGCGGCTGGCGACGGTGGCGGCGAGCGGCAAGGTGCCGCCGGTCAGCGCCTTGGACAGCGTGACGATGTCGGGGACGACGCCGGCGGCCTGGAACGCGAACAGCGCGCCGGTACGGCCGAAGCCGGTGAATATCTCGTCGAAGATCAGGAGCAGCTCATAGCGATCGGCGGCGGCGCGAAGCGTCCGCAGAACCTGCGGATCATGAAAGCGCATGCCGCCAGCGCCCTGCACCAGCGGCTCGACGATGATCGCCGCCAGCGCCTCGGCATGCCGCGCCAAGACCGCTTCGAATGCAGCGGTGCTCGCTGCGTCGATCGGCAGATCGACAATGAGCTGGTCGGGTAACAGGCCACGGAACGCGGCATGCATGCCGCCTTCCGGATCGGACACCGCCATCGCGCCGGTGGTGTCGCCGTGGTAACCGCCGCGCATCGCGAGCATGCGGGTGCGCCCGCGCCGGCCGCGGTTGCGCCAGTATTGCATCGCCATTTTCAGCGCGACTTCGACCGCGACCGAACCGGACTCGCTGAAAAACACGCGATCGAGGTCGCCGGGGCCGAGCAGAAGAACCAGCCGCCGCGCCAAGGTGAGTGCCTGTTCGTGGACCAGGCCGCCGAACATCACGTGCGGCATGCAGGCGAGCTGGCGCTCGATCGAGGCGCGGATGTGCGGATGGTTGTAGCCGTGGCAGGCCGTCCACCACGCCGCAATGCCGTCGATCAGTTCGCGGCCGTCGGCGAGCCGAATGCGGCTGCCCGCCGTGGCCGTAACCGCAAGCGGCGGGCTCGCGGTCTTCATCTGCGTATAGGGCAGCCAGACGTGGTCGAGACCGGCACTATGCCGATCCGGTGCAACAGCGGCCGATATTGCGTTGTTTTTGCTGGTATTGCCGGACATTCGGCGCTTTCATGATCGGTGATGCGCTCGCTCGACGAATTCGCTTCCGGCAAGCTCGCGGCGCTGGAGCACGCGCGGCTGCGCCGCATGCCGGTGGTGACGGCGCGCCAAGGCATCTATGCCGAGCGCGGCGGCCGCCGTCTGCTGTCGTTCTCGTGCAACGATTATCTCAATCTTAGCCAGCATCCCGCGATCATCAAGGCGGCGGTCGAGGCCACCAGGCGCTACGGCGTCGGCGCCGGCGCCTCGCGCCTCGTCACCGGCAATCATCCGCTCTACGATGAACTGGAAACCAGGCTGGCGCGACTTAAGGGCGCCGCGGCAGCCTGCGTATTCGGCTCGGGCTACCTCGCCAATATCGGCATCATTCCGGCGCTGGTCGGACCCGACGATCTGGTCCTGGTCGATGAATTCTCGCACGCCTGCATCCACGCCGGCGCCAAGCTCTCCGGCGCGACCGTGCGGCGCTTTCGCCACGCCGATGCGGCCGATGCCGAGGCGGTTCTGGCGGAGCACCGTGCCGGCCATTCGCGCGCGCTCGTGGCCACCGACGGCGTCTTTTCCATGGACGGCGACCTGGCGCCGCTTGCGGCCCTGGCGCGGCTCGCCGAGCGCTTCGACGCCTGGCTCCTTGCCGATGATGCCCATGGCCTCGGCGTCGTCGGCCGCGGCCGCGGCTCGACCTTCGCCAATGGGCCGGCAGACGTGCCGCTGCAGATGGGGACGCTGTCGAAGGCGGTCGGCGCCTATGGCGGCTATCTGTGCGCCTCGCAGCCCGTCATCGCCTTGATGCGCACGCGCGCGCGGCCTTTCATCTATTCCACCGGCTTGCCGCCGGCCGTGGTGGCGGCCGCCATTGCGAGCCTCGACCTGATCGAGCGCGACCCGGATTATGTCGGCCAGCCGCTGCGCAAGGCCAGACTCTTCACACGCGCGCTTAACTTGCCGCAGGCGCAGAGCGCCATTGTTCCAATCGTCGTCGGCGGCGCCGAAGCGGCGCTGTCGGCTTCCGCCATGCTGGAGCGGGAAGGATTTCTCGTCGTCGCCATACGGCCGCCCACCGTGCCGGTGGGCACGGCGCGGCTCCGCTTCGCCTTCACGGCCCAGCACCCCGACGCCGAGATTGAGCGGCTCGCCGGAATCGTGCGAAGCCGTGTGCTGGATCCTCCGTCGTGACTGCGATCTTCATCACCGCGACCGGTACCGACGTGGGCAAGACCTATGTCGCGGCTTCGTTGATCCGGCTGTTCCGCCAGATGGGCCGCACCGTCGACGCCATCAAGCCGGTGGTCAGCGGCTTCGATCCGGCGGCGGCTGCGACCAGCGATCCCGGCATTCTGCTCGAGGCGCTGGGCCTGCCGCCGACCGCCGACGAAATCCAGCGGATTTCGCCGTGGCGCTTTCGCGCCCCGCTCTCGCCCGATCTCGCGGCGCGCCGCGAAGGCCGCGCCATCGATGTCGACCAGGTCATCGCGTTTTGCCGGAGCGCGGTCGAACGTCGCGCCGACCTGCTGCTGATCGAGGGCGTCGGCGGCGTCATGGTGCCACTCGACGGCCAGCGCACCATCCTCGATGTGATGATGGCGCTGCGCCTGCCGCTCATCCTGGTGACCGGCAGCTATCTCGGCGCCATCAGCCACACCCTGACGGCGGTCGAACTCGCTGTTCCAGCGCGACATGAATCTGCTCGCCATCATCGTCAGCGAGACGGCGGGCTCAACGGTGCCGCTCGACGACGCGGTCGCGACCATTGCGCGCTTCGCCGAGCCCGTCATCGGCTTGCCGCGGTCGCGTTCGCGCGATCCCCGCTCAAGCCTGGGCGGGCTTTTCGGCCAGCCGCCCAAGGCCCGCTGACCGGCCCGATCCCGGATTCTTCGCAAAGCTCGTGCTGCAACAAAGCTTAAGAAAACAGCTTCACGGACAGCACGGTCTCCACGGTGCCTTCGAGGTTGAACAGGGCGTGCAGCAAGAATGTCAGCAGCGTCGAACCCGAGCGCCAGCGCACCCAACCGAGAAACAGGCCGACGACGAAGATCTGCAGCATGCCGGCGAAGTCGTATTGCACGTGCAGCGCCGCCCATAAGAGCGAGATGGCGACGATGCCCGGCCAGGCCGAGCGCTCGGACCGGACGAAGCCACGGAACAGAAAGCCGCGAAACAACAGCTCCTCACCCGCCGGCGCGATGATGATGGCGGCGACCAGCATGGCCGGCAGCCAGCCCTCCGCCGCCGCGGTGGTGTAGGATTGCAGCTGGAAGTTCGTGACCAGTTCGCGTCCGTCAAGATAGAGCAGCGCATCGCTGAGCGCGATCAGACCGACAAGCAGGAGAAGTCCGATCATCACGTCCTGCCGGCGCGGCCAGGCCAGGGCGAGGTAGTCGGCCGGGTTCCAACGCGCGAGCCGGGCGGCGAGCACCAGGAGCGCCATCGTGATCGGATTGGAAATCGCGATGAACAGCGTGACCAATTTGCCGTCGTAGGGGCTTTCGAGCAGCTCCATCATGCGGCCCTGCCGCCACAGCACCACCACGGCCAGCGCGGCGAATTGGCCGATCAGGAAAGCGGCGACGGCCCACGCCGCCGTCGCCAGGTAGCCCCAGCTTTTTGCCGACGTGGTACCGTCGTTGCCGTTCGCCATCGGCCTCACGGCAACAGAATGGAGGAGCCGGTGGTGGCGCGTCCCTCGAGGTCGCGATGCGCCTTCGCGGCGTCGCGCAGCGGGTATTTTTGGTTGACCGGGATTTTCACGGCGCCGCTGCCGACCACCTCGAACAGGTGATTGGCGATGTCGAGCAGGCTCTCGCGCTTGGCCGCATAGGTATTGAGCGTCGGTCGGGTGGCGAACAGCGAGCCCTTCTGCTGCAGGATATTGATGTTGAAGGCATCGATCTGCCCCGACGCGCTGCCGAAGCTGACGAACATGCCGAGCGGGCTGATGCAATCGAGCGTCGCCGGAAACGTCGTCTTGCCGATGCCGTCGTAGGCCACGGCGCACAATTTGCCGTCGGTGATCTCCTTCACCCGTGCCACGAAATCCTCGTCGCGATAGAGAATGGTGTGATGACAGCCGTTCGCCTTGGCGAGCTCGGCTTTCTGTTCCGATCCAACCGTGCCGACGACGTTGGCGCCGAGGTGATTGGCCCATTGGCAGAGGATCAGGCCGACGCCGCCGGCGGCCGCGTGCACGAGGACGTTCTGTCCCTTCTGCACCTTGAAGGTCCGGCGCACGAGGTATTCGACCGTCATGCCCTTGAGCATCATGGCGGCGGCCTGTTCGTAGGTGATATTGGCCGGCAGTTTCACCGCGCGGTCGGCCGCCAGCAGCCGCTCCGCGGCGTAGCAGCCGAGCGCGGTGACGTAGCCGACCCGATCGCCGACCTTGAATTCGGTAACGCCGGGACCGACCCCGATGACCTCGCCGGCACCCTCATTGCCGGACACGAACGGCAGCCCGACCGGCGACGGATACATGCCCATGCGGAAATAGGTATCGATGAAATTGACGCCGCTGGCATGCTGCTTGATGCGGAGCTGGCCCTGCCCCGGCGCCCCGACCTCGATGTCCTCGTAGGTCAGGACCTCGGGTCCGCCGTACTGATGCACGCGTACTGCCGCAACCATTTTCCTCTCCTGTGAATGCTTTCGAATTTTACGCGGGATGAAACGACGGGCCGGATCATAGGCAGCCGACCGTCGAACACAAGGCAGCCCCGCGCTCAGCGCGCCCCGGATACGTTGAGGACGGCGCCGCTGATGTACGAAGCGGCATCCGACAAAAGGAACAGAATGGCTTCGGCAATCTCGCTCGGCTGGCCCGGCCGTGCCATCGGCAACAGCGGCGTTATGCGCGCGAGACGCCCCGGCTCGTGAATCTCGGTGTCGGTGGGACCCGGCCGTATGGCATTGACGCGGATGTTCTCTTTCGCCACTTCGCGCGCCAGGCCGTTGGTCAGCGCGTCGACGCCGCCTTTGGCGGCGGCGTAGAACACATATTCGTTGGCGCCGCCGGTCACCGCGGCGATCGATGACAGCAGCACGATCGAGCCGCCGGTGCCGCCGTGGACGGTCGACATGCGGCGCACCGCCTCGCGCGCACAGATCACGGCGCCGAACAGATTGACGTCGATGACATCCCGGATGGTTTCGGCGCTGGCCGCGTCAAGCCGCGAGTTCTTGCCGCCGATGCCGGAACTGTGGACGAAATGGGTGATCGGGCCGAGCGCTTTGGTCGCGTCGTCGAAGACGCGCATGATGTCGGCCTCCTTGGTCATGTCGCCCTGGATCGTGACCGCTTTGCCGCCGGATTTTTTGACCGCCTCGGCGACCGCGCCGGCCGCGTCGGCCCGGCTGACGTAATTGATCGCGACGTCGTAGCCGCGTTCGGCGGCGAGCCGCGCTGTCGCGGCGCCGATGCCGCGGCTGCCGCCGGCGATGAGGAGAACGGGTCGTGTCAAGGATGGGCTCCTTGGCTGACGGCTGCCTGAGCCTTGGTTGGTATCAACATTGAACTACTTGGCTGGATATGTCGTATTCCGGCAGGCATATCAAGATATCCAGCGAGCGGCATTAGGTATGCCGCCCATACAGCCCGCCGCGGTGGCACCATGATCTCGATTGGTGGTTTGCAGAGATATTTCCTAGCCCTGGTTACGATTGTTGCCGGCACACTGGGTTCCGTCGGCGAAGGGATAACCGAGGTTCAGGTCCTGAACCCAGATCTGGCAGCCAATTTAGTGTGTGCGAACGCGCCCCGGCTGAGGTTGGAAGGCGACGTCGAGGTCTTTTTGAAAGCGGAGGGTTTCAATGTTTTGAATGTGGGCGCTATCCAGCGGGCCCACGGGCTAAATCTTCTTAATACTCACATCATAGGATTATCTCGTAACAGACAAACCATTGAGTTCACCGGCGTCCTTGTTGGCCATCCTCGAAGAGATCTTGTATATACGGTAGGCCTCCGTAGCCCCCCTCCGACACACCGATCTCCTGAGCTTGAGGAAGCAATCTTGACGTTCATATCTGATCGCCTTGGATGCGAGTTAAGGCAGGTCAGGCGCGATAGTAATGGTCCGGACGCCATTCAATTTTACAATCACGAGATTGAGCGGATCGAGGGACTCTTCCGCGAAGCTGACTCCCTGGAAAACTCCCAACCAGGTCGATAACGGCTGGCGGCCCGAGAACGGCGCCGATGTTATCATGGATGATGACGGCGCAGAAAACCGATGCCGACGAAATAGCCGACCAACAGGCACAGTCCGGCGACGGTCCAGCTGCCTGGCGCAAGATCTTCCGTCACCGCGAAAATCGCCAGCAGCGTCCAGACGATGAGCGCCGCCATCGTGACCCCGCGCAGGTGGGCAATGCGGACCGGGTGCACGACGTGAAATGGCACGAATGTCAGCGCCGCCAACACCACGATCGTCGCCGCGCCGAGCCAAGGCGCAGGCTTGAGCAGAAATAAATAAAATGCCGCCACGTTCCACAGCGCCGGAAAGCCACGAAAATAATAATCCGGCGTCTTCATCGCCCGGTCGGCGAAATAGAGCGAACCGGTGACGACAATGACGAGTCCGAGCGGAGTGGCGACCGATGCGGGCAACAGTCCGCTTGCGGTGATGGCATAAGCCGGCACGAAGACGTAGTTGAGAATATCGACCACCAGATCGAGCATGTCGCCCGACCAGCGCGGCAATACGGCGGCGACCCGCAGGCGGCGGGCGAATGTGCCGTCGATGCCGTCGATGACCAGCGCGACGCCGAGCCACAGGAACATCAGCGGCCACTGCGCGCGGACCGCAGCCAGCAGCGCCAGCAGCGCGCACGCGGCGCCGCAGGCGGTAAAGACATGGACCGCGAACGCCGCCGCGATATGCGCCGTCGTTGCCTTTTCGGGGAACTCGATGCGTTCCATGGCCGTAACCTTAACCCTGACCGTGGCCTTCCCCGCAAGCCGGGTTGCGGATCGCAGAGCCGCAATGTCTCTGTCATTGGCGGATTTTCGATCATAGATCACAGGAACCTCGCAGCAACGGACGGCGCCGGTGATCGATGTCGGGAAACAACTGACCGCCGCGGTGGCGGTGATCGGCGGCGGGCCGGCCGGCCTCGTGGCCGCAATCGCGCTCAAGGCCGCAGGCCTGGAGACGCTGCTCATCGCGCCGCCGGTCGAGGCCGATCACCGCACCACGGCGCTGCTGGCCGGTTCGGTTACCGCGCTGGCGACGCTCGGGGTATGGCCGCAATGCCTGCCGCAGGCCGCGCCACTGCGCAAGATCCGCCTCATCGACGACACCGGCCGCCTTCTGCGTGCCCCTGAAGTCACCTTCGACGCCGCGGAAATCGAGCTCGATGCCTTCGGCTACAACATCGAGAACCGGCATCTGATCGCCGCGCTCGAGACCCGCGCCGCCGCATTGAAGCTGCCACGCATTGCCGCAGCAGCCTCGGCCATTGCCAGCGATGAGGCCGGGGTGACGGTCACGCATCCGGACGGCGCGGACCGGGTGCATCTGGTTATCGGCGCCGACGGGCAGCGCTCGTTGTGCCGTACGGCGGCTGGAATCGAAATCAACCGGCGGAGCTATCCGCAGACGGCGCTCACCCTCAATCTCGCTCACGCCCGGCCGCACGACGACGTGTCGACGGAATTCCACACCCCGAGCGGGCCGTTCACGCTGGTTCCCCTGCCCGGCCGGCGTTCCAGCCTGGTGTGCGTGCTCGATCCCGCGAGCGCTGCCGAACTCGCCGCGATGGGCGATCGGGAACTGGCGGTCGAGATCGAGCGGCGCGCCCATTCGCTTCTTGGCAAAATGACTGTCGAACCGGGCCGCGGCGTTTTCCCGCTCGCCGTCGCGACGGCGGACGCGTTCGCGCGCGGGCGCATCGCGCTGGTCGGCGAGGCGGCGCATGTCGTGCCGCCGATCGGCGCCCAGGGACTCAATCTCGGCATGCGGGACGGCGCAACGATTGCCGAACTGGTGGCCGACGCGCGGCGGGAAAACGTCGATATCGGCGCTGCCGAAGTGCTGGCGCGCTATGACGCGCAGCGCCGCGCCGATGTCACCAGCCGCGCCGTTGCCGTCGATCTCTTGAATCGGAGCCTGCTCACGGATTTCCTGCCCGTGCAGGGCGCCCGCGGCCTGTCGCTGTATCTGGCCGACCGCATCGGCCCGTTGCGCCGCGCGCTGATGCGCGAAGGCGTCGCCCCAATGGCCTCGCAGCCGCGCCTGATGCGCGGCGAGACGGTGTGAACGAACCCAATTTGTAGGCATAACTGGCGCTAAAAGCGGCTTGGCGGCGTCGGGCCGTTCATCCTACCCTCGTTATCAGGGGCTGCGGGGCTCGCCCATGAAACTGCCGCGAAACTTCTTCAAGCCGCTGGCGATCGGGGCGCCGGCGCCGTTGCGCGAATTGCCGCTGCGGCTCGAGCGCATGATCCATTTCGTGCCGCCGCACATCGAGAAGGTGCGCGCCCGGGTGCCCGAATTGGTGCATCAGGTCGACGTCGTGCTCGGCAATCTTGAGGATGCGATCCCGGCTGATGCCAAGGAGGCGGCGCGCTCAGGCTTCATCGCCATGGCGAAGTCGTGCGATTTCGGCGAGACCGGCCTGTGGACGCGCATCAACGCGCTCAACTCGCCGTGGGTGCTCGACGACATTTCCGAAGTCGTGGCGGCGATCGGCGACAAGCTCGACGTCATCATGCTGCCGAAGGTCGAAGGCGCCTGGGACATCCATTACCTCGATCAGCTTCTGGCCCAGTTCGAAGCCAAACACGCTATCAACAAGCCGATCCTGATCCACGCCATCCTGGAAACCGCCGAAGGCGTCAACAACGTCGCCGACATTGCCGCCGCTTCGCCGCGCATGCACGGCATCAGCCTCGGGCCGGCCGATCTCGCCGCCTCGCGCGCGATGAAGACCACCCGCGTCGGCGGCGGCCATCCCGACTACAAGGTGCTGGCCGACGCGACGGTCGGCAAGCCTGACGACAGCGCGAGCCCGCGCGCCGCCTATCAGCAGGATCTCTGGCACTACACGATCGCCAAGATGGTGGATGCCTGCGCCGCCGCGGGCATCAAGGCGTTCTACGGCCCGTTCGGCGATTTCGCCGATGCCGCCGCCTGCGAAGCGCAGTTTCGCAACGCCTTCCTGATGGGCTGCGCCGGCGCCTGGACGCTGCACCCGAACCAGGTGCCGATCGCCAAACGGGTGTTCTCGCCGGAACCGTCCGAGGTGCTGTTCGCCAAGAAAATCATCGACGCCATGCCCGACGGCAGCGGTGCGGTCATGATCGACGGCAAGATGCAGGACGACGCGACGTGGAAACAGGCCAAGGTGCTGGTCGACCTGGCGCGACTTGTTGCCGCAAAAGACCCCGATATGGCTGCGCGCTACGGACTATGAACGCATATTCACCTTACCGTCCGGGCCTAGGCCACAATCGCGGCCTTAGGCTTGCATGTTTGCTGAGCAAAGGCTGTAATTTGTCCACCGCTATGAACAAGATTCGCAACGCCAAGTACCAGATCGGCCAAGTGGTCCGGCACCGCCTCTATCCGTTTCGCGGCGTCGTCTTCGATATCGATCCGGTTTTCGACAATACCGACGAGTGGTACGAGTTGATCCCAGTCGAGGTCCGGCCGCACAAGGACCAGCCGTTCTATCATCTGTTCGCCGAGAACGACGAGACCGAATACATCGCCTACGTGTCGGAGCAAAACCTGTTGCCGGACACCACCGGCGAGCCGGTGCGGCATCCGCAGGTCTCGGAAGTCTTCGTCAAGGACGGCAAGGGCGGCTATCGCCCCCGCGCGGCATCGCTGCACTAAACCCGTCAATCCCGCGCCGGCGGCAATCCACAAACAGGCGCTTTGGCGCGGGCGTGCTCGCCGCTGGTGCGAGCACGCGCGGCGTATTGCGCCAGCCTATTTGCCGGCCTGCGGCGCGGGCGCCGGGGCGGGAGCCGGCGGCTGCGTGCCCTGCTGGCTTTCCAGCTTCTTGCGGGCATCGTCGGCGCGCTTCTGCAGTTCCTCCTGCAGCTTCTTTTGCTGTTCTTCGAACACTTTCGGATCGGTCGGCGGGCCGTCATAGGCTTTGGCGAAATCGGTCAGCGGCAGAACCAGGCTGATCGGCTGGCCGGTCGAGTTGATCGCCTGCACGATCAAGCCCTGGCCTGCTTTCATCTTGCCGATCATGTCGGCCGACGCCTCGTAATCGGCCATGCAGCCGTTGGTGAAACAGATCACGTAAGGCGCGGTCATCGGCTGGCTCTGATCGATGATCACGCGGGTGCCGTGAACGAGCTGCATGCCGAGTGGCAGCGTGACCCGCAGGATTTTTTTCGGCTCGTTTTCCGGCTCGATCAGCACGGCGGCGACGACCGGCATGCCGGACTCGATACGGGCGTCCTTGCCGGTGAAGCAGACCTGCTTGGCGTCGGTTTCCTGCCCCTTGAGGCAGAACTTGGTCCAGGGCGAGTAGATCAACTGCACTTGCTCGTTGCCCGGCGGCTGGCCCGGTTGGGCTTGCGGCGGCGGCTGCTGCGCTTCGGAGGGCGGCGTGGTCTGCGCTCCCGGCGCGGGCGCAGCGGGCTTTTTCGCTGGCGGCTTCGGTTTCGCGGCCGGCGCCGGCGCGGGCGCCGGCTGTTGCGCTGAGGCTAGCGAACCAGCGGCGATTGCGAGCGCAACGCCAAGCGCCGTGCTCTGGGCGATGGCAGCAAGCGTGCGGCGAACCGGCCCTGCCGGCGCCGACGCATTCCGATCAGTCATGTAAGTTGTCCTCTTTCGTGCTGCCGCCCGCAAATCGACCCCGATCGATGTGCCTGGTCAGACGCAAACCTAATCCTATGCCCGAAGTCGGCTAGAATCCTCAATCCCGCTGCCGCGCTGTGCCGAAGCGGGCGCCCCCTGCCCAACGGTCCTTCGACGCAGAATGCGGCAACAGCGTGACACCATGTCCGGCCGGCCAGATAGCCCAATTGTGTCCGCAAATAAAGACCCGACAGAGCACGGGGCCCTGGCGGCTCTCCGGGCGCGATGCCGTGGCGGGCATCCGTGGATCGCCGTGATACAAACGGCCATGCCAATCCGCTCGAAGGTCCGTGCCGCCTGGCGTCCGAGGCGCGCGTTATGCGCAAGTCTGTGGCTATTGGCATTTGCATCGCCCGCCGCAGCGCAGCCGACTCATGCTATCGCCATGCACGGCACCCCGGCCATGCCCGACGGATTTACCGCTTTTCCTTATGCCAACCCCGACGCGCCGAAGGGCGGCCGGCTGGTGCAGGGCGTGCTCGGCACGTTCGACAGTCTCAATCCGCTCATCGTCCAGGGCCTCGCCGTGCAGGCGATCCGCGGCTACGTGGTCGAAAGCCTGATGGCGCGCAGCTATGACGAGCCGTTCACGTTGTACGGCCTGCTGGCGCGCACCGTCGATACCGATGATGCGCGCGACTACGTCACGTTCGGGCTCGATCCTGCGGCCCGGTTCTCCGACGGCACGTCGGTCACCGCCGCCGACGTGGTGTTCTCCTGGCGGCTGTTGCGCGACCACGGCCGCCCCAACCACCGCAGCTATTATTCGAAAGTCGTCAAGGCCGAGGCGCTGGACGAGCGCACCGTGCGTTTCGATCTGTCCGGCAGCAACGACCGCGAATTGCCGCTGATCCTCGGGCTGATGCCGGTGCTGCCGCAGCACGCGATCGACGTCGCGACCTTCGAGAACTCGACGTTGAAGAAACCGATCGGCAGCGGCCCCTACGTCGTTGCCGATGTCGACCCCGGCAAGAGCATCACGTTCAAGCGCGATCCAAACTATTGGGGCCGCGCGCTGCCGGTTACGCGCGGGCAGTGGAATTTCGACAGCATCCGTTTCGATTATTATCGCGACGCCAACGCCTATTTCGAGGCGTTCAAGGCCGGCCTGTACGATCTGCGCACCGAAGACGATCCCGGCCGCTGGCAGAGCGGCTACGATTTTCCCGCCATGCGCGACGGGCGCATCGTCAAGGAGGCCTTTCCCGACGGCCTGCCCAAATACAGTTCCGACTATGTGTTCAATACGCGCCGCCCGCTCTTCGCCGACATCCGGGTACGGCAGGCGATCGCGCTGCTGTTCGACTTCGAATGGATCAATCGCGATTTCTTCTACAATCTGTATGGGCGCAGCGCGAGCTTCTTCGACGATTCCGAGCTGTCGGCGTACCATCGTCCGGCGGATGACGGCGAGCGTGCGCTGCTGGCGCCCTACCCGGACGCCGTGCGCGCCGATGTGCTCGACGGCACCTGGTCGCCGCCGGTCAGTGACGGCTCCGGCCGCGACCGCGCCACTTTGCGCCAGGCGCTCGCCCTGCTCAAGGCGGCCGGCTACGAACTCAACGGCACGGTGCTGCGGGACCGCGCCAGCGGACGGCCGCTGACGTTCGAAATCATGGTGACGAGCCGCGACGACGAACGGCTCGCGCTCGCTTTCTCCAACAGTCTGGCGCGCGCCGGCATCGCCCTGCAGGTGCGCCTGGTCGACGCCGTGCAATACCAGCAGCGGCTGGGCTCGTTCGATTTCGACATGATCGAATACCGCTGGGAGGAATCGCTGTCGCCCGGCAACGAGCAGACAATCTACTGGGGCTCGGCCGCTGCCGACCAAGAAGGATCGCGCAACTACATGGGCGTGCGCAGTCCCGCGGTCGACGCGTTGATCGCCGCCATGCTGAGCGCCCGCGACCGCGTCGATTTTGTCGACGCGGTGCGCGCGCTCGATCGCGTGCTCATCTCCGGCTCCTACGTGGTGCCGTTGTTCTATCTGCCCGCTCAATGGGTGGCGCGCGCGACGCAGATTGCGCATCCGGCGCGCACGTCGCTGTACGGCTATCTGCCTGAGACCTGGTGGCATCAACCGTCGGGAACGCGGCAATGATTTTGGGCGAGGCCGCCAAAGCTGCGGCCCCAGCGGCCAACGGCCAGAGCCGGGTCTCGATCGACGAGATATTCCGCCGTGTCGCGGCGCGGCGGCCCGACGCGCTGGCGCTGGCCGACGCGCCCAACAGGGAAGCATTTACGGACGGCGCGCCGCGGCGCCTGACCTTTGCGCAGGCCGACCGCGTGGTGAGCGCGATCGCCGGACGGCTGCAGCGTATGGAACTGCCGACCGACGCCGTTGTCGGCATCCAGCTGCCGAACACCGTCGAGCATGTTCTGGCGATCCTGGGCGTGATGCGGGCCGGAATGATCGCTGTGCCCCTGTCGCTGTTGTGGCGCCGCGCCGATACGGCCGCGGCGCTGACGCGCATCGGCGCCAAGGCGTTGTTGACCTGCGGGCGCGTCGGCACCTTCAATCACGCCCAGTGCGCCATGCACGTGGCCGCGGACGTGTTCTCGATCCGCTATGTCTGCGGCTTCGGCGCCGACCTGCCCGACGGCATCGTGTCGTTCGACGACCTGTTCGCCGCGCCGACGCTCGATCCGATCGCGCCGCTCGAGCGCGAACTGGAAGGTCATGCCGCGGCCCATGTCGCCATCGTGAGCTTCGACGTCGGCGCGGCCGGCGTCGTTCCGGTGGCGCGCAGCCATCTCGAATTGCTGGCGGGCGGGCTCGGCGTCTTGCTGGAAAGCCGGCTGGCGCCGGACGCCGTCGTGCTGTCGAGCCTGGCGCCATCGTCGGCCGCCGGCATCTGCCTGACGCTGCTGCCCTGGATCCTTCGCGGCGGCACGCTGTTGCTCCATCACCCGTTCGACCCGGACGTTCTGGCGCGCCAGTGGCGCGCCGATCCGCGATGCGGCGCGCTGGTCCTCCCCGCGCCCGTTGCGTTCCGCCTCGCCGCGGCCGGCCTGTTTGCCGGCGACGGCCCGGCCTGCGTGCTCGCGGCGTGGCGTTCGCCGCACGGCCTCGCCGCAAGCGAAGCCTGGCACGAGCCGGCCACCAACCTCGTCGATGTTGCGGTGTTCGGCGAAGCCGGCGTGGTGGCCGCGCCGCGCGGACCGGATGGCAGACCGGCGCCGCTGCCTTACGGTCCGATCACGTCGCCGCGCGGCAATCCGGGCGCCGTTGTGCTGGCCGAATTGCTGCAGACGGCGCGCGGCACGCTCGCGCTCCGCGGACCGATGGTGCCGCACCATCCGTTCCCGCCCGGCGCCGAAGCCGCCAATCTGCCCTGTTTGCAGGTCGGGCCCGGCGGCGCGCTCGATACCGGCTATGCCTGCCGGCTCGATGCCGACGCCATGAGCGTGACGGTGACCGGGCCGCCCGGCGGAATTGCCAGCGTCGGCGGCTGCCGCCTGCCGCTGGCCGAACTGCAGGATGCGATCGCCCGGATCGACGGCCGCGCGACGCTGGACGTTTCGCCCGATCCGCTGCTCGGGCAACGGCTCATCGGCGCTGCCGAAGATCGCGCGACCATGCAGGCCGCGCTCAAGGCGGTCGGCGTCAACCCGCTGGCCGTCGCGGCGTTTGATGACCGCGCCGAGCCGGCGGAAGCGGAGCCGTTGCGCGCTTTCGCGTAACGTTGACCCGCCGTTAACAGCGCATTGGCTATGCTGCGGCGCTCTCGCCTCGAGCTTTGTACCGGTCATGGCGCTGCAAGGTCCATTTGTCGTTGTCGCCGATACGGCGGCGGTGGACGTCGTCGCCGGTTTGCGCGCCGAGGGCGCATTCCCGGTCATCGAAGCAACCTGGGCCGACGCCACGGCCGCGCTCGCGTCGGTCGAGCCCGAAGCGGTGGTGCTGGCGGAGCCCGGCGATCCGGTTCGCACCGCCGCGTTGGCGCACGTGCTGATCGATCGCCCCAAGAAGACCGGACGCGCGCTGACGCCGATCGTCGCCCGCATTCGCGACGACGCCGCGCTGCCGATGCCGGAAGCGCTGGCCATTGCCGCCAACGCGCCGGTGGAGCGGCTGACCCGGCGGCTTGCCGCGGCGCTGCGCATCCGCGCGCTGCACGGCACGGTGCTGCGCCGCATCACTACGCTGGCTTCGCGCGGCGAACTGCCGCCCGAATTGCCGTCGAGCGATCCGCTCGACGACGCTACCGTGCTGGTCGCCGGCCGCGGCCGCTCGTATCCGGCGCTCTCGGTCGCCGTCGGCGAGCGCGTCGCGCTGGTTGGCGCGCTCAGCGTCGAGAGCGCGGCGCGCGCACTCAATGCGCGCGACATCGACGGCATCGTCATCGGCGACGGCTTCGGACCGCGCATCGTCGAGGCGCTGCTGACCGTGCTCGCCGAGGATGTGCGTTTCCGCGACCTGCCGGTCGCCGTGCTCGGCGGCCATCCGGCCGTGGTCGAGCCGTTCTGCCTGCTGCTGCCCAATCTCGAGCGCACCGCGCACGGCTCGGACCGGCTGGTCGAACGCTTCCTGCCATACGTGCGCCTGCACGCTTTCGGCCAGCGGCTGCGCCGCATGCTCAAATCGCTTGACGCCCAGGGCATGATCGATCCCGACACCGGCCTGCTGGGGCACGAGGCGTTCTGGCGCGATCTCAACCGCGCCGTCGACGATGCGGAGAAACGCGGCGTCGGGCTGTCGATCGCGCGCTTCTCGTTCGAACGCGCCGATCGCCGCCTCGGCCTCGACGCCGCGCGGCTTGTCAGCCGGCTGATGCGCCAGGTCGATTTCGCCTGCCGCGAAGCCGACAATTCGATCTTCGCGGTATTCACCGAGACCGACCTGCGCGCCGCCCATGTCATCGCCCGGCGCATCGCCAGCGTGCTCAAGAACACCATGCTGGCCCCGGACAACGCGCGCGCGGCGGTCGATACCGCCGTCACGCTGGCGACGCTGAAGCCGACCGACAACGTCGATTCCCTGATCGCGCGGGTCGTGGGCAAGACCGCAGCCGGCTGAACGCGCGCGGCAAGGCCGCCGCCGGCCTTCGATAGGCAATTCCCCTCGTTGTGCGACATCGGTTAAACTAGCCCTTGGGTTAAATTAGCCCGTGGGCGAAGCTTGCCCTTTGCGAGGATGTCGCCATGAACGCCGAATTGGCCGACGATGTGCCAGAGCCTGCCGCCGTGCATATCGAAGTGGTGTCCGACGTGGTTTGCCCGTGGTGCTACATCGGCAAGCGCCGGCTCGAATTGGCGACGGCGCTGACGCCGCACATCGACGTCGACGTCAATTGGCGGCCGTATTTCCTCAATCCGTGGATTCCGCGCGAAGGCATGGACCGCCAGACCTATCTGGAAACCAAGTTCGGTTCGGCCGAGCGCTACAGCGCCATCGCCGAGCGGGTCGCCGCCGCGGCCGCCATGGAGGGCCTCGTCTACGCTCCCGACAAGATCAACCGGCAGCCCAACACGCTCGACTGCCATCGCCTCATCCTGTGGTCGCGCAGCGCCACCGACCCGGCACGGATGAAGCAGCGGCTGATGGATCTGTACTTCGCCGAAGGTGGCGACCTCAGCGATTCCAGGGTCCTGATCCAGGCGGCGATCGATTGCGGCATGGATGGCGACCTGGTGCGGCGGCTGCTGGCCAGCGACGCCGATATCGACCGCATCGAGGGCGAAGCCAACAGCGCCAAGGAAGCCGGCATCGACGGCGTGCCCTGCTTCATCTTCGGTGGCGGCGTCATCGTCACCGGCGCGCAGTCGCCGGAATATCTGGCCAGCGCCATCGAGCGCACCGCGGGACGCCACACCCGGCTGCGGGCGTGAGACGGCATTGCGGGTGCGCGCGGCCATCACCCTTGGCTGTGGCTGAGCGCCCAGACATAAGCGGCGACCGCGTCGACATCGGAATCCGATAGCTGCGCGCCGCCTTTGGGCGGCATCGGCTCGGTGTACTTGATCGGCTTCTGGACGCCGCTGGCGATGACCTGCTCGATCGATTTGAGGCTGCCGTCGCCATGCAGAAAGTGGCTGTCGGTCAGCGGCGGCCCCTGCGGACTGCCCTCGGCGTTGGCGCCGTGACAGCCGGCGCAGGTGCCGTCCTTCGCCTGGCCGTGGAAAATGCGCTCGCCCAGGGCGACTTGGGCTGTGGTGGCTCCCGGCGGCACCGGCAAGTTCGGCGCGCCGGCATTGGGGTGGATTCCTTCGGGCGGCTCCGGCTCGGTGGTGCTGGCGACGCCGACGGCCGGCGCCGGCGCGGGCGCGATCGGCGCGTCGGCATTGCCGTGGAACGTCACCCGCCAGATGCGGCCGTGCTTGTCGTCGGACACAAAGATCGCGCCGTCCGGCGCCATGGCGAGGCCGGTCGGCCGGAATGCCGCCTGGCCGGGGTCTTTCAGCGCACCGGCGAAGCCGTCGGCGAAAACAATGAAGCTGCCGGCAGCCTTGCCGTCCTTGAGCGGCTGAAACGTCACGTTGTAGCCGCCCTGCGGTTCGGGTGCGCGATTCCATGAGCCGTGGAAGGCGATGAAGGCGCCGCCCTGATAGGCCGCCGGCAGCGCCGTGCCGGTATAGATCAAGAGATCGTTGGGCGCCCAATGGCCGGGGAAGCCGGCGACCGGCGCGGTCTTTTCGGCGCAGACGCCGGCCTGTTTGCCGCCGTCGCCGCCGTACTCCGGCGCCAACACGAGCTTGTCCGCAAAGCGGTCGAAATAGCATTCCGGCCAGCCGTAGTCGGCGCCCTGCTGCAGCACGACGAGTTCCTCGGCCGGCTGGCGGGCGCTTTGCTGCGGCGTGTAGAGTTTTGGAAAGTTCTGCGCCAGCTGGTCGCGGCCGTGCATGGTGGCGAACAGGCGCCCTGCCGCATCGAAGCCGAAACCCTCGCCGTTGCGCAGCCCGGTGATGTAGCGCTCGGCCGCCGAGAAATGCTGGTCGGTCTTGTTGGCGTCGTAGCGCCAGGTGCCGCCGCGGGTTTCGAGCTCGGTGCAGGGCTGATGCCCAAGCGAGTTCGGCATGCGGTTCTCGATCTGGCACGAATTGGTAGCCGAGCCGAGATCGACATAGAGGTCGCCCTTGCCGTCGATGATGAACGGATGCATCGGATGATCGCCGGTGAGCGGCAGCCCGGAGACCACGACCTGCGGCGCGCCGTTCGGTACGATGGAATCCGCCGGCAAGGCGTAACGGATGATCTTGTCGTTCTGCTCGGCGTAGATGGCGCCGTCGTAGAGGGCGATGCCGGTGCCGCCGTGGGAACCTTGCGCGGCGCCGTCGCCGAAACGCTGGATCACGTCGGCCTTGCCGTCGCCCTTGGAATCCTGCAGCGCCAGCAGAAAGCCGCCGGGCGGCGGCGTATCGTTATGGTAATAGCGGCCGCTCCAGGTGTTGACGTAAAGCACCCCGTTCGGCGCCACCGCCATGTGGCGGACATGGCCGAGATTGTCGGCGAATACGGTGGCGCAGAAGCCCGGCGACAGCGTGATGCCGCCGTTGTCGCTCGCGCAGCCGTTCGCCGGCGCCGCCGCGGGATTAGCCGGCGGATTGGATTGCGCCAGCGACGCCGGCCCGGCCGCGAGCAGCGGCGCCAAGACAAGCGAAAAGACAAGCGCAAACGCCAGCAGATTGAACCGCGAAACGCCAGCAATGCGACGGCGGGGCACCAGTGCGGGGTGGCGGAGCATAGTGTCCTCCGGGGTCGGGACGGCAACGGGCTATGGCGATAATTCGCCTTTCCAACGGCGCCCTCGCACAAAGAGTGGCCGAGTCGCGAAAAGTTGATCGCGCTTCCCCTTCTCCCCCGTGCGGGGAGAAGGTCGGGTGAGGGGGCCTCTTCGCCGGGCGCAGAATTGCGGCGCTCAGAATCGCGGAGAGGCCCCCTCACCCTCGCTCGCTTCGCTCGCTCGACCTCTCCCCGCGCGCGGGGAGAGGTGAAACAAGCGAACCCGTTCTCGCGACGCCTTCAGCGCCCGAGTTATGAAGACGGCGAGTGGCGAATGGTGAGTGGCGAATGGGGGGAAGAAAGCTTCATTCGCTATTCGCCACTCGCCATTCGCATTTCTTCCGAGCACGATCTTCGTCAGACTTGGCCGGCGGTGGGTCCGGCTCTCGTCACCATCATGCTCGGCCCGTAGCCCGGATGGAGCGCAGCGCAATCCGGGAACGACGGTTCGGTTCGAATGCCGCCCCGGATTTCACTTCGTTTCATCCGGGCTACAAACAACAAACAAACAAAAAAGGAAGCGGAACGCCGAAAGACGCTGAGTAGCAACCTCCGCAACTTGCGTTGCGGCGCTGCCCCCACCCTGACCCTCCCCGCGTGCGGGGGAGGGAATGGGAGGGGGCAGCACGCCTGCCGGCGTTCCACCACGGCTCTTGCCAGAGGGACTCGCGCATCCCTTAGGCTCAGCTCGGGCCAGGCTTCCCGGGGACACAGCGCCGCTAAGCGGCGGGTTACCCCCGCCGGCGCCGGCCCCGTTTACAGCGATGCACCTCGCACGCCGGTCATAGTGCCGGCAGGCATGATGCCCGAGCCGCCCGGGAGCGACGGTGACGAGCCGCCGCCCGCGGGCACCGCACTCGCTCCATCAGCCGGGGTCGCCGGCTGATGTCCTTTAAGTGAGCGAGAGGCGCTTCGTAACTGAAATGGGGACGAGCGTCAAGCTCTTTTCACCATATTGGGGACAGTGCTCCGCGCTGTCATCATCCGCGAAGGCGGATGATCCAGTAATCCGGCAGAGGTCTGGTGTCGGATTGAGCAGCAGTCGCGGACGTGGCGATTACTGGATGCTCCGCCTTCGCGGAGCATGACAAGTCAGCGAGCGAGTAGCCCGGCATGAGCGCAGCGAAATCCGGGTAGTGTCCTAATTTGAGGTTCCGGGCTGACGTGGCGGTTTAGGAGCAGGGATGGGCAGCATCTCGGGGTCACTACCATCGTTATGCCAAATCGGCAGCACCAGGCGCTTGTTGCCGGAGCGAACGACGATGCGGTCGCCCTTGACCTCGACGCGGTCGGGTTTGCCGATCCGCAGGGTTGCCCGCGCCACGGCGTCACTCACCATGCGTTCGCGCTCGAATTGCGGTGCCACCGCCATCGCATTCGTTCGCTCCCTTGCGATCGGTATCTTATGTTTGCATGGCGGGCACGTTTTTGACAGCGTCCGATGCGCGCCGGCGCCGGCGCGGCGGCCGACTGGCGGAGGGTACTGCGCGTGGCAAGCATCGTTGAGCTGGAATCGCTGGCGGCACGATTGCAGGGTGCGATGGCGCCGAGCCGCGATTTGGACCACGCCATCGCCGTTGTGCTCGACCGCTTGCCCGCGCTGCCGTCAACGCTGCCGCAATGGACCGCGTCGCTGGACGATACCTTGACGCTCTATAAAGACCTGCTGCCGGGCCGTCCCATGCAGATCACCGACGATCCGGAGAACCAGCGGTTCTTCTGTACCGTCGAACTGTACGGCACCATGCCGGCGACGCCGCCGTACCATGTTGCCGCGGCGCCAACGGCGGCTTTCGCCGTCCTGATCGCCATGGTGCGCACGCTCATCGCGCTGGAAATCGATTATTGGTCGTGACGTTTGGTCGGCGGTATGTCGTGGGTTCCGTTTGGAAGCGTGGTGCGTAGGGCGGATTAGCGCAGCGTAATCCGCCATTCGATCGCAAAGGGCGGCGGATTACGCTTCGCTAATCCGCCCTACGCGCTGATATTGACAGAGCCCAATGATGCAAATGTTGCATGATGTCTTCATCGGCCACGCCGCCGAAGGCTAATCTGCCCTACGCGATAGCCAAACAAATTAGGTTATAGGTGGTCGCACAATATCACTATTTTCAGACTTTTCCCGCAGCGCCGACATGAACTTGGAAATCGCAGGAAATCCCTCGTTACCAATCTTCACGCGTAATTTCTCCACGGCAGTTCGACCTTGTCTTTCATCCAAGAGAAAGCTGAATTCCGATTTAATCATCTTCTGATCTGCAATTCCGGCCGTCCACGTCATGAGCACTGACTTAAGCATATTGAGATACCTGATCGCAATATGACGGAGGTAAATAACGTAGTGTCCCTCAATTTTATAAAACTTATTTTCCTTTAGAGATTCCATTTTCTCTTCGAACTCCGGAAAGCGCAACAGAAATATATTCAATAGAAAATGCTTGTGTTCCTCCTCGATGTTAACTGGCGATTGATTTGCTATCGCGGCGCATTGTGACTCATTCAACCTTTCGATCATCCGAATTACACTTGAAGTTTCTGGGGAAGAAGATGACGACCAACGAGAGCACATTTCCATCGCGAGCAATCGACGGCTTCTTTCGTGGTCCGCTTTAATTTCTTTTCTCGCATAAATTAAAGAGCCAACAGCAACTACGAAGCCAATAAGCAATATTATGACAGAAACAGTTTCCGTCCATTTTACGTGATCCATGGTTTCAATAAGCAGCGCGAATTGATGCGGATCCATTTTTGGGTCCCCTTCGTAGCTGAAAATATATCGAGATGGCCTACACTTCGCTCCGGGTTATTAGGCAACTTCATCGGCCATTTAAAAACGAGCGTAGGGGGCAAAGGATGCCCACGTCAGCGTCAAACGCAAGCTGCAAGTCAGCCGTGGGCACGCTTCGCTTTGCCCGCCCTACGTTCGCTACGGGCAATCATCGGAACTGACTGAATGTTTTCAACAACTTCATGGTGGAGTCATATTCAAGCTTGTCACCCTCGAAGTCACATCGGTAGAGGCCTTGCAAGTTCGACGGCAGCGTTACACCACGCTCTACCAACAAGATTACCTTTTTTCCATATAGCGCCATGGCCGCACCGATCTCAATGAGCACGTTGTCGTTCAGCTTTGTTAGCTCGTTACCGTCCTTGTCGAGGTATTTTCCTTCTGCGCCTACGTGGATCACACCTGCGCTGCAAGAACGCATGTCCTCAAACACTTTTTCTGGAACGGGAATAGCGGTTGCTTCGCGTTCTACAGAAACGACTGGATCAAAACTGCCGAATGTCAGCAACTCTTTAATTTGAGCGACAATGGCCTTCTGCTTTCCATGGGAAATGAAGACGCGATTGGCCTTCGCAGCCAGGGCGGCGGCCGCCTGGGGGGTTGTCACTGGGGGCGCGGGCGCTTGTTTCGCTGTTTCCTCCGAGCCTCCGGTCTCTGCCGCATCGAGCGTACCCTGTTCTGGAAACTCCGGAGTCGCCGTTGGTGCGGGCACGCCCGGCGAATCCAAATTTATGAAGGGACCCGTCGGTGTCTCGCGAATAATACCAGCATAGCGTCCATTATCTTTGATGATCTCAAGCGCGGCGTCCGCCCGTTCTGGTGGCAGACCCATAGCCTTAAGAACATTTCCTGCAATCACGTCGTTGGGTAATTTGGCACGCCGATATTTTTCGAAAAAGTCGTGCATAAGCTTCGGTTTTAATATCGCTTCTCGTCGTGCCAGAAGGTCCTCCCCCTCCGTTTGTGGCGCAACTAATTTTCGGCCGAGCGGAGTAAGCTTCGTCGCATTAGCGTTCCAACCCCCGTCGATAAGGCCGTAAGCTATTGCTGCGCCGGTTAATGCCTGCCATCCGCTACTCGTAGGGCTGATGCCGAGCGCGAGAGCTACGTCGGGCGGGGACCCTGCATCCGCCGCGAAATTATCGACTAAGGCAGAAGCGATTTTTTGAGCCTGCTGGAGTGAGGTCAGAGGAAAGTCGGATTGCTTGTAGTAGGTTCGCTTGCCGTAATTCTTTTTTTTGCCGGCCGTATCTTTAGAACTTCCTCCGCTTTTCCTCGCCATCGTTCTGTCCTCATTGGTTGAGGGCAGAATATGACTGAGAGTTGGATTGGTCAACGATCGGTTGCAGGCGGAATTGGTTTCACTTCTTTCGACCCATCCTACGGCCCGTCATTGCGAGCGCAGCGAAGGCAACGGCGAACCTCATTGCTTCGTTGCTTCGCTCCTCGCAATCACGACCCTCACGCCGCCTTGGCGCCCTTCTCCGCGATCCCCGCTAGCGTGCGCAAAATCTGCGTGGCGCCGCGAAGCCGCTCGTCGGCCGTGTCCCATTCGTCGAAGAACACCACCTTCATGTCGGGGCGGACGCGGGCGCCGACCGGGTGCTTGGCGATGTAGCCGAGCAAGCCCTCGGGGTTGGCGAAGGTGTTGTCGCGGAAGGCGAGCACCGCGCCCTTGGGGCCGACTTCGATCTTCTCGACATTGGCGCGGCGGCACAGCGACTTGATGGCGACGATCTGCAGGAGATATTCGACCTCGTCGGGCAGCGGGCCGAAGCGGTCGACCAGCTCGGCACCAAAACCTTCGATGTCGTGGTCGGTCTCGATCTCGGCGAGGCGGCGGTAGAGCGCCAGCCGCACCGGCAGGTCGGTGACGTAGTCCTCCGGGATCAGCACTGCCGTGCCGATGGTGATCTGCGGCGACCAGCGGTCGGCGACCGGCTCGCTGATGCCGGCCTTGAGCGACTGCACCGCCTCCTCCAGCATCTGCTGGTAGAGTTCGTAGCCGACCTCCTTGATGTGGCCGGACTGCTCCGAGCCGAGCAGGTTGCCGGCGCCGCGGATATCGAGGTCGTGGGAGGCGAGCTGGAAGCCGGCGCCGAGCGTGTCGAGCGATTGCAGGACTTTCAGCCGGCGCTCGGCCTGCGGCGTGATCTTGCGGTTGGCCGGCAGCGTCAAGAGCGCGTAGGCGCGCAGCTTGGAGCGGCCGACCCGGCCGCGCAGCTGATAGATCTGCGACAGCCCGAACATGTCGGCGCGGTGCACGATGAGCGTGTTGGCGGTCGGGATGTCGAGGCCGGATTCGATGATGGTGGTGGATAACAGCACGTCGAACTTGCCGTCGTAGAACGCCGCCATGATGTCCTCGAGCACGGTCGAGGGCATCTGGCCGTGCGCCACCGCGACCCGCACCTCCGGCACGGTCTTGTCGAGGAACGCCTTGGCGTCGGCCGAGATCCTCGATGTGCGGGCAGACATAGAACGCCTGGCCGCCGCGATAGCGCTCGCGTAAGAGCGCCTCGCGCACCACGACCGGATCGAACGGCGACACGAAGGTGCGCACCGCCAGCCGGTCGATCGGCGGCGTGGCGATGATCGACATTTCGCGCACGCCGGACAAAGCGAGCTGCAGGGTGCGCGGGATCGGCGTCGCGGTCAGCGTCAGGACGTGGACTTCGGCGCGCAGCTGCTTGAGCCGCTCCTTGTGGGCGACGCCGAAATGCTGCTCCTCGTCGACGACAATGAGCCCGAGGTCCTTGAACTTGATGGCCTTGCCGAGGAGCGCATGGGTGCCGACGACGATGTCGATGCCGCCCTCGGCGATGCCCTTCTTCACCCGCGCCAATTCCTTCGCCGAGACCAGGCGCGAGGCTTGGGCGATGTTGACCGGGTAGCCCTTGAGGCGGTCGGTGAAGGTCTTGGTGTGCTGGCGGGCGAGCAGCGTGGTCGGCACCACGACGGCGACCTGCTTGCCGTTCATGGCGGCGATGAAGGCGGCGCGCAGCGCCACCTCGGTCTTGCCGAAGCCGACGTCGCCGCAAATCAGCCGGTCCATCGGCCGGCCGGCGCCAAGATCGTTGAGCACGGCGGCGATGGCGGCCTGCTGGTCGTCGGTCTCCTCGTAGGGAAAGCCGGCGCAGAACTCGTCGTACAGGCCGGAGGCGACGGCGAGCAGCGGCGCTTCACGCAGTTGCCGCTCGGCCGCGATCTTGATCAGTTCGCCGGCGATCTCGCGGATGCGGTTCTTCATCCGCGACTTGCGCGCCTGCCAGGCGCCGCTGCCGAGCCGGTCGAGCTCGACGCTGGCGCCTTCCGAGCCGTAGCGCGACAGCAGCTCGATGTTCTCGACCGGCAGGAACAGCTTGTCGCCGCCGGCGTAGTGGATTTCCAGGCAGTCGTGCGGCGCGCCGGCCGCCTCGATGGCGCGCAGGCCGCGGAAGCGGCCGATGCCGTGATCGACGTGGACCACGAGATCGCCGGCGGCGAGGCTCGTCACCTCGGCGATGAAATTCTCCGCGCGCTTGGATTGGCGGCGGCCGCGCACCAGCCGCTCGCCCAGAATGTCTTCTTCGGTGATCAGCGCGACGTCGGCGGTCTCGAAGCCGGATTCGAGGCCGAGCACGGCGAGCGCCACCTCGTGGCGCGGCCGCGCCAGCGCCTCCGGCCAGGACGCCACCGGCCTGAGATTGACCAGCCCGTGCTCGGCCAGCACATGCGCCATGCGCTCGCGCGAGCCTTCGCTCCACAGCGCGACCACGGCGCGCTTGCCGGCGGCCTGCAGCGCGTTGACGTGCCGGGTCACGGCCTCGAACACGTTGGTGTCCGGGGTCGCGCGCTCGGCGGTGAAATTGCGGCCGGCGTGGATGCCGATGTCGAGGGTATCCCCCTCCCAACCCTCCCCCGCATGCGAGGAAGGGTTGGCAGGGGGTGGCGCCGTGAACGGCGTCAACCGCGCCAGCGCCGCAGTGTCGAGGCGTTCGCGCCATTCGGCTTCGCGCGAGATAGAGCCGATCCGGCGGCAATGGCTTATAGGGCGCGCCGCCGCCCGCCTGGTCCATGGTGTCCTTGCGCGCCTGGTAGTAGTCGGCGATCTGGGCGAGCCGCTCGTTCGCGGCTTCCTCGGCCAGCGGCTCGACGGCGAGCGGGCTGGTGTCGAGATAATCGAACAGCGTTTCCAGGCGCGGGTGAAACAGCGGCAGCCAATGCTCCATGCCGGCGTAGCGGCGGCCTTCGCTGACCGCTTCGTAGAGCACGTCGTCGGGGCCGGCGGCACCGAAGGCCGCCACATAGCCGGTGCGGAAGAGCCGGATGGTGTCGGACGTCAGCTGGAATTCGGACATGGGCACCAGATCGAGCGCGCGCAGCTCCGCGGTGGTGCGCTGGCTTTCCGGATCGAAGCTGCGGATCGATTCCAGCGCGTCGCCGAAAAAATCAAGCCGCACCGGCGCGTCCATGCCGGGCGCGAACAGATCGATGATGCCGCCGCGCACCGCGTAGTCGCCGGCCTCGCGCACCGTGGCGGCGCGATTGAAGCCGTTGAGCTCGAGCCAGGCGATGATGCCGCTCATCGGCAGCACGTTGCCGGGCGCCGCCGACAGCGATTGCCTGGCGACGACCTCGCGCGCCGGCAGGCGCTGCAGGACCGCGTTCACGGTGGTGAGCAGCACGGCCGGATGGTCGCGGCCCTTGACCCGGGCGAGTCGCGCCAGGGTGATCATGCGCTGCGCGACGAAGGCTGAATGGGGCGACACCCGGTCGTACGGCAGGCAGTCCCAGGCCGGAAACTGCAGCACCTCGATGTCGGGGGCGAAGAAGCCGAGCGCGCGCGCCAGCATGGCCATGCGCGAGCCGTCGCGGCAGATCACCGCCGTCGATATCGCCGGCGGCCGCGCGCCGGCGGCGATGGCGCGCGCCAGATCGGCGATCACCAGGCCCTCGGCGCCGTCGGCGATGCCGGCGAGCGTCAAGGGCCGGCCGGGCGCCAGGCGCCGGGCCGGAGACTGCGCCTGCAAGCGGGTATGCGCCGTCACCGCTCCTCCTTGGCGCGGGCGTGAAAGGCAATCAGGTCGTGAAGCACGGCCGTGTCGTGGTCCGCCGGCACGGCGGTGTCGCCGACCACCCAGGCGTAGAGCTCGCTGTTGGGCACTTCGATCAGGCGCTCGAAATCATCTAGCGCCGGTTCGTCGAGTTTCTCGATATAGGCATCGGCGAACCGGCCGACGATGAGATCGGTCTCGCGCACGCCGCGCCGCCACGCCCGGAACAACAGCCGCCGCCGCCGCACATCCAGGCCTTCGCTCGACCGCTCGGTCATCGCCTCTCCAAACGCCAAAAGCCCGGCTGGGCCGGGGCAGCGGTATATAGAGAGCGGGATGCCTGATGTCAGCCGTATTTCCGTCATGTCATGGCCCGCGCCGGCGGGCCATCCAGTCATCGCCGCCGAGCAGATGAACGACGGGTCGGTCGGCGATTACTGGATCATCCGCCTTCGCGGATGACGACAGTGTAGGATGATGACGGTGTAGAATGGGCCGATGCGCCCTCCGGTTCTCAATCCGCTGTTTGCTGCCGTCGCGGCCCTGCCCGGCATCGGTCCCAAGCTGGAGAAGCTGTTCGCGCGGCTGCTGTCGCGCGACCACGAGCCGCCGCGCATCATCGATCTCTTGTTCCATCTGCCGACCGGGTTCGTCGACCGGCGCAACCAGCCGAAGCTGTCGCAGGTGCGGCCCGACACCGTCGTCACCGTCGCCGTCACGGTCGAGCGCCACCGGCCGCCGCCGCCGAACCGGCCGCGGGCGCCGTACAACATCGACGCCAGCGACGACACCAACACCCTGACCATCACCTATTTCAACGCCCGCCAGGACTATCTGCAGAAGCTCCTGCCCGAGGGCGAAGTCCGTTACGTGTCGGGCATCGCCACGTTCTACGACGGCCATCTGCAGATGCTGCATCCCGATCGGGTGGTCGACGCCGCCGGACTGGCCAAGCTGCCGCTCATCGACCCGGTCTATCCGCTGACCGAAGGCTTGCATCCGAACCAGGTGCGCAAGGCGGTCGATCTGGCGCTCGAACGCCTGCCGCAGCTGCCCGAATGGCAGGACCCGGCGTGGCTTGCGCGCAACCACTATCCGGCATTTGCGGCGGCGCTGCGCCGCATCCACCGGCCCGAGACGCCGGACGACCTCATGCCGCAAAGCGCCGCCTGGTCGCGGCTCGCCTACGACGAACTGCTCGCCGGCCAGCTGGCGCTGGCGCTCCTGCGCGCGCATATGCGCAAGCGCCCGGGCCATGGCAGCGCCGCCGAGGGACGGTTGCGCGCGCGGATCGCCGGTGCGCTGCCCTACGCGCTGACGCCATCGCAGCAGCGCGCCATCACCGACATCGTCGCCGACTTGGCGCAGCCGCACCGCATGCTCCGCCTGCTGCACGGCGACGTCGGCTCGGGCAAGACCGTGGTGGCGCTCCTGGCCGCCGCCACCGTGATCGAGGCCGGGCGGCAGGCGGCGCTGATGGCGCCGACCGAGATCCTGGCGCGGCAGCATTTTGCCACCATCGCGCCGCTGGCGGCGGCGGCCGGCATCCGGGTCGCCATTCTCACCGGCCGCGAGCGCGGCCGCGAACGGCCCGAAATCCTGTCCGCGCTCGCCACCGGCGCCATCGATCTGATCGTCGGCACCCATGCGCTGTTCCAGGACGACGTGGCATTTGCCGATCTCGCCTTGGCCATCGTTGACGAGCAGCATCGCTTCGGCGTGCACCAGCGCCTGGCGCTGACCCGCAAGGGCGAGGCGGTCGACCTTCTGGTGCTCACGGCGACGCCGATCCCGCGCACCCTGGTGCTGACCTATTTCGGCGACATGGACGTCTCGGAACTGCGGGAAAAACCGGCCGGGCGGCAGCCGATCGATACCCGCGCCGTGCCGCTCGAGCGGCTCGCCGAAGTGACCGACGCGGTCGCTCGCGCGCTCGACGAGGGCCGCCGCGTCTACTGGGTCTGCCCGCTGGTCGAGGAATCCGAAAGCGTCGATCTTGCCGCCGCGCAGGAGCGCCATGGGGTGCTCAAAACCCGCTTCGGCGATGCCGTCGACCTGGTCCACGGCCGCATGCGCGGCGCCGAAAAGGACCGCGCCATGGCGCGGTTTAGCGCCGGCGAGACGCGGCTCCTGGTCGCCACGACGGTGATCGAAGTCGGCGTCGACGTGCCGGAGGCGAGCGTCATGGTCATCGAGCATGCCGAACGGTTCGGTCTTGCTCAGCTGCATCAGTTGCGCGGCCGCATCGGGCGCGGCGCCGCGCGCTCGACCTGCCTGCTGCTGTACCGGGCGCCGCTCGGGCCGACGGCGAAAGCGCGGCTTGCCATCCTGCGCGAGACCGACGACGGCTTCCGCATCGCCGAGGAGGATCTCAAACTGCGCGGCGAAGGCGATGTGCTCGGCACCCGGCAAAGCGGCGAGCCGGGCTTCCGCATCGCCCGCATCGACACGCACGGCCGGCTGCTGGCCGCGGCGCGCGACGACGCCGAGCTTGTGTTGGCGCGCGACCCGGCGCTGCAAGGGCCGCGCGGCGCTGCGCTGCGCCACCTGCTTTATCTGTTCGCGCGCGATGAAGCGATCAGGCTGCTGGGCGCGGGGTGAGCTGGCCGCTGTCGCCCAGCGGATCGGGGCCGAACCAGTTCGGGCCGGGGGTGCCCGGCTGGCACCACCAGTAGATCAGCACGACGAAGCCGATCCCGGTGAGCGCCAGCAGCAGCCACCAGCCGCTGCGGTCGATGTCGTGCAGCCGGCGCACCCCCACCGAGATGTTCGGCAGGATCGAGACCAGGTCCCAGATCAGCAGGAACGGTCCGGGATGGTAGCCGAAGATCGTCATGTCGAGAGCTTCGGCGACGGCCCCGACGATGGTCGCGAACAATATCCAGAACCAATACTCCGACCGTGACGCCCGGCCGGAGAAGTTCACGTAGTTCCAAAACCCCGATACGATGGCTTGGGTGAAGTTCATGGCGCGACCTCCCGGAAGCGATGGCGCGGACCTGGCGGTGCCGGCAAGGGACTGGGGCCGAACCGGTTGTAGCCCGGCGAGCCTTCCAGGCAAAGCAGGATGGTCAACGCGATCCAGCCGATCAGCGGCACCAGCAACAGCAGAAGCCACCAGCCGCTGCGGTTGGTGTCATGGAGCCGGCGCACGCCGACGGCGAGGCTGGGCAGGAGCGTCGCGAGATTCCAAAGTCCGGAGAAAAGCTCGCTCCTGGGTGCTACCACGTGGTCCAACACCAGTGCCAGCATGCTGACCAGAAACGTGAACAAGACCCAGAACCAATACGCGGAGCGGGTGGCGCGGCGCGAGAAAGTCGCATAGTTCGCAAAGCCGGAGGCGATTGCCTGGGTAAAGCTCATTGTCTCCCCGAAACGCGAGGTCGCCGATAAGCCTCTGTCGGCGACCACAAACGTACGGTTCAATTCATCGCCGCCCGGTCCAACAGGCGAATCGGAACGCGCGCCGGCGAGGCGGGCCCGCCCTGCCTCTCCTGCGCGGCGGCGGTCAGACCGCCGGGCGCGGGCTGAACTCGCCGGTCGGCGAAAGCGGATCGGGGCCGAACCGGTTCGGGCCCACGGTGCCTCGCGTGCAGAACCAGACGAGCAGGATGATGGCGCCGACCAGCGGAATGAACGCGAGGCAGATCCACCAACCGCTGCGATCCAGATCGTGCAGCCGCCGCACGGCCACTGCGAGGGCGGGCAGGAACGTGCCGAGCACGAAGATGCCGCTGAGCACTGTCGCACCGATTGCGGCGTCGATGACGCCCGCGATCGCCAGCCCGATGTAGTAGAACAAAATCCAGTACCAATACTCCGAGCGCGCGGCCCGGCCGGAGAAGTTCACGTAGTTCGAGAAGCCCGACGCGATAGCCTGCCAGAAATTCATGGTAACCCCCCGAGGTGACGCGCCGCGATCATAGCAGAGATCGGCGGCGGATGCGAAGGGCGCAATGCCCCGTCGCGAGCCTATTTCGCTGCGCTGTGCTCGGGCTCGCGCGCGGCCTGCGCGCCGCCGGCGGCCTGCGCCAGGGCGGCCAGGCGCTGCTGCGCATCGTCGCCGCCCGGCTGGATGATCCCCGCCGACATGATGAGCTGCATCGCCTGCTCGACGGTGATGTCGAGGTCGATCACGTCGCGCCGCGGCACATAGAAGAAAAAGCCGGTGGTCGGATTCGGCGTGCACGGCATGAAGGCCGAGACGTGCTCGGTCGCCGGCAGGCGCGACGAGATGTTGTCGCTGGGCGATTGGGTCAGGAACACCAGCGACCACATGCCGGGCGACGGGAACTCGACCAGGCCGACGCGGCGGAAGCTCGATCCGGAGCTGGAGAACAGCGTCTGGAAAATCTGCTTGGCGGTGCGATAGATCGGCCGCACGACCGGCATGCGGTTGAGCAGGCTTTCGCCGAAGCCGACGAACTTGCCGCCGACATAATTGGCGGTGAGGAAGCCGAGCAGCGTCAGCATCAGGAACGCGAAGATCAGGCCCAGTCCGGGAATGTGGACCGGCAAATAGGTTTCCGGGCGGTACGCCACCGGTATGAACGGCCGCACCAGATTGTCGACCCAGGTGACGAACCACCAGATCAGCCACACCGTCACCGCCACGGGACCGGCGACGATCAGCCCGGTCAGGAAGTAATTGCGGATGCGGCTGACCATGCCGGGCGCCGGCTTCGCTGCGTTCGCGGGCGCTGCCCCGCCGTGCTCGTCGGCATTCGTCATGAGATCCGACCGGCCGTGTCCGGCATTGATGCGCAAAGCACAAATGATGCGCCAAGCCTATGGGAGCGTGGAACCGTCAGCACAGCACCGGCTGCGCCGCGTTTATTCCACCGTCACCGATTTGGCAAGGTTGCGCGGCTGATCGACGTCCGTGCCCATGATGACAGCGGTGTGATAGGCAATGAGCTGCACCGGCACGGCATAGACCAGCGGCGTCACCGTCGCCGCCATCGTCGGCAACGTCAGTGTCACCCAGGACTGGCCCTCGGCGGCGCGGGCGCCTTCGGCGTCGGTCACCAGGATCAGCCGGCCGCCGCGCGCGGCGACCTCCTGCATGTTGGAGACGGTCTTTTCGAATATCTGATCGTGCGGCGCGATGACGATCACCGGCATGGTCTCGTCGATCAGCGCGATCGGGCCGTGCTTGAGCTCGCCGGCCGCATAGCCTTCGGCATGGATGTAGGAGATTTCCTTGAGCTTCAGCGCGCCTTCGAGCGCGATCGGGAAGCTGGTGCCGCGGCCGAGATAGAGCACGTCGCGGCTCTTGGCGAGGTCGCGGGCGAGTTGCTCGACCTGGGGCTCGAGCGCCAGCGCCTCGGCCATATGCCGCGGCACTTCGATCAGCGCGTGCACCAGTTTCTTCTCATCAGTTTCAGACAGCACGCCGCGGGCGCGGCCCGCCGCGATCGCCAGGCTCGCCAGCGCCGCCAGCTGGCAGGTGAAGGCCTTGGTGGAGGCGACGCCGATTTCCGGTCCGGCCAGCGTCGGCATCATGACGTCGCTTTCGCGGGCGATGGTCGACGTCGGCACGTTGACGATCGAGAGCACGTGCTGGCCGTGCTCGCGCGCGTAGCGCAGCGACGCCAGCGTGTCGGCGGTTTCGCCCGACTGCGACACGAAAATCGCCAGGCCGCCGGGATCGAGCGGCGCGGCGCGATAGCGGAATTCCGAGGCGATGTCGACCTCGACCGGCAGGTGGGCGAAGCGCTCGAACCAGTATTTGGCGACCATGCCGGCGTAATACGCCGTGCCGCAGGCGGCGATCGACATGCGGCCCAGCGCCTTGAAGTCGAACGGCAGCGGCATCGGCAGCGCCACCCGTTCGGCCGCCATGTCGATGTAATTGGCGAGCGTATGGCCGACCACTTCGGGCTGCTCGTGAATCTCCTTGGCCATGAAATGGCGGTGGTTGCCCTTGTCGATCAGCATCACCGAGGCTTGCGACTTGAGCACGGCGCGCTGCACCAGCTCGCCGTTGGCGTCGTGGATCTCGGCGCCCTGCCGCGTCACCACCACCCAATCGCCGTCTTCCAGATAGCTGACCATGTCGGTGAACGGCGCCAGCGCGATCGCGTCCGAGCCGACGAACATCGCGCCGTCGCCGAAACCGACCGCCAGCGGCGAACCCTTGCGGGCGCCGATCAAAAGGTTGTCCTCGCCGGCGAACAGAAACGCCAGCGCGAAGGCGCCGCGCAGCCGCGGCAGCGCCGCCCTGACGGCCTCGACCGGGCTCGCGCCGCGGTCCATCTCGGCCGAGACCAGATGGGCGACAACTTCGGTATCGGTCTCGGTGACGAATTTGGCGCCCTTGGCTTGGAGTTCGCGGCGCAGCTCGGCGAAATTCTCGATGATGCCGTTGTGCACGACGGCGAGCCGTTCGGTGGCGTGCGGATGGGCGTTGTTCTCGGTCGGCCGGCCGTGGGTCGCCCAGCGGGTGTGGCCGATGCCGATGGTGCCGGACAGCGGCTCGCGGTCGAGCCGGCTTTCCAGGTTCTTGAGCTTGCCTTGGGCGCGGCGCCGGGTCAGCACGCCGTCCTCGAGCGTGGCGACCCCGGCCGAATCGTAGCCGCGGTATTCGAGGCGCTTGAGCGCGTCGATCAACTGCGGCGCGGCCGCTTCACGGCCGATGATTCCGATGATGCCGCACATCCGTCGCGACGCTCGCTGCCCTTGCTTGGTTAACGGTTAAAGCGCAGCCATCTTACCGGTGAGAAATCAAATAAGCTTTCGTTTCGTGACAAAATCTTGGCCGACACTTAACATTTCTGGCCGCGTGCTTGTTCACGCCTTCGTCCCGATATTACGAATTTGGCTGAGCCGCGGTGCAGCGGCTGCCCGGGCGTATTCCATGAGCGCCGCCCTTGGCAAGCACGGATTGATGTCTGCTGCTCCACCCCCCGCAAGCAGCGCGAAAGCGGGCATTGCCGCCATTCATCGCGGCAGATGCAAAGACCTGATTTCACGTCTGGGGGCAGAGCCGACATGATGGGACCAGCTGCTGGGCTCGTTCCAGTCGAAAACGACCCTGACCGCACACTTCGGAACGTCATTCACCTCTCGGCAAAAGATGGTCATTCAGTTGGCGTTGACGTTTTGCGCCCGCCAAGTCGTGCCGACGTTACTGATGGGCAGCGACGACGACACCGTCGTGCCGTTCATCAGCCACACTGCCAAGTCGCCGGCGCTGTCGATGAGTAGAATGTCGCTCTTGCCGTCGCCGTTGTAGTCGCCGATCTGGGCGACGTTCCAGTTGCTCGGCGGCGTACTGACGACCGCTGCGGAGATGACCTGCATGCCATTAGTGAACCAGATTGATAGTGCGCCGCTGTTGGTGTCGCGCCACAGAATGTCGATGTTGCCGTCGCCGTTGAAATCGCCGATGCCTTGCACCACGAAATTGCTGGTCACACTGCCGAAGCCCGAGGAGCTTGTCACCTGGCCGTTCTGCACGCTCCATAACGCGATGTCGCCGGCAGCGTCGCGCCACACAATGCCGCCATCGACGTCGCCGATGATGGTCCAGTTGCCGGCGATGGCACCGAAATTCGCCGTCGAGGCGACAGTCGCGCCGTTCATGAACCACACCGCCACGGTGCCGGTGCCGGCATCGCGCCACAGCAAATCGCCCATGCCATCGCCGTTGAGGTCGCCGGTGCCGTAAAGGTTCCAATTGCTCCTCAGGTTGCCGATGGGGGCGGCGGAGGCGACCGCGCTGCCGTTCATGAACCACATTGACACGTTGCCGCTGGCATCGCGCCACAGGACATCCGCTTTGCGGTCGCCGTCAAAGTCATGCTGGCCGATGATCGCAAAGCCGCTGGGCGCGGTGCCGAGGCCCGCCCATTGCGAGACCTGGCTACCGTTCATCTCCCAAATCGCGAGAGTGCCGGAAGTATCGCGCCAGAGAATGTCGCTGAGACCGTCGTCGTTGAAATCGTGAGAGTTTGTCGGCAGGCTCCTGACGAAGACCCATGCCGCTCCCATTAATTGGTCGTCACTGGGGCCGCTCACCAGCGCGGTATTGCCGTCGGCCGACAGCGCAGCGGCCCAACCCTGGCCAACACCATAGATCATTTTAGCGGTCGTATAATACTGGTAACCGCTGCCAACGAGCTTCGGCCCCTGCTGGGCCCACGTATCGCCAGAGCGGGTGAAAATCCATGCCGCTCCAACTAGATCATCGTCACCATTGGCGCCTTCGAGGAGTGTGTTGCCGTCCGCCGAAAGCGAAACCGAGTGGCCTTGTAAGCCTCCACCGTCGCCGCCGATGAGCTTCGCACCCTGCTGTGTCCACGTAACGCCGTTGCGGGTGAAGACCCATGTCGCACCAGCGCCAGAGTTGTCGAGTGGTCCGCCAGTGGCGAGTGTGTTGCCGTCGGCCGACAGCGCGACGGACCAGCCCTGAGATACGAAGGATGTGATAACGGCGTCGCTGGCAAGGAGTTTTGATCCTTGTTGGCTCCAAGTGCCGGCGGCACGGGTGAAGACCCAGGTTGCTCCAATCTCATTATGGTCGTACGCCCCACCGACGACCAAAGTATTGCCGTCGGCCGAGAGCGCGACCGATTTGCCTTGTTGCGGTAGCCCGACTGCGCCGCTACCAAACAGCTTTGGCCCCTGCTGGCTCCACGTGTTACCGCTTCGCGTCCAAATCCACACCGCTCCATTGAAATTATTGTCGTCAAATCCGCCTATGGCCGCGTTGTTGCCGTCCGCCGACAGCGCAACTGAGATCCCCTGTTGTGCTGCTCCGACCACGTCGCTGGCAACGAGCTTTGATCCTTGTTGGCTCCAAGTGCCACCGGTACGGGTGAAGACCCAGACCGCGCCGACACCGGAGTTGTCACCGGGCCCGCCTTCGATGAGGGTGTTGCCGTCAGCCGACAGCGCGACGGAAACGCCTTGCTCGATGCTAAAGCCCAGCACGCCGGTTACGCCGCTACCAACCAGCTTCGGTCCCTGCTGGCTCCAAGAATTGCCGCTGCGGGTGAAGACCCACACCGCTCCAGCCTGCGAATTGTCCAAATCCCCGCCGACGGCGAGTGTGCTGCCGTCGGCCGACAGCGCGGCCGACCACCCCTGGTTCGCTTGCCCGACTGCGCCGCTGCCACTCAGCTTCGCTCCGTCCTGAATCCACTGCGCCGACGCCGGTTGCAACGTGCAAAGCAAGGCGCCGACGACCGCGATGGCCGTTGTCCCTGCAATCCAGTAGTGGGCTGCTCCGCAACCCGCGTAACCCATGTCATATTTTGAAGTCGCACACGCGTAGATGCCCCAAGCCACTGCGTTCCCCCTGCCTTATCCAGCCGCCCTCCTGAACCGGATAATCACACTGTAGCAAAAGTTGCAACCGCGATATATACAATTAAATCTTGTGTAACGAACGCGAGGTTCCTACACATGAAAATCCGAACGGACTATGTCGGAGCGAAGCGGACATGCGGCGAGCCGCGCGTGCCGAAATTATGAGTGCGCGCCCGAACAGCCGGCGGCTCTCCCGGTGTTTTCATGAATCCAGCGTGTTGGCGGCGAACAATTCGTCCAGCTTCATGATCCGATGCGTCAAGCCTTGCTGGTTGGAATATTTCGCTGCCGATTTCGAGCGTCGCGCGATTGGCCTTGAGCCCGTGTGAAACGATTCGCGTCGCCAGCGAGCTGCGATAGTCGGCGGGCACCAGGCCGGTCTCGAGATGATAGGCTACATGGTCGCGACGCTCGGCGTCGGCGATGTCGTTCGCCTGTTCGAACGCCTTGAGGATATTGATCGCCACCCAGGGATTGCGCTCGAACACCGCGCGTTTGATGACCACGCCATGATTGATCGGATAGATGCCGGTCTTCCCGAAGTAGCGGACGGCTTCGGCGGCTGGATCCGCGAACAGCGGCGTGATGGCGGGATGATGCTCGAGATCCGCGTCGCTGCGATCGATGAGACCCTGGTTCCGGTTGTAGGACATGCAGGCATCGAGCTCGCCGGCGAGCATCATGGCGCCGATGCTCTGCTGTGGCGGAATCTGGTTGATGACGACCCCGGCGGGCGCCTCAAAGCCGATCGCGCCGGCATGGCTGCGGCCCGGCAGCCGCTCCATGAAGAAGGTCATCGCGCCGGGCGCGATGCCGAACTCGTCGTCGAGGATGCCGCGCGTCCAGAGCGCCGAAGTCTGAACATATTCCGGCACGCCCATGCGCTTGCCCTTGAGATCGGCAGGACCGGCGATGCCGGCGTCCTGACGCACGAAGATGCCGGTATGGTAGAAGCGCCGGGTCGTGAAAATCGGAATGCCGATAAACCGGTCGTCACCCCGGTCCCGGATCATCATGAGTTCCGACATCGACATTTCGGAAACGTCGAACTCGGCGAAGCGCAGTTGCCGCCAGAACATTTCCGCCGGGCCGAGGATGGTCTTGACGAACGCGATGCCGTCGGCTTCGACGCTCCCGTCGATGATCGGCCAGGTCCGCGGATTGCTGGTGATGGCGAGACTGAGCTGCAGCTTGGCCATGCTTTCTCCCCGCCTGCCGGGCGCCGGCAAGTCTGCTATGCCGCGGCTGCGGCATCGTATAATGAATTCGCGGCCCGCGCGCAGCCGGCAAGACGCGCGGCCAGGGAGCCGGTTGTCATGCCATTATCGCTGCGATGCGGCCGTCGTGCCGGCAGCGCCGCCATCGCGGTGTTGCTCGCTGCCGTACTGACCGCTGCGCTGCGACCGCTCCGGCGGCTGCCGAGACGACACTGATCGTCGGCAAGGCGTCGCCGACGTCGGACGCGATCATTCCCGTCAATATCGGCGACGAACTCGGCATCTTCAAACGGCACGGCCTCGATCTCAAGATCGTCGACTTCGGCGGCGGCAGCAAGATGGTGCAGGCGCTCGCTGCCAACAGCATCGATATCGGCGACGGCGCCGGCACCGAAATGGCATTCGTGGCCAAGGGCGCGCCCATGCTCGCGGTGTGCCAGAGTACCGGGCCGGCGCCTTTCCTCGCCGTCGGCGTGCCCTGGGGTTCGCCGATCGAGCGGCTCGAGGATTTGCGCGGCAAGATCATCGGCGTCTCGAGTTCGGGCTCGTTCAGTGACTGGTCGGGCCGCCAACTCGCCCGCAAATTCGGTTGGGGCGAGGATGGCGTGAAGACGGTCGCGATCGGCGGCGGTCCGGCGCCGGCGCGGGCGGCGTTTCTCACCCATCTGGTCGATGCCGCGATCGGCAACACGTCGCAATTCCTGGCCTTTGAGGAAGCCAAGGAAGGACGTCTGCTGGCGCCGGTTTCGAGCTATGAGGGCAACGTCGCCTCCGGCGTGCTGTTCGCCTCGAACCGGCTCATCGCCAGCAATCCCGACGCGATCCGCGCCTTCCTCGCGGCCTGGATCGAGACCGTGAATTATATGCGGGCGAACAAGGCGGCGACGGTGACGATCATCAGCGGCATCACCCATTTCAGCGAAAGCGTGATTGCGCGGGAATACGATCTGACCATCGGCATGCATACTGCGGATTGCCGGTTTGATCCGCAGGCGCTGGCGGTTTTGAAGCAGTCCTTTGTCGAGATGAAGCTCGTCGCGAGCGAGCCGGACATGTCGAGGCTCTATACGGAAGCCTACCTGCCGAAATGACCGACATCGGCGCCAATGGCGGCGCGACTGTCGCCCCCATGGCTCATGTCGCTTTTGGGGGCCGAGCGGACATCAACTAGCAGACAAGATCGGCTGAATTGGTCGAAAATGACCCATAGACGACACGCGTCCGGCCGCCTGCCCGGCCGCCTCAGTCGGCACCATGGTTGCGCACACCTATTTGAGCTAGCTGCCGAGGGCGGCGAGGTAATGTAGCGCCTTGATGCCCGGCAGGAAGAAATAGGCGCCGCCCTTTACGGTCGTGAAAGCCGGCAGGCCCTTTATCTTTCGTCGGACTGGCCGCTTCGGAATCGTCATATCGTAACTGCCGTCTTGCGTGCCGATCATCGGATCCCGTTCATTACCTAGCTCGTGAAAATTCGGGTCATTGACCCAAACGTTCTGCACGAATTCGAATTGGCGGACGAGACTCGCACAGACCACGAATGCCGCGATACCGCGATCGGCTCCATCCTCCGGAGCGCCTTCCGGCAAAGGCGGCCCATATGTCGCGCCACGACGAAGCACCTTGCGCCGTTTCATATTCACGGCTGTGTCACGCGGATTTATCCGGCGGATATGCGCGCCCAGCGGCACAGCGTAACCTTGGGGGTCCATCTTCGCATAGTTGAAGTTGTTATTGCGCTTAGGATCGTTGGCGAGCGACGGATCGTCTTTGTCGGGCGCAAGCACGAGGGGAGCGCCGCTTCGCCAGCGGCCCATCAGTTTTGCTGCGAGCAGTTCCTGGCCATCTGCGGTCGGCCCGCCTTGCTCGCGCAAAAAATCGCGGAAAGCGCCGACATGCTGCTGGAGCTGCCGATAGGCCATGTAGCTGCCGTTACGCGACAGAATTTCCGGCTGCGGTAAATTCGGGGGAGGACCGTCTTCGTCGGGATAGCCAAGGATGAATTCGCCGGCTTTGATAGGCGGTCCGGAGCCGGGTGTCGGCTCAATTCCAGTTCCCTCGATTTCCGGGGTCGTAAGCCGATCGCGGTAGCCAAAATGTTCACGTACATATTTGGACGGGATCGCGTCCAAGTCCAACGACGACATCACCTCTACGCCGGGAACGCGTGCCAGGAGTGCGTTATGCTCCTGAACACTCCTGGCCCTTTCGGCCGCATTGCGAGCAAAGAGAATAGCGATCGCATGTACCCGTGGCGACGCAAGACCGCCGATCCAATGATCAGGATGGTTCGTGCCGGTGTCGCCGAGGACCTGCCACCGTGCCGGCATGCCTTGTCGGAATTCGTCTGGAAATGACGCGAGCGACGCCTCGTCCACGCCGAGTGCGCGCAATCCGTTCCAGGTGAACGCCACGGATACCCATCGTTTATCCAGTTCGACCGTGCTGGCGACGGTTTTGGCCGACGGCACCTTCTCCGTTATGGCCTTGAGCCAAGCGCCTCCTTGAGCAGGTTGCCGAAACGAAAGAAATTCATATCGACCGGTCAGCGCCGGCACGCGCGTAAGCAAGATGTATTGAATGTCGTCGAATTCAAGCATTCAGAATTACCGATCGTCGATAAGACAGATCGTATGGGCGCTATCACTAAGAGCCGGGGGCCCTCCGCAGTCACAATCACTGCATTTGATCAAGCATTCCGGCCAAAGACGCCTTCACTGTGAGCGCCTTCCTTATCTCGTCGGCGCTGACGAACGGATACTCGCCATATTCAAGGAAGCTAGGGCATTGATGTTCGCGCACGAATTTGCCGAACGCAGGAGCGTTGGTCTTCCAATCCATCGGGAAGCCCTCAAGATTTTCAAAGACTGTGTCGACGCCGGTTTGTTTAAAGAGAGTGATTGCATCTTCGGTATATTTATCAAAGTCAGTGTCGAATATGCCCTGGTACATGAAATACGTATCGCTGCCGATGTTGAAAAGCACCCATCTCAAGTAATGAAGCTTGAGCGGAGCGAGAACGAACGGGCTGCCGGCAACCGCATCCTCAATTTTTCTCCCATACGCGCGGATTGCTTCTTCGCGCCCTGCTTTGATCTTGGCAATAATCGTGAAGCCATAATTGGCTGGACTCTTCGGAAAAACTGGACCGTATCGTCCCTGTTCAAGCTGGAAATACCCCTCTTTGGGGATTGCCATAGCCGCCGGCTTTGTCCAGTCGCCCGCTTTAGCGCGCGCTGCCAATTGCACCGGAACGTCCGCATCAGCTTGTGCCAGTTTAGTCGACCCGGCGGGATTACCCGTACCGACACCCTGAGCCTCGCTTGCGCGCGACGCGGCGAGCGATGCCGCTGTCGCGACGGTTGCCGTGCCAAGGAATGCCCGTCGTGTCGTTTTACCGGTCTGGTCCTGTGACATGATCGCCCTCCTTCGTCACCAATGTATGCTGACGCTCTGTGTATTTGAAACTAGCGATTGCAACGCCGACTTAGCACCAGCTATGTGCGTGTAGCAAGATTGGTCCAGAAGCGGTCCAAACTCTCGGCGCCACCAAACAACGTCGTAAACATCGTTAGATCAGCCAGCACGATATCGCCTGCTCGCCTTCCGCTTGGCGGCATCCAAAGGAAAGTATTGAACTCGCGGTTTCCAGCTTCCGTGAACGGATGGGGGCGCGACATATCGATGGGCTGTCGCGCCAAAACACGGATCACCTTCGCATCGTCTGTTGTCAGCGCGTAATGCGGCAGATGAGGATGGAAATTGAAGTTCGTCACGCCGGTGAGCCACCCGCGCGTATCCAGATCCCTCATGGCATTCAGCGGAGCAATCTGATTGGTATCCGGCACCAGCGCAGGGCGCAGGCCCCATCGATTCTCGACCGGTACGCCCAGTCCCTTCATGAGAGAGCGTGTGTACAAGCCGAAGCGTTGCTGCCTCGGAACCAATGGATCGCCATGATGAAGATATTCCATTTGGCGTTCTGCCGGATCGGGAGACACCCCGACATCGTGATGCGGTCCGATCAGCAGGCAAGTTCCCTCCCGCGTCAGAAACTTTCGAACTGCTTCGATCTCCTCTGGGCCTGCCTCCTGCTCGGTGATCATGTGATCCAGACCGAAAATCATCATCGTGTCGGTGTCGCCAAGTATCGCCTCGTCGACTGGCAAGTGTTGACCCGCTTGGTCAACTCGCTGGTAAACCACGACGGGCTGCCCTGTGCCTTCGCCGACAATATTTTGAAAGCGAATGGTCGACAGATGAAATAATTCCAGCGTTCCGGCGATGCCTTGCAGAAACTCCCGCTCGGACCATTGAGGTTCTTCATAGCGGGGCCATCCGACCCGGCGCACCTCAGTCATGGTCGAGAAGCGATTGTCTAGCTCGGTTACATCGCGATTGGATTCCCACGGGTAGCTCCAGGTCCAGTAGATGGTGAAGCGTCGCCGACCCGCGGTGTATTTGCGCGGAACATTGACCTGATTGTAGGTCCGGGGCGAATTTTTGATGACGATGGTTGGTGCGGCAGGCTTCGCAGGCGTACTCTGCACTTCCGCGGCCGACATTTGTGCGAGCGACGACTTTGCAAAGATGGGGCTAACCCCGGCGCCGAGCATAATCCGACTGAAATCTCGACGCTTCATCGCGATCTCCGTGACTAGATGCGTAGCACGTCGGCTGTCTCGCTTTGTACCTTAGCGTACATAAACCATCGTTGCATATCCCATTTCGCGCAGCTGATCACTTTTTAGGGATGGCGCAGCGGTGCGGATTAGCGTTGGCACTAATAAAGTCATTAAGATGGGCCTCCTCTTTTACCGGTGGACGATACTTACGATTAAACTCGACACTGCTATCACCACGAAATGTCGACAAAGCGAATCCGTCTTACCGTCCCTGGACGTCAGTGGCGCCAAAACGCGCCCGGGCCGCTGAGCTGACGCGATAACGACCCAAAAAGAAATCGGCCTCGTGATGCGGCGCTGTTTGGACTCGCCAACTGTCTCAGTTCAGGGTAAGCATTTATTGTTACGGTACGAAAAGGCCTATCAGCCATCGGGCGGCCCCGGTGGCCGAGAGATGATTGCGCTCCCGGCTATGTTCAGCGTTGGGCAGGCCCTCTCGCTTGAACTGGATTGCATGGAAGGCGACGATCGCTTCGCCTTTCAAGCTGCATCAAGTGTGAAAGCCCGATGCAGTTGGCACGCGTGCAGAACGGCGAATGAGCTGGGAAATGCATTTCTATGAATGGGTGAAATGAATTTACCAGCAGTCTTAGCTAATCTGAAAGTGGTGATAAATGGTGGGGTGAGCTTCGCAGCTTTGAACCCGACAAAATTAGATTGAAGAATGCCATGAAGAAGCTAACCTTGCTTAGCGTCACCCTTAGTGCTGGGTTGCTCGCAGTAGCGCCGTTTTCCCTTAATTCGTCGCCTACAAAGGCGATATCCGTGTCTCTCGACAAAGCGGAGGCCCGAATAGGACGGCCACTAACTCCGGGCAGTGTTGCGGGCATTCACCGCAGAGTCCATCGACGTGCATACTATGGCGCGGCCGCAGGAGCGGCGGCTGTCGGAGCCTATCACTATGGCCAGCCGGCCTGCGGCTACTATCCAAATCCTCCTTGCCATTGAGTGTTGTTTATCGCAGCGCTTGGTCATTGGAGGGCGAAGCCGAAGACTGCGTCCCAAGCCTGCCTGGGGCGGTCGATGGTGATGTCTTGGCTGCTGTTCTGTTAAGGCATCGCCCGGAGGGGATAAAGCGGCTTGTACGCACCTAAACCCTTCGGTCATAGAAGGGGAATGGGCGGCACCTACAGCTAAGCGGGCGATGAACTGACAAGCAGCGACACCGCCGGATCGGACGATTGTCGTCATCGAGACGGGGTAGGGTGTGCTATTGTTGCTGCACTGTATGCAGTCCTTGTCCGGTTGATCTTCTTCCGACTGAAATGGCTGCGAAGGGGCTGGCTGACTGGCACGGTGACAGTGCTGATAGGTGTGCTTGTCTGCACCGTCTTTTTCGGATTTCTCACTTATTTGCGCCAACTGGCCGTCATTGACCCGCCACCTCATCGGCCCACCATGTCCTCCTTTTCTGTAAGCGGTGGGCTTCGCCCTAAAGGCGCGCATGCGAAACAACCCGGTACTGTCACTCACACGCGAGAGTACGCTTCATGACCCTCACAAGACGAAAAGCAATCGCATTGTTACCAACCAGCATGGTGGCTGCTTCGGGTTTTTCCCAATCGGGAGCGGCTCAAACAAAGGACCCCCCGAAAGAAATCCAGACCCTTATCGATAATCACATCAACGGCTTCAACACCCAGAATACCCAGCTTTTCCTTGACATCTTTGGAGACACCGCGATCATCATTGATGGCATCGCGCCTTATCGCTGGTTGAACCCGAATGCGCCGACCAATTGGCTTGCTGACGTAGAAAAGTGGCGGAAGGACCTTGGGGTCTCGCACGAGCACCTGTCGTACAAGATGGGCTTCTGGAACGTGGAGGGCTCCGACGCGTACGCCGTCATAGCCGGGACGCTCTCGGTAACCATTAAGGGTCAAACCGGCGTGCGGACAGGCACCCTCGCGTATACGTTTTCAAAGCACGGAGAGGAGTGGAAGATCGACTCACAGGCGTGGGGGCGCACGTCGTAAAGCGCGCAAGCCTCATCGGCTGCCCCGTCTTTTTCTGCCGCACCGTTGCACCGTCAGTTGATCCCCTGCGGGCGAATGACCGTTTCTGGCCCCTCACGTCGCCTCAGTGGCGCACCATTTCGGTAGCGATGATTGGGGGATAAGCGGACATGCCGGCGACATGGCCAAACCGACCTGAATGACCCATTTCGACCTGTGCGGCCCGAAATTTGGCGCAGCGCGATTTGGTGCCCCGTCCTATTCCGCCCGTCGCAATTTACTGCTTTGATCGGCTAGTTGTACTCGATATGATCAAAGTTCCAACGGTGTCTGATTGACCGGAGCGAGAACGTATGAAATTGTCGCCATCGCCGCTGCGCTTTTTGCAGTTCTTCTGCTGGCGGCTTGCGATAGGAGCAGTATCGGCTTCAACAGCAAATGCAAGGAATACTGCGCGAGTGTGAAGGTTACCGAGAACGAAAGCCAGACGGACATCGACTCGGCTATGAAGCAAAAGTGTGAAGCTATGGGGCGGCATGGCACGCCGCAGGTCTTGGACAAGAGCAAGACTGAAATCGGGTTCACCTGTCCCGCGTAGTCGGGAGACTGAACTGGATCGAAGAGGCCATCATGACACGGCTCCCCGAGACCACTGGCCGGGAGGCCGCCGGCACTTTCCCACTATCCCGTCCGAGGCCTTGGGGCATCATCGCGTCCATAGTCTGGGTGGGGTTTTGCTGGTGAAGGCCGACACTAGGCCTTGGGCCTTTTCGGAGACTGCGGCTTGGGTCGCGGCCGCTCTTGTCTTGAAAGACTATCTGTTTCCGAATTTTGAGCATCTCGTTTTGGATGGAACCGCCGTCGGCAAGGCGATCACCAACCATTTCGCGCTCGGTGCTGTGAATTCAGCCCTGGTCTGGATTGTTCCGATCCTGTTGCTGCTGGCGGCTGTCTGGATCAGACGGCTCCCGGTGCGAAGTTATTTCGCCTGGGTCGCGCCGCGGTCTGGTTTCGTCCTGCTCGCCCTTGCGACGGGCGCCGCGTTGCAGCTCCTAGGCTACGCCGTGCCGTATCTGCTCGGCCTCGACATGACGACCGCGGCCGCCGCGCAATACCGCGCCGCGCAAAGCGCGGGCGAACCAGTGTGGCTGCCGCTGTTATTGACGTGGCCGGGCGACATCGCCGCGCCGCTGGTCGAGGAAAGCATCTTTCGCGGCTTTCTGTGGCGTGGCTGGGAGGCCTCACGGCTTGGCGCCAGAGGAACGTGGCTGCTCACCGCGCTTGTCTTCGCCGCCTACCATATCGAAAAGGTGATCGGCACGAGTCCGTTCAATGTCGGGTTCGTTCTGCTCCAGGATCTTCTGCTCGGATTGCTGTTTGGCTGGTTGCGCTGGCGCAGCGGCAGCACCTTTATCTCGATGGCGGCGCACTTAATCTACAACGTGATCCCGCCAATCGTGACATTCATGATCGGGGCTATTTTGGTTGGGCATCTGGTGGGCTGATAAGCCGGACGTAAAGGTCGCCGGCGCAATCCGACTGTCCACCCACGTTTATTGCCGCTCGGCGTCTGGTCGTGGTCCGCGATTTTTGTGCAGTGCATGAGTCTCTTTGTGGCCCTTCACTACATTTCGTGGCAACGCAGCGATTTGGTCGCTTTCGGAGCGAAGCGGACAGCCAAAGAGCCCGTCCTGTCAAAACCGGACTTATGAGTACGCGCCTAATCGCGCGCCGTCACCTTTTTGCCGAGCGTCTTCAGCGCGCGCAACCGCGCCGCCCAGCCTTCCTTGACGAGCTGCCGCGCCCGCCCCAGCGCCAGCGCGCCCGCCGGCACATCCGCGGTGATGACCGAGCCGGAACCCACATAGGCGCCGTCGCCGATCTTGACCGGCGCGACCAGCGCCGCATTGGAGCCGATGAAGGCGCCCTCGCCGATCTCGGTGCGATGCTTGGCGCTGCCGTCGTAATTGCAGGTGATGGTGCCGGCGCCGATATTGGCATCGGCGCCGACCGATGCGTCGCCGATATAGCTCAGATGATTGGCCTTGGCGCCGGGCCCGATCACCGCTTCCTTGACCTCGACGAAATTGCCGATGCGCGCGCCGTCACCGAGCCGCGTTCCCGGCCGCAGCCGCGCATACGGCCCGACCGAGACGCCGCGGCCGACATGGGCGCCGACCAGATGCGAGAAGGAATGGATGACGGCGCCATCCTCGACCTGCACCTTTTCGCCGAACACCACATAGGGCTCGACGACGACATCCTTGCCGAATGTGGTGTCGGCGGACAGGAACACCGTCTCGGGCGCGACCAGCGTCACGCCGGCATCGAGCGCCGCCTGGCGCAGGCGTTGCTGCGCCACCGCCTCGGCTGCGGCGAGCTGACCCTTGGTATTGATGCCGCGCACCTCGTCCTCCTCGGCTTCGACCGCCACGGCGCCAAGCTTCATGCCGCGCGCCACCGCGACCGCATCGGTCAGGTAGAATTCGGCTTTGCGATTGTCGTCGCCGATCCGCTCCAGGATGGCGAGCGCGCTGTCGCCGGCGAGCGCCATGATGCCGGCATTGCACAGATCGATGGTGCGTTCCTGCGCGCTCGCATCGGCGTCCTCGCGGATGGCGAGGAGCGTCTCGCCCGCGGTGATCAGCCGGCCATAGCCGGCCGGGTCGGCGGCGCGGAACGCCAGGACCGCGACGGCTGAGCCCGCGGCGAGCGGCGCCCGCAGCCGCGCCAGCGTCGCCGGCCGGATGAATGGCGTATCGCCGTACACGACGAGGATATCGTCCGGCCGCGGGGCGTCCCCTGCGATGGCGGCCTTGGCGGCGAGCACGGCGTGCGCGGTGCCGCGCCGCTCGCGCTGCACGAAGGTCATCGCCGCCGGCAGGATGCGCTTGGCTTGCGCGGCGACCTCATCCTGCCCGGGACCGATCACCACGGCCGTTGCGGTGACGCCGGCGTCGCCGACCGCGGCGAGCACGTGGGCCAGCAACGACCGTCCGGCGACCGCGTGCAGCACCTTGGCTCGCGCCGAGCGCATGCGGGTGCCCTCGCCGGCCGCGAGCACGATCGCCAGGCAAGTGCGAGCGTCCGACAGAGCCGCCATCGCCAACCTCCGCGGCGTTCTCATATCCGAGCCGGCCGCCGACCGAAAGCTGGGCGTCCGAATCCGCCAACGCCAGCCCGGGCCGCGGCTGTTGCCGCCAAAGCGGGTATGCCGCCAAACAAGTCCGAACTTTCAGAATCTGCTAGATTTTTACCACTGATTCGACTGCGCGAAACGCGAAGCGGCGAGGCGATGAAGGAACTTCGACTGGCGAAAGCGGACCTCAAACGGCCGGCCGCCGCCGCGGGCGTCACCATGCAGGGGCTGTGGCGCCTGCTGTTCTGGGGGTCGACCGCCGCCACCGCCATGCTGTTTGCCGTGCTCACGAGCCGCGGCGTGGTCGCCTCGCACCGCGCCGCGGTGGCCGTATCGGCGATCGGCGGCACCTCCGTGGCGGTGAAGGCGCCGGTCATGACGACGCCCGCACCCGCTTCCGAGGACGATGACGCCGAAACCAGACAGCTCGCCGCGGCGGTGCGCGACCTCGCCGCCGACAATGACGCGCTCAAATCACGGCTCGCCGTCGTCGAGCACGCCATGGACGACGTGACCGGCTCGATCGCCAATCAGGCCGCCAAAGCCGCCGCGGCGGCTCCGGCGACGGCCGCGCCACCGGTATCGCCACCGCCCTGGCCGAGCACGGCTACGCCGGTTCCGGCGACCTCGGCCGCTGTGGCGGCCATCATGGCGCCGCCGCTGCCGATGCCGATGGAATACGGCGCCGACATCGGCAGCGCGTTGTCGATCCAGGCGCTGCGCGCGCGCTGGGCCGGCATCCGCTCGGCGCATCCGCAATTGCTGGACGGCCTGGCGCCGACGGTGACGCTGCGGGAAACGCCGCAGTCGAACCGTCCCGAGCTCCGGCTGGTGGTGGGGCCGCTCGCCAATGCGGACGCTGCGGCCCGGCTGTGCGCGGCGCTGCTGCCGTACCGGCTGTACTGTCACCCGACCCTGTTCGCCGGCCAGCACCTCGCGCTGGAGTGAGGTTGTCGTCGCTGCCGATCGGCGCTTTCGGTCGGTCCTGATCGGGACTAGCATTTTGATTGAGCATGACTTGTCGGAAAGCCGGTTTTCACTTTTCCGGGATCATGCTCTAAAAGTCGGCTCGATCCGAAACAACGCCGAGCGCTCCCGATGCGACCTGCGCTTTTCCTGCCGACCGCCCGCCAGATGAATTGGCTCCTGATCGTCGGGTTTCTGGCGCTCGGCAAGCGCTCTATCTGCGCTACATGGCGCTCGAGAACTACACCGCGTCGCTGGCCTGCCAGGCCGGCCTCAAGACCTGGCTGTGCGGCAGCTTCCGGCTGACCATCATGCTCTACAACGCGGAGGTGTTCGGCGCCGTGGCGCTGGCGGCGGCGCTGCTCAATCTGGTGCGGCCGTCGATCGTGCTGATGTCGGTCGCCCTTGCGGCGTCAGCTTTCGGCGTCGTCTTGCACAACGCCGACCTGGCGGCGCTCGCGGTGGGCTTGCTGATCCTCAGCCTGGCGCGTCCCGCGCCCGCGCCAGAATGAAGCTCAGCCCGACTAGCGCTGCGGCGAACCAGACCGCTTGCCAATTGGCAAGGCTCTCATTGAGCACGATGTAGGCGGCCGATGCCGTCAAGGTGGCGGCGGCCGCGATCTCGGCGGCCGCCCGCCGTCCGGTCGGCCGCACGGTTGCCAAGTGCAGCACCAGAAACGGAACCGTGGCGGCAGTCAGCGGCGCGAAGGCAACGTCGCGATAGCGCGGGTCGAACACCAGGCCGAGCGCAGCCACGACCGCGAGCAGAACCAGCACCATGAAAGTTCCGGCGAGCGCGACGTCGAGCGCGGTGCGCCGCACGCCGGGGCGGCCGAGCAGCAACGCAAACGTCGGCAGCGCGCGGCCTGCGGCGCAGCCTGCGGCGCAGACCACCGGCGCCGCCACCGCGACGGCCGCAAACGCCAGCGAACGCACCCAGCCGATGGCGGTGAAACTCTCGACCGGAACGGTCCCGAGCGTCCAGCCGAACAGGACGGCGGGGAGAAAGGCCAGCGCCGCAATGGCAGGCCACAGATAGCGCGGCGGCGGATTCTTTCGTCCCCGCCGGCCCAGGCTGCGGCGAACGCCATGGCGGCGAGCACGATGCCGGCGAGCGCCTGCACGACCCAGTGCGGGTGATCGGAGACCGCGCCGCCGAGCGGGAATTTCAGCGCCCCGGTGGCGCGGTCGAATATGCCCCAGTAGGCGCCGGTGGCGCCCTCGATCGCGCGCTTCCAGGGCTGGTCGAACGCTTCAATGACGTTGACGTGGAAATTCTCGCGCTTGCCGAGCGCCAACGTGTCTTCGATGACCCGCGCCTGGTTCGACGGCGACGGCCGGGCGCCTTCGCGCATGCGGCCGGCGCTCGGCCAGCCGGTTTCGCCGATCACGATCTCCTTGTTGGGGATGGCCGCGGCAACCTGCTTGCGAATGGCATCGACATGCGCCGCCGCCATCGCGGCCGGCAGCGGAAAGTCCTCCCAGTACGGCAGGATGTGGATGGTGACGAAATCGACGGCGCTTTGCAGCTCGGCATAGCGCAGCCAGAACTCCCAGACGTCCGCATAAGTCACCGGCTGGGATACCTGGGACTTGACCTGCCGTATGGCCGCGCCGAGGTCGGTCGCCGACATCTCGCCGCGCAACAGCACTTCGTTGCCGACGACGATAGCGCTGATGACGTCGGGATATTTCCTGGCGAGCGCGACGCCGGTGGCGATTTCCTCGCGGTTGCGGTCGGGATTGTTGCCGACCCACAGCCCGAACAGAACCTTGATGCCGTAGCGCTGGGCGATCTCCGGGACTTTATCGAGTCCGTTCTCGATCGCGTAGGTGCGCACGCAATCGGTGTAGTGCGACAATAGCGCGAGGTCTTCGTCGATCTGCGCCGGCGACACGATGGTGGTCGGGTCGAGGGGATTCTGCGCGTCGCGGAACGGCGCATACGATACGCAATACAGCTTTTCGCCGGGCGCGAGCGGTGACGGCGGCAGTGCCACCGGCGCGCCGAGCCACCACCAGGCGATAGCGATCGCCAGCGTGGTGAGCGCAAAGAGCGCGACCGGTTGACCGACCGCGTATCCGTCCGGACTGCGGAACACGGCTTGGCATTAACCGCGGCAACGCGTCCTGCCAAGGCCCAGCCTGCCGCGCCGCCAAGTGCGCTGGACAAACGAACGCAGTTAGGCTGTTGTCAGGCTCACTGTAACGGGTCATCGAAGCCGCCACAGCGGCGCGGCCCCGTGGCCCTGGAAACGTCCGTCGTATCGGCAAAAAAACGCTAATCGGCTCGAAACGGCCCCGCAAACCAAGACCAGATCATGTTCCATCGTGTGCTCCGTGTTCCGCTCGGATTGTGCGCCGCAGTCTGCGTGTTTTGGCTTCTGCCGGCGCCGTCGCGCCTCCTGACCCCCGCCCTCGCCCAGAGCACCGACGCCAAACCGGCCGATCAAAGCGCCCCGGCCGCTGCCGACGCGACGAAAGAGCCGCAGAAAATCGACGAATTCGCCGAAGCGCAGCATGCGCTGTCCGGTCCGGCGGGCAATCCGGAATGCGTCTGGCTCGGCCGCCGCGTGGTCAGTCTGTTGTGGCGCGACGATCTCGATACCGCGTTCCGCCATCTCGATCTTTACGATCGGTTCGGCTGCCCGAGCGGGCAAATCCAGGCGGCTTTCCGCTGTCTCCTCCTGCACTCCGGCAGCATCGACCCGAAAGCCGCCGACAGCCTCAACGGACGGGTCCAGGCCTGTTGGGTCAATCCGACCGCGCAGGCCACGCCGCCGGGACCGTCCGCGCCGCCTCCCGCTGCCGCCGTGCCGAGCCCCACCACGACCCGGTGAACATCCGTACAGACTAGCGCGGCGCGTGTTGAGCGAGACCGTTGCGGCGGCGTATTTGTTGCTGCGGGGCGGGGCGCGCTGTCTTGAATTTGCCACGCACCGGAGCTACTTCTAAGTTGCCGCTCGCAAGGTACCTCATCGCCTTACGACCAACGTCGAACCTTGGGGACAGGTTCGGGCCCGTGTAGCATCGCCCCGCGTGGTTGAAAGTCGATGCGCACCGTCGTCGCCGTGCTCGCGCTCGTAGCGTGCGTGCATGCCGGGCTGTGGGCTCTCCTGCGGACGGAACAAAGGGCGCCGGATTTTACCGGTCAGCTGGCCAGCGTCTCCTACTCCCCGTTTGCCAATTCATCCCATCCCGACCGGGGCGCCCGCCCAACGGCCGAGCAGATCCGCGCCGACCTCAAGGCCATCGCGCCCTATACCCGCGCCATCCGCACCTATTCGGCAACCGGCGGCGCCGAACTGGTGCCGCCGATCGCGGCCGAGTTCGGTCTGAAGGTCACGGTCGGCGCCTGGATCGACAAGGACAAGGCGCGCAACGAGCGTGAGATCGCCTCGGCGCTCGATCTCGCCCGCCGCAACAGCAACGTCAACGCCATCGTGGTCGGCAACGAAACCACGTTGCGCGCCGAGATGACCGTCGATGAGCTGATCCAGCTCATCCAAAAGGTGAAGAGGCAGAGCCCCGTCCCTGTCACCACGGGTGAAATCTGGACGGTGTGGATCGACCATCCGGAGCTTGCCTCGGCGGTCGACTTCATCGCCGCGCACATCCTGCCCTATTGGGAAGGTTTTGACGCATCGGTCGCCGTCGACCACACCATCGAGTTCTACGACAAGCTGCGCCAGATGCATCCCGGCAAGCGCATCGTCATCGCCGAATTCGGCTGGCCGAGCGCGGGCTACAATTTCCACAACGCCAATCCAGGCCATATCGAGCAGGCCACGGTGATCCGTGACTTCGTCAACCGCGCCGAGGCCTACGGCATCGACTACAACATCGTCGAAGGCATCGACCAGCCGTGGAAAACCATGGAGGGCGGCGTCGGGCCGTATTGGGGCCTGTTCGATGCGTCGCGTCAGGCTAAATTCTCCTGGACCGGACCGATCTCGGATCCCGACTACATCAAGCAGGCCGGCCTCGCCGTGCTGCTCGGGGTCCTGCTGTCGCTGCCAATCCTGGCCATGAGCGGGGTGACCGCGACCCAGGCGCTGATGCTCGCCGTCGCCGCCAATGTGATCGGCGCCTGGTTCGCCGCCATCGTCGCGTTCTGGAAGGGTCATTATTTCGTGCCGGGCGCCGCGTTCGCGCTTGGTCTCGGCATCGTCCTCCTGGTGCCGCTCGCCGCCATTGCGCTGGCCCGCATCGAGGAGATTGCCGCCATCGCGCTGGGCCGGCCGCCGCGGCGGCTCGCCAATGCGCCGCCGCTGGTGCCGGAGTTGTTCGCGCCGAAAGTCTCGATCCACATTCCGGCCTGCTGCGAAGCGCCCGACATGCTCATCGCCACCCTCGATGCCGTGGCGAAGCTCGACTACGCCAATTTCGAATGCGTCCTGGTGATCAACAACACGCCCAACCCGGCGCTCTGGCAGCCGGTCGAGGCGCACTGCCGGACGCTCGGCGAGCGTTTCAAGTTCCTGCGGGTCGACAAGCTTGCCGGCTACAAGGCCGGCGCATTGCGCGTCGCGCTCGAGCATACCGCGCCGGACGTCGAGATCATCGGCGCCATCGACGCCGATTACGCCGTCAACCCGGACTGGCTGAAGGATCTGGCGCCGCTGTTCGCCGATCCCCGCGTCGGCATCGTGCAGTCGCCGCAGGATCACCGCGACGGCGGCCGCTCGGTCATGCATTACGCCATGAACGCCGAATATGCCGGGTTCTTCGACATCGGCATGGTGCAGCGGAACGAGGTCAACGCCATCATCGTGCACGGCACGATGTGCCTCATCCGCCGCACCGCGCTGACTTCGGCGGGCGGCTGGCCGACCGAGACCATCGTCGAGGACACCGACCTCGGGCTCGCTATCCTCGAGCGCGGCTGGCTCGCCCATTACACCACCCGGCGCTACGGCTACGGGCTCCTGCCCGATACCTTCGAGGCCTACAAGAAGCAGCGCCAGCGCTGGGCCTTCGGCGGCTTCCAGCTGGTCCAGAAGCACTGGCGGCGGATGCTGCCGGGGGTGGAGGGCCTGAGCCGCGAGCAGAAGCGCGAATACGGCATCGGCTGGCTCAACTGGCTTGGCGCCGACACCATCGGCGTCGTCGTTGCGCTGCTCAATATCGTCTGGGTTCCGTTCGTGGCGTTCGCCGACATCGCGGTGCCCGACCGTATCCTCACGGTTCCGATCCTGGCCGCCTTCACCGTCTCGTTCGGCCACTTCCTGGCGCTCTATCGGCTGCGCGTGCGCGCGTCGCCCGGCCAGATGCTGGGCGCGGTGTGCGCCGCCATGGCCATGCAATGGACCGTGGCGCGCGCCGTCGGCATGGGCATCCTCAAAGAGCGCGTGCCGTTCCTGCGCACCGCCAAGGGCGGCGGCACCCGCAAGGGTCCGGATTTCCCGGCGTTCTGGGAAGCGGTGATCGCCGGCCTGTTGCTGCTCGGCTCGGCGACGCTGGTGATGACCAACTACAAGCAGGTCCGCGAGATCAACATCTTCGCGGTCGTCCTGGTGGTGCAAAGCCTGCCGTTCGTTGCCGCGGTGGTTCTCGCACTGATCGAAGGCACCCGCTTCAACTCGTTCGCCTTCTGGGGCGCCATCGAGGCCAGGGTGGCGGCCCTGCTGCCGCAGCGGCAGGCCGTCGCGGGAGCCATGGCCGAGCCGCAGAAGCTGCCGGCCGAAAATCGCATCGAGGCGGCGCAGTAGCTTTCGCGATCATCCCGCGAGCGCGGTTTCGGCGAGCCGAACCCAGTACGACGTGCCGACGGGGATCACCTCGTCGTTGAAGTCGTAGGCTGGATGATGCAGCCCGGCGGTGTCGCCGTTGCCGACAAAAATAAACGCGCCCGGCCGCTCCTTGAGCATGAAGGCGAAGTCCTCGGCGCCCATCACCGGCGGCGCGGCGGTGTTGACGTTGTCGGTCCCGGCGATCTCGCGGGCGACGTCGGCCGCGAAGGCCGTTTCGCGCTCGTGGTTGACCACGACCGGATAGCCGTTGGTGTAGGTGATCTTGGCGGTGGCGCCATAGAGCCGGGCGGTGCCGTCGACCACCTCGCCGATGCGCTTTTGCAGGATCTCCCGGACCTCGGTCGTGAGCGCGCGGGCGGTGCCGCGCAGCAGTGCGTGCTGCGGAATGACGTTGTCGGTATGGCCCGCCTGGAACATGCAGATCGAGACCACGGCGGCCTCCAGCGGATCGACGTTGCGCGCCACCACCGACTGCAGCTGGTTGATGATCTGGGCGCCGACCAGGATGGTATCGACGCTCAGATGCGGCCGCGCCGCGTGGCCGCCCTTGCCTTCCAGCGCGATCTCGATGTGATCGGCCGACGCCATCATGGCGCCGGGGCGGATGGCGAACTGGCCGACCGGCAGGCCGGGATAATTGTGCATGCCGTAGACTTCGTCGATGCCGAAACGGCTGATCAGCCCGTCCTTGACCATCGCCAGGGCGCCGGCGCCGCCCTCCTCCGCCGGCTGGAAGATGACCACGGCGGTGCCGGCGAAATTGCGGGTCTCGGCCAGGTATTTCGCGGCGCCGAGCAGCATGGCGGTGTGGCCGTCATGGCCGCACGCGTGCATCTTGCCCGGCACCGTGGACTTGTAAGGCAGCCCGGTCTCTTCCTCGAGCGGCAGCGCGTCCATGTCGGCGCGCAGCCCGACCACCTTGCCGCCGGGGGTGGCGCCGGCTTTGCGGCCGCGGATCACGCCGACGACGCCGGTCCGGCCGATGCCGGCGACGACGTCGTCGCAGCCGAAACTCTTGAGCTTGTCGGCCACCGCTGCCGCGGTGCGGTGCACGTCGTAGCGCAGTTCCGGATGGGCGTGGATATCCCGCCGCCAGGCGGTGATCTCGCCGTGCAGGTCGGCGACGCGATTGACGATCGGCATGGAAAAGCTCCTCGCTTGCGGCCGCTCGTCCCGGCGGCCGGGCCCGCTGGCCCCGGCGACCCGCCCAGTCTACCAGAGGCCGGGCAAGCTGCGCAGCACCATGGCGGCCGGCGCCGTCTGGCTCGCCGCGATGTGATCTGATATGTCCTGCCCGGAACTTTCATCCCATATAGGCGTCTGCGGTCATTGACCGGCCGGAACGGAAAAAGCCGCTGGCGACTGGAAAACGAAAGCATTTCCGGGTTATTGACCCGGCACCGAGCCCGTAGCTCAGTTGGTAGAGCACGTGACTTTTAATCATGGGGTCGTGGGTTCGAATCCCGCCGGGCTCACCCATAAAACCGAGGACTTCTGCAATCCGGCGCGTCCAGGAAACCGGCATCGGCAGCGCCTTGGAGGCAAAGAGAACGGCGCAAAATGTCTGAGCACACCGACGTACTGCGAAACGCCCGGGGGCGTCTGGTCGATTTCAGGAGGGAGCTGGCGATCTCCCTGGCCAAACCGTTTGCGCGCGCCGACACCGAGCAATGGCGCAAACACATGATCGAAGTCCAGGCGACCATCCGCGCTATCGACGAAGCCTTGAAAGACGAAGAGCGGCTTGCGTCTTAGGCTTCCTCAGTCGCGAAGCCGCCGCCTGTGCGTCTCGCGCCGCAGCGTCACCGAGACATCCTGTGCTGCGACATCGACGAGACGATCGCCATGGCGCGCGAGTTGGGGCTGGCATTGAAAGCGGACGATCAACACCACGCCTGAAAGGTCGCCGGGCGCCCCGGGTCAGCTTTGCGAAGGCGCAGATACCAACATCGACACTCCGCCTAATTGGCGTTGAGGTTCTGCACCTGCCACGTCGGCCCGACATTGCCGACACTGACGGACGACGACACCGTCGCGCCGTTCATCAGCCACATCGCGACGTCGCCGGCGCTGTCGAGCAACAAAATGTCGCTCTTGCCGTCGCCGTCGTAGTCGCCGATCTGAGCGACGCTCCAGTTGCTCGACAGCGTGCCAACACTGGCCGCGGATGTAACCTGCGTGCCATTGGTGAACCAGATCGACAGCGCGCCGGAATTGATGTCGCGCCACAGGATGTCGATCTTGCCGTCTCCATTGAAGTCGCCGACGCCTTGGACGACGAAATTGGTCGTCACAGTGCCGAGCACAGTGGTGCTCGCCACTTGGGCGTTCAGCATGCCCCAAAGCGCGATGTCGCCCGCAGTATCGCGCCACAATATCTCGTTGGTAGTATCGCCGAGGATGGTCCAGGTGCTGGGGATGGCGCCGTAGTTCGCGGTTGTAGGAAATCGTCGGGATAAAGTTCATGACAAATGCCGGCACGACGCTGCTGTCATTGATGTGCGCCACAGAGATGTCGCCCTTGCCGTCGCCGTTGAGATCGCCGGTGCCATAGGGCGACATAGTCGCTCGGAAAGCGTGGATCGGGGCCAGCCGGGCGGCAGATGATACGGCGGCACCGTTCATGAACCAAATCGAGAGGTTGCCAGTGTAGCCAAAGCTGCCACTGCTATCCTGCCACAGAATATCGGCGTTGCCGTCGCCGTCGAAATCATGCTGGCCGATGATTGTGAGGTTGCTCGGCACGGTGACGAGGCCTGCCGATTGCGACACCGTGGCGCCGTTCATCAGCCACACCGCGACATCGCCGCTGGTATCGCGCCAGAGAATGTCGCTCTTGCCGTCGCCGTCAAAATCATGGGTGGCGGCCAACGCGCTGGTGGGCGCGTGCGCCGGGATGGCGTTACCAGCCTGAGCATCGGATTTCAGTCCGGACGCACACAGCGTCGCAGCGAGGGCGGCAGCGGCGATCGAACTCCTGGATAGTTTCATCGCAATCCTCCGCGGTTATGGAAAATCGGGCAAGCGTATCACAGATCGGCCCTCCGCAAGTCCTTGGCCCCTAGGTCAGCTTTGTGAAGGCGCAGATACCGACGTCGATAGTTCCGCCTAATTGGCATTGACGTTTTGCACCTGCAACACCGTCCCGACATTGCTGACGTCGGCGGACGACGATACGGTCGCTCCGTTCATCTCCCACATCGCAAGATTGCCACTGCTGGTGTCGAGCCAGAGAATATCGCTCTTGCCGTCGCCGTTGTAATCGCCGATCTGGGCCACGCTCCAGTTGCTTGTCACGGTGGTGACGCTGGCCCCGGAGGTCACCTGCGAGCCGTTGGTGAACCAGATCGCCAGCATCCCGCTATTGGTGTCCTGCCAGAGAATGTCGATATTGCCGTCGCCATCGAAATCGCCGACACCTCTGAATACGAAATTGCTGGTCACATTGCCAAGCGCGGACGAACTCGTCACCTGGCCGTTTTGTATTCCCCACAGCGCGATATCGCCGGCAGTGTCGCCCCACAGAATGTAGCCGTTGCCCTCGGCGAGGATGGTCCAGTTGCTGCCGGCAACGCCCAGGGCCGTCGACGAGGTAATCGTTGTGCCGTTCATGAACCACACCGCCAAGGTGCCGGTGTTGCTGTCACGCCAGAGCAGATCGCCCTTGCCGTCGCCGTTGAGATCGCCGGTGCCGACGACGGCCCAATTGGTGTTCGCATAGCCGACCGTACCCATCGACGAGAAATGCACGCCGTTCATAAACCACATGGAAATAGTCGTACCGAAACGAATAAGAATGTCGGCCTTACCGTCGCCGTCGAAGTCGTGTTGGCCTATTGGATTAATGCCGCCAAAGACGTTGTTATCTCCCATCTGGGTGATTTGAGGACCATTCATCAACCACACAAAGGGGTCATTGAAGATATCGTGGTTGCTGTCCAGCAACAGAATGTCGCTCTTGCCGTCGCCGTTGAAATCATGGGTGGCGGCCAACACGCTGGTGGGCGCGTGCGCCGGGATGGCGTTGCCAGCCTGAGCGTCGGATTGCAGTCCGGACGCACACAGAACCGCGGCGAGGGCGGCAGCGGCGATCGAGTTCCTGGATAGTCTCATCGCGCAATCCTCAGCGGTTTTGGAAAATCAAGCAAGCGTATCACAGATCGGCCCACACGGCCTTGGACCTCTGGGTTAGTTTTGCGAAGGCGCAGATACCGACATCAAGTCTCCCCGCCTAATTGGCGTTGAGGTTCTGCACTGTGCCACCCGTACCAACGATCCTGCTGACGAAGGTCGACGACGACACGGTCGCTCCGCTCATGAGCCACATCACAAGATCGGTACTGCCGCCGGTGTCGAACCAGAGGATGTCGCTCTTGCCGTCGCCGTTGTAGTCGCCGATCTGGGCGACGCTCCAGTTGCTCGCCACGGCGGTGATGCTGGCCCCGGAGGTCACCTGCGAGCCGTTGGTGAACCAGATCGACAGTGTGCCGGTATTGGTGTCCTGCCAGAGAATGTCGATATTGCCGTCGCCATCGAAATCGCCAACACCTCTGAACACGAAATTGCTGGTCACATTGCCGAGCGCGGACGAACTCGTCACCTGGCCGTTTTGCACCCCCCATAGCGCGATGTCGCCGGCGGTGTCGCCCCACAGAATGTAGCCGTTGCCCTCGGCGAGGATGGTCCAGTTGCTGCCGGCAACGCCCAGGGCCGTCGACGAGGTAATCGTTGTGCCGTTCATGAACCACACCGCCAAGGTGCCGGTGTTGCTGTCACGCCACAGAATATCGCCCTTGCCGTCGCTGTTGAGATCGCCGGTGCCGACGACGGTCCAATTGGTACCCACAGAGCCGCCGACCGTGCCCATCGACGAGACCTGCCCGCCATTCATGAGCCACATGGAGATGGGGGTCATAATCCCGTTTGTACGGAAAAGAATGTCGGCCTTGCCGTCGCCGTCGAAGTCATGCTGGCCGATGGGGACGGTGCCATATCCTGAACCAAAACCAAAAACCTGCGACACCGTGGCGCCGTTCATCAGCCAAATATTGGGGGCGTTGAAGGTGAGGCCCCCGCTGTAGAGCAACAGAATGTCGCTCTTGCCGTCGCCGTCAAAATCATGGGTGGCGGCCAACGCGCTGGTGGGAGCATGCGCCGGGACGGCATTACCGGCCTGAGCGTCGGATTGCAGTCCGGACGCACACAGAACCGCAGCGAGTGTGGCGGCGCCGATCCAGCTCCTGGATACCCTCATCGCGCAATCCTCGGCGGTTATGGAAAATCGAGCAAGCGTATCACAGATCGGTCCTCCCGCACGCCAAAAGCGCGAGTTAGGGCTGCGCCGCTTAATCCAGAGTGCGGCTTAGAACCTTTTTCGAGGTTGGGCCGACTAATGGGTCAAGCACGCCCCCAAGAGCCCCCGCTCTCGCGTGCCAAAGTGGCCCCGGCGATTCCCCCAAGTCCCCCGACCCCAAGAAAAGCCGGGGCCACTCCCCTGCAAACCGGCTGCAGCACAATAAAAGCGGCGCGCTCGCCGCGGTACATCCCGGTTGGCACCCTCCCCGTTCCCCGGACAATTCGTGGACGATGTGATCCGCCCGTAAAGACGGGATTTGCGTTTGGATTTCAGCGCAAGGATCATTGATCCACATCAACGCATTCGCGGACATGTCGTATAGGACCGATGGGCCCAGCGGGGGCGATACCCGCAGAGCGGGCGGCCAGCAACCGAACCGAAGGCTTCTCAGCAGTCGGCTCCGGTCCTGGCCGTTTTGTTGGACCTATGCCCCACAGCTTCAAAGCTAACCCCGATCAGCCCGCACGCGGACTGTGGCTGGCGACCGCTCCTGACCCCCGCCAATGTCCCGTGACGGAGCCGTGCCGGCTTATGGATAACAACCGGTTTTAACATACGAAAGAGAGTCTTGATCGGGAGTAATCGAGAATTACCAAGCGTGCGCTATCAAGTCGTCACGTTGGCGCCCTCGAAATCGCAAATGCATCCGATGAACAGACGTGAGATTCTGAGCACCGTCGGTACGACGGTGTTGGCTTGTGGATTGCTGGCGGCCGTGGCGGCCGGTCCCTCGACCGCCAAAGCCACCAAGGAGATCGTCGGGTCCTGGACCCTTGTCGCAGCGGACGGGTTTGGTGCTGCTCCCCTGGGTTCGCTGATGTTTGATCGGGACGGCCGCTTTTCTGCGATTTTCGTGCGTCGGGATATTCCCAGATATCTGTCCAACAGCCGCATGCAAGGCACGCCGGACGATTACAAGAACACGGTGACTGGCAGTGTTGCGGCCTTCGGCACATACGCGCTCAGCGGCACCGATCTCCAGCTGCATATCGAGGGCAGCACCTTCCCGAACTGGATCGGAACAGATCAGAAGCGATGCAATGTGACGGTGAGCGACACTGAATTGACCTACACGCAACCGACCCCCTCGGCCGGTGGTCCGCCGGCGGTGATCGTGTGGAAACGCGCGGCCGTGCCGGCCAGCGCCAGCTGAAAGGCAGAGCAGCGGTTCACGGCCCCGCGGGCTCGCCAATCGTTCAAAACCTTAGCCCGTTGCCGACCAATCGGCGTGCGCCTATGTTCGGATCATCCCGCATGGCGCGCCGTGACAACCACGATAACCCCGATGGAACCCGCCGCGGCCCGCTGATCGCGCTCGGCGTCGTCGTGGTGCTGTTCGTGGTCGGATGGGTGCTGGCGCACGCGCTCTACACCAACGGCAAGCTCGAGGATTGTCTGATGTCCGGCCGCACCAACTGCGCGCCGCTGGACGGACAATCCCGCTGACCCCACGCCGACCGCCACGATAATCCACAGCCACGACAGCGTCATCGAGCCGTCGCCGGCGCGCCATACAGCCCGCGCAGGATGACGGCCGGTAGTGAGTGCGGTCAAAGCGAAGCGTCGCGGAGGATCACGATGATCGTCCAATACGCCTGCCGGGCTCGATCGACCGGGGCGATGACGACCGAATATCTCGGCCGGCCGAACTGCCCGCGCTGCGGCGGCATCCTGCTCGTCGCCGAAGCATCGTGGTTCAACGTCGCCGGCCATATCGAGCACGCCTGGTCGTGCGACGATTGCGGCAACGCGTTTGCGACGTCCGTCAGGCTGCGGTCGCGTTGACCGGCGTTTGCCTTGCACTTGCCTGCCACGGCCGGTGCCGCGGAATTGCGCGTCGATGGAGCAAAAGCCAGCCCGGTCTGCGGCGGACCCGTGGTAAAGCCCGCGATAACGCGCAATAATCAGGCCGACCCGGTGTTAGTGTCGATACCGCGGAATTGTCCACAAGGAGGAACCCCATGCGTCAGACATTCGCTCGCCGTTCGATATTGGGCCTAGGCGTCGGCGGCGCCGCCAGCGCGGTGCTGCTGGCCTCGGCGTCGCGCGGCTATGCGGCGACCACGCAATTCAAGACCACGCTCAGCCCGTCGAGCGAAGTGCCGCCGAACCAGTCGGCCGGCTCAGGCTCGGTCACGGTCACGTTCGATCCCGCAACCAAGCAGCTGACCTGGAACGGCACTTTCTCCGGCCTCACCGGAGCGCCGACCGCTGCGCACATTCACGGCCCCGCCGAGCCCGGCAAGAACGCCGGCGTCGTGCTGTGGCTCTCGGATCACGACACCAAGGCCCATCCGTTCACCAGCCCGTTCCAGGGCTCGGCCACGCTGACCGACGCGCAGGCCTCCGACCTGAACTCCGGCCAGTACTACGTCAATATCCACACCGCCGCGAACCCCGGCGGCGAGATACGGGGCCAGCTGGCGAAGGCGTAATCGCGCCGGTCAGCGGCGCATTGCGGCCGCGACTATCCATGACCCGCCGCTCCGGCGTCGTCCGGATCGGCGGGTCTTTCATGTGTGGATCACCGCCGTGGCCGGCCGCGCAGGGCGCCGCGGCGCAGGCGTCATGATTTCGCAAGGTCCAGCTTGGCCGTCCACTGCCCTCGGGTCTGCGCGACGAAATCGTCGAAGCGCCCCGCCATGATCGCGGCGCGCGCCCCCGCCACCAGCTCCTGATAGTAGAACAGGTTGATCACCGAAAGGAGCGTGCCGCCGAGCGTTTCGCCGGCCTTGAACAGGTGATGCAGGTACGCGCGCGAGAAATCGCGCGCCGCCGGGCAGCGGCTTTGCGGATCGAGCGGCCGCGGATCGTCGGCGTGCTGGGCGTTCTTGATGTTGATCGGCCCGAAGCGGGTGAAGGCGACGCCGTGGCGGCCATTGCGCGTCGGCATCACGCAATCGAACATATCGATGCCGCGGCCGATCGCCCCGAGAATGTCGGCCGGCGTGCCGACGCCCATCAGATAGCGCGGCCGGTCGGCCGGCAGCACCGGGGTGGTCGCGGCGACGATATCGAGCATCACCTCCTGCGGTTCGCCGACGGCGAGACCGCCGATGGCGTAACCGTGAAAGTCGATGGCGGCGAGCGCACGCGCGCTGTGCTCGCGCAATCCGCGATGATCGCCGCCCTGCACGATGCCGAACAAGGCGCGGCCGGCGGGCGCGACCTCGAAGGCCCGCTTGCAGCGTTCCGCCCAGCGCAGCGACAGATGCATGGCGCGCTCGATGTCGCTGTGCTCCGCCGGCAGCCGCACGCATTCGTCGAGCTGCATGGCGATGTCCGGGCTGAGCAGGATCTGGACGTCGATGGCGCGTTCCGGCGTCAGCTCGATCATGGCGCCGTCGAGATGCGAGCGGAAGGTCACGCCGTGTTCGGCGACCTTGCGCAGCGCGGCAAGCGACATGACCTGAAAACCGCCGGAGTCGGTCAGGATCGGGTGCGGCCAGCGCATGAACGTATGCAGCCCGCCGAGCGCCGCGACGCGTTCGGCGCCCGGGCGGAGCATCAGATGATAGGTGTTGGCGAGCAGGATTTCGGTGCCGGCCGCGCGCACGTCGTCATGATGCACGCCCTTGATCGCCGCCTGGGTGCCGACCGGCATGAACGCCGGTGTGCGCGCGAGCCCGTGCGGCGCGGCGATCTCGCCGGCGCGCGCGGCGCCGTCGGTCGCGGTGAGGCGGAACGAGAACGACTTAGGCATCGAGAACGACTCGGACATCAGGACCTATCGGGGACGCGGGCGCGGCCGGCTTCAGAGGTATCCGCTTAATGTCTGCTTGATAGCAGCCGGTCTGCAGTCATGCCAAAAAGCGTCGCCAAGTGCCACAAACTCGCGCGCAAAAATGAGATCGTGGAATTGCTCCTTTCCGGCGCTTCGGAAATCGGTATAGTTTTGTCAGACAGCTGCCAGCCGGACGTGCCGCAGTCCCGCAAAAAGGCAGCGTTGGTGCCGACGGCAGGCGAGCATTCTCAGCACAGTGATTTCGGATCTGGCAGCTGCCCGGCTAGCCGCAGGATCAAGGCCCGCCGGCGGTCTCGGCTCGCGTTGCCGGGACAACACATGCCGATCTCACCGCGCAACGAGGAGTTCGGGCCGAAATTCGAAATGCATGGTGTCGAAGTGATACCACTTGCCGCCCCAGATGAAGCCGTGGTTTTCGAAGATCGCGACGATCTCGTCCGGCATCCGGTTGCGATACACGATGGGGCCGCCGTGCGCTTGCCAGTACCAATAATCCGAAAATGCGGGATTGAGATCGATGGCGATGCCGTAGCCATGCGGGCTCGGCTCGCCGGTGTCCGCCACCGCCCGGCAATTATAAGTGCCGCCGATCGGCCATGCGGCGCGTCTGATCTGTTCGGGTAACGCGTCGATCTCCGCCGACACGGCGCGCAACTGCTCATCGACCCCGTTCACGGACGTGATGCGGATGGATTGGCCCACAGTCGATGCGTTCGACGTTGATCGACCGAAAGTCTTGGGAAGCCAGGCCAGCGAAACGAGGCGCGGCGGCGACACCTCACCCTTCCGGCAGTCGCCGTACATCTTCGCGAACAAGGCGGTGTTGCGGAACCGACCCGGATCGGCATCGACCGCCGGCGGCTTTTCCAGGTGGCCGCGCGGATACGGGACGACAAGCTGATCGAGGATGGAGGCGTGGCGAAGGCGCTCCGGGAAGGTCTTGCTCGCGGCGCCGTCGGCGACCGGCATGACGGTGCCATCGCGCCAGCGCAGCACCGTGCCGTCATGCCCGGCGAGCGCATTCGGGTAAGCCGCAACGAGATTGTCGAGCGCGGCGCGAACCTGCTCCTCCTGCGCGAACAGCGGAGCCCCGCGCGCCAGCATGGCCAGCCCGACGACAGCGCAAATCCGCGTCGCAACCCGGATGGCGGTACCGCTCGGCATCAGGAATGACCGGGCCGCGCTGTGGCGGGCACGGCCGGCTCAGGCGTGCGGCCAGTGCCGGTCGCGGAACCAGGCGCGGTATTCCGTCATCTTGGCGCGCTGCGCCGCCGGCGCATGCCGCTTGCATGTCGAGGCCTCGTCGCTCTCGTCCGCCGCACCCCACCGCAGTTCGACGCAGTCGTTCGGGTTGTAGGCCATTTCGAGATCCGCGCCGCGGTCGATCACGTCCTTGAGCGACAGCGTCCATTGCGAGCCGTCGCTGCGCGTATAGGAAAACTTGCGCGCCGCAAGCTCCGAGGCGAGCAGGCCCTGCAATTCGGCCTTCACGTCCGCCGCGCTCTTGCCGGCCGGTATGGCGTAGCGCTCAGGCCGGCGGCCGACGCGATCGGGAAATCCGCGCACCACGTCGATCGCGATCAACAGACGAAGGTCGCGCGCCGGCGTCGAGAAATCCTCCCACGCGCCGTTGGTCTCGAAGATCGACGCGCCGTTCGGCATGTCGGCGTCGGCTTTGCCGCTGGCCTGGAACTTTCGCCCGTTCTCGACCGCGACGGCGCGCGTCTTCACTTGCTCGTCGAGCGAGGTGATCGCGTCCTCCATCGCCCGCGTCGGATCGAGCGGCTCGGGCGACATTACGTCATCCATGCGATCGTAGAAGTCCTCGGTACCGAGCCGCGACGGATCGAGCGAAAAATCACCGTATTGCGGATTTTTCGCGATCTCGGCATTGGTCAAGCGGCGTAAGGCGCCACCCTTGTCGCGCACGATCGGCCGGAAGCGCTTGAACCCGGGATTGCCGAGGGTTGGATCGTGCACGAACAGGAAATTGCCGCGCCAGAAACGCTTGCGGGTCACCGTCCCGTCCGGCTCCGCATCGACGGCGAGGAAGACACCCGGCGCGCCGTCCACTTCCGGCACGCGCTGCACCAGCATCAGGACGTGCCCGTACGGATCGGCGTACACGGTGCCCGGCCGCAGCGTCTCCTGCGTCAGTGGAATGGTGTAAAAATCGGTGTTGTCATCGGTCGCCGACACCCGCACCGATCCGGTATGGACGACGTCGCCGACGGCCCGCAAATATTCGCCGAATGTCGGTTTCTTGGGCGGCGGAGGCGGGGCCGGCGGCAGCGCGGCCGGTGCCGGCTGCGCCGCTTGCGGCTGGGAAAACAGATGGGTGAACGGCGATGTTGGAGCGGGCGGCCCGGGCTCCGCAACCGGAGCGGCCTCGGCGACGGTCTGTTCCGGCGGCGGCGCCGGGCGGGTGACTTCGGGATGCAGGATATCGAACCACTGGTAGCACTTCGGCGGCGAACCGCCGGTGCCGCGCGAGCAATTCGAGTAGCCGAACGGCAGCCCCAGCTTGTAGGCGAAATAAGCCCGCAGGAAATAGACGAAGTCGGCGCAGTCGGGGCGAAGGCTCAGCGCCACGTTGTCTTCGTTGGCGCCCAGATAGTTGAACAGGAAGTTGCGCGAGCGATCGCGCAGCACCTCGTGCCACGCCTTCCACGACGGCGCGGTATCGAGCGGCGCGTCGAACAGCTTTTCGATCCAGGCCGAATACAGGTTTTCCGTGGCGCGATCCCAGGTGCTGCGCAGCGGCCAGACGCTGTTCTCTACCGCGTGCGGCCCCGGCGGCTTGCGGGCGCTGACGGCGACCTCGCGCGTAATCGCGCTGCATCCGGCCGGCGCCAGCGTCACATGCCATGTCCCCGCCGCCGGCGTGGCGACCTCGGCGAACCAGAAATACGGCGGCCCGCCGCGCCGCTCACTCGATTTGGCCGCGACGCTGCCGTCGGGCGCGATCAGTGACAGCGCGCCCTCGAAGGGCTTCTCCGCGGAAAACATGATGCGCAGCGGCGCTCCGGTCCACGGTGCCAGCGGCGATGGCAGGACCGCGACCTCGGCCGCGTCTTCGCAGCCGGCAGATGGAGCTTCGGCCCGCGCCGACGCTGCCGACACCAGGGCCGCGGCAAACCCGCCCGCGATCAGCAAGGATGCGGTCGCCGCCGCGGCGAATTGTCGTGCTGGGAACAACAGAAACCCCCGTCCTGAGATACCCACCGTACCTCAATTGAACAATATTGCCAAAGGTTTGGCTGAATGATGGCGAACCGTCTCCGCCCCACGGGTTCCGTTCGCGGGATCCATCCGGCTCGCCCCGCCTCCACGGTGGCGTTGACGAAATCGGCGCCCGAGGTTCTCAGCGGAACAACAAACAGGCGTCGCCGTATGAATAAAACCGATAACCGGTTTCGACGGCATGCGCGTAGGCGCGCCGCATCACATCGAGGCCGCACAACGCGCAGACCAGCATGAACAAGGTCGAGCGCGGCAGATGGAAATTGGTCAGCATGCCGTCGACGGCGCGGAAGCGATAGCCGGGCGTGATGAACAACGCCGTCTCGCCGGCGAATGGCGCAAGCGTGCCGTCGGCGGCGGCCGCGGTTTCGATCAAACGCAGCGCGGTCGAGCCGACCGCCACGATGCGTCCGCCGGCGCGCCGCGTTGCGTTGAGCGCCGCCGCGGTCTCGGCGCTCACGGCGCCCCATTCGGCGTGCATGCGGTGCGCGGACGTGTCGTCGGCCTTGACCGGCAGGAACGTGCCGGGCCCGACATGAAGCGTCAGGCGGTGCAGGGCGACGCCGCGCTCGGCCAGGGCCCCGACCAAAGCCGGGGTGAAGTGCAAGCCCGCGGTCGGCGCCGCAACCGATCCTTCTTCGCGCGCGAACATGGTTTGATAGTCGTCCCGATCGCGCTCGTCGGCGGCGCGGCGGCCGGCAATATAGGGCGGCAACGGCATCTCGCCACGCTCGTCCAGCGCCTGGTCGAGCGCCGGGCCGGCGAACGCAAAGGCAAACGTCACCTCGCCGCCCTCCCCTTTCGCCTCCACCGTGGCGTCGAGCTGGTCGAGGAAACAGACCCGGCCTTCGCTGCCGAACCGCACGACGTCGCCGGGCCGCAGCCGCTTCGCCGGCCGCACCAGGGCGCGCCAGCGCGCGCCGTCGAGCCGCTGGGTCAGCGTCGCGGCGATGGCCGGCTCGCGATCGCTGTCGGGCCGGCCGATGCGGCGGCCATGCAGGCTCGCCGTCAGAACCTTGGTGTCGTTGACGACCAGCGCGTCGCCCCGGCGCAGCAGGTCCGGCAAGTCGCGCATGGTCCGATCCTCGAGTGCGGCCGGATCGCCCGGCCACACCACCAAGAGGCGCGCGGCATCCCGCGGCGCTGCCGGCCGTAGCGCAATCCGGTCTTCCGGCAGGGCGAAGTCGAACAAGTCGGTGCGCATGGGTGGTGTGTTGCTCGCCAGCGAGGCATTCGCCTAAAAGGCATATCGCAACCTTTGACGCGGCAGGCAACGTGACCCCGAGCGCGGTGATCCAGGTGAAGCGCGGCATCGGCGACGTCATCTGGCACCTGCCGTTCATCCGCGCCATTGCGGCGACCTCGCCCGGCGGCCGGGTGGCCTTCCTGGCGCCGCCGTCGAGCGGCGCCAGGGAATTGTTGGCGGCCGAGCCGAGCGTCGCCGAAACGATCTATTTCGAGCACGGCGGCTCGGAATGGCGCCGCGGCATCAATCTGATCCGGCTGGTGGCGCTGCTGCGGCGGTGCCGATTTCGCCGGATCTGGATTCTCGACCGCACCGTGCGACCCGCGGTCGCCGCCGCGCTTGCCGGTATCCCGGCGCGGATCGGGCTCGGGCTCGGGCCGCAGCGGCTGTTCATCACCAATCCGGGCATCGACCAGCGCCATTTTCACGACCAGCCGATCGACTGGCTCAAAGCGCTCATGGCGGCGATGAACGTGCCGCTCAAGGCCACCGAACCGGACTTGCCGCTGCCGCCGGACGTCCTCGCGGCGGTCAGCGACAGGTTCAAGCGGCAAGCGCGGCCGTGGATCGTGCTCGGCATCGGCGCCTCGCACCCGGAGAAGGACTGGCCGGATGCCTCGTGGAGCGAATTTCTCGCCAGCCTGCGTGGCCGCACCGCCGGCACGGTGTTCCTCATCGGAGGGCCGCAGAACGGCGAACGCGCGCAAAAACTGATCGCAGCCACCGCCGGCACGACCGCGATCAACGCCTGCGATCTGACGTTGATCGAGGCGGCTGCGCTAGTACGCCGCGCCGATGTCCTGGTCGGCCCGAACTCCGCCCCGATGAATCTCGCGGCCGCGGTGGCGACCGACGCGCTGGTGCTGTTCGGCTCGACGCCGGTATTGAGCTATTCGAAATTCATCCACGCCATCGTGCCGGAAGACGGGCCGTCCGCCGACGGCATGTCGCGGATTTCGCCGGCCGTCGTCATGGCGCGGCTGGCGCCCTATCTCGCGGCGGCGTCCGGATAGCGGCGGCGACGGTTCGCGACTTACGCCTTCACGTCGGCCGCCACCTGCATGCGGATGATGCGGTCGGGACTGGCCGGCGGCTCGCCGCGCTTGAGCTTGTCGACCACATCCATGCCTTCGACCACCTCGCCGACCACGGTGTACTCGCCGTTGAGGAACGAGCCCTCGTCGAACATGATGAAGAACTGGCTGTTGGCCGAGTGATTGTTGCCGCCCTTGCGCGCCATGCCGACGGTGCCGCGCTCGAACGGGACGTCGGAAAATTCGGCTTTGAGATCCGGATAGGACGAGCCGCCGGTGCCGTTGCCATACTGGCCGTCGCCGGTCTGGGCCATGAAGCCGTCGATCACGCGATGGAACGGCACGTCGTCATAAAAGCCTTCGCGCGCCAGGAGTTTCAGCCGCTCGGCGTGCTTTGGCGCTATGTCGGCATCGAGCTCGATGACGATCACGCCCGGCGCGGTCTCGATGATCAGCGCATTGTCCGGATCGGTGCCTGGCGGCAGCGACGTGCTTTTCTCGGCCATGGTTCTGTTCCTCGGATTGAAGATTTCGACGAAGCGCAATGGCTGTCGATCACGGTTGGATCGTCGCCTTCTTGATGTAATCGAGCTGCGGGAAATCCTTTGTCAGGTAAGCGTTGCCTTCCTGCTGGATGCGGCCTTGTTCAGGTCCCCGCCCGCCCGGCGCGCCCTCGCCGTAGCCGGCGTACAGCGCTTGCACCACGTTCATGCCGGACACCACCTTGCCGAACGGCGCGAAGCCCTGGCGGTCGAGCATGGCGTTGTTGCCAAAGTTGATGAACACCTGGGTGGTGCGGGTATTGGGGCCGGCGGTGGCGAACGTGACCATGCCGGGCGCGTTGGTCTGGGTGACCGGGTCGTCCTTGATCCGCGCCTGCCGCCACGGCGCCGAGACCTTGGGATCGCCGTTGACGCCGAATTGCACCATGAAGCCGCTGATGACCCGGAAGAACCGCGCATCGTCGAAGAAGCCGTTCTTGACCAGGTTGTAGAACCGATCGGCGCCGTTGGGCGCCCAGTCGCGATGGACCTCGACGACGAACGGTCCCTTGCTGGTATCGAACTGCGCCTTGTAGGTCGCCGGCGCCTGTTCGGTCAGGCCCGATGGGTTCATCAGGACCTGGCTTGCGGCGGGGGCAGCGGCAGCGAGCGTGAACGCGAGCACAGCGATGACGATACGGAACATGAATCCTCCCGGGGTGGTTCCTTGAGCTTTTAGTCTTTGGCGAATTTGTTTTTCAAGCGCGCCGCAACGGGCCCCGGCACGAAAGCCGTCACATCGCCGCCCATGCCGGCAATCTGGCGCACCAGGGTGGCGGTGATCGACCGAACCGCTGGCGACGCCGGCACGAACACGGTCCGGATCTCGGGCGCCATGGCGCCGTTCATGCCCGCCATCTGCATCTCGTAATCGAAGTCGGTGGCGTCGCGCACGCCGCGAATGAGGACAGTGGCGCCTTCGCGCCGGGCCGCGGTCACGACCAGATCGTCGAAGGTGACGCAGGCGAGTTGGCAACCTGCCGCGCGGGCGAGCGGCGCGCAGATTTCCGCCAGCATGGCGAGCCGCTCGCCCGCCGCGAACAGCGGCGTCTTGCCGGGATGGATGCCGACCGCCAGCACCAGCCGCTCGACCAGGCGGACGGCATTGTCCACCACATCGAGGTGACCGTTGGTGACGGGATCGAATGATCCTGCAAAAAGGCCGGTGCGCGGCATGGCGCGGGTCTAGCTCGCGTCCGCGCGGATCGCAAGAACACTGTCGGTTCGCCGTATCAAAAAGCCAATGGGCCGGGTCATTGCCGGATTATTCGCGATTTATGCCGTGTTTTCAACAATTTACGACAATCCACGGAAATGTGATGGAAATCAACGAGGTTTGTCCGCGCCGGCACCAAAGTTATTTTCAGATCGGATTGCAACCGAACTGCAAAGCCAACGCTTGTAACCGCAGAGACGGCAGAGGTTGCCAACAGGGACTGGTGCATGCGCAAGACCGTTTATGCAATTGCCGCGGCTGCATTTGCTGCAGCGTGTTTCGTCTTCCTTCCCACGCTGTCGCCGCAAGTCGAGGCGAGCGTCCCGGCGGCGAATGGAAAATCGGACCGCGCCGACGCCAGGCCGCTGGCGGCGGAATGCTCGCAGCGGGCTTGGCCCTACTACGAGGCGTCGTGTCTGCGCGACACCCACAACACATTCGGCCAGGCGCGCGAGGTGCGTTTCGTACCGATCGACAGCATGCCGCGTCGGGCTGGCGTCGCGGCCGTCGCAACGCGCTAACCGCCGTCGTCGAATTCCGGAATTTGCCGTGGTACTCTCGGCGGACGATGCCCGGCGTCGTCCGCCGCTCATTTTTTGAGTCTGGGAGGATCCGGAGCCAATATCGAGTGACCGCGTCACTCGCCCTTGATGCCGGCCGCCGCCACGACTTGCGCCCATTTGCGGGTTTGCGCCGTCATGAATTCGCCGAACGCTTGCGGCGTCAGCGGCCTGGTGTCGACGCCGAGGTGATGGATGGCGGCTTGCGCTTCGGGCGTCTGCAGACCTTCGTTGAGCGCCATATTGAGCTTGCGCACGATCGGCTCCGGCGTGCCGGCCGGCGCCATCAGCCCCGTCCACAACGTCGCGGCGAGCTGCGGATAGCCCGCTTCGCTCATCGTCGGCACATCGGGCAACTGCGCGGTGCGGCTGGCGCTGGTCACGGCGAGCGCGCGCAGCTTGCCGGCGGCGATATGCGGCAGCAAGACCGAGGGGCTGTCGAACATCATCTGCACCTGCCCGGCCAGCAGATCGACGATGGCCGGCGCCGAGCCGCGATACGGCACGTGCACGAGCTTGATATCGGCAACGAGCTGCAACAGCGCGCCGAGCAGGTGCGGCTGCGTGCCGATGCCCGCCGATGCAAAATTGACCTTGCCGGGATTGGCCTTCGCATAGGCGATGAATTCCGCCAGCGAATGGACCGGCAATGCCGCATTCACGGTCAGGATTTGCGGACTGTCCACGACCAGCGCGACCGGCACCAAATCCTTCAGCGGATCGTAGTCGAGCGTGTAGAGCGAGGGCGTGATGGTCAGCGCGCCGACTTGCGAGATCAACAGCGTGTAGCCGTCGGGATCGGCACTGGCGACATATTTTCCGCCGACCGTGCCGCCGGCGCCGCCGGGCTTACTTTCGACGACGACGCTTTGACCCAGCAGCGGCGACACGCTGCCGGCCACGATGCGCGCGACGACGTCGGTCGGGCCGCCGGGCGGAAACGGCACGATGATGCGAACGGCCCGCGTCGGATAGTCTTGCGCCAGCGCCAACCACGGCGCGGCCAACAACACCAGCGCCGCCAGCGCTGCGGCGATCGCCTTGCGAGGCGCAATCATGGTCCCGCCTCCACCGTTCAACGGGCGATACCGCCTCATTGCTGGCCGAGATCGAGCGCCTGAACGATCGGCGTCCACTTCCTGATCTCGCCGACCATCAGATTGGTCAGATCCTGCGGCGTGCCGCCCTTGGGCACATTGCCGAGCTGCGCCAGAGCCTGCCGCGTTGCCGCTGTCTGCAGACCGGCATTGATGGCGGCATTGAGCTTGCCGACGATCGTGGCGTCGGTGCCGGCGGGCGCGAACAGTCCGGTCCAGCTGGTCGAGAGCACGGCCGGGTAGCCGGCCTCGGCCATGGTCGGCACATCGGGCAGATCGGGGATGCGCGTCTTGCTCAGAACAGCGAGCGCGCGCAACTGGCCGGCCTGGATATGCGGCAGCAGCGGGCTCGAGGCCTCGAATGTCAGCTGCAGGTGGCCGGCGATGACGTCCTGGATCGACAGCGCGCCGCCGCGATACGGCACATGAACCATGGCAATGCCGGCAAGCGCGTCGAACAATTCCGCCGTGAGGTGCGGCACGGTGCCGGTGCCGGCCGAACCGTAACTGAGCTTTCCCGGATTGGCCTTGGCGTAGGCGACGAGATCGGCCACCGAATGAAACGGCAACGACGGATTGACCACCAGGATGACCGAGCCTTCGGCGTAAGGCGCGATCGGCGCGAAGCTGGTCAGCGCGTCGTAGCCGGCATTGGCGTAGATGAGCGGCGAAATCACCTGGCCGCTGGCGCTGCTCATCAACAGCGTGTAGCCGTCCGGCGCCGCCGCGGCGACGTCCTTCGAGCCGATCGTGTTGCCGGCGCCGCTGCGGTTTTCGATAAAGAACCTGTTGCCGAGCCGCGCGCTGAGATCGTTGGCCAGGACGCGGCTGACCAGATCGACCGTGCCGCCGGCCACGGTCGGCACCACGATCTTCACCGGCCGGTCCGGATAGGTCTGGGCGCGCAGCGGCAGCGCGGTGGCGAGCGCGAACAGCGCCGCCGCGGCGGCCCACCACACCCGCACCGACCATCGTCCGTCGCGCCTGTGGGTCATGGCTTGTTGAGCCCCAGCGTATCGATGATCGGCGACCATTTGGCGAGATCGGCCTTGATCTGCGTGGTGAAATCCGCGGGCGTGCCGCCAAGCGGTTCGTTGCTGAGCCGTTCCAGCGCCGTCTTCAGGTCCGCGGTCTTCAGTCCCTCGTTGATCGTGGCGTTGAGCCTGGCGATGATCGGTTCTGGCGTATGCGCCGGCGCCAACAGGCCGGTCCAGCTGGTCGAGACGAAATTCGGGAAGCCGCTCTCGATCATGGTCGGCACGTTCGGCAATTGCGGGATGCGCTTTGGCGTGGTGACGGCGAGCGCGCGCAGCCGCCCGGCCTGGATCAGCGGCAACAGCACGCTGGTGCCCTCGAACGTCAGTTGGATTTGCCCGGCGACGACGTCGTTGATCGACGGTCCGCCGCCCTTATAGGGCACGTGCACGATGTCGATGCCGGCCCGCGCCTTGAACATTTCTCCGATCAGGTGCGGCAGCACGCCGATGCCGCCCGATGAGAAGTTCACCTTGCCGGGATTGGCCTTGGCGTAGGCCACCAGTTCCTGCACCGTGTTCGCCGGCACCGCCGGATTGACCACCAGGATATTGGAGCTTTCGCCGATGAGCGCGACCGGATCGTAGCTGGTGAGCGGATCGTAGCCGGCGTCCGGGTGCAGCAGCGGCGCGATGACGAGCCCGCTGGCGCTCGAGTAGAGCAGCGTATAGCCGTCCGGCGTCGCTTCCGCGGCGTCCTTGGAACCGATGGTATTGCCGGCGCCGGCGCGGTTCTCGACGACAAAACCCTTGCCGAGCGCAGTCTGCAGATAGTTTGCAGTCAGCCGCGCGATGACGTCGACCGGGCCGCCGGGCGGGGTCGGCACGATGATCTTGACCGGCCGGTCGGGATAGGTCTGCGCCGCTGCCCGATTGACGCCGACGGTCATCGCCAGCGTGGCAGCCAGCGCCATTATCGGCATCGTCATGCGCCGGCGGACACCCATCATGTCGTTTCCCTCAAGTTTCATTCAGCCGAATGGGATCGACGATCTAGCGCATCGCCGCCACTTTGGCCACTTGCCGTTGCGCGAGTTCGGTCAATCCGATCCCAGTCTTCGCTACTCTTCGGCGGGGATTGATTTCGCCCGGCTAAGGACGCGAGCGCGGCCGACCGGAGGGAACGGCCGCCAGGTGATCCAGATCGGCGACCTCGCCATCAACCTCGACACCAAGATGGTTGAAATCAACGGCGCGCGCGTGCACCTCACCGCAAAGGAGTACCAACTCCTGGTGTTCCTTGGCCTCCGGAAGGAAATGACACTGACTAAAGAAGTGATTTTGAACCAACTCTATGGCGGCTCGACGAGCCGGAAATCGAGATCATTGAGCTACGAAATCAGGCAGGCTCCACGCCGCTGGGTAGAAGGCCTCCTGGCTAAGGTGTACGCCGCGTAATCACGCCCGTGGCGGGTGGCCAGAGCAATGCAAACAAATATCAATCCTTTCATGGGACAAGGACGGACCGCGACGCCGTGTCACGACGCACAGCGGCATAACGAGTCAAGTAACGTGCGTTAAAGCCATTTTTCAGGAGCTATCCATGACCAAGCTTGTGAAATCGACTGGTTGGCGTGTCGTTCGCTGGTGCGAGCGCCTTGTCGAGCAAAAGAAGGCGCAGGGTCATTGGTACGACGTCGACCATTGCGGCGTGCACTAAAAGCCGCGTGCGCGCGCAATTGGCCTGTTTCATCATGGCCGGGCCTGTCCCGGCTACGCGCTTTTAACCCTGTTCCAAATCTTACGCTGTCCGCGCCGCGAGGGGCGGGTGCCGTCCTGGGTCAGACTCGGCCTTCGGGCGATGTCCGCGTCAGGTCCGCTTTCCACCCGATCGCGACCAAATCGCAGTCATCTCGGCATTTCGGTTTCGGCTCGGAAGCGGACAGCCCCCTTAAGTCGGCTGTCAGCTTTGCCCCCAAAAACACACGCATTCTACCTAAGCACGGCTTTGTCGCCTGATATGAAGTTCAGTCAGGTTATCAACACTCAGATCGATCGCTGACGGTTCTGGATCGTGAGATTGCTCAAACGCCTATTGCGCCGCGCAATGGTTCTAGGGCTAGGCATCTTGACTGTCTGGCTGATCGTTTTTGTCTTCAGGTTCACGGATCGAAGGCTGCCGACGGTGTTGGCTTTGGCAGTTACTTATGGAGTAGCGGCCTATATTGTCCTGCCGCGCATCGTTCGCATGGGGCTTAAAATTCTCCTGCGCAAACGTGTGCCTCGCTTTACGATTACGGGGGACGGATTGCCCGGCGACCCGGTCAATCTTGTGCTGACAGGCACGCTGGAACAGCTTCACGCTGCCTTTAAGCTTGCCGGCTGGTCGGAGGCCGATCGGCTTGGACTGGCGAGCTCCTGGCGAATGGTTCGCGCATTCCTATTCAAATCTGCCTATCCGACAGCCCCTTTCAGCACTCTCTATCTTTTTGGGCGTAGTCAGGACGTCGGGTTTCAGAAAGCGATCGATAACAGCCCGCGTAAGCGCCACCACGTTCAATTCTGGGCCTTGAGCCTCGCCCATGCCGAGGCTGATCTGGGAGAAGCGAGTTTCTGGCTCAACACCGACCGTCCGCCCGACGCAGCACGCGTCCACTGGATCGGAGCAGGCACCGAAGACACCGGTATTTCCTTAACGCGACTCACATTCCAGATCACGCACGCCACGGATTCGGATACGAACGCGGAGCGCGATTACATCATCGACGAGCTGAGAAAGAGCGGAGTTCTCGGCGAGATCAATTTGTATAAAGCCGGCCAGCATCTGGCCAGTGAACGCGTCAATCACTACGTCACCGACGGTGAAATTACGGCTGCGAGCCTGGTAGTGGAAGTCCGAGTTCTGAGGACCTTTTCCGCGTGTCTCCCGAGCCGGGCCAATGTCCACTGTGGGTCCAGACTCGGTCTTCGGGCGATGTCCGCTTCAGGTCCGCTTTCCACCCGATCGCGACCAAATCGCAGACGTCGCGGCACTTCGGTTTCGGGCCCAGGCGAAACCGTGGGTGAAAAATCCAATTGGTCCTATCGCGAACAGCCGCTGTGGAGGGGTGCGCAGGCCTTGATCCGGAGGCAGCGCCTGCGGTTCTGCCGCTGTAAGCCACGAACAGCAAATCACGACGATGACCTATGCTATACGCACCCGCTTGAAAAAGCGGGCAACTTTCTGCTCCAATTCTCCCGCGTGGGTGGACAGTGCATCTGTACACTCAGCGACCTGATTGACGCTGCCCGCAGCCGTTTTGGTGGCCTCCTCGACCGACTGCACCTCCAAGGAAATGCAAGCGACGTTTTTGGCGGCAGTCTGGATGCTCTCGGTAATGTGCGTCGCCGCGGCACTCTGTTCGTCGATCGCTAGCGCCATTGAGGTGGCCGCTTCCGAAAGCGCCTGGATTGTTTTCGCAATAGAATCAATCTCGGCCACCGCTTCGCGAATTCCTGACTGAATCGTCGCGATCTGGCCTGATATTTCTTCGGTTGCTCGTGACGTTTGGCTTGCCAGCGCCTTTACTTCGCTGGCAACCACCGCAAAGCCTCTGCCGGCCGCCCCGGCATGCGCCGCTTCGATCGTCGCATTGAGTGCAAGCAGATTCGTCTGCGCAGCAATTTGCGAGATCACCCCAACCACCGAACCGATGCGTTCTGCCGCCTCAGCCAACGATTTAATGAACGTCGCCGTGTGTTCCGTCTCCGTAACGGCGGAGCGCGCCATATCGAGACCCCGGGCGGTTTGCCGTTCGATTGCTTGAATAAAGCGAGACAGATGCTCGGTGGCAGCCGCAGTCGAGTTGACGCCGCGCGTGATTTCGGTCGATGCCATCGACGCCGATGACATACGCCCGACCGTTTCCCGGGTCACCCCCTCCAAAGTGGAAGACGCATTGCGCAGTCTGTGTGAAGCGTGCTTGATGGCTTCGATGACTTGGCTAACGGTGCCATCGAACTCGCCGATTGCAGCGTCGACCTCCTTGCGTTTCGATTGGGTAGCAGCATCGACCTGTTCCAGATAGAACGTCGATGTCGTCGCCTGATCGAACATCAGGGTCCGGGAGAGAAGCGCGATCAACTCCGATAGGTGCGAGGACGACCAAGAGCGACGTAAGACAGAGGGCGCGGCTTTGATAATCCCGGCCGCAAGGAACATCCGGGCGCGCATGTCAAAATCGATCGCCATTTCTCTCCGAACCGTCTCACGACAGCAATCCAGATAAACCTCGTCGAATAGACCGGAGAGCAGCGCATCCAGCTGGACCTTCTCGATCTGTCTAAAGTCTTCCCCGTGCTTGGACCATCGCTCCCGGAGATAGGGCAGCTTGAACTTGGACGGCCCAGCCTTGATGCGCTCAAAAATCGGATCGAACAGCGGCAGAATTTGCGAGCGCATCTGGCCGAGAAAATAACGGGCCTGATCGTCGATCTCGTAGTTTTCCAACCGCGCCTGTAGTTCAGGCGCACAGGGCGGTAGCTTACCCGCTTGCCCGCGCTGCCGACCCATTCCGAGCTTGAACGAAATCATTATTGCCTACCCGCCACAACCATGTTGTGCGAGCTTGGGTGCGATCACCGACTGCACCGCGTCGTGGTACAGCATGTTTACAAATCTGCGTCCGCGTTCGTCACGATATTGGCTCGTTAGCGCGTGCATCCGTAAAATACGCATGACTGGATAAACGATTTATTAATCACGCCCTGTCGGCGAACGTGGCTCGATTGCGGACGACTGGTCGGAAACGCGCGATTTGGTCGCTTGGCGTAGGGATCAAACCATCTCTCAACGATCCCTCGAGATCGTCATGACTGACGGTATTGCGGCGGACTTGGGCGAACGGATCTCGTCCGGCGCAATAGCCGTCTCCAAAATGAACGGAAGTTCGGTGTGGGTCAAAGTGCGAAGGGATCGCCCGTTCGCGGAGAGTCCGCTCTTGCTCTAATATCGGAACTCTGAATACGCCGGTCAGACGGCAGCGAGGGGCCAGAACCGGACTTGCGGTGTCCGCCGGCAATTCAGCCGCGGCGGCCTCAACGGTCAACTTGGGTCACATTGACATGACCCGGCCTAATCGGGATAATTAGAACATGAGCATAGTAGCGACACCGACTCCTTCGGTCCGGGGGCAGTCCAACGGCTGCCCTCCAGGCGAAGCGGTTTTGCGCGCTGTGCACTTCGGCAGCTTTGCATCGTTTCGCCGATGGAGGCCGCCGCGCTAGGTGTTTGCACCCGACCGTGGTCCGAGCCTCCAGGATTTTCCGGGAGGCTTTTTTGTTGGCCCGGTCAATCCTTGCGCGGTCCATCACCAATTAAGAGGAAAGGCCATCCCCATGGGGTTTCGCGAATAAGTCCAGAACGTCTCAATCGATATCTGGCGCTGCGTGATTTGACCGACCCTGATCAGGGCAGGCACGCAATCAATATCCTGATGCACGACGTTATCGCCGCCGTTGCGCGATGGTCGGGGCTTGCTGCTGACATCGTGCGAAGGCAGCCTGTGGTTCTGATTACCGACAATTACGACCGGTTGTTCTACGAATCCGATGCCATAGCGCGCTCGGCACGATGCTCTCACTACATTGATGACACGTACATGCTTCGGACCCACACGACGGCGGGCGTTCCGCCGTTGCTGGCGGAGACCAGGAGCGATCGGCTGATCGTGTGTCCTGGACTGGTCTATCGCCGCGATGTCGTCGATCGCCTCCACGTAGGCGAACCGCATCAGGTCGACCTGTGGATCGCGCGGCAGGGCCGGCTTCGTCGTGCGCATCTTCTGGAGATGATAGCTGCGGTCGTCGAAACCTTGCTGCCCGGCCACGCTTATCGCTGCAACGAGACCATTCATCCTTACACGATGAACGGGCTGGAAGTGGAGGTGCGGATCGGCGAGCGATGGGTCGAGGTCCTCGAATGTGGGGAGATCCATCCGTGGCTGCTGAACGAAAGCAACTTGCCGAGTCAAAAATGGTCCGGTTTAGCCATGGGCATTGGCCTCGATCGCCTGGTCATGCTGATCAAGCAGATCGATGACATCCGCCTGTTGCGCAGTACCGATCCGCGTATTGCCGGACAGATGCTGACGCTCGATCGTTACGAGGCGGTCAGCAATCAGCCGGCAACCCGCCGCGATCTTTCGATCTGCGTCGGCGATCCCGACATGGAATTGCTGGGTGACCGGATCAGGAACGTGCTCGGTGAGCGAAGCGGCTGGGTCGAGAATGTGGAGTTGATCCAAGCGTCCAACCATGCGGCGGTTCCCGAAAATGCTCGCGAACGGCTCGGTATATCTCTGGGCCAGCACAACCTTTTGATCAGGGTTACCCTCGGTCCTTGGAAGGCAGCGTCTCGAAGGAGGAGGCCAACCGGGTCTACGACCTCCTGTACTCCGAGTTACATGAGGGAACGGCTGGCTATTTCCGCAAATAGCAAGGTTGCGGTAGGACAGATATCTTCGCCATGCAATGGGAAGCTCGCGACTATTCAGAATGGCAAGGGGCGTTCAAGCAAGAGCCATCGATACTATCGGCCGCAATCAAGGACGCGATGAAAGGTGCCGTGCCGCTGGCGTTTGCAATTCAGCAATCCGCCGAATGTCCGCTTCGGGTCCAAAGTGCGAAGGGATCGCCCGTTCGCGGACAGCCCGCTCTTGCTCTAATTGTGAACTTTCAGGAGGTTGTCCATTCGGTCCTGACCAGGAACGCTGATGTTGCCAAACCTCAGTGATTCGCGGGGGACCGAATGGACACGCACAAGAATGCTCGTCTGACGCCAAAAGGTCGAGAGGAAATGGTACGCGCGGTGGTGGATGGTGGATTGACCAAGTCCGAAGCGGCGCGGCGCTACAACACCACGCCCAAGACCGTCGGCAAATGGGTGGAGCGCTTCCGCAAAGAAGGCGTGGAAGGCTTGTGCGACCGCTCGTCGCGCCCTCATTCATCGCCAGACCAAACTCCGCTCGCCACTGGCGACGCCATCGAAGTTTGGCGTCGCCAGCGCTACACGGGCGCGCAGATCGCCGCCAAAGTCGGCGTCTCGCCCGCAACCGTCAGTCGCATCCTCCGGCGGCGCGGGCTCAATAAACTCGCGGCGCTGGAGCCGGCCGAGCCGGTGCGGCGCTACGAGCGCGACAAGCCGGGCGAGCTCATCCACATCGACATCAAAAAGCTCGGCAAGTTCAACCAGATCGGCCATCGCATCACCGGCGACCGCAGCGGCCAGAGCAACAGCCGCGGGGTCGGTTGGGAGTACGTCCACGTTTGCATCGACGATCACTCGCGCATCGGCTTCGTCGACATCATGCCCGATCAGAAGAAGCGAAGTGCCACAGCCTTCCTCAAGGCCGCGGTCGCTTATTACGCAAGCCTCGGCGTCACGATCGAGCGCGTGATGACCGACAACGGCTCCTGCTATAAATCCTTTGCTTTCCGCCGCGCCTGCAAGCGTCTCGGTCTCCGGCATATCCGCACCAAGCCCTATACGCCCAAAACCAATGGCAAGGCCGAGCGCTTCATCCAGACCAGCCTGCGCGAATGGGCCTACGCATACGCCTACGAAAACTCTCGCCAGCGAAAACAGCAGCTGCCAACCTGGCTACACCGCTACAACTGGCATAGGCCGCACGCCGGCATCGGTGATAAAACACCCATCAGCAGAACTCGGTCTCACCGAGAACAACCTCTTGAGGTTCCACATCTAATATCGGAACTCTGAATACGCCGGTCAGACGGCAGCGAAGGGCCAGGTGCAGACATGGTGTGACTTTCGGGAACGACAAGGTTTCGGTAGACCGGTGCTCCAAGGAACGGTGGCGCTTCAAGGCGCGCTCGGCCACGTCTCGACTTGTGGGAGACCTGAACAAACTGCTATCACTCGCATCAGTTCCAGCAGTTATTGGGACTGTCGACTCAGATCGGCTCCTTCACGGTGAACCGAAAACAACGACGAATGGCGGCCAAACTGGGGGGGCAAGCTGCTCCTCCTGTGGCGCCCGGCGCAACTGTCGGCCCCTCGGTTCGGATTGCCGAGCTGTTGGCCACGGCGCAGCGGCATCATCAGGCCGGCCAACTGGCAGAAGCCGAAGCCTACTACAGGAAAATTCTCGCGATCGATCAAAATCACTTCGACAGCCTTCATCTTCTTGGCGTCATCGCCCACCAGGTTGGCCGCAGCGACCTGGCAGTAGACTTGATCGGCAAGGCGATCGCTTTGAACGATCGGATCCCTGCCTTCCATAACAACATGGGATCGGTCTCTCACGCCCTCGGGCGCGGTGAAGACGCGGTTGTCCGTTACAAGCCGGCCGCGGCGCACAGCAAGGCCGTGGCGCACAGCAATCTCAGCACAGCACTCATGGCGGTGGGCGATCCGGCTCAGGCGCTAAAGGCTATCCAACGCAGCATTCAAATCGAGGAGACTGAAAACACCAAGCTGCTCTTCGTTCAGTGTGTGGGGAGCCTAAACTTCATTCCGGTCGGAATTGATCTCCGCGACAATCTTATCCGATCCTTGTCGGAGCCTTGGGGACGACCAATCGAACTTGCAAGATTTGCCGGCAATCTCCTCAAGCTCGACGGTGCAACCGGCGTATGCATTCGCCGGGTCAACAGTGCATGGCCCAGACGTCTGCCGCCGCAGGAAATATTCAGCCCAGCCGAGCTAGCCGAGATCTGTGGCGATCGGCTGCTGTGCTGCTTGCTGGAAGCAACGACCGTCTTCGACATCGAGCTGGAGCGATTTCTAACCGCAGCGCGACAGGTGATGCTGGAAATGGCGAGCGCCGGGGTCGATTTGCAGCAAGTCGCGGAAGACATGTTAGGCTTCTTCTGTGCCCTGGCGCAGCAGTGTTTTATCAACGAGTACATTTTTGCCTGCACGGATCACGAAAACGAGCAGGCGGGCTGCTTGCGGGCGCTGCTGGTCGACGCGCTCGGGTCCGGAGCTCCCATTCCCACGCTTTGGCTCGCGGCGGTTGCTGCTTTTTTTCCACTCGCTTCTCTTCCGGCGGCGAATTTGCTTGTGGAGCGACGTTGGCCCGCTGCCGTGGCTCAGCTCGTGGCGTGCCACGTGCGGGAAGGGCAGGAAGAGCAGCAATTGCAGGCCTCCGTGCCGCGCCTCACCACCATCACGGACGGCGTGTCGCTTGCTGTCAAACAACAATACGAGGAAAACCCCTATCCACGGTGGATGAAGGCGTCGCCTGTTGGCAAATCGACGACGATTGAAGCCTACCTACGACAGCTATTTCCCCTGGTCGATCTCCACACGTCGCCAAGACGAACGGAGCGGAAATCCTGATCGCGGGCTGCGGCACCGGCCGGCATTCGATCGAAACTGCGCGACGCTTCACAGGAGCGCGGGTGCTTGCCATCGATCTCAGCCTGACCAGTCTCTGTTACGCCAAGAGAAAGACGCGAGATCTCGGGCTATCCAATATCGAATACGCGCAGGCCGACATTCTGCAGCTCCAATCGATCGGCCGCGCTTTCGACGTGATCGAGGTCAGCGGGGTGTTGGTCTGTCTGGCAGACCCGATGGCTGGATGGCGGGTGCTGCTCTCGATGCTGCGGCCGGGCGGGTTCATGCGTCTCGGTCTTTACAGTAAGTTGGCGCGGCAGGACCTCGTTGCTGCACGGACTTTCATTGCCCAGCGCGGCTATGGCCCATCTGCGGCGGAAATTCGGCGGTTCCGGGAGGAGCTCACGAGCTTTGGCGACGATACGCCGCTGGCGAAGGCAACAGAGTGGGGGGATTTTTTCAGCACCAGCACCTGCCGCGACCTGCTGTTCCACGTTCAAGAACATCAATTGACGCTTCCCGAGATTGGCTCCTTTCTCCGTCAAAATCGACTAGAGTTCCTTGGGTTCGACTTGCCGGGTGGTATGCTGCAGAATTTCCGACGGCGTTTTCCCCAAGACAGGACGATGACCAACCTCGCGCTTTGGCACACTTTTGAGACAGAGAATCCGTCTATTTTTGCAGGCATGTACCAATTCTGGATACGAAAGGCATAGTAGTAACTCGTCGATGGACTGTCACGGCTTGTCCGGAATCGATCAGGACGGCGTAGAGCAGCGTCAAACGGGAAACGGCATGGCCGCGCCGGCCGTTCTAATCGGTTGTTGGCGCTTGACCTTTACGACTTCGACGAGCAGGCCGCGCACCGTGATGTTCAGGTGCTCGTCATCGGCGAGAAAGCCAACGTTCACAGCGCGGTCGGCAGGATCATGGCGTGCCGGCGGCCGATACTTACCCCCACCACGAACTTCATCGCGATCGCGTTGGTGGGGCTGCCCGAGGTAGCAATTGCCCGGCGCACAATGGCGGCACCACTCGCGCCCGTCCGGCTTTGCATGACATCGAAGAGCTTGTAGCAGTGCGAGTATGAGCCGCATGGGCGGCCCGGCACCGGAGGCGATCCTGCGCCCGCGGTGGCAATGTCGATCAATTCCGACTTCGCTAAAGTGTCATGAGCGCGGCTTGTTGCAGAAACCCGCCTCGTGTCTCGGCACTTCAGTTTCGGGCCCAGACGCGGACGTGCCTTTCAAAACCACCAGCGGGCGGCCGCCACCAGGCGGCCGCTTTTATTTGCGCCGCGAGAACTCACTCGCCGGTGTTTTCGAGGTGCTGGGCAATCTCCCAGCTGACAGGCAGTTCGACGTCGCCGTTGATACATATGTTGACGATCACCGGGCCGTCTTCGACCGCTAGGGCTTTATCGATCTCGCCGAAATCGTCGGGTCGATTGATTCTGAAGCCCTTGGCGCCAAAGCCGACGGCCAATTTTTCAAAATCTGGCTGAGCGATTTCCGCATATTTCGTCGGGAAGCCCTTGTGGACGAGATCGTGTCGCTCCTGCCCAACAGCGTTGTCGTTGAACACGAAAACGGTGAGCGGCAGATTGTGGCTGACCGCTGTATGGAAATCGGCGACGTTCATCATGAACGAGGCGTCCGCCGTGACGTGAGTGACCCGCTTACCCGGTCTCGCGAAACACGCCCCGAGTGCGATGCCCAAGCCTTGCCCAACCGCACCGAAATCCGCTCCGAGTGACCAATTGTCGGCGCCAGAACTGGTGAGGGCTTGAACGGTCACCATGAGGGCGTGACCGCCGTCGAACACGAGAATCCGATCTCGCTTCGGCAGCTTCTCTTCCAGATAGTTGGCGGCGCGGCGCGGATCGACTGATTTGCCGTCGTCGTATTTCATGACCGGCGGTTTGCGCTGCTTGATTTTCTGTACGGTCTCCGCATCCGGCTGACGGCCCGGCTTGCCGCCTTCCTTCAACTTATCGAGGAGCGCCACGACGGCCGCCTTCGAGGTCGGCTTCAGGCCCGACCGTGATCCGCGCAAACCAGCCGAACGCATCATCGCGGTCATCGATCTGGATAATTTTCTTGCCGTTCTCGAGGATTTTGCCGAAGTGCGTCGTCCACTCATTCAAACTCGCGCCGACGACGATCATGACGTCGCTTTCGGCCAATGTATCGACGGCGAGGTCTGAGCCAAGACCGCCGCTGATACCGAGATGAAGCGGGTACTGAGAACAAAAACCTGCGGCATACAGGCTGGTGGTCACCGGCGCGCCGAGATATTCGGCCAATCTTTGAACCTCCGCCTCGGCCTTTCCTTGGGCGGCGCCAAGCCCGCAAAGAAGGGTGGGGCGTTTGGCGCCCGCCAGGAGCTTGGCAGCTTCGGCAAGGTCTTCCGTTCTCGGCGGCTGCAAAGTCTTCGCCTTGTACATCGGGCGATAGGTCCAATTTTTATCCGGCAAGGCCGCGTGCTGGACGTCCTGCGGCATATTGAGCACGAACGGCCCTTTCTTTGCTTTCAGCTGGCGGAAAGCTTCGCCGAGGCAGTAATCGACATTGTTGGGGTGATCGATTTTCACCGTCGCCCCGGTTGTGAGCAGCGCCATGGCGTGCTGGTCGACCATGCCCTGGGGGTTGTAGGGATCGCGCAGCGAAGCGTGACCGGCCAGCAAGAACACCGGCGATCGATGCAGCCTAGCGCCAACGAGCGAACTCGTCGCATTGGTGTAGCCGGGGCCTTGCGTGGTGGCGCAAAGACCGATCTTGCCGGTAAAGCGCGAATAGCCGTCGGCCATGCCGACGGCGCTGGTTTCGTGATGCGCGTGAACGTATTTGAGCCCCTGCTTTTCGCAGAGCTCCACAATCATGTCCTGGTTGGCATCGCCCATGACCGCGAAAAGGTGATCGATGCCTTCAGCCGCAATCGCCGTCGCCAGTGCCTCCAGTACCTTCATAATAACCTCCATTTGATTGATGGACTGCACGCCCCACGGGCATTTTGAAACTTCAGCCACGCGCGGGTCTTGAACGAAAAAGGCAATTTTTTGAAAGAAACTGCGCCCCGCGCCGCTAAAGGCGCAGCATTGCTGGCGTGGTGTGCAAGTGTGTCTGGAATAGGCGGGTCATGTGGGCCTGATCGGCAAACCCGCAAACCGACGCTACTTCCTTAATCGGCATACAGCTCTGTGCCAGCAAACGCCGGGCCCGATCGACGCGCTGCTCGATAATGTAAGCGTGGGGGGTCTGGCCAAAGGATTCACGGAAGTGGCGGGTAAAGGTCCACACTCCCAATCCCGCCACTGCCGCCAGCGTTTCAAGATTGAGCTGTTTGCGCAGCCTGCTGTCAATGTACTCTGTCAGCCGGCGAACTTGCGACGGCGACAGCCGTCCTTTGCCGCTCGGCTCGCGGAACGTCACCGATGCGTAATTGCGCATAAGGTGCACTACCAGCTGCGTCGCAACAGCTTCTACATACAAGGCGCTGCCCAGCGCCTGCTGCCGCGCCTCGCGCGTGATGGCAGCCACTACCGCAGTCACTATCGGATCGTGCGACTTTAACACGTCCTGCAATCGAATATCAGCGATACATCGGTCCGTTACCTCAGCACAAATCCCAGACACCAAATTTTCGCTCAGATAGACATGGCTGACATCGATTTCCCTGGTCCAGCGCCAATGCGAAAGCTGCGACCTGGTCAACAGCGAAACATCGCCGGGCGCGCAATGCGTCTTAGTCCATGCGCCTTCGCACTGCCGCTCCATGAACGTGGCCCCGCGGCTGTACGATACAATCGTGAAGTCTCTCACCGGTGGTACGATGACATCCGAGGCGCCGTACCGATAGCCACGTAACCAAACTCCATTCCAGCCGAGATCGTCGCTCGCTGCCGTTACTGTGCCGGGCACGTATTTCGGCACTTCACCGGGCGTTATGATCGTCGCCATAACCTCGTCTCCCTACCTTCTTAGGCTGGTGTCGGCATCGGAGCCATCGTCGCTTTTCTTTCTCCATTGTTCGCGCCCACCATGCGGTGGCAACACGCGGTGGCCTAAGTGTAAATTAGTAAAGCGCGAACCAAAAGCCCGCCAGTCGCGCTTTTTTGAAGGTCGGACCGGCTCTAGCCTGCGTAAGCGCACCCGACATAACGGAACTTGGCGGGCGGCCTTCCCAGATCAAACCAGCAGCGACTTCCGCAATGGGTCGAATGCGACCCCGCCGCGCTGTCCGAGCATGACGGCTTCCACCCCAAAGCCGGACCTGCGGCTGCCGCGGCGAAGAAGCTGGCCTGACCTCACCGGATCTGACGACCTGAAGACCAGCGGCGTTTTTTTTCAGCTGCCGCGCAGGATGTCGCGCTTCTTGCGCATGACATCCAGCCAGCCGATGCCGACGGCAAGGAGCTTGGTGCCGTAGGCGTCGCCGACGTTCGAGACCTTCAGCTTGAAGTCGTTGTCGTAGGAGGTCTCGAGCTGTTTCGCCGTCCACGGACCCGGAAAGCCGACAACGACCCTGACGGCCTCCTGCACGCCGGGCTGCAGGGTGGTCTCGAAATGGTAGCTGAGATCGCCCATCGACAGCGGCGTATCGAGGCCCGGCGTCGTCAGCGTGCCGGTCAGATAAAGCGTAGCGATCGGATTCTTGCTGCCGTTGTAGACCGAGAATTCCACGGTCGGTTGCTTGGAACGGCTGCGATCCCAGGAAAATCGCGGATGCTCGACCACGACGCCAGCCAGCACTTTGCCGGGACCGTTGGCTTCCTGCTCAGCCCTGGCGATCATGTAGTCGAGGTCGTCGGCAACGTGGCGTATCACCGACGCGGCGGTCCGGCCCTCGATGACCGGCCGCATCCGGTCGAGGACAGTCAGAGGATTGGCGACGTTTTCGAGCGCCTCGAAGTTGGTCACGGCATTCTGGTTGGCCACGGCGAAGGCGGTGTAATCGGCCGCGCTTCCGGCCGCCAGCGTCAGCAGCGCGACTTGCAGCTTGCGCTGATCCTGCGCGCTCAAGCGCGTCTTGATTTCGCTAAGGCTCTTTTGATAGGCGGGCAGGCTCGATGCATCGAAAGCCGGCTCGTGATCGCACGCGGCGAGTGCGAGGCAACCCAGCACGATCAGGCACGGCATCCTCATGGCGGCCACACGATGCGTAATGATGCTGCCCGGGCGCGACCAGCGGCGGGTCGGCATTGGACCTGCCCTTTAGCCGAACAGGATCAATAAAGCGTTGGTGGCGGCGAACAGGCCGGCCGATCGGTTAACAGGCGGTATGCGGGCGGCCGTTGGCGGTTGCGCCGGCGCCGTTGCCGGCCTAGCCCTCGCGGCCCAATCGCGCTAAATCCTACCCCGCCGCTGCGATCATTCGCCGGCGGCAAGGGGACGAGGGTTTTCCGGGTGATCTGCCTCATCGACAATTATGACAGCTTCACCTTCAACCTGTTTCACTATCTCGGTGAACTGGGGGCCGAGGTCGCGGTCCATCGCAACGACCAGGTGACGAGCGCGGCCGTTCTCGCCGCCGATCCCGATGCCATCGTGCTGTCGCCGGGACCATGCACGCCCCGGGAGGCCGGCATCTGCCTGGAGCTCATCGCGGCGGCCTGCCCGACCATTCCGATCCTCGGCGTCTGCCTCGGCCATCAGGCGATCGGCGATGCGTTCGGCGGCAAGGTCATCCGCGCGCCGACGCTGGTGCACGGCAAGCGGTCCGAGATCCGCCATGACGGCACCGGCGTTTTTCGCGGCATCAATGCGCCGTTCCAGGCGACGCGCTATCATTCGCTGGTGGTCGAGCGGGCAAGCCTGCCCGGCGAATTGACCGTGACCGCCGACACCGACGGCGGCGTCATCATGGGGCTGGCGCACGCCCGCCTGCCGGTGCACGGCGTGCAATTCCATCCCGAGAGCATCGCTTCCGAGCACGGCCACCTCATGCTGCAGAACTTTCTCGACATTGCGGCGGCCTGGAACCAATCGACCGGACGGCGGCCATCCGCGGCGCCGCCTCCCCCTCCCTACCCTCCCCCGCAAGCGGGGGAGGAACGGAGGGGAGTGCGCGCCCACGCGTATTGAGGGACGACGATCGTGACCGTGGAATTTCGGGGAATCATCGGCAAGGTCGCGACCGGCGCGTCGCTCGGCCGCGAGGAAGCGGCCAGCGCCTTCGAGCAGATGATGTCCGGCGAGGCGACGCCCTCGCAGATGGGCGCGCTGTTGATGGCGCTGCGGGTGCGCGGCGAGACCGTCGAGGAGATCACCGGCGCGGTCACCGCCATGCGCGCCAAGATGCTGCGGGTCGAAGCGCCGCCCGACGCCATCGACGTGGTCGGCACCGGCGGCGACGCTTCGGGCTCGTTCAACATCTCGACCTGCGCGGCGCTGATCGTCGCCGGCGCCGGGGTGCCGGTCGCCAAGCACGGCAACCGCGCGCTGTCGTCGCGCTCCGGCGCCGCCGATGTGCTGGCCGCGCTCGGCGTCAACATCGATCTCACCCCGCAAAAGATCGGCCTCTGCATCCGCGAGGCCGGCATCGGCTTCATGTTCGCGCCCGCCCATCATCCGGCGACCAAGAACGTGGCGGCGACCCGCGCCGAGCTCGGCACCCGCACCATCTTCAATCTGCTCGGCCCACTGTCCAACCCGGCCGGCGTGCGGCGGCAGATGATCGGCGTATTCTCGCGGCAATGGACCGAACCGCTGGCTTTGGTCTTGAAGAACCTCGGCGCCGAACGGGTCTGGGTGGTGCACGGCTCCGACGGTCTCGACGAAATCACGACCTCGGGGCCGACCAGCGTCACGGCGCTGGAAGACGGCGCGGTGCGCAACTTCGAAATTTCGCCCGAAGATGTCGGCCTGCCCAGGGTCAAGCCGGAAGCGCTGCGCGGCGGCGATGCGACCACCAATGCCAAGGCGTTGGAGGAGGTGCTCGACGGCAAAAAGACGCCGTATCGCGACGTGGCGCTGTTCAATGCCGCGGCGGCGCTGGTGGTGGCCGGCAAGGCGAACGACATCAAGTCGGGCTTCGAGCTCGCGACCCGCGCGCTCGATTCCGGCGAAGCCGAAGGCCGGCTGGACCGGCTGATCGTGGTTTCAAACGATGGCTGACATTTTGCGCACGATCGCCGCCTACAAGCGCGACGAGATCACCGCGGCCAAGCGGGCGCGGCCGCTCGCCGCGCTCGCGCGCGAGGCCGCCGCGGCGGGCCCGCCGCGTGGTTTTCTGCGCGCCATCGAAGCGCGGCTGCAAGCCGGCGACTATGCGCTGATCGCCGAGATCAAGAAGGCCAGCCCGTCCAAGGGACTGATCCGCGCCGACTTCGATCCGCCGGCGCTGGCCAAGGCCTACCAGGCCGGCGGCGCGACCTGCCTCTCGGTCTTGACCGATGCGCCGTCGTTCCAGGGCAGCCTCGAGAACCTGCACGCCGCGCGCGCCGCAACGGCGCTGCCGGCGTTGCGCAAGGATTTCATCTACGACACCTATCAAGTGGTGGAGGCGCGCGCCCACGGCGCCGATTGCATCCTCATCATCATGGCGGCGGTCGACGACGCCTGCGCGGCGGAGCTCGAGGCGGCGGCCGGTGCGCTCGGCATGGACGCGCTGATCGAGGTGCACGACGAGGACGAGCTTGCCCGTGCGCTGCGCCTGCGCTCGCGCCTCATCGGCATCAACAACCGCGACCTGAAATCGTTCGTGACGAGCCTTGCGACCTGCGAACGTTTGGCGCCGCGCGTTCCGCAAGGCCACATCGTGGTCGGCGAGAGCGGCATTGTCTCGCCGGCCGATCTGGCGCGGCTCGCCAGGTCCGGCATCGCGACGTTTTTGGTCGGTGAAAGCCTGATGCGCGAGCCCGACGTCGCCGCGGCCACGCGCGCCTTGCTGACGCGGCCGTCCGCCCGCGCCGCGGCGGCGCGCTGATTGCCGTGGCACGCGGCGCAAAACGGCTCTCCCATCTGAGCGCGCGCGGCGACGCCCGCATGGTCGATGTTTCCGCCAAGCCCCCCACCGCGCGCGTGGCGGTGGCGCAGGGCCACGTGCTGATGCGGCCGGAAACCCTCGACATCGTGCGCCGGGGCGAGGCGAAAAAGGGCGACGTGCTCGGCGCGGCGCGCATTGCCGGCATCATGGCGGCGAAGCGCACCCACGAGCTGATCCCGCTGTGCCACCCCCTTGCGCTGACCCAGGTCGAGGTCGATGTCACCCCCGATGCCACGCTGCCCGGCGTCGCGGTCACCGCGCGGGTCAAGGTGACGGGACAAACCGGCGTCGAGATGGAAGCGCTGACCGCGGTTTCGGTCGCCTGCCTGACCATCTACGACATGGTCAAGGCGGTCGAACGCGGCATGCGCATCGAGGGCATCCGGCTCGTTGAAAAGAGCGGCGGCCGCAGTGGCCGGTATCGCGCGCGGGAGTGAACACAGTGGCGTTGATTTCGGTTGCCGAGGCGCTCCAACACGTGCTGGCGCAGGCCGAGCCGCTGCCGGCCGAAGAAGCGCCGCTGGCCGATGCCGACGGCCGCGTGCTGGCCTACGGTCTCAAAGCGCTGCGCACCCAGCCGCCGGCCGATGTCTCGGCCATGGACGGCTATGCGGTGCGCGCGGCCGACGTCGCCACCGCACCGGTGCGACTGAAGGTGATCGGCGAGGTGCCGGCGGGCCGGCCGTTCGCCGGCGCCGTTGGGCCCGGCGAGACGGCGCGGATTTTTACCGGCGGCGAAGTCCCGGACGGTGCCGATACCGTGGTGATCCAGGAATTGACCCGGCGCGACGGCGAATGGGTCGAGGTGCAAAAGCCCACGGCCAAGAGCCGCAATGTCCGCCCGCGCGGTCTCGATTTCCGCCAACGGCGACATGCTGCTCGGCGCGGGGCATCGACTGACGGCCCGCGACCTGCAACTCGCCGCCGGCATGAATCATCCGCTGGTCCCGCTCCATCGGCGGCCGAAGCTCGCGCTGGTCGCCACCGGCGACGAACTGGTCGAGCCCGGCACGGCGCCGGGGCCGGGACAGATCGTCTATTCGAACGGCTTTGCGCTCGCGGCGCTGGCGCGGCACGAGGGCGCCGCGGTCACCGACCTCGGCGTGGTCGGCGACAGGCTCGACGCGACCGTGGCCGCGGTGCGCCGGGCGCGCGACCTCGGCGCCGATATTCTGGTGACGACCGGCGGCGCCTCGGTCGGCGACTACGATCTGGTTCAGAAGGCGCTCGCGGCCGAAGGCATGGCGCTGTCGTTCTGGAAGATCGCGATGCGGCCCGGACGGCCGCTGATGCACGGCCGGCTCGGCGCCATGGCGGTGCTCGGCCTGCCGGGCAATCCGGTGTCGTCCTATGTGTGCGCGTTTCTGTTTCTGGTGCCGCTCATCCGCAAGCTCAGCGGCCGCGATGACCTTGTGACGCCGACCGAACCGGCACGGCTCGGCTGCGACATCCCCGAAAACGACGAGCGCGCCGACTATCTGCGTGCCACGCTTGCGGACAGCGCCGACGGCCCCGTCGCCACGCCCTTCCCGACCCAGGACTCCTCGATGATGGCGCCGTTGGCGCAGGCCGGTTGCCTCGTCATCCGCGAGCCCCACGCACCGCCGGCCAAGGCGGGCAGCCGCTGCGTGATCGTTCGGCTCGGCCGATAGCCGCGCCCATCACACGGCTCGCGACGCGACAAAGAAAAACGGAATTATGCACTTTACAAACCTAGCCAGAGGTGGTAGAATCCTCCCATGATGTAGCGGAGCGTACAACCGTGAATTTTTCAACCCTCTCTCAGCTTACCGAGGAACAGGCCCGCGAGACGTTTGAGCGCATACGTTGGCCCAATGGACCGGTATGCCCTCATTGCGGGGCGACCTCTGAGCATGCCACGAAGTTTGAAGGTAAGGCGCATAGGGTTGGTCTCTACAAGTGCAATGCGTGCGCTGAGCAATTTACAGCTACAGTAGGCACGATTTTGGAACAATCACATTTGCCGATCCGCACTTGGCTTATGGCTTTCTCGCTTCTGTGCTCTTCCAAAAAAGGTCTCTCGGCGCTCCAATTGCAGCGGCAACTTGGCATTGGTTCTTATCGTTCGGCTTGGCATATGGCGCATCGCATCCGTCATGCGATGTCCGTTGGGCCCTTAGCCGAACTGTTGAAAGGAACTGTCGAGGTTGATGAAACCTACGTAGGCGGAAAGCCGCGAAAGGGCACCGGAAAGCACAAGCGTGGCCGTGGGACCAAAAAAGTCCCTGTTGTTGCATTGGTTGAGCGCAGCGGTCGTGTTCATGCACACAAGTTAGAGCGGGTCAATGCAAAGAATTTGAAAGAGGCAATTCGAGAAAATGTGCATAAGTCCGCGTCAATTATGACAGACGAATTGGGCTCATATCGCGGTATCGGAACCGAATTTGAAGGCGGCCATCATGTGGTCACCCATTCCAAAGGCGAGTACAAAAGAGGCGACGCCGGTACAAATGAGGTTGAAGCATATTTTGCGCTCCTAAAGCGAGGAGTAATGGGTTCGTTCCATCACATTTCGAAGCAACATTTAGACCGTTATTGCGATGAATTTTCGTTCCGCTGGAATTATCGCAAGTCCTCCGACTCCGAGCGCACTATCGAGGCCATCCGCTGCGCCGAAGGCAAGCGCCTCACCTACGCCTGACTGTCACGCTCCGGAGCTAAACGATCAATGCCGCTATCGGAACAACGAGCGCGCACAGTTACGAAAGAGCTTCTGAACTTTCGAGGGTGGGACCTGCGTCCTGTTTCCTCTGGCGGCCAGTTGCTGGAGGAATTTGAATATCGTGATTACGATGTGCTGGCGGATTGGTTCAAATCTAAAAAAGGATCAGGCATTGGGAAGCCGGACTTTCTGCTAGTTGATTTGCGGAAAGCCTTAGGCCCCTTGTCGTCATAGATACGAAGCCGCGCGCAACCGATATTAAAAAGTCTATCGAAGATACTCAGCATTATGCCGAATTCGATTTATGCTCACGGACAGGAATCCCTAGCCGTGGCAGTAGCTGGGGCAGAAAAAGAGCTTTGTGAAGTTCGCGTGCAGCGACGAACCGATAAGGTTTGGCGCGATCTGACACTTCGCAATGAGGCAATCGATTGGATACCGTCTCCGGATCAAACGAAACGATTGCTTTCGATAAAAAACCTCATTGAGGTAGCCCCAGAAAGACCGTCAGAGAGGGTCCTCGCCGAGCAGGCCAATCGACTTAATGAAATCTTGCGAGAATGTACTATTAGCGATGCGCTTCGGCCAATGTATGCCGCAGCCTTCATACTTGGCACATGGGAAAGTAATGTCTCAACTGATCCAAACGTCGTTTTGGATCAGATCAATGCTAATACAAAACGCGCAATGCGACGCGCGGGGAAGCCAGAATTATCCGAAAGCATACATATTGATCCTGAGAATGAAGAACTCGCTAGTAGGGCGTGGCAAATCATCGACATTCTCGACCGGCTAAGCATCCGCTCGTTCGTGCATGAGCACGATTATCTTGGCCAACGATATGAGACCTTCTTTCGATACACCGGCGGAAACACAATAGGCCAATATTTCACGCCGCGTCACATTATCTCTTTCATGTGCGATTTGGTCAAAGTAGCCCCATCCGATGTTGTCTTTGATCCGGCGTGCGGCACAGGTGGTTTCTTAATTGGCGCGCTGAACAGGATGGTCAGTGCCAAAAAGATGGAATATGAAGTCGCCATATCGAAAGTAAAGAACAACATCTTTGGGATGGAGGCTGAGCCTACTACTGCCGCTTTGTGCATCACTAATATGCTTCTTCGTGGTGACGGCAAAAGCGGCATTATCCAAAAAAACTGTTTCAAGAAACTTGATTTCCCTCCAATTCCTCCGGACATTGCTTTATTGAATTCGCCGTTCCCGCACAAAAAGAAAAAGTCACAGAAACCGGCATCGGCGTTTATTGATCGGGCGCTATACAGCGTAAAAAATAAGGGATTGGTGGCAGCCATTGTTCCGTATTCTTTGCTCGCAAATATAAAGGAGTGGCACTACAATATTCTGAAACACAATCGCCTGCTCTTCGTTGCGACCTTGCCTGCTGATCTGTTCAATCCATATTCAAATTACGATACGGCAATAATCCTTTTGGAAAAGGGAGTGCCGCATCGTGATCAAAATACCTTCTTTGCTCGCATCAATAATGATGGCTATAAACTTAAAAAGACCACGCGCGTTCCCCGTCCAGAAGGTGGATCGCAGCTTCCTGCGTTGCTTGATGCTTTCGACAAGAAAGCAGAAATGCCGGAATTTACCGCCTATAGCAAGGTTACCACTGAAACCGAAGAATGGTCGCCGGAAACATTCATAGAGAGCGCGCCCTACAGCCATGCTGATTTTATCGGCGGCTTTGAAGACATAGTGCGAAAGCAGGCTTCTTTCTATGTTAGATACGGACATCGCCTCATGCCGAATGGAGAAGCTTCCGGGATTTGAGTTGCCGAGAACGCTTTCTCTAATGCGTCTAAAATTTCCTTGGCAAATGTAGAGCTATGCCGGTTTCAGAGTCGCGGATGATTTTACTGTCAAGATGGGTGGAAAGGACGAAATAGAAGACCTTGATGCCGGACCCGATCCATTTGTCTCAACGAGCGAATGGGACAACGGCGTATCAACATGGAAGCGCGCGCGAGTATTATTTCCCGCACCCGCAATTACGGTCGCTACGGACGGGAGCGCGTATGCGAGCTTTGTTCAGGAATTTCCTTTCTATGCGTTTTACAAGGTTGCGGTCCTGCGGCCCAAGGATCGCAAGATGATTTCGACAGACGCTCTATATTATGTGTCATATTTGCTAAACCGTGAAGAATGGCGGTTTGTTCGTGCACGGAAATTTGGAAAGGCTAGAATAGAAAATACTATTCTATACGCGCCAAGCGCCAACGGCCATCCTGACTTCCAGTTGATGGCGAGGCTGGTGAGGCAAACTGCGGCGTTCCCCATAATTCAATCCTTCCGTGATGCGCGGCGTGGCTTAGTAGAGAAGCGATTTGCGTTGCTCGTCAAAGAGTGGAAGTCTCGGCAAGGATTTATGTCGTCAGTTGCGCGCATGGTCAATCATCCTGCTTATCAGGAAATTATTCGCATGGGTGATGTTGCCATTCCCTTTCTTTTGGCGGAATTGGAACGTGAGCCTGATCATTGGTTCACAGCACTTCAAACTATTACAGGCGAAAACCCCGTTCAAAAGGACGCGGCCGGCGCGCTCGCCAAGATGGCAAATGCTTGGATCAAGTGGGGCAAGAGTGAGGGGTACTCATGGAACAAGCGTCTACCAGAATAGAGAAGGCATTTCCGCAATTGGCCAAGGATGGCTATGCAATAACCAGCGAACAGAATTGCACATATAATTGCATCGCTTGGGCCGCAGGAGCTAATGCCGATTGGTGGGACCCGGCACCCGGATATACATGGCCGGATGGTGCGCCGCGTGAATACAGCGTCGGCGCCCTTGTTGCGGTTTATAAAATGTTGGGATTTGAAATTTGTCAGGGCGCAGATATTGAGACGGGTTGGGACAAGATTGCGATCTATGGCGATAAGAACGGTTGGACGCACGCGGCGCGTCAACTCGAAAGCGGTCGATGGACTAGTAAGCTTGGACCATTTGAAGATATTGAACATGCAAATCCGCACAGTCTCGCCAATACGGAATACGGAAATGTCATCTGCTTAATGAGAAGGAAAAAAGATGGCACCTAAAAAGACTGCGCAACACAGCAATAAAATTTCGCTCTATCCACTATCGTTCGAGGTGGCTCTAAGCAATGCCCTGAGGGTGCCCCCACCGAAGGATGAGAAGCCCACTCCTAGGAAGAAAATCCGCACAAAGAAGGCGAAAAAGACGGTTTAAAACAAAGGTGGTTTGTAAAGTGCATAATTCCGAAGAAAAAAGCCCGGGACTTTCGTCCCGGGCTTCCTATCGATTCGCTGTGTTGCGATTCGCAGTGTCGATCGCTCAGTACCGCGCCGAGACCGGCGAGGCCCAATTGAACTTCCAGACCAGCGACGTCGAGAGCGTCTGGACGTATTTGTTCACATGGTCCGAGAGGCCGAACGGGGTGCCCGTCGCGGTGATGAGAATGGGATCGTCCTTGGCCGAGAAGCTGGAGTAGCGATACTCGCTGCGGAGGAACAGACCCGGAGGCAAGCCGAGCCCGAAGAAACCCGACAACGAAGTCTCGGTGCCGCCGCCGAGGAACCAGCCATCATAGGTGGTCGCCGCGATGTCGAGCCCGAGCGGCGCGCCGGTGATGAGTGAGCCGAAGTTGACTTGGTCAAAGCGGGCCTGCGTATAGCCGCCGTTGATGTAGGTCAGCAGGCCGGGCAGAGCGATGTAGCCAAGACGGCCACCCACCGCCCACGAGTTGGTCTCCTTTTCCTGGCCGACGAAGCCGGTCAGCGGGTCCATGTATTGGCCCTTGAGGCTCATGAAGTCGTAGTCGCCGAAGGCGCCGATCAGGAAGCTCGAACCGATCTGATAATCGCAACCGGCGCCGACCTGGCCGAACCAGCCCCGGCCGCCAAAGGTGGTGCTGACCGACAGCGGCACCAGACCCGCAGTGGTTTCCGTAAAGCTGTCCTGATTCCACATGCCGTAGCCGCCACCACCATCGACGTAGCAGCCGGTCCAGCTGTAGACCGGAGGCGGCGGAGGCGGCGGAGCCTTATAGACCGGGCGCGCCAAGTCGGCCGCAGAGGCCGAACCGGAGGCCAGCGCGAGGCCGGCGATCGAAGCGAGAAGAAGCTTTTTCATGTTGGTCCCCCGATGGAAATTATGGAGCTTCCGCGAAGCAGTGAGCAGGACCATAACGCAGCGCCCGCCAAAAAGCTGTGGCACTGCTGCATCAGTGGGCAAAATTCGCGCACCGCTGCCGGTATTTGAATGACGGATTTGTTCGATAAATGCGGAATTTCCAACTCTTGGCGGCAAATATCCTAATCGCACACCGCACGGGCTTGTTGCCTTTCCGCGTTGCTGCCGAGTGTTGAGTCGCCACTCCGAACTGCCCCGGTTCTGACCGCGCGATTGGAACGCGAGCCCATGGAACTGTCCGTTGGCGCGCCTGCGGTGGTTAAGCGCGAGCGTTAAGCGCCGGTTTGGCGCGACCCTCGCTTTCTTCACTGCAAATTAAATGGTTGCGGAACACATATGGAACGGATAGTGTCCGTTCATGATTTGTTTCGAGACTTAAGCCGTCCTTAGCCATCATTGGGCCGTCAGGAGAGGAAGCGACGATGTTGACACGCAAGCAAGCCGAGCTGTTGCGCTTTATCCATGAGCGGCTCAAGGAGGCTGGCGTTCCACCGTCATTCGACGAGATGAAGGATGCACTGGACTTGCGGTCCAAGTCCGGCATTCACCGCTTGATCACGGCGCTCGAGGAGCGCGGCTTCATCCGCCGCCTGCCGAATCGGGCGCGCGCCATCGAGGTGATCAAGCTGCCGGAATCAGTGGCCCACGGCGTCGGCGGCGGCCGTGCCCGCGGCTTCACCCCCAGTGTGATCGAGGGCAATCTCGGCCGCGTCCGCGCCAATTCGGAGGACGATAGCGGCCGTCCGGTCGCGGTGCCGGTGATGGGCCGCATCGCCGCCGGCACGCCGATCGAAGCGATCCAGACCCGCAGCCACACCATCAACATGCCGCCGGAACTGCTCACGGCCGGCGAGCACTTCGCTCTCGAAGTGCGCGGCGATTCGATGATCGAGGCCGGCATCCTCGACGGCGACATCGCCCTTCTCAAGCGCACCGAAGCCGCCGACACCGGCGACATCGTCGTCGCCCTGATCGACGACGAGGAGGCGACGCTGAAACGCTTTCGCCGCCGCGGCGCATCGATTGCGCTCGAGCCCGCCAATTCCAGCTATGAGGTGCGCATCCTGCCGCCCAACCGCGTGCGTATCCAGGGCAAACTGGTGGGACTGTTCCGGCGCTACTGAGCGCCTCATTTGGCGAGCGGTACGGAGCAATCCGGCGCTGCCGCGCAACTTGGATTGCTGCGCCGCTGCATTGCGCCGACGCGGGCTTACTGGTCGGCGTCGATGTCCTCTTGCCGGGGCGTCGCATCGTGCGGCTGCTGGTGCGCAGATGTTGGCGAGGTGGCGGCGTCGCTCGATTCCTGCGAGCGCTTCGGCTGTGGCGACCACGGCCGGTCGAAATTTTCCGGACGTGCCGAATCGATGACGAAGCGCGTGCCGACCCGGCGCAGCGCCAGGGCGCCGCGTTGGCGCCATAGCGCCCGTCCGATCACCTGCGCGGCGCAATCGGGCGGCGCGTCGCGGGGCGTCACGATGAGCAGGGCGTGCCGGCAGTCCTCCGCGAGCGCGTCGGGCGCGACATCATAGGCCACCAGCCCGCCGTCGCCGAGCCTGCCCAGGCAGCCTGAAGGATCGCAGGTGATGCCGTCACTCAAGCCGCGGCCGCGATAGTCGCGGCCGTCGGCGTCGGCGGCGAGCCACTCCTTGATCGCGAAGGTATCGCCGCCGCTGTGATGAAAGGCCAGCAGCCCGTCGGCGCCGCGGACTGCGAATGTCCGGCCGTCGGCGGCAACCAGGACATCCGGCTGCGGCGTACAGGCCGCCCATGCGATGCCGAGTGTCGCGAGCGCGAGGCCGCTCCAGCGCAGCGGCGTCTTGAGCAATCCGATGACCAGGAGCGCCGCAGTTTCCACGAGCAACGGGCCGGCGCCGAAGGTGGTGACGTGCCCCACGGCGCCAGGCAGGCTCGACACCCACAGCGCCACCGCGTCCATCCACTCGATGCCGTAGGCCATTTGCCGCCAACATGCGGCGTCGAAGCCGAACGGAATGGCGACGAGGCCGAGCAGCCCCATGGGCATCACCCAGGCGGAAACCACCGGCATGGCGAGCAGGTTGGCCAGCACGCCATAAGGCGCGAGGCGGTGGAAGTGATACGCCGCGTATGGCGTGGTCGCGAGCCCCGCGACCAGCGAGGCGATGACGAGGCTGACGATCTCGTTGACGCCCCATAGCGCCGCGCGGGTGCCGAGCGAACTGTCGGTGCCGGCCGCGCGTAGTTTCGGCACGCCGCGATCGTAGCAGGCGATCAGCGCCAGCGTTGCCGCAAACGACATCTGGAAACTCGGATGCACCACCGACTGCGGCGCGCATATCAGCACCAGCAGCGCCGCCGCGGTCAGCGTGCGGATGGTCAGCGTCGGGCGATCGAGCATGACGCCGATCAGCACGATCGCGATCATGAAATAGGAACGCTGCGTCGCCACCGCCGCGCCGGAGATCACCAGATAAAACGTCGTCGCCGCCAGCGCGGCGAACGCCGCCCACTTCTTGATCGGCACCCGGTCGGCAAGGCCGGGGATCAACGCCAGCACGGCGCGGAAGATAAAAAACATGACGCCGGCGACGACCGCCATGTGATAGCCGGAGATCGACAGCACGTGGCCGATGCCGGAGATGAACATGGCGTTGAACAGATTTTCCGAGATCACGTCGCGCCGGCCGTTGAGCAGCATGGCGGCGATGGCGCCGGGATCGCCGGGAACGACGGCGCGGATGCGCGCGTCGATGGCGTCGCGAAGCCGCTGCACCGCGGCGTCCGCCCGCTGCAGCAGGCCGGACGTGTCCGGCGCCGCCGTCACCTTGATGGCGCCGCGCACGAAACCGGAGGCGCCGATGCCCTGGAAATAAAGGTCGCGGGCGAAATCGTAGCTGCCGGGCTCGAGCGGCTGCAGCGGCGGGTCGAGCAGCGCCTTGACTTCGACGAGCGAGCCCGGCGCCGGCGCCATGCCGCGCTTGACGGTGAGGCGCACGCGGTCCGGCCTGTCCTCGATGCGGTTGCCGTCGATCCGCGCCACCCGGATCACCATGCGGTCGGTATGCTGGCTCTCTTCGCGCAGTTCGACGGTGCCGGTGATCGTCACGCCAGACGCCGAATAACGCAGCACCGGATGATCGATCAGCGCGGTCTTGACCGTTGCGGCGGCGAAGCCCGTGCCGATGGCGAACAGAAACAGCGTCGCGACGAAAGCAGCAAGATGCCGGCGCAGCAGCACGGCGGCGATGGCGCAGGTGGTGGCAAGAAGTGTTGCCGCCGGCCAGGACGGTTCGCGCTCCGCGGTGAAGTAAATGACGATGCCGAGGCCGTAGGCCACCGCAAGCCACGGCAGCAGCCGTCCCGCCGCGACTTCCTGGGCGGCCCATTGCCGCAACTGCGCCGCGATGTCGAATTCGGAACGCCGCCGCGCAAAAGCCCATGGCGCACGCGTGCCGACCGGCCACGGCACCGGCCAGGCCGGCCAAGCTCCGCGCCATGCCCACGCCCGGCTGCGTGCACGGCTCTGCATAGTGCCGTCTGATGCCACGGCGCGCCCCCGCGCGCTGACCCTCACGCCCTGCCCTGCCCCGCTGGCGGAGGAGGGTTGGGAACCCGCAATGCTATCTAAGCGCGAGCGCGGTGGCGAGGGTGCGTGTGCATAAGTTCGATCAGCCGCCGGTCCCCGAGACTTTGGCCCAGGTGTCGCGCAAGCCGACTGTGCGATTGAAGAGGAGCCGCGCCGGCGTCGAATCCCGGTCGCGGCAGAAATAGCCCTGGCGCTCGAACTGCACCGCGTCGTCGGCGTTGCGCTCCGCCAAAGCCGGCTCGACCCGCGCCGCGCCGAGAACCTCCAGCGAGGCGGGATTGATGTCGGCGGCAAAATTGCCGGCGTTCGGATCGGGCTTGGAGAACAGCGGATTGTAGAGCCGCACCTCGGCGGGGATCGAATCCTGCGCCGACACCCAGTGCAGGGTTGCCTTCACCTTGCGGCCGTCGGGGGCGTTGCCGCCCCTGGTGGCGGGATCGTAGCTGCAGCGCAGTTCGATCACGTCGCCGGCGGCGTTCTTCCTGACTTCGCGGCAGGTGATGAAATAGGCGTAGCGCAGGCGCACCTCGGTCCCCGGCGACAACCGGAAAAATTTCTTCGGCGGATTTTCCATAAAGTCGTCGCGCTCGATGAACAGTTCGCGACCGAACGGCACGCGGCGGGTTCCGGCGGCCGGATCTTCCGGGTGATTAACCGCCTCGACCTCTTCGCTCCGCCCCTCCGGGTAGTTTTCGATCACCACCTTGAGCGGGCGGAGCACCGCCATGCGCCGCGGCGCGGTCTTGTTGAGATGCTCGCGGATCGAGAACTCCAGCATCGCCATGTCGACGACGCTGTTCGCCTTGGCGACGCCGATCCTCTTGACGAAGTCGCGGATCGCCGCCGGCGGCACGCCGCGGCGGCGCAAGCCCGCCAGCGTCGGCATGCGCGGATCGTCCCAGCCGGTGACATGACCGCCGCGCACGAGCTCCGTGAGCACGCGCTTCGACAGCACCGTGTAGGTGAGATTGAGCCTGGCGAACTCGTACTGATGCGGGTGCGACGGCACCGGCAGGTTCGCCAGGAACCAGTCGTACAGCGGCCGGTGGTCCTCGAACTCCAGCGTACAGATCGAATGGGTGACGCCCTCGATGGCGTCCGACTGGCCGTGGGCAAAGTCGTAGCTCGGATAGATCGACCAGGCCGTGCCGGTGCGCGGATGCTCGGCATGGAGGATGCGGTAGAGCACCGGGTCGCGTAGATTGATGTTGCCGGCCGCCATATCGATCTTGGCGCGCAGCACGCGCGCGCCGTTGGGAAATTCGCCGGCGCGCATGCGGCGAAACAGATCGAGGTTTTCCTCGACGGTGCGCTCGCGAAACGGGCTGTTGGCGCCGGGCTCGGTCAGCGTGCCGCGCGCCGCGCGCATCGTGTCCTGGGTCTGATCGTCCACATAGGCCTTGCCGGCGCCGATCAAATGCTCCGCCCAGGCGTAAAGCTGCTCGAAATAGTCGGACGCGTGATAAAGGTGCTCGCCCCAGTCGAAGCCGAGCCAGCGCACGTCGCGCTCGATGGCATCGATATATTCCTGCGATTCCTTGGTCGGGTTGGTGTCGTCGTAGCGCAGGTTGCAGTGGCCGCCGAACTCTTCGGCGATGCCGAAGTTGAGACAGATCGACTTGGCGTGGCCGATATGGAGGTAGCCGTTCGGCTCCGGCGGAAAGCGCGTGACGACGGTGTCGTGGCGGCCGGCGGCGAGATCGGCGCGCACGATGTCGCGGATGAAATCCTGGCCGGCCTCTCGTGCTGGCTCTCGTGCCGGTTCCTTTGCCGCCGTCTCGACGATCGTCATGGTCTGTTCGGTCCGTAATGCTCGGGCGTCATCCGCCTCGCCAATGAGCCGGCGAGCGTGCCGATTCCAAGGCATATGTCGCGATTGGTCCCGGATTGAACAAGATCGCCCGCGGGGTCAAGCCTGCCGGCTGCGAAACCAGCGGGCCGCTTGCTTTCTTTCACGACCGGCTGTGGTACACGAGCCCACCTCGATCTTTTCGGATAGCGATGACCGTCGTCACCCGTTTTGCCCCCTCGCCCACCGGCTTTCTGCACATCGGCGGCGCCCGCACCGCGCTGTTCAACTGGCTTTATGCGCGCGGGCGCGGCGGCAAGATGCTGCTGCGCATCGAGGACACCGACCGCGAGCGTTCGACGCAAGCCGCCATCGACGCCATCCTCGACGGGCTGCGCTGGCTCGGCATCGCATGGGACGGCGACACCATCTACCAGTTCGCCCGCGCGGCGCGGCACCGCGAGGTGGTCGATGAGCTTCTGGCCTGCGGCCATGCCTACCGCTGCTATGCCAGCGCCGAGGAACTTGGGCAGATGCGCGAGGCGGCGCGGCGCGAGGGCCGCTCGAAACTCTACGACAGCCGCTGGCGCGATCGCGATCCCGGCGACGCGCCGCCCGGCGTGCGGCCGGCGATCCGGCTCAAGGCGCCGCTGAGCGGCGAGACCGTCATCGACGACCAGGTGCAAGGCCGCGTGGTCTGGCAAAACGAGAATCTCGATGACCTCGTGCTGCTGCGTTCCGACGGCACGCCGACCTACATGCTGGCCGTCGTGGTCGACGACCATGACATGGCTGTCAGCCACGTCATCCGCGGCGACGATCATCTGACCAATGCCGCGCGGCAGAAGCAGATCTACGACGCGCTGGGCTGGCCGGTGCCGATCATGGCGCATATCCCGTTGATCCACGGCCCCGACGGTTCGAAATTGTCGAAACGGCATGGCGCGCTGGGCGTCGATGCCTACCGGGCGATGGGCTATCTGCCGGCGGCGCTGCGCAACGATTTGGTGCGGCTCGGCTGGAGCCACGGCGATCAGGAAATTTTTTCGACCGCGGAAATGATCGCCGCTTTCGATCTGCCGCAGATCGGCCGGTCGCCGGCGCGCTTCGATTTCGCCAAGCTGGAAAATCTCAACGGCCATTACATCCGGCACAGCGCGGACGCCGACCTGCTTGCGGCCATCGATCAACTGTTGCCGCATATCGCCGACGGCCCGGAGCTCGCAGCGCGGCTGACGCCGCAGCTGCGGCAGCAGTGGCTGGCGGCCATGCCGAGTTTGAAGGAGCGCGCCAAGACGCTTCTTGATCTCATTGACGGCGCTCGTTTTCTTTTGGCCGACCGGCCGATCCCCATGGACGAGAAGGCGACCGCTGTGCTGACCCCGGACGCCAAAGCGCTGCTGACCGACATGGCGGCGGAGCTCGTCGCAGTCGAGCCGTGGACCCCGGAGACCACCGAGCTTGCGGTCCGCACCTTCGCCGAACGCAAGGGCGCCAAGCTCGGCACGGTGGCGCAGCCGTTGCGTGCGGCACTGACCGGCCGCACCACCTCGCCCGGCATTTTCGAAGTGCTCGCGGTGCTTGGCAAAGCCGAGAGCCTGGCGCGCCTGGCCGACCAGACCGATCGCGCGGCGTGACGCGGCGGTTTCGCCCGGTGCGCGCGCCGGGCCTTGTCATACGGCTATTATCTTGCAGTGCACACTAGGTTGCGCTACGCAAATAGGGCCGGATCGACAATGCCGCGCCCACCGCTTTCGACCATTGGCAGCGCGCGGCCTGCCGTTCCGGCCGTCAGGGCATTCAGGGACACGATCATGGACGCGAAAACGGGCGCCAATATCAAGACCGGCACGCTGAAGATCGGCGACGTCAGCCACACGTTTCCGATGTACGAGGGCACCATCGGCCCCGAGGTATTGGACGTCAGCAAGCTTTACGCCGAAGCTGGAATTTTCACCTACGACCCCGGCTTCACCTCGACCGCGAGCTGTGAATCCAAGATCACCTATATCGACGGCGACGCAGGCGTCCTGCTCTATCGCGGCTATCCGATCGACGATCTGGCCGAGCACGGCGATTTTCTCGAGACCTGCTATTTGCTGCTGTATGGCGAACTGCCGACCGCGGCGCAGAAGGCGGATTTCGTCGATCGCGTGATCCATCACACGATGGTCCACGAACAGATGAGCCGCTTCTTCCAGGGCTTCCGTCGCGACGCCCATCCGATGGCGGTGATGGTCGGCTCGGTCGGCGCGCTGTCGGCGTTCTATCACGATTCCACCGACATTACCGATCCCAGCCAGCGCATGATCGCGTCGATCCGCATGATCGCGAAGATGCCGACGCTGGCCGCCATGGCTTACAAATACTCGGTCGGCCAGCCGTTCATGTATCCGGACAACAAGCTGGATTATGCGTCGAATTTCCTGCGCATGTGCTTTGCCGTGCCGTGCGAGGACTACACCGCCAATCCGGTGCTGGCGCGCGCCATGGACCGCATTTTCACGCTGCACGCCGATCACGAGCAGAACGCCTCGACGTCGACGGTGCGGCTTGCAGGCTCCACCGGCGCCAACCCGTTTGCCTGCATCGCCGCCGGCATCGCCTGCCTGTGGGGGCCGGCGCACGGCGGCGCCAACGAGGCGGCGCTGAAAATGCTCGGCGAGATCGGCAGCGTCGACCGCATTCCCGAATACATCAAGCGCTCGAAGGACCCGAAAAATTCGTTCCGGCTGATGGGCTTCGGCCATCGCGTCTACAAGAACTACGACCCGCGCGCCAAGCTGATGCAGAAGACCTGCTATGAAGTCCTCGCCGAGCTCGGCATCAAGGATCCGCTGCTCGACGTCGCCATGGAGCTGGAGAAGATCGCCCTGCACGACGATTACTTCATCCAGAAAAAGCTCTATCCCAACGTCGACTTCTATTCCGGTATCACGCTGCGCGCCATGGGCTTCCCGACCACCATGTTCACGGTGCTGTTCGCGCTGGCCCGCACCGTCGGCTGGATCGCGCAATGGAAGGAAATGATCGAGGATCCGCACCAGAAACTGGGCCGGCCGCGTCAGCTCTATACCGGCGCGCCACGGCGCGATTATCAGCCGATCTCGAAGCGGAAGTGATTTGGAAACCAGCGAATAGCGAATAGCGAGTGGCGAATAGGCAGCGGTAGTCCTCCTATTCGCCACTCGCTATTCGCGATTTTCCATCATACGCCCAGGTCAGATACACGCCGCCCCAGGTGAAGCCGCCGCCGAACGCTGCGAATATGATGCGGTCGCCGGCCCGGAGCTTGTTCTCGTAATCCCACAGGCAAAGCGGGATGGTCGCCGCGGTGGTGTTGCCGTATTTCTGGATGGTGATCATCACCCGCTCGAGCGGCACTTTCATGCGCTCGGCAGTGGCTTCGATGATGCGCTTGTTGGCTTGATGCGGTACCAGCCAGGCGATCTCGTCGCTGGTCAGGTGATTGCGCTTCATCAGTTCGGTGGCGACCTCGGCCATCCGCGCGATGGCGAACTTGTACACCGCGGCGCCTTCCTGATGGACGTAATGCAGCCGCTTGGCGACGGTCTCCGCCGTCGGCGGCATGCGGCTGCCGCCGGCTTTTTGATGCAGGTGCGGCATGCCGGCGCCGTCCGAGCAGATCAGCGTGTCGACGATGCCGTATTTCCGGCTCGGTTCGACCAGCACCGCGCCGGCGCCGTCGCCGAACAGCACGCAGGTGGCGCGGTCGGTGTAGTCGATGATCGCCGACATCTTGTCGGCGCCGACCACCACGATCTTGCGGTACCTGCCGGTCTCGATGAATTGCGACGCAACGGTCAGCGCATAGACGAAGCCCGAACAGGCGGCCTGCACGTCGAAGCTGCCGATATTGCGGATGCCGACCATCTCGCAGATCAGATTGGCGCTCGACGGAAACACCAGATCCGGCGTCGTGGTGGCGCAGATCAAGAGGTCGACGGCGGTGGTTTCGGTCCTGGTCTTGGCCAGGAGCCCGCGCACCGCCTGCGCGCCCATATGCGATGTGCCGAGCCCCTTGCCCTTGAGAATATGGCGTTCCTTGATGCCGGTGCGTTCGACGATCCACTCGTCGCTGGTGTCGACCATGCGCGCCAATTCGCTGTTGGTCAGCACGTCGGGCGGAACGTAGCCGAAAACCCCGGTGATCGCCGCGCGGATGACGGGTCGCCGGGCCGGTTTCTTGGTCTTGCTCACGCGGGATGCTTCGCAGTTGCGCTTTCGGCTGGCGGGATGCCTGCGGCCTTAGCAGGATGCTCGCCGCATTGGTAGAGCGGACCGGCCGTCACCACGGCCGCGACGCGCCAGTCGCGGCGGCAAAATCCTGCCGGCCGCGCTCCGCCAGATCGAGGATGGCGGCGGCGGCCTTGGCGCTCGGCGCCGCGCCGCCGATGCCCATGATGGCATCGAGGCGGCTCAATGCCTCGGTCTGGCGCCGGCGCGCCGGCGTATCCGACAACAGCGGCAGGAGCGCCCCGGCGAGCCGGTCCGGGGTGCAATCTTCCTGCAGAAATTCCGGAAAGACATTTTCGCCAAGCGTCAGGTTGGCGAGGATGAAACTGGGCAGCTTCTTTCGAAGCCGCACCGCTCGCGCAACCATCGCCTCGAAGAGCGACAGCCGGTAGGCCGCCACGGTCGGCACGGCGGCAAGCGCGAGCTCGAGGGTAACCGTCCCCGATGCCGCCAGCGCCGCCCGGGCGCGGCGAAAGGCCATCCACTTCTCCGCCGGATCGACCACAATCCGCGGCGGCCGGGCCCAGCCGGCGATGGCCGCGCGCACATAGGGGGCGAGATGGGGAACGGTCGGCAGCACCAGCTCCATCGGCCCGGCGCGCTCGGCGACCTGCGTCATCGCGGTGTCGAATATGCCCAGCAGACGCCGGACCTCGCTCAACCGGCTACCGGGCAATATCAGAACGATTGGCGGCTCCGCCTGCCGGCGCTGCTGCTCGGCCGCATCGGGTCGCAGCTCGGCAAGGCGCTCGACCAGCGGATGGCCGACATACAGGCAGGGCGGGCCGCCAAGCTTCACATGGGTCGCAGGCTCGAACGGCAGAATGGCGAGAACTTGATCGACATAAGCGCGCATGGCGCGCGCACGTCCGGAGCGCCAAGCCCAGACCGAAGGCGAGACGTAATCGACGATCGGAATTTCGGGCGCCGCACGGCGCACCCGGCGGGCGACCCGATGGGTGAAGTCCGGGCTGTCGATGATGACGAGTGCGTCGGGCCGCGCCGCGACGACGGCGTCCGCGGTCTGGCGAATGCGCCGCAGGATCAGCGGCAGCCGCCGCGGAATGGCGCTGAGCCCGAAAATCGACAGCTGTTCGATGGCAAACGGGCTCTCGATGCCGGCCGCGGCCATGGCCCGCCCGCCGACGCCGGCCAGCGTCAGCGCGCCGCCATACCGGGCGCGGAGCGCGCTAATCAATGTTGCGCCCAGCGCATCGCCGGATTCCTCCGCGGCGACGAGATAGATCGAAAGCGGCCGCGGCAGCGCCCCGGTCATCGCGCCGTGACCTCGGGCACTCCGATGACAAAAATCTTTTCCCGGTCGGCCGCGGCGGCGACCGCCGCGGGCTCGGCGATGATGGTGCTGCCGGCGGTGACGGCGACGCCGGCAAGCCCGGCGCGTACCGCGTTCGCGATCGTGCGCGGACCGATCGTCGGCAGATCGAAGCGACGGTCCTGGCCGGGTTTCGGGGCCTTGACCAGCACGCCGGTTCCGGGCGGCGCGGTCACGCGGCCCTGGCGGCGCAAATCGGCAATGCGCGTCAGCATGTTATCGGTGCCTTCCGCGGCTTCGACCGCCAGCACGTTGTTGTCGGCAACGACGGCCGCCTGCCCGACGTCGAACGGACCGAGCGCGGCGATCACCGTCAGCGCACGCGCGATGTCGGTCTTGTCGCGTTCGCCAGGAACGTGACGGCCGAGCGCGCCTTCCGGGATGAAGACTTCCGGCGCCACCTCGTGCAGGCCGACGACGCGCAAGCCGCCGCTTTCCGCCACGCTGGCGACGCCGGCAAGCAGCCTATCGTCGCCGCCCCGATAGGAGCGCAGCACCCGCGGCATCAATCGGATGGTCTGCCAATCGAGCCGCAATTGCGTGATCGGCGGCCGCAGCACGGCGCCGATGAACAGCATGTCGCGGCAATTCTCGGCGCGGGCGAGCCGAAAGAACCGCCCCGCTTGCCCGATCGCGATCCAATGATGCGTGTAACGCTCGACCACCGCGGCGTCGGCCCACCCCTTGATGGCAAACAGCACCGGCCGGCGGCCGCGCCGCGCCACCGCATCGGCGACTGCGCCGGGAATGCCGCCGCCGCCGCAGATGATGGCCAGCGGCTCGGCGTTGTGCGCCGGGTCAGCCACCGTCATGCCTGGACTCAAAGCGCTGCATCGTCGCCGTCCGCATCGCCGCGCCGGCCGCGGCGCGGCCGCATCAATGGCCGCTTGCCGCCGGCACGGATGAACGCAACGACCTTGCCGACCAAAGGATCGTCGGCAAACTCGCGCTCGACCGCGTCGATCCGATCGGCGATGCGGCCGTCGACGAAGAACAGCGAGCGATAGGCGCGCCGCAGGCGATGCAATTCGGCCCGCGTGGCGCCGCGCCGGCGCAGGCCGACGACGTTCAACCCGACCAGCGCGCCGGTCTGGCCGAGCGCAAATCCGAACGGGATGATGTCGTCGCGGGCAGCCGACATTCCGGCCATCATCACGCCCTCGCCGATGCGGACGAATTGATGGATGGCGACGTGACCGCCGAGAAACGTGTTGTCGCCGACACTGACGTGACCGCCGAGCACGACGTTGTTGGCAAGATTGACGTCGTTGCCGACCTGGCAATCATGGCCGACATGCGATCCGACCATGAAAAAGCAACGCTCGCCGATCCGGGTGACGCCGCCGCCGTCCTCGGTGCCGGTATTCATGGTCACGCTTTCGCGCAGTTCGCACTTGCTCCCGATGACGAGTCTGGTGGCGCCGCCGCGATAATGCACCGACTGCGGCGGCGTGCCGAGCGAACAGAACGGATAGACCACGCAGCCCCCGCCGATCGTGGTGACGCCGGTGACGTTGACATGGGCGAACAGACGAACGCCGGCTTCGAGTTCGACCTGCGGGCCGACGACGCAATACGGCCCGATCTCCACGTCTTCGCCAAGGCGCGCGCCGGCGGCGACGCGCGCGGTCGGATCGATCGCCATCTAGCCCTCGATAATGGCAGCGCCGACTTCGGCTTCGGCGATCAATTCGTCGCCGACTTTGGCCTCGGCCCGGTACCACCACATGTTGCGGCGATGGGCGATTTTGTCGACGTGATATTCGATGGTGTCGCCGGGCACGGCGGGCTTGCGAAACTTGGCTTTGTCGATGGTGAGGAAATACACCGCGCGAGGCTTTTCGACCGGGGGCATCTGCAGCAGGCACAGCACGCCCGCGGTCTGCGCCATCCCTTCGATCAGCAGCACACCCGGCATGATCGGGTTGTCGGGAAAATGGCCGAGGAATTGCGGCTCGTTGAACGTGACATTCTTGATGCCGACGGCGTGAGCGTCGCCGCGCATGTCGACGATGCGATCGATCATCAAAAACGGATAGCGGTGTGGCAACAGCCGCAGGATATCGCGGATGTCGGCGCTGCCGACGCTGCCGCCGCTCATGCCTTGTCGTCCTCTTCGGCCTTGCGGGCGCCGCGCACGAGCTGGCGGATCTTGGCCACGCCGCGCAGCCATTCTTGGCCGGGCTGGGCCGGAAAACCGCTCCAGCGGGCCTTGGCCGGAACATGGGACATGACGCCGCTCTTGGCGCCGAGGCTGACCCCGGCGCCCACGGTGAGATGGTCGCCAATGCCGACTTGTCCGCCCATCATGACAAAATCCCCGACCTCCACGCTGCCGGCTATGCCGGTTTGCGCCGCGATCGCGCAATGCCGGCCGATCGTGCAGTTGTGCGCGATTTGGACCAGATTGTCGATCTTGGTGCCCTCGCCGATCACGGTATCGCGGGTCGAGCCGCGGTCGATGGTGGTATTGGCGCCGATTTCCACGTCGTCCTGAATGATGACGCGGCGGGTTTGCGGGATTTTCTGGAGCCCGTGCGGGCCCGGCAGGTAGCCGAAACCGTCCGGGCCGATGCGCGCGCCGGAATGGATGATCACGCGATCGCCGAGCAACGCATGAAGGATGGTGCTGCCGGCGCCGATCGCGCAATCGCGGCCGATGCAAACGCCCGGCCCGATAACGGCCCCGGCCGCAATCACCGTGCCGGAGCCGATTTCCGCGCGCGGTCCGATCACCGCGAGCGGATCGACCGTGACGCCGGCCTCGAGCCGCGCCGACGCGTGCACCTGTGCGCCCGGGCTGCGCCCGGTCACCTCGAACAGCGACGTTGGACGGAGCGCGGCGGGAAACAATGCGCGGGCGACCGCGACGAAGGCCCGGTACGGCTCGGCGACGATCAGCACCGCGGGTCCGTTGGGCGCCGCCGCCTCGAAACGCGGCGCCACCAAACAGGCGCCGGCGTGGGTATTCGACAAGGCCTCGAGATATTTGGAGCTGTCGGCGAAACTGATGTCGGAAGCGATCGCGGTATCGAGCGGAGCGATGTTGGCAATCCGGCGATCGAGCGGATCGCCGAGGCGCGGCGTGGCGCTGGTCAGCGCCACGATCTGCTCGATCGTCAGCTCATGGTCGGCCCGAAGGGTGTGCGGCAAGGGGCCGGCCATGACAAGCGCCACAGCCGCGATCAGAAGTGGGTTCCGCCGCCGAAGGCGAAGAATTGGGTCCGATCGTACCACTGCTTCATGAGCGGATAGGCAAAATCGAACCGCAGCGGGCCGAACGGCGAGTCCCAGATGATGCTGGCGCCGACCGACATGCGAATCGCGTCGTTATCGATGTACTGCATGCCGCATTGGCAGAAGAAGGGCGTGGCCCCGTTGGGCGCGATGAGGCCGTTGATTTCCCCGGTCGCCGCCCATTGGGTCTCGCCCTTGTAGCCCCAGACCGAGCCGGAATCCATGAACACCGCGCCGCGGAAGCCGGTGTCCTTGGGCAGGAAGTAGAACGGATACTGGAACTCGAAACTCGCGCCCCAATAATTGGTGCCGCCGATCGCATCGTTGGTCGTTCCCGGGGTGACGTCGCGCGGGCCAAGACCGGCCGGAGCAAAGCCGCGAACCAGGTTGGGACCCATCTTGAAGTCGTCAAGCAGGCGCACATCCTGGCCCGCCAACCCGAACATGTTGCCGGCCTGCAGATGCAGGAGGCCGACCACGTCGGGAACGACCTCGTAATAGCCGCGGAAATCTACGGTCGAGCGCAGATAGGCGACGTCGCCGCCGAGACCGGCAAAGTCCTCGCCGCCCGAGATCAACAGGCCGTTGGTCGGGTTCTTGTTGTTGTCGAGCGTGTTGTAGGTCAGCCCGTAGCCGGCGAGCGAGGTCAGGGTAGCGCCATTCGCAAGCTCCTCGCGCACCGGCAGCGAGGCTTGGCCGTACAGGTAGCAGGTCAGCGGGACGGCCGCGTAGGTCGGGTACGCCGACGCGAGTTCGCCGGCGGCCATTGCTGATTCAATGGCGGCGATGGTCGGGAACGTGCTGCCGAAGTTGGGATTGAGGTTGTTGCAGTCGTCGAGATAGTACGGCAGCGTGATCTTCTGCGTGTACAGCGAATAACGCACTTGGAAGCTCAGGTCTTCACGCAGCGGAACGCCGAGTTTCAGCGTGCCGCCATACAATTCCGTGCCGTATGACAGATAGCTGTTGGCGAGCGATTGCTTGGCGAACAGGTCGATGCCGGCGCCGATGTGCTGGTCGAGAAAATATGGCTCGGCGAAATTAAGCTCGAGCCCGCGGGTATACTGGCCGTAGCTCACCGAAGCTTTGGCAAACCGACCGGTGCCCAGCAGATTGCGTTCCGACACCGACATCGACGCCAGCCAGCCTTCGGCCGTCGAATAACCGCCCATGACGGAGAAGTCGCCGGTCGATTGCTCCTCGACGTCGACGTTGATGACCACCCGATCCGGCGCCGAGCCGGGTTCGTTGGTGATCTTCACGGTCTTGAAGAAGTTCAGGTTCTTGAGCCGTCGCTCGGCGCGGTCGACCAAGGCGCGGTTGTAGGGATCGCCTTCGGCGATATCGAACTCTCGCCGGATCACGTAGTCGCGGGTGCGGATATTGCCGCGGATATTGATGCGCTCGATGTAGGCCCGCGTTCCCTCGTCGACGACAAAGACGACATTGATCGTTCGGGTCTGCGGGTCGCGGTCGCCGCGCGGCCGCACGGTGGCGAACGGATAGCCGCGTCGCGCAACCTCGACGGTGACGCCCTCGACGGTCTTTTCGATGGCTTCGCCGTTATAGGTGTCGCCGCCGCGCATGACGAGGACGGATCGCAGCGTTTGCGGATCGACGGCGCGTACGTTGGACTGAATGTCGACGGTGCCGAAGTGGTACACCGGCCCTTCTTCGATCGTGAAGGTGACGACGAAACCCTTCTTGCCGGGGTCGTATTCGGCCGTCGCCGAGACCACCTGCACGTCGGCATAGCCGTGCTTGAGGTAGAAGCGCCGGATCAGGTCGCGGTCGGCCTCGATCCGATCCGGATCGTAAACGTCGGTGGTCTGCAGGAAGCTGAGCCAGTTCGATTCGGCGGTCTTGATCACCTCTTTCAGGCGCCACGCCGAGTAAGCCTTGTTGCCGACAAAGATCAGGGATTTGACGCCGGTCTTGTCGCCCTCGTCGACCGCAAAAATCAGATCGACGCGATTGTTCGGCCGCTCAATGATCTGCGGGGTGACCTTCACGTCGAACCGGCCGCTGCGGTGGTAGACTTCGATGATGCGCTGCGTGTCGGCCTGCACCTTGGGACGCGACAACGCATCGCGCGCCTTGGATTGAATTTCCTGCTCCAGTTGCTCGTCTTTGAGCCGGTGGTTGCCCTCAAAGGCGAGCCGGCCGATGACCGGCGCTTCCACCACCGTCACGACGAGGTGGCCGCCGGACTGCGAGATGTGAACGTCCTCGAACAGCCCTGAGGCGTAGAGCGCCTTGAGGCCGGCGTCGATCTTGGCGGCATCGAGCCGCTCGCCGGGGCCCGCCTTGAAGTAGGCGCGGATCGTGTCGGCCTCGATGCGGCGGTTGCCCTGCACCACGATCGCGTTCGCGGACACGGCGCTTTCCGACGGTGGCGCCGCAATCGCAGCGCCGGCCGTAAAGCCGACAAGACCCACTCCGAGGAGCAAGCCGGCCAGGACAAGCCCTCGTCTCACCCGCACACCCATGCCCTACGCGCCTTTATTGCCCACGCGGCCGCCCCTGGGGGCGGCTTACTTGGAATCTCCTTCGGCTCGCCGTCTTGGTATTATTGGTATATTTCCCCACGACCCCACCACCCCTGCACAGCGACTCAACGCTTGCTCGCCCCGACGCAAGCGACGCCTAAACCATGGCGACTTTAGGAAGTCGCCAGATGAACTATGTCATTGAAAGTTGCAAATATCATCAACATCAAGACAATCGCGAGACCGATCCGAAACCCTACCTCCTGAGCCCGTTCGGAGAGCGGGCGGCCGCGCAATGCCTCGATGGCATAGAACAAAAGGTGCCCGCCATCGAGCAAAGGGATTGGAAACAGGTTCAAGAGCCCGATCGACACGGAAAGCACAGCGGCGAGATGAATTAGGGCAATGAAGCCTATCGTTGCCACCTGCCCCGACATCTGGGCGATCCGGATCGGGCCGCCGAGCTGGTCGGCAGCCTCGCGCCCGACCACGACGCCGCCGATATAGGTGAGCGTCCGATCGATGACGAACCAGGTCTCCTGCACGCCCATCCAGACGGCTTGCGGCGGCGAGACCGGCTGAAATTTAAGGTCCTCGCCCGCCATGGACCGGCTGATGCCGAGAATGCCGACGCGATGGGCATTGCCGAAATTGTCCTTGACCTCCTTGAGCGTCGGGGTCGCCTTGAGAACGATCTGGCTGCCGTTGCGCTCGACCGTGATGTCCAGGGTCTCGCCTGCGCTTTCGCTGACGACGCGCTGCATATCGGAAAAATCGCCGACAGGACTGCCGTTGATGGCCGTCACCAGGTCGCCCGGCTGAAATCCCGCTGCCGCTGCGGCGCTGTCGGCCTGCACCGTGTCGACCCGGGCGGTCATCGTCTGCTTGCCGTAAATCATGAAGATTCCGGCAAAAATCACTATGGCCAAAACGAAATTTGCCAGCGGACCGGCAACCACAATGGCGGCGCGCTTGCGCACCGGCTGAAACGCGAAGCAGTCCGCCTTGTCGCTCTCGCTCATGCCGGCAAGCCGCGACGTATCGGGCGTACTTGCCACGGTCTCGTCGCCGAAGAATTTCACGTAACCGCCGAGCGGGATGGCCGAAATCTTCCACCGGGTGCCGTGACGATCGTTAAAGCCGACAAGTTCGGGGCCAAAACCGACCGAAAACACCAAAATCCGCACGCCACACCAGCGTGCAACCAGAAAATGCCCTAACTCGTGGAAAAACACGACCAGGCTGAGGACGAAGAGAAAGGGCACGACATAGCCCACCACGCCGCCCCCAAGCGCGTGCAAATGCGACAATAAATATGACCCCATGATCGTGTCTGACGCCCCCGCTTATTTGTCCCCAGCCAAACGCTAGGATGCCATTGCGGCAATTTCGGGCAAGAGGTCGACCGCCGACCTTCTCGCACTATGGTCAATATAGAGAGCTTCGTCGACGGTTTGCGGCTCGGCCGTCTCGCCGCGCCGTTCCGCCGCATCCAGCGTCGCCTCGACCAGCGCCGCAATGGCAGCAAAGCCGATACGCCGGGCGACGAATTCGCGCACCGCAATCTCGTTCGCCGCATTGAGGATCGTGGGGGCGGCGCCGCCCGTCGCAAGCGCCCGCCGGGCGATGGCCAGCGCCGGAAATCGCACCGGATCGGGCTCCTCGAATGTCAGGGTTCCCACCTTCGCAAGATCGAGGCGCGGCGCCGGCGTCCCCATCCGCATCGGCCAGGCCAGACAATGCGAAATCGGGATGCGCATGTCCGGCGAGCCGAGCTGAGCAATCACCGACCCATCGCGGAATTCAACCAGGCCGTGGACCACCGATTGCGGGTGGACGACGACGTCGAGCTCGGCGGGCGTCAACGCAAACAAGTGATGCGCCTCGATCAATTCCAGGCCTTTGTTCATCAAGGTCGCGGAGTCGATCGTGACCTTGGGGCCCATGTTCCAGGTCGGATGCTTGAGCGCCTGCTCGACCGTCACCTTGCGAATCGCTTCGAGCGACCAGGTGCGGAACGGTCCGCCCGAAGCCGTCAGCACGATGCGTCGCACGTCGTCGCGGCGGCCGGCGCTGAGCGCCTGGAAGATGGCGTTATGCTCGGAATCGACCGGTAAAACCGTTGCCGCGGCCGCGGCGGCGCGGCGCATGAAGAGCGCGCCGGCACAGACCAGGCATTCCTTGTTGGCGAGCGCTACGGTAGCGCCACGGTCGGCGGCGGCGAGGGTCGGCTCAAGGCTGGCGGCGCCGGTAATCGCGGCCATGACCCAGTCGGCGGGGCGCTGGGCGGCTTCGACCATGGCGGTCGCGCCGGCCGCAGCCTCGATGCCGGACCCGGAAAGCTCGGCCTTCAGTTCGCCGTAGGCGTCGGCGTCGCCCACGGCCGCAAAGCGGGCGCCGAGCTCGCGGGCAAGCCGCGCGAGAGCCGCCGCATTGCGGTGTGCGGTAACGGCTTCGACGCGGTAATGGGTCGGGTCGCGACGCAGCAAATCGACCGTGCTCGAGCCGATCGAGCCGGTGGCGCCAAGAAGCGTTATCGATCGCGGCGCGCTCGCCAGAACGGCTCTGGCGGAGGCCTGTTTGTGCTGGGCCGGCTTCATCTTGCCTACCATATCAGCAAGCCGACCGCCGGCGCATCCGTTCCGTGCCGCAGGATGCCGATGGCCAGCGCGGCCACCGCGGCCACCAGGAAGCCGTCCAGACGATCCATCAGCCCGCCATGGCCGGGTATGAGCCCGCCCGAGTCTTTGGCGCCGAAACGCCGTTTGACCGCGGACTCAAACAGATCACCGGCTTGGGTCAGGATTGACAGCACCAATGCGACTATTCCTACGGCTGGGAGGTCACCGATCCCGCTCGCATAGGCGACCAGGACGCCGGCGGCAATCCCCCCGACGAGGCCGCCGGCGGCGCCGGCCCAGGTCTTGTTGGGACTGACCCGCGGCCACAACAGCGGTCCGCCGACGGCGCGGCCGGCCCCATAGGCGCAAATATCGGTCATCCAGACCGTTCCGGCGAGAAACATGAGTGCGGTGAGGCCGTATTGGGGATCCCGGCGAAGCAGCGCCGGACCCAGAAAGGCTGCGCCGGCGTAAAGGACGCCGCCGGCCGCCCAAGCGAGAGGGATCGCGGCGGGGACTCGATCCGGCCATCGGGCGGCCGCGCCGCCGGCAATCACCGCGCCGAGCGCGATCGCGCCGATGGCGGCGCCGGACTGGCCGAAGCCCCCGAGCATCAAGGCGAGACACAATGCGCCGAGCCCCGGCAGCAGAATTCTGCCATCGGCACGAGCGGCGACCAGCCGGGTCCACTCCCAGAGGATGCCGGCCGCCGCGGCCGCACAAGCCGCAAAGAAGATCCAGCCGCCCGCATACGCTGCCGCCAGCGCCAGCGGCGCCAGCACCGCAGCCGATGCGACACGAAGCAGCAGGTTGCTGGGAGCGCGGCGCGCCGACGACGCCTTTTCGTCCGTGCCGATATCGCGCTGGTTGCCGCTGATCACGAGCCGGTCTGGGCGATCAGTCCGCCAAACCGGCGTTCGCGCCGCCGGTACTCGGCGATGGCGCCCTCAAGCGCGGCGCGGTCGAAGTCCGGCCAATTGATCGGAACGAAGACCAGCTCGCTGTAGGCTGCCTGCCACAGCAGGAAATTCGAGAGCCGCTGCTCGCCGCTCGTTCGGATGATCACGTCCGGATCGGGCAGTTCGGGGAGATCGAGATGCTGCGCCAAAAGTTCCGGCGTGATGTCTTTCGGCGCCAGCCGGCCGCCGGCCACCTCGAGCGCGAGGCGTCGCGCGGCGCGGGCGATCTCCTGGCGGGCGCCGTAGTTGAACGCCACGATCAGCGTGAGCCCGTCATTGTTGCGGGTCAGGTCTTCCGCCTCCTGCAGCAGCAGCTGGATGTCGCGCGCCAGATCCTCACGCTCGCCGATGATGCGCACGCGCACATTGCTGTTGTGCAGATCGGCAAGATCGTTGCGGATGAAGCGGCGCAATAATCCCAGCAGATCGCGGATTTCCGACTGCGGCCGCGACCAGTTCTCCGAGCTGAAAGAGAAAATCGTCAAGATCGAAATGCCGAGCTCGCGCGCGGCCCGCACCGTCTTGCGCAGTGCCTCGACGCCGCGGCGGTGCCCTTCCACGCGCGGCAATCCGCGGGCGGCGGCCCAGCGCCCATTGCCATCCATGATGATGGCGACGTGCCGCGGGATGTCGTAACTGTCGCTCGCGGCGGCTCGCGGCTGAGTGATCTCGGTTGTCGAGCTCACACCGTCATGATCTCCTTTTCCTTGCCGGCGAGCATCTTTTCGACGTCGGCAATGGTGGCATCGGTGGCTTTCTGGACCTCGCCGGCCTGGCGCTTTTCTTCGTCTTCGCTGATCTTGTGGTCCTTCTCCAGCCTTTTGAGAAGGTCGAGGCCGTCGCGGCGGACGTGACGCACCGCCACGCGCGCCGCCTCGGCGTATTTGTGGGCGAGCTTGACGATTTCCCGTCGGCGCTCCTCGTTGAGCTCGGGAATGCGCAGCTTGAGCACCTGGCCTTCGGTCGATGGCGTCAAGCCCAGGTTGGCAGCCGAGATCGCCTTTTCGACCGCGTGCACCATGGAGCGGTCCCAGACCTGGACGTGGAGCAGGCGCGGCTCCGGAACGCTGATCGTGGCCAGCTGGTTGAGCGGCATGTGGTTGCCATAGGCCTCGACCTGGACGTGCTCGAGCAGCGCCGACGAGGCACGCCCGGTGCGCAAGCCGGACAGTTCCTGCTTGAGCGAGGCGATCGCGCCCTGCATGCGGCGCTTGAGATCGTTCATATCGAATGCCGTCGTCGCCATGGCGCTCTCCCGCAATTGGCCTCCCCGGCCGCATCGATCGGCTGCTCTGCCCGCAGGCGCAAAAAGTCAGCCGACGGTGGTGAAGTGACCCTCGCCGCGCAGGACGGTCTCGATGGCGCCCTGCTCCCGGATCGAGAACACGATGATAGGCATACGGTTTTCCCGGGCAAGCGCGAAGGCCGTCGCATCCATGATCTTCAGGTTCTTTTCCAACGCCTCCTGGTGATCCAGCCGCTCATAGCGGGTGGCGGTCGGATCGCGCTTGGGATCGGCGGTGTAGACGCCATCGACGTCGGTCGCCTTGAGGACGGCGTCGCAGCCCATCTCCGCGGCGCGCAGGATGGCGGTGGTGTCGGTGGTGAAATACGGATTCCCGGTGCCGCCGGCGAACACGATGATGCGGTTATCTTCCAGATGGCGCAGCGCCCGCTGGCGCTCGTAGGTCTCGCAGACCTGCGGCATCGACAGCGCCGACATGGTGCGGGCGCTCACGCCCGCCCGTTCGATGGCGGCTTCCAGCACCAGCGCGTTCATGACGGTCGCCAGCATCCCCATCGCATCGGCGGTCGGCCGCGACAGGCCGTCCTCGGAGATCTGGGCGCCGCGCAGCACGTTGCCGCCGCCGACGACGACGCCGAGCGCGATGCCGAGCTTATGGCCGCTGATGAGGTCGGCCGCGAAGCGATCGATGGTCGGCTGGTGAATGCCGAACTTCTCCGGGCCGCTCAAGGCTTCGCCGGAGAGCTTGACGATGACCCGACGATAGTTCGGCTTCGCCATCAGGATAGTCCGCTGGGAGTCCAGGCATCCGCTGCCGATTCCCGGGCAATCGCAACAGGGCTAGCGCATTTACCCACGAAACCCAACAGGATGGCTTCCGCCTTTAATGCGTGCCGGCAAGGGCGGCAACTTCGTCGCCGAAATCGCCGCCGGGGCGGTCGATGCCCTCGCCCAGCGCATAACGCACGAAACCGCCGACCTTGATCGGCGCGCCGAGCTTGGCCTCGGCCTCCTTGATGGCCTGGGCCACGGTTTTCTTGCCCTCTTCAAGCGCGTAGCCCTGATCAAGCAGGCAAACTTCCTTGTAAAAGGTCTTGAGGCCGGATTCGACGATCTTCTCGACGACATTGGCAGGCTTGCCCTCCGCCTTGGCGGCGAGCACGCCCTTCTCACGTTCGATGGTCGCCGGGTCGAGACCGGACGAATCGATAGCCTGCGGATTGGCGGCGGCGACGTGCATCGCCACCATGCGGCCGAAAGCCTTCAACTCGTCGGTCTTGCCGCTCGATTCGAGGGCGACGATGACGCCGATCCGGCCGAGCCCGTCGTCGACCGAACTGTGCACGTAGCTGGCGACGGCGCCTTTGCCGACCGTCAGGACCGCGGCGCGGCGCAGCGTCATGTTCTCGCCGACCTTGGCGATCGTCTCCGCAATCGCATTGGCGACGGTATGGGAGCCGACCGGCGCGGCCAGAATCTTGTCGACGTCCGCGCCGGCATCCAGCGCGACGTCGGCGATCATTTTGACCAGACCCTGGAACAGGTCGTTGCGCGCCACGAAGTCGGTTTCCGAATTGACCTCGACCAGCACGCCCTTGCTTGGCGTCACCGCCACGCCGATGAGGCCCTCGGCGGCAACGCGGCCGGCCTTCTTGGCGGCCTTGGCGAGCCCCTTTTTGCGCAGCCAGTCGACCGCGGCCTCGAGATCGCCGCCGGTGTCGGTCAGCGCCGCCTTGCAATCCATCATGCCCGCGCCGGTCTTGTCGCGGAGATCCTTCACCATGCCAGCGGTGATGTTCGTGGTCATCTCGGTTGTCCTCGTCGCATTCTCAGTTCCGGGGCCGGGCCAGCGAGCAGCCCGGAATCCATAAATCACCTTCGGTCAGATAATGGCTCGCAGCTTCGGCAGCCACGCATTCCGGCGTTGCGGATTCCGGGCGTACCGGGTTTGCCGGCGTCCCGGAACGACGCGCGCGGCTATTCCGTCTCGGCCGTCAGCTGCTTCGCCTTGGCGATCCAGCCTTCGAGGCGGCCGGGCAGCCCAACCTCCTCGCCGACATTGTGCGCGGCGGTCGGCGACAGCTCGGCGATTTGCTGGAAGTGGAAAATGCCGAGGTCGTTGAGCTGCTTCTCGATCGCCGGCGAGACGCCGGGCAGCGTCTTGAGATCGTCGGCGACGCCGCGCGGTCCCGACAGCTGCTCGAAACCGAGCTTATTGGTTTCCAGCGGCAGCTCCTCGGCGACGATCGGCTCGGCCTGCGCGCCGACATCCATGCCGTGCGTGCCCTGCGCGCGCGAAATGCCGTCGATCGCGGCCTTGGCGACCAGGTCGCAATAGAGCGTGATGGCGCGGCTGGCGTCATCGTTGCCCGGCACCACATAGGTGATGCCGTCGGGATCGCAATTGGTGTCGACCACCGCCGCCACCGGCACGCCGAGACGCCGCGCCTCCTTGATGGCGATATCCTCTTTATTGGTGTCGATCACGAACAAGAGGTCGGGCAGGCCGCCCATGTCCTTGATGCCGCCGAGCGCCCGGTCGAGCTTGTCGCGTTCGCGCTGCAGCGTCAGCCGCTCCTTCTTGGTGTAGCCCTGGGCCTCGTTGGAGGACAGCATCTCGTCGAGCTTGCGCAGCCGCTTGATCGAGTTGGAAACGGTCTTCCAATTGGTCATGGTGCCGCCGAGCCAGCGCGAATTGACGTAGTATTGCGCGGACTTCTTGGCCGCCTCGGCGATGGCGTCCTGCGCCTGCCGCTTGGTGCCGACGAACAGGATACGGCCGCCCTGGGCGACGGTATCGCTGACCGCCTGCAGCGCGCGATGCATCATCGGCACCGACTGGGTCAGATCGACGATGTGGATGTTGTTGCGGGTGCCGAAGATGTACTCGGACATCTTCGGATTCCAACGGTGGGCCTGATGGCCGAAGTGGACGCCAGCTTCCAAAAGCTGGCGCATGCTGAAGTCGGGCAGCGCCATTTAAGTTCTCCGGTTGATCCGCCGCGGACCGATGAGCCGGACCCCTCCGACCTCGCCCGCTTGCGGGGGAGGTCGGAGGGAGCCAAGGCACCGGACGGCTTTTTAGGCCAAGGTCCGCGTGTGAGATTGGGGGCCTTATATAGGGTTGTGGCCGCACAGCGCAACCGCAACTTTGCAGCCGGGGCAGACCAATCGCGGCCGCGATCGGGTATAATGCAACCGATAAACAGGCGTGGAGCGAACCCAAGAGATGGCCGGTCGGTTCGAACCTCGTCTCGATATCCTCCCGCCAGCGCAACGGCGCTTATGGCCGGAATTATCGGCAACACCGGAGCAATTTACCCTCCATGGCGGCACGGCGATAGCCTTGCGCCTTGGCCATCGAGCGTCGGTGGATTTCGATTTTTTCTCAACGGACTCGTTTGTCCCGACCGCCTTGATGCGGACCGTGCCTTATCTAAAGAATGCTACAGTGCGGCGGCTGGCTGCAAACGCTTTAACGGCAACTGTCGACCGGAGTGGGACCGTTCAGCTGTCTTTCTTTGGCGGGGTGGGACTCGGGCAGGTCGCATTGCCAGATTTCGCAGTCGGGCCGGAAATCAAGGTCGCTTCCCTCATTGATCTTGCAGGTTTCAAAGCAGCCGTTGTGACGCAACGCGCCGAGCCGAGAGATTATATCGACATTCACACATTGCTGACGGTCGCGAATATTCCGCTGGCGGAAATGCTTGCCGCGGCACTCATCATATATGGGACCGAGTTCAAACCGCTGTTGTCGCTGAAGGCGTTAGCCTATTACGGCGAGCCGGCCTTGGCCGAGCTTCCGGCAAACGTGCGTAACGACCTTGTGGCCGGGGTTCGAGCGGTCGACCCGGCACACCTGCCCGCAGTCGCCGCCGTCAGACAAAGGCTGGAGGGTCCATGAAGCCGCTTCCCCGCAGTGCCGAGCTTATTGAGCTGGCGCCAAGCGTGATTTGGTTCGAAGCTCCAGAACGGGCACTGGCGGATCCGGTGCGTTTTCTGGCCTATCTGATGACCTACGGGACGGCGGAGGAGATTGCCGTTGTCCAGCGGTATCTGACGCTCGGTGATTTCCGCGAAGCTCTCGACCATGCGCCGGCAGGCATCATGGATGAACGGTCATGGGCTTATTGGAACGTGATGACCGGGCGTTACCCCGTTCCGCCGATGCCGCGCCGGCAACTTCCCTGATGCGACCGGATATGGGAGTGCCGTCCGCCAGCCGATCAGTTCGCGGTGGCGATCGCCTGGGCACGGGCGATGACTTCGGGCGGCGCGCGGTACAGCCGCTCGACCAGTGCCTGGACGTCGTCGCCGCTGACGAAATTGAGCTCCAGGTTGGTCTTGATCGCCTCGGCGGCCAGGTCCGGATCGTGCATCGCCTTGGCAAAGCCGTTGCGCAGCGCCGCAGCGACTGCCGGATCGAGGCCGGGCGGCGCCAATAACGGTCGCCCCATCGCGTTGCGGGAGAATATGAGGTCGAGCACCTGTCGATCCGCCGGGCTTTTGACGAAGTCGGTCAGCAGCGGCACATCGGGCAGATCGGAGTGCCGATTGAGCGCCACCTGGAGGATGATTTTGAGGGTGCCGTCATCGAGCTGTTGCTTGTTGCCGAAGCGCGCCACGCTCCAGGAATAGCCGACGATGCCGTCAAGCTCGCCGCGTTCGACGGCAAGCATCAGCTCCTGCGTCCCCGGATAGCCGGCGATGGCCTTGAGCTTGGTGCCGAACAGCGCGTTGAGGGCGGCGGTGAAAACCTGCTGATCGCCGCCGGCGCCGGTCGAACCGACCTTCAGCGCCGCGCCGTCGAGAACGTCCTGAAAACTCGAAGCCGGGCCGGGCTGGTGCACGAAGAAGCCGCCGACTTCGTTGTTCATGCTGCCGAGCCAGACGAATTGTGTCGAATCGAACTTTGGCGGCGACAACGCCGCATCGAGGATCGGCTCCATGGCGACGCCGCGCCCGACCATGGCGATCTCGGAGCCGTCTTTCGGCGCGGCATGCGCCATGTAGCTCGTCAGGTTGAGCGAACCGGCGCCCGGCCGATCCTGGGGAATGACGGTCGGATTGCCGGGAAGATACTTTCCGAGGTAACGCGCCAGCAGCCGCGCGTAAGTGTCATAGCCGTAGGCGGTCGGCGAAAACCCGATGAGGAGCCTGATCTCCTTGCCGGCGAAGGTCACCGGCCGACTACCCTCTTGCGCGTTCGCGCCCGGCAACGCGAGCAGGAATGCCGCAATCATGGTCCAGGCCTGAAGCAGCACCGCAGCGCGGCGCCGGCAAATCCGGCGGTTATTCGGCCGCACGCTCCAATCCCATGACGCCGAGATGCGCCAGTACTTCGTCGATATGCATCACGTCAGCGTATTTGTGATGCATGTCGAACAGGTTGACCTTGTGCGTCAGCTCGGCGCGGTCGTAGGTGCATTCCTCGACCACGCTGACGTGAAAACCATTCGAATAGCCGTCGACGACGCTGGCCCGCACGCAGCCCGAAGTGCTTTCGCCGCACACGATCAGACTTTGCACGCCGAGCAGCGACAGATGCGAGAATAGCGGCGTACCCTGAAAAATGCTGGCGCGCTGCTTGAGGATAAGGATGTCGTCGGGCTCGAGCGCGAACTCGTGATAGAGCGCATAGCCGTCGGCCGGCACCTCGCGCTTGCGCCTGGTCGAAACCGCTCCGGGCGGCCGGTTGTTGGGCCGGGTCTCCTGGCTGCAGAAAAACACCGGCACGCGCGCGCGACGGGCCGCCGCAATCAGCTTTGTGGTCGGCGCGATGGCGCGATGGGCAAAGATACCGCAGGTGTTCGGATAACGGTCATTGAGCTCCGCCGGCGGTAATGGACCGCCGCGATAGACGAGATCGTAGAGGTCGATCGCGAGCAGTGCCGGGCGCGGACCGACATAGGTCTCGCGCCGCCATCCGGCGTAGAGCGCCAGATCGCTTTCCGAAATGACATCCTTCCAGCAATGGTCGTTGAACTTTTCGATCGAGGCCACGGCGCCCTTCCCTGCGGCGGAGTCAGCTTCAGCTATAACACGGATCGGAACTGCGCGTCAGGCGCACGGCGAGCGGCCACACGCCCTCACGCCGACTGCAGCGCGCCCTCGTCCCGGGTGGCGTCGAAGGTGAAGATCCAGGAGCGGTCGAGGAACGGCGGCGGCGGGACTTGCCGGTTATTGGCGAATTGCTGACGCGACTGCAGGGTGATGCGCGCGGTGCGCGGCTGGCGCAGGGCCACGTAGGCGTTGAGCGCGGCGTCGATATCGTCGCCGTGGCGCATCAACAGCCGCGCCAGCACGTAACCGTCCTCGATCGCCATATTGGCGCCCTGCGCCAGCGTCGGCATGGTCGGGTGCGCGGCGTCGCCGAGCAGCGTCACCCGGCCGCGCGTCCATTGCCGCAACGGATCGCGGTCGTGAATGCCCCATTTGAAGACGTGCTCGACGTGACCGAACATGTCGAGCAGCGCGCCGTTCCAGCCGGCCTTGGCGGCGATGAGTTCCTCGCGGCTCGACGGCACCGACCAGGATTCCTCGGCCCATTCGCTGGTGTAATGGCCGGCGAAAATGTTGAGCACGTCGCCGTTGCCGCCGATCGGGTAGCAGATGACGTGGCCGTTCGGCCCGATCCAGCCGAAATATTCGCCGCGTTCGAGGCGCACGCTGCCGCCGGGGCCGACGCGGGTCGGCACGCATTCCATCGGCACCATGGCGCGCCAGGCGATCATCTCGGTGAAGCGCGGCCGGTCGGCGCCGAAATGCTGCGCGCGGATCGCCGAGCGGATGCCGTCGGCGCCGATGACGATGTCGGCTTCGATTGCGGAGCCGTCGGCAAAGCGCGCCACCGCGCCGCCATTGACAGTCTCGGCGCCGAGGCAATTGGCGCCGAGATGGAGCGGCGTATCGCCGATGGCCCGGCGCAGCATGGTGTGAATATCGCCGCGATGGGCCGTCATGTAGGGCGCGCCGTATTGCGCGGCGGCGACGGCTTTCAACGGCTCGCGATGCCGCAGCCGCGCTTCGTCCCAGGTGATCGAGACCATGTTGATCGGCTCGAACGCGTTGCGGTGCAGCGCGTCCTGGAGACCGAGCGCACGAAAAACCTTGACGCCGTTCGGACCGATCTGCAGCCCGGCGCCGACTTCTTCGAGCCTGGCGGAGCGCTCGTAGAGCGCGACCTCGATACCGCGCTGGCGCAGCGCGCAGGCCGCGGCAAGCCCGCCGATGCCGGCGCCGATGATCGCGACCCGAAGCGGACGTCTGGCAGGTTGGGACGCCAACGAACCCTCCCCTCGTTCTCTGCCGGCGCGATCGGCCTTGTCAGTAGCCCCGCCGTTTGCGTTTCTTTGCGGCTTTGCGGGCCGCCAGGCGCGCATCGGCCGCGGCTTGTTGGTTTCTTGATACCGCGTCGTGCGCGTGAAGCTCTTTGCCTGCGTCAAGTTCTTGGCTTGCGCCAAGTTCTTTACTCGCGCCAAATCCTTGAGCAGGCCCTGGCGACGGCGACACGCCCGCTTTGGCGCGCTCCAGGACAAAGCGCGCATAGTCGTCCATGTCGCCGGCAAACGGCTTGATGCCGCCATCGGCGGTGAGCCACAGCCGATCGGCGACCAGTTCGATCAACGAGCGGTCGTGGGTGACCAGGATGACGGCGCCCTCATAGTCGTTGAGCGCGTCGAGCAGCGCCCGACGGCTGTCGATATCGAGATGATTGGTCGGCTCGTCCAGGATCAACAAGTGCGGCGCCGCCATCGCGACGAGGTTGAGCAGCAGCCGCGCGCGCTCGCCGCCGGACAGATTGGCGACGGTCGTCTCCTGCTTATCGAATGAAAGCCCGAACTGCGCCAGTCTCGACCGCCGCGAGCTCTCGCTGTCCTCCGGCCGCTCGCGCCGCAGGATGGCCAACGGCGAATCCTCGGGATCGAGCGCTTCGATCTGATGCTGGTGAAACCAGCCGACGCGAATGCGTTGCTCGCGTTTCATCTGACCGGACTGCAGCGGCAGCGCGCCGGCGATCATCTTGGCAAAGGTCGACTTGCCGGCGCCGTTGACGCCAAGGAGCCCGATCCGGTCGTCGACGTCGAGGCGGAGATTGAGATTGCGCAAAACGGCGGCGCCGTTGTAGCCGACCGCCGCAGCTTCGAGCTGGATCAGCGGCGGCGCCAGCGGCCGGGTCGGCGACGGGATCGTGAACGGCGCGACGCGCTCCGCGACCACCTCGGCAATCGGCTCCAGTTTGGCGAGCCGCTTGATGCGCGACTGCGCCTGCGCCGCCTTGCTGGCCTTGGCCCGAAATCGGTCGATGAAACGCTGCAGGTGGGCGCGCTCGGCTTCCTGCTTGGCCCGGGTCGCCGATTGCAGCCGCGCCTTCTCCGCCCGGCGGGTTTCGAAATCGTTGTAGCCGCCGGTATACAGTTCGAGCTTGCCGGCGCTCAGGTGCAGGATGGCGTCGACCGAATTGTTCAAGAGCTCGCGGTCGTGGCTGACGATCAGGGCGGTGTGCGGATATTTCTTCAAGCGCGCTTCCAGCCAAAGCGCCCCTTCAAGGTCGAGGTAGTTGGTCGGCTCGTCGAGCAGCAGCAGCTCGGGCTGCGCAAACAGCGCCGCCGCCAGCGCCACCCGCATGCGCCAGCCGCCGGAGAATTCCGCCATCGGCCGCTCGAGGTCGGCGTTGGAGAAACCGAGCCCGCTCAAGATTTCCGCGGCGCGCGCCGGGGCGCGCTCGGCGTCGATCGCGTTGAGGCGCTGGTAGATATCCGCCAGCTGTTCCGGCTCGGCAACTTCGAGCTCGGCGTTGAGCGCCTCGCGCTGCGTATCGGCCGCCAGGATCGTGTCCAAGAGGCTGATCGGCGTTGCCGGATGCTCCTGGTCGACCGATCCGATCCGGGCGGCCTTCGGCAGCAGGATTTCGCCGCTTTGCGCGGCGAGCTCGCCCTGGATGAGCTTGAACAGCGTCGACTTGCCGACGCCGTTGCGCCCGACCAGGCCGACCTTGGCGCCGGCCGGGACCGCAACGCTCGCGGAATCGAAAAACCGGCGGCCCCACGCGTCGAAGATGAGATTCTCGATCCGAAGCATATCGGGTCCAAACGCCGGTGAATGGTTGGGAGGACGCGGCCGTGTCTTATCGCGCGGCCTAGCAAATGGAAAGCGTCATTGCGAGCAATGACGGCTACCGCTACAGCGCCTCGACCGTCACCACGCCGGAAACGGCTTTGATCGCGCCGGCGATCTGCGGCGAGACCTTGAAGCGGCCGGGCAGCTTGACCTCGACCTCGCTGCCGTTTTGCAGGAGCAAGACCATGCTGACTTCGCCGGCGGCCGCATCGGGGGCGTTGCGGACCGCGCCGCTCGGCTCGAGGCGACGAACCAGGCCGTCGATCGGCGCCGGATCGCGCAGGAACACGCGCAAGCCCTTTTGCATTTTTGCCGCGGCTTCGTCGAGCGGCTCGACCGACTGGATGCGGGCGCGCACCTCGTCGGCCTGGACCTCGCCGGTGAGGAACATCAGCACCGCCGCGCCGGGCTCCAGCAGGTCGCGGTATTGCGCCAGGCCTTCGGCGAACAGCACCGCCTCATAGTGGCCGCTGGGGTCCGACAGGCCGATGATGCCCATCTTGCTGCCGTTCTTGGTACGCCGCTCGGTGCGCGCCACCACGGTGCCGGCGACGCGGCCGCCGCCGGCCCCGGCTTTGACCGCGCGGGCGAACTCGGCCCAGGGCTGCACACGAAGCCGCTTCAGCGCTGCCGCATAATCGTCGAGCGGATGGCCGGTGAGGAAAAAGCCGATGGCGTCGTATTCCTTGCGCAGCCGTTCGGCCGGCAACCATGGCTCGACCATGGGCAGCGCCAGCGGCTCGTTGGCGGCGGCGCCGCCGAACAATTCGTTCTGTCCGAGCGTGGCATTGTCGTGGGCGCGCGCCGCCGCCGCCAGCATGATGTCGACCGCGGCGAACGACCGTGCGCGGTTCGGCTCGAGCGCCTCGAACGCGCCGGCGGCGGCGAGGCTTTCCAGCACGCGCTTGTTGACGGTGCGCGGATTGATGCGGTGGGCGAAATCGGCCAAATCCGCGAACGGGCGCTCGCCACGCGCCGTCATGACGGCCTCGACGGCCTGCCGGCCGACGCCGCGCAGCGCCGCCAGTGCGTAGTGGATCGTGTTGCCTTCGACCTCGAACTCGACGCCCGAACGGTTGATCGAAGGCGGCTCGACCTTGATGGCAAGCCGCTCGGCCTCGGCGCGGAATTCGGCCAGCTTGTCGGTATTGCCCATGTCGAGAATCATCGACGCCGCCAGGAACTCGACCGGATAATTCGCCTTCATGTAGGCGGTCTGATAGGTGAGCAGCGCATAGGGCGCCGAATGCGATTTGTTGAAGCCGTATTCGGCGAATTTCGCGCAGGCATCGAAAATCACTTCGGCGTCGTTTCGCGCGATGCCGCGCTCGACCGCGCCGGAGATGAAATCGCCGCGCTGCGAGGCCATCTCCTTCTTGTCTTTCTTGCCCATGGCGCGGCGCAGGATATCGGCCTTGCCGAGGCTGTAGCCGGCGAGATCGCGCGCGATCTGCTGCACCTGCTCCTGATAGGTGATGATGCCGTAGGTCGGCTGCAGGATCGGCTGCAGCTTGGGATGCAGATAGTCGGTGCGCTCGTGGCCGAGCTTGCGCGCGCAATAGGTGGGAATGTTGGCCATCGGGCCCGGCCGGTACAGCGCCACCAGCACGATGAGATCCTCGAAGCGGTCCGGCCGCATGTCGACCAGCGCCCGCCGCATGCCCTGGCTTTCCACCTGGAAGATGCCGACGGTCTCGCCGCGCGCCAGCATTTCGTAGCTTTTGGCATCGTCGAGCGGGATGCGCGACAGATCGAGGTCGATGCCGCGTTTGCGCACCAGCTTGACGGCGATATCGAGCACCGTGAGCGTTTTAAGGCCGAGAAAATCGAATTTCACCAGGCCGGCGGGCTCGACCCATTTCATGTTGAACTGGGTGACCGGCATGTCGGATTTCGGGTCGCGGTAAAGCGGCACCAGGTCGCGCAACGGCCGGTCGCCGATGACAATGCCGGCCGCATGGGTCGAGGCGTGGCGATGCAGGCCTTCGAGTTTCTGGGCGATATCGAAGGCGCGATGCACCAGCGGGTCGCGATCGCTCTCGGCCTGCAGCCGCGGCTCGCTGTCGATCGCACTTTTCAGTGAAATCGGGTTGGTCGGGTTCTGCGGCACGAGCTTGCACAGCCGGTCGACCTGGCCGTAGGGCATCTGCAGCACGCGACCGACGTCGCGCAGCACGCCGCGCGCCTGCAGGGTGCCGAAGGTGATGATCTGCGCCACCTGGTCGCGGCCGTATTTGGCCTGCACATAACGGATCACCTCGTCGCGCCGCTCCTGGCAGAAGTCGACGTCGAAGTCCGGCATCGAGATACGCTCGGGATTGAGAAAGCGCTCGAACAATAGCCCGAAGCGGATCGGGTCGAGGTCGGTGATGGTCAGCGCATAGGCGACCAGCGAGCCGGCGCCCGAGCCGCGGCCCGGCCCGACCGGAATGCCCTGCCCCTTCGCCCACTGGATGAAATCGGCGACGATCAGAAAGTAGCCGGCGTATTTCATCCGGCCGATGACGCCGAGCTCGAAGGCGAGCCGCTCGTGATAGTCCTCGGCGGTATGGTCGTGCGCCGGCCCGTGCCGCGCCAGACGCAGCTTCAGGCCGGCCTCGGCGGCATGGCGCAGCGCTTCGGTCTCGCTGCCCTCGCCGGCGCCGCGATCGGCGGAAAAGCGCGGCAGGATCGGCGCCAGCGTCACCGGGCGGAATGCGCAGCGCTCGGCGATCTCCACGGTGGCAGCGAGCGCCTCCGGCAGGTCGGCGAACAGGGCCGCCATTTCGGCGCGGCTTTTGAAGCGATGCTCGGCGGTGAGCTGGCGGCGCTCGCCGTCGGCGATGAGCTTGCCCTCGGCGATGCACAGGAGCGCATCGTGGGCTTCATGATCGTCGCGGGTGGCGAAGAACGGCTCGTTGGCGGCGACCAGCGGAATGCCCCGGCTGTAGCCGAGCTCGATCAGGTGCGGCTCGACGGTGCGCTCGGCCGCCGTGCCGTGGCGCTGCAATTCGACATAGAGGCGGTCGCCGAACAGCGCCTGCAATTCCTCGCAGCGCGCCTGCGCGAGCGCGTTCTGGCCGCCCGCAATGGCGCCATCGAGGGGCCCGCCCGGCCCGCCGGTGAGCGCGATCAGCCCGTCGGTCTCGCCCGCGAGCCAGCCAAGCTTGAGATGCGGCCGATCCTGCTGTGGCGTATCCAGATAGGCGCGCGAGCACAGCCGCATCAGGCTGCGATAGCCTGCTTCGCGGCAGGCCAGCAGCACCAGCCGCGGCCAGGCGGCAGCGCCCGCCGGGCCGCGGATTTCCTGGTCGCCGAAATCGATGCCGAGCGCGCAGCCGATGATCGGCTGGATGCCGCTGCCGGCCATCTTTTCGGAGAATTCGAGCGCCCCGAACATGTTGTCGGTGTCGGTCAGCGCCAGCGCCGGCTGGCGGTCCTTCTTGGCGAGTTCGGCGATGCGCGCGATGGTCAGCGCGCCTTCCAAGAGCGAATAGGACGAGTGCACGTGCAGATGCACGAAGCCGGGCTCGGATCGGTCTATTTTGGCCATGGCGTTCGGCACTCGCGTTCCGGCCCTCGCTTTCGGCACGATGGCGTGAGCAATTCCAGGGGGCGTTCAGGATGCGGGACGGCAAGCCATGCTGTCCATCGCGGCGGCGCACCCGGCGCTCGCAGCACACAGGAACTTGTCGCCTCCCACCGGCCGGGGGGCACAAAACGCTCAGAGGACGCCGAGCACCTGAGCCCAAACCGCCACCATTGCCAAAAACAGGCTCAGCGAAGCCAGTGCCAGAGCCTCCTCGAAGACAGCGCGAACCATGGTGATGCCCCTGTCGCTTGTGGAACGGAAGAAGAACATAGTTCGCTTTATGTTCTTGTCAAGCGAGGGCGAGATGGGGCCATTGCGTTGTGGCCGGCATGCTTAATTCCAGCGGCCCGGGCGGCGCGAGGAGTTACGCCATCTCGGCAAGTCCTCGGTCGGATCACCAGAACCGCTTCGGTACCGGCCCATGCACGCTGTGGCTGCGACTTCGGCGCCGTTAAATCTTTTTAAGCCGGCTTCGGCCACACTATCGGCATGCGCGCCGTAGCCTTTTTCGCGGTTTTGCTGTTGTCTTCTTCCTAAACGAAATGATTATCGACCTGCACGCGCCGGCTGGTCAGGTTCCGCAGTACGCGATCTTGGTATTCGGTGCAGGCGTGGCCGGCGTCGACCACAAGCTTAGTGACGGTGTTCTTGCTCGCCCCGGTCAGGCGGGTCACGGCGCGAATCAACTGCCCTTCGCAAAGGAGGTGAAGGATGCGGGCACGCGCTTCACGGTCGAGCTTGTTCATACCCGACATATTATGACCTTTTGTGCTTAGCGTCAAGTATTAAGGTTCCATTTGATGTTCTCCTTTTCGATCAATGAGATTTCAGCTAAACCGTGTCATAGGGAGCCGTAGCAACCAAGAATCGCGATTTCGTGTTGGACTGTGATTATGCGGTACTAGGCAGAGCAATGAATTTAGCTATATATTAACCGGCAAGCGACATGAAAGGGCAAAAACGGCCCTCTGCGGCAGAGTTCGCGCTTGTAGAGATGGGCCATATGCGGCGGTTCGTCTCGCGCCGGACATTCACTTGGACTACATGCAACTTTTTGAAAGTAACGACACACTTTCGAAGAAACGCCGGAAGCACCTTGAGCGTTACTTCCACCGCTACTGTGAACTAGGACCGCAGGCGCTTGGCGAAGACAAATTCAAATTTGAGGATAGTTTCCCTGATGGTAAGGGTCGCCAAGTTCACGTCTATGCCTTCAAGTCGTTCCAGTGGCGACTTTACGGAGGCATTCTCACTGTCGCTGGAAAGAGATGCTTTGTCGGCCTTCGCGTCGATCCGTCGAAGAAAAGCGACAAGGCCGACCAGGGACTTTTGAGATCTACCGCAAGCGATATCGCGGAATTGGTTGAATACAGCGCGTAGGAGGGCAACATGGGCCAAGATATCCTTGATTTTGTGGAGGCCGAAGAGGATTTGCTCATCGATTTCCAATTCCTTATGCAGGATGTTCTTACCGCGAAGGGTATCTCGAAAACCGAACTCGCTAAGCGAACCGGCATCAGTAAGGCGCGGCTGTCGCAAATCCTTAGCGCGGAGGCGAATCCGAGCGTGAAGACCTTTGCTCGGCTGTTTCACGCTCTTGGCGTAAAAGTAGAGCCGCGAATCGCCGCCCAACGAAGCGACGCGCCGCCCATGCCTATTCCGCAGCATGGCGATAGTGCTTGGAAAATCGGACACACGTCCGAAACGGCTCGCGCACCTCTTCGTCAATTTGCGCGAGCCCGCGGGGAGTGATTGGATGGGAGCGTCCAACGACAATTATATGTCGGTCGATGGCGCTGCCAGAACGCTCACACTGAAAGCAGCCTAATAGAATAAAATGTCGGAACCTATGAAAATCGAAGCATTGGCCCCAGCCACGGCGCCAGTGCTCGATGAGGCTGTGAGCGCCAAGATTAGGCAGTACAATAAAGCCACGCGGCTTGCAAAACTGTCCTCTATTCTGTTGGAAAAAGTGGATTTTCAAACCTCTCCAGAGGCGCTGCGCGCCGATCAATCAGATTTGAAAAGAGAACTAAACGTCGAAACCCAAATTCTTGATTACGATGCTCCGGCAGGAAGTTGCGTCGCAATGATTAGTTGGAGCATTACTCTCAGACATAAGCGAAAAAGGGTTGCGTCCTGCAAAGCAAATTACATAGTCGTCTACTATGAGGTTAAAGACTTTGCAGAAGATATCATCAAAATGTTTATCGATCACGTCGGCAAAACTGCAACGTACGCCTATTTCCGCGCTCTCTACGCGCATCTAGATTGGTGCGGCGAATTTAGGATCGCCGCCACTTCCTGTGATGTCGTTCCTACCGACTGCGAAAGACATGCGTTCTCCCCCTCAGGAAGCAAAAGAGGATCATGCGTAGCTTATTTTCGCCACCTCGATTTTGCGGCGCGCGTTGCGATCTCTTTTCTTTTTTCTGCCGATAGACTTTTGGCCCGTGCTCGGCCCCCTCGCTGACCTAGCGCCGCAGCCGCCGGGTCCTTACCCTGTTCCTCTGGCGTAGGCTCGCGATCCTCCCGCTGGCCGGTCGCGACCTCGACCACAAATTTGGCCGCTTGGGAGAAGTCCCTAGGGCGTTTGGGAGGCTTGGTCACTGTGGGTGACACTCCAATTCAGTGCCGGGTATCGACGCGGGATTCGGAGGCGTACTTGCCGTTGCGCAGACATCGAGCGATCCGGTCCACCGATTGAGCCGGTCCACCACTCTAAAATCAGAGGTGGGGGTGATTTGCCAGTGATTGGCGACCAAGATCGCTCCGGCGATCAGGATTGCGCCGATTATAATGGAACCTGGGATGCCCATGGGGGCCGAATATGCGCTGTCCGACCAAGCCCGCAAGCCCGAAATTGGCCTGCCTTATTCAAACTGACCCACTACCAGCGAGCGTGAGATGGGTGCATTGCGTTGTGGCCGGCATGTTTAATTCCAGCGGCCCGGGCGGCGCGAGGAGTTACGCCATCTCGGCAAGTCCTCGGGCGGATCACCAGAACCGCTTCGGTACCGGCCCATGCACGCTGTGGCTGCAACTCCGGCGCCGTTAAATCTTTTTAAGCCGGCTTCGGCCACACTATCGGCATGCGCGCCGTAGCCTTTTTCGCGGTTTTGCTGGGGACCTTCTTCCTCACCGATATGATTGCGATGGACGGCCGCGGCACCCAGGCGGCGAAACAAGAATTTCAGTCCCTGAGCAAACGGCTTCAGTACGAAATTTGGAAAATACGGTTTCAATCCCATTAGGCCGGTCCCCGGGACTTAGAATAAAGCGCCTTCGCGCCGGCGGCGTATCTGGGTTTCGGCTCGCTTCCTCCCATCCGGTGAACCAAACCGCGCGTTGGCGCGTCCAACGAAGTGTTCCTCGTCCAGTCTGGCATTCAGCACAAACGAAGGAGACCCTCTTGAAAAGGCTCACGATGACTTTGACTGCAGCGGCGCTCGTGCTCGCAGCGATGGCCTCCGCCAATGCTCAAACCCAGTCACCAGGCGCCGCCGGTCTGCACGCGCAGCTTAGCAACGCGACGCCGATCATCAAACTGGCGGCATGTAACGGAACAACCGGCGTCTATGGATGTGGACCAGGATGGTATAGGCGCTGCGGTCCCTATGGCCATTGCGCGTGCGTGCCTTGCTACTGACAGCCATAGCCGCACGGCGGCAATGTTCGTCAGTGGGGCCGCCTTCGGGCGGCCCCGTCTTGTTACGAGCAAAGGCGCTGTTACGAGCAAAGCCGCGATCAATGGGCGCATTGCGCCGCCGGGACGGCCGGCCGAGCCTTTTATTTGGCGACCCCCGCAGGATCGTCGCGGTATTGCGGTAGCGCGCGGTCGGCGCCGCCCGCGGTCGACTAAATTCTGTCTCCGGTTCGTGAAATAAGCGCGGGCTTTCGGCGTTAATGAACGGGGCCAACCAAACCAGGGAGGTCGGCCGTGAAATATGCCCTTATGGTGCTTGGGATTGTCGTTGCCACCGTCGGAACAGGCGGCCGCGCCCAGGCGCAGAATTATCCGTGGTGCGAATATCTCAGCGGCGAAATTGGCGGCGGCAGGAACTGCGGCTTTGTCAGCTTCGAGCAGTGCATGGAGAGCGCCAGGGGCAATGGCAACGACTGCAGGGTCAATACGATGTACACGCCGCCGCCCGGGCCGCACTATCAGACCGGCACCGCGCCTTTACCTCGCTCGCATCGCGCGCGGGTCAAGTCGCACACCAATTCCTGATCGGTCGCTCCGGGCCGGGCCAGACTTTCGTCGTTTTGGGCCGATATGTCTTGGCCGCAGCGAACCAATGATCGGCACGCCATATTGTCGGCGTGAAAGCTCAATCAGGAGGTTGCCATGAAGGCTGTGATCTTGGCGTCGGGAATTCTCGCCGCGCTGGCGGCGACAAACGCCAGCGCTTTGGCGCAAAACTATCCGTGGTGCGCGTATTATAGCGGTTCGGGGGGCTCCAGGAATTGCGGCTTCGTCAGTTTCCAGCAGTGTATGGCAACCGCCCAGGGCGCCGGCGCCGACTGCAGGCCAAACCCGCAATACGAACCGCGGAAGGGCCTTCATTAGAGCGCAATCGTTTCAGATTAAATCGATAGGCGCTTCGCATTTTGATTGAGCATGATCTTGTCGGAAAACCGGTTTCCACCCCCGGATCAAGTCCGAGGGCAGGCTTTTTCCGGATCATGCCAGTCATCGCCGGCGCTGAACTATTTCAGCTCCACCACGGCCCCGTCGCGGATGGTGACACGGCGGTCCATTTGGCTGGCGATATCGAGGTTGTGGGTGGCGATGATGGCGGCAAGGCCTGACGCGCGCACCAGTTGGCCGAGCGTTGCGAAGACATGCTCGGCGGTGCGGACGTCGAGATTGCCGGTCGGCTCGTCGGCCAGCAGGATGCGCGGCGCATTGGCGACCGCGCGCGCAATCGCGACCCGCTGCTGTTCGCCGCCCGACAGTTCCGCGGGGCGATGGGTCAGGCGGTCGCCGAGGCCCAGATAGGTCAGCAATTCGGTGCTGCGCGCGCGGGCGTCCTTGCTGCGCAATCCGCGCACCATCTGCGGCAGCATGACGTTCTCCAGCGCGGAGAATTCCGGCAGCAGGCGGTGGAACTGATAGACAAAGCCGATGTCGTTGCGCCTGATCCGGGTGCGCTGGATGTCGGACAGCTGCGAAGTCGCGGCACCGTCAATATAGACCTCGCCGGCATCGGGATGTTCGAGCAGGCCGGCGATATGCAGCAGCGTCGATTTGCCGGCTCCCGACGGCCCAACCAGCGCCACGGATTGTCCGGGCCACAGCGCCAGTTCGGCGTTCTTGAGAATATCGAGCGTGGAGTCGCCCTGGTGAAAGTTCCGGCTGACCCCATGCAGGAACATCAACGGATAGTCGTCCCTGGCGGCAATCGGCGATGCGGCCTCGGGGAGTCTGGTGGTGGTGGTGTCGTCCATGGCGCGCGGTTACTCGTAGCGCAGCGCTTCGACGGGATCGAGCCGCGCCGCCCGCCAGGACGGATAGAGCGTCGCCAACAGCGACAGTCCGAGCGCCATCACCACCACGGCGGTGGTTTCGCTGACGTTCATGTCGGCCGGGAGCTTCGACAGGAAATAGAGCTCGGGCGGGAACAGGTTGGTGTTGGTCAGCCACGACAGGAAACGCCGGATCAATTCGATATTGAGACAGACGATGGTGCCGAGCAGAAATCCGAACGCCGTGCCGACGAATCCGATCGCGGCGCCGGTAATCAGAAACACCCGCATGATCGCCCCTTGGGTCGCGCCCATGGTGCGCAGAATGGCGATGTCGCTCGACTTGTCCTTCACCAGCATGATCAGGCCGGAGACGATATTGAGCGCTGCCACCAGCACGATAAGCGTGAGGATCAGGAACATCACGTTGCGCTCGACCTGCAACGCGCCGAAGAAGGTGGCGTTGCGCTGGCGCCAGTCGATCATATAGATCGGCCGCGCCGCGGCCTCGGTGACGAGTTGACGAAAGTGGTCGATGTTGTCCGGGTCGTCGGTGTAAATCTCGATCGCGGTGACGTCGCCGGTGCGATTGAAATAGGCCTGCGCCTCCGGCAGCGGCATGAACACGAAGGCGGCGTCGTATTCCGACATGCCGATCTCGAACACGGCGGCAATCTTGTAGGACTTGATGCGCGGCGTCGTGCCCATCGGCGTCACCGCGCCGCGCGGCGCAACCAGCGTCAGATTGTCGCCGGCCCGCACCGAAAGCTGCTCGGCGAGCCGGCTGCCGATCGCCAGGCCCTGGCCCTGGTCGAAGCCGTTCAGCGTGCCGTCCTTGATGTTGTTGGCGATCGAGGCGAGCTTGGTGAGATCCTCGGCGCGGATGCCGCGTACCAGAACGCCCGAGGCATTGAACGGCGACGACGCCAGCGCCTGACCCTCGACGATCGGCGCGGCAAGGCGGATGCCCCGGACTTTCGAGATGCGGTCGGCGACGGCTTCCCAATCGGTCAGCGGCGATTCCAGCGGCTGGATCAGGAGGTGGCCGTTGAGACCGAGTATCTTGGTCAGCAGTTCCTGGCGGAAGCCGTTCATCACCGCCATGACGATGATCAGGGTTGCCACCCCGAGCATGATGCCGAGAAACGAGAAGCCAGCGATGACCGAGATGAATCCTTCCTTGCGCCGCGCCCGCAGGTAGCGCAGCGACAACATCCACTCGAACGGTGCAAAGGGATGGGTGCCGGTCGGCTCGGCCATTCAGGTCAGGTCCCCGCGGTCACCCGGAGTTTCACACGATTCTGGCGGTTTCAAGCCTCTGATCGTCGCATCACAGTGCCGCATGCGCACTTATGCACTGACCCGGACGATGGCGTCCGCGGCCGACATGAGTTCCCGCACGCCGTCGGCGCGCCGCTTGACCTCGACCTTGCCCTCGGCGAGGCCGCGCGGCCCGACCAGGATTTGCCAGGGAATGCCGATCAGGTCGGCGGTGGCAAACTTGGAACCCGGCCGCTCGTCGAGGTCGTGATAGAGCGTGTCGATCCCCTTGGCCGAAAGTTCCGCATACAGCCGTTCACAGGCGGCGTCGGTATCGCTTGCCCCCTGCTTGAGATTGAGAATGACCACCTGGAACGGAGCGACCGCCGAAGGCCATATGATGCCGGCCTCGTCGTGGGACGCCTCGATGATGGCGGCGACCAGCCGGCTCGGGCCGATGCCGTAGGAGCCCATATGCACCGGTCGCTCGACGCCGTCGGGGCCTGCTACCACCGCATGCATCGGCTCGGAATACTTGGTGCCGAAATAGAAGATGTGGCCGACTTCGATGCCGCGGGCCGACACTTGCTTGTCGCCCGGCAGCTTGGCGAAGTCCGCGGCCTCATGTTTTTCCGACGTCGCCGCATAGAGCGAGGTCCACTTGTCGACGATTGCCTGCAAGGCGCCGATGTCGCCGAAATCCGCGTCGGCCGCGGGAATCGCGAAATCGAGGTAGTCGCGATGGCAGAACACCTCGCTCTCCCCGGTATCGGCCAGGATGATGAATTCGTGGGAGAGGTTGCCGCCGATCGGACCGCTTTCCGCGACCATCGGGATCGAGCGCAATCCCATTCGCGCAAACGTGCGCAAGTAGGCCACGAACATCCGGTTGTAAGCGTGCTTGGCGCCGGCGAAATCCAGGTCGAACGAATAGGCGTCCTTCATCAGGAACTCGCGGCCGCGCATGAGGCCGAAGCGCGGCCGCACCTCGTCGCGGAACTTCCACTGAATGTGGTAGAGGTTGAGCGGCAAATCCTTGTACGAGCGGACATAACTGCGGAAAATGGCGGTGATCATTTCCTCGTTGGTCGGCCCGTACAGCATGTCGCGCTCGTGCCGGTCCTTGATGCGCAGCATTTCCTTGCCGTAGGCCTCGTAGCGGCCGCTTTCGCGCCACAGGTCGGCGGACTGGATGGTCGGCATGAGCAGTTCGATGGCGCCGGAGCGGTCCTGCTCCTCGCGGACGATCCGGCACACTTTATTGAGCACCCGCAGTCCGAGCGGCAGGAAGGCATAAATCCCGGCCGCCTCCTGGCGAACCATCCCGGCGCGCAGCATCAAGCGATGCGAGGCGATCTCCGCCTCTTTCGGGGTTTCGCGCAGGCTTGGCAGGAAGTAGCGGGACAGGCGCATGAAATCTCGATCGGAATGGCTGGCAATTAGACAGCTGCGGCCGTGCAGCCGGCATCGGCGGCGGACATACAACGGGCGTGCCGAAATGGCCAGTTGCAATGGCTGGTCATGGCCGGGCGCCGTGGTGGCGGCAGCTGGCGCCGGCAGGTGGCAAGGCGGCGATGGTATTTTTTTGCCACCGCCCGGCCGTATGTTGGTGACAATGCGGTGAAGATCGATTACCAATGCTTTACCGATCCCGAAACTGGGAACTTGTTCTCGGTTTTTCGGGAAAGCGGTCCAAGTCTTGGGAGGATGAGCCCGAGCCAGCAACGCAACGCCGCAGCGCCGGTTGGAAGCGTAAATCAATCAGACCAAATGCGTGGTTCAGGTTAGATGAGGTTTCTCGAGCAGGGCGTTTGCCCTGCTTTTTCTTTGTGGGCGGCTCCGGCCAGCGCCGATTTCACAATAACGGCGTGCGAAATATCAGTACCCGCCCGTCATGTGCAAGCCGAACGGCGCCAACAGGCCTTCGAGCGTGACCAGGCGCTCGGCATAGACGATGTAACAGCAGGCAAACAGCGCGAGCGACACCAGCGTCGTCCAGACCAGCTTGCGGCCGAGCCGCGGCAGCGCCGGCGCGCCGGGATCGGTGCCCGGCGTCACCGCCCCGCCCTCGTGCTGGCTGTGCACGCCCCACGGCAGCACGGCAAACAGCACCACCCACCAGATCAGAAAGAAGGTCGCCAAGCCGGTGGTCCAGGGCATCGGACTTAAGCCTGCTCCAGTTCGACCAGGGTGCCGGAAAAATCCTTCGGGTGCAGAAACAGCACCGGCTTGCCGTGGGCGCCGGTCTTCGGCTCGCCGTCGCCGAGCACGCGGGCGCCGGCCGCCTTGAGTGCATCGCGCGCGTTACGGATATCGTCCACCTCGTAACAGATGTGGTGCATGCCGCCGTCCGGATTGCGCTCGAGAAATTTGGCGATCGGCGAGCCGTCGCCGAGCGGCTCGAGCAGCTCGATCTTGGTGTTCGGCAAGGTGATGAAGACTGTGGTCACACCGTGGTCCGGCTGCGGCACCGCGGCCGAAACTTGGGCGCCGAGCGTGTCGCGATAGACTGCGGCCGCCTTGCCGATATCGCGCACCGCGATGGCGACGTGGTTGAGCCTGCCGATCATGTTCGAGCGTCTCCTGCTTCCCGGCAGGTTATTGCCAAGGCGTCATTGGCGACCGAACTTCGCCTTCAGCTGGTCCCTGATAGGCCCGAGAATGCTGGTCTTCTGCGCTTCCGAGCCGGCAAGGATATCCTCCACGATATCCTTCGGCGAACGTCCGCTCCAGCCGGCATCGCGGAAGTAGATGTTGGCCGCATTGCCGACCACATAGGTGCTCCAGGCCGCGGCCAGGCCCTGCGGCACCGCGGTGAGCACGGTGCTGGTGCCGAAGGTCACCGTTCGCAGGAGATCGGCGGCGAGATGCAAACCGTATTCGGCCGCCGCCATCAGCCCCCAGGCGCGCAGGATTTCCACCACCAGGGCCTGGGCGTTGTTGAGCGAGAAATCGGTGCCGTAGATGGCGCCGATGCGCTGGACCATGACCGCGTCGGTCGCCATGCCGGCGAGAACGTCGAACACCGGCACCGGGGTGGCGCCGACCACCAGCGCCTTGCCCAGCATGAAATATTTGATCAGCCGCGCCGCTTCCTTGCCGCGCACATGGTGCTTGAGCGCGGTGAGACGATCGCTGACCTCGGAGGCGAACAGGCTGGCGTTGAGCGCGATGATCGCCTTGCCCTCGCGGTCGAGGACTTCCAGCATCCGCGCCTCCAAAGCCTCGATCCTGGGCTTCGGCTGGTAGCTGACGATCTGGATGGTGCCGTCGGCCTGGTGAATTTCGCGCTCGGCCTGCCGCGGCGCCGCCGCCGCGAACACGACGTCGGCCGGGCCGAGCCGGCCGCCTACCTTGCGCAGGATCAACTCCGATATTTCCCTGACCTGCTCGGGTCCGTAAAGATCGGCCTTGTTGATGACCAGGATGATCGGCTTGTTCAGATCGCTGAACTGGGTGAAGGCGTCGAGCTCGACCTTGTTGAGGTCGCCGTCGGCGACGAACAGCACCAGGTCGGTATAGCGCACCGTTTCCTCGGCGAGCTTGCCGCGCAGTTCGCCTGCCGCTTCGTTGATGCCCGGCGTGTCGACCAGAAACAATTTGGTGTTTCGAAAGCCGGTCTTGGCGACCTTGTCGGTCGAGCCGTGCTCGGCCGAGACCGCAAAGATCGTCTCGCCGGCGAGCGCGTTGAGGAGCGCGCTCTTGCCCGAGCCGACTTCGCCGAACGCCGCGATCTCGAGACGGCCGTTTTCGAGCTTCGCGGTGAAATCCTCGATCTCGTGCATCTCCTTCTCGATGGCGGCGCGCTCGGCCGGCCGCAATCGCGAATCCTCGGCGAGGTTGCGCAGCGCTTCGATGGTATCGGGCAGCAGGGCTTGATCTTGCATGCGCGCTAAACCCCCGACCGCGGCTTGGCTTCGAACCGCAGCGTCCGTCCGGGCGCCGGCGGAAACAGCTTGTTCAGGAGCCGCGACAGCGCGGCGGTGTCGCTCGACGGCCGGCGCAGTTCGACGTGGACGGCGCCGTGGGCGTCTTCGATCTCACGTTCGACCGGGCTCGGCGTCGCCGCGACCGCCACGACGCGATCGGGCGGAAACTTGGCCGGCATCTTGGCGCGGATCGACAGCAGGATCGTATCGCGATCGGTGGCGTTGAATTGATCGGCCTTGTTGAGCACGATGGAGAGCGGCTTGCGCGCGGCGGCGAGGCGCTTGATCGCGGCCACTTCGGGAGCGCGCAGGTCTTGATCGACGACGAACAAGACGCCGTCGGTTGCGCTTGCCGTCTCCGCCAGGCCCGCAAGCTGCCCTTGGTCGCCCTCGATCGCGGCGCCGTCAATCAGACGAACGGTCTCGCTCGGGCATTCCGCGTCGGCGCTGGTCGCCTGCACCAGGGCAGCGACCAGTGCGGTCTTGCCGCTATAGGCCGGACCGACGACCAAGAGCGTGGCACGGACCGGGCCCTCGGGCTGCTCCGGCGCCGTCGGCGCGGGTGCTGCGGCGGGCGGCAGGCGCTCAACCGCCTTATCCGACACCACCGGGCGTCCGCGTTGCCATTTTTTGGAAATCTCCTGCGCGCGCCGGGTCACGATCTCCGGGGGCAGCGGCGGCGCTTGCTGAGGTCGCGACGGCGCCAGCGCCCGGGGTGTCGACAGCCGCCGCAGCCGCAGCCAAGTCACGGCGCCGACGCCGATGAAGAAACAGAACAAAGCAGCGCCATAAGCCGCCATGATATAAGGGTTTTTCAAGGTGTCGAAGGTCACCGCAACGTTCGACAACAGCCAGACGCCGAACGCCAGAACGGCGCCCGCGATCGCCGCGGTCGCGACACGGACCAGCACCTCGGGCGTGCCGGCGAAAAGTAAAAGCGGTGCGAACCAGCGGAACATCTTGCCCATCCGCTCCCAGATTTGCGCAAGATTATCAATATAGTGGCGCCGCCGCGGCGCTACACCTCCAGCACGTGGACGTTGCACATCGGCTTCTTGTTCCAGCGCTCGGCGATGGCGCCGCGCACCGCGCGGCGCACCGCCTCCGCAACACTGTCGGCGTCGCGGCGACGCGGCTTCGGCAGCGCCTCGAAGGCGTCTTCGACCGCCTCGCGCACGATCTCGGCCATCGATACCCCGGCGGCGTCGGCTTCCGGAATGCCGACCAGCTCGATCTCCGGATCGGCGACCAGCGCGCCCTTGTCGCTGAGCGCCAGCGCCACCGAGACTATTCCGGCAAAGCTCAGGCGGCGCCGCGACGTCACGGTGCGCGCGTTCGCCTCGACCAGGAGCGCGCCGTCCTTGTAGAGGCGGCCCGAGGGCACCTCGGCGATGATCTGCGCGCCATCGGCCGCCAGCCGCACCAGATCGCCGTTGCGGCAGACCAGCACGTGCGGCACGCCGGCCCTGCGGCCGAGCTCGGCGTGTTCGCCAAGATGCAGCGCCTCGCCGTGGGCCGGGATGAGGATTCTCGGCCGGATCCAGCTGATCATATCGAGCAGCTCGGCGCGCCGCGGATGGCCCGATACGTGAACCAGATGGGTGCGATCGGTGATGACTTCGACGCCTTGCGCGACGAGCCCGTTGATGACCCGGCTCACGGCCTTCTCGTTGCCCGGAATGGCGCGCGACGAAAAGATCACGCGGTCGCCCCGGTTCAGCGTGACCTCCGGGTGCTCGTCCTCGGCGATCCGCGACAGCGCCGCGCGCGGCTCACCCTGGCTGCCGGTGCACAGCGCCAACACCTTGTCGGGCGGCAGGTAGCCGTAGGTGTCGGCGCTGCGGAAATCCTGCACGCCGTCGAGATAGCCGGTCTCGCGCGCGACGTGGCTGACGCGCTCCATGGCGCGGCCGACCAGCACCACCTCGCGATCGGCGGCGCGCGCCGCGTCGGCCACCGCACGGATGCGTCCGACATGGGACGCAAAGGTGGTCACCGCGACGCGGCCCGGCGCGGTGCGAATGAGTTCGGCCAGCGTCCTGGCAACGTCGGATTCCGACGGCGAGCGGCCGTCGCGGACCGCGTTGGTGGAATCGCCAACGAGCGCCAGCACGCCCTCGTCGCCGAGCGCGATCAATTTCGCCTGGTCGGTCGGCGGGCCGACCAGCGGGGTGGGATCGATCTTCCAGTCGCCGGTATGCAGGACGATGCCGGCCGGCGTGCGGATCGCCAGCGCATTGGACTCCGGAATCGAATGGGCGACATTGATGAAATCGATGGTGAAGGGAGCGAGGTCGAGACGCCCGCCGAGTGGCACGGTGGTGATCGGGATTTCCGGCGCGCCCGGCTCGGACAGCCGCTTGGCCTCGAACAGCGCCGCCGTGAACGGCGTGGCGTAGATCGGCACTTTGAGACGCGGCCACAGGTCGATCAGCGCGCCCAGGTGGTCCTCGTGGCCGTGGGTGAGCACCAGCCCCAGGATATTGCGGCGTTCTCCGATCAGAAAACGGATGTCCGGCAAGATCAGATCGACGCCGGGCAGGTGCTCCTCGGACGCGAACGAGACGCCGCAATCGACGATCAGCCATTGCCGCCGCCGCTCGTCGCCGAAGCCGTAGACCGAGAGATTCATCCCGATCTCGCCGAAGCCGCCGAGCGGCGCAAATACCAGTTCGCCTGCGGCCATCAGTCGGCCTGTTGGTTCGGTTCGCGCCGGACGCCGCGGAGCGCCAATGGAAACACGTCGCCCGCCGCGATCTTTTCGATCTTGCCGCCGGCGGCTTCCAGCACGAGCCGGCCGGACGGATCGAGGCCGACGAAGCGGCCGGTCTTGTCGCTTGTGCCGTTGCGCACGACGATCATTTCGCCGATGCCGCACGCCGCAGCGATCCAGTCGCCCAGGATAGCCGAAAAACCGCGGCCGCGGTCCCATTGCGCGAGCCGCCGGCACATCGTCGCGGAGAGCCGCGCAAACAGCTGCGGCGGGGTGACGTCGGCGCCGTGGACGCGCAGGTCGGTCGCCGGAAACAGAACCGTATCCTCGCGCAAACGCCCCGGCGGCATCGGATCGGCCTCGACCGCACGCCCGGAGGAAGCCGCCGGCGGATGGTGCGCGCAATTCACGCCGATGCCGATCACCGCGGTCAGAGCCATGGGCAAGGCATTGTCGGCAACGTCATTGTCGGAAAGTTCATTGTCGCCTTCGATCAAGATCCCGGCGCATTTCTCGCCCGCAAGCAAAAGATCGTTGGGCCATTTGAAGCCAAGACGGGGCGCCAGCGTCGGCGCTTCGGCGATAATGGCATCGCGCACCGCCAATGCCGAGACAAAAGCGAGCTCGGGCGCGCGCTCGATCGGCGACGGATCGAATACCAGGAGGCTGGCATGCAGGTTGCCGGGCGGCGACGTCCAGAAGCGGCCCATGCGACCCCGCCCCGCGGTCTGCGTGTCGGCCGTGATCCATAGCGGCCGCCGTTCGCCGCGCCGCGCCCGTTGCAGGGCTTCCTCGTTGGTCGAGCCGCACTGCTCCAGAGCAAGGAGCTGCAGCCCCGCCGCGACCGCGGTTGCGTCAAGCCGCATCAAAACAGGGAGCGGGCGGCGGCGCTCGCCGCGCCGACCAGCGGCCCCGGATAGACGAAGAACAGGAGGTTGAAGAGGCCGCAGACCGCGAGCACCACGCGAAGCTCAACCGGCATCGGGTCATAGCCTTCGGCCGGCTCGTCGAAATACATGACTTTGACGATCGTCAGGTAGTAGTAGGCGCCGACCACGCTGGCCAGCACGCCGATCACCGCCAGCACGTAAAGGCCAGCCTTGATGGCGGCGAGAAAGACATAGAACTTGGCGAAGAAGCCGGCGAGCGGCGGCACCCCGGCCATCGAGAACAACAGCATCGCCAGGAAAAACGCCATGGTCGGATGGCTGCGCGACAAGCCGGCCAGCTCGTCGATGGATTCCACCATGCCGGACGGCCGCCGCATCGACAGGATGACGGCGAAAGTGCCGAGCGTCATGGTGATGTAGATCGCCATGTAGACCAGCACGCCCTGCACGCCTTCGGAGGTGCCGGCAGCGAGCCCAATGAGCGCGAACCCCATGTGGCCGATCGACGAATAGGCCATCAGCCGCTTGATGTTGCGCTGGCCGATGGCGGCGAACGAGCCCAGCACCATCGAGGCGATCGAGACGAAAACCACGATCTTCTGCCATTCCGAGGTGATGCCGGGAAATGCCACGACGGCCGCGCGCACGAACATGGCGATGGCGGCGACCTTGGGGGCGGCGGCAAAGAACGCCGTCACCGGCGTTGGCGCGCCTTCGTAGACGTCCGGCGTCCACATGTGGAACGGCACGACCGAGCACTTGAAGCAGAACCCGGCGAACAGAAAAACCAGGCCGAAGATCAGTCCGATGCCGCCCTGCGTCGAGGCGTGCGCGATGCCGGCGAAGCTCACCGTGCCGGTAAAGCCGTAGATCAGGGACGCGCCGTACAGCAGCATTCCCGACGACAGCGCCCCGAGCACGAAATATTTCAGCCCCGCCTCGGTCGAGCGCAGCTGGTCGCGATGGCTGGCGGCGACCACGTAAAGCGGCAGGCTCATCAGTTCGAGGCCGAGATAGAGGGCGATCAGGTCGGCGGCCGATATCAGCATCAGCATGCCCAGCGTGGACAGTACGATCAGCACCGAATATTCGAACTGCTCCTGCCGCTCGCGCCTGGCATAGTCGAGCGACATGGCGATCGCGGCGGCCGAGCCGATCAGCGCCAGGATTTTGAGAAACCGGGCAAAACCGTCGACCACGAAGCTGCCGCCAAAGCTCACCAGCTTGCCGGCGGGAAGCAAGAGCAGGATCAGCCCCGCCGCAACCAAAAGCGCGATGGCCAAGCCGTCGATGACGCGCACCGTGGTGGCGGCGTTCTGGCCGCGATAAGCGCCGAGCATCAACAGCAGCATGGCGCCGAGCCCGAGCACGATTTCCGGCAGCAACGGAACGAAAGCCGACATGTCCGGCGCGGCGTTCATCGGTTACCTCGCCATCGCCGCTTTGACGGGTTCGAGCGCGTGCTGGTAGTTGTCCATCAGTTGCGCCACCGAGGCCGCCGAAAGATCGAGCACCGGCTTCGGATAGATGCCGAAAACGATGGTCAGAATGACCAGCGGCGCCAGCACCGCCATCTCGCGCCAGCCGATGTCCTTGATGTTGAACAGGCTCGGCTTTTCCAGCTTGCCGAAAATGACCTTGCGATAGAGCCACAGCGCGTAGGCGGCGGACAGGATGGTGCCGAGCGTCGCCAGCGTCGCCACCCAATTGTTGACCCGGAAGGTGCCGATGAGCGTGAGGAACTCGCCGACGAATCCCGACGTGCCGGGCAGCCCGACATTGGCGAGCGTGAACACCATGAAGGCGAAGGCGTAGATCGGCATGCGGTAGACGAGGCCGCCATAGGCCGCGATCTGCCGGGTATGCATGCGGTCGTAGATCACGCCGACGCAGAGGAACAACGCGGCGGAGACGATGCCGTGCGAGATCATCTGGAAGATGCCGCCGGCGATGCCCTGGGCCGTCACCGCGAAGATGCCCATGGTGACGAAGCCCATATGCGCCACCGACGAATAGGCGATCAGCTTCTTGACGTCTTCCTGCACCAGCGCGACCAGCGAGGTGTAGACGATGGCGACGACCGAGAGCGCGTAGATCAGCGGCGCCAGCGCTTGCGAGGCCTCCGGGAACATCGGCAGCGAGAACCGCAGGAAGCCGTAGCCGCCCATTTTCAAGAGGATCGCCGCCAGGATCACCGAACCGGCCGTGGGCGCCTCGACATGGGCGTCCGGCAGCCAGGTGTGGACCGGCCACATCGGCATCTTGACGGCGAACGATGCCAGGAAGGCAAACCACGCCCAGGTCTGCAAGCTGCGCGGGAAGGCGTGATGCAGCAGCGTCGGGATATCGGTGGTGCCGGCGTCCCAGTACATCGCCATGATGGCGAGCAGCATCAGCACGGAGCCGAGCAGCGTATAGAGGAAGAATTTGAAGCTGGCATAGACCCGGCGCGGCCCGCCCCACACCCCGATGATCAGGAACATCGGGATCAGGCCGCCTTCGAAGAACAGATAGAACAGCACCAGGTCGAGCGCGCAGAAGGTGCCGACCATCAGGGTTTCGAGCACCAGGAAGGCGATCATGTATTCGCGCACCCGGCGCTGGATCGCGGTCCAGCTGGCGGCGATGCAGATCGGCATCAGTGCCGTCGTCAGGACGACGAACGGCAGCGAAATGCCGTCGACGCCCATCGCATAGCTGATGGCGCCGCCGAGCCAGGGGCGCTTCTCGATGAACTGAAAGTCGGGTGAAGACGGATCGAAGCGCCACAGCAGCAGAAGCGAAATCGCCAAGGTGATCAGCGTGGTCCACAGCGCGACCCAGCGGGCGTTGTGCACGCCCGCCGCGTCGTCCGGCAGGAAGGCGATGAACAGGGCGCCGAGCAGCGGCAGGAAGGTGACGACGGAGAGGATCGGCCAGCTCATCCGTGCACCCCAGAGACCATGAACCACGTGATCAGCGCCGCCACGCCGATCAGCATGGCGAACGCGTAGTGATAGAGATAGCCGGTCTGCAGCCGGATGACGCTGCGCGTCACGTCGAGCACGCGCGAGGAGACGCCGTCGGGTCCGAAGCCGTCGATGACAAAGCCGTCGCCGCCCTTCCAGAGCAGCCGGCCGAGCCATAGCGCCGGGCGGACAAACAGAAAATCGTAGATCTCGTCGAAGTACCACTTGTTGAGCAGGAAGCGGTACAGCACGCTGTGGTCGCGGGCCAGCGCGACCGGCAGGTCGGGCCGCCGGATGTAGAACTGGTAGGCCACCAGAAAGCCTGCGATCATCATCACGGTCGGCGCCAGGGCGACGTAAAGCGGAATATGCTCCATGTCCTCGAGCACGGTGTTGCCGGGCGCATATTTCAGCGACTCGCGGAAGAACTCGATGGCGCCTTCGCCGGTGAACAAGCCAAGCGCCGGCCAGCCGGCGGCGAGCGATCCGATGGCCAGGATCGCCAGCGGAACCAGCATCACCATCGGGCTCTCGTGCGCCGCCTCGTAATGGTGCGGATCGTGCGGCTCGCCGTGGAAGGTCTTGAAGATGAGCCGCCAGGAATAGAACGACGTCAGCGCGGCAGCCGCTACCGTCATGATGAAGCCGTAGCTCGCCATGGCGCCCTTGGCCACGGCGGCGGACTCGATGATGGCGTCCTTGGAAAAGTAGCCGGCCGTGAACGGAAATCCGGTCAGCGCCAAGGTGCCGATCAGCATCACCGCGTAAGTGAAGGGAATTTTACGCCACAGCCCGCCCATGTGGCGGATGTCCTGCTCGTGATGCATGGCGAGGATGACCGAGCCGGAGCCGAGGAACAACAGCGCCTTGAAGAAGGCGTGGGTGAACAGGTGGAACATGCCGACCGAATAGGCGCCGGCGCCCATGGCGACGAACATGTAGCCGAGCTGCGAACAGGTCGAATACGCGATGATGCGCTTGATGTCGTTTTGCACGAGGCCGACGGTCGCGGCAAACATCGCGGTGGTTGCGCCGATGAAGACCACGAACGCCTTGGCGTCCGGCGCCAATTCGAACAACGGCGACAGCCGCGCCACCATGAACACGCCGGCGGTCACCATGGTGGCGGCGTGAATGAGCGCCGAGACCGGCGTCGGCCCCTCCATGGCGTCGGGCAGCCAGGTATGCAGCAGAAACTGCGCCGACTTGCCCATCGCGCCCATGAACAAGAGCAGACAGATCACGGTGAGCGCATCGAAGTCCCAGCTCAGGAAATGAAAGCTCTTGCCGACCAGACCCGGCGCCTGGGCGAACACGGTGTCGAAATCGATGGCGCCGGTGAGGACAAAAACCGAGAAAATTCCCAGCGAGAAGCCGAAATCGCCGACCCGGTTGACGATGAAAGCCTTGATCGCCGCGGCATTGGCCTCGGGCTTGTAAAACCAGAATCCGATCAAGAGGTAGCTCGCCAGTCCGACGCCTTCCCAGCCGAAGAACAGCTGCAGCAGATTGTCCGCCGTCACCAGCATCAGCATGGCGAAGGTGAAGAACGACAGATATGAGAAAAAGCGCGGCCGGTACGGGTCGTCCGCCATGTAGCCGATCGAGTACAGGTGAACGACCGACGACACGGTGGTCACGACCACCAGCATGACCGCGGTCAGCGGATCGACGCGCAGCGCCCAGTCCGCGTGCAGGTCGCCCGAGACGATGTACGGAAACAGCGAGACGCGCGCCTCGTGGCCGAGGAAGCCGACGTCGTAGAAGGCATACCACGACAACACGCAGGCGATCACCAGGAGCGTGGTGGTGATCAATTCCGCCATTTGCGAGCCGGCGGCGGGCGGCGCCGCCGCGGGCTCCTCGCCGTGGCTATTGGCAAACGCGCCGTGCGCCGCGCCGGCATCCGGGGCGCCGTGCGGATACGCCCCCGGCACCAGCGGGGCGGCGTGGTCGTCGTCCAGCGGCGGCGGATCTTCGCCCGGCAAGCGATGGCGCGCGCCAAGGAGCGCGATCACGCCGGCGATGATGGCGCCAAGGAGCGGCAGCGCGACGACGGCTTCGTACACCCGTTACCCCTTCATCAAATTGATGTCTTCGACCGAGATCGAGCCGCGATTGCGGAAATAGGCGACCAGGATGGCGAGCCCGATGGCGGCTTCCGCCGCCGCCACGGTGAGCACGATGAGCGCATAAACCTGGCCGACGATGTCGCCGAGGAAGGTCGAGAACGCGACCAAGTTGATATTGACCGACAGCAGAATGAGCTCGATCGACATCAGGATGATGATGACGTTCTTGCGGTTGAGAAAGATGCCGACGATGCCGAGCGTGAACAGGATCGCCCCGACGGCGAGATAATGGCCGATGCCGATGGTCATGACAGCCCCTGCCCCGACTTCACCTTGACGAGCTCGACCGCGGTCGCCGGCCCCCGCGCCACCTGCTCGGCGATGGTCTGCCGCCGCACGTTCGGCTTGTGCCGCAGCGTCAGCACGATCGCGCCGATCATGGCGACCAGGAGGATCATGCCGGCGGCCTCGAAGAAGTAGACGTAGCGCGTATACAAGACGAGCCCGATCGCCTGGGTGTTGTTGATCTCGCCGGCCGGCGGGATTGGCGCGGTGATGGCGGCCGTCACATTCGGCCCGATCGCCCAGCCGCCGACCACGACCAGCAATTCGGCCAGCAGAACGGCGCCAACGAGCCCGCCGATCGGCAGGTAAGTGAGAACGCCGCGCCCCAGTTCGGCGAAGTCGACGTCAAGCATCATCACCACGAACAAAAACAGCACGGCGACCGCGCCGACATAGACCACGATCAGGATCATCGCCAGGAATTCGGCGCCCATCAGCACGAACAGTCCCGCCGCATTGACGAAGGCCAGAATGAGGAACAGCACCGAATGCACGGGATTGCGCGAGGCGATCACCATCACGGCCGAAGCCACGCAGATGCCGGCAAACAGATAAAAGAAAATCGCGGTGATGATCATCGGTCGGCCGTCTCGGCGGTGCGGACTTCAGCGATAAGGATTTCAGCGATACGGGGCGTCCAGAGCGATACTGGTGGCGATCTCGCGTTCCCAGCGGTCGCCGTTCGCCAACAGCCGCTCCTTGTCGTAATAGAGCTCCTCGCGCGTTTCGGTGGCGAATTCGAAGTTCGGCCCCTCGACGATGGCGTCGACCGGGCAGGCCTCCTGGCACAGCCCGCAATAGATGCATTTGACCATGTCGATGTCGTAGCGCGTGGTGCGGCGGGTGCCGTCGTTGCGTCGCGGGCCGGCTTCGATGGTTATGGCCTGGGCCGGGCAGATCGCCTCGCACAGCTTGCAGGCGATGCAGCGCTCTTCGCCGTTGGGATAGCGCCGCAGCACGTGCTCGCCGCGGAAGCGCGGCGACAGCGCGCCTTTTTCGAAGGGATAGTTGAGCGTCGCCTTCGGCTTGAAGAAGTAACGCATCGACAGCACGAAGGCGCCGAAGAATTCCTTCAGGAATAGCGAGCGGGCGGCTTGATCGAGTTTCATGTCAACCTCTGTTGCCGCCTAGAGCGCCGGATGAGACGCGCCGAGTGCACCGCCGATCCAATAGCCGATGGTGGCCAGGAGCGCGATGTCCACGCCGAGGATGATGCGGCGCACGAGCGACAGCTTGTCCTCGAACGCGGCGCGCTGCTCGAGGGTCTGCGGACCGCTCCGCGCCCGCAGCCGCGCTTCGACGACGCGGATCGCCGGCAGGTAGATGGCGACCGCCACCACGGTTCCCAATAGACCGCCGAGCCAGGCCGGCAGCGATAATTCCATGCCCTGCTCCGCTCACTTCGGCACTCACTCACTTGGGCGCTCATTTGGGCACTCACTTGGACGCTCACTTGGACGCTCACTTGGACGCTCACTTGGGCACCCACCCGGTCACTTGCAGCACGGCGGCCACGATCACCACCATGGCGAGCGAGAGCGGCAGAAAGACCTTCCAGCCCAGCCGCATCAACTGGTCATAGCGATAGCGCGGCACAAAGGCCTTCACCATCGCAAACATGAAGAAGACGAAGCCGGCCTTGAGCACGAACCAGATCACGCCCGGCACCCAGGTAAAGGGCGGAACCGGAAACGGCGGCAGCCAGCCGCCGAAGAACAGGATCGTGGCCATGGCGCACATGGTGCAGACCGCCACGTACTCGCCGAGCATGAACATCATGTAGGGCGTGGAGCCGTACTCGACCATGAAGCCGGCGACGAGCTCGGATTCGGCCTCGACCAGATCGAACGGCGGCCGGTTGGTCTCGGCGAGCGCCGAGACGAAAAACACGATCAGCATCGGGAACAGCGGCAGCCAGTACCAGCGCAACAGGCCCCACGGCGTGTTCTGCGCCTCGACAATGGCGGACAGGTTGAGCGAGCCGACGCACAGCAGCACGGTGATGATGACGAAGCCGATCGAGACCTCGTAGGACACCATCTGCGCCGCCGAGCGCAGCGCCGCCAGGAACGGATATTTCGAGTTCGACGCCCAGCCGGCCATGATGACGCCGTACACGCCGAGCGAGGAAATGGCGAAGATGTAGAGGATGCCGACATTGATGTTGGAGATGACCCAGCCGGCATCGACCGGAATCACCGCCCAGGCGGCGAGCGCCAGCACGCAGGTGACGAGCGGCGCGAGCAGAAACACGCCCTTGTTGGCGCCGGCCGGGATCACCGGCTCCTTGAGAACGAATTTGAGGAGATCGGCGAACGACTGCAGCAGGCCCCACGGTCCGACCACATTGGGCCCGCGCCGGATCTGCACCGCCGCCCAGATCTTGCGGTCGGCCAGCAGCACATAGGCCACGGCGATGAGCAGGATGACGAGGAGAAGAACGCTCTCCGCCACCATGATGACCAGCGGCCAGATATAGTCGGACCAGAACGCTGCCATCGCCGGCCCCTACTCCGCCGCCGTCAGGCTCGAGCGGCCCTCGGCGATCGCCGCGCATTCCGCCATGACCGCCGACGCGCGCGCGATCGGATTGGTGAAGTAGAAGCCGCCGACGCTCGATTGCAGCGGCGCCTTGTCGGCGGCGCCGCCCAAGCCGGCGAGCTTCTTCAGATCGGCCGGATCGCCCGGCGCGACCTGGCCGAGACGCGCCATGTGAGGGTACGCCTGAAACAGCGCCTGGCGCAGCCCGGCCAGCGAATCGTAGGGCAGCCGCTGGCCCAGAACGTCCGACAGGGCCCGCAGGATAGCCCAATCTTCGCGGGCGTCGCCGGGCGGGAACGAAGCCCGCGTCGCCATCTGCACGCGGCCTTCGGTGTTGACGTAGATCGCCGATTTCTCCGGGTAGGCGGCGCCTGGCAGCACCACGTCGGCGCGCAACGCGCCGCGGTCGCCGTGGGTGCCGATGTAGACGACGAAGGCGCCCGGCGCGATGTCGATCTCGTCGACGCCGAGCAGGAACAGAACATCAAGCGTGCCGAACGCCGCCATCTGCCGCGCGTTGAGCGCGCCCGCTGCCGGCACGAAGCCGAGATCGAGCGCGCCGACGCGCGAGGCGGCGCTGTGCAGCACGCCATAGCCGTTCCAATTGTCCTTCACCGCGCCGAGATCAAGCGCCGCCTTGGCCGCCAGCGCCGCCACCGCCGCACCGTCGGCGCGGGCCAGCGCCGCCGCGCCGACCAGAACGAGCGGACGCTCGGCGCCGCGCAGCGTATCGGCGAAGGAGTGGCGCGCGATGTCGGCGAGCGTCTCCGGACCGGCGCCGAGATAATCGTAAGGGTATGTCAGGTCCGCCTTCGGGCCGATGACGCCGATCGGAAATTTGCCGGCGCGCCAGCGCTTGCGGATGCGGGCATTGAGAATCGCCGCCTCGCGGCGCGGGTTCGAGCCGACAATCAGAAGGGCGTCGGCGGCATCGATGCCGGCGATGGTGGGGTTGAACAGGTAGCTGGCGCGGCCCCAGGCGGCATCGATCGCCGAACCGTCCTGGCGGCAGTCGAGATTGCCGACGCCGAACCGCGTCATCAGATCCTTCAGCGCAAAAATCTCTTCGACCGCGGCGAGATCGCCGACCAGCGCGCCGATGCGCTTTCGATTGCCGCGTGCCACCTTGGCGGCGATGGCCTGGAAGGCTTCTTGCCACGATGCCGGCCGCAGTTGGCCGTCCCGGCGCACATAGGGCGCATCGAGCCGCTGGGTGCGCAGGCCGTCGACCACGTGGCGGGTCTTGTCGGAAATCCACTCTTCGTTGATATCGTCGTTGGTGCGCGGCAGGATGCGCATGACCTCGCGGCCGCGGGTGTCGATGCGGATGGCGCAGCCGAGCGCATCCATGACGTCGATCGACTCGGTCTTGTCGAGCTCCCACGGCCGCGCCGCGAACGCGTAGGGCTTTGAGGTCAGCGCGCCGACCGGACAGATGTCGACGACATTGGCCTGCAGTTCCGAGGTCATCGCGCCTTCGAGATAGGTGGTGATCTCCATGTCCTCGCCGCGGCCGATGGCGCCGAGCTCCGGCACGCCCGCGACTTCCGTCGAAAACCGCACGCAGCGGGTGCACTGGATGCAGCGGTTCATCGAGGTCTTGACCAGCGCGCCGAGATATTTGTCCTCGACCGCACGCTTGTTCTCGCGGAAGCGGCTGCCGTCCATGCCATAGGCCATGGACTGATCCTGCAGGTCGCATTCGCCGCCCTGATCGCAGATCGGGCAATCGAGCGGATGATTGATCAGCAGGAACTCCATGACGCCTTCGCGCGCCTTGCGCACCATCGGCGAGCGGGTCTTGACCGCGGGCGGCTCGCCCTTTGGGCCGGGCCGGCAGTCGCGTACGCCCCAGGCGCAGCTCGCCACCGGCTTCGGCGAGCCGACCAGCTCGACCAGGCACATGCGGCAATTGCCGGCGATCGACAGCCGCTCATGGAAGCAGAAGCGCGGGATCTCCGCCCCGGCCGCTTCGCACGCCTGGAGCAGCGTGTATTCCGGCGGGACGTCGATTTCCTTGTCGTCGACGATGAGCTTGGTCATCTTGGTTTCACGCCGCCTGTCCGTCCGGTGCGCCGCAACGCGCCGTCTTCCACAATTGCGCCGTCGCAACGCTCTCCCAGCCGAATGCATACGTCGGAGGGACCGTGCGCGGCGAGGTGTTCGAGCCGCTCCTTCGCTTCGTGGAGCGACGGCCGATGCCCGACCGTAACCGGCCACATCACGAAATGCGGGCCGTCGAGCGCTTCGAACCATTCCGGCCGGCGGCCGTAGAAGCGCTTGTGCACCGTCAGCCACACGAAACGCTCGAGCGCCTCGACGGTCTCCCAGACCGACAAGTTCACCGCCATGTTGGGATCGGGAAACGGCCGGAAATTCGTGGCGTTGCCGCTGTCGTCCTGCAGGCGCCAGATGAAACCCGCGCTGCGCTCCGCCAGGCCGTTCACCAGATTCAGATTGTTCATGAAATCGGCCATCCGCGGATCGTCGGTCGGATAGCGGAAGCGGCCGATGTTCAACTGGGCGAGATGCCGAATGGCGCTCATGGTGCTCATTCCGCGGCCTGCGGCACCGGCGGATCGAGGATGCCCGTGGTATCGGGATTGGCGGTATATTGCTCGATGCGCCGCTCGATCTCGGGCCGGAAATGGCGCAGCAGCCCCTGCACCGGCCAGGCGGCGCCGTCGCCGAAGGCGCAGATGGTGTGGCCTTCGATCTGGGTGGTGACCTCCATCAGCATATCGATCTCGCGCTTATGGGCGCGGCCTTCGGCCATGCGTTCGAGCACGCGCCACATCCAGCCCATGCCTTCGCGGCACGGCGTGCACTGGCCGCAGCTCTCGTGCTTGTAGAAATAGGAGATGCGCGCCATCGCTTTGACGATGTCGGTCGACTTGTCCATGACGATGACGGCCGCCGTGCCGAGTGCGGACTTCTTGTCGCGGCAGCCATCGAAGTCCATCAAGAGCGTGTCGGCCTGATCCGGGCCCGCCGGCACCATCGGCATCGAGGAACCGCCGGGAATGACGGCGAGCAGATTATCCCAGCCGCCGCGCACGCCGCCGGCATGGCGCTCGATCAGTTCGCGCAACGGAATGCCCATCGTCTCTTCCACGTTGCACGGCCGCTCGACGTGACCGGAAACGCAATAGAGCTTGGTGCCGGTATTGTTGGCCCGGCCGATGCCGGCAAACCACGCCGCGCCGCGCCGCATGATGTCGGGCACCTGGGCGATGGTCTCGACGTTGTTCACGGTGGTCGGACAGCCATAGAGGCCGACATTGGCCGGAAACGGCGGCTTGAGCCGCGGCTGGCCTTTCTTGCCCTCGAGGCTTTCCAGCAGCGCCGTCTCCTCGCCGCAGATATAGGCGCCGGCGCCATGGTGCACGACGATGTCGAAATCCCAGCCGTTGAGGTTGTTCTTGCCGATCAGCCTGGCGTCATAGGCTTGCTGCACCGACGCTTCGAGATTTTCGCGCTCGCGGATGAACTCGCCGCGCACGTAGATGTAGCAGTGGTTGGCGCCCATGCCGCAGCCGGCGATCAGGCAGCCTTCGATCAGCAGATGCGGATCGTTGCGCATCACCTCACGGTCCTTGCAGGTGCCGGGCTCCAACTCGTCGGCATTGATGACGAGATAGCTCGGCCGGCCGTCCGACTGCTTCGGCATGAACGACCACTTCAGGCCGGTCGGGAATCCGGCGCCGCCGCGGCCGCGCTGGCCGGAGGCCTTGACCTCGTTGGTGATGGCATCACGGCCCTTGGCCAGAATGTCCTTGGTGCCGTCCCAGGCGCCGCGCGCCCGCGCGCCGTCGAGGCCCCAATCGCGCTGGCCGTACAGATTTCTGAAGATGCGGTCCTTATCGGCGAGCATTATTGGCGTCTCGGGTCGGTGGCATCGGCAATCGGCGGTTTCGGCACCGCCGCCTCGTGCACATTGGCGGCTTCGCCCGGCTTTTTGGCGGCGCTGTCCCGCAAGGCTTCCTGGTCCGGCTCGACCGACTTGCCGTTGCCGCCGAACAGCGCGGGATCGGTCAGCGTATCCGGACCGCCGATCGGCGCCGACATTTGCCGGTCGATCTGCGGGCCGGGCTTCGGCGTCCGGCCGGCGGAAAAATCGTTGAGGATGCGGGTGAGGATATCGGGGTCAAGATCCTCGTAGTAATCGTAGTTGATCTGCACCATCGGCGCGTTGACGCAGGCGCCGAGACACTCGACCTCGGTCCAGGAGAACAGGCCGTCGGCGGTGACGTGATCCGGCTCGCCGATCATGCGGCGGCAGACCTTTTTCAGGTCCTCCGAGCCGCGCAGCATGCACGGCGTGGTGCCGCAGAGCTGGACATAGAATTTCCCGACCGGCGACAGATTGAACATGGTGTAGAAGGTCGCCACTTCGAGCACGCGGATTTTCGCCATGCCGAGAAGCTCGGCGACCGCCTCGATCGCCTTTTGCGGCAGCCAGCCGCCGGTCTGCTCCTGGGCGCGCCACAACAGCGGGATGACCGCCGACTGCTGGCGCCCCGGCGGGAATTTTGCGATCTGGGCTTTCGCCCAATCGAGATTCTGCGGCGTGAACGCGAAGCTCGGCGGCTGCTTTTCGGCGAGGCGGCGCACGCTCATCGGTCGACCTCGCCGAACACGATGTCGATCGAGCCGAGGATCGCCGAAATGTCGGCGAGCATGTGGCCGCGGCACAGGAAGTCCATCGCCTGCAGGTGGGCGAAGCCGGGCGAGCGGATTTTGCATTTGTACGGCTTGTTGGTGCCGTCGGCGACCAGATAGACGCCGAACTCGCCCTTCGGCGCCTCGACCGCGGCATAGACTTCGCCCGCCGGCACCTTGAAGCCTTCGGTGTACAGCTTGAAATGGTGGATGAGCGCCTCCATCGAGCGCTTCATCTCCTCGCGCCGCGGCGGCACGATCTTGTGGTCGTCGATGCTGACGCGGCCCTGCCCCTCGGGCGCGTGCAATCTTTCGATGCATTGCTTCATGATGCGGATCGATTGCCGCATCTCTTGCATGCGGATGCAGTAACGGTCGTAATTGTCGCCGTTCTTGCCGATCGGAATATCGAAGTCGAGCTCGGCATAGCACTCGTAGGGCTGCGCCTTGCGCAAATCCCACGCCGCGCCCGAGCCGCGCACCATCACGCCGGAGAAGCCGCGCGCCCAGGCATCGTCAAGCGACACCACGCCGATATCGACATTGCGCTGCTTGAAGATGCGGTTCCCGGTGAGCAATTCCTCAAGATCGTCGCAGACCTTGAGAAACGGATCGCAGAACGCCGCGATATCGTCGATCAGCTTCGGCGGCAGATCCTGATGCACGCCGCCGGGCCGATAATAATTGGCGTGCATGCGGCTGCCGGACGCGCGCTCATAGAAGATCATCAGCTTTTCGCGCTCTTCGAAGCCCCACAGCGGCGGCGTCAGCGCGCCGACGTCCATCGCCTGGGTCGTTACGTTGAGCAGGTGCGACAGCAGCCGGCTGATTTCGTGATACAGCACCCGGATAAGCTGCGCCCGCCTGGGCACCGTGATGCCGAGGAGCCGTTCGACGGCCAGGCAAAAGGCATGCTCCTGGGTCATCGGCGCCACGTAATCGAGCCGATCGAAATACGGCACGGCCTGCAGATAGGTCTTGTACTCGATCAGCTTCTCGGTGCCGCGATGCAGCAGACCGATATGCGGATCGACCCGCTCCACGACTTCGCCGTCGAGCTCCAGCACCAGGCGGAGCACGCCGTGCGCCGCGGGATGCTGCGGCCCGAAGTTGATCGTGAAGTTGCGAAGATGCGCTTCGGCCATTGACATGCCACCTGCGCCACTTTCGTAACCTTCGCCGCGAGCCGGGCATTGAACTTGTCCCACATCACCACGAACCGTTCGTGTCGGCCTTCGCCGATCAGATCCACGCCGTCATGGGCCTGCACTTTGAAGCCGACGCGTTGACCGATGACTTCGGTACACTCGACATCGACTGTCACCGTCATGCCGGGCGGCGTCGCCGCCAGATGGCTGACGTCGACGTGGACGCCGAGGCTGCCCTCCCCGGGGTCGAGATGCGGCGCCAAGAGCTGCGTGCAAACCCATTCCATGAGCACGATCATGTATCCGGTGGCGAACACCTTGGGCATCGCGGCGATTTCGGGCGCTTCCGGATAGGTGTACGGAACGGTCTTGTTCTCCGGCACCGTATAGGCGAAGCGGTGGGTCAGGCCGGGCTTGAGGGTCGGTTTCACGATCCGATCTCCCCCACCTTCTTCGCCGCCTTCTCGTCGCCCGGCAGCACATAGTCGGTGCCCTCCCACGGCGACAGAAAGTCGAAGTTGCGGAATTCCTGGTTGAGCCGCACCGGTTCGTAGACGACGCGCTTGAGCTCGTCGTCGTAACGCACCTCGACGAAGCCGGTCAGCGGAAAATCCTTGCGCAGCGGATGACCCTCGAAGCCGTAATCGGTCAGGATCCGGCGCATGTCGGGATGACCGCCGAATACCACCCCATAGAGATCGTAGGTCTCGCGCTCGTACCAATCGGCACTGGGAAAGACCTCGATGATCGACGGCACCGGCGTGCTCTCGTCGGTGTCGACCTTGACGCGCACGCGCGCGTTCTGCTTCGGCGACAACAGGTGATAGACGACGTCGAAGCGCCGGTCGCGGCCCGGCCAGTCGACGGCGGTCACGTCGATGAGATTGCAGAACTGGCAGCGGGCGTCGTCGCGCAGAAACCGCAGCACCGCGACGATGTCGGCGGCCGCCGCCGTAACGGTCAGCTCATGGTACGCCACCGCGTAGCCCGTCACCGACGGCGCCAGCGCGCCCGCGATGGTCTTGCCGAGCGTTTCGAGCGTCTCATCCATGATCAGCGTTCGATCGTCGCCGTGCGGCGGATCTTCTTTTGCAGCAGCAGCACGCCGTAGAGCAGCGCTTCGGCGGTCGGCGGACAGCCCGGCACATAGATGTCGACCGGCACGATGCGGTCGCAGCCGCGCACGACCGAATAGGAATAGTGGTAATAGCCGCCGCCATTGGCGCAGGAGCCCATCGAGATCACGTAGCGCGGCTCCGGCATCTGGTCGTAGACCTTGCGCAGCGCCGGCGCCATTTTGTTGGTGAGCGTGCCGGCGACGATCATGACGTCCGATTGGCGCGGCGAGGCGCGCGGCGCGAAGCCGAACCGCTCGGCATCGTAGCGCGGCATCGACATCTGCATCATCTCGACCGCGCAGCAGGCGAGCCCGAAGGTCATCCACATCAGCGAGCCGGTCCGCGCCCAGGCGATCAGATCGTCCGCCGCCGCGACCAGAAAGCCCTTGTCGGAAAGCTCGTGGCTGATCTCGGCAAAGTACGGGTCCTCGGCGGCCGCCGGCTTGGCCGTGCGCGGGTCGACCGGCAGCTGACGCGCTGCGACGATGGATGTCGCGATCTTCGGTTCGACCTTGGGTTCGCTCAATCCCATTCGAGCGCTCCCTTTTTCCACTCGTAGATAAACCCGATGGTCAGGACCGCAAGGAACAGCATCATCGACCAGAAACCGTACACGCCGAGGTGACCGTAGGCCGCCGCCCACGGGAACAGAAAGCTGACTTCGAGGTCGAAAATGATGAACAGGATGGCGACCAGGTAGAACCGGATGTCGAACTTCATGCGCGCATCGTCGAAGGCATTGAAGCCGCACTCATAGGCCGAGAGCTTTTCCGGGTCGGGCGCCTTGTAGGCAACGACGAAGGCGACGGTCAAAAGCACAAGACTGATCACGGTGGCGACGCCGATGAAGACGACGAGCGGTAGGTAGCCAAGCAGGAACTGACTCATCGATTGGGTCATCGGAGCCTTTCTGAGCGGCGATCGCGGGACATCTCCCGTATGGACTATATCCGTGCGGCTCGGTTCCGCGAGTCCTACGGGACCGCGCTGATTTGCCCCAAATGTCAGCGGATTCGCGTTGGCTTGCGGAACTTTGCGACCCTTAGCGCAGTGCACAAAAAGGTGCAAGGCGGCCTGTGATTTGACCCGTGCGGCGACGGCAATGCTACGATTGCATGACGCTGACAGGGAGAGCGGCCCGATGACCAGCAGGCAGGTGCGCCGGCCGCGACTAAACGCGGCAATACCGATCGCATTGGCCGGCGCCATGATGCTCGGCCTGCCGGCCCATGCCGAGACCTTCCCCGAGCGGCCGATCAAGCTGATCGTGCCGTTTGGGCCGGGCGGCCCGCCGGATGTCGCGGCGCGCATCATCGGCCAATACCTGTCGGAACACCTCGGCACGGTCGTGGTCGAGAACCACATCGGCGCCGGCGGCACCCTGGCGTCCCGCATGGTGGCGACCGCGCCGCCGGACGGCTATACGCTCCTGGCCGCGACCGCAGGCTCGCTGGCGATCAGCCCGCAACTCTACAAGGACGCCGGCGTCGATCCGGTCAAGGACTTCGCCGCCGTGGCGCTGGTCTCCTCGGCACCCCTGGTGGTCGCGGTCGGCTCGTCCATCCCGGCGCACACCGTCAAGGAACTGGTGGCCTACGCCAAGGCCAATCCCGGCAAGTTGAATTACGGCGCGGTGATCGGCACGCCGCCGCACATGAGCGGCGAGATGTTCAAGCATATCACCGACACCGACATCGTGTTCGTGCCCTACAAGTCCGCCGCGCAGGCGACCACCGACGTGCTTGCCGGGCAGATGAACATGACGTTCGAAGGCACCACCGCGATCGTGCCCTTCATCAAGTCCGGCCAGTTGCGCGCGCTGGCGGTGACCAGTCCCGAGCGCATCCCGAAGATTCCCGATATCCCCACCATGGATGAGCTCGGCTATCCGGGCATGCCGCCGGACTCCTGGCAAGGCATCGTCGCGCCCGCCGGCACGCCGGCCGACATCGTCGCCAAGATCAACGCGGCGGTGAACCAGGGATTGGCGACGCCGGAGCTTAAGGACAAGATCATCGGGCTTGGCGGCGAGCCGCGGCCCAAATCGGTCCAGGAATTTGCCGCTTATATCGCCGACCAGTACAAGCGCTGGGGCGAAGTCATCCGCATCACCGGCGTGACGCTGAACTGACCCGAAGAGGAAACGCTCATGGTGGCTTCGATCGCGCTGTCGCGGCGCGAGGTTGTGTTGCTGGCGCTGGCTGCGGCCGGCGCGGCGCCAATATCGGCCGCGCGCGCCGACGATTACCCGTCGCGGCCGGTGAAGATCATCGCGCCGTTTGGCGCCGGCGGACCGACCGACGTCTACACGCGCGCCATTGCCGAGGAGCTGCAACGATCGCTGCATCAGCCGTTCTTTATCGAGGACCACCCCGGCGCCGGCACCACGCTCGGCACCGATCTGGTCGCCCACGCGACCCCGGACGGCTATACGCTCTTGATGGCCGGCAGCACCCAAACCGTCAACGAGACGCTTTACGCGCACAAATCCTACGAACTGATGCGCGACCTCGTCGCGGTGGCGCCGCTGATCGACACCGACCTGGTGCTGGTCGTCAATCCATCGGTGCCGGCCAACAGCGTCGCCGAGCTTATCGCGCTGGCAAAGGCAAAACCGGGGACGCTCAACTTCGGCTCGTCGGGGCCGGGCTCGAACTATCACATGTCGGCCGAGCTCCTCAAAAGCTTCACCGGGATCGACATCGTCCATGTTCCCTATAAGGGATCGACCGGCATGCGCACCGATATCGTCAGCGGCCAGATCCAGATGCTGTTCGATTCGATTCCGACCATGGCGCCGCTGATCAACGCCGGCATGGTGCGCGCGCTGGGGACCTCGGGGACAACGCCCTCCCCTATCCTGCCCGGCGTGCCGACCATCGCCGAAACCGTTCCGGGCTTTCAGTCGACGCTGTGGATCGGCTTCATGGCGCCCAAGGACACACCCAGACCGATCATCGATCTGCTCAGCCGGACGATCACCGAAATCCTGAGCCGCCCCGCCATCAGGGAGGCCTGGGAAAAGCAGGGCGCGCGGCCGTTTACGATGACCCAGCCCGACTACCAGGCGTTCATGCAGGCGCAGATCGAGAAATGGGCTAAGGTCATCAACTCCAACCACATCGCGCTGATCAACTAGCGCAATGTCATTGCGAGGAGCGAAGCGACGAAGCAATCTGGTATCCGAGCCAGCCATCTGGATTGCTTCGCGGAGCTTGTCATCGGGCCGGCCACTTCGGGCCGGACCCGTTGGCTCGCAATGACGTTCGACGACGAGGATTTGTACCCGTAAGAGCGCAGGTGAACGATGAACGAGATGACGAAACCCGCCGCGGAGGCGGTCAAGGGCGAGGAGCACTGGACCGGCAAGGACGGCGGCGTGAAGCTGTTCCTGTTCGAGAAATGCGCCGGCGATCCTGCCTTGACCGCGGCCACGATCCTGTTCGTCCACGGCTCGTCGATGGCGGCGCAGCCGACCTTCGACCTCCAGGTGCCGGGCCGGCCGGATTCGTCGGTGATGGATTGGTTCGCGCGCCGCGGTTTCGACTGCTGGTGCGTCGACATGGAGGGCTACGGCCGCTCCACCAAGGATCGCGACAACAACGCGCCGATCGCGCAAGGCGCCGACGATTGCTTCGCCGCCGCAAGCTATATCCACAAGCTGCGCGGCAAACGTCCGCTGCTGGTCTACGGCATTTCGTCGGGCGCGCTGCGCGCCGCGTTGTTCGCGCAGCGCCATCCCGACCTGGTGGCACGCCTGGCGCTCGACGCCATGGTCTGGACCGGCGAAGGCTCGCCGACGCTCGCCGAGCGGCGCAAGAAGCTTGCCGAATTCCAGACCAGGAACCGCCGTCCGATCGACAAGGCGTTCATTCATTCGATCTTCGACCGCGACCATCCCGGCACCGCGGAAGAAAATGTCATCGACGCCTTCGCCGACGCCGTCACGGCGCTCGATACATCGGTGCCGACCGGAACCTATGTCGACATGTGCGCGCATCTGCCGGTCGTCGATCCGGCGAAGATCACCGTGCCGACGCTGATCATGCGCGGCCAATGGGACGGCATTGCCGGCTTCGCCGACCTGATGGCCTTCTTCGAGCGGCTGCCGAACCCGGACAAGCACTTTGCGGTGATGCCGGGCATCTCGCATGCCAGCTTCCAGCAGAAAAACTACGCACTGGTCTATCACATCCTGTGGAGCTTCTTCGCGCAGCCGGAGCCGGTCTATCGGGGGTGAAAAAAGCTTTGCGAATAGCGAATGGCGAGTGGCGAATTTCTTTCTTACTATTCGCTATTCGCCCTCAGTGCACGAGCATCATTTCACCGAAAGGCACCCCATGGCATTTTCCAGTTGGCGCGGCGTGGTCGGCATGATCAATCCGACCATGCGGCCGGGCGTGACCGAGGAGGTCTGCCGGCTGCTGCCCGAGGGCATCGGCCTCATTCCGCTGTTTCTCAATATCCGCCGCGGCACCGAGGACGAGTTCGAGACCATGATGCCGCACTACGAGAAGCTGGTGGCGGTGCTGGCCGAACAGCAATGCGACCTCATCCACCCGCACGGCGCGCCGCCTTTCATGGTGCTCGGCCGCGCCGGAGAGGCGAAAATCGTCAAGGCGTGGGAGAAGAAATACAAGGTGCCGGTGATGAGCGTGGCGCAGAACCACGTCAATGCGCTCAACGCGCTGCATGCCAAGAGCTTCGTCGGCGCCACCTATTTTCCAAAAAAGCTCAACGACGTCTTCGCCAAGTATTTTGCCGATGCCGGTTTCAAGGTTCGCGGCATGGCAGGCATCGACGTGCCGTTCAATCAGGTGCAGAACCTGTCCGGCGAGCAGGTCTATGCCCACATCAAGAAAACTTTTCTCAAAGCCAAGGGCGCCGACGCGATCTACATGCTCGGCTCCGGCTGGCGCACGCTTTCGATCATCAAGACTTTGGAAGAAGACCTGCAGGTGCCGGTGGTGCACCCGGTGCCGGCGCGGGTGTGGGAAATCCAGAAGCGGCTGCACGTGCGCCAGCCGGTGCAAGGCTACGGCCACCTGCTGGCGGCGTTTCCGTGATCCGCCGAGACCACCGATGATCCCGGCACGGCACCGCGTCGCCATCGCGATCTTTGGCGGCATCGCCGTCGCCGCGGCGGCGGGCGCGGCGCGGGCCCAATCGGTCGAGCAATTCTACCAAGGCCGGCAGGTCACCATGGTGGTCGGCGCGGCGCCGGGCGGCATCAACGACATCACCGCGCGTTTTGTGGCGCGCCATCTCGGGGCGTACATTCCCGGCCATCCGACCATCGTGGTGCAGAACCAGCCGGGCGCCGGCGGCATCGCCGCGGCAAACCGCCTCTACAATGTATTCGAGCGCGACGGCTCGGTCATCGCCAAGCTCGAACGCGCGGTGCCGATGCTCGCCATTCAAGGCGACCCCAACGTCAGCTTCGATCCGCGCCAACTCACCTGGCTCGGCAGCCTGTCGTCCTACGCGAAGGACGCCTACCTGATGCTGGTCATGGCCGCGAATCCGATCAAATCGGCTGACGAGCTGAGACAGCCCGGCAAGTCGATCACGCTCGGCGGCGACAATGCGGCGTCGAGCAACCTGATCTTCGCCACCATCGCCAAGGACGTGCTCGGCCTCAACATCAACGTCGTGCGCGGCTATGCCGGCGCGGCGCCGATGTTCCTCGCCATGCAGCGCGGCGAGCTCGACGGCCAGATCATCGGCTATAGTTCGGTGCGCACCGGGCAGCGCGATCTGTGGAGCCACCACGCCTTCCGGCCGCTGTTGCAATTCGGCCGCGCGACCCGGCTTGCCGATTTTCCCGACATCCCGACCGGCCACGAATTGACCAAGGACCCGACGGCGTCGGCGCTGCGTTGATTTCGCCGAGCTGCAGTTCCTCATTTCGCTGCCGTTCGCGGCGCCGCCCGGCATCCCGGCCGACCGGGCGCAAGCGCTGCAGACGGCGTTCATGGCGATGTGCGCGGACCCGGCCGTGCTCGACGACGCCGAAAAGCTCGGCATCGAGATGAGCCCGATCGACGGCGAAACAATTCTCAGCTCGATCGCGCGCGCGGCGGCGACGCCGCACGCGGTGATCGTGCGCTATAATGCGCTGGCGGGGCTGCGGCGCGATTGATCGGCTGCCGCCGGGCTCCCTTGCTGCGCCACCTCGCCGCAAACGTCATCGCCGCTGGCGGACGGGCACGGCGACCCGACCAGCCGATAGATGCCGGGTGCGGCGTAGACGTGTGTGGCGTACATTGGCACCTCGCTCGGGCAGACGCCGCGCGGCGGCGCGCCCAGTCCGCTCCATGCTCCGTCGCCAAAATTGATCGCGATGCCGGCCGAAGCGCAGAATTTCACCAGGAGCGGCGCCGAACCTGATGTCGGCGAAGCGATGAAGCGGGCCGGTTCCGACCGCGCCCGTTGCGTGTCGGCCGCGACCGCTGCCACGATCACGCCGCCCGCGATCAAACCAAAGACCAGGGAAGTTGCCGTCATGAATGCCCCGTCAAGAAGCCGAGATGGCTGGCCCGGCGTTATTGAGAGACGGCAATGGCGCGGTACGAAGTCGTCTGTTGTCCTGTCGTCATCGTTGTCTCCTGCCCGATTGCATTGGCTTGTGTTTCAAGCGCGCACCCTCGCGAGCGTTGCGCCGCAGCCTCCTGCGCTTTGCCGCTGCAGGCAAAGCACAGCGAATGCGCGCACGCGCTTGATCCGCTCAGATGATGATCGGAAAGGTTCGCCCCCATTCCGACAGTCTAAAGTCGTACAGTCTAAAGTCGTGCTGCCTCGACCTCCGCTATTCGGACGTTTCAGGGCAGGCTTCCACCAGATACACTTCCACCAGACATCTTACAAGGTTACGTGCAATTGAATTCCAACTAACGATTGTTCAGTTTGGTAGAGAAAGTTCCATTTTTGCGCGCGGATCGGTTGTTCCAGGTCTCATTGTCCATTCAAAAAACCGTCGGTACCATCCTTCAAATGAAGGATGGTACCGCGTGCTAGGACCTTTTGCGGGCCTCGGCGCAAGCTCTGGGCGATGAAGCTCAGGCGTCGATCTAAAAAAGCCGGCTGCCGGCGGAACCATTTCAGCAAGTCCGTCCGCAATCAAGGTTAAGATGCGTCATAGGAGGGCAATGCGCCGGCGCGACCGGATATTTCCGAATTGACTTCTGGTGCGGCGGTTCTCAGGTATCGCCTCTATCGGCTTACTGCGCGTTGGTGTTCTGCACCTGGCCGGGCCGGTCCGGACCTGATCTCATCGGACTTCAGTTGGCGTTGACGTTCTGCACCTGCCAGGTCGGTCCGACATTGCCGATGCCGACCGACGACGACACCGCCGCGCCGTTCATCAGCCACATCGCGAGGTCGCCGGCGGCATCGAGCAGCAGAATGTCGCTCTTGCCGTCGCCGTTGTAGTCGCCGACTTGCACTACGCTCCAGTTGCTCGGCAGCGTGCCGACGACGGCGGCGGACGTGACCTGCGTGCCGTTGGTGAACCAGATCGACAACGCGCCGGAATTAGTGTCGCGCCACAGGATGTCGACCTTGCCGTCGCCGTTGAAATCGCCCGCACCCTGCACCACGAAATTGCTGGTGACGGTGCCGAGCCCGCTCGCGCTCGTCAGCTGGCCGTTCTGCACGCCCCATAGCGCGATGTCGCCGACGCTGTCGCGCCACAGGATGCCGCCGTTGGCCATCGCCGAGCAGCGACCAGTTGCTGGGAGCGCGCCGAAATTCGCCGTCGAGGCGACCGTTGCGCCGTTCATGAACCACACCGCCACGGTGCCGCTGCCGGCATCGCGCCACAGCAGGTCGCCCTTGCCGTCGCCGTTGAGGTCGCCGGTGCCGTGGAGCGTCCAGTTGCTGGTCACGTTGGCGACCGCCGACGCGGTCAGCGCCAGCCCGTTCATGAACCACATGGCGAGATTGCCGGAGGTGTCCCGCCACAGAATGTCGGCGTTGCCGTCGCCATTGAAATCGTGCTGGCCAATGATCGACCAGGTGGCGATCGGCACGTTGCCGAGAGCGCCGGACTGCAGGATTTGACCACCGCTCATCAGCCACAGCGCCGCAGTGCCGCCGGTATCGCGCCAGAGGATGTCGCTCGCATTATCGCCGTTGAAGTCGTGCGTCGTAGTAACCGCGATAGAGGCGGGAAGCCGCCCGATGGCGTTGCTGTGGCCGTTCTGCTCGGTGAACCAGAGCGCGCCGTCCGGTCCTGCGGTAATCCCGGTGAGGCCGGAACTGCTCGTCGGGACCGGGTATTCCTTAAAGACGCCGCCGGTCGTTACCCGGCCGATGTTGTTGCCGACGAGCTCGGTGAACCACAGCGCACCGTCCGGCCCGGCGGTTATGCCTATTAGCTCTGAATTACCCGTTGGCACAGTGTATTCGTCGGTCACTATACCGCCGGTGGTGATCCGCCCAATCGCGTTGCCGCTCTGCAGGGTGAACCACAGCGCACCATCCGGCCCCGCGGTGATGCCCAAAGGCCCCGAGTTGACGGCATATTCGCTAATGGTGCCGGCGGTGGTGATCCGCCCGATCTTGTTGCCGTTAAACTCGATGAACCACAGTGCATCGTCCGGCCCCACGGTGATCCCGGAAAGTATCGGCATTGCTCGTCGGCACGAGGTATTCGTTGGTCACCACACCGCCTGGGGTGATCCGCCCGATCTTGTTGCCGCCCTGCTCGGTGAACCACAATGCGTTGTCTGGTCCCGCGACGATGCTTTGGGGAGCGGAAGTGTTTGTCGGCACAGTGTATTCGGCAAAGCTGCCGCCGGTGGTGATCCTGCCGATCTTGTTGCCGGCGGACTCGGTGAACCACAGCGCGCCGTCCGGCCCCGCGGTGATGCCGATGGGCATGGCGCCGCTCGTCGGCACCACATATTCGTTGGTCACCACGCCGGCCGTCGTGATCCGCCCGATCTTGTTGCCGAACTGCTCGGTAAACCACAGCGCGCCGTCCGGACCCGTCGTGATGGCGTAGGGTACGCTGTCGCTCGTGGTGACCGGATATTCGCTGATCAGCGCCACGTTGAGCGTCGCCGTCGCCGGGTTGCCGTTGCCGCCGTCGGGCGAGGTGATGGCGCTGGTGGTGTTGACCTTGCTGCCGGTGGTGACGGCGACGACGTTGAGCACGATGCTGCAGGTGTGCAATGCCGCAACCACGGCGCCCGAAAGGCTGACGCTGGCGGTGTCCGCCGCTGCCGTGAGCGTACCGCCGCACGAACTGGTCAGGCCGTTGGGCGTGGCGATGACAAGGCCGGCCGGGAAGGCGTCGGTGAAGGCGATGCCGCTCAGCGTGAAGTTGTTGGAGTTGGCAATGGTGAACGTGAGCGTGGTGCTGCCGCCGACCGCGACGGACGCAGCGCCGAAAGTCTTGGTCAGGCCGGGCGGATTGGCGGAGGCCGTTCCCGCACCGGCCGCGAGCAACACGGCGGCGCCGGCGAGCGGAATTAAGCTGCGCCGCACAGCGATCATCCGATCGCGCGCCAAGGCGGCCATGGCTCGCTGGCCCACTCGCATCGCGGTGGGAAGGCAATCGACCTGTCCTGCTCGCCGCACGGGTCACCCCCAGGGTTTTCGCAGTCGGTAGTTCGATTGCTCGGTAGGGTGTGTCATGAGCGCGTCCGCCCCTACAGCCGATGCTCAAAGCGGCGCAAGCATGTTTATCAGTTATGACGTCAGCTATCAATCAAGCTGATCGGCCAGCGCAGCTGGTACGGCGATACCGGAGCCCGGTTCGGCGCCGCATCACCTAGGCGGATCATCACATATCGGACCGATCGCGCCGCCGTCTCGATCGCTTGCATGCTGCGAGTTAGTTGGCGTTGACGTTCTGCACCTGCCAGGTCGTTCCAACATTGCCGATGCCGACGGACGATGACACCGCCGCGCCGTTCATCAGCCACATCGCGACGTCGCCGGCGGCATCGAGCAACAAAATGTCGCTCATGCCGTCGCCGTTGTAGTCGCCGACCTGGACAACGCTCCAGTTGCTCGGCAGCATGCCGACAGCCGGCGGCAGACGTGACCTGCGTACCGTTGGTGAACCAGATCGACAGCGTGCCCGAATTGGTGTCGCGCCACAGGATGTCGAGCTTGCCGTCGCCATTGAAGTCTCCGGCGCCCTGCACCACGAAATTGCTGGTGACGGTGCCGAGCCCGCTGGAACTCGTCACCTGGCCGTTCTGCACGCCCCACAGCGCGATGTCGCCTGAGCTGTCGCGCCACAGGATCTCGCCGTTGGCATCGCCGAGCAGCGACCAGTTGCTGGGAGGCGCGCCGAAATTCGCCGTCGAGGCGACGGTCGCGCTGTTCATGAACCAGACCGCCACGGTGCCGGTATTGCTGTCGCGCCACAGCAGGTCGCCCTTGCCGTCGCCGTTGAGATCGCCGGTGCCGTGGAGCGTCCAGTTACTGGTCAGATTGCCGACTGCGGCGGCCGAGCCGATCGCGGCGCCGTTCATGCGCCACATCGAGATGTTGCCGCTCGCATCGCGCCACAAAACATCGACCTTGCCGTCGCCGTCGAAATCGTGCTGGCCGACGATCGAAAAACTTGCCGGCACGGTGCCGAGAACGGCCGACTGCGAGATTGCGCCGCCGTTCATCAGCCACACCGCGATGTCGCCGCCAGTGTCGCGCCAGACAATGTCGCTCTGGTGATCGCCATTGAGGTCGTGGGTGGTGGTCACCGCGATGGAAGCTGGCAGCCGCCCGATCTTGTCGCCCGCATTCTCGGTGAACCACAGCGCGCCGTCAGGGCCCGCGGCGATGCCGTATGGGTAGGCGTTGGCCGTAGGAACGGCGTATTCGACGAAAGCGCCGCCGATCGTCATCCGGCCGATTTTGCCGGACTCCTCGGTGAACCACAGCGCGCCGTCCGCGCCAGTGGTGATGCTCTCGGGCTCGGTACCGGCAGGAATCGGGTATTCGGTCATCGCCCCGCTGGTCGTGACACGCCCGATCCTGTTGGCGTTATTCTCGGTGAACCACAACGCGCCGTCCGGGCCCACGGTGATGCCATAGGGGCGGGCGCCGCTGGTCGAAACGCCGTATTCGGTAAAAACACCGCCTGTCGTGATCCGCCCGATCTTGTTACCGTTAAGTTCGGCGAACCACAGCGCGCCGTCCGGGCCCGCTGTGATGTCCCATGGCAGGCCGCCGCTGGTGGGAACAATGAATTCGATAAACACGCCGCCGGTCGTGACCCGCCCGATCTTGTTGTCGGACCACTCGGTGAACCACAGCGCGCCGTCCGGGCCCGCGGTGATATACTGTGGGTTGGCGCTGCTGCTTGGAACGGCATATTCGGTAACCGCCCCGCCGGTCGTGATCCGCCCGATCTTGTTGCCGGAAAATTCAGCGAACCACAGCGCGCCATCCGGGCCCGTGGTGATGCCAACTGGGCCGGCGCTGCTGGTGGGAACGGCGTATTCGGTGATAGCCCCGCCGGTCGTGATCCGCCCGATCTTGTTGCCGCCTTGCTCGGTAAACCAGAGCGCGCCATCCGGTCCTGCGGTAATGCCAGACGGGGAGGCGTTGCCCGTGGGCACCGGATATTCGCTGATGAACGTCGCGTTGATGGATGCCGTTGCTGAGCTGCCGGTGCCGTCGCTGGACGTGATAGTGCTGGTGGTATTGACCTTGGCGCCCAAGCTGGTTGCGGTGACGTTGAGCTGGAAAATGCAGAGGCCGGACGGTGCTAGCGTACCACCCGCCAGGCTGATGCCGGTACCGCCGGCCGGCGCGGTAACCGTGCCACCGCACGATCCGGAAAGGCCGTTCGGCGTCGAAACGATCAGACCACTCGGCAATGTGTCGGTGAAGGCAGCGTTAGTTGAGCGAAAAAGCGACGTTGGTGTTGATAATCTGAAAGACGAGCGTGGTACTGCCGTCGACCGCTAGGGACGCTGCGCCAAAACTTATGCTGAGCGCGGACGGGTTTATCGCCAAGGCCGTTCCCGCTCCGCCGCAGACCAGCCCGGCGGCGATCAAGACCGGCATTGCCAGGCGACGACAGAGCCGAGCGATCGGCAAGTGGTGCGCCATGCTTGCAGGAGTTCGCCGGCGGTACGCCGAATTCAACCTTCTCATGATGCCCCCAAACTGCACCGCCGGACCTACCAGGACGGGGCGGCGTCGCTGACCGTCAAGAGCGGCCGGCTCCCTTTAGTTGGCGTTGGTGTTCTGGACCGACCAAGTCGGCCCAACGTTGCTGACGCCGATGGACGACGACACCGCCGCGCCGTTCATCAGCCACATCGCAACGTCGCCGGCACTGTCGAGCAACAGGATGTCGCTCTTGCCGTCGCCATCGTAGTCGCCGACTTGCACCACCCGCCAGTTGCTCGGCAGCGTGCCGACCGCTGCCGCCGACGTGACTTGCGTGCCGTTGGTGAACCAGATCGACAGCACGCCGGTATTGGTATCGCGCCACAGGATGTCGATCTTGCCGTCGCCGTTGAAGTCGCCGCCGCCTTGCACCACGAAATTGCTGGTCACGGTGCCAAGAGCGGACGAGCTCGTCACGTGGGTGTTCTGGACGCCCCATAGCGCGATGTCGCCGGCGGTGTCGCGCCATAGAATGTCACCATTGACATCGCCGAGGATGGTCCAGTTGCTGGGCAGCGTGCCGAAATTCGCCGACCCGATAACCGACGCGCCGTTCATGAACCACACAGCGACGGTGCCGGTATTGGCATCGCGCCAGAGCAGGTCGCCCTTGCCGTCGCCGCTGAGATCGCCGGTGCCGTAGAGCGTCCAATTGCTGGTCAAGTTGCCGACCGCGGCTGCGGAGGCGACCGCAGTGCCGTTCATCAGCCACATCGAGATGTTGCCGCTGGTGTCGCGCCACAGCACGTCGGCCTTGCCGTCACCGCTGAAGTCATGCTGGCCGATCATCGAGAAGCTTGACGGCACCGCGCCGAGAGCCGCCGACTGCGAGACGGCGCCGCCGTTCATCAGCCACGCCGCGAGGTTGCCGCCAGTGTCGCGCCAGAAAATGTCGCTCTGATGATCGCCGCTGAAGTCGTGGGTGGCGGTCAGCACGATCGAAGCAGCAAGCCGCCCGATCTTGTTGCTGTCATACTCGGTGAACCACAGCGCGCCGTCCGGGCCCGCGGTGATGCCCTGTGGGGCGGCGGCACTGGTAGGGATGGCGTATTCGGTCACAATCCCGCCGGTCGTGATCCGCCCGATCTTGTTGCCATCGGATTCGGTGAACCACAGCGCACCGTCCGGCCCCGCGGTGATGCCACTTGGGTCGCTGCCGCCTGGGTAATTGGGATTGAAGGGAACGGCGTATTCGACAAAGGTTGTATTACTGCCGGTCATGATCCGTCCGATCTTGTTGGCGTGGAACTCGGTGAACCACACCGCGCCGTCCGGCCCCGCGGTGATCGCTCCTGGCTGGGAGCCGCTTACAAGCCCACCGTATTCGTTGGTGACCACACCGGCGGTCGTGATCCGCCCGATCTTGTCGACGTTATTTTCGGTGAACCACAGCGCGTTGTCCGCGCCCGCGGTGATGCCAAATGGGCCGGCGTTGCTGGTGGGAATGGCGTATTCGGTAAAAGCTCCGCTGGTCGTGATCCGCCCGATCTTGTTGGTGTTCAACTCGGTGAACCACAGCGCGCCGTCCGGGCCCGCGGTGATACCCTCTGGGCCGGCGTTGCTCGTCGGAACGGCGTATTCGGTAAAAGCCCCGCTGGTCGTGATCCGCCCGATCTTGCTGACGTTAGATTCGGTGAACCATAGCGCGCCATCCGCGCCCACAGTAATGCCGTCTGGGCCGGCGCCGCCGGTAGGAACGGCGTATTCGGTAATGCTCCCGCCGGTCGTGATCCGCCCGATCTTGTTGCTGTTATATTCGGTGAACCACAACGTGCCGTCCAGGGCCGCGGTGATGCCAAGTGCCAAGGCGCCGCTCGTCGGGATCGCATATTCGGTGATGGACGAGGCGGAGGCTGCTGGCACCGACGCCAAGAGCAGCAACGGGATCGTGGGCAAAAGTGCCGCGCCGCATCGGAACGAGTACAGCATCTTATGCATGGGACTTTCCCCCGCCAGTGGCGCGTTACGAGCCAACAATTCCAAACTCGAACGCGAACCTTCCGATTTGCCGCCTGCCGGTCGAGGCAAGGGCGGCGACCCGGCCAATCGAGGCAGGCGACATAGAAGCCCGCCTAATTGGCATTGACATTTTGCACCGTCCACGCCGACCCGACATTGCTGACGCCGACGGACGACGACACCGTGGCGCCGTTCATCAGCCACATCGCGACGTCGCCGGCGGTATCGAGCAACAGGATGTCGCTCTTGCCGTCGCCATCGTAGTCGCCGACTTGCGCCACCCGCCAGTTGCTTGGCAGCGTGCCGACCGCTGCCGCCGACGTGACTTGCGTGCCATTGGTAAACCAGATCGACAGCACGCCGGTATTGGTATCGCGCCACAGGATGTCGATCTTGCCGTCGCCGTTGAAGTCGCCGCCGCCTTGCACCGCGAAATTGCTGGTCACGGTGCCGAGCCCGCTCGAACTCGTCACCTGGGTGTTCTGGACGCCCCATAGCGCGATGTCGCCGGCGGTGTCGCGCCATAGAATGTCACCATTGACATCGCCGAGGATGGTCCAGTTGCTGGGCAGCGTGCCGAAAATCGCCGTCCCGATAACCGACGCGCCGTTCATGAACCACACAGCGACGGTGCCGGTATTGGCATCGCGCCACAGCAGGTCGCCCTTGCCGTCGCCGCTGAGATCGCCGGTGCCGTAGAGCGTCCAGTTGCTGGTCAAGTTGCCGACCGCGGCGGCTGAGGCGACCGCGGCGCCGTTCATCAGCCACATCGAGATGTTGCCGCTGGTGTCGCGCCACAGCACGTCGGCCTTGCCGTCGCCGCTGAAGTCATGCTGGCCGATGACCGAATAGCTTGACGGCAGGGTGCCGAGAGCCGCCGACTGCGAGACGGCGCCGCCGTTCATCAGCCACACCGCGACGGTGCCGCTGGTGTCGCGCCAGAAAATGTCGCTCCGGTGATCGCCGCTGAAGTCGTGGGTGGCGGTCAGCACGATGGAAGCAGCAAACCGCCCGATCCTGGAGTGGAGCGCTTCGGCAAACCACACCGCGCCGTCCGGGCCCGCGGTGATGCCCTGTGGGCCAGTGCTGCCCGTCGGTGCTTGGTATTCGGTAAAGACACCGCCGGTCGTGATCCGCCCGATGGCGTTGCCGGCATATTCGGTGAACCACAGCGCCCCGTCCGGGCCCGCGGCGATACCGTTTAGTTGCGCGCCACCGGTGGGAACGGCGTATTCGACAAAGGTCGTATTACTGCCGGTCATGATCCGCCCGATCTTGTTAGCTCTGAACTCGGTGAACCACACCGCGCCGTCCGGCCCCGCGGTGATCGCTCCTGGTTGGGAGCCGCTTACAAGCCCACCGTATTCGTTGGTGACCACACCGGCGGTCGTGATCCGCCCGATCTTGTCGACGTTATTTTCGGTGAACCACAGCGCCCCGTCCCTACCCGCGGTGATGCCACTTGGGACGGCGCTGTTGGTCGGAACGCCGTATTCGGTAAAAACGCCGCCGGTCGTAATCCGCCCGATTTTGTTCGCGCTACTCTCGGTGAACCACAGGGCACCGTCCGGGCCCGTGGTGATGCCACCTGGAACGGCGCCGCTGGTCGGAATGGCGTATTCGGTAAAAACACCGCCGGTCGTGATCCGCCCGATCTTGTTGCCGTCAATTTCGGTGAACCACAACGCGCCGTCCGGCCCGGCCGTGATAGAGCCCGGGTAGGCGCCGCTCGTCGGAACGGCGTATTCGGTAAAAACACCGCCGGTCGTGATCCGCCCGATCCTGCTGTCGGTAGTTTCGGTGAACCACAGCGCGCCGTCCGGGCCCGCGGTGATGCCATTTGCGTCGTCGCCGCTCGGGATCAAATATTCGGTGAAGGCGCCGGTCGGGAGCGCCGCCGAGGCCGTTGCCGCCGCGCCGCAGGACAGCGCGGCCGCGATCGAGGCCGGCATCGCCAGACGACCGCAAATCGCTGCGATCGGCCATTGACGCGCAATGCTTGCGCGCGTTCGCCCGCGGCGTGCCGCGTTTAATCCGTTCATGATGGCCCCCGCCAAAAACGCACCGCTCCGGCCGCTCCGGCCCAGACGGCGCGTGGCTAATTCTTATGGTTGAACGTGCTGTAGTCGCCCGTGGTAGAAACAGAGCTGCTGGCGAATTTGACCAGTCTTCGAGACGTCGCGCCGGCGGCTCGATGGCGACGATTACATTTCCGAGACGCTTTGGAAAGCTCCAATAGGCTCAAAAAAAGTTCCAAAGGCGTTTTGGGGAAGGCTCGCCCCCGCCCTGGTTTGATCAAACTCTCCGTTAGTTGGGGTTGAGGTTCTGTACCTGCCAGGTCGTTCCGACATTGCCGACGCCGACGGACGACGACACCGCCGCGCCGTTCATCAGCCACATCGCGACATCGCCGGCGGCATCGAGAAACAGAATGTCGCTCTTGCCATCGCCGTTGTAGTCGCCGACCTGCGCCACACTCCAGTTGCTCGGCAGCGTGCCGACCAAGGCTCCAGAGGTAACCTGCGTGCCGTTGGTGAACCAGATCGACAGCGTGCCGGAGTTGGTGTCGCGCCACAGAATGTCGATTTTGCCGTCGCCATTGAAGTCGCCGGCGCCCTGCACCACGAAATTGCTGGTGACGGTGCCGAGCCCGCTTGAGCTCGTCACCTGGCCGTACTGCACGCCCCACAGCGCAATGTCGCCGGCACTATCGCGCCACAGGATCTCGCCATTGAGCATCGCCGAGGATGGTCCAGGTGCTGGGCAGCGCGCCGAAAACCGCCGTCGAGGCGACCGTTGCGCCGTTCATGAACCACACCGCCACGGTTCCGGTGCTGCTGTCGCGCCACAAGAGGTCGCCCTTGCCGTCGCCGTTAAGGTCGCCGGTGCCGTAGAGCGTCCAGTTGCTGGTCAGGTTGCCGACAGCGGCTGCGGAGGCGACCGCGGCGCCGTTCATGAACCACATCGAGACGTTGCCGCTGGCGTCGCGCCACAGCACGTCGGCCTTGCCGTCGCCATCGAAGTCGTGCTGGCCAATGATCGAAAAGCTTGACGGCACGGTACCGAGAGCGGCCGACTGGGAAACGGTGCCGCCGTTCATCAGCCACGCTGCGAGATTGCCGCTGGTGTCGCGCCAGACGATGTCGCTCATGGCGTCGCCGTTGAAGTCGTGGGTGGCGGTCAGCACGATGGAAGGAGCAAGCCGCCCGATCTTGTTGCCGCTAGATTCGGTGAACCACAGCGCGCCGTCAGGGCCCCTGGTGATGCCATAGGGGTGGGCTTGGCTCGTAGGAATAGTGTATTCGGTAATCACGCCGCCGGTCGTGATCCGCTCGATCTTGTCGCCGGCGGAGCCATAATCGGTGAACCACAGCGCGCCGTCCAGGCCGGCGGTGATGGCCAATGGGACGGAGCCGGGCGTATGAACGGCGTATTCGGTAATCGTCCCATTGGTCGTGATCTGCCCGATCTTTGCGCCGCCGGCGGATTCGACGAACCACAGCGCGCCGTCCGGGCCCGCGGTGATACCGTATGGATCGGCGCCGTTGGTCGGAATGGCGTATTCGCTCATCGTCCCGCTGGTCGTGATCCGCCCGATCTTGTCGCCGTAATATTCGGTGAACCACAGCGCGCCGTCCGGCCCCGCGGTGATGCCCACTGGGTTAGCGTCGAAGGTCGGAATAGGGTATTCGGTAATCGTCCCTCCGGTCGTAATCCGCCCGATCTTGCTGCTGTTACCCTCTGTGAACCACAGCGCGCCGTCCGGGCCCGCGGCGATGCCCTGTGGGCCGGCACCGACGGTAGGAAGTGCGTATTCGGTGAAAACACCGCCGGTCGTGATCCGCCCGATGTTGTTGCCGCCGGGTTCGACGAACCACAGCGCGCCGTCCGGACCTGCGGTGATGCCAAATGCGTTGGCGTTGCTGGTCGGAATTGTGTATTCGGTGATCACCCCTGCGGTCGTGATCCGCCCGATCTTGTTGCCGGCGCCACCCTCCTCGGTGAACCACAGCGCGCCGTCCGGACCGGCGGTGATGCCTTCCGGGTAGGCATTGCCGCTTGGGACGGTATATTCAATGATGGGCGACGCGGCGGCCGTTGCCGCTGCGCCGCAGGACAGCGCGGCCGCGATCGAGGCCGGTATCGCCAGACGACCGCAAATCCCTGCGATCGGCCATTGACGCGCAATGCTTGCGCGCGTTCGCCCGCGGCGTGCCGCGTTTAATCCGTTCATGATGGCCCCCGCCAAAAACGCACCGCTCCGGCCGCTCCGGCCCAGACGGCGCGTGGCTAATTCTTATGGTTGAACGTGCTGTAGTCGCCCGTGGTAGAAACAGAGCTGCCGGCGAACTTGACCAGTCTTCGAGACGTCGTGCCGGCGGCTCGATGGCGACGATTACATTTCCGAGACGCTTTGGAAAGCTCCAATAAGCTCAAAAAAAGTTCCAAAGGCCTTTTGACGAAGACTCGCCTCCGCCCTGGTTTGGATCAAAACTTTCCGATTAGTTGGCGTTGACGTTCTGCACCTGCCAGGTCGTTCCGACATTGCCGATGCCGATGGACGATGACACCGCCGCGCCGTTCATCAGCCACATCGCAACGTCGCCGGCGGCATCGAGCAACAAAATGTCGCTCATGCCGTCGCCGTTGTAATCGCCGACCTGGACAACGCTCCAGTTACTCGGCAGCGTGCCGACAGCCGCCCCAGACGTGACCTGCGCACCGTTGGTGAACCAGATCGACAGCGTGCCCGAATTGGTGTCGCGCCACAGAATGTCGACCTTGCCGTCGCCATTGAAGTCGCCGGCGCCCTGCACCACGAAATTGCTGGTGACAGTGCCGAGCCCGGTGGAACTCGTCACCTGGCCGTTCTGCACGCCCCACAGCGCGATGTCGCCGGCGCTGTCGCGCCACAGGATCTCGCCGTTGGCATCGCCGAGGATGGTCCAGGTGTTGGGCAGCGCGCCGAAAATCGCCGTCGAGGCAACCGCCGCGCCGTTCATGAACCAGACCGCCACAGTTCCGGTGCTGCTGTCCCGCCATAAGAGGTCGCCCTTGCCGTCGCCGTTGAGATCGCCGGTGCCGAAGAGCGTCCAGTTGCTGGTCAAGTTGCCGACAGCGGCGGCCGAGGCGACGGCAGTGCCGTTCATGAACCACATCGAGACGTTGCCGCTGGCGTCGCGCCACAGCACGTCGGCCTTGCCGTCGCCGTCGAAGTCGTGCTGGCCGATGGCCGAGAAACTTGACGGCACGGCGGAAAACCCTGCCGACTGCGAGACGCCGCCGCCGATCATGAGCCACACCGCGAGGTTGCCGCTGGTGTTCCGCCAGAACATGTCGCTCGTTCTGTCGCCGTTGAAGTCGTGGGTGGTGGTTACCGCAATGGAAGCTGGCAGCCGCCCGATCTTGGCGCTGCCCTCGGTGAACCACAACGCGCCGTCCGGGCCCACGGTGATGTCCTGTGCTTGGGCGTTGCTCGATGGAATAACGTATTCACTGAAGATACCGCCCGTTGTCACTCGCCCGATCTTGTTGCCGGCCTCCTCGGCGAACCATAGCGCCCCGTCCGGGCCCGCGGTAATGTCCTCCGGGAAGGCGGCGCTCGTAGGAACGGCATATTCGGTGATCACCCCGCCGGTCGTGATCCGCCCGATCTTGTTTGCATTTTCGGTGAACCACAGTGCGCCATCCGGCCCCGGCGCGATGTCATTTGGCTGGGCGTTGCTCGTAGGAACAACGTATTCGGTAATGGTCCCGCCGGTCGTGATCCGCCCGATCTTGCCGGTGAAAAATTCGGTGAACCACAGCGCGCCGTCCGGGCCCGTGGTGATGTCCGTTGGACCGGAATTGCTGGTCGGAATGGTATATTCGGCAAACGCGCCGCCGGTCGTGATCCGCCCGATCTTGTTGATCTCGGTGAACCACAGCGCCCCGTCCGGCCCTGCCGCAATGCCTGTGGGCTGGCTACTGGCCGTGGGCACGGTGAGTTCGGTAATGCCGCCCGTGGTCGTGATCCGCCCGATCTTGTTGGCTAACAATTCGGCGAACCACAGCGCGCCGTCCGGGCCTGCGGCGATGCCCTGTGGGCCGGCGCCGCTCGTCGGAACGGCGTATTCGGTCAAAGTACCGCCAGTCGTGATCCGCCCGATCTTGTTGCCGTCATACTCCGCGAACCACAGCGCGCCGTCAGGGCCCGCGGTGATGCCCCTTGGCTGGGCGTTGCTCGTAGGCACCGGATATTCGCTGATGACCGTCACGTTGATGGATGCCGTTGCTGGGCTGCCGGTGCCGCCCTCGCTGGCCGTGACGGTGCTGGTGGTATTGACCTTGGCGCCGAAGCTGGTTGCGGTGACGTTGACCTGGAAGTCGCAGAGACCGGTCTGCGCAATCGTGCCGCCCGACAGGCTGATGCTGGCACCGCCGGCCGGGGCCGTAACCGTGCCGCCGCACGATCCGGAAAGGCCGTTCGGCGTCGAAACGATCAGACCGCTCGGCAATGTGTCGGTGAAGGCGATGTTGTTCATCAAAAAATTGTTGGCGTTGAGAATCTCAAAGAAGAGGGTGATGCTGCCGTCGACTGATATAGACGTCGCGCCGAAACGCTTGCTGAGCTCGGGCGGGCTTGCCGAGGCTGTCCCCGCTCCGCCACAGACCAGTGCGGCTGCAAGCAAGACCGGCATCGCCATGGGACGGCAGAGCCGAGCGATCGGCGACTGGTGCACCATGATGCTTGCCCGACTTCGCCCCCGGCCTGCCGAACTGAACCTGCTCATGATCGCCTCCGCAAAAAAACCATCGCCCTGGCCTATAGACCCAGGGCGCCGCTTGCCGATGTCTTAAGGGTATGAACTTGTGCGTCGTCGCCCGCGGTAGACGCAAAGGTGCCGGCGAACGCGATCGGACTTCGACACGTCGCGCCGGCGGCGCGACGGCAGAAGGTTACATTTCCGAGGGGCTTTGGAAAGGCGAAAGTCCGTGCCGGTCGCGGAACAGCTCGTCCCGCCGAAGCGGCGACCCAGTGCAGCACCGCAGCGTCAGCCTATACCCGCTGGATTCCCGCGTTCGCGGGAACGAGCGGACCTGATCGCATCGTGTCTAGTTGGCGTTGGTGTTCTGCACCGACCAAGTCGGCCCGACTGCCGACGCCGACGGATGACGACACCGTCGCGCCGTTCATCAGCCACATCGCGGCATCGCCGGCACTGTCGAGAAACAGAATGTCGCTCTTGCCGTCGCCATCGTAGTCGCCGATCTGCGCATCAACGTTGGTTGGAGGGTTATGCCCCGGAGCGGCGGGTTGTCACCGGCGAGCAAACATCGGTACAACAAACTGTAGTTTTCTTTTGCGAAGGTCAGTTGACAGCAATGGTCGAAATCAGCGCCTGCGGAACCAAGCCGCGCAACCTTCTGGAATCGTTCCAAGCTGAAGCGCAGCGCATCGACGGTTGTCGTCGCCCAGGCAGGGACCTGCATGGTTGTAAATCGCGAGCTCAAACTCGCATGAATGTCAGCGACCCAATTGGGTGATCGCGATGTGGCTGGCCAACTTCGTCCTTTGGATGTGCCCGCTTTTTGGCCTTTCCTGCGGCGTCGCCCCGACGCCAAACGTGGCCATCATCCAATCGGCTTACGAGCGAGAGGAGGCCAGCGGCAGCGCACTGCACGACAAAGGGCTCAAAGTGCTCGAGGCGAGTTGCGACCCGCCGGCCGCCGGCCGCTATTTGTGTCAGATCACCTTTATGTCCAAAAACGATCCGAAACAGCGGCTCTATTACGACGTCATCGCCATCGCCCAGGCCAATGCCGTATGGCAACTCAAAAGCGGGCTTTGCAAGCGCTGACGCGACCGTAAGGCCACGGGCCGGAAATGCCGGCCTGGCGCTGCCCGGCGTCGATACTCAATCGTAAGCTGACGATCAGTCGGCGATCCCGGCGCGCCCCGACTAGAATCCGGGTGCAGGCTCGGTCCGGATTAGTTGGCGTTGAGGTTCTGCACCTGCCAGGTCGTTCCGACATTGCCGACGCCGACCGACGACGATACCGTGGCGCCGTTCATCAGCCACATCGCGACGTCGCCGGCGGCATCGAGCAGCAGAATGTCGCTCATGCCGTCGCCGTTGTAGTCGCCGACCTGCGCCACGCTCCAGTTGCTCGGCAGCGCGCCGATGCTCGCGCCCGACGTCACCTGCGTGCCGTTGGTGAACCAGATCGACAGCGCGCCCGAATTGGTGTCGCGCCACAGGATGTCGACCTTGCCGTCGCCGTTGAAGTCGCCGGCGCCCTGCACCACGAAATTGCTGGTGACGGTGGCGAGCACGACCGAGCTCGTCACCTGGCCGTTCTGCACGCCCCACAGCGCGATGTCGCCGGCGCTGTCGCGCCACAGCACGCCGCCGTAGCCGTCGCCGAGCAGCGACCAGTTGCTGGGAGGCGCGCCGAAAACCGCCGTCGAGGCGACGGTCGCGCCGTTCATGAACCACACCGCCACGGTGCCGGTATTGCTGTCGCGCCACAAGAGGTCGCCCCTGCCGTCACCGTCGAGATCGCCGGTGCCGTGGAGCGTCCAGTTGCTGGTCAGGTTGCCGACTGCGGCGGCCGAGCCTATCGCGGCGCCGTTCATGCGCCACATCGAGATGTTGCCGCTCGCATCGCGCCACAACACGTCAGCCTTGCCGTCGCCGTCGAAATCGTGCTGGCCGACGATCGCGTAGCTTGACGGCAAGGTGCCGAGACTGGCCGACTGCGAGATTGCGCCGCCGTTCATGAGCCACGCCGCGATATCGCCGCCGGTGTCGCGCCAGATGATGTCGCTCTGGTGATCGCCGTTGAAGTCGTGGGTGGCGGTCAGCGCGATGGAAGCGGCAAGCCGCCCGATCTTGTTGGCGTTGGGGGCATTCTCGGTGAACCACAGCGCGCCGAACGCGTCCGCGGTGATGCCAATTACGCGGGCGCCGATGGTCGGAACGGCGTATTCGGTAAAAACACCGCCGGTCGTGATCCGCCCGATCTTGTTGGCGTTATTCTCGGTGAACCACAGCGCGCCGTCCGCGCCTGCGGCGATGCCGGCCAGGCCGGCGTCGACGGTGGGAACGGCGTATTCGGTAATCACCCCGTTGGTCGTGATCCGCCCGATCTTGCCGCTCGCATCCTCGGTGAACCACAGCGCGCCGTCCGGACCCACGGTGATGCCATCTGGGCCGGCGCCGCCCGTAGGAATAATGTATTCGGCGGTGAACGTCCCGCCGGTCGTGATCCGCCCGATCTTGTTGGCGCCACTCTCGGTGAACCACAGCGCGCCGTCAGGGCCCGCGGTGATGCCCATGGGGAGGGCGCCGCCCGTAGGAATGCCGTATTCGATGATCGTGCCGGCGGTCGTGATCCGCCCGATCTTGTTGCCGTAAATCTCGGTGAACCACAGCGCGCCGTCGGCGGCCGGGCCCGCGGTGATGCCCCATGGGAAGGCGCCGCTAGTAAGAACGGTGTATTCGACAGAAGCACCGGCCGTCGTGATCCGCCCGATGTGGTTGCCCCCGAGGTCGGTAAACCACAGCGCACCGTCCGGGCCCGCGGTGATATACAATGGGCCGCTAGGAACGGCATATTCGGTAATGCCGCGGGTCGTGACCCGACCGATCTTCTCACCGCTCTCCTCGGCGAACCACAGCGCGCCGTCCGGGCCGAGGGTGATGCCCTCTGGGTAGGCGCCGCTCTGAGGGATCGAATATTCAGTGATCGGCGAGGCGGCGGTCGCTGGCGCCAAGGCCAGGAGCAGCAGCAAGGTCGCGGACAGAAGTCCTGCGCCGCAGCGGAATGCGCATGGCATCTCAGGCATCGGATTACCCCCGTCATGAACCGCGGCTCAAATCATCCGGGTTAATCTTGCTGGCGCCGCTGATCTTGCGCGTTGGTGATCCACTTTGGATGCAACGAAAGCGTTGCCCTACGCGCAATCTTAGCGGACGCGGTTCCCAAGGGCTCGGACGAGGGAGAACAAACCCTGGGCCAGGAGAGAAATCGGCGTGGCGTTGAGGCGGGCGGCGCAGAAGCCCTTAGTTGGCGTTGAGATTTTGCACCTGCCAGGTCGCTCCGACATTGCCGATGCCGACGGACGACGACACCGCCGCGCCGTTCATCAGCCACATCGCAGCGTCGCCGGCGCTGTCGAGCAACAGAATGTCGCTGTTGCCATCACCGTTGTAGTCGCCGACCTGCGCCACGCTCCAAATGCTCGGCAGCGTGCCGACGCCCGCACCCGATGTAACCTGCGTGCCGTTGGTGAACCAGATCGACAGCACGCCGGAATTGGTATCGCGCCACAGAATGTCGATCTTGCCGTCGCCGTTGAAGTCGCCGACGCCTTGCACGACGAAATTGCTGGTGACGGTGCCGAGCCCGCTGGAACTGGTTACCTGGCCGTTCTGCACGCCCCACAGCGCGATATCGCCGGCGCTGTCGCGCCACACTATCTCGCCATTGGCGTCGCCGACGATGGTCCAGGTGCTGGGCAGCGCGCCGAAAACCGCCGTCGACGCAACCGTCGCGCCGTTCATGAACCAGACCGCCACGGTGCCGGTGCTGCTGTCGCGCCACAAGAGATCGCCTTTGCCGTCGCCGTTGAGGTCGCCGGTGCCATAGAGCGTCCAGTTGCTGGTCAGGTTGCCGACCGCAGCGGCCGAGCCGACCGCGGTGCCGTTCATGAACCACATCGAGACGTTGCCGCTGGTGTCGCGCCAGAGGATGTCGGCCTTGCCGTCGCCGTTGAAGTCATGCTGGCCGATGATCGAATAGCTTGACGGCAACGTGCCGAGAGCGGCCGACTGCGAGACGGTACCGGCGTTCATCAGCCACGCCGCGAGGTCGCCGCTGGAGTCGCGCCAAAAGATATCGCTCATGTGGTCGCCATTGAAGTCGTGGGTGTCGGTCAGCACGATGGAAGGAGCAAGCCGCCCGATCTTGTTGCCGCCAACCTCGGTAAACCACAGCGCGCCGTCCGGCCCGGCGGTGATGCCATATGGGCTGGCGCTGCTGGTGGGAACAATGTATTCGGCGGTGAACGTCCCGCCGGTCGTGATCCGCCCGATCTTGTTGCCGTCTTCCTCGGTGAACCACAGTGCGCCGTCCGGGCCTGCGGTGATGTTAGCTGCGGCGGCGCCGCTGGTCGGAACGACGTATTCGGTAAAGCTACCGCCAGTCGTGATCCGCCCGATCTTGTTGCCGCTGGCGCTAAACTCGGCGAACCACAGCGCGCCGTCCGGGCCCACGATGATGCTGTCTGGGTCGGCGCTGGCCGTAGGAACGGCGTACTCGGTAACAGTCCCACCGGTCGTGATCCGGCCGATCTTGTCGCCGGTAAACTCGGTGAACCACAGCGCGCCGTCCGGGCCCGCGGTGATGCTCCCTGGCCGCGCGGCGCTCGTCGGAACGGGATATTCGGTAAAGTCACCGACAGTCGTGATCCGCCCGATCTTGTTGCCGTCGCGCTCGGTAAACCACAGCGCGCCGTCCGGGCCCGCGGCGATGCCAATTGGGCCAGCGCTGCCCGTCGGGACGGTGAATTCGAAAAAAGTCCCGCCGGTCGTGATCCGCCCGACCTTGCTGGCGCCAGTCTCGGTAAACCACAGCGCGCCGTCCGCGCCCACGGCGATGCCGTTTGGGTCGGCGAAGCTGGTAGGAACGGTATATTCGGTAAAACTACCGCCGGTCGTGATCCGCCCGATCTTGTTGCTATTATATTCGGTGAACCACAGTGCGCCGTCCGCGCCCGTGACGATAACCTCTGGGAAGGCGACGCTCGTCGGGACTGCATATTCGGTAATGGGCGACGCGGAGGCCCCTGGCACCGATGCCACAATCAATGAGATGGCGGACAAAAGCGCCACGCCGGCACGCGATGCCCAGGTACCGCGCGCATGGTTCTTCCGCATGGATTGCCCCCATCACGAACCGCGGCAACAATCAGCCCGGACGAGCATAGCAGCGCGTGGATCGTGTGCCTAGAGACTGGCGGTGGCAGGACCGCCGGTGAGTGCGGCGATCGCACGCGGAGGCGACGGCGTGAGCCCTATCTAATCATTCCTGCCGGAGCCTCTTGCAGTCGGCGTTGAAGTCGCCGGTTTTATGTGAAAGCCATATCATACCGGCTTGTGTTGAACCTTTGCGAAGCCCAAGTTGTTTGCTTGAGCGCGGGCTGGCAGGACCAGCAATAATCCAGCTCTTCATCCAACTCCGCCGGCCACGCTCAAGGAGAGGACCATGCCGTATACGCTTCCCGATTTTTGCACTGATCTATCGGCGACGCTCAAGGCCAAGGGTGAAAACGGCCTGCCCGAGATCGCGGAAAAGCTCTCGGCGCTTTTGGCCAATCCGGCGTTCGTCAGCGCGACGTTTTGCGAAGACACGCCGATCGGCCGGCGCGAGCTTTGGCATGACCCGGAAACCGACGTGTACGTTCTGGCGCACATGCAGGAGGGCGGCAAGGTCGGCAAGCCGCACAGCCATGGCGCCTCCTGGGCGATCTACGGAACCGCGCGCGGCGTCACCGAGATGACGGAGTGGCGGCGGGTCAACCCGGCCGCGGAGGCCAATGCGGTGCTGCAAAAGGCCAGCGCCTATCCGCTCGGTCCCGGGCAGACGCGGGCTTATTCGTCCGGACTTATCCACTCGACCGCTCACCCCCACAAAGCATGGGTGATCCGCGTTACCGGGACCGATCTCGACGCGATACCGCGTTACCGGTTCCGGCCGAAACAGGACGAGATTCTGGAGCCGGTTTGAGCCTCGGCGAGCGCTGCCGCGGTCCCGTCATGGGCTTACGCGGCAGGCTGCGGCGGCCGGTCACCGGCTGCGGCTAAGTCCTTGGCAGAACAGGAAAACTGGCGGGAGCGACGGGACTCGAACCCGCGACCTTCGGCGTGACAGGCCGACGCTCTAACCAACTGAGCTACGCCCCCGCGGGCGCCGTGGGAGTTAAGGCGCAGCTTCGCGCAAGTCAAGGATTTAGGCCTCGAATCGGCCTTTTCGGCCTGCCTTACACACGCCATGAAGTGATCGCAGATACGCCCGGCATGCAGAAAACATCGGTGGAATCGGCAAAACAAGCGTGGTCAGCCGCAGCCGAATCGTCTAACTGCTTCGCCGTGGCGGCGCTTTTCGCGCGCTACCGCTCATCGAGGAGGGTTTTATGGCAGTCAAAACAACCGCTACGACCGTGACTTTGAAGCATCTTGCGGCAAGCCTTGCGGAAGATAATGAACTTTCAAAAAAGCAGGCGGAGGCCATCCTCGGCGGCTTGGTGGGCAACATCGTCAAGCATCTGAAAAAGGGCGAGCGCATCCGCATCGGCGGGCTCGGCATCCTGCAGGTGCGAAAGCGCGCCGCGCGCATGGGACGCAATCCGGCGACCGGCGAACCGATCCAGATCAAGGCCAGCAAGAAAGTCGCCTTCCGCGCTTCGAAGGAACTCAAGGAAGCGATCTGATCAAGCGGTCGTGCCGGCCAGCGGATCGGCCGCAAAAGCCGATCGCGCGTGACGCGGCGATGCGTGCCCGCTTGCCCCCTGCTCGGCCGGAGCAGCGAGGCAAGCGGGCGCTATCGTGTTGGGGCGCTTAGCGGGCTTCGCCAGCCACGCGAAATAGAGCGGGTGCGGTCGCCTGCGCACGGAGCCATGTCCATGCCGGAGCAACCTTCGCGACCGCTATGCTTGCGAAGGTTGGTGGGCGGTGACGGGCTCGAACCGCCGACATCCTGCGTGTAAAGCAGACGCTCTACCAGCTGAGCTAACCGCCCGTGCTGCGAGGTTTATCGCCACGGCATGCGCGTGCGCAAGGAAAACCCGGTGTCACCGATTGATCACGCTGCAACCCGGATTTTCATTGCCGCGTCACAAATAATCCGGCCGTGGCCCGGGCGCACTGCCTGCCGCCAAGAAAGTGTGAGATAGTTTCGCGATTGAGGTGCTGGGCCGGATGCCCTGAAGAGGGGGAACTATGATCCGTACATGCGTCTACACGATCGCTCTCGCGCTCATCGTCGTGACTGCCGCGCGCGCGCAGATGCCGCCGCAGCCGCCGCCGGTCAAAACGCCGATGCAAGGCACTGATCAAGAGCGCACCGCGTGCCATCCGGACGTGATGCGATATTGCAAGACACTCGTCAGGGAGGACGGACAGGACGACGTCTTCGCCATCCTGTCCTGCCTGCAAAGCAATCGCACAAAAATCAGCAATGCGTGCCAGCAGGTGCTGGCAAGTCACGGACAGTGACCTGATGTTCGCCCGGCGCGCTCTCGGCGTTTGAGAGCGCGCCAGGCACATTCACTCGGATTCGACCGGCTCCACCGGTTCGGCCGTCGGAAATAGATGGATATTGTCGCCGTCGACCTCGGCGGGCTCCTCGCCGCCGGTTTCGACGCGCGCCACATGCTCGGCAAGGCGCACCCAAGACTGCGCCAAGGTGAGCCAGAGCGCCTTGTCGCGGTCTTGCTGCGACAACCGCGCCATCGCCACGCATTCTTCCGCACACTTCCGGTGATCCTGAGTAGTCCCCATGACAACCCTTCCCGACTGACACAACACCCGCCGATTATGGGCGGGCGAGTACGGCAGAGACGGGATCGTCCGATGGCGGAAAGCGGGCGTAGCGCAGGAACTTGCGCGGAACTTCGGCGCGTAACGGCGGCGATCGGCATCCCTGATCGGCAAGCGAATCTACGAGGTGCCGGCTACAAGCATTGCGTCAGGGTCATGACGCATAGGTGCCGCCGTAAGGGAGGCGCCTTAAATCCCTTGTTGTTGTTACAATTATTATAAATTTATTGCGCGAGGCATGCGCCTCTCACCTAGCTGCACTGCAGCAGTTCCATTTTGCGACGCAGCATAGTCCACCTATATATCCGGCAGATTCAAGAACAACGAAAGGATCGCAAAATGCTTTTGTCGATCGTGCGCTTCCTCCATGCCTGGAAGCGTTATGGCTCAGCCGTGCAGGAGCTTTCGAGCCTGAGCGACCGTGAACTGGCCGATATCGGGATTACCCGATCCGACATTCCGCGGCTGGCTTGGGAACACGCGCAGGTCTGAGCCTTCCACGCCTCGTCGATCCGGGGTTCCCATACCCCATCGGTCAGCGCCCGCCTCGTGCGGGCGTTGGCTTTTTTGGCGGCCGCTGGGCGTTTGACCGGTGGCGGCTACGGGGACGGCGGCTCCATGCCCTTGGCCTTGATGATCGGCAGGGCGGCGGGACCCGACAGGAACTTGACGAAGTCGCGCGCCGCGGCGCCGTTCTTGGCGGCCACCGCGACACCGGCGGCATAGACCGTGAAGTTCTGGATTTCCGCCGGCAGCGGGCCGACCAGCACGGCGCCTTTCACCGGCAGGATTTCGCTGATCTGGTGGATGCCGATCTCGGCCTCGCCGTCGGCAATATGGCTCGCGACTTCGCCGCCTTGGACCAGGACCGCCTTGGCGTTGACCGCGTCCGCGATGCCGAGCCGATCGAGGAGTTTCTCCACATAGATGCCGCTCGAGCCGCCGGCCTTGGGATCGATAAAGGCGACGGACTTCGCAGCCAGCAGCGCGTGCTTGAACGCCTCGACGGTGCCGATGTCGGGCTTTGGCGCGCCCTCCTTCACGACCACGCCGACGCCGGTCTTGGCTAGGTCGGCGCGGCTGCCGGGAACGATCTTGCCTTGTGTCGTGAGGCTGTCGATCGCGTCCGGCGTCAGCACCGCAACGTCGAACTGTTCCTCGCCGCTTTGGATCAGTTTGAGGTGTTGACCGACGGTCTGGAACGCCACCTCGACGGTGTTGCCGCTCGCCTTGCCATATTGCGCGACCAGCGGCCGCAGCACCTGCTTGAAAGCGCCGCCGCTGACGACTTTGATCTCGGCGGCTTCGGCAAGCTGCGACGCGGCAAGTTGCGACATGGCGAGGGCGAGTGCGGTGGCGAGAATCGAAAAACGCATGGCGGCTCCTGGATGGTGCGCGCGCGTCACCATAATCGCGCCGCGTGCCGCGCGATAGGCCGGCGTTGGCGAGGTTGCGCGCGACGTGCTAACGGGCGCAGTCATGCCCGTGCTCGACTTGACGGATGCGGCCGCGCTGCTGCCGGCGCGCGGTGCGCTGATCGGCCTTGATCTCGGCAGCAAGACCATCGGCGTCGCCGCCAGCGATCCGGATCGGCGGCTGGCGACGCCGGTCGAAACCGTTGCGCGCCAACGCTTCACGACCGACGCGCAGCGCCTCCTCGGCCTTGCCGCGGAGCGGCGCGCGGTCGGCTTCGTGCTCGGGCTGCCGATCAACATGGACGGCAGCGAAGGCGCGCGGGCGCAATCGACTCGCGCTTTTGCCCGCAATCTCGCCAAGCTTACGCCGCTGCCGATAGCGCTGTGGGACGAGCGGTTATCGACCGCGGCGGTCGAGCGGGCCTTGATCGCCGCCGACGCCAGTCGCGCCAAACGCAAGGCGGTGATCGACCAGCACGCCGCCAGCTACATCCTCCAGGGCGCGCTCGACCGGCTCGCACGCCTGCCGCCGGCCTGCAACTAGCAGCGATAGCCGCCGCAACTTGCGGGGTCGGGCGGACCGAACGGCGTGCCGTTGCGGGACTGGTAGTCCTCGCCGCCAGGGGCGTAATTGTACAGTCCCTGATACTGCCCACCGGCACGGTCGCCGTGCCAGCGTACGGCGGCGTCGCCAGGTTGCACGACACCAAGTGAGAGCGCGGCGGCCAAACCCGCCGCCGCCACGTATCGCCGCATCGTATCGAACGCCATGTGTGCCTCCATCAACGTCATGGGTTTCACGTCCTCGATCGTTCAAAACGCGTCAGTCGCCGTCGACGGCGAAAGCCGCCGCGACGACGCCGGACCGCGCGAGCGAAGGCCGATGATCGGCGACGCTGTCAGCAGCCGCGGATCGAGAAATGGCAATCGCCGCGGCGCCGCCAAGTCCCGTAAGCCGGCGTCCCGTAAACCGGCGTCGTAAAGGCGTCGCGTAATACGGTGGCGCATCGTAATACGGCCCGGGCGCGACGACGGGGCCCGCGTCGTAATCGTAATAGCCGTAATAGGGCGATGCGGCGGCCGCGGCTGCGGCACCGAGCACCAAGCCGGCCACCCCGGCGCCGATCGCGGGACCCGGGCCCCATCCGCCCCAATGGGCGGCGGAACTGCTCGTGACGGCGGCCAGCGAGAGGGCGCCCGCAAGTCCCGCCATGACGGCGGCGCGCCGGAATGTCTTTAACATTTTCGTCTCCTTCGAGCGTTGCAGGGTTCCCACCCCGCGCCATCTCCGTCGCGGAAACCCGAACGTGGCGAACATGTTCCACGACTGTTGGCCGACGTACTGAACGGAAGAAGAATCCAAGAGCGCAAAGCCGCCATGGTCGTTGCCGGCAATGTTCCGGTGCATGGCGCGCCAATGTCGCCATGGCGGGCTTGCCGGACCGTTGGTCTTGGGCCTATAGCAGCGCTTTAATGACCAAAACCCAGCCGCTCACGCGCCATCTCATTTCGATCAACGACCTCAGCAATGCCGAGATCGAGACGATCTTTTCGCTGGCCCAGGGGTTCTTGAAGGAACTCGCCGATCCCAAAATCCACTATCGGATCGGGCGCAGCACCAATCTGGCGGCCAAATCCATCCTCGCGAGCCTGTTCTACGAGCCGTCGACGCGCACGCGGCTGTCGTTCGAAAGCGCGATGCTGCGGTTGGGCGGCGCCAACATCACCAGCGCCGATCCGGCGGCGAGCTCCGCGGCCAAGGGCGAAAGCCTCGCCGATACCATCCGCGTCATCTCCAACTATGCGGACGTCGTCGTCATCCGCCATCCGCGCGACGGCGCGGCGCGGCTCGCCGCCGAATATTCGCAAATCCCGGTAATCAATGGCGGCGACGGCAGTCACGAGCACCCGACCCAGACGCTGTGCGACCTGTTCACCCTGAAATCGAAGAAGAAGAGCCTCAAGAACATGAAGGTCGCGATTTCCGGCGACCTCAAGGGCAGCCGCACCATCCATTCTTTCGTCTACGCTCTGGCGCGGTTCGGCGCGACCATCGATCCCCTGCCCGCCCCCGGTATGGAGCTACCGGACCACGTCGCTCGGCGGCTGCGCGAGGAATTCCATTGTCGCATGGTGTCGAAGGATCCGGCACAGGCGCAGGCCGGCTCGATCGACGCGCTCTACGTGACCGCCGACCAGCCGCATCAATTGTCGCTCATTCCCGATCCGGAAATCGATTACGGGCTCCTGGTGCAGAAGAAGATCGATGCGGTCTATGTCACCCGCTTCCAAAAGGAACGCTGGACCGAAAAAGAGCGGCCATATCCGAAGATCGACGCCAAATTCCTGGACGAGGCGAAGTACTCGGACGCCAGCGTCATGCACCCGCTGCCGCGCGTCAACGAGCTCGACGCCTCGCTCGACGGCGACCGCCGCGCCATCTACTTCCAGCAGGCCGCCTACGGCGTTCCGGTGCGCATGGCGCTGATCGCGCTGATGCTCAACCTGCACCCGGACAAGTCGCTGCACCAATTCAACGGCGGCTTCGCCAAGCCGAACTATCCGGTCTACGCCCAACGCATCGGCACCGGCCTGCAATGCGACAATGCCAATTGCATCACCGGCGATCCGGCCGAGCGGCAATACGCCGCCAACAAGTTCTACGTGGTCGAAGAGGACGGTGCGCAACGCTGCAAGCTGCGCTGCGTGTATTGCGAAAAGGACGTCGCCGATGATGCGACTGCGCAGCTTGTGGTCGCCGATACGCCGCGGAAGACTTTTACGCCCGACTTGACGACGCTCGCTCAGGCCCCGGCCGAGCGGCTCAAGCATCTTGTGATCTACCGCAACGCCGCCGAGGCGGTCGCCGCCGGCTTTGCGCCGCGCGAGCCACGGCGACACAGCCGCGCCGGCTGAACGAACGCGCCGCCGCCCGTCCGCCATGCCGCAACCGTTCGACTGGTCGCTCCTGCCCGCATATGCCGCGGCGCTGGCCTTCGGCTATCTGTGCGGCTCGATCCCGTTCGGCGTACTGATCACGCGGCTCGCCGGCGCGCCGGACGTCCGCTCCATCGGCTCCGGCAATATCGGCGCGACCAACGTTCTGCGCACCGGCCGCAAGGACCTCGCCGCCGCCACGCTCGTCGGCGACATGCTCAAGGGCGCCGTGGCGGTTGTCGTCGCCGGTCATGTCCTCGGCCGCGATGCCGGACTGGCCGCCGCGCTGGGCGCATTTCTCGGCCACCTGTTTCCGGTCTGGCTCGGCTTCAAAGGCGGCAAGGGCGTCGCCACCTTCATCGGCCTGCTGCTGGGCCTCAAGCTGTGGCTGGCGCTGGCCGCATTCGGCGTGATCTGGCTCGCGGTCGCGGCGGCCACGCGCTATTCGTCGCTGGCCGCGCTGACGGCGAGCGCGGCGACGCCGGCACTGCTGTGGTGGCATTCCGAACGCGCCGAAGCCATGCTGTTTCTCCTGCTGGCGGCGCTGTTGTGGATCATGCACCGCGCCAATATCGCCCGCCTCGTCGGCGGCACCGAAAGCAAGATCGGACGGCGGAGCTAGGCCGAAGCCTCGACCGGCGCCGCGGCGCGCACCGGGGCGCCGTGGGTGTGCGGGATCTTGTCGGCGAAGACTTCGACGAAATGGTCGGTTTCGCCCCCTGCGGTATGCGGCCGCAGCGCCTCGTCGAAGTGGCTGCGCGCCGCCGGATCGGCCGCCACCCGCGCCATGATGCGGCGATAACGCCAGATCAGCCGCAGCCACCGCGCGGTGACTTTGAGAAAATCGGCGACGCGCCACGGATAGAACGCCAAGGCGCTCGGCACCGGCATGCCGTGGCGCCGCTGGGTGCGAATCTTGCGGCGCAGGAAGCCGAATTGCAGCGGGTGCACGCCTTCGATGCGCGCCGCGCCGGCGAAGATCGTCAACGAATTGAGAATCTTGGTGCGGTTGATGCCGGAGACGACCGCGCGTCGCATGATCGTCTCGACGTGCGCGTCGGTGTAATAGCGCGTCCAGGCGTCGGCGTAGACCTGCATCCAGGTTGCCTTCGCCATCAGCGGATGCGCGGTGCAGGCGTGCTCGAGATCGTATTTGTTCATGTCGGGATCCATCGGCACCCCGCGCATGTGCAAGGTCTTGTGGTCTTCCGATCCCGGCAGCGGCGTCAGATAGAAAAACTCGAGGATGTCGACCGGCAGCTCCTGCTTGATGATCTCGATGTCGCGGGCGATCGTTTCCGGCGTGTCGGTCGGGAAACCGAGGATATAGCCCGCATAGGTCATCACCTTCTGGGCGCGCCACGCCAGCAGCATTTCGCGATATTCCCAGATCTTGTTCTGGCGTTTCTTGGCGCCCATCAGGGATTCGGGATTGATGTTCTCGAGCCCGAGGAAGATCGCCGTGCAGCCGGCGCGCGCCGCCTTCTCGATGAAATCCGGAATGCGGTGGCAGAGCGTGTCGACCTGCAGCAACAGCTTGATGTTGATCTTGTCGCGCTCGCGCAACTCGATGAGGCGGTCGAGAATCGGTTCCCAGTTGCGGTTGCGGGCGAAATTGTCGTCGGTGATGAAAAACCGCGTGATGTTCTGCGCCGCGTTGGCGCGCACGATCGCCTCGACGTCGTCGGGCGTGCGATAGCGCGATTTGCGGCCCTGCACGTTGATGATGGTGCAGAAGCTGCACTGGAACGGGCAGCCGCGGCCGGCATCGAAGCTCGAATAGTGGCCGGCGACCCGCGTCACCACCGAACGCGGCAGGATCGGATAGACCGCGGCCGCCATCTCGGGCAGATCGTTGAGGTATTTGTAGATCGGCTTGGCCCGGCCCGCGGCGACGTCGCACAACACTTCGGCCATGCGGCCCTCGGCCTCGCCGGCGAACAGATGAATGCCGAGATCGAGCGCCTCCTGCAGATCGGCCGGCAGGCTCGGCAGCATGGCGATGCAGCCGCTGACGTGAAAGCCGCCCATGACGACCGGAAGACCGAGCGCGCGGAATTGCCGGCCGAGATCGAGCGCGCGCGGAAACTGGTTCGACTGCACGCCGATCAGCCCGACCATGCCGCCGCCGGCCGCGGCAATGCGCTTGGCCACGGCCTTGACGTCGACCACGGTGTTGCACTCGTCGGCGGCCTCGATCTCGATGTCGACCTCGGGCCCGAGCACGCGATCGCGCGCGCATTCCTCGATCAGCCCATAGACGCTGGCGAGGCTGTTCGACGGCAGCGTCGAGCGCCACCATTGGATGACGTAGCCGTCGGCGTCGTAATGCGACGGCTTGATCAGGGCTACACGAAACGCGCGCTTAGCCAGGGCATCCCCCAATTATGGTGTCCCCCATGCGCGGGAACGCCCGCCCCCGATCCGCGGCATGGTTGGGCAACTCTGCGGGTTCGCCGGTCGGTTTGCAACCGTTACTTCGTGCAATGTTAAGCCGTCCTGGCGACGCCTGTGCGCTCGAGGTTTGCTGTGGCGGGCCTCGCATGCGCCAAGACGGCGCCGTCGAAATAGAGCGCATGAAACTCAATTCCTTAGTCAGTTCATTTGTAAATCGTAAATCGGGACTGCTACTTGCCTGCGATGCCGGCGCGGCCTTCCTGTCATCGGCGGGCGGTGTTTCGTTGCACTGGGATCGAACCGAATCGCTTAGAGTTTGCGGCTTGGAAGTATTCCCACTGACGTTTATCGGGAGGAAGCGAACATGGTGTTTGCAAGGTCGATAAGCGTATCCGCGACCACCGCGCTCGTCGTCGCCGCAACAATCGTACTGGCGATGGATGTCGGGGCGGCGCGCGCGCAGATCGGCACTTTTTCGGTAGGCGCCGATAACCCGACTTCTTATCCGGGCAACCTGCCGAGCTTTCCCGACGAACACGTGACCTTTGTGCCGTCTGCGCCGGTCGATGGCTATCTTGTTTTCGCATCGAGCGCGATTCAAGGCGGCATGGGAGGCGCGGTGGTGCTGCAGACCCAGGATCTGCAGACATTCAGTTTCGCGACAGCGCTGGGCTATGGCGAGCAGGTGATCAATCCTCCGGTCTCGTTCTCGTCATGCAATCCGACCTACGACACCGCGTTCGACGAGAACTATGTGGGACCTGGGACGGTGGTGCAGGACCCGACGCTTCCGCCCGGAAATCTGATCATGATCTACGAGGCCGAGAATCACTGCCCCGGCGGAGTCAATCAGTTCGACTACTACGCGACGGCCGGGCTGGCCCGCTCCGCGGACAATGGCAAGACCTGGCCGGCGCCGATCGCCGCCGAATTCGGCGGCACGAACCGCTACCCGGTCCTCAAAATCGCCATGCCGGAGCCGACGAGTCCGGAGAATCCGCCGATGAATCTCGGCGATGCCATCCCGACCGCTTACATCGACGGCAATTACATCTACATCCTCTATGAATATCTCGGACCGCCGAGCGCGCCATCCGACAACATGCTGCGGATCGCGCGCGCCAATCTGGTGACCGACAACGTCGTGTCCGACGGACAGAGCACGCTGCAGTTTCACAAATGGTACAACGGCGCGTTCAGCCAGGATGGCATCGGCGGGGTGGACAGTTCTCCACTGCCCTCGCGGGGCTGCGCCGGAAACCAAAGACAGGGTTCGATCAGCCACAACGACGATCTCGGCCTGTATGTGATGATTTTCGTCTGCATCAACACGCAGCCGACCGGTCAGGCGGCGTGGTACTACGCGACCGCGACCAGCCTCGACCTGGAGAACTGGACGGCGCCCCAGATGGTCGCGGGCTCGCTGAACCCCATCTACAACCCGTGCATGGGTAACAGCGACGGCGGCGCCCAGTTCGACGGGTGGTACCCGTCCATGATGTCGCCCAACGCCCCGCAAGGGCATACCTACAAGTCCGGCAGAATATACTTCCTCAACGGTTGCGACGGCGGCGCGAACCGCGCCTTCGACTACCGCGCGTTCGCGATCACCGGCGGTCCGACGGTCCATGACTTCAACGGCGACGGCAACAGCGACATCCTGTGGCGCGATACCGGCGGCGACCTCGCGGTCTGGCTGATGAACGGCGGCACGGTCGCGCAGGCGGCGGGCATCGGTACCGTGCGGAGCAACATCGCGATGATCGGCCAGAAGGACTTCAACGGCGACGGCGACGCCGACGTCCTCTGGCGTGACGCGATCGGCAACCTCTCCATGTGGTTCATGAACGGCGCCGCGGTTGCCTCGGCTGCCGCGGTCGGCAACGTCACCAGCAACTGGACCCTTTATGGCACCGGCGATCTCAACGGCGACGGCAAGGGCGACCTGCTGTGGCGCGATGCCAATAGCGGCACCGTGGCGGTCTGGTTCATGAACGGCGCGGCAGTCGCCTCGACCGCAAATTTTGGCGCGATTCCCACGAGCTGGAGCATCGTCGACGATGCCAACGGCGACATTCTGTGGCGCGATACGGCCGGCGACATCGCGCTGTGGGCCGTCCAGACCGGCCAGGTCGCGAGTTCGTCCGCCCTCGGCACCGTGCCGAGCAATTTCGTGATCCAGGGCGTCGGCGATTTCAACGGCGACGGCTATATCGACATTCTGTGGCGGGAGACCAATTCCGGCGCGCTGTCGGTCTGGTTCACCAACGGCGCGCAGGTTACGTCGGCGGCGAGCGTCGGCACGCTGTCGAGCAACTGGGTCGTCGCCCAGATCGGGGATTATAACGGCGATGGCGACAGCGACATTCTTTTGCGCGACAGCGCCGGCGATCTGGCGCTGTGGCTGATGAATGGAGCAACAGTCTCGTCGTCCCTCGCCATCAGCAATGTCGGACCGACTTGGCAGGTGCAGAACCTCAACGCCAATTAAGCGTCGGTCGACCATGAAAGGGTACTCATGACCATTCGCGTCGCCGCCATCGAGGTCAGTCACTGGCATGCGCTCAACGACGCCGCCTACCTGCGCCACCTCGTCGCCATGCCGGACGTGGAGCTGGTCGCCATCCAGGACTCCGACGCCGGCCTGGTCGCGAAGCGAGCGGCCGCGGTAGGCAGCCCGGCTGCCTTCACCGATTACCGAAAGATGCTGGCGACGACCCGGCCCGCGTTCGTCGTGGCGCTCGGGCGGCATCGGCAGATGGCGGCGATCGCCCACGACCTGCTCGATGCGGGCTATCCATTCCTGATGGAGAAGCCGATGGGAATCAACGCAGCCGAAGTGGCGGCCGTCGCCGCCAAGGCGGCCCGGCTCGGTGCGTTCGTCGCGGTCCCGTTGGCCCAGCGCTACGCGCCCTTCGCCACGCGCGCCCGCGAACTGCTCGCGGCGGGACGCTTCGGTCCGCTGTCGCATATCTACGTTCGGATCAACCGGCCGGGGCCGGCACGCTACCAGGCCTGGGATTGTGCCTGGATGCTCGATCCCGCCGAGGCCGGCGGCGGCTGCCTCCGGAACCTGGGCTCCCACGGCTTGGACATGTTCCTCCACCTGACCGGCGAGCCGGCGGAGATCACCGGTGCGCAATTGAGCCGGCGCGCGCATGAACGCCCGGTCGAGGACTACGCTTCGGTCACGCTCCGTTCGGCGAGTGGCATTCTCGGCACCGTCGAGGTCGGCAACGGCTTCCCCCGTGACGGCACTGACGGCGAATGGAAGATCGCCGGCCGCGACGCCATTCTCACCATGAAGGACGGGATCATGAAGCTCGCCACCGCCGATGGCGACGAGACCTTCCCGGGTACCGACGTCACCGCGCCCTATTACACGGCCCTGCGCGATGCGCTCGACCACTGGCGGCGCGGCGCGCCGCCGCCGATCAGCGTGCACGACTGCGCGCAGGCCGTTCGCTTGATCGACCAGGCGTATGAGCGCGCCGGCTTCCCGGAGCTCTCGCGGCAAGCCTGACGTCCATTTGCAGGGCAGCCGCCAAACATGAGCGCAGGAATGAAGCGAAGCACCAGCCGCAGGATCCTGACCACCCACGTCGGCAGTCTGCCGCGTCCCGATGGCACGGATCGCGCCGCTGCTGAGGATGATGCCACGCTCCGCCGCTCGGTTGCCGAGGTGGTGGCGCGCCAGCGCGACATCGGCATCGATATCATCAACGAAGGCGAATACACCAAGGGCGGCGATTGGCTGTCTTACGTCGACAACCGCTTTGCCGGCTTCGAGGCGCGGCCGCCCGCGGGCGGCCGGCCGCTCATCCTGCAGGGCAAGGATCGCGAGGAATTCGCCGACTTCTACCGCTTCGCCGCGGAGCGCGGCACGCTGTTCTACGAGCCGGGCGGCCAGATCAAGCATTCGCGGCCGCATTGGGTCGCCACAGGCCCGATCAGTTATCGCGGCGAGGCCGAGCTCGAGCGCGAGATCGAGATTTTCCGCTCCGTGGTTGGGGCAGAGACCGAGGCCTTCATCACCACCACGGCGCCAGCGAGCCTCGAGCCCTATCGGCGCAATGAATACTACAAGACCCAAGAGGAGTTCGTGTTCGCGATCGCGGAAGCGATGCGGACGGAATATGCGGCGATCATCGCTGCCGGATTCATCCTTCAGGTCGACGACGCCTGGCTGCCGGCGCTCTGGGACCGGATCGGAATCCAGATGGGCCTCGATGCCTATCGACAATATTGTGAGGTCCGCATCGAGGCGCTCAACCATGCGCTTCGCGGCCTGCCGCAGGAGCGGATTCGCTATCATCTGTGCTGGGGCAGTTGGCACGGCCCGCATGCCTTCGATATCGAGCTCGACAAGCTGGTCGACCTCATGCTGCGGGTGGCCGCACAGGCCTATCTGATCGAGGCGGCGAATGCGCGGCACGAGCACGAATATGCGGTCTGGGAGCACGTGAAGCTGCCGGAGGGCAAAATCCTCATCCCCGGCATGATCTCGCATGCGACCGACGGTATCGAGCACCCTGAATTGGTCGCGCAGCGTATTCGCCGCTTCGCCCATCTGGTCGGGCCCGAGAGCGTGATAGCCGGGGCCGATTGCGGCTTTGGCGGCCGCACCCATCCGCAGATCGCCTGGGCCAAATTGCAGGCGCTCGCCCAAGGCGCCGAGCGCGTGGGAGAAAATAGCGAACCGACGATACGGAATTGACAACGGCGTGACGTACGATCTTTGTCGCGAACGGGCCGTCGAGCGCAGTGCGAACGGCACGAAGCCCGCGGCGCGTTCATTTCAGGTCAGACAGGCTCGCATTCCACGACATCGTCGCAATGATGGCGGGATCGCAGCCGTTCGATCCGGTGTCGGGCCGCCCGGTTCCGGTTATCAAAAAACAGCTTTGTTTCGACAGCGTGGTCGCGAAATAGCGCAGATCGAACGTCAGGACCTTGTAGGTGTAGGACAATCCCAGGTTCCAATAGGTGTAGTCCGGCAGCGCATAGGCCGGGAAAGATGGTGTCGCCCTGGCGGTGCCGAAGCCCTGGTGACCGAGTTCGCCGGAGAACGACAGCCCTGAATTCGAAAGTGTATTTGGACTGGATCGCGTTGTAATTTTCCCATGCGCCGGTACGGCTGTAGTCGGGCGCGAAATATGTGCTCAGCCCGACGGTAAGCTTGGGTGTGAGGGCATAGGTCGGCGCCACGTAGTATTCCGGGTATGAAATATCGATGCCGCTTCCCGGATAGCTGTAATAGGCGACGCCGGCTTCGACGGTGAGCTGTCCGAACACCGGACGGATGCCGGCATAATTCGTCATCTGAAACTGGGAGAGTTTCGGCATCTGCACCGACGCCGTGTTCACGCCGGCGAAGAAGATCATTGTACGTCGCTTCGATATTGGTCGAAGCGCTCGGCCGGTGATCGGACAGCGTATAGCCGCGGTAATTGTAGTCGCTGGTGAGCGAGGCGCCGCCATTGACGTCGAACGAGGACGCCGGGTCGTTCGGCGGCGCCGGCCTGGTCGCCGTGGACGGCGCCGGCGGCGTCGCGCTGTCCGATTGCTGGGCGCTGGCCGCTCGCGGCCAAATACCCACAATGGCGATCGCAAGGGCGCCCATCGTCGGCAACCAGATGCGTGATGGCATGGCGGCGCGCGCCCGATTGCCGTTGCGACGTCCGCCCGGTGCCGTCAGGCCGTTCATCTCATTGGCCGTGGATTGCGCGTCGGGTCGCGGCGCGGCCGAACCGCCCGCCAAGCGCCTGCGGGCCTGAGAGCAAAACTGGCTGGTGCCCCGGCATGGACTTGCCCTCGTTGGCGAATGAGAATCACGCGGCGCTTGCGATATTATATGATCCGGCAGATCGGCGCAGCGAACCCGGCGGCCCCCTCGGGGAAACGCGACCTTCCCACTCCGCCGCTTGTGGTTGGTCGCGAAGCTGCCCGGCTGATTTGTTGACGAAGTCGTCCGCCACGGAGCCGGTGCGGCGCAGTGCGAGACGACAATGCAATCTCATTCTCGCGACACCTATGTCCGAGTTATGAAGATGGCGAGTGGTGAATGGTGCGTGGCGAAGGGGGAAGAAACCTTCATTCGCTATTTCCAAAAAGCCCTTCAGAGCATGATCGTCGTCAGACTTGGCCGGCGGTGGCACCGGTTTTCATCACGATCAGGCCCGGCACGTACTTGTAGCCCGGATGGAGCGAAGCGAAATCCGGGGCGGACTCGACGCTTCAATTCAATCCCCGGATTACGCTGCGCTCCATCCGGGCTACGAAAGAAAAAGGAAGCGGAACGCCGAAAGACGCTGAGCATCATCCTCCGCACCTTGCGGTGCGGCGCTGCCCCCACCCTGACCCTCCCCCGCGTGCGGGGGAGGGAATGGGAGGGGGCAGCACGCCTTCCGGCGTTCCACCGCGGCTCTCGCCAGAGGGACTCGCGCATCCCTTAGGCTCAGCTCGGGCCAGGCTTCCCGGGACGTGGCGCCGACTAAGCGGCGGGTTACCCCCGCCGGCGCCGGCCCCGGTTGCAGCGATGCACCTCGCATGCCGGTCATAGTGCCGGCAGGCATGATGCCCGAGCCGCCCGGGAGCGGCGGTGACGAGCCGCCGCCCGCGGGCACCGCACTCGCTCCATCAGCCGGGGTCGCCGGCTGACGTCCTTGACGTGAGCGAGATGCGCTTCGTATCCGAAACGGGACTAATAGTCAACAGAATAGAGACGTTCAGCGCCGGGGCTCGAAGGTGGGGCGCGCCTCGATTGGGTCCGCAATCGTCGCTCAAGGCAGTCCCGACGAAGCCGACCACCGGCCCCGCCCAACGCCACCGCCAGTTCCGGTAATCCAAGGAGACCTGTTTGATCGATGCCCCTTTTGCCGGTGCGGCGAATGTCCCATCTCCTGCATTGGGAGGGGAGCGGCGACAAGCAGGAAGGATCGTCGGATGCGCACGCTTACCGCTTACGGGATCGGCGTCGTTATCGTTCTCGCTGCGCTCAACGCCATAGCATGGCAAACAGGAACGCCACGGCTGCACACTATCAACGTGTTTTCTGCCGGGTTCATTCTTGGCATGCTGGGAACATACATCGCGGCATGGCTTTACGGATACCGCCGGGTCACCTCCTGACTGATCCCTATTCCATGGGTGGCTGGTCCCTTTTGTGGAATCAAGTCCCGAAGGGGCCGGTGCCGACAGATGGGTGCTGTCCAAGTTCCGCGGCAATTGTCCTGATTTCAGTATAGAGCTGTCCTAATTATGAAAGGACGCGAGGAGGGAGCATATGAAGTTAGAGCATCCCCACATTCTGGGAATCAACGCCACGGCAAATCAGAACTGCGACAGATATTTGCAGGTCTATACCGATGTCGAAGTGTACGACGACCGCCACCCCGACTATGACGAGAAATTAGTCGCAGAATTGAAAGAGGTGGTCCGAAAATATATTGGGAAGGATCCACCTTTCGAGGGACGCTTCGCATTCAAGCGGGTTCATCGCCTTCCTAACGGCTTCTCCGACAGACCGCCGAATCCGTGACGGAACAGAGGCCGCCACACGAAGGCAGCCTGCCAGTCGATTGCCGAACAGTGGCACGAGCCCGATCGTCGTTTTGGCTTCATGCCCGTCAGATAAAGCGAAGCGGAACCATGCGGTGCGCGCCTTGCAAGACGCGCACGCCATTTCGCCACGGCTCTGGCCCAGGGGGAGTATTCGTTCCAGGGGCTCAGCGTCAGGCCGTGCTTGCCACAATCGCGGCCCGCTGCCTTGTGGGCAGCGGGTCACGGATTACTGGGCGTTGACGTTCTGCACCGTCCAGGTCGTGCCGACGTTACCGACGCCGACGGACGACGACACCGTCGCGCCGCTCATCAGCCATTCGGCAAGGTCGCCCGCGGTATCGATCAGCAGAATGTCGCTGTAGCCGTCGCCGTTGTAGTCGCCGACCGCGGCGACGTTCCAGTTGCTCGGCAGCACGCCGACACTCGCCGCCGACGTCACTTTCGTGCCGTTGGTGAACCAGATCGACAGCGTGCCGGACGCGATATCCCGCCACAGGATGTCGATGGAGCCATCGCCGTTGAAATCGCCGACGCCCTGGACCACGAAATTGCCAGGCACGGTGCCGAGCGCGGCCGAACCCGTCACCTGGCCGTTCTGCACGGTCCACAGCGCGATGTCGCCGGCCGTGTCGCGCCACAGAATGCCGCCGTTGGCATCGCCGACGATGGTCCAGGTGGCGGGAACCGCGCCCAGATTTTTGCTCGAGGCGACGGTGGCGCCGTTCATGAGCCAGAGCGCCACCGTGCCGTTGTCGTTGTCGCGCCACAGCAGGTCGCCCTTGCCGTCGCCGTTGAGATCGGCGGTGCCGTAGAGGCCCCAGTTGTTGGGGACGTTGCCGACTGCGGCGGTCGACGCCACCGCAGCGCCGTTCATGAACCACATGGAGACGTTGCCGGTCGTGTCACGCCACAGGACGTCGGCATTGCCGTCGCCGTTGAAGTCCTTCTGGCCGACGACCGAGAAGTTCCCCGGCACAGTGCCCACGCCCGCCGACTGGGTGATTGTGCCGCCGTTCATCAGCCAGACCGCGAGGTCGCCGCCGGTGTCGCGCCACAGGATATCGCTGAAGGCGTCGCCATTGAAGTTGTGGGCGACGGTCAAGCCGCACAGAATGTTATTGGCGAGGTTGGCATCGGCCGCCGTCGGTGTGAAGCCCGAGGTCAGCACGTTGCTCGCGGTCAATTGCGACATCAGTGTTGTTGCATCCGACGCGAGCAGGAAGCGCTTCGCGACGGTTCTGTTCGCAGCCACTCTCGCAACGCAGCTGTAACCAAGGTGGGTGCCGTAGCGCTCCTCAAGCGAGGGGCGCGGATCCCCGGCGGTGGTGCGCAGCGCTGCCGTCTGATAGAAGGGCCAATAACCCCCCGACAGACTGTCTTGTTGGCCTACATAAGGGCCATTTACACTTGTTGGACCCGGGATGATGTTCCAGCCGGTATAAGTCCCCAGCGGTGCCTGGAATAGCACAGAGGGATCGCTGCCGACGTTGTCGTTGCCGTCGGAATTTACAGTCGGAACATATGGCGTAAGGACCTGCTGGACGATCGGTGGGTTGATGGTCGGAACGCCGGTCTCCTGGTCGTAGTTTACGCCGGGACCGAAGTTATAGACAAACGGCGGCCAAGCATTGTTGCCGCCGTAGGGAAAGCTTGGGATGTTCGGAAATCCCGTAGCCGAGGCGGTATTTGGCGCCAGCTCGGCACTCGCCAGCGTGGGATAGGTGCCGCCCGGTCCGCCAAAGCTGGCCGGCATCGGCGTCCCGTTCATCAAGAAGGCTATGAAGTCGGCCTGCAGCGCATTGTTGGATTGCGTCTCCGGATTGGGATTGGAAGGAAACATTTGGCCGGCGCTTACCGGCAACGTCGTCGGCGGAGCAGTCCAGGTGAAGCCACCCGAACCGCCGCCATGCGTGGTGCCGGGATAGTAATACCGATAGACGTTCGACGGCACCGGGATGTCGGTGGTGCATACGACGCAAAAGCCGGTGAAGTCCGGCCCCATTTTTTCGCCATACCACTCAAGCTCGCCGAAGGTTTCCAGGATCTGCGGACAGGTCCCGGTCGCATTGCAGCGATGGAGGATGCCGTCGGCCGGAAGGCCTCGGGCCTGGTTCGGGAAGTCCGCCCACCAGACCGGCGCTTCGTCACCGCCCATGTTGAGCTGTGTCAGGACGGTCGGCTGCGCCCAACGCTGGTTCAGCCACAACATCCGGCCGTCGACTTCCGGCCAGCTGCCGTCCAGAACAATGCGGCCGTCTTCGTCCTCGTTGAAGCCATAGAAGATCGAGCCGCGAAGAAATGAACCGGACTGCGAGCCACCAATGCCCATCGCCATGGTGATGCTCCCCGAGATCGGGTTCGCACCCCCGCCAGGGGCCGTCGTGCCGAAACGAAGAAACGAGACGAAATCTCGCGTCGCGGCATAGCCAACGCCAAGCACCAATGGGTTCGCCGCCGTGAAAGAGATCTCATAGAGCAAGTTCGGATTGAAGTTGGCGCCGTTCAGGCAAATCCAGGTCGTGCTCGGTGTGTAGCCGGCGCCTGACGAGCCGTTGGGGCAGTATGCCCACGACCATGCGGCACTCGCGATCGGCGTTTTCGGGCCATCCACGCCGTCGGTGACGGTTTGCGTAGCCACGCTCCAGAGCGAAGCCTGATTGGTGTCCGAGCTCACAGGCTGGTAAGGCGTAAACACACCACCGGCGTCAGGAGAGTTGCCAATGATCAGTTGCGCGGTGCTTCCGCTCAAACCTGGTGAGATATGCGAGTATACTGGACCGGTGATGGTATTGGTTCCGTTCGGCGCGTTGCCGTCCGTGGTCGCCACCGGCACCTGAATCACGTAGCTCGTCAAATTCGTCGTGCCGGGAATAAGTCCAGGTACCGTGGGAGGCGTGAACGCACCGGTGGTCGTGTTCAGCGTGCCATAAGGCCCGGAGTTCAGACTAATGCAGGGATAGGGGGCCGGCGTCACAAGCGAGCATTCCGACAGTAGGTCACCCTGCCAGCCACTCTGAACATAAGTCGCACCCTGTATCAGGGCACTTGTGTTGATCGCATTGCCGCCGCGGTTTGGCACCTCGTAGATGAGCAGTCCGCTGCGCGCCGCCGGATTGGTCGGCGTGACAATCTGAAAGTTGGCAATGTAACTGATGTTCGGGCTGCCCGACACCACCGGAGCCCCATTGGTGATGTCGGTAATGACGGAGTTGAGAGGATTGCTTGGATTGACGACACCAAAAATCCGGCCCTGGTACACCGTGTACGATGTCGGGCTACCGGGGGTCGAGCTTCCCAGGGGGATCGGCGAATAATTGACGGTCGCTGTCTGATCGATGACGATCTGCTGAACGTAAGCCTGGCTCGGCGAACTCCAGCCGATCGCCGCGCCAAGCATCGCTATGGCCGGCATGACCCACCTGAGCAGCCAATTCTTGCTGGTAAACATGTTCATTGCCTCCCTCAACGGGGCTGGATGCGAACAGCCCCTGCCGCAGTTGGTGCGGCTTTTATCGTCGCGCGGTCGCTTTGAGGGAAGCAATTGGAGCCAGCCGGCGAATCGGAAGGCGTCGTTCAGCAGCGCTGATGACGCGTCCGGCACATGCCGATCACCAAGACGAAACGGGACGCTTGAGAAGCCCCGAACGCCACCAACCTCCCCAAAGCGTCATCACCACTTTTTATCAGCCATAAAAAATACTCCCCATTCAAACAGACTGTCAAGCGATGGCATTCAATCCTGAAGGGCGCGCCCGAAATATTGAATGCAAAAGCCCTGGCGGGACGCTCATCAGGCGTTCGCCAGTCTTAATGCGCCGTGACCTCGACGCGTTCGCCATGTCGATCCTTGTCGATGATCGTATCGCCACAGACAAGAACATCGTCGCCTTCCTGCCAGTCTGCCGCCGTCGCTTCATCGCTCGGCGCGACGTCGTATTTGTCTCCGGACGCGAGAATGATCAGATCGCCGTCCTGTGAAATCGTCTCGATGCTGTCCCGATCACACTTGGCCCACGCCGGCGCGATGAACGAAGCGGCGGCGAGCACGAGGAGGATGCAACTTGCGCGAATGGCAACGGCAGCAGCCGCGCGTCGCATGCCCGCCGCTCACTGCGCCGACGAGGTGTGCCGCGGCGGCGGCGGCCGACTGTAGGGCGGCGGTCCCGACCGGCACGCCGGGTCGGGTGACATCGCCACGGTGACTTGATCCGAGTACTTGTACATGGCGCCCGAGGCGGCATCGACGCCCAGCCCGATGACGCCGCCGAAGATCACGTTGCCCGCCGCCATCGCTTCGGCACTGGTGGGGACGATGCTCGATGCCGGCACATAGCAGGCCTTCTCGCATCGGATCGGGATCGACTTCGGACTGTTTGGTCAGCGTCAGCGTGCCGGGAGTCGTGACCACCTGCGGTCCGGCTTGGGTCGAGAGGGTGCAGGTCGCCCCTGACACGCCGGGCGTGTCGAAAGCGACGAGCTGGGTTGTCCCCTTGGTGATCGTGGCACAGGCCACGAGCAGGATCGCGCACGCGATCAACGCGCCGTAACGCAACACGACGTTTCCCCCAGCCCCAGACGCCCCGCCGCCATCATCCGACAACCGCTGCGCGAGGGCAAGGGGATACCGCTACCCGTAACGCTCTCCTTCTCCCCGCCGCGCGGGTCGCGCTCTCATTACTCTTCTCGAACCGCCGCGGCCGTCATGGCCGGGCTTTGTCCCGGCCATCCACGTCTTGCTTTTGACTGCGATGCGAGGAAGGCGTGGATGCCCGCGACGAGCGCGGGCATGACGAATGAGACCGAGCCCCCTCGCCGTCCCGCGGCTGCCTCGGTAGGGTACGACGCCGCATGCGGCGTACGGGACGGGGGCAAGTGAGCGAAGGCACCGAGCACGTCCGGCTGACGGACGAGCAGCGCATCGACTGGCTGCGGCTCATTCGCAGCCACAATGTCGGGCCGCGCGGTATTATGGCGCAAACGCCACAAGCACGGCCTGCAAGATGTGTAGGCCTTTTTCCCGCTTCCGTGCCCGGTGGACAACTGGCGCTGGCGCCGCAGCCTCGATTCTACCTATATTTGGCCGAATCGCACGAGGTTGGCCATGTCGAGTTTGCTTCAAGCCATCTGGGACGGCGTCACTTATGACGTTATCAAGATTGTCGTCCTGTCGCTGGTCATGACGGCGGCAATGGACCGAATAGTAAAAATATTTACAGATCGCCTTAAGGAGTGGCGCCAACAGGTCATATTTTGTGGCGGCACGTTTCTCATTTTTATAGCGATATTTTCCGTCATTGGAACACGGACTGTCCGGCCCGATCTTCAAGGGAGCGTCTTAAATGTAATCGCAGGGTCCCCCAGTGATTTTAACCGGCAAACGATTGCCGTTTTTTCGGTCACCCTAATCAATGCTGGGGCAATGCAGACTATTGTTAAAAATTGGCATGTAACTGCCACGAGCAATAGCCGAACTTATGCTGGAGCATTTGGCATAATGCCAGAAGCATTCACTTTTAATAGCATTCCGAGCAACGGAACGAAAAACCAGCCAACCGCCGTCACGTTTCACAAGGAAGATAGTCTCATCGAAAAAACTACAAAGCCCGTTGAAATCGGTGGCCTCGCGGCGGGAATATTGTTCGTCGTTTTTGACGATATTGACCCAGGAATATTCAAAAGTGGTGCAGACTTCAAAATCACATACGAGGATGTTTTATCGAAGCAGTACGAACTGTATATTAGTTCATCCGCAAAGGCCGACCTAATATCAACGATGCCGGGTGTACATACGGAATTGGCCTGTCCAATTCCACCAGGAGGGTTACCAAATTTTACGCCCATGCCACCAGCAAATCCGAATTAAATCTCCTCTAACGCCACGCCTTCCAATTCCAGAGCCGCCAAGCAGGCGAGAAAGAACGTGGCGGGGAACGTTCCCCGCGCCAGCTTATTCGTGATGCTGGCCTCAGTCTCTTTCAGCCCGTGCTTTTTGAGGCGCTTGGCCAGCTCGACATAAGTCACTTCACATTCCCGCAGCTTATGCTTCAAGAACGCGGCGGCGCGTTCCGCCCATTCCGCCTCTGAGGTTATGGCCATCGTCCCTCCTATCGAATTTGATGGCTATCATATATGAAAGATTGGTGTTGACAAGCCCATACCTCTCATTTATGATAGCCTCCATAAACGATAGGTGTGCAGATGGCCCAACATTTCCTTCTCTCCAAAGCCGCCAAGACCCTTTCACTGGCGTCCGTTTTCACCATGAAGGACGATCAGGCGGAAGCGACCTTTCGGCGCATCCGTTGGGCCGATACCAACGGCGATCCGGTCTGTTCGCACTGCGGCGGCGTTGATGCCTATGACTGCCGGCGCTTGAAGGGCGCACCTCGCTTCCGCTGCCGCGCCTGCAAAAAGGATTTCACGATCACGTCGGGGACGCTGTTCGCCAGTCATAAGTTGCCGCTTCGCTGCTATCTCGCCGCCATCGCCATCTTCTGCAATGAGGTTAAGGGCAAGTCGGCGCTGGCCCTGTCACGCGATCTCTGCGTTTCCTACAAATGCGCTTTCGTGTTGCTGCACAAGTTGCGTGAAGCGATGGCGGCCGAACTGAAAGGCCGCGTCATCGGCGGTGACGGCAAGGTGGCAGAGGTGGACTTAGGATATTTCGGCGGCTACGTCAAACCCGCGAACCTAAAAAACCATCGCGTAGATCGCCGCTTCTCCGAGCACCAATCCGGCAAGCGTAAGGCGGTCATCGTGATCCGCGAGCGCAATGGCAACACGCTGCCGGCCGTATTCAAGAGCGAGAAGCGCGCGCTCGATTTCATCCGCCGTCGCATTGCGCCGGGGACCATCGTCAATGCGGACGAAAGCGCGAACTGGAACGAACTGCACAGCCGCTTTGAAATGAAGCGAATCAACCATGAGGAAGCCTATTCGCTCGATGGCGCTTGCACGAATTGGGCGGAGGAATTTTTCAGCCGCATGCGGCGCGCCGAGATCGGCCACCATCACCATATCGCCGGGGCGTATTTGCTCCGGTATGCGCAAGAGGCGTCTTGGCGGGAGGATAACCGCCGGTCATCGAATGGCGAACAGGTGAACCACCTGACCGAGCTGGCGCTGGCGAATAAGCCGAGCGTCGATTTCAGCGGGTATTGGCAGCGACGACGTGCGGCGGTCTGACACACGATACAATATCTACCAGCCGCCTTTCCTATTGTCCCTTATCCGCCCTTATTCCACAAATCAATATGTAGGGGGTAACGGCTGTCGGCGCCCCGAATTTTGCGCTAGGTCTTGACTCTAAAGAACAAATGCGGAATTGAAGGTGGGATACCGCACGAAAAGGGCGGGGTCATCAGCCCCGCCCCCAATCGTGAGAGTCCGAACGGTTGCAGCCCGCGTCGGAACTCGCCACTAGTACCGCTATGTTTTGAGTCTTTTGAGGTCGGTAGTCAAGTCGGGCTGCTCCACTCCCTTTGGGAAAGGAGCAATTCCAATGCCCCGAAGGACCCTAAGACCCGGAGAGATCATTGATCGATCCGGCATCTACCAAGACGCCCGCACTGGCGAAACCACAACGCTTGTTCATGGCAAAGTGGCACCGCCAACTCCCAAACCGAAAAGCTATTGGCAAGAAACGGTCGATAGCCATCCGCGCGGGCCAACCCATACCGGACCGCGCCGGAAAGGGTAATTGAGGGTGAGGTAGCCCCAACAGTCGGGGCTACCTCATACAATTCGCCATCGCGCCGGCACTCCTTCGACTCGTTGCACTGTCTTGCCGGCATGGCTTTCTAGCGACGCCCTGATTCCCGCCTCGATGCCAGCCCACTGCCGTTTTGAAGCGTCCGTGATGCCCTTGGCCGCGAGAACGGCGTTGGCGATCTCGCGCACCGTGAGCGGCCCCTGAGCCGCCCTGAGCGCGTCCAGCGCGTGCCGGAATAGCGTGCCCCGTTTGAACCACGGGTTGCCCGTGACCCGCCTGCGGATCGAGATGCCCCGGACGTTGTAGTCGGGATCGAACAGCTTAAGCACAGCCTCGACGTGGCGCATGGCGTCGGCGAGGCGGATCGCCTCCGCCTTGTTGGCCTGTATCTGACCGCCCAGGTCGGCGTGAAGCCGGACCAGGTAGGGGACGGCGGGGTGCTTGGGGTGAGCTTTGAATTGGTGTGGCATCCCCAGGATTTAGGGCGCCGGACGATTCCCTTCTTGTGGCGTTTGCGCCATAATACCGGGGCCGCGCACCTTTCGCGCCTTGATCAATCATTTCGGCGGTGCGCGCGCCGCGCTGGACGCGCTGCCCGGCCTGGCGCGCCGCGGCGGCGCCGGCGCCGGCGCGGCGCAGATCTGGTCGCGCGAGCAGGCCGAGCGCGAGATCGCGGCGGCGGCCAAGCTCGGCGTGCGCCTCGTTGCGGTCGGCGAGAGCGCCTATCCGCGGCGGCTGCAGATGATCGACGACGCGCCGCCGCTCCTTGCCATCCGCGGCCATGACGCGGCGCTGGCGCAGCCCGCGGTGGCGATCGTCGGCTCGCGCAATGCTTCGGCCGCCGGCGTCAAGATCACCCAGCAATTGGCGCGCGGCCTGAGCGAAGCCGGCTTCGCCGTGGTCTCCGGGCTTGCCCGCGGCATCGATGCGGCCGCGCACCGCGCCAGCCTGGCGACCGGCACCGTCGCCGTGCTCGCCGGCGGCCAGGATCGGGTCTATCCGCCCGAGCACGGCGACCTGTTGCACGCCATCCTGCCGGCCGGCCTCGCGGTCACCGAAATGCCGCTCGGCTGGGAGCCGCGGGCGCGCGATTTTCCCCGGCGCAATCGCCTGATCTCCGGGCTTGCGCTCGGCGTCGTCGTGGTCGAGGCGGCGAAACGCTCGGGCTCGCTGATCACGGCGCGGCTGGCGCTCGAGCAGGGCCGCGAAGTATTCGCCGTGCCGGGCTCGCCGCTCGATCCGCGTGCCGAAGGCACCAACAGCCTGATCAAGCAGGGCGCCACGCCGGTGACCGAGACCGCCGACATCGTCGCGGTGCTGCAGCCCATCATCGGGGTCGAGCTGCCGGCGCGCGAAGGCGAGCCGGGCGGCGACGCGCCGGCGCCCGACGGCGACCCCGACGCCGACGAGCGCAGCCGGATCATCGCGCTGTTGAGCCCGGCTCCGGTGTCGATCGACGATCTGGTGCGGCTCGCCAACACCGCGCCGCGGGTGGTGCGCATGGTGCTCTTGGAGCTCGAGATCGCCGGGCGCCTGGAGCGCCATGGCGGCGGACTGGTGTCGCGGCTCTAGCGACGCGGCCGACAAGCCCGTGCCGGGCTGCACGAGGCTTACGGCGCCCTACGCCGCCCCAATTTCATCGCGCATCACGTCCCATCTCTTCCAGCAGCACCACCAGGGCGCGGCGTTGTTTGGGATCCTTGACGCCGTCGAAAGCCCGCAGCATCCGCATCGCGTAGGGTTGCGAGAGCACATCGGTCAACAGCCGATCGACGGCGGTGTCGCGGCTGTTCTCATCCTCGCCGAACAGCGCCGTCACCGTCGTGCCAAGAACGGTGGCGATCATCTTGAGGCGACCGCTGCCGATCCGGTTGACGCCGTGCTCGTACTTTTGCACCTGCTGAAACGTCACGCCGATCTTGTCGCCCAGCGTCGATTGCGACATGCCGCGACCCAGCCGGTAGGCGCGCACGCGCTGGCCCACCCGCACATCAACCGCATCGATGTTCCTCGGCATTGGAAATGCTCCCGCTCAAGTTGAGCGTAGGCATCCGCCCGGAGGCGTCCAATTCCGAGTTGCTATGGGGGGGCCGGCAAACGAGATAGCTCGGCCGGAAAGGCAATCACCGAGGCGCCCTGCCAGGTGCCGTCCTCGATCAGCTCGTGAACTAGGTTCTTCAGCGTCAGCGCCACGGCTTCGATGGCGGGGCTGCGCTGGCCGACCTCGGAGAAGCACAGCGCCACGGGCCGGACCAGATCGACGCCGGCAAAACGCCGGCAATTGAGCGTCACGCCGCGATCCGCGTCGTAGAGCGCACACCATGGCAGGATGGCGTTGCCCATGCCGGAGGCGATGGCCCGCCGCAGCGTGCTCAAGGTGTCGATTTCGGCGATCAACTCGACGGTCACCCCGTGCTTGTTGAAAACCTGATTGGCAATGCGCTGGCTGCCGCTGCCGGGGCCGGGCACCAGCAACGGCCGTTGCGCCAGGTCGTCAAGCCGAATGGGCGACGGATCGGGGTCCGCCGTCACATAGAACAGTTCCTCCAGCATGAGCGGTTCGACCGCCAGGCCGCGTTCGGCTTGGCCGGTGAACAACACGGCGACGTCGAGCCGGCCATTGATCAGCCGCTCGCGGAGCAGCGCGCTGTTGCCATCGGTGAGATGGAGCAGGATCCGCGGATAGGCGCGCCTGATGCGCACGAACAACTCGTAGCCGACGATGCCCGCCCAGGCGGCCGGAAATCCGATCGACACCGGTCCGCACGGGTTCTGGGCGCTCACCGCGTCCTGCTTGGCGAAATCGAGATGGCGCAGGATCGCCTCGGCGTGCCGGTACAGCACGGCGCCAGCCTCGGTGAGCAAGACCCCCTTGGGGCCGCGCGTGACCAGCTGCCGGTCGAGCTCGGCCTCCAGGCTCGCCAGGTGATGGCTCAGCGCCGACTGCGCAACGTGCAGCTGGTCGGCGGCGCGCGAGAGGCTGCCCGCCTGGACGATGCCGACGAAGTATCGCAGCTGGCGCAGATCCACGACCGTCTCGCTGTCGCCGGGGCGGCACCCGCCCCGGTTGCCTATTTGGCTTTATCCACAGGATGCCCATTTTACACGTTCCCCGAGCATCGACAAAGACGGCCGGGTGGTTTTGCCTGCTTGGGTTAAGCAGAGCGGTCGGAGGCCGACGCGGATGACGCCACAGGGTCGAACTGTCGTTGGATTCATCGGGCTTGGCGCGATCGGCAGCCCGATGGCCGAACGTCTGGTGCAGGGCGGCGAGAACGTCATCGTCTATAACCGCACCATCGGCAAAACCGCGCGCTTCCGCGGCCGCGCCAGAATCGCCGCCTCGCCCGCCGAAATGGGCGACCAAGCCGACATCATCTTTGCCTGCATCACGACCGCGGATTCCTACCGCGATGTCGTGCTCGGCCCGCTCGGACTGGCCCGCGGCAGCCGCGTGAAGACCTACGTCCACCTCGGAACCAACGCGGTCGCCCTCCTGGAGGAGCTTGCCGCGGCTCTGCAAAGCCGCGGCATCGCGCTGCTCGATGCCCCGGTGACCGGCGGCGTTGAAAGCGCGGCCAAGGGACTTCTCACCACCATGGCGGCCGGTCCGCGCGAGACCTTCGAGCGGGCCGAGCCGTTGCTCAAGCACTATGCCAGCACGGTCGTCTTTCTGGGCGAACGCGCCGGGGCCGCCCAAGTGATGAAGCTCGTCAACAATGTGATATCCGCCGGCAACCTCGCGGTCGCCTGCGAAGCCATGCTGCTCGGCCGCAAGTCCGGCCTCGATCCCAATGCCATGCTGGAAATCATCAACAAAGGCAGCGGCCAGAGCAACGCGAGCTTGACGAAAATCCCGGCGCAGGTCTTGACCCGCAAATTCAGTTACGGCGCCGGCCTCGGTCTGGCGATCATGAACATGGAGGCGTTGGCCGCCGAAGCCAGGTTTCACGACGTGCCGATGCCGCTCGCGGAGGCGATCTTTGCCGCGCTGCGGACCGCGGTGGCCGAAGAAGGCGATACCGACGTCACCCGGGTCATTCGTCCCATGGAGCGCGCCGCCGGTGTGACGCTGCGCGCCGCCGGCGCCGGCAACGACCCGAACGCCGCGCGCGCCGCGGCACCGGCGCAAACGGAGCGGCCGCCGCCGCGCCGGGCGGCGCGAAGGGGCTGACCGAGATGGCGCGCCGCGTCTGGCCGTACGCGGTGTTGCTCGGCACATTTTTAATGTATGCCGGAATGTGTGCCGCGCCGGCGCTTGCGGGGCCGCCGGATTGGCCGGGCACGGCGCCGCTGCGGTTCGAGGTGACCGCATCGGCCGGCGGTTTGACCGACATCGTACCGCGCCTCCTGGCGAGTTATCTGGCGACGTCCATCGGCGTGCCGGTGCTGGTGGAAAACCGGCCGGGCGCCGGCGGCAACATTGCCGCCACGATCGTGGCGAAGGCGGCGCCCGACGGCCATACGCTGTTGTCGACCGGCTCGAACCAGTCCGTCAATCCGACGCTCTTGCCCAATCCCGGCTTCGACTACGAGCGCGACCTCATACCGGTGTCGATGACGGTCGTGGCGAAAATGCTGCTGGTCGCGGCGCCGTCGTTTGCTGCCGGAAACATCACCGACGTCATCGCCATGGCGAAGCAAAAGCCGAAGTCTGTCAGCATCGCCATATCGACGATCGGCACGCCCAATCATCTCGGCGCCGAGATGCTCGCCCAATACGGCAATATCGATCTCACCTTCGTGCCCTACGATGGCATCGCCCAGGCCATACCCGACCTGGCCGCAGGCCGGGTCGACCTGGCGGTCGGCTCCATGCCGTCGCTCCTCCCTCAGGTCCGCGCCGGGGCGTTGAAGGCGCTGGCGGTGACAGCGGCGCAACGTTCCCCGATCGCACCCGAGATACCGACCGCGGCGGAAGCGGGACTGCCGGAACTGCAGATCGACGCCTGGATTTGTTTCATGGGAACCGGCGGCACGCCGGCCCCGATCGTGGCGCGGCTGGACGAGGAAATCGCCAAGGCGTTGGCCGTGCCGGAAGTCCGCGACGCCTTCGCCAAGCAAGGCGTCGAAATCTACCACATGGGCCCGCATCAGCTCGGCGAATTTCTGCACGCCGAAGCGAGCCGCTTCGGCGCCCTCCTCGCCCACTCGCGCGTCAAGGGCGCGACGCCGTGACCGCGGTCGCGGTTCCGGCGTAACCTGCGCGCTCGCGAATTCCTTGTCCCACTATCACGGGCCGAATGGTTCGATGCTGATCTCTCGGCGTATGTTGCTGATCGGAGCGCTGGTGTTGCCGAGCCGGCTTGCCGTCGCCCAGTCCGCGCCGTCCTTCGACGGCTTTCTGGCGGCGCTGTGGAAGGACGCGACGGCGCAAGGCATCAGCCGCGCCACCTTCGATGCCGCCTTTGCGGGCGTGACGCCGGACCCCAGGGTTCTCGGCGCGATGGCGCGCGAGCCGGAATACGGCGAACCGTTCGGCGCCTATGTGGCGGGCATGGTTTCGGCAAACCGCATCGCCGTCGGGCTGCGCAAGGCGACGCAATGGGCCGCGATCCTCCACGCGGTGGAGAAAAAGTTCGGCGTCGCGGCCGGCATCGTCGTCAGCATCTGGGGCATCGAGTCGTCGTTCGGCGACGCGCCGGACCGCTGGGATGTGTTCCGTTCGCTGGCGACGCTGGCGGCGGCGCGCTTCCAGCACCCGTTGTTCCGCAACGAGCTGTTGAGCGCGCTGCGCATCCTGCAGGACGACCATATCCCGCGGCCGCAGTTCCTCGGTTCCTGGGCGGGCGCCATGGGACAGGCCCAATTCCTGCCGTCGAGCTTTCTGAAATACGCCGTCGATTTCGACGGCGACGGCCGCGCCGATATCTGGACCAGCGTGCCCGACGTGCTGGCGTCGATTGCGAACTATCTGCAGAAGTGGGGCTGGCAGCCGGCCCTGCCGTGGGGCTTCGAAGTCGACGTGCCGGCCGGCTTCGACTACCGGGTCAGCCGCGGCAGCTTCGCGCAATGGGCCGAGCGCGGCCTGCGGCGCACCGACGGCGGGCGCCTGCCGGCCGCCGGCGACGCCATCCTGTTTTTTCCGAGCGGCGCTCCGGGCCCGGCGTTCCTCGTCACCGCGAACTTTGTCGTGCTCAAGAGCTACAACAATTCCGACGCCTACGCGCTGGCGGCGGCCATGCTGGCGGACCGCCTGGGCGGACATCCGCCAAGCCGCAGCGCCTGGCCCGTCAACGACTTTCAGCCTTCACGCGCGCAGCGCACGGCGCTGCAGCGAAAGCTCGCCGAATTGGGCTACCCGGTCGCGGATTTCAACGGCCACCTCGATTTCGATTTGCGCGACGCGGTGCGCAAGCTCCAGGAGGACTACGGCATGGTTCCGGACGGGCATCCGGGCCGGGCGTTTCTGCTGCGCATCGGCATATCGGCGCAGTGATTCGCGGCGGCGGCGTGCACGGCGCGCCCCTACCGGCCCGGCTCGTCCGGCCGCTTCGCGATTTCGTCGGCTTCGAGCCGCGCCACATCAAGAATGTAACCGAGACATTCGAAGCCGCTGGCCTTTGCCAGCCGCGCCAGCTGATCGGTCATCGCGCCGATATAGCCGGCTATCGAGGTCGGGGGCCGCGCGCCCGTTGGCGCCGTTGCCGTCTTGCCGATCACTCATTTTACTTACGGCTCATATTGGAAGGCCGGACTATCGCCCCACCGCCCACCATTATACTTTTAGGCACCATATTATATATATTGCAACTTGCCAGTGTACGGTAGGCGAGTAAGGGCCGGCGGCCGATCCGGTGCGATTTGCGCGCTAGGGCTGCTCTGCATTTTTTCGCCACCGATTTGACAGGCGGGGCTGCATTACCCATGTTCCCGGCGTCCCGAGGGCCGAAGGCCCGGGCTGCATCCAGGAAAATGGCGACGAATCAAAGGTTTCCATGAATTTAGTCCTCGTCGAATCGCCCGCCAAAGCCAAAACCATCAATAAATATCTCGGCCGCGGCTACGAGGTGCTGGCCTCGTTTGGCCATGTCCGCGACCTGCCGGCGAAGTCCGGCTCGGTCGATCCCGACGCCGATTTCCGCATGCTCTGGGAGATCGATCCCAAGGCGGCGAAGCGGCTCAACGACATCGCCCGCGCCGTCAAGGATGCCGACAAGCTCATTCTGGCGACCGACCCCGACCGCGAGGGCGAAGCGATTTCCTGGCATGTGCTCCAGGTGCTCAAGCAGAAGAAGGCGCTGAGCACACAGATCGTCGAGCGGGTGGTGTTCAATGCCATCACCAAGAAAGCGGTGACCGAGGCGATGGCGCATCCCCGCGCCATCGATCAGGCGCTGGTCGATGCCTATTTGGCGCGGCGCGCGCTCGATTACCTGGTCGGCTTTACCCTGTCGCCGGTGTTGTGGCGCAAGCTGCCCGGCGCCCGCTCGGCCGGGCGGGTGCAATCGGTGGCGCTCCGCCTGGTGTGCGACCGCGAGCTTGACATCGAGAAATTCGTCCGCCGCGAATATTGGTCGTTGATCGCCACCCTGGCGACGCCGCGGCAGGACACGTTCGAGGCCCGCCTGGTCGGCGCCGACGGCCAGAAATTGCAGCGGCTCGACATCGGCTCGGGCGCCGAAGCCGAGGCCTTCCGGCAGGCGCTGGAGACCGCGACCTTTACGGTCGGCACGGTCGAGGCCAAGCCGGTCAAGCGGCACCCGCAGCCGCCGTTCACCACGTCGACGCTGCAGCAGGAGGCGAGCCGCAAGCTCGGCTTCGCGCCGGCCCATACCATGCGGGTGGCGCAACGGCTCTACGAAGGCGTCGATATCGGCGGCGAGACCGTCGGCCTGATCACCTATATGCGCACCGACGGCGTGCAGATCGCCGAGGAGGCGATCGGCGCGGTGCGCGACGTCATCGGCTCGGATTACGGCCGCGAGTACGTTCCGCAGGCGCCGCGCCGCTACGAAGCCAAGGCCAAGAACGCCCAGGAAGCGCACGAGGCCATCCGGCCGACCGAACTGTCACGGCGCCCGCGCGACACCAAGGCCTTCCTCGATGCGGAACAGGCCAAGCTCTACGAATTGATCTGGCTGCGCGCCGTGGCGAGCCAGATGGAATCCGCCGAGCTCGAGCGCACCACGGTCGACATCACCGCCACCCCCACCCCACCCTCCCCCGCAAGCGGAGGAGGGAAAGGGTGGGGTATCCTCGATCTGCGCGCGACCGGCACGGTGGTGAAGTTCGACGGCTTTCTGGCGCTCTATCAGGAAGGCCATGACGAGGACGCCGAGGACGAGGAATCCCGTCGGCTGCCGCCCATGAGCGCCGGCGAGCGACTGACCAAGCGCTCGATCGCCGCCGACCAGCATTTCACCGAGCCGCCGCCGCGCTATTCGGAAGCCTCGCTGGTCAAGCGCCTCGAGGAACTCGGCATCGGCCGGCCGTCGACCTACGCGTCGATCCTGCAGGTGCTCAAGGACCGCAAATACGTGCGGCTCGACAAGCGGCGGCTGTTTCCGGAAGACCGCGGCCGCATCGTCGTCGCCTTCCTGGAGAGCTTCTTCGCCCGCTACGTGGAGTACGATTTCACCGCGAGCCTCGAGGACAAGCTCGATCTCATCTCCAACAGCGAAGTGGCGTGGCGCGACGTGTTGCGCGACTTCTGGCGCGACTTCATCGGCGCCATCGACGAGACCAAGGATCTGAAGATCTCCGAGGTCATCGACGCCCTCGATGCGCTGTTGGCGCCGCATCTGTTCCCGCCGCGGGAAGACGGCAGCGATCCGCGCGTTTGCCCGACCTGCGGCACCGGCCGGCTGTCGCTCAAGCTGTCCAAGTTCGGCGCCTTCATCGGCTGCTCGAACTATCCCGAATGCCGCTATACGCGCTCGCTCACGGCCGGCAACGGCTCCGGCGAGGCCACCAACCGCAAGCTCGGCGTCGATCCCGCGACCGGCCTCGACGTCACCGTGCGCAGCGGCCGCTTCGGCCCTTATCTGCAGCTCGGCGAGGCCGTCGAAGGTGAAAAGCCGAAGCGCGCCAGCCTGCCGAAGGGCGTGTCGCCGGACGATATCGCGTTCGACCGCGCGATCGCGCTCTTATCACTGCCGCGCGATATCGGCCGCCATCCCGAAGACGGCGAACCGATCCGTGCCGGCATCGGCCGCTTCGGGCCCTATGTGCAGCACGGCAAGACCTACGCCAATCTCGAAGACCCCGATGACGTGTTCACGATCGGGCTCAATCGCGCCGTGACGCTGATTGCGGAAAAGCTCCTCAAGCCATCGCGCGGACGGCGGTTCGGCGCCGATCCCGGCCGGCCGCTCGGCGACCATCCGACCAAGGGCGGTCCCGTCGTCGCCAAGCCGGGCCGCTATGGTCCCTATGTCAGTCACAATGGCGTCAATGCCACGCTGCCGGCCGACAAGACGCCCGAGACCGTGACGCTGCAAGAAGCCGTTGCCCTGATCGACGCCCGGGCCGGGCGCGACGCGCCGGCGCCGCGCGCGCGAGCGCGCCGAGCCAAGCCGCCATCGCCGGGAACGGCCCGCCATGTCAAAGCGGCCGGCAAGCGGCGTCGCGCCGGGCCGGCGAAATCTCCGGGCAAACCAAAATCCTCGCGCAAGCCTCCGCAAGAAGCTGCCGAATAGATTCAACAAAGGGGCATATAATTCAGGTCCGGCCGACTCTCGCCCCACCTCTTGGCCTTTTCTCCGGGCCAGGACCGCGGCCGATGAGCGGCCTATGAAACGCTCCCAGCTGCCGACCCGCGAAGAACTCGTCGCCTTTATCCGTGAACGCAACGGCAAGGTCGGTGCACGCGAAATCGCCCGCGCCTTCGGCGCCAAGAACGCCGACCGGGCGGCGCTCAATCACATGCTGCGCGAGCTTGCCGACGACGGCCGGATCGACCATCGCCGCAAGCGGCTGCACCACGCCGGCACGCTGCCGCCCGTCGTGCTCGCCGACATCACCGGTCGCGACGCCGACGGCGAGCTTGTGGCGCGGCCGACCGAATGGGACGAAGCCGCCCACGGCCCGCCTCCGATCATCCATATCACCACGCCACGCCGCGCGCGGCCGGGTGAAGTGCCCGGCGTTGGCGACCGCGCGCTCCTTCGCATCGAGCAGCGCACCGACGAGGCGACCAGCGCCCGCGTCATCAAGCTCCTCGATCGCGCCAAGCATCGCGTGCTCGGCATATTCCGCGGCCTGCCCGGCGGCGGCGGCCGGCTGGTGCCGGTCGACAAGAAGCAGCTCGGCCGCGAGATGGCGATCGCGCCCGATCGCGCCATGGGGGCGGTGGATGGCGACCTGGTCGCGGTCGAAGTAGCGCGGCACGGCCGGATCGGCTTGACGGCGGGCACAGTCGTCGAACGGCTCGGCTCGATCAAGAGCGAGCGCGCCGTCAGTCTCATTGCCATCCATGCCCACGACATCCCGCACGTTTTTCCGCGCCCCGTGCTCGATGAAGCCGACGCGGCGCGGCCGGCAACCGTGGCGGAGCGCGAGGATTGGCGGCCGGTACCGTTCGTCACCATCGATCCGCCCGACGCCAAGGACCACGACGACGCCGTCCACGCCGTGCCGGATCCCGACCCGCGCAATCCCGGCGGCCATATCGTCAGCGTCGCCATCGCCGACGTCGCTCATTATGTGCGCCCCGGCTCGGCGCTCGACCGCGAGGCGATCCGCCGCGGCAACTCGGTCTACTTTCCCGACCGCGTCGTGCCGATGCTGCCGGAGCGGATTTCCAACGATCTGTGCTCGCTGCGGCCGAACGAAGATCGCCCGGCGCTTGCCGTGCGCATGGTGATCGGCGGCGACGGCCGCAAGCGCTCGCATACGTTTCACCGCGTCATGATCCGTTCGGCGGCGCGGCTGCATTACGAGCAGGCGCAGCTTGCGGTCTCGGGCCGCACCGACGAGACCACCGCGCCGATCGCCGACAAAATTCTGGCGCCGCTTTATGCCGCCTACGAGACCGTCCGCCGCGCCCGCGACGAGCGCGCGCCGCTCGATCTCGACATTCCGGAGCGCAAGATTTTGCTCAAGGGCGACGGCACCGTGGATCGGGTGATCGTGCCGGCGCGCCTGGAGTCGCACCGGCTGATCGAGGAGTTCATGATCCTCGCCAATGTCGCGGCCGCCGAGACCTGCGAGCGGGCGCGCGTGCCGCTGATCTATCGCGTGCATGACGAGCCGACGCCGGAAAAGCTCAACGCGCTGCGCGAATTCCTGGCGACGCTCGACATTTCGCTGCCGAAGGGCGGCACGTTGCGCCCCGACGGCTTCAACCGCATTCTGTCCCGGGTGAAGGGCCGCGATGTCGAGCGGCTGGTCAACGAAGTCGTGCTGCGCAGCCAGGCGCAGGCCGAATACTCGTCCGCTAATTTCGGTCATTTCGGCCTCAACCTGAGCCGCTATGCGCACTTCACCTCGCCGATCCGGCGCTATGCCGACCTGGTCGTGCACCGCGCCCTGATCCGCGCGCTCAAGCTCGGCCGCGACGGCCTCGCCGACGATACCGATGCCCGCGCGCTGGCCGAGGTCGCCGCCACCATCTCGGCGACCGAGCGCCGCGCCATGAAGGCCGAGCGCGAGACCGCCGACCGCCTGGTCGCGCATTTTCTCGCCGATCGCGTCGGCGCCGTCTTCGACGGACATATTTCCGGGGTGACCCGCGCCGGGCTGTTTGTCGAGCTCGACGAGACCGGCGCCGACGGCTTCATTCCGGCGCGCTATATCGGCGACGAGTATTACCGCTTCGACGAACCGAAGCGCGCTTTCGTCGGCCATGCGGCAACCCATCGGCTCGGCGACCCGGTCACCGTCGAACTGGTCGAAGCCGCCCCGGTCGCCGGCGCCCTGCGTTTCAAGCTTGTGCGCCATGCCGCTGCGGCCGGCCAAAAGCCTGGACATCCGCCGCGGGCGCGGCGGACATTCGAGCGCCCGCCGAAATCACGCGGCAAGCGCCGGGACAAACGGGGCAGGAATTGATGAGTACGATGAGTGGCGATCCGGCGGTGGAGGGCGGAACCGCGGTCGACCGCGCCGAACGGCTGACCCGCACCATTCGCGATCAGAGTTTTCCGAACCTCAAGCCCAGGGATTCGGCGACGCTGATCCTGATCGATCGCGCCGAAAGCGTGCCGAAAGTGCTGCTCGGCCGCCGTCACGAGCGGCATCGCTTCATGCCGGGCAAGTTCGTCTTCCCCGGCGGCCGCATCGAGCCCGCCGACCGCGAGATGGCGGCCAAGATGGCGGCCATGGCGGCGTTGCACGCGCGCGACGTCGCCCGGCTGATGCGGCTGGTGCGCCGGCCCAGTCCGGCGAAGGCGGCGGGCTATGCGCTGGCCGCGGTACGCGAGACCTATGAGGAGACCGGGCTGATGCTGGGCGCGCGCCGCGACAACGTCGTCACGCCGCCGGGACCCTGGGAAGCGTTCGGCAAAGCCGGCGTGCTGCCCGATCTGAGCGCCATCCATTTCGTCGCCCGCGCCATCACGCCGCCGAAGCGGCCGCTCCGCTTCGACAGCCGTTTCTTCGCCGCGGATGTTGGCGCGGTGGTGCATCGCGAAGCCGGCCTCGTCGGGCCGGAGTCGGAACTGGTCGAGCTGGTCTGGCTGCCGATCACCGAGGCGCGCCGGCTTGATATGCCGGGGATTACCGCGATCGTGCTCGAAGAGCTGCAAGACCGCATCGCTGCCGGCATGAGCTCCGACCACCCGGTCCCACTCTACCGCATGCTGCACAAGAAGTTCGTGCGCCAGATCCTCTGACATGCGGCGATTGACATTGCGCGTCCGGTGACTAGTTTGACGGCCAACGCGCGGGCCGAGCGGCATTAGCCAAAGTCCCGTCAGCCAAATCCCATCAGCCGAGGTCCATCATGGCGAAGAGCACCACCATCAAGGTCAAGCTGGTTTCCAGCGCCGATACCGGTTTCTATTACGTCACCCGCAAGAATTCGCGCACCATGACCGACAAGCTGGTGAAGAAGAAATACGATCCGGTGGCGCGCAAGCACGTCGAATTCCGCGAATCCAAGATCAAATAGCGCGCTCCGGCGACCGCCCAAGCTACCATGTCCGGCCTTCGTGCCGGGCATTCGCGTTTTTTAGGTAGGTTAAGGAAAAAGTCTACGGCCGGAACCCCCAGGCCGCTTAAACAAGGTGGCCGGCCGGGAACGGCGTTATGAGGAGGCCACTCCCACCGCTCCCGCGCCGGCCGAACCCCACGGACCCAGGAGATGCGGCGGACCTGAGCACTCCGTAGGGTTATCAAAATTGGATTTGCTCGATTCCGGCGGCTGCTTGGGCGCGCCGGATATCGCTGCGTATTCGGGCAATGGCTGCCGTGGCTCGAAAGCTATCGAAACCGGCGCGGAAATCAATCGGCAAAGTTCCGCCACCCCGCCTCAATTGGCGTCAACCCCAATAATTGTGATTACCGCGCCAACAAGCCGGCGGCCGGGCCACTGCCGGCGGCCAACATTCCGCTCAACACTTCCACGTAGCTCGTCTGAAAATCTGCAACTTCAGGCGGCGTCCGGCACCACCCGGTTGCGGCCGTCGCGCTTGGCGCGATAGAGCGCCTGGTCGGCGCGTTTGAGCAGGCTTGCGGCGCTGTCTTCCTTGCCGCGCAGGCCCGCAATACCGATCGAGATCGTCACCGGAATGCTCCGCGCGCCCTGCTGGATCGCGAACGGCTCGGCGGCAATGCGCCGGCGCAGCCGCTCGGCGACCATGGCGGCCACCGCCATGTCGGTTTCCGGCATCACCACGACGAATTCCTCGCCGCCGTAGCGGCAAGCCAGATCGATGCCGCGGATCGATCGCTTGATCCGCAACGCGAAGTCGCGCAACACGTCGTCGCCGGCGTCGTGGCCGTGACTGTCGTTGACCGCTTTGAAATAGTCGATGTCGATCACCAGCACGGCCAGCGCCTTGCCGCGCGCCGCCGCCTGTTCGAGCAGCGTCGACAGATGGCTCTCCATGTAGCGGCGGTTGAACAGGCTGGTGAGCGCGTCGGTGATCGCCATTTCGATCGACATTTGCACGTTGTCGCGCAGCCGCTCGGTGTAGCGGCGCTTGCGCACCTGGCTGCGGGCCCGCGCCAGCAACTCGTTCTTGTCGATCGGCCGCATCAAAAAGTCGTTCACGCCGATCTCGAGGCCGCGCACCATGCGGGCGTTGTTGTCGGGCTCGGTGATCGCCAGAATGGGAATGTTGCGGGTGCGCTCCAGCGAGCGCAGCTGGCTGCACAGCCGCAGCGCGTCGAAATTCTCGAAACCGAGCGAGACGATGAGCAGGTCGTAGTTGCCGTCGGCGGCGTGAAACAAGGCGCGGCTCGGATCGGTCTCGACCTCGACCTCGTGCTCCTTGCCGAGCATGGCGGCGATGCGTTCGTAGGACGCCGGACGGTCGTCGACGATGAGCACGCGGCCGCCGCGGCCGGTATCGGCGAGCGCTTCGCGCTCGGGGGATTCGATGCCGATGTCGCGCGACGTCACCGCGCGCATGCGCAGCTCGTCGGTGACCATCTTGAGCCGCGCCAGCGAGCGCACCCGCGCGATCAGCGCCAATTCGGGGATCGGCTTGGTCAGAAAATCGTCGGCGCCGGCTTCCAGGCCGCGGACCTTGTCGGACGGCTGATCCAGCGCCGTCACCATGACGATCGGAATATGATGCGTGGCCGGACTGCTCTTGAGCCGCCGGCAGACTTCGAAGCCGTCCAGGTCGGGCATCATGACGTCGAGCAGCACGAGATCGCACTCGGCGCGCTCGCAGATCGCCAACGCCTCGCCGCCGCTCATGGCGGTGATGACGTCGAAATACTCGGCCGACAGCCGCGCCTCGAGCAGCTTGACGTTGGCCGGCACGTCGTCGACGACAAGGACGCGGGCAGTCATTTCGTTTCCTGCGAATGACCCAGAAAATGGCGGATGGTCTCGATGAACTTGCCCACCGAGATCGGCTTCGACAGATAGGCCTCGCAGCCGCCTTCGCGGATGCGTTCCTCGTCGCCCTTCATGGCGAAGGCGGTCACCGCGACCACCGGAATGCGGCGCAGTTCCTGATCGTCCTTGAGCCACTTGGTGACTTCGAGGCCGGACACTTCGGGAAGCTGGATGTCCATCAGAATGAGGTCGGGATGGTGCTTGCGCGCCAGGTCGATGGCCTCGATGCCGTTGCGGGTTCCGACCGTCGCGTAGCCGTGAGCCTCCAACAGATCGTGGAAGAGCTTCATATTGAGCTCATTGTCCTCCACAATCAGGACAGTTTTGGCCATCCCCGTTCCTTTGGCTGCCCCCAGCCTGATGCCGTGGACCAAGCATTGGCCGACAGCCGGAAAAGTCCCACGGCGCCACCACCGTCGTCGCTGGCCAAGCTAGTCCCGATTTCTTACGGAAAGGCAAATGGAACCGATGAAGGCGCGCTCATCACGAAGTCGGGAAGCCGCGGAAACACTGGCGATTGCGGCCCTGGCCTTCATGGCCGAAGATCCCGAGCGGCTGGGCGGCTTCCTGGCCGCGACCGGCCTGCCGATCGAGCGAATCCGGCAGGCGGCGCGCCAGCCGGACTTTCTTGCCGGCGTGCTGGAGCATATGCTTGCCGACGAGTCGCTCTTGATCGCTTTTGCCGAGGCTGCCGCGATCGATCCGGCCGAGATCGCGCGGGCGCAGGCCACGCTGGGCGGCCGTTGGGAAAGCGATCTGCCCTAGAGTGCCCATCGCTTCAAGCTGAAGCGATCGGCGCTCTGGCATTTTGATGGAGCATGATCTTTTCGGAAAACCGGGCTCCACCCCCGGATCAAGTCCGAGGGCAAGCTTTTTCCGGATCATGCCTTGAAGGTTTGCCGTGAGCGCAAGCTTTTGCCGCGACTGCCTGGCCGATGCCGCACCGCTTGCGGGGCGCTGCATCGCCTGCGGCTCGCCGCGCGTCATCCGCCACGACGAGCTGGCCAAGCTCGCCATCGCCCATGTCGACTGCGACGCCTTCTATGCGGCCATCGAAAAGCGCGACGATCCGACGCTTGCCGCCGAGCCGGTCATCGTCGGCGGCGGCAAGCGCGGCGTCGTCGCCACGGCCTGCTACGTCGCCCGCACCTTCGGGGTGCGATCGGCCATGCCGATGTTCGAAGCCTTGCGCCTGTGCCCGCACGCCACAGTGGTCCGACCCAATATGGAGAAATACGCCCGTGCCGGCCGCGCGGTGCGGCAGATGATGCTGGCGCTCACCCCATTGGTCGAGCCGTTGTCGATCGACGAAGCATTCCTCGATCTGACCGGCACCGAGCGGCTGCACGGCATGCCGCCCGCCAAGGCGCTGGCGCGCTTTGCCAATGACGTCGAACGCGAGCTCCGCATCACCGTGTCGATCGGCCTGTCGTCGAACAAGTTCCTCGCCAAGGTCGCCTCCGACCTCGACAAGCCGCGCGGCTTCAAGGTGCTCGGCGCCGGCGAAGCGCCGGCGTTTCTTGCGCCGAAGCCGGTGAGCTTCATCTACGGCGTCGGCAAGGCGAACGCCGCCCGCTTCGGCCGCGACGGCTTTCACCGCATCGCCGATCTGCAGCGCGTCAGCGAAGTCGAGCTGACGCGCCGCTACGGCGAGGAAGGCCGCCGCCTGGCGCGGCTGGCGCGCGGCCTCGACGCCCGCGCGGTCAGCGCCGACCGGGAAACCAAGAGCGTGTCATCGGAGACGACGTTCGAGCGCGATCGTTCGGACTTTCGCTCGCTCGAACGGATCTTGTGGAGCTTGGCGGAAGACGTCTCGGCGCGGCTCAAGGCCAAGCAGCTCGCCGGCTCGACGGTGACGCTGAAGCTCAAGACCGCCGATTTCAAGATCCGCACCCGCGCCCGCTCGGTGCCGACACCGACGCAACTCGCCGGCCGCATTTTCGCCGCGGCGCGCGGGCTGCTCGAACGCGAGACCGACGGCACGCGCTTTCGCCTGCTCGGCGTCGGCTTAAGCGCGCTGGTCGACGCCGCCGAGGCCGATCCGGCCGATCTCGTCGACGGCCGTTCCGCCAAGGCCGAGCACGCGATGGACCGCCTGCGCGCCCGCTTCGGCGACGACGCCGTGGTCCGGGGCCTGGCGTTCGAGCGGCCGGACGAGGGCTGAACGCCGCGCCCTTGCCGGACGACGCCAACACAATGTTCTAAGCTCCCCCGGAGCCTTAGGAAGCGACCATGCCCCCGCCATCCAAATCGATCCTCGACACGCGTGCGCACCAAATGTTTCCTACCCTGGAGCCGCCGGAGATCGAGCGGGTCCGTCGGTTTGGTGTGATTCACGCCTTCAATCCCGGCGAGGCGCTGGCCAGGGTCGGCGAAATCGGCGTTGGCCTGTGTTTCATCCTGGCCGGTGAGGTCGACGTCACCCAGGATGATCGGTCGGGCCACCGGACGCCCATCGCCACCCACGGCCGCGGTGCGTTCTTGGGCGAACTCGCGCAGCTGGCAGGACGCCCGGCCCTGGTGGATGCCCGCGCGCGCGGACCGGTGGAGGCTCTCATCATTGCTCCGGATCGGCTCCGGGCGTTGCTGATCGCCGAGGCGGAACTCGGCGAGCGGATCATGCGCGCCTTGATCCTGCGCCGCATCGGCCTGCTCGAGACCGGAGGCGGCGGGCTGGTGGTCGTCGGCCGTTCCGAGAGCGGCGACGTCCTTCGGCTGGCAAACTTTCTTCGGCGAAATGGCCATCCGTATCAGACGTTGAATTCGGAGACCGATGCGGAGGCGAAGGCGCTGATCGAGCGCTTCCATGTCGACGCCGGTCAGTTGCCGATCGTTTTATGCCCAAACGGAAAATTGCTCCGCAATCCTGGCGAAACCGAACTCGCCCGCTGTATCGGCTTGGTCGGACCGATCGATCCGAATCGCGTGTATGACGTGGCAATCGTAGGGGCCGGCCCGGCAGGACTTGCCACGGCGGTCTATGCCGGCTCGGAAGGGCTGTCCGCTCTGGTGCTCGACTGCCGCGCGTTTGGCGGCCAAGCCGGCGCTTCGGCCAGGATCGAGAATTACCTTGGCTTTCCCACCGGCATCAGCGGCATCGCGCTGATGGCTCGGGCCTACAATCAGGCGCAGAAATTCGGCGTCGAAATGGCGATCCCCGACGAGGTGGCCGCACTTGCGCCGCCGATCGAGTCGGGCCGCGGTCATTTCATTTTAAATCTGGCCGACAATGAACGCGTCTCCGCCCGCTCGGTCGTGATCGCAAGCGGCGTTCGATATCGGCGGCCTGCGGTGAAGGATCTGGAGACATTCGAATCGTCGAGCGTGCATTATTGGGCATCGCCCTTGGAGGCGAAACTTTGTGCCGAGCAAGAGGTCGCCTTGGTGGGCGCCGGCAACTCGGCGGGCCAGGCGGTGGTCTATCTGGCGAGCCAGGTCGCCAAGGTCTGGCTGCTCGCGCGTGGCGCGGACCTGACCGCAAACATGTCGAGCTATCTGGTCGACCGCATCGCCGGACTGGCCAACGTCGAAGTGCTGACGCGCACGCAGATCAGCGCCCTGGAGGGTGCCGACGGCATGCTGCAGGCTGTGCGCTGGCGACAAGGCGCGTCGGGAGAGGAAACGCGGCATCTGATCCGCCACTTGTTCCTCTTCATCGGCGCCGACCCGAACACCGAGTGGCTCGCCGGATCAGGCGTGGCGTTGGACGCCAAGGGATTCGTGCTGACCGGCCCGGACGCCGGCGCCAATCGCCGCTCGCTGGAGACAACGTGCCCGGGCGTCTTTGCCATCGGCGATGTCCGCTCCGGTTCGGTGAAACGTGTTGCCGCGTCGGTCGGCGAAGGTGCGCAGGTGGTGGCGGCGCTGCATCGCTTTTTGGCAGCTTGAGGTGTCAGCGGCCGATCCAAAGCGCAGCAGCCGCTACGGGCAGGGCTTGGCGTCTTTGATTTCCAGCGAGGTCAGCGTCCCGGTGACGACGAAGTCGTTGTAGTCAAGCGTCAAGGCGCGCGAAATGCCGTTCTGGTAAAGCTCGAAGCCGATCGCGTAAACCGGTGTTTGTTCGTTGTTTTCCCGGTTTTTCGCCTTGTCGAAATAACTGATCGTGACCGGCCAGCGGTCGACGGTTGCAAGCTTCGGCTCATCGGCCGCGGCATCGTCGTGCTTGCGCTCGTTGGGCGCGATCTTGTGACCGATCACGCTGAGCGTGTCGAACACCTTGTCGCCGGTTTCGGAGCCGTCATAGACCGGGAAATCGAGGATGCTCTTGCCGGCACGCGCCGCGCCGATGACCCGCACCATGTGCTCGGTCGGGAACACCACGCCCGGATCGAGATCGAGGGTCCGTTGCTCGGGCTTGCTCAGATCCACCGCCGTGACGGTGCTGCCGCGGTCGGCATGGCCGTCGACGGTATCGACCAGGCTTTCATCGACGAAATTTTCCGAATTGAACTTGAACGTTTTGGCGCCGGCATCTTCCCATGTGGTCGAACGCAGGTCGCTGGTCGACACCTTGCCTTCGCCGGAATCCAGCTCCGACACTTGCCGGAAGTCGAGCGAGTAGCCGTCGCAGGCATTGCCGCCGAAATCGTACAGGATACGGCCGCGCACGCCGACGATCTGCGAATTACCGCGGGTGGCGCCGAGCGAAAGGTCGTAGACCGCCCGATGCGGAATGAGCACCACCGGCGCGTCCTGCGCCGCCGCGCCGGCCGCAGCTCCCAACATCACCGGCGCTCCCAGTAGCAGCAATGCCGCCAGGGCCGAGCCTCGCGCGGACGCGTAATCGACAGGCATGAAGCTTTCTCGCTCTGCTTGCGTTCGGAATAGGCCGCCCCCCGTCGGTTTCCTCTGCGATTTCGCGTTTCTTTCGTCGCTAGGATTGTGACGAAGATACGAACCCCGGCCGGTGTCCGCAACCATGCTTCGCGCCGGCGCGCTTGCATGGCCGGCCTCGATCGGCCAAGAAAGCGGCGCCACAACGCGACTGCCCTCTTGGAGGACGCCATGGCCGGGACAGCGGAAAGCAAATTGCAGGAGCTCGGCATCACGCTTGCGGAGCCGCCCAAGCCGATCGCCAATTACGTGCCGTTCGTACGCAGCGGTAACATGCTGACGGTGTCCGGCCAGCTTTGCCTCGACGGCGCCGGCAAGCTCGTCGCCAAAGGCCAGCTCGGCGCCGGCGTCTCGATCGAGGACGGCCAGAAGGCGGCGCGCGCCTGCGCGGTCAACCTGCTGGCCCAGATCAAGGCGGCGCTCGGCGATCTCGACAAGGTCGTCCGCGTGGTCCGGCTTGGCGGCTTCATCAATTCGGCCAGCGGATTTGTCGACGGCCCGAAAGTGATGAACGGCGCTTCCGACCTGATGGTCGCGGTGTTCGGCGACAAGGGCAAGCACGCGCGGTCGACCGTGGGTGTGGCCGCGCTGCCGGCCGACGCCGCCGTCGAGGTCGAGGGCTTGTTCGAAGTATCCTAGGCGGTGTCGACCTCGCTCGATTGGCTGATCGCCCGGCCGATTGCCCATCGCGGGCTGCATGACGCCGGCCGCGGCATCATCGAGAACACCGCCGGCGCCGTGCGCGCGGCAATCGCCGCCGATTACGGCATCGAGGTCGACGTGCAGGTCAGCGCCGACGGCGAAGCGATGGTGCATCACGACGATGTGCTCGGCCGACTGACCGAGGGCGATGCCCGGCTCGACGCCCTGCCCGCCGCGGAGCTCAAGCGCGTCGCGTTCCGCAACAGCGACGAGCACATGATGACGCTCGGCGAGCTTTGCGACCTGGTCGACGGGCGCGTCACCATGCTGGTCGAGCTCAAGAGCCGCTTTGACGGCGATTCCCGGCTGCCTGACCGCGTGGCCGCGGTTCTGGCCGCCTATCGCGGTCCGGCGGGGCCGATGTCGTTCGACCCGCGGCAGCTCGAGCGGCTGCGACAGAACGCCCCTCGCCTGCCGCGCGGCATCATCGCGGCCAAGTACCGGCCGCATCCCTATTGGGACCTGATGCCGGCGTGGATGCGCCACGGCATGGGATACCTGCTGACCGCCTTGACGGCGCGGCCGCAATTCGTCGCTTATGCGGTCGCCGACCTGCCGGCGCTGGCACCGTTGTTCGCCCGGCACGTTTTAAGCATGCCGCTGTTGACCTGGGCGGTGCGCACCCCATCCGAGCGCGAGCGCGCGGGGCGCTGGGCCGACCAGATGATCTTCGAGGGCTTTCGGCCATGAACGAGGCGCCAGGCAAGCGGATGATAGGTTCCGATGCGGGATCTCGGGCGGCGCCCGGCGAACTGCAGGTCCATGCCGCAGGCTCGATCGGCCAGGTCGCCAAGGCGGCCTGGGATGCCTGCGCCAACCCGGCATCGACGGCGCCGCCGGATGCTCAACGAGTTGATCAGGAATCGACGCATAATCCATTCATATCGCATGCTTTTTTGTCGGCGCTCGAGGAGTCCGGCTCGGTCGGCGGGCGCTCCGGCTGGCAAGCCCAGCATCTTCTGGTCAAAGCCGCCGACGGCGCCTTGCTGGCCGCCGCACCGTGCTACGTGAAGAGCCATTCGCGCGGCGAGTATGTGTTCGACCGCGGCTGGGCCGAGGCCTATGAGCGCGCCGGCGGCAACTATTATCCGAAACTCCAGGTCGCCGTTCCGTTCACGCCGGCCACCGGACGCCGCCTCCTGGTGGCGCCCGGGGCGCATGCCGGGCTCGCGCGCCAGACCCTTGCGGCCGGCCTGATCGAACTGTGCCGGCTCGACGAGGCGTCAGGCGTTCACGTCACCTTTGCGACCGAGCCGGAGTTCAAGTTCCTCGGCGAACGCGGCTTCCTGCAGCGCACCGACCAGCAGTTTCATTGGGCGAATGCCGGCTATGCGACGTTCGAGGATTTCCTCGGCGCGCTTTCGGCGCGCAAGCGCAAGACCATCCGCCGCGAACGGCGCGACGCCTTGGAGAACGGCGTCAGCGTGCATTGGCTGACCGGCAGCGAGCTTACCGAAAGCGTCTGGGACGCGTTTTTCGAGTTCTATATGGAAACCGGCTCGCGCAAATGGGGCCGGCCCTATCTGACCCGCGCCTTCTACTCGCGGGTCGGCGAAACCATGCGCGAGCGCATTCTTCTGGTGATGGCCAAGCGCGCCGGCCGCTGGATCGCCGGCGCCATCAATTTCATCGGCTCGGATACATTGTTCGGCCGCCACTGGGGCGCCATCGAGGACCATCCGTTTTTGCACTTCGAGGTCTGCTACTACCAGGCGATCGACTACGCGATCGCCCACAAGCTCGGCTTCGTCGAAGCCGGCGCGCAGGGCGAGCACAAGATCGCCCGCGGCTATATGCCCAAGACCACGCACTCGGCGCATTACATCGCCGATCCCGGACTGCGCCGCGCCATCGCCGATTATCTGGTCCGCGAGCGCGCCTACGTGGCCGCGGCCGGCGCCGAGCTTGCGGCGCTGGGGCCTTACCGCAAAGATGCCGATCTTGAGTGCGAGTGATCAGCAGCCCGAAGCGAGATCGCTTCAAACTGAAGCAATTGCACTCCGGCATTTTGATTGAGCATGATGTTTTCGGAAAACCGGATGCCACCCCCGGATCAAGTCCGAGGGGCAAGCTTTTCCGGATCATGCTCGAGGAGAGCGCGATGCCGAGCTACGATCCCACCAACGTCTTCGCCAAGATCCTGCGCGGCGAGTTGCCGGCCCATAAGGTGTACGAGGACGACAAGGCTTTTGCGTTTCTCGACATCATGCCGCGGGCGCCGGGCCACACCCTGGTCATTCCCAAAGCCCCTGCCCGCACCATTCTCGACATCGCGCCCGACGATCTGGCGCATGTCATGAAGACGGCCCAGACCATCGCCCGTGCGGCGATGCCGGTATTTGCCGCCGACGGGCTGACCATTCAGCAGTTCAACGAACCGGCCGGCGGGCAAGTGGTGTTCCACCTCCACGTTCACGTCATTCCGCGCCGCAACGGGGTGCCGCTCAAGCCGCCGGCGAGCTTCAAGGAAGATCCGGCGGTGCTGTCCGATCAGGCGCTCAAGCTCGCCGCCGCGCTCAAAGCGGCGTGAGGCTTTTATCGCCAGGCTTTTCTTGCAAGGCTTCTTGCGCTCGGGCTCAGCCCAGGCGGCCGCGTGACACGCGCTCGATTTCGGCGCGCACCAGCCGCTCCACCATGCCGGGCAGATTGTCGTCGAGCCAGGATTTCAGCATCGGGCGCAGCATTTCGCGCACCAGATCCTCGAGCGTGCGCGCGTTCTGCACCAGCACGGTTTGCGCCAGCGTGTTGAACGCGGAATCGACGGCGGCGGTGGTTTCGCGGGACAGCAGTTGGGCGCGCTCGTTGCCGTCGCTGACGCTGCGGCCCGGCGCCGGCCGCTCCGTCGTCTCTTCGTAGCTCACGTCGAAACTGCCGTCGATGGTACGAAACTGCGGCACTGATTCGGGCATCGCATCGGCGTCTGGCTTGCCGCAACATGGGGTTGCGCACTGGGCTGCGGATCCGGTGCCGGACTCGGCGTCGGATAGGGATCCGGGTCGGCCGAAGACGACATCGCCGCCGCCATCAATTCGGTGAGATCGAGAATGTCGGCGGATTGATCCACGGCGTCCGCCTCGTCCCAGCTGGCCTCCGCCGCTTCGGGCGGTTCGGGCTCGATTTCGGCCGGGCTCGGCTCAGGCGGGGCGACGGGCGGCGGAGGCGCCGGCCGCGGCGACATCATGGCGGGCGCGGCAGCGGCAGCGACGGGCGGCCTCGCCGGCTCCCCCGGCCGCGGCACGGATTTGTTGGCATCGTCGTCGGCAATGATACGGCGGATGGAGGCGAGAATCTCCTCCATCGACGGTTCCTGCGATTTCGCCGGTTGCGTCATCCGCGCATCCTCGCCAGCTCGTTTTCAGGTCCCAGGGGCGCCGCAATGCCATCCCGCCGTGCGGCGACGACGAATTGTTTCAACCAAGTATGGAACGTCGCCGACGAATATGTCATGCGAAGAATCGAACGCAAACAACGTTCTGTGGACATAACGCGGCGGTGAGACGGCGACCGCCGCGCCACCCCCCGGGCGGCCGAAACCACGGCCTATCTGCCGTCCGGCGTCCGGACGCCGATCCACGCATCCCGCACCTGCTGATAATGCACCTGCGGATCGTAGATCGTCACATTGAGCCCGAGCCGCGGCATCGACAGCCCGCCAACCGCGGCGAGCAACGTATAGGAGGCCACCACGCGGTCGTGCTGGGCGGTGACCAGCGAGACGCGCGCGTTGACAAGCTCCTGCTGGGCATTGAGCACGTCGAGCGTCGTGCGCTGGCCGACGCGGGCCTCTTCGCGGACGCCGTTGAGCGCGATCTCGGAGGCATTCACCTGCGCGGTCGTCGCCTCGATCTGGGCCTTGGTGGCGGCGAGCTGGCCCCAGCTCTGCACCACGGTGGCGCGGGCCTGATCGCGGTTGACGTCGAGATTGAGGCGCTGCTGGCCAAGCGTCTCCTTGGACTGCCGGATGGCGGAATATTCGGAGCCGCCCTGGTAGAGCGGGATGGTCAATTGGCCGACCACCGATGCCAGGGTCTGCTTGTTGACGTTATACAGCGGCTCGTAGTTCTTCGAGGCGCTGGCGACCACCGACAGGTTCGGGTAGAGCGCGCCTTCGCTGACCTTGACCGTAAGCTCGGCGATATCGACGCCGTAGGCCGCCGCCAGAACCGACGGGCTCTGTTGCTCGCCCTCGGCAATGGCGCGATCGAGCACCGTGGGCGACAGCCGATCGACCGGCGTGCCGGGGGCAAGCTTGCCCGGATCGACGCCGATGACGCGACGATAATTGGCTTGCGAGGTCACGAAATTCGACTGCGCGCCAAGCAGCGACGAACGCCCGGCGGCGAGCCGCGATTCCGCCTGCGCCACGTCGGTGCGCGTCACCTCGCCGACATTGAAGCGGTCACGGGTCTGCTTGAGCTGCTCGGTGAGCACCTCGACGTTGCTGCGGTTGAGTTGCAGGATCGCCCCGTCGCGCAACAGATCCATGTAGGAGATCGCGGCGTCGAGCAGCACCTGCTGCTCGGTGACGCGCAAGGTTTCGCGCGCGCCCATGACCTGGCTCTCGGCTTCGCGAACGCGGTTCGCGGTCTGATAGCCGTTGTAGAGCGTCTGCGTGGCGCTCGCGCCGACGCCGCGCTGAACGTACGGCGTGGCGACGTTGTTGTAGGTGACGGTATTGGGGAAGACCGCCTGGTTGACCACGTGGCTGAGCGTGCTGGCGTAATCGTAGCCGCCGTTGGCGATCACGCTGACCTTCGGGCGGTAACCGGACAAGGCCTGCGGCACGTTCTCGTCGATCGAACGCAGCGACGCGCGCTGCGCGTTAAGCGACGGATTGTTCTGGTAGGCCTGCACCAGCGCCCATTCGAGCGTATCGGCCGCCGCCCCGCCGCAGCCGATATCGAGCGCAGTGACGAGCGCAACGGCCAGCGCAACGCCTGCCCGAACGAGGCCTGCGATGGGCCAGATATCCGCCCGCACTGCCCGGCCACTCATGACCCGCACACTGCTCCCCGCCCCGTCACTTCACCCCCGGGCAACTTGCCGTAACGACCACCTGTGCCGCCGTCACCCAGACCGGCAGCGGAACCCAACACAGGACATTATGCGGCTGGAAAGCAACCTAAAACCCCCGACGCGGGGACAACCTCAGAATTTCGGGCATTGGCACATATGGGCCACAGGTCCGCGCCCGCACAATTTATGCGCCGGTCATGCGGCGGGCTTGATGCCACGGGCTTTAGGCGGCGTATTTGGCGGGTACGCGCTGGGCGCGGTGCCCGGCTGCGGCTTAAAAGACGAATGTCGGCGCCGCCGCGAAGGCGGCCAGCACGGGGGCGCAGGCGTCGAAGATCGGGCGGCCGACCAGATGCCCCTCGATCGCATGATAGATCATGGCCTTGCCCATCGGCGCGCGGCCGAAAATGCAGGCCATGCGGCCGGTCGGCTTCAAGAGCCGGCCCAGCGCCTCCGGTACGATTTCGATGGCGCCGTTGATGAGGATGAGGTCGTACGGCGCGGCATCCGGCCAGCCCGCCGTCAACGGCGCGCGGACCAGCGCCACGGCGGGACCGCCGGTCGCGGCCAGGGCTTGCTCGGCCTGGCGCGCCAGTGCCTCATCGTCTTCGAGCGCGACCACCGAGCCGGCGAGCCGCGCCAGGATTGCCGACGAATAGCCGGTGCCGCATGCCACATCGAGCGCGCGATCGGTGTCGCGCACCCGCAGCGCCTGGATGAGCTTGGCGAGCACCATCGGCTTGAGCAGCGCGCGGCCGTTGCCGATCGCAATATCGCCGTCCGCATAGGCCTGGTCGGCCAGCGGCGCCGGCACGAAAAGCTCGCGCGGCACCGCGAGCATGGCCCCGATCAAGTCCAGATCGGTGACGTCGGCGGTGCGAACCTGGCAGTCCACCATCATGCGGCGCGCCGCGACCGTGTCGAACATGCCTTGAGTTCCCGCAACGGTGATGGGGCGCTTTGTGCGGCAGGGTGCCGCAAAACGCAAGCACCCGTCGGTATCGGCAATGTCGGTACGACCTGGCAGATGCAGAACGTCAACGCCAATTACGCGATCCCTGGAAGCCGACAGGCCCATCGTCTTCGTTGTCCGTTGACGGTCCAAAGTGCGAAGTGATCGCCCGTTCGCCGAGAGTCCGCTCTTGCTCTAATATCGGAACTCAGAATTCGCCGGTCAGACGGCAGCGAAGGGCCAATAGCGGAAAATCGTGCCGTCGGGCCGCAACTGATTTGATCGAACAAAAGGTCTACCGATTTTGCGCCATCGGTGGCGTTGAGCGCCTCGGGGCGGGCAACAAGGCCGCGCCAAGCCGCTGATAACTGCTCTGGTCTTTGCAACTATCTTGAGGCAGATTGGAAGGGAGGGCTTGTAGGCGTGGCGTCGTTTGGGGGCACGATATGGCCGATATCCATGCGTTGCATTATGCATCGCGCAACCGTGCATACTGTGCCTTGGCATGCGGCGCTGTCGCGATCCTGCTGTCACTTCTGGACGCCGTGCCTCAGGCCGGGGCGCAAACCCTGCCAGGGCCATCGCCAGCCTCAATCACGCAGCCGATCAACGAGAGCGTTCTCGTTGCCCTGAACGGCAACACGCGGCGTGAAGCGCTAAATCCCGCCAATGACCGCGGCATCGTTTCAGACAATCTGCCGCTGCCCCATATGATCCTGCAACTCCGGCGCCCCGCCGCGCAGGAGCAGGCGCTCAAAGCACTCATCGATCAAATGCACGATCCGCAATCGCCGAACTTTCACCATTGGCTCACCGCAGCGGACGTGGGCGCACAATTCGGACCGGCTGCCTCCGATGTACAGACGATCACAGGTTGGCTGCGGCAGCATGGCTTCGCGGTGAATACGGTTTTTGCCGACCAGATGAGCATCGACTACTCCGGCACGGCCGGCCAAGTCCGCACGGCGTTCCACACTGAAATCCATAATCTTTCCGAGAATGGCGAGGCTCACATCGCCAATATGAGTGACCCGCAAATTCCTGCAGCATTGGCGCCGGTCGTCGTGGGGATCGTGTCGCTTAACGATATCAAGCCGTTTTCCAATCTGGTGCACGCCCAATCGACCGCGCCCTTGACTTCGGGCACGACGTATTACGTGACGCCGACGGATCTTCACACAATCTATAATTTCAACCCGCTCTACTCGGCCGGCGTGAGTGGTCAGGGCCAGACGATATATATTGTCGAGCCCTCGGACCTATATACAGACGGCGGTCAAGTGGATGACTGGGCGACGTTCCGTTCGGCTTTTGGTCTTTCGGGCTACTCCGGCTCATTGACAACCGTGCATCCCGGCGGCTGCACGGACCCTGGTGTTGTCGGCGGCGAAGGCGAAGCGATCATCGATGCCGAATATGCCAGCGCCGGGGCGCCAAGCGCCGCAATTGTCATGGCTACTTGCCAAAGTACCACGACCTCGGGCGAGCTGCTCGCGCTCATAAACTTGGTTCAAGGGGCGAATCCGCCGGCGATCATCAGCAACAGCTACGGCCCCTGTGAGGCGGCTGCGAGCACTCCGAATACGACCTTTCTGTCGGAGTATATGACGGCCGTTGCGGAAGGCATTTCGATCTTCGTCGCCGCGGGCGATTTATCGGCATCTTATTGCAGCCCACGAAATGCGCAGGCAATCTATGGCGTCGGCGTCAACGCCGCGGCTTCAACGCCCTACAATGTCGCGGTTGGCGGCACCGATTACGCCGACACTTATCTCGGCGAAAACAGCACATATTGGAGTTCATCCAACCAAAGCAATGGATCGGCGCTATCCTACATCCCCGAAATTCCCTGGAACAGCACCTGCGGCAGCGTACTCTCCGCGACGGCCAACCCATTTAACGGCGTGACCTACGGCACGTCAGGTTTCTGCAACAGCAGTACCGGGGAGAACACAAAAAAATACGGCACTATCTGGGGAGGAAGCGGTGGTCCGAGCGGCTGCGCTACGGGAACACCGAAATATCCGGACGTAGTCAGCGGCACCTGTAAGGGATACGCAAAACCCACCTGGCAGAGCGGCCTTTTGGGCAATCCTGCCGACGGCCTACGCGATCTTCCGGACGTGTCGATGTTCGCCTCGTTCGATCCATGGCATCACTCTTACATCATTTGCTTTTCCGATTCCAACAATGGCGGAAGCAGCACACCGTGCACAACCAGTTCCAGCACCTGGGGCTACGGTTACGGCGGAACATCGTTTGGGGCGCCGATCTGGGCCGGCATTCAGGCACTGATCAACCAGAAAGCCGGCGGCAGGCAGGGGTTGCCTAACTATCGCCTATACCAGCTGGCGGCCAAAGAATACGGAACGGATGGCAGCAGCTCATGCAATTCAAGCAATGGTAATAGCGTTGCTGCCTCTTGCATCTTCTACGACGTGACGCTCGGCGACAATGATGCGCCTTGCGCGGCCGATACTGAGAGCTCAATCTTGGCCTTTTGCTATCTGCCTTCGGGAGCCTATGGCGTGTTGTCGCTCTCGACCGTCACTTATGAACCGACTTTTAAAGCGACAACCGGCTGGGACTTCGCCACCGGCATCGGCACGGTCAACGTCGCCAACCTGGTCAACAGTTGGCTGAGCGGCGGCGTGCCGCCGACCGACACACACGACTTCAACGGTGACGGCAAGAGCGATATTCTGTGGCGCGACACCAGCGGCGATGTGGCGGCCTGGCTGATGAACGGCGGCACGGTGTCGCAATCGGCAGGGATTTCAACCCTACCAAGCAGTTTTTCGATCATCGGCCAGCATGACTTCAACGGCGACGGCAAAGCCGACGTGCTTTGGCGCGACGGCAACGGCAACGTCTCGATGTGGTTCATGAACGGCGCGGCGGTGTCCTCGGCCGTCGCGGTCGGCAATTTGACGAGCAACTGGACGCTCTATGGCACCGGCGATCTCAACGGCGACGGCAAGGGCGACCTCTTGTGGCGCGACAGCAATACCGGCACCGTGGCGGTGTGGTTCATGAACGGCGCGACGGTTGCGTCGACGGCGGTTTTCGGCGCGCTGCCCAGCACCTGGATCATCGTCGGCGACGCCAATGGCGAAATATTGTGGCGCGACAGCGTCGGCGACATCGCGCTATGGGGCGTGCAGAACGGCCAGGTAACCAGTTCCAGCGGGCTCGGCACCGTCACCAGCAATTTCGTGGTGCAAGGGGTCGGCGACTTCAACGGCGACGGCAAGATCGACATTCTGTGGCGCGATACCAATTCCGGCGTGCTGTCGATCTGGTTCACCAACGGGGCGCAGGTCACGTCTGGAGCAGCGGTCGGGGCGCTCCCCAGCAATTGGAGCGTGGCGCAGATCGGCGACTACAACGGCGACGGCATGAGCGACATTCTGCTCCTCGATAGCAGTGGCGACGTTGCGATGTGGCTGATGAACGGCGCAACGGTGTCGTCGTCCGTCGGTATCGGCAATGTCGGTACGACCTGGCAGGTGCAGAACGTCAACGCCAATTAGGCGGTCCCTGGAAGCCGACAGGCCCATCGTCTTCGTTGTCCGTTGAGAGGGGCCAAAGTGCGAAGTGATCGCCCGTTCGCGGAGAGTCCGCTCTTGCTCTAATATCGGAACTCTGAATACGCCGGTCGGACGGCAGCGAAGGGCCATGTGCAGACATCGGCAATAGCGACTTCTGGTCACCGCAGATATTGATTTAGAAATTCGTTGGTCCGCCCGTTCGCCAGCATTGCCGCCGCGGCATTGTAGTGCAGGCCGTTATGCCGGGAGAACGCGTGACGCTGACCCGGATAGCTGTAAACGGTGGCGTTCGGCTTTTTTGCCAGCGCCGCTTTGATTTGAGCCTGCGCCGTTTTTGAGATGAATTCGTCCTCCTCGCCGAGATGCATCAACAAGGGGGCGCGAAGGCTGCTGACTTCGCCGAGGTATTTTTCCGTGTCGCCTCCATGATAGCAAACGGCGGCGTCCACCTCATGGCGAGCGGCCGTGATAAAGGCCATCAATGCACCGAGGCAGTAGCCCTGCAGGGCAACCTTTCCAGTCGACTCCGGCAATTTAACAGCGGCGCGGATCGTTTGCGCAATATCACGCGCGCCTACGTCGCGATCATATGCTCCGTAAAGCCGTAGACCGTGCCGCCAGTCAGCCTCTGACCTTACGTCAAGATCGACGTCAGGCTCTTGCCGCCAGAATAGGTCGGGCGCGATTGCAACAAATCCTTGCTGTGCCAGTTCATCGCAGGTCGCGCGGATGTCGGCGTTAACGCCAAACAATTCTTGGAGAACGATAACTGCCGGGGCGGGTAACTTGGCCGGCCGTGAGATGTAAGCGTGGAACTTTGCAGCCGGGGACTCGATGACAATTTGATTTTCCATATTGCCCTCCCGATCGATTGCCGCCGTCACGCGCGGCCGCTGACTGGTTCCACCAACCTAGCGTGCGGCGCCGACGCAAAGACCGGTCTACCCTCGCGCCGCGACGCCGTTTCACTGGTTGGCGTGCGCGTGTGCTGCAGCCTCCTCGATCATCTTGGCTGCTTCCTTCGGGTGAGACATGTAGGCCACATGGCTAGAATCCACCTCGACCGTCTTGGCCTTGGCGCGCTTCGCCATCATCCGCTCCTGGTCAGGGTTGATCGACCGGTCTGCGGTGGCCACCATGTACCAGGTGGGTTTGGTCTTCCACGCAGGCGACGTGACCTTATGGGTGAACGCGTCGGTGGAGATTGGCACCTGGGATATAGCCATGAACTCTGCATCGGCTCTGGGAATGTCCGCCGCGAAGTCGGCCGCGAAATGCTCCGGTTCAATCCACCAGTTGCCGTTGCTATCCGGCTTGAACGCCTTGGAGGCCTGCGGCAGGGCTTGTTCGATCGAGGCGCAGCTCTCGCCAGCATCCAGCGCGAATGCGGCAATATAGACAAGCGCGGCTACCTTTGGATGATTGCCCGCCTCCGTGATGACGGAGCCGCCATAACTGTGGCCCACCAGAACTACTGGCCCATCCATCGCGTCGATCGCCGCCTTCGTGTACTTCTGATCTTCGGCGTAGGAGGTCTCGGGGTGCTGCACCACCGACACCCTGTATCCGTCAGCCTTGAGTATCTTAGCGACGGCCTGCCACCCGAAGCCGTCGGCGAAAGCACCATGCACAAGCACCACGTTCTTAATTTGCTGTGTCACTACCATTCTCCTTTGCAGTAAAAGTTAGTCGGATCGATGTCGAACGCCTTCACGCAAGACACTTCCGTCTTGGCGTTGCATATCGTCAGCAGCGCGCACAAAATTGTAAGAATTTGACCGCGTTGTAAGATTCGGACGAAAAATCGCTCCGCCGGACGACGCGATTGGCGAGTGGCCACTATTTTTATAATAGCGAGGCGCTTATCCTGTTTCTCGTCCGGGCCGGCGGACGCTCGCGTTGAGAGCGCGAGAATGTTTGTCGCTCACGAGAATTAAATTGCCGCTTTGGCGACTGTTATGGAGGCAATGATGGCTGCGGATGCTATCGAGAACGACCTTGCTAGACGCTTCCGAATAGATCCTCCGCCAACACTCTTGGCGCGAAGCTCTTCAAAGGCACGTGTGGGGTTTTCGCGCATGCGGTGCAGCCGTCCGATGCGTGGCCGTTCACTGGCCGCGCCACCGCAAGAGGCTTTTGCATTTCATGTTCCATTATCAGTGCCGTTCTTCTCGAACTTATGGACGGCAGGACGGCGCAGAGAGGTGCCCGATCTGCGTCTCGGCGATGCACAGCTGGTTGACCTCAGCGAGAATCCGGTCGTCAGTTTGGATATCCCTTTCGATACGCTTCGGTTTTACATCACGCAGGTTGCGCTTGATGAGATGGCAAATGAAGCCGGAATTCGCCGGGTGAAAGGGCTTTATGCTCCGAATTTTGGTGCCCGCAATTTGGTCATGTTCGGTCTGGCGCAAGCGCTCGCCGGCGCGATGGAGCAACCAGGCGATGGAACCGCGATGTTTTCCGACTGTATCGCGCTGGCTTTTTTTACTCACATTGTGCGCGCTTACGGCGGCATCCCGATCGGGGAGCGGAACGCTCGCGGCGGACTAGCGGCGTGGCAGCTGCAACGCGCCCGCGACTTCATCGACGTCAATTTGGAACGTGATCCTTCGATCGCGGAGGTCGCTCATGAGTGCGGACTATCGAGCGGCTATTTTGCGCGGGCGTTCAAACGATCGACGGGCGTTCCGCCTTACAAGTGGCTGACCAAAATACGCGTCGAACGCGCCAAAGTACTCTTAAAGGACCCACGCTGCGAGCTCGCCGATATTGCCCAGCTTTGCGGCTTTGTGGACCAAAGCCATTTCACGCGAGTATTTTCCAGGAGCGAGGGTTACAGCCCGGGCCGTTGGCGCCGCCTTCACCGCTTATAGTCTAATAAGCTTTTACGTCGGAACCGCCCATCAATTTCCCATCTTTGAAAATGTCTGCCTTGGGTCAAAGCGCCCCTTTTCAACGTGCGACTACCGCGTCCGCTGTACCCTCAATTGCAGACGTGTCGCCGCGGCGTGCTAACCGACGAGAAGGGCCACGATCAGACTCTTGCATTGCAAAGAGGCGAGGGAAAAGAAGCCGCCGCGTCAGTGGTGACATCGATCTCAACTCATTAAAGAGGCGCTCGCCCAAAAACCTTCCTTTTATCGCTTTCGTACAGGTCAGCAACGTGGTACGATAACGTATGTCAAGCATCTCGGGCTTGACCGAGAGCGGCCCAGAAAACGGAGACGTACCGAAGTCTCCGCTATATCAAATGGCCGTCACAGGTGCCTTCGGTAGGCACGAACCCAGCGAAACATTGTCTTTGCTTCCGGAGGCTCTAGTGGTGCGCGTCGCGGCCATTGGTGCGAAGGAGTGACGCTGCGCGAAGCATTACACATCCTGAGTTTGGGAGATGCCGTGATGGCGAAGCTTCCGGGACCATGCGCCCTGTCGCCGATTGGATTGCAAAGGTACGCGTTGATCCTGGCCATCCCGCTCGCCCTATCAGTCAGCTACCGCCCAGCAGTGGCGCAGACCTTCAGTAATTTCTCGTTGCCGGCGGCGTACTGCACGCCGGCGCTCGCCTCTTGCATCCTCGATGGCATCACGGCGGGGCCGGACGGCGCACTGTGGTTCACCGATTATAACTACAACTTCATCGGGCGCATCACGACTGCCGGTGTGATTACCGAATTTCCGCTCCCCACAAAAGGCAGCGCTCCCAACGGCATCACGGTGGGGCCGGACGGCGCGCTGTGGTTCACTGAAGATTCCGAGCCCACCGGCAAGATCGGCCGCATCACGACCGCCGGTCTCATCACCGAGTTCGCGATCCCCCCGGGTGCGTGCGGCGGGAGCGTGCCACTCAATATCACGACGGGATCGGACGGCGCGCTGTGGTTCACCGACGTGGGCTGCGGCAATGTCGACCGCATCACGACCACCGGCATAATTGCCGAATTCCCAATACTCCCAACAGCCACCAGCACACCCTATGGCATTACCGCAGGGCCAGACGGCGCCCTATGGGTGACCGATCAGGGTAATGGCGACTACTACGCCAAGATCGACCGTATAACGACCGACGGTGTGGTTACCCAATTCCCGCTCCGCACGTTTCTTCAGCTGGATCCCTATGGCATCACAGTCGGGCCGGACGGAGCGCTGTGGTTCACCGAATACGCCAATATCGGACGCATCACGACTGCCGGTGTGATTACCGAATTCCCTACGGGCGCGGAAACTGGCTCTCCTTGGTTTATCGCGACAGGATCGGACGGCGCACTGTGGTTCACTCGGTACCAAACCGGTATTGGCCGTATCACGACCGCGGGCATGATCACCTTCTATTACAACCCGAACTTCACACAGGAACCCCAAGCCATCACGGCGGGGCCGGATGGAGCGCTGTGGTTCGGAGACGATGGTCTCGAAGACATCGGGCGGATCACGACCGGGGCTCTCACCCACACTCACGACTTCAACGCCGACGGCTATAGCGACATTTTGTGGCGCAACACCAGCGGCACTATCGCGGCGTGGCTGATGAATGGCGGCGCAGTCTTGCAGTCGGCCGCCCTTGCCACCCTGCCGGCCAACTTTTCGGTCGTCGGCCAGCATGACTTCAACGGCGATGGCAAGGCCGACATTTTGTGGCGCGACAGCAGCGGCAACGTCTCGATGTGGTTCATGAACGGCGCGGCGGTGTCCTCGACCGCCGCTGTCGGCAATTTGACGAGCAACTGGACGCTCTATGGCACCGGCGATCTCAACGGCGACGGCAAGGGCGACCTCTTGTGGCGCGACAGCAGCACCGGCACCGTGGCGGCGTGGTTCATGAACGGCGCGACGGTCGCCTCCTCGGCGGTTTTCGGCGCGCTGCCCAGCACCTGGACCATCGTCGGCGATGCCAATGGCGAGATACTATGGCGCGACGTCGCCGGCGACATCGCGCTATGGGGCGTGCAGAACGGCCAGATAACCAGTTCCAGCGGGCTCGGCACCGTCACCAGCAATTTCGTGGTGCAAGGGGTCGGCGACTTCAACGGCGACGGCAAGATCGACATCCTGTGGCGCGATACCAATTCCGGCGTGCTGTCGATCTGGTTCACCAACGGGGCGCAGGTCACGTCTGGAGCAGCGGTCGGGGCGCTCCCCAGCAATTGGAGCGTCGCCCAGATCGGCGACTACAACGGCGACGGCACGAGCGACATTCTGCTCCTCGATAGCAGTGGCGACGTTGCGATATGGCTGATGAACGGCACAACGGTGTCGTCGTCCGTCGGTATCGGCAATGTCGGTACGACCTGGCAGGTGCAGAACGTCAACGCCAATTAGGCGGTCCCTGGACGCCGACAGGCCCATCGTCCTCGTTGTCCGTTGAGAGGGGCCAAAGTGCGAAGTGATCGCCCGTTCGCGGAGAGTCCGCTCTTGCTCTCATATCGGAACTCAGAATTCGCCGGTCAGACGGCAGCGAAGGGCCATGAAGAGACTCATGCGCTGCAACATAATCGGCAAGGCGCAAACAGAAAGACCGCCTCCAGGCGGCTCCCTCCGAAATCCTATCAGCTGTTTTGATCAGGCGGCTGCGATAGCAGCGCCGTTCTTCCGCTTCCTGCGCCAGCCAATCAACGCCAAAACCCCTAAGACAGTGCTAAAAAGAGGGATATCTACTTGCCGATCTGCTGGAGTGCCGTCATCCAGTTCTCAACATGATAAGCGGACGCCAGCTTGCCATTCTTCACCGTGAACACATCAATCGCCATTGTCTTAAAGCTCTTACCGGTCGGCTTCGCTCCCCAAAACTCGCCTGTGGGTGTTCCGGTTGCTTCGCCACGTACCACGATTTGGTTACCGAGCGTTTGGATGTCCTTAATTGTCCAGTGCAGATCGGGGACAGCCGAACCAATGTTCTTAAATACCTCGGCTAACTGATCGCGCGTCAGCCAGTCCTCATTCGTATGATATGATCGATAGTCAGGATTGGTTGCCTTGGCCAACAAGGCGGGCACATCTTTCTTTGAAGGTTGATTTAGCGCGTCATATAGCGGCGAGACGATCCTCCGCGCTTCCTCTACCCCCAAGGAAGAGTCACTGCCGGCGGCCGCGGATTGAGGATCTGGTTTGGGGAACGACGTGCCGAACATCGGCAAGCCGCTTTTTGATTCTTCCTTAGTGGCTTCGTCCTGGAGGACGTCCCAGTGCTCGGCGAGCTTGCCGTCTTCCATGCGGACAATGTCAGCGGCGACCCAGGCGGCCTGACGTCCATTACCGGAGAACCGGCCGTGCGTAATCACGAAGTCCCCTTCGGCGAGGATGATATGGTTTTCGTATTTCGAAGTGTCTGGCAGCGTACGGACGAGGTTGAATAGACCGTCGCGGCCGGGCGCAATATGCGCGCTGTGTTGGATGTAGCGGTCCGACCAATAGCGTTTGGCGGCTTCGTAGTCGCGCCTGTTGAAGAGCGTGTCGAAGGCTTCCAGAACGATAGCTTTATTCTGCTTCGGAGTGGTCTTTGACATGGAAAGTCTCCTGTAGCTTCGGGTTAGGCCGCGACCGGCGACGGGCACCGCACGTGGCGGCTCGTGGCCGCCACGAGCGACAAGGCCGCGATCACGCAGCCCGCACCGACCCAACCGAGCGCCAGGGCCGAGGCGTGGACTACGGTCAGCGAGCCGAGAGCCGCACCTGACGAAAAGCCGAAGAACTGGAACGATGCGTTCAGCGAAAGTGCGACCGGCGCCACCTTCACGCCGGCGATGCTGATAAGCCGCGCCTGCTGGGCTGGGAAGAAGGCCCACGCCGATACGCCCCACAGGGCGATCGCGAGCAGGATCGGCGCGCGTGCTGCTGCCGGCGGCAAGAAGACGGCACTTGTCGACAGGCTCAGGAAGGCAAGTGCCAATACCGACAAGCTCGTGACAATGACCGGCAGATGTCCGAAGCGGTCGGTCAGGCGCCCGCCGAGCCTGAGACCGATCACGGCCGCGACGCCCCACGTGAACAGCACGGCGCTGACGGACGAGCCCGTCAGTCCCGCGGCGCGCACGAGGAACAACGCGAGGTAGGTGTAGACGGTGAAGGCACCCGTCGCCCACATCATGGTGCTGAGCAGGGCCAGAAGAACTGCGGGCTGACGCACCACGTCGAGCCGCTCGCGCAGGCTCGCGATGGGCAGACGCTCGGCGATGTTGCGGGGTAGCCCGCTCAGCAACCCGGCGGTCGCGATCAATGCCAGTACGCCGACGGCCGCGAAATTCACACGCCAGCCGAAGTGATCGCCGACGAGCGCGCCGAGAGGCACACCTAGGGCGACCGCGACGCTGGTGCCGCCGGTGACGATCGACAGGGCCGTGCCACGGTGCGACGCCTCGACGAGGGCGCTCGCCAGGGCGTTGGCGTTTGGGACATAGAGACCGGCCGCGACGGCGAGCAGGATACGCGCTGCCAACAGACCGGAATAACTGTGCGCCGACAATGCCACGAAGTTTGCTGCCGCGAACGCCAGCATGGAGGCGATCAAGAGCCGCCTCCGGTCGAAGTCGCCCGTGAGGGCCGTCAGGACCGGCGAACTGAGCGCATAGGTAAGTGCAAACACCGTCACCAGTTGTCCCGCACTGGCGAGACTCACGGACAGGTCGCGGGCCAGATCGGGCAGCAGCGGCGCGATCATGAACCCTTCGGTGCCAATGGCAAATGTGCCCAACGCCAGCCAGTACAGCCGTGCCATCGAGCGGGGTGTCGTCGTCATCACAGCGTGCTCCCTAGTGTAAGATGGTCGGTCATCTTGAGCTTCGGTCAAAAAACGGGTGGTTCGCTGGCCACGGCTTTGAACTCAGACGAGGATCTGGGTGAATGCGACCGTCATGAAGCGGTCGAAGGCGCGCCCGCTCTTCTCAACTCGCGCCCGCAACAGGGCGCCCTCATAGGCGTCAAGAAGAAAGGCGGCCAAGTCAGCGGCCGGCGTCTTGGTGGAGATCGAGCCGTCGGCCTGGGCCTCGGCGATGACCGTGGCGATGTCCGTCGACCACGAGAGGTAAAGGTCGACCAGGCGTTCGCGGATCAGTTGGCTTTGGTCGGCGAGTTCGGCACTGAAATTCCCCAAGAGGCATCCGCGTCCGAAGCGCGCGCCAGTATAGGCCTCGTTCAACCGCTCGAAATGAGCGCGCAACCGTTGCAGCGCTGGGACGGATGTATCGGCGAGTGCAGCGCGGCGCGGGCTGTCGCGGCCATAGCGATCGACGACCTCGGCGCCGAGCGCCTCCTTGCTCTCGAAATGATTATAGAAGGAGCCCTTTGGCACACCGGCCGCGGCTGTGATGTCTTGGACGCCCGAGCCGTTAAAGCCCTTTTCAATCAGGACCTTGAGCCCGGCGTCCACGATTTTCTGGCGTACATTGGTTCTAGCCATGAGCAGTGTAATATGACCGGTCGTCTTAATTGTCAAGTATCGCAATTCGTATGTGTCTTGGATTTTTTGGAAATTTGCGAGCGTCGCAATCTATTCACCCATAATGGGGAAATAGTGAATCAACGTTATCTGTCGAAGCGCCAAGGCTTCGGCGTCGATATTTCAGGCATCAAACTCGGAACGGCACTGCTTGTATCCAGAGAATATTACAAAGAGGCGGTTTCCCGAGTTGATGAACTGTGTAGCATCGCTCCGCACCCCCGCACAAAAATTATCATTGTCTCGACTGCTGCGCTGCACACCCCATTTCCGTCGTGGGTCAATTTCTACCGACATCTCATGTCCGCGCCAGGTCCGCGCCTTCCCGGATGGCGCCCAAATCGCCGCACCACAACATCTGTCGCTCTGGGCCAAACCCGCAACCCTGAAAGGAGCGTCCGAACGCAATCAGGCAATAAAACGTACATTCTCCACATGCGATTTACCGCTGCGCGCCGGTGATGCTACATTTTGCAGCCAAGCTTTCGGAGAATTCCCATGATCATGCCCGCGGCCCGCATCCTGGATTTCTCTGAGATACCGGTTGTTGATATCGGTCCGCTGGTCCGCGGCGAAAGCCGTCGCGAGAGCGAAACCGTCAATGCCATTGCCCGCGCCTGCCAGGACGTGGGTTTCATGTACGTGCGCAATCACGGCATGCCTGCGGCCGTGCTCGATGGTCTGGTGGATCGGGCGAAGCTGTTTTTCGCTCTGCCGGCGGCCGAGAAAAAAAGCGTTGCGGTCGAGGACTCGCCGCAGTTTCGCGGTTACCTGCCGCTCGAATATACCGGGAATGAGGGCGAGAAGGGTAAGAACCTGCAGGAAGGATTCATGATCATGCACGAACGGTCGCTCGCCGCGTTTGCGATGCATGGTCCTAATCAATGGCCAGGTGCTTTACCGTCCCTGCCCCCGGCAATGCGGGCTTATTTTGGCGAGATGGAAAAGCTTGCCACGCCGTTGATGCACGGCATGGCAATGGCGCTCGGACTCAAATCGGATTTTTTCGACAATTTCCATCGCAACCCCATGAGCGTACTGAAGCTCAATCATTATCCGCCGCAGGAAATCATGGACGAAACCGAGATCATCGGGGTCGGTGGACACTGCGACGGCGGCAGCTTCACGATTCTATGGCAGGATTCGCTGGGCGGCCTCGAGGTGCGGAACAAGCGCGGCGACTGGGTCGGCGTTCCGCCCATCGCAGATACGTTCGTCATCAACATAGCCAATCTGCTGCAGCGGTGGAGCAGCGGCCGGTTTTCATCGACGGAACATCGCGTCATCAATCGCTATGGAAAGGATCGTTACTCCATCGCCTTCTTCGTGTACCCGTCACACGCCACCGTCATCGAGCCGGTCGTCGATCAGTCGCGCGGCGAATACGGGCCGGTGGTCTGCGGCGAGGACATGTTGGCGTACTTCCGCCGGGTCTATCCGCAGCGCGCAGCGGCGAGCGCCTGAGCGCCATGTCTTATCGGATCGAGCGCCGGGATTTTCTGCGCATCGCAGCGGTTGCTGCTGCACAGGGCGCGGCGGCGATGGCAGCGCCCGCCGTGGCCCGCGCCAAATCCTATCCGGCGCGCCCCGTGCGCGTGATGCTGGGGTTCGCAGCCGGCGGCTCGTCAGACGTCATCGGACGCGTGATGTGCCAATGGCTGTCAGAACGACTGGGTCAGCCGTTCGTGCTTGACAACCGGCCGGGAGCCGGAAGCAACATTGCCACGGAGTTCGTGGCGCGCGAGAACGCCGACGGCTACACCTTATTATGGTGCACCTCGGCGAACGCCATCAACGCCACGCTCTATGAACACCTGAATTTCAATTTCATCGGCGATTTCGTGCCGGTGGCGGGCGTCTTCCGCGTCCCCAATGTGCTCGAAGTGCACCCCTCGGTGCCCGCCGGCACCGTCCCGGAATTCATCGCCTACGCGAAGGCCAACCCCGGGAGGCTCAATTACGCCTCGGGTGGGATCGGCGCCACGCAACACATGTCCGCGGAGCTGTTCAAGTCGATGACGGGCGTGGAAATGCGGCATGTCCCCTATCGCGGGTCGGCACCGGCGCTGGTCGATCTGCTCGGCGGCCAGGTGCAGGTCATGTTCGACCTGCTGCCGGCTTCGATCGGATACATCCGTGCCGGCCAGCTGCGTGCCTTGGCCGTCACCACGGCGCAGCGTGCTGATGCGCTGCCGGACCTGCCGACCATCGGCGACTTCGTCCCGGGCTATGAAGCCAGTACCTGGAACGGCGTGGTCGCGCCGAAAAACACGCCGACCGAGATGGTCGACGTTTTGAACAAACAGATCAATGCGGGATTGAACGACCCGACGATCAAGGCACGCTTGGCCGACCTCGGCGCCACGACGCTGCCGGGCTCGCCGGCCGATCTCGGCAAGCTGATCGCCGCCGAAACCGAGAAGTGGGCCAGGGTGATCAAGTTTGCCGGCATCAAGGCCGAATAGTCAGTCCTTGCCCTGGAAGCGGTGCAACGTGCCGGGTGCGAACAGTTCCTCGAGCGCGACCTGCCGCTGCGACAAACCCTGTTCGACGGAGTAGCGCAGCATTGCGTCGAGCTCCCTGCGGTTCTCGGGCACGCCGTACGGCCAAACGTCCGGGCCCATCACGCTTTGGGCGCGCCTGAAGTCGTCCGCCAGCCACGGCAGCATCGTCGACAGCGCGGCAAGCTCGCTCATCTCGTCCATGGCGATCTGTTTGGCCTGGTAGAAAGCCTTGACGACGCTGGCGGGCAGCCAGCGATGTTGCTCGACGAGGCTGCGGCGGATGGCGAGGAGATGCATGATCGGAAACATCTCGGTCTTGCGGAAATACGCCTCCTCGGCCGCGCGGTAATCGGCAAACAGCCGGCCGACGTTGGCGGCGCCCTTTTTGAAGCAATCCGGCGCCCTTGCCGTGACGATGCCGTCGAGTTCGCCGTCGGCCAGCATCGCGGACAGCGTCCGGTCGGTCGGAATGGTCCGCAACTCGATCTCCGGCGGCAGCGCGATCGGCGTCCGCTCGTTACGCCCGGGAACGTTCAAGCCGCCGTTGCGCCAGCGGATATCCTGCGCCCTCACCCCATACTCGTCGGACAGGATGCCGCGCGCCCACAACGCAGCCGTCATCTGGTATTCGGGCACGCCCATCACCTTGCCGCGGAGATCCTGCGGCGAATAAATCCCGCGATCGGTGCGGATATAAAACGCGGAATGGCGAAATACCCGGGACAGAAAAACCGGCAGAGCGACGTAGTGCGCCTGGCCGCGCGCGACGGCGAGGATCAGCGAGCTCGTCGACAGTTCGGTGAGGTCGAAATCCTGGTTGGCGAAGGCGCGGTGAAATGCCTCCTCAGGGCCGATAGGAAAACACGTCAATTCGCAGCCTTCAATCCGCACCCGCCCGTCGAAAATCGCCGAAGCCTTGTCGCTGGGGCCGCAGCCAAAAGTCAGTTTCAGAACGCTCATCGGGGCTCCTGTTCGGAAAAAGTAGTCCGGGGATGGATCGGCTGTGGGGAGCCGGAATCGAGAGAGACGACTTGGTTGCGTTGCCGGCTTTTCAAAGCGTGCCGGACTAACGTAGCATTGTGCGCAAGCCGTGTGCAGACTCCGGTCCGGCCGCTCGACTTGGGACTTTGCTGGCCGGGGGCTGGGGAGAAGCCGTTGTCGCTATCCGAAACAATCCATCTCGCTGCCGATCTGTCGTTTCTGCATACCGACTACCTTTGGCGTATGCCGGGATCGTGGATCGGATACCCGTCTTACGGCACGTCGGAATTCTATGAGGACATCGCGCGCATCGCGGCGCGTGGCGTCATGGATATGCTGTTCTTCGGCGACACCGGCGGAACGTCGGAGGATTTCGGCGGCAACCACGAGGCCGTGGTCCGCTACGGTGCCAAGTGGCCGCGGCACGACATGACCCCGATGATTCCCCTGATGGCGAAAGCGGCTTCCGGCGTTGGCTTCGCGCTGACGCTGTCGACCACCTACCATCATCCGTTTCATTGCGCGCGCCTGTTCAACGCCCTCGACCACGTGACCCGCGGCCGCATCGCCTGGAATGCCGTGACATCGGCCTACAAGAACGAAGCGGCCAACTACGGCTTCGATGTCATGATGGATCACGACGAGCGGTACCTGCGCGCCGGAGAATTCCTCGACGTCTCCTGCAAGCTGTGGGACAGCGTCGAACCGGATGCACTCGTGCTCGACCGGGACCGGGGCATCTATGCCGATCCGAAAAAGGTGCACCGCGTCGATCATCGCGGGCGATATTTCAACGTCCGCGGCCCGCTGCCGGCGCTGCCGTCGCCGCAGCGTCGGCCCGTCATTATCCAAGCCGGCCTGTCGGGGCCAGGTATGAACCTTGCCGCGACCTATGCTGAGCTGCAGTTCAGCACCCGGCGCACGCTCACCAGCATGCAGCAGCACCGGCAAGCGCTCGACAAGGCATTGGCAGGCGTCGGACGCAGACCGCGCGACGTCGGCATCCTGTGGTCGATCCGAATCCAGGTGGCGGAATCCGACGCTGATGCGGCCGAGAAGGAGCAGCGTTATCTCGAATCCATCCCGCCGGAGGCGGGCCTCGTGGAAATGTCGGCCCAGTACGGCGTCGACTTCTCGACCGCAAAACCCGGCATGCGGCTTTCGGATTTCGCCGATGAGGTTCGCGCGCAAAATGGCAACCTCGGCAGCTTCGACGAACTGCTCAAGACCGTCGATCCCAAGCAGTCGCTGCAAGAATTCGCCCGGCGTTTTCTCGTCGATCGCATTCTGGTGGCGTCCGGAACGCCGAAGACTATTGCGGATAAGCTGGAAGAGTTGCATTTTGGCACCGGCGCAAACGGCGGCTTCATTCTCGGCCGCGGCTATTCGGCCACTGACAACATCCGCGAGTTCGTCGAATACGTCGTGCCAGAACTGCAGCGCCGCGGTTTATCAAAAAAACAGTACGCGGGCCCGACGCTACGCGACAATCTCAACGCCTGACCGGCTATCGCGGGGATCGTCCGTTTGGTCTCGATCGCGCGCGGACGCGCCTCGCCCATCGTTTGCGCGTCCGTGCAAAAGGTATGCAATTGACGGCGCGCAAGCGATGCTGATTACTATCGGGCGGAAGGGCGCGCGGACGCCTGCCGAAGGCGCAACCGCCGCGGGAGAGGTCAAATCGGCCTCGCGCATTGGATGGGACCCCATGACAAAGCTGAATATTGCAATGCGACGACCGGTCGGCTTTTCGCTGGTGGTGGTGCTTTCGGTTGTTCTCGGCGACCTGTCTGGCGGCGGCCACGCGTTTGCACAGACCAAAGTCGTGGTGCGCACCGATTTCAAGTTCAACGGCTACGTGTCGCCGCTGGCACTGGCGATCGACAAGGGGCTCTACAAAGCAAATGGTCTCGACGTATCCATCGAGCAGGGCCAGGGATCCGCCACGACAGTGCAGACCGTCGCCTCTGACGTCGACACCTTCGGACTTGCGGATTCGGCGACCGCCGTGTTGGGCATTTCGGCGCAGAACGTCCCAATCAAGATTGTCTCGGTTTACAACCAGACTGGCACAATGGGCCTGATCTATCGTGCGGATTCCGGCTGGAACGGCGACCTGCACGCTCTCAAGGGTAAGGTGGTGATATCGAGTGCCGGGTCGGCGGATGCCAAATTGCTCGAACCAACGCTCGCGACCGCCCAGATGACGACCGACGACCTGCAGTTTCAGCTTGTGGATTTCAACGCCCGCGTTCCCCTCTTCCTGCAGACGCCGAATTCCTTTTTGACCGGCTTCCAGACCGGCGATTATCTGCGGGTGCGCGCCCGGATGCCCGACGCCAAATACGTGCCGTACGCCAAATATGGCCTTGTCGTTTACGGCATCGGGCTGATCGTGCGCGATGACACAATCTCGACGTCTCCGGATCTTGTTAAAAATTTCACGGCGGTGACCCGCCAAGGTTGGGAGCTCGCAGCCAAGGACCCCGAAAGCGCGGTTGCGGCAAGCCTGAAGCTTTATCCGGATCTCAGCCCCGATCTGCTGCGCCAGGGATTGAAGATCTCGCTCGAAGAGCAGCTTCACACCCCCGCCACCGCCGGACGCCCAATCGGCTGGACCGACGAGGGCGACTGGATAAAGATGCTGGAGGTGCTCAAGAAGTATAGCGGAATCACCGCGAAGACGCCGTCCGCCTACTATACCAACCGCTTCGCCGAATAGACGGCGGCCTCACCGCCCGGCCTTGGCCCATGGATCCCACTGCGGATGTCACACCGGCCGCGCCCGTCGTCATGCTCCGCCACGTCTCCAAGCGCTTTCGCTCGCGCAGCGTCGATGTTCATGCTGTTGACGACGTCTCGCTGACAATTCTGCCGGGCGAATTTGTTTCAATCGTCGGACCCAGCGGATGCGGCAAGAGCACGCTTCTCAATATGGTCGCCGGCCTGCTGCCGGCCACCGATGGCGTGATCGAAGTCGCCGGCAAACCGGTCACCGGCCCTCGACACGATCTTGGCATCGTATTTCAACAGCATTTGCTGCTGCCATGGCGGACAATACTCAACAACGTGTTGCTCCAGATCGAAGTGAGGAGGCTCGACCGGGCGGCCTATGTGGGTCGCGCGTCTGCCCTGCTCAAGCGCGTCGGGCTTGGCGACTTCGCCGACCGCTTTCCCGACGAGCTGTCGGGCGGCATGAACCAGCGCGCCGCAATTGTTCGCGCCCTCATCCACGATCCAGGCATTTTGTTCATGGACGAGCCGTTTGGCGCGCTTGATGCGATCACGCGCGATCAGATGGGGCTGGATTTCCATAGGCTCTCGCGAGCAGAGGGCAAGACTGTCCTGTTCATAACCCACTCGATTAGCGAGGCCGTATTTCTGTCGAACCGGGTTGTTGTCATGTCGCAACGGCCGGGGCGCATCGTCGAAATCGTGCCGGTCGATCTGCCGCCCGACCGGCATTTCGAACTCCGCGACGGCTCGGAGTTCGCTCGCCACACCCGCCACGTCCGCCGGTTGTTCGAGAAACTTGGCGTGTTGAAGGACTGACGTTTGCGATGCCCGATATTCGGCTCTCGACGGCGACACTTGCCAATCTCCTCGACCGCTCAGCGGCGCCGGTCGCGCTGCTCGGGCTGGTGATCCTGTGGGAATTTGTCGGTCGATGTCGCGCGAATTCCGGTCTACGTCCTGCCGGCACCGAGCAGCATCTGGGAGGCGGCGATCAAGCATTGGCAGCCCTTGGCTTTCCATTCATGGGTCACACTGCTTGAAACGTTCGCGGGTTTCGGGCTCAGTGTTGTGATCGGGCTGCCGCTTGCGTTCCTGATCGTTTATTCGCGGTTCTTTGACCGTGCTGTCTACCCGCTGCTGGTCGCGTCCCAGGCAGTCCCAAAGGTCGCGCTGGCCCCTATCCTGCTTGTCGCACTTGGCTATGGAATTATGCCGAAAATCATCGTCGGCTTTCTGATCGCGTTTTTTCCGGTGGTCGTTAATACCGTCACCGGGTTGGCTTCGGTCGATCGCGACACGTTGAATTTACTGCGCTCCATGGGGGCGTCGAAAGTCGACGTCTTCTTTAAGGTTCGCTTTCCTCACGCCGTGCCCAGCATGATAGCCGGTTTCAAGGTGGCGATCGCGCTTGCCGTGGTCGGCGCCGTGGTTGGCGAATTCGTCGGCAGTCGAACCGGTCTCGGCTACTATATGCTGCTCGCCACGGGCAATTTCGACACGCCGCTGGTATTCGCCTGCGTGGTCGTGCTGACCCTCATGGGGATCGTGCTGTTTTACGGGGTCGGGCTCCTTGAAATAGTCCTGGCGCGCTTCAACAGGACCGCGCGCCTGGCAAGCGACGTGGGCACCTTCGGCTCGTTCGGCACATAGATCAGCGCAGTGGCGCATTCGAAGTAGCACCGCATCAGGCTATCAGCGCTTTCTTTGCTACCCGCGGCGACAATATTTGTGCGATCTCCTCGACGCAGCGCGGCGGACTGAAGAGAGAGCCCTGCAGACGGCGTCCGCGAAGGAGCGTGGCCCTCGCCCCTTTTCGATCCGCATTATTATGCCGGGCAAAACATCGATCTCGGTGACGAAAATCCGCTTACATTTCATCAGGATCGGAACGAGGTTAGTCCTTAAGCCCCATCCGCGATCCGACGCCGCCTTCTACGCGGCGCGTTACGCCGGAGACCTCCCTGAAGGGATGAACCCCCTCACCCACTTTCTCACAATCGGCGGCGCGGCCGGCGGGGTCAACAAATCCGGGCTGTCCCGACCACTCTCCTCTCCTGGTTTCTGATCCGATTGACATGCAGACCTGTTTCGGATTCCGTCGACACGCACCGAAACTGCCGCGCCGTGCGCGGAGTAAATGAACCCTGAATTCAAGACAGGCCGCGACGTTCCGCTTCTATTATACTACGTCTGTTCGATAAACCGCACGATGTGAAGAGTTTTAAAGTGTGTAACCGGAAAGAAAAATGAAACGAACATCGAATGTCTGGCTAATCTGCCTTACCCTGACCGCTGGCGCCGTAGTCGCATGTTTTTTGTGGCTCGATCGTCCCGTAGCGCTGTGGGTTCACGATGTCATTGGCGCGCAGCGCATTCCGACCCAACTTTCTGATTCGAAAATCGCGTCCATCCCGAATGCGACGGCAGTGATTGTTTTCTGTGTGGTTTGATTGCTCTGACTGGGCGTCGATTCTCTATGGTAGGTAGCGCCGCCGCCTTGAGCACAATCAGTGTGATGATCACGACCGTCATCAAGGATCAGCTGAAATTTCTTTTCGGCAGGACGTGGCCAGATACCTGGAGCCCCGGCATAGTATCGTTCGTCCAGAACAAGACCTATGGATTTCACTACTTCCAATCTGGAGCATCTTTTGAATCGTTTCCGTCTGGCCATGCGGCGGTAGCGGCGGCGGTCTTTTCGGTAGTATGGCTCTTGTCTAAACGGCTCCGCCTCGTAAGCGCGATAGGCATTATCGCAGCCGATCTCGGACTCGTGCTGCTAAATCTCCATTTCTGGGCGATGTCATTGCCGGCAGTTTCGTCGGAATCTCGACGGGGCTATTCACCATGACTTTGTGGCGGGCCGTCGAGTTGCCACAAACACCGCTTAAGCGGCCGCCTTTCGACCTAGTCGATTATCGAAGGGCGCTTCGCTTTTTGTCCCTTCAAACTGAGCGCGGATCCAACTCCAGAGCGCCTCGATTTCCTGTGCTGCCTTGCTGTGGCGGGCATGCTCAGTAACGCCGAGGCCTGCAGCAATCGCATCCTGAAAATCGATGCGTGCCGACAACATCGGCTCGGCCAGAACCCCAAGGCGGGTCAAGTCCTTTGCGGCGTCGCTGGCTCGCGAACTGCGGTAGGTCGGGGGGCATTGATTGAGGACGAACGCGGCCCTGCGCTTCGCCAGAAACACGGCCCGAAAAGTCGCTGCCGTTGCCTCGACATCCATGCACGTTGGGCGCGCCGGCAGAATGCAAAGGTCTGAGGCCTCCGCCAGGGCGCGTGCGGCCGCGCCGTCAGTTCCGGCGGTGTCGAAAATCGCGAGCGTAAAGCCGGCTCCGGCAAGCCCTTCAAGTATGGCGTGAAGCCGCGGGATGCGTTCGCCTTCCAGCGGTTCGATCATGACCGCGTTCGGGACATTTGCAGTCCCTCGGCGTCTGCCCCAGCGTACCAGCGGCCCCTGGGGATCGAGATCGAGCGCTATCACCCTTTCGCCTGCGGCCGCTGCCGCCACTGCGAGCGATGCCGCCAAGGTGGTTTTTCCCGCTCCGCCCTTTTGGGTAAGGAAAGCAATTGTGTGCATCAGGCCACCCATTGGTTCATCCTGGGATTTTGTCATCGCGTCGGCGATCGAACGTCATACGACTATGGCGGGGCACGACACCCTCCTCCCCACGATGGTTTGGGATCTCGATGTCTACTGCGAGTGTCGACACGGATTTGCGGCTACCCAACTTGATCTGCACCTTGTCGGGCTCGAATGAGACGTGCCGGCGGATCACGGCTAGGATCTCCTCGCGCAGAACTTCGAGCAAATCGGGGTGGCTGCATGCGACGCGCTCATGCGCAAGCAAGATTTGCAGGCGTTCGCGTGCTATGGGCGCGGATTTGCGGCGAAAGAAATGAAACGGGTTCATGCTGCTTTCCGTCCAAATAATGAGTTGAAAAAGCCTCCGCTTTCGGTGGGAAGGAGCACGGGAACGTGCTCACCTTTGAGCCGGCGCGCGGCATCGAAATAGGCCCGAGCGGCAGCGCTCGACACGTTGTTGAGGGTCACCGGCGATCCCACGTTGGAAGAGTGCAGCACCTCTTTGCTTTCGGGAATGATGCCGAGGAGAGGGATCGATAGAATTTCCAGCATGTCTTCGATTGACAGCATCTCGCCGTGCGCGGCGCGCGACGAATGATAGCGGGTGATCAGCAGGTGCTTGTCGAGGCGCTCGCCGCACTCCGCCTTTGCCGTCTTGGAATCGAGTAGCCCGATGATGCGGTCGGAATCGCGCACCGATGACACCTCTGGATTGGTAACGACAATCGCGGCATCGGCATAGCGCATCGCCAGCGTTGCGCCGCGCTCGATCCCTGCCGAGCTGTCACAGATGATCCAGTCGAATTTCGTCCGCAGTTCGTCGATGACGCTGGCGACCCCGTCTTCCGTCAGCGCATCCTTGTCGCGGGTCTGGGACGCGGGAAGCAGATAGAGGTTCTCCTGACGTTTGTCGCGAATGAGCGCCTGCGAAACTTTTGCCACGCCGTGGATGACATTAATCAGATCGAAGACCACGCGGCGCTCGGCGCCGAGCACCAAGTCGAGCTTGCGCAGGCCAACGTCGAAGTCGATGACGACAACCTTCTCGCCGTAATGGGCGAGAGCGGCGCCCAATGCAGCCGTAGACGTTGTTTTGCCAACGCCGCCTTTGCCTGACGTTACGACTAAGACCCGCGCCATGTTCTTGCCTTTCGTTGTCTTCATTGATACTGGCGGCCAAGTGCACAATGGGAATCGCGGCACGACTGCGAACGCCATGGTGCCGCCGCCCAAGTCAGCGACCGGAGTGGGCAACGAGACCCGGCGCTGCCTCTCCGAGGCTTTAGCGATTCTGATGGTTAACGAACTGCGGATATTCGGTTAACAGATGATTAACAGTTCCGCCCTTGCCCGCTCGGGTGTCATCGCGAGTATTGCGTACAGCGGAAATGATTGGGGCTTGCCTCTTCGGCCGAAGAGAGCCCATTCGTCAGGCCCCTTTTGTTTTTCAGTTCGGCTGCACGAGACAGGTCCCGCCGACTGCGCGCAGGCGCGAGCACAATACAGTGGCATCGCCGCGACTGTCGGCACCGATACGCACCCGGTACCAAAATGCGTTCCTGCCGGCCGACGAACGTATCACCAGTGGTTGGCGAGTTCCCAGGACCGCCGGATATGTCTTCTGGAGCTGATAAAACGATGCAAGCGCAGAGACTTGTGAAGGGCCGCCGAAGAGTTGAACGCCCCAAGGCGGTTGCGGCGGACTGCCGACCGGCTTCGGTTTGTCTTGCCGCACTATTGGCCGGCGATCGGCAAAGAGCTTCACGATGTCTGGACACGGCACCGGGCCGGGAAGCTCAAGCGCCAATGGCCCCGGTTCGGTCCTCGTCCATTCATCGGCGGTGTGGCCGGTCACGATCCGGACATAGGCTCGGGTCTCCTCCGGCAACGTGCCCCGGCGTGCCAGCCAGTCGGCAACACGTTTGGGCCCGGCATTGTAGGCCGCTGCGGCCAAACCCAGGTTGCCAAATTCCGCCTCCAGCCTTCGCAACAATGATGCGGACTTGGTAATCGCCGTAGCGGCGTCAAACGGGTTCGCGAGCCCAACCCATGCCGCCGTTTTTGGCATGAATTGGGCAATGCCTTCCGCCCCGGCGCGGCTTACCGCGCGGCTATCGAACTGGCTCTCATGCCAAATCAACCGTGTGAGGAACTCAAGCGGTAAATCATTCAGCGCGGCTGCGGAACCCAGTGTTACACATATGACATCAATTGGGTTCGTTGGTGCGGTGCCTGAGGTAGAAGGGGCAGGAGCTGGGGTAGGAGGTGCAGATTGGGGCTCAACCGAAGTAGGCTCGTGCAATTCGATCGTGGAGTTCTGTGCAACGGCAATCCGGCGCGAGGCGCTCAACATGTTTTCATGCGCCATCGATAACGTAAGGGCGACGCATAATGTTGCAGTTATGAGTGTGCCAGGCTTCAAGGTCAGCCGATTATTGCGCAGCTATTTCAACATCGACTTTCGGCAGAAGTTCGCTGCCGCCGCCCTTAGCGATAACACGTACCGCATTTAGTGTTGCCATCATACCAAGGTTTTGGCCTCCGACGCGGTTTTGAGGGCTTAGGAATGATTCCCTTTGATTTTGCGGTTAAACTGCAAGATGGCAAAGTTTGGGTTCTTGGCCCAACGACGATTACTGCCGATTTCTGCTTACGCGAAATCTGACGATTTTCTGAATTCCGTAGCGGATCAGTTCGAAAATCCACCGCGGCAGATTCGCATCACGGTCCTCACCGGAGGCTTACCCTTCGTCCTGCGGCAGGCTGAGGAAGACGCGGTGGTGGGCGAGATCTGCCACAAGGGCGGAAGCAGATATCAATCGCTGCTTCACCGAATGGATACGCTAATTAGACAGGAACGAAGTCCGCAAACGCTTAGCGGATGAAAAGCTTATATGCGCCGGGCTCGAGCAACGCCCTAAGCAAATTAGTAAGCCATTTCTGATCGACAGCCTGCAACGCACAAAGAAACAGGTCTGAGCTTTGTGGAGCTACTGCCTCAGAGCGACGACACTGCTCGCAATATTCGTTGTTTGGGTGGATGGCCTCGCGGACGATGTCGAGCAAGCCTCGCTGATAGGGACTAAGCGCGATCGTGCATCCAAGAAGTCGCGCCTCACGGTGGCAGCCGATATTGGAAGGGGCAAAGCTCCGTGAGGCAGTCATAAACATGGCCAAATCGGGCTCGCTATCGCCGACAGCGATCGTTTCTGCGTCCGATCCCAAGACCCAGTCACGGAGAGCTACCAGGCCGCTACCTTTATCGACCTCTTTGGCCACGATAGTGGTGTCGATCATGGTATGATGAAAAGTGAGTCGATCAAGTTGCAGATCCACGAGCAATTGGTGCACAATATGTCCTGATATCGGGGCCACGGCCCCATCACCGACACTGAAAGCGCGGGCCGAGCTCAACAGCGATTTAATCAGGCCCGAGGTCTTTTCCCGATAGGTGAAAGCTCGAATGGAATATTTATGCCGATTGTCGAGAAACACCCCAGGAATTTTCTGTAGATGATATCTCATCTCCTGCAACTGATGAGCTGTTTCATCACTGATGAGAACACGCTCGCACTGGTGTACGGCGTCCCACATGTAGCTGCCGTATTCAGCGACGCCACCGGCAAGTGCATAGGCATTGCAATAATTCTTTACTTCGGCAGCCGAACGCGCCGTATTTAATGCGACCGTGGCTCCATGGGCGCTCAGTACCGATAATGCCTTGATGCCTGCGATGCTCGTACAGGGGAAGCCGAATAATCGACGATCGAGGACCCCGTCGACATCCAACACAAAGAGTGGCGCTTGCCAACTTAAGATTGCGGGCCGACGACAAAGAGCGCCGCAATATCGTGCTGTTTGGACGGTTAGAAAGTTCCAGGCACTCATAAAGCGCGAATGGTTGTCTTGCTGAGCCTCACTGCCGAGACGCGAATTGAAGAGTTGGTCCTGAGCGCGGCTCATCGCCCAAAGCCCGGCGGTTAGTTTGTGCATAAAAAGCCGCTGCTCAACGGTCTCGTCACCGGTCTTCGCAATATATTGTTTAACCAAACTACTTTCGTCGTCGGGTGAAAGCGCTAGATCCAAAATCGCGTCTGCGAGATCATAGGCGGGATCCAACACGTTCGGTGCATTCTTTCCCATACCATGATGTTCGTAATCCGTTTTGAGGGCTCCCTTCGGCCCCAGAATCCATTCACTCCGATGCATGTTGCCATCGATCAGCGTCGGAGACACACCTCGACCATTCCTTACCTTTCTACCGAGCGGTGATCGCATCAACACATCTGCTGGAAAACGACCATAGGCACGGCTCAGTGCCATTTCCAGCAGCCGACTGCCATTATTGTGTCGCTTTAAGTCCATTTCGGCTTCGGAGTCGGATTTCAATTTTAGGTGGCGAAACCGAGCGGCAACGTAAGACGCTGTTGCTTCGATAATAGCCTTATGTTTTTCGTCCAATGCGCCCGGCAATTGTGGAAGCCACTCCGTGTAGATAATGCCGTCGCGTAATCCGAGAATGGGCGGTACCTGTCCCGACAGTCGATGTCCGATCAAGAAGGTGCGATAGGATAACCACCCGCAGCCCACGCTTTTCGCTAGAACGTATCTCGTCTGTTTTCCGCCGTCAGGCGTTTCCAGTTGGACCTCGAATATTCGTTTTAGGCGCGCGCCCCTTTCGTCGGACGCCGTGCTCTGCAGGCCGGCGTTGTATTCTTGCGCGCGGCAACTCGGGATCACACACACCCGGGTGAAATTTCCACTGCGGAAATACTCGCCTAATTGCAGCTCCACCTTCGGCAACTCCAGGAGCTCCCTCTTTTGCCATTGCTCGGGAGGCAGGGTGATGACACTGTGCTGGGGAAGCGTCTCGAACCAGACTGGATTAGCCGGATGGGTTGGCGCTAGGAATTTCAAGCTGCCTAGCGCAAATCCAGCGCGGCAAACGATGTCCATGGCTCTGAGTAATGAGCCACCAGTATGTGGGGGATCATCTACAATAATTGCCCAGTAACCCTGCGCTGCAAACTGCCTGAGATTCCTGTTTTCCCGCCTTCCTACGCCTTTGGTAGGATCGATGGTTAGGAGCGCCAAAGTGCAATAGCCTTTGGTCGCGAGATATGCGTGCAGCAAGGGCCCAAAGTAGGAGCCCGAGGTGCGTAAGCCTAATAGCACGATGGGTTGCGCGCGGTCTGGAAATCGACCCACAAAACGATCGCCAAGCCGCAAGACGTCGGTGGGCGTAAGATCGAGATGGCTGAATGGTGAGGGGGGAGTAATCCGCTTGGCGTGCAAATCACTCGGAAGCGCTGATACCAGCGCTGCACTCAGTTTGCGACCCGATTCGAACAGACGCGTCGCGTCAATAGATTGTAAGTCGACAATGAGGGAGACAAAATCAGTGAGATTTGAAAGCCAGCGATCCCGCCAACCAGCAACTCGCCGCTGCGACCATGGCTTGTGCGAGATAGCTTCCACAAACCGACCAGCGGTTCTGCCGACGGCGTTAGCCGCCAATCGCTTCGGAAGTCGCAGTGTAACCCCCCGAAGGTAATCATCGATGCAATTCAACAGCCCACAAGATAGAAGAAATATATTCGTTGCCACTTCGGCTGTCTGCCAACCGCTTGGCACTTTTAAAAGCCTGTCAACCTCTTCAGGAATATGAGTAAGAGCGTCACCTACTGTGAGATATGGATTTAAGCACCAATCGTAGGATAGATAAAAATCCCGTTCAGTCGACAGAACATCTTGCTGCGCAGGATCCAGATCGGAGCTGAGAATAGATGGCGCCAACACTTTCTACCTCATTATCGATCGAATTGCGCGACGAGCTCGAAACCCACATCGTACGCTCCCCTGCGCCGACCAGCCATCCGAATTAGAGGTAACTCGCTCGAGCATCGAGCGAGCTCGGTTTTTCGCAATTCGCTCGCCCAATCGATGCAGCATACCCTTGAGAGACCATGATTTTTCAAGCCATTCAGTGAGGTGTCCGTGCAGACCGTCCCAGATCTCGTTCAGCAGCTGGCATTTTTCTGCCTCTGAGCCGGCATTTTCGATGGCCGTGAGCAAAAAGGCTTCAGCAAAAACTTCCTTAACCAGACGTCTTGGCCGGCTGTCAACCAAACCCATGACGTCAGTTGCTACAATAGACAGCAAATGGGCAAGGTCGACGGCCGCCGGAATTTGTCTGCCACCACCGTTGCAAGTGAGGCAGCTATCGGCTGTACCCGCATCGATGAACGAAATTTCCTTTGTGTCGAAATCGAAAAGTAGATTTTGAATCCCGAGGTCACCGTGTCGCTCTCCATGAGACCAGAGCGTTTGCATTGCCATTGCGGACGCCCGGGCCGCATCGGGAAGAACCTGCAGCGTCAGACTTTCATTTTCAGTCATGCAAGCTTCGATCTGCTTGCCGGAAACGGAGGTCATAACCAATGCGAGCGGAGACTTGCAGACGTACAATGGACGCGGAACCGAGATCTTCCAGCCGTTAATATTGTGCCCGTCCAACGCCGCGTGAAGGCGGGAAAGCGCCTCGTACTGCGCATGAACTAACTCGACAGTGAGCGGCACCTCGTGTTTGTAGACCTTGGCCACAAGAGTATAGTACGATCCCCAAATCGGCTCTTGAGACGTCGAGTCAATGACATAAATCTCTGCTTGACTGCCGTCGCCCAGCCGTGAGATCGCCCAATGGCGATCATTGGAGATCTTCGTGAGGTTCTCAAGTACGCTTATAACAGATGTTGAGTCGCGGGCACCTGGAACTAGCGAGTAGAACTCAATCCAGCGCCCAGCGGTACCGACCATGCTTCCGCCAAGCAATCCGTATGCGGCACCCAGTAGGCCCCAGCGGGTCATCAACAGCCAAACGAGTATAGTGCTAACTACTGCTCCCGCCGTTCCGGCGACAACAATTGCGCGCGGGCGCTCCATGGTTGCCAATGCGCAAGATGCTGGTGTGCCGAGAGCCCCTAAAGATGTTCCCAAGGCAACCACCGTCAGGGTGTGACCCAGGCCATCAAATTCCGCGCCGTGGAACAATAAATGCATTACTTTTTCTCCCGCAATCAGGACTGCCAAACTGAATGCTCCCATAAGTGCGCCGATCAGCAGTGCATTCCGGATCGCTTCGCGCCACAGGCCTGGCCCGCCGCCTGTTTTCCAAGCTAAGACAGATCTTGGCATAATGCTATTGTTCAGCCCAACCAAAAGGGGATTTGCGAAGCCCACCACGCTCATGCAGGCGGCATACGCACCTGTGACCCCGGCGCCGGCGATAATCATCGATATCCAGTATGTAAGATATCCTTGCACCTGTACGGTAATTCGGCCTGCAAGGAGCCACTTCCCAAGTGTCCAAGTTTGCTTGATGGCATCTCGAAGGTACCGGACACGAATCTTAAATTCGGCGCGTTTACGGCACAGCCATACAGCCGTGGGGAGTGCGCACGCTCCACCGAGGGCACCGCACGCGCTCAGGGCGGACATTTTTCCACTCAGCCCGAGCCAGCTAAGTGCGCAAAGTTAAATCATGACGACGGCGAGATCCAAAAGAAACGTTCCACCCATATCAAGGTGAGCGAAGCCAAACCGTCGAATGAAATCCCGCATCAGCGCAAACGGCACGATGCCCGCTATGGCCAAGGTCATCAGCCCCATTTCTTCGTTTGCGCCCCAATTCAGAAAAAACATTGCGATGATAATCAACGCTACTATGCTCACCGCTGAAAATAGAGTGTTGAACGCGAGCGAGGCGCCCGCGTGTTCAGAAGGGCTACCCTCCCGAGAGTGTCTTTGAATGGAATAGGGTTGCAAAATGAGCGAGTCTTGGAAGGCGAGCAATGAAAGAAGCAATGACATTCCGACGGCGTAAATTCCCAACTCACTTGAGCCACCCCAGCGGGCAATCAAAACCGTCGTCAAAAAACTCGCGCCGCTTACTACTGCCTGATCGGCCAGCGACAAGACATGCTCTGGCGAAAGGGCACGAACTACGTGCTTCCAGCCCCCGCGTAGATTGCCGGTAATTCCGCTCACGGCACCTGTACCGTATCGAGAAGCTGTAGGAGCTTGGAAGAGACGTGTAGCGAGCCGCGAGTCACCAAAGCAGCGGAAATCTCTTTTCCACCCATGCGCGGGCGTCGATGCAAAACTGCGGCCATCGAAGCAACACTAATGTTGCTGAGAATCCGTTTCAAGCGTCAAGACGCATCGTTGTTTACCGAGGAAATGATCAATCCTTGCCCTTGGGCACTCCCTCGTGCCTTCGGATTTATAGCGGGTAATCGCGGAAATTCTAGAGTTGGCATCATTGTGATAAACGAAGTGGCCCCTAAGTAGCCGCGGCAGCGAGGCCTCCTTATGGTAAAGATGGCAAACGCTGTGAAAAGCGGCACACACCTTGCCAAGAACCTAGTTTGCTAGGCGATCGGCCCGAACATTCCTCGACCTCGTGTCGCAAGACAAGCGCACCGAAAACACTTCTGCACTGTGCTGCCATTTCGGGCGCGCAAAAAGGGTATTTCCTGGAATACCTTCAGCGGCATGTTTGAGCGTCACGGCCTTTGCCTGGGCGTGTTGCCGTGGAACTTATTGCCAGGTTGGCGACACACGCAATGATTGTGGTCCTCGGCCAAGGGCGGCCTGGCTCGAATCCTCGGCAAGACACCCAGTGCGGCGATCCCATTGCTGACCGAGAACGACGCCTGTCGGCGCGCGAGCGTCCACCCCTCTGGACAAAATTGAGCGCGGGCAATGTACTCTGCGCTTCCCTTTTCGAGCTATAATCTTATAATGGTACTACTTTTTGCCTTGGCGAGAGGGCTGTTAACAGTAACGACGGATCCCGATTGAACGGATCTGATTTTACGTTCCAATCCAAACGACTTGGTTTAAAGCATGATCGAAGGAGGTTCCTCGGACTCAACGAGAACTTAGATGAATAAAAAACTGAAAGCTCTGGCGAAAAGCGCTATCGGCACTCTCCATCGTGTAGGACTTCGGGTGGGAATAGTCCTCCTGCCGAACCATTACTACACGCCAATTGCCGACGTTCATGAGCTCCGGAAATTCCAAAAATTTTGGGCTAAGCGGTCCTCGATGCCAGGCGTCGATATGAATGTCGCTGCCCAAGGAAATACGCTGCGCGAGATGGTGGAGCCATATGAACCAGAGTTCCGTGGCAATGCTGCCTATAAGGAAGCATCCTCCAAAGGTTTTGGCCCCGGATTTGGCTATATTGAGGCGCAATGTCTACATGGCGTTCTACGAGCCCTCAAGCCTCGAAGGGTCATTGAAATTGGTTCTGGAATTTCGACTTTTTGCGCCCTTCAAGCGGTTGCTCTTAATGAGAAGGAGGGGCATCCCGCGGAGATTACTTGTATCGAACCAAATCCAAGCCATTTTTTGCGCGACCTACAAAGGGAGAAAATCAATTTAGTCGAAACACCTGTCCAAACACTGGATCCTGATTTCTTTCTTCGCTTGGAAGTCGGTGATCTCCTATTCATTGATTCAACGCATGCTATCAAACCGGGCGGGGATGTCATTTATTTGTATCTTGAAGTTATCCCCCGCTTACGGCCTGGCGTCATAGTGCATATCCACGATGTTTATCTTCCGTACCTATATCAACGCGATTTATTGCAGTTACGGAGCCTTTTTCAATGGTCCGAAACGGCCTTGTTGCTAGCGCTCCTGACATATAACAACCGATTAAATATCCTTTTTTGTATGAGCTTGTTGCACTACGATGCGCCAGACGTTTTGACCAGTGTTTTTCCCGAATACGTTCCCGAGCCCGCTGAAAACGGTCTGTGCGCGCCAACTGCAAAGGGACATTTTCCATCCTCGATCTATTTACGGACCTGCTAACCGCACCTAACAACGAGCATCCAATTGGTCGATGATCAATCGATACTCAAAGCTTCCAATGCGACTTCCGCAGCTAACTCCGCATGCAAGCTTCTGCGGGTTAGACAGTTGAAACTCTTTGGCGAGTTTTCGGTAGCTAAATACCCGCCCAACTAAGGCTCGCTGTAGAAGCCCGTGAAAGTAAATATAGTGAGCGCACCTTCGTTTCGCTATCTTCATGACCTGAAAATGAGATCGGAGCACCTCGAACGCGAAAGCGCTGCGCAATGAGGGCTGTCTGGTCTCCATCAGCGGATTCATCTGGTGAACCAGCCGTTGCGCAAGCGAGCGGCCAGGCCCTCGGGCCGGTCGTGACGGCGGCGGCGGTGCTTTTCAATTTTGCACTTTGCTTCGTCAATACGAACGTCGTCGAAGTCAGCGGGGCAGTCGTAGTCTGCACGGAGATTACACTGATTGGGACGGCGCTTGCGCTGACATGGGACTATGGCAGCGTGTTATATGACGTTCTTTTGGCAATGGCGGCCTACTTTACGGCTTTGATGGTTCTCCGCGCACAATTTGATCCGAAAATCGTCCGAGACCTTCTCATACCGATCGCATTTTTCTTTTTTGGCCGACGTCTCGGATCTCTTCGATCGGCCGATCGCTTGGTCACGTTTCTTATTATCGTCGCTTTCGCTGTGGCGTTATTCGAGTGGTTGGCAGTTAGCACATACGTGCGCTACTTCGATGTTATCCACTACTACATTGCGCGCGGTACAGTATCTCCAACCTACAGCACTGTAAATGGTGACGACTTTTTCAATAGCTCGCGGTTTGATACTCGTACGTTATTGCCATTCCTGGGAGACCACAGAGTATCGGGAGTATTCCTAGAGGCGCCCTCCGTTGGTAACTTCGGCGCAATCGTATTTGCTTGGGTGTTACTGCGTGATCGACAGCGCTTTTGGGTTCTCCTCGCAAAATCAGTCGCTATTGCAACCATCATCGTGCTGGCTGACGCGCGGTTTGGCCTGTACTATTGCCTGTTTGCCCTGGTTCTTTATCGAGCCACGGCACTCATTCGTCCCACGATGCTATTTGCTGCACCTTTTTTTGTGGTGATTGCGCTTGTGATTTATGCTGATGCTAATTGGCAAGCGGCGTGGGATAATACGATCTCAGGAAGGTTTCTACTTGCCGGGCGTATTCTCGCTAACCTCGATCCTTGGCAGATCTACGGCTTGCTGATTAGTAACATCAAGACGGGTGCGCTCTTCGCAATGGACCCGGTGACCAACTCGGGATATGCCTATTTGCTTATCCAGGTCGGACTAGTGGGTATGGCGGCGGTCTGGGCATTGTTTGTCTATACGCCGGTGCATGACGGGGACACATGGCGTCTCAAGACCTTCGTTGCATTTTATTACATCGTCCTGTTGACCATCAGCGCCTCTGTATTCACGATTAAAACAGCAGCGCTTTTGTGGTTTCTGTACGGAACATTGAGTAATCCGAACCGCGCCTACACGGATGGCGAGCCTCAGGTGACGGCATGAGGATCGTCCACGTGGTACGCCAGTTTTATCCCGCGCTGGGCGGAATAGAGGGCGTGGTCCGCGAATTGGCCTCGGCGCAGATCGACGCTGGTCATCAGGTGCGTATCATAACATTGAATCGTGTGTTTAAAGCAACGCAGGAGAAATACTTGGCACCGCGCGACGTGGTCGACGGTGCGGAAGTCGTTCGAATTCCCTTTTTCGGCTCGCCGAAATATCCGTTTGCTCCATCCGCTATAAAACACCTTCGCGACGCCGACGTCTTGCATATCCATGCCATCGATTTTTTCTTCGATTATTTCGCCTGGACCAAGCTTCTACATCGGAAAAAGTTAGTGATATCGACGCATGGTGGCTTCTTTCACACTCCTTACGCGGCGCGGCTCAAACGGATTTACTTTTCGACGATTACTCGGTGTTCGTTGGTAAGTTATGATCTCGTCGTGGCCGTTAGCGTCGCCGATCGAGAGATTTTTGGCAAGATAAGAAAACGCGGTATCATTTGCATTGAAAATGGAGTGAACGTCTTCAAATTCCTCAATGCCTCTTCAGCTGAACCGGTGAAGGCGATACTCTCACTGGGGCGACTCTCGAGTAACAAGAGGTTGGATCGCTTGCTCGCTTTTGTCGCCGCTTTGCGACGGCGCGATCCACAATGGAAACTGACGATTGCAGGTCGCTCATGGAACATTGAGGTTGAGGAATTGACGACGCTCGCCGAGACGCATCGAATTCGCGATGCGGTGCAAATCATCATCGATCCGGATGACGCTGAGATTCGGCAGATCATGGGGCACTGTTCGGTGATGGCGAGCGCATCGGAATATGAGGGATTCGGCGTGGCCGCCGTGGAAGCCCTGTCTGCCGGATTGTTTCCATTGCTGAACGATATCCCCACGTTCCGGCGGCTGGTCGCGCGCGTGGGAGCCGGCATGCTCGTGGATTTTTCTGACATTGAAACAGCGGTTGATAAATTCATCGACAAATGGCGAGAGATTAAATCGGATTATCAGCGCTACCGAAGAAACTCTATCGAGGTCGCTTCAGAATTCGATTGGCGGCAGGTTTCTCGCGAATACCTGGAATTATATGAACGTTTATGTGGTACAAAAATAAGGGCCATTTTGGGTGTGCCCATTGCTGTTGGGAATGCGTCGGAAACCGTAAAGTTACTTGATGCTCGTTTCAAGCAGAACGGTTCAAGCATTGTCGCGTTTGCAAATAGCCATCTCTTGAACATCGCATCTCAGGAAGAGCAGGTTAGAACGATTTTGGACAAATCAATTATTCTTAACGATGGAGTCGGCACGGATATCGCAAGTTTCATTCTTTTTGGTAAAGCCTTTCCAGAAAACTTGAACGGGACTGATTTCGTTCCGTACTATCTGCAGTACACTCAGCACTCCTATCGCATCTTCCTAATCGGCAGCCGAGCAGACATCGTCGAGCGCGCAAAGAATATTCTTGCCGACCAATACCGCCAGCATCGCTTTGTAGGCTGCCATCACGGGTACTTCGCGAATGAGGACGCGGCAAGAGTCGTTGCAATAATCAAGGACTCCTGTGCAGATATTGTTCTAGTTGCTATGGGCAATCCTCGACAAGAGCGATGGCTGGCGGACAATCTTCAATCGACCGGCGCTCGGCTCGGTATCGCTGTCGGTGCCCTCTTTGAGTTTGTTAGCGGGGATGCGCGCCGGGCTCCGGCGTGGATGCGATTGGCTAGAATAGAGTGGCTGTACCGCCTTATTCGGGAACCCGGCCGATTAGGGCAACGTTATTTGATTGGCATTCCGCTATTTATCTTTCGAATCGTCAGTCAACGACTATTCCAGCCATCCGCTGGCATCATGGAGAAAGAAACGGCGCAACGGACGAGCGCAAGCAAGTAAGCAAGCTATCGTGACGACCGGTTCCCTGGCGTTCGATAATCCTTCGTCAGCACTGACATAATCGGCGCGTCGATCCCGTTTTTCGGCTCGGCGGAAAGAGGGTAGTCGTCCCACCACGGTCCACCGGCCCAGTAGGTCCATGGAATGTTCTCCCGCGCCAAATATACAAGCAAGCGCTGCGCGAGTTCGAGCCAGCGCGGATCATCGTTGGGTACGCCGAATTCGGTAATAATCCCACTTACATGGTGTCGGATGAGCCACTCGGCAAAAGGACGAACCCACTCGACGCCGCGCTCCGGGGAAGCGCCGTTCATGGGGTATCCCGCCTTGTAAAACCCGGTATGATCGATATCGAAGTATTGATGTGCCTCGTACCTGATACGTGCTGTGGCATCGACAAGCAAAAAATCACTGTTGTCTTGCGGCCATCGGGAAGCATCGCTCCATTGATCACCGGGAGCGAGGACCAGTCGATTGCGGTCGGCGCCTCGGATCGCGTCGAGTCCAGCCTGCGCGGTTCGCTTCCACAATCCGCCAGAATCGTGCGGCTCGTTCATCAGGCTGAGCCCATAAATGGTATCATCGCCCGCGAAATTAGCAGCTACCTTAGACCAAAAATCGGCGAAGGCTTTGATCGGTACGTCGGCTGTGCCAATGAGCGTCTCTTTTCCGTCGACAAAATATCGGCCAAAGTTGTGGGGCGAAAGGATGACCTGCATATTTCTTGCGTGAGCGGCAGCTATAAAACTCTCGATTCGGCCGAGTTCGGCCTCATCGAGTTTGCCAAACAATTCGGGCTGTAGGCGCTCCCAGCGAAACGGAAGCCGCACCAACTCGAATCCCTTGCTGCTGTAGTAATCGAGCTCGCTCGATGACGGATAGATGAAATCGGTCCCGTACACGCCAGGAATACGGACCGGGTTTAGTTGAGCGCCAGAGAGATTTATGCCACGAGAGAAATTTCTTTGGCTTGTCGTCGCAGAATGCCAGAAGACGATATATCCGAGGATCGGCACACTTGCCAATGCGAGCATAATCCGAACAAGCTGCATTTTCACCGCGATGCGCCTGGTGCGATCGCGCCGATACCACCCGGATTGGATCGTGAGTATCCGATTGCCGTGAGCGCCTCCCTAATCGTCAAGCACGGAATTTTTGCTTCCTGGGCCGCCACGATGGCGGCTCGTAGCAATCCCGGCGAACAGCCTATCCAGCTCGGTGTTTCCGCGACGTCATGGGTGTACAAAATGAGCCATCCATTTCGATCGCGGGCCTTCTGCACAAGGCGCCGCACTCCATCCGGCGTCAGTTTGCGTTCATACAATTCGACAACAGAGAGCAGGCCGAGATCCACAATGCCGGAATTGATACCTTCAAAACATCCACGACAGCTAGCAAAACGTTTCTGGAGCTGTAGTTTGCGCGGCAGGGATACTTGACCATACGGATAGCAAAAATTCGTAAGATCGATATCCGGACAAATTTCCTTCAAGGCAGCTTCGTTGCGCCGGCATTCTTCCTCCATAGCCCCTGCGTCAAGCATGTCGACACGGGCATGTGAAAATGTATGGCACCCAATCTCGTGACCTTGGTCATATAGAGCGCGGACCTGATTGTGGTCGATGACACGCCAATTGCTGTCAGTATCAATGGTCCCGCACTTACCCGCGGCGATGTAGAACGTCCCGCGGACGCCGTGGTGCTCCAGAATACTAGCACCGTTCGTGTAGGCGGTTTCGGGGACGTCGTCGAACGTGAAGCTCACCAGCGGCATGGTGTGGTGGTTCATGACGAGCGGCTTCGACGGAATGTAACGCGCCATCCTTTTTAGAACACCTCTTACTAGGCGCTGCTGCATGAATGGGCTCACGATGCCCCCGCGACGGCGATCGTGCCTTGTTCACTTGGCGGCGCCAAGCCATTAACAATCTCAAGGAAGCGTGCGGCGGCGCGTGCGGCCGTGTAATCGAGGCCGCGTCGCATCAATGACTTCCTATCCGGAACCTGATTCATTGCCGCCTCGATAGCCGCAGCCATCGCGAGGGGGTCGCCGACTGGGACGAGCGTCCCATAGCGACCATCCTGCAAAATCTCTCGCGGACCGTAGGGACAATCCGTGGCAACTACCGGTGTACCGCAGGCAAGCGCCTCTATGATTGCGTTGCCTAAACCTTCAAAAATCGAGGAGCAAACGGCGACACGTGCCTTCATCGTCCAAACGAATGGGTCGGCAACGTGACCGATAAATGCTACACGCTGTGAAAGGCCCTCGCTGCGCGCAAAGTCTTCCAATGCCGCTCGGTTGGGACCGTCCCCGATAACTGCGAGACGCCACGCTCGGTTGGTTGGCAAGAGCGCCATCGCGCGCAACAGGGTTTGCTGATCCTTCTCGGCCGACAAGCGGCCGACGCAAATAATTAAATCGCGCTCGCGGCCGGTTTCACCATCCCATTGCGCTAACTGCCTCTCCAAGGCTAGCGGAATCACGGCGTTGGTGCGCATGACCGAAATCATTCTTTCGGAAACTGAAAAATCGCGCATGAGTTCGCGCCGAGCTCCGTCGGTCAGTGTGATGATCTGGTCGGCACGGCGGTACAAGTAGCGTAGAATTCGGTACGCGATCCAATTCGCTCGGTAGGGGTCTTGATGCGACATCGATGGTACGGCAACTTCGCGCAATACAATCCTTGGGCGGCTTTCAACTCGCAGTGTGCGTACCGCGACCAGCGTCGGCAGATTGGTTACTCCCGAGCTGAATACAACATTCGGGGTCAGAGCAGCGATCGCCCGGCGCAGACCTGGAACGGTGTAGCGCATGCGACTTCCCGGAACAGGAACGATATCGATCTTAGGGTCAATTAGCGAGCGAAGCGGCCCATCCTCGCGCAGTGCCAAAATCGTCACTGCGATTCCTAGATCTACGAGCGCGTTGCAAAGTAGGACAGTGTCCCGTTCCGGACCACCTCCTTCGAAGGCGCGCAGGACCATTGCGAACCGACAGCGGCGAGCGTCGAAATGTGACAACCTGGGCAGAGTAAGGCCTCCAACAGCTAAATGGCAAATAAGTAGTCACTATGTAGTTGGGGAAATCAAGATCTGACAGCTTCCACGGCAAGGGCAGTTAATCTGGCAAAAGCCGTCTCCAGTTTTGGAGCGCGGCGATGGAACCCAGCGCGGTTGCTTCCCACGTTGCGGGTGCGAGCGAGATTCACCTGAGCCACCTGTTCCGCGAACCCATCCCGCCTCCATTTGCTAGAGAAGGCAGGCGTCGTCGAAGCTGAGTTTTGGCGGCTCCGTCCGGAATGCGGATTTCCGGTCAGTCGATGCTGGCGAAGGGCAAGCGGCGGAGATAATCCCGCCCCAAGCAGCGCCCGGCTCTGGCTGGCAACTGGCCATACCGGCACGCAACGGGGCTTTGATGGTTTGGCGTCGTTGGGGCGGGAGAGGTCAAGCATGATCAACAGCGGGCGTCTGTTCGTGTTCGTTGGGCGCAAGGCTGATCAGAATGTTATGGCCTGATCGGCGAGACCTATGCCTTCGCCGATCCGCGGTGAGCATCCCGAGCGGCATCTGCCGGGCTTCGTCGGATTGTTGCAGCGTACATCTATGCCGGCTCAACCGCTTCTGCGAAAGCCCGCCGTAAGGCAGACCAATCATCTCACCCGTCAGCCCACCCGCGACGCAACATCTTCGATTTAGCCGGAAGTAACAAAGGTGCCGATCCCCGCCGAGGCAACCGCAGCAGCCGTTCGTCATTGATCGCCCTGACAGTCGCCAAGATTCCTTACGTCAACAGCCCCTGGCCGAACAATTCCCCTGCCGTTCCAAAGGCGCTAGCCGACATCCCTGAGCGGCCCAACCGAGCCAATCAGTCTTGAGCCGAGTTCTTCTTGAGCGAACCACGACCGAAATTCTTAAATCGCATCAACCAGCTTGCCGTATCGGGTCGTACACCATGGTAACCGTAGTAGTATTTGTCGTGACCATACGTATTGTACCCCTCATATCGCCGGAGCCCAGTAGCAGGCACCTTGTTGAGCACAACGCCAAGGACGTTATCGTAGATTCCCAACTCCTTAACTGACCGTTTGACCACTTCGATTTTGGTGCGGCCCCATTCGATCACAAAAACGTACAAATCCACCAATTCTTTAGTTGCCCTGACATCGACAAGCGGCACCAATGGAGGTAAATCTACGATGATGTAATCATAATTCTTGCGCAAGCTTTCGAACAAAGTTTTCATCTCATCCGTTCCGAGAATCTCCGCAGTGTGCAGGAGGCGATGAGTTTCGAACGCCGGTAGGAAGCTCAAGTTGGTGGATTTATCCGACCAAATGACATCGTCCAAAGATGCCTCGCCCGAGGCGACCTCTAGCAGCCCACCCTTTGCGTTCGGCGCCAAGCTTCGAGTGAGCTGAGAGGCGCGCAAATCACAATCGACCAAGATCACTTTCCTGCCGGAATGAGCGATCTGTAGCGCCAGCGAAGCGGATAGAACGGATTTGCCTTCATGAGGTAAGCTAGACGTGACACCGAGAATCTTGTTTGATTTGTTGACCCCGTGAAAGTTCGCTGTCATCTTGATCGAGCGGATAGACTCGGCGAACGGAGACAGAGGAAACTCCACAACGTACCAAAGGAGGTCGTGTTTAGTTGCAATGATTTTGTCGTTGGATAGCTCAAGTTGGTGCGAGCCAAGCGGCGATGGTCCCTGTTTTTGATTAACTTCCCTTTCGTCAGTGCCAACACCATCCTCTTCCTTGAGCAGTCGGACTATCTCTTTGTTGTTGATCTTTGGCACGGTAGCAAGACAATCGAGCGCCAGCAATTCCTCAACTTGAGTACGCGTCCGAAACACGCGATCCGACAGGTCACGTAGCCGTCCAATCCCAACTCCGAAGATCATCCCTCCGGCGACAGCAATCAAAAGCACAATAGAAGTCTCGGGGCTGCTTTTCGACAGTGGACGGGCCCCCAGCGTAACTACACGAGCCTCCGTAAAAGGGAACGATTCCTGTTGAACTGATTCTACATAACGTTGAAGGAAGTCCTCGTAGAGAGCACGGTAGCTTTTAGCGTTGCTCTCTAGCTCAGTCATTTCCACCTCGGCCTGGTCGGTAACGTGGGACTGACCTACGGCTCGAGCGAGCGACTGTTCAATTCCCACTTCACCTTGCTTGGCGATCTCGTAATCGCTCGTGTAGGTCTGCGCAATCCGTCGAAGCTCGTTGACGATGGAGTTTTGAATTTCGCTCATCTGGTTACGGAGGCTCACGACGGCGAGATGATTTGGACCAAAGCGTTTCGACCAATCATCCTCACGAGCCGCCAAATCAAGGTATTGCGAGCGCAGTTTGTTAATCACGTCATTTTTCAAACTGTCACTGACTGTGGCATTAAGAGCGGCGTCGGGCGAGTTGCCACCTAAAACTGATTGAACTCTATCAAGGCGCGCCTTGGCTTCTGATACGCGCGTACGTGCGATGACAAGCTGGCTATTGAGCTCGCCAACCTGCTGTTCGTCCACCAGCCGATTTTCCGATCCACCAATGCTCACGATATTATTTTTTGATTTGAATTCGACCACGGCGCGTTCAGCGGTCAACGCTTGATCACGCAGTTCCCGCAATCGATCCTGCAACCAAACGCCGGCTCGACGCGTTTCCTCGAACTTGGCCTCCAGCTGATCAGTTATATATGTATCTGCGACCGCGTTCGCGATGTCTGCAGCGCGTTGGGGATCAAGCGACCTGAAGCCAATTTCGATTATGTAGCTCAATCCGGCTCGTCTGACCGACAGACGCTTTGCGAAGACCGCTGCCGCACTTCGGATTCGTTCATACCCGGTCTTGGGTGCGTCGGAAGCGAAGAAATCGGAGACTGACGCAGTCAATGTTTGGAAGAGGCCGCCGGTGCGGCCGATGAATTCGGGATCTTCATCAAGGTGAAATTTTTTTATAACCGCAAGGCTAACATTTTCCGACTGAAGCAGCCCGACTTGGCTCTCCACCATGCCGGTATTATCCGCTCCGTTGCTTTCGAGAAGTTGCTGTTGCTTGGGAGAAAATTGGGCATTCCGAGTATCGATGATCAATGACGCCTGGGCGTCGAACATTGGCGGCGTGGTGATTAGGTACACGACACCGAGACCAACGCTCAAAAGAACGACAAAGATTATTACTGGAAGTTGCCGTCGGACAAAGCTCGTGAAGGATGTGAACATCTCTTCCGGCGAAATTGCTCCCGGCCGGATAAAGCCACTCACCACGCTTGGTGATTTGTTGGTTTGCAACATCAGGCCGCCATAACGCCACTGAACATCATCACCACACTCGCGAGGTAACCACGCCCACCCGCTAAAAACGGACTTTGCTGACTTCCCCTCCCCCTATCCTTGTTGGGTATAGGGCGTCGTTTTACGACTTGGGATACAAAGCGCGTCCGACAAAGCCGCCCACGGATTGACCACTTCTAGTAATATCCTAGCGGATTGCTTTGGGCAACGTCACTGATGATGCGATGGCGTCACTTTTTAACGGTACCGCAGCTTGGCGCCCAAGGAACCCCACCTGGCACCTGCCGGCTTTGAGATACCTCCGATCGCCGCCGGGCTCAGATTATCGATGGTCCAAAATGCCAAGCTGGTGCAGCTCGCTAAACACTCCAGGGCTGACCTAGCGCCGCACCTCCGTCTCCTCAAGGTGCCGTGAGTTTGCAGCCAGTCGGATTGGGGAACCGGCAGATACCTCCGACATGGCTCGAGCTCGAAATTAGCGCCTAAAAGCTAGCGTCAATTTAACGTTGCAATACTCGCCGACCAACCGAAAGCTTTCGACTCTTCTGCAGCCGAATGGGACCATGTCGTTAGTTTATTCGTTCAGCCCTTGCAGTTCATTATTTATTTTCATCATTTATTCGAGACATGATTGAACGTCCGGCAATTTGCCGAGTATCTGACTTGAAAATTCCACCTTTCGAAAGACATCGCCAAGCCTGTTCGGCTGACGCCAATGAATACGCACAAGCCCAAACTAAAAAAGCCGCACGCTCATTCGCCAAGGGGCATATTGCTACCAACCATACTTGGGCTTGGCGCCATCGTTACAATCGTCTGGATTATCGCGCTTTCATGGTTTGCACTGCATCTCCTACTTGTTATTTAATTGGCCTTCGAAAGGCCCATGGACAAATTTGGCAGAATTACTAGACGCGATTCAATATGCGGTCTGTTGCAACCCGAGAAATAAGGTACGTAGAAGAATTCTGATGTCTAACCACAAGCTCCAATTCTCGATGTACCAAAGATCGAACTCAACACGTTTCTCCATCAGGTCGACGGTCTGTGTTTCGCCACGCCAGCCATTGACCTGCGCCCAGCCAGTCAAACCTGGTTTCACATGGTAGCGATGCGCGTATTTCGCGATAATATTCTCGTATTCTGAATTGTGAGCCGAGGCATGGGGCCTGGGGCCGATCACAGACATGTCGCCTAAAAGCACGTTAAAGAACTGTGGTAGCTCATCGATGCTTGTCCGGCGGAGCAAGCCACCAAGGCGCGTCACGCGCGGATCATTCTTTGTTGCCTGCTGAATCACGGGTCCATCCTCAAGGACCGACATCGTCCGAAACTTGCACATCTTGAAGGGACGACCATTAAACCCAATTCGGGTCTGTCTAAAAAAGACCGGGCCACCCCCCTCCATCTTTATCAAAACGCCGACCATAATCATCATCGGCGCAAGCATGATGAGGGCAGATGAAGCAATCAGTACGTCGATTGCCCGCTTACATATCCGCTCAGCAGCGGTCAATGGTGCGCGCTTGAGTTCGGCAGTCCAAGCGGTTCCAACGCTTACAATCCGACCACGCAGAAAATGCGCAACGTTTCGATCGGGCAAAAGATAAATTGGTATCGACACAATGCGAAGTCGTTCCATTATCTGTTCAATAGAGTTCCGGTCATTCCAAGACGCCAATAAAAATACACAATGAATCTTCTGGCTCCGGCTAATGGTATTAATTTCGGCTATCGATCTAGCTAAATCCGAAGAAGTGCTTGTCGACGCGAACGAATCTTGCGCAAATTGCAAGGTACGTACCGGCGTGTAGCCGCACCGCGTGATTTCGTCGACAATGCTCGTCCCCGCGAGCTGTCCTTCTTCGGCAAACAGTAAGACTTTCTGTTCGGCGAACGCGCCCACCTCCAGCGCGTGTCCGACAAGACGTGAAACAACAAACCGCCAGGCCATAATTACGGCCCATCCAGCAACAAGAAAGGTCAATGTTGCGCCGCGCGAGTATATTTCGGTGACCTTGAAGGAAAACGCGGCTATCGCAAGTATGAAAAAGACCAGCAACCACACGCCTGTCGTCGCGCGGGCCTGCGTCCAGAAGTTAGCTAGATTTTGCGGCCGATAGCTGGCACGGGCAGCTAAGACCGCCGAGAAGTTCACAAAAGTCAAAATTCCAACGGTAAGAAATTGCTCCACAGGCCCAAAATCATCGAAGACAAATATACGGTATGCAATACCGCTAAATAGGCTTGTGGCTACAATCAGAAGCGCGTCCGAACAAATGATGGCGCCTTCAACCAACGAGAATGGCAAAAGGCCCCGCTCCTTGTTCGGCGAGTGCGCCAAACTCGGCGGCAATTGCGTCAGGCTAGAGAGCTTTTCCAACATGGAACAATCTGCCCAGAACGCAACTCAGCGTACGGCTCCGTCTAAGGGCATGTCACGGGATTGTTATAAACGAAAAAAGAACTGATACGCAATCTTAAACGTACCGACCAAGCGGTCGCGGTTGAGACCTTTGGCTAATGGCGGATAAGGGCCCGTTGAAGCCAGTTAGGCAAATAGGCCGGAGGCGCCATGTGAAGGGCGCCAGCCCAAGGAATAAGGAATATTGTGCCTGTGATATTACACAACCTAGGGGCCTAGCGCAACTACGGTTGCCATCATGACAATCACAAGGAGAGCCGCGCCGACGATGAATCCACCGTTGCGGGTCAATGCCCCTCTTAACTCCGCGCTGGGAACCAGGGGGCTACCCAATTGACGCCAAAGCATCAATGTCGTGGGAATAAATAGGCGTAGCGCTATGGGGAGAAAGATGGGTGTGGCCAGTAAAATCACCAAAGCCCGGCGACCTCCTCCATGGCCCAAACGTATCGCAATAAAGCAGGCGATCACTGCGACAACATAGACCCAGACGCAGACCACAAGGAAAAGGTGGGCGTGTCCCCGAGCTAGCAGGCGAACATGAAGCTCGTTCGAAGCGTGTTGTATGGTTTGCGTTTCTTTGAAGCCCCCTTGGCGGTGTGTGTCCGATGAAAGGGGATGGCGGGCTTCAGGGGCTTGACCGGCGAGTTTGCGAACGCGGACGAAAAACTCGTGGTCGCGGGCATGCACCCACAACCCGGACTTCTCATCGCGGACCAGGCTTTCATAATTAACTTTGCCGGCTTTTACTAGCTCGTAGAGCTGGTTGACATCCGCGACGTCTTGCTCCCTGCCATCAGGATCTATGAAGCGCAGCAACGGCATCCATCATCTTCCCAGAGGCAAGCAAACTCAAGCTGTGTAGGAGCTTATTGCTATGGGATGGCCCACTGCTACACGCAATTTAGACGATTTGGTAGGCCCGGTCAGCGAAGGCCCAGAAAAGGCAAGAGAATAGGATAAACGGTGGCAGGAAAGCGGCAAAGGATTTGCCGCGGGATGCGGCATTGGCGTGCCTACTCGGTCGCCCCGGGAGGCGGAAACTTACCTTCAGCTCCGAAACCGACCGCAAGCCTACGCCCGCGGTTCTTAATCGGGGGAATACTAGCCGTTAGAAGTGGAAGTTCACTCCGACGCGCCCGATATTCTCAGTAAGGCTATGAGTGTGGATAATGCTGGAAGACGGGAATAAAGCTGGGTTGTTGTTTACGCTCGTTGCGGTCTCGCTACCGAGGTCAACGTAGAGGTACTCGGCTTTGAGGGACCATTGAGGTGCGAACATCCATTCGGCACCACCACCGACCGTCCAGCCTAACTTCGTGTTAGTGGTGGTAATGGTGTTTACGGTGCCAGTACCTGCAAACGTGGCGGTATCGGCAATATTAAATTGCCCGAGTGCCAAGCCCCCGGTGGCGTAGAAGAGCCAAACGCCGCTCGCGATACCCAAACGTCCGCGGTAAGTGTTGAGCCAGTTGCTCGTGGTCGATTCCGAAATGGGAACTCCGAAAATCGGCGAGACCACATTGCGTGTGACATTGATGCCTGTGTATTCGATGTCGGCTTCGCCACCCAGAAGGAACATTCCGGTTTGATAGTTGCAACCGACCTCTCCACCCCCAGTAAATCCTGCCGTGGTGCCGTTTCCCGTACCTGCTGCCGCCAAATCGGCTCCGCTAACTGGGAACCCAGGCGGGTTCGGCGCCCAGGCGAAATTCGATCTAGCCTCCACCCCGCCTGCCGTGGCACCGACATAGCAGGAGTTCCATACCTCTACAGGGGGTACCCTATAGGGCGGCGGCTGGTAAGCCGGCGCGGAGGCAGGGACGGGTAAATCCGCCGCCAATGCGGACGTGGCGATAAGCGCGGACCCGGCGAGGCCTAGAAAAATGACCCGTTTCATGAGCAGCCTTCCGATGTTGCTCCAAGGATTTAAGCACAAAGCCCGTGCCGGTACTGTGATAAATCAGCAACGTGCCCTGGAATATTGAACCTGAAGGATGGTCCTCTGGTAATACTTAAAGGACGACGCTGCGGCGGTTGCGGCGCAACAGGACTGCGGTCAGCTCGCAATCCTGTGCGATAAGTCGCCGATACAGTTCGGCCCCCAAAGCTTGTGAAATTCGACTGCTGTATGCCGAATTCGGAATACAAACCTGCCACTCAACGCATCAAGCGGAACGACGTAGCCGGTAAAAAATCGGGTTTCATCGTCACCCGGCGATCTTACCCTCATCAATGCTTCAGATCGGTTCTGATCCGCGTCGAAGCCAAGGAGATTAAGCGCCAACAGAGCGACCTGCTCGTATCCGTCCGGTGAAGACCGCAGTATGGGATGTTCCGCCGGATTTCGATATCAGTGTTTTGCTGGCGCGTTTTGCGCGGTGAGAGGCGAGTAAGGTGTCCAACGAGCATCGCGTGTGCAATTCAACCTCGGTTACATTTCCGGATTGGATTCCGCGCGCAGTTATTGACAAGGCGGAGCAGCTTCGTGCGGGGATTTCTACTGAAGAAAATCCTACCGAAGCTTTGGAGGTCTGGTCACGGTTAGTGTTGGATGCGCGCATGAAGCGTGTTTGGCAAGAGCTGTACAAGAAGAAGCGCATAGGCCACCAAGCCAGTGAGGAGTTCTTCTACCCTGCATGCGTGACGAACAAGTCATTTGCAGCAAGGGACCGCCGGCGTGCCTCGGAGTTGCGCAAAAAAGGTGGCCCAGAAAACGAGAAGGAAGCAAATCTCTTGGAGGCTGAGGCTGCGGTAGTAGAAAGCATAAATGATCCGCCTTCGAAATGGATAGAGCAGGATCGCGCAGTGCAACTCTTCCTCTATCATGCATATAAGCAGGCGCTTGATCATGAACTAGTATTTCTATCAGACCTCGAGGATAAGGCTCGCAAGGTGCAAGAGATTGCTAAGAGACTGCGATGCGACGGGGCGACATTGAGTTCGCTTGGGATGAAGCGCGAAGCTCGTAAATTACAGAAAATCGCCTCTGACTGCGACGATGAGGCATTGAACATGTTACCCACTCGGGAGAGGGATGGATCATTGTCCGATGATCCCTGGATCATCACTCGTCGGCGAGGGGATTTGAAAGTAAGGACATTCGTTACAAGTTTTTCCATTCCTGTTCAATCAATGTTCGGAACAAGCCTCTACAGCACGGTGGCTACCGTTACCAATGTTGCGTTGGACGGCCAAAATTTAACGGGCCCGAAGGTTCGAGAGATGCTTCGGACCTGAAGCGCTTGGTCAGGATGGCACTCCGCGCAATATTGCTAAACCCACGACACTCTCCGGCTACGCTGTTCGTGCCATCGTGCTTCCGCATTGCCGTCCTTTTCCGCTTCTGCCCTCCGGAACCGGTTGCCTTGCGTTCGAGGAATGCGGTTCCCGAGTGCCGCCCTCTGGGTTTTAGCTGCCCCTTAAACACAGAGTACGCCCCATAATCCAAAAAGAATTCGAGCACCTTCACATCACCCATCACCAGCTTCGCCCAATGGCTCGCTGGAGTATGGAGTATGAAAATGAAGACCACGAAACGGAAGCGAACGACGCCGGCCAAGCGGAAAGGCGCGGTCCCGGCGAAGCAGAAGGATGTGATGCCAAGTCACAAAGCGGCATTGGAGGGTTGCACCGGGCACTGGACGCAGTGGATCGAACCGAAGGGAGCAGCCTTACTCTCGCAAACTTTGATGCCAACCCACTTCGTCATCAAGAATCACGGACCGGGATCCATCATGTTGGTCGCCCAAAATGGTGACTTGATGGATGTCCGCCCGGGCGACGTGCGCGCGACGTACGTTTACCGGACGGTCAACGTCGAAAACAGGGGTGAAAAATCGGTGCTGATCGAGTTCGAATTTTTGCCCATCCATGTGATGAGGTAAGTGCTCGCCGAAAATAGCCGGGCAGCCAGCAGCCCAAATGAGCTCGCCTAGATCGATTAATGCGTGACGGGGGAGCCCAATGAGCTCCCCCGTCTCGATTCTGAAGCGGTGATCAGGCGGCGGCGCGGCGTTCTGCGTGCCAGTTCCACGGTAACAGGTCGCCGATCCGTTTCGCCGGTTATCAAGCAGTCGCGCCAGAACATCGGCGAGCCAGGCCTGCGGATCGACATCGTTGAGCTTGGCGGTGGCGATCAGCGTGTAGAGGGTCGCCGCGCGCCGCCCGCCTTCGTCGGAGCCGGCGAAGGTCCAGTTGCGGCGCCCGATCGCGATAGCACGCAGTTCGCGCTCGGCGGCATTATTGGTCATGCACAGGCGACCCTCATCGAGGAAGCGCGTGAGCGCAGCCGAGCGCTTGAGGCTGTACGCGATGGCCTTGCCGGTATCGCTGTTCTTGGACACCCTGGCGCGCTGCTCGCGTAACCAGGCCTCCAGCGCGATGATAAGCGGCCGGCTGCGCTCGGTGCGCACGCCCACGCGCTGTGGCGGCGCCAGGCCGTTGATCTCGCGCTCGATGGTGAACAGCGCATCAATGCGCGCAACCACCTCGCTGGCGATCGGCGCCTGGTTGAGCCTGGCCAGGTCGAAGAACTTGCGCCGGGCATGGGCCCAGCAGGCAGCCTCGACGGTTGTCCCGCCCTTGCGGTCAGCCTCGTAAAGCCGGTTGAACCCCGCATAGGCGTCCGCCTGCATCAACCCGGCATAGCCAGTCAGATGCTGCTTGGGATGCTCGCCGCCGCGGTCGCGCGAATAGAAAAACACCGCTGCCGGCGGATCGGGGCCGGCAAACGGCCGGTCGTCGCGCACGTAGGTCCATAACCGGCCAGTGCGGGTCTTGCCCTTGGCCAGCACCGGCACCGGTGGGGTCGTCGGCATGAATGCGCTCGGCGGCGAAGACATGGGCGCGGATCTCCTCGACCAGCGGCATCAGCGTCGCCGCTGCCGCGCCCACCCAGTCAGCCAGCGTCGACACGTCGAGATCGATGCCTTCCCGCCCATAGACGGCGCTTTGACGGTTGAGCGGCAGATCCAGCCCGTACTTGGAGAAAAGGACTTGGGCGAGCAGCTTTGGGCCCGCCCGCCCACGCGCGATCGGGTGTGACGGGGCGGGCGGCTGGCTGATCGCCTCACAAGCTCGGCAGGAGAACTTCTCGCGGACATGCTGGATCACCTTCCACTGCCGTGGAATGAGCTCCAGGGTCTCGGTCACGTCCTCACCGATCCTGCGCAATGTCGTCCCGCCGCAGCATGGGCAGGCCGAGGGCGCCGGATAGACGATCCGCTCCCGCGGCAGATGGTCGGGCAGCGGTCGGCGGGCCGGCCGGAGCCGTTCGAAAGAGGGTACCGTAATCTTCTTGCCCGCCGGGGCTGCCATTTGAGCCGCCATGTCCGCTTGCGCGGCGTCCGCTTCCAAATCGGCGAGTTGAAGCTCGAGCTGGTCGAGCAGCGCACCACGCTCCGAGGATTGGGCGAACCGATCGTGCCGGAGCTTCCTGATCGTGAACTTGAGCTTCTCGATCAACAGCGCGCGGTATTGTGCCTCGTTCTCCGCCGCGACCGCCCGCTCCTGTGCCACGCTTAGGGCGATCAGCGCATGCGCACTCCCAAGATCGGTTGGAGCGAATCATCGTTAGCCTCTAGTACCGCCTTGCGGCGAGATGATGAGCGGCTGAGACATAGTCGTATGACTGATCATACGACTATGTCGAAGGTGTCGCGGATCGAGGTAATTTGGACCGGCGCTCGGCGCCGGTGGTCGGTGGAGGAGAAGCGGCGGATTATCACCGAGAGTTGCGGTGAGCGTGGTGAGGTTTCGGTGACGGCACGGCGGCACGGATTATCGGGCGGGCAACTTTTTACCTGGCGTCGGCTTGCACGGGAGGGACGGCTCGGCGATGAGGTGGCGGCTTTGGTGCCGGTCGTACGGGTCTGGCTTGCGGTCGGCCGAACCGACATGCGGCGCGGCATGAATGGCCTGGCTCTCCAGATCCAGGAAGCGCGGCGGCGATATCCCCATGTCGGCGATCTCTACGTCTTTAGAGGTGCCAGAGGTAACCTGATCAAGATCCTTTGGCATGATGGCCTCGGCATGTCGCTCTACGCCAAAAGGCTGGAGAAGGGCCGCTTCATCTGGCCACCGCCGGCCGATGGCGTGGTTGGAATCTCTGCGTCGCAACTGGCCTACATGCTCGACGGGATCGATTGGCGGAACCCGGTTCATACCTTCCGACCGGAGCGTGTGGGATAAATTGCCGACGCTGCATTTTTTAGGCGTCAGCAGCCAGGATTAGTTGCGGTTCGAGAAGCTGGAGAGTTCAGCCACCGAGGATGAGATCGCTGCCGAGATGGCGGTGGCCAAGACCACGATGGTGGCGGCCTTTGCCCGCAGGCGTCCCGCGCGCAAGCCCTTCCCCGAACATCTGCCGCGCGAGCGGGTGATCGTGCCGGGACCGACCACCTGCCTTTGCTGCGGCGGCGCGCGGCTGCGCAAGTTGGGCGAAGATGTAACCGAGACACTGGAGGTGATCCCGCGCCAATGGAAGGTGATCCAGCATGTCCGCGAGAAGTTCACTTGCCGGGACTGCGAGAAGATCAGCCAGCTCCGGCGCCGTCCCATGTCATCGCCCGCGGCTGGGCAGGGCCGAGCCTGCTGGCGATGGTCGTGTTCGAGAAGTTCGGCCAGCATCAGCCGCTCAACCGGCAAGCCGAGCGCTATGCCAAGGAGGGCGTGCCGATCAGTCTATCGACCTTGGCCGACCAGGTCGGCGGCTGCACGGCAGTGCTGACGCCTTTGTTCAAGCGCATCGAGGCGCACGTCCTGAGCGCCGAGCGATTGCATGGCGACGACACTACGGTCCCAGCCGGCAACGATCTCGCCATTGGCGCTGGAAGCGGTCCGCCGGATTGACGCCCTGTTCGACATCGAGCGGACGATCAACGGACAGAACGCTGAACGGCGCAAGGCCGTCCGCCAGGAACTCAGTGCGCCGCTGGTCGCCGATCTGGAGGTCTGGATGCGAGAGCAACGCGCCAAGCTCTCGCGCGGAAACGACGTCGCAAGGCCATGGACTACATGCTCAAGCGCTGGACCGTATTCACGCGCTTCCTCGACGACGGCCGCATCTGCTTGTCGAACAATGCCGCCGAGCGTGGCGTGCGCGGCATCGCCTTGGGACGGAAGTCATGGTTGTTCTGCGGCTCCGATCGCGGCGGCCAGCGCGCCGCGGTCATGTACAGCCTGATCGTCACGGCCAAGATGAACGACGTTGATCCGCAAGCCTGGCTCGCCGACGTGCTCGCCCGCATTGGCGAACATCCGGTCCAAAAACTCGACGAACTGCTGCCTTGGAACTGGCGGCCGCTCAACGCGCAGGCCCGTCACGCGGCCTGACCATGGCCGGGATAAGCCAGTCTTCACCATCAGCCGGGTCGCCGAAATGCTCGGCGAGGACGAAGACTTGTTGCAGGAAATCAGTATCGAGATGGATCCGGGCCGCTTGCCCTTCGCCAGCGCCTTCATCAGCGCCGAGACCGTCGAAGCATCGACCGATCCGGAAATCCGCATCCGCCCGCCACCGGCAAACTCCATCTCGATAACGCCAGGGGTCCCAGGGCGGCCCTCACCGGACGCGTACACCTGCTCGCCAGAATATTGGCCTTAACCAACTTTCCGCGACTTCGCGAACGCGGGTCGGTGAGCTCGCCCAAGAATTTACGACGAGCCTTTCGCGTTAGAATTTATGCCAGTTCGTGGCCTTTTGCCGAGAAACCGAATGGCACGGGAGTTGCTGTCCATCTCTCTGAGACAGTGAATTCCCATTTGGGTACACCATCCGAAAGATAGGTTAATTCTGTGATGGCCATCACGTACCGGCACGCCGCCAAGTATCAAAATAACAAGAATTAAGGGTGGCGTCGTGGCGTTAAACGATTACAGATCGAATGCTGTCCTCGCTGACAGTACAGCGCTGGGATTGGGACGGCGTGCTAAACGCTTGGTCGATATCCTCGCCGCGTCGGCAACACTCGCTCTGTTGTCCCCTACGCTTTTGATCGTTTCTGTCGCGATCAAGCTTGACTTTCCCGGTCCAGTTTTCGCTGAGGATGCCGTATATGGGTACAGGAACCGGTCAATTCGGATTCTTAGATTTCGTACCGTGGCGGCTGGCGTAAATTCCCGCCAGCCGTCGTGCCTGACCCGAGTTGGCCGAGTCATATGCCGTAGCGGCATCGATGAACTTCCGCTTCTGCTCAGCGTGCTCCGTGGTGACATGTCAATCGTCGGACCACCTCCCTACGCTGGCCGCTGGGATTTGCTCGACAATAGGCTAATGCCACTACTAGACGTCAAACCAGGCATTGTGAGTTGGCCGCCAATTACATTGTCCCCAAATGAACCCATGAGCCCCGAACAACGAGTCAAAAACGATCTGCACTACGTCGAAAATTGGTCTCTGTTACTCGACATCAAAATCATACTGATGTCGGCTCTTGCCCAAAGGGCATATGAAAGCGCCGACCGCTAAGCTTGGCAAACAAGTATTTCCGAGCGACACGCTAAATGTCCAATCAACGACGAGACAACCGACCTTGCCAGTGCAGCAACAAATCGCGGAAAGCCCTTCCTCGAACTGAGGCCAGCCAAAAAGAATCCACTGATGAGCCGATCAGATAACCCACTTCAAGTGCGCACATCAGTATGATCGCCCCCCGAAACGCCCACCACCACGTTCCCAGGTGCTTCAGAAAGGCCACCTCAATGAGCGCCACGGTCACGAGAAACCCTAGAACAGGAGCACGTAGCCCGAAGCCGCATACCGCACCGAGTAGACTATTAGAGATTCCAAGTAAAAGCATAAAGGTCTCCCCCCTAACCATGTGTTCCGGCGATGAAATACCCGATGCCATCAACTTAGTAGCCCAGCGTAATGCATAGGACCAATCGCCAAACAGTAGAGTTGCCCATAAAATAGCCACAAGAGACGAGGCCAAAAAGCCTTGGGCACGATCCGAACTGCGGGTTCAGTCGGACAATATCTTGCGGCGCAAAAATTAAAATGCTCACCTAGCCAATGGTCTTTATCTGTTTTGCTGCACTGCAGCGGCCAATGTCAGGAAGGCCCACATTCCGTTGCGCGCGGCGGTAGACTGCTTGGAAAGACCATACCGAATGAAGGCCCGGAAGCGTACGTTCCTCGATTGAACGACGTCTTATGCGGCTTTCGGCTCAAGAACATATAGAAGCTTTCGCAAGGTCTGTCGACATTGCTCGTCCACATCAAGGCTGTTGTCAGCGGCGCCGACTACAAAGTCGCGGTGACGCACCAGAAAATCTGGGATGGTGGGGTGAAACACTAATACGTTTGGTAACGAACCTTCGCCTGCCATTCTGATAGTAAACATTGGTTCTGACCGATCTGGCCAGCGCATTCGACGCCTCGCAGTTATGGTGAGCAAGACTTGGCGCATTGATGTTCCGGCAATCAATAATGCCAACGCCAAGACTAAAAGCATCCACACCGATATCCGGCTATATACTGCAGCCGCATTCCTTACATCACTGACGGGTCTTGCTGCTGGCACGGGGACTTCTTGGATTTGGCTTACCTGTGCATCTGGTCTACTGGCTGCGGCCTGCCGCGATGGACCCTCGGTGGATGAGGGATCCGGCGATTTCAAGTTCTCGGAAGGGGCCGTTGGTGCGGGGTCCGGCCTCGCCCATCTGATAGGTCCCGCTGGGGGACTTGCTGAAGCAAAGTATAGGGTACTCGCTAGCGTTGACCTGTCTGACGCGGTTTGAATCGGCTGAAATTGCTGAACCGGCCGGCCTGGCGGATCACCGGCCGTTTTTAATTTCGCCAGCGGCGCGCCAGCGCCGGCATCAGCCTGGGGCTTTCCCTGACCGGCGGTTCTCGAAGCCTGATCCTCTGCCTTTAGATACCAGCACTTGCTTTGTTTGAGCCGGTCCGTACGGTAGCGCCAATGGCTACCTAGCGGGGCAAGCGTATTCGGCGCCGCTAGGCAGGCCTCCTCAGTCCGCGCGGAATCGCTAAAAATCCCGGTCGCCGCGAACAAGGCGGCTATGATCGGAACCAATACGGCTCTTGCCGTCATGATCTCCTCTCCGCTAGCGCGGCAGGCCCGGTTAATGACCTTTCGGCTTCGGTTTCCGAGCTAAACGCATTGGATTCGTTTGCCAACCCTCTACCCATAATTGATCTGACCTTATTTACACTTATAGTTAGAACTATTGGCCAAGAACGGCATCCTCCTGTGGAGAACTCAGGGCACGCGTCTTCCCACTGCAAATCACCGTCGATTGGCGCGCCCACCCTCATCCCGGTCCCGAGAAGGATTACAAAGCCTTGGGGCCATCGATGATTTGCGTCGTCGGCGCCGAGGGGAAAGGCCAAGATAGTAGCCTGCCGACGGACTACATGGAAGATAGAAGCCGAGCGCCTGCTACCGCAGAACCGACCGCTCTCGTCGGAGGCAATTGGCGCGTTTTAGTCCTCGGCGCGCCCATCGATAACCCCGCCTCCAGTACGCGCATGATCCGAAGCGGTTATGCCGTGCCCCGCTGGCGCCGCGAGCGGGCCCGAACAGCCACCTGCGCCTCTCAAAGTGTCGCGCGTGTCAGCCCGCTGCGTGCCGATGTGCCGCAAGGAAAGGCATCTTGTAAGGCTTTGCCAACTACGCTCGCTGCTGAATAGCGCCGCTTGTCAGGATGAGAGCGTAGATAATTCAGACTGACGTCTGTAGCTTGCCTGATAACAGCTTCTGGCGGCATGCACACTAGCTTGAGAGATTGGAATCCATCGACCAGTCCCACGACGTAGCTGTCGCACAACATTTCTCTCGCATCGTCGGGTGCGGCCTCGCAAAATGCGATCAATTGGTAGCCGTCAACGAATCCGGTGTCTTGAGGGAAGCCGATGGTCGGCCACAATGCGGAAAGGACGATAATAAGAAGGTGCCGTATTTTCATGGTGAAACTCCACTACCAACAGACGCATTCTCGCTTAGGCTCCGGATAATCTAACAAAATATCATTTTCTGCTATTGCCGATTGCGGCGCAAGCGATTGCGAGCGCTTATTTGCTGCCTTCGCGTCAAGATGATGCTACCATTGGGCTGAGCCCTCCCCGCCAGGGTCTATCCATCTCCTTCTGTCCCCTGGCGCTTGGCTTGTTCGCCGCTCAGCCGGCCTCCGGAAGGGCTCACACCTTTGTCGGAGACGCCGGCAAGGTTGTTTGCTACGCTAGTGCCATAAGAAGGGTATGTGATGGTCGCTCCTAGAGAACCTCGCCCGGTCGACAAACATGTCGGCAGCCGCTTGAAAATGCGGCGATTGATGTTGGGCCTTAGTCAGGAAAAGCTCGCTGATGCGCTCAGTTTGACGTTTCAGCAGGTCCAGAAATACGAGAAGGGCACCAACCGCATCGGGGCCAGCCGATTGCAAGAGATGTCGACCATTTTGAAGGTGCCGATCTCGTTCTTCTTCGACGGCGCCCCCGGATCAAACGGCAAAAGCACCAAAGGAGATCAAGCGCTCAGTCGACTTTCAAGTTTTCTCGCTACCAGCGACGGCATTGCCCTGACCGAAGCCTTCCCAAAGATTAAGGATGCCAAGCTGCGTCGCAAAATTGTTGAACTGGTGGAAAAGATTGTGTCGGCTCAGTAAGGCGGTGCCGCGGGATATTTCTATCGCCGCCTCTAGCTTAATTTGGTCATAGTTTTTTTGCAACCCGCGGCGACGTTCTTACCCGCATCGCGTTTGCGAATACCGCAGCG
>CAVOUR010000011.1:0-618718 GCA_963699665.1 uncultured Alphaproteobacteria bacterium
CGCGAGGAGCAGCAGCTTCACGTGCAGACCAGTTGGGACGGGGAGTGCGGCGCCTTAGTGGCGCGTAATTCCTGGGGCGGCGTCTATGCGGGCTCGCTGGCCTTGGCGGCGGCCAGCCCCCCGGCTCTTTCGTACTCGGGAGACCGCGCGCAGTTTCTAGGGCGGAATGGATCGCCGGCGCGGCCTGCTGCGCTCGAGCGCGCGCGCCTGGATAATCGGACCGGAGCCGGTCTGGATCCCGGCGGCTCTGCAGGTGCCCTTGCGAATCGAGACCCGGCGGTGAAATTGAGGTGATCTTTCTGCTGGGCGAAGCGGCCAATGCGGATGAAGTTCGCACCTTCGTGAGCCGCTATCGAACCCCGCCACAAGTCGAGGCCGCGCTCGACGCCACGCGCCGCGTTTGGAACGACCGGCTCGGCGTAATCACAGTGCGTACCCCCGTGTTATCGGTCGATTTTCTGCTGAACCGCTGGCTTCTGTATCAAGCGTTGAGCTGCCGCTTTTGGGGACGATCCGCCCTTTACCAGTCGGGCGGCGCCTTCGGCTTTCGCGATCAGTTGCAAGATGTGATGGCGCTGTTCTATGCGCTGCCCGGCGTGGCTCGCGAGCATATCCTGGTTTCGGCGGCGCGCCAGTTTGTGGAAGGCGACGTTCAGCACTGGTGGCACGCGGACACCGGACTGGGCGTCAGGACGCGCTGTTCCGACGATCTGGTATGGCTGCCTTACGTGGTCGCCCGGTATATCCAAGTGACTGGCGACCGCGGAATTTTGGATGAAGAGATTCCATTTCTCGAAGGGGCTTTGCTGGCCGATGGGGAGACGGAGAAAGTTTTCGTCCCTGCTATATCCGCCCTACGAGCGCCGTTGTGGGAACACTGCCGCCGGGCGCTCGAACATGCCTGGCGTCTTGGCGCGCACAATCTACCGCTTTTTGGCAGCGGTGACTGGAACGATGGAATGAATCTCGTGGGCGTGGAGGGGAAAGGCGAGAGTGTCTGGCTGGCATGGTTTCTGTGCACCGTCTACAAGATGTTTGCACCTTTGCTCGAACCCAAGGACTCTGGTGAGGCCGCGCGGCTACGCGAACGGGCGGCGGCGCTTGCACAGTCGGCGGAGCGTTCCTGTTGGGATGGCGAGTGGTACCTGCGCGGCTTCTTCGACAATGGCCAGCCGCTCGGTTCGAGAAACAATCCGGAAGCGCAGTTGGATTCGCTGCCCCAATCCTGGGCGGTGCTCTCCGGTCCGCCGATGCGGACCGGGCCAAACAAGCGCTGATCACGGCCGCGCGATTGCTGGTCCGCGAGGCGGATCGCCTCGTGCTGCTGTTTACGCCTCCGTTCGACCATTCCCAACCGAACCCGGGTTACATCATGGGTTATCCGCCCGGCGTCCGTGAGAACGGTGGCCAGTACACCCATGGGTCACTTTGGATGGCGATGGCATGGGCGCGGCTGCGCGATGGGGCGGCGGCCGTCAAGCTTCTACAGTTGATGAGCCCGGTCGAGAACAGCCGCACTACAGAAGAAGCGGCCCGCTTCCAGGGAGAGCCATACGTTATGGCTGCCGATGTATCCGCGGCTGCGGGCAAGGTAGGCCGTGCCGGCTGGACCTGGTACACGGGTTCCGCCGGATGGATGTATCGGACCTGGCTCGAAGACGTGCTCGGATTCAAACTCCGCGGCGATACCCTCACCATCGACCCGGTTATTCCGGAGGATTGGCCGGGCTTTGAGATCGCCTTCCGCTATCGATCGGCAGTGTATGAAATTGCAGTCACCAGGAAAGCAGGGAGTGTCTCGATCGCGGCGGAGAAAGACGGCCGCCGGCTGGACGGGGCACAAGTCCAGCTTGCCGATGACGGGCGAACTCATCGCGTCGCCGTGACGTTGCCGCAACTCCAGCAGTCTACCGCAAGCCTGGGCCGTCTCAGGCCGGCATTGTCGGAATCGAAGTGACTCCGGGCAGTGTGACAGCAGTGTAGCAAGAGATACATTCGAACCGGATAATGTAAACCATTGGTACGTCACATGCGATAAACAAAGCTTCGAGGCGCTAGCCCCGAGGAAGGACATCGATCTCTATGACGTACCGAACGATCCGTTTGCTGGCCGTGAATGCCCTGTTGCTGGCCGCGATGGCTGCGGACAAGCATGACAAGAAACATCAGGACGCCTTTATTCCAGGCGATGCGAGTGACAGCCGCATTGCCCGCGAAGTGCGTCATGAACTCGTGATGCTGCCTTATTACGGAGTCTTCGACGACCTCGCGTTCAACGTAGAGGGCAGCACCGTGACGTTAATGGGCGCCGTTACCCGCCCGACCTTGAAATCGGATGCAGAAAATGTGACCAAGAAGGTAGAAGGTGTCACTCGGGTAGTCAATAACATCAAAGTTTTGCCGCTATCGCCAATGGATGACCAGATCCGCATGGCCGTCTACCGCTCCATATATGGCGACCCGTCTCTATCCATGCGGTATGGCTATCGAGCGCTGCCGAGTATCCACATCATTGTGGAAAACGGGCATGTCACTCTCGAAGGCGTAGTGGCGAACCAGGCAGACAAAGACCTGGCTAACATCCGGGCGAACTCTGTCCCTAACGTGTTCAGCGTCACCAATCAGCTACAAGTAGAAGGCCGTACTACTCCGTAACTTCACAATCAGAAAGGATAAGACTCATGCTGCTACTGATCATCATCTTGATTCTGCTTTTTGGGGAGGCGGAGGTTATTACGGCTACGGCCGGTGGGGCTACGGTGGCGGTATGGGTGTCGGGTTAGGTACCATACTGCTGATTATCCTATTGGTCTATTTGCTTGGCGGGTTTGCTAATCGGCCGATATGACAGGGCGTTATCATGTTCCGGAACCATGGGCACATCGACGATGGGGGCCAGCAAAGAGCTCCGGCGAATGAATCGCCGGAGGAGCGTGATACCAGCGAGTTCCTCCTGCGGGCCTGTCACGACCTAAGAACGCCGCTCCGCGCAATCCGCACAAATTCGGAACTGCTGGCTCGGAGCGGCCAGACGCAAGGTGACAGCGACTTTCAACAGCGTCTCCGCTTCATTATCGATAGTTCCCGTGCAATTGACCGCATCGTCGACGGCTTATCCAGTTATTCAATCGCGCTGCAGGTGGATCCGGGATCGTTCCAACCGACGTCAATGGACGTGATGCTGCGAGCGGTTCTCGCGAGGCTCGACAGTGAATTGCGCGCCAGAGGCGCTGAAGTTAGTTACGGCGCGTTGCCGCGGGTGTCGGGCAACCCGGACCGGCTCATGCAGGTTTTCGAAAATCTGATCCGTAATGCGCTGCAGAACTGCGGCACATCCCCGCCGCATATCCGGGTTGGCGCCGAACGGGCCGGCGAAACTTGGCTCTTCACCGTCGAGGATAACGGCCCCGGCGTCGAGCCCGATTATCTGGAAACGATCTTCATGCCGTTCCAGCGCCTGCGCGCCACGGAGGGGCCAGGTCTGGGTCTTGCCATCTGCCGGGAAATCATAGAGCGCCACGGCGGGAAGATTTGGGCGGAATCGGGGGGCGCGCCAGGATGCAGATTTCTATTTACGCTTCCCGCGAATTAGCCCCTTCTCAGAGCGCTATTCACGCGTGCTGTTATGGCTGGCGGCGGCTGCAACCTTTGCCTTCCCGTCGTACGAGCGAAGCTTATTGTGAAGGGTGCGTATGCACAGCCCTAAGATTTCCGCCGCCCGCCGCTTATTATCGTTTGTGTGCTTCAGGGTCAGGCGAAGATAGGCCTCTTCCACTTCATTCATCGTAGAACCGGCGCGAAGCTGCAACACATCGCCCGCCGCTGCCTGAGGCGTCATTGGCGGCGGCGCCGGCACCAAAAAGCCGGGCAGATGGTGAAGCTGTATCTCGCCTTCGGCAGCCATGATCACCGCGCGCTCCAGCACGTTGCGCAGTTCCCGGACGTTGCCCGGCCACGACATGGCTTCAAATCGCTCCAGCACTTCGGGGCTGAGATGAGTCACCCGGCAGTCATGTTTCTTGTTCAGGTTGAGAATCTGAACCGACGCAATCGAAGGAATGTCTTGCTTCCGTTCGCGAAGCGGCGGCAGTGAAATGTGAAACACATTCAGCCGATAGTAGAGGTCCTCGCGCAGAACCTTATTCTGAACCGCCTTTTCCGGTGAGCGATTCGTCGCCGCCAGCACGCGCACCGCGATGGGAATATCCGCGGTGCCGCCAAGACGCCGCACTTTCGACTCCTCAATCACACGGAGCAGTTTCGCCTGCGTGCCGATCGGCATCTCGCCGATCTCATCCAGCAGCAGGGTTCCGTTCTGGGCCTGTTCGAAGCAGCCTGCACGGCGCTCGGCAGCACCGGTGAAGGCGCCTTTTTCGTGCCCGAAAAGCTCGCTTTCCATCAGGCTCTCCGGTAAGGCGGCGCAATTTACGGCGACGAAAGGGCCGCCATTCCGGGCGCTCAAGCGGTGAATCGCGCGCGCGACGAGTTCTTTTCCGGTTCCACTTTCTCCGCTAATCAGGACCGATGCGGTGGTGGGCGCAACCTGCCGGATCAGGGAAAAAATCTCCTGCATACACGGCGCATTACCAACCAGATCGCCCAACACCCCCTGATAGCTAAGCTGGCGGTTCAGACGCTCGGTTTCCTGAACGAGCTGGTTCTGCTGAATGGCCCGGTCGAGCAGAGTGCGCATGACGCCGGGCTGCACGGGTTTTTCCAGAAACCAGAAGGCCTTCAGATCATGCACGATCGAAATCGCCTGGTCCACGCTTCCAAAACCAGTCAAAACGATGATTGGAATTCGATTGCCTCGCGCGGCCAGTTCTTTCAAAAGCGCGACGCCGTCCATTTGCGGCATCATGAGGTCGGTAAGAATCGCACTCGCGGCAAAGGAAGACAACCTATCGAGCGCTTGACGTCCGTCCGACGCCGTGGCTACTTCAAAGCCGAGCGAGGCAACCATGTCTGCCAAATCGGACCTCTGGGCGGGATCATCGTCGACGATCAACACTCCCGATGGCATACTTGAACATTCTACTACGTTATCCCTCGAACGGCGGCCCGCCGGTTGATGAGTCACATTAATTCGCCTTTAGAATTTTGACTGAGCCACCTACGTCGATGGCCTAATTCGGAATAGCAATGCATTTACCAATCTGCGCGCAGGACCGGTGAATATCTCATTTGATTGGGGAAATCTATGCCCTGGTGCTTTCGCCTTTGCAGCCCGGATTGAATGCGTTAGGATGTGCATTACAGGTGACACTGTAACGGAACAAAACGTGCAAAGCTCTGGAGAACATTCGGATGTTAACGTACGGTCCTGACTCAGTTCGTTAGGGTGAGTAGGGTATGAAAAATACAGTTAAGAGTAGATTTTGCACTACCTGGGGGGCAAAAACTGCATCCCCGGCGTCTTTAGTGATGTGGTGGGGTGAGAATGCCTGACATCCTGCTGGCGGATGACAACCCCGCGGATATCTATCTGATCCGCGAGGCTCTCAAAGAGCACGGTGTCAATTGCACGACGCAAGTGGCCATGGATGGAAAGGAAGTCTTGCAGCTCATCTCCACCGAGGGTTCACTTGCGGGTATGCAAGACCTCAGCTTAATCATTCTGGACCTGAATCTTCCCCGGCATGACGGACTTGAGATTTTGAAGCGGCTTCGGGAGACCCGGAGATTTGCCCACATCCCAGTGGTGGTCCTCACATCTTCGGATTCGCCTCGCGACCGCGGAACCGCCAACGAGCTTGGCGCGACGAAATATATAAGAAAGCCATCCAGCCTGGAGCAATTCCTGGCTCTCGGGGCGGTATTCAAGGAATTGATGGAGCAAACCAAAGCGCGGTCTGAGGGAGCTTGACCGCGCGTAGGTGAGGACCCTTGAGACTCCCACAAAAAGGAAGATTGCCATGAAATCCGAAGCTGTAGCCGATGTATTCGACACTCGTACCCTGTTGAAGACCTTGATTGCATTTAAGGAGGGCGACTTCTCGGTTCGCCTCCCGATCGATGAGACTGGCGTTGTCGGCAAGATCGCGGACACCCTCAACGACATCTTCAAATTGAACGAGCGCATGTGCGCCGAGTTCTCTCGAATCAGCAGCGCGGTTGGCAAAGAAGGCAAGATCAATCAGCGCGCGAGCCTGGGGACGGCGTCCGGTGCATGGGCCGAGTGTCTCGAATCGGTCAACGGACTGATCGGCGATTTGGTGCAGCCGTCCACCGAGGTCGCGCAGGGTGATCGGTTCGGTGGCCAAGGGCGACCTTTCGCAGACCATGGCGCTCGAGGTCGAGGGACGCTCGCTTAAGGGAGAGTTCCTGCACACCGCGCGAGTGGTGAACACCATGGTGGCGCAGTTGAACTCCTTCGCCTCCGAGGTAACGCGCGTGGCGCGCGAGGTCGGCACGGAGGGCAAACTGGGCGGGCAGGCTGTGGTGAAAGGCGTCGGCGGCGTCTGGAAAGATCTCACGGACTCCGTAAACTCGATGGCCGGCAATCTCACGGCGCAGGTCAGAAATATCGCTGAAGTCACCACGGCCGTGGCAAATGGCGATCTCTCCCGCAAGATCACCGTCGATGTGCAGGGAGAAATTCTCGAACTCAAGAACACCATCAACACGATGGTCGTTCAGCTTGGCTCTTTCGCATCGGAAGTGACTCGTGTGGCGCGCGAAGTTGGTACTGAGGGTGAGTTGGGCGGACAAGCGGAAGTGAAAGGCGTGGCGGGTGTTTGGAAGGACTTGACTGACAGCGTAAACTCGATGGCCGGCAACCTGACGGCCCAGGTTAGAAACATCGCGGAAGTAACTACTGCCGTAGCTAATGGCGATCTCTCTCGAAAAATTACCGTGGACGTGCGCGGAGAAATTCTCGAACTCAAGAACACCATCAACACGATGGTGGATCAGCTCAACGCTTTCGCTTCGGAAGTGACTCGTGTAGCTCGCGAAGTCGGCACCGAAGGTATTCTCGGCGGCCAGGCGGATGTTCGGGGCGTAGCCGGAACCTGGAAAGATCTGACGGATAGTGTGAACTCAATGGCCGGCAACCTGACTGGTCAGGTGCGTAACATTGCCGAAGTGACCACGGCCGTGGCGAATGGCGACCTGTCTCGAAAGATTACGGTGGCGGTGCGCGGTGAAATTTTGGAATTGAAGAACACCATCAACACCATGGTGGATCAGCTTGGGTCATTCGCTTCCGAAGTGACCAGAGTGGCGCGCGAAGTCGGCACCGACGGTAAACTCGGCGGCCAGGCTGAGGTGAAAGGCGTCGCGGGCACGTGGAAGGATCTCACGGAAAGCGTGAACTCCATGGCCGGCAACCTGACTAACCAGGTGCGTAACATCGCCGGCGTCACGACCGCGGTAGCCAAGGGCGATCTTTCTACCAAGATCACGGTGGATGCGCGCGGCGAAATTCTCGAGCTGAAGAACACCATCAACACGATGGTGGATCAGCTCAACAGCTTCGCGTCCGAAGTGACGCGCGTGGCGCGCGAGGTGGGCACCGAAGGCAAGCTCGGCGGACAGGCTCAGGTCAAGGGCGTGGGCGGCGTTTGGAAAGACTTGACCGACAGCGTCAATTCCATGGCGGGTAACCTGACCGATCAGGTGCGTAACATTGCGGAAGTAACTACCGCCGTGGCCAACGGCGACTTGTCCCGCAAGATCACGGTGGATGTGCAAGGAGAAATCCTTGAATTCAAGAACACGATGAACACCATGGTCGACCAGTTGAATGCGTTCGCGTCCGAAGTCACGCGCGTCGCACGCGAGGTGGGAACAGAGGGTGAACTTGGCGGCCAGGCCGAGGTCAAGGGCGTGGGCGGCGTCTGGAAAGATTTGACGGACTCTGTCAACTCAATGGCCGGTAACTTGACGGCGCAAGTCCGTAACATCGCCGAAGTGACTACCGCCGTCGCCAACGGCGACTTGTCTCGCAAGATCACGGTGGATGTGCGCGGTGAGATTCTGGAGCTGAAGAATACCATCAACACGATGGTCGATCAGTTGAATGGGTTCGCTTCTGAAGTCACTCGTGTAGCTCGTGAAGTCGGTACCGAAGGCAAACTGGGCGGGCAGGCCGAAGTGAAGGGCGTGGCCGGCACGTGGAAGGATCTTACCGACTCGGTCAACTCGATGGCTAGTAACTTGACCAATCAGGTGCGTAACATCGCCGAAGTGACAACGGCTGTCGCGAGAGGCGATCTGCGGCGCAAGATCACTGTGGATGTGCGCGGCGAAATTCTGGAATTGAAGAACACTATCAACACCATGGTGGACCAGCTTAGCTCGTTCGCATCGGAGGTGACGCGCGTCGCGCGCGAGGTCGGCACGGAAGGAAAGCTAGGCGGCCAGGCGGACGTGCGCGGCGTGGCCGGAACCTGGAAGGATCTCACCGACAGTGTGAACTCCATGGCGGGCAATCTGACGGCGCAGGTTCGAAACATCGCCGAAGTTACCACGGCTGTCGCAAAGGGCGACTTGAGCCGCAAGATTACGGTCGACGTGCGCGGCGAAATTCTCGAACTCAAGAACACCATCAACACCATGGTGGACCAGCTCAACGCCTTCGCCGGCGAAGTCACGCGCGTGGCGCGCGAAGTGGGAACCGAAGGTAAGCTTGGCGGCCAAGCCGATGTGAAAGGCGTGGGCGGAACCTGGAAAGATCTCACCGACAGCGTGAACTCGATGGCCGGCAATCTGACGGCGCAGGTTCGAAACATCGCCGAAGTCACAACCGCCGTCGCCAAGGGCGATTTAAGCCGCAAGATTACCGTGGACGTGCGCGGCGAAATTCTCGAACTCAAGAACACCATCAATACCATGGTCGACCAGCTCAACGCCTTCGCCGGCGAAGTTACCCGCGTGGCGCGTGAGGTGGGAACGGAAGGCAAACTGGGCGGGCAGGCCGACGTCCGGGGCGTCGCCGGTACCTGGAAGGATCTCACCGACTCTGTCAACTCAATGGCCAGTAACCTGACGAATCAGGTGCGTAACATCGCCGGTGTGACCACGTCGGTGGCCAAGGGCGACTTGACCACCAAGATCACGGTCGATGCGCGCGGCGAAATTCTGGAGTTGAAGAACACCATCAACACCATGGTGGATCAGCTCAGCTCGTTCGCTTCTGAGGTTACGCGCGTGGCGCGCGAGGTAGGAACGGAGGGCAAACTGGGCGGACAGGCCGACGTCCGCGGCGTAGCCGGAACCTGGAAGGATCTCACCGACTCGGTCAACTCGATGGCGGCGAACCTGACGATGCAGGTCCGCAATATCGCCGAGGTGACTACCGCCGTCGCCAAGGGCGACCTTTCGCGCAAGATCACCGTGGATGTGCACGGCGAAATTCTGGAGTTGAAGAATACCATCAACACCATGGTCGATCAGCTAGGCTCGTTCGCAGCGGAAATGACACGCGTGGCGCGCGAAGTCGGAACCAAGGGCAAACTCGGCGGCCAGGCCGAGGTGCGCGGCGTGGCCGGCACCTGGAAAGATCTCACCGACAGCGTCAACTCGATGGCGAGCAACCTGACCGCGCAGGTCCGCAACATCGCCCACGTCACCACCGCGGTGGCCAACGGCGACTTGTAGCCGCAAGATCACTGTCGATGTCCAGGGCGAGATCCTGGAGCTGAAGAACACCATCAACACCATGGTGGATCAGCTCAACAGCTTCGCCTCAGAAGTCACGCGCGTGGCGCGCGAAGTCGGCACCGAAGGCAAGCTCGGCGGTCAGGCCGAAGTGCGCGGCGTGGGCGGCACCTGGAAAGATCTCACGGACAACGTCAACTCCATGGCCGCCAACCTCACGACCCAGGTCCGCGGTATCGCCAAAGTCGTAACCGACGTGGCCAACGGGAACCTGAAGCGCAAACTGGTGCTCGAAACCAAAGGCGAAATCGCCGAACTGGCCGACACCATCAACGGAATGATCGACACGCTGGCTGTGTTCGCCGATCAGGTGAGCAACGTTGCGCGCGAGGTCGGCATCGAAGGTAAGCTGGGCGGCCAGGCACTGGTGCCCGGCGCGGCGGGAATCTGGCGCGATCTTACGGATAACGTCAACCAGCTTGCCGCTAATCTGACGACGCAGGTTCGCGCCATCGCCGACGTGGCGACGGCCGTCACCAAGGGCGACCTGACACGATCGATCGCGGTGGAAGCGCAGGGCGAAGTGGCCGCGCTGAAGGACAACATCAACGAGATGATCGTGAACCTGGCGGAGACCACCCGCAAGAACACCGATCAGGACTGGCTCAAGACCAACATCGCCAAGTTCACCGGCATGATGCAGGGCCAGCGCGACCTGTTGGCGGTGTCTAAGCTACTGCTTGTCCGAACTGACTCCGCTGGTCGGAGCGCAGCACGGAACCTTCTATATCACCGAGGCCAGCGAAGGACACGACACTCTGAAGCTGCTCGCGGCATACGCCTTCGACGACGCGGACGACGTCCCGACTCAGTTCCGGATGGGCCAGGGGCTGGTGGGGCAGTGCGGCCATTGAGAAGCGCCGCATACTGGTCACCGACATTCCGAAGGACTATATCAAGATCTCATCCAGCCTGGGCGAGGGCACGCCGCTCAGCATCGTGGTGCTTCCCGTTCTGTTCGAAGGCGAAGCGAAAGCGGTGCTGGAACTGGCGTCGTTCCGCCACTTCAGCGATGTTCACCTGGCGTTCCTCGATCAGCTGACGCAGAGCATCGGCATCGTACTGAATACCATCGCCGCCACCATGCGGACCGAGCAGCTGCTCAAGCAGAGCCAGGCGCTGGCCGAGCAGCTGCAGAAGACCAACGCCGAGCTGGAAGAAAAGGCGCACCTGCTGGCCGAGCAGAAGAACGAAGTGGAAACCAAGAATCGCGAAGTCGAGCAGGCCAAGGCCGCGCTCGAAGAGAAGGCCGAGCAGCTCTCGCTGACCTCGAAGTATAAGAGCGAGTTCCTGGCGAACATGAGCCACGAATTGCGTACGCCGCTGAATAACCTGCTGATCCTGGCGCAGATGCTGGCGGAGAACAGCGAAAGCACCCTGACGTCCGAAACAGGTGAAGTACGCCGAGACCATCCATTCTTCCGGCACCGATCTACTGGCGCTGATCAACGACATTCTCGATCTGAGCAAGATCGAATCCGGCAAGATGGATGTGGAAATCGGCAGCGTCCGGTTCACCGAACTGCGCGATTTCTGCTCGCGGACATTCCGCCACGTGGCCGATGGAAAGGGACTGGAGTTTTCGCATCGAGCTGGCGGAGAACCTGCCCGCCGAGACCATCATCACCGACGCCAAGCGGCTGCAGCAGGTGCTCAAGAACCTGCTGTCGAACGCGCTGAAATTCACCGAGCACGGCACGGTGCGGTTGCGCATCGAGCGGCCGACTCGGGCTGGAGCGCGAATCACCCTGTTCTGAATCGCGTGAAGAACGTGATTGCGTTCTCCGTCACCGATACCGGTATCGGAATTCCGCAGGACAAGCAGCGAATCATCTTCGAGGCGTTCCAGCAGGCGGACGGAACCACCAGCCGCAAGTACGGCGGCACCGGGTCTGGGCCTGTCCATCAGCCGCGAACTGACTCGCTTGCTGGGCGGCGAGATCCGCCTGCAGAGCGCGCCCGGAGTGGGCAGCACATTCACGCTGTATTTGCCGCAGACCTATGTCGCGCCTCATGGAACCGCGGCTAAGCCCGATATGCAGCGGACCATACACATGCCCGACAGCCGGCTTGCCCTGATGCCCGCCGACGGCGTGGTTGTGTCGGGCGACGAGAGCGTCGATGTGGTTCTGCCGCCGCCATCGGTGGCCGCTGCCGCCATGGTGCATGACATCGAAATCGACGACGACCGGAACTTGATTCAACCCGGCGATCGCGGTATTATTGATCATCGAGGATGACGTGACTTTCGCCCGGATTCTGGTGGATCTGGCGCACGACCGCGGCATCAAGGCCCTGGTCGCATTGCGCGGCGGCACGGCTCTGGCGCTTGCCCGCGAGTTCAGCCCCGGAGCGATCACTCTGGACATTACTTTGCCCGATATGGCGGGGTGGACGATTCTCGACCGGCTGAAACACGATCTGGCGACGCGCCATATTCCGGTGCACGTGATCACAGGCGATGAGAACCGCCGCCGCGGGCTGGCCTTGGGCGCGATGACTTATCTCGAGAAATCGGTTACCAAGGACAACCTGACGCAGTGTTCGATACCATTCATCACTCCCTGCAACTGCGCACCAGGAAGCTGCTGATTGTGGCCGGGATGAAGAGTGCCGGACCCACTGGGAGGAGCTGCTGCGAGGCGCGACGTTGAGGTCGTCTCGGTGGCGTCGGGCGGGGAAGCCTTGGCTGTGGCGAAGCAGCAATATCTGGATGGCATCGTGATCGATCTGCACCTCACCGATATTCCGGCGCATACAATTGGTGGAAGAGATTCAGAAGGAGATCGGCCCTCACACCCCGCCCATGTTTGTCTGCGGCCCACCGGACCCGGAGGCGCCGATGGAGGCGGAAATCAGGCGCCTGGCGCGTAACAGCGTTGTCCGGTATGTGGAGATCGCTGGACCGTCTGCTGGAAGAAACCGTGCTCTTCCTGCATCGGGCGGAGGCCGATCTGTCCGAACCGCACGAGAGATCCTCGACTCGATGCGCCGCAGCGATCGCGACGCTCGCCGGCAAGAAGGTGTTGGTGGTGGACGACGATGTGCGCAACATTTTCGCGCTCACCACCGTCCTGGAACAGCACAACCTGCAGGTGGTCCACGCGGAGAACGGACGCGCCGGAATCGAAATGCTGCTGAAACACGCCCGGACGTCGACGGCGTCCTGATGGATATCATGATGCCGGAGATGGATGGTTACGAGACCATGCGGGCTATCCGCCAGATTCCGGAGTTTCGCTCGCTTCCGATCATCGCGGTTACGGCCAAGGCGATGAAGGGCGATCGCGCCAAGTGCATCGAAGCCGGCGCTTCGGATTACATTACGAAGCCCGTGGATCTGGATCAGCTGTTCTCGGTGCTGCGCGTCTGGCTGGTCGCGAAGCCGCAATGCAAGCAGTCGGCCATCGGCGATGACCGTGCATGGATAAAGCACGCATATGGCAGCGCCCGCCAAGCGCGCCACAAATGCCGCGAATCCGCCGGCGAACAGAGGATCAAGATTCTCCTGGTGGACGACACTCCGGAGAACCTTGTCTCTCTCGAGGCGGCGCTCGACGGCCTGGGAGAAGAACTGGTGCTGGCGCAATCCGGCAAGGAGGCGCTCCGGCATCTGCTGAACGACGATTTCGCGGCCATCCTGCTGGACGTACGGATGCCCGAAATGGACGGCTTCGAAACCGCGGAACTGATTCGCAGCCGCCCGCGCTCGCGGCAGACTCCCATTCTTTTCCTGACCGGATACCGCAATGAAGAACACCTGTTCCGCGGGTACGATCTGGGCGCGGTCGATTTTCTGTTCAAGCCGATCGTGCCGGAGGTGTTGCGCTCCAAGGTGGCGGTATTCGTCGAACTCAGCCGCGGCAACGCCAGGTTGAAGCGAACAGGCCGACGCACTGCGTAAGCAGGCGGAAGTGTTGCAGAAGGCCGAGCTGAAATTCCGGTCGCTGCTCGAAGCCGCGCCGGACGCCATGGTGATGTGCAGCGCGGATGGCGAGATCGTCATGGTGAATTCGCAGACGGAAGTACTTTTCGGCTGCGCGCGGGACGGTCTGATTTCGCGGAACATCAGGGCATTGGTTCCGGGATGGAACTTCCGAATCCCGGCCGAACTGGGATGGCTCCGCCGGTGAAATCTAATCCGGCAGAGCGCGGCGTGGAATTGACGGCTTTCCCGGACGGCCGCGCACCGTTTCCCGTCGAGATCAGCTTCAGCCCTCTGCAGACAGAGGAAGGCGTGGTCATCACCAGCGCCATTCGTGACATCAGCGAGCGCAAGAAAACCGAGGAGCAGATCCGGCAATTGAACGTGAGTCTGGAGGAGCGCGTCCTCGAGCGGACCGAACGCGCTGATGCGCTCCAACGAGGAGTTGCAGCAGTTTGCCTACGTCGCCAGCCACGACTTGCAGGAGCCGCTGCGCACGGTATCGATTTACGCTCAGTTGCTGGCGCAAGCGCTACCGGGGCCAGCTTCAGGGCGACGCCGATCAGTTCATCGAATTCATCGTGGATGGCGCGGAGCGCATGGAGAGACTGATCCATGACCTGCTGGATTTTTCGCGCGTGGATGCCCGAGGCGCGGATTTCTTCGTGAGGATGAGTTGCGATGAGGCGTTGGACGATGCCGTCCGTAACCTTCATTCCCTGATCACAGGAAAGCGGCGCGATCATAACGACGGCGGCCCTGCCCTCGATAACGGGCGATCCCGGTCCAGATGACCCGGCTGTTCCAGAATCTGCTGGTGAATTCCATCAAGTATCGATCGCGAAGCACTCCCTCACATTCAGGTCGCCGCCGAAGGCACGGACAGCGACTGGCTATTTTCCGTCCGCGACAACGGAATCGGGATCGAGCCGCAATATGCGGAGAAGGTGTTCGGCATCTTCAAATGTCTCCAGCCGCGGGACAAGAGGTCCGGGAGCGGCATGGGCCTGGCCATTTGCCGGAAAATAGTGAGCCGCCACCGCGGCCGGATATGGGTGGAGTCGGACCTTGGCAAAGGGTCCACGTTCTATTTCACTCTACCTAAGGCCGTTCAGAGTCTGTAGCCCCTCATACTTTGGACTAACTGTTGCTTGCTCTAGGAATAGAGTTTCGCAGAGTTCATTTATTGGAGGACAATTCTTATGAAACGTTTCGCTTTAGCTACGTCTTTTAGTCTGTTGGCGTTAGCCTGCTAAACGCGCAAGAGGGGACGAAGTTCACATTCGACCTCGGCGCGGGTTTCTCAACCCCGGTTGGTAACACCAGGGCGGCACCTGGATACCGCATGGAACATCCGCGGAGGCGCGGGCTATAACTTCACGCCTTATGTGGGAGCACTGCTCGATCTCGGCTATGACTCGTTCGGAATCAATAGCTGCAACCCTGAACAACATCGGCATTCCCGGTGGGGGTCTTGCATATTTTTTCCGCCACCATCGACCCAATCGTTCACTTGAACCCCCACGGCCACACCGACGTATATCTGACAGGCGGCGGCGGACTTTACCATCGCTATCAGGAATTTACGCAGCCTAGCGTTGCGGTGGTTACCGGGTTCGATCCTTTTCGGCTTCTATCCCGTTGCTGTACCGACCAACCAGATACTCGCCTCGTATTCAGTCAACAAGCCGGGAATCGATGCCGGCGCCGGTATTGCAATCGGAACCAAATGGCACGGCAAAATTTTCGCGGAGGCCAAGTATAACCGCATCTTCATGGGGAATTTCCACACCGACTACGTCCCGGTGACCTTTGGATCCGCTGGTAAGCGACGGTGAGTGACTTACGCAACAGTGGCCGATAATTTGCACCCTTGAGAAGGAGGTATACACACGAATGAACCTTAAATGGATGGCGACCACTGTCGCTGTTGGTATATTATCGATCGGCGCGGGCGCGCAAACGCCGCCCGCCACCAACAACACGAAGGTAAATCAGCGCGACAAAAACAAGATGGAAGCGACCGCCGATCAGGCCAAGAACAATGCGAACGATCGGGAGGTGCATGCAGAAGATTCGCAAGTCGGTGATGGCCGAAAAATCGCTGTCGACCTACGCGCATAACGTTAAGATCATTTCGCAAGACGGAAAAGTCACGCTCAAGGGACCGGTTCGGTCCAGCGAAGAACGCAGCACGATTGAGCAAAAGGCCGTGGATGTCGTAGGCGCCGGCAACGTCACAAACGAAATAACCATCAAGAGCGTTCACAAGAAAGCGACCTAGGAGGACTCAAATGGCAGGAAAAAATACGGCAGTTTTTGGCATTTATCGCGATCGGTCACACGTGGAACAAGGAGTTGACAGGCTAGTCGGTTCCGGGTTCCGGGCGGAAGACATTTCGGTGCTCCTTCCTGAAAACGTGGGGACCAAGGAATTCGCCCATGAAAAGAATACTAAGGCTCCGGAGGGCGCTACCACGGGCGCCGGGACCGGTGCTGTGGTGGGCGGTACCCTTGGCCTCCTCGCGGGAATCGGCGCACTTGCCATCCCCGGCCTCGGACCATTTATCGCCGCCGGTCCCATAATGGGAGCTTTGGCGGGCGCAGGCACCGGCGGAGTAGTCGGTGGACTGATCGGCGCGTTGGTCGGTATGGGCATCCCCGAGTATGAAGCAAAACGGTACGAAGGGATGATCAAGAAAGGCCGCGTGTTGCTGTCGGTACATTGCGACAGCTCCCAATGGGTAAAGCGGGCTAAAGAGGTACTGGAGCAAACCGGCGCGGAAGATATTTCATCCGCTGGTGAATCAAGCGCCGACTATGCCAAGTCCGATAAGCCAAAGGTCCGCCACGGCGGCAGTTACTAAGGCAATCTCAGTTTCCTGACTGTCCCGCCTCGGGTCAAGGAGCTTCACGTCTGACTCCAGGCGGGTTATTTTATGCTCATTAGGCTGTCCAAGGTTCCGGAGTGGGCGGGTCGATCACGTCGGGATCCGGGTTCGTCCGGTTCCTCAACCGGCAGGCGCGGTTTCGGTTCGTCGCGGTCGGGGTCGGGATCGGGAGGCGGTAACTTGGGGTCAGGCGCGGGCATGACGTATCTCTTGCAGATAACGGCCACTTGAATCGATTGCCGTCTACGGAGTTGGCGCGGTCCACTTCCCGCCCAGCGCCTGGATCAGCAATACCGTGGCTGTCAGCCGGCGCGACAGGATGGTCACCGTGGATCTCTGAGCGTTCAAGAGAGATGCCTGGGATGTGATCACGGTTAGATAACTGGCCGTGCCGGCACGGTATTGCGCGCTTGACACATCCAGCGCGCGAGTCGCGGCCTGCACGGTCTGGTCAATCTTGCCCGTTTCCTCCTCCAGGATCCGAAGCGCGGCCAGGTTGTCCTCCACTTGCTGAAATGCCGTGAGCACGGTCTCCCGGTATGCGTCCACGCCCGCGTCGTATGCCGCCTGTTGCTCGGCGATAATGCCGCGGCGGCGGCCCGCATCGAAGAGTGTGGCGCCGAGTGACGCTCCTACCGACCAGAACCGGCTGGGCCAGGAGAAAAGCTTAACGATGTTGGAATTTGCAAAGCCGCCGCTTCCACTCAATGTTATCGATGGGTAGAGGGCGGCCCGTCGCTATACCGATTTGCTCGTTGGCGGCTGCCACCCGGCGTTCGCCGCGGAGATGTCGGGCCGGCACTCGAGCAACTCCGATGGAACGCCCTCCGGCACAATCGGCGGCACGGTTGCTACGATCATCGGTGGAACAGTCACGTCGGCGGGGGCCTTGCCGATGAGTACGGCGATCGCATGTTCCAACTGCGCGCGCTGCACACCAAGGTCGAGCAATTGCGCCTGTACTCCGTATAACTGCGTCTCCGCTTGCGCGACATCGAGGTCGCTGACGATTCCTTGGGCGAAGCGATCGCGCGTGAGTTTGAGGTATTCCTCATACGACGCCTGCGTGCAGTGAGCAGGTCGATTTCGCCATCGAGACTGTGCAGAATAAAGTAATCTTGCGCGAGCTCCGCTTGATAGAGCAACCGGACGTTTTCGAGATCCGCTTCGAGAGCCTGCGCGGTGGCCGCGGCGCCGGCAATGTCGCGCCGCACGCTTCCCCAGAGATCCGGGGCCCACGATACGTCTAGCGGCACCGTGAAATTGGTTCTCGTTCCGGCCGTTACGGCGCTCGTAGTACCGGCTGCGCCCGTACCTGGCGTACCCGTGGAACGCGCGGCGCCGCTTCCCGAAACGGACCCCGAAGGGCCGATGCCAACCGTAGGAAACAGCGCGGCGCGCGCCACGCGAACCGACGCCGGGCCTGCCTGTATTGCGCTTCGGCCTGCAGCACATTCAGATTGGAAATGGCGACCTGCTCCTCGAGCGCATTCAGATGCAGGGGTCGTTAAAAGCTCCCACCACTTGCCCTTCAGCAAGGCATCGCCGGGCTGGGACTGCTTCCACCCCGCCGGCGGCTGCTCCTTGAAGGCGGGCGGCGCGGGCGCAGCGGCCGTCTGTAATTCGGGCCGACTTTGCAGCCCGTGAAAACGAGAAGCGCGGCGATGATCAGGTTTCGGCTCATCGCATCGTTACCCTTCCGACCCTACCGGCTCCGGCGGTCTGCGCCGTGCGCTTCGCGCGTTCCCACCAATGCTGAAAACGGTCGAAGTACAAATACACCACCGGCGTTGTGAACAGAGTTAGCAATTGGCTGACAATCAAGCCGCCGATGATGGTTGATGCCCAGCGGCCGTCGGAGCTCGGATCCGGTCCCGGTCATGAATGCCAGGGGCATGGCTCCCAACAGCGCTGCCATGGTAGTCATTAGAATCGGACGGAATCGCAGCATGCACGCCTCATAGATCGCGTCGCGCGAGTTCTTGCCCTCATTTCGTTCCGCGGCCAGGGCGAAATCGATCATCAGGATGGCGTTCTTCTTGACGATGCCGATCAGCAGGATAATGCCGATCATTGCGATGATGGTGGGATCGTATGGGTCAGCATCAGCGCCAGCAACGCGCCCACGCCGGCCGAGGCAGGGTGGAAAGAATCGTGACCGGGTGCACATAGCTCTCGTATAGGATGCCCAACACCAGGTAGACCGTAGCCAGCGCGGCGGCGATCAGCGAGGGGCTCGATTCGCCAGCGAATCCTGATAGGCTTGCGCCGTGCCGGCGAAAATGGGTCTGGAGGCCGGCGGGCAGCCCGACCTCGCGCGCCGCTGCGTGATCAGCGTCCACCGCCTCGCCCAGCGACACCCCGGCTGCAGGTTGAATGACATCGTAACCGCCGGGAACAGCCCCTGGTGCGTCACCGACAGTGAGGCGGCCTCCGGCGCAAGGTGCGCGAACGCGCTTAACGGAACCTCGCTGCCCGGCGGGGGAGCGCACGTAAATCCGCCGTAGAGTATCGGGCTCCTGCCAGTACTCCGGCGCCGCCTCCATCACCACGTGATACTGGTTGAGCGGAGTGTACATGGTGGAGACCGGCCGCTGGCCGAAGGCGTCATACAGCGTGTTGTCGATCAGTTGCGGCGAAATGCCGAAGCGCGCGGCGGTCTTCCGATCGTAGTCGACATAGATTTGCAGGCCGCTGATTTTCCTGGTCGCGTATTGACATCGGCGATCATCGGAATTGTGCGAAGCGCTGCGAGCATCTTCGGCCCATAAGCGTTCAGATCCTCGATGTTATCGCTGCGCATAGTGAACTGATAGTCGCGCGTTGCTCTGGCGGCCTCCGATGCGAAGGTCTTGCGCGGCCTAAGGAACATGGTTGCGCCCGGCACGCGCGCCAGCTTCGGCCGCAGGCGGGCGATAATTTCGTCGGCGCGTATCTTTCGCTCCGCGAGCGGCTTCAGCGAGACGAACATGCGCGCCGTATTGCGTTGGCGCCGCCGCACGCCGCCGCCGGTAAATCCGATGACCGTATCGACCGCTGGATCGGCTGCCACAATGCTGACGAACTTCTCAAGGTGTGATCCATCGGGGTGAATGAAGTGTCCTGATCGGCTTGAATGAGCCGTTCAGGCGGCCCGGTGTCCTGCATCGGGAAAAATCCCTTCGGCACGCGCGTGAATAAATAGCCGTTACACGCGATGGTCACGATGAGCACCAGCAGGGTGATGAACGAATGGCGCAGCCGAAATTCAGGGCGCTGCCATAGCGGTTCACTACCCAGTTGAATCCGCGCTCAGCTGCGCGATGGAACCGGCCGTGCTCCTGTTGCTTTTCAGAATATGCGCGCACATCATGGGGGTGGTCATCAACGAGACCATCATCGAGATGGCAATGGCCACCGACAGTGTCACCGCGAATTCGCGGAACAGGCGGCCCACAACGCCGCCCATCAGCAGTAGCGGGATAAAAACGGCAACAGAGAAACGCTGATGGTTAACACGGTGAAGCCGATCTCCTCGGAGCCTTTCAACGCCGCTTGCAGCGGCTCCATTCCTTTCTCGACATACCGCGTGATATTTTCGATCACGACGATGGCGTCGTCCACCACAAAGCCAGTCGAAATAGTCAGCGCCATCAGGGACAGATTGTCGAGGCTATAGCCAAGCAGATACATTACGCCGAAGGTTCCGATAAGCGAACCGGCACCGCAACGCTGGGGATCAGCGTCGTGCGGGGATTGCGCAAAAACGCGAAGACAACCAGCAGAACCAGCACCACGGCGATCGCCAGCGTGAGCTCGACTTCGTGAACGGAGGCGCGAATAGTAACCGTTTGATCGAGCGCCACCCGCATGTCGATGGCTTGCGCAATCGACGCGTGCAGTTGTGGCAGAGTTTCCCTAAGGCGGTCCACCGTCTCGATGATATTCGCGCCAGGCTGGCGAAAGATGATGACCAGGACCGACGGCTTGCCGTTGGCATATCCGGAATTGCGAAGGTCTTCGACCGAATCCACGGCTAGGCCGATATCGGAAATCCGTAGCGCCGATCCGTTGTGATAAGCGACGACTAGCGATTCATAGTCCGCTGGCCTTGAAGATTGGTCGTTGGCGCCGATTTCCCCATGCGCAGGCCCTCGAAAAATGGCCCTTGGGGGTTCGCATTCGCGTTCGCCAACATGGTCCGAATCTGTTCGAGGCCGATGCCATACCGGTTCAGCTGCCGTCGGATTCAACTCGACCCGAACCGAAGGAAGCGAACTTCCGCCCACGATCACCTGCCCCACACCGGTAATCTGAGAAAACTTTTGCGCCAGGATAGTCGAAGCGGCGTCGTACATCTGGCCTTGGGTGAGAACGTCGCGAGGTCAGGGCGATGATGAAGATGGGCGAATCGGCCGGGTTCACTTTGCGGTAGGTGGGATTGTTCGGCAGATTCGCCGGCAGATTGCCGCGGGCCGCGTTAATCGCGGCTAGAACATCGCGCCCGGCCGCGTCGATGTCGCGATTCAGATCGAATTGCAAGCGTGATACAAGTGGAACCCAGGCCGCTGGACGACGTCATCTCGGTGACTCCGGCAATTCGTGCCGAACTGCCGTTCGAGCGGCGTGGCCACCGATGATGCCATCGTTTCCGGACTAGCTCCGGGCAGGCCGCGCTCACCGAAATGGTTGGAAAATCGACTTCCGGCAACGGCGAGACCGGTAACAGCCGGTAAGGCCACGGCGCCCGCCAACGCCACGGCGACCACCAGCAGCGTTGTGGCCACGGGCCTCCGGATAAATGGCTGCGGAAATATTCATCGATTACCTTGCGGAACGGTTCGCTGTTCGCGGGACTTTCGGCTGACGGCGAGAACCGTGTGGCCAGCCGGTCGAACCAAAGATAAATAACCGGCGTTGTGTACAGCGTCAACAGCTGACTGAAGATCAGGCCGCCGATAATCGTGATGCCCAGAGGCCGGCGCAATTCGGATCCGCGCCCCAGCCAAGAGCTAGCGGCACACCCGCCCAGCAGGGCCGCCATGGTGGTCATCATGATGGGCCGGAAGCGCAGCAGGCAAGCCTGATAGATGGCGTCCTCCGGCTGACATGCCCTCATGGCGTTCCGCCTCGAGCGCGAAGTCGATCATCATGATGGCGTTCTTTTTCACGATGCCGATCAGCAGGACGATGCCGATCAGCGCGATCACGCTGAAATCTGTTCGGCAGATAATCAGCGCCAGCAGCGCGCCCACGCCGGCCGAGGGCAGCGTCGAAAGAATCGTCAATGGATGAATGTAGCTTTCATACAGAACGCCGAGAACGATGTACACCGTGATCAGCGCGGCCAGAATGAGAATCGGCTCGTTGCTAGGGACGCCTGAAATGCCTCGGCCGTGCCCTGAAACGCGGCTTGAATACTCTGCGGCAAACCCATCTCATCCTTAACGCGATTCACCGCTTTGACGGCCTCACCCAGCGCGGCGCCCGGCGCCAGATTGAATGACAGGGTCACGACAGGGAACTGCCCCTGGTGGTTGACTGTGATGGGCACCGGCGTCGGCTCCACGTGCGAGAAGGCGCGCAGCGGAACCTGCTGTCCGTTGGGAAACACTGCGTTCGAGGACTGCCGCTCCCGTGAAGATGCTGTCGAAGTGCTGTTGGTCCCGATCGTTTGAAGCGCTGCCGCATCGCTGCGCTATTCGTAGGCCCGCGCGAAAGGGCTGTGGCCGAAGACCCGCCGGATATCAGGCCCGTGCCGCCAGTGGTCGCCGTGGCTCCGGTACGGATGTAAAGATCGCGCAGGTCCTGACGGATCCTTTCAGAAAATCCGGCATCAGTTCCAGCACCACGTGGTACTGATTCAACTGCGTGAACATGGTGGAAATTTGGCGTTGGCCATAAGCGTCATACAGCGTCTGATCGATCGCCGCAGGCGTGATGCCGAATCGGGACGCGGTGTCGCGGTCGAAGACGAGTTCGCGCGCGCAGACCCAGGTCCTGTTGATCGCTGGCCACATCGCTTAGCTCCGGCAGTTCCTGCAGCTTTGCGAGCATCCGCGGCGCATAGGTATTCAGCTCATCGGTGTTCGGATCTTCCAGGGTGTATTGAAACTGCGTGCGGCTCACGCGGTCCTCGACGGTAAGATCCTGCACCGGCTGCATGAACAGCGTGATTCCCGCAACCTTGGCCAACTCCGGCTGCAACCGGCGAATGACGTCGCTGGCGCTGATCTCCGCGATCGGCGATCGGTTTCAAATTGATCAGAATGCGGCCGCTATTCATGGTGGTGATTGGTGCCGTCGATTCCGATGAAGGAGGACAAGTTATCGACCGCCGGGTCTTGCAGAATAATCTTGGTCAATTGCCTGTTGCTCGTCCGACATTTGCTGGAAACGACACCGACTGCGCCGCTTCTGACACGCCCTGGATGACGCCGGTATCTTGAATCGGGAAAGAATCCTTTGGGAATGAAAATGTACAGGAAGATGGTCAACACGAGAGTTCCGGCAGCGACCAGCAGCGTCGACCGTCTGCTATCGCAGCACCCACTTCAATGTCCGCCGTAAAAGTCGATGGTCGCCTTGAAAGCGCGCTCGGAGGCGCGATAGAAGCGTCTTGTTCATCCTCCGGCGTGTGATTCAGCAGTTTGGCGCACATCATCGGCGTCAGCGTCAGAGAGACGACCGCCGAGACCAGAATGGTCACGCTCAGCGTGACCGCGAATTCCCGAAAGAGTCGGCCCACAATATCGCCCATGAACAGCAAAGGGATCAGAACCGCAATCAGGAAACGGTCAACGAAATGATCGTGAAACCAATTTGCGCGGAGCCTTTGAGCGCCGCGTCCAGCGGCTTGTCGCCCGCTTCGATATAGCGGCTGATATTCTCGATCATCACAATCGCGTCGTCCACCACGAAGCCGGTCGAAATCGTCAGCGCCATCATCGTCAGATTGTTCAAGCTGTAGCCCAGCAAGTACATCACTCCGAAGGTGCCGACCAGCGAGAGCGGAACGGCGACGCTAGGAATGACGGTCGCCGCGAGGTTGCGCAGAAACAGAAAAATCACCATCATCACCAGCGCAACGGTGAGCATCAACTCAAACTGCGACGTCGCTCACGGAAGCGCGGAACGGTGGTGGTCCGGTCGGTCAGAACGCTGACGTTGACGCCGGCGGGCAAGGTCGCCGTCAATGCGGCAGCAGTTTCTTGACGCTGATCCACAACCGCAATGATGTTCGCGCCGGGTTGCCGCTGAATATTGACGATCACCGCCGGCGTTTCGATTCATCCACGCGGCCTGGCGGATGTTTTCGGCATCGTCCATCGACGCTGGCAATGTCGGTCAGCTTGACGGGAGCGCCGTTGCTGGTACGCGATGATGAGCTCCGGCATAGTCGGCGCTCGAAAGCAACTGGTCGTTGGCGCCGATCTGATAGGCCTGATGCGGTCCATCGAAGTTGCCCTTGGCCTGATTCACGTTGGCGGCGGCGATGGCAGTGCGCAGATCCTCGAGATTCAATCCGTAGGAAGCCATCAGCGTCGGGTTCGCCTGAATCCGCACCGCTGGCTTCTGTCCGCCGCTGATACTGACAAGACCCACGCCCGGCAATTGCGAAATCTTCGGCGCCAGGCGCGTGTCAGCCAGATCTTCCACCTTGGATAGCGGCATCGGTCGAAGTCAGGGCCAGCGTCAGGATCGGCGTGTCGGCGGGATTGGTCTTGCTGTAGATCGGCGGCGTCGGCAGATCGGCTGGCAGATAGGTGCCGGAAGCATTGATCGATTGCTGCACTTCCTGTTCCGCCACATCGATATTCAGGCTGAGGTTGAATTGCAGCGTGATGACGGAACTGCCGTCAGAACTGGTGGACGTCATCTGCTGCAGACCGGGCACTTGTCCGAATTGCCGTTCCAGCGGAGCGGTCACCGAAGAAGCCATCACATCGGGACTCGCGCCCGGATAAAACGTGATGACTTGAATGGTGGGATAGTCCACCTCAGGCAGCGCCGAAACAGGCAATTGTCTGATAGGCGACGACGCCCGCCAGCAGAATGCCCACCATCAGCAGGGAGGTGGCCACGGGCCGCAAAATGAAAATCCGCGATGGGTTCACTTCGATCGGCCCTGCGGCGCGGACTGCTCGACCTGGTGGATCTGCGCATTCACGCGTTGGTGCCTTCTTGTAGCTTGTCGGCGCCGGTCATGACCACCACGTCGCCGGGGGTCAGCCCCGATGTGATTTCGGAGTCGTCGCCTTCCGTGGTGCCTACAGGTGATGTTGCGGACGGTCACCGTCGAATCCGGCTTTACAAGGTAAACAAACGTCGCGTTCGAGGATGCGCTGGATGGCGGCGTTCGGAAGCAGCACCACCCCGTGTTTTACTTGCACCAGCAGCCTGGCGTTCACGAACTGATTCGGAAAAAGCGCGTCGTCCTTGTTATCGAAGGTGGCGCGCAAGCGGAGGGTGCCGGTGGTTTGGTCGATCTGATTGTCGACGGTCGTCAGCGTCCCTGCGCCAGTTTCCGTCTTCATGTCGCGGTCGTAGGCGTCCACTCAAGCGCTGGCCGGCGCGCATTTCTGCAGCACCATCGGAAGCTGGTCTTCGGCGACCGTAAAGAGCACACTGATGGGTCGATTTGGGTGATCACCACAGGCCGGTGGTATCGGTAGCGTGAACGATATTACCAGGGTCCACCAGCCGCAATCCTATACGTCCGGTAATGGGCGCGGTGATTTTGCAGTAAACCAGATTGAGTTTCACACCCTCGATCTGCCCCTGGTCGGCTTTAACGGTTCCCTCATCCTCACCCACGGGGCCCTCTGAGTAGCCAGTTGCTGTTCCGGAATAGCGTTCTGCTTGATCAGAATTTCATAGCGGGCAAGATCCGTACGGGCATTGGCTAGCGTCGCTGCGAAACCGCTCGACGCGTATTGGCAAGACCATTGGATCAGTCGTGGTTTGGGGCGCGCTTATTTTCACCCCGCAACCGGCGGCGTCACAGTTCGCGCAGGAGGGACCGAAGTTGATCGGCAACGACTTCGTCTTAGAACCCATGCAGGGCTATTCGGTTTCGCTATCGGCCGACGGCAACACGGCGATCGTGGGTGGCTTTAGGCCGTAGTGACGATTTAACTATTTAAGCCAGATGGCAATAGCTGCGAGTTTAACGAAGCCCATGAAGTTGACGAGCAGCTTGTCGTATCGGGTGGCGACGCGGCGGAACTGTTTGAGCTTGTTGAAGAAGCGCTCGATGATGTTGCGCTCCTTGTAGAGATCGGCGTCGTAGGGACGCTGAACCTTGCGGTTTCGTTTTGGCGGGATGACGGCCTGTGTTCCCGTTTGGGCGATGCGGTCGACCAGATGGTCGGCATCATAGCCCTTATCGGCAATTGTGGCGTCCGCGTTGAAGCCGTCGACCAGATCATGGGCAAAGGCAATGTCGTTGCGTTGCCCAGGGGAACCGATCAGACGGATCGGATTGCCAAGCGCATCGCCGGCGGCGTGGATCTTGGTGCTCAGCCCGCCTCGAGACCGGCCCAGGCCCTGGGCATCCGCCCCCCTTTTAGCTTGCGCGCGCCGCCGGCATGCTGATGCGCCCGCACGATGGTTGAATTGATCATCAGCCATTCCAGATCAGCTTCGCGCGATAGCGCCGCCAGCATGGCGTCGAGAACACCCATCGCGATCCAGCGATAATAACGCCGCTTCACGGAATGATAGTTGCCGAACCGCTCCGGCAGGTCGCGCCAGCGTCCGCCCGAGCGCGCCATCCATAACAGCGCGTTCAGGAACCGGCGGTTGTTCGCGCGAGGCCCGCGCTTGCCCTTGGTCCCGCCCGGCACAAGCCCCTTGATGCGTTCCCACTGATCGTCCCGAAGAGCGTCACAATCCATCGCCGATCTCCAAAAATCAGCGTTGAATTTGATTTGCGCCCTCTTGGGAATCCGAAATCCTTAAATCGTCACTACGGCCTAGTGAGATTCGCTTCTCTTAATATCGGCAAGCCCGCACTCACGTTGGAACGCGTTGGCGGGTTCTCCGATTAATCCGTACGGACTGTGCTCCTCTACCACGTTCCAAGCCGGGAGTGGAATAGACCGGCGCGATGCACAAGTAGGGTTTTGACGGATGAAAGAGAGACCCGATTTGAACGATGGCAAGGACTGGTTCGAAATGGATCTTGAAGAACTTGCGACTGTCCGTATTGTCAGGAGCGAGCCTAAATGAGACTGCGACGGTCCTGTGCGCGCAGGCACCGAGTCCGATGTTGCCGACCAGGTCAAACGATTGGGGCTTACATGGCAGAAGCGCGGATCGCCATAAAGGTAAAAAGGATTAGGTCATGGCGCAATCTGAAATATCTCAAGACCACTTAAAGCGGGCGGCAGCGCTCTGTGATCGGTTAGAGAATGCAGTCCTTGAACCATAAGCAACGAGGACGAACGTAAGGCCGTCGCCAAGACCCAAGCGACGCTTGGCACGCTGTCGCCTGCAATGGCACCGGCATTATCCTGAAGCACGCGGCCGTTCGCATTCGCAGCGAATTGTTGGGCATCTAGGCTGAGGTCAGCAAGAGCGCGATGTATCTCGCCGTTGGAGCTGCGTATCCTCACGAGCTCGTACAATCGGCTGAACGAGCCATGGCGACGCGAAGTGAGCTACCTCCCGGGAGGCTCAACTCCTTGAATTTAGGTCGGTTCCGGACAATAAACCGGCCCGCGTGGGTGGCCCCTTATCAGCGAATGCCAATCGCGCGCAGTGCCGCGCGAAGCCCGTCCGCAGTGTAGGGCTTTGATACGAAGCTGATTGAGGAAAGGTCCTTGAACTGCTTCCGAAGATCGACGCCGCCTTGGCCGCTTGCGATGACGATCGGGAGAGAAGGATAGATCGAGCGAATTTCCGGAATGAGTGCGGCCCCATCGCGGTCCGGTAGTCCTAAATCGATGATGACCGCGTCGACGCCTCCCGGAATGAGGCGCAATTTGTTCAAGGCGTCGTTCGCCGAACTGGCAACGTCGACCTTCAAGCCGCCTTCTTCAAGAAATTCGGCCGCCATTGTCTGAATGAGCGGCTCGTCTTCGACGAGCAGCACGCGGGCCGCTGTCGATTTGGCGTCAAGGATATCGCGCAGTTTTTCGCCCAATGCGGCCTGGGTGAACGGCTTGGGCAACAGTTCCACGCCCGGATCGAGGCGCCCCTCATGCACGATCGCATTGCGCGCATAACCGGTGGTGAACAGCACTTTGAGGGTGGGATGTCGCTTTCGCGCCTCTTCGGCGAGTTGGCGGCCATTCATCCCGCCAGGAAGCCCAACATCCGTGAACAGGACAGAGACTTCGGGATGCTCGTCAAGGATCTGCAGGGCGTTGCGGGCGTTGGCGGCTTCGATGATCTGGTATCCGAGTTCTCGGAGCGAGTCGGTTGAATAGGTACGCACATCCTGGTCATCTTCTACGATGAGGATGATCTCACTTCTACATCCCCGCGCAGCCGCCGGCGCCGGTTGCTCTTCATGATCGTCCGCATCCGAGTGAAAGCGAGGAAGGTAGATTTTGACCGTCGTTCCCTCGCCGACCTCGCTGTAGATTTTGACATGGCCGCGGGACTGCTTCACGAACCCGTAGACCTGCGAAAGGCCGAGACCCGTGCCATGTCCGACATCCTTGGTCGTATAGAACGGGTCGAACGCCTTGGCTTTGACTTCGGGCGGCATTCCGCTGCCATTATCCGATACGGCGAGCACCACATATTGCCCAGGTACGACCTCCGCCTGGGCGGCGGCATACCGCTCGTCGAGATGAGCATTCCCGGTTTCGATCGTCAGCTTGCCGCCGTTGGGCATCGCATCGCGCGCATTCACGGCGAGATTGAGGATCGCGACCTCCAGTTGGTTCGGGTCGGCGTGGGCGCGCCAGAGGCCTCCGGCCAGCACCGTTTCGACGGCAATGCCCTCGTCGAGCGTCCGGCGCAAAAGATCCGACATGCCGCCCACCAAGCGCCCGACATCGACGGATTCCGGCGCAAGCGGCTGCTGACGTGAAAAGGCAAGAAGACGCTGGGTCAGGGATTCAGCGCGCCGCGCGCCGCGCATGGCGTTGTCAGCCGAGCGCTGGAGTCTGCCTGGGTCTGGCTTTTCTTCCTGTAGGTGCCGCTGCAGCGCTTGGAGATTGCCGATGATGACGGTCAGAAGATTGTTGAAATCGTGAGCCACACCGCCCGTGAGCTGACCGATTCCTTCCATTTTCTGCGACTGGATCAGCCGCTCTTCGGCCGCGCGTCGCTCGGTCAGGTCGCGGGTGACTTTCGCAAAACCGACGACTTTCCCTTGAGCATCGCGAATCGCATTGATCACGACGCTCGCCCAGAACCGGCTTCCATCCTTGCGGACACGCCAGCCCTCCGCCTCGTACTTGCCGGTCCTTGCCGCGGTCTCGATCGCCTTGTGCGGAACCTTCCTTTCACGATCCTCATCGCTATAGAAGCGCGAGAAGTGCTGTCCGATGATCTCGTCGCGTGAATAGCCCTTGATGCGCTGCGCGCCGGGATTCCAATTGATCACCGTTCCGCTCGGATCGAGCATGAAAATGGCGTAGTCGGTTACGCCCTCGACCAAAATCCGGAACCTGCGTTCGCTTTCCTCCAGTTTGGTCGCGCTGGCGGCGAGCTGCGCCGCCCGCTGGGCTACGCGTTCCTCCAGCGTACGGTTGAGTTCCTGCAGCTGCTCCTCCGCATGCTTGCGTGCGGCCACTTCGTGGACGCTTCGCTGGTACAGGCGTGAATTGTCGATGGCAACCGCGGCCTGCGCCGCCAATCCCACCAGAATGCGCTCGGCGCGGGCGCTGAACATGGCCGGTTGGGGATGGCCGAAGAACAAGCCGCCGAGCACTTCCCCGCCACGAGACGCCACTGGCACTGCTAAATAGCTTCGCACCGGAAGATGGCCGGGCGGCATTCCCTTGAAAGGCTCGCTTTTGCCGTAGCGCGGATCGGCGAGAATATCTGGAGAGCGGACAGGGCCTTTGCCGCGAAAGGTCGGTTCAAACACTTCGGTGTTGCGCGGCATCGGAAACTTGGCGAAGGCTTCCCTGGGCGCACCCGACAGGGTGTAGAGCGTATAGGACTCGCCATCGGCCCGAACGACATTGTAGAAGAACGCGCCAAACGCCGCACCACTGAGTTCGACGCCGGCATCGGTCACGATCTGCACCAGGCGCTCAGGATCAAGTTCGGCGCCGATGGCAATACCCGTGCGGTTGAGGACCTCGAGGGTGCGGGCTTCCTCGCGCAGCTCCGCGACGCGTGCCTCCAGGGTTTCATTCAGCGCAAGCAGCCTGGCTTCGAGTTGCTTCCGTTCGCCGATCTCGTAGTAAGTGCCGCGGAGCAATAGCGCACCGGCCTTATCCTCCGGCACCACCTGCCCCTTGCCGGCGAGCCAGTGCAGCTTGCCGTCGGCGCGCTTGACCCGGAATTCGACGTAGAAACTGCCGTTTTGCGCGGCCGCTTCCATGGCGCTTCGAATCTTCGGCGCATCATCGACGAAAACAATCCGCAGCCAGTCCGCGAAGCTCGGTGGTGCGCTAATCGGATCGAGCCCGAACAAAGTCGCCAGTTGCGGGTTAAACGCCCAGTGTTTGGATGCCAAATCCAGTTCGAACGCGCCGATACCACTGGCGGCTTCCGCAAGCTTCAGCCGCTTCTCCAAATCCGCGGCGCCCTTTCGCCGCGGGCCGACTTCCTTTTTCTTTTCCATCATGCGGCAGCCGATTTTTTTGCGCTTGCAAGCAGAATCTCCTTTGCTTCTGTCATGGCACGGAGCTTGCCGAGGGCGATGTGGCGCGGGAGGTGGTTCAGACCGCAGGAGCTGGTGATGACCGTTTGCTCAGGTGCTAGCCATCTGTAGATTTTGATCCTCTCGGCTACCTGCTCTCCGGTCTCGACATTCGGCGATTGAACATCGACCGCGCCGACGCCGAGCTGCCTATCGCCAAGCAGGCCCTCGTAGTGCGGCGTCATGTCGTGTTCGATAAGATACCCGTCGCACTCGATCTGGCACACAAGGTCGGCCTTATACCGCCCATGATCGAAATATCGGTGGCCGATCTGCCCATCATAGTCCGGTCCCACGGCATAGTTGCCCTGACAGATGTGCATCATCACATGTACATCGTCCGGAAGCCCCTCGGTCGCCACATTGATCGCCTCGACCGCCGTGCGTACTTCGTGGTCGTCCGCTACCGTGAAATACGGTTCATCGATCTGGATGTGCTTGCAGCCTTCTTCGGCAAGCCGCTTGAAGTTCTGATGAAGCAGCTTTCCAAAATCGCTGATCATCTTCGCGGTGTCATTGTAATATTCGTCGTAGGCCACGGCAGCCAGCAGGTGAGGACCGGTCATCGTGATCTTGACTGGCTTTCGCGCGAACGCGGAGACGGTCCTGAACTCCTCGACCAGTCCCAGGTCGACGTCATCGGCGATCGGACCACGACAGACCGCGGCAGGATGGAAGACGTTGGGGTCGTAGTCTGTGATGGGCTTCGGACGTGTTTCGCCCTGGAACGACGGGATCATTGCCCAGAAGTGATTCAGCATCGCATTGGGCGGTGAATGGCGATTATGCCGGCGCCGATGCATCTCACCGCCGGTGATCACGTCAATGCCGGCGCTTTCCTGTTCGAGGATCGCCCCCTGCATCGCACGCAACTGGGCGTCCGCGAAATCCGCGTCGGAGAGCTGCCCCAAGGAGACGAGGCGATCCAACGCTTCGTACCATCGCGGCACGCTATGCGCGCCGATCACCGTCGTCGTGTAGGGAGGGTATTTTGGCATATTTCAGTCTTAGCACGCGACAGGACCAGCATCGCGAGCCCTCAGACCAGTTCTACGCTTTTGGTGTCGTCCGTGTAGCAAGCCGTCTCCTTTCAGCCCCTCTGACAAGTTGCGAGCTAACTGGTCCAACGCGCGCGCCACCTTGTCAGTTCCTGGGCGTGTCCTATTCGGCACGACGGGTACTGGCTCCTTTAAAGGGGCCAGTACCGGCACAACGGGTAAGAACGGATAGCGCACAAAACTCTAATGAATTAAATGACCTGATCGGTTGATTCCGGCGAATCATCTTTAAAGCCGGACGAGAGTAAAGTCCGCGATTTTGATCCCCCCTCGTCGTGACAGGAACAAAACGCGAAAGGTGCTAGGGTCAACTACTCACAAATCTCATGAACAGATGCGAACAACATCGCACGGAACCAATCACGCCCCTATCACTTGGGACGCTCGGGACAGCGCATTGCCTTGGGGTCCGGGGATGGGCATGCGTCTTGATTGTCGAAGATAAAAATATGGTTCTCACGCTGGCAGAAGCGATCGTGCAAGCGGCCGGCCACGAGACCTGATTTTCAAAGACCTTGAACTCGGCAAGCACGCCCGAGGGGCTCACAGTTGGAAATTAGTGCAGCAGGGCGAGGCCCGGGACACCCGTCCTATACACGAGCGGATGCTCAAGCGTGCGCGCCATTCCTACCGAAGCCCTACACGGCGGAGCGGTTGACGCGAGCCGTGGCGGACTGTCAATCGGCTTCCAAATTTGACCCTCGATCGGCGTCCAATTTTGACCCCTTGTGGCGACGGGTTTTGGCGGTAGCGCTCGCGCCGTCGGAGCTGGTCGGGGTTGCGGAGACGGCGCGAGCGCGGGTTGGCGCGTGATCGTCAGCCCGGCTCTTGAAGCGCCAGCTGTCATTGCCGGTCTCGATGATGTCGCAGTGGTGGGTGAGGCGATCGAGCAGCGCGGTCGTCATCTTGGGATCACTGAAGACGCTCGGCCATTCTCCGAATGCGAGGTTTGTTGTGACGATGATTGATGTGCGCTCGTAGAGGCGACTGACGAGGTGGAATAGGAGTTGCCCTCCGGATTGAGCGAACGGCAGATAGCCGAGTTCGTCGAGAATGATGAAGTCCATTCGAGTGAGTTGATCGGCGATCCGGCCTTGCCTTCCGTTACGGGTCTCGATCTCGAGCCGGTTGACGAGATCGACCACGTTGTAGAACCGGCCACGGGAGCCGGAGCGGATGCAGCTTCTGGCGATGGCGATGGCCAAATGGGTCTTGCCGGTGCCGGTGCCGCCGACCAGCACGGCGTTGCGCTGCTGGGCGATGAAGCCACCGCCGGCGAGGTCGTTCACGAGCGTCTCATTGATCGGCGTGCCCTCGAACTGGAAGTCGTCGAGGTCCTTGGCGAGCGGCAGCTTGGCGATGGTGAGCTGGTACTTGATCGAGCGCGCCTGCTTCTCGTTGATCTCGGCGTTGAGCAGATCACCGACGATGCGCTGGGGTTCATGCTGGCGTTTGACGGCTGTGGCCATGATCTCGTCGAAGGCGGCCTTCATGCCGTAGAGCTTGAGCTCGCCCATGAGGTCGAAGAGTTGTGATCGTTCCATCAGTTGGTTCTCCTAGGAGGTTGTCGTAACGGGCACAGTCGGCGATGGGCGCGTGGCGCAATGTCAGCGCGGCCGGCGTGAGGATGGTGACTGGCGGTCCAGGATCACGCTGACGGGCCAGGATGTTGAGGACGACATCGGCGGAGTGGACGCTGTGGGCGATCGCTTCGGCGCACGCGGCTTCGACCGCCGGCAGCCCGTCGGTGAGCACCGCGGTGAGGATGTCGACCATCTGCCGATTGCCATCGTCGGCACCGGCGAGTTTGCGCCGCACGCGCTCCATCGATGCCGGCAGCACCCAGTCCTTGAAGGGTGCGCCGTTGCGCAGAGCGCCGGGCTTGCGGGCGAGCACCGGCACGTAGTGCCAGGGGTCGTAGATCGTGTCGCCGCGGCCGAATGAACGGGGATGCTCGGCGACGATACGCCCGTCCTGGCGGATCACGATGCGATCGGCATAAGCATGAACCTCGACCGGACGACCGACTGCACTGGCCCTCACCGAGTACTTGTTGTTGTCGAAGCGCACCAGGCAGGTCTTCGAGACCGATGCTGGCACCGCGTGGAAGCCATCGAACCTGCCGGCATAGGGAACGAGCTTCGGCCGCTCTGCCTCGAACACCTCCCAGATCGTCTGCTCGGTCAGCTCCGGATGGGGGTGCACCTTGGCGTAGGCAATGCATTTATCGAGCAGCCAGGCGTTCAGTTCGTCGAGATTCTTGAACCGCAGACGCGGCGTGAAGAACCGCTGACGGACGAGCCCGACCTGGTTCTCGACTTGCCCCTTCTCCCAGCCCGATGCCGGCGTGCAGGCGACCGGATCGACGAGGTAGTGACTGCACATCTGCAGGAAGCGGCGATTGTAAAGGCGACCCTTGCCGACGAAGATCGTCTCCACCGCCGTCTTCATGTTGTCGTAGATGCCGCGCCCGCAAGCGCCCTTGAACAGGGCGAAGGCTCGGTCGTGGGCGTCGAACACCATCTCCTGCGTCTCGCGCGGATAGGCGCGCACGAACAGCATCCGGCTGTGACAAAGCCGGACATGGGCGGCCTTCACGGTTACCGTCACGCCGCTCAGCAGAACGATCTCGTGGCTCCAGTCGAACTGGTAGGCTTCCCCCGGCGCGAAGCTCAGCGGGACGTAGGCCGCCGCTGTCGATTGTCCGCGCTCCTTGGCCCATCGTCTGGCGTAGCGCCTCACGGCATCGTAGCCACCGTCGTAGCCGCGCCCGCGTAGCTCCTCGAAGATGCGGATCAGCGTCAACTGCTCGCGGAAGGGCTTGGTCGTATTGCCTTCCAACAGCTCGTCGAGTTCAGCCGTCCACCGCCCCAGCTTCGGCCGAGGCTGAACGTCACGCTCGTACTCAAACGATGTCTCCCCCGACCGCAGTACCTTGCGGACCGTGTTCCGGGACACCTTCAGATCCCGGGAAATCTCCCTGATCGTTTTGCCTTTGATGAAATGCTCGCGCCGAATCCGGCCGATCGTCTCCACTGTCAGCATTCCCCCACCACTCGCTTGGAATCAAAGCGAGCAGCGCATCAGGCCAACCTGTAGGGGGTCAATTTTGGACGCCGATCCCCCGGCTCAGGGGGTCAAAATTGCACGCCGAATGACAGCGGACCTGATACTCACATGAGCGACGGGACGATTTCGCGAGCAAGCCGAGCTAGCGCGACCCGCAAAAGGGCATAAGGTCGCGTTGGCGCTTGGGGTCAGTGCGATGCGAGAGTATCGCATCTATAAGCTTGACAAGCGCGGCCGCCTCGATGGGCCGCCCCGCGGTCAGGGACTTCCAAGGCTAGCACGAGTCATATTATCTCAACGCCTTGATTGTTCGCCGCCTGATTACGTTGTGGATAAGCGCCTGCCGGGCCCGCGCGATCCACCGGGTTGAGAGGCGGCCTATCCTGCCTATATTTCCCCCCCACAAAGCGCAGGCTAAATCGGGTGCGGCTGCGGGGGAGCCATGCCTCAACACAGGCCCGTGTTGCGCTCCATCGATTGCTCAAGTCTCCTGGGAAAACGGCTCTCGTATAAGCGGCGAACCACAATCATAGCGGCCGACCTGACGAGCCAGTGGGATTAATGTCGGTGACCAGGAGGCCATTGACGTGTCGAATGCACAGAGCGTGATTGTCCCTTCGCCCGTTGGTGGTGTCGACAAGGACGTAGGCGACCCGCGAAGATACTCGGCATTAGCATCTCCACGTGCGTGACCGAGAGACCACCAACTCGCGGCCGACATTGGCGTCAGTGCGGTTACAAATAAAAACCTCCGGCGAGCCGGAGGCTCTTTTTTGGGGTGAGCAGCTTACTTCTGTTGACCGCCCTGGCCGGGCTTTTGGTTGGGCTGTTGATTCTGCTGGTCAGGCTTCTGCTGACCGCCTTGCTGGTTCTGTTGGCCGCCCGGATTTTGATTGTTCTGGCTCATAATAATCTCCCCGTCTTTTTGTGAATCGTTGCTTGAATGTCATCACTCAATCAACTCCGTTTTAGCTAGTCCAATAATGAGGCGAACGGAGGGCACCTGAAAAGAAACTTATCTCGGAGTTCCATTTGCTCTTTGCCATAAGCCCAGCATGGATTTGTAATATCCGAGCGAGGCCTAAGCGACGGTTGGCACACAATGCTGGCTTTGATAGGAGCCGTAACCTCGCCCAGCGCGCGTTGGGAACTTTAAAATTATTGGAACGAAAATGGCCGTAAGCTCGAACAAAGAGCTGCCGCGGGCGTTGCGTCTTCGATCCTCTTTCCGCTTCGCCTCACAGCGCCAGCCGATCAACGCGGGTCGGCAGGCGTTTTCGCTTGGCAAGCTAGAAGGGCTTTGTCTTTATCCGCGAGAATCTCGCACGCCAAGGAAAGCGAACTCATGTACCACCATGTCAAAAAGCTTATGTACACCGTGCGGGTTGATGAACCCCATCCGCGGTTCGGCAATATGCTCTGGAACAATTCGGAGGTGCGAACGGCGAACCCGCCACGGCAATGCAATATACCGCCAGGGTCTCAATTGCGAAGATGCCGCTCGAAAAGACTTATTGATGGATATCGGTACCGAGGAGCTAAGCCATCTTGAGATCGTCGGCACTCTCGCGAGGATGCATCTTAAGCCTCTGAAATCGGTGCGGGAAGCCGCGGAAGCCGATCCTTTAATTGCGATCGCGGGCGGCGGCGGCGTGAGTTTGTTCAATTCGCAGGGCAATGCCTGGACCGCGGATTATCTCAAAATCACCGGCGAACTCGACGTCGACCTGCGCAGCAATATCGCTGCCGAAGCGCGCGCGAAGATTGTCTACGAACGGCTCATTAATTTCTGCCGAGACGCGGGGACGAAGGACGCGCTGCAATTTCTGATGACCCGGGAAATCACTCATATGCGGGCCTTTACGCTGGCGTTAGAAAGCATGGGCAAGCCCCCGTTCAGCATTGGTCGTATTGCGCCAACTCCGAAGCTCGTCGACCAATTCTTCAACGATTCGACCGGCAAAGGCGATTATGGCGAGGTTGACACCCGTGGCCCCTGGAACGAGGGCGGCGAGTGGGAATTCGTCGAGTCTCCGGCGGTTGCCGACCTGAACGGATTTGTCGGCGACGGCGACGAAGGAACTGCTTCGATGCATGCCGAAAGCTCGGGCCCTGCCGACGACACCATAAAGGAACTGCTGGTTGAGCAGCTTCGCGACATACTACATGCGGAGAAACAACTGACGAAGACACTCCCGAAGATGGCCAAATCCGCACGTTCGGCGCAGCTAAAGCGGTTGTTCGAAACGCACCTTGAGGAAACCGAGGCGCAAGCGGAACGGCTTAGCGAGTGCCTGCGCATGCTCGGCTCTGCCGCCCGGGCGAAGGCCTGCAAGGGCATGGCCGGACTCGTCGAAGAAGGCGAGGAAGTCATGCAGGAAGGCAAGGAAAAGGGCGACGCTCCGGCCGACCTTGCCCTGATCGGCGCCGCCCAGCGGGTCGAGCACTATGAAATAGCGGCGTACACGACCGCTCGAAACCTAGCAATGCAAATGCGCCAGCCGGAGCTCGTTCAGCTCCTCACCATGTCGCTGGGCGAGGAGCAAAACGCGTCACAGCTCCTCGATCAGGTGGCACAGCCCCTCCTGTCGGTCGCCAGGATGCCGGCTACCGTCGAATAGGGCGCCAAGTAAAGGAAGTGTGGGTGAAGCGAAGGACGCGTCTTCTACCGCGTCCTTCGCAACCGATGGCAATCTGCCGATGCGCACGGAATGTCTCCCGGGGGAGAGAGATTTGAAGGACATTCTCGATTGTCTTATCATCGGTGGCGCGCCCGCGGGTCTTACCGAGCGACATATCTCGCCAGGTTCAGGGCGCGTCGCGGCAACTAATCGATAGCGACCAAAGCGCGCATCGCTTATTTCGGATAGCCACAACTATCCCCGTTTTAGAAGTATCGAGTTGCTGCAGCGGCCAAGCCGCTAATCTTGAGAGCGGCGAGGTCACGTCACTGAAGCGCGAATCCGACGGCATCTTCGTAGCGCTCTCATCGGCGCAATGAGGTTGCTTTGTGCCGGAGTTGCATCAGCACCTCGACGAATCCCCATCCGAACGGCTTATTCAGCACGGGCCGTTTACGCTGTCGTCAATCGGGAACGAAAGCCTCGCGGCGGTCGTTGCCGTGCCGCGATGCGGCGTCGTTGGAAACGATGGAGCCCCCGCACAAAGAGGATTTTGAAGTGAAGGATTTTCGGAATTTAGAACGTGCTTTTTCGCGGAGCTATGCTGCAAGTGATGAGAACATCACGCCGCACCTCGTCGCCATGAGTGTTGTGACCATTGTAGCAGGGCTAGCGATCTCCGCGCTCGTGAACCGCGTCATCGCGAAGAAGGCTGAACGTGACAATCCGCCCACTGGGAAATTCGTAGAAGTGGGTGGTGTTCGCCTCCACTACATCGACAGGGGGGCGGGTGAGGCGCTCGTTCTGCTGCATGGCAACGGCAGCATGATTGAGGATTTCGCGTCGAGCGGCCTTATCGATAAGGCTGCCAAAAAATATCGCGTAATCGCATTTGACCGGCCTGGCTTTGGTCACAGCGAGCGCCCGCGCCGCACCGTCTGGACGCCCGAAGCCCAAGCGGACCTAATCCACAAAGCACTCCAAAAAATTGGCATTTCGCGCGCAACCGTTCTTGGCCATTCCTGGGGAGCGTCGGTCGCAACGGCGCTTGGACTAAAATACCCGGAGCTGGTTACAGGGTTGGTTCTCGCCTCGGGGTATTATTATCCGACCGTCCGAAGCGATGTACTTCTTCTTTCGGGACCCGCGGTTCCGGTAATCGGGGACGTCATAAGTCACACACTCTCGCCTATTTTGGGTAGACTGTTGTGGCCACTCCTCATGCGCAAGATATTCGGACCATCGCCAGTGCCTAAGAAATTCAGCCGCTTTCCGAAAGAGATGGCGCTTCGCCCCTCACAAGTTCGCGCCAGCGCCGCCGAATCGGCCCTCATGATTCCCGGGGCCTTTGCGAGATCCAAGGATTATGCCCATTTGAATATGCCTGTCGCCATCATCGCAGGCGATGATGATAAGTTGGTCAATCTCGATAAGCAATCGGCCCGGCTTCACCGCGGGATTGCTCAGAGCACGCTGCGACGAGTTCCTGGCGTCGGTCACATGGTTCATCAAATCGTCACGGACTCGGTAATGGAGGCGATTGATGAAGCGGCAGGCATGAACCTGCGTCACCCAATTCACAGGCGCGCGGACGCGGAAACCGAGATGCTTCCTAATTGACTTTCTGCACCGGGCAAAAGAACACCCAGTCGGCATTGGCGTGCAGCCTGGACAACGGGTCGGCCAATTCGTCGCGGGCAGAACCAGCCGCTCACATCGCATCGTTTTGTCCGTTCCTACACACGCTCGGCAGATGAAGTCCGAACATGCGTGAACGACTAGCCGATCGAATTGCCTTTGTAACCGAGAACGCCCATGCCAAAGTCAGCACTTCCAGCCATTGCTAGCCACGGCGCGACACAGCTGCCATCGGTCGAACTGAATAGCTACAACGTCGAGCTTAAGGACGACGAGGGGTTTCTCGGTGATCGCGTCAGCAAAGGCGCGTTTCGGGATATCGTGGAGAATTGGCGCGCAACGTTACGGCAGGTCGGGGTCGATCCGATCGGGGAGGACAGCAGCGCAGAACTCACAAAAAAAGAACTCGACGATCTTCTGCTGCATGGCGAATCAGAGGCGGCTGGAGTGGTTCAAGGAGCTATCGAGGAATTTTCGCAACAGTTTGCGCTGATTATTCGGCGCTTCCTTAAATTAAAGGAATGGAAGGAGACGCAGCGCATTGCAATCGGGGGTGGCTTTCGCGCCAGCCGAGTTGGCGAGCTTGTAATAGGACGCACGTCGGTGATTTTAAAGGCCGATAAAGTTGATGTGTCTCTCGTCCCCATTCATAACGATCCGGATGAGGCCGGCCTTCTCGGTGCGGTTCATCTGGCGCCATCATGGATGTTCAAGGCTTACGATGCCGTTCTGGGTGTCGACATCGGCGGCACCAACATGCGCGCCGGCGTTGTGCAGCTTAACCTCAAACGGGCTCCGGACCTTTCGAAAACCAAAGTGTGGAAGTTCTCACTCTGGCGCCATGGCGATGAGGAAGGTGTGAAGCGCGAACACGCCGTCGACTCGCTGGGTGAAATGCTGAAGGGCCTCATCGCTGCCGCGAAAAGGAAGAAACTGAATCTCGCCCCTTTTATCGGTATCGGTTGCCCAGGCGTCATAGAAGCGGACGGCTCAATCGACCGTGGCGCGCAGAATCTGCCGGGTAACTGGGAAAGTAAAAGCTTTAACTTGCCTGTGGCGGTGCATTCCATGATTCCGCGCATCAGCGACGAGGACAGCGCCATTGTGCTGCACAATGATGCGGTCGTTCAGGGGCTCAGCGAAATTCCGTATATGCGCGATGTAGAGCGTTGGGCGATTTTCACCATTGGGACGGGCCTAGGGAATGCCTGCTTCACGAACACCAAAAACGAAGGGCCTTGAGAGGGCGCCGCGCAGGAGTGTTTTCTTTAGCTGCAGATGCTAGAACGATCAAATGCAAGTACGCGCGATCGACATTCGAGATACCGGCACGGCAGTGGCACAAAATAGAGGAGCCGTCCGAAGACGGCTCCAGGCCCACTTGCTAGTATCCGTTAGACAGCGCTCGAAGCCTTCTTGTTGACGCCCTGGCGAACAGCAAGGGTATTGAGCTTCGTGTTGGCCGCCTTCTCTTCGTTCAAGTTTGTGTTAAGGAAGCGAACGATCTCATCGTGGCCGAGTTCCTCCGCCCACGCGATGATAGTGCCATAACGGGCGATCTCGTAATGCTCGACCGCCTGGGCTGAACCAACGATGGCGGCGTCTAGCACATGCTTGTCTTCGACCTCACCGATCAATTCATTAGATTCCTTGATCAAGCCATCGATGGCTGGACAGTCCACACCCTTCGGGGATTGGCCGAGCTTCTTAAAGACCTGGTCGAGGCGCTCGATTTGTTTGTGCGTCTCGTCAAGATGGCTTTTCAGAGCCTGCTTGAGGTCGCGGTTGGTCGCCTTCTCGGCAAGTTTCGGGAGAGCCTTAGTGATCTGATTTCGGCATAGTAGATGTCCTGCAGTTCATGGAGCATCAAGTCTTCCATCGACTTAATGTCCTTCGTGAAAAGTCCCATCGTCGCCTCCGTTATGTTGGGCCGTGAACCGAACACGGCTCCACATTAATGCAGGCCACCTCGCATCGTTCCTGGTCGGCCCGCCTCACTGACCGCCCTGAGGGGGACCTCCCGCACCGCGCGCCGGTTCCTGCATTCAGGCCTTACCCGGTCGGGCAGCTTCGCGATTGACCTGGACCCCAGCTCGTGACGATCCGAGCATGGTTTCAAGAATTGCAGGCTTTAAGCCGACGGGAAGGCCAAGGCTTGACGCCCAGGGGGCGGCCATCGGCCCGCCGAGCGGCCGATCGCTGCCTGGAACGAGCGCTAGACCTGTCAGTCGCGGTCCCGCAGATGCCATGTGCGCCCAGGAACTTCGCCCTACCTTTGCGGTATGTTCTTTTCTTTTCAAATCGTGCCGGGCTCGTTGGATCGCTTTTGGTGTCGATCCTGCTCTCATTGGCGTTTTTGTACGCCTGCAGCCGTCCTTAAGCGCGACGCGCTTAGATCCCAGCCTCCGAGCGTCTGACGTGCAATGACTACGGAAACCGGTGCCGAAGGGTGAGCCAGATCCATCATCGCCGGGGTTGGGAGGCATTACTCTTTCGCCGATCGATTAAGGGCAAGCGGCGAGGGCACTATTAAGCCGTTGCGACGTTAATCCCGATGCAACCAGAGCAGCAAACGCCAAGCGAGGTGCTGGATAAAGTCCGGCGGCATGTTCGTATTCTAGTCGATATTGGCCGATTGGCCGGAGAAAGTTCAGATCTGCAGCACTTTCTGGACCAAGCGGTTGTACAGGTCGCCCGCGCCCTAGAGATTCATCATGTTAAGGTCCTCGCATACCGCCGCAGCACGGCTGACCTCCTCGTAATAGCTGGGACCGGATGGAAGGAGGGAGTGGTAGGATCTGCGACCTTGTCGTCCGATCTCCGTTCGCCGCCCGGACGTTCATTTCAAACGGGCGAGCCGGTAGTCATCGGCAACGTGCAGGAGCAACAGGATTTCATTATTTCCAGCCTTCTGAAGCAGCATGGCATCATATCCGTTGCCAACACTCCCGTGCTGATCGATGGCGCGGCTTGGGGGGTGCTGGAGGTCGATAGCACAACGCCCCGAGACTTCAGTCAAGATACGATTGAGTTCCTGACGGCAGCTGCCGCGCTGATTGGCGTATTCGTGCAGGGTCAAGAAAGTGAGCCGACCGAAGTGGCTAAGCTCGCGGCCGCCGCGTCGAAGGCTCAGACACAGGATCTGTTGCTGCGTGAGATGCAGCATCGTGTCAAAAATAGCTTCCAGCTCATTCTCTCGTCGATATCAATCCAAAAGCGACGCTACGCCGGGGGAGACGCCCACCGTGCGCTGGACCACGTCGCTAGTCGCATCAATGCAATATCCCTCGCGCATGACCAACTGGCGCCGCGCCAGAACGGGCAAATCGTGCTGCTCCCAGCCTACCTTCGTGCTCTATGTTTCTCCATAAAGCAGCAGGTGGAGAATATTGAAATCGACGTCGAGGCCGACGAAGTGGAATTGACCATCGATCGCGCAGTTCCACTTGGATTGATGCTGAACGAGGTCGCGATAAACAGCATCAAGCATGCTTTTGGCCCCGGTGGTGGACGGATTAGCGTTCGCTTGGTAGTAGGGATCGGTTACGGGGAAGGCCGGTTGGTTGTGTCGGACAATGGCCGTGGCATAAGCAAACCTAACCCCAACGGCTCCGGATTGAAGTTAATCGCCGCCCTCGCGCGGCAAATCGGAGGTACGTCAGATCAGCAAACGTCTGAGCAAGGGACGACGAGTTCGATTACATTTCCCATTATTACGTGACGGCTGAAGGACGAGGGCGCGGTTGGGCGGGGAAAGGTAAAGGCTGACAATATCGCGTATTTGTCGACGAACAACCGCCCTTGTCGATCAATAATTGCGACATAGATACTTGGTCGCCGTTGCGTCTCCGAAAGATGAACCGAGGCGCAACGGAGCACGGACAAACTCAATGAATGAGCGGCGGTCAAAACCAATCTCGCGCCACCTGCGCGAGGCGTTCTATGGAGCGGTACAACTTTATCCGAGTTGGACCGCGCACAGTCCCGGACCCACAGTCGTCGTGGACAGTCGGCGCTACTCGATCAGCGAGGTTTGCAATTTGGCGCTCGATTCTAGCGATGGGCTGCCCGACGATCTTCTCGGTAATTTGATGTATTTCTTGAACGCTGGGGACCAGGATCTCTTGGAGGGTCTTGCCAAGGACAGGTCGTACGCAGGTGGTGCGCGCTGTCTCCTTAAGTTGATGCACCGCCGCGCCACAGATTCTCAAACCTTTGAACAATCCCGCCGCCACGGGTGAACTCGGGGCAATTACATTCAGGATGTCGTTCGAGCCCCTCGCCAGTGAGCGGATTGACCCTTTTGCGACGTTGGCAAATCGCTCGGCCGAATGTCTCGAATGCTGCGAGCGTGATAGCCTTAAGCCGTCCCTTTCCGGCGTGCTGATGGCCGGAACAACCGAACAACGCACGGAGTTTGGTGGGGCGGATTCGCCGCGCCGGGTGTTGCGCACGTCGACCCCGTAGCTCGCTGCGCTCGCCGTCGGCCAGCAGGCGGCGCGCCGCGCCTCGCGCGTGTGGTAGCGGGAGACCGAGCACCTTCCTTCGCAATCAGACAAGAGTTCTTTGCACAATCCAATTGCTGACGCGTAGTCGTTCTTTTGGAATGCGACTCTTCATCGACAAAAACCTAAGCAAGGGCGATTGGTTTGCAGTCGCCTTGGGTTTCCCTTTATGGCCTGATCAGGCGCAACGCGCGGCCAAGCGCCAAGCGATAAAGCGAACCCGAAATCTAGAGCGCGCACATGGCGGAGCCCCCTCACCATGCTGCGGCGAGCCGGCGGTCGGCGACGGCGACCCGGTAGCTCCACCACGCCCGCTGCGCCGCCAATGCCAAAACGAAAAAGCGAACGCGGCGGCCTCGGCTCCGCCTCCGGCTTGCCGATGATTTCTTCCTCCAGATAGCCAAAAATGCGCCGCGCGCCGCAGTTCCAACTCGTGATGATGCCATCGAGGTCCTTGCCGACGATTGCGTCGTCGCTTGATTCGACGATAGCGGCGAGCCGTAGCGCGGCGTCCTCGTTGCGCTTGCGCTCCGTTATATCCTGGAAGCAGTTGACGGGCGCCGACGATGTTTCCATTGCTACGATGTCAACGAGCGCGATGCCGCGCAAGCCATTCGGTCGCTCAATGTGGACTTCATGTTCGCGCACGGAAACGCCGGTGCGCAGCACATCGGGGGTGGGGCATTGATAGTGCGGAAGCGGACTGCCGTCGGGGCGGAACATTCGATACGATCCGCAAAACCGTTCATCGGGATGGCCGAGTTTAGGCGACCGGCCCCATAGTTCGGCCGCGCGGCGGTTGTATCGAAGAACGAGGCCGGTCACAAACATAAATGGCAAAAGGCAGTTGTTCGAAAAGCCGCGCGGGCAATTCAAAGGCCTGTTCCTCGTCACGCATATCTAGGGCGACACCGGCCACATTTGCGGCTGCATCCACTTCGATAGAGGTTCTCTCACGTTTTCGTTTGCGCCGGAAGGAACGTGGCGTGTTTGCCTCACACGCGGTGACGCACTCAACTCACCACCTTAAGAAACAAATAGTGCAGTCCAATAATGACCAAGCCGACAATGACAACCGCGGAAAACCAAGCGCTATACCTGCGAACATCTTCTCTGGCAAAGCGGTCTTCGCCCGTTGAGGGGTCGTCCCGGAATTGTCCGTCCATTAAAGCCTCCTCACGCCATCGCGTTCTCGAGAGCTTCCCCACCCAGTTCTGTGATCAGATATAGGACCGCGGTTGCTTTGATCACGCGCCGCTTGACATACCCCGCCCTAACCAGACGTGCGACCACGAGCGGTACTTGGGCGAATGCGCGACCGCGATCGCCGGCCCCTTTTAACTCCTTCAAAAGCTGAATTTCCTCCTCGTTTAAGCTGTAATCCATAAGGTTCCCTTTAACAGAGGTCCTCTTTACCCCTTGGGACATAGTTATGCGAGGTACGCGCCGACACGCGGCATTTTGTCAGCCAACCAACGACCGGGAACCTTTTCCGCAGTTCGGACTGCTGGTGAAAAGGCTGCCGCAAACCCGCGATCACGAACAATGAGGCGAGCGTTGCTCACTGCGGATTGACCATCGTGATCTTAGGGGAGTTCGGATTAGGATGAAAATCTGACTTCCATCCGACTGAGGGGGAAGCTCCTTATCGGTCGATCTCGCCGAACACAATATCCAGAGAACCGATGATCGCCGAAATATCCGCGAGCATGTGCCCACGGGACAGTAAGTCCATGGCCTGCAGATGCGCGAAGGAAGGCGCGCGAATCTTGCATTTGTAAGGTCTAATGGTGCCATCCGCGACCAAATAGACCCCAAATTCGCCCTTTGGCGCCTCAACCGCTGCGTAGACTTCAACCTTTGGAACACGAAAGCCCTCCGCATAGAGCTTGAAGTGCTCGATCGTTGCTTCCATCAAGCGCTTCATTACCGCCCTTCGCGGCGGAGCAATCTTGTGGTCGTCTACGAACGTAAGGGCCTCGTCCGTCGGCTGAGCGAAGCTTGTCGAGGCATTGCTTCATGATGCGCACTGCCCCGACGCATCTCCTCCATCCGTACGACGTAACGGTCGTAGCAATCACCGTGCTTGCCGATTGGAATGTCGAAGTCGAGTTCAGCGTAGCATTCGTACGGTTGCGCCTTGCGTAGGTCCCACACTGCGCCGGAGCCGCGCACCATGACACCCGAGAAGCCCTGGGCCCAGGCGTCGTCGAGGTTGATCACGCCGATGCGTATGCATCCGGTGAAGGCCACGGGGCGGATTGGTTTGGAAGGGTAGCCGATGAGCCTCATGCAGCTTCAGCGGCGGCGGTTTGTTTGTGCCAGTTCCAGGGCAGAAGTTCGTGAATGCGCTTGGCGGGGTGATCCGGTAAGCGGGCCAGCACATCGGCGAGCCAAGCCTGCGGATCGACATCGTTGAGCTTAGCGGTGGCGATCAGAGTGTAGATTGCAGCGGCGCGGCGGCCGCCGTCGTCCGAGCCGGCGAAGGTCCAGTTCTTTCGCCCCAGGGCAACGGCCCGCAGTTCGCGTTCGGCCGCGTTGTTCGACATGCAAAGGCGCCCATCATCGAGGAAGCAGATCAAGGCGTCCCAGCGGTTGAGGCTGTAGTTGATCGCTTTGGCCGTGTCGCTGTTCTTGGAGAGCCGGGCGCGCTGTTCGCGCAGCCAAGTCTGCAGTTCCATGATCAGCGGTCGGCTACGCTCCTGGCGCACGCCCCGGCGCTCCTGGGGCATGAGACCGTTGATCTCGCGCTCGATGGCGAACAGGGCATCGATGCGTTTGACCGCCTCGGCGGCGATCGGCGCCTTGCTGAGCCGCGCCAGGTCGAAGAACTTGCGCCGTCCATGTGCCCAGCATGCAGCTTCAACGATCGGTCCAGGTTTGCGTTTGGCCTCGTACAGGCGGTTGAAGCCCGCATAGGCGTCGGCCTGCATCAGGCCAGCATATCCTGCCAGATGTTGCTCGGGATGCTCGCCGCCACGATCCCGGGAATAGAAGAACATGGCCGCCGGCGGATCGGGACCGGCAAAGGGCCGGTCATCGCGCACATAGGTCCATAGACGGCCGATGCGGGTCTTGCCCTTGGCCAGGACCGGAACCGTGGTGTCGTCGGCGTGGATGCGCTCGGCGCCGAAGACGTGGGCGCGGATCACGTCCACGAGCGGCATCAGGGTTGCGGCGGCGGCGCCCACCCAATCAGCCAGCGTCGAGACGTCGAGATCGATGCCTTCGCGTTCATAGACGTCGCTCTGGCGATTGAGCGGCAGGTGCAGACCGTACTTGGCGAACAGGATATGAGCCAGCAGCTTGGGGCCGGCGCGTCCGCGCGCAATCGGATGGGAGGGGCCGGCGGCTGGGTAATCGCTTCGCAGGCCCGGCAGGAGAACTTCTCGCGGACGTGCTGGATCACCTTCCACTGCCGTGGAACGAGCTCCAGCGTCTCGGTCACGTCCTCGCCGATCTTGCGCAATCGGCTGTCACCACAGCATGGGCAGACTGCCGGGGCCGGATAGACGATGCGCTCGCGCGGCAAATGCGCGGGCAGCGGACGGCGCGCCGGCTTGCGCCGCTCGAACGATGGCACCGTGATCGTCTCGGCTGCCGCCAGCTGCGCTGCGGTCTCGGCTTGCGCCGCGTTCTCTTCCAGGTCGGCAAGTTGCAGTTCGAGCTGATCGAGCAGCGCGCCGCGCTCCGAGGATTGTCCAAACTGTTCGTGCCGCAGCTTCTTGATCGTGAGCTTGAGCTTCTCGATCAGCAATGTCCGCGCCTGGGCTTCGGCTTCCGCGGCCATGCGGGCCGCGCGTTCCGTGCGCAGCATCGCCTTGAGGGTGATCACATCATCGGGGAGAGAATCGTCGGCGATCATCCAGCGAAGGGAATCACAACACGCCGTCGCTGTCTGGACTGACGATAGTATTATCGATTCAAATCGCTGCGATCAGCCGGCTGCTTGTGGGCGCCACGTCTGTTGCGGCATCCGCCAGTCGATGCCCTCGAGCAGGTAGCCAAGTTGCGCTGGCGTGATCATCACCACTCCGTCAGCCGGCGATGGCCACAGGAAGCGGCCCCGTTCCAGCCGCTTCGCAAACAGGCACATACCCTGGCCGTCATGCCACAAAACCTTGATCAGTCCGCCGCGCCGGCCCCGAAAGACGAATAGGTGCCCACCATGGGGATCGTGTTTGAGCGTCTCCTGCACCAGCAGTGCCAAGCCATCGAAGCCCTTGCGCATCTATGGACGCCCCTCGCTATGCAAGGGCATTCTTTTGGCACGGCCGCACTATCCGGTCTTGGCTACTGCCATCTATCCGGCCTTGTCATGACGACACCGTCGTCTGGCCCTGGTGAGATCCGCCCGTCGATGTCCCATCATATCGTCGAACTCGAGGTTCGATGCGCAAGCCGGGCTGATCGACGCCGGTTACCGACCGGTCATGCCACCATGTTTAAGTTACCCTCGCAGTCTCAATCGATTAGTTCCTTCGGCTCCTTATTATGCGGACCGCCAGCGCGTCCCGTGCGCCTGGATCGCCCAGGCCACCCGCGCCAACTTGTTGGCAACAGCGACCGTCACGACGTTGAACGATCGTCGGGCCAAGAGGGCATTGATCCAATCCCACATGCCGCCAGTTCGCCCCGACGCGATCCGCACGAGTGCGCGGGCGCCATTGATGAATTGACGACGCATATATGCATCGCCGCGCTTACTGATTCCGAGTAGACGCTCTTTACCGCCGCTGGAATGCTGCTTGGGAGTCAATCCTAGCCATGCCGCGTAATGCCGGCCGGATCTGAAGCGCTGATCGTCCGGCACAGTCGCAACGACCGCAGTTGCGATTACCGGACCGATCCCAGGCACCTCGATTAAGCGCCTGCACGCTCCATCTTCCTTCGCGCTATCCTTCAGCTTGCGGTCGAGTTCTCCGATACGGACGTCGGCGGCACGAATTTCTTCGACAAGCAAGCACAGCAGTTTTTTCATGGCGACCGGCAGCCGATGATCGTCCTCAGCCTCAACCACCGCGAATAGCTGGTTGAGCCCGCCCCTCAGTGCGGAGGCAACCACTCCATGCTCCGCGAGATGGCCCCGCAGAGCGTTGATGGTCCCGGTGCGCTGACGGACCAGGTGATCACGCACGCGATGCAGCGCCATTGCCGTCTGCTGTTGGACCGACTTGACAGGGACAAAGCGCATGCCGGGCCGCTGTACGGCTTCGCAACAGGCTTCAGCATCGGCGGCGTCGTTTTTGTTGGTCTTGACGTAGGGACGGACAAACTGCGGCGGCATTAGCCGAATGTCATGCCCCAAACGGGAGATCTCGCGTGCCCAATGGTGCGCGCCTGAGCCCGCTTCCAAGCCAATAAGGCAGGGAGGTAATCCTGCAACCAGCTTTAGAAAGGCTTCCCGCGAGACCTTGCGTCTCATCACTACCACCCCGGACGTGTCCACCGCGTGCACTTGGAAGTATCGTTTCGCAATATCAATTCCGATCACTTTGACGTCCATCTCAACCTCCTCGCTTGGTTCAAGGCTTAGACAGCTTGTGCTTCGGTGCGAGGGGCGTCCATCACATCATGTCGGTGTGGCCAGCCGCCAGCCAGACCCGTGCGCCGCTCGGCACCGGGATCATCGTCGCCGCTGGCCCTTTGCCAGCGCCTTCATCAGCGCCGCAATCGTCGGCGCGTCGACCGTTCCCGTGATCCGCATCCGGCCGCCGGTCGCAAACTCGATCTCGATCACACCGGCTCTCTCGGCTGCAGGTAGCGCAGATGCCGCTTCCGGTTCCGGCGCGATCGCAACCGGGGTGAATGCCGCGGGAACTTGCGACCGTTCACAGAGCTGCTGGCGCCAACGAAACAATTGGCTGCTATGGATCCCTGCTGAGCGGGCGACCTCCGAAGCGACCGCGCCAGGCTCCAGCGCCGCCGCAACGATCCGCTCCTTCTCCGCTCGCGACCAGCTTCGGCGTCGTTGCACCGACGTGATCACTTCAACCTGCGTCTTGGTCATAGGAGTAGTCCCAGGATTACTCCTAGGACTTGCCCCAATCGCTTAGGCAAACAAGGCGGCCCTCACCGGGCGCTTACGCCGATGCCGACGTTGCGCTGTTTAAAGATACGATTTTCGGTGAGCAGACCTTCCAGGTCGTCGCAGACTTTCAGAAATGGATCACAAAAGGCCCAAATGTCATCGAGGAGCTTAGGGGGCAGGTCCTGGTGAACGCCGCCAACGCGAAAATAGTTGGCATGCATGCGGGCGCCCGAGGCGCGTTCATAGAAGACCATCAACTTCTCGCGCTCCTCAAAGCCCCATAATGGAGGGGTGAGGGAACCGACGTCCAAGGCCTGTGTTGTAACGTTGAGAAGGTGCGATAATAATCGGCCGATTTTGCAATACAGGACACGGATCAACTGGCCGCGCTTGGGCACCGCAATTCCAAGCAGGTTTTCGGCGGCGAGCACAAGGCGTGCTCTTGAGTCATCGGCGCAACGTAGTCGAGCCGATCGAAAATTCCCAGCGCCTGCAGATAGGTCTTATGCTCGATTAGCTTCTCGGTTCCGCGATGAAGTAAGCCAATGTGTGGATCTACCCGCTTAACCGCCTCGCCATTGAGTTCCAGCACCAGGCGCAACACTCCATGCGCTGCCGGATGCTGCGGCCCAAAGTTGATGGTAAAGTTGCGCTCTGCAGCGCCGGCCATAATGATCTCAATTGCTGCAGGGCAAACTCGCTTAATATCGGTGGTTCCGTCGGTGCATGCAACTCTCTGGGGAAGTGAATTGCATTTGTGGCGCAACGGCGGCGATCTTTGATGGCGCCATTTTTGCACCTTGGCAGCAACCGATGCTTCCCTAATTGCCGCGTGCGGACTGACTGAATTAACGAAATTCAACCACTTCGAGGGGGAGGCCCGTAAACACAATCACGACGGTGTTTCACCCAATCGGAGAAGGCGAAATGAAAGGATAAGCGAATGAAATTGAACTCTGAACTGGTTGAACGGACACTTGGCCAAATCGAGGCGGAGGCAACCCCCGAGGATCATTCTGTAATTCCGAAACTCAAGGATCTGTTTTGCGATCACACATTTTTCATCAATACTAGCGGTCTCAATATCATTGAGCCGATCGAAAAGCCACGCACAGGCATATTAGTGAATGTGGCAAGCTGGGATGATGCCGATCCGCCGCACCTCCACCCTCACCTGCCTGAGTTGACAGATGTTCTGATAGAATTCGGACCGGTGTACTGACGAGGCCCCGCCGCGCGACCGCGATTGCGAGCACCAATAGACGGGCGGTGCTCGTCTATCCGGGCGCTGTGTCCTGTGCCTGCAACGGCGACTTCCGAACCGCCCTACCAGCAAGGGGGGACCCGCAGGCCTCCCAACTGGTAAGCCGCGAGATCGAAGGCCTGGTCCATAAGTTCGCAGCCCCGCAAACGGAACAGCGACGGCGAAAACGAAGACTCATTCGCGGTCCAAAAGAATTTCGCAACCGCGACGATTAGCCAAATCGGTTGGTAATAGCAGCCCTCGTTGGCGGTCCGACCGGGCATTTGCGCAAGCGACTGCGGAACAATTGATGACGTAGCGTGGTTCAGTTCTATGTTATCGGGTGGCTGGAGGGCATCGAGTAGAGGAGTTGCCCGATGTGCGACTATAGCCTTCACAACGTAGCATCGCGTCCGGCGAAGGTTGGCGACCGACTGACGACGCGGGACTTCGGTACAGGGACGCGCGGATTTGCTGCCCATGAAAATCCCCGCGTTGCTGTTTGCGTTCTCGCAGGGACCGAGCTCGCGTTTGCCAACCCAGTTGAGTATGGGCCAACTGGTCTTTTAGGGTGGGTCCGGAAGACGCTCGATTACCGAACTGCGATTTTCCGGCAGATCAACAAAGGGCGCATGGCGGCGCATCACGACGCCCTAGAGTTCCCGGACGGACAGTGTGCCCTTCTAACCAGCCTTAAAGAAGGTCAGGAGGCGGTGGTGCTTCAGTTGCCAACGCGGGCGAAGAATGCGTCTGAAGCGGATGCCGAACGACGCGTCGCTTACGTCGGCTGACATAACCGCGACGTCGTGGAGAGGCCGCCGTTAGGCGGCCTACTACGCTGTAGTTTCGCCAGGGAATTGGGAGGAAAGAGGTTTCCGCACGTCAGGATGACCGCGCGGCTCTCCAGGCTGTGGTGGCGAGCCTTAAGAAACGTCGCGACCCCCAGTCTGAAAATGGGTAGGCCGGCGCGCAACGCCACTGAGGTTGCAGTCCGTCGCGCTCGCCGCAGAAAAAGGCGCCATTCCTAGGCAAGTGGGAAGCGACTGAATCCCGCGCTAGTCCGTCGTCTAGTCCGTCGTATGGACCGAGTGCCCTCGGTTGATACTTGCCGCTTCGTCGATGGCCGCCATTACCAAGTCCATTACCAAGTCCGTGGCGGTTGGCGGACCATGTGAGCCGACGCCCGGGACGCGGCGCCGCTTGCTTTGGGTTACGTCGCGGTAAAGCCGGGGCCGACTGTGTATCAATGACCAACCTATCTTCGTCGCCTCCGATGATAATGACGAGGGGCATTGTCAGGCGGGCGTAATCCTTGCCCAATAAGGCATCCGGAATCATGAGAGCCGATTTCAGCGGCGCTGGCTGGAACTGGCGCGCGATAAACCGAACGTGACGAGCGGCACCGCGCGGAGGGTTGTTCAAAAACGCGGTCTATTTCGGAAGCGGTTCCGTCACCGCCGCAATAGCTGCGGCAGCTTGGCCGCTTGTTCAGCCGGCGTCCGGCACGACGGCAACGACGCGGCGCGCGTTCGGCTCGGCGATGACGAGTTGATTACCGACCATGATGTACTGATCGTTCTGGAAGCCTTGCATCGCTGCGGCGACCTCACTCGGCAGCGGCTGTAACGGCACCTGCTTCGGCACCGCTGCGCCGATGGACAACGCGAAGTTCGCACTTTTCACGCGATCGGCATTGTTGCGGGCGAAATATCCGTGAATCCGCTGGCGTTGCTGGTCGGTCAATTGCAGCGGGGCGGCGGTCTGGTCGATCTGCTGCGCTTCGCCATTGGAGTTCTGCCCCGTTCCGCTCGTCGACTGCGGCATGACCGCATTGTTCTTTGCGGCGATACTCTCGCCGGAACCTTGATTGGCCAACGGACCTGTTGGACCGGCCTGCAGTCCCGTATTCTGTCGGGCCGTGATGCCGCCCTCGCCCCGGGGCACCAGAACCAACGACCACACTAGAATCGCAGCGACACAAACGAGACCGATCGTTGACCAGATGAAATAGGCGCGGCGGGTGCCACGACGCTGTTCATGCGGCGATAATGTTGGGACCATGGCTGACCTCTTCGAGGGGAACGCCAAGCGTTCGCCAACGTTCCTGCGCTTGGCCGTCGCGCTTTCTGGCCTGAGCGCGATAAATCCGACAGCTTGGCGATATTCGCGGGCGATCCGCCGCGCCTCCTTGCGCGTGAGAAGCCTTTGGCTTCCGCCGCGCCTCCTTGTGCGTGAGAAGCCTTTGGCCGCCGGCCGGGCTCCCCTCAAAGCTTTCCCGTTCGCGCTGCAGGCTTAGTTGATGAGTTGATGGCGTTTTACCCGCTGCCGTCACGTCGCAGCCCGGAACTCCCCCATCGGATCGGTATTGTTCTTTTGAAGGACGTACGTATCCGGCTTTTGACCCATGAAACACAAAGCACAATTCAAACCCTACGCCCACGCGGCCGGCGGCTGGGGCTCGGTTCACTCCCTCGGGCGAAGTCTGACCCACGAACGAGTACCGCTCGGCGGAACCCGCATCTTGATGCACCAAAACAAGCCGAATGGATTTGCCTGCGTCAGCTGCTCTTGGGCCAAGCCCGCAAAACCCCATCCCTTCGAGTTTTGCGAGGAAGGCGCCAAAGCGACGACCTGGGAGGTGACGAGCCGGCGCTGCGAGCCGGAATTTTTCGCCGAACACACTGTCACGGCGCTGCGGTCGTGGACGGATCATGCCCTCGAAGAGCGCGGCCGGCTAACCCATCCGATGCGTTACGACTCGGCGACCGACAGATACCGGCCGGTCGATTGGAATCAGGCAATCGCCGAAATCGCGGCCGAGGTCAAAAAGCTCGAGCTGAAGAGCGTTGTATTCTACAGTTCCGGCCGCGCGTCACTTGAAGCGTCCTACATGTACGCGCTGTTTGCCCGTCTCTATGGCAACAACAATCTGCCTGACAGCTCCAACATGTGCCATGAGAGCACCTCAGTCGGGTTGCCGCTCAGCATCGGCGTACCGGTGGGTACCGTGACGCTGCCGGACTTTGAGAAGACCGACTGCCTCATTTTTATCGGACACAACACCGGCGTGAATGCGCCGCGCATGCTGCATTCGCTGCAAGACTGCGCTAAACGCGGCGCCCCCATCATCATTTTCAATCCTTTGCGCGAGCGCGGCTTCGAGCGCTTCATCAATCCGCAAAATCCGCTGCAAATGCTGTCGGGTTCCTCGACGCCAATCAGCTCGCAATATCACCAGATTAATGTCGGCGGCGATAAGGCAGCCCTCATGGGCCTTTGCAAGGCGCTTTTCGAGCTGGACGACGCAGCGACAAAGGAAGGCCGCGAGCGCGTGATCGATGTCGATTTCATTGCCAAGCATACCCACGGATTCGAGGAGTTCGAGGCGTCCGTGCGCGGGCACGATTGGTCGGAGATCGAGCGGCGCTCCGGACTGAAGCGTTTCGCGATCGAGGCCGCCGCGACCGTTTATGCGCATGCCAAAGCTGGTATCGTCGCTTACGGCATGGGCATGACGCAGCACATCAACGGCGTCGAGAATGTGCAGATGGTGGTCAATCTGCTCCTCATGCGCGGCAATATCGGCAAGCCGGGCGCGGGGGTTTTGCCGATCCGCGGTCATTCGAATGTGCAGGGCCAGCGTACTGTCGGAATCACGGAAAAACCCGATCTCGTTCCCGCCGACAAGCTCAAGGAGCTCTATGACCTTGAAGTGCCGAAGGATAAAGGCCTCAACTGCACCGAGGCCGCTGAGGCCGTGATGAAAGGCGAGGTGAAGGCCGTCTTTCAGCTCGGCGGCAACCTTGTCCGCTCTTTGCCCGACCACGATCGGTTGCTGCCGGCGTGGCGCAAACTCCGTCTCACCGTGCAAATCGAGACCAAGTTGAACAAATCCTGTCTTGTGCACGGCGAGAAGTCTTACAATCCTGCCCTGCCTCGGCCGTATCGAGATCGACAAGCAGAATGGTGCGGCCCAAGCAGTGAGTATGGAAGACAGCACGGCTTGTATTCACGGATCGCGCGGCTACGCGAAGCCCGCGAGTAATGAACTCCGTTCGGAGCCATGGATTATTGCGGCGCTGGCGAAGGCCATCCTGCCGCTTAATCCAAAAGTACCATGGGATGCATGGCTTGCCGACTATAGTCGCATCCGCGATGCCATCGAGCGCACATACCCCGAGATGTTCAAGGATTTCAATAAACGGATGTGGCAGCCAGGAGGATTCCATCGTCCTCTTGCCGCTTGTCATCGCGAATGGAAGACAAAAACCGGCAAAGCCAATTTTATCACGCCGCAGAACCTGACTGCCAACATCGATATCGATCCCAGCCGGAGCGACATTTTTCAGCTCACCACTTTCCGCAGTCAGGGTCAGTTCAACACGACCGTATATTCGGATCGCGACCGGTTTCGCGGCGTGCACGGCACCCGAATGGTGCTGTTCATGAACCAAAACGATATTATCCGTCTCGAGCTTCGCGAGGGCGAGATCGTGAGCTTAAAAACTGCGATTGGCGAAGATGCCGCACGCCGAGTCGATGGCTTCATCGTTCATGCCTATGACATCCCGGAGGGTTGCCTTGGCGGTTACTATCCCGAATGCAACCCCCTGATCCCGGTCTGGCATCACGCCAAAGGCAGTTTTGTCCCTGCGGCGAAGGGCGTGCCGGTGCGGATAGAAAAGTCTGACGCCATGGCGGCGAATTCATGAGTATCATCGAGTTTCACCGTCCAGCCTCTCAGGCCACGTGTCAGGTCGCTCGAGACCGCTGGCGCGGCGGGGAGCATCTCGCCGGCGAACGCACAGTCGCGGAAGAGACCGCGGTCGCCCTAACTTATGATCGATCCACCCAGGCGGTGATGATGGCGACGCCGCTTGACCTTGAGGATTTTGCGATCGGCTTCAGTCTTTCAGAAGGCATTGTTGCAAGGATCGACGAAATCGAGGATCTCGACGTCGCGGAAACCGACGATGGCATCGAATTGCGCATGGCGCTGGCAGCAGAGCGCCGCGACACCCTCAACTGGCGGCGCCGGTACCTCGCTGGGCCAACGGGCTGCGGCCTGTGCGGCGTGGAAAGCCTCGCTGAAGCGATGCGCAAGCCAAAACGCGTCACGAGCCCCCTTTGGGTTCCGGCACAGGCGATTGCATCTGCTATGGCGGCCATGCCGCCCTTTCAGTCGTTGCACCAGTGCACGCGCGCCGTTCATGCCGCCGCCTTCTGGCACGCGAGTGGGGGCATTGTCGCGGTGCGCGAAGATGTCGGCCGTCACAATGCCCTCGATAAACTGATCGGTGCGCTTGCGCGGCAGGGTATGCCAGGGGCCAACGGCATCGTCCTTCTGACGAGCCGGGTTTCAGTCGAAATGGTGCAGAAAGCCGCGATGCTCGGCGCGCCCATTATCGTCGCCGTCTCGGCGCCGACGGCTCTCGCGGTTCGCGCTTCGCTGGCCGCAGGCATCACACTTGTAGCGGTCGCACGCGGCGATGGCTTCGAGGTTTTCACTCACGCCGCGAGGATAGGCACTTCGGAAGATCAAGATCAGGGCGGCGCACTGGAACAAAAGCCGTTCCGCCCCTGTTGAGGGGAACGATCCATAGTTTTTCGTGGTGTATCATGCCCTGGCTGGAAGACATCAAGAAAACTACAGAGCACCTGACGGGCTGGCACCGGCCGGAGCCGGCGCAGCTGGATAAACTGGTCCGAAAATCGAAAGCCAACACCTACCTGTTCAGGGACGACGGCCTGATCCCGAACAATCCGCGCTGGCCGGTCATCATCTATCGTCGCGCCGTCCGTTTCCCGCGCGATCTCGATCCCGCCGCCGTCATCGAGGATATCTTCGAGCACAACGGATGGCGGGACAGCTGGCGCGACGGCATTTACGACTATTTGCACTATCACTCCCGCATCCATGAAGTGCTCGGGGTTGCGCGCGGCAGCGCTCAGGTGCGGCTCGGCGGCGACAAAGGTCGAACTCTTAAGATCGCAGCGGGCGACATTCTCATTCTTCCGGCCGGGACGGGACATCAGTCGCTTAAGGTCGGCAAAAAGTTTCTCGTTGTGGGCGCTTATCCTGCGAAGGGGACTTACGACGAATGTCTGCCGGACCCCGAGGAACATGCGGTCGGGGCGAGGCGGGCAAAGAACGTCGGCTTGCCGCGCAAGGACCCTCTCTTCGGTACGACGGGCGCGCTATTTAGATGCTGGAAGCCCACGCGTTAGCCGTCGCCGGCCGTCATGGACTTGCAAAAGAAGTTGAAACTTGCGCTCAACGAAAACCGACTTCTGATTCTCGGTACGCAGGTGCTGTTCGGCTTTCAGTTCAACGGCATCTTCCAGGAGTTGTTTGTCGAGCTTCCGTACCCCTCGCGTGTGCTGGAAGCCTGTGGCCTTACCCTGCTTACGATCTCGATTGCCTTCCTGGTCGCACCCTCCCTGCATCATCGTCTAGTCGAGGGCGGCCGGGACAACGCGCGCGTATTGAGAACTCGCCACCGATTTTGCCGGCTTCGCTTTGCTGCCGCTCACCTTCGCGCTTGCGTTCGATATGTTCGTCGCCGTCGCCTGGACGCTCGGTCTCGTCACGGGAATCGCGATCGGTGCGACGTTTTTCCTTGTGGCGATTGTATCTTGGTACGTCTTAGGATTTCTTTTGCGGAGCAAGAAACCGGCCATGGCGAAAGACAAGACCGTGCACACGCCGCTCGATGTGCAAGTCGATCAGCTCCTCACTGAGGCGCGCCTCATCATCCCAGGCGCCCAAGCCCTGCTCGGCTTTCAGTTTGCCGTGACGCTGATGCGGGCCTTTGCCGAGCTGCCCGATGCCGTGAAAATGCTGCATGTCGCGGCCCTGTGCTGCATCGGGTTTGCCGTGATTTTGCTGATGGCCCCCGCCTCGATCCATCGCATCGCTTTTGGTGGCGAGGACGATCCGGCCTTTGTCCAGGTTGCATCCTGGTTCGTTGTTGCCGCGCCGTTGCCGCTCGCATTTGGAATTGCCATCGACACCTTCGTCGCCGCTGGTCGTGCCTTGGAATCCGCTCGCGCCGCGACCTTACTCAGTTTGGCGGCAATCGTTGTTTTATTGGGCACCTGGTATGTCTACCCGCTCGCGCAGCGGCTCTTGAAAAAGACGGTTCGCCCATGAGCGCGAAGCTTGCAGCCCTCGCCAAACAGGTGGTCGAGGCCGCACGGTTGCAAGGGCTCTCGCTCGTCACCGCGGAATCCTGCACCGCCGGCAAACTCTCGAATGTGCTGTCCGAAGTGCCCGGCGCGGGCGAGCACCTGCACGGCGGATTCGTCACCTACACCAAGGAAGCCAAAACCGAGCTGCTTGGAGTCTCGTCCGAGCTTTTACGGCAACGCGGGGGCGGTCTGCGCCGCTACCGCAATCGCCATGGCGGAAGGCGCCTTGCACCGCTCGCCTGCGAACATTGCCCTCGCCATCACGGGGGTTGCCGGCCCAGAACCTGATGAAGACCATAATCCGGGAGGCTTTGTATGCATCGCAGCAGCCCGTGAAGGCTGTCCTTCGCGGCACACCGAGCGGCACTACGGCCCGATTGGCCGCGCTAAGATTTTGGACGAAGCTATGGCGGATGCCCTGACCGAAGCTCTCCACCTCATCGGCGCTTCGGAAACTGAGACATAAGGATCGTTGTAGGCCGTTGCAGCTTTGTGGATGCGATGCCGTGGAGGCGGCGGGCGGTGAAGTCGGAACCATATGCAGTGCCGCAGCGTTCCTTAGTCGGTTTTAGGTCACATGCCCCCACAAACTGCACGCCATACCATCCTTTCGGCCATCGCGCCTTACGACGCCAAGACTGAGGACCTCCGCATCGTCATCGCGACCCCGAAGGGCAGTCGCAACAAATACAGCTACGACCCGAATGCGACTGCCTGCAACTCTCGACCGTACTGTCCGAGGGCATGGTCTTTCCCTACGATTTCGGCTTCATCCCTTCGACGCTCGGCGCCGACGGCGATCCGCTCGATATCTTGATCCTCATGGAAACGTCGGTGGTGCCAGGCTGCATCCTCACGGCGCGCTTGCTCGGCGCGATCGAGGCGGAGCAGAAAGAGAAGGACGAGGGCTGGACGCGGAATGACCGGCTGGTTGCCGTCGCCACCCACGCCCAGCCTTATCAGAAGGCAAAGAGTTTTGGCGATCTTCGCCCCCACCTCGTCGATGGGGTCATCGAGTTTTTCGTAAGTTATAACAAGCTTCGCGGCCGCAAATTCAAGCCGAGCAAGACCGTCGGGCCGGGCAAAGCCGAAGAACTGATCAAGGCCGGCAGGAAGAAGTTTCGTCGTAAACGGACCGGCAAGTAGCGCCGCGATTAAAACGGAACTTCGACGGCAGCCGCGGATTGTTGAACAAAAGGGTCGGCCAAAAGCAGCCTGCTCGGAGGAGAACACATGCACAAGATTGTATTGGTCGGGGTCTGTCTCCTGCTTGCCGGTCCAGCCCTGGCGCAAACCCCCGGCGAACGGACCGGCGTCAATTCCGCTCTCGACATCACGCCGAAGACCACCGACTTCGCCAACGAGGCCGTGACGAGCGACATGTTTGAAATTCAGTCAAGCAAGCTTGCCGCCGAACGCACCAGCGGCGACGTTCAGAGCTTCGCCAACCAGATGGTCACCGATCACACCAAGACTACCTCTGATCTCAAGGATTTGGCGCCGGCGGCCAAAATCACGCTGCCGACTCAAATGACCAGCGCGCAGCAGAAGATGCTCGACAAACTCAAAGGTCTAAAGGGCAAGAACTTCGCCAAGCAGTATATGGACGACCAAGTCAGCGCTCACAAAGAGGCGGTCTCGCTATTTCAGCGCTACGGTAAACGAGGCGACAATGATGCGTTGAAAGACTGGGCCAATAAGACGCTGCCGACGCTTCAGCACCATCTCGACATGGCCCAGGCCCTTTATAAAAAAATGTGATCGGCGAATGCATTACAGGATCGGATCATAGGCGCGAAACATCCAGTCTCAGACTTTCACCGCCAACCCTATCGTCGCTAGCCGCCGCATTGGGCTCACCCATTTCGTTCTTTTCCGCAGCGTTGTGCCAGCGACGGATAATGAGTGCGGTGACGCCGCTTTCGCCTGCACATAACTGAATACGGCGCGAGGCGTTCAGAGACAGCCGCGAGACTTGGCCGACCGCCCCCGCGAGGCCACCGCATTTGAGGCCTTCTTCCATCGCGGGAAGCGCATCGCGGTCTTTCCAGGTCTCGCAGAAGATCACCCGATCAGCCTGGATCAGTCCATTTTGAATGGATGATTTGGCCCTTTTTGTCGCACGCAGTGTGCAAATCGATGATTTGCTTTTAGTCCGAACCAAGCGCACCATCCTCCTATCACCGGCTTGCGGCTCTACCCCGGGCGTCGGTGGCTGAGAGACCGCGTCGTGCTCCCGCCTCAACGAGAGGGAGCAAGACATGCTTCGGTATCTCACCGCTAATCCTACAGCCGTGGCTTTCGATCCCGACGTGATCCGCATTATGAGTGCTGCCCTCGACGGAGCGTGGGCCGTCGTACTTACCGATAAGGTCGGCTTTAAACTCGATGGCAACCCAGATGCCGTTCGTGACCTGCTGGCCAAGCATATCGTCAACTTGGCCTTATTAGGCGAACGCGACGGCAAGCGTCTGACACAGGGAGCTCTCGATCGATTGAAACTCTAGGCCGTCTCTTTATTGGGACGCGCCGCCTTTGATTTATCCGAAGACGCCGAGATTCGCCAGTTGTTGCGGACTCCATTCAGAGGTGTCGGGTTCGATGATAAGGCGCTTAATCTTGGGCGGCTTAAAGAGACCTAAAGTCGGAAAACCGTTGGCGTCGCGCTCCCTGCGAATCTGACACATGGATTGTTTAATCAGAGGCCGCACGACTTGCTTTCGCGCGCGCCATGGGTCCACCGTCGATAGACGGTCCACATCTCAATTGTAATCTACGTTTATCTTGTAGCTCTCGGGTCGTCGCAATTCCCAGGCGCTGAACAGTTGGCGGTATGAAAACTCCATAGCGTCAAAGTGCGCGATGTACGCTCGGGGATGTGGAGCATCAATAATCCGGGTGGGACATCCGCGAGAGACTCGATGCGTTCTGCCAGAGGATTTACCTCCGGCGGCGGCGCCATGCACGAGGAACTAAAGTACACTTAGCGCATTACCCTGCGGCGGGGTCGATCCTTGCTCTGCCCCCCAGCCCCCACGATGATCGGCCCCGAGCCCCGGCAATCCCGGGGCTTTTCCTTGGTTTCTCGGACAACTGGGTTGTTCCTATGAAAGATATCACTGAGCTCCAGCGCCACGCTGAAGAATGCCGGCAGCTAGCTGCGATTGAATCGGACGAAGACGACAAGGCGTATTGGCTCAGGAAAGCAGAGTATTGGGAGAGGCTCGCTGCTGAAGCGGACAACCAACGGACTCAAAGAGATGCGAGCCGCGCGCAATTCAGAAACGCGCCGCATGTCTTTTATCTATAGCCGGCAGCGCAGTCAGCGGCATTTTTAAAATCGAGGGCCCTCTGGCGCTGGGTGGAATGGGCCGACGGAATAAGTCCCGTGGCGACGATCATTGACGCGAGGGCTCCACGGGCAGAGCTCAATCGGCGAGTATCTATTCTTCCGTTTGGGTGTCACGTTTTACCGTTTCCTCTCCCTCCTGAGTTAGCCGATCGACCAGCGTGGCGAGCCGATCAGGAAGCGGACCGTGCTGCGCAACCTCATAATGGGCCTTAAGCAACTCTCGAAGGTGCTCCCGGATCTCCCGGCTGCGGGAAGGTGCTGTACCTAATGTCACCGGTCTTTTCACACGCATAGCGCATCAATTCGCCCCAAAACTTCATGTTCTTTGCCTTTCCTAACTACGTAGGCCTTAGTGCTGTTCCCGATTTAGGATCGCGTTGATACACGCGGCCTCCGTATAGCCACGCAACGGGAACCTTTAATGGGCAGCGTTGCCTTGCTTGCTCTGCCGCCTCGATTACATACCGCAAAACTCGTGCCCCGCCGGCCGTTTGTTCGCACGCAACATAGTCAATCCCAATCATTCGCAAATGGAGCCTCGGTTCGCTCTCCCAGGACTACATTGTCCGGCCGTGCCATGGCGCGCTTGCAAATTCCGATGGTCTTATCGAAATCGCATGGACGATAAAGAACGGGCCGCCGGTTGGTCATGTCCAATCGAACCGGATTTGGCACGACGGTCCTTGCCTAAAGTCTTGCAGCCCTTTCGGGGGGCATCATCTTCACGTTCGATTCAGGTGGGCTGCGGGCGCAGACTGACATTCAGGTCAAAATGAATGGAACCGTAGAATTGTTCCCTCATCTGCGGGCCTCGCCCCCGTGAATAAACAGCCAAATCGGCGGTTGGCGCGCCCCAGGTCCCAGAATTGCCATAGAACGCCGACAAGTAGGAAAGTTCGGGTAGCGAGAGAGACGAGTATGGCCGAGGTTTTCTATTCCGGCGACTCTATGAGCCAAGTGACGGTGCGCGAAAGCGAAATAACGCACCTGTTAGATCCTCGCTTTGACCTCTGTATACATTCGCCCGCCGGTTTTGATTGGACGAAGGATGATGGTGGTTCAACCCAGCTATCCCTCGCGTTGCTCGCCGACGCGCTTCGCGATGATGCGCGCGCACTTAAGCTGCAGCATTCCTTTCGCCAGCGCGTTACGGCGATCTTGCCGGACCGCTGGACGATTTCGCGTAGTCGCGTCATTGCCTATGCCAACATGATTGACTATCAGGGGCTCATCGGGGATGGAGATGAGCGTACGAGTGGAATAAATTATCGCATTTCCAACGCGCTTGACGGAACTGAAAGCAAAGCAGACGAACGGTCTGTTCTATCAGATCGAGACCCGGCTGGTCGCCCCCAAGAAACGTATGGTGAAGCTGTTTACTCGCTGGCGTGGGAGCTTGCTAAGCGCACCCCACGTCATTTGTGACGTATCGATGGCTGTCGGCGAGAACCCGGCCAGGAGGCTCGGATGCCTACGGCGTTCTTAATCTCGAAAATAGACGCGCAAAACATCACCGTTGCGCGCCCCAAGCGCGAATGAATGCCGGCGTGCCTCGCATTTCCCATCGGGCCGAGATTGGGCAAATGAAGAGATGACAATCGTGTTTGCGCTGCACGTTGCCGGACTGAGCGTTGGTTTGGTTGCCAGCGCGGGTTGGACAGGCTTCCTCGGCTTCGCGGGTTTCAAGACCATTCGATATCTGACTTAACGCGGGCGAGGCAGCCGAAGAGCAAGGCTTTCAGCGAAAGCCATTTATCTATGGAAAACTAGCCGGCGCATGCAAAACAGCCGGGCCTGTCTTCAGTTGAGGAGGATCATAGCGCAGGCGAGCTGGACCCCGCGAGGAGATTTCTGGCGAGTTTGTTAGCGCGTGGCGATAGCGCGACCCCGCGCGATCGTGAGCGATGAGATATTGAGGCAGGTACCGACACGTCCTACACCAGCTACGCTGGACAAGCCGCCGCATGCGCGAGGTACCCGCGGCGACTTCGATTACGAGTATAGGCTGCATCTGTGTATTTGACAGCTAAATTATAACTCTTTCATGACCTGAGCATAAGCGAGCAAAGCGAACAGCGCGGTTCCACCAATAACGTTCCCAATAAGAACCGGCGCGATGAATTCTGTCGCCATGCTCCAATAGGATAGCTCCGCATTCAGCACCAACAGAAATGCTTCTACACTGCCGGCAACGATGTGCATGAACCCACCGGCTGAAATCAGATATGTCATCAGCACAATGACGTGAAATTGTGCCAGGTCTGCGCCTGGAATCAACCAGACCATCGCGGCGATGAGAAATCCGGCGGCAATGGCTTTGAAAACCATGTCGAACCAGCCATGGTCCAAGATTTGGCGGCTGATCTCCAGCATGCCGCCCCGCAGTTCCGGCGTAACCACGGGCGTGTAAAATGTGAACATGGCCGCAAACAGCGTCCCGGCGAGATTCGCCAAAAGCACGATGGTCCACATGCGGCTAAGCTTGCCCAGATTGCCGAGCGTGAAATCGGCCATGACCGGCAATACGGCGGTCACGGTATTTTCAGTAAAGAGCTGTTGCCGGGACAGAACGACCATCACAAATCCGACAGAATAGCCGAAGCTTGCAACGAGCGGACGCCAAGGTTCGTCAGGTAAATGGGTGTGCAAAATGGCCTGGGCTAAAAGTGAAAAGCTGATCGACAAGCCGGCTGCGAGGCCCGACCACCACAGCGACGTGATGGGCCGTCCCATTTCCTCCTCGCCAAGCCGGCGCACGATCTCGTAAATAACTGGCGTCCGCGGGCTCGACCTTTCCTCGATATCTTCGACTTCGCGCTCGGTGATCTGATGATCATCGTCGGCCCCGGGGGCGCGGTTTTCACTGGGTCCTTTCTTATGTGGAACTTTTGACATCGCGCTAAGGCCATTCTTTCAACGTGCGGCTAACTCGACGGTTCCTGCAGCGGCGCCCGTTGAACCCGCGAGCGGCGCGAGCCCCTGTTAAGGTCGACTGCCGCGGCCGTCGCCGATTCCGAATAGGGGGCTGGTCGTCACCCTGGGAAGGAGCAAAGACCGTCTCGCGAATCGAGCCGGCCCTCAAGGGGCCGCGCGGCGGATCGAAGTGATGCGAAATCCGGGGGGAATGTTGGAATACAGTTCCTCTCCCTCAGCCAGCGCCATTTCGGAAACAGTTCTCCACGCATGACGAATCAGCCCAAACTGCGGCCGTCACCATAATACCGCGCTGACCGCCTACGAGCCGACATGGCGGAAACCTTCTCCATGGCCCCTTTTTCCCCAGGGCTCCGCGCTTTTACAGTTTGCATGGACCGCGCTGTTGCCGTGTCTTCACAAAAGCAACAGCACCGCTCCAGCCTCGGCATCGAGGCCCAATGTGTAGCCGTTCGCTTTGCGGCTGCCGAAGGCACGGCATGCTGCATGCTCCGTTCGCCTGGCTCGGACTTCATATGGCTTTACGGCGCTGCCACTGCTCTAACGTCGGGGTTTTTCTTAGCGACGGGGCGGGCACGTTGGCGTCGAACCTGCATTGCGCCAGCAGTTGCGTACAGCGTTAGCACTAATGTGGAACCTATCGGGTCGAGGGCCAGTTCTCGCCTAAGTGCAGAGATGCGCTACGGGAGAATACGATGCTAAAAGCGGGGGTTGTTGTAATTCTTTGCCCTCTTTGTGATCCCAGCGTTCGCTCGATCCGTCGGTGAAAAGACGGGCGTAGATTCGGTTCTCGGCGTTGCACCAAGCACGTCCGACTTTGTTAATGAATCTGCCTCGGGCGACATGTTCGAGATTCAATCGAGCAAGCTCGCGGCAACCAAAACTACCGGAGATATTCAGTCGTTCGCCGATCAAATGGTGACCGATCACACCAAGACATCGCGGAATTAAAGGACCTTGCTCCGAAAGTGAATGTCCAGCTGCCAGCCGAAATGTCGAGCTCCCAACAAAGCATGTTGGTCGAGTTGCAGGGGCTGAATGGCGATGATTGTGCCAAACAGTACGTCTCAGATCAGGTACCGGTTCACAAGGATGCCGTTTCGCTCTTTCAACGCTATGGCAAAGGCGGCGACGATGCAGAGCTGAAGGCGCGGGCCGTCCAAATGCTACCCACGTTACAACATCACCTGGATATGGCTCAGCGGTTGAACAAATAAATTGAGCCGCTGCTCAGCCAGGGCAGGCATTTGGGTGGGCTTCTGGCAAAGCTCGCCGCGGGCCGCCCGAGGCGTCGGAATGCTTCGGCGCCGTTCCGTCAGAAAATCCGCCGTGGGCAATTGGCCTGATGGAAATCGACGATATGTCAAAAGACACGCCAGGGGATTCGAGGCACGGCGGGAACGTTGCGATGAAAAAGGAGTTGAAACTTCGTCTGTAAAGACTCTCGTAAATCCAAGGAGGCCCTCCTATGAAAATCAAAACTGCAATACTGACGGCCGCGATGATCTCGATGACGGCAGGTCTCGCGCATGCCCAAACGGGCGCGCCTAATACGGGCACAACTCTCTCTCAGCCGCCGAGAAACAGTGATCCCGCACCGATGGATCAACCCAAGCAGAAAGATGCGAGCCCGGGCTCGCAAAATTCGAGCATCAAACAAGAAAAATAGGGTGCCGTTGACACACTTAAGGCCCGCTGACATCGTTATGGTGCTGCGGGCCCTATCTTGAGCGATGCCTGTGCCACATCAGGTAATTGTAAGACGTCTCTTTAGCCGAATTGGCGCAACCTCGCGTTAGCTCCGCGTTGGTTTCCAGGCTTTTCCGAGGGGGTGCGTTCTTCCACTATGCGGCATGGGAAGCCCCCGCGCCATTCGGCGCGGGGGTATGGGCCCAGCAAGATCAATACCAGAGCGGGGTCTTATAGTAGTCGTACACGCGCCTGTCGTTTTCCCGATTGGACCAGTCCCAACTTTGCGACTGGCTATATTTGGGCGCGCCCTTCAATTGCTCTTGGGTAACGGCGGCTCTGTAACCATCGACCCGCGTGTCGTACTTGAGAGATTGCCAGGGCATGGGGTAATAGTCTTCGCCCATTCCCAAAAAGCCGCCGAACGAGACGACAGCATACGCGACCTTGCCGCTTACCTTGTCGATCATGACCCGCTGAACGCTTCCGATCTTTCGATCATCCGCGCCGTAGACTGCAGTACCCTCTACCTTGTCGCTGCCAATGAGCGAAACGGTCTCTCGGCGATTGTCGACTGTGGTTGCCATGAGCATGTTCTCCCTTTTTTGCTCGTTAACTCAAAGGAGAATGCTACTGATGAAGCTTCGTTCCGGCTGAGTGTGTGATCCCGGATGGCGGCCCCTTCGCGGGGAGAGAAGGCGGGCTCAATGAAGCCGGCGGGGCGGCGCCTGCGTTCACGCAACAAAGATATGGCTGATAGATAGGCGGGGATTGGTCGAAAGGCGAATCAGGAAAGAGGGCCCGGCGATGGTGTTACCGGGGCCCCCACGACTTCGCCCAGAACTGCTTCGGAACAGGGCTTGTCGCTCTGTTTCAAACACGATCCCGCTCTCCCGGTTCCGCTACCGATTGGCAGGGTTACCCTTCCGCCATGGGTTTCAACCGCCGCAAACTGGAAGCCGACCTGAAAGCCAAGGCTGACGCTGAGGCGGCCGCCAGGGGCGCGATCCCCGCCCAGGTGATCGAGGACGCCCAGCGCCTAGTCGCTTGCTTGGAATGAGCGCCAAGCCGCCGGATGCCCATGAACCTTCTTCCCGACGATCGGTGCGGCCATCGCGGCCCGGTATTGGTTCCTGTGGGTGCGCTGCCCTGCCTACCAATCGACAAGCAGCGTCGACCTGCGCCAGATCGATCGTCACCCCGCGCGGCGGTGACCAGTCTCATTCCCGCGTTGTCTTGCCGCTCATGCCGTCCTAATGCGCCGTTCGGCGAATTCGGCCTAGCCCGGACCAGCATCGCCGATGTGACACGCGAAGAACACCGGCGGCAAATGCTCGGGGAATGAACTGGCCTTCGACCGATATGTCGAATGAGGCGCCGCTACCAGGATGCAACCTACCGTTTCGCTCACGTCCTCGCCCCATGGCTAGGCAAACGCGCATCGATTCCGCAAAGCGCCCGCTGAAACGCGATGCAAAGGCAGCAGCTGGCGAGTTTCGTCGCAGGACTGAGTTTTCACGCATAGGCTTTCCAAAGTCACGGTCCTCGTTTGAGCGCGCAATACATCGGCAATTTGATGCCAGTCAGTAGTATCGAGGAATTGGCGACCACCCGCCTCTACGAAGCGTGGTTCGAGCAAAAATTCTGGAACGACAAATTCTCTATTCGTGCTGGCCAACTCGCGGCAGATGCCGAGTTATCACGGCGCAGCACACAGACCCGTTCATGGCGGGGACGTATGGATGGCCAGCGATCACGTCACTCGACTTGCTAAGTGGCGGTCCGTCGCCGCCCCTCGCGGCGATGGGAGCACCGGTCAGGCGATCATGAGCGGCACGTCTTTAACGGCACGACGCCGGGCCTGGCATCGACGATTCCCAATCCCGCGATCGCTACGGCATCAACTTTCGCGTCAATGACCTGCCCTTTGGCATCGGCGAAGTGCAGTATGCGTACAACCGGGAGAAAAAATTCGACGGGATCTTTTGATGACCAACGCTTTGCCGCGAAGCATGTCGCTTGCCTCACCGCTGGCAAATGGACCGGTACAACTCAATTCCGACTACGGCGTGTATGCCGTCTTTCAACAGATGATCCACTCCTTCGAGCGACCCCATCAGAGTGAACGCAACATCGGGATGTTCGTACCGGGCGTCAGCGAGTCCGGAGGATCAAACCTTGTCGATTTTTACGCCGACACCGGGGCGGCCGTATCTGGTATAAAGTCCCGGTCTGACGACAAGTTCGGCATTGCTTTCGCCTATTCGCGGATCTCAGGCGTCGCGCGGTCCCTCGATCAGGATTACACGCTTTGCGGGATGCCACGGCCATTGCGCGATTACGAAGCCGATGTCACGGTCGCCCACGTCGCGGAAATCCGAGGGGGGACGGTCTGCCAACACTTCAATATGTCATCCATCCAGGCGCCGGATATATCCTCGGTCGCGGGCAGCCGAAAGCCGTGAGAAATGCAGTCGTGTTCGGCGCCCGGACTGTTGTAAAATGTTAGCCAGCTCCTTCGAACCGGAACTACTCGTCCGTTCGCCATCCGATCGCAGCATGCCCTTTCGTCCCCCCCGCGGTGCCTTTTCCGATTGCCCCTATTTCGTCCTTTTCCATTTCACTACGGCTGCCGTTACGGCTGACCGTTACCGCCGGACGAGCCGTAGACCTGCCCAGTGGCGAAGCTGGCATCCGCGGCGGCCAATTGCACATATATCGAAGCCAACTCGGCCGGCTGCCCTGGCCGCCCGAACACGGTCTGGCCGCCAAAATTTTTCAGCTTTTCCTGCGACGCGCCCCCGGACACTTGCAGCGGAGTCCATACCGGCCCCGGCGCCACGCCGTTGACACGGACGCCTTTTGGGCCGAGCTGCTTGGCCAGCGATTTCACATAATTCATGGTAGCAGCTTTGGTCTGCGCATAGTCGTAGAGATCGGGCGTCGGATCGTAGGCCTGCTCCGAAGTCGTGCCGATGATCGCTGAGCCCGGCTTGAGATGCGGCAGCGCCGCTTTGATGATCCAGAATGGCGCGTAGATGTTGGTCTTCATCGTCGCATCGAAATCTTCGGTCGAGATGTCGAGGATAGAGTTGTGCGCCTGCTGCCGGCCGGCATTGCTCACGACGATGTCCAGACCGCCGAGGCCGTTGACCGCATCCGCCACGAGCTTTTGGCAGAACGCTTCGTCGCGGATATCGCCCGGCAGCGCGAGCGCGACGCGGCCCGCGCCCTTTATCAGCGCGATGACCTGTTGCGCGTCCGGTTCTTCGGTCGGGTAGTAATTGATGGCGACATCGGCGCCTTCTCGCGCAAATGCGATGGCCGCGGCGCGGCCCATACCGGAATCGCCGCCGGTGATCAGTGCTTTTCGCCCTGCGAGGCGACCAGAGCCTTTGTAGCTCTCCTCGCCGTGATTCGGAGGCGGATCCATTTTGCTGGCAAGCCCCGGCCACGGCTGCGACTGCTTGGCGAAGGGCGGTTTCGGATATTTTGACACGGGATTTTGCAGGTCGGCTGCGGCTGCCATTTTGTCTGTTCCTTGCAAGTTGCTATTGCCTTGAACGAAAGCGGCGCCGGAGACCGAGAGCCCAGCCAGTCCCGCTCCCGAGACGCCTACCAGGCGCCGGCGCGTTATGTGGCTTTTATGTTTTTTAGGGTCTCCCACCATTCGCCGCGTCTCCTAAGGTGAATCGAGGAGACAACGGAAAGCCCGGCGCGAATGTTCCTCCGCGGAGTGCCCGTTGGCTCGCCGCAACGGTTCAAAAGGGAACTTCCCCCCTCCCGACCTTGATAGGCGCGACGCGCGAGATGCTGAGCGCGACGCGGTCAAGGCGGCAGGCGTGCCGTGGTTGGACATCTGGAGACTGTAGTCGCCGTGCCGTCCGCGGCTCCGAACCAGCTGTGGGGCGAGTGCGCTGCGGGCGTACGCCCCCAAGACCGCTGATCGACTCTTGGCAGATTTGGAAAGTCGCGCGCGCTCAACTCGTAAAGATGAAATCTTCCAGCGCAGCATCCTCATCGCAGGGAGCGGGAACGGGCGCAGTACGCTCAGCGGAGGAATAAACGCATTAAGAATGTAACAACATCGCGATCCATCCGCTTACCGGGGAAACTCGCGAGCCCTGAAAGCGCGTCCTCTCCGCCTTTCGGCGCGGGAACTACCCTGCAAGCCATCTGTTTATTAGCAAATGTCTTGCGCTCCACAACGTTTGAATCGATCGACCGTTGTTATCACCGGCGCGTCTGCCGGCGTTGGCCGCGCAGTCGCACACCGATTTGCTCGGGCGGGAGCAGGACTCGCGCTGCTTGCGCGTGATGCAGACGCTTTGCACGCCGTGAAGCAAGAAGTTGAGCGGCTTGGTGGTACGGCCATGATGTTCCCGGTGGATATGGCTGACGCGCATGGGGTACTCAACGCGGCGGATACGATAGCGGCGAGTACGGGATCGATAGATATTTGGGTCAACGACGCCATGGTGACGGTGTTCTCGCCGCTCTGGGACATTACGCCGGAGGAGTTCCGCCGAGTCACCGAGGTGACCTATCTGGGCTTCGTGCATGGCACGATGGCGGCGCTGCGCCACATGCGACCACGCAATCGCGGCACCATCGTTCAAGTCGGCTCGGCCCTGGCCTATCGCGGCATTCCGCTGCAGGCAGCCTATTGCGGTGCCAAACACGCCGTCCGCGGCTTCACCAATTCACTGCGCACCGAGCTCATTCATGCCGACAGCGCCGTAGCACTGACCATCGTCGAGCTGCCCGCGGTCAACACGCCGCAATTCGATTGGGCGAGGACGCACATGCCTCGCAAGCCACGGCCGGTCCCCCCGGTGGTGCAGCCCGAAGCCATCGCCGAGGTGATCTTCCGCGCCGCGCTCAATCCTCAGCGCGAAGTCTGGGTTGGCAGCAGCACCTTGAAGGTCATCCTGGGAAATATGGTTCTGCCTGCCTTGCTCGATCGCTATCTAGCCCGAAAAGCCTACGCGGCGCAGGAGACCGTCGCTCCGGTCTCCCCTACGCGCAAAGACAATCTCATGGCGCCGATCGCCGAACTGCACCGCACTCGCGGCGGGTTCGACAAGGAGGCTGCCGATTCGGTAATGGCAGTCCCGGGACCTTTAGCGCGCTTGGCGCCCGTAGTGGCTGGCGCGCTCACCTGTCTCTCGCTCGGTGCGTTGCTGGGTTATGCACTGCCGATCGTCACGAACGGCGCCGCGCTTACCCGCTCCCGTCGTCGCCGTCTACGCTGAAATTCGAGCAGTTTCTGCGGCTTGCAGCGGATGCTCGGCCCCGGGCGACCCCTGCACGGCGGCGCGACGGTGGTGCTGGCTTTGACCGCTGAGCTGATAGGCGGTGTTGATCAGCGCGATGTGCGACAGCGCCTGAGGAAAATTGCCGACCAGTCGTTTGGCGCGCACGTCATATTCCTCCGACAGCAAGCCCACATCATTGCACAGTGGCAGCAGCCGCTCAAACAGCGCCTTCGCTTCGTCGCGCCGTTCGAGTAGACTCAGGTTATCGGCGAGCCAGAAGCTGCACGGCAGGAAGGCGCCTTCGCCCGGCGGCAAGCCGTCGATCCTGGCTTCGGTGTCATAGCGCATGACCAACCCGTCGACCACGAGCTCTCGCTGGATGGCGTCGATTGTGGAGCGTATGCGCGGATCGCTTGGCGGCAGAAAGCCGACCAGCGCGATCAATAGCGCGCTGGCGTCGAGATGGTTTGAGCCGTAGCTTTGCACAAAGGCGCCGAGCGTCGGGTTGAAGCCATAGCGACACACGTCGGCGTGGATTTGCTTGCGCACTGCTCGCCAACGATCAATCGGACCATCGAGTTTGAATTGCTCAATCGCCTTCACCGCGCGATCGAAGGCGACCCAAGCCATGACCTTGGAATTAGTGAAGCGCTGTTGATCGCCTCGCACTTCCCAAATGCCGTGGTCGGGGTCCTGCCAGATGGTCTCCAGATGGTCCGCCAGGCGCTGCTGCAGTGCCCAGCCGTCCTCGTTCACGGCGAGCTTGCCGTGTCGGCCGTGGTGTAGTGCATCTATGACCTCGCCATAGACGTCGATCTGGACTTGTTTGAAAGCGGCATTGCCGGCCCGCGCCGGGCGGGCTCCTTCATAACCGCCGAGCCAATCGATCTCCCATTCTGGAAGACGATGCTCGCCCGTTACCCCATACATGATTTGGATTTTGGCCGGATCGCCGGCGACTGTTCGCAGCAGCCATTCGCGCCACGCTCGGGCGTCCTCGTAATAACCGGCATTCATCAATGCAAGCAGGGTAAAGGTCGCATCGCGAAGCCAGCAAAATCGGTAGTCCCAGTTTCGTGTACCGCCTAGTCGCTCCGGCAGCGATGTCGAAGGTGATGCGATTATGCCGCCAGTCGGCGCGTGAGTAAGGGCCTTTAACGTGATCAAAGATCGGATTGTCGGGTCCGCCCATTGTTTGGTGGGCCGCACCGCTCTTGCCCAATCGCGCCAAAAGGCTTCGGTCTCGCTCAAAGCCTTCGAAGGATCGATCGGTCGAGGTGGGACAAGATGCGACGCCCCGTAACTCAAGACGAACGGGATAATTTGGCCCGCCGATACGGTGAACGCACCAGTCGTTCTTTCATGATCGATGCTCACTGGGAGCGGCGTTCGTAGCACAGCCATGTCCGGTCCTTCGATGGCCGACACTGCGCCGTCCTCAAGGCGGATAATCCACGGAACGAGCGACCCATAATCGAAGCGGACGATAAGTTCCGTGAGCATCTCAACTTGGCCGCGCTTGCCACAGACCAATCGGACTAGACAGGGCGACTGCCCGCGCGGCGGCATGAAATCTACGATGGTAGCTGCGCCGCTCGTAGTTTCGATCGTTGTCTCGAGAATTAATGTCTGAGAACGGTAGCGTCTAAAGACGCGTGCCGCGGGGGTGGCCGCTTTCAAGAGCCAGCGGCCATTTTTCGCGGAACCGAGAAGTGCAGCAAAGCAGGCCGCGCTATCGAATCGAGGCCAACATAACCAGTCGATCGAGCCGTTCCGGTCGACCAGCGCGGCGGTTTCGCAATCACCGATAAGGGCATAATCTTCAATTCTGGATGCCATTGGGCGCCCGCAAAGTCCGCCTGTCCAACGTCTCGCCGGTTCGCCTCGTTCCAACGCTGAATGGCAACCCCAATTGACAACCCTTATTGTGATGAATGCGACGTTTGGGCGCTCCCAACAGTCCCTCTGAGTACAGCTTTCTTTAGCCGCGACATTTTCCCCTTCTTACGACCCGCAGGAACTTTCGTCTCGGCCGACCGTTCAAACAACATACCCCACGCATTAGGGACCGGAACTCCCGCGCCGGCGTTCCGCGGAGGTTCTGCCCAATGGCAAAGACGGTCGGTGATTTTGTTGTCGAGCGGCTCCATGCCTGGGGCGTGAAAAAAATCTTCGGCTACCCCGGCGACGGCATCAACGGCGTGTTTGGCGCTCTCCGGCGCGCCAAGGGCAAGATCGAATTCATTCAGGCCCGGCACGAGGAGATGGCGGCCTTCATGGCCTCGGCCTACGCCAAGTTCTCCGGCGAACTCGGGGTCTGCATCGCGACGTCCGGTCCCGGGGCATCGCATCTGATTACCGGGCTTTATGATGCGCGGCTCGACCATACGCCGGTTCTCGCTATCGCTGGCCAGCAGGCCCGCACCGCGCTCGGCGGCCATTACCAGCAGGAAGTCGACCTGCCGAGCCTGTTCAAGGATGTTGCGGGCGCTTTCGCCGTGCAGGCCTCGGCGCCAGCGCAGGTGCGTCATCTGGTCGATCGTGCGGTGCGCATTGCGCTCGGCGAACGTCGGGTGACGGCGATCATCCTGCCGAACGACCTGCAGGAGACGCCCTACCAGGACCCGCCGCGCAGGCATGGCACAATCCATTCGGGGATCGGCTTTTCCAGGCCCAAAACCATTCCCTACGAGGCCGATCTGCGCCGTGCCGCCGACGCCCTCAACAGCGGCAAAAAAGTCGCGATGCTGGTGGGCGCCGGCGCGTTGCAGGCGACCGACGAGGTGATTGCGGTCGCCGACCGGCTCGAAGCCGGCTGCGCCAAGGCGCTGCTCGGCAAGGCCGTGCTACCGGATGATTTGTCGTGGGTGACCGGCCCGATCGGCCTTCTCGGCACCAAACCAAGCTACGACATGATGATGGAATGCGACACGCTGCTGATGGTGGGTTCCGGCTTTCCCTACTCGGAATTCCTGCCCAAGGAAGGCCAGGCGCGCGGCGTCCAGATCGATCTCGCGCCCGACATGCTGTCGCTGCGTTACCCGATGGAAGTCAACCTGGTCGGCGATGCTGCCGAAACGCTGCGCGCGCTGTCGCCGCTGCTCACCGCCAAGAAAGACGGCGCGTGGCGCAAATCGATCGAGCGGAACGTCAAGGAATGGTGGCGGACGCTGGAAGCCCGGGCCATGACGGCGGCCGATCCGGTGAACCCGCAACGTGTGACGTGGGAGTTGTCGCCGCGCCTGCCGGATCGCGTCATCCTTACCAGCGATTCCGGTTCGTGCGCCAACTGGTATGCGCGCGATCTCAAGATGCGCCGCGGCATGATGGCCTCGCTGTCCGGCGGCCTGGCGTCGATGGGCGCGGCGGTGCCGTACGCCATCGCCGCGAAGTTCGCGCATCCCGACCGCCCGGTCATCGCGCTGGTCGGCGACGGCGCCATGCAGATGAACAACATGGCCGAACTGATCACCGTCGCCAAATATTGGCGGCAATGGTCGGATCACCGCTGGATCGTCTGCGTGTTCAACAATGAAGACCTCAACCAGGTGACCTGGGAACAGCGCGTCATGGAGGGCGATCCGAAGTTCGACGCGTCGCAGCAAATCCCCAACGTGCCGTATCATCGTTTCGGCGAGCTGATTGGCCTGAAGGGCATCTACGTCGACCGCCCGGATGCCTTGGGCGCCGCCTGGGACCAGGCGTTGGCGGCCGACCGCCCGGTGGTACTCGAAGTCAAGACCGATCCGGAAGTGCCGCCGCTGCCGCCGCACATCACCTTCGACCAGGCGAAACATTTCATGCACACGCTCGTGGAGGGCGATCCGCGCGAGGGCAACGTGATCAAGGAAACCGCCAAGCAGGTGCTTGCCTCGCTGGTGCCCGGGAAGTGAATGAAACGGACCAACAGCGGCGGGGCGCCGATCACCAGGCTGCAGGCCGCCGCCTACCGGATACCGACCGATAATCCGGAAGCCGACGGCACCTTCGCCTGGCAGGCGACCACGCTGGTGGTCGCGCAGATCGAGGCTGATGGACAGGGCGGCCTTGGCTATACCTACGCGGACGCCGCCATCGTGGCGTTGATGCAGGGCGTGCTCGGCGAGGCGCTCGACGGCCAGGACTCTTTCGACATTCCAGGTTGCTGGATGGCGATGGAGCGCAGCGTCCGCAACCTCGGCCGTTCCGGGCTGGCCGCTAGCGCGATCTCCGCCATCGACGCGGCCCTGTGGGACGCCAAGGCGCGCCGTCTGGGCCTGCCGCTGGCGAGCCTGCTCGGACGCTGCCGCGACATGGTGCCGATCTACGGCAGCGGCGGCTTCACGAGCTACACCGACGAACAGCTGCGGGCGCAGCTGTCGGGTTGGGTCGAGCGCGACAGCTGCCGTTTCGTCAAGATGAAGGTCGGCAGCCAACCGGACCGCGATCCGCACCGGGTCGAGGTGGCGAGGCAAGCCGTTGGCGATTGTCAGCTGTTCGTCGATGCCAACGGCGCGTTCTCCGTCAAGCAGGCCTTGAGATTTGCCGACGCCTGCGCGGCGGCGGATATCCGCTGGTTCGAAGAGCCGGTCACCTCCGACGATCTGCCGGGCTTGCGCCTGATGCGTGAACGGGCGCCGGACGCCATGGACATCGCCGCCGGGGAATACATCTACACGGCCGACGATGCGCGGCAGATGCTGGAGGCCGACGCCGTCGACGTGCTGCAGGCCGATGCCACGCGCTGCGGCGGCATCACCGGCTTCCTCAATGTCGGCGCGCTGTGCGAGGCGCATCACATCGATCTGTCGGCGCACTGTGCCCCGGCGCTGCATTGCCACGTCGCCTGCGCTGTGCCGCGGCTGCGTCACCTGGAATGGTTTCACGACCATGTCCGCATCGAGCAACTGCTATTCGACGGCGCGCCGGTCGCGCGCGACGGCGCGATCGAGCCCGACTTCAGCCGGCCCGGTCTCGGCTTGACCTTCAAGCAGCAGGAGGCCGAGCGGTTTCGCGTCAGTGGAGGGCTGCAATGAGCCGGGGCGATCCAGGCCTGAACGTGGTGACCGGCCTCGCGCTCGCCGGTACGGCGGCGATGATGATGGTGCGGCCGCGGCACGTGTCGCGCTTGGCCGCATCGCCGCCGGCGGCCGTGGTGCGGACTCTGGTCCCGACGCTCGGCCGCGGTCTGGTACGGACTCTGGCGCTGCCGCCTCGGCCATCTCGACCGCAGCGGCTGTCCCATCTCATCCGCGACTACTCGCCGTCGCGGCAGTGGCGGCTGCAGCGCGATCTCACCCGCAGCGTCAGCCGTCGCCTCAACGGCAGCGCCGCGCTGCTGGCGTTTGCCGTGCTCGCCGATAGTGCCGTCGAGCACTATCGCGGTTCCTTCGAGAACCGCGCGATGTACGCGCCGCTCGGCGCCGCGGCGCTGGCGCTTGGCGCCAGCCTGTTCGGCACCGCCGACGGCCGTGCGCAGCGGCATCTCGGGCGCGACGCCATTTACGCGTCCTCCGCGGCGACTGGTCTCGCCGGCCTCGGCTTCCACGCCTACAACATTCTCAAACGCTCCGGCGGTCTGTCGTGGCTCAACCTGTTTTATGCGGCGCCAATCGGTGCTCCCGTGGCCCTGACTTTGGCGGGTCTGCTCGGTCGCGGTGCCGAGCGGGTGCGCGACGCCAAGCCGTGGCGCCCGCCCACGGTGCTCGGCTGGCCGGCCGGCCGCGCGCTTGGCGCCGTGGCTGCGGCCGGTCTCGCCGGCACCGTCGGTGAAGCGGCCCTGTTGCACTTCCGCGGCAACTTCCAGGACCCCTTCATGGTGCTGCCGGTCACCGTGCCGCCGGTCGCCGCAGGGCTCCTGGGTGCGAGCGCGCTTCGCCCCAACCGCCGCGTCACCGCCCTGGCGCGCTGGTGGCTCCGCCTCACCGCCCTGCTGGGATTCGCCGGTGTCGGATTCCATGCCTACGGCGTGTCACGCAACATGGGCGGCTGGCGCAATTGGAGCCAAAACATTCTCAACGGCCCACCTTTGCCGGCGCCGCCGAGCTTCACCGGCCTGGCGCTTGCCGGCCTCGCCGCGCTCTCCCTGATCGAGGAGGAGACCGATGCCTGAGCGCTATCCCGGCTACGATGTTCTCAACAAACGCAACTCGTCGTCGTGGAACGACCAGACCCGCGCGGTGATCGACCAGCGCCTCGCCATTGACCCGAACCGCCACCAATTCTTCACCGACCACGAGTGGCCGACCATTCGCGCGGTGTGCGACCGCATCGTGCCGCAGACCGTGGCGCGGCCGCGATGGGTGCCCCTCGCCGCTATGGTCGACGAGAAGCTGCACGAAAACGGCGGCGACGGTTACCGTTACGCGCAGTTGCCGCCGATGCGCGAAGCATGGCGTCGCGGCCTCGCTGCGCTCGATGCCGAGGCGAACAGCCGCCGCGGCCGCCGTTTCCACGAGCTCGGCGCGCCCGAGCAGGATGCCATCCTCGGCGCGGTTCAGAACGGCGAGGTGCAGGATCGCGCTTGGCGCGATCTGCCGCCGAAAGACTTTTTCACCAAACGCGTGTTGCACGACATCGTCGGCTGCTACTACGCCCATCCCACATCGTGGAACGAAATCGGCTTCGGCGGCCCCGCCAGCCCGCGCGGCTATGTGCGGATGAATTTCGACCGTCGCGACCCCTGGGAAGCCTCCGAAGCGCGTCCCGGCCGTGAGCAAAAAGCCTGGCGGGAGAATGCCCGTGTCGGCTGAGGCCCGAGAAGCCCCACGCGCGTTCGGCGGTCGCGCGCCCGACATCTTCCATCCGGGCGGTTGGACGCCGATGCGTCAATACAGCGATGACGACGCTGTGGACTTCGCTATCGTCGGTACCGGCGCCGGCGGCGGTACGCTCGCCTGCAAACTCGCCGAGTACGGATTTTCGGTGGTGGCGCTCGACGCCGGTCCCTATTGGCGGCCGCTGGAGGATTTTGCCTCCGACGAGCATCACCAGGCGAAATTGTACTGGACCGACGAGCGCGTCATCGACGGCGACGATCCGATCCAGCTCGGTTCCAACAATTCCGGCAAGTCGGTCGGCGGTTCCACCGTGCATTTTGCCATGGTGTCGCTGCGCTTCCGGCCCGAGTGGTTCAAGGCGCGCACCAAGCTCGGCTATGCCGTCGACTGGCCGCTCGATTGGCGGGAAATGTGGAGCTACTACGCCGAGGTCGAACAGGCGCTCAAAATATCCGGCCCGGTGAACTACCCGTGGGGCCCGAAACGCCCGCGCTATCCGTACCGGCCGCACGAACTCAACGCCGCGGCGCTGGTGCTGGCCGAGGGCGCCGAGGCGCTCGGCATCGGCTGGACCGCAACGCCTCTGGCGACCGTGTCGGCGCCGCGCGATGACTCGCCGCCTTGCGTCTACCGCGGCATGTGTGTGATCGGCTGTTCGACCAATGCCAAGCAGAGCGTGCTGATCACTTGGCTGCCGCGCGCGCTCGCCGCCGGCGCCGAGATCCGCGATCTCGCGATGGTCGGCCGCGTCGAGCATGACGCCGGCGGCAAGGTGACGGGCGTGCACTATCATCGCGAAGGCCAGTGGCGCTTCCAGCGCGCCCGTAACGTGGTGGTCGCCGGTTATGCGATCGAAACGCCGCGCCTGCTGCTCAACTCCGCCACCGGCCGTTTTCCCGACGGGCTGGCGAACTCGTCCGGGCTGGTTGGCAAGAATCTCATGGTGCAGTCCAACCAGGCCGTCTGGGGCATCATGGAGCGGGAAATCCGTTCCTATAAAGGTCCACCGTCGCTCGCCATCACCGAGCACTGGAACTACGCCGACGATGGCAAGGATTTTTTCGGCGGCTACGCCTACATGAGCCAAGGCCCGCTGCCGGTCGTCTGGTCGGGCACGCAGTCGAGCAAGCGCGGCCTGTGGGGCCAACGCCTACTCGACGAGATGGAAAAGTACAATCATCAGGTCGGGCTGAAGATCGTCGGCGAATGCCTCCCACAGGAACGCAACCGCGTGACCCTGACCGACGACAAGGACCAACATGGCTTGCCGGTGCCGCGGGTCACCTATTCCTTCTGCGACAACGACCGGCGGCTCATCCGCCATTCGCTCGGCTTCATGAGGCAGTCTCTGGAGGCGGTCGGCGCCACCGAGATCTGGGACGAGACCGACGACACCTGTCACCTCAACGGCACCGCCCGCATGGGCGACGATCCGCGATCGAGCGTCGTCGATGCCGATTGCCGATCCTGGGATATACCAAACCTGTGGATATGCGACGGGTCAGTGTTTCCCACGGTCGGCGGGGTAAATCCGTCGTTGACCATCCAGGCGATCGCCTGCCGCACCGCCGACAGAATCAAAGCGATGGCTACGCGGGGCGAACTATAGTCGGATTACCCCATTAAACCCTCTTGTTGTGCCCCCGCGCACGCGGGTGGGCGGGCGGCGCGATGCCGACCGACCTGCTCGGGCCGCCTGGGCGGTGCTGCAGTTGGTGACCGATGTCGCCGATTCCATTTGGCAATTCCAGTTCGCGGCGACGATAGAGTTCGGGCGTCAGCATCGGTCGCCCCGACCGAACGATGCTGATGTCGGCTTCGCCTGGTCGGGGCCCGGGCGAGCGCCGTGAGCCGGGTGGTGGTCGACAATTCGATTGGCAAATTCCGCAGCACCGACACTGATCGCTGGGCCTCGCTCGCGCATCGCGCTCGTATTCTGAAATTGCCGAGCGGGCAGCTATTCGCCTGCTTTCGACTTTAGGGCGCGCCCGGTGTCGGGCAGCGCGGTGCCCTGCGGGCCGGCCGCAGGAACCATCCCCATCAAATCGCGTTACGGAACTGAGAATTGGCCTCGGGAGCGCGAGCGCGCCCGGGACTTAAGTTTTTTGGGCGACCGTTGGCAAGGAGAGCGGCAGATGCCGCATTTATTCCAGCCTTATGCCGACACGGTTGCCCGCGCTGTCCTGCTTACCATTGTCATCGTGCCGTTGCTCGCAGTCGGCGTCGGCTATTGGCTTTCGGCTTCGCCAAATCAGACCGCGCGCGCGCTGACCGTCGATCAGCCCGTGCCGTTCAGCCATCAGCATCATGTCGGCGGCCTTGGGCTCGATTGCCGCTATTGCCACACCAGCGTCGAGAACTCCGCGGTCGCCGGCATCCCGCCGACCCACACCTGTATGACTTGCCATTCGCAGCTCTACACCCAGACCGCGATGCTGGCTCCGGTGCGCGAAAGTCTCGCCGACGATCGGCCCATCCGCTGGAACAAAGTCAACCGCCTGCCCGACTATGTCTATTTCGATCATTCGATTCACATCGCCAAAGGCGTCGGCTGCAGCACCTGTCACGGCGACGTCGCCGCCATGCCGCTGATGCGGCAGGCAGCGCCGCTCACCATGGCGTGGTGCCTCGATTGCCATCGCGATCCTGCGCCGAACTTGCGGCCCGCCGCCGACGTGTTCGATCCCGATTGGCACGTCCCCGCCGACCAGGTGCAGCGCGGTGCCATGCTTGCGCAGCAGACTATCGATAACAGCCACCTCACCGATTGCTCGGTGTGCCACCGATGACTGCCCCCAAACACGCGGATCGTCATGACGGGCGGCATCGCGCAGGCGCCCTCGAAACGAGCGGCCTGGACCGGCGCGCGGCACTCAGTTTATTGGTCAGCGGCGCAGCGTTGGCGCTCGCCTCCTGCGGCCGGTCCGACGAGCAGATCGTGCCCTATGTGGAACTCCCCGAGCGCGAGACGCCGGGCGTGTCGCTGCGTTTCGCCACCGCATTGCCGCTTTCCGGTTACGGCCGCGGCGTCATCGTCACCTCGGTCGAAGGCAGGCCGATCAAGATCGACGGCAATCCGCGCCATCCGGCTAGTCTCGGCGCAACCGACGTGTTCGCCGAAGCCGCGGTGTTGTCGCTCTACGATCCGGACCGCTCGAAAGCGCCGTACGGCGCGCGACGTATCCAGCCGTGGAGCGCGTTCGAGGCGGCGCTGCAGTCGCGGCTCGAGCAGGAGAAGCCGCGCCAAGGCGCCGGCCTCACGCTGCTGACTGGCCGCGTGACGTCGCCGACTTTGATCGCGCAAATCGGCGCCCTGACGCGGGCGCTGCCACAAACAAAATGGTATCGCTACGAGCCGGTCGAGGACGACGCCCTGCGCGACGGGGCGCAACAGGCTTTCGGGCAAGCGGCCACCGCGTTGCCGCGCTTTTCTGATGTCCGCGTCGCGCTCGCCCTCGATGCCGATCCGCTGGGCTGCGGGGCCGACCAGATCCGGCTTGGCCACGATATCGTCGGCTCGCGCCAATCCCGTGCGCCGCATGACTCGTTGCGGCTTTATGCCGTCGAGGCGGCATGGACCTTGACCGGTGCACTGGCCGACCACCGCCTCGCCCTGCGGCCGGAACTCGTCCGCAACGTCGCGCTGGAAGTCGCCCGCGCGCTTGGCGCCGCGGTGCCGACGACGACGCTGCCGCCCGACGCCGAGCAGTTCGCCAAGACGGCGGCGGCCGATCTTCTCGCCCGCCGCGGCGCCGCCGTGGTGCTCGCCGGCCCGCGACAGCCGGCCGAGGTGCACGCGCTGTGCCATTGGCTCAATCACGCGCTGGCGGCGCCGGTCGATTTCGTCGCGCCGGTTGATCTGGTCGCGATGGGGCACGCGGCTTCGTTGGGCGCGCTGGCCGACGATATACGCGACGGCCGCACCCAGACGCTGGTCATCATCGGGGCCAATCCGGCTTATGACGCGCCGGGCGATCTCGCCTTCGCCGACGTCATCACCGCGGCACCGTTCTCCGCCCATCTCGGCCTTTATCAGGACGAGACCGCGGCGCGCTGCACCTGGCACCTGCCGCTCTGCCATGGGCTGGAAAGCTGGTCCGACATTCGCGCCTTCGACGGCACCGCGAGCATCATCCAGCCCCTGATCCGGCCGCTCTACGACACGCGCAGCACCCACCAAATGCTGGCCCTGCTCGGTGGCGCGCTCACCGCGTCGCCCTACGACCTGGTACGCAGCCAATGGCAGCGCGCCAACCCGTCGGGCGATTTCGAGGATTGGTGGCGAGCCGCGCTGCAGGACGGGGTGATCGCCAACAGCGCCGCGGCCAAGATCTCGCCGCCTGAGCCGCACCTGCCGCACATCGTTCCGGCGACAGCCGGTGGTGAGGCATTCACGTTGACGCTGGCGCCCGACCCGAGTGTGTTCGACGGCAGCATGGCCAACAATGCCTGGCTGCAGGAATGCCCGACGCCGTTCACCAAGCAAGTGTGGGGGAACGCCCTGCATATTGCCGAATCCGATGCGCACGATCTCGGCCTCGTCGACGGCGCCATGGTGCGGCTCACCGTCGACAAGCTCGTGCTCGAGGCGCCGGTCCTAGTGCGGCCGGGACAGGCGCCGCGCACCATCGCGACGACGCTCGGCCACGGCCGCACCGCCGCCGGCAGCATCGGCAGCAACGTCGGTTTCGACGTATACCGGCTGCGTCGGACCGACGCGCCGTGGGCGATCGCCAATGTCGGCGTCGGCCGCATCGCCGGACAGCAGAACATTCTTCGCACCCAACACTTCTTCACGTTGGACGGTGAAGCCAAGGATCTGCAGCCGCGCTTCACGCTGGCCGATTTGGCCGGAAGCGAGCTGGGCTTAAACAAGCCCAACGACAACCCGCCGACGCTCTATCCGCCGCACGATTACGATACCTACAAGTGGGCGATGGTGATCGACACCGCGGCTTGCATCGGCTGCAACGCCTGCGTCGTCGCCTGCCAGGCTGAGAACAATGTCCCGATCGTCGGCCCGGAGGAGATTGCCGAAGGCCGCGACATGCATTGGCTGCGCATCGACGACTATGTGGTCGACGGCCGCCCCGGCTTTTCGCCGGTGCCCTGCATGCATTGCGAGCACGCACCATGCGAGCCGGTCTGCCCGGTGGCGGCCTCGGTGCACGACGGCGAGGGGCTCAATCTGCAAGTCTACAATCGCTGTATCGGCACTCGCTTCTGCCAGTCCAATTGCCCGTACAAGGTGCGCCGCTTTAATTTCTTCGGCTACGCCGACGGCGAGTCGTACAAAAGCTTCGGTGACGATATCGTCAAGGCGGTGTTCAATCCCGACGTCACGGTGCGCAGCCGCGGCGTCATGGAGAAGTGCACCTACTGCGTCCAGCGCATCAGCCGGGCGCGGCGCGCCGCCGAGAAAGAGCACCGCGCCGTCGCCGACGGCGAAGTCGTCACCGCCTGCCAGGCGGCATGTCCGACCCGCGCGATTTCGTTCGGCGACATTGCCGACGCCAAGTCGAGGGTCAATGCGCTGCGCGACGAGGCCCACGCCTATGCGCTGCTCGGCAACCTGGGCACAAGGCCGCGCACAACCTATCTGGCGCGGTTACAAAATCCCAATCCGGATTTCGGGAAGTCGCAGACATGAGCGTTGCCGCGATCAGAACCGAAGCGACGCCGCCCGCGCCGGTGCGCTGGATGCTGCCGAGTGCGGATTTGGTGGAAGCGGTGAATGCGTTGGTCGCAGCGCCGCTTTATGAGCGGGAGCGCTGGTCCTGGCGGGCGTGGTGGATCGGCGTCGCAGTCAGCTCCGTGCTGACCGTTGGGTTTTTGATCGCGGTGCTGATTGTGCTGACCCGCGGCATCGGCATCTGGGGCGTAAACACCACCGTGGTGTGGGGCTTTGCCATCGCCGATTACGTCTGGTGGATCGGAATCGGCAATGCCGGTACGCTGATTTCCGCGATGCTGCTGTTGATGCGGCAGAAGTGGCGCGCCTCGACCAACCGCTTCGCCGAGGCGATGACGCTGTTCGCCGCGGCCATCGCCGGCATATTTCCCATCATCCATCTCGGCCGGCCGATGTATTTCTATTGGCTGACGCCCTACCCGAACACGATGACGGTGTGGCCGCAGTGGCGCAGCGCGCTGATCTGGGATTTCTGGGCGATCCTCAGCTACATCCTGTTTTCGATCATCTTCTGGTATGTCGGCCTTATTCCCGATTTCGCCACCATGCGGGATCGCGCTCGCAGCAAATGGCCAAGCGCGATCTACGGCGCGCTTGCGCTCGGCTGGCGCGGCTCGGCGCGGCACTGGCAGGCTTATGAGACGCTGCACCTGGCGCTGGCGTGCCTGGGCGTGCCGCTGGTCGTGTCACTGCACAGCGTCGTCGGCATGGATTTCGCTGCCAGCCTGATGCCGGGCTGGCAGGAGACGATTTTCCCGCCTTATTTCGTGGTCGGCGCCATGTATTCCGGCTTCGCCATGGTGGTCTGCCTCGCCGCCCTGGTGCGCTGGGGCTTTCGCATGGAAGGCCTGATCACGCTTTCGCATTTCGACGTCATGGCGAAGATCATGCTGGCGGCGGCCATCATCATGGGCCTGTCCTACGCCAGCGAATGGTTCAACGCCTGGTACGGCGGCGAGTATGCCGAACGGCGCCTGGTCGCCTTCGAATTTGCCGGCGCCTATGCGCCGATGTTCTGGGCAATGCTGGTTTGCAACGTCGTCATCCCGCAGGCGTTTTGGTTCGCCGCAGCGCGAACGAACGTGATCGCCGCCTTCGCGATCGCGGTCTTGATCAATATCGGCATGTGGCTCGAGCGCATCCTGATTGTCTGGAACACGCTGTCGCACGATTACGCCGTCAGCATGTGGCGGCTGTTCCTGCCGACCATCTGGGACTGGATCACGACATTCGGTTCGCTCGGCCTGTTCGCGCTGATGTATCTCGTCTTCGTGCGCCTCATCCCGGTGGTGTCGATGCACGAGGTGCGCAAGCTCGTCGACCAGGAGGGTCGCTCATGACCGCCCTCCTGCTCGCCGAATTCGCCGAACTCGGCGCGCTTTGCCGAAGCGGCGCGTCGCGCCCGCGGCGCGCGCTACCGGCTCCTCGATGCGTTCACGCCGTTTCCGGTGGAGGGCGTGCATGAATTGCTGGAGCAGCGCCGCAGCCGCATTCGCGTCGCCATGTTCCTCGGCGGTGTCGCCATGGCGGCGCTGGCGTTCGGCACCGAATATTATTCGGCCGTCATCGCCTATCCGTACAACAGCGGCGGCCGGCCATTCGACGCCTGGCCGACTTTCATGCTGGTGCCGTTCGCGGCCGGAATTCTGCTCGCCGCCGTGACCGGCTTCGCGACGTTCTTGATCGAGTGCCGCCTGCCGCGTTTGCACGAGCCACTCTTTGCGGTGGAAGGGTTCGAGCGCGCCAGCCAGGATCGCTTCGTGCTGGCGCTGGCGCGGCCGGAGGGCGACGACGAAATCCGCCGCGCGATCGAGTTTTTCCGCAGCGCCGGCGCCACCGCGATCCGCGACCTGGAAACCGGGGAGGAGCCATGAGCCGGCAAAAGCCATGGCGCGACTTCGCCCGAGCCGCGGCGCTGGTGCTCGTGGCCGTGACGCTGGCGGCCTGCGATCTCAGCATGACGCGGCAGCGCAGGCTCACGACCTATGCGCCGACCTCGCTATGGCCGGACGGCAGTTCGGCGCGACCGCTGCCGGCCAATGTGGTGGCGCAGGGCGACACTGAACGTGCAGCCGCGGCCAAGACGCCGCCGCCGGTGACGGCCGACCTGCTGGCACGCGGACAGGAGCGGTTCGGCGTTTTTTGCGCGCCGTGCCACGGCCTCGCCGGCGATGGCGACGGCATCATCGTGGCGCACGGCTTTCCGTCGCCCCCGTCGTATCACCAGGATCGCCTGGTAGCCGCGCCGGCGAGGCACTTCTATGACGTGATCACTGCCGGCTACGGCGTGATGCTTTCCTATGCCGACCGGGTCGAGCCGCACGACCGCTGGGCGATCGCCGCCTATATCCGCGCGCTGCAGCTGTCGCGCCGCGCCACGGTCGCGCAGGTGCCCGACGCCGCGGAGCACATCCGATGAGGCCGCGGATCTACGACGGTGCCGCCGCGCGGAACGCCGCATTGGTCGGGGCCGCATGGGCGGCGGCGCTGCTGATCGTCGCCGCGTTCTTCAACCCGAAAGTCACCGCCGCCGGCTGGCTGGTCGGCTTCGCGTTCTGGGCGCAGATCCTGATCGGCAGCCTGATGCTCGTCATGATTCACCGGCTCACGTCCGGACGCTGGGGCGATGTCGTCGCGCCGGCGATCGAGGCCGCCGCGGCCGCGACGCCTTTGCTCATTGTTCTCGCCGTCCCGCTGTTCATCGCTATCCCGGCGTTCTATCCGTGGCCGCGCCATCCGCAGGCGATCAAGCCGGACGTGCTGTCGTATTATCTGAACACGCCGTCCTACATCGTGCGCGCCCTGGTGGCGTTGATCGGCTGGTCGGCGCTGGCGCTGTTCCTGCCGCGCCTCGCCGGGCGGTCGGGCCAGCTGCTGGCGGCGCTTGGGCTGGTGTTTACTGCGCTGGTCATCTCCAGCGTCTCGGTAGATTGGTATCTGTCGCTCGAGGCGCCGTTCACGTCATCGTCGTTCGGCGCCAGCGTCGCCATAGCGTCTTTAGTGGGCGCGCTGGCTTGGGCGGCGCTGGTGACGCCGGCACCGGAGGGCGATCCGGCCATCGGCGATGTCGGCGCCTTGTTGCTCGCCACCGTGCTCGGCATCACCTACATCGACTTCATGGCGGTTCTGGTGATCTGGTACAGCGACCTGCCTTACGAGGAGATCTGGTTCGTCGAGCGCGATTCCCTGCCGTGGACGGCGTTGGCGGTCGCTGCTTTCGTCCTGGTCTCGCTGATCCCGATCCTCGCCTTGTTGCTCGCACGGGTCCGCAACGGCCGCGGTCCGTTGCGCGCCGTCGGCGCCTGCGTGCTGGTCGGGCTTGTTTGCTACGACGCCTATCTGATTGCGCCGCCGACCGACGGCATGGCCCTGTTGATGGCGCTCGTCGCCGTCATCGGCACCGGCCTTGGGCTGGCTGGTAAGTTCATGAGCCGGTCTTTGGTCTCGCCACGGGAGCCGGCCGATGCCCGCTGAAGAGCGCATCGCCTATGTGCCGGAACCGCCGGCGATCGAGACCCGGGTCGCAGTGTGGGCGGCGGCAGCCACGCTCGTTCTGCTCGCCGGCTCGATCGGCGGCTTCTACGCGATCTATCGACATGCGGTGCCGATCGAAACCGTGCCGGCGCCGCAGCAATTCCCGCAGCCGCGCGTCGTCACCAGCCAGGATGAGATCGCGCAACGGCGCCGGCTGGCGGCCCAGCAGAGTGAACGCCTTCGAACCTGGGGCTGGGCCAACGATCAGCACACGCTCATTGCGATCCCGATCGAGCGCGCGATGCAGCTTCTGGTGCAAAAAGGCCAGGATGCCTATGCGCCACTGTTGCCGCCGCAGCCGGCCTTGTCGTCGCCCACGGCCGGCGCGCAGAACGCGATTACGCCGGACGGCACGCCACATAGTCCGCCGCCGCCGCAAAACGCAGCCGCGCCGCCGGGGACTCAGCCATGAAAGTCGCTACGGTCAAAATCACGGTCCTCGTTGCGTTCGCCGCCGCGGCCGCCGTCACGCCGGTGGTTCCGGCCCATGCCAACTTCACCGCCGCGGAGCTCGCCAGCATTGCGGCGTCACCGCCGCCGCACGCCGCATTGCCGCTTGATCTTTCGTTCCGCGATGAAAGCGGCCGCTCCGCCACGATCGGGAGTGCCATCGGCGGCGTGCCGGCGCTGGTGATCTTCGCCGATTACACCTGTCACACATTGTGCGGCCCGATCGTCGAATTCACCGCGGCGGGACTTGCCAAGACCGGACTACGCCCCGGCATCGACTATCGCCTCCTCGTCATCGGGCTCGATCCCAAGGACGGCCTCGACACCGCGCGGGCGATGCGGGCGTCCCACATCGATCCGGGCGATCCTCTCGGCCAGGCGGCGATCTTCCTCAGCGGCGGCGACGCCGAAATTCGCGCCGCCACGACGGCGCTCGGTCTGCATTACGCCTATGACGCTGCGCACGATCAATACGCGCATCCGGCCGCAGCCTATGTGCTCGATGCCGGCGGCGGTGTGCGGCGGGTGCTGTCCCCGCTCGGGCTGGACGGCGGCGACCTGCGGCTGGCCTTGGTCGACGCCGGCAACGGCGCCGTCGGCAGCCTCGCCGATCGCATCCATCTGCTGTGCTACGGCTACGATCCGGCGCGCGGCATCTATACCGAGCGCATCACCGCCATGCTCGGTTTCGCCGCGGTTGCCACGCTGGGCGTCATGGCCGGGGGTTTTCTCCTCATGATCGTGCGCGAACGGCGCCGGCTGCCATCATGACGCTCGATCAATTCACCAGCGAAGCCTCCGACTATGCGGCGCGGGTGGATCACCTGTTCTATCTGCTGTCGATCGTCTCCGGCCTGGTCGTGCTGCTAGTCAGCGGACTGATCGTGGTGTTCTTCGCGCTCTATTACCGCGGTTCGAGCATGCCGCGCGGCGAACTGCCGGAGCGCAAAAGCCGTGAAATCGAGATCGGCTGGACGGCGGCGACGCTGTTCACGTTCCTCTTCATCTTCTGGTGGGCGGCATCGGATCAGCTCACCGCCTACACGCCGCCGACCGATGCGCTCGAGATCCACGTCGTCGCCAAGCAGTGGATGTGGCGAATTCAGCATCCGAGCGGGGCGCGCGAGATCGATGAGCTGCATGTGCCCGCCAACACAAACATCCGGCTGGCGATGACGTCGCAGGACGTGATCCACGATCTCTACCTGCCGGCGCTCCGCCTCAAGCAGGATATTCTGCCCGACCGCTACACCTACCTGTGGTTCAACGCCACCAAGACCGGAATCTTCCATCTCACCTGCGCCGAGTTCTGCGGCACCGACCATTCCGTGATGGCCGGCCGCCTGGTGATCGCCTCGCCGGATGATTACGCGCGCTGGACTGCGGCGCAGCCGGAGGGCGACGATCTTGCGCACCAGGGCGAGGCGCTGTTCCGCTCGCTCGGCTGCTCCGGCTGCCACACGCCGGGCTCGCCCGTGCACGCGCCGGACCTGCACGGCGTCTACGGCCACGCCGTGCAGCTCACCGACGGCGGCGGCGTGACCGCCGACGAGGCCTATCTGCGCGATTGCATTCTGCTGCCGGATAAATACCGGGTGGCGGGCTTTCCTCCGATCATGCCGAATTTTTCCGGAACGGTGAGCGAAGGCCAGGTCGTGGAGCTCGTCGCCTACATCAAGTCGCTCACGACCGATCAGCAGCAGGGCGCGAAAGGAGCCGCACGATGACCGACGCGACATTGCCGTTCGTGCCGCCGCTCGACAGCGCGGGTGAAAGCTATCTCGACGAGGGCCATACCATCGCATCGTGGCTCACCACCACCGATCACAAGCGCATCGCCATTCTGTACGCGCTGTCGATTACGGTGTTCTTCTTCATCGGCGGCATCGCCATCGCGCTGGTGCGCCTCGAGCTGGTATCTCCCACCGGGCTGTTCCTGACATCGGACGAATACAACCGGCTGTTCACGATCCACGGCATCATCATGGTGTGGTTCTTCCTGGTGCCGTCGATCCCGGCCACTATGGGCAATTTCGTGCTGCCGATGATGATCGGCGCGCCGGACGTGGCGTTTCCGCGGCTCAACCTGATGTCCTGGTACCTCTATGTCGCCGGCGCGGCGTTCACCGTCTATGTGCTGCTGTCCGGCGGCGTCGACACCGGATGGACGTTCTACCCGCCTTTCTCGTCGGACTACTCGCATTCCAACGTGATCGCCGCAGCAGCCGGCGTTTTCGTCGTCGGCTTTTCGTCGATCGCGACCGGCGTCAATTTCATGGCCACCATCCACATGCTGCGCGCGCCCGGCATGACCTGGCTCCGGCTGCCTCTGTTCGCCTGGGCGATGTACGTAGTCAGCATGGTCATGGTGCTGGCGACGCCGGTGCTGTCGATGTCGCTGTTGTTGATTATGGCGCAACGCCTGTTCGGCCTGCCGATCTTCGATCCGTCCGCCGGCGGTGATCCCGTGCTGTTCCAGCACCTGTTCTGGTTCTACAGCCATCCCGCCGTCTACATCATGATTCTGCCGGCTATGGGCGTAGTCTCCGAAGTGTTCGCCTGCTTCGCGCGGCGGCGCGTGTTCGGCTACGCCTTCATGGTGTTCTCGCTGATGATGATCGGCGTGATCGGCTTCATGGTGTGGGGCCATCACATGTTCGTCGCCGGCCAGTCGCAGCTCGCCAATCTGGTGTTCTCATTCCTGTCCTTCATCGTCGCCGTGCCGTCAGCGATCAAGGTGTTCAACTGGACGGCGACCCTCTATCGCGGCCATATCGGCTTCGAGGCGCCGATGGTCTACGCGCTCGGCTTTCTTGGCCTGTTCACCATCGGCGGCCTGACCGGGCTGTTCCTCGCCTCGGTGCCGATCGACGTCGCCACCACCGACTCGTATTTCGTCATCGCGCATTTCCACACCATCATGGTCGGCGGCACGGTGTCGGCGTTCATGGCCGGCATTCACTATTGGTGGCCGAAGGTCACCGGAAAACTGTACAACGAGTTCTGGGCGCAGTTCGCCGCCATCACCATGTTCCTCGGCTTCAACGTCACCTTCCTGCCGCAGTTCGTGATGGGTTGGCTCGGCATGCCGCGCCGCTACCACTATTATCCGGACGTCTTCCAGATCTGGCACATCCTCTCCAGCGCCGGTGCCGTGATCCTGGCGGTGGCTTATCTGATGCCGCTGTTCTATCTGACCTGGTCGATCTTCTACGGCGAGGACGCGCCGGACAATCCTTGGCAGGCGACCGGGCTGGAATGGCAGACGCCGTCGCCGCCGCCGACGACGAATTTTCTGCGGCCGCCGCGCATCGATGCCGATCCGTACGACTATCACGATATCGACCGCGCTGCGGAACGGGGCGACGAATCCCATTCCCGTCCGCAGGGAGAACCGACATGAGCGACGTCGCCCGGGCGTTACAGGAACCGTGGCCCGATCTGCGGCTGCAGCGCCAAGGCGTCAGCCTCGGCATGTGGCTGTTCCTGGCGAGCGAGGCATTGTTCTTCGCCGGCCTGTTCGTCACCTACGCAGTCTATCGCAGCTTCAATGCCGAAGCGTTCCGCATTGCCGGCGCGCATACCGAGATCGTGTACGGCGCCGTCAATACTGCGCTGCTGCTCACCTCCGGCCTGACCATGACGGTGGCCTTGCGGGCCGCCACCGCACGGCTGCGCGATCTGACGCTAATCTGTCTCGGTCTCACCGCCGCGCTCGGCATAGTATTCTTAGCCTGCAAGGGAATCGAATATCATGACGACCTCGCCAGGCATTTGTTTCCGGGAGCCGACTTCCCACTCGCGCCGCCGCCGACCCAAATGTTCTGGGCATTGTATTGGATCATGACCGGCATCCACGCCGTGCATCTGTCCGCTGGGATCGTGGTGGTGCTGGTCGTTTTCACGCTGTTCGAGCGGCGCAGCATTCCGGTGCAGGGCTCGACCATGGAAGGCGTGGCGATCTACTGGCATTTCGTCGATGCGGTCTGGCTGATCCTGTTTCCGCTGCTCTATCTGGCGGGCCGCTCATGACCGTGGGAGGGCCGGACCGACCGCAAGCGTGGCGGCTGTGGAAGGGGCCGGTCCTCGCCTGGCTGGCGCTGATCGTGCTGTTCGCGCTGAGCCTCGGCTCCGCTTACCTGCCGCTCCGCGCCGGCAACGTGGCCGTCAACCTTTTCATCGCCGCCGTCATGGTCGCGGTGTTGGTGATGGTCCTGATGGACCTGCGGAACACGATGGCGCTCATCCGCGTCGTCGCTGCCGCCGGGCTGTTCTGGACCATCCTGATGTTCGCCCTGACGTTCAACGATTATCTCTCGCGGCATTATTGAGGCGCGATTTGGCCGTTGTTACCACGCACTCGGCTTCTCCCTTTGAATACGACGCTTTTCGATAGATTTATGCCATCGCCCGCGCCCTTGGTTTAAAGAATTATTTCAGATCGGGCGATTGGGCGGCTTTCGCCAGGCCTTCGAAAAGCGCCGAGGCGAAACGGAAGGCCATGTCAGCCGGCTTGAAAGGTTTTCGGCCCGATGTGATCGTGGCCGTGATGTCGTCGGCCATTGGTGGCTATCTCGCCGCTCGATTGCGAACCAAATTGGTGGGCGTTCATACCAGGTATATTCCGGTGCCGGTCTTGAATGTCGATGCTGAAACGCCGCTATCGCTCCAAGGCGATACGGCCGACAGACCGAGGCCCGCTCCGAAGGCGATCAGAAAAAGTGCCAATGGCCGCCGCGCCGACGGCGCCCGCGGCAATCGCACCCCATGACACGGCAGATTGTGCGTCCACGATCGTGGGCGAAGCACGCAGATCGGCGTCCATTATATTCTCCCGGCGGGACCCAACGGTCCCACCTAATAATTCAGCAATATCAAGAAAAGTTCCGAGCGCCTTAGAAGGGCCGTTCACAGGACTCTTTCTCACCAGTCGTGCGGAGGCGTCTCGAAAGGGCCGAAGGTAACTGAGGACCGACGAGTCGTTCTCGACTGAATGGGTACGGCTAGATTAGCGCGACGATCCAGGCCGCTTCCGTTGCTGATTGACCGTGGTTTCCGCAATCTTCGTCAGCGTTGCATCGGTCTATTTTCTTCGTCGAGCGTTTGGTCGAGCAACCGAACGGCGTCATCTAGGCCGAGTTCCTGCGCCCAGGTCTCGAGCGTTTTCAAAATGCTCGACTGCCTGTGCTGCTGCCAACAAACCGGCACCGGCGCGGGTGAGCCTTTGTAGTCCTTCATGATCTCGGCGCCCTCATCGGTGATGCCGACAATGGCGTCGCCAGGTCTAGGCCTGCAGCTTTTTGTCCATCGCCACGAAGTTTTCTTTCGCGACACCGCGCATGGCTTTATTGCCTGGGCCTTCGCTACGCTCTTGAGCGCGACCGCCTTGAGCTCGGTGACGGGATATCTCGCCAACGGCGCCGCGGCCGGCGTGGGTGGTGCGGCATCGCAGGCCACCCGGTCCGTCAATCCGGCGGATATTTACGTCGATAAGCTGTTTCGTCCTGACACTGCCGGACGGCCGGCATCAGCCCCTGCCTCGCCACCCGCTGCCGGCAACCCAATTCCTGCCGCGCCAAGCGGCGCAAATTCCACTCAATCGCGCGCCGAAGTCTTAAGGTTGTGGTCTGCGAGTTTTCACGACAATCAAGGGCTTAGCGCCGCCGACAAGTTCTATGTGGCGCAAGTCGTGGCTGCTCGCACCGGCATGAGCCAGGCTGATGCCGAAAAGCGCGTCAATGACGTGATCACCGAAGCGAAGACCGCCGCCGACACCGCGCGAAAAGGTGCGGCAAAGCTTTCCTTCTGGTTGACCGTCGCCATGCTGTTCGGCGCATTCGCGGCAAGCCTTGCGGCGGTCGAAGGCGGGTCGTTGCGCGACGGTACATGGAACGATCGCGTTCTCATTCCTCGACCATTATAAGGAGCACATCATGGGTAGAGGCATTCTTCTCTGGCTGCTTGGCGTTCCGATCCCAATCATCATACTGCTGGCGCTTTTCTCGCACTGACGATACGGCGGTGGCTACTGGGTGTCGTGATTGTCATCCTTTTGATCTTGGTTTTGCTCGGCAGGACTTGAGCGAGTCCGGATTTTGCGCTCGCTCGGTAGCCGCGGTAAATTGCCGCCTGCGGCAGCCGGCAGTACGGCGTGTGCGGATTGCGCCATCTTAAATTCCGAGTTTGGACCAGAATCCGTTCGCGGTCGTCGGGTTTTATCATCCGTCGAGCATTCTTGGTTTCGGATAACGTACCTGGTTTCGCTGGTGAAGCGCTTATGTGCGGGGCAGTACAGCCAAGTTATATGAATGGCTGGAGAGCGGTGGCCACTGACTGTTGGTGGTTTCGGTCACGCCCCCGAATCGGTTGGGGCGGCGGCACTGAACGATCAGCAGAAATGCCGCCCGGTTGCCGGCGATTACCGCAAGAGCGACCGGTGGAACTCGTCGCCGCCCAGCTTGCGGAAGCGGCCAGCGGCGGCGGACGGCATGGATGTATCGATCTCGCTGCGCCTGGCGTAATGCTGGAAGACGCTCCAGGAGGGTAAGCGTGTGCAGTGGTCCCCGAATACGAGGAAATTCTAAAGCTGTTGGAGAAATGAAATAGGCCGCCGCCACCGAGGCGGCTTACAATTTAGCCAGTTCCTCGCCGTCACTATTGAGAACGCGCGCCCCGTTAGCGCCTTGGCGAGCGAAGAAATTCAACAGTGAGGCCGCTTTAATCTTGGCCCGATGCGGGCTCATCTGTTTTACGGCCTTGCGGTACAGGATCGTGGTGCCCGCCTTCTCGGTGCGGGTGATCTCGATATGAAACGTCATGCCCCCAACCAGATCACTGAGCTACTAGGTATCCCGATGCGGTCGTCGATATACTAGGCCGTAGTGACGATTTAAGGATTTCGGATTCCCAAGAGGGCGCAAATCAGATTCAACGCTGATTTTTGGAGATCGGCGATGGATTGTGACGCTCTTCGGGACGATCAGTGGGAACGCATCAAGGGGCTTGTGCCGGGCGGGACCAAGGGCAAGCGCGGGCCTCGCGCGAACAACCGCCGGTTCCTGAACGCGCTGTTATGGATGGCGCGCTCGGGCGGACGCTGGCGCGACCTGCCGGAGCGGTTCGGCAACTATCATTCCGTGAAGCGGCGTTATTATCGCTGGATCGCGATGGGTGTTCTCGACGCCATGCTGGCGGCGCTATCGCGCGAAGCTGATCTGGAATGGCTGATGATCGATTCAACCATCGTGCGGGCGCATCAGCATGCCGGCGGCGCGCGCAAGCTAAAAGGGGGGCGGATGCCCAGGGCCTGGGCCGGTCTCGAGGCGGGCTGAGCACCAAGATCCACGCCGCCGGCGATGCGCTTGGCAATCCGATCCGTCTGATCGGTTCCCCTGGGCAACGCAACGACATTGCCTTTGCCCATGATCTGGTCGACGGCTTCAACGCGGACGCCACAATTGCCGATAAGGGCTATGATGCTGACCATCTGGTCGACCGCATCGCCCAAACGGGAACACAGGCCGTCATCCCGCCAAAACGAAACCGCAAGGTTCAGCGTCCCTACGACGCCGATCTCTACAAGGAGCGCAACATCATCGAGCGCTTCTTCAACAAGCTCAAACAGTTCCGCCGCGTCGCCACCCGATACGACAAGCTGCTCGTCAACTTCATGGGCTTCGTTAAACTCGCAGCTATTGCCATCTGGCTTAAATAGTTAAATCGTCACTACGGCCTAGGCCGTAGTGACGATTTAAGGATTTCGGATTCCCAAGAGGGCGCAAATCAGATTCAACGCTGATTTTTGGAGATCGGCGATGGATTGTGACGCTCTTCGGGACGATCAGTGGGAACGCATCAAGGGGCTTGTGCCGGGCGGGACCAAGGGCAAGCGCGGGCCTCGCGCGAACAACCGCCGGTTCCTGAACGCGCTGTTATGGATGGCGCGCTCGGGCGGACGCTGGCGCGACCTGCCGGAGCGGTTCGGCAACTATCATTCCGTGAAGCGGCGTTATTATCGCTGGATCGCGATGGGTGTTCTCGACGCCATGCTGGCGGCGCTATCGCGCGAAGCTGATCTGGAATGGCTGATGATCGATTCAACCATCGTGCGAGCGCATCAGCATGCCGGCGGCGCGCGCAAGCTAAAAGGGGGGCGGATGCCCAGGGCCTGGGCCGGTCTCGAGGCGGGCTGAGCACCAAGATCCACGCCGCCGGCGATGCGCTTGGCAATCCGATCCGTCTGATCGGTTCCCCTGGGCAACGCAACGACATTGCCTTTGCCCATGATCTGGTCGACGGCTTCAACGCGGACGCCACAATTGCCGATAAGGGCTATGATGCCGACCATCTGGTCGACCGCATCGCCCAAACGGGAACACAGGCCGTCATCCCGCCAAAACGAAACCGCAAGGTTCAGCGTCCCTACGACGCCGATCTCTACAAGGAGCGCAACATCATCGAGCGCTTCTTCAACAAGCTCAAACAGTTCCGCCGCGTCGCCACCCGATACGACAAGCTGCTCGTCAACTTCATGGGCTTCGTTAAACTCGCAGCTATTGCCATCTGGCTTAAATAGTTAAATCGTCACTACGGCCTAGGGACGGCAACCAGAACGCGGGAGCAGCGTGGATTTTTACCCGAAGCAGCGGCGGCGTCTGGGCCCAGCAGGGGCCGAAGCTGGTCGGCAACGACGCCGTCGGCGCCTCGCAGGGCTATTCGGTTTCGCTATCTGCCGACGGCAACACCGCGATCATGGGCGCCCCTTACGACAACTCGAACTTTGGAGCGGCGTGGATTTTTACCCGAAGCGGCGGCGTCTGGACCCAGCAGGGGCCGAAGCTGGTCGGAACCGGTGCCGTCGAACCATCCTTCCAGGGCTATTCGGTTTCGATATCTGCCGACGGCAACACCGCGATCGTCGGCGGCGTTCATGACAATTCTTATACGGGAGCAGCGTGGATTTTTACCAGAACCGCAGGCGTCTGGACCCAGCAGGGATCGAAACTGATCGGCAGCGGCGCTGTGGGAATCGCCGCTCAAGGCGCGTCGGTTGCGCTGTCCGGCGATGGCATGACCGCCATCGTGGGCGGCCTTCTAGATACGGGAGCAGCATGGATCTTCGTGAATACAAACGGAGTCTGGAGCCAGCAAGGCTCGAAACTAGACAGTGACCCACCGTCAACCTCACAAGGCTCCTCGGTTTCTCTATCTTCCGACGGCAACACCGCGATCGTGGGCGCCCCTGAAGACAACTCGGGCTCAGGAGCGGTGTGGGTTTATACCCGAAGCGGCGGGGTCTGGACCCAGCAAGGATCCAAGCTGGTCGGCGCCGGCGCGGCCGCGCCGCCCCCACACCAGGGCATGTCGGTCTCTTTGTCTGGCGACGGCAATTCTGCCATCTTCGGCAGTCCCACCGATAACGGCATCGGAGCCGCATGGATTTTTGTCCGAAGCGGCGCTATCTGGACCCAGCGGGGGCCGAAGCTGGTCGGCGGTGGCGGCGTTGGTGGGGGCTTTTCTGTCGCGCTATCCGCTGATGGCAAAACCGCGATCTTGGGCGGCCCCGGTGACAATGGTGATATCGGAGCAGCTTGGATCTTTTTCGACGCGCCGAGGATCGCCCACGACTTCAACGGCGACGGTAAGAGCGATATCCTGTGGCGCGATACCAGCGGCAACCTCGCAGTCTGGCTGATGAACGGCGGCACGGTCGCGCAGGCGGCCGGCCTGGGCGCCGTGCCGGGGAGCTTCTCGGTCGTCGGCCAGAAGGACTTCGATGGCGGCGGCGATGCCGACCTCCTGTGGCGCGACGCGAGCGGTAACCTGTCCATGTGGTTCATGAACGGCACAGCGGTCACCTCGGCCGCTGCGGTCGGCAACTTGACCAGCAACTGGGGGATCTACGGCACGGCCGACCTCGACGGCAACGGCATGGGCGACCTGCTCTTGCGCGACAGCAACACCGGCACCGTGGCGGTCTGGTACATGAATGGATCGCAAGTCGCCTCGACCGCAAACTTCGGCCCGGTCTCCAACAGCTGGACGATCCTCGGCGACGGCAACGGCGGTATTCTCTGGCGTGATACCGCCGGCGACATCGCGTTGTGGGCGGTGCAAGGCGGCCAAGTGACGAGCACGACCGTGCTCGGCACCGTGACGAGCAATTTCGTGTTCCAAGGCATCGGCGATTTCGACGGCGACGGCAACATCGACATTTTGTGGCGGGACACCAATTCCGGCGCACTGTCGATCTGGTTCACCAACGCCACGCAAGGCATATCTATCGGGAGCGTCGGCGCGCTGCCGAGCAACTGGAGCGTGGCGCAAATCGGCGACTACGACGGCGACGGCAAGAGCGATATACTGCTGCTCGACAACGCCGGCGACCTGGCGGTGTGGCTGATGAACGGCGCGACGGTATCGTCGTCCATCGGCATCGGCAATGTCGGGACGACTTGGCAGGTGCAGAATGTCAACGCCAATTAGGTGCCGCGAGCTTCGGTCGGCCGCCCGCTTGCAACTCTCACTCCGACCTCTGCAGGGTTGAGGCTTCCGTCACGTCCCCCGCATCGCCAGCACCCGGTCCACCATGGCGCCGGCTTCGCCGAGATAATTGCCCGGATCGCACAGCCGCTCCAGCGCGGTGCGGTCGAGATGTTTGGTGACTTCCGCGTTCTCGGCCAACAGATCAACGAGCGGCCGGCCGGTCGCGACCACCTTGCGGCAGATGTCGTACACCAGGTCGTGGGCGTATTGCCGGCCCAGATAGGGGCCGAGCCCCATCATCACCGCTTCCGACACGATCAGCCCCTTGGTGAGGCCGAGATTGGCCCGCATTTTGTTTTCGTCGACCTGCAGGCCCGAGAGCACGAACAGCGTCTGCGCCAGCGCGCCGGCCGACAGGCAGAAAATCTCCGGCAGCACGATCCATTCGATCTCCCACGGGCCGGTTGAGCGCTCGTGGTCCTCGACCATGGCGTCGAGCAGCGCGGCGGTCTGCTGGCGCACCACCGAGGTCAGCGCGGTGATGTAGACCGATGAGATCGGATTGCGTTTCTGCGGCATGGTCGACGACGAGCCGCGGCCTTCGTGGAACGGCTCGTACAGTTCTTCCACTTCGGTCTGCATCATCAGCTTCACGTCGAAGGCGATCTTGCCGCAGGTGCCGGTGACGAGGCCGAGAAAGCAGCCGGTCTCGGCGATGCAGTCGCGCACCGTGTGCCAGGCGATCGCCGGCTGGCCGAGCTTCAGTTCCTTCATCAGTTCGGCCTGCACCGCGAGGCCGCGGCCGCCGAGCGAGGACAATGTGCCGGCGGCGCCGCCGAACTCGCCGACCAGCACCCGGGCGCGCAATTCGCGCAGGCGCTGCTTGTGGCGCTCGAACGCGGCCAGCACCGTCGCCATCTTGTAGCCGAAGGTGATCGGCACGGCTTGCTGCAGATTGCTGCGCCCGGCCATCGGCGTGTCGCGGTGCTTGCGGGCGAGGCCGGCCAGCGCGTCGGCGATGCCGTCGAGGTCGGCCTCGACGAGCGCCAGCGCCTCGCGGATCTGCAGCACCGTCGCGCTGTCGGTGATGTCCTGGGTGGTCGCGCCCCAGTGACACCATTCGCCGAGCCCGTCGCGGCAGGCCGCCACCAGCTGTTGCACCACGGGCAAGACCGGATAGCCGATGCGCTCGGTCTGGGTTTTCAGCTTGGCGTAATCGATCTCGGCGGCATGGCAATGCCGGCAGATTTCCTCGGCCGCCTCCTGCGGAATGATGCCGAGCCGCGCCTGCGCGCGCGCCAGCGCCGCCTCGAAATCGAGGTATTTCTGCACGCGGTTCTCGTCGGAAAAAACCCGCCGCATCGCCTCGGTCGAGAAGATGTCGCGAAACACGGCGGAATCGATCAAACTTGTCGGCATAAGCGCCATTCTCCTGGAACAGGCGTGTCCCGGATGCGGTGCGGCGGGCCGCGGCGCGCCGCCGGTCCGCACCCGTCGCCCACGCGACGTTCGTCATGACCGCCGGGTCGGTCTGCAGTGACTTAACAAAATGGATTTGCGAAGCCCATCCCCATAATGTGGCGTCATGAGTGCTCCGCCAATTCGGCCAGAGGAAGCCGCCGGCCTCGTGCTGCCGCCCGCGCTGCGGGCCATTCACGAGGCCGAATACCCGCGGTTCAGCGACGAGGAGATGCGGCGGCGGCGCGCCGTCATCGCCGCCATGCTGGCGGAGTCCGGCCTCGATCACCTGGTCTATTGCGGCGCCAACCGCTTCGGCTCCGCGGTGCAGTGGCTGACCGGCTGGCCGGTGACCGCCGAGGCGGTCGGCGTGTTGTCGCCCGGCCGGCCCGACGCGCTGTTCGTCCAGCACGTCAACCACGTGCCGCTGGCGCAACGGCTCGCCGCGCCGGCGGACGTCGCCTGGGGCGGCGGCTCGTCGCTCGCCGCCGCGATCGCCGTGCTGGAGCGCCGGGCGGCGCGTGCCGGCCGCGTCGGCGTCATCGGCCCGATGACCTTCGAGCAGCATGACATGCTGGCCGCACGGTTCGGCCCGGTCGGCAATCTCAACCGCCGCTATGGACGGCTGCGCCAGATCAAGTCGGCCGAAGAGCTCGATTGGATGCGGATCGGCGCCGCCTTGACGGATTGCGGCATGATGGCGCTGCGCGACGGCTTGAGGCCGGGCTTGAGCGAGCGCGAGCTCGCCGACCTCGTCGAGCGGTCCTACGTCCGGCTCGGCGGCATCAATGTCATTCACTATTTCGGCGTCACGGCGATGGCGGCGCCGCGCCTCGCCGTGCCGACGCAGTTTGTCGGCACGCGCCGCGTCGCGCGCGGCGACGTTGTCGCCGCCGAGATCAGCGCCGCATTCTGGGAGCATCCCGGCCAGGTGCTGCGCAGCTTCGCGGTCGACGCCGAGCCAACGCCGCTCTACCGCGATCTGCATGCGGTGGCCGACGCCGCCTACGACGCGGTCGTCGCCGTCCTCAAGGACGGCGCCATGCCGCAGCAGGCGATCGACGCCGCGGGCGTGATCGAGGACGCCGGCTTCACGATCATCGACGATCTGCTGCACGGCTATGGCGGCGGCTACCTGCCGCCGGTGCTCGGTTCGCGCAGCCGTGCCGGCGCGCACGTCCCGGACGAGCCGTTTCGCGCCGGCATGACGGTCGTCGTCCAGCCCAACGTGGTCACGCCCGACGGCAAGGCCGGCGTGCAGACCGGCGCAATGGTTCTCATCACGCCGACCGGGACCGCGCCGTTCCACGCCGTGCCGCGCGGCTTCGCACGGCTGTGATCGCGCGCGCCGCGCTTGGCGCGCGCGGCCTGCCGCACTCGTCCTTAATGGCATCCTACCAGGCTTCGTAAATTTCATCCGATGCAAATGGGCGCGCGGCCGGCGCGCGCTTTTGTGCGCGAAACCTCCGCCGCCCGTGCGGTTTTCTGATCGCGGCGCGGCGCGGCGAAAACCACCACTCAACTTTCGTAAACGATATCTGTTCACTTCGATCGGTTCGCGACACGCCCTGTAAAGAATACTGCTTCAAGCAATCTTCAGCATAGGCCGAGAAGGCCCAGTAGTTTCACCAATTCCATACTAACGGCGGCCCAATACTCGGCACGAACAACGAAGAACTTCACGGCGTCACTACAGGGAAACGGACGTGCGCAGCAGTACCTTGGTCATGATCGGCTTTGCGGTCCTGTTCGGACTGCTCGCTGTATTTCTGGCCCAGGTCTGGCTGAACAATACAGCCGATGCGCGCCTCAAGAGCATCGAAGCCCAGCGCAAACCGGCGCCGGCGGCGCGCACCATCGTGGTCGCCGGCCGGCCGCTGCGGTTCGGCGACGAACTCAGCGCCGCCGCGCTGCGCGAAATGCCGTGGCCGGAGGATGCGCTGCCGGCCGGCGCGTTCGGACGGATCGCCGATCTGACGACCGGCAAGCGCGTCGTGCTGCTGCCGCTCGACGTCAACGAGGCGATCCTCGCTTCCAAGATCACCGGCCCCGGCCAGCGCGCCACGCTGTCGGCGATGCTCGGTCCCGGCATGAAGGCGGTCACCATCCGCGTCAACGACGTCGAGGGCGTCGCCGGCTTCGTGCTGCCGGGCGACCGCGTCGACATCGTGCTCACGCGCCAGGGCAACAACAACAACGTCACCAACGATGTCGTGCTGCAGGACGCCCGCGTGCTGGCCATCGACCAGGTTGCCGACGAGCGCGCCGAGAAGCCGTCCGTGGTCAAGACCGTGACGCTCGAAGTCGACGTCATCGACGGCCAGAAGATCGCGCTGGCGTCCACGGTCGGCACGCTGTCGCTGTTGCTCCGCAAGGCCGGCGACGTGGTCGACGGCGCGACGCGGCGGGTGACGCAGGAGGAGCTCAGCCATCCGCTCGAAGCGCCGCAGGACGGCGGCTTCGCCACCGTGCGGGTGATTCGCTTCTCCGGCCAGGATCAGTCGAAGCACGATGACTACAAGGTTCCGGTCGAGGCCGGCGAGCGTCCGGTCGCCGTTTCAGGAAGCAAGACGCGATCGATGCAGTGACTTGAGGCGACGAGTTCTTGGGTGACGAGTTCTTGGGGACAACGAGCAGCGGCGGGGAGGCCGACGTGAACAGCCAGTACAAAGACGGCAATCGAGCCGCCGGCCGAGGCCGGCGACATTTGGACAGGACCACGGCGAGCGGCGCACCATCGCGGCGCCGCCGGTTCGGCTTGGCGCTTCTGGCGACGGTCGCGGCGATGGTCGCGGCCGCGCCGGCGCCCTCGCGGGCGGCGGAGCGAATCTCCGTCGCCAGCTTTGCGCATTCGGCCTTGGTGTCGGTGGCGATCGGCAAGACCCAGGACGTGCGCACCGATCAAGGCGTCGTCGACATCACCGTCGGCGACCCGGAAGTCGCCGACGTCACGCCGTTGACCGATCACTCGCTATCCATCCTCGGCCGCAAGATCGGCACCACGCGCGTCACCGCCTATGGCGCCGGCAAGGAGGTCGTCGGCATCTTCGATATCGAGGTGACCTACGACGTGTCGCGGCTCGCCGAGGAAATGGCGCGCTTCAGCGGCGGCGACATCCGGGTCGCTTCCGTCAACGGCCGCATCATGCTCAGCGGCACCGCGCCGGATGCCGTCACCCTCGACAAGGCGGTCATCATCGCCAAGCAGTTCGCGCCGGACGTCATCGACACCGTCCAGGTGCTGCAGCCGCAGCAGGTCATGCTGGAGGTACGCTTCATCGAGGCGTCGCGCGCCGCCAGCCGCGAGCTCGGCGTGCAATGGAACGTGTTCGGCAACCGGGTGCTGGCCAATGTCGGCGATCAGGTGCCGGCCTCGCAACTGCCGGTGACGTCGCCGAACGGCTCGTTCCAGCAGACGGCGCTCAGCGGCGCCGGCATCGGCGGCGCCAACGTGGCGCCCGGCGGCGCCACCATATCGCAGGTCGTCGCCGGCGGCGTGCTGTCCGGTTCGACGCCGTTCGGCTTCCTCATCGGCCGTCTGATCGGGGGCTCGAACCCGCTCGACGTCGAGCTCAACGCGCTCGAGCAGAAAGGCCTCGTCCGCAACCTGGCGCAGCCCAATCTGGTGGCGCTGTCGGGCGATACCGCGAGCTTTCTGGCCGGCGGCGAATACCCGATCCCGGTGCCCGGGCAGCTCGGCCAGATCGCCATCGAATACAAGAAATACGGCGTCGGACTTTCGTTCACGCCGACCGTGCTGCGGCAGGGCATGATCAATCTGGTGATCAAGCCGAACGTGAGCCAGATCGATCCGACCCATTCGGTGTCCATCGCCGGCGGCATCTCGATCCCGGCGCTGACCGTGCGCGAGGCGTCCACCACGGTGGAATTGCGCGACGGCCAGAGCTTCATGCTCGGCGGCCTGTTGCAGAACATCAGCCAGACCAATCAGGACCAGTTGCCGTGGCTCGGCGACCTGCCGGTTCTCGGCGCGCTGTTCCGCAGCGCCGAATACCAGAAGAACGAGACCGACCTGGTGATCGTGGTGACGCCGCACGTGGTGCGGCCGTTGCGGCCGGCCGATCAGGTGCACACCCCGCTCGACAATACGCTGCCCGGCAACGACATCGACTTCTTTCTGATGGGACAGGCCGAAGTCAGCCCGGCGCTGGCGCGCCTCGCGGTCGGCGCGCTCAATCGCCCCTATGTCGGGCACATCCTCGACCTGCCGAAGATTGGAGGCGCCTATGTCACGGCCAGGGATTGACGGTGCGCGACGCGGCATCGCCGCCGCGGTGCTGCTCGGCGCGCTTCTCGGCGGCTGCTCCAGTGTCTATTTCGAGCGCCGCGAGACCGTAGCGCTTGGCGGTCCCGACGCGGTGGCCGCCAACGAGGTCGAACAGATGGTCGACCCGTGGCCGCGCTACAGCAACAACAAGAACCTCACATTCAACGGCGAGCGGATGCAGCGGGCCGTCGAGTGCTACCGGGCCGACCGGGTCACCGAGCCGGCCGACCTCGATCCGTCCACCGATACCGGCGCACCGCCGCCGCCTCCCGGCGCGCTGTGCCAGGGCAAGATGGCGGTCGGCAGCGCGGCGCCGGCCACCGGCGCTCCGGGCAACCCCGAGCCGAACAAATAATGCGCGTAGCAAACAGGCGAGCCTGATCCATGCCGGCCGGCCGAACCATAAAGCCAGGAAGCGCGACCAGGGTCGTCGTGCTGACCGCCGATGACGCCTTCGACGAGCAGGTGCGCGCCACGTTCGGCGCCAGTGCGAAAATCTCGCTCGATGTGGTCAAGGGCAAGCTGTCCGAGCGGTTCGCCGACATCGACCTGTCCGGCGCCACCGTGATGGTCGCCGACCTCGACACCAGCGACGACGCCGAGATCAAGGCGCTGGAACGCCTGATGGCGCGGATCGGCAGCTGGCCGCCGGTGGTCGCGGTGACGTCGAGCTTCGAAGAGGCCGTGGCGCGCCGCCTCATCCACATGCGGGTGGCGGATTTTCTGGTCAAGCCGGTGCCGCCGGTCGAATTGGTCCGCGCCTGCGCCCGGGTCGCCAAGGCGGCGGACGATGCCGATACCACCGAGGCGCAGATTTTCACCTTCCTGCCGGCCGTCGGCGGCGCCGGCGTCACCACGCTCGCGGTGCAGACCGCGATGCTGCTGCTCAACAACGGCGCGCGCGAAAAGGCTTCGACCTGCCTGGTCGATCTCGACTTCCAGCACGGCGCCTGCGCCGACTATCTCGACATCGAGCCGCGCCTCAATCTCAACGAGATCGAGCCCCGCCCGGAGCGGCTCGACCGGCAATTGCTCGAAGTCATGCTGTCGCAGCACCAGTCCGGCCTGTCGGTGATCGCGGCGCCGAACCGGCCGGCGGAAATGCGCTCGTTCGATCCGAACGTCGTGACCCGGCTCCTCGACCTGGTGTCGTCGCACTTCGACTACGTGGTGTTCGACATGCCGCGCACCTGGTTCTCCTGGACCGACAGCGTGCTGCTCGGCTCGAACCGGCTGTTCATCGTCAGCGAAACCACGGTGCCGGGGTTGCGGCACGCCAAGCAGCTGGTCGAGGCCATCCGCGAACGGCTCGGCGACGGCCCGAAGCCGCAGGTCATCATCAATCGCTTCGTGCAGAAGATGTTCTCGTCCGGGCTGCGTCGCAGCGACATCGAGCAGGCGATCGGCGACTCGTTTTTGGCCTGCGTGCCGAACGACTACGGCCTGGTCCGCGAGGCCATCGACCGCGGCGTCCCGCTCGAAGAGGTCAAGCCCGGCAACAGGATCTCGCTGCAGCTCAAGAAGCTGATCGTGCCTCAAGTCATCGGCAAGCCCGGCAAGCCCGCCGCCGGCGCCGCCAAGAAATTCAAGCTGTCGTGGGCGCGATCGTAGGTTCCAGATGATGGCGGCGAATTCCAAACGCATACCGTATCCGCGATGGCAGGATGCAGCGGCTCCGCCTGCGATCCCACCCCGGCTGCTTCGCACAAAGCCGGCGCGCAGCGCCGGCGTCCCTAGGGACGGCGACCGAAGGTCGCCTGGGCCCTCCCCCTGCAGGGGAGGGTAAATATGGCCAGTCGTTTTTCACTGCGGGCCGCCGAACCGGCGCCGCCGCTCGCGCCGGCCGAAAGCACTTTGGCGGAGGGCGTGTCGTGGACCGTGTTTCCCGACGCCGCGCCCGAGCCGCCGGCGCCGGCCGCGCCGGCCGCCGCCAATCCGCTGCTCAGCGACAAGCTCCTTGACGCCAAGGTGCGGCTGCATCGCCGTCTCATCGAGGAGATCAACCTTTCGGCGCTGGAAAAGCTGCCCGACGAGGACATGCGCAACCACGTCCAGCAGCTGGTGTCGCAATACGTGCTGGTCGAGCGGCTGGCGCTCAACACCCAGGAGCTCAACGATTTCGTCTCGGAAATCCTCGACGAGATGACCGGCCTCGGCCCGCTCGAACCGCTGCTCAAGGACGCCTCGGTCAACGACATTCTCATCAACGGCCACGAATGCGTCTATGTCGAGCGTCGCGGCGTGCTCGAACCGACCGGCGTCCGTTTCAAGGACGAAGCCCATCTGTTGCGCATCATCAACAAGATCGTCTCGGCGGTCGGCCGCCGGGTCGACAAGTCGCATCCGATGTGCGACGCGCGCCTGCTCGACGGCTCGCGCGTCAACGTCGCGGTGCGGCCGGTGGCGATCGACGGGCCGCTGGTGTCGATCCGCAAATTCTCCAAGAAGCCGTTCAACCTCAACAAGCTGGTCGAGGTCGGCGCGCTGCGGCCGCCGATGGCCGAGCTGCTCGCGGCCGCGGTGCGGGCGCGCGTCACCCTGATCATTTCCGGCGGCACCGGCTCGGGCAAGACCACGATGCTCAACGCGCTGTCGGCCTTCATCTCGGAAAAGGAGCGGCTCCTCACCATCGAAGACGCCGCCGAGCTGCAATTGCAGCAGCCCCATGTCGGCCGCATGGAAACCCGGCCGCCGAGCATCGAAGGCAAAGGCGAGATCCGCCAGCGCGACCTGGTCAAGAACGCGCTGCGCATGCGGCCCGACCGCGTCATCCTCGGCGAGTGCCGCGGCGAGGAGGCCTTCGACATGCTGCAGGCCATGAATACCGGCCACGAAGGCTCGATGGCGACGGTCCACGCCAACACGCCGCGCGACGCCATCTCGCGGCTCGAACAGATGATCGGCATGGCCGGCCTGCCGATGACGGTGGCCTCGATCCGCGGCCAGATCGCCGCCGCCATCCGCGTCATCGTGCAGCTGTCGCGGCTGTCCGACGGCAAGCGGCGGGTCATGAGCATCGCCGAGATCACCGGGCTGGAAGGCGACATCATCCAGATGCAGGAAATCTACAAGTTCGTGCGCACCGGGACCGCGCCGGACGGCGGCGTGCAGGGCCATTTCCAGGCCACCGGGGTGCGGCCGCGCTTCCTCACCGATCTGGCTGCGCTGGGCATCAAGATCCCGGGCTCCTATTTCGATCCCTCGCAACCGCTCTGACCGGAACTCACGGTGTTCGATTTCAATCCGATCTACCTGGTCTGGCTGTTCGTCGCGGTGTCGGCGGGCCTCGCCTTCGAGGCGGTCTACATGCTGGGGCTGTCGGCCTCGTCGTACCGCAGCAGGATCAACCGGCGGCTGAAGCTGTCGAAGGACCGCACCGACCGCGAAAGCGTGCTCATCGAGCTGCGGCGGGAGCGCGGGCTCACCAGCGGCGGCGATTATCAGCTGAGCCTGGTTTCGCTCAACCAGCTGGTCCTGCAATCGGGCCTCAGCATCGGTCTCGTCCGGCTTGTGATGGTCGTCGCGGTGGTCGGCGTCGCGACCTTCGGGCTGACCATGCTGTTTCGCGGCAGCCTCATCGAGGCGGCGCTGGCGGGCGTGCTGAGCACGACCGTGCTGCCCTATTTCGTGCTGCGCGTGCTGCGCTCGCGGCGGCAGAAGCGGTTCGCCGCCCAGTTTCCCGACGCGCTCGACATGATCGTGCGCAGCCTGCGCGCCGGCCACCCGGTGCCGATCGCGATTTCGATGGTCGGCCGCGAAATGACCGATCCGATCGGCAGCGAATTCGGCGTGGTGTCCGACGAGATCACCTACGGCGCCGACCTCGAGACCGCGATGCGCAACCTGTATTGCCGCATCGGCTCCGACGACCTGCCGCTGTTCGTGACCGCCGTCGCCATCCAGAGCTCGACCGGCGGCAATCTCGGTGAAATTCTCGAGAACCTGTCCGGCGTGATCCGCCAGCGCTTCAAGATGCGGCGCAAGATCCGGGCGCTGGCATCCGAGGCCCGCGCCTCGGCGATGATCCTGTGCGCGCTGCCGATCGGCATGTTCGTCGTCATTCAGTTCATCGCCCCGGACTTCTACGGCTCGGTCTGGCAGGTGCCGCTGACCAAGATGCTGCTGTTCGGCGCCGCCGGCTGGATGAACGTCGGCAATCTGGTGATGTTCAAGATGGTCAACTTCAAGATTTGAGCAGGCGAATCCCAGCCATGAACCCCAGCAGCGCCTTTGCCGTGTTCGGCGACAACGCCACCATCATGGTGAGCGCGCTGATTTTCCTCGCCACCGGCACGCTGGCCTTTGCGGTGATGATCGGCGTGCGGGCGCGCGAGGCGGTGCGCCGCCGCGCCGCGCGGGTCAATGTCGGCGTCGACGGGCCGCTCGGCCGCCGCTCGCTGCGCTATGCCGGCGTCAGCGTCGTGCAGAAGCTGATCGACTACACCACCAAGCACTATTCGTCGGCCGACAGCAAAGACCTGAAGGTGCTGCGCCGCCGCCTGGTGCAGGCCGGCATCTACGGCGTCCACGCGGCGTCGTATTTCTTTCTGGCGCGGTTCGGCCTGGCCATTACGCTCGCCGTCGGCATGTTCGTCGGGCTGCCGATGTTCGGATTCCAGGGCAAGGTCTCGTTCTGGCTGTTCGTCATGTGCGGCGGCATGTTCGGCTATCTGATGCCGAGCTTTTATCTGGACAAGCGGATCAAGACCAAGCGCCGCGAGCATCAATCCGGCTTTCCCGATTTCATGGATCTGCTGGTGGTGTGCGCCGATGCCGGCCTGAGCATGGAGGCCTCGCTCGACCGCGTCGGCCGCGAGCTCGGCGTGTCCTATCCGTCGCTCGCCGCCAACATCCACATGGCCAATCTCGAGATCCGCGCCGGCCGCACCATGAGCGAGGCGCTGGAGCATCTCGGCGACCGGCTCGGCCTCGAGGAGGCGCGCTCGTTCGCCACCTTGATCCAGCAGTCCGACGAGCTCGGCTCCAGCATCAGCGACGCGCTGCGCGTCTACTCCGACGACATGCGCCACAAGCGGCTGTCGCACGCCGAGGAGAAGGCCTACAGCCTGCCCGCCAAGCTCGCGGTGCCGATGATGGTCTGCATCTTCCCGGTGCTGTTCGTCGTCATCCTGTGCCCGGTCATCGTGCGGCTGGCGACCGGCAATTGGTGAGTTGACGCGCCCTGTCCTCCCCCTGAAAGGGGGAGGTGGCGAGCGAAGCGAAGCCGGTGGGGGTCCGTCTTCGATGTTCGCGCGAGCCTGACAGCCACGGACCCCCACCCTACCCTCCCCCTTTCAGGGGGAGGGTTTGCACCGGCGGTTCGAAGTTCCCCGGCGGTTCCCGGGCGAGCAATTCCTTAACCCTCCTCGCCTAGCTTGGCCGAAGGGGGCCATCCGGCCCGAGCGCCGGGCGGTCCATGTTGGCGTGGTGTTGGGACGTAGTTTTGGGAAATGGTCCGGCGCGTCGCGGTCCGGAGCGCGTAATGAGTATCCGAGTAACCCGGATTGCGACCGTGGCGGCGTGGCTCGCCTGCCTGGCATGGCTGGGCGGCTGCTCGACCGCGCCCAAGCTTGGCAGCCTGTCCGGCAACGCCGACGGCGACGCCGCCACCGCGAGCCAACCATCGCCGCCGCCGCAGTCTTCCCCGTCGGCCTGGAAGCAACTCACCAACCTGTTTGCCAAGCCGGATGCCGCCAAGCCCGATGCCGCCAAGCCGGACGGCGCCGACACCACCGGCTCCGTCCTCACCCAGCCGGCCGAGCCGGGGCCGAGCGGCGAGCCGGTCGCGCCGCTGTCGAAGCCCGGCCTCCTCGGCGACGATCCCAACGACGACGTGCAGCTCGCCAAGCGGTATTTCCGCCATAACGATTTCGGCCTCGCCGAGAGGAGCTTCCGCGCCGCGGTCGAGAAGCACCCCAACGATGCCGAAGCCTGGGTCGGGCTGGCGGCGTCCTACGACCGGCTGCGCCGCTTCGATCTGGCCGACCGCGCCTACGCGGCAGCCATCCGGCTGGTCGGCACCACGCCGGAAATCCTCAACAACCAGGGCTTCTCCTACATGCTGCGCGGCGACTACCAGCGCGCCCACAAAAAGTTCGAAGAAGCCCGCGCCAAGGACCCGGCCAATCCCTACGTCCAGGCCAACGAGCAATTGCTCGAACAAGCCTACCGCGAAGGCAAGTCGGTGCAGTAGGGCCGCATCATGGCCGGGCTCGTCCCGGCCATCCACGTCTTTAGCGTCGCCCCGGATATCAAGACGTAGATGCCCGCGACAAGCGCGGGCATGACGAGTCCGCTATCGCGCCAGCGCCGTAGCCTGGATGTGTGATAGAATGGGGCGCTTTTCGCACCGCCAAGGCATCCATTGCGCCACCGCCGCGTGCTATTTCAATGGACAATCGTCAATCGTACCGCAACACGAAAGTTTTCCCCTTGCCTCTCGCCAAAATGATAATTCCGCCCTTCGCCGGCGATATTCAAGCACGGGCAGGCAGAGATTATTGTCGCGTGCGCATTGCTGCCGACTCTTCACATACCCCTTGTCGGTATAGCCACATACGCACGGCATTCGTGGTCTTGTAAGCCTTCCGGTAATTCGACTCACGTGCTTTGCGAGCGCAGCTATTGGGCCTTCGTCATACGCGACCGCTATCTCATAAGTTTTTGCCATATCTATTTTTTTGGCCAATTCCTCGGCAGCTAATTGGTAATCTGCTGCCTCGCCGTGAGATAGCTGGAGTATTGGTGGCCATTTGTGCAATTCCTCAGCAGTTTCTTGACACGAGAGGAAGACCTGCAGCCTTTGCCACCGAACCCCTGCGCTAGCCCCGTCTTTGAGCGGAATAGTCCGCGCGTAAGCCGATACAGAATGTCTCATCGGCGTTGATATGTCTTTGCGGACAAGAAATAGGTAATAGTCTGTTCTTTGAGACTTCCTGAACTGTAACCCTTTCGTCGAATTCGGACTCCGATCGATAATTCGTAAGCGCGCGTAAGCTTCCCGCTGCCCCTTTCAATTTGAGCAATTAGATTTATTTCACATTCATCGCGCGCCCAGAATCGAAGCCCAGGGAGGGCAGGTCGAGAGTATGCTTTCGGCTATTTCCTTCCGATGGACAACCACGAGTGTTACGAGCTACCATTTTCTAACATGAGGACGAACATTGGGGTTTTGCTTCACAATCGCCACGGCTGGTGATCTCAAGGATCCCAGGAGATCAGCCATAGCATCATAGCCCAAAAGAACCGTTCCAGAAGCGAAGAGCTTTCTCGTAGCAGGATTGGCGTGTTGTCGCGCCACCGGGCCGAGATTAAGACCCCCACGTTCTAAGCTTTGTTGTGCTCGCTCCGACATGACTACGGCTCGGCCTGCTGCGCAGCGAACACTATTTTCGCCGCGAAGACCAATTCTTGTAAGCGGGACTGGGCCATATTCGATGCCGATGGCGAGGCCGAGTGACTTCGATTCCGCCAACAACCTTTTGGCATAACTCAAAGGAATTTTTCATACTGGCGGCACACATGACCGCCTCGTCGATCGCCTTACCCGCATCGTCCTCGAGTCGACCTTCAGCAAGAACGCCGTGGATGCAATCTCCGATAAACCGAACGCGCTTTCCGTTGCTGTCTTCGCACAATACGTCGTTTAGCTCCTCACGTATCACGTGTACGGCAGTTGCCGCGCGCTTAATTCCGTCGCTACCGCTTCGGATTGCAGCATCAACGAATGCTGTAAATCCATCAATATCTGCAAAAATTGAGGCCATTCCCATTCGGATTGAATATGCTGGAGATAGTTGAGAGAATTTCACGGTAACCAATGGCGGCGTAGCCCGACGAAAATTGAAGAACTGCTCTTGCCGCGCCTCGGCAACGAGGCGTGATACCGCTTCATCGGCGCTCGCAAACTTGTATCGTCGTGAGGCCTCAGCGACGAATTGCTCATCGAAGATCATGTCTCCGGTTATCGTTCTTCTTGAAGCGGCTGAACCAGCGGCGGACACAGCACCGACGGCTACGTAAATGCCCTCTTCATCACGCGATGCGGCAAGTTTCGCGGCATGATTTGCGGGTGCGCCGAAGAAAAGTATATCCTTTTCATAGGCGCGCCCGGTTGTCATTGCTACACATTTACCTTGGTCGATGCCAAAGCGGACCCGCGCGGGAAGACTAAATGCCGCGGCGACGCTCTTGGTTGCGTCATTCAGCTTGGATGCTAACGCCACGGCACGCTCAACCTGTGCGCGCGGGTCCCCCTCAGGAGTGGTGACGATCGCATGCAAGCGCGCACCGTGGTAATCGACGCGGTCGGCGTCATCGTTGTGAACGATCGCATCCCAGAGCCTGTAGTGCATGTTCAGAAAACGAAGAACGTTGCGATGTGATTGGTCAGTTTCGTTGTTATGCTGGTCAGCAACGAGCCTGTCGAAATCGAGCAGTTGCCCATAAACGTGGGCTCCCTCGACGACAGAGGCTCTTCGCGCTGGAAGCGCAGCTATCAGACCACGATCCTCAGTCATTGCTCGGGCGTCTTTCGCCAACGTGACGCGTTCGTCGAATTTGGGAACCGTTTTCAGATGCTCTTGAATTCGCTTGCTACTTCGCGCTTCGCTCCAACTCATATCATCTCTCCATTGATGCCCTATCGCGAACCGATTTCCGAAATTCGCTTACGAACTTCTGAAGCCGCCTGTTCGATTGATTTTCGAAGCGAATTTGAGTTTTTTGTATTTAGAGGCAAGTACGTAATTCCTCGAATGTCGGCTGGTATCCGCAATTCCGTCCAATTCTCGACCATCATGAATGTGCGATTTCTGCCAATCGCTCCCATGAACAGGCCCAGCTCAAAAACGACATTGTCGCGTGGAGCAATATTATCTTTGTTTCGGATTCGCACTTTGTCGTCTGCCGCCAAAATTAAAATCGCGAAGTCACATTTTGAAAGCAGTTTTTCTAAACTTTCGATTGTTGCTTCGGAGGCGCCGAAAACGCCCTTTTTCCAGTGATTAAGTCGAACCGGATCTGGCTTAAGGACTCTTTCGATGGAGTTCGCTACTTTCAGCAATTCGGTAGAAGATCCAATGAAAACTTCCGGAACAGGGTTCCGATCACGTATTAGCGCGCCTCGCTGCCTCAGCCAATTCGCCAGCTCTATGGCCAACTCCCGCCAAAGCTCCGGATAAATCGAGGCAATTTTGGCAAAATCCTTTTCCTCGACCCAGGCGACTTCCGTTTGCTCGATAGCCACTACTGTAGCCGAACGACGCGCCGATGGGTCTATGACTGACATCTCCCCAACGTGTTGGCCGCTTACCCTTTCGGCTACCTTATGGCCCTTCACCAAGATGTCTACCCGCCCGCGTAGAATGAAAGCGAGGCGGTTATCGTCCGAGTCCTGAATAATCAGGCGACTGTTTCGAGGGTAAATGCGAAGCGTAGACCTGCTGGCGAGCATAGAAATAGCGGGTTCACAGGCAACGAGTGTTCGTTGCTGTCTCAGCGCATCGTGCAGCAAGCGCTTAGCGAGTTTCCCCTGAAATCGGCTCATTATTTCCTGAATCTGGTGATTGCATCCTTGCGTACCGATTGCTAGATTGCAATTGCTCCCCTAGTTGCACGAGTGGTTGGAAATTGCAAGAGTGAAATCATGAGCGGAGACTTCGATGCAGAAGCGTTCTATGCGGCGTTGGACGGCCAGCGGCTAAGTCGTAGGATTACTTGGAAAAAAGTCGCTGAGGAATCAGGAGTGAGTGCTTCGACCCTAACCCAACTCGCACAGGGGCGTCGTCCCGATGTTGACAGTATGGCCGCGCTAATAGTGTGGTCGGGCTTAAGTGCAAACTCATTCGTCCGAAACTCTAAAAAAGTAAAAAAACGGGCAGAACCGCTAGCGGTAATAACGGCGATTCTGCGCGGCGATCCAAATCTTTCAACTCGCGGAGCTACGGCGTTAGAGGCTTTAGTTAAGACGGCGTATGAGAGTTTTCGTGAGAGGGACTAATGACGCTGCGGCGGGGGTTTAAGGCAGAAGCAAATTGGTACGCGCGACAGTTCCGTATTGAACTTGGCGTGCCGTTGGATGGCCCCCTGTGTCCCTGGCGGCTTGCGGAACACCTTTGCGTTCCAGTCTACACGCTCTCGGAGTTTGCAAAGAGCGATCCGCAAGCCGCGTACTTTCTCAGCCCAGAAGGGCTATGGGAATTCTCCGGCGCAACATTCATATCGGGTCTGTGGCGTCTTATTGTGATCAACGACGGACATTCGCCTAAACGGCAAGCCTCGGATTTAAGCCACGAACTCAGTCATTGCATATTGGCGCACGCTCCGAGCTTACACTCGTTTGTCGCGACTCCTCGTCAATACGATCGGACGTAGGAGGAGGAAGCAAATTACCTTGGTCCAGCACTCCTCATTTCAGAGGAAGCAGCACTGGCAATTGCTCGCCGTGCACTCACAAAAGCAGAAGCATCGGATGAATTTTCTGTCACTGAAGATATCATACAGATGCGTCTGAATTTGACGGGGGCTTTCAAGCGAGTGGACCCCAACGCTCGCTTTTTCCGCAATACTCGAACTCGGAAGGCCGGCTAAGATCGCGTCGCGGAGTTCATTTGGTCGCCGCTGTAGAGACTAGTTGACATTTGTCTCTATTTCAGTTACCTACGGCGCGTCTCGCTCACCAAGGACGTCAGCCGGCGACACCGGCTGATCGGGGCGAGTGCGGTGCCCGCGGGCGGCGGCTCGTCACTGCCGCTCCCGGGCGGCTCGGGCATCATGCCTGCCGGCACTAGGACCGGCATGCGAGGTGCGTCGCTGTAAACGGGGCCGGCGCCGGCGGGGATAACCCGCCGCTTATCGGCGCTATGTCCCGGGAAGCCTGGCCCGAGCTGAGCTGAAGGGATGCGCGAGTCCCTCTGGCGAGAGCCGTGGTGGAACGCCGGAAGGCGTGCGCTGCTCGCACGCGGGTCAGGGCGCAGCGCCGCAACGCAAGTTGCGGAGGATGATGCTCAGCGTCTTTCGGCGTTCCGCTTCCTTTTTGCTCGTAGCCCGGATGGAGCGCAGCGTAATCCGGGGGCGGCATCCGAGCTGGAACTTCGTTCCCGGATTTCGCTGCGCTCCATCCGGGCTACAAGTTACGTGCCGAGCCTGATCGTGATGAAAGCCGGACCCACCGCCGGCCAAATCTGACGAAGATCGTGCTCGGAAAAAGAAATGCGAGTGGGCGTCGGCAAAACTCGGGCGCGCAGGCGTCGCGAGAAGGAATTCTGATTGCGCCATCGGGGCGCGTAGGGGCGGCCCTTGTGGCCGCTCGTTGCCGGGACACCGCCGCACGGCGGGCACCCACGAGGGGTGCCCCTACGAGCACAGGATGGACGGGACGGAAATCTCAATCCTCGAACGGCAGGCCGGCATATTGCTCGGCGAGCGACGCCTGGGCGTGCGCGGAGGCATGCAGATAATCGAACTGGTTGAACCGCATCTCCTTCTCGAACGGCGTCTCGTCGGGGAAGCGGTGGATCAGCATGGTCAGCCACCACGACAGCCGCGCCGCGCCGAGGACGCGGCGCAACGCGGTGTCGGAATAGCGCTCGAGATGGTGGGTGTTGCCGCTGCGGTAGGCCTCGATCAGGGCGCGCGACAGATAGAACACGTCCGACACCGCGAGATTGAGGCCCTTGGCGCCGGTCGGCGGCACGATGTGGGCGGCGTCGCCGGCCAGGAACAACCGGCCGTAGCGCATCGGCTCGGCGATGAAGCTGCGCAGCGGCGCGATGGATTTTTCGATCGACGGCCCGGTGACGATGCGCGCCGCCATGTCGGGCGGGCAGCGCGCCTTGAACTCGGCCCAGAAACGCTCGTCCGGCCAGTCTTTCAGATCGGCGTCGAGATCGCACTGGATGTAATAGCGGCTGAGCATCGGATTGCGCATCGAGGCGAGCGCGAAGCCGCGGCTGTGATAGCAATACACCATGTCGGGATACGGCGGCGTCTGCGACATGATGCCGAGCCAGCCGAACGGATAGCTCTTCTCGTAGGTCCTGAGCACCGCCGCCGGAATCGCCGACCGGCTGACGCCGTGGTAGCCGTCGCAGCCGGCAATGTAATCGCAATCGATGCGCTGCGGACCGTGCTTGTCGTAGGTGACGGAGGGCGCGTCGGACGCGATGTCATGCAGCCGGACGTCGGCGGCCTCGTCGACGATCTGGCCGCCGGCGGCGTCGCGCGCCGCATAGAGGTCTTCGGTGAGCGCGGTCTGGCCGTAGGTCATCATGATCTTGCCGGTGAACTTCATCGTGTCGATGAAGAACCGCGGCCGGCCCTCCCAGGCGATCGCCGAGCCGTGATGCGGATGGCCGTCGCGGTCCATGCGCGCGCCAAGCCCGACCTCGCGCAACAGCGCGACGCTGCCGTTCTCCAGCACGCCGGCGCGGATCCGCGCCAGCACATAGCCGCGGCTTTGGCGCTCCAGCACGATGTTGTCGATGCCGTTGCGGTCGAGAATGTGCGCCAGCAGGAGCCCGGCCGGGCCGCCGCCGATGATCGCCACCTGGGTTCGCACGGTTTTTGGCATCTCGCTGTCCGGTCGCGCGCCGAGGAAGAAAAGGCACAATCGTCGCGGTTGGCAAGGCCATTCCATCGCGGGCGCGCCGCCGGGCCGCCTTGAACCACGGGCCTGACGTTGCGATATGACCATGGGCCAGATCCGCACTCGCAGGCCCACACTCACGGGAGCATTATGTTCGAATCCTTCAGGAGCTTCATTGCCGATTTCGTCGACGGCGAGAAACATCCGAGCCAGTTTGCCGACAACGATTACCGTCTGGCGGCGGCGGCCATGCTGGTGCACGCCGCGGCGATCGACGGCGAAATGTCGCAGAGCGAGCGCGACACGCTGCATGCGGTGATCAAGCAGCACTTCGCTCTCGACGACGCGGCGACCGCCGAGCTGATCGAGAAGGCGACCGCGGCCGAGCACGAATCGGTCGACCTTTATCATTTCACCCATCAGCTCAATCGCGCCCTCGACGACGCCGGCCGCGCCCGCATCGTCGAGATGATGTGGCAGATCGTCTACGCCGACGGCCAGCGCGACGAGCTTGAAGACAATCTGGTATGGCGCGCCGCCGACCTGCTCGGCGTATCGGCACGCGAGCGGATCGAACTGCGCCGCCGCGTCGGCGGCGAGACATGAAGCCGATCACGCTGATCACCGGCGCCTCGGCCGGCATCGGCGCCGCACTGGCGCAGGTGTTCGCCGCCAACGGCCATGACCTCGTCCTGGTGGCGCGGCGCCAAGATCGCCTCCAGGCGCTGGCCGACCGGATCGCCGCCGTCGGGCCGGCCGCGGCCGATCGTGCTGGCCGCGGATCTCGAAGAGCGCGACGCCGTCGCCAAGATCGCGGCGCAGTTGTTGCCGCTCGACGTCGAGCCACAGTTCGTCGTCAACAATGCCGGCTTCGGCCTCGCCGGCCCGGCCGCCGCGCTCGACCGCGCCGGGCAGCTCGCCATGATCGACGTCAACGTGCGCGCCCTCACCGAACTGTCGCTCGCTTTCGTCGACAGTCTCGCCCGCCGCCGCGGCGGCATTCTCAATGTCGCATCGATTGCCGCCTTCATGCCCGGCCCCGGCATGGCGGTCTATTACGCCACCAAGGCCTATGTGCTGTCGTTCAGCGAGGCCCTGCATCACGAGCTGGCGGGCCGCGGCATCAGGGTCACGGCGCTGTGCCCGGGACCGGTGCCGACCGAATTCCAGGCGCGCTCGGGGATGGAGCTCCCCGCGGCGGCCAAGATCATCGAGCTGCCGCCCGGGCGGGTCGCGGAAATCGGCTACGCCGCGCTGATGCGCGGCCAACGCGTCGCCGTCGCGGGCGCCGGCAACAAGCTCGCGGTTGCGGTGATGCGGTTTCTTCCCAACGCGCTGTTGTTGCGGCTGGTCGACCAGCGCACCCAGGGCACGCGCGGCGGTGGAGGATAAGGTCCGGCTGCTTCAAAATCGGCATTGATCACGATAGGAGTTCGCTTCATCGACGTTCGAATCGCCGCATCAATGCCGCAGCCGATCCTGATCATCCTGCACCAGGAGCACTCCACGCCGGGCCGCGTCGGCAATGCGCTGCGCGATCTCGGTTACCCGCTCGACGTGCGCCGGCCGCGCTTCGGCGATCCGCTGCCGGAGACGATGGCGGACCATGCCGCCGGCATCATCTTCGGCGGGCCGATGAGCGCCAACGACCCGGACGACTTCATCCGCCGCGAGATCGATTGGATCGCCGTGCCGCTGCGCGACGCCAAGCCGTTCCTCGGCATCTGCCTCGGCGCGCAAATGTTCGCCCACCACCTCGGCGGCAAGGTGTTTCGCCATCCGGAAGGCCATGCCGAGATCGGCTATTATCCGATCCGGCCGACGGCGGCCGGCTTCGCCGTCGTCGAGCGGTGGCCGGAATGCGTCTATCAGTGGCACCGCGAGGGCTTCGACGTGCCGGCGGGCGCCGAGCTATTGGCCGAGGGCGACACCTTCGAGGTGCAGGCGATCTGCTACGGATCGGGCTTCGCGCTGCAATTCCATCCCGACGTCACCCACGCCATGATGCACAAGTGGACCACCCGCGGCCACGACCGCATGCAACTGCCGGGCGCGCGGCCGCGCGATACCCATTTCGCCGATCGCGCCGTCTACGATTACAGCGCCCGGGCCTGGCTGAGCGTGTTTTTGGAACGCTGGATGTCGGTCCGATGATCGGCCCGGCAACGCAGCCAATGCCGCGAGCGACGGTTTGAGCGCCCGCGCAACCTCAGCGCTGGCCGGACAGCTGCTCGCCGAAATAGGCCACGGTCTTGGTGTAGACCTGCGACGCGTTCCATTGCAGCAGCACCTGGAAATTGGGCGTGCCTTCGCCCCACGGCTGGCCGCGTTGCCAGCCGTAACCTTTCAGATAATTCGCCGTCGAGGCCAGCACGTCCGGGACGCTGTGGATGAGATCGCGACGGCCGTTGCCGTCGTAATCCACGGCGAATTTCAGATAGGACGACGGCAGGAACTGAGTCTGCCCGATCTCGCCGGCCCAGGCGCCGCGCATGTCGGCGGCGTTCATGTCGCCGCGATTGATGATCTGCAGCGCGGCGATGAGCTCGCTGCGAAACTTGTCCGGCCGGCGGCAATCATAGGCCAGCGAGGCCAGCGAACGGATGGTGGGAAACTTGCCGTTATCGGCGCCGAAATCGGTCTCCAGTCCCCAGATCGCGACAATGACGCCGCCGGGCACGCCGAATTGTTGCTCGATGCGGCCGAGCAGCGGTCCGTTTTGCTGCATCATGTGCTGACCGCGGGCCATCCGCGGCGGCACCATGCGGCCGGAGAACTGCTCGAAACTCTGCCGGAATACGCCCTGGGCGCGGTCGCGGGCGACAACGCTGGGGTCGTAGGTCACCGTGGCTAGGCCGGATTGGATGGCGCGCTGCGAGATGCCCTGCCCAACCGCTTCCGCACTGACGCCCTGGAGCCAGGCCCCGAAGTCGCCGCCACACGGCGCCGCAGCGGCCGGCGCCGCGATGCCGCCGAGCCAGAGCGCCAGCAATGCCGCCAACCATTTCGGCAACCACGGCAGGAACCGCTTCATTTGAGAGCTATGAGATCGCATGGAAGGTCCTTGAGCCCGGCGCACAGTCAATCAGCCAAACAGTCAATCAGCCCCAACACTCAATTAGGCCCAAGCACTCAATCAGGCCAATGGGTCGCGAATATGATGCCGCATTGGCACGCTTCAGGCCAGCCAGACGGGGACCCGGCGGCTTGGGCGAAGACCACCTATGCGGGATACCGCCACCCGAAGCAGCCTCGACCGCGAGGGCTTGCCCTGCCAACCGAAGCGGCCGTGGCCGCAAAGGTCGGCCGCGAAGGCTGGTGGAGCCGAGGGGATTTGAACCCCTGACCTCCGCAGTGCGATTGCGGCGCTCTCCCAACTGAGCTACGGCCCCGCCGCACCGTTGCCCTCCCCGCTGACGGAGGGCTGGGCTACCGGCTTTTTGGCGAGTGCGGGCCATTTAGGGCCGCGGCCCTAGGCTGTCAAGGACGGCCGCCGGCGGCGGCGCGTCGGCTTGTTCGCGCGCCGCGAAGTCGCTAGGTTCCGCCAGCACGACGAGCGAAAACATCCATGCGCGCCCTGTTTGAAGTCATCGATATTGCCCTGTCGCTGTACATGTGGATCGTGATCGCGATGGCGATCTTTTCCTGGCTGGTGGCATTCAACGTGGTGAACACGCGAAGCCCGGCCGTCGCCATGGTCGGCGATTTTCTCTACCGCATTACCGACCCGGTATTGCGGCCGATCCGCAATGTGCTGCCCAATCTGGGCGGCATCGACATTTCCCCGGTGATCCTTTTTCTGATCATCATTTTCATTCAGCGCATCATCGAGATCTACATCCTGCCCAACGTATTTTGAGCGTCGTGACGGCACGAATCATCGACGGCAAGGCGATCGCGGCCGGTTTGCGTTCCGCCGTGGCGGTCGAGACGCGGCGCCTCACGGCCGGGCATGGCCTGGTGCCCGGCCTGGCGGTCGTGCTGGTCGGCGATAATCCGGCGAGCAAGGCCTATGTGGCCAGCAAGTCACGGGCTGTGGTCGAAGCGGGCATGCGGCCGTTCGATCACCATCTGCCCGCAACGACGAGCGAGCACGATCTGATCGCGCTCGTCCGCAGGCTCAATGCCGATCGCGGCCGTTCATGGCATCCTGGTGCAGTTGCCGCTGCCGCCCCATGTCGATGCCGCTCTGGTCACCGCCGCCGTCGACCCCCACAAGGACGTCGACGGTTTTCATCCGCACAACGCCGGGCGACTGAGTTCTGGCGTACCGACGCTGGTGCCCTGCACGCCGCTCGCCTGCATCAAGCTCGTCAAGACCGTGCATGCCTCGCTCGCCGGCCTCGACGCCGTGGTGATCGGCCGCTCGAATATCGTCGGCAAGCCGTTGGCTCAACTGCTGCTGGCCGAGCACGCCACCGTCACGATTGCGCATTCGCGCAGCCGCGAACTGCCGGCATTGTGCCGCCGCGCCGATCTGTTGTTCGCCGCCATCGGCCAGCCCGAGATGGTGCGCGGCGACTGGATCAAGCCGGGCGCGACGGTGATCGACGTCGGCATCAACCGCGTTCCCGGCACCGACGGAAAGTCGCGCATCGTCGGCGACGTCTGTTTTGCCGAAGCCGTCCGCGTGGCCGGCGCCATCACGCCGGTGCCCGGCGGCGTCGGGCCGATGACCATCGCCTGTCTGTTGGTCAATACATTGCGCGCCGCCTGCATGCAGGCCGCGCTGCCGGCGCCGGAAATCTGACGAACTCAGCTATTCCAGCCGAAGGCGACTTTATCGAGCACGCGGGTGCCGAATTTCTCCGACGAGCGCGCCACCGCCTTGCCGCCGAGCGCGCGATAGAACTCCACGGCGTTTTCGTTTTCCGACAGCGCCCACACGATCAGCGACTTCATCGCGCTCTGCGCCAGGTCGCGGCGCGCGGCGGTGAAAAGGCGGCGGCCGAAGCCCAGCCCCTGAAACTCCGGCCGCAGATAAAGCTCGTAGATCTCGCCGTCATAATAAAGACTGCGCGCCCGGTTGCGCCCGTAATTGGCATAGCCGGCGATTTTGTCGCCGAACTGCAGCAGTGCAATCCGGCTGCCCTTGCGGATCGCGCTGTCCCACCACGCCGGACCGCGGCGATTGATCAGCTTTTCAAGCTCGGTGCCGGGGATGATTCCCTGATACGCCATCCGCCATGCTTCGTCATGGGCGGCCGCCACAGCGCCGGCATCAGCCGACTTGGCGCGACGAATCTCTATGAGGACGGTACTCATGATGCGATCAAAGCAATTGATCCCAGAGGCTTCAAGTGCCGAGATTCACGAAACGTTAACAATGTGGATTATTAGCGGAATCCAGGCGGGCGTGCCATCGCCGCAATGCGAAAAATCGCATGCGCGCTCGCGTTCTCGTCCGCCTGTTGCAGAACCGACACGGTCGCGGCGATTCCCCCCCGAACAGCAACCGTTCGGCCGGCGCCGAAGCCCGAAAGTATTGCCGGTCCGGCCGATGTGTGCCGAAATGGGAAATCGAAAATGTTCAGACCCGCTCGGCTTCCTTGCGCCGCTCGTCGCGCTTGCGGTCGTTGGGATCGAGCAGCTTCTTGCGCAGGCGAATGGACTTCGGCGTCACCTCGACCAGTTCGTCATCCTCGATATAGGCCAACGCCTTTTCGAGGGTCATGCGTATCGGCGGCGTCAGGCGGATCGCCTCATCCTTGGAGTGGGTGCGGATGTTGGTCAGCTTCTTGCCCTTGAGCACGTTGACCTCGAGGTCATTGCCGCGGGTATGCTCGCCGACGATCATGCCGCGATAGACCTTCCAACCCGGCTCGATCATCATCGGGCCGCGGTCTTCCAGATTCCACATCGCATAGGCGACGGCGTCGCCCTGGTCGGTCGAGATCAATACGCCGTTGCGCCGTCCGGCGATGTCGCCGCGGTGCGGGCCGTAGGCATGGAACAGGCGATTCATGACGGCGGTGCCGCGCGTGTCGGTCAGCAGTTCGCCGTGATAGCCGATCAGCCCGCGCGTCGGGGCGTAAAAGATCAGCCGCACCCGGCCGCCGCCGGACGGGCGCATCTCGACCATCTCGCCCTTGCGTTCGGCGAGCTTCTGCACGACGACGCCGGCGTGCTGCTCGTCGACGTCGATGACGACTTCCTCGATGGGCTCCAGCAGTTCGCCCGACGGGCCGTGCTGGAACAGCACCTTGGGCCGCGAGACCGAAACCTCGAAGCCCTCGCGCCGCATGGTCTCGATCAGGATGCCGAGCTGCAATTCGCCGCGACCGGCGACCTCCATGGAGTCCTTCTCGGTGGATTCGGAAATCCGCAGTGTGACGTTGCCTTCCGCTTCGCGCAGCAGGCGGTCGCGAATGACCCGGCTCTGGACCTTGTCGCCTTCGGTGCCGGCCAGCGGCGAATCGTTGATGTGGAAGGTCATGGTCAGGGTCGGCGGATCGATCGGCTGCGCCGGCAGCGGCTCGGTCACTTCCGGCGCGCACAGCGTGTGCGACACGAACGCTTCCGGCAGTCCGGCAATGGCGACGATGTCGCCGGCAAAGCCTTCCTCGATCGACACCCGCTCGAGGCCGCGGAAGGCCAGCACCTTGGTGACGCGGCCTTCCTCGACCAGTTCGCCGTTGCGGTCGAGGACTTTGACCGGCTGGTTGCCTTTTATGGAACCGGAGAAAATGCGGCCGGTGACGATGCGGCCGAGATAGGGATTGGCCTCGAGAATCGTCCCCAACATCCGGAACGGGCCGTCTTCGACCCGCGGCGGCGCGACGTGGCCGATGACCAGTTCGAACAGCGGCGCCATGCCGCGATCCTTGGGGCCAGAAGGGCTTTCGGCCATCCAGCCTTGCTTGGCGGAGCCATAAAGGATCGGGAAATCGAGCTGCTCCTCGGTTGCGTCCAGCGCGGCGAACAGATCGAAAACTTCGCCGGCGACTTCGTTCGGGCGGGCGTCGGAGCGATCCACCTTGTTGATGATGACGATCGGCTTGAGCCCCATTTTCAGGGCCTTGGAGACCACGAACTTGGTCTGCGGCAGCGGCCCCTCGGCGGCGTCGACCAGCACCAGGGCGCCATCCACCATGTTGAGGATACGCTCGACCTCGCCGCCGAAATCGGCGTGGCCGGGGGTGTCGACGATGTTGATGCGGGTTTGGTGCCAGACCAGCGAGGTCGCCTTGGCCAGGATGGTGATGCCGCGCTCGCGCTCCAGGTCGTTGGAATCGAGGGCGCGCTCGGCGACCCGCTGGTTCTCGCGGAACGAGCCGGATTGCTGCAGCAGCCGGTCGACCAGGGTGGTCTTGCCATGGTCGACATGGGCAATGATAGCGATGTTGCGAAGGTTCATGAAGCCCGCGATAAACCGTTACGGGCCCCGAAGGGGGCCCGCGACTTTGGCCGGAATATAGTCAGCCGCCGCCGGGACGCAATTGCTGCGATGCGGAACGGGGGATATGACTCGCAGTTATTATCAGGACCGGGGTTCGGTCGGACAAAAGCAAAATATGCGCTGCCCATTAGCAATTACCAGCCAACGACGCGTTCTTTGCATATTTCCGGCCTATACGGCGTCGTTTGGTACCTTTTCCCATGCCTACCCGCTGATGTACCGGGTGCGGGCCTTCATGCCGCCGCAGGGGCTGCTGCTGATTGCCGCCTACCTGCCGGAAACCTGGCCGGTTCGCTTCATCGACGAAAACATCGCGCCGGCACGCAGCGCCGACTTGGCCTGGGCGGATATCGTTCTGGTCAGCGGCATGCACATTCAGGCACCGCAGATCCGCGACATCGCCCGACGCGCCAAGGAGGCCGGCAAAATCACCGTCCTGGGCGGCGCTTCGGTGTCGGGTGCGCCGGAGCTCTATCCGGAATTCGATTATCTCCACATCGGGGAGCTCGGCGACGCCACCGATGACTTGATCGGCCGCCTCGACGGCAGCCTGGCGCCGCCGCCGGCGCAACTGCGGTTCGAGACCAAGGATCGCCTGCCGCTCGCCGCCTTCCCGATCCCCGCCTACGACCTGATCGAGATGGACCGCTACCTCATCGGCAGCCTGCAGTTCTCCAGCGGCTGTCCGTATCGCTGCGAGTTCTGCGACATCCCGGCGCTGTACGGCCGTCAGCCCCGGCTTAAATCGCCCGAACAGATCATCGCCGAACTCGACGCCATGCTGGCGCAGAAGGGCCATCCGCCGGTGGTCTATTTCGTCGACGACAATTTCATCGGCAACCGCAAGGCGGCGCGCGAGATGCTGCCGCACTTGATCGCGTGGCAGCGCAAGCACGCCTATCCGCTGCAATTCGCCTGCGAGGCGACGCTCAACCTCGCCAAGCAGACCGAAATACTGTCGCTGATGCGCGAGGCACAGTTCCTCACGGTCTTTGTCGGCATCGAAACGCCCGATACCGATGCGCTCAAGGCCATGCGCAAGGAGCACAACGCGGCGCTGCCGATGATGGAGGCGATCTGCACGCTCAACAGCTACGGGCTGGAGGTGACCTCGGGCATCATTCTCGGACTCGATACCGACACGGCCGACAGCGAGAACCGGCTCAGGGCCTTCATCGATATGTCGCAGGTGCCGATCCTGACCATCAATCTGCTGCAGGCCCTGCCGCGTACGCCGCTCTGGGATCGCCTCAAGCGCGACGGCCGGCTCATCGCCGATGACGCCGGACTTGAAAGCAACGTGCGGTTCCTCCGCCCCTATGACGAGGTGGTGGCGACTTGGCGGCGCGCCATCGCCCACGCCTACGACCCCGAACGGTTGTTCGCGCGCTTTGCCCATCAGGTCGAGGCCACCTATGCGCACCGCATGATCACGCCGGCGCGGGGCAAGCTCACCATCACCAATTTGCGGGCGGCGTTGGTGCTGGCCTGCAATATCGTGGTGCGGGTCGGAATCTTGTCGGATTATCGTCGGCCGTTCTGGCGCGCCGTGCGCCACTCGCTGCGCCATGGCCAGATCGACGCAGTGCTCGGAATGGGCTTCGTCGCCCATCATCTCATCCAGTTCGCACGCGAGGCCGTGCGCGGCGAACAGAACGCCTCGTTCTATTCCACCCACAGCCGGACCAACGAGCCGCGCCGCCCGGCGCAGCCGCCGCTGCGCAATTCGGCCTAGCGGGCTGCTGAAAAAGCCTTCTAGGCGGCGGCCGCCTTGGCGTCGGCCACGGCGCCGCTGCCGTTGCCGGCGCTATCGGTGTCGCCGACGCCGGTGTGATCGAGTATCGCGGTGCGGCGCCCGGCGACGGCGAAACGCAACTGGTCGAGGGCGAACGAGAACGACATTCGCACGGACTCGTCGAATTCCTCATGCTCGCTCAGGTGCACGATCGAGATCACGAGGTTGTCGGCGTCGATCTGAAGCTGTTCGAGCGCTTCCAGCGTCTGCGCGGCGTGGGCCTTGCGCACCAGGTCGAGCACCCGCTGCAACAGCCGCAGCCGGCGGGTGCGGCTGTCGCTGCGCAGATAACTAGCCACGCCCGCGATCGCCGATCCGAACACCGGGAAGATCAGCATGCCGTAGAAAATGTCGTTGCCGTATTTGTCGAAGAAATCCTGCGAATTGTCGTTCAAATAATCCAACGCGCCCTGGTGCACCAGGGTGTCGGCATCCTTGTCGGTCGACGGCGCTTCGATCTTGACTTCACCGGCCATCTGCGAGGCGATGCCCAGCCGCGACGTGTAGATCGCCTTGGCCAATTCGGTGATGGTGCTGTGACTGAACGATTTGCGCGCCACCAGATATTCGGCGAAACTCAAGGTGCTGAGGTCGTCGGCGGGCATCGGCGGGTTGCCGCCGAAAGTACCGGCATCGACACTGATCGAATCGAACGCCGGATTGCGTTTCGAAATACCGTCGGCCTGATCGATGTCGATAAATGTCGGCGGCGCGCCGTTTTGCGTCGCGGCCGTGACCGCGTCGTCGACGGCCTGTCCGGTCGCTGCCCCGGCAACAAACAGCACATCGACCTTGTTGGCTTTGACCGCGTCGAAAATATCCTTGGGATCGATCTGGGACACCTGGACCTGCGCCAGCGGCACGCCGTAGTGATTGAGGACGAGGTCGAGCAGATCAGCGGTCGCTTCGTTGCCGGTGACCACGCCGACGCGCTTGCCGGCGAGTTGCGTCACCTTTTTCAGTTTGCCGTCATCGTCGGAATCGTCGGCGCTGTCCGAATCGTCGGCGTTGTCGCTGTCGCTCGCTTTGGCGCTCTTGGAATTTTTGGTCGACGCCTTCGCGCTTTTGCTGCTCTTGGTGCTCTTGCTGCTCTTGGCGGGCTTGGTGGCCGCGGCCTTCTTGGCGGCCGGCGTGGCGGCTGGCGTGCTCGCCTTGGCGCCGGGCGTAGCGGCGGCGGGCGGCGGCGGCGGTGCCGGCACGATGAAAGCGATCACGTTTTGCCGCAAGATCGCGACCACCGGCCAGTCCGGCGAGTTGCCCAGAGTACTGGGGACGATAGCAAGATCGGCGTTGCCGCCCGACAGCGCCTGAACGCTTGCCTTGGCGCCATCGGTCGAAACCAGTTGCAGCTCGATCTTGTCACGGCTCTGCGCCAGGGACTTGCCCAGAACCGCGACCAGCTTGGCGTTGGAACTGGCGGACGGCCCGGCGGCGATCCGCGTGATGGTGGCTTTGTTGGTGTAATACACCGCCGCCCAGATGACGGCGCCGAGCACCAGGGTCCCGAGGATTGTGACCAGCCAGGTATGCCGCAAGAACATCCTGACCCGATTTCGCATCATATGTTCAAGCGACCCGATGCTCATGGCTCTACCCAGTCGGCGGCCGGTCGCGGCCGAGGATGAACCCGTCCCGCCACCCGAGCCGGAGCGCCGGGCGAGCCAAAACCTCATGGCAAGAGACGGGCGTCCTGGCAGCGGCGGCATGGTTAATCTTAACACATGTCGTGGGTTTAGACGCCATAGCGGCTCAGCGGGTTCAGCGGCCAACTTGGCGCGTTGGTTAATCCCGGCGTGAGATTTCAGCGCCAGTTTGGTTCGAGGTTGTGACCCAACTTTGACGTTCGGGGCGCGCCGACAGCTTTCGGGCACGACCACCGAGCCCACGGGGGCGGCGCGGCGCGGCTTTCATCGCGCTGTCACGCGCCGGCCGGCGCCGCGGCAGCAGCCGGAATGGATGCGGACCGCTGTGCCGGCGACCGGCCCGAAATTCAGGGACCAGCCCATCGGGATTTCCAGCAAGCTCGCGGGAACCTGGCGCTTACGGCGATGTTGGCTGGGTAGTGATTTCCCGGGAAATTTGCGACAGTGGCGCAACCACCCTCAATGAAATCGCCGTTACGGACGGGAGTAGTCACATGGCCGCAAAGCTTACCGGCGACGCTCGCAGCGGCGCGCTCGCCCGGCTCAAAGGATGGAGCGAAGTCGGCGGGCGCGACGCGATCACCAAGAAATTCGTATTCGCCGATTTCAATGCCGCCTTCGGCTTCATGACCCGGGCCGCTCTGGTGGCGGAAAAGCTCGATCACCATCCGGAATGGTTCAATGTCTACAAGACCGTGGACGTCACGTTGTCGAACTCACGACGCCGGCGGCTTGACCGAGCTAGACGTCAAGCTCGCCGAAATGATGGACAAGCTCGCCGGCTGAGCGTCACGCGCCGATCGCCTTGCGGCCGCCGCCTTTTGCCGGCATCAATTTCGCGGTCACCTCGGGTCGCGGGTCGCCCATGTTGTTTCGACGGCAGGCTGCATCCTCCTGGCGCAACATCGAGGCGCTGACCCGCCGCCTGGCAGCCAATGAGCAGGCGCTGCAGCGCGACTTCTGGCGCAAGGCCGGACAGGTCGTGGCGAGCTTGCCGTTCGCCGAGGATTTGCTGGCCGCCTACTACTGCGCGTTCGACCGCCAGACGCCGCTCCACGTGAAAGCGGTGCTGATCGGGGCGCTTGCCTATTTCGTGCTGCCGACAGATCTGATCCCCGATTACATTCCGGCGATCGGCTACGCCGACGATGCCGCGGTTCTGGCGGCGGCCATCAAGGTCGTGCGCGCGCACATCAGGCCGGAGCATCGCGAGGCGGCGCGGCGCGCGCTGGCGCGGCTGCGCGGCGACCAGCCGTCATGGCTGTAGCTCATGGGCATAGCCCATGGGGCGTAATTCATGGGGCGTGATTCATGGGCGCAGCACGATCTTGCCCATCACCTTGCGGTCGGAAATGGCTTTGAGCGCCGTCGCGATCTCGGCAAGCGGATAGACCGCGTGCACATGGGCGCTGAGCTTGCCTTGCGCGCACCACGCGGCGATATCGGCCATCAAGGCATGTTGGGCCTGCGGCTCGCGCTTGGTCCAAGAACCCCAGAACACGCCGCGGATGTCGCAGCCCCGCAGCAGGACCAGATTGAGCGGCAGCTTCGGAATGTCGCCGGCGGCGAAGCCGACCACCAGGTAGCGACCCTCCCAGGCCAGCGCGCGCACCGCCGGCTCCGCATAAGGCCCGCCGACCGGATCATAGACCACGTCGATGCCATGCTCGCCGCCCAGCCGCCGCAGCGCATCGCGTAGATCGTCCTTCGCATAGTTCACGGTTTCGTCGGCGCCGTGCGCGCGGGCGAAGGCGAGCTTCTCCTCGGACGAGGCGCAGGCGATGACGCGTGCCCCCATCATCTTGCCGAGCTCGATCGCCGCCAGTCCGGTGCCGCCGGAAGCGCCGAGAACGGCCAGCGTCTCGCCCGGCTTGAGCTGCGCCCGTTCGCGCAGCGCGTAGAGCGTCGTGCCGTAGGTCACGGTGAGGCCCGCGGCGCGCTCGAAATCGAGCTTTTCCGGCAGCTTGACGAGTTGCCGGGCCGGGACCGCGACGGCCTCGCGCGCCGCGCCCCAGCCCATGTAGCCCATCACCCGATCGCCGGGCCCAAGCCCGGTCACGCCGTCGCCGATACTCTCCACCGTGCCGGCGAATTCCGCCGCCGGCGAGAACGGAAACGGCGGCTTGTGCTGATACTTGCCGGCAATGATCAGCGTGTCGAAAAAATTGAGCGCCGCCGCCGCAACCCGCACCACCGCCTCGCCGGGACCGGCTTGCGGTTGCGCAATGTCGGCCAGTTCGAGCTCGTCCGCGGTGCCAAAGTGGGTGCAGAGAATGGCTTTCATGGCTGCCGCAATCATTCCGGGGCGCGGGCATGGACCCGCGGCGCCCGATCCATAACCACGAAACAAGCGGACATTGGAAGCGGATAGTATTGGAAGGCGATATTCGTGGATCAGGCACCGCCGGCCGTCGTCGGGTTCGGCCGCGGACCGGCTAGACTTCCCCCACCCCGGCGTCGAGCAGCGACCGGCGCAGCCGCGAGAATGCCAGCCGCAAGCGTGATTTCACGGTGCCGATCGGCAGATTGGTTCGCGCCGCGATGGTCGAGTGCGACAGGCCTTCGAAGAAAGCCAGCTGCACCATCTTGAACTGCTCGGGCGGCAGGGCGTCGAGCGCCGCATGGACGTGCCTTTCCCGCTGCGCGGCATCGATACAGGCATCGCTGCCCGGGGCCGGATCGGGGATGTCGAACAGCGCTTCGGCCGCGCAGCTCTGCTCGCGGCTGCGCCGCCCGACGTCGATGCGGCGATTATGGGCGATACGGAACACCCAGGTCGCGGCGGCCGATTTGCTGCGATCGAACAGGTGCGCCTTGCGCCAGATCGTCTCCATGACGTCCTGGGTGACGTCGGCTGCGGCGAACGGAGCGAGCCCCAGCCGGATCATCTGGGCGTGCACGCGGGGCGTGAAATGATCGAACAGGGTGGTGAAGGCTTCGTCGTCGTGGTCCGTCCCGACCGCGGTCAACAGATCGTCGAGCGGGCCTTGGTTGGCCCGCGCCGCCGGCGGCTTGCCGCGCAACAGGGAGTCATGGCTGTCGAACCAGGTTGTCACGCCGCGCTACCCTCTCGCCGTGATGTGGCGCTTCCCGTGGCGGCAGTCGCGCAATTCATGCTGTCGGCCGAACAGGACGCGCCGCTTACAGGGTCGAGTATGCGGGTGGCAGGCGGGATTTGGCTGTGCTGCCCGTCACACTTTGCCAATCGTTCGCCGGCGGCGGGGGAACAGATGAGTTCGGCAGTCCCGGCCGACCGCACGATGCAGAACGGCGAATTGGATTATGCAAAAAAGATTTGCTATCAATTGCGCAAGGGCGTTCGCGAGGGTCGATGCGAATCAATAAACAATGGCGGATTGTCTTGTCGTTGCTGATGGCGACGGCGTTCGCGATTCCCGCCGTCGCCCAGCAGCCGGCCGAGCCCGCTGCCGCGGCTCCAGCAAAAAAGCCGGCAAAAAAGCCGAAACCTCCGCCTGGCACGCCGCCGGCCGCGGCCGCCGCGCCGGCTGCCGCCCCGGCCGCCGCAAAGCCCGCCGTGCCGCCCGCAATGGGCGGGGTCAAGCCAACGCTGCTCGGCCAATACGGCGAATGGGGCGCCTATACGGCGTCTCCCGGCGGCAAGAAGATTTGCTTCGCCATCGCCAAGCCGAGCTCCACCGAGACCACCCCGCCCAATCGGCCGCGCAATCCGGTCTTCATGTTCGTGTCGACGCGGCCGGCCGACAAGGTGGCGAACGAGGTCTCGATCATCATCGGTTACCCGTTCAAGCCGGGCGCGGATGCCTCGGTGGCGGTCGGCTCGACCTCGTACGCGCTCTACACCCAGCAGGACGGCGGCTGGATCAAGAATTCCACCGAAGAAGCGCAGATGGTCGGCGCCATGCGCCAGGGCGATACGGCGGTGGTGAAAGGCGTTTCCGTCAAGGGCACCGCATCGACCGACACCTATTCGCTCAAAGGGCTGACCCAGGCGCTCGACCGGGTCACCCAGGATTGCAAGTAGCCGGCTTCCTGTTCTTACGATTCGGTACTGTCGGCAGCGCGGTGTCTGCCCCATCTAGTGACCATGACCGCTTCGCTCACCTCCCACGCCGTCGGGTCGGCGCCGTTCGTCGAAAAGACGCCGCTCGAACATTACGTGGCGCCGGCCAGGCCGTCGCTGGTCGGCCTGTCGCGCGACGCGCTCGCCGCGGCGCTCGGCGACATCGGCGTGCCGGAACGCCAGCAGCGCATGCGGCTGCAGCAGATCTGGCACTGGCTCTACGTGCGCGGCGCCCAAGACTTCGAGGCGATGACGACGCTGTCGAAGGACTTGCGCGCGGCGCTGGCGCAGGCTTTCACCCTGGCCCGCCCCGAGGTCGCCGCCGAGCAGGTTTCGGTCGACGGCACGCGCAAATGGCTCGTTCGGCTGCCGGGCGAGACCCCCGGCCGGCCTCATGAGGTCGAATGCGTGTACATTCCGGAGACCGACCGGGGCACGCTGTGCATTTCGAGCCAGGTCGGCTGCACGTTGACCTGCACGTTCTGCCACACCGGGACCCAGCGGCTGGTGCGCAACCTGACGCCCGGCGAAATCGTCGGTCAGGTGGTGCTGGCGCGCGATCGGCTGGACGATTGGACCCCCACCCATCCCTCCCCCGCGCGCGGGGAAGGGATAAAGGGAGGCGGCGCCGAAGCTGAAAAGCGGCTGGTGTCGAACGTCGTCATGATGGGCATGGGCGAGCCGCTGTACAATTTCGAAGCGGTGCGCGACGGCCTCAACGTGGTGGCGGACGGCGACGGCTTGAGCCTGTCGAAGCGGCGCATCACGCTGTCGACCTCAGGCGTGGTGCCCAACATCGCCCGCGCCGGCACCGAGATCGGCGTCATGCTGGCGGTCTCGCTGCATGCCGTCACCGACGAGCTGCGCAACGAAATCGTGCCGCTCAACCGCAAATATCCGCTGCGCGAGCTGCTCGATGCCTGCCGGAACTATCCGGGCGTTTCCAATGCCCGCCGCATCACCTTCGAATACGTGATGCTCAAAGGCATCAACGACTCGCTCGCCGACGCGCGGGCGCTGGTGCGGCTGGTCAAGGGCATCCCGGCCAAGATCAATCTCATTCCGTTCAATCCGTGGCCGGGCAGCCAATACGAATGCTCCGACTGGGCGCAGATCGAGAAATTCTCCGAGGTCGTTTTCAGCGCCGGCTATGCCTCGCCGGTGCGCACGCCGCGCGGCCGCGACATCCTCGCCGCCTGCGGCCAGCTCAAGAGCGCGACCGAAAAGCTCTCGGCCCGCGAGCGGCTGGCGCTGCGCGCCATGGCGATGACGGATTAAGATTAGCCGGATCGACGCCAACCATGGTGGCTGTGTTCCGCATCGTCATGATGATCGTCGGCTATATCGGGGCCTGCGTCGCCGCCGCGCTGGTCCTCACCCTGGGCACGCTGGCGCCGCGATGGAACGATCTGGCCCCGCTTGCCGCGCAGTCGCCGGACATGCCGTCGGCGGCACTGTGGACGATCGTCGCGGTGAGCGCCGTGATCATTTTTGCCATGGCGATGCTGCCGACGCTTGTGGTGATCGCCTTGACGGAAGGGTTCGCCTTGCGTTCGATCGTCCTCTATGGCGCGATCGGCGGCGCGTTGGCGCTGGCGCTGGCCTACGGCCTCGATTTCGCCGGCTATGTCGCGGTGCCCGGCAGCGGTCTTGCCCGCGAACGCGAGGTGTTCGCCGCGGCCGGCATCGCCGGCGGCCTGGTCTATTGGCTGTTCGCCGGCCGCAGGGCGGGCATCTGGACGTGACCAGGCGTTGCGAAATGCCGGCGGGCCGCCACCCATGAACCGAACCGGATTGGCCATCGCGCTCCTGGTCGCCGCCCTGGTGGGCGGCGTCTTTGCCGTCTATCCGCGGCTCGATCTCGATATTTCCGCCGCGTTCTTCGACCGCGCCACCGCGATGTTTGTGGTCAACGCGCAGCTCTGGGTGCAGCACAGCCGCGACGCGGCGCGGCTCATCGTCACCGCGCTGGTGGCGCCGGCGGCGCTTGCCGTCATCGGCAAGGTGTTGCTGCCGCACCATCGCATGCTGATCACAGGCCGCGCGGCGCTGTTGCTGGCGCTGACGCTGGCGCTCGGTCCCGGCATGCTCACCAATACGCTCTTGAAGGATCATTGGGGCCGGGTACGCCCGATCGACGTTGTCGAATTCGGCGGCACCGGGGCGTTCACGCCGTGGTGGGATCCGCGCGGCGAATGCCCGAACAATTGCTCGTTCATCGCCGGCGAGCCGGCCGCCGCATTTTGGACCCTGGCGCCGGCCGCGCTGGCGCCGCCGCAGTGGCGCGTGCTCGCCACCGCCGGCGCGCTGGCGTTCGGCAGTGGCGTCGGCGTGCTGCGCATTGCCGGCGGCGGCCATTTCTTCACCGACGTCGTGTTTGCCGGCGTGGCGATCTATCTGCTGATCTTCGCCGTCTACGGCTTGCTCTATCGCTGGCCGGCGGCCCGCCGCCTCGATGGCGTCATCGAGCATCGGCTCGCCCGCATCGGCGACGCGCTGTACGCCGCCTGCGGCCGCATTACCGGACGCGAGCGCCACGGCACCTTTGCGCCGGGGCAACTGCCCGAACAGCTTGCCTCGCTACCGCACGCGGCTATAGTCCGCGCCGCTTCGAATGATGGTCCCGGTCCAGGTCAGGATCTTTGATGCCGAATGACGCCGCCAAGAGGGACGTGAAGAAAGTCGTGCTGGCCTATTCGGGCGGGCTCGATACCTCGATCATCCTCAAATGGCTGCAGACCACCTATGGCTGCGAAGTGGTCACCTTCACCGCCGATCTCGGCCAGGGCGAGGAGCTCGAGCCAGCGCGCGCCAAGGCATTGACGCTCGGCATCAAGCCGCAGAACATTTTCATCGAGGACCTGCGCGAAGAGTTCGTGCGCGACTACGTGTTTCCGATGTTCCGCGCCAATGCGCTCTACGAGGGCCAATATCTGCTCGGCACCTCGATCGCGCGGCCGCTGATCGCCAAGAAACAGATCGAGATCGCCGAAAAGGTCGGCGCCGACGCCGTCGCCCATGGCGCCACCGGCAAGGGCAACGACCAGGTGCGCTTCGAGCTGGCCTATTACGCGCTCAAGCCCGACGTGAAGGTCATCGCGCCGTGGCGCGAATGGGACTTCCGCTCGCGCGAGGCGCTCATGGCCTTCGCCGAGGCGAACCAGATTCCGATCGCCAAGGATAAGCGCGGCGAGGCGCCGTTCTCGACCGACGCCAACCTGCTGCACACCTCGTCCGAGGGCAAGGTGCTGGAAAACCCGGCCGACGAAGTGCCGGATTATGTCTATTCGCGCACCGACGATCCGGCGGCGGCGCCGGACCAGGCGGAATACGTCACCGTCGATTTCGAGCGCGGCGACGCGGTCGCGATCGACGGCAAGACGCTTGATGCCGGCGGCGCTGCTGACGGAGCTCAATAGGCGCGGCCGGCGCCATGGCATCGGCCGGCTCGATCTGGTCGAGAACCGCTTCGTCGGCATGAAGTCGCGCGGCATGTACGAGACGCCGGGCGGCACGATCCTGCTCGCCGCCCATCGCGGCATCGAATCGATCACGCTCGACCGCGGCGCGGCGCATCTCAAGGACGAGCTGATGCCGAAATACGCCGAGCTGATCTATTACGGCTTCTGGTTCTCGCCCGAGCGCGACATGCTGCAGGCGGCGATCGACCGGAGCCAGGAGCTGGTGACCGGCAGCGTGCGGCTCAAGCTCTACAAGGGCAATGTCGGGGTGGTCGGCCGCGACAGCAAATATTCGCTGTACGACCAGGACCTGGTGACGTTCGAGGACGGCAAGGTCGCCTACGACCAGCGCGACGCCGAGGGCTTCATCCGGCTCAACGCGCTGCGCCTGCGCACGCTCGGGCAGCGCCGAAGCGAAAACTGAAATTGTAGGCGAAACCCGAATCGAGACCGCGAAATCAGGCGGGCGAATGGCAGACCGCCTCGATATTGTGACCGTCGGGATCGAACACGAACGCCGCATAGTAATTCGGATGATAGTGCGGGCGCAGCCCCGGCGCGCCGTTATCCTTGCCGCCCGCCGCCAACGCGGCGCGATAGAACGCGTCGACGGCGGCGCGATCCTTGGCGGCGATGGCGAGATGGATGATCCGGTTGAGGCCGCCTTCGCCGCCGATCCAGAGCTCCGGCTTGCCGTCGGCGCCGAACCCCGCGGCCGGGTGCTCGTTGCCGGTCTGCCCGACCTCCATGACTAACGCATAGCCAAGCGGCGCCAGCGCGCTTTCATAGAACGACTTCGATCGCCCGTAATCGGCAACCGGAAAGCCCATATGGTCGAGCATCGGCTCCTCCCATTGTTCGACGCAGGCTCGTTCTGCCCCGGTGCGCCGACCGCGGCGCGAGCGCCGGCGGGGTCGCTCGACCACTCCCACGCGGGCGGCAGTGGCGAAGATCACACCTGCCGCTCGACCAGCGTGCGCTTGATGTCGGCGATGGCCTTCGCCGGATTGAGGTGCTTGGGGCAGGCCTTGGCGCAGTTCATGATGGTGTGGCAGCGGTAGAGCCGGAACGGGTCTTCCAGGTTGTCGAGCCGCGCGCCGGTCGCCTCGTCGCGCGAGTCCACGATCCAGCGTTGCGCCTGCAAGAGCGCCGCCGGGCCGAGATAGCGCTCGGAATTCCACCAATAGCTCGGGCACGACGTCGAGCAGCAGGCGCACAGGATGCACTCGTAGAGCCCGTCCAGCTTCGCCCGGTCGTCGTGGCTCTGCCGCCACTCCTTCTCCGGCGTTGGCGAGACGGTCTGCAGCCAGGGCTCGATCGCGGCATGCTGGGCGTAGAAATTGGTCAGGTCGGGGACGAGGTCCTTCACCACCGGCATGTGCGGCAACGGATAGATCTTCACGGTGGCTTTGACGTCGCTCATCGCCTTGGTGCAAGCCAGCGTGTTGGTGCCGTCGATGTTCATCGCGCACGAGCCGCAGATGCCCTCGCGGCAGGAGCGGCGGAAGGTCAGCGTGGCGTCGACGTTGTTCTTGATCCAGATCAGCCCGTCGAGAATCATCGGTCCGCAATCGCCGGTATCGACGTAGTAGGTATCCACGCGCGGATTGGCGCCGTCGTCCGGATTCCAGCGATAGACGCGGTACTCGCGCTCGGTCTTGGCCTTGGCCGGATGCGGCCAGGCCTTGCCTTCGGTGACCTTGGAATTTTTCGGCAACGTGAACTGGACCATGTTGGAGACCTCAATACACCCGCGCCTTGGGCTCGATGTAGGACACGTCGTTGGTCAGCGTGTAGGTGTGCACCGGACGGTAGTCGATGGTGACCTTGCCGGTCTTGATGTCGAGCCAGGCCAGCGTGTGCTTCATCCAGTTCTTGTCGTCGCGGTTGGGAAAATCCTCGCGGGCGTGGGCGCCGCGGCTTTCGGTGCGATTGACCGCGGCATCGACGGTGACGACGGCCTGTTCGATCAGATTGGCGAATTCGAGGGTCTCGACCAGATCGGAATTCCAGATCAGCGAGCGGTCGGTGGTGCGGACATCGGTCACGCCGTCGAACACCTCGTGGATCAGCTTCGAGCCTTCCTGCAAGACCTCGCCGGTGCGGAACACGGCGCAATTGTTTTGCATGATGTGCTGCATCCGGGTGCGAAGCTGCGCGGTCGGCGTGCTGCCGGAGGCGTTGCGGAATTTGTCGAGCCGCGACAGCGCCAGATCGGCGGAGTCCTTCGGCAGCTCCGGATGCTTGTCGTTCGGCGTGAGGGTTTCGGCGCAGCGCGATGCCGCGGCGCGGCCGAACACGACGAGATCGATCAGCGAATTCGAGCCCAGCCGGTTGGCGCCATGGACCGAGACGCAGGCGGCCTCGCCGAGCGCCATCAGGCCGGGGACGATGTGGTCGGGATTGCCGTCTTTCTTGATCACCGCCTCGCCATGATAATTGGTGGCGATGCCGCCCATGTTGTAATGCACCGTCGGCACGATCGGCACCGGTTCGCGGGTGAGATCGACGCCGGCGAAGATGCGCGCCGAATTCGGTGATGCCGGGCAGCCGTTCGGCGAGGATCTTCGGGTCGAGATGGTCGAGGTGCAGGTAGATATGATCCTTCTTCGGCCCGACGCCGCGGCCTTCGCGGATTTCGATGGTCATGGCGCGGGACACGACGTCGCGTGACGCCAGGTCCTTGGCCGACGGCGCGTAGCGCTCCATGAACCGCTCGCCCTGGGCATTGACCAGATAGGCGCCTTCGCCGCGCGCGCCCTCGGTGATGAGAACGCCGACGCCGTAGACGCCGGTCGGATGGAATTGCACGAATTCCATGTCCTCGAGCGGCAGGCCGGCGCGCAGCACCATGGCGTTGCCGTCGCCGGTCTGGGTGTGCGCTCCGGTGCACGACGCATAGGCCCGTCCATAGCCGCCGGTCGCCAGGATGGTCATCTGCGCGCTGAAGCGGTGGATGCTGCCGTCGTCGAGATTGAGCGCGACCACGCCGCGACAGCGGCCATCGTCATCCATGATCAGATCGATGGCAAAGTATTCGATGAAGAACTGCGCCGCGTGGCGCAGCGCCTGGCCGTACATGGTATGCAGCATGGCGTGGCCGGTCCGGTCGGCGGCGGCGCAGGTGCGTTGCGCGGTGCCCTTGCCGTAGTGGGTGGTCATGCCGCCGAACGGCCGCTGATAAATCTTGCCGTCCTCTTCGCGGCGCGAGAACGGCAGGCCCCAGTGCTCCAATTCGTAGACCGCCTCGGGCGCGTTGCGGCACAGATATTCGATGGCGTCCTGGTCGCCGAGCCAGTCCGACCCCTTCACGGTGTCGTACATGTGCCAGCGCCAATCGTCCTCGCCCATGTTGCCGAGCGCCGCGGCAATGCCGCCCTGCGCCGCCACCGTGTGCGAGCGGGTCGGGAACACCTTGGTGATGCAGGCGGTGCGCAGGCCGGCTTCGCTGCAGCCGACCACGGCGCGCAAACCCGAACCGCCGGCGCCGATCACCACCACGTCGTAGTTGTGATCCTCGATCTTGTAGGCCCGGCCGTTGATGGCCGGCGCTGCGCCGCCGCCGTTCGATCCGCTTTCTGCCATGTCACAATCCGAACGAGAGTTTGAGAATGCCGAAGGCCGCGGCGAGGCCGACCACGACGCAAAAGAACGTGTTGGCCATCAGCAAGGCGAGCTTCGCGGTGTCACCGTGCACATAGTCCTCGATGACCACCGCCATGCCGATCCGCATGTGGGTGGTGATCGAGGCGATGAACAACAGCATGATGATGGCGACGGCGGGCGAGCCCAGAATCTGCGCCACGGCAGCCTGGTTGCGGCCAAGCAGCATGATCAGAATGATCACCGCCGCGATGGTCAGCGGAACATTGGCGACGGCCGTCAGGCGCTGACGCCAGAACTGGGCGGTGCCGGACTTGGCGGCGCCGAGACCGCGCGCGCGCGCCAGCGGCGTTCGGATATGCGCGGGCTCGCTCACGGCGATCCTCCCATCGCCAGCAGCCCGACGATCCACAGGATGATGGTGATGGCGATCGACCCGGCCAAATTCGCGCCGGCAAGCCACTCGCGCTCGACGGGGCCGAGGCCCCGCCCGGTGTCCCAGATCAGATGGCGAATGCCGCCCAGCATGTGGTGGATCAGCGCCCAGGTGTAGCCAAACAGAATAATCCGGCCGATCCAGGACCCGATGAACCATTCGAACCTGGCATAGCCGTTCGGCCCGGCGGCGGAGATGAACCACCACGCCACGATGAGGGTGCCGAAGTAGAGACCCATGCCGGTGATGCGATGCGCGATCGACATCATCATGGTCAGCGTCGGCCGGTAGATTTGCAGGTGCGGCGACAGCGGCCGCTCGGTCCGGGGACGTCCTTCGAGCGAACGTGTTTCGGCCATTGTGCCTATCCGAATTCGCCCGGCGCGGCGCCGAGCTTGGCATCGTTCCTATCCAATCTGCGCTCGTGTCGCAATGCAGCACCGAGCCAGACCGCCGCCACGCCGCAGCATGATTTCGCAGTCAACGAAAGATAGCCTTGAGAAGTTACAGCGCAATGGGCATTATTGAAAGCCTGACTTCGCAGAATACGAAGGCATCATCTTTCCTGTGCGATTCGATCTCGCCGATCTCAGCTTGTTTCGCCACGTCGTCGAGGCAGGCAGCATCACCCACGGCGCCGAGCGCGCTCATCTGGCGCTGGCCGCGGCCTCGACCCGCATCCGCAACATGGAGGATGCCCTTGGCGTCGCTTTGCTCACGCGCGGGCGCCAAGGCGTGACGCCGACCCAAGCCGGCCGCACCTTGCTGCAGCATGCGCGCACCATCCTGCGCCAGGCCGAGCGCCTGCACGAAGATCTCGGCGCCTATGGGGGCGGCCTGGCCGGCCAGATCCGGGTGTTGTCGAACACCAATGCGCTCACCGAATTCCTGCCGGAAGCGCTGAGCTCGTTTCTATCGGCGCATCCGACGGTCAGCGTCGACCTTGAAGAGCGCTTGAGCGACGAGATCGTCGGACTGATCGCCGAAGGCGTCGCCGATCTCGGCGTCATCGCCGGCACGGTCGATGCCGGCGGGCTGCAAACCTATCCGTTCCGCCGCGACCGCTTCGTGCTGGTGGTGGCGCGCGACCATGCCCTGGCGAAGCGGGCCAGGATCGGTTTCGAGGACGTGCTCGACCACGATTTCGTCGGCCTCGACCGCGCCAGCGCCCTGCAGCGCTTCCTGGCCGCGAAGGCGGTCCGTATCGGCCGGCCGTTGCGCCTGCGCGTGCAATTGCGCAGCTTCGATGCGGTGTGCCGGCTGGTCGAGTGCAAGGTCGGCATCGGCATCGTGCCGGAGACCACCGCGCGCCGGGTGTCGAAGACCATGGCCATCGCCATCGTGCCGCTGACCGATCCGTGGGCGGTGCGCGATCTGACGATCTGCATCCGCAACATGGCCGAACTGCCGCTCTACGCGCGGCAGCTGGTCGAGCACTTGAGGGCGTAGCAGGGATCAGAAATCAGGAATCAGGGATCAATATGACGCCTCGCCTGATTTCTGATCCCTGATTTCCTGATCCCTGTCACCTTGGCATCAGCACCCAGTAATCCAGATCGAGCAGCACCGACGGGTCGTAATCGTCGCCGGACTTTTGCGGAAAATCGTCGCCGGGGTGATCTTTGGCGGCGATGGTGCGCAGCCGCAGCGCGCCGACGTCGTCACGGCCGGGCAGCTCCGCCTTGGCCAGCACTTCCGACCACGCAAACACCGTGCCGCCGGCAAATAGCGGCGCGACGTGGCGGCCGCCGTTGATGGCGGCGACGTGGAAGGCGTTGGCCAGCCCGTTGAACGACAGCGAACGGGCGAGCGAGATGACGTGGCCGCCATAGATCAGCCGGTTGCCGAAGCGGCCTTTCTTGGCGCTGTAGAGATCGAAATGGATGCGCGCCGTGTTCTGGTAAAGCCGGGTCGCGATCTGGTGCTCGGCCTCCTCGACGGTCAGGCCGTCGACATGGTCGATGCGCTCGCCGACCTGGTAATCGCCGAACCGATAGGGGCTGCCGGCCAGCGCGAGATCGTAGGCCGGGATGTCGAGCGGCGGACAGGCTTCGCCCAGGACTTTCGGATCGAGCACGGTCGGCAGGCGCGGCACGTGATCGCCGGGCGCCGGCGCGGCCTCGTCGCGTTTGCGCACCATCACCCAGCGCACATATTCGAGCACCGGCTTGGCATCCTGGTTGAACCCGGTGGTGCGCACATAGACGATGCCGGTCTTGCGGCTCGAATTCTCCTTCAGCCCGATGACTTCGGACAGCGCGCTGAGCGTGTCGCCCGGATAGACCGGGCTGCGGAAATAGCAGCCGGCATAACCAAGATTGGCGACCGCGTTGAGCGAGACATCGGGCACGGTCTTGCCGAACACGACGTGGAAGACGAGCAGATCGTCGATCGGCGCCCGCGGATAGCCGATCGCCTTGGCGAAGGCGTCCGACGACTGCACCGCAAAGCGGCTGCCGAACAGCCCGGTATAGAGCGCCACGTCGCCGACCGTGACGGTGCGCGGGGTGGCGTGACGGATCACCTGGCCGATACGAAAATCTTCAAAGAAATTGCCGGGACTGGTCTTTGACATTGGCGCCTTGATCAATTGCGGGGCTTTCGGAATCCGGCATTCCGCGGGCCTGTCATAGCCCACGCCCGGTCAGCGGGAAAGCCGGCAGTCGCCGCCAGCGACCTTCACGCAGCCGTGACTGCGCCGGCGAAACCCGCGCCCGACACCGCCGTAACTGATTACGACGCCGAAGTCATCGCGTCTCGCCGGCGGCTCGCCGCGCGATCCCGATCAACATGGAGACTCTCATGCCCAAGCGTTTCGCTTTGCTGGCCGGCGCGGCCGTTCTCGCCTTTGCGGCGGCCGTGGCGCCCGCCGCGCCGACCTTCGCTCAGATGGCCGAGAAGACCGTCACCGTCGGCGGCGCGCCGATGTACCCGTCGAAGAACATCATCCAGAACGCGGTGAATTCCAAGGACCACACCACGCTGGTCGCCGCCGTGAAGGCCGCCGGCCTGGTCGATACGCTGTCCGGCCCCGGCCCGTTCACCGTGTTCGCTCCGACCAACGAGGCATTCGCCAAGCTGCCGCCGGGCACGGTCGACAACCTGCTCAAGCCCGAGAACAAGGCGACGTTGGTGAAGGTGCTCACCTATCACGTCGTGCCCGGCCGCATGACCGCGGTTTCGCTGATGAAGGCCGTCAAGGACGGCGAAGGCGAAGCGCACCTCAAGACCGTCGCCGGCGAAGACATCACCGTCAAGCAGGCCGGCCCCGGCAAGCTCACTGTCACCGACGCCAAGGGCGACGTCGCCATGGTGACCGTCGCGGACGTTCTGCAATCGAACGGTGTTATTCACGTCATCGACGCCGTGCTGCTGCCGTAACTGCTGCTGCCGTATGTCGCGGCCGCAAATCGGCAGCCGCGGTGTTAACCAAGGCTCGCCTCTCCCCCGGCCGCGGCGCGGGGAGAGGTCTTGACGACAATGTGAGACGGTTCCGCATCGGCATTTTGCTATAGGTCCGCGCACCATGACGATCGAGGCCGCGAGCGAGTCATCCAGTCTGCCCGTCAGCGCGTCGGGACCGCTCATCCATCCGCGCTGGGTCCGCGTGACGCATTGGCTCAATGCCTTCGCCATCCTGATCATGATCACGTCGGGCTGGCAGATCTACGATGCCTCGCCGCTGTTCCGCTTCCTGGTGTTTCCGACCCATCTCACGCTCGGCGGCTGGCTCGCCGGCGCCCTGCTGTGGCATTTCGCGGCGATGTGGCTCGTCATGATCAATGGCGCCGTCTACGTGACGCTCGGCATCGCCACCGGGCGTTTCCGGCGCAAGCTATTTCCGATCCGGCCGCGCGACGTCGTGCACGATGCCGTTGCCGCGCTGCGCGGCAAGCTCTCCCACGACGATCTCACGGTCTACAATGCGGTGCAGAGACTGCTCTATCTCGGCGTGATCGTGGCCGGCATCGTGATCGTGCTGTCGGGCCTCTCGATCTGGAAACCGGTGCAGTTCAAATACCTCACTGCGCTGTTCGGCGGCTACGACTTCGCCCGCTATGTCCACTTCTTCGCCATGTCGTCGATCGTGGCGTTCCTGGCGATCCATGTGGTGCTCGCGGTCCTTGTGCCGAAGAGCCTGCGCGCGATGATCCTCGGCCGCTGAAGGAGACGACGATGTCCCGCCCGCGCAAGGAGAAGCCCGGCGTCGATGCCAAGCTCCTGATCAAGGACGCCGCGAAGCTGTTGCCGCAATCGTCGCGCCGGCTGTTCCTGCGCGGCGCCGCGAGCCTCGGCGCGCTGGCGATGCTGACCGGCTGCGACATCGTCGACGGCGACGGTTCCGAAAACGTGCTGCGCGTCATTTCGCGCTTCAACGATCGCGTCCAGGCCCTGCTGTTCAGCGAAACGACGCTGGCGCCGGAATTTCCGGAAAGCGCCATCACGCGGCCGTTCCCGTTCAACGCCTATTACTCGCAGGACGAGGCGCCCGACGTCGACGGCGAAAGCTGGCAGCTCGAAATCGGCGGGCTGGTCGACAACAAGAAACCCTGGACGCTGGCGGAGCTGAACACGCTGCCGGAGGTTTCCCAGATCACCCGCCATGTCTGCGTCGAAGGCTGGAGCGCCATCGGCTCGTGGCAAGGCGTCAAGCTTTCCGATTTCCTGAAGATGATCGGCGCCGATACCACCGCCAAATACGTCTGGTTCCAATGCGCCGAGGGTTATTCGAACACCATCGACATGCCGACGGCGCTGCATCCGCAGACCCAATTGACGCTCAAGTTCGATCATCAGACCTTGCCGCGCGCCTACGGCTTTCCGATCAAGATCCGCATTCCCACCAAGCTCGGGTTCAAGAACCCGAAATACGTCACCGCCATGTGGGTGCAGAACAACGACGCCGGCGGCTATTGGGAAAACCAGGGCTACAACTGGTTCAGCGGGCTTTGACGTTTCGGCGTGCCAGGGAACTCGTCGCCGCTCGGCCGCTTCGCCGCGCCGGAACTTCGCCGGCCGCGGCCTGTTGAGCTGCAGCGACCCACATCGGAGGTGTGTCATGCAACAGAAACAAAGCGCGCAGAACGAGCAGCGTAACCCGCGCTACCATGTGCAGAAGGTTGCGGCGCGGTTCCAGGAACTGATCGACCACCTGCGCAGCGACATCGAGAAAATCGACGAGCCTCGCGCCAAGGCCATGTTCGAGACCTCGGCGGAGGTGCTCGGCGGCCTGCAGAAGGCCTTTCACGACTACGAGAAGAAGAACGAGGCGGCGTGGCAATGAGGGCGCCGGACCATTAGCCGAACGAATAGGGATTGAAGATTTCCACTCCCAGTCCCTGAAAATCCCGCAGGTTTCGCGTCGCGACTGTCAGTCCATGCACCCGCGCCGTGGCGGCAATCATCGCGTCTTCGGCCAGAGCATCGGAACGCCGGTGCATAATCTTCGCCCACATCCGGAAGGCTGCTGCGTCCATCGGAAGGATGTTCGCTAGTTCGAGCAGCCCGTCGGCCCATGCTTCGATCTCGGCTGCCTTGGCGGGATCCTGCTCGCGGGTGAGCTCGATGCCCGCCTGGATTTCGCCGAGCGTTACCGCCGAGATGTGAATGTCGCTGTCCGCGAGCGTCCGCAGCCAGGCCGTTACGGCGCCATGCGGTCGCGTCCGCCTCAGCTCTGAGACCACGTTGGTGTCGAGCAGGTACATTGTGCTCAGGCGAAGGAACGCCGGGCGCGCCGACGCAGCTTGCCGCGCGGCGGCATCTGCAAATCCGCCCGGCCGACATCGGACAGCAGAAGTTCTTTGAGTGTCGGCTTGGCGGCGTTCGTCAGGTGCTCCCACTGCGCCACAGGAACAAGCACTGCGGCCTTTTCGCCACGTCGGGTGACCAGCTGCGGACCGTCCCGCAGGCAGGTTTCGAGTAATTCGCTGAACCGCGCCTTAGCGTCCTGAACGGGCCAAGTCTGCATTAGTCTTCCTCCAATTCGAACTCAAACTAGTCATATGACTAGTTTTGTTCAACGATTTTTACGGCGGACGGGGTTTTTCCGACGGTTGCCATCGGCCCGCTCGGCCATTAGCACTCTCTCCCCATTCATCGTTTGCAAGGGTTTCGCTCGATGCCGACCCACCAACTCCTCCTTCTCGCCGGCGACGGCATCGGGCCGGAAGTGATGGCCGAAGTGAAGCGGCTCCTGGGCTTTTATGCCGCGCGCGGCGTTGCCGACTTCCGGACCGAGGATGGGCTGGTCGGCGGCGCCTGCTACGACGCCCACAAGGTCGCCATCACCGACGACACCATGGCCAAGGCGCATGCCGCCGATGCGGTGATTTTCGGCGCCGTCGGCGGGCCGCAATGGGACAAGGTGCCGTTCGAGGCACGCCCGGAGGCCGGCCTGCTTGCGGCTGCGCAAGGAGCTTGGACTGTTCGCCAACATCCGGCCGGCGATCGTCTATCCGGCGCTGGCCGATGCTTCGAGCCTCAAGCGCGAGGCGGTCGAAGGGCTCGACATCGTCATCCTGCGCGAGCTGACCGGCGGCGTCTATTTCGGCGAGCCGAAAACCATCACCGATCTCGGCAACGGCCAGAAGCGTGCGATCGACACCCAGGTCTACGACACCTACGAGATCGAGCGCATCGCCCGCGTCGGCTTCGAGCTGGCGCGCCAGCGGCGCAACAAAGTGACCTCAATGGAAAAGCGCAATGTGATGAAGACCGGCGTGCTGTGGCACGAGGTGCTCGAAGCGGTCCATGCGCGCGAATACCAGGACGTGCAGCTCGAGCACATGCTGGCGGACGCCGGCGGCATGCAGCTGGTGCGCTGGCCGAAGCAGTTCGACGTCATCGTCACCGACAATCTGTTCGGCGACATGCTGTCGGACGTCGCCGCCATGCTGACCGGCTCGCTCGGCATGCTGCCGTCGGCCTCGCTGGGCGAGATCGACGCCAAGACCAGGCGCCGCAAGGCCATGTACGAGCCGGTGCACGGCTCGGCGCCCGACATCGCCGGCAAAGGCATGGCGAACCCGATCGCCATGCTGGCCTCGTTCGGCATGGCGCTGCGCTATTCGTTCAATATGGGCAAAGAGGCCGACCGGCTCGACGCCGCGATCGCCGCGACGCTGGCCAACGGGCTGCGCACCGCCGACATCAAGTCGGAAGGCGCCAAGGTCGTCAGCACGGCCGAAATGGGCGCGGCGGTGGTCGGCGAATTGGAGCGGATGGCGCCGTAGTCGGCCGCCAGGGACGCCGGGCGCCCGTCAGAACGGCGTGGCGCTGTTGATGCCGGGAATATACAGCGGTTGCAGCGGGTAGCCGCCGAACCCTTGGACATCCGGACCGTAGAACCAGTTCGACCGCCCCGGGTCGCCGCCCGGCGGCAGCATGTAGTCCTTGAAGCTGCGATCACCCACCGACACTTCGGTGCCGGTGTCGAGATAGGAGCGCTGGCGCGGAATGACGATGACGGTCGTCGAGCCATCCTCGTGATGGATGATGGTTCTGGTCGGCTGGATGACCGTGCCGCTGGCGGTCCGCTCCACCATAAGGTGCCGCTTCGGCGCGGCGGTGGCGACGTCTGCCTGGACGGCCAAGACGGCCAAAGCGACGACACTGACGGCGAATAGGCGCATGGCTCCTCGCTCTCCCGGACCGGCAGTGTAGCCGGCTTTCGCCGCCCGCAACAGCGCCTCGTCAACGGCGCCCCCCGCCACCGGGTTCCGCACGGGCCATCCGACCCGCGGCTCAGTGCTGCGGCAAGCGTCCGCGCAGCACGAGCTTGGCGCCGCGCGACGGCGCGATGCGCTCCGCGCGCTCCGGCGTCGCGGCCAGGATCGGGCTGCGCTGGCCGCAGAAGGTGCGCTTGACTTCGGCGCGGGCGAAGACTTCGTCGGCATGCGGGTCGCCGCCGGCCGATAAGGTGAGCCGGTCGAGCACGCAGGCGAGCGTGGCGCGATCGACCACCTCCTGGCCGGCGCTGCAATACCAGCCGGCGATTTGCATGGCGGGTTGGTCGAATGGCCGGGCAAAGCCGAGGCAGCGGCGCTCCTTGCCGCCGGATGCGACGGCAAAATCGACAAGCGGCGCCGGGCCGAACTTGCTGTCGATCTGGCCGGCCGGCTTGACGTCGTCGGTCACCTTGAAGCCGATGATCCGCGCGGCAATCTCGCTCGGCGCGTCGAGGAAGCGCTCGCCCGCGGCGCCGGGCCGGAAGATCTCGACCGACACATAGGGACCGGCTGCCGCCGGTCCGCCCCAGCTCAGCACGTCCTTGCGGGCGCCGTCGGCGGGGCGGCGCAAGATGGCGTAATTGAAGGCGCCGGGCGTGAGCTCGGGCATGCGCAACTCGAAGGCGGGATACGGCCGCTCGACGTTGATCCAGGCCGGCCGCGGCGCCGCACCGACGGCCGCAATACCGACAGGCAGGTGAAAATAGCCGGCCGCGCCCACGGCAAGGGCCGCAAGACCACCCATATAGGCAAGGGCACGCACCGTGGTGGCGCGGATATCGTCAGACAGCGAGTACGAGGCCGGCCGCACGTCCCCTCGCAGTGACGTTGTGTTCGCGCTGGTTCTCGCTTAGAAGCGCTTCCGCTCCGGTTCCGAAGGCGCCCGCCCGGCCGCGAATTTTCGATGGAGAGTTAACGATGGGTTACAACGTCGCCGTGGTCGGCGCGACCGGCAATGTGGGCCGTGCAATGCTCGACATTCTGGCCGAGCGGAGGTTTCCCGTCGACGAAGTCGCAGCCCTCGCCTCGCGGCGCAGCCTGGGCACGGAAATCTCCTATGGCGACCGCACGCTGAAGGTCAAAGCGCTGGAGCATTACGACTTCGCCGGCGTCGATATTTGTCTGATGTCGGCGGGCGCCGCCGTATCCAAGGAATGGTCGCCGAAGATTGCCGCCGCCGGCGCGGTGGTGATCGATAACTCGTCGTGTTGGCGCTACGATTCCGACGTCCCGCTGATCGTGCCGGAAGTCAATGCCGACGCGGTCGCAGGCTTCCGCAAGCGCGGCATCATCGCCAACCCGAACTGCTCGACCGCGCAGCTCGTCGTCGCGCTCAAGCCGCTGCACGACAAGGCCAAGATCAAGCGCGTCGTGGTCGCGACCTATCAGTCGGTATCGGGCGCCGGCAAGGCGGCGGTGGACGAGCTGTTTTCGCAGACCAAGGCGGTGTTCCAGACCGGCGAGATCGTGCCGAAGAATTTTCCCAAGCGCATCGCCTTCAATCTCATCCCGCAGATCGACACCTTCATGGAGGACGGCTACACCCGCGAAGAGTGGAAGATGGTGGTCGAGACCAAGAAAATCCTCGATCCGAAGATCAGGTTGACCGCGACCTGCGTCCGCGTGCCGGTGTTCATCAGCCATTCCGAGGCGGTGAACATCGAATTCGAGAATGAGATCACGGCCGACGAGGCGCGCGACATCTTGCGCACCGCGCCGGGCTGCCTGGTCATCGATTCGCACGAACCCGGCGGCTACGTCACGCCCTACGAGGCGGCCGGCGAGGACGCCACCTACATCAGCCGCATCCGCGAGGACGCCACCGTCGAGAACGGACTGGCGATGTGGATCGTCTCCGACAACCTGCGCAAGGGCGCGGCGCTCAATGCCATCCAGATCGCCGAGTGCCTGATCAATCGCAAGCTGATCACGGCGAAGCAAAAGGCGGCTTGACAGGTTCCTGCTCTGTTCTAAACTCCGAATCGTTGGTCGAAACTTCTTTCAAGAGGAGGAAGCTATGACCAAACTTTTGGTTTCCCTGAACTTGTGCGCCGAGTGCCTTCGGCGGAATTGGGTCATAGGGGCAAAAGGAGCGAACGGCGAAATAGGCAGCTGAGATGGGGCGATTACCGGGGACGGGAAAGCTTCTTTTCGAGCCTAACCAGTTGAGAAGGCACTCTTACTGGTCCACTTCTCGGATAAGACGGGGAGCCGAGACCCAGCCGCGCCGGCAGATCGACGGGGACGTCGATGGGCCGATACCGCGATCACAAGATCGGCTCCCGCTCTACTCTCAATTGCGCTTTTTCACGCCCAGATGGCCATATCAATCCCACATTCATCAACGTCTGGCTCCCCAGGAAACCGAATTGCCTCGTTTTTTGAAAATTCGCTCTGCCGTCCATGCGGCAGCGCATGCATCAATTAGGTCATCCCAGCTGTGTTCTTTGTAGGAACCGAGACGCGTGGTTAGAAATGAAAGTTTGTACCCGCTTTGAACCAGGACGTTGTGCCGCTGATCAATTCCCGGCGATTTTCGCTTCGGTAATGACATTTCCGTCTTATTGTTCATCGCCCAAAAGCTCACCTCGGGATGACACTCAAAGATCGTCCCCAATCGTCTAGCCGCGATCGCATCAAGTTGGCGAATTTTGTCCAAGAGATTGAACACCTGCTTAGTTAGACTCTTAGGTGGCTTCGAATTTCTTCTTTCGATCTCCCTCGCTTCTCCGATCGATCCTGCTTTAAGTACAGTCCTGCTGGGGGCTGGGAATATGCTGGACTTTCGGAGCTTAAGAACTTTGCGGGCTTCAATATCGGCTGATCTGCCGCCTTTCTGCGAAATCTTCGGTAGGCCGATGGGAATGTCGACCGCGATTAGCTCGGGCTTTTCCGATTCTTTGAATGCATCGGCGAGTTCCTGAAAGATTTGAGCGCGATGACCCTGTGCGGCAACTGATCGAAAAACGACCAGCCACCCCCCCGGACAGCCATCTGCGCCCGCGACCCATGCGTGCTTTGAGCCTTCCATCATGACCGTAGACGCTGGCATGCCGTTTGCGTCGCCGCTAGTGTGTAAACCGTGGGAGTAACCAGATGACCGTCCGCCCGCGCCGCAGCGTGCTCTACATGCCTGGATCGAACGCGCGCGCGCTGGAGAAGGCCCGCGAGCTGCCGGCCGACGGCCTCATTCTCGACCTCGAAGACGCGGTGGCGCCGGAGGCCAAGGCGCAGGCGCGCGTGGCCATCGTCACGGCGCTCAAGACCGGCTTCGGCGACCGCGAGGTTTTGGTGCGCATCAACGGGCTGGACACCCGCTGGTGGGTGGAAGACCTCGACGCCGTGGTCGGCGGCCGCCCCGACGCGGTGCTGGTGCCGAAAATCTCCGATCCGCATCAGCTGCAGGATCTGGCGGCGCGGCTCGTCGATATGGGCACCGATCCGCATGTGCGGGTCTGGGCCATGATGGAAACGCCGCTCGCCATGCTCAATGCCGGTCAGATCGCGGCCGCGGCGCTGGATTCCGAGACCCGGCTGTCGGGCTTCGTCATGGGCACCAACGATCTCGCCAAGGATACCCGCGCGCGGCTCGTGCCCGGCCGCGCCCCGATGCTGCCGTGGCTGATGACCTGCGTCGCCGCGGCGCGCGCCTACGGCCTCGATATCCTCGACGGCGTCTATAACGACCTCGGCAATACCGAGGGCTTTGTCGAGGAATGCAAGCAGGCGCGCGATCTCGGCTTCGACGGCAAGACGCTGATCCATCCGCGGCAGATCGAGCCCTGCAACGAGGCGTTCGCGCCGACGCCGGACGAGGTGACGGCCGCACGCAAATTGATCGCCGCCTTCGACCTGCCGGAAAACGACAACAAGGGCGTCATCCAGATCGACGGCCGCATGGTCGAGCGGCTGCACGCCGAGATGGCGCGGCGCACGGTGGCGATCGCCGACGCGATTGCCAACACGCGGCAAAACCAGCCGGCGTGACGCCGGACTGCCATGCGGTGGCGCGCCGCGCCGGCCCATTGCGGTATTCCCACAACGCCACCATGTCGTCTACCGGGTTCGTTTCGGTGAGGTCGGACAGCAGGCCGGAGCCATGCCGACACTGAAAATCAACGGCCAGGACAGGACTTACGACGCTCCCGACAACATGCCGCTGCTCTGGGTCCTGCGCGACGTGCTCGGGATGACAGGCACGAAGTTCGGCTGCGGCATCGCCCAATGCGGCGCCTGCACAGTGCATGTCGATGGCAAGCCGGTGCGATCCTGCCTGCTGGCGGTCGGCTCGATCGGGGCCAAGGCCATCACCACCATCGAAAGCGTCGGCGCCACTGTCGCCGGCGCGAAGGTGCAGCGGGCCTGGCTCGACCTGGAAGTCATCCAGTGCGGCTATTGCCAGTCCGGCCAGATCATGTCGGCGGCGGCGCTGCTTGCCGGCACGCCGCATCCTGACGACTCCGATATCGACGCGGCAATGGCGGGAAATATTTGCCGCTGCGGCACCTATGTGCGCATCCGCGAGGCGATCAAACGCGCCGCGAGTGACCGTCAGTCATAGGAGGCCGTCGATGTATCCTCTCGAAAAAATGGCCTCCGAAGAATTTCCTCCCGAACGACCTGCTCCTGAAAAACTTGGGCAAGCTCCGTCGCGACGCGGTCTCCTGAAGGGCGGCCTGGCGGGGGCGTTCGTGCTCGCCTTCCGTCTTCCGGTGCAGGCGGCGAACGAGCAGGCTCCCGACACGACGGCCGGCCAGTTCGCGCCGAATGCTTTCATCCGCATCGATCACACCGGCAAGACCACGCTGGTCATGCCGCAGGTGGAGATGGGCCAGGGCGTCTATACGGCGGTGGCGATGATCCTTGCCGAAGAGCTCGATGCCGATTTTGCGCGGGTCGTGCTCGAGCATGCACCGCCCAACGACAAGCTCTACGGCAATCCCCTCTTCGGCATTCAAGTCACCGGCAATTCCAACTCCATTCGCGCGTTCTGGAAGCCGCTGCGCAATGCCGGCGCGGCGGCGCGGGCGATGCTGGTGCAGGCCGCGGCGCGGCAATGGCAGGTCGATCCCGCAAGTTGCACCGCGGCCAACGGCCAGGTCATTCATGCCGCCACGCAGCGCGCCCTCGCCTACGGCGATCTGGCGGACGCGGCGAGCAACGTTCCGGTGCCGCAGAATCCGCCGCTGAAGGACCCCAAGGACTTCACCCTGATCGGAAAACCGGTGAAACGTTTGGATACGCCCGGCAAGGCCAACGGCGCGGTCGTCTACGGCATCGACGCCATGCTGCCCGGCATGAAGTTCGCGACGCTGGCGGCATGTCCGGTGTTCGGCGGCAAGGTCGACCATGTCGACGACAGTGCGGCCAAGACCATCCCCGGCGTGCAGAAGATCATCGTGCTTGACGATCTGGTCGCCGTCGTCGGCGATCACATGTGGGCCGCCATGAAGGGGCTCGACGCGCTGGTCATTACCTGGAACGAGGGCGCCAACGCGCGCGTGAACTCGAGCGAAATCTGGGATGATTTGCGAACGGCGAGCAAGAAGGACGGCGTGGTGGCGAAGTCCATAGGCGACATCGCCAAGGGTCTGTCGCAAGGCGACAGACTGGACGCTGAATTCGAGCTGCCGTTCCTGGCGCACGCCACCATGGAGCCGCTGAACTGCACGGTTCAAGTCACGCCGGACGCCTGCGAAATCTGGGTCGGCACCCAAGTGATGACGCGCACCCAAGCGGCCGCCGCCGACGCCGCCGGCCTTCCGATCGACAAGGTCACCGTGCACAACCATCTGATCGGCGGCGGTTTTGGCCGCAGGCTCGAAGCCGACATGGTCGCGAACGCCGTGCGCGTCGCCAAAGCGGTCGACGGACCCGTGAAGGTGGTGTGGACGCGCGAGGAAGATATCCAGCACGACATCTACCGCCCGGCCTATCGCGACGTCATTGCGGCGACGGTGTCGGATGGCAAGATCGTTGGCTGGAAATATCGCGTGACCGGCTCATCGGTGATGGCGCGCTGGCTGCCGGGTGCTTTCAACGACGGCATCGATATCGACGCGGTCGATAGCGCGGTCGACATGCCCTACGACATTCCCAACCGTCAGGTCGAATACGTGCGCGCCGAGCCGCCCGCGGTGCCGACCGGCTTCTGGCGCGGCGTCGGCCCGAACAACAACGTGTTCGCCACCGAATGCTTCATGGACGAACTGGCGCGCAAGGTCGGCATGGATCCGATCGCCTTCCGCCGCGGCATGCTCGACAACAATCCACGTCTGAAAGCTGCGCTCGATCTCGTCGCGGAAAAATCCGGCTGGGGCCAGCCGCTGCCGGCCCGCACCGGGCGTGGCGTGTGCGCGCAGCCGTCGTTCGGCAGCTTCATCGCCACCGTCGTCGAGGCCGAGGTCGACGATCAGGGCGAGGTGCATCTGCGCCGGGTGACCTCAGCGGTCGACACCGGCATCGCCGTCAATCCCGATACCATCGTCGCCCAAGTGCAAGGCGGCTTGATCTTCGGCCTGACCGCCGCGCTGTTCGGCGAGATCACCATCGCCAAGGGGCGGGTGCAACAATCCAACTTCAACGATTATCGCATGCTGCGCATCGACGAGGCGCCGCGGATCGACGTGCACGTCATCAAAAGCGGCGAGGATCCCGGCGGCATCGGCGAGACCGGCGCTACCGCCGGTCCGCCGGCGTTGCGCAATGCGCTTTACGCCGCGACCGGCGTCGCCTTGCGCCGGCTGCCGATCGACCGCGCCGCTTTGGCGGCGGGCAAGAAGGCGTAAGTGTCATGCGACGCAGCACCATCATCGCCATTGTGGTCGTCGTCCTGATCGCCCTGGCCGCGATCGGCTGGAGAATGCTAAACCCGGGACCGCTGGCGTTTGCCGGCGGATCGACGGTGGCGCTGGCGGACTATCATGCCGCCGATCCGACCGGCGTGCCTGCAGATCTCGCCCAGGCGGACGTGGTCAAACGCGGCGAATATCTGGCGCGGGCGGCCGATTGCCTGATCTGTCATACCGTTCCGGGGGGCAAGAATTACGCCGGCGGCCTGTCTTTTCCGCTGCCGTTCGGAACGCTCTATTCGACCAATATTACGCCCGACAAGGCGACCGGGATCGGCGACTACACCGATCAGGATTTTCTCGACGCGATGCAGCGGGGAATCCGCCGCGACGGCGCGCGGCTTTATCCGGCGATGCCGTTTACCTCCTACACCTACATGACCGACGCCGATGCGCTGGCCATCAAAGCCTATTTGTTCAGCCTGCCGCCGGTGAATTCCGCCGCGCCGGCGGACACGCTGCGTTTTCCGTTCAATCAGCGCTGGCTGATGGGAGTGTGGTCGCTGGCATTCAACGAAAATGCCCGCTTTCGGCCGAACCCGGCGCAAAGCGCCGCGTGGAACAGAGGCGCCTATGTGGCCGAGGCGCTGGCGCATTGCGGCGAATGCCATACGCCGCGCAATCTCGCCTTCGCGCTCGACAATCGGCGAAAATACGGCGGCGCCATCACCGCCGGCTGGCACGCCTTCGATATCACCTCCGACGCAGGCTCCGGCATTGGCGCGTGGAGCGATGACGAAGTCGCGGCCTATCTGTCGGCCGGTCATGCTCGCGGCCGCGGCACGGCGTCGGGGCCGATGGGCGAGGCCGTCGACCACAGCTTGAGCGATGTGGCGCCTTCCGACATTCGCGCGCTCACAACCTATGTGCGCAGCGTGCCGGCGGTCGCTTCGCCCGACCTGCCGGCAACCATCGCACCGCCGGCGCCCCCCTCGCCCAAGGCGGGCGCCGCAACGGCGGATGCGCGTGGCAAGAAGGTATTCCAGGAGGCCTGCGCCAGTTGCCACGACTGGACCGGGGTGAGTCCGCTCTCGCCCTTCGCCACGATTGCCGGCACCCGGGCGGTAAACGACCGCACCGCCACCAATGTGGCGCAGATCGTGATCTCCGGCACGGTGCGGCACACCCCGCCGGGCATCATCTCGATGCCGGCCTTCGGCGCAGCCTATTCGGATGGCGACATCGCGGCCGTCGCCAACTACGTCACCGGCCGCTTCGGCAGCGTGGCATCCGAGGTCACCGACAAAACCGTGGCCGAGCTGCGGAACGAGACCTCGCGGTGACGACATTACGGCGCGCTGGGATCAATTTCGCGCCGCAGTCAATCGCGCCGCAGTCAATTCAGGAGAGCGGTCCTGCCGCCCAGGGCGGCGGCGGATCACCGCGGCGCATCGCGCCGATAAAGTAAAAGCGATCGTACAGCGAGCGCTGCGGCCGGCATTCGGCGACGAACACGATGCTAAGCCCGGCGGCCTCGATCATGGGGCGAAAGGTTTCGACGGTTGAGCCGCGATTGTTTTCCTGCAGCACGACCACGCCGCCCGGCGCCAGGAAGCCGCCGACACTGGCAAAGAATTCGCGATGCAGGTGCCAGTCATCGTCATAGGTGCACAGGTCGCCGATCCAGTCATCGGCGAAATGCGGCGGGTTGCTGACGACGAGATTCCATCGCTCGGTGTCAGGAATGCCCTGTAGATTGTCGGATCGATAGACCGACACCCGTTCGCCGAGATGATTGTCGCTGATGGTCCGCCGGCACGCCGCAACCGCTTCGGGGTTGACGTCGGCGAGGCACAGCGTCTCGGCAAGGCCGTGGGCCAGCAGCGAAAATCCGATGAACCCCGGCCCGGTGCACCACTCGAACACCCGCCGTTGCCGCGGCATGCCTCGCAATTGCAGGAACGGGATGAAGTCCTGACCGAAACTCTTGCCGCCGCCGTCGAGCTGCTTCTTGAAGTGGACCCGCACACCGTTGAACGAGACCTGCTTCCAGCCCTCGAGTTTTTTCAGCCACGGCTTGATGTAGCGCCGGCGCTGCCGCTTCCAGTAGGTTTCCATCAGCGATCTCAAATCGACGCGCCGCCGAGCGGCCCGGCGCGCTGCCCGATCGGCTGCCAGATTTCCGCCGCGGCACATTGTGTGCGCGCCGCCGTCGGCTTGGCAACCGCCCGACGGATGTCGCGCCTGCCCGCGGGTGGGTTTCAGTTCTTGAGCCGGTAGCCGGTCCTGAAGAACCACCAGACGATGGCCATGCAGATCACCAGGAACAGCAGCGTCATCGCCAGGCTCACGCCGACGTCGACGTCGGCGACGCCGAAAAAGCTCCAGCGGAAACCTGAGATCAGATAGACCAGCGGATTGAACAGCGTCACCGTGCGCCAGAACGGCGGCAATACGCTGGTCGAATAGAACGTGCCGCCGAGGAACGTCAACGGCGTGATGATGAGCAGCGGCACGATCTGCAACTTCTCGAAGCCGTCGGCCCACAGCCCGAGGATGAAGCCGAACAGGCTGAAACCGACTGCGGTGAGCAACAGGAACGCCAGCATCCAGACCGGGTGCTGGATGTGCAGCGGCACGAACAAGCCCGACGTCGCCAGGATGATGAAGCCCAGCACGATCGACTTGGTCGCCGCCGCGCCCACATAGCCGAGCACGATCTCGAACGGCGACACCGGCGCCGAAAGCAGCTCGTAGATCGTGCCGACAAAGCGGGGAAAATAGATGCCGAACGAAGCGTTGGTGATGCTTTGCGTCAGCAGCATCAGCATGATCAGCCCCGGCACGATGAACGAGCCGTAGGACACGCCGTCGATCTGGGTGATGCGCGAGCCGATCGCGGCGCCGAACACGATGAAATAGAGCGAGGTCGAGATCACCGGCGAGACGATGCTCTGGAACAGCGTCCGCCCGGTCCGCGCCATTTCGTAGACATAGATCGCGCGCACGCCATAGAGATTCATCGTGCGCCTCCCGAGCCCTGCCGCACCAGACCGACGAAGATGTCCTCCAGCGAGGTTTGCGTCGTCTGCAAATCCTTGAACCGGATGCCGGCCGCCCGCAGGTCGTCGAGCAAGGTCGTGATGCCGGTGCGCTCGCCGGTGGTGTCGTAGCTGTAGGTCAGCTGCTTGCCGCCGGCGGCCAGCGTCAGCCGATAGGCCGACAGTGCCGGCGGCATCGCCTCGAGCGGGTCGCGCAGGTCAAGGATGAGCTGCTTCTGGCCGAGCTTGCGCATCAGCGCGACCTTGTCCTCCACCAGGATGATCTCGCCTTTGTTGATGACGCCGACCCGGTCGGCCATCTCCTCGGCCTCCTCGATGTAATGGGTGGTGAGGATGATGGTGACGCCGGAGGCGCGCAGCGTGCGCACCAGCTGCCACATGTCCTTGCGCAATTCGACGTCCACACCGGCGGTCGGCTCGTCGAGAAACAGGATGCGCGGCTCGTGCGCCAAAGCCTTGCCGATCATGACCCGGCGCTTCATGCCGCCGGACAGCGTCATGATCTTGGAGTCCTTCTTGTCCCACAGCGACAGTTCCTTGAGCACCTTTTCGATCAGCGCCGGATCGGGCGGTTTGCCGAACAGGCCGCGGGAAAACCGCATGGTGGCGGGCGGCGTTTCGAAGGCGTCGGTCGTCAGTTCCTGCGGCACCAGCCCGATCTGCGCCCGCGTCGCGCGGTACTCGGTCAGGATATCGTGGCCGTCGACCGTGACCGTGCCGGTCGACGGCTTGACGATGCCGCAAATGATATTGATGAGCGTCGTCTTGCCGGCGCCGTTCGGACCCAGCAGCGCGAATATCTCGCCGTGCTGGATATCCAGGTTGATGTCCTTGAGCGCCTGGAAGCCCGAGGCGTAGGTCTTGTTAAGGTGCGAGACGGAAATGACTGGTTTCATGCTCGGTTCATGGGTCCGACGATGGGTCCGACGCCGCGACGGCGACCGGGATTGTTAGCGTCTTCGGATGCGGCGCGCTCGGCGAAACCCGCGGCCCCGCCATGCGTTATCGTCTCGGTAGCAGGAGGACGCAGCCATGACCGAGATAGGCGAGAGCAATGGCATTTGCACGCAAATCACCACCGTGAAGCTGAAGCCGGACAGCCAGGACGAAGTCCTCAGGCTGATGATCGAACGCGCCCGGTTCATGGCGACGCAGCCCGGTTTCGTCTCCGTCAATCTGCACCGCAGCAAGGACGGCAGCCACGTCGTCAACTACGTGCAATGGATGAACGCGGAGAAACTTGCCGCGGCACATCACTCCCCCGAGTTTCGCAACAAGTGGCCGCGCTTCGGCCAATTGGTGCAGGAGGCCGAGCCGGCGCTCTACGACGTGGTCCACGTCGAAGCGGCGTAACCCAAGATCTTACACCCAAGACCTTAGACCCAAGATCTTACACCCAATATCCTAGACCCAAGGCCGCGCCGCTTTGGCCTTGGCCTCGAAGCCGTCGATCTTGTCTTTCTTGATCATGGTCTCGCCGATATCGTCGAGACCGTTGAGCAGGCATTTCTTGCGATGCAGATCGATATCGAACTTGACCACGCCGCCGTCGGGGCCGCGGATTTCCTGCTTTTCGAGGTCGACGGAGAGCGTCGCATTGGCACCGCGCTCGGCGTCGTCGAACAGCTTTTCCAGGTCCTGCGGCGACACCTTGATGGGCAGCACGCCGTTCTTGAAACAGTTGTTGTAGAAAATGTCGCCGAACGAGGTCGAGATCACGCAGGTGATGCCGAAATCGCGCAGCGCCCACGGCGCGTGCTCGCGCGACGAACCGCAGCCGAAATTGTCGGCGGCGACCAGAATCTTGGCCTTGCGATAGGCCGGCTTGTTGAGCACGAAATCCGGGTTCTCGCTGCCGTCGTCGCGATAGCGCTTCTCGGCGAACAGGCCGGTGCCGAGGCCGGTGCGCTTGATGGTTTTCAAATACTGCTTGGGGATGATCATGTCGGTATCGACATTGATCATTTTCAAAGGCGCGGCGACGCCTTCCAGCACGGTGAACTTTTCCATCCTTGGTCCTTGCAAGCTTTGTGACTGGGCACCTGAGCGCCTGTAAATGGCGCGACGCGGCCGGCCGGTCAACCCTGGGCGGTCGCCATCGCCGCCGCTGCGGCGTCTACGGCATTCTCGGCCCGGAATTTGGATTCGCGATCGAGCGTGCACACCTGCACGTGGTACGCGGTATAATATTTCTGCCGCGCCAATTTTTGCGCGGCGATGTGCTCGGGATTGGTGCGCCAGGCCCGCAGGCCTTCCGCGTGCTCGAATTCGACAATGGTCACGCGCTCGCCGTCGTCGGCGAAAAAACCTTTGTGCGAAATGTAGCCCGGCATCGTTGCGGCGAGTTCGGTCATGCGGTCGACCAGGGCGACATATTCGTCGCGGACTCCGGGTCGCAGGCGAGAGCGAAAAACGGTGATGAGCATGGCAATGCTTCCTTGCCGATGATGGCGCGCGCAGCCGCGCCGCGCCGTTATAGCACGATCGCCGAAGGCCGTTTCATGCCGGCGCCTGCTTGTCGTTCTTCGGCACCGCGCCCAGTTCGGTGACCCAGGCTCGCGCCGAGCGAAACCAGTTCTGCCGCCGCGGCTTGAGCTGATCGCGCTGGCGCAGGATGCCGACTCGCACCGTGTAGGACGGCTGCACGCCTTCGCCCGGCGTGGTCGAATAGATCGGCGACCCGCAGGTGCCGCAGAAGGCCTGAACGCGCGGCTTGCCGCTGTCGGCGGTGGTCTTCACATAGATGCTGGGCTGGCCGGTCATCTTGAACGTGGCGCCGGGCGCCGGGATGGAAACCCGAAACGCCGAGCCGGTGCCGGTCTGGCAATCGGTGCAGTGGCAGATTTGCGCCTTCTCGGGATCGGCTTCGGCCTCGATCTTGATCGCGCCGCAGGCGCAGGCGCCGTCGATTTTCATGATGTGCCCCTTTGCTTGTTCCGGCTATCCGGCCGCCTTCTCGATGGCCGCCATGGCGGCGTCCGACAGGCCGAAATGATGGCCAATCTCGTGAATGAGCACGTGCTGGACGATGTCGCCCAGGGTCTCGTCGTTCTCGGCCCAATAATCGAGGATCGGCCGGCGGTACAGCCAGATCATATTCGGCATCTGCGCCGGCGCGCTGTCCGCGCGGAACGGCAGGCCGACGCCCTGGAACAGCCCGAGCAGGTCGAACTCGGTCTCCGCCCCCATCGCATCGAGCACCTCCTCGGTCGGAAAATCGTCAACCTGGATGACGACCCCCGCGCACAGGTCGCGAAACCCTTTCGGCAGATGGCGAAACACCGCGCCGGCGAGGATTTCAAGCGCGGCGAGGGAGGGTGCCTTGGCCGGACGCCAGGCCAGCGGATCGGATGCGAGATCGGCCATAATCGTAATGTAGCCCGGATCGCAGGTGTTCGCTCGTCCTCGCGCCGGCGGAGCCCGGCGTCCGGATTCCCGCTTCCGCGGCCATGAGCGAGATAATAGGCTCACCCATGATGCAGCGAATGTCACCGAAACTGCTGATCGTGATCATGGCCGTCGCCGCCCTGGCGGCGGTTGCCGTGCCGCGGCGTGCGGCGGCCCAGACTTCGCCGTCCGCGGGACAAAGCGAGCCGTCGGTCTCGCCCCCGCGCCGCCCGCGGACCCGCATCGAGATCAATCCGCGGCCGCTGCTCTACCGCCGCTGCGTCGATTGGTACGAGATCCAGAACCGGCCGAGCGGCACCGTGCTGTTTCCGCAGATGCGCTGCTGGTGGGTGCGGGGCTAGCGGTTGTCATGCCCCGCACCGGCGGGGCATCCAGTCGGCACGGGGCTCATGACTGCTGGCGCTGTGCCGTCGGCAACAGCCGCTAATTCCACTCCCGCACGTCGACGAAATGTCCGGCGATCGCGGCGGCGGCGGCCATGGCGGGCGACACCAGATGGGTGCGGCCCTTGTAGCCCTGCCGGCCCTCGAAATTGCGGTTCGAGGTCGAGGCGCACCGCTCGCCGGGGGCGAGCTTGTCAGGGTTCATGGCAAGGCACATCGAGCAGCCCGGCTCGCGCCATTCGAAACCGGCCTTGAGGAAGACCTTGTCGAGCCCCTCCGCCTCGGCCTGCTCCTTGACCAGGCCGGAGCCGGGCACAACCATGGCGTTGACATTGGCGTTGACGGTCTTGCCGTCGACCACCTTGGCGACGGCGCGCAAGTCCTCGATGCGGGCATTGGTGCAGGAGCCGATGAACACCCGATCGATGGCGATGTCGGTGATCTTCTCGCCGCCCTTGAGCCCCATATAGTTGAGCGCGCGGTCCACGGCCTGGCGCTTGTTCTCGTCGGTGATGTCGTCGAGGCGCGGCACCCGGCCACTGATCGAGATGACCTGCTCGGGGCTGGTGCCCCAGGTCACGAGCGGCGGCAGCTTGGCGGCGTCGAGCCTGATCTCGCGGTCGAACCGCGCGCCGTCGTCGGAGCGCAACGTCGCCCAGTAGCGCAGCGCTGCGTCCCAATCCTGGCCCTTCGGCGCCTTGGGACGATCTTTCAGGTAGGCGTAGGTCTTGTCATCGGGCGCGATGAAGCCGGCCTTGGCACCGGCCTCGACCGACATGTTGCAGACCGTCATGCGGCCTTCCATCGACAGCGCGCTGATCGCCTCGCCGGCATATTCCAGCGCGTAGCCGGTGCCGCCGGCGGTGCCGATCTCGCCGATAATGGCGAGGATGATATCCTTGGCGGTGACGCCGGGCGGCAGCTTGCCGTCGACCACCGCTCGCATGTTCTTGGATTTGGTCTGGATGAGCGTCTGGGTCGCCAGCACGTGCTCGACTTCCGAGGTGCCGATGCCGTAGGCCAGCGCGCCGAATGCGCCGTTGGTCGCGGTGTGGCTGTCGCCGCACACCAGCGTCACGCCGGGCAGCGTAAAGCCCTGCTCCGGGCCGATGATGTGGACGATGCCCTGGCGCTTATCGAACTCGTCGTAATATTCGAGGTCAAAGAATTTGGCGTTCTCGGCCAGGTAGGCGATCTGCGTCGCGCTCTCCGGATCGGGATTGGGCTTATGCCGGTCGGTGGTCGGCACGTTGTGGTCGACGACCAGCAGCGTCTTGTCCGGCGCATGAACCTTGCGGCCGGCGAGCCGCAAGCCCTCGAACGCCTGCGGGCTTGTCACTTCATGCACGATATGACGGTCGACATAGATCAGACAGGTGCCGTCCGGCTGCTCGTCAACCAGATGGTCGTCCCAGATCTTGTCGTAGAGCGTGCGGGGCTTACTCATGGATCCAGCTGTCGTTTACTCGGCGGCGGTCTTGGCCCCGCCGGCCGCTTCCGCGCTGTGGTCCTGACGCTCGGAGATGCGGGCGGCCTTGCCGCGCCGGCCGCGCAGGTAATAGAGCTTGGCGCGGCGCACCTGGCCGCGGCGCACCACCTTGATCGAATCGATCATCGGCGAATACAGCGGGAAGACGCGCTCGACGCCTTCGCCGTAGGAAATCTTGCGCACGGTGAAATTCTCGTTGATGCCGGTGCCGGCGCGGCCGATGCAGACACCCTCATAGGCCTGCACGCGGCTCCGCTCGCCTTCGACGATCTTGACGTTGACCACCACCGTATCCCCCGGCTGAAACTCGGGAATCTCCTTGCCGGCGGACAGCTTCGCCACTTGTTCGTTTTCAATTTCCTTGAGCAGGTTCATGGCGAATTCTCCTACGGCTGCGCGGCGCTCGCGCGGCTCCGACCGGGGGTAAACGGGTTGGCGCAGCTTCTACGCTACCGCGCCGACTTTGTCACCTTCCCGTCACCGGTTTCGCAAGCCGCCGGGCGAATGCCACCCGGGGCCGCCAAGAGGTCCGGCCGGCGTTCCCTGGTCAGCCGTTCGGCCTCGGCGCGGCGCCAGGCGGCGATCTTGCCGTGATCGCCGGAGGTGAGCACTTCGGGAATCGGCCGGCCCTCCCAAAGCTGCGGCCTGGTGTAGTGCGGGTATTCCAGGAGACCGCCGGCGAAGCTCTCTTCGGCGCTCGAGGCCGCCGCTCCCATGACGCCGGGAAGCAGCCGCACACAAGCGTCGATCAGCGCCATCGCCGCAATCTCGCCGCCTGACAGCACATAGTCGCCGATCGAGATTTCCTCCAGACCGCGCGCCGCGATGACGCGCTCGTCGACGCCTTCGAAGCGGCCGCACACCACGACGACGCCGGCGTCACCCACCAGGGTCTCGACGCGCGCCTGGCTCAAGGGAACGCCGCGGGGCGACATCAGGAGCCGCGGGCGGGCGTCAGTGGCCGCGGCATCGATGGCGCGGCCGAGCACGTCGGCTTTCATCACCATGCCGGGCCCGCCGCCGGCCGGCGTATCGTCGACGGTGCGGTGCTTGTCGGCCGCGAAGCCGCGGATGTCGACGACATCGAGCGACCACATCCGCGAGGCGAGCGCCTTGCCCGCAAGGCTCACGCCCAGCGGCCCCGGAAACATCTCCGGAAAGATCGTCAGCACGCTCGCCCGCCACATCTGCGTACGCCTTACTCGCGCCCGGTCGGCGGCTCGACGACAAGCCGCCCGGCCGCAATATCGATCTCCGGCACCGTCGCCTCGTCGAAGGGCAGGAGCTGTGTCGGGCCGCCGTCCGTCGGCCGCAGTTCGATCAAGTCGCCGGCGCCGAAATTGTGGACGGCAACCACGGTACCGAGGCTTTCACCGGCCCGGCCCACCGCCGCGAGCCCGACCAGGTCGGCGTGGTAGAACTCGTCGGCGGCCGCCGGCGCGGGCAGCCGCTCGCGCGGCACGTAGAGCTTGATATTCGCCAGCCGCGCGGCGGCGTCACGATCGCAGATTCCGGCGATCCGCGCGACGAAATGATCCTTGGCGGCGCGCAGCGATTCGATCTCGACGACGCGGCCGTCCTCGGTGTCGAGCGCGCCGTAGCGCGCGATCGCCGCCGGCTCCGCGGTGAACGAGAACAGGCGCACCTCGCCGCGCACGCCGTGGGCGGCGCCGATCTGGCCGAGGCAGATACGTGCGCTGCCCGCCATCGCTGGCGTCGGCTACGCGGCCGGCGCTGCCGCCGGAGCCGCAGCCGCGGCGGCTTTGGCGGCCTCCGCCTGGGCCTTGCGCTCCTTGCGCGGCACGGCCTTCTCCGGATTGTTGCGCTTGGCGCGCTTCACGACGCCGGCAGCGTCGAGGAAACGCATGATGCGGTCCGACGGCTGCGCACCCTTCGCCATCCAGGCCTGGGCCTTTTCCACGTCGAACTTCAGCCGCTCGGTCTTGTCCTTCGGCAACAGCGGATTGAAGTAGCCGAGGCGCTCGATGAAGCGGCCGTCGCGCGGCGACCGGCTGTCGGCCACCACGATGTGATAGAACGGCCGTTTCTTGGTGCCGGCGCGCGCCATGCGGATCACGAGAGACATTCAGTTTCCTTTCTCGGTGTTGTTATCTGAAAATTCTGCCCGGTCGTCACTTCTTCTTGCCCAAACCGGGAAGTCCGGGGAATCCGCCCGGCGGCTTGGGGCCGAGACCGGGAAATCCACCTGGGAGCCCGCCGGGCATCCCGGGAAAATTCGGCGGCAAGCCGCCGGCGCCGGGCATTCCGCCCGGCAGGCCGCCCGGCATCTTCTTGGCCAGCTCCGCCATCTGTTCAGGGCTCGGCATGCCGCCACCGCCGCCGAAGCCGAGCATATTGGCGAGCCCGGCCATCGGGCCGCGCTTGGCGCCGCCCATGGCCTTCATCACGTCGGCCATGGTGCGATGCATTTTCAGGAGCCGGTTGATGTCCTCCGGCTTGGTGCCGGAGCCGGCGGCGATGCGCCGCTTGCGGCTCGCCTTGAGGACGTCGGGGTTGCGCCGCTCGCCCGGCGTCATCGAATCGATGATCGCCATCTGCCGCTTGACCACTTTTTCGTCGAGATTGCGCTCGGCGAGCTGGTTCTTGATCTTGGCGACGCCCGGCAGCATCGCCATCAGCCCGGTCATGCCGCCGAGGCTCTGCATCTGGGTGAGCTGCTCACGCAGGTCGGCGAGATCGAAGGCGCCCTTGCGCATCTTCTCGGCGACACGCGCCGCCTTCTCGGCATCGATGGTCGTCGCCGCCTTCTCGACCAGCGAGACGATGTCGCCCATGCCGAGGATGCGGTCGGCAATTCTCTGCGGATGGAAGTCCTCGATGGCGTCGAGCTTTTCCCCGGTGCCGATCAGCTTGATCGGCTTGCCGGTGACCGCGCGCATCGACAGCGCGGCGCCGCCGCGGCCGTCGCCGTCGATCCGGGTCAGCACGATGCCGGTCAGGCCGACCCGCTGGTCGAACGAGCGCGCCAGATTGACCGCGTCCTGGCCCGTCAAGGCGTCGGCGACGAGCAGCACTTCGTGCGGATTGGCGACGCGGCGGACCTCGGCGGCTTCCGCCATCATTGCTTCGTCGAGCGTGAGGCGGCCGGCGGTATCGAGCATGACGGCGTCGTAGCCGCCGAGCCGTGCCGCCTGGATGGCGCGGCTGGCGATCTGCACCGGCGTCTGGCCGGCGACGACCGGCAGCGTATCGACCGCGACCTGGCGGCCGAGCACGGCGAGTTGCTCCATGGCGGCCGGCCGGCGCGTGTCGAGCGAGGCCATCAGCATCTTGCGCTTGGCCGTCTCGGCGAGGCGCTTGGCGATCTTGGCGGTGGTCGTGGTTTTGCCGGAGCCCTGCAGCCCCACCATCATGATGACGACCGGCGCCGGCGCGTCGAGGTCGATCGGCTGGGCGCTCGCGCCCAAGGTCTCGATCAATTGATCGTGGACGATCTTCACGACCATCTGGCCGGGCGTGACCGACTTGATCACGTCGACGCCGACGGCGCGCTGCTTGACCTGCTCGGTGAATTCCCGCGCCACGTCGAGTGCGACGTCGGCTTCGAGCAGCGCGCGCCGCACCTCGCGCAGCGCCGCATCGACGTCAGCCTCCGACAACGCCCCGCGCCGGGTCAGGCGATCGAGGACTGCGCTTAGCCGTTCGGAAAGACTGTCGAACATCAGGTTCCTTGACTTAAGCCTCTCCGGCAGGCCGACAGAGGCAGAAAACACGAAATCGCCCGAGGGCGCATCGCGCTGTCGGGCGGTTCCCTCCGGCCTCGCGGACCGGTCGGCGGCGGCAAAGTCGTTCTCTTGCGAGAGCGCACGGAAAATAGGTGGAGGCCCCGCCGCCGTCAACCGTGGCGTCCGGAGGCGGCTCGCCGCGGCGGCAAAGCTGTATAATACGCGGCGAATGTCGCGCTATTACCACGGTCCGGTCTCCAATCATTTCGACGGCGAGCGGTTTTTCGACCCGTTCGGCGCGCCGCCGCGAGGGCTGCGCGATCTGTTGCGTTGGTTCATCGAGCGCCACTGGCGCGGCACCAAGGCGACGTGGCCGGCCTGGGCGCCGTCGCCTTATGCCGACCACCCGCCGGAGCGCGTCCAAGGCGCGGCCTGGCGGCTATCCTATGTCGGCCATGCCAGCTGGCTCATCCAGACCGGGGGGCTGAACATTCTGTTCGATCCGATCTGGTCGAAGCGCGCGTCGCCGTTTCACCGCATCGGCCCGCAGCGCGTCAACGATCCCGGCATCGCCTTTGCCGACTTGCCGCCGATCGACGTCGTGCTGGTGTCGCATGCCCACTACGACCATCTCGACGTCCCGACCCTGTCGCGGCTCACCGCCGCCTTCCGCCCGCGCGTCATCACGCCGCTCGGCAATCATGCCATCATGCAAAACCATGATCCCGCCATCCCCGCCGAAGCTTTCGACTGGGACGATCGCGTGGATCTTGCCGAAGGAATAGCGGTGACGCTTGTCGCCACCCGACATTGGTCGGCGCGAACCTTGTCGGACCGCAACATGTCGCTATGGGCGTCGTTCGTGATCGAAGCGCCGGGCGGCAGCATCTATTGCGTCGCCAATTCCAGCTACGGCGACGGCCGCTATTTCCGCGCGGCGCGCGACCACCATGGACCGTTCCGACTCGCCATCCTGCCGATCGGCGCCTATGAGCCGCGCTGGTTCATGCAGGACCAGCACATGAACCCGGCCGAGGCGGTCCGGGCCTTTATCGACTGCGGCGCCGAGCAGGCGCTCGGCCACCATTACGGCACCTTCCAGCTCACCGACGAAGCCATCGATGCGCCGCGCGTTGCGCTGGCCGAGGCCCTGAGGTTCGCCGAAATTCCGGCCGCGCGATTCCGCGCCTTGCGACCTGGCGAGGTGTGGCAGCTCGAACGGCACGTTGCTCAAGCATTTTGATTGAGCATGACCTTTTCGGAAAAGATCATGCCCTATTTGAGCAGCACGAAGACGTTCACGGTCAGCTTGCTCGGATCGGCCGAGATCGGATCGGTGACGTATTGCTCGATGAGCGTGTCCTTGGCTTCGAGCCGCTTGGTGTCCAGATAGTTGCCGATCGCCTCGTAGGTATTGTCCAGGTCGTCATACGAGCCGTTGTGGACGAATTTGAGCGCACGGCCCTCCGGCGATTTGCCGAGCGCGATTTCGCCGCGCGGCGGGTTTTTCGGCGGCTCGGCAATCGGGATCGCCGCCTCGTAGTCGAAGCCGGTGTCGTCGGTCGCGGTGAAGATCGTCATCGGCATGCCGTCGGCCTTGAGGCCTTCTTTCTCCAGGTAGGCCTTGTCCTTCCGCAGCGCGCCGCTGATGGTCGCGAAGGCATTCTCCCAGGTACCGGAGCCCTTCACATAGACGATGGTCTGTGCGGTCAACGTCACGTCTTCGCCGAACGATTGGCCGGGCGCTGGCGTGATCGCCTGCGGTGCCGACGGCGCCGGCTGGCTGGGCGTGGCATCGGGGCTGGTCGCCGGCGGTGGTGTCGGCGTCTGTGGCGTCGAACTCTGTGGCGTCGGCGTTTGTGGCGGGGGCGTTTGTGACCACGACGGCCGCAACGCACCGGGCGCGAGCATCAGGCCGACGGTCACGGCAGCCATGCCGAGGCTTAGCGCAAAGCGGCGGGACATCGGATTCTCCTTGCCTCGGCGCTGCGGAGCTGCCGGTCGCGCCGCCCGCCTCTTAAAGTTTTATTCGCCCCGTGGCGATTCTAGCACGGCCGGGCCCGGCCGCCGTGCCCAATTTGCGATCAAGTAACTGGCGTCGCCGGCGCGAGTCCTCATATAAGTCGCTGGCATAGAGGCATTGTCATGAGCGCGCTGGCGGGCAGGGACTTCGTCAAGATGAACGGTCTCGGCAACGAGATCGTCATTGTCGATCTGCGCCGCGCGCCAAATCTGAGCACACAAAGTCCGGGCACACAAAGTCCGGGCACACAAGGCCCGATCGCCGCGGCCGAGGCGCGCGCCGCGGCGCGCCAGGAGCCGTACGATCAGCTGATGGCGCTTTATCCCGGGGACGTCGGCACCGACGCCCGCGTCCGTATCTACAACAATGACGGCTCGGAGGCGGGCGCCTGCGGCAACGGCATGCGCTGCGTCGCCGCGCTGGTCAGCAGCCAAACCGGCAAGGCGACGCTGCGGTTCGAGACGCCGGCCGGGCTCATCGCATGCTGGCGTGCGGACGACGGATTGTTCACGGTCGATATGGGCCGTCCGCATTTTCGCTGGGACGAGATTCCGCTGGCGCGCGAGATGCCCGATACCCGGGCCATCGCGCTTGATTTCGGGCCGCCCGGCGCGCCGATTTTGCGCGCGCCGTCGGTGGTGAGCATGGGCAATCCGCACGCCGTCTTCTGGGTCGACGATCCGGCCGCCTACGATTTGCCGACCATCGGTCCGCGGCTCGAGCACGATCCGCTGTTTCCCGAGCGCGCCAATATCACGCTTGCCACGACGCCGTCGCGCGACCGCGTGGTGATCCGCACCTGGGAGCGCGGCGCCGGCCTCACCAAGGCCTGCGGCTCGGCGGCCTGCGCGGCCGCGGTGGCGGCGGCGCGGCTGCATCGCACCGGCCGCAAGGTCACGGTGACGCTCCCCGGCGGCGACCTCGCCATCGAATGGCGCGCGGCCGACGACCATGTGCTGATGACCGGCCCGGTCGAATACGAGCACAACGGCCGCTTCGATCGCGGCGATGTTGGCCGGCGCGGGAGCGCTGTGATGAGCGTCGAGGTCGTCACCTTCGGCTGCCGGCTCAACGCGGCGGAATCCGAAGTGATCCGCCGCGAGGCGGAGGGCGCCGGCATGACCGACACCGTCGTGGTCAATACCTGCGCGGTCACCGCGGAAGCGGTGCGCCAGGCTCGCCAGACCATTCGCGCGCTGCGCCGCGACCGGCCGCAGGCCAAGATCGTCGTCACCGGCTGCGCGGCGCAGACCGAGCCGGAAACTTTCATCGCCATGCCCGAAGCCGATCGCGTGCTGGGCAATGCCGAGAAGCTGTCCGCCGCCGCATGGGCCCAAACCCGTGCCGCCTTCGGTCTCGCCGACGCGCCGAAAGCGATCGTCAACGACATCATGGCGGTGAGGGAGACTGCCGGGCATCTCATCGGCGCCTTTGCCGGCCGCACCCGCGCCTTCGTGCAGGTGCAGAACGGCTGCGACCATCGCTGCACGTTTTGCATCATTCCGTTCGGCCGCGGCAATTCGCGCTCGGTGCCGATGGGTGCGGTGGTCGAGGATATCGGCCGCCTCGTCGCCGATGGCTATTGCGAGGTCGTGCTCACCGGCGTCGACATCACGAGCTATGGCGCGGACCTGCCGGGCGCGCCCAAGCTCGGCACTCTCGTGAAGCAGATTCTCAGGCACGTGCCCGCGCTCAAGCGGCTGCGGCTGTCGTCGATCAATTCGGTGGAGGCCGACCGCGACCTCCTCCATGCGTTTGCCGAGAACGACCGGCTGATGCCGCACCTGCATCTGTCGCTGCAGGCCGGCGACGATCTCATCCTCAAGCGCATGAAGCGCCGGCACCGCCGCGCCGACACGATCGCGTTCTGCGATGCGGTGCGCCGCCTGCGGCCCGACACGGTGTTCGGCGCCGACCTGATCGCCGGCTTCCCCACCGAGACGGAGGCCATGTTCAAAAATACGCTCGACCTGATCGACGACTGCGGCTTGACGCATCTGCATGTGTTTCCATTCTCGCCGCGGCCGGGAACGCCGGCGGCGCGGATGCCGCAAGTCGCCCGCGAGGTCGTCAAGGAGCGGGCCAGGCGGCTGCGCCAGCGCGGCGCGCTGGCTTTGCGGCGGCATCTCGACGACCAGATCGGCGCGACGCGGCGGGTGCTGGCGGAGACCGATGCCAGCGGCCGTACCGAGCAGTTCACCAAGGTCCTGCTCGCCGCGCCGGCCGAGCCCGGAAAAATCCTCGACCTGACAATAGCCGCGCACGACGGCAGACAATTGCTGGCGGCTTAGCTAAGCTCGGACCAAAGCGGAGACCGCGCGATGGACGGCAACGGACAGGATTTCTCGATCACGACGATCGAGCAACTCGAGAGGCTCTACAGCGATGCGCCCTACGGCCCGTCGCTGTTCAAGGAAGCCGATCGCATCACGCCGCAATACCGCAAGCTGATCGAAGCCGCGCCGTTCTTTGCGTTGGCGACCAGCGGCGCCGACGGTCTCGACTGCTCGCCGCGCGGCGATCCAGCGGGTTTCGTGCGCGTCATCGACGAGCACACGCTGGCCATTCCCGACCGCCGCGGCAACAATCGCATCGATTCCCTGCGCAACCTGGTGCAAGACCCGCGCGTCGCGCTGTTGTTTCTCATTCCCGGCGTCGGCGAGACCATGCGGGTCATCGGCCGCGCCAAAATTTCCACCGACCCGACGTTGACCGCAAGCTTTGCCATGAACGGCAAGGTGCCGAAATGCGTGCTGGTGGTGACGGTCGAGAAGGCGTTCTTCCAGTGCACCAAGGCGATCATCCGATCGAAACTGTGGGATCCGGCCAGCAAAGTCGACCGCAAGACCCTGCCGACGGCGGGCTCGATCCTCGCCGAATTGACCGACGGCAAGATGGGCGGACCGGAGCACGATCGCGGCGCGGCGGAGCGCGTCAAAGCGACGATTTATTGAACGTCCGCGTCCGCTTCGCCGCGGCGGTTGTTCATAGCGCCGCACATCTTAGCTTCGTCTTCTCGCCATCCGCACTCCGCCAGCCGCGCACGCATATGCGACGGCACCGCCGCGACGACCCGGATCGGCGCGCGGTTCTTGTAAAGCGGCACGACGATCTCGCGGGCATGCAGGTGCAGCGGCGAACCACCGGACCGCGGCGCGGTGCCGTAAATCCCGTCGCCCAGGACCGGCCAGCCCATCTCGGCGCAATGGACCCGAAGCTGATGCGTTCGCCCGGTGAGCGGCTCCAGCGCCAGCCAGGTCAACGCCTTACCCTCCCCTGCAGGGGGAGGGTCGCCGGCGAAGCCGGCGGGGTGGGGAAGTCCGTTTCGATCGGCAACCCGCACCCGACCTGCCTGCGGCAGGTCGACCTCCCCCCTGCAGGGGGAGGGCGAATTGCGCCCCAGCACTTTCCACTTCGTCACGGCCGGCTGGCCGTCGGGATCGTGCTTCATCCACCAGCCGCGGGTCACGTCGAGCCGGCCGAGCGGCAGCTCGATGACGCCCTCATCGGCGTCGGGCGAGCCCTCGACCACCGCCCAATAGGTTTTGTCGATGGCGCCACTCTTGAACAGGCGGCCGAGCTGCGCCAGCGCCTTGCGATGGCGGCCGAGCACGAGGCAGCCGGAGGTGTCACGATCGAGCCGGTGCGCCAGCGCCGGCGGCCGCGGCAGGCCGAAACACAGGGCGTCGAAGTAGTCCTGCAGGCATCGCGACGTTGTTTTTGGCCCCTGGTGGACGGCGAGACCCGCCGGCTTGTCGATCACCAGCATCAGCCCGTCGCGGTAGAGCAGCCGCGACACCATCTCTTCGGGGGTCATGTTTTGTGTGCCGTTTGCGTCCCTCGGCGAAACCGCTATCACGGGCGCCCCATCGGCGACAGCGTTACGGCGAATGAACGACAGCGCGACCGGAACTTGGTGGCAGCGCTTGCGCGGCGGCTTGCGGCGGAGCTCCTCGGCGCTCGGCGGAGCCATTTCCGATGTGCTCACCAAACGCAAGCTCGATGCCGACACGCTGGCGGCGATCGAAGACGCCCTGATCCGGGCCGATCTCGGCGTCGACACGGCAGCGCGTGTCGCCGCCGTCCTCGGCGAAGGCCGTCATGACGCCGCGATCTCGCCCGATGAGGTCAAGGCCGTGGTAGCGGCCGAGATCGAGAAGGTGCTGGCGCCGATCGCCCAGCCGCTCAAGATCGATGCGGCCAACAAGCCGTTCGTCATCCTGGTCGCCGGCGTCAACGGCTCCGGCAAGACCACGACCATCGGCAAGCTCGCGGCGAAATTCCGCAGCGAGGGTCGCGCCGTGATGCTGGCGGCCGGCGACACGTTCCGCGCCGCGGCCATCGATCAGCTCAAGATCTGGGCCGAGCGCACCGGCTCGGCCGTCATCGCGCGCGAGACCGGCGCCGATGCGGCGGGCCTGGTCTACGACGCCGTCGCCGCGGCCAAAGCGCGCGGCGCCGACCTGCTCTTGATCGACACCGCCGGCCGACTGCAGAACCGCAGCGAACTGATGGACGAACTGCACAAGATCGTCCGCGTGATCAAGAAGGTCGATCCGTCGGCGCCGCACGCCGTGCTGCTGGTGCTCGACGCCACGGTCGGCCAGAACGCGTTGTCGCAGGTCGATATTTTCCGCAAGGCGGTCGGCGTCACCGGCCTGGTCATGACCAAGCTCGACGGCACCGCGCGCGGCGGCATCCTGGTCGCGATCGCGCAGAAATTCGCCGTGCCGGTGCACTTCATCGGCGTCGGCGAGAGCGTCGACGATCTGGCGCCGTTCTCGGCGCGCGATTTCGCGCGCGCCATGGCGGGGCTGGATTCGTGATTGAGGAACCCGCGCAGCCGCGCTACACACCACGCCTCCCATGACAACCAAGCCGCAGCTCAATCCGCTTCTCAAGCTCGCCCTCGACCTCGGGCCGCTGGCGCTATTTTTCTTCGCCAATTCGCGCTACGGGATTTTTGCCGCCACGGCGACCTTCATGGCCGCGGTGCTGGCGGCTTTGATCGTCTCTTACGTGCTCACGCGCCATTTCCCGATCATGGCGATCGTCACGGCGATCATCGTGGTCGTGTTCGGCGGCTTGACGCTGTTTCTGCACGACGCCACCTTCATCAAGGTCAAGCCGACCATCATCTACGCGCTGTTCGGCACCGTGTTGCTCGGCGGCCTCGTCTTCAACAAGCCGCTGCTCGGCGTGGTGCTGGATTCGATGTTTCAGCTCACCGAGGAGGGCTGGCGCAAGCTGACCTGGCGCTGGGCGATCTTCTTCCTGGCGCTGGCGGTGCTCAACGAGATCGTCTGGCGCAATACCTCGACCGACGTCTGGGTCGACTTCAAGGTGTTCGGCGTCGTGCCGCTGACCTTGCTGTTCGGCGCCCTGCAAGTGCCGTTGTTGAAGAAATACGCGGCGCAGCCGGCGGAGTGATCCGTCATCGCGAGGAGCAATGACGCTTACGACCCGGCCGCCAGCGCCTTCTCGATCTGCGGTTTGAGCACCGAATCGAAATTGTCGGCGGTGATCGGCCCGACAAGCTTATAGGCGATGCGGGCGTCGCGGCCGACCACAAAGGTTTCCGGCACGCCGTACACGCCCCATTCGATCGCGGCGCGGCCGCTCTGGTCGGCGCCCGCCGCGGCGAACGGGTTGCCGTAGCGGCCGAGGAAGCGCCGCGCGTTGTCGGGCTCGTCCTTGTAGTTGATGCCGATCAGGCGCAGCCGATCGTCCTGCGCCAATTGCAGCAGCAGCGGCGCCTCGTCGTGACACGGGATGCACCACGACGCCCAGACGTTCACGACCGTCACGGCGCCCTTGAAGTTGGCCGCCTCGATGCCGGGGATCGGCGCGCCGTCGCGCTCGAGCCCGGCGACGGGCGGCAGGTTGGTGGCCGGCGCCGGATGGCCGATCAGCGCCGACGGGATGAGCGACGGATCGCCGGCATTGAGGCGGAAAAAGAACAACAGCACCAGCCCGATGAACACCACAAGCGGAATCAGCACCGCGAGCCGGCGCCGCATGATGCGTCTCGGGTCGATGAACTCGCCGGCTTCGTTGCTCACGCCTGTTCCTTCGCTTGTTCCAAGGCGGGCCCGGTGCGCGCGGCCGCCGAGCGGCGGGTGATGCCGCGCCGTTCGAGATCGGCGAGCTGACGTCGCTGCGCGCGGTAATCGGCCGCCACCCAGGCGATCAAAATGCCGACCACGACGGCGGCTGCCGCATAGGCGGCGACGATGAAGCCGATATGGTTGGTCGCTGCCACTTAGCTTACCGCGTTCGCCTGCATCAGCCGCAGCGTCCGCACCCGCCGGCGCAAGATTTCGTTGCGCATCGCCGCGATGTGCAGGGTCACAAACAGCAGCGTGAACGCCACCGCCATGATCAGGAGCGGGACCAGGATGGTCGGATAGATGGTCGAGCCGTCGACGCGAAACACCGAGGCGCCTTGATGCAGCGTATTCCACCAATCGACCGAGAATTTGATGATCGGCAGATCGATGGCGCCGACCAGGGTAAGGATCGCCGCGGCGCGCGCCGCGCGCGACGGATCCTCCACCGTGCGCCACAGCGCGATGACGCCGAGATAGAGCAGAAACAGCACCAGTTCCGAGGTCAGTCTGGCGTCCCACACCCAGTAGGTGCCCCACTCCGGCCGGCCCCACAGCGAACCGGTGACGAGGCACAACAGCGTGAACGCGGCGCCGATCGGCGCCGCCGCCTTGGCGGCGACGTCGGCCAGCGGATGGCGCCAGACCAGCGTGCCGAGCGCGGCGATCGTCATCAGCCCCCAGGCCAGCATGCCGAGCCATGCCGACGGCACGTGGAGGAACATGATCTTGACCGTGGCGCCTTGCTGATAATCGTCGGGCGCGAGCATCGCCTGTTCGAGCCCATAGGCGAACGCGATCAGGGTGATGCCGGCCAGCACCGGAATCGCGCGGTTGGCGAAGTTGAGAAACCGCGTTGGATTGGCGAGGTCGGCGATGGCCATCGAGAACTTTCCTAATCCGCCTGTTCGTGGTCCACGTGCTTCCTAATCCACGTGCTTCCTGGTCCAGGCGTTTTCCAGTCCATGCGTTTCCTAAGCCACATGCCGCCGCCAGTACACCGGCGCCGGCAGGGCCGGATTTCAACTTTCCATGAGGACCATGACTATTCCATTTCCTGCCGCAGCGCGGCAGCCGCGGCGAATGGTCCGACCACGAGGCTTGCCAGCGTCAACGCGCAAAGGATCGTGAACGGGGTTCCGAACGGCACCGGCCCGGCGACCGCCGCATTGGCGGCGGCGACGCCGAAAATCAGCACCGGAACGGTGAGCGGCAGCACGATGACGGCAAGGAGCAGCCCGCCACGCCGCAGTGCCACCGAGATTGCGGCGCCGATCAGGCCGATGAAGGTCAGCGCCGGCGTGCCGACCAGGAGCGTCAGCGCCAGCGCCGCCTCGGCCGGAGCATCGAGGTTGAGCAACAGCCCGATCAACGGCGCGGCGATGATCAAGGGCAGCGCCGTGGTCAGCCAATGGGCGAGGCCCTTCACCAGGACCACAAGCTCCAATGGCGCCCGGCTCATCAGGATGAGATCGAGCGAGCCGTCCTCATGGTCGGACGCGAACAGCCGGTCGAGCGTCAACAGGCTCGCCAGCAGCGCCGCGAGCCACAGGATAGCGGGACCGATGCGCTTGAGCAGCGCCAGGTCGGGCCCGACCGCGAACGGCACCATCGTGACCACGACCAGGAAGAACAGCACCCCGATGAGCGCGCCGCCGCCGACCCGCACGGCAATGCGCATATCGCGGATCAGGAGTGCGGCGAGCGACGTCATGGCGCAGCCCCCAACCGCAACTCCCGGGTGGCCACGATCCCTATGCCGCCATGGGTCGCGGCGACGATGAGGCCGCCCTCGGCGAGGTGGGCCCGCATCAAGCCGGCGAGGCGGTCCTGGGCAGCCGAATCGAGCGTGCTGGTAGGCTCGTCAAGCAGCCAGACCGCCCGCTTGACGGCAAGCAGGCGGGCAATCGACAGCCGCCGACGCTGGCCGGCCGACAGGTAGGCGGCGGGCAGGTCGGCCAGCTCGGCCAGACCTGTCGCCGCGAGCGGCGGCCCGATGTCCACGGCCGCAGAGCCAAGAAACCCGGCCCAAAACGCCAGGTTTTCGGCGACCGACAGGGAGGGCTTGAGCGCGTCCTGGTGACCCAGATAGTGGGCCTGCTCGGCGATGGTCAGCTCGTTGTCGCCGCCTTCCAGGTCGAGCCGGCCGTAACTGGTGCGGACGAGCCCGACGATGGTGCGCAGCAGCGACGATTTCCCCGCCCCGTTCTGGCCGGTCACGGTCAAAACCTCGCCCGACGCCACGGTGAAGCTCAGGCCCGTGAAAACGTCGCGCCCGCCGCGATGGCAGGCCAGATCAATAGCGGAAAGCCGCATCAGTGGAGATCCTGGGCGCGGCGCCGGAGCCGCATACCGCTTCTTGGCGTTGCAAGCAGAGTCGTTGTGATCGGTATTTTATCGGCAATTTGTTGCCGAACTGGCACAACCGCAGAAAAGTCCTTATAAGCCGCAAGTCGGGTTGCGGCGTGGCCGGTGACGCGTCTTCCACCCGGCCGCCGGCGGTCCGTCGGCGCCTGCTCCGGGAACAAATCAACGCCACTTTTCTCCGGCGGCCGTCGGAAGGATGGGAAAAAAGTCATGGCCTCGCTCGACAGCTTCAAGTGCTTGCGGCCGCTCAAGGTCGGTTCCAAGACCTATGCGTATTACAGCCTCCCGGCGGCGGAAAAGAACGGTTTGAAGGGAATTTCGCGGCTGCCGTTTTCGCTCAAGGTCCTGCTGGAAAACCTGTTGCGCAATGAGGACGGCCGCTCGGTCAGCAAGGAGGACATCCAGGCCGTTGCGCAGTGGCTTAAGACCAAGACCTCCGAGCGCGAGATAGCGTTCCGGCCGGCGCGGGTGCTGATGCAGGATTTCACCGGCGTGCCCGCGGTTGTCGACCTCGCCGCCATGCGCGACGCGATGGCGCATCTCGGCGGCGATCCGAACAAGATCAACCCGCTGGTACCGGTCGATCTCGTCATCGACCATTCGGTGGCGGTGAATTTCTTCGGCCACAAGGACTCGTTCAAGAAGAACGTCGAAGAGGAATACAAGCAGAACCAGGAACGCTATCGCTTCCTGAAATGGGCGCAGAACTCGTTCGAGGATTTCCGCGTCGTGCCGCCCGGCACCGGCATCTGCCATCAGGTCAACCTCGAATATCTGTCGCAGACCGTCTGGACGGCGCCGGCCAAGATCAGTTTCCCCGACAAGTCGGTCGCCAGCGAGCTCGCTTACCCGGACACGCTGGTCGGCACCGATTCGCACACCACCATGGTCAACGGCCTGTCCGTGCTCGGCTGGGGCGTCGGCGGCATCGAGGCCGAGGCCGCCATGCTCGGCCAGCCCTATTCGATGCTGCTGCCGGAAGTGATCGGCGTGCGGTTCAACGGCAAGCTCAAGGAAGGCGTCACGGCGACCGATCTCGTTCTCACCGTGACGCAGTTGCTGCGCAAGCGCGGCGTGGTCGGCAAGTTCGTCGAATATTTCGGTCCGGGACTCGCCAATCTGACCATCGCCGACCGCGCCACGCTGGGCAACATGTCGCCCGAATACGGCGCGACCTGCGGCTTTTTTCCGGTCGACGACGACACCATCCGCTACTTGCGCGAAACCGGCCGCTCGGCCGACCGCATCGCGCTGGTCCTTGCCTATGCCAAGGCGCAGGGCATGTACCGCAGCAAGACGACGGCCGACCCGGTTTTCACCGAAGTGCTCAAACTCGAACTGTCGTCGATCGAGCCGTCGCTCGCCGGTCCGAAGCGTCCGCAGGACCGCGTGGCGCTCAAGGAGGTCAAGGCCGGCTTCGCGCAGTCGATGGACAAGGAATTCGGCAAGGCCGCCGAAATGGACAAGCGCGTTCCGGTCGAGGGCCGCAACCATACCCTCGGCAACGGCGACGTGGTGATCGCGGCGATCACCTCGTGCACCAACACGTCGAACCCCAGCGTGATGGTGGCCGCCGGCTTGCTCGCCAAGAAGGCGGTGGAAAAGGGTCTGACGGTCAAGCCGTGGGTCAAGACGTCGCTGGCCCCCGGATCGCAGGTGGTGGCGGAATATTACGAGAAGTCGGGGCTGCAGAAGTCGCTCGATACGCTCGGCTTCAATCTCGTCGGCTTCGGTTGCACCACCTGCATCGGCAATTCCGGCCCGTTGCCGGAGGAGATTTCCGAAGCGGTCAACAAGAACGACCTGGTGGCGGCCGCGGTGCTGTCCGGCAATCGCAACTTCGAAGGCCGCGTCAATGCCGATGTGCGCGCCAACTATCTGGCCTCGCCGCCGCTGGTCGTCGCCTATGCGATTGCCGGCTCGATGCAGGTCGACGTCGCCAAGGCGCCGCTCGGCACCGACAAGAACGGCAAGAAGGTCTACCTGCGCGATATCTGGCCGACCAGCCGCGAGATCGCCGCCGTCATCAGCAAGAACATCAACAAGCAGATGTTCACCCGCAAATACGGCGACGTGTTCAAGGGCGACGCCAACTGGCGCAAGATCGCGGTCAAGGGCGGGCTGACTTTCAAGTGGGACGATCGGTCCACCTATGTGCAGAACCCGCCCTATTTCGAAGGCATGCAGAAGCGCAGCGTGCCGATCGAGGACATCGTCGACGCGCGCATCATCGGCCTGTTCCTCGACTCGATCACCACCGACCACATCTCGCCGGCGGGGTCGATCAAGGAGGATAGCCCGGCCGGAGAATATCTGCGCGACCATCAGGTCCGCCCGCGGGACTTCAACCAATACGGCACCCGGCGCGGCAATCACCAGGTGATGATGCGCGGCACCTTCGCCAATATCCGCATCAAGAATCAGATGGTGCCCGGCGTCGAGGGCGGCTTCACCATCCACTATCCGTCCAAGCAGCGCATGACGATGTACGATGCGGCGATGCGCTACAAGTCCGAGAACGTGCCGCTGGTGATCTTCGCCGGCAAGGAATACGGCACCGGCTCGTCGCGCGATTGGGCGGCCAAGGGCACGATCCTGCTCGGCGTGCGCGCCGTGATCGCGCAGTCGTTCGAACGCATCCACCGCTCCAACCTGGTTGGCATGGGCGTAGTGCCGCTGGTGTTCGAGGAGGGCACGTCGTGGCAGACGCTGGGCCTCAAGGGAGACGAGCAGGTCACCATCCGCGGCCTGCACGGCGATCTCAAGCCGCATCAGCGGCTGCTGGCCGAGATCGTCGCCGCCGACGGCGGATTGAAGCGCGTGCCCTTGACCTGCCGCATCGATACGGTCGATGAACTCGACTACTACAAGAACGGCGGCATCCTGCAATACGTGCTGCGCCACCTCGCGGCGTAGCAGACTGACGGCCCGCCGCGGGCATAAATCCGGGGCGGGCCCGATCGGCGTTCCGAAAAGACTTTAACGCTCAATCTCCTCACCGCGAATTGAGTGGCGGGTGACTTCGCCCGGCGCTACCACGGCTGTGGGCGACCAAACTGCCAACACTAGGCCAAGATGAGATCGCCAAGAGGGGTGCGCGGGGTGGAGATTGGAATGCTGCGTGGCCGCGTCGCGTCGGCGCCTCTGATTGCCGGTTTTTTGTTAGCGAGCTACGCCATCGCCGGCGCGGAGCCGCGGGCGCTGCTCGAACTGTTCACCAGCCAAGGCTGCTCGTCCTGCCCCGCGGCCGACAAGCTGCTCGGCGAGTTCGCGGCCGATCCCGCGCTGGTCGCCATCAGCGATCCGATCGACTATTGGGACTATCTCGGCTGGAAGGACACGCTCGCCAACCCGGCCCATTCGGCGCGGCAACGGGCCTATGCGCGCGCGCGCGGCGATCGGGAAGTCTACACGCCGCAAATCGTCGTCAACGGCGCCATGCACGTGCTGGGCAGCGACCGCTCGGCGATAGACCGCGTGATCGCCCAGACCGATCAAAAACCCGACGTCATGTCGTTGCCGGTGCTGTTGTCGATCGGCGGCAGCACTTTGAACATCGACATCCGCGCCACGGACAACGCCGGCAATGACGCCCATCCCGGCGGCGAGGTGTGGCTGTGTCCGCTGGCGCGCGCCGTGACCGTCGCCATCGGCCGCGGCGAAAACCACGGACGCACGATCACCTACCACAATGTGGTGCGGCGCTGGCTCAAGCTCGGCGACTTCGGCGGCACCGAGTCGACCTGGAGCGTTCCGTTCTCGGACATCCGAACCGACGAGATCGATGCCGCCGCCGTCATGGTGCAGGAAGGAACCCGCGACAAGCCGGGCATCGTGCTGGGCGCGGCGTTCACGCCGTTCGGACAGCAGACGAGCGACGACCGCGGACGGCGGACGGAGAACCGGTGACGGACGCGCAGCGCGGTTGGCGCGGTCGTTGCGTTTCGGATCGTCTGGACAACAAAGATGCGCGATGGCGTGGCCGCCACGCCGCGAGGCTGACGCGGTCAGCGCGGTTGAGCGCGGCGCCAACATAACCGCGAAGACGCGCTGTCGGCTTGCCATCCGGTGCGGCCTCATACTTTTGTGCCTGTGGTCCAAGCGCGGCCACCGGCGCTTCTGAGATCAAACAGATTTTCCGCCGGCAAAGCTTGCAAAGGTGAACGCGAAACGGGCGGCGGACAACCTGAGCCGCCCTCTCCGTCATCTGTCGTCATTCAAAAAGAAAAGGCCGGCGACTGCCGGCCTGAAGGATTGGGGATTGAACCGTACGCGGAACTCTGGCCCGGTCCGCCCGCCCTCCGGGGGGCTGGGGGGCTGAGGAATCCGGAGAACGATCCGGACCGGGCCCTGAGGCAACGATCGAGTATTTCGCAGGGCAGCTTGGCGCGTGATTGACGGAAATGGGGCTGTATTATGATTCGCCTAACGAACGCGTGATTCCACCGGTCAAAACTGTCGCACCCCCGCGCGCACGATCGTATCTCAGCTTGGTAATGTCCGCGTTCCAGCGTCCGGCCATTGGCCGAGCCGTACGGTATATTTGCCGCGGCGGCGCCTCTTGCCGTCGCCCGCGTCTGGCGCGATCATGAAGCCCCTGTGACAAAGGAGGCGCCGCATGGACATCGGCGAAATCGAACCGAGTACGTGGCGCGGGGGTGAGCTTCGCGCACCCGCCCCCGCAAGCGATGTCACCTTCAGCCGGCGCGAGCTCGACCGCATTCTCAGTCTGTACGGACGCATGGTTGCCGCCGGCGAATGGCGTGATTACGCAATCGATTTTCTGAAAGATCGCGCGGTGTTCTCTGTGTTCCGCCGCGCTTCGGAAATCCCCATCTACCGCATCGAGAAAAATCCGAAACTGGGCCGCCGCCAGGGCGCCTACAGCGTTATTTCGGCGACCGGACATATCCTGCGCCGCGGCCACGAGCTCGACCGCGTGCTGCGCGCGCTCGATCCCTCGCTGCGCCTGGTGACGGGCTAGCTAGAGTCGCTCACGGCGGCGCGGCGTCGCCGCTGCCGAGCGCGCGCTGCATCAGCACCGTGTCGAGCCAGCGGCCGTGCTTGAAGCCGATGGATGCAAATACGCCGATGAGCCGAAAACCGGCCGCGGCATGGACCGCGACCGATGCGGTGTTCGCCGAGTTCGCCGATCACGCCGACCATCTGCCGGAAGCCGAGCGCCTCCGCTTCGGCGACAAGGCGCATGAGCAGACGACGGCCGATGCCCTGGCGGTGAAACTCCGGCGCGATGTAGAGGGAATCCTCGACGCACCAGTCGTAGGCGCGACGCTCGCGGTAAGGAGCCGCATAGGCGTAGCCGGCAACGATGCCGGCCCGCTCGGCGACAAGATAAGGATAGTTCCTCGCCAGCAGGGCCTGCTGGCGCCGTGCCATCTCGGCCTGGTCCGGCGGCTCAAGTTCGAAGGACGCCGTGCCATGGATGACGGCGTCGGCGTAGATCCGCGTGATCGCCGCAATGTCCCGTGGGGCGGCGCCCCGGATGCTGACTTCGGTCATCGCGGCGATTTCATAGCAAAACGCCCCGGGTTTTGGCCCGGGGCGTCAGAATCGCGGCGTCAGAATTGCGTCGCGGCGCTGGGTTCAGCGGCGGTCGCCGAACAGGCGCAGCAGCATCAGGAACAGGTTGATGAAGTCGAGATAGAGCGACAGCGCGCCCATCACCGCCTTGCGGCCGGCGACCGTGCCGTCATCCATCGCACTGTACATCTCCTTGATGCGCTGCGTGTCATAGGCCGTGAGCCCGACGAAGATGAGCACGCCGATCACCGAGATCGCCCAGTCCAGTCCGCTCGATTTCAGGAAGATGTTGACCAGGCTGGCGATGATGATGCCGATCAGGCCCATGAACATGAACGAGCCCAAGCCGGTCAGGTCGCGCTGGGTGGTGTAGCCATAGAGGCTCATGGCCCCGAACGTCGCCGCCGAGATAAAGAACACCCGTGTGATCGATTCTCCCGTGTAGACCAGGAAGATCGACGCCAGCGACAGACCGAGCAGGCCGGCATAGACGAAGAACAGCAGCAGCGCCGTTCCCGCCGACAGCCGGTTGATGCCGAAGCTCAGCGCCATCACCAGGCCGAGCGGCGCCAGCACCAGCACCCACATCAGCGGGCTCTGGAACACGGCGTGACCGAACGACGTCAGTTGCAGCGAGCCGCCGACATCGGTGACGGCGGCGGAGAACGTGAACCAGGCCACCAGCCCGGTCAGCGCCACGCCGGCAGCCATGTAGTTGTAGACGCGGATCATATGTGCGCGCAGACCCGCATCGATCGCGACCTGGTCCGTGCGATAGCCGCTTCGGGCGGTCGCAAGATTCCGATCAAAGTCGGACATGGAAATACCCCTGGGTTTGCCCCGGCACCCGCCGGGTCTTGGCGTTCGGCGCTAAAGGCCGAATTCGCTTGGCGCTGAATTTAGTGCGAAAGCCTTGCGCGCGCCAGATGGGTGCGACGCCATAATTGCAATGGTTACAATTCGTTCACGGTTTCGGCCGCGGCACCGTTTCATCAAAGATTTCGCAGCACTTCCGCCGGCTTGCGGCCGAGCGCCGCGAAGGTCCCGGTCAGGCCCAGAACGAGCGTCACCAGAACCGCCGCCAGCGCGGCGCCAAGCGCCTCCCCGGCCACCCAGACGAAGGGAAATTCCATGACCCGGGTCACCACGAGGTCGGCGGCCAGCGTGCCCATGGCGACCCCGAACAGCACGGTGACGAGCGCAATGACAAGATATTCGAGCGCATAGGCGACAACCAGCCGCGGCCGCGTCGCGCCGTAGGTCTTGAGCACTACGGCGTCGTAGATGCGGAAACGCTGGCCGGCGGCGAGCGCTCCGCCCAGCACCAAGGCGGCGGCGACCAGCGTCATGGTGCTGGCGCCGCCTAGCGCCAGCACCAGCTTGGCGATGATGCCGTCGAGCGTGTCGAGCGCGTCCTTGACGCGCACGGCGGTGACATTGGGAAAGGCGTCGGCGAGCGCCTTGATGAGGGCTGATCTCCTCGGCCGTGGTGCCGCCGTCCGCAAAGGTCAGCGTGGCGATGTCGCTGTGCGGCGCACCGCCGAAGGTGCCGGGCGAGAATACCAGGACGAAATTGATGCCGAGATTCTCCCAGTCGACGGCGCGCAGGTTGGCGATGCGGGCGCTGACATTGCGGCCGAGCACATTGACCGTGATGGTGTCGCCGATCTTGAGCTTCAAGTCTTGTGCCGTGCGGTTCTCGAGCGAGACCAGGGGCTCGCCGGCGTAGTCGGCGGGCCACCATTGGCCCGAGACGATGCGCGAGCCGGCGGGCACGTTGGATGCATACGTGATGCCGCGGTCGCCGCGCAGCACCCATCGCGACTGCGCGGCCGGCTTGAGATCGTCCGCCTTGACGCCGTTTGCCGAAACGATCCGGCCGCGCAGCATCGGCACCCGTTCCAGCGTCGAACCCGGCGCCTGCGAATGCACGAAGGCGTCGAAGCGGTCGGCGTCCGCCGCGGGGATATCGAGGAAAAAGAATGACGGCGCCTTCTCGGGCAGCGCCGCGGTGAACTGGCGGTGCAGATTGCCGTCGATCTCGATCACGGTGACAAGCAAAGCGAGGCCGAGGCCGAGCGACAGCATGACCGAAGGCGTCAAGGCGCCCGGCCGGTGAATATTGGCGATGGCGAGCCGCAGCACGGTCGAACGCGCGCGCGGCAGGCGGCGCGCGCACCACATCGTGAGCATGGCGAGGAGGCGCAGCATCACGAATATCGCCGCCGCCGACGCGACGGCGATCGCGCCGATGCGCCGATCGAAGGTGGTGTCGACGGCGAGCGCGGCCAGGATGGCGACCGTGATGGCGGCAGCGACGACGTAGCGCCGCCGCGGCCAGCGGCGCGCGGCGGCGACCTGATCGCGGAACAGCATCGACACCGACACGTCGTGCGCCCGACCGAGCGGCCACAGCGCGAAGGCCAGCGCCGTCAGGAGCCCATAGGCGATCGACATCAGCAGCACGCCGGGATGCAGCGCCGGCGCCACCGGCAGCGGAATGACGCCGCCAAATCCCCAGCTGATCGCGAACGGCAGCGCCGCGCCGAGCGCGGCGCCCAGCACCGCGGCAAACAGTGCGACCAGCAGGATTTGCGAGCAGTAGATCGCGAACACGACGTTGCCGGTTGCGCCGAGTGCTTTCAGGGTGCCGATGGCGTCGCGCTTGCGCGCCAGATGCGCCGCGACCGCATTGGCGACGCCGACGCCGCCGACCAAGAGCGTGGTCAAGCCGACCAGGGTGAGGAACTGGGTGAAGCGCTCGACATTGCGTTCGAGCTGGGGCGACGCCTTGGTGCGGGTGCGGATTTCCCAGCCGGCAACGGGGAACGCGGCCTGCGCGTTCTTTTCGAGCGCAGCGACAGCCTGATCGCTGCTGTCGCCATGCGACAGGCGCAGCCGGTATTGCCAGCGAATGAGGCTGCCGGGCTGCAGCAGGCCGCTCGCCCGCAATGCGGCGTCGCTCAGCAGCAGGCGCGGACCCAGGCCGATGCCGCCGGCGAGCTTGTCGGGCTCGTTGGTCAGGCTGGCGCGCAGCTCGATGACGGCATTGCCGATGGTGATGCGGTCGCCGGTCCGGAGGTCGAGCCGCGTCAGCAGCGCCGGATCGACGGCGGCGCCGAACGCATCGCCTTGACGCGCGAACAAAGCCGTCAGCGGCATGGCCGGATCGGTGACGACAGCGCCAAACAGCGGATAGGCGTCATCGACCGCCTTGACCTCGACGAGGGTCGAACGGCCGTCGCCGGTACGCGCCATCGCCCGCGTCGTGGCGGCGACCGATACCGTGCCGCGGGCATCGAGAAAGGCGCGCTCGGCCTCGCTCGCCTCGCGCTGAATCAGCGAAAAAGCCAGATCGCCGCCGAGGATCAATTGCCCAGCGCCGGAAATGCCGCCGTTGAGGCTCGCGGCGACCGAGCCGACGCCGGCGATCGCCAGCACGCCGAGCGCGATGCAGACAATGAAAATGCCGAAGCCGCGCAAGCCGCCGCGCAGGTCGCGCCAGGCGAAACGCAATGCGATCCATCGCGTGGGCCGGGTGAGCGGCGTCAGCATCAAACGGGCTCCGGCATGACGCGCGCCAGCACCCAATGCGTCGGCGCAAAGACCAGAAGCGGCAGTCCGATCAACAGACCCGCCAGCCAGACCGCAGGCGGCACCCAGGTCTGCGCCGCAGTGTCGCTCAGCCCCCAGACATAGTTGATGTTGACCGGAGTGAGACCCGGATGCGGAGTCGGCGGCGGCATCAAAAAGAAGCATACCAGCAGCAACGCCCAGGACAGCACGGTCCACGGCCAGAACGCGCGCCGATCGTAGCCGATCTTCCAGACCAGATAGGCCAGCAGGAACGGCAGCCAGCCGTGAAACAGCGACAACAGCCGCAGGAACAACGAGTGGTCCGCCGCGAACATGTAGTCGGTTATGCCGGTCAGCGACAAGCCGGCGATATGAAACAAAATATCGATCACCCAGATCGCCTGCGGCACCATGATGCCGACGGCACACATGGAGATCAGCAAAGCATTCTCGGGCCAGATCGCAATCAAGGTGAGAATGAGCGCGGCGTCGCAAAAATACAGAAAGTTGGTTGGCCCGTAAGAGGACCAATAAACCGGGATCAGCACCGCCATGAATGCGGTGTAGGCGAGCTTGAGCGCAAGCGGCACGCGGCGGGCCGTTTGCGTCATCGCGTGCCCGCCGTCGCCATCGCCCCGGCAGGGGCGATCTGGCCGGAATGCAGGTGCACCACGCGATCGCAGCGTGCGGCCAGTTCGGTATCGTGGGTGACCAGCACCAGCGTTGTGCCGCGGCTGCTGTGGCCGCGGAACAGAAGCTCGATGATCTCGCGTCCCGTTGTTTCGTCGAGGTTACCGGTCGGCTCGTCGGCGACCATGATGGCGGGATTGGGCGCGAGCGCGCGGGCCAGCGCGACGCGCTGCTGCTCGCCACCGGAAAGCTCGGCCGGATAGTGATGCAACCGCGTCTTGAGCCCGACCGCGGCAAGCTCGTGCTCGGCGCGATCCAGCGCATCGCGCGCGCCGGCGAATTCGAGCGGCACCGCGACGTTTTCCAGCGCCGTCATGGTCGGGATCAGGTGGAAGGCCTGAAAGACGATGCCGACATTCTTGCCGCGAAAGCGCGCCAGATCGTCTTCGCCGAGCCCTTGCAGTTGCTGGCCGGCAACGATCACGGAGCCGGCGTCCGGCTGTTCCAGGCCGGTCATCACCATCAAGAGCGTCGACTTGCCGGACCCGGACGGCCCGAGCAGGCCGACGGCCTCGCCGCGGCCTATATTGAGGTCGATGTCCTTGAGGATATGCACGCGCGCCGCGCCGCGGCCGAGCGACAGGTTGACGCCGCGCATGATGATGGCGTCGTTGCCGGAAGGATGGGTCGAGATGTCGTTCATGGTGCCGGCCGGCCCCTCCACGGCCCTTGCCTTCCCGGTATCCGGGGGAGGCAAGGGTGCGGGCTTATATGGGTGGCGGCGCGCGGCGGTCCAAATCGCGGGGGCGGCCGCCTGCAGCCTGGCCCTGTTCGGCGGCACAAACCTATCGGCCGCACCCGCCGACGCGCCGGTCACCATCGTCGCGCTCGGCGACTCTTTGACCGCAGGCTACGGGCTGCCGGACGACGACGGCTTCGTGCCGCGCCTGCAAGCGGCGCTGACCGCGAGCGGCGCGTCCGCCACCATCCGCGATGCCGGCGTCTCCGGCGACACCGCCTCGGATGGGCTGGCGCGGCTGGACTGGTCGGTGCCGCCGGGCACCGATGCGGTCATTCTCGAGTTCGGTGGCAACGACATGCTGCGCGGCATCGATCCCAAGGTCACGCGGGAAGCGCTCGACGGTATTTTGCGGCGCCTGACCGACCGTCACATCGCGGTCATGCTGTGCGGCATGCGCGCCGCGCCGAATCTCGGACCGGACTATGGCCGAGCCTTCGACCAGATCTATCCGGATCTTGCGGCCAAATATGGCGTCATGCTCTATCCGTTCTTCCTCGATGGCGTCGCCGCCGATCTCAGCCTGACGCAACACGACGGCATGCATCCCAATGCCAAGGGCGTCGGCATCATCGTGGAGCGCATTTTGCCGTACGTCGAGGACCTTATCGCGCGCGTCCATGCGCCGCACCCGTCGTGAGGGTTGCACGGCACGCGCGTTCCCCCCATGCTGCATAGGCTGCGATTCGCCTACCACGAGCCGCAGGTTGTCATGCCTCGCCTGTTCACCGCTCTGGAAATTCCGCCGCCGGTCGCCCAGTCGCTCGCCATGATGCGCGGCGGTCTGCCGGGCGCGCGCTGGATCGACCCGGAAAACTATCACCTCACGCTGCGCTTCATCGGCGACATCGACGACGCGCTGGCCCATGAAATTGCCGGCATGCTCGGCCGGGTGCGGCGCATGCCATTCGAGCTCCGCCTCGACGGGCTGTCGTCATTCGGCGGCCGCAAGCCGCGCGCACTGGTCGCCACGGCGGCCCCGGCAGCGACGCTGATGGAGCTGCAGGCCGAACATGAACGGCTGCTGCAGCGGCTCGGGCTCGAGCCCGAAGGGCGCAAATACACCCCGCATGTCACGCTGGCGCGGCTGCGCGATTCCTCGAGCCAGCAGGTCGCCGACTATCTGTCCGCCCGCGGCCATTATCGCTCGGCGTCGATTCCGGTTTCCCGCTTCGTGCTGTACTCGTCGCGCGCCTCGGTCGGCGGTGGCCCCTACGTGGTCGAAGCGGAATATCCATTCGGCGCGGCGGAGCGCCGCTGGGCGTGACAATTCTCGTGCCGGGCAAGGCCGCGACAGAGCGCGCGCTGACGCTGCGCCGCCCGAATGTCAGGCCGTCACGAACCGGTCGTCGACCAGGTCATCGAGCGCCTGCTTGACGTCGACGGTGCCCGGGATGACGCCCGCCTGCTGCAGCGCGAGGCCGGCTTGCAGGATGGAGTCGCGCTGCTCCGGCCCGACGCGGTTGAACGTCAGCTCGGTGCGCTCCTTGAGCTGGATGTCGACCACCGCGGCCGGCAGCTTGGTCACGTCCATGAACACGCGTTTTTCGTCGTCGTAATGGGCGAGGCAATATTTGCGTGCGTCCTCGTAGGTCGCAAGCACGCGCCGTGTCAGGTCGGGATACGATTTGAGAAAGTCTACGCTGGCATTGAGGATGCCCCAGGTATTGGCGGCCTTGTTGCGATAGAACAGCCGCGCGCCGTCCTCGACCTCGGCCTGCGCCATCATCGGGTCCAGTCCGGCCCAGGCGTCGACGTCGCCGCGGATGAGCGCGGTCTTGCCGTCGGGATGCTGCAGCAGCACCTCGCTGACGTCGTGCTCGGTCAAGCCGACCGAGAGCAGCGCGCGGATCAGGAAGATATGCGGATCGGTGCCGCGGGTCACCGCGACGCGCTTGCCCTTGAGGTCCTCGATCTTGTTGATCGGCGTGTCCTTGCGCGTGACCAAAGCCGTCCATTCGGGGCGGGAAAAGACGTAGATCGACTTGATCGGATTGCCGTTGATCTTGCCGAGCAGTGCCGCGGAGCCCGCCGTCGAACCGAAATCGATGGAGCCGGCATTGAGGAATTCCAGCGCCTTGTTGGAGCCGAGCGTCTGCACCCAGCGGATGCCGATGCCGTCCTTGTCGAATTCCTTTTCAAGCAGCCCCTGCGCCTTGAGCACCATGGAGACCGGGTTATAGGTCGCCCAGTCGATGCGGATTTCCTTTGGCTTGTCGGCGGCGCGCGCCAGTCGCGGCAAACCGAGTGGCAACAAGCCGGCGCCGACGGCACTGGCGAGCAAACCACGACGTGACAGCATGACAACCTCCGGCATCAGGAAGAAGCAAGGGCGCGCTCAAGGCGGCGCAAAGTTTATTCTTTAGAGAAGCCTCCGGGGGCCGTCAATTGGAAATAGATACTCCATTTCGCCCATCAGGGAGTAGTATTTAACCCGACAGGGCGTCGCGGCCGTTTTGCCCGCGCCCGGCAACGTCACGACGCGATCAATGACAGTGCGCGGCGGCTCGGCTATGCCAATGCCATGATGCTGGACAGCCAACGCTCGGCGCGCGTCGCGGTCGATCTCATCGACACGGCCGCGATCGTCGCCGATCTCAAGAGCCTGGCCGAGACCCATCCCGGGCGCGAACGCGAATTGCGCACCGCGGTGGCGCAGCGGCTGAAAGCGGCGCTGACCGAGGCCCGCATCCGCGCCGAAGCGCTGTTGCTCAAGGACCGCCACGGCCGGCGTTGCGCCGAGCGGCTGTGCCAGGTTCAGGACGAGATCATCCGCATCCTGTTCGAGTTCGCCTGCAACGAGCTGTACGTGCCGCAGGTGCCGTCCGAGGCCGAGCGCATGGCGGTGATCGCCACCGGCGGCTACGGCCGCGGCTTGCTGGCGCCGGGCTCCGACATCGATCTGCTGTTTCTCCTGCCCTACAAGCAAACCGCCTGGGGCGAGCAGGTGGCGGAGGCGTTGCTCTACTGCCTGTGGGACATGGGACTGAAGGTCGGCCACGCCACGCGCTCGGTCAGCGAATGCATCCGCCAGGCCAAGGCCGACATGACCATCCGCACCGCGCTGCTCGAAGCGCGCTATCTGTTCGGCGACGAGAAGCTGTACGACGAGCTGACGACGCGCTTCGACAAGGAAGTGGTGCAAGGCACCGCGCCGGCATTCGTCGCCGCCAAGCTGGCCGAGCGCGAGGAGCGCCATCGCCGCGCCGGGCAATCGCGCTACCTGGTCGAGCCCAACGTCAAGGACGGCAAGGGCGGCCTGCGCGACCTGCATACGTTGTTCTGGATCGCCAAATACGTCTATCGCGTGCGCGAGCCCGAGGAACTGATCAAACGCGGCGTGTTCGACCGCAACGAATACAAATTGTTCCGGCGCTGCGAGGACTTTCTATGGTCGGTCCGCTGCAACATGCACTTCCTGGCCGGACGGGCCGAGGAGCGGCTGTCATTCGACGTCCAGCGCGATGTCGCGGTGCGGCTCGGCTACACCGCGCATCCGGGATTGCGCGACGTCGAGCGCTTCATGAAGCATTACTTCTTGATCGCCAAGGACGTCGGCGACCTCACCGCCATTCTGTGCGCCGGGCTCGAGGAGCTGCAGGCCAAATCGGCACCGGTGCTCAGCCGCGTCATCGCCCATCTGCGCCCGGCGCGAAGCCCGAAAAAACTGACCGGCACCGACGATTTCGTCATCGACAACAACCGCATCAACATCGCCCGCGGCAACGTGTTCGCCCGCGATCCGGTCAACCTGATCCGCTTGTTCTACTTGGCGCAGCGGCACAATCTGGCGATCCATCCCGAGGCCATGCGGGCCGTGACGCGCTCGCTCAAACTGATCGACAAGCGCGTCCGCGAGGACGCCGAAGCGAACCGGCTGTTCTTCGCCATCCTGACCTCGAAGAACGACGCCGAGACCGTGCTGCGGCGCATGAACGAATCCGGCGTGCTCGGCGCCTTCATCCACTCGTTCGGCCGCATCGTGGCGATGATGCAGTTCAACATGTATCACCATTACACGGTCGACGAGCATCTGCTGCGCGGCATCGGCGTGCTCAACGAGATCGAGCGCGGCGACAATCGCGACTTCGCGCTGGCCAGCGAGCTGATGCGCAGCATCCAGCCGCAGCACCGCGCCGTGCTCTATGCGGCGCTGTTTCTGCACGACATCGCCAAGGGCCGCATCGAGGATCATTCACTGGCCGGCACCCGCATCGCCCGCCGGCTGTGCCCGCGGCTGGGCATGACCGCGGCCGAGACCGAACTGGTCGCCTGGCTGGTCGAGGTGCACCTCGTCATGTCGACCGTGGCGCAGTCGCGCGACTTGTCCGATCGCAAGACCATCGAGAACTTCGCCGCCGTGGTGCAGACCTTGGAGCGGTTGAAGCTATTGACGATCCTGACCACGGCCGACATCCGCGCGGTCGGACCCGGCGTGTGGAACGGCTGGAAGGCGCAGCTTTTACGCACGCTGTACTATGAGACCGAGCCGGTGCTCACCGGCGGCTTCTCCGAGGTCAATCGGGCCCAGCGCGTGGCCCTGGCGCAAGCCGAATTCCGCGCCGAGATCAAGGATTGGCCGGAGCCGACGCTGCTGGCCTATGTCGAGCGCCTCTATCCGGCCTACTGGCTCAAGGTCGATCTGCCGCACAAGGTGGCGCATGCCCGCTTCGTCAACGCCACCGAAGCGGCCGGCAAGACGCTGGCGACCAGCGTCGGCTTCGACGCCGACCGCGGCGTCACCGAGCTCACCGTGTTCGCGCCCGACCATCCATGGCTGCTCTCGATCATCGCCGGCGCCTGCGCGCTGGCCGGCGCCAATATCGTCGACGCGCAGATCTACACCACGACCGACGGCCGCGCGCTCGATACCATTTCGGTGACGCGCGAGTTCGAGCATGACGAGGACGAGGCGCGCCGCGCCGCGCGGATCGGCGATTCGATCGAGAAGGCGGTGCGCGGTCAGCTCAAGCTGCCCGACGTGGTGGCCAAGCGCGCCCCGGCCAAGGGCCGGCTGAGGGCCTTCGCCATCGAGCCCGAGGTCACGATCAACAACCAGTGGTCCAACCGCTACACCGTGGTCGAAGTGACCGGCCTCGACCGGCCGGGCCTGCTCTACGAGCTGACGACGACGCTGTCCAAGCTCAACCTGAACATCGCCTCGGCCCATGTCGCGACCTTCGGCGAACGCGTCGTCGACGTGTTCTACGTCACCGATCTGCTCGGCGCCAAGGTCGCCGCGCCGACCCGCCAGACCGCCATCAAGCGGCCGCTGCTCGCGCTGTTCACGGCGCCCAGCGAACCAAAGCCGGCCAAGGAGGCCGCCGCGGGCTGAGCGAATTTTCCGCTCAGCGCGGGCAGGTCAGTGACAGTAACCGCCCCTTAAACCGCGCTCCGTACGGTGTCTGCGGGCGGGCACGATCGTTTCCGAAACCACTATCCACTTTCGGGATCATGCCCTCCGCGCGGTTGCCGCGCCGGGGACGGAATATGGCGTGGCGGGAGGGACGCAAGCGGAGCGGCGGCGCTAGCCTCGATGTTCGCATGCGCCCCGAGGACCGCACCGGCGGTCCGCCGAAGGCCCCCGCCGATACCGGTCGGCGCCGGCGCGACGCCGCGCCGCCGCGTGAGACCAGGAAACGAAAGCGCCGCGGCAAGAGCCGCCCCGGCTACGGCCGCATCCTCTACTGGGGCGCCGTGCTGGCGCTCTGGGCGGTGATCGCCGCCATCGTCACGGCGGTCTGGATCGGCATCCATCTGCCGCCCATCCAATCCCTGGAAATTCCCAAGCGGCCGCCGTCGGTGCTCATTGTCGGCGCCAACGGCGCAACGCTCGCCACCCGCGGCGAGATGGGCGGCGCCGCGGTGCCGCTGCGCGAACTGCCGGATTACCTGCCCAAGGCGTTCGTCGCCATCGAGGACCGCCGCTTCTACTGGCATCACGGCGTCGATCCGCTGGGCATCACCCGCGCCCTGATCGCCGATGTGCTGCACCGCGGCGCCTCGCAAGGCGGCTCGACGCTGACCCAGCAGCTCGCCAAGAATCTGTTCCTGACCCAGGAGCGCACCATCACCCGCAAGCTCCAGGAGATGGTGCTGGCGCTGTGGCTCGAGCACAAATTCAGCAAGGCGCAGATTCTCGAGCTTTATCTCAACCGGGTCTATTTCGGCTCCGGCGCCTATGGGGTCGAAGCCGCCGCGCAACGCTATTTCGGCAAGTCGGCGCGGCAGGTGACACTGGCTGAGGCGGCGATGCTGGCGGGTCTGGTGCAGTCGCCGTCGCGGCTTGCGCCGAATCGCAACCCCGACGGCGCGGAGCGCCGCGCCGCGCTGGTGGTCTCCGCCATGGCGGAGCAGAACATGATCGGCGACGAGGCGGCCAAGCGCGCGCTGGCCGATCCGGCGCGCGCGGTCGGCCCGGCCGGCGCCGGCTCGGCCAATTACGTCGCCGACTGGGTCATGGATGCGGTCGACGATCTGGTCGGCCGGGTCGATCAGGACATCGTGGTCGAAACCTCGATCGATCCGGCGCTGCAGGGCGCGGCCGAGCAATCGCTCGTCGATGTGCTCAACCAGAAGGGCGACAAGCTCAATATCGGCCAGGGCGCCATGGTCGCCATGTCGCCGGACGGCGTGGTGCGCGCGCTGGTCGGCGGCCGAAGCTATGCCGACAGCCAATTCAATCGCGCCATCGACGCCAAGCGCCAACCCGGCTCGGCCTTCAAGCCGTTCGTCTATCTGACCGCGCTCGAACATGGGCTGACGCCCGACACCGTCCGCGAGGACGCGCCGATCGCGGTGAAGGGCTGGAAGCCGGAGAATTTCGAGCATCAATATTTTGGGCCGGTGACGCTGACCCAGGCGCTGGCCAACTCGCTCAACACCGTTTCGGTGCGGCTGACCCTGGAAGTCGGCCCCGCCGCGGTGGCGCGCACCGCCTACCGGCTCGGCATCAATTCGCTGATCGAGCCCAACGCCTCGATCGCGCTGGGCACGTCGGAAGTCTCGGTGCTCGAAATGGTGTCGGCGTACGCCACGTTCGCCAATGGCGGTCTCGCCATCTCGCCGCATGTGGTCGAGCGCATCCGCGGCGCCGACGGCAAGACGCTTTATACACGGTCCTCGCAAGCGCTCGGCCGCGTCGTCGATGGGCGTTACGTCGCCATGATGAACGCGATGATGCATGAGACCGTGGCCTCAGGCACGGCGCGCTCGGCGAGCCTGCCCGGCTGGCAGGCCGCCGGGAAGACCGGCACCACCGAGGATTTCCGCGACGCCTGGTTCATCGGCTACACCTCGCATCTGGTCACCGGCGTCTGGCTCGGCAACGACGATAATTCGCCGACCCGAAAAGCCGTCGGCGGCGGGCTGCCGGTCGAAATCTGGAGCCGGTTCATGCGGGCCGCCCATGCGGGCGTAGCGCCCTCCGCCCTGCCCGGTCTCGCCAACACATGGTACGGCGCACCCCCCGAGGCCTCCGACAGCCCGAGAGCGGCGCCGGGCGGCAGCGCGCCGCCGAACAATGCGGCCGGCCTCGACTCCTGGTTGCTCGATAAGCTGTTCGGACGCCGTTGAACCTGTTGGCAATCTGAGGCGTTCCGGTTGATTGCCGGATGGCCGTTCTCTAGATTGCCGGGGCCGGTCTCCAGGGGGCAATTCGCTGCGAATTGGGCTTGCAACGATGAGTTTGGCTATTCAGACCGGCGGGGAGTTGGGCGTCGGCCAGCACGATCGGGGGTGGCACCCGGCGGACGGCGTGTATCGGCCTCCGGCGCCGGTCCCGCAGCCGAAGCAGCTTGGCCTCTTCGGTCTGATTTCGACCCTCAAGCGCAACCCGCTCGAATGCTGGGCGCAGGAGCACTTTGCCAAGCCGATCGTGGCCGGCGGCCTGCCGTTCAAGCATGTCCTCCTGGTCAACGAGTCGCGCGCCATCCGCCGTGTCCTGCTCGATAATGCCACCAACTACAAAAAGGACCTCATTCAACGGCGCGTGCTGTCGGCCGGGCTGGGCGACGGCCTGCTGTCGGCCGAGAGCGAGCGCTGGCGCACGCAACGCCGCACCGTTGCGCCGGTATTCGCGCGCAAGACCATCATGGACTTCGCGCCGGCGATGCTCGGCGCCGCCGATGCCCTGACCGAGCGCTGGCAAGGCAATGACGGCGCCACGCTGGACATCGCCGCGGAAATGACGCGGCTCACCCTCGACGTGCTCCAGCGCACCATCTTTTCCGACGGTCTCGGCCGCGACGCCGAAGAGTTCCGCTGCGCGATGGGAATCTATTTCAACACCATCGGCCGTATCGATCCGTTGGACTTGCTCGGGCTGCCGACGTCGATACCGCGGTTTTCGCAATGGCGGGTCCGCTCGACCATGCGGTTTTTCGAATCGGCGATCGACGAGATCATCGCGACGCGCCGCCGCCGTATCAACGAAAGCTCCGGCGATGGCGCGCATGATATTCTGACGTCGCTGCTGGCCGCGCTCGATCCCGAGACCGGCGAAGCGATGACCGAGGCCGAAGTCCGCTCGAATATCCTCACCTTCATCGCGGCGGGCCACGAGACCACGGCGAACACCATCAGCTGGTCGCTGTTCCTGCTGTCGCAGTCGCCGGAATGGCGGGCGCGCGTCGAGGCCGAGGCCGAGCGCGAGATCGGCGGCCCGGTCGAGGGGTTGGCCGACCGGCTCGTCGAAACGCGCGCCGTCATCGACGAAGCGGTGCGGCTCTACCCGCCTATCGCCGCGATCAGCCGCGTCGCCATCGGCGCCGACGAGCTTGCCGGCGAGCGCGTCAAGCGCGGCACGATGGTCGTGATCGCCCCCTACGTGCTGCACCGGCACGCGCTGCATTGGCGCGATCCGAACGCCTTCGACCCGAACCGCTTCCTTGGCGCCGCGCGCAGCGCGATCGACCGCTACGCCTACATCCCGTTCGGCGCCGGCTTGCGGACCTGCATCGGCTCGGCCTTCGCGTTGCAAGAGGCCACGCTGGTCCTTGCCACCGTCATGAAGAACTTTTCTCTCCGGCTCGCTCCGGGCGCCGACATATGGCCGGTGCTGCGCGTCACCTTGCGGCCGGCGGCCGGCATGCCGATGACGATTACCCGAAAGTCGCGTTAGGCCTTCGCCTCAGCGGCGCGCCAAGGCAGCCTTCATTGCTCGGGCACGGCGCTGCTTGGCGCCGGCATCCCAAACAGCAGTTTTGCCAGGAGCCGCGGCATCGCTCTGGCGTATCCGGGCGGCAGGCCGATCTCGTGAATGAGATGCCACGCCGCGGCGGGCGCGCCATGCTTCTTTATGAACCAGCGTATCCGCTCGTTGACCGCATAGGGAATCTCCTCGAATTTATGTTCGGTCACGGCGAAATCGTCGCCGACCGCAATGCTTCCATCGTTGAGAAAGTTTCCGAATACGCCGCGCCGGTGCACGATTTTATCGAACTCGACCAGATGCAGGATTTTCTTGCAGGGCTCGCAGTGAAACGTCAGGCGGATCAGCGCGTGGCCGATCCGCAGCACGGTGCCGGATGGCAATTCGTAGAGCGCGTCGTAATCGACGACGATGTTCTCACGGAGATCGCCGAGTTTCAGGCCGCACGCGGCGATGCCGGAGCGCGATGCGATCAGGACCTGGCGGAACGGCGCGCAGGGCACGCCATCTCTGATGCCCTGCTGGTCGAACGCGATTGTGGTGACAGCTTCAAGGCCCGCCCCGTGCTTGCGTTTGACGTACAGATTTGTGACGGCCAAAGATCCACTTCCCCGTTCGAGAGAAACAGCGCCCACGGCTGGACCGGGGATGCGGCGAAAGATGGGCGGGGCAGGGCGCGATGGCGCCGCAGGGCGCGCAACTGTCTCAGTCGCGGGCTTTTTAGATGGCTTTCTGCCGAATTCGCGCGGGATTCGCCGGCTTGCCGCCGCGCGGTACCGGCCGCAGACGACGGCTGCGCCGCGGCGACGGCGGTCCAGCCGAAGCCATCCTGGGATCATGTTCGCAATGAATTTAGTCCGATGCGCTCGGCACCGACAGCCAGTCGCGAATGAGCGTCGCGCTTTGGCTCAGGCGGCGGGCGAAGCGGTCGAGCGCGTCCGAGCTCCGCAGTTCCGCTGACGTTCGCAATTCCGCGGCCGTCTGCAATTCCTTGCTGATGTCGAAGCCGGGCGGGACATGACCGCAGAACGGCGTGCCGTTGATGCGCGCCGATCGCTGGATCGGCGTCGCTTGCGCCGTCCTTCGCGGGTCATAGACTTCAAATGCCGCCATCATGCCCCCGTCCTCGTGCTCGAGGATATGGCAGTGAAACACGAAGGTGCCGACCTGCACGGGGTCGGTAAACGGGATGGCAATAAAAACCACGCCTGGAATCCCTTTGGCGTCGGTCGGCGGGATCGGGATGGTATCGTGCCACACGTCAACGCCATCCACCGACTGGGAATTGGCAAATTCGGGTATCTGATTGATCACGACGTGACCGGGATCCTGCACGGCCGTGGCGGCGGTCAGGCCGGGCGGCGCGCCGGCATCGCCGGCTCGCGCCAGGCGGAATTTGGTCTGATGGATATGAAAGTTGTGCAGCTCGTTGGTGGTGTTGACGAGCTCCCAGACCTCCACCGAACCGAGCGGCGCGCACAGATGCGGGACGGAGCCCGGCGCGCTGGCGCTGGCATGATCGAAAACAGCGGGCGCGATGGTGTGCGGCGAGACGCTGGCGTTGCCGTCGACGGACCTGCCCGATGCATCGACGACCTCGCTGCCGATCCGAAAATCCGAATCGGTCTGGGCAAAAGTGACACGCCGGCGATAATTCGATCCGGGCATCGTGATGCAGTTGGGCGGGACAACGCCGGTGGCGGCCTCGCCCGACGCGGCAGCCAGGGGCCGCACCGCGGCCGTGCTGCTCACCAATGCGGATGTCTTGCTGCCCTTCATGACAACGTGCGCCAGGCTTACCGCCGGCCAATGGTCGCCGGCGTAATTGGCCCTGCTGACGTTCGCCGCCTGGACGCCGCCGGTCTCGATGCCCTCGGTGCGCAGCGTGAGCGCAACGTCCGAACCACGACTGGCGGTGTTGGACACCATGATCTCGGCACGGGATGCCGGCATCAGCAAAATGCGCTTGAGCGTAAGTCCGGATTGGGCCTGGCTTGCGGTGGCGCTTGGCGCGCTGCCGGCTACGACGCCGTCAAGCGTCAGGAGCTGCACGTCCTGCGGCGTGCCGCCGGCGTCGGTCAAACTCAGCACGTAGGTGACCGTCGCGCTCAAGTTGGCAATCCGCCAGATTTCGGCGCCGCCGGGCGCCACCGTGATGTCGGGTAAATACTGGCCGTTGACCGTAAACAGCCAGACGGTGTCATGAGTTCTTGTCGGCGATATTGCCGCTGGCGTCGTTGATGCCGGCGTGCCCGCAATATCCGTAATTGGCGCCGCCGAGCATCGAAATTCCGACATTGGCCCCGGCGCGACAGGCTTGCGTGTCGAAGCTGTCGCCGTTGAGCCAGACCGCTTGCTGTCCGGCGCTGGCCGCCAGGTCTGGCGTCTTGCCGTGAGGTACCGAGAGCTGAATGTCGCGCAGCGCCAGATACCGCGATTTGATATTCGCGGCGGCGCTCGCCGGATTTGCTTTAGCGCTTCCGGCCGCCGGGTCGATCGCGATGAGACCGGCCTGGCCGGCATTGACCTGGTCTCGGGCCGAGCCGTGGACGTGGGAATGAAACCAATACAGTCCCGCCGGATAGGGTTGTGGTCCGGGACCGAAGACGCCGTTGACCGTCGCCGGTATATCGATCCGGTAGCGTTCGGTTTGCCCGGCCGACACCGAGTTCGAAGATGTAGTCTCCGGTCGGAGCGCAGGGCTCGTTCGGACGCGGGCTGACCACCAGGCCATGGGTGTGCAGATTGATGACATTCTCCGGAGCCGACTGATCGAGCTGGTTGGTCAGATCGATACGCAGCGTGTCGCCGGCCGGAGCCTCGATGATGAATGGCGCGTAGCGGTCCGTGCCGGGATCGGCGTTCGTGGCGTAGCCCGGCAGGGTCACCGTATAGGGGCCGACATCCGGCCGGCTCGAATTCCGCACGATCAAATGCGCGGCGACGATCGTGCCTGCGGGCCCCAGCGGCACGCAGCCATTGGCGACGTTGCCGACCGGGGGATTGGCGACCACGCCACTGCTGCTCGGGGCGACGGGCTGCTGCAGCTCGGCTGCGACGGCGGGGCCAAGCATCGTTGCAAGCGTCATTGCACCCGCGAAACAAGCCGCCATCACCCTGCGGCGAAATCCGGCCATGCGGCACCGTCTCGTTCGCTTGATTTCGGAGTTGAAATCGCCGTCAAATAGTATGCGGGCGGGGTCGATTGTGTCCACCACATCTTGTTCCGCGGCGGGTCCTGCCAAAACCTGTCGTTACTGCAACGTCCAGGTGAATGTGCTGGTGGTAGTCGGAATCTGCTCGCTGGTGAACCCCTCCAAGACCTCATTGGGCTGACAGGTGTAACCGGCCAGATTGATCCGGTCGAACGGCCCCGGATTCTGGACGCAAAGCTGAGCCGCGCTGCCGGACCAAACCGTCTGCGGGTTTCCGGTCTGCTCGGCGAAATAGTAGAAATACCCTTGCGGGTAGGTTCCGATCGTCTCGCAATTGCCCGCTGTGACGATCCACCAGCCTTGCACCTCAAAACGCGTATCGCCCGGAGCAACCAGATTGGAAATCGCGATCGATGCCGACATGTTGCTTTGGTTGCAGACCTGAAACTGAAACGTCTGAGCCTGAGCGCGCGACGTGCCGGTGCAGAGCATTGCCAAGGCGAAAAAAACACAGATGATGCCGGATTTCGCCGCCCGCATTGCCAAGCTCCCCCTCGTTCAACCGCGCCCGAACTTGATACGCTTTCTCTGTGATGACAAGGTGTTGGTTGCGCTTGGGCTTAACGCGAAACGTCGCGCGGCGGGGCCGCATCGCCTGCTCGGCTGCTCACACGTTATCGGCGTGCACCCGGGCAGATCCTGCGATGGGGTTCAGTATCCGGAACTTGGCCGGTAGCCGCCCGTCGGGGGGTGCTCCGAATGATGGTGAGCCGGGTGCTGGTATGGCGCCTTGGTGGGAGCGGGCTCCGACGGCGAAGCCGCGGCAGCCGGAGCGGCCGGACCTGAGGCTGGCGCAGCAGCCGGCGCGTATGGCGTGGGCTGTGCCGGAATGACCGCCGCCGCCGGATCGGGTGGCGCCGATGCCGATGGAGCCGGAGCCGGCATAACCGTTACCGCCCCATTGGCCGGAGCCGCCGCGCCCCCCGGAGCAGAGCCCGATGACGTGGATGCAGAAGCTGGCACGGCAGGCGTATTGGCTGGCACGGCCGGCACTGGAGCCGGTGCGGCGGCCGTGTTGGCCGGCTCGGCCGGCGCTGGAGCCGGCTCGGCCGGCTCGGCCGGCCCTGGAGCCGGTGCGGCCGCCGTGTTGGCTGGCTCGGCCGGTGCTGGAGCCGGCGCGGCTGCCGTGTTGGCTGGCACGGCCGGCGCTGGAGCCGGCGCGGCCGGCACCGGCGGGACGCTTGGAGGCGTTTGAGCGCGGGCCGGAGCGGCCGCCCCGCCCATCATGATCACGAAGGCCATGATGATCGCGAAGGCCACGGACCGGCACCGGTTGCGTCGCCGTCCGACAATCCCCCAAGTCTTCCAGATGCTCACGGATCCCTCCACGTGCCTGCTATATTCCCGAAAGACTGCAGCGACCAACTCTAGCACGGCGGGACGACAGCCGCGCGGTTGATTTGTCGAGCGTGAATGGGCGACGATACGGCGCTCTTTCCCGGCAAGCACCGAATTCTTCGGCGTGCAGCCAAAGCCTGATCGGAATCCGCCCACCTGCCGATTGCGCACCGCCGGCGCATTAGATGGCCTTGCGCAGATCATGATTCTTCACGGGCAGCGAGCGGATGCGTTTGCCCGTGGCGGCGAAGATCGCGTTGCATACGGCCGGCGCCAGCGGCGGCACCGGCGGCTCGCCCACGCCGCCCCAGAAATCGCCGCTCGGCACGATCACGCTTTCGACGACCGGCGCCTCGGCCATGCGCAGCATCTCGTAATCGTTGAAATTCGACTGCTGCGCGGCGCCGTCCTTGATGGTGATTTCGCCATAGAGCGCCGCGGTCAGTGCATAGACGATGGCGCCCTGCATCTGCATGTCGATCGACAGCGGATTGACGACATGGCCGCAGTTCAGCGCCGATACGACGCGATGCACGCGAACGCGGCCGTCGTTGACCGACAGTTCGACCACTTGGGCGCAATAGGAACCGCAGGCCGCATTGAGCGCGATGCCGCGGAACACGCCGGCCGGCAGCGGCGCGCCCCAATCCGCTTTTCCTGCCGCGGCGTCCAGAACGGCAAGGTTCTTGGGGCTGCCGGCAGCGAGCCGCCGCCGGAACAGATACGGGTCCATTTCCGCGGCGTGCGCCAATTCGTCGACGAAGCATTCCCGGTAAAAAGCGTTTTGCGTGTAGTTGATGCCGCGCCAGGCGCCGAGCGGCACGTGGGTTTCACGCACCGCGACGTCGACCCGGTAATTCGGCAGCCGGTAAGGCATCTCCTCGGCAAGGCCGCTGAGGAAACTCATGTCCATGATCGCCGGACCGAATTGCGGCACCAGCGACGCCACGAATGACGGCCCGGCGAGACGGATCGACAGCGCGATCGGCATGCCTTCGGCATCGAGGCCGGCGACGAGGCGCGCCATGCCGCATGGCCGGTACAGGTCATGCGCGATGTCCTGCTCGCGGCTCCAGATGAGCTTGACCGGTTGCTCGACCTCCTTGGCGATCAGCACCGCCTGACGCACGAAGTCCTGCACCGCATTGCGGCGGCCGAAGCCGCCGCCGAGCATCATGGCGTGGACCGTGACCTGGTCGTTCGCGACGCCGGCGGCGACCGCCGCGGTGACGAGCGTCGTCATGGCGTCCTGGGTGGGCGCCCAGACCTCGACCCGCTCGGCGGTGACATGCGCAGTGCAGGTCTGCGGCTCCATGGTGGCGTGCGCGAGGAACGGCACGGCGTAATCCGCCTCGACGCGGCGTGCCGCGCTCGCCAGCGCGGCGGCGACGTCGCCATCGGCGCGGCCGACCTGGACCTGCGACGTCGATAAACCGTCGCGCACGAAATCCGCGATCCCGGCGCTCGAGGCCTCGCGGTTGCCGCAGTCATCCCAGTCGACCTGCAGCGTCGCGGCGGCGCGCTGGGCCCGCCACCATGAAATCGGCGATCACTGCGACCGCATCCGGCAGCCGGACCAGGCGGCGGACGCCGTTGCAGCCCGCGATCGAACTCTGGTCGACGGCCTTGAGCCTGCCGCCGAAAATCGGACACTGCACGATGGCGGCGTACATCATGCCCGGCAGCCGCACGTCGATCGCATAGATGGTCTGTGCGGTGACCTTGTCGGGCACATCGAGACGGCGCTGCGGGGTTCCGGCGAGCGTCCAGGCCGCCGGGTCCTTCAACGCCACGTCGGCGGGCGGTTCCATCCGCGCCGCGTCTTGGGCGATGGCGCCGAAAGTTATGCTGCGGCCGCTCGCCGCGTGGCTGATGATGCTGTTTTGGGCCGCGCATTCCGCCGGCGCCACGTTCCAGCGCGCCGCCGCGGCGGCGATCAGCATCTGCCGCGCCGTGGCGCCGGCGCGCCGCAGATAATCCTGGGAGGAGGCAATCGACTGGCTGGCGCCGGTCGACATGTCGCCCCATAGCCGGCTCCGCCGCAGATTCTCCTGCGCCGCCACGAACGTGGTGCGGACTTTCGACCAATCGCAGTCGAGTTCCTCGGCGACCAGCATGGCCAGCGCCGTCATGGCGCCCTGGCCCATCTCGGCATGGGCGACGCGGACCGTCACCGCGTCGTCGGGCGCGATCACCAGCCAGCAGGTGATTTCGGCCGCCGCGTCACCGGCCTGCGCCCGGCTCGAGCCAAGCGGCACCGCAAAGCGGAGCGCCAGGCCGCCGCCCGCGGCGCTGGCGCCGACGAGAAACGAACGGCGATCAAGTTCGCCGCCAGCCTTCATAAGTCCCCCTTTTTCGCGCCGGATTGATGCCAGACTTTGCCGGCGTTTGCAGCGCGAAAAGACAGCCCTCGCTATGATAGGCAGGTTTGCCGGTCGCGGGAATCACAATTCGGGGAATTGCCGTTGGAGCACGCCATGGATCAACAAAAGCCTACATTGGAACAACGTCTAAGGACAATCGAGGACCGGCTGGAAATCTACACCTTGATCGCGGGCCATCCGCCGAGCGCCGATACCGGCGCCGACTACTATGCGGAGGCGGTCTATACCGAGGACGGCGTGTTCGACCGCGGCCCCGGATTGTCGAGCGCCAGCGGCAATAAGGCGCTCGGAGCGCAGCTTAAGAGCGACGGCCATCAGGCGGCGATCGCCGGAGGCCTCGCGCACTTTACCGGCCTACCGCACATCGCGCTCGACGGCGACCAGGCCGTCGTCACCTCATACCTGCAAATCCTCACCCCGAATAAAACCGGCGAGCCGATCGAAGTACCCAACCACGGCGCGTCGCGCGGCTATCATATCCACCGCGTCGTCACCAACCGCTGGGAGCTCGTTCGTACGGCGGCAGGTTGGAAGATCAAACGGCGCACCATCCGCCTGGTCGACGGTTCGGAGCCGTCACGCGAAATCCTGCGCGGGGCGCTCAAGGACTATGAGCCGCGAACATGAACCCGGAGACACAAATGACGACCCCTTCGACCTGGGAGCGGGTGCGAGGCTCGCTCGTCAACTCGGCCGGCACCATCGTCTTCGGGATGGAAGATGGCACGGTCTCGATATTCGGCCTGATCTTCGGCGTCGCCGCCACGACGTCGAGCACCAAGACGGTCCTGATCGCCGGCGCTTCCGGTGCCATTGCGGCGGCCGTTTCGATGATGGCGGGGGCCTATCTCGACGTCGAGACGACCCGCGACGAGACCCATGCCAGGCGCGCGGCCGTGCAATCCAACTCGGTCCTCAATGCCGGCTACGCTACTCTGGCGCATCGCCTGGCCGACGCCGGTCTGACGCAAGAGCAATCCGCCGCGCTGGCCGCGGCTGTGAACGACAACCGCCCGGCGCTCAGCGGCCTTCTTATGGCAATGCAGGACGTCGGGCACACGGCGCAAAATCCTTGGGAGCAGGCGCTCTGGATGCTGATTGCCGACTTTCTGGCGGCGGCGGTGCCGATCCTGCCGTTTGTGTTCCTGCCGATCAGCGCGGCGCGGATCGTCTCCGGCGCGGTCACCATCGTCCTTCTGGTCATCCTCGGCATCGGACGCGCCCGCATCGCAAAACGCGACGCCATGCGGACGATGATCGAGACGGTCGGCGTCGGCGTTGCGGCGGCGCTGGCCGGCGCCGCAATCAGCGTGCTGATCGACCATGCCTTTTATGGCGCGACCTAGAACGCGATCGTTGCCGAGGGGTGGCGTGACGCTCTACAGCAGCTTGTCCTCGAGCCAATTCCACATCACGGCGGTGCCGAGCGAGAGATAGTCGCGCTGGCAATGCTGGGCGCCGCCTTCTTGCGACGTGAAGACACGCAGCGTCTTGTCGGCGGAGCCGCAGGCGTCGTAGAGCGCCTGCGCGTCGCGCAAGGGAATCTGCTCGTCGTCCTCGCCATGCACCACCAGGAACGGGCAGCGCATGTGCTGCACCACGCCGTCGAGCCGGAACGGCTCGAGCTTCTTGAGCGCGGCGTCGAGCGAATCGACGCCGAGGATCCACATGATGTGGTGGCCAGGTACCGACATCGAGGCCGCAAAGCCGGCATCGATGCGCTTCTTCCAGGTGCCGTAGTAATCCCAGATCGCGCCCCAGGCGATGCAGACGGCGAAGCGGCGATCGAGCGCGGCGCAGCGCGGTGCGTAATAGCCACCGAGACTGATGGCGACGATGCCGATCTTGCCGGCATCGACGTCGTCGCGCCGCTCCAGATAATCGAGGCAGGCGCTGCCGGCTTTCTCGTAGTCGTGGCGGAGCGGCATGCCGCGGAAGCGGATCGCCTCGCCGGTGCCGGGGCCGTCCATCACCAGCACGGCTATGCCGCGCCGCACCAGGTCCGGCACGCCGCGCAGGAACTGGATTTCCTTGGTGATGTCGAGGCCGTCGAAGAACACCATGCAGGGCGTGCGCGCTGACCGCGCGTTCTGCGCCGGCACGAAGTAGCCGGGCAGCGTGTTGCCTTCGAACGGCACGTCGACGATCTCGATGCGGCTGCCGGACAGGGCGACGAACTGATGAAAGCAATCGACCGCCTTGCGATAGGCTTCCAGCGCGTGCGCGTCCTTCGGCGTGCGGAACCGCTCGCCCATCTGATAATAGTGGCAGGCCCGCAAGTGGAACGAAGCCGCCGCCGCCGGATGCCGCTCGGCGGCAAACTGCTCGGCATGGCCGCGCACGACGTTGCCGACCGTGACGCAGGCGTCGAACCAGGCCGCGTCATCGTCGCCGCTCTTGCCCTCGAGGATGCGGCCGATGCGGTGCAATTCGCTGATATCGACGCCGCCGAACGGCGCGGTGCCGAGCATGTTCACGAACGCCGCCGACCAGCGGTAGTTGCCCGGAAAATACATGAAATATTTCGGCGCCTTGGACATTTTGCCCTCCGCAGTTTTTACCTGACCGTCACCGCCGGGGATTGTCCCGGCCGGCGAAGGCGCCTCACGATTTACGCATCCCACGCCGGGGCGCGGCCGGCGGGATTGGCGATACGGCCGTTCGGGTGATGGCGCGCGCCGATGCGGCGCATGTCGTCTTCGGTCAGCGCGAAATCGAACACGTCGATGTTCTGGGCGATGCGCGCCGGATTCGACGAGCGCGGAATGGCGGCGATGATGTCCTGCGAAACGAGCCAGCGCAGCGCCACCTGTGCGAAGGTCTTGCCGCTGCGCCGCGCGATATCGGCCAGCACCGGATCGCCGTGCAGCGCGCCGCGCGCCAGCGGACAGTAGGCGGTGAGCACCAGGCCGCGCTCGCGGCACGCCGCGATCACCTTCGACTGGTCGAGATACGGATGACACTCGGCCTGCAGCGTCACCAGCGGCTCCGGGCAGAGCCGGATCGCCTCGTCGAGCATGGCGATGTTGAAATTGGCGACGCCGATGTGGCGCGCCAGCCCGCGCCGCTTGGCCTTGGCCAGCGCCGCCATGGTCTCCGCCAGCGGCGTGTTCTTCTCCGGCCAATGCACCAGCAGCAGGTCGACGTAGCCGACGCCGAGCGCGGTGAGGCTTTCGTCGACCGAGCGGGCGAAATCGTCGGCATGCAGATTCTCGTGCGACACCTTGGTGCACAGGAAGATTTCTTCGCGCGCGATGCCGGAGGCGCGCATGCCTTCGCCGACGGCGTGCTCGGTGCCGTATTTTCGCGCCGTGTCGATATGCCGATAGCCGGCCTTGAGCGCGGCGACGATATGCTCGGCGTGGACGTCGCCTAAGCCGGAGGTGCCGAACCCGATGGCCGGGATCGCGGCGCCATGGGCGTGGAGTTTGGGAGCGAGCGGCATCGCCGGCATCCTAGAGCATCGCGCGGCAGCGCGTGCTATGTTTTAGCGGTTCTCGGAGGACACGACGATGCATGCGCCTGTCACAGAAAGATCCGGCTCGAAGCCGCGGCAGGAATTGATCGACGGGGCGTTCCTGCGCAACGCCTGGTACGTGGCGGCATGGGCCGATGCGCTGGCCGACGGACAACTCGTCGCCCGCACCATCATGGACGAGCCCATCGTGCTCTACCGCAAGGCCGACGGCGGCGTGGCGGCGATCGAGGACCGCTGCCCGCACCGTTTCGCGCCGCTGCACATGGGCAAGATCCTCGACGGCGACCGCGTCCAGTGCCCCTATCACGGCCTGGAATTCGATGCCTCCGGCGCCTGCGTGCGCAATCCGCACGGCGCCAAGAACATCCCGCCGCGGGCGCGGGTGAAAAGCTATCCGGTCGTCGAGAAGCACAAGGCGATCTGGATCTGGATGGGAGCGGCGCCGGCCGACGCAGCCAAGGTGCCGAACTTCGGCGTGCTCGACAACGTGCCGGAACTGCACGGCACCAAGCGCGACAGCATCGTTATCAAGGCCCATTATCAGCTGATCATCGACAACCTGCTCGACCTCAGCCACACCTCGTATTTGCACGACGGCATTCTGGGCAATGCCGACACGGTGGAATCCGAGATCACCGTCGAGCAGGACGGCGACGACGTGGTGGTGGGGCGCCACGCCACCAATTCCAAGCCGCCCGGCATGTTCGCGCCGTTCTGGCCGGACCATCCGCCGCGCGTCGACAAGTTCACCAAGATGCGCTGGATGGCGCCCTGCACGCTGCGGCTGTTCTCGGGCATCTGCCGGATGGGCGCGGCGCCGGAAACCGGCACCGGCTATCACGCCATCCACATGCTCACCCCGCAAACCGAACGCTCGACGCTGTACCACTTCACCGCCGTGCGCTGGGGCGTGCAGACCACCGACGAGGCGCTCAATCGCGATTTGCAGAAACGAGTTCGCGGAGTTGCGCCGCTTCGCCTTCGAGGAGCAGGACGCGCCGGTGATCGAGGCCCAGCAGCAGATCATCGAGGACGCGACGACGCCGCTCGAGCCGCTGACGCTTGCCATCGACGTCGGCTGCGTGCGCTACAAGCGCATTCTCAACCGGATGCTCGCCGCCGAAGGACAATGATGTTGGATCGCGCGACGCCGCCCGCGCGTAGTTGGTCGCCCGGATTGGGCGAAAGCGAAGTCCGGGTTACGAATTCGCGTAAGTGATCAGTCCGGCAAAGCCTTCGTCCATGTGATCCTGGTGGTGGCAGTGAAAGAACGTCGGACCCGGATCGTTGGCGATAAAATCGATCTCGGCGGTCGAGCGCCGCAGCAGGCTCAGCGTGTCCTTCATCAGGCCCGAGATCGGCGTCTTGCCGACTTTGGTGACTTCGAAAGTGTGCCGGTGGGTGTGCACCGGATGGGTGTCGCCGCTGAAATTGCTCAGCACCAGCCGATAGCGCTTGCCTTCCCGCACGGTGAACAGCGGGTTGGTGTCGGGCCATGACTTGCCGTTGATGGTCCAGCGGTTATAGCCGCCGCGGCCGCCGAGGACTTTCTCGATAATCAAGTTGATGGTCTCGTCCGGCTCCGCTGCCGGCGTCGTGCGGGCGAACGCGGCATAATCCCACGCCGCCTTGGCCGGTGCCGTCCACTGCGGCTCGCCCTGGCGGTTTTCGTACTCGATGACGACGCCCATGCCCATGTTGCGGTCGTCATCGTCGGTCGAGCCGAACACCCAAACTCCCGGATTGTTCATCTCGACGATGACATCGGCGCGCTCGGCGACGTCGAGCTTCAGTACATCCACGGTCGTCGGCGTCGGCACCGGATTGCCGTCGAGCGCCAGCACGGTGAAGCGATGCCCCGGCAGCGCCAGCGACACATCCATCGTGGCGCTGGCATTGAGCAGGCGGAACAGGACGCGCTCGCCCTGGCGTACGCGGATCGGCTCGTCGTGGCCGAGCATGCGCCGGCCGAGCGTCGCCGAGGCATACATGACTTCGAGCCCGTTATCCGGCGGCGGCCCCTTGCGCATGTCCTGGAGGCTGACCCAGGATCCCTCCCAGCGCCGCGCCGCCAGCAATACTTCACGATCATACCGGCCGGGATCGCCGGCCGCCGGCTCGACAATGAGAAAGCCGAACTCGCCCGAATAGGTGCTGCGCGTGAGGTCGGTCATCGCCATGGCGTGGCTGTGGTACCAGCGCGTCCCCGCCGGCTTCGGCGTAAAGGAATAGATGCGCGATTGACCTTGCGGGATGATCGGCGAACCTTCCTCGGTCGCGCCATCCTGCATGGCGGGCAGATAAAGCCCATGCCAGTGCACGATGTCCGGATAGCCGGCGTCGTTGATGACGTTGATGGTGACCGGCGCGCCTTCGCGAAGCCGCAACACCGGGCCCGGCACCGTATCGTTATAGCCGGTGGTCGTTATGGTCTTGCCGGGCGCCAGTTCGAGCGACAACGGCGCAATCCGGATCGTGTAATCGGTCTTGTAATCTGTCTTGGCTGCCGGGTTCTGGCCGGGAGCTTGCGCGTACCCGACGCGGCTCGCAAGGCTCGCGGCGCCGGCGCCGAGCAACAGCGCCCGCCGGCTCACCGCTGCGGCGAAACCGGTTTCGCCATCGTCACGCGCAGAAATGGTCATGGATCCTTCCTGGTGGCAGCCGACAGTATCGGCGAGACCCCGAGACGCCAAAGCGGCCGCCCGCAATCGTGGCGGCCGCTTCGGATTCGTTTGCGGCAGTCAACCGGTGTAGGCGGCGCGCTGCTGGCTCGCAGCCTCTTCGACCGTCCTGGGCTGGGCCGGCAGCTGCAGCACCGTGACGTGCTGACCCTCGCAGAGCAGCGTCAGCAGTACCATCCGGCCGTCGGGAAATTCGAGCGCATCGTGATGAGCGGCGGCCCGGTCTTTGTTGATTTGCCGGAAGATCGCGGTCTTGTGCCGGATCACGCGTTCGCGCCAGGGCAGCAGACCGCCGATCGGCAGGCAGGTGACCTCGTTGGCAAAGGACAATTCCGTTCCGGGCAGGACGCAGACCGCAAGGCCTGAGTCTTCCGCCGCGCAGAACCCGCGCGTTCCTACACCGAAGTCGCGGGTGGTGAGTTGATCGGCGACCTTCGCCGGCCGCGATCTGACATTCTGAAGGCTATAGTCGCACATCTGGGCAGTCTCCTTCTTGGACAGCCCCACGGCGAAAACGAGCGGGAACCGATTTGGTTTCGCGGCGGCGCTGAAATCTGCATTACAAATGTCGGCCAGCCCGTTTTGCTGCGGCGCAGCCTTCGGACGCAATCGCCGCCCCGGCTAGCCCGGCGCTATTGAATTGAATTTTAGATCGTGGCGCGCACGCGGCGCGTGGCGGCCCAGATTGCCAGCGCCAGACAGCCCATCGCGGCGATGGTGCCGGCGACCGGCCAGGCCGATCGGCCGAGATAAAGCCCGATCACCGCAGCCGCGATGGCGGCGGCCGATTGCTGGGTGAAGCCCATCAGCGAGGACGCGGTGCCGGCGCGATCGGGAAACGGCGTCATGGCGCCGGCCATGGTCTGCGGCAGGACGAAGCCCATGCCGGCGAGATAGATGGTCATGGCGCCGACCAGCCAGCCGACATTGTGCAGCCCGAGCGCCACCGCCGCCGCCATGATCAGGCCGCCCGCCGCCTGCACCAAAGCGCCGATCCCCATGGTGCGATCGAGGCCTGCGCGCATGACGATGCGCGCGGCGATGGTCGTGCCCAGCATGTAGCCGCCGGCGCCGATGGCGTAGATCGCGCCGAAGCTGAGCGGCGTGAGGCCGTAGATGCCCTGCATCACGAACGTCGCGCCCGACACCCAGGCGAACAACCCGACGAAGCTGCAGGTCAGCACGCCCAGATTGGCGAGAAAGCCGCGGTGCACCAGCACCGAACGGTAAAGCCCGGCCATGGCCCGCAGCGAAAACGGCCCCGGCGTGCGATGCCGCAAGGTCTCGGGCAACAGCCGCGCCGCCGCGGCGGCCGAGATCACCGCGAAGACCATCAGCAGAATGAAACTCGCGCGCCAGCCGAACGTTGTTTGCAAGGCGCCGCCGATGGCCGGCGCCACAATCGGCGCGAACGCGGTGATCGAGCCCATCAGCGACAATTCGCGGCCGGCGCGCACGCCGGTATAGAGATCGCGGACCACGGCGCGCGCCAGCACGATCGAGCCGGCGCCGCCGAGCGCCTGCACGAAGCGCACCGCGGTCAACGTTTCGATCGACTGCGTGGTGGCGCAGACGATGGTGGCGATGCCGTACAATCCCAGCGCCACCAGGATCACCGGGCGGCGGCCGTAGCGGTCGGAGATCGGGCCGTAGAAGATCTGGCCGACGGCGAAGCCCAACAGATAGCTCGAGATTGTCAGCTGCACCTGCGGCGTCGTCGCATGCAGCGCGGCGCCGATCGCCGGCAGCGACGGCAGATACATATCCATCGACATCGGGCCGAGCCCGGTCAACAGCGACAGCAATAATGTGAGGCCGAAAGTACCGGGGCGGAGCATGAGCCAATTATTCCATCAGTCGTCATGGCGAGGAGCGAAGCGACGAAGCAATCCATGGCGGCGCCGCGTGGCTGGATTGCTTCGCGGAGCCTGTCATCGGGCCGGCCACTTCGGGCCGGACCCGTTGGCTCGCGACGACGATGGCTTTATCGCTCACGCAGCGCCTTCACTTTGAGCGCGCCGGCAAGCTTGTCGAGCTGCGCGAGCAGCACCGGCGCAATCGGCACGCCGTCGCGCAGCCGTTCGGCGCGGCATTGCGCGCGGCGGTCGCCGGGCAGGCGAATTTCGTCGACGCCGGGGAGCCGCTCCGACTGCCGGAAGTCGCGCACATGGCGATCGACCGCGGCGGTAAATGCATCGAGCGGCAGGAAGCGCGCGACGTCGATCGCGACCATGAAATGGCCGGTATTGGTTTCGCTGCTGTCGTCGGCGTTGAAGTCGACCACGTCGCGGCCGAAGGCGGCGCCGTTGAGCACGCCGCCGAGCAGCCCGAGCATCAGCGCCAGGCCGGAGCCTTTATATTCGCCCATCGGCAGCAGCAGGCCGTCGCCCGATCTGTGCGGATCGGTGATCGGCGCGCCGGTTGCGGCATTGACGAACCAACCTTCCGGCATGGTCATGTCGCGCAGCGCGTATTTCTTGACCGTACCGTAGGCGACGATCGAGGTCGCCATATCGAGAACCAGCGGCCCGGCGCCGGACGGCACGCCGATGGCAAGCGGGTTGGTGCCGAGGAGCAGATCGGTGCCGCCCCAGGTCGCCATGTGATTGGCATTGGCGACCGCGGCATAGAGCCCGATCATGCCGTGCGCCGTCGGCATCTCGGCATAAAGGCCGGCCGGACCGGCGTGATTGGAGCGGCGCACGCCGACCCAGGCGACGCCGGCCTCGCGCGCGATGGCGATCGCCTCGGCGGCGGCGCGGCTCATCACCAGATGGCCCATGCCGTTGTCGCCGTCGACCAGCGCCGTCGCCGGGCCGCTGCGCGTCGCCGTGATCGTGGGGTGGGCATTGAAGCCGCCGGCATTGAGCCGGCGCACATATTGCGGCAGGCGGAAGATACCGTGGCCGTCGGCGCCGGTGAGATCGGCTTCCGTCATCAGTTCGGCGCAGCGCGCGGCAGCGTCACCGGGCAGCCCCGCGGCAACGAACGAATCCGCGATCAGCGTGCGCACGGCGGGCGCCGGCACCCGGACGAAATCTGGTTGATCCATTGCGCTCATCAAGTCGTCGCGGGCGCGCGCTTTTTGCTCAGGATCGCCGCGGCGTGACTGCCCAATATGGTGTCGCGGTCGGCCGCGGACATGGCGGCGGCGCGCACCTGCCGCACGCATTCCCCAGTTCCCATGTCGTAGGGATAATCGCTGCCGAGGAACACCCGATTTGCGCCGGCCGAGGATACGAGGAATTCGAGCGCGGCCTTCGAATGCGTGATGGTGTCGTAGCGGAAGCGATCGAGATAGGGCTGCGGCGAATGTTTCAGGTGCAGCTTCGGCTCCGGCCGCACCTGCCAGCCGTGCACCCAGCGCCCGCCCTGATAGGGAATGAAGCCGCCGCCGTGCACCATGACGAAGTTGAGCTTCGGATAGCGCTCCAGCACGCCGCCGAAGATCAGGCAGGCGCCGGCGATCGTGGTGTCGAGCGGGTTGCCGATGAGGTTGTTGAGATAATAGGAGCGCAGCCGGTCGGCGCCCGCCACGTTGCCGGGATGGATCATCATGAAGGCGTCGAGTTCGGCGGCGGTCGCCCACAGCGGCTCGAAACTCGGATCGTCGAGATTCTTGCCGCCGACATTGGAGCCGATCATGGCGCCGTGCAGCCCGAGCCTGGTCATGGCGCGGCGCAATTCCTCCGCCGCCTTGTCGGGCGCCTGCATCGGCAGCGTGGCGATGCCGGAAAAGCGCTGCGGGTATTCTTTGACCAGCCGCGCGATCTCGTCGTTCTGGATCGCCGCGGCGGCGACGCCGACCGCGGCCTCCTGGTTATAAAGCCAAGTCTGCGGCGCCGCCGACAGCACATGCATGTCCACCTCGGCGGCATCCATGTCTTTGAACCGCCGCTCGATGTCATGGCCGCCGCGCGGAAACGGCCGGTATGCCACGCCGGCGACCTCGCAGACCGCATTGTCGGCGTCGAACGGCGTCAGCTTCAGGCCGAGGCTTGGAATCTCCTTCTGCAGGAGCTTGACGGTGGCGTCGGCCAGCACGTGCGTGTGGGTGTCGATGATGCGCGGCATGGTTCCTCCCGGATGGCGCGGTTTCTTTGCGCATAACGGCAAGGGTCATGCAAGGCATGGACCGCATGCAATTCCCGCAGCCAGACCTGCAGGCGCGAGGTCCCTTTAGCCCCCGCCACTTTCCGCTATAAAGGACCGCCGAAAATCCTCAGAGAACCATCCGGAACCGATATGGACGCCACAACAGACCACCACGCCGCGCGTCACGCGCGCGTCGAAGACGATCCGCTGGTTCGCGGCCGCGGCCGCTACATCGCCGACGCGCCGCTGCCGAACCAGGCCTATGCGTATTTCGTCCGCTCGCCGCACGCGTTCGCCCGCATCGTCAGCGTCGATGTTTCGGCCGCCTTGAAGGCGCCGGGCGTGGTCGGCGTGCTCACCGCCGCCGACATGGCGGGCATCGGCAATCTCGGCCGTCATCCTGCCGTGCCCGGGCGCGGCGGCAAGACCCTGGTGCTGCCGCACCGGCCGGCGCTGGCCGGCGAGCGGGTGATGCATATCGGCGAGCCGGTCGCCATGGTGGTCGCCGAAACCGCCGCCGCGGCGCAGGACGCCGGTGAATTCGTCACGGTGGAATACGAAGAGCTGACCCCGGTCATCGACGCACGCGATGCGCTGCGCGACGGCGCGCCGCAAATCTGGCCGCAGGCGGCCGGCAATATCGCGGTCGATTGGCCCGGGCCGAATCCCGATCCGGGCGCCAATGCGAAAGCGGTCGAGGACATCTTCGCCGCGGCCAAGCACGTCGCGCGCATCAGCGCGTTCAATCAGCGCATGGTCGGCAACTGCATGGAGCCGCGCGGCGCCACCGCCAGCTACGACGCGGCGACCGACAGCTACCTGACGCGCACCTGCTCGCAGGGCGCCGGCGCCATGCGCGAAGGCATCATGGCGATCATGAACTTGCCGAAGGAACGCATCCGCGTCATCACCGAGGACGTCGGCGGCGCCTTCGGCATCAAGACCGGCCCGTACCCGGAGAACGTCGCGCTCCTCGTCGGCGCCAAGAAATTCGGCCGGCCGCTACACTGGATGTCGACCCGCTCCGAGGTGTTTCTCAGCGACAACCAGGCGCGCGACATCTATTCGGAGGTCGAGCTGGCGCTGGACGACAAGGGCAAGTTTCTGGCGTTGCGCATCCGCAATGTCGGCAATCTCGGCGCCTATGTGGGCCCGGTCGGCGCCAACATCCCGACCATGAATTTCACCCGCTGCCTGCCCGGCATGTACGACATCAAGCATATCGACATGTCGGCGAAATGCGTCTTCACCAACACCATCCCGACCGCGCCGTATCGCGGCGCCGGGCGGCCGGAAGCGAGCTATGTGCTCGAGCGCGTGGTCGACGAGGCCGCCCGCGTCACCGGCATCGATCCGATCAAGCTGCGCCGGCGCAACCTGATCAAGAAAACGGCCATGCCGTACAAGACCGCGATCGGCACCACCTACGATTCCGGCGATTTCGAGCCGATGCTCGACAAGGCGCTGGAGCTTGCCGATTACGAAGGCTTCCGGCAGCGCCGCCGCGAGTCGCACAAGCACGGCAAATACCGCGGCTTCGGCATCTGCTGCCTGCTCGAGCATTCCGGCGGCTCGCCGGTCGAAAGTGCGAGGCTGAGTTTTCCCGGCGACGATACCTTGCTGCTTACGCTGAATGTGCAGAACACCGGCCAGGGCCACGCCACGGTGTTTCCGCGGGTCATCGCCGAGAAGCTCGGCATCCCGGCGGAAAAAATCGCGCACCGCGACGGCGACTCCTCGAACGAGCTGCCCGGCTACGCGTCGGTCGGCTCGCGCTCGGCGATGACCGCCGGCCATTCGGTGGTGAAGGCGGTCGACGCCATTCTGCAGAAGGGCAAGCCGATCGCCGCCGCCATGCTCGAAACCGGCGAAGCCGACATTGCCTACCAGGCCGGGCGGTTCGAGGTCGTCGGCACCGATCGCCGCGTCTCGCTGTTCGAGGTCGCCGCGCACGCCGCCGCGATGAAAAAGCGCGGCGAGATCGCCGAAGACCTCGACACCAAGACCACGACCGAAACGCCGCTGACCTATCCGAACGGCGTCCACATCGCCGAAGTCGAGATCGATCCCGACACCGGCCATATGTCGATCGGCACCTACACCGCGGTGGACGATTGCGGCCGCGCGCTCGACCCGATGATCGTCGAAGGCCAGCTGCACGGCTCGGTCGCCGCCGGGCTCGGCCAGGCGCTGATGGAAAACACCGTCTACGACAACGACAGCGGCCAGCTCGTCACCGGCTCGTTCATGGACTACGCCATGCCGCGCGCCGAAGACATGCCGCCGATGCGCGACATGCTGTACAACGTGCCGGCGACCACCAATCCGCTCGGCGTCAAGGGTGTCGGCGAGGCCGGCACCACGGCGGCGATCTCGGCGGTGATGAACGCCGTGGCCGATGCGATTCCGAACGGCGCCGGCGCGCATCTGGAAATGCCGGCCAGTGCCCCGCGGCTGTGGCAAGCCTGCCAACGCGCCAAGGCCACGTAGGTTCGCCGCCCGTGCAGTCGGAAAGATCGACGGAGACCTGGCCGCAAGCCGTCGGCAGCGACCCGGGCCGCGAGCTGACGTGGACGAAAGACGTCAGCGCCTTCGCGCCTGCATCACGTTGACAACAAGCACGCCCAGGCAGCCAATCAACAAGATGGCTCCCGTCGCCACCGGCGCGGCCGGTACGAGCGCGGCAAAAATTCCCGCCACGACGACGACGGCCACGATCGCGATCGCAAGCGCGCCGTCCTCGACGAACAGTCCGACCAGTTCCTCGACAATGCCGATCAACGTCTTCATGACAGCACCGCCGCGCCGCGACGGTTGAGCGACGCCACCACGCCAAGTCCGGTCGCCGCGAACAGGGCAATGAAGGCGACGATCGCCAGATCGGCGCCCGGCCAAGCCACGCCGAAGCCCTCGCCGGTCCAGAACAGGCCGAACGCCGACAGCATCACGCCAACGGCGAACTTGAGCACGTTCTCCGGAACCTGCGCCAGCGGCCGATGCACCAGAAAGCCGACCGCCGCGACCAGAAGACAGGCCGCAAGCGCCGCAAAGCTCACCGGCACCAGTACCCCGCGGCCGGCGCTCACCGCAATCACGATGAACACCACTTCGAGCCCCTCGAGCAGTACCGCCTTGAGGCTCGCCAGGCCGGCCAGCCAGTCGAGGCGCTGGCCATGGCGGGCCTGCTCCTGCAGATCGGCCGTCTTGCTCGCGAACGCCGTCGTTTCATCGTGCAATGGTATCAACCCCGCGGCGCGCAGCATCGCCTTGCGCAGCCAGCGCATGCCGAACAGCAGGAGCAGAACGCCGATCGCGAGTTGCAGAAGATGCAACGGCACCAGATCGAGCAGCGGGCCGAACCCGACGACGATGATGGCCAAGAGCCCAAGCCCGGCGACGGCGCCGATGCCGGCAGGCCGCCAGCCGCGAACGGTGGCGACCGCGAGCACGATGGTCAGGGCTTCCACCGCCTCGACCAAGGACGCCAAGAACGCCGCCGCCATGGCCGATCCAACATGCGTCAAGCTGCCAAACACTGTTCAGTCTCCGCAACATTTCCGGCGCTTTGGGCCGGGCAAAGGAAGGGATGAGCGTGCCGCGCCGTCGACCTTTGACCTAGGTATGCTGCGCTGACGCCTCAAGCGCATCGAACCTTAAATTCGATGTCAGAATTGAAGAGGTATTCATGACAGAGATCACGCCGGCCCGCGAACTGCCGCTGCCCGTGGCGATGCCGATGCTGCTCAGTTTCGTCGCCGGCTATGTCGACAGCTACACCTACCTGACGCTGTTCGGATTGTTCGTCGCCCAGGTGACCGGCAGTTTCGTCGTCGCCGGCGCCGAGCTGGTCCGCCATGACAGCGGCATTGCCGGCAAGCTGCTGGCGATCGTCGCCTTCCTGGTCGCGGTGGCGGCGACCGCGGCGCTGATCTCGCTGGCGCGCGAGGCCGGCCGCGCCGCGCTGCCCCTGATGCTCGGCCTCGAAGCTTTGCTGCTGGCGATCTTTGCCGCGATGATTCTGTTCGGGCCGCCGATTCACGGCGCCGCCGACTGGTACGGCATCGTCGCCGGGGTGTTTGCCGCCATGGCGATGGGAGCGCAGAGCGTGCTGGTGCGCCTTTTGATGAAAGGCATCCCGCAGACCAATGTCATGACCGGCAACATGACGCAGCTCGGCATCGAGACCACCGCGATCATTCTGGCCTGGCGAAGACGCGCCCGCGAGCCGCACAATGCCGACGCCGCCGTGGAATTCGCCGCGGTCCGCGAGCGGCTCCGCATCGTGCTCGCGGTCGCGTCCGGCTTCCTCGGGGGCGCCGCGGCCGGCGCCGCCGCCTATGCGACGACTAATGCCCGTGGCGCCGTCCTCGCCGTTGCGATCGTACTCGGGCTGGCGCTTTGGGCGCTTTATCGCGAGCGGCGGATGTGATGAATGTCTCCTGGGCGCAGTCGCAGGCTCGGGCCAACGATGCGCTGTGTCCCCAACGGCGGTGCGCCCTTCGTGCCGCGCCGCATCCGTGGAAACGAGCTTTATTGCGATTGGAGTGAGCAATGCCAGAACATCCCGAAGCGATCCTGCAAGGCAAGCAGCGCCCGTTCACCGGCGCGGAATTCCTGGAATCGCTGCGCGACGGACGGGAAGTCTACATCTACGGCGAGCGGGTCAAGGACGTCACCACCCATCCGGCATTCCGCAATTCGGCGGCCTCGGTGGCGCTGCTCTATGACGCGCTGCATGACGCCAAGACCAAGGACGTGCTCACCGCGCCGACCGACACCGGCTCCGGCGGCTACACCCACAAGTTCTTCAAGGTGGCTCATTCCCGCGACGAGGTGGTGGCGCAGCGCGACGCCATCGCCGCCTGGGCCCGGCTGAGCTACGGCTGGATGGGACGCAGCCCCGACTACAAGGCCGCCTTCCTCAACACGCTCGGCGCCAATGCCGAGTTCTACGGCAAGTTCGCCGACAACGCCCGCGCCTGGCACAAGCGCGCCCAGGAGGCGGTGCTCTATCTCAATCATGCGCTGGTCAATCCGCCGATCGACCGCAACAAGCCGGTCGAAGAGGTCAAGGACGTCTACATTACCATCCAGAAGGAGACCGACGCCGGCATCTATGTGTCCGGCGCCAAGGTGGTCGCCACCAATTCGGTGCTGACGCACTATAATTTCCTCGGCCAGAACATGGGCCAGGAGATCAACGATCCCTCGATGGTGGTGATGTTCATCGCGCCGATGAACACGCCCGGCATCAAGCTGATCTGCCGGCAATCCTATGAGTTCGCCGCCGCCGCGTCGGGCTCGCCGTGGGATTATCCGCTGACCTCGCGGTTCGACGAGAACGACGCCATCTTCGTTTTCGATAACGCCTTCATCCCGTGGGAGAACGTCTTCATCCATCGCGACGTCGAGCGCCTGAAGAACTTTTATCCGAAATCCGGCTTCTTCAACGGCTTCACCATGCAGGGCTGCGTCCGGCTCGCCGTCAAGCTCGATTTCCTGATCGGGCTCCTTTACAAGGCGGCGCGCGCCACCGGCGTCGAAGCCTTCCGCGGCGTGCAGGCGCAGATCGGCGAAGTGGTCGGCTGGCGCAATCTGTTCTGGTCGCTGTCCGACGCCATGGCCTACAATCCGGACCCTTGGGTCAACGGCGCGGTGCTGCCGAACGGGCGTGCCTCGAGCACCTACCGGCTGTTCATGACCGAAGCCTATCCGGCGGTGCGCAACATCATCGAGAAGGTGGTCGCGTCGGGACTGATCTATCTTCCGTCCAACGCCCGCGACTTCAAGAACCCCGACATCGACAAATACCTGGCCAAATACGTGCGCGGCTCGAACGACATCGATTACAAGGACCGCATCAAGATCATGAAAATGCTGTGGGACGCCATCGGCACCGAATTCGGCGCGCGCCACGAGCTCTACGAGATGAACTATTCCGGCAGCCACGAACTGGTTCGCATCTTCCCGCTGCAGCAGGCCCAGTTCACCGGGCAGCTCAAGCAGATGGAAGCGCTCGCCGACCGCGCCATGGCCGACTACGACGAAGACGGCTGGAAGAATCCGGCCTATCGGAACGGCGAGGATATATCGGCGCTGTGAGAAGCGACGCCGGACAATGCGGTGAAACGGCGTCAGCGGCGCAGCCCGACCAGGCAGATGTATTCCCAGGCCATCGTGGCTGCCGCCAGCGCCGTGATCTCGGCGACGTCGTAAGCCGGCGCCACCTCGACCACGTCCATGCCGACGAAGTGCAGGTCCTGCAGCCGCCGCAACATCGCCTGCACCTGCCAGCTGGCGAGGCCGCCGATCTCCGGCGTGCCGGTGCCGGGCGCGAAGGCCGGATCGAGCACGTCGATATCGATGCTGAGATAGACCGGGGCATCGCCCACGGTCTGACGAATGCGCTCGACGACGGCGGCGGGACCGGCCTCGTGCACGGCTTGCGCCGTGAGCGTCACCACGCCGCGCGCTGCCGTCCAATCGTGAACCTGCCGCGACACCGGCGAGCGGATGCCGATCTGGATCATGCGCTTGGGATCGACGATGCCTTCGTTGATCGCATGGTAGAACACCGAGCCATGGCCGTAGGGCTGGCCGAAATTATCCGGCCAGGTATCGACGTGGGCGTCGAGATGAACGAGCGCGGGCGCGCCGCACCGTTTTGCCAGCGCCCGCAACAGCGGTAGCGTGATGCTGTGATCGCCGCCGAGCGCGACGAGGTGCGCGATGTTCTGCGCCTGCTGCTCGATGCGCGCCAGGCTGGCGCCAAGCTCGCCGAGCGCGATCGCGAAGTCGCCAATGTCGGCCAAGGGCAGCTTGGGCGCGTCGACCCAGTGCTGCGGATGCGCGCCGTCCACCAGCATCCGGCTGGCGACGCGGATGGCGGCCGGCCCGAACCGGGCGCCGCTCCGGTTGGTGGTGCCGAGGTCGAGCGGAATGCCGGCAACGCAGATCGGAGCAGCCGGATCGCGGCGACTGACGCCGAGGAACGTCGGCGCAACCGCGTAGGTCGCCGCGTCGATCACGGCTGCGGCCGCGCCGCAATGGCCGCGGGGCTGGCGACCGGATTCTCGAACCGCAGCACCGCCGCCGCAACCGCGCAGGTCCAGTCGCCGTTGGCGGCGCCTTCGGCTGTCGCCGTCACCGAGAGGCTGTCGACGATAAGATCGCTCATGGCATAAACGCGCTTGCGCTCGTCCCAGGCGGCGTCGGGATTGAACTCGATGCCGAGCGTGGAGGCCAGCATGGTCGCCGCCAGATCTTCGACATAGTCCCGCATTTCCGCCTCGACCATGCCAAAGCCATGGTGCTCGGAGATGTAGCCATAATGCGCCGGATCCTTCGGGCGGGCCATGCCGATGCCGGCGGCGACGCGGCGGCCCGGCTCGTTGGTTTCGGCGCGCGCCATGACGCAGAACGTGATCTCGCCCGGGCTCAACGTGGCGATCCCGGCGGCGGCCGGAATGAGCGCGCAATGCGGCGGCAAGATCGAGGAAACGCTGACCAGGTTCTGCTGCTCGATATCGGCGGCGCGCAGCGCATATTCGAACGCGTTGAGGAGGTGCCGGTGAACGCCGATGCCGCGGGTCAGGAATACGCTCTTTGGAACCGGAAACATCAGCCGCCGCTCATCGCGCTCGCAATCGCCGCCGACGCTGCGGCTGGTCGCGAGAAAAGCTTTTCAATGGCATCGCGGATTTTCATGACCGTCCTGTGACGCGCTCATTGGCCGTCCGGTGTCGCCGATTACGGCGTCAACCGCCGCGGCCGGCGCTGCGACGCCCACGCGCCGCGCACCCAGCGGATTGTCTTGCGCCGGATGGCGAGCAGCCACGTCCAGAACGCCGCGAACCATGGCAGTTCGAGCAGCTTCGGCTTGACGACGCCGAATAGCCAATGCAAGGCGAACAGGCTGATCGCGTAAGCGCTCAGCATGGCGACCACGCCGGCGAGCCAGTGGCCTTTGCCGACGATAAAGACGGTCGCGAGCTTGAGCGGCTCGGCAATCGCCAGCGGCACGACGAGCGACGCCAGCGACGCGTAACGCGGAAGCCGCTCGATCTGATGACGCAGGCGCCGCAGGAACCGCATCGTTTCGCCGGAGCCTCGCCGGGGTGGATAACGCCGGACAACGCCGCGCCGCGCGAAAGGTTCACCTGATCGAGCGCTGCCACGACGGCGGCCGCGCCGTTCAACCGGCGATCCGTTCAATGCGCGATATCGAAGCCGACTGTCACCCGCACCTGCAAGGTGTCCTGGCCGACCGCGATCGGCACCGACGCCGGCGCCGCCTTGGCGCGCATGGCGCCCATCGGCAGCGGCGGCTGGTAGCCGGCCTCTTCGGTGATCCATGTCACGCCGCCAAGGTTCACGCCGGCTGCATGGGCGTAGATTTCCGCCTTGCGGCGGGCATCGGCGATCGCGCCTTCGCGGGCCTGGTCCAGCACCTTCGAGGTATCGGCGTGCAGAAACGCGATGTTGCCGACGTCGGTCGCTCCCGCAGTGACCAGGCGGTCGAGCACATCGCCGAGCTTGTCGAGCTGCCGGATATCGACGCTGATCTGGTTGGAGACCGAAAAGCCGGTCAATTTCTCTTCGGCATTCGTTTGCTGCACGTAGATCGGCTGCACCGAGAACTGCGAGGTCTGGATGTCTTTCTGCGCGATGCCGGCATCGCGCAGTGCAGCGGTGACCGCCGCCATCAGTTTCGAGTTGGCGTCCGTCGCTGCCCTGGCGGTATTGGCCCTGGTGGTCACGCCGCTTCTGATCTGGGCATAGTCCGGCGGCACCGTGACGCTGCCTTCTCCGGTGACGATGACGCGCGCCTCGGGCGAGCTTTGCGCCTGCTGCGCCTGTGCCTGCAGCGGCGCGCCAAGAATCGCCGCGGCAAGCAGCACGACGGCTCCGCGTCGTCGCGGATACCAGCGGAGCGCCGATCTGTCAGCGCGGCGCATGATGGCCATGGCGTCCTCCCTCAATCGTATGCGCGATGGTGCGCCGGCGGGTGCCGGCGCTTTGCCGGTGCGCAACAGGCCGCAACATGACACGACACGATGACCGCAATTCGGCGACGCGCTACGCCGCGCACTCGACCGATGAAATGGCCATCAGGGCTGCCCGATAGGCGCCCGTGATCTTTTTGGTTTCCGCCTCCGCGAGCACGCGAAATGCCGGCGACATGTCATGCACCCGGTCCGGATGGTTCTGCTTGATCAGCGTCTTGTAGGCGTCCCTGACCTGTCCGAGGCTCGCCTGGGGCGACAGGCCGAGGACCGCATGCCAACCGGCGTCGGCGCCGCTGTCGCCGGCATCGCGGTGCGGCGGGGCCTCGGCGCCGGCCTGATCGGCTTGCGGCTGCTCGACGGCCTGTGCCGGATCGGAATCAGCCAGATCCCGGAACGCGCAGAATTCCAGCTCGTAGTCGCGGCGCAGCCGCAGCCGCTGCAGCAGATAGAATAGCGCCATGGCGACGGCGGCAACGCCGGCCGCGGCCGCATTGGCGTAGAACAGCCGCTCATCGAGCGGGTACCAGACCGCGGCCTTGCTCGCACCGGCCGTCAACTCGTCCGCCCACGCCGGCTGCCCCGGCATGCGGAACGCGGCGATCAGGAGGCCGAGAGCCGCGACATGAGCCGCCAGCGCCCGGCCCAGCGCGCAGCGCGCGCTGATGACATGGATCCAGGACTGCAGCCGGCGCAACGGCCGGCGCTTGAGCCGGACGATCGTCGCCTGCAAATGCTGCGCGTGCGCCTGCAGGTCGTCGAATTCCTCGGCGTCGGCCGCGCTCGGCGTCGGCCGGCGATCGAACAGGCCGCGCCAAAAACCGCCCGGGGGTTCGGCCCGGGATTCGAGCTCCTTCAGCCGGCGCGAAACGTTCTCGTACAATGATACCGCCCGGTTCAATTCGAGCGTCTCGGATTTGCGCAGCGAGAACTCCGGCCGGACGCGGCGCGCCGCCAGCGCCTGCCGGGCATAGCCGAGGATCAATCCAGGCAATACCGCCCACAACGCGAGCAATATCGCGTTGACGAACGCAACCGACAGCTCCCCGCCGACTCCCGGCACAGACATGGCACGCAACGCTACTGACTGAACACAAACGCGGACGACCGCGGGCGCGGCTGTCCCCCCTCACAGTCCGAACGCTAACGCGGCTTCCTGTCGGAATGCGGGCGGCAGATCGGCAAAATGCGGGCAGCCCGGACAGGCGTCACGTAACGCTCACGATGCGTTGATCGCGTTTATGCGGCGAACCATGGAACGGCCTGTCGCGTTTACGCCGCGGACCATTGACCAGCCACATGGCGCTGAACAGGTTCGACGGCGGGCGACAGAAAGATAAAGGAACGCAATGAACGCTCTGACCAACCCTCTAGCGCTTGCCGGCCGGATTCTCCTGGCCCTGATTTTTGTTCAAGGCGGCATCAACAAGCTTTACGCGCCCGGCGCCACGTCCGCCGAAATGGCGAGCCACGGCATCCCGCTCGCGAGCATCCTGGTGTGGGGCGCGGTTGCGCTCGAGCTCGGCGGCGGGTTGATGATGATGGCCGGCTTGCTGACGCGCTGGGTGGCGCTGGCGTTGTTCTTTTACACGCTGGCTCTGGCGCTGCTCTTCCACGCATATTGGGCGGCTCCGGCCGCAGCGGTGCGCGTCCAGCATGCGGCGTTCTTCGGCCATGTGTCGATGATGGGCGGCATGCTTTGCGTCGCGGCATTCGGCGCCGGCGCCTGGAGCCTCGACGCGCTGCTGAGCCGACAGGTCAGAAGCCCGGTGTTCGCCTGATCGTCGGATCGGTCCCGGCTGCCGCAGCGTCGGCTGCGGTTGGATGCATTGACGCAGAATGCATTGACGCTTGCCGCAATTGCGCCAACTCTGCGCCGGACGCGGGCAGCCGGGGCCGATTCCGTATGGCGTTTCTTCATTCGTTCGAGATCCACGACTTCGTCAATTCGCTGGTCAGCCTGTTCGCCGCTTTCGTGCTCGGCACGGCGATCGGAGCGGAGCGGCAATACCGCCAGCGCGGCGGCGGCTTGCGCACCCACGTGCTGGTCGCCGTCGGCGCCGCGACGTTCGTCGATATCGGCATGCACCTCAACGGCAATGCCGGCGCCACCCAGATCATCGCCTACGTGGTGTCCGGCGTCGGCTTCCTTGGCGCCGGCGTCATCATGAAGCAAGGCAGCAACGTCTGGGGTCTCAATACCGCGGCGACGTTGTGGTGCTCGGCGGCGGTCGGCGCCTGCGCCGGTGCCGACCTCGCCTTCGAGGCGATCGCACTGACCGGCTTCGTGCTCGCCGGCAACACGCTGCTCCGCCCGCTGGTCAACGCCATCAATCGCGCGCCGCTCGATCAAGCCGCCACCGAAGCGATCTACGAAGTGCGGCTGACGACCAGCGCCGACCTGCTCGACGACGGCCGTGAACTGCTCGAGGGGGAACTCGAGGCGGCGAATTACCGGCTGCAGGATGTCGAGGTCGTCGAGCGCGACCAGGGCGACGTCGAGCTGGTCGCGACGCTGGCCGGCACCAGCGCCGATCCGCAGCAGCTCGACGCCATTGTGGCCCGGCTGGAGGCTAATCCATTGGTGCAGAGCGCCGGCTGGAGTTTGCGATCGACGGAGTAGGCCGACGCGCTGCCGCCGCGATCATCGGGGCGCTTGATGACCGTCCAGGCCGACGCCGGTGAGATGGCCGAACAGCGCCGCAAGCTTCGCTTGGTCGGCCTCCGGCAACGGCGGCTTGAGCAGCGAGCCGACGTTGCTGCGCAGATGCGCCGCATCGCCGGTACCGAACAACACGACGTCGACGCCCGGCTCGTGGCGCGCGAACCGGTAGGCGGCCTCGATCAGGTTGGTGGCGCCGGCCTCGTGCACGAGGAAGCCGAGCGGGTCGTCGGTCTCGCCCAGCCATTTCTCCACCAGGCCCTTGGCGGCCAGCGCATTGAGCTCCCGCGCCACCCGCGGCGGGTCGGCGAAGATGCTCCGCACCGCGAACATGATGAGCGTGCCGATGCCGTTCTGGCGCGTGCGCGCAAACAGGTTCGCCCGCGCGCCCTGGTGCATCATGTGGAAGCCCACCATGAACACTTCCCAGACCGGATCGTGCAGCGCACGCGTGAGCGCCGCGTTGGTGAAATCGACGATCGGGTTCTCGGTCAGCCCGATGTGCCGGATCTTGCCCTTGCGCTTCTGCTCGATGAGCGCCGGCGCGATCGTGTCCAGCGCATAGTCGTATTCATGCGCTTCCACCCCATGCAGGTTGAAGACGTCGACATGATCGGTCCCCAACAGCCGGAGCGAGTTGTCGAGGCTCGCGACCACCCGCTCGGGCGACGACCATTCGTTATTGCGGTGAATGAAGGCCTTGGTCGCGACCACGACCGAATCGCGCGGGATCGACTTGAGCGCGCGGCCGACCACGCCCTCGGTGCCGTATGGCGGCGCGGTGTCGATGAAGTTGACGCCGAGCTCGATCGCGTCAAGCACGAGCCGCGCGGCTTCGTCCTCGGTCTTGCCGGACTTCAGGCCCATCCGGGAAAAGCCCCCGGTGCCGAGGCCGGCAACGCTGACGCGGAGGTTGGTGTTGCCGAGGGTGGTGTAGTGCATTGGGGCTCCTTGATGGACGGCTTACTCCCGGCACGGTGCTCGATCCTTCCGATCGACCGCCGCGAACCGGCCTGGCGCGGGCTTCCAAAGCCCGCGTTGAGGCCATATCTAGCTGTGGAACCTCAAGAGGTTGTTCTCGGTGAGACCGAGTTTGCTGATGGGTGTTTTATCACCGATGCCGGCGTGCGGCCTATGCCAGTTGTAGCGGTGTAGCCAGGTTGGCAGCTGCTGTTTTCGCTGGCGAGAGTTTTCGTAGGCGTATGCGTAGGCCCATTCGCGCAGGCTGGTCTGGATGAAGCGCTCGGCCTTGCCATTGGTTTTGGGCGTATAGGGCTTGGTGCGGATATGCCGGAGACCGAGACGCTTGCAGGCGCGGCGGAAAGCAAAGGATTTATAGCAGGAGCCGTTGTCGGTCATCACGCGCTCGATCGTGACGCCGAGGCTTGCGTAATAAGCGACCGCGGCCTTGAGGAAGGCTGTGGCACTTCGCTTCTTCTGATCGGGCATGATGTCGACGAAGCCGATGCGCGAGTGATCGTCGATGCAAACGTGGATGTACTCCCAACCGACCCCGCGGCTGTTGCTCTGGCCGCTGCGGTCGCCGGTGATGCGATGGCCGATCTGGTTGAACTTGCCGAGCTTTTTGATGTCGATGTGGATGAGCTCGCCCGGCTTGTCGCGCTCGTAGCGCCGCACCGGCTCGGCCGGCTCCAGCGCCGCGAGTTTATTGAGCCCGCGCCGCCGGAGGATGCGACTGACGGTTGCGGGCGAGACGCCGACTTTGGCGGCGATCTGCGCGCCCGTGTAGCGCTGGCGACGCCAAACTTCGATGGCGTCGCCAGTGGCGAGCGGAGTTTGGTCTGGCGATGAATGAGGGCGCGACGAGCGGTCGCACAAGCCTTCCACGCCTTCTTTGCGGAAGCGCTCCACCCATTTGCCGACGGTCTTGGGCGTGGTGTTGTAGCGCCGCGCCGCTTCGGACTTGGTCAATCCACCATCCACCACCGCGCGTACCATTTCCTCTCGACCTTTTGGCGTCAGACGAGCATTCTTGTGCGTGTCCATTCGGTCCCCCGCGAATCACTGAGGTTTGGCAACATCAGCGTTCCTGGTCAGGACCGAATGGACAACCTCCTGAAAGTTCACATCTAGCGCGTGCCATTCTGGTGTCGATACTCGATCGTGGTTGTGTGGCGGGGCGGCCATGAAACAGGATTTCTACACGGATATCGATGCCATCGCCCAAATCGAGGCCGTTCCGACGATCCTCAACGTGGTGTGCCGCGTCACCGGCATGGGCTTCGCCGCCGTGGCGCGGGTGACCGACAGCCGCTGGATTTGCCTCGCGGTCAACGACGAAATCAATTTCGGGCTCAAGCCCGGCGGCGAGCTCAAAGTCGAAACCACGATCTGCCGCGAGGTCCATCAGGGCCGCTCCGCCGTGATCATCGACCACGTCGCCGAGGATGAGGCCTATTGCGGCCATCCGGCGCCGGCCCTGTACGGCTTCCAGAGCTACATCGCGATGCCGATCTTTCTCAGGGACGGCAGCCTGTTCGGCACGCTGTGCGCGATCGATCCGCAGCCGGCGAAATTGAAGAATCCGGGCGTGGTCGGAATGTTCGAACTGTTCGCCCAGTTGATCGCCGTCCATCTCGATACCGGCCAGCGGCTCGCCGTGGCTGAAGCCGACCTGCTCGACGCCCGCACCGCGGCCGAATTGCGCGAGCAGTTCATCGCCGTGCTCGGCCATGACCTGCGCAATCCGCTGGCGTCGATCGGAGCAGGCACCGAGCTTCTGCAGAAAACGCCGCTCAACGAAAAAGCCCGCTCGATCGTCGCCATGATGGACAAAAGCGTCGCCCGCATGTCCGCGCTCATCAACGACGTGCTCGATCTGGCCCGTGGCCGCCTCGGCGGCGGACTGGCGCTGACCCGCACCAGCACGACGCTGGAGCCGATCTTCCGACAGGTCATCGCCGAGCTGCAATCCACCCATCCGGAACGGACCATCACGGCCGATTTTCAGCTCACGCAGCCCGTGGTCGCCGACCGCAACCGCATCGGACAGTTGTTGTCCAACCTGCTCGGCAACGCTTTGACCTACGGCGCCGAAGGTGCACCGGTGCGCGTCACGGCGACGACGGACGGCCAATCGAAGACGGGCGAATCGAAGACGGGCGGCCAATTCAAGCTGATGGTTTGCAACGCGGGCGCGCCCATCCCCCCGGCCGCCATGGAGCGCCTGTTCCTGCCGTTCTCGCGCGGCGCGGTGCGGCCCAGCCAGCAGGGGCTGGGTCTCGGCCTCTATATCGCCTCCGAAATCGCCCGCGCCCACGGCGGCAAGATCGACGTCACCTCGACGGCCGAAGCGACCTGTTTCACGTTTTCCATGCCGCTCGATGGCGTAGCCGCCGAGCAGATCGCGCATTCGTAGTGCGCGCGATATCGCGCCGTCGCGGTTGACCCAACCCGCCCTTTCGTGTCACGTCGCCGGCTTCGACAAACCGCCGGAAACCACTGCGAATCCAATGGCAACCGAACGCTACAACGCCGCGGCGGCCGAGGCCCGCTGGCAGCAAGTCTGGGACGAGCGCGGCATCTTCGCGACGCCCAATTCGACGCGCGGCGGCGCTCCGGCGGGCCAGCCGAAATACTACGTGCTGGAGATGTTCCCGTACCCGTCGGGGCGCATCCACATGGGCCACGTGCGCAACTACACCATGGGCGACGTGGTGGCGCGGGTGAAGCGGGCGATGGGTTACGCCGTGCTGCATCCGATGGGCTGGGACGCCTTCGGCATGCCGGCCGAGAACGCCGCCATGGAGCGCAAGGTCCATCCGAAAGAGTGGACCTACGCCAACATCGCGGCCATGAAGACACAGCTCAAGTCGATGGGGCTGTCGCTCGACTGGAGCCGCGAGATCGCGACCTGCGACCCGGCCTACTACAAGCACCAGCAGAAAATGTTCCTCGACTTTCTGCGCGCCGGCCTGGTCGAGCGCAAGCAGTCGAAGGTGAACTGGGACCCGGTCGACAACACCGTGCTGGCCAACGAGCAGGTGATCGACGGCCGCGGCTGGCGCTCCGGCGCACTGGTCGAGCAGCGCGAGCTGACGCAATGGTTCTTCGCCATCACCAAATTTGCCGCCCCGCTGCTCGACGCGCTCGACACGCTGGACCGCTGGCCGGAAAAAGTGCGGCTGATGCAGAAGAACTGGATCGGCCGCTCGGAAGGACTGCTGATCCGCTTCGCGCTTGACCGCAACACCACGCCGGGCGGCGAGAGCGAGCTGGACGTCTTCACCACGCGGCCGGACACGCTGTTCGGCGCCAAGTTCATGGCGCTGGCGCCGGATCATCCGCTGGCCGCGGCCGCGGCGGCGAAGAACCCGGAGCTGGCGGCCTTCATCGAGGAATGCCGGCGCCACGGCACCGCCCAGGCCGCGATCGACACCGCCGAAAAGCTCGGCTTCGACACCGGCATGCGGGCCGTTCATCCGTTCGAGCCGAACTGGACGCTGCCGGTCTATGTGGCGAATTTCATCCTGATGGACTACGGCACCGGCGCCATCTTCGGCTGCCCGGCGCACGACCAGCGCGACCTGGAATTTGCCAAGAAATACGGCCTGGGCAACACGCCGGTGGTGTGCCCGCCAGATGTCGATCCAAAAAACTTCGTCGTCACCGACACCGCCTATGAGGGCGACGGCCGCATGATCAATTCGCGGTTCCTCGACGGCATGACCATTTCGGAAGCCAAAGACGAAGTGGCGCGGCGGCTGGAAAAGGCGAGCCGCCCCCTCCCTGACCCTCCCCCGCACGCGGGGGAGGGAAGGGTGGGGGCCGTCGCGCAGCGCCAGGTCAATTTCCGCCTGCGCGACTGGGGCATCTCGCGGCAGCGTTATTGGGGCTGTCCGATTCCGGTCATCCATTGCGAGGCTTGCGGCATCGTGCCGGTGCCGGAGCGGGATCTGCCGGTGACGCTGCCCGAGGATGTCACCTTCGACCGCCCCGGCAATCCGCTCGACCATCATCCGACCTGGAAGTATGTCGCCTGTCCGCAATGCGGCCGCGCCGCGCGGCGCGAGACCGACACGATGGACACCTTCGTCAACTCGTCGTGGTACTTCGTCCGCTTCACCGATCCGAAAAACGACAGTGCGCCGGCCGATCCGCAAGTCGCCGACGCCTGGCTTGCGGTCGATCAATATATCGGCGGCATCGAGCACGCGATCCTGCACCTGCTCTATAGCCGCTTCTTCACCCGCGCCATGAAGGCGACCGGCCATCTCGGCCTGGACGAGCCGTTCGCCGGCCTGTTCACCCAAGGCATGGTGGTGCACGAGACCTATCGGCGCGACAACGGCGAATGGGCGGCGCCGGCGGAAGTGACGATCGTCAGCGACGGCGACGCACGCCGTGCCACGTTCAGCGCCACCGGCGAACCCGTCGCCATCGGCGCGATCGAGAAGATGTCGAAGTCGCGGCGCAACACCGTCGATCCCGACGACATCATCCGGGAATACGGCGCCGACGTCGCGCGCTGGTTCATGCTGTCGGATTCGCCGCCGGAGCGCGACGTGGAATGGACCGAGCGCGGCGTGCAGGGCGCCTGGCGGTTTTCGCAGCGGCTGTGGCGGCTGGTCGGCGAGGCCGCCGCCATCGCGCAAGCGGCGCCGGCCGGGCGCCCGGCGCAGTTCGGGGCCGCGGCAATCGCGTTGCGCAAGGCGACCCATCGGGCGCTGGCCAGCGTGACCGATGACATCGAAAAGCTACACTTCAATGTTTGTGTGGCGCACATCTACGAATTCGCCAATACCCTCAGCGGGGTCATCGGCGATATGGGGTCTGAAGAGGGGGCCCGGAATGGGGCTGTGGCGACGCCCGATTTCCGCTGGGCGATGCGGGAAGCGGTTAACGTTCTCGTGCAACTGTTTCATCCGATGATGCCGCATCTCGCCGAGGAATGCTGGGCTGCGCTCGGCCACGCCACGCTGGTCGCGCAGGCGCCGTGGCCGCAGGTCGAACGCGACCTTTTGATCGAGAACACCGTGACCTTGCCGGTGCAGATCAACGGCAAAAGGCGCGCCGAAGTCACCGTGGCGCGCGACGCAGCCAACGCCGAGATCGAGGCTGCCGTACTGGCGCTCGATGCGGTAAAATCGGCGCTCGACGGCAAGGCGCCGAAGAAGGTGATCATCGTGCCGCTGCGGATCGTCAATGTGGTGGCGTGAACCGCGCGTCGCGTGGCGGGCGGCCCGCCTCGCCGTCGGGCTCGCCGCGGTGAGCCTCGCCGGCGGCTGTTTCGAGCCGCTCTACGGCGAACATCCCGCCGCCAACGGCGGCGCCGCGGAGACGGTCCGCGACCAGCTCGCGGCGGTCGACATCCCGGCCATTCCGACGCCGAAAGGCCAGCCGGCGGCGCGCCTCGCGGTCGAATTGCGCAATGCGCTGCAGTACGACCTCAACGGCGGCGCCGGCGCCAATGCGCCGACCTATACGCTGAAGATCAATGTCGGAACGACGGCGCTGTCGGTAGTCGTGGACCTCACCAGCGGCCGGCCCGACGCCCAGGTCGACTCGGTCAACGCCAATTATCAGCTGATCGAGATTGCCACCGGCAAAGTCGTGGTGAAGGAACTCCACCTTCGCCCATGTCGATTACGACATTCCCGGCGCGGCGCAACGCTTCGCCGCGCAGCGCGCCCAGCGCGACGCGGAAGATCGCGCCACCCAGGTGGTCGCCGAAGCCATCAGGAACCGGCTGGCGTCGTACTTCGTCGCCGGCACCTAGGCGTCCGGCGGCGCGATGGTCGCGGTCAGGGCAGCCGAGGTCGATGCTTTTGTGGCGCGGCCGGACCCGCAGCGGCCCGTGGTTCTTGTCTTCGGTCCCGACGGCGGCCTGGTCAGCGAACGCGTCAATACCCTGATCAAGGCCTCGGTCGACGATCCGGCCGATCCGTTCGCGCTGGCGCGGCTCGACGGCGAGCAGCTTGCCGCCGAGCCGTCCCGGCTGGTCGAGGAAGCGCAGACCATGCCGCTGTTCGGCGGCCGCCGCGCCGTCTGGGTGAAGGCCGGCAGCCGCAATATCGCGCCGGCGGTCGAGCCGGTCCTGGCGCTGCGGTCGAGCGAATGCCGCGTGGTGATCGAGGCCGGCGATCTGCGCCGTAACGCCCCGCTGCGGGCGCTGTGCGAACGCGCCAGGAACGCCGCGGCGCTGCCGTGCTACGCCGACGACGAGCGCGCCCGCGGCCGGCTGATCGACGACGAGATGCGCTCCGCCGGTCTCGCGCTCGCGCCCGAGGCCCGCGCCATGCTGATCCCGTTGCTCGGCGGCGACCGCCAAGCCTCGCGCAGCGAGGTCGCCAAGCTGGCGCTGTACGCGCGCGGCCGCGGCCAGGTCGGCGCCGACGACGTCGCCGCCGTGATTTCCGACGCCTCGGCGCTGGCGCTCGACGACATCGTCGATGCGGCGTTTGCCGGCCGCGCCGCCGATCTCGAGGTCCAGCTGGCAAAGGCCCGCACCGCGGGCAGCGCGCCGGGCTCGCTGCTGTTTGCCGCCCAGCGCCAGGCCGCACAGCTGCACAAATGGCGAAGCGGAATCGAGTCCGGGTCGCCGTTCTCGCTCGACGCCATGCAGCCGCCGTTGCATTTTCGCCGCAAGGCCGCCGTCGAAGCGGCGCTCAAACTATGGGGCGCGGCGCGGTTGCTCGCCGCGATGGCCGAGCTGAACGATGCCGCGCTGGCGTCGCGGCGCACCCCCGACCTCGCCGCCGCAATCGCCGAGCGCGCGCTCCTGGCGCTCGCGACGCGGGCGCGACGCAGCGCGGCGTAGCGCATGATCCGCAACAAGCCTACCCCCGGACTTGATCCGGGGGCGGCGACCGGTTTTTCCGAAATATCCCGCCCGATCAAAATGCCGGAGCGGTGAAACGACTTACTGCGATATCGTCATGCTGTCGCGCGTCGCAGTCCAGTCGGCGAGCTTGTTGCGGCCGACCACCGACATTTTCGGCGCCGCCGATGCGATCATCTCATGGAGAACCATGTGGTAATTGCCGCGCGCCACCTGAACCTGCTCCATCGCGGCCTGCATGGCCGCGAGATCGAACGGCTCGGCCCGCAGAGTTTCGCGGACCCCTTCCTGCGACAGCCGCAGATCGGCCTGGGCGCTCGCGACTTTTTCCTCGTCGGCGCGAATTTGCAGGCGCAGCACCTGAGCGTCGGTCATCGGCAGCGAAGCCGCGATGTGATCGAGCCGATCGGTGGCGCTGTGATCGATCCGTGCGACCGTCGACAGCGGCACCGAGCCGGTATAGCGCAAGGCCACGGCGCCGGACGCGCCGACGAACAGCACATTCATTGCCAGCGACATCGGTAATAGCCAATGCATGCCGGCTACTCCTTTCAAGTTCAGGAATTTGGACATTGTCACCCCGCTTGGTCGGTAGCTCAACAGAGGCTGAATTTTACCGCGCCGAGCGACCGCAATCAAATTACACCGCCGGCATTCTCGACTTCAAGCTCACGACGGATTTTCCAGACTGAACGTGCCGGAATCGTCGTCGTAGGCGAACACTTCGGCATAGCGGCCCCAGGCCGTTATGGCGCGCAGCGTATGCTCGGCGTCCTCGGTGCTCATGTGATCTTCAAGTTCGTCCAAAAAACGGCTCTTCGGCGCCACATGATGGGCGCGGTCCTGCAGCACGCGGCGGATATGGGTGGCGAGCGGCACGTAGGCCATGAGCTGGCGCTGAAACAGCTTCTTGCGATCGTCGATGCCGAGCTCGGCGAATTGCTTGCCGGCATCGGTGAGCCTGATATCGCCGCCCTCGATTTCGGCGAAATGAAACATCTGCATCGCCTCGGCGACCGGAAACAGCTCGTCCACTTCCATGTGCAGCTCGTCCGCCAGCACCGGCAGGTCGGCCTTGCCGCGATAGGGCTCGGCGGCCAGCGTCTCGATGAGGCCCGAGAACAAGTTAGCCGAGACCCGCGGCAGCACGGTAACGATCGTCACCGGCTTGGGGCCGATCTGCGCCGACGGCCCGCGCGCCGTCATCGCCACGTAGATGCTCTCGACCAACTCGCGAAATTGCGGATCGAGGCGGTTGCGCGGCTGCGGCAAGTCGACGCCGATTTCGCGGATGATGCGTCCCGGATTGGTCGAGAACAACAGAATGCGGTCGCACATCAATACGGCTTCCTCGATATTGTGGGTGACCAGCAGCACGCCCTTGATCGGCAGCTTGCCTTCACCCCACAGCTCGAGAAAATCCGTTCGCAGGGTCTCCGCGGTGAGCACGTCCAGCGCCGAGAACGGCTCGTCCATCAGCAAAATGTTCGGATGAACGACGAGCGCGCGGGCAAAGCCGACGCGCTGGCGCATGCCGCCGGACAGTTCGCGCGGATAGGCGGATTCGTAGCCGTCCAGTCCGATCAGGTCGATCGCCGCCAGCGCGCGCTTGCGGATTTCCTGCTCCGGCAGGCCGAGCGCCTCCAGGCCGAGCTGGACATTTTCCAGCACCGTCAGCCAGGGAAACAAGGCAAAGGACTGAAATACCATCGCGATGCCGGGCGCCGGCCCCTTCACCGGCTGGCCCAGATAGGTAACGCTGCCGTCCGACGGCAGCGCCAGCCCGGCAATCAGGCGCAGCAACGTCGATTTTCCGGAGCCGGTGCGCCCGAGCAGACCGACGACCTGTCCCTGGTTGAGACGCAGCTCGATGCCGTCGAGCACCAGGAGTTCGCCGCCGTCGGCCCGCGGAAACGACTGACGCAGCGCATGAATGTCGAGCAGGGCGGGCTCCATGCTAACTCCTCAGTCGAGCCGGAATTTGCGTTCGGCGTATTGATAGAGCGGCCGCCAGAACAGCCGGTTGACCACGACCACGTACAGGCTCATCACCGCAATGCCCAGCACGATGTGGTGGAAATCGCCCGCATCGGTCTGCTGAGCGATGTAGGCGCCGAGCCCCTCGGCTTGCAGGTGCTCGTTGCCCCAGGACGCGACTTCGGCGACGATGCTGGCGTTCCACGATCCGCCCGATGCGGTGATCGCGCCGGTGACATAGTACGGCAGCACCGCGGGCAGCGCGATGCGCCGCCACCACAGCCAGCCGCGGACCCGGAAATTGGCGCCGACGGCGCGCAACTCGGCGGGGATCGCCGACGCGCCGGCGATGACGTTGAACAGAATATACCATTGCGTGCCGAGGATCATCAGCGGACTGAGCCAGATATTCGGATTGAGCTGCCAGGCGACGATGCCCGACACCGCGATGGGAAACAGCACGTTGGCGGGAAACGCCGCGAGGAATTGCGCGATCGGCTGCACCACGACTGCGGCATACGGCCGGGTGCCGACCCAGACGCCGATCGGGACCCAGAACAAAGTCGCAAGCGCGATCAGAACGACGACGCGGATGAGCGTCGCCAGGCCGAGCAGCAGCGTGATGCCGACGTCGGCGAGCGTAATGCCCTCGATGATGAAATGCACGGTCTGCCAGAGCGCGATGACCGCCAGGGCAAGGACGATCAGGCCCCACTGGAAGGTCAGCCAGCCGCGCCGCGTGCGCGGCTCGTGTTTGACCGTCTGGACGCTGTCGTGCGGCCGCCCGGTCAACGAACGGCGCCACAGCGCGCCGAACGGCGCGGTCAGCCGGTCGACGATCCGGGAGCGGCGCAGGATATCGAGCACCCACGACCGCGGCACCACGATGCCCGGTTCCTGCTCGAAGCGAAACCGGTCCGCGTAGGCGACCAGCGGCCGAAACAAGATCTGATCGTAGACCAGGATCACGATCAGCATGGTGCCGATCGCCCAACCGACCGCCTTGAGGTTCTGCTGCTCGATGGCCAGCGCGATATAGGAGCCGACGCCCGGCAGCGTCACGGTCGTATTGCCGACGCTGATCGCCTCGGAGGCGACGACGAAGAACCAGCTGCCGGACATCGACATCATCATGTTCCAGATCAGCTGCGGCATCGCGAACGGCACGTCGACGCGCCAGAACGACATCCACGGGCTGAGGCGGAAATTGCGCGACGCCTCGACCAGCTCGGTCGGCACCGTGCGCAGCGACTGGTAGAAGCTGAACGCCATGTTCCAGGCCTGGCTGGTGAAAATCGCGAAGATCGCCGCAAATTCGGCGCCGAGCACGCGGCCCGGGGCCAGCGCCATGAAGAACACGATGGTGACCGAGATAAAGCCGAGGATCGGCACCGATTGCAGGATGTCGAGCAGCGGGACGAGCAGCCGTTCGGCCTGCTTGTTCTTGGCCGCCAGCGTCGCATAAGTGAAGGTGAACAGCAGCGACAGCGCCATGGCGACCAGCATGCGCAACGTCGTGCGCGCGGCGTATTCCGGCAAGTTGGCCGGATCAAGCGACGTCGGCGTGCGCTGCAGCTCGGTAAGCGGCTCGAACAGATGACGGCTCGCCTCGCCCAGGAACACCAGCAGGCCGAGAATGAGCAGAACCGCGAGTACATCCCAGCGGCTGAACAAACGCGTCCAGTTCCCGACCGATATTGGGACGATCACCCGCATGCCTTGATGCCCGGCTGTCACAGAATTGTCGTCACGATCGCAGCCAGCGGAGCTTGCGGCCGCGGCACCCCGGCGACCACATAACATCAGCGCCGGATCATTCAAACCTTATTGCGATCCGGCCCGACAAATCGCGTTGGCCGCCGCCCCGCGCGCGCGACCGGCCGCCGACGTCAGGTGCGTGCGGGCGCGCCCGACGAGCCTGACAAGGCCGCCAGGGTCTGCGCCAGCTCGATCGGGAACGGGAACACGATGGTCGAGCTTTTTTCGCCGGCGATGTCGAACAGCGTGCCGAGATAGCGCAGCTGCATCGCTTGCGGCACCGCCGCGAGCATGCGGGCGGCCTCGACGAGCTTTTCCGCCGCCTGCTGCTCGCCCTCGGCGTTGATGATCTTGGCGCGGCGCGACCGCTCGGCTTCGGCCTGGCGCGCGATGGCGCGGACCATGCTCTCGTCGAGATCGATCCGCTTGATCTCGACGTTGGAGACCTTGATGCCCCAACCTTCGGTCTGCTTGTCAAGAACGTCCTGAATGTCGGCATTGAGCTTGTCGCGCTCGGCCAGCATCTGGTCGAGGTCGTGCTTGCCCAAGACCCAGCGCAGCGTGGTCTGGGCGAGCTGGCTGGTCGCCGCCAGGTAATTGCTGACCTGGATGATGGAACGTTCGGGATCGACCACGCGGAAATACAGGACGGCGCTGACCTTGACCGAGACGTTGTCGCGGGAAATCACGTCCTGCGGCGGTACTTCATCGACCACGACGCGCAGGTCGACGCGCACCATCTGCTGAATAAACGGCACCAGCAGGAACAGGCCGGGTCCCTTGGTGCCGGTATAACGGCCGAGCGTGAAGACGACGCCGCGTTCATATTCGCGCAGAACGCGGATCGAGGAATAGATGAAGATCAGCGCCAAGACTACGACGACGATGAGTATGGTCAAGGACATGGCTGGGCTCCTGGTTCGAAAAGGCGCGGCGTCTGGATCGCTTGAGGTGAATTATGTCGGGGTGACGCGAAGAACCAGGCCGTCGCGGCTGACGACTTTGACCGGGGTGCCGGCCGGCAGCGGCGCGTCGGCGCGCGCACGCCAGATTTCGCCTTTGACCCGCACCCGGCCTTCGCCGTCCTGCCAGGACAGCGCCTCGCCGGCGGCGCCGATCAGCGCTTCGCTCCCCGTCACCACCGGCCGCCGGCGCGAACGCAACAGCGACGCCAGGACCAGCACCAATAGCCCGGCGCTGCCGATCGCAGCGCCGATGACGACCGCGTCGGACAATCCGAAGCCCGGGGCCTGCGACGGAAACATCATCAGCGCGCCGATGACGAAAGCGGCGATGCCGCCCACGCCGATCGCGCCGAAGGCGCCGATGTGAGCCTCGGCGACCATCAGGGCGATGCCGAAGAGGACCAGCGCCGCGCCGGCATAATTGATCGGCAGCAGCGCCAGGGCATACAACGCGACCACGAGACTGATGGCGCCGACCAGGCCGGGCGCGACCGCGCCGGGATTGAAAAACTCGAGGATCAGGCCGTAGACGCCGATCAGCATCAGGATGAAGGCGACGTTCGGATTGGTAACGAGACCAAGGAGCTCGGTGCGCCAACCCGGCGGTACGATCGTCACCGCGAGTCCCGCGGTCGCCAGACGCGCCGGCCTTCCAGCAACCGTCACCGTGCGCCCATCGATCTGGCGCAGCAGGTCGGGAATGTTGTCGGCGATGACGTCGACGACGTGAAGCGACAGCGCGTCTGCGGCCGGCAGGCTCACGGCGGAGCGGACGGCATCGGCGGCCCAGTCGGCGTTGCGCCCGTTGAGAGCGGCGAGGCTGCGAATGTAGGCGACGGCGTCGTTGACGATCTTGCGCGTCTCAGTGTCGGCCGGCTCGTCGGCTTTGCCTTGCTGCGGTTGTTTTTGTTCGGAGCCGCCGCCCGGAAAGAGCAAGTCGCCGCCCAGCGCGACCGGCGTGGCGGCGCCGATATTGGTGCCAGGCGCCATCGCGGCGATCGCGCTCGCATAGGCGATATAGGTGCCGGCGCTGGCCGCGCGCGCCCCGCTCGGCGCGACGTAGGTCACGACCGGCACCGGTGACGCCAGTATGGCGCTGATAATCTGGCGCATCGACGTATCGAGACCGCCCGGCGTATTCATGGATAGCACCACGACGCCGACATCGCCCGGTGACACGGCGCGCAATTCCCGCACCACGTAGTCGGCGGTGGCCGGGCCGATGACGCCGTCGATGTCGAGCACCACGGCGCGTTCGGCGGCGCGCGCCGGCAGGGCGAGCAGCGCAAACACGGTTGCCAGCAGCACGGCCGGCGCGCGCAAGCGCATCATGGCAAATCTTCCCGGGCCCGGCGGCCCCGGTTGGCGGCGAATGCCTCGGCGTTCGCCGCGATGATCCAATACCTGACAGCTTAGTATATCAGGCTTTGCAGCGGGTTCCGCGCAACGCGCGCCGGCGCCGGAAAACCCGCAACCTGTTTGCCGAAAAGATCTCGGGCCGGCAATGCGCTAGGAGCCTGCCACGGCACGTAATGTCGCACCGATGAGTCGGGCGCCCGACGGCCCACTGCATGAAAAGCACCGTGGTCGAATTCAAACAATCAATGCAATGGGTCCAACCGCGCCACGATCAGGAACCCGATCGATGAGACCAAGGAAAACGCCGATATCCCAATAGCTTCAGCCCCGGGGGCCCGGCCGCCCGGAACAGCCGCCCGGGCTGTTCGTGCCGGTAATTCTCCGTTGCACGGGGCGCCACGGAACCCGGCCGGGCGTCCAGAAATCACCGCATTGTCGGGCGAATAGTTCTGCGCCATCAAGGCCGAGGATTTGATTCTTTTCGACGACGAATGGAGAAGCCCCTTGGTAGTGCATTCGACAAAGTTCATCGTGGCCGGGCTCGTGGCGGGGTTAGCGATGGGGATGCTGATGCTGGACGCTTCCGCGGCCGCGGCCGACCCTAGCGTGGCCGGGCTGTGGCAGAAGATCGACGAGGAAACCGGAAAGTCGGTCGGCTGGTTCCTGTTTGTCGAGAACAACGGCGTCTATGAGGGCGCCATCGCCAAGCTGTTTCTGCGGCCCAACGATCCGCCGCATCCGGTTTGCTCGAGCTGCCGCGACGACCGCAGGAACGAGCCCTTGCTCGGCATTCCTCTGATCCGGGACATGAAGCGCAACGGCTCGGAATACGACGACGGCAATATCCTCGATCCGCGCGACGGCAATATCTACAACGCCATGATGACGCTGAGCCCCGATGGCCAGACGCTGACGGTTCGCGGCTATCTGGGCATCGCTTTGTTTGGACGCGACGAGACATGGCATCGCCTGCCGGACAGCGCTATGCGGGAACTCGATCCTGTCATTATCGCCAAATACCTGCCGGGGCAGACGACGGGCGATATAACGGCGATGCGCCATCGGCAAAATTCCGCGAAGTCGACAAATCCGATTCGCTAGAACATTCTTTTCGGAAAATCGGTTTCGACCCCGGATCAAGTCCGAGGGCAAGCTTTTTCGGACCATGCTCCAGGAGCGCGCGACGCCACAGGGTACCGGCGGCGCGATGCTGTTGATCTAGTCGATGACGCCGAATTCGCAGCCTGGCGCGGCGTAGTGATAACGCGGCACGCCGTAGCGATCCTGGGCGATGATCGGCCGGCACCGCTCCATCCATCTGCGGTCGCGCGCCATGGCGCGTTCCTTTTCCGCTTCGTCTTCAGGCGGCGGCACCAGCCGGACATACGGGTCGCCCGCGGGCCCTTCCCAGCCGACACAATTGTAGGATCCCCAGCCGCCGACGCAGCCGCCGACGCCGATCCAATCGGCGCGGGCCGGCGTCAGCGTGATGACCGACAGCATCAGTAAGGCGCCCGCACACGCGCTATGCCGCGCTACCGAAAGCGTCGTCTTGGCACGGCCAAAGATTAACACCGCTCTCTCCCCTCGCGCGCCAATCGGAATTGAACGGACGGCGCTTCGTGTTCAGCAAAGGCCCGTGCATGTTCGCGAAAGACCGTTGGTCGTTTCCGGGACATGCCCAAGCAACAGCAGAGGAGGAGCAAGGCGGGTGCCAGGCAATCTGCACTGATTTGGCACAGTGTCACTTCGGAGCGGAATGACGACGGTAAGAATTCTTAACGGCGGATGATGACGGAGGCCGGCACGCATCGCTGTTCCCAGCCGCTCTGCGCCAGCTCGGGAATCGTGTCGTCGGCTTGCGGGTAGCCGAGACAGAAATAGCCGATGAATTTCCAGTGCGCCGGCACGTCGAGTATCGTAGCGGCGGCCTCGGGATCGAGGATCGATACCCAGCCCATGCCGATGCCCTGGGCGCGCGCCGCGAGCCAGATCGTGTGCACCGCCGTCACCGCGGAGTATTCGATCATCTCCGGCATGGTATGGCGGCCGAGACCGTGACCTTGCGCGGTCGCGCGATCGGCGAACACCGCCAGATGACATGGCGCCTCTTCCAAGCCGGCGAGCTTGAGCCGGGCATAGAGGCTGGCGCGCTGCGGCGTCTGGGCGGCGAGCGCGGCGGCGTTGCAGGTCGTGAAATTCCGCCGGATGGCGACGCGGCGTGCATTGTCGTCGACGATGACGAAGCGCCACGGCTGACTGAGGCCGACCGACGGCGCCAGGCACGCCAGCTCGATGAGCGCCTCCAAGGTGCCGCCCGGCAGCGGATCGCGCCGGAAGCGCCGGACATCGCGACGCCAGACCAGAAGTTCGCGCAGGCGCGTGCGGAACGCGTGATCGAAACTGCCTGCTGGCAGCGCCGCCTCTGCGGCATTGTCCATCTGCGGACGCAGATGCGCGCTCATGGCTGAAGCCTAGCTGGTGTTGGTGAAGGCCGCTATGGCAATTTGCAGGCGTCGCCAGGCTGCCTCGGACGCCGGCAAACCGAAGCGGAGCCATGCCGCGGTGTCCGCACGATCCGGAAAAACGCGCACCAAGATCCCGGCCCGCCCGAGATGCTCGAATAATCCGGCGGCCGCCGGCATGCGCGCCAGTCGAAACAATGTGGTGCCGCCGACAATGTCGAGGCCGCCGCCGATCAAAATGGCATCGAGCCGTCGCGACGCCCCGGCCAGGCGACGCCGCGTGCCCGCAGTCCATGTGGTGTCCGCCAACGCCGTCGCACCGATCGCCAGGGCCGGCCCGGAAACAGCCCAGGGGCCGAGGATTGCCGAAAGCCGAGCCGCCAAGCGCGGTTCGGCAAGCGCAAAACCAAGCCGTAAGCCGGCAAGGCCGAAGAACTTGCCGAATGAACGCAACACCACGATGTTGCCGCGCGCGACATCGCCGGCAAGGCTCGCGCCGGACGGTCCGACATCCATGAAGGCCTCGTCGACGATCAGAACACCGCCGCGCCGGCGCAACCTGGCGGCAAGCGCGAGCAACCGATCTTGGTCGGTGAGCCGCCCGTCCGGATTGTTGGGATTGCCGACAATGGCCAGATCGGCGTCGCCGAGCGCCTCGATGTCGCGCGTCTCGGTGACGCCGTGTCCGGCGAGCCGCGCCGCGCGCGCGTGCTCGCCATAGGTCGGCGACGCAATCGCGGCACGCCCCGGCCGCACCAGGCCGGCGACGAGGGGCAGCAGAATTTGCGTGCCCGGCGCCGGCACGACATGCGCCGGCGATGCCGCGCCGTAGGCTTTCGCAGCGACCGCCGCGAGGTGGCTTATTGCGGTAGGCTCCGGCAACCGGGCAAAGGTTTCGGGCGGCAGCGGCGGCAGCGGATAGGGATCGGGATTGATGCCGGTCGACAGGTCGATGAAAGGTTCGGGCGCGCCCGGAAATTTGCTTCGCGCGGCGCCGAGCTCGCCGCCGTGCACTAGCGGCTCGTTGGTAGCGCCGTAGGGGAAGATGTCGGTCGCGCTCGCACTGTTGGCCATGCTGATCGAGCTCTGCGTCGGTTATCCGCAAGCCTTGCTGCGCACGATAGACCACCCGGTGAGCTGGATCGGCCGCCTAATCGGCGCGCTCGACGACCTCCTCAATCGCGGCGAGCAGCAAACCGCCGCCGGTCTTGTCGCCGTTCTGGTCCTGCTCGGCGCCGTCGGATCAATCGCCTTTGTCCTACAGCGCGAACTGCTCCGCCTGCCGCTGGGGATTCTGGCCGTAGCGGCCGTCGCTTCCAGCTTGATCGCGCAGCGCAGCCTGCATCGACACGTCGCCGATGTGGCCGCCGCGCTGGAGCAGGACGGCGTCGCCGCCGGGCGCGCGGCGGTGGCGCACATTGTCGGCCGCGATACCGGCGCGCTCGACGAAGCCGGCGTCGCCCGCGCCGCGATCGAAAGCCTTGCGGAAAATTTTTCTGACGGCATCGTCGCACCGGTGTTGTGGATGGCGCTCGCCGGGCTGCCCGGCGCCGCACTCTACAAAGCAATCAACACCGCCGACAGTATGATCGGCCACCGCACGCCGCGGCATGAGGCCTTCGGCTGGGCCGCGGCGCGGCTCGACGATCTGGTCAACCTGCCGGCAGCGCGGCTCGCGGCACTGCTGCTCGCCGCGGTGGCTTTACTCAGCGACGACGCCTCGGCCGCCGCGGCCTGGCGCGCGGTGCGGCGCGACGCTTGGCGCCACCGCTCGCCCAATGCCGGCTATCCGGAAGCCGCCATGGCCGGCGCGCTTGGGCTTTCGCTCGCCGGCCCGCGCGATCTATGGCGGCGTGCCAATCGAGGACGCCACGATGGGAAACGGCCGGCGGGACGCCAACGCCGCCGATATCCGGCGTGCGCTGGCGCTCTATCGTTACGCCGACGCCATCCTGATCGCGCTGCTCGGCGCGATGGCGGCCATTCTCATCGGCTCAAGGTGAGCAGAAGATCGAGATCGAGATGCGCGGCGAGATGCGCGGCCAGTGCGTCGAGCGTGCGCTCGATCTGCGCCTCGTAGGCGATGCTCGCGGGCCCGGCGGCGAAGTGTTCGAGCCACGCCGCGCGCTGCCGATCGTCGGCGAACAGCCCATGAATATAGCTGCCGATCACCCGGCCATCGGCCGCTATCGCGCCCTCCGGCGAACCGTCGGCGAGCCACCCGAACGGCCGCGCGCAATCCGGCCCTCGGGTCACGCCCATATGCATTTCGTAGCCGCAAAACGGCGCGCCGCGGCTGGTGATGCCGCGCGCCGGCTCGAGGCGCTTTTCGCCGGACAGGACCGTTTCGACATCGAGCAGGCCGAGCCCTTCGAGCGTTGCGGGCGGGCCCTCGATACCGTCGGGATCAGCAACCGTTCGCCCCAGCATCTGGTAACCGCCGCACAGCCCGAGCACCATGCCGCCGCGGCGCAGATGCGCGGCGATGTCGATATCAAAACCGGCGGCGCGCAACGCGGCGAGGTCGGCGATCGTCGCCTTGGAGCCGGGCAGCACGACAAGATCGGCGTCGCCGGGCAGCGCCATGCCCGGCCAGACGCGCACCAGATCGACGGCGGGTTCGGCCTCGAGCGGATCGAGATCGTCGAAATTGGCGATGTGCGGCAGCATCGGCACCGCGATACGCAGGCCCGTTTCCGTCTTCGCCGCCGGCTCCGCATGGAGCGCCAACGCATCTTCGGCCGGCAGCAGGCGCGCCGCGGCAAAGAACGGCACCAGACCGAGCGGCTGCCATCCCGTCAGTTGCGCGATGCGCGCCATGCCGTCGGCGAACAATGCCGGGTCGCCGCGGAACTTGTTGACAACAAAGCCGCGGATCAGCGCGGCGTCCTCGGGCGCCAGGACCGCCTGGGTGCCGACCAGGCTGGCGATGACGCCGCCGCGATCGATGTCGCCGATGACGATCACCGGCACCTCGGCGGCCTGGGCAAAACCCATATTGGCGATGTCGTTGGCGCGCAGATTGATCTCGGACGCGCTGCCGGCGCCCTCGACCAGCACGATGTCGGCCTCGGCCCGTAGCCGCGCATAGCTGTCGAGCACGTAGGGTAAGAGGTCGCGCTTGATGTGCTGATAGGCCGCGGCCTTGGCGTTGCCGTAGACTTGGCCCTGCACCACGACCTGGGCGCCGATGTCGCTCTGCGGCTTGAGCAGCACCGGATTCATGTGAACGCTCGGCGGTGCGCCGGCGGCACGCGCCTGCAACGCCTGGGCGCGGCCGATCTCGCCGCCGTCGGCGGTGACCGCGGCGTTGTTCGACATGTTCTGCGGCTTGAACGGCCGCACCTTGAGGCCGCGCTGCGCGAAGGCCCGCGCCAGCCCGGCGACGATCAGCGACTTGCCGACGTCCGAGCCGGTGCCCTGGAACATGAGCGCGCGCGCCGGCATGGGTTTTAGAACTCGATGCCCGCTTGGGCCTTCACGCCGGCGGCGAAGTGATGCTTCACCAGCGTCATCTCGGTGACGAGATCGGCGGCGGCCACCAATTCCGGCTTGGCGTTGCGCCCGGTGACGACGACATGCAAGCCGTCGCGGCGTGCCTTGAGTGCCGCGATGACCGCCGCAAGGTCGAGATAATCGTAGCGCAGCGCGATGTTCAATTCGTCGAGGATCACGAGGGCGAAACCCGGATCCATCATCAGTTCGACCGCCTTCGCCCAGGCCCGCGCGGCCGCGGCGACGTCGCGGGCGCGATCCTGGGTCTCCCAGGTGAAGCCCTCGCCCATGGTGTGCCACGCCACCTGATCGCCGAACCGGGCGAGCGCATCGCGCTCCGCCGAATGCCAGGCGCCCTTGATGAACTGCACCACGCCGATGCGATGTCCGCGCCCCAGCATGCGCAGCGCCAGGCCGAACGCGGCGGTCGATTTGCCTTTGCCGGAGCCGGTATGGACGATGAGCAAGCCCTTCTCGATGGTCTTGCCGGCGACCTCGGCATCCTGAACGGCCTTGCGCTTGGCCATCTTGGCGCGATGGCGCTCGGGGTCGGCCTTGTCGGTGGCTTCGTTCATGGCATCTCCTGCAAATCGCCTTTCACGGCCAGCGGCAAGCCCGCGACCATCAGCACGACGCGACCGGCGCGTGCGGCGACACGCTGGTTGAGCAGGCCCTGCAGGTCGCGAAATTTTCGGCCGAGCGGATGCTCCGGCACGATGCCCGAGCCGACTTCATTGGCGACCAGCACCACCGGCGCCACCGTCGCGGACAGCGCCCGTTCCAGACGCCCGACTTCGCTCGCGACATCGGCCTCCGCCAGCATGAGATTCGACAGCCACAGCGTCAGGCAATCGACCAGCACCGGCATCGTGTTGCATAACACCAGCGCCTCGGCGAGCTCGATTGGCGCCTCGATGGTTCGCCACTCGGCGCCGCGGCGCGCGCGATGCGCACCGATGCGCTCGGCCATCTCCTCATCGCCCGCCTCCGCGGTCGCCACATAAGCCCACGGCGGCTGCCATGGCGGCGGCAGCGCGGCAATCACGCCTTCGGCATAGCGGCTCTTGCCCGACCGGGCGCCGCCGAGCACGAGGGTGAGATTGGATACGCCTGACATCACTTCCGAATTCGGGCCGCTTCCGGCCCGCCAGATTGACAGCCTGCCCTGCCGAAATCTATCACTAGCGCACTGACGGTCCCTCGCGAGAGGGTGAATAGGGAATGCGGTGAGGTCGCCTCAGGCGACGGCCAATTCCGCAGCTGCCCCCGCAACTGTGAGCGGGAAGTCTCGTCCGCAGAAGCCACTGGAGGCACCCGTGCCGCCGGGAAGGCTGGGCGAGGCGCCGATCCGCGAGCCAGGAGACCTGCCGTCGGCCGTGTCGACGCGACAAACACCGGTCGGGGTGTACCTGTGGATGATCCGAAAGACGCAAGTCTTTTGGTCCTCGCTCGCGCCGGCGGCAGGCGGAAGTCACGCCCAGGTCATGCGAGGATCCATCGTGTCCATTATTCCGAGTACGTCCATTATTCCCGGTACCGATGCCGCGCGTGCGGCGCCGACCGTGTATGTCTGCGTCACCTGCAAGTTTCCCGGTGAGCCGGACAGCGAGCCGCGCCCCGGCGCGCTTCTCGCCGCGGCCACCGAGCATGCTGCCGCCGGCACCGACGTCAAAGTCCGGCGGCTGCACTGCCTGGCCAACTGCACGCGCGGGCCGAGCGCGGCGATGCGCGCCAACGGCTCATGGACCTATGTGTTCGGCGGCCTCGACGTGAGCTGCGCGCCGGCGCTGATCGCAGGCGCCCGGCTGTTGGCCGCTGCCGCCGACGGCATCCTGCCGTGGCGCGGCCGCCCGGACGTGCTCAAGCGCGGGCTGATCGCCCGCGTCCCGCCCCTCGGCTTCGAAGGACTTGACCAATGAGCGGCTCGCTCGCGCGCATTCCCTGCACCATCGTCACCGGCTTCCTCGGCGCCGGCAAGACCACCCTGATCCGCCACGTGCTGGCCAACGCACAAGGCCGCCGGCTCGCCGTCATCGTCAACGAATTCGGCGACGTCGGCATCGACGGCGAAATCCTCAAAGGCTGCGGCAACGCCGCCTGCCCGGAGGACAACATCGTCGAGCTCGCCAATGGCTGCCTGTGCTGCACCGTCGCCGACGAGTTCGTGCCGGCGCTCGACGCCATCCTGGCGAAGGACGGCGTCGAGCACATCGTGATCGAAACCTCCGGCCTCGCTCTGCCGAAGCCTCTGGTGCAAGCCTTCCACTGGCCGGCGATCAAAAGCCGCGTCACCGTCGATGCCGTCGTCGTCGTCGTCGACGGCGCGGCGCTCGCCGACGGCCGCGTGGCGCGACGATCTCGACGCATTGGCGCGGCAGCGCGCCGCCGACAGCGCGCTGGAGCATGACGATCCGATCGAGGAAGTGTTCGAGGATCAGATCGCCTGTGCCGATCTCGTCGTGCTCAACAAGCGCGACCTGCTCGATGCGGCCGGTCTCGCCAAGGCGCGCGACGCCATCGCCAAAGCGCTGCCGCGCCGCGTCAAGATCGTCGCCGCGATCGACGGCAAGGTGGATCAAGACCTGCTGCTCGGTCTCGGTCTCGGTACCGAAAACGACATCGAAAACCGGCGCACCCGGCACGATGACGAGCTGGAGCACGACCACGACGATTTCGACTCGTTCGTGGTGCCGATCGGCGAAATCGCCGAACCTTCCGAGCTTGCGGCGCGCGTCGCCGGGCTTGCCGAAAAGTTCGACGTGCTGCGCGTCAAGGGCTTTGCGGCCGTGACCAACAAGCCGCTGCGCCTGTTGGTGCAGGCGGTCGGCGCCCGGGTGACGCATCAATACGACCGGCCCTGGACGGCGACCGAGATACGCGAGGGCCGTTTGGTCGTGATCGGATTGAAAGGCCTCGATCGGGCGGCGGTGACGCAAACACTCGTGGGATAGGCGCGATGCATCTGCTCACCACGAGCTCGACCAACCTCGACGAGATCGTCGAAGCGGTCGACCTCGGCCAATCGCCCGGCGACATCGCCGTGCTGTCATTCGCCGACACCGATCTTGCCGGACTTGCCGTCGCATGGCAGGCGGAGCGCACCGTGCTGCCGAGCGTCCGGCTCGCCCATTTGCGCGATTTGCGTCATCCGATGTCGGTCGATTTGTGGATCGACCGCGTCGGGACCCATGCCAAGGTGATCGTGGTCCGCCTGCTCGGCGGCCTTGATTGGTGGAAGTACGGCATCGAGCGGCTCGCCGCGCTGGCCCGCCAGCGCGGCATCGCGCTTGCGGTGCTGCCCGGCGAAGATCGCGATGACGCCCGGCTCGCCGCGGCTTCGACGTTGCCGCAGCAGGAGCTCGACACGCTGCTGCACTATTTCCGCGAGGGCGGTCGGGAGAATTTGCGCGCCTTGTTGCGCCGCCTGGCGCATTTTTCCGGACGCAATCTCACGACGCCCGAGCCGACCCCACTGCCGCGCATGGCCGGCTATCTGCCCGGCGCAGGCGCGGTTGAGATCGACCGCTTGGCGGCGACGCTTGAACACGGCAAGCCGGTGGTGCCGATCATCTTTTATCGCGCCATGCTGCTGGCGGCCGATACCGCACCGATCGATGCGCTGTGCGCCGCGCTGGCGGAGCGCGGCATGGCGCCGGCAGCGCTGCTCGTGCCGAGTTTGAAGGATGCCGAAGCCGCAGCATTCCTGTGCCGGGCCATGGCGCGGCTCGATCCGGCCCTGATCGTCACCATGACGGCGTTCGCCGCCGGCGGCAGCAGCGGCGCACCGACGCCGCTCGACGCCGCGGATGTGCCGGTGCTGCAGGTCGTGTGCGCCACCACCAAGCGCGCCGCCTGGCGCGACAGCGGCCGCGGCCTCGGCGCCGCCGATCTCGCCATGCATGTCGTGCTGCCCGAACTCGACGGCCGCGTGCTGGCCGGCGCCATCGCGTTCAAGGATGCGTTGCCGCCGCAGCCCGGCCTCGCCTTCACCGCGCTCGCCAGCCGGCCCGAGCCGGATCGCGTCGCGATGGTGGCGGATCGCATTGCCGCGCTGGTGCGGTTGCGCGCTCGCCCGCGCAGCGAGCGGAAGGTCGCGGTCCTGATGCCCGACTATCCGGGCGCACCGGGCCGCACCGGCTACGCGGTCGGCCTCGATGTGCCGGCGAGCGTCATCGCGGCCCTCGCCGATCTTGCGGCCGCGGGGTACGGCGTGAGTGACGCACCCGCAGCCCCGCGCGACTTGCTCGATGCGCTGTCTCGCGGCAGGGAGCACGCCACCCTCGCCATCGCAGAATACCAAAATCTGCTCGGGCACGTACCGAGCGCGGCGCGCGCGGTGCTGCGCGAGGCCTGGGGCGAACCGGCGGATGATCCCGAGGTGCGCGACGGCGCGTTCCGCTTCCGAGTGCAACCATACGGCCACGTCATGGTCGCGCTGCCGCCCGATCGCGGCCGATCATCGGCGCGCCGCGCCGACTACCACGATCCGCTGCTGCCGCCGCGTCACGCGCTGGTCGCCTTCGGCCTGTGGCTGCGCCACGTCGCCAAAGTCGATGCGCTCGTCCACATGGGCGCGCACGGCACCTTGGAATGGCTGCCCGGCAAGGCGATCGCGCTGACCGCGGAATGCTTTCCCGAAATCATCACCGGGCCGCTGCCGGTCATCTATCCGTTCATCGTCAGCAATCCGGGCGAGGCGGCCCAGGCCAAACGGCGCATCGCCGCGGTGACGATCGGCCATCTGCCGCCGCCGCTCGCCGCCGCCGGGCTGGCCGGCGAGGCCCGCGAACTGGAGCGGCTGGTCGACGAATACGCGCAGGCCGACGGCCTCGACCGGCGTCGGCGCGAGCGGCTGGCCAAGCTCATCGTCGAGACGGCGCAGCGGACCGGCCTGGCGCGCGAAGCCGGCGTCGCGGCCGCGTTCGCGCCCGACGAGGCGTTGCGCCGCATCGATGCCTGGCTGTGCGATCTGAAAGACCTCGCCATCAAGGACGGGCTGCACATCTACGGCCGCGCAGCCGCCGCGGCCGACGATCCGGCGTGGCGGGCCAGCGCCGCAGCCGAACGCGCCGCGCTTCTTGCGGCGCTCGACGGCTGCCGCGTCGCGGCCGGGCCGGCCGGTTCGCCGACCCGCGGCCGGCGCGACGTCTTGCCGACTGGCCGCAATCTGTTCACCGCCGACCCGCGCACGCTGCCGACGCCGACCGCGACGGAGCTCGGTCGGCTCGCCGCCGATGAAATCGTCCGCGCTCATCTGCAGAGCCACGGCGAAATGCTGCGCGCGGTGGTGATCGATCTGTGGGGCAGCGCCACGTTGCGCACCGGCGGCGAAGAAATCGCGCAAGGGCTGTGGCTGATGGGCTGCCGGGCGATCTGGCACCATGGCAGCGGCCGCGTCACCGGCGTCGAGGTGCTGCCGCCGGCCGCGATCGGACGCGCCCGGGTCGACGTCACCTGGCGCATATCCGGATTGTTCCGCGATCTGTTTCCGGCGCAAATCGCGCTGCTCGACGCCGCGGTACAGGCGGTTGCGGCACGCGATGAACCGGCGGACGACAATCCGCTGGCCGCCGCGCGACGCGCGGTCGACCGCAAGGCGCCAGCGCGCCTCGATCGCATTTTCGGCACGGCTCCGGGCGTTTATGGCTCGGGCGTCGAGGATTTGCTCGGCCGCGACTGCGACGCCAACGCCGTCGGCACCGCTTACCTCGCCGCCGCGTCGCATGCCTATAGCGGCGCCGACGGCGAAGCCGGTGCGGCGCCGGGCGCCTTCGCACGGCAGGTCGCCGACGCCGACGCGCTGGTGCATCCGAGCGACGATCCCGGGCGCGATCTTCTCGAAGGCGCCGAGGATGCGGCATTCGTCGGCGGCTTCGCCGCGGCCGCAAAGCTGCTGGGCCGCTCCGCCGATCTGATCATGCTCGACGTCACCGATCCGCAACGGCCGCGGGCACGGCCGCTGTCGGCGGCGCTGGCGCGAATCGTGCGGGCGCGCGCCGTTAATCCGCGTTTCATCGCCGGGCAGATGCGTCATGGCCCGCGCGGCGCCGCGGAACTGGCTGAAACCGTCGAGCGCCTGGTCGCCTTCGCCGCAACCACCGACGCTGTCGCCAGCGAATTGTTCGATCTCCTGCACGACGCTTATGTGGCCGACGACGCCGTGCGCGATTTTCTGCTGCGCGAAAATCCACAGGCTGCCGCGGCGATTGCCGAGCGGCTCGACACGGCGCGGCGGCGCGGCTTCTGGCATCCGCGCCGCAACGACGTCGATGCCGGCCTGGCGGCGCTCCGGACCGAGTTTGTGTCATGACCGCCGCCGCCATCCTTTCGCGCCGCCGCGGCGCCTGCCCGGGGCTTTCGGCTCCGATGGCAACCGGCGATGGCTTGCTGGTGCGCCTGACGCCGACCGGCACCCTGCCGCTCGATGCATTCACGGCGCTGTGCGCGGCGGCGCAGCAGGAGGGCAACGGCATCATCGAAGTCACGGCCCGCGGCAATATCCAGGTCCGCGGCCTGACGCCCAATTCGGCACCGCGCTTTGCGTCAGCCGTCGCCGCGCTCGATATCGCGGCGGCTGACGGCATTCCGGTTCTGATCAATCCGCTGGCCGGGCTCGATCCGGACGAACGCATCGATGCCGCAGCGCTGGCCGCCGATCTGCGCCACGCGCTGACGCAACGCGCGCTGCGGTCGAGGCTTGCCGCCAAGGTCTCGGTGGTGATCGACGGCGGCGGCTCGCTCGGCCTCGACGGTATTGCCGCCGACGTGCGGCTGTGCGCGGTGGCGGGCAACGACGGGCCGGCGCTGCGCGTCGCCATAGGCGGCGACGCCGCCAATGCCTGCCAGCTTGGCATGGTTGCGCTTGACGACGGCATTGCGGCCGTCGCGCGGTTGCTTGAAACCGTAGCGGCGTTCGGCCCGCAGGTTCGCGCCCGCGACGTTATTCGCGGCGGCGACCTCATGGCCTTCCGGTCGGCTGTCGCCGATCTCATTGTCGGCAAGGCTCCGCCGCATGCGGCGCACCCTGCCGGCGAAGCGATCGGCGCGCACCGGCTGCGCGATGGCGCTTTCACCTATGGGGTCGGCCTGGCCTTCGGCCATGCCGACGCAACGTCGCTGCAACGCTTGACGGCCGCCGCCGAGGCAGCGGGCGCCGGCGGCCTGCGGGCGGCCGCGGGCCGCGTGCTCATGATCATCGGCCTCACCCAGCCGGCGCTGTCGTCGGTTGCCGCTATCGCCGAAAATCTCGGCTTCATCGTCCGCACCGACGACCCGCGCCGCCATGTCGTCGCCTGCGCCGGCGCACCGCTCTGCGCCTCCGGCCATATCGCCACCCGTGCCATCGGCCCGGCCGTGGCCGCGGCGGTCGCCGCGCATCTCGACGGCGCCTTCACGATTCACATTTCCGGCTGCGCCAAGGGCTGCGCGCATCCCGCGCCCGCGCCGCTGACGCTCGTCGGCACGCCCGACGGCTGCGCGCTCGTCGCCGCCGGTTCGGCGCAGGACGCCTGCTTTGCCGTCGTGCCGGTCGACGACCTGTCGGCTACGATCGCCAAGATCGCCGGCGACGTGAGGCGCGATGTCCGCGATGTCTGAACGAACGAACTATTTGCGCGACGGCGAGGCGATCTATCAGCGCTCGTTCGCCATCATCCGCGCCGAGGCCGATCTGGCGCGCTTTTCGCCCGCGGAGACCGACGTCGCGGTCCGCATGATTCATGCCTGCGGTCAGGTCGAAGTCGCCCCCCACATCGTGTTCGACGGCAACCTCGTGGGCGCGGCGCGCGGCGCGCTGGCCGCGGGCGCGCCGATTCTATGCGACGCCGAGATGGTGGCGCACGGCATCACGCGGGCGCGGCTGCCGGCGCGCAACGACGTGATCTGCACGCTCAACGACCCGCGGGTCGCCGCCATGGCTGCGCAGAACGGCACCACGCGGTCGGCGGCGGCGCTCGAGTTCTGGCTCGACCGCCTCGGCGGCGCCGTGGTCGCCATCGGCAATGCGCCGACGGCGTTGTTCCGGCTGCTCGATCTGCTCGATCAAGGCGCCCCGAAGCCGGCGGCCATTCTCGGCATTCCGGTCGGCTTTGTCGGCGCCGCCGAGTCGAAGGCGGCGCTCGCCGACAATGCGCGCGGCGTGCCTTTTCTGATCGTGCGCGGCCGCTTGGGCGGCAGCGCCATGACGGCGGCCGCCGTCAACGCCCTGGCGAGGTCCGGACTGTGAGCGCCGGCAAGCTCATCGGCGTCGGGGTCGGTCCCGGCGACCCCGAGCTCGTAACGCTGAAGGCGATGCGCACGCTCGCCGCGGCCGACGCGATCGCCCATTTCGCCAAGGCCGGATGGCCGAGCCATTCGCGGGCCATCGCCGCCCAATACCTGCGCGATGGCGTCATCGAATTGCCGCTGCACTATCCGGTCACCACCGAACTGCCGACTTGCAGCGCCGGCTACCGCGAAGCCATTGCGGGTTTCTACGACGACGCCGCCCAAAAAATCGCCGCGCATCTCGATGCCGGTTGCGTCGTGGCGGTGATCTGCGAAGGCGATCCGCTGTTCTACGGCTCCTACATGCACCTGCACGCGCGGCTGGCGCCGCGCTTTGCCGCCGAGATCGTCGCCGGCGTCACCGGCATGTCAGGCTGCTGGTCGGCGGCCGGAACGCCGATCGCCCAAGGTAATGACGTATTCACCGTGCTGCCGGCAACGTTGCCGGAAGCCGAGCTGACACGTCGGCTCGCCGATGCCGACGCCGCAGTGGTTATGAAGGTTGGGCGGCATCTGCCGAAGCTGCGCCGCGCGCTCGACCGCAGCGGCCGACTGCATCGCGCCATCTATGTCGAGCGCGGCACCATGACGGACGCGAAAATGATTCCGCTCGCCGCCAAGCCGGACGACGAGGCGCCCTATTTCGCCGTGGTGCTGGTGCCTGGCTGGGAGAAGCGGCCGTGAGCGGGCATCTCGCCGTCGTCGGACTGGGCCCGGGCGATCCGCGCTATCTGACGCCACAGGCCGAGGACGCGCTGGCCGCCGCGCAAGCGCTCTACGGCTACGGCCCCTATCTCGATCGCGTGCCGGTGCACCCGGGGCAAGACCGCTATATTTCCGACAACCGCCAAGAGCGCGAACGCGCCGCCGCGGCGCTGCGCCACGCCGCCCAAGGCGCGCGCGTCGCCGTCGTCTCTGGCGGCGATCCGGGGGTGTTCGCCATGGCGGCCGCGGTCTGCGAGGCCGTCGAAGCCGGACCGCAGAGCTGGCGCGGCCTCGACGTCGCCATCGTGCCTGGCGTTACCGCGATGCTCGCGGTCGCGGCGCGGATCGGCGCGCCGCTCGGCCATGATTTCTGCGCGCTGTCGCTGTCCGACAATCTCAAGCCGTGGCCGCTGATCGAACAGCGGCTCGATGCCGTGGCCGGCGCCGGCCTCGTGATCGCGCTTTATAACCCGGTGTCGCGGGCCCGGCCGTGGCAGTTCGGCAGCGCGATCGAGCGGCTGCGCCGGCATTTGCCGGCCGCGACGCCGGTCGTGTTCGGCCGCGCCGTCGGCCGAGCGGACGAGCGCGTCGAAGTCACGACCCTCGATGCCGCCGCGGCAGCGCCGGCCGACATGGCGACGCTGGTGATCGTCGGCTCGCGCGACACCCGCGTCATCGCCCGGCCGGGACGGTCTCCGCTGGTCTACACGCCCCGCGCCGCCGTCGAGGTGAGCGCATGATCGAGCCAGTCGATCGCCTCCTCCACGCCGGCGACCGCCGGCGCGTCGGACACGCCGCCGGGCGCGGCCGGCCGGCGCAACATGATGACCGCAACCCCGAGCGCGCCCGCCGCGGCGATCTTGCCATAGGCCGCGCTGCCGCCGCTGTTCTTCGAAATGACGACATCGATCCGGTGCGCCGTCAGCAGCGCGCGATCGTCGGCTTCGCTGAACGGACCGCGGGCGGTGACGTAGGTCACGCGCGGAAGCGGCAGCGGCGGATCGACCGGATCGACACTGCGGATGAGATAACGATGCTGCGGCGCGTCGGCGAACGGCGCGAGTTCATTGCGGCCGAGCGCAACAAAGACGTTGCGGGGCTGTTCGCCGATGGCGCTCACGGCCGCGCCGGCGCCGCCGACTTCGGTCCAGCGATCGCCTGCGACCGCAATCCACGGCGGCCGCCGCAGCGCGACAAACGCCAAACCGGTTTCACGTGCCGCGGCGACGGCATTCGCCGAAATCACCGCCGCATAGGGATGCGTGGCATCGATCAGCGCGTCGAAGCGCTCCCGGCCGAGATAATCGGCCAAGCCCGCCGCACCGCCGAAACCGCCGACGCGAACCGGCACGGCATGCGGCACCGGCGAAGCCGTGCGGCCGGCGAGCGACAGCGTCACGTCGAGGCCGCCGCGCTTGGCGAGGCGCTCGCCGAGCAGGCGAGCCTCCGTTGTGCCGCCGAGAATGAGGATGCGTCGCATGTCTCGATCTAGTTCGCAGCCTCCGGAACCGCTGCCGCACGACACTGCCGCATCGCCGCGCTGGCTGTCCATTGTCGGCATCGGCGAAGATGGCGCCGACGGCTTGAGCGCGGCGGCGCGGGGCCTCATCGGCGCCGCCGAGATCGTATTCGGCGGCCGCCGCCATCTTGGCCTCGCCGCATCGCTCGTCCGCGGCGCGACGCGGCCGTGGCCGAGCCCTTTCGACGGCGCCGCCGAAGAGGTTTTGCGGCACCGCGGCCGGCAAGTCTGCGTGCTGGCCTCGGGCGATCCGTTCCAGTACGGCATCGGCGCGGTGTTGGCGCGCCACATCGATGCGCGCGAGACGATCGTCGTGCCGGCGCCATCGGCGTTCAGCCTGGCCGCGGCGCGCCTCGGCTGGTCACTGCCGCACACCGTGCTGCTTTCGGTGCACGGCCGCGCGCTCGATCTGGTTCGACCGCACCTGCAGCCGGGCGCGCATATTCTGGCCTTGTCCTCCGACGGCGACAGCCCAGCCGCGCTGGCCGAGCTGCTCGCCAAAAATGGCTTCGGCGCGTCGCGGCTGACAGTCCTCGAAGCGCTCGGCGGACCGCGCGAGCACATTCGCACGACCGCGGCGGCCGAATACGACTTCGGCACGGTGGACCCGCTCAACACGGTGGCGATCGAAGTCGCGGCCGCGACGGATGCCCGCGTTCTGGCCCGCACTCCCGGCCTCGCCGACGCGCTGTTCGAGCACGACGGCCAGATCACCAAACGCGAGATTCGCGCCGTCACGCTGTCGTCGCTGGCGCCACGCCGCGGCGAGCTGTTGTGGGATATCGGCGCCGGCTCGGGCTCGATCGCGATCGAATGGCTGCTGGCCGATCCGGCGATGCGCGCCGTTGCGATCGAACGGCGCGCCGACCGCGCCGCACGTATCGGCCGCAACGCCGCCGCGTTCGGCGTTCCGGGGCTTGCGATCGTTGAAGGCGCCGCGCCGGCGGCGCTTGGCGGCCTCGCGACACCGGACGCCGTCTTTGTCGGCGGCGGCGGCGGCGAAGCGGGCATGCTTGACGCGGCCGCCCGCGCGCTGCGACCCGGCGGCCGTCTCACAGTCAATGCGGTGACGCTCGAAACCGAAGCGCTGCTGCTGGCGCGCCATGCGGCGCTCGGCGGCGAATTGATCCGCATCGCGATGGCGCGCGCCGACACCCTGGGTGAGAAAACCGGGTGGCGCGCCGCGATGCCGGTGACGCAATGGTCATGGACAAAGCCGTGATCGTCCAACAGCGAGCCCGAGGAACCGTACCATGACGGTGCACTTCATCGGCGCCGGACCAGGCGCGGCCGATCTCATCACGCTGCGCGGGCGCGACCTGATCGCGCGCTGTCCGGTGTGTCTCTATGCCGGCTCGATCGTGCCGCGCGAATTGCTGACTTATTGTCCGCCGGGCACCCGCATTGTCGACACCGCGCCGCTGTCGCTCGACGAGATCGAAGCCGAATTCGCCGCCGCGCACGCCGCAAGCTGCGATGTGGCGCGGCTGCATTCCGGCGATCTGTCGATCTACAGCGCGCTCGCCGAGCAGTTGCGCCGGCTCCGGCGGCGCGGCATTGCCTTTACGCTGACGCCCGGCGTGCCGGCTTTCGCGGCGGCGGCGGCAGCGCTGGAATGCGAGCTTACCGTCCCCGAAGTCGCACAGAGCGTGGTGCTGACCCGCGTCTCCGGCCGCGCCTCGGCTATGCCCGAGCGGGAAAAGCTCGCGACCTTCGCGGCGAGCGGCGCCACGCTGGCGATTCACCTGGCGATCCACGCCATCGATAATGTCGTCGCGGCGGTGACGCCATTCTACGGCGCCGACTGCCCGGCGGCCGTCGTCGCCCAGGCCAGCGCGCCGACGCAACGCATCGTGCGCGGCACGCTTGCCGACATCGCGGCCAGAGTCGCGGCGGAGCAAATCGAGCGCACGGCGCTGATCCTCGTCGGCCGCGCGCTCGACGCGCGGGAGTTTCGCGACAGCGCGCTCTATGACGCCGATTATCGCCGCCGGTTTCGCAGAGGCGTGGCTTGAGCCGGAAGCTAAGGAGTTGGAAACGGCGCCCGGCCGACCAGATTTTGGTCGCGGTCGAACAGAACGATCTCGATGGCAATGTCGCGCCCGGCGACGACCGCCGCGGCCGTCTGCCGCGCCGCCCGCGCGACGGCGTCGCCGAGCGCGATCTCCTCGTCGTGCGCAAGTGTGAACGCCTCCGCGGCCGTGTTGGCGGCGAGGATGCGCCGTTGCAAATCTTCGGTGCCGCCCGCTGCCCGGGCAAATCCGGCGAGCGCCACGAGATCGACGGCGCCGCGCTTGGAGTGCAGGTCGATGAGCCCCTGCGCCAGCTTGGTCATCTTGGCGACGCCGCCCGCGATGGTGACGCGCGGCACCGGACGGCGCCGCAGGTATTTCAGCATGCCGCCGACGAAGTCGCCCATGTCGATCAGCGCGATGTCCGGCAGCGCGTAAAGCTCGCGCACGGCGGCTTCCGAACTGGCGCCGGTGGCGCCGGCGATATGAGTGAGCCCGGCGGCGCGCGCGACCTCGATGCCGGAATAGATCGAATGGATCCATGCCGAGCACGAATAGGGCACGACGATTCCGGTGGTGCCGAGGATCGACAAGCCGCCGACAATGCCAAGCCGGCCGTTAAGCGTCTTCGCCGCCAGCGCCGCGCCGCCGGGAATCGAAATCTCGACCTCGACGTCGGCGGCGCAAGCCGCGGCGGCGGCGACCGCGCCGATGGCGTCGCGGATCATCGTGCGCGGCACCGGATTGATGGCCGGCTCGCCCGGCGCAACCGGAAGGCCGGGCCGCGTCACGGTGCCGACACCTTCGCCGGCTCGGAACGTCACGCCGGCGCCGGGCGCGCCGGCGCGAACGCGCGCGCAGATCAGAGCGCCGTGGGTGACATCGGGATCGTCGCCGGCGTCCTTGACGATGCCGGCGATCGCGCCATCTCCGTCATTGCGCGACATCGCCAGCGCAAAGCTCGGCCGCTCGCCGCGCGGCAGCGTCACTTCGACCGGATCGGGAAACTCGCCGGTCACCAGCGCGGCGAAAGCGGCCTTGGCCGCCGCCGCCGCACAGGCGCCGGTGGTCCACCCCCGGCGCAACGGGCGTTGTGGCTTGGCCATGCATTCCCCTTTAGTCCCGCCCGCCGCAATCGTCACCACGGCAGCGCTGCATGACCGCGCGCGGGCTGATCATCGCGGCGCCGAGTTCGGGTGCCGGCAAGACCACCGTGACGCTTGCCGTATTGGCAGCGCTCATCCGGCGCGGCGTCGTGGTCCGCGCCGCCAAGGCCGGGCCCGATTACATCGATCCGGCGTTTCATGCCGCCGCCACGGGCGCTCCGAGCGTCAATCTGGATTCCTGGGCCATGCCGCCGGCATTGCTCGACGCCATGGCCGCCCAAGCGATCGACGGCGCAGACCTGTTGGTCATCGAAGGCGTCATGGGCCTGTTCGACGGAGCCGCCGCCAGCCCCGGGCGGCGCGGCGCGACCGCCGATCTCGCAGCGCATTTCGGCCTGCCGGTGGTGCTGGTGCTCGATGTGGCGCGACAGGCGCAGTCGGCGGCGGCCGTGGTGCGCGGTTTCGCCGTCCACGATCCGGCCGTGCGCATCGCCGGCGTCATCCTCAATCGGGTCGCCAGCGAACGCCACCGGGCGCTGGTCGCCGACGCTATCGCCGCGGTCGGCGTCCCTGTGCTTGGCGCCGTGCCGCGCGAGGCGGCGCTGGCGCTGCCGGAGCGTCATCTCGGTCTCGTTCAAGCCGGCGAACATCGCGATCTGGCTTCGCTCCTCGATCGGCTCGGCGCCTTGGCGGAACGCCATCTCGATCTCGATCGGACATTGGCCAGCGCCGGCCCGTTCAGGATTGCCGGGATCGGCGGCCGGTCGGCCGCCGCCGTGCCGCCGCCCGGACAGCGCATCGCGCTGGCGCGCGATGCGGCTTTCAGCTTCGTCTATCCGCACCTGTTGGCGGCCTGGCGCGCGCGCCGGCGCCGAGATCATCGCGTTCTCGCCGCTTGCCGACGAGCCGCCGCCGGAAAGCGCGGATTGCTGCTGGCTGCCCGGCGGCTACCCGGAGCTGCATGCGCCGGCGCTGGCCGCCGCACGGCGGTTCTGCGACGGACTGCGCCGCTTCGCCGCAACCCGGCCGGTGCATGGCGAGTGCGGCGGCTACATGGTTTTGGGCCAAAGCCTCGAGGATGCCGACGGCAAGCAGCACGCCATGACCGGTCTGCTCGGCCATGCCACGAGCTTCGCCCACCGCAAGCTGCATCTCGGCTACCGCACGGCGCGGCTGCTGTGCGACAGCGTCCTGGGCGCCAAAGGCGCGATCGTGCGCGGCCACGAATTCCACTATGCGTCGCTTGGATCCGCCGGCGGTGACGCGCCGCTGGCGGAACTTGCCGACGCCGAAGACCGGCCGCTGGGCAAGGCCGGCGGCCGCCGCGGCCGCGTCACCGGCACGTTCTTTCACGCCATCACGACGGCGTGCTAGCCGGCCGCCTTCGGCGCGGCGTCATCGTCCGGCTTGTCCGCCACGCCGGCCTCCGCAAACGTCGCCATGCCGGTATGGCAGGCCAGCGCGGCGCGCAGAATGAGCAGCGCCACCGCGGCGCCGGAGGCTTCGCCGAGCCGCATGTCGAGATCGACGACCGGCTTGAGCCCCAGCTCATCGAGCAGCATGCGGTGCCCGGCTTCGGCCGAAACGTGGCCGGCCACCGCATGGCCAAGCGTGTCGCTGCGCAGCTTGGCGAGCGGCGCCACCGCGGCGGTGCAGACGAAGCCGTCGAGCAGGATCGGAATGCCGTTGCGCCGCGCCGCCAGCGTCGCGCCCAAAATCGCGGCCAGTTCGCGGCCGCCGAGCGCCGCCGCGACCGCGAGCGGATCGCGCAGCACGGCGGCATGGCGATCCAGCGCGCGGTCGATGACGGCGCGCTTGCGCGCCAGGCCGTCCTCGTCGACGCCGGTGCCGCGGCCGGCCCAGCGCGCGCCGCCGCCGCCGAACAAGGCCGCCGCGATCGCCGAGGCCGCCGTGGTATTGCCGATGCCCATTTCGCCGAGGCAGACCAGATCGCAGTGCGGCGCGACCGCGTCGTATCCGATCGCGACCGCTGCGAGAAAGTCCTGCTCGGAGAGAGCCGCCTGTCCGGTGAAGTCCGCGGTGGGTTGGTCGAGCGACAGCGCCATGACGCGCAACGTGGCGCCGGCGGCACGCGCCAGTTGGTTGATCGCGGCGCCGCCGGCAGCAAAGTTCGCCACCATCTGCCCCGTCACGGCGGCCGGATAGGCCGAGACGCCCTGCCGGGTGACGCCATGATTGCCGGCGAAGACCAGGATATCGACGCGATCCAGGCGCGGCGGCGCGTGACCCTGCCAATGCGCCAGCCAGGCCACCAGGTCTTCAAGCCGGCCGAGGCTGCGCGGCGGCTTGGTCAGCGTGGCGTCGCGCTGCACGACCGCCGCGCTGGCGGCGGGATGTCCGCTCGGCAGGTCGAGACAGACGGCCCGCAGCGCGGCAAATGAGGTAATATTCGTCATCGGTGCTTGTTTCCCGGCCCGGCGGACATGGCGCCAAAGCCTAGCCAATCTGCCGCTGCGCGGCCACGGCTTGCCGGAACCGAACCTTGAGGCGATCGATGCCGATATCCAACGAATGGCTCGACGACACCGTTGGCGATCTTGCGGCCAGCATCGCGTTTTTGACCCGGCTGCCGCTGTCGCGCGGCGCACCGATCGGCGGTGACGACATCGGCCGCGCCGCCTGGGCATTCCCGATCGCCGGCCTCATTGTCGGTTTCACCGGTGCGGTCGCCTACGGGCTCGCGCATCGCGCCGGATTGCCGCCTTGGCCGTCGGCCGCGCTCAGCGTCGCCGCCACGCTGCTGGTGACCGGATGCCTGCATGAGGACGGCCTCGCCGATACCGCGGACGGCTTCGGCGGCGGCCACACGCGCGAACGCAAACTCGACATCATGCGCGACAGCCGGATCGGCACCTATGGGGTTTGCACTGTGATCATCGCGCTGCTGCTTCGCGTCAGCGTGATCGCCAGCATCGCCACGACGGTGCCGGTCGGCTGGGCGCTCCTCGCAGCGCACGCCGGCGCGCGCGCGACCTTGCCGCTGTTCATGGCTCTGGTGCCGGCGGCGCGCAGTGACGGCTTGTCGTTTGCCGCCGGACGGCCGCCGCAGGAGCGCGTCGCCATCGCGGCGGGGCTGGGCGTCGTCATCCTCCTGATCTGCCTCGGCCTGGTGCATGGCATTGCGGCGCTGGCTTTGCTGGCCGTCGTCGTCGCGCTCGTCGCCTGGCTGAGCGTCAATCAGATCGAGGGCCAGACCGGCGACGTGATCGGGGCACTGGAGCAGGCGGGCGAAATCGTGATCCTGCTGGCGGCCTTTGGGGTGAAGGAGTTGGCCGAACGTTGAAGACTTGCCCCCTCCGGCTCGCTTTGCTCGCCACCTCCCCCGCAAGCGGGGAGGATAAACCCTACGCCGCCGCAAGGTCGTGCTCCGGCTCGAGCGGCAGCTTGACGGGCTGTTTGCGCTTTGCCGACAGGTCGAGCGCCTTGGTCAGCATCAGCCGGTTATGGGCTTCGGCGGCGGTGGCGGCCTGGGTCGGCAGGCCGAGCGACACGCGGTTGAGCCACGACACGGTCTCCTCCGCCATCGGCCCGCGCAACTCGCCGAGCGCCATGTCGCCGGGCGGATAGGAGCCCATGAAATCGACCAGCCGGCTCGCGTCCGGCGCGTAGCCCTCGCTCTGCGGCGACGACACCGCCAGCACCATGTCGCGATGGGTGTCGTCGATGGTGAGCACGCCATGGGTGCCGTTGATGCCGACCTCGAGGCTGTAGACCGCGCCGGGCCAGGTCACCGGCAGCGCCCATGAGATGCACAGCGTGTGCAGCGAACCGTCGGAGAACATGATCATGCCGGCGGTGGCGTCGATGCCGTGATAGAGCGGGCCGAGCACCTTATCGACCGAGCGCGCGTAGCATTCGACCGGCGTCTTCTTCTCCAGGTACCACATGACGATATCGAGCGCGTGGGTGCCCGAAATCACCATCGGCGAGATCGTCGTCGGATCGTCGGTGCGCTGGTAATTGTCGATGGCGACCAGGCGGTTCATGAACGCGCGCGAGGCGACCAGGGTGACGTCGCCGAGCGCGCCGGTGCGCACCTTCTCCTTGGCGCCGAGCCATTTGCGGCGGAAGCGCTGGGTGTAGCCGACCACGGCGTCGAGCTTGGCGTCGGTGATCGCCTTGAGCACGCGGGCCGACTGCGCGAGGTCGGTCGCCAGCGGCTTCTCGATCAGCATCGGCACGCCGCGCTCGACCGCCGCCAGCACCGGATCGACATGCAGATGCTCGTCGGTGGCGATGATGGCGCAGGTCACTTCCGGCCGCGCCAACAGCTCGCGATGGCTGGTGGTGATGAAATCGGCGCCGATACGCGCGCCGACGTCGCCGCCGCGATTGTGGTTGAGCTCGGCGATGCCGATCCACTCCACCGCCGGATGGCGCGCCGCCACCTCGCCGCGGAACAGGCCGACGCGGCCGGCGCCGATGATGGCGAGGCCGATGCCCTTGGCGTTCTTTTTCATGCGTTCAATCCCGCGCGGTTTTTCTGCTTGAGCTCGGCGATGCCGGAAATCGTCTCATTGCTGAGCGGCAGGTCGATCGGCGCATTGCGGTCGGCGGACAGGTCGGCCGCACTATAGGTCTCCATGACGCGGCGCGCGCTCTCCGGCGTCACCATGACCGCGCTGTCGCGGATGCAGGCCTCGAGAAAGTGCATCGTCTCCGGCCCGATGCCGCCGGCGAAGACGTGATCGACCCATTCGCCCGGCATGGTCGACATCGGGAATTCCTGGCCGCGCTTGGCGGTGTTGAGCCAGTTGTCGCGCTGGGTGTCGTCGAGCGTCAGCGCACCCTCGGTGCCGGTGATCTCGATCCAGGTCGAACAATAATTCGGATAGCTCGGCGGCAAATTCCAGCCGCCGCCGATCATCACCACCACGCCGTTGTCCATGGTGACGGTGGTGAACATGATGTCGTGCGAGCCGTTCACCGGCTGCATGTAGCCATAGGCGCCCTGGCTGTAGACCCGCACCGGCTTCGCCGGCTCCAGGAGCCAGAACACGAAGTCGAGATCGTGGGTCGATTCCATGACCACCGGCGACAGCCGGACGCGGCTGGCGATCTTCTTGCCGAGCTCGCGCGACAGATGCCGGCTGACCAGCACCGAGACGACCTTGCCGAGCGTGCCGTCGACGATCTTCTTCTTGGCAAACGCCACTTTCGGATTGAAGCGCTGCGAATAGCCGATGGTGAACTTCAGATTGTTGCGCTTCGCCAACTGGATCAGCTCGTCGGCTTCCCACAGTTCGAGCGCGATCGGCTTCTCCAGCATGACGTTCTTGCCGGCCTTGAGGCAGTCGCGCGCGATCGGGTAGTGGTTGGCTTCCGGCGTGGTCGAAACATAGAGCACCGAGATTTTTTCGTTGGCGATGAGATCGTTGTAGTCGGGCGTCGCCGTCGCCGGGTTGTACAGCTGCTTCACTTCGGCAAGCCGGTCGGGCTTGATGTCGCACAGGTGCAATTTGTCGACCAGCGCCGTGCGCGCCAGCGTCTCCGCCCGCAAGCCGCCGATCCAGCCGACGCCGATCACCCCCACTTCCACTGTCTGCACAAGCAATCCTCTCTTTGTTGCGAGCGCACAAGATCACGCCGCGCTATGGCGTGCAACGATTCAGGCGCCAGGTCCCGTCCCCGCAGCGCCGGCCAAAGCGCGGTCCCGACGCCTCATCACCCTGAGGATGACGAGGCTGAAGGCTGCGGCAATGCCACTTCGCTGCCGTCCCGGAACATTCAAAGGCGTCGCCGCCACGTATTCTTCCCTATTCGCAAAGGTCGTGCGGCATGGCGAGCCGCGCCGCGCGCTCGGGAGCGCCGATGTTGCGCGGCATCGCCGCGATGATGGTTTGCCGCGCTTGTCTTTGGACGTCGCGCGGCACGCGATCGAGCGCGCGTTTCAGGCAGGCATTGGCGTCCCCGCCGCAGCGTTGCTGGCGGCGGCAGGCCGGTCGCCGGCAACGCCGCCACAGCGCGAAAGCGTCGCAATAGCGCCGTTGCAGCGACAGCTTTTCGACCGCGAGGCGCCGCGCCTGTTCTACCGGACCGGCTTTCGGCTTGCGCCGGTAGCCCGCCTTGAGCATGGCGGCGTAGACGGCGAAGTCGTCGTTGGAGCGGTCCATTTTGGAGCGAGCCAGGAGCTCTCCCGTTCTCGCGGCGCGGCTTGGCGCCCGAGCTTTGCAAACGCCGGTACGGCAAGCGCGAAGACCGGCGCGGAAAAGGAAATCGAGGGGTGGCGCCTCGTTGTCTCTCTCTTCGCTACGCCGGTCTCGCCAAAGCAATAAGGACAGCGGAACGCCGACAAGCGCTGTTCAACAACCGCCGCATCTGCGATGCGGCCCGCACCCTTGCGGATGCGCTCGCCTGTCGGCGTTCCACCACGGCTCTCGCCCGAGGGAGTCGTCGTCCCAAAGGCTCAGCGTCAGGCCAGGTTTCCTGGGACGCGGTCTGTGCGGGTGTTACCCGCCTTCGCCTGTCCCAGCCCAGGGAAGCACCTCCCACCCCGGTCATAGTGCCGGGTGACATGATGCCCACGCCGCCCGGGGACGGACGGCAAATCCGCCCGCGGGAACCGCCCTCGCCCCGCTCTCCCGGTATGCCTCCGGGAGTGCGTCCTTACGCGAGCGAGATGACTTTCCAGGTATAACCATATTGGTGACTAAAGTCAATGAAAATGTGACTTTATGGATTTCGCAAAAAACTCAATCTTCCCTTGGGAACCGATATGATTGCCGCCATGGGGGTTGATCGGCACGTGAGCGGAGCGGTCGAGGTCGAACCCGGTGTTTTCGGTCACCTCTCGATGCCGTGCCCGAGATGCACGTTGGGCGAGGCGGAAGCGCCGGGGAGCGCGGTTCATGCACATCGCCAATATTGTTGTCGGGCAGCGCAATAAAGAAAAGGGGCGACCTCGCGATCGCAACGGGGAGCATTAAATTCGATCCGTCATCGTCCGCGCAGGCGGACGATCCAGTAATCGCAGCGATACAACGGCTATTCGAGGCCGCGCTTACTGGATGCCCCGCCTTCGCGGGGCATGACAACGTTGAAGACGGCTTTGGCGACTGCGGATTGGCTTTGGCCAGCATCGGTGCGGCGGTGGAGCGTATCCACGCTGGGACGTCAACTTAATGTTGACAACATACGTCAATGTATGGTTGACTGTCGTCCGTAGTTTACGATGGAGACGGCTCGTGGCGAACGCCAGGACAACCAAGGCCCCCAAACGGGTATTTCGCTGCTCCTTTTGCGGAAAGTCGCAAGCCGATGTGAAGAAGCTCATCGCCGGGCCCGGCGTCTTTATTTGTGATGAATGCGTTGAACTCTGTCTGCCGATCATTGCCGAGAAGCCGAAAACCCGCGGCGTGCCGGCTTCGCTCTTGCCCGACAACGCACCAACCGAGAAGTTGCTGAAAACCCTCGCTGGATACAACGGCGCTTTTGAATTGGTCGGCGCTGCCATGCAGGATGTCGTCGACATCCTGCGTGACCGTAAGATCAGCTGGGCGGCCATTGGCAAGACGTTCGCTGTGTCGCGGCAAGCGGCCTGGAAGCGCTTCGGCTGACGCGCGGCAGCGCCGTCGAACTACGGCTTCTGACCTGACGGGCGTTGGTGCGAGGTCTATTTGCCTGCGCACACGGCCCGGCTCGGACCCTCGGCGAGGTCCGCTTTCTCGCCGCTGTCGGGGCATGGCGGACACCATTGATCCGCCGACGCCCGTTCATCCCTCAAGAGCGGCGGTGAAGCGGACATTCCCGGACCGTCGCCTCGGCTACTGGGTTCGGAGCGAACGATCAGTTCACCCGTCGTGCGCTCAAGGCTTATTCCGCTGGCGGAAGTCATTGGCGTCCTCGCCGCTGAATATATGTTTGTTGTGGAGGCTTTTTCCGCGTCGTTTCCCTAAACTTTTTGCAATGTGCGACCCGTCGCGTGGCCTGCGCAAAGCCGTCTTACGCCGATGAACTTGCGGCCGCCGCGGCAGGTGACCGATATCGCGGAGCTTGGCGCGCCGCCGCGGCGCTGGTCGCCCGCGGAGGCCGCCCGCGCGACCGATTGCAGAAATTGTCTGACAGGCTCGCTGACAGACCCCTCGCAAATCGATATTCCGCCGTTTTTCCGATCTACCGCTTCCGGGTGCGCGTTGATGGCGACCGACGAGCGCGACGGAATATTGAGCTGCCAATTCAATGAAAGGATAGCAAATGCAACATGACTTCATTCTTCTCGATCGCTCCGGCTCGATGCAGGTCTTATGGTCCGAGGCGCTGAACTCGGTAAACGCCTACGTCAAAAAGCTCGCCGACGACAAGGTCGATACCGGTGTGACTTTGGCGACCTTCGACAAGGACGGCGACCAGTTCAAGTTCGAGGTGGTCCGCGACCGGATCATACCGTCGACCTGGAAACCGGTTTCTTCCGAGGACGCCACCCCCCGCGGCATGACGCCTCTCAATGACGCCATCGGTCGAATCGTTGCTCTCGCCAAAGCCGGGAACAATGGGACTGCGTACGACAAGCTCGCGCTCATCATCATGACCGATGGCTTGGAGAATGCCAGCCGCGAATATACGCATGCCGCGGCGAAGGCGCTGCTTGATGTTTGCCGCGCCAAGAACTGGCAGGTGATTTTCCTCGGGGCAGACTTCGACAACGCCGCACAAGCGGCTTCGTACGGCAACGTGGCTTCGGCAACCATCGCCGCCTCGGCGGCAAATCTACCGGCGGCGATGACCGCAGCTGCCGGGATGCGGGCAAGCTATGCTCACGCTGGCGCGCCCATGCACTACACCGACGAACAAAAGCGCCGCCTTCGAAAGTAGCTACGTTGCCCCCAGGGACGCATCTCGGCATTAAAGCGGGACCGCTGGTCGCGCCGACCGACGCGATGATTTGCGGTGCATGAGGCCGCTGCCGGACCAAAGCGTCAGTTTTGCTCCGGCAATTGACGCCTTGCGAAAGCGCCCCAGGTCGGATTCGTTTTGCTGGCGGGGCAGGCGCACGGTCGGCCCCGTCCCGTCAGCCGACCGTGGGCCTCAACAGCATCTCAGGCCAAAGCTAGTCCAACCCCGCGCGGCGAAAGCCTTCCAGATAGTGCTCCCGCTCGGTCTCGTGCTGGATCGGCATTTGCTCGCCGATCCAGCCGAGCGAGATATTGGGCTGGGTGCGGCGCAGCTCCTGCAATGCCAACTTGGCAATGTCGATCCGGCCGGCCATGCCGGCGGCAGCCGTCAGGACCCGATGGGCGCCGACGAAATCGGCGCGCTGCCGGATGCCCTCGCGCGCCAGTCGCATCGCCTCGTCGTAATTGCGGCCGACGAACTGGGCGTAGGCGGCGATGCCGCAATAAACCGCGGCGAGCGGATCGCGCGGGCTCAGGCGCAAGGCCCGTTGCACGGCGGCCGCGGCCTCCTGCCAGCGCCCGCAATAGGCCAGCGCCAGGCCGTAATAGCCTTGGGCCAGCGAAAAGTTCGGATTGAGCCGCAGCGCCCACTCGAACGCCGCCAATGAATTGTCGAAGCGCCGCGCGAACAAATAAACACCACCCAACGCGAAGTGCGCCCAAGGGTCGTCGCTGTCGGCCCGGATCGCGGCTGCCGCGGCGCGCTCGGCGATCGGCGCCGCAGTCGCCATATCCTCCCAGCCCATATGGGCGCTGAAGGTGTGGCTGGTGGCGAGCACGCCGAACGCCTGGCCGTAATTCGGGTCGAGGGCGGTCGCCTTCTCGAGTAACGCCTGGGCCACGACGTTGTCCTGGCGCGTCACGCGCCAATAATGCGACAGCGCCCGCATCACCAGATCCCAGGCATCCATGCTGTCGGGCGGCTTGCGCTTGGCGCGGAAATTTTCCGCGGCATAGAGCTGCGGTTCGATCGCCGCGACGATGGCTTCGGTGATCTCGTCCTGCACCGCGAACACGTCGGCCAGGTCGCGATCGTAACGCTCCGCCCAGAGGTGGCTGCCGGTGGCGACGTCGTTGAGCTGCGCGGTGATGCGCACGCGCTCGCCGACCTTGCGCACGCTGCCTTCGACCACATAGCCGACGCCGAGCTCGTCGGCGATTTGTCTCAAGTGGACCGCCTTGCCCTTGTAGATGAACGACGAATTGCGGGCGATGACCAGGAACCAGCGCAGCTTTGACAGCGCGGTGATGATGTCCTCGCTCATGCCGTCGGAGAAATACTCCTGCGCCGGATCGTCGGTCATGTTGGTGAAGGGCAGCACGGCGATGGCCGGCCGGTCCGGCAGCGGCAGCGGCAAGCCCGGGCGCGGCGGGTCGTGGCCGGCATCCGCCGGATCGGCATGAGCCGGCTCGCCGCCGGTCGGCCCGCGCACGTCGCCGACAAAGCGAAAACCCTTGCGGGCGATGGTGCGGATCAGTTTCTGCTGCTCGCCGCTGTCGCCGACCGCCTTGCGCGCGGCGTTGATGCGGCTGGTCAAGGTCGAATCCGACACCGCCCGGCCGCCCCAGATCGAGGCGAGGAGATCGTCCTTGCTGACGACGTGGTCACGGTTCTCCACCAAGTAGACCAGGACATCGAACACCTGAGGTTCCATGGCAATGGCCTGGGAGCCGCGGCGCAGCTCGCGCCGGTCGGTATCAAGCCTGTAATCGGAAAAGAGATATTTCACGTCGCCACCCTGCTGCCGGCATGCGGCGCCGACCTCAAGGAATAATCAAGCCTGTCTCACGGGCAAATCAAGCGCCGGGCAAAGTCTTTTGGCGGCGCTTCCGCCATCCTGCGCGCTTCACGGTCGTAATCCCCCGTGATCCCAACAGAGCGGAGGAGACAATGACCCAGATCCGAGCATTCAACGAGGGCGCGCGCGGCCAAGGCAATCTGGTCGGACGGATCAGCGCGTTCCTCTATGGCATCTTGGCCTACGTGGTGTTCCTCGTCACCTTCCTGTACGCCATTGGCTTTGTCGAAGATCTGGTGGTGCCAAAGACCATCGACGGCGGAACGGCGGCACCGACAGCCCAAGCACTGATCGTCAACCTGGTACTGATGTCGATCTTCGCCATTCAGCACAGCGTGATGGCGCGTCCCCAGTTCAAGCAATGGTGGACGACATTCGTGCCGCGATCGGTCGAACGCGCGACTTACGTGCTGCTCGCCAGCCTGGCGCTCGCGCTCTTGATCTGGCAGTGGCAGCCGATGCCCGCGGTGGTGTGGCAGATCGGCGATCCGCGCCTCGCCATGGCGGTGACCGGCCTGTCATTCGTCGGTTGGCTGATCGTGCTGACTTCGACGTTCCTGATCAATCACTTCGAACTGTTCGGATTGCATCAGGTGGCCAATAACCTCACCGGCCGGCCCATGCCGGCGCTGCGCTTCCGAACGCCGCTGTACTATCATTTCGTGCGGCACCCGATTTATCTCGGCTTTATCATCGCGTTTTGGGCGGCGCCGACGATGACGGTCGGACACCTGCTGTTCGCAGCGGTGACGACTGCCTACATCATCGTCGGCATCCAATTGGAAGAGCGCGATCTGATCGACATCTTTGGCGATCAATACCGCTTCTACAAGAGCCATGTGTCGATGCTGCTGCCCTGGCGCAGGTCGGCGTGATCGAGGTCTTCGGACTGCGGCGGCCGCTGCACCTGCGCCACAGCGGTGCGGCGGCAACTCCATCAACGTGCACGAATCGACACAAATTCTCCCGTGCCACGACATTCTTCGGGCATGTCAGCGGCCGCGCGTGACATGCCCGCGCCCGGACCCATGAGAGCCGCGTGGCGACGCCTATCTGTTGCGCGCGGCCGATTCGACAATAAGGTTGACCGCCTTGTTCAACGCGGGCCGGTCTTTCGAAAGATCATCGCCGATGCTGGAAATCCTGGCGTTCAACGCAGCCTGTTCGTCGGCCGGAAGATCCACCAGCTCGCCGCCTTTGTCGGTCCATTCCTTGTGTTGCGCGGCAATGAACTCATACAAAAACGGAACAATCGCCGTGGAAACCGCCGTCGCATCGCCGCGAATGACTTGCTGCAAATCTGCCGGCAATGCTTCGACCCAGGTTTTGTTCATGACGACGATAGGGCTTACATAGGGCTGGTCGATTTCGGTGATGTACTTGGCCGCATCCTGATAGTGTAACGGCGTGAACACGGTGATATTGCCTAACGAGCCGTCGATGGCGCCCTGTTGCAGAGCCGTCAGCACATCGCCGAGCGACATCGCCACCGGCGAGGCATCCATCCGCTTGATCATTTCCAATTGAAACGGCGACGCCAGCACGCGAATTTTCATTCCCTTGAACTCAGCGACATGATGAACCGGCTTGCGCGTGACGACGGAGTTCAGCCCGCCGGGAAAGATGCCGACACCGACCAGGCCCTTGTTCGCACCGAGCCCGAGCATCATGTCGTTGATCGGCGGATCGTTGATGACGCGCACGTGCTGGGCCAAGCTGGTAAACAGGGCGGGTGCGGTCAGGGCCTCATAGCGCTCATCGACGCCGACCAGGAATTCCGGCGGCCCGACCCAGCCCTGGATCGAGCCAAACTGCGTGCCCTCGATCTGCCGGGGAATCGAGCCGAGCTGGCTCGCCGGGTAGATTTCAGCTTTGATCCGACCACCGGAATCCTTCTCCACCGCGGCGGCAAAGCGCTTCAACCATTCGTGCTGGACGTCGTTGACCGTGGCGGTGCTGAGCTTCATCACGTAGGTCTTGGCATCCTGGGTCTTGGCATCCTGCGCATAGGCTGCCGGCGGCAGCGCCAGCAGCGCCGAAGCAACCGCGACAACGATTGCGGCGCTGATGGCGTCGCCTGATCCGCATCGTCGGTTTTTCATGCCCGCGTTCCCCATGCGGCATCGCGGATGCCGGTGACATCCGCGAGCCGGCAATTTCAGTATTTCAGGCGCGCTTTTGGCTCGCCGACGGCACTGTGCTGCCCATGGCAACGATCGGGATTTCGGCACGTCCCGCGCAGGCAGCGCGGCGATCATGCTACACCCGTTGTCCGGCGCGTCAAAAGGCGACGACTCAGTCGCCAACGCCGCCATCGCGACGGCGCCGCGCTATAGTGGCTCGCAGGGGGTTTGGCGGACATCGCATCGGCGACGCCAACTGGTCCGTTTGGCGACTTTAGAATTCTCCAGAGTCGTTGTCGCCCTCATGGAGCTGTTGCGCAAGTTGTTTGATCAGGCCGGCGAGTTGTTCGGGGAGCGGCTCCGCAAGGTCGCTATGGGCCTTGATTTCTCGCCCGACAAACTCACGAAGCTCGCGGCGCCGGGCGGATTGCTCCAGCGAAGCCGCTTCCTCCTCCAAACCCATCCGGCGCAATTTGCCGATTACCTTGATGAGTTCATTCGACGCGCGTTGCTCTGCCGAGCCCTCAAGAGACTCTTGTTGGTCGTACCGCATTTCCATGGACGTTCTCCCGTATGTTTTCTTATGAGCCACGGGCATTGCCGTGACTCTCACTTGGTTCTCTCAAGAGATGTTTTGGGAGTCCTGCCTGCCGCTGCGCGTGATCGTCTCGGCACTTTCTCCGGCCATCTTGTGTGCGAGTGCCGTCAGCTCCCTACTCTGTTCGCTCAGCATCTCGAATTGCTTGCGGGCATGCGTCGTCCACAGCTCGACAATATCGGATGGCGCCGTCGCGGTCGCGATGTGATGCGAGACATCAAGAGCCGCCTCGACGTTGGCCCGCGCCATTTCGATCATCTTGGCGTTGAAGGCGCGGATGTTTTCCAGCGTGACCGCGCAGCTCTGTTCAATTGCCCGGGCTGATTGCTCCATTGTCGCTTTGCCTTTCTCAAGGGTCTTGTTGGCAGTCGCCCCGCTCTTGTCGGCGAACGTCCTGCTCTGATCGTGTTCGCTCATGAGACTCATGGTGTTCATCCTTTCGGTTGTTGGCGGATCCTTATCGTTCGCCCGCGACCAGGGTCGCCCCTTGACCCATCGCCCCTTGGCCCATCAGCGGGCGGCGTCGGCCATTCGGTCAAATCCCCAATCACGGGAACGATTCCAACGCGCGCATCGCTTGGCAACGACGCGAACGCAAACTTCTGGCGCCAAGCCACAAGCTCGACCGCCGGAGGGTGAATTCGCTCGCTTGAAGGCGCTTTGTTTTGCCGCAGGAAGGCGCCTATCAGGCCGCAACGGTTTCGCGGCCAGTACGGTTCCGTACATTGCGAGATTTTTTACGAGAAATTTTTTACGGCCGCACGCCGAGTTCCGATAACAGCGGGATATTTTCCTTTCCGTGCGTGTGGCCATAACGCTCGCGCACGGTGGGCTGTCTCAAGGAACGGTGGCCGATTTGGTCGCGACGGCGCCTATTGGACCCGGAGAAGATCACTGCCCGGTATCTTTGATCCCGCGCTCGGCGACCACTTCGCCCCACTTCGCGTACTCGGATTTCATGAAGGCGCCGAGCGACTCCGGGGTGCCGCCGACTGGCGTGGCGCCGGCTTTGACCAGCTTGTCGTGGATTTGCGGATCGGTGAGCGCGTCGTTGACCGCCTTGTTGAGCTTTGCGATCGTCGCAGGCGGCGTCTTCGCCGGAGCGAGCAGCGCGTACCAGTTCGAGGCTTCGGTGTTGGGATAGCCCTGCTCGGCGAGCGTCGGCACGTCGGGCAGCACGTCGTCGCGCTGGTCGGCGGCGGCGCCGATCGGCACGAGCGCGCCGGCCTGGATTTGCGAGATCAGCACCGGCAGGTCGGCGGCCAGTACCTGGACCTGGCCGCCGAGCAGATCGGTCACCGCCGGCGCCGCGCCGCGATAGGGCACGTGCAGGAATTTCACGTTCGCCGAGGCGTCGAGCAATTCCTGGGCGAGATGCGGCGGCGAGCCGATGCCGGTCGAGGCAAACGACACGGCGCCCGGTTTGGCCTGGGCCATGGCGACCAGCTCCTTGACCGTCTTGATGCCGAGCGCGGGCGTGACCACCAGGATCTCGGTGACCTTGGTGACCAGCGCCACCGGCGCGAAATCCTTCAACGGGTCGTAGGGGACGGCGCTCGTGATATGCGGCGCGATCGCGATCGCGCCCGAGGTGGTGAGGAACAGCGAATAACCGTCGGGATCGGCCTTGGCGACGTTGTCGGCGCCGACGGTGCCGGCCGCGCCGGGCTTGTTCTCGATATAGACGCGCTGGCCAAGCGACGTCGTCATCTTCTCGGTAATCAGGCGCCCCACAAAGTCGGTAGGACCGCCGGGCGGGAACGCAATCACGACGCGGATCGGCCGGGTCGGATAATCCTGCGCCAGCGCGGGTTGCGCGCCGGCCATGGCGAGGCCCGCGCACCACGCGGCCATGGCGTATCGAAACTTTGCCATCGTTCCCATCCCTGATGCTTGAAGTCGCCTCCCGCAAGCGTGGCTGAACCTGACAGACGGCTTCACGCTGTGCGATCATGGTACTCACATCGGTCACGCAGATCGATCCGCGCAACAGAGCCATCACGATCGCCCCGGCTTTGGGGCTGCTTCCCGGATATCCTCGTGTTTGGCGGCTGGCAGGACGAAGCGCGACGCAACTGGCCGACGGGATCGTCACTGCCACGTTCAGTTTGGTCTGTCCGCGTGGGCCGAGATAGTCCGTGGCCGGCGGCGGCTTCTTCTTCGCAAACAAGGAACGCTTGTCGGTCGGATCGGTTTCCAGTGCCGATCCGACCGGCTATGCGGGGAGTCCGAACTAGCGGTGATCGTCGAACTCGAACTTGTCGAAATCCCCTTCGACGCACGAATAGTTCGCGGCAACGCTGATGTCACCCCCTTTGGGGCCCGTGTACCGAAGCGTCTGCGGATAGGGGCAAAGCGGGCGGCTGCGCGTGGTCGGAAGATTCGCGAGAGTGCCCAACACAGGGCTGAAGTTGACGCCGGTCGCGACGACGTTATCGGGCGCGGTGGCGTTTTCGATCCAGTTGACCATCGGCGTGAGCATGTCGAATTGGTCGGTCGAAGCGTTACCGCCACAATGCCCCATGTTCGGAACCAGATAAAGCTTCATGAAGTCTTCCGCCTGACGAAGCAGGTCATCAGACCGACCGTCGCCCTGGCGCTCCGCCACCTTATGGAAATATCTGACGGTATACGGCCACGGCGGCCCCGAGTTGCTCAGGCCGTGGTAGAAGATCAGCTTGCCGCCATGCCCGAGGAAGGCCGAGATGTCAGTCGAGTTGTCGACCGCCGGCGAGTGGGCGGTGACCAGACCGATATCCGTATTGTAATTAACCGTAAGCGGATTGTAGTTCGGGTTTGGAACGGTGAACCAGAACAACGGCAATTGACCCGATCCCAGGCCGATGTTGCCCGGGGGAGAAGTCAGCGTGCCGATGTCGCGTGTCGGGATGCCCGAAGGCTGCATGAATCCGCCGTCGAACGGATATCCAGACAGGAGTGTCCCATCCGGTGAAACGATCTGATCGCCATGCGAGGTTCTGGGACCCTGTGCGATGGTCTTTACTGCGGCCACTTGTGCGGGGCTCAGACAGGTGGCGTTCTTTGCGCCGTGGCACTGCAGAGGCTGACCGGGCGCTATCGAGCCGTAAGGCCCCGACGAGGGGAAAACGAAAGTCGCCGGGTCGAAATGGCATGCCGCCCGGTTGTCGATGACGCCGTCCACCAACCCGTCGAGCGCGTCGCATGCGGCCAGGATCGCGTTGGTGAACAGATTCTGATCGCTGACCGGAAATCCCTGCGTGTAGATCGGGTTGCCGTTCGAATCCTTGGGCGATACGGAAATGATCTGCTCCAGTCCCCACGTCTCGCTGAGCGAAATATCCGGCGGCAGGTAGAAGGGATCGCCGGCGATGACGCCGTCGTAGTAGTCCGGGAACAACTGAGTCATCGCCATGGCCTGCCGGCCGCTCGTCGAGCAGCCGACGAAATAAGAGTGGTCTGCCGGGCGCCCATAATAGGCATCGATCAGATACTTCACGGTCTGAGTGGTCATGTCGATTGAGTTGTAGGCCCAATCCTTGACCGCCTGCGCGTCGGGATAAAACATGTTTACCTGAAGTATCTCCGGGGAGGTCGCAGTCGCAGGTATCGTAGGCGGCAGCTGCGAGGTTTCGTGGCCGCCGTCTTGGGAGGCCACCACCCACCCATTGCGCAGCTCGGGGAAAGAAGCCGTGCCAGTCTGTGCCCCGGTCGCTGCAGGCAGGCTACCCTCGGTGCCACCGCCGCCCTGAAACATGTATCTTCCGTTCCACAGCGTCGGCAGGCGCACCTCGAACTTCGTCTGGTATTGTTGGGGGGTAGCGGACGGCCCGGCGATCCCGGTGCGCGACCGCATGATCCCCTGTATTTGGCAGTGCTCGGGCAAAGTTGCGGTCGCCGGATTGAGCTGGGCAAGAGTGATGGTCGTTCCGCCCTCGGACCCGGTAGGCTGGATCGGGAAACTGACGAGATTCGCGAGCGACGCGCACGTGACTGCGGGTCCCGTTGCCCTTTCGATCACGAGCTGGGCTACCGGCTCCCGGCGGGTCTCCGAATCGAACAACAAAATCGTATTTGATCCGACTTTCAGGCCGGACAGCACGCCGGTGCCGTCTTGCGACAAGGCGTTAGGCTCGTCGACCCCATTCAGCGTGAGCCTGAGGTGACGAATCGCTTCGTTTGAAGGGCCGGTAACTTTGACCGACACCGAACTCGTCGTGACATACCCGACCGCGGACGTGTCGGCGGTGGTGATCGTATAGCGGATAGCAGGTTGATCCGCCTGCGAGAGCAACGGCCACAACGTCCCTACCGACAACATGACGGCCGCGCTCAGTCCTCGAGTTTTGGGGACGACAACCATGACTAACTCCTCCCTTCGTCATTTATTGTTGGACGGAAAGCTGCCCGGATCAGCTGGATCGTCACAGCAATCCATCCGGCCGCCGAACACCTATTGCGTCAACTCGAAAATTATTGGCCCCTTGGGAGAAATATGCAATAGTGATGCTGGACTATCAGAAATCTGATAAATAGATAGCTCTACAATCCACCGGTTGTGGCCATTCCCGCCCATGGACATCAAAAAACTCGACTACTTCGTGCACGTCGCCGAACTCGGCAGCTTCACCAAGGCTGCGATGCAGCTCTCTATTGCCCAGTCCGCTTTGAGTCATTCGGTGCGCCACCTCGAGTTGGAGCTCAAGCGAACGCTGCTGTATCGCAACGGGCGCGGCGTCACGCCGACGGACGCCGGCAGGCGTCTGCTCGCTCATGCGCGCGGCATCCTCATGCAGGTGCGCCGCGCGCGCGATGAGCTGGTCGAGACGAGTGACGCGATGGTGGGCCATATCATCGTTGGTCTGCCGCCCACCATCGCGCGGCATCTCACGGTCCCATTGGTTAAATCCTTCCGCAATTCCTTTCCCAAGGGAACCGTCGGTGTGGTCGAAGCACTGTCGGCCTCCGTCATGGAGCGGATCATAGAAGGGCGTGTCGACATCGGAGTGGTTTACAATCCGGCACCGTTGCCGTCCGTCGAGATTCGACCGCTGCATGAACAGCAACTGTTCCTGATTTCGTCCAAGGCAGGCCGAAAGCATCGGTCGAGCAAATCGGTGCAGCTGCGGGAATTGCCGCGCTATCCATTGATCCTCACGAGCCGTATGAATGCAAACCGGATGCTCATCGAGGCGCAGCTGGCGCAGCTGGGGCTGAAGCCGCAGATTGAATTCGAGGTTGACGGGATCGCGTCCGTGCTCGATCTCGTCCACGAGGGCTACGGGTATGCTGTCCTGCCCCTCAGTTCCCTGAGTGGTCACACGTTTGAACGGAGCTTTACCGCGACGCCCATCGTAAGGCCAACGCTCAGAATCCCGCTGTCGTTGGTTACGTCTGCCCAACGGCCCATTACACCGCTGGCGAGAGAAACTCTTTCGTTGATTTAAGAAATGACGTCACGCGTCTTGTTTCCGGAGAAGCGCAGAGCCCCACACGAACGTTAGGCACGGAGTGCGGGCCATGTCCGCTCATTGCTAAACCGTCGCTCCGAATACCCGGGCGGCGAACTGCGGATAGACCTCGGCCAGGAGCGGCGCGACGACGGTGCGCAGCAGGCACAGCGTGTCCGCCGACGGTGTTGGCGTCGTCGGGACCTGATCCGCCAAGTCGAAATCGAACCCGGTATTGTCGATCACCTCGGCGACGCTGTGGCCGGGGTGGACGCTGGCGAGACGGAAGCGCCGGCGCGCGCGGTCGAAGTCGAACAGGCAGCGGTTGGTAATGAGCGCGATCGGGCCCCCGGGCCGGAAGACATTGTCGGGACTGCCGCCGGGCGCGCTGATGAAATCGACCTTGGGCACCAGCGTGCGGCGGGAATGCTCGACGCGGAACAGGATCACCTTCGGCACGACGTAGTACAGATAGGCCGCGCCGAACGAGCCGGGAAAGCGCGCTTTGGGATGATCGTAGTCGCCGACGCTGACGAGGTTAATATTGCCCTCGCCGTCGATCTGGCCGCCGGACAGAAAAAACACGTCGATGCGGCCCTGGCCGGCACAGTCGAACAGTTCGCGCGCGCCGTCGGTGAAGAAGGTGTGCGCGCGGCTGCCGAGCAGCGAGACATACGGCCGGCGCAGATGGTGCACGTTGGCGCGCTCGCGCGCCAATAGCGCGGCGGTGGCCGGAATCGGCGACGCGGCGCCGACCGCGATATGGCGCACGTCTTGGCGGACGTCGCCGATCAGCCGGCAGATCACGTCGGCGAGCAATTCCTCGTCGCGAAAGGCCTCAGGCGGCGCGCCGCTCATACACGTACCGCTGCAGATAATCGGCGAAGCCGTCGGCCGTGGCGGCAAGCCGCGCGTAGTCGGCGACATGGGGGGCGTCGAGCGCGTAGTGATCGGGCAGCGGCAACGGCCAGGCGCCGCGCGGCGCGACCGCAACCGCTTCGACATAGAAGCCCGGCAGCGTCCCGGCCGCCAGCAGCGGATCGCCCAGCAGGTCGCCGTCGTGGATCTTCTCCACGGTGACGATGGTCTGGCGCGCGGCGTGCGCCATGGCGATCAACTCGCGCTGCGTGCCGACATAGACGTTGCCGGCGTGGTCGGCCATCGGCGCATGAAACAGCGCGACATCGGGCGCCAGCGCCGGCAACAGCACGATCGGATCGTTATCGCCGAACGGATTGTCGAGCACTTTCCAGTCCGGACGGTGCGCCAGCACGTCCGAGCCGATCAGCCCGCGCAGCGGCATGAACGGCACGCCCTTTTCGGCCGCCTGGAACTGCGCGTGCAGCGCCGGACAGGTGGCGTCGCGCATGCGGATCGCGCCCGACAGGATCGCGGCGATAAAGCGCGGCGCCGGACCGAATTCGCCGAGGCTGACCGCCGAGGTCTCCAGCGTCGCGACGCAGCCGGCGCCGATCAGAAGGTCGGCCTGCAAGGTCGATGTCGGCAGCGCGACCAGATGCAGGCGCCTGACGCCGCGCCGGATCAGCGCCCGGGTCGCCGCCATGGCCACGCCCGAGGTCTCGCGCGGCACCGCCAGCATGCAGCCGTCGGCCACCGGCGCGAGCGCTTCGTCGAGCGTACGGGCGATCATGGCCATCAGGTGAAGCTACTCCGTTTTCCCGCTCGCGGCTCCTTCTCCCCGCGCACGCGGGGAGAAGGTCGGGATGAGGGGACCTCGCCGCTGGGCCGAGAAGCAAACAACAGTCTGCAGCTTTGTAAACGAATCCGCCAGGCTCAGAATTGCGGAGAGGCCCCCTCACCCTCGCTTCGCTCGACCTCTCCCCGCACGCGGGAGAGGTTTTTTCGCTTACGACAACGCCGACTTCACGTTATCCGGCGAGAACGGCGCGCGGCGGATGCGCACGCCGGTAGCGTCGAACACGGCGTTGGCGATCGCCGCGGCGATCGGCCGGCTCGAGGCCTCGCCGGCGCCGGATGGTGCGATCTCCGGGTGGTTGATCAAAACGATATCCACCTGCTCCGGCGCCTCGGTGACGTCGAGGATCGGATAGGTCCGCCAATCGACGCTGGTGACGTTGTTGTTGTCGAACGTGACCTCCTCCCACAGCGTGCGGCTGGTGGCCTGGACGACATTGTTCTCGATGGCGTGATGCAGGCCGTCGGGATTGATGATCTGGCCGCAATCGTGGGCGACGGTGAATTTGCGCGCCCAGATCCGCCCGGTCGAGCGATCGATATCGACCTGCGCGACGATCGCGACCCGCGTCTGGCCGCGTTGCGCATAGGCGATGCCGCGGCCCGAGACCTTGTCGCCGCTACTCTGTTCGTTGCGCGGCGAGGGCCGCGACTGCCAGCCGGCCTTGGCGGTCGCCGCCTTGATGACGGCGATGTCGCGGGGGTCCTTCACGTAGCGCAGCCGGAATTCCACCGGATCGACCTTGAGCGCGGCAGCCACTTCGTCGATGAACGATTCGCTGGCGAAATGGATTTGCGGCCCGACCGGGTCGCGCATATGCGCGGTGCGCAACGGCGAAGCACGATCGAGCAGCGGCGCGATGGTCTCCCAGGCGACGCGCTTGTTGGCAAAGCCGTAGGAATCGCCCGGCAGACCGAAGCCGTCGCCCGACTTGATACCGGCGCCGAGCATCTGGCCGGCGAGCGTATCCTTCGGCTTGCTGCCGTTGGTGTCGACGTCGATGCGGGAAAAGCCCCGGCTCAGGAAATCATAGGCGATGACCTCGCCCGAAGCGTCGAGCGCGGCGCGCGCCCGATGGATCGACGCCGGCGCCTTCGGGTCCCAGCCGGTGCCCTGATCGCGCGTGTATTGCAGCCGCACCGGCTTGCCGACCGCCTTGGCGAGTACGGCGGCGTCCATGGCGCAATCGTCGGCGTCGCTGCGGCCGTAGGAACCCGGGCCGGTCGTCCAGATCACCCGAACGCCGTCCTCCGGCACCTGCAGGATCGCGGCCACGCCGGCGCGGACGAAGTGCGCCTTCTGGGTGCCGCTCCAGCAGGTGACGCCGGCGTCGCTGATGGCGACCACCGCGCACGCCGGGCCCATGCAGGCATGCGACTGGAACGGCCACTGGTATTCGGCCTCGATCACGCGCGCCGCCGACTTGAAGGCATCGTCGACGTTGCCGGCCGGCTTGCCTTCCTCGCGCTTGCGCGGCGGTGCCTTGCGGATGTGATCGTACAGCGCCGCCTGATCGGGGAACGGCGGCGCGACCTGCGACCACGCGACCTTGAGCGCTGCCGCGGCCTTGATCGCGTCCCACTCCTTGTCGGCGACCACGCCGAGGAAGCCCTGGTCCCAGACCACCTTGGCGGACGGGACATGCTGGATCGAGCCCTCGTCGACCTTGACCGGCACCGCTCCGGCAACCGCCGGGCGGATCATGCGGCCGTGCACCATGCCGGGGACCTTGATGTCCGAAGCGAAGTCGCTTTGCGCAAAGGCTTTGCCGGCGATGTCGTCGCGGGGAATGGGCTGCCCGACGACGGTGTAATCCTTCGGATCCTTCGGGTTGGCCTTGCCCGGCGCGTACAGCGGGTTGCCGTATTTGCCGTTCCAATCGAGATGAACGTTGAAATATTGCCCGCCGATCAGTTCGGCGTAGCTCGCCGCCTTGGCCGCATCGCCCGCCGCATGGACGACGCCGTCGGTGACGGTCAATTGATCGGCCGGAACGCCGAGCTTGTTGGCCGCCATGGCCACCAGCACGCGGCGCACCTCGGCGGCCGCCATGCGCATCTGCCGGCCGCCTTCCTGGACCCCGGTCGAGCCGGAGGCGCCGCCCTGATTGACGCTGGTCGCCGTGTCGCCGATGAAAATCTTGACCCGGTCGAACCCAACGTCGAGTTCCTCCGCCACCATCTGCCGGATGGCGACCGACAAGCCCTGCCCCATGTCCATCTTGCCGAAGAAGGCGGAGACGCTGCCGTCGGCATTGACCGCGAGATACGACGCAAGCTGGTCCGGCGTCAGCGGCGGCTTGGTCGCTGCAGTCATGGTGGCCGCAGTCATGGTCGGTGCAGTCATGGCGTCATCGGCCGCGGCGACAGTCTCGAATGCGATCGGCGCGCCGATCGAGATGACAAGCGCCCCGCCGGCCTTGAGTAGCGCGCGGCGCGAGAAGTTCGAGGACTTTTCCATTCTGGTCATGACAGCCTCCTCAACCCATCATCGCCGCGGCGCGCTTGACGGCGCGCAGGATGGCCATATGGGTTCCGCAGCGGCATTTGAGGCCGTGCAGCGCGGTGCGGATCTGCTCGTCGCTCGGCTTGTTGTTGTCGCGCAGGAACGCCGCCGCGGTCATGATCCAGCCGTTGATGCAATAGGCGCATTGCGGCACTTCCTCCTGCACGTAAGCCGTCTGCAGCGGGTGCGGCCGGTCGGGCGTGCCGAGCCCGGCGAGCGTCACGACTTTGCTGTCGCCGACCGCCGCCAGCGGCGTCACGCAGGAGCGCGTCGGCTTGCCGTCGAGATGCACCGTGCAGGCGCCGCATTGCGCGATGCCGCAGCCGAAGTGCGGGTTGTTGAGGCCGAGATCGTCACGCAGTGCGTAGAGCAGCGGCATGTCCTCGTCGGCTTCGACGCTATGGACCTTGCCGTTGACGTTGAGTGAAAACTTCCGGGTCATGGCGCGGCGTCCTCCATGTACGTGGCATATGCTTGGCGGCATTTATTGTCCGGGCCGGCCATATGCCGGTGCGTCCCGATGCCGCCGCATCCGCTCGTTCAAACTTATTCCCAAACCGCGGGGTTGGGAACACGGGTCGGGGATGCCGTGGTCGGCATGGTGATCGCGGAGTTCTTTGCCCCAGATCGTCGCAGCCTTGGTCATGGAACCTTTTTGCTCTCAAACAGGTTCGTCCAGCACCCCACGTTCAACCCGAGGTTTGCCATGGATGAGAATCGCTTTGCGGGCACCGCCAAAAACATCGGCGGCAAAATACAGGAAGGCGTCGGCCGCGCCACCGGCGACACCAAGACCCAAGCCGAGGGCATCGCAAACCAGGCGACGGGAGCCATGCAAGACCTGTACGGCCAAGCCCGCGACACCGCGTCGGACGCTGCCGGGGCGGCACGGGATTCGGCCGCCTCGCTGGAAAAGTGGCTCCGCCACACCATCGAGACGCAGCCGTACACCACTGCGCTGATCGCGGTTGGCATCGGATGGATTCTCGGCCGAATGCACCGCCCGCTTTAGCACCACACATCAACACTATCCTTATCGCAGCCGGCGGCGGCGCGACGCGCCCGTCGCGACAGCGCCGAAAGTCTCGAGTCATTTCATTGCGGACCCAGCCGGCCCAAGCCGGTCCGCATACGCCACCTTGCGTATTCACCGGTATCGCCTGGCGACTATTCTCCCGCTGAGCCCGCACCATGGGTCTTACGCAGGGAGATTACGATGATGGTCCAGGCCGCAGCCGCAATGGCGGACAAGGCGGAGCTTAAAAGCTTCGGGACGCCTGACGAGGTCCGCGAGTTTCCAAAAGGCCGCCTCGAACTGGTGAAAGTCGGCGGCGCCACCCTCGGCCGCGCCATATTCGAGCCCGGTTGGCGCTGGGCGACGTCCGTGCAGCCGATCGCGAAGACCCGGAGCTGCGAGGCTCCGCATTTCCAGTATCACGTCTCCGGAAATCTTGCGAATCCGGATGGACGACGGCAGCGAATTCGACTGCCGGCCCGGCGACATATCGCTGCTGCCGAGCGGTCATGACGCCTGGGTGGTCGGCAATGAGGCGGCCGTCGTGGTCGATTTTCAGGGCATGATCGACTACGCGACCGCGGCGCACGCACACAAATCCTGAGACGCCGTTCCGTCACCCGCGGCGCCGGTGACGGACGACGATTGCCGTTTCGTTCCCCCCACCGAGGCATCGTTATGACCGCAATCAATGTCGTCCGGTTTCGCGTCAAGCCGGGCATGGATCAGGTGTTTCTGGACGCGCATCGTGACGGCAAGGCGCAGTGGCCCGGATTGCTCCGCAGCGTCATCATCAAGGCCGGCGAACGCAGCTATGTGCTGATCGGCGAATGGCCGGACATGCGCACAATCGGGGATGCCCGCAAGCCCATGATCGGCACGCTCGACACGTTTCGGCATGCGCTCGAGGATCTCGGGTCCGGGACTCGGCGTGACCGATGCCGTGTCGGGCGAGCTGGTGCTCGCGATCAAATAAATCCGCGCGCGATGCCGGCCGACGTTCGGTCGGGCTTTCATTCGGCCATTTGCCGCGCGGCGGCGGACGGCAACGCGACGATGTCGGCCAGCAGACGCGCCGCCGCGCGCTCGAAACGCTCGGCGTCCCCGTAAGTGCGCGCCACCATCATGGCGCCTTCGAGCGTGGCGATCATCAGCCGGGCGGTCTCGCTCGACGGACCGGCGAGTTTCAAGCCCGCGCTCCGCCGGCCCTGCTCGAGGACGGCGGTGAGCCAAGCCTCGTTGGCATCAAAAAAACGCGTGACTTCCGATTTCACCGATTTGGGCAAGGTCGCGAATTCGGCGGCCAGCATGCCGCACAGGCACATCCGGTTGTTCGCCAGGACGTCCGCGTAGATGCCAACGTAGCTCTTGAGTTTCTCGCGCACGGCGGCGCTGTTGCGGTCGATCCTGGCGAGGGCGGCCAGAAAGGTCTCGGTGTAGCGCTCCATCAGGCGCCGACCGAGCTCGGCCTTGCTCGGAAAATGATAGTGCAGGCTCGCTTTGGTGAGCCCCATCGTCGCGGCAATGTCGGCGTAACTGAAACCGTTGTAGCCTCGCACCTGGATCAGCCGTTCGGCGATGTCCAGGATCCGCTGTGCGGTGTCGGCGTTGCGCGCCGTGCCTGCCATGTGGCCTCCTTCCCGACCTTCTCGGCGGCGCCGATCGAAGCACGCCGCCGGGTCGCGACTCACCCTATAAACCTACCGACTGGTTGACAAGTTACCTACTGATTGGTAGAGATGGGAGGTGGACCTCGATCGGGCGGGGTGCCGCGGCGTGCGGCCGACCGGCTGCACGACGCCGCGCTTCGCGAACCGCCGGTGGGATCGGCCAATGGCCGCGATGCTTGCCGAGCTCAGCGAACGCGACCTGCGCAGCGCCATCGGCGTATTGCAGTCGCTTGCCGACCGCAGCGCCGAGTGCGGCAGCTTCGTCGTCGGGGCGCTGGAACGACTGACCGATATTGTCGCCTCCGATCTCACGACGCTGAGCATGTGCGACCTCGCCCGTGGCAGTCGTCGCGTCATCGGCCGTAAGGCGGAAGGCCTGTCGGACGCCGATCGCGCCGCGTTCGACCAGCATTTCCGTGAACATCCGCTGGTGCGGTTCCACGGCACGCATCCCGGCGGACCGACCCAGCGCATTTCCGATTGCATCGATGTCGCGGCCTTCCGCAATTCGGCGCTTCATGCCGATTACTATCGCCGCATCGGCATCAATTACGTCATGGCGCTGCCGCTGTGGATCGATGCGGATAACGTGATCAGCGTCGTTTTCAACCGCAGCCGCTCGAACTTCAAGGACGCCGAGCGGGCGGTGCTCGACGCGGTTCGCCTGCCGCTTGCCGCGATCTACCGCAATCTGGTGGCGTGCCAGAATGCCGGCATCGGACTGAAGCGTGTCGGTCATCTCGCAACCGACGGCGGCTGGCAGATGATGCGGGTCGCCATGACGGGTCGCATCCTCGATGCTCCCACCGCGGTGCGCGGACTGCTGCGGAAATTCTTTCCGCAGGACGCCGCCGACCGCGAGTCGCAGCTGCCGGCGCTGCTGTCCGCGTGGTTCTCGCGCAGCCGCAACTGGGGCCTTGAGCGCCCGGCGATCGATCGCGGCCAGCCATTCACCGCGTCCCGTCTCGGCGCGAGGCTGACGGTGCATTTTGTTCCCGATCCGCAGGATGTCCACGCCGGATATCTGCTCCTGAAAAGCGAGCGCCGCGGCGTCGGCGCCGCCCAACTCGCTCGATTGCCGCTGACCGAGCGGGAGCGCGAGATTTTGGCGCTGGTCGCTGCCGGCAAGACCAATGTCGAGATCGCCGCGATCCTTGCGATCAGTGCGCGCACGGTCCAGAAGCATCTCGAGCACATCTTCCAAAAGCTCGGCGTCGAGACGCGCACCGCGGCGGCAGTCCGCGCCTTGGCGGCCGCCGACGATCACGCCGCAACCGTCGCATGACCGGCCGCGGCGCATGTCCCTCGATTTTGCAGCCTGAAAATTCATACGCCGAACTGCGTATTGGCGCCCGCAATGGGTCGCGTAGCCTTTTGGCTAACGGGCCGTGTCAGGCCGGTCAGGCCGGAGAAGTCCGTTGACGCGTGCGCGCTTGACGGTGGCGCGCGACCGATGAGGAGAATCCCATGACGACGCTCGACGCAGTTTCCGTTTCCGATCTCAAGCGCGCGATCGAAGGCCGCGATGCCAAGGCCCTCGCCGGCTTCTACCACGACAACGCGCTGCTGCGGATCATCGATCGCGACAATCCGCCGAGCAAGCCGCGCGAGTTGCAGGGCAAGGCGGCGATCACCGCCTATTACGACGATGTCTGCGGCCGCGCCATGTCGCACCGCATCGAATCCGGCGTCACCGACGGCAAGGCGCTCGCCTTCACGCAGGCCTGCACCTATCCGGAGGGCACCAAGGTGTTTTGTGCCGCGATGCTTGAACTCAAGGACGGCAAGATTATTCGCCAGACCGCGGTCCAAATCTGGGATGAATAAGTCTGGGATGAATAGGCCTGGGATGAATAGGCCTGGGATGAATAGGCCTGGGATGAATAGGTCTGGGACGAATAGCCCTTGGCGCTACGGCTCGACGCTCTCGGCATTCGCCAACGCCAGTACCGCGGCGAACAAATCGCGCACCTGGCGTTCCGCAATAGCGCGGGTGATGAACACGACGCGGCTGGCGCGATTGGCATCCGGCCAGGATGCCAGCTCGACCGGGGGGTGGGCGAGGTGCTGCACATATTGAACGACCACCGGGCCGCGGCAGCCGGCGACATTGAGAATGCCTTTGACGCGGAGCAGATCGGCGCCACGCAGCGCGATCAGCGTTTCCATGGCGCGGGCGAAGGCGAGCCATCGGATCGGCGGGTCCTGCGCCAGCACGAAGCTCGCAATGCCGTCGCTGTGCGCGGCTTCGGCGATGAAGCCTGAGCGCTCATGCGGCGCCGGTTCGACCACGCGTCCGGGGTCGAGGTCGCCGCCGACCGCGATGTCGATGGTCGCGCGCGGGTTGAGATCCTGCAGACGCCGCGTCAGCCGCGCGGTCTTCTCGGCGCCGGCGAGATCGCTCTTGGAGACCACCAGCCGGTCGGCCAGGATCGCCTGCTTGCGCGCTTCGGCGGCTGCGTCGAGGGTGGCTTCGCCGTTGACGGCATCGACGACGGTGAGCACCACATCGATATGAAACTCGCCGCCAAGCGCGCGGTCGGTGGCGAAGGTCTGCAGGATCGGCCCGGGATCGGCGAGCCCGGAGGTTTCGATGACGATGCGTCGGAACGGCGGCACCGTGCCGCGCTCGCGGTCGACGACGAGGCGGCGCAACGCGGCTTGCAGATCGGTCCGGGTGATGCAGCAGACGCAGCCGTTGCCGAGCAGAACCGTTTCGTCGGCGCTGTCGCGCACCAGCGCATCGTCGATGCCGACGGCGCCGAATTCATTGACGATCACGGCGGTGCCTTCGCCTTGCGGCGAACTCAGGAAGCGCCGCAGCAGCGTCGTCTTGCCGGCGCCGAGGAAGCCGGTGATGACAGTCACCGGAATGCGCGCGCCGCGCTCGCGTTTTTGCCGCCGCCCGAACGGGCCGGCGTCGCGCGAGGGGAACAGGTCGAGCATGAGCTACGTGCGCGCCGCATCGGCTCCCTCGCCCCGCGTGCGGAGAGAGGGTGGGGGCGCCGCCGCAATCCTGAGCCCGGCGGAGAGGCCCCCTCATCCCAGCCTTCTCCCCGCATGCGGGGAGAAGGAGGTCGCGGCGGCGCGGCATCAGAAATCCATCTCGAGAATGTAGAGGCCGCCGATGTGGCGGTCGACGGTGTAGACGATCTGGCGTTCGTCGACGAACACGTCGTTCATCTGAATGGTGCCGGTCGGCGCGCCGGGCGGCGCCGACGGCATGAAGATGCCGACTTCCTTCGGCTGGTACGGATTGGAAATGTCATAGGCGCGCAGGCCGCCGTTGAAGAACGTGCCGAGCACGATCTGGTCGGATTGCCAGGCGGTCGGCAACGGCACGTTCTCATGGATGTTATGGGCGCCGAAGCGGCCGGCCGCGGCGTAGATCGTGTGATCGGGCAGCGGGCAGGTCGAGATCGGCACCAGATTGCTCTCCTCGCGCGCATCGAGCACCCAGATCAGCTTCGGCCAGTCCTTGGCGTTGTTCTCGGTGGATTCGTCGGTCACCAGCATCAGCCCGCGGTCGAACAGCGGCACGATGGTGTGCATGAAGCCGGTATAGGGCGGCGAATTGGTCCATTGCGAGACCTTCTTCGGGTTCGCCTTGTCGGAAATGTCGAGCACGAACATGCCGCCGTCGATATAGGCCAGATAACAGCGGTCCGGCCGCTGCGGATAGACGTTGGTGTTGTGGGCGCGGAAGCCCTTGTCGATCGGATGCCGCGTCGGCGGCATGACGTTGTCGCCCTGGCGCGTGCCCGGCATCCACCAGCGGCCAACCTCGACCGGCTTTGATGGATTGCGCACGTCGACGCAGCGATAGAACTGATCGTCGCCCGGACTGGTCGGCGCGAAGTCGCGCGAGCCCGACGCGCAATGGACGTATTCGCCGTCGCAAAACCACAGCTGATGCACGCCGCGCGAATGCGGCCCCGAGCAGTCGAAGAACGAGATCGATTTCGGATGCTCCGGCGTGGAGATGTCGAACAGTTCGAAGCCGGCGGGCTGCAGATCCTTCTTCGAAGTCTGATACGCCACCGCCATCAGGTTGCCGCAGGTCTCGAGCGAGTTCGAGCGCATGTTGGCGTGGGGCAGATCAGTCTGACAGACCACTTTCGGCTTGCGCGGGTCGGACACGTCGACGGCGGTGAAATTCTTCGGCGCGCTTTCGTGGGCGAGCCAGATGATGCGCCGCCCGTCGGGCGCGATCTGCACCGACATGCCCTCGCCCATGCCGCCAAAACCCGCGAGCATGTCGTGCGCCAACAGCTTGAAATTCCAGGTGACGGGTTGATAACCCTTGCTCAGCGGGCTGTCCTCGGTAGCGGGCATTCACAACTCTCCTGTTTGGACTTAGGGCACAATTTAAGAAGGCTACGACAGCATCAGACCTTTAGAAGGCGGCGATTTGTTCTTTCTCAATGCTGCGCCGCAGACGATCTTTCTGGATTGGTTCCGCAACAACGTCCACCCGCCGTTGGAGGATTGTCTGCAATTTCCGGCTGAGCGCATCGAACCGGCCAAAGTACGCAAAGCCTCCGGCAGCCGCGTCATCGTTTGGCTGCACGACAACATCGATGTCAGAGTCGCCGCGCTGGTCGCCGCGCGCAGCCGAGCCGAATAGAGCAAGGCTCTTCACTCCAGCAGCGCGAAGTTCGGTCTCGTGCGCGCGCAGTTTTGCAATGATTTCGTCGCGTTTCATGCCCGGATGTTATGCTCCTGTTTTGGCCTTTGCCATGAATTCCGGCCGCAGCGCCGCGCTCCAGTCCGGGATGGCGGTGATCAACTTGCTGTGCTGCAGAATCTCCGCCTGCTGCTGCATATAGGGCTGCAAGTCGCCGGGGAAGCCGGGACTGACCTCGACCCGCGACAGCGCCGTCGCAAAGCTGTCGGGGGCGACGGTATAACCCTTGTCCTGGTAGAACCGGTAGATGACGTCGGCGACTTTTTTCGGCTCGTTCTTGAAGTCGTTGGCGACGTCGAGCCAGGCTTTGAGATAGGCGACCACGGTATCGGGCCGCTGCTGCACGAAATCCGGCGTGGCGGCCATGAACACCGGCATCGGATCGACGCTCGAGAAATCCATCAGGTCGCTGCCGATGCCGTCGGCCACCGCGATGACATTATAGGGCTCGACATTGACCATGGCGTCGACCGTCTTGGCGGCGAGCGCGGCCACCATGTTGTTCACGTCCATGCGGACTTCCTGATAGTCGCCCTTGTTGAGGCCGTGCTGCGGGGCGATGGTGTCGACAAAGACGTTGCCGACCGACGAGCCGGTCTGGTTGGCGATGCGGCGGCCGCGCAAGTCTTCGACCCTGGTGATGTTCAAATCCTTGCGCGCGGTGACGCGCGCGGTCTTGCCGACATGCTCGATCAGCGCAATCGCGACCAGGCCGCCCTTGGCATTGCCGATGATGAAGGACTGGCCCGCATAGGTGCCGAGATCGACCTGCCGCGCCACCATCTGCTGCATGGTGAGATTGCCGGAGGGCACGGCGAATTCCTCGACGGCAAGCCCGTGCTTCTCGAGGTAGCCGGATTTGATCAGATAGTAGGTCGGCATGCCCCAGATGTTGGTCTGATAGCCCTGCCGGATGGTTTCGGCGGCGGCCGCGCGGCGCATCGGCGCGAGGTGGAGAGCCGCAACACCGGCGCCCGCGGCGGCGAGATACTGCCGCCGGGTCAATCTCGACTGCTGGGTCATCGTTTATCCTCCGGGTAGGCTCGGCCTGCCGACCGTTTTGTTTTATTAGTCCTGCTGCAGACCGAACTCTTGAACCGCCGGCGCCACGTCGTCCAGCGTCTTCTGAATGACGGCGCCGAATTCCTCGGGCGTGGTGGAGATCGCGATCGAGCCGGCGTTCTCGATCAGCGCGCGGTAGCCGGGCGAGGCGACGATCGCGACGATCTGCGCGTTGAGCAGCTTGATGATCGGTTCCGGCGTGCCGGCGCCGGCGCAGACGCCGAGCCAGCCGAAGCGAATAAAATCGAAACCTTGCTCCCGCAGCGTCGGCACGTCGGCAAATCCGTTGAGACGGTCCGGGCTGGTGGTGGCGAGGACTTTCAGTTGTTTGGACTGGTATTGCGCCATGATGGCGAGCGTCGGCGACGGATAGAGATCGACGCGGCCGGCGACCAGTTCCTGCACCACGCCGGTGCCGCCGCGAAACGGAATCCGATTCATGGTGACGCCGGTGAGCTTCTCGAGCTGTCGCGCCATGATCTCCTGCGCCGAGCCGGCGCCGACCGTCGCATAGGTAACCGCGCCCGGATGCGCCTTGGCGTAGGTCACGAAGGATTTGAAGTCGTCCGCCGGAACCGCATTGGCCACGGCGATGGCATAATAATATTTGGCGATCAGCGAGACCGGCGCGATATCGCCGAGCTTATAGCCGGCGTCGCGATAGACCGCCGTATTGGTCGCGTCGAAATGGGTGCACAGCAGCAGCGTGTAGCCGTCGCGCGGCTGCGCCAGCACGTCGCGCGTCGCCACGATGCCTCCCGCCGCCGGCTTGTTCTCGACCACGACGGGCTGGCCAAGCGCCGCGCCGAGCTTGTCGGCGATGAAGCGGGCCGGAATGTCGGTCGGCCCGCCGGCGCCGAAGCCGACCACCAAACGGATCGGCCGGCTCGGAAAAGCGTCCGCGGCATTCGCCGGCGGCGGACCGGAAGTTCCGACCATGACAGCGAGGCAGCAGAACGCCCATCGCGCGGCTGAGCCGTGACCCGCCATGTCAACTCCCCCTCGCTGCCGTCATGCCGGCTGCCGGGCCTCTGGGCCCAGCAGGCGCAGCAGCTCTTTCTGATAGTCGAGAAACGCGACGCTGAGCGGATCGCGCGGCCGCGCCAGCCGGATCGTCACCTCGGTCTTCACCGTGCCCGGATGCGGCGTCATCACCACCACGCGATCGGCGAGATAGACCGCCTCGGCAACATTGTGGGTCACGTAGATCACCGTCTTGCGCGTCGTCCGCCAGACCTCGGCGAGCAGTTGCTGCATGTCGTCCCGGGTCAGGGCATCGAGCGCCGCGAACGGCTCGTCCATCAACAGCACCGCCGGATTGTAGGCCAGCGCCCGGGCAATCGCCACCCGCTGCTGCATGCCGCCCGACAGGTGATGCGGGTACGAGCGGGCAAACTTTTCAAGCTTCACCAGACGGAGCTGCTCGAGCGCGACGGCCTCGCGCTCGGCTTTGCCGACGCCTTTCATTTCCAGGCCGAAAGCCACATTGCCGAGCGCGGTGCGCCACGGGAACAGCTGGGCGAAGTCCTGGAAGACGATGCCGCGATCCATGCCGGAGCCCTCGACCGGACGGCCGCCGATCCGTATCTCGCCGGCGCTCGGCATAATGAAGCCGGCGATGATGTTGAGCAGCGTCGACTTGCCGCACCCGCTCGGTCCGACGATGCAGAGGAATTCCGATTCGGCCATGCCGAAGCTGACGCCGCGCACGCCCGGCACCGCGCCGCTCGGCGTTTCGTAAACGAGCGTGATGTCGCGCGCCTCGATATGGGCCATCGCCGCTTCCCGCCCTTGTCCCGCAAGTCATACGCCGTTTTTTGGCGCGCGCTTTGTGCCAGATGCCGGAGCCTGCTGCCAGATGGCAACCGTGCGATGGAGCCGTGGTTGCCGGATCACCCCTTCGCCGCGCGCGCCATGCCCCAGCGGTAGATGGTGGCGCGCTCGAGCGAGCCGAACACCAGCCGTTCGCTGATGAACCCGATGAAGCCGATGACGACCAGCGCGGCCATCATCACGTCGGCGTCGAGGAATTCCTTGGCATCGAAGATCACCCAGCCCAGGCCCCAGTCGGAGCCGGCCAGCATTTCGGCGCCAATCACCGCGACCCACGCGCGCAGGAACGACTGCCGCAAGCCGGCGATGATGAAGGGCGAGGCGCCGGGAATGATCACCTTCCAGAACAGCGCGTGTTCGGTGGCGCCCATGGCGCCGGCCGCGCGCAGCCAGATCGGATTGACCGAGCGCACGCCGGTCCAGGTGTTGAGCAGCATCGGAAACAGCGCGGCGTAGAACACGATAAGGACGGTCACGGTGTTGCCTAATCCGAACCACAGGATGAGGACCGGGATCCAGGCGAGCGAAGGAATCGGCATCAGCGCGCTGGCGAGCGGCAAAACGAAATTCTGCACCGGCCGAAAGCGCCCCATCAGCACCCCCAAGGGCAATCCGATGAACACCGCGAGACCGAATCCGCATAGCACCCGGTAGAGCGTGGCGGCGGCGTGGCCGAGCATGCTGCCGTCGAGCAGCGCCGCCACGAGCGTATCGGCTACCGTGCCGAGCGGTGGCATCAAGGCCGGCGCAAAATGGCCGCTGCGCGCCACCGCCTGGTAGATTGCCGCGACGACGAGCAGCGTGACAACGCCACGGCGCAGCGATGTGATGCGCTCGCGGCTCATGACGCCATCATCCCCCAGCGCACCAGGGTGAACTCCTCGAGCGGCGCGAACACCAGCTTTTCCAGCGCCAGCCCGATGATGCGCGATCACCACGATGCCGGCCAGCATCACGTCGGTATTGAGGAATTCCTGGGCGCCGAAGATCAGCCAGCCCAGTCCCCACGGCACGGCGGCCAGCATCTCGACGCCGACCAGGATGCGCCATGCCTGCGCCAGACCAAGCCGCAGGCCGGTCATGATGAAAGGCAGCGCTCCGGGCAGGATGACATGGCGAAACAAGCGCCGATCATCCGCCCCCATGGCCTGCGCCGATCGCAGCCAGATGTCCTTGACGGCTTTGACCCCGGTCCAGGCGTTGTAGATGATCGGGAACGCCGAAACGAAAGCCACCAGCGCCACCGCCGGGACATTGCCGGAGCCGAACCACAACAGAAACAGCGGCGCATAAGCGAGACCGGGAATCGGCGCGCCGATGCTGACAAGCGGCAGCAGGAAATCTTCGGCGCGGCGCGACCGGCCCATCAGCACGCCGACGCTGACGCCGACCACCGCCGCGAGCACGAAGCCGACCGTCAGCCGAATGAGCGTATCGACGGCGTGATGCGGCAACACGCCGTTCCACGTGAGCCGCGCGAACACCGCGGCAACGGCTTCCAACGGCGGGAAAAACCGCGGCGGAAACAGCCCGAGATGCGCCACGATCTCCCACAAGGCGCCGACGACGACAAAAGGGAACGCATTGCGCGCCGCGCGCCGCAACCGCCCATCGGCGGCGGCAGCCCGCGCGACAAAGTCGCTATGCTCGACAACATCGTGCATGGCGGTTCAGGATAATGCGGCGCGGCGGCCGGGAACAAGCCGTTGCAGCGCCCGCTCCCTGTGATAGGAAGCGCCGAGAGCAAAAAAGCTTGGCACAGGAGTTGCGCATGGCCACCAAGAACGCACAGAAGATCGGCTGGATCGGCATGGGACGCATGGGCTTCCCCATGGCCGAGCGGCTCATCAAGGCCGGCCATGACGTCACGATCTGGAATCGCACCCGGGCCAAGGCCGAACCGCTGGCCAAGATCGGCGGCAAGGTGGTCGAGCATCTGTCCGACCTTAAAGACGTCGACGTGCTGTTCTCGATCGTCGCCACCGGCAGCGACGTGCAGGAGGTGCTGTACGGCAAGAACGGCGTGTCGAGCCAGGGCGGCAAGATGCCGCCGATCGTCGTCGATTGCTCGACCATCGCGGTCGAGGAATCCGCGGCGATCCGCGACAAGCTCAAGCAACTCGGCGCCGATTTCGTCGCCGCCCCGGTGAGCGGCAACGCCAAGGTGATCAAGGCCGGCAAGCTTTCCGCCGTCGTGTCGGGCCCGCAAGCCGCGTGCCAGACCGCCATCCCGCTGATCGAGGTGTTCGCGCCGCGCGGCGTGTCTTATGTCGGCGCCGGCGAATTGGCGCGGGTCTGCAAGATCGCCCACAATGTCATGCTCGGCGTCGTCATCGAGAACCTGATCGAGATCACGCTCTTGACCAACAAAATGGGCGTGCCGCGGCACGCCTTCCTGGCCTTCCTCAACAACGGCGTGATGGGCTCGATGTTCACGCGCTACAAATCGCCGGCACTGGTGAACTGCGATTGGACCACGACCTTCACGCCCGAGCTGTTGCGCAAGGATCTCGACCTCGGGCTGGAGCTCGCCCGCCAGATGGACGTGCCCATGCCGGTGACGGCGGCGACGCGCGAAGTCCTGCAAAGCCATTTCGGCGCCGCCACCTTGCAGAAAAATCCGCAGGACTATCTGGCCAAGGATTTCGCGGCGCTGGCCGAGACCATGGCGCTCGCCGCCGGCATGAAAATTGCGAGCGAGAACAAGACCGTGCCGACGGGCCTGGAGGACTGAGGTGGCGTGATGCCTGTTATCGGGCCGGCCACTTCGGGCCGGACCCGTTGGCGGCCGCCATTCGGCGCCGTTGCGGCGATTAAAGGAATACTGCCATGCGCCTGAAGCTGCGTGACCTGACCGTGCTGGCCTGCGCGGTGGCGGCGGGGCTATTTGTCGCGACCGCGGCGGCGGCATCCGATTGGCCGACGCGGCCGGTGCGATTGATCCTCACGCTTGGCGCCGGCAGCGGCACCGATATCGGTGCGCGGCTCCTGGCGGACCGGCTGTCGCAGCGCTGGGGACAGCCGGTGGTGGTGGAAAACCGGCCCGGCGGCGACGGCCTCGTCGCCATCAATGCCTTCGTGTCCGCCCGCGACGATCATGTGCTGCTGTTTGCGCCGTCGTCGTCGTTCACCGCGCATCCGTTTCTGCACGACAACCTGCCCTACAAGCCGAGCGATCTGGTGCCGATCACGCGGGTCTCGACGACGCTGGTTGCGGTCTCGGTGCCGATCGGCATGCCGGTGGCTTCGCTCGCCGCGCTCGTGGCGCTGGCGCGCGCCGAGCCGGGCAAGCTGGATTGGGCCGGCGTTACCGGCGCCCATGACTTCGTCTTTGCCGGCTGGCTCAAGCGCGAAGGCCTCACCATGATCGAGGTGCCGTATCGCAATCCGGTCGACGCCGCCAACGATCTCGCCGAGAGCCGCGTGCAGGTCTACGAAGCGGCGCTGGCGATCGTGCGGCCGCAGCTCGAGGCCGGCAAGATCAAGCTTCTGGCCATGGCCAATACGATGCGGGCGCCGAGCCAACCGCAAATTCCGACGGCGGCGGAAGCCGGCTATCCGGCCCTGACCCTGGATGGCCTTGTCGGCCTGTTCGGCCCGCCCGGCATGCCGCTCGAACTGCGGCAACGCATCACTGCCGACGTTCGCGCTGTGGCCGATTCGACCATCGCCGACCGTCTGAGCACCACCGGCCAGATCATGAATATCGGCGGCCCGGAGGAATTCGCCAAATCGATCGACGAGCAGCGGGCCACGGTGGCGGCCTTCGCCAAGGAGCTCGGCATCGCGCCGCTATCGCAGAATTAGGGCATGATCCGGAAAGGCCCGCCGTCGGACTTGATCCGGGGGACGAAACCGGGTTTGGGACGAGGGTTCCGGGACGTTCATGCACCTTCTGACAGCTTTCTTGATGGCGGCGGAGATTGGCGATGCGCTACGCGTTCACGAGAATGAGCCTTGTCGGCGCGGCAGCCGCGGCGGCAAGCCTGATTGCCCAGCCTGACGGCGCGCTGTCGGCACAGCCGCAAAAAGTCGCCTTGTCCACGCTCACCGCCCAGGGTTTCGAAATCAAGGCGGTGTCCGGCAATCAGGCCGGCGTCATCGGCACTTTGGTGCTGCAGAAAGAAAAGGAAGTCTTCATGTGCGAGAGCCGAGACCTTTCGGTCGAGCCGATCGCCTTCGAATGCTGGCCGGTGAAGTGAGCGCGGCAGGCCGGTCCGGGCTCTGTGGTAATCAAAGCGCGCCGCTATTTGATATCGGTCTGCACGCTGATTGCCATCTGCCATTGACCGTTGCGCCGGACCCAGACCCGCGCCGTGCGCGACAGCGGCACCATATCGTCAGGCCCGCCGTCGGCCGAAACCATGGCGGCGCCATCGCCATAGACCCAAAGGCGCATAGTCTGAATTGCGGGCAGGATGGCCGGGATATTTTGTGTTTTCTGATCTTCGATGAAAGCGACACGCTCTGATTTCGAAATCGGCGGGGAACCAGAGCGATAATGCATGAATTCGTCCGCCACGTGCTTGGCATATTCAGCCGGGTTGCGCGTGAAGGTCGCTTTCTCGATGGCTTGGAAAGTATTGATAATGTCCTGCTCGGCAGGCGAGCGGACGCGATAGGGGATCGTTTCACAGGGATTCTTGCAGTCGACAAACTTCGCCGCATCGCGAAGCAGTTGGGGGTCAAGCTCGGCATCAGCCGGTGCACCGGGCGCGGCCAATACCACGTCCTGCGCCACCAGCGCGCGCCAGGAGCCTTTCTGCTTGGCCCAGATGTCGAGGAAGAAGACCTCGCTGCCGAGGGCGGATTTGCGGTGGCCGGTAACCATGGCGACGCGGCCGTAGATCTTCACCTCGGCGTCGTTCGCGGCGCTCGCCGCAACTTCCTTGAGGCCGTTGAGAAACTCCTTGCGCTCGTGAACTTTGCCGGTCTCGTCGACGGCGCTGAACTGCAGCGACAACAGCCTGCGGGCGACCGATTTGTCGCCGCTGCGCACGGCGTCCGCGAGCGTCGCATCGGCGGCCAGCACCAGCGTATCTTCACCGGGCGCCGGCTGCGCCCTGGGCTGCGCCGCGGCGCCAAGCGCAGCGGCAACCAGAACGCCCAGCCAACATCGCTGCAAAACGCGCCGCGTCGCCACCCGCATCGCCGCCTCCTCGCGAACGCGGCCGTCGCGGCCGGACGCATATTCGCGGACCCGTGGCGCGCACCATGACATTGTTCGGCGCGACGGCTCAAGGCATCAGGACGGCGTCGCGACGCCGCGCCGCAGTTCGGCGCGGCGCGGCCCGGTCGGATCGAGCCCGGACCGATTATCAGCCGCGGTGATGCCTGACGTGATGCACGTAGTGCACGGCGCGCCGCCCGCCGACGGCTCTGCCGCCGGCCATCGCCGAGCGGCATTCGATGCTCAGCTGCGCCCGTTTTGCCAGCATGCACGATTTCACTTTGCCCTCGTCGGGGATGAATTCGTTGCACAGCCGCATCGCATCCGGTGTGCAGGCCTGGCGGACGTCGACGACTTGGGCGCTGGCGCCGGCAAGCCCGCAAAGCAGGAGCGCACCGGCCGGCCCGGCCAGCCGGCAAACTAGTCTGATGGTTCGCATTATTTCCCTTCCCGGCTTCGCGAGATACTCTCGCTACGGCAGGAAACTAGCGGCAGCCGCAAGCGGCGTCGATGGGGTGGCCGAAAAACTTTGCGCCCGGTCGGCTAATTGGTCGGCCAGGCGAAGCTGCGCGATGGCCGCAGCCGCTGCCCGGCAATGTCATTCGGGCAATGTTCCAGGGCGCGTTCGGTCACGTCCGCGGTGACGTTGTCAAATGACACATGCCGGCAGAATACGCCGTCAGGCATGGTGTAGACGACTTCGCCGACGCCTTGCGATTGGCGCGCGTCGACCGCCGATTGCAGCAGCGGGTCGAGCGCGGCATGGCCGCCGATCAGCAGCGTCGCCGCAAGCAGCACAAAAAACAGCGATGCCACAATGACGACACGGGCGGATTTCGCGCGCTCGTCGTCGAGCCGCGCTTGCGAGCGCCGTCGCGCCAGCGCGGTCACGCTGGCATGGTCCGCCTCGACGAACCACGAACCGGCTTCCGTGCCCGCGGTTCGGTTTGCGCTCATTTCGCCATAAAGCGGCAGAACCATTGAACCGCCCGTAACAAATCGCTTTGGATTTGAATCGAAATGCCGGTGGCGGGCCGAGCCGGGGACGACCTGTCGGATCGGCCGGCAGCCCCTTCCCGATCCGCCGCCGGTGGTGAAATAATCGCCGGCGGCAAAGCCGCGCCCGCAACGGCCCGTACGAGGATCAGATTGCTGACCGCCGCCCGCAACGAAATGCTCACCCGGGTCGGGCCGGGCACGCCGATGGGCGAGCTGTTGCGCCGCTATTGGCAGCCGATCGCCGGCGCCAGCGAGCTCGACGCCAATCCGATCAAGCCGGTGCGGCTCATGGGCGAAAACCTGGTGCTCTACCGCGACCGCGGCGGACGCTACGGGTTGATCGATCGCCACTGCCCGCACCGCCGCGCCGACATGGCGTACGGCTGGGTGGAAGCAGCCGGCATCCGCTGCAGCTATCACGGCTGGCTGATGGACGAGACCGGCCGCTGTCTCGAGCAGCCCTATGAGGACACCACCAATCCGAAGCCGTCAAAGGCCGGCTGCGAGACCAAGGCCTATCCGGTCAGGGAATGCGCCGGCCTGCTGTTCGCCTATCTGGGCCCGCTGCCGGCGCCGGAACTGCCGGTGTGGGAGCCGCTCACCTGGCGCAACGGCTTTCGCGAGATCGTACTCGCCGACGTGCCATGCAACTTCCTCCAATGCCAGGAAAACTCCATCGACCCGGTGCATTTCGAGTGGATGCACGACAACTGGGGCAGCCGGCTGCGCGGCGGCGACGCCAACGCGGCGCCGAAACACCTCAAGCTCAAGTTCGAGGCGTTCGAGCACGGCTTCATCTACAAGCGCGTGCGCGAGGGCCAGAGCGAACAGGACCGCTATTGGACGGTGGGGCGGGTCGCGCTGTGGCCGAACGGCTTTTATCTGGGCAGCCATTTCGAATGGCGCGTGCCGGTCGACGACGAGAATACGCTGAGCGTGGCATGGTTTTTCATGCGGGTGCCGAAAGAGCGCGAGCCGTATGAGCAGGAGCGCGTGCCGACCTGGGTCAGCCCGCTCAAAGACGACAGCGGCCGCTGGATCACCAGCCACGTCATCAATCAGGACATCGTGGCCTGGGCGGGCCAGGGCCGCATCGCCGACCGCACCAAGGAGCATCTGCGCTCGAGCGACATCGGCGTCACCATGATGCGCAACCGCTTCTTCGAGGAGATCGAAGCCATGGCGGCCGGCCGAGAGCCGCGCGGCGTCATCCGCAGCGCCAACGCGGCGGCCTGCATCGAACTGCCCAACATGGCGCGCGAGTTCAATACCGAGGGCATTGCGCTCGCCGATTTCGACAAGGACCCGATCCTGCGCCAGCGGCTGAAGGAATTCCGCCACCATTACGGCCAGCCGGCGGAAGTGCGGCGCGCTTTCGTCGCGGCGATGGGGATCGCCTGAAGGCCTGCGGACGCCGGTTGCCATCATCGGCGCCGGCCAACGGCCGTTTCTGGAAGTGCGGCAGCCAGCAAATAACGAGGGCCGCCGGCAGGCGGCCCCCGTCATCGCGTCGAGCGTTGTTTTATGGGCTAGGGCCCAAAGATGGCCGGGAACGGCGGGATCATGGCGGGAATTTTGGACACCGTGTAGCCCTTGACCTTGAGCGTCCAAGCCGAGTCGATGGCCGGCTCGGCGCCCGCGTAGGGAAGGTACAGCGTGAGGTTCGACACGTAGATCGTCGAGCCGTCCTTGCTGAGCGCCGGGCTGGCCGGGAACAGGAAGCCCTGCGCGATGCCGTCGCGGTCGAGGCCGTAGAAATCGCCGAGCTTGGCGATCACCTTCCCGGTCTTATCGATGACGACGATCTCATCCTCCTGATTGGCGCAGATCCAGATGTTGTCGTGGCGATCGACCAAGATGCCGTCCGGCGCATTGATGCCGGTGATCAGGATCGATGCCGTGCCGGCGCTGCCGTCGGGATTGACCGGGATCTGGATGATCTGATGGTAGGCGGTGTCGGCGACGTAGAGCGTCTTGCGGTCATTGCTGAACTCGACGCCGTTGGCGCCGAACGGCGGCGTCAGTCCCGTCCCCGGTGCCAGCAGCGGGCCGCTGCTCCATGACGCGTAGGCGCCGCCGTGCGGTGGAATCTTCCAGATGGTGCCGTTGAAGGAATCCGACACATAGCCGTTTCCGGAACTATCGAAAGTGAGCGCGTTGAGGCCGGAATTGGCGATCGGACCGGCCAGCACCGTGGACGCGCCGCTTGCCGGATCGACTTGCAGGACATTGCCGGCGCCGAAATCGAGCACCCACAGCTTGTCGGTAACCGGATTGAAGGCCAGCCCAAGCATATGCGGGCTCGAATTCTGGATCGTGACCTTCCTGATGACGTCGCCATGCGGGGTTATGACGAACAGGACGGCATTGCCGGTCAATGCACCCACGGTATTGAAGCCGAAAGTCGGAACATAAATATTGCCGTCGGGCCCGACCGTGAGGCCTTCGACGCTGCTTTTCACGCCCGGCGTGACGTCGGGCAAAACGGTGAGCAGGTCGAACTCGGCCGCGATCCCAGGCGTTGGCGGGGAATGCCGCGAACGCTCCCATCACCAGCCCGAGCGCGACCACGGCGACCTTCCGATGTGTCATGCTTACCTCCCTTGGTGAGTCGAGATCCTTGGGCGGATCACTGACTGCGGCGGGCATGATAGCATTGCGCAAGTGACGCGGAAACGACCTGGCGACGGCCTCCGGAGGCCTTGGCCCATCGCGGCGTCGAACCTGAATTTTGCTCGTAACCAGGTTTGCTGTTGAAACATTTGCGCCGTGACCCACGGCATCGGCCACGCCGGCTTTGAGTGCGCGCTTGGCGCCGAAGCCGCTGTCATAAATCTCAGCACGCTTTCGTGATCCACGGTTCAGCCGTGGTTCATCGCATGCCGCGCATCGTCCGTTCAACAACGCCCCCGGACGACGCACGCGGGCGACGTACAAGGAAGGACACGCCAAGATGCGAAAATTGATCCTGATGCTGACCGCCGTTGTTGCGCTCGGCAGCAGCTTGCTCACGACCGAAGCCATGGCTCGCGGCGGACCCGGCGGCGGATTTCATGGTGGCGGGTTTCATGGCGGCAGTTTCCATACGGGAGGATTCCATGCCGGCGCCTTCCATACCGGAGGATTCGCCGCTCGCAGCAGCAGTTTTGCTGTCCACCGCGGCTTCGCGTTCCGGCCGCACTATGCGCTTCACACCGGCTACGGATTTCACCGCAACTATGCATTTCACCGCGGCTTCGCGTTCCGGCACGGTCCGCGATTCGGCTTCATCGGCTATCCGCACGCCTGGTACGGCTGCTACCGCTGGCGTCAGGTCTTGACGCCGTGGGGTTGGCGGCTTCATCGGGTCAACGTGTGTCACCCGTACTGGTATCATCACCGCTACTGGTATCGTTGATGCCGATAGGCTGCGCGCGCTAAGCCGGATCCTTCTTTCGCGCCTTGGCCTGCTCGACCAAAAACCGCGACAGCCGCGTGCGCACCGCCTCGGCTGTCTGCGACGTCCAGGTGCGCAAGCCCTCGCCGGTTTTCATGCCGAGCTTGCCGGCTTCGACCTTCTGGCGCAGATACGGATGCGGCCCCGGCGTATTGTCGAGCGACCGGTAGAGCACCTCGGCAATGTCGAGGGTGAGATTGAGACCGACCAGATCGGATTGCTCCATCGGGCCGAGCACCGCGGTGCGCGCCCCGAAACCTTCCTTCACCACCGTGTCGATGGTCTCGGCGTCGCAGACGCCGGCCGCCACCAGCGCGATCGCCTCGCGCTTCATGGCGTGCTGCAGGCGATTGCCGACGAAGCCGGGGATGTCCTTGCGCACGTGCACCGGGACTTTTCCGGCGTGCCGCAGCAGGGCCATCGTGCTGCCGACCGTCGCGTCGCTGGTCTTGTCGTTCTGAATGACCTCGACCAGCGGAACCAGATGCGGCGGATTCCAAAAATGGGTGCCGACGACGCGTTCGCGGTGCGCGAGATGGCGTCCGATCTCGGCCGAGGGAATCGCCGAGCTGTTGCTGGCGAGGATCGCGTCCGCCGCCACCGCGCTTTCGAGCTCCGCGAAGATTTGTTGCTTGAGCGGCAATTTTTCCGGCGCCGCCTCGAACACGAAGGCCGCGCCCTCCACCGCCGGCGCCAGACGATCGTGCGCCGCGATGCGCTGCAGCAGCGCCGGCTCGTCGCCGAACAACGCCGCGATCGCCTGCAGGCGCCGCGGCAGCGAGGTGCGAATCTCCGCCGCCGGCTCGAACACGCCGACGCGGTGCCCTGCCGCGGCGAACAGATAAGCGATGCCGTGGCCCATCAGGCCGCCGCCGATAACGCCGATTTTTTGGTCAGTCGCCATATGAACCCCACCATGAAGCCCGACATGCAGCCCGCCGCGGGAAAGCGGAACCGCAACGCCGCAGGGACGTTATTCGGTCGCGATTGACGAGTGAGCGATCCGCCGAGGAGAAATGATCATGCCCGTGCTGCTGTGGGTTGCTTTCTGGTCTCTGATGATGGGCGGCACGGCGTGCTTCGGCGAAACCCCTCGTCCGGCTCGCGCCCCGGCGCCCAAGACCCTCAAGGCCCGCGACCTGTCCGGCGGCGACCAGCGCGCCATCGTTTCAGATTGCATCGATGGGCGCCGGCATTTTGATTGAGCATGATCTTTTCGGAAAACCGGCTTCCACCCCGGATCAAGTCCGAGGGCAAGCTTTTCCGGATCATGTTTTAGCCCGCCGTATAGCCGCCATCGACATACATCACCTGCCCGGTGCAGAAATCGGACGCCGGCGAGAGCAGATAGATCGCCATGCCGATCAAATCTTCGACTTCGCCCAGCCGGCCGAGCGGAATGCGCGCCAGCGAGCGCGCCCGGGTCTGCTGACCGAGCTCGTTGTCGCCATACATCCACGCCGTCAGCTTGGAGCGGAAAACCGTGGGCGCGATGGCGTTGACCGTGATGCCGTACTTGGCCCACTCGGTCGCCAGCACCCGCGTCAAGGAATTGGTCGCGCCTTTCGAGGCGCAATAGCCGGTATAGCCGGAAACATTGCCGTGCCGACCGCGCACCGATGACATCAACAGCACCTTGCCGCGCACCTTGCGCTCGATCCAATAGGCGCCGACCGCCTTGGCCATGAACCAGATGCCGCGCACATTGGCATCCATCACCGCCTGCCAATCCTCGTATTTCAGCTCGTGAATGAAGCCCGGCTTGTTCAGGCCGGAGGCGACGACGAGCTGATCGACGCGGCCGAAAGTCGCCAGCGCGGCGTCGAGCATCGCCTCGGCGTCTTCGAGGCTGTCCGGCCGGCGCACGACGGTCGCCGGCTCGCCGCCCAGTTCGCGCACCTCGGCGGCGACTTGGTCGAGCTCTTCCCTGGAGCCGGAGGCCAGCAGCACCTTGCCGCCCAGCGCGGTCAGCGCCAGCGCCGTGGCGCGCCCGAACGTGCCCGACGCGCCGGTCACGATGGCGACCTTGTCCTTGACGTCGAACAGCGCCAGCGGATGGCGCAGCGGCTCGCTGATCATGGCCGCCCGGTTGCAAATCTGAACGATTGATGGGGATCGAGTACCGCGACCACCCGCAGCGCGCAGCCTTCGCCTTCCGGCCAGCGCCATGGAAACGCGAAGAAGCTGCAGCGCCGGCCGGTGATCCTGTCGATATCGCCGCCGATATTCTCGATGCCCGGAATGCCGTTGGTCATCATGATCTTGTGCGCCGGCTCCCAATACGGAAAATCCTCGATGATGTGCCGGCCGGTCGCGGCCTGGTATTCGACGTCGAGATGCGGCTGCGCCGGACCCGGGCCATGCGGGCCGAGGAAGGTGCCGAGCGGATGGTCGAGCGCCTGCACGTCGATGCCGACGAGCTTGACGCCCCGCTCCACCAGCCACTCCGCCGCTTCCTTGTAGAGACCCGGCGAATAGGCGAAGTAGTCGGGATTATCGCCGTAATTCTTGTGGCTCCCGGTATTGATCATCACGATGTCGTTCTTCTGGATCTTCGGCTCCGCCCGCTCCAAATCCTTAGGCGTAACGACGCCCCATTTGCCCTTCGGGATCGAAACCGCGACCCCGGTGCCGAAAAAACGCCACAGCGGATAGCCGGTCAGCGTCGGCTGGTTCTCGGCAACGTGGATCGGCGCATCCATGTGGGTGCCGCGGTGCATGATGCCTTCGAATTGCTGCACCAACAGCCCGTCCTTGGCATGAAATTCCAGCACCCGAACGTTGAGATTGGCGCGCGACGGCCATTGCGGCATGCCGTGGCCCCACGGGTGGCTGAGGTCGAAGAACTCCAGGCCATCCGCGCCGCGCGACGACTTGATTGTCGACGCTTTGTTGGTCGGCGCGGTGGTCGCGGCCTTCGCCCTGCGTCCCGCGCCGCGCTCCAGGCGGCACGCGGCGCCCGGATCGAGCATGGCGACCAGCCTGACGACGCAGGCATCGCCCTCGGCCCAGCGCCACGGAAAGCCCTGGAAGGTGCAGCGCCTGCCCTCGAGTTCATCAACATCGCCGCCGACGTTCTCGATGGTCGGGATGCCGGCTTCGAGCAGCGTGCGGTGCGCCGGATTCCATTCCGGGAAATCCTGGATCGCCTCGCGTCCGGTGGCTTCCTGGTATTCGGGCAGCAGATATTTGATCTGCGGTCCGTTGCGGTGCGGCCCAAGCGAGGTCGCCAGCGGATGATCGACGGTCGCGGTATCGATGCCGACCAGCTTGACGCGCTTTTTGACGAGCCAAGCCGCCGCCTGTTTGCTCAGGCCCGGCGCATGGCCGAAATACTCCTTGCTGTCGGAATATTTCCGGTGCCAGCCGGTATCGATCAGCACGATGTCGCCGCTTTTGATCTGCGGCTTGGCGCGCTCGAGATCCGACGGCTCGATCAGCTGCCATTTGCGCTTCGGGATCGAGACCACGACGCCGGTGCCGAAGAACCGTTCGAGCTCGAGTTCGCCAACCGCGGGCGCGCCGGCGACCAGATGAATGGGCGCATTCAGATGGGTCGAGGTGTGAAAGATCGTCGTGATCTTGTGGGTCATCACGCCCTGCTTGGCGTGATGGGTGATGCGCTCGAGCTTGATCTCCTCATAGCCCGGGAAGATCGGGGTATACATGCCCCAACGGTGGCTGAGCTCGTAAAGTTCGAGCCCGGTCACGGGATCGACGACGGCCGGCATTTCGCACCCTCACCCGACGCAACGACGCGGTTCGATCGTTAGCCGCGTTTGATCGCGGCCCGCTAATTTCCGCAGTCTGTACACGATCGGACCACACGTGACAAACCGGCCCGGTGCACGCCACGCTTGCAGCGAAAAACGAAAAAGTGCACGCTTGCCGTCGAGCTGTCGCAGTACAGCGAGCGGAGGCCGCAAACGGCGCCGCGCCAATCCGAGGGAGGTCTCATCATGCGCCAGCGCGCAAGAGTTACGCTATGCGTAGGTCTCGTTGGGGCAGCCGTTGTCGGCGGCCTTGTCGTCTCTGCCGGCCGCGTCCAGGCCGACGATCCCAACAGCGCCCCGAACCCGTATCACGTCGTCGACAACTGGGCACAGCTCCCTGCCGGGCGCGTCTGGGGACAGGCGATCGGCGTCGAGATCGACCGCGACGGAACGAGCGTCTGGATCTACGATCGCTGCGGCGGCAAGACCTGCGAAGGCTCCAACATTGCGCCGATCCAAAAATTCGACGCCAGCGGCCGATTGGTCGTGGCGTTCGGTTCCGGCCTGATCGATTGGCCGCATGGGCTCGGCGTCGACGGTGACGGCAATGTCTGGGTCACCGACGGCAAGTCCAGCGACGGCAAAGGCCAGACGGCGATCAAGTTCAGCCCGGACGGCCGTGTGCTGATGACGCTCGGCAAGGCCGGCGTCGCCGGCGATGCGCCCGGCATGTTGAATGGGCCTTCCGATGTCGTGGTGGCGCCGAACGGCGACATCTTCGTCGCCGACGGCCATGGCGAGGGCACCAATGATCGCATCGCCAAATTCTCCAAGGACGGCAAATTCATCAAGGCCTGGGGTCGCCACGGCGCGGCGCCGGGCGAGTTCAACGTGCCGCACGGCCTCGCCATGGATTCCGCCGGCCGCCTGTTCGTCGCCGACCGCTCGAACAACCGCGTCCAGATCTTCGATCAGGACGGAAATTTTCTTGCCGCGTGGAAGCAGTTCGGCCGGCCCAGCAGCGTCTACATCCGCGACGACGTGCTCTACGTCGCCGACTCGCAATCGAGCGACAAGGTCAACGCGCCATTCCGGCAGGGCATCCGCATCGGCAGCGTCAAGGACGGCAACGTGACGGCCTTTATCGCCGCGCCGGCGCCGGACTTCCAGATGCCGGAGGGCGTCGCCGCCGACAAGACCGGCAACGTATTCGGCGGCTTCACCGACCATCCCGCGGTGAGGAAATACGTCAAGGATTGATCGCGGCGTTTCCGGCTGCGGCGAGCGGCGCCAAGCGCCGCATCGCATGGCGTAAAGCCTTTGCAGCGCGGCGCTTGCCACGGCCTTGCCGCCGTGGGGCGGTAAAGCTCCATGGTCCCGCCCGCAAAAGCGCGCTTGCCGCGCGCGGCGCCGTCAAGTTGCCGGCGCCGAATCCCGCCGTTATGTATACGCGCCTTTTCGCGCCGATTCCGCGATGGTGCGGGCTGCCGGAAACACGAAAACGACGAGAAGCCGTCATGGCCCGTCTGGTGATGAAATTCGGCGGGACCTCGGTCGCCGATATCGAGCGCATCCGCAACGTGGCGCGGCACGTCAAGCGCGAGGTCGACGCCGGCCACGAGGTCGCGGTCGTGGTTTCGGCCATGGCCGGCACCACCGACCGGCTCGTGGCCTGGTGCGAAGCCGCCCTGGAAGAGCGCCGTATTTTCGACGCGCGAGAATACGACGTCGTCGTCGCCAGCGGCGAACAGGTCACGGCGGGTCTGCTGGCGATCGCGCTGCAGGATATCGACGTCAATGCGCGCTCCTGGCTCGGCTGGCAGCTGCCGATTTCGACCTCGAACACCCACGGTTCGGCGCGCATTCTCGACATCACCGGCGATAAATTGATCCGGCGCTTCGCCGAGCGCCAGGAAGTCGCGGTCATTGCCGGTTTCCAAGGCCTGCACCAGGAGACCGGCCGCATCACCACGCTCGGCCGCGGCGGATCGGATACGTCGGCGGTCGCCATCGCCGCCGCCATCGGCGCCGACCGCTGCGACATCTATACCGACGTCGACGGCGTCTACACCACCGATCCGCGGGTGGTGCCGCGGGCGCAGCGGCTCGACAAAGTCGCCTTCGAGGAAATGCTGGAGCTGGCTTCGCTGGGCGCCAAGGTGCTGCAGGTGCGCTCGGTCGAGCTCGGCATGGTCCATAACGTGCGCATCTTCGTGCGCTCGAGCTTCGACCGTCCGCAAGACATCGACCCGCACGGCAATCCGCCCGGAACCCTGATCTGCGACGAGGAGGAGATTGTGGAACAGCAAGTCGTCACCGGCATCGCTTTTTCCAGGGACGAGGCGCAAATCTCCGTCCGCCAGGTCCGCGATCAGCCCGGCGTCGCGGCGGCGATCTTCGGCCCTCTCGCCGAAGCCAATATCAATGTCGATATGATCGTCCAGAACGTCTCGGCCGACGGCAAGACCACCGATCTGACCTTCACCGTTCCGGCGGCGGACTATCAGCGTTCCCTCGATGTCATCGACAGGGCCAGGCAGGCGATCGGTTACACGCGGGTCGACAGCGCCACCGACGTCGCCAAGATATCGGTGATCGGCATCGGCATGCGCAGCCATGCCGGCGTTGCCGCGCAGGCGTTCCGGGCGCTGGCCGACCGCTCGATCAACATTCGCGCCATCAGTACGTCCGAAATCAAATTTTCCCTGCTGATTGACGCGGCGTTTACCGAACTGGCGGTGCGCACGCTGCATTCGCTCTACGGTCTCGACAAAGCGGCGCCATAATCTGCCGGCGCGGCGTTTACGTTGCAACGCACAATGATCGGCGGCGTCATATCTCTGTCTCCGGCTTGCGATTTGCATGCCGCATTCGATATAGGCTTGAGGATGCTCGCCGCGGGACGGGACCCGGGCGGACTCCTCTTCGAACATGCCGGCGCGATACGGGCTGCGCCCCGGCCAAGCAAAGCCCGAGGGACCTCACGCCATGCGTGGCGCGCTCGGCGGTCCGCGCGTGCTGTTGCGCCGGCTTCGCGAAGTCATGGCGGAGCCGGTCAGCGCGCAGGAACGCCTTGACAAGATCGTGGTGCTGATCGCCGCCAACATGGTTGCGGAGGTCTGCTCGGTTTATGTCCTGCGCGTCGACTCGACCCTCGAACTGTATGCCACCGAAGGTCTGAAACGGGACGCCGTGCACCAGACGGTGCTGCGCTCGGACGAGGGCCTGGTCGGCCTGGTGGCGAGCCAGGCGAGCGCCATCAATCTGTCGAACGCCCAAGCGCATCCGGCCTTCTCGTACCGGCCGGAGACCGGCGAAGAGATCTATCACTCCTTCCTCGGCGTCCCGATCCTGCGCGCCGGCAACACGCTGGGCGTCCTCGTGGTGCAGAACCGGGCACGGCGCACCTACTCGGAGGAAGAAGTCGAGGCGCTGCAGACCACCGCCATGGTGCTCGCCGAGATGATCGCGTCGGGCGAGCTGTCGGCGCTGGCGCTGCCCGGCCACGAGCCGGCGGCGCGCCGCTCCACCCATCTGAAAGGCACCGGCTTGAGCGATGGCATCGCGCTCGGCCACGTCGTGCTGCACGAGCCGCGCGTGGTGGTGACCAATTTCATTGCCGATGACATCCCCAAGGAATTGAAGCATCTGGACGCCGCGGTCGAGACGCTGCGCGCCAGTCTCGATGAATTGCTCGAGCACGGCGACGTGGTCGAGGGCGGCGAGCATCGCGACGTGCTCGAAGCCTATCGCATGTTCGCCTATGACCGCGGCTGGGTGCACAAGCTCCAGGAAGCGGTGATGACCGGGCTGACCGCGGAGGCCGCGGTGGAGCGCGTGCAGTCCGATACGCGCGCGCGGATGTTGCGCCAGACCGATCCGTTTCTGCGCGAGCGCCTGCACGACCTCGACGACCTCGCCAATCGGCTGATGCGGCAGCTCACCGGCCGCGACCACGCGCCGTCGCGCGAAAGCCTGCCGGAAAACGCCATTCTGGTCGCCCGCTCGATGGGCCCGGCGGCGCTGCTCGACTACGACCGCAAGCGGCTGCGCGGCCTCATCCTCGAGGAAGGCGGGCCGCATTCCCATGTCGCCATCGTGGCGCGCGCGCTGGGCATTCCCACCGTCGGCGAAGTCGACAACGCCACCGGCATCGTCGACCCGGGCGACGCCGTCATCGTCGACGGCTCGACCGGCGACTGGCATATCCGACCGTTGCCGGACATGGAGGCGGCCTATGCGGAGCGCGTCCGGCTGCGGGCGCGGCGGCAGCTGCAGTATCAGGAGCTGCGCGATAAGCCGTGCGTCACCAAAGACGGCACCGCAGTGACCTTGCTGCTCAATGCCGGGCTCAGCGTCGACCTGCCGCACATCGCCGATACCGGCGCCGCCGGCATCGGCTTGTTCCGTACCGAGTTGCAGTTCATGGTGGCGGCGAATTTTCCCCGCACCAGCGAGCAATATACGCTTTATCGCGCCGTGCTCGATGCCGCGGGCGATAAGCCGGTGACGTTCCGCACCCTCGATATCGGCGGCGACAAGCTGCTGCCGTATATGCGCAATGTCGAGGAGGAGAATCCGGCGCTCGGCTGGCGCGCGATCCGGCTCGGGCTCGACCGGCCGGGGCTTTTGCGCACGCAGTTGCGCGCGCTGTTGCGCGCCGCCGGCAGCCGCTCGCTCAAAATCATGTTTCCCATGATCGCCACCGTGGCCGAGTTCGATCAGGCCAAGGAATTGGTCGAGCGCGAACTGACGCATCTGCGCCGCCACGGCCACAAGCTGCCGGCCGAAGTGGAGGTCGGCAGCATGGTGGAAGTGCCTTCGCTGCTCTACCAACTGGACGAACTGCTCGACCACGTCGATTTTCTGTCGGTCGGCTCCAACGACCTGGTGCAATTTTTCTATGCCATCGACCGCGGCAATGCGCGGGTCGCCGGCCGGTTCGACGCGTTGTCGGCGCCGCTCTTGCGCGCGCTCAAGGACATCGCCGACAAGGCCCGCGAGTACCACAAGCCGGCGACCGTGTGCGGCGAACTGGCGTCCCAGCCGATCGGCGCCTTGGCGCTCGTCGCCCTCGGCTATCGCTCGCTCTCGCTCACCCCATCCGCGGTCGGCCCGGTCAAGGCGATGCTGCTCGAGCTTGACAGCCGCAAGGCGGCCGCGTTCCTCTGCCCGCTGGTCGACAAGCCGGCGGGCACCGTACCGATTCGGGCGCAGCTGGAAAAATTCGCCGCCGACAACGGGCTGCAACTCTGACAGGAACCGTTGTGGCCGGGCTTGTCGCTGCCATCCCCGTCTTCTACTTAGCTTAAGGCAAGACGTATTAGCTAAGGCAAGACGTACTTAGCTCAAGGCGAGGCGCGGATGCCCGGCACGCGGCCGGGCCTGATGATACGGAATCGATGCTGCCCGACCAGAAACTGAATGCACTTGTTGCCCGTCACGCCGCGCTGGCCCACGACCTCGCCACGGCACTGCCGGCCGAGACCTACGTCAAGCTGTCGCGCGAGTTCGCGGAGCTTTCGCCGGTTGTCGATGCCGTCAAGTCCTATCGCGATGCGCAACGCGAGCTCGCCGGACTCACCAGCCTGATCGACGACCCGTCCACCGACGCCGAGATGCGCTCCATCGCCGCGACCGAGAAGCCGGAGCTGGAAGCCCGCCGCACGGTGCTCGAACAGCAGCTGCGCGTCGCGCTCCTGCCCAAGGACGCGATGGACGACCGCAACGTCATTCTCGAGATTCGTGCCGGCACCGGCGGCGATGAAGCCGCGCTGTTTGCCGGCGACTTGTACCGCATGTACGAGCGATACGCCGCCAAGCAAGGCTGGAAGGTCGAGATCGCCACCGCCAGCGAAGGCGCGATGGGCGGCTTCAAGGAGGTCATCGCCGAGATTCGCGGCCGCGGCGCATTCGCCAAGCTCAAATACGAGTCCGGCGTGCATCGCGTTCAACGCGTCCCCGACACCGAGGCGTCAGGCCGCATTCATACCTCGACCGCGACTGTTGCGGTTTTGCCGGAGGCGCAGGAGGTCGACGTCGCCATCAACGAGGGCGACCTCAAGATCGACACGCTGCGCTCCGGCGGCGCCGGCGGCCAGCATGTCAACAAGACCGAATCCGCGGTGCGCCTGACGCACCTGCCTTCGGGCATCGTCGTCATGATGCAGGAGGAACGCTCGCAGCATCGCAACCGCCATAAGGCGATGGCCATCCTGCGCACCCGGCTCTACGATCTCGAGCAGCAGAAGCAAGATGCCGCGCGCGCCGCGCAGCGCCGGGGACAAGTCGGCACCGGCGATCGCTCCGAGCGGATTCGTACGTATAATTTTCCTCAAGGCCGCGTCTCGGAGCATCGCATCAATCTCACGCTCTACAAATTGCCGCAGATCTTGGAGGGCGAGGCGCTGGGCGAGATCATCGACGCGCTGGTCGCGGAGCATCAGGCCGCGCGGCTCGCCGAAGAGGCCGATTGATGACGCCGGGCGCCGATGCCGCGACCACGTCCGAAGCGCCGCGCGGCGACGGGACACCCACCGTGGCGGTGGCGCGCCGCGCCCTGACCGCGCAGCTGCGTGCCGGCGGGATCGAGTTGCCCGAGCTCGATGCCCGCATTCTCATCGGCCACGCGCTGGGCCTCGATCACGCCACGCTGGCGGCCGGCGCCGGGCGCCGCCTCAAGGCCGGCGAGGCATGCGCGGTCGCCGATCTGGCGCGGCGGCGGCTCGACGGTGAGCCGGTCGCGCGCATCGTCGGCCGCAAGGAATTCTGGAGCCTGCCGCTGCGCATCGATGCCGCGACGCTGGTGCCGCGGCCCGAGACCGAGACGGTCGTCGAACTGGCGCTCGCGGCCATCGACGGGCGCGGGGGCCGCGCGCGGCCGCTCCGCGTCGTCGACCTCGGCACCGGCAGCGGCGCGCTGTTGCTGGCGTTGCTCTCGGAACTGCCGAACGCCTTCGGCATCGGGACGGACATCAGCGCGCCGGCGCTGCGCGTGGCACGCGGCAATGCCCGCCGCCTTGGCGTCAGCGCCTGCGCTTTTGTCGCCTGCAACATGGCCGAAGCCTTGCGCGGCCCGTTCGACCTCATCGTCTCCAATCCGCCATATGTCGCCTCTGGCGACATTGCCGGGCTCGCACCCGAAGTGCGGGATTTCGACCCGCTTCTTGCCCTCGATGGCGGGCCAGACGGCCTCGACTACTATCGGGCGATCGCGGCGGTGGCGCCGGCGCTCTTGGCGCCGGGCGGGGTGCTGGCCGTCGAACTGGGCGTCGGCCAGGCGGAGCGAGTCGCTGCGCTCTTTGCCGCGGCGGGACTTGCGCCGGCCGCGCCGCGCCCCGATCTTAATGGTGTGCCGCGCGCGCTTCTTGCCGAAAAACGGGCATGAGCCTGGAGCATTGGACCCCGGCAAAAAAGCGCTTGGAATGTCAGCCGGAACCGACTAGCTTGCCGGCACGGAATCGGCCCGAAGATATTGTGCCGTGTTGCCTTGAACGCCCGGAGCCGCGGCTCTTAACAGTTCTTAAGAGAGTGGCTCCCAGAGGTTGGCAGCACAGGCCAAGAGGAAGCCGGAACAGCGAAAGCCGGATCGGACGGCAAGCGAGATCGCTACATTCTGAGCGAGCACATTCTGACCGAGCACACTCTGACAGAGAAGTTCAGACCGAGAGGTTTTATCGGTTAGGCGCGCAGAAGTAGTCGTGCGCACGACGAGGGGTTCGCAACACCGCGGTAAAACCGATGGTGAGGGCCGTATAGTTGAGGTTTCGCGACGAATTCACGGCGGCGCCTATCCGCGGCTCACTGCGGTGAGCGCCGAGGATGGCTGCATCGATGTATCGGACGCACTCGACGAATTGACCGGGTACTGCAGGCTTCGATGAGAAGGTTGGTCTCGTAGTGAGAAACGGCGATATCAGCATCGCTGCAAACGACGGGGATTGGCGGAACAGCAAACCATGAGAAACGGTCAGAATAAGCGCATGCGGGGTCGCAACCGCAAAGGCGGTGGTCATCATCACCAAAATCCATTGTCGCGCATGTACGAGTTCAATGGACCGGACGTGAAGATCAGGGGCACGGCGTCGCACGTTGCCGAGAAATATCTCCAGCTCGCCCGCGACGCGCAAAGCTCGGGCGATCCGATTGCGGCCGAGAACTACTATCAGCACGCCGAGCATTATTTCCGCCTGATCGCCGCGGCGCAGGAACATCTTCGCCAGACCCAGCCCTATTTTGCGCAGCAGGGCGGCGATATGCGCGGCAATATGGCCGACGACGGCTACGACGACGGCGACGATCAGCCGATGATCGGCGGCGAGCCGTTTGCACCGCGCGAGCAGCCGGCATTCTATCCGCGCGAGCAGCAGCCACCGGCGCAACCGCAGCAGCCGCCGCAGCATCAACAGCCACAGTTCCAGCCGCGACAGCAGCACTATCAGCCGCCAGCCGACGAAGACGTCGAGCGGCTGCCGTCGTTCATCACCGGCGGCCAACCGCAACCGCAGTCGCCGCTTCAGGGGCAAGGCCCGAATGGCCAGAACGGCGCCAATGGACCGAACGGCTTCGATGGCTCGGCCGACCGCTTTCCGTTGCATCGGCGGCGGCGGCGCCATCGCGGGCCGCGCGACAATGCCGACCACGCCAATTCCGAGCGTTCCATGTCCGGCGGCGAGGGTGATGCACCGACCTCGGAACAGGGCCAGGGCGACGAATAACCGCGCAACGCATAACCCCACGGGCCATTCCGGGCGCGCCGCGTGACGGCCCCGGAATGAGCCGCGGCGCCTGCCGACTGTGCGGCCTACCGGCCGTGCGGCGCCTTGGCGAGCCGGACCAAGAACCAGATCGGCAGGACGATCACGGCGCCGAGCAAGAAATACTGCCAGAGCCAGCGCACGGTGTCGAAGCCCATGTCCCAGATGTGCTGGATCAGGCGGCGCACCGAATCGATGATATTCCAGGGATCAAGCCCGATCGCCGCGAGGATCACGCCGACCAGGATCGACAGCAGGATCAAACGGCCGGCCACCGCCAGCGGCGGCCCGCCAAAGAAACGCGCAACGTAGTCTTGGGATTTGTCCTGGGATTTGTCTTGGGATTTCCGGGATTCCAGAATTCGTGGGTCATCGCAATCAATCTCCCGAGAGCGTCAATTAGGGACTAATGCGGCGCCGCGCAAGCGGCCGGCGGATGGCGTTGCCTCGGCTTTGCAAGTAGCGCTAAGTTGCGTCCGCCCGGAAGCTATTTCGGGCAATCCGAGGATATTTCATGGCCACGGTCGAGGATCGCGCGGCGGCGTCGAAGACGAGCCTCAATGACGATATCGGCGAGGACATGCGGCTTCGCATGTATCGCATGCAGGTCGAAATCCGCGAGGCCGAGCAGCGCGCCTTCGACCTGTTTCTGCAAAATCTGGTCAAGGGCACGAGCCACCTGTCGCTGGGCCAGGAGGCGGTGGCCACCGGCTTCGCCGCCGCCATGCGCCCGGGCGATTTGAGCTTCTGCACCTACCGCGGCCACGCCCACACGCTGGCGCGCGGCGTGCCGATCGAGAAGGTGCTGGGCGAACTGATGCAACGCGACAACGGCTTGATGCGCGGCAAGGGCGGCTCGATGCATCTGACCTCGACCGAGCACGGCGTGATGGGTTCCTACGCGATCATCGGCGCGCATCTGCCGATCGCCTGCGGCGCGGCGTGGCGCGCGCAGTACAAGGGCCACAGCGACGTCTCGGTATGCTTCTTCGGCGACGGCACGACCAACATCGGCGCCTTCCACGAATTGCTGAACTTCGCCGCGGTATGGAAGCTGCCGGTGATCTTCGTCTGCGAGAACAATCTTTACATGGAATATACCCCGATCGGCGACGTCACCGCTGTGCCGCATCCCGCCGCCGATCGCGCCGCGAGCTACGGCCTGCCGCGCATTGTGGTCGATGGCAACGACGCCGACGAAGTTTTTCGCGCTGCCAATGCCGCCTACGACAAGGCGCGCGCCGGCGCCGGCCCGTCGCTGATCGAGTGCATGACTTACCGTTACAGCGGCCACTCGCGCGCCGATCCGGCCAAATACCGCCCCGACGGCGAATTGGAAAAATGGAAGGAGCGCGATCCGATCAAGATCTACCGCGATCGGCTCAAACAGTTCGGCATCGACGAAGCCACGATCGCCGGCATCGAAGGCGACGTGAAACAGCGCGTCGACGACGCGACGGAGAAATGCAAAGCCGCGCCGATGCCGCCGCTCGATATCCTGACCACCGACGTTTACGCCGACGGGGGCTTCGCATGGCGGAACTGACCTACCGCGACGCCGTGGCCCGCGGCATTGCGCAAGAGATGGCGCGCGATCCCGACGTGGTGTTTCTCGGCGAGGACGTGGCCAAGGCCGGCGGCGTGTTCAAGGCCACCGTCGGGCTGTTCGAGCAGTTCGGGCCGTTGCGGGTGCGCGATACGCCGATCTCCGAACAGGCGATACTCGGCGCCGCCATGGGGGCGGCGATGACCGGCCTCAAACCGATCGCCGAAATCATGTTCTCGGATTTTCTCGCCGTCTGTTTCGACTACATCGCCAACGAGTTCGGCAAAAGCCGCTACATGTCCAATGGCCAGCTCAAATGCCCGCTGGTGGTGCGCACCGGCAACGGCGCCGGCTCGCGCTTCGGCGCCCAGCATTCGCAGAGCGTCGAGAACTGGTGCATGATGATCCCCGGGCTGAAGGTGGTGGCGCCGTCGTCACCGCGCGACGTCATCGGGCTTCTGGCGGCGGCGGTGCGCGATCCCGATCCGGTGATCTTCTTCGAGCACAAGTCGCTCTATGCGACCAAAGGCGAGGTGCCCGACGGCGAGATCGTCGACGCGCTCGGCACCGCCAAGATCGTGCGGCCCGGCAAGGATGCCACCATCCTGGCGCTGGCGCTGATGGTGCCGCGCGCGCTTGGCGCGGCGGACAAGCTGAAAAGCCAGCACGGCATCGACTGCGAGGTCATCGACGTGCGCTCGTTGGTGCCGCTCGACACCCAGGCGATCCTGGGATCGGTGGCGCGCACCCACCGGCTGTTCACCGTCGAGGAGAATCCGCGGTTGTGCGGCTGGGGCGCCGAAATCGTGTCGATCGTGGCCGACGAGGCGTTTTATGATCTGGACGGCCCGCCGGTGCGGATCACGACGCCGCACATCCCGCTGCCGGCGGCCGATATTTTGGAAGATATGGCGTTGCCGAGGGTCGACCGCATCGCCGAGCGGGTGAAGCGGTCGTTAGAGAGCTAGGACTTTTTGTAAAGTGGAGCTACGTTGATCGAAATCAGATGTTAAACAAAATTATTGACCAAGAGGTGGATCGCCGAAAGCGCAAGGCATCTGCAACACGACAATGAGCGCTCAGGGTCGACAATAATCCGGGCTGGCCGAATAGATATCGCTCAGCATGCCATCTGCGCCTTTGAAAAAGTTGTCTACCGCTTCCATCACGCGCTGCAGATTTGCAAGATCAATCGGCTTATTGGGCAACATTATCGCTACGCCGTCTTTAGTCTTAGAGTAGCGAAGTGCAACCGCAGACCTGTCTAGGTCGTGGAAGTCTTTGACTATCTGCTCGACCGCCCGGAGCGGCTCGTCATCGTCGCCAGCCGGCGCTGTGGCGACGAATATTTCCTTGCATTGTTTCCATAAGGTCCAAAGGTCATGATCCCGATCATTCGGGTCAAGGCGGACGTTTGCTAAACTGCCGTATCTTTCAATTGTCCACTTCATCACCGTTTCGAGACCATGGCGGTAGTTGAACAGTATGGGATACACTAGCACATACCGGTCCTGGGGCCGTCGCTCCGCTTCGTCAATCAAAGCCGCTCCTGCGGTCATGTAGCCGTCCCATATAAATGCATCACGGGCCAACTGATCAGGAATGAACGTCGCCGCCGTATTCAAGTCATCAGTAGAGGGCAGCAGTCGGTCACCCTTCTTGGGCCACAAATTCCGCATGGTCAGGATGTCGGAAAATGTCATCGGAAAGGTTCTCATTGTGCAAATGTGGTGTTGGGGGCCTGACCTTCAAGGTACTTCTTGCTCGCTTCATAGGTTAGCAAGCGTAGCCCGGATTGAGTGAAACGAAATCCGGGATCAGCCTTGCCGCCCCTCGGATTGCGCACTGCTCAATCCGGGCTACCGGTACTGATTATTTTATTTCGATTGCTACCGAGCAGCAGCCTGCAGGATCGCAATCATGCGCTCGATCACACTGTCCGCCGGCGTTCCTGGCGGAAATGTGATTGTTTGCTCCGGATCATCTACCGTCGCTCCGTCCGGCTTTTTTCTTTTGCCGATGATCTCAAAGGTCTGATTGTTCTCTTCGATTCCCCAAAGCGTCATACCGCGCTCGAACGCCGACCAGCTTTTCACCCCAGCATACTTTAGGACCACCGGCGGAGGCCATTCGCGCCGCTGCAACATAGGCACAATCGGATTTCCGCGGGCTATCGTCGCCGCCAATGCCCGACGAAGATCTTCAGTATTTGACGCGGAGATAACCGCCACCGGCTCAATCCCGCGATAGAAGCCCTTGTCCATCATTCCTGTCGTTGGCACGTATACGGTGCCGTTCCGCAAGTAGACTTGATAGTACATTTTTTCTCCTAAAATGGTGTGACGATGAGATCGACATCGAAAGCCTGCGCCCTCAATCGCGCTGCTTCGATCGCGGCTTGTTGCGCTGCAGTCATGCTGCCTTTTGGAACGGCTAGGCTGAGGACACGACGACTGATGGCCGATGGCCTGATCGCGATGACGCCTGCTTCGTCACCCTCGTACAGAGCCACTTTGTTAATGTAGTCGTTGAGGCGATAAGTCAGCCGCGCCGCATCCTGATAGGTGGCGGCATTCAAGTCGATCGATTTGATGCTGGTCGCCACACCACTCAGCCATTTGTCGATCACCGGGAAGTTGGCGGGTAGGTTGGCGCCGAGCTGTTCGCTGAAATAATTTCCGCGGGCGGCCCAGCCGAGCTTCCATGCCGGCGATGGCACATCGGCGACAGCCGGCACCCCTCCCAACGCAAGTGCGGCGAGGATGATCGCATCGAGCGCGTCGCGGGTGCCGACGTATTTGCCGGCATCGGCACGGGTAAAGACATCGAGGTGATTGAGAAGTTGCTGCCGCTGTTCCGCGCCAATGCCAGGCTTGAGCACTGCCGTCAGGATGGCGTTGAGTTGGTTGGCGCTGCCTTGATCGCCGACATCATAGAAATATCGCTTGATCTCGGCCCGGATTGCCTGCTCGTCTTCCGGCTTGGCATTGGCGATCCATTCGACGAAGTCGGCGAGCTCGTCGATGCGGTGTGGGCTGGGCGGCAGCCTCACCCAATCGTCGCCGGCACCGGGCGAGGCATCCGAACGCCGCGTCGGATCGTCGCTGGCCGCCGTTCGGACGGACGATGATTCGTCACCCGACCCATCGGTGGGCGCGAACCAGCCAGGATTGGGCGGCGTGCCGGCGCGCGGATGCAGGGCAGCGTTCCAATCGATCGACTTAATGAGGAGGTCCTCAGCCTCCATGGCGGCTCGCGCGGTCTGGTTAGGCAGGTCCGGAATCCGCAGATGGACTGCGGCGATCCGCGCCAAGCACGGATCGTTTGCGTTCAGCGCGGACGCCATGGTCGCAAGCCCCGACAGGATGCGAGCCGCGAGCGAATCATTCGGACAGGCGCGGGCGAGCAAGCGCTCGATCTCACTGCGCTCGCGCACCACGAAACGTCCGTCGCGCCGCTCAATCAGCGGTGTGCGCCCCAAGGCCAAGCCATCTTCGGTGCAGCAAAGGCCGAGATTATTCTCGCCCGCTTCCGACAAACGCCAAATATGATGCAACATCGTTCGGCTCATGTCTCTATAATAGAGACTTTTAATGCCTTGTCCTCATTTTGTCAACAGAACGGTTACAATCCCTTCATGGTCCGAACCAGCCGTGGCAATCCGGGACCGGCGGCGGCTATGCGAAAAAGGGGCGCTACAATATTGACAGCGGTGCGAGCAAGGGCAACGTGTGGGCGGTCCCATGCAATCATGATCGTTCGGTGCCGGACAAAGGTGCGAAGCACTGTCTTCGTGTAAAATGATCCGGCAATCCATTCAGCAGACCCGCAGCTGGGATGCCCGGGTCGAGCGCAGGGATGACCAGCATAGAGACCGAGGTGCCCTATGAGTGCCATGTACGACAATCTTCTCGCCAACGTGCCGACCGACCTGTGGATCGGCGGCCAATGGCGCAAATCGTCCGACGGCGGCCGCTTCGACGTGATCGATCCGGCCACCGAGAATACGATCGCCTCGGTGGCGAGCGCGACCGTCGAGGACGCCAAGGCCGCGGTCGACGCGGCGAGCGCCGCCTTTGCCGGCTGGGCCGGCAAGAAGCCGCGCGAGCGCGCCGAAATCCTGCGCAAGGCGTTCGACCTCATCATGCGCGACGCCGAGCGGCTCGCCAAGCTGATCACCATCGAGAACGGCAAGGCGCTGTCGGATTCGCGCGGCGAGGTCGCTTACGCCGCCGAGTTCTTCCGCTGGTATGCCGAGGAAGCGGTGCGCAATATCGGCCAGAATTCCCGCGCGCCCTCCTCCGGCGCGCGTATCGTCGTCCATCACAAGCCGGCCGGCATCGCGGTGCTGGTGACGCCGTGGAATTTCCCGGCCGCCATGGCGACGCGCAAGATCGGCCCGGCGCTCGCCGCCGGCTGCCCGGTCGTGCTCAAGCCGGCGTCCGATACGCCGCTCACCATGCTGGCGCTGATGCCGATCCTGGAAGAAGCCGGCGTGCCGGCCGGCGTCGTCAACGTCATTCCGTCGCGCTCGTCCGGCAAGGTCGTCAGCACCATGCTGCACGATCCGCGGGTGCGGGTGGTGTCGTTCACCGGTTCGACCGAAGTCGGCCGCAAGCTGCTGCACGAGGCTGCCGACGCCATCGTCAGGCCGGCGATGGAGCTCGGCGGCAATGCGCCGTTCATCGTGTTCGACGATGCCGACGTCGATGCGGCGATCGACGGCGCGATGATCGCCAAGATGCGCAACATGGGCGAAGCCTGCACCGCCGCCAATCGCTTCTACGTGCACGAAAAAGTTCAGGACGAATTTACCCGGAAGCTCACCGTCAAGATGGCCGGGCTGAAAATGGGCAACGGCCTCGACGACGGCGTCGCGCTGGGCCCGCTGGTCAACAAGGACGGGCTCGACAAGGTGATCGAGCTGGTCGCCGACGCCGTGCAAAAAGGCGCCAAGGTGCTGACCGGCGGCACCGCGCCCGGCGGTCCCGGCTTTTTCTATCCGGCCACGGTGCTGGCGAACGTGCCCGATGATGCGAAAATGCTCAACGAGGAGATTTTCGGCCCGGTCGCATCGATCCAGACCTTCAAGTCCGAGGACGAGGTGATCGCCCGCGCCAACGACACCGAATACGGCCTTGTCGCCTATCTCTACACCAAGGATTTAAGCCGCGGCATGCGCGTCTCCGAGCAGCTCGAGTTCGGCATGATCGGATTGAACCGCGGGCTGGTGTCCGATCCCGCGGCGCCGTTCGGCGGCGTCAAGCAGTCCGGCCTCGGCCGCGAAGGCGCGCACGAAGGCCTGATGGAGTATCTGGAGACGCAATACATCGCGGTGACGTGGTGAGCGCGCAGACCATGTCCGACAGTGCGGTTGCCAAAAAGCTGATCGGCGCCTGGCGTTACGTCGGCACCCGCATCAACGGCGGCAACTGGGATCGCGGCGCCAACCCGAAAGGCATGATCTATTACGGCCCGCACGGCGAGATGGCGGTGCAGATCGCGCCCGATGTCGAGCGCAAGCGTGCCGGCGCGGTGATGACGCCCGACGAGGCCTTTGCCGCGCTCAAGGATTACATCGCCTATTTCGGCACCTACACCATCGACGAGCAGGCCGGCACGGTGACACATCATCGCCTCGACAATCTGCAGCCGGGCGAGGGCGGCGATCTGGTCCGGCGCTACGAATTTATCGGCGATCGCCTGGTGCTGCGGCCGCCCAATTCGACCCTGGAAGTCACCTGGGAGCGGATCAAATGAGCGGCGCGCAATCCGACCGGGAGCGCCTGACCGGCTCGTGGCGCCACCTCGGCTCGACGGTAGACGGCAAACCGCGCCCCGGTCAGGGCGCTCATCCGCAGGGCATCATCATCTACGACGCGCACGGCCATATGGCGTGCCAGGTCGCGCCCGATCGCGACGTCGCCAAGGCCGGCGACAAGCCGACCGGCGAGGAAGCGAAGGCGGCGCTCGACGGACACGTCGCCTATTTCGGCACCTACTCGATCGATGAGCGGGCCCGCACCGTCACGCATCACCGTCAGGGCAGCGTCCAGCCCGGCGATAAGGGCGATCTCGTGCGCGGCTACGAATTTGTCGGCGACCGCCTGATCCTGCGTCCGATGGGCACCACGACAGAAGTGATTTGGGAACGGATCAAGTGAGCGGGCGCCGAGGGCGGCCATGAATGTGCTGATGCCGCAGCTCGGCGAGACGGTCGCCGAGGGCAAGATCACCCAATGGTTCAAGTCGGCCGGCGAGCCGGTCAAGCCGGGCGACAACCTGTTCGAGATCGAGACCGACAAGGTGTCGATGGAAGTGCCGTCGACCACGAGCGGCACGCTCGCCGAAATCCTCGTGCCGGCCGGCGAGGTTGCGCTGGTCGGCGCCGTGGTCGCGGTGATCGCAGACGGCGCCGCGGCGCCGGCCCATCAACCAGCCGCGGCGGCGCCCCCTCAAACTGAACGCACTGCTGCTCCAGCTCCGCCCATTCCCGCCAGGGCGGCAATCCAGTCTCCGGGTCCCCGCCTTCGCGGCGACGAGCGGACGACCGTACCGCTCGATCCGTTCTTCGAGGTACGCACCCCCGAGCGCAATTTCGGCCCGGCGCGATTGCCGGGCGGCATTTCGGTCACGCCGCTGGCGCGCCGGCTGGCTGCGGAATCCGGCATCGATCTGGCGACGGCGCGCGGCTCCGGCCCGCATGGCCGCATCGTGGCCCGCGATATCGAAACGGCGCCGCGGCCTTCTCCGTCATCCGTTGCGTCGTTGATGCCAGCGCCGGCCGCCGCCGAGATCAAGGCCCTGTACGCGCCCGGCAGCTACGAGGAAGTGCCGCTCGACGCCATGCGCCGCACCATCGCGGCGCGGCTCACCCAGGCGGTCCAGACCATTCCGCATTTTCATCTCACCACGGATATCGAGATCGACCGTCTGATCGCGCTTCGCAAGGAAGCCAACGCGACCGCGCCCAAAGACAAAGATGGCACTCCCTCATTTAAACTTTCGCTCAACGACTTCGTCATTCGCGCCTTGGCGCTGGCGCTGCAGCGCGTGCCGGCCGCGAATGCGGTGTGGGCGGGCGACCGCATCTTGCGCTTTCGGCACGCCGACCTCGGCGTCGCGGTCGCGCTCGACGGCGGCTTGATTACGCCGATCCTTCGCAACGCCGAGACCAAATCGGTCAGCACCATCGCCCGCGAGATGACGGATCTGGCGGCGCGCGCCCGCGACAAGACGCTGCGACCTGCGGACTACCAGGGCGGCGCCGCGACCATCTCCAATCTCGGCATGTACGCGGTGCGCGAATTCTCCGCCATCATCAATCCGCCGCAGGCGACGATCCTCGCGGTCGGCGCCGCGCGCCGTCAGGCGATCGAGACGCCGGAAGGCGGGGTAGCCTTCGCCAGCATGTTGACGACGACGCTGTCCTGCGACCATCGGGTGATCGATGGCGCGCAGGCGGCGGAACTGCTGGCCGCTTTCAAGGATCTCATGGAAACGCCGGTGAGCATGCTGGTATGAACAGAGGATAAGGCATGGCCGCCGACAAGCGTGAGGTGCTGCTGATCGGGCCGCTCAAGCCCGTCGTCGTCAACGGTCTCGAAGCGGTCTGCACGGTTCATAAGGTCGCCGAGGCCGAAGACGCCGACACGTTCGTAGCCGCTCATGCGGCGATCGGTGCGATTGCCTGCAGCGCCACCACCGAGCTCATTCCCGGCAGCTTCATGGCGCGCTTCCCCAAGCTCCAGATCGTGTCGAGCTTCGGCGTCGGCTACGACCACATGGACGTGAAATGGGCCGCGGCGCACGGCGTGATCGTCACCAACACGCCCAATGTGCTGACCGAAGAAGTCGCCGATACGGCGCTCGGCCTGCTGCTGTGCACGGTGCGCGAATTGCCGCAAGCCGAGCGCTTCCTGCGCGCCGGCCGATGGCGCGAGCGCGGCTACCCGCTGACCAAGGCAACGCTGCGTAACCGCACCGTCGGCATTGTCGGCATGGGCGCCATCGGCCAGGCCATCGCGCGGCGGCTCGACGCTTTCGGCGTGCCGGTCGTCTATCATACCCGCCGGCCGCGCCGCGACGTCGGCTATCTGCACTGCCCGAATCTCGTCGAGATGGCACGGGCGGTCGATATTCTGCTGGTCATCGTGCCGGGCGGTCCGTCGACGCAGAATCTGATCAATGCCGAGGTGCTGGAGGCTCTCGGCCCCGATGGCATTCTGATCAACATGGCGCGCGGCTCGGTGGTCGACGAGCCGGCTTTGATCGAGGCGCTGTCGGGAAAGCGCATCATGGCGGCGGGCCTCGACGTCTACCTCAATGAGCCGGAAGTGCCGAGCGAACTGCTCGCTATGGACAACGTGGTGCTGCTGCCCCATGTCGGCTCCGCATCGGTTCACACCCGCGACAAGATGGACCAGCTTATCGTCGACAACATCGCGGCCTGGGCGGCCGGCAAGCCGCCGCTGACGCCCGTTCCGGAAACGCCCTGGCGGTCCTGGTCGCGCGAGCAATGAGTCATCGGCGCCGCGGGCCGCGCCGCCCGACCGGCATGACCCTGCGGGACGGGCGTGGTAGCGTTGCCGCGCAACAGCGGGCAGTTCAGGCATGAGTCGTGCGTGCAGCGTTGTCATTGTCGCGGCCCTCGCGGGTAGCCTCGGCGGCGGCGGCGCGCTGGCGCAGGACGCGGCGCCGCCAAGCGCGACCCCGCAAGTGCAACCAGCCGCTCCAGAGGCCGCACCGCCGCAAAACCCGGCCGCCGATCCCGTCGCTGCCATGATCGGCGCCTGGGAGCTTTCCAACGCCGACCATGACAAGGTGTGCAAGCTCAATTTCCGCAACGACGCCGTACCCGGCGGCCACGAACTCGATACCGACAAGAACTGCGTGAATGTCTTTCCCACCATCAAGGACATGACCGCCTGGGCCGTCGACAACTTCGGCAATCTGCGCCTGGTCGATCCCCAAGGCGGCCCGGTGCTCGAACTCACCCAAGTGGAGAGCGGCATGTTCGACGGCTTCAGGCCGGAGGAGGGCCGTTACATTCTCCAGGCCGCCGCGGCCGTGCAAATCCGCACGGCCGACGACATGATCGGCGATTGGGCCATCGCGCGCGGCACCGGTAAGCCGATCTGCCTGCTCACCCTCGGCAACGCCGCGGCTGCCGCCGGCGCCGGTGATTTGCCGCTGAAGCTCAAGCCCGGATGCGATGCGCTGGTCACCCGGTTCGGCCCCACGGCGTGGCACATGGACAACGGCGATCTGGTGCTGCTGGCGCCGCGCGGACCGGCGTGGCGTTTCGAAGAGAATGACGCCAATACCTGGCAGCGCGTTCCGGAAACGCCCGATCCCGTTCTGCTGGTCCGGCAGTGACAACTTGACTTGCTGCATGCCGGGCATCGGACCATTCGACAGGGTGCTGCGTTGCCTGGGCGTTGCTGCGCTGCTTGGAGTCCTCGGGATCTCCTGCGCCTGGGCAGACGCGATCTCCGACTTCTACAGCCATAAGACGGTGACGCTGATCGCCGGCTTTCCGCCCGGCGGCGGATACGACACCTATGTCCGGCTGCTGGCGCGCTATTATGGCCGCTTCATCCCGGGCCACCCTTCGGTAGTGCCGTCGAACATGCCCGGCGCGGGATCGATGACCGCGGCCAACCATATCTACAACGATCAGCCCAACGATGGCACGGTACTCGGCATGTTTGCCTCGTCGGCGGCGATGGAGCCGCTGCTCGGCAATAAGGCCGCGCTGTTCGATCCGGCCAAATTCAGTTGGATCGGCAGCATGTCACAAGACATCGCCTATTGCGGGGTCTGGCAGGGGCCGGGCGCGCCGGCAACGTTCGACGACATGCTGCACATGGAAACGATCTTCGGCGGCGGCGCGCCGGCGGCAATCACCTACCAGCACCCCATGATCCTCAAGAACGTGCTCCGCGCCAACATCCGCGTGATCCCGGGTTACGCCGGCACCCGCGATATCGATCTTGCCATGCGCCGCGGCGAAGTGAACGGCGAATGCGGGTTCTATGCGTCGTCGATCAAGTCGCAGTATCATGACGACGTCAATTCCGGCCGCCTGAAACTCGTCATTCAGATGGGCAGCCAAAGATCGACCGAGTTTGGCGGCATTCCAAGCGTCTTCGATTACGCCAAGACCGACGACGATCGCGCCGTGCTGGAACTTCACTTCAAGCAACTCGTGCTCGGGCGCCCGTTGGCCGGGCCGCCCGGCATTCCGCCGGACCGGCTGGCGGCGCTTCGCGCGGCGTTCCTGGCGACGATGAAAGACAAGGATTTCCTCGACGAGGCCGATAGAGTTGGTCTCGATATCGACCCAGCGACCGCCGATGACGTGCAGGAGCTGCTGAAGCATTTCGCCACGTTTTCGCCGGCAATCTTTGAAAAAGCGCGCCAGGCCATCGGCCGTTGACGACGCCCCGCGGCGCCCAGACACTCGGAACAACAGGTGGAGGACAATGAACAAGCGGCATCAGGTGGTCATCGTCGGCGGCGGCCCGGTCGGCGTCGCGCTTGCCGTCGAACTGGGACTTCGCGGCGTCTCATGCGCCGTTATAGAACGGCGCTCCGAACCGCAGCGCATTCCCAAGGGACAGAATTTGACGCAGCGCTCGATGGAGCACTTGCACGCCTGGGGCGTTGCCGACGCGGTGCGTGCCGCGCGCATGCTGCCGCCGGAATATCCGATGAGCGGCATCGTCGCCTATCGCGACCTGAGCAGCGACTACTGGTACGCGCCGCCGCTGCGCGAGATCGTCAATTCCTACTACTTCGAACCCAACGAAAGGCTGCCGCAATATCTGGTCGAGAACGTTCTGCGCCAGCGCATGGCGCGGCTTGATAGTGTCGAGGCGCGGTTCGGTTGGACCGCCGACAAGATCGAACAGGACGACGCCGGCGCGCGCATCACCATCGTCAAAGACGATGGCAAGGTTCGCGAAGTGCTGGAGGCCGACTACGTGGTCGGCTGCGACGGCGGCCATTCGGTGGTTCGCCGGCAAATCGGCATTGAGCGCAGCGGATCGGATTTCGATCAAACGATGGTGCTGGCGCTGTTCCGTTCACGCGAGCTGCATGAAAAACTCAAACGCTTTCCGCCGCGTTCCACCTATCGGGTGCTGCATCCGGCACTCAAGGGCTATTGGCAATTCTTCGGCCGCGTCGACGTCGGCGAACGCTGGTTCTTTCATGCGCCGGTGCCGTTGAATACGACCCGCGACAATTACGATTTTCACGGCCTGTTGCAGAAGGTCGCAGGCTTCCCGTTCGCCTGCGACTTCGATTACGTCGGGTTCTGGGATCTGCGCATCGCGGTGGCCGAAACCTATCAGGTCGGCCGCGCCTTCATTGCCGGGGACGCCGCGCATTCGCATCCGCCTTACGGCGGTTACGGCCTCAACAACGGGCTCGACGACGTCGCCAATCTCGGCTGGAAGCTCGCCGCCAAGTTCGACGGCTGGGGCAGCGACGCGCTGCTGCAAAGCTATACCGAGGAACGGCGCCCTATTTTCAAGGAGACCGCGGAAGACTTCATCGCCGCCGGCATCCAGCGCGACGCCGAGTTTCTGGCACGCCACAGCCCCGACCGCGACAAGGCCGAATTCGAGCGAGCCTGGAAAGATCACGCCGGCGCCGCCGCGCCGCGGGTGCTGACCTATGAGCCGCATTACGAGGGCTCGTCGATCGTATTGGGTCCGCCCGGTGGCACCAGCAGCGCCCGCGGCTCGCACAGCTTCAAGGCCCGCGCCGGACACCATTTGCCGCCGCAGCTGCTCAGCTCCGGCAAGAACGTTTTCGAGGAACTCGGTGCGGGATTCACCTTGCTGGCCTTCGACAGCGACGACCGGTCGGTGCTGGCTTTTACCGGCGCAGCAAAAGCCCTGAATATTCCCTTGAAGGTCGTCCGCGACACTTACCGCGACCGTCGCGTCGAATACGAGGCGAAGCTCATTCTGGTTCGTCCGGACCGCTACATCACCTGGGCCGGGACGAGCGCACCCGATGACGCCGCAGCTGTGACCGCAAAGGTCGCCGGCCGCACCGCGTCGCCGGTCGAATGGCCTGTCGCCGCGCCGGTGCGGTGATCGGCGGCTGGCCGCAATACGCTCGGCAATCAATCGGTCGGAAGGATCGCGCTAATCCTCGCAGGAGCGCCGATGTCCGAGGCTCGCCGCCGAGGCCTTACGGCGTTGCCGTGCAGCCGCCGATCGGCGTCTGGCACTTGCATCCTCTGGACTGGCATTCACTGAGCGCTTCCGCGGCGGTCGCCCCATAGCCGTAGCATGTTCCGTCGGACGACGCGGTGGTGATGTATCCACATCCGCCGTTCCAGAAGCGGCCCATGACCTTGCAGTTGTTGGTCCGCGCCTCGCACTCCTTCAAGGCCCTGGCGTCCGCCGCGGACTGGGTCGAATAATTGGTGGAATAGCCGACCCCAACCTTGTCGCCGCTGATACCGGCGGCAGTCGCGCCGTAATTGCCCTTCGCGCCAGGGGACGGAGTTGCGGGCGCGGGCGTGACGGCGGCCGTGTCGACATTTGGATCGTTCGGCACCGCGACCGCAACAGAGGGCGGGGCCACGACCACGGGGGGCGGGCCTACGACGGTCGTCGGGGACCCCGGCTGGACGACGGCCGCCGGCGCCGTCGTCGCCTTCGACGTCACGGCGGCCGTTTGTTGATCGGATGGCGGCGGCACCGGCTTCGCGCGATTGCTCACAATTGCCCAGCTGCCAAATCCCACGCCCAGCAAGGCCACGACGGCGGCAATAATGATCGGAACGAGCTGGGTGGCTGCCGGCGCCCGGGCGCCAGGTTTCGGCTCCGCAAACGGATCCTTTGGTTCGGCGGCCTTGGTCGATTTTTGTTCCAGCGACGGGCCCGGCGCCGGCTGGCTAGGCGGAGGCATGGGCGTCGGCGTGGGAATAGCCGATACCAGCGCCGCGATTGCATCCGGTTGCGCCTCGGCGGCGGCGGCAGAGGTATCGGGTGCGGGACGCAAGATCGTCTTGGCCACCTCGGCGAGCCGCCTGAGATGGCTATCAAGCGGCGGCGTCATGGCGTCCAGCCAGTGCACCGGCCCCATGAAGTACGCCAGCGCCTTGGTCGGGACGATGTCCTCGATGCGAACCGGCAGGATCGGCACGCCACGGTTGACGGCGCGTTCGATCTCGCGGCGGATTTGCGGCGAGCTATTGGCGCTGGCCGAGAAGATAAGAACCATCGCGCGGCAATGATCCAAAGCCATCATGATGGCTTCACCCCAGTCAGTGCCCGGGGTGATGTCGCGCGGCGCCATCCAGCAGCGGACCCCGGCGCTTTCCAGCGCCGCGCAGGACGCGTCGGCCGCAGCCTTGTCTTTACTCGAATAGCTGATGAAGACGTCGAAACTGATCATGGGTCGAGCATAATGGATGGCAACTGTTATTCAAGCGCCGACAATGCCGGCGTTCATCCGCAAGCCCGGTGTTTTGCGCCAATAGTCCATTTGGCCGTCCGCCGACAGGCGGCACGGCGGCAAACAGCGGCCAAACCCCGCCCGTTAACCCGTCATGGTGCGGCGGTGCAGCCGCCGATCGGGGTCTGACAGGTACAACCCCGCGATTGGCATTCCTTGAGCGCTATGTCGGGGGTCGAGCCATAGCCGTAGCATGTGCCATTGGTTTTGGCGGTCGTAATATATCCGCAGCCGCCATTCCAAAACCGGCCCACCACCTGACAGTTGTTGGTGCGGGCCTCGCATTCCTGCAAGGCCTTGGTATCGGCGCCCGATTGGGTCGAATAATTCGTCGAATAGCCGACGCCGACTTGATCGCCGTTGATGCCGGCGGCGGTAGCGCCGTAATTACCGGTCGCTTCCGGTGGACAAGTCTGCCCCGCCGCGACGTGGGAGCCGCCGGGGCAGCATACGCTGCCTATCGGCGCGCAGCCGCCGCCGAGATTTGCCGGACAAGCGCCGTAACCGGCTTGGCAGTCCGCCCGCGCGATACCGGACAATGACGTCGCCAGCAGACCGAAAAGCAAGCCCGTCGCACAAAGACGCAGTGTCGACCACAACTGTGACATAACCGCCCCCGCTGCTCACGTCCCCAGTGGCAAAACACTAACTGGGATCGCAGTAATCCGTCAACGCAGCCATGTGCGCGCCCCGGCTTTGGCCGGCTGACCATGCAGCCGTCATATCAGGTTCAGTCCCTTGAGGCTCGTGTGCCCGTCCTTGCCGACGATGATGTGGTCGTGCACCGCAATGCCGAGCGGCGACGCCACCGCGATAATTTGCTGCGTCATCTGGACGTCGGCGCGCGACGGGGTTGGATCGCCTGACGGATGGTTGTGCACCAGAACGATGGCCGTGGCCGACAATTCGAGCGCGCGCTTGACCACCTCGCGCGGATAGACCGGCGCGTGGTCGACGGTGCCGATCTGCTGCAATTCATCGGCAATAAGCTGGTTGCGCTTGTCGAGAAACAGCACGCGGAACTGCTCGCGGTCGGCGAACGCCTGCGCGGTGCGGCAATAATCGAGCACCGTCGACCACGACGACAGCACCGGCCGCTTCTTGACCGCGCCGCGCAACAGCCGGCGCGCCGCCGCCTGGACGATCTTGAGGTCGGTGATGCAGGCTTCCCCCAGCCCCTTCACCTCGCCAAGCCGCGCCTCGGGCGCGGCGATCACCTCGGCGAACGAGCCGAACTTTTCCAGCAGCGATTTGGCCAGCGGCTTGACATCGCGCCGCGGCAGCGCGCGGAACAGCAGTAATTCCAGGAGCTCGTAATCCGACAGCGCGTCGGCGCCGGCGACGCGAAAGCGTTCGCGCAACCGCTCGCGATGGCCGTAATAATGCGGCGTGGCCTCGGCGAAGCCGCCTTCACCCTCGCGCTTCTTTTCCAACATGGGAATTCGGACGCAGCCCAATCCCGACCCAGCGGCGGCGACCGCGGACGCGGGCGAACCGCTGCCGGCAAGGATGCCCGGATCACGGGAATTTGCAATCGGATTTCGGCGGCCGATTTACGCCGGATAGGGCGGCTTGTCGAGGCCCTTGGGCGACAGCGTGAAAATCTCCACGCCGGTATCGGTGACACCGACGGAGTGCTCGAATTGCGCCGACAGGGAGCGGTCGCGGGTCACCGCGGTCCAGCCGTCGGACAGCACCTTCACGTGCGGCCGGCCGAGATTGATCATCGGCTCGACCGTGAAGAACATGCCGGGCTTGAGCACGATGCCCTCGCCCGGCCGGCCGACATGCACGATGTTCGGTTCGTCGTGGAACAGCCGGCCCAGGCCGTGGCCGCAGAAATCGCGCACCACGCTCATATGCTGGGCCTCCACGTAGGACTGGATGGCATGCCCGATATCGCCGGTGGTGGCGCCGGGCTTGATCGCGGCGATACCCCGCATCATGCCCTCGTAGGTGACTTCGATCAGCCGTTCGGCGCGGCGCGGAATGTCGCCCACCGCATACATGCGGCTGGAATCGCCATGCCAGTGATCCAGGATCAGCGTCACGTCGACGTTGACGATGTCGCCTTCGCGCAGCGGCTTTTCGCCCGGGATGCCGTGACAGACCACGTGATTGACCGAGGTGCAGGTCGCCTTGCGATAGCCGCGATACATCAGCGTCGCCGGCATGGCGCCGTTGTCGCGGCCGAACTCATAGACCAGCCGGTCGATCCGCTCGCTCGAGATGCCCGGCTTGATCTCGCCGACCAGCATGTCGAGGCACTCGGCCGCAAGCCGGCCGGCCTTGCGCATCCCGGCGAAGGCGGCAGCGCCGTAGATCTTGATCTGGCCGGTTTTGCGCAGCGGCACCGAGGCCGCGTCCACATAGGTCATGGTGGAATTGGAAAAGCGATCCCGTATTGGAGCCCCGGCTGCGAGGCAAGCGGCCCGGCATCGCGGCACTGCCGCAATGTAAGCATAGGCGCGCGCAACGCAAGCAAGCCCGGCGGCTGCCGGCGGAACGGTCAGCCGCCGATGATCGGAACCGGCGCCGCGATCTCGATGCCGTCGATCGTTACGGCGCAACGCCATGCCAGCATCTCGACGCCGGCGGCGCGCGCTCGATCGAACGCCGTGCCATACGCCGAATCGATATCGCGGGCGACGGCAAAGCGATCCGCCGACGGTATCTGGATGACAAAGAGCGTGGCGGCGCGCGCCCCGGTCCGGATGATTGCGGCCAGTTCGTCGAGATGTTTGGCGCCGCGCGCCGTCACGCAATCCGGAAATTCGGCAAGCCGCGGCTTGCGCATGAGATGGACGTTCTTGACTTCCAGGTAGCAAGGCCGTTGTGCCGGCCCTTCGAGCAGAAAATCGACCCGGGAATTCAAGCCATATTTCACTTCGCGCCGGACCGAGGCATAGCCGCGCAATTCCGGGATCAATCCGGTTTCGATGATATCGGCAACGAGCGCATTGGGGAACGCCGTGTTGACACCGACCAGCTCCGCGCCGTTGCCGAAGTCCACTTCGACCAATTCCCAGGTCAGAGGCAGCTTGCGCATCGGGTTGCCGGAATCGGACAGCCAGATCGGTGAAAACGGCCGATCGAGTCCCGTCATCGCCCCCGGATTGGCGACGTGAACCGTCAGCATCTCGCCGTTTTCAAGGACCACGTCGGCGAGAAACCGCTTGTAACGGCGGACCAATGTGGCCGGGATAAGCGTGGAAACAAACCGCATGGCGGCACAGATAGGCCGGAAGTCCTTGGGTGGAAAGGTTTTTGACGGCTGTCAGACGGCGATCTTGCCGCCGAGCTCGTCCGCGATATGCACCCGAATGATCTCATCGAATGACGCCTCGGCTGCGAAGCCGAGCGAGCGTGCGCGGCGCGGCTCGAACCGGCTCGGCCAGCCGGCGACGATGCGCGCCACCAGCGGGTCCGGCTCGCGGCGGATGCGCGACGCGACCGCCTCGCCCGCGACGCGGCGCAGCGCCGCGATCTGTTCGGCGACCGTGCAGCACACGCCCGGCATGGTGAGGCTGACCCGCGGCCCGAGCTGGTCGCCCTTCACGCCCGCCGCATGAATGAGAAATCCGACGGCGGCGCGCGGGCTCGCATGCCAATGCAGCACGCTGTCCTCGACCGGCAGCACCGCCTCCTCGCCGGCCAGCGGCTCGCGGATGATCGAGGAGAAGAACCCCGACGCGGCCTTGTTCGGCCGGCCCGGCCGCACCACGATGCTCGGTAGCCGGATACCAATGCCGTTCACGAAGCCGCGGCGGGTGTAGTCGGCCAGCAACAGCTCGACGATCGCCTTCTGCGTACCGTAGGAGGTCAGCGGCGTTGAATGGAAGTCGTCGGCGATCGCCGCCGGAAACGGCGCGCCGAACACCGCGATCGAGGACGTGAAAACAAGCCGCGGCCGATAGGCCTCACCGGCCGTACGGACAGCTTCCAGTAGCGCGCGCGAGCCGTCGAGATTGACGCTGGCGCCCTTCTCGAAATCGAGCTCGGCCTCGCCGGAGACGACCGCGGCCAGGTGGAAGATGACCGCGGGCCGGTCGGCGATGGCCGCGCGGGCGGCAGCGGAATCGGTAATATCGGCCCCGCGCGTGTCGACGCTGCCGGCAAACGTTTCCGGCAGTTGCGGCGCACTGACGTCCAACAAGGTCAGCTTCTCGATGGTGCGGCCGTTGAGTGCGCCGTCGCGCACGAGGCGCGCCGTCAGCTTGCGGCCGATCATCCCCGCGGCGCCGGTGATCAGAATGTGCATCTGCGGCCCCTGGCGTCCTTCCGACCGAGCGCGAGGAGAGCGAGAGCCTCGGAATAGCGATCTACAATGCCATCCCGCCGTCGACCAGATGCGGCTGGCCGGTAATGTAGCTAGCCTCGTCGCTGGCGAGGAAGAGCACGAGGTTGGCGACCTCCTGCGCCGTGCCGAGACGGCCCATCGGCTGGCGGGCGATGAAATCCTGGCGCACCGCGTCGGCCGGCCGGCCGGTTTCTTTCGACACTGCCGCGATGCGTTCCTCCAGCGAAGGCGATTCGATCGTCCCCGGGCAAACCGCGTTGCAGCGGATGCCCTGCTTGATGAAATCCGCGGCGACCGCCTTGGTGAGGCCGATCACCGCGGCCTTGGTGGCGCCGTAGGCGTAGCGGTTGGGCACGCCGCGGATCGAGGATACCGCCGACGAGATGTTGACGATCGAACCGGCTTTTTTCTCCAGCATCGCCGGCAGGAAAGCCCTGATGGTGCGGTGCATCGACTTGACGTTGAGGTCGAACGAAAAGTCCCAATCCTTGTTGCCGCAATCGAGGACGGTGCCGTTGTGCACATAGCCGGCACAATTCACCAGGATATCGAGCGCGCCGAATTCGCGCCCGACCGCGTCGGCCAGCGCCTTGACGTCGTCATCGGAGCGCACGTCGAGCTTGAGCCGCTTGCTGGCTTTCAGATCGTTGACCTTGTCGGGAGCGACGTCGGTCGCAATCACGCTGGCGCCTTCGGCGATAAACGCCTCGGCGATGGCGCGGCCGATGCCCTGGCCGGCCGCGGTCACCAGGGCGACTTTGCCTGACAGTCTGCTGCTCATGGTTTGGAACCCTTCTGTCCGTTCAACGCGGCAAGGCTGAGCTTTTGTCGGCCGTCGCCATCGAAATTGTCCGGCTCAAGCCAACGCTCGAAATTGGCCTTGCGCGCCGGCCACTCGCCATCGAGCATGGAAAACCAGGCGTTATCGCGGTTGCGGCCCTTGGCGATGATGTGCTGACGGAACGTGCCTTCGTAAACGAACCCGTAGCGCAACGCGGCTCGCCACGACGCCGCGTTGAGCGCATTGCATTTCCATTCATAACGCCGGTAGCGCAGCGTCTCGAACACGTAGCGCGCCAGCAGATATTGCGCTTCGGTGCCAAGCGGCGTGTGCTGGAGCGCCGGCGAATAGAGCACGTGACCAACCTCGATGACCCGCATCTGCGGCTCGATCCGCAGCAGCGTGAAATAGCCAACGGCCCGCCCGGAGATATCGACGATCGCATAGGCGTACGGATCGGCCGCGGCCGCGCGCGGGGCGATAAACGCTTCAAACGCGCCGAAGTTCGCGAATGGCCCGTCGGTGGAAATATAGGTCCAGACCTGGTCATGGCCGGCGAAGACCTGCCACAGGTCGCGGGCGTGTTCAGGCTTGAGCTTTTCGAGGTGGCCATGGCGGCCCTTCAGCGTCACCGGACCGGGACGCTGCGCCGGCGTTGTATCGACCGGCAAGCCGACCGGCTGGCCGGTCAGCGGATGCGGTTCCGAATCGATCATGAGGGCGGTTTCTTGCGATCCGCGGCAAAGAATTTATTCAGCTCGGGATTGCTGATCAGCCCGGCAAAGCTGTCGAACTTGCCGTCCTGTGCGATCTCGGTGGCGGCGCGGATGAAGGCGTGCATCGCGACGCGGGCGAGCGAACCGCCGACGCTGATGCGGCGAACGCCCATCGCCGCGAGGTCGCTGACGGTGAAGCCGAACGCGCCGCTGTTGAGGAAATTCACCGGTTTCGGCGCCACCGCCTTGACGACCGCTTCGATCTGCTGGCGCGTCCGGATACCCGGCGCATAGAGGCAATCGGCGCCGGCATCGGCGTAGGCCTCCAGCCGGCGAATGGCGTCCGTGAGGTCGTCGACGCCGCGGATGAAGTTTTCGGCGCGCGCGGTGAACACCACGTCGCCGCCGGCGCGATCGATCGCCGCGCGCGCCGCTTTCACGCGCGCGATCGCGTGATCGAGGTCGTAGAGCGGCGTCGCCGCGTCGTTTGGCGAGTCCTCGATCGACAATCCGGCGACACCGGTGGCGATACAGCGCGTGACGCTGTCGGCGACGCCGTCGGGATCGCCGGCAAAACCGTCCTCGAAATCGGCGTTCAGCGGCACATCGGTTGCTTCGGCGAGCTCGCGGAAATGCGCCAGGACCTGGTCACGGCTCTGCGCGCCGTCGGCATAGCCCTGGGCGTGGGCGGCGCCGGAGCTGGTCGTCGCCAGCGCCTTGAAACCGAGGCCCTGCAGATAGCGCGCGCTGCCGATGTTCCACGGATTGGGAATGACGAAGCAGCCGCTGTCGTGAAGCTTCCGGAATGTCCGGCGTTTGTCGGCAGTCGATGGACGGGTCATGGCTAAAGCTCGTTGCGGTCGAGAAAATAATGCGGTCGAAGGATAATCCGGCACGACCGCCGATCCCGTCATTACGGTTTCGACGGTAGCGCCAGTAGCACGTCAGTGATTGTCGCGGGGCACGAATTTCTGGGCCACGCCTTGATATTTCACCGCCGGCTCCAGGACCATGCCTGCGCTGAGCTGCTCGACCATGGCGCGCTGGATTTCCTGCCAGGGCGTCTGGCTCGGCGGGTAACGATAGCCGCCGGCCTTTTTCAGCGCTACGGCGCGCTCGGCCAAATCGGCCGGCGAGATCAAGACGTCCGCGGTGCCGGCGTTGAGATCGATGCGCACGCGGTCGCCGGTCCGCAGCAAAGCGAGCCCGCCGCCCACCGCGGCCTCCGGCGACGCATTGAGGATCGACGGCGAGCCCGAGGTGCCGGACTGCCGGCCGTCGCCGATGCAGGGCAGCGCGGTGATGCCTTTTTTGATCAGCGCCGCCGGCGGCTGCATGTTCACCACCTCGGCGGAGCCGGGATAGCCGACCGGCCCGACGCCGCGCATGAACAGAACACAGTGCTCGTCGATCGCGAGCGCCGGGTCGTCGACGCGCCGGTGGTAATCCTCCGGTCCGTCGAACACCACGGCGCGGCCCTCGAAGGCATTCGGATCCTTGGGGTCGCAGAGATAGCGGCGGCGGAATTCGTCGGAGATCACGCTGGTCTTCATGATCGCCGAATCGAACAGGTTGCCCCGCAGCACCTTGAAGCCGGCATGCGGCTTGAGCGGCTTGTCGTAAGGCAAGATGACCTCGGCGTTGGACGATTTCGCCAGTGCGATGTTTTCGGTAACGCTCTTGCCGTTGATGGTGAGCGCGTCGCCATGCAGCCGGCCGGCCTTGTGCAATTCGCGCAGCACCGCCGGCAGGCCGCCGGCGCGGAAATAATCCTCGCCGAGATAATGTCCGGCCGGCTGCATGTTGACGAGGAGCGGCACATCGTAGCCGACCTTCTCCCAGTCTTCGACCGAAAGCGCGATGCCGACATGCCGGGCAATGGCGTTGAGATGGATCGGCGCGTTGGTGGAACCGCCGATCGCCGAGCAGGCAACGATGGCGTTCTCGAACGCGGCGCGCGTCAAGATGTCCGACGGTTTCAGATCCTCGCGCACGATTTCCACCGCGCGCAGGCCGGTGTCATAGGCGATCTGGCCGCGCTCGCGGTACGGCGCCGGGATCGCGGCACAGCCGGGCAGCGCCATGCCGAGCGCCTCGGCCAGGGCGTTCATGGTCGATGCCGTGCCCATGGTGTTGCAATGCCCGATCGACGGCGCGGACGAGGCGACGATCTCGAGGAATTCCTTGTAGTCGATCTTGCCGGCGGCAATGTCCTGGCGGGCTTGCCAGACCACCGTGCCGGAGCCGGCGAGCTTGCCGTCATGATAACCGTCGAGCATCGGGCCGCCGCTCAATACGATCGCCGGTGTGTTGACCGTCGCCGCCGCCATCAGGCAAGCCGGCGTGGTCTTGTCGCAGCCGGTCATCAGCACCACGCCGTCGAGCGGATAGCCGAACAACAGCTCGACGAGGCCGAGATACGCAAGATTGCGATCCAGCGCCGCGGTCGGCCGCTTGCCGGTCTCCTGAATCGGATGCACCGGAAATTCGATGGCGATGCCGCCGGCATCGCGGATGCCGGCGCGCACCCGCTCGGCAAGCTGGAGATGATGGCGATTGCAGGGGCTCAGATCGGAGCCGGTCTGCGCGATGCCGACGATCGGCCGGCCCGACGTCAGCTCCGCGCGCGTCAGGCCGTAATTGAGATAGCGCTCCAAATACAGCGCCGTCATGCCCGGATTGTCCGGATTGTCGAACCACAATTGCGAGCGCAGACGCCGCGGCGGCGAACCTTGCGAATTTTTAATATCCGTCATCGCTGTCTCCCGGCGTCGTGACACCGGACTAGATATGTCGATTTAATGCCTTCGGCGACCCACCCAGGCGCCCCCTACGTTAAAAACGGGCAGGGATAAATTGCGGCCACGTGGCGTTGTGTGCCGGTTTTGTGACGTTTCGCGCCAGCGGCGTCACGGGCGGTATCCCGTTATATACTGCAGCGCACCATTTCGACACGAAGTCGCATATAAATTTTCCATTAACATGCTGTATTCCATAACAATTTTGTGACCTGTCGCGAGCCGCGGCCTTCTTGTGCAGCGCAGAATATCGGATACGTAAGAGGCCAAGGGTGACCCGTAAACGGAGCAAACAAAGTGAAAACGCTTAACACCAAGCTGGTCCTGTCGGCGCTGGGCATTGCATTGCTGGCAACTCCTGCCTTCGCCCAAAAGTCGCATCATCGTGACGTCGCGTCCGGAGCTTTACAATTCCGCTACCGGCAGCGCGCCCACCGACGTGGGAACCTATCCCAACGGCGCGATCCGCAGCGGCAGCGCCTATTCGCGCGAGTCCGGCGCGGACGATAACGTCATTCGGTAATTCGTTTCACGCCGTTAGGCGTGGAATGCTCGAAGCCCCGGACCCAGGTCCGGGGCTTCTTGCTTTTGCACGGCCTGCCTTGTCGTCCCCGGTGTTTGCATTTGACGGATGTTTGGGCTGAACTGCCGCGCCAACAAACTCCGGGGAGACGCCATGCTGAAAACCGTCGCGGCTTTCGATCGGATCGGCGAGGAGAACGCCTTCGCCGTGCTGGCGCGCGCCGTGGCGCTGATGGCGGCGGGCCGCGACGTCATCAATCTCGGCATCGGCCAGCCCGATTTCCGCACCCCGGACTTCATCGTCGAGGCCGCCATCAAGGCGCTACGCGATGGTCATCACGGCTATACGCCCGCGGTGGGTATTCTGCCGTTACGTGAAGCAGTCGCCGCTGACCTCGGCAGCCAATTCAAGGTGAGCGTGTCACCCGACGAAGTCATGATCATGCCGGGCGGCAAGCCGACCATGTTCATGTCGATCCTGATGTTCGGCGAGCCTGGCGCCGACATTCTTTATCCCGATCCGGGTTTTCCAATCTATCGCTCGATGATCGAATATACCGGGGCGCGGCCGATTCCGGTGCCGATCCGTGAAGAGAACAATTTCGCGTTTTCGGCCGACGAGACGCTCAGCCTCATCACGCCGCAGACGCGGCTCCTGATCGTCAATTCGCCGGCCAACCCGACCGGCGGCGTTACGCCGAAGACGGAAGTCGACAAGCTCGTCAAAGGTCTCGAGCGCTATCCGGACGTCGCCGTGATGTCGGATGAGATTTACGATCACATGGTCTATGACGGCGAAACTCATGTCTGCCTGTTGTCGTATCCGTCGATCCGCGACCGGCTGATCCTGCTCAATGGCTGGTCGAAAACCTACGCGATGACCGGCTGGCGGCTCGGCTATGCGGTCTGGCCCGGCAAGCTTTACGACTATGCGCGCAAGCTCGCGGTCAATCTGCATTCCTGCGTCAACGCGTCGGCGCAATATGCCGGCCTTGCCGCGCTCACCGGACCGCAGGACGAGCCGGCCAGGATGGTCGAAGAATTCGATCGCCGGCGCAAGATCGTGGTCGCCGGCCTCAACAAGCTGCCAGGCATGTCCTGCGCCACCCCCACAGGCGCGTTCTACGCCTTCCCGAACATCAAACGCACAGGCTGGAAAGCCAAGCCCCTGGCGTCGGCGCTTCTGGAAGACGCCGGCGTCGCGCTGATCGGCGGGCCGGACTTCGGCGTGCTCGGCGAAGGCTACATGCGGGTGTCGTACGCCAACTCGACCGCGAATATCCTGAAGGCGCTCGACCGCATGGGCGAGTTTCTGACGAGCCGCAAGGCGGCCTGACATGCCGTCCGACCTCTCCGAAGAACAACGCCTGATGCGGCAATCGTGCCGCGATTTTGTCGATGACGTCATCATCCCCTTCATCCGCACCAACTGGCAGCGCGAATGGTCGATGACGCCGGAGAACCGGCTGCCGCCGGAAATCCTCGAAGGCGCCGAGACGGTCGGCATCCGCACGTTGGGCGTGCCGGAGGAATTCGGCGGCATCGAGCTCGACCGCACCAGCGAGGTGCAGACCTTCGCGCTGATCGCCGAGGAGGTCGCGCGCGGCGATTCCGGACTCGCCGACAAGCTGGTGCAGAACTGGAAAGTGTCGGTGCTGCTCCGCAACCTGGCGCCGCGTCATCTGCAGGAGGTCTGGTTCGCCCGACTGATGGCCGACCCGCAATTCCTGCTGGCCCATTGCCTGACCGAGCCGCGCGGCGCCTCCGACCGCTGGCTGCCCTACAACGTGCCGGAAGCCGCGATGACGACCCGCGCGGTGAAGCAGAACGGCGAATGGATCATCAACGGCCGCAAGCAATTCATCTCCAATGGCTACGACGCCGGCCTGTTTGTGGTCTACGCCAACACCAATCCGCAGGTCGGCATGATGCAGGGCACGTCGAGCTTTCTGGTGCCGCGCGGCACGCCGGGGCTCACCATCGCGCGCTGCAACGAGACCGTCGGCTGCCGCTTCATGAACAACGGCGAACTGGTCTTCGAGGACATGCGGGTGCCGGCCGATCATCTCCTGGTCGAGGGCGACGCGCTGGGCAAGGCCGCGGTGTATTTCCGGCCCGGCAAAATCATCCAGGCGGCGAAGAATCTCGGCGTCGGCGTACGCGCCTTCGAAGTCGCCGCCGATTATGCCCAGAACTACGTGCAGGGCGGCCGCATCCTGATCAAGCATCAGGCGGTGGCGCTACGGCTCGCCGACATGGCGACCCGGATCGAAGCGGTGCGGGCGCTGCTGGCGCGGGCGTCGCGCGCCGTCGACGACAACGCGCCGGACGCCGACACGCTGTGCAACATGGCCAAGGTGTTCGCCTCGGAGGAAATTCTCAAGGTCGCCCAGCACGCGCTCGAACTGCACGGCGGCAACGGCGTCATGCTCGATTTCGGCGTCGAGAAGCTGTTCCGCGACGCCGCGATTTTCCTGCACATGGACGCTACCGTTGACATCTCGCGGTTCAAGATCGTCAAGTCGATGTTTCCGCAGACCGCCGGCAAGTATGCCGGGCCGGAGGACTAGATGTGGAACCTCAAGAGGTTGTTCTCGGTGAGACCGAGTTTGCTGATGGGTGTTTTATCACCGATGCCGGCGTGCGGCCTATGCCAGTTGTAGCGGTGTAGCCAGGTTGGCAGCTGCTGTTTTCGCTGGCGAGAGTTTTCGTAGGCGTATGCGTAGGCCCATTCGCGCAGGCTGGTCTGGATGAAGCGCTCGGCCTTGCCATTGGTTTTGGGCGTATAGGGCTTGGTGCGGATATGCCGGAGACTGAGACGCTTGCAGGCGCGGCGGAAAGCAAAGGATTTATAGCAGGAGCCGTTGTCGGTCATCACGCGCTCGATCGTGACGCCGAGGCTTGCGTAATAAGCGACCGCGGCCTTGAGGAAGGCTGTGGCACTTCGCTTCTTCTGATCGGGCATGATGTCGACGAAGCCGATGCGCGAGTGATCGTCGATGCAAACGTGGACGTACTCCCAACCGACCCCGCGGCTGTTGCTCTGGCCGCTGCGGTCGCCGGTGATGCGATGGCCGATCTGGTTGAACTTGCCGAGCTTTTTGATGTCGATGTGGATGAGCTCGCCCGGCTTGTCGCGCTCGTAGCGCCGCACCGGCTCGGCCGGCTCCAGCGCCGCGAGTTTATTGAGCCCGCGCCGCCGGAGGATGCGACTGACGGTTGCGGGCGAGACGCCGACTTTGGCGGCGATCTGCGCGCCCGTGTAGCGCTGGCGACGCCAAACTTCGATGGCGTCGCCAGTGGCGAGCGGAGTTTGGTCTGGCGATGAATGAGGGCGCGACGAGCGGTCGCACAAGCCTTCCACGCCTTCTTTGCGGAAGCGCTCCACCCATTTGCCGACGGTCTTGGGCGTGGTGTTGTAGCGCCGCGCCGCTTCGGACTTGGTCAATCCACCATCCACCACCGCGCGTACCATTTCCTCTCGACCTTTTGGCGTCAGACGAGCATTCTTGTGCGTGTCCATTCGGTCCCCCGCGAATCACTGAGGTTTGGCAACATCAGCGTTCCTGGTCAGGACCGAATGGACAACCTCCTGAAAGTTCACAACTAGAGCGCAATCGTTTCAGATTGAATCGATCGACGCTCCAGCATTTTGATTGAGCATGATCTTTTCGGAAAACCGGTTTCCACTTTCCGGATCATGCATCTAGGCCTTCTGCGTCAGCCGGAAGCCGACCAGAACGATCGCCAGACCAAGCAGCTGCCACAGGCTCGGCGCCTCGCCGACCGTCAGGAAGCCGATCAGCAGCGTGAATGGCGGCACCAGCGCCGGATACAAGGCGGCGCGGCCGACGCCCAGCAGGATGACCGCGCGCGCGAACAGATAGATCGCGCCGGCGCCGGCGAACAAGCCCTGCACCACCGCCTGCATCAGGTTTTCAAGGAAACCGGCGGCGACCAGACTGTCGGTGCCGAGCAGCAGGATCGGCAGGCCGGCCAGCGAGAGCACGCTGGTGACCGCGGCCGCGCGCATCGGCGCAATGCGCCACAGCCGCAGCAGCATGCCGAACACCGCGAAAAAGCTGCCGGCCGCGACGAACAACAGATCGCCGACGAGGCCGTCGCGGCCCATCGTTCCCAAGGCCTCGGCGCCGATCACAGCGAGGCCGAGCACCATCGCCAAGGCACCGACGATGCGGCGCGCCGGCAAGGCTTCCTTGAGCACCAACCGCGCCAGGATCATGCCGCCGAGCGACGCGCAGGACGGCTGGATGATGGCGCCGTGACCGAGCGGCACATAGAGGTAGCCGATATAGCTCCACAGCGCGAGCGGCAGTCCGCCGAATACGGTGATGGCGATGCCGCGACGCCAACCCATGCCGCCGAGATTCTTCAAACCATCCGCCGACAGCACCGGAATGAGCGCCAGGCCCGGCCAGACGAAGCGATGCAGCGCAATCACCAGCGGCGACAGTCCGATCAGGACGCCGTGGCGCGCGGCGACGAAACCGAGCGCCCAGCACAACGCCGCGCCCGCGCCGCACAGCACGCCCAAGGCCGTCGCATGTTTGACCGGCGGTGGCGAAGAATCCATTGCCATCCATAATCCGCCGCGGTTTTGCGCGAAACACGCGATTGGTCATGCCAGGCTTCGCCAAATACGAAGCCCGCAGCATTCATTCGAACAAACCATCGATTTCAAATCTCTAGTCGAGGTCGTCGGCGTCGGCTTCCTGGAGAAGCTCGAGGCCGCCGGTCGCCACGACATGCCCGGCATCGAGCCGCACGACGCTGGTGGCGATGCGGCGCACCTCGGCGGCCATGTGGCTCACGTAAACGATCGGAATGCCCGCGTCGTCGCGCAGCCGGACCAGATAGGGCAGGATTTCGCGCTTATGGCCGGCATCGAGCGAAGCGAGCGGCTCGTCGAGCAGGAGGAGGCGTGGCGCCGTCAAGAGCGCGCGGCCGACGGCGACGCGCTGGCGCTCGCCGCCGGACAGCAGGCGCGGCCGGCGGTCGAGCAAGTGGCCGATATCGAGCAGTGCGGCGATGCGCTCGAATTCCTTGGCATCGCGCGCTCGACCGTTCATGCGGCGCCCGTAGTCGAGATTCTGACGAACGGTCAGATGCGGAAACAGCCGGCCTTCCTGGAACACATAGCCAATGCGGCGCCGGTGCGGCGGCATGTCGATGCCGCGCGAGGCCGCGAACAGCGTGACGTCGTCGAGCGCGATCGAGCCACGATCCGGCGTCAACAGCCCGGCGATCATGTTGATGACGGAAGTCTTTCCGGCGCCCGACGGGCCGAACAAAGCCGTGGCGCCGCCGGCCGCCTGGAAGCGCACGCTCAACCGCAACGCACCGAGTTGCTTCTCGACGTCGACCGCAAGCACGATCAATCCCCGTGAAAGCGCATGGCCGCGCGGCGGGACAACCATTCGGAGGCGAACAGCGCCGCGAATGCGAGCGCGAGCGCGATCAGGACCAGCCGCCCGGCCGCGGCGTCACCGCCAGGGACCTGGGTCAGCGTGTAGATCAGGGAGGAAATGGTCTGGGTCTCGCCCGGTATGTTGGAGACGAAGGTGATGGTGGCGCCGAACTCACCCAGAGCCCTGGCAAAGCACAACACCACCCCGGCAATGACCCCGGGCAGTGCCAGCGGCAGTGTCACGGTGAAGAACACCAGGACGCCATTGGCGCCGAGCGTGGCGGCGGCATCCTCAAACTTGCGATCGACCGCTTCCAGCGCCAATCGGATCGGGCGAACCATCAAGGGAAAACCCATGATGCCGCAGGACAGCGCCGCGCCGGTCCAGCGAAACGAAAACACGATGCCGAAATGGTCGTACAGAAAGGCGCCGATCGGCCCCCGCCGCCCGAACGAGATGAGCAGCAGGTAGCCGGTGACTACCGGCGGCAGCACCAGCGGCAGAAAGACCAGGCCGTTCAGCACGGTCTTGCCCCAGAAATCCTTGCGCGCCAGCAGCCAGCCGATCGCAATGCCGAACGGCAGGGCGCACGCGGTTGCGACGACCGCAATGCGCAGCGTCAACTCGACCGCGGTCCATTCATCGGCTGAGAGGCCGAGCACAGTCCTCAACCCTCCCCGGCAGGGGGAGGTGAAAAAGGCCTCGCGCTCACGACCCGGATACCAGGACCGTAAAGCCGTAGGATTCGAATATCGTTTTCGCTGCCGGCGAGCGCAGAAACGCCAGATACGCAGCGACGTCGGGCTTGGCGTTCACCGTCGCCGCCACCGGGTAGATGATCGGATCGTGCGAGCTCTCCGGAAACACACCGACCACTTTCACGCCGGGCTCGACCCTGGCGTCGGTGGCATAGACGATGCCGAGCGGGGCCTCGCCGCGCGCCACCAAAATAAGCGCGGCGCGGACATTGGCCGCCATGGCCATTTTCGGCTCCACGGCTGCCCAGATGCCGAGTTTTTCCAAGGCCGCCTTGGCGTAGATGCCGACCGGCACCGCCTGCACGTCCCCGGTGGCGATCCGCCCATCACCGGCGAGCTTGGCGAGATCGAATCCCGGCGCGATGTCCACATGGTCGATCTGGGAGGTCTTCGATGCGATCAGCACCAGCGCGTTGCCGAGCAGATTGACGCGGGTATCGTTCTTGATGAGGTTTTTCTGCGAGCCGTAATCCATCCATTTCAGATCGGCGGAGACGAACACATCGGCCGGGGCGCCGCCTTCGATCTGCTTCATCAGCGCCGAACTGGCGTCATAGCTGGCGACGACCTGAATACCGCTTTGCTTGCCGAAGGCGGCGTCGACGTCGTCGAGCGCGTTCTTCATGGAAGCGGCGGCAAAGACCGTTATGGACCTGTTTTGCGCCTGGGCGGCGCACGGCACGGCGGCAAGCGCGATAGCGGCGACACCGGCCGCCAGAAGTGATCTTCGTTCGAGCACGACGGTTCTCCAGTGGTTCAGCCGTGCACGCAAGAAGGCGCGCCGGCTTACGCCAGACATCGGGTTTGAGACGACCGCGTCAGGGAACCGTCGTTCCAGATTGATACGGCGCGCGCGCAGCGCACCGCCGGTCTTACGGCCGACAATAGGCCCCGGCCACAACGCGGACAAGGCGGGGTTTGTCGCACAGTCGCGGTCGGTCGCCCGACAACGGCGCGGCATGTTATGCTTTCTGCCGGAGGACGCGCGAGCCTATGACTGAGATTGAGACCATCGAGGGCGAGTACGACTACATCATCGTCGGCGCCGGCTCGGCCGGGTGCCTTTTGGCCAATCGGCTGTCCGCCGATGCCGCCGCCAAAGTGCTCGTTCTCGAAGCCGGCGGACGCGACAACTGGATCTGGTTTCACATTCCCGTCGGCTATCTGTTTGCCATCGGCAATCCGCGCTCCGACTGGTGTTTCAAAACCGAGCCGGAGCCGGGCCTCAACGGCCGCAGCCTCAATTATCCGCGCGGCAAGGTGATCGGCGGCTCGTCGTCGATCAACGCCATGATCTATATGCGCGGCCAAGCCGCCGACTACGACCATTGGCGCCAACTCGGTTTGAACGGCTGGGGCTGGAACGACGTGCTGCCGTTTTTCAAACGGCACGAAAATCATTTCCTCGGCGAAAGCGCCGCGCATGCGGTCGGCGGCGAGTGGCACGTCGCGGCGCCGCGGGTGCGCTGGGATTTGCTCGATGCGTTTGGCGCCGCCGCCGAACAAGCCGGCATCAAGCCGATCCCGGACTTCAACTCTGGCGACAACGAGGGCTCCTGCGCCTTTCACGTCAATCAGCGGCGCGGGCGGCGCTGGTCGGCGGCCAGCGCCTTCCTGAAACCCGCGCTCAAGCGCGCCAATCTGCGGCTCGAAACCGGATGTTTGGTCGAAGCGCTGGTGTGCGAGGGCCGCCGCGCTGTCGGCGTGCGCTGGCGCCAGGACGGCCAAGCCCGCACGGCGCGCGCTCGCGGCGAGGTCATCCTGGCCGCCGGCTCGATCGGCTCGGCGCAGATCATGCTGCTGTCCGGCATCGGGCCTGCGGCGCACGTGCGCGACCACGGCATCCCGGTGGTGCTCGATCGGCCTGGTGTCGGCGCCAACCTGCAGGATCACCTGCAGTTGCGCTTGATCTACAAGGTCGACGGCGTCGTCACCCTCAACCAGCGTTACCACGCGCCGCTCGGCTTTGCCCGCATGCTGGCTGAATATGCCTTGTTCCGGCGCGGCCCGCTGACCATGGCGCCGTCGCAGCTCGGGCTGTTCACGCGTTCCGACCGCGACCAGGACCGGGCCAATCTGCAGTTTCACATCCAGCCGCTGTCGCTCGACCGCTTCGGCGAGCCGTTGCACACGTTTCCCGCCTTCACGGCGAGCGTCGCCAATCTGCGGCCGACCAGTCGCGGCTTTGTGCGGCTGCGCTCGCGCGATCCGGCCGACCCGCCGCGCATCCAGCCGAATTATCTCTCGACCGACGACGACCGCCGCGTCGCCGCCAAGTCCATCCGGCTGACACGCCGCATCGCGGCGCAGCCGGCGCTGGCGCCGTTCCATCCCGACGAATACTTGCCCGGCGCCACGGCGCGCGGCGACGACGAGGCGGCTTTGATCAAAGCCGCCGGCGATATCGGCACCACCATCTTTCATCCCGTCGGCACGGCGAAGATGGGGTTGCCGAGCGACCCGCTGACCGTGGTCGACGAGCGGCTGCGCGTCATCGGCATCGAGCGCCTGCGCATCGTCGACGCCTCGGTGATGCCGGCGATAACCTCCGGCAATACCAATGCACCGACCATGATGATCGCCGAAAAGGGCGCCGCCATGATCCGCGCCGAGGTCAAAGGCGCAACGGTATGAACGCGGCGGCGCGCGCCAAGGCGATATTGATCGATCCCGTCGCCGAATGGACCAGGATCCAGCACGAGTCCGGCGATCTGGCTTATCTGTTGAGCCGCTATGTCGCGGTGCTGGCGCTGGTTCCGGCGCTGTGCGGGCTCGTCGGCACCAGCGTGATCGGCGTGGTCGTGCCGGGCATCGGGACGGTGCGGACACCGATCTTCGACGGCCTGTTCGGCGCCGTCTTCGGTTACGTCGCGACCGTCGTCACGGTGCTGTTGCTGGCGGTCCTGATCAATCTGCTGGCGCCGCTGTTCGGCGCGCAAAAAGACTTCGACAGCGCCGCCAAGCTCGCGGTCTATTCCTATACCCCGGTGTGGCTGAGCGGGATTTTTCTGCTGCTGCCGGGCTTGCGCTTCCTCGTTCTCACCGGCTGCTACGGCGCCTATGTGCTGTGGTCCGGCCAGCCGCGACTGATGAAATCCGACCCGCGGCAATCATTGCTCTATGTCGCCGTCATCGTCGTTTGCGCCGGCGCGCTGACGTTTTTCGCCGCGATCGCGCAACGCGCCATCTTCGGCACGCCCGGGCTCTGACTACGGCGCCATCACGACGTCCTTGCAGGCGGCCGGCAAGCCGGCAAGCGTGATGCCGGGCTTCGGTTTGGCCGGCACCGCCGGCGGCTGCGGATGCAGCGTCGAGTCCTTGAACCAGAAATCCATCTCGTGGCCGCAGCCGTCGCCTTCCGGCACCGGCGGTTGCGGCTTGCATTGCGGGCTGTCGGCCGGGCAAGCGATGCGGACGTGAAAGTGCTCGGCGTGGCCCCACCACGGCCGCACTTTCGCCAGCCAGTCCCGATCCGATCCGGCCTCGCGGCACATTGCCTTCTTGATCGCCGCGTTGACGAAGATGCGGGTCACCGCGGCATCCTGCGCCGCGGCACGGATGAGATCGGTTCGGGCATGCGTCCAGACCTTGGGATCGACGTCGAGACGATCCGACGCCACCATATCGACGGCGCCGTCGAACTCGCGCTCCTCGCGCGACAGCACGTGATCGGGCATCGGCGTGAACCAGATATCGGCGTCGAGGCCGATCTGATGGCTGGCGTGGCCGGTGATCATCGGGCCGCCGCGCGGCTGCGACATGTCGCCGATCAGAAGCCCGTTCCAGCCGACCTTCTTGGCGTTATCGGCAAAGCGCTCGAGGAACTCGATGAGCGCCGGATTGCCCCAATTGCGGTTGCGCGACAGGCGCATCACCTGCCAGTTCGGGCCGCTGATCGGCAGCGCCATGCCGCCGGCCAGGCAGCCGTCGGCGTAGCCGCCGATCGAGCGCGGCGCGCCGGCGAGTGGCGCGGTCTTCCTGCCGAACAGCTGCTTGGCGGGTGTCGACGGCGCGTTCGGGTTGGCGAGCGGCGGCAGCGGCGCCGGATGGAGCGTGCCGGGCGGCGTCGGATCGAGCGTATCGGTATCCGGCGCCGGCGCCGGCGCGGCGTCCTGCGCCAGCGCCGGCGGCAGGGCCGCCAGCAGCAACAACAAAACGGCGAGCAAGGGGGCGCGCATCATCGGCTCATGGATTGATGGCGCGTGACCATCCCGGAGGCCGGGTTCTGGGGATCATGCGCCACGGTTCGCCCCCGTAGAGCTTGGCTTGGCCCGAAACGCTACGGCGCGGGCGCGGCGGCGATACGCTGCCGCGAGTCGCTGGCTCTGTCCAGTGACGAAGAGGTCGGCATCGTCGCCGCTTGCTTCGGTCAGCGCCAGCAACCGCCGTTCCGTCGTGGCGTGCGGCTCGATGGCACCGCCATGCAGGATGTGGCCGACGCTCGATCCGCGCTCGGCGAGCGCACGCGCCACCAGCAGGCAGCGATGGCAATCGAGCGGCTCGCGCTCGGCGCACATCAAGCACACCCGAAATCCGGCCGCATCGGCCGACAGCCGGTCGAGGCCGGCGCGAAATTCCGGGCGGCGCGCCATCGCCTCGTAGTCGGCAGTGCCGTCGCGATAAAGGGTCTGATCGCGCGGACGACCGCCAAGCTCTTTGCCGTAGGGCAGATAGGTCATGCCCGCCCGCGACAGCAAGGGGACGAGATTCTTGGCGGAGAACCACGGACAAAAGCGCGACGCCGGAATCGAACGCACATCGGCGACGGCATTGGCGCCGGCGTCCCGCAACATCGCGATAAAACGATCCGCCGGAATATTGGAATGGCCGATGCTGAACAGATCGAATGGCGCCATGGCGGCAGATTAACCGAAAAGCTTCGGCCGTTTCACGACCGCTTTAACCACCGCCGCGGTGACGACTTTACAAGTTCCAGGTCCGGCGGCAATGCTGCAGGCGAGGCGAAAAGAAGGATCGGCGTCGATGCGCCGCTTGTTGGCTGCCGGCGTGCTGGCGGCTCTGATTTTGACTGTCGCGTCGGTTGGCGACGGCGCTGTGGCTGCGGTCGTGGTGCATGTCGACCGGTCGAGCCAGACCATGGACGTCATCGTCGACGGCGCGCCGCGCTATCGCTGGCGGGTGTCGACCGGTCGGCCGGGCTTCGGCACGCCGGCCGGCATCTACCATCCGCAGATGCTGGCGGCGCGGTGGTTCTCCCGCGTCTACTACAATGCGCCGATGCCGCATGCGATCTTCTTCCATGGCGGTTATGCCATTCACGGCACCTACGACATCGCGCGCCTGGGCGGCCCGGCCTCGCACGGCTGCGTACGGCTCGATCCCGGCAACGCCGCCATCCTGTTCGGCCTGGTCGAACGCGAAGGTATGGGCGGCACCACCATCGTGGTGCGCTAACCGGCTTGTCGCCCGATTGAAGATCGCCGCGGCCTGTTCTAGTGCATGGCGCTGACACCGTGAGGCTAGCCCGCCATGACCACCCCCAAGGCCCTGCACGGCGTGATCGCCGCCGTTGCCACCGGCGTCGATCACACCGGCGATCCCGACAGCGCGCGTTCGACCGCGCTGGCCGGCTTCCTGTTGGATAATGGCTGCGACGGCCTCAACGTGCTGGGCACGACGGGCGAGGCAACCTCGTTTTCGATCGACCAGCGCCGGCGCGTGATGAGCGCCTACGCCGCCAGCGGCCTGCCGCTGTCGCGCATGATGGTCGGCACCGGCGCCGCCGCGGTTGCCGACGCCATCGCGCTGACCCGGCATGCCGCCGAACTGGGTTTTGCCGGCGCGTTGGTGCTGCCGCCGTTCTATTACAAGGGCGTGCATGACGACGGGCTGGTCGCCGCTATGGACGCGATCGTCGAGGCGACCGCGGCGCAGCCGATTCCGATCTATCTGTATCACTTCCCGGCACAGTCGGGCCTGCCCTGGCACGTCGCGCTGATTGGTCGGTTGCTGGATACCTTCGGTGAGCGGATCGTCGGCTTGAAGGATTCGTCGGGCGACATGGAATTCGCGCGGGCTGCCGCCGCCGTCGCGCCGCAGTTCAAAGTCTTTCCGTCGACCGAGGCGGCCTTGCCGCAAGCCCGCGCCGGCCAATTCGCCGGCTGCATCTCGGCAACCGCCAATCTCAATGCCGACCTCTGCGCGCGCGCCTACCGCACCGGCGACGCCACCGCGCTCGCGGAAGCGCTGGCGATCCGCAAGCTGTTCGACGGCAGGCCGCTGGTTGCCGGCGTCAAGGCGCTCCTCGCCCATATTCACGGTGCGCCGCAATGGGCTCGGGTTGCCCCGCCGCTGTCCGCCTTCCCCGCCGCCGACCGCGCCAGCGTCACGTCCGGCTACGATGCGGTGCGCGCCAAACAAGTGGCGTGACGACCGCCGTTCGATCCCGTGCCGTGGACCGGCCCGACGGACGGCGTTGACGCGACCCCCCGGCAGTCCTATAAGCCCCGGCCGAGGCGTTGAGCGTCTGGCTTGCGCCCATTCATCCCCTTCGTCCCGAACAGGTCTCGTCCGATCAATCATGGCCAATACCAAGTCCGCCCAAAAGGCCACGCGCCAAATCACCCGCCGCACCGCGATCAACAAGGCGCGCCGCACGCGCGTGCGCACTGCCGTGCGCAAGGTCGAGGAGGCGATTTCGGCGGGCAATCGGGCCGCGGCCGCCGCCGCCATGGCCGAAGCGGAGCCGGCGCTCATTCGCGCCGCGCAAAAGGGCATTGTGCATCGCAACGCCGCGCAGCGCAAAGTCTCACGGCTCACCGGACGCATCGCCAAGCTGGCCAAGTGAGCCTGACGCGCGCCGTATGAGGCGCGCATCAATTGCGGCGACAGCGCTCGTAGCGACCCGGTCCAATTTCGATAACGGTATTTGGGTGGCAGCGGCGATGTGGATTCGTCGTGGATTGCCATGATTCCGTTGTATTATTGTCACAACCCTCGGTAAAATCCCTTATCAGCCGTCATCCCGTCGATCCCACCGCATCGGCGTTTCGATTTATTTGCTCCGCAAACTCGGTCGTGGGGGCTACCCTGCGATTCCGAACAGGAGAATTGATGGCCGCTGAATGACTTATTACGCATAAGAAACTGGGGAGTTCGAGTTGGCCGAATCCTGCCGCCCTCGATCTTGTTTGCTTAAAGGGCGGGTTTGCGCCGTTTTGCGTTTCATCCACCTGTCATTTCACTGTCAAATCGGCCCGTTGAGTCAATGATTTGAGCCGGCGCGGCGTTCCCGGGACGCCGCGCCGCGTTCCTAAAAGTCCAATAACGACGCCGATTTTTTCGTTGCGGCCGGCAAGCGGCGTGGTAGCGTCCAAGTCCCTTCGGCGTTCCGAAGCCCTTCAACAACTGTCGAGCGGAAACCCGTGATGGAATGGGTACGGGAGAGTCTTGCCTGATCACAGGCAGTTCTGTGAGTACCGCGTAGGTCGAGAGTACTCAAAAAGCATTCCTGCTCACATTGTAATGCGTGCGGCAAAGCAGGCTGGATCTGACAGTCACGCACGGGTTTGCGGGACTTGAAGAACAACCGTCGAATCTGGGAGCGATGGAGGTGGGGGCCATGATGACGACAATCCACGACGCAGCAGAAGCGGCCGGCGCGGCTTCGCCTGCGGTCGGTGTGCCCCTTGCCGGCAGACGGCGTGCGGTGGCCGCTGCAATTGTCCGGCGCCGGTATGAATTGGGCGCCGCGCGCCTGTTCGTCGTGCCGACGGCACGGCGCCGCCGCGGCACCTTTGCCAAGCCCAGCGGCTGAAGCCGTAGCGTCCTGGCCGGCGGCGGTGTCGAGATCATCCGCGCCCGCCGCCCTTATTTTCGCGCGCGATATGTCGGTTGCGTCTCCCGATGTGGGGCATGGTGGGAACGTCTCTCACCTGAGTAGCTCGGTTGAGTCGTTCCCCTCCAAGAAAAATAGCAGGGTCAAACAAATGACGAGCATGGATCAGGAGCGCTGGCACAAGGTCAAAGCCCAGCTGCGCAATCAACTCGGCGAGGACGTGTTCTCCAGCTGGTTCGGACGCATGGAGTTGGAAGCCGTCGAAAAAGAAGCGGTGCGGCTTTCGGTGCCGACGCGTTTTCTCCGCACCTGGATTCAGTCGCATTACAGCGACCACGTGCTGGCGCGCTGGCAGGCCGAGGATCCGAGCGTCACTCGCCTGGAGCTCAGCGTCCGGTCGGCCGCCATCAAGCCTTTGGCGCCGAAGCCGAAGCCGGCGGAGCCGGCGACCCATGCCCGCGATCACCACAACGGCATGAACGGCTTCGAAAGCCGCGCCAGCGTGCCGGCCATGACGATGCACGAGGCGCTGGGCGGCTCGCCGCTCGACCCGCGCCTGACCTTCGCCTCGTTCATAGTCGGCCGCTCCAACACCCTGGCGCATGCCGCGGCGCGGCAGGTCGCGGCCTGTCGACGCGGCGAACAGCTGATGTTCAATCCGCTCTACATCCATGCCGCGGTGGGCTTGGGCAAAACGCACTTGCTGCAGGCGATCACCTGGGCCGGCAATGGCGCCGACCGCAAAGTGCTCTATCTGACCGCCGAGCAATTCATGTACGGCTTTGTCTCGGCGCTGCGCAGCCAGACCACGCTGGCGTTCAAAGAAGCGGTGCGGGCCATCGACGTGCTGGTGATCGACGACCTGCAGTTCCTGCAAGGCAAATCGACCCAGGCGGAATTCTGCCACACCCTCAACACCCTCATTGACGCCGGCCGCCAGGTCGTGATCGCCAGCGACCGGCCGCCCGCTGACCTGGAAAGTCTTGACGACCGCGTCCGCTCCCGGCTCGCCGGCGGCTTGGTGGTGGAGATCGGTTCGCTGGGCGAGGAGCTGCGGCTTGAGATCCTCAAGAGCCGCGTCGCCGCCGCCCGTCTGCATCATCCCGGTTTCGAGGTTCCGGCGCCGGTGCTGGTCTTCGTTGCCAAATCGGTGACGCATAACGGCCGCGACCTCGAGGGCGCGGTCAACCGGCTGCTGGCCCACAGCAAGCTCAGCGGCCAGCCGGTGACGCTGGAAATGGCCGAGCGTGAGATGCGCGACCTCATTCGGCCGGCCGAGCCGAAGCGGGTCCGTATCGAGGACATCCAGCGCGTCGTCGCGCGACAGTATAGCGTGAGCCGAGCCGACTTGTTGTCGTCGCGGCGAACCGCGAACGTGGTCCGGCCGCGCCAGGTCGCGATGTATCTGGCAAAAATCCTGACGCTGCGTTCGCTGCCCGAGATCGGCCGGCGGTTCGGCGGCCGCGATCATACCACGGTGCTGCATGCGGTGCGAAAGATCGAGGCGCTCGCCGGCACCGACCCGGCCTTCGCCGAGGAGATCGAGGTCCTCAAGCGGCAATTGCAGGACTAGCTGTCTCACCGTGCCTGCGCGCGCAGGGCAGATCGTGCTTTGCCGATCTGCGAAGCGACACCGGTCGCCCAGGCCGGCCGGCCCTCACTCTTGGGCCTGCCGGCGCGCAAACCTGTCCCGGACACTGGACAGGCAAGACGAACTAACCCGGTGAAATCCCGGGAAAAAGCGGCCCCTGTGGCCCGCCGGCCTTGCACAACGCCCCCGGCCACGTCACTTTTAGAATCCGCCCTCCGCCCCGGGACCGGATTTGCGATGAAGATCACCGTCGAGCGTGCCGAGTTGTTGAAGTCGCTGGGCCACGTGCACCGCGTCGTCGAACGGCGCAACACCATTCCGATTCTGGCCAATGTGCTCGTTCGCGCCGACCGCTCGAAATTAAGCCTCAAGGCCACCGATCTCGATGTCGAGGTGACCGATACCGTCGCCGCCGAAGTGGGCCCCGGCGGATCGACCACGGTGCCCGCCCACATGTTCTTCGATATCGTGCGCAAGCTGCCCGAGGGCGCGCAGGTGGTGCTCGAATCGACCGGCGACAGGGCCGCACTGGCGATCCGCGCCGGCCGTTCGCGGTTCACCCTGCAGACCCTGCCGGAGAGCGATTTCCCGGATCTGGCGCCCGGCGAGATGACGCACAAGTTCACGCTGAAGGCCGCCGACCTCAAGCGCCTGATCGACAAGACCCAGTTCGCCATCTCGACCGAAGAGACCCGCTACTACCTCAACGGCATCTACCTGCACGCCGCCGGCTCGGCCAAGACGCCGACCTTGCGCGCGGTGGCGACCGACGGCCATCGGTTGGCGCAGATGGAGCTTGAATTGCCGAGCGGCGCCGCCGGCATGCCGGGCATCATCGTGCCGCGCAAGACCGTCAGCGAGATGCAACGGCTGATGGAGGATCTCGAAGCCGAGGTTCTGATCGAGCTGTCGCCGGGAAAGAATTCGCTTCACGGTCGGCGACACGATCCTGACCTCGAAGCTGATCGACGGCACGTTTCCGGATTATGCCCGCGTCATCCCGCTCGCCAACGACAAAGAACTCGTCGTCGACAAGAAGGAGTTCGAGGCCGCCGTCGACCGTGTCTCTACCGTCTCGAGCGAGCGCGGCCGCGCCGTCAAGCTGTCGATCACCGGCGGCAAGCTTCTGCTATCGGTGACCAATCCCGATTCCGGCAGCGCCACCGAGGAATTGGAAGTGGAATATGAAGCCGACCCGATCGATATCGGCTTCAACTCGCGCTACCTCCTCGACATCGCGGCGCAGATCGAGAGTGAAGCCGCCGTGCTCAAGCTCGCCGATCCGGGCTCGCCGACGCTCATTGCGGACAAGGAGCCGCGCGGCGCGCTCTACGTGCTGATGCCGATGCGGGTTTGAGGCGGAGCGTCCCTCACAGGTAGCGTCCCTGGCCGCCCACCCCGGGGTCCGGCCGATGGCCGGGACAAGCCAGGCCATGACGACGACAAGACGACTACAAGCCTTGCCATGAGCGCCACGCGTGTCCTGCGGCTCACGCTGCATAATTTTCGCAATTATCGCGCGGCCTCGCTTGCCGCCGACGCGAAGACCGTCGTGCTGGTCGGGCCCAACGGCGCCGGCAAGACCAATCTGATCGAGGCCGTCTCGTTCCTGGCGCCGGGCCGCGGGCTGCGCCGCGCCAATCTCGATGAGGTGGCGTTCGCGGAAGGTGACGGCTCGTGGGCGGCTGCGGCGGAGGTCGAGGGCGCGCTGGGACTGGCGACGCTCGGCACCGGCATCGAGCGCCCGATCGAGGATGGCGCGGCGGTGCAACGCAAATGCCGCATCGACCGCGAGCCGGTCGGTTCGGCCGCGGCTTTCGCCGATCACCTGCGCGTGGTGTGGCTGGTGCCGGCCATGGACACGCTGTTTGTCGGTGCGCCCGCAGAGCGCCGGCGCTTTCTCGACCGGCTGGCGCTGGCGGTCGATGCCGAGCACGCGAGTCGGGTGAACGCGCTTGAACGCGCCCTGCGTTCGCGCAATCGCCTGCTGGAAGACGCGCGGCCCGACGCCCATTGGCTTGATGCCGTCGAGCACGAGACCGCGGAGCTTGCGGTCGCGGTCGCGAGTCACCGGGTGGAAACGGTGCGCCGGCTTGCCGGCGTGCTGGCAAGCCGCCAAGCCGCGGCATTTCCGCCGGCCGCGATCGCGCTCGACGGCTGGATGGAACAACTCATCGCCGTGCATCCAGCCGCCGAAATCGAAGAGCGCTATCGCGCCGTGCTGCGTGACAACCGGATGCGCGACGCGGCGGCCGGACGCACGCTCGACGGCCCGCATCTGACCGACCTGAAGGTCATCTACGCGCCCAAAGGCATCGCTGCCGCCGACGCCTCGACCGGCGAGCAGAAGGCCTTGCTCATCGGGCTCGTGCTCGCACAGGCTCGTTTGATCGCGGAGATGACGGCGTTCGCGCCAGTCCTGCTGCTCGACGAGGTCGTGGCTCATCTCGATCCGGGGCGTCGCGCCGCGCTGCACGGCGAACTGGCGCAACTTGGCGCGCAGGCGTGGCTGACCGGCGCCGATCCGGCTCTGTTTGTTGAGGTCGAAGGCGACGCAAGCTTTGTCGACGTCGCGTCGGGCCGGCTGCAGACCAAGCGCACCATCCGCTGACGCTCTCATCCACCAAAGTTCCATTTTCGCTGCTCGGCGGCCATCCGATTCGCGATATGAGGAATGCGGCATTGTGGCCGCAATGGAACAAGAGTGCGGAGAGCCTCTTATCATTCAGGAGCGTCTTATCATTTAGGAGACGGGAGCGTCCGTTACCGTACAGAAGGGCCGCGGCACGGCCCAAACAAGGCGGGAACAAAGGCCCATTAACAATGCCGGAACCGGCAGAAGACATGATCGTGCGCAATCTTGTCGAGGCACTCGAACGCCTTCACGAGGATTTGGATCGGGTGGAACTGTGGACCGCCGCGCTTGGCTATTTCCAAGGCCCGGTGCCCGATTATCAGCCGGGCGAGCGTTATTTGTTGCCGACGGAGCAACGCCGGGCGCGTCCGGCGCGGCTGTGACATCCCGTTTTGGACGTTGCCTATTGGCATGAAATTTCAGATCCCGACGTCGGATATCGCCGCCCCGTGGCAGCAGGAGATCGCCGACCGCGCCTCCTGAGCGCGGCTGGATTTCGCGGCCGAATTCGGGGCCGTTTTGCGCCCTGCCAAATCCTTGAAAAATCGCGATTTGACAATATGTTATTGCCATCCACTTTGCCCTGTACGCAGCCCGGTTTTCGTGTACAACGAAGCATCGATTCCGGCTGCTGTTTTCCGTCAGCAATTCGAGAGCCCCGAAAGTTCCTCCATGGCCGAAGCCGTCCGCAAACCGAGCACGCTGGCGTCCGATTACGACGCCGAATCGATCAAGGTGCTCAAGGGTCTCGATGCCGTGCGCAAGCGGCCGGGCATGTATATCGGCGACACCGACGACGGCTCGGGCCTGCACCATATGGTCTACGAGGTCGTCGATAACGCCATCGACGAAGCGCTCGCCGGCTTCGCCAAGGACGTCGTGGTCACGCTCAATCCCGACGGTTCCTGCACCGTGCGCGACGACGGCCGGGGCATCCCGACCGACATCCACAAGGGCGAAGGCGTGTCGGCGGCCGAGGTCATCATGACCCAGCTCCACGCCGGCGGAAAATTCGACCAGAATTCCTACAAGGTGTCCGGCGGACTGCACGGCGTCGGCGTGTCGGTGGTCAATGCGCTGTCGAGCTGGCTCAAGCTCACGATCTGGCGCGACGGCCACGAGCATTTCATGGAGTTCCACGACGGCGAGCCGGTGGCGCCATTGGGCGTGGTCGGCGCCGCGTTCGACAAGCGCGGCACCGAGGTGACGTTTCTACCGTCGAAGCAGACCTTCACCATGACCGAGTTCGACTTCGCCACGCTGGAGCACCGGCTGCGCGAACTCGCGTTCCTCAATTCCGGCGTTACCATCGTGCTGTCCGACATGCGCCACGCCGTCGAGAAGCGCGAGGAGCTGCGCTACGAGGGCGGCGTCGAGGCCTTCGTCAGATATCTGGACCGCAACAAGACACCGCTCATCCCGCAGCCGGTCATGATTCGGGCCGAGCGCGACGGTGTCGCCGTCGATTGCGCGCTGTGGTGGAACGACGGCTATCACGAGAGCGTGCTTTGCTTCACCAACAACATTCCGCAACGCGACGGTGGCACTCACCTGGCCGGCTTCCGCGGCGCGCTCACCCGCCAGATCACCGGCTATGCCGAATCCGGCGGCGGCGCCCGCAAGGAGAAAGTCGCGCTCACCGGCGACGATTGCCGCGAGGGCTTGACCGCGGTGCTCTCCGTCAAGGTCGCGGACCCGAAATTCTCCTCGCAGACCAAGGATAAGCTCGTCTCCTCAGAAGTGCGCCCGGCGGTCGAGGGCATTATCAACGACGTGCTCAAATCCTGGCTCGAAGAGCATCCGAGCGAGGCCCGGATCATCGTCGGCAAGGTGATCCAGGCTGCGGCGGCGCGCGAAGCCGCCCGCAAGGCGCGCGAGATGACGCGCAAGAGCGCACTCGGCATCACCTCGCTGCCGGGAAAGCTCGCCGACTGCCAGGAGCGCGATCCGGCCAAATCCGAGCTGTTCATCGTCGAGGGCGATTCCGCCGGCGGGTCCGCCAAGCAGGGCCGCAACCGCGAGTTCCAGGCCGTCTTGCCGCTACGCGGCAAGATTCTCAACGTCGAGCGGGCGCGGATGGACAAGATGCTGTCCTCCGAGCAGATCGGCACGCTGATCACCGCGCTCGGCACCGGCATCGGCACCGACGAATTCACCGCCGACAAGCTGCGCTACCACAAGATCATCATCATGACCGATGCCGATGTCGACGGCGCCCATATCCGCACGCTCTTATTGACGTTCTTCTACCGGCAGATGCGCGAACTCATCGACCGCGGCCATCTCTACATCGCCCAGCCGCCGCTCTACAAAATCTCGCGCGGCAAGTCCGAGCAATATCTCAAGGACGAACGCGCGCTCGAGGACTATCTGATCGATACCGGCCTCGAGGAGGCGGTGCTGCGCCTGTCGTCGGGCGAAGTGCGCGCCGGCAACGATCTGCGCAAGCTGGTCGAGGAAGCGCGCGCGATCCGCAACCTGTTGAACGGGCTGCATAACCGCTATAGCCGCAAGGTGATCGAACAGGCCGCCATCGCCGGCGTGCTGCACCCGCGCGTTACCGGCGATCCGGCGAACGCCAATGCGGCCGCCGGATATATCGCCCGGCGTCTCGACGCCCTGACCGACGAAACCGAACGCGGCTGGCACGGCCAGTTCACCGAAGGCACCGGCTTCCAGTTCGAGCGCATGGTGCGCGGCGTCAAGGAAGTCGCCATGATCGACCAGGCGCTGCTCGGCTCCGCCGACGCCCGCAAGCTCGACGAACACGCGGCGTCGCTGCAGCAGATCTATCCGCGCCCGACGCCGCCGGCGGTGCTGCGGCGGAAGGACGAGGACACGCCGATCCACGGCCCGGTCGGCCTGTTCGAGGCGGTCACCGCCGCCGGCCGTAAGGGCGTGTCGCTGCAGCGCTACAAGGGCCTCGGCGAGATGAACCCGTCGCAGCTCTGGGAAACCACGCTCGACACCAACGCCCGCACCATGCTGCAGGTCAACGTCAAGGAAATCGACGAGGCCAACACCATCTTCGACGAACTGATGGGCGACAAGGTCGAACCGCGCCGGGTGTTCATCGAGGCCCACGCCCTGGCCGCGAGCGTGGATGTGTGACCCTTCATCCGTCCCCCACCAAGTGGGGGATGGGGACCGCGCTGCGCCAGCAGCGTGGTGGAAGGGGCCTCTGAGCCGCCGACGCGATCAGCGGCGAGGCCAATGACAAGCGCTTTCGCACTCTCATTGCCCTGTCATCATCCGCTTTCCCTGTCATCATCCGCGAAGGCGGATGATCCAGTATTCACAAATTCTAGGACGCACTGAGAAAGCGCCGTCTTAACAGCGTTTACTGGATGCTCCGCCTTCGCGGAGCATGACAGAACATAATAACTCTCGTCATGCGAATTGCCCTGAGCGTCATCGGCTACGATTTTGTTTCCTCGCCGCCCGCGCCCCCTCCACCGCCCTTCGGGCGGTCCCCCTCCACCGCTACCGCGGGGGCGGATGGGATCAAAACATATCGAAATATTCGTTGTGCTCCCAGGCGGTCACTTCGCCCTCGCCGCCGCCTGACGCCTCGGCCTTGAAGCGGGCGAACTCGGCTTGCTTGAGGTGGGCGTAGTAGTTGACGAAGGCAGTGCCGAAATTTTCTCTGAAAACTTCGCTGCTCCGCAGCGCGGCGACCGCCTCGCCCAAGTCCTTCGGCAGCGCCGGCGCCTTGGTCTCGTAGGGCGTGTCCGCCGACGGTCCCGGATCGCGGCGCGCCGCCATGCCGTCGAGGCCAGCATAGATCTGCGACGCCATGTACAGATACGGGTTGGCCGCAGGTTCGCCGATGCGGTTTTCCAGATGCGTCGCCGGGTCGCCCGGTTGGCCGATGACGCGCACCATGACGCCGCGATTGTCGCGCGCCCAGATGGCGCGGTCGGGGGCGAGCGTATAGGCGCGGTAGCGCTTGTAGCCGTTGACGGTCGGCGCGGTGAACGCCGCGGCGGCCTGCGCATGGTCGAGCAAGCCGCCGAGAAAGCCCAAGCCGACCGTTGAAAGCCCATCGCGGTCGTCACCGGCGAAGACATTGCGGCCGCCGCGGCGCGCCAGCAGCGACTGGTGCAGGTGCCAGCCGCTCGAGAACAGATTGGGCAGCGCCGGGCGGCACATGAAGCTCGCCAGCAGGCCGCGGCGCCGCGCGATCTGCTTCACGGCGGCGCGAAACAGGATCATCGTATCGGCTGCGGCAAGGCCGCGTTGCGGGCGGAAGGTGAATTCGCATTGGCTCGGCCCCAGCTCGACTTCGACCGAGCGCAGCGGCATACCGAGCGCCGTGACGCCGCGGCGGATCGGCTCCAATGCCGCATCGATCTGATCGAAACGGCTTTCGGTCAGATATTGATAGCCCTGGTTGAGCAGGCTGACCTCGGGCGCCTGCGGCGGCCAGGTGGCATCCTGCGGCGTCAGCCGCGGGTTCTCCAGCCGGAACAGATGGAATTCGACTTCGAGCCCGGCGAGGTAGTCGAAGCCGGAGCGATCGAGCCGCGCCAGCGCGTCGCGCAAAACCTGGCGGGTCGAGAACGGCACCGGTTTGCCGCTGGTAAAATGGATGTCGCAAAACAGCCACCCGGTATTTTGAACCCATGGCAGCACCTGGAAGGTCGCCGGGTCGGGCACCATGATGAAATCCGCGGCGCCTTGCATTTCCGCCATGCCGAAGCCGCCGCCGGGCGTGAAGACCGGAAATGCCGTCTTGTGCGCGGTGTCCTTGGCCAGCAGCGTCGTCGTCATGGCGACGCCGCTCTGCATCAGCGCCGGCGCGTCCTCGGCCAGCACCGTCTTGCCGCGCAGCACGCCGTGCTGATCGGCGAACGAGAAACGAACCAGCTCCAGCTCGTGCTTCTTGATCGACTGGACGACCGCCTTGGCCTGGCGCGCCTGCTCGGTCGTCCAAAGCCCGTGCTGCTCGACGAAGCTGGCGGCGGTGCGGTTTCGCGGAGGCATCTTGTTTGGGCGAATGGCGAATGGCGAATGGAAGTGTTGGCGGCGCTCTTATTCGCTATTCGCTACTCGCCATTCGCCGCCTCCGTTGCTCCAGCTCTTCGTCCGTTGGCGGCCTCGCATCGGCACGCTGCCAATAGCCCTGCCAATCGCCGGCCGGGCCGATGCCGTCGACGCAGGCCGGGCCGTTGATGTCTTTCGCCGCCGCCGCATCGAGCACCATCATCGGGCGTTCGCCCCTGCCGGACTGGTCGAGTGCCTGGCGCAACAGCCGGCGATAGGCGCTGATCGCCTTGTCCGAGGTGCCGAGATGCTCCTCGGTGCGGTCCTGGATCGCGCCCATCGACTCGCAGGCCCATTGATCGTGGACGTTGATGTCGGTGCCCATGCCGGTATACGTCGCATGCTCCTGCTCGTGCGGATCGAAGCCGTAATCGTTGCTCTTGTTCTTGCGCGGCACGTAATCCGGCAATTGGTAAAGCTCGAGGCGCTGGCGGCGCATCTCGTCCTTGTTCACCGGCGCGCCGAACGATGTGAAGATGGCGTACCAATAGTGCTTCTCGTCGTCGATCGGGACGTGCCATTGCGAGATCGTCATCTCGCGGCTCATCGGAATGATGAAGGCGTTCGGGAAGATCAGGTTGGTCACCCGCACGTGCGCCATGTCGTCGGAGATCTGGCGCAGCGTGGCCAGGCGGAAGCCGTACCCGGTCGGCTCGACCTCGATGCGCGGCCGCGGAAACTCGCGCATGATCCGCGTCATCGGCATGTCTGAGTCCTTGGAGGTGTCGCGGAACATTTTGCCGTAGCCCTGGTGGGGGTCCTCGTCCTCGAAGAAGCGATGCAGGAACGACGTGTGCACCGGGTCGATGCCGACTTCGAGCGATTGCAGCCAATTGCAATCGATCATGCCCTTGAATGCGAAAGTGTGCGTCGGCGGCGCGATGAAGCAGTCGAAGTGCGGCAATGCCGGAGGCTCGCCGGGACCCAGATAGGCAAACAGGATGCCGCTCTTCGCCACGAGCGGATAGGATTTGTGCCTGATGTTGGCGCACAGATTGCTGTCGTCGGGTTCGGCCGGCGTCTGCAGGCACTTGCCGTTGACGTCGAACAGCCAGCCGTGGAAGGCGCAGCGCAACCCGCCGTTTTCCAGCCGGCCGTACGCCAAATCGGTGCCGCGGTGCGGGCAGTGCCGGCCGATCAGCCCATAGCGGCCGCTGCCGTCCTTGAAGGCGACGAGATCCTCACCGAGAAGCCGTACCGGCTTCACCGGCCGGTTGCCGGCAAGCTCATCGACCAGAGCGGCCGGCTGCCAGTACCGCCGCAGCAGCGTGCCGGCCGCGGTGCCGGGTGCGGTGCGCGTGATTAGATCGTTCTGCTCGGCGCTGAGCATCGCGAACCCTCTTCCGTCACCCCCAGGTGCGAGCCAACGGGTCCGGCCCGCAGTGGCCGGCCCCGATGACAGGCTCCGCGAAGCCTCGATGGGCGACGGGCCCGAGTGCTTCGGCATCCCGCGAGGCTCGCGGTGGCTGCGAGCGCCGCGGATGGCGGTGAACCGTTATACGATGGTCGCCGAACGATCGGAAGGCGACGCGTCGTTATCCTGCCCCGCGGACAGCGACCGACGATATTCAGTGCCCCGGCAACACCAGAACCTGCGGGCGCGTCGGCAGCGTCGCCTTCGACACCACGAGCGACGGAATCTCCGCCTGCGCGACGTCCCACTGCGCCCGCGCGCGGTCGAGGAAGCGGGCCAGCGCATATTGGTTGAAAAAATGCATCGGGATGATGAGCTGCGGCTTCAGCGCGCTCAGCACCTCCATCATGCCGTCCAGGTCCAGCGTCAGGCTGCCGTCGACCGGCGCCATCACCACGTCGACGTGGCCGATGTCGTTGAGCTGCGCCGGCGTGAGCGTGTGGTGCAGGTGCCCCAGATGAGCGATGCACAGGCTGCCGATTTCGAAGATGAAAATCGAATTGCCGTAGCGCTCGGTGCTGCCGAAGCCGTCGCGGATGTTGGTTGGCACGTTGCGCACGCGCACGTCGCGATATTGCATATCCCAGATCGCCGGCTCACTCGGGCTCGGCCCCCAGCCGCGCAGCACGTATTTGATCGCGGGATCGGGATTGTCGGTGTAATGGGTGTCGTGGGCGTGGTTCATGGTCGCGATATCGGGGATCACCGGCGGCCGCACATAGTCGTTGTAATCGGTGGCGATGCGCACGCGCTGCGGGCTTTCGATCAGAAACGTGGCGTGGCCGATATAGGTGATGCGCACCTGATCGGCGGCAAGCGCGGCGACATCGAAGCTGGCGGGAATGACGCGCGGCCGATCGATAGCGACCGGTGCCGGGCAACTTCGCGTCATGTCCGGCTTCGCTGCCGGTACGTCGGGCGATTGCGCGTCGGCGCGCGGCGCCAACGCTGCCACAGCGACGGCGACGATGAGGAGAAACCGAACCAAGGCGCTCATCCCTGTACCATGCCAAAGCGCCCGGCGCGCGTCACAGAAAAGCGAAGTTTGACACCGAACGTGGCGGAATTGCCACTGCCCGGCTTATGTCGGCGGCGGCAACGGAGCAGGCGAGACGATGCCCATTCGCCCGAGCGAAGTTTTCGCCGTCATCTGGGTCGGCTGGGTCGTCAGCTGGCTGGCGGCGGCGTTCTGGTCGGCCCGCACCGAAAAGCGCGCCGCCGGTTGGGACGTTTGGGTCTCGCGCGGCCTTCCCCTCGCCGGAGCCGTGCTGCTGCTGCACGCGACGCGGCGGGTGCTGTCGGAGACGCGGCTCTGGCATGTCGGCTATGCCGGCGCCTTTGCGCTGGCCGGCGCGACCTTGGCGGGACTCTTGTTCGCGTGGTGGGCGCGCATCCATCTCGGACGGCTGTGGTCGGGAGCGGTCAGCCGCAAGCAGGACCATCGGGTGATCGATAGCGGCCCTTACGGCTTGGTGCGGCATCCGATCTATACGGGTCTCATCGTGGCCGTGCTTGCGACCGCGGCGGCGCAAGCAACCGTCAGTGGCCTGGTCGGCGCGCTGCTGATTGCTTCCGGCTTTTGGTTGAAGGCACGCGCCGAGGAGCGTTTCCTCACCGCCGAGCTCGGCGCCGACGCCTACGGCGGCTATCGCGGCCGGGTGCCGATGCTGGTGCCGGGACTTAGGCGTCAGGGATCAGGCATCAGGCATCAGTAACCGCAAAGCTGCTGATCCCTGATGACTGATTCCTGATCTCTGGTCAGTGCGCCGACATGATCGTGCCGCGCTCGGTGACGACGATCCACTGGCCGTCCTGGCGCTTCACGCCCTGCACGTGCCCGAGGCCGGGCAGCACGCTGCCGACGCTGACGTCGAACACGCCGCCGTAACGGCTCTCGACCAAGGCGCGGTCGCCGCGCACGTCCTGCACGATCCAATCCTGCAGGATCCGGTCGGTGATCTTCGGCTCGGCCGGCAGCGCATTGGTCGGCGCGACGGTTGCGATCGAGCTCGTGGTCTCTGGCGCGGCGTTGAGCTTGTCGAGCCGATCGACCGATTCGGCGATGTGCGCAAGCTTGGCCGCCATCGCCGGATCGGCCGTGAAGTGCTCAACGCGATCGAGGCGGTCGGAGTTGGTGGTGCGGATCGCGCCGTCGAGACCCGCCTTGATGGCGGCAAGCTCGGCGGTTTGTGATTTGAGGGCGCGCAGAATGCTGCCGGCATCGGTCATGCTCGATGCCGGTACGGCCGCCACGGGCGCGGCTGGCGCCGACGTCAGGTGCGCAATCCCGGAGGCGCTCACGGCGCCGATGAACGAGCCGAGCGCTGCGGCGAGCGCCACCGTCGCCGCCAGCATGGCGAAACGCCATGACCGCGGCTGCGACGCCGCTGCGGGCGCCGATTCGTCCGGCGCGGCGCCGGCGGGTTCGTCGTCCGAGGACGCCGCCTCCGTGGCTTCAAGCTCAGGCGAGGCATCGACCATCGATTCGTCGGCGCCAAGTTGCGGCGACCAGACCACCGGCAGATTGCTGTCGCCGGCACTCGCCCGCGACGGCGCACCGGCGTTGTCGGTCGCGCCGTTGGCGGGCTCCGCGGCTTGCGGTTCGCTCTTGTCGCCCTCGCGCTTGCCAGAGCTGTCGGCCATGTTCGGATCCTCCGGAATACGGTTGATCCGTCGTTAACGATTTTTGGTTAGGATTTGGTTACTGGAAGTCTCGGTGCGCGGCGGGCTTGGTGCAAGCCCAGGAACGTCAATCAGTCGGTCAATCCGTCAGCCCGTTCTCGCCGGCGAGCTCTCTGAGCGAGCATTCCGGCCGCGCGCCCAGATGCTGGATCACTTCGGCCGCGCACAGCGCGCCGAGCCGGCCGCAGGTGCGGTCGTCGGCGCCGCGGGCGAGACCGCAGAGGAAACCGGCGGCGAACAAGTCGCCGGCGCCGGTGGTGTCGACGACGCGGTCGACCGGAAAAGCCGACACCGCCTCGGTGCCGTCGGGACCGATCACCAGACAGCCTTTCTCGCTACGCGTCACCACCGCGGTATCGATATCGGCCCGCAACGCCGCCAGCGCCGCGTCGAAATCGGACGTCTGATACAAAGCGCGTAGTTCGGCTTCGTTGGCGAATATCAGATCGACGGTGCGCGCGCGCATCAGCTGCAGAAACTCGTCGCGCCAGCGGTCGACACAAAACGCGTCCGACAGCGACAGCGCGACGGTGCGTCCGGCGTCGTGGGCGATCTTGGCCGCCTTGAGGAACGCATCCTTGGCGTTCTTCGGATCCCACAGGTAGCCTTCCAGATAGGTGACGAGGCTCGCCGCCACCGCCTCTTCGTCGATATCGGCGGGATGCAGATCCTGCGCGGCGCCCAGATAGGTGTTCATGGTGCGCTCGCCGTCGGGCGTCACCAGCACGTAGCAGCGCCCGGTCGAGGCGCCGCCGGACGCCGGAGGCGTCGCGAAGTGGACGCCGGCGGCACGGATGTCGTGGCTGAAGGCCCGGCCCAGGCCATCGTTCTTGACCTTGCCGACAAACGCGCCGCGGCCGCCGAGCGAGGCCAATCCGACGATGGTATTGGCCGCCGAACCGCCGGATATTTCCACCGCCGGGCCCATGGCATCGTAGATCGTTTCGGCGCGCGCCTCGTCGATCAGCGCCATGGTGCCCTTGTGCATGCCCTGTTTGAGCAAAAAGTCCTCCTCGGCGCGGGCGATCACGTCGACAATCGCATTGCCGATGCCGAGGACGTCGTAACGGGCGGAAACCATGGGAAAATCTCGCGTGGGCGGGCGCACTATACCGGCCGGGTCTTGCGGGGCAAGCCGCCGACATGGCAAGGGGACGCCGCGCGCGCGGCGTCACGGCATCACCCGCGCGCGGCGCGGAGACCGGGCATGGCGTTCAAGGAACTGGTGTTTTCAGGCGTACAGCCGACCGGCAATCTGCATCTCGGCAATTATCTCGGCGCCATCAAGCGCTTCGTCGAGCTGCAGGACCGCTACGACTGCATTTACTGCGTCGTCGACCTGCACGCCATCACGGTTTGGCAGGACCCCGCCGAGCTGCCGAAGGCGATCCGCGAGGTGACCGCGGCGTTCCTTGCCTGCGGCATCGATCCCAAGAAGCACATCGTGTTCAACCAGAGCCAGGTGGCCGAGCACGCCGAACTGGCCTGGGTGTTCAACTGCGTGGCCCGGCTCGGCTGGCTCAATAGGATGACGCAGTTCAAGGAGAAGGCAGGCAAGGACCGCGAGAATGCCTCGGTCGGACTTTATGCCTATCCGACGCTGATGGCGGCCGACATTCTGGTCTACCGGGCGACCCACGTGCCGGTCGGCGAGGATCAGAAGCAGCACCTCGAACTGTCGCGCGACATCGCGCAGAAATTCAACAACGATTTCAGCCAATCGATCCTGGACAGGGGCCATGGGGCGGCGTTCTTTCCGCAGCCCGAGCCGTTGATCACCGGCGAGGCGACCCGCGTGATGTCGCTGCGCGACGGCACCAGGAAAATGTCGAAGTCGGACGCCTCCGACCAGTCGCGCATCAATCTGACCGACGACGCCGACACCATCGCGCAGAAAATCCGCCGCGCCAAAACCGATCCGGAGCCGCTGCCCAGCGAGGAGAAAGGCCTCGAGACGCGGCCCGAGGCCGACAACCTGGTCGGCATCTATGCGGCGCTCGAGGGCTCGACCCGCGGCAGCGTGCTCAAGCAATTCGGCAATGCGCAATTCTCGACCTTCAAGGCGGCGCTGACCGAACTGGCCGTGGCCAAGCTCGCCCCGATCGCCGCCGCGATGCAACGGCTGCAGAACGACCCGACGGCGATCGACGCCGTGCTCGCCGACGGCGCGGCGCGGGCGCAACAGCTGGCCGGCGAGACCATGAAGGCGGTCAAGGATATCGTCGGCTTCGTGCGGTCGTAACAGGCTGTCGCCGAACAGCTATTTGACGATGAACCGGTAAGTTTCTCCGGAATTCCTGTTCCGTCCCCAGGCGTAGGAATAGTGCTGGCCGTGAACGAAATCCCATTCGTCGAACCCGGCGGCGAGTTCTCGCGCCCGCTCATAAGCGGCATTCCAGCCGTCTCTGGCGTCCTTCATGCGCGGCCGGCGCACGGGTCTTGGATCGACTCCCGTCGTCCAGACTTCCTCGATGATCGGATGCAGCATGGTTCAAACTTTAATGACATGGGTGAATAAAGGGTTAACACGCCGGCCGGCCGCCGCGCAGGACGCAAAGGCCCTTGAACTTCCATCGCAATTCGCCACGTATTACAGTGAATTGACGCCTTTGAGCCGCGCCAACCCTGACCGACGCCGGAGGATACCATGTTCATCCAGACCGAAGCGACGCCAAATCCGGCGACCCTGAAGTTCCTGCCCGGCCTGCCGGTGCTGGAGGGCGGCACGCTCGATTTGCGTGAGCGCGAGCAGGCGGCGCAGTCGCCGCTGGCCGCGCGGCTGTTCGACATCGCCGGCGTCAGCGGCGTGTTCTACGGCTCCGATTTCATCACCGTGACCAAGAGCGACGGCGAGTGGCAGCAGCTCAAGCCGATGATCCTCGGCGCCATCATGGAGCACTTCATGTCGGGCGAACCGCTGCTCAACGGCGGCGGCACGGCGCCGAACGAAGGCGAAGAGTTCTTCGACGCCGCCGACGCCGAGACGGTCGCCACCATCAAGGAATTGATCGAAACGCGGGTACGGCCGGCGGTCGCCAATGACGGCGGCGATATCACGTTCAAGGGTTTCAAGGACGGCATCGTCTATCTCAACATGAAGGGCGCCTGCTCCGGGTGCCCGTCGTCCACGGCGACGCTACGGCACGGCATCCAGAACTTGCTGCGCCATTTCGTTCCCGACGTCACCGAAGTCCGGCCGATGTGACCGGCCGCCTTGCGTCGCTGCCGCGCCGCGCGCGGCGATATTCTGGGTTTGCCGGCAGGCGACATGACGACCATCAAATCGGCTGACTGACCGCGCCCATGCGCGTCCTCGCGATCGATACGGCGCTCGGCGCCTGCGCGGCGGCGGTGCTCGATACCGAGCACGGCATTATCGCCAGCGAAAGCCTGCCCATGGTGCGCGGGCATGCCGAAGCCCTGATGCCGCTTCTGGCGCGGCTCATGGATCACGCCGTCCTGGCATTCCGGCATATCGATCGGGTCGCCGTAACGGTCGGGCCCGGCAGCTTCACGGGATTGCGGGTCGGCATCGCGGCCGCCCGCGGCATTGCGCTTGCGGCCGGAAAACCCGCAGTCGGCCTGTCGACGCTGTCGGCCTATGCAGCCCCCCATCTGGCCGAAGACGAAACCGTTCCGGTGCTCGCTGCCATCGATGCGCGGCATGAGCACGTCTACCTGCAGGTCTTTGCAGCCGGCGGCCGCAGCGCCGACGCGCCGCGGCTGGTGCCGCTGAGCGAAGCGGTGCGCGCGGCGGCCGAGACGCGCGCCCGCCTCGTCGGCTCGGCCGCGCAGGCGATAGCCGACAAGCTTGCCGCCGCGGATGCGCCGCCGATCGTGGTCGATGCGCGCGCTGCGCCGGATATCGCCTGGGTGGCACGCCTGGGCGCCGCGGTGCCGGAAGGAGGTTCGCCGCCGACGCCGCAATACCTGCGCGCGCCCGACGCACAGCCGCAGCACGCCGCGCAACTGCCGCGCCGATGACAGGCTTTTTCGCGCGGCTGCTCGGTTTGGCCGATCCCACCTTCGCAGAGGCGAGGCCGCAGCATGCCGCCGCCATCGCCGCCCTGCACAAGGCCTCCTTTCAACGCGGCTGGGGCGAGGACGAGGTTTATCGCCTCCTGGTCGAGACCAATGTCGTCGGCCACCGGGCGATGGCCGGGGCCAGCATGGTCGGCTTCATCATGTCGCGACAGGCCGCCGGGGAAGCGGAAATTCTCTCGGTCGCCATTGCGCCGGCCCGGCGCGGCCGCGGCTTGGCGCGGCCGTTGCTCGACCTGCATTTACGGCGCTTGGCCGGACTTGGCGCCCGCTCCGTTTTTCTCGAGGTCGATAAAAACAATGCGCCGGCGCGCGCGCTCTACAAACGCGCTGGATTCTACGAAGTCGCTCAGCGCCAAGGCTATTATCGGGGCGGCGCCGCGGCGCTGGTGCTGCGCCGCGACCTCGGCTGACGCGCGGCAGCGGAGCGATTAGAATGTGCTGAATTCAACACAACAATCGATCCGCTGAAGCGGGCGGCAGGGGGAGAACCATGACGAACTCAACGCGATTGGTGCGTGTCGCGCCAAGTTTTGTGCCAAGGCTTGCGCCAAGTTTGGTGCATCCGTCTGGCGCTCGGTCTCGCAATGGCGCTGGGCCTCGCCGCAATTTCGGCGGCCGCCCAAACCGCCGACTACCCGAACCGGCCGATCAAAATGCTGGTCGGCTTCGGCGCCGGCGGCGGCACCGATATCGTCGCCCGAATCGTCGCGCAGCAGATCGGCGAAATCTTGGGGCAGTCGATCGTCGTCGAAAATCGGACCGGTGCCAGCGGCATGATCGCGGCGGCCGACGTCGCAAAGTCGCCGCCCGACGGCTACACGCTGATGATGGGCAGCCAGACCACGTACGCGGTGGCGCCGAACCTTTATCGCAAGGTCACGGTCGATCCGGTGCAAGATTTTTCCGGCGTGGCGTTGACCGGCGCCTCGCCGCTGGCGCTCGTCGTCAATCCCTCGTTCACGGCGCATACGGTGGCCGATGTGATCGCGATGGCCAAGGCCAATCCGGGCAAGATCAATTTCGGCACCGGCGGGGCCGGCACCACACCGCACATGACGGCCGAACTGTTCCAACACGTAGCCGGCATCCGGATGGTGCACATCGCCTATCGGGGCGAGGCGCCGGCGATCAACGACCTCGTCGCCGGGCAAATCCCGCTGATGTTTGCCAACCTCTCGGCGGTGATGGGCCATATCAAAGGCGGCACGCTGCGCGGGCTTGCCGTGACCAGCGCCAAACGCTCGCCCTCGGTGCCCGACGTGCCCACAGTCGCCGAAACGTTGCCGGGTTTTGCTGCCGAGACCTGGTTTGGCATCGTGGCGCCGGCCGGGACGCCCCGCGAAATTCTTTTAAAGCTCAATGGCGCGGCCCGGCAGGCGATGGCCGCGGCCGACACCCAGCAGCGGTTCGCCGACCTCGGCATGACGACGGGGACTTCTAGCCCCGAGGAACTCGATGCCTATATCAAGGCGGAGATCGCCAAATGGTCGGCGGTGATCAAGGACGCCAATGTCCAGCCGATGGACTAGGATTTCCTTTGGGCGGCAATGTCGGTAAGAGGGATGAGGTTCGTGGCACCCTTGCGACTCTCCTGGATGGAGCAAAATTTGCGAGCTGGAGAAACGGCTTAGGCTCGCCCGGCATGACCGATACGCGCAAGCTCTACATAAAATCGTTCGGTTGCCAGATGAACGTCTACAATTCGCGTCGTATGGCGGACACCTTGGCGCCGCAAGGTTACGTCGAAACCGCGAGCGCCGAAGCCGCCGATCTTGTCATCCTCAACACCTGCCACATCCGTGAAAAGGCGGCCGAGAAGGTCTACTCCGAACTCGGTCGCATGCGGCGTCTGAAGGAGGCGGCGGCGGCCGATGGCCGGCGCCTCGTCATCGCGGTCGCCGGCTGTGTCGCCCAGGCCGAAGGCGAAGAGATCGTTCGCCGGGCGCCGGCGGTCGACCTCGTGTTTGGGCCGCAGAGCTACCACCGCCTGCCCGATCTGCTGGCGCGCGCCGCCCGCGACGGCAAGGCGATCGACACCGAATTTCCGGTCGATGACAAGTTCGATCACCTGCCGGCGGCGAGTGCCGCGGCGACCCGCGCGCGCGGCGTCGCGTCGTTCGTCACGGTGCAGGAGGGCTGCGACAAGTTCTGCACGTTCTGTGTCGTGCCGTATACGCGTGGCGCGGAAATGTCGCGGCCGGTGCAAAAGATCGTTGCCGAGGTGGCGCGGCTCGCCGACGCCGGGGTGCGCGAAGTCACGCTGATCGGCCAGAACGTCAACGCCTATCACGGCGAGGGGCCGGAGCGGCGGCCGTGGTCGCTGGCGCGGCTTCTGGAAAGCGTGGCGCAGATCGATGGCATCAAGCGGCTGCGCTACACCACCAGTCATCCGCGTGACATGGATGACGCTTTAATAGCGGCGCATCGCGATTTGCCGCAACTCATGCCGCAACTGCATCTGCCGGTGCAATCAGGTTCCGACCGCATTCTGGCGGCCATGAACCGCCGTCACACGCGCGCCGACTATCTCGACATTGTCGCTCGGTTGCGCGAGGCGCGGGCCGACTTGGCGCTGACGTCCGATTTCATTGTCGGCTTCCCGGGCGAGACCGAGGACGATTTCGCCGCCACGCTTGCGCTGGTTGGCGAAGTCGGTTTTTCCGGCGCGTTCTCGTTCAAATATTCGCCGCGCCCCGGCACACCCGGCGCCGACATGAGCGATCAAGTGGCGGAAGCGACCAAATCGGAGCGCTTGCACCGCCTGCAAGCCGCCATCGACCGCAACCAGGCGGCGTTCAATCGCCGCTGCGTCGGCCGCACCGTCGATGTGCTGTTCGAACGCCCCGGCCGCCACCCGGGCCAGATCGTCGGCCGCTCGCCGTACCTGCAGCCAGTGCAGGTCGAAGCGCCGGCAAGCCTGATCGGCGAGACCGCCGCGGTCACCATCACGGACGTTGCCACCAACAGTTTATTCGGCCGGCTTGCGTCCGCCTCCCCCTGCAGGGGGGAGGTCGGCGAGCGCAGCGAGCCGGGTGGGGGTCTTGATGTGGCGCAGTGTATGGCCCCACCCCGAACCGCCAATGGCGGTTCGACCCTCCCCCTGCAGGGCAGGGTTAAAGTTGAGAGCGCAGGAGCCTGAATGCGAACACCCGGAACGGATAAATCGCTCGTCGTCGCACCGGACAACGCGACGCAAATCAGCCTTACCTTCGACGACAACCGGCTCGCCTCCGTGCTGTTTGGGCAATACGGGCAGAATCTGGCCTTGATCGAGCGCCGGCTCAATGTTGTGGCCAATTCGCGGGGCAATCACATCACCATCGAGGGCACGCGCGAGGCCTGCGAGCAGGCGCGCCGGGTACTGGAAAGCCTCTATGAGCGGCTCAAGCGCGGCGACGAACTGGTGGCCGGCGACGTCGACGGCACCATCCGGCTCGCGCTGTCACAAGGCTCGCTGTTCGATTTCGATCCGGCAGCGGCCCGCGAGAGCTTCGAGGAAATCAATTTGCGCAAGCGCCGGGTGCGCGCCCGCACCGCGGGGCAAGACGCCTACCTTCGCGCGCTCAAGCGCCACGCCCTGGTATTTGCGACCGGACCTGCCGGCACCGGCAAGACCTGGCTTGCGGTGGCGCAGGCCGTGCAATTGTTCGAGCGCAAGGACGTCGACCGCATCGTGTTGTCGCGCCCGGCCGTAGAAGCCGGCGAGCGGCTCGGCTTTCTGCCCGGCGACATGCGCGAGAAAGTCGATCCCTATCTGCGGCCGATCTACGACGCGCTGTACGACCTGATGGACGCCCGGATCGTCGAGCGCGCCTTGCAAAGCGGCGAGATCGAGATCGCGCCGCTCGCTTTCATGCGCGGCCGCACCCTGTCCCACGCCGCGGTGATTCTGGACGAGGCACAGAACACCACCGCGATGCAGATGAAAATGCTGCTCACCCGGCTCGGCGAGAACAGCCGCATGGTGATCACCGGCGATCCGAGTCAAGTCGACTTGCCGCCAGGCCAAACCTCGGGACTTGCCGACGCCGTCCGGCTCCTGGAAGGCATCGACGGCATCGGTCACGTCACCTTCACGTCTGCCGACGTGATCCGCCACGAACTGGTCGCCCGCATCGTCGATGCCTATGACAAAGCCGCGGCGCGCAAGCGCGACCGCGAGCGGCCGGAATGACGCGAAATAGCCGGCACGCGCTCTGCATCGACATCTGCGTGGATTCCGATCTCTGGAAAGAGGCCGGCGGGGCCAAGGCGTGCGTGCAGCGCGCGCTTGCGGAAGCCGCGGCGGCGTTGTCAAAAACACCCGCCGAGCTTGCCGTCGTTCTGACCGACGATACGGCGGTCCGCCTGCTCAACCGGCACTGGCGCGGCATCGCCAAGGCCACGAACGTGCTGTCGTTCCCGACTGCGGCCGGACTAGCCGCCGGCGATCCGCCGCTCATCGGCGATATCGTGCTCGCCTACCAGACCATAGCGCGGGAAGCGCGTGCCGCGCGCAAGCCGTTTGCGCATCATCTCGCCCATCTTGCGGTGCATGGATACCTGCACCTCATAGGCTACGATCACGAGAACGACACGGACGCTGCAGCCATGGAAGACGCCGAGCGTCACATCCTGCGGCGGCTGGCGATCCCGGACCCTTATCGGCGCCGGCCTGCGGCGGCGAAAAAAGCCGTGAAAAAACCCCCAAACAAGCGCTGAAATCTGCAGCGAATTCCAGGTAAAATCGCCAACGCTTCCGATCCGAACCCTCTGACCGAGCCGCCGACCGAATCCATGTCGCAATCGCCAACACGCAACGAACCGACCGAGACCGAGCATCGCGGCCTGCCGATGGTCGTGGCGCAGCCGGACGACAGCCAGCAGGAAGGCTGGCTCAACCGCGTCATGCGCATTCTGTTCGGCTGGAAGGCCGCCGCGACGCGCGCCGATCTCGAACAAGTACTCACAGCCGAACAGCCCGAGTCGGGATTCTCCCCGGCCGAAGCCGCCATGCTCAAGAACATTCTTGGGTTGCGCGAATTCCGGGTGGAGAGCGTCATGCTGCCGCGCGCCGATATCGTGGCGGTGCAACAGGACATCGCGCTCGGCGATCTGGTGCGGGTATTTGAGGGCGCCGGGCATTCGCGCCTCGTGGTGTATAACGACACGCTCGACGACCCGACCGGCATGGTCCATATCCGCGATCTGGTCGCCATCATGGCGCGGCGCGCGTCGCATGATCCGACCCACACCGTAGCCCAGCAGCACGACGTCGATCCGGCAGAACTCAACTTCGCCAAGATCGACCTCGCCATGCCGCTGTCGGCCGCGAAAATCGTGCGCGAGATCCTGTACGCGCCGCCCTCGATGCCGGCGCTCGATCTGCTGGCCAAAATGCAGGCGACGCGCATTCACCTCGCGCTCATCATCGACGAATACGGCGGCACCGACGGGCTGGTCTCGATGGAAGATCTCGTCGAACTGATTGTCGGCGATATCGCCGACGAGCACGACGAACGAGAAATGCCGCCGGTAACCCGGCAGACCGACGGTTCGTTCTTGGCTATCGGCCGCGCCAGCCTCGACGACGTTCGTGCGGTGGTTGGCGCCGACTTCGACGTCGGCGAAGCCTCCCAGGAGGTCGACACGCTCGGTGGCTACCTCGTCATGCAGGCGGGCCATGTGCCGGTGCGCGGCGAACTGGTGCCTGGACCGGCCGCGTTCGAGGCTGAGGTGCTCGATGCCGATCCCCGGCGCGTCAAGCGGGTGAGAATCTATCGCCGCAAGGAATTGCGTTCCGCTGCGGCGCGCGAGGTGGCGACGCTGGTGAAACCGGCGACGCCGCGTCCATCTTCGCCGCGCGAAGAAGCCGGCCCGCCGAATGCCAACGCGCCGCGCACACCGTGACGCCAAAAGGGCTGTTTAACGCCATCGTGCTGGCGTGGGGCTGGCGGCGCTGCCTGATTGCCTGTGCGGCCGGCGCGCTGTCGGCGTTGGCCATGGCGCCGTTCAATGTCTGGCCGGTCCTGTTCCTGACGTTCCCGACATTGGTCTGGCTGATCGACGGCGCCGGCGTCGGCCGGTGGGGCGGCGTGACCGTCGCGGCGTTGACGGGCTGGTGTTTCGGCTTCGGCTATTTTGTCGCGAGCCTCTATTGGATCGGCTTCGCCTTCCTGGTCGATGCGCCGACTTTCGGCTGGCTGCTGCCGTTTGCGGTGATTGGCCTGCCGGCGCTGCTGGCGGTTTTCACCGCGTTCGGCGTCGCGCTGGCGCGGGCGCTGTGGGTGCGCGGGGCGCTTCGCATTGTCGCCCTGGGCGTGGCCCTGACGGCATCGGAATGGCTGCGCGGACACGTACTGACCGGGTTTCCCTGGAACGCCTTCGGCTATGCCCTGACCGAACCACTGGCGCTGGCGCAGAGTGCGTCGCTGGTCGGCCTGTGGGGCCTCACTTTCATCGCCGTTACGGTGTTCGCAAGCCCGGCCACGCTCGCCGATGACCGCACCGACATCCGGTTACCGTGGCTGCCGCTGGCACTCGGCATTGCCGTGCTGGTCGGTCTCGGCGGGTTCGGTGCGTTGCGCCTGCACCGCACCCCGACACGGCTGGTCGACAACGTCCATCTGCGCATCATGCAGCCGAACCTGCAGCAAGACGTGCGCTTCAACTATGCGGCCAAGCAAGCGGTAATGAGCCGCTATATCGCGCTGTCGTCCCGCGATTCGGGACCGAACGCGCCGGGCATGAAGGATGTCACGCATTTGATCTGGCCGGAATCGCCGTTTCCGTTTTTGCTGACGCGCGAAGCCGATGCGCTGGCTCAGATCACCCAATTGCTTCCACCAAACGCCGTCCTCATCACCGGCGCCATACGCCTGGCCGAGCCGGTCGATCGCACTGACCCTCATGCCTATAATTCGATCTACGTCATCGATCATTCCGGCTCGATCGTCGGCCTCTACGACAAGGTGCACCTGGTGCCGTTCGGCGAATACTTGCCTTTCGAGCGCGCCCTCGAGCGTCTCGGCCTGCAGGTGCTGACCAAGCAGCGCGGCGGATTTCTCGCCGGCGACCGCCGCCGGCTGATCGACGTGCCGGGCGCGCCGGTGGCGCTGCCGCTGATCTGCTACGAGATCATCTTTCCCGGCGATATCGTCCCGCCCGGGCAGCGGCCCGGTTGGATCGTCAATGTCACCAACGACGGCTGGTTCGGCATCAGCAGCGGTCCCTACCAGCACCTTGCGCAGGCGCGGGTCCGCACCATCGAGCAAGGTCTGCCGCTGGTTCGCGCCGCCAACACCGGCATTTCCGCCGTCATCGACCCGGTGGGAAGGATCATCAACTCATTGCCGCTGGGCCACGAGGGCGTGATCAATTCACCATTGCCGCAACCGATTCCACCGCCGCTCTATGCGCGCGTCGGCGATGCTCCCGCCGCCGTCATGGTCGCGCTCGCGCTCGTCGTCGTGATGCGCCGGCGCCTGCGGTCGGATCGAATGAAACCGTAATGCATGTGGTGAACAAAAATTTCCATCTTGGTAAACGGCAGGGCGATGTGTCCTGCAAGTTGCAGGAGCGGCGCATTTGCTGCCTCTCGCGCTCAACCGCGGCGCGCAAATCGGGTTGCGGATGATCGAAAAGACAACGAATTGATCAGATTTTTGCACAACCTCATGCGAAATAAGCAGAATTCCTGTTTGTAAAAAAACCGACGAATTGACCGGCCGCCCCCATTACGGCAAATAGGGGAGGCATAGGAGTTTGTTATTATGATAGCGAAGAAAGCCCCGAACCCGGTTGACAAGCACGTCGGCAGCCGCGTGCGGATGCGGCGGATGATGCTGGGAATGAGTCAGGAGAAGCTCGGGGACGCGCTCGGTCTGACTTTTCAACAGGTCCAGAAGTACGAGAAGGGCACCAACCGCATTGGTGCCAGTCGCCTGCAGCAGATCTCGCTTATTCTCCAAGTGCCGGTTGCATTCTTCTTCGAGGGGGCGCCAACGGTTCACCCGACTTCGCGCCATGAGGGAATGGTGGATGCGCCGTCGCCGGCCTATGTGTCCGATTTTCTGGCGACGTCGGACGGCTTGGCGCTGACCAAGGCCTTCATGCGCATCAGCGATTCCAAGCTGCGCCGCCGGATCGTCGACCTTGTCGAGCAGATTGCCGGCAGCGACAAACACTGATCGCGCTGCGGCTGTTTGCTCCGACCACGCGCCCACCTCCGCCCACTTTCCGCCCACATCTTGACCGCGCAGGGCGAGGCTGTAACAACCCCCTCCGGAGATCGGCGCGGCAGTCAACAGCGCCGGCCGCTTTGCGATGCCATAATAGGGCGATGAGGCTCGAGCCGACCGGGGGCAGCCTTACGAGGGGAGTCTTTCCAGTGCCACGTGCAAATTACCTGTTCACCAGCGAGTCGGTGTCGGAGGGGCATCCGGACAAGGTTTGCGACCAGATATCCGACGCCGTTCTTGACGCCTTCATCGACAACGACGTCAAGCTCGGCATCGCCGACGAGAGCAAGGTCAATACGCGGCTCGGCTGCGAGACGCTGTGCACGACCAACAAGATCATCGTCGCTGGCGAAGGCCGCGGTCAAGCGCCGCTGTTCCACAAGCACGGCGCCAAGGCGGTGATCAACCGCGAGATGATCACCGAGATCGCCCGCGGCGTGGTCAAGGACATCGGCTACGACCAGGACGGCTTTTCCTATTACGGCGCCGACGTCGAGGTGCTGCTGCACGGCCAGTCGCCCGACATCGCCATGGGCGTCGACGCCAAGCAGAAAAAAAGCGGCCATGAGGAGGGCGCCGGCGACCAGGGCATGATGTTCGGCTTTGCCTGCACCGAGAGCGAAGTCTACGAAAAGGGCTCGTTCATGCCGGCGCCGATCTACTTCGCCCACAAGATCCTCAAAGTGCTGTCGGACAAGCGCCGCTCCGGCGCGCTGTTCGACCTGCAGCCCGACGCCAAAAGCCAGGTCACGGTGAAATATGTCGACGGCAAGCCGGTCGGCTGCACCAAGGTGGTGGTGTCGACCCAGCACAATGCCCAGACCCGCAACGGCAAGAAGTATTCGCCCGGCATGGTCAAGGAGATGATTGCCGACACGGTCGAAGAGGCCTTGCCGGAAGGCTGGATGGCGAAGACCAACGATTTCCTCGTCAATCCCACCGGCAATTTCGTCGTCGGCGGACCCGACGGCGATTGCGGCCTCACCGGCCGCAAGATCATCGTCGATACCTACGGCGGCTATGCGCCCCATGGCGGCGGCGCGTTCTCCGGCAAGGACCCGACCAAGGTCGACCGTTCGGCCGCTTATGCGGCGCGCTATCTCGCCAAAAACGTGGTTGCCGCCGGCCTCGCCGACAGCTGCACCATCCAGATCGCCTATGCGATCGGCGTCGCCGATCCGATGTCGCTCTATGTCGACACACACGGCACCGGCAAGGTCGAAGAGGCGAAGCTGCAAAAGCTGCTGCCCGAATTGTTCCCGCTGCGGCCGACCAGTATTCGCCGCACCCTCAAGCTGAGCCGTCCGATCTATCGGCGGACCGCGGCCTACGGCCATTTCGGCCGTGCTCCGGATAAGGACGGCGGCTTCTCCTGGGAACGCACCGATCTCGCCAACTCGCTCAGGCGCGCGCTGCGCTGATCGTCATCTCGACGGCGCGCGTTGGTCATGGCGCGGCTTTAGCCGCTTGCAGGACGGCGCCGTCGCGCGCGCCTTGGTGCCGGGCATCGACATCTTTGGTATAGCCGCTGTCAGTCGAAGACACCGATGGCCGACGAGCGCGGCCGTGACGGCCCATGGATCGCAAGCTGCATCAGTCCCGCGCATTCTTCGGGCGGCGCAAAGGCAAAAAGCTGCGGCCGCATCAAGCGCGCCTGTTCGACACGTTGTTGCCGCCGCTCGCCATCGACCTCGGCCGGCCCGCGCCCGCCGATCTGGGGAGGCTATTTGCAATCCCGGTTGAGGACGTCCGGCTTGAGATCGGTTTTGGCGGCGGCGAGCATATGATCGGCCAGGCGCGAGACCGGCCGCAAACCGGCTTCATCGGCGCCGAACCTTTCGTCAACGGCATGGCAAAAGCGCTCGCGGCCATCGAAAGCGGCGATTTGCACAATATCCGGCTGCACTTCGACGATGCGATGAACCTGATCGGCTGGCTTCCCGACACCGCCTTGGCGCGCATCGACCTGATCCATCCTGATCCATGGCCGAAACGGCGCCACTGGAAGCGGCGCTTCGTCCAAGATGAGATGATCCCGCATTTCGCTCGTATCCTGCGCCCGGGCGGCGAATTCCATTTCGTCACCGACATCGCCGATTATGCCGCCTGGACGCTGCAGCGCCTGTTGCGGTCGAGCGAATTCGAATGGACGGCGCGGTGCGCCGATGATTGGCGCCATCCGTGGCCCGGTTTTATCCGCACGCGTTACCACAGCAAAGCCGCGCGCGATGCGCGGGCGTCCTGCTTTCTGGTTTTCAGAAAACGCTAGAGCCCGTTCCATGGGCTGAGGGCGCGTTGCATTCGTGCGGCATCAATCGTCGGCTCCCGGGCTCTCGACGGATACCTGATTTATTGACCCCGATTGCTGTTCCCCGAAAGGGCCTTGCACCGGCCCGATTAGCCGCTATATTTGGGCCATCCGTCATGGATACCTCATAACGGTCGGTTAATCCGAACGGCTTTGAGAGTGGGTTCCCCTGGGGCCCGCTCTTTTTTGTTACTTGGGGCCAGGCGGTTCACTTGCACGACTGTAGCCATGGGATTTCGGGCCGCAAGAAGCATGGACGACGCGCTGACGACCTTCGCCGGGGAGCCGCGGCTGATCATTGAGTCGGGGCGGGCGGCGCGTGTCGCCGCCATTGCCGAGCCGGTGCTGGCCGGGCTCGGCTATCGTCTCGTGCGCGTCCGCGTTTCCGGCTTTGCCGGCTGCACCGTGCAGATCATGGCCGAGCGGCCGGACGGCACCATGAAGATCGAGGATTGCGAATCCGCGTCGCGCGCGCTCTCTCCGGTGCTCGACGTCGCCGATCCGATCGAGAGTTCCTATCGGCTTGAGATTTCATCGCCCGGGATCGACCGGCCGCTGGTGCGGCATTCCGACTTCGACCGTTATGCCGGCCATGTCGCCCATGTGGAAATGGTGGCGCCGGTCGACGGCCGGCGGCGTTTTCGCGGCGTCCTGCTCGGTACCGACGGCGACAACGCGCGCCTGCGCTGCGATGCGCCCGCCGATCGGGGCGACGTTTTGCTGCGGATCGATGACATGATGGACGCCAAACTCGTGCTGACCGATGCCCTGGTTGCCGAATCGCTGCGCCGGAGCAAGCACGGCGATCGCCAAACGGGTGAGCCGGCCGGCGGCAAGCCGCCGTCAAGGAACAACCCCACCAACCGCGACGACACCGCGCCGGACACAGACCGGCCACCGAGCCAACTCAAGGGAGACTGACCGATGGCGACCGTTAGCGCCAACAAACTCGAACTCCTGCAGATCGCCGACGCGGTTGCCCGGGAAAAGGCCATCGATCGAAAGATCGTGCTCGGCGCCATGGAAGACGCCATCGCCAAGGCCGCCCGCTCGCGCTACGGCAGCGAAACCGAGGTGCATGCCGAGATCGATCCGAAGAGCGGCGAGCTGCATCTGTCGCGCCACATGCTGGTGGTGGACGCCGTTGAAAATCCCGCGATGCAAATCAGCCTGGAAGATGCCCGCAGGCGGCATCCCGCCGCGCAGATCGGCGACACCATCGCCGATCCGCTGCCGCCGCTCGAATACGGCCGCATCGCTGCCCAATCCGCCAAGCAGGTGATCGTGCAGAAGGTGCGCGAAGCCGAGCGCGACCGGCAATACGATGAATACAAGGATCGCATCGGCGACATCGTCAACGGCGTCGTCAAGCGCGTCGAGTACGGCAACGTTGTGGTCGATCTCGGTCGCGGCGAAGCCATCGTGCGGCGCGACGAAATGCTGCCGCGCGAAGTGTTCCGCAACGGCGACCGCATCCGCGCCTATATCTATGACGTGCGCCGGGAGCAGCGCGGCCCGCAAATCTTTCTGTCGCGCACTCATCCGCAGTTCATGGCCAAGCTGTTCACGCAGGAAGTGCCGGAAATCTACGACGGCATTGTCGAGGTCAAGGCGGTGGCGCGCGATCCGGGCTCCCGCGCCAAGATAGCGGTGGTCTCGCGCGATACTTCGGTCGATCCGGTCGGCGCCTGCGTCGGCATGCGCGGTTCGCGCGTGCAGGCGGTGGTCAACGAGCTGCAGGGCGAAAAGATCGACATCATCCCGTGGTCGCACGACATCGCCACGTTCGTCGTCAACGCGCTGGCCCCCGCCGAGGTCGCCAAGGTCGTGCTCGACGAGGAACGCGAGCGCATCGAGGTGGTGGTTCCCGATCAGCAGCTGTCGCTCGCCATCGGCCGCCGCGGCCAGAACGTCCGGCTGGCATCGCAGCTGACCGGCTGGGACATCGACATTCTGACCGAACAGGAGGAATCCGAGCGCCGCCAGGCCGAATTCGAGAACCGCACGCGCATGTTTATCAACTCCCTCAATGTCGATGAGGTCATCGGGCAACTGCTGGCGTCGGAAGGCTTCAATTCGGTCGAGGAGCTGGCGATGGTCGACGCCAAGGAAATCGCCGGCATCGAGGGCTTCGACGAAGAAACCGCCAGCGAGCTGCAAAACCGCGCCCGCGAATATCTGGCCAAGATCGAGGCCGAGCTCGACGCCAAGCGTACCGAGCTCGGCGTCGAGGACGCGATCAAAGAGGTGCCGGGCGTCACCACCGCCATGCTGGTGCGGTTCGGCGAGAACGGCGTCAAATCGCTTGAGGATCTGGCCGGCTGCGCCACCGACGACCTTGCCGGCTGGACCGAACGCAAGGACGGCGAGAACAAGCGCGAGCCCGGCATCCTCGACGGCTTCGAACTGTCCCGTGAGGAGGCGGAGGCGATCATCATGCAGTCGCGGCTGAAGGCCGGCTGGGTCAGCGAGGCCGATCTGGCGCCGCCGCCGGCCGAAGAGGCACCGGCCACTGCGGTACAGAGTTAAAGGGACACACGCCAACGCATGATCGCTTCTTCACAAGAGATCGAAGTCGGCATGGAGCTCGATACCGGGCCGCGGGAGCGGCAGCCGGAACGCCTGTGTGTGGTGACCCGCATGGTGCGGCCGGTCGCGGATTTGATTCGCTTCGTCATCGACCCGGACGGCGAGGTCGTGCCGGATCTTAAGCGTAAGCTGCCCGGGCGCGGCGTCTGGGTGACTGCGACGCAGGATGCGCTTGAAGGCGCCATCAAGCGCAAGGCCTTTGCCCGCGGCTTCAAACGCGATGTTCGTACGCCGCCGGACCTGGTGGCGCGCACTGAGCGGCTGCTCGAGAGCGCCGTCCTCGATGCCTTGGCCATCGCCGGCAAGGCCGGTTTGGTGGCGGCCGGCTTCACCCGGGTCGGGTCGGCCTTGCAACATGACGAGGTCATTGCCCTCCTCCATGCCGCGGAAGCGTCCCCCGAGGGCATCCGAAAGCTCGATGCCGCGGTGCGCCGGCAGCGGCCGGACGCCCCGATCACCGTGGTTCGAGCCCTGAGCGCGGCACATTTGGATTTGGCATTGGGACGCCCAAATGTGATACATGCAGCCCTGCTTGCCGGACCGGCGGCTGACACGTTTGTGGCGCGTTTGCGGCGCCTGCAACGGTTTCGCCCCGGCAATGCGGCCATCGACCAGGCCTCGGCGGGCGGTAAATCGGCGGCAAACTGATCCGCGCGAAGGTTCGCGCGGCCAGAGCTCACACGTATAGAATGGATACGAATGACTGAGACGACCAAGAATACCGGTGAAAAGCTGAGCGTGACCCCGACCAAGACGCTGACGCTAAAGCGCGGCGGCGTCGAGCAAGGCGTCGTGCGCCAGAGCTTTAGCCATGGCCGCAGCAAGGCGGTGGTTGTCGAGAAGGTCAAGCGGCGCCTGGGCCCGGCCGAAGCCAAGGCCGAACCGGCCGCAGTTCCGGATCGCGGCGGCGTACTCAAGCGTCCCGGACCCGCAACGGGGCCGGCAAAGGTTACGCCCGGCGGCGCCACGGCGCGGGATGCCGCCCTGGCGGCGCAACAGAAATCCGGCGTTGTGTTGCGCACCCTCACCGAGGAGGAACGCAGTGCGCGCGCCCAGGCGCTTGCCGGCGCGCAGATCCGCGAATTGGAGGAGCGTGCCCACGCCGAGCAGGAGGCGCTCGCCCGCCGCGGCCGCGAGGAAGCCGATCGTGTCGAGCGCGCGGCGTCCGAGACGCGCAAACGCGAAGAGGAAGAGCGCCGCAAGCACGAAGAGGAAACCAAGCGCAAGGCCGACGAGGTCGCCAAGAAGCGCTTTGGCGCCGATACGACTCTGGCCAAGCCGGGAGCCCCACGCCCCGTTCTGGAAGCCGACGACGATGAAGCTCCCCGCACCGCACGGCGCCCGGGCGCCCCGGCGGTACGCCCGGCGCCGGCGCCCAAGCCGGCGCGTGGCGGCGAAAAGCGCCGCGGCCGGCTCACCGTCGTCACCGCTCTCTCCGCCGACGAAGAGCGTGAACGCTCGGTCGCGGCATTCCGGCGCCGCGTCCAGCGGATCAGCGGCCATCGCGACAACGAGCCGAAGGAAAAGATCGCCCGCGAAGTGACGATTCCGGAAACCATCACCATCCAGGAACTGGCCAACCGCATGGCCGAGCGATCCGTCGACGTGGTGCGTATCCTGATGCAGCAGGGCCACATGGCGAAGATCACCGACACGATCGACGCCGACACCGCTCAGCTGATTGCCGAGGAACTCGGCCACACCGTGCGCCGCGTTGCCGAATCCGACGTCGAAGAAGGCATGTTCGATGCGCCGGACGATGCGGAGAATTTGCAGCCGCGGGCGCCGGTCGTCACCATCATGGGCCATGTCGACCACGGCAAGACCTCGCTGCTCGACGCCATCCGCTCCACCGAGGTGGCGGCCGGCGAGGCCGGCGGCATCACCCAGCATATCGGCGCCTATCAGGTGACCTCGCCGTCCGGCGGGCGCGTCACCTTCATCGACACGCCGGGCCACGCCGCGTTCACCGCCATGCGCGCCCGCGGCGCCAAGATCACCGATATCGTCGTGCTCGTGGTGGCCGCCGACGACGGCGTCATGCCGCAGACCGTGGAAGCGATCCAGCACGCCAAGGCCGCCAAGGTGCCGATCATCGTCGCCATCAACAAGATCGACAAGGCGGACGCCAAGCCCGAGCGTGTCCGCACCGAACTGCTGCAGCACGAGATCCAGGTCGAATCGTTGGGCGGCGACGTCCTCGAAGTCGAAGTGTCGGCCAAGGAGAAACGCAATCTCGACCGCCTGCTCGACGTGATCGCGCTGCAGGCCGAAGTCCTCGAACTCAAAGCCAACCCGAACCGCCCGGCCGAAGGCACGGTCATCGAAGCGCGGCTCGACCGCGGCCGCGGCCCGGTCGCCACCGTGCTGGTGCAGCGCGGCACGCTCAAGCCCGGCGACATCGTCGTCGCCGGTTCCGAATGGGGCCGCGTCCGCGCGCTAGTATCCGATACCGGCCATTCCGTGGTCGCCGCCGGGCCGTCGATGCCGGTCGAGGTTTTGGGCTTCAACGGTACGCCGGAAGCTAGCGACCGGCTCGCCGCCGTCGCTACCGAAGCGCGCGCCCGCGAGATCACCGATTATCGCGCCCGGCAAAAGCGCGAGAAAATGGCAGCGCGGCAGACCGGCATGCGCGGCTCGCTTGAGCAGATGATGAATCAGCTCAAGACCTCCGGCCGCAAGGAATTCCCGCTGGTGATCAAAGGCGACGTGCAGGGCTCGATCGAGGCCATTCTCGGCTCGCTGGAAAAGCTGTCCACCGACGAGGTCGTCGCGCGGGTGATCTTCTCCGGCGCCGGCGGCATCACCGAATCCGACGTCACTTTGGCCGAAGCTTCGGGCGCCGTCGTGATCGGTTTCAACGTGCGCGCCCACAAGGAGGCGCGCGAAGCCGCCGAAAAGGCCGGCATCGAGATCCGCTACTACGACATCATCTACGCGCTGGTCGACGACGTGAAGAAGGCGATGTCCGGATTGCTGGCGCCGACGCTGCGCGAGACCATGCTGGGCAACGCCACCATCCTGGAGGTCTTCAAGGTCTCCAAGGTCGGCAATGTCGCCGGCTGCCGCGTCACCGACGGTACCGTCGAGCGCGGCGCCAATGTCCGGCTGATCCGCGACAGCGTCGTCGTGCACCAGGGCAAGCTGTCGCAGCTCAAGCGCTTCAAGGATGACGCGCGCGAAGTCGTCGCCGGCCAGGAATGCGGCATGGCGTTCGAGAACTACCAGGACATGAAGGCCGGCGACATCATCGAATGCTACCGCGTGGAGAGCGTGCAGCGGACGCTGTGAGTCGGATTGCTGTCGAACCCCGCAGCCGGCGCGGCGCAGCCGAGCTATTGATCCTCAAGCTATGGACCATACGGTCACCTACCGTTTCGGCCGGAACGATTATATTGCGCTGTTGCGAGCGCATCGGTTGACGAGCCCGCTCGGACGTTTCGGCCGCTGGGGCCGCTATGGGTGCTTCGGCTTGTTCTCCGTGGCGCTGATCAATTTGTTCTACTATGAATCATGGTGGGGTGATCCCGTCGTCGCGGTCTTTCGGTCCATCGTCATCCTTGTGGTCATCGTTGTCGTGGCACCGGTCGGCGAATTTATTGGCGAGCGGATATTGGCGCGGTGGATTTATCCGCGCCGCAGCGTCGCCAATAAGGATTGCACGCTCGAGTTGGATGACGGCGGCATCCAGTCGAAATACGGCGACATCGAAGGCCGGCTGCCGTGGCGGACGATCGCGCGCATCTTGGAGACCAAGGATTATTTCTTTCTCTTTATCAGCCGGGCGGAGACGATCTTGGTGCCAAAGCGCGCTTTGCCATCGCCCGATGCCGTCACGGAATTGAGGCATTATATACGGCGCAAGGTCGATGCCGCGGCGACCGGTTGAGCGGGCCTACGAAAGAACTGCCAAAGAACGACCATGAAACCACGCAATCACCAGCAAGAGCAGGCCGGCGGCTCGCAGCGCCAGCTTCGGGTCGGAGAATTGGTCCGGCACGAGGTCGCCGACATGTTCACGCGCGGCGAGATCCATGATCCGGTGCTCGAAGCCCACATGATCACGGTGCCGGAGGTGCACATGAGTCCCGATCTGCGGCTCGCCACGATCTATATCATGCCGCTTGGCGGCCGCGACGGCGCGGCGGTGCTCGATGCGCTCGACCGCAACAAGCGCTACATGCGCGGCGAAATCGCGCGGCGCGTTAACCTGAAATTTGCTCCCGAGATTCGGTTTCGACTCGACGAGCGATTCGACGAAGCCGAACGGATCGAGAAGCTTTTGCGAACACCCGACGTCCAGCGCGATCTGGATGACAGAGGCGATTTGCCGGAAAAGGACGAATGATGTCCGATCAGACGTTCGCCGACGACCCGGCTGCCGGCGCTTCGCCGCCCAACAAGAAACGCCCAAAACGCGACGTGCACGGCTGGATCGTGCTCGACAAGCCGGTCGGCATGACCTCGACTCACGCGGTCGCGGTGATCAAGCACTTGTTTGCGGCCAGGCGCGTCGGTCATGCCGGCACGCTCGATCCGTTGGCGTCGGGATGCCTGCCGATCGCGCTTGGCGAGGCGACCAAGACCGTGCCGTTCGTCGTCGATAGCCGCAAGGCCTATTCGTTTACCATTTGCTGGGGCGAGGAGCGCGACACCGACGACGCCGAAGGACGCGTCGTGGCGACCAGCGCAAGCCGTCCCGACGCGGCGACCGTCAGGGCGCAATTGCCGCGCTTCATGGGCACGATCGAGCAGGTGCCGCCGCGGTATTCGGCGGTGAAGATCGCCGGCGAGCGGGCCTATGATCTGGCGCGCGACGGCGAGACGGTGGAGCTTAAGCCGCGCGCGGTTGAGATCCACCGGCTGGAGCTGCTTGAAACTCCCGACGCCGATCATGCCGTACTGACCGCCGAGTGCGGCAAGGGCACCTACGTTCGCTCGCTGGCCCGCGATCTCGGCCGGGTTTTGGGGGCGCTCGGCCACGTCTCAGCGCTGCGCCGGAGCCGGGTCGGCCCGTTCGGCGAGGCCGACATGATTTCGCTGGAACCCCTGGAATCTTTGTGTCATAGAGCAGCCGCCGGCGAGGGACACCTTGCCGACGTGCTCCTGCCGATCGAGACCGCGCTGGACGACATCCCGGCGCTGGCCGTGAGCCCGGCAGATGCGGCGAGGCTCGCAAGAGGCCAAGCCGTTTTATTGCGCGGACGGGATGCCACCATCTTCCGCGGCATGGTCCAGGTCGCCGTCGGCGGCCAGCTGTTAGCCATTGCCGAGGTCGACCGCGGCGAAATCATCCCAAAGCGTGTGTTCAACTTGACCGGCGTGGTTGGCCGCGCCGGCAGACAAAAGGGTTAATGACGATGTCGCTTTCGACCGCAAAGAAGGCGGAGCTCATCAAGTCGTACGGCGTCAAATCCGGCGACACGGGTTCGCCTGAAGTCCAGGTTGCGCTGCTCTCCGAGCGGATCAACGGCCTGACCGACCACTTCAAGACTCACATCAAAGACAACCATTCGCGGCGCGGCCTGCTCAAATTGGTGTCGCAGCGTCGCCAGATTCTTGACTATCTTCGGCGTACCAATGAAGGGCGTTACAAGGAGTTGATCGAACGGCTTGGTATTCGCCGTTGACCAGTTTACGCGCGGCAGGTGCCGCGCGTTTCGTGGCGGAGCACAAGGTGCGCCCGCCGTATGTCCGGCAGCTCAATGTCTGCCGATTAGGATGACGGGCCGCTGCCCGTCCATATCAATGGTAGGCCCGATGGCCATGGCAGGATCGCCGGATGCTGTTTGGATTCGCGAATCTCGCGCGAACCGCAGCCTCTCGCCGTCTTGCTCATGGCTTTCGCGCCACCATGAAAACCATGAGAGACAATCGCAATGTTCAACATTCATCGTGTGCAACTTGACTGGGGTGGCCGCAAGCTCACGCTAGAGACCGGCAGACTGGCGCGCCAGGCCGACGGAGCGGTATTCGCTTCCTACGGCGACACCACCGTCATCGCGACCGTGGTCGCGGCCAAACAGCCCAAGGAAGGCCTCGATTTCCTGCCGCTGACCTGTAACTACCAGGAAAAATACTACGCCGCCGGCCGCATTCCGGGTGGCTATTTCAAGCGCGAGGCGCGGCCGACCGAGAAGGAGACGCTGGTCTCCCGGCTGATCGACCGGCCGATCCGGCCGTTGTTCGCCCAGGGCTGGCGCTGCGACACCCAGGTCATCGTGACCGTGCTGTCGCACGATCTGGAAAACGATCCCGACATCCTCGCAATGGTCGCGGCGTCCGCGGCGCTGACGCTGTCGGGCGCGCCGTTCATGGGTCCGATCGGCGCCGGCCGCGTCGGCTTCATCAACAACGAATACGTGCTCAACCCGCAGATCGACGAGATGACCGAAAGCCAGCTCGATCTCGTCGTTGCCGGCACCCAGGACGCGGTGCTGATGGTGGAATCGGAGGCCAAGGAGCTGTCCGAGGACATCATGCTCGGCGCCGTGATGTTCGGCCACCGCCATTTCCAGCCGGTGATCGACGCCATCATCAAGCTCGCCGAGAAAGCCGCCAAGGAGCCGCGCGAGCTCAATCTGCCGGATAATTCCACGCTCGAAAGCGAAATGCTCGCGCTGGTCGAGAGCGACCTGCGGGCCGCCTATGCGATCCCGGACAAGATGGAGCGGCACAAGGCGATCGTTGCGGTGAAGGACAAGGTGCTCAAGCACTTTCTGCCCGAGGGCGTGGAGAACCCGCCCTACGACAAGCAGCGCGTCACCAGCGCATTTAAAGACCTCGAAGCCAAGATCGTGCGCTGGAACATTCTCGACACCGGCAAGCGCATCGACGGCCGCGACGTGAAAACCGTCCGCCCGATCGTATGCGAGGTCGGCGTGCTGCCGCGCACCCATGGTTCGGCCTTGTTCACCCGCGGCGAGACCCAGGCGCTGGTCGTGTCCACGCTCGGCACCGGCGAGGACGAGCAGTACATCGACGCGCTGCAGGGCACCTACAAGGAAACCTTCCTGCTGCATTACAATTTCCCGCCGTTCTCGGTGGGCGAGACCGGCCGGCTCGGCGCACCGGGCCGCCGCGAGATCGGCCATGGCAAGCTCGCCTGGCGCGCGATCCATCCCGTGCTGCCGCCGCATCACGAGTTCCCGTACACGATCCGCGTCGTTTCCGAGATCACCGAGTCCAACGGCTCATCCTCGATGGCCACGGTGTGCGGCACCTCGCTGTCGCTGATGGACGCCGGTGTGCCGCTCAAGCGGCCGACCGCGGGCATCGCCATGGGCCTGATCAAGGAGGAGGAGCGCTTCGCCGTGCTCTCCGACATTCTCGGCGACGAGGACCATCTCGGCGACATGGATTTCAAGGTTGCCGGCACCGAGCGCGGCGTCACCTCGCTGCAGATGGACATCAAAATCGCCGGCATCACCGAAGAAATCATGCGCATCGCGCTCGGCCAGGCGAAGGACGGCCGCATTCACATTCTGGGTGAGATGGGCAAGGCGATCGTTTCGGCCCGCGCCGAGCTTGGCGAGCATGCGCCGCGCATCGAGGTGTTCTCGATAGCGGTCGATAAGATCCGCGAGGTGATCGGCTCCGGCGGCAAGGTGATCCGCGAGATCGTGGAAAAGACCGGCGCCAAGATCGACATTTCCGACGACGGCACCGTGAAAGTTGCGTCCGCCAATGCGGAGTCGATCAAGGCGGCGATCAATTGGATCAAGTCGATCGCGTCCGAGCCCGAGGTCGGGCACATCTACGAGGGCACGGTCGTCAAGGTCATGGACTTCGGCGCCTTCGTGAATTTCTTTGGCGCCAAGGACGGCCTGGTCCACATCAGCCAGCTGGCACAGCGCCGGGTGCAGAAGACCAGCGATGTCGTCAAGGAAGGCGACAAGGTGAAGGTCAAGCTGTTGGGCTTCGACGAGCGCGGCAAAGTGCGGCTGTCGATGAAGGTCGTCGATCAAGAGACCGGCGAAGATCTCGAGGCCAAGCAGAAGGCCGAGGGCGAGCAACCGCGCGAGGCCGCGGCCGGCGCCGAATAGGGCGTGGGCCGACAAGCGTCGTTCCGGAGCAATGCGAAAGGCGGCCGGTTGCGGCGTCCAATTACGCAACGCCGCGGAACGTGACGACGAGCGGCGCCCCCAAGGGGCCGCTCTGCAGTTTCTACTCGGCGACGGTGACGTGCTCGGCGGCACCCGCGGCCGGCTTCTTGAAAACGATCAGCAGCGGCAGCACCGCGAGCGTCGCGATCATCAACAGCTTGTAATCGTCGATAAAGGCGATGATCTGCGCCTGCCGGGTGATGACCGCATCAAGCGCGGTCCGCCCGGCGGCGGTCAGCGGATTCCAGAACTGCGACACCGTCGGATCGTCGAAGCCGCGATTGACCGCGGTGACATGCGCCGCCAGCACCGCGTGGTTGGCCTGGGTGTTTCGCGTCAGCAGCGTGTTGACGACCGAAATGCCGAGGCTTGAGCCGATATTGCGCGACAGACTGTAAAAGCCGGCGCCTTCGGTGCGCTGGGCCGGCGACAGTGTCGACAGGGTCGCGGCGCTGAGCGGGACAAACAGGAAGCCCAGCCCGACGCCCTGAACGATGCCGACCAGGATGATGGTTTCCTGGGAAATGTCGGGCGTCCAACCGGTCATCGCATAGAACGACCAGGCGGTGAGCCCCAGGCCGAAGGCGAGCAGCGCCCGCGTGTCGATCGGTCCGATCATGCGGCCGACCACCAGCATGGCGGCCATGGTGCCGATGCCGCGCGGGCCCATGACCATGCCGGCGCTGACCACCGAATAATTCATCAGATTCTGGAAATAGGGCGGCTGCAGCGCCAGCGATGCGTAGTAGGTCAGCCCGACGATCGCCACGAACAGGGTACCGGCCGTGAAGTTGCGGTCGCGGAACAGCGACGGCCGCACGAACGGCTCGTCCGCCGTGAAGGTGTGGACGAGGAACAGATAGAGCGCCGCCGCGGCAATCACCGCCTCGCACAGGATCTCGCCGGAACTGAACCAATCGAGCTGCTGGCCGCGATCGAGCAGGACTTGCAGCGCGCCGATGCCGATGCTCAGCGTGCCGAAGCCGAACCAATCGAGCTTGTGCGCGGTCCGCGGCGTCTCCGACATGAATGCCTGGATGCCGAGGAAGGCCAGAATGCCGATCGGCAGGTTGATGTAAAAGACGTAGCGCCACGTGTAGTTCTCGGTCAGCCAACCGCCGAGCACCGGGCCAAGGATAGGACCGACCATCACGGCGACGCCCCACAGCGCCATGGCCCTGCCGTATTTCTCTTTCGGATTGATACTGAACAACACGGTTTGCGACAGTGGCACGAGTGCGGCGCCGAAGGCGCCTTGCAGCACCCGGAACAGCACGATCTGGGTCAGCGATTGCGCCATGCCGCACAGCATCGATGCCACCGTGAAGCCGACCACGGAGGTCAGGAACAGGCGCCTAAGACCGAACCGGCCGGCGAGAAAACCGGTCGGCGGCGTCATGATGGCGGCGGCGACGATGTACGAGGTCAGCACCCAGTCGATTTCGTCCTGGCTGGCGGAGACGCTGCCCTGCATGTAGGGCAGCGCGACGTTGGCGATGGTCGTGTCCAGCGCCTGCATGAGCGTGGCCAGAATGATGCAGACGGTGATCGCGGTGCGATTGGCGACCGGAACGGCGTCTTCGGTATCGTCGGCAGCCACGATGCTCACCAATTGAACAGATGCGGGAAGCCGCGCGCATGGCCGGTATCGACATCGACCTGGGCGCTCATGCCGGGACGAAGCGGCGGGTAAGTCTTGGCGGTGGTATCGAGGCGAATGCGCATCGGCACGCGCTGCACGACTTTCACCCAATTGCCGCTGGTGTTCTGCGCCGGCAGCAACGAAAACTCCTCGGCGGCGGCCGGACTCACACTTTCGACGGTGCCGTGCCATTCCAAGTCCGGGTAGGCGTCGATCGTCACCGTCGCGGGCTGCCCGGCGCGGACATAATTCAGCTGAGTCTCTTTCGGGTTGGCGGTAACCCAGGCGTGATCGACGTCGACCAGAAAAAACGCCGTCGTCGATGCCGCCAGATATTTGCCCGGCGCGATGCTGGGAACGCTGGTGACGATCCCGCCGAACGGCGCTTTGACGATCGTGTGATCGAGTTGGCGCTGCGCTTCTTCGACCTGGGCCTGGGCCTGCAGATATTGTGGATGTTGCGTGGTCGGAATGTCCGGATCGCCGCCGAGCTTGGCGAGCTGCACCTGCGCCTGTTGGCGCAGGGATTCGAGCTTGCTCTTATCGGTATCGAGCGTCGACTGCGCTTGATCGAAAATCGACTGCGATACGGTGCCGCTGCGGAGCAGCGTCGTGTCACGAACGTAGTTGGTCTGATCGAGAGTGACCTGCGCCTGCTGCGCGGCGGTATCGCTCAGCATGCGCTTGTAGTCCTGCTTCATGGCGTCGACCGCCAACGCGGTTTGGGCAAGATTGGCCTTGGCGTTGTCGAGGGCGATCTGGAACTGGCGCGGATCGAGCCGATAGAGCACCTGGCCGGCCGCAACGTGCTGGTTGTCGGTGACGTCGACATCCCTGACGATGCCTGCCACATCGGTGGCGATGCCGACCTTGTCGGCGTCGACATAAGCATCATCGGTCGACATGATCTGACCGCCGGTCACATACCAAAAGCCGCCAATCAGCAAGACGATCGGCAACAGCCCGAACAATCCCCAGCGCACCCAATCCCGCCGCGACCGGCGCCGCTTCGGCTCGGGCAGCACATCTTGAATCTCCGGCGGCTGCGGCGTCGGAATGGCCTGCGGCAATTCGCGGACGTCGGGCGCTTCGTCGCGCGCCGCCGGAACCGACTTGAGCGCTCGTTCAGCCATAATGCCGCTCTCCCGCCGCGGCATTCCGTTGTTGGATTGCCTGGCGCAGGTTTTCTTTGACGATCGCCAGTTGGGCGACCATGCGTTCGACGGTTTCGCGCTCGACCCCAACCAGGGCCGTGGTCATGAGTTCCTCGCCGAGGTCGCCGAGCTGCTCCAACAGCGGCCGCGCCGCCGGCGTCAGGAACAGCCGCTTGGCGCGGCGGTCCGTGGGATCGGCGCGGCGCTCGATCAAGCCGCTGTCGCACAGCCGGTCGAGCAGCCGGGTCAACGAGATCGGCTGCAGATCGAGCATTTCGGCGAGTTCCGACTGCTTGAGCCCCTCGAAGCGGTCGAGCCGCGCCAACACCACCCACTGGGCCCGCGTGATGCCGAACTGGCTGGCCTTGTAGTCGGCATAGGTTCGCAGCATCCGCGCTACATCATTGATCGTAAATGCGAATTCTCTGTTGAGCGAGCGCGGCAGCATTAAGAGACCTCCGGGAAAAGCCGATCAGTACGCGAGCTTAAAGAGCGCCAGCATATTATAAGTAGACTTATGAAATTGTCCAGATTTTGGCCAGGTCTTTGGCCAGGTCAAGGACGCTCAAACGAGGCCAAGGTCGGCCACAGCGGCGCTGTGGTGGTCGGCGGCATCCCGCGCAAAGCAGCAGTACACGACACGCCGGATGCTCCGAGGCGAGGCGGCCAATTCTGCCGCGACGGTGGCCACCGCGATACGGGCGGCGCGGTCGGGCGGAAATCTATAGATGCCGGTCGAGATCGCCGGAAAGGCGATCGAAGCCAGATGATGGGTACCTGCCAGATCGAGCGCGGCGCGATAACAGGATGCCAGCAGTTCGTCCTCACCGTTGCGACCGCCGCCCCATACCGGACCCACGGCATGAATGACGTGCTTGGCCGGGAGCCGATAGCCGCGGGTGATCTTGGCGGCGCCGGTGGCGCAACCGCCGAGCGTTTCACACTCAGCGAGCAAGTCCGGGCCGGCCGCGCGGTGGATCGCGCCATCGACGCCGCCGCCGCCGAGCAGGGTCCGGTTCGCGGCGTTGACGATGGCATCGACCGCCAGCGTCGTAATGTCGGCAACGCAGATTTCGAGGCGCGCCGAGCCCACGTCGGCGCTGAGCAACGGTGTCAAGTCTGCCATGGCGTCGAGTTTATCACGCCCACTCGGCCTGCGCCTCGGCCCGCAGATCCACGGTGCTCTTGACGCCGATGTCGGCGAAATGCTCGTCGAGGAAGCGGCGAGCGGCGCGCTTGCCGCTGACCTGCAGCATTTCGAAAAAGTCGTAATCGGTCGACAGCTTGCTGAAGGCATCGAAGTGGGTGCCGAAACGGTCGAGCACGATGCGGTGGATGTTGATGCGACGGTATTCCCCCGGACCGACGCCGCGCGGCAGCCTGCCTTGATCGATCAGCCGGGCTACGAACTCGATGGCGCGATACTCGCCGATCAGGGATGAATTGAACGTGATCTCGTTGATACGATTCATGATTTCCTTGGACGACGTCGGCGTCGCCTGACGCACCAGCGGATTGATCTGGACCACCAGCACGTCCTCCGTCGTGGTGGTACGGAAAAACGGGAAAATGACCGGATTGCCGAGATAACCGCCGTCCCAGTACGGCACGCCGTCGATCTCGACGGCACGGAACAGCAGCGGCAGGCAGGCCGAGGCCATCACGGCGTCGGCGGTGATCTTTTCGCGTGGAAAAATGCGGACGCGTCCGGTCTGTACGTTGGTCGCGGAAATGAAAATCTGCAGATCGGAGAAAGCCCGCAGCGCTTCGAAATCGACGAAGCGCTCGATCAGATCCTTGAGCGGGTTGATATTGAGCGGATTGACGTCGTACGGCGAAAAATAGCGCGACAACGCCCCGATCCAGGCCTGCACCGGGGTGCCCTCGAGCGGCGTGAAGGACAACAGCCGTTGCAGCACCTCGCGCTGCAGCGATGGCAGATTGCCGGTACTCGACGCGGCGCGCCAGAAATCGGCGAGCCGCTTTTGCGCTTCGACCGGGCCGCCGCGAGCCAGGCCGTCGGCGAGCATGACGGCATTCACCGCGCCGGCGGACGTGCCGGAAATGCCCTCGATCGCCAAGCGGCCGTCCGCCATGAGCTGGTCGAGCACGCCCCAGGTGAAAGCCCCGTGCGCGCCGCCGCCCTGCAGTGCGAGATTGATGCGTTTGGTCGCGGCCGGCGCTTTTTGCTCCGGCGCGTGGCCTGGCAACAGCGCCGAAAGTATAGTCCTCACGCGGGCGGGCCTAGCCGAGCCCGGCGCTCATTCCGCGGTCCAGCCGCCATCGATCGAGAGATTGGCGCCGGTAATCGATCTGGCCGAATCCGAGCAAAGATAGACCGCAAGATCGGCGACTTCCTCGACGGTGACGAATTCCTTGGTCGGCTGCGCGGCCAACAGCACGTCGCGCTTGACCTGTTCCTCGGTCATGCCGCGGGCCTTGGCGGTATCGGGGATTTGCTTCTCGACCAGCGGCGTCCACACGTAACCGGGGCTGATGCAATTGCACGTAACGCCGAAGGTCGCGACTTCGAGCGCGACTGTTTTGGTGAGGCCGGCTAGCCCGTGCTTCGCCGACACATAAGCCACCTTGAACGGCGAAGCGACCAGCGAATGGGCCGACGCGGTATTGATGATGCGGCCCCACTTACGCGACTTCATGCCGGGCACCGCGGCCCGCACCGCGTGGAATGCCGCCGACAGGTTGATGCTGAGGATCTGATCCCACTTTTCGATCGGAAATTCCTCGATCGGCGCCACGAACTGGATGCCGGCATTGTTGACCAGCACGTCGAGCGTTCCGAAGGTCTTCTCGCTGGTGTGGATCATGTCGGCGATCTCCGCCGGCTTGGTCATGTCGGCGGCCGAATAGACCGCCTTGACCCTGAAATCCGATTCGATGCCGCTGCGCTCCTTTTCGATCGCGGCCGCGTCGCCAAAGCCGTTAATGGTGATGTTGGCGCCCTGCGCGGCGAGAGCGCGCGCAATGGCGAGGCCGATGCCCGAGGTCGAGCCGGTCACCAGGGCGGACTTTCCTTGCAACATGTCAATCCCCAATTCAAAGAGGCGCGCCGTCGAATGGCGCCCGATGGTGATCTGAGCTTTCGTGGACCGGCGGGAATGTGGGACGCTTCTTGTTGCGGCGCAACATAAAAATCGGTCACCCCGTCACGTTTTCGCGATCCCTCGCGATCTTTGGCGCAGCGGCTAGAATGGCTGTCATCGAGCAGGTACGAAAGCCACGTTCCGCATTTACGATGACCGAGACATGACGACCATGGCGCGCGCCGTCTTTCCCGCCCCGGACCACGATCACCAGCGCTGCACCAGCGCCGCGCTTGCGCACGCCGAAGCCCACTGCGTGGCGCGGGCGCAACGGCTGACGCCGATCCGGCGCCAAGTGCTGGAGGCCCTGCTGGCGAGCCATAAGCCGCTCGGCGCCTACGAAATCATCGAGCGATTGACCCGCGACACGCGGCCGGCGCCGATCACGGTTTACCGCGCCCTGGATTTTCTGCGCGATAATGGCCTGGTGCATCGCATTGCCAGCCGCAACGCATTTGTAGCTTGCGTGCACGATCACGGCGGCGATGATCTCGTGGTGTTTCTGATCTGCGAACGGTGCGGCGCGGTCGGCGAAGCGCCGGGCGGCGCCGTGGCGCAAGCGCTCAAAACGTCGTCACGCGCCGTCGGCTTTGCGCCGAAAAGCCCATTGATCGAGATTGCGGGTATTTGCTCGCATTGCCGCGAACGATGATGACCGCGCGCCACGGCCTGCGGCGCCGATGAGCGCGGATGCGGCGGCAAAGCCGCGACCCGACATGGCCGTGCCAAATCCCTCGCGGCCGCTCGACGCGCTGGCGATTGCCGTGACCGTCGGGCTTTGCCTGAGCTGGGGTTTCAACAATGTCGCGATCAAGCTCGCCATACACGACATTCCGCCGTTGCTTCAATCGACGGCCCGCTCGGTGATCGCCGCCGTCCTGGTGGCGGCGTGGACGCAATCGCGCGGCATGACGCTGTTCAAGCGTGACGGCACGCTGGGGGCTGGAATCCTCGCCGGTGTGCTGTTCGCGCTCGAGTTTCTGCTGATCTACCGCGGACTGGTCTGGACCACGGCGACACGCGCCATGTTGTTTCTCTATCTGGCGCCGTTCTTTGTCGTGATCGGATCGCGCTGGTTGAGACTGGGCGATCGTTTCGACCTTTGGCAGTGGCTCGGTCTCCTGCTGTCGTTCGTCGGGATCGTCATCGCCTTCGGCCTGCCGACGCCGGCCGCCAATCCGCGGCAGGCATTGGGCGACGTCATGCTGGTCGGCGCCGCGGCGGCCTGGGCGGCGACCATCCTGGTCGTCAAGGCGAGCCCACTCAATCGCATCAGCCCTGAAAAGACTTTGCTGTATCAGCTCGTGGTGTCGGCGCCGCTGCTCGGCTTGGGCGCCTTGGTGTTCGGCGAACACATCGATGCCATGCCGTCGCCGGTTGCGCTTGGCGCATTCGCCTATCAGACACTTTGGGTCGTATCTGTCACGTTCACCGTCTATTTCGCGCTCATCGTGCGCTATTCGGCCGCGCGGCTTTCGGTGTTCACCTTCCTGGCGCCGCTATTCGGCGTTGCCGCCGGCCACTTTGTGCTCGGCGAGCCGCTAACGCCGGCCTTCGCGCTCGCGGTCGCGGCGGTCACCGGCGGTCTTACTGCTGGTCAATTGGCCACGATGATCGAGCGGCGTGTCGATGGTAGTGTTGGGACGCCGCGAGCGACGCAGTTGTTCGGAGCGGTGATGATGATCGGACCTGGACAGCCGGGGGCCTTGGATCGCGGAGATCGCCACGAAATGGCGATCGCGCGAGCCATGTCCGCCTTGAACAGCCAGCATCCTGCCGAAGCCCAGCGGATTGCCGGCGACGTGCTCAAAGCCGATCCGCGCCATGCCCGCGCGCTTTACGTATTCGGCGGCGCACTCTTGATGCAGGGCCGCGTGCCCGACGCCATCGCCGTACTCGAATTGGGCGTGCGCGGCCGGCAGGATCCCGAGCTCGATACGATGCTGGCGATCGCGCTGCGCCGCGTGGGCCGTTTCGATGACGCGCTGGTCCGGCTCAAGCGTGCGACCAAGCGCCAACCGCCTTATGCCGTGGCGTTCCGCGAATTGGGTTCGCTGTTGTCGTTTTTGCAGCGCTCCGAGGAGGCGATCGAGGCGCTCCATCGAGGAATTCAAGTCGCTCCGATGATGCCGGAATTATCCATCGAGCTCGGATTCATTTTGCTGGAACGCAGGAATTGCATCGATGCCACAGCCGCGTTTGCGCGGGCGTTGGCAATCTCTCCGGACTCCGGTCAAGCCCTGTTCGGCATGGGCAGGGCGCAACAGGAGCTCGGCGAAGCGGCCATAGCCGCCGGGTTTTTTCGCCGATTTCTGCTGAGCAATCCCAATGACGCCGGTACTTGGCTCAGCCTGGGCCACTGTCTGCTCGAACTCGGCCAGCGCGATGCCGGCTACGAGTGTTTCCGCACGGCCGCGCGCGGCGAGCAGCTGCGCTACGGCACAGCACTCGCCTCGCTGGTGAAATCGGGACGCGGCCGGTTTTGGCTCAAGCCGAGCGGTGCTGCGCGTTTCCTGCGGGCGGGCAGCCGGCCCGGTCCGGATTAGCGCTTGGGCGCGCGGAATTGCCGGCGATAGACGTCGCTGTCCTGTTCCATGGCGTTACGCGTTTTGACCAATTGCGCCGTGCCATCGGTCGACAGCGCTTCGTATCGTCCGCTCCAGCTTTCGCGCTTCACAGGCAGGCATTGAGCGACCGGCGTGCCCTTCGGCAGCACGCCATTGAAACCGGCGTCGTGCCAGCGCGCCGGGAAATTGACCGGGCTATCGTGGAATTTGTCGCAATCGACCAGGCCGGTCAGCGTCGTGAACGGCAGATCGGGCCGATTGAACGGATGGGTGAACAGCACCGAGTAGCCCGGCGGCGCCTCGATCATCCAAAAGTTGTTGAACTTGATGATGAAGCGGTCGTCGTCGAAAAACGGCGTGCCGGCGATCTGGCCGGGATCGTGAAAATCGATGGGCGAATGCGAATACTCGCTGACGAATCCCTTCGGGACCTCGAAATCCCAGTCGAACTCGCCGTCCTGCACTTTGAGATCGACGGCCAGGGGGATGAGAAAGCCATAGGTCATGGCGTCGATGAAGGGCGGGCATTTCTTGACCGTCTGATCCTCGGCGCCCGTGGTCGTGTTGATGGTGCGGGACGGTAGGACCTTGAACCAGTCGGGTAGCCCCTGTACGGCCGGCGTCGGTCGTGGCAGCAGGCATTCGAGCTCGGCCGCACAGCGGAAGGTCAAGGCCACCTGGTCGGCGCGCTCCATCGTCAATTCCCGCGGCTGCATTTGGAAGATCGCCGGCGCGACGCGCGGCGGCCGAATCTATGTCACCGCAAATGAGTTGTATACGGTTCCATAAACGGGCTGTTTATGCGATGCGAGCGGTGCTCAGCAGGACCGCGGAGCTGCCGTTACGGCAGCAAACGGCCGGCTGATCCGCGGCCAACGTGATCTCGGCATGGCGCGCGTGCTAATCTTCCGGTCGGCGCGGCAGCGCTTCGGACGGGTTGATGATGGCGAACGGACCGGGACTTCCCAGAATGCCGGTCGGCATGGGCCGCGGCGACGACCTGCTGCAGCGGGCAGTGTTCGCTTTGAACAACCATCGTCCCGACGAAGCCGAGCGGATCGCCAGGGACGTGCTCAAGGCCGTCCCGCAGCAGCCGCAGGCGCTGCAAATCCTCGGTCGCGCCCTGTTGGTTCAGGGCCGCGCCCAGGATGCCATTACGCTGCTGGAACCTGTCGCGCGCAGCCGCCATGACCCGGAGATCGATACGCAGCTGGCGATGGCCTTGCACAAGGTCGGCCGCGACGAGGACGCGTTGGCGCGGCTCAAGCGTGCCACCAAGCGGCCGCCGCCCTATGTGCCGGCGCTCCGCGAGCTCGGCAGTCTTTTGTACGCCATGGAACGCTATCCGGAGGCTGCCGAAGCGCTGCGCCTTGCCGTCCAAGCTGCGCCGATGATGCCGGATCTCGCCATCCAGCTCGGTTACGCTTACCTGCAATGCCGCAATTGCGCTGACGCCAAGGCCGCCTTCGGGCGCGCCCTTGACATTGCTCCCGCCCCCGACGCGCTGTTCGGCATGGCCAGAGCCCATCAGGGCGCCGGGGAGAATGCGCCGGCCGTCGAGTTTTTTCGCCGCCACCTGGTCGGCCAAGCCCGACAACTGGGCGGCCTGGCTCAGCCTCGGCCACTGTCTGCTCGAACTCGGCGAGCTCGATGCCGGCTACGAATGCTTTCGCACGGCGGCGCGCGGCGACGCCAAACGCTCCGGCAACGCGCTCGCCTCGTTGGTGAAATCGGCCCGCGGCCGGTTCTGGCTGAAACCGAGCGCGGCAGCGCGCTTCCTGCTGGGGCAAAAAAGCTAGCGCTTCGGCGCTTAACCTAGCGCTTCGGCGCTCGATATTGCCGGCGATAGATGCCGGTCTCGCGCAACAGCTCGGTGCGCGTTTCCAGGAGCCGCTCGGTCGCCTCTTCGGACAGCACGTCGCAACGGCCGGCCCAGCTCTCGCGCTTCACCGGCAGGCATTGCGCCACCGGCGTACCCTTCGGCAGCACGCCGTTGAAAGCCGCGTCGTGCCAGCGCGCCGGGAAGTTGACGGGGCTGTCGCTGAAGGTGTCGCAATCGACCAGGCCGGTCAGCGTCGTGAACGGCAGGTCGACGCGATTGAGCGGATGGGTGAACAGCAGCGAATAGCCCGGCGGCGCCTCGATGGTCCAGAAATTGTTGAACTTGATGATGAAGCGATCATCCTCGAACAGCGGCGTGCCGACCACTTGGCTGGAATCGTGAAAATCCAGCGGCGTGCGGGAGATTTCGGTGATGACGGCGTCGGGAGACTCGAAGTCCCAGCTGAACTCGCCGTCCTGCACTCTCAGATCGGTCGCCAACGGCATGAGAAAGCCATACGTCATGGCATCGATGAAGGGCGGACACCGTTTGACGGTCTGGTTTTCGATGCCGGTGATGGGGTTGAAGGCCTTCTGCGGCATGGCCTTGAACCAGTCGGGCAGACCCTGAACGGCCGGCACTGGCTCCGGCAGCACCTTGGCAAGTTCCGGCGGGCACCGAAACGTCAGTGTCATCGAAACCGCCCGGTCCATGGCTAAAACCCTCCGCAAGCCCTCATGGCTGCCTTTGCCGAGCGCGATGCGATCCTAGCGCGGGCTCCCGGAAGGGAATAGATGCCCAAGGGGCCCTCTCACGACGCCGTCATTTCCAGCGCGTTGGAGGCGGCTCGTCAACCCGCCCTGGCGACGCTATATCCGTATTCTCCGGTCCCTTCCTGGGGAAGGGAAAAGGCAAAAGAGACACCGCATGATGGAATTTTCCGGCCCCGCCGAAAGGCATCGAACCGTCGCCGTGAAGGTCGGCCATGTGGCCGTCGGCGGCGGCGCGCCCATTGTGGTGCAGTCGATGACCAATACCGATACCGCCGACGTCGCGGGAACGGCGCAGCAGGTAGCGGCGCTGGCGCGCGCCGGCTCGGAGATCGTGCGGATCACCGTGGATCGCGACGAGGCGGCCGCCGCGGTGCCGCACATCAAGGAGCGACTCCTGAAGATGAATGTCGACGTCCCGATCGTCGGCGACTTTCACTATATCGGCCACAAGCTTCTGGCCGATCATCCGGCTTGCGCGGAGGCGCTGGACAAATATCGCATCAACCCCGGCAATGTCGGCTTCAAGGAAAAGAAGGACCGGCAGTTCGGCGCTATCGTCGAGACCGCGATCAAGCACGACAAGCCGGTGCGTATCGGCGCCAATTGGGGCTCGCTCGATCAGGAACTGCTGACCCATCTGATGGACGAGAACGCCAAGTCAAATCATCCCATCGATGCCCGCGATGTGACCCGCGAGGCCATGGTGCAGTCGGCGCTGCTGTCGGCCGAGCGCGCCGAGGAGATCGGGCTGCCGAAGGACCATATCATCCTCTCCGCCAAGGTGTCCGCGGTGCAGGATCTGATCGGCGTCTACGGCGAATTGGCGCGGCGCTCCGACTACGCGCTGCATCTCGGCCTCACCGAAGCCGGCATGGGCTCAAAGGGCATCGTCGCCTCGTCGGCCGCCATGGGCGTGCTGCTGCAGCAAGGCATCGGCGATACCATCCGTATCTCGCTCACGCCCGAGCCCAATGGCGACCGCACGCTGGAAGTCAAAGTGGCGCAGGAACTGCTGCAGACCGTCGGCCTGCGCACCTTCGTGCCGCTGGTCGCCGCCTGCCCCGGCTGCGGCCGCACCACCTCAACGACATTCCAGGAGCTGGCATCCAGCATCCAGAGTTTCATTCGCGACTCGATGCCGGAATGGAAGACGCGCTATCCCGGCGTCGAAGGGTTGAACGTCGCGGTGATGGGCTGCATCGTCAACGGACCGGGCGAATCCAAGCACGCCGACATCGGCATCTCGCTGCCCGGTACCGGCGAACACCCGACCGCGCCGGTCTTTATCGACGGCAAGAAAGCCATGACGCTGCGCGGCCCGACGGTTTCGGCGGATTTCCAGAAGATCGTCATCGACTACATCGAGCGGCGATTCGGAACCGGGAGCGCTGGAAGGACCGCGGCGGAGTAGCAGCGCAGCCTCGATCGGCCTACACGTTCGGCGGCAAATCCACGCGCACGATATCGAGATTGCCGCGCAGCGCCGGAAAGCGGGCCAGCACCAGGGGATCGTGGCCGGGAATGATGTGGTCGCGGCCTTCCGCCAATTCTTCGACTTTGCGGAACGCTTCGAGCGCGTCCATGACATTCGCCGGCGGGAACGGATTCTGCTCCTCCAGATTCATCCAGTAGTGCACAGCGTCGCTCGCCAGCACGACGAAGCCGCGCGCGGTGTGCACGCGCACGATCTGCAGGCCGCCGGTGTGGCCGCCGACCAAGTGCACGGTGATGCCCGGCGCCAGGGTGCCGGTACCGTTATGGAACGCGACGCGGCCGGCGTAGAGATTCTTCACCAGCGCCACCACGTCATCGACCTCGGCCTGGCGGCGAAACCATTTGTGGCAGATGCAGCGGCCGGTGGCCTGCGCCATCTCGGCATCCTGAATGTGGAACGTGGCATTCGGGAACAGGTCGGTATTGCCGGAATGGTCCCAGTGCAGATGCGTGATCACCACGTCGCGCACCGCCGCCACGTCGACGCCGGCCTGCGCCAGCGCCTCGGCCGGCGCATGCACGAATTGCCGATTGCGCCGGTCCGATGCGCCGGCGGAAAATCCGGTATCGACCACGATGGTGCGCCCGCCGCCGCGAATGACCCAGATGTAGAAATCCATCTGCATCGGCCCGTCGTGGCCGTCCGGCAGGATAAAATTTTGCCGCGCCGGGCGCGCGCTCGACGTGCCGTAACGCACGGCGAGAATTTCGTAGCGCGGCAGTTCCTCCGTCATCGATCGATCCCGGCGATTGTAATCGGCCGAAGTAAGAAGGCGGCGCCCGATGCCTGTCAACCGGCGGCAAAAAAGCCGACCGCGAGGCCCGCCAGCTCAGATGGGCGGTTTCCGTCCCTGGCTGGCCGATTACGAAAGGCGCACCCGAGCTTCACCGCGCCGTGCACTGATCATCGATCGAAATGATACGGTGCGGATGTTTCAGCTGACGAATTACAGCTATTCGCATGCCCCATGGATTTATCGAAGCACCGCAATAATGCGAACAATTTCATCAACGGACAGACGCGCGAATGCGCTATCACTGGATTTGCCCGGTCAGCGCCATCATTTGGCCGGAAAGCGGAAAGCAAAGGCTCGCGTAGAGCGATACCAACAAGCCGAGCGCACAGAACCAGATGATGGCGTTGAAATCGCGATCGCCAATGACGACGCGTAATCGATCCCGCGCGACGGTCCACGCCGGCGCAGCGCGATTGGCGCGGATCGCGGGTACCGCCAGTTCGCCTCTCATAGGCATAGCAAGCTTCCTTTCATGAGTTGGCTTTGCGGAATGTCCGCAGAATCACCGTCCTTGGTTTGTTGGAATATCGCCGTTTGCATTGAACGGACGATGCTGGGCGAGCGACGGCCATTGCGGCTCGCCAGGCTGCCGTGGCAATTCGCGTGCCACCGCGTGCTCGGAGCGCGCGTGCTTGGGGCGGTCTGATTGGGCGGGGCCGAATTTGCGCTTGTCGGTTGCATTGACCATTCGCCGATCCCGGTTAGGCTTGCGGCGATTGGGGCAGCATCGGGAGAATGGGAATGGAAGCGCCTGCAGCTAGTCGTGCCGAGGCCGGTCGAGGCGAACTCAGTGGCGGCGGTATCATTGCGGCGATCAAGGCGAGCGGCATCCAATACGTGCTGTCGGTGCCGGATATCACCACCAGCGCCGGACTATTGGCGCCGATCGCGCGCGACAAGGACTTTCGCCTGGTCCGGGTCTGCAAGGAGGACGAATGCATCGGCATCGCCGCCGGTCTCGCCTATTCGGACAGGCGCGCGCTGGTCCTGATCCAGCACACCGGCTTCCTCGACTCGATCAATGCCATCCGTGGCGTCGCCGTCGAATACAAGCTGCCGATCTGCATGATGGTCGGATTGCTGCAGCACGATCCGGACAAGACGCCGCGCCAGTCGTCGCGCTACGGCGTGCGTATCGTCGAACCGATCCTCGACGACATGGGCATCGCGCACCATTTCATCAGCGTCGATGCCGATGTCGGGCAGATCAAACCCGCGATCGACAAGGCCTATGCCGAGTCGCACCCTGTCGCGTTCCTGATCGGGCGGAGCCCCAAGCAGTCATGATGAAGCGGGATGAATGCTTTCGGATTCTGGCGCAGCACATCACCGACGAGGCCGTTGTCGCGACCTACAGTTCGGCGGTGGATTGGGTCGAAATCCATCCGCGCCCGCTCAATTATTTGTCGATCGGCGCCATGGGGCTCGATTCGTCACACGGACTTGGGCTCGCACTCGGCCGACCGGACCGGCGCGTCATCGTGCTGCAGGGCGACGGCAGCTTGTTGATGAATCTCGGCAGCCTCGTCACCATCGCCGCGGCGGCGCCGAAGAACCTCATCCATTTTGTCGCCCACAACGACACCTACGAGGCGAACGGCGGACATCCGATTCCGAATCCGGCGGTTGATTTCGCCAACATCGCCCGCGCCGCCGGTTACGTCGCAACGTATGATTTTTCCGATCTTCGCATTTTCAAGCAACAAGTCGCTCATCTGCTCGAACAAAAAGGACCGGTCTTCGCCACGCTTCACGTCGAGCCGTCGAAGCCGCTGAATTACGATTACCCGGCACTCTACGATCCGGAGAAGCGCAAAGCGTTCAAGGCGGCGTGGCGCTCGGATTAGTTAGAGCATGATCCGGAAAAAGCCTGCCCTCGGACTTGATCCGGGGGTGGAAACCGGTTTTCCGAAAATATCTTGCTCAATCAAAATGCCAGAGCGCCAATCGATTCAATCTGAAACGATTGCGGCGCTAGCCGCCGAGCCTCTCAATCGTCATGGCCGGGCTCGTCCCGGCATGGCGACTGTCAGAGCTTCTTCGCCAACCGCAGCGCCAAATCATCGAGCTGGTCGAGATTGCGATAGCGGATGCTGATGACGCCGCCGTCGCCGCGATGGTCGATGCTGACCACGAGGCCGAGCGCGTCGGACAGCCGCTTTTCCAGCGCCAACGTGTCGACGCTCTTCGATCCCTGCGCATGGCGGCCGTTGGATTTTCCGCTCCGTCGCGCCTCTTCGCGGGCGATGGCCTCGACTTGGCGGACATTGAGACCGCGGGTGACGATCTCCTCGGCGAGCTTTTCCGCATTGGGCTGGCCGATCAGCATGCGGGCATGGCCGGCGGAAAGCTTGCCGCTGTTGATGTAGGCCTTGACGTGATCGGAGAGTTTCAGGAGCCGCAGCGTATTGGCGACGTGGCTGCGGCTTTTGCCGATGATGGTGGCGATCTCGTCCTGACTGTTGCCGAATTCCTCGATCAACGCGCGATAGCCGTTGGCTTCTTCGAGCGGATTGAGGTCGGCGCGCTGCACATTCTCGATGATCGCGAGCTGCAGCGCTTCGGCATCGGTCGCTTCGACGACGACGATCGGAACCTCATGCAAGCCGGCGCGCTGCGCGGCACGCCAGCGGCGCTCGCCGGCGATGATCTCAAAGGCATCGGTAACGCCGCGCACCGGCCGCACCACGATCGGCTGGATGATGCCGCGCTCGCGCAGCGAGGCGACAAGCTCGTCGAGTTCGGCATTAGGAAAAATGCGCCGCGGATTGCGCGCATTCGGCCGCAGCGCTTCGGTCGGCACCCGGCGCTGCCCGCGCGGCCGCTCCACCGAACGTTCGGCGCCGACGTCACCGATCAAGGCGGCAAGTCCCCGCCCCAATCGCGATCGCGCTGCTTCCTCAGCCATCGCCGCCTTCCCAGGAACGTCGGTCACGCAACCGCCCTCAGCCGACGCAGAGTTCTTTTTCGCGCTGGATGATTTCGGTGGCGAGCCGCAGATAGGCCTCGCTGCCGCTGCATTTGAGATCGTAAACCAGCACCGGCTTGCCGTAGGACGGCGCTTCCGACACCCGCACATTGCGCGGGATGATGGTGTCGTAGACTTTCGATCCCATGAATTCGCGCACGTCGGCGACCACCTGGCCGGACAAATTGTTGCGCGAGTCGTACATGGTCAGAACGATGCCGTGGATCGTGAGACCCGGGTTGAGTTGCGCCCGCACCGACTCCACCGTCTTGAGCAGTTGGGAGAGACCCTCGAGCGCGAAGAATTCGCACTGCAGCGGCACCAGAATGGCGTTCGCCGCCGCCATGGCGTTGACCGTGAGCAGGTTCAGCGACGGCGGGCAATCGACCAGCACATAGCTGAATTTCACCTGCCCCGGCTCGGCTGCGCTGAGCGGCGCCAGCGCATTGCGCAGCCGGAAGGCGCGGTCGCGCGCCTGGCCGATTTCCAGTTCGAGCCCGGACAGATCGAGCGTCGACGGCGCGATATGAAGGCGCGGCACCGCTGTGGCGACGATGGCATCGCGCAACACCGCTTCGCCGATCAGGACGTCGTAGGTCGAGTAGCGCCGGCTCCGCCGATCGATACCGAGACCGGTCGAGGCGTTGCCTTGCGGGTCGAGGTCGACGATCAGAACTTCCTCGCCGATCGCCGCCAGAGCGGTACCGAGATTGATGGCGGTCGTCGTCTTGCCGACGCCGCCCTTCTGATTGGCGACGGCAAGCACGCGCGGCGGCCGTGCCGCCTGCAGCCCGGGCGAAGGATCGTGCGCGGCGGCAGGAACGACGCTGGGAGCTTGTTCGGTTGGTGCGTCTGTCATCGCCGGCAATCCATTTCTCAATGACGATCGTCTCGCCAGGCCCAGAACGCTATTCGCTTATTGGTTGACTGGCTGGTTGTAGCCGCTTCACGCACACGATACGCCCGTGAGGATCGGTACGAACTCGGCACCAAGTCCGCCGCGATGCTCCAACATCTGGCGGCATCGGTCAATTCGGCATCAACATCTTGTCCCTTGGGAAACAGCCCCAACGCGCCGGTTGTCAACAACGGATACGCCGCGGGGAGCAGTTCGGCAAGCGGAGCAAGCGCGCGCGCGGTCACCACATCAATGGCTTGGGGAGGCTTATCGACAAAATCCACAATGCGGACGGCGTGGACCTCGGCGGGCGCGCCCAGGGTTCGCGCCACCTCCTGCAAGAACGCGGCCTTCTTGCGGTTGCTCTCGACCAGATGCACCCGGGCGCCCGGTACCTGGGCTAACGCGCAGGCAATCACCAGTCCGGGAAAGCCCGCCCCTGAACCGAGATCGACCCAAATGCGCGCCTGCGGGGCCAGAGGCACAAGCTGGAGCGAGTCGGCAATATGGCGCGTCCATAAAAAAGCTTCGGTGGAGCGTCCGATCAGGTTGATCCGCTGCTGCCAAGCGAGCAGGAGCGTAACATAGCGGTCGAGCCGCTCTATTGTTTCACGTGAAACAGGGGTGAGCGCCAGCGCACGAGCCCGGTCCGCCGCCAAGTCGCTCGGCGTCTCAACAGATGTCGTCGATGCCGCTCGCGCGCGATGTCCGCGCGCCGTCATGCCGCACCGCGCGCCGACTTCCGGCCTTGGCGGCGCAAATGGACAGCAAGCAAGGTCAATGCGGCCGGCGTAATGCCGTCGATGCGGCCGGCGTGGCCGATCGTCCGCGGCCGCTGAGCCTGCAGTTTGTGCCGCACCTCGTTGGACAGGCCGGAAAGCGCCGCGTAGTCGATGTCCTCCGGCAGCGCCAGGCTTTCGTCCCGCCGATAGGATTCGACGTCGGCCGCCTGGCGGCTGAGATAAACCGCATATTTGGCGTCGATCTCGAGCTGCTCCGCAATCTTGGGAGCAATATCGGAAAAGCGCGGCCAGACGCGGGCCACGTCGGCAATGCCGACGCCCGGATATGACAACAGCTCGAATGCCGAGCGGCGATGGCCGTCCTTGCGCAGCGCCAGCCCGTGACGCGCGGCTTCGCTCGGCGTCACCGTCAGCCCCCGCGCCATCGCACGGGCACCGTCAAGTTCGGCCATCTTTGTGAGATGGGCTTGCGCGCGCGCGGCGCCGACACAGCCGATGGCGATGCCCTTCCCGGTCAACCGCTGATCGGCATTGTCGGCGCGCAACGTCAGCCGATACTCGGCGCGCGACGTGAACATGCGATAGGGCTCGGTGACGCCGCGAGTGACCAGGTCATCGATCATAACGCCGAGGTAGCCTTCGGCGCGGTCGAACACGATCGGGGCGCTGCCGCCGGCACGCGCCGCGGCATTGAGCCCGGCGACCAGGCCCTGCGCGGCGGCTTCCTCGTAGCCGGTCGTGCCGTTGATCTGGCCGGCCAGAAACAGGCCGGGTAGCCGCTTGGTCTCGAGCGACGGCGCAAGCTCGCGGGGATCGACGTGGTCGTATTCGATGGCATAGCCCGGCCGAATAATCCGCGCCCGTTCCAGACCCGCGATGGTCGCCACCAATGCGGCCTGAACCTCTTCGGGCAATGAGGTCGAAATGCCGTTCGGATAGACCGTGACGTCGTCGAGACCCTCCGGCTCCAGAAAGATCTGATGGCCGTCGCGCTCGCCGAAGCGGACGATCTTATCTTCGATCGACGGGCAATAGCGCGGGCCGCGGCTGGTGATCTGACCGGAATACATCGGCGAGCGATGCACGTTCTGCCGGATGATGGCGTGGGTGGCCGCGTTGGTGCGGGTGATGCCGCACTGGACTTGCGGATTGGTGATCCGATCGGTCAACACGGAGAATGGCTCCGGCGGCGCATCGCCAGGCTGCATCTCCACCGCCGACCAGTCGATGGTCGTACCGTCCAGACGCGGCGGCGTGCCGGTCTTCAGGCGCCCGAGCGCAAAGCCGGCCTCCTCCAAGGTGCGCGACAGGCCGGCCGCCGGCGCCTCGCCGACGCGGCCGGCGGGAATCTGCCGCTCGCCAATGTGAATGAGGCCACGGAGAAATGTGCCGGTGGTGAGCACGACGTTGTCGCCGCCGAGCAGCCGACCATCGCTCAGCCGAACGCCCGCAACGCGCCCCTCGCCGATCAGATCGTCCACCTCGCCTTCGATCACCGTGAGATTTGGCGTCTGGCTGATCTCACGCTGCATGGCCGCCGCATAAAGCTTACGGTCGGCCTGGGCACGCGGACCCCGCACCGCCGGTCCCTTGCGGCGGTTGAGCACGCGAAACTGGATGCCGCCAGCATCCGCGACACGGCCCATGAGGCCATCGAGGGCATCAATCTCGCGGACCAGATGACCCTTGCCGAGGCCGCCAATGGATGGATTGCATGACATCGCCCCGATGGTCGCAAAGCGATGGGTGACGAGGACCGTGCGCGCGCCCAGGCGCGCGGCGGCTGCCGCGGCTTCACAGCCGGCATGGCCGCCACCGACCACGATCACATCGAACCGTGCCTCCGCCGAAATAGTCACCTTGCCGGCCTCAAAAGCGATTACGCCAAGTTCCACCGCATATAGACCGGACCGCAGCGCTTCTCCATGGTCCGGGACGTTTCGACAAGCCAATACGACGGCACAGCGCCGCGCACTCAACGGGTTTTCTGCGGCGGGTGACAAACAGCGGCCCGTGTTTCACGTGAAACGCGCGCCGTTAACGGGCCGTTAACCATGCTTGTTAACCGGTCATTTACCAATACAGAAATCGCGAAATATCACGTCGAGGATGTCTTCGACGTCGACGCGGCCAGTGAGTCGGCCGAGCGTCGTCGCAGCCCCCCGCAATTCCTCGGCAATCAGTTCTTCGTGCCCGGAGGAACCGTGGGCAATGGCGCGATCGATCGCCGCTACGGTCTCGCCGAGGGCATGGCGATGGCGGCTGCGGGTGACAATGGCGAACTCGGTGGCAGCGAAAAATTCTCGGGCGAAGTTGGAAAGCCTGTCGATCAGGATATCCAACCCCTCGCCCGTCACTGCCGATATACTGAATCGATTTTCATTATTTAGGCCGTGCTGGGCGGCCAAGCTTTTTCGGTCTTCGAGGTCGATCTTGTTTTTGACCAGCCAAATTTCCGGGCCTCCCGGGGCCCCCAGGCGTTCACTGGCTGCGCAGCCGGCGGCTGATGCGTCAGTGACCCACAGCACCAGATCGGCCGCAGTCGCCCGCTCCCGGGCGCGGCGCACGCCCTCTTGCTCGACCGGACTATCGCTGTCGCGGATACCGGCGGTATCGAGCAAGGTCACCGGATAGCCGCCGAGATCGAGGTGCACTTCAATGATGTCGCGCGTGGTGCCCGCATAGGGCGAGACGATCGCCGCCTCTCGGCGCGCCAGCCGATTGAGCAGCGTCGATTTGCCCGCATTGGGCGGCCCGGCAATGACGACACCGAGGCCATCGCGCAGCCGCTCGCCGCGACGGCCGTCATCGACCGCTGCGCCGATCTCGTCGCGTAATTGCTGTGCGGCACGAAGCGCCGGACCGATCAGGTCTTCGGGTACGTCGGCCTCGTCGGAAAAATCGATGCGCGCCTCGACCAAAGCGAGCGCCTCGATCAGCCGCCGCCGCCAAGCCTCGGCGCGGTCGCCGATGAGGCCTTTGAGTTGCCGAAACCCGGCACGCCGTTGCGCCGGCGTCTCCGCGGCGATGAGGTCGGCCAGGCCCTCGACCGCGGTGAGGTCGAGCCGCCCGTTTTCGAACGCCCGGCGGGTGAACTCGCCAGCCTCAGCCGGCCGGCAGCCTTCCATCGTCGCGAGCGCATCAAGCACCGCGACAATGACCGCGTGGCCGCCGTGCAGCTGCAGCTCCGCCACATCCTCGCCGGTCTCGCTATGGGGTGCGGGAAACCACAGTGCCAGCGCCTCGTCGATCACCTCGCCGCTTCCCGGTTCGCGCACCCGCGCCAAAGTCGCCCGGCGCGGCTCGGGCAGGCGACCGATCAGCGTCTCAAGCGCATTGCCGGCCCGCGACCCGGACACGCGCACCACCGCGACCGCCGCCGGCGGCCGTCCGGAGGACAGGGCGAAGATGGTTGGACGATCCGACATCGCGTCCTAATTGAAGCTGATTGGCCCCATGAATTGGCCGATGAATTGGCCCATGAGCGCTTCGCTCCGCGCGGGCTACTTGGTACGGTGCATCCATGTCAACGTCGCCCCACCCAGCAGCCTTGCCCGTCAACCGCCTCGCCCGCGAGACCAGTCCATACCTCCTTCAGCACAAGGACAACCCGGTCGACTGGTGGGCCTGGGGACCCGAGGCGCTCGCCGAGGCGAAGCGCACCGCCAAGCCGATCCTGCTCTCGGTCGGCTATGCGGCGTGTCACTGGTGCCATGTCATGGCGCACGAGAGTTTCGAGGACGCGGCCACCGCGCGCGTGATGAACGAGTTGTTCGTCAACATCAAAGTCGACCGCGAGGAACGGCCGGACATCGATCAGATCTACATGGCGGCGCTGCATCATCTCGGCGAGCACGGCGGTTGGCCGCTGACCATGTTTCTCACCCCTGGCGGCGAGCCGATCTGGGGCGGCACTTATTTTCCCAACACATCGCGCTACGGCAAGCCGGCATTCGTCGACGTCTTACGCGAGATTGCCCGGCTGTTTCGCGACGAGCCGCAGAAGATCGAAACTAACCGCGTGGCGCTCATGGAGCGGCTCGTCGCCAAGGCTGGCGGCGGCGGCGCGGTCACGCTCGGCCCGGCCCAGCTCGACAATGCCGCACGCCAACTCGGCGGCCTCATCGATCCGGTCAACGGCGGCACGCGCGGCGCGCCCAAATTTCCGCAAGCCGCGCTGTTCGAATTGCTGTGGCGGGCCGGCCTGCGCACCGGGGAGGCGCGGTACTTCGCCGCCGTCGACATCACGCTGCACCACATTTGCGAGGGCGGCATCTACGATCATCTCGGCGGCGGCTTTTCGCGCTACTCGGTCGATGAGCGGTGGCTGGTGCCGCATTTCGAAAAAATGCTCTACGACAACGCGCAGCTGCTCGAGCTGCTCGCCATCGCCCACCAGCGCACCGGCAAAGCGCTGTACCGGCAGCGCGCCGACGAGACGGTGGCATGGCTGGAACGCGAAATGACCACCGCCGAGGGCGCATTCTCGGCGTCGCTCGACGCCGATTCCGAAGGCGAGGAGGGCAAGTTCTACGTCTGGTCCTACGACGAAGTGATCGGCGCGCTCGGCATCGAGGACGGCGAATTCTTTGCCCGCCATTACGACGTGACGCCGGCGGGCAATTTCGAAGGCCATAACATTCTCAATCGGCTCAAACCGCTTGAGCGCAGCGAAGCCGACGCGACGCGGCTGGCCGGCCTGCGCGACAAGCTTCTTGCCGTCCGCGCCGCGCGGGTGCGTCCGGGTCTCGACGACAAGGTGCTCGCCGATTGGAATGGACTGATGATCGCGGCGCTGGTCAATGCCAGCCTTCTGTTCGCGGAACCGTCGTGGCGCGCGATCGCAGCGCGCGCCTTCGACTTCATTGCCCGGAGCATGACTCGCGACGATCGGCTGGGCCATTCCTGGCGCCAAGGCCAGCTCAAATTTCCTGGGCTGGCGTCCGATTTCGCAGCGATGATCCGCGCCGCGCTGGCGCTCTACGAGGCTACCGGGCAGCGGCCTTACCTCGACCAGGCGCTGGCCTGGCAACGGGCGCTGGATCGCGATTACGCCGATCCCGCTGGCGGAACGTACTATCTCACCGCGGCCGATGCCGAGGGGCTGGTTATCCGTCCGGCGTCGACCGCCGACGAGGCGACCCCCAATCACAACGCGGTGGCCGCGCAAAACCTCATCCAACTCGCCGTGCTGTCAGGCGATGATCGGTGGCGCGACAAGGCCGACCGGCTCATCGCCACCGTCGCCCCGCAGGCGGTCGAGAACCTCTACATGCACATGGCGCTCCTCAATGCGGTCGACCTGCGGCTGCGCGGTGCCGAGATTGTCGTCACCGGGGAAGGCGAGCGCGCGCAAGCTCTCTTGAGTGCGGCCCGGGCTCGGCCGGCGCTCGACCGCATCGTTCTGCATGCCCGTTCGGCGGCGGCATTGCCGGCCGGACACCCGGCGCGCGCCAAGATCGCGGCGGCCGCCGAAGCTGCGGCTTTCGTCTGCGTCGGCGAAACCTGCTCGCTCCCCGTCACCGATGCGGCCGGTCTCATTGGCGCCATCGATGCGGTGCGACATACTTGACGCTGCGGTCCATTCGCTGACAATTCGTGCTTTATGGACCATGCCGGGGCGATGCGAGGAGATGCTACGATGCGCTATGGGATTATCGGCGCGGTCGCCCTGGCCGCCCCATTCGTGATGTGTGCAACGGGCGCGCAAGCCGAAGAGTGGTGCGGCTATGCGTCCCACGACAACGCCGTCATCGAATGTGGCTACACCACCGCCGAGGGTTGCGAGACTGCGGTCGGCAAGGGCGGGATGTGTTTCGTCGACCCGGATATTGCGTTCGACACCAGGCGCGCCACGCCGATCATACGACCGAGCGCCGTCCTACGGCAGAGCTGAGCGCCGTCGGCGGCAACCTCGTATCGGCGCCGCGCGATCAGGTATTCATCGAGTCGAAGAACTCGCCGTTGTTCTTGGTGTTGCGCAGCTTGTCGAGCAGGAAGTCGATCGCATCCATGGTGCCCATGGGATTGAGGATGCGGCGCAGCACGTACATTTTCTTGAGCTGATCCGGCGGCACCAGGAGCTCTTCCTTGCGGGTGCCGGAACGGGTGATGTCCATGGCCGGGAAGGTGCGCTTGTCGGCCACCTTGCGATCCAGGATCAATTCCGAATTGCCGGTGCCCTTGAACTCTTCGAAGATCACTTCGTCCATGCGGCTGCCGGTATCGATCAGCGCGGTGGCAATGATGGTGAGCGAGCCGCCTTCTTCGATATTGCGCGCGGCGCCGAAGAACCGTTTCGGCCGCTGCAGCGCGTTGGCGTCGACACCGCCGGTGAGCACCTTGCCGGAGGACGGCACCACGGTGTTGTAGGCGCGGCCGAGCCGGGTGATCGAGTCCAGCAGGATCACCACGTCGCGGCCGTGTTCGACCAGGCGCTTGGCCTTTTCGATCACCATCTCGGCGACCTGGACGTGGCGCACCGCCGGCTCGTCGAAGGTCGAGGAAATCACTTCGCCCTTCACCGAGCGCTGCATGTCGGTGACTTCCTCCGGGCGCTCGTCGATCAACAGCACGATCAAATAGCATTCCGGGTGATTGTGCGTGATCGAGTGCGCGATGTTCTGCAGCAGAACGGTCTTGCCGGTGCGCGGCGGCGACACGATCAGGGCGCGCTGGCCTTTGCCGACCGGCGCGACGATGTCGATGACCCGCGCGGACAGATCCTTCTTGGTCGGATCGTCGAATTCCATTTTCAGCCACTGGTCCGGATAGAGCGGCGTCAGATTGTCGAAATTGACCTTGTGGCGCGCTTTCTCGGGGTCCTCGAAGTTGAGCGAGTTGACCTTGAGCAAAGCGAAATAACGCTCGCCTTCTTTCGGGCTGCGGATGTGACCGTCGATGGTGTCGCCGGTGCGGAGACCGAAGCGGCGAATTTGCGACGGCGAGACGTAAATATCGTCCGGCCCGGGCAGATAATTCGCCTCGGGCGAACGTAAAAAGCCGAAGCCGTCCGGCAAGACCTCGACCACGCCTTCACCGACGATATCGGTTTCCCGCGCCGAGAGTTGCTTGAGGATGCCGAACATCAGTTCCTGCTTGCGCATGGTCGAGGCGTTCTCGACCTCAAGCTCTTCGGCAAAGGAGACAAGCTCCGCCGGAGTCTTGGTCTTGAGTTCCTGGAGTTTCATTTCCCGCATTTAGAATTGTCCTATGGAAATTGGGCCAGCGCGGGTGGGAGGGGATGTCGCTGGCGAAAGAGAGAGAAGAGAGTCGCAGGTCTTAGGTTGGCGGGGGAGCTATGGCCCCCGGACCCGATGCATCAATCGGCTCCAATCCACTGGAGCCAGAACTCAATTGCATCCGCCTACGTTCGGTGGGATGGCCCAAAGATAAGAAAAGACTGCGGTTCTAGCAAGAGGCGCGACACACTTTGCAGTTAAGAACGCGGCAGCGTCAGAACGGTTTCACCACCGCCAGGATCACGATGCCGATCATGATGATGGTCGGTACTTCGTTGATAATTCTATAGAATCTCTGAGAATGCCGGTTGCGATCGGCAGCGAAATCCTTCACCCACCGGGCGAATAAACCATGCATCGCCGACAACGCCAAAACCAGCACGATTTTGGCCTGCAGCCAGCCCGAGGCGAACCAGCCCCATCGAGAATCAGGCCCGAGCCAGCCGAGCCACACCCCGAGGAGCCAGGTCGCGATCATGGCCGGGTTGATGATGGCGCGGAGCAAGCGGCGCTCCATCACCTTGAAGGTTTCCGACTGCACCGAGCCCGGCTCGGCGCCGCAATGATAAACGAACAGCCGGGGCAGGTAGAGCATGCCCGCCATCCACGAGATGACGGCAATGAGGTGGAATGCCTTGATCCAGTCGTACATGGCGGAGTCGCTTCTCGATGTCCCGACCGGCTCAGCCGCCCCGTGAGGCGTTGCGCACGCGCCCGACCAGCTGTTCCACATGGGCAATTGGCGTCTCCGGCAGCACGCCATGACCGAGATTGAAAATAAACGGCCGCTGCCCGAATGCTTCAAGAATGGCATCGGTACTGCGGTCAAGCGCGGCGCCGCCCGTCATCAGCGCCAGCGGATCGAGATTGCCTTGAATGCAGCGCCGCGGTGCAATGTGCTCCCGGGCAAAGCCAAGCTCGATCATCCAGTCGAGACCGATAGCATCGACCCCGACAGCATCGAGATAAGCTCCAAGCTCGGTGCCGGCGCCGCGGGGAAAGCCGATGATCCGGGCCCCAGGAATCGATTCTCGCACCTTCGCCACGATGCGCGCCGCAGGCCCGATACACCATTTGCGAAATTCCGCCGTCGGCAATATCCCCGCCCAGGTATCGAAGATCTGCACCGCGTCAACGCCTGCGTTGAACTGCCTGACCAGATAGGCGGTCGAGGCCTCGATCAGCATCTCGATCAGTGCTCCGAATACGTCTGGATGCCGATACGCAAAGAGCCGCGCCGGCGCCTGATCCACCGTGCCGCGCCCCGCGATCATGTAGGTGGCCACCGTCCAGGGCGCTCCGCAAAAGCCAAGCAGCGCGACCGCCGGTGACAACGCTTCCCTGACACGGGCAATCGTCTCGTAAACGGGTGCGAGCTTGTCCTGATCGATCTCGCCTCGCAGCCGTTGCAGGGCTGAGGGTTCCGCAAGCGCATCAAGGCGCGGACCTTCTCCGCTTTCGAACGACACCGACTGGCCGAGCGCATGTGGAACCACCAGGATATCGGAAAACAAGATCGCAGCATCGAAACCAAAGCGGCGAATCGGCTGCAAAGTCACCTCAGCCGCCAGTTTCGGACTGAAGCATAGATCGAGGAAGCTTCCCGCATTCTCGCGAATTGCACGATATTCCGGAAGATAGCGTCCGGCCTGCCGCATCAACCAGATCGGCGGAATCGCATCGGCCTTGCCAGCTAGAGCACGGAGCAGAGGGTTTGTCACAAGATTATCCGGCACGCTCCGATCCTAATTCAAACTAACTTAAATAGAATCTGTTGTAGTGCTTGAACGGTTGATTAAACTCATACATTGCGAGCCACATTTCATCCACGGCTTACCCACATGTCCCCGCATTCACGGCACTTCGGCAGCGATGACCGAATAGGCGATTTATCGGCCTGTTGGGCTCATTTTGCCGGGAGCCGACATCAGCGATCCACATTTCACCACTGCGCGCTTGACCGGTTTTGCAAAGCTGCGGAATATTCTCGCTGTGGACAGTCGTGGCGCAAAGTCCCCTATACTGCCGGACTCGGGGGAAGCTTGCAGTTTTCTCCCCAGCCGTCGACAGGTTATTCAATTCTGCCATGCCTCACGCACCGGGCTATTTTCACCTTCATCTGATCTCGGATGCGACCGGCGAGACCTTGATTACGGTCGCCCGCGCGGCGGCAGCGCAATACACCAAGGTGATGCCGGTCGAACATGTCCATCCGCTGGTACGCACCCAGAAGCAGCTTGACCGGGTGCTGGCGGAAATCGAGGAATCGCCGGGTATCGTGCTCTACACGCTGCTTGAAGAGAGCCTGGTCGATCGCCTGGAGGTCAAATGCCGCGATCTTGGCCTGCCGTGCTTGTCGATCCTGGGCCCGGTGCTACATCTGTTTCAGGCCTATCTGGGCGCCGAGACCACCCATAAGGTCGGCGCGCAGCATACGCTCAACGCCGAATATTTCCGCCGCATCGACGCGCTCAACTACACCATGCTGCACGACGACGGCCAGCAAGCTGACGACCTCGAGGAGGCCGACGTGGTGCTGGTCGGCGTGTCGCGGACGTCGAAGACCCCGACCTCCATCTACCTCGCCAACCGCGGCGTGAAGACCGCGAACGTGCCGCTCGTGCCGGGCGTGTCATTGTCGCCCAACGTCGAGCGACTGTCGCATCCGCTGGTGGTGGGTTTGTTCGCGACGCCCGAAAGGATCGTGCAGATTCGGCAAAACCGATTGCTCGGCTTGAAGGTGACCCGCGACAACGATCAATATATCGACCGTCAGGCCGTCGCAGAGGAAATCGCGGCATCGCGGCGGCTGTGCGCGCGGCACAATTGGCCGCTCATCGACGTCAGCCGGCGCTCGATCGAGGAGACCGCGGCGGCCGTACTCGCGCTGCTCGGCGAGCGCCGCCGCCACAAGGTCTCGTGAACCATGGCGCTATGGCTCGCCGCCGCTCCATTGGTGCTGGCCTCGCGGAGCGCGGTGCGCCGGGCGTTGCTCGACGCTGCCGGAATTCCGGTCGAGGCGGTTCCGGCCGATATCGATGAGCGCGGTCTCGAGGCGCGCGCGCCGCTCCAGGCGCCGGTTGCCATTGCCGCCCTGTTGGGACGGGAAAAAGCTCTTGTCATTGATCGGGTTAAACCTGGTCGGCTTATCCTGGGCGCCGACCAGACGTTGTCACTCGAGGGCGAGCGCTTCGCCAAGCCGCCCGACCGGGCGGCCGCCCGCGCGCAGTTGCGCGCGCTTTCCGGCAAGACGCATGAGCTCTATTCGGCAATTGTGTTTGTGCGAAACGGTGCCGTGCTGTTTGAGCATGTCGGCGTCGCACGGCTGACGATGCGGGCATTTTCCGAGGACTTTCTGGACGCCTATCTCGACGCCGCCGGCAGCGCCGCAACCGCGAGCGTCGGCGCTTATCAGATCGAAGGCCTCGGCATTCAGCTCTTCGCGCGAATCGACGGCGATTATTTCAGCGTGTTGGGTCTGCCGCTGACGACGGCATTGGATTTCCTCCGTCGGCAGGGGTTCTTGGCGCAATGAGCGGCCCGCGGCCATTCGTTCTGTGCCTGACCGGCTCGCTCGGCATGGGCAAATCGGCCACCGCCAAAATGTTTGCCGACGCCGGGGTGCCGGTCCATGATTCGGACGCGGTCGTGCATGCGCTTTACGCGGGTGAAGCGGTGGCCGCCATCGAGCGCGCCTTCCCCGGCACGACGCGGGACGGCAAAGTCGACCGCGGTAAGCTTGCCGCGGTCATCATCAACGACAAAGCGGCGCTTGCCCGGCTCGAGGCCATCGTGCATCCGCTGGTCGGGGCCGAGCGCGAGCAGGTTCCTGGCCGAGGCGCAAGCCGGCGAGGCGGCGGTGGTTCTGCTCGACATTCCGCTGCTGTTCGAGATCGGCGGCGAATGCGGCTGCGACGCTGTCGTCGTGGTTTCGGCGCCCGCCGAAGTCCAGCGCGCGCGCGCCTTGGCGCGGCCCGGCATGACCGACGGGAAATACACGGCCCTTGTCGCCAAACAGATGCCGGATGCCGAAAAGCGCCGTCGCGCCGATTTTATCGTGGATACCTCGCGGGGATTTGATCATGCCCGCGCGCAGGTGCGCGACATCCTGCGCGCCGTCGCTACAATGCCGCGGCGAGCCAGGTGATTCGCCTTGGATACGGATCAATCGTGCGCGAGATCGTCTTCGACACCGAAACCACCGGGCTCGATCCCTTGCAGGGCGATCGGCTGGTCGAGATCGGCTGCATCGAGCTCGTCAACCGCTTTCCGACCGGCAAAACGTTTCATTGCTATTTCAATCCGGAACGGGATATGCCGGAGCAGGCCTTCAATGTGCACGGCCTGACCAGCGATTTCCTCAGGGACAAGCCGCTGTTCGCTGACAAAGCGGAAGAGATCAGCGCCTTTCTCGGCGATGCGCCGCTGGTAGCGCACAACGCCATGTTCGATCTGGGCTTTCTCAATGCCGAGATGGACCGCGCCGGACAAGCCCTGGTCAACCGCGAGCGCATGGTCGACACGCTACTCATCGCGCGCCGCAAGCATCCCGGCGGCGCCAACCGGCTCGATGATTTGTGCCAGCGCTACGCGATCGACAATTCGCGGCGCACCAAGCACGGCGCGCTGCTCGACGCCGAACTGCTGGCCGAGATCTATATCGAGCTGATCGACGCCCGCCAGGCCCAGCTTGTTTTAGCGCATGCCAGCGCGCCTACCGTGGCAGCAGGAGCGATCATCGTCGTGCGCGAGCGGCCGGCGCCGCTTCCGATCCGCCTCACCGAGGATGAGCGCGCCGCGCACCGGCGCTTTATCGCCAGCCTCGGCGAGACGGCGATCTGGCGCGACTACGTCAGCTTGGGGTGAGCGGCTGAGACGGCGGCGATGCCTGCGTCGCCGCCATGCGCTGGCGGTAGAGATCGACAAAGTCGATCGGATTGAGCAACAGCGGTTGGAAGCCGCCATTGCGCACGGCGGTTGAGACAATCTCGCGGGCAAACGGAAACAGCAGGCGCGGGCATTCGATCATGACGAATGGCTGCAGGCTGTCGGCCGGCACGTTCATGACGCGAAACACGCCGGCGAACACCAGCTCGAACCCATACAGCAGCATGCCTTGCGATTCAGCTTTGCCCTCCAAGCGCAGCGTCACCTCGAAGTCGGTCTCGCTCATCGGCGCCGCATCGACATTGATCTGAATGTTGATGGCCGGCTGCTGACCGCTCGGCGCCAGCGACCGCGGGGCATGGGGGTTTTCGAACGAAAAGTCCTTCATGTACTGCGCAAGGACGCCGATCTGGGGCATTGCCATTTGCGGCTGGGGGCCGCCATTGGTCGTCGACATGCTGGTCTCCGGCAGGCGCGCGGGTGTGGCGCGCTTGGCTAACACAGGGGCGGCAGGTGAACAATGGCAGGCGCCGGCCGGCGGCCCCGCCGCGTCGGTCCCGGTGCCGCCACGAAAGCGGGGGCACTCTGCGGGGCCCAAAATGCCGATCTTTCCGATGTTGGCGTGGCGGCGGCAATCGTCTAAGCTTTTGCCGCGGGTGATGCCGCTGTCGTGGTGTGCGGCCTCTGGATGGTTCCGCGCGCGTGCCTACATAACAGTGGGAAACCGGCTTCCCACCCGCGGATCGTGGCTTCGAGCCGCCGTTGGAACGTAACGCCCCGCCGTCCGCGATGCCGAGAGAATGTCAAACGTGTTCGATATCTATACCATCATCTTTCTGGCGCTCGCGGTGGTCATTTTCATGCGACTTCGCAGCGTTCTGGGCCAGCGTACCGGTCGTGAGCGGCCGCCGTACGATCCCTACGCGGCGCGCGATGCGGTGCGCAGCCCCGCGGTCGACAAGAAAGTAGTAACGCTGCCGACGCAGCCAGTCGAAGCGCCGCCGCGCCAGGCCGAGGCAGCGCAACCGTCGTCCGAACGCTGGAAGGGCATCGCCGAGACCGGCTCGGCGGTTGCCGCCGGGCTTGATGCGATCGCGGCGACCGATCCAGGTTTTGATGCCAAGCACTTCATCACCGGCGCCCGCGCCGCGTACGAGATGATCGTGACGACGTTCGCCGAGGGCGATCGGCGCCAGCTTCGCACCTTGCTGTCCCGCGAGGTGTTTGACGGTTTCGATGCCGCGATAACCGAGCGCGAAGGCAAGGGCGAGACGGCGGAGACTCGCTTCGTTTCGATCGACGGCTCGACCATCACCGCTGCGGAACTGCGCAATCGCACGGCACAGATCACCGTCCGCTTCCTCTCCAAGCTGGTTTCCTCGACGCGCGATCGAAACGGAACCGTCATTGACGGCAGCGCCGATAAGGTCACCGACGTTACCGACGTGTGGACTTTTGCGCGCGACGTTTCCTCGCGTGATCCCAACTGGAAAGTGGTCGCCACCGAAGCCGGACAGTGACGCCGATGACGGCTCGTTGTCGGATGGTCTGTCTGCTGATTCTGCTGATCGCCGCCCCCGGCACATGGAGCGCAGCTCGCAGCGCGGAAACCGCGCTGCTCAAATCCCCCGATACGCAATACGAGCCCGTCGAATGGGCCGACCTCGACGGCTGGGCCGCCGACGACCATGCCGCGGCCTTTGCCACTTTCCTGTCGAGCTGTCGCGCGCTTGTCGTCAAACAGCGCGACGTAACGCCGATCGTCGAGGCGCTCAAAGCGATCTGCGACCGCGCCGCCGCTGCCATTCCGCTCGACGACGACGGCGCGCGCAATTTCTTCGAAGACAATTTCCGGCCGCTCCGCATCAACAAGCTCGGCGATACCGGCGGTTTTCTCACCGGCTACTATGAGCCCATCATCCAGGGCTCGCGCGTGCCAACCGGCGAGTTTGTCGCGCCGCTCTATCGCCGGCCGCCCAATCTCACCATCGCCGGGCGGCGCAAGCTCGGCGACGCCTTTCCCTCGAAGGGCGTCAAAGTCGGCCGTCGGGTCGGCCGTCGTAAAATCGTGCCTTACTACACGCGGGGCGAGATCGAGGATGGCGCGCTCGACGGCTGGCATCTGGAAATCTGTTGGCTGCGCGATCCGGTCGACGTGCTGTTCGCGCAGATCCAAGGCTCGGCCCGCATCAGGCTGGAAGACGGAACGATCCTTCGGGTGAATTACGATTCGCATAACGGCTGGCCCTATACGCCGGTCGGCCGCGTGCTGATCGACAACAAGTTCATGACCAAGGATCAGGTGTCGATGCAGAGCATCCGCGATTGGATGGAGGCCAATCCGGATCTGGCCAAGCAAGTCCGCCGGCAAAACAAATCCTACGTCTTCTTTCGCATTACCGATCTGGCGACCGAGGACGAGGCGATCGGCGCCGAAGGCGTTCCGCTGGTGCCCGGTCGGTCGATTGCGGTCGACCACGCCCTGCACGTTTACGGCATGCCGTTCTTCATCGCGGCCGACTTGCCGATCGCCAACGAGAAGGCGGCGACGAGGTTCCGCCGCACGGTGTTCGCCCAAGATACCGGGTCGGCGATCGTCGGACCGGCCCGCGCCGACATTTATTTCGGCGCCGGCGACGAGGCCGCGCGGATCGCCGGACGCATCAAAAATTCCGGCGAATTCGACATGCTCATCCCGAAGGCACTCGACCCTGTCGAAGCGGATCGCGACACGCCGCTGCCGCCGGAGCGGCCGAGTGCGTTCGGCTTCAATTTCGACGCCCCCATGGACGATCCGACCGCGGAAGACGTACCAATACCGGAACCGAAGCCGGCGGCGGCGGTGGACGCGAAACCGGCCACCGCGCTGGCGCCGAAGCGGGCGCGGCGGCCGAAACCATGAGCCGCCGGTCATTGAGCGACGACGAACAGGCACTTTGGCGCGATTTCGTTCGCTCGATCGCACCCTTGCAAACGTCGCGAAAGACTCCTCGGCCGTCAGCCCAGTCGTCGCTTTCGCCGCCGGCGGCAAAACCATCCGGCAAGGTCGTGGCGCCGAAGGCTAAGCCGACAGCCGCGCCGCCTCCCGCACCGCAGCCCAGCCGGGCGCCGCCGCTGGCGCAACTCGGCCGGCGTTCAAAGCAGCGCATCGCGCGCGGCCGTGAAGCCATCGACGCGCGCCTCGATCTGCACGGCATGACGCAAAGCCAGGCCCATGCGGCGCTGCTCCGATTCCTGCATCGCGCCCGCGCCGAGGGCGCAAGGACCGTGCTTGTGGTCACCGGCAAAGGCTCGGGCAAAGCATCGGACGTCGGCGCGCGATATGCGTCGGCGGAGCGCGGCGTGCTCAGGCGGCAGGTGCCGTTGTGGCTGGCTTTGCCGGAATTCCGCCCGCTTATCGTCGCTTTCGACGACGCCCATGTCGGCCATGGCGGGCAAGGGGCGCTTTACGTGCGGCTGCGGCGCGAAAAGTAGTGCCGACTTGTTAACCCTGACCAACAGATTCCCGGACGCGGTGCAAGAAATGGTCAATTTCGTCTGCGACAACGGCAGAGGCGATCGATAAGCGCCGACAGTCGGAGTACCATAAATCATGTCTGAGAGCGTCAATACGCAGCCGAAGCCGAAAGCAACGACGCGTGATGGCTCAACCGATCGACGCGTGCTGGCTGAAGTCGAGAAGTGGATGGCGATGATCCGCGAGATCAGCCGCGAACAGGTGAAGAACTAGTCGATCTTGATGTTCGCGGCCGTGATCACCGCGTTCCATTTGTCGGTGTCCTGTCGCAGAAACTTCCGCAGCTCCTCGGGCGAAGAGCTCTCCACCGCATAGGCATTTTGCGCAAGCTTTTGAATGATTGCCGGTTCGGCGAGAGCCTTGACGACGCCGGCATTCATCTTGCGCACGATTTCCGGCGGGGTCTTTGCCGGCGCAAAGATGCCCTGCCACGAGTTCGACGACGTAACCCGGGACGCCGGACTCGGCGATGGTCGGAACCTCCGGCGCGGCCGGCGATCGCCTGGCGCCGCTCGATCCAAGAACGCGCACCTGGCCGGACCGCGAAAAGTTCAGCAATTCGCCGCTGCCGAAATAGCAGTCGATGCGGCCTGGGATCAGATCGACGAATGCCGGTGCGGCGCCGCGATAGGGCGCGTGCGTCATCTGAATTTTGGCCATTTGCAGGAAATACTGCTCGGCGAGATGAGGTCCACTGCCGGCGCCGGGCGAGCCCATGATGAGCCTGCCCGGATGGGACTTCGCCTCGTCGACAAACTCCGAGACGGTCTTGGCCGGCGAGGAGTTCGGCACGAACATGAAAAACGGAAACTTCGCAATGAGCGAGACCGACGCAAGGTCCAGGGGGTTATAGTCGAGGGAGTGGTACAGCGCGGCGTTCGCCGCCAGCGAAGAGGTGCCATAAAGCACCGTGTAGCCGTCGGGGTCGGCGTGTGCGACGTAGGCATCGCCAATCGTGGTGCCGGCGCCCGATCGGTTTTCGACGACGACTTGCTGACCCCAGGTCTTTGATAGCTGGTCGGCGATCAATCGCGCGTTGGTGTCCGTCGGACCACCGGCGGCGATCGGCACGATCATGTGCACAGGCCGCTCCGGCCAGGAATCCGCCCGCGCGGCGCGACACAGCAGGCTCGGCGCCAGCGCCGACGCAGCGGAAACAGCGATCAAGTGGCGACGCGTCAGCACGGCCACTCCCCAGGGGCAGGATCGCCAGCAGATTAGCAGTTTCGGCGCGTCGCACCAATGGCGTGGCGCGCGTCACATTGACCGGGGCATTGGGCGCGGTGCGCGCGGCGCCTACAAGATATAGCGGCTCAAATCGGCGTTCTTGGCGAGATCGCCGACGTGCTTATGCACATAAGCGGCGTCGATCGTGACCTGTTCGCCGGAACGGTCCGGCGCCGAGAAGGAAACGTCGTCAAGCACGCGCTCCATCACGGTCTGCAGCCGGCGCGCGCCGATGTTTTCCACGCTCGAATTCACCGCCACCGCTATGTCGGCGACGGCGTCGATGGCATCTTCGGAGAATTCCAGCGTCACGCCTTCGGTCGCCATCAGCGCAATGTATTGCTTGATCAGCGAGGCCTCGGGCTCGGTGAGGATGCGCCGCATATCGTCACGCGTCAGCGGCTTGAGCTCGACGCGGATCGGCAGCCGGCCTTGCAGCTCGGGCAACAGATCGGAAGGCTTCGAGATATGAAACGCGCCCGAGGCGATAAAGAGAATGTGGTCGGTTTTCACCTGGCCGTGCTTGGTGGCGACCGTGGTGCCTTCGATCAACGGCAACAGGTCGCGCTGCACGCCCTCGCGCGACACGTCGGCGCCGCCGATGCGGCCCTCGCGCGCGCAGATCTTGTCGATCTCGTCGAGGAAGACGATGCCGTTGTTCTCAACCATCCTGATGGCTTCCTGGGTCAGCTGATCGGTGTCGAGCAGCTTGTCGGATTCCTCGTTGATCAGGATGTCGAAGGATTCGTGCACGTTGACGCGGCGCGTCTTGGAGCGGGCGCCGCCGAGCTTGCCGAAAATATCGCCGATGGAAATCGCGCCCATTTGCGCGCCGGGCATGCCGGGAATGTCGAACAGCGGCATGCCGCTGCCGGCGGCCTGCACTTCGATCTCGATTTCCTTGTCGTTGAGTTCGCCGTTGCGCAGTTTCTTGCGGAACGTCTCCTTGGTCGAGGCGCTGGCATTGGCGCCGACCAGAGCATCGAGGACGCGATCTTCTGCCGCTTTCTGGGCCCGTGCCCGCACGTCCTTGCGTTTTTTATCGCGGGTCAGAGCGATCGAAACCTCGACCAGATCGCGCACGATCTGCTCGACATCGCGGCCGACATAGCCGACCTCGGTGAACTTCGTCGCCTCGACCTTGAGAAATGGCGCCGCAGCGAGCTTGGCGAGGCGGCGGGAGATTTCGGTCTTGCCGACGCCAGTCGGCCCGATCATCAGAATATTCTTCGGCAGCACCTCCTCGCGCAGCCGCTCGTCGAGCTGCAAGCGCCGCCAGCGATTGCGCAACGCGATGGCGACCGCGCGCTTGGCGTCGGCCTGGCCGACAATGAAGCGGTCGAGCTCGGAGACGATTTCGCGCGGCGAGAAGTCGGTCATGCGTTGCGCACCATGAGAAGCGCCTCGCCGTCCGGCGTACACACGACGCGGCCGCTGTCGAAGCCAGCCTTTTCGTAAGCCCTGATGGCGCGGCTATTGGCGGGCGAGGGGTCGGTCAGGACCCGCGGCGTCCCCGCCGCCAACAAGCTATCGACGAAGCTGCGAATGAGCTTGCTGCCGTGGCCGCAATCGATCATGTCCGGCTCGCCGATGAACTGATCGATGCCACGGCTGCCGCTTGGCTGCAGACCGAGGCCGTTGTCGGGCCACGCCTGCGGATCGTAACTCTGCAGATACGCGAAAGCACGATCTTCCGATGTGACGATGAACTGATTCATCGCCGGATGACCGAGATCGCCGCTGACCAGGGCGTATTGCTCCTGCGGGTCGCCCCACCATTGCGCGACGTGGGGCGCCGCCAGCCAACGCCGAACCAGTGGCAGGTCGGCGGCCGACATGGGACGAAAGCTATAGAAAACGGGCACCATGAATCAGGCACCCTTCAACGTCTCGACGGTGACATTGCGATTGGTGTAGACGCAAATCTCCGCCGCGATTTCGAGCGACCGGCGCACGATCGCCTCGGCGTCGAGCGGCCCGTCGGCGAGCGCACGCGCGGCGGCGAGCGCATAATTGCCGCCGGAGCCGATGCCGACAACGCCGGCCTCGGGCTCGAGCACATCGCCGGTGCCGGTCAGCACCAGCGATACCTCCTTGTCGGCGACAATCATCATGGCTTCGAGGCGGCGCAAGTAGCGATCCGTACGCCAATCTTTGGCGAGTTCGACTGCGGCCCGCGTCAATTGGCCTGGATATTGCTCGAGCTTGCTCTCCAGCCGCTCGAACAAGGTGAAGGCGTCGGCCGTGGCGCCGGCAAAGCCGCCGATCACTTCGCCCTTGCCAAGCCGGCGCACCTTCTTGGCGTTAGCCTTGACGATGGTCTGGCCGATCGAGACCTGGCCGTCGCCGCCGACCGCCACCAGGCCAGCCTTGCGGACGGTCAGAATGGTCGTGCCGTGCCAAGGGCCGGACTGGCCATATTCGGGCAATTGCATCCGTGGAAAAGCCTTTGTTCCAGCCATGATTTAGGAGGTGGCAGACGGCAATGCAAATGCATGCGGCAATGGCGGAACGGACCAAGCCCTGATAAAAGGCGCGCGACGTATGTCGCGGAGACCCCCAATGCGCAAGGCGTCGGTGAAACGGACCACCAAGGAAACCGACGTCGAGGTCGCGATCGATCTTGACGGCGCCGGCGTGTCGTCGATCGCGACCGGCATCGGCTTCCTCGACCACATGCTCGATCTGCTGGCGCGACATTCGCGCGTCGATATGACCGTGCGAGCCGAGGGCGATCTACACATCGATCATCACCACACCACCGAGGACGTCGGCATCGCGATCGGCCAAGCCGTAAAACAGGCGTTGGGCCAAATGAAGGGCATTACCCGCTATGCCGACGTGCATGTGCCGATGGACGAAGCGCTGACCCGCGTAGCGCTCGACATTTCCGGACGGCCGTTCCTGGTTTTCAAGGTCGAGTTCGCCCGCGCCAAGATCGGCGCCTTCGATACCGCGCTGGTGCAGGAATGGTTTCAAGCCTTCGCGATGAACGCCGGTGTCACGCTGCACGTCGCCACGCTCTATGGCAGTAATGACCATCATATTGCCGAGTTGTGCTTCAAAGGTCTGGCGCGGGCGCTGCGTACAGCCGCTGCCGTCGATCCGCGCGCCGCGAACGAGGTGCCCTCGACCAAAGGCACGCTCGGCGGCTGATCCTCGCGCCCACGGCTCTTGTGAGGGCGACCAACAAGCGAGTACCGAGATGTCCACCTATACCGTCCACGAGCCGCCGCAGGGCGCAGCCGCCGCCGACACGGCACGCTTTGTCTTCGTGCGCGATCGTTTCTCGTTCTGGGCATTTTTGTTCGGACCGTTGTGGATGCTGTGGCACCGCATGTGGCTCGTGCTGTTAGGCTACATCGTCATGTTCGGCGGGTTGGCAATACTCCTCAAAGCAGCCGGCGCCTCCGGGTCGGTCGTCGCCTTCATCGGCCTTCTGCTCTCGTTCCTGGTCGGGCTGGAGGCCGGCACGCTGCGCCGCTTCACGCTCGGCCGCCGCGGCTGGCACAATGTGGGCGTCGTCAGCGGCGACAATGTCGAGCACGCCGAGCGCCGTTTCTTCGATGCCTGGGTGCGGCAAGCTGCGCCGCAGCCCGGTGCGCCTGCCGCCTCAGCGCCACCGGCGCCGCCTTCGTCCGGTACACCGCCGCGGATGCCGCGGGCGCCCGATGTGGTCGGACTTTTCCCCGAGCCGGGAGCAAGCCGGTGAGCGTCGCCATCGTCGATTACGGCTCCGGCAACCTGCATTCGGCCGCGAAAGCGTTCGAACGCGCCGCGTATGAGACCGGCCACGATCAACCCATTGTGGTGACGCATGATCCGGACGTGGTCGCCAACGCCGATCGCGTCGTGCTGCCGGGGGTCGGCGCTTTCGCCGATTGTCGGCGCGGTCTCGACGCCGTGAGCGGCATGGTCGAGGCGCTCGAACAGGCTGTGCGGCGCAAGGCCCGACCATTCTTCGGCATCTGCGTCGGCATGCAATTGCTGGCCGAGCGCGGCCGCGAATACGAGGTGACGGAGGGCCTTGGCTGGATCGGCGGCGACGTCGATCGCGTCACGCCAAGCGATCCGGCCCTGAAGATCCCCCATATGGGCTGGAACACGCTCAACGTCGCGCGGCCGCATCCGTTGCTCGACGGTCTGATGCTTGGCCCGCAAGGCCGGCATGCCTATTTCGTGCATTCCTATCAGTTCAAGCCGTCACACCGGGCCGATGTGGTCGCTGAAGCCGACTATGGCGGCACCGTTACGGCAATCGTTGGGCGCGACAATATCGTCGGTACGCAATTCCATCCCGAGAAGAGCCAAAAGCTCGGCCTGGCGCTGATAGCCAATTTTCTAAAGTGGACGCCGTGACGACACGGATCGTGCCGTGATCCTGTTTCCCGCCATCGATCTCAAGAACGGACTCGCCGTGCGTCTGCAGCAAGGCGACATGGCCCGGGCGACGGTATTCAATCGCGATCCTGCAGCCCAGGCGGTGACATTCGTCCAACAGGGCTTCGAATATTTGCATATCGTCGATCTCGACGGCGCGTTCGCCGGGCAGCCGATGAACGCCGCCGCGGTCGAGCGCATTCTGGGCGCCGTGACAATTCCGGTGCAGCTTGGCGGCGGCATTCGCGATCGGGCAACCATCGATGGCTGGCTCGGCAAGGGCGTCGCCCGCGTTATCGTCGGCACGGCGGCGGTACGCGATCCGGCGCTGGTGCGGCAGGCCGCGCGGGCCCATCCAGATCGGGTCGCCGTCGGGTTCGATGCGCGCGACGGCAAGGTCGCCGTCGAGGGCTGGGCGGAGACTTCCGAGCTTACGGCGCTCGATATCGCACGGCGTTTCGAGGACGCCGGCGTCGCGGCGATCGTGTATACCGACGTGGCGCGCGACGGCATGCTCAAGGGGCTTAATCTCGACGCCACGATCGCGCTGGCCGATCGGGTGTCCATTCCGGTGATCGCCTCGGGCGGTCTCGCCTCGCTCGACGACGTGCGGGCGCTGCTGGCGCCGCGCGCCAGCAAGCTCGAAGGCGCCATCGTCGGCCGCGCGCTCTATGACGGGCGCCTCGACCCTGTGGCGGCGCTCGCCTTGTGCAGGGGTCTAAACCGACAAACGAGCGCGCCGTGAGCGCCATGCGAAGCGCCGCCTTCTGGCGACCGGCGGCATTCGGCCGGATTGTCCTGTTCGCCCCGGTCTTGCGGCGGCGTCGGCGCCGGGCGACATAGCGGCCATGTTCAAGGTCCGCGTCATTCCCTGCCTCGACGTCAAGGACGGCCGCGTCGTCAAGGGCGTCAATTTCGTCAACCTGCGCGATGCCGGCGACCCGGTCGCGGCGGCTATCGCCTATGACGAAGCGGGCGCCGACGAACTCACCTTTCTCGACATCACGGCGAGCCACGAGAACCGCGGCATCATGCTCGACGTGGTGCGGCGCACCGCGGAAGCCTGTTTCATGCCGCTCACGGTCGGCGGCGGCATCCGTACCGTCGAAGACATCCGGATGTTGCTGACGTCCGGGGCCGATAAGGTCTCGATCAATACCGCGGCGGTGGCGCGCCGCGGCTTCGTCAAAGAGGCGGCGGAGAAATTCGGCGACCAGTGCATCGTGGTGGCGATCGACGCCAAGCGTGTCGCCAAGCCCGGCGAGGCGGCCCGCTGGGAGATCTTCACCCATGGCGGCCGCCATCCGACCGGGATCGATGCCGTCGCCTACGCGCGCGACGTGGTCGCGCTCGGCGCCGGCGAGATCCTGCTCACCTCGATGGATCGCGACGGCACGCGGCAGGGTTTTGACCTTCTGCTGACCCGCGCCATCGCCGACGCGGTGTCGGTCCCCGTCATCGCCTCGGGCGGCGTCGGCAATCTCGATCATCTGGTCGACGGCATCCGCGACGGCCATGCCAGCGCCGTGCTGGCGGCGTCGATTTTTCACTTCGGCGAGTATTCCGTGCGCCAGGCCAAAGACCATATGGCGCGCGCCGGCCTGCCGGTGCGGCTCGATCCTTAGCTATCGAGTAAGGCCTAGGGTGACGAGCAGGGCTGTATCAAGTCGGGCGCTGGTCAGTTTATCAATTGTGCCAATGATCTGTCGGACGCGAGCGCGGGGGACCGCCAGCACCCGATCCGTCATGATTTGTGAACGGATCCGAAGTCCGTTGCTGTCAGCGGCCTCGATAATCGGTCGAAGCGGTAGCTTCTCCGTCGTCTCGGACGTTATCGGACACGCCAGCACGGTTGTGGTGGTATCGCCCAATTCGTTACTTTGCACGATGACGGCGGGACGCGGTCTCCCGAGTTCGCCATAGGCGACAATGACGACATCGCCGCGTTTCACCGCCACTCGCTCGTGTCGTAGATGGCCTCAATCCATTCATCGATTGGATCATTCACCGGATGGCGAGCAAGCAGCCTACCCTGCCGCCGAAGGTCGGCCAACACCCGCGGCTCGCGCAGGTCGGGGACCCAATACTGCACGGGCCGCAGCCCTTGCGCGCGTAACCGCTTGCGGCGGGCGCTCATCCGCTCGCGCGCCGCCATCGGTCTCGACTTCTTGGGCTTTGTCGGCATGAGACATTCGACTCTTATCTTCGTAACATGTTACGGCAAAGACACCATAAACACAAGTGCAAAAATGCAAAAACTCTGGACACTACCAGGCATATTGCGCCGCCCTTGCGAGAATGGCGGATTACGCGTCCTAATCCGTCCTACGCGGCAGGTGTAGCCATCGTAGGAGGCTTCGAGTCCCGGAAAAGTCGGTGCGGCTCGATCCTTAGCGCACGGGCTATTCGGCAGCGTTCACTGCAGCACCGCTCCTGGGTTTCGCTTCGCTCAACCCAGGCTATGGACTTTCACACATCCACCTTGAGCGCGGCGATGAACGCCTCCTGCGGGATGTCGACCTTGCCGTACTGGCGCATCTTCTTCTTACCTTCCTTCTGCTTGTCTAGAAGCTTGCGCTTGCGGGTGACGTCGCCGCCGTAGCACTTTGCCGTCACGTCCTTGCGGAACGCCCGTACGGTTTCGCGGGCGATCACCTTGCCGCCGATCGCGGCCTGGATCGGCACCTGGAACATGTGCGGCGGAATGAGCTCCTTGAGCTTCTCGGCCATGGCCCGTCCGCGCTGCTCGGCGCGGGTGCGATGCACCAGCATCGCCAGCGCATCGACCGGCTCGGCGTTGACCAGCATCTGCAGCTTGACCAGGTCCGCCGGCTTGTAATCGGTGAGGTGATAGTCGAACGAGGCGTAGCCGCGCGACACCGATTTCAGCCGGTCATAGAAGTCGAAAACCACCTCGTTGAGCGGCAGGTTGTATTTCACCAGCGCCCGGTTGCCGACATACGTGAGCTCTTTCTGCTCGCCGCGGCGATCCTGACACAGCTTGAGCACGGCGCCGAGATATTCGTCGGGCGTCAGGATCGTCGCTTCGATCCACGGCTCCTGCATTTCCTCGATGTGGTTCGGATCCGGCATATCGACCGGATTATGGATTTCCAGCTGTTGGCCGTTGCGCAGCTTGATCTTGTAGATCACCGAAGGCGCGGTCGCGATCAAGTCGAGATTGAATTCGCGCTCCAGCCGCTCCTGGATGATTTCGAGGTGCAGGAGCCCGAGAAAGCCGCAGCGGAAGCCGAACCCGAGCGCGGCGGAGGTTTCCATCTCGTAGGAAAAGCTGGCGTCGTTGAGACGGAGCTTGCCCATCGCGGCGCGCAAGTTCTCGAAATCCGCGGCATCGACCGGAAACAAGCCGCAGAACACCACCGGGATCGCCGGCCGGAAGCCGGGCAGCGCCGCCACGGGCTTGCGCTCGTCGGTGATGGTGTCGCCGACGCGGGTGTCGGCGACGTCCTTGATCGAGGCGGTGAGAAAGCCGATCTCGCCCGGCCCGAGCTCGTCGAGCTCGACGCGCTTGGGCGTGAACACGCCGACGCGGTCGACCTCGCAGGCCGCGCCGGTCGCCATCATGCGGATGCGCTGGCCCTTTTTGAGCACGCCGTCGACCACCCGGAACAAGACGACGACGCCCAGATAGGCGTCGTACCAGGAATCGACCAGCAATGCCTTCAGCGGCGCCGTGGCGTCGCCCTTGGGCGGCGGCAGCCGATGTACGATCGCTTCCAAGACCTCCGGCACGTTCAGCCCGGTCTTGGCCGAAATCAGAATCGCGTCGGAGGCGTCGAGCCCGATGACGTCCTCGATCTGCTGCTTGACCTTGGCGGGCTCGGCGGCCGGCAGATCGACCTTGTTGAGCACCGGCACGATCTCGTGGTTGTTGTCGATCGCCTGGTAGACATTGGCAAGCGTCTGCGCCTCGACGCCCTGCGAGGCATCCACCACCAGGAGCGAGCCTTCGCAGGCGGCGAGCGACCGGTTGACCTCGTAGGCGAAATCGACGTGGCCGGGCGTGTCGATCAGGTTGAGCACATAATCCTTGCCGTCGCGAGCCCGGTAGTTCAACCGCACGGTCTGCGCCTTGATGGTGATGCCGCGCTCGCGCTCGATATCCATCGAATCGAGCACCTGTTCGACCATTTCGCGGGCTTCGAGCCCGCCGGTCAGCTGGATCAGCCGGTCGGCCAGCGTCGACTTGCCGTGGTCGATATGGGCAATAATCGCGAAATTACGGATGTTTTTGATTGCGGCCGTCGTCATGCGGCGCAGATAACATTCGCGTCCCCCAGCGGCAAGCCGTGATCTGTCATTCCAGCAAATGCTTGGCGCGCCGGGCGAGATCGAGCGGCACCGCGAGGACGCGGTCGATGGTCTTCTGCATATCGGCGCCGTGGATGGGGTCGACGTCGAGATTCGCCGCCTTGGCGTCGGCAAGGAACTCCGGGTCGGTCATGGTCGCGTCGAAGGCCGCGCGCAGCGCCGCGACGCGCTCCGCCGGCACATCGGGCGTGATGGCAAGCGGCCGGCCGAGCGCGCAGCCGGAGAAAATCAGATCGATGAGTCGGCGTTGCTCGTCGTCCTTGGCAAAGTCCGCGACCAGGGGCGCGTCGAGATCGGCGGCGCGTGGCGACGATTGCGCGATGATGGCGATCTTGCGGTCGCGCAGCCAATCCGGCCGCGTCGCCTTCCAGCTCGACCAGGTATTGTTGCGGGCCTCGACCTCGCCGCGCTCCATGGCGAGGTTGATCTCGTTGCCGCCGGTATAGCCGGTGACCAGCTTGAACCTGGTGCCGAACAGCTCGTTCATCATGGCCGGGAACGTGTAGGTGATCGAGCCGCGCGCCGTGGCCCCCGTGACGATCTCCCGGTCGCGCGCGGCCGCGATGCTGGCCGCGCCCGCGGTGTGCCACACCGCGATGGTCTCGACCACCGGCGCCATGGCGCCAAGCCAGTTGAATTTCGCCGCATCGAACTGCACGCCGGCAAGGCCGACCGCCTGAAGCGCCGGCAGGCCGTTCTGGATCATGCCCATATAGGTGCCGTCGTGCAGCGCGACGGTGGCGAGGTAGTTGAACATCTTCAGGCCGCTGGCGCCGGTCATGTTCTCCGCCACTACGGTCGGATGGCCGGGGATGTAACGACTGATGTATTTTGCGACGAGCCGCGCCTGCAGATCGTATTCGCCGCCGGCGCCGACGCCGATCAGAAGCGAAATCGTCTTGCCGCGATAGAAGTCGGCGACCGGCTGGGCCGCCGCCGGGCGGCACGGCAGCCAGGCCGCGACGAGCGCAACGAGCAGCGGCGCCGCGGGGCACAAGCGCGAGGAAATCGGCAAATGCCAGCGTGTGGCGCGGTTCTGCCGCATTTTGAGTTTCGCTGCCATTCTGCCCCGCAACCAGCGCGAATCGATCTTATCGGCTTTCCCGGGTTTTCCAAGAAAAGCACCCCTGAAGGCAGATGCGGTCGTATCCGGCAGCGGCTAATGTCGCTTCGGCGTCGCAACGGAATGTCGCATTCGACAATGGACAATCGTGCAACTCAATCGGTCGAGCCGGTTGCCCACCGTCCGGTCGCGTTGAAGGACCCCGAATTCATCATCGGCGGCTTATTGCTTCTAGGCGTGTTGATCGTCGGCCTCTGCACCGCCAGCGATTACGGGATAACGACCGATGAGTTCATCTTCGATCCCTATGGACCGAAGGCTCTCGCCTGGTACACATCCGGATTCGCCGACCGTTCGTTGTTCGGCTATTACGACAATTATCTCTACGGACCATGGTTTCAGATACTGGTCGCGGCCGCGCAACGATCTTTTCATTTCGCGGATCCGTTCACCGTTCGCCACGCCGTGACGTTCGTCGTCGGGCTGGCGGGCATCGCCGCGCTCATTCCGATCGGCCGCCTCGCCATCGGGCCTTGGGCCGGGCTTGCCGGCGCGGTGCTTTGCCTGACCACCGGCAACCTCTACGGCCATTTGTTCTTTACGCCGAACGACATGCCGTTCCTCGCCGCCATGACCTGGGCGACGCTCGCCATTATCGTGATGGCAAGACATCCGGTCCCGACCTGGCCGGCAACCGTCGCCGCCGGATTTTTCTGCGGGCTCGCGATCGCCACCCGGTTCGGCGGCATGCTGTCGCAAGTTTATCTGGTCGGCGCCATGGCTTTGTGCGCGCTCGATGTCCTGGGCACAGCGAAAAACGATCGACTGAAATCCCTGGGGGCCGTCGGCGTCCGCACGCTTGGGGCGCTCGTCGTCGCCTGGATCGCGGCCGTCGCACTGTGGCCTTGGCTGCAAGCCGCCCATCCCGTCGCCAGGTTCATGGAAGCCTACGATTATTTCATCAGGTCGTACGTGCAGTTCCGGTTTCCGGCGTGGGGGCAAACGATCTCGTCAGCCGCGTTGCCGTGGCACTACATTCCGGGCCAGCTGCTGGCGCGATTGCCGGAGGGGTTCGTCGCGCTGCTGGTGATCGCCGCTCTCTTCGGCGCGGTTGCGGTCGGTCGGTTTGCCAGCGCGTGCAACGGACAGCTGCGGCAAAACGGCTGGGGCGGCGCCTTGGCGTGCGGATCGGAGCTGGCGAAATCACGCGGGCTCTTGGTGGTGACCGTGGCGGCGCTTGGGCCGCCGCTGTTTGTTATCGCGCGGGGCTCGGTGATCTTCGATGCCCTTCGGCATCTCCTCTTCGTGCTGCCGATGCTGGCGCTGCTCGCGGGCTGGGCATTGCTCAAGCTCATGCCGCTGCTGCTGCGCCTGCCGGCCTACGGCATCGGGATCATCGTCCTGCACCTCGCCACCACAGTCGCGACCCTGATTTATCTGCATCCGCTGGAATACGTCGCCTTGAACGGCTTTGCCGGCGGCGTGGCCGGCGCCCCTGGGCGATTCGATCTCGATTATTGGAGCGCCGGCGCAACCGAAGCGGTGCGGCGGCTCGAAGCACGTCTGGCGCGCGATCCGCCGGCGCGCTTCGCCACCCGCCCGCCACGGGTCATGGTCTGTATCGGCTGGCGCGAGCCATTGGTCGGACCGATGTTCCGCCAGCCGTGGATCGTCGCCACGGTTCCGAAGGACGCCGATTTCGCGATCGAGCCGGAGCGCTGGCCGTGCAACGGCGCCGTCCCGGGCACCGTCATCGACACGGTCCAACGCTTTGGCGTCACCTTCGCCAGGACGTTCGAAATTTCGCAGCCGGCGACCAGCGGCGCGCTACCGCCGCGATGAGGAGCCAGCGGAATTATTGCTGGCGCCAGACGAAGGCGGCGCTGACGGCGAAATTCCACACGGTTCCGATCAACGCCCCGCCCAGCCCCGCGATCCACCACACGCTATCGTAATCGTAGATCCAGGTGGCGATGCCGACATTGGAGATCGCGCCGATGGCGCAGATCACCTGGAAGCGAATGAGCCCGGTCAGGAAGCGCCAGCCGGTGAGCCGCTGGTCGCGATACGTGAACAGATTGTTGAGCACGAAATTCCAGGTGATCGCCGCAATCGTGGCGAGCGTCTGCGCGGCGCCGAACGGCAGCCCGGCCCCCTGCGCCAGGACAAACAGCGTTGCGAGATGAAGTCCAAGTCCCGTGAGGCCGACCAGGCAGAACAGCAGGAAGCGTATCGACACCGCGTCGTGGGAGAGCTTCGCCGTCACCAACGCAGCAAAATCGAGCGTGATCTTCAAGTCCAGCTTGCTCTCGCCGTGCAGCCGCTGGCGGAAGGTTGCGGCCAATTCGACCGTGCGCAGCCGGCCGCCCGCCGTCAGCAGGATATCGAGGAGGAGCTTGAAGCCTTGCGTGGAGAGCGCGGGCGCCAGCGCCTCGAAGGCTTCGCGGCGGATCATGAAGAAGCCGCTCATCGGGTCGGTCAGGTGAATGCCGAGCACGCGCTGCACGAAAACGTTGCCCCAGCTGCTCAGACGGGCGCGATGCGGCGACGACAGGCCCGCTGCCGAGCCGCCGGCCAGATAGCGGCTCGCCACCGCCAGGTCGACACCTCCGCCGTTTGGCGAGGGAGGAGACGGGCCGCGCAGGCGCTCAAGCATGGCGGCGAGCAAAGTCTCGTCATGCTGCAGATCGCCGTCCATGACGGCGACGTAGCGCGCCTGGGTGGCGAGCATGCCCTCGAGGCAAGCGCCGGCGAGGCCGCGCCGGCCGATCCGGCGCACGCAGCGGACCCGGCTGTCGGTCTGGCCGATGGCGCGCGCCACCGCGGCGGTGCCGTCCGGCGAATTGTCGTCGACGAACAGCACCTCCCAGTCGCAGCCGGCAAGCGTGCGCGCCAGCCGTTCGACCAGGATGGGAACGTTGGCGCGCTCGTTGAAAGTCGGCACCACGACGCAGACTTCGGGCGCCGATCGCGGCTTCGAATCCGGCGGCGGCGCCGTCGCCGGGACTGCTGCTGCCACATCCATGGGCGTAGCTAATGCCATCGCGGCGACAAATTCAACGCTGCGGCGCGGGCGTTGTTTTTGCCGATGTGTAATTTTAGCTGCGATGGCGGTAGGGTATCGGCCGTGGCCAACACGATCATCGAGAAGCTGCGCGGCCGCGTGCCGTATATCCGCCGTTTGCACGCACGCATCGACGCGTTGCAGCATCGGCTGGCCGCGCTCGAGGCGATACCCGATTTGCATCCGCCCTATGGCTCGGAATCGCCGCAGATCGCGGCGCAATTTCGCGCCTTTCTTCGCCTGCTGCGGCCGCACGACGTCGCCACCGTGCCAAAACGCCGGTTTGGCGCCGATCGTGACGGCGGTTACGTCATGCTCGACGATCTCGGCGGCGCGCGCACCGCGCTGTCGTTCGGCATCGGGCCCGACGTGTCATGGGATGCCGAGATGGCGCGTCGCGGCCTGCGCGTCCTGCAGTTCGACCACACCGTGCAACGCCCGCCGCAGGATGATCCGCATTTCGACTTCCATCGCGCGCGCGTGGTCGGCCAGAAACAAAACCCCGACGACGTCACCCTGGCGGAGATTCTGGCGCGCTCCGACCTCGCCGCCGAGAACGATCTGATCGCCAAGATCGACGTCGAGGGTTGCGAATGGGGGATCCTGGCGGAGACCCCGATCCCGCTGCTGCGGCGCTTGCGACAGGTCGCCGTCGAATTTCACGACATGCGCAAATTCGTCGAACGGCCATGGCGGGTCGCTGCCTTGTCGGCGCTGCAAAATCTGACGGCCAGCCACGCCTGCATCCACGTCCACGGCAACAACTGGGGGCCGTTCGTCGTGCTCGGCGGCATTCCGTTTCCCAGCGCCTTCGAAGCAAGCTTCGCCCGGCGCAGCGATTACGCCGTCGTGCCGTCCACGGCGGAATTTCCGACCGAACTCGATCGCCCGTGTAATCCGAAAGTGCCCGATCTTTATCTCGGGCGCTGGGATTATTGAGGCAGCTTCGGCCGTCGCGGTCTCAATACCGGTAATGATCGGTCTTGAACGGTCCCTCGGCCGGGATGCCGATATAGGTCGATTGCTTGTCCGACAGCTTGGTCAGCCTGACGCCGATCTTTTCGAGGTGCAGCCGTGCGACTTTCTCGTCGAGTTGCTTCGGCAGGGTATAGACCTTGTTTTCGTACTTGCCCGGATTGGTCCAAATCTCGATCTGCGCCAGCGTCTGGTTGGTGAACGACGACGACATGACGAAGCTGGGGTGACCCATGGCGTTGCCGAGGTTCACCAGGCGGCCTTCCGACAGCAGGATGATGCGCTTGCCGTCGGGGAACTCGATCTCATCGACCTGCGGCTTGACGTTGTGCCATTTCAAATTCTTCAGTGCCGCGACCTGAATCTCGCTGTCGAAGTGGCCGATATTCGCCACCACGGCGCGGTGCTTCATCTTACGCATATGATCGATGGTGATGACGTCGACATTGCCGGTGGCGGTGACAAAAATGTCGGCGCGCGGCGCGGCGTCCTCCATGGTGACGACCTCGTAGCCCTCCATCGCCGCCTGCAGTGCGCAGATCGGATCGATCTCGGAGACCATGACGCGGCAGCCGGCCTGGCGCAGCGAGGCCGCCGAGCCCTTGCCGACGTCGCCAAAGCCGGCGACCATCGCCACCTTGCCGGCCATCATGACGTCGGTGCCGCGGCGAATGCCATCGACCAGCGACTCGCGGCAGCCGTAGAGGTTGTCGAATTTCGATTTGGTGACACTGTCGTTGACGTTGATGGCGGGGAACATCAGCCGGCCTTCCTTGGCCATCTGATAGAGCCGGTGCACGCCCGTGGTGGTCTCCTCGGTCACGCCGCGGATGCCCTTGGCGGTCTTGCTGTACCAACCGGGCTGCTCTTTCAGCCGCGTCTTGATGGCGGCGAACAGGACCTCTTCTTCCTCGTTGCCGGGATGGTTGAGGACCGCAGGATTGCTCTCGGCCTGCATGCCGAGATGCAGGAGCAGCGTGGCATCGCCGCCGTCGTCGAGGATCATGTTGGGACCGCCGCCGTCGGACCATTCGAAAATGCGGTGGGTATAGTCCCAGTATTCGTTCAGGCTCTCGCCCTTGACGGCGAACACCGGGGTGCCGCCGGCGGCGACCGCGGCGGCGGCGTGGTCCTGGGTCGAGTAGATATTGCAGGATGCCCAGCGCACGTCGGCGCCGAGCGCGGTGAGCGTCTCGATCAGCACCGCGGTCTGGATGGTCATGTGCAGCGAGCCGGCAATGCGGGCGCCGCGCAGCGTCTGCTGCGAGCCGAACTCCTCGCGGGTCGCCATCAGCCCCGGCATCTCGGTCTCGGCCATGTCGATTTCTTTGCGGCCCCAGTCGGCGAGGCCGATATCCTTGACCACGTAATCGGCGGGCGCAGTTTTGGCTTTGGTCGACGTGCTCATGGGGTTCCTCGACTGGTGGCCGGGCCGGCGGCCGGCTGTGAGCCGCCTATAGCAGGCTCGGATGACAACGGCAATAAAGACATAAAGATACCTTTATGTCCATGGATTGAAACCAAGAAGCCCAGGAAGCATTTTGGTCACATGGATCAAGGTCATGCCAATCGCGATCATCCGGCCGAAGACGATCTCTTCCCCTCGTCAATCCGCTCGCTGGGCCAACTTGCCGAGGCGGAAGCGGCCTGCAGGCGCTGCCCGCTGTACCGCAACGCCACTCAGGCCGTTCCGGGCGAGGGAGCGGAACACGCCATCTTCATGCTGGTCGGCGAGCAACCCGGCGACAAGGAGGACCTCGCCGGCAAGCCATTCGTCGGACCGGCCGGCCGTGTTCTCGACCAGGCATTGCAGGATGCCGGCATCGCCCGTCACGAGACATTCGTCACCAACGCGGTGAAGCATTTCAAACATGAAATGCGCGGCAAGCGCCGCCTGCATAAACGGCCGAACAGCTACGAAATCGAGCGCTGCAGGATCTGGCTCGATGACGAGCGCAAGCGGGTCAGACCTGCGGCGATCATCGCACTTGGCGTCACCGCGGCGCGCAGTCTGACCGGCAAGACCGTCACGATCACCAAGCTGCGCGGCAAACCGCTCGATCTGGACGACGGCACCACGCTGTTCGTCACCGTGCATCCGTCGGCGCTGTTGCGCATCGCGGACGAGAACGACCGGCATGCCGCCTACCGGGCGTTCGTCGCCGATCTCAAATCGGCCGCCGAGGCCGTCGCCGGCGCGCCAGCAGGAAAAACCGCGGGCTGAGATCAGCTCGGCTTCGGCGTCTCGCCCGGTCGCGGCGTCGCCTTGGCAACGCCAGCCTGGGTCAGCGCCGCGGCGATCTGTTGCATGCGATTGATAAGATCGATCGCGGCCGCCGGCGGCAGCACCACCCGGCAAGCCGGATAGCGGCGCCCGGTGAGCGGGGTGTTCGGCTTGACCTCGTCGAGGCGCGTCACGCCGAATTCGAGGCGCAATGTCTGGCCGTCGAACAGCAGGCCCGAAACAGAGTTGGCGAACGTTTCCTCAAGGTCCGGGCGATCGACATAACGGATCGTCGCGGTCTGGCGCTCTGTCTGAGTGGTTGGGCCGGAACCAGAAGTGGCGGCTCTCTGCATGTTGCCGTCAACCGGCGGATCACCTTGTAGGGCCATTGGGTTCAGCTTCCTTCCTGAAGGCGCTAACTCTACCGCGAACTGTCCGACGATACAAACCGAGCTCGGTCGCGCATCGGCACGGCGCATTGTATGATCGGATATCGGTAGTTGCGTTAAGATGCGCCGCCGTGCGGCTCCGCGATGTTGCGATGGTGTCCGATTGCTCGAAGCTGGAAAAGGTTGCTCGAACTATGCGAATTTGCCAATCGAGGGGGCGTTCAATGATGTTCTCTGCAATTTTGGATGACGCTATTTGGGGTTGACCGAATGAAGTTGGTCATGACGTTGCTGATCCGCGACGAGATCGACGTTATCTCATCAAATATCGAGTTCCACCTCAATAACGGCGTGGATTTCATCATTGCCACCGATAACAGGTCGGTCGACGGCACGGCCGATATCTTGCGCGATTATGAACGCCGGGGTGTTCTGCATTACATTTATGAGGCGCAGGACAACTACGCCCAACATCGCTGGGTTACGCGCATGGCGCGCCTGGCCGCCGCGCAGTTCGGCGCCGATTGGGTGATCAACAGCGACGCCGACGAATTCTGGTGGCCGGAGCATCACGATCTCAAGCAAATACTCCGCGCGATGCCGCCGCACCGCGACGCGGCGTATGCCGAACGGCTAAATTTTCCGCCACGGACGATGCTCGGAGGGCAGTTCTTCGCCGACGCGATGACCGTGCGCGAACACCGCTCGCTGTCGCTACTCGGCCAGCCGCTGCCCGGCAAGACCTGCCATCGGGCCTTCGCCGATATCGAGGTGGAGCAGGGAAACCACGCAGTCCGGCGGCAAGGCCGCCCACTTGCTGCCGAGCCCTGTTCGATAACGATTCTGCACTTTCCGATGCGTTCGTATCACCAATTCGCCAATAAGATCGTCAACGGTGGATCGGCTTACAAACGCAACGCGAACTTGCCGTCAGGAGTCGGCAAGACTTGGCGGTATCTCCACGAGTTGTGGGAACGCGGCGAATTGGAAGCTTATTATCAGGCCCAAATGGTCAACGACGCAGCAGTCGAGGAGGGCTTACGGGAAGGGCGCCTGGTAACCGATGATCGCCTGCAGAATTTCTTTTCAATGACATCACGACAGGCAGCATTCGTGATGAGCGAAGGACTGCCGCGGCGGCCGATGCCGTTTCTTTGCCGCGCAGGCCAGGGTCGTGATCTATCGTCGCGACGGCTTTTGTCGGCCCAACATCGAATACGGAATGATCACTCGTTCTCGCCGAAGCGCGAGTCGATGAGCGCCGCCAGGGCCTCGATGGCTTCGGCGGCTTCCCGGCCGGTCGCTTCGACCGTGATCGTTGTGCCAGGCGCCGCCGCGAGCATCATCAGGCCCATGATCGAGGTGCCGCCGACGGTCTCGCCGCAGCGCATCACCCGCACGGCGGCGTCGAATTTCTCCACGGTTTGCACGAAGCGGGCCGACGCGCGCGCGTGCAATCCTTTGCGGTTGCAGATCGTGAGCACACGGACCACGGTGCCGTCGCGGAGCAGGGGCTCGTTGCCCACGCAGGCGCCGGTGTCGCGGGCCGGTTCGCTCATTTGCCGGTGAGTACCCGGCTGGCGATGGTGACGTATTTACGGCCGGCTTCCTGGGCGGCGGCGACGGCTTCGGCGAGCGGACACTCGTCGCGAACCTTGGCGAGTTTGACCAGCATCGGAAGGTTGATACCGGCAAGCACCTCGACTTTAGGCCGGCTCATGACCGAGATCGCGAGGTTGGATGGCGTACCGCCGAACATGTCGGTCAGGATGGCGACACCGTCACCGCTGTCGACGCGCTTGACCGCCTCGATAATGTCGCGCCGGCGTTCCTCGACATCGTCATCAGGCCCGATGGTGACCGCCTCGATTTGGCCTTGCGGTCCGACCACGTGCTCCAATGCCGAGCGGAACTCAACAGCCAGCCGCCCGTGGGTGACAAGCACAAGACCAATCATCGAACTCCCCGCGGGCGCGCCCCGGTTGCACCGCACGAAAGGGTGCTCATCATGACCATCCGAAGCCCCGTTGCAAGGGGCATTCTCAATGATTTTCGGCGGTTGCTGCATTGCGATAGAACGAAAGTCGAATCGGCCCACAGGGCGCTGCATTTCAAAATGCCCGAGAGTGTACAGGCGGTAAGGTTAATCAATCTCCACCAAAGCCAAGCCGGCGGCTTTATTGCCATCGGCCCATCATCGGGCCGCCATCCGGGCCAGCCATGCATGAAGTGAGGAGCGCCAACACCACCGGCAAGGCCGCCGTGCCCGCTGCGACGGCGAGTCGCGGCAGCGCGATACCGTTCAGTGCAACCTTTCGCCGGGGTTCTTCCGGCAGCCGCTCGGCGTCGGCGGCGTCCAGGTCGACGACGAGACCGACCACCGCGCTCGGCTCATGGGGCAGCCGCAATAAGCCGACGCCGCGCAGCTCGATCAAGCCGGCAAGCGCTTTAGCCGGACGGACCAGCAGCCGCCCGTTGGCGGCCTCCAGATGTACGCGGTCGTCGCCGACCAGCCGCGCGAACGGCAAGACATTCGTCCGTGCCGCCGCCATGAGCTCGAGGGCCAGTCGCGATTTTCCCGCACCCGATGGCCCGCGGATCAGCACCGCGCGAGTACCGACCAGAACCGCGGAGGCGTGCACGGTCGCCGGCATCAACGGCTCGGGCTTGCGGAAACGCGGACTAGCGGTCGGCGCCGAACCAGCTCGCCGCAGGTTTGAATTCCCGCCCGCGCGGGAATGAGCGGCGTCATGTTCGCCATCACATCGCCGGCAGGCGCACGACGAAGCGGGCCCCGAGCACGGTCGGCGCTCCGTCGGGGCCGGGCGCGCCGGCGCGATTTTCGACCGAGATGGTGCCGCCGTGCGCTTCGATGATCTGTTTCGAGATGGAGAGACCGAGACCCGAATTCTGGCCAAAGCCCTGATGCGGCCGGTCGGTATAGAAGCGCTCGAAGATTTTTTCGCGCACATCGGGCCGCACGCCGGGACCGTCGTCGTCGACGAAAATCTCGATACTGTTGCGCAGCCGCCGGCACGTAATGCGCACGGCCCCGTCGGGCGGCGAGAACGAGCGTGCGTTCTCGATCAGATTGTCGACCACCTGGCCGAGCCGCGAATCATGGCCCCGCACCTGGAAGACACGCCCGCCGCCGCCTTCAAGACGGAGCGTGACCTTGACGCGGTCGTCGCGCTTGACTTCGTTGGCGACGGTGACGAGCGTGCCAAGCAGCTTGGCGACATCGACCGGGGCAGCCTCGTCGCGTTGCAATTCTGCGTCCAGGCGGCTGGCGTCGGAGATGTCGGAGATCAGGCGATCAAGCCGTTTGACGTCGTGTTCGATGATGCTGAGCAGGCGCGCCCGGCTGTCGTCGCTCTTGGCGACCGGCAATGTTTCCACCGCCGAGCGCAGCGACGTCAGCGGGTTTTTCAGTTCGTGGGAGACGTCGGCCGCGAAGCTTTCGATCGCTTCTATCCGGCTGTAGAGCGAATTGGTCATGTCGCGCAGCGTGCCGGAGAGGTGTCCGATCTCGTCCTTCCGCCGGGTAAAATCCGGGATCTCCACCCGCGAGCGGATCCGCCGGCGCACGCTCTCCGCGGCGTCCGCCAGCCGGCGTACCGGCTCGGCGATGGTTCCCGCCAGCAGGATCGACAGCACCACCATGACCGCGGCGGCGACCAGAAACACCTTGAGAATCGCGAGCCGCTCGGCCTCGACCATATCGTCGATATCGGCGCCCTGGGTCGAGAGCATCAGCGCGCCGCGCACGGCGCGGAAACGCTGCACCGGCACCGCGACCGAAACGATGACGTCGCCGCGGTCATTGATCCGCACCATGCTGGAGTCCTGGCCGTCCAGCGCCTGCGTAACCTCGGAGTAGCCCTTGCCGTTATCGGCCCCAAGTTCGCGATAGAGCGGCAAGTCGCCGCGCGCGAGCCAGCGGCGCACCGCCAGGAAGGCCCGTTCGAAAATGCCCGGCTTTTCCGCGGTGGGCGGCGGCAGGTCGAAACGCAGCACATCGCCGCGGCCGAACAGGTTGCGGCTGTCGACCAGGAGCACGCCATCGCGATCGTAGATGCGGGCCCGGGTTTTGGTCGGCGACACCAGCCGGCGCAAGATCGGCGCCACGCGCTCGGGATTGATCGGAAAATCGATGCCGTAAAGGGCATCCTCCGACGGGCCGTAGCTTTCACCGGGCTGCAAGCCGAGCAACTTGTCGGGGTCGACGGTGATGGAGGAATCGGTTTCGACCGTCGCCGAGGCCGCGATCGCGCCGGCGATGATCTGGCCTTGCACCAGCAAGCTTTGAATGCGCGCGTCGATCAGCCCGGCGCGGAACTGGGAGAGAAAGTTGATGCCGATCGACAGCGCCAGCAGTCCGGCGAGGTTCAGCGAGACGATGCGGCGAAACAGACTGGACGAGCTTTGGGCGACGAAGAACTGCCACGCCCGCTGCGACCAGTCGCCGATCCGGCCGATGCCGCGATGCGCGGCTCGCAGTTCGACCTCGTTCTCGGCGTCAGGCCGAGCGTCGCCAAGCGCATCGGCTTGAATGCCCGCGTCCGGGCTCAAGGGGATATGGTCGGGCATCCCTGGAGTCCCGACGTCGGTCAGTGGCCGGCCCTGAGTGCCGGCCCGTGCCGTTTCTGCGGTTCGATCGAGCACGTCGTCTGCCGGAGTTGCGTTCATCACCATCCCTCCCTCCCCCTGCGGGATAGGTAAGGGTCACGGTCATTCTACCGCACGGTGCCGCCCCCGTCAGTGCCCCAAGGCCATTTCGCCTGACCTCGCAATACGAGGACGCATGGCCCGAGCAGCGTATTCGGCGCGCTAATCTTCCTTGAAGCGATAGCCGACGCCGTACAGCGTCTCGATCATATCGAATTCGACGTCGCTTGCTTTGAATTTCTTGCGCAGCCGCTTGATGTGGCTGTCGATGGTCCGGTCGTCGACATAGACCTGGTCATCGTAGGCGGCGTCCATCAGGGCGTTGCGGCTTTTCACCACTCCCGGCCGGCTGGCCAGCGCCTGCAGGATGAGAAACTCGGTAACGGTGAGCGTCACCGGCTCGTTCTTCCAGGTGCAGGTGTGACGCTCGGGATCCATGCGCAGCAGCCCGCGCTCCAACACCTTGCTGTCGGCTTCCTTCGGGGCCGCGCCGTCTTTGGGCGAGGCGCGGCGCAGCACCGCTTTGACCCGCTCGACCAAAAGGCGCTGTGAAAACGGCTTCCGGATGAAGTCGTCGGCGCCCATTTTCAGGCCGAACAGCTCGTCGATCTCCTCGTCCTTCGAGGTGAGAAAGATAACCGGCAGGTCGGATTTCTGCCGCAGCCGCCGCAGCGTCTCCATGCCATCCATGCGCGGCATTTTGATATCGAGGATGGCGAGATCGGGCAGCACGGTCTTGAAACCGTCCAGCGCCGAGGCGCCGTCGGTGTAGGTCGTGATGCGATAGCCCTCGGCCTCGAGCGCGATGGAGACCGAGGTCAGGATGTTGCGGTCGTCGTCGACGAGAGCGATTGTCGGCATGGCGGCCTTCTAACATGAGTTGGCCGCAGCATCACCAGCCCGGCCCCATAAGTCTTTCAAGACCCATGTGGGGGCGGAAGTGTGACTAGACAAGGCGAAATCGAGGCAATTGCCATGGCTTGTAATGACATAGGTAAGGAACAGAAAAGGATTCGCCGGGGGCTCCATGCCTGACGCCGACAGGGCAACGCCGCTGCCCGGCGTCATGCCCGGCCGCCTGCCCGAAAACGCCCCGGCGCCGGATTTCGAGCCGAAAGCGGTCGCCCGTGGCCTGTTGCGGGCGACGCGGGCGGGGTCGCTTGCGACCTTAGACCGCAATACCGGCCATCCGTTCGCTTCGCTCGTTAACGTCGCGACCGACGTCGACGGCGCGCCGTTGATACTGATTTCGCGCCTTTCGACCCACACCGCCAATCTGGAAGTCGACGGCCGGGCCTCGCTGCTGCTGGCGGCGACCGGCAAGGGCGACCCGCTGGCGCACCCGCGGCTTACACTCCTCGGCACCTTCGTGCAGCTCGGGCGTGACCATGGTGACGAGCCGCGCGCGCGGCGGCGCTTCCTGGCCCGCCATCCGAAGTCGGAATTGTACGCCGGCTTCGCCGATTTCTCGTTTTGGCGGCTCGACTCGGTCTCGGCCCATCTCAACGGCGGGTTCGCGCGGGCCGCCGATCTGACAGCCGCCGACGTGCTGACCGACATCGTCGGCGCGGACGATCTGATTGCAGCCGAGGCAGGCGCAGTGACCCACATGAACGATGACCATGCCGACGCGGTGCGGCTCTATGCGACCAAACTGCTGGGCGGCGAAGACGGCCCATGGCGGCTCACCGGGCTCGATCCCGACGGCCTCGACCTTGCGCTCGGCGACGTCATACTGCGCCTGCCGTTCGCACACCGCATCGCGACTGCCGAGCAGCTGCGCAAAACCGTCGTGGATCTGGCCGCCCGGGCGCGCGCAAGTTAGAAAACCCGGCGTTCTTGCTGCCGCAAATAGGGGCAGCCGGATGTTCGACATGCACTCAACTCGGTTGCGCTGCAGCACGGGAACGCGCCCGCTTTTCTACAGTTAGGCTTGAGCCGGGATCGGTCTTGGCAGAAGCTAAGAGGCTCGATATAGGGTCGCACGCCCGCCAGCGGGCGGGGTGCTGTCGCGGAGGCTAGGGTGAAAGAAGCGGGTCTGAGGAACGCGGCGTACGGCGCCGATAAATTCGGCTTCGAGGATCTCGCCGCGGTCAACTGGAATTTTCCCGACACCATTCTGGTCGAACGTGCAGTCGCCAATGGCGAGGGGGCGCTGGTCCATGGCGGCGCGTTCTGCGCCGAGACCGGCGTGCATACCGGGCGAAGTCCCAAGGACAAGCACACGGTCGTCGACGCATTGACCGAGAACACGCTGTGGTGGGACGGCAACCGCAAGCTCAGCCAGGCCAATTTCCAGACGCTGTACGACGATTTCATTGCTCACGCCCGCGGCAAGACGCTCTACGCCCAGGACCTCCATGGCGGCGCCGACCCGAAATACCGCATAAAAACCCGCGTCTTCACCGAGCTCGCCTGGCATTCGCTTTTCATTCGTCAATTGCTGATCCGCCCTGAAATTTCCGAGCTCGCAAGCTTCGTCCCCGAACTCACCATCGTCGATCTGCCGTCGTTCAAGGCCGACCCCAAGCGCCATGGCGTGCGCACCGATACCGTCATCGCCATCGACTTCACCAAGAAGATCATCCTGATCGGCAACTCGTCCTATGCGGGCGAGATGAAGAAGTCGGTCTTCACCACATTGAATTTCTATCTGCCGGCACAGGGCGTGATGCCGATGCATTGCTCGGCGAATGTCGGCAAGGACGGCGACGTCGCGCTGTTCTTCGGTTTGTCGGGCACCGGCAAGACCACGCTCTCGGCCGATCCCAACCGCACCCTGATCGGCGATGACGAGCACGGCTGGGGCGCGGACGGCGTGTTCAATTTCGAAGGCGGCTGCTACGCCAAGTGCATCAAGCTGTCGGCGGAAGCCGAGCCGGAAATCTACGCGGCGACCAATCGCTTCGGTGCGGTGCTCGAGAACGTCGTATTCGATCCGCAAACCCGCATCTGCGATTTCGACAGCGACAAGAAAACCGAAAACACCCGCTCGGCCTACCCGATCGAGTTCATGCCGCTGGCGTCGCGCACCGGCCGTGCCGGCCAGCCGAAGAACATCATCTTTCTGACCGCCGACGCGTTCGGCGTCATGCCGCCGATCGCCAAGCTGACGCCGGCCCAGGCGATGTATCACTTCCTGTCCGGCTACACCGCCAAGGTCGCCGGCACCGAGAAGGGTTTGGTCGGGGTCGAACCGGAATTCTCAACCTGCTTTGCCGCGCCGTTCCTGCCGCGGCCGCCGTCCGAATACGGCAACCTGCTGCGCGATCTGATCAAGAAGCACAATGTCGACTGCTGGCTGGTCAATTCGGGCTGGACCGGCGGCATCTACGGCGTCGGCCGCCGCATGCCGATCAAGGCGACCCGCGCGCTTGTCACCGGCGCGCTCGACGGCTCGCTCAAGGCGGCGAGCTACCGGACCGATCCCTATTTCGGCTTCGCGGTGCCGACCTCGGTGCCCGGGGTCGAACCGCACCTGCTCTATCCGATGAAGACCTGGAAAGACAAAGCCGCATTCGACCAGACCGCGCGCAAGCTGGTGCGCATGTTCCAGGACAACTTCGTCAAATACGAAAAGCACGTCGACGCCGACGTGCGCGCCGCCGCGCCGGAAGCGCGCCTCGCCGCCGAGTGAAGCCGCGCGTCGCTCGACGCGCGGGCCGCTTCGCGGTACCTGGGTGCCGACATCGGGCGTGATGCGAGGCTCGGATCGAGCGCGACAACCTGATAACCTTGAGCGGTCTTTTAGATAATCTGAGCCTGCTTCAGGGTGAAGCCGTTGGCGCAGACCGTCCCATTCAAGTATCGCGCGTTTCTCTCCTATAGCCACGCCAACTCGGCGATCGCGAGACGCGTCCACGAGCGGCTCGAACGCTTTCGCATCGATAAGGACCTGGTTGGGCGCGAGACCCCGGTCGGACCGATTCCCGAGACGTTGCAGCCGATATTCCGCGACCGCCATGAATTCAGTGCCGGCGGCTCGCTGGCCGAGCAGACCGTCGCTGCGCTCGACAGCGCGGCGGCCCTGGTGGTGCTGGCTTCGCCCAACACGGCGCGCAGCACCTATGTCAACGAAGAGTTGCGGCTGTTCAAATCGCGCCATCCCGACCGGCCAGTGATTCCGCTGATTGCCGATGGCGAGCCGGGCAATCCGGGATGCGAATGTTTTCCGCCGGCGCTGCGTTTCGCGCTCGCCGGCGACGGCGCGATCACCGACCGGCCGGTCGACGTGCTGGCGGCCGACCTGCGCGAGAAGGGCGACGGTTTCGAACTGGCCATCGCCAAGGTGGTGGCGCGGCTGATCGGGCTTGCGCCCGACGATGTCTATCGTCGGGCCGAACGCGAGCGGCGTCGGCAGCGCCGGCTGCAGGCGGCGGTGGCGGGGGTCATCGTCGCGCTGGCGGCGGCCGGTAGCGGCTTCTACTGGCAATCGCGCCAGAAGGCGCAAACGCTGGCCGAGATCACCGCGCTGGTCGACAAATACTCGCTCATCACGCCGGCCGCAGCCGACATACCAGGTTCGCGGCAAAGCCTGACGCTGGCGATCAAGAACATCGCCGAGGGCGCCGCTGCCGATCCGCGCTATGCCGAAGCGCTCGACCTTCTTAAAGCCGGCCAACCGGCGCAGGCCGAACCGCTCTTGCGGGCGGTCGCCGAGGACAAAGTCAAACTCGGCCAGAAGCAAGACCGAGACGCCGCGGCGGCCTTTCGAAACCTGGCGTCGATCACGGCCGTGACGGACCCGGCAAAGGCGCGCGGCTACTATGCCGAAGCCGCGCGGCTTGATCCAACGAATGTCCAGGGCATGCTGGAAAACGGCATTTATCAGGAACAAGCCGGCCAGCTCGATGCCGCGCAGGCCGCTTACACCAGCGTGCTCGCAGCGGCGGCATCCGGTAATGACGACGAAGCGGCGCTGTGGGCGAAGCTCGGCATGGGCGACATCGCGCAGCGGCGCGGCCATCTCGCCGACGCGCTCCAGGCTTATCAGGATGCCGCGGCCATTGCCGCTGGCTTGGCGAAAGCCGATCCGAACAATGTGCAATCGCAGCGCGACGTGACCTTTGTCGACGAACGGCTCGGCAACGTCCAGGTGGCGCAGGGTAATCTGACCGCCGCGTTGGCGTCCTATCGGGCGAGCCTCGCTGCCGCCGATATGCTCGCCCGCGACCAATCCGAGCAACGCCAAGCTGCAGCATGACGTCGCGTTCTTCGAGCAAAAGCTCGGCAACGTCCAGGAGTTGCAGGGCAATCGAGCGGGCGCGCTGAGCACTTTTCAGGCGGCGCTCGCCATTATTGACGGCCTGGCGAAGTCCGATCCCTCCAACATGCTCTGGCAAAGCGACCTGGCGGCGGCAACCGGCAATGTCGGTTATGTGCAGCTGCTGCAAAACGATCTGCCGGCGGCGCTGACGTCGTATCGGGCCGGCCTCACCATCATGGCGGCCCTGATCAAGACCGATGCCGGCAACGATCTGTGGCAGCGCCAATTGTCGGTGACTTACAACAATATCGGCAACGTACAGATGGCGCAGGGCGACAAGGCGGGCGCGCTCGCCTCCTATCAGGCGGGCCTCGCCATCGCGCAGCAGCTTGCGAAATCCGATCCCGCCAATATCGGCTGGCAGCGCGACTTGGCGCTGGTGAACGGCTACGTCGGCAACGCCGAACAGCGGCAAGGCAATCTGCCGGCGGCGCTGCTGTCTTATCAGGCCGCCCTGACCATCATGCAGGCGGTGGCAACAGCTGATTCCGCCAGCACGCAATGGCAACGCGATCTCGCGGTGTCGTACAATCACGTCGGCAGCATACAGACGGCGCAGGGCGATCAAGCGGCCGCGCTCGCCTCCTATCAGGCGGGCCTCGCCATCGCGCAACACCTGGCAAAGTCCGATTCCAGCAATGCCGGCTGGCAGCGCGACTTGGCGATTTCATATGGTTTTGTCGCCGACGTGCAGGAGAAACAGCGGGATCTGCCGGATGCGGCGACGTCCTATCAGGCAAGCCTCGCCATCAAGGCCCAGCTGGCGAAAGCCGATTTGACCGACGCCCAGACGCAACGCGATCTGGCGCTGACCTACGGCAAGCTTGCCGAGCTCTATCGCAGGCTCGGTCAGGCGTCCGAGGCCGGCGATGCGCTTGCGTCGGGCCGCGCAATCATTGCAAGCTTGGCCGGGCAAAATCCGAGCCAGGCGCTGTACCAGCAGGATCTGGCGCGGTTCGACAAGCAGATCGCGGCGCTCAAACAGCCGTAGCCTCGGGAGGCAATGACCATGGCGATCACCATCTATCCGGTCACGCCAAATTTCGCCGCCGAAATCGGCGACGTCGACTTGGCGGCCGCCATCGCGTCGGCCGATCTCCAGGACATCAAAGACGCGTTCACAAAATACGCGGTCCTGATCTTCCCGGACCAGCACCTGTCACAGGACCAGCATCTCGACTTCGCGAAGAACTTCGGGCCGTTGGAAACGACGATCGCGCTGTTCCGCAAGGATGCAAAGCTCCGCGTCCGTCAGGAGTTTGCCGACGTTTCCAACCTCGATCCCGACAACGAGGTGTGGGGCAAGGAGAGCCGACAGCGCATGTTCCAGCTCGGCAACCGGCTCTGGCACACCGATAGCTCGTTCAAGCGGCTGCCGGCGCGGGCGTCGTTGCTCTACGCCCGCGACATTCCGCCGATCGGCGGCCACACCGAATTTGCCGACGAGCGTGCGGCCTACGATGCGCTGCCCGAAGAAACCAGGCGCCGCCTCGACCCGCTTGTCGTGGAGCATTCGATCTTCACCTCGCGGGCCCGGCTCGGCTTCTCGAATTTCAGCGACGAGGAACGCCAAGGACTGCCGCCGGTACCGCAGGTGCTGGTGCGCGCGCTCGCCGAATCCGGCCGCAAATCGCTGTACCTCGCGTCACACGCGGGCCGCATCTTGGGAATGCCCGAGCACGAGGGCCGGGCCCTCATCGAGCAACTGGTCGCGCACGCCACGCAACGGCAGTTCGTCTACACCCATCGCTGGCGCGTCCACGATCTGGTCATCTGGGACAATCGCTGCACCATGCACCGCGGCACCGATTTCGACGATCTGCGCTGGAAGCGCGACATGCAGCGCGCCACGGTGTGCGACGTCGCCAATTCTTGCGAACTGGCAGGCATCGCCATCGCGGCCGCGTAACGACTACCCGGCGGCCTGCATCTCCCGCCCGGCGCGGCGCGCCCAGTTCTCCCAGGCGCGGTCGAGGGTGTAGTCGGTGACCCGCGCGGTGATCTTGTCGACCTCGCCGGGTGTGAGAAATTTGATCTCGCCCATGGCCATGGACTGCATCTGCAGCTTGGCGCCCATTTCGAGATACACCGAGATGAAGACGGCGTGGCGGACGGAGCGGCCGACCACCGTGGCGCCATGGCCGCGCATCAGCGCGCTCGGCCGCGAGGCCAAAAGCCGCGCCAGGTCGCGGCCCATGGCCATGTCGCTCACCAGCAGCGTCGTGTCGCCGAACTTGTCGTGGGAATCCCAGATCGGCACTTCATGGCCGAAGTTGGCGCACATGTGCAGCAGCGGCTTGAGCTTCTTTCCGGTGACGCCGAACGGAATCACGCTCGGCGAATGATTGTGCACGACCGAATGCACATCCGGCCGCGCCTCGTAGATCGCGCCATGGATGAAGCGCTCGAGATAAGGCGAGCGTCCGCGCTCGTCGATTGCGGTGCCGTCAAGGGTATATTCGACGATGTCGTCGCGCTCGATGCGCTCGGGCGCCCGGGCGCGCGACAACAGATAATGCTGCGGATTGTCGGGATGCCGCGCGCTGACATGGCCGAACGAATCGACGATGCCCTCGTTCGCCAGCACCCGGTTTGCGGTCACCAGTTCTTCGACAACGAAATCCAGCCTGCTCATTGCGGCGCCTCTCCCATTATTGTGCGGCGATCCTATGAGCCGCCGCGCGGTTTGTGAACGGGCCCGGATGGCATCCCCTTGCAGTGCAGCGGCAGTGCGTCGCAAGACTCGGCCGGCAAGCTGCGCTATGCCAGGAACCGCGGCTCGCGCCGATATTTTGGGGGCTTGTGCCATGGTGAGACGTTCCACCGTCATCGCAATTCTCGGCCTCGCGCTGGCGTCGGCTGCGGCCAGCGCGCAGGACGGCACGGCGGGCTTTCCCGACCGTCCGATCAGAATCATTGTCGCCATGCCGGCCGGCGGCGGCGTCGACGTCGCGACGCGGCTCATCGCCAACCAGGTGCAAAGCGCGCTGGGCCAGCCTTTGCCCGTCGAGAACAAACCCGGCGCGGCCGGCACCATCGCGGCGGAGGACGTGTTCCACGCGGCCCCGGACGGCTACACCCTGCTCGCTTCGCCGCCGGCGGCGATCACGACCAACAGTTTCCTCTACAAGTCGCTCAATTACGAGCCGGCGCAGCTCAAGCCGGTTGCCATCATGGCGCGCATCCCGAACGTGCTTCTGGTGCGCCAGGATTTTCCCGCCCATTCGGTGCAAGAGCTGGTCGCCTATGCGCTGGCCCATCCCGGCACGCTGAATTATGCGTCGCAGGGCATCGGCACCACGTCGCACTTGACCGCCGAGCTATTTCAAACCCTCACCCACACCAAGCTCGTCCACGTGCCGTACAAAGGCACCGCGCCGGCGCTCACCGACCTCATCGCCGGCCACGTCGATCTCATGTTCAGCGAGCTGGCGACATCGATCGAACTGCACAAGTCAGGCAAGGCTCGCATCCTGGCGGTCGCCACCAAAGAGCGTGTCGCGGCGCTGCCGGACATTCCGACGATGGCAGAGGCCGGCGTGCCGGGCTGCGAGTCCGACACCTGGAACGCGTTGACCGCGCCGCCGCAAACGCCGGATGCGGTCATTGCCAAGCTCAACGCGGCCATCAACGCCGCCATAAAGAACCCCGAGCTGCTCGATCGGTACCGCAAGCTCAATCTGCAGCCGGGCGGCGGCACGCCTGCCGAGATGAGCGCCTTCCTCAAGGAAGAGACGCAGCGCTGGGGTGCGGTCATCCGCGCCGCAGGCATCCAGCCTCAATAGGCCACGCGAAGCCACGCGCCCCGATCGCCAAGGCAACCTTCGCACGATGCAACGGGGGCGGACTTGCACGCCCCAGGGTAGCGTCGTATCGGAACAGGAGGCAGGCGACGAGCGTTGCGGACGTTCACACGGGCTGATGATTCTCAAGCTGTTCAACGATCAGGACGCCGAACTGGCCAGCAAGGTCCTCGGCATCTACGTGGTCCTGGTGCTGGCCAACGTGCTGGCCTGGATTTGGGCGCTGATCGCGTTTCACGACTATCCGGTGCTGGTCGGCACCGCGTTCCTCGCCTACACGTTCGGGCTTCGCCATGCCGTCGATGCCGATCACATCGCCGCTATCGATAATGTCACCCGCAAGCTCATGCAGGAGGGCAAGCGGCCGATCACCGTCGGCTTCTTTTTCTCGCTGGGCCATTCGTCGATCGTGGTGCTGGCCTCGGCGGCGATCGCATTGGCGGCCGCAGGCCTGCAAGGGCGCTTCGAATCGTTCCGTGCGGTCGGCGGCGTGGTCGGCACGCTGGTGTCCGTGCTGTTCCTGTTCCTTGTCGCGGCGGTCAATTTCGTCGTGCTGTGCTCGGTGTATCGAGCCTTTCGCAGCGTGCGCCGCGGCGGCGCCTATGTGGAGGAAGACCTCAACCATCTGCTGGCGCAGCGCGGTGTCATGGGCCGATTGTTCCGGCCGATGTTCCGCCTGGTCTCGCGCAGTTGGCACATGTATCCGCTCGGCTTCCTGTTCGGGCTCGGTTTCGATACCGCGACCGAGATCGCGCTCCTCGGTATCGCCGCGGCGGAAGCCTCGCGGGGCCTGCCGATCTGGTCGATCATGGTGTTCCCGGCGCTGTTCACCGCAGGCATGTCGCTGATCGACACGACCGACGGCGTCCTGATGCTCGGCGCCTACGGCTGGGCATTCAACAAACCGGTCCGCAAGCTCTATTACAATTTGACGGTCACGTTCGTCTCTGTCGTCGTCGCCGTGCTGGTCGGCGGCATCGAGGCGCTCGGCTTGCTGGCGGATCGGCTGGATTTGCAGGGACCGTTCTGGATCTTTATCGGCTCGCTCAACGAGCATTTCGGCAGCCTGGGCTACCTTATCATCGCGATCTTTATCGCAAGCTGGCTGGTCTCGCTTGCGATCTACCGGATCGGACGGTTCGACCAGCTCGACGTCGCGGGAAACACGGCCGCGCCTCGGGCGTGATGGATCGGCCGGAACTTGCCGGCGACGGCGTTGTTTTCATCCAGGCGCCGGCCCAGCTTCGATCCCCTTCAACGGCGGTGGGCGTTCGAGGTCGTCATGAGCAGTCGAACCGATGCGATCAGCCGAAACAACGATCCCAGTCGTTATTTCCTTGTACTCGGCGCGGCGGCCGCGGCGCTGTGGAGTGATTTGCCGCACCCGCTGCAGCAGGCTCTGTTCGAGCGGGCCGTCGTGCTCGGCCACCAAACCGAGCGCGACGAAAGCCTGCGCGAGCAGTTGGCCAAGTTCCTGCACGACCATCATGGCGGCACTGCCGAGCGCGCCTGACCGCCGCTCATCGTCCCGCCCTCGGCAAGCGGCGGGAGGCAGGGGGCGGCAATGCGGCGCTTGTGACGGACTTGCCGGACCCCACATAGGTGGCGGATCACCACGAAGCGAACATGCCATGACGCAAGATTCCAGCGAGCCGGAACGACCCCGCCTAGAACCCGAAATCATCCCGCCGGACCAGTGGCAGGGCCGCTCGGGTTGGCGGCGATCGCCATGGGATACCGCCTGGGGGGCGCACGCAGCCCGTCAGGCGGGCGCACGGCATCACGTTTTCGTCACCAGGCTCGGGCCGTTCGGCGTCCCGCTTTTGTTCCTGATGCTCGCCGTGCTGGTCGTGGTCGGCTTTCTCGCCGTCCTGGGCGCCGTGCTGATCTGGATTCCGGCTGTTGCGCTCCTCGTTTTGGTCGCCGCCGTCTTGCGCGTCTTTCGCCGCTAGCGGCCGCGCCCGAAACATCACACGACGCCACGTTTTGCCGCGGCGATAACGCTGCATACACCGGGCGTTAACTTTAATTCTTTATGGATTGATTAACCATACGGAGTTCCCTGGACATGCCGGGCGGCATGGCCTTGATTGCGAATCTGGCGGGCCATCATGCGCAGCGATCGACGGCGCCCGTAAGCGCCGCGTCGCGCACCCTCCAACATCCGCAGTGAAGCGAGTTGAGCGTCGCATGTTTGAAGCGCCGAGTTATATGCCGTCGGCAGCCGTCAGGCGCAGCGACCTTGCTCCGGGATTGGCCCCGCTAGCGGCGATCGATTTCAAGAAAATCTGGCTGGTGCTGTGGCGCGGCAAGATCACGATCCTGCTCATGACCATTGCGGCGCTCGGCCTCGCCGCTGCTTTTGTTCTCCTCGCGCCGCGCAAGTACACGGCGACGACCGACATTCTCGTCGATCCGATGGAGCTTCACGCCGTCGCCAACGAGCTCACCTCGCCCAATCAACAGAGCGACGCGGCGGTGCTGACGGTCGAAAGTCAGGTCAGCGTGATTACCTCCGACAACGTGCTGCGCCGTGTGGTCGCCTCGGAAGGCCTTGACCACGATCCGGAATTCGCCCGCGGCGCACTGGCGCCGGAATATGACGCGCTGGTCGCGCTGAACGAGCTGAAACATCACCTCGTCGTGACCAGAGCCGAACGCACCTACATCGTCAGCATCAACGTCACCAGCGACGATCCGGCAAAGGCGGCGCGCCTCGCCAATGCCGTCGCGCAGGCCTACCTCACCGAGCAAACCGACGTGCGATCGGACGCCGCCCGTCAGATTTCGCAGTCGCTGTCCGCCCGCCTCAAGGAGCTGCAGGGCCGGGTCCGCGATGCCGAGGAACGGGTCGAGGCCTACAAGGAAGCAAACAACATCGTCAACGCCAACGGCGAGCTGGTCAACGAGCAGCAGCTGGCCGATCAGAACGGCCGGCTGGTGGCGGCGCGCGCCCGCACCGCCGAGGCCAAGGCGCGCCTCGATCAGATCGAAAGCGTCCAGCGTTCGAAGACCGCAGTCGGCGCCTTTCCGGCGGCGGTGCAGTCGCAGACCATCACCGCATTGCGCGCCCAGTATGCCGAAGTCATGCGCCGCGAAGCCGAGCAGAAAACCTCGCTCGGCGAGCGCCACCCGGCGGTCGTCGAGATCGAAGCGCAGGCCGAGCGCCTGCAGAAGATGATCGAGGACGAGGTTAATCGCGTCGCGCTTTCGGCACGTTCCGAATACGAGAGCGCCAAGGCCGACGAGGACTCGCTGGCCCGCAATCTCGATGCGCTCAAGCGCACCGCGGTCACCACCGATCAGTCTTTGGTGGGGCTGCGCGAGCTCGAGCGCGAAGTTCAAGCCAGCCGTTCGGTCTATGAAGCGTTCATGATGCGCGCCCGCGAAACCGGCGAGCAGGAACAGGTCGACACCAAGAACATTCGCGTCATCTCCAAGGCCACCCTGCCGCTGCGGCGCAGTTCGCCGCCGCCGACAATGATCGTCGCGTTGGCGGCTCTGGTGATGGGTGTCGCCTCCGGCGTCGGCATCGTCATCATGCGGGCGGCTTACGCGGACGGCGCGCCCCGCCCGCGTCAAGCGCCCGCGCCGGCCGCAAGATTGGCGGCGACGGCCAGAAGACTTTTTCCGGCTGCAGCCAAGTCAGGCCGGATTGCGGTGCTGGCGACCCTGCCGGAAGTCGACATCGCATACGGCTTGAACGCCCTGGAGGACCCGCGGTCTCCGTTCGCCATGGAAATCACCAAGGTCTACGACGCGGTGCGCGGCAGCCACAGAACGCGCGGCAATCCGAGCGTGCTGGTCGTCGCCTGCGATGACGAAGATGACACCGCGGTCGTCGCGCTCACCTTCGCGGCGGCGGCGGCGGCGACGCAGCGCGTGCTGCTGATCGACGCCGATCTCAAGTGCCGCACGCTTTCGGCGATCGACGCCGATCGAGGCGAAGCCGGCTTGGTCGACGTCGCGGTGGGCCGCCGCGAGCTGTCCGACATCATCATTCGCGACCGCGAAACCAACATCAATGCGGTGTCGTTCGTTTCGCCCAACAGCCGGCGCGACCGCCAGATCAGCGACGCCGACATCAAACAGGCTTTCGACAAGACCAAACGCTTCGACATGGTCGTGGTTGCCGCAGTCAATCTGAGCAACGATCCGAGCACCCGGTTCTTTGCCGGCCTGGTCGACCACATCGTGCTGGTCGCCAGAGCCGACGACCCCGACCAGCGCGCGGTCGAACAATTCGTGGCGCGGCTGGGGCCCGATACGCGCAAGATCGTCGGTGTGGTGCTGACCGGAGCCGGATCGGCCTGAGCGAAGCGGCCATCGCGCGGTCCGCCGCCAGCAAGGACAGTCGTCGTGGCGAACATCGGTTATTCGCAAGACGTTCGCGGCCCGCACGACCAGCCCGGTCGATACGCTGATCCGCAGCGTTCTGTTCGCCGCGGTATTTCTGTCGCTGTGGTTTTCGTTTCATCCCTTCGCCAGCCTTGCCGAGCCGCTTGCGGTTACCGAAGAGGGCGATTCCGCCAATCAAGTGGGCTATTCGACGCTGTTCCTGCTGCTGGCGGGCTGGTGCCTCTTGCACCGTCCGGAACGGCTGCTGCTCTTGGTGCGACCGGTCCTGATCGTCACGCTCGCGTGGTTCGCGCTGTCGGTGACCACGTCGTGGGACCCGTCGCTGTCCGCTCGCCGCTTTGCCTTCGCGATGATCACGATCGGCATTGCCGGAATGGTGCTGCTGCTGCCGCGGAACCCCCGCCATTTCAGCGACGTGATGGCCGCGGTGGTGCTCATCGTGATCGCCGCCTGTTATCTCGGCGTGATTTTCGTCCCGTCGCTGTCGATTCACCAGGCGACGGACATCCTCGAACCCGAACTGGCCGGCGATTGGCGCGGCGCATTCGGGCACAAGAACGAAGCCAGCGCCGCCATGGTGCTGTTCGTTTTCATCGGCGTCTTTGTCGCCCGGATGCGCAGCCCCGCGCTCGGCGCGCTGATCATGGCGCTGGCGTTGCCGTTCCTCTATTTCACCCATTCGAAGACGGCGATCGCGGCGCTCATGCTGGTGTTGATGGTGTCCGCGATCATCGCGCACGTGCGTCCGGCCGTCGGCATCGCGATCGCGCTGGCGGTCGTGGTCGGCCTCAACCTGCTGTCGATCGGATCGATCTATTTTGCCCCGGTGCGCACGGTGGTCGATGCGATCATGTCGGATCCGACCTTCACCGGGCGCACCGACATCTGGAAATTCGCTCTCGATCACGTCGCCCAGCGCCCGATCACCGGCTACGGCTTCTCGACGTTCTGGGGTACCGAGCAGGTCGTCTACGGCATGAGCGGCGTCACCTGGGCCAACACCGCGAGCCATGCCCATAACGGCTATCTCGACCTCGCGCTCACCGTCGGCATTCCGGGCTCGGCGCTGGTCACCCTGTGGCTCATGGTGCTGCCGCTGCTCGACTACTACCGGGCGCCGGACGATCCTTTCGGCGCGCCGCTGCAGATGCTGTTTTTGCGCATCTGCCTTTTTGCAGCTTACGAATCCTGCTTCGAAACCATGTTCACGCAGGTTGGCGCGCTTTGGCTCATTCTGATTGCCGCGTCGTTCGGATTGCGGTTCTTGGCGGTATCGCGCGTTGCCGATTAGGCTCGAGCAGGACGGCGCCCCGCTCTTAAGGCTAACCGCTGATTAACCTTTATGTTCCGCACCTTAGCACCTAGGTACGGGGCCGAGGAGTGCGCGCCATGCCGGCACAATCCGCCTCGCTTTGTTTTGCCGCCGCGGCCAAGCCGCAATGGGACGTGCCGGTCGCCACGATCGGCGGCCTGCCCATTGCGGTGATCGACCGCGCCGGCTCGGCGGAACTGATGGTCGACGTCGCGCTTGCCCGGCGCGGCACCGCACAGGCGCCGCTGGTCTTTACCTCCGCGAACGGCCAGGTGCTGTCGCTTTGCGCGCGGCAGCCGCGAATTCGCGCCCTGTTCCGCGGTGCCGATCTCATTCACGCCGACGGCATGCCGATGGTGTTGGTGTCACGGCTGTTTCACAGGCGGCCGCTGCCGGAACGGGTCGCCACCACGGATCTTTTCCATGATGTCGCGACTGTCGCGCAGCAACGCGGCGCGCGGATGTTTCTGCTCGGCGCGGCCAACCCGGTCGTCAACCACGCGGTGCGGCGGGTCCAGGAACTCTATCCGGGCCTCGATATCGTCGGCCACGCCGGCGGCTACCTGCGCCGCGAGGGCGACGAAGAGCGCATCGTCGAGACCATCAACGCGGCTCGGCCGGATATTCTGTGGCTCGGTCTCGGCGCTCCGGCCGAACAGGAATTCGCGGCGCGCCATCGCGACCGCTTGCGCGGCGTCGGACTGATCAAGACCTCCGGCGGCCTGTTCGATTTCCTGTCCGGCAAGAACTCGCGGGCGCCGCAATGGATGCAACGCGCCGGCCTCGAATGGGTCTATCGCATTTATCTCGAGCCGCGCCGTCTTGCCGGCCGGTATCTGATGACCAATCCGCACGCGTTGTTTCTGTTGCTGACACGAACGGGCCGGCAAACCTGCCATGATTGAGCGCGCTACGTCCCAGACCGAACCGCGAAGCGGCCCCGAAATCTGGCCTGATGTCTGCTTATGCGTGCCGACTTTCCGGCGGCCGGATGGCTTGCGCAAGCTCCTGGAGCACGTCGCGCGCCTGGCCTATCCCGGTTCGATCAAGGTCATCGTCGTCGACAACGATGGCGACGACCGCGCCGGAGCCGCCGTCGTCGCGCAGGCGGCGCCGGCCTTTCCGTTCCCGCTGAGCTGCACGATCGAAACGCGCCGCGGACAGACCTACGCCTATAACCGCGCGTTCTCGAATGCGTGCCGGGCGACGCCGGCGCCGGATTATATCGCCGTGCTCGATGACGACGAATATCCCGATCCGGACTGGCTCACCGAATTGATGCGGGTCGCGCGGCAATACCAGGTCGACATTGTCGGCGGGCCGGTATTTCCGGTGTTCGACATGCCCGATCACTGGCTGGCGCAGAGCGGCTTCTACGCCCCGGTTCGCCACGCGACGGGTCGGGTGCCCATGATCTACGGCGCCGGCAACATGGCGATCCGGCGCAGCGTCCTCGAGCAATATCTCGATGAGCCGTTCCTGCATGCGTTCGCCTTCACGGGAGGCAGCGACTACGAATTCTTTTGGCGCTGCCGCAACGATGGCCGCAGTTTCGCCTGGGCCGACGCGGCGACGGTATTCGAAACGACGCCGCCCTCGCGCACGACCGTCAGCTACCTGCTGCGCCGAAAATTCCGCAACGGCACCGAGGCGACCCGACTGGAGCGCAAGTTCCTGCACACGGTCGCCGGTGCGCTGCGGCGCTGGTACACGGGATTTGGCCTGCTCGGCCTCGGCATCGTATCGCTGCCGCTCGCCGCGCTGCGCGGCCGCCGGGCCATCATGGCGAGTTTGATCCGGGCGGCGCGCGGCGCCGGCCGCCTCGCCGCGGAATTCGATCTGCTTTACGAGGAATATCGGTAACCGCGAATGCGTCCGCTGCGTATTAGGATTAACGATTCACGACAATCCGGGTTTCGTGGATGGGCTGTGGACGGCAGCGCCATCGAGACCATATACGTTTCGAGGGCTTCGAGTTTTCGAATAAAAACCATGACGAGACAGGCGGCGCGCTCGATAGGCTCAACTGCCGGCATCCTGCCTCGCACGGCAGTGCCGGCGTAAGCATGACGCCAGCTCCGCAAAGCTCCGGTTCGCCGGTATCGGACGATTTCAGCGCGCCCGACGCGCCGCGGGGCGTGGCCGGCTTCGTCGCGGCCCCCTATGCGACGCTGACCGGCAAGCTGTCGCGATGCCTGGCCCGCAACGTCACCACCAAGAAGCTGGTGATGCGCAATGCCGCGCCGCTGGTCTCTTTTACCTTCGACGACGCGGCGGCTTCGGCCTGCACCACCGGCGCGCTGATCGTTCAGCAGCACCAGGCGCGCGGAACGTTTTATATCTCCGGGGGCAAATGCGGCGGCCCGAGCCCGACCGGGCGGCTGGCAACCGCCGATCAGGTCAAAGCCCTGCATGCCAACGGCCATGAGATCGGCTGCCACACCCATTCGCATGTGGCCGTCGTCAGCATCGACCGGGCCGCGCTCGACGGCGAGCTCGAACGGAACCGCTGCGTCCTGCAGGACATCCTCGGCAACGTGAGGCTGCGGAATTTCGCCTATCCGTACGGCGCCATGTCGTTCGCCACCAAACGCCATCTGGGCGAGCGCTTCGACAGCTGCCGCGCCGACATCCCCGGCGTCAACGCCGGCACGACCGATCTCAGCGTCTTGAAGTCGTGCCCTCTGGAGGACGCGTCGATCGACCGCAAAGGCATTCTCAGCATCATTGCCGAAACGGTGCAGAGCAATGGCTGGCTGATCTTCGCCTGTCACGACGTCGACAACGAACCGAGCCGCTACGGCATGCGCCCGGATGTTCTGGCCTTCGCGCTGCGCAGCGCGCGCGAAGCCGGCTGCGAATTGGTCACGATCGCACAAGCGCTACGGATATCGCGCGGCGCGGCGCCTGACCCGCGGGCAGCATGACATGACCGCGGTTGCGCTGATTACGCCGACCTATTCGCTCGACCTTGAGCGCTGCGTGCTGCTTTGCGAAAGCGTGGATCGCTACGTCACATCCTTTTCACGTCACTATCTCATCGTTCCCGATGACGAATTGGCGATGTTCGCCGGCTTCGGCGGCGGGCGCCGGGTGGTCGTGCCGCTTTCGGAAATCCTGCCGACCTGGCTCAAGCCGCTGCCCCGCTTCATTCAGCGCAATCGGCGGCGCTATTGGGGATCGCTGCGCGCCAAGCCGGTCGGCGGCTGGTACGTGCAGCAATTCGCCAAGATCGCGACGGCGCAGCTGGTGCCGGAGACGCTCGCCTGCGTGCTGGATTCCGACATCGTGTTCTTTCGGCCGTACCAACTGTCGGCGATCGGACAAGCCAACGCCACGCCGCTGTTCATCAGGCCGCGGGAGATCACCGCCGCGGCGCGCGAACACGCCTCCTGGGTACGCTCGAGCCATCGGTTGCTGGGACTCGACGAACCCTTGTTTCCCGCCGACGACTTCATCGGTCACATCATTTTCTGGAATCAGCGGACGGTGCGGGCGATGACGGCGCGCCTGGAGAAGGTGAGCGGGCGGGATTGGATCGAGGCACTGTGCCGTACGCGCGGCATATCGGAATACATGCTGTACGGCTTCTTCGTTCGCAATACGCCGGGTCTGCTGCGCGATCATCGCTACACGACGGTATCGCCGTGCTTGAGCTACTGGGAAGCCGACGCACTCGATGAGGCGGCGCTGGAGCGTATGCTGCTCGCGGCGACCGACGATTGCGTGGCCTTATCGGCCCAGTCCTTTTCCAATACGCCGGTGCATCGCATCCGCGCCGTGCTCGAGCGCTTGCCGGCGCTGGCGAACGCAAGGTCAAGCCCTTTGGCAACGGCAACGACGCCGGCCCAGGACGCTAAAGGCGCGACGATGCTGTCGCGTCGCTGAGGCTAAGCCAAAGTTAGGCCGCTGCAATTATAGATCGATCATGCTGCTTGGACAGACCGCAACCTATTTTGCCGCCAACGTGTTCTCGGCCGCGTTCGGTCTGGTCAACGTTATGCTGTTCACGCGGCTGTTCGCGCCGGCGGAATTCGGAACCTACGTGCTGGGTATCGGCTTCGCGACGATCGCCTCGACGTTCCTGACCACGTGGCTTCGGCTCCCGATCATGCGCTTGCAGGCGCGCGGCGACGGTACCGACGTGCGCGGTATCCTCGCGCCGGGTCTCCTGCTGTCATGTTTGCTGGCGCCGTTCGTCTATCTCGGCACGCTCGCGGCCGGTCTTGACAACGGGCCGTCCCTGGCCGCCGCCGGTCTGGCGCTGGCGATCGCTCTGTTCGAGACCAGCCAGGACTTGCTGCGGGCGCGACTGCAGGCCTTCACGGCCATGAAGGCGACGGTCCTGCGCGCCGTCATGATTTCGGTGCTCGGCGTCGCCGTCACCCTCCTGGGACGCGCCGGCGGGCTGTTGCTGGTGTCGTCGGCGCTGGCTTACGGTCTGGCTGCCTGGGCCTTTGGCCGCGAAGCCTGGGGCGGGACCATTGTCTGTTTCGACCGCGCCCGGCTGCTCGGCCTGGCCAAGGCCGGGCTGCCGCTGACCGTCTCTCTGACGCTGCTGGCGCTGTCGACCGTGATCGACCGCTTCATCATTGCCCGCCTCATCGGGCCGGGCGCAGCCGGGCAATATACCGCCGGCGCCGACCTCGTTCGCCAGGCGCTGATCATTCCGGCGGTCAGCGCGGCGGCCGCCTTCTTCCCGCTCGCCGTGCAGATTCACGCCAACCAGGGTCGCGACGCCGTCCGCATTCATCTCGACGAATGCTTTGAATTCCTGCTCGCGCTCATGCTGCCGGCCTGCGTCGGCTTCGCGGTGGTGTCGCCGCATCTCGCCGCCGTCATCCTCGGCGCCGATTTCAGGGAGGTGGCCGCCACGGTGATGCCGATTGTCGCCATCGCCATCGTCTTTCACGTCATGTCGTCGCAATACCTGCACATCAGCTTCCTGCTTTCGGAGCGCAACAGCTTCTTCCTGCTGAACACGGGATCGGCGCTGGTCGTCAATGTCGTGGTCAGCATCCTGTTGATCGAGCATTTGGGCGTGATCGGCGCCGCCTGGGGTCGGCTGGCGGCGGAGATTTTCGGCTTCCTGGGCGCACTGGTGCTGACGCGCTGGGCCTTCCCGATGCCGGTGCCTTACCCGCGCATGATGCGGGTGCTGATCGCCACGATCGTCATGGCGATCGTGGTCAGAAGCCTCGAACTGGCGCTCAGCCTGACCGACGGGGACGCGCTGGCAACGCTGCTGCCCGCCGGCATCGTCAGTTACCTGGCGATGTGCTGGCTCTTGGATATCGCCAAGAGCCGCCATCGCCTGAGCCGCGGCCTGTTGATCCTGCGCAACGCGCTGGCGCGCTGACCAAGCCGCGGCCGGACGTCGGCCGGGCTGTCGTATTCGACTAGGGTCCGGCTAGCGCGGCGTGGGTTGCGGCGGTGGTCGCGCGCCACCAGGCGTCGCCGTCGACGGCCGGCGTCGCCCGCCGGTCCTGCCTGGCGGCCGCGAGAAGTCGATCGGCGGTCGCGCCCAGATCGGCGCCATCGGGAATGAACGACAAGGCGCCCGCCTCGATCACCGCGGCGAAGCCGGCATGGTGGGCGAATTCCGTCATCGAGCGCGGCGCCGTCACGACAACCGGGCGACCGGATTGCAGACAATGGATGACGCTGGAGCGCCGCGCGGTCAGGCCCTCCGGGAACAGGAACAGAAACGCCCCCATCTCCTCGAACAGCGTGTAAAGCTCCGCTTCATTCGCAACATAACCGGTGACGATAACCCGATCCGCAAGGTCGAGCGCGTCGACCTTGCGCCAGAACTCTTGCTCGTAACCGTCGAGCGAGTTCAGGAAGCTGCCGATGAAGACGATCAGGGCGCGGACGCCCCGGCCGCGCAAGTGATCGCCGACGTCGAGCAGCGCGGTGGCGGCCTTGCCTTTGTAGATGGCGCCGAAATGGCCGATGACGACGTCGCAACTGCGCTTGGCATTGCGGACCACGCGAACGCGTTCGGTGACGTATTGTTCGCCCGGTCGGACGACGGGCGCGTTCGGCACCAGCCGGCACTTGCCGCGCGCGCCGCCGAGCCAGCGGCTGCTCGCGATCTGTCCGGCGATGAACGGCGAGACCACGAGGATCTTGCGGCTGAAGACCACGAATGGCGCCAGAACCAGGCGGCGCAGCCAATGCAGCGCCGCCCACTCGTGCATGAAAACGTCGACCTCGCGGCCGGTGATCTTCGCCGCCAGCAAAATCACCAGCGGCATCAGCAAAAGCCTTTTCCAGGCCGCCAGGGGGACACTGAAAACGATCCGGTCGGCCTCGGCGATCCTGCGGAATAAGGACGGCAGATCGCGCCAATGCCCCGAAACCGCAAGGACGGCGTAGCCGTCGTCCGGATAGGAAGCCTGCAGCCCCGCAACCAGCAGGCGCGCGAAGGATTCGACGCCGCATTCTTCCTTACTGGTCGGCAACAGAAACAGGCTGCGCGGCCGCGCCCGCGTCGTCTCCGCCGCGGGCGCACCGCCAACGACCGGTCCGCTGAATTGGACGTTCATGGTTTGTGGTTTACTACGAGGTCGTTAATGCCCCGTTGGCGGCTTCCACACGCCCGCGCGTCGCCGCTCAACACGGCATTTGACGATCATGCCAGCCCCGCCGCGCGCCGCGCGCCCAAATTAACCAAACGCCGGATCGCGAGCTAACGTTACCGTAACGATTTACGACGGACAGCGGGTGCATGCGCTAGAAGACGGCTTTCCCATTGGCAAGCGAACGAGAGCGCCGCCGTGACCGTCATCGATCTGTCGCAGCGTGGACGAGCGGCCGCCGGCCCTCTCAAGGTCGAGGTTTACGGCGGCGATCGTCTGGCCGCATGTTGGCCGTCGATCGCGGACGATCCCGACCTGCGGATGTACGTCTATCAATCGCGCGAATTCCTCCAGATTCTGGATCGACACGATCGGCCAAGCCGGCCGCATGGAGTGCTATCTGATCGTGGTCAGTGATGGCGACGGACCCTTGTTTTATCTGCCGCTCGCCATCGAAAAGAAATTCAACGTGCGGCTGCTGCGGTTTCCGGATGCCGGAGTGGCCGATTACAACGCTCCGATCGTGTCAGCCGGGCGGACGCTGTCCGAACAGGACTTCAACGCCGTGTGGTCGAAGATTTTGGCGATCTTGCCCGGCTTCGACGTGATCGACTTGAAGAAGATCGCCGGCGACGTGTGCGGCGCCGTCAATCCGCTGACCTACCTGGAATGCACGTCCTATGCCGAGAGCGGCCACGTCATGGCGGTCGTCGGCTCGCGCAACAACACCGAGACGGACCGTTCCATCGTCAACTTGCGGCGCGATCTCCGGCGCCACGCCCGAGGATTGAGCAAGCTCGGCGAAACAAACTTCATCGTCAATCCGCCCGCGGCGGAGTCCGCCTGGGTGACGGAAAGGCTATTCGATCTCAAACGCAAGAAATATGCCCGCACCAAGGTCCCCGATTTCCTGGCAGCGCCGGGGGTCGAACGCTTCTATCGCGAAATGGCGGCGCCCGGCCGGCTCGGACGGATCAGTCACCTCGCCGCGCTCACCAGCGCGGGCGCGGTGGCAGCCGCGCATCTGGGCTTCATCGGGCGCGGCCGGTTCTATTATATCTTCCCCGCCTACGACATGGCGTACCAGCGCTATCGCGTCGGCCTCATGCTATTGGAACATTTGATCGATCGGTGTCGCGATCAGCAATTCCGCGCCTTCGATCTGGGAATAGGCGATTTGTCTTATAAGGACACATGGGCGACCCATCGCCTGCCGCTCTACAGTCATGAGCGGGCCCTCACCGCCGCCGGCCGGCTTTATTTGCAGATGCGGCGCGTTCAGCATTTCGTGCAATCGACCGGCATGCGGACATGGCTCAGAGCAGCGAATTGACGGTGCAGTCGGTCCAGCCTCGATATCGCTCATGTCCGCGCGCTTAAGCGCCAGTTCGCGCGCGGCGTTTGCGGGCGGCTGACGCGAAGCTGGAATTTTTGTTGCAATGTCCATAAACTGCTGTTTATGCCCGGTCGCTGAGGGGAATACGGACCACCTTAACGAACTTTAATGAGCCCGGCATTGCAGGCCGGTGCCAACCGGCATAATTCGCAAGGGGGCCTTCATCGCATCGTGAGATAGTGGAACACACTATGGAGGCCAGACTTGAGCCGAGGGCGAAGCAGGATCGAGTCCACGGCGTGGAGCCCTCGGTGACCCGCCGCAAGTCCCGGTTTGTTTACGTCTCAATCGCAGGGCTCGCGGTGCTGGCCTTGACTGCCGGGGTGCTGATCTGGCGGTACGGCAAGACGAACCACGTGGCGGCCGCCCCGCAGCCTGTTCCGGTCGCAGTCACGCAAGCGACGCAACGTGACGTGCCGATCTATTACGACGCCCTCGGCACCGTACAGGCCTTCAATACCGTTGCCATTCGCGCCCAAATCACCGGCCAGGTCCTGTCGGTCGACTTTCGCCAGGGCCAGGATGTCCGCAAAGGCCAGATCCTGGCGCAGATCGATCCGGCGCCATTGAAGGCCACGCTCGACCAGGCGGTTGCCAAGAAGAGCGAGGATCAGGCGCAATTGATCGATGCCGAGAAGGACCTGGCCCGGTTCACGGCGCTGGTCAAAAAAGACTACGAGACGCAGCAGAACGTCGATACCCAACAGGCCAAGGTCGATCAATTAAAGGCGACCATCGACGCCGACCAGGGCGCCATCGATGCCGCCCAGACCCAGCTCAGCTACGCAACGATTACCGCGCCGATCGATGGCGTCGTCGGCTTCCGTCAAGTCGATGTCGGCAACATCATCCACACCACCGACGCCAATCCACTCACCGTGCTGACGCAGATCAAGCCGTGCGACGCAACCTTCACGCTGCCGCAAAGCGATCTCGGCCCGGTGCGCGAGGCCATGCTGCACGGCGCCGTTTCGGTGCTGGCCTTCGACCAGGACGACAAGCAGCAGCTGGCAGAAGGCCGGCTTCTGCTCATCAACAATCAGATCGACCAGACCACCAGCTCGATCCAGCTCAAGGCCGAGTTCGCCAACGATGATGAGCGGCTGTGGCCGGGCGAGTTCGTGCGCATCCGCATGCTGATTACCACCCGCAAGAACGCCGTCACCATTCCCCCGGTCGCGGTGCAGCGGGGTCCCGACGGCCTCTACGTTTGGGTCGTCACGCCGGACAACAAGGCCGAGCAGCGGCCGATCGATGCCCAAACGGTCAACGACGACACGGCGATCGCCTCCAAGGGGCTCGCCGCCGGCGAACGGGTGGTGATCAACGGACAATCCCGGCTCGACCAGGGAACCCCCGTCGAGGTCAAACCGTCCAATGCGCAGCCCACCCAGCAGGAGGTGGATAAGAGCTGATGAACGTCTCTGAAGTCTTCATCCGCCGCCCGATCGCCACGTCGCTCCTGATGGCCGCACTGGCGCTGGTCGGCATCGTGGCGTTTCCCCTGTTGCCGGTCGCGCCGCTGCCGCAAGTCGATTTTCCCACCATCAACGTGACGGCGACGTTCGCCGGCGCCAGCCCGGAGATCATGGCCGCCACGGTCGCCACCCCGCTCGAGCGCCAGTTCGGCCAGATCGCCGGCGTCAGCCAGATGAGCTCGGTGAGTTCGCTCGGCTCGACCGTGATCACGCTGCAGTTCGATCTCGACCGCAATATCGATGGCGCCGCCCAGGACGTGCAGGCGGCGATCACGTCCGCGGCTCCGCAGCTGCCGAAGAACCTGACCTCGCCGCCGACCTATAAAAAGGTCAATCCAGCGGACTCGCCGATCCTGATCGTATCGGCGACGTCGAGCACCATTCCGCTTCCCAAGGTCGACGACTTTGCCGAGAACATCGTCGCTCAGCAGATCTCGCAAGTTTCCGGCGTCGCCCAGGTCCAGATCGGCGGCCAGCAGCGCCCCGCCATTCGCGTCCAGGTCGACCCCGGCAAGCTGACGTCGCGCGGGCTGACGCTCGAGGACGTCCGCGGCGCGCTGGCCAATGTCACGACCGACGCGCCGAAAGGCACGCTGATCGGGTCGCGGCAGAGCTTCACGATCACCGCCAACGATCAATTGACCGAGGCGGATCGCTACAACGACGTCATCATCGCCTATCGCAACGGCGCGCCGGTTCGCGTGCGCGACATCGGTCAGGCGGTTGACGGCCCGCAGGACGTGACTTTGGGCGCACTGCACCACGAACAGGCGGCGGTGATGCTGCTGGTGTTCAAGCAGCCCGGCGCCAACGTCATCGACACGGTGGACAACATCAAGAAGTCGCTGGGCAGTCTCGGCTCGCTGATCCCGCCCGGCATCCATCTCGACACGATCGTCGACCGCACCCAGACGATTCGCGCCTCGGTCAAGGACGTCGAGTTCACGCTGCTGCTGTCGTGCGCGCTGGTGGTGCTGGTAATCATGCTGTTCCTGCGCAGCATACACGCCACGCTTATTCCCGGCGCCGCCGTGCCGCTGTCGCTGCTCGGCGCCACCGCGATCATCTATCTCGCCGGCTTCAGCCTGGACAACCTGTCGCTGATGGCCTTGACGATCGCCGTCGGCTTCGTCGTCGACGACGCCATCGTCGTCGTTGAAAACATCTTTCGCCATCTCGAAGCCGGCACCACGCCGCTGCAATCCGCCATCAAGGGCGCGCGCGAGATCGGATTCACCGTCATTTCGATCAGCGTTTCGCTGATCGCGGTCTTCATCCCGCTGCTGTTGATGAGCGGCATCGTCGGCCGCCTGTTCCATGAATTCGCCATCACCGTCACGGCGGCGATTGTGGTTTCCGTTATCGTGTCGCTGACCTTGACGCCGATGTTGTGCTCGCGCTTTCTGGTCAGCGAGCACGATCGAACCCACGGCCGTCTCTATCGCGCCATCGAATGGGGCTTCGACAAGGTCCTGGACGGTTACCGCCGCGGCCTGGACTTCGTCCTGCGGCATCAGTTTCCGACCCTGCTGGTGTTCCTGGCGACGGTCGCCATGACCGCCGTGCTGTTCGTTCTGATGCCCAAGGGTTTTTTCCCGACCCAAGACATCGGCATGATCCTGGGCATCTCGGAAGCAGGCCAGGACGTCTCACCGGACGAGATGCGCCATATCCAGCGCGAGCTCTCCGAGGTGATCGCCCGCGATCCGGACGTCGCCGATTTCGGCTCGTTCTTTGGTCCGAGCTACGGCAACACGCAGAATACCGGCCGCTTCGTCATCGGCCTGAAGCCTCGCGACCAGCGCACCGCCAGCGCCTCGCAGATCGTCGATCGGTTGCGTCCGCAGCTTGCCAAAGTGCCGGGAGTGAGGCTGTTCCTGCAACCGGCGCAGGACATCACGGTCGGCGGCCGCATCGCCCGCGGCCAGTTCCAGTACGTCTTGCAGGATCCCGACTTGCACGAGTTGAATACCTGGGCGCCGCGCCTGATCGCGAAAATGAAGAAGCTCCCCGAATTGGCCGACGTCGCCTCCGACGCGCAAAATCTGGCGCCGCTGTTGACCGTCACCATCAATCGCGACGCGGCCGCCCGGTTCGGCATCGAACCGCAGCTGATCGACAGTACGCTCAACGATGCCTTCGGTCAGGAAGAAGTCACCCAGTACTTCACCAACAACGCCTATTATCTGGTGCTCGAGGTGCTGCCGTCGCTGCAGGGCACCGCGCAGACGCTCAATCAACTCTATATCAAGGCGCCGACCAACGGCCAGCTCGTGCCGCTCTCCACGCTGGTCAATGTCGACACCGACCATATTGGAGCGCTGCTGGTTTCGCATTCCGGGCAGTTTCCGGCGGTGACGCTGACCTTCAATCTGCCGCCGGGGGTGGCGCTCGGCCAAGCGGTCGCCGCCATTCAGCAGGCGTCGGACGAGATCGGCATGCCATCGTCGCTGATCACCAGCTTCCAAGGCAATGCGCAGGCGTTCCAGGCCGCGCTTGCCAACGAGCCGATCCTGATCGCCGCGGCATTGGTGGTCGTCTACGTCATTCTCGGCGTGCTCTACGAAAGCTACATCCATCCGCTGACCATTCTCTCGACGCTGCCTTCGGCCGGCGTCGGCGCGCTGCTGGCACTGTGGGCCGGCGGCTTCGACCTGTCGGTCATCGGCATCATCGGCCTCATCCTGCTGATCGGCATCGTCAAGAAAAACGGCATCATGCTGGTCGACTTCGCCATCAATCGCGAACGCGCCGGGCTCTCGCCGCGCGAAGCGGTGCGGCAGGCCTGTCTACTGCGGTTTCGTCCGATCATGATGACGACCATGACGGCATTGCTCAGCGGCGTGCCGCTGATGCTGGGCCATGGTTCGGGATCGGAACTGCGTCAGCCGCTCGGCTACGCCATGGTCGGCGGGCTCGCGTTCAGTCAGATGCTGACGCTGTTCACGACCCCGGTGGTTTATCTCTATCTCGACCGATTCCAGACTTGGCTGAGCGGCGGCCAGCACCCGCACGAGGAAGCGCCCGAGGGGTTGCGCATCGCCGCTGAATAAATCTTCAGGTTCCGATTTGTTCACGCCGCGATTTGTTGCGCACCGAATCCATTTTGGAACCGCGTCGACGGCCGTCGCGATTGTCGGAACAAACACCCCTCCTCTCGCGTTTTTTTCCAAGGTAATGAGAGGAGAACAGCAATGAAAAAGATCGCGCTTGGTCTGGTTGCAGCAACTGCGCTGTTTGCGGCGGCGCCTGCGATGGCGCAAGTCGGGTTCTACGTGGGCCCGGGCGGCTTCGGCGTCGGCGTACCGGGACCGTATTACGAGGGCTGCGGCTACTACGGTTGCGGCCGCGGCTACTACGACTACTACAACGGCCCCGACGTGGTGATCGGCGCGCCGGGCTGGCATGGCGGCTGGCACCACGGGTTCCACGAACACTACCGCTAAACCAGCGCAGTTTTCGTCAATGCTTAAGAGAGGCCCCGACGCTCGGGGCCTCTCTTTTGTCTTGACCGCGCCCAGGCTCGATTCGCTGCAGCGCAACACACTCATTCGTGAACGGCGTCCGGTCCGTCACGATAGTCCAAGCCATGGGCACTATGACATCATCACGCATCGTTGAAATGCTTCGGGCGCCTTGCGGCCCGACCGCGGGCGCGGCCGAACCAAATGGTTCAGGAGGAAGCGCCATGACCAACACGCACATTCTCGTCGGCGCGAGCACCAGCGCGAACCCGGTCGTTCGTCGCATCGCGCCGTCCGACCTGTTTCACGCGCTGGCCCGCGGTATCGACGACTTTGCCGCGATGCCGAGCCACGCCGTGTTTCTGTGCGTGATCTATCCGCTGCTCGGCATCATTCTGATCGCCATGACGCTGGGCAATTCGATGTTGCCGCTGGCGTTCCCGATCGCTGCGGGCTTTGCGCTGATCGGTCCACTGGCCGCCATCGGGCTCTATGAACTCAGCCGCCGCCGCGAAGCCGGGCTTGATAGTTCATCGAGCCATGCTTTCGATGTGCTGCATTCGCCGTCGCTCGGCGCGATCGTCGCGCTGGGTTTGCTGCTGATGGCGATCTTCCTGCTCTGGCTCGCGGTCGCGGAGGCCATCTATATCGCCAACTTCGGCTATCACGCGCCGGCTTCGCTCGGCCAATTCGTCCGCGATGTCTTCAACACCTCGGCCGGCTGGACGCTGATTGTCGTCGGCACCGGAATAGGCTTCTTGTTCGCCGTCGTGGCGCTCAGCATCGGCGCGATATCGTTTCCGCTGCTGCTCGACCGCGACGTCGGCGCCGCGGTCGCGCTCTTGACTTCGATCCGCGTCGTGCTGGCCAATCCGGCGACCATGGCGCTGTGGGGCTTCATCGTCGCCGCGCTGCTGGTCATCGGCTCGATCCCGTTCTTCCTCGGCTTGACCGTGGTGGTGCCGGTGCTCGGCCACGCGACGTGGCATCTCTATCGCCGGGCGGTGGAGCCGGATCCCAATCCGCATCCGGACTATCGGCCGCGCGAGCGCCCCCGCCGGTCGGCCGCCGATTTCCCGGCCGCGCTGTTTCCGACGCGCCGATAGTCGCAGGCCGCCAGGCATTCTTCCGATCGGGCCGCCGCCGCCCGGGTTGGCGGCGGTTTGTCAGCGCGCGGGGAAGGCCTATCATGGCGTTCCCCACCGAGATGACCTCCGCGCATGCTCGACCTCGGCCTAAGCTTTGTCGGTAGCGTCGCCCGCGATCCGCACGCCCTTGCGATCGTCGACGGCGACCTGCGCCTGACCTACGCGCAATGGTACCGGCGAATCTCGGCAATCGTGGCGGGCTTCGCCGCCATCGGGCTGAAACCCGGCGATCATCTGGTCACCGCGCTGCAGAACCGTTGGGAAGCGGCGACGCTGCATTGGGCCTGCCAGTTCGCGGGCATCGTCATCACCCCGGTGAATTGGCGTTCGACGGCGAGCGAGATCGACTTCTATCTCGGCGACGCCGAGGCCAACGCCGTCGTCTACGAAGATGCCTCCGCCGCAGCCATGGCCGGCTCGGCCGCGGCGCGACAGCTGCCGCGTATCGCGCTCGATGCGGCGCCGGCCGCCGATATTGCCTTCGCCACGCTCGCTGCCGGGTCGGCGCCGGACGCGACCCCGCGCGCCGACGCCGAGGCCTGGTCGGTGATGCTCTATACCTCCGGCACCACGGCGCGGCCGAAAGGCGTGCCGCGCCGCCAGCGCGCCGAGCGCGCCGCGGCGCTGGCCCATGTGGCGCAAAACCTCTACGCCCGCGGCGAACGCACGCTCGGCATCATGCCGCTTTATCACACCATGGGGGTGCGCTCGCTGCTGGCGATGTCGCTCATCGGCGGCGCGTTCATCTGCCTGCGCCGCTTCGAAGTCGCCGCGGCGCTCGCGGCGATCGCGGCGGAACGCGTCAGCAATCTCTATCTGGTGCCGACGCTGTATCACGACCTCGTCCATCACCCGGCATTCGCCGAGAGCGACGTGAGCTCGGTGCGCAAGCTCGGCTTCGCCGGGGCGCCGATGACCGACGGCCTTCTGAAACAATTGCAAACCGCGTTCCGGCCCGACCTGTTCGTCAACCATTACGGCTCGTCGGAGGTCTATACCTTCACCATCGATCAGAACGCGCTGGCCAAGCCCGGCTCGGCCGGGCGCGCCGGCATAAACCAGATGGTGCGGGTGGTCAGGCTCGGCGCCGCCACCGTGGCTGACGTCGCCGCGACCGGTGAAGAAGGCGAGATCATCGCGCTGCTTGCCGGCGATGAATCGTTCGAGGGCTACTGGCGGCGGCCCGACGCCGACGCCAAGGCGCTGCGCCAAGGCTGGTATTTCACCGGCGATACCGGGTTCGTCGACGGCGACGGCGACATCTTCGTCACCGGCCGGGTCGACGACATGATCATCACCGGCGGCGAGAACGTCTCGCCGGTCGAGATCGAATCCTGCCTCTCGCTGCACGCCGCGGTGTCCGAAATCGCGGTGGTCGGCTTGGCCGACGAACGCTGGGGCAAGGTCGTCACCGCCTTCATCAAGCGCCGCACGGCCGTCGAGCCGGACGAGCTCGATGCTTTTTGCCGCGCGTCCGGCCTCGCCAACTTCAAGCGCCCGCGGCGCTATGTCTTCGTCGCCGACATTCCGAAATCGCCGGTCGGCAAGCTGCTGCGCCGCAAGCTTGTTGCCGGCGAATACCTCGTCGAGCCTTCACCTGCCCCCGCCGCACCCCGCCAGCAAGGAACGGCTGCATGACCAATTCGACCACGGCCGGTTTTTCCGATCCGCGTCTGCAACGCCTCGACGGTTTCCGCGTCGAGATCGATCCGGCGCGCGAGCGCGCCGACGTGGTGCTCGACCGGCCGCCGCTCAATGTCATCGAGATGGCGGAGCGCGATCAGCTTCGGCTGGTGTTCGAAACCCTCGACGACGATGCCCGCGTCCGGGTGATCGTGTTGCGCGCCATGGGCCAGCATTTCTCCTCGGGCGGCAACATCGCCGGCTTTCTTGAAGCTTCGCCGGAGCACGTGTCCAAATTGGCGTGGAACATCGCGGCGCCGGCGCGCTGCGGCAAGCCGGTGATCGCCGCCAATCGCGGCTATTGCTTTGGCGTCGGCTTCGAGATTTCGCTGGCCTGCGATTTCCGTATCGCGTCAGAAACCTGCTTCTACGCACTGCCGGAACAGCGGCTCGGCCAGATTCCCGGCTCGGGTGGTTCGGCCCGCCTGCAAAAGATCATCGGCATCACCCGGACCAAAGACATCGTGATGCGCTCGAAGCGCATTCCGGCCAAGCAGGCCTATGAGTGGGGCATCGCCACCGAATGCGTCGCCGACGACAAGCTGGAAGCCGCGACCGATGCGCTGGTCGAGGAGTTGCGGACCTTCTCGCCGCTCGCCCAGCGCACCGCGAAGGTGCTGCTCAACGCCACCGAAGACGCCAATCTGGCGGCCGCCATCGAGCTGGAAGGCCAGTGCTACAGCCGGCTCCGCCAATCCGACGATTTCCGCGAAGGCGTCGAGGCATTCCACGCCAAGCGTAAGGCGGTGTTTCGCGGTACCTGATGGACTGTCGCTGACCGTCGAGACAACGAAACGCCGCGAACGCAGAGGACACAGGATATGAACGGCACGCCATTCAAGCTCGGTACTTTCGCAAAGCCCGGTGAAAAGGCTTTCGCCGCCATCGTGCTTGGCGACGACGCCATCGCACTGGACGCGGCGCAGACGGCGTATCGCGCGGCGGCGCGCCAAGGCGCCCTGACTTCCAGCGACAGCATCGAGGCTCTCCTCGAAGACTGGAACGCCAATTTTGCCGTGTTGCAGGAGATCGTGGCGTACCTCGAAAAGGAAGGTCCGGCGTCGGGCGCCGCCAAACTTGCGAACCTGCATCCGCTGCCGCCGGTGCGGCGGCCGGGCAAGATGTTCTACGCCGCACAGAATTTTCAGGAGCACGTCGACGAGATGCTGCGCGCCGGCATGACGCCGGCCAGCGGTCCCAAATTCACCGGCGAGAAATCCACCTCGCAGCCTTATCTGTTCCTCAAGGCGCCGAGCACGCTCGCCGGCGCCCACGACGATATCGCAATCCCGCTCGGCATGAAGAAGATCGACTGGGAAGCCGAGATCGCGCTCGCCATCGGCAAGCCCGGCAAGCGCATCAAGGCCGAGCGCGCGCTCGATCACGTCGCCGGCTTCATGACCACCAACGACGTCTCTGCCCGCGACCTGCAGGTCCGCGCCGACCGGCCGGGCCTGCGCTCGGATTGGCTCAACGGCAAGAGCCACGACAATTTCGCCCCGATGGGCCCGTTCCTGGTGCCGCGCGCCTTCGTGGCGGACCACATGAATTTGTTCATCCGGCTCACCGTCAACGGCGCGGTCAAGCAGGACGGCAACACCTCGCAGTTCATCTTCACGCCCGAGGAGCAGATCGAATACGCCTCGAACATTGTCAGCCTCGAGTGCGGCGACATTTTCAGCTGCGGCACCTGCGGCGGCGTCGGCCAGGGCACCAACACGTTTCTCAATGCCGGCGATGTCATGGAGACCGAGATCGAGAGCCTGGGCAAGATGCGCAATCGTTTCGTCGCCGAAACCGCGTAGGCTGTCGTGCCCGGCCTCGTGCCGGGCATGACGGAAACGGAATTATCGGCTACGCTAGCCGCGACTATAAAATCGACTGGAAACGCCATGCAGCTGTCTCAGGCTCAATTCAAAGAGTTCGATGAGCAGGGCTATCTGTTCTTTCCAAGCTGCTTCGACGAGGAGGAGATCGCGCAGCTGCGCGACGACGCCGAGGCCATCCTCAAGCTCGAGCGCAAGGAGGTGTGGCGCGAGAAGTCCGGCGCGCCGCGCACCGCCTTTGCCGCCCACACCTTCAACGAGACGTTCCGGCTGTTGGCCTGTCATCCGCGGCTGATCGAGCCGCTCCGCCAATTGTTCGGCGAGGACGTCTACGTCCATCAGTTCAAGCTCAACGCCAAGGCGGCGTTCGAGGGCGACGTCTGGCAGTGGCATCAGGACTACGGCACCTGGGCGCGCGACGACGGCATGCCGGCGCCGCGCGCCATGAACATCGCCGTGTTCCTCGACGAGGTGATGCCGATCAACGGCGCGCTGATGCTGATCCCGAAGAGCCACAAGCAAGGCGTGCTGGCGGCCGGTCACGACACACAGACCACGTCGTATCCGCTGTGGACGCTCGACAACGAGACGGTGACGCGGCTCGCCGGCGTCGGCGGCATCGTGGCGCCGACCGGCAAGCCCGGATCGGTGCTGATGTTCCACGGCAACCTGGTGCACGCCTCGCCGCCCAACATCACGCCGTATCCGCGCAAGATCGTCTATCTGACGCTGTGCGCCTGCTCCAACCACATCACGCGGTTCACCCGGCCGGACTGGATCGCGCACCGCGATTTTGCTCCGCTCGTTCCGGTCGCCGACGATGCGCTGCTGGCTTACGCGCGGGCCCACAAGGTGGCGGCGGAGTGAAGACTTGAACTTGCAGGCCCTCCTCGCGGCGCGCGTAAATGCCAACAAGCCGGTTCGCGTCGGGCTGATCGGCGCCGGAAAATTCGGCTCGATGTTTCTGGCCCAGGTGCCGTCGATCGCCGGGCTGGAGGTCGCGGTGATCGCCGATCTCGACCCGGAGCGCGCCAGGGCGGCGTGCCGCACCGTCGGCTGGGATGCGTCGCGGATCGCGCAGACGCGTTTTGTCGAGGATGGCCGCGACGCCTGTCGCGCCGAGCGCGTCGACGTCGTGATCGAGGCGACCGGCGATGCGCCGGCCGGCATTGGGCACGCGATCGCGGCGATCGACGCCGGCAAGCATATCGTCATGGTCAATGTCGAGGCCGACGCGCTGGCCGGCGCCTGGCTCGCGCGCAAGGCGCGCGCCGCTGGCGTCATCTATTCGCTCGCTTACGGCGACCAGCCGGCGCTGATTGCCGAGATGGTCGACTGGGCGCGCGCCGCGGGCTTCACCGTCGCGGCGGCCGGCAAAGGCACCAAATATCTGCCGGCCTATCACGCGGTCACGCCGGACGGCGTGTGGCAGCATTACGGCCTCACCGCCGACGAGGCCAGGCGCGCCGGCATGAACGCGCAGATGTTCAACTCGTTTCTCGACGGCACCAAGTCGGCGATCGAGATGGCGGCGGTCGCCAATGCCTGCGGGCTCGATGTGCCGCGCGACGGCCTGGGCTTCCCGCCGTGCGGCGCCGACGCGCTGGCCGATGTATTGCGGCCGAAGGCGTTGGGCGGCGTCCTGGAAGGCGACGGCATGGTCGAGGTGGTGTCGTCGCTGCAGCGCGACGGCGCGCCGGTGGCGCGCGATCTGCGCTGGGGCGTCTACGTGGTGTTCAAAGCCAGCAACGATTATGCCGCCGCCTGCTTCAAGCAATACGGCCTGCCGACCGATGCCAGCGGCCGCTATGCGGCGATGTACAAGCCCTATCATCTGATCGGGCTGGAGCTATCGATCTCGGTGCTCAATGTGGCGTTGCGCGGCGAGCCGACCGGAAGCTGCCGGGCCTGGCGCGGCGACGCGGTGGCGGTCGCCAAGCGCGCGCTCAAGGCCGGCGAGACGCTCGACGGCGAAGGCGGCTACACCGTCTACGCTAAGCTCGTTCCGGCGGCGCGCAGCCTCAGCCTCGGCGCGCTGCCGATCGGGCTTGCCCATCGGGTCAAGCTCAAGCGCGACATCGCCGCCGGCGAATTCGTCGCCGCCGCCGACGTGGCGCTCGACGAGGACGCGCCGGCCGTGCGCGTCCGGCGCGAGATGGAGCGCGCGGTGCGGCAGACTGGCGAGCCGGTGGCGGCCGAATAGGGCGGCGTTCACTCCGCCGCCACGCGCGCCGGCGGGCGCATCAACTCCAAGCCGTCCGCCGCCGTGGCCGAGATGGTGGTGCGCACCATGGTGCGCGCCTCGTTCGCCGGCCACGGCCGGCCGCGATGCATGGTGGCGCGGTTGTCCCACATCACCACGTCGCCTTGGTGCCAGCCGTGCTCGTAGCCGAAGCCGGGCACGGTCGCGGCGTCGGTCAATTCCTCGATCAGTTTGTTGCCCGCCGCGGCTTCCATGCCTTCGACGGCGTAGGCGTGCGAGGCGATGTACAGCGCGCCGCGGCCGTTGATCGGATTCTTCCACACCATCCGCCAGCACACCGGCGGCAGCGCCTTCTCCTCGGCGATGGCGAGATCGGGATCGATCTTGCCGCGCGAATAGGCGTATTGGTGCCAGGCAAACGAATTTTCCAGTTTGTGCCGCAGCGCCGGATCGAGCCGCTCGAAGGCGAGCCGGGTCGAGACGAACTCGGTCTCGCCGCCGTGATCCGGAATGATGCGTGCCGACAGCACCGAGGTCAGCGCCGGCACGCTCTTGAACGAGCTGTCGGTGTGCCAAAGCTGATTGGCCTTGTTGCGAAGCGCAAGCCGGTCATCGGCCGGCACGACTTTGCCGTCCTTGCCGATCGTCGTCAGCGTAATGAAATGCGTGCCGGTGCCGAGCGAGCCGACCTTGGTCACTTCCGGCGGCCCGAAGCGGCGCGAGAAGGCGAGTTGGCCGTCGTCGGTTACCTCCTGGCCGCGAAACACCAGGACCGAATGCTCCTCGAACGCCGCCCGCACCGCCGCGTAGGCGGCGTCGTCAGTGGCGGCATCCGCAAGCGTCACGCCGCGCAGCTCGGCGGCGAAGCCCGGCCCCAGCGGAATGATGTCCATGGGCGTGTCCTCCGTATTTCTTATCTGTCGGATTTTGCCGCAAAAAGACCTGCGGGGGCAAGGAATGAAGACGGCCGCGGCGGCGACTTAAAATGCCGGTTTCGGCGTGTCCGGGTCGCCCATGTCCCAGAACAGGCCGGCCATCAGCGCCAGGCCCTCGCGGGCGATCGGCGCTAGCAGATGCTCGTTCGGCGCATGCTGCGAGCAGCCGGCGTACGAGTGCGGCACCCAGATGGTCTTGAGCTTCAACACCTCGGCAAAAATGTCGTTCGGCAGCGAGCCGCCGAGATTGGGCAGGATGGTCGGCGGCCGTCCTGTCGTGCGCGTCAACGAGGTCTTGGCGAAGCTCACCCACGGATCGGCCGGATCGAGCCGGCTCGCCTTGAAGAAGCTGCCGCGGCCCGGGCGCAGCGCGACTTGACCGAAGCCATGGCGGTCGAGATGCCGCCGCAGCGCCGGCATGATGTCATCGACATCGGTGCCGACCACATAGCGAAGCTGGCAGTGGGCGCGCGCATTGCCCGGAATGGAATTGACCGGCCGCTCCGGCGTGCCGGCGGTGACGGCTACGATCTCGAAGCTGTTCCAGCCGAACACGCGCTCGGCGGCGGTGAGGCCGGGCTCGCCCCAGTCGGGATCGACCTTCGGGCCGTCGACGCCGCCGTCGACTGCGACGTCGGCCAGCGCCTGCCGCACCGAATCCGGCAAGACCGGCCGCCATTCCGGCACGCGGATCGCGCCGCGGGCATCGGTGATCGTGGCCAGCGCCTGGCTGAGAATAATCGCCGGATTGGCGATCAGCCCGCCCCAATTGCCGGAATGATGGCTGCCGTCCCGCAGGTCGACGACCAGGTCGACCAGATAGGTGCCGCGCGCACCGAGGAAGATCGTCGGCTCGCGCGGCGCGATGCGCGGGCCATCCGACCCGATCAGCACGTCGGCCTTGAGTATATCGCCGCGGTGCCGCTCGCTCAGCTCGCGCAAGCCGGCCGAGCCGACTTCCTCGGCCATCTCGATCAGGATCTTGCAGTTGAAGCCGAGCGCGCCGCGTTGCGCCAGCACGGCGGCAAGGGCGGCGATATTGACGCTGTGCTGGCCCTTGTTGTCGGCAGTGCCGCGGCCATAGAAGCGGTCGCCCTCGACCACGATGCGCCATGGCGACAATCCGTCACGCCAGAGATCGTCCTGACCCGCGATGGTGTCGCCATGGCCGTAGACCAGCACGGTGACGAAGCGCGGATCTTCGATACGCTCCGCGACCAGAACCGGGGGCCCGTTCGCATTGTCGAGCACGCGGCAGACAAAGCCGAGCGGCTTGAGCGTCGGCGCGATCTCGTCGTCCAAATAGGTTTGCAGCACGCTGGCGCGCTCCGGCTCCTGGCTGGTGCTGGGGATGGCAACGCGGCGCGCCAGGTCGGCCAGGAAGCCGCCGTCATCGAAATAGGCGCGCGCGCGGGCGATGGCGTTGTCGCGGCTCATGGTCGATTAGCAGGGGCTCCGGCGGCATTACGGGTATTTTTTCGGGAATTGGCGGACCGTGCGCGGCGCGTTCCCACAGTCTCCGGCGGTGCGCGCGTTGCAGGCATTGCCGGCTCAGACTACGCTCTATCGGCTTGACGCGTCGAGCCGCGAGTCTGCTGGGGACCGCACATCGCCCATGCTGGAAGACCTGCTGCAGCGCCGGCCGTACAACGCCGTCACCGACCTCATCGAGGCGCCGGTCGCGCGCGGGCTGGGCGACAAAATCGCCTTCACCGACACCGATCGGGCGTTGAGCTATCGCGAATTGCAGGCCCGCACCTGCCGTTTCGCTGGCGCGCTGAACGGCCTCGGGCTGCGCCCGGAAGAGCGCCTGGGCTTGTTGTTGTACGACACCGTGGATTTCCCGGTGGCGTTCTGGGGCGGCGTGCGGGCCGGCATCGTGGTGCTGCCGCTCAACACCCTGCTCAACGCCGAGCAATACGCCTACATCCTCGGCGACAGCCGGGCCTCGGCCATCGTCGCCTCGGCATCATTGGCCAAGACATTGCTGCCGATTCTCGACCGCCTGCCGCGGCTGCGCACCGTCATCCTGATCGGCGCGAGCGCCGACGATAAGGCAGCGTTCCGCGGCCGCGCGGTGCTCGATTTCGCCGACCTGTTGGTGCGCGGACGACCGGACGTATTCACGGCGCCGACATGGTCCGACGAAGTGGCGTTCTGGATGTACACGTCCGGTTCGACCGGTGAGCCCAAGGGCGTCAAGCACGTCCACACCACGCCGCTTGCCGCGGCGCGGCTGATGGGCCAGCGCGTGATCGGCATCCGCGACGACGACGTGGTGTTCTCGGCGGCGAAGCTGTTCTTCTCCTACGGCATGGGCAATGCAATGGCGTTTCCGCTCTCGGTCGGCGCCTCCGCCGTGCTGCTGCCGCAACGGCCGACGCCCGAGGCGGTGTTCGCGGTGATGCGGGCGCACCAGCCGACGATCTTCTACGGCGTGCCGACGCTGTTTGCGTCGCTGCTGGCGCATCCGGACATGACGCGCGGCGCCGGCTCGAAGCGGCTGCGGCTGTGTGTTTCCGCCGGCGAAGCGCTGCCCGGTGATCTGGGCAAGCGGTGGCGCGCGGCGGCCGGGGTCGATGTGCTCGACGGCATCGGTTCGACCGAGATGTTTCAGACCTTCCTGTCGAATCGGCCGGACGACGTGCGCTACGGCACGACCGGCAGGGCGGTGCCGGGCTACGATCTGAAAATCGTCGGCGAAGACGGCAGCGAGGCGGCCGACGGCGAGATCGGCGAGCTTGTCGTGCGCGGCCCGACAGCCGGCGAAGGCTACTGGAACCAGCGCGCCAAGAGCCGCCGCACCTTTGCGGGGGAATGGACCTACACGGGCGACAAATACGTTCGCGAGGCGAGCGGCTACTACCATTATTGCGGCCGCACCGACGACATGTTCAAGGTCAGCGGCATGTGGGTGTCGCCGTTCGAGGTCGAGGCGGCACTCGCCTCCCACGAGGCGGTGCTCGAAGCCGCCGTCATCGGCAAACAGGATGCCGACGGCCTGGTCAAGCCGAAGGCCTTCATCGTGCTGCGCAGCGGCTATGCGGCGGACGAGCGCCTGCTCGAGACGTTGCGCGCGCATGTGAAGAATTGCGCCGGGCCGTGGAAATATCCGCGCTGGATCGACATCCGGCCGGATCTGCCGCGCACCGCGACGGGGAAAATTCAGCGGTTCAAGCTCCGGGAATTGAAATCGTAGGCCGGGCGCCGGGCGGCAAAACCTTTGACGGCGACTGACGGGCTTTAGGCGCCGCCGGCTTCGTGCAAGATGCGTTCGCACAGCCGCTTGGGGTCGCGCTCGCCGCGCCGCGCCAATTCGATGATCCGCACCGCAACGACCTCGCGCTCGCGGGTGGCGCTGTCAGTCAATTGAAGCGCGCGGCACGCTTCATCGAATGCGGCCGACATCGCCTGTGTGGCCTCCGGCTCGAACACAATATCCTTTTTCAGGAACGGCAATATGGTGGCCACCTATGTCCCCCGAAGGCAGGGTTTCCCCGTATAGGAAAACCTGCGCCATACAATATTGGTTGTCAATTTCACTTTGCCTCCACGGACAATACTTAAAGAACGTCAGTAGCAGATTTTGAGTACTTTTAGTTTTGACTACTAATATTGCATTGTCCGCCTTTGATCATAGAGCGGTTAACAAGTAAAAAGCCCAAAAATCGTTCTTGACGCCCAAGGCTTGGTTGGCTATTTCTACTAACAAAAGTGGGGGTTGCCATGGCAGAACGGCTACGTGGCGAGCGTCTTCAGATCATGTTGTCGCCGGACGAATTGTCGTTGATCGACGATTTCCGCTTCAGCAAGCGCATGCCGAGCAGGGCGGCAACGGTGCGGGAACTGTTTCGCCGCGGACTGGCGGCAGAGGGCATTCCGCCGCCGCTGTCAGGAACGAAGTCGAAGGATTTCGGCGTCAACGGCAAGGCGCCGCGGCCGCGGCGCTAGCCGCGACCCCGCGAGCGCGCCATTCCCGGCGGTCAGGCGCCAAACCACGCACGGATCATGCTGCAAACAGCCGCATCACCAAGCGTCGCGCCAGCACGCCGGCGACGCGGCGGCGGTAGTGGCCGGGCGTGAACGTCGTCTTCATCGCCATGATCTGATCCCGCACCAGCGCATCGAGACCCTTGAAGACGCGATCGTCGAGGCCGGCTCCGCATAACGCCGCGGTGCCGGCGAGCCGCACCGGCCGCGGATTGGTGCCGGTGAAGGCGACCCGCAGATCCGCGAGGCTATCGCCATCGCGGCGCAGCGCCACCGCGACGCCCGCCACCGGATATTCGATGGAGCGGCGGATGCGGATCTTGTCGTAGGCGGAGCGCAGCCCGGCGGTATTTTTCGCCCGCACCGAAGCGATGATCTCGCCCCGCCGCAGCGCCAGGAAATATTTGCCGTCGCCGCGGGTTTCCGTCACCGGCTCGTCTAGCCGGGCATGGCCGATATACAGATCGGCGAGCGGCATGGTGCGCGGCCCGGCCGGCCCCGCGATGTCGATTTCGGCATCGAGCGTTATGAGCGCCGGGGCCAGGTCGCCGCTGAACGTGGCAAAGCACACGCCGCGGCTCTTCGGCGCGACATGGCAAATCGCGCCGCTGGTTTTGAGGCAATGCTGATTGGCCTCGCGCCACCATTCGCTCTGATTGTAGAAAATGCAGCGGGTGTCGAGCGCGAGATTGCCGCCGACCGTACCCATGTTGCGATGGGTCGGGCCGGCGATATGCGCGGCCGCTTGCGCCACCACGGGATAATGCCGCACCACGTCCGGATGCGCGGCGACTTCGCTCAAGGTGACCGCGGCGCCGATTTCGAGCCGCGCCGCGTCCGCCCTGATCGCGCGAAGTTCGGCCACGCCGGTGATCTCGATCAGTACCGGCGGCGCAACGATGCCGCGCCGCAGGTTCACCAGGAGATCGGTGCCGCCGCCAAGGACGCGGCTGTCGGGATGCGACTGCCGCGCCTGCACCAAAGCGTCGAGCGTTTGCGGCCTGACAAGTTCGAACTGCGGCAACGCATCCATCAGCTTTGACCCTCCCCTGCACGGGGAGGATCGGCGCGAAGCGCCGGGGAGGGGGTGGGAGGTGAAGCGTGGGCCCGCTTCTCCAGCGCCGCGAACACCCGGTCCGGCGTCACCGGCAGATCGTTGAAGCGCAGCCCGGTGGCGTCGGCGATGGCGTTGGTGAGCGCCGGCAGGAACGCCGCCAGCGAGCCCTCGCCGGCTTCCTTGGCGCCGAACGGGCCATACGGATCGATGCTCTCGACGATGCCGACTTCGATCGGCGGTAAATCCGCAATGGTCGGCACGCGGTAATCGAGCATGTTGGCGGTCAAGAGAAGGCCTTGGTGATACGCGGTCTCTTCGCTGAGCGCCTGGCCCATGCCCATCCAGACCGAGCCCTGCACCTGGCCCTCGACGGTGAGCCGGTTGAGCGCCTTGCCGCAGTCGTGCGCGACCCAGACCCTGTCGACGGTGACGACGCCGGTCTCCTCGTCGACGCTGACTTCGACCACCTGCGCCGAATAGCTGTAGCCCATGGTGCCGCCGATCGCCGAGCCGCGATATTTCTTGCCGCCGTGGGATTGCGGAATGGTCGAATAATTGCCGGTGACGGTGATGGTGCCGCTGTCCTTGAGCGCCTCGGTGACGACCTCGTTGAAGGTGAGGCCTTTGTCCTGGGCGCCGGCGCGATAAAGCTCGCCCAGGCATTCAACTTCGCCCGGCTTGGCCTCGAGCTTGCGCGCCGCGGCGGCGATCAGCACCGCCTTGAGGTTCTGCGCGGCGTCGATTGCCGCGTTGCCGACCATGAAGGTGACGCGCGACGAATACGAGCCGTTGTCCTTCGGCACCACCTCGCTGTCGCCGGTGACGACGCGCACCCGGGACAGATCGAGCCCGAGCACTTCGGCCACCGACTGCGCCAGGATCGTCGTCGAGCCCTGGCCGATATCGGCGGCGCCGGACAGCACCACGATCGAGCCGTCGAAATCGAGCTTGATCTTGACGGTGGCGTGCGGCTCGCCGGTCCAGTTCACCGGCTTCGACGCGCCGCTGATGTAATGCGAGCAGGCGAAGCCAAGACCCTTTCTGATGGCACCGTGCGGCGCGCCATCGCCGCCGCCCGGCTTGCCGATGCGCTGTCGCCAGCCGCTCTCGCGCTCGACCCAATCGATGCATTCGGGCAGGCCGTAACTGTTCACCATCAGGTCGTTGTCGGTGACGGTCGGCGCCTTGAGGAAATTGGCGCGGCGCACCGCGATGGGATCGAGGCCCATCTGGTGCGCCATCTGGTCCAGCAGGCTTTCGAAGGCGAACCGCACGTCGACGGTGCCGTGGCCGCGGAACGCGCCGCACGGCGGCGTGTTGGTGAGCACGCGTTGGCCGATATATTTCACGTCGTGCAGGTCGTAGATGGCGTAGAGCATCGAGCCGGCATACAGAATGGTGACGACGCCGTAGCCCGAATGGGCGCCGCCGCGCTGGATGCATTCGCATTCCACGCCGCTGATGCGGCCGTTCCTGGCCATGCCGATCTTGAGCCGGATAGCGGTCTCGGGCCGGCCGCGATGGGTGATGAAGGTCTCTTCGCGGTTGACCACGAGGCGCACGCAGCCGCCGGCCTTGCGGGCGAGCAGCGCCGCGATCAACTCGACATTGAGCGTCTCGGTGCGGCAGCCGAAGCCGCCGCCGACATGGGGCTTGATGACGCGGATGCGCGACATGTCCATGTCGAGGATCTGCGACAGCATGAGATGCACGTAATACGGCACCTGGGTCGAGGCGTGCACCGTGATGCGGTCGCGCACGCCGTCATAGTCGGCGACCGCGGCGTGCATCTCCATCTGGTTCTGGCACACCTCGGCGCAGTTATAGGTGCCCTCGCCGACCAGATCGGCCGCGGCGAAGGCCGCCGCGACGTCGCCCAATTCGAACAGCACGTCGCGCTCCAGATTGTGCGGACGGTGCTCATGGATGGCGATCGCCTCGCGCGCCATCGCTTCGCTCGCGGTGTGATAGGCCGGCAGTTCGCGCACGGTCAGCCGGATGCGCCGCAGCGCTTCCTTGGCGGTGGCGTCGTCGATGGCGGCAACGGCGGCGACCGGCTCGCCGCGATAGCGCACGCGGTCGCGCGCCAGCGGGTGCTCGGTGCGGGCGATCGGCAACACGCCGAAGGTCTTGTCGCAGTCGGCGCCGGTGACGATCGCCTTCACGCCCGGCAGCTTGGCCGCCTCGGAAACATCGACCGCGACGATTTCGGCATGCGAATAGGGGCTGCGCAGGATGCGCCCCGCCAGCATTCCGGGCGCGACCAGATCGGCGGTGTATTTGGCGCGGCCGGAGACTTTCTCCGGACCGTCGATCATCGGCACGTAGTCGCCGATATTATGCGCCGGCACTATCTCATTCATTTCAGTTGCCGTTCATGGCGACAGGCCGGCGGCGCAAAGCGCGGCGGCGTGCTGCACGGCTTCGATGATTTTGACGTAGCCGGTGCAGCGGCAGATGTTGCTGCCGAGCGCTTGGCGGATGTCGTCGTCGGTGGGTCGCGGATTGCGCCGCAGCAGGCCGGCCGACGCCATGACGAATCCCGGCGTGCAATAGCCGCACTGGGCGCCGAGCTTTTCGTGGAAGCCGCGCTGCACGGCGGACAGACGGCCGTCGATGGCGAGCGATTCGACGGTATCGACACGGCGGCCTTCGACAGTCGCGGCCAGTGTCAGGCAAGACAGGCGCGGCTGGTCGTCGACCAGCACGGTGCAGGCGCCGCATTCGCCGCCGTCGCATCCCGTTTTCGTGCCGGTCAGTCCGACGTGTTCCCGCAGATAATCCAGCAGGAGGACGTTGTCGGGCACCGCGTCGATGCGGGCGCGACCGTTGAGCGTGAGCTGCACTATGCGCGCCATGCGGGGCTTCGTCGGCTTTTCTTGTCGCTGCTGTTAGATAGCAACATCTGCCGGTCCGTTCAAACCCGGCGGCGAACGCGCGCCGGCTCGGCCGCTACAGCGCGTCGAAGCGCGCCGTGACCTCGGGCGGGATCGGCTGCGATTTGATCTTGGATGGATCGGCCGCGTCGCGCACCGCCCAGACGCGCGTTTCGCTGCCCTCGACGGCGAGCTCGCCGCGGACGTGGAGCTGGTGCGCCACGTCGAAACTCGAGCGGCGGAATTCGCTGAGCCGCGACGTCAGCGCGACGACGTCGCCGAACCGTGCCGGCGCCATGAAGCGCGCGCTGGCGTCGACCAGCGGGATGCCCATGATGCCGTAGACCGCGCCGAGTTCGTGCGGCTTCACGCCGAGCGCCGCCTCGAACAGGGTCCAGGTGGACCAATCGAAGAACTCGAAAAAGCGGCTGTTGAACACGATGCCGGCCGGGTCGCAATGGCCCCATTCGATCGTGAACTGCCGTCGGCTGATAAACTTGGCCATGCCCGGTCTGATCGCGCTTGCCGGCGAGGGAAACGCGACTTGACCGCCGCTGTCAATCGCAAGCCAAAGCCGCCCCGGTCGCTTCGGCCGCAATGACGCCGGCGCCGGCACGAATCATGACGGGCGAGCTCGCGCTCGCCCGTCACGTTCTCAGCGCTGCTACCCGCTGCTGGGAACCAGGATCAAATCCGCCACGTGGCGTGAGGCGCGGTAGCGGCTTCACACGCGGGCCAACCTGACCTTGGCGATCGTCACATCCGGCAGAACCAAACGCGAGCGATCTGGTAGTGAGGATACCGCATCGTTGACGGGATACAAGTAAAAGCACGTATCGGCGCGCGGCCAAGACGTTTGGGGATAACACTGGGGATTGGTGCCGCGCCAAAAAATTTGCTGCAGCGGAATCGCTCGATATGACGCGCTCCGCGCCCGTCTTGACGCTGCGTGCGCGAACCACCAAGCTCAGTGGATGGCGGATTATTCGACGTCGGTTATTGCGGTCCGGGGTTGCCGCATCCGGCTGATGCGCGGCGGCGCCGGCGCTCCGCTCGTTGTGCTGCATGGCGCGTCGGGCGCGCACTGGCTGCCGTTCATGCAGCAACTGGCGCAGAAGTTCGACGTCATCGCGCCGGAGAATCCCGGCTTTGGCGAATCCGACACGCCGGACTGGCTCGATACCATCCATGACCTCGCCTATTTCTATCTCGACCTGCTCGACGAACTGCAGCTCGAACGCGTCCACCTCGTCGGGCTGTCGCTCGGCGGCTGGGTCGCGGCCGAGCTTGCGGTGCGCTCGACGCGACGGCTCGCCTCGCTCACGCTCGCCGGCGCGGCCGGTCTTTACGTCGCCGGTGCCGAGCAGATCGACGCGTTCCTGCGCAGCGACGAACAGCGGCTGCGCGACTTTTTCTACGACCCGAAAAAAGCCGACGCGATGATCGCCCGCGCGCTGCGCCCGGAGCTCGAAGACGTCACGCTGAAGAACCGCACCACGGTCGCCAAGCTCACCTGGCAGCCGCGCAGCCACGATCCGCATCTCGCCAAGTGGCTGCACCGCATCGATGTGCCGACGCTGCTGGTGTGGGGCGACCATGACCGCATGTTCCCGCTGCCCCATGCGCTCGCCTATCAGAAGGCCATTGCGGGCGCGCAGCTCGTGACCGTCCCGAAGTGCGGCCATGTTCCGCAGATCGAACAGCCCGACGCCTTCGTCGCCGCGCTGGAATCCTTCATCGCGGCGCCTCCGCCCTACCCTGCCCCGCGTACCGGGCAGGCAAGGGTGGGGACAGCGGCCTGAAAGGTCCCCGGCATGAAATTCTTCAACTTCCATCTCATGCCCTACGCCGCCGTCGATCTCGACGCCATCAAGCGTCATGGCTCGGCCTGGGTGACGTTCTCGAACCGCCACTACGATCCGGACAAGGGCGCCGAGCTCTATCACGACTATCTCGACCAGATGGAATTCGCCGATCAGCTCGGCTTCGACGGCGTCGTCCTCAACGAGCACCATCAGACCGCCTACGGCATGATGCCAATTCCCGGCGTGCTCGCCGGCGCGCTGGCGCGCGGCGTCAAGCACGCCAAGATCGCCATCCTCGGCCGCGCGCTGCCGCTCACCAACAATCCGCTGAACATCGCCGAAGAATACGCCATGCTCGACAACCTCACGCGCGGCCGCATCATCGTCGGCTTCGTGCGCGGCATCGGCGCCGAATATCATTCGACCGGCGTCAATCCGGCGCATTCGCAGGAGCGTTTCGCCGAGGCGCACGACCTGATCGTGCGGGCCTGGACCGAGCCGGGGCCGTTCGCCTTCGCGGGCAAGCACTATCAGTTCCGCTACGTCAATCCGTGGCCGCGGCCCTATCAGACGCCGCATCCGCCGATCTGGATTCCGTCGCAAGGCTCGAGCTCGACCATCCGCTGGGCGGCGCGCATGCGCTACACCTATTGCCAGACGCTGAGCCCGATCGCGGCGGTGGCGCGGTTCTTCCGGCTCTATCGCGACGAGGCCGACAAGGCCGGCTACCAGGCCTCGGCCGATCAGCTGGCGTGGTCGAACACCATCTATGTGGCCGAAACCGACAAGAAGGCGGTGGCGGAGGCGCGGCCGCATCTCGAAGCCCTGGTGAATTATTTCCTGAAAATGCCGACCGAGATGCTGCTGCCGCCGGGCTATACCGACACGGCCTCGATGAAGCGGGTGCGCGCCGTCAAGGTCACCGGCAAGACCCAGTCGCTCGATGAGCTGATGGCCGCCGGCGTGGTGATCGTCGGCTCGCCGGCGACGGTGCGCGAAAAGCTCGCCGCGTATCAGGACCTCGCCGGTTTCAACACCTCGCTGACCAAGACCCAGTTCGGCACGCTGCCGAACGAGATGGCGCGGGCCAACATGACGGCGCTTGCCGAGGAGGTTCTGCCGCACTTTCGCGACCGCGCCCCGCAATCGGCGGCGAAGGCGGCGGCGGAGTGATCCGGTTCTGCGTCCGCCCCCGCGGCGCTTCGCTTCGCGGGGCCGGATAGAGTGGCTTTCAAGGACCTCATGGGCGCGCTCGCGGTGGCGCTCGCGGTCGTGTCCTACGCCATGTACGCCTGGCAGACCTGGCACGGCGCGGCGCGGCCGCATCCGCTGTCGTGGCTGATCTTCGGCATCCTGGCCGGCACGACTTATCTGGTCCAGCTCGATCAAGTGGCCGGGCCGGGAAGCTGGGTCACGGGCGTGACCGCGGTGGTCTGCCTTCTGCTGTGCGTCATGAGCCTGTGGCAGGGCGAACGGATCTTTCCCTGGTACGAATGGGCCTTCCTGTTCGCCGCGGCCGTCATCTTCGCCTTCTATCTGTGGTCGCGGCAGCCGGCGCTGCTGGCGGCTTCGCTCCCGGCCGCGTCGCGAGATGTCGTCATCGCGCACGGCCCGGCTGTTTCGGCCGTGCTGGCGACCGCGGTGAGTCTGTTGGGCTTCGGTCCGACCTTGACCAAAGCCTGGCACCGGCCGCACAGCGACAGCGCGCTGACCTTCATGCTCAACGGGCTGAAATTCGTGCCGGCGCTGTTGGCGATGGACAGCATCTCGGTGGCGACCTGCGTCTTCCCCGTCACGTTGCTCATCGCCAACATCGCGGTGGCGTTGGTCATCTATGGGCGCCGTTCGCATTATCCTCACCCGCGCTAGCGGGGGACGGGGACCGCCCCAACGGGTCCGGCCCGCAGTGGCCGGCCCGATGACAGGCTCCGCGCGGTGGAGGGGGCGCAGGCCTCGACGCGCCTCAAGCGTCCCAATCTTGTTCAAGCGTGCGAGCTCCTTCCCTTTGGCGACAACAAATTTCGCTCAAGCACGCGAGCTCTTCTTCAGCGGCAACGAAGCCGCTAGTCAGAGGCCCCCTCCACCGCGCAAGCGCGCGGTCCCCCTCCCCCGCTGCCGCGGGGGAGGATAAGGGAGCGCGTTCCCGCGACGCCTGCGCGCCCGAGTTTTTGCTACGCCATTTACAAAAATACTTCCGAGCACGATCTTCGTCAGACTTGGCCGGCGGTGGCACCGGCTTTCATCACGATCATGCCCGCCCGTAGCCTGGATGGAGCGAAGCGCAATCCGGAATCAGCTTTGACGCCCGCAACGCCGCCCCGGATTACGCTGCGCTCCATCCGGACTACAAACCACAAACGAAAAAAGGAAGCGGAACGCCGAAAGACGCTGAGTACCATCCTCCGCACCTTGCGGTGCGGCGCTGCCCCGACGGGAGCAGCACGCCTTCCGGCGTTCCACCACGGCTCTTGCCAGAGGGACTCGCGCATCCCTTAGGCTCAGCTCGGGCCAGGCTTCCCAGGTTACAGCGCCGCTAAGCGGCGGGTTACCCCCGCCGGCGCCGGACCCGGTTGCAGCGATGCACCTCGCATGCCGGTCATAGTGCCGGCAGGCATGATGCCCGAGCCGCCCGGGAGCGGGGGTGACGAGCCGCCGCCCGCGGGCACCGCACTCGCTCCATCAGCCGGGGTCGCCGGCTGACGTCCTTAAGGTGAGCGAGACGAAGTTCGTATCTTAAACGGTGACGTTTGTCAATCGATAGTCACGGTACCATTGACAATAGTCTCTGATTACGATACGGACCGCAGATGATTCACGTCTGGCGGTTGAGTGAAGCCGGCGAGCGCAATCTTGGTCTCGCCTGCACCAAAGATGGCTTGGTCCTTGGCCGCACGGCGCTGATCGAGCGGCGCGACCAAGGCTTCATCGTGCGGGAGCGGAGCGAGATCGAACGCCTGCTGTGCCGCGCCTACCGGACCGACGTTGCCGTCGCGCGCCTCATGCCGGGCCTTGCCACCGTCGCCGCGGCTTTGAATGCCAATGATCCCTGCCTGGCGCGGATCGCCGCCGTTCATTTGAGAATCCCCGACCTGCCGAACGATACCGCGCGAGACGGCATGGAGGCCGAAGACTCCCTCATCAAATATACGCGCGACGAATCCGGCGGCAGCGACTGGAATCCCGCCCTGCATCCGCGCACCGGCACGCCGCCAAATCCCGGCTGGTTCGCTCCGACGGACGGTTCAGGCACCGAATCATCGCCAATCCGAACGGCGCAAAACGACGATCCGACGCAGCGTTCGGATGCCTCGCCAAGCGTTGGCGACGACTGGGTCAGGCTGCCGTCAGGACACCAACGCATCGACGAACTCTCCGACTTCATCGAATGGATGGCCAACGCCAAGCCGCAAGACGAACAGGCGATCAGAGCCGAGATCAAACGATATTTTTACGATGCCGGCGACCAAGGCAGCGCTGCCGCTCTCAATAGTGCCCTGACGGTTCTGCTCCGGCCTGACATCACTCGGCAAGATCGGCAAAAACTCCTCAATGGCCTCGATGCCTTTACCCGCGTTGATCCGCCTGCGTGGGTTCCCATCCGGGATATCGTAACTGATGCAGCTATACTTGGGGCAATCCTCTCCCCCGCGGAAGCATGGAAAAGGGGTTGGGCCTCTCGAGGTCGCTATTTCGAGGAGCAACTCAGCGATAAGTCGCTACACCCCGACTTTGAAACGATAGATAATTTTAGTAGCGGCGTTGCAACCAGTATCAAATCCATCGACCTCAATGCCGCCACTTACCGAGACATTTCTCAACTGAAATATAAACTCAACAGGTACGTCAATGACGTGTCGGAATATAACGGTGGCAATCTCGCCGGTGACGAGGTTCAATCTTCAAGTATTACCGGTCGGGTGCTTAGTTTAGCTATTCCTAAGGCCAGCATGACCGAAACGCAGCGCATTGCCATTGAGGAAGTACGAGCGTGGGCGAAGGCGCTGAAAAATCCTGTAGAGATCATTATCACGGAGTTCTAAGACGCCATGTTGTTCCACTCTTATCTGAGACGTGGCGTTGTCTATGTGCCGACCGTGGCTAAACGGGAGACGGGGGCTTACACGGATATTGAACCTGTTGCTGTTTTGCCTGTCGCCAATACCGAAGGTCTACGCCGTGCGTTTTTGGACGCGATGGCCAGGAAGAACATTATCATCCGCCGTCCGAAGGACAATTATCCGCCACCTGTCCTGCTGAAATATGCTGGCGTGAAGAACTGGTCCGCCTTCGCCCGTGGGGCGTCAGTCTGGAGCATTGAGGAGAGTGACGGAAGCTACCAGATCGTGGGTTATCGCACACATCCGAAAGGCTATTGGGAGCAAAATACCGAAGAGAAGACATCCTTTCCGCCTCGATCAACGGTCGGCGACGTAATCGAACGGATGATCGCGATCTTGCAGGAGGCCGCGCGGAGGAATTGACACAGTAGCTTAAGGCTTCCCCAAGCGCATTCCGCCGTTCGGCCGCATTGCAAACGGCGCAATGATGACGCCGCCGGGCGCGCGTCACCAGCCGTCGGGATGGGTTCGGCACGGCGGGCCGGTCGGCAGACAGGCGTCACTGCAGGATGGGCCGCCAGACGGCGGACAAACACCACGGTCGCTGTCAGAACCGATCGCATGGGTCGCCCGATGACCATAGGGGACGCGAGATTTGCTTGCCGCCGCCGGGACGGCAGCGCCGAGAACGATTGCGGCGGCCAATGCCAGTTTTGTCCGCATCGACATTGTCGGCCTCCTCACGCGGCGTTCCGGGCGGTATTGCTCAAAACACCGGGCGGGGCGCATTATTTCCGCGGCGGCTTGGCGGCGAATTCCGAGCCGCGCACGCACATGCGGCCGCGCGGGTCCTGCCACAGCTGTTCGGTGGCGTGCAGATGGCCGAGCGCGCGGGCGATGGTGCGGAAATCGAAAGCTGCAAATTTCTCGGCGATGTCGGTGTAGTACAGCGGCGCCTTGCCGATCACGTCGAGGATTTTCGCCGCCAGCGCCTCGACCGCGGCGTCGTCGCCGGCCTCGCCGGCTGCGTCCTTCTTGCCGTTGACGTAGTCGTCGATCCTGGCGCGATCGGCGTACGCATAGGTGATGCGCTCGTAGTATTCGCGCGGGATGCCTTCCGGCATGGTGGCGTCGATGCCGACCTTGGCGCCGGTCGGCACCACGCCGTAGCCTTGCGGCAGGCTGGGATCGAGCGGCTTGGCGCGGGCGTTCGACACGATCATGACGTCGCGGTCGCCCTGCACCCGGGTGGCGATCGCCCATTCGACCTCGGCCGGGTCGTTGACGTCGATGTCGTCGTCGACCACGACGACGTGCTTGAGATCCATCACCGACAGCGCAGCCAGCAGCGCATTCTTGCCCTCGCCCGGCTGCTTCTTGATCGCGATCACCGCGTGCCAGAAGGCACAGCCGCCGAGCGTGACGTTGATGTCCTTGACCTGCACGCCGGCGGTGCGCAGCGCCTGGCGGATCGCGGCGTAGCGGGTCGGCGCGGCGAGCCAGGTGTTCTCCCACGGCATGTGCAGGTTGTAGTAGATCGCGTCGCGGCGCATCGAGATCGCCTTGATGCGCACCAGCGGGTTCCAGTGCAGCCCGCCCATCAGCCGGGTGAATTCGCCGAAGCGGCCTTCCGGAAAGCTCCAGCCGGTCGGCAGGATCTCCGCTTCGAGCACGATCTCGGCGTCGGCGATGTAGGGCATGTCGATGGTGGCGCACGGCGCCAGCCGAACCGGCTCGCCGCGGATGCCGCCGGCGATCGCCATCTCGTCGACGCCGAGCGGCGCACGATAGCCCGAGCCGGTGATCTCGATCGGATGGGTGCCGATCGAGATCGAGATCGGCAGCGGCTCGCCGCGTTCCAGCGCCCGCTGGGTGAACATCCGCATGTTGTTGGGCGTGACCAGATCGATGCCGGTCAAGGACTTTTCCTTGACGATGAAACGGTAGATGCCGGAATTGAAGCCGAGCTCGGGATCGCGCGCGATCACCACGCCGGCGGTGATCATCGGGCCGCCGTCGTAGATCGACGACATCGGGATCGGCAGCTTGTAGAGATCGACGGCGTCGCCGAGAAGCGTCACCTCGCGGCTGGGCGAGGTCGCCACATGCTTGGGCGGGATCGGCTTGGCGATGGCTGACGTCAGCTTCTGCTCGATCTCGGCGAACGTCTCGCACCCGAGCGCCATCACGGCGCGCTCCTTGGTGCGGATGATGCCCGACACCACCGGCATGTCGTAGCCGATCACGTTATGGAAATAGAGCGCGGTGGCGGCCTGGTCGACCAGGGTGGCGATATGGCGGATGTCGACCGGCTGGTGCAGGTCGATGAGCTCGCCGTTCTGACGCAGGCGGTCGAGGAACTGGCGGAAGTTTTCCTGCATCCATGGCTCCGGTTGCGGTGGGTTGTTGTCGGCCGCGCGCTAAGCTACTGAGACCGTTCGCCATTGTCATCATCCGCCTTCGCGAAAGCGGATGATCCAGTATCCGCCGGCAGCGCCGGGTTTACTGGATGCCCGCTTTCGCGGGCATGACATGAAAGGAATGCGGAGTGAGCGAAAACACGATGCGCGCCCTGGTGCTGCGCCGGCACGGCGGCCTCGACGCGCTCGACGTCGTGCCCGATTATCCGAAGCCCGCGGCCGCCGCCGGCCACGTCGTCATTCGCGTGCGCGCCGCCGCGTTCAACTACCACGACGTGTTCACGGTGCGGGGCATGCCGGGCATCAAGGTGCCGCTGCCGGTCATCATCGGGCTCGACATGGCGGGCGAGATCGCCGAGGTCGGCGCCGGCGTCGCCGGCTGGACGATCGGCGACCGCGTGCTGGTCAATCCGGTCAACAAGGCCAAAGGCCTGATGGGCGAGATGCTCGACGGCGGCATGGCGGAATATTGCGCCGTCGCCGCGGATCAGCTGGTGGCGATGCCCGCCGGCGTCACGTTCGAGGCGGCGGCGGCGCTGCCGGTCGCCTACGGCACGGCGCACCGCATGCTGGTCACCCACGCTACCGTCAAGGCCGGCGAGCGCGTGCTGGTGCTCGGCGCGTCGGGCGGCGTCGGCACCGGCTGCGTGATCCTGGCCAAGCTTCTGGGCGCCGAAGTCATCGCCTGCGCCTCGAGCGGGGAGAAACTCGAGCGGCTCAAGGCGCTCGGCGCCGACGAGGTGGTGAACTACCGCGACACCGACTGGTCGCGCTGGGCGGTCGAGAAATACGGCAAGCCGCAGCGCCGCTCCTACGACGGCGGCGTCGACGTCGTGATCAATTTCACCGGCGGCGACACCTGGGTGCCGTCGCTGCGCTGCCTCAAGCGCGGCGGCAAGCTCCTGGTGTGCGGCGCCACCGCCGGCTACGACCCCAAAGAGGACTTGCGCTACGTCTGGAGCTTCGAGCTGAAGATCATCGGCTCCAACAGCTTCTACGACGACAACCTCGCGGCGCTGATGGACCTGATCGCCGCCGGCCGGATGAAGCCGGTGATCGACAAGGTGCTGCCGCTCGAAGAGGCGCGCGACGGCCTGCGGCTGATCGAGGACCGCGAGGTCATCGGCAAGGTGGTGGTGGTGCCATGAGGTGCTGTCATCATCCGCGCCCGGCGGATGATCCAGTATTCACCGGCGCGTCAGTGTTTACTGGATGCCCTGCCTGCGCAGGGCATGACAAATGGTAGGGTGCAGGCAATGGCTGTCGACCTCACGCTCGACCAAATCCAAGCGTTGATCACCCGCGCGCCGTTTCACCAGTGGCTCGGGCTCACCGTGCTGGCGGTCGGCGACGACACAATCGAGATCAAGGCGAGGTGGCGCGAGGAATGGGTGGTCAATCTGGAACGGCGCTACACCCACGGCGGCATCCTCGCGGCGCTGATCGATCTGGCGGCGGATTTCGCCATGGTGAAACAGACCGGCCGCGGCGTGCCGACCATCGACATGCGGGTCGATTATCATCGCGCGGCGTTGCCGGGCGACCTCATCGCCCGCGGCAAGGTGGTCCGCTTCGGCAGCCAATTCGCCACCGCGGCGGCGGAGATCGTCGACCAGGACGGCAAGCTCGTCGCCAGCGGCCGCGGCACCTACTTCACGGCGCCGGCGAAAGCATAGTCGGTGAAGCATGGATTATTTGGAACGCATCACCTCCGACCTCAATGTTTGCCACGGGCGGCCCTGCATCAGGGGACAGCGGGTTCGCGTATGTGACATTTTGGAGATGCTAGCGACAGGCTCAGCCCGCGGCGATATCCTTCGCGACTATCCGTATTTGCAAGATGAAGATATCACCGCAGCTCTGTTATATGCCGCACGGCTCATGTGATTATATCCGCTCAATCATGATGCCGCCGTTCACCAATCTCGGCGACCTGATGCCGCGCGATCGCGATCTGTCGAAGATCGCGATCATCGATCTCGGCGGCGAGCACGGGCCCCGCGACTTCAGCTTCGCACAGCTCGACGCCATGGCGAACGGCGTGGCGCGCGCGCTGGTGGCGCGCGGCTTGCGGCGCGGCGACCGCGTGGCGCTCGTTGCCGCCAACCGCGCCGACTATATCGCGGCCTATTACGGCATCATGCGCGCGGGTTTCGTGGCGGTGCCGGTGAACTTCAAATTCCCGCGCCAGACTATCGCCTTCATCTTGCGCGACGCCGGTGCCAGGCTGGTGTTCTGCGATGCGCCGCGGCTGGCGGATTGCCCGGCGGACATCGCTTGCGTGACGTTCGGCGCCGCGTTCGACGCGTTCCTCGATCCCGGGCCGTTCGACGCCGTCATCCCGGAGCCCGACGAGCCGGCGATGTTTCTCTACACGTCGGGCTCGACCGGCACGCCGAAGGGCGTGGTGCTCTCGCACCAGAGCCACATCTGGGTGGTGGAGACGCGGCTTGCCGCCGGCCTCGATCGCCATCGTTATCTGATCGCGGCGCCGCTCTACCACATGAACGCGCTGGCGCTGGCCAAGCTCGCCTGCGCGGCGCACGCCACCATCGTGCTGCTGCCGCAGTTCTCGGCATCGGCCTATGTGGCGGCGATCGGCCGCTACCGCTGCACCTGGCTCACCGCGGTGCCGCCGATGATCGCCATGATGCTGCGTGAAACCGCGCTGCTCCGGAGCACCGATCTGTCCAGCGTCGCATTCGTCCGCATGGGCTCGGCGCCGGTGAGCGCCAGCCTGATGGCGGCGCTGCGCGCCGCGCTGCCGCAGGCCGCAGTCACCAACGCCTACGGCACCACCGAGGCCGGCCCGGTGGTGTTCGGGCCGCATCCGCGCGGCCTGCCGCAGCCCGATCTGTCGGTCGGCTATCCGCACCCCAAGGTGGCGCTGCGCCTGGTCGACGGCGACGATCGCGACGCCGATCAGGGCGTGCTCGAAATGAAATGCCCGGCGCTGATGCTCGGCTATCACAATCGGCCCGCCCCCACCCAACCCTCCCCCGAGGGGCCGCTGACGCCGGACGGCTTCTACATCACCGGCGACGTGTTTCGCCGCGACGCCGACGGCTTTCATTATTTCGTCGGCCGCACCGACGACATGTTCGTCTCCGGTGGCGAGAACATCTATCCGGCCGACGTCGAACGCATGCTGGAGCGCCATCCCGATATCGCCCAGGCGGCGGTGATCCCGATCGACGACGACATCAAGGGCGCCAAGCCGGTCGCCTTCGTCGTCGCCAAGGCCGGACGGGTGCTCGACGGCGCGGCGGTCAAGCAGTTCGCGCTCGACCACGCGCCGGCCTATGCGCACCCGCGCTTTGTCTGGTTCGTCGACGACCTGCCGCTCGCCTCGACCAACAAGCTCGATCGCGCGGCGCTGGTGAAGATGGCGGCGGAAAGGCTGGCGAACAGCGAATAGCGAATGGCGAATGGCGAGTGGCGAATGGCGCCATATCATATTCGCTACTCGCTATTCGCCATTCGCCTCTTCTCAGAAGGCGCCGCGTTCACCGTCTTGCCCGGCCATTTGCACAAATCCGCGATCAGGCATTTCTCGCACAGCGGCCGGCGCGCCTGGCAGATGTAGCGGCCGTGCAGGATCAGCCAGTGATGGGCGTGCAGCCGGTAGCGCTCGGGCACGACCTGCATCAGCTTCATCTCGACCTCGAGCGGCGTCTTGCCGACGGCGAGGCCGGTGCGGTTGCCGACGCGGAAGATGTGGGTGTCGACCGCGATGGTCGGCTCGCCGAACGCGATGTTGAGCACCACGTTCGCGGTCTTGCGGCCGACCCCGGGCAGCGCCTCGAGCGCCGCGCGATCGTGCGGCACCTTGCTGCCGTGCAGGGCGATGAGCTGTTTCGACAGCGCGATCACGTTCTTCGCCTTGGTGCGGTAGAGCCCGATGGTCTTGATCAGATCGCGGACCCGTGCCTCGCCGAGCGTGACCATTTTTTCCGGCGTGTCGGCGACCTTGAACAAAGCGGGCGTCGCCTTGTTGACGCCGGCATCGGTGGCCTGCGCGGACAGCACGACGGCGACCAGCAGCGTGAACGGATTGATGTGCTCCAGTTCGCCGCGCGGCGCCGGATTGGCGGCTTCGAAGCGGCGGAACGCTTCGGCGATTTCCGCAGGCGTCCATTGCGGCAGCGCGCCGTGGGCGGCCTTGATGTCGGCCTTGGCCCGCGCCTTGCCGCCTTTGACGCGGGCGGCCTTGCCCCCTGCCTTGCCTCCCCGGCGTGCCGGGGAGGACACAGTGCGGGCAGCCCGCAGGCTTTGCCTGGTGGTCTTTCGCGCCATCTTGCTCGTATAATGACCGTCATGAATGGCGACAACAATCCCGGCCGCGCCGACAGCGCCCCGCCTGCCGAGCGCGAGATCTTTTCGGCGGTGATCACGCCGCATCGCTCGCTCGGCTCGACCGGCTTTCTGATCTTCATGCTGTGCATCGGCGGGGTGAGCTTTGTCTCGGGCGTGGTCTTCGTGATGCTCGGCGCCTGGCCGGTGTGCGGCTTTTTCGGCCTCGACGTGCTGCTGGTGTACTGGGCGTTTCGCGCCAACTTCCGGGCCGCGCGGGCCTACGAGGTGGTGACGGTGACGGCGTCCGAGCTCACGCTGCGCAAGGTCAATGCCCGCGGGGAGTTGCGCGAATGGACGCTTAATCCGGTCTGGGTGCGGCTCGAGCGCATCGTCCACGACGAATTCGGCATCGAGCGGCTGTTCCTGGTGTCCCACGGCCGCCGGCTGTCGATCGCCGGCTTTCTCGGACCGGACGAGAAGGCGAGCTTCGCCGGGGCGCTGTCGGACGCGCTGGGCGAGGCCAAGCGCGGGCCGACGCGGACGGTGTTTGACTAGGGGGCGAATAGCGAATGGCGAGGAGCGAATAGGGGAAGATTCGGCACCACGCGCTATTCGCCAATCGCCATTCGCTAGCCTGCCAGAAATCGGGTGGTTTGAGGCGCCTTTGCCGCCTAAGTCAGGAGCAACCGATGGAGGCATCCATGCTGTCGCCCGACCGTATCGCCGACCCGACCCCGCTCGCCATTGCGGCCGCCGATTATGACGTGGTGCGCCGCGCCATCGGCCATATCCGCGGCCATTGGCGCGAGCAGCCCGAAGTCGAGGCCATCGCCGAGGCCGCGGGCGTCACGCCGACCGAACTGCATCACCTGTTCCGCCGCTGGGCGGGCCTCACCCCCAAGGCCTTCCTGCAGGCGCTGACGCTCGACGGCGCCCGGCAATTGCTGCGCGACTCCGCGAGCGTGCTCGACGCCACCTACGAGGTCGGCCTGTCCGGTCCCGGCCGCCTGCACGACCTGTTCGTCACCCACGAGGCGATGTCGCCGGGCGAATGGAAGTCCGGCGGCGAAGGCTTGCAAATTCACTTCGGCTTTCACGCTTCACCGTTCGGCAAAGCCCTGGTCATGGCGACCGACCGCGGCCTTGCCGGCTTGGCCTTCGCCGATCCCGGCGAGGAAGCGGCGGCGTTGACCGACATGAAAGGCCGCTGGCCGAAAGCGACCTACAGTGCCGACCAGGCGCGCACCGCGCCGATCGCGCAGCGCATTTTCGATCCGGCGCAGTGGCGGCCGAGTGAGCCGCTGCGCGTCGTGCTGATCGGCACCGACTGGGAAGTCCGGGTCTGGGAAGCGCTGCTGCAAATCCCGATGGGCCGGCTCGCCACCTATTCGGGCATCGCCGGCAAGGTCTGCACGCCGGCCGCGGCCCGCGCGGTCGGCGCCGCGGTCGGCAAGAACCCGGTGTCCTTCGTGGTGCCGTGCCATCGCGTCGTCGGCAAGGCCGGCGACCTGACCGGCTATCACTGGGGCGTCACCCGCAAGCGCGCCATGCTGGGCTGGGAAGCCGGCCAGGTCGCCGCCGCGGCGTAAGCCGGCCTTCTACAAGCCGGCGACGCTCAGCGTCGGCTCGATCGCGTGGGCAAAATCGCCGTTGCGAAAGGCCGCCAGCGTCGTGGCGCTCTGCTGGTCCATGTAATCGGCCAGCGCCGCATAGCTGATGCAGCGGACTTCCGGCAAGCCGCACACCAGCCGGGCGAACGACATCAGCGCCTCCTTGTAGGCGCCGTCCTGATAATCGAAGAAATGATGGCCGATATTGAGCGGCGCGCGGTTTCCCACGTAGTTGGACTTGAAGTAGTCGAGGTAGGTCGCCAGGACCTGCTGGCGAAAGAACGCGCGGCGGTGCGGCTCGACCGCGCCGCGCGACTGCGCGATGAAAAAATTGTAGTCCATCGACAGCGTGTTCTTGGCGGTGCCGTGCAGCTTGAGCCGCGCCAGATTGAAGCGCCAGATGCCGTCGATCTTCTCCGGCCAGGCATCGGGCGCGCTGTCGCCCGAGGTGTCGTAGCGGAAGCCGTTGGCCTTGAGCGCCGGATACAAAGCGGGGCTGGCGTCGAGATAGGGCGCGCGGAAACCGATCACGGCCGAGGCCGGAAACGCCAGCTTCACATCGCTGCCCAGGCCGTTGATGGTCCCGACATTGGCGAGCACGTCGCGATACGCGGTGAATTCCTTGCCCCAATCGCCGGCCGACCAGCCGCGGCCGCTGAAATGGCCGAGCGCGTGCGAGGCAATTTCGTGGCCCTGCTGGTAAAGCGCGTTGACGTAGTCGACGCGCTGCCGCACCTCGTCCGCGGTGCCGCCGAAGCCGATATTCGAGCCGCCGCGCCGCTGCCCCGGGCCGGCGTAGACGTCGCGGAAGGCGTTGGCGATGAAATTGACGCCGCTGACGAAGAACGTGAAGTGCAGGGGGCTGCCGCTGCCGTTCATGGCGGCGGCGAAGTCCTTGAGTTCCTGCCAGCGTTCGAGCTCGGTGCAATTGTCGAACGCCATCACCACGAACTGGGGCGGCCGTTCGACGGCGCGCGCCGGCGCTGACAGGGTTGCGACGACAAGGAGGCTGGCAACGCAGATTCGCCACATCGGCTGCACTACGCATGGCGGGCGAGCGGATAACAAGAACAGCGCCAGCCTTATGGTAAAGCCGCGCGCGGTTTTTTCGCGGGCGTGGCGAACGCGCCACGCTGCATTGACCGGCGCACGCCGATCGACCACATAGGTCGCGATTGCGGCAGAGCGGCAGAGGGAACCGACGATGCAGAAACGCCGCCCGGTGATGCTGGTCATTCTGGACGGCTGGGGCTGGCGCGACGACGCGGCCGACAACGCCGTACGCCAGGCCAAGACGCCGACATTCGACCGGCTGTGGCAGACCGGGCCGCACGGATTGCTGCACACGTCGGGCAAGGATGTCGGCCTGCCCGGCGGCCAGATGGGCAATTCCGAGGTCGGTCATCTCAATATCGGCGCCGGTCGCGTGGTGATGCAAGATCTGCCGCGCATCGGCGCCGCCATCGCCGACGGCGAGATTGAGCGTGCGCCGGCGCTGGTCGAGCTGATCGCCACGCTCAAGCAAAGCGGCGGCACCTGTCACCTCGTCGGCCTGGCCTCGCCGGGCGGCGTGCATTCGCACCAGGATCACGCCGCGGCGCTGGCGAAAATCCTCGCCGCCGCCGGCGTGCCGACGCGCCTGCATGCGTTCACCGACGGCCGCGATACGCCGCCGCAATCCGCAGCCGATGACTTAAAGCGCCTGATGGCCGCGCTGCCGGCGTCGGTCAAGATCGCCACGGTGTGCGGCCGCTATTTCGCGATGGACCGCGACAAGCGCTGGGATCGCGTCGAGAAGGCCTACCGGGCAATTGTCGAGGCCGACGGTCCGCACTTTGCGGACGCCGCCGCCGTCATCGCCGACGCCTACGCCAGCAACACGTTCGACGAGTTCATCGCGCCGGCGGTGGTGGGCGACTATGCGGGCATGACGGACGGCGACGGGGTGCTGTGCTTCAACTTCCGCGCCGATCGGGTGCGCGAGATTCTCGGCGCCATGCTCGATCCGGATTTTGCCGGCTTCCCGCGGCGGCGCCTGGTCCGCTTCGCCGCCGCCGTCGGCATGACGCAGTACAGCGAAGAACTGGACAAGCGGATGGCGACGATTTTTCAGCCGCAGACGCTGGCGCACATCCTCGGCGAGGTCGTGGCGGAGGCCGGCCGCACCCAATTGCGCATGGCGGAGACCGAAAAATATGCCCACGTGACGTATTTCCTCAATGGCGGCCGCGAGGAGCCCTATGCGGGCGAAGATCGCATCATGGTGCCGTCGCCGAAGGTCGCGACCTACGATCTCCAGCCCGAAATGTCGGCGCCGGAACTGACCGAGAAGGCGGTCGCGGCGATCAATTCCGGCCACTACGACCTGATCGTCCTCAACTATGCCAATCCCGACATGGTCGGCCACACCGGCAGCCTGCAAGCCGCCATCAAGGCGGTGGAGACCGTCGATGCGGGCTTAAGCCGTATCGTCGCGGCCATCGAGCAATCCGGCGGCGCGCTCCTGGTCACCGCCGACCACGGCAATTGCGAAATGATGCGCGACCCGCAGACCGGCGGTCCGCACACCGCGCACACCACGAATCCGGTGCCGGTCCTGCTGGTCGGCGTCGGCGACCGCGCGCTGGCCGCGCAAGGCCGCCTCGCCGACATCGCCCCGACGTTGCTCGAGCTGATGGAATTGCCGAAGCCGAGGGAGATGACCGGCACCTCGCTGCTCGCCGGCGACGGCAATTAGTCTGAAGCGGGTTCGAAACGATTGCCCGGCATTGCGAGCGGAGTGAAGCAATCCGGAATGCAACGCCCCGAGTCGCTTCGCGGCGTCCTTGCCGTTTTTACTCCCCACGTTGGATCGAAGACGACGATAATTATCCGCGAAACCGAGTCTCTCGTCATCTCGGATAACGGCTTATATGAACGAAGGCTTGTCAAGCCACGAATTCCCACCAAAGCTATCACTCTCATCCCTCGTTTTTCGCCGAGCTGCGATGTCCGGCATTGGCAATAGCGGACTTTCCACTGGGTTCACCTCGGTCGCGAATGACCCATAGGAGCGGTACGCGACTGTCATTTTGACGCATTGCGAAAGCCTCATTCGCTCTGCCGATCGGGTGGCTTTATTGGGTGCCTTGGACGATGTTAAAACCCGATCACACCGACGCTCGCCGTGCGGTTCGATATGGCGGTGTCGAGGTGATCAGCCTGTAGACCTGTCTTGTCAGGAAGAAGCATTACAGCATGATACTAAATCGGGGCCAATGACGGGTACTGTCAAGAAGCGGCGGACGCTCTGTAAATCCAACAATTGGCTGTGAAGCGGCCGTCGCGCCACGCCGTCGACGGAAGGTGGACCGGCAATACCTCGTGATCCAGCCAGCTTGGAAAAATCACTAACTTATCGGTGTCGGGCGCGACATCCACGATCGGCCGCGCTGATCCGCGGAAAGGATCGGCAAAGCCGTATAGCCGCAGCTCGCCACCGTCGAAGCGGCGCGGCGTCTCGGCAAAATAATAAACGCAAGACAGGACCCGGACACGCTCGATCCGCTCCACCGTATCGACGTGAGTCTTGAAATAGCCGCCGTCGCCATACCAAGCGAATGAGAATTCTCGTGGCTCGATCGCCGCTTCGCTCAGGCCGAATTGCGCCAAGGCGATGGGCGCGATCACGCGTATGACACTCTCGAACTGAGGCCGAAAAGGCCCGAGGTCCTTCAAGAAGAGTGGGCTGCCGAGCGGTGAAATTGGACCGCGCTCCCCGGTCTTGCGATTTTGGATGTAACCCGGCGCGAAGTCGGCCTGCCGCCCTTCGAGATAGTCGAGCATGGCCGAGATAGTCGGCACGCCGAGCACGTCACGGATCGTCCCGTGCGGGCAGCGCTTTTCCTGCGACCACTCGAAACGACCGTCGAGTTCCAATGTCTGTTCGGGTGCCACGGGTTTATTCCAACTGAGTAGCCATTGCTTTCGAGCAATTCGGGTTGGTTTTTAAACGACTGTCAAAGCGCCGCGCTCGGCAGCGACCATTATGTCCGGGGCTGGCCGGGACAGTCGATTTCCATCGAATCCGCGTCTGCGCCGGCGAGCTCGACCGGCACCACGTCGAAGGCGATGCAAATGCGCTCCTCATCGACGCCCATCGGATGCGTGCCATGGAAAAAATATCCAGGCATCAGCACCAAGCGGCCCGGCTCGGGTGTGATGGTCCTTTCCGCCCAGCCGTCAGCCGTGGAAACGCCGTATAGTTCTTCGGGCGGTCCGACCTCGAGCCAGCCGCACCGGCGGTCTGCATCGTGCGACACCTGGGGGCGGATGACGTAGAAAACGCCGCTTAGCCACGCCCGCACGTGAATGTGAGGTGCATGATAGCTCGCGCCATCTGAGACGATGCCCCAGGCGGACAGGACGTATTCGGCCGGGCGCGACATCGGAAACGGGTGATCGGATGCTTCCGGCAGAGCGGCGATGTACCGATCGACCTCGCGCCGGACAGCCTGTAGCCAGGCACTGCTGGTCGGCAACGTAGTTTTGGTCAGGCTATGGTGCCAGGCGCGCCGGATCGCCCGATTCGGAGGCGCATCATTGAACGTCAGATCGGATTTGATTTCGGCGGCGAGAGCGCTATGGAAGCTGATTTGATCATAGCCATCCGGTGCGTCCATGATGTAGCTTCGGAACAGCCGGTCGTAATCTACCAGCCGATGCACCGCGGCCCTGTTGCCCGAACGCGCTTCGCCAATCGCGAGTGCGGCGATAACCATTGAATACGCCACACCATTGTCGATCAATGCGGAGGCATAATTGCGCAACTTCGCGGCGCTGGCAAACTCAGCACTCACCAGCGCTTTGGTACAAACGCGGGGCTGCAAAAGGTAGGCATGGCGGAACAGCCTGGCCGCTTCGCGCACCTCTCCGGCGTTTGCCAGCGCTGCCGAGAGCTCACATAGCAGCGCCGCCGATTGCGGCCGCGTCCGCACGGCTTGACGCAATAACGCGACCCTAGCCCTGGCGGGAAGCTCCCTTGTCATTTCGCCGGAACCCTCGTTGCGGCCTTTCGGGTGAACTCGAATTCCGAAGTACAATCCCCCAGTAGGACGAAGGACTGATATCATTGTGTGGCGGCGTTGGAAAGATAGCGGTATAATCACTTGTCAGCCATCGGTATTTGTAAGATGTCGCGACGCCTGCCTCGAAGACTTCTTGGTCGAAACATGTGGGATGGCAAGCAATGAACGAGAGACATGAGCCAGAGACTGAAGAGGGCGGTCAACCAGAGACTAAGACCTCGCTCCGCAAAACTTGGCATGCACCACAGTTCCTTGTCAGCGGTCTCGCATCTACCGATGCGCAGGGCAACGGCGGCCATGATGCCGCGACGAGCGCACTCAGTCAGAGTTAGGCGGCACTTCTGAGCGACCGGGCCTTTTGGCACATCCACGGCAATGACTGCACTTGCCGGCCTCGTCGCGTTCGACGGTGCGCCGATTGATTGCGAAGCGCTGGCGTCGGCTTCCAGGGCAATCATCGCGATATATGGAGGGCGGACGATCACGCGTCGGGTTACCGGCGCGGCTTTCGTTCAATGGCATCCGGCGGCGGCCGCGCAGCTGGCCGGCGAGGCGGACCCGTTGACCGGAGCGGATGAGTGCCTGCTGTTTGCTGCGCTCGCCCGTCTCGACAATCGGGAGGAGCTCGGCGCCAGCCTGGGCCTTGGCGGGGCGGAACTCGCCCGCACGTCCGATGCGCGCCTGCTGCTGTCCATGCACGAACGCTTCGGCGATGACGGCGTGGCGCGGTGCCTCGGCGCTTTTGCATTCGCGTTATGGGAAGCCGAGGCGCGGCGCCTCACGTTGGTGCGCGACTGCCTGGGCAACCGGCCACTGTTCTACCATCGCGGGCCGCAATTCGTCGCCTTCGCGACCACGCTCCGCACTCTGCTCGCAATGCCCGGCGTGCCGCGCGCGATCGACGAACTCGCACTCGCGCAATTCATCGCCGGCAATCTTCGCGAACAGCAACGCACGCTCTACCGCTGCATCGAGCGCGTTCCGTCCCGGACATCGGTGACCATCGATCATGACGGCATCCAATCGCGCAAGTACTGGACCCCCAACTTCGACGCTCCGCCCCCTTACACCCGCGAAGAGGATTACATCGAACGCGCGCGCGAGCTCCTGGACCTCGCAGTCGCGTCGGCGACGCGCGACACGCCGCGCGTGGCCATAGCGACCAGCGGCGGCCTGGATTCGTCGGCGATTGCGGCCACGGCGGCACGGCTCGGCTTGGCGGAGAGCATCACCTGTTTTTCCGTGGTGCCACCACCCGGCACGCGGATCGACGTCGGTCCGTCCCGTTACCTCGACGAGCGCGACAAGGTCGAGGCGCTGGCGCGCATGCATCCGAGCCTGACCGTGCGCTTTGTCGCTCCTGGCACCAGTCGCGCCACGGCGGACGACGACACGCGTCATTTTGTCCGCGCCGGCTTGCCGTCGCTCAATCCGATGACCATCGGCGGCCGCCTTGCCGATGCCATACACGCGGCCGGACATCGCGTGGTGCTGATCGGCAATTACGGCAATTTCGGATTATCCTGGGCTGGGACGTTTTCCCTGGTCGCTCTTCTTGGTAGCGCGCAATGGCGCGCCTTCGCCCATGAGCTGCGCGCGGTCGCGCAGCAAAGCGATCGCGGCCTCGCCCGCACCTTTGCCGCCGAAGTATTCATGCCGACGGCGCCGTTCTGGATGCGCCGCTTGATCTATCGGCTGCGCGGCCGCGATCCCGACAGCGTCGCCAATCACAGCGCGCTGAACCCCGCTTTCATCGCCCAATCCGGTTTGGCGCGGCGATGGCGCGAGCAGCGGTTCGACCCCTGGTTCGGCCCGTCCGATCGAAATGCCGCGCGCTGGCGGGCCACTCGCGTGTTCGATCTCAATCAATATGCCAGCGATATGCGGGCCATGGCGGGCGAGATCGTCGGTCACGAGGTTCGCGATCCGCACGCGGACCGGCGGCTGCTCGAATTCGTGCTTGCGGTGCCCGAGCCGATGTTCCGCCGCGACGGCGTGCCGCGGTCGTTTGCGCGGCGCGTTCTGGCTGACCGGCTGCCGCGCGAGATCATCGACGAGCGCCGGCTTGGTGCCAACATTCCGACTTGGTTCCGTTCGCTCGACGCCAAGCGCGCCGACATCGCTCGCGACATCGAGCGCCTGGAAGCCTCGCCGCTGGCTCGCCGGCTGCTCGACCTGCCCCGCCTGAAGCGGCTGATGGCGCAATGGCCCAAGGATGAGCAAGCCGCCGAATATCGCTTCGGCGAATACCGGCTGGCGCTGACAGGCGCCCTGCATGTCGGCCGGTTCATACGCTGGGTCGAAGGCGGCAATGAATAGACGAAGGGCTTGACTGCAAGTCCGCCGGTCGAGACCACGAAGCGTTTGCGGCGTTCTTGCTGAGGATTTTAGCGTTCTCGACTTCGCGGGCGGTTAAAACTAAAGTGTGCTTCGGCAATTGAGGCAGCAAAAGGCAATGCAAACAGGCGGCACTTCCGACAGCGCGGATACGACAAGCCGCATCGTTGGTTCGACCATCGTCTCCCGCAGCCCTTCGGTCCTGACCTCGGAGATCGACGGCAAGGTGGTGATGATGAGCATCGAGCAAGAACAGTATTTCGGCCTGGACGACATCGGCAGCGACATCTGGAAGCGCATCGAGCCTCCTTGCGCGTTCGCCGATCTGATCGAGCCTCTCTCCGCCGATTATGACGCCGACCGCGCGAAGATCGCGGCGGACGTCCGAGCGCTGCTCGAAAGCATGGCGGCGCGGGACGCGGTGAGGCTGGCCTGATGCAAGCGTTCGCCGGCGGAGAGCGCGGCATGTATCACGCCTATCGGCTCTGTGGTCTTAAGCTTGCTTCGCATTTCGATTTGCCTGCACTGCCGGAATGGGATGGTCCCGCCGGTGCTCCAGCGGATGTCGATTGTCGCCTCGGCGAAGTTCCATCACGGCTCAACCAGCCCGACTACATCGCGCCGATCTTCCAGACCAGCGGCGCGGGCGAATATCTGCTCGTCCTGCCGGGCACCGGCCGCATCCTGGTCCGCAATGGCAATGAGATCACGGTCGAGCCGGAAGCCGGTCCGGCGCCGTCCAATCTGAGCGCAATTCTCACCGGACCAATCCAGGCCGTGCTGTGGCATCAACGGGAGCTATTGCCGTTGCACGCCAGCGTCGTCGTCATCAAAGGGCGCGCCGTCGTGCTTTGCGGCGACGGTGCAGCCGGCAAATCGACGCTGGCCGCGCTTTTGGCGGCGCAGGACCAATGCGTAATCGCCGATGACATTTGCGTTGTCGATGCACGCAACAACGGAGACGTGGTGGCGCTGCCGGGTAGCGCGCGGCTGCAATTGTGGCGCGACGCTCTCGTCGAGCTCGGCGTCGCCACTGACGGGCTCAAGCGCGCGCTGGAGCATAAGGAAAGGTATTTTTTCGATTGTAGCATCGGCATCCCGTTCGAACCTTATAAGCTCGCTGCCGTCGTGCAGCTGGCTCGCAATGCACTGCCTCCGGCGCGACTAAATCGGCTGCGCGGCGCGCAAGCGGCGAATGCGCTGTACGATTGCGTTCACTCACCGCGACCGGCCCGCGCGCTGGGGCGAGCACAGCCATTTTTGCGGCGTTTCGCGGCTGGCGTCCGCCGGGGTGGGATTTTGGCGCCTCATGGTGCCGGAAGGCCTCGCGGGTCTTCGTGAGGCCGCAGCGCAATTGCTCGTGGCCCCGGAAGGGTAGCGCCGTGGCAGGCATCTGGTGGCTGGCCTCCTATCCGAAATCGGGCAACACCTGGCTGCGGGTCGCTCTCGCCAGCCTGTTGTCCGGACGGCCTGCGGATTTTAACTCCATGCCATTGATGAGCTTGATCGCGACCAACCGCGCCTGGTTCGATAAGGCAATTGGCCTCGAAAGCGCCGACCTCACCATCGAACAGGAAATCAATCTGCGGCCGCGCGCCTATGAGATCTGGTCGGCGGAAGCGGAGCAGCCGCTTTATTGCAAGGCGCACGATGCCTATCTGATGACACCCGCTGGCGAGCCGCTGTTTCCCACCGCGGTTACATTCGGCGCGGTCTATATCGTGCGCGATCCGCGTGCCGTAGCGGTCTCGTACGCAAATCATCTCGCTGAGACCATCGACGAGACGATTGTCCGCATGGACGATCCGGCACGTGCGGCTTCGGCCGCCCCCGGTCGGCTGTCCCGGCATCAGCAACCGCGACTCGGCGCGTGGCGCGATCATGTCGAATCGTGGCTAAGCGCGCCATTTCCGGTGCATCTGGTGCGCTACGAGGATATGCATCGCGACCCACATGGCGCATTCAGCGCCGTTGTCGCCTTTCTCGGTTTGCCGTGCGATCGCGAACGGATTACAGCCGCGGTCGACGCAGCGAGCTTCGCCCGCTTGCAGGAGCAGGAGCGCACGACGGGCTTCATCGAGAAGCCGCGCCGGGCCGCCGCATTCTTCCGCGAAGGGACGGTTGACGGCTGGCGGCGATCAATGCTGCCGGAGCAGGCCGCATACATCACGGCCGCGCATGGCAATGTGATGCGACGATGTAACTACGATACGCTTCTTATGCCACTCCCGGCGGAGAGCGGAGCGGCATAACAATCCGGTTGCTTAGCCATCAATCGGCGCCACGACCGGAAGCGGCTCATTCCTTGAGCAATTGGCTATTCCGGATCGTATGTCACGATAGGCGGGTATAGGCTTCGGCCACCATTAAAATCCTTATAGGTCTCGTCACCGATCCGGTATGCCGCTTGCATCATCTCGAATATTCTCATTCGGTCGTACGCTTTTCTCCCCAGCGGCGCGGGCGAATCGATGAATTTCGGCGCCAGGTAATCCTCTATATCCTTCAGTTTCGGATCAAATGTGTACTTGTCCGAAGGGCCGCATTTCCGCTCATAGTTCGTGCATCCGCGTTTGATCAACATCCTGACTGCCGGTCCGAGCTTCGGATGAGCATCGACCTTGGCGCGGACAGTCTTGTAGAGCTCACGCGCCTTGGAAAGTCCCCAGTTATAGAAATACGTACCGTAGAGATGCTGAGTTAGCCCATTGTTCATCTCAGCACCGCTTTTGGCGGTGCATGGAATAAATTCCGAAATTTCCTTGACCGCCATCAGTTGGCGCATCGTATCGGAGACGACCTTTACCTTGTAGCAGTCGCGGCAGCCGAAAGGGACCGCCTCCTCCGCGTAGACATATTGAAACATAAAACCGTTGAGGAAGGCGCAAGGCGCTCCAAAATCGCCGGCCCGGCCGATATATGGATCAAGGGCCAATTCGTTACCCTCCTTTGGAAATTGCGCCAACTTAAACCTGCCGCCTTCGGTCCGGGCCACCTTTCCGGTTTCAACGGCGCGCTGTAGGTTCTCGCCGACGGTCCTTCCGCCGACAACGATGGATAGCTGGCGATCGTCTCTTTCCGACATAAGGGCGTCTCTCATTCACCCAGCGAACGGTAACGAATATACTCCTTTTGAGGCGGCCGCTTTCAGTAATTGCGATGGTTCGGCCAGACTAGTCGGCCCATCGCGTGGCCATCGCCCCGACGTTGCTGGCGCTCATGGAATTGCCGAAGCCGAAGGAGATGACCGGCACGTCGCTGCTCGCCGGCGATGGCGGTTAGGACGGGGCGTGCCCGCTAGACAGCGCAATCGTTTCAGATTAAATCGATTGGCACTCTTGCATTGTGATCGAGCATGATCTTTTCGGAAAACCGGTTGCCGCCCCCGGATCAAGTCCGGGGGCAGGCTTTGTCCGGATCAAGCGCTAAGGCGCGGGCGTCGCGCCTTTGGAAAAATGATGATCCAACGACAGACGCCCCGGTCCGAGCTTGATGAGAAACAACAGTCCGCCGATGAGCGCGAGGTTTTTGTAGAAATGGGCTTGATTGGCGGCGCGCGCCGGGCCGTCCATGGTCCAGAAATTGTGGACGAACACCAGCGTCAGCGCGACAAAGACGATCAGGACGATGGCGGCCCAGCGCGTTTGGTAGCCGACAAGAATGAGAATGCCGCCGAACAGATCGATCGCCGCGACCAGATAGGCGAGCACCGTCGGCGCGACGATGCCGCCGGTCATGGCGGCGATTTTCACCACCGCCGGATTGGCAATGTAGTTGCCGATATTGGTGAATTGGAGGTAGCCAAAAACAATGAAGACGACCGAAAACAGGACGCGGCCGATGGTTTGCCCACAGTCCGGCATGATGTGTTCCCCCGTTGCGTGATCCCAGTGGGAATATCCCCCGAGCAATCTAACATGATGGCTTGCGCAGCGGGCAATGGCCGGGAGTGCAGTCCCGGCAGCGTGCACGGCCCCGGTTACCGCGCGAAGCGGTGGTTGGTGCGGTGCAGCGAAACTTCCGGAGCCGAAGGCGACGCAGAAGTCCGCGGCAATGCGCGGGAGCCGCCGCCAACGCCGCCGCGCGTCATTTCAACTGGTCGCGGATCTTGTCGAGCCCCGCATGGGCGCAGCCGTCGTCGAGCTTGGCCCCGGGCGCGCCGGCGGCGCCGATCGAGCCGATGACCTCGTCGCCGAGCTTGATGACCACGCCGCCGCCAAAGAACATGACGTGCGGCAGCTTGGCCAACGGCGCGATCAAGTCCTCGCCTTTGGCGCGCTCCGCCAAGGCCAGCGTGTCATTCTTGAACGACACGCTGGTGTAGGCCTTGTCGTGCGCGCTATCGAGTGTGTGGATGCCGGCGCCGTCGCCGCGCAACGCCACGATGGTGGCGCCGTCGGCGTCAAGCACCACCGCGGTTTCGTGGTAGCCCTGCCTGGCGCAGGCCGCGACCGTCTCGGTGGCGGCGTCGACCGCGAGCGCCGCGGGAATGCGATGGATCGCGAGCGTATCCGCCCAGGACGTCGACGCACCCGCGAATGTTCCGGCCGCCACGATCGCTATTTTGCACAGGTGTTTCATGATCTGCCTCGCTTGACCGACGTTTCCTCATTTGACCCGGCTTGGCCCAAATTTTCGCAGCTTTCCGGTTGCCCCGCAACGCAATCTCCGATCGGACTGGTGCCTCGGTTTGAATTGACGGCGGCAGAGACTCCCACTTTCCCCAACAGCCTTCGGGCGCGTTGAATGCGAATCCGTCCCATCGGGCTGCCGACGCGCCAGGGCCGCGCGCCTTTTAGTCCATCGTGATGTTGGCCTCGCGGATCACCTTGGCCCATTTGTCGGTCTCGGCGGCGATGAGCTTGGCAAATTCCGCGGGCGCCATCGGCATCGGCGCGGCGCCAAGGTCGGCAAACCGCGCCTGCATTGTCGGATCGGCCAGCGCGGCTTGGACCTCGTTGCTCAGCATGTCGATGATCGGCTGCGGCGTGTTCTTGGGCGCGCCGAGGCCGAACCAGCCGGTCGCCGCGTAACCCGGCACGAATTCGCCGATGGTCGGAATATCCGGCAGCACGGCCAGGCGCGCGGCGGAGGTGACCGCGAGCGGGCGCAGCTTGCCGGCCCTGATGTAGCCGATCGATGACGTCACGCCCTCGAACATGACCTGCAATTGTCCGCCCAGCAGATCGACCAGCGCCGGCCCGCCGCCGCGATAGCCGACGACGGTCATGGGGACGCCGGTCATCGTCTTGAACAATTCGCCGAACATATGCGGCGGGCTGCCGTTGCCGGCGGTGCCCATGTTGACTTTGCCCGGATTGGCCTTGGCGTAAGTGATGAACTCGGCAACGCTGTTGACGGGAAGCGACGGATTGACCTCCATCACCGAGGGCGCCTGCATGATGCCGGCGATCGGCGCCATGTCGCGCATGAAGTCGAAATTCAGGTGCGGATAGAGCGTGGCGTTGATGGCGTTCGACGTCGAGACCAGAAGCAGCGTGTAGCCGTCCGGCGCCGCCTGCACCGCCGCCTCGGTGGCGATGTTGCTGCCGGCGCCGGATCGGTTCTCGACGACGAATTGCTGACCGAGCCGCTTCGACAGCCAGTCGGCGATCAGACGCGCGCAGATGTCGGTTGGGCCGCCGGCCGCATAGCCGACCAGCAAAAGCACTGACCGTGCCGGATAGGATTGCGCTGTTGCGATCCGCGGCAATACCGGCAGCGCGGCGACGCTTGCGGCCAGACTTAGGATTTCCCTGCGAGAAGGCTTTGCCATGCGCATCCCTCGGTTCCGGTTGCGGCACGCCTTGCGCGATGAGCATAGCGCGATTGACGCTTGCGGTGGAAGTAAGTCATACGGTCGCTCGCGCCGGACAAACGGCGCCGGAGACTGCGCGCCGATCGCCGACGATGATGGCCCGATCGGCTATTCGATCGCCGCGACGGCGACTTCGCGTCGGGCGTCGCCCTGGCGGTTGGGCGATATCGACGGCGCGTGCAGCGGCCCCCGCAGCAGTGCTTTGCGCGCCGTCCACTCCGTCGCCCCGTCGAGCGTTTGCAGAAACTGAATGTCGTCGCCGGCCAGCACGGCGGCCGGAATGCCGTCGCGGTACAACAACCGGTTGCCGACCAAGGCGGGCAGTCGCGGTCCGGGGGTGAGGATGCCGACCAGATTGAGCGGATCCGCGCCCGACACCGAGACCCAATGATCGGCCGCCGGCCGCCGCCGCGTTGCGCGCAGCAGGCCGACCGCCTCGGGCAGCGCGAACTGCTCGCCCGAGAACCCGGCGACGAAGCGGCCGCCGCGAATGTCGCCGCGACTTTCCAGCCGGCGATAAACGCGAAGGAGTTCGCGCCACGGCGGCAGCCACGCCGCTTCGCGTTCCAACAGCCGCCAGAACACGACGCCGTAGCGCGCCAGCAGCGTGCGCGCGAGGTGCTCGACGGCCAAGTCCTTGCGTTCGACGTCCTTGCGTTCGGCGGCGGCGGCGGTGCGCCGGACAAAAGCCCAGCGGCCGGCATCGTCCATGCCGGAGGCGGCCTGGCGCCGCCGCCGTCGTCCATTGGTCCCGGTCCGGCGCTCGCTTGACGGCACCAGGAGCGCGCGCAGTCCGCCGAAGCTGTCGGAGGTGACCAGACCGAGCGCCACCAGTTCGGCGAGCGCCTCCTCGACCTGGGAGCGCAACAGCCCGCTCGCCTCCAGCAGTTCGTCGAAGAACGACGCGCCGTGCTGGTTGATGCAGTCGGCCAGCAATTGCGCGTGATGGCTCGGATGCGCCGCGGCGTCGCGCGGGGTGAGCGAGGTCCAGACGCCGGCGTGGCGCCGGGGCAATAGCGTAATCGGCGTGGTGCGCACCGGCGCCGGCCGGCCGCCGCCGTTGGTCCGGCCGCTGCGGGGCCGCAAGCGCATCCAGGCAATGTGGCCGGCGAGACAGCGCTCGTCGAGCCAGCCCGGCTCGTAGTCGGCGAGCCGTGCGGGAAGAATCTCGCTCTCCCACGCGGCGGCTGCTGCCTCGAAGCCTTCGAGTTGCGCCACCACGCCGTCGAGCGCCTTCGGCCCCGCCATCCGGGCGTCGGCCGAGACGTGCTGCCAATCGAACAGAAAGCGCAGCAAGTTGCGCGCCGCGACCGGCTCGATCTCCGCGCGCAGCCGCTTGAGCGTGTAATGGTGGATGCGCGACAACAGCCGCCGCTCGCACCATTCCGCCGCGGCGGCCTCCGGCGTGAAGCGCCCGCGCATCGCGAAGCCTTCGGCCTCGAGCGCGGCGAGCGGGATTTCGACTTCGCTCGCGGCGAGACCGAGCGGACGCGCCAGCGCGGCGGTGGTGGCGGGCCCCAGCCCTTCCAGCCGGCCGCGCACGATCTCGACCAGCGCGTCGTCGCGCCGCCACGGCTGCTCGTCATAGGGCGGCGGCACGGCCAGCGCCGGCGCCGTTTTCAGCTGCGGCCACAGCGCGCGAAACTGCGGCAGCCGCTCCGCCGACACCCACAGTGTCGCGTTTGCAGCGTCACTGGCGACATCGCAGCGCGCGGCGCGCTTCTGGCCGGCCAGTTCGGCAAGCCAGCCGCTCCAGCGCGGCGCGGCCTCGACCTCTGCGCCGGTCAAAAAGCCGAGCCACACCAGGGCATCGTGCAACTCGTCGGCGTTTTCCGCCTCGGGCCACGCTTCAGAGCGCACCCGCGCCACGGCATCGGCATCGAGGCGGCCGAGATCGGCGGCGTCCTGCGGCGACATCCAGCGCCGCGCCATCACCGCTTGCGTTCGGCGCTCCTCGAGCGGCGCGTCGTCCAGATACGCATAGGGCCGCGCCGACAGCACTTCGAGCGCCAGCGGCGACGGCTCCGTCAGGTCGCGCACGGTGACCCGGATCGCGCCCGACTCGATGCCGCGGAGCAGGCGCTCGAGGCCCGCGACGTCCATCGCTTCGGTGAGACTGTCGCCGATGGCCTGGCGGACCAGCGGATGGTCCGGGATCTCGCGCTCGCCGGCGAGATTCTCCGCGCAGGCGATCTGGTCGGGAAATACCGCCCCAATCAGATCCTCGGCGCCCATGCGGGCGAGCTGCGGCGGCACCTTGCGGCCGCCGCGAAAGCGCGGCAGCGCCAGCGCGACGCCGATCACCCAGCGCCAGCGCGTCGTGAACATCGGCGAGTCGAGCAGCGCCTGAGTGAGCACCGTGCGCACCGACGCGGAATGCAGATAGCGCGCGACCTCCTCGAGCGCAAAACTGTGCGCCTGAGTGAGCGAGATCACGATATTGTCCTCGGTCGCGGCGGCCTGCAGCTCGAAATTGAACTTGCGGCAGAAGCGTTTGCGCAGCGCCAGCCCCCAGGCGCGATTGATGCGGCTGCCGTACGGCGAATGCACGACGAGCTGCATGCCGCCGGCCTCGTCGAAAAAGCGCTCCAGCACGATGTTGTCCTTGGTCGGCAGGCAGCCCAGCGCGGCGTGGCCGGCGGCCAGATAGTCGACCAGCTGCTCGGCCGCGGCCGGAACGATCGCGCCTTCGTCGCGCTGCCAACGCAGCGCCGCCTTGCCGGAGGCATCGCTCCGCAGCTGCGCCGCGACGTCGGCGCGCAGCCGCGACACCGATTCGGAGAGCTCGTCGCTGCGCCCCGGCGCTTCGCCGAGCCAGAACGGAATCGTCGGTGCCATGCCGTGCGCATCCTCGACGCGCACCACGCCGCGCTCGATGCGCTGGATCCGGTAGCTCTTGTTGCCGAGCTGGAAGATGTCGCCGGCGAGGCTCTCGACCGCGAAATCCTCGTTGACGGTGCCGACCACATGGTTCTCGGGTTCGAGCAGCACCTGATAGTCGGCATTGTCCGGGATGGTGCCGCCGGAGGTGAGCGCGGTGAGCCGCGCGCCACGGCGGCCGCGCAAGCGCCGATTGACGCCGTCATGATGGATCAGCGCCCCGCGGCGGCCGCGCCGGGTGGAAAAGCCCTCGGCCAGCATCGCCACGATCGCCGCAAAATCCTGCCGCGCCAGGTTTCGATACGGCCATGCCCGCCGCATCAGCGCGTAAAGCTCGTCCTCGCCGTATTCGCGCGCGGCGACCTCGGCGACGATCTGCTGCGCCAGCACGTCGAGCGGCTGCTCTGGGATGGCGACGCGGTCGAGCTCGCCGCGGCGCACGCTGTCGAGGAGCGCCGCGCACTCGACCAGTTCGTCGCGCGACAGCGGGAACAGCCGGCCCTTCGGCGTGCCCGCGACCGCATGGCCGGAACGGCCGACGCGCTGCAGGAAGCTCGCGATCGAGCGCGGCGAGCCGAGCTGGCAGACCAGGTCGACGTCGCCGATATCGATGCCGAGCTCGAGCGAGGCGGTGGCGACCAAGGCTTTGAGCCGGCCATGCTTGAGCCGTTGCTCGGCATCGAGCCGCTGCTCCTTGGCCAGGCTGCCGTGATGCGCCGCCACGTTGTCCTCGCCCAGGAGCGCCGAGAGCTTGCGGGTGGCGCGCTCGGCCATGCGGCGGGTGTTGACGAAAATCAGTGTCGTGCGGTGTTCGGCAACCAGGTCGGCGAGCCGCCGGTAGACCTGATCCCAGACCTCTGCCGACATCACCGCTTCGAGCGGCGAATCGGGGACCTCCAACGCCAGGTCGCGGGCGCGGCGGTGGCCGCAATCGATGATCACCGGGGCATCGTCCACCGCGGCTGCGGCGCCGGCGGCGCCGACCAGGAAACGCGCCACCTCCTCGATCGGCTTCTGCGTCGCCGACAGGCCGATGCGCTGCAGGCGCGCGCCGCACAGCGCGGCCAGCCGCTCCAGCGAGAGCGCCAGATGGCTGCCGCGCTTGTTCGGCGCCAGCGCGTGAATCTCGTCGACGATCACGGTCCGGGTGGTCGCCAGCATGCGGCGGCCGGACTCGGAGCCAAGCAGGACATAAAGCGATTCCGGCGTGGTGACGACGATATGGGGCGGCCGGCGCCCCATGCGCTGGCGCTCGGCCGAGGGCGTATCGCCGGTGCGCACGACGCTGCGGATCTCGACGTCGCCGAGGCCCTGCTCGCGGAGCGCCGCGCCGATGCCGGCCAGCGGCGCCGCGAGATTTTTTCTGATGTCGTTGGAGAGCGCCTTGAGCGGCGAGATGTAGACCACCTGGGTCTCGTCCCGCAGCGTCCCGTCCAGGCCTTGCCGCACCAGATCGTCGATCGCCGCCATGAAGGCGGCGAGCGTCTTGCCGGACCCGGTCGGGGCGGCGATCAGCACATGGCGGCGGGCCTTGATGGCCGGCCAGGCCTGCAGCTGCGCGACGGTCGGCGCGCGGAAGGCGCGCGCGAACCAGGCGGCGACGGCAGGATGGAACAACGGGATCATTGACGGACAACGCTCCGGCGCGGCTTGTCGGCGCACGCTTTGAGAACGCGGCAGGGGCCAATTCCGATTTTTGCCAACTCTGGTTTTTGCGATCGCTTGGCAAAATATGGCGATCGATCGGCCCAGGAGCAACGGGCCGCCCGCGCCGTCGGTTATGGCGAACCACCCTGCCGCATGAGCTTGCGCGCCATCAGTCCGGCGGCGATGAAGCAAATGGTGCCAGCCGCGGCAAGAATAAACGGGATCGTCATGCTCGCATCGCCGCCGGGCGGCGGCGGCAGCACCGCGACCTCATGCGCGCCGATCAAGCCGGCGAAGCCGAGCCCAATCAGCACGTAGACGATGGTCTTCTTGCGTGCGAGCGTCATGGCGCGGGCCGATCGTCAGGAATCGCCGAGGCCTAAGACGTCGGCCATCGTATAGAGCCCGGGCGTCTTGCCGCGCGCCCACAGCGCGGCGTGCAGCGCGCCGCGGGCGAAGATCAGGCGATCCTCGGCGCGGTGGGTGAGCTCGACGCGCTCGGCCGGGCCGGCGAAAATCACCGTGTGCTCGCCCACCACGGTGCCGCCGCGCAGCGCGGCGAAGCCGATGTCGCCCAAGCGGCGCGCGCCGGTCAGGCCGTCGCGGCCGCGCGCCGAACGCTGCGCCAGATCGATGCCGCGGCCGGCGGCGGCGGCGCGCCCGAGCATCAGCGCGGTGCCGGACGGCGCGTCGATCTTGTTGTTGTGGTGCATCTCGACAATCTCGATGTCGTAGGCGTCGTCGAGCGTCGCCGCGACGCGCTTGACCAGGGCCGCCAGCAGGTTGACGCCGAGGCTCATATTGCCGGACTTGACGATGACGGCGCGGCGCGCCGCCGCGGCGATGACGGCCTCTTCCTCGGCCGAATGGCCGGTAGTGCCGATGACATGGACGATGCCGGCGGCCGCGGTCAGCTCGGCGAAGGCGAGCGTCGCCGCCGGGATGGTGAACTCGATCAGCCCGTCGGCGTCTTTGAGGAGCGGCGCGACGTCGCTGACGACCTGGATGCCGTTGCGGCCGAGCCCGGCAAGCTCGCCGGCATCGCGGCCGATCACTGCGGAGTCCGGGGCGTCGACGGCGCCGGCCAGCGCCAGCCCCTTGGTCTGAGCCACGGCATGGATCAGCGTGCGGCCCATGCGCCCGCCGGCGCCGGCGATCACCAGGCGCATGGCGGAATTCGCCGCCGGTGAATTTGCAGCAGCCGAATTTGCAGCGGGTGACTTTGCAGCGGCCATTGGGGCTCGTCTCCGATATTGACTGCGTTTCCCGGGCGCACCGCTGCGCGCTGCACCGCATCCGGGAAACAGCGGCCTACAGCAGCGCTTGTGTAACACGGCAACGCCGCGCGTTCTGCCGCCGCCGCCCCGCCCCGCTTGAGGCGGACAGCGTTACGGCTGCGGGCCGTCGTAGCCCTCGACGATGATGAGATCGACCATCGCATGCGGCTGCCGCACCTTGATGTTGGCCTGATAGTCGTCCGAGCGATAGCAGGCCAGCGCGCTCGCATAATCGGGGAATTCGATGACGACGTGGCGCGAACGCGATTGGCCTTCCGGGGTTTCGGATTTGCCGGCGCGGACCACGAAGCGGCCGCCGAATTTCTTGAAGATCGCGGGGTTGGCCGCCGCGTACGGCTTGTAGCTCTCGTCATTGCTCACATCGACGTGGGCGATCCAGTAGCCTTTCGCCATTTGCAGTCTCCTTCAGCCGTTGGCTTGTGAAATCTCGTCGACGATCGCCTGCGCCGCGGCCTTCGGATCGGCCGCGGCGATGATCGGCCGGCCGACCACGAGGTAATCGGCGCCCGCGGCGATGGCCGCGCCCGGCGTGGCGATGCGTTTCTGCTCGCCCGGATCCGATCCGGTCGGGCGGATGCCTGGCGTCACCAGCGTGAGCCTCGAGCCCACGACCGCGCGCAGGTTCTTGACCTCCGCGCCGGAGCAGACCAGGCCGTCGACGCCGATTTCGCGGGCCTGGGCGGCGCGCCGGGCGACCAGTTGCGGCACCGTGAACGAATAGCCCGCAGCCACCAGATCGGCATCGTCGAACGACGTCAGCACGGTGACGGCGAGAATGCGCAAGTCGCCCTCGCGGGCGTCGACCGCGGCCTGCATGGTCTGCGGATAAGCGTGCACGGTGAGAAACGTGGCGCCGAGGCGGGCGACGCTTTTGACGCCCTGCGCAACGGTGTTGCCGATGTCGTGGAGCTTGAGATCGACGAACACCTGCTTGCCGGTGTCGGTCAGCGTGCGCGCCAACGGCATGCCGCCGGCGAAAGCGAGCTGATAGCCGATCTTGTAGAACGACACGGTGTCGGAAAGCCGCGCCACCAGTGCCTGCGCCGCCTCGACCGATGACACATCGAGGGCGACGATCAGGCGTTGGCGCGGCACAAGCGGCATCCGTTGGTTCCCCTAGAGCCCAATCGCTTCAGATTGAATTGATTGGCGCTCTAGCACTTTGATTGAGCATGATCTTTTCGGAAAACCGGGTTCCACTTTTCCGGACCATGCTTTAATTGACCACGCCCGCCAGTTCGACGAGCCGGCGCGCCGCCGCCTTCAGCGCCGCAGCCTGCGTCTCATCCTTCAGATTGTCCATGTCGTCAAATGCCTGCTCGGCGCGCGGCACCGAGACCTGCTCGGGAATGACCAGCGCGCCGCAGCCCAATTCCAGGATCTGCCGCAGCGCCATGAGCGAACGCAAGCCGCCGCTGGCGCCGCTCGACGCCGCGCCGAGCGCGAACACGCGGCGCCGGAAGGCCGCATAGGTCGGCTCGCCGCGGTCGCGCACCCGGGAAATCCAGTCGATGGCGTTCTTGAGCAACGGCGCCACCGAGGCGCTGTATTCGGGGCTGGTGATGAATATGCCGCGGTGCGCCTCCAGCATGCGCTTGAGCTGCACGGCGTTGCGCGGCATGCCGGAATTGGTCGCGAGGTCGGCGTCGAACAGCGGCAGCGGATAATCCGCCAGCGAGATTCGCGTCACCTCGGCGTCGGCCAGCATCAATTCCTTGCTCGCCAGCGCGGCGAGGCGCGCATTATGCGAGCCGGTGCGCAGCGAGCCGGGAATGACGAGGATTTTTGGAGCGGCCATGGATCGGACGACGGGGGACGGATGTCAGAGGACGGACGACAGAGCACAGAGGACAGACCAGAAAATAGCCACCTCTCTGTCATCTGTCCTCCGTCGTCCGTCGTCCGATCTCCGACCTCCGATAGACCCATACCCGCGCCGGCGGAATGTTCATCCAGATGCGTTCGGAAGCCTGGGCCGAGAAGCCGCCCAGCCGCCGCGGCAGCGGCGACGCCACCGAATAGGTGAACTGCACGAAGGGCGCGCCCGGAACCATCAGGTCGAAGGCGTCGCGGATCAGCCGCAAGCGCATCCTGATCGGCTTGGTCACCAGCGGCAGGCCGGAAACGACCGCGGCGGCCGGTTGCAGGAGCAGCGTCTCCAGCAGGCGGCGCATGCTGTAGGCGTCGCCCTGCACCAGGGTGGCGTCGGGATAGCGCGAGCGTAAGAGCCGGCAAAACGTCGGATTGAACTCGACCAGCACCAGCCGCGACGGCGCGACGCCGGCGGCGACCAGCGCCGCAGTGACCGGACCGGTCCCCGGGCCGAGCTCGACCACCGGCCCGGTGCTGTCGGGGTCGACATAGCTCGCCATGGTGCGGGCCAAGAGCTTGCCGGACGGCGTCACCGCACCGGTGCTCAGCGGCCGTTCGATCCAGGAGCGGATGAAGCGCACCTCGTCGTCGAGCCGGATGCCCTTCTTGCGCTCGAACTGGCGGACTTTCTCCTCGATCTTGCGGCCGATATCGTCGCGGCGCTCCTCGAACAGCCGGAATTGCCGCTCGATCTTGCGCTCGATGAGGTGCTTGCTGACCTCCAGGAGGCGAATGTGCCGTTCGATCTTACGTTCGAATTTTTGCAGGGCCGGCAGCGGCATGACATCCACGCGACAAAATCTTGCCGTTTTTAAAACATCCGGGGAGCAAAGGCCAGCGGCCGGCGGGCCAACACTGGGCGACGGGCTTGGTTCACGCGGTGCCGGCGCGGGAGCCGAAACCGTCGAGGAATTCCTTGACCTTGCCGAGGAAGCCCGACGATTCGGGCTGTGTCGCGGTCGACGACAGGCGATCGAATTCGGCCAGCAGCTCGCGCTGCTTCTTGGTCAGATTTTGCGGGGTCTCGACGACAACCTGCACGTACATGTCGCCGCTCTGGCGCGTGCGCAGCACCGGCATGCCCTTGCCCTGCAGCCGGAAACGGCCGCCGGACTGGGTGCCTTCGGGGATTTTGACGCGAGTCTTGCCGCCGTCGATGGTCGGCACCTCGAACTCGCCGCCGATGGCGGCGGTCACCATCGACACCGGCACCCGGCAGTGCAGGTCGGCGCCTTCGCGCTGGAAGAACGGGTGAGAGCCGATCGACAGGAAGATATAGAGATCGCCGGGCGGACCACCGCGCACGCCGGCCTCGCCCTCGCCGGCGAGGCGGATGCGGGTGCCGTCCTCGACGCCGGCCGGAATATTCACCGATAGCGTGCGCTCGCGGGTGACGCGGCCGCTGCCGCTGCAGGCCGCGCAGGGGCTGTCGATCGACTGGCCGCGGCCCTGACAATTCGGGCAGGTGCGCTCGAGCGTGAAGAAGCCCTGGGCGTGGCGCACCTTGCCCTGGCCGGCGCACATCGGGCAGGTCTTCGGCTTGGTGCCGGGCTTGGCCCCGGAGCCGGAGCAGGTTTCGCAGGTGACGGAGGTCGGGATGCGGACTTGCGCCGCCTTGCCGGCGTAGGCCTCCTGCAGCGCGATTTCCATTTCGTAGCGTAAATCGGCGCCGCGCTCGCGGCCGGTACCGCGGCCGCGACGGCCGCCCATGCCGAACAGATCGTCGAAAATGTCGGAGAACGTGGTGGCGAACTCGGCGCCGAAGCCGGCCGCCGTCGGGTTGCCCGCGCCGTGCTCAAAAGCGGCGTGGCCGAAGCGGTCGTAGGCGGCGCGCTTGTCGGGGTCCTTGAGGACCTCATAGGCCTCGTTGATTTCCTTGAAGCGGTGCTCGGCATCCTTGTCGCCGGGATTGCGATCGGGATGGCAGACCATCGCCTGCTTGCGGAACGCGACCTTGATATCGCCGTCGCTGGCGGTGCGCTCGACCGCGAGTGCTTCGTAATAGCAGCGTTTGGCCATTCCCGCTCCCACCCGCATCACGTGCCAATCGTCATGGCCGGGCGTGACCCGGCCATCCATCGTCCTTGCCGAAACGGATGGACCCATCCGAACACGGTTCTATCCGCGCTCGGCCGGACAACGACCAGGCAAGTCGGATAAATCCGACTTGCCTGGTCGAGCCCGCGGGTGACGACTTCGGTCAGTCTATGGCGGAGAGTGGCCGGCACGGATGGTCTCGTCGGATCAAGCCGATTTCTTGTTCTTCTTGTCGTCGTCCACCTCGGTGAACTCGGCATCGACGACGTCGTCCTTCTGGGCCTCGCCGGGGCCGGCATCGGCGCCGCCGCCCGGTTGCTGCTGCTCGGCCTGCTTGTACATCGCCTCGCCGAGCTTCATCGAGGCCTGCGCCAGCGCGTTGGCCTTGGTGGTGATGGCCTCGGCATCGGAGCCCTTGAGCGCTTCCTTGAGGTCGGCCATGGCGTTCTCGATGGCGCGCCGATCCGCTTCGCCGACCTTCGAGCCATGTTCGGCCAGCGTCTTCTCGGTCGAATGGACCAGAGCTTCGGCGTGGTTCTTGGCTTCGACCTGGGCCTTGCGCTTCTTGTCTTCCTCGGCGTGCGCCTCGGCGTCCTTGACCATCTTCTCGATGTCGGCATCGGACAGGCCGCCGGAGGCCTGGATGCGGATCTGCTGCTCCTTGCCGGTGCCCTTGTCCTTGGCCGACACGTTGACGATGCCGTTGGCGTCGATGTCGAAGGTGACCTCGATCTGCGGTATGCCGCGCGGCGCCGGCGGGATGCCGATGAGGTCGAACTGGCCGAGAATCTTGTTGTCGGCCGCCATTTCGCGCTCGCCCTGGAAGACCCGGATGGTCACCGCGGTCTGGCCGTCCTCGGCGGTGGAGAACACCTGGCTCTTCTTGGTCGGGATCGTGGTGTTGCGATCGATCAGCCGGGTGAATACGCCGCCCAGCGTCTCGATGCCGAGCGACAGCGGCGTCACGTCGAGCAGCAGCACGTCCTTGACGTCGCCTTGCAGCACGCCGGCCTGGATGGCGGCGCCGACCGCGACGACTTCGTCGGGATTGACGCCCTTATGCGGCTCCTTGCCGAACAACTGCTTGACGACTTCCTGCACCTTCGGCATGCGCGTCATGCCGCCGACCAGGACCACTTCGTTGATCTCGGCCGCGGACAGCCCGGCGTCCTTGATCGCCTGCCGGCACGGATCGATGGTCTTCTGCACCAGGTCGTCGACCAGCGCCTCGAACTTGGCGCGGGTGAGCTTCATGGTGAGGTGCTTCGGCCCGGCGGCGTCCGCCGTGATGAACGGCAGGTTGATCTCGGTCTGGGTGGTGGACGACAGCTCGATCTTGGCCTTTTCCGCCGATTCCTTCAGCCGTTGCAGAGCGAGCTTGTCCCGGCGCAGATCGATGCCCTGCTCCTTCTGGAATTCGTCGGCCAGGTAATTGACCAGCCGCATGTCGAAATCCTCGCCGCCGAGGAAGGTGTCGCCGTTGGTCGACTTCACCTCGAACACGCCGTCGCCGATTTCCAGAATCGAAATATCGAAGGTGCCGCCGCCGAGGTCGTAGACCGCGATGGTGCCGGTCTTGCTCTTGTCGAGCCCGTAGGCGAGCGCGGCCGCGGTCGGCTCGTTGATGATGCGCAGCACTTCAAGGCCGGCGATCTTGCCGGCGTCCTTGGTGGCCTGGCGCTGGGCGTCGTTGAAGTAAGCCGGTACGGTGATGACGGCCTGCTCGACCTTGGAGCCGAGATAGGATTCCGCCGTCTCCTTCATCTTCTGCAGGATGAACGCGGAAATCTGCGACGGCGAGTAGGTCTTGCCCTCGATCTCCACCCAAGCGTCGCCATTCGAGGCGCGCGTGATCTTGTATGGAACGAGCTTCTTGTCCTTCTCCACCATCGGGTCGTCGTAGCGGCGGCCGATGAGGCGCTTGACTGCGAAAATCGTACGTTCGGGATTGGTCACCGCCTGGCGTTTTGCCGGCTGTCCGACCAGCCGTTCGCCCTCATCGGTGAAAGCGACGATGGACGGCGTGGTGCGCATCCCCTCAGCGTTCTCGATGACCTTCGGCGTCTTGCCTTCCATGACGGCGACGCAGGAATTGGTGGTCCCGAGATCGATGCCGATGACCTTGGCCATGGTCTTTAATCCTCTCTTATGCGGCAGGTTGGGTTGGCCCCGCAGGCGCCCGTCATCCAACCCCCTTATCAACTCTTAATCATTCCGGGCGAAGCCCGAGCGATTACCCTTGGCTCATATAGGAGGACAACATCGGCCTGCAAGACAGGATTGCGTCTGGTCATTCGCTTAAAGCCGCCGCGCCGGCGCGTTTGCCCACTCGGCCGCAGGCGGTCGGCACGGCAACGGACGGGGGGTCTCGCTTACGTCCCTTTGCGCTTGAGAACGTCGACACCGTCGGCGCTGCCGACGTCGCGGTAGTTGGCGGCGACCAGCGCGGACAAGTCCGGATCGGCATCGAGCCATTCGCTCCAGTGGTAACCGCGGTTGTCGATGAGGATGATATCGGGCTTGCCGTCGCGGATTTCGCCGATCAGGCGTTGCCGCTCCGCCGCCTCATAGGCGGCGATGCGCCGGCTCCGGGTCTCGTCGAGGCCGCCGACAAAACGCAGGATCGCGGCATTGTCGGTGATCCAAAGACTGCAGTAGCGGGACAGCCATCGGCCCCCCACCGTGCGCACCAGCGGGTGACCGATGCCGAGGTCGGGCGAGATCATGGTGATCGAGGGATGCGGCGGCCCGACGCGCTCGACGAGCGCCGCGGCGGCGCGGGTATCGGCGGTAAAGCTGAACCAGACGAACGACACCGCGGCGACCACGCCGAGGGCCGATGTCGCGCCCAGGCTTCGCCAGCCGGCGCGCTCGCCAGCCAGGTCCGCGCGGCGGCGGCGATCGTTGCCGGCCAGATCGAGCGCGATGAGCACCAGCGCCAGCATCGGGTAGGCATGATAGGGCCAGCCCTTGCCCTGGATGACATAGGCGGCGGCGAAGCCCGCCGACGCCGCGAGCAGGATCGGGATCGCCGGCCGGCGGCCGGCCCCTCGCCGCAGGCTGAGCACGACCAGGACGGCGGCGCCCCACAGCAGCATCGGCACGCCGGTCAGGATTTCGGCAAGCGGCAGCCGCACCGGAATATAAAGGTCGGCCAACAGCGGCATCACGTCGGTGATGAAGGCGCGAAAGAACACCACGACGCCGATGCCGTAGGCCGCGACCATCGCCGCGGCGATCCAGTTTTCCAGCACGAACAATAGCCGCCACGACCGGGCCTGCAGCGCCGCCGCTGCGGCGGCCAGCACGATCGCCGGGGCAAAATACGGCTTGATGCAGACAGTGATGCCGGCGCCGACGCCGGCGACCAGGCAATGCCAAAGCAGCGGGCGGGCGCCTTGCGCGCGCGCCGCCAAAGTCGCCAGCATCGGCAGCACTGCGATCAAGGCGATGTGCTCGCGCTGGCCGAAGGTCTGCGCCGGCAGGATCACCATGACGGTGAGGGCGAAAGCCGCGACGCTTTGGCCGTCAAGACCGTCGAGCAGGCGGTAGCGGCCGGCGATATGGCTGACGACGGCGAGGCTTGCGAGCGCGGCGAAGAAGACCAGCGTGTCGATGACGGTTTCGGGCGCCCATCGCAGCAGGTGCGCCAGCGCCACCGCCGGCAGGTACAGGAAGGTCGAGGCCGGCGGATTGACTTCGATGAGATCGGTATAGAGGCGGTGGCCGTCGAGGATTTTTTCCGACAGCGTGATCTGCCAGCTCACGTCGGCATTGGCGGCGAAGACGTGGCGCAGCACGATGGCGGCGCCAAGGATCGCAACCAGCATCGCCACGCGCGGCAGCCACTGGCGGAGCGCGTCGGCAGCCCGCAGCGGCGCCGCGGCGGCCCGGTTATCGGTGGGCGCGGTCACGACGCTCATCGCGACCCAAGACCGGCGGCACCCGGCTCCTCGGCGCCGCCGCCGCGCCCGCCCTGTGCGGCGGCGCGATCAAAGCCGGTGCGCCGCGCCACCACATACAGCGGCCGGCGTTTCACCTCGGTGAAAATGCGGCCGACATAGATGCCGACGATGCCGGTCATCAGCATGTTGGCGCCGCACAGGAAGGCGATCACCACGATGGTCGAGGTCCAGCCCTCGACCACATCGCCGCCGAGCAGGCGCAAGCCGATCGCATAGGCGCCGTAGACGATCGCCAATCCGGACACGCCCATGCCCATCCAGATCGCCAGCCGCAACGGCAGGTCGGAAAAGCTGATGAGCCCGGAGATGGCGAGCCGCATCATCTTGGCGAGCGGATATTTGGTGACGCCGGCGGCGCGCGGCGCGCGGTGGAACGACACTTCGGTCTGCCGGAAGCCGAGCCAGGCAAACATGCCGCGCACGAAGCGATCCTGCTCGGGCATGTGGCGGAAGGCGTCGAGCACCTTGCGGTCGATCAGGCGGAAGTCGCCGACGTCGTTCGGAATGCTGATGGTGGAGACCCGATTGGCGAGCCGATAGAACAGCGTCGCCGAAAACCGCTTGAAGCGGCTCTCGCCGTCGCGCTCGCGGCGTTTGGCGTGGACGATATCGAAACCCTCGCGCCAGCGCGCGATCATGTCGTGCACGACTTCCGGCGGATCCTGCAGATCGGCGTCCATGACGATGACGGCGTCACCCGCGGCGGCGTCCATGCCGGCGGTGATCGCGATCTGATGGCCGAAATTGCGCGACAAGGCGATCGTGCGGTAACGGCGATCGGCCTTGGCCTTGGCCTCGAGCTCGATGCTGCTGCGGTCGGAACTGCCGTCGTCGACCAGGATGGCCTCGGCGGGTCCGTCGAGCGCGTCCATCAGCGCATCGAGCCGACGCAACAGAGCCGGCAAGACGGCCTGCTCGTTGAAGATCGGCACGACGATGCTGTAGCGAATGGTGTCGCCGGAATCTGAGCTCATGGGCGGGCCGCCAAACCGCCGGCCAAGCTAACGGCTCGGCCTTAACGCCGCCTTTCGGTCACCGCGAAACCGCGCAAGCGCGGCCGACAAGCCGGACAAAGACCGAACGGATTGAGGGTCCCTTAACGGTATCGCCCCGCACCGCGAATTCGCGCGGGCGCGCTAGCCCCGCATTAAGGAAGACCTGCCACCAATAGCGCGGGTAAGCGGGCGAAAGCCGACACGCGGCCGGAAACGGCGCCCGATCGGCCGCCGCAGGCGTGGGAGAGTCATGCGCTTTGCGAACCACGAATTCGGCGCCGGGGCGGCAGCGACACCTGCGCCGGCGGTCCTCCGCCATGATCCGGTTCGGAGCCGGATGGGCCATTTCATATCTTGCTTTGAGAGGTCCGGGATCTACGTCTTCCTTATTTCATTCGCATGCGTGTATTACCTCGTAAACGCGCCGGTCCTGCTTGGCCACTATGATTTGGGATGGCACCTCGCCGCCGGCGACCTGATCAGAGAGCGCGGCAATATTCCATTCCAAGATCCATGGTCGTTTACTTCTGAAGGCAGGCAATGGTTTAATCTTTCGTGGCTTTGGGACGTGATTGCCAGTGTATTATTTCAATACACGAATTTCAGCGGCCTCATATTATTTGTAGTCGCCTGCGGCGCACTCATCGTCGGATATCTTACGTCCGTCTGCCTACGCAGCGGAGCCTCGGCGATTGCAGTTTGCATTTCCGTTCTATCCGCGTGTCTGCTCTACCCCGCCTTTGCCGCGTACCCAAATATTTATCTCGCGGCTTCGCCGAACATGTCCACCATGTTGTTTTCCGTCATATTGTACGGCGAGTGTTTGAAAAGAACGCGGTGCCTCTTTTTGCTACCGGCAATTATGGTGCCGTGGGCTAATCTGCATGGTGGGTTTTTGCTTGGTCTTTTTATTGTCGGTGTCTTTTTTGGCGTGGCGTTGCTGAGACGGGATTGGGTGAATTTCAAGATCTATGGTTTGGTGGGCGTTGGGTGCTTTATCGCGACATTCATCAACCCTCTTGGCTGGCATATCTATGAAGGCTTGGCGACCGTATTGGGCCACTTTTCGCAAGCGTACATCACCGAGTGGTGGCCTTATTATCGGAATATAACCGTGCCGGGGAGCATTCCTGGCATGATATATATTTTGATATTTGTTGCGTTTGAGCTGCGCTACAGAGGATATGGTCCTGTAGAGTCACGGCTGCTGTCCTGGCTGCTTTTGTTTTTAGGACTTTATCAATTTCGATACATGTCTTTCTTTTTTCTATTCTCAACGGTTCCATTGGCTCTTCACCTTGATCGGTGGCTGCCTCAACGGGCGAACGTTTCCACGGTCCAAAGATCGTTATTCGGGGCCGGCATCATTGCGGCGTGCGCTCTGCCATTGATGTATATGCAAATAGATCCGGCTCTCGGACTTCCGCAAATGCTTTCAGAACAGGATGTCCGTTATCTTCAATCGCATTTTTCGCATGCGCGGCTTCTGAATCACTGGAACTACGGTGGAATTCTGATCTTTCGCGATCGGGGTGCCATACCTGTCTTCGTCGATGGCCGGGCATCTACCGCTTATCCGGATGATTTACTGCGTGACTTTTTCAAACTCAGCCAATTCGAGATTAATGAGGCCGCTTGGGACGCCGTGCTGGCGAAATACAAAATCGATACGGTGCTTTGGATCAAGACACATGAAGAGTTAAGGCAGTTTCTGGTGGGGAAGCGAGGTTGGAAGGAGGCGTACACAGGATCGTATGCGAGCATTTACGCCAAGCCATGACGCAGTATATCTCACATCAATGCGGCGGTCGGTGGCGGATTTGCGTGGACGAGGGTGGATCTTTTGACGCGAACCTCCATCGTCCCGGCGCGGCTCTCGTGACTACGCCGCAGAATGCGCCACGTCAGAACGAGGATGGCGACGAGTGCGAGCCCGCCTAAGGAAAGACTCCATGTCATCCCCGATGACCTTGTCGGGTTTTGACACCGATGAGATAACGGTCTGGACGATGCTGAAGACCCCTATAAAGACGATCAAGGCATAAAGGACCAGGCGCTCTCGCTCCGTTCCAAGGTCCGTCAAGTCCGGCAGCAGCAATCCCAATCCAATTCCAAGGATCATCAGGTCGTAATCATACGCGTAAGGGCTGATCAGCAAGGTGGCGATTGCGGCGATCCCCAGCGACTGCCGAGGCGAGAGTTGACGACTGGCGAGAACGACTGCGCCAAGGGCGAGAATGGCGACGAGGACCTGCGCGGTCGTTGCCACGAGCGCCGAAAACCCGAACGTACGAACGACCGCATAGGGAGAAATCATGCGAAAGAACGGATAAAAGCCATGGTCAAGAAAAACGCGAGCTTCTGTGATTCCACCGAGGAAAGCCGTCCAGACCGCCGGGCCAAGCAAAACGGTGGCGAGTGCTGAGGTTGCGGCGACGGTCGCAGCGGCGACAAGAACCGTTCCCCAGCGCCGATTGACAAGTGCGTAGACTGCAAAGGCCACTGCGAGGTGAGGTTTAATGATCATCAAGCCGAGCGGAAGCCCCGCTAATGATCTGCCAGCCAGAAGCCCAAGACAGGTGAGGCCGATCAGCGTTCCGGTCAAGAATCCATTCTGGCCGCATCCGACCGTGATCACCACTATGGGCGCCAGTAAAATCAAAACCGGCACAAAGTTCTCAGCTGCGATCCGTCTTAGCGTCGCCAGATAGGCGGTGAGCGTCCCGATCATGAAAAGGCTGTAGGCCAGGCCCAGTGGCAGCAGTGCGAGCGGCGCAACCAGAAGGTCAAATTGGGGCGGATAGGTCCAGGGTTGGAAAGTTTCGCTGTCGGAAGCGGATTGTTGTAATGGGAACAGCGTGGCGAAATGATAAGCCTTCTCGATCGCGCCACGCCACACCAGCTGTCCGGCGATGTAGAATCCATCGAAATCGATCAGATGGCGCGCCTCGGCGCGCAACCGTAGGCCCCATAACTCCGCTGCCGTCGGAATCAGCGCCAACGCAATGACCAGGAGAATGGCTCGGAAATAAATCGCGCGTTTTGTCGCTGAAGACTTCGCGATTTCGATCACCTCGACGAAGGTCATAAACTACATCTTTCGGAGGTTGTTTTTCCATCGCGTGCCGGGTGCGGATAGTCACGCCGCATCCGCGGTTCCCGATGGCCAACGGGCAATACTGTATTACACGGAATTACACGGACCGTCGCCGGCCGGTTATCAGCAAACAATCCGGACAATCCGTTTGACGCGAGCGTTACGGCTTTAAGTTTAACAGGCGATTATTACGGTCATCTTAAACCTATTTATCGGAAAATGAAGTTCATCAGTGCTGTTAAAAAATCGATAACCCATGTTCACTTTCACCTTATCTTAAGTTGGGATGAGGCAAGTATTCTTGTGACCGAGGCTGGCAACGTTAAGGCCGTGGTAATTGTGGAAGAAACGCACATGGACACGCCTACACATATCAAACAGATCTCCAGGTCTTCGCGTGCCGTGTTCCGGTCCAAATTCCGTACCGTCGCGTGCGACAAATAAATCACATCGTTGTTTTCGATAATCATTCGTCTCGGGGCGTTTTGTCATGGAACCGCTGCGCAGTACGCTTCCAGATGACAGTCTCGTCCCAGACGACGAATCAATGCAAAGCAAATGGCTGAGGCGCAGCGGTTTCATTTTAATGGGCATGGTGAGCGTTTATGCCGCCGCCACGCTCTGGGCTGGGCGCGGTGGCTGGCAGCTGGCACTGACGGCCATTTCGCCCGACGACTTTTTGATCATTGTCGGCCTGGTCTCGATCGGTTTTCTCCTGCGCGCGGGCCGGTGGCACTATTACATCCGTGTTCTGCAATGGGATGTTCCACTCCTGCATAGTATCCTGGCATTCGTCGCGAGCATCGCCCTCACCGCGACGCCCGCAAAGTCCGGCGAACTGGCAAAGGCTGTGCTCTGCGCAGTCAGCATAGGATATCGCTCTCACAAGGTGCCGGCGTCCTGCTGATCGAGCGTCTTGGTGATCTGTTCGCAGTCATCGTGCTGGCCATCGGCGGGCTCACCCTGTTTATCGATCTGTCGAGCTACGTGCTCGTAAGCGTTGTCGTGGTCGGCGTCGTGGCTTTGCTGGCGGTGGAATCTCGCGTCGTGCTCATGCGCGCCCAAGCAATTCCTAGGCTTCGTACCGCCAGTCTCAGGCTTATCAACATGTTGGACGCGGTACGGCTGCTCATGCGGCCAATTCCGTTGGCGATTGGCGGGAGCATAGCCCTCGCGGCTTGGAGCTGCGAGGCCTTGGCGTTTCATTACCTGGTCGGACGCCTTGGCATCCACAGTTCGCTCCCGATCTCGTTTTCTATCTATGGACTGTCGACCTTGGCGGGCGCGCTTTCAATGCTGCCCGGCGGGCTGGGCGGCTTCGAGGCCGTCATGGCTTTCCTGCTCACGCGACTCGCAGCGCCCACCTCGGTTGCAACGGTAGCAATCGTGGTCTTTCGCCTCTGTACGCTTTGGCTGTTCAGTCTGATCGGCGTCATCTTCATGTCGGGGTGGATGATCTACTTCACCAAGCCTCGTCGCCCTGACCTCGTGGTTGAGGTGCAATGAGCGCACTTCCCCGAACTGACGCATTCGAGTCGGCAACGATCGTCTTGCCCGTCGTCAACGAGACCTATTCGCTCGTCGAGACGGTCGATGCGATTCTCAAAACGTCCAAGCCGGATGTGCGGGAGCTGCTGATCGTCGTTTGCGATAAGACCACGCGCGAGAGTATGGCGACGATCAAAAGCTTGTCAGCGCGCCTCGGCGATCTGGTCGTTGTCCATCATCAGAAGCTGAAATTTCTGGGTGGTGCGATGCGCGAAGCGTTCGATCTCGCGCGTGGCACGCATACCATCATGATGGCCAGCGATCTTGAAACCGATCCGGCCCTGGTTCCGCGCCTTATCGCCGAGGCGCGCGCACATCCCGCTGCGATCGTGACCGTAACCCGTTGGCACACGGAAGGTCGCTTTGAGAATTACAGCCGGGTCAAGCTGGTCGCGAATTGGACCTTCCAGAAGCTGTTCTCGGTACTCTATTGGACGAAATTGACGGATATGACTTACGCCTACCGGATTTTTCCGACCAAACTGCTGCAGGCCATAAAGTGGGAGGAGCTGCGGCACCCGCTGCTGTTCGAAACCGTGATCAAGCCGCTGCGGCTTGGGGTTAAGGTGATCGAAATCCCTGGCATTTGGCGGGCGCGTACCGAAGGTGAATCTCAGAACACCTTCGGTCGCAATTTCGAGTATTTCAGGATTGGCCTGCGCGTGCGCTTTGCTGCAGCCCAGCATCTCCTGCGCAACGATGCGCTCAAATATCAAAACATGACCCGCGCCAGTGAGTCTCGGATATGAAAAAGGTCATTGTTACGACAACGATTAACCCGCCGACCAAGGCGGTGAAACTCTTCCAGGCGATGAAAGAATGGGATCTCGTCGTCATCGGGGATCTTAAGACGCCAAAGGACTATCACCTTGAGCGCGGCGTCTACATGGATCCCGCGGCCCAAGAGAAATACGACAAGGAGCTATCCGACGCTATTGGCTGGAACTGCATCCAACGGCGCAATTTTGGTCTCCTGATCGCCCACGACATGAAAGCGGACATTGTCGCCGTGGTGGACGACGATAACATACCCTTGGCCGGCTGGGGTGAGAACCTGTTTGTCGGCCAGGACATCGAGGCCAATTACTACGAGACCGACCTGCCAGCCTTCGACCCGATCGGCGCCACCAATTACCCGAAGCTGTGGCACCGCGGCTACCCGCTGCAGCTGTTGTCAAAGCGGAATTATAGTACCAAAACGCGGAAGCGAGTACGCGCTGACGTCCAGGCCGATTTCTGGAATGGCGATCCGGACATCGATGCGATCTGCCGCATGGAGCACGCGCCGGAATGCGATTTCGATCCGGCGGCATTCCCGATTGCGTCTAATAAGCTTTCGCCATTCAATTCCCAGAACACCTTTCTGGGCGGCAATGTTCTCAATGATTATTTCCTTTATCCCCATGTCGGTCGCATGGACGATATTTGGGCCGCCTACTACGTCCAGGCCAAAGACTACCGCGTCGTCTATGGCAAGGCCTCGGTCTTCCAGGACCGCAATGTGCACGACCTGACCCGCGACATGCGGCAGGAATATCTCGGCTACGAGAACAACATCAGCATCGTCCAGGAACTGCCCAAGAACCCAGAATCCCTGCTGGCCTATCTACCCGGCCGCGCCGCATGGGCTTTCGAGCTCTACAAGAGGCACTTTAAGCATGCGTAAGATCCTTATCACCGGCGGCGCTGGTTTCGTTGGACGCCATTTCGTCAGGCATTTCCTTGAAAATGGCGATGAGGTCCATGCGGTCGACTGTATCGCCCCCTTCACCGGCGGAATTGACCCGGCGGCGGGTTGGCCGCTCTTCGAGCCGCGCGATTTTTCAAATTTCAAATTCTTCCGGGAGGATTGTCGCGATTTTTTCAAGCGCGTGCGCGACACCGATTACGAATACGCGGCACATCTGGCGGCGATGGTTGGTGGACGCGCCATGATCGAGAACAAGCCGATTGCCGTAGCCGATGATCTCTCGATCGACGCCGAGTATTGGCAGTGGGCGACCGTGGCGAAACCGGCGAAGACCCTTTGCTTCAGTTCGAGCGCGGCCTATCCCATCAAATACCAGCGCGAGGATCGTTATGTGTTGCTACACGAAGACATGATCGACTTTGATGAAGATATCGGCATGCCCGATATGTCCTATGGCTGGGCCAAGCTCACCTGCGAGTATCTGGCGCGTCTTGCTTATGAGAAGCACGGACTGAAATCGGTTTGTTATCGACCATTTTCCGGCTACGGCGAAGACCAGGACAACTCCTATCCGTTTCCCAGCATCTGCAAGCGCGCACTCGCCAACCCGGGGGCCAAGGTGCTCGATGTCTGGGGCAGTGGGACGCAGATGCGCGATTTCATCCATGTCGATGACTGCGTGGCGGGCGTTATCGCCACGATGGATAAGATCCACGACGGCAACGCTGTCAATCTATCGACCGGAATCTATACCAGCTTCATCGGATTCGCGCGTATGGCGGCCAAGCTGTGCGGTTATTCACCGGACGTGCGCGGCATGTCCGACCAGCCGGCCGGCGTGTATGCCCGCGGCGGCGACACCCGGAAGCAAATCGGACTTGGATTCGCGTATAAAATCGACTTTGCGACTGGCGTTAAACGCGCCCTCGATTATTACTCCCGCTATGGGTCCAGCAGGCCCATCGACGCCGCGAGTGTTCCGATCGTACCGGAAATACCAAGCCCCGCGGCAATAAGGACGACCGCTAAAATTAGCAGCCGTTGAAGAAGTCCGCCAGGAACGCGCGGATGCCGCTTGAGAACATCGAGCGGCCGCCCATCCAGGAATTGAGGGCGTCGCGGCCGATGACGAAATCCATGCCATCGGCCCAAGGCTCGGCCAGATCGGCGGCACGCCGGCGAGGACCAGATAGCTGATTTGTAGCGCGACAAAGAACACCGCGGCGGCGGCCGTCCACTTGGCGTAGAGGTCGTCGATTACAGCTTTGCCGGTCGCGCCGGCCGGCGCCACAATCTGGTCGTGGGAGGAGAGCACAGACATCGGGGGCAGATTGCGGTGCCTGGTGAAAATCCAATGAAAGCGGCTGTCGAATCCAAGCCGGTCGCGGAACCTGTGCCGCCGGGCGGCGCGTCGAGCGGGCTTCGGCTGCACCCCGGCTATCTCGACCGCAGGCGCCAGGAAGAGCTTCTTGCCGCGCTCCGCGGCGTGCTCGCGGCGGCGCCGCTGTTCACGCCGCGGATGCCGAAATCGGGCCGGCCGTTCACGGTGCGGATGTCCAATTGCGGGCCGCTCGGCTGGGTCTCCGATGCGGGCGGCTACCGCTACCAGACGGCCCATCCGGTCACCGGCGAACCGTGGCCGCCGATGCCGGAGGCCCTCCTGGCGATGTGGGACGATCTGGCCGGGTATCCGCACCCGCCGCAGGCGTGTTTGATCAATTTCTACGGCCCGGCAGCCAAAATGGGCCTGCATCAGGATCGCGACGAGGCGGATTTTGCGGCGCCGGTGCTGTCGCTGTCGCTCGGCGACAGCTGTCTGTTCCGGGTCGGCGGCTTGCGCCGCGGCGACCCCAGCCGGTCGTTTCGGCTCACCTCCGGCGACGCCGTGGTGCTTGCCGGCGACAGCCGGCTGGCGTTTCATGGCGTCGACCGCATCGAACCGGGCACCTCGACCTTGCTCGCGGAGGGCGGACGGATCAATCTGACGCTGCGTCGGGTGACGCGCCCTGGCCTCGCGGAGGCTCAGCCTGGCTCCGCCGTGGCAAAGGCATTGCATGACTAGTCGGTCCAGACTCCCTTGGTTCCGCTGCTCCGCCCCTGGCGCGGCAGGGCTCACGCTGTTGGCCGGGTTTCTGGTCATGCTGCCGGTCATGGCGGTTCCGGCGCGGGCGGCCGATCCGATTTTTCCGGCGGGATCGCGCCTCGGGCTTGTGCCGCCCCCCGGCATGACGCTGAGCAAGAGCTTCCAGGGCTTCGAAGACGTCGCCAAGGATGCCGCCATCCTCATCGCCGTGCAGCCGGCTGCGGCCTATGCGGAGGTCGAAAAGAGCCTCGGCGCCGACAACCTGAAGAAGGAAAACATCACCGTGGAGAAGCGTGAGCCGATCCAGCTCAGCTTCGGCAACGGGATTCTGGTGACCGGCAAGCAGGCCGCCGACAAGACCCGCTATCGCAAGTGGCTGCTCGCCGCCCCGGGCAAGGACCTCACCGCGCTGGTCAATGCCCAGGTGCCCGAACAGGAGGACGCCTATCCGGATGCCGTGGTGCGGGCCGCATTGGCGACGCTCGCGGTGCGCGACACCGTGCCCGACCAGGAGAAGCTCGGCCTGTTGCCGTTCACGGTGGGTGACCTCGCCGGCTTTCAGATCGAAAGCGTTCTTCCAGGCCGAGCCATGATGTTGATCGACACGTCCAACGGCGCGCCGGTGGATAGTCCCAATGCCCGATTGTTCGTTGCCGCCTTTCCGGGCGGTCCCAGCGAGCCGGGCGACCGGGCCGAATTCGCCCGCGCGGCCTTTCAGCAGATCATCGGCATCAAGGACGTTCAGATCACGATGGCTGAGCCGCTTCGCCTCGGCGGCCAGCCGGGCTTCCAGACCATGGCGCAAGCCAAGGATGCCGGAACCGGGGGCGACGTCATGGTGGCGCAGTGGCTGCGCTTCGGCAGCGGCGGCTTCCTGCAGATGATCGGCGTGGCGCGAACCGACATGTGGCCCGCCGAACTGGCGCGCCTTCGTACGGTGCGTGACAGCGTCGACCCGAAATAGGTCCGCCCGGCCCGCCCGCGGTTGCGGGCGCGCGCCGCGTCAGGCCTCGCCGACCTGGGCTTTGCTGTTGTCGTTGCTCGACGCCGCATTCGGCGCGACTTTCGGGCCGCCTTTGGAGACGCCGACCAGAGCCGGCCGCAGCACGCGCTCGCCGAGCATGTAGCCCGGCTGCATCACCTGCACGATACTGCCGGCCGGGACCGACGCATCGGGCACTTCGAACATGGCCTGGTGAACGTTGGGGTCGAATTTCTCGCCCTGCGGCGTGAACTGACGCACGCCGTTTTTTTCCAGCGCCTTCAACAGCTCGCGCTCGGTCAATTCGACGCCTTCGACCAGCGCCTTGACGCCGGCCTGGGCGCTGGCGCGCAGTTCCGCCGGCACCGTGTCGAGCGCGCGGCGCATGTTGTCGGCAACCCCAACGATGTCGCGGGCGAACGAGGTGACGCCGTAGAGCCGCGCATCCACGACTTCGCGCTCGGTCCGTTTGCGCAGATTTTCCATCTCCGCCAGCGTGCGCAGCAGCCGGTCTCGCATCTCGGCGTGCTCGCGCTCAAGCGCGGTGGACGGCACCAATTCCGGCATTGCGGCAGCGGCCGAGGTCTCGGGCGACAGGTCCGCTTCGTCCTCGGTGCGAGCGGTCTTATCCGACATAGCCATCCCTTGGTTAAACCCTATTTCCGACCCGGATATCAGGGCTCAGGCGGCAAAAATCAAGCGTTTGCGCGCCCGCAGCGGAAACGCAGCCGGCCGGTATTCAGCCGCCGAGCAGCTTGCTGACGACTTTGGCGGTGTAATCCACCATGGGGATGACGCGGGCGTAGTTGAGCCGGGTCGGGCCGATCACGCCCAGCACGCCGACAATGCGGCCGGCGGCGTCATGATAGGGCGCCACGATGGTGGACGAGCCGGACAGCGAGAACAGCTTGTTCTCCGAGCCGATGAAGATGCGCACGCCCTCGGCCAGCTCGGCGCGGCCGAGCAGATCGATCACCTCGCGGCGTGTTTCCAGATCGTCGAACAGCAGCCGCACCCGGTCGAGGTCGTCGAGCGCCTTGAGGTCCTCGAGCAGGTGCGCCTGGCCGCGCACGATCAGCTTGCGCTCGTCGCTCTCGCCGCCCGACCAGCTGGCCAATCCGGCGGCGACGATCTTCTGCGTCAACTCGTCGAGCTCGGCCTGGCGCGCCGCGAGCGCGCGCTCGAGCTCGCCCCGCGCCTCGGCGAGCGTCATGCCGCGGATGTGGGCGTTGAGGTAGTTCGAAGCTTCGGTCAGCACCGACGTCGGCAAGCCCACCGGGACATTGAGCACCCGGTTCTCGACCTGGCCGTCCTCGGCGACCAGCACCACCAGCGCCCGCTCCGGCTCGAGCCGCACGAACTCGACGTGCTTGAGCCGGACATTGGATTTTGCCGTGAGCACCACGCCGGCGGCGCGGGTCAGGCCCGACAGCAGGCCGGAGGCTTCGGTCAGGACGGTCTCGACCGATTTGGCCTGGCCGGAGGCCGCCACCTGGGCTTCGATCGCCTTGCGGTCGTTTTCGGTCACGTCGCCGATCTGCATCAACGCGTCGACAAAAAACCGCAGTCCCTTCTCGGTCGGCAGCCGCCCCGCCGAGGTATGCGGCGCATAAACCAGGCCGAGCTGCTCCAGATCGGACATGACGTTGCGCACCGAAGCCGGCGACAGCGTCATCGGGATGATGCGGGACAGATTGCGCGAGCCGACCGGCTCGCCGGTCGCCAGATAGCTCTCGACCACCTGGCGAAAGATTTCGCGCGAGCGCTCGTTGAGCTGCGCAAGTCCGATCTGGTTGGCGCCGATCGGAACGTCGTGACTGGCCACGGAGAACTCCCCTCTTGCCGCCAGAATTGTCCATTTCCACTCCGGCTTTCAAGCCGGAGCGGCGCCAGCTAGTCTCGCGCCATGATTGTGGCTTTTCGCCCCGCCCGGCGCGACGACTTCGACTATTGCGAACGGCTGTATTTTGCCGAGATGGAACGCATTAACCGTGAATTGAAACTGGACGGCACCATGCAGATCGCAAGCTTCCGCCGGCATGCGGCGCGAGCCTGACAGCGTGGCTTCGTCCTCAAACTAGAACATCACTCCGCCGCCGCCATTGCCCGTGGCGCCGCCCGCAGCAAATCCATCAGCTGGCGGACCGAACCAAGATTTTCCAGGCGATAGACCGTGTCGATGAGCTGCGCACTATCGGCATCGCGCAGGAAGCCCTTCGCATAAGTCACGAATTTCTGCTCGATCGCCGAGCGCGGCAGCGGATTGCCGGCCGAGCCGAGCGGATGCTCGCAGCGCGCCGCAACCGTGGCGCCATCGGCGGTCTCGATCTCGACCAGGGCCTGCGAGCCCTGCACCGACGGATCGGCGCGGACCTCGACCTGCTCGGCGGCGAACCGCCGCAATTTCGGATCGTCGTAACGGGCCGGTTCGAACTGCGCCAGTGTGAGCGTGCGATCATGCAGGATCACGGCGGCGGTGTAATGGGCCGAGAGCAGCGCCTCGAACTTCGCCGCGTAGGTGTCGAAGCCGCCGTGCATGGCGAAGGCTTGCGGGCTCAACGCGACGCGGATGTTGCGGACGGAAGCGGCGTCGATGGTGTGGCGGTCGAGAATGTCGAACAGCGCCGTGGTCATGCCTTGGATGAGCGACGCTGACGGCCATAGCCGCATGGCGATCCGCTCGAGCTCCCAGCGCTGGCCGAGGTCGGCCATCGCGTCCGGCTTGCCGCCGGCCCCATAGGCGTTGTAGAGGCCGCCATCCTTGGCGGTGAGGAATTCGCGGGTGGCGACAAATTTTTGCTGTGCCAGCAGCGCCGCCATCAATCCCGACAGCGCGCCGCGGCACTGGTGGAATTTCACCGTCGGCGTGCCCCAGGCCGCAAAGGTCCCGGCGGCCTGGCTGCCGGCAAGCCCGAACGCCCGCGCCATGGTGTCGGCGTCGAAGCCGAGCAGCGAGCCCACCGCCGCCGCCGCACCGAACGGGCCGAAAATGCCGGGGCCGTGCCAGCCCCGGGCGCGGAATTCCGGATAATCGATGCCGACGCCGATGCGCGTCGTCACCTCGCAGCCGGCCGCGATGGCGGTGAGCAGCGCGCGTCCGCCAAGCCCGTCGCGCTCGGCAACGGCGAGCGCCGGCGGCACCACTTCGGGCGTCACATGGGTCATGGTTTCGCGGTGCACGTCGCACATGGTGACCGCGGTCACCAGATAGGCGTTGAGCAGCGTCGCGCCGGCCAGCGACAACGGCTCGCCGCCGATCACGCTCGATTCGCCCGACTGCGCCAGCCCCGACGCCAGCGCCGCAACCTGCCCGGTCTCCTCGCCGAGCCGGCCGGCGACCGCGCAGGCCAGCGCATCCAAAAGGAGGTTCTTGCAATGGTCGCGCACGCGCGGCGGAATGGTGTCATAGGTCAAACTGCTGGCGAATTTCGCCAGCGCCTGGGTGGCTTCCACCGCTGCCGTATCTGCGGACATCGAGGCCTCCTCGCCTGTTCGGGCGAAAGGTAGCGGGAACCGCGATCCACTGGCAATCCGCCGCGGCATCGCCGGCTCACCCTTGTCGCCGCTAGGGCCGAGCGACTAAAAGCGTGGCGCAGCCGGTGCATCCCTGCGCCGCCGGGAGGAGAACCCATGCGGCCAAGCCGCCGACAGCCCGACGAATTGCGCCCGATTTCGCTGGAACGCGGCGTGGTGAAGTTCGCGGAGGGCTCCTGCTTCGTCAAATTCGGCGAGACCCATGTGCTGGTTACGGCAACGCTGGAAGATCGTCTGCCGCCATGGCTGAAGGGTCAGGGGCGCGGCTGGATCACCGCCGAATACGGCATGCTGCCGCGCGCCACGCTGGAACGGACGCGCCGCGAGGCCTCGTCCGGCAAGCAGAGCGGACGCACGGTGGAAATCCAGCGGCTGATCGGCCGCAGCCTGCGCTCGGTGGTCAATCTCAAGGCGCTCGGCGAGCGCCAGATCACCGTCGACTGCGACGTCATCCAGGCCGACGGCGGCACCCGCACCGCCTCGATCACCGGCGCCTGGATCGCCCTGTACGACTGCATCGCCTGGATGAAGACGCGCGGCATGGTCGACAGCGAGGTCTTGCGCGACCATATCGCCGCCATCTCGTGCGGCGTGTGCGGCGGCGTCGCCGTGCTCGACCTCGATTACGCCGAGGATTCGCAAGCCGATACCGACGCCAATTTCGTCCTGACCGGCTCCGGCAATATCGTCGAGATACAGGCCACCGCGGAAAAGACGCCGTTCTCCGAAGAGCAGTTCGCCGCGCTCTTAGGGCTTGCCCGCAAGGGCATCACCAAGCTCATCGATTTGCAGAAGATGGCGGTAATGTAGACGGAGGACGGACGACGGACGACGGATGACAGATGACAGATGATGAAACGCCATCGGCGCCTACTTCGACAGCAATCCGTCCTCCGTCGTCCGTCCTCTGTCGTCCGATCCAAGGTCGTCTGGTAATTGCGACCCATAATCCGGGCAAGCTCGCCGAAATGCGCGAATTGCTTGCGCCTTACGGCATCGACGCCATATCGGTGGGCGAACTCGAACTGCCGGAGCCGGACGAAACCGGAATGACGTTTCGCGATAATGCGCGTATCAAGGCCGAGGCCGCCGCCAAGGCCACCGGCCTGCCGGCCTTTGCCGACGATTCCGGCCTTGCGGTCGACGCGCTCGACGGCGCGCCCGGCATTCACTCGGCGCGCTGGGCCGGCCCGGAGAAGGACTTTCGCCGCGCGATGGAGAGCATCGACGACAAGCTGCGCCAGCGCGGCGCGACCACTGCCGAGCGCCGCCGGGCGCATTTCGTCTCGGCGTTGTGCGTCGCCTGGCCCGACGGCCATGTCGAGGACTTCGCGGCGCGGGTCGATGGCACGCTGGTCTGGCCGCCGCGCGGCGAGCAGGGCTTCGGCTACGATCCGATGTTCCTGCCCGACGGGCACGCCCGCACGTTCGGCGAAATGTCGAGCCTGGAAAAGCACGGCTTGCCGCCCCATGGCCTTGGGCTTTCGCATCGGGCCCGCGCCTTCCTCAAGCTCGCGGAGGCGTGCCTTGGCGGACGCTGACCCCCCGCCGCCGGCCGCCGCGGCAGACCAGCAATTCGGCGTGTATATCCACTGGCCGTTCTGCCTGTCGAAATGTCCGTATTGCGACTTCAACAGCCATGTGCGCCGCGAGCCGATCGACGAGGCGCGGTTCGTGCGCGCCTTTGCGGCCGAGATCGCCGCGACCGCGGCGCGCGTGCCGGGCCGAACCGTCTCGACGATCTTTCTCGGCGGCGGCACCCCCTCGCTGATGCAGCCGGCGACCGTTGCGGCGATCCTCGACGCCATCGCCCGGCATTGGTCCGTGGCGCCCGACGTCGAGGTCACGCTCGAAGCCAACCCGACCAGCGTCGAGGCCGCGCGCTTTCGCGGCTACCGGGCCGCCGGGGTTAATCGGGTGTCGCTCGGCGTTCAGGCGCTGGACGATCGGGCGCTGGCGGAGCTCGGCCGCATGCATTCGGCGCGCGAGGCGCTCGACGCCGTCGCCATCGCGCGCGCGGTGTTTGCGCGCTACTCGTTCGACCTGATCTACGCCCGGCCGCGGCAGCAGCCGGCGCAGTGGGCGAGCGAGCTCAAGCTCGCTTTGGCCGAGGCCGGCGAGCACCTGTCGCTCTATCAGCTGACCGTCGAGCCCGACACGCCGTTTGCCGCGCTCCGCGCCACCGGCAAGCTCAAGATCCCCGACGATGACACCGCGCGCCTGCTCTACGACACCACCCTGGAGATCTGCGCCGCCCACGGCCTGCCGGCCTACGAGATTTCCAACCATGCCCGGCCCGGAAGCGAGTGCCGGCACAACCTGGTCTATTGGCGCGCCCACGAATACGCCGGCATCGGCCCGGGCGCCCACGGCCGGCTGAATATCGGCGGGCTGGACATTGGCGGGCTGGACGCGGGCCGGCTCGACGGCGACGTCGCCCGCCACGCCACCGCGACGGAGAAGCGGCCCGAGGCCTGGCTGACGCAGGTGGAAGCCCGCGGCCACGGGCTCGTCACCGACGACGTGCTGACGCGCGAGGAAATGGCCGACGAGTTCCTGCTGATGGGCTTGCGGCTCGCCGAAGGCATCGACATCGCCCGCTATCGCGCGCTCGCCGGCCGGCAGCTCGATCCGGACCGGATCGCCACGCTGCACGAGCACGGCTTGATCGAGACGACATCGGGCGGGCGCCTGCGCGTCACATTGCCGGGATTCCCGGTGCTGGATGCCGTGGTCGCCGACCTGGCGGCGTAGGCTTGGCAGCATAGCCCGAGACCTGGCGGCATAGCCCGATCATAAGCACGCTTACGATTTTTTCGGCCGAATTTCATAAGTTTGCTTATCATTGGGGAGCGCTACAACGCCTCTTGTTTGAGGCGTGCGGCCAGGAATTCGACGAACAAGTGGGTCTTGGCGGCCAAGACCCACGTCGCCGGCCAGACTGCGTGAATGGCGACGGGCGGCGGTTAGAAACTAAAGCCGGTCGTTGACCCCTGCTTGGTGCCGGATTCTCGCCGTAATTTTTATAAGCTTGCTTATATTCCCGAGGTGCCGAAGCTGTGGGGCGCCGGGGCTACGGTCTGCGAACCGGTGCCGGTGATCCGGAACACCGCAAGGCCGCGTTCGTTGGTGCCGTCACCGCGGAAGCGAAACAGCCCGTCGATGCCGGTAAAGCCCGACGGGTTGGTCAGGACCTGGGACGAGAAACCCAGCGATTGCGGCGGCCGCGCCAGCGCGGCAATGAGCGCGGCGGCGTCGTAGGCCAAGGTCGCGGTGCGCACCGGATCCTGCTTGTAGCGATTGCGATAGCGCTCGGCGAAGCTGCGATAGCCGGCCGCATCCGGCGCCGCATACCAGCCGCCTTCCAGCGCCGGATTGCCGGTGATGCGCGGATCGTCCCACAGCCCGGTGCCGAGCAGCTGGATGCGCTTGGTATTGACGCCGTTGCCGACCAGCGCCTGGACGACGTCCGGCACCGCATCGCCGCCGTCGGGAATGAACAGCGCCTCGGCGCGCACCGCGGCCTCGGCAACGTTGCGCACTGGGCCGGCCATGGCCGCCTTGTCGTGGGGATAGCGCTCGAGCGCGACGATCTGGCCGTTGCGGCGCGCCACCGCCTGCTTGAAGGCGGCCTCGACCACCGTGCCGTAGGGATTGTCCGGGATCAGCGCCGCGTAGGAGCGCTTCCCGGTCGAGGCGGCATATTGGACGATGCGATCGACATCGGATTCCGGCAGGAAGCTCAGCAGGAAAACGCCGTTCGACGCCACATTGGCGTCGGTCGAAAACGCGATGACCGGCACATTGCGCGCGTGGGTGACCTGCCCCACGGCGCTGACCGATTGGGCGAACAGCGGCCCGAGAACGATCTGGGCGCCTTGGTCGAGCGCCTGCTGAGCGCCTTGCCGCGCCGCGTCGGCGGAGCCGCCGTCGTCCTTCACCAGGAGCTGGATGTTCGGCGAATTGAACTCGGCGATCGCCATCTCGGCGGCGTTGCGCATGGCCTGGCCGGCCAGCCCGGCGTTGCCGCCCGCCGTCAGCGGCAGGATCAGGGCGGCCTTGACCTCGCCGGCGCCGATGGTCGCCCCGGGCGGCGGGGCGGTGTCGGCGCCCTCGGGTGGCGGCGTCGGCGATGTGAAGGAATTGAGGAAGCTGGAATTTCCCGAACAGCCGGCCATTAGCACGGTGCCGGCCGTCGCCAGCAGGCCGGCGAGGGAGCGGCGCCGGGTCGGCATGGCAACCGGCGCCCGGAATGGCACGTCCGCGGACACGGCAGTTCTCCTCACGGCGGCATCTAGGGCGCAATCGCTACGTCAATCGCGCAACTAGCTTTTCTCATGGACCACGACCTGCTCGGAACACCAGCTTCACGTCCGTGCACAGGCTCGAAAACGCCGGGACAATTGGGCCTTGCCAATCTGTCATTCTGGCGGCGAATCGTTAACCAAATGGAAAGGATAACAAATTCGCGGCGGCCATGACGATCGGGCGCCAGCGCGCTAAGCTCGCCACAATGTGCAGCGCATTCCGCCATCCTCCCCTCGCCGGCGAGCCTAGCACGCCACGGCACTATGTTGTTGAGGGACATTCGATCGCGGTGGCGCGGCTCGCGCCCGGCCTGCACATCGTCGCCACGCCGATCGGCAATCTCGGCGACGTCACGCTGCGCGCCCTGCAGACGCTGGCCGGCGCCGATCTGATCGCCTGCGAGGACACCCGCGTCAGCCGCAGGCTGCTTGATCGCTACGGCATCGTCACGCCGCTGACGCCGTATCACGAGCACAATGCGGCGAAGGCGCGGCCGGTGCTGCTGCACCGCCTGGCCGAAGGCGGCGCCATCGCGCTGGTCTCGGACGCCGGCACGCCGCTCATTTCCGATCCGGGATTCAAGCTGGTGCGCGCGGCCCATGAAGCGGGTCACGGCGTCACGGCGGTGCCCGGCGCCTCGGCGCTGCTCGCCGCCCTGACGGTGGCGGGGCTGCCCACCGACCAGTTTTTCTTTGCCGGCTTCCTGCCGCCCAAGGAAGCCGCGCGCCGCGCCCGCATCGCCGAGCTCGCCCGCATCCCGGCGACGCTGCTGCTGTTCGAAACCGGCCCGCGCCTGGCGGCGGCGCTCGCCGACCTTGCGGCCGGATTGGGTTCGCGCGAGGCCGTGCTGTGCCGCGAGCTGACCAAATTGCACGAGGAGGTCCGCCGCGGCGATCTGGCGACGCTGGCGCAAAACAGCCCCGACAGCGAACTGCGCGGCGAGATGGTTCTGGTCGTCGCGCCGCCGCCGGCGCCGGCGCCGGCGAGCGTGGAGGACACCGACGATCTGCTGCGCGCCGCGCTGGCCCGCCTCTCGCTCAAGGACGCCGTGGGCGAAGTGGCCGACGTCACCGGCTTGCCGCGGCGCGAGCTTTATCGGCGCGCCCTCACATTGGCGAAAGAACCGCACGATGGCGCGCCGCGCTGAGCCGCTCACCCAGCCGCGGCGGCAGAACCGGGCACGAGCGGCGCGTGGCGGCGTTCCGGCTCGGCCTGTCGGCCGAGAGCCGCGCCGCCATGCTGCTGATCGCCAAGGGCCACCGCATCGCGGCGCGGCGCTGGAAAACGCCGGTCGGCGAGATCGACATCGTGGCGCGGCGGCGCCGCGATCTGGTCTTCGTCGAGGTCAAGGCGCGCGACACGCTCGACGCCGCGGCGGAATCCGTCACCGCGCGCAACCAGCAACGCATCGTCGCGGCGGCCGAGTTCTGGCTCTCGAGCCATCCCGACGATGTCGAGCGCTTCATCCGCTTCGATGTGATCCTGGTCGCGCCCGGCAAAATGCCGCGGCACATCGTCAACGCCTTCGATGCGACGCGGTGAGAGAGCCGCGGCGGTGCGGTGGCGGCGGCGTGCGAAATTGCGTAGACCTTGGCGATCGCTGACGCCGCCGCCCGCCTCCAGCCCACACCCGGACCGACCATGCGCCTGAATGTCGCCGTGCAAATGGATCCGATCGAACGGATCAATATCCGCGGCGATTCGACCTTTGCGCTGCTCTTGGAAGCGCAGCGGCGCGCCTACCCGCTGTCGTATTACACGCCCGACCGGCTGACGCTGCGCGACGGCAAGGTGTCGGCCACGGTGCGGCCGCTCGAGGTGCGCGACATCGCCGGCGACCATTTCACCCTTGGCGAGCCGCGCCATGTCGACCTCGCCACGTTCGACGTGGTGCTGCTGCGGCAGGATCCGCCGTTCGACCTCGCCTACATCTCGTCGACCCACATGCTCGACCGCATCCATCCGCGCACGCTGGTGGTCAACGACCCGAGCCACGTGCGCAACGCGCCGGAAAAGATCTACGTCACCGAATTTCCCGACCTGATGCCGCCGACGCTAGCTGACCCGCGACCTGGACGCCATCAAGGCGTTCCGCGCCGAGCACGGCGACATCGTCATGAAGCCGCTGTACGGCAAGGGCGGCGAGGCGGTGTTCCTGCTGGCGCGCGAGGACCTCAATTTCGGCTCGCTGTACGACCTGTTCTCGACCATGTTTCGCGAGCCGTGGGTGGTGCAGAAATTCCTCCCCGCGGTGCGGCAAGGCGACAAGCGCATCATCCTGGTCGACGGCGAATTCGCCGGCGCGGTCAACCGGGTGCCGGCGCCCGACGACCTGCGCTCCAACATGGTGCGCGGCGGCGTGCCGGGAGCGACCGCGCTCACCGACCGCGAGCGCGAAATCTGCGCCCGGCTCGGCCCGGCGCTGCGCGAGCGCGGCCTCATATTCGTCGGCATCGACGTGATCGGCGGCTTCCTCACCGAGATCAACGTCACCTCGCCGACCGGCATCCGGTCGGTCAAAAATCTCGGCGGCGCCGACATCGCCGCGCTGATCTGGGACAAGATCGTCGAGAAGCGGCGTTGAAGCTTTTCAGCCCTCGCTCTCGATTTTCTCCCGTGCCGCGCTGGCGAGGAACGCCGAGCGCGTAAGGCCGCGACGTTCGGCAGCTTCATCGATGGCGTCCAGCAGCCCGGCATCGAGCGAGAGATTGGCTTTGACCGGACGACCGGCATCGAGCACGAGCGGCACGTAGGCGAGGATACCGCCACCGGCGAGCGCCGCAGCGACCTCCGGATCGCCCCGAAGTTTTTCCGCGGCAGAGGGTTTGGGCGTCTTCTCGCCATCGGCGCGCGCGTCTTCGACCCACAGCGTCACAGCTTCAACCGCATTGCGAATGGCTTCGTCCACCGTTCCGCCGCCGGAGGTGCAGCCCGGCAGGTCGGGAATGACGACGCCGAAGGCGCCGGGCTTGCCGTCCACGATGGCGACATAACGCGCCATGAGATTCTCCTCAGTGCCATCATGGTCCGAGAGCAGAACGAAGCAAAGTAACTTCAGCCCCGCGCCGGCGCCGGGGCGGGCGCGGCGGCGCCGAAGCTCGCCGGCGATTTGCGGATCGTCAGCACCGCAAGCGCCGCAATAATGCACAGCGCGCCGGCAACGAAAAACGCTGGCAGGTAGGTGCAGAACTCCGTGCGCGTGAGGCCGGCGCCGAACGCCGCGCTGGCGGCGCCGATCTGGTGGCCGGCGAATACCCAGCCGAACACGATGCCGGCCTTTTCCCGTCCGAACCGGTCGGCGGTCAGCTTCACGGTCGGCGGCACCGTGGCGATCCAGTCGAGGCCGTAGAACACCGCGAACAGCGACAGCCCGTAGAAGGTGAAATCGGTGAACGGCAGATAGAGCAGCGACAGCCCGCGCAAGCCGTAATACCAGAACAACAGCCAGCGATTGTCGAAGCGGTCCGACAGCCAGCCGGAGCCGATGGTGCCGACGAAATCGAACAGACCCATCATGGCGAGCACGCTGGCGGCGGTCACCGCCGGCAAGCCGTAATCGTGGCACAGCGTGACGAAGTGGGTCTGGATCAGGCCGTTGGTGCTGCAGCCGCAGACGAAGAACGTGCCGAACAGCACCCAGAAGATCGGCGTGCGGGCGGCCTCCTTGAGGACCAGAAGCGGCGACAGCAGGAGCGAAACCAGCCCGACGCCGGCGGCCGGCGGCGGCGACACCGCGGTTTCGCCGTAGAGCGGCAGGCCGAGATCGCTCGGCCGGTCGCGCATCAGCACCAGCGTGACGAGGCCGGCGAGCGCCAGCATGCCGCAGACGAAAACCAGCGCGGCGCGCCAGCCGTATCGGGTGGCGAGCTCGGCGATCAGCGGCAGGAACACCAGTTGGCCGGTCGCATTGCTGGCGGCGAACATGCCCATCACCAGGCCGCGGCGGTGGCTGAACCAGCGGGTCGCCACCGTCACCGCCAGCACCATCGCGGTGAGCCCGGTGCCGACGCCGACCACGATGCCCCACAGCAGAATGAGCTGCCAGACCTGGGTCATCGCCAGCGACGCCAGCAGCCCGGTGCTGATGATGACGACCGCCGACACCATGACGGCGCGGACGCCGAACCGGTTCATGAACGCCGCGGCGAACGGCCCGAACAGGCCGAACAGCATGAGGCGCAGCGCCAGCGCCGAGGAGATCTGGTCGGTGTTCCAGCCGAACTCCTGCTCCAGCGGCACGATCAGCACGCCCGGCGTGCTCATCGCCGCCGCGGTCACCACCGTCGTCAACAGCGTAGCCCCGACCACGACCCAGCCGTAGTGGATGTTGCGGCGGGCCAGTGCCGCGGCGAGCCCGGTGGGCGCCATGTTTGCCGTTTCCCGTTGCAGCGTGAGCTTTAGATGATACTCGTCATCTTTGTCTTGCCTATTGATGACGATCGTCATATAACTTGTCAAGTCCGGGTTGCCGGACGCAGAGCTGAGGCGCGCCATGAGAGTGAGCCGGGAGAAAACCGCCGAGCACCGCGAGCGCATCATCGAGGCGGCGGGCGCGCTGTTCCGCGCCAGGGGCTTCGACGGCATCGGCCTCGCCGACATCATGAAAGCGGCCGACCTGACCCATGGCGGGTTTTACGGTCATTTCGCCTCCAAGGATGATCTGGTCGCGCAGGCGAGCCAGCGGGCGATGGCGCGCGCCGCGGCGAACTGGGGCAAGGTGGTCGCCGACGCCCCGGACAAGCCCTACGCGGCGCTGCTCAAGCATTACCTGTCGCCGCGCCATCGCGACGATCCCGGCAAAGGCTGCGTCTTTGCCGCGCTCGCCGCCGATGCGGCGCGCTGCGATCGATCGGTGCGCCGGGCCTTTGCCGAGGGCCTGGCGTCGTTGATCGACATTCTCACCGAAGCCATTCCGGGCCGCTCCAAGGCGGCGCGGCGCCGCAAGGCGGTGGCGGCCATGGCGGCCTTCGTGGGCGCGCTGACGCTGGCCCGCGCGGTCGACGACGCCGCCCTGTCGGACGAAATCCTCGACGCGGCGCGGCGCGAACTGCTCGCCGCCGCCGCGCCGTAGCCAAACCTGGCACCGAAAACTTCGGGCTCCCTTTTGTTCTCTAAATGTTCTTGCAGCGAGAACGGCGATTATAGCTATTGCAAACCACGCCGATATGTAGTAGGCTGATCTTATTGGAGATTAGCCATGACCGCTTTATCGAAACTCTCGAAAGACGCCCTGCACGACGAAGAGGTCGCTTTCGAGTACCTCGAAAAGACCCTCTGGCCGGATGGCCCCGTGTGCCCGCATTGCGGCACCGTGGGCAATGGAACCAAGTTCCGCGCCAAAGAGGCCAAAGAGCGAACCGAAGGTAAACGCTCGGCGCGCATAGGCTTATGGAAGTGCAACGAAAAGGAATGCCGGAAGCAGTTCACCGTGAAGGTCGGCACCGTTTTCGAGCACGGCCGCATCCCGCTCCATAAGATGCTGCAGGCCGTCTACCTGCTGTGTTGCTCGAAAAAGGGCTGCTCCTCGCACCAGCTCCACCGCGTGCTCGGCATCACCTACAAGGCGGCTTGGTTTCTCTCGCACCGTATCCGCGAAGCTATGCGGACTGGCGGCTTAGCGCCCATGGGCGGCTCCGGCGGTGTTGTCGAGGTAGACGAAACCTATATCGGCCGCCGCGAAGGCGTGCCGAAGGCTATCGGCAGTTCCCACAAGAACATGGTTTTGACGCTTGTTGAACGCGGCGGTTCTGCCCGTAGCTTCCACATGGACGGTGCAGCGATCAGCGACGTAATGAAGATTTTGCGCGCCAACGTGACGCGCGAGACCGTCATCAACACCGATGAGGCCAAGGCCTATTACGACGTTGGCAAGGAATACGCGGCCCACGACACGGTGAACCATGGCCGCGAGGAATACGTTCGTCGGACCGCCGATCCGCGATATGTCATCACGACTAATACCGTCGAGGGCTACTATTCCATTTTCAAGAGAGGTATGAAGGGCGTCTACCAGCATTGCAGTGAAAAGCACCTTCACCGTTATCTCGCAGAATTCGATTTCCGCTATTCAAACCGTATCGCGCTAGGCATCGATGATGAAGCCAGAAGTCAAAAGGCGCTTAGCGGACTGCCGGGAAAGCGCTTGCATTACCGGCAGCCAACATGAAGGAGCGCAACACGGCGAAACATTTTGATTACTTGGCTCGTCGGTCGCAGTAGTAGAGTAATGCAGTTTGACCGCGACAAGTTTAAAGAACTCGTCGTCTATATAGCCTGGAAAGCTGGGCGGCGAGATTGGTTTGGCGCCACAAAACTCAATAAAGTTTTGTGGTTCGCGGAAGCGCGCGCGTTCGTTTTGCACGGAAAGCCTATCGCTGGCGCTACATATATTCGACAAAAACACGGGCCTGTGCCCCGTCAATTCATGCCAATTCGCTCTGAATTAGAACGAGAGAAGCGAATTAGAGTTTTCAATGAAGGCTCTTTAAGTCGCATCACCGCTGATGCCAAACCCGATATGTCGGGTTTCACGCCGACTGAAATACAGATTATTGATCATTGGATCGAGTACATAGACAAGGATCACACGGCAACGTCGATTAGTGAAAAATCCCACGACTATGGATGGGATATAGCGGCGATGAATGAAGAGATTCCTTTGTACGCCGTTCTTGCGGAGAGAATTCCGGAGCCGGACGAGCAAGCCTTGGAGCGATTACGAGAGAGGGCGCGTGCTCACGGCCTAATTTAATACGAGGCCATGTTGTCGGAGGGTGAGAGGGCGTTTGCGAGAACAGTAGTCCTCGACGAGCAGGCTCGTCAGACACTCGACTATGTTTGCGAGCATTGGAAGGGCGGCGAACTTGCGTGGTTGGTCATAGAGTGGGTTTTGGCGCACGATCCTGAGACAGGTTGTCTGTTAACAGAACAGGCTAATTTACGAGGATTTGAATACTTCGGCGCGAGGTCGATCAATCAGCCAGACCTATACGTGATCTACGAAGCACTGGACCATCAGATCATAGTGAAGGTTATCGGATATGACGAAGCCAAAGCAGCCTACGCCGGGCGAGCATAAAGACGCCGAGCAACGCCGCCGCTTTAATAAAGCGGCCCGCGAACTCGGCTGCGATGAAAACGAGGAGCGATTTCAGGAAAAGTTGCGGACGGTCGCGAAACACAAGCCCGCTTCCCAAGTTCGCGAGGATGGCGACCCAGAGACAAAAGCAAAGCCGACAAAAGAGGGCCGCTGATCCTCGCCAGCGGCCCACTCGATTTATGATACCTTTTTGCGAGGCGTTGGCAGCAGCTTTGGCAAATACGTCAAAGCCTTTGGATCGCGGGTTTTAAAGTACTGAGGCCCGCATTCCGGAATCCAGATCGTGTCAACGTATTCGATAAAGTACGGCCAGACATCATTGGAATACTGCCGTGCAGGAAAGTCGCCTTGCGGCGTCCAGTGCAGATATTCCTTATAATGTGCCGAAACCGAAACGGCCGGGTGGTGCTTTTTCAGCCATTTTGGAAAGCCCAGACCGACACTGACATCCGGGCGCAGTTCAATGCCGGTCGCAGATTGATCCTTCATCCTGCATCCGACTTGCTCAAGGCGCCCCCACAGTCGGATCACCAATTCGGACAAGACCGAAAAGTGGCCTACATCAATTCGGTCCCAATTGTGGTTGTAACGACGAATGAAAGCCGGGGTGCCTCCACCGTAGCCGCCAGTGCGCCGAATCGACGGCAAAACCTCTGACGTAATCCACTTCTTGAACTTCTTGGCTTGTGGCTTGTCTGACCTGAGGATCAGCGAGTAAAGGCCGGATTCGTTGATGACGAGCATGGCCCGCGCGGGTACCTCCCTGTCTGAGGGGGAGGTAGCCGCCCGCAACACAGAGGCCGGAACAACGCGCCGTTCGTCGTCATCCAGCCGGTCGGCATGGTGTGAAAACGAACCGTTTTTGGCTTTGAGATCGAGTTGCCGGCAGACATCGGCGAGGACGAACCACGGTTCTCCCTCGATATCCACCACCCGGAACTCATGGTCGTCTTGGTACTCGAAGATTTGGAGCTCGTACTGCATGGTCTTTACCCCTTGGGGGTTGCGACCACTGCGCTATGGACAAAAACCGGCTGATTCGGTACATTGGCCCCGCTTGGAGGGAACCAGTCCACTTCACAGTGGTCTCGGGTTTCACATTACGGGAGGGGCGCCCTTGCCGGCGTCCCTCTTCGTTTTCAGCAAACTCAGCTTAGCAAAAAATCAACTCAGTTCCAAGCCAATTCCTTTATCACGTCGATAAATGGCCTCTCAGCGACGCTGAGAGCTACGCTGATAGGCGAACCCCGGTTATGACCTGCGTTTCGGCGCTTCGGAATATGGGCGCCAGTGGCCGTTTATGGCCATTTAGATGGCCTTTTAAGCGGCTAGTGCGAACAAATCGAGACCGAACCAGCGCCGGCTGGTAGGCATACTAGACCTAGCCACTGGTTTGCAAAAGACATAATCCCCAGCGAGAACCGAGTTCCGCTACTCTGCGGCGAGGCGGTCATTTGGGGCGGTCATGGTTCAGCGCGTCTCCACGGTGGCGTTCGAGGGCATCGAGGTCCGCCCGGTCGATGTCCAGGTCCAGGTGGCGCCCGGCCTGCCGGCCTTCACCATCGTCGGCCTTCCCGACAAGGCGGTTTCGGAAGCCCGCGAGCGGGTGCGCTCGGCGCTGATCGCCTCCGGCCTGGCGCTGCCGGCGCGACGCATCACCATCAACCTGGCGCCGGCCGATCTGCCCAAGGAAGGCAGCCACTACGACCTGCCGATCGCGCTCGGGCTGATGGCGGCCATCGGCGCCATTCCGCACGACGCGCTGTCGGGCTTTACGGTGTTGGGCGAACTCGGCCTCGACGGCTCGATCGCGCCGGTCGCCGGCGTGTTGCCCGCGGCCATCGGCGCCAATGCGCGCGGCGAAGGCCTGATGTGCCCGGCGGCCTGCGGGCCGGAAGCGGCTTGGGCCAGCCCCGAGATCGAGATCGTCGCCGCAGCCTCGCTCATCCAGCTCGCCAATCATTTCAAGGGCAGCCAGGTGCTGGCCCGGCCGCAACCGAAGATTCTCGAAGCCGCCGGACCGGCGCTCGATCTGGCCGACATCAAGGGCCAGGAAAGCGCCAAGCGGGCGCTCGAAGTCGCGGCGGCCGGCGGCCACAATCTGCTGATGGTGGGGCCGCCCGGCGCCGGCAAATCCATGCTGGCGGCGCGGCTGCCGTCGATCCTGCCGCCGCTGGCGCCGGCCGAGCTTCTCGAAGTCTCCATGGTGGCCTCCGTCGCCGGCGAGATCAAAGGCGGGGCGCTGACCAACCGGCGGCCGTTCCGCGCGCCGCACCATTCCGCCAGCATGCCGGCGCTGGTCGGCGGCGGCTTGCATGCGCGGCCCGGCGAAGTGTCGCTCGCCCATCACGGCGTGCTGTTTCTCGATGAGCTGCCGGAATTCCAGCCGCAGGCGCTCGAATTCGCTGCGCCAGCCGCTGGAGATCGGCGAGGTCTCGATCGCGCGGGCCAATCATCGCGTCACCTATCCGGCGCGCTTCATGCTGGTCGCGGCGATGAATCCGTGCCGCTGCGGGCACGCCAGCGATCCCGGCTACACCTGCCGGCGCGGTCTCAATGTGCGTTGTGCCGCCGACTACCAGGGGCGGATTTCCGGCCCGCTGATCGACCGCATCGACCTGCATATCGAGGTGCCGGCGGTGACCGCCGCCGACCTGATCCTGCCGCCGCCGGCCGAAGGCAGCCGCGAGGTCTCAGCCCGCGTCGCCGCGGCCCGCGCGCGGCAAGTGGCGCGCTACGCGGCGATCGGGCTGCCGCATATCCGCAGCAACGCCGCGGTGTCCGCCACCGTGTTGGAGGACGTCGCCAAGCCGGAATCGAGCGGCATGGCATTGCTGCGCGACGCCGCCGACGCCATGCGGCTCTCGGCGCGCGGCTATCATCGGGTGCTGCGCGTCGCGCGCACGCTCGCGGACCTCGACGGCGTCGACAAGGTCGGCCGCGTGCACATCGCCGAGGCTTTGTCGTACCGGGCGCTCACCGACGAAATCCGCCGCGCGGCCTGAGCGAAGGCGCGGCAGGCGCGCCCGCTGCGCTGACGCTTTGGCAGTCGGCGCGGTTGGCGATAGTTGCCGGACCGGCGAGCGTTCGTGGTGGTCCAGGCTCAGCCGCCGCCGTTGGCGATATTGACCGCGCCGCGCATGCCGATCGCCGACAGGAATTCCTGGCGCGTCTCGGCATGGTCGCGGAACACCCCGAGCATGCGGCTGGTCACCATGGTGACGCCGGTCTTGTGGACGCCGCGCGTCGTCATGCACTGGTGGGTGCCTTCGGTGACCACGGCGACGCCGTGCGGCTTGAGCACCTGGTCGAGGCAGGATGCGATCTCGGCCGTCATCTTCTCCTGAATCTGCAGCCGCCGGGCATAGACATCGACCAGCCGCGCCAGCTTGGAAATTCCGACCACGCGGTTACGCGGTATATAGCCGATATGCACGCGCCCGATGATCGGCGCGATGTGATGCTCGCAATGCAACTCGAACCGGATGTCGCGCAGCACCACGACCTCGTCGTAGCCGCCGGTCTCCTCGAAGGTGCGCTTGAGATATTCGCGCGGATCGTCGTTGTAGCCGGCGAACCATTCCTCATAGGCGCGGGCGACGCGCGCCGGCGTGGCGCGAAGGCCTTCGCGATCGGGATCGTCGCCGGCCCAGCGGATCAGCGTGCGGATCGCCGCCTCGGCTTCCGCCCGCGACGGCCGCGCCAGCGGCGGCGATTGGCTTGCCGCGGGCTTGGCGCGCGATCGTTTGGGGTTCAACACTTTATCCATCTGCATGTCTCCGGCCGCTTAAAATCGATCCACTATCGGGGCGTCGCATCGATACGCCCAGGCGATGGGCCCGCGGCAATGTTAACAAACCATCAACCCTCGCTCCAATCGTCCTTGCCGACCGCAAGGGATGGGCAACGTTCATAGGCCAAGATGACCGCCGTTGCATCGCGAAACCAGGCACAACGAGGCTTCGAGCGACAGCCGCAACCGCAGTGCCGAGCGGGGATCAGGGACCATGCGCCCGCGCGTGTTGCTTCGGAAGCCGGCCGTGCTCACGCGCCGGCTCATTTCGCTGATCGTTCGCGGCACCGTCATCACCACGATGTCGTTTGCGGTCGCCTTCGGCTTTCTGTCGGGGACCACCTCGCCCGGCGCGCATTATGACCCCTACACGTTCGCGATCGGCGTCGCGGCCTTGTTCGGCGCGGCCTGCGGCGCCATCGGCATCTGCATTTCCCGCATCCGCCAGATGAAGGCGGAACTGCGCCAGCTCGAGGCGCGCCTCGAACTGGCGGCCGACCGCAACTGGGAAATCAGCGAAGCCCAGGAACGCGCCAAGAGCTTCTTCGAGGCGCAAGGCGACGTCATCGTGCGGCGCGACGCCGGCGGCGTCATCACCTATGTCAACGACGCGTTCTGCGCGCTCGCCGGTCGCCCCCGCGAGGACCTCCTCGCCGCGGCGTTCGCGCTGCCGGTTCAGGAGCAAGGCGAGACCGCGAGCCTGGCCGACGGCACCCGCGTCTACGACCAGAAGATCGCCACGCCCGAGGGCGCGCGCTGGATCGCCTGGCGCGAGGTCACGGTGCGGGCGGACAGCGGCAGCGAGGTGCAGAGCGTCGGCCGCGACATGACCAACCGGGTGCTGACCCAACGCGCGCTCGCCGACGCGCGTGACGAGGCGGAGGCGGCAAGCCGCGCCAAGTCGCGCTTCCTGGCGATGGTGTCGCATGAGATCCGCACGCCGCTCAACGGCATCCTCGGCATGGCCGAGCTCCTTGCCGATACGCCGCTGTCGGCCGAACAGGCGACCTACCTGACCGCCATGAAGACCTCGGGCGAGACCTTGTTGTCCTTCATCGAGGAAATGCTGGACCTTGCCAAGATCGAGGCCGGGCGGCTCGACCTGACGGCGCGGCCGTTCGCGCTCGCCGGTTTTGTCGAAGAGGCGGTCGAATTGCTCGGGCCGCGGGCGCAGGCCAAGGGCCTCGAAATCTGCTGCTATGTGGACGAGCGGCTGCCGGCGCGCGTCGTCGGCGACGCGGCGCGGCTGCGCCAGGTGCTGTTCAACCTCGCCGGCAACGCCATCAAGTTCACCGAGACCGGCGGCGTGTCGATCATCGTCGAGCCTGATGCGCAGCCCGACGCCGTCGCGATCCTGGTGCGCGACACCGGCATCGGAATTTCCGCGGCGGACCAGGCCCGCATCTTCCTCGAGTTCGAACAGGCCGACGGCGGCCTGACGCGCAAATTCGAGGGCACCGGACTGGGGCTCACGATTTCGAAGCGCATCGTCGAGCGCATGGGCGGCTCGATCGCGGTCGAGAGCGTGCCCGGCGCGGGCTCGACCTTTCGCGTGCACGTTCCGCTGCCGCGCGTCGGCGGCGACGACGGCACGGTCGCGATACCCGACCTGGCCGGTGAAGACATTCTGATCATCGCCCCCGCCGCCATCGAAGCCTCGTTGCTGGCGCGGCGGCTGCAACGCTGGGGCGCCCGCACCGCCGTCGTTCCCGACGCGACCGTCGCCGCCGCGATCCTGCCGGAACGGCACTGGAGCACGGTGCTGGTCGACCACACCCTCGGCACACCGGCGAGCGAGACGCTGGCGCGCGCCACCGCACGGGTGGCGCGACGGATCGTGCTGGTGACGCCGGCGCTGCGCACCGAGCTGCCGGCGCTTAAGGAAGCCGGCTTCACCGGCTATCTGATCAAGCCGGTGCGGGCCGCCTCGCTGGCCGCACGGCTTGTCGTCCGACGACGGCTTCGAAGCCGCCCCGGCCATCGAGAGCGCCGAAATCCCGAGCGAAACCCGGCCCGGCGGCGGGCTTTCGATCCTCGTCGCCGAGGATAACGAGATCAATGCGCTGTTGGCCCGGGCGCTCCTGGTGAAGCTCGGCCACCGTCCGACCATCGCCGAAAACGGCGCCGCCACCATCGCGAGCTGGCTCGCGGCTCGGACTGCCGGCACGCCCTACGATCGGGTGCTGATGGACCTGCACATGCCGGGCATGGACGGCCTCGAGGCGACACGCCGGATCCGCGCGCTCGAAGCCGAAGCGCAAGGCGGGGCCCAAGGCGCGGCCCAAGGTGGGCCCAAAGGCGGCCTCAATGCCCCGGCGCGCACCACCATCATCGCCTTGACCGCCAATGCCTCGGCCGAGAACCGCGAAGCCTGTCTGGCCGCCGGGATGGACGGTTTCCTGGTCAAGCCGCTTGATCGCGACCGCCTCAACGCGGCGCTGGCGGCGCCCAGCTGGGCGGCGCTGGCGGCGTGAGGCTCACAACCGCCGCAGCGCCACTTCCACGACCTGGTGGCTTTCGCCCTTGCGCAGGATGAGATCGGCGCGCGGCCGCGTCGGCAGAATATTCTCGTGCAGATTGACCAGATTGATGCGATTCCAGATCGAGGTCGCGGTGGCGATGGCCTCCTTGTCGGTGAGCCGCGCATAGCGGTGAAAATACGACTTCGGATCGGCGAACGAGGTGCCGCGCAGTGTCAGAAACCGGCTGACATACCAGGTCAGCAGCACATCCTCGGCGGCATCGAGATACACCGAGAAATCGAAAAAGTCGGAGACGAACGGCACGGCCTTGCCGTCCTTCGGCAACCGTCCGGCCTGCAGCACGTTGAGACCCTCGACGATCAGGATGTCCGGCCGGTCGATCTCGATCCACTGGTTCGGAATGACGTCGTAGATCAGGTGCGAATAGACCGGCGCCCGCACCGGCCGGCGGCCGGCCTTGATGTCGGACAGAAAGCGCAGCAGCGCCGGCAGGTCGTAGCTCTCCGGAAAGCCTTTCTTCTCCATCAGGCCTTCGCGGTCGAGCACGGCATTGGGAAACAGGAAGCCGTCGGTGGTGATGAGATCGACCTTCGGCACGTTGGGCCAGCGCGCCAACAGGGCCTGCAGCACCCGCGCGGTGGTCGACTTGCCGGCCGCGACCGAGCCGCCGACGCCGATGATGTACGGCATCTTGGCGTCTTCGGTGCCGAGGAAGCCCTGCTGCGCGCGGAACAGGTTCTGGGTCGCGGCGACGTACAGCGACAATAGCCGCGACAGCGGCAGGTAGATGTCCTCGACCTCCGACATGTCGAGGCGATCGTGCACCGAGTGCAGCCGGGTCACCTCGGCCGGCTCGAGCGTCATCGGCGTGTCGTCGCGCAGCGTCGCCCAATCGGCGCGCGAGAACACGCGATACGGCGAAACGTCCTGCTCGGTGCGCTGCTCCATGCGGGTGTTCAGCCGGTCTTTCAGCCGCTTTTGCGCGCGGCCTTCTCGTCGAGGCCGGTCTGCCGGGTACGGGCGCCGAGCTCGACCTCGACCTCGTCGAGCGTGATGCCGCGGGCGTAAAGCACGACCAGCAGGTGATAGAGCACGTCGGCGGCTTCGGCGATCATGCGGTTCTTGTCCTCGCCGACCGCGGCCAGCGCGGCCTCGACGGCCTCCTCGCCGAGCTTCTTGGCGCATTGGGCGACGCCGCGGTCGAGCAGCTTGCGGGTGTAGGACACGTCCGCGCTCGCCCGGGCTCGTTCCTGCACGCGCTTTTCGAGGTCATGGATGGAGAACCGAGCCATGCGCCCTCCTTAGCATCTTCGCGCCGAAGCGGGGAGAGGCGTGGCGGACAAGCGCGCCGCCGGACTTCCGAGCAAAGCTCAGGCCGGGTGGCTGGGACGCGTCGGCTGCTCCGCCGGCAGGCTGACGTAGATTTCGCCGTCGCGCACCGCGACCTTGACGGGCGTCAAGCGGACCGACGGGTCGCCGGGATGGCAGCCGGTCGCCAGGTCGTACTCATAGCCATGCCACGGGCAGACGATGTGGCGCTCTCTGCCGAAGCGGAGCCCGGCGCTCTTCTTGTCGGGCGTGATCATTTCCTCGACCCGGTGGAAAATCTTGCCCTGGCACACCGGGCCGCCGGCATGCGGGCAGACGTTCTCGTAGGCCAGCACCTTGCTGCCGGTGCGGAAGATGCCGACCTCGATCTGCTCCAGGGCGAACACCCGATAATCGCCGTCGGCAATGTCGGTCAGCTTGCCGACTGAAACCTCGTCCATGGCTCCCTCCGCTACTGCTATTCGATGCCCGGTGGGCGGTGAAACCAGATCGCCACGTCGAACATGTTGAGGTCGGCGGCGCGGATCATGCCGCAGGCCGTCACCACGGTCTCGGTCGCCGTCACCGTGCCCGGCGGGAACGGCGCCACGTCATGGCCGCGCTTTTCGACCTTGGCGGCATAGACCTGCACCGCGGCGGTCAGTACCTGCTGCAACGTGGCGTCGGAAATGGCGTCCGGCTCGCCGCGCTTGAGCGCGTCGCGCGCGGCGGTGCAGAAGTCCGCCGCCGCCGCGCCGCGGCGCGCCGGCTTGCGGCGCGGCTTGGTGGTGCGCTTGGCGGCCTTGGCTTGCAGGGCTTTGGCTTTGGCCATGGTTGTTGCGCTTTAGGCCGTGACCGGCTCGCGCACGGATTTTTTCGCCTTCGGCTTGATCAACTTCGACTTCGGCACTTCGAGATTGAACAGCCGCGCCGCGTTGAAGCCCAGGATGTTGCGCTTGGCCTGCTCGTCGAGGAACGGCAGCGTCGTGATCGAATTCGGCAGGTCGAAGTCCCAGTGCGGCCAGTCGGAGGCGAACAACAGCTGGCTGTCGGCCTTCATCGCCTTGAAGGTCGCTTCCGTCAGCTCGATATTGGAGCGCTCGAGCGGCTGGCTGGAGTAATACATGTCGCGCATGTACTCGCTCGGCTTGCGCTTGAGCAGCGGCGCCTCGGACGACCGCATCATGTATTCGGAATCAAGCCGCTGCATCAGAAACGGAATCCAGGCCAGGCCGCTTTCAATCCAGATCACCTTGAGCTTGGGGAAGCGCTCCGGCAGGCCGTTGATGATCCAGTTCGTCATATGAATGATGTTGTAATAGACGAACGAGATGGCGTGCATGGAGATGAAGCGGTTGCACTGCTGCATCGACTGGTCGCCCCAGTGGAAGCCGGAATGGAAAGCGAGCGGCTTGCCGGTCGCCTGGATGGCCGAGTAGAGCGGCATGTAGCTGTCGTGATGCACGGCGCGGAAGCGCGTCGATGTCACCGAGAACCCGATGACGCTCGGGTTGTCGGCATACATCTCGACGGCTTTGACGCAGGCTTCGGGATGATTGAAGGGCAGGTACAGCATGGCCTTCATGCGCGGTTCCTGCGGCAGGACCTCTTCGGTGAGCCATTTGTTGAAGGCATTGCCGACCACCACCTCGACCTCGGCCTGCGGATGCATGCCGAGCACCAGCATCGGGGTCGGGAATACCACCATGTAGTCGATGCCCAGGGAGTCCATGGCGCGCTGTACCAGCGTCACCTGGGCGTGGGTGCGCCCGCCCGGCACCGCTTCGCCGAGCCGTTGCTGATGCGGGATGCGGCCGAACACATCTTGGTAGAGCATGCCGGGCGTTGAATTCAAAAGGCCAGGCGCGTTGCCGCGCTCCTTGAAGGCGCGCGCCATCTGCTTGTAGACGTCGCTCTCCATGCGGTCGATGACGTCGGGCCAGAACGCTGTCTCGGTGACGTGGGCGTCGACGTCGACGATGAAATAATCGTCCTGCCGCGCTTCCTTGGCGGCATGCGCCAGGATTTCGCGGGTATCGGTCGTGGTGCCGATCTTCGGCAGTTCGGTGACCAGTGGCGGCTTTTTGCCGTTCTTCCCATTGCGCGGTGTCTTGGTCAGCATCGCTTCCTCCACCATGGCGCGGGCGCGTCATCGCAGCCTCGAACGTGCCGGAAAGCCTAACAGCAATCGCGCGCATTGGACACGGCAAAGTGGCTCTGGACACGGCAAAGTGGCTCTGGCCCCGCCGGTCGGCAGCATCAGCCATGCCGGAATATCCGGTCGGCGGCGCTCCCGCTTGCGCGTATTGCCGTATAGTTCCGCGGCGACGAGGAGAGGGACGGCTCATGAGCTACCAGGATTTGATCTACAGCGTCGACGCCAAGGTCGCGACCATCGCGCTCAACCGGCCCGACCGCATGAACGCGCTGTCGCGCAACCTTGAGGCGGAGATGCACCGCGCGTTCGATGAGGCCGATGCCGACCGCGACGTCCGCGCCATCATCCTGACCGGCAACGGCGCGGCGTTTTCCGCCGGCTACGACCAGGCCGCAACCTCGGCCGCCGGCGTGCGGCCACTCGATCCGAAGGGCAAGAGCCACGCCGAGTACCTCGAATATTGGCAGCGTCACGACGGCAGCCGCGTCGGGCACTGGACCCATATGTGGAGCATCGGCAAGCCGGTGATCGCCGCGGTCAACGGCTGGGCCATGGGCGGCGGTTTCTGGTACCAGCTCGCCGCCGACATCACGATCGCCTCCGACAAGGCGGTGTTCGCCCAGCCGGAGGTGCGCCAGGTTTCCAATTCCAGTTATCTGTTCACCGCATTGTGCGGCTGGAAAGCCGCCAACCGCTGGGCGCTGACCGGCGATCACTTCGACGCCCAGGAGGCGCTGCGCATCGGCATGGTCAACGAGGTGGTGCCGCACGACGAGTTGATGCCGCGCGCCCGCGCCTTGGCGGGCCGCATCGCGCTGGTGCCAGAACCGGCGGTCCGGCTCAACAAGGCGATCGCCATGCAGGGCCTGCAGGCCTCGGGCGTGCACGCCGCGCTGCTGCTCGAGGGCGCCTTGAGCGCGCTGGTGCATTCTTCGCACAACGAGGATCGCGAGCGGCTGTTCGAGGCGCAACGCGCCGGCGGCCTCAAAGCCTATCTGGAACTGCGCGACGGCCCGTTCGCGCCCGAGCCGATGGGGCCGAAGTCGAAACCGCGCCCGGGCAAGGCGCGCGAATGATGCGGGGGATGGCACGGGCGACATGCGCGGTCGATGGAGCCGGCATGCGTCTGTTATCCGCAGCCGTCTTTACCGCCGCCCTGATCGCGATGGCGCCGCCGGCGCGGGCCGACGAGGCTTGGCCGCAGCGGCCGGTCACCATCGTGGTGCCGTTCCAGGCCGGCGGTTCGGCGGACCTGCTGGCGCGCATCCTGCAGCCGCACATGCAGGCCGATTTCGGCGTGCCGGTGGTGGTCGAGAATCGTTCCGGCGCCGGCGGCAGCGTCGGCACCGCCGCCGTGGCAAAGGCGGCCAACGACGGCTACACGCTGCTGCTCGGCACCCTCAGCGGCAATGTGCTCAACCCATTCATCTACGGCACGCTGCCCTACGATGCCGAGCGCGACTTCGAGCCGATCTCGCTTCTGGTGCATCTGCCCAATCTGCTGGTCGTCAGCAACAGCATCCCGGCGCATACGGTGGCGGAGCTCATCGCCTACCTGAAGGCCAACGACGGCAAGCTCAATTACGGCTCGTCGGGCATCGGCACCTCGTCGCACCTCTCGGTGGTGATGTTCGCGCTGGCGACCGGCACGCATCTGACCCACGTGCCGTTCCGCAGCACCACCGACGAGATCACCAGCATGATGAACGGCAGCGTCGATCTCGCCATCGACAGCATGACGACGCTGTGGCCGCAGGCGCAGGCCGGTTCGGTGCGCGCGCTCGCGGTCACCACCGCAAAGCGCGTCGCCAGCGCGCCGGATTTGCCGACCATCGGCGAGACGCTCGGGGGATTTTCGGTGGAGGGCTGGCAGGGCCTGTTTGCTCCCGCCGGCACGCCGCGGCCGATCGTCGACAAGATCGCCGCCGAGGTGAAGCGGGTGTTCGAGGAGCCGGACGTGGTCGCGGCGCTCACCAAGGTCGGCGGCGAGCCGGCGCCGATGTCGCCCGACGCATTCGCCGCCTTCATCGCCGCCGAGCGGCCGAAATGGCGGGACGTCGTCAAGGCGTCCGGCGTTCACATCGATTGACCGGGGATCGCCGATGACTTCGGCCGCGCTGATCGGTTGTGGCGGCATCGCCCGCGACGTGGTCGCGGCCCTGCGCGAGGCCGACGCCAAGGTCGAGATTGTCGGCGCGCTGTGCCGGCCGGGACGCGCCGAAGGCGCGCGGCGTGCGCTCGCCGGCATCGCGGTTGTCGAGTCGCTGGCGGATTTGCTGGCGTGCAAGCCAGTGGTCGTCGCCGAAGTTGCCGGACAGCAGGCGGTGGCCGAGCATGGCGCAGACGTATTGCGCCGCGGTTTCGATCTCCTGGTGATCTCGGTCGGCGCGCTCGCAGATGCCGAATTGCTGGCGCGCCTCAAAACGGCGGCCCAGGCCGGCCAAAGCCGCATTCTGCTGCCGGCCGGCGCCATCGGCGGCCTCGACGCCATCGCGGCGATGCGGCTGGGCGGACTGCAGGCGGTGCGCTATCGCTCGCGCAAGCCGCCGGCGGCATGGCGCGGCTCGCCGGCCGAAAAGGTCGCCGACCTCGATAAGCTTGCCGGGCGCACCGTGCTTTATCGCGGCAGCGCCGGCGAGGCGGCGCTGCTCTATCCGCAGAACGCCAACGTGGCCGCGGCGGTGGCGCTGGCCGGTCTCGGCTTCGACAAGACCGAGGTCGAGCTGGTCGCCGATCCCGATGCGCCCGGCAACGTGCACGAGATCGAAGCCGAAGGCGTCGCCGGCAGGTTTGCCATCGCCTTGCAAGGCCGGCCGTCGCGTACTAACCCAAAGACCTCCGCGCTCGCGGCGCTCAGCGTGGCCCGCGCCCTCATCAACCTGGAAGCGACCATCGTCATATGAACGCGTCCGGCCAACGCAATCGCAACGCTTTCATCGGCAGCCCGGTCGAGCGGCTGGAGGATCTGCGCTTCCTCACCGGCCGCGGCCAATACACCGACGATCTGACCAAAGCCGACATGCTGCACGCGGTGATCCTGCGCAGTTCCGTGGCGCACGGCCGGATCCGCGCCATCGACGCCGCCGCGGCGCGCGCCCGGCCGGGCGTTCACGCCGTGATCACCGCCGCCGATATCGGCGCGGTGCCGACGATTCCCATGCGGCACGAGCCGCTGCCGGAGTTCCGGCGCTACGAGCAGCCGGTCATCGCCGTCGGCAAGGTCCGCTATGTCGGCGAGCCGGTCGCCGTCGTGGTCGCCGACAGCGTGGCGCTCGGCGAGGACGCCCTGGAGGCGATCGTCGTCGACATCGAAGCGTTGCCGGCGGTGCCCGACCGCGACGCGGCGCGCCGGGGCGACGTGCTGCTGTTCGAGGAAACCGGGACCAATCTCGCCAGCACGCTCACCGCGCTCCGCGGCGACACCGCTGCGGCGTTCGCGAATGCGCCATACAGCCGGCGCGAACAGTTCCGCGTGCATCGGCATGGCGCGGTGCCGATGGAGCCGCGCGGGCTGGTGGCGGAGTGGGATGCGGCGCGGCAGCACATCACCGTATCGGGCGTCTGCAAGGTGCCGTTCACCAACCGCCGCGCGCTCGCCGTGATGATGAATCTGCCCGAAGCCTCGGTGCGCATGCTGGAATACGACGTCGGCGGCGGTTTCGGCGCGCGCGGCGAATTCTATCCGGAAGACTTTCTCGTTCCGTTCGCGGCGCGCTTCACCGGCCGCCCGGTCAAGTGGCTCGAGGACCGCCGCGAGAATCTGATGGCGCTCAGCCATGCGCGCGATGCCGAGTGCGACCTGGAAATCGCCTGCAGCCGCGACGGCACCATTCTGGCGCTGCGCGGCCAGGCCTACACCGATCTCGGCGGCTACGTGCGCACCAACGGCTCCACCGCCTCGCGCAACATCTCGCAGATCATGTCCGGGCCCTACCGCATTCCGCATGTGCGCATGGACGTGACCATGGTGGTCACCAACAAGACGCCGTCGGGCACCTATCGGGGCCCGGGACGGTTCGAAGCGGATTTTTGCCGCGAGCGGCTGTTCGACATGGTGGCGGCCGATCTCGGCATCGACCAGGTCGAGTTTCGCCGGCGCAACCTGATCGCGGAAAGCGACATGCCGTATCCGCTGGCGACCGTGCAGGTGCTCGACATCAAGGCCGAGTGCGACAGCGGCGATTATCAGATCACGCTCGAGCGCTGTCTGGCCGAATTCGCATGGGCCGCGCGCGCCAAGCTGCAGGGCAAGCTGATCGACGGCCGCTACCACGGCATCGCCATCGGCTGCTATCTGGAAGGCGGCGGCACCGGGCCGCGCGAGAACGCGCGGCTTGCCATCGAGGCCGACGGCTCGGTCGCGGTGTTCGTCGGCTCGTCGTCGGTCGGCCAGGGCGTCGAGACGGTGTTCTCGCAGATCGCCGCCGACGCGCTCGAACTGCCGATGGCGCGCATCAGCAACGTGTTCCACGGCTCGACCGACTACGTCAGCGAGGGCTACGGCTCGTTTTCGTCGCGCTCCATCGTCATGGGCGGCAACGCCATCGCCAACGCCGCGAACCGCCTGCGCGAACTGATGCGCGCCGCCGCGGCGGCGCGGCTTCATTGCGCGGCGAGCGACATTACGCTCTCTGGCGGCGTGGCGGTCGGTCCCGGCCGCGCCTCGATCGCGCTGCAGGAATTCGCCGGGCTGTCGGCCGAAGGCACCCACGCCAGCAACAAGCGCACCTACAGCTACGGCGCGCACGCCGCCTATGTGGCGGTCGATCCGCGGACCGGGCACGTGCAGCTGATCGATTATGTCGCCGTCGAAGACGTCGGCCGCATCGTCAATCCGCTGACGCTGCACGGCCAATGCGTCGGCGCCGTGGTGCAGGGCCTCGGCGGCGCGTTCCTCGAACATTTCGTCTACGACGACAACGGCCAGTTCCTCACCGGCACGCTGGCCGACTACCTCATACCGACCGCGAGCGATTTTCCCAACATCCGCGCGGTGGCGCTCGAGGACAAGCCGTCGCCGCTCAATCCGCTCGGCTTCAAGGGCGCCGGCGAGGGCGGCATCATCCCGGTCGGCGGCGTGGTCGCCAATGCGGTCGCCGCGGCGCTGGGTTCGCTCGGCGTAAAGCTTCACGAACTGCCGTTGTCGCCGCCGCGGGTGTGGCAGTTGATCCAGGACGCGGCGTCGCGTTAACGTGCCGGGATGAAATTACCGCCCTTCGAATACGCCTGTCCGACCTCGATCTCCGAAGCCGTCGCGCTGCTGGCGTCGCATGACGGCGACGCGAAAGCGCTGGCCGGCGGCCAGAGCCTGGTGCCGATGCTGGCGTTCCGCGTCGCCCAGCCGTCGCTTCTGGTCGATCTGCGCAAGCTCGCCGAGCTGCGCCGGATCACGATCGCGCCGGACGGCATCACGCTCGGCGCCATGGTGCGCTGGCGCGAGATTCTCGACGATGCGCGGCTGCGCACCGCGCACCCGCTTCTGGTGGCCGCGGTCGGGCATGTCGCGCACTATCAGATCCGCAACCGCGGCACCGTCGGCGGCAGCATGGCGCACGCCGACCCGGCAGCGGAAATGCCGGGCATCGCGGTGACCTGCGAGGCCGAGATCGCCGTCGTCGGCAAGGCGGGCCCGCGGACCATCGCGGCGGCGGATTTCTTCCAGGGGCCGCTGATGACCGCGCTCCAGCCGGACGAGATCCTCACCGAAATCCGGCTGCCCGCCTGGCCGGCGCAGCGCCGCTTCGGCTTTCAGGAATTTGCCCGCCGCCGCGGCGATTTCGCGCTTGCCGCGGCGATGCTGTTCTACGACGAGGCGGGCGGCAAGGCGCGCAACGCCCATGCCGGCGCCATCGGCGTCGCCGACCGGCCGTTGCGGCTCGTTGCGGTGGAAGCGGCGCTCGACGGCAACGCCATCGATGAGGCGACCATCGCCAGGGCGGAAGCCGCGGCGTCGGCGAGCGTCGATCCGGCGGACGATATTCATGCCAGCGGCGCCTATCGCAAAGCGCTGGTCGGTGTCATGGTCGAACGCGCGCTGCGCGCGGCCGCCGCGTAGCCTGGGATGCCATGCCGGTGAAATTCGAAGTCAACGGCGAGCCGGTCGAGGTCGAGGTCGAGCCGCGGCTGACGCTCGCCGATTGCCTGCGCCATCACCTGCGGCTGACCGGCACCCATGTCGGCTGCGAACACGGCGTGTGCGGCGCCTGCACGGTGCTGGTCGACGGCGCGGCGGTGCGCTCGTGCCTGCTGCTCGCGGTGCAGGCCGAAGGCGCCAAGGTGGTCACCGTCGAGGGGCTGTCGCTCGCCGAAGGCCTCACCCCGCTGCAGGCCTCGTTCCGCAAGCATCACGCGCTGCAATGCGGCTTCTGCACGCCCGGCATGCTCACCACCGCCCACGCGCTCCTGAGCGAGGAGCCGGACTGCGACGCCGACCGGGTCCGCGAAGTGCTGTCCGGCAACCTCTGCCGCTGCACCGGCTACATCTCCATCGTCGAGGCGGTGCTGGACGCGCGCGCGGCCTACAAGCGCGACGGGCACGGCGCATGAAGACCGCCAATGCGTTCGTCGGCCAGCCGATCGAACGGTGGGAAGACTTCCGCTTCGTGCGCGGCCGCGGCGAGTATGTCGACGATCTGGCCCGGCCCGGCATGCTGCACGCGGCGATCCTGCGCAGCGCCGTGGGCCATGGCCGCATCCGCGCCATCGACGTGGCAAGCGCCAAAAAAGTCCGCGGCGTGCATCGCGTCATCACCGCGGCCGATCTCGGCGATCCGGTGCCGCGGGTGCCGATGCGATTGCAGCCGATGCCGGAATTCGAGGCGTTCGGCCAGCCGGTGATGGCGCGCGACAAGGTGCGCTACGTCGGCGAGGCGCTCGCCATGGTGCTGGCCGACAGCGCCGGGATTGCCGAAGACGCCCTGGCCGCGATCGATGTCGACATCGAGCCGCTGCCGGCGGTCGGCAACTGGCAGGCCGCGGCCGCGAACACGACGCTGCTGTTCGAGGACAAAGGCAGCAATCGCACCATGACGTTTCGCGCCGTGCTGGGCGACGCGGCGGCGGCGTTCCGCGACGCGCCCTATACGCGGCGCGAATGTTTCAGCACCCAGCGCCATACCGCGCTGCCGATGGAGCCGCGCGGCGTGATCGCCGAATGGGACGGCGCGCTTGGCCGGCTGACGGTGTGGGGCGCGGCGAAAGTGCTGTTCGCCAACCGCCGGATTCTGGCCCGGCAGATGGGGCTGACCGAACACGCCATCGACATGGTCGAGCAGGACGTCGGCGGCAGTTTCGGCGCCCGCGGCGAATTCTATCCGGAGGATTTCCTGATCCCGTTCGCGGCGCGGCTGTGCGGCCGGCCGGTGAAATGGACCGAGGATCGCCGCGAGCACCTGATGACCATGAATCATGCGCGCGAAGCGGCCTGCGCCATCGAGATCGCCTGCGCGCGCGACGGCACCGTGCTCGGTCTGCGCGGCCATGCCGACGTGGATATGGGCGCCTATATGCGCACCAATGGCGCGGTCGGCGCCCGCAACATCGCGCAGTTCATGTCCGGGCCCTATCGGGTGCCCAACATCGACATCGATGTCGCGCTCCTGCTCACCAACAAGACGCCGGTCGGCACCTACCGTGGGCCGGGACGCTTCGAGACCGATTTCTTCCGCGAGCGGCTGTTCGACATGGCGGCGCGCGACCTCGGCATCGATCAGGTCGAGTTCCGCCGGCGCAACCTGGTGCGCGAGGCCGAGATGCCCTACACGGTCGCGACCATCACGCCGTTCGAAAGCAAGGACGAACTGGACTCAGGCGACTATGCGGTCACGCTGGACCGCTGCCTTGCCGAGATCGGCTGGGCCGGCAAGGCGAAGCTCAAGGGCCGCTGCATCGACGGCCGCTATCACGGGCTCGCCGTTTCCTGCTTCATCGAAGGCGGCGCCGCCGGCCCGAAGGAGAGCGCGCGGCTGGTGCTGGAAACCGACGGCACGCTGACCGTCTATGTGGGCTCGTCGGGGGTCGGGCAGGGGCTCGAGACGGCGTTCGCCCAGATCGCCGCCGACGCCATGGACATGCCGATGGATCGCATCAACAACGTGTTCCATGGCTCGACCGCCTATGTCAGCGACGGCTACGGCTCGTATCATTCGCGCTCGATCGTGATGGGCGGCTCGGCCGTTCTCGACGCCGCGGCCAAGCTGCGCGCGGCGATGTCGGCCGAAGCGGCGCGGCGGCTCAATTGCGGCCCCGCCGAGGTGGCGCTCGCCGACGGCCGCGCCAGCGCGCCGGACGGCAAGTCGGTCGCCTGGGCGGAGCTTGCCCCGGAGCCGCTGTCGGTCGAGGGCGCGTTCGTCAACCACAAGCACACCTGGGCCTACGGCGCGCATGCCGCGCACGTCGCGGTCGATGCCCGGACCGGCCATGTCGCGCTGATCGATTACGTCGCGGTGGAGAATTGCGGCCGCATGATCAACCCGCTCACGCTCAAGGGCCAGCTGGTCGGCGCGGTGGTGCAGGGTCTCGGCGGCGCCTTCCTGGAGCATCTGGCCTACGACGAGAACGGCCAGCTCCTGGTCGGCTCGCTGGCCGATTACCTGGTGCCGACGGCAAGCGATTTTCCGAAAATCCGCGGCTATGTGATGGAGTCGCACCCGTCGCCGATCAATCCGCTCGGCGCCAAGGGCGCCGGCGAGGGCGGCATCATCTCCGTGGCCGGCGTGATCGCCAACGCCATTGCGGACGCGCTCGGTTCGTTCGGCGTCGAGCCGCGCGACCTGCCGCTGACGCCGGCTGCGATTTGGCAGCTGGTCCAGGACGCGCGGAAGTAGCTCCACAACCCGGCTTGTCATCATCCGCGCATGCGGATGATCCAGTAACCGCGGCGGTTGTGATTCGACCTGGCGTGGGTGATTACTGGGTGCCCCGCCGGAGCCTGTCATCGGGCCGGCCACTTCGGGCCGGACCCGTTGGCGGGGCATGACAATATGGCGTGCTTCGCATAGATTCATAGCCACGCGCAGAATTGATCAGGAGTGCCAATCATGTCCGTCGCCCGCCATCCGCGCCCGAAGGAGCTCGAGGGCGTCCCGATCGAAGACATCATGAAAAAGTACGTCGGCCGCTTCAAGGAGAAGACGCCGGATTGGGCGGCGTTCGAGGACGCCAAGGTTGAAGGCTACAAGCGCGCCCAGCACCGCTTCATCGGCGCCGGCGGTTCCGGCAAGCACGGCGATTCGACCGTGATCCCGGCCGGCAACTTCACGCTGTCGATCATGTATGTCGAACCCGGCCAGGGCAACGCCGCGCATACCCACGAGGTCGAGGAGTGCTTCTTCGTCCTGCAAGGCTATCTCGACGTGTTCGTCGAGGACGAGGCCGGCAAGCGGCTCACCACCCGGCTCGCGCCGTGGGAATGCATCGCCTGTCCGGCCGGCGTCATCCACGGCTATCAGAACGACTCGCTCGAGCCGGTGTATTTTCAGGTCATGATCGGGCGCGGCAAGCCGGAGACCATGGGCTATGCCGACGACGATCTGTTCAAGCGCAAGGATGCGCACCTCAAAGCCGTGTAGGTGGCGATGCGCGTGAAGTCTGCGGCTGTTGTGGCCGCGCTGCTGTGGCAGTCGATGTCACCGGCTGCCGCGGCAAGTCCGAGCTTCCCGTGCTCGGGCGACGTGACCCCAACCGAGAAGGTCGTCTGCGCGGACGACAGCTTGGCGGCGCTCGATCGGGCGCTCGCCGCGGCGTACAAGAACAAGTTCGACGGCTTGCCGGTGGAATCCAGCAATGCGCTCGAGGAAGTGGTGCAGTCGCTCGTCATCACCCAGAAGGCCTGGCTGGCGCACCGCAACAGCTGCGGCACCGACAAGGCTTGCATCCGCCAGGCTTATCTCGTCCGCACCGCGTCGCTGACCGCTGGGGATAACGTCAAGGATACGCCGTGCCGGGACGTCGTCGGCGCCGAACAGGCCGCCGTCTACGTCAAGCAGTGCATCGCGGTGGCGACCGAGACGCACCCGCCCTGCAACGCCGACAACGCCTGCGAGCTGATGGTCTCGCACAACATCGCCCGCTGCCGCGACGTTGGCGACGGCCCGCCGAAATTCTGCGCCGCCTATCGGGCGCCGTAACGGCCGCCGGCGGTATCGCTACGCCGCCTGCAGCTTCAGCCGCTGCAGGCTTTCCAGATAATCGGCGATGCCGCGCTCGAGGTCGAATTCCGGCCGATAACCGAGTTCGTTCTGGGCGCGGGAAATGTCGTAGACGCCGTGCATCGGGTAGGGTGAACCGAGAAAGTTCAAGCCCGGGCCGATGTCGATCACCGCATGGGGCAGGTGCCGGCGCAGGATCGCCGCCATGTCTTTGAGCGTGACGCCGACGCCGGTGCCGATGTTGAAGACACGGCTCTTTGGGCTCTTGGCGGTGGCGGCGAGATAGATGCCGAGCGCGGAATCCTTGTTGTAGATGAAGTCGTCCTTCTCGTGGCCGCCCTGGGCGATGCGGAACGGCAGACCGTTGGCCGGGTTTTCGACGATCTGGCTGGTGACGCCCATGTTGCCGTGGCGCGCCGTCTTGCCGGGGCCGTAGGTGGTGGCGAAACGCAGCACGATGACGTCGAGCCCCAGCGTGCCCCAATACTGCGTCGCATGCTCGCCCATCAGCTTGGCCGAATCGTAGATGCGCTTCGGCTCCTTGGGATGGTCCTCGCGCACGAGCTTGTAGGTCGGCGCGCCATAGTCGCCGAGGAACGGGCCATAGACGCCCTTGGCGCTGGTATAGACGACGCGTTCGACATTGGCGGCGCGCGCCGCCTCCAGCACATTGACCGTGCCCATCACGTTGATCTCGACGCTCTCGGCCGGGTGGGCCGCCGACAGGGCGCTGATATAGGCCGCGGTATGCACGACGTGGGTAATGCCGCGCGCCTTGAAGACTTCGGCGAGCCGGGCCCGGTCGAGGATCGAGCCGAGCTCGATGTCGACCTTGTCGAGGATGTCGCTGATCAGCAATTCATCGCGATGCCGCGCATAGACGACCGGCCGATGGCCTTCGCGGACGAACTTGCGGCTCGCTTCGGCGCCGATGACGCCCATGCCGCCGGTGATCAGAACGCGCATATGACTAATTCCTTCCAGGGTGTCTTCGTCCGCCAACGGGTCCGGCCCGAAGTGCCGGCCCGATGACAAGCTCCAGCGGACGATCCAGTATTCAATGGGCGATCAGTGAATACTAGATGCTCCGCCGGCGCGGAGCATGACAGTGAAACCCTAGCCGTAGGTCGGCACGAACAGCTTTTCGATCGGGATCGGCTGCGCGATCAGGCCCTGCTCGACCATGTAGGTCACCAGCGCTTCGAGGGTCGTCCGGTTCGGCTCGACGCCGTAGGGCCAGCAATCGCCGCCGAACAGGTCGTCGATCTCGGCGACGTCGTCGGGCAGCCACGGCAGCATGTAGCGCAGCGTTCCCGAGTAGCGCATTTTTTCCCGGGCCCAGTCCTTGGCCGCGCCGAAGGCGTCGAACAGGCTGGTCGCCACGAACGGATTGTTCTCGTAGATGTCGTTGCGGATGACGACCAGATGCATAATCGGGAAAATCCCGGTGCGGCGGAAATAATCCTTTTCGCGCGCCCGATAGTCCGGGAATAGCCGGACCACGTCGGCATGGCGGCCGAGCGCGCGCGGCAGGTTGGAGCCGACGATGGCGTGGATTTCGCCGGCTTCAAGGAGGTCGCTGAGCGATTGGCCGCTGGTGTTCTGCGTGAGGTTGACCGGCTTGAGCATCGGCATGACCGAGGGGTTGCCGTAGCCGCCCGGCTCGTTGATCGCGCCCTGCACCCATTCGATCTGCGACAGGTCGATGCCGAGATCGTGCGCCATCAGGCCGCGGATGAAGATCGCGGCGGTCTGGGTATAGAGCGGCACGCCGACCCGCTTGCCGGCGAAGTCCGCCGGCGACCGGATATACTTCTTGTTCACCACGATGAAGCCGTGGCGGAACACCCGCGAGGCGAACACCGGTAGCGCCACGAACGGCAGCTTGTTGGCGGCGAAGCGGGTGACGAACTCGGAGCTCGACATCTCGCAGGCGTCGAATTCCAGCCGGTTGGACATGCGGTCGAAGATCTCGCGCGGATTGTCCATGACCAGGAAATTGAGATCGATGCCGGGGGCTTTGATGTCGCCGGTGTAGAGCGCGAGCATGCGGTCGTAGAGGCCGCAGGCGAAGGTGATCGGCAGAGCAGGCATTGGCGGTGACCCTTGCGATGTGGGCGAGGCGGGATCTGCGCACTATCACACGCGACATTCTTCGTCATCCCGCGGCGGCGGGGAAGCGGTGCGCGCCGCATCGCCGCGCGCGCCGACAGAAATTTTCGCCGCCGTCGTCGTTTTTTCTTGCAATGCCTACTTGATGGGCCTATGTGCCGCTCGCCCAAATTCGCACGTGCCTGTGGCCGTGTGTCGATCGGTAGGCATCCGGACAAGAGGCCGGACAGTCGCCTGAGGTTGGACCTGAAACGATCAGGCTCCCAATCTCACACCGTGATCGGCAGCCGGAGGCGAAACCGGCGCACCCCGCGCTCAACGGGGGACGCGGCTTAAAGCAACGACGGAGCGGGCTTTTTTGGTCTTCGTTGGCCGTCCAAAGGTCAACACCGAAGAGGCTTGTTCAATCTTGCCGGCCGTGCGGAACGGGTTTCTCCCGCTCCAATCCAAGGCAGCATCTCGGCCGAAGAGCCGCGCCAACCCCGTGTCCCCAACGCACGGCTCGGCGCCAAGCCCTGCGAGCCGCTGACGCCGGTCGTGCGCGCGAAAAAACGCGCGCGCGGCTGAACTTCAACGCCGGGCTGGCGGTTGGTTGCCGCGTGGCCCCTTTGAACCTGGATGAAGGAGCGCGCCAATGACCGAGCGCATCTGCGACTTTCTGCGCCGCCGCCACGATGCCGGCCTCGACGACGGTCCGTGCCTCGTCGTCGATCTCGACGTCGTGCGCGACAACTATGCGTCGTTCGCCAAGGCGCTGCCGGACAGCCGGGTGTTCTATGCCGTCAAGGCGAACCCGGCGCCCGAGCTGTTGGCGCTCCTCGCCTCGCTCGGCTCCTGCTTCGACACCGCCTCGGTCGCCGAGATCGAGATGGTGCTGGCGGCCGGCGCCACGCCCGAGCGCATCTCGTTCGGCAACACCATCAAGAAGGAGCGCGACATCGCCCGCGCCTACGCGCTCGGCGTCCGGCTGTTCGCGGTCGACTGCAAGGCCGAGGTGGACAAGATCGGCCGCGCCGCCCCCGGCGCCAAGGTGTTCTGCCGCTTCCTGTTCGGCTGCGCCGGCGCCGAATGGCCGCTGTCGCGGAAGTTCGGCTGCGACACCGACATGGCGGTCAAGGTGCTCGACCATGCGCAACGGCTCGGGCTCGAGCCCTGCGGCGTGTCGTTCCACGTCGGCTCGCAGCAGCGCCGGACCGCGGCCTGGGACGAAGCGCTGAAGTCGGCGTCGGCGATCTTTCGCGCCTGCGCCGACCGCGGCATCAACCTGTCGATGGTCAATCTCGGCGGCGGGTTTCCGACCAAGTACCTGCGCGACGTGCCGGCGGTGGAGGCCTATGGCCGTTCCATCTTCCGGGCGCTGCGCAAGCACTTCGGCAACCGCATTCCGGAGACGATCATCGAGCCGGGCCGCGGCATGGTCGGCAATGCCGGCGTGATCGAGGCCGAAGTCGTGCTGGTCTCCAACAAGAGCGAGCACGATCCGGTGCGGTGGGTCTACCTCGACATCGGCAAGTTCGGCGGGCTTGCCGAAACCATGGGCGAGTCGATCCGCTACCCGATCCGCACGCCCCACGATGGCGACGACGTCGGGCCGTGCGTGCTGGCCGGCCCGACCTGCAACTCCGCCGACGTGCTGTACGAGAAGCGACCTTACGATCTGCCGATCAGCCTCGAGATCGGCGACAAGGTCCTGATCGAAGGCACCGGCGCCTATACGGCGACCTACGCGGCGGTGGCCTTCAACGGCTTTGCGCCGCTGCGGACCTTCCACATCTGACCCCTCTTGCTCCGGCGCCCGCCGCTTTCTCTTCCCCGCGAACGGGGAAGGGCTGGCGGTGGGTACGCCGCGGCGCAACGGCCCCAAGGAGCGGATCATGGTGACCATCCGGGAAGAAAAGTTCGCTGACGTCGCGGCGCGCGAGGCGCTGCTCGACGAGGCCTACGGCGCGGCGCGTTTCGCCAAGACCTCGCAGCGGCTGCGCGAAGGCCGGCTGCCGGCCGACGGGCTGTCGCTGGTCGCGACCGACCGCGGCCGCATCGTCGGCACCGTGCGGCTGTGGAACGTGGCCGCGGGTCCGGGCCGCGCCGCGCTGCTGCTCGGCCCGCTCGCGGTGCATCCGGCCTGTCGCAACCGCGGCATCGGCACGGCGCTGATGCGGCGCGCCATCGCGCGTGCGCGGCTGGCCGGCCATCGCGCCGTCATCCTGGTCGGCGACGCGCCGTATTACGGCCGTTTCGGTTTTTCTGCCGCGCCGGCCGGCGAACTGTGGATGCCGGGCCGCTTCGACCGCAACCGGCTGCTGGCGCTCGAACTCAAGCCGGGCGCGCTTGCCGGCGCGCGCGGCATGATCGGCGCCACCGGAAAGGCCGAGCCCAAGCCCGATCTCAACATCCTCATTGCCGCGCAGCGCGACGCGCGGCAAAACGTGGCGCAAAATCTGGTGCATGACGTCGTGGTGCACCCGGTGCGGCGCGCCGCCTGAACGGCAATCTTAAATCCATAAATCCTTTCGCTTGGAGTTGCGACGATGACCGAATGGCCCGTTCACGGCCGTATCACCGGCCCTATTGTGATGATCGGCTTCGGCTCGATCGGCAAAGGCACGCTGCCCTTGATCGAGCGCCATTTCGATTATGACAAGTCGCGCTTCGTGGTCATCGACCCCGAGGACAAGGACCGCAAGCTGTTGGACCAGCGCGGCATCCGCTTCGTCCACCAGGCCATCACCCACGATAATTACCGCAATCTGCTCCGGCCGCTGCTCACCGAGGGCGGCGGCCAGGGCTTTTGCGTCAACCTGTCGGTCGACACGTCCTCGCTCGCCCTCATGGAATTCTGCCGCGAGATCGGCGCGCTTTACATCGATACCGTGGTCGAGCCGTGGCCGGGGTTCTACTTCGATGCAAAACTTGGCCCGGAAGCGCGCTCGAACTATGCGCTGCGCGAGACCGTGCTGGCGGCGCGCCGCCAGCGCCCCGGCGGCAGCACGGCCGTATCCTGCTGCGGCGCCAATCCCGGCATGGTGTCGTGGTTCGTCAAGCAGGCGCTGCTCAACGTCGCCGGCGATCTCGGGCTTGAAATTCAAGGAGCCGAAGACCCGCGAGCAATGGGGCCGGCTGGCCAAGAAGGCCGGCGTCAAGGGCATCCACATCGCCGAGCGCGACACCCAGCGCGCCGTCAAGCCGAAGCCGATCGAGGTCTTCGTCAATACCTGGTCGGTCGAAGGCTTCCTGTCGGAAGGCATGCAACCGGCCGAGCTCGGCTGGGGCACCCACGAGAAGCGGCTGCCGAAGAACGGTTTCAAGCACAAGACCGGCTGCCAGGCGGCGATCTACCTGACCCAGCCCGGCGCCAACACGCGGGTGCGCTCGTGGACGCCGACCGCCAAGGCGCAGTACGGCTTTCTGGTCACGCACAACGAGTTGATCTCGATCGCCGACTATTTCACGCTGCGCGACGGCCGCAAGACCGTCTATCGGCCGACCTGCCACTATGCCTACCACCCGTGCAACGACGCGGTGCTGTCGCTGCACGAGCTGTTCGGTCAGGCCGGCAAGCGGCAGCCGGCCATCCACATCCTGGACGAGCACGAGATCGCCGACGGCATCGACGAACTCGGCGTGCTCGTCTACGGCCACAAGAACAACGCCTACTGGTACGGCTCGCAGCTGTCGATCGACGAAACCCGCGAGATCGCGCCTTATCAGAACGCCACCGGCCTGCAGGTCACCTCGGCCGTGCTCGCCGGCATGGTGTGGGCGCTGGAGAACCCGAACGCCGGCATTGTCGAGGCCGACGAGATGGATTTCCGCCGCTGCCTGCAAGTGCAGACGCCGTATCTCGGGCCGGTGATCGGCACCTATACGGATTGGACGCCGATCACCGATCGGCCGGGCCTGTTCAAGGAAGACATCGACCCCCGCGATCCCTGGCAGTTTCGGAACGTGCTGGTGGGCTGATTTCCTTCCCTCTCCCGTTCCGGGAGAGGACAGATCGCGCGGAGCGCGATCAGGTGAGGGCCGTGGCTCGGGTAATGGCTCGAGTAAGATTGCGCCTGTCCCTACGCAATCTCGATATTGAGAAAACCGTCCACCGCGGCGCGCTGGCCAGGATAGAGCACGGTGGTCGAGGTCTTCTCCTCGATGACGGCGGGCCCTTCGATCACCGACCCGGCGGCGAGCGCGGTGCGGCGGAACACCGGCACGCGCACTGCATCGGTCGGGCTGAAATAAGCGATGCGCGTTTCGTGCGGTGTCGGCGGCGGCGCCGGTCGCGCCGGCGTGATGGTCTTCAACCGCGGCTTGGGGATCTGGCCGACCGCGGTGACCTGGAAATTGACGATTTCGATCGCCTCGGCTTCCGCCATGTGGCCGTAGCGCCGGCGGTGCGCCTCGTGGAAGCGCTTGCCCAGCGCGGCGACGGCGGCGTCGCTGTCGAGCGCGGCGACCGGGACGCTGACCTCATAGGACTGGCCGCGATAGCGCATGCCGGCGCTGCGCAGCGTCGTGAGCTGCGCGCGGGGGAATTGCTCCGCCATCAGGTCGGCCAGCCCGGCCGCTTCCATAGCGGCGAAGGTCTTTTCCAGGTCCGCAGGCCTGGCGGCATCGAGCCGGGTGATCCGGGTCAGGCTGCGGGTCTGGTGCACGTCGGTGACCAGCATGCCGAAGGCGCTGAAGGTGCCGGGATCGGGCGGGATGAGGATGCGGCCGATGCCGAGTTCGTCGATGAAGCGCCCGGCGATGGTCGGGCCCATGCCGCCGAACGGAATGAGGGTGAACGCGCGCGGATCGTAGCCGCGCTCGATGGTGATGGTGCGCATCGTCATGGTGACGTTGGTGGCGAGCACGGTGAGAATGCCCCAGGCCGCTTCGACCGGCGACAGCCCGAGCGGCGCGGCGACCCGCGAGGTCACGGCGTCGCGCGCCTTGGCGCTGGAAATCGGCATGGCGCCTTCGAGAAGCGCGCTCGGGCTGAGATGGCCGAGCACGACCAGCGCGTCGGTCAGCGTCGGCTCGGTGCCGCCGCGGCCGTAGCAGGCGGGCCCCGGCGCGGCGCCGGCGCTGCGCGGCCCGACCTTGAGGACGCCGAGATCGACCGCCGCGATGCTGCCGCCGCCGGCACCGATGGTCTCAATATCGACCGTGTGGGTGCGCAGCGGGTGCCGCGCCACCGAGACTTCCGACTTGAACAGCGGCCGTCCCGGCAGCACCGCCATGTCGGAACTGGTGCCGCCGGTGTCGAAGGTGATGACGTTCTCGACGCCGTTGAGGTCGCCCAGGTGGCGGCCGCCGATCACGCCGGCCACCGGTCCGGACAGCACGGTCTCGATCGGCGTGCGGTGGAGCATGCGGGCGCTGGCGGCGCCGCCGTCGGACTTCATCATCAGCGCGCGCGAGCGCGGAAAGCGCCGCAGCGACAGCGCCTCCAGTTCGCGCAGATAACGCGACACCGGCGGCCCGATATAGGCGTTGGCGACGGTCGAGGCGGTGCGTTCGTATTCGCGCCATTCCGGATTGACCTCGTGGGACAGCGACACATAGAGGTCCGGCGCCATGTCGCGGATGATTTTTGCCGCCGCCTGCTCGTGCGTCGGATTGGCGTAGGCGAACAGAAAGCACACCGCGACGGCTTCGACGCCCTGCGCGATGAGCCGGCGCGTCGCCGCGGCGACCTCGTCGGCATCGAGCGGCGCGATGACGTTGCCGGCAAAGTCGAGGCGCTCGCTCACCTCGTGGATGCGATCGCGGGTCAGCAGCATTTTCGGCGCGGGCGCGAAAATGTTGAACACGTCGTCGCCGCGCCATTGCCGGCCGATCTCATAGACGTCGCGGAAGCCGCGGGTGGTGATCAGGCCGACCCGCGCGCCCTTGTCCTCCAGCATGGTGTTGAGCGCCGCGGTCGAGCCATGCAGGATCAGCGCTACCGAATCCGAGCCGAACTCTTCGGCGAGGTCTTGCGTGATCGCCGCCATGACGGCGGCCGGTTGCGCCGGATTCGAGGTGTATTTGCGAACCGCGACCAGCGCGTCCGCATCCTCGTCAAACGCGGCGACGTCGGTGAAGGTGCCGCCGACGTCGATACCAATGCGCAATTTCATGAATTCGCCAATCTCACGACGTTGCCTTCGCCGGACTCTTGCCGCGCAGCCGCGCGGTCTCCGGCGCATCGACGTTGAGCTCGTCGGTGACGGCGACGCCGTAATCGTCGCGCGCCGCCTGGCGCGAGACATAGCCGCGCTCGACGTCCTGCCGCACCCGTTCGGGCGCGCGCTCCTTCGGGTCGCCCCAGCCGCCGCCGCCGGCAAATTCCATCGACAGCACATCGCCTTTCTGCAGCCGCAGGCCGGCGACCTTGGAGGTCAGCGGCCGCAACGCTTCGCCTTGGCGATCGAGCGAGGCGGCCGAGGCGCGCGCCGGCTTGGCGCCGAAAATTCCCGGCGAGGAGAATTTGAAACGGTCGGTGCGCAGGTTGACGACGGACTCGTCGCCCAGGATGCGCCACTGGCGGCGGACGCCGAGCCCGCCGCGGAACGTGCCGGCGCCGCCGGAATCGGCAACGAGCTCCGTAGCTCTCGACCCGGACCGGAAACTCGGTCTCGACCGCCTCGACCGGCGTATTCATGACGTTGACGACCAGTTCGTCCATGGCGCTGACGCCGTCGGCGTCGGGCCGCGCGCCGGTGCCGCCGCTTAAGATTTCATATTGCGAATACCAGCGGCCGGTCTGCGGATGGCGCCCGGCGCTGGAGATCGAGCCGCCGGCGGCGCTGCCCGGCGCCGGCACCCGGCCCGGCAGGGCGCGCGCCAGCGCCCGGATGGCCACCGAGGTGGTGACCTGGCTCGGCCGCACGTACATGTTCACCGGCGCCGGGAAGCGCGGATTGAGCAGCGAGCCTTCCGGCGGGTAGGACACCTGCACCGGGCGCGACAGCCCGTCATTCACCGGCAGCCGCGGGATGAATACCATCTTGACCAGGCACTGGATGAAGTTCCTCGACACGCACGGCCGCAGGTTGATCGGGCCGCGCGCCTGCGCGTCGCTGTCGAGAATGAAGTGCAACGTGTCGCCCTTGACCTCGAGCGACGCGGAAATGCGATAGGACTTGGTCAGATCGATGCCGTCATCGTCGAGATAATCGCTTTCCGGCCCGTAGAGCCCGTCCGGCACCTTGACGATTTCCTTGCGCAGCTCGGCCTCGCCGATATCCATCCAGCTCTGCCAGCAGGCCAGCACCTTGTCGGCGCCGTATTTGCCGAACAGTTCGGCGAAGCGGGTGAGGCCGTAGGTGTTGGTGTTGACCTGGGCCGAGACGTCGCCCCAGGTGACTTCCGGGGTCCGGGTGTTGGCGCAGATCACCGCCTCGACTTCCGAAAGCAGCGCGCCGCGGCGCAGAATCCGCATCGGCGGGATGAGCAGGCCCTCCTGGAACAGATCGGTGGCGTCGCCCGCATTGGTGCCCGGCACCTTGCCGCCGAGATCGGGCTTGTGCGCGGTGTTGCCGATATAGCCGACGATGCGGTCGTCGACGAACATCGGCGTGATGATGGTGACGTCGGTCGAGTGGTTCTGGCAGGCCTGATACGGGTGGTTGACGATGAAGGCATCGCCCGGCGCGGCGTCGGGAAAGCGGCGGCGGATCTCGTTGACCTGCGCGGCGAGCGGCCCGATGTGCAGCGGTTGCGGAATGCCCTGCGCCACCATGCGCGCCTGCGCGTCGAAGATCGCGAAGGTGAAGTCCTGGCTTTCCTTGATGATGGTCGAATAGCCGGTGCGCAGCATGTTGAGCGTCAGCTCGCGCGCGATCTGCAGCGTCGACTGGTAGATGACTTCAAGATCGATGGCGTTCATTTTTCACCAAGAGCAGCCGCTATGATCCGTCATCCTGAGGTGGCCGCGAAGCGGCCTTCGAAGGATGCACGGCCCGGGCCGTCGCCCTTCGAGGCTCGCTTCGCTCGCACCTCAGGGTGACGGGTTCCGTTTCATTTCACCGGATACGTCTTCGCCATCTGATCGAAATAGCCGTCCTTCTTGAGGCCGTCGATGATGCTGACATCGACGTCGTCGTTGACGTCCTTGCTGCCGACCTCCAGGCCGATGGCTTGCAGTTGCGCGATGACGTTCTGCGCGCCGGCAAGCGACGGCGCGGCGTCGAGCGGCATCAGCCGCTTGAAATCGCCGTAGGTGGCGTCGATGACCTTCGGGTCGGTGGTCTTGTATTTCTGCGCGATCACCTCTTTGGCCTTTGCCACGTCGGACAGCCCCAGATAGGCGCCGGCGATGTAGGCTTTGACGAAGTGCGTGAGCGTGTCGCGGTGCTCCTTCAGATAGCCAGTTGTCACCACGACGCCGTCGAAGATCCACGGCGTGTTGGAGGCGGCGAGGTCGAGCATCGCGTTGAAGCCCTTTTCCTTGGCGGCGGTGATAGAGGGCTCGAGCAGCGGCGCGGCGTCGATGCGGCCGGCGAGCAGCGCGCCGAAGCGCTGCGACGAGCCGCCGATCTGCGAAATCGTCACGTCCTGCCGCGACAGCCCGAGCCGTTGCAGCGCGATGCTGACCGCGACGTCGGTCTCCGAGCCGAACGTGCTGATGCCGATGGTCTTGCCCTTCAGATCGGCGGCGGACTTGATCGCGGGCGCGGTGAAGATGGTGATCGGAATGGTGTTGGCGGTCGACGTCACGAGGCGGATGTCGGCGCCCTGCTTGTTGGCCTGCACCACCGGCGCCAGGCCGACATGCATGGCCTGGATTTCGCCGGACAGCAGCACCTGCACGCCGCGGCTGCCGCCCTCCATGCTGATCGACTCGACCTTCAGGCCCTCCTTGGCGTCAAGCCCGGCAGCCTGCGCCATCCACACCGGGAAAATGGTGACGACCGGCGCCGAAATGCCGATCCTGAACGGCGTCAGATCGTCGGCACGCGCCGGCAGTGTGGCGAAGAGCGCCATCAGCGCCAGCCAACAATAAAGCCTTCGCCGACGACTGAGGACCTGCATGACGTTCTCCCTCATGGCCGTTCCGTTTGGCCGTTCCGTTGGCCGTTCTCTTGGCCGTTCTTGCCGCCGCCGCGATGGCCAACGGGTTAAGAGTTTGGTTCGAACCGGTCAACCTGGGCAACCTGCGCACCATGGGCTGTGGCCGGCGCCGGCACGGCCTCTTCGATCAGCCCCCAGATGCGATCCTCGATCGCATGGAAGCGCGGCTGGCGCTTGACGCCGAGCGGCCGCGGCCGCTCGATGTCGATCACGATGCTGTCCTTGACCCGGCCGGGTCGGCCCGAGAACACCACGACGCGATCGGCCAGATAGATCGCCTCGTCGATCTGGTGGGTGATGAACAGCACGGTCTTTTGCGCCCTGGCCCAGATGCGGGTGAGCTCTTCCTGCATCAGCTCGCGGGTCTGCGCGTCGAGCGCGGCGAACGGCTCGTCCATCAGCAGGATTTTCGGGTCGACCACCAGCGCGCGCGCCAGGTTGACGCGCTGCTGCATGCCGCCGGACAGTTCATGCGGGTAATGATGCTCGAAGCCGGTGAGCCCGACCAGGGCGATCAGCCGCTGCGCGCGCGCCGCGGCTTCGGCGCCGCCGACGCCCAGGCATTCGAGGCCGTAGCGCACGTTGGCGAGCACGGTGCGCCACGGCAGCAACGACGCGTCCTGGAAAACCACGGCGCGATCCGGACCCGGCCGGGTCACCACTTCGCCGTCGACCAGGACGCGCCCCCCGGTCGCCGCGATCAAGCCGTCGACCACGGACAGGAAGGTGGTCTTGCCGCATCCCGACGGTCCGACAATGGCGACGAACTCGCCCTCCATCACTTGCAGATCGACGCCGTCGAGCGCGACCAGCGCGGTGTTGGTGCGCGGCTGCACATAGGCCAGCCGGATGCCTTGCGCTTGCAGTTTCGGCCGCGCCGTCATTGCGAAGTGTTTTTGTCGTCATGGCGCAACCGGGGGGCGCCAGACCTCGACGCGGCGCTCGATGACGCGGATCAGTTCGACCAGCGCGACGCCGGCGGCCGCGATGGTCATGACGCCGACGAAGACCTTGTCGGTCTCGAAGCGCGCGCCGGCCTGGTTGATCATCATGCCGATGCCGGCTGAGGAGCCGTAGATTTCGCCGACCACGATGCCGATCATGCCGCGGCCGACGGCAAGGCGCGCGCCGGCGAGCAGAAACGGCACGGTGCTGGGCAGGATGATGCTGCGGAACAAGCGCGCATCGCCGGCCGAAAAGCTTTTCGCCACCCGGATGAGCCGCGCGTCGACCGTGCGCACGGCGCCCATCGCGCTGATGGCAATCGGCAGCACGGCAAGCAGGACGATGATGAGCACCCGCGAGGCGAGGCCGGTCCCCACCCACAGGACGAGGAGCGGCAGAAACGCCACCTGCGGCGTGGCATTGAGCGCGGTCAGGAACGGCTCCGCCGCATAGGCGAAGCGGCGATACCAGCCGGCGGCAAGCCCGAGCGGAATGCCGATGGCGACCGCCAGCGTGACGCCGAGCACGAATTCGACGCTGCTGCGGCCGAGGTCCGGCCAGATCTCGCCGGTGACGAAGAACATGCGGAAAGCCTGCTGGGCGATGCGCGTTGGCGACGACACGAAAATCGGCTTGAGCGCGAAACGCGCCGCCTGCGGACCGAGCAGCGGCTGCAGCAGCTCCGCCCACCAGCCGCGGCCAAAACCTTCCCACAGGATGAGGAACACGATCACGCCGGCACCGCCCAGGATGGCGCGCTCGTGCGCCCGATAAAAGCGCCGCGGCGCCGCCGGCGTCGCGGCCGTCACGTCGCCGCTCCGACCGGCGGCCGCCAGCGTTCGAACCGGCGCTCCAGCCGGTCGAGCAGCGCCACCACGACAAGCCCGGTGGCCGTGAACACCAGGACGCCGAAGAACAGCGTGTCGGTTTGGAACAGGTTGCCGGCGTCCGCGATCATGTGGCCGACGCCGGCGGTCGCGGCGTACAGTTCGCCGACCACGACGCCCAGAAGCGCGCGGCCGGCGGCGTATTTGAGGCCGGTGAAGATGAACGGCACCGTGCCGGGCAGCACGATGCTGGCAAAGATCTTGCCGCGCGAGGCGGAGAAGCTTTTGGCCATGGCGAGGAAGCGCGCCTCGCTGGTCTTCACGCCGGCGAGCGCGCTGATGACGATGGGAATGACCGCGCCGAGAAACGCCACCGCGACCTTCGACCAGATGCCGATGCCGAACCAGATGATCAACAGCGGCAGCAGCGTCACCCGCGGCACCGCGTTGAGCGTATCGACGAACGGGCCGAGGATGTACGACAGGCGCCGCGACGATCCCATCGCCAGGCCGAGCGGAATGCCGATGCCGGCGGCGGCGGCATAGCCGAGAATGAATTCGCTGGCGCTGACCCGCATGTCGTTCCAGAAATCCGGGTCGGCCATCAGCATCGCGCCGGCCTGCCAGATCCGCGACGGCGACGATACGAACAGCGGATTGATGGCGCCCAGGTCGGCGCAGATTTCCCAGGCCAGCAGAAAAGCCGCCAGCGTGCCGCCGCCGATCAGGTAGCGTTGGGAGGCGTCGCTTTTCATGCCAGTGTAACCGTCATCCTGAGGGGCTCGGCGCAAGGCGCCGAGCCTCGAAGGGCGACGGTCCCGGCGCCGCGGCCGTCTCCTTCGAGGCTTCGCTCCGCTCGCACCTTCAGGATGACGGTGAACAAAAGATAAGGGCAAAAGCAATGGCCGTGAACGAGCGATTTGATTTTTCCGGATTGAGCGTCATCGTCACCGGCGGCGGCAAGGGCATCGGCAAGGTCTACGCCGAGGAATTCGCCAAGGCCGGCGCCCGCGTGGTCGCCGCCGATATCGATGCCGAGGCCGCCATGTCGGTCGCCGCGGCGTTGCGCGGCGCCGGTCTCGAGGCGTTCGGCATCGGCGTCGATGTGGCGAGCGAGGCGGCGACCGCCGCCATGGCGGCGGCCACCCTGGAGCGCTTCGGCGCCATCGACGTCCTCATCAACAACGCCTCGCTGATGAGCGTGCTGCCGCGCCGGTCGTGGCTGGAAATTCCGGTCGAGGAGTGGGACCGCGTCATGGCGGTCAACCTGCGCGGCATGTTTCTGTGCTGCCGCGCCGTTTTCCCGGCGATGGCGGCGCAAAAACGCGGCAAGATCGTCAATATCTCCTCGTCGCGGGTGTGGGAAGGCGCGCCGAACCGGCTGCACTACACGACGTCGAAGGCCGGCGTCATCGGCCTGACCCGGGCGCTCGCCCGCGAGGTCGGCGAATCCGGCATCACCGTCAATGCGCTCACCCCCGGCATGACGCAGAGCGAGACCCAGGTCGCCACCTCGTCGGGCAATTATCTCGCCACCCGCATTGCCGGCCGTGCCATCGAGCGCGTCCAGGTGCCGGCCGATCTGGTCGGCGCGGTGATGTTCCTGGCGTCGGCGGCGAGCGATTTCATGACCGGCCAGACCATCAATGTCGACGGCGGCAAGTCGATGCATTGAACTATTCCGTCACCCTGAGGGGCTCGGCTGAAGGCCGAGCCTCGAAGGGTAACGGTCCGGGCCGTGCATCCTTCGAGGGCCGCGGAGCTTGTCATCGGGCCGGCCACTTCGGGCCGGACCCGTTGGCGGCCACCTCAGGATGACGGTGAACAGCGCGGCCGCCGCTCACTTCAGCCGCTTCGCCGCCTCCTCGACCAGGCTGAGATCGGTATATTTCCTGACGTCGAAGCTCGCCTTGGTGAAGCCGAGGTCGTGGGTCATGTCGATGTTCTTCTGCAACGCGGCGAGGTTCGGCATCAGGTCGGGATCGTGAAAGGTGTCGCGCTTGGTGAAGGCATAATCGAAGGTCTGCGGCGGCCGCTTGACCAGATCGCCGAGGATTTGCATGGCCGCCGCGTGGTTCGCCGGGTCGGTGTACCAGTGCACGATGCGCAGCGTGTCCTCCATGAAATCCACCATCGCGGCGCGGTTCTTGTCGATGAACGGCTTGCGCGCCTGCCAGACCACCATGTCGGTGATGCCGATGGCGTCGCGCTGCACGAACAGATCGCGGGCGATCTTGTGCAGTTCGGGATCGTAGGAGAACGGCAGCACCGCCGGAATGAGATCGACCTTCTTCTCCGCCAGCATGGCCTTCATCGCCGGAAACGGCGCCTCGACCACGGTGTAGTCGCGATTGGGCTCGAGCCCGTGCTTGTGCAGCATCGCCTTCATGGCGACATCGACGGCGCTGCCCGCCGCATTGGTGGCGACGACCTTGCCCTTGAGGTCCTCGACTTTTTGGATCGGGCCGTCGCCGAGCACCATGTATTCCTGCGAATAATAGCCTTCGACGCCGTCCTGGAATTCGTCGCAGATGATGCGCAGGTCGTCCAAGCCGGCGTTCTCGATGGCGATGCCGAGCGTCGAATAGGCGAGGTTGGCGACCTCGACCTCGTTGGTGGCGAGCGCGGTGATCATCGGCGGCGTGCCGACATAGTGCACCGGCTCCATCACGTAGGACTGGCCGAAATGCTTGGCGAGGTCTTTTTTCTGCAGCCAGATCGAGCCCCAATTGCCGGGCGCCACCCAGCCTTCGCGGATTTTCAGCGGCTCGGCATTGGCCGCGCCGGCGCCGATGAACGGCGAGGCCGCAGAGGCCGGCGTATGCGAGTGTGATGGCACGCATGATGTGTTTCCCTCCCAAGGTCAGGTGATGGTGGCGCCGTTGCCCGGCGCCTCGCGGTGTCGGCTTATTTCAGGCGTTTGGCCGCTTCCTCGACCATGCTGAGGTCGGAATACGCTTTGACGTCGAAGCTCGCGCTCGCGTAGCCGAGGTCCTTGGTCATGTCGACGTTGCGCTGCAGCGCGTCGAGGTCGGGCATCATGTCGGGCGCCCGATAGGCGTCGGTCTTGGTGAAGACCCAGCCGAAGCGCTCGGGCGGCGCCTTGACGAGGCGGCTCGCGATCTGCGCCACCTCGTCGTGGTTCTGCGGATCCATGTACCAGTGCAGGATGCGCTGGGTGTCTTCCAGCCAGTCGACGATCGCGGCGCGATTCTTGTCGATGAACGGCTTGCGGGCCTGGAAGCTGACGAATTCCGACACGCCGATGGCGTCCTTGGCGGTGAACAGGGTGGTCGCGGTGTTCTGCAGCTCCGGATCGAGCGCGAACGGCAGCACCGCCGCGATCAGATCGACCTTGTGCTCGGTCAGCATCGCCTTCATGGCCGGGAACGGCGCCTCGACGACGGTATAATCGCGCTTGGCCTCCAGCCCGTGCTTGTGCAGCATCGCCTTCATGGCGACGTCGACCGCGCTGCCTTCGGCGTTGGTGGCGACCACCTTGCCCTTGAGGTCCTCGACCTTCTTGATCGGACCGTCCTTGAGCACCGCGAAGCGAACGCTCCAATAGTCGCCGACGCCGTCCTGAAAGTCGTCGGCGATGATACGGATGTCGTCCATGCCGGCATTCTTGATGGCGATCGGCAGCGTCGAATAGGCGAGATCGCCGATCTCCACCTCGTTGTTGGCGATCGCCGTGACCATCGGCGGCGTGCCGGCAAAATGCACGGCTTGGAACGTATAGGATTGACCGAAGTGCTTGGCGATGTCCTTCTTGTCGAGCCACATCGAGATCCAGTTGGCGATCGGCGCCACCCAGGCGACGCGAATTTGCACCGGTTCGGCGCGCGCCGCGCCGCCCAGCGCCAGGCACGCGGTCGCGGCGCAAAGGCCGGCGCGCAGGAATTTCATGGCACGCATCGTTCCCTCCCAGATGATGTCGGCGCCGTTGCGTTCGGCGTCTCGTGGCGTGGCGATTTACTTGAGGCGCTTGGCCGCTTCCTCGACCAGGCTGAGATCGGCGTGCGCCTTGACGTCGACCGTCGCTTTGACGAATCCCAGATCCTTCGTCATGTCGACGTTCTTCTGCAGGGCATCGAGATCGGGCCGCATGTCGCGAGACCGAAAATAATCGTTCTTGGTGAACAGCCAGCCGAAGTGATCGGGCGGCTGTTTGGTCAGCCGTCCGGCGATTTCGGCCACCGCGTCGTGATTGTTCGGATCGAGATACCAATGCTCGATGGTCATCGTGTCTTCCATGAAATCGACCAGGGCGGCGCGGTTGCCGTCGATGAACGACTTGCGCGCCGTCCACATGGCGAACTGGGACACGCCGATCGCGTCGGTTATGGAGAACAGCGGCCGCGCGATCTTCTTCAGCTCCGGATCGAGCGCGAACGGCAGCACGGTCGGAATGAGGTCGACCTTGTGTTCCGCCAGCATCGCCCGCATCCCCGGGAACGGCGCCTCGACCACGGTGTAGTCGCGGTTCGCCTCCAAGCCGTGTTTGCGCAGCATGGCCCGCATCGCGACATCGACACCGCTGCCCATCGCATTGGTGGCGACCACCTTGCCCTTGAGGTCCTCGACCTTCTGGATCGGACCGTCGGCCAGCACCTGGAAATCATCGGCCCGATAGCCGGCGGCGCCGTCCTGGAACTCGTCGGCGATGACGCGCAGGTCGTCCATGCCGGCGTTCTCGATGGCGATCGGCACGGTGGAGTAGGCGAGGTCGGCGATCTCCAGCTCGTTGGTGGCGGTCGCGGTGATCATCGGCGGCGTGCCCGCATAGTGAACCAACTCGTAAACGTAGGATTGGCCGAAATGGCGGGCGAGGTCCTTTTTCTCCAGCCACAGCGAAGCCCAGTTGGCGACCGGCGCCACCCAGGCGCCGCGGATTTTCAGCAGCTCGGCGTGGGCCGTGCCGCCAAGGGCCAAGCCCGCAGTCGCGGCGCAAAGGCCGGCGCGCACGAATTTCATGGCACGCATTGTTCCCCACCCAGCTCCTTCGCGGCCCGCTGAAATTCCAGGCTCCCGGCTTGTCCGGAGCCGGAGTGTGGCCGTAAAGACCATCAAGGCGCAAGCGCACCGCTTGCCGCACCGGAACGCCGGTTATTCTGATACCATGCGGGTCCTGGAGCGGCAGCCGCGGCGGCGCGGCCGGCACGATGCGCAAGCCGGCATGATGCGCAAGCCGGCATGACCAGGCGCTCGCCAACCGATCGTTAGACGCCATGCCCGATCCGTCGTTCGACAGCATTGCGGAAACCGCCTCGACCAGCGATCCCTCGCTGCATCGGGTGCTGATCGTCGGCGGCGGCGCCGGCGGGCTGCGCCTGACTTCGATGCTGGGCGCGTCGCTCGGCCGCCGCTGCCAGGCGTCTATCACGCTGCTCGACAAGTCGCGCATCCATGTCTGGAAGCCGCTGCTGCACGAAGTCGCCTCCGGATCGCTGGACAGCGAGACCGACTCGCTCGAACTGATCGCGCACGCGCGGCGGCGGCATTATCGCTACCGCATCGGCGAGATGATCGGGCTCAACCGCGCCAAGCGCCAAATCCATGTCGCGCCGAGTCTCGACGAGGACGGCCGGACCGTCATTCCGCCCCGGGTGCTCGGCTACGACACGCTGGTGATCGCGGTCGGCAGCCTGTCCAACGATTTCGGCACGCCCGGGGTGAGCGAGCACGCCATCGCGCTCGACACGCTCGAACAGGCCGCGCGCTTCAATCGCCGCATGATCAATGCCTGCCTGCGCGCCAACGCGCAGTACGAGCCGTTGCAGCCGGGTCAACTGCGCTGCGCCATCGTCGGCGCCGGCGCCACCGGGGTCGAACTGGCCGCCGAATTGCACAAGTCGATGCGCGACCTCGCCTCGTACAATCTGGACCGCATCGATTTCGACATGCACATCAAGATCGATCTCATCGAGGCGGCGCCGCGCATCCTGCCGGCGCTGCCCGAGAGCATCGCCGTACGAACCGCGGCAGTGCTGCGCAAGCTCGGCGTCACCATCCGCACCGGCACCCGGGTGATGGCGGTGCGGCCCGGCGCGGTCGTGCTCGACGGCGGCGAGACGGTGCCGGCGGAAATGATCGTGTGGGCCGCCGGCATCAAGGCGCCGCCGTTCCTGCGCGATCTCGACGGCCTGGAATCCGACCCGCTCAACCGCCTGGTGGTGCGGCCGAGCCTGCAGACGACGCGCGACGACGACGTGTTCGCGATCGGCGATTGTGCCGCCTGCGTGCTGCCGGGCATGGCGGCGCCGCTGCCACGCGGGCGCAGACCGCGCGGCAGGAAGCCGATTACATGGTCAAGGCGGTCAAGGCGCGGCTCAAGGGCGCGCCGCTGCCGGTCTTCAAATACCGCGATCTGGGCTCGCTGGTGGCGCTGGCCGACTACAACACCGTGGGCGTCATCTTGAACGATTTCAAGCTGGAAGGGCTGTTCGCCAGGCTCGCCTACCGCTCGCTGCACCAGATGCACCTGCGCGCGCTGCACGGCAATTTCAAGGTGGCGCTGGATACGCTGGTCCGCATCCTTACCCGCCGCACCGAGCCGCGCATCAAGCTGCATTAGGGCGTGTGGACCGACAAGCGCGGTGGCGCCGCGGTGGCCCATGCCTTCGGCGCCAATGTTCAGCGGCTCGTCAGCCTGCGGCAGAAGCGCGCGCGGGATGTTTCAGACCGACACACTTTCGTGTCCGATCTTGTCCGTTGCGGCCGGGATTTCATCGGCGACCTGCCTCGGAAAAGCCAGCTCCGAAACGAAGGCCAGCAGGTAACAGGCCATCGCGATCAAATACAGGAACCGGAAGCCGAAATACATCGAGTTGTATTCCAGCAAGCCGCCGCAAATGGCTCCCAGGAGATTCATCGCGATCATCGCCGAAACCGCTCCCGTGCTTGACAGCAGTGTCGAAAACACAATTCCCGAAAACAGCAGCGGCAAGGTCAACACCACGGCGGCTTCCAGGCGCCCCAGCGGCGTTGAGGCAAAACCGCCGGCCCGCGCGATGTACCAGCCGACACACAGCGCCGCGAATAACAGCAGATAGGGGATCAGCGGGCGCCTGATGTTGAGCCACTGCACGGCGCAATTTCCCAGAAATGCCATGATCAGAATCCCGGCGATGACAATGCCGATGACCTGCCAGGTATTGCCGAAAGTCAGGCCCATTTCGGTGATGCCCTTGGTTTCGATCAGCATGAAGCCGGCGCCAAGGAAGAAAAACGACAGGTGACTGAATTTCGGCCGCCCCGGGACGAAGTTCACGGCGACGAGCAGGGACAGAGCCAATACCTGGAAGACCATGATCAGGTACGACACGGGGTAGATGCGCTGCGGCATGTAGAAGAACGGCCAATCGTCCGTCGAGACGTCGGCATGAAGCGCCGGATCGGCGTAGAAAGCCGTTCTGTCCACGAACCCGGCGTCGGCCACCAGTTGCGGAGGCAGCGTCCACGTCGCGTCATTCAACTCCAGGAAAATAATCGAGCCGCCGACGTCGGCCTCGACGCAGATCGGCGGCCTGCCGTCGAACGCCTGTTGCAACATGAGATAGATTTTGCGGCCCAACGTGTCCGATAGGACGCTGAACGACAGCGAAAGCACGCCGTCGCGCGTCAGCCGGGCGCGGCCCTCCCGCAAGCCCTCGACGGTGTAGACGAACGAATCAAGACGCACGCTCGAGCCCTGGCTGAGCAGCGTGTGCGAATCGAGCATGCCGTAGACGACCAAGTCGAAGGTGTTCGGCGTGGTCCTGAGAAAGGAGCGGGCATCGTTGATGACGGCGTGAACCCGCGCGTCGCTGTAGGGGTGCTCGGGGTGACTCACCTTGCCGGCCAGCTGGATGGCCGGATCGATTTCGATCGCCTCGACGTGCTGCGCGCCGGCGCGCAGAGCCGCCGCGACATCGTTGCCGGTGCCGGCGCCGACGATCGCGACGTCGGCCAGCGTCGGATGGACCTTATAGGGGAAATCATAGTAGGCGCGAACGCTGCTCAAGTCGCTGTTGTGTCCATCGGACAGATCATAAACATGCTGATAGTAGTGGCCGGCGGCGTTGATCAACGTCAGGCCGGTATCAGCACTGCGCCCGATCTCCAACAGCTGGTAGGGCGAATAGACCCGGTTCCACATGGGGTCCGCCGGCCAGGCCAAGACCAGCGTGGCGACCGCCGCGGAACAAAGTCCGATCGTCATCAAGGCCGGCGTTTTCAACGTGAACAACAGAATCGCAAGGAAGCACACGGCGAACCAGACCAGCGGCGGCGTCCATAACGAACTCGCCACCAGCATGACAACGACGCCGAACAAGCTGCCGAGCAGGTTCAGTCCATAGGCCCGCAACTTGCTGCGGCGTTCCATCAGCCGGCCGCACAGTTGGCCGACAGGCACGAAGGTCAAGGCCGTGATCAGGAAAACGATCGCCAGCAATCCATACAGCAGCAGGATCTGCGACAGATTGCTGACGCCGATGCCCATCGTGAGCTGCTCACGGAACGGAATGGTGTTGACGTCGATGTCCAGCCCATACCTGACGATGGTCATGAAGCCGAACTGCCAGGCGAGCAACGGCAGCACAATGACGAGCGCAATGCGATCCCGCGCGGCGAGCGCGTAACCCAGTCCAAGGCCGAGAAAACACGCCAGCAAGCTGAAATTCTTGTAAAACGCAAAGAACGGCAGAATCGACGATTGCCACCTTATGATGCTCAGTTCGAGAAAAAGACTGAGCGCCGCGGCGAACAGAATGGCGGCATCGGCGTGCTTCACATCGAGGGTATCCAGGAACGTCGCCTGGGCCTTGGCGCTGGCGTCGGTGAAAGGCACCAACCGCTTCAGCGCCCAATAGAATGCCGCGGTCGCGATCGCGGCGAGGCAGATCAGCACGAAGCCGGTCGCGACGAACGAGCCCGACCAGGCTCCGCCGGAGCGGGCGATGATGGCCAATGGGTTCACCGCAATAGCGCTGAAGCTGCCGAACGCTATGATCACCATCATTCGGTTCAGCGATTGCGCCATCGCGGATGGCTGCTCAGGTCGAGCATCGGTTGTTGAATTCACGCAATCCCCTGGTTGTCTTGTCGCTGATTGTCTTGCCGCTGATTATCTTGGCGTTGCTCGCGCTGTTTGGGGTGTGGCGGATCAAGCCGTCCAGCGGCCGCCCTGGCGGCGGTCACAACCGACACGGCTCGCAGGAGCGGCAAGCCAGCGGCCGGTCGCCATGGACCACGAAACAACCCCAGACATGAAAAGGCCCCCAGCCCAGACGATTCGATCAAAGGTCGCGGTGCGGGCCGCGTCAAGGTCCGCCGCACGAATAAGCCGGCCTGTGGCTACTTTGCACAGCCGAGCCTGAGCCGCGCATGGCGGCCGTTGGCGCTCTTGGTAGCGCTTGGCCGCTTTCGGTCGCTCGTGGCCGCTCTTGGCCGCTCTTGGCGCCTCGCCTATGACCGCTTCTCCGTCTCCCGGTGCTTGGCGCCTGTCCGTCCTTGCACTTTCTCCGTCCCGCCGTTATTCGGGCCGACTTGGCCCCTCAATGAAGCGCCGGGCGGAAAGCTGGACCGGGCTCGCCTGCGAAGGCCGCGACGTCTGTGCAGGCTCGAACGGGAGAAACAGACATGGTCAATTCTCATGGCCGTTTTCTCTGGTACGAGTTGATGACGACGGACACCGAGGCCGCCAAAGCGTTCTACGCCAAGGTCATGGGTTGGGGCACCCGTGACACGTCGATGCCCGGCGCAGCCTATACGCTGTTTACCGCCGGCGAGGCCCCGGTCGGCGGGATGACGGACCTGGCGGAGGACGCCAGCCAAACCAACGCCGCGCCGAAGTGGATCGGATATGTCGGGGTCGACGACGTCGACGCCGCCGTCGACCGGATCAAGCGTCTCGGCGGAACCGTGCACGTGCCACCGACGGACGTCCCCAACATAAGCCGCTTTGCGGTGGTCGCCGACCCACAAACGGCAACGCTTGTGGTGTTCAAGTGGCTAAACCCCCGCCCGGAGCAGCCCGCCGAGCCGGGCACGCCGGGCCGCATCGGCTGGCATGAGTTGCTCGCCGCCGACTGGCAGAAGGCCTGGGCTTTCTACGGCGAGTTGCTTGGCTGGCAAAAAGCGGATGCGGACGTTCACACGACCGGCACGTATCTGCTGTTCTCCGCCGGAGGGCAGACCATCGGCGGCATGTGCAACAAACCCGCGATGGTGCCGATGCCGTTCTGGCTTTACTATTTCAACGTCGGCGACATCGACGCGGCGGCGGAGCGCGTGACGGCTGGTGGCGGCCAGATCCTCGAGGGCCCCGTCGACGTGCCGGGCGGCGGCCGGATCGCCCGATGCACCGATCCGCAGGGCGCCATGTTCGCGCTGACAGGACGGCGGAGCGACAAGGCTGTCGGATATTTCGAGCGCGTCGGCGCGGCCGACCGCAACGGTCAACGCGCTGGAGCACGGCCGGATTCGCAGGCCTGAGCGGCCGGTGCGACATTCACGACGTCCAATTCTGGTTTCGGATACTCGGGCGCGACCGCCGTTACGTTCGATTGCGGCCAGCCTTCACGGTGAGCGCGTGGCGGCCGCGGTTTTCGCGCCGCGGCCGAGCGCAAATTGCCCAACCGGCCCCTCGACGTGGAATGCGAGACCCGTCATCTTCGCGAACAGATCGATATTGGTGCTCCCGATCGCGCAGCCGCCAAGCCCCATATCGGTCGCCATGACGTAGAGCGTTTGCGTCAATACGCCGACGTCCTTGAGAATGAGCGCATAGGCGAGCGAGCTGTACTTCCATGAAATCCGACCAAAGCGCGCGGCAATCGTGATCAGGATCTGCGGCACGGCGGGCGCTCCCATCGCAAATTCGGCAGCCTTCAACAGCGCGTCGAGCTCGGGCGTGCGGACGCCGATCGGCACCAGCGCGTGTCCGCCGGCATCGTAATGATAGAATCCCCGAGTGAGCCCTTCGCATGTGTCGACGGCCAGATAGAACTCGAGCTCATAGCTGCCACCCCCCGACGGGTACGGCCGCACGCTGTAGGGGATCATCGGACCGCCGTTGTCGCCGCCGCCGCCACCGTCGCCGAGGTCGAGCCGGCTGCTCCCGCTCGCCTGGACGCGCGCCGTGCTGTCGAGAAACCGTGAAAGCTCGGCGAGCGTGATCGGTCGCTGATCATCGAAGCTGCGCGTCGAATGACGTTCACGCAGGAGCCGTGCGGCCGGCGAGACTGCCTGCGGATCCGCGGCCGAGAATTTGCGCAGATCGATTTTCCTTCCGGGCCAGCGGGGCCGCACCGCCGGCGGCGGCGATATGACGCCCACGTAAGGATAAACGCCGCCCAGCGGGTTGGCGTGGCGGCCTTCCGTGCTGCGCGTGTGGAACACAAGATCGTGGAAATCCCAAAGAACGAGGTTGTCGTCGCCCTCGGTCGATCGGAGGCCGTTGTCGCCAGCCGTATCGATCTTGAAAAGGATCTGGCAATCCACCAGGAGGGCGAGAAGCGCGACCCCTGGAAAACCGTCTCGTCGACGCAAGCGTTTGATCGGTTGCGGCGTCGCCAGCATGGCCAAGGCGGCCGCGACTTTCGGATCGCAAATTCGAAACAGCGCGCCGGCGCGCGGCGATTCCAGCACCATCGCATTGCCGCGCCTTCGCATATACGCGAACCGCGACAGCACGAGAACGTCGGCATTGCCGAGCGGCGGCAGGCGCGGCCAATAATCGGGAACCTGCGGTTCGATGACGACCTGGTCGTCGCCGTTGGGCGATGGTCCAAGGCGGTACTCCAACAGGCCGCGTCTGGCCAACCGGCGGACCAAGAGATGAATCTCTTTGTCGGATTCCCGACCGTCGGATGCCAACGGGGCGAGGGGCAGACCTTTGGGGAGATCCTTTGCGCGCTGCGCGGCGGCCGCGCTGAACTTTCCCAAGCCGACCGATTGGCCGTAAAAGCAGGCGACGATGTCGTCGCCCGTCCGGGCTTCGAGCGTGACGTGGCCGCCAAGCCGGGCGGAAAGAGTTGCCGGCGCTGCCCGCCGCCCACTCTTTGTTCCGGGAGCGCGCAAACCGCGATGACCTTCAGGTACGGGGGTGAATCGGATTGAGCTCGTTTTCAGACAGCGGCCGGTCGCGCCAGGCGAGCTTGACCGGCACATCGTAAAGCCGGCCGGGCGCGAAGCGGCGATAGAAATGCCGCAATCCCGGAACGATGACGCGCACGACCGGGACCTCGATGTCGGGACGCGTCTGATCGAGGACGAGAAAATCGAGACCTTCACGCTTGGCGAGGCCCATGCAGGCCATCACCTGCTCGCGCCTGTCGAGAGAGCCGAACTTCGAGCGCAAGTCCGGCCGCACCGGCGGAGCGCCGCTCGGGCTCAGATAGGGATGGTCCTGCAGACGAAGCGGAACGGCGCCGTCGTTTCGACCTGCCGCGAGACCGAGCGACAAAAATTGATTCAGTTCGGTGAGCGCCCGCAGCGCGGCGATTTGCGCATCGAAGTGCGAGCCGGAACCGAACTCGATGACGTCCTGCGCGTTTTCCGTCGCGTGCGAAAGCGCCACATAGCTCGGAATCCCGAGATCGCTGGTGATGTCGAGCATCCAGACCCGCCGTCCGGTCTCGGCAAATTGGACTTGCAGGTCACGGATGTAGGAATCGTCGAATTGGCCGAGGTCCACTTCCGGCCGCGGCAATCGATTGTACCACCAGATGGCGTATGAATCGCGTTCTACCAATTCCAGGAATCCCTGGATGATGGCCTCCTCGAGCGTGTTGCCGGCCGCGCAACCGTTGGAATCCGCGTGGATGTGGCCGCCGGCAGAGCGGCCCCTGTAGAAAAAATACAACAGGCTAGTGGGAAGATATTTGAAGCGTTCGTCGCGCAGAGACCAGACCGGCGACCATTCAATCTCGGCCGCGCTGTCGAATGGGGACGGTGTCGGCGTTACCTCGTCGGGGTCGGCGGTCGGCGCCCCGCGTTGCCGGTATTGCGCGTCGCTAAACAGCAGGATGTCGTTTGGAACAATGGCATCGCCTGCCGGGAAATCCGTGAACCGTCGCGTCGCCCTTATCTCGTCGCCCTGAAAAATACCGGAATAGCGCTCAATGGCCTCCATGAGCGCGCTGGCTTCGCCCTGCTCGGCAGTGCTGCCTTTACCGTAGCTGCCGCCGCTCAGTCCGGCCCGCAGTTCGTCGACCGTTGCGGCGGGGCCGGAAAAATTGTGCCCGGCATAATAGTTGGTGTTCAGCGGCAAATCGGCTTCGAGCCGTTCGAGCCGCGAGACCACGCCGGTGAGCGGGCTCACGTGCTTTCGGAAACGCGCAACTGTGGCCCTCGGCGAAACGGTTCGGTATCCGCCACTTGTCATGACCAGCTTGGCGCCCGCGGCAAGCGCGATCGGCACCGGCGCACGGTGTGGGTCGCGCAACGCCTTGGCGCCGCAGGACGGACACTGCGGGCGGTGCGCCACGAAGTGCTTCATGATGGTCGAACCCAACAGGTCGAGACTGATCAGGTGATCGCTCAATTCGGTGCGAAAGTCGGTGGCGATCGCTTTGGCGATCTCGACGGCGGCAAGCTGGATGCCGCTCTGTCCGACCGGGTCCCGCGTGAGCGGCGAAACCGCGACGCAGCGCGCCTGGTTGCGGTCGAGGAACCCCTTGATCTCCCGGTTCCGCTCCATCCGGTCGGCGAGACACGCCCAGCAGGCGCCCTTGCCCGGGTTCAACACCGGCCCCACCAGCGGAAAAATGTTGGAAGGCTGAACGAGCAGCCAGGGCGTCTGGTTGGACAGATGCTCTCGGTTCAATTCCGCCAATCGTCCGTCGAGGTAATCATTCACCAGTATGACGGTCAGGGTGGCCGGGCCCTTCACGACGCGGACGCCCAGCCTCGTCAGGGCGGCGCCGAGCTCCTTCGCACCCTTCACGTCGATTGATTGAATGCGCACACGGCATTTTTGCAGATTTTTCTCCGCGGTCCCCGCCGGTAGGCCGAGGCTCGCCCAAAAGGCGGCTGCGGCGCCTGCGGAAGAGCGCCGTTTCGGGACCACATAGCGGCGGTCGACCAGCCGCTTCAGGGCTTCCTGGATTGTGTCGGAGGGAAATTTCTTCCCCAGCTCGCGGGCGATTTGCCCAAAGCTCTTCCCAGCGCCTATCGCGGTCGCGAGCGCACAATAGAGCTCGCCGTGAAGAAAGAACTTCCGGTGCTCGGAATAGAGGCACACGGCATCGGGTGGCAGCACATAGACGGAGAAATTCGGCGCGAATTGCGGAACGTCGTTGCGGTTGAATGGCGTAACGCTGTTACCGCGATCACCTGTCCGCAGGTCGGCACGCGCGCCTCTAGGCTTACTGCCACCTGTGTGGATCACCATCGCGAGGCAGATATTGTTCCGGTTGCGGGCGCGCCGTCATAGCTCGCGCGCCAGCGCCTGTCGATACAGTCGGCCGCCAACTCTGCCTTCGCAACGCGAAGCGAAGCGGCGCTTCCACGCCGCTCCTGTCTAGCAGTAGTTGCAACCGCCGCGGGACGCGCACCAGGCGCAGCCTGCACAGCCGGCGCAGCCTCCCCAGCCGCATCTGCAGCCGCCGCAGCCTCTGCCGCAGCCTCTGCAGCCGCCGCATCGGCAACCCCAGGCCAGTTTTTCGCCGAGGCGGGGTGTTGCGGCATTTTCCTTGTCGAAGACGTAGAACGTCGACAAGCTGACGTCAGAAATTTCCTCTTCGCCGAGAAAGACTTCGTGACGCGGTGAGGTATTCGGCGACGGCGTATCCGCTGCCGGTCCGTTGGTTGATGCGGACGCTCCGCCCGCCAGCGTCAAAGACACACCGGCGATTCCCAACATCGGTAGGGCTTTTCCCCGACGCTTTCGCTTCGAAGCTTGCTTCGTTTGCGCCATTATGGAGTCCTCCTGGTACCTTCGAGCAGAAGCTCGACAGCACCGCCTGTAGCACTTTTCGCGCGCATTGCATAGGGCACTATGCAATGCGATGAATGCCAGATGAATGCCCGATTCAAAGTGTTGCCATTGCAAAGCCGTTCATTTTCCACAGGCAGCGGGCGCGCCCGCCAAGTGACGCGGACCGCCTGAGAGGCTACGGCGGAACAGTCTCGGCATCGCAGTGATAATAAATTGGCGAGTTTGGTCGGACACCAAATCGAAACTGTTGAGCCGTTTGTACCTCGATGCCCCACTCGGCCATGGAGTAGATTCCCTTATACGAACATTCGACTTGAAGCGTGCATTGCTTTGCCGCCAGCTTGTCCGAGAAGATGGTGCAATTCGCGCCCTCGAACCGGTAGTGACCAAGACGCCACTCGAGCAGCGCATCCTCGCCGAACTGCTTGGTCGCCTCGTCGGGCCGGCTCGCCAGTCGACAGGCCTCCTTGGGCGCGGCCCACATCCCGGTTTCGAGGCCGCACGGCCCGTTTTCCGCCGCTGCATATTCCGCGACCAGGACATAGATCGACCATGCGAGGCCTCCCAACAGGATCAGATCTGCCCTGGGCGTAGCCATGTCGGGTGCTCCACTCTCTTCGGCATTTATCGCGCTTTCAAGATACGGCCGGCGCAATTCCATCACGATCTATCAGAAAGCACGTCCTCGACAGCGCAGCGGCCATAGGCCCAGGGCTACGACCGTTCCTCCGTCTCCTGGTGCCAGACCAGGAGCCGGCGGCGCGTGAAAGCCATGGCCTTGATCAGCCCGTAGCCGACGATGGCGATCTCGACGATGCCGGCGAACACGCCGCGCGAATCGGCAAACCGCGAGGCGGTCATCATGGCGCCGCCGAGTCCATAGCCGCCCATCACCATCTCGGCGATGATGGCGACGATGAGCGAGATCGGCAGCGCCACCTGCAGGCCGGTCAGGATCTGCGGCAGCGCCGCCGGCAGCACGATCTGCCACATCAGCTCGCGCTCCTTGGCGCCCATGTTGCGCGCCGACCACAACAGCTCCTTCTCGACGCCGGCGATGCCGCCGAGCGTCGCGGTCACCACCGGGAAGATCGCGTCGAACACCACGATCGAGATCTTGGAGACGTCGTAGAAACCGAGCCACAGGATGATGATCGGCAGGAACGCGATCTTCGGCATCGGGAAGCCGACCGAGATGATCGGATCGAAGAACCAGTGCGCCAGCCGGGAGCGCGACATCGCGGCGCCGAGCGCGATGCCGCCGACGCTGGCGATGACAAAGCCGGTCATGGCGCGATAGACCGTCAGCCCGAGATTGAGCCACAGATCGCCGCTGACGGCATCCGCATAGATGCGCTCGACCACCGCGGAGAACGGCGGCAGCATGAACGGCGTCACCTTGCCGCTGCGGGCAAACAGCTCCCAGGCGATCAGCACCACCAAAATGGAGAATACCCCGGCGCCGCCGCGGAACACGATGTCGAGCCGTTTCGCCGCGTCGTGCGAAATGTCGGCCTCGGCCGCGGCCAGCGTCGCCTGGTCCTCTACTCGCGCCATCGCAGCAGCCTTTGCATGAGAAGCTGATAGAGCCGGTCGGCGGCGAAGCCGAGGAACGCCACGGTCAGCACCACGGCGTACATCGCATCGTAGGAGCCGGTGGAGCCGAGATAGCCGATCAAATAGCCGAAGCCCTTCTGCGCCACGATCAGTTCGGAGCTCACCAGCAGGATGAACGCCAGCGCCAGCGCGGTGCGGATGCCGTTGAGCAACTCGGGCAGCGCGCTCGGCACCACGACGTCCCACATCATGCGCAGGCGGCTCGCGCCCATGCTGCGCGCCGACCAGACCAGCGCGTGGTCGCTGCCGCGGGCGCCGTTATAGGCGCCGATGGTGACCGGGATCATGCAGCCGAGGAAGATGAGCAGGATCTTGGAGCCGTCGCCGAAACCGAGCCAGAGCACGGTCACCGGGATCAGCGCCGATTTCGGCAGCGGATAGAACAGCTCCACCAGCGGATTGAGGAACACGTCGAGCATCCGCCAGCGGGCCATCGCCATGCCCAGCCCGCCGCCGACCGCAATGGCGAGCAGGAGCCCGGCAAAGGCGCGGTAGAGCGAGGCAGCGCCGTTGTCGATCAGCTCGCCGTCGCGAACGAGGTCGAGCCAGGCCGCGGCGACCTTGCTCAGCGGCGGCAGCGCCAGCGTGTCGACCAGGTTCGATCGCGCCGTGACCTCCCAGGCCAGCGCCAGGAGGACGAGCGGCAGATAACGGACGAACGTCGATTTCATGTGCTTATCCACCGCTGTCATGCTCCGCGAAGGCGGAGCATCCAGTAATCGCCAGCCTCGAACAACGGTACGTCGCCTGACGCGCGCGGATTACTGGATCGCCCGCCGGCGCGGGCGATGACAATGTCGGAAAGGCGGTTCGCGTCACCCCTGGATCTCCTTGGCTATCTCCTGGGCCTTGATGGCCTCGTCGCGCACCAGATTCCAGATCTCATCGACCCGCTCGACGAACTCCTTGCTGCGCAGGATGCTGGGGTCGCGCTTGCCGAAGCGGTTCTCGACGATCGCCTTGATCTTGCCCGGCCGCGCCGACATCACCGCGACGCGTTCGGCGAGATAGACCGCCTCCTGCACGTCGTGGGTGACGAAGATCACGGTCTTGGGGGTACGCTGCCAGATGCCGAGCAGCTCGGTCTGCATCAGCGAGCGGGTCTGGGCGTCGAGCGCGCCGAACGGCTCGTCCATCAACAGGATCGCCGGATCGAACGCCAGCGTGCGGGCGATCGCTGTGCGCTGTTTCATGCCGCCCGAGAGCTGCGATGGATAGCTGTCCTCGAAGCCCCGCAAGCCGACCATGTCGATGAAGGCCTGCGCCCGTTTCAGGCGTTCCGGGCGCGGCAGGCCCTGCCGTTCCAGGCCGTACAGGATATTGCCGCGCACCGTCTTCCACGGGAACAGCGCGAAGTGCTGGAACACGATGCCGCGGTCGGGGCCCGGCGCCGCCACCGCCTTGCCCTCGACCAGGATGCGGCCGCCTTGCGTCGGCAGAAAGCCGCCGACCAGATAAAGCAAGGTGGATTTGCCGCAGCCCGACGGGCCGAGGAGCGCGACGAATTCCCGCGGCCGGACGTCGAGCGAGACATCGGACAGCGCCAGCACGGTGCGCCCGCGCGCCGGCCGATAGGTGTGGTTGACCCGGTCGATGACGATCTGGGCTCCGCCGTCCATGACTCCCCACGACCCCCACGTCCGGCGGCTCGTGCGCGGCACCGGCGGGCGGCACCCTAGCCGGAGTGCTTATGGAGACCAAGCCGAGGCGATGTCGCGGCGGGTCTTGCCCTCTCCCCTTGCGGGAGAGGGCAACTCGGAGGTTCAGCTGGAAAGGACGGGTGAGGGCCTTGCCCGCGACCCCTCACCCGACCGTGGGTGTCGAAACTCCTGCGGTGCCCTCTCCCGCAAGGGGAGAGGGCACCGCGAGCGGCGCCCCGAAATGACGCGCTCGATAAAAGCGGCTATACGGAGCGCATTGATCGCCTCTGGAAATTCCGATGGAACGCTCGTTCAAGAAGGAAGTCGACGCGCTGCGGCTCGGCGCCGGCGCCACGTTTCGCGGCGAGGGCATTCTCGCCGTCACCAAGGCGCTCTTACAGTCGGGCGTCAGCTATGTGGGCGGCTACCAGGGCGCCCCGGTGTCGCATCTGCTCGACGTCATGGTGGATGCCGGGGATCTGCTCGACGAGCTCGGCGTGCATGTCGAGACCTGCACCAACGAGGCCGCGGCGGCGGCCATGCTCGGCGCCTCGATCAATTATCCGCTGCGCGGCGCGGTGACCTGGAAGTCCATCGTCGGCACCAATGTGGCCGCCGACGCGCTGTCGAACCTGGCTTCGCCAGGCGTCATCGGCGGCGCGCTGATCGTGCTCGGCGAGGATTACGGCGAGGGCGCCAGCGTCATCCAGGAGCGCTCCTACGCCTACGCGATGAAATCTTCCATCTGGCTTCTTGATCCGCGGCCCGATCTGCCGACCATCGTCACCATGGTCGAGAAGGCCTTCGAGCTGTCGGAGGCGAGCCACGCGCCGGTCATGCTCGATCTGCGGGTGCGCGCCTGCCACCTGACCGGCGAATTCGTGGCCAAGGACAACAAGCGCGGCGCCTATAGCGGCCGGCACCGGCTCGCCGGGCCGCCGCGGTTCGACTACGCCAAGCTCGCCCACCCGCCGGTGATTTTCAGCCAGGAGCGGCTCAAGATCGAGCAACGCCTGCCGGCCGCGCAACAATTCATCCGCGAGCAGAAACTCAACGAGGTCATTCCCGGCGACTGCGCCGACGTCGGCTTCATCGTGCTCGGCGGCCTCACCACCGGGCTGTTGCGCGCGCTGGCACGGCTCGATCTCGCCGATCTGTACGGCACTTCGCGCATCCCGATCCTCGTGCTCAATGTCGCCTATCCGCTGGTGCCCGACGAGGTGAAGGATTTCTGCAGCGGCAAACGCGCCGTGCTGGTGGTCGAGGAAGGCTCGCCCGAATACGTCGAGCAGCAGATCAATGTCATCCTGCGCAGTGCCGACATTGCCACCCGCATCCGCGGCAAGGGCTGCCTGCCGCGCAGCGGCGACTACACCTCGGAAGCATTCTTGCGCGGCATCGCCGCGTTCCTGGCCGAGACCCGTCCGGCCGGCATCGACGCCGACGGCCTGGCGGCGCGCGTCGACGGCATGCTCGCCCACAAGCCGGCGGTCGCCGCCGCGATCGGCGATATCCCGCCGCGGCCGCCGAATTTCTGCACCGGCTGCCCGGAACGTCCGGTCTTCGCCGCCATCAAGCTTACCCAGCGCGACATCGGCCCGACCCATATCAGCGCCGACATCGGCTGCCATTCGTTCGCGACCTTCGCGCCGTTCTCGCTCGGCAATTCGATCCTCGGCTACGGCATGTCGCTCGCCAGCGCCGCCGCCGTCGGTCCGAACATGGCGAAGCGTCCGATCGCGATCATGGGCGACGGCGGTTTCTGGCACAACGGCCTGATCACCGGCGTCGCCTCGAACATGTTCAACAATGGCGACGGCGTGCTGATCGTGATGCAGAACGGCTATGCCTCCGCCACCGGCCAGCAATACCTGCCGTCGAGCAAATCGAACCGCAGCGGCACGCCGACCGGCATCAGCATCGAGAACACGCTGCGCGCGCTGGGCGTCACCTGGCTGCGCACCGTGCATACCTACAGCGTCGCCAAGATGGTGAAGACGCTCAAGGAAGCAATGCGCACCGCGGAGCGCGGACTGAAAGTCATCATCGCCGACGGCGAGTGCATGCTGGCGCGGCAGCGCCGCGTCCGCGCGCAGGATGCCGAGAAGCTCAAGCGCGGCGAGCGGGTGGTGAAGACCCGCTACGGCGTCGATGACGAGATTTGCACCGGCGACCATTCCTGCATCCGGCTGTCGGGATGCCCGTCGCTGACGGTGAAGCCCAATCCCGACCCGCTGCGCACCGATCCGGTGGCGACGGTGATCGAAAGCTGCGTCGGCTGCGGCCTGTGCGGCGAAGTCGCCCACGCCGCCGTGCTGTGCCCGTCGTTCTATCGCACCGATGTCGTCAGCAATCCGACCTGGTGGGACCGCGCGCTGTTCCAGATGCGCAGCAGTGTCATCGGATGGCTTCGCAGCACCTCTTCGCCCTCTCCCCAGCGGGGAGAGGGCGGGGTGAGGGGGCTCGGCCTATCGGTGATTCTCAGCCCGTCCGCGAACCCCCTCACCCCCGCCCTCTCCCCCGCGGGGAGAGGGGGCGCGCATCAGCGAGCCCGCGGCCGGTACCTCCGCCGTCCGACCGATGACGATCTTGATCGCGGCGCTGGGCGGCGAGGGCGGCGGCGTGCTCACCGACTGGATCGTCGCCGCCGCGGCGAGCCTGGATTATCCGGTGCAGTCGACCTCGATACCGGGCGTGGCGCAGCGCACCGGTGCCACGACCTATCACATCGAACTGGTGCCGGCCGCCAGTTCTCCCGCCTCCAGAGGCGAGGGCGGGTCTGGCAGGCCGCGCCGGCCGATCCTGGCGCTGGCGCCGGGCGTCGCCGACGTCGATGTCGTCATCGCCAGCGAATTGATGGAAGCCGGCCGCGCCATCGCCGGCGGCTATGTCACGCCGGACCGCACCACCACCATCGCCTCGACCAGCCGCTCCTATCTGGTGGTCGAGAAAATAGCGATGGGCGACGGCCGCTACGATCAGCAGCGGCTCATTGCGTCAGTGGAGCAGCATTCGAAAAAGACCCTGCTGCTCGACCTCGAGGCGGTCGCGCGCGAGGCCGGCGCGATGATCAATGCGGTGATGCTCGGCGCCATCGCCGGCGCCGGCGCGCTGCCGATCCCGGCGGAGGCCTATGAGCAGGCGATCCGCGCCGACGGCAAGGCGGTCGATGCCAATCTGCGCGGTTTCCGCGCCGGCTTGGCCGCCGCGCTTGGCGGCGCACGGCTGCGTTCCGATCCAAGCAAGCGCCATCAGTCGTCGTCCGCCGCGCTGGCCGATCTCGAAAGCGCCATCGAACGGATGCCGGCCGCGGCGCGCGCGTTCATGACCGAGGGCGTGCGCCGGCTCGCGTCTTATCAGGACCTCGCCTACGCGCGGCTTTATCTCGATCGTCTGGCGCCGCTCCGCGACGCCGATGCCGGTGCTGACGCCAACGGGCAACTGCTGGCGGAAGCCGCGCGGCATCTCGCCGTTCGCATGTCCTACGAAGACGTGATCCGCGTGGCGCAGGCCAAGATCGACCCGGCGCGCTTTCTGCGCATCGCCGCCGAGATGGGCATCAAGCCCGGGCAGACCTACGCGATCACCGAGTTCCTCAAGCCGGGCGTCGAGGAATTCTGCTCCGTGCTGCCGCCATGGCTGGCGCGTCCCATCCTGGCGCTGGCCGCGCGTTATCCGGCGCTCGGCGGCGCCCATTGGGGCATGGCGCTCAATTCCGCGTCGGTGTTCGGCTATCTGCGGTTCTATCTGCTCGCCAGGCTCCGCGGCGTCCGGCCGCGAACCTGGCGCTACCGGCAAGAGCAGCGCGACATCGACGCCTGGCTCGGGCTGATCGCGCGCGCCGCGCCATCGTCGGCCGATCTCGCGATCGAAATCGCCGAATGCGCGCGCCTCATCAAAGGCTATGGCGACACCCACCAACGCGGCCGCGCCAATTATCGCCTGATCGAGACCGAGCTGATGTTGCCGGCGCTGGCCGGCGCCATGCCGCCGCGGCAGGCGGCCGACGCCATCGCCAGCGCCCGCACCGCGGCGCTGCTCGACCCGGACGGCGAGGCGCTGACCCAATGTCTCGCCGACATCGCGGCGCAATCGAGCCGCCGGCTCGCTGCCGAGTAACGCCGACGAGATCGGGGCCAGCATCCATGCGCCGGTTTGCCGCCGCAGCATTATTGACCGCCTTGTGTGCCGCCGCGTTGGCGCCGTCGGCCGGCAGGGCGTTGGCCCAATCGGCTTTTTATCGTGCTTCACCAGCGGAGATCGCCGGAGCGCCGGGCACGATCATCCGGCAGGAGCCGATGCCGCCGACGCGCTCTGGTGCCGCGGCCTATCGGGTGCTGTATCGCTCGACCGGCCTGCACGAGGAGCCGATCGCCGTTTCGGGCGTCGTCATCGCTCCGCCCGGGCCGGCGCCGGCCGCTGGCCGCCCGATCGTCGCCTGGGCGCATCCAACCAGCGGCGTGGTGCCGCGCTGCGCGCCATCGCTGGCGATTTTCATCTACCAGCAAATTCAGGGCCTGCGGTCGATGACCGAGCAAGGCTTCATCGTCGCCGCCACCGATTATCCGGGTCTTGGTACGCCGCAGACCCATCCGTATCTGGTCGGCGTCAGCGAAGCCCGCGCCGTGCTCGATATAGTGCGGGCGGCGCGCACCATGGGCGGAGCGCAGAACCGCTTCGCGGTGTGGGGACATTCGCAGGGCGGTCAGGCGGCGCTGTTTACCGGGCTGCTGGCCAAGGCTTATGCGCCGGATCTCGATCTGGTCGGCGTCGCCGCCGCGGCGCCGGCTACCGAACTCGGCACACTCCTTGCCGACGACATCAATTCCAGCGGCGGCCGCAACCTCGCCGCGATGACGCTGTGGTCGTGGTCGCGCGTGTTCGATGCGCCGGTTGACGGGGTGATCGAGCCCGGCGCGCTGCAGACCGTCGATCGCTTGGCCGGCGAATGCATCGAATCGATCTACGACCTGATACAGCGGCGCCGCACCGCGCAGCCGCTGCAGCAAAAATTCCTGGCAGTGAACGATTTTTACACCGCCGAGCCGTGGCGTTCGCTGATGGCCAGCAACACGCCCGGCACTTTGCCGGCGCAGCTGCCGCTGTTCCTGGCGCAAGGCGGCGCCGATGAACTGGTGCGCCCGCAGGTCACCCGGGACTATATGCAGCGGCAATGCGCCGCCGGCGGCAAAGTGCGAATGGTCCTGCTGCCGGCCGCCGATCATGGCTTGGTCGCCGACGATGCTGCCGCATCCGCGGTGGCATGGATGGCCGATCGCTTTGCCGTCGCGCCGGCGCCGAGCGACTGCAATTAGCGGAACAAACGCGGCCGCGTTCAATTGATCTGACGATTGGGCCTGCAGGCGGATATCACCATGGCAAACACAACGACCCGTAAAATCGTCAAACGCAAGCCGACGCGCCACAAGGCGCGAGCGGCGCGACGAGCTGCCAGCGGCAGATCAACCAGTCGCTGGTCGGCGCGCGTCACCCGCGAGAGCGACGCGCTCGACCTCGATCGCGGGGTGTTCACCGGCCGCGATCCCGAGCGCATCGCGGCGTCGCTGAAACGCTCGGCCGAGCGCAGCCGGCGGCGCAAGGCGGATCCGTACCGTTCGGCGCTGTCGATGCTGACTTTCTACATCAACCGTGCCGGCAAGAACCTTCCCGCCACGCGGCGCAAGATCCTGCAGCAGGCCAAGACCGCGCTGCGCCGGCAGTTCGGCCGCGACTAGCCGGCAACGCCGGTTCACGGCGACGCGGGCGTCAAACCCGAGTGAACCGGCCCTAGTGATAGGTGCCGGGAATCGCGCAACAGCATTTACCGTTCGCCGGATTGCAAACCTTGACGTGGTCCGCCGGGCAGCGCAGCGCCGGCCCGCCGCACGTGGCTTCCTTGGCCAGCTGCGTTGCATGGGGAGCGTGCGTTTGGCTGGCCGGGCTTGCGTTCTCTTGCAGGTGAGCGCTCGCCGGCAAGACCGCAGCTCCAGCCAGGAATCCAGCCATCAGCGCCGCGGCCGACAAAGTCAGCATGAATTTTCCCATGAGCCACCCCTCCTCCGGTCCGGTCTTTTGCAAGCGAATAGCGTGCGACTGTTTTATCCGGCATGCTGCAAATCAGCGAGTTCCAAACGGCGCTGCTCGGCGCACGCCTTGGCGCACGACTTGCCCGCCGCCGCCCGGCTTCGCTATGCCGCAGTGGGGCAGAACAGCGGCTTCCCAAGCAGCGCAACCCTGGCGGCGATCATCACGTCATGGTCGCCCGTCTTGGCTCACGCCTGGTCGCCGGCTTTCGCCGCGGCGATTGATGGGGTGCGATCGGCGGAGGTCAACAAGCAGCGGCACAGCGGCGACGAACGATCGCGGGCGGAATTACCAACCGCGATCTGCCGTGTCGTGAAAGATATTGTCTCGAATCGCCGGCACTCCCGCGCGCTATCTCCCCGCTTTTTCGAAGCGGGTCGACGGAATGGCTGCGAACCCGTCGGGACTTTTGGACGATAGCGCGCGAGGGAATTATTCCGGCCGGAGATCCGCGTTACTCGTTACCCGCGGATGCAATGGACCAGTTGGGATCAAAGTTTCCGACAGAGTCAGTTGAAGTAACCACACCGCCATTCATCTCCCATATCGCCGTATCCCCAGCGGTGTCGCGCCAGAAGATGTCGGTCTTGCCGCTATTGAAAAAATCTCCGGTGTCGACAACTGACCAGCTTGTCGGCACGTTTGCTACAAATACACTTAACGAGACCTGACCGCCGTTCATCATCCAGATAGCCAGGTTGCCGCTGACGTCGCGCCAGAGAATGTCGGTCTTGCCGTCGCCGTTGAAGTCGCCCGTTCCGACAATTGACCAAGTCGTCGGCACGCTTGCCACAACTGCACTTGACGAGACCTTGCCGCCGTTCATCAACCAGATCGCCACGTTGCCACTGTTGTCGCGCCAAAGAATGTCCGTCATGCCATCGCTGTTGAAATCGCCGGTTCCAACAATTGACCAAGTTGTCGGCACGTTTGCCACAAATACACTTGACGACACCTGGCTGCCGTTCATCAACCAGATCGCCACGTTGCCGCTAGTGTCCCGCCAAAGAATGTCAGCCTTGCCATCATTGTTGAAGTCGCCCGTCCCGGCTACCGACCAATTGGTCGGCACGTTGGCAACACCGGCGGCCGAAGCGACCTGAGTCCCATTCAGAAACCAGATCGAGACGTTGCCGCTGGTGTCTTCCCACAGGATGTCGGTTTTGCCGTCACCGTCGAAGTCGCGCTGCCCAACGACCGAAAAACCTGAGGGCAGAGTCCCCATCGTCGTGAATGAAGCCTGGACGCTGGGAGCCGCACTCGGAGAGGGGCCGAACACAAATTCTCCGATGGCGTGCAAAGTCTGCATTCCATTATGGAAGTACCACCACGTACCGCTCTTTCCGCTGCCACCGTAATCCTGCGAGTCAGCGAGCGCCTGATAGTCAAACGTCCAATTGTAAGGATAGAAGAAGCGTCCATCCGAGGTGGACCAATTGGCATTCATATTGTCCTCGGTACCGGATTTCGCCGATGTATCGGTCCACGTGTAAAAGATGGTGTTATATGCGTTGGAATTGCCGCACGCATCGGTGCCGCTATTGATGATCTGGGTTGAGGTGCTGCCGTGGGTCGGCTGCTGGGTGACTTGCCAAGTGCCCGAGCTAATCACGCAGCCGTTGTATAATTCCTCCCAACCGGCAAGATTGTAGTTGACGCCTTGCTTTACGATCAACAGCGTCGGTCCGGTTGGCGGGACGCTCATTGGCGCATTTGGCGCACCTTTGCCGACAAGAGGTGTGGCACTGAAGGGGCCCTGCCGCGCCGCTTCGGCCGCGATGCTCGATCGCACAAAGCCAAGCATCAGAACCGGAATCGACGCCATCCACAATATGCCGATTGCCCTGCCGCCGTGACGCATCTCATACCTCCCTGATAAGAGCGACTTCCGTGCATGTCATCGCGATTTGAAGCCCGTTACCGCCTCATAGGCTGATCCAAGGCTCGTGACAAAGCAATATCGGCGGTGTAACCGCGCTGTAACAGTTGCCCTTGACGGGACCGCTGCCGCGGCCAACAATTCCAGGCGCCGGCAAGCCCAATTCAGCCGATGACGCCGTCATGCTGAAATCAGCCGAATGCTTCTTGGTGGTCGCGCCGCAAACATCGGTCCGCGCCGCCGTGGCGCGGGTTTTTTTGCCGCTTGGTTGCCGGGTCGAGATCGCCTCGAGCGAGCGAGCGGCGCGTCAGCTCATGGGCAAACAGCGTTTCGCAGCGGCCGTTGTGGCGCCCGCAAGGCTCGCTGCAGGCGAGCCGGCGTTTCTGCGCGACGTGCAAGCCGCCGTTCGAAAACTCGTGGTCCTGGCCGACGCCGCAAACGACGTGAAACGCATCGCAGTTTCGTTTCCGGATGCTCTGGTCTGCGCCACGCAGCCGTTGGAACAGGAGAAGCTTCTCGCGTTTCTCGGCGATCTGGCACCCGCCAGGCCGTCGCTTCAGGAACGGCCAAGCGCGCCGGAGATTTTGCAGTTCGAGAACTGCACGCTCGATGTCACCGGCCGCATTTTCCTCGATGCGAACCGGCAACAGCTCGAGCTGACGCACAGCGAATTTGCCTTGCTCCATGCGTTCGCGCGCAACTCCGGCCGGGTGCTCTCGCGGGGGCAACTGCGCAACGCCATCGATGGCGGCGGCGCCGACGCCTATGACCGCAGCATCGACATGCTGATCGCGCGGTTGCGGCGCAAGATCGAGCCGGACGTCGCCAAGCCGCGTTATATCGTGACCGTGCCGCGCACCGGTTACAGATTTGTTCCGAGCATCCGGCCCGGCGAGCCAGGATCGGCGGCGGCCGCGGCAATATCCATGCAGGCTCCCCCGGTGAGCGACGCGCCGCGTGCGGAACGTCGGCAGTTGACCGTTCTGTCGTGTCAGATTCTCGGCTTCGCGGCGCTCGCCGCCAAGTTGGATCCGGAAGACCTGGAGCAGGCGATCGGCCCGCTCTATGCGGCCTGTGCGGACGTCATCGGGCGCTTCGGCGGTACCGTGATACGCGCTCTCGGTGATGGCGTGCTCGCCTATTTCGGTCATCCCAAGGCTGACGAGGACAGTGCCGAGAATGCCGTGCGCGCCGCGCTGCAGTTGCTGCACGCCACCGGCAGCATCGAGGTCGCGCCGGTCGGCCGCTTCCAGGCGCGGGTCGGCGTCGCGACCGGCCTGATGGTCGTCGGCCCGCTGAACTCCTTCGGAACACGCGAACCAGCCGTGGTCGGCGAGGCGCTGAACCTGGCGCTGCACATGCTCAATGCCGCCCCCGCCAATGCCGTGCTGATTACGGCAAGCACGCGCGACCTGATCGGTCGGTTCTTCCATTGCCAACAAGTCGCGCCCGTTGTGGTGGAGGAAGGCCGAGAACCGGCGCCGGCCTGGCGCGTGCACGATGAAATTGCGGGGTTGCCGAGATTTGAGGCGCTCCGTCGGGACGGCATGCTGCAACTCGTCGGCCGCGAGGCGGAAATCGAACGGCTCACCCTGTGCTGGTCCAAGGTGCGCTGCGGTGAAGGTCGCGTCATCGTGTTGGCGGGCGAAGCCGGCATCGGCAAGTCGCGCCTGATTGTCGAGCTCGAGGAGCGGCTGCGCCCCGAACCGCACGCCACGATCCGTTGGTCCGGGTTGCCTCAACGCGCGAACGCACCGATGGCGGCGCTCATCGACGAACTGTCAAGAGCGACGGGTTTCGCGGCAGACGATTCCGTGCCGCTTAAAATGCAAAAGCTCCGGCAGCAGTTCGAGGCGCTTGGTCCTCTCGCGGCGGAGGCGACGGCGCTGGCCTGCAATCTTCTGGGCGTGCCGTGCGATGATGCGTCGCCGGGCATCAACCAGCTGTCGCCGCAAAAACGCAAGGAGCGGACGCTCGCCATGCTGTTGGCGCGGGTCGAGTCGATCGTGCGGCATCAGCCCGCATTGATTGTGGTGGAGGATGTCCACTGGATCGATCCGACATCGCTCGAGTTTTTGGCGATGCTGGTCGAGGGCGCAAGTACATCGTGCATTTTGGCGGTGATCGCCAGCCGCCCCGAATTCGTTTGCCCGTGGCCCGATCACTCACACGTGGGCACGCTCGTGCTGTCGCGTCTCAGTCGTTCGGATTCGACCGCGCTGCTGCATCAGGTGGCGGGCAAGCGCCGGATTGCCGCCTCGATCGAGGCTGAGATCGTCCGCCGCGCCGACGGTGTACCGCTGTTCATCGAGGAATTGACAAAATCGTTGTTGGAAAGCGGCGCCGGCGGCGGCGACGATGGCGGCAGACCGTTTCGAGCGTTGGCTGCGAATGCGGCGCAGCGGATACCGGACACGTTGCAAGGTTTACTCTTGGCCCGTTTCGACCGGCTCGAGCGTGCCAAGCCCATCGTCCAGGCCGGCGCCGTGATCGGGCGGGAATTTTCGTTCGAACTCCTGCGCATGGTGCTGGATATGAATGAGGGCGAGCTCGCCGCCGCCCTGGACGAGCTCGTCAGCTGCGGGTTGGTCTTCCGCCGCGGCCCGGCGTCGCAGGCGACCTTCATCTTCAAGCACGCCCTGGTCCGCGACGCGGCGTACGCCATGCTGATCCGGGCCCAGCGACAGAAGCTTCATGCGGAGGTCGCCCGATCCTATGAGCGGCGATTTCCGGAAACGCTCGAAGCCCAACCCGAATTACTCGCCTATCATTTTAGCGAGGCAGGCAATCCGATGAAGGCCATCGGATACCTGCTTGCAGCCGGCGAACGCGCGCTAGTGCGGTCGGCAAGCACCGAGGCGATGTCGCATTTGGCGCAGGCGCGCGAGTTGACGGCGTCATTGCCGCAGAGCCGCGAACGGCTGCAATTCGAATTGCGACTGGAAATCACGCTGGCCCGGGCGCTGCTGGCGACCCGCGGCTATACGGCGCCGGAGACGCGTGACGCTTACCAGCGTGCGCGCCAATGCTGCGAGGCGTTGGATGATCAGGCCTCGCTGCCGTTGATCATACATGGGCAATGGGTAGGCGCGTGGCAGGCCGCGGATCATCAATCCGCGCTCGACCACGCGCGACAACTCTATTTATGGGGAGAACGCAACGGCGAGGCGGTCGGATTGGCCGTCGCGCATACCGATTTTGGCATAACCGTTACCGTGCTTGGGCGGCTGGCCGAGGGCCGCCGCCATCTCGATCAGGCGCTGCTGATAAACAACTTCGTGCTGCGGGGGCGGCAGCCGTTTGTGGCTTCCGATGCCGACGGTCGCAACTCGGCATTGACCTTCATGCATCATTGCCTGCTGTTGCTCGGGTTCCCCGATCAGGCCGAAGCTCGCGCCAGGGAAGCTGCCGCGCTGAAACCGAACAACTTGTACTCGCGCGCGCTGGCGCTGGTGCGGATGTCGCGCATCCACGTATTTGCGCGTGACGCGCGGGCGGCTGCCGAGACCGGACTCGCGGCTTTGCGTCTGTCCGAGGAGCAGGGCTATCCCCACATGGCGGCCACGGCGAGCATCTATACAGGCTGGGCGCTGGCGCTACGCGGCGACGCCGCGGGCGGAATCGAATTGTGCCAACAGGGACGGGCGCGGCTGCGAACGCTTGGCGGCGAGTGTTTCCTGCCGTTCCATCTTGCGCTGCTGGCGGAATGCCACGAACAGGCAGGCGACCTCGCGTGCGGCTTTCGCAGCGTTGCAGAAGCGCTGGACAGCCTGGAGCACGGCGGCGAGCGGCTTTGGCTGCCCGAGATTTATCGGCTCAAGGGCCGACTGCTGCTTGCCGGCGCCGACGTCGCTGGCGCGCAGGCGTGCTTTGCCGAGGCGCTGTCCGCAGCGCGACAGCAAAAGGCCAAGCTTCTGGAATTGCGCGCGGCGACGAGCATCGCCAGTCTGCTGCAGCGCGAGCGCCGTGCGGCAGCGGCTCACGACGTGCTGGCCGCTGTCTGGGCCTCGTTTACAGAAGGCTTCGACTTCATTGATCTGCGCGAGGCGAAGGCCCTCCTCGAGAGCCTTACAGATCAATAAGACTGAAATCGTGCCGCATCGCAGCGGAATCGTCGCGCCTTGTCGAAGCGTGCGGCGCGTGGCCGTTGCGCAATCTGCGGGACTCGTTAAGATGACGTCGCCAAAACACGCTGACCCGGACCAAGCGCGCGGCCGCAGGGATCGCTCCGGGTATGCTCGGGTAAAAATGGCCCAGCAGCAGCAAAAAGCGTTGGTTTTGCGGG
>CAVOUR010000012.1:0-20000 GCA_963699665.1 uncultured Alphaproteobacteria bacterium
GCCGGCGTCAATCGGCCGAGGGGTAACGCCGGCGCGCCGCGGCCGATTGCTCGGTCGCCTCGTCGATCACCGCGAACGCCGCCGCGAAGCCAGCCGTCACGGCGCCAAGGATGCGGGACAAGTCGCGCGGAAATTCGCGCCGGATGGCCGGCGCAACCAGGGCGCGGGGGCGGGCGGCGGTGCGGGCATGGGCCATGGCGGGTCTCCAAACGAAAGATCGCTCAATCCGGGGTCGTCCCGGGCCGATGCCGGTCTTGTTGCGCTGCAATATAATTTCCGACCCGTTTCCGTCCAGGCCCATTTGCGCATGAACTCCATGTGCCTGATCCGCATGCTGCATCGCAACAAGGGCATCACAAAACCTTAATCGGGCGCCGCTTCCCCAAAACGCCGCGACGGCCCGGCCGGACGGCCACGTTGCCGTCCCAGGCCGCTGAAAAAGGGAGCTGAACGCCGCACCGAACCCCACCCGTCGCGAATCCAGAAATTCTTTCCCCGCCCGCCAGCACGGCGAACCCCCTCTCCCCGCTCGGGAGAGGGTCGGGGTGAGGGGCTCGGAGCAAGAGGGCGTTCCTGGCGCGACTTTAACAGCAGTTGCACCCACCTTCCGTTCCTGGTATGTTCCGGATGGTGTCAGCACAACGGGGGGCATCATGTGGCGTTACTTCGTCATCCTCAGCGCATTCCTGATCCCCACTATCGCGCCCGCTGCCGAGCCGCTCAGCCCGCCCGCCTTCACCGCCGCGGTGGCGCGCGCCGCCGCCGCGGCGCTGCCCGCGGCGACGGTGACCGTGGCCGGCGTCCTGCACCTGGAAACCCGCAGCACCGGCGGCAAGACCACCACCACCGACCTGCACAACGCCTATGAGGTCTATCGCGCCGATCCGGGCAACCTCGACGACGTGGTGCGCCGCTATGTCGGCGTCCTGGCGGAGGCGGTGCGGTACGGCGACGCCAAGACGGCGATCGACCGCTCCCGCATCGTGGCGGTGCTCAAGCCGCAGGCCTGGGTGGACGGCTTGCGCCCCGGGCGCGATGGGCGGCCGGCGACGTCGCCGGAGCCGTTGAGCGAGCCGTTCACCGCCGAACTGGCGGTCGTCTATGCCGAGGATCTGCCGACCTCGCTGCGCTATCTGACCAGCCGCGACGACGTCGGCGACCGCGCCAAGCTGCGCGACCTGGCGCTCGAAAATCTGCAGCGCCTGGTGCCGAAGATCGAAATGCGCAGCGCCGCCGGCGGCGTCTTGCGGATCGACGCCGGCGGCACCTACGAGGCGAGCCTGCTGCTCGCCGACGCGCTGTGGTCGGGCAACCAGGTGAAGGTCGACGGCGACATCGTCGTCGCCGTGCCGGCGCGCGACGTGCTCGTCGTTACCGGCTCGCACAACCGCACCGCCATCGCCCGCCTGCGCACGCTCGCCGCCGAACTCGCCACCGGCCCCTACGCGCTGACCGCGGTGCTTTACGCCTGGCGCGGCGGCAAGTTCGTCAAGTTCGACGGCAACTGAAAAATCCAGCGCGCCTTATCGTGCCCTCGGCCCTTGCGGGAGAGGGCAGCAGCGGCCTCTCAAGAAACGCGGTTGGGTGAGGGGGTTGCGCGCAAAACCCTCACCCAATCCAGTATGGTGGATCGCCGCGTAGCCCTCTCCCGCAAGGGGCGAGGGCAGGCGATAACCACCCCGGCTCCGGCGCGCTGCAAGGACTGCCCGATCGCGCTCCCATCAGAAAAACCAAACGTGCCTATCGTGCCCTCGCCCCTTGCGGGAGAGGGCAGCATCGGCCTCTCAACAATTGCGGTTGGGTGAGGGGGCTTTGTCCAAGAGGGCAAGCGTTCTGCATAACCGCCGGCACGGCGCACCCCCTCTCCCCAGCGGGGAGAGGGTCGGGGTGAGGGGGCTCCGTCCACGAGGGCCGCGCTCCCCCACGTCACCCGATCGCCAAAATCTCCGCCGCGCCGCCGGCGATCTCGACCACGTCACCCACCGCCTTGCCGAACAGCGCCCGCGCCAGCGGCGACACATGCGGCGTCCTCGCCGACGATGCGGAAGGTCTGGGTGCGGCCGTCATCGCCCCGCACCGTCACGGCGGCGCCGAAATGCACCACGCTCCGGTCCGCCGGCGGCCCGACCACGTGCGCGCTCGCCCGCCGTGCCGTCCAGGAACGCAGATCGCGCTCCACCGCGGCCAGCGCCGCCTTGTCGCCCAACTCCACCGCCGCCGCCTGCGCGGCCACAAGCTGCGCCAGCTCGCGCGCGATCGTGTCGAGCCCCGCCGCCGTGACCAAGTTCGGAAGCGACGACACCGGCCGGTCGGGCAATTCGATCGGGTCGGTGTCGGTTTCCTTAACGAAGACGCGGCTCACTGTCAGCACCGCACAAGAGCCACGAGGAGGACAATCTGCATCAGCCTTATGTGGGGTGGAGCAAAGCGAAACAAGATAGCGGAAATTTGTACCGCGAGGCTGATTCCTGTTCACCTTTGGCTAAGGCATCAAAGCTAAAATGCCCGCGCTAGCAATTATTTAGCGCGGCAAGGGCTAAGATGAGTCTCGATTTCGCGCTGCAAAACCTTGCAGCGCCGTTCCTGGACTGGACGGGCCAAAGACACATAACGGCTTTGGGCACAAATGCAGGATCGAGTGACCTTCCGTTTCAAGGCTGGCGCCATTTCAAAGAAGCCTTTGCACCAGAGCTAGTCGAACGAGCCGTTCGCGAGACCATTATTCCGGTGCGCCATATCGCTGACCCGTTCGGAGGGTCAGGCACAACAGCTCTGGCGGCGCAGTTTTTAGGAATCAATTCGACCACCATCGAAGTAAATCCGTTCCTCGCCGATTTGATCGAAGCCAAGATTGCCGATTACGATTACAGCGCTGTGGTTAGCGCCTTTTCGACGGTAATGCTCAAGGCGTCTAGACGAAATCTCGAGCTCAAGAAACCATTCCCCGGTGCCCCTCCAACCTTCTTGGAACCTGGGGTAAAAGGCCGCTATATTTTCTCCCGTAAAATTGTCGAGCGAATTTGCGCTTTTAGAGCAGCGATCAATGAGGTGAGAAACGTAAATGCACGCCGGCTCTTTAGAGTACTCTTAGCTTCATCTGCCATAACGGCGAGCAACATACTTGTTAGCGGGAAAGGCCGACGCTACCGAAGCAACTGGAGGGAGAGGCCGCATAACCCAGATTCGCTCGATGAATCATTCGAGAAAAATGTATTGATGGCTCTCTATGATCTACGTCGTTATGAAGCGCGACCTTGTCGAGAATACAAGATCCTGCGAGGTGACGCTCGCAACCTGATTAAGAAAATTCAAGAGATTGATCTTTGCGTTTTCTCACCGCCGTATCCTAACTCGTTCGATTATACGGATGTGTACAATGTGGAAATGTGGACTCTCGGTTACCTTTCTGATTCCGGAATGAATAGGCACCTCCGTGAATTGACGATCCGGAGCCATGTGCAAATTAAGCGCAGCTTTTCGCAGCTAAGTCAGAGCCAAAGTAAAACCCTGGGAAAGACCTACGCAAAACTTAAGAGCGTTCGCGGTCAGTTGTGGGATAGGAACATCCCAGAGATGGTTAGTGCGTACTTTGACGACATGAGAACTGTTCTGATCGGATTGCGTCATAAAATCCGGAGCAAGGGTCTAGCCTTTATCGTGGTGGGAGATAGTCGCTACGCGAACGTAACCATTGCAGTTAACAAAATCCTTGCTGAGGAGGCGTCGTATCTTGGCTACAAGGTGTGCTCCGTTGAGCCATTTCGCTCCATGCGAACGTCACCGCAGCAGGGTGGCAGACATGGCCTTTGTGAAAGCCTCATCATTCTTCAGGCTCCCTAGACTAGTTCAGTTTAGCATTCCTGCTTTTCTCGCATCTCTTGCTGACCCAAACATCGCTCTGACATTGGCCACGGGCTGAGGGTTGAGAATTTCAACTTGGCTAACGACTATCGCATGTACCATTGGGTCATCTTTCTTATCTCTCCTCAGGTCGAAGATTTCCAAATATCCTGGCGGGCATTTTCGTTCCTCCGCAAACTGATGAGCTTGCCGTAATCCCTCAGCAATAGCTTCCGCATTTTGTGCCGCCGAAACTGTCCCCGGCTTAATTTTCGAATCCTCATTATGAACAAAAGTCTTCACTACCTTGAGTTCAACAATTGCCCAATATGTCAATCCTGTCCCCTTAGCCGGAACCAATAATCGCACATCAATTTTTCCGGCGCGTGTACTATCTTCACATTCAGCGTACACGGCTCTCCTAAACCATCCGTTCAAAAACGTCCGCAGTGATGCTTGAATTGAGCGCTCCGGTTCCTCATCAACATAATATTTTTTCGCGGCGCTTTTTAGCCAAACTCCATCTGGGCACACCGTCGGAGTAATAAGCTCCTGCTGATGGAAACGGTCTAGCCCCTCGAGTAATTGCTCTTGGGTTGCTTTCGGTGCGTGGTCTCTAATGGTCTCTCTTCGTGTTGCCTCCGCGGCGGCGCCCTTCGCTCGTTCGATAAGTAGCCTCGCTTCGCGATATACGATAACAACTGGTTCCTGCCCAAAGCTCTGCTGCGACAGCCACTGCAACAATTCTCCGGAATTGTTGCTTGGTAGTGAAATAAAAAAACCTTGAGATGCATCCTGATTCATTAAGAAGAGGCGTCCTAGTATTGGTTCTTTGGTTGCATCTAGATCCGCAACGGGCGTTCCTTCGATAGACGCAGCCGCCGCGCGAGGATACGGAGTTTGGACGAAAATCGATAAATTCAGTGTGCCTTCATTGTTCCAACCAGATTGGGCGCGAAGTTCGACAATCGCTTTTATTTGACCGAAAAATCGATCCACGCGAGTCGCGAGTAAATCGGGGGCGTCCAGAAGTATTCGAGTTACTTGGCAAAGATCGGCGTCTCTTACGCCAGGAGGTGGTTTACCGGCGGCCATAAATACGTTTTCCTAGATAAGAGGCATAAAGGTAGACTTGCTCCCCGGGCGAAAAGCTTACTCCCTCCGGCACAAAGGCATTGAATCTCTTGGCCGTAACGACGCTCAAATTGCTCTTCCCGTCTTCGCCAATCTCATCGAATTCCACCAAGTTATTTGAAGCGATGCGAGGGTCAGAATATGTCACGTCGGCGGAGGCGGCCTTGTCTATTTCATCACCTGGCAAGTGAGCTAAGGCGCTCGCTAACTCGACTAGAAAGTCATGAAGCCTGCGGTCCTTTGGGTCGATTAAATCGGCTTCAGATCGACCACCGATTGCCGATAGCAGATGTTCAAGGTGGGACGAAGCAAAGCGGAGCGAGTATCTCCCCAGAATGCGAGCTCCCTTTCTCGAGCGTTCCTGATATTTTAGACCTCTGATCTCAACGAGCCCCATACCAACAAGGCGATCAATTTCTTTCTGAAGGTCGCGATAAAACGGCCCGCCAACCGCCTTCAGAATAACGCCGTCAAACGCTGGAAATCCCCAAACAGGGCTCAAAACATCAGCTAAATATGCCAGAGCATGTAATTTGTGGGTTTCGATCGGAGCTATACCGGCGCGCTCCGCTGCATCAAGCAATTGAAGTACCCTTGCCCGGCGTCGCAGGATCCCGAGCTCGGTATCGGTCAGCTGCGCAGATGGACTATCAGACGCCGGCATTGCGTCCCTCTAATGCCTGACTTAGAAGTGTGAAATATCTTTTACGGCTGTCACCGAGCAGGGCGCGGTTCTTGGCGCTCAATGAAAGTAAGTCAATCGTTCGGGACCGACGGTCCTGTATCTCGCGCCGACCACGCGAATGCCCGCCGAAGAGGAATCCGATAATCCCCGCATTCGATAGATTGCTCGTTGCAATGAGCCTATTGTTACGCGACGATGCGAAAGAGCGGAGAGCTTTTCCCACCCGTTCCATCGCGATCCCGTCAAGGCTCGCTTCGGGCGTTTCCATCAGGAAGGTGGCATCGCCGCCACTGGCAGCCACGTCGATCAACGCAAACCGAAAGGCCAAATCTATTAGCTCACGTTGCGATTCTGAAACGTCCTGCGCTGAGAAGCGAGTAGTCAGGCCTGGTCGCGCAGCAGACGACATTTCAACCCGGAAAAGAGGGACGGCAAACTGCTCCACGGCCTGAGCAATGCCTGCCTCACCTTCAATCCTCACTAGCTTCGCTTCCTCGGATAAGAGGGTTTTGCAGTGCTTGGAGAATTTTCTGGTGAGGCTTCTCGTATTGCGAATCAAGATCTTGTTTTTAGCTGTTAAGACCTTGCGCAGTTGCGAAGAGGCTACCGAGCGGCGCGCCTTTGCCCCGTCGACGTCTCTTCTCAATTGTCCAACGGAACGTTCCAGCTCAAGAACTTCATGCGATGGAGTTGGTAGCTCGGCGGTAATCCCATGAATTTTTACTTGAAGATCATCGATGGTATTAGTTGCCTTTTGGAGGTCGAGGATTACTTGATTATAGGCCTGACTAATTTCTCTCCAACGTTTTTCTTGGCTGTTTTCTTCAGATGCAGTTAACTTGGCTCGACGTTGAGCAGTTGTGATACGCGCGGCCTCCAGTTGATGAACCTGGACGATCCTTTCTTGCAATTCGGGAGGCGAGTCACATATGGGGCATATCCCCTGTTGGAGTTTCCTTTCGGTTGCTACTCGTGCGTCCTCATTATGTGAGCCGCAGACAAGGCAATCTCCTTTCGACAGCAAGGTGAGAACTGTTAATTTTGCCGAATCTTCCATGTTGGGAAACATTCGGCTGAGCGCGCCAAATTTAAGCCTTTCTATTGCGCGCTCAGCATCTTCCCTTTCGATCTTCGCTTTTTCTAATTCTAGCCGGGCATTTCTTCTAGCCTCTTCCAATTCAGTACGTCTTGCTTCGATCGACTGGCGCCTAGCTAAGTCGGCGTCTAGTAACGCCTGCATTGAACGTAGTTGGGCCCGGAGAGCTGGTGCAGCTAAGTGCATTTCTTGCGCTTCTTGCAGTCGTTTCTCCTGCATGGATAAAGCGTATCCCAAATTTCGAGCAGCGGAATCGGCGCTTCCGACACTCCTTTCAAGGGCAGCTACGCGAGCGGCATCATTCTTGGGGAGAAATACCGCCCGCAATAGTTGACGCTGAGCATTCAGGTCCCATAACGATCCTGGGCGGCGTTCGGGAAAGAAAATTACGAAATGAAGCAACATTAGTACATCTACGAAGGACGAAAGATTCATGAGGCGACAAAGGACCCCTTGAAAATCCTCTTCAATATTTGGTCCGGTGACTAATCTGCCGTCTACGTGCAAGGCCGCGAGTGATAAGTTGCGAAGGTTTCTTGTGATGCTAACATCGGATCTGGCGAAACAGAGATCCAGAGTCGCCGTTGCCGTTTGAGCGTTGTCCGATACTCTTTGCCCGAAGTAGCGCAGCGTTGTCGCCCTAAGTGGTACAGGTCGCTCCGGCAACACCGAATCAATCTGCGACGGCAAGCCTGTGCCAGATAGGTCTACAGGCCCAGTGAGCAATCTAAAGAACACATTTAGAAGAGTTGTCTTTCCTAAGCCGTTTATTCCAGCAATCAGGGTAACACCTTTTGAAAAGACAAAATCAATCCCTTCGCTCTCTCGGGTTCCCGGAAAGAGCTCGTAATCATTTATGCGAAAGTGCTTGAAGAGAGGAAGGACAATCATCGGTTGATCATAGCATCGGCCCACGAAGCGCGGAAAGTAGTGGTAGTCCATGCGAAAGGTGGGGAGCGTTGGATGGCCTTAATAAATGGTCTCCGGTCCGGCGACAATGCTTGACAGCGGTCCTATGTTCAGTTACCACCCCCATCTCGCTCGACCGAGGGACGCCATCGTGAGGGTGCTCCCTGATAGCGGAGCGGAGAGCGCTTCCCGCGGGCGGAGCCACACACTCCCCTCCCGGGCGGCTTTGGGCATCATTCGGCCGGCATGACGACCGGTCCGCGAGGTGCATCGCTGAACCACGGCCGGGGACGGCGGGTAACGCCCGCCCGACTATCGGTCCGCGGGAAACATGGCCTTGCCATGCAGCTACAACGCCGCCACCGCGCTCACTTCGATCAGAAACTCCTCGCGCACCAGGCGATCGATGATGAGCAGCGTGTTGGGCGGGTAGGCGGCGGCCTTGAACAGGCGCGGGAATTCGCGGCTGCGATAGGCCATGAACTTGGCGATGTCCTGGGCGTGCACCAGATAGGTGGTGAACTCGACGATGTTGGCGAAGCTCGCGCCCTGCGAGGCCAGCGCTGCGCCGATATTGCCGAAGGCGAGGCCGCATTGCGCGTCGAAGTCGGCCGGCGCCTTGCCGTCCTTGTCGGCGCCGACCTGGCCGGCAATGAACAAAAACTCAGACGCCTTGACGCGGGTGATCTGCGAATATTGACCGAGCGGCTTGCCGAGGCTGTCGGGGTTGAGGATCTGAATATCGGGCATGACAACTCCGTTTTGCTGGCTGGCGCTAAGGAAAAATGGGAACCGCAGTGTAGCACTTGCGGCGCGCGTCCGGCTTCCCATCTGTGTCGCGCACGACGGCGTGTCGGAAGCGGAATTGGCGGACCACAGGCGACCACAGCATGGCCTTCTCGCGCACCAGCGGCTTCACCGGGTTCCAGTACGCGCGCGCCGCCGGCGCCTTACGACCCGGCATCGCGGCGCGCGGCGCTCGACCGCATCGACATGCTGGCCACCGTGTTCGACACGGCGTTCATCGTGCCCGGCACCACGGTCCGCTTCGGCGTCGAATCGCTGTTGCGGCTCGTGCCCGGCGTCGGCGATGCGATGGCGTCGGCGCTGTCGTTCTATCTGCTGTACGAGGCGTCGCGGCTCGGCGTGCCGCGCCTGTTGCTGGCGCGCATGGTCGCCAACGTGGTGCTGGAAGGCGCGGTCGGCACGGTGCCGTTCGCCGGCGATGCCTTCGACGTGTTCTTCCGCGCCAATCGCCGCAATGTCGCACTGTTACGCGCGCATTTCGCCCGCACCGGTTACCGCTGATCGGGCCCCGGCGCGGCGCGAAGCGTCAGTCGTGAAGTCAGTCGGCCATCTCGCGCGATTTCTTCTTCACGCCCGAGCGGGTGATGTTTTTGATCTGGAACCGGCGGCCGGCCGGATTTTTCCGCGATCTCGCGGTCCTGCTCGATCAGGAAGCCGTGCGCCGGCTTGTCGCCGTCGATGCCGCCGATCAGCGCGCGGGGCACCCGGCGGTTCGAGCGTTGCGTGCCGTCCTCGTAGAACACGTCGAACATCACGAATTCCGAATTCAATCCCGGTTTTCTCGGCATGGTTGTTCTCCTCGTACGGGATGTCAGACGCGAACGCCGGCGCGGTATGGCGTCGGCGCTTTGCTTGGACTGTCAAGCGGGCAACACAGGCTCAAGTGTGGACGGCGCTTAGATAGTCTCGTCGTGCCGGCTTTGCAATCGTTAACGACGTCGCTGCCGTCGCGTTCCTGTTCCCCTGCCACGACATCGCCGCGGCGCGCCCGCTGCAGGGTCAGACGACCGCCGGATTCGCCCGCGACAAGGCGCCCGAGGCCGATGAGGGCGAAACCGGGAGTGCATTTGATGTATTCGGTCTCGCGTTGTTTGGTGTCCATGCTGTTGGTCGCATTCGCATTGGCGGCGCAGCCGGCGTCGGCGCGGCAGCATGCCGGTGAATCGCATCATGGCGTTTATCGGCATCATGACCGCTATCGGGCAGCCGTGTATCGTTTTCGTGTCGCGCGCGCGGCGTATGGAGCGCAGGCCTATGGGCCGCAGTCTTATGAAGCGCAGGCCTATGCGCCGCAGGCTTACGAAACGCAGCCCTATGGGCCGCAGTCTTATGAATCGTCCTATGCGGGCGGCGTCGCCGACATGGCGAGCGCCAACGGCGTTCCGGCGTCGCTCGTGGAGCGCGTGATCAAGCGCGAGAGCGGCGGCAATCCGCGCGCCGTGAGCGCCGGCAATTATGGGCTGATGCAGATCCGGCTCGGCACCGCGCGGGCCATGGGCTATGGCGGCTCGGCGGCAGGCCTGCTCGATGCGGCGACCAACATGACCTACGCGGTGCGTTATCTGGCCGGCGCCTACCGCGCCGCCGGCGGCAACGAGGACCGCGCGGTGGCGCTGTATGCCCGCGGCTACAACGCGGCGCCGGTGCAAGCGTCGTGGAACGCGCCGCCGACGCGCACGATGTACGATGTTTACCAGGCGCCGTACGGCCTGCCTGACGTCGGCTACCGCGTGGTGCATCACCGGCGGCGCTAGTCCAAGCCCTCGACGATGCGGATATCGCGCACGGCGCCGTTGCCGAGCGCCTTGAGCGCCTCCTGGTAGGCGGGGCACTCGTAGGCGGCGATGGCCGTTTCGACGCTGGGAAATTCCGACATCACGATGCGCTCCTTCTGGCCGGCCTCGAAGGCGGCCGCCGCGGTGCCGCGCGCCAGATAGCGGCCGCCGAACGGCGCGATGGCGAGCGGCGCCAGCTTGGCGTAGGCCGCAAGCTTTTGCGGATCGGAAATCGAGCGGTAGACGGTGACCCAGTAGCCCTTCGGCATCGGAAACTCCCGGTTGGCAGATGCACGCCGCAGGATTGAGGAGTAACATCCCGGCCCGGCGCGAAACAGGTGCAGAACCGGCAGGACAGGAGGCGGACGATGTCTTTTCTCAGCGCACTGTTCGGCGGCCGTGGCGCGAAGCTCGACAAGGCCTCCGACCCCGTCGAATACAAGGGCTACGTCATCCGCGCCGCGCCGTACAAGAGCAACGGCGGCCAGTATCAGACCGCCGGCACCATCGAGCGCGAGGTCGGCGGCGTGCGCCAGGAGCACCGCTTCATCCGCGCCGACGCCTATGCGACCTACGACGACGCGGTGAACTTCACGCTCAGCAAGGCGCGCCAGATCATCGACCTGCAGGGCGAGCGCATGTTCAACCTGCCGTGAGCGCGCGCCCCGCCTGCCGCCCACAGCCTTCCGCTACGCCAGACCTTCAACGATCCGCAGGTCGCGCTGGGCGCCATCGCCGAGCACTTTGAGCGCGGCCTGATAGGCGGCGCCGTCATGGGCGGCGGCGGCCTTGTCGACGCTGTCGAACTCGATGATGACCTGCCGTTGCGTCAGCCCCTTCTCGTAAGCCTTGGCGGCGGTGCCGCGGGCGAGAAAACGGCCCCCGGCGGCGGCGATCGCCGGCCCGGCGAGCTTGGCGTATTCGGCAAAAGCCTCAGGATTTGAAACCGAAAAATACGTCGCCACCCAATAAGCCTTGGCCATCGCGGCCTCCCCTGTCGTTGCCCTGAACGTTGCATGCCGTTGCGGCGTCCATGCCGCGGCGCCAACGCGCGCCGGCTTGTTGCCACGTCAGCGCCGAAGGCGCAACGGCGCTAGCAGCGGGCCGCAAGCCCAGAGCCAACAATAGGCTTCGTCACCAGGCGGAAAACCATCGGCCGACGTCATAGACGATGGCGCCGAAGGCGCATGCCGCCAGGCCGGTGCCGATCGGCCCCAGCACGATCACCATGTTCAGCCGGTCGAGCATCTTCCGGTCGACGAAATGAGCCTTCGCGCAGTGGGCCATCGCTGTCATCCCTGGCGGTCATCGTCCTCGCCGGCATCCTGCAATCCGCGCAGGCCGTCCGCACAATCCGATAACGCGCTTCCCTGTTCCAATCTCATCTAACGTTCGAGCGGGCCGGTCGGTATCGCGGCCGCCGGCAAGTCAGCGTTGCAAGCGCCGCGTGGCTGCCGCGTAACCGCGCCGTAAACACGAGGTGGTCGCAAACGAAACGGCTTTACGCTAAGAACCGGAAGCCTAGACCAAATCAGTTCGCCGCAAGGAGAGAGCGCCGATGCATGTCTTCAACGTCGTGCAGGAGGCCGAGTTCAGCCCGCGCCACCACATCGAGAAAATTCTCGGCACCGTCGCCGACGGTGACGTCACCGTCGCCTGCTGGGAGCCCGGCCAGATCAGCCCGTATCATTGTCATCCGCACGCCACCGAGATCTATTTCTGCTTCGAAGGCGGCGGCACCATGCGCACGCCGACGGAGAGCATCGCCGTGACGCCCGGCGGCTTCGTCGTGCATCCGCCCGGCGAGGTGCACGAATACGCCAACGGCGCGCGGCGCACGCTGTTGTTCCGCGTGCGCTACGGCAGCGACATGGCCTCGCGCCACCTGCAATGGCGCGGCCGCACCGACTGGACGCAAAGCGCCGAAGACGCCGACTATTATCGGCGCCATCCGGTCGCCGTTTGAGCGCCTCGCTGGCTCCGCCGCCTGCGGCGGAGCGCAGGAGAGCGCCGCGCGCGGCTTAGTGGTCCTGCGGCGGGCTGTTCGGCACGCACGTGTCGCCGCCGCCGCGCTTGGCCGCTTCGCATTGCGCGAACGTATCGTAGGCGCATTCCTGCCCCGACCCGGTGCGCAGGCAGAAATTGTGATGGCGGTAGTCGCCTTGCGCAAAGGCGATCGAGCCGGCGAACGCCGACGCCAATAGCGTCGCCGCCAGAACGGCCGTGGAAGCAATGGTCCGCATGGGTTGGCCTCCGTTTGGTTGTTCCCGGTCAAATAATTCGGTCCGAAACCGAAAGGTTCCCGGACCGGCGCGCTTCATCCGGTCATTCACCGCGCCATTTACAACGTCGTGGGCGGACTTGGTTCCGGCCATCGACGTCTTCGCTCCGAAAGACACGGATGTCCGACGTGGCCGCGACCGCCATGTCCGCCTGATGATAACTCGCGCCCCGCGGCTTGCTACGACGCGCCGTCTGAAAGCGCGCGGGCAGGCGAGCCCAAAGGGGAGCCGATGTTCACAAAGCCGCATTGTCCGGTCATCGCCGTCGAGGAGCATTACTGGGACGAGGAACTGTCGAAGACCTATGTGGGCACCGAATCCGGCCGGCCCGGCGAGCAGGCCAAGCGCCTGCACGACTTCGCCGGCATCCGCATCAAGGAGATGGACGACGCCGGCATCGACATGCAGGTGATCTCGCACGGCGCGCCGTCGACGCAGAAACTGCCCGCCGATACCGCGGTGGCGCTCACCCGCCGCGTCAACGACCGGCTCGCCGCCGCGATCGCCGGTCACGCGCCAAGATTCGCCGCCTTCGCCGCGCTGCCGACCGCGGTGCCGGACGCCGCCGCCGACGAACTCGAGCGCGCCGCGACCGAGCTCGGCTTCAAGGGCGCCATGCTGCACGGCCTCGCCAACGGGACCTTCCTCGACGACAAGAAATTCTGGCCGATCTATGCGCGCGCCGAAAAACTCGACCTGCCGATCTATCTGCACCCGTCGCTGCCGCAGGCCGACGTGCAGCGCATCTACTACGGCGACTACGTCGCGGACTTCCCGATGGTGGCGCGGCCGGCCTGGGGCTACACGGTGGAGACCGCGACCCTCGCCATCCGGCTCGTTCTGTCCGGCGTGTTCGAGCGCCATCCGCGGCTGAAGATCATTCTCGGCCATCTCGGCGAGACGCTGCCGTTTCTGGTCTGGCGCATCGACCAGGCGCTGTCGCGGCCGGGCAACAAGGCGATGAGCTTCCGCGACATTTTCTGCGGCAACTACTACATCACCACCAGCGGCAATTTCTCCAATCCGGCGCTGTTGTGCTGCGTCATGGAAATGGGCGTCGATCATATCCTGTTCGCGGTCGACTGGCCGTTCGTGATGAACCCGCCGGCAACGGCGTGGATGGCAACCGTGCCGCTGTGCGACGCCGACAAAGCCAAGATCCTCTCCGGCAACGCCAAGCGCCTGTTGAAAATGTAAGCGCCGCTGATGCCTCCCCTGCAGGGGGAGGCCGCCGCGCCAAGCGCGGCAGGTGGGGCAGTCGGCCCGGCCACCGCCGCACCATCCACCCTCTCCCGCATCCGGGAGAGGCCGCGCCGCGGGCGCGGGTGAGGGCTGTCCACCTCGCATCTCTTTCGTTGTTTGATCATACGCCATTTCCAGTTGTTTGCTCACGAGCATGCGCTCATCCGCCCCCGCGACAGCGGGGGAGGGGGACCGCCCGAAGGGCGGTGGAGGGGCCCAACGCAACGCAAGCGTTATTCCGTCATCCTGAGGTGCGAGCACAGCGAGCCTCGAAGGATGCCGGCCGCGGCGCTCGGGCCGCCTCCTTCGAGGCCCGCGCTTTGCGCGGGCACCTCAGGATGACGGATAACAGTCAAACCTTCGCGTTCCCGCGACGCTCCTGCGCCCGAGTTTTGCCAACGCCATTGCAAGAATAACTTCGCCGGTGTCGCTAAAATGGTACGCACTTAAAAGGATAAGGGGTAGGGCGATCTCGGCTCATGACATAACGATCGCATCCCCCACCGCGATCTCGCCACCCTCGACCACCTCGGCGTAGACGCCGCAGTCGGCGTGGCCCAGCGTGCGCAGGAGCGCTTGCGGGATGTTGAGGTCGCGGGCGCCGGTTGCGGGGTCGACGTTGGTGGCGGCGCAGCGGACGATGCGTTTGATGATTTTGAGGCGGATTGGGGCAGGAGTGGTGGGGGCTGTCGCCAAGTCTCCCATGCTGTCACCCAGACTGACCCCCACCCCGGCCCTCCCCCTTTCAGGGGGAGGGGGCAGGGAAGGGCGCTCGCTCTGATCGGTGTCGGGTTGCGGAGGCGGGGATAGCGGGAATGACTGGTCTCCGCCACCGTGCTTCGCATGGTCCGCCTCCCGCGCGGGCCGGGGAGGCGTGATGGTGAATTCTTGGCCGACGAGGTCGAGTTCGCTTCCTGCGGGCAGGCCGTCGACATAAAGGTTGCCGCGGAAGCGCAGCGGGTCGACCGCGGCGCCGAGCATGGTTTCGACGGCGGCGACTGAGGCGAGGTTGATGATCGAGACCACCTTGCGGGCGACGTCGGAGAAGCTGTGGCCGTCCGCGTGCAGGATGCGCGGCGGGCCGCGCAATTCGTCGGCGCAGAATTGGGCGAAGAAGGCTTCGATGGCGGCGCGGCCTTCCGCGGTGCGCAGGTCGGCGCGGATGGTTTCCCAGCCCCCTTGCGGTTTTTCCCCTCCCCCTTGTGGGGAGGGGTAGGGGTGGGGGCTGGCGTGGGGATCGCTGTGCGTCCGGCGTTCGCTGCCAGGACCCCCACCTGGCGCGCGGAGCCTGTCATCGGGCCGGCCACTTCGGGCCGGACCCGTTGGTGCCCCGTCCTCCCCCCTGCAGGGGGAGGGAAAAAGTATCGTCAGCGTGTGCGTTTCGTGATCGAAGCTGGTGCGCAGTTGGGCGAGGCGCTCGTTCTTCATCAGCATCAGGAAATGCTGCTTGGCGAGGTAGGGCCTCGTCTGCGGATCGAAGCCCGACGGGCCGTTCTCGATGGCGTAGAGCCGGTCGCCCGGGATGGTCTCGCCGGGCGCAAGCGCGACGCGCCGCAGCGGCTCGGGGCTCAGGCCTTTGACGGGATAGCGGTAGATGGCGCGGATGCCGGGCATGGGTCTTTCGCCTCTCCCCTTGCGGGAGAGGACGGCTCGCAGCGCTATGCTGCGAGCCGGGTGAGGGCAGCGTCACTGGCCGAACGGCAAAGGCCCTCACCCGGCTCGCGTTGCGCTGCGCTCCACGCTCGCCGACCTCTCCCGCAAGGGGAGAGGGGTAGGATTACCTCTTTTCCCCGCCGCTTGCGTTCCCATATTGAGAGGCGGCGGATCGCCTTCGGGGGTCCGCCGAAAAACGGCCGGCGTCCTTGACGAATGTCATGGAATTGCCGGTGGAATCTGTGAAACCCAGTGACGATATTCCGTTCGTGCCCGAAGTTGGAGCATGATCTTTTCCGAAACCGGTAACCACCCCCGGATCGAGTCCGAGGGCAAGCTTTTTCGGGATCATGCTCTGGGGCGTGCGGGATAGGCCGAGGGAGTATTGCCCATGAATTTCGACATCTATACCGACCGCAGCCGCGGCTTTGTGCAGGCTGCCCAGTCGCTCGCCCAGCGCGAGGGACACCAGCAATTCGCCCCCGAGCATCTGCTCAAGGTTCTGCTCGACGACCCCGAGGGGCTTGCCGCCGGCCTGATCGACCGCGCCGGCGGCAATTCGCGCCAGGCGTTGGCGGCCGTCGAGGCGGCGCTGGCCAAGCGCCCGAAAGTCTCCGGCGGCGGCGCCGGGCAGGTCTATCTCGATCCGGCGCTGGGGCGGGTGTTCGATGCCGCCGAGAAGGCGGGCGAGAAGGCCGGCGACAGCTATGTCACCGTCGAACGACTTTTGCTCGCTCTCGCTCTCGAACGCGGCAGCGAAGCCGGCAAGATCCTGGCCAATGCCGGGGTGACGCCGCAGAATCTCAATGCCGCCATCGAGGCGCTGCGCAAGGGCCGCACGGCAGACAGCGCGTCCGCCGAGAATGCCTACGAGGCGCTCAAGAAATACGCCCGCGACCTCACCCAGGCGGCGCGGGACGGCAAGCTCGATCCTGTCATCGGCCGTGACGAGGAAATCCGCCGCACCATCCAGGTGCTGTCGCGCCGCACCAAGAACAATCCGGTGCTGATCGGCGAGCCCGGCGTCGGCAAGACCGCCATCGTCGAAGGCCTGGCGCTGCGCATCGTCAACGGCGACGTGCCGGAAAGCCTGCAGGACAAGAAGCTCCTGGCGCTCGACATGGGCGCGCTGATTGCCGGCGCCAAATACCGCGGCGAGTTCGAGGAGCGGCTCAAGGCCGTGCTGGGCGAGGTGACCGCCTCGGCCGGGCTCTATGTGCTGTTCATCGACGAGATGCACACCATCGTCGGCGCCGGCAAGGCCGACGGCGCCATGGATGCGTCGAACCTGCTGAAACCCGCGCTGGCGCGCGGCGACCTGCATTGCATCGGCGCCACCACGCTCGACGAATACAGAAAGCACGTCGAGAAGGACGCCGCCTTGGCGCGCCGCTTCCAGCCGGTCTATGTCGACGAGCCGACGGTCGAGGATACCATCTCGATTTTGCGCGGCTTGAAGGAAAAGTACGAGGCGCACCACAAGGTCAAGATCACCGACGGCGCGCTCGTTGCGGCGGCGACGCTGTCGCACCGCTACATCACCGACCGCTTCTTGCCCGACAAGGCGATCGATCTGATCGACGAGGCGGCGGCGCGGTTGCGCATGCAGATCGATTCCAAGCCTGAAGAGCTCGACAATCTCGACCGCGAGATCGTGCGCTTGAAGATCGAGCAGGAGGCGCTGAAAAAGGAGAGCGATGCGGCCTCCAAGGACCGGCTCAAGCGGCTGGAGAAGGACCTGGCGCAATTGCAGGAGCAGGCCGACACGCTGACCGCGAAGTGGAAGTCCGAGAAGGACAAGCTCAACTCCACAGCCGAGCTGCAGAAGCAGCTCGACAAGGCCAAGAACGATCTGGCCGACGCCATCCGGCGCGGCGACTACCAGCGCGCCGGCGAACTGCAGTACAGCGTCATTCCCGAGCTCGAGCGCCGGCTCAAGGCGACCGAAGGCTCTTCGGGCGCCGCCGGCGTCGTCGCCTCCGAGGCGGTGACGGCAGACAATGTCGCCGGCGTGGTGTCGCGCTGGACCGGCATCCCGGTCGATCGCATGCTCGAAGGCGAGCGCGAGAAGCTCCTGAAGATGGAGGACGCCATCGGCCAGCGCGTGGTCGGCCAGGCCGACGCGGTGAAGTCGGTGTCGACCGCGGTGCGCCGGGCGCGCGCCGGCTTGCAGGACCCGAACCGGCCGATCGGTTCATTCATGTTCCTCGGGCCAACCGGCGTCGGCAAGACCGAGCTCACCAAGGCGCTGGCCGAGTTCCTGTTCGACGACGAGCACGCGCTCATCCGCATCGACATGTCGGAATACATGGAGAAGCATTCGGTGGCGCGCCTGATCGGCGCACCGCCCGGCTATGTCGGCTACGAGGAGGGCGGCGCGCTCACCGAAGCGGTGCGGCGGCGGCCCTATCAGGTCGTGCTGTTCGACGAGATCGAGAAGGCGCATCCGGACGTCTTCAACGTGCTCTTGCAGGTGCTCGACGACGGCCGGCTCACCGACGGCCAGGGCCGCACCGTCGATTTCCGCAACACGCTGATTGTCATGACCTCAAACCTTGGCTCCGAATATCTGGTGGCGCAGGCCGAGGGCGCGGACAGCGACGAAGTGCGCGGCCAGGTGATGGCCGAGGTGCGGGCGCATTTCCGGCCCGAGTTCCTCAACCGCATCGACGAGATCATCCTGTTCCACCGGCTCAAGCGCGAGCATATGGGGCGCATCGTCGACATCCAGATGGCGCACCTGCGCAAGCTCTTGGAAGACCGCAAGATCGCGCTGGTGCTGGAGCCGAAGGCGCGCGAGTGGCTCGGCGACAAGGGCTACGACCCGGCCTACGGCGCCCGGCCGTTAAAGCGCGTCATCCAGAAGTCGGTGCAGGACCCGCTGGCCGAGCTCATCCTGTCCGGCAAGATCAAGGACGGCGAGACGGTGACGATCTCGGTCGGCCGTGACGGCCTCGCCTTCAACGGCACCGCGATCGCGCAGGCGGCGTAGGGTTTCGTCCTCCCCCGCTGGGGGAGGACGCGCGCAGTCTTCAGCGCCGCACCGGCTGCTGCGGCGGAACCACGGCCACCGATTCGTTTAATCGCTCGCGCACATGCTGGACGAAGTCGCTGGCCTGCCCCTTGGGTAGCCCGGCGACGCGCAGCGGATTGAGCCCGCCCGAGCTTTCGACGCTGATCGCGTCCCAGAAGAAGCCGCGGATGTGGATCACCTCGGCGACGTGCGACAGCGGCAGATGCTCGTCGGTGCGCCGCCATGGCGTCAGCCAGTACAGAATGATGTTGGTCGAGACGCCGATATGGTCGGCGATCATGCGGGCAGGAAAAATCCATCGCGTCAGATTGGCGTGGAACATCGCCCAGAACCGGCTCGAGCGCACTTCCAGGCGATCGGCCGCAGCGGCAGGTTGGGTCACGTTGATCTCCCGTCGGCCATCTACGTCCCGTCATCCTGAGGTGCGAGCGAAGCGAGCCTCGAAGGAGGCCGGCCCGAGCGCCGCGGCCGCCGCCCTTCGAGGGCCGCTTTGCGGCCGCCTCAGGGTGACGGAAAAAGTTCAGTGCGACTGCGCCACATGGGCCGCCGGCGTTGCGTTCGCCATGACGGCGTCGAGCTGCTCGCGGTCCTTCTCGAACAAAGCCAGCGTCGCGCCGTCGAGCACGCGGCCGCGGGGCAGCTTGACCTTCATCGGATCGACGAAGCGGTCGTTGATGAGAATTTCGAAATGCACGTGCGCGCCGGTCGACATTCCGGTCGAGCCGACGAAGCCGATGATCTGGCCCTGCCGCACCCGGCTGCCGACGTCGAGGCCGCGCGCGAACGCGGTCATGTGGCCGTAGGCGGTCTCGTAGCCGTTGGGGTGGCGCAGCCGGACATATTTGCCGTAGCCGCCCTTGGGCCCGATCTCCTCGATGGTGCCGTTGCCGGCGGCAAAGATCGGCGTGCCGAACGGCGCCGCCCAGTCGACGCCGCTGTGCAGCTCGCTGACATGCAGCATCGGATGGGTGCGCCAGCCGAAGCCCGAGGTCACGACGCCGACCGGGACCGGCTTTCGCACCAGGAATTTCTTGGCGCTCTTTCCGGTCTCGTCATAGTAGTCGTAGACGCCGTCGTCGGCGGTCTGGAAGTGGTAGTACTTTTTGATGTCGCCGCCGACGCTGAGCGAGGCGTAGCGGACTTCGTTCTTGCCTTCGCCGGTCTCGTCGTCGGAAAACAGCACGTCGAACGAGTCGCCGGGCTGCGCCTTGCGCTCGAAGTCGACGTCGTAGGAGTAGATGCGGACCAGGTCCTCGATCACCGAGTTCGGCACGTTGTTGCGCAGCGCGGTCTCGTAGAGGCTCTGATAGAGCCGCACCCCGCCGGTGTCCTCCTCGCCGGGGCTGTCGTTCTCGCTGCCGGGATCGGCCACCGCGGTATCGACATTGTGGATGTCGACCGGAACGTAGTTGCCGGTGTCCGACAGCGCGGTGGCGGCTTCGATGGCGCTGTCGCCGACGATGATGACGCGCAGCGGCTGCACGCGTCCGGGGCCGACCGGCGTCATCAGCACGCGCAGCTTCTGCCCTTCCTTGAGGGTGCC
>CAVOUR010000012.1:30000-535152 GCA_963699665.1 uncultured Alphaproteobacteria bacterium
CGATCCTTGCACGCATGCCGCAGCAAAGACGCGTAACCGCGCTGCGGAATTCTGCTATCACGACGCATCATGCTTGATCGGTCGCCCACCCATCCCATCTCCATCGGCCCCATCGCCTTGCCCAACCCGGTGCTGCTGGCGCCGATGTCGGGCGTCACCGATGCGCCGTTCCGGCGCATGGTGGCGGGGCAGGGCGCCGGGCTTGTCATCTCGGAGATGACGGCGTGCGCGGCGCTGGCCCAAAACGAGCACAAGGGCAAGCCGATGGCGCGGCGGCGCATCGAGGATCACGGCGCCGGGCTCCACGTCGTGCAGCTTGCCGGCTGCGAAGCGCGCTGGATGGCGCAAGGCGCAGCGATCGCCGCGGCCGCCGGCGCCGCCATCATCGACATCAACATGGGCTGCCCGGCGCGGCACGTCACCGGCGGCGAATCCGGATCGGCGCTGATGCGCGACCTCGATCATGCGCTGACGTTAATCGACGCGGTGGTGCAGGCGGTGGCCGTGCCGGTGACGCTGAAAATGCGGCTCGGCTGGGATGACGCCACCCGCAACGCGGCCGAACTGGCGCGGCGCGCCGCCGGCGCCGGCGTGCGGCTGGTGACGGTGCACGGCCGCACCCGCTGCCAGTTCTACAAAGGCCGCGCCGACTGGGCGGCGGTGCGCGCCGTCAAAGACGCCGTGTCGATCCCGGTCGTCGTCAACGGCGACATCGAAAGCTTTGACGACGCCGACGCCGCGCTCGCGGCCTCGGGTGCGGACGCCGTCATGGTCGGCCGCGGCGCCCAGGGCCGGCCGTGGTTTCCCGGCCAGCTCGCGCATTATCTGGCGACCGGCCGGCGCGCGGCGGCGCCGCCGCTCGGCGAGCAGCTGGCGCTTGTCAGCGCGCTCTACGGCGAGATGCTCGGCCTTTACGGCGTCGCCGTGGGCGTGCGCCACGCCCGCAAGCATCTGGGCTGGGCGCTTGATGTCGCCGCGGCGAGCGCGGGTGCGCCGCCGCCTCCGCTCAAGCTTGCGCGCAGCCGCGTGCTCACCGCGACCGAACCCGCGGTGGTGCTGCGCCGGCTCGCCGAAGCGTTCGATGCGTTCGGCTCTTCGTTCCGTCACCCTGAGGTGGCCGCATAGCGGCCCTCGAAGGGCGACGGCCGAGGCGCCGCGGCCGACATCCTTCGAGGCCCCCCGATCAAGTCGGGGGTCGCACCTCAGGATGACGGAACATGGCATTCGCGCTAGCTTGGCGCAGAATTGCGATCCAGAGGAAACGCCCCATGGCCACCAATCGGGTCTATCGCATCGCCGTCATTCCCGGCGACGGCATTGGCAAGGAGGTGGTGCCCGAGGGCGTGCGGGTCATCGAGGCCGCGGCCAAGAAATTCGGCTTCGAATTGCGCCAGGATCATTTCGATTTCGCCTCGTACGACTACTACGCCAGGCACCAGCGCATGATGCCGGAGGACTGGAAGGAAAAAATCGGCGGCCACGACGCGATCTTCTTCGGCGCGGTCGGCTGGCCGGCCAAAGTGCCGGATCACGTGTCGCTGTGGGGCTCGCTCATTCTGTTCCGCCGCGAGTTCGATCAGTACATCAATCTGCGGCCGGTGCGGCTGATGCCCGGCGTGCCGTCGCCGCTCGCCAACCGAAAGCCCGGCGACATCGACTTCTGGGTGGTGCGCGAGAATACCGAGGGCGAGTATTCGGCGATCGGCGGCCGCATGTTCACCGGCACCGAGCGCGAGGTGGTGGTGCAGGAGACCGTGCTGTCGCGCATCGGCGTCGACCGCGTGCTCAAATTCGCCTTCGAGCTCGCCCGCAAGACGCCGAAGAAGCATCTGACGTCGGCCACCAAGTCGAACGGCATCGCCATCACCATGCCGTACTGGGACGAGCGGGTCGAGGCGATGGCCAAGAACTTTCCCGACATCAAGTGGGACAAGTACCACATCGATATTCTCACCGCGCTGTTCGTGCTCAAGCCGGACCGCTTCAACGTCGTCGTCGGCTCGAACCTGTTCGGCGATATTTTGTCGGACCTCGGCCCGGCCTGCACCGGCACCATCGGCATCGCGCCGTCCGGCAACATCGATCCGGAGCGGCGGTTTCCGTCGCTGTTCGAGCCGGTGCACGGCTCGGCGCCCGACATCGCCGGGCAAGGCATCGCCAACCCGATCGGCCAGATCTGGTCGGGCGCGATGATGCTCGAGCATCTCGGCGAGCCCGAAGCCGCCGCCGCGATCGTGCAGGCGATCGAGCGGGTCCTGGCGGAGCCGAAGCTGCGCACCGCCGACCTCGGCGGCGCGGCCTCGACGGCAGCCTGCGGCAAGGCGGTGGCGCAGGCGCTCGGGTAAGGCTCGGCCTCAGCCGCGCCGCCGCGACCGGCGCGTTGCGCTTTCCTCACCCGCTCGCCCGCACCAGCGTGATGTCGCGCGCGGCGGCCCAGGCGGCGATGTCCTCGCGGCGGAGCGCCGCCGCCATGAGATCGGGAAACAGGTCGGGCGTGCAGGCGAATACCGGGCAGCCGAGGGCGGCGAGCTTGCCGGCGTGAATGGCGTCGTAGCCGGGTCGGCCGTCGTCGGACAATGCCAAGAGCACGATCAGATTGACGCCGCTCGCCACCAGCGCCGCGGCGCGTGCCAGCATCGCTGAGCCATCGCCGCTCTCGTAGAGATCGCTGATCAGAACGAGATGCGTTCGCGCCGGCTGGCTGATCTTTGTTTCGCAATAGGCGAGCGCGGCATTGATGTCAGTGCCGCCGCCGAGCTGCACGCCGAACAAGACCTCGATCGGATCGGCAAGCTCGTCGGTCAAATCGAGGATCGCCGTGTCGAAGCAGACGAGCCGCGTGGCGATCACCGGCAACGAGGCCATCACGGCGGCGAAGATCGAGCAATACACCACCGAACTCGCCATCGAGCCGGACTGATCGACGCAAAGGATGATGCTGTCGACGTCGAGGCGCGCCCTGGAATGCCGGCGGAAGCCGATCAGCCGCTCCGGGATGATGGTCCGCAGATCGGCCTGGTAGCGTTCGAGATTGGCGCGGATGGTCCGCGGCCAGTCTATATCGGCCGGGCGTGGGCGCGCGGTGCGGCGCGCGCGGTCGACCGCACTACGGATCGTCGCGGCGGTCTTGTGCGCCAGTTTTTGCATGAGCTCATCCACCACCTTGCGCACGACCTGCCGCGCGGTGTCCTTGGCCTTCGCCGGCATGACGGCGCGCAAGCCGATGAGATCGGCGACCAAATGCACATCGGCCTCCAGTGTCGCAAGGAATTCCGGCTCCATCAGCATGGCCTTCAGTCCAAACCGCTCGAACGCGTCGCGCTGGATCACCTGCACTACCGGCTTGGGGAAGAACTCGCGGATGTCGCCAAGCCAGCGCGCGACGCGCGGCGCGGACGCACCGAGACCGCCGCGTCGCCCGCTGCCGCGCTCGTTGGTGACGCCGCGCTCGTAGAGCGCACTCAAAGCGCGATCCATGCGCAGATCCCGCTCCGACAAACCGTCGGCGTCGTCACCGCCGAGCGCAAGGCGCCAACGGCGGCGGCGTTCGTCAAGCGGACGAGTCATTGTCATCGATCCCGAGAATGAGCTTGAGCAGCGGCCGCGCCTTCGCGAAGGCGGCCTCGTCGATCGCGTCGGGCGCTGGCGGCGGCAGCGCTGCTGCCTGCCCCACCTGCGCGAGCAGGCGGCGGCGTTCGACGGCGCCGAAATTGGCGAACACGCGACGCAGCACTGGCAATATTTCGAGGAAATACGTCTCGTCCGGCGCGGCCAGCCATTCGTCGACCAGGGTGAACAGGACGCGATCGTGCAGGATCACCTCTGCGCTCTCGCCGAAAAAGCCGTGCAGAAACAGGGCCGCCGTGCTCGGCGGATTGGCCGGCGACAGCGCCCGGGCAAGCGTTGCCGCGGTGGCCTCGCGGGTGACAATGGAGCGCTCATAAAGCCGCCGTGCCGCCAGCCCGGCGACGCCTGGTGCCGCGGTGCCATCGTCAGCGAGCGCGCCGAGCGTTCGGCACCAGCCTTCCAGCAATGGGCCATCGCCGAATAGATCAAGCGCCGCATCGAAACCGGCGAAAGCCGCGCACAGTCGCTCGGCCGTTTCTGCATCGAGATGGCGGCTCCCTGGCAGCGCACCGGCGATGACCTCGACGGCGAGCGCGCGGGTGAGTGCGGCGAGCGCCGCCTCCGGAATCTTGCGGGCGGTGCCGTAACGCAGGATGCTGACCAGCGACGGCACGGCTTCGGCAAGGCTGGTCATGTCGACGGCATCGACCGCCGCGGCTTGCAACTGCGTGATACAAGCCTGCGCCGCCTCGGGCAGGTCGGCGAGCAGGCAACGGCGCACCAGATTGGTGAGTTCGGCAATCGCGGTGGACTTCGCCGCCCGCGCCACCGCCGCGCCGGCGGCCGCCTGTTCGATGGTCGGGCCGTAGACCAGCGCTTCCGCGAGCCGCACGGCAAATTCCGGCGCCCAAGCGAGCTTCCATAGTTCGCGGAACGTGCCGCGTCCCGCTTGCGCGTCAAGGAGGCGGCCCCACGGCACCTCGATCAGATCGAGCCGGTGCAGCAAAGTGGATTTGAGCAGCCCGGCGTCGCTGCGCAAGTCGACCGCGATCTCCAATTCCAACGCTTGCGGAACGAGACGCGTCTTGCGCTGCCAGCGCGCAAGATCGAGGGCAAGCGGCATCTGCGGCACGCTATCGTCGATGCGGCCGATTTGATCGCCGATGACCAGGCGCGTCTCGATGATCCGAAACGGCACCTCATCGCCATGACAAAGGGCGGCGAGCGTGGCGTCTCGCATCTCCGCAAGCCCCGGCATGGCATGACCGCGCAGGCTTGCGAGCGCCACCGACAGCCGGACCGCCTCGATGACTGAGGCCGTGCCGGCCTGCAATCCTTCCGCCCGCAGCAGCGTCGCGACTCTGGCAAGCCACGATGCCGCCAAATCGGGCGCTGCCGGCCATCTGCCGCCGCGATCGTTTTGTCCCCATAGGTGACCATACCAGCCCGGCGAGACGACGCCCGCGCCATAGCCGCTCGCCAGGGCGAGCCGCGGCTCGGTCCAGGGCACCCACGTCGCCGCGGTCTTCAGCTTGGGCAGGCCGCGAACGAGCGCCCGATCGGCGGCGACGCTGCGATCGGCGCGCAGCGCCGGCACATGCCAGGCACCGGTCACCACGGCGATCGCACCCGCCACATCTTTCAGCGCTTGCCGGATCTCAACGCGCATGAATGCCTCGCGGCGGTCGTCGTCCTCCGACCGCAGCGATACCAGCGCACTGTCGTGGGCGTCGGTGTTGCGCAGCTCGATCATCGCCGCCTCAATGACCGGAAATATATCTGGACCGCCCCCGCTGCTTTCCACGAGCGCATTCCAGAACGCCTCGCCGTCGGAATGGCCGGACATTTGCGCAACCGCTTCGAGCGGATCGGCATGAGCGGCGGCTGTCGCCGGCTCGGCGTCGCTCCGCTCCGGCGCGTGCGCCGCCTGGCGTTCCTTGCGGACTGCGAGTGCGGTCGCGGCCGGCCAATCGATGAAGCGGACCGGCCGCTCGCGCTTGAGCGCCCACAGCAGCGCCCGCCATTCCGGCGAGAATGATGCGAATGGAAAAAAGCTGGCGAGGCTGGGTTCCTCGGCGGCATGGACGAGCAGCGCGATCGGCGGCTGCATGCCGGGAAGCGCCGCAAAGCGCAGCAGGTCGTTGGCGTCGGACGGCCCCTCGATCAGCACCGCGACGGGATCGAGGTGGTCGAGCGCCGCGACCAAGCTCGCCGCCGAGCCGGGCCCGTGATGCCGCACGCCGAACAGGTGGGCGCGAGCGTCCATGTTCTCACAGAACGTCGCGAATCGCGCGATAGAGATCGGACCAATCGTCGCGCGAGCGCACGACGTTTTCCAGGTATTCCTGCAGTGCCGGCGGGTCTTGCACCGGATCCTTGACGATCGCGCCGACGAGATTGGCGGCAAGGCTTTGCGCGTCGAGCCGTCCGCCGCCGAAGTGCGCAGCCTCGGCCCAGGCGCCGATGCCGACCGAAATCGCCTCGGCCGTCGACAACGTGCCGGATGGTGTTTTCAATTTCAGCTTGCCATTCGCAGTTTGTCCGGCGCGCAGTTCCCTGAACATGGCGACGATGCGGCCGAGCTCCTTGTCGGGCGGCGCAATGTCGGGAAGCAAGAGCCCGGTACCGATGGCGCGCACGCGCGTGACCACGATCTCGGTCTCCTCCTCGATGGTGGCCGGCAACGGCAATACGACAACGTTGAAGCGACGTTTCAAGGCCGACGAGAGCTCGTTGACGCCCTTGTCGCGGCTGTTGGCGGTGGCGACGATATTGAAACCGCGCGCCGCGTCGATCGCCGTATTGAGTTCGGGGATCGGCAAAGTCTTTTCCGAAAAATCGTGATCAGCGTGTCCTGCACCTCCGAACTCATGCGGGTCAACTCTTCGAACCGCACGATGGTGCCCTCCTCGAGCGCGCGCGTCAGCGGGGTCGGCACCAGCGCCTCGCGCGACGGCCCATGAGCGAGCAGCCGCGCATAGTTCCAGCCATAACGGATCTGGTTCTCGTCGGTCCCGGCTGTGCACTGAATGAGCCGGCGCGACGAGCCGGAAACCGCTGCCGCCAAATGTTCCGACACCCAGGATTTTGCCGTGCCGGGCACGCCAAGCAGCAGCAGCGCGCTGTCCGTCGCCAGCGTGGCGACGGCGGTTTCGATCAGCCGGCGATTGCCGAAATATTTGGTGGTCACCGGACCGCCGTCAGGTCGTTTTCCGCCCATCAGATAGGTCACGACAGCCTGCGGTGAAAGTTTCCAGTTCGGCGGGCGCGGGCGATCGTCGCCGTGCGCAAGCGCGGCAAGTTCATCGGCATAAACTTGTTCGGCGGGCAGTCGCAGAACTGCAGCTGACATGGCGACACTTTCTGTTCAGGAGGGCACCGGATCGAGAAGCGCGAGACAATCGAGCAGCTGCAGCGCCGGCAGCAGCGGCGGCGTCGGCCTGGCGGCCAAGCCGGCGAATGCCGCGTAACGGAGATCGCAAGGGCGGCGGCGTCAGCGCTGCGAGCGCAAGACAGAGCGCGCCGACGCCGGCAGGCAACCGATCGGGGTGGGTTAGGGTGGCGAATGCCGGCGACTGCAGCAATTCGCGCGCTTGTTCGAGCGGTAAGGGCCGGCGCAGGAAACGATACAGTCGTTCAAGATCCGCGACCGGCGGCAGCGTGGTCCAAAGGCCGGGCGCGATCGCGGCGGCGCACCACTGCTCGATCGTGGCGTCGTCCCACGCTGCGGCGGCGTTGAGCCCGGCATCCTCAGCCGCGTCACCGTCCCGCCCGATCGCGTCGAGCCATGCATCGACGGCGTGCTCGCGCACGATCCGCGCGAGCACGTCGAACCGGCGTTCCATCGACGCCTGCCGGGCGAACAGCGCCAGCAACGGCGTAGCGTCGGCGGCGGCCGCGACCATGTCGGTAATGGAGAGGCCAAAAGCCGCCGCCATGGCATCGAGCCCGACGCCGGCATAGCGGTCGGCGGCCCAGCGGCGTACGGCTTCGGCTGACCAGCCGGCGTGCGAAACCGTCTGCAGATTGGCCGGAAGCTCGAGCTTGAGCGTCAGGCGCCGCCGCAACAGTCCGGCGGTCGTGGCGCTGGTGCGCGCCACCAAGTCGCGGATGCGGCTCTCCGCCGCGGCCTGACCCGGGATGTACTTCAATAGCTCCTGCGCGCGCTCGCGTACGGTCGACGCCCGATCATGCGCGAGACTGTCCAGGAACGGGGCGTCGGCCGGCGATAGACCGGCCGCGAGTGCAGCGAGAAGCCGCACCCGAACCGGCGCAGGATCGAAGGCAAAGCTCGCCGCCACTAATTCGCGCGCCCGATCCGGTTCGCGCCTGCGCATGGCAGCGATGAATTCGGCGCGCGCCGCGGGGCGTGCGGAAGTCCAGTTGCTGGAATCGAAATTATTTTCGCCATCGCAATAGTCGTCTGTCGGATTCTTCCCTGGTTTGTTGCGCTCAGGCCACGCCGCCGCATAGGCGCCAAGGGAGTAGCCATGCCGGCGCACGAAGTCGCCCAAGCGCGGTACATCGAACGGGTGCGGGCGCAGCCGACGGCGATGGCAGGTGTCGGCCATGGCGAGCGCCGCGATATCGGATGCCCAACCGTCCATGCCGCCCGCCAGGCGGCGCATGAGCGGCCGCGCCGCGTCGGGGACGATGTTGCGGGAGTCGACGATCGGCGGTTGAGCGCCCCGCGGCGGCGGCCCGTGCCGGCGAAAACGCAGCCGCTGGCCCAGCAGCGCGAGCGCGGTGAGCTCCGACACCGCAACCTTTTGGGAAACGACGTTGGGCAAAGCCGCTCCCGCCGCAGCGGGATCGCGCGCCGTGCCGAGCAGGAACCGCCGCCGCAATGCCTCGCTGCTCGGATCGTCTGTCGATGTCATGCGCCGATCCAGCGGCCGAGCGATGTTTCACAAAGGCCGAGTGACAGGAATTTGCCGTCCCATCGGCCGAATGCGTCGATGTCCTCAAGGCCAATGAGCGGCAGTGCCAAGTCATCCTCGTGCGCGCGCACTGGCAGGCCGATCGTCCCTGGTGTGTCGGTCAGCCATAGCGCGGCGTCCGCCGCCACGATGCGGGCGCCGCGGGCGGCGAATGGCACGGCGTCGGCCCAGGGGCGCAAGGCGAGGACATCGTTGAGCCGCGCGATTGCGGCCGGCACGTCGTCCGCTGGACGCGGCCAGCGCCCGCCCGGGACGGTGGGGCCGTTCTGAACCGCCATGACGGCGCGCAACGGCGCCGGGGAATGGAAGTAGACAAGCTTCGCCTCGAACACTTCACCGACGCTATGAGCGTTCACAGTCTTGCCGAGCGAGACCGGAAAGAAGTCGATGAGCACGGCAAAACGAGGTGCAGCGTCGTCACCCAGTCGCGATAGCCAGGTCTCATATCGGCGCAGCTTGTCCGGTTGAACTTCGGCGACGGTGTCCACCACCATCCAGCGGTCCGTGACGCGTAGCGCGTCAGCATCGGCAAGCAAAGCATCGCGCGTGACCGTCCAACCGACCAGTTGGCGGACGTCGGCCTTGAGCGCATTCGGCAGGCGGTCCTGGTTTCGGTAGGCGCAGGCGATCAAGTGCAGTGTCGCCAAACGCTCAATCAACAGATCGCTCCGCATCGATTCCGCTGCCGACAACAGATCCGCCGGCAGCCTGTCGACCTGGGCCGCCAATGCGCTGGCCTTGGCGTCAATCAGACGTTGCGCGATCTTTCGGCATTGCTGGCTGGCGCTTGGCGCGAACGCGGCAAGGCCGCTGCGCAACGTATCCGCAATCCACAAGTCAAGCTCGTCAAGGCCGGCGCGGATCGATGCTTCCCGATCCGCCTTGTTGCGCTCCTGCTGCGCGGCGCCCCGGGCGGCCGCCTTTGGATCCTCCACGCTGGGCGCCACCACGGCGGCCTGGGCGGCACTGACTTTCGCTGCCGTGTCGGGAGCGGCCTTGTTGGCCGCCGCGGCAGGGGGCCGGCGCCGCGCCAGCCAATCGCCAACCCAGGCGGGGACGCTCGCGGTGCGGAATGGCAGAGCGCCATCCGCGCGAATCCACAAGAGCGCAAGCGTGTGTTTGCAGGGAAATTTGCGGCTCGGGCATGTGCATTTGTAACCGAAATCCGCCTCGGAGCAGATGACGCGGTAGGGCGACGCTCCGGAGCCTTGGCATTCTCCCCAGATCAGACCCGCGCCGTCGCATGCCAGAAGCGGCCACGAATCCGATCTTTTCAGTTTCGCCGCAGCGGCCAGCGAGGTCTGGTCCGGAGCCAGTTGTTCGATTTTTGCGAGGTCAACCGGCATAGCGATAGGCCGAACTGAAAACTACTCAGGTGACTTGGCAGATGACTTGGCAGGTGACGGGGCAATGAACGTGGTCGGTCAGTCGCTCGAGCGGCCCGCGCACGACCTCCCATCGCCTGACCGTACATCCGTCACGCGCTGGATTGCCTTAAAGGCTAGAAAACAGCGTGCGAACTATACCGAAAGTAGTGTCAGAGATCAAGAACAAAAAAGGAACATCAGCGCCGGGCGGCAGGGCTGCAACGCGGCGATTGCCGGACGGCTTCTGGATGGTGAGGCGGTGACCGACGTCTACATCACCATGCTCGCAGTAAACGAGCAGTCCTTTAGCGATGATGCTCGAACATCGCGGCGAGACCGAAGCCGCGCCGCGATCGCGCGTGCGATCCAGAGGTCTTGGCCGAGCCGAAGCTGCGCGCCGCGACCCTCGGCGGCGCGGCCTCGACCGCAGCCTGCGGCAAGGCCGCGGCGGCCTAAGCCCATGATGCGTAACGAATGAAAAAGCCCGCCGGAGCGGGTGCAAGCACCTGATCTGGCGGGCCTAATTTGGTTGCGGGGACGGGATTTGAACCTGTGACCTTCAGGTTATGAGCCTGATAGCTCGTTCGATAACTAATTGGGTTTAAAAGATGATCCAGCTTAACCGAAAAATGTGTGCTAGGATTTGTGCTAATTCACAAAATCGGGCGAATCAACCCCTCATGCTTATGCACTGTCAGCCGTTAAAAAGCGATGAGCACTCCACGCTTCGGGAGCGTCTAGCGAATTACGTCTTCGCAATTGTCTTTACGCCTGCTTTCGTCAGAAGGTCGTACAGTGGCGCGATCTTTGCGCGCGCGCCACGTGAAGCGCAGTATGAGAACACGACACGCTGCCGGGCTCGGGTGAAAGCAACAAAAAAACCGGCAGTCGCTTCCTGTGTGTCATTGGTGAAACTCCACCAAGCATCGTCGTCCAAACCAACAAATATCATAGTATGGTACTCAAGGCCCTTGCTTTTGTGGATCGTCATCAAGGGCACGGCATGTACTCCTTCGTATATATCGAGGGCGTCAGACCAATCCTTGGCGGTCCGGCATGAGGCTTCGAGGTGAAGCGCCGCGGCCTCGGTGACCCTTTTGAGCCAATCGCCCTGTCGATATGCGGGACATAAGGTCAGTAAGTTCCGGCGTCCTGCAAAGTTGATCAGTTCCTGGATGATCGCTTGAACCGACGCTAGATTTTTCGGAGGGGCAGAGTAGCGTTTCCTAAACGCTGCGCTGAGGTCATTGAGGTCCTTGACGGCTTGTGACCGTCCACTGTCATCGTCTGATGCCAACCCTCTAAACATGCACATAGCCTCAAGACACTCAGTCCAATGACGGCCCGCTCGCTCGCTCGTCAAGAGGCGCAACTGGGTGACGATAATCTCGGAAAGGTCCTCAGCGAGAAGCTCCTGAATCGCGATGGGACCGATTTGAGCTGCTTCGTTTCTGAGGTACAAACCCTTAGCTGCAAAAGACGGCTCCAAAATCTTCATGTAGTCCGCGGCCTTCTGGCGTACCAAAATAGAAAAGTCACGTGGTTTTAGTTTGTATTCAACCATTTGCTCGCGAACGAAATCGGCGAGGCAAACTGCTTCTTTCGTTGGAGAGCCAAAGTCCCATACCTCGCAACTATCGCCGGAGATCGTTCCGTCGGCCTTCGAAACCGGTGTCAATGACTTGGCATCAAGAGCCTTGGCTAGTACATCTTGAATGCGAACCAAGTCAGGCGACGACCTATAATTATTTAACAGGGGCGTTCGTTGCGCCTTGAAATCGGCATCGAAAGCCGTGAACGGATCATCCATGGCCATGGCCCATCGCATGATCTGCTGTTTGTTATCACCAACGGCCGTCACAATGGTGTTAGACCCAAGAAAAATGGCTTTCGCCAAGTCGTATTGAACCTGAGTGGTATCTTGAAACTGGTCCATGAAAAGGTGCGAATAAGTGAGTTGCAATGCCTGCCTAACCATCGGGTTGGACCGAACCAGGAGGCCGGCCAAGCGACCAATCATCGGGAACGCAAGGTAGCTGCGCTTACTGCCATGAAGCCACGAATGCCAGAACTGCTCCGCCGCCCATTGCGCTGGAGAAGGATGCTTCGGAGCCGCCTCAGAGAGCGGTGAACCAAGCAACCATGACCGTTCAAAGGCCTTTACCGTGATGGCCATAATGTCGGCGCGGCTTCCGACTGCTGCCGGGGGAGTAAGCGTCTGCAAGAATTCGCGGTAAGTGCGGTCGTTGACCTGCGAAATTTCATAGTCCGGAGTGGGACGCCATCGATCGGGAAGCGCTTGGCCAAATCGATCGACAAGACCCTTGGCGAACGCATCGAAGGTCAAAGAGTCAAAACGATGGGCCTGAATGGGATGGCACCGGCTGCGCACGCGCCCAGCCAAATTTCTCGCGGCGTCGCGTTTGAAGCTGATTGCCAGTATCCGGCGTGGCTGTGTCGACACACCACATTGCAGGAGATAGGAGGCGCGTTGAGCCAGAAGTTCGGTTTTGCCTGAACCCGGTCCAGCAATCACGGATCGATTGTTGATCGACCGTACGACATCGAGTGCATTGTTTTCGAGCGCATCTATCCCAATTGGTCTCCAATCGTTGGGGGCAACACGGCGTTGGATCAAGGTCACGGTAGAGCCAGTCGTAAATTGCATCTGACGTGTTCAATTAATGCCCGGTAGGTCCCTGGCATGTCCTTCTTAATGGCTTCGTCGTCGAGATGCACAAATGCCTGAAGATGAGTTCGCGGGCTTGCTTTGCGTGAGAAAATGATAGCGATACGACGGCATAAGCTTTCCAAATTCCGCCAAGGCATCTTTGTATACATCCAGGCCGGGCCCGCTTTCGCCCAGCACCACCTTGGCAGCGGCGTCGATTGCCATCTTTGGCCCACCGCCGGCGGGGATCGCCTTCTCGTACGCGGCCGGAAAAGCATCGAGCATTGACATATCAAGGTCGAGGGGCTCGGAAAAATATACCGCGTACGCCCGCAGTCTTGCTACCCAACTAGCCAAAGTTTCAGCGTTGGATGAATCCCATCCGGACATCGCCTCGAACTCCGCGGGAAAAGCACCTTGCCGCCCTAAATCGATAGGAGTTCCCCACGCGGTGTACCCCTATCAATGAGATGACCAATGGTCGGTTTTCACCCTGCCAAATCCGCCGCCGCCTCGGCCGAGATCAAGATCGAGCAAAGTGGCATGTGGAATCGCGAGGCCGTTCAGGAGTCGCCAAAAATGCTGGACGTGGCGCCCGCCGAGAGGCACCACAGCGACAAAGGATGGATCAAGGATCACCTCCTCGGCCTCCGCAAGGCGCGGCAGAACTACCCGTTTCTAAATCCCCCTCAACAAGAATGACGAAGCGCGCGAAGTAAAGTTCGGGAAAAGCGAGCAGCGCACCGCGTACGAATTTGGCAGCCTCGGAAGCGTCGGGAGGCATTTCAATGGGTTTGACCGTTGAAAGCCGCGTTTTTGGGTCGCAGCGGCAATAACGAACCTCAGCGGGTTCGACGCGACTTAGCACCGCTGGTGAGTGGCTTGTGACCAAAGCCTGCGCGGCATCTTTATCAATGATTGAGCGCACTTGCGCCACAATGCGCGAGAGGTAGTAAGGTGAAAGGTGATTTTCCGGCTCCTCGATTGCAAAAATGCTTAAGGCCGGGATACGCAATTCATCTGTCCGAAATCCCTTAATCTTCCCCGCTACAGCGTCTCTCTCAAGGTCGAAAACGGCGGCTGTCAATGCGAAATAGAACAACGACCGTTGGCCGTCACTGAGGACTTCAAGTCCGCGCTCAATTTTGGCTGCACCCTGTGCGAACAGAACTTGAATTCTCGCCACGACTTCTTCAAAGCGTTGGCTGATGAGCGTGAAACTCTGGATTTGTGTCAGTTTCCGAAATCTTCCAGGTCGTCCCAACGGTTCGACAGTGTGACGCTTATCGCATCTATAGCGGCTTCGGCGCTGAACGCCTCTGACAATTTCTTAGTCGCGGCGTCCACGGTATCGCGCGTGCTTTTCGACCATTCGATTGCGCGCAACAAGCGAGCGGCGAGGGCACCGGTAGTAGCCCGGATTTGTGCAGCAGCATCGCGACTTGCAGGAGTATAGTAAAGCTGAATGAGACCGCGATCTACGGGCGAGACCGCGTGTTTGTGATCGTCGCCTATTTTTTCTTCCAGATGGTCGATCCAGAATAGCTCCTGCGTTACTTCTCCATCGGCCGTCCCGTCATCTTGCCAGCGCGCCTCAAGTCGCATGCGACAGACCGGCGAGGCTTTGGGCACAGCGATATGCATGTGGCGAAAAGCTGGCGCGATGGTATCCGCCGTCGCCGAGCCTTTGGAAAGTTCTGGCAACGAAATGACCACATCGATGAACAATTCTCTCGTTGTGCGATCGTCGGGAGGTACACCAATGGGAAGATGAAAGTCGGAACGATGAATTGTTCGTTCCGGCCGTGTCACCCCAAACAATTTCGCGAGCGCTTGGAGCAACGCCGTTTTGCCAGACGCGTTGGGACCGATAATCGCGGTGAGGTTGCCAGCCAACTCGACGCGATGGGGAGTGGGGCCAAAGGAGCGGAAGGCCGCAATGATTATGGATTGGATGCGCACTCTTGCCCGCCTACGTTGAGATCAGCCAAAGCTACCCGTTTTCGGCTTCGCTAGGTCGATGGTCAAGTGGGTGCAACCCATAGTCTCCGAGGCCGGAGACCATTTCTGATCGTCGATAGGGCGTTATCGGCAAAACCTGCGAAATCCCCAGAATGCTCCATTAAATAGGAGCACAGAAATGATCTGAAAGACGTCGGTTCGATTGTAAAAAAAATCAAGCCCACGCTGACAACTGCGAGCGTAAACTCCGGCCCAAACTGAAATGATAAGTGTGCCAAAGTCTTGGCTAAACTTTTCTCGTCCGAAGCAGGGTACAAGCCACCATTCGTCCTCTCGGACGTTTTAATTATGTCGCTCATTTCGAAACCCTGGTCGCTAGTCCAGCGCGACGAAGCTGTGTGTACTGTAGCCACAATCAACTGACTATCCCGTCAGTCATTGGGCACTCCAACGTGTCCCTGTATCAACTCACTACTATCCAGTTGTTGCCATCGTGTTCCTAGGATTCCTTTGCGATGGCGATTTTGCAACTCCTGGGAAGTGATCTATTCAAGATGTCGCGTTTTCAACGCAAGTCGAAGATTCTCTATAAAACCTCGGTTATCCAGACCCATAGCGCCTCTTGACAGAACTTCTCCGACAAGGCGTGGGGGATTTAAGTTTGGAAAAACGGGCTGTCTGACACGTACGTGATTGATCCTTTGAACGTCGAAATCGTAATGCAGACCTTCCCATAACCCAACTTCTTTTCATGGATTTTCGATTAGGTTGGGGCATCCAGCAGTCGGAAAAATGTCCCTGCCTAATCGCGAAGGAGTTCCCCCACAAATAACGCGCGATAAATAAGCGGCAGGTTGATAAGATTACCGTCTAACGTAACGGTTGCGGAGAGCAGATTTGAACGACCTCCAAGGGTTATGACACAGACAGCCACCTCATAACACATTGAATTTAAACGATAATTAGTTCATAAATATTTTCTGCACCAAATACTATGCCGGTGGAAACGATTGGTTGCGGGGGCGCGATTTGAACCGCTGACCTCAAGGTTATGAGCCTTGCGAGCTACTAGGCTGCTCCACCCCTCGACACTAACCGGCCGAGGGAATGTGCCTTGGATCGAAAGCCAGAGAGGGTGCTTGAAGTGCGCGAGGCGGTTTTGGATGAAAAAGCCGGTTAGGCGAGAACCTAACCGGCTGTTTTTACTAGGAAAGTTTGGTTGCGGGGACAGGATTTGAACCTGTGACCTTCAGGTTATGAGCCTGACGAGCTACCGGGCTGCTCCACCCCGCGTCAAAAGCTGCTTTCAGCGTGCCCGTGATGTAGCAAGCGGCCCCCCAGAAGGGAAGTGCGCCGCCGACGATAATTCGTCATACTGTCACGGCGGATCCCATCGAATTGTCATGCACGGTTTCCTAGAAGCGAATATGGGCGAAAAACCCGCTTTGCAGCCCAAAACGGCCATCGGGCCGGTGGTGCGCGCCATTGCGGCCAATATCCTGGCCGAAGCCCGCGCCGCGATGAGCGATCCGGAGCGTTCGGGGCAGGACGCCGTGCACTATTTCCGCCGCTCGATGAAGGAGTGGCGGGCGCTGATGCGGCTCTTGGCGCCGTTCATCGCCGAGGCCGACCGCTGGCGCGAGGAGGCGCGCGACCATGCCCGCGGGCTGTCCCACGCCCGCGACGGCCAGGCCGCGCTCAACGCCTTCGACGACTTGATCGATAAGGGCAGCATGGTGCTGTCGGCGCGCTCGAGCGCGACCATCCGCGCGCGCATCGAGGCGCTGCGCGGCAGCCAGGAGCAGGCGGTGCTGACGCCCGGCACGCGCGACGCCATCGTCGCCTGGCTCGATGCCGCGGCTGCCGCGGTCGCCGCCTGGCCGCTCGATCCGTTCGACTTCTCGGCGATCGCCGGGCGGCTCACTGCGGGCTACCGCAACGCCCGCAAGCACATTCCGGACGACTGGTTGGCGGCCAGCGCCGAAGATTTGCACGAATTGCGCCAGCGCGTGGTCGATCACCGCTATCAGATGGAATTGGTCGAGCCGCTGTGGCCGCGCTTCGGCCGGATGTGGACCGACGAGGCCGAGCGGCTGCGCGAACGGCTCGGCCGCTGCCAGGATCTGGAAGTGCTCAAGCGGCTGACCGGCCTGCATCAGCCGCTGGCGCATTGGCGGTCGCGGCTGGCGCCGGCCTGTGCCGAGCGGGCGACGCAGCTGACGCAGCGCGCGTCGCGCATCGCCAGCCGCCTGTTCGCCGAAAAGCCCAAGGCGTTTCGCCATCGGCTCGAGACGCTGTGGGAGCACGGGCGGTAGTAAGCGTCCGTCCGTTTCCCGTCATCCTGAGGTGCGAGCCAACGGGTCCGGCCCGAAGTGGCCGGCCCGATGACAAGCTCCGCGAGCCTCGAAGGATGCACGTCCCGGGCCGTCGCCCTTCGAGGCGCGCCTGCGGCGCGCACCTCAGGGTGACGGATCAGACGCAACCGCGCGCGTCGAAATTCCCAGATAAATCTCCCGCACCGCTTCGTTGCGCTCGAGCTCGGCCGCCGGGCCTTGCAGCGCGATGCGGCCGGTCTGCAGCACATAGGCGTAATCGGCGATGCCGAGCGCGAGCGGGATCGATTGCTCGGCCAACAGCAGCGTCAGGCCCTGGCGGTGCAGCGCGGCCAAGGTGTCGTACAGCGCCTCGACCACCGCGGGGGCGAGGCCGAGGCTCGGCTCGTCGAGCATCAACAGTTGCGGCTCGCTCATCAGCGCGCGGCCGAGCGCGAGCATCTGCCGTTCGCCGCCGGACAGCGTGCCGGCGAGTTGCCGGCGCCGCTCGGCGAGCCGCGGGAACAGCGCATAGACCCGCGCGAACAGCGCCGCGAGGCGCGAGCGGTCGGCGAGCGCGGTGGCGCCGAGCCGCAAATTCTGCTCCACGGTCTGGCGAACGAACAGCCGCCAGCCCTCCGGCGACAGCGCCAGGCCTTGGCTCACGATGGCATGGGCCGGCAGCCCGGAAATCGTTTGGCCGCGCCAGGCGATGCGGCCGCGCGCCGGGCGCACCACGCCGGCGATGGCGTTGAGCGTCGTGGTCTTGCCGGCGCCGTTGGAGCCGAGCAGCGCCACCACCTGGCCGGCGGCGACGGTCAACGAAATATCGGCGACGCCGACCAGATCGCCGTAGCGCACTTCCAGGTGCTCGACGGTCAGGTCCGCCACCCGCGCCTCCTACGCCTCGCCGGTGTGCGGGCGCGGGACCGGCGGCGGCCGGCGATGGGCGCGGCCCAGATAGGCTTCGATCACCGCCTCGTCCTTGATCACGGCGTCGGGCGTGCCGCTGGCGATGACATGGCCCTGATTGAAGACCAGCACGCGCTCGGTCAGCGTCATGATCACTTCCATGATGTGCTCGACGATGACGATGGTGACGCCCATCTGGTGGATGCGGCGCACCAGCGCGATCGCCTCGCGCAGTTCGCTCGGCGTCAGGCCGGCGAGCAATTCGTCGAGCAGGAGGAGGCGCGGATCGGTGGCGAGCACGCGGGCGATTTCCAGGCGCTTGCGCCCCGGCGTGCCGAGCGAGCGCGCCCGCTGCTCGGGGCGCAGCCCGGTCAATTCGATCATGCGGCGGGCATGGTCGCGGGCGTCGTTGCGATGCGGGTGACGCAGGAAGGCGCCGACCATCACGTTGTGCAGCACCGTCATGTCGTCGAACGTGATGGGCACCTGGAAGGTGCGGCCGATGCCGGCGCGGGCATGCCCCTCGCTCGACGCCCGCGTCAGGTCCTGACCGTCGAAGACGATGCGCCCGGTGGTCGGGGTGGTTTCGCCGGCCAGGCAATTGAAGAACGTCGATTTGCCGGCGCCGTTCGGGCCGATCAGGCCGATGATCTCGCCGCGCTCGACCGCCAGGTCGGCGCCGCGCACGGCGAGGAAGTTGCCGAACGCCTTGGAGACGTTGCGCGCCTCCAGCAACGTGTTGGCTTGCGGCAAGTTCGTTTGCGGCAAGTTCGCTTCAGACAAGTTCGCTTCAGGCATGGGCGGCGCCCCGCCAGCGCTCCGGCACGACGCGGTGCCACAGCTCGAACAGGCCGCCCGGCTCGAAGCGGGCGATCAAGACGATGATGCCGCCGTACAGGATATAGGTCAGTCCCGAGCCGCCGCCGCCGAACAGGCCGTTGGTCGTGGTCTGCAACGGCACCAGGATCAGCGCGCCGAGGAGCGGACCGAACAGCGTGCCGGCGCCGCCCAGCGCCGCGACGATGACCATCTGCACCGAGACCAGAATGCCGAAGCCGGAGTCCGGATCGATGAAGCCGGTTTTCGCCACATAGAGCGAGCCGGCGACCGCGGTGAATGCGGCCGACAGCGCCAGCGCCTGCATCTTGGTCGCCCGCACCGGCACGCCGAGGCTGCGCGCGGCGCGCTCGCTTGCCTTGATGGCGCGCAGATAAAAGCCGAAGCGCCGTTGCTCGATCGCCGCCGTGGTGAGGAGGACGACGCCGAGCACCGCCAGGAAAATGTAGTAGTACGGCAGCTCGCCGCGAAACGTCAGGTCCCACCAGCCGCGCGCCGTCGCCGGGCCCTGCAAACCGATCGCCGCGCCGACGAAATTCCAGGTGCCGGTGAAAATGCGGATCAGTTCGGCCACCGCGATGGTCGCCATGCTGAAATAATGGCCGGTCAGCCGGAACGTCGGCATGCCGATGGCGACCGCAAGCCCGACCGCGAGCGCGATGCCGACCGGAATGCCGGCGATCAGCGGCCAGCCCCACAGCGTGTAGAACAGCACCGGCGCGTAGGCGCCCAGGCCGAAGAACATGCTGTGGCCGACCGACACCTGGCCGGCATAGCCGCCGACGATATTCCAGGCCGAGGCCGAGATCGCCACCAACAGAACCGTCACGCCGATATCGCGGTAGAATGCGCTCGGAAACACCATGGGGAACAGCAACAGCGCTACGGCCAGCAAACAAATTCTCAAGCGCGGGGACAGGAATATTCTCACGCTTTGCCCATCAGCCCTTGCGGCCGCAGCCACAGCAGCGCGACGAACAGGCCGTAGACGACGATGTCCTTGTAGATGGCGCCGAGCCAGTAGGCGGAAACCGCCTGAATGAGCCCGATGATCAGCCCGGCATAGAGCGAGCCGAGCACGCTGCCGAAGCCGCCGAGCGCCACCACCACGAAGGCGATCAGCCCGAAGGTCTCGCCGACCGACGGCGACCACGGATAGGCCGTCGCCATCAAGGCGCCGGCGATGCCGGCGGCGCCGGCGGAGAGGCCCCAGGCCAGCGCCTGCATGCGATCCGGCCGGATGCCCATCAGCATCGCGGCGACCCGGTCTTCGGCCACGGCGAGGAGCTGCGAGCCGGCGGCGCTGCGGGTGAGAAACAGGTGCAGCGCGAGCGTCAGCACGATGGCGACGCTGCCGGCGACGAGCTGCGCCACGGGCAGGAAAATGCCGGCGAGCTTGACGGTGCCGGACAGCGCGTTGTCCGGCAGCGAGACGAAATTCGCCGAGAACATCCAGAACGCGGAGTAGCGCAGCAGCAATGCCAGGCCGAAGGTGGAGAGGATCTGCGCCAGCATCGGCCCGCGCAGCACGTCGCGGATCAGCGACAGATAGATCGCGACGCCGAGGACGAACAGCGCCGCCCCCGCCGCGATGCTGAAAATCGCCGGCCCGCCGTGCAGCCAGACCACGACCGACAGCGCCACATACATGCCGAGCATGACGAATTCGCCGTGGGCGAAGTTGATGAAATTCATCATGCCCCAGATCAAGGTCAGGCCCGAGGAAAACAGCGCGTAGATGGCGCCCAACAGCAGGCCACCCACGATCACTTGCACGATCACCATTGTTGACTGCGCTTTAGCCGCCCATCGACGCCGGCAGTCTGGCATTGCCGGCCGCTTCCGGCCAGACCAATTCCCTGCCCGGGCTAGGGCGCCTCAGTAATTGTCGATCCGCCAGGCGTTCGGGTGGCGCACCTTGATGGCGGCGGCTTCCGCGACCGAGCGCGCGCCGACGTGGATGAGCTCGGTCTTGATCTCGTCGAGGAACAGGTCGGCCACGTGCGGCGCGCCGGCGCCGCCGAGCGCGCCGAGCCCGTAGGCGAAAGGGCGTCCGGTGAAGCAGAATTTCGCGCCGAGCGCGAGCGCGCGCACCACGTCGAGGCCGCCGCGGATGCCACTGTCGATCATCACGGTGGCGCGCGATCCGACCGCGGACACGATCGCCGGCAGCACGTCGACCGACGCCGGCGCGCCATCGAAATGCCGGCCGCCGTGGTTCGAAACCCAGATGCCGTCGGCGCCCAGCGCCACCGCACGCTCGGCGTCCTGCGGATGCAGGATGCCTTTGACCACGAACGGCCGCTTCCAGCGATCGCGCAAGCGTTTCAATTCCTCCCAGGTGTGGCTGCCGCCCGAGCGCAGCTGCATCACTTCGGCGGTGGCGTTCTGGCTCGCCGTCGCGGCGTAGGGCGAAAGGTTGGCGGTGATCGGCATGCCGTTGCGCAAAAGCTGCATGGTCCAGGCCGGCGAGGTCAGCACCTGGCAGGTGTCCACGGGTTGATCGGGAACGGCACCCGGCAGCCGTTGCGGATATCGCGCGGGCGCTTCGACTTGCCGGCTGAGTCGACGGTCGGCACCAGCACATGCGCCCCGGCTTCGTCGGCGCGGCGCACGAGGTCGTAGGTGATGGCGTGGTCGTTGTCGGGAAAGCGGTAGAGCTGGAACCAGAACACGTCCGGCGCAATCGCGGCGATCTCCTCGATCGAGGCATTGCCGGGCGTCGCCAGCACATAGGGGATGCGCCGGCGCTGCGCCTCGGCGGCGAACAGTTTTTCCGCCCCGGCCACATCAGGCCGGCCGAGCCCATCGGAGCGACGCCGATCGGCGCCGCGTAGGTGCGGCCGAACAGTTCGGTGTCGGTCGTCACCTTGCCGTCGATGCAGTAGTGCGGCAACAGCTCGATCGCCTGGAACGCCGACGTATTGCGGGCGATGCAATGTTCCTCGGTGGCGCCGCCATCGACGAAATCAAAGCCGAAGCGCGGCACCCGCCCTCGGGCGCGCCGGCGCAGGTCATCGATGGTCGGATAGCGCTGGCGCAGCCGCGCCGTGACGCTGTCGGTGGCCTTCTCAGCCGGACCTCGATCGACCATGGTTTCCTCCCAAGGGCGTAGGGCGGATTGGCGAAGCGTAATTTGCCATTGCCAAGACCTCACCGATAGACCTCGCGCCGATGGCCGACGGTCACCACCAGCACCACGAACCGGTCGTCCTCTATGGCGGCGACTATGCGATGATCGCCGACATGGTAGCGCCAGAGCCCCTTGCGGTCGCCGGTCAGCGCATGGCCGAAACGGCGTGGGTCGTCGCTGCCGGCGATGCGCTCGCGCAAATAGCGCAGCACGCGCCGTTCGACCTCCACACCGAGCTCGCGCAGGTCGCGGACGGCGCCGCGATCGAACTCGACCCACCAAACCGGCGCAGCCATCAGCGCCTGTCCCGGAAAAGTGGGAACCGGTTTTCCGAAAGGGGCATGCGGCATTCAAAATTGCTGGAGCATGTCCCGACTCCAACGGAACGGGACATGCCCTAGCGCTTCGTGCGCTTCTTGAGGTCGCGCTCCAGGCTTTCGAGCGTCACCCGCGATCCACGGCGTCCAAGACGCCGGCGCGCCAGGTAATAGTCCTCAATATCCTCGATCTGGCGCAGGATCGCCTCGCGCGCGTAGTAGCTCTTGCTGCGGCCGGTTTTCTTGGCCAGCGCGTCGAGCCGCTGCTCGATTTCAGGGGGCAAGCGAAGGGCGAGCATGTGGGAGCCTCACAATTTGCTATACATGTATAGCACGCCATGCGCCGAGACAATGGCCGTGGGGGCATTGGGCCGTCGGCAACGCCGGGTGGTTAGGCGCGAAGCGCGCGGAGGTGGCCGCGCAGGGGCACCCCATCGCGCGAGCGCGATGGGGACCGCGTAGCGGCCCTCGATGGATGCGGCCGAGGCGCAACCGAAATCGCTTTGCGATTTCGGGGTATCAAGTGACCAAGTCGGCTATAGCCGACTTGGTGGGCCGTCGCCCTTCGAGGCTCGCGGAGCTTGTCATCGGGCCGGCCACTTCGGGCCGGACCCGTTGGCTCGCACCTCAGGGTGACGGACATGAGCAGCGAAATTACCCGTTGGTATAACATCTGCCGCAAAGCAAAAACGGCCGATCCCGTGGTCGCCAATGAAGGTGTGCGCGCGGGAGAGCGAGTCGCTACCGAAAGGCCCTCGGGTGAAGCGCAGCGTAATCCGTGGGTCTCGCGGGCGGGACGCAGCCTCGGATTTCGCTTCGCTTCATCCGGGCTATTTGCTACTTGCTCCAGGACATAACTGCAACAAAGACGGGGAAGACCATGCAGGTCGTCGATCTCAATCGCCAGCCGAAGGAAGAATGGCGGCCGGGCGTGATGACGCAGATGTACGTCTCGGCCTTGAACGGCGCGACCCAGCTTTGCGTGTTCGAGCAGTGGTGCGAGCCGGGCCACGGCGCGCCCACGCATCTGCACGCAGTCGAGGAAATCCTGCGCGTGTTCGAAGGCCACGCCGAGGTGTGGATCGGCGAGGCGCGCGTCACGCTCACCGCCGGCCAGCTCGTCGTCGTGCCGGCCGGCCGCAAGCACGGCTTCGCCAACAGCGGCAATACCGTGCTGCGCATCCAGTCCACGCTCGCCGAGCCGGTGTTCGAGGCCGCCTACGACGACAAGCGCGAGACGGCGCGGCGCTGGCTGCCGGGCTAGGCCTTGTTCGCGGCACGTAGGGCGGATTAGCGCAGCGTAATCCGCCAATTCCGGCGTATCGAGGCGGCGGGTTACGCCTTCGGCTAACCCGCCCTAGGCGCTACGACCTACCCCTCGTCCAGCGAACCTGACACACTGCGCCTCGCCACGTTCCCCGAGGAGACCCCCCATGGCAGCCCGCATCCGCCACATCGCGCTTTGCGTCAAGGACATCAAGGCCACCGCCGATTTCTACGAGAAGGCCTTCGGGCTCAAGCGCACCCCGATCCGCGAAGGCGCGACCGCCTGGAACTGCTACATGAGCGACGGCGAGGTCAATCTGGCGCTGCTGCAGTACAAGAGCGAGGTCGGCTCCGGCGTGCCCAAGGACTTCGTCGGCATCCATCATTTCGGCTTCCAGTGCGACGACCTGCCGGCGCAGCAGAAGCAGGTCGAAGCGGCCGGCGCCGCGTTCTTCTTCGATCTCGGCGAGCCCGAGGACGAGGGCTTCGAGCGCAAGTTCAAGGACCCCAACGGCATCGTCTTCGACCTCAACTGGAAAGGCTGGCAACTGACCCGCGGCAAGATCAAGAACGCGGTCGGCGGCTTGCGGCCGGCCAAGCCCGCGGCAGCGCGCAAAGAGCCCGCGGCAGCGCGAAAGAAGATCGCGGCAGCGCGAAAAAAGCCAGCGGCAACCCGTAGGGCGGATTAGCGCAGCGTAATCCGCCAATTCCGGCGTATCGAGGCGGCGGGTTACGCCTTCGGCTAACCCGCCCTACGCGTTCTCTTCCATCGCCAGCGCGGCCTTCAGGCTGTCGAGGTCGCGGTAGATCGAAGCGACCGCCAGAACCTTGCCGCCGCGTTTGTAGCGCACCACGCAGTCGCGCTGCATCACGTCGCCATCGATCGCGATCTCGTCCCATCCTTCGGCATGGCCGACATAGTTGATCGGCACGTCGTAATGCTGGCTCCAGAAGAACGGTGCGAAGTTCAGCGGCGTGCGCTCGCCGAGCATGTTGAGCGCCGCGATCTGGCCCTGGCGTTCGGCAACCACCCAATGCTCGACGCGGATGCGGGCGCCGCCGACGCGGTCGGGCCAGCGCGCAATATCGCCGGCAGCAAAAATGCCGGGCACGCTGGTCTCCATGCAGTCGTCGACGCTCACGCCCTTGTCGACCGCCAGCCCCGCCCGCTCGGCGAGCGCGAGGCGCGGGCGAACGCCGACGCCGATGACGACGAGATCGGCCGCCAGCGTACCGCCGGTCTTGAGCGTCACATCGTTGTCGCCGATAGCGGTGACGCCATTCTCCAGGTGAAAGTGGACGCCGTGTTGCTCGTGCAGGGCGCGGACGAAATCGCCGATCTGCGGACCGAATACCCGTTCGAGCGGGCGCTTCTCGGGCGCGACGACGTCGACCGCGATGTTGCGGGCGCGCAGCGCAGCCGCCACTTCCAGCCCGATGAAGCTTGCACCGATGACCACGGCCTGTTTGGCGGACTGCGCCGCCGCAATGATCGCACGACTGTCGGACAACGATCGCAAGCTATGGACGTGGCGCTTGGCGGCGCCGGGCAGGTCAAGCCGCACCGGCTCGGCGCCGGTCGCCAGTAAGAGCTTGTCGAACGCCATCGTTTCACCGCCGGCAAGCGTCACCTGCCTGGTCTTGGCGTCGAGCGCGGTGACCTCGGTGTTGAGGCGGAGATCGATTTTGTTGTCGCCATACCAGTCGTCACCGCGCAGCGGCACCCAGTCCTCCGGCGCGCTGCCGGCGAGATAATCCTTCGACAGGTTGGGGCGGTCGACCGGCGCCGTGTCGTCGCTGCTCAGCATGGTGATCGCGCCGGCAAAGCCGTGCCGCCGCAGCATCTCAGCCGCGGCAAAGCCAGCGGCCCCGCCGCCGACGATGACAATGCGTTGCGGCGGCGCGGACGATTTCTTTGGCGCCGGCTGTTCCTTCGCGCCCCGGACAAAGATTCTGCCGTCGCGTTCCTCGACCTGCCAGCAGGCGAGCGGACTGAGGGCCGGCGCCGCCAGCGCTTCCCCGGTCTCAAGGCTGAAATGGGCGTGATGCCAGGGGCAGCGGACGGTGTCGCCGACCATCAGGCCCTCGGCGAGCGGCCCATGATAGTGGGTGCAGTGCGCCGACACCGCGAACAGCCGGCCGCCGCGCCGCGCCAGCAAGACCGCCTCCTCGCCGACATGGCCGGCCAGCATGGCGCCTTCGGGCAGAGCGCTCGCCGCGATGCCGGCTGCGAGATCGGGTCCGCAGGAACTCGTTGCCGTTGTCCGCCATCCTTGTCGTCCTGTGCCGCCCATCGACGCCGGCAGTTTGGCATTGACGGCCGCTTCCGGCCAGACCGATTCCCTGTCAGGTTGCGGAGAATTCGCGGCGCGGAACGGGGAACGGCGCATGGCGGCCTTGCCGGCGGCGTTCTCGCCGCTGCGGTGAGCCGGTGGTGTCGCCATAAATCCCGGGCCGACGCGCAAGCTTCGCTGGATGTCCGGGTTTGGCGCCCAATGTGGCGCCCAATGTGGCGCCCTTTGCCGGCTCAAGGGCCGACAGTCGACATCACAGCGCTTCGTCGCCGGCCGAGCCGGTTTTTCGTCGCGCGCGGCGCGTCGTCGTGACCTCGGGCTTGTCGTACAACACGACGTTCAACAAGGAGTTATGGATTTCAAGTTTTCCGTTGTATTTGATGTAGCCCAATTTGCGGAATTTGTTCATGAAATAGCTGACGCGCGACCGCGTCGTGCCGATCATCTCGGCGAGGATTTCCTGACTGAATTTTCCGACGATCGGCTCCGGCGCGTCCTCCTTGCCGAAATTCGCCAGCAGAAGGAGAACGCGAGCGAGACGCTTTTCGCTCGAATTGAACAATTGGTCGATCAGGTCCTCTTCAATTCGACTGTTCCTGCTCAATAAGTCCGCCATGAACAGTTCCGAGAATTTCGGCTGCTCATGCATGGTCGTCATCATTGCCGCCTTGGCGATGCGGGTGATGAGGCATTCATCGATCGCCGTGGCGGTCGTGACACGCAGCGCATGGCCATTGAGGCAGCCTTCGCCAAAAAAGTGCCCGGGCCCAAGCAGGCCGACGACCGCCTCCTTGCCGCGCTTGGAAATGACCGTGAGCTTGATCTTGCCCTTCTGGACGTAAAAAACCGCGTCCGCCGCGGCGCCCTGGGAAAAGATGATCTGGTCCGTCTGAAATTTCGATACGGTCTTGCCGGCGCCGACTTTGGCGAGAAAGGCCTTGGGATCAAACGAAGTCGTTATGTTCTTGCGCAAACCGCACCGTCTCCGTTGGCGTTATTGCTTGCCCAAATTGCCCGGCCAAAATTGCTTGGCGGCGCCGCACCAAGCACTCAGGCGAACAGCACCGTAAATCGCGCGCCCTGGTTCGTACCGCATCGACCGATCCGCAGTTCGCCGCCGATCTGCTTGACGAACGACCGGATAATCCTCATCCCCAGTCCTTTGCCGGCGGCCGGGTCAAAACCGTCCGGCAAGCCGGGACCGTCATTGGCAACCGATAACGCGCAGCCGTTTTCATCGCCGGGTTCCAGCCTGACGGTGATCCGGCCGGTACCGTATTTGACGGCGTTGGTGATCAATTCGTTGGCGATGAAGCCGAGCGGAATGGCCGTGATGGCCGGCAGCGTGATTTCAATCCCCTCGGCGACGATGCTGCGCGGCGGGTATTCGGCGGACAACATCAACGAGAAATCGCGGCAAAGATCATCGAGATATTGTTTGAACGCAAAGGTTTCGACGCCGTCGAAGGCGTGGAGACGACGGTGAATGCGCCCAATCGCCGCAATGCGATCGGCTGCGGCGGCCAATTGCGAAGCAACTTCGGCATTGTCCGACGCCCGGCTTTGCAGCGACAGCAGGCTGACGACCATTTGCAGGCCGTTCAACAGCCGATGATCGGACTCCTGGCTCAAAACCGCCTGTCGCTGGATCAACGTGTCCTTTTGACAGAGCAGGACTTCTTCCCGGGCAAGCGCCTGGCGCAGCCCGCTCTCCGCGTGCCTGTGCCTGATCAGCTCGCGCCTGTAGCTGGCGACCGTGCGGCGCTCGTGACTGTCAAAAATGACATGCAGCGGCGGCTCCGCGCCGGACGGCGAATGTTCAACGGTCATTGTGTCGTCCTTTCCGTATCCGGACGTCGTCGCCCTGGATACCCCGGACTAGAGCAAACGTGCGGCCAAAGCAGCCCAGCCAAATTGAATAAAATCAATTGTGTACGATACCGCGCAGTGACCCTATCATCCGGCGCGCCTAGGCCGCAAGCATCGGCACTTTGCCGGATCGCGAACCGGCTCGCAACGACGCAAGCGCGCTTTGCCGGCAGCCATCTGATCAAAAGTGCTCACCTTGTTCGCCCGAATGCATCAACGCCGGAGTTGTCCCCGGCAAATTCGCGAGAGGCAAGCTTTGCCCGGGAGCGGCAGCAAGCTCTGCGTCAAAACAGCCAACCGCACCAATCCATGGGCCGCGGGGCTTCTCGCATGAGCAATTGTGATCAGTATTTGCCGTGGCATGGGACTTCACTGGCCTTCGATCGAAGGAAGGAGATCCCCATGTCGTATCGAACCGTCATTTCAATTGCCGCCGCGGCCCTCCTGGGCGCCGCGTGTCTTTCAACCGAAGCGTTGGCCTATCGAGGCGGATATCGCGCAGGCGGTGTCCACGTCGGTGGCGTCTATCGTGGCGGCGCCTATGGGCGTCGTGGCGTGGCCGTTGGCGCAGCCGTCGTGGCACCACGCTATTACAACAGAGCGACCTGCGGATATGCCCCTTATCCGCCGTGCTATTAGGACCTGCGTCGGTCCTGCCGTTGCACCGTGAAAGCCGGCTAGGCCGCCGCGGTGCGGCCCGGGCACGGTCGCGTCGGGTCGACGCGGCCTGGCTCGGGCGCCCGCCGGGAATGTTTGCGCCGGCTTCGGGCATCCGATGAAATTGCGCTGGGTGTTCTCCCGGCGCGGTATGAATTTGCCATTCGGGTCACGACCGGGAAAATCGACGATGCCTTCAAAAATCGACGTCTACCAGATCGGCGTTTGGTTCTGCGTCGGCTTCTTCACGGGCGCCGGCTGGGCCGTTGCCAGTTGGCTCGTCGGCCGGGTCTTCTCCGCGATCTGAGCGCGAGCGCCAAAACGCCTGAGGCGGACGCGCGCTCGCGCCGCCACGCTTGGCGCTGTCACATTGGGCGAGCCTCTTTGGGCGAGGTTCGCTAGTGCTGCGCCTGCGCTCCGGGCCCCTGCCGCCATTGAATGAAATCGCGAAACAGGGCTTCGCGTTCGGCATCGTTGGCGGGCAGGCGCGTGCGCGTATTCAGGAAGGCCTGGAAGTTTGCCTGGTCGGGCTGCTGCTGTAGCGGCGGCTGCTGCTGGGCCTGTTGCTGCTGGGCCTGCAGCCGCTGCAGCATCTCTTCCGCCGCGCTGAACCTGGTCCAGCCCGGCACGGTCGCCGCCAGATTGATGTCGCGCCATTTCGGATGGTACGGCGGACGCTGGAACTTATCCCAATGGGTGAACAGATATTGCACGAAGCGTTCGACCTTGCGGTAGCGTTCGGTCTTGCGCGGCCAGTTGAACACCGCCAGCACTGCCGGCACCGCGATGGTGTCGATGCGGTCGTTGCCCTGCAGCAGATTGGGATACTCCTCCTTGGTGAACTCGCCGAGCGTATAATAGTCCTCGAACGTCTTGGTGAACGGGATGTTCACCAGATGCAGGCCCGAATTCGCCGGGATCTTCGAGAAGAAATCGATCGGCTTCATCACCACCCGGGCGATGGCGTCGACTTCGCCGGACTGCAGCTTCTGCAGCGCGCTCGGCTGGTCGATCATGACCTGCTGAACATTGATGCCGAGCCGCTGGAAGACGATGGTGCCGGTCAGGCTCGCGCCGGTGCCGGGCGGTCCGAAATTGACCTTCTTGCCGCGCAGATCCTCGAGCTTCTGCACGTCGTTGCGCGCCAGGATATGCAGCTCCGCGATCGGCAGCCGCATGATGTACTGAACGCGGTTCTCGAGGTTGGCTGTTTTGCGCTGGGTGCGGAAATATTCGAACACGTCGGACTGGGTGACGGCGGCATCGACGCCTTGAAGGTACAGCAGATCGTCGAGATTGGATGCCGCGCCGTAGGACACGATCGGCAGAATGCGCAGATTGTCGCCGTCGTTGAGCGCCGACGCCATCTCGTCCGCAAAGCGCATGTACGATCCGGACAGTAGGCCGCCGACAATGCCGACCGTCCAGGCGTTCTTGCGCTCGCGCAACTCGGCGTCGGTACCGCCTTCTTGAATGGATTTCGGCACGACCTGCGCGGCGAGATTGGCGCTGAACAAACCGATTGCCAACACCGTCAGACAAGCGGCAACGACACGGTTGCGCATGATGCTAACCCCCAACGCTACTCACTCTACCTGCTCTCTGCAGTGGAATGTTGCGCTCAGGATTGTGGCGGCGCTGCGACGGAGGCGCTGATTATAAATTGCGGCAAATTATCAGCTGCATCTTCACCCAATTATCAGCCTGTAATTTCGCATCATTTCCCATTGCCAACATTGCGACAAATTTGGAGTGAACGCTGCAAAGGTGACGGCAACGGGACGCGAACTTGCCACAAAGCGCCGTCACGGTGCTTGAGCTTATTTGTTGCGCGATACGACCGGCGACGGTCGCCTTGTGTGTGTGTGCGTAGTGAGTGGAGTTGCGTCATGCGGTAGCGGGCCGACGCTCTGCAACAACACGAATCCATTTCAGGATCGGACGTCGCGACAACGCGCGCGGCTCTGCGGAGCAGGCGGGCGCATCGTCGTGGGCTAAAGGCGCGCATCGTCGCCGGCGAAAACGACGCTGCGCAAACGGACGGAGACTGGCGGGGCTCGCGCGAGCCCGGGCGCGGGCAGCGCCGAAAAGCTAAGGAGGGGAAGAGCATGCTGACACGATGGACGATTGTGGCTGTGGCGGGTCTGGCCGCCGCAGCGGGGTTGGCGCATGCCGACAGCTGGCCGAGCCGGCCTGTCACCATGGTGGTGCCGTTCGCCGCCGGCGGACCGACCGACATCGTCGGACGGATCATCGCGGAACGATTGGGCGATATTCTCGAACAGAAGGTCGTGGTCGAGAATATCGGCGGAGCGGGCGGCATGATCGGCGCCCAGAAGGTCGCGCAATCGACGCCCGACGGCTATCAGCTCCTGCTCGGGACGGTCGGCACGCAAGCCTACAATCAGACGCTTTACAAAAAGCCGCTGTACAGCGCGACGACCGACTTCACGCCCGTCGTCCTGATTGCCGAACAGCCGCTGGTCCTGGTCGTGAACAAGGACTTTCCGGCCAATAACCTCAAGGAATTCTCGGAATACGTGAAGGCCAATGCGCCGAAGCTGTCGTTCGGCTCCGGCGGCGCCGGCTCGTCGACCCACCTCGGTTGCGTGCTGTTGAATTCGACCATCGGCGTCGACGTGCAGCACGTGCCGTATCGCGGCTCGGCGCCGGCACTGCAGGACCTTATCGGCGGCCGCATCAACTACCTGTGCGACGCCGTCTCGACCGAGCTGGCGCAGATCAAGGCCGGCGCCGTCAAGCCGATCGCGGTGCTGGCGCGCAAGCGCTCGGCGGTGCTGCCCGACGTGCCGACCGCGCAGGAGCAGGGCATGCCCGGCTTCGAGGCCAACAATTGGATCGCGCTGTTCGCGCCGCGGCGCACGCCGGAATCGATCGTCCAGCATCTTCATGACGCGACCATCGAGGCGATGAGCACGCCCGCGGTGCGCGACCGCATGGCGGCGATCGGTACCGATTTGGTGGCGTCGGATCGCACCAGCTCGGACTATCTCAAGCGCTTCGTCGCCAGCGAGATCAAGAAGTGGGCGGCGCCGATCAAGGCAAGCGGCGTGTCGGTCGATTGACCGGGTAGCGGTCGCGAGGCGGGGCGGCGCTTTCGCATTCGAGAAGGGGCGGTACCGCGGAATTTTGCGTGAGGGTCGACCTCGGGGTCGAGAGCTGGAGACGCGTATGAGTACGCCAATTTCGCAGAGGTCCAAGCTGGAGGGCTTGGAGCTTTATGCGCCGCGCCGCGCGGCTGCGCGGCCGGCGCCGGAATACGACGATGCGTCATCGCCGACGGCGCCGGAACAACCGGCGTACCAACAGCCGGACATAGCGGACGACGATCGGCAGCCGTCCGAGATGGCGACGCATGAGATGGGGGCGCAAGAGGCGGCGGCGATGGACGCCGCCCACGCCCAGCTCGAGGAAGCGATCCAGGCGGCCATCGACGCCGGCCGTTCACGCGACGAGCCGCGCGCCGCCGAGGTGAGGCTGCCGCCGGCGGCCAATCTGAGAACGCCGCCGTTCGCCGAGCGGCCGATGTCGCCTGCGGACCTGCTGCCGCCCGCGCGGCACGTCGCCCAGTCCAGGCCGCCGCAGCGGCCGCGATTGACGCCGGACCTCGTTCCCGAGCCGCCGATCGACCCGCAACGCCGCAGTTTCGTTGGCTTGACGATACGCTACGGGCTGGCGGTCGGCTTTGCCGCGCTGGTGGCCTACGGCGTCACCATGATGTCGTCGTCGCAAGGCGACCACGCCTGGACCAGGCACGCCAGCGTGAGTGCCGTCGCAGTTGCCCCCGAGCCGCAAAGCGAGCCGTCGCCGTCGCGGCTGATCGTCGAAGACCAGCAGGCCTTCGCCAACGAACCGCTGCCGCTCGGCGTCGCGGTCGACAACGCCAAGAAGAACGAATTGCTGCAGCTTGCCGGCCTTGCCGAAGGCTCGCGGCTGTCGGCCGGCGTGCGAACCGGCGCCTCCAGCTGGCAATTGCCGCTGCATGAACTCAAGAACCTTTACCTCTACGCGCCCGCCGGCTTCGTCGGCGTGATGAACACCGACGTCGATCTGCTCGCGGCCGATAAGCGGGTCATCGACCGCCGCGGCGTGCGGCTCGAATGGCTCGCCAAGAAGACGGAGCCGTCGCAGCCGGTCGACCTGCCCGCGAAAAGCCCAGCCGCCGCCGTCGCAGTTCCGGGCATGGACCCGCAACAGGCGACGACGCTGATGCAGCGCGGCCAGGATTTCCTCAAGAGCGGCGATATCGAGGCGGCACGGATCGTGTTCAAGCGCCTGGCCGACGCCGGCATCGCCGACGGGGCGTTGGCGGCCGCCTCCACCTACGATTCCCGCTACCTCGCCGCGCACAACGTGGTCGGCGTGCGCGGCGACGAGACCAAGGCGCGCGCGCTGTACCAGCGCGCCATGGAGCTGGGATCCGCCGACGCCGGCCGTCTGCTGGCGCAGATGGCGACCAAGTAATTCGCCGCGCCGAACAAACCGATCGCGCGGCGTCGCCGCGTGTGGTCAGTACTGGCCCTTGGGCTCGAGGCCGAGCATGGCCTGTCCGTACATGCTGCCCGCCGCATCCCAGTTCAGGCTGATGTGGCTACCGGCGGCGTGGGCGTCGCGCCAGAACCGCTGGATCGGATGATCGAGAAACAGGCCTTGGCCGCCCGCGGCGAGGAACAGCGCATCGATCGCCTGGATCAAGAGCCGCACGCAGAACGCCTGATCACGGCGGTTGCGCAGCCGCACGTCGAGACTGACCGCCTCGCCGCGCGCCGCCATGGCGAAGGCCTCGGCGAGGTCGCGAAACATCATCAGCCTGGCGGCATCGATGCAGGCGGCGGCCTCGGCGGCGCGCAATTGCACCGTGGTGAGCTCGGCCATCTTGCGATTGCCGCCGGCCACGGCGCCGCGGGTGGTGCGCAGCTTCGCCATGTCGAGAAAAGCCGCCAGCGCGCCGTCCGCCATGCCGAGCACCGGCATCACGATCGCGATCGGCAGCACGGCGAGGAATGACTGTTTGTAGAGCGGATTGGCATGCGCGCGCATGCCGGGCGCGCTGCCATCGGCGAGCTCGGCAAAGGCCAGGGCGCGGTGGCCGGGGACGAAGGCATTGTCGGCAACGATGGTCTTGCTGCCGGTGCCGGCGAGCCCCATCGTGTGCCAGTCGTCCTTGATGACGATGTCGGCGGTGCGCAGCAGAAAAATCCCGGCCGCGGCGGGCCGCCGGCCTGCGGGATCATGCCGCCGAGGAACTGCCACTGCGCATTGTCGCAACCGCTGCAGAAGCCGCCCGCGCCCGAGACCCGGTAGCCGCCGTCCACCGCGACCGCCTGCGCCACCGGCGCATAGGTGCCGGTGGCCAGCGCGCCGCGCTCGCGCCAGACCTCGTCCTGGGTCTCGGGCGAAAAGCAGGCGACCAGCCATTGGTGCGAGGCAAGCAGGCCGTAGACCCAGCCGGTGGAGCCGCAGCCGCTCGCGATCGTCGCCCCGATCTGCGTGAACACCTCGAAGCCGTATTCGAAACCGCCGTAGGCCTGCGGCTGCATGATGCGGAACAAATCCGCCGCCCGCAGGCGCGCGATCAGATCGTCGCCGACGCGGCGCGCGGCTTCGGTCTGTCGCGCCCGCTCGCGGGCAAGCCCGGCAATGTCGCGCGCCCGCAGCAAAAGCTCGGCAACCTCGGGTCTGTTCAGGGACGCCATCCGCGCACCCTCTAAGCCGGTGAGAACAGCCGCGTCAGCTCGGCGCCGACGCGCGCGACGACGCTGTCCCAATCGCCGATCGCCGGCTGCCGGAACAGGCGCGCCGTCGGATACCAGGGCGTGGTTTCGCCGTCGAGCGTCCAGCGCCAATCGGGCGCGAACGGCAACAGGACCCAGACCGGACGGCCCATGGCGCCGGCGAGATGCGCGACCGCGGTATCGACCGCGATGACGAGGTCGGACAGCGCGATCGCGGCCGCGGTATCGGCGAAGCTGTCGAGTTCGCCGCCGACATGGGTGACGCGGCTCTCGCCGGCGAGCGCGGCGGCTTCCTCGCTCTTGACCTCGCGCTGGATGCTGACAAAGCGCGCCGGCGCGGCGAACAGCGGCGCCAAGTGCGCAAATGGCACCGAGCGATTGCGGTCGTTGATGTGGTTCGGATTGCCCGACCAGGCGATGGCGATGCGGGGTCGATCGAGCGGCCCGATGGCTTGCGACCACTTGGCCAAGTGTGCGTCGTCGGCCGCCAGGTAGGGAATATCCGCCGGCACCGTCTCGGCTTCGGTCTTGAAGGCGAGCGGCAGGCTGCCGAGCGGACAATGCAGGTCGTAGGGCGGCGGCGCCGTGCCGCGCGCGATCACCGCGGCGGCGCCTTCGAGCCGGGACATCAGCGCGGTGAGCTCGTGCTGTACTTCCAGCACCACCTTGGCGCCGGCGGCGGCAAGCAGCGGCACGTAGCGGGCGAACTGGATGGCGTCGCCGAGGCCTTGCTCGGCGTGCGCCAGCACGGTCTTGCGGTGGAGCGCGAACTCGCCGCGCCACAGCGGGCGGCCGCGGTTGCGCGGTGCCGGCATGCCGCTCCGCCGCCAGCGCGCTTCGTATTTCTCGAAACCGCGCCGGTACTCGCCGCGCGCCAGCAGCGCCATCAACTCCATGAAATGGGCGTCGGGGTCGTCCTTGCGGAACGCGGTCGCCCTGCCGTAGCTCGTCAGCGCGTCGTCGAGCCGGTTGAGCGCGGCCAGCGCGCGGCCGCGATTGAGCCAGGCGCCCCCGTGCTCGGGCGCCGTCGCGAGCGCTCGTTCATGAGCCTCGACCGCGTCGGCGTAGCGGCCGAGATCGAAGAGCGCGATGCCGCGATTGAAATGCGCCACCGGGTGGCCGGGCGCGATCGCCAAGGCGCGGTCGAACTCGGCGACCGCGTCGTCCAGTGCGCCGAGCGCCGCATGGGCGATGCCGGAGTTCAATCGCGCTTCGGCGTGCTGCGGCGTGCGCGCCAGTATCTGGCGAAACGCGTCCACCGCCTCCTGGGCGCGGCCGAGGCTCAACAGCGTGTTGGCGCGATTGCTCAAGATATCGACGTCGTCGGGTGCCAGAGCGAGCGCCTTGTCGAGGCAATCGAGCGCCTCGCCGCCGCGCTTGAGCCCATGCAGCGCGCGGGCCAGATTGGCCCAGGCCTGCGGCGCCCGCGGATTGAGCTTGACGGCCCTGGCGAGCAGGCGGTGCGCCTCGCCCATGCTGCCAAGCTGCGCCTTGACGGCGCCGAGCAGGTTGAGGGCGTCGAAGTTGTCCGGCGCGACTTTCAGCACGCGGGCATAGAGCTTTTCGGCGTCGCGCAGCCGGCCCTGACGGTGCAGCGTCACGGCCTCGTTGAGCGCCTGGCCGAGATTGAACAGTCCGGGTCTTTGATTCACAGCCGATTGATCCGGGCGATGCGCCGGGTCACCTCGGGCGGTGTTTCGGCGTCGGACTTGTTCTTCAACGCCAGCGCCGCGCGGGCGGCGGGACGCTCGAGGCAGCGCGTGAGCCAGGCCTGCAACTTCGGCACGTTGGCCAAGTCCATGTCGACGGCGCGGCTGATGACGGCGGCGACATTGAGATCGGCAACGGTGAACGCGTCGCCGACCAGATAAGGCGCCCTGGCCAAAGCGGCATCGAGCACCCGGAACGGCGCCTCGAGAACTTTGAGCGCTTCCTCGCGCCTGGCGGCGTCGCGCTCGGCCGGCGGCAGCCGCACCGCGTGCAGCGACCAGATGTTGACGCCGCGATCGACCTCGCCGATCGCCCAGAAGCTCCACTGCCAGGCCCGCGCCTCGCCGTGGCGCGTGCCGGGATAGAGCGTGCCGTAGGCATGCTTCTTGGCGAGGTAGAGCGTGATCGCCAGCGATTCGAACAGCACGAAGCCGTCGTCGACGATGACCGGCAGGCGGCCGTTCGGATTGATGGCCAGGAACTCCGGCGCCCGGGCGCCGGCCTCGCCGATCTCGACCGGCAGGTGTTCGTAGGCAAGCCCAAGCTCGTGGGCCACCCACAGCGCCCGAAACGCGCGGGTGCGGGCGACGCCATAGATGCGCAGGGCGGACATGGGATGGTCTTAAGCCGCAGGCCGGACAATTTCTACGCGGATCGAGAGCCCGGCGCGCGACGCGAGATTGATCAGGGCGTCGAGGCTGAATTTGTCGATGCGACCGCGCACCAGATCATTCATTCGCGGCTGCGTAAGCCCCAATCGTTTGGCCGCGGCAGCCTGCGTCACCTGCCAGGTTTCTACGGTATTGCGGATCGCCAGCATCATTTCGCTGCGGGCTCTCATGTTGGCGGCTTGCGCGGGAGACGATTCGATCGCGTCCCACACACTGCGGAAGCGTTGCCGTTTCATTGCCGTCTACTCCGCTTCAACTCTCTGTATCGCGATTCCGCCAGTGCCAGGTCGCGCGCGGATGTCCGCGGTGTTTTCTTCTGGAAGGCGTGAAGAACATAAACAGCGTCCGCCAAAGTGGCGACGTAGATGACGCGAAATGCGCCTGCGGCGTCCCGCACGCGGATTTCACGCACGCCCTGACCGATGCGCGACATCGGTTTCCAGTCATCGGGATCGAGGCCGCGCTGAACGCGATCGAGCTGAAAGCCCGCATTGCGCCGCGCCACATCGGGAAATGCGCGCAGCTGCGCCACCGAATCCCCAGAAACACGATCAGCTTCATCAATGCCGCTTTATATCAATTTTGATAACGGGATGTCCATGGGGTTGTGCCCAGCTCGCGATACGATTCACGTTTTCCGACGTCCGCGCCGACCCGCCGGGAGTGTTGTCAAGCCGCGGCCGGGAAAGTAACGTGCCCCGCTTTTCATCGAGGAATGGCAATGGAATTCGGCATTTTTTCCAACGGTTTTCGCCCGCACACCACCGCCTCCCAGACTTACGAAGAAGACCTCGCCGAACTGGTGCTCGCCGACCAGCTCGGTTTTCGCGACGCCTATATCAGCGAGCACCATGGCGAGCCGGTCTATATCGGCAAGGTCGACACGCTGCCGGTGCCGGAGCTCTTGATGTGCAAGGCCGCGGCGCTGACCAAGCGCATCCGCATGGGCGCCGCGGTCAAGCTCATTCACCTCGCCCATCCGGTCGATACCGCAATCCAGGCGGCGGTGGCCGATCACGTGATCGGCGGCGGCCGTTTCATCTTCGGTTTCGGCTCCGGGTTTCCCAGCCCGATGTTCTCCGACGAGCGCGGTCTTAGTTATGCCGACCGCCACGAGCGGCTGCGCGAATCGCTCGATCTGATCCTGAAGTGCTGGACCGCCACCGAGCCGTTCGACTGGGAGGGCAAGTACTGGCGCGGCAAGGGCATCGTGGCGACGCCGCAGCCCCTGCACGCGCCGCACATGCCGATGGCGACCGCCACCGACACCGAGTCGATGATCGATCTCATCGGCGCGCGCGGCTACACCCAGCTCATGGCGCAGCTCGAGCCGGCCAGCTCGATCCGCAAGAAGGCCGATCGCTACGCCCGCGCCGCCAAGGCCGCCGGCCATGGCGCGCCGCTCAACAACATCACGGTGGCGCGCTACGTCTATCTGGCCGATTCCCGGCGCCAGGCCATGGACGACCTGCGCGCCGACATCAATTACGAGCTCGGCTATCAGATGAAGCGCGGGCTGATCCGGCTCATCAAGTCCAATTACGACATCGGCATCACGGGCGACGAAGTCACGTTCGATCAGCTCGCCGAGGCCGGCCTGTATTATCTCGGCGATCCCGATACGGTGGCGAAGCAACTGCGCGAATTCTACGAGGCCTCGGGCGGCTTCGGCACGTTGCTGATCGTGGCCGGCAAAAAGTGGGCGACCCGCGACAAGGTGTTCCGCTCGATGCGGCTGTTCATGGAGCACGTGGCGCCGAAGCTGCGCGGGCTCGAGCCGGCGCGCGACCCCGACAGCGTCGCGGCCTGAAGCGGCCCGAACAAAAGACCGCCGCCCGGATTCCGACCCGTCATGCCCGCGCTTGTGGCGGGCATCCACGTCTTAAATCCGAATCGAAGCAAAGACGTGGATGGCCGGGACATGGCCCGGCGATGACGGCGGCAATCAGACGGCCGGCGCCGCGCGCGCGACGATGGCGCGCAGGTCGGCGCCGGGCGGCAGCAGGCCGAACGTGCCGCCGGGCTCGTCGCCGAGGCGGGAGGCGCAGAATGCGTCGGCCACCGCCGCGGGCGAATGGCGCAGCAGCAAGGCGGCCTGATTGGCCAGCACCAGATCGCGGGTGATCGCGCGCGCCTCGCTTTCGTCGCGCCCGCCGCGGCCGGTCAGCCGGCGCTTGAGGCGCTCGACGACGGCCTGCAGCCGGGCCTCGGAACGCGCCGGACCGGCCAGATCGCGCAGCAAGAGATCGACCGCGCCGGTGGTGCGGTCGATCGCGCGCATCACATCCAGGCACATGATGTTGCCGGCGCCCTCCCAGATCGAGTTGACCGGCATTTCGCGATAGATGCGCGGCAGCACGCAGTCTTCGACATAGCCGTTGCCGCCCAGCACCTCGATGGCCTCCGCCGCCAGGAACGAGGCACGCTTGCAAATCCAGAATTTCGCCGCCGGCGTCAGCACGCGGCGCCACACCGAGGCCAGTTCGTCGTCGTCGTCATAGGCGCGCGCCAATCGCATGGTCAGCACGGTGGCGGCTTCCGATTCCAGCGCCAGGTCGGCCAGCACATTGCTCATCAGCGGCTGATCGATCAGCGTTTTCTGAAACGCGGTGCGATGCGAGGCGTGATGGATGGCCTGGGCCACGGCCTGCCGCATCAGGCCCGATGAGCCGATGGCGCAATCGAGCCTGGTGTAATTGCTCATCTCGAGGATGGTCGGGATGCCGCGGCCTTCTTCGCCGACCAGTTCGCCCTGCGCGCCGGCAAGCTCCACCTCGCTCGACGCATTGGAGCGGTTGCCGAGCTTGTCCTTCAAACGCAGGATATGAATCGCGTTGCGTCGGCCGTCGCCGGTCCAGCGCGGCACCATGAAACAGCTCGGTCCGTTGCTGGTCTGCGCCAGAATCAAGAATGCGTCGCACATCGGCGCCGACATGAACCATTTCCATCCGGTCAGGCGGAACATCCGGCGCGAGCCGTCGCTGCCGTCCGGTTCGGCGCGCGTGGTGTTGGTGCGCAGGTCGGAGCCGCCCTGATTTTCGGTCATGGTCATGCCGATCAGCGCGCCGGGTTTTTCCTCCGCCGGGCGGCAGCGCGGATCGTAGTGGCGCGCAAAGATGCGCGGCAGCCATTCCGCGGCCAGCGCCGGCGCGTGGCGCAATGCGGCGACTGAGCCGTAGGTCATGGCCAGCGGGCAATAGACGCCGCTTTCGACCTGCGCCAGCATGGCGGTGCCGGCGGCCCGCGCCACATGCGCACCGGGCCCCGGCCTCGCCCACGGACTCGAATGCAGCCCCGCCGCGACCGCGATCGACAGCAGCGCGTGCCAGGCCGGATGGAATTCGACCTCGTCGATGCGATGGCCGTAACGGTCGAACGCGCGCAGTTGCGGTGGATTGCTGTTGGCGGCGAAGCCGAGCCGGATGGTCTCCGGATCGCCCAGTGTCTTGCCGAGCGCCGTCAGTTCAGGCTTCGCCCAGCCGGCGTTCTCGCGCGCCACGGCTTCGCGCAGCACGTGGTCGGTTTGAAAAAGATTATACGGCTCGAGCGGCGGCGGCTGGTTGGTAACCTCGAACATTGCGCCCGGTGTCCTTGTGTCGAAGCGTTTGCTCGACACTAGCACCGTTACGGTTGCAACGCGCGCGCGGCCGTCGGCCGCGCCGCGCTGCTGAACGTCCTTGCCGGACGAGCCGGGAATTCCCGGTCCCGATTGTCCGGCGCCGAGAGCCTCGTGGCGCAGCGACCCGCCGCCTACAGCGTCACCGGGAAGAAATAATTGATCGCCGCCAGCACGGCGAGCAGCACCAGGCCCAGGCCGAGGCTCCAGGCGATCAGCTTCTTCTCGATCGGCAGCAGCGGCTCGACCGGGGCGGTGTGCAGTTCCTCGCGTAGATCGGATTGGTGGGTGAAGTCGGACATTGTCGTCTCCTTGATATTGTCTCTTCGATATTGTCGGATGAAGGGCGCTCAGCTGGCTAACGGTGGCGTGATGCCGTGGAAGAAGATCCACGAAATCGCCAGGCCGACCCAGACCACGAAGCCGAAGATGCTGACGAAGTAGACGGCGGCGAGCTTGCCGAAGCCTTCCTGCCACAGCGCCTTGAAGTCGGACAACACGCCGATCGAGAAGAACGTCAAAATGAAGAAGATGACGCGGAAGGTGTTGGCCTCGCCGACCGCGGCCGGCACGGCCTTGGCGACGTCCGGCGGCGTGCCGAGCGCGAGATAGAGCCCGACGGCGAAGGCCAGCACGAAGCCGATGATGAATTTGGGAAAGCGCTGCCAGATTTCGCCGGCCTTGGCCTTGTCGGCGTCCGGCGTGACGTTGATGTGGTTGGTCCAGATATAGCCGAGCACGAAGGCCCAGATGCCGATGAAAATGTCGATGAACACCTTGATGGTCGCCGCGGTGCCGAGGATCCAGCCCGGCTGGTAGCGCACGCCCTCGGCGGCGTTCTTGGCGACGATCAGCGCGTCGGTGATGCCGCCGGCGGCCACCGCGGCGCCGTCGGTCTTGACCGCAAGCCCCATCCAGGCGCCGGCGACCAGTGGCTCGTGGGCGAGGAAGGCTTGCGCCACGAACGGCAGGATCAACAGCTCGATGACGGCGAAGATGAGGACCAGCGACGACACCAGCACCGGCACGATCGGCCGGGCGCGGATGGCGCCGCCGGTGGCGATCGCCGCCGAGATGCCGCAGATCGAAATGCCCGAAGCGAGCGGCGCCGCCCATTCGCGGGAGAAGCCGAACCACTTGCGGGCGACGAAATACACCACCGCCCAGTAGATCAGATAGGCTTCGGCGATGGCGGCGACGCCGCGCAGGATCAGCGAGCTGGCGAACGACAGCCGCCCGGCGGCCGTCACCGCGATGAAGCCGCCGAGAATGACGATGGCGATTTTTATGTAAAGCTCCGGACGCACCGCGTCCTTGATCGCCGCGGCGAAGCGCGGCAGGAAGTTGGCGATGATCAGTCCGACGATCAGCGCAAAGATGTAGGCGCCTTCGTTGGTCAGCTTCAGCGACCATGACAGGCCGAATTTCTGCTGCTCGGCCGGCGTCGCCGCGGCGAACAGCGCATAGTTGCCGATGATCCAGCTCGCATAGGCGATCCAGAACACGGCGGTGAACGACAGCGCGAAGCGCTTGACGTCGTTCTTGAGCGCCGCGGCGCCGAGGCTCAGCACCACGAGCAGCGCCACATAGGTGGCGACGAGCGCGCCGACGCCGCCGAGCCAAGCGTAGCTCTTCGAGGCCGGGCCGAGCGCCTGGCCGAGATTGCTCCACACCGCGGTGCTGACCACCCAGCCGATCAGGTCGAGGTGAATGAGCGCCCCCAAACCGAGAACGAAAATCAAAAGGCCGAGGATGACGGCGAGCCAGTCCTCATTGATCGAGGCGGTGGCCGGGGCCGGCGCTGCGGCGCTCGGCGCCCGGATATCGGTGACGTAGGCGTTGGACATGATGATCCTCATCGCCGGCCTGTCATGCCGGCGTTGGTGAAAGTGACAACGTCGATCAAGCTGACAACAATGAGCGATTGCGATGCGCTCGGCGGGGTCGTCACCCGCGGCAGCGGAATCCAGGCGTCATTGGTCCATCTCCATGGTTGAGGAGCCCACGAAGATGCTTCGTGGCGCTTTAGCGTTTTTGCGCGGCGCAAGCTGCTCCATCAAAACCCGCGATCCGATCAGAGACTGGACCGGACAATCGATCTCACCATCGGGCGAGGCAAAGTCAATGCAGCAAACAAAAATAAGACAGTTTTGCTCGGACGGCCGCGCATCAGGCGAATGAATTCGCCGGCCGCCGACGGGCTGGTAAAAGATTGTTTCCGGCTGCTGGCCGCGGGCTTGGTGCGCCCGGCGCTCTGCCGGCAGGCCGGAAACGCTTCGAGGCCGATGCGCCGATCCTGCCGCAAGTCATCCCGCAAGTCGTCGCGGCGCAGCCCGCTTTCACAACCTCCCGCAAGCGGGCGAGGGCAGGGCCGGCGATCTCACGCCGCGTGCTGCGTCAGGCGACTCATCTCGCGCTGGACGAGCTGCCGATACGCGCCTTCGCGGCGGACCAGGAGATCGGGGGCGCCGTCCTGGACGACGCGGCCGGCTTGCAGCACGACGATGCGGTCGAAGTTGCGCACCGTCGACAGCCGGTGCGCAATGGCGATGACGGTGCGGCCGCGCATCAGCCGCGCAAGCGCCTCGCGGATGATCTCCTCGGACTCGCTGTCGAGCGCCGAGGTGGCCTCGTCGAGCAACAACAGCGGCGCGTCCTTGAGGAAGGCGCGGGCGATGGCGATGCGCTGGCGCTGGCCGCCCGACAGCTTGACGCCGCGGTCGCCCACCATGGTGCGCATGGCCTCGGGCAGGTCCCCGATGAAGTCGCAGCGCGCCGCGAACGCGGCGTCCATGACTTCGTCGTCGCTGGCATCCGGCCGGCCGTAACGGATGTTGTCCAGGACCGAGCGATGGAACATCGAGATGTCTTGCGGCACGATGCCGATGGCTTCGCGCAGGCTGTCCTGCGTCACCCGCGAAATATCCTGGCCGTCGATGAGGATGCGGCCGCCCTGCGGATCGTAGAAGCGCTGCAGCAGCGCGAACATGGTCGATTTGCCGCCGCCGGATTGGCCGACCAGGCCGACCCGTTCGCCCGGCCGGAACGTCAGGCTGAGGTCTTCAAAGATCTGCTGGCCGTCCGGATAGGTGAAATGCAGATGCTCGAACTTCACCGCTGCGCCGCGGCGCACCAGCGGCTCGGCCTCCGGGTGGTCGCGCAGGCCGTGGGGCACCAGGATGGTCGCCAGCGCCTCCGACAGCCGCGCGATGTGCTGGGTGATATCGACCAGCGCCACCGCGAGGTCGCGCGTCGCGTGCAGCACCGCCAGCGCGAGGGTCGCGACCAGCACCACATCGCCGGTGGTGGCGGCGCCTTGCTCCCACAACAAGATGCCCCAAACCAGCATGCCGAGCGCCAGCACGATGGTCACCGCGGCATGGAGGATGCGCAGCTTCTCCAAATAGAACAGGCTGCGCCGCCGCGCGTCCACCTCGCGGTTGACGGTGGCGTCGAAACGGCGATGCTCGCGGTGAAAGCCGCCGAAGGCGCGCACCAGCGGCATGTTGCCGACCACGTCGACCAATTCGCCGTCGACGGCGGCGGCCTTGCTGGCGAAGTCGTGATGCAGCGGCCGGCCGTTGGCGGCCAGGCTGAACATCAGGGCCACCATGATGCCGGAGATCAACGCCAGGCTGCCGGCCATCGGCAGGCTGACGGTGGTAATGAGCGCGATCGCCGCCACCGTCGCGGCGCACGGCGGCAAGACGTTCCAGATGAACATGTTCTCCGCGGTGAACATGGCATTCGACGTCGCGGTCACGCGGCTGGTTAGCGTGCCGGGCGGGCGGTCGGCGAAATAGGCCGGCGAATGTCCGGTCAGATGCCGGAACAGGTCGCGGCGAAGATCGGCGGTGACGCCGACAAAAGCGTAATTGGCGATCCAGGCCGCCACGCGCCACAACAGATTGTCCGCGGCGATCAGCGAGCCGAGCAGCGCGAACGCCGTCCACACCGCGGCGTCACGGCCGCTCGACAACGTATCGACCAGGAATTTCACGCCGTATTGCGTGCCGACCGAGCACGCCACCGCGCTCAGCACGGCGGCGACGATCACGGCGTGAGACAGCGGGCGCAGACGGATGTATCGGAAGACGAACGCAAGAGGGCGACTGGCATAGGCGCAAAGGTCGTCCATGGGATGCAGGTTCTCCGCTTGATGAAAATGCCGACGGCTCCCGGGGCGCCGGTGGGATCGCAATGTTGAGAACGCGCGGAGGAACAATCCGTTTCCACACAAAGTCTTTCAGTTTGTGCTCAAGGCTTTTTCACAGCCCAAAAAGTCGATGGCGACAGCGCGATGACGGTGCGCGGGCTGAACTATGTCGGAGGTTTGTCGTCGAGGTGAACGGGTGCTCAAAACGCCAGCGCGGCGATTAAATTTTAGTCGCCACTGCATTTTTTGCATATCGATGTTGACGCTGGAGCGGCGGAAAAGTTCCCGCGTCGCAAAAAAATAAGTTCCACCTTCCATTTGAGATATTTGCGGCCTTTGGTCGTTGTCGGATGTGCCGGCATGTCGGGGGTGACGGAAATCCGTCTCGAATCGGAAAGGCAAACTCGATGCAAATCGCGCAAATCGCCCCGTTAACCGAGGCGATCCCGCCCAAGCTGTACGGTGGAACCGAAAGGGTTGTGTCCTGGCTCACCGAGGAACTGATCGCGCTCGGCCATGACGTTACGCTGTTCGCCAGTGGCGACTTGCAGACCTCGGCCAAGCTCGAGGCGGCATGGCCGCGGGCGCTACGGCTCGACGGCGCCGTGCGCGACCCCAACGCGCTGCACATGATGATGCTGGAGCGCGTCTACCGGCGCGCTTCGGACTTCGACGTCCTGCACTTCCATCTCGATTATTATCCATTCTCGCTGTTCGCCCGCCAGGCGACGCCGTTCGTGACCACGTTGCACGGCCGCCTCGATCTGCCTGAGCATCAGCCGACCTTCGATACGTTCAATACGGCGCCGGTGGTCTCGATTTCGAACGCGCAGCGGCGGCCGCTGCCGCAGGCCAACTGGGTGCGCACCGTGCATCACGGTCTGCCGGAGCGGCTGCTGGTGCCCAGGCCCGTCAAGCCGAGCTATTTCGCCTTCCTCGGCCGCATCGCGCCGGAGAAAGGCATCGAGCGTGCCGTCCGTATCGCGCAACATTGCGGCGTGCTGCTTAAAGTCGCCGCCAAGGTCGACAAGGCCGATCAGGACTATTACGACGAGCAGATCAAACCGCTCCTGGCCGCGAGCCATGTCGAGTTCATCGGTGAGATCAGCGACAAGGACAAGCCTGAGTTTTTGAGCGGCGCCATCGCGCTATTGTTTCCGATCGATTGGCCCGAGCCGTTCGGTCTGGTGATGATCGAGTCGATGGCCTGCGGTGCGCCGGTGATCGCGTTCAATCGCGGCTCGGTATCCGAAGTCATCGAGGACGGTCTCACCGGCTTTGTCGTCGAGGACATCAATGGCGCCATCGGCGCCGTCGACCGCCTCGGCCATTTGTCCCGCGACAAGATCCGCAAGCGCTTCGAGGAGCGCTTTACCGCGCGCCGCATGGCGCTCGACTATCTGTCGGTCTATCGCAGCCTCGCCGACACGCTGGCGCCGCACCTGCGGCTGGTCGCCGACGAGGCGCCGGCGCTATAATTGGCTGTAATTGTCGGGGTGGGCGCGGCTTTGGTCGCGCCCCCTTTTGCGCGCCCTAGGATTCCGTCGCATCCATGGCCAGTTCTGCCGCGCCCACGTTGATCGGCCGGGTCTCCGGCATCGACAGCCACAAGACCGCCAGGCCGAAGGTCGCGATGACGCCCAAGCCGGAAAACGCCGCGGCGCTGCCGAAGCGGTCGGTCATGTAGCCGGCCATGCGTGGCGCTGAGCGAAGCGCCGATGCCGGTCGCGGTGCCGACGATGCCCTGGCCGAGGTTGAAGTGGCCGGTGCCGCGGGTCAGATCGGCCACCACCAGCGGCACCATGACGGCGAGCACCGACGCGGTGATGCCGTCGAGCAGCTGAATGATGACCAGCAGCACCGGACTGCTGACAAAGACAAACAGGATGCCGCGGATCGGCAGCGCCGCAAAGCCGATCAGCAGCAACGGCCGCCGTCCCCAGATTTCCGCCTGGCGGCCGACCGTCGGCGACATGGCGGCGACCACCAGCTGCGGCACCACGATGCAGGCGGCGATCAACAGCGTCGCCCATTGGGCGGACCGCATGGTGACGATGCTGCCGACCAGCGGCAGCATCGCCGCGTTGGCGAGATGGAACAGCAACAGACAGCCGGCGAAGATCAGCAGCGGGCGATTTTGCATGAGTTCGCCCGGCTTGCGGCGTGGTCGGTCGACACGCCGCCGGGGCGGGGCGCCATGGGCGCGCTCGGGATCGATTTCGGTGGGGTTGATGGATCGCAGCGCCAATAGCGCGGGGCCGAGCAACAGCACGGTGACGATGAACACGGCGCGGGCCGAGATCAGATAGCCGCAGGCGCCCATCACCGCCGCGGCGAGACCGTTGCCGACCGATGCAAAGCGCGCGTTGCGTCCCAGCCGTTCGCCGATCGCCGCATGGCCGACCAGGCCGAGGCTGATCGCGGCCATGGCCGGACCGAGCACGCAGCTCGCCAGCGCGTGCAGGATCGATCCCATCAGCACCACCGGAAAGATCGGCAGCGCCGCGAAGGTCAGTGCGCTGATGCAGATGGCGACGATGGCGATGCCGGCGACGAAACGCTCGGAACGCGCCGCATCGACAATCGCGCCGCCCGGCATTTGTCCGATCAATCCGGCGAAGCCGGCCGCCGACAGCACGAGGCCGATATCGAACTGGGTCCAGCGCTGCGCGGTGAGATAGACCGAGATGAACGGTCCAAAACCGGTTTGCACGTCGGCGACAAAGAAGATGAACCAATCGAGGCCGCGCAGGCTCTTGGGCGACGGCGCCAGCGGCGGCGGCTTGCCGCCTTCCGGCTTTGCCCGCGGCGGCGGCGCCCGTGCATCCTCGGTCGCGCCGGACGGCTCGGGCTTGCCGTATAAGCGACGCAAAAGATTTGCTGGCAGGATGCGTCTCCAGCCGTGCGTGCGAGGTTTGAGCATGAGCTTTGCCGAAAAACCGTGATCACCCTTCGGCATCGGTCGCGCTATTCATTGGGAAGAGGTTCGAGTTTGCCTTGCGCTCCCAAAACCACCACCGGCTTGCCGTCCTGATACTCGGGCGCGGCTTTGACCTGATCGCGGCTGAGTTCCACGGTGATCGCAGAATCCGGTTTGCCCGGTGGGAAAAAGTGGAGATCGCTCCAGTTCACCGCGATTTTGCGGCTGCCGACACCCAGGAACCCGCCGAAATCGATGACCGCGGCGCGCACTTGGCCGCCGTGGCCGACCAAGACGTCGACGATACGGCCCATATTCTCGTTGGCGGCGCTGCGGACCTCGCGGCCGAGGATGCCCTGGACCTCCTGGTTGTCGAGGATAGTCACCGCCGGAGGCTCCGTGCTTGGTTGTGCGGGTGGCGTCGCGGTTGGCGCTGCCGCCGGGTTTTCGGTGGTCGCGCCGCCCGGCGCCGGGGTTGGCGCGTCGGCCGAATGCGCAAGCGTGACGCCGATGGCCAGCGCCAGCAATACCGCGACCGCGATCGGAAGTTTGCCGCGCATCACTCCTCCGCGCCTATGGTTGGGAACTCATCCACTAAGCCGACGATGGCGGCGCTAGTTCCACATGGAACAGCGGTTCCGGCCGGGCCTCCGTCAGGCGAAGCAGGGATTTCAGGACGAGTAAACGATCGAGACCCGGATATCGCCGCTGATGCGCGGCGTATCGAGCGCGATGCTGCCGCCGTGGCGCCGTACCCGCAGATCGACGCTCGACAGGCCGAGCCGCAGGTCGCGCAATGTGACCTCGTCGAGAAATCCCGGCAGGCGCGGATTATGCAGCCGGACTTCGCCCTTGAAGGGATCGAATTCGAGGCCCAGGCAGGCTTCCAATAACGTGAACGGCGCGGCGCTGGCCCAGGCCTGGGGCGCGCACGCCACCGGGTAGAGGGTCGGCCCTTTGCCGTGCTGGCGCCGGAAGCCGCAGAACAATTCCGGCAACCGGCCGTGATCCATGTACATGCCGGCGTTGAACAGGCCCTCGAACAGCGTCTCGATCGATTGCTTGTGCTGGTAGCGCGCCAATCCCAAGGCGATCAGCGCGTTGTCGTGCGGCCAGATCGAGCCGTTGTGATAGGACATCGGATTGTAGCGGACTTCACCCTGCGCCACCGTGCGGATGCCCCAGCCGGAGAAGAAGCGGGCATGCAACAAACCCTTGGCGACGAGCGCGGCGCGCTCGGTCGAGGCAATACCGGTGAACAGCACCTGTCCGGCATTGGACGTGCGCACCTCGCAGGGTTTCTTGGCGCCGTCCAGCGCGAGCGCATAAGTCGCGATCCGCGGGCACCAGAAAGCGCTCTCGAAGCGCGCGGCAAGCCGGGCCGCTTCGGCATCGAGCTTCTCGGCTTCGCCGTCGCGCCCGAGCCGCCGGGCGCAACGCGCCGCCAGACGCTTGGCGGCATAGACGTAGCCTTGCACTTCGGCGAGCGCGATCGGTCCCTCCGCCAGCCGGCCGTCGGCATGAAACACCGCGTCGTATGAATCCTTCCAGCCCTGATTGACTAACCCCTTGTCGTTGGCGCGGTGGTATTCGACGAAGCCGTCGCCATCGGGATCGCCCGGCCCGTCGATCCAGCCCAGCGCGGCAGTGATGTTGGGCCACAGCGCCGCGACGGTCTCGATGTCGCCGGTGCGTTCCGCATAGAGTCCCGCCAGCAGGACGAACAGCGGCGTCGAATCGACGCTGCCGTAATAGAGGCCGAACGGCACCTCGTGCAGCGCCGCCATTTCGCCGCCGCGCATCTCGTGCAGGATCTTTCCCGGTTCGGCGTCGGCCAGCGGATCGGTGGTCTTGGCCTGATAGGCGGCCAGGCGGCGCAGCACGCCGCGGGCCACTTCCGGGCTCCACCACAGCATCTGCAGCGCCGTGATCAGTCCGTCGCGGCCGAACGTCGTCGAGAACCACGGAATGCCCGCATAGGGGTAGCGGCCCTGCGGCGTATCGGTCATCAGCATGGCGAGGTCGGCGGCCGACCGGCACAGCATTTCATTGAAGCGTTCGTTCGAGGTCTCGACCGAGGTTCGCTCGCGCGTCTGCTCGCGCATTTCGCGCCGCGCCCTGATCAGCCCCCGCAGGAACGGCAGCGGACGCCCCGCGGTGGGATCGCAGCTCACGGCAAGGAACAGCGGCCGCATCTCGCCGGGTCCGAGGTTCAGCTCGTAATCGGCGGCTTTGGTCGTCAGCTTCTCCGGCCGCGGATCGAAGGTCAGTTCGGTGCGCCGGACTTTGGCGTCGAGGCCATGGTAGATCAGCTGCACCTGGTCGTCGCCGCGCTGCTTCGCGGTCGCGGTGCCGCGCCGCTCGCGATGCGCGCCGCGCACCTCGAACAGATCGGCAAAATCGTTGTCGAACAGGATCGAAAGGCGCACGGCGACCGCGCGGTCGCCGCAATTGCGTACCCCCAGCCGGTGATAGAAGGTGCCGCGCCAGAGAAACATGGTGCGCAGAATATGCACGGTGTCTTTTTCCAGCACGATGCGCTGATCGGCGAGCACGTCGGGATTGGTCAGATCGACGAAGAATGCCGAATTGTCGTCGCGCAGGTCGGAGCCGAGCAGCAGCGGATGGGTTCCGTAGACCGCGAGCTCGAGCCGCGACAGATAGCGGGTGTCGAGGTGGAACAGTCCGCAGGACCCGCCGGACGCCGCCGTAATATCGCCGCGGCTGTCGAGAACCACGAACGTGTCGCCGTATTTGAGCGAGCGCGGCGGCCGCGTCGTCGGTTGCTCGGTGGCGGCGATATAGAACGGCGTTTCGGCGGGCGGCTCAGCCGGCTCCGCGGGCACTAATTGCGCGGCAAACTCAGGGGACATTGCGTCTCGCCTCGTGGTGCGGGTCTAGTCATCTCGATCAACGCTGACGCAATGACGAATCGCGGACATTATTACTCCTCCGGCGGGGAATAATAGTGTCGGTCCGCGCAAATCGGACGCTTTGGGGGAGTGCCTAAGGTTTGGCGCCGCCGTGGATAACGTCGACGACGCGCATCCTGATCGGGTCGACGACCACAATATCGTTCTCCACCAAGGCGTATTTGAGGAGATCCGCCCACGAGTCGTCGGCCGATACCTCGTCCGGCAGGGCGCGCAACTCGACATTAGGCGGAACCGGAGCGCCGATCGCGGCGGCAAGCTGGGCGGCGGGCGTCCTCCGCCCCTGCTGCAGCACAGCATTATAGATGGCGCTCTTTTGCGCGGCGGTAAGGGTCAGATTTTGCTCGACGGCGCCGCGCGCCCCCACCGCTTCCACGGGGCCGGCCGATTGCGCCAGCGCCGCGGGCGGGCCGGCCAGCATCGTCGCCAACGCCAAGGTCGAAAGATGGATCATGCCGCGCATGCGAAGCTCCTCGCTCTCAAGTGAACGAACGCACGAACTGCCAGATAGGTCCGCCACCCGACTTGCTGCACTGCAAACAACGGAGGGCAGCCAGCAGCGGAGCGAATGGCCGGGTGTCTGTCACATCCCGATCGATCGTTCCCAATTGCGGCGATTAGCCACGCAGGGAAGGATTTCGGCCCATCATCGAAATTCTCGGCAGGCGGCAAGGTTTCGGGTATATTAAAAAAAATTAATCAGGGATGGAAACCATGGCGATGACGGCGGCGACCATCAAATCAGATGGCGTGGTATCTCCGGCGACGCGCTGGGGCCAGCTCATCATCGGCATCATCTGCATGGTGCTGATCGCCAACCTGCAGTACGGCTGGACGCTTTTCGTCAATCCGATCAATAAAGCGCACGGCTGGTCGATCGCATCGATCCAGCTCGCTTTCAGCATCTTCATCGCGCTCGAAACCTGGCTGACGCCGATCGAGGGCTGGATCGTCAACTCGCTCGGCGGGCGGCGCGGACCGCGGCTGATGGTGGCGTTCGGCGGCGTCATGGTGGCGCTCGGCTGGATCGTGAATTCCTACGCGCAATCGCTCGAAATGCTCTATCTCGGCGCGGTGCTGTCGGGCATCGGCGGCGGCGCCGTCTACGCCACCAGCGTCGGCCAGGCGGTGAAATGGTTTCCGGACCGGCGCGGGCTTGCCGTCGGCCTGACCGCGGCGGGCTACGGCGCCGGCGCGGCCATCACCGTCGTCCCCATTCGCGAGGTCATCGCCTCAGTCGGCTATGAAGCGGCGTTCTTCTGGTTCGGCTTGGTCCAGGGCGGCGTGGTCGCCATCCTGGCGTGGCTAATGCGGGCGCCGGATCCCGGCGAAATGGCCGGCGTCGCCGCGCCGAAAGTCGTGCAGACCAAGCACAGTTCCTCGCCGCTGCAGGTTCTGGCGAGCCCGGTGTTCTGGCTGCTCTACATCATGTTCGTCCTGGTCTCGGCCTCGGGTCTGATGGCGACGGCGCAGATCGCGCCCATCGCCAAGGACTTCAATATCACCGATACCATCGTGTTCTGGGGCGCCACCACGCTGAGCGCGGCGCTGATCATCGACAATATCTGCAATGGCGGAGCGCGGCCGCTGTTCGGCTGGATCTCCGATCACATCGGCCGCGAATACACCATGGCAATAGCGTTCGGCCTCGGCGGCGTCGCCTATTGGCTGCTCGGCAGCTTCGGCCACGCGCCGCTGGGCTTCGTGGTGTTCGCCGCCCTGATCTTTCTTACCTGGGGCGAAATCTTCAGCCTGTTCCCGTCGACCTGCACCGATACCTTCGGCACCAAATTCGCCACCGTCAACCTGAGCCTGCTCTACACCGCCAAAGGGACCTCGGCGTTTTTTGTGCCGCTGGCCAACGTCATCAAGGACGCCAGCAATTGGGAGATGGTGTTTGTCGTAACCGCCATCTTGAATTTCGTCGTGGTCGTCTTGGCGCTGTTCGTACTTCGGCCGATGCGGGCGCGCATGCTGGCCCAGCAGGTCTGAACCCAAGGCAAGCTTCAGGGGTTAGCGGCCAGCGGTGCCCGGCTGCACCCTCCGCCGCAGCCGGACGCAGCGGAACGGCGGATGCAAAAGGCGCACTTTCCTTGGGCTCATTGCTGGAATAATGTATGCCAATGCGCGCTTCGGCTTTATTGCACCGTGATAGTTCGGCCCCTCCCGCCGGATCGCCGCCGCGCGTCACCGTCGATCCGCTGGCCAATCCGGCGAGCCTGAAGGCTCAGGCCTATGTGGCCCTCAAGCAGGCCATCGCGGCGATGGACGTCTATCGCGGCCGCGCCGAAATCCGGCTCGACGAGCGCAGCCTGGCGCAGGATTTCGGCATCAGCCGCACCCCGGTGCGCGAGGCCATGGCGCAACTCGAGCGCGAGGGCTTTGTCCACTCGGTGCCGCGGCGCGGCGTCTACGTGGTTCGCAAGACCCGGCGCGAAGTGATCGAGTTGATCGCCGCCTGGGCGGCGCTCGAAAGCATGGCGGCGCGGCTCATCACCGCCAGCGCCAGCGATGTCGAGGTGGCGTCGTTGCGCAAGATGTTCGCCACGTTCGACAACGGCGAGGTGCGCGCGCATCTCGATGAATATTCCGAGGTCAATATCGAATTCCACCAGACCATCATTCGGCTGAGCCGCAATTCGGTCCTGGTCCAGCTCGCCGAGAACCTGTTCACCCACATGCGCATGATCCGGCGCAAGACCATCGGCGAAAAGGATCGCGTCGACCGTTCGATCCGCGATCACATGCACATCATCGAAGCGCTGGAGGCGCGCGATACGCTGCGCGCCGAGACCCTGGTGCGCGATCATGCGCTCGGCCTCGCCGAGCACGTCGCCAAATACGCCGATTACCTGGACTGACGATGCGATTTTCCGTCACCCTGAGGTGCGAGCAAAGCGAGCCTCGAAGGGCGACGGCCCAGGCGGTGCATCCTTCGAGGCCCGCCCGCGGCGGGCACCTCAGGATGACGGGCAACAGATAATGAAGGGAGCGTCCCATGGCTGATGCAGCAGTAAAAGACAAACGCGACGCCGCCGGCATGGCGGCCGATGTCGCCGCCGAGCAGGAGCTGACGGACGGCTTTCACCTCGTCATCGATGCGCTCAAGCTCAACGGCATCAACACGATCTACGGCGTGCCCGGCATCCCGATCACGGACCTCGGCCGCATGGCGCAAGCCGCCGGCATCCGCGTCATCTCGTTCCGGCATGAGCAGAACGCCGGCAACGCCGCCGCGATCGCCGGCTTCCTGACCAGGACGCCCGGCATCTGCCTCACGGTGTCGGCACCCGGCTTCCTCAACGGTCTGACCGCGCTGGCCAATGCCACGACCAACTGCTTTCCGATGATTTTGATCTCGGGCTCGTCCGAGCGCGAGATCGTCGATTTGCAGCAGGGCGACTACGAAGAGATGGACCAGCTGGCGGTCGCCAAGCCGCTCTGCAAGGCGGCGTTCCGCGTGCTGCATGCCGCCGACATCGGCATCGGCGTGGCGCGCGCGATCCGCGCCGCCGTTTCGGGCCGTCCGGGCGGCGTCTATCTCGATCTGCCGGCCAAGCTGTTCTCGCAGGCGATGGACGCGGCGGCGGGCGCCAGGTCGCTGGTCAAGGTCATCGATCCGGCGCCGGCGCAGCTTCCGGCGCCGGCCGCCGTCAAGCGGGCGCTCGATATCCTCAAGGGCGCCAAGCGGCCGCTGATCATTCTCGGCAAAGGCGCGGCCTATGCGCAGGCCGACGACGCGATCCGCGCCCTGGTCGAGAACAGCGGCATTCCGTTCTTGCCGATGAGCATGGCCAAGGGCCTGTTGCCCGACACCCATCCGCAGTGCGCCGGCGCCGCGCGCTCGACGGTGTTGAAAGACGCCGACGTCGTCATGCTGATTGGCGCCCGCCTCAACTGGCTGTTGTCGCACGGCAAGGGCAAGACCTGGGGCGAGCCTGGATCGAAGCGGTTCATCCAGGTCGACATCGAGCCCAAGGAGATGGACAGCAACGTCGCCATCGTCGCGCCGCTGGTCGGCGATATCGGCTCCTGCGTGGCGGCGCTGCTCGACGGCATCGACGGCAACTGGCCGGCCCCGCCGGCCGACTGGGTCGGCGCCATCAAGTCGAAGCGAGACGAGAACATCGCCAAGATGGCGCCGCGGCTGATGAAGAACGCGGCGCCGATGGACTTCCACAGCGCGCTCGGCGCGCTGCGCACCGTCATCAAGGAGCGGCCAGACGCCATCCTGGTCAACGAAGGCGCCAACACGCTCGACCTCGCCCGCGGCGTCATCGACATGTACCAGCCGCGCAAACGCCTCGACGTCGGCACCTGGGGCATCATGGGCATCGGCATGGGCTTTGCCGTCGCGGCCGCGGTGGAGACCGGCAAGCCGGTGCTCGCGGTCGAGGGCGACAGCGCCTTCGGTTTCTCCGGCATGGAGGTGGAGACGATCTGCCGCTATGGCCTGCCGATCTGCGTCGTCGTCTTCAACAACAACGGCATTTATCGCGGCACCGACGCCAATGCCGCCGGCGGCGCGGACCCGGCGACGACCGTCTTCGTCAAGGACGCGCGCTACGACAAGATCATGGAGGCGTTCGGCGGCGTCGGCGCCAATGCGACAACGCCCGACGAGTTGAAGCGCGCCGTCGACGCCGCCATGGACTCGGGCAAGCCGACGCTGATCAACGCGGTGATCGACCCGGCGGCCGGCACCGAGAGCGGCCGCATCGGCAAGCTCAATCCGCAAAGCGTGGTCCGCAAGAAATAAGGACGTCAAGGAGAGGAAACATGGCGACGAAAAACACGGCGACGAAAAAGCAGGCCAAAAGTGCAAAAGTCGGCAGCGCAAGAGCAAAAACGGCTGTGAAAAGAGCGGCCGCAAAAGTCGTAAAGCTGAAAACCAAAAAGCCGGCGGCGAAAGCGGCGCGCAACGGCAATGGGCGCCCGCGGCCGTCGGCAAAGCCGTTCGGGCAAGCGGGCCGGGCGCTCGAAGGCGTCAAGATCCTCGACTTCACCCACGTGCAGTCGGGGCCCACCTGCACGCAGCTGCTCGCCTATATGGGCGCCGACGTCATCAAGGTGGAGCGGCCGGGCGTCGGCGACATCACGCGCACCCAGTTGCGCGACGTCAAGGGCGCCGACAGCCTCTACTTCACCATGCTCAACGGCTCCAAGCGGTCGATCACGATCAACTCCAAGCATCCCAAGGGCAAGGAAATCCTCGATCGCCTGGTGAAGCTGTGCGACGTGCTGGTGGAGAATTTCGCGCCCGGCGCGCTCGACCGCATGGGACTGACCTGGGAGCACATCCACAAGCTCAACCCGCGCATGATCGTCGCCTCGGTCAAGGGTTTCGGCCCCGGGCCGTATGAAGACTGCAAGGTCTACGAGAACGTCGCGCAGTGCGCCGGCGGCGCGGCCTCGACCACCGGCTTCCGCGAGGGTCCGCCGCTGGTCACCGGCGCGCAGATCGGCAATTCCGGCACCGGCCTGCATCTGGCGCTCGGCATCGTGGCCGCGCTCTACCAGCGCGTCCGCACCGGCCGCGGCCAAAAGGTGCTGGCCGCCATGCAGGACGGCGTGCTCAATCTCGCCCGGGTGAAATTGCGCGACCAGCAGCGACTCAAGGCCGGTCCGCTGAGCGAGTACAGCCAATATGGCGAGGGCGTGCCGTTCGGTGCGGCGACGCCGCGCGCCGGCAACGATTCCGGCGGCGGTCAACCGGGCTGGATTCTCAAATGCAAAGGCTGGGAGAGCGATCCCGACGCCTATATCTATTTCATCACCCAGGCGCCGGTGTGGGGCGCGATCTGCGAGCTCATCGGCAAGCCGGAATGGAAGACCGAACCGGATTTCGCCACGCCGCCGGCGCGGCTGCCGCGGCTGCGGCAGATTTTCGATACCATCGAGCAGTGGACCATGACCAAGACCAAGTTCGAGGTCATGGACATCTGCAACGAGCACGACATCCCGGTCGGACCGATCCTGTCGATGAAGGAGATCGCCGAGGAACAATCGCTGCGCGCCACCGGCACCGTGGTCGAGGTCGATCATCCCAAGCGCGGCGCGTATCTGACCGTGGGCAACCCGATCAAATTGTCGGACTCGCCGGCCGACGTGCGGCGGTCGCCGCTGCTCGGCGAGCACACCGAAGAGATTTTGCGTGCCGTGCTCGGCTATTCGGCCAAGGAGATTGCCGACATCAAGGTGTCGGGTGCGATCACCGCGCCGGAGAAGCCGGCGAAAGCCGAGGCGGCGTGATGGATTGTCGTCCCCGCGAAGGCGGGGACCCAGTAGTCGCCGGACGATCGATGTTTACTGGATGCCCGCCTTCGCGGGCATGACATCAGGAGTTTTGGGAGAGGACGACCAATGCGTATTGTTGTTCACGGCCAGCAGGCGTTCGGCAAGGCGGTGCTGGAAGCGCTGCTCAAGCGCGGCGAAGACGTCGTCGCCGTCTATGTCGCGCCCGAGAAGCCGGGCGCCAAGGCCGATCCGTTGAAGGAAGCCGCGCTCGCCGCGAAGCTCCCGGTTCATCAGCCGGAAACCTACAAGAAGCCCGAGGTGTGGGAGGAGTTCAGGGCGCTCAAGCCCGACCTTCAGGTGATGGCGTTCGTGACGCTGTTCGTCCCGGAAGAATTTCTCACCATACCGACCCACGGCTCAATTCAGTATCACCCCTCGCTGTTGCCGGCCTATCGCGGCGCCAGCGCGATCAACTGGCCGATCATCAAGGGCGAAAGCGAAACTGGGCTGTCGATCTTCTGGCCGGACAACGGCCTCGATACCGGCGACGTGCTGATCCAGAAGACGACGCCGATCGGTCCGACCGACACGCTCGGCACGGTTTATTTCGACCGGCTGTTCCCGATGGGCGTCGAGGCCATGTTGGAGGCGGTCGATCTGGTCAAGGCCGGCAAGGCGCCGCGCCTTCCGCAGGACGAGTCGAAGGCGACCTACGAAGGCCGCTGTGGCCCCGACAATGCCAAGATCGACTGGGGCAAGCCGTGGCAGCAGATCGACCGGCTGATCCGCGGCTGCAATCCGGCGCCCGGCGCCTGGACCACGCTCGACGGCCAGCAGCTGAAGATTTTCGACGCCAGGCCGCTGCCGGCGAAAGACCCGAAGGGCATCGCCGGCAAGCTCGGCGAGATCGCCGTGGTCGAAGCCGACGGCTTCACCGTGGTCTGCGCCGACGGGCGCTTCAAGGTCACCCGCGTTCAGCCCGCCGACGGCAAGAAGATCGAAGCCGGCGAGTGGGCGAAGTCCGTCAACCTCGCAGCTCAAGGCCGATTTACATGAAATCACCACCGTCATGCCCGGCCTCGTGCCGGGCGTCCACGTCTTCGCTCGCTGGAAGACGTGGATGGCCGGGACAAGCCCGGCCATGACGCGCTCAGCAATCACCGAATTTCCCTTCCACCCCAACTGCATGGATCCGCTCTCATGCCCGCCTCACAGCACCAATCGCCGAAATCCGATATTGAAATTTCGCAGGCCGCCGAGAAGCGGCTGATCCTCGATGTTGCCCGCGAGCGGCTCGGCATCGCGCCGCAAAATCTCGAGCCGTACGGCCATTACAAGGCCAAGGTGTCGATGGACTTCGTCAAATCGCTGCAAGACAAGCCCAACGGCAAGCTCATCCTGGTTTCCGCCATCACGCCGACGCCGGCCGGCGAGGGCAAGACCACGACCACGGTCGGCCTGACCGATGCGCTCAACCACATCGGCAAGAAGGCGATGCTGTGCCTGCGGGAACCGTCGCTCGGTCCGTCATTCGGCATGAAAGGCGGCGCCGCCGGCGGCGGCTATGCCCAGGTGGTGCCGATGGAAGATATCAATCTGCACTTCACCGGCGATTTTCACGCCATCACCTCGGCGAACAACCTGCTCGCCGCCATGATCGACAACCACATCTACTGGGGCAACGCGCTGGGCATCGATCAGCGCCGCGTCGCGTGGCGCCGCGTGCTCGACATGAACGATCGGGCGCTGCGCTCGATCGTGTCGTCGCTCGGCGGCGTGGCCAACGGCTTCCCGCGCGAGGACGGCTTCGACATCACGGTCGCGTCCGAGGTCATGGCGATCTTCTGCCTGGCGCGCGATCTCGACGATCTCAAGAAGCGCCTCGGCAACATCATCGTCGGCTACACGCGCGAGCGCAAACCGGTGCGCGCCGCCGACCTCAAGGCGCACGGCGCCATGACGGTGCTGCTGCGCGAAGCATTGGCGCCCAACCTGGTGCAGACCCTGGAAGGCACGCCGGCTTTCATCCATGGCGGGCCGTTCGCCAACATCGCCCACGGCTGCAACTCGGTGCTGGCGACCACGACCGCGCTCAAGCTTGCCGATTACGTGGTGACCGAAGCGGGCTTCGGCGCCGATCTCGGCGGCGAGAAGTTTTTTGACATCAAGTGCCGCAAGGCCGGGATCGCCCCCGACTGCGCGGTGCTGGTCGCCACCATTCGGGCGCTCAAGATGCACGGCGGCGTCAAGAAGGAAGACCTCAAGCAGGAGAACCTCAAGGCGCTCGAGGCCGGCATGAGCAATTTGCAGCGCCACGTCGAGAACGTGCAGAAATTCGGCATCGTGCCGGTGATCTCGATCAACCGATTTTCCGCCGACACCGAGGCCGAGATCAAGCTGGTCGAGGACAAGTGCCAGGCGCTGGGCGTCGAAGCGTTCATGGCCGACCATTGGGCGATGGGCGGAGCGGGCGCCGCGAACGTCGCGCAGGCCGTGGTCAAGGTCTGTGAGGCCGGCAAGAGCAAGCTCAAATTTCTGTATCCCGACGACATGCCGCTCCTGGAAAAGATCCGCACCATTGCCCGCGAGATCTATCGCGCCAAGGATATCGCGGTCGACAAGCCGGTGCGCGATCAACTCGCCAATTACGAGGCGATGGGCTACGGCAAGTTCCCGATCTGCATGGCCAAGACCCAGTACAGCTTCTCGACCAACCCGGACGCCAAGGGTGCGCCGATCGATCACGTCATCCCGGTGCGCGAAGTCCGGATCTCGGCGGGCGCCGAGTTCGTCGTTGCCATCTGCGGCGAGATCATGACCATGCCGGGCCTGCCGCGGGTGCCGGCCGCCAATTCCATCGATATCGGGCCGGATGGCAAGATCGTCGGATTGTTCTAGGCGGCGGCGCCCTTTAAGGAGAGAGCGCGGTCGTCGTCGTCGAGCGCGATCGCTTCTCTTTTGAACCGATAGGGCCTCTCGTTTGACTAAACATAATCATTCGGAAAACCGGGAACCGGTTTTCCGGATGACGCTTTGATGAAGCTTTAGCGTTGCAGAGCGGACCGCGCGGTCGTCCACTTGTGGGCGGACTTGCATCTCAGGTATCCTGCGTCGACCGGAACATGATGCTCGGCCAAACCGAACAGAAAGCCAGAGCTTTCGGTAGGAATTGATCCATGGCGGATACCAAGCCGACGGCGCCGCTCGATCTCTCGCTGTTCGACAATCTTGAAGCGGCTCCGGCGCACCCGCCGCCGGCGCCGCTGGCAGCAGCGCTGCCGGTCGCGGCGGATGCGCGGCTATTGGCCGAGCCGGCGCCGGAACGGCTGGTCGAGGTTGGCAATCTCGCCGCCGACGATCTGGCGGCGGCGCAGGCTTCGGCGGTGAAAGTCGATTTCCGCAACACCAACTCGATGCTGTCCCATGGCGACGGCGTGCTGGCGGGCATCGCGCAATCGTCGCGGCAATTGCTGACCGGCGTGCGGCTCGGCGATGCCGGCGAGGTCGGACGGATTGCCGCGAGCGTCATCGACGGCGTCAAGATTTTGCGCATCCAGGATCTGCAGGCCGAAGCCGGCAGCGGCGCGCCGACGGCGCGCAAGGGGCTGATCGGCCGCCTCATTGGCGCCGCGGCCGACGCCCACACGGCGTTCAAGGGTTTTGCCGAGAACCGCAAGAAATTTCTCGATCTGATGGATTCCGAACAGGCCAAGGCGCGCAAGACCAAGGCGGATTTGACCGTCGCGGTCGAACTGCTGGATCAGCAGGCGGTTGCCATCCGCCACAGCCTGCATGCCCTGAAGATCGAGATCGCGGCCGGCCAGATCGCGCTCGACCGCGGCCAGCAGGAACTGGAAACGCTGCGGCAGAACGCAGTCCACAGCGGCGAGGCGGCCGATGCCGCCGATTTCATGGAGTTCCGCTCGGCGCTGGCGAATTTCCGCGGCAAGGTCGCGCAGATGCGGGAAACCCTGATCGGGTCGGCGATGATGATCCCGCTGATCGGCCAGAACAAGAAAGCCGCCGAGACGCGCATCATGCAGGTCTCCAACGGCATGCTGGTGGTGATTCCGCGGCTGATGGCGGTGGCGAGCCAGGCCGTGGTGCAGGTCGATATCCGGCGCGCCGCCGACGAGGCCGAAAAGCTCGACGAGGCGGCGCGGCAGATCACGCTCTTGGCGTCGAAAGGCGCGCACGACGCAGCGACCAGCGCGGCGCGCAGCCTCGGCGGCGACCAGCGCAACATCGACGTTCTGGCCCAGGTGGCCGACGAGACGATCAAGACCATGCACGAGGTGATCGACATCGAACGCCAGGTCGCGGCCGGCGACCGCGACCGCGAAGCGAAGCTCGTGGACATTCGCGATCGGCTGGTGCGCGGCATGCAGGGCGTCAACGCGGCTGCGATCCAGAAATGACGCAGAATATCGATTTCGACACCCAGACCGCCTGGTTGCGCCGCTTCAAGGCCGATGCCGAGAGCAATCTGAAGGCGTTCGCATTGCGCCTGAAGGAGGCCATGCCCGAACTGGTGACCGTTCACGAAAGCCGCGGCTTCTTCGCCGGCGCCGCGAAGATCACCGGCGTCACCGTCGAGCTCGGCGAGAACCGGTATCATCTGGCGATCGAGAGCGGCCGGTTGAAGGCGACGATTGCCATGGTGGTGCGCGGCATCGCGCTCAGCACCAAGAACCTCGACCCGGCGGAATGGTTCGTGCGGCTGGCCGAAGAGACCAAAAAGGCGAGCGAGCATGCGCAAGCGCTGAGCCGCTCGCTGTCCGACTTCATGGCGAGCTGAGATGGGCCTGTTCGACATCTTCAAGAAGCCGAGCGCGGACTCCGTTGCGCAGCAGGCCGCCAATGCGGAGCGCCTGGCCGACATCCAGAACTGTCTGAAGAACGACGAAGTGCCGGCGGCGATCCGCCGCCGTCTCGAAGGGGTGCGCAGCGGACAATTGCCCTGGATAGCGACGCTGACGCCGGCCGAATTGATGATCGCGCGGTCGCATGGATTAAAGCCGATCGCCGCGGTCTCGGCGACCTGCTGGCTGCACTATGGATGGTCGTGGACGGAAGGCCATTACCAGGGCTGGGACATGGCGCTGCGCCGGTTGCGCGACGAAGCGGTGGCGGCCGGCGCCAATGCGGTGGTCGACGTCAAGATGCGCACCATTGCGTTCGGCGTCGAGAACAGCATGGATTTCACCCTGGTGGGCACCGCGGTCTATGTCGAAGGCCTGCCGCCGAGCGCCGAGCCGATCGTCGCCACCGTTCCGGCGCTGGAATTCGTTAAATTGCTGGAAGCCGACGTGGTGCCGACCGGCATCGCCATCGGCGCGCATTACGAGTGGATCAACGATTGGGCCGGCAACGCGCGGATGGCCTGGAGGGGCAACACCGAATCCCAGCAATTGAGCCAGTTGTGGGACGTCGTGCGCCACAGCGCCCATCAGCAATTGCGCGCGCACGCGCGGTCGCAGGGCAACGGCGTGCTGGCGCATATCAATTTCAGCGAGATGTTCGAGCGTGAAGTCAACGACCGGCAGAAGAGTTATCTGGCGCGCCATATCGTGATCGCGACCACCGTCGATGCGCGGCCCGGCACGACATTGCCGCACGAGATCAAGATGGTGGTGGACACCCACGCCGGCGGCACGCCGCTGACCGGCACCACGGCGCATCACCAGTCCTACGCGTCCAACGAAGCCGAAGGGGCGATTTGACATGACGACCGAGATTCCCGCTCACGCCATGGAGCGCCTGAAGGGCCTGCGCAGCTCGGCGCATTCGACCGGCGTGTTCACGTCGGATTTTTCGGTCAACGAATTCCTGCTGGTACGCAAGGCGGGGTTCGAACCGATCGGCCTGTGCGTCGGCAGCTGCGTCTATCACGTCGGCATTCAGTACGGCAGCTGGAGCAAGAACCAAGAACTCGATGTGCTCTCCAAGGCGATGTACCACGCCCGCGAACTGGCGATGAGCCGCATGCGCGCCGAAGCCACCGCCATGCAGGCCGACGGCATCGTCGGCGTCAAGCTGACGATCAAGCGGCTGGAATGGGACGCGCAGCTGCTGGAATTCATCGCCATCGGCACCGGCGTGGTGCATGGCGAGGGCCACAAGGGCTTCCGGGCGCATGACGGCGGACCTTTCACCTCCGATCTGTCGGGACAGGATTTCTGGTCGCTGCTGCACTCGGGCTATCGGCCGGTCGAGATGGTGATGGGCTCCTGCGTTTATCACGTGGCGCATCGCGGCATGCTGTCCGGATTGGGTTCCATGGGCCGCAACGTCGAGCTTGAGAATTTCACCTCCGCGTTGTACGAGGCGCGGGAGATCGCGATCGAGCGCATGCAGTTCGAGGCCGCGGCGGCGAAAGCCGAAGGCGTGGTCGGCGTCGACATTCACGAAGGCAGCCATGGCTGGCAGACCCATGTGATCGAGTTCTTCGCGATCGGCACCGCGGTGCTGCCGTTGGACCAGGAGATCGCCCCGGAAAAGATCGCCGATCCGATCATGGTGCTGTCGGTCAACGACTAGAACGCAAATCGCTGCAAGCTGGAATCGATTTGCGCCCTGACATTTTCGATGGAGCATGATCTTTTCGGAAGACCGGTCTCCACTTTTTTCCATGTTTCCGGATCATGCGCCAGGAGTCTGGTGAAACAACAAGAAGGATGCAAGCGATGTTGAAGTTCTACTATAGCGGTGCGCCGAACCCGACCAAGGTCGCGCTGTTTCTCGAAGAGGCCGGGTTGCCGTACGAGGCCATTCCGGTCGACACCCGCAAGGGCGACCAGCACAAGGGCGACTATCTGGCGATCAATCCGAACGCCAAGGTGCCGGCCATCGTCGACGGCGACGCCACCGTGTTCGATTCGAGCGCGATCCTGCTCTACCTCGCGGAGAAGACCGGCAAGTTCCTGCCGGCCAAGACCGACAAGGCGCGCGGCGAGCTGTTGTCGTGGATGTTCTTCGTGTCGTCCGGCGTCGGGCCGTATTTCGGCCAGGCGGTGCATTTCCGCAATTACGCGCCGGAGAAGCTGCCGTATGCGGTCAACCGCTACGTCTTCGAGGCGCAGCGCCATGCCGGCATTCTCGATGCCCGCCTCGCCAAGCACAAATACATGCTCGGCGATACCTACACCATCGTCGACATGAACGTGTGGGGCTGGTCGCGCATGCTGCCGAACGTGATCGGCGAGGGCGCCTGGGACACCTACAAGAACATCAAGCGGCTGGTCGATGAGATCAACGCCCGTCCCGCCGCGCAGAAGGCCGCCGCGCTGAAGGACCGCCACAAGTTCAAGACCGAGATGGACCAGGAATCGCTGCATGCGATGTTCCCGCATCTCAAGACAAAGGTGGCGTAGCCGCCGGTGTCGTCTGCCGGCGCACATGAAAAAGGGGCGCGGCTTGGCGGCCGCGCCCTAAAATTGTTGCAGTCGAAGGCTATTTGGTTGGTTTAGTCCCAGTGAGGCCTCTGTTCGGCCCTTCGCGGGCACGCGAGTCATTCGATCGGGATTCAGTTGCGGCCCAGCGTCCTCCACAGACGTCAGCCAAAGGACATCATCAAATGCACCGAGCCATAGGGTTGCCCTTCATCGTTGCGGCAGCGCTATTTGCGCCCAGCGCCGCGGTGCTGGCGGCATCGCCGGCCGCACCATCCGGCTATACCATCTCGAAGGTCGTTCCGCTGGGCCCGCCGGACCGTTGGGACTACGTCGTGTTCGATGCCGATTCGCACCGGGTCTATGTCGCGCACGGCGACCGGGTCACGGTGGTCGACGGCCGCAGCGGCGACCTGATCGGCACCGTCGAGGGCATGCCCGGCGGCACCCATGGGATCGGCATCTCGCATGCGACCGGCAAGGGATATACCGATGACGGCAAGGCCGGCGTCGTGGTCGCGTTCGACCTGACGACGCTCAAGGCGGTCAAGCAGATCAAGGCCGAGAGCGACGCCGACGGCATCGTGTTCGATCCGCCGAGCGGCCATATTTTCGTCATCGACGGCGATTCCGCCAAGCTGACGGTGATCGATCCGAAAACCGACGCGGTGGTCGCCACGATCGACGGCGGCGGCGGCCTGGAGTTCGGCGACACCGGCAACAACGGCAAGTTCTACGTCGACGGCGCCGAGAAGAACGAGATCGTGCGGGTGGACACGGCCACCAACACGGCCGACGCCCATTGGCCGATGCCGACCTGCCAGAAGCCGCATGGTCTCGCGATCGACCGGGCGCATGCGCGGCTGTTCGCCGCCTGCGCCAACCAGGTCATGGTGGTGATGAACGCGGACACCGGCGCCGTGATCGCGACGCTGCCGATCGGGGCGGGCACCGACTTTGCGGCTTTCGACCCGCAGCGCGGCCTGGCGTACAGCTCCAATCGCGACGGCACGCTCTCCGTCGTCGCCGAAAAGTCGCCCGACAGTTTCGTCGCGCTGCCGGCAGTTCCGACCCAACAGGGCGCCCGCACCATGGCGATCGATCCGGCCAGCGGCCGCATCTATCTGGTGACGGCGGAGATGATGGGCGACCAGGCCCCGGTGCCGGCCAATTCCAGGCCTCACTTCAGCATCAAGCCAGGCACGGTCAGGCTGTTGTTTCTCGACCCGACGCCTTGATTGGCAATGCGGGGGGTCGGCGGGGCTTTGCCTTGGTCTTGGGCAGCGGCGCCGGCGCAGGCCGCGTTCCGGCCGCTGACGTGCAGTCCATTAAAAACGGCGCGGCTTGGCGGGCCGCGCCGTCGTTTGGCGCCAGATGTCGCGTTGCTTACTGGAACAGCTTCATGGAATTTTGCAGCGTCTGCAGCACGCCCCACGCCAAGGGGATGCCGACGAATCCCCAGGCCAGGATCAGCTGCAGGGTGGACGTGCCGGTTTGCTTGTCGCTTGCCATGATACCCTCCCTTACGCGCCCGCCGGTTCGCTGGCGGCATTGACGGCCATCTGACCCCGGTTCGCTTCATGATCGGGCCGCATGTGGTAGCGCTGGTTCACCGCCTTGATCAGCGAATTGGCGATGAAGCCGATGATGAACAGTCCGGCCATGATGTACATGGTGGTGTTGTAGGCCTGTGCCTTCGGCACGCCGTGATCGACGTTGTACTGGCGGATGTAGTTGACCAGCACAGGCCCGAAGATACCGGCCATCGACCACGCGGTGATCAGCATGCCGTGGATGGCGCCGACATAGCGCGTGCCGAACATGTCCCTCAGATAAGCCGGTACGGTGGCGAAGCCGCCGCCATACATGCTGATGATCACCAGGAAGCACAGCACGAAGCCGACCACGCTGCCGACCGAGCCGGTATAAGGCACCGCGCAATACAAGAGGAAGCCGAGCACCATGAACACGAAGTAGGTGTTCTTGCGACCGATATAGTCCGAGGTCGACGCCCAGAAGAAACGGCCGGCCATGTTGAACAGGCTCATCAGGCCGACGAAGCCGGCGGCGGCGATCGCCGTGATCTTGCCCGGGAACATCTCCTGGCTCATGGCCGATGCCTGGCCGAGAACGCCGATGCCGGCGGTCACGTTGATGCAGAGCACGATCCAGATGCACCAGAACTGCGGCGTCTTCAGCGCGTCGTAGACATAGACGTCGCTCCTGGTGATCAGCCCTGAGGCTTGCGTCGGCGCAACGTAGCCTTCCGGAGCCCAGCCCGGCGCCGGTATGCGCACGATGAAGGCGCCGACGATCATGAACACGAAGTAGACAGCCCCGAGAACAAGGAAAGTCTCGGCGACGCCGACATGCGTCGCAGTCGAAAACCGGCTCATCAGCCAGACCGAGAGCGGCGAGGCGATGAAGGCCGCGCCGCCGAAGCCCATGATGGCCATGCCGGTTGCCATGCCCGGCCGGTCGGGGAACCATTTGATCAGCGTGGACACCGGCGAGATGTAGCCGATGCCCAATCCGCAGCCGCCGACCAGGCCGTAGCCCAGATAGACGACCCAGATATTGTGGATGTAGACGCCGATCGCGGAAATCAGGAATCCGAGCGCCCAGCACAGCGCTGCGGCAAACATCGCCTTGCGCGGTCCACCTTCTTCGACCCAGCGGCCGAAGATCGCGGCCGACGTGCCAAGCACAAAGATGGCGATGGAGAAGATCCAACCAAGCTCGGGCAAATTCCAGTCATCCGGCGCCGATTGGGTGATGCCGAGCAGCTTGGTCATCGGCAGATTGAAAACGCTGAATGCGTAAGCCTGGCCGATGCAGAGATGGATGCACAACGCCGCCGGCGGCACCATCCAGCGGTTGAATCCGGGCTTGGCGATCGAATGACTACGATCGAGAAAAGGGAGCAAAGCCATTCTGCGGTCCTCCTTGGTTCCCCCAATCGGCGCTTGCCGCAGTCTTTTGTGTGCGACTTTTGGCCTGTTGGCGCCTGCCAAACAAAACGTCCCAACCAGGACGCGTCGGACAGGCTTCCGGTATCATTAAAAATGTTCCTATAGGCCGATGCCAATAGCAAGTTCGACCAAAGTTAATGACGGCGACTTGTGCGGTTCATTGGACACCGAGTCGCTTCGGACAACGGATTGTTGCGGTGCCCACGTGTGCTTCAATACGAACCGTGGATCGGGTTGCCGGCTGCCGCAATGCGGCTGAATACTAATAGTTGTCAAGCGGTTACTCAGGTTGTACCGGGAACCGGGCCGGTGGTTGCAGAAGGCGGCAGCCACTGCCCGGCTTGGCCCAGGGCCGCGAAACGGAGCTGCTCGAAAATGGCCGATCGCCACTCATGGGGCCAAGTGCATGGGGCCAAGTGTGCATGGGGCCAAGTGTCGCGGGAGTGCGCGGGCTTGCGAAACATTGGTCGAGCATCCGAGAAGGCTTGGTTGAATGACACCGCGTTGGGCGGACTTTCCAAAGAAAATTCTCTATTGATTATGGCGAACCAGGCTTGTTTAGCTGCTGCCAATCAGCATTTTTGCCTTCTAAGCGCTTTTCGACTTAAGGGAAAAAATGAGTTTGACCAGTGAATCACCGACTTCGCCCCCCACCGAGCGCGGGCGCACCGGGCGACGCCGGCCGCCGCGGACCCCGAAAGGCCGTCAGGTCGATCCGCGCGCGCTCGAGGAGGTGCGGGCGCTGCTCGGCGACCGTGAACGCCGCCGCGACCTTCTCATCGAGCATCTGCATCTGATCCAGGACCGCTACGGCTATCTCTCGGCGGCGCATCTTGCCGCCCTGGCGCAGGAGATGCGGCTCGCGCTCACCGAGGTCTACGAGGTGGCGACGTTCTACGCCCATTTCGATGTGGTGAAGGAAGGCGAGGCGCCGCCGCCGCCGGTGACGGTGCGGGTGTGCGATTCCCTGTCCTGCGCGTTGGCCGGCGCCGAGCGCTTGTTGGCCGAACTGCCGAAAAAACTCGGCTCGAATGTGCGCGTGGTGCGCGCGCCGTGCATGGGGGCGTGCGACCGCGCCCCGGTCTGCGCCGTCGGCCATGTCCAGGTCATGCAGGCGGACGTCGCCAATGTCGCCGCCGCCGCGGCGAAGCCGCCGCATGCCGATTGCCATGCGACAGAGGCGGCGTACGAACCCTATGTGGCCGGCGGCGGCTATGCGCTGCTCAAGGCCTGCCTCGGCGGCACGCGCACCCGCGACGAGATAATCAAAATCGTCGGCGATGCCGGCCTGCGCGGCCTCGGCGGCGCGGGCTTCCCGACCGGCCGCAAATGGTCGCTGGTCCGCGCCGAGCCGGCGCCGCGGCTGTTCGCGGTCAATGCCGACGAGGGCGAGCCCGGCACGTTCAAGGACCGTTATTATCTGGAGCGCGATCCGCACCGCTTCATCGAAGGCATGCTGATCGCCGCCTGGGTCGTCGAAGCCGCCGACACCTATCTGTATGTCCGCGACGAATACCCGGAGGTGCGGCTATTGCTGATCGACGAGATCGCCAAGGTCGAGCGGGCCGGGCTGTCCAAGCACACCAGAATCCATATGCGCCGCGGCGCCGGGGCTTATATCTGCGGCGAAGAATCGGCGATGATCGAATCGATCGAGGGCAAGCGCGGATTGCCGCGCCATCGTCCGCCCTACGTCGCCCAGGTCGGCCTGTTCGGCCGCCCGACGCTCGAACAGAACGTCGAGACGCTGTTCTGGGTCCGCGATATCGTCGAGAAGGGCGTCGACTGGTTCACCTCGCAGGGCCGTCACGAGCGCAAGGGCTTTCGCAGCTTCTCGGTCTCCGGCCGGGTCAAGAATCCCGGGGTCAAGCTGGCGCCGGCCGGCATCACCGCGCGCGAACTGATCGACGAGTTCTGCGGCGGCATGGCGGACGGGCACGCTTTCAAGGCCTATCTGCCGGGCGGCGCTTCGGGCGGCATCTTGCCGGCCGCGATGGCCGACATCCCGCTCGACTTCGGCACGCTGGAGAAATACGGCTGCTTCGTCGGGTCGCACGCCGTTGTGATTCTGTCGGACCGCGACGACATGAAGGCGGTGGCGCTCAATCTCATCAAGTTCTTCGAGGACGAGAGCTGCGGCCAGTGCACGCCGTGCCGGGTCGGCACCGAGAAGGCCGCCGAGCTCATGGCCAACGGCCCGTGGGACGCCGCCCTTCTGGATGAGCTGTCGGCCTTGATGCGCGACGCCTCGATCTGCGGGCTCGGCCAGGCGGCGCCCAATCCCTTGCTGTGTGTGCTAAAATATTTTCCCGAAGAACTCGCGAAGCCGCTGGGACGCTGGTGATCGAAAGCTGATGCAATGAGCGATGGCAACGGACAAAAGCCGGTCGGCTACGGCCACGACAACAAGGGCGCTGCCGGCGGCCCGAACTATGGCGACGGCAAGCCGGGCGTCGCGCATACCGCGCCAGCCGACAAGGTCGCCGGCAAAGGCGAAGCGGCCACCGCCAACGCTGCCACTCACACGACCTTCAGCATCGACGGCCGCGACGTCGATATCCGCGACGGCGAGACGATCTTCGGCGCTGCCGAGCGCATCGGCATCGCGCTGCCGCACCTGTGCTATCTGCCCAAGCCCGGCTATCGACCCGACGGCAATTGCCGGGTCTGCATGGTCGAGATCGAAGGCGAGCGCGTGCTCGCGGCCAGCTGCATCCGCAATCCCGCTCCCGGCATGAAGGTCAAGACGGCGACCGACCGCGCCAAGACCGCGCGCCGCATGGTGGCCGAGCTGTTGCTGACCGACCAGCCGGATCAGGCGCACGCCCACGATCCGGATTCCCAGCTCTGGAAGGTGGCCGCCGGCATGAACGTCGCGCAGGGCCGCTTCCCGCGCCGGCATGCGCCGGCGCCCGACCGCAGCCATCCGGCGATGGCGGTCAATCTCGACGCCTGCATCCAATGCAATCTCTGCGTCCGCGCCTGCCGCGAAGTCCAGGTCAACGACGTCATCGGCATGGCCGGCCGCGGCCACGGCGAAAAGATCGTGTTCGATTTCGACGATCCGATGGGCGCCTCGACCTGCGTCGCCTGCGGCGAATGCGTGCAGGCCTGTCCAACCGGCGCGCTGATGCCGGCGACGCTGGTCGACGCGAACAATGTCTTCACCGGCAAGGCCGACCGCGCGGTCGACAGCGTATGCCCGTATTGCGGCGTCGGCTGCCAGCTGACCTATCACATCAAGGACGACAAGCTGCTCTACGTCACCGGCCAGGACGGGCCGGCCAACGAAAACCGGCTGTGCGTCAAGGGCCGCTTCGGTTTCGATTACGTGCACAATCCGCAGCGCCTGCTCAGGCCGATGATCCGCAAGGACGGCGTGCCGAAAATTCCCCATGAAGAGATCGACCCGTCGAATCCGTGGACCCATTTCCGCGAAGCGACCTGGGACGAAGCGCTCGACCGCGCCGCCGCGGGCTTGAAGACAATCCGCGACCGCGACGGCTCCAAGGCGCTGGCCGGCTTCGGCTCGGCCAAGGGCTCGAACGAGGAAGCCTATCTGTTCCAGAAGCTGGTGCGGACCGGGTTCGGCACCAACAACGTCGACCATTGCACCCGGCTGTGCCACGCCTCCTCGGTCGCCGCCCTGATGGAGGGTGTCGGCTCGGCCGCGGTGTCGGCCACCTTCAACGAGTGCAAGAATTCCGAGGTGATTTTTGTCATCGGCGCCAACCCGACCGAAAATCACCCGGTCGCCGCCACCTTCTTCAAGCAGGCGACCAAGCGCGGCGCCACGCTGATCGTGGCCGATCCGCGCGGCCAGGCGCTCAAGCGCCACGCCACCCACATGCTGCAGTTCAAGAACGGTACCGACGTGGCGATGCTCAACGGCATCCTCAACACCATCGTATCCGAAAAGCTCTACGACGAGCAGTATATCCAGACCTATGTCGAGGGCTTCCGGCAGTTTGCCGACAGCATCAAGGATTACACGCCGGAAGAGATGGCGCCGATCTGCGGGCTGGAAGCCGACGTCATCCGCACCGTGGCGCGCAAGTTCGCGCGGGCGAAGTCGGCGATCATCTTCTGGGGCATGGGCATCTCGCAGCACACCCACGGCACCGATAATGCGCGCTGCCTGATCGCGCTGTCGCTGATCACCGGCCAGATCGGCCGGCCGGGCACCGGGCTGCATCCGCTGCGCGGCCAGAACAACGTGCAGGGCGCGTCCGACGCCGGCCTGATCCCGATGTTCTTTCCCGATTACAGGTCGGTCGAGGACCCGCAAATCCGCGCCCGCTACGAAGATGCCTGGGGCATGAAGCTCGATCCAAAGAAGGGCCTCACCGTGGTCGAGATCATGGACGCGGTCCATGCCGACGTGATCAAGGGCATGTACATCATGGGCGAGAATCCCGCGATGTCCGACCCCGATCTCAATCATGCCCGCCAGGCGCTGGCGCATCTCGAGCATCTCGTGGTGCAGGACCTGTTCCTCACCGAGACCGCGGTCTATGCCGATGTGATCCTGCCGGCCTCGGCCTGGCCGGAGAAGGACGGCACGGTGACCAACACCAACCGCCAGGTGCAGATGGGCCGCCAGGCGCTGCCGCTGCCCGGCGATACCCGCCACGACTGGTGGCTGATCCAGGAGATCGGCCGCCGCATCGGCTTGCCGTGGAACTACCAGGGCCCGGATGAACTCTACACCGAGATGGCGTCGCTGATGCCGTCGCTTGACAATATCTCGTGGCAGCGCGTGGCGCGCGAGGGCGCCGTCACCTATCCGGCCGATGCGCCCGACCAGCCCGGCCACGACGTGGTGTTCGACAAGGGCTTCCCGCGCCCCGGCGGCTTCGGCAAGCTGGTCGCCGCCAAGCTCACGCCGCCGGACGAGACGCCGAACGAGGACTATCCCTTCATTCTCACCACCGGCCGCCAGCTCGAACATTGGCACACCGGCGCCATGACGCGCCGCGCCACGATGCTCGACGCCATCGAGCCCGCCGCGGTGGCTTCGGTGTCGCGCGGCACCATCGCCCGGCTCGGCATCAAGCCCGGCGACATGATCCGCGTCGCCACCCGCCGCGGCGTGGTCGAACTCGCCGCCCGGCAGGACGACGGCATTCCCGACGGCGTGGTGTTCATTCCGTTCGCCTTCGTCGAAGCCGCGGCGAACCTGCTCACCAATCCGGCGCTCGATCCGTTCGGCAAGATTCCGGAATTCAAGTATTGCGCGGCGCGCGTCGAGGCGATCGATCCGGCGACGCGGGTGGCGGCGGAATAGCCGCAGCGGCAATCAAAGCTCCGCCCTGGCATCTTGCGGCGGCTGACGCCACTGCGCGGCCGTCCCCGGCGGCGTTTGCCCGAGCGAAAAGCTCAGCACGATATCGTCGGGCGTTTGGTTGAACCGGCTTGCGACCGAGCGGCGCACCGTGTCGGCGAGCTGTTCCAACGGCTTGGCTGCATAGAGCCGGGGAAACGTCACCGTTACGGTGGTGAGCCGTCCATTGTGCCAGGCGAAGCCGACCTGCGGCTTCATGCCGGTCGAAGCCGCCAAATCGTTCTCGACGGCGCTCGCATATTTCACGCCATCAACCAGCGTACTGATCGCATCGCATCCAACCAGAGCGATGGCGAGAATGACAAGGGCTGCAATGCGGGACATGCGAGGTCTCCGGGAGGCGGCGGCGTCTGACGGGCGGCCAGCGGCCGCGGCCCTGCTTGCTTGTTGCGCGAGGCCGTCCGGCCACCGTCGCATATAACACGGCGCGGTGTATGCTCCTGCCATGGATGATCTCGCCGCCCTTGCCACCGGCATCGACCCGCACGATGAGATCGAGCGCCTCGAGGCGCAGATCGAAGCGCTGGCCGACAGGATCGAGAGCTGCCGCAAGCTTATCCTGGCGGCGCGCATCGCGACGGCGGGCGGCGGCGTTGTTCTCATCGGGCTGTTGTTCGGCGCGTTGCGTTTCGATCCGGCGGTGATGATGGCGGCCGTGGCGGCGTTGCTCGGCGGCATCGTACTCTGGGGCTCGAACCGCAGCACCGCCGCAGAGGCGGCCGATGAAATAGCCAAGGCCGAGCAACGCCGCGCGGCGCTGATCGGCGCGCTCGAGCTTCGCACGGTCGCGGCGCAGCCGAGGCTGCATTGAGGCGCATTGTCGAAGCAGCGGCGGTGAAATATCATCCGGCAAAATGATGCGGGAGGATCGCGCCAATGGCTCAATCAATGGCTCAATCCACTGTGTTCGCCGGTGTCGGCGGCTATTACGCCAGCCAGCAGGGCGGCCTCGCCGGGGTGTTTCGCTGCGCCGCCGACGGCGCGGACTGGGCGCATGCGCTCCGCGAGGTCGAAGCATTCACTGTCTTCGTGCATCCGCACGATCCCGATCTGGTGTTCGCCGGCACTGCCGACGGCGTCTATCGCAGCGCCGATCGCGGCCGGAGCTTTCGCCGTGCCGATTTTCCCGACCGCGGCGTGCAGATCTGGTCGTTCCTGCCGGACGCCGCCGAGCCGAAACGCCTGCTGGCTGGCGGCTCGCCGGTCTCGGTCTACCGCAGCGACGACGGCGGCGAGAGCTGGAAGCGCGGGGCCGATCCGCAATTGCCGGTTCACGCCAAGATGCCGTTTAGCTGCCGGGTGATGCGGTTTGCGCGGCACCCGCGCCGGCCGGGCGAAATCTATGCCGTGCTGGAAGTCTCGGGCGTGATGCGCTCGACCGACGGCGGCGAGAGCTGGAGCGATTGCAGCGCCGATCTGCTGCGACTTGCCGAAGCGGAGCCGCGGCTGCGCAGCAAGCTGGTCAGCGATACCGAGGCGGAAGGCATGCTGGACGGCCACGCCGTCTGCACCAGCGCCGCCGATCCGGACGGCGTCATCATCGCCGTGCGCATGGGCCTGTTCCGCAGCCGCGATCAGGGCGGCAGCTGGGAGGATTTGCGGGTCGACCGCTTCTCGCCCTTTACCTACGGGCGCGACATCAAGGTATCGCCGCAGGACCCCAACACGCTCTATGCCTGTCTGAGCGTCGCGGCGTCGTCCAAGGATGGTGCGCTCTACCGCAGCCGGGATGTCGGGCACACCTGGCAGCGCTTCGACAGGGTGCAGCCGCACGGCACGCTGATGTCGGTCGGCCTGCATCACTCCGACCCCGGCCAGGTCTATGTCGCCGCGCGCTACGGCGAGGTGTTCGGCACCCATGACGGCGGCGAAACCTGGCGCGACATGCCGCTGCCGCCGGGCGTGCAGCATATTTACGCGCTGGCGTGCGGATGATCGTTATGCCGCCTTCGGCGGCGTCGGGCGGGAATGAACTTCGGGGACGGCCCCACCCCGGCTGCGCTCCGCTCGCCGACCCTCCCCCTGCAGGGGAGGGTGTTTATTTGAAATACGGCTCGACCTTGCCGGTGAGCTTGATGGTCAGCGGATTGCCGTGGCGGTCCTTGGCCTTGCCGGCGGCGACCCGGACCCAGCCTTCGCTGACGCAATATTCCTCGACATTGGTCTTCTCGACGCCCTTGAAGCGGATGCCGACGTCGCGCTGGAGCACCTCGGCATCGTAATACGGGCTGCGCGGATCGTTCGACAGGCGATCGGGCGGGCGTTCGGGTTTCTCCGGCTCCACATCCGGCACGGTTGGGCTTTGCTTTCGCTCGCTGTCTTCACTCACGGTGTTCACTCGCTGTCTTCACTTGTTGTCGGGTTCCGCTGCGCATCGGATCCTGCCGTCAATATAAGGCGGCCTTTCCCCGCTACTCGATCGACATGCCGGCGGCGCGGAGCGGCGCTCCGTTCTTCTCGATCTCGGGCCCGATGATGCTTTGCAGATAGTCGGTCGATTGATGCTCCGGCGGCACGACGAACGTGCCCGTGACCAGGAGCTGCTCCTTGACGGCCGGCGTGTTGATCGCCGCGGCGGTGGCGTCGTGCAGCTTCTTGACGATCGGCGCCGGCGTGCCCTTGGGGACGAAGAAGCCGAACCAGGTCGAGGCGGCAAAATCCAAGCCCTGCTCGTAGGTGGTCCGCAGTTCCGGCAGCGCCGGCAAGCGGTCCCGCCCCAGCACCGCAAGGCCCTTGACCAGGCCGGCCTGGACCGGCGGCACGCCGGTCGGGCTCAAGGTGCAGAAGTAATCGAATTGCTGGCCGATCAGGTCCTGGATCGCCGGCCCGCCGCCGCGATAGGGAATGTCCTGCACGGTGACCCCGATGGCCTGGTTGAGCAGCGCGCAATCGACATAGCCGGTGGAGCCGATGCCGGCGGAGCCCGAGTGCAATGCGGCCTGGTGCGTCCTGACATAGGCGATGAAATCCTGCAGGCCCTCGACCGGCAGATCCTTGCGCGCCAGCAGCACCATCGCCTGATCGGCGATCAGGATGACCGGCACGAGGTCTTCCTTCAGATTATAGGCCGGGTGCTTGTAGAGCGTCTGGTTGATGGCGTCGGCCCTGCTGCCGAGGACGAATTCGTAGCCGTCGGGCGTGGCGTGAGCGACCCGCGCCGAGCCGATCATGCCGCCGGCGCCACCGACATTTTCGATGACGACCTGCTGGCCCAACGTCTCGGACAGCCGCCGGCCGACGATGCGCCCCAGCACGTCGGTGCCGCCGCCGGGCGGGAACGGCACCACCATGGTGACCGGCCGCGTCGGCCAATCCTGCGCGGCGGCCGGCATGGCGCCGGCGGTGAGCAGACACGCAATGGCCAAAGCGGACGTTGGCTTCGAAATCATGGTTTCCCTCGCCAGGCTGGCCCGCCATTGTAGCCCGGATTTTGCTTCCAGGTGATCCGCGCTACAGTCGCTCATTGGCAACGGAGACGTCTGGCTGTGACCGAGACCGAGCGGCATGCTCAGCGAGTTCCCTCGCCCCGGCAGGGAGCGGGTTGGGGTGAGGGGGCTGCGGCCACGACGCCCGAACTCCGCCACGACTGGAGCCGCGAGCAGGTCCGCGCGCTGTTCGACCTGCCGTTCCCGGACCTGATGTTCCGCGCCCAGAGCGTGCACCGTGCGAACTTCGCACCCGCCGAGGTCCAGATCTCGACGCTGCTCTCGATCAAGACCGGCGGCTGTCCCGAGGACTGCGCGTATTGCCCGCAGAGCGCGCGCTATGACACCGGAGTGCGGGCGGAAAAGCTGATGACGCTTGAGGCCGTGCTTGACGAAGCGGGCGCCGCCAAGGCGGCCGGCGCCAGCCGCTTCTGCATGGGAGCGGCGTGGCGCGAACCGAAGGATCGCGAGCTCGAAGCGGTTTGCGCCATGGTCGAGGGCGTCAAAGCGCTCGGGCTGGAAACCTGCGCCACGCTCGGCATGCTCACCGCCGCGCAGGCCAGCCGGCTCAAAGCGTCCGGCCTCGATTTCTACAACCACAATCTCGACACCTCGCCCGAGTTCTACCGGGAGATCATCACCACCCGCACCTATCAGGAGCGCCTTGAGACGCTGGCGCGCGTGCGCGAAGCGGGCATCCATGTCTGCTGCGGCGGCATCGTCGGCATGGGCGAGAGCCGCGAGGATCGCGTCGGCATGATCGCGACGCTGGCGAGCCTGCCGGCGCATCCGGAATCGGTGCCGATCAACATGCTGGTGCGCGTCGCCGGCACGCCGCTTGCCGCCGAGCAGATCCTCGCGCCGCTCGAGTTCGTCCGCACCGTCGCCGTTGCCCGCATCGCCATGCCGCGCTCGGTGGTGCGGCTTTCCGCCGGCCGCGAGGACATGAGCGAAGAGACCCAGGCGCTGTGTTTTCTCGCCGGCGCCAACTCGATCTTCTACGGGCCGAAGCTGTTGACCACGCCGAATCCCGGCCGCGATCGCGATCGCGATCTGATGGAACGGCTGGGCCTGTCGCCGATGCAGCCGAGCTAAGCGGCGGCCGGGCGGCCGTCGCCGCGCCGTTGAACACCGCGCAGAAAGATCGCGAACGCGGCGTTCGTTGAATTCACCTTCGCGCGGCGGCGTGGCGGACAACGCCGCTGGCAGCTGATACGACGTTCCTTAAACCAGGAACAAATCAATTCATCGGGCGTTTTCTCCAGGTGCGGACATCGCGAAGCGGGACCGCAGCAAAAAACGTTCTTCAAACGGAGAGGCAACGTCCTATGACAATGAAATCCCTTTTGATCGCAACTGCGCTCGTGGCCATGGCCGGCGGCGGCGCCTTGGCGCAGTCTGGCAATGTGAACAGCAGCATGCCCGGAGCGACCAGCGGCAGCAAGGTCCCGGCTCCGGCCGACCAGACGCAGCAGAAGGACAAGAGCCCGGGTTCGACCGACGCCGGCGCCAAGCAGGAAAAATAACAAGAAGCAATCCGGACGTTATTTGGCAAAGGCTCGCCGGAAGGTAATTCCGGCGGGCCCTTTGTTCGTTGGGGGCGGCGCCGTCGCGACTAAAGTATATACATGGATTGACGGACAAGGCCGGCGCTGCTACCCATTGACAAGACACGACGTACCGATGCCACGAACCCGCGCATTCAAATCCGGCAACAGCCAGGCCATTCGCATTCCGGCCGAGCTGGCCTATGCAGAAACTGATGTGGATCTGGAAATTACCCGCCTCGGCGACGTCATCACGATCTTTCCAGCGCGCAATACGATGAGCGACGTTGTCGCCGCGCTCCGACGCATGCCCAAGCCCCGCCCTGTCGAAAAAAGGCGCGCGATCGAAGTTCCAGTGCGCCGGCGCGACTGACAGTCGGCCGCGTCGTGCCCTACCTGATCGACACCAACATCGCCATTCATGCGCGCGACGGCACGGACACGGTCCTCAATAAGCTGTCCGAGCATGGTGGTCAGGTTTTGTTGTCGGCGTTGAGCCTTGCTGAATTGCAGAGAGGGCTTTACCGGGATCCGATCTTCACGGCCATCCGGCAGGCACGCTTGGAGGTTTTGCTGCGCGGGCTGCCCGTCTTGCCGTTCGATGCCGCGGCCGCCGTTGCCTACGGCCGGATCATCGCCCAGTGCGGTTGGGCAAGAGGGCGGGATTTTGATCGCATGATTGCCGGCCACGCGATCAGCAGCGAGTGCATTCTGGTGACCAACAATGAGACGAATTTTCGCGACATTCCCGCGCTGTCGATCGAAAACTGGGTCGTCTAAGAGGAACGGCGGCGGCTCGCAATGAATTTCCGCCGGTTGGCCCCGGCGAAATGCTGACGTTGCCGACGAGCCTGTCGCGTTTCGCCTCGCCATTGGGCTTTCGTTTTCACACCCCCGCCGCGCCGCCATCCGCCCGCGGGTCGTGGGCGCCTTCGAGCGTGCCGTCCCGGTGCAGCACCACGGCGCCGGCGTGCCCCATGATGTCCGAATAGGGCTCGTCCAGGACTTCGACGTCGTGGCCGGCGGCGGCCAGCGCGTCGATGAGGTTGCCGTCGAAGCGCAATTCCAGCCGCAGCGCCGTCTTCGGCGCGCCCCAGGTGCGGCCCAGCACCCAGCGCGGCCGGTCGATCGCGTCCGCGAGCGGTTCGCGGAAATTCACATGGCGCGTGAACAGCGCGCCCTGGGTCTGCGGCTGGCCGTCGCCGCCCATGCAGCCGTAGGCCATGATGCGGCCGTCCTCCAGCACGGCAAGCGCCGGATTGAGGGTGTGGGACGGCAGCCGGCCCGGCGCCAGCTTGTTGAGCGCGCCGACCTGCAGCGAGAAACTGGCGCCGCGGTTCTGCATCAGCACGCCGGTTGCCGGCAGCACGCAGCCGGAGCCGAATTCCCAGTACAGCGACTGGATGTAGGACACGACCAGGCCCGACGCGTCGGCCGCGCCCATCCAGATGGTGTCGCCTTCGCTGGTCGCGAGCGGCCAGCGCGCCGCCTTGCGGCGGTCGATCTTCATCGCTTCGCCGGCGATGAAGCGCGCTTCGAGATAGCGCTCCAGCGGATGGGCGAGATGATGCGGATCGGTGACGGCGCGGTCGCGGGCGCGCAGCGCGCGCTTGGTCGCTTCAACCAGACCATGCACGTGGTCGAAGCCTTCGGCCTCGCGCACGGCCAGACGGTCGAACAAAGCCAGGATCATCAGCGAGGCGACGCCCTGGGTCGGCGCATCGGTGTTGTAGATCGCGCCCGCGGGCAGATCGACGCGCAGCGGCTCGGCGAGCGTGGCGCGGTAGCCTTGCAGATCGTCGCGGGTCACCGGGCTGCCGATGTGCTCGAGGTCGGCGGCGATCTCGCGCCCGACGTCGCCGCGATAGAAATCGTCGAGGCCGGCATGGCCGAGATGGGCGAGCGTCTGCGCCAGCGCCTCCTGCTTGACGATGGCGCCGACCGCGGGCGGCTTGCCGTCGACCAGAAAGGCCTTGGCAAAACCCGGCACCGGCGCGAGATCGGCGAGGTGCTCGGCCGTGAGCCGCACCTGGCTGCGCGACGCCGCAACGCCGTTGCGGGCGTGGGCAACCGCCGGCGCCAGCAGAATGTCGAGCGGCAGCGAGCCGCCGGCAGCTTTGGCCGCTTGCAGCGCCACCATCCAGCCGCCGACGGCGCCGGGCACCGTGAGCGCGGCCAGCGGGCCGCGCGGCGGGATGGTCTCGTACTCGCGGTAAAGCTCGGGGCGGGCGTCGCCTCCGGCGGCGCCCGCCGCCATGATGGCGCGGATGCGTCCGGATCGCTCGTGGATCAGCCAAAAGCCGTCGCCGCCCAGATGGTTCATGTGCGGGTAGACGGCCGCGATGGTCGCCGCCATCGCCACCATGGCTTCGAGCGCATTGCCGCCTTCGCCGAGGATCGCGCGTCCGGCTTCCACGGCGCCGGCGTGCGGCGCGCAGACGACGCCGTGGCGATGACCGGCGCTGTGCAGGTCGACCATGCTGGCCTCTTCGCTATCCTGCGCCGCTGGCGGAGGCGGCAAGCGAGGGCGCCGGCTCGGTGAAACCGCGCTTGCGCAGGAGCGCGTCGGCGCTGGGCAGCCGGCCGCGAAACGCCTTGTAGGCTTCGGCCGGATCCTGCGAGCCGCCGGCGGCGTAAATCTTCTCGCGCAGCCGCTTGGCGGTCGCCGGATCGAAAATGTCCCCGGTCTCCTCGAACGCCGCGAAGGCGTCGGCATCGAGCACCTCGGACCACATGTAGCTGTAATAGGCGGCCGCATAACCGCCGCCCGAGAAGATATGGCCGAACTGCGGGGGCCGGTGGCGCATCACGATCTCGTCGGGCATGCCGATACGCGCCAGCGCCGTGGCCTCGAACGCCGCGGCATCGATGGCGTCGGCTTTCGGCAGCGAGTGGAATTCCAGATCGACGAGGGCGGAGGCGACGTACTCGACGGTCGCAAAGCCCATGTTGAAATTGCGCGCCGCGATCAGTCGGCCCAGCAGTTGTTCCGGCATCGGCTCGCCGGTCTCGTGGTGCAGGGCAAAGCGCCGCAGCACCTCGGGCTGCTCGATCCAGTGCTCGTAGAGCTGCGACGGCAGTTCGACGAAGTCGGTGGCCACATTGGTGCCCGCAATGGTCGGATAGGTGACGGCGGACAAGAGCCCGTGCAGCGCGTGGCCGAATTCGTGGAACAGCGTGCGGGCATCGTCGAAGCTCAACAGCGTCGGTTCGCCGTCCGGCGTCTTGGCGAAATTGCAGACATTGACGATCAGGGGCTGGATGTCGCCGGCAAGCTTTTCCTGGTCGCGCAGCGAGGTCATCCAGGCGCCGCTGCGCTTGGATGGCCGCGCGAAGTAATCGCCGAAGAACAGACCGACAGAGCCGCCGCCGGCGTCCCGCACCTCCCAGACCCGAACGTCCGGATGCCAGACCGGCACGTCCGGGCGCGGCCGGAAGGTCAGCCCGAACAGGCGCTGCGCCGTATAGAACGCGGCCGCGATCATGCGGTCGAGGCTGAGATACGGCTTGATGGTGGCCTCGTCGAAATCGCAGGTTTGCTGGCGCTGCTTCTCGGCGTAATAGCGCCAGTCCCAGGGCTCCAGCGCAAAATTGCCGCCGTCTTGCTGGACCAGCGCCTGCAGCGCGTCGCGATCGGCGAGCGCGCGGGCGCGCGCCCGCGACCACACCGTGTCGAGCAGGTCGCGCACCGCCACGGGCGTCTTGGCCATGGCGTCGTCGAGCCGGTAGTGGGCGAAATCGGCAAAGCCGAGCAGCCGGGCGCGCTCGGCCCGCAGCCGCACCATCTCGGCGATGATCGCCTTGTTGTCGGTCGCGCCGCCATTGTCGCCGCGCTTGCTGAAGGCGCGGAACAGCTTTTCGCGCAAATCGCGCCGCGCTGAGAACTGCAAAAACGGCTCGACGCTCGAGCGCGACAGCGACACCGCGTAGCCGGCGAGGCCGCGTTCCCGGGCTTCGGATTTGAAGGCCTCGCGCATGAAATCGGGCAGGCCGGCCAGTTCGGGTTCGCCGTCGAGCGCCAGCACGTAACTCTGCTCGTCGGCGAGCAAGTTCTGGCTGAACCCGGTGCCGAGCGCCGCGAGGCGCTCGATGATCTCGGCAAGGCGCGTCTTCGCGGCATCATCGAGCCCGGCGCCGGCGCGGCGAAAGCCGGTGTGATAGCGCTCCAGCACGCGCTTTTGCTCGGCGTCGAGCGGCAGCGTGTCGGTGGCGCGCATCAGCGCATCGATGCGGCGGAACAGGGGCGCGTTGGTGTTGATCGTGTTCCAGTGCCGCGCGATGCGCGGCGACATCTCGCGCTCGATCTCAAGCAGCGCGTCGTTGCTATGGGCGGCGGCCAGGACCTGGAACACGTCGCCGACCCGCGCCAGCGCCCGTCCGCCCAGCTCCAGCGCTGCGATCGTATTGGCGAAACTCGGCGGCGCGGGATTGGCGGCAATCGCCGCCACCTCCGCCGCGTGCTCGGCCAGCGCGCGCGCATAGGCCGGGCGGAAGTGTTCCGGCCTGATGCGGTCGAACGGCGGCACCGCGTCGGGTGTCGCCCAAGCCGCGAGCAGGGGGTTTTCGGCGAGGATTTCGGGGTTATCGGGCTGGGTCATCGGCAGGTCTTACCAAATGCGAGGGCAGGCGTGATATATGTCATCGCGCAAACCGCCCCCACCCTACCCTCCCCCGCTGGCGGGGAGGGTAGGGTGGGGGCAAGGAGAGCCCATGCCCCGCCACGCCCATTATGTTCCGCACGGCGTCATTCCAGCCGTCCTGCTGCCGTTCGCCGAGGACCTTGCCATCGACGAGAAGAGCTTCCGCAAGCACTTGTGCGACGTCGCGGCGACCGAAGGTATCTCGGCCATTACCATCAACGCCCATTCCACCGAAGTGGCGTCCTGCAGCTTCGACGAACAGCGCCGCGTGCTCGACATCGCCCAGGACGAGATCGGCGGCCGGCTGCCGCTGGTCAACGGCATCTGGGCCGACGGCAGCCTCGAAGCCGCCCGCATCGCCCGCATGGCGGAGGAGGGCGGCGCCTCGGCGCTCTTGGTGTTCCCGCCGGCGCCGTTCACGCTCGGCCAGTCGCCGGCCATGGCGGTGGCGCACGTCCGGCGCATCGCCGATGCCTCGGGCCTGCCGATCATCGTGTTTCAATATCCGCTCGCCACCGGCCAGGGCTATCCGCGCGACACGCTGCTGCGGATGGTCGAGGAGGTGCCGACCATCCGCGCCATCAAGGACTGGGCCGGCAATGTGCCGCAGCACGAAATGCACATCCGCGAGCTGCAGAGCCTGCCGCGGCCGGTCAATGTGCTGACCACCCACAGCGCGTGGCTGCTCAGCTCGCTGGTGCTCGGCTGCAACGGCCTGCTGTCCGGCAGCGGCAGCGTCATCGCCGATCTGCAAGCGGCGCTGTATCGGGCGGTCAAGGCCAATGACCTCGCCGAGGCGCGTCGCCTCAACGACCGCATCTATCCGCTGGCGCGGGTGTTCTATGCCGAGCCGTGGGCCGACATGCACAACCGCATGAAGGAAGCGTTGGTGCTGCTCGGCCGGCTGCCGCGCGCTGTGGTGCGGCCGCCGCTGGTCAAGCTTCAACGCGCCGAGATCGACCGCATCGGCGCCGCGCTGGTCGCGGCCGGGATGCTTGCGCCGAACGCAGCGCGTGACGCGGCGTAATTCTCCTTCTCCCCGCGTGCGGGGAGAAGGTCGGGATGGGGGGCTCTCCGCGGCTCAGAATCGCGGATAGGCCCCCTCACCCTCGCTTCGCTCGACCTCTCCCCGCGCGCGGGGAGAGGTGAATTTGCCGCCTTGAATCGATCTTGCCTTTCGGAGTAACTGCCGGCCATGGACAACAGCAATCCGATACAGCGCCCCCGGCGCATCCTCTGGCTCAACGTCCTGACGGTGGTCAGCGCGGCCATCCTGATCAGCGCTGAAGTGTTCGGCGCCGCCTTCGCCGGCAGCTGGGCGATCGCCAACCTCACCGGGCTCGGCAGCGTCGGCGCCCGCGTTCTCGACGGCCTGTTCGTGCTGCTCGGCATCCTGGTGATGGTGCAGTTCGTGCGCGCCGCGCGCCGCGTCGAACCGTTCGCGGTGGACTAAAACGCGCGCCGCGCTACGCCGCGCCGCGAGCGCGCACAGCTTTTACTCCTCGTTAAAACTAAATTGCTTGCGCCTGTGAGCTAAATCGCTTATTTCAACTCTTGCCCAATTTCGCACGTGCCTGTGGCCGTGTGTCGGTCGGTGGGCATCCGGACAAGAGGCCGGACAGCCGCCTAAGGAAGAGCGCTCCTCTTCTTTGCTCCAGCGACCGGCAGCCGGAGGCGAAACCGGCAATGCCCGCTCTCCACGGGCGACGCGGCTTAAAGCAACGACGGAAGGGCTTTTTTGGTTACTGCCGGCGCCAATGCCGGGGACACCGAAAGGGCTTGTCCTTCTTTGCCAGCAGTGCGGAACGGGATCTCCCTCATCCGGACCAAGGCAGCAATCACAGCGGCGCAAGCGCCTCCGCTTTGCTGCGGAATTGCGCCCGTCGCAGGAGGTTCACATCGGCGGCTACGCCGCCTGCCGGATAGGGAGCTGGGGGGAAATGACCACACGCATCCGCGAATTTCTCAAGCATCGCACCGACAACGGACCCTGCTTGGTCGTCGACCTCGACGTCGTCCGTGAGAACTATCACAACTTCGCCAAGGCGCTGCCGGACACCAAAGTCTATTACGCGGTGAAGGCCAATCCGGCGCCGGATATTCTCAAGCTGCTCGTCGGCCTCGGCTGCTGCTTCGACGTCGCCTCGCTGAACGAGACCCATGACGTGCTCGCCGCCGGCGCCACGTCCGACCGCATCTCCTACGGCAACACCATCAAGAAGGAGAGCGAGATCGCCGCGGCGTTCCGGCTCGGCGTCACGCTGTTCGCCGTCGACTGCGAGGCCGAGGTGGAGAAGGTGGCGCGCGCCGCTCCGGGCAGCCGGGTGATCTGCCGCATCCATTGCGACGGCTCCGGCGCCGAATGGCCGCTGTCGCGCAAGTTCGGCTGTGAACCGGCCTATGCGGCCGATATTCTGGAGCTCGCCCACCGGCGCGGGCTTGTCGCCCACGGCATCTCCTTCCACGTCGGTTCGCAGCAGCACAATGTCGAAGCCTGGGATCGCGCGCTGGCCTCGGCCGCCGCGGTGTTCCGCACCTGCGCCGAGCGCGGCATCGCGCTTGCCATCGTCAATCTCGGCGGCGGCTTCCCGGCGCGCTATGTGCGCAAGACGCCGAAGCTCGAATCCTACGGCAAGGCGATCTTCAAGGCGCTGCGCAAGCACTTCGGCAACAATCTGCCGAACACCATCGTCGAGCCCGGCCGCGGCCTGGTCGGCAATGCCGGCGTGATCGAAGCCGAGGTGGTGCTGATCGCCAAGCGCTCCCCGGAGGACGAGGTGCGCTGGGTCTATCTGGATATCGGCAAGTTTCACGGCCTGGCCGAGACCATCGGCGAATCGATCCGCTATCCGATCCGCACCACCCATGACCGCGACGAGACCGCGCCGTGCATCATCGCCGGCCCGACCTGCGACAGCGTCGACGTGCTGTACGAAAAGACGCCGTACCCGCTGCCGGTCTCGCTCGCCATCGGCGACAAGGTGTTGATCGAAGCCACCGGCGCCTACACGGCGACTTACTCTTCGGTCGGCTTCAACGGCTACCCGCCGCTGCGGCAATATGTGATCTGACCGTCAGCCTTGGTCGTTGCGAGCCAACGGGTCCGGCCCGAAGTGGCCGGCCCGATGACAGGCTCCGCGAAGCAACCCAGTCCGGCTCCGCCGCCGGATTGCTTCGTCGCGTTGCTCCTCGCAATGGCGGGCCAATGCTATTTCGGCTGAACGTTCTGAGCGCCGCCCGGGCTGCCCGGCGGCGCGATGACGGACGGATCGCTGCCCTTCGGCGTCGGCGCCTTCATCGCCGGGTCGACATCGGGCGGGCAAATGACGCCGTTGGCCTGGTTGAGCTTCTCGCCGAGCGTTTGGTTTGATTTTTCCTGCGGCGTGCAGGGTGTCGGGTCGGCGGCCCGTGCGCGGACAATCGCTGTTGAACTCGCTATCAGGGTCGCAGCGATCACCGCAAAGCAGCTTTTCGCGGCCATGTTCATGCGAATCCTCCTGGTTCCAGCCAAGCTTTCTCAAGGGTAACTGTTTGGAAAACCCGTGGTTCCCACGCACGGCGGCTGTTGCCGGCAAGTGATTGACCGAAGTCTGCGACTCGGCAAAGCTGGCGCTTGTTGGAGGCCGGTCAATGGCAGTTCCAGTGCTTCATGACCCGACCGATCCGGTCGCCGATCTCATTGAACAACTCAGGCGTTCGCGAGGGCGGCCCGAGGCCGCGCTGCGGCGCGCGGTACCGTTCGCCGCAGCCATCGCGCCTGCGGTCGTCGAGATCGTCGAAAAGGCCACCGCCGGCGTCTACCTCACACCGCGCCAGTCTAATCTCTTGTTCTGGGGCGTTCACGTGCTCGCCGCCGGTCGGCGGACCGAGTTGTGCAAGCCGTTGCTGCGCCTGCTACGCAACGCCGAGCACGATCGCCTCGACGAGCTTTTCGGCGACGCCATCACCGAAGGTCTCAAGCGAGTCTTGATATCCGTCTTCGACGGCGATGCGGATGCGCTGACCGAGGCGATCATGGACCCGAGCGTGGACGGCTTCCTGCGCTGGGGATTTTTTGACGCGCTCGCGCGCTTGACGTTCGATGGTTTGATCTCCCGCGACCGGACGCACCAACTTCTCGACCGCTTCGAGCGGGAGCGCTTGGCGGAGCCCGGCGATCCGGCTTGGGAAGGCTGGACAGAGGCTGTCGTCTATCTCGGCTTCGAACTTTTGCATGACCGGCTTCGGCAAGGCTGGCGTGACGACCTGTTCGACGAGACCATTTGCGGCCCAGATCATTGGGAGCGACAAATAGCGCTGGTCCAGGCGATGCGGCCGGGCGACCCGAGCCTCATGGATCGCGAGCGATTGTCTCCGATAACGGACATCGAGGATGCCGTGGGCTGGGTGGAGACCGAGGCCAAATTGGCAGCCAAAGAGGCTGTGGGGCGCGAAGGCGATCCTGCCGCAGGCATTCTGGCCGGGTATGAGCGAGGTTGGCTCGAAGGCTTCCTGTCGAGCCACCATGTGTCCGACACCGCCATGACGGTCGCGGGGGTGGACGGCTATTTCACGGCGCTGGCCGTCTATCCAAGCGAAGTCGATCGCACCGAATATTGGCCGGCGCTGTGGAACTATGATGCCGAGACCGACGCCGAACCAGCCTACGACAGCGATGAGCAGGAGCGATACGTTACCGATCTGCTCGCCCGCTACCTGGAGGCGACCGAACGGCGGGTGGCCGCCGGGTTTCCACACCCGGCCTCCGATCTTGAATCCGCCGACGAAGAGGGGGACGAATGGGCTGCCGGCTTTCTGCGCGGCGTGGCGTTGCGCGCCCAGTCATGGGGAGAGCACGCGGCGGCCGATGAAGATTGTCGTTTGTTCATGAGCGCGGTTTACATTCTGGCGACGGGAAACGCTGCCCGGGCGGAACAAGGGCTTTCACGACGGGAGCGGATTGAGTTCTTCAAGAAGCTGCCGGGCTTGCTGCTCAATCTGTACCGCGGCTGGCGCGGCCTCGCTCCCATCCGCTCAAGCCGGATCGAACGGTGGAAGGATGAGCCGGGAGTATCGAGGCGTATCTGGCCGAAGGTCGGGCGTAACGAGCCGTGCCCGTGCGGGAGCGGAAAGAAGTTCAAACGCTGCTGCGGCGATCCTGCCTCGACGGTGAATTAGCTTCACCCGAGATCAACGATGCCGGCCTGGCCCGTTTCGGTGCCGAAGCCGAGCAGCGTGCCGTCGGCGCTCCACGCCATCGCGGTGACGGGCGCATCGCCGGGCTTCCTGGCCAAGATCTCGGCGCCATCGTCGACGCGAACCAGAAGGATCATGCCGTCGCCGTAGCCGGCGGCGACGATGTCCTGCCGGGGATGGCAGGCGACCACCTCGACGCGATGCTCGGACGGCGCGAGGAGGCGAGGCTGCTTGCCCATCGGGCCTTCCTTGGCCTGGAACGGCCAGAGGATGATCTGGGTCGAGCCGGACGTCGCGAGCCAGCGTCCGCCCGTGGTCCAGCCCACCGAGGTGACGCGCGCGGCGTAGCCCGACATGCGCATGTGCTGGCCATCGACCAGCCGCCAGCCGTGCAACATCGGCTCCTGCATGGTGGTGACGAGGAAGCGGCCGTCGGGGCTCACCGTGGCGCCGAGGTGCGAGCCCTTCCATTCCAGCCGCTCCGGCTCGGCCTTGGCCGCATTGGGAAACCACAGCGTGGCGCCGTTGTAGTGGGCGATGGCGAGGCGGAAGCCCTTGGGCAGGAACACCAGCCCGCCGGCGGTCGACGGCGCTTCGAGTTGGCGCCCCCACCCTTCCCTCCCCGCTGCGGGGGAGGGAAGGGTGGGGGAGCACGAATGCCGTCTTGCCGGCCGACCAGGCGACCGCGCCGTCCGGACCGAGCGCGACATGATCGATCCAGCGTCGCTTGGCGTCGGTCGCCAGCACCCGGCTCGCGCCGACGTCGGTCGTCACCACCTTGCCGTCGTCGCCGCCGCTGACAATGCGTTCGCCGTCGCTGGCGGTGGCGAGAATGGCGCCGCCATGCACCGTCATCCGGCGCAGTTCGCCGCCCGGCTCGGCGAACAGCAACGCTTCCTCGCCGAGCGCGAACACGGCGGTGCGGCCGAGGAAATGGGCGGCGACAACGGCGCCGCCGGCGTCGACCGCACGCGTGCGCTCGACGACGGAGACGGTATCACTGCGGGTGTCGGGCATGAGTTACGGCTGGCGCTGCTGATCCCTTCCCCACAAGGGGAGGGGAAGACTACGCCATACAGCTCTCGAAACCTTCGGCGATCTTCTTGCCCGGCAGGTTGCGGCCGATGAAGACGATGCGGCTGTCGCGGCGTTCGCCGTCCTGCCATGGCCGCTGGTGATCGCCGTCGAGGATCATGTGCACGCCCTGGAAGACGAAACGCGCATCGTCGTTCTTGAACGCCAGGATGCCCTTGCAGCGCAGAATGTTGGGGCCTTCCTTCTGCACCAGATCCTGCACCCACGGAAAAAACTTGTCCGGATCGAGTGGCTTGTCGCTTTTCAGCGCAATCGATTGCATCTCCTCGTCGTGATAATGCTTGAGGCCGCCGTGCGAATGGGCGTGCTTGTGGTCGTGATCGTGGCCATGATCATGATCGTGGTGATGGTCGTGATCGTGCCCGTCGCCGTCGAGGAATTCCGGCTCCAGGTCGAGGATGCGGTCGAGGTCGAAGGCATTGCGGCCCAACACCTCGCTGAGCGGGATTTGGGCGCGCTCGGTCTTGTGCACCTTGGCGTATGGGTTGATGCCGCGGATGCGGGCTTCGACCTCCGCGAGCTCTTCGGGCGAGACCAGGTCGGTCTTGTTGATCAGGATGACGTCGGCGAAGGCGATCTGGTTCTTGGCCTCCGGCGCGTCCTTGAGCCGGGCGTTGAGCCATTTGGCGTCGGCCACCGTCACCACCGCATCGAGCCTGGTCTTCCGCCCGACATTCTCGTCCATGAAAAAGGTCTGCGCCACCGGCGCCGGATCGGCGAGCCCCGTGGTCTCGACGATGATGGCGTCGAACTTGCCCTTGCGCCGCATCAAGCCGTCGAGGATGCGCACCAGGTCGCCGCGCACGGTGCAGCAGATGCAGCCGTTGTTCATCTCGAACACTTCCTCGTCGGCGCCCACGACCAGGTCGTTGTCGATGCCGATCTCGCCGAATTCATTGACGATGACGGCGTATTTCTTGCCGTGCGGCTCCGACAGGATGCGGTTGAGGAGCGTGGTCTTGCCGGCGCCGAGATAGCCGGTCAGCACGGTGACGGGCAGCTTTTCTTCAGCCATTTCTTCCCTCCGTTGGCCCCTCCTATATAGGTATCCGGCAGCGCTTGCATCATCGCAATCCGGTCCGCCGGCCGCGACGATTGAGCCGGGCCGGGCAGCTTGATCGGCACACCGCTTCGGCTATCGTTTCGGCGCCACGACGATCGGCCCCAAGAAGGCCGACTCCAAGAGACCAACTCCAAGAGACCGACGCCAAAACGATCGCCACAGGAGAGGGAACGATGCGGGAGGCCGCCATCATCGCCGCGAGCCTGGCCGTCGCGCTCGCGACAGCCGATCGCGCACAGGCGCAGGGCTATCCCGAGCGCGTCGTCCAGATCATCGTCCCGGCGACGCCCGGATCGAGCGCCGATATTTTGGGCCGCGTCCTGGCCGACGGCCTGTCGGCGCAGCTCGGCAAGCCGTTCGTGATCATCAACAAGCCGGGCGCCAACGGCGTGCTCGGCACCGCCGACGTCGCGCGCGCCAATCCCGACGGCTATACGCTGATGCACGGCGCGACCTATTCGGTCACCGTGCAGCCGCTGACCGACAAGGACGCCGGCTACACCTACAAATCGTTCACGCCGATCTGCCAGACCTTCAAGAACGATCAGGTGGTCGTGGTGCCGCCGGATTCGCCGCTGAAGACGGCGCACGATCTGATCGAGGCGGCCAGGCAAAAGCCCGGCGCGCTCAACGTCGGCATCCCGGGCATCGCCACCATTCCGCACCTGGCCATGATCCAGTTGGCGGACGACGCCAAGGTCGAGTTCAACGACGTGCCGTTCAAGGGGCCGGCCGAGGAAATCCAGAACGTGCGCTCCGGGCAGCTCGACTTCGCCGCCGTGCCGCTGACCGCCGCGGCCGGCAGCGGGCTCGCCATGCCGGGGTTGTTTGCCGAGACGCGCAATCCGTCGCTGCCCGACGTGCCGACGTTCAAGGAGCAGGGCTACGACGTCGCGCCGTTGAGCTTCGGCGGTCTGCTGGGCCCGGCCGGGATGCCGGGCGATGTCATCCGCAAGCTCGAGACCGCCTGCGTCGCCATCATCAGGAGCGACGCCGCGCAGCGCGTGGTCAAGAATACGTTTCAGCCGTCGGATTACTTCGCCGACAGCGCGGGCTTCGCCAGGAATCTCGAAACCGACGTCGCGGAAAAAGTGCCGCTGGTGGCGATGCTGAAACTCAAATAGCGCTTTTCGCGGCGCCTCGGCCGGGCGGCGCCGCTAGAACAGACCCATGCGCTCGCTCGCCATGTAGCCCATGAGCAGCAGCACGCCGGACGCAAACACCAGTCCGGCGGCGCCGAACTCGATGCCCCGCATCGCCACGCTGCCATAGCCGGTCGGTGTTTGCGCAACCCGCTTGGCCAGCGCTTTGGCGCCCACCGCAAGCGTGGCGATGGTCCCGACCGTGATGGCAGTGCCGAGGCCCATGACGAAGGTCGAGGCGATACCGGCCCAGAACAGGCCCTGCGCCAGGGCGAACACCAGCACGATGATCGCGCCGGAGCACGGCCGCAAACCGACGGCCACAACGGCAGAAAATCCGCGGCGCCAGCCGCCGGGTCCCGCCAACTCCGCCGGCTCCGGGCCGTGCGCGTGGCCCCATGGCAGCACGTCCAGCTCCTGGTCGTGCGCGTGATCGCCATCGCAGTGAAAATGATCGTGTTGGGCGGTAGTGCCGAATTCGTGGACGGAAGCGGCTGCGAGAACTTTCCGATCACCCAGTTCGTGACGATGCGCGCAAGTCGGACCGTGCGCGTGGTCGTGCGGTTCGGTCCCGGCGGCGTCCCCCGCGCGTTCTGCCTGCAGGTCGCGGAGCGCGCCGAGAAAGCCGTGGCCCTTGACCCAGAGCAGCCGCGCGCCGATGAGCACGATCAGGCCGTAGCTGACGGTCTCGATGACGTTCACCGTGTCGGCCATGAGCTTGGCGGTGGCGCCGAGCAGCACCGCGGCGACGCCGACAATCGCGATCGCGGTCAGCGACTGCATCATCGCCGAGGCAAACGATAGCGTGATGCCGCGGCGCCAGGTTTCCTCGTTGGCGAGGAGATAGGATGAAATCACCGCCTTGCCGTGTCCGGGCCCGGCGGCGTGGAAGATGCCGTAGACGAACGAGATCCCCATCAAGCTCCACAGCGCGGTGCCGTCGCTCTTGGCGGCCCGGATCATGCCGGCGAGCGCGCGGTAGAACACCGCCTGCTGGGCAAGGAGCCAACCGGTGATGCCACCGGCGGCAATCGGGCGCGGACCGCCGAGCGGACCGAACTGGGCCCAGGCAGTGTGGCCTTCAACGGTTGCCGCGACCGCGCCGAGCAACGTCGCCAAGACCGTGAGACGAATAAGTGATGCGCCGTGGAATCTCGTCATGGGCACTGCACCAGGATCTTGTTGGCGAAGTTCATCCCCATGCCGGCATAGGCTTCGGAGGCCACGAAGCTTTTGTTGAGTTTCTGCGACGAGACGAAGCTTGGCTCGGAAGGCTTGTCAGTCCACGTCGCGCATAGCGCCGGCGCGCCCACCAGCTTGACCGCATCGCCTTCGGCAAACTCGAAATCGATAAAGAATTCCGGGTCGTAGATCTCGATCTTGAGCATCTTCGCTTTTACCGGTCGCTTGAACGGCAGCGTAAAGTGCAGCGTGAGCACGGTCGCCGTGGGATCGTAGCTCAGCCAGTAGTCGACCGGATCGCTGAAGGCGTCCTTGTCTTTCCGGCCGTCGATCGTGGCATAGCTGAAGTAGGCGTAATCCTTCAGCGAACTGATGTTGACCTGGGCAAGGGGCTGCAGTTCCTCGCGGGTGAAGCGTCCCTTGGTTTTGGCCGCCACGCCGACGGTGGCGTAAGCCGAGTACATGTCGTCGAACACCCAGGTCTGGCGTAGCGCGGTTACCGCGCCGTCCGCGGCATAGAGCAGTTCCGCGTTCATCGTTACCCAGACGTGCGGATGCGCCTGCGCCGACGTCACCGCGCCGACGAACACCAGGCCAACGGACAAGCGGGCAACGAACACCCGGGCGACGAGGCCAGCGAGCCTCGGCAACTGGAACTGCCGCCGCTGCGCCGGATTGGCGGCCGCGCCGGGCGCCGCATCGGGCGGCGCCGCGGGCCGGAGACGCGCGCGAGTCATTGATGATCCCCGTATTTGAATCGGGTGGAACGGTCGGAGCTTCAGGGAAAAGGCACGATGACGCGCAGCCCGCGTATTACGCTACGCGGCCGCCGCAGCGATGCGTCAAGCGAGCGGCGGAGCGCGAGCGCGAAACGACAGGGCGAGCGGCGTTGACACACCGCGCGCCGGCGTTTCCGAGGGCCATGTGTGGCGGATCGGCGCCGGTACGATCAGCACCGGCGGCAGTGCCGGAAGCGCTGTCGCGATCAGCGCCATGGTGGCGCAGATCGGGCAATAATCGTCCGATGCCGGATAGTGCTCGCCGTCGTTCGGCGGCGCCGGTGCATGCCTCGCGGCGGATGCGGACTGGATGTGGTCGGATGCGGGCAGCGCTGGCAGCCCGAGGTCGTCCCGATGCATGTGGCCGAACGCAACGGCCATCTGAAATGCCAGCGCGAACAGCGCCAGACGCGCGCCTGATCGAATTCTCGATCGGAACCAATTCATTGACGTTGCGCCGCTGCACCCCGCGCCCGCCCGGCTTGCCAAAATTCTGGACAAGAGAATCCCGGACAGAAGCATGTCCGGAAAAAACAGCCAAGCGACGCCCGGCAGCTATCCGGGCCAATTGCGTCGCTTTTTCGACCGGCGATCGGCCGTGCTCTCTCCGGCTCACGAAGAGTCGATAGCTGCGCGGTCTTCGTCATTGCGATTGATATGTTATAATATAACATTGCGGTCAGGGACCCCCATTTGGTCTGCAAAACGCGGGGTGCCGAGCCCGGTTTCAGGCAAGCGGAGAAGCGGCAGCCATGCGGAAAGGCATCCTGATCGCGGCGATGCTTTTGGCCAGCCTCGGCGGCCTTAGGTCTTCATCCGCGGCCGGCGACAAGATCGCCGTGGTGGCGGCGGAGAACTTCTACGGCGACGTGGCGGCCCAGATCGGCGGCGATCTCGTTGCCGTGACCAGCATCCTGGCCAACCCGGACCAGGACCCGCATCTGTTCGAGACCTCGCCGACCACCGTGCGCCAGATCGCTGCCGCCGATGTAGTCGTTTACAACGGCGCCGGCTACGACCCGTGGACGGAGCGGTTGCTCGGTGTGACGCCCAAGAGCAGCCGCCAGGCGATCGTCGCCGCCGATCTCGTGCACGCCGCGGCCGGCGGCAATCCGCACCTCTGGTACGACCCGCAGACCATGCCGGCAGTGGCGCGCGCGCTGGCCGGCGCGTTCGCCGCCGCCGATGCCGCCCACAAGGACCAATATGCGGCGCGGCTTCAAACCTTCCTCGCCTCGTTCGATCCGCTGGATAAGAAGATCGCAGAAATCCGCCGCAAATATGCCGGCGCTACGGTCACGGCGACCGAGCCGGTCTTCGGCCCCATGGCCGACGCCTTGCACCTGACGATGCTCAATCCGCGCTTTCAACTCGCCGTCATGAACGATACCGAGCCGAGCGCTCGCGATCTGGCGGCGTTCGAGCGTGACCTGCAGAGCCACACGGTGCGGGTCATGTTCTACAACAAGCAGGCGTCGAACGATATTGTTCGGCGGCTCGTCGAGCTGGCGCGGGCCAGCGGTGTTCCGGTCGTCGGCGTGACCGAGACCGCGCCGCCAGGCCTGTCGTACCAGGATTGGATGCTCGGCGAGCTCGACGACACCGAACAGGCGCTCGGGCGGCCGCTATCATGAACGGCGCCAGCGTCGACACCGTCATCGCGCTCGATCACGCGACGATCCGGATCGGCGATCGCAACGTTCTGGTCGATGCCAGCTTTGCTATCAAGCGCGGCGAATTCATCGGCGTGCTCGGCCCCAACGGCGCCGGCAAGACCACGCTGATGCGGGCCATCCTCGGGCTCCTGACCCCGCGCGCCGGACGGCTGCGGGTATTCGGCCGCGTCCCGCAGCGCGGCGCCGCGGACATCGGCTACGTCCCGCAGGTGCGCACGGTGTTGCCGGATATGCACGTGCGCGGCCGCGACTTCATCGCCAGTTGCCTGCGCGGCGAACGCTGGGGCCTGCCGTCGCGCTCGCGCGCCGACCGCAAGATGATCGAGGAGACGCTGGAGGCGGTCGGCGCCGGCGAACTCGCCGAGCGTCCGCTGTCGCAGATGTCGGGCGGCGAGCGCCAGCGCCTGCTGCTCGCCCAGGCGCTGCTCGGCGAGCCCCGGCTGCTGCTGCTCGACGAGCCCCTGATCAGCCTCGACTATCGCTATCAGAACGCGATCATCGAGCTGGTGCGCCGCTACGCGCGTGATCGCAACATCACGGTACTGTTCAGCGCCCACGAGCTCAACCAGTTGATCGGCGCGCTCGATCGCGTGCTTTACCTCGGCAACGGTCACGCCGCGCTCGGCACCGTCGCCGAGGTGGCCACCGCGCCGGTGCTGTCGAAGCTGTACGGCACCGATATCAGCGTGGTGCACGCCGACGGCCATATCTTCGTGCTGTCGCGCGGCTGCGACGTCGAGCGCTCCGACCATCTGCATGATCACGGTCATCACCAACCGCACGATCATCATCATGCTTGACTATGATTTCATGCGGAATGCCTTCGCGGCCGCCGGCGTCGCCGCCGTGGTGTCGGGACTGGTGGGATATTTCCTGGTGCTGCGCGGCCAGACTTTTGCCGCTCACGCGCTCGGGCATATCGGTTTTGCCGGAGCCACCGGCGCCGTCCTGTTCGGGGTGGCGTCGGTCTGGGGCCTGATCGGTCTGACCGTCGCCGCCGGCATCGGCATGGGACTGCTCGGCGAGCGCATCAACGGCCGCGATGTCGCGATCGGCGTCGTGCTCGCCCTGGCGCTGGGTTTCGGGCTCTTGTTCCTGCACTTCTACACGGCGTTCGCCGCCCAGGCGACGGCGCTCTTGTTCGGCAATGTGCTGGCGGTCGATGCCACGATGATCGCAACGCTGATCGGCCTCGGCGCCGTCACGCTGGCGGGCCTCGCCGCGATCATGCGCCCGCTCATTTTCGCCAGCCTGCAGCCGGAACTGGCTGAAGCCAAAGGCGTGCCGCTGCGCTTTGTGTCCACCGCCTTTCTGGCGATCGTGGCGCTCGCGGTGGCGGAAAGCGCCCAGATCGTCGGCATCCTTCTGGTGTTCAGCCTGATGGTCGGGCCGCCGGCGACGGCGCAACAACTGGTGGCCGGGCTGTGGGGCGGCATGGCGTTGTCGGCCGGGCTTGCCTTGACCGAGGCCTGGCTCGGCATCACCATCGCGTATTACACCGATTGGCCGGTCAGCTTTTGCATCGCTGCGCTGAGTGCTCTCGGCTATTTTGTCAGCCGCGGTCATGGGTTGTGGCGCCGATCCAAGGCCGCTACCGGTGGCGAGGAAGCGACATGAACGAGCCAAAAGCCCGCGCGCTGTGCGTTGGCGAAGCTTTGATCGAACTGGCGCGGGGAGCGGACGGCAAGTTCGCCCTGTCGAGCGGCGGCGACACGTTCAATACCGCGGTCTACCTGGCCCGCGCCGGCATCGATGTCGGCTTCGCCACCGCGCTGGGCGACGACTCCTATTCGGAGGGGATCATGTCGCTCGCCGCCGCCGAGGGCGTCTCGACCAGCCTGATGCTGCGCGTCGCGGGGCGGCAGCCGGCCGTGTGCATCGTCGACGCCGGACCATCCGGCGAGCGCCGGTTGCGGGTCTGGCGCGACGGCGCTCCGGCGCGCGAACTGTTCGAGCTGGCCGATTGGGTGCGTGTCGCCGAGGCGCTGCTGACCGCGAAGCTCATCTACTTCACCGGGATCACGCTCTCGCTCTATTCGAATATCGGGCTCGGCCGCTTCCTCGCCGTGCTGGAAGCCGCGCGCCAGCAGGGCGCCAAGGTCGCATTCGACGGCAATTTCCGGCCGCGCGGCTGGAACGGCGACCTGCCGCGCACCCGCGCCGTCTTCGTCGAAGCGCTCAAGCGCGTCGACATCGCGCTGCCGGCCTTCGATGACGAGGCGGTGCTGTGGGGCGACCCGAGCCCGGAGGCGACGGTGGCGCGGCTGCAGGCCTTCGGCATCGGCGAAATCGTGGTCAAGAACGGGCCCAACAGCGCGCTGGTCGCCACCGCCGGCGCCCATCAATTCGTGCCGGTGCCGGAAGTTGTGGTGCCGGTCGACGCCACCGCCGCCGGCGACGGCTTCAATGCCGGCTACTTGGCGGCGCGGCTGTCCGGCCACGAGCCGGCATCGGCTGCGGGCGCCGCCCACCGCCTCGCCGGCGCCGTGATCCGCCATCCCGGCGCGCTGGTGCCGCGCGCCGCCGCGGCGATGCATTAGCGCGCAAGCACGGCGGACCGACGACGCAAGGCGGAATGACCTGGCCGCGTCGCCCAATTTTGTCCGTCGTCAATCAGCCGCGGTCCCGGTCCTTGGCCGTTCGGGGCTTTCGCGCTATGCAAGGGGCACGAAACAAGCGGCCGAACCAGGCCGCAGTGGGGAAACGCCATGAAACGTCTTTTCGGCCAAAGCCTTGTCGTCGTCCTTGCCGCCATGCTGGCCGTCGTCGTTGCCAAGCCCGCGCTCGCCGACCCGATCGTCATCAAATTCAGCCATGTGGTGTCGCCGGATGCGCCGAAGGGCAAGGCGGCGCTGCTGTTCAAGCAGCTGGCCGAGAAATACACCGACGGCAAAGTGACGGTCGAGGTGTATCCGAACTCCTCGCTGTACAAGGACAAGGAAGAGCTCGAGGCCTTGCAGCTCGGCTCGGTACAGCTGTTGGCGCCGTCGATCTCCAAATTCGGCCCGCTTGGCGTCAAGGAATTCGACGTTTTCGATCTGCCGTTCCTGATGACCGACGATAGCCACGCCCGCCAGATGATGGCGAGCCCGATGATGGCCGATCTCAACAAGAAGCTCGAGGACAAGGGTGTCGAGCCGCTGGCTTACTGGGACAACGGCGCCCACGTCTATACGGCGAACGTGCCGCTGAACATGCCGGACGATTTCCGCGGCTTGAAAATGCGCATCCAGGGCTCCAAGGTGCTCGACGCCGTGGCGCGGCAGCTCGGCGCCATTCCGCAGATCATCGCGTTCGGCGAGCTCTATCAGTCCTTGCAGACCGGCGTCGCCGACGGCGAGGACAATGTGCCGTCCAACATCTGGACGCAAAAGCTCTACGACGTGCAGAAATACCTCACCGTGTCCCATCACGGCCGGCTGACCTATTCGCTCATCACCAACAAGAAGTTCTGGGACGCGCTGCCGGCGGACGTCCGCCCCGGCCTCGACCGCGCGGTGCAGGAATCGACCGCATTCTTCGACGACACCGCGGCCAAGGACAACGTCACCGCGATGGACCAGATCAAGGCCAGCGGCAAAATCCAAGTTCACGTCCTGACCGATGCCGAGAAGCAAGCCTGGATCGCCGCGCTGATGCCGGTGCACAAGGAAATGCAGAGCCGCTTCGGCAAGGATTTCATCGAGCGGATCTACAAGGCCTCGGGCTTCGTGCCGCCGCAATCCTGAGCGCGTGATCCTTTCCGGGTTAGCGAAGGGATCTGGCTCCAGGGGTCGCCGGTGCTCGACCGCATCCTCAATCGGCTCGAAGAGTTGATCATTATGGCGCTGATCGGCGCCGCGACGATTTTAACTTTCGTCGCCGTCGTTCACCGCTACGGCGCCAGCAATTCGGCGAACCTGGCCCGATGGGCGGGCGCGCATCAACTGCTCGTTCTCAAGGCGGCGGCGAACTGGGTCTACAGCCAGCTCGCCGCGATCAATCTGTCCTGGGCGAACGAGCTGTCCACCTACATGTTCGTCTGGATGGCGAAATTCGGCGCCGCGCTCGGCGTGCGCACCGGCATTCATGTCGGCGTCGACGTCTTCGTCACCAAGCTGTCGCCGGCGGCGCGCAAGCCGGTGATCGTGTTCGCGCTGTTGTGCGGCGCGCTGTTCACCGGCGTCATCGGCACGCTGGGTGGCCTCTACGTCTACGAGCTCGACCCGGACCAGGTCTCGCCCGAGCTCGAATGGCCGAGCTGGATGATCTATCTGTGCATTCCGCTCGGCTCCTATCTGATGTGCTTCCGTTTCCTGCAGGTGATGTGGCGCTTTCTGTGCACCGGCCGGGTGCCGCATCAGGGTCACGGCATCGATTACGAGGCGCCGCACGATGTGGCGATCCACCCGATCGATGAGGCGCCGCGCGATGTGGCAGTCCACACGATCGATCAGGCGGCGCCGGCCGGCGAGGCGGCGCGATGACCGCCGTGTCGCATATTTCCAAGCCGGCGGCGCCGCGGTCGCTCGGCGAGGGCATTACGGCGGTGCTGATCGTCGCCACGCCGATCGTGCTGGCGTTGATCTGCTTTGCCGCGCGGCTGCATGTTATCGAGCTGTCGCACACCGTGCGCGCCGAACTGTTGTTCGCGCTGCTGCTCGCCTTGATGGCGTGCGGCATGCCGATCTCGATCGCGCTCGGCCTGTCGGTGCTGACCTATCTGTTCATTCTCTCCGACGTCGACCCGAAGATGGTCGGGCTGAAGCTGTTCACCAGCATCGACCGCTTCGAGATCATGGCGATCCCGTTCTTCATCCTGGCGGGCAATTTTCTCACCGCCGGCGGGGTGGCGCGCCGCATGATCGATTTTGCCACGTCGCTGATCGGCCACTGGTATGGCGGGCTGGGGCTCGCCGGCGTGGTCGCCTGCGCGTTGTTCGCGGCGATCTCCGGCTCCTCGGTCGCCACCGTGGTCGGCATCGGCTCGATCATCCTGCCGGCGCTGATGGAGCAAGGCTATCCGCCGCGCTTTTCCGCCGGCGTGATCGCCACCTCCGGCGCGCTCGGCATCCTGTTCCCGCCCTCGATCAATCTCGTCATCTACGCGGTCGCGACCAGCGGCATGCAGCCGCTCGGGCCGACCGGCGCGGTGGTCAACTCCGCCTCGATCAGCCAGCTTTTCATCGCCGCGCTGGTGCCCGGACTGATCCTCGCCACCATGTTGGGCGCCACCACGTGGTATCGCGCCTGGCGCTACGACTATCCGCGCATGAAGCGCGTCAGCTGGCGCGAATGCTGGCAGGCGTTCCGGGAAAGCATCTGGGGCCTGATGCTCATCCTCTTGGTGCTCGGCGGCATCTATTCCGGGCTGTTCACGCCGACCGAGGCCGCGGCGGTCGCCGCCGTCTACGCCTTCGTCATCGCGGTGTTCGTCTACAAGGGGCTGAAGTTCTCCGAGGTGCCGGCCGTGCTGCTCAAGGCCGCCGCCATGAGCGCGATGATCCTCTACATCATCACCAACGCGGCGGTGTTCTCCTGGCTCCTGACGTCCGAGCAGATTCCGCAATCGATGGCGGAATGGATGACGGCGCAGGGCTTCGGCATCGTGGCGTTCCTGCTCGTCACCAACGTCGTGCTGCTCGCGGCCGGCAACTTCATGGATCCCGCGGCGATCACCTTGATCATGGCGCCGATCCTGTTTCCGATGGCGGCGGTGCTCGGCGTGCACCCGGTGCATCTCGGCATCCTGATGGCGGTCAACATGGAGGTCGGCCTGTGCCATCCGCCGGTCGGGCTCAATCTCTATGTTGCGGCCGGCATTACCCGCATGGGCATCACCGAGCTCACCATTGCGGTGCTGCCGTGGCTCATCACCATGCTGATCTTCCTGGCGATGGTGACCTACATCCCCGCCATCTCGCTGTGGCTGCCGCACGCTTTGGGGATGCTCTAAACTCTGAGCATGCTTTAGGACCTGGGCATGCTCCAGGACCTGGGCATGCTTTTAAGACGCCTGGCGCATCGTTGAGATTGCTGGCGCGCGGCGCAGCCCTTCGAGAATGGCGAGCGCGCGCGCCATGGAAAAATCGCGCGTCTTCGCGTCGAACGCCTCGGGCGCGCCGGGCATCATGTAGCCGTGGAGGATTCCCGGAAAAATGTGCAGTTCGACGTTCGGCATGCGCGCGGCAATGCCCCGATAGGCGTCGAGCACTTCGGCCGGCGCCAGGCGATCGCGGTCGCCCCAGATGATGCAGACCGGCTCGCGCACGCCCTCGATGTCGCCGACATAGTCCAGCATCCGGCTGCCGTGGCAGGAGATGCCGGCGGCGTAGCCGAGACGTTGGGGGCCGATGATCGCGTAGGGGCCGCCGTAGCACAATCCCATGGTGGCGGCGCGGCCGTTGAAGGACGCCAGCGTGCGCAGATACGCCAGGGTGTCCGCCAGGTCGGGCTCGCCGGCCTTGATCTTGTCCGGACGCGGCTGCGAGCGCTGCTGGGCGCGCTCGTCGTCGTGGGACAGCGGGCCCGGCAACGACCGCCAGAACAGGTCCGGCGCCGCGGCGATAAATCCTTTCGCGGCGAATTCTTCGGCGATCGCACAAATATCGCCATCGACGCCGTGCACGGCGGAGGCCAGCACCACGGCCGGCACCGGCGCATCGGTTTTCGGCATGGCCAAATAGCAATCGAAGTCGCTGCCGTCGCGTGAGCGAATCTTGACGGTCTGGCCTGTCATGGTTTTCCTCCGAGCTGCGCCACGCGGCATTTCCGCCGGTTTGGCGTCTATTCGCGAAAATCGTCAGGGTTCAATTCGATCGGCGCGCCGTGGGGCGTACGCGCGCAGGCGCGTTGCCAGGCATCGCGGGTGCGCGAGAGCGTCGCCGCGTCGGCCAGGCCTTTGGCGGCGACGATGCGTTCCAGCGTGGCGAGCCAATGATGGTAGTAGGTCTCGCCGGTGTCGGGATCGCCGGCGGCTTGCGCCTTCTTGATCTCGTCGCCGAGCGTCGCTGCCCATTCGGTCCAGCTAAACAGGCCGCGCTCGTGCAGCGCCAGCGCCAGCGCGAACGCCTGCGCCTGCCACGGCTCGCGAAACACCGGCCCCTCGGCATCGCGCGGAATCCTCACCGCGCCGTTGCGGTCGAGCGAAGAGAGCGAGTCGGCGCCTGAATCCATGACCACGAACCTCGGCGAGGACGCGACTGTGCCGGCGCTCACGCCGGCTCCAGATAGGGCTCGAAGGCATCGACCGAGACCTTGACGGTCGGATCGCCGTCGGGCCCCCACAATTCGCGCCCGTCGAAGCGCACGGTGTAGAGCCATTGCGGATCTTCGTTCTCGACCGCCAGCGCCGCCGCGTCGGGAAAAACGTGGCAGCCGTGGACCAGCACGACCGCGCCGACGTGGTCGCGCACGTAGCGCGGCAGCCGCGTGTGGGTCTTGGGATGGATGTTCCTGGCGCGGACGCGGTCGCCGATCTTGAAGCGGGCCGGGCGGTTGGTCTCGCGGGCGAAAGAGCCGCGCGGCGCCCCCTTGGCGGCCGTGTCGGAGCTCAGCTTGCGCTTGAGAGCCTTGCCGGGGCGCAACGCGTGGCCGGCGGCGATCTCGTCGGCATCGGCGAGGCCGCGCTCGATCAGGTTGGCTTCCATCGCCAGCGCCCAGCGCTTGTAATAGGAGACGGTGACGTACACCGACGGCGGCAGCCGCTCCTGCGCGAAGCGCGACATGTCGGTGTTCCAGGCGCCGGCAAAGCCCATGGCGCGCTGCATCGCGAGCACGCGCCCTTCCCAGGGTGCATGGAACACCGGCTCGTTCGGCTCCGGCTCGACCTTGCCGAAACCATCCATGCCGCCCATGTCGTGGATGCCGTCCATCACTGCGCTCCCGGAGCTTTTGCCAATCCGGTGCCGATCATCGAATCGCGGCTGACCAGTTCGGCGAGCTGATCCTGGCTCATCCCGTCGGTGCCGGGCGGACGCATCGGCAGGACCAGGTAACGGCTCTCGGCCGTGGAATCCCAGACCAGGATTTCGGTGTCCGCCGGCAGCTTGACGCCAAAGTCGGCGAGCACGCCGCGCGGATCCTTCACGGCGCGGGAGCGGTACGGCGCCGACTTGTACCAGACCGGCGGCAGCCCGAGAATCTCCCACGGATAGCAGGAGCACAATGTGCACACGACCATGTTGTGGCGTGCCGGCGTGTTCTCGAGCACGGTGAGGTGATCGCCGACCCGGTTGTCGTGGCCGAGCGCACGCACCGCGGCGGTGCCATCGGCGAGCAGGCGGTGCTTGAACTCGGGATCGCTCCACGCCTTGGCGACGACGCGGGCGCCATCATGCGGCCCGATCCGGGTCTCGTAGGTCTCGACCACGGCATCGAGCGCCGCCGGATCGATATAGCCCTTCTCGGCCAGCACGGTCTCCAGCGCGCGCACGCGCAACTGCATCTCGGAAAGCTCCGAGCCGCGCTCATGATCATGGTCGTGATCGTGGGTCATCGCACCTTGTCCGTTTCCTGGGGCCGCAATGTACCCACTATAATACGCCGGGGACACCATGCGAAACACGCTTGCGCGCATCGCCACGGCCATCGATCGGGTGAATGCCGCCATCGGCCGCGCCGCGGCATGGTGCTGCCTGTATATCGTGCTGGCCGAATTCACCGTGGTCGCGCTGCGCTACGCGCTCGGCATCGGCTCGATCCGATTGCAGGAATCGGTGCTTTACGCCCACGCCACCCTGTTCATGCTCGCCGCGGCGTGGACGCTGCAAGTCGACGGCCATGTGCGGGTCGATATTTTCTATGGCCGGGCGACGCCGCGCGCGCGGGCATTGGTCGAGCTTTTCGGCGCGCTCGTGTTCCTGTTCCCGTTCGCCATCGTGCTCGGCATGCTGTCGGTGCCTTATGCGGCGCGCTCCTGGGCCATTTTTGAAGGCTCGCGGGAAACCAGCGGCCTGCCGTTCGTCTATCTGCTCAAGACGCTGATCCCGCTGTTCGCGGCGCTGATCGGCCTGCAAGGCGTCGCCCAGGCGATCCGCGCCGCGCTCGCGCTCCGCCGGCCGCGCGCCCCTTCGGTCTCCTCGCCCGCCCGCGGCGGCGGCTAGGCAATGGGCGCACCGATGGTTGGCTTCAGCGAAGTGCTCGCCGTCGGCATGGTGATCGCAGTCTGCGCGCTGCTTCTGTTCGGCTATCCGGTGGCGCTGACGCTGGCCGGCGTGTCGCTTGCCTTTGCTGCCGCCGGCGCCGCCGCCGGCATCATGAACCTGGCGCTGCTCGGCGCGCTGCCGGAGCGCATTTTCGGCGTCATGACCAACGACGTGCTGCTCGCCATCCCGCTGTTCATCTTCATGGGCGTGATGCTGGAGCGCTCCCGCGTCGCCGAGGATCTGCTGGAGACCATGGGCCGGCTGTTCGGCGCGCTGCCGGGCGGCTTGGGCTTTTCGGTGATCGCGGTCGGCGTGCTGCTCGCCGCCGCCAAGGGCGTGGCCGGCGCCACGACGGTGACCATGGGCCTGATCGTGCTGCCGACCATGCTGCGGCACGGCTACGACAAGGCGCTGGCCGCCGGCACCGTGGCGGCGACCGCGACGCTCGCCCAGATCTTTCCGCCCGCCACCGTGCTGGTCCTGCTCGGCGATCAGCTCAGCAATTCCTACCAGGCGGCGCAACTGGCGCAGGGCAATTTCGCACCGCAGACGGTCTCGGTCGCCGATCTGTTCGCCGGCGCGATCATCCCGGAACTCGTCCTGGTGCTGCTCTATCTACTTTACCTGATCGCGGTCGCGGTTTTCTTTCCGAAGAAATCGCCGGCGATCGCGCCCGATGCGGCGGCGCCGCGCGGCCTCGCACTGATAGGCCGGCTGGTCGGGGCACTGGTCGCGCCGATCGGGCTCATCCTCGCCGTGCTCGGTTCCATTCTCGGCGGTGTGGCGACGCCGACCGAGGCGGCGTCGGTCGGCGCGGTCGGCGCCGTCCTGCTGGCGGCGTGGCCGCGGGCGCGGGAGGGCAGGGTGGGAGTGGCCGGCCTGCTCGGGCCCGTGGTGGCGCGCACCGCGCAGGTCACCAGCATGATCTTTGTCATCCTGATCGGCGCGACGGCCTTCAGCCTGGTGTTCCGCGGCCTCGGCGGCGACACCATGGTGGAGCGCGCGCTGACCGGCCTGCCGGGCGGCGTCGGCGGCGCGACGCTCGCGGTGATGGTGGCGCTGTTCGTGCTCGGTTTCGTGATGGATGCCTTCGAGATCATCTTCGTCGTGGTGCCGATCGTGGCGCCGGTGCTCCTGCAGATGCCCGGCGTCGATCCGGTGTGGCTCGGCGTCATGATGGCGGTGAACCTGCAGACCTCCTACATGCATCCGCCGCTCGGCCCGACATTGTTCTACCTGCGCGGCGTCGCGCCGCCGGAAGTGACCACGCGCCACATCTATCTCGGCATCATCCCGTATGTGCTGATCCAGCTGGCGATGCTGGTGGCGCTGTGGTTCGTGCCGGCGCTGGCGACCTGGCTGCCGCACCGGCTCTACGGCTCGTGATATCCGCCGCATTGGCTTGCGCACGAGCCGGCCGGGGCGCGTTGACGCTCAGGCTCAATGCCCGCGCCCTGCAGTCCACCGCGCTTTCAGGCTGCGCGCAGCACTTGGTCGACGGCCTTCGCCAAGTCGCGCTTGTGATAAGGCTTGCTGAGCAGCACGTCGCCGGGCTCAAGCTGCGCGCCAAGCCCGCTCGACGTTTCGGGAAATCCGGAGGTAAAGAGCACCTTGAGATCGGGATGCTTGGAGCGCGCTTTATCGGCCAGTTCCTTGCCATTGAGCCCGCCCGGCATCAGGACATCGGTAAACAGCAGGTTGACCTTCTCGATGCCGTCGAGAATTCGCAACGCCGCGTCGGCACAGTCGGCTTCGTGAACGCGATAGCCGAGGTCCCGCAGCTGGCGCACGACTGTGGCGCGGATGTCCGGATTGTCTTCCACCGCCAGGATGACTTCGCTGCCGGCCGGCTTGCGGGAGCTCCGCACCGGCAATTCCGTCACCGTCCCGAGAGCCGCAGATTCGACCAGCGGCAGGAATAATTTGAACACGGTTCCGCGGCCGATCTCGCTGTACACGTTGATGTGCCCGCCCGATTGCTTGACGAAGCCGTACACCATGCTGAGCCCGAGCCCCGTGCCCTGACCGACCGCTTTGGTGGTGAAGAACGGCTCGAAAATGCGTTCCACCACGTCGGGCGGCATGCCGGTGCCGCTGTCGGTGATCTCGACAGCCGCATAGGTGCCGGGAGCGAGCCCGGGGTGCCGCGCCATGTAGGCTTCGTCGAGTTCGGTCAGGCGCGTGCTGATCGTCAAGGTGCCGCCGTTCGGCATCGCGTCGCGGGCATTGATCGCGATATTCAGGAGCGCGGTCTCGAGCTGCGCCGGATCGACCAGCGCAATCGGTGTCTCGGCGCCCGGTTTCAGCTCAACCGCAATGGTCTCGCCCAATGTGCGGCTGAGCAGCCGCATTGTCGTCGCGATCAAGGCGTTGACGTCGACCTCCTTGGCTTGCAGCGGTTGCCGACGCGAAAAGGCCAACATGTGACGCGTCAGCTCGGCGCCGCGTTCCGCCGCCTCCAGAACAACCTTGATCCTTTCTTCGGCCGCGGCATCGCCGGCGACATCCTCGAGCAGGAAGTCGAGATTGCCGATCATGACCGTGAGTAGATTGTTGAAGTCGTGGGCCACGCCGCCGGTCAGATTGCCGATCGCCTCCATTTTCTGCGCCTGCCGCAGCTGATCCTCGATGGCCCTGCGTTCGGTCACGTCCTCGACGACGCCCAACAGGTATTGAACGTCGCCGTTCTGATCGAGCATGGGTATGCGATTCGAGGTGAGAACGCGCAAGCCGTTGCGCGGCGTCTCGATCTTATGCTCGGGCGAGTAAAACCCGGAACGCAGCTCGATCGCGCGCCGGTCGTTCCGGTTGATGGCATCGGCGGTCTTGCTGTCGAACAGCTGGTGAAGCGTCTTGCCGACGACCTTGTCGCGAGCCACCCCCCACAGTTCTTCCGCAGCCTTGTTGACCAGCACGTATTGCAGGGTCCGCGCGTCCTTGACCAGGATCGTCACCGACACGTTATCGATGATGCTGTTGAGGAATTCGCGGTTGCGATCGCGCTCCTGCTCCGCCCGCACTCGCTCCGTGACGTCGATGATCGAGCACAGCAGGGCCGGCCGATCGCGATAATTCAGCCGCCGCCCATAGACATGGACCAGCATTTCGTTGCCGTCAGCCTTCCGGTGCCGCTGTATGGTCTCGGAATCGAATTCAGATCGGTCGGATTTCCGGAAGGCGCCAAACATTTCCACATAGCGTTGCCGGTCTTCCGGGGCATGCAGATCCAGTTTTGTCATTGCGAGAAATTGTTCGCGTGAGTAGCCGTAGGCGCTGACCGCAGTATCGTTGACGGCCAGAAAATTGAAATTGTCGCAGTCGACGACGAACATCGGCACCGGGTTGAACTCGAACAGCATGCGCACGGATGCCTCGCGCTGCTTGAGTTCGGTGATGTCGATGCGGATACCAACGCTGCCGCCGTCGGCGGTGCGGCGCTCGCAGATTCGAAGCCAGCGGCCGTTGGCCATGCGCTGCTCGTGGGTGCAGTTATCCTGTCCATGAAGCGCGAGCCGCTCGGTCAGCCACTGCTGTTCCCGCCCGTGCGCTTCGGGATATTGGCCCTCGGCCAGGCCGGCCCGCAGCACGTCCTCGAACCGCGTGCCGACTTGGATGGCGTTCGACGCCGGCGCATAGAGCTGGGCGTAGCACCGGTTCCACATGACGTAGCGGTCATCGGCGTCGAACAGTGCCAAGGCCTCCGGCACGACTTCGAGCGCGCCGCGCAGGCGCATGTGCGCGGCGCTGGCTTCTTTCCCCGCTCGCTCGGCCTCCGCCAAGGCCTGTTCGAGCTTGGCCTGGGCTTGCCGCCGTCGCGTGACGTCTTCGTGGGTGGACACCCATCCGCCGTTGTCCATAAAGCGGTTCATGACACGGATGGAGCGGCCATCCGGGATGTCGAAGGTCGTGTCAACCACATGATCGCGGACGAAATGGTGTTCGATGTAATCGTCAATATCTCCCGCGAAGGTGCCGTTGGCGCGGCGCTGCTCCAGCAGGTCGCGGACCGTGCAGCCCGGCTTCGCCGTCTCGGCCGACAGTCCGTATAATTGGACGTAACTTTGGTTGACGACGACGGCCCGACTGTCGGCATCGAACATCAGCAGGCCATGGCGCATGTTGTTGACGGCCATATCGAGCAGCGTCTTCTGCGCGTGGATATTCTCATCGGCGAGCGCCTTGAGCTCATGTTGGCGCCTCCGCCGGGTCTCGCGCGCGGCAAACCAGCCCAATCCCACAATGGCGAGCGTGAGCGATCCGCCGGTCGCAAAATAGAGCATGCGCTGGCGATAGACCGGGGCCAGCACGTCGTCGACCGCGAGCCCGACAGTCACCACAAGCGGATAGTCGGGCACCGCCGAGTAGCCGTAGACCCGGGTGATGCCGTCGAGCTTGCTGCGGATGAGAGCATTGCCCGCGCTTGATGCCTGCATTTGCTTGAACAACGCGGTAGCGCCGACGTCTTGACCGATCTGCTGGCTGTCGCGAGCGCGGCGGGCGCGAACGAAGCCGTCGCGGCCGATCAGATCGACCACGCCGTTTTGGCCGAGGTCGACAGTTTCGAAAAATTGCGAGAAGTAGAACGGGTCGAGCGAAACCACGACCACGCCGCCGAAGCTGCCGTCGCTGCGATTGATGCGGCGGGTCACCTGGATCGACCATTTGCCCGAGTTTCGGCCGATCACCGGGGCGCTGATATAGGGCTGGGCGGCGGCCGGATCGAGGTGATAGCGAAAGTGCGGGCGGTCCGAAACATCCACCCTTCCCTTGCTGGCCAGGCTGGAAGCAACCATGATGCCGTCCGGTCCGGAAATCGAAACTTGGACGCTCATGCCCCTCAGCAGGGGTGAGTTCCGACCCAGGCGGGAATACGATAATCGCCGCCGACATTGCTGTTTTCCGCGATGATCATCAGCATCAACTGATCGATCGCGCTCACCGTCCTTTGCACGTTCTCGCGAAACGCCATGACGAGATTGCTGGCGTCGCTGCCGGACTGCTTGATCGCCTGTCTTTCCGAGCGCTCGTTATCGAAGAACAGCGCCGCCCAGAGGATCGCGATGATTGCCGCGCACAGGGCGATGATCCCTGCCGGCAGTCGCGCAAGCGATGTGTTGGTCTTCGACATTGCGGCAATCCCGACCCTCGAACGGCGCGCCGCTATGCGCTAATGCGCCAGCGCCGGTCCGTCGCCGCCCGACACCTGTAGTAGCGCGCGCACCGCGCGGGTGCTTCCGGCCAGCGCCGCGTCGGTAAAGCTCGTCGCCGGCATCGGCTTGGCAAACAAGAAGCCCTGTGCGGTATCGCATTGCATCGCCATGACGGCGCGAAGGTCGTCGTTGCTCTCGACGCCTTCGGCGCAGGCGGTGGCGCCGAAACGATGTGCCAGGTCGACGACGGTCTGACAGAGGCAATACTTGAGCTGGTCCGCGGCGCAGCCCGCCACGAAGCTGCGATCGATCTTGACCTCGGCAACCGGCAGTTCATTCAGTCGCGACAGCGACGCATAACCGGAGCCGAAATCGTCGATCGAAAGATCGACGTTGTAGAGCTTCAGTTGGCTTGCAACCTCATGCGCCCAGGCGCTGTCGCGGATGATTTCATCCTCGGTGACCTCGACCGTGAGGCCGGGGAATTTCGCTTCGCCGGGCAATGCCGAGCGGATCAGCGCGATGAATGCCGGAGTATGGATCACCGAGACCGGCGCGTTGATCGACAGTTTCAGCGGCAGACCGCGCTGCGCAAACAGGGTCCAGTCGGCCATGGCGCGCCTGACGACGAAGTCCGTCAACGGCTCGTAGTCCGGATCGCCGGCCGGCGGCAGCAACTGGTCGGGCGTCAACACGCCAAGAAGCGGATGCCGCGCCCGGATCAGGCCTTCGGCGCCGCAAACCCGCCCGGACTTGAGATCCACCTTGGGCTGATACCACAGCTCCAACCAGTTGTTGCGCAGTGCCTCCACCACTTGAAGGGCTCTTTGCTTGGGCTTTTCGCCATCCGATTTGGGCCCATGGACGGCTGGTCGCGCGGTCTCCGGCACGTGGCTGGAGAGTCGCCGTCTGATGTCGGCCGGACGAAACGGCTTTTTCAGCGGTGGCAGCATGGTCAAGCCGTGCCGTTCTCCGATTCGGGTAATTTCGTTGAGTGTGCTCTCGTCCCGGCCGCTGATGAGCAGCACCTTGCCCCGATATTTGCTGACTTCGAGATGACGGATCACCTCAACCGCATCGGATTGCCCGAGCGAAAGGTCGAGAACGACAAGCGCGGGAGGCGCGTCCTCAAGCTCTGCCAGGAACGGCCCGGGAGCCGTGAACTGGCGCGACGCAAGCCCGCACGTTTCCAGCACTTTGCACACGAGCGCGCCGATTTGCGCTTCATCGTCGAGCACGAAGGCGCTGCTCGCGCATGGCCGCGCGACGTTGTTGCCGGCAGGCTCGGACATGCTTTCCTCCACCTCGTTTGACCACGCGGCCAGCAAGTCGGGTTGAACCGCTGATGACGGCGCTGGTGCGACTGGGTCATTCGCCGTCTTGCGAGCCGCCGTCCTCAACAGCCCGGACCATTGCTCCTCCGCAGCGGTGAAATCGGCCGGCGGAGCGGCAACCACGCGGTTTCGTCCGCCGTTCTTTGCCTCGTAGAGGGCGATATCGGCGCGCTTGAGAAGGTGATCGACGGCTTCGCCGGGTTGCCGTTCGGCGACACCGAAGCTGCATGTGATCGACATCTCGCCCTGCGCCGTGTCGAACGACAGCGCCGCGAGTACGCCGCGCAGGCGCTCGGCGTGCGCCATAGCGGCGTCGAGCGTAGCGGCCTCGATCAGGATCGCAAACTCCTCGCCGCCGAGGCGGCCGACGATGGCGGCTTGGCGCCAAGCCTCGTGGCCGATGGCGCGAAGCACCTGATCGCCGACGTCGTGCCCAAACGTGTCATTGACCCGCTTGAAGTGGTCCACGTCGAACATGATCGCGGCCGAGCCAACCGCGCCGGCCGGGGCCGCGGTTGAAAACCGCTCCGCTTTCTCAAAAAAGGCGCGGCGGTTGTATACGCCGGTCAACGAATCCACCATCGCCAGGCGAATGAGCTCGCGCTGCATGCGGAGCTGCCGTTCGGCCGAGCGCAGCCGCGCATACAGCTCTTCGGCGGCCGGCGGCTTCTGGATGAATTCATCGGCGCCGCTGTCGAGCGCGTTGATGATGTGCTTCTGCTCGGAGTTGGACGACATCAGGATGACGTAGATTGCCCGATCGCGGTCCGTGAGCAGACGGGTTTCCCAACACAGTTCGAGGCCGGACATCGATGCAAGCTCGCCGCTGGTGATCAGCGCGCTGACATCCGGCGACGACCTGATGAAATCGAGAGCTTCGCGCCCGCCGGCGTACGTGCTCACGACGTGGCCGGCGCTTTCGAGAAGCCGCGAGACAGCTTTCAGAACGATACGGTTTTGATCGGCGACGACGATGTGCACGACAGCTCTGTCCCGGAATGCAGAGCCGCACCGTAGCCATAAACTCATAATCAATTGCTACGGAACCTGAATGTAATCTATGCGTGAGTTGACGGAGTATAAAAGTTCGCGCCGCGATCCCATTAACAACCGGTAAATTGCGCCTCGCGGATCGTGCCCAACCCGGCAGAGGCGGCCGTCAGCGTCGCCCGTCGTCACCGGGCCGCGTGATCAGCCTCTTATCGCCTGCACCAGGAAGTTGTAGGCTCGATCGGGCCGCGGCGAAGCGGGTCCGGCCGGAACAGTGGGGGCTGCCATGGGCAAAAACATCGTCATTTGCTGCGATGGCACCGGCAATCAGGTCGAGGGCAATCTATCGAACGTCCTCAAGCTGTTCCGGATTCTCCAGAAAAGCGCTGATCAGCGGGTCTATTACAACCCGGGCGTAGGCACCCTCGCCACCGACGACCCGTGGTCGCGGCTGAAGGAGAACTTCTGGGCGGTTGGATTGGCGACCGGCTACGGCCTGGACGACGAAATTCTCGATGCCTATCGGTTTCTTGTCGAAACCTATCAAGACGGCGATAACATTTATCTGTTTGGCTTCAGCCGCGGCGCTTATACGGTTCGGGCGCTCGCGGGTTTGATCAATATGGTCGGCTTGCTGCCGCCCGATCAGGTCAATATCGCCGGCTACGCGCTGACCGCGTACAAACGCGCCAGCGAGAGGAACGATCTCAACATCGCCTGGCAATTCGGCGACATGACCGGCGGCCGGCAGGTCACCATCCGATTTATCGGTGTTTGGGACACCGTTGCCTCGCTGATCGTACCGCGCTGGGATCGTCTCGTTCCGACGCTGCAAACATTGCCGTTCACCCGTCAAAATAAAAGCGTGCAAGCCGTTCGTCAGGCGATCTCGATTGACGAACGCCGTCGTCTGTTCCGGCTCAACCGGTGGAACGAACCGCAGCCGTTCGTTGCCGACCGCTTCGACGGCGCCGCACCGCACATCGATCAGGACATCAAGCAGGTGTGGTTCGCCGGCGTGCACTCCGATGTCGGCGGCGGCTACCCGGAAGACGAGGCCGGCCTGTCAAAATTTCCACTGTGCTGGATGATCGATGAGGCCGCGGCGCAGGGCTTGAAAATCAACATGTCGATGAAAAACCATCTCGTGCCGGGAATGCCGCGCCCGGGCGCAACAAACCAGTATGTCGCGCCGAATGCGACGGCGGAATTGCACCGGTCCCTGACATGGGCCTGGAGGCTGATCGAATGGATTCCGAAACGCGCTCGATACGAAGAGTGGCCGCAGCGCTTGAAATTCGCCGGTTGGTATATTCCGTGCGGGGAGCCGCGCCTCATCGAGCATCCGCCCACGTCGCCCGCGACCCCAAGCCCGGTCACGCCGCGCATCCATCAGTCGGTCCTCGAGCGGATGAAACTCGTGCCGGATTACAAGCCTGTCAATTTTCCCCGCCATTACGACCTCGAGGCCTGGCCGTATGGCGAGGGTCCGGATGCGCACGGCGAGGGATCCATTGCGCCATCCGGCGCTTAGAGAAAGCCGGATGCGTTACAGATCGTCGAGCCCATAGTCCTTCCAGCGCGCCTTGACGCGCGCCTCGTCGTCGGGATGCGGCCGCACCGTCGGCGGGAAGCGTTCGTTGTTCCACTGCGGCTGCCGCGCGTGCTTCCAGGAGCGGGTGGCGTCGATCAGCATGCAATTCCACAGCCCAGTGCCGAGCTGCGGCACGTTGCGATCCTCCAGCGGAGTCGACGGATCGATCGGCGAGCCGAAGATTCCCGGAAAGATCACTACGCCGCCTTCGCCGGCATTGACGCGGTGCGCGTACGCCCATTCGACCTGCTCGTCGTCCGCCGGGTCGATGTCCTCCTCGACGACGATCACGTGCTTGTAGCGGTACTGGGCGGCGGAATTGCCCCACAGCGCCGCCGCGATCTGCTTGGGCTGGCCCTGATAGTGCTTCTTGATCTGGATGCGGATGTTGACGCCGTTGGTGATGGGCGGCGCATAGACGTCGAGCACGCCGGGAATGCCGGCGCCATTGAGGATATTCCAGGCGATGGCAGCGCGCTGCACCGAGGACATGACGCTGTTCTCGCTGTAGGAGCCCGGCAGCGTGCCTTCCAGCGAGCCGCAGAAGATCGGATCGCGGCGGTGGGTGATGCAGGTGACCTTCATGGTCGGCCGCGGCGTCGGCAGGTCGGACACGTAGCCGGTGTATTCGCCGAACGGTCCTTCGGTCTCGTAGGTCGCCGGGTCGTCGCTGATGCTGCCCTCGAGGACGATTTCCGCGCTCGCCGGAACGGCGAGGTCTACGGTCTCGCAGCGCACCAGCTGCGCCGGCTCGCCGCGATAGCCGCCCATGACGTCATATTCGCAAGTTCCGGCCGGCAGCGGCGAACCGGACAAAAACGACAGGATCGGGTCCCAGCCGATCACGCAGGCGACCGGCATCGGTTCGCCGCGCGCGGCCCATTTCACGAAATGGGCGCCCCAATGCTGGCCGCCTTTGACGAGAAGGAAAGGCGCGGTGTCCTTCTGCCCGATCATGCCGCGATACATGCCGACATTCATCACGCCGGTGTCGGGGTCCTTGGTGACGATGGCGGTAAAGGTGTGGATGTAGCGACCGCCTTCGAGGTAATGCCATTTCGGCACCGGAAATTCCGTCTGGTCGATGTCCTTGCCGCGGAGTACGACCTCCTTCACCGGCCCGGTCTCGACCAGCACCGGCGCGATGGTCTCGCGGTTCTTCTTCATCACGTACTGCACCAGGTCGCGATTGGGCGCGTCGGCCGGAAAGCCGAGCGCCAGCGCCAGGCGCGATCGCGCGCCAAGCCCGCTCACGAACAGCTTGCTGCAGCGGCCGCCGGTGTAGCCTTTGATGTTTTCGAATAGCAGCGCCGGGCCTTTTTTCTCGAGCACGCGGCGGGTGACGGCGCCGATCTCGCGGTCCCAATCCACCTCGGCCTTGATGCGCCGCAGCTCGCCGTGCTGCTCGAGGCTCGCCATCCACTGCCGCTGGTCCAGGAAACCCATCGCGTGCCCACTCCAATAGTCGCAAACGCCGGCAGCGGACTGCGGCCGGCGACCTTGCTAACCGGATTAATTCCCGCAATTGTGCGGCTCCGCAATGGGATAGTCGCGATCGAAGCCGGGAAAGCCGATGAGCGCAGCGGAAATCTTCGACCTGCACGGCCAAGTGGCGCTGGTGACCGGCGCGTCGAGCGGACTTGGCGCCCGCTTTGCCGAAGTCTTGGCCGAGAACGGCGCCGCCGTCGTTCTGGTGGCGCGGCGCGCCGCTCGCCTGGAGGCGGTGAAAGCGCGGATCGAGAAAGCCGGCGGCCGCACCATTGCGGTCGAGGCCGACGTGCGCGACCGGGCCGCCATGGCTGCCGCCTTCGACGCCGGCGAAGCGAGCTTCGGCACGGTGACTATTCTGGTCAACAATGCCGGCGTGGCGAACTCGGATCGGGCGATCGATCTCGCCGAGGCTGAATGGCGGCGGGTGCTGTCGACCAATCTGGACGCGGTATTCACCTGCGCGCAGGAGGCGGCGCGCCGCATGCTGGCGGCCACGGCGACTGGCGCCATCGTCAATATTGCTTCCGTGCTCGGCTTTGGCGTCGACAAAGGATCGGTCGCGTACGCCACCGCAAAGGCGGGCGTTATTCAGCTCACCAAGGCGCTGGCGCTCGAATGGGCGTTCAAAGGCATTCGCGTCAACGCCATCGCTCCCGGTTGGATCGTGACCGACCTGAACCGGGACTATCTGCAGGGTGAGCGGGCCGTAAAACTCAAGCGCGAAATCCCGATCGGCCGGTTCGGCGAGGAACGCGATCTCGACGGCCCGCTGCTGCTTCTGGTATCGGACGCCGGCCGCTTCGTCACCGGCGCCACCATCGTCGCCGACGGCGGCCAGGTGGTGGCCTTGCGCGGGTGACAGTCCAACAATCACGTGTCGCCGCCTTGCGGCAGTGCTGCGAAACCGGCAAATTGGTTGCTGCCAACGAATTGAGACAGACATTCCGGCGATGCGGCGGGGACTGCACGTGAGGACAGATGTTCTGGCGCTGCTCTGCGTTGTCGCCGCCAGTGCGGTCCAGGCTCAACCGGCCCAGGCTCAATCGGCACACGTCAACGGCACCGCCGGTTATCTGTCGGAATGGGAGTTCGATGGGCAGTTGACGCAAACCGGCGCCACCGAGAGCAACGCGTACAGCGGCTCGGTGACCTGGAAGCATGTCGGCCTGTGCAGCGTGAACGGTCCGGAACAAAAATCCGGCGCGGTCACGTTCCAGATATCGAAGTCAGGTTCGGTCCGCCAAATCCATGCCATGCTGCAGTTCGACGGCGCGCAGTGCAACTATCGCGGAGCTTTTGCCGGAGGTTCGGCGGGGCGCATGGATTGCTCCGGCGCGAAGGGCATTCCGCTGCGGCTGTCGATCGAGCCCGACCAGATCGCCAATTGACCGCGTCGCAAAGACCGGCCGTTATCGGGTGCCGTAGTGTCTCACCCGATGCCGCACCGGCCTGTATCCCGTCGCCGTAACCAGCACCCGGATCTGCTCCGACATGACTGGGGGATCATTCGGGACGTGGTTGGCGTCGCCGAGGAGGAGTTGAAGCGTGTGCCAGCCGAGCGCCAGCGTCACCTTGGCCTCGGTCTGACCCGCGCCGAAATGCAGATGGTTGAAATCGTTCGGAATCGGCTGGTTCATATCCGGCAATGCCGCGTCGATCAGAAGATGATGATGTCCGGTATTGGGCTTGTCCACGCCGGCCGGCGCCACGCCCATGCCGACCAGTCCGAAATGCAGCGTTGGATTGGGCGACAGCACCGTACCGTCGGACAGCCCGATGAGATAGGCCTTGGCGCCGGTGGGAGACGGCTTGCGCTTATAATCCGCGCCGACCGGTCCAGGCGGCGCCGCCGCGACTTTGGCGCCTTCTTCGACGACGAAGATCTTGATGCGCTGCGACATGACCGGCGGCGTGTGCGGCACGTGATCCTTGTCGCCAACCAACAATTGCAGCGTGTGCTCGCCCGGCGGCAGGGAAAGCTGGGTCTCGGTCTGACCGGCGCCGAAATGCAGATGGTTGAAGTCGTTGGGTATCGGCTGGTCGAGCGGCGGCGGATCGGTGTCGACCAGCAGATGGTGATGTCCGGTGTTGGGCTTGTCGACGCCGGCCGGCGCGACCCCCATATTGTGCAGTCCGAATTGGACGAGGAACGAGGTGGGAATGGTCTGGCCGTCTTTCAGATCGATGAAATAAGCCTCGGCGCCGGGCGGCGACGGCGTCGGGCCGCCGGTCGGCTGATTTTGTGCCGCGGCAGGGCGACACGCGGCCGCGCCAAGGATCAACAAGCAAATAGCTGATTTGAGAACGAACCGCCGCTTGTCGCCGAACCGGTTTCCCAGCCGCATTCTGCCGCCCCCTCGCTCGACTTCCCCGATTTTGGCCGCAACACAATACGCGAAATGGCACCCGGTGAAAAGCCTGAGCTGACTGCAAAAAGGCGGTCGCCGGTCAGTTCTGCCGCCGGCGTTAACCAGCATCTGAGCCAAGTCATCCCAAGGGCTGCCAGTCTTCCCCAAGCTTCCAGATTTATTATAAGTTGGAAATTGGCGGGTGATCACAGTTTGATATAAGACATACCGACATGACCTTGCGGTTCTGCGTTTGGCTGTGTTTGACGGTCGCGGCGACGACCTTTGCCGGCTCCGCCTGGCCTCAGCAGACCGCTTCGTCCACGGCGGTGAAAAGCCCCTCGGCCGTGGCGCTGATCATTGGCAATGCCAACTATCCGGAGGGTGGAACGCCCTTGCCATCCGTCGCCACTGACGTGCGCGCTCTGGCCGACGCGTTTCGGCAAAAGAATTTCGACGTCGATCTCAAGGAGAATGTCGGCAAGGCCGATATGCAAAGCGCTATCGACGCTTTCGTTGGCAAGATCCACAGCGGGATGGTGGCGCTGTTCTATTTCGGCGGCGTCGGCATCGAGGTGGCGCGGCGGAATTATCTCATTCCGGTCGATGGGCAAATCTCGAGCGAGGCCGATGTCCGTCGCGATGGCATAAGCCTCGACGCGATCCTGTCCGCGATGGAGAGCAGAGGCGCCCGGGTCAAGATCGTCATCATCGATGCCGCTCGGCAAAATCCCTTTGAACGCCGCTTCCGGCAGTCGGCGGCCGGACTTGCCGCCCTTGATGCTTCTGATGGAACGCTGACGCTGTTTTCGCAATTGCCCGGCAGGACTCTCAACGACGACAGCGGGGAGGTGGGCCTGTTCGCCAATGAACTGATTGCGGAGTTGCGGGTGCCGAATTTGTCGGCCGAACAGATGTTCACCGACATGCGGGTCGCTGTTTCCCGCGCGTCCAACAATAATGAAATTCCATGGGTCTCTTCGACCCTGATCGGCGAGTTCTCATTCGGCGCCGCCGAGACCGCGTCATCGCAGGCCCCGATCCCGGTGCCGCCTGGTCCCCCGCCCGGCCCGCCGCCCGGTCCACCACCCAGCCCGCCGACGCCCACCTACAAGCCCGGCGACATCATCCAGGATTGCCCCGACTGCGAGCGGGTGGTGGTGGTGCCGGCCGGCTCCTTCGACATGGGTTCGAGCGAGAACTACGAAAATCCGGTGCACCACGTTACGATCGCGAAGCCGTTCGCGATCGGCGTTCATGAAGTGACCTTCCAGGAATGGGACCTTTGCATTGAAAGCGGCGGCTGCAAGTACCGGCCGGACGATCGCAGCTGGGGCCGCGGCGACCGTCCGGTCATCGATGTCAGCTGGCTCGACGCCAAGGACTTCGCGAAATGGCAGTCCGGCAGAACCGGCCAAGTGTATCGGCTGCCGTCCGAGGCGGAGTGGGAATATGCCGCGCGTGCCGGGACGACCACGAATTATTGGTGGGGCCGCGATGCCGGGAGCGGCCAAGCCGACTGTCGCGATTGCGGCACTGGCGGTACTGAGACCCTGCCGGTCGGCTCATTCAAAGCCAATGGCTTCGGCCTTTTTGACACTGCGGGTAATGCCGCGGAATGGGTGGAGGACTGCTGGAACGACAATTACAAGAACGCCCCGCGCGACGGCTCGGCGTGGACCGTCGGACAATGCCAGCTGCGGGTGCTGCGCGGCGGCGCCTTTGATAGCCAGGCCAAGTATCTGCGTTCCTCGGCGCGATTTCGCTACGACTACGACGTGCGTTATTTGGCGAATGGCTTCCGGCTGGTGCGCGAGATGAAGTAGGTTTAACGTCCGAGGCCGATTTACAGGCAAAATCAAGTGCTTCCCTGCGGGTTTTTTGCTATAGCGCAGCTCTGACATCGGTATCCCCTGCGGGCAGCGCTGTTCGATGGCCTCGGAACTTCCGGAAATCGTCGGGTTTTTCAGTTATTCGCGCCGCGATGACGAACATTCGATGGGGGCGTTGTCGCGGCTGCGCGCCCGCATCCAAAGCGAATTGCGTTTACAGATGGGCCGCGATTTCCGGCTCTGGCAGGATACCGCGGCGATCCCGGACGGCTCGTTGTGGGAAGACGAAATCAGGAAGGCGATCGCCGAATCGGTGTTTTTCGTGCCGATCGTCACGCCAAGCGCGGTGTCCAGCGGACATTGCAGTTTTGAATTTGAAGCCTTTGTCAAACGCGAAGCGGAGCTTGGTCGCAGCGATCTCATTTTTCCGATCCTCTACATCACGGTCGAGGAGCTTGAGGACGAGAAACAGTGGCGGCAGAGCGAACTGCTGCGGACCATCGGGACTCGGCAATATCTCGATTGGCGAAAATATCGGCATCACGACCCGTCTGCTCCGGAAGTCGCCCAACAAATCGAACAATACTGCCGGCATATCTACCGCGCTCTGCGCCGCCCCGTGGTGACAGCGGAGGAGCGCCGGCGCGAGGAGGGGGAGGCCGACGCCCGCCGCCGTGCCGAGGAACAGCGCCGCAGAAAGGAAGTCGCCGACGCCCAGAAGCGCATCAAGGACGAGGAGCGCCGAAAAAAAGCCGAGACGGAGGCGCGCGCTCGCGCCGAGGAAGAGCGTCGTCAGAGCGACGCGGAAGCAAAACAACGATCCGAACAGGAGAGAGCTTTCGCGACCGCCAAACGCGCCGGCACGGTCGACGCGGTCAACAAATTTATTTTCGATCATCCGCAAAGTCACCGCTGGGACGACGCCCATAGGCTCCGCGCGCAATTGATCGTGCAAGTTCAGGAGAAGGCGTTTGCGCTCGCCAAACGCGCCGACACGGTCGCTGCGATCGATAACTTTCTGGCCGACTATCCCGAGGGCCAGAGCGCCGATGCCGCTCATGCGTTGCGCGCCAAGCTGATCGCGCGCGACCAGGAGACGGCGTTCGCGGCGGCAAAACGCGCGGATACCGTCAGTGCCATCGATGGGTTTCTTGCCGGCTATCCGCAAAGCCATCGCGTGGCGGATGCCGAGGCATTGCGCGCCAAGCTGATGGCGCGAGAGCACGAGAAGGCCTTCGCGGCGGCAAAACGCGTCGATACGCTCGGCGCGATCGACGGTTTCCTTGCGGACCACCCACAAAGCCATCTCGCCGGGGCCGCTCAAGTGCTGCGCGACAAGCTGTCCGCGCGCGCGGCAGCGCAGCGTTCGCCCGCCGGCGGCAGCGCGGCGGCCTCGGACACTCTGCGCGACGGGCCGCACGGCCGCTTTCGCGCTCTGGCGCCCGGCGGCTGGCGGTCGCCGCTTGCAGTCGCGCTGCTTGGCGGCGTGCTCGTTGTCGTCGCCGGCGGGGTCTGGTTGATGAGCCAGCGAGGCCAGGTGCCGCCGTCATCGGCTGATGGTGTGCCGCTGACGCTTGCGCAAGAGCAGGCGCTCAAGCCGAAGGACCGATTCAAGGAATGCGCCACCTGTCCGACCATGGTGGTGGTGCCGGCGGGGAGCTTCACGATGGGCTCGCCCGACAATGAGCCAGGGCGCAATTCCGACGAGCAGCAGGTCCGGGTCGCCATCCCGCATTCCTTCGCGATTGGCGAATTTGCCGTGACATTCGATCAATGGGATGCCTGCAAGGCCGACGGCGGTTGCAACGATTACGCGCCTGCCGATGCGGGCTGGGGGCGCGGTCAACGACCGGCTATCAACGTGTCCTGGAAGGATGCGGAGGCCTATATCGCCTGGCTGTCGCGCCAAACCGGAAAGACCTATCGCCTGGCGTCGGAGGCCGAACGCGAATTCGTGACGCGCGCCGGCAGCGTGACGCCATTCTGGTGGGGTTCGTCGATCGCGCCGACGCAGGCCAACTATAACGCGACCTACGTCTACCAGGGCGGCGCGAAAGGGACCTATCGGGCACAAACAGTGCCAGTGGATTCGTTCGCGCCCAATCCGTGGGGTCTTTATCAGGTCCACGGCAACGTCTGGGAATGGACCGACGATTGCTGGAACGACAGCAACAGCGGAAATCCCGGCGACGGGACGGCGCGACGCAACGGTGACTGTGATCGGCGTGTCGTCCGCGGCGGCGCCTGGTTCAACAGCCCTGGGATTCTTCGTTCGGCAAGCCGCGGCAACTATCCGGTAGAGAACCGCAGCGAAGGCTTCGGCTTCCGTGTCGCCAGGACGCTCGGTCCTTGACGGCGTCGGCTGGATGACAGTGCGGTCCACCTGGAAAACGTGGTGAAAGGCTCTCTCATGACAACACATCGTTTGGATGCGGCGCCCGACACGGTGCATTGGGGTTATTTCGACGCCGCCCTCAAGCCGCTGATCACGATCGAGCCCGGCGAGACCGTCGTCATCTCGACGGTGTCGGGCGGCCCGGAGGCGTTGCCGAACCCGGATTCCGGGCTGACCGTTCCGGACGCGCTGCATGCGATCCACCAAAGCGTATCGCCCAAGCTTGGCGGCCCGCACATCATGACCGGGCCGGTTGCCGTGCGCGGCGCCAAGGCCGGGCAGGTGCTCGAGGTCCGCATCAAGGCGATCGAGCTCAATTACGACTGGGGCTACAACGCGATCCGGCCGCTGCTCGGGGCACTGCCGGACGATTTCAAGACCAAGCGCCTCATCCACATTCCGCTCGACCGTGCCCGCATGGTCGGGACCATGCCGTGGGGCCTCGAACTGCCGCTGCGGCCGTTCTTCGGTGTCATGGTGACGGCGCCGCCGCCGGCCTGGGGCCCGGTCGCTTCGCCGCCGCCGCGGCGCAACGGCGGCAACATCGACAACAAGGAGCTGGTCGCCGGTACCACGCTTTACCTGCCGATTCATGTCGACGGCGCGCTGTTCTCGGTCGGCGATGGCCACGGCGTGCAGGGCGACGGCGAAGTCTGCGTCACCGCCATCGAGACCGGCCTGATCGGCACTTTCGAACTGCGGGTGCGTCCCGACATGACCCTGGAATGGCCGCTGGCCGAGACGCCGACCCACATCATCACCATGGCGTTTGATCCCGATCTCGACGACGCGGTGGTGATCGCGCTGCGCGACATGATCAAGCTGATCGGCGCGCGCACCGGCCTGTCGCGAGAAGACGCCTACACGCTGTGCAGCCTCGCCGCCGACCTGCGCGTCACCCAGGTGGTGAACGGCGCCAAAGGCATCCACGTGATGCTGGAGAAGAGGTATCTCGCGTCCTAACAGCCGCGCGCGCGGAGCGCTGCGGCCGAGCCTGACTGCGTCTTAGAAAGATTACTTTTTCAGAAAGCTGTAGTCGGCGGAATACGCCACGCTGCGAAACGTGCCGGCCTGATCGCAAGCGCCTTGGGCCGCCCCGCCGTGGGTATTGAGCCGCTGCACGGTCGTCACGTCCGACAGTAATCCGCTGCCGCGGTGGGTCACGACGTCGAGCTTGAGCCAGGGAATATCGGCGGCAGTGGCGCCGGGCGCGTTGCCGACCGCCTTGCCGGTGACGGCGCTGCCGTCGGTGAGCTCCCATGACGGACCGGCGTAATGGCGCCCGACCGTCTGGTCATTGGACAGCAGCGTGGCGATCGGCTCCCGAAACGCCCAGGCGAGCTTGCCGTCGCTGCCGGCTTTGCACGCGTAGATCTGCGCGCCTTCGGCGTGGTAGGTCGCGACCACTGTCTCGCCCGGCGCGGCGACCGCCGGCGGCATCTGCGCCAGCGCGCTTTCGGCCCACAAGGCAGCCAGGCACGCGGTCGCAATCAACAAAAACAAGCGGATCATCGCGGTCCCCCGTGCGGGCGGCTTCCGGTCCGAAGCGGACCATTGCCGCCCACAGATTATAGTCCGGATTGCGTGGACCGAAAGGGGGAGCGATGGGACCGGGTGGCTTCCGGTCGCGTATTTTTCCGTCATGTCAGCGGCGCGAGCGGCCGCGCGGCGGCCAGTGCCTCGAGCGGCCGGTTGTTACAGCGGCCGGTGCATCCTGCCGAACAGCCAGCCCAGCCCGAGCGCGATCATGACCGCCGTATAGGGCTGCGTCTCGATGGTATTGCGCATCGCGCGCTCGAACGAGCCGGCGGTCTTGCGCGCGGCTTCCGTCGTCGCGTCGGCGACCTGGGAGGCGCTGTCGCGCGCCTGCCCATAGATATCCTGGGCGGCGCCCGATACTTCGTCGGCCACGCCGGCGGCTTGTTTTTTGGCATCGCCAAACGCGCGGTTGAAATCTGCAGCTTGGGTGCGGTTCTCTGGCATCGGAATGCTCCGGTCGGGAAGGGGTTTCAGCCGACAACGCGCAACCGTCATCGAAGGTTCATTTGCCGGAACGTTTGCCGGCGCGGCGGGTTATGTGTCCGCGATCGATCATGTGACCAGACGGCGAGGGCGGCTGTGGACGAGCAAAAGCGACAGGAGCCGGAGATCAGGCCGCCGCGGCCGGATGCGCAGCCGCAGCCGAATGTGCCGGAAATCCCCGACGACAAGGACGCGCCGGAAAAGCAGAGCCCCACCCAAGGAGGCAATTGATGTTTCAGCATCGCTCTTCGCAGTTCGATCCGCGCGTGTCGGCGATCGCGGATCACCTGCGCGCCATCGAGAAAGAACTCGGCGCGATCGGCAGAAACGCCGGCCGCAACGCGTCCGCGAACGCCAGCGCCGCGGGTAATCAGCTCGCCGACGCCATCGCGCCGATCCTCAGCGACCTCGGCGACCGCTTCCGCCGCGGCCAGCGCTGGACGGCCGACGAGGCCGCAAACGCCGGCAGCGAGGCCGTCAAGATGGGCACTCGCGTCGGCAATGACGCGCTCGACCGCATCGCCTATCAGGCCAGGAATCGTCCGCTGTTGACGCTGGCGGTCGCCATCGGAATCGGCGTTCTGATCGGCTTTGCCGGCCGGCGCGGGTAGCCCGGCTCAGCGCTGCATCTCCTTTCATAAGTCTTCTCCGCGCTGCCGTTGCCGAACTGCTTGGCGGTGGATGGCGGCATGCAATTGCGCCCCCAGCCGGCCTGGCTCGGTGCTACGCTGCCGCTCAAGGGTGCGGCAGCCGGCCATGGGTGCTGAGCAATTCATGGGTCTCGAGCAATTCATTGGTTCTGAGCAGATCATGGTTGTTCTCGCCGGCGCCTTGGCCGGCGGGCTCGTCAACGGGCTTACTGGTTTCGGCACCAGCATCACCGCACTCGGCATCTGGCTTTACGCGCTGCCGCCGACCGTTGCCGCCTCGCTGGCGGTGATTTGTTCGATCGTGTCGCAACTCCAGACGCTGCCGATGGTTTGGCGCGCGATCCGCTGGCGGCGCGTGCTGCCCTTGCTGGTGCCGGGCGTCGTCGGCGTTCCGATCGGCACGCTGCTGCTGCCGCACATCGATCCGCGGCTCTTCAAGATCGGCATCGGCTGCTTCCTGGTTGCCTATCCGAGCTACGCGCTGTTGCGACGGCGCGACATCGAAAGCGACTGGGGCGGCAAAGCGGTGGACGGTGCTGTCGGATTCGGCGGCGGCGTCCTCGGCGGGCTGGCCGGTTTGCCGGGCGTTCTTCCCGTGGTTTGGAGCGATATCCGGGGCGGCAGCAAGGAGCAGCGCCGCGGCGTCCTTCAAGCCTTCAATACCGCGATCCTGTTGGTTGCGCTCGTGTCGCACGCGATTTCCGGCCTGCTGAACCGGCAAGTCGCCGTCGACACCGCGGTGGCATTTCCGGCCACGGTGGCGGCGGCATGGTCGGGCGCGTTTATCTACCGGCGGCTCGGCGAACACGGCTACCAGCGCGCCGTCATGATGCTTTTGCTGTGCGCCGGCCTCGTTCTGATCTGGGGGAACCGGTGAGCCTTGCTTAGGGCGCGCCGGATCGAGAGACCTCGCCGCCATGTCGGATTTCTGCAATACTCTCATGGTCTGGCTCGGCGGTCTTGCCGTCGCGTAGATGCGCGGCGCGTTTCGACAGCCAAGTCGCGTTTCGACAGCCAAGTCGCGTTTCGACAGCCAAGTCGCGTTTCGACAGCCAAGTCCCGTTTCGACAGCCAAGTCCCGTTTCGACAGCCATTGGGGGAAATATCGATGATCAATAGTCTTCGTTTGCCGGCCGTTGCACGATCGGTGGCGGCATGCGGCGTCGTGCTCGCCGCGCTCGGCGGCAGCGCCGCCGCCGAATCGCAGCTCGCGCGCGGCAAATATCTCGTCACCATCATTTCCTGCAGCGATTGCCACACGCCGGGCACGTTTCTCGGCAAGCCGGACTTGGCGCGTTATCTCGGCGGCTCGGACGTCGGCTTTGAAGTTCCCGGGCTCGGCGTGTTCTATGGGCCGAACCTGACCTCCGACAAGGACACCGGGCTCGGCAACTGGACCAAGGAGCAGATCGCGACCGCGATCACGACCGGAAAGCGTCCCGACGGCCGGGTCCTGGCACCGCCCATGCCGGTGCAGTCGTTCAAGGCGCTGGGCTGGTCGGATGCGATGGCCATCGCCACCTATCTCAAGTCGTTGAAGCCGGTGAACAATAAAGTGCCGGGCCCGTTCGGGCCGGGCCAGAAGCCGACGTCGTTCGTCTATCAGGTGCTGCCGTCCGACAAATATGTCCCGACCGTCCCGCCGCCGCCCGCGGCGGCAACTCCGGTCGCACCGGCGCCTGCCCCGGCGGCCAAAGCCACGCCCGCTCCCGCGCCGGTTCCCGGCCCTGCGACCTCAGCCCCGCCGGTGCCCGGCCCTGCTGTATCAGGCGCGCCCGTGCCGGTACCCACCCCGGCCGCATCAAGCGTGCCGGCGCCCAAGCCGGCCAGCGCGTCGCCGCCGGAACCGGGGAAATAGCCGGGCGTGTTTCGACTCCGAAAACCGGCGATCGCGGCTGCCCGGCGCGGCGACTTCGTCCGCGCCGGGATTGATCGCTCAACGACCTCGGATGCGCGGCGGCGGTGGCTGAATCCGAATCGTCGCGTGCTCGTTTGCCTGCTCAATGAGGTGCGCGGCGTCGGACTCGCCGCTGTCGGTATTGATCCACGGCGGATTCGGACAGTTGTAATTGCCCTGGAGATTGCCGGGCACAGCGCCGACGGCGCAAGCGCTGACCGGCGCACTCTTCAGTCCGCTCACGCCGCCGTTCTGCCCCGGCTTGCTCATGATCTGCAGGTCGACGTTGGTCTGGGCGTCGGTTACCCGGATCAGCGACAGTCGGCAGCGCGTTCAGGCTCTGGACCAATGCGGTGAAGCCCGGGCGTTTGATCGTCATCGTGCCGGCGTTATTTTGAATGGTCAGGAAGCCCACATGGTCGGTGACCTGCACGCCGTGCGGGCCGACGACGATGGTCGCCGTGCCGCCGCGAATTCCGATGGTGGCCAGCGGCGTCGCGACCGTCGCCTCGCCCTGGTGGCTCAACTGACCGCCGACATAGCGTAGCGCGCCCTTGCTGAGCGTCGCCAGCATATGACCGCTGCCCGAGCTTGGGTCGTAGACATATTCGTCGATGACGATATCGGCGTTCGCCGAGACGCTCATCGACGAATGGTCGGTGAACAACAGCTGGGCGCTTCCCGTCGGCGTGGTGTGAATGCGTTCGTTGTGCACGATGTGGGCGCCGACATTGAGCGTCGTCGTCGCTCCGCCGGGCGGCGTGCTTTCCGACAGCGGATTGACCGCCGTGGCGGTGCCGACCTGCTGCGCGGCGGCCGGAAGCGTCGACAGCGCGAGGCCGGCGAGCAGAACGGCGATGCTGATGCGGGAGGCCATGGCGCGCGCCTTTAGAATTTGATCGTTGGGCCGGCGGTGACGGAGAAGTCGCGCATGGCGAAGGCGGCGATGTTGGAGACATCGTCGCGATATTGCAGCAACGTTCCGAGCACGATCTGTTTCCAGATCGGAATATCCAGCCCGAGCCCGACCCGCCATTCGGTCACGTGCGCGGTCACGAACGGATTGATGGTCGGATCGGGCGCGCCGTAGCGCCAATCGGTCACGCCGGCGGTCGGCGTCAGCGTCCAGCTGCGGCCGTCGCCGGGGAGCGAGAAATTCCACGGCAACCAGACATCGGCGGCGTAGCTGTCGAAGCTGTCGGGGCCGAACACGGCGCTGGCATGGGCGAAGGCCAAGCGCGACTGCAGGCTCACGTCCGGCCCGACCGGCGCCGAGGCCTGCAGCGCATAGGTCGAAAGCGTGCCGTTCATCTGGCTGGCGAGCGGGTAGAGGCTGGAATTGCGAAAGCTCTGCTGCACGACTTCGACGTAGGGATCGAGCGCGACGGCGCCGACGGCGGCATGCAGGGTCAGTCCGCCGCCGGCGCTGCCGTAATACGGCGCGTCGGCCAACAGGGCCCCGGTGGCGATCGCATAGGGCTTGAGCGACACGCCGCCGGCGCTGTCGGGCAGAATTCCGAAGCGCGGGCCGGCGCGGACTTCCAGCAATCCGACGTCGAATTGATGCAGCCTGAATTGCTGCGCATCGTAGCCGATCAGCGAGGCTTCGAACGTGTCGCTGTCCTGGGTTTCGAAATCGTGGACATAGTTCACGCCGAACGCGCCGAACCAGTTGCCGTCGCCGTGGGCAAAGAAACGGCTGTCGAACAGCCGGTGCGATGCCAGCACGGGCTGCGGGCCCGGACCCAGCGCCGCATTGGTCTGATAGCGCAGCCCGGTCTGGGCGAAGCCGTAGACCTGATCCGGCTGCAGCTTTTTGTCCATGAGGGCGATGTCGTCTTCGGTCTTCTGCCGCAGCTCCGGGGTGATGTCGCGCATCTGCAGCGCGGTCCGGAAATAGCCGCGCGCCATGGCGTAGTCGCCGAGCCGGAAATAGAGAATGCCCAGCTCGAACCGGACCGTGGCGAGGTTCGGGTTGTAGAACAGCAGCTGCTCATAGGTGCTGATGGCCGAACTCGGTATCGTCGGTCTGCGCCACGCCGGCGGCGTATTGCAGTGTGTTGGCGAGGTTGCCCGGGCGCGCCAGCAAGCCTTGAAACATCGGATCGAGACTTCGCGCCAGATCCGACGTGGTCTGACCGGACGCCGATACCTCCGACAGGACGAGCACGGCTATTGGCGCCAGGGCACCAGCAATTCCTTTCAACAAGGCGCGGCGGGCTTCGACTCTCAAGGTCTCTCCGCTGTCCGCGATTGCTCCCAATTCGCCGGGTCGTGCGACGGTATCATTCTCCGCCAATTCGCATTGGCTTGTCGCAAACTAGTCCTGTCCGCGGGTCGAGTCGAGATTGGTCGCAAGCCGGCCTGTGCGCGTTCACTGCGGCACGAAATTCGCGGCCTTGAGAAGCTTGGCGCTGCGCTCGAGATCGGCGCGCGCGTACTGTGCGAACGCCGCGGCGCTCTTGGCGGCCGGCTCGATGCCGAGAGCGTCGAGGCGGCCTTCCGCGGCCAAGGCGTGCACCGCCTCGTTGACCCAGCCGTTGAGCGTGCCGGTCAGGTCGGGGGACATGCCGGGTGGTCCCCACATCGCCCACCACGCGCCGAAATCAAGCTCGGGCAGTCCAAGCTCCGCCATGGTCGGAATATCGGGCGCCAGCGCGCTGCGCTTGTTGCCGGTCACGCCGACCGCGCGCACGCTGCCGGCTTTCACCAGCGGCAGCAGCGCCAGCATGGCCTCGATCATCATCGGCACATGGCCGCCGACTACGTCGTTGGCGGCCGGCGCAGTGCCCCGATAGACCACGATCGGAATATCCAGGCCGGTATATTGGTTGAACGCGACCTCGGCCAGATGACCGGGGGCGCCGAGTTGCGCCGTGGCGAAGGACCAATCGGCCGGACTGGCCCTGGCCGACGCGACAATGTCCGTGACGGTTTTTTCCGGTCGGTCTGCGGCGATGATGTGAATGAGCGGGGCCTCGCCGGCGAGCGCGATGGGCGTGAAATCCGTCAACGGATCGTACGGCACGTCGCGCATCACCAGGCGCGCCAGGTTATGGGTTGAGGCATGGAACAGCACCGTATAGCCGTCCGGCGCCGCGCGCTGGACGTCGAGGCCGCCGACCGTGCTGTTGCCGCCGGTGCGGTTCTCGATGACGAATTCGGCGTTGCGCTGGGCCGTGATCTTCGCCGCGATCAGCCGGGCAAAGGTGTCGACGCCGCCGCCCGGCGACACCGGAACGATGATCCGGATCGCCCGATTGGGGAAACCGGGTTGCGCGCGCACGACGCGCGGCGCGAGCACGGCGGATGCGCCCGCCAACAGACGAGCGATTGCGGATCGACGGTTCATAGCGACGGCCCGGAGCCGATATCCTCCACCCATATACCATTGCCGCCAAGTGCCGTTGCCGCCAAGTGCCGTTGCCGCCAAGTGCCGTGCGGATATAGTCGGCCCGATCGGTATTGGAGAAAGGGCCAGCCATGGCAGCGCAGAATGCGATCCCCACCATCGACGTGTCGGCGCTGCACAGCGGCAGTGCCGCCGAGCAGCGCGAGGTGGCGCGGCGGATCGATGCCGCCTGCACCGAGATCGGCTTTTTTCTGGTCACCGGCCACGGCGTTTCGCAGCCGCTGATCGAAACCACGCGCCAGCGCGCCATCGACTTTTTCGCGCTTCCGGTCGAAGAGAAAATGGCGGTGCAGCGGCCGCCCGCCAAGATCAGCCGCGGCTATAACTGGCTCGGCGACCGCTCCGTCGCCTACTCGATGGGTCAGATTGCGCCGCCCGATATCCAGGAGGCTTTCGCCTTCGGACCCGAGCGCGTCGATGACCTGGCGGCGCGCGTCGATCCGACCAGCGCCAAGATGTATGCGCCAAACATCTGGCCGACGCGGCCGCACGATTTCAAACAGGTGATGTCGTCGTATTACGACGCCATGCAGGGACTGGCATCGCACGTGCTTCGCGCCATGGCGATGGCGCTCGGCGTCGACGAAAGCTACTTCGCCGACAAGTTCGATCGGCAGGCAAGCGTCACGCGCATCATTCGCTATCCGGCGGTGCAGGCGCCGCCGCTGGGCGGCCAGCTGCGGGCGGGCGTGCACACCGACTATGGCGCCATGACCTTCGTGCGCGGCGACGACACCCCGGGCGGTCTGCAGGTTAAGCATCGTCAGGGTGGCTGGATCGACGTTCACATCCCGCCCGACGCGTTTTGTTGCAACATTGGCGATCTGTTGATGCGGTGGTCGAACGACCGCTGGGTCTCGACCTTGCATCGCGTCGCCGTGCCGCCGCCGGAGGCGGCGCCGAGCGACCGCATCTCGTTGGTGTTTTTCCAATATCCCAATCCGGACGCGGTTATTCGCTGCTTCGAATCCTGTACGGGACCGGGTGCCGCGGAAAAATATCCGCCGATCACGGTCGCGGAGCATTATCTCGGCAAGCTCATGAAAGCCGGCCATTCGCGGCTCGACGCCGATGCGAAAGTCGCGCTGGCCGATGCGCCACCGGGCGCCGCGCCGCCGACCCAGCCCTCGACCCACGGCGCCGATGCATGAGGATCACCGTGAAACCCGCGATTTTCACGGCCGTCCTGCTGGGGGCTCTGTCCGGTCCGTCGATGGCCCAGTCGATCGGCGGCTCGCAGACGGCGCAGCCGATCGGCGGCGCCTATCGGGTCTCGGGCACGAACTTCAACGGCGCGAAATATGTCGGCACGGCGCAGATTACGCTCAACAACAACAGCGACTGCCACATCACCTGGATGATTGCATCGCAAGCGTCCTATGGCTCGTGCATGCGCAAAGGCACGGTCTTTGCCGCAGGCTATATCATCGGCTCCGCGGTCGGTCTGGTGCTCTACGACTTACAGCCCGACGGCTCGCTCGAGGGGATCTGGACGGTGGCGAGCCAGCCAGGTGCCGGCACCGAAACGCTCACGCCGACGCGACAATAAGCCCGCTGCCGGCGCTTTCTTCCTGCCTTCGCCCGGCAGCCGCAGTCTCTGGATAGAGCCGTGACGGCGATATTACCGCGGCGCCAGTGACGAATCCGCCATTTTGCGGACGCCCTCGTCGGCGGCGCGCGTCGATAGTTCCGAGGCCCGCCGGGCGCTTTCGAGAAACGCCTCGAGATTGTCGCGAACGATCCGGGTCTGGACCGCCATGCATTCGTGAAGGCTGCGGCATCCCAGCAACTGATCGAAGCTTTCCATGGTGTGCTCGGCCCGGCTCTGGGCAAAGCGCATCCACTCTTCGGACACATTCTGCAGGGCGCCGGCCACGACCGTGGTGCTGTCCATCACCGCCTGCAGGTTTTCCGATGATTGCTGCAGGGTCTGTCTAGCGCCGTCGCCGCCCAGGCCGAACATTTTCGAGAGCTGTCCCATCGAACGCTCTGCCATGCGGCCGGCAAACTCGCCGCCGCTCTGCCAGCTGTTGCTGAGGTTCTCGGCGTTACGCCGCATCGCGTCGGCGCCCGCCCGCGCGGTGCGCTCGCCGATCTCCGCCATGGCGCGAACTCGTATGGGTCACCTCCTCGGCGGCTTTGCGCGTCGAGCGCCCATCTTGTCGCACGTTAGTTGCGCAGTAGCCATGCGCTTCTCCCGATCTATTGTGCCGCTATGCAAGGAAAACGTGAGGCCGGCGCCTGCGTTCCGCAATAATCTGTGCTTTTTTGCGGCAGCGTCGCTGCCGCAATCAAGGTTCCGATCGGTGCATGAGGGACGGCGCGCGCGCCGCCACGTCGTGCCGGTTCCAGGTAATGCTTGCGGTCAGCGGCCGTGGGATTGGCCGCGCACCAGATTGATGATCGCCGAGAAATCCAGCGCGCTGTTGCCACCTTGCGCGAACTGCTCGTAAATCTGCGCAGCATGCGCGCCGAGCGCGGTGTCGAGGTTGACCGACCGCGCGGCTTCGCGCGCGAGCTTGAGGTCCTTGAGCATTAAGGCTGCGGTGAAACCCGGCTTGTAGCCGTTGTTGGCGGGACTTGCCGGCACCGGTCCGGGCACCGGGCAGTAGCTGGTCAGCGACCAGCACTGGCCCGACGACGCCGCGGCGACGTCGAACAATGCCTGATGCGACAGCCCGAGCTTCTCGCCGAGCACGAAAGCCTCGCTCACCGCGATCATCGAGGCGCCGAGAATCATGTTGTTGCAGATCTTCGCGGCCTGGCCGTTGCCGGCCGCGCCGCAATGCACGATGCGTTTGCCCATGCGCTCGAGCACCGGCTTGCCGCGCGCGAAGGCATGCTCCGAACCGCCGACCATGAAGGTGAGCGTGGCGGCCTTGGCGCCGCCGACGCCGCCCGAGACCGGCGCATCGAGCGTGGCAATGCCATGCCCGGCGGCGAGCGCGTGGGCCTTTCGCGCATCCTCAACGTCGATCGTCGAGCAGTCGATGAACAGCGTACCTTGCCGCGCCAGCGGCAGGATATCGCTCCAGACCGATAACACCTGCTCGCCCCCCGGCAACATGGTGATGACCACGTCGGCGTCTTCGACGGCGTTCTTGGCGTTGGCGACGATCTGCACGCCGTCGCGCGCCGAAGCCTCGCGCGAGGCCGCCACCACGTCGAAGCCCAACACATGGCCCGGCACTTGACCCAGCACTTGGCCGCCCGATGTCACCAGGTTGGCCGCCATTGGCGCGCCCATATTGCCTAAGCCGATGAAGCCGATGGTCGCCATGTGTGGGTTCCTCTCAATCACCGAATTTCAGTTCCAGCGCGCCGACCGATTGGAAGTGGCGCTCGACGATGTCGGGCGTGACGGCGGTGAGCTTATCCGGGCGCCACGCCGGATTGCGGTCCTTGTCGACGATGGCGGCGCGGATGCCTTCGATGAAATCGTGCCCGTCGATGCACGCCAGCGCGATGCGGTAATCCTGCTGGAAGCCCTCTTCAACGCGGCGAAATGATAGCGCCGAACGGAGGTTGCGCAACGTCACCTTGAGCGAGGTCGGCGATGCTCTTTGCATGGCCTGCCGTGCCGCGCGGGCGCCGTCATTGCCGCAGCCGCGCAATGTCTCGATGATGGTCTCGACGTCGTCGGCGCCGTAACAGCGCTCGATCCAATCCCGTGCCGCCGCTAACCGGCCCGGCGGAGGCGGCGTCGACAATTGTTCGAGCAGGACCCACACGTCGCCGGCGTTGCGGCAATCGGCAAGCGACGACGGAAGCTCGGCAAGCTTTTCCGTTGCAATGTGGATGTCGGCAAGGCCGCTCAGGATGGCATCCGCTGCCGCCAGGCGCTCGCCGGTGAGCGCGACATGGCTGCCGATCAGGCCGGGCGCGCGCCCCAACAGGAACGAGACGCCGACGTCGGGGAAGAAGCCGATGCCGACTTCGGGCATCGCCACCACGGAGCGGTCGGTCACGACACGGTGCGAAGCATGCGCCGACAGGCCGACGCCGCCGCCCATGACGACGCCGTCCATGACGGCGATCACCGGCTTGGCATAGCGCGCGATCAGAACATTGAGATGGTATTCGGTGGCCCAGAATCGCTCCGGCAGCCGGGCGCCGGATTTGACCGCATCGTAGAGCGCCCGGACGTCGCCGCCGGCGCAGAATGCCCGCTCGCCGGCGCCGTTCAGCAGGATGGTGCCGACGGCGGGATCGTCCGCCCATGACCGCAGCCACGCCGTCATGGTGGCGGCCATGTCGAGGGTGATGGCGTTGAGCGCGGCCGGCCGATTGAGCGTGAGCCGCCGCAGCGCGCCGCGCGCGCGAACCAGAACGTCGCCGTCCTGCAGAACCGCTTCGCTCATCCCCGCAGGACCGCTTCGCTCATCGGCCGACGAGGCTTCTTGCCACGATGAGCCGCATGATCTCGTTGGTGCCTTCGAGAATCTGGTGCACGCGCAGATCGCGCACGATCTTCTCGATGCCGTATTCCGCCAGGTAGCCGTAGCCGCCGTGCAACTGCAGTGCCTGGTTGGCGACATCGAAGCAGGTGTCGGTGACGAAGCGCTTGGCCATGGCGCACAGTTGGGTGGCGTTGGCGGCGTTGGCGTCGAATGCCGCGGCGGCGCGCCACAGGATCGCGCGTGATGCCTCAAGCCCGGTTGCCATATCGGCGAGCCGGAACTGCAGGGCCTGAAACTCGTCGAGGCGTCTGCCGAAGGCCTTGCGCTGTTTCATATAGGCGAGCGTCCGGTCGAACGCCGATTGCGCGCCGCCGAGCGAGCACGCCGCGATATTGAGCCGGCCGCCGTCGAGGCCGCCCATCGCGATCTTGAAACCGCTGCCGGCGTCGCCGAGCCGGTTTTCGGCCGGGATTCGCACGTCGGCAAACGCGACGGCGCGCGTCGGCTGCGCGTTCCAGCCCATCTTGCGCTCATTGGCGCCGAACGAAATCCCGGGCGTGTCGCCCGGCACCAGAAAAGCCGAAATCCCGGAAGCGCCTTCGCCGCCGCTGCGCGCCATCACCACGTACAGATCGCCGGCGCCGCCGCCCGAAATGAACTGCTTCTGGCCGTTGATCACATACGCGTCGCCGTCGGGTACGGCCCGCGTCGTCAGCGCCGCCGCATCCGAGCCGACGCCCGGCTCGGTCAGACAATAGCTGCCCAGAAGCTCCATGGTGCAGAGCCGCGGCAGCCACCGCAGGCGTTGCCGGTCCGAGCCATGGGCATCGATCATCCAGGCAACCAGATTGTGGATCGACATATAGGCCGCCACCGTCGGACAGCCGGTCGCCAGCGCCTCGAAGATCAATGTCGCGGTGAGCCGCGACAGGCCCGATCCGCCCACATCCTCGGCGATGCAGACGCCGCCCATGCCGAGCGCGGCGGCCTTGCGCATTTCGGCGACGGGAAAGTGCCTGGCTTCGTCCCAGGCCAAGGCGTTCGGCGCGAAAACGTCGTCGGCGAAAGCGCGCGCCATGTCGCGGGCCGCGATCTGGTCCGCATCGAGAGAAAACTGCGCCGGCGCGCCGGACGATGGATCGCCCATGGAGGTATGACCCGGCTCTACGCTCGACCGGGAGCTTTTAAGAAAAACCTCCGGGACTACAAGCCGAGGGCGTGAGCTTGGTCCTCAGTAGCATTGCGGTTTTGGCGCAGCAATGCGCGACTTGCAGGCTCGCATGGTTTCGGCTCGGTGCGGGTTCGCGTCGACAGGTCGCCGGCGGCTAGCCCCTGTACCGATGCCAGTGCGCCGCGTGCCGTGGGTGCGCCGAGGGCGCAGCCGCATAGGGACCGTTCCAATAGGGGTTCACGTTGCAAGAGCCGCGATTGCCGGCCAGCACATGGGGCACGCATTCCTCGACGGTGCGGTACTCGCAGTCCCATTCGACCGCGCCGGTGCCGACCGATACCACCGCGCACCACGGCGCATTGCCGTAGTTCTGGGCGTGAACGGGTGCGATGTCGGAGCACAACAGGGCCGCCGTGGCGGCAATGGCGAATGTGAGCCGCGTCATGATTGTCACCATGTTGGTCACCTTGGCGTTGGAGTGCGAACACCGGATAATGGCTGCTTATTCGCCGCCAGTGCTTTTATTCGGCGCAAGTACTTTCATTCGGGCGCAAAGTCTTGCATTCGGCGCAAAGTCTTGTCGCATTGATCGAAAATCAATGCCACCACCGGCCGCGCACCGCTCAGCCGTCGGCGGCGCCGGCGAGCTTGCGCTCGGCCGGCATCGCGGCGCGCGATTGCCACAGGTCGTGGGCCACCATGCCGATCGCCATGGCGACGACGAAGAGGATGACGCCAGGCGATGCCGTGGCGAGGTCGGCAATCGCCGGTCCGGGACAGAGCCCGACGAGTCCCCAGCCGATGCCGAACAGCGCCGCGCCGGTCAGCAGCGGCCGGTCGATCGCCATCGCGGTCGGCCAGCGGCTTTGCGCCTCGAACATCGGCTGCCGCGGCCGCAGCCACGCATAGCCGATGCCGGCGACGGCAAGGCCGGCCGCCATCACGACGGCGAGGCTCGGATCCCACGTTCCATTCGGAATGCCAAAGAAGTCCAGGAAAGCCAGAACTTTCGCAGGCGACACCATCTGCGAAATCACCAGTCCCAGGCCGAAGATGAAGCCGCAGGCGAGGCTCGCGAGTGCCGGCATCGCTTTCAGCCTCCAAACACGTGCCGCGTCAGCGCGACGACGATGACGGCCGTCGCCATGAACACCGTCGTCGCGGCGATCGAACGCGGCGACAGCCGCGCAATGCCGCAGATGCCATGACCCGACGTGCAGCCGTTGCCAAGCCGGGTGCCGAAGCCGACGAGGAGACCGGCCGCGACGGTGATGGCGCTCGCCGGCAGCTGCGGCGTCGCCACCGCATGGCCGGCAAGCGCCGCGGCAAGCGGCGCCGCGACGAGGCCGGCGATGAAGGCCAGGCGCCAGCGCCGATCGTCGCTGCGCGGATTGAAAAGCCCGCCCATAATTCCGCTGATGCCGGCGATGCGGCCGGTGAACAGCATCAACAAGACGGCGGCAAGCCCGATCAGCGCGCCGCCGATCGCCGCCGAGATCGGAGTGAAATTGGCCATGGCTACCTCGTGAGGGGCGATAGAAGACCGTACTATGATATGGATTGGTCGTTGGGTTCGCCATGGTCAACCGTGGCCAGCCATGGCCAACCATGACCCAGACCATGGTCAATGAGAGGCGCCGGGATGGATTTCACGCTTTCGCCCGAGATCGAGGACTTGCGCCAGCGCACGCGCGCCTTCGTCGAGGAGCACGTGCTGCCGCTCGAGGCCGAGCGCGAGAATTTTTCCGAGCACGAGAATATTCCGCTGTCGCGGCTGGCCCCGGTGCAGGACAAAGCAAAAAAGGCCGGGCTGTGGGCGCCGCAATCGCCGAAGGAATTCGGCGGCATGGCGCTGCCGATCACGGCCTGGACGGTGATGTACGAGGAAGCGGCGCGCTCGATCTTCGGCGCGCTGGCGATGAACGCCATGGCGCCGGACGACGGCAACATGAATCTGTTGGCGCGGATCGGCACGCCGGCGCAGAAGGAATGGTGGCTGCGCCCGATCGTCGAGGGCAAGGTCAAATCCGCCTTCGCGATGACCGAACCGGCCCCCGGCGGCGGCTCCGATCCCAGCATGATCCGCACCAGCGCGGAGAAGCGCGGCGGCAAATGGATCATCCGCGGCCGCAAATGGTTCATCACCGGCGCCGGCGCGGCGACCAATTTCATCGTCGTCGCGCGCACCTCCGACGACCAGCGCCGCGGGCTGACGGCGTTTCTCTATCACCGCGACCAGCCGGGCTGGCGCATCGTGCGGCGCATCGACATCATGGGGCCGGAGGAGCACGGCGGCCATTGCGAACTGGAATTCGACGGCCTCGAAGTCACCGACGACAATGTGCTGCTCGGCGTCGGCGACGGCCTCAAGGTCACCCAGATCAGGCTCGGCCCGGCGCGGCTGACGCACTGCATGCGCTGGCTCGGGCTGTCCAAGCGCTGCCTCGAGATCGCGCAGGACTACGTCAACAACCGCGAAGGCTTCGGCATCAAGCTTGCCGACCGCGAGAGCGTGCAGATCAAGCTCGGCCAGGTCGCGCAGCAGATTCAGATCGGGCGGCTCCTCACCATGCACGCGGCCTGGAAGCTCGATCGCGGCGACCGCGCCCGCAAGGAAATCTCGATGGCGAAAGTGCATGTCGCCGATACGCTGCACAATGCCGCCGATACCGCGATCCAGCTCAACGGCGCGCGCGGCTATTCCAAGGACACCATCCTGGAATGGGTCTACCGCGCCGCCCGCGCCGCGCGCCTGGTCGACGGCGCGTCCGAGGTGCACAACATGGTGCTGGCGCGCTTCCTGCGCGAGGAAGGCCGCGATTTCTGGAGCTGGAGCGCGGGCAACCGGGTGTGAGCGCCGCCGCGGCACGCGGCCGCTCGCCGGCTCCGCTCGTCGCGCGCGGCCGCCGTAGACAAGAGCATGATCCGGAAAAGTGGAAACCGGTTTTCCGAAAAAGATCATGCTCAATCAAAATGCTAGAGCGCCAATCGATTCAATCTGAAACGATTGCGCTCTAATGCGCCGCTTTGAACCCGGTCAATTTGACGAGCGCGGCCCAATGCTCTGCGCCCGCGGCGATCGATGTCGCGAAAGCGTCGCCGCTTTCGCTGGACAGATCGTAGCCCTGTGCCAGCAGCGGCTCGCGCACGTTCTGCTGCTCCTGCGCCTTGATGCCGGCGGCAATCATGGTCTGGATGATGTTGCCCGGCGTCGCGGCCTGCGCGAGCAGGCCGAACCAGACGACGGTGGTAAACTCCGGGTGGTCGAGTTCGCGGAACGTCGGCGTGTCCGGCAACAGCCGGAAGCGATCGGGACTGGTGACGGCGATAGCATTGAGAGCGCCGCTCTTGATCGGTCCGAATGAATTCTGCGTCTGGGCAAAACCGAGCGGCGAATCGCCGGCCATCAGCGCGCTGACTTGCGACGCCGAACCGCGATAGGGTATGGCGACGAGGTCGAGACCGAATATCTGATCCAGCTGGGCCCCCAGGAAATCGCCGGGCGTGCCGGGACTGTAAGACGCATAGTTGAGCTTGCCCGGCTTCGCTCTTGCCCAGGTCACGAGTTGATCGAGCGTCTTGGCGGGCACGCTCGGATGGGTGACGAGGACGAGCGGCGCCTGGACGCCTTTGACGAGCGGCGTAAAGTCCTTCATCGACCAATGCAGACTGTCGAAGACCAGCGGATTGATCTCGCATAACGCCGCCGTTCCGACCACGATCGTCGAGCCGTCGGCCGGCCGCCGGGCGACATATTCCGCGGCGATATTGCCGCCGGCGCCCGGTTTGTTCTCGACGATCGTGGTGCGGCCCAATAGCTTGCCCATTTCCGGCGCAACGATCCGCGCGTAGAGCTCCGGCGAGCTTCCCGCCTCGAACGGCACGACGAATGTCAGCAGGTCCGCGGCGCGCGCCGCCGCACCGGGAATCACGATGGACGCGAGGCCCGACAACACCAATTCGCGGCGCGACGGTCTGGCGGCCCGCTGTGCCGGCGATGTGACTTTGACGTCCACGATCCCCTCCAACTCTCAATTGCGCCTGACCGCTTCAGGCGCGGCGCACGGCGCGCGGACTCTGATCGACGATTGCCATCATGGCCTGGGCAAGCTGTTCGGTCAGACGCGCCCGCGTGGCGCCATGCGATGGTTCGTCCCACAAATTGTGCGTTTCGTCCGGATCGTCGGTGAGATCGTACAGTTCACCCCAGGTCTCGCCCTTATAGAGGCTGATGCGGTGGCTGTCGGTGATGAGGCTGCGCACGAAGGTCGGCTCGGCAAAGCCGAACCGCGGCGCGCCGTCCTGAAACTCGACAAGCAGGCCGTCATGGGGGCGCGCGTCGTCGCTGATCGCCGACATCAGCGACTTGCCCTGAATGCCCCAGTACGGCTTGAGGCCGGCGCGTTCGATAATCGTCGGCGCCAGGTCGGCGGTCGAGGCCAGGCCGTGCCGGACGCAGGCCGCGGGCCCGGCCGGGTCGCGCCAAATGAACGGCACGTTGACGATGCTTTTGAGCGGCAGCGCGCCTTTGAGCAGCAGATTGAAGTCGCCGAGGTAGTCGCCGTGGTCGGAGTTGAATATCACCACGGTGTCGTCGAAATGACCGCTGGCGCGCAACGCCTCGAGGACAGCGCCGATGGCATCGTCGATCATGGCGATCATGCCGCAGGTGAGCGCCATGGCCTCCTGCAACTGCCGCGCGCTCGCCATGAAGGCGACCTGCGATTGGGTCTCCTGGGTGTCGTCCAGCATGCGCGCCCGCGCCCAGCACAGCGGCGGAATCGGATTGCGGTGCGCCTCGAACGGCAGCCTCACCGCAAACTGTTCCGGCTTGTAGAGATCCCAATATCTGCCGGGCGGTGTGAACGGATGATGCGGGTCCGGAAACGACACGAAGGCGAAGAATGGCTGGGCATCGCCTGTCGTGGCGCGCAACCACTCCACGGCGCGGTCGCGGATAAAGGCGGTTGGATAGAGCGCCTCGGGTATCGGCGTGCGCACCGCCTGCGGGCACACATAGTCGTGCGGCAGCTGGTTGGCGCGGTCGCGCCAAGCGGCCGCCTGGCGCGACTGCGATCGAAGCCACTGATCGTAATGGCCGTGCGCCTGGTCGCCGTGGTTCGTCACCATGTCGACATGGTCGTAGCCGTAATAGGGCAGCTTGAACGCGTAGGGATTCTCGCCGGCGTAACGTTCCGGCGTCTCCTCGCCGTAGTCGCCGCCGTCGTCCTTCCAGGCCTCGTCCAGAAATCCCAGCGTCTTGGGATCGACACGCGCAAACGCCGGATTGGCCGTCATCGGCTGCACATGGCTCTTGCCGATATGGGCCGTCTTGTAGCCGCCCGCGCGCAACACCTCGACGAAAGTCGTGGCTCGCCGGCTCAGATGGTTGCCGTTTTGCCGCAGGCCGTGTGCCGACGGGTAGCGACCGGTCAACAGCGTGGCCCGGTTCGGCATGCAGACCGGGCTCGCGACAAAGAACCGGTCGAAGCGTGCGCCGCCCGCCGCCAGCGAATCGATGTGCGGGGTCTTGAGGACGGGATGACCGGCGCATCCGAGATAGTCGGCGCGATGCTGGTCGGTGATGAAGAACAAAAAATTCGGTCGTTGCACACGTCGCTCCGCGAGCCGCAGCGGTGCCGCACCAGGCGCGGTTCAAAGCCATAACGAGTAACTGAAACAAAGCGGCCGCCGGCAGCCGCGCCGAAATTCCCGGCCAGCCCTCAATGCCGCCAGCCCGGATCGATGCCGTCGAGCATGCGCAGGTAGGCCGGCCAGTCGGCCGCGCCGCGGCCGGAGTCGTGATGCTCGTATTGATGCGCGGTTTTTTCGCAGATCGCCGCCGGGATTTCGATCAGTTCGCCGCCGGTCGCTTCCATGGCGAGCTGGATGTGCGCGGCCTCGATCAGCGACTTCATCAGCACGAAGGCCTCGCGCGGCGTCTTGCCGACGGTGAGCAGCCCGTGATTGCGCATGATCAGCGCGCGGTTCTTGCCGAGCGCCTGGTTGATGCGGGCGCGCTCGCCGAAGTCCTCGGTGATGCCTTCGTAATCGTGATAGCCGACGCGATTGTGGAAGCGGACCGCCGGCTGCGACACCATGCGCAGCCCGTGCTTCAATCCGGAGAGCGCCATGCCGGTCTCGGTGTGGACGTGGACGGCGCAATTGACGTCCGGCCGCGCCGACAGCACGCCGCCGTGCAGCGTGAAACCCGGCCGGTTGACGCCTGCGGATTCATCGAGATCGTCGTCCATGCTGACCTTGACGAGGTTCGACGGCGTCACTTCGGTGTAGAGCAATTCGTGCCGCTTGATCAGGAAGTTGCGGTCCTCGGCCGGGACCCGCATGGCGGAATGATTGTAGATGACGTCGCCCCAGCCGTAGTGCGCGATCAGCCGATAAGTCGCCGCCAGGTCGATGCGGGCCTGCCATTCCGCCGGGGCAATATCCGTTGGCGCGACAGCGGCGATCTTGACGTGCGGGTTCATGGGCCGGTCTCCGCGTGGGACAGGCCGATAGTCTAGCATCCGGCGGGCGCACGCAACATGGCGCGCGCCCCGCTGTCCGGCGGGCCCGAATGGCTCCGAACTGACCTCAAAGCGGCGCCGCCGGCCGCATATCCGTGGCTGCGGCCGCCGCTCCGGGCTGCCATCGCGATGCCGGCTGCAGTGCGCTGCGGCCAGGCGCCCGAGCTCGCGACAATTCGGCAACGACGTTAACGGTTTTCTTTCCATATTTGGACGGATTTGCATGCCGCAATAAAGAAGTCGAAACATCGGTGGCTTAGATTGCCCTTGCGTCTCGATCGGAATCCCACGGCCGCCAATGAATTTGCATCTCCTGCACCTGCCGAAATTGGTTGCGGAACGTCGCAGCTCCGCGATTTTCGGCGTGGTTATCATCATGATGCTGTGGGCCGGCGCGTTTCTGAAATACGCGCAGGATGCGCATGGCGACCTGAAGGATGCCGAGCGCACAAATCTCAGCTTTGCGATGGTGTTCGAGGAAAACGTTCTTCGATCGATCGACGAACTTGACAACATGTTGTTCTACCTGCGGCGCAATGTCGAAGGTCGCAAAGACGACGCCGACTATGGCGCAATTCTGCACAGCACCGACATTCCCGGCGACATCATCGTCCAGGTTTCGATCATCGACGCGCGCGGCATCATGCGCGCCTCGACCGCCGGCCCGCAGCCGTCCCCGCCGGTGGATCTGAGCGATCGCGAGCACTATCGGGCCCATCTGGACAGCTTGGAGGACCGGCTGTTCATCAGCCGGCCGGTGATCGGCCGCGTCAGCGGCAAATGGTCGGTGCAGCTGTCGCGACGGTTCTTGAACCGCGACGGCACGTTCGGCGGCGTCATCGTCGTCTCGCTCGACCCCGAGCATTTCACCAAGTTCTTCAACAGGGTCGACTTGGCGTCCTCCGGGTCGATCGCGCTGATCGGCGACGACGGCGTGGTCCGCTCGGCCGGCGGCCGGTCTGGCGATCTCAAGATGGGGCAGGACGTCCGCGGCACCGAGTTGTTCGCCCGCATGCAGGCCGGCGTCAACGGCGCGTTCGAGGAATTGGATGGCGCGAACGGCCAAATCCGACTGGTGGCTCTGCGCAAGGTCAAGGACCAGCCGCTATGGGTCAGCGTCAGCATGGACAAGGCCGAAGTGCTCGCCGGCTCTTTGAGCGAGCTGCGGGTGAACTGTTTGGCCGTGGCCTTGCTCACCCTCGTCATCCTTGCAGCGATGGAGCGGATTTTCCGGACCGAGGCGGGCGCCCGGCAAAAGTCCAAGCAGCTGGAGCTGACGCTGGCCACCATGGCCCGGCTGGCATCGGAGGATTCGCTGACCGGGCTGTTGAACCGCCGCGGCTTCAGTCTGGCGTTGAACGACATTCACGGTGGGCGCGACGCGGATCGGCAAGGCTGCGACCAGGTCGAATACGCCGTTTTGTTTCTCGACCTCGACCGGTTCAAGGTCATCAACGATACGCTGGGCCATCGCATCGGCGATCTTCTGCTGGAGGAGACGGCGCAGCGGCTGCGGGCTTCGGTGCGGCCGACCGACGTGCTGGCCCGCCTCGGCGGCGACGAATTCGCCGTCATCGCCCGCGACGTGAGGACGCGCTCGGTGCTCGACGACCTCGCCAGCCGTCTCATCAAGGCGATCCGCGAGCCGTTCGAGCTCGGCGGCTATCGGGTGCGGACCACCATCAGCATCGGCATTGCCATCAGTCCGACGGACGGCGAAAACGCCGACGATCTGGTGGTGGCCGCTGACCTCGCCCTCTACGCCGCCAAGGAGCGCAATCGCGACAGTTATCAGTTCTACCAGACCTCGATGACCCGGGAGCTGACCGACCGGCGGCAGATCGAGATCGATCTCCGCGAGGCCATCGAGCGCAACGAGCTGGAACTATACTATCAGCCGATCGTCAGCCTACACGACAACGGCGTCATCGGCTTCGAAGCGCTGACCCGGTGGAAACATCGGACCAAGGGTTTCGTGCCGCCGTCGGATTTCATTCCGATAGCGGAGGATACCGGAATGATGGCTTGGCTCGGCGAATGGGCGCTGACCGAGGCGTGCAGCAAGATCGCGCAACTGCCGGCCGACTTGAACCTGGCCGTCAATCTCTCGCCGGTGCAGTTTTCGGCGCCGGACCTCGTCGACGTCGTCCAGCGCGCGCTCGCGGCCAGCGGCCTGGCGGCGAATCGGCTCGAGCTTGAAATCACCGAAAGCCTGCTGCTGGAGAATAACGAGCATACCCTGTCGATGCTGCGCCGGCTGCGGCAGCTCGGCGTCAGCATCGCGCTCGACGATTTCGGCACCGGTTACTCGGCCCTGAGCTATCTGCGAAAATTCCCGCTCGACAAGATCAAGATCGATCGCAGCTTCGTCACCGATATCGCAACGCGCAGCGATCAGGTCGCCATCATCCAGGCGGTGCTCAGCATCGCCCGCGCGCTCGGCATGACGGTGACGGCGGAAGGCGTCGAGACCGTGGTGCAGAAGGACTTCCTCAAGGCCCTGGGCTGCGACAACGCGCAGGGCTTTCTGTTCGGCAAGCCGGTGCCGTTCGAGCAGATCGCCGAAATCATCGCCACCCACACGGCCAGAAAAGTCATGGCGGCCTGAGCCGCGTTTCGCCTGGCAGCGCCGCCGCGGAAAACCTACGCGTTGCGCGCCGCCATGGCGTCGGGAGCTTTGAGGACCGGCGGCGCCGCCGTCGCCCGCTGCGCTTCGTTGTAGAGCAGGAACAGCCCCGACGCGACGACGACGCCGGATCCGACCAGCAGGCTGACAGTCGGCACGTCGCCCCATACCAGGAAGCCGAGCGCCAACGACCACACCAGCAGGAAATAGTAGAACGGCGACACCGCGGTGGCCGGCGCGGCATGCAGCGCCTTGGTCCACAGATACTGCGCCGCGGCGTTGGCGACGCCCATCGAGGCAAACAGCGCGGCATGTTGCGGCGTCGGCCAGCGGAAGCCGAATACCAAGAGGCCGGAATGCAGCACCGCGAGCACCAGGAGCTGCCACATCAGCAGCGTGTTTGTCGATTCGGTCTTGCTCATGCCGCGCACCGCCACGGTGACGCTGCCATACATGACCGCGTTGGCCAGCGCGAACAGCGCGCCGAGCTGAAACGAATCCGCCCCCGGCCGCACGACGATGAGGACGCCGACGAATCCCGCCAGCAGCGTGCCCCAGCGCGCCGCTCCGGCCCGCTCCTTGAGCCAGAGCACGGAAACCAGTCCCGAGAACAGCGGCGCCGAAAAATTGATGGCGATGGCTCCGGCCAGCGGCATCATGCTGAACGCGATGACCGTGAAGGTCTGCGAGACGGCCTGCGACAAGCCCCGCGCCAGGTGATCGCGGACCCGCCCGGTCGCGAACACCGACAGGCCGGTCACCGGCAGCATGAAGGCGGCGCACACGACCAGCGAAGACAGCGAGCGCGCGAACATCACCTCGCCCACCGGATAGATCGCGACCACCCATTTGCTCAAGGCGTTGGATATCGCGAACAGCACCGTCGCGCCGATCATGAACATGATGCCGCGCACGACGTGGTTGTCCCGTCCGGTCTCGTCGATCGCGGGGCGCTCGGCCGCTGCCATGGTCAAGCGGCTCCCCAGGTCACGCTGCGATCACGCCGCCGCATCGTAGACGCCGCTGATCAGGTTGCATTCATGGAGCCGCGCGGCAACAGCCGCGGCCGGCGGCGCTAGCGGCACCAGCTGCTCGCCGATGTGTTCGAGAGCCGCGAACAGTTCGCGCCGCGCTGCAGCCGCTTCCGCGACGGTGACCGGCGCGAACGAGATCGTCGCGCCGATCGGCAGGCGGCCCATCGCCGGCAAATCGGCCGAGATCACGGTCGCGATCTTCGGATAGCCGCCGGTCGTCTGGTGATCGGCCAGCAACACGATCGGCTGGCCGCTGCCCGGGATTTGTATGGACCCGGTGGCAATGGCGTCGGAGGCGATATTAAAGCCGTTGCGGTGCCGGATCGGCCGGCCTTCGAGCCGCATGCCCATGCGGTTCGAGCCGGCACTCACGGTGTACTGGCCGGCGAAGAAAGCCGCGATTTCAGCGTCCGAAAAGTAATCGCTCTGCGGCCCGAGCACGGCGCGAAACCGGCGCGGCGCCGCGAGGTCGAGGCCGTCGATCCGGCATTCGTCGCGGTCGGGCGCCGTGGCGCGGCGCAGCGGCAGGACATCGCCATCGATCAGCGCCCGGCCTTGCCAGCCTCCCATCCTGCCGCGGCCGTCCGTGGACACGCTGCCGAGCACCGGCTCGATGTCGAAGCCGCCCTCGACGGCGACGTAGAGGGTCGCGCCGGATTTGAGCGAGCCGATGCGCACGATCTGGCCGCGCCGCAGGTGGACGCTTCGCATCGGCGGCACGCTCTCGCCGCTGCCGGCATCGGCATCCGCGTCGGCGAGAATCTCGATCGCCACATCGGCGCCGACGAAAGCCAGCCGCGCGTCGTCCGCTTCGACGGCGAAGCTCGGGCCCCTATAAACCGCTTCCAGCGCGCCGGTGTTGCCCGGATTGCCAACCAGCGCATTCGCGGCGCGCAACGATACCGGATCGAGCGCGCCGCCCAGCGCGACGCCAAGGCGCTGAAACCCGGGACGGCCGAGGTCTTGAACGGTCGTCGACAGGCCCGCGGTCAGGATGCGCAGCGCCGGCATCACGCCACCGCTCCGACGAATTCGCTCACCGGCTCGATGCGCAGAACACCCTGCGAGGCGCGGGTGACCAGCGTTTCGTATTCGCGAACAGATACCGGCACGAACCGTACCTTGTCCGCTGGCGTCAGCAATGCGGCGGCGCGCGCCGGGTCCCACAGCGGAATCGGACACCGCCCGATGACGTGCCAGCCGCACGGCGTCTCGAGCGGAAACACGCACGATATCGTGCCGGCGATCGCAAGCGAGCCGGCGGGGATTTTGGTTCGCGGGGTCTCGAGCCGGTCGAGCGCCAGCTCGGCGGCAACATCGCCCATATAGGCCTGACCCGGCAGGAAGCCGAGCATATAGACGTGATAGAGCGGCGCGCTGTGCCGTTCGACAACTTGCCGCGGGGACAGCGAAGTCCGCCGCGCGACGCCGTCCAGATCGATCGCCAGGCGGGGGTCGTAGCACACCGGCAGGTGCCAGAGATGACCGACGATGTCCCGCGCTTTCAGCGTCTGCATCTGCGCGTCGATCCGGGCGATGAGCGAGTTTGTCGGTAGCACCAGCGGCTCATAATGAACCATCAGCGAGCGGAAGGTGGGAACGGTCTCGACCACTCCCGCGATGTGCTCCGCTTCCAGGCCCTGGGCGAGCGCCAGCACCGCCGTGCTGAGCTCGCGATCGATGCGGTCGCCAAACTCGACGACGAGCGCCGTGTCTCCTGCCGAAAGTACCCGGTACTCGAGCATGACAACCGCACCCGAACCAACGCTGCGGACGACGGCGGATCAGGCCGCGTCGGGACGTATCGGATTGGCGTGATGATCGCTGCGATCGGCTGCCGCGGCCTCGGCCGGCAAGAACCATGGCTTGACGCTGAAGCCGCGGCGCAGCGAGTACATGTAGAAGATCGGCAGCTGTTTCGGAAACAGACAGCGCATCTCGCTGCCGTTGAAGGTCATGAAGATCGAACCGGGAAAAGCCCGCTCGACGACGCGCTGCTCGATCAAGTTCATCCGCAGATAGGTCAACGCGCCCTGCTGCGCCGTGTCGCCGCCGCGATACCATTTCTGCGCGCTGGCGGTGAGCGTCGCCAGGGTCTCGGCGGCGACGGTTTCTTCAAGCGGCGCGGCGGTGGCCAGATGGCCCGCCGCCTTGACGAGCGGGCCCAGCCAGCAGGTTTCAAAGCCGCGCTGTTCCGCGGCCACCGTGAGGTCGGCGAAATAGCGCGCAATGTCCTCGCGGCGATGGCCGTTCAACTCGGCATGGGTGTCGGTAAAGATCAATTTGATCGCCGCACCGGGCGCGTAGGCGGTTTTCACCCGCGCCGCCAGGGTGCCGAGGAAGTCGAGGCATTGGATTTCGGGCGCGGCGACCTCATGCCGCGGACCCTTGCCCCAGTACAGCACGAACCGAATCGGCTGTTGTGCCGCTATGGCATCCGCAATGATCCGCAATATCAGCTTCGAATCGGACGGCTGCTCGCGCTTGAAAGCCCAGGTGTTGAAAGAGCGCAGCACCTTCTCTGCGCTGGTGCGGGCGTCCGGCCGCACCGGCCCTCGCCCTTGGAACTTGTCACCCGAGCTCGACGTCGGTTTGTCGCGGCACGGGGAAGAACGAACGTAACTCTGCTCATGATCCTGCATTAGCGATAGCGCCGCCACGCTACCGCCAACTATTCCACTCGACATGGCCTCACTCATTCCCGGAATTAACGATTGGTAGATAATGATTAAGACAACCTTAAAGGTCAATTTTAATGATTAAGAAAGGTTAACCGGAATTTACCAAAAACCTCCTCAAAAAGGGGGATTTGGGGGCAATTGGGCCCGCCTTGGTCTCCCGCTGCGTGCATGGGTCGCGCTATCGGTATTCCTGATTGCGGATCGGCGCCTGTTCTCGCCGTGAGGTCGCCGCTTGATCCGACCGCGATTGTCGTCCGGCGGCGGCGGGTTTTGCCGATCAGGTGGATCGCCGAGGCGTCGAGGCCCTCGGCGTTGCGAAGCCCTCTATGGGGCAAAAAAGCGGGTCGTTTACCAAGCTTCAGCCACCGGCAGCCCGAACGAGTGCCACAAGGGGGGTGGCGGGCCCGGTCACGATCGGCCTCGCCGCGAGCACGTCGAGCCACCGCGCGATGATCGTGACCCGTTCATTTCGGGATGCGCGCCAGGATCGGCGACAGATGGCTTCACCGCGCCACGCTGGCGAAATTTGGCAAGCGCTTTCAATGCGCTAGCATTGTTGTTCGGGTGTTGTGCACTATATTTCTTGCAGTCCCCGGCCCTCTGGCAATATCGGCTCCATGGGGGCAAAATGGCGCTCCCGGAAGGTCTCCTTTATGGCGCTGCGCGACGTCAAGCTTGACGACAAATACGACCTCGGCCAGCGCCGGGTTTTCGTCACCGGGTTCCAGGCGCTGGTGCGGCTGTGCCTGATGCAGAAGGAGCTCGACCGCCGCAACGGTCTCAACACGGCGGGCTTTGTCACCGGTTATCGCGGCTCGCCGCTCGGCAATCTCGACAGCCAGTTCCTGCGCGCCCGGCCGTTCCTCGAAAACAGCGACATCCGCTTCCAAGGCGGCATCAACGAGGACCTCGCCGCGACCGCGGTATGGGGCTCGCAGCAGGCCGAGCTGCGCGGTGAAGGCAAATACGACGGCGTCTTCGCCATGTGGTACGGCAAGGGTCCGGGTGTCGACCGCACCGGCGACGTGTTCCGCCACGCCAATTTCGCCGGCTCGTCGAAGCACGGCGGCGTCCTGGCGCTAATGGGCGACGACCACACCGCAGAATCCTCGACCACTGCGCACCAGTCCGAATATCACTTCATCGACGTCATGGTCCCGATCCTCAACCCCGCCGGGGTCCAGGAGGTGCTCGATTACGGGCTGTACGGCTGGGCGATGTCGCGCTTCACCGGCGCGTGGACCGCGCTCAAGACCATGCACGAGACGATCGAGTCGACGGCGGCGATCGATGCCAGCCTGGAGCGGATCAACATCGTCCTCCCGACCGATTTTGCCATGCCGGACGGCGGTCTCAACATCCGTCTCAACGATCCGATCCTGGCCCAGGAAGCCCGCCTGCACGACTACAAGCGCGACGCCATGCTGGCCTTCGTGCGCGCCAACAAGCTCAATCGCACCATCACCTCGGGCGGACGCGACCCGAAGATCGGCATCATCACCACCGGCAAGAGCTACCTCGACGTCCGGCAGGCGTTCGACGAGCTCGGCATCGACGAGGTCAAGTGCAACCAGCTGGGCATCCGGCTCTACAAGGTCGGCTGCGCGTGGCCGCTGAGCCAGCGCGAACTGAAGGAATTTGCGGAGGGGCTCGATCTCATCATCGTCGTCGAAGAAAAGCGCTCGCTGCTCGAAGTGCAGGTGCGCGAAGAGCTGTACGGCACCGTCAATCAGCCGCTTTGCATCGGCAAGAAGGACGAGCAGGGCAACTGGCTGTTCCCGGTCAAAGGCGCGCTCGACCCCAACGAGGTCGCCATCTGCATCGGCGAGCGGCTGCTGAAATATCACCGCAACGACGATATCGCCGGGCGCGTGGCGCGGCTCAACGAGCTCCAGCGCATCGCAACGGAAACCAGGGACATCGCCCAGCGCATTCCCTATTTCTGCTCGGGCTGCCCGCACAACACCTCGACCCGGGTGCCGGAAGGCATGCGGGCCTATGCGGGCATCGGTTGCCATTACATGGCGCAATGGATGGACCGCTCGACGCTCGGCTACACCCATATGGGCGGCGAGGGCGCCAACTGGATCGGCGAGGCGCCGTTCTCCAACCGCAGGCACGTTTTTCAGAACCTCGGCGACGGCACCTATAATCACTCGGGCTACATGGCGATCCGCGCCGCCATCGCGTCCAACACCAACATCACCTACAAGATCCTGTTCAACGACGCCGTGGCGATGACCGGCGGCCAGCCCAACGACGGCGGTCTCACGGTGCCGCAGGTGGCGCGCCAGGTCGACGCCGAAGGCGCCAGGCGCGTCGTCGTCGTCACCGACGAGCCCGACAAATATCCGCGCGATACGGCGTGGCCGAGCGGGCTCACCATCCACCATCGCGACGATCTCGATGCGGTGCAGCGGGACCTTGCGGAAATTCCCGGCGTCACCGTGCTGATCTACGACCAGACCTGCGCGGCGGAAAAGCGCCGCCGCCGCAAGCGCCATACCTTCCCGGATCCCGACAAGCGCATCATCATCAATGAGCTGGTCTGCGAAGGCTGCGGCGATTGCGGCGTGCAATCGAACTGCGTTTCGGTGCAGCCGCTGGAGACCGAGTGGGGCCGCAAGCGCACCATCGACCAGTCGAGCTGCAACAAGGACTTTTCCTGCGTCAAAGGCTTCTGTCCGTCCTTTGTCACGGTGCACGGCGCCACGCTGAAAAAGGGCACCGGCGTCGCCGCCGAGCACGACCTGGCGCCGTTGCCCGAGCCGAAACTTCCGGTCATCGACCAGACCTACAACATCATCGTCACCGGCGTCGGCGGCACCGGCATCGTCACCGTCGGCGGCATTCTCGGCATGGCGGCGCACCTGGAGGGCAGGGGCATCGGCGTGCTCGACATGGCGGGGCTGGCGCAGAAAGGCGGCGCTGTATTCAGCCACATGCGCATCGCGCAAACGCCGGAAGCCATTCACGCCATCCGCGTCGCGGCCGGCCGCGCCGATCTCGTGCTCGGCGGCGACATCGTCGTCGCCGGCACCCGCAAGGTGCTCGCCGCGGTGAAGCACGGCCTAACCGCGATGGTGGTCAACACCAACGAGTTCCTGCCCGGCGAATTCACCCGCAATGCCGATTTCTCGCTGCCGAGCGAACGGCTCAAGCGGACCATTGTGGCCGATGCCGGCCGCGATAGGACGCATTTTATCGACGCCACCAAGATCGCCACCGCGCTGTTCGGCAATTCGATCGGCGCCAACATGTTCATGGTCGGCTACGCCTATCAGCTCGGCGCCATCCCGCTGTCGGCCGCGGCCATCGAGCAGGCGATCGCGCTCAACGGCGAGGCGGTCGCGATGAACCGATCGGCTTTCCACTGGGGCCGCCGCGCCGCTGTCGATCGCGCCGCGGTCGAAAGCATAGCCCAGCCGGCGGCCGCGACGGCGAGCGATGCGCGGCATCTATCCGAAACCTTCGACGAGACGGTGGAGCGGCGGACGAAGTTCCTCACCGCCTATCAAAACGCCGCCTATGCGGCGCGCTATCGGAAGTGGGCGGACACGGTGAAGGCGGCCGAGGCCGCGCACGCCCCCGGCAAATGCGGGCTGGCCGACGCCGTGGCGCGCTATCTGTTCAAGCTGATGGCCTACAAGGATGAATACGAGGTCGCGCGGCTTTATACCGACGGCGCGTTCCAAAAGCAGGTCGAGAACGAGTTCGGCGGCAACAGTTTGCGGTTCGAGTTTCATCTGGCGCCGCCGCTGTTGGCGCGGCGCGACAAGACTACCGGACTGCCGCGCAAGATGAGCTTCGGCCCGTGGCTCCTCCCGGCATTCCGGCTGCTGGCCAAGCTGAAGGGCTTGCGCGGCACGCCGTTCGATCCGTTCGGCCGCTCGATCGAACGTCGCACCGAGCGCAAGCTGATCGCGGACTACGAAGCGATGCTCGACGAAGTGCTGGCGGGGTTGACGCCCGAGAACCACCACCTCGCGGTCGGCCTCGCGGTCATTCCGGAGAAGATCCGCGGCTTCGGCCACGTCAAGCTGAGGCATCTCGCCGCCGCCAAGGCCGACGAGGCGGCGCTGCTCGAACAATTCCGCGCCGGCGCGCCGGAGTTGCTCAAAGCGGCGGAGTGATCCGCCAACCAGGCCGGCGCCGGCCCGAGCAGTCTAAGCTTGTTCGAAGTCTATTCCCTCGAACACCTCGGCAAGCCCGAGCGATGCCTTGATCGGGGGCAGATCAATCTGCGCGTCGAGGCCCTCGTAGCGCGTGCTGACCCAGGTACCGCTTCCGGAGCGTGCCAGCACATCGATACGTGGAACTTCCGTATCGACGAGCAGAATATGCGTGAGGGTCGCCACCGTTTGGTACTCCAAGACTTTCTTGAAACGGTCGAAGCTCATCGTGCTCGGCGACAGCACTTCGATGACGATCCGAGGATCGCGCACAGCCATATCGCGCCGTCCGGCTTGACCGCACTCGACCGTCACGTCGGGACGACGGATATTGCCGGCAGGAATGCGCACGGCGAGATCGTCGGTCGTCGGCCGGCATGGTCCGCCGCGCAGCTGATTGCCGAGCGAGCGGATGATATTCACCACCGCGCGATCGTGCGCCTGCGACGCACCGGTCATCATTTTCGGCGGCAGGACCGCAAGGCCGTCGACCAGTTCGTAGAGACGGTCCTGCTTCTCTTGCCAGGCGAAGAACTCGTCTTCGCTCATTCTTTGAAGCTTGGGCTCGGCCATCGGTCCCGGTCTCGGCAGGCTCGCATCGGGCGGATCATAGCAGCTTTCCGGCGCCAGCGAACCACGCGACCAGCTACAGGCCGTGGCCGTCCAGCACGGCGCGGCAGGCACGGCTGATGTTTTCCTTGTTGAGCTGCAGGCACGACGCCACGCGGAATTGATCGTGGATTTCGTCCTTGCAGAAACGGTGCGCATCGCCGCGGCAGGCGCGATCCTGCCGCGGGGATTGGTTGTCGGCCATGATGTCCGGCCAAAGTGAGACGCGCGGCCCCGGTCGCAAACCGGGCGGTGATGGAGTAGGCTGGCCGGATGAGCGAATTGCCGGACACGCGCGTTGCCCCTGCTGCAGCGGCGACGATCGAGACGCCCTCGATTGCCGAAGGCGCGATGCCGGCCGCTGAGCCGGCGCCGCCGAGCATGGCCGCGGCCGCGCCGCCGAGCGCCACGCCCGCGGCGGATGGCGGGGCGACCGCGGAGTTGACGCCGGTCGAACGCGGCATCGGCGTCCTTGTGGTCAATCTCGGCACCCCCGACGCGCCGGATGCGGCCGCGGTGCGCCGCTATCTGAAGGAGTTCCTCAGCGACCGGCGGGTGATCGAGCGGCAGTCGCTGCTGTGGAAGCTGATCCTCAACGGCGTCATCCTGCCGATACGCTCGCGGCGCAAGGCGCGCGACTATCAGAGCATCTGGAACCGGGACAAAAACGAGTCGCCGTTCAAGACCATCACGCGGTCGCAGGCCGAAAAGCTCGCCGGCATTCTGCAGCCGCTGGGCAAACACGTCATCGTCGACTGGGCGATGCGCTATGCCAATCCGTCGATCGCGTCGCGGCTCGACAAGCTGATCGCGCGCGGCTGCGACCGCATCCTGGTCATGCCGCTCTATCCGCAATATTCGGCGGCGACCACGGCGACCGTCTGCGACGAGGTGTTTCGTTATCTCGGCGGATTGCGCCGCCAGCCGGCGCTGCGCATTCTGCCGGCCTATTACGACGACCCGTATTACATCGAGGTGCTGGCGTCCTCGCTGCAGGCCGAGCTCAAGACGCTGGCATTCGCGCCCGACGTGATCCTGTTGTCCTATCACGGCATGCCCAAGGCCTACGTGCTCAACGGCGATCCGTACGAGAGCCAATGCGCGCGCACGACGGCGCTGTTGCGCCAGCAGCTCGGGCTCGACGACACCAAGCTGATCATGACGTTTCAGTCGCGGTTCGGCCGCGCGCAGTGGCTGCAGCCCTATACGATCGACACCGTGAAGGCGCTGGCCAGGAAGGGCGTGAAGAATCTCGTGGTGGTGACGCCGGGCTTCGCCGCCGATTGCCTGGAAACCCTGGAAGAGATCGCGCACGACAATGCGCGGGTGTTCAAGCGTTATGGCGGTGAGAATTTCGCCGCGATCCCGTGCCTCAACGACAGCGAGGCCGGCATGTTGATGATCTGGCAGCTCGCCATGCGCGAGCTCAAGGGCTGGGTCTAGCGCAATCGTTTCAGAGTGAGCCGATTGGCGTTCCGCCATTTTGATTGACCAGGATCGTTTCGGAAAAACCGGGTCTCCAGCCCCGGATCAAGTCCGCGGCCAAGCTTTTCCGGATCATGGCCCGGCGCGCCGCCGCGCGATCAACCTCTCGTTAACCATATCCGTTTTAACTCCGTTAACCCTCGGCCGGTCGCGGCCGCGGCGGCTGCCGATTGGCGGGCAGCGGTTTGGCTGCTCCCGAGGCGACCCGCTCGGCATGGGCGGTTGCGCGGTTCGGGGCGAGGAGGTCGCTGTTGCCGCGCCGTCGCCGACCCCTGATCGACGTCGCAGTCGCCGTCGCGGCCGTCGCGGCCGCCGCACTGGCGCCGGTCCCGGCCCGGGCGCAGACCCTGGACCAGGACGTCGCGCAGTTACCGGATCGGATGGCCGAGCACAGTCCGGGTCTGGGCGCTACGTCGCCGCCCGATCCGGACTCCGATTTCGACCTGCTGGCGCCTTCGCTCACCGACAATCCAGCCAAGCCGCCGCGCTTTCGCCGTTCGATTGACACTGCCGGCCCGGATCAGCCGCCGAGCGACATATTCGCAGCACCGTCGCGCATCGGCGCGACGCCGCTGTATGGCAGCCCGCCCGGGTTCGGCGCCGGCGATACCGGCTTTGATTCGAAGAACACGCCGCACCGCAAGCGGCTGGCGCAAAAACCGCCGCCGCAGCCGGCACCGGGCGTCGAGACGCCCCAGACCACCTTCGAGCCGCTGCCGACCACCGAGTTTGGCGTGCCGCCGAAGCCTGCGGCCCAGACCCCGGCGGCGCCGCCGCCGGCGCAGGTCTATCCGCAAAAGGCGGCGAACCGGCCCGGCGCCACCCTGCCGGCGGTCGCCCAGCCCCTGCCGATCGACAACGTGCCGCCGGAAGTGCACCCGCTCGCGGCCGCCAATCGGCCCGGCGCCAGCGTGCCGGTGCCGCCGTCGATCGACTACGACGCTTATGCGGGCGCGACCGCCGCCACGCCGCCGCTCGGCACGCCGCCGCTTAACAGCTTGCCGCTGGGAACGCCGGCGCCGCTGCCGCTCCCGCTCGCGGCCGGCGGTCCTTATTCGCCGGTCGGCATTCGCGGCGGCTCGTTCATGTTCTTTCCGGCGGTCGAATTGTCGACCGCCTATGCCACCAACCCGCAAGCCATTCCGGGCGGCGCGCCGTCGGCCTTTTTCGTGGTTGCGCCGCAATTGCAGGTGCAATCCGACTGGTCGCGCCATTCGCTCACCGCGAACATCACCAGCAGCTACACCGAATACGCCAACGACCAATTCACGCCGTCGCTCAACCGGCCCTATCTCAACTCGATCATCGACGGCCGCATCGACGTCACGCGCGACACCCGGATCGTGCTGCAAAACCGCATCATCGTGTCGACCGACAATCCGGGCAGCCCGAACCTCACCGCCGGCCTCGCCAGGCTGCCGATCGACACCACCGTGGGCGGCACGGTCGGCGTGGTCCAGGACTTCAACCGGCTGAACGTCTCCGTCAGAACCGCCGTCGACCGGATTACCTACCAGAATTCCGCGCTGACCGACGGCACCACCTCGAGCAATGCCGATCGCGACCTCAACCAGTATGCCGTCATCGGCCGCGTCGGCTATGAGCTCAATCCCGGCCTCAAGCCGTTCGCCGAGGTGCAGGCCGACACCCGCGTCCATGACGACGAGTTCGATCGCTTCGGGCTGCGGCGCGACTCCGAGGGCACCAGCGCGAAAGTCGGCGCGACCCTCGATCTGTCCGGCTCGCTCATCGGCGAGATCGCCGTCGGCTATCTGGAGCGCACCTACAAGGACCCGACGCTGCCGGCGATCGGCGGCGCCATCGCCGACGGCACGCTGATCTGGCAGGCGACCGCGTTGACGAGCGCGCGGCTCACCGCGGCGTCGGTGGTGAATGAATCGATCCTGCCGGGCGTCTCCGGCGGCTTCAGCCGCGATATCAATCTCGAGGTCGACCACGCTTTTCGCCGCTGGCTGATCGGCATCGCGCAGCTGGGCTATGGCCGCGACGACTATGTGGGCATCACGCGCGACGACAACCGCTACTTCGCCGCCATCGGCATGCAGTACATCCTCAACCGCAGCATGTCGGTCAAAGTGCAGGTGCGCCAGGACCGGCTGACCTCGACGGCAACGGGGGTGGCGTACAATTCGACGTCGGCGCTGCTCGGCCTGCGTTTGCAGCGCTGATCTAGCTGTGAACTTTCAGGAGGTTGTCCATTCGGTCCTGACCAGGAACGCTGATGTTGCCAAACCTCAGTGATTCGCGGGGGACCGAATGGACACGCACAAGAATGCTCGTCTGACGCCAAAAGGTCGAGAGGAAATGGTACGCGCGGTGGTGGATGGTGGATTGACCAAGTCCGAAGCGGCGCGGCGCTACAACACCACGCCCAAGACCGTCGGCAAATGGGTGGAGCGCTTCCGCAAAGAAGGCGTGGAAGGCTTGTGCGACCGCTCGTCGCGCCCTCATTCATCGCCAGACCAAACTCCGCTCGCCACTGGCGACGCCATCGAAGTTTGGCGTCGCCAGCGCTACACGGGCGCGCAGATCGCCGCCAAAGTCGGCGTCTCGCCCGCAACCGTCAGTCGCATCCTCCGGCGGCGCGGGCTCAATAAACTCGCGGCGCTGGAGCCGGCCGAGCCGGTGCGGCGCTACGAGCGCGACAAGCCGGGCGAGCTCATCCACATCGACATCAAAAAGCTCGGCAAGTTCAACCAGATCGGCCATCGCATCACCGGCGACCGCAGCGGCCAGAGCAACAGCCGCGGGGTCGGTTGGGAGTACGTCCACGTTTGCATCGACGATCACTCGCGCATCGGCTTCGTCGACATCATGCCCGATCAGAAGAAGCGAAGTGCCACAGCCTTCCTCAAGGCCGCGGTCGCTTATTACGCAAGCCTCGGCGTCACGATCGAGCGCGTGATGACCGACAACGGCTCCTGCTATAAATCCTTTGCTTTCCGCCGCGCCTGCAAGCGTCTCGGTCTCCGGCATATCCGCACCAAGCCCTATACGCCCAAAACCAATGGCAAGGCCGAGCGCTTCATCCAGACCAGCCTGCGCGAATGGGCCTACGCATACGCCTACGAAAACTCTCGCCAGCGAAAACAGCAGCTGCCAACCTGGCTACACCGCTACAACTGGCATAGGCCGCACGCCGGCATCGGTGATAAAACACCCATCAGCAAACTCGGTCTCACCGAGAACAACCTCTTGAGGTTCCACAGCTAGCCGCCGTTGAGCGCGCCGAGAATCCTGTCGATCTCCGCGCGGAAACCCGGCGCGATGTCCGGGCGCTCCAGCGCATAGGAGACGTTGGCGGCGAGAAAGCCGATCTTCGAGCCGCAGTCGAAGCTGCGGCCGTCGAACTGCAGGCCGTAGAACGGCTGGCTCCGCGCCAGCTGGATCATGGCGTCGGTCAATTGGATTTCGCCGCCGGCGCCGCGCTCCTGCTTGCCCAGAAGATCGAGGATTTCCGGCTGCAGGATGTAGCGGCCGGTCAGGATCAGGTTCGACGGCGCCCGGTCGGGCGGCGGCTTCTCCACCATGCTGGTGATCGAGAACATCTTGCCGGTGCGCTCGCCGACGCCGACCACGCCGTACTGGTCGACCCGCTCGTGCGGCACCTCCTCGACGGCGACGATGTTGACCTGCCCCGGCAGTTCGCGCATGGCGTCGAGCATCTGCGCGAGGCAGCCGCGTTCGTGCTGAACCAGCACGTCAGGGAGCAGCAAGGCGAACGGCTCATGGCCGATCAGTTCGCGGGCGCACCACACCGCGTGGCCGAGGCCGAGCGGCTCCTGCTGCCGGGTGAAGCTGGTCGAGCCGGGCACCGGCAGATCGTGATTGAGATATTCCAGGACCTTGTGTTTTTGGCGCTCCAGCAGCGTCATTTCCAGCTCGAACTGGCGGTCGAAATGATCTTCGATGACGGCCTTGTTGCGGCCGGTAACGAAGATGAAGTGCTCGATGCCGGCCTGCCGGGCCTCGTCGACGACGTGCTGGATGAGCGGCCGGTCGACCACCGGCAGCATCTCCTTGGGCATGGCCTTGGTCGCCGGCAGAAACCGGGTGCCGAGGCCGGCGACGGGGAAAACCGCTTTGCGTACGGGATTCATGCGATGCCGTTTGAGGAAACCGGGGACGAAGGCGTCATGCAATCCGCTTTCTTGCCAAATTGCTTGTTCAAATAGCGACAAAGAACTGGGCCGCAGCGCCAAGCCCGGCGCCCGGGCCGGCCGGTAAGATTAGCCGCATCGTGTTGCCGTCCGGTGAATGCGCCGGGAAGCCGATGCCATGTCTCGCTTAGTCCATGCTCGCTTAGTCCATGTCTCGCTCAGTCCATGCTCGCTTAGTCCATGTCTCGCTCAGTCCATGCCTCGCTTAGTGCACATGCGGCGTTAAAGCTTGGGTAATATAGCAGGTACCCTTTCGCGCGACTATCAATCGGAACCGAGCGCCATGGTGCTTTTCCAACAAATCTTCCGCTGCGCGGCAGTCCTGCTGCTGGGGGTCTGTCTTGCCGAAGCCGCGCACGCCGAGGATGGACTGAACGGCTGGTTGACACACCTGTTTCAACCGCCGGCGACGGGCGCGGTTCCAACCCCGTCGGGCGCGACCGACACCTGGAGCGGGCAATCCGGCGCCTCGGGGGATGCGCGGATGACCGCGGACGCGATCCGCGCTGCTGCCGCGGATTTCGGCAACTGTCTCGAAGGGCTGTGGCCGGATGCGGCGCGCCGCGGCGTCAGTCGCGCCAATTTCGAGCGCTTCACCGCCGGCTTGACGCCCGATCTGCACATCATGGACCTGCTCGACGCCCAGCCCGAATTCACCAAGTCGCCGTGGGACTATCTCGACCTCCTGGTGAATGACGACCGCATTGCCCGCGGCCGCGATATGCTGGCGCAGTTCGGCTCGACGTTCGATGCGGTCGAGCGCGCCTACGGGGTCGACCGCAACATCGTGGCGGCGATCTGGGGCGTCGAATCCGACTACGGCACGATGGGCGGCGACCGCCCCGTCATCCGCTCGACCGCGACCTTGGCCTGCGTCGGCCGCCGCCGCGATTATTTCCGCGAGGAATTTCTGTCCGCACTGGAAATCCTGCAGCACGGCGACGTCGCGCCCGACCGTCTGGTCGGCTCCTGGGCCGGGGCGTTCGGTCCGACCCAATTCATGCCGACCTCGTTCAAACGCTACGCCGTCGATTTCGACGGCGACGGCCGCCGCAACGTCGTCGAACTCGGTGCCGGACGTCATCGCCTCGACGGCCAACAACCTGAAAATGGACGGCTGGGTAAGCGGCCAGTCCTGGGGCTATGAAGTCGTGCTGCCGCCGCAAGGCTTCGATTACCTGCTGGCCGACCGGTCGCGGCAGATGACCGTGCGGCAGTGGCAGTCGCTCGGCGTGCGGCGCGCCGGCGACAAGCCGTTCGCGCATCCCGACGAGCGCGCCTATCTGCTGCTGCCGGCGGGCGCGCGCGGCCCGGCCTTTCTGATGCTGGAGAATTTCCATGTCATCATGAAGTACAACCCGGCGGAAGCCTATGCGCTGGCCATCGGACATCTGGCCGACCGGCTGCGCGGCGGCGGCCCGTTCGTGCAGGCCTGGCCGCGCGACGAGCGCGTGCTCACCCTCGACGAGCGCTACGAACTGCAGCAGCTGTTGGCACGGCGCGGCTTCGACGTCGGCGATCCCGACGGCTTCCTCGGCCCGCGCACCCGGCTTGCCATCCGCAATTTTCAGGTCGCCGCGGGCCTGGTTCCGGACGGCTTTGCCTCCTCGGCGGTGCTCGACCGCCTGCGCCAGCCGTGACCGCGCCCCGGCTGGAACCAATCCTCAAGTTGACATTATTACGCTAGTATACGGACTGGCCGGATCAGCAGGCCGTGCGGTCGGCGGGTTCCCTTCGGTCAAGCGATATCGTGGCGCTTGCCGCGCGTTGGCAGGCCTTGATGGCAGCCGTTGAGGCTTTGATGACAAAGCGCAATTTGCGGCAGGGTCGGATGGGTTGGCTTGCGGTGGCGGCCGCGATCGCCGGCGCCGTCATGCTGCCGCTTCCGGCCGGCGCGCAGTTTTTCGGTTTCCCGGACGGCTACTACGGCGCGCGGCCGAGCCGGCCGCCGCCGCCGCCGCGCGGCTTCTTCTCGTTTCCATTTTTCGGTCCCGGCGGGTCAAGCCCCTATTCCAGCCCGTATGCTCGACCGCCGGTGCCTACCGAGTCCACCAAGGCGCCGCCGCCGACGCCGCGCAAACCCGACACGCCGCAGCCGACCAGCACCGTGGTGGTGATCGGCGACACCATGGCGGATTGGCTCGCCTACGGGCTCGAGGAAACGTTCGCCACCGATTTACCCGACATGGCCGTGGAGCGCAAAATCCGGCCGACCTCGGGCCTCGTCCGCTTCGATCCGCGCGACGAGCAGCTCGACTGGTCGCAGTCCATCAAGGACGAGCTGGCGTCGGAGAAGCCGAGCGCGATCGTCGTTATGCTGGGGGTCAACGACCGCCTGCCGCTGCGCGAACGCGCGGAAAAAGACAAAGCGGAAAAAGACAAAGCGGAGAAGGACAAAGACAAGGCGCCCGCGGCCGGCGCGTCGCCGCAGCCAGGCGAGAAGTCGCCGGCCGCCGCGACCGATGCGCAACGGGCGCCGCCCGGCACGCCGTTCGACTTCCACACCGACAAATGGGCCGAGCTCTATTCCAGGCGCATCGACGAAATGATCGCCGCGCTCAAGGGCAAAGGCGTGCCGATCCTGTGGGTCGGACTGCCGTCGGTCTACGGCGCGAAGTCAACGAGCGACATGAGCTATCTCGACGAGCTGTTTCGCGAGCGCGCCGAGCGGGCCGGGATCGTCTACGTCGACATCTGGGACGGCTTCGTCGACGAGAGCGGACGTTTCACGACGCAAGGCCCGGACTTCCAGGGCCAGACGCGGCGGCTGCGCACCTATGACGGCGTGCACTTCACCAAGGCCGGCGCCATGAAGCTCGCCCAGTATGTCGCGCAGGATCTGCGCCGCGTGATGACGAGCCACCTCATGCCGGTGGCGTTGCCGGCGCCCGAGGACAGCGCGCCGGCCAAGGGCGCGCCGGGGCCGCGACCCGTCGCCGGCCCGGTTCTGCCGCTGACCGCATCGACCACCGCCCCGGGCGACGGCAACGACCTGGTTGGCGCCAACGGCCGCGCCGTGCCGGTCAACGCCGATCCGGTGGCGACCCGCGTGCTCGATCACGGCGATCCGCTCGCGCCGGCGCCCGGCCGCGCCGACGATTTCTCATGGCCGCGCCCCGGCAGCGACGCCAACGGCGCGGCCGACGCCCAGCCCGAGCCCAGTCCGCCGCCGCCGGCCCCGGCCAGCAAGGCCCCGGCGAACCCCGCCAAGAAGGCGGACGACGGCAAGGACAAGACCAAGCCCGCGCCCAATCCGACCGCCGCCCGCCCGGCGCCGCACGCGCAACTCGACGGCGGCCGCTGAGCCGTTGCGATCGGATCGCATCGCGCCGTTCCAGCTGCGTCTGCCGCCTTTATCACGGGGCGGCTCGAGCTCGGTTTGCATGACCGCAGTTCCGCCGGGCGCGAAGCCGCCGTGCGATGGCCGCTCGGTCTGACCTATAGGGGCGTGAGCGCATGCCGCAGCGGCTCGCTGGAGATCATCATGAGGCCCGTGAACGGCTGGCTGAGCTCGAGGATCAGGAAGATCGAAGCCGACGCCGAAAGCGCGAATATCCCCAGCGCCACAATGGTGGTGGCATTGTTGTCGGCGAAAAGGCTGAAGCTCGCGAACAGGATGGCGAGCCAGGAAACCAGCACCAGAAGAAAGGGTATTGGGATCGTCCTGCCCGCCTCGGCGAACAACAATAAGCGCGTCTTTCCCAGATCTAGGACGTTGTCGACGGCTCTGGCTTGAAGAGAGCGTTGGCTGTCGTTCTGCGGCGACAGCTTCAGGATCTCATCGTAGAACGTCAAGGCTGCGGCGGTCGCTTCGAATGGCTGCGCCGGCCGGGAATCGGCGCCATTCTCCCGCCAGATCCGATCGGCCATGGCGGCGACGCCGCGCCGCAGCAGGTTGCGGACCGAAGCCGTCTCGGGCCCATATTGCGCGAGAGTTCTGGTCGAGCAAAACGATATCGGCGGTCAACTGCTGGACTTGAGTGCTCTGCGTTTCATAAGTGCTGTTTGCCGACGCGATCAGCAATCCGAGCACCAGCGCGGCGATCGTGCCGATCAGCCCCGTTCCCAGCCTTACGACGTCTTTTGTGGCGGCCTCCAGGTGATGCTTCGGCAGCCTGCCACGCAGAAACATGCCAAAGAACGTTCCGCCCAAAACGCAGACGAACGCGAGCGCCGAGGTCAACAGTGGGTTCACGGCTCATTCCTCCGGCCTGGCGCAAAACTCGCATTCGCCCGATCAACGCCGACGTTTATATCAGGACCTGGTTCAGCGTTGAGCAGTTCGCGGCGGCACCGCGGCTAACGTGCCGGGTAAAGCGTAAGGCCGGCGACGCCCAACGCCAGATTAACGCCGGCTTGGCCTTCGACCGAGAGCGGCTGGAGCGCGATGGATCGATGCGAACCGCCGACCAGCAGGTTGGCGTTCGCTCCCACCCCGACGGAAACGCTGCCGCTGCCGCCAACATACTTGCCGGCGAGCGCGCCATGATGCACGCCACTGGTGGGCGCCAGCACCGCCCATACCATGACGCCGCCGGCTCTGATGCCGAGGTCGAGACCGAGCCGGTTGATGTGACCGAAATAGGTCTCCGGCGTTCCGCCGCCGTCCGGCGTAAAACGGCAAGCGAGCTTTTGATGCGAACCGACGATCAAGCCGAGGCTCGCCGACGTCCTGCAGGTCAGCACGCCGGCTTTGGCTTGATTTGTCTGTTGCGCCGCCAGCGACGTGTTGAGCATCGCCAGTAAGCCGATCGTTCCGAGTACGTGATTGAGCTTCAACATGAGAGGGGCCTTTCGGAAAATCCGTTGGAGGAGAGAACACCCGAACGACAATTGCGGCCGCGCCGTTTTCAGATACGCGTCGGCAAAGGCCCGCCCGGGCCGTGCCCAGGCGGGCGATGCCGGTCGATGCCGGCCTCGGACTTTTCGTTCACTGCGTCGTCACTCATGTTGGTTCCCGGTTTTGTGATGCATCTCGCGTTTGCAGACTTGGATCAAACCCAGGCCCGCTGGCGTTCCGCCGGTCAGCACGCCTGCCTTGTGATTTGTCCGGTGCAGCTCGGATCATGTACGCGGCACTTGTTATCCGCGGCTTTGCAGAAGCGGCGGCGGCACCTCAGGGGCGCGCTGCCAGATCGTTCCTCGGTCGAATTGAAGCGTGAAGCCGTCGGGCGAATAGATCGCGCCCTGCTGCGCCCGCTCGACCCAAATGTGACCCGGATAGTCGATCCAGGCATGCGACGGAATGCCTATGTCGTTGAGTACATTCAGATCCCAGCCGTTTTGCGTGATGAAGGCAAAGCCGCCCGGGGGACCGATACAAAGCGCCATGCATTGCCATCGTCCGTTCAAGTTTACGTCCTGCGCATAGGCGCTGGACGCCGCCATAGTTGCCGACAGCGCAATTGCGGATAGTACGGCTCTCATCACACGCTCCTATTCGACATCAACCGGTTTCCATTGGCGGTAAGCCACGATGGCGCTCGCAAGCTGCTCGTTGAACATCTTTTAGATGGATAAACCGCAGGGCGGTATGCCCGCGCCCAACAGTGCCGATGCGGCCACCGTCGACGTGCCGCTCAACAGCAGGTCGCGCCGTTTGAGGCCTTCGCCATGCCGGGCGATGCCGGCCTCGGACTTTCCGTTCACCGCGTCATTGCTCATGGTGCACTCCTCGTCGTCTGATGCGCCTCGTATTTGTCTTTTTACACACCGAAATACCTTCGGGCGTCACGCTGCAGAACTCGGCGGGTGCGCGCGATACACAACCCGCCGAGTTGTCGGGGTTTACTGCCCTTCGTGGCTCTTCATGGCTGCGTCGATCTTTTCTTTGACGGCCTGGAGATTGAACGAGGCCGCTGCCTGCATCGGCGGGTAGTCGATAGCCGTTTGCGCCAGCTCCGCCACTTTCTGCTGGACCTGGACGAAGCGCCAGAATTCGCGCGCCATGAATTCGTTCATGTAGCCACCGCCCTCATCGTTGAGCGTTTGGCCGCGGATCGACGGCGTTCGCTCGAACGGATCCTGACGCAGGTTGACGATCGTCGGCATGTCGGTCGTCACCTTCTCGCCCGGCCAGCCGAACGGCTGCTGGTAGAACTGGAACTTGAAGTCATCGATGCGGATGGCGCCGAGTTGCGACTCGCCGAAGTAGAAGATCTCGTGCCGTGCCGACGGCCCTTTGCCGGTCAACAGATCCATCTGGTTGTAGCCGTCCAGGTGGTTCTTGTAGGTCCGATCGCCGATCTTCAGGCCTGGCAGAAGCTGCTGGACGATGTTCGGATTTCCCGCCGCCGCGACCAGCGTGGGCAGCCAGTCCTGGCCGGAGAAGATGCCGTTCTCCACCGAGCCCGGTTTGACCTGGCCCGGCCAGCGGATGATGCACGGCACGCGAAAGCCGCCCTCGTAAACGGTACCCTTGGTGGCACGGAACGGCGTCATGCCGCCGTCGGGCCAGGTAAAGACTTCGGCGCCGTTGTCGGTGGTGAAGATGACTATGGTGTTGTTGGCGACGCCGATGTCGTCGAGATGTTTCATCAGATCACCGATGTCGTCGTCCATCTGCGCCATGCCGGCTTCTTCGAGGCCGTAGTTGCTCTCGTAGTTCATTTTCGCCTGGTACTTCTGCTGGAGATAGGTAAAGACGTGCATGCGCGTGGTGTTGTGCCAGATGAAGAACGGCTTGCCGGCCTGCTTGGCGCGATCCATGAAGCCTTGATCTGCTCGACGAGAACTTCGTCGAAGGTCTCCATGTCGTACTTGGCATCGCGGCCTTTCTGCCACATCTGGTGATCCGCGCTCATATCCTTGAACGGCTTCAGCGGCCCCTCGTCGACGATCCGTTGTTTGCCGACCTTGCCCCAGCGCGGCATCACGGTCGGGTCGTCGGTATCGGTGGCATAGCAATGGACCAGGTTGCGCGGTCCGTATTTGTTGATCCAGTCTTGCGGATAGTCGAACCAGTACGGATCGGCCATCGCATCGAGATGGTAGAGGTAACCGAAAAATTCGTCGAAGCCATGCACCGTCGGCAGGTACTTGTTCATGTCGCCAAGATGGTTCTTGCCGAACTGGCCGGTTGCATAGCCCATGGACTTCAGCACCGTGGCGATGGTTGCAGCTTGCGGCGGCATGCCGATCGGCGACCCGGCTTGGCCGACGGTGGTCAGGCCGGTGCGGATCGGGAGCTTGCCGGTGATGAAGTTGGCGCGGCCGGCGGTGCAACTCGCCTCGGCATAGTAGTCGGTGAACGCATGCCTTCGGCGGCGAGCTTGTCGATGTTCGGAGTCTTGCCCGGCCATGAGGCCGCGGTGGTAGGCGCCGATATTCCACATGCCGATGTCGTCGCCCATGATGAAGACGATATTCGGCTGTTGCCCGGCAGGCGGCGTCGGCGCCGGTTGCTGCGCTTGCGCGGGGCTCGCTGAACGCCCGCAGCCAGCCCAGCGCCGATGCGGCCAACATCGAGGTGCCGCTCAACAACAGGTCGCGCCGTTTGAGGCCTTCGCCGTGCTGGGCGAATGCCGGCTTCGGACTTTCCGTTCACTCGGTCGTCACTCATGGTGTCCTCCTTGTTGTCTGATGCGTCTCGTTTATTGGGACTTTGTTTCCGTGTTTGTTGCTCGGAGGCCGCGTCAATTATTGCCCGGCTGTTCGGTCAGCCTTTTCATGGCGTCACCGATCGAGAAACTGCCCGGCGCTTGGCGCGGCGGAAATTGCTGGAACGTCGCCAGGTGCCGGCCCACGATCGCTATCGCCGGAGCGAACAGGAAGACGTGCTCGACGTACCACCTGTCATAAGCGCCGGACTCATGCTCGGAGCGCTCGAACGGGTCGGTCCGCAGATTGAAAATCTTCGGTGCGCGCAGCGCGATCAGCGGCTGTTGCCACACTTCCAGGCCATGCGCCTGCTGCTCCATGAACACGATCTTCCATTGGTCGTAGCGGAGCCCGGCCAAGTCCCCGTCGTCGGTCCAATAGAAGAACTCGTTGCGCTTGGTCGGGCCTTTGCCGGCGAGCAGGTCGGTCTCGTCGTAGCCGTCGAGATAGACCTTGAAGCCGTTGTAACCCTGCAAGAGCTTGTCTTTGATATTCGGGATGCCGGCGGCCGCAGCCAGCGTCGGCACCCAGTCCTCCGCCGAGAAGATATCGTTGATGACGGTGCCGGGCTTTACCGTGCCGGGCCAACGCACCATTGCCGGGACCCGATAGCTGCCTTCCCAGTTGGTGTTCTTCTCGCTGCGGAACGGGGTAGTGCCGCCGTCTGGCCAGGTGAACGTTTCGGCGCCGTTGTCGGTCGTGTAGATCACGATGGTGTTGTCGGCGATGCCGAGATCGTCAAGCTTCTTGAGGAGCTGGCCGACTTGACCGTCATGCTCGACCATGCCGTCAGGATAGACGCCGAGCCCAGTCTTGCCCTGCGACTCGGGCTTGAGCCGGGTCCAGATATGCATGCGGGACGGGTTGAACCAGACGAAGAACGGTTTCTGGTCGCGGTGGGCGCGATCGATGAAGTCCATCGAGGCGTTGAGGAATTCGTCGTCCACCGTCTCCATGCGTTTCATCGTCAGCGGGCCGGTGTCCTCGCACTTCTGCTTGCCCCATTTGCCGAACCGCGGGTCTTCGCCCGGGGTCTCGGCGGCGGTCGCGATGCATTTCAAGACGCCCCGCGGACCAAAGCGCTCCTTGAATGCCGGATTCTTCGGATAGTCTGCATTCTCCGGTTCGTCCTCGGCGTTCAGGTGGTAAAGATTGCCGAAGAACTCATCGAAGCCGTGGACCGTCGGCAGAAACTCATTGCGGTCGCCGAGATGGTTCTTGCCGAATTGCGCCGTCGTACCGGCCGGCTTGAGCAGCTCGGCAAGCGTCGGATCCTTGTCCGACAGGCCTTCTTTTGCTCCCGGCAAGCCGACTTTCAAAAGGCCGGTGCGCATCGGGCTCTGGCCGGTAATGAAGGCGGCCCGGCCGGCGGTGCAGGACTGCTGACCGTAATAATCGGTGAATATCGCGCCTTCGTTAGCGATGCGATCGATGTTGGGCGTCTTGTAGCCCATCATGCCGCGATTGTAGGCGCTGATGTTCCAGTAGCCGATGTCATCGGCCATGATGACCAGGATGTTGGGCGGCCGGCCGCCTGGAGTCCCCGGTGCTTGCTGTTGAGCCTGCGCGGGGCTCGTCACTCCGACGGCGCCGAGCGCCGACGCGGCGACCAGCGAGGTCCCGCTCAACAGCAGGTCGCGGCGTTTGAGGCCCTCGCCGGTTTGCGCAATAGCCGCCTCGGACCGTCCCCGTACCGGGTCCCCGTTCATTGACGCGCCTCTCTTTCTGTTGATTTTTGCCGATGCACTTGAAGACCACGCGGCCTACGTGAATTTTTTTCACCGCCGGCGGATTCCATTTGCCGGTGAGCGCGTCCGACTTCGGGCCATAAAGACGCATGGTCAGGTTGAACGGCCCCTTCGGCGCCGGAAGCCAGTTGGCCTCCTTGTCCGGCCCCGGGCTGTCGTTCTGGAAATAGAGGTCGAGCGAGCCGTCCGAGTTAAGTTTGAACGGCATCCAGCTGCTCACCGCAAAGCGGTCGAGGCTGTTGGCGACCTGGAAGCCGTCGCGGTCGTAGAGCGTGAGCGACCAAAAAGCATTGACCGGCGGCGTGGCATCCTGGTCGAAGTGGATCGCGTACTTGTTCGCGCCGTCGAGTGGAGCGCCGGTTTGGTCGCCGAGGTTGAGCGGGTAGATCGCATCTTCCGGCAGATTGGCACCGAGACCGACCTGGGCGACGATGGCGCGCTTGAGATAGTAGTTGCCGTAGACGCCCATCGTGTCGGTGTTCATCGACCAGTTGTTGGCAACGCGGGCAAGCGTCGGCACTTTCCATGCCATGAGTTTCTGCGCCGCCGCCGGGGCGTCCTCCAGCGCCTGCCGCACCACCGGATCGACCTTGCCGATGTCGAAGCTTTTGCCCGGCTCGATGCCGATCCGTTTCATCTGCGCAATGATCGGTTGATCGGTGAGATGGGGCGGTTGGAGCTTGAGAAGCTCAGTCGCATAGGCGAAGTAATCGCCGCCCTTCATGGTATCGACCTGAATTTTCGGCGGCGTCTTCATGTCGATGCCCGGATCGAGCTTCACCTCGACCGGCTTCGGCGGCTTGCCCCACTCCGAGAGCGGCGTGATCTTGTAGCCGGCCTGGATTTTGTGAACCGCGTCGTAATCGGCCGGGCCGTCGGTCTTGGTGCGGCCGATGATCCACACGTAAGGCGTGGGCGCCGCGATGTGCGCAAACCCGGCCGGCACCATTCCGCTCCAGCCCGGCGCCGTGACGAGGAAATTGCCGGCCTGCGTCCCCGTGGTGCGCCAACCGGGCGAGGCAAAAACGTCCGACCACATGTCGAGCATGGGCAGCAGGTAATAACGCCCGCCTGTGTCCGGGGCGGAGACGACCATCGGCTCCTGCGTCAGGTCCAAATAGGCGCTGGAATACAGGGTATCGAAGTTCGGGCGCACGACGGCTTTGAAGTCCGCCGACGGGAAACTCGCCACGTTGACGAACATATTCATCGGCCCGCCGAAGACCCCCTTGCCGGGCGCCATGTTGGTGAGCTGCTTGCGGGTTACGTCCATGGTCACGAGCGGATAGAAATAGATGTAGGCATCGGCCGCGATGGCTTGCGCCTCCGGCGCGGTGATGGCGCTCTGGGCTCGGGCAGGGGTGGCCGCCAGCGGCGCGGAGAACAACAGCGCTGATCCGCATACAAGCGCCTTGAAAGGCGTGACCTTCATGGGTGCAATCCCCCGTCCGGTTGGTTCCTGCAGATGCAGCGAAAGCCGACATGGCTTGTCGATGTGTCGATCGGCTCGGCGTGGCGCGCGGCCGGGCGATAGCGACGGCAATAGTTCGGGGCGCACAGGTGCGAGCCGCCCTTGAGCACCTTGCGGGGAATCCTGATGTTGGGTTGACGCGGGTCGTAGCTCGCGGCCTCCGGTCCGCCGCGCGGATTTTGCGGAATGCAGCACGCCTTGGGCGCGTCGGCGTCGTGCTTTTGCGAATACCAATCGGCCGTCCATTCCCAGACATTGCCGATCATGTCGTGCAGGCCGTAGCCATTCGGCGGAAATGCGCCGACCGGCGACGTGCGCGCGAAACCGTCCGAGCAAAGATTTTGTCGCGGAAACTCGCCCTGCCAGGTATTGGCCATATGCTTGCCGCCGGGCGTGAACTCGTCGCCCCAGGCAAACTCGGCGCCGTCAAGTCCGCCGCAGGCGGCGAACTCCCATTCGGCCTCGGTCGGCAGCTCCTTGCCGGCCCAGCTGGCGTAGGCCAGCGCATCGGCGAACGCCACATGCACGACCGGATGATTGTCGAGGCCGTTGATATTGCTCTTGGGTCCGTAGGGACGGCGCCAGGTCGCGCCCTTGAGAAAGCTCCACCATTGACTCCAGTCGCGCAGGTCCACCGGACGCGACGGCGGCGAGAAGACCAGCGAGCCGGCATAGAGCATGTGCGGCAGCGCGCCCGGATAGTCCTTCGGATCAGGCGTTATCTCGGCAACGGTGACGTGGCCGGTTGCCTTGACGAAGTCCTTGAACTGCCGGTTGGTGACCGGCGTGCGGTCGATCCAGAATGCGTCTACCGCGACGCGATGGGCCGGCGCCTCTTCGGGATAATGCCTGTCGGAGCCCATGCGGAAGGTGCCGCCGGGAATGCGCACCATGTCGGCGCCGGGCCGGCGCCCATGCGCAAAGCCTTCAGAACCCTCATTGGTATGAAGGTTGCCCAACGACATCCATATCTCCTTGCGGCGCTCGCAGGCGGCCTAGCGTTCTTTTGGAGAGGCGACGCTCGGCTGTTCGGTCTTTTTGTTGAAAGCACTTGAGCAGGAAATGCCATTGGCTGCCGTCGCTCGCGCGGTCGGACAGCCTCGGGCAGCGCTGGATATTTTTCGCGTTGGATGAAGCGATCCACGGTGCCCTCCCTTTGCAAGGGCGTGGAACGTTTAGTCTCGGAGGAGCGTATCGGAAAGTCCAATCACATGTCCGATATCGTACATTTTAGAAAAACTTGCCGTGATACCCGCCTGATTTGTCGTCACAAAGCGCCTGCCTGCCGGGCTAGCTTGGCCGTCGTGTCCGCAAATTGCAAGAGCGGCCTCTGCGTGTCACCGGATCGTCATCGCGCCTGTGGGTTGCCGCTTGTGGGGGGCAGTATCGTTGACCCATCGACCCGTTATCGGTCGTGTTCGCGCCGAACGCTGCGACTTTTGAGCAACAAAGAATGACATTTCGATGCGTGTTGCCGAATTGGCATTTCGGCGCTAAATCATCGGCGTATGGTCATGGTCGTTCGGCCAGCCTGCTGTCGCAGATGCCGAGCGACGATAGGGGGGTGAAGATGAGCTCAAGCGCCGCATCTTCAAGACCGGGCCTCACGCAGCCGGCGCTTCTCCTTCGCGCGACGCGATCCGGTCTGCTGTGCGGCGCGCTTGCCGTCGCGGGCGTTTTGTCGATGCCGGATATGTCGCGCGCCGACGAAGGCGGCGTGAGTTTCTGGATCCCGGGTTTCTTCGGCAGCCTCGCCGCCACCCCTCAGCAGCCGGGATGGTCGGTGGCGAGCATCTTCTATCAAACAAACGTATCGGGCGGCGGCGACGTGGCGCTGTCGCGCGAGTTCGAGATCCACAATATCCCGGCCAACCTGACGGCGCATGCCAACGCCACCTTGAATGCCACCGGGGATCTCGGCTTTCTCATCCCGAGCTACGTATTCGCAACGCCGGTGCTCGGCGGCCAGGCGTCGGTCAGCGCGCTGGAGGCCTACGGCCGCACCACCGCGTCGGTGAACGGGACGGTGACCGGCACGCTGTCGACACCGCTTGGCAGCATCCCGTTCATGCGGTCCGACAGCATCAGCAACTCGGTGTTCGGTTTCTCGGACTTCATCCCGCAATTCGCCCTGCGCTGGAACAGCGGCGTCAACAACTACATGACTTACATCACCGGAGATGTGCCGGTCGGCGCCTACAACTCCTCCCGCCTGGCGAATACCGGAATCGGTCACGGCGCGATCGACGCCGGCGGAGGCTATACGTATTTCAATCCGCAGACCGGACAGGAGTTTTCCGGGGTGCTCGGCTTCACCTACAATCTGATAAACCCGTCGACCCAATACCAGAGCGGCGTCGACATGCACCTCGATTTGGGCGCGTCGCAGTTCCTGACCAAACAGTTGCAGATCGGCCTGGTCGGTTATGCGTACAAAGACATCGGCTGCGATAGCGGTTCGGGCGATCGCATCGGCTGCTTCCAGTCCCAGGTTCTGGGCGCCGGTCCGCAGATCGGAATCATTTTTCCGGTCGGCGGCATGCAAGGTTATCTCAATTTGAAGGCCTATGCGGAATTCGACGGCAATGACCGGCCTTCCGGCTGGAATGCGTGGGTGACGTTCGTGGTCTCGCCGGCCGCGCCCGCTCCGCCGACGTCGCCGCGGCCGATGATCACCAAATAGCCAGCCATCGTCGGCAACCGCGCGCTGCCCGGATAGGCAAAGCGACATCCGGCACCGGCCTCGGTTTTGCGCCCCCGATTGCGCTGCGCCCAAGCCGGGCTACGCCCTCACCGCGGCAAGAGCGTCGATCCCATCAGAAACTTGTCGACCGCGTGCGCCGCCTGGCGGCCTTCGCGGATCGCCCACACCACCAGCGACTGGCCGCGGCGCATGTCGCCGGCGGCGAACACCTTGTCGATCGAGGTGCGGTAATCGTCGGTCGAGGCGCCGACATTGCCGCGCGCATCGAGCGCAACGTCGAGCGACTTGATCATGCCCTCGTGCACCGGGTGCACGAAGCCCATGGCCAACAGCACGAGGTCGGCCGCGATGTCGAATTCGCTGCCGGGGATCGGCTTGAACTTGCCGTCGACGCGCACGCAATGCAGCGTCTTGACGTGGCCGTTGTCGCCGGAGAACCGCGTCGTATTGACCGCGAAGTCGCGCTCGGCGCCTTCATCGTGGCTCGACGAGGTGCGAAGTTTCAGCGGCCAGTCCGGCCAGGTCAAGAGCTTGTTCTCGTGCAGCGGCGGCTGCGCCATGATCTCGAAATTGGTCACCGACAGCGCGCCCTGGCGGAACGAGGTGCCGATGCAGTCCGAGCCGGTGTCGCCGCCGCCGATGACGACGACGTGCTTGCCGGTGGCGAGGATCGGCTCGCCGTCGGCTTGCGGTTCGCCGCTGACCCGCCGGTTCTGCTGCGGCAGAAAGTCCATGGCGAAATGAATGCCCTTGAGCTCGCGGCCTGGCACCGGCAGGTCGCGGGGCTTCTCGGCGCCGCCGGTCAGCACCACGGCATCGTGCTCGGCGAGCAGCTGGTCGGCCGCGACGTTGACGCCGACATCGGCACCGTAATGGAACACGACGCCCTCCGCCTGCATCTGCACGACGCGGCGGTCGACGTGCTCCTTCTCCATCTTGAAGTCGGGGATGCCGTAGCGCAGCAGGCCGCCGGCCTTGGCCCATCGTTCGTAGAGATGAACATCGTGGCCGGCGCGGGCGAGCTGCTGCGCGCAGGCGAGCCCGGCCGGGCCGGAGCCGACCACCGCGACCTTCTTTCCGGTGCGCGCCGCCGGCGGCTCCGGCTTGAGCCCCTGGGCAATCGCGCGGTCGGCGATCGCGCACTCGATCGATTTGATGGTGACCGGGTTCTCGTCGATGTTGAGCGTGCAGGAGGCTTCGCACGGTGCCGGGCAAACCCGGCCGGTGACTTCCGGAAAATTATTGGTCGAATGCAGGTTGCGCGCCGCCTCGTCCCAGTTGCCCGCATAGACGAGGTCGTTCCAGTCCGGGATCTGGTTGTTGACCGGGCAGCCCGGCGTGCCGGGTGCCACGCCGCCGGTGCCCATGCAATAGGGCACGCCGCAATTCATGCAGCGCGCCGCCTGCGTGACGTAGTCCTGCTCCGGCAGCGGCAGCACGAATTCGCCCCAATGGCGAATGCGCTCCTCGACCGGTTGATAGTCGCGGTCCTCGCGTTGATAGTCGAGAAAGCCGGTAATCTTGCCCAAGGCCGCTCTTTTCTCTTATCTTTTCTGTTACGTTTTTTTTGACACGCTTTGCGTGCGCTTTTCATTCCGCCGCGATGGCGGCAGCTTTCATCTCGTTGAGCGCGCGGCGATATTCCACCGGCATGACCTTGCGGAATTTGGGATACCAGGTTTTCCAGTCAGCCAGGATTTTGGCCGCGATCAGCGAGCCGGTAAAGCGGGCATGGCGCGCGATCAGGTGATGCAGCCGGTGACCGTCGAAGCGGCTCATGTCGGAATTGATGTCGACCATTCCATGGGCTTCGAGATCGCGGGCGTGATGGAAGACCCGCGAATTGATGTCCTCCTCGCCCGGCATCGGCTCCAGCTCGACCATGGCCAAGTTGCAGCGCGAGGCGAAGCTGCCTTCCTCGTCGAGCACATAGGCGACGCCGCCCGACATGCCGGCGGCGAAGTTGCGGCCGGTCGGCCCGAGCACCACCACGACGCCGCCTGTCATGTATTCGCAGCAATGGTCGCCGGCGCCCTCGATCACCGCATGCGCGCCGGAATTGCGCACGGCAAAACGCTCGCCGGCGATGCCGCGGAAATAGCATTCGCCCTCGATCGCGCCATACAGCACGGTGTTGCCGACGATGATCGACTGCTCCGGCACGATGCCGGATTCCGGGCGCGGCCGCACCACCAGGCGGCCGCCGGACAGGCCCTTGCCGACATAGTCGTTGGCATCGCCGTCGAGCACGAAGGTCACGCCGCGAGCGAGGAAGGCGCCGAAGCTCTGTCCCGCGGTGCCGGTGAACTGCACCACGATGGTGTCGTGCGGCAGGCCATCGTGGCCGTAGCGCTTGGCGATCGCGCCGGACAGCATGGCGCCGGCGGTGCGGTCGACGTTGCGGATCGGAAAGCTCAGGCGCACCGGCGTGCCGGCCTCGAGCGCGGCTTGCGCGCGCGCGATCAGCTTGCGGTCGAGGATGTCGTGGATCTTGTGATCCTGCCGCTCGCGATTGTAGGTGGCGACCTCCTTCGGCACGTCCGGCTTCATGAACAGCTTGGAGAAGTCGAGCCCGCTGGCCTTGCCGTGGGCGATCAGCTCCTGCCGATCGAACATGTGCATCTGGCCGATCATCTCGTTGAAGGTGCGGTATCCCAGTTCGGCCATCAGCTCGCGCACTTCCTCGGCGACGAAGAAGAAATAGTTGATGACGTGCTCGGGTTGGCCGGTGAAGCGCTTGCGCAGCACCGGGTCCTGGGTGGCGACCCCGACCGGGCAGGTGTTGAGGTGGCACTTGCGCATCATGATGCAGCCGGCGGCGATCAACGGCGCGGTGGCGAAGCCGAACTCGTCGGCGCCGAGCAGCGCGCCGACCACCACGTCGCGGCCGGTGCGGATGCCGCCGTCGACCTGCACGGCAATCCGTCCGCGCAAGCGGTTGGCGACCAGCGTCTGGTGGGTCTCGGCCAGCCCGATCTCCCACGGCGAGCCGGCATGCTTGACCGAGGTGAGCGGCGCCGCGCCGGTGCCGCCCTCGAAGCCGGCGATGGTGACGTGGTCGGAGCGCGCCTTCGACACGCCGGCCGCCACGGTGCCGACGCCGACCTCGGAGACGAGCTTGACGGACACGTCGCCGTCAGGGTTGACGTTCTTCAGATCGAAGATGAGCTGCGCCAGATCTTCGATCGAATAGATGTCGTGATGCGGCGGCGGCGAGATCAGTCCGACGCCCGGCGTCGAATGGCGCACCTTGGCGATGGTCTTGTCGACCTTGTGGCCGGGCAGCTGTCCGCCTTCGCCGGGCTTGGCGCCCTGCGCGATCTTGATCTGCATCATGTCCGAATTGACGAGATATTCGGCGGTGACGCCGAACCGGCCCGAGGCCACCTGCTTGATCGCCGAGCGCATCGAATCGCCGTTCGGCAGCGGCTTGAAGCGGTCGGATTCCTCGCCGCCCTCGCCGGTATTGGACTTGCCGCCGATCCGGTTCATGGCGATGGCGAGCGTGGTGTGGGCCTCGCGCGAGATCGAGCCGAACGACATGGCGCCGGTCGAGAACCGCTTGACGATGTCCTTGGCGGACTCGACCTCCTCGATCGGTACCGGCTTGCGGCCGTCTTCCGCCGCCGACTTGATGCGGAACAGGCCGCGGATAGTCAGGAGCCGCGCCGTCTGATCGTTGATGATGCGGGCGAACTGCCGGTACTTGTCGGAGGAGTTGCCGCGCACGGCGTGCTGCAGGGCCGACACCGTCGCGGCGTTCCAGACATGGTCCTCGCCGCGCACCCGGTAGGCATATTCGCCGCCGACGTCGAGCATCGAGCGATAGACCGGCGCGTCGGAGAACGCGTCGCGATGCCGCCGCACCGCTTCTTCGGCGATCTCGGCGATGCCGACGCCCTCGATGCGGGTCGCGGTGCCGGTGAAATACTTGGCGACGAACTCGGACTTGAGCCCAATGGCGTCGAAAATCTGCGCGCCGCAATAGGACTGGTAGGTCGAGATGCCCATCTTCGACATCACCTTGAGCAGTCCCTTGTCGATCGACTTGATGTAGCGCTTGACGATTTCCTTGTCGTCGAGCTTCTGCGGCAGCTCGCCCTTCATCGCGGTGAGCGTCTCGAAGGCGAGATACGGATTGATCGCCTCGGCGCCGTAGCCGGCCAGGCAGCAGAAGTGGTGCACCTCGCGCGGCTCGCCGGATTCCACCACCAGCCCGACCGAGGTGCGCAACCCCTCGCGGATCAGATGATGATGCACCGCGGCGCAGGCCAGCAGCGACGGGATCGCAATGCGATCGGCGCCGGCGCGGCGGTCGGACAAAATGATGATGTTGATGCCGTCGCGCACCGCGGCATCGGCGTTGCCGCACAGCGTCTCGATGGCCGCGGTCATGCCGGCGGCGTCGGCTTCGGCCGGCCAGGTGGTGTCGAGCGTGCGCGACTTGAAATGGTCGCCGATGCTGGAAATGGCGCGGATCTTTTCCAGGTTGGCGTTGGTCAGGATCGGCTGATGAACCTCGAGCCGCTTGGTGTTCGACATGCCCTCAAGATCGAACAGGTTCGGCCGCGGCCCGATGATCGACACCAGGCTCATCACCAGTTCCTCGCGGATCGGATCGATCGGCGGGTTGGTCACCTGGGCGAAGTTCTGCTTGAAATAGGTGAACAAGAGCTTCGGCCGCTCCGACAGCGCCGAGATCGGCGTGTCGTTGCCCATGGAGCCGACCGCCTCTTCGCCGGTGGCCGCCATCGGCGTCATCAGGATCTTGAGGTCCTCCTGGGTGTAGCCGAAGGCCTGCTGGCGATCGAGCAGCGCCAGGTTGGAGATCGGCGCGGCTTCGGCTGCCGCCGGCAGGTCCTCGAGCACGACCTGGGTGCGGTCGAGCCACTCGCGATAGGGATGGCTCTTGGCCAGCGTCGCCTTCAATTCCTCGTCGGGGATGAGCCGGCCTTCCTCGAGGTCGACCAGCAGCATCTTGCCCGGCTGCAGCCGCCATTTGACGGCGATCTCTTGCTCCGGCACCGGCAGCACGCCGGTCTCGGACGCCATGATGATGCGGTGATCGCGGGTGACGATGTAGCGCGCCGGGCGCAGCCCATTGCGGTCGAGCGTGGCGCCGATCTGGCGGCCATTGGTGAAGGCGATCGCCGCCGGGCCGTCCCACGGCTCCATCAGCGCGGCGTTGTATTCATAGAACGCGCGGCGCTCCTCGTTCATGAGCTGATTGCCGGCCCAGGCCTCCGGAATCATCATCATCACCGCGTGCGCCAGCGGGTAGCCGCCCATGGTCAAAAATTCGAGCGCGTTGTCGAAGCAGGCGGTGTCGGACTGGCCCTCGTAGGAGATCGGCCACAGCTTGCCGATATCGGCGCCGAACTTCGGCGACGACACCAAGGCCTGCCGCGCCGCCATCCAGTTGTTGTTGCCGCGCAACGTGTTGATCTCGCCGTTGTGCGCGACCATGCGGTAGGGATGCGCCAGCGACCAGGTCGGGAAGGTGTTGGTGGAGAAGCGCTGGTGCACCAGCGCCAGCGCGCTTTCGAAATCGGCTTCGTGCAGGTCGGGATAGTAGGTGCCGAGCTGGTCGGCCAGGAACATGCCCTTGTAGATCACGGTGCGGCACGAGATCGACACCGGATAGTAATGCGAGGTGCTGCGCTCCCGCCGGGCGTAGAGGATGGCGGAAATGGTCTTGCGCAGGATGTAGAGCCGGCGTTCGAACTCGTCCTCGGTCGTCACCCGCGGCGAGCGTCCGAGAAAGATCTGCTGGTGCACCGGCTCGGTCGGCTTCACCGACTCGCCCAGCGTCGAATTGTCGGTCGGCACGGCGCGCCAGCCGAGCACCGTCATGCCTTCCCGCGCGGCAACTGCCGCGTAAGTGTCCATGATCTCCGCCCGCCACGCGTCGTCGTGCGGCAGGAACAGCGCGCCGACCGCGTAGGCGCCGGGAGCCGGCAGCGTAAAGCCGAGTTCGGCGGCCTTCCGGGCGAAGAACTTGTGCGGCATCTGCACCAGGATGCCGGCGCCGTCGCCGGCGCGCGGATCGGCGCCGACCGCGCCGCGATGCTCGAGATTGACCAGGATCGTCAGCGCGTCTTCGACAATCTTGTGCGATTTGCGGCCCTTGATGTCGGCAATAAATCCGACCCCGCAGGAAGCCTTTTCCAGCGCCGGATCAAACAGACCGAAACCAGACGCGCTCATTGTCGTCCTCGCACTCGCCGCGGAAGCCCGATCGCTGTGCGCGACGCTCCGGCGGGCAACCCGTTCCGACGCAGCCGTTGCCCTCGCTCCGCCGACGGCGGAAACAACGAAGGGAGCGGTTGCGCCCAAGGGCGACTTGGTATCTTGGAGGCAACCTTCGTGCCGCTTAGAGGCCTCTGGCTGCTTATTCGCCGCCGTGCGACGCGCCCTCGCCCTCGGCAGCTGACCCCACGCCTCCCAGTACCTTCCCGTCGTCCGAAAGAGGCTGGGAAGACATGCGCGGCGCGTGGCGGGTCACCAGTTGGGACAGCAATGCTGTCCTATACGGAACATGGCAAATTCCCGGCGCCAATACAAGCGCGAACCCCTCTCCGCCGTTCCTTGCCTGCAGAAAATGCAAGAGCGGGGGACGAAAACAATTCCCGGCTTTCCCGTTTCCGTTCGGATGTCTGCCACGGTCCGCTCGTCAAGTGGACCACGGGAACGCCAAGAGCGCAATGCCCGACAGCGCGCAATGCCCGGCAGCGCGCGTCGCGCGGGCAACCAAGCCGGACGTCGCGCGCGCTTCGCCGGCGCCGGTTTGATCGCATTGCCGAGAACGTCCATAGTGTCCGCAAGTTCAGCCGGCTTCGACCGCACCCGTGAATTTTGCCAGCGACAATACCGCGCCGGTGGCGCCCGCCATTCTCGACGCCATCGTGGCGGCCAATGCGGGCTATGCGCCCGGATACGGCAATGACGATGGCACCCGCGCGGTCGAGCAGCGGCTGTCCGAGATCTTCGAGCGCGAGGTCGCGGCTTTCCTGGTGCCGACCGGGACGGCGGCCAATGCGCTCGCTTTGGCGCAGGTCACACAGCCCTGGGGCGTGGTGTTCTGCCACGCGCAATCTCATATCGTCACCGACGAATGCGGCGCGCCGGAATTTTTCGGCGGCGGCCTCAAGCTTGCCGGCCTGCCGGGCGCCGACGGCAAGATCGCGCCGCAGGTGCTTGGCGCCGCGCTCGCCGGCTACGGCGGTCACAGCCCGCATCAGATGGTGGCGTCGGCGGCCTCGATCACCCAGGCGAGCGAAGCCGGCACCATCTACCGGCCCGACGAGATCGCGGCGCTGTGCGAGATCGCCCACGCCCGCGGGCTCGCCGTGCACATGGACGGCGCGCGCTTCGCCAATGCGCTGGTTCGGCTCAACGCCACGCCGGCGCGGATGACCTGGCAGTCGGGCATCGACGTCCTGTCGTTCGGCGCCACCAAGGGCGGCGCGATGGCGGCCGAGGCCGTGATCGTGTTCGATCCTTCGCGCGCCGCGTTCTTCGGCGAGCGAAGGAAGCGCGCCGGACATCTGCTCTCCAAGCATCGGTTTCTTGCCGTGCAGATGGCGGCCTATCTGGCGCAGGACCGCTGGCTCACGCTGGCGCGCCACGCCAACGCGATGGCCGACCTCTTGGCGCGGCGGCTGGCGGCGGTAGGATTGCCGCCGCTTTGGCCGGTCGAGGCCAATCTCGTCTTTGTCAGGCTGCCGCGCGCGCTCGATGCCCGGCTCAAGGCCGCCGGCGCCGCTTATTACGTACGGCCGAGCGAAAGCCTCGCGCTCGGCGCCGACGAGGTTCTGGTGCGGCTGGTGACGTCATTTGCCACAGCCGACGACGACATCGAACGCTTCGTGAACCTATGCGAAAAAAATCTGTAAAGCGCGCCCAAGCGCCGCCCCAATTTCGATTAACGTTGCGGCTGCGACAGAACTGTCGGGGAGGGGGCCGGGGGTGACCGAAAGAGTGTTGCGGCTTGCCGTGCTTGTCGTGTCGGCCTTGCTTGCAGCGATGCCAAGCCGCGCCCAAACGCCATCGCCTGCATCCGCGGTGGCGCCGCCGCCGCCACAGCCCTTCACCGGCTTCGTTTCGTCCTACGAGATCGTGCACACGCTGCGCTCCGCCGGCTTCAACCCGTTGGCGCCGCCGTTGCGCGAGGGCACGACCTATGTGGTGCGCGCCACCGATTACCGCGGCATTCTCATGCGCGTGGTGGTCGATGCGCGGACCGGCGCCATCCGCGACGCCAACCGCATCGTGCCGGGTCCGGGCCGCTTCGGGCAGTACTATGATGCGCCGTCGCCGTACGATCCGGCCGGCCTCGATGCCGCCATGGCGCCGCCCGGCGAGGACGGCATGGAACCGCCGTTGGCGCGGCCGGCTTTGGCCCGGCCGGCAGTCAGCGCGCCCGGGCTGACATTGCCGCCGTTGCCGCGGCCGCGGCCGGCGGCGCGCGCCTCGCGCCGGCCCGACGCCGAGCGCAGCCCCAAAGCGCCGCCGCCGCTTGATGCCAAACCGGATTCCCCCAAACCCGATGCCAAGCCGGCGCAAAGCGCCGTCGATGCCGGCACGGAGCATGGCAGCGTCACCGCGAAGCCGAGCGGGGTGCCCGATGCCCGGCCGGAGATCAATTCGCAGATCATCACCGCCGCACCGCCACCCGCAACCGCGCCCAAATCAGCCCCGGCAGCTGTCGCGCCGCTGAACGATTGATCGGCCGCGCGACCAGAAGACTCCAACGCGCATCATGGTGCCCTCGCCCCTTGCGGGAGAGGGCCGCGCCAGCCTCTCAACAAACGCGGTTGGGTGAGGGGCCGCCCGCACCAAACACCTCAGGCCCAAAATCCTCACCCGACCGAGGACGCTGAAACGCCGAGGAGCCCTCTCCCGCAAAGGGCGAGGGCAGGACGATGATCGCCCCCGGCTCCGGCACGCCGCGGTTGCGCGCCCGGTTGTATTTGGCTTGACCGCACAGCCGCGCCGAGAGCAGGCTTGCCGCATCCGCCGCAGAGCGGAGTTTCGGGGAAGGAAGCAAGGTCATGGCCACCACCATCGCGGTGTCGGGCGCCGTGGCGCCGCCGCTGACATCCGGCGAGCGATGGACGAGCTACAGCGCGCTGGTTCTGGCGATTTGCATCCTGGGCTGGGCGTTCGACATCTACGAAGCCACCATCATGCAGCTCGTGACGCCGATCCTCATCAAGGAATGGGGCATCACGCCGGCGACCATCGGCACCGTGACCACGATCTCGCGCTGGATCGGGCTCATCGGCACATTCATATTCCCGGTGCTGGCCGACCTGTACGGCCGGCGCCCGGCGCTGATCTGGTCGATCCTGGTCTATGCGGTGTTCACCGGGCTGACCGGCTTCTCGACCGGCTGGGTGTCGCTCTTGATCTACAGCTCGATTACCCGCATCGGGCTCGCGGGCGAGAACCCGGTCGGCATGCTGATGGTGACCGAGACGGCGCCGACCCGATGGCGCGCCACCGCGCTCGGCGGCCTGGTCGGCGGCTATCCGTTCGGCTACATGCTGTGCTCGCTCGCCGCGCTCCTGGTCGTGCCGCTGTGGGGCTGGCGGTCGCTGTATTTCCTCGGCATCCTGCCGGCGCTGCTGGTGCTGTGGATCCGCGTCGGCATCAAGGAAAGCCCGCGCTACGAGCGCGTCACCGCGGCGATGCTCAGGGAGGGCTTGAAGAAGCAGCTCGATATCTTTGCCCCGGTGCGGGCCTACCCGCGCGAGATGCTGATCGCGTCGCTGGTCTACTTCTTCTATCTGTTCACCTGGCTCGGCTGGTCGGCCTGGATGCCGTTCTACCTTGCCAACGAGAAGCATCTCGGCTTCCCGACCATGAGCCGCTACCTGTCGATCTGGATGTTCTGCGCCATCTTCGCCTACTGGTTCTGCGGCTATTTGTGCGACCGCTACGGCCGGCGTTGGGTGATCGCGGCGTTCGCCGTGCCGGCGTCCGTACTCCTCGTCGTGATGGGCCGTCTCGACAGCGCCGCGAGCCTGTTCTGGGTCGGCCTCGCCACCAACTTCCTCATCACCGGCAGCTTCGGCACCGGCCTGGGCTACACCGCCGAACTGTTCCCGACCCAGATCCGCGGCACCGCCGTCGGCGCCTCCTTCACCTTCGGGCTGGCGGCGGCCTCGCTCGCGCCCATGATCATGGGCTGGATCGCCACCGCCTCATCGATCGCCGCCGGGCTTCCGCTCCTTGCGCTCTCCTTCCTGATGCTGGCGCCGCTGTTCTTCTGGTTCGCCCCCGATACGACGCGCCAGGAGCTGACGGATTTCGTCGGCGAGAAGGTGGGGTAGCCGCGCTCCGCTCTGTCGTCATTGCGAGGAGCGAAGCGACGAAGCAATCCAAGGGGCGTCGTCAAGCATAACCTAGTCTTGCCATCCGAAACATTTTTTAATTGCCCAAGCACCGACGGCAATGAGAAAGACTATGGTCAACCATACGCCATTCTGAGCAAATGCTAGTGCCGCGATAGTTGCGAAGCAGGTGATAGCTATGAATGCTAAATCCTTACCAAGGTATTTGGTCATCTCTGGCACATGTTTTAGAATGGCGTTACGCATCGGCCGCATCTCAATTAGATCACTCGTATGCGCTTATGCACTAAGCGCCCAGTGATGCCCGGATGAGCGGAATTTCTTTGTTGCGCCAAGCAAACACTATATCGAAGGGAATATTAAAGCGGTTTGCGATGTAAAAAGTACCCTTCCATGCTCCATTTGAGTCCTGGCCTTGAACTGAAACATTGATATCGGGAAGATGTTTATATCCGTCATTCTCTTTTTTACCGAAAACAAAATTGACGCGGATTAGATGAGCTAAGTCTTCGTGTGATGAAGTTTTGTTCGCTGCGATCCGTATGGCTTCATGAAGGATTGCGTTCCATGTCAAATCCGGTCTGGAGAATTTGACCTGATTAAATTGTGCCGTGAGAATTTTCGTATGAGTTAGACTTGGTGGGGAAGGGGCGGAGAAGGTTTTGATTTCACCGTCCGTGACGAAATCCGCCTCGTTTGGTTCGGCGTTCGCTTCATAGAAATCTAAAATGCGTGTGAGAACGCTTTCTAAGTCGTCGACTAGGGGGATGGCGTGCTTTTGTAGGCGCGCAAAGACTGAGGAGGGAATCGTGTCGTTCGGTTTCATGTCCGTTTATACCATCATACGGCTATACGATATACAGCCATATAATGATTGATGCAGAACAAACAGGGAACTTGCCCGGCTGCTTTTGACCACGGGCTCCACTTTCCTGCGCCGCGGAGGCCGCGCGATGATCACGCTCTACTCCTACCCCGAACTGTTCGGCGTTGCCGACAACAACGGCTATGGGCTCAAGGTGTTTGCCTTCATGCGGCTCGCCGGCGTGCCGTTCCGGCACGAGCATGTGTTCGATGCGTCCGCGGCGCCGCGCGGGCAGTTGCCTTACATCATCGACGACGGCGAGACGGTCGGCGACAGCGAGACCATCATCGCGCATCTGAACGCCAAATACCGGCTCGCCATCGATGCGGCGCTGACGCCGGCGCAGCGCGACACGAGCCTGCTCATCACCCGGATGCTCGACGACCTTTATTGGGTGATGTCGTATTCGCGCTGGCAGGACGAGCGCTACTGGCCGGCGTTCTGCGCCGCGCTGTTGCGCGAACACCCGCAGCTCGACGAGGCCGGGCTGTTGAAGGCGAAGGAATTCAACGCGCAGCGCTATTATTACCAGGGCATCGGCCGCTACACGCCCGAGGCTGCCTACGCGCGCGGCCTCGCCGACCTCAAGGTGCTGGCGAACGCGGTGCCGGCGGCGGGCTACGTGCATGGCGCGACGCCGACCAGCATCGATGCCGGCCTCTACGGCTTCATCGCCAATATCCATTTCTACGACATCGCCACACCGCTCAAGCAGTTCGTCGCGTCGCAGCAAAACCTGGTGCGCCATTGCACCGCGATCCATCGCGCGGTGACGGGGGCTTAGGGCGGCTCAGTCCGTCCTCCGGCGACGAGCCGCGCCCCAGGCGGAAATCGCTTGTTCTCAGCTCGGTTTGTCCTCAGCTCAGCAGCCGTGTCCACCGGCGTGCCGGTTCTTCAGCCAATCCGACAACGACACGGCCGAGCTTTTTTTCTTTCTGCCGACCTTCTTCACCGCCACGGCCGGCGGCACCGCGTGTTCGGCCGCGTCGCGCGCCAGGCGAAGCCCCTTCAGGCGCGCGGTGTTGGCCGTAACGGCCGCGGCGGCGACGTCGGATTCCGACGCGGCGGTCTTGCCGCCCTCAACGCCCGGCAGCTTTTTGAATTGCGCCTCGGCCTGCTGCTTTATGAAATTTTTTGACATGCGATCTCCTTCGGGCGGCTGCCTGCGTCTCGGCTGTGGCGGCAATGAGAGCCTCGCCCGATTACCGGGCGAGGGGCGGAGCCGTTAGCGGCAGAAGTAGCGATTGCCGTCAAAGGCCAGGAATGTTGGCCCCCGTGCCGCGATGGTGCCACGCACCGAGGGTCGGCGACTGAGCCGAATTGACCACAATGGCGAAGAAGCAAAAAACAAATAGACCGCCGGGCAGGGGATGAAAGATGGCGCCACGAATTCGAAAGCGCCCCGGAAACCGGGGCGCTCCCTTTGCTGTCCCAACAGGCCTAGATTACGCGGCCTGCTTCTGGTCTTCGATGGTCTTGGCTTGGGCCTTGGTCTGGTTGCCGATCGGGATCGAGCGCGGCTTTTTCGCCTCGGGGATCTCGCGCACCAGGTCGACATGCAGGAGTCCGTTCTCGAGGCTCGCGCCCTTCACCTGGACGAAATCGGCGAGCTGGAATACGCGCTCGAAGGTGCGGGCGGCGATGCCCTGGTAGAGCACTTCACCGCGGTTCTGCTCGTCCTTGGCGTTCTTTTCGCCGCGGATGGTGAGCGTGTTCTCCTTCGCCACGATCGACAGTTCAGGCTCGTTGAAGCCGGCGACAGCGACCGAGACGCGGTAGGCGTTCTCGCCGGTCCGCTCGATATTGTAGGGCGGATAACCGGGCGCGGCGCCCTCGAGGCCCTGATCGAGCAACGAGAACAGCCGGTCGAAGCCGACGGTGGAACGGTAAAGGGGAGCTAGATCGAAAGTTCGCATGGCATATCCTCCTTGTGAAGCGACATGCGGATGGCTTGCCCGTAGTGGACCAAGCCGCTGAATACGCAGCCGAATGGCCTGCGCACCAAACAATATGGGGAGGGCTTTCGAAGCCCGCAAGAGCCGCCAAACAGGCTTATGCGAGGGGAGGAACTTGCCCTGTTCGCCGTGTATGGGCCGGCCCACGGCGGCCAACTCGGGATGACCGTCATAACGCGGTGCCGGGCCTCCCAATGGCTGTTATAAGCGAACGCCGCTCGGCCAGATGCTTTCCATAAAATCCGGTGCTTTCCATAAAACCCGGCGCTTTCCATGAAAATCGTCTCGATCGCCGCCAATCCCGCCCCGGATAATTACGTCACGGGCACGCTCAAGACGCCGGACGGCGTCGGCTTGCGCTTCGTGCGCTGGCAGCCGCCGGCCGGACGGCGCGGCACGGTCTGCGTCTTCCAGGGCCGGGGCGAGTGGATCGAAAAATATTTCGAGACGGTTCGCGACTTGCGCGCCCGCGGCTTTGCCGTCGCCGCGCTCGATTGGCGCGGCCAAGGCCTGTCGGATCGCGCGCTCGCCGACCGGCACAAGAGCTATGTACGCGACTTCGGCCAATACGATACCGACCTCGAGACCTTCATGCGCGAGATCGTGCTGCCGGATTGTCCGCCGCCGCTGTTTGCGCTCGGTCATTCGACCGGCGCCACCGTGCTGATCCGCGCCGCCTATCGCGGCCGCCGCTGGTTCGACCGCATGGTGCTCACCGCGCCGCTGATCGATCTCGTCGGCTTCGGCGCGACCACCACGGCGCGGCTGATGACACGGGTGCTGCGCATCGCCGGCTTCGGCGCCATGTACGTGCCCAAGCAGGAGAACGCCGGCGTCATGGAAGCGCGGCCGTTCGTCGGCAATATCCTCACCTCGGATCCGGTGCGCTACGCCCGCAATGCCGCCATTCTCGAAGCCGAGCCGGCGCTCGGCCTTGGTCCGCCGACGGTGGCCTGGCTCGACGCCGCGTACCGCGCCACCCGGGCGATGCGCGAGCGCAGCTATCCCTCGCGCATCCGCCAACCGATCCTGATCGTGGCCGCCGGCAACGACGCGCTGGTGTCCAATCCGGCGATCGAGGACTTCGCCACCCTGTTGCGTGCCGGCTCGCAGCTGGTCGTGGTCGGCTCCCAGCACGAAATTCTCATGGAGCAAGACCGCTACCGCTCGCAGTTCTGGGCGTCCTTCGATGCCTTCGTGCCCGGAACCGGTCTGTATTGATGACGCGCGTTAGCCGTTCAACAGCTTCATGGCTTGGGCGTGGACGCGCCGATCACCGGCGGCGATAATGCGTCCGCCGTTATGCGGCCGTTCGTTCTCCCAGGTCGTCATCAGGCCGCCGGCGCCTTCGATGATCGGGATCAGGGCCAGCACGTCGTGCGGCTTGAGCTCGGTCTCGATGATGAGGTCGACATGGCCGGCGGCGAGCACGCAATAGGCGTAGCAGTCGCCGCCGTAGCGCGACAGCCGCACCGCCTGTTCGACGCGGCCGAAGGCCCGCCGGTCGGCCTCGTTCATAAGGAGCGGGCTCGTGGTGAGCAGGATGGCTTCGTCGAGCGCCGCGCAGCGGCGCACCCGCAAGTCGCGGTCGCCGGCTGGCCCGCGATAGCGCGCGCCCCGGCCGTCGCCGGAAAAATGCTCGCGCGTGAACGGCTGGTGCATCATGCCGTAGACCGGCTCGCCGCGGCGGGTCAGCGCGATCAGCGTGCCCCACGCCGGCATGCCGCAGATGAAGGATTTGGTGCCGTCGATCGGATCGAGCACCCAGACGTATTCGGCGTCGGGATGGTCGGCGCCAAGCTCTTCGCCGACCACGCCATGTTCCGGAAAGGTCCGCCTGATCAGCGCGCGCATGGCGGTTTCGGCGGCACGGTCGGCGGCGGTCACCGGATCGAACCCGCCGGAGCGGCTCTTGTTTTCGACGCCGAGCGTGCTGCGAAAGAACGGCCGGATGGTATCGCCGGAGACGGCGGCGAGTTCATCGACAAAAACTGCAAAATCGATCGCCGTCATGCGGTGCCTCCCGCTTCGACCTATCGGAGAGTTCCAGTTCCGGCAATCGGCGTGTTGCGAAGCGGCCACAACCGGTCGGCAAATCGCTTGGAGTGGGTTCAGCCGTAAGCACCTGTCGGCCCTGGCGTTTTTCTGTGCAGCTGCTGATCATGCCCCTAAGGCGCTGATGCCAAACGAGTTTCGTCGCGGCGTTTTTGAGCTGTCCGGATCGCGGAAGCCTGCCCTGCACATTTGGCAGGAAAAGGCCTGGATAAATAGGTCAACAGGGCTTGCGTTTTGTGCGGCGCGGTGTATGTTGCTGCAGTGCGGTAGCGAGAGGCTCTCTCGCGCTACCGTCGCCCTCCTTGGGCGTTTCCTCCCTAGACTTGGGCCGCTCCAGCAATGTGAGCGGCCCTTTTTCTTTGTGTTTCTTTCAGTCTTTTATCGTCGCGATTGCCGGGTTGCTTTGCGAAGTCCGCCCGCGTGCTTACTCCGCGGCGGCGCGATAGGGCCGCACCTCTTCCAGGGGAATTGCCGTGAGGCGGTCGGACAGGATTTCGAATTCCCTCGCCAGCCGGTCGAACGAGGCCGACCGCTCATAGCGTCGCTCGTCCATGTACAGCGCCCGGTTGATCTCGAGCTGGATCGCGTGCAGTCCGGTGGTCGGATTGCCGTAGTGCTCGGTGATGAAGCCGCCCGCGTAGGGCTTGTTGCGGCTGACCACATAGCCGAAGCCGCGCATGGTCTGCTCGACGGTCTCGGAGATGATCGGAACGCAGCTCGTGCCGTAACGGTCGCCGAGCACCAGATCGGCGCGCGGGCGTTCGTCCCGGGCGCCCGTGGTCGAGGGCATGGAATGGCAGTCGATCAGCATGGCGGCGCCAAAATCGCGGTGCAGCCGCATGAACAGCCGGCGCAGCGCGCGATGGTAGGGCTTATAGAGGCTGTCGATCCGCCGCATCGCTTCGGCCACCGAAATCCGCTGGTCGTAGATTTCCTGGGCGTCGCCGACCACCCGCGCCACGGTGCCGAGGCCGCCGGCGACCCGCATCGAGCGGGTGTTGGCAAATGACGGCAGGCGGCCGTCGAACATCCGCGGATCAAGCTCGTAGGGCTCGCGGTTGACGTCAACGTAGCAGCGCGGGAAATGCGCCCGCATCCACGGATGGCCGCGCGCCGCGACACCGGCGATCAGGTCGTCGACGAAGCTGTCTTCCGATCGACGCAATGTCGCCAAATCGAGCCGCGACGTCATCAGGAAGGCGCGCGGATAGACCCGCCCGCTATGCGGCGAGTTGAAAAGCACCGGGCCGCGGCACTGCGCCGGCTCGATCGCCTCGAACGGGGGATCAAACTCGTCCTGGATTTCCAACATGAGCCTGGCGGGGTGGTTTTGGGGCTCGCGACCCGGCACCGTTCCCCTAGCGTGTGCCGACCGCCATTGTCCATAGCTGTCGCGGCTTGCCAAGGCCGATTACGCGGGCGCACCTTCACCTCATGTTTACCCGGCATCCGGCTTATGGAAATCTACGGCCGGGGGGCCGGCAGAAGCCGGGTACAAGTCGCCATGTCCAAAATCCTGCTCGCCGAAGATGACGTCGACATGCGCCGCTTCCTGGTCAAGGCGCTGCAGAATGCCGGCTTCGACGTGACTTCCTATGACAACGGCCTGTCGGCCTACCAGCGGCTGCGCGAGGAGCCGTTCGAGCTCCTCTTGACCGACATCGTCATGCCGGAAATGGACGGCATCGAACTCGCCCGCCGCGCCGCCGAGCTCGATCCGGACATCAAGATCATGTTCATCACCGGATTTGCCGCGGTGGCGTTGAATTCCGATTCGAGCGCGCCCAAGCACGCCAAGGTGCTGTCCAAGCCGATCCATCTGCGCGAACTGGTCAACGAAGTGCAGAAGCTGCTCGCCGCGTAGCCCATGATGCGGAAAGGCTTGTCCTCGGATTTGATCCGGGGGTGGCCACGCCGGTTTTCCGGAAAGATCATGCTCAATCAAAAAGCCGATCATTTCGTGCCGTAGGCCCGATCGCCGGCATCGCCCAGACCCGGAACGATAAACCCCCGTTCGTCGAGCTCATCGTCGATGGCCGCCGTCCAGAGCGGCACGTCGGGATGCAGGCCGCGCAATCTCTCCACGCCCTGCGCCGACGCCAGCATGGATACGAACCGGATGTCCCTGGCGCCGCGCTCCTTCACGCGGACGACCGCCGCTGCCGCGGTATTCGCGGTGGCGATCACCGGCGCGACGACGATCACCAGCCGTTCCTGCAGGTCGGACGGCGCCTTGAAGAAATATTCGATGGCGACCAGCGTTTCCGGTTCGCGATAAAGCCCGATATGGGCGACGCGGGCAGCCGGAACGAGATCCAGCATGCCTTCCGCGAACGTCACGCCGGCCCGCAAGATCGGCGCGATCACGAGCTTCTTGCCGGCAATGCGCCGCGAGGTCATCCGCTTGAGCGGCGTTTCGATTTCGACGTCGGTCAACGGCAGGTCTCGGGTCACCTCGTAGCACAGCAGCATGCCGATCTCCTTCAGGAGCTCCCGGAAGGATTTGGTCGAGATATGCTTGTCGCGAATGAGCGTCAGCTTGTGCTGGACCAAGGGGTGGTCGACGATGGTAACGCCTTCCATGGCTTCCTCCCGAACGCGGACTTTCAGAACACGGTGCCGTCGCCGACAACATTGATCGGCGGCGCGCCGTCGGCGCGTAGCCGGCGGGCGATGATGCGCCCGGCCGACCAGGTTCCGCCCTGAAGAACTTTCGCCAGCGGCAACGATTTGCCGTCCATGTCGAGCCGGCGGCGCATCTGCGCCGCCAGCCGGTCGAGCAGGGCGACCGTCAGTGCGCGCCATTCCACCACCAGGGCCGAAGCCACGTCATGCTGGCGCGCGGCATCGGCCGGGTCGCGGAATGTCAGAACGCCGGTATCGATAAACAGGCCGCCGTTGCGATATTCGGCGAGGCCGGTGAGGCCGTCGATGTCGGTGACGGTAAATCCCGCCTGCTGCAGCGGCTCGATCAGCGAGTAGGCGAGCCATTGCGACAGCTTGTGCAAGGGGACGAGGCCCGTGCTCGCGTCCGGTGCGACGATGGCCGGATGCCGCCAGCAGTCGCCCAGGGCAATCCCGCCCAGCGTCAGGCGCGACGGCCAGATCGGTCCGAACTGCAACAGCAGTTCGGACAGGATCAGCGGCGCCGGAATCGCCTTAGCCTCGGCCTTGGCCACGAGGTGATCGAAAAAACCGCCGGGTCGGGGAGCGTCTTCGCGGCCGAAGATTTCGGGACGCGAAGCTACCAAGCGACCCAGCGAGCGAAGCAGCTCGGCGCGACCTTCAAGTCCGACAATCGGATTATCGTTCGTGACCTGAAAACCCTCGCCCAATACCTTGGTATCGAGGTTCGCGAGCGCGCCCGCATCGGCGCGCAGCTGATCGGCTGGATCAGGAGAACGACCCACCCGTGAGGAAAAATTGCCGCGTGCAAACATATTGCAGCTTGCCAGCGCCAAGCCCTCGGAGCGCTCGAAATAGCCCCCGGTTACGGGATCGCGGTAGCGCCAGTGCGGGCCGGCGCCAGCGTCGAGCAGCACGCTGACTATGGCCAGATCGAAGGCCGAGCGCGCCCGGACCAACGGATCCTTGAAGTCCCCGGCAAGATCGGCATAGCGGTCGCACCCATATGTTACGAAGTGACGCCAGCGCGAATGAAAGGGGATATCGAGCGACGGATAAGCTTTCCGCGTCGTCTCGATCACGAGGTCGACCGCGTCGTCGAGACGGCCGAGATCGATGCGAAAGTGCGGCAGCTTGTCGTCGAGCCCGCTTGCCAGCATCCGATGCGCCCGGTCGCGGACCGCATGAGCGCTTAACAGAGACAACGCTGCGGCCGTTTCGGGCGGCACGGATCGAGAGCCGGCGCCAAGGTTTCAGAATTTGTCGAGTGCGCGGCCGACCGAATCCGTCACGTCCTGCGGTTTCGGCGGCTCGGGCGCGTAATAGCCGGCGGCTTTCTTGGCGGCGATCTCGACATGGGCGTCGGCGGGAACCAGTTCGTCCGGGATTGGCACGCGCTCGACGATCTCGACGCCCTGGCTGACCAGCGCGTCGTATTTCATGTCGCTCATCGAGACGAAGCGATCGATGCGGCGCAAGCCGAGCCAATGCACGGCGTCCGGCATGAGTTGCTGGAAGCGGGCGTCCTGCACGCCGGCGACGCACTCGGTACGCTCGAAATAGGCGGCGGCGGCATCGCCGCCTTCCTGGCGCTTGCGCGCGTTGTAGACCAGGAACTTGGTGACCTCGCCGAGCGCGCGGCCCTCCTTGCGGTTATAGATGATGACGCCGAGGCCGCCGGTCTGAGCGCTGCGTGCGCATTCCTCGATGCCGTGGATCAGATAGGGGCGGCAGGTGCAGATATCCGAGCCGAAAACATCGGAGCCGTTGCACTCGTCGTGCACCCGGCAGGTGATCCGGCTGCGCGGATCGTTCAGCTTTTCGACGTCGCCGAACAGATAAATCGTGGTGCCGCCGATCGGCGGCAGGAAGACCTGCAGATCGGGCCGCGTCACCAGTTCGGGAAACATGCCCCCGGTCTGTTCGAACAGCGCGCGGCGCAGCGAATTCTCGGTGGTGCCGAACCGCTGGGCGATGCCCGGCAGGTACCACACCGGATCGATGGCGATCTTGACCACCGACACGCTGCCGTTCGCATGCACCACGGCGCCGTCATTGGCGAGGCGGCCGGCGGCCAGTGCATCCTGCATTTCGTGGAGGTCGAGCCGCGCCCTGGTGATCGCGATCGTGGGGCGGATGTCGATGCCTTCCGCAATCTCCGGCTTGAAGTTTTCCGCGACCAGATGTCCCCAGGGATCGAGCGACACGATGCGCTCCGGCTCGCTCCATTGCGCAAACGGACCGATGGTCGCCGCCGGGTGCGTATTGGTCAGGTCCGGGCGGCGGATCGGGTCAAGCGCGCCGGATGACACGGCGAGCGCGCGGTAGACCGAATAGGAGCCGCCATGGCTGCCGATGACATTACGGTCTTGCGGCCGCGACACGGTGCCGACGACGGGCCCGCGCTCGCGCGCCGTCGCGGCGCCCCATTGGATGGGAAAATGCAGCTTTGCTCCGGGCTCGGGATGCGAGGTGAGCCGGATATGCTCGGTGCGATTGGAACGATTCATGGGGCGAATCCAAAAAAAGAGACGACCCGCCGCGGTGACGGGCCAAATCTCCATCCAGTTCAAGCAAATCGTGCGGCTATGCCGCGCCGCACCGGAATTATACCGACTCTTCAAGGAGATACAATGACCTAAAAGGGCCGGACCTGGAGCCCCAAAAATGGTCGCTGGCGGCCGTTGATTCAAGTGGCCGTCAGTGCGCGGCGGCCAGGTACTGTTCGGTGACGTATTGCGACAAATCAACCGCGTGGTCGGTGAGCTTCATGTCGACGAAGCTCTTGCTCATGACTTGCAGAACTTGCGGATCGAACCGTCCGTCCTTCGAGAAGAACCCGCTCGGCATCAAGGTGTCGTAGACCCGGCTCGCCACATCGGGACCGACACCGAGCGCCTGCGCCGCGAACGCGACGGTGTCGCTCTTGTGCGCGCGCGCGTAATCGAGCGTCTCGAACCAGGCGCGATCGAAGCCGCGCACGGCATCGGGATTGGTCTGGATGAGCCTGTCGGAGGCGTAAATGATCTGGTTCTGAAACGTGGTGATGAGGTCGCCGAAATTGACCAGGATCTTGGCCTCGCCGCGCTGCTCGAGGTCGAGCGCCGCGGCGAGGTCGATGACCGCGCCGTCGGCGGCGCCGGTCTTGAGCGTCGCGATGCGTGCCGGCGTGTCGCCCACCGAAACGCGCTTGATCGCCGCCTCCGGCCACTTTTCATGAATCGCGATCTGCGAAACCGCCCAGTCGGTGAGCGAGCCGAGATTGGTCACGGCGATCGTGCGATCGCGCAGCTGATCCATCGCCGTGATGGCGCCGTCCGGGCGGACCACGACGACGAGAATCGACGGCGGCCCGGACAGCGCCGCCACCCCGGTGAGCGGCGCGCCTTTCGGCACATAGGCCAGCGTCGCGCCGGAGGCGAGCGCGATGTCGATCGACCCGGCGACGACCGCTTGGATCATCTTCGCCTGGGTGATCTGGCTCACCTCGACGTCAAGCCCATGCTTGCCGAATGTGCCGAGCTTGTTGCCGTAGTCGACCATCATCAGCGCGAAGTCGTTGGCGACTTTTGCGGTCGCGAGCTTGGTCGCCGCCGCCGCGCCCGCTGCCGGCCCGCCGGCGGCGGCGGCAAGGACAGCGCAAAACAGCCAAGCCGGTTTTGTCATCGAGGGGGTCAGTGGCCGGCGTGGCCGGTGGCGCGGTCCAGAACCGGATGCCGCGCGTCGGCCTTGCCGCGGATGGCGGCGAGGTCGGCCAGCATCGGTAGCGTGATGACGAAGAAGGTAGCCCCTTGGGGGCTGCGCAAGTCCGTAACATCGGCGCCGTTCGGTAGGAACATGTAGGTGCCTTCGCCCCAGGTCTTGCCGTCATAATCGACGCTGCCTTCGAGCAGAAAGCGCAGCTCGGCGTCGTCCTGGTCGCCGGCCTCGATCGCCGCGCCCGGGGTCAGGCGCAAAAAGCCGATGCCGGTGCGCGCCTCGCTGAACGTGCCGAGGTGCTTGACCTCGACGCCGGGACGCTTGCGGTCAGGCCAGAAGCGGTAATTCCTGGCCAGCATCATCACCGGCTGGCGATAGCGCGGCTCCGGGAACACCAGGTCGCGGCCCTCGTGCGCCTCCCAGATCGCCTCGTAGGAGTCCTTGTTCTTCGGCGTGCCGTCCGGTTTGAACCCCTTGTAGACGCCGTTCTCGAACTTGCCGCCGGATTTAAGGAGCCTCTCGTAGGTCGCGTTCATCTCTTCGTTGGAGAGCAAATGCTCGCCGCTGGCGCCCTGGAATTGCAGGACCAGGCACTCGCACTGGCCCTCCTGCTGCTGCGGGCCGTAGTGGGAGCCTTCCGGGAAATAGCCGCATTCGCCGGCGGCGAGATCGCCCAGGCCGGTGCTCTGGATGCCGGACAGCGTGTAGCGGATCTGATCGAAATTGTGCCGGTGCCGCGGCGTGAAATAGCCATCGGGCACGACCGACAGCGAATATTCCATGGTCACCCCCGGCACGCCGCTCTCGAGCGGCAGCCGCTTCCTCCGGATCATATGGACGCGGCCGCGGCGGACCTCCTCAAAGTCCATGGCTTTGGTGTCGGTGATGACGACCTGGGGCGTTTGTCGGGGAGTCTCTTTGAAAGTCTCTTGGGAAGTCTCTCGGGGCATTGGGATCGGCTCCAGCTCGTGATGCTCGGGCAACGCTAGCTGTCCGCGATGCGCGCATCAAGCCGGCGACCGACTGTCGCGGCGGGGTCAATTATCAGTTGCACTTTTTGCTGACATGAGGAACATGGAGGGGTTTTCGAGCTGTGGGGCTCCGGTGTCGTCGCTCAACGAGTATTTCTCAAAAGGCCTGTCCGGATTCTTCAGCTATTCGCGCGAGGACGACGAAGACTTCAATGAAGTGCTGTCGAAATTTCGCACCGCCATCCAAAGCGAGTTGGCCGCGCAACTCGGCCGCAAACGCGACAATTTCAGTCTTTGGCAGGACAAATTCGCCATCCCGCACGGCGCCCTGTGGCAAAAGACCATAGCGCAAGCGATCAATCAGTCGGCATTTTTCATTCCGATCATAACGCCGCGAGTGGTTGCCAGCCCGCACTGCGCCTTCGAGTTCGAATCGTTCCTGGCGCGCGAACAGGAGCTCGGCCGCGACGACCTGGTATTTCCCATCCTCTACATCCGGGTTCGCGAGCTGGACGACGGCACGTGGCAACAGAATCCGGTGCTCAAGATTGTCAAGGATCGCCAGTACCTCGATTGGCGGGACTATCGCACCCGCAAGCCGAGCGATCAGGACGTTCAGGACAAGATCATCGAATTCTGCGGCAACATTGCCAATGCGCTGCTCAAGCCTTGGGAAAGCCTGGAGGAGCAGCGACAACGGCAAGAGGAGGCCGAGCGCATCGCCGAGCTGGAGCAGCACCGCAAGACGGCGGAAATCGCGGCCGCCCGGCTAGCCGAAGAGGAACGCCAGCGTCGCGAGGCCGAGGCGGAGGCGGTCCAGCGCGCCGAAGCGGAACGTCAACGGGCTGCCGAGGCGGAGGCCGTCCGGCTCGCGGAAGCGGAGCGCCAAAAGGCTGCCGAGGCGGAGGCCGTCCGGCTTGCGGAAGCGGAGCGCCAAAAGGCTGTCGGAGGCGGAAGCGGCCCGGCTTGCCGAGCTGGAACGTCAAAGGGCCGTCGAGGCCGAAGCGGTCCGGCTCGCCCAGGCGGACCGTCAAAGAGCTGCCGAGGCAGAGACAGCAGACCGCGAGGCCGCCGCAGCCGTTGCGGCAGCCGCGCCTGCGGCGGGGCCGGGCATCGCGCCGGTTTCATTGTTCAAGGCGCCCGCCGTGAAATCCAGCTGGCCGCCGCCGCGCCCGGCGATGGTCGCCGCCGGCGCCGTCGCCGTCGCGGCCGTGCTGCTTGTCGGCATTCTGGTTTGGATCGAAAACGGGCACTCGTCGTCAAACCGGGTCGCTTCGGCGACGCCAAGTCCGTCCGCGCCGATCGCAACGTCGTCCTCACCCGCTCCGCCGCCGGCGCATCAATCGCCATCGAACACGGCGCCGTCTGCGGCGCCGGCCGCCCGGCCGATCTCAGTGCCGCAGCCGCAAACTCCCGTCGCGCCACCGCAAGTCACGGCAAATGCCGCGCCGGGCGCCGGCGCGCTGCCGCAGGGTCCCGGCGGCACGTTGGCGAGCCCGCCGCCGTCACCGGCCTCGACCGCCGGCCCGCCACCGTCGATGGTGAAGAAATATGCCGCCTGCAACCCGCGCGGCGGCACGCAGACCGCGAATTTCATCGGCGGACCGCCCAACCCCCTGACGCTCAAGCTGACCGCGACGCCCAGGGAAGTACGCACCATCGCCGTCTCGCCGGACGGCACGCGCCTCGTCAGTGCCGGAGACGACGCCATCATCCGGGTTTGGGACGCCGCCAGCCTCAGGTGGATCGCCAACATAACCGGGCACAGCAAGGAAGTTTACTCGGTCGCCTTTTCCGACGACGGCAAATTGCTGGCATCGGCCAGTTGGGACGGCACCGTGCGGCTGTGGGATGCCCGCACCTTTTCCTCGCACCCGCTGCATGTCTTCTCGGCGAGCGGCGCGACGGGCCCGATCAAACAATGGAGCGTCGCCTTCGAACCGGGCGCCGATCCGCACTATGTCGATGCCGCGGCCGACGACGGCAACGTCTGGATCTGGAATATCGCAAACGACAGCCTTGCGAGCAAACGGCCGAGCGGCGATCAGCCGGTGCGTTCCTTGAGCTTCGCGCCGCGCGGCAAGGGCGAATTCGCCACCGCGGACTTCGACGGCAAAGTGCGGTTCTTCGTCGACTCCGGCAAGATCCCCGCCGTCACCGCCGGCACCGGCAAAGCGCTGCACGTGGCCTATTCGCCGAACGGCGACCTGGTCGCCTCGGCAGCGGTCGATTCGTCGGGCAAGGGTGTGAAGGTATGGAGCGTTTCGAGCCACACCCTGTTGAAGACCTATCAGGGCCACAAGGGCTACGCCAACGCGGTAGCGTGGTCACGCGACGGCACCACCATCGTGTCCGGCGGCGGCGCCGTCGACAAGACCGTGCGGCTGTGGGACGTGCAGTCGGCCAATCAACTGAGGCTCTTGACCGGACACACCGCCGACGTCGAGGCCGTCGCCTTCCATCCCAACCAAAAATGGCTGATCTCGGCGGGCGAAGACGGCACCATGAAAATATGGGACATCGCCGGCGCCAACGAGCTGCTCAGCATGGTCGGGTTCGACAACGGCGATTATCTCGCCTACGCGCCGAGCGGCTGCTACACCGGTACCGCCGATGCGGCAAACTACGTGACATACATCGACGCCGACAAGTCTGATACCCACGACAACGGCAAAGACAGAATGTTTGTCCCGGACGATGCGACCGCCCTGCTGTTGCCGCAATAGCTGGCAAATTTCGGCTGGCGACCGCCGCTCTCCACGTCGCCCGTCATCCCTAGCTTCGCTGATCGATCGGTTCTTTGCTTTTCAGGGGCGCGCTCGCCGGCCCAAAGATTTGAAACGATCGGAAGATATGTCAACGCCATTGCGCTTCTTGTTTCTGATTGTCGGCGCGCTGCTTGCCGGCATCGATCTGGCGGCCGCCCAGGAGCTGCCGCCGTCCGAACTCCTGCGCGAGATCGCCGCCAAGCTGCCGCATCACCCGAAATCGAACGGCACGACCTTCCAGCCGTCCGGCATCCAGGCGGCCGATCCACTATGCCGGATGCAGCCTTTCACCATGACGCTGGCGTCGGGCTCGCGATCGTCGCGATCATTGCCGGTGCTGCTCGATCGCAAGCCGGCGGACGCCAAAGATCCGGTCATGCTGCTGACCGTGCTGCATCGTGTCGCCGTCGATGCCGACGGCAGTCCGCGGGCCTATCATCCGGAAGATCCGCGCGGCCGTGGCACCTGCAGGATCGATCAGGATTCCGACGGCACCGTGCATTATACCGGCGCCTGCGCGCTCGATGAGCTGGCGAACGCCGAGATTCTGGTTTTCCGCGGCGCGCAGCGACTTTCCGGCGACGAGTTCGCGACCGAGTGGCACGGCTTTTGGCCGCTGATCCACGACAAGAAACTCAAGCCGTTCGACATGAAGAAATACGTGGCCACCGCGCCGGACGGCTATTACTTTCTGTACTGGAAGGACCGCAATCTCAGCGCCTTCTTCAAAAGTGACATCATACCCCGGGCGAGCGACGGCTATCCGTGCCTGAGCCACGACGGCTATTTCGTCGCCGCCACCACGCTCAAGCAGGACAATGTCGACCCGGCCAACAGCTGTGCGCCGTCACGCTATATGGACGCCGAGAAGGTTCCGTTCCTGGTGCTGCCGGACGACACGTTCGGCAATGCTCATGCCGGCGACATCGTGGTGGCCCGCCTGGAAGGCGCTGCGGCCGACCGGCTGGTCTACGGCGTTGTCGGCGACACCGGCCCGGTTGCCCAATTCGGCGAGGCCTCGATCGCGTTCAATCGCGCGCTCCTTGGGAAATCGAAGGCGGTCATGAACGAGCATGACGCCGATACGCTGGATATCAGCGGCAAGCGGGTCAGCGTGATGGTTTTCGGCGGCACCAAGGCGCTGCTCAACGGCGACTATTCGGCCGGCAACATCAAACAGGTCGGCCGCACGCTGTTCGCGCGCTGGAACAACGATCCGTCCAGCCCGGCCGGCCGGCTCGATGCCTGCGTCAGGCAATTCGACGGCAATTGACCGCATTCGCGATCACGGCATCGGCTTGCCGACGCCTCGTTTGAGGGCGCGGCGAACGATCAGATCGGCAAACGCGATGTCTTCCAGCGCGATGCCGAGCGACTTGAACAGCGTGATATCCGCCGGGCCGCGGCGGCCCGCTGCCTTGCCGGTGACGATGTCGCCGAGCTCGATAATGTCGTGCCAGGTCAGGCGGCCGGCGGCGACCAGGTCGCGGAATTCGGCGGCTTCAATGCGGGCCTGCGCCACCTGGTCGGTGGCGCGCACCGTGGCGCGCAGCACGGTCTCGCCGTCGACCTCGCGGCGCCGGTCGGCGTTGGCGCCGGCGACGTTGATGTGGACGCCCGATTTGAGCCAGTTGGCGCGCAGTACCGGCTCCGCCGATTTGGTGATGGTGATGACGACGTCGGCATCGGCGACCGCGGCCTCTCCGGAAGCCGCCGCCTGCGCCGCAGTGCCAAGCTCGCGCACGATCCGCCGGGCAAACGCCTCGCGATGTTCGGCGGTCGGGCTGAAGACCAGCACGGTCTCGATCGGTCGCACCGCGCAGACCGCGGCGACCTGGGTGAAGGCCTGCCGGCCGGTGCCGAGGACGGCGAGCGTGCGGGCCGTCGGGTTGGCCAGCAATTTGGTCGCGACCCCGCTGGCCGCGCCGGTGCGCATCTGGCCGAGATGGTCGGCTTCGATCATCGCCTTCAGCTTGCCGTCGGCCGCCGAATAGAGCAGCACGTGATAACGCGTGCCATTGCCGCCGGCGTAATAGGCCTTGAGGCCGAATAATTGTTTTGGACCCAAGGCGCCGCCCATCAGGTTGAAGGCACTGTTGCCGACCCGGGCGCGCTGGCGCGGCAGGTTGATGGTCGAGGGATCCGACCAGGTGGCGAACATGTCTTCGAGCGTCGCGATCGCGTCCTTGACGGTCGCCAGCCGCTGCACGTCCGCTTCGGTGAGGTAGAGCGCCGCGTTGGCGGCGGCGTTGGCCCGGGATCGGGCGCTCGGCGTGGCGTTTGCTCTGGCCTTTGCTTTTGCCTTCGGCTTGGCCTTGGCTTTTGCCTTCGGCTTGGTCGCAGATTTGGTCGCGGATTTGGCTGCGGTTCTGGACTTGGCTCCGGCTCCGGCTCTGACGGCTTTGGGCATGGCTTCGGTCAGGCGTTGAGGACGTCGGCGATCCAGTCCCACATGTAGTGCACGCCGATGGTAGCGTTGTCGACTTGGCAGTGGTGAAAGCCGCCTTCCTCGCGCGTGAATACTTTGAACGCCTTCTGCTTGGAGCCGACCGCATCAAACAGCTTTTCGGCGAGCTCGAGCGGGATCTGCTCGTCACCGGCGCCATGCAGCAACAGGAATGGGCAGGTCATCCTCTGCACGATGCCGTCGAGCCGGAAGCCCTCGAGCTTCTTGAGCGCCGCTTCGCGGTCGGCAACGCCGAGCACCCATTGCAGATGCTCCGGCGGCACCGACAGCGACAGCACCTTGCCGGAATCGAGTTGCTCCAGGCGCCGCGCCCAGATTTCGTGATAGTCCCATTGCGCGCCCCAGGCGACGCAGCAGGCGAAGCGCTGCTCGAGCGACGCCGCGCGCGGCGCGTAATAGCCGCCGAGGCTCAGCGCCATCACGCCGATGCGCTTGTCGTCGAATTCGTTGCGCGCCGCCAGATAGTCGTAGACCGGCGTGGCATAGCGCTCGGTCTCGGCGATCAGCGGCAGATTGCGGAAGCGCACGCTCTCGCCGTTGCCCGGCCCGTCGACGATGAGGCAGCCGACGCCGCGCGCGGCGAGGTCGGGAATGCCGTAGCCGTATTGCAATTCCTTGGTGACGTCGAAACCGTCGAAGAACACCATGGCCGGCGAACGGCGGCCGCGGGTCGCCTCGCGGTCCGGATGCACCAGCAGCGCCGGCAAGCTGGTGTCCTCGTAGGGAATCTCGACCGGCTCGATGCGCGGCCGGCGGATGGCGGCGGCGGCTTCCTTGAACAGGCTGACCGAGGTTGCGTAAACGTCCATGCTGCGCTTGGAGCGCGGATGAATGAAGCGTTCGCCGGTCTGATAATAGCGCGACGCCCGCATGAAGCACGACGCCGCGGTCAGCCGGTGCCCGGCGCGTTCCGCTTCGCGGCCGCGGGCCGCGATCCGATCGCCCATGCGGCACCATTCCTCGAACCACGCGTCGTCGTCGCCGACCTTGTCGGCGAGCGCACGGCCGACGCGGTTGACCTCGTCGATCTCGACGCCGGTCCACGGCGCGCCCGACAGGCAGATCAACAGGCCCATCGACCAGCGATAATTGGTGGGAAAGTAGAGAAAGGCGGGATCGTCTTTGTGCGGCAAGGCTGGATCGTCTTTTTCGTAAATGGCAGAATCGCCTTTGGCTTCCTCGTCTAGCATGGCTTCCCCCTCACGCGTTACGCAAACTGTGCCGCAGGCTGGGTCGCGCGCGAGCGCAACCCGGCATCGGCGTGGCCGGCACGGTGGGTTTTCGGCGAGCTCCTCGCCGGGCCGGCCGCAGCCGGAGCGTCGGCTCAACCCACCCTGAAATTTTCGGTCAGATGTTTTCCGCCCCGCCGCCGGCGTCGCCAAGATCAGTATCGGCGAACAACTCCCCAAGCGGCATCATGCGACGGATCAAGCCTTGCTGATGGCAATAGTGCAGCACCGTTTGGACATTTTTGCGGTTGGCGTCGCCAAGTCCGTAGGCCCACGGGTCGGAGCCCAGTACCTCCAGCTGCTCCTCCCAGGCGGTCCTGATCCAGGCGAGCGGCGCGACGCGTGGATTGGCGATGCGGCGATAGGCCAGCGCCTTGGCGGCTTCGAACGCCTGCACGAGGTTCGTCGCCACCCAGGGATATTTGTCGACGATCTCCTGTTTGACGACGGTGACATGCATGATCGGAAAGATGCCGGTGTTTTTGAAAAACGCGATCTCGATGTCCTTGTAGTTCGGAAACAGCCGGACGATGCGCGGGTCGCCGTCGAGGAACAGCTTGGGGATATCGGGCGACAGCATCGCCGGGATCTCGCCCTCCGCCAGCATGACGTCGAGCCGCTTGCCGGGCGGGATCATCGCGATGTCGAGGCCGGCAGGCGGCGTGAATTCGAAGTCTTCCTCCCGCTCGACCACCCAGGTGCATTGCCGGTGCGGCACGCCGTAGTACTCCTCCAGGATGCCGCGCATCCAGATATTGGAGGCCGGCTGGAAATTGGTGCCGCCGATCCTTTTTCCGATCAAGTCCTTGGGGGCGCGAATGCCGGACGCGGCATTGACGAAGACGAAGCCGTGGCGGAAGCGCCGATGCAGAAACACCGGGATGGCGGCGAGCGCCTCGCCGCGGTCGCGCGCCATGTAATAGCCGCCGATATTGATTTCGCAGACGTCGAATTCGGTCTTGCGCGCCATGCGCCAGTGGCGCTCGCGCGAACCCATGCCGGTGAGCATGACAAGCTCGATGCCGTCGGCCGCCACGGTGCCGTCGGCCAGCGCCCGCACGATCTCGTAATCGCCGCAGGCGACGGTGAGCTTGAGCTTGGCCATGTCTTTATCCTTCTGTCCTTGTCCCTTCTACCGCCAGCGGCTGAACCTGGCTTCGGCGCGGCGCACCATCTCGTTGAGGATGATGGCCATGGCGGCGAGGATGCCGATCAGGCCGAACAGCTTGGTCGGATCGAAACTTTCCGTGAACAGCGTGGTGAAGTGGCCGATGCCGGCGGTCGACACATACAGTTCCGCCAGCAGCACGCCGAGCAGCACGCCGCTCATGCCGAGCCGCATGCCGGCAAAAAAGCTCGGGATCATGTGCGGAAAGATCACCCAGCGCAGAATCTGCCAGCGGTTGGCGCCCATGGAACGGGCGCTGGTCAACAGAATCGGTTTGAGGTTCTGCACGCCGGCGACGATGGCGATGATGATCGGGAAGGTGCCGTGGGTCACGCCGAATGCGATCTTCGAGGGGGCGCCGATGCCGAAATAGAGAATGAAGATCGGCAGGATGGTGATTTGCGGCAGCCCATAGAGCAAGAGGATGATCGGCATCACGCTGCGTCGCGCGAACGGCTGCAGGCCGACCGCAAGGCCGACGACGAGCCCGGCCACCACCGCAATCGCAAACGCCACCGCCAGCTCGAAGAAGGTCAGCCGCAACGCCGCCGGCACGCCGGCGGTGTTCCACACCGTGCCGAGCGCGCCAAACACCCGCGACGGCGGGGCGATGAACAGCGGATCGATGACAAAGCGGGCGGCGATCTCCCAGCCGATCAGGATCAGGATCACGACGCCGAGCCGGGCCACGCCCGGATGGCGGAGCAGGAATTGGTGCGGCGGGGGGCTCATGCCCAGCGCCTGCCGCGGCGTTCGAGGAACGAGACGACGCCGTTGAGCAGAGCCGCGATCACAACGACGAAGGCGATGTAGGCGAACATGCGCGCCATATCCATGCCCTCGGCCAGCTGGACGATATGGTGGCCGAGCCCGGCGAGCGAGGCGATGGTCTCGCTGCCGATGATCGAGAGCAGCGCCACGGTAAAGCCCATGCGCAGGCCCGAGAGGATCACCGGCAGTGCGGCGGGCATCAGCACGTAGCGGAACAGATGATAGTCCGACGCGCCCATGGAGCGCGCCGCGGTGACCAGCACGCGATCGACATTGCCGAAGCCGGCGATGGTCGAGAGCACGACGGGAAAGAAGCTGATGGTGGCGCCGAGCGCGATCTTCGACGACGGCCCGAGCCCGAAGAACAGCACGTATAGCGGCAAAAACAGAATGATCGGGATCGAGTAGATGCCGGCGAACAACGGATCGAACACGCGGATCGCGTAGCGCGAGCGGCTGACGAAGTAGCCGACCAGCATGCCGCTGGTCGTCGCCAGCGCGAAGGCCGCGGCAAGCTCGCTCAGGGTCACGCGCAGGTCGGGCCAGAATTCGCCGCTGCGCAGCACGTCGAGCAATTGCTCCCAGACCGCGACCGGATTGGGCAACAACAGGCGATTGACGCCCCAGCGGTTGGTCGCGAGGTACCACAGGATCAGGAGCGCAAGCCCGAAGCCGGCCTGCACCGCAATGCTGGCAAGCCGACTTCGGTGCTGGCTGCGGCGCGCCATCACGCGCCCCCGCCGCCGGCGTCGCGGGCGCGCGCCGCTTCGGCGACGGCCTTTCTGATCTCGTCATGCAGCAGCGCGTAAAGCTCGTTGCGCAGCGCGGTGAATTTCTCCGAGGTCACGAAGCCCGGCTTGCGCGGATGCGGCTCGTCGACGCGGATGATCTTCTTGATCGTGCCCGGCCGCGCCGAGAACACCGCGACCCGATCGGCAAGGAAGACCGCCTCGCCGAGGCTGTGGGTGACGAAGACGATGGTCTTTTCGGCGCGGGCGAGCAGCACCGAGAGATCCTCGCCGAGGATCATGCGGGTCTGCTCGTCGAGCGCGCCGAACGGCTCGTCCATCAGCAGGATATCGGTTTGCAGCGCCAGCGCCCGCGCCAGCGCGGCGCGCTGGCGCATGCCGCCGGACAACTGGCCGGGATAATGATGCGCGAATTCGACAAGCCCGACCGCGTCGAGCGCGCGCCTGGCGCGGCTGTCGTGTTCGGCCTTCGGCACGCCCTGGAACAGCATGGCGAGCCGCACGTTCTCGGTCACCGTATTCCAGGGAAACAGCGCGTTTTCCTGGAACACGAAGGCGATGTCGTGCGGCATCGGCCCGCGCACCGGCTTGCCGGCGACTTCGACAATGCCGCTGCTCGGCGCCAGCAGGCCGCCCATGACGCTGAGCAGCGTGCTCTTGCCGCAACCGCTCGGGCCGATCAGACACATCAGCTCGCCGCGGACGATATCGAGCGAGGTGTCGAGCAGCGCGCGGACATGCTGGGCCTCGCCCGCCTCACCGAACTGGTGGGAGATGCCTTTGACGCGCACTGCGACGTCGCCGGCGGTCATTTCGGCAGGAACGCTTCGGTCCGCAGCGCCGCCATATCGGGCTTGCTCGGCAGCAGTTTGGTGTCGACGAAGGAATCGGCAAGCAGATCGAGTGCCTTGGTGTTGAAACGCCCGTCGAGGCTCATGGTCGGCATGGTGTCGTCGTAGATGGCGCCGGCGACGCCAGGCGACACGTCGATCTCTTTCACGGTGGTGTCGACGACTTCGGCGCGATGATCGCGCATATAGGCGATGGTTTCGAACCAGCCGGCGAGGAAGGCGCGCAATGCGTCGGGATTGCTGCCGATCAGTGCGTTGCTGGCGTAGATGCAGCTGGTCACGAAATCCTGGAAGTAATCGCCGAACTTCACCAGGATGCGGCCGCGGCCGGCCTCGACGAATTTCTCGACGGTGACGCTGTCGGTCGTGGTGCCGTCGATCTGATGCGTCATCAGCGCGGCGATCTGCGCCTCGGAGGCGCCGAGCGGCGTGATCCTAATCCCGTCATCGCCGAAGCCGAGGCGACGTGACAATTGCTCGGTCAGCCAATAAGTCAGCGAGCCGGCGCCGGAGACGCTGACGGTGCGCCCCTTCAGATCGGCCGCAGTCTTGAGCGGCCCGTCCTTGAGCACGACCAGCATGATGATATTCGGCGCTCCGCTGAAGGCCGCTACCGCTCGCATCGGCGCGCCCTTGACGATGGCGGCAAAGGAGGGGCTGCCGCCGAGCGCAATGTCGAGGCTGCCGGCCGTCAGCGCCTGCACCATCTTGGCGTCGCCGGCGAAGGCGCTGATGTCGAGATCGATGCCGTGCTTTTTGAAAATGCCGGTACTGACGCCGATGTCGGCCGGGATGAAGGCGAATTGATTGGCCTGCGCCTTGCCCACGCGCAGGGTCGTCTGCGCGTCGGCCGCATTCGCCAGCAGCAAGACGGCCGCTGCGGCGATGGCTGCGACCGGCCAGACCGTCGATTGCCATACACGCACGGTTGCAAACTCCCTGTTCGCTAGTTCGTTCGCGCCGGCAAAAAGGCTTCGGTGTAAAGCGTCGTCACCGCCGGCGCCTCCGGCAGCACCTTCAATTGCACCCACGACTGGGCGAGCGTGTCCAGCGCCTTGGGATCGAAGCGGCCGTCGTCGGAGAACATCGGCATCAGCTCATCGTAGGTCTTGCCGTTGATGTCGTCATCCTTGCCGATGACCTGCGTGGCAATGGCAACGGTCTCAGGCTTATGGCGGCGCATGAAGGCGATCGCCGCGAACCAGCCCTTAAGGAAGCCGCGAACCGCATCCGGCCGGTCGGCGATCGCCTTGTCGGTGGCGTAGATGACGTGGACGTGGAAGTCCTTCACGATCCGGCCGAAGCGCGTCAGCACGCGCGCCCTGCCGAGCTTTTCAAGTTCGAACGCGGTCGAGATGTCGGTGACGACGCCGTCGATGTCGCCGCGTTCAAGCGCAGTGATCTGCGGCGCCATGCTGCCCATCGGGGCGATAACAATGCCGTCGGGGCCCCAGCCTTGCTGCCGCGAGGTCTCGCTCACCAGCCAATAGGTCAGGCCGCCGACGGTGGAGACGCTGACCTTCCTGCCCTTCAGCGCGGCGACGGTTTTTGGCCCGTCCGGTCGCACCACGATCATCAAATCCAACGGCGGCCCGGCCATCGCGGCGATCGCCTTGGTCGGCGCGCCTTTGGCGATGAACGCCATGGCGGGTCCCGAGCCGAGCGCAATGTCGAGACTGTCCGCCGCCATGGCCTGCTGCAATTTCGCATCGCCGGCGAACGCGATCTCGTCGATATCGATCCCGATCTGCTTGAAGATGCCGGTGCGCATCCCGACGTCGAGCGGAACGAAGGCGAACAATTCCGGGACGGCTTTGCCGACGCGCAGCGTCTCGTCCGCGCGCGCCGGCGCCGCGGCAACCGCGCAGGCAAGGGCGCCGGCGACCGCGCAGGCGACCGCGACAGCCGATAGCAGCGTCGTCCGGCTTGCTCTCATGAACCCTCCGCAGCCCCCGGCTCATTCCTTCGGCAGAAACGCCTCGGTGTAAAGCTTGGCCATATCGGGCTCGGCCGGAAGCGTCTTCATCTCGACAAACGACTGCGACAAAACCGCGAGCGCCTTGGGGTCGAAGTGGCCGTTATCCAGGAACATCGGCATCAGCTCGTCGTAAATGGCGCTGGTGGTCTTCGCGTCGGTGCCCATGATCTGCATGGCGATCGCGACCGACTGCGCCTTGTTGTGCCGCATGAAGGCGATCGTTTCGAACCAGCCTTGCAGGAAGCCGCGGAGTTCGTCCGGTTTCTCGGCGATGGCGCGGTCGGTGGCGAAGATGACATGCATGATGAAATCCCTGGCGACGTCGCCGAACCGCATCAGGATGCGGCCGTCGCCGCGCTCGACGAAATTGAGCGCGGAGCCGACATCGACCACGCAGCCGTCGACCGCGCCCGACTTGAGCGCGGCGATGCGCGCGCTGTTCTCGCCGATCGGCACCTGGGTGAAGCCGTCGAAGCCCCAGCCGTGGTGGCGCGACACTTCGTTCATCAGCCAGCCGGTCGCCGACCCGACGGTGGAGATGCCGACCTTATGACCTTTCAGATCGTCGATGGTCTTCACCGAGCCGTCGGCGCGGACCACCAGCGCGAAGATCAGCGGCGGTCCGGCCATGGCGGCGATGCCCTTGACCGGCGAGCCCTTGGCGATGAAGGCCATGCCCGGCCCGGAGCCGAGCCCGATATCGACGGCGTTCGCCGCCATGGCCTGCTGCAGCTTGGCGTCGCCGCCGAAACCGGCGATCTCGAGATCGAGGCCGTGCTTTTGGAAAATGCCGATGTCCTGGCCGATATTGGCCGGCGTGAACGAGAACAACTCGCGGCCGGCATTGCCGATGCGGATGAGGTCGGCTGCCGAAACGGCGGAAACCGTCGCCAGACCGATCGCGGCCGCTGCGACGATTGTCAGCGCCGACCTCATCGTTGTCCTCCCACCGCCGAGCTTTACGCCCGGGCCGATCTTAGCGCATTTCGCCGCCGCGCAGTCGCGTCCGCATCGAGCGTCAAATCGTCTCTGAGCACGACGCCGTAGTCCTCTTCGGCGATCCGGCGCGATACCAATTCCTCGATCACGTCGGCGCGCACCAGCGCCGGATCGCGCTCCAGCGGATCGCCCCAGCCGCCGCCGCCGCCGGTGCGGACGATGACTTCGGAGTCCACCGGCACCGGGTAATGCGGCGCATCCATGGAGCGATAGTCGTTCTCGCCCGGCAGCCGCAGCAGAAAATCGCCGTGCGTGCCGGGCTTGCCGCCCCACATTCCCCACGGCGGACACTGCGCACGGCTCGGATGATCGAAATTCCAGCGGCCTTCGACCAGATTGCGCACGGCGGTGTCGAGCCCGAGCCCGCCGCGGTGTTTGCCGGCGCCGCCGGAATCGGTCCGCAGCTTGCGGCCCTCGACCACCACCGGGCATTTCAGCTCGATGCCCTCGATCGAGGCATTGCGCACGTCGCCCTGGCAGACCGAGACCGAGCCGGATTCGCCGTCCTCGGTCGGGCGGCCGCCCCAGCCGCCGCCTTCGATGCTCTGCACCACAAAGCGGCGTTGCGTTTTCGGATGCAGACCGAAGAACACGATGGAACCGCCGAGCAGGCCGTGATGCCCGGCCGGCACGCGGTCGCGCATCGCCGGGCCGAGCGCCTTGATGATGGTATCGACCACGGTCGGAACGATGACGCTCCAGCTCGACATCGGCGCCGGAAACCGCGCCATCATGATGGTGCCTTCGGGGATGACGACCTTGAGCGCGCGGAACGAGCCTTCGTTGACCGGCTCGAGCGGACCGGTCAGCGCCTTGTAGGCGACGCGGGCGCCCGCATAGGTCCGCGAATTGACCGCCGCCTTGCGCTCGGGCGAGCAACCGGAAAGATCGATGGTCATCGCACCGCGATCGATCGTGACCTTGGCGTTGATCGGCACCGGGTCGTCGCGCTTGACGCCGTCGTCGTCGATGAACGAGCTCGCCTCGTAGACGCCGTCGGCGAGCTTCTCCACGACGTTGCGGCACTTCTGCTCGGTCTCGTCGAAAATCTGGGCGATGGCGTCGAGGATGGTGTGCTTGCCGTATTTGTCGAACAGCTCGTCCATGCGCCGCACCGCGAGCCGGCACGCCGCCATCTGCGATTTCATGTCGCCGAGCGAGGATTCCGGGAAGCGGATGTTGTCCTTGAGCACGCGGTACAGCGTCTCGTTGAGCGTGCCGGCTTCATAGATCTTCAACTGGTCGAGTTGCAGGCCCTCCAGCCACGGATCGGCGACGCTCGGTCCGGCGCCGAAGCCCGTGCTCATGCCGCCGACGTCGATCCAATGGGCCCGCACCATGGCGAACAGCAGGAGCTCGCCCCGATAGAAGTACGGCATGTAGATGACGATGTTGTTGAGGTGCTGGCCGGCGACCGCCTGGTGGTTGGTGATGATGACGTCGCCGGGCGCGAAGCCGTCCTCGCCGAAGCGCGCCATGGCGTCGGTGATGATGACGCCCAGATCGGCGACGAAGTGCGAGACGCCGCCGACGTTCTGCGAGATCAGCTCGCCCCTGGTGTTGACCAGCGAGGTGCAGAAGTCGCGCACCTCGTAGATCATCATGTTGTAGGACGTGCGCTGCAGGTCGGCGGCCATCTCGTTGGCGACCGCCGGCAGCGCATTGCGGATGACTTCGAGCGTGACCGCGTCCAGCGCCTGGCGCCGGCGCGGCTTTGCGTTGCGGTGCCCGAGCGGCTTTTTGGTCCGGTGTAATGCTGGTTTGCGGGATTTGGCCATCATGCCCCTGCCACATCGATGATCATTTCGCCGGACCGCGCGACGCGGCACACGTCGCCCTTGAACAACACCGTCGTGGTGCCGTGCTCTTCGATCAGCGCCGGGCCGGCAATGCGCACGGCGGCGCCCAGGTCGGCGCGCTGGTAGATCGGGCAGGCGACCGGCTTGTGCGGGTCGCCCAGATGGACATTGCGGCGCTTCGGCTTGGCGGCGCCACGCCGGCGAAGCTTGGGGAAAGTGAGCTTGGCGCGCTTGCCGATGGCGGCAAGCCGCACGTTCACCATTTCCACCGGCTCGTCGGGCGAATGGTGGGAGTAGCGGTGCTCGTACAGCGCATCGAACGCCGCGCGAATTTTCTGGCGGTCGCCGCGCCTGATCAGGGCCTCGGCGACGGGCACCGACAGGGTGAATTCCTGGCCGACGTAACGCAGATCAAGCTCGAGCTTGAATTCGGCCTTGGCGGCGTGGCGCAGGCTTTTCTTGGCCTCGGCGGCCATCTCGCCGTGGACCGCGGCGAGCGCGGCAAAATCCAGGCTCTTGAGGTCGCAATAGAACGTCCGGGTGAAGTCGTGCCGCTCGTCGGCGAGCAGCATGCCGAGCGCCGAGAAGTGCGAGGGAAACAGCGGCACGATGACTTTCGGGATATGCAGTTCGCGGGCGATGGCACAGACATGCAGCGGTCCGGCGCCGCCCGACGCCACCAGCGCGAAGTCGCGCGGGTCGTAGCCCTTCTCGACCGAAACCTCGCGCACCGCGAGCGACATTTTGGAAATGGCGATCTCGACGATGGCTTGCGCCGCGGCGACCGCGTCGAGCCCGAGCGGCTTGCCGATCTTGTCCTCGATGCCGGCGCGCGCGCCGTCGGCGTCGAGCGCCATCTGGCCGCCGAGGAAATTGTGCGGGTCGAGCCGGCCGAGCACGACATTGGCGTCGGTGATGGTCGGCTCGGTGCCGCCGCCGCGATAGCAGATCGGGCCGGGATCGGCGCCCGCGCTCTGCGGCCCGACCTTGAGCGCGCCGACGTCGTCGATCCAGGCGATGCTGCCGCCGCCGGCGCCGACCTCGACGACGTCGATCATCGGCAGCATCACCGGATGGCCGCTGGCGTAGCCGCCGACGTAGTAGCCGGGCGCCAGCGTCGGCTCGCCGTCGCGCACCAGGCTCGCCTTGGCGGTGGTGCCGCCCATGTCGAACGAGATCACGTTGGCGAAGCCGAGCTTCCCGCCGACCCGCGCCGAGGCGATGATGCCGCCGACCGGTCCCGATTCCATCATCGCCACCGGGCGCTCGGTCGCGACCTCCGGCGTCATCACGCCGCCGTTGGAGCGCATGATCGAAAGATCGCCGCGGAAGCCGACGCCGCCGAGGCTCGCGTGCAGACTCTTCACATAGCCGCCGACCTTGGGACCGATATAGGCGTTGACCACGGTGGTCGACATGCGCTCGAACTCGCGATATTCGCGCAGGATATCGTGGGACAGCGACAGATAGGCGTTCGGCAGCGCCTCGCTCACCATGGCGCCGACGATGCGCTCATGGTCGGGATTGGCGTAGGCGTGCAAGAGACACACGGCGACCGCCTCGACGCCTTCGGCGGCGAGCGCCCGGCAGGCTTCGGTGACGCTCGCCTTGTTCAACGGCCGAAACACCTCGCCGGAGCTGAGAACGCGCTCCTCGACCTCGCGCGTCAGATGGCGCGGCACCAACGGGCGGTGCCGGTGAAAGAACAGGTTGTAGGCTTCCGGCCGGTTGCCGCGGCCGATGATGTAGACGTCGCGGGTGCCGCGCGTGACGATCAACCCGGTCTTGGCGCCCTTGCGCTCGATCAGCGTGTTGATGGCGGTGGTCGAGCCGTGGATCAGTTCATCGATGGTGCCGGCCGCGATGCCGCTTTTGCGGATGCAGTCGAGAATGCCCTGGCTGAGTTCATGCGGCGTGGTCAGGGTCTTGGCCTCGATGAATCGGCCGGCCGCCTCGTCGAAGCCGACGAGGTCGGTGAAGGTTCCGCCGATGTCGATGGCGACGACGATCATGGCGGCGCCTAGCCGTGCTTCCGCCGCATCTCCGCCGATGAATTGACGGTGGCGTGCAGGTTGCGGGCGAATTCGACGGCGCCGAACACCGCCATGTCGGGCGCGGTCTTGACGTATTCCTTGACGCCGAGGATCGCCGGCCGCGGCGCCTTGAGGATCGCGGCGCACAGCGTCGCCACGGCGGCGTCGAGCTTCGCGGCCGGCACCACGTCGCTGACGATGCCGAAGCTGAGCGCGCGCTCGGCGCTGATCGCGGCCTGCGAATAGACCAGATAGCTCATCGCCTTGCGCGGCACGCGGTCGACGAACGACGACATCACCATGGTCGGCAGGATATTGTGCGCCATTTCCGGTACCTGGAATACGGCCTGGTCGCTCGCCAGCGTGATGTCGCAGGCCGCCGCGATGGCGCAGCCGAAACCGAGCGCGCGGCCCTGCACGACGGCGACGATCGGGATCTTGGCGTTGCGCATGGCGCCGTAGCAGTTGAACACCACGTCGCTGAAGGTGCGGCGCTCGAGCGCGTCGGGATCCTTGCTCGGCGTCGCGCCCATCTGCGCGCGGCCGACGCAAAAGTCCTTGCCGGCGCCGCGCAGCACCACGACGCTCGATGTCTTGTCGGCGCCTTCGATGATGCCGGTCAGTTCGGCGACCATGGCGTCGGACACGGCGTTGCCGCGGTCCGGCTGGTTCAAAGTGATGTGCAGGACCGGACCGTCTTGCTTGGTGAGAATGTCAGGCATTGTTGGTGGCTCCTCTTGGGTTACGACCGTCATCCTGAGGTGGCCGCCAACGGGCCCGGCCCGAAGTGGCCGGCCCGATGACAAGCTCCGCGGCCCTCGAAGGATGCACGGCCCGGGCCGTCGCCCTTCGAGGCTCGCTGCGCCCGCACCTCAGGGTGACGGAACAGCGGCATGAATCGCGCGCCAGACGCGCTCCGGCGTCACCGGCATTTCGATGTGGGTGACGCCGAATTCGGCGAGTGCATCGACCACGGCGTTGACCACGGCGCCGAGCGCGCCGGTGGTGCCGCCTTCGCCGGCGCCGCGCACGCCGAGCCGGTTGGTCGGGCTGAGCACCTGGCTGATGTCGGTGGTGAATGACGGCAGATAATCGGCCCGCGGCATGGCGTAGTCCATGAACGACGCCGACAGCAATTGGCCGTCCGCGTCGTAGGCGCACAATTCCCACAGCGCCTGGCCGATGCCCTGCGCGGCGCCGCCGTGGGTCTGGCCGTCGACGACCATCGGGTTGATGGCGCGGCCGACATCGTCAACCGCCGTGTAGTTCACCAGCGTCAGCGCGCCGGTCTGCGGATCGATCTCGACCTCGCAGACGTGGGCGCCGTACGGAAAGCCGAGCTGCCGGATGGTCTCGTCGCTGGTCGCGGCCAGCGGCCCGCCAAGGTCTGCGGGCACCGCCTTGCCGTCGGCGGCGGCCGCCGCAACGTCGAAAATCCCCACCGAACGGTCGGTGCCTTTGACGGTGAAGCGGCCGCCGGCGAAGGCGATATCGTCCTCGGCGGTTTCCAGCACATGGGCGGCGATTTTCTTGGCCTTGTCGATGATCAGATCCGAGGCGTTGCCCATGACGATGCCGGCGAGCCGCATCGAGCGCGCGGAATGCGAGCCGCCGCCTTCCTTGACGATGTCGGTGTCGTGCTCGACGACGTTGACGTCGTCGAACGGCACGCCAAGCCACTCGGCGACGCATTGCGCAAAGGTGGTCTCGTGGCTTTGGCCGCTGGACAGCGTGCCGACCACGACGTCGACCTTGCCGTGCGGATGCACGGTGATGTCGGCGCGCTCGCGCGGATAGCCGCCGGTGGTCTCGAGATAGCTGCACAGCCCGATGCCGCGCAGCCGCTTGCGCTTGCGCGCCGCGGCGCGGCGCTTGTTGAAGCCCTTCCAGTCGCCGAGTTCCATGGCGCGATCCATCACCGCGCGATAGGTGCCGTTGTCGTAGGTGATGCCTTGCGGGTTGGTGTAGGGAAACGCCGAGGGCGGAATGAGGTTGCGCTTGCGCAGTGCCACGCGATCGAAGCCGTGCTCGAGGGCGGCTTTGTCGATCAGCCGTTCGATGACGTAGATGACCTCGGGCCGCCCGGCGCTGCGGTACGGCGTGGTGCACATGGTGGTCGAGAGCACGGCGCGGGCGCTGATATGGGAGACCGGAATGCGATAGCCCGATGTCGCCAGCCCGACGCCCTTGACCAGCGGCACATAGGAGCCTGAGTGGGCGCCGACATTGCTGAGATTGTCGCTGCGCAGCGCGAGAAAGCGGCCGTCGGCGTCGAGCGCGAGTTCGGCCGAGACGGTGAGATCGCGGCCCATATAATCGGTGATGAACGCCTCGGAGCGTTCGCAGGTCCATTTGACCGGCCGTCCGACGCGGCGCGACGCCCAGACCACCAGCGCGAATTCCGGAAAGAAGCTGTTGCGGGTGCCGAAATTGCCGCCGATCTCGCGGGCGATGACGCGGACGTCGTCGAACGGCACCCCGAGAATCGCCGCGATTTCCTTCTTCTGCCGCACGATGCCGCCGGAGCCGGCATACAACGTGTAGCGTCCGCTGGCCGCATCATAGATGCCGACGGCGGCGCGCGGTTCCATCGGCACGCCGGTGACGCGATTGATCCAGGTGTCGAGCCGCGTCACGTGCGCCGCCCGCGCGAACGCCGCGTCGGTCGCCTTGGCGTCGCCGACCTCGGCGTCGATCATGATATTGGGCAGATCGTCGTAGAGCCGCGGCGCATCAGGCGCGACCGCGGCCTTGGCGTCGGTCACCGCCGGCAGCGGCTCATAATCGACCAGCACTTTTTCGGCGGCGTCCTTGGCCTGCGCGATGGTTTCGGCGACCACGAAGGCGACCGCGGTGCCGACATGGCGGACGCGATCGGTCGCCAGCACGTGATGCGGCGCCGCCGGCACCGGCGAGCCGTCGCGGTTGTGCAGCACGATGTCGGGCGGGTTGCCGGGGGCGGCGAGGTGGGGAATGCGCGTGAGCCCGTCGGCCTGCGCGTCCGCGCCGGTCAGCACCGCGAGCACGCCGGGCATGGCGCGCGCGGCCTCGACGTGGATCGAACGGATGCGAGCGTGCGCATGCGGCGAGCGCACCACGGCGGCGTAAGCCTGTCCGGGAAAATTGAAGTCGTCGCTGTAACAGCCGCGACCGGTGACGAGGCGCGAATCCTCCTTGCGACGGACGGTGTCTCCAATACCTGCATTCATGAGCGGGATGTGGTTGGATGGCCGAAGGGATGGGCGGTCATAGTCTCACACCCCATGACCATCCGCCAGCCGGCGCGGCGCAGCTTCCTCGAATTGCTGCGGTCAGATCAACGATAGCGTCGCCGTTTCGTATTGTCCGGCGCCCATGCCGCCTTCCGGAAAGATGTGGTGCTCGGCGATCCAGTCGCGGGACTGCGCGTAGACCTCCTCGGTGTAGGGCTCGAACACCAGCCGTTCGCCGGGGCCCCAGCGCCGCGTGTCCATGCGCGCGTGGAAGCGGTCGGGGAACTCGTTCTTGTAATAATGCGTGTACAGCTCGGGACGCAGGTCGATGTCGCGCTGGGCCTTGCGCAGCGCGCGGAAGAATTTGCGCAGATCATCCGCGTCCGGATCGCCGTGGATCATGGTGCCGATCATGAACGTGGTATCGATGACCTTGCGGAAGCCGAGCTGCTCGGCGAAGTAATACGGCCCGCTGAACAGGTTGACGGCCGGCGCCGTGCCGTCGAACAATTTCTCCATGCGGCCAAACAGCATGCCGTCGGCATAATTGAGCTTGATATCGTCGGCCGACAGGCAGGCTTCGAGCGCCTGCACGGTGGCGTAGTGGCTGCCGGACTGGTAGCCGACCGAGATCGGCACGCCGGCAAGCTCGGCCGGCGTCTTCACGGCGGAATCGGCCGGCACGAAAATTCCCGCCGGCGCCACCGAATAGACGTCGGTATACATGCGGCCGTGGCCGTTGGCGGCGGCGACGTTGACGGTCCAGTGGCAGGCGCAGCTCACGTTCGATTTGCGCCCCTCTTCGAACGACTGGAAGGCGCCGACCTTGTCGCCCTTGGCGTGGATCTTGCCGTCGGTGGCGCGGACCTGTTCGCGGAATTCGTAGTCGAGGCCTTCGGCGCCAAAATAGCCTTTCTCCTCGGCCACCCATTCCTGCAGGCGGAAATGCGGTTCGATCAGAAATTTCGCCATGGTGTCCTCCACTGTTTGGTCGTTCTCAAGAACGGGCGTGTGCCTGGTTGCGGCTGCGGGCGGCTTCGGTGACGCGGCGGGCACGGATCATCTTGACGTGGTCGTCCATCAGCGCCCGCGCCCCGCTCGGATCGTGCAGTTCGATCAGGTCGGCGAGCCTGGTGTGAATCTCCAGGATGTGGCGCGCCAGCTTGGGCGTGGCGGTGACGTTGCGCCGCGGCCACGACACGTGCTCGAGCGAGATGAGCTGCACGATGAGCACGCGGTTGTGCGAAGCCTCGGCGACCGCGAGATGGAAGTCGCGCGACAGCCGGGTGAAGGCGTCGAGGTCGCCGCCGGCCGCTGCCGCCTCGCCCAGCAGGCGGCGCAGCTTGGCGACGTCGTCGGCGGTGGCGTTCTCGGCGGCCAGCTCGGCGGCCAGCGTCTCGATGGCGCGCTGCGCGTCCATGATCTCGGCGACGGTGACGCCGGTGAGGTCGAGCTGCACCGCCAGCGCCTCGGCGAACAGCCGCGGATTGCCGTGGGCGATGCGCGCGCCGCCGCCCTTGCCCATGCGGATCTCGACGATGCCGAGCGCCTCGAGGCTGCGCAGCGCATCGCGCGCGACGATGCGGCTGGCGCCGAAGCGCGCCGCCAGGTCCTTTTCGGTGCCGAGGAAGTCGCCCGGCTTGAGCCGCCTGGCGAACAGCGCGTCGCGCACCTCGGCGACGACTTGCGCCGACAGCGACGACGAGCGTCCGGCAAACATGACGCGCGCAGTCAAATCGCCGCTGACCTGCCTCATCGTTCGGGCCCGGTGCTTCCAGTGAACGTTGCGGCGCATCCTACGCGCCGGCGTGAAGATAGTAAAGATACTATCTTATGATACCTAGCCCCACGGCCAGTGCGGCGTGCGGAAGCGAGCAACGACCCAATATCCAAGAAATCCGACGAGCAGGCTGCCAAGTGGCCCTGCTCCTGCTGTCTCGAGCAGCGGCCAAAATTCAATGGTGTTGGGCATGCTCAGGGGCAGTGGCAATTGGCACACGGGACTGGGTTGCGTTGTACAGTTCTCTCTATGAGCCTCAGCCGTGTCGGAACGCTGTACAAACGCCACGACGTCGCGTTGTGCGGTATTTGACGGAGCGCGCACACTGAATTTCAGGCCGCCCGGGTCCTCGACGAGAAAGGTGCTGCGCTTGAACTGACCGTAGCCGTAGACGCCACAAGCGAGCACCCAGATTGCCGAAAGGATGATCCAAGTCTGAAGAAATCCAACGCGCCAGTTCAAGTATAATATCCCCTATCTTCCGGCAGTCGCGCATCATCGCGCGCGGCGCCTGCGCCCGCGTTTTGCCAAGCCAGTCCCACGAACAATTTCAGAGCCCGACCTTCGTCAGATGGCGCCGGCGGTGGTTTTCGGCGCAATCACGATCACGCTCTGCACGCTGTAGCCCGGATGAGCGAAGCGACATCCGGGGACGATGGTTTCGGCTCCAAGGCCGTTCCCGGGTTTCGCTGACGCTCACCCGGGCTACGAAAGGACAACAAAAAGGAAGCGGAACGCCGAAAGACGCCGAGTACCATCCTCCGCACCTTGCGGTGCGGCGCTGCCCCGACGGGGGCAGCACGCCTTCCGGCGTTCCACCACGGCTCTCGCCAGAGGGACTCGCGCATCCCTTAGGCTCAGCTCGGGCCAGGCTTCCCGGGACGCGGCGCCGCTAAGCGGCGGGTTACCCCCGCCGGCGCCGGACCCGGTTATAGCGATGCACCTCGCACGCCGGTCATAGTGCCGGCAGGCATGATGCCCGAGCCGCCCGGGAGCGGGGGTGACGAGCCGCCGCCCGCGGGCACCGCACTCGCTCCGATCGGCCGGGGTCGCCGGCTGACGTCCTTGGTGAGCGAGGTCAAGACGGCTTCGTATCCGAAATGGTGACAGAGTTCAAGGGCGGCGTCTCCCGATCGGGGACGCAGCGCAATTCGGGCGATGATGCGGAGTTTGACATAAGGCGCCAGCGAGCGGAGACGATCTGACGGCATTGCTGAAACCATGTCCCGACGCGTCGCGAGGGACCCGGAGCCGCATCGTCCCGAGAGCATTATCGCAGCCGATCAACCGGCGGCCAGCCGACGTTACTTTGCCGCTGTACGAGGCTCGCAAGACTCAAGATTTTCGGTTCCTCAAAGCGCGGCGCCACGATCTGGATGCCGACCGGCAGCCCGTCGCGCGCCAGGCCCGCCGGGGCGCTCACGGCCGGCAGGCTGACAAGCGTGATGAGGAACGCCGGCGCGATCCAATCGATGTCGTTTTGGAATTTCCGGCCGTTGAGACTTTTCGGGGAGTTCATCGTCAATGGATACGGCTTCACCGGCGCGGCAGGCGTCAGCAGGACGTCGAAACGCTCGAACAGCATGCGGAAGCGGTGGAACACCTGCTGCCGGGTCTGCTCGGCCGCCGCAATGTCGAGCGCGGTCAATTTGAGGCCGGCTTGAACACTGCCGCGGAGGTTCTGCCCGAAATGCCCAAGTTCGCCCAGGCGCTGGTATTGCTGGCCGACCATCCATAGGCCGCGCCAGACCCGATAAGGGTCGAGCCCATCCGCGGCGCTGAAATCGATCGCTTCAACCTGCGCACCGGCTTCGCCAAGGCGCCGCGCCGCGCCGCGGCAGATGGCGTCGACTTCGGTGTCGACGCCGATGCCCGCAATGTCGGACACATAGGCAACGCGCAGGCCCTTGGCGTCGCGGCGGCGTTCAACCTCCGCCAGCGCGCTTTGCCAGGGCGGCGCGACCGAAATCGGCGACAGGCGGCTGAAGCCGACGATGGCATCGAGCATCAGTGCCGCATCCTCGGCGTCGCGCGCCAGCGTGCCGTGCACCTGGCCGGGATCCCAGGCGAGCGGCATCGGATCATTCGGAGTGAGGCCGGGTGTCGGCCGGATGCCGACGATGCCGCAGAACGCGGCCGGAATCCGGATCGAGCAGCCGAAGTCGGTGCCGTGCGCGATCGGCACCATTCCGGTCGCGACCGCGACCGCCGAGCCGCCGGACGATCCCGCCGGACTTAAAAGGGGGTTCCAGGGGTTGCGGGTCGGACCGAACAGCGCATTGTCGGTATTGGCGCCGCAGGCGAATTCCGGGGTGTTGGTCTTGGCCAGCACGATGGCACCGGCGGCTTTGAGGCGACGCACCACTTCGGCGTCCGCCGTGGGCACATAGTCCTTGTACAGCGGCGACGCGAAGGTGGTGCGGATGCCGGCCGTCGGCGTGATGTCCTTGATCGCGATCGGCAGGCCGTGCAGCGCGCCGAGCGGCGCGTTCGTCATGACGGCGTTCTCGGCGCGCCGCGCGGCGGCCCGCGCCTCCTCCGCGGCCAGCGTGACGATCGCGTTCAAGGTCGGGTTGAGCGCTTCGATCACCGCGAGATGGGCGTCGAGCACCTCGACGGGACTGACGGCGCGTTGCCGAATAAGCCGTGCCAGTTCGCGCGCCGATTGCCGCGCCAGACTCACCTCGGCCATGGCATTCGGGCCGCGATTGTTTGCGCCGTTGTCATTTCGGCCATTGTTATTTCGGCCATGGTTTTTCGACCATGGCGGCGGAGCTATTTGCCCGACCAGTGCACGAAGCGCCGTTCGACCAGGAGGAAAAGCAGGTTGAGGCCATAGCCGAGCACCCCCGCGGCGAATATAGCCGCATACATGCGGGGCATGTCGAACAATTGCTGGGCCTCGAACACGCTATGGCCGAGGCCGTCCTGGGAGCCGATGAACATCTCGGCGACCACGATGATGACCAAAGCGAGCGAGACGCCGTTGCGCAGGCCGACGAAGGTCTGCGGCAGGGATTCCAGCAGCGTCACGTCGAACAGCACCCGCAACCGCGAGGCGCCCATCACCTTTGCGGCCAGCAGCCGGATCTTGCGCGCATTCATCACGCCGTAGGCGACGTTGAACAGGATCACCAGGATGGCGCCGAAGGCCGCGACCGATATTTTGGTCTCGTCGCCGACGCCGAACAGCACCAGGAACAGCGGGAACATGGCGGAGGCCGGCGTCGAGCGGAAAAAATCGATGACGAATTCGAGCGAGCGATACAGCCGTTCCGACGACCCGAGCACGATGCCGAGCGGCAGCGCGATGACGGCGGCGATCAGCGTCGAGGCCGCGGTCCGGTACACCGTCTTGACGAAGTCGAAGCCGAGCGCGCCGCCATTCATGCCCTGCCACAGCGCCTTGAACGTCGAGATCGGCGACGGCAGCAAGACCGGATCGACCCATTGCTGCCAGGTCGCCAGCGACCAGATGGCCAGGAGCCCGGCGACCCCGATCATCGGCAGCAAGGGCCTGAAGGCGTCCGACCTCACGCCCGCCTCACTTCGCGCTGAAACACTTCGAGGCAGTGCGCCTTGGTGCGCACGAATTCCAGGTCGGACAGCGTGGCATCGGTGCGCGGCCGGGATGCCGTCACCGGCGTGAAGTCGGCGACCCGCGCCGGATGCCGCGACAGCAGCAGCACCCGGTCGGCCAGGAACACCGCCTCTTCCAGATCGTGCGACACCAGCACCGTCGTGGTGCCGGTCTCGATGAAGATGCGCTGCAGCTGCTCGCGCATGAACAGCGTCATCTCGTAGTCGAGCGCGGAAAACGGCTCGTCGAGAAACAGGATTTCCGGCTCGACGATCAGCGCCCGCATGATCGAGACCAGCTGCTGCTGACCGCCGGACATCTGGTACGGATACAGATTGAGGTCGAGCTTGATGCCGAGATGGGCGACCAGCTTCTCGGTGCGGGCGCGGCGCTCGGCCGGCGCCACTTTCATCATCTTCAGCGGATAGGCGATGTTGTCGAAGGCGCGCAGCCAGGGAAACAGCGCCTCGCGATAGTTCTGAAAAACATAGCCGAACTTGATCTCGTTGAGCAGCATGCCGTCGAACAGGATCTGGCCGGCGTCGGGCGCAATGAGCCCGGCGATGATGTTGATCAGGGTGCTCTTGCCGCAGCCGTTCGGCCCGAACACCGAGGTCAGCTCGCCGCGCGGAATATCGAGATCGAAATTGTCGTAGATGACGGCCTTGTCGAAGCGCTTGCTCAAGCCGCGGATGGTGACGTGCGGCCGCTTGGCGACGCGGGGCGGCGACGCGCCCGTCGCTGGCAGCCGGACGGCGGGCGGCGCGGCGCTCATCGGACGCGTCTCATCGCGGGCGAACCTCAGAAGGCCTTGAGATCCTGCTTCACATCGATCTTTTCCGGCACGACGCCGATCTGCTGGCCGAAGTCGGCGAATTCCTGCAGATAGCCGAGCTGCTTGGCACTCATGTCCTTGGTCATGATGTAGCCGAGCATCGGCACGGTATCGACGACGTTGTCGGGCGTCATGGTGTTCTTGGCGAGATATTTCCGTGCCGCTTCGGGATTGGCGCGGATGTAGTCGATGGCCTTGGACCAGGCTTGCGCGAAGCGCTTGGCGACGTCCGGGCGCTTGGTAATGAAGTCGGTGGAGAACGCGCAGCCGGCGGCGTAGGCGTCGGCGTCGGGGCTGCCGAGGATATACTTGGCGATCACGCCGGCCTCGACGGTCTGCGCGGCGCCGAGGTTATGCATGATGGTGGCGCTGGGTTCGAGCGTGTAGCCGCCGTCGAAAGTGCCGGCCTTCATGACGTTGACGTGCTGGCCCATATCGAGCTGGTCGATGGTGTAATCGCCGTCCTTGAGGCCGACCTTTGCCAGAATGCCTTTGGCGGTGTTGAGGTTGGCCGGGCCGGGCGCCGACATCAGCTTGAGACCCTTGAAGTCGGCCAGCGACTTGACCTTGTCGGCAAGGCCCGTGCGCACGACGAACTGCTCCATCTTGTAGGTGGCGTTCTGACTGTGCATGGCGATGTACATGGCGACGCCGGGCTTCTTGACGTCGGCGTTGAGGCCCTCGAGCGTGACCAGAACGGCGGAGACCTCGATCTGGTTGGTCATGAGGGCGGCGACGTTCGGCGGCCCGCCCATCAGGGTTGCGGTCTCGGGCTCGACGTTGAGCTCCTTGAAGTAGCCGAGATCGAGCGCGACGAAATAGGGCAGCGACGAGCTGATCGGGAAGACGCCGACCTTGACCTTGTCCTGGGCCAGCGCCGGCGTGCCGGCCATCACGCACGCGACGGCCAGGGCCAGTCCTGGGGTCAAACCAAGGCCGGACGCGAGTTTCGATAGATTATGAAGTTTCTTCATTGACTTGCTCCCGTTCGCTCGGGCCCGGAGGCCGCGGCTGCGTGGCCGATTTGCTGCAAGTCCCGTGCCGCAAGTCCGCGCCCCAAATCTTCCTCTCGCGCCCCAAATCTTCCTCTCGCGCCCCAAGTCTTCCTCTCGCGCCCCAAGTCTTCCTCTCGCGCCCCAAGTCTTCTCATGCCGTCATCATTCGCCGGCATCGACGATGGCGATGACCGGTCCGCCGCCTTGCGGACCCTGATGCATGGCATCGACCGAGACGAACACCGCCGGATCGCCGATTGCCATCGCGGCGATGCCGCCGACCGCGGCCTTGATGTGGCGATGCCAGGGCACGTCGGAATCGTCCATCATGATCTGGCGCCGGCCGTGCAGCGTGCCGCGCCGGTCGGCCTCGCATTTCATGAAACAGTTGACGACGCGGCCGCCGAGATCCTCGGCGCGCGGCCGCTCCGGCAATGCGAGGCCGGCATTGCGGATCGAGTCGTAGATGCCGTCGATGTCGAGCGCGTCCTTCATCACCGCATGGCCGATCCGGTAGCGGCCGCCGGCGCCGGCTTTGTTGCCGAGCAGCACGATCTGCGCCTGGGTCAATTCCACGCCGGACGAACACGACGCCACCGACGAGTAAAGATCGAGGTTGTGGCAGATGTCTTCCGCCTTCGGCATGCCGATTTCGCCGAGCGCCAAGGCGATGCCGAGCCCGGTCGTGCCGTTCGACACGCCCATCGACATGTGCACCTCGCAGGCCACGTCGTGGCCCCGCGATTGCGCGTCGCGCACCAACTCGATGGTCAGAAGCGGCGTCTTGGTCTGCACGTAATGGACGTCGGCCGGGTCGTCGATGCCGGCGTCGCGCATCGCGGCCTTCACGCCGTCGGCGACCTTCGCCACCATGGCCGGCCGCCCGATATCCTCGGGCAGCAATTCGGCGCTCATTGCGGTGCCGATGGCAAGCCGGGACTGCGATGCCGGCCCGGTCTTGTCGTTGCGGGCGAATACCGTCGCATGCGGCGTGATGACGCCGTCGCAACCGCCCGACCACACCATCGGGATCTGGGCGATGTCCTGCTCGGAGCGCTGGCCGTGCTTGAGCAGCACGCGGCGGAACGCCTGGTCGGCAAGGATGCGGGTGAAATCGTTGACGCCGCCGTTGCCCTCGGTCTTGCCGATGACGGCGATCACCTGATCGGCGGTGAACCGGCCGTCCTTGATGCAGGCTTCGAGCCCGGAGGCGTCCTGCACCGTCTTCAATTCGACCTTGGCGACTTCAATGGCCATGCGTTGCAACCCTCATCGTGATCGGTTTCAAGCGCTGCGGAGCCACGGCTTGAACTCGCCGCGCGCCATTCGTTCGAAGCCCTCGCCGCGGTCGATGATCGGCCGGCTTTCCGGTCCGTTCGGCTCGCCGTTGGTCGCGAAGCTTTTTGGTTGCCGCCGCGTCGACGCCCGGCGTTTCGCCGTTCTTGCCGTCCACGACAACGACACCGTAATTTTCGCGCGCCGCCGCCGCCGAGACCTTGCCGTCGATGACGTCGGCCTCGACCAGTTCGGGCTCGCGCTCGAGCGGATCGCCCCAGCCGCCACCGCCGGTGGTGCGCACCCGCATGATCTGCCCCGCCAGCACCGGCTCGCCGTCGACCAGGCCGCCGAGGTCGCGCGGCGTGCCATCGATATCGATGGTGACGCAGAACGGCAGCCCGGCTTTGCCGCCGTTGACGCCGTAGCAGCCGAGCCGCACCCGGTCGGCGGTGACGATGGTGCGGCAATCGACCAGGGCGCGGTAATGCTTGTCGTAGCCGAGCCCGCCGCGGCGCTTGCCGGCGCCGCCGGAATCGGTGCGCAGCGCGAGCTTCTCGACCAGTAACGGAAACCGCGTCTCGGTGAATTCGGCCGGCTGGTTGCGCGAATCCGGCACGATATGGATGGCGTCGTTGCCGTCGGCGTAATAGCGGCCGCCGGAACCGCCGCCGAGGACTTCGCGCGACAGGAACGGTTTGCCGGCTTGGTCGGTGCCGTAAAATCCGGTGTAGCGGATGGTCTCCTGGTCGGCCGGCATGCGGCCGTCCACGGCCTGGGCGACGACGCCGGCGAGCAGGCCGAGACACCGCAACAGCACGAACGATCGGGCATTGGTCGCCGCCGGCCATTCCGGCGTGATCAGGGTGCCCTTGGGCGGGAAGACGACGTCGAAGACTTCGCAGACGCCTTCATTGACGTGAATCTCCGCCGCGCGCTCCGGCGTATCGGCGAGGTTGCGCAGGATCGGCGCGATCCATTTGATCAGGAAAGCGCCGCCCGCATAGTCGGCGGGCCAGTTGATCGGGCCGGCGGATTGCGGATCGGTGCCGGTGAAATCGAGCGTGATGCGGTCGGCGCGCTTGATCATTCTGATCGCAAGCTTGTGCAGCTTGGGATCGGTCAGGCCGTCGTGCTCGACGTAATCTTCCCAGGCGTAGTCGCCGTCGGCGATCTTCGGCAACAGCTCGCGGCGGAAAATGTCGCGGCATTTGTCGAGAATGGCCTGGAAGCAAGCCTCGATCGTGTCGCGGCCGAAGCGTGCGAACAATTCGGCCATGCGGCGGGCACCCATCAGGCAGGCCTGCACCTCGCTGTCGAGATCGGCCGCCAGCATGTCGGGCACCCGGGTGTTGCGCTTGATGATGGTGAGAACGGCGTCGTTGCGCACGCCTTCGCTGTACAGCTTGATCGGCGGCACGGCGAGGCCTTCCTCGAACACCGTCGCCGCGGTGCCCGGCATCGAGCCCGGCACCCGGCCGCCGATGTCGTCGTGATGGCCGAAAGCCTGGATGTAGGCGACCACCTCGCCGTCATGGAAAACCGGGACGGTGCTGCACAGATCGGGCAGGTGTCCGATCGAGCCCTCGGTCAGGTAGGTGTCGTTCATCAGGAACACGTCGCCCGGCCGCATCGTCTCAGGCGCAAAGTCGCGCACCACCGCGTTCGGCATCGCCGAATAGGAGCGCCCGGTCAGCTTGCGGCAATAGCGATCGAACAGCCCGACCCGATAGTCGTGGGCCTCGCGGATCATCGGCGAGCGCGCGGTGCGCTCGATGGCATATTCGATCTCGGCCTCGATCGAGTTGAGCGTGCCTTCGACGATCTGCAGCACGATCGGGTCGATGGCACGTGGCGGGCGCGCGGCGGGCGCGCTCGGCCACGGCCGGGTTTGCGGCTGTAGGTTCATCGGCCGGCCTCGGCGGCTTGCGGCACGCGCGCGATGATCAAGATACCATGGTGGTCGACCGCGAGCGTCTGACCTGGAAATATCACCGTCGTCGAGCCGAATTCCTCGACGATAGCGGGGCCTTCGCAACCGAAGCCGGCCGGCAAACTGGCGCGGTCGTAGATCGGCGTGTCGCGGAATGCGCCGCCGAAATAGGCCGGCCGGGTCTCGGCGCGGCGCGGGATGTTTGGCGGCCGCGAGCCTGGGGATGGTCGGCCGCTCGATCATGCCGAAGCCGGACACGTTGAAGTTGACGATCTCGACTTTCTGCCGGCCGGCGTAGTTGTAGCCGAACGCCTTGAGATGCGCGGCGTGAAACGCATCGATGGTGCCGGCAACGAACGCCGCGTCGATCCTGCCCGACGGCGCGGCAACACGGACCTCCATGGACTGGCCCGCGTAACGGACATCGGCTTCGCGCGCGAGCCGGATGCGCGAGCGTTCGATGCCGTCGTCCTGCAAGGTCGCCACCGCGTCGCGTTCCAGGCCGGCGTAGATAGCGGCGATGGCCTCGATGTCGATGGCATCCTCGTGGGTGACCTTGGTCACGATGTGATCGGTGCGCCAATCGACGGCGAGGAGACCGAATGCGGAGAGGTTGCCCGGATTGGGCGGCACGATGCACGCCTTCATGCCGATCAGATCCATGACCGCCGCGGATTGCGCCGGGCCGGAGCCGCCGAACGAGAGCAGCGCGAATTGCCGCGGATCGATGCCGCGCTGGATGGTCATCTGCCGGATGGCATTGGCCTGATCCCAGTTGGCGATCTCGATGATGCCCGCGGCGAGTTGCTCCGGGGCCATCGTGCCGCCAAGCCGCGTGGCCAGTTCGGCAATGCCGGCCCGCGCCCGCTCGACATTCAAGGCAATGCCGCCGCCGATCAGCGCCGGCGGCAGCCGGCCGAGCACGAGATTGGCGTCGGTGATGGTCGGCTCGCCGCCGCCGTTCGGGTAGCACATCGGCCCGGGCTCGGCGCCGGCGCTGTGCGGCCCGACCTTGAGATGGCCCTCGCGCGTGATCCGGGCGATCGAGCCACCGCCGGTGCCGATGGTCTTGATGTCGATCATCGGCACGCGCACCGGAAAGCGGCCGACCGCGCCGCCGTTGGTGACGCTCGCTCTGGCGTTCTCGATCAGGCACAGGTCGGTCGAGGTGCCGCCGGCGTCGAGCGTCACCAGGTCGGGAAAGCCGGCGATCTCGGCAATCACCGCGCAGCCGATCGCACCGGCCGCCGGCCCGGACAATGCGGTGGTGATCGGCTTGCGCATCACCTGATCGGGACTGGCGACGCCGCCGCTCGATTGCATCACCAGAAAGGGCTTGTCGCGCAGGCCCACGCCGAGTTCGTCGCGGATGCGCCTGCAGGTAGCGGCCCATATGCGGCTTGACGAAGGCGTCGACCAGCGTCGTCACCGCGCGTTCGTATTCGCGGTATTCGGGCAGCACGTCGCAGGACAGCGAGACGATGCTGCCGGGAAACTCCCGGGCGAGAATTTCCCCGACGCGGCGCTCGTGCGCCGCATTGGCGTAGGAGTGCAACAGACAGACGCCGAGGGTGGTGATGCCCGCCCGGCGGTAATAGCGCGCCGCCGTGCCAACCGAGTCCTCATCGAGCGGCCGCAGCTCTTCGCCGCGATAATTGAGCCGGCCGCCGACCTCGCGAACGTGGCGGAGCGGGACGATGCGGTCCGGCTTGACCCAAAAATAGGAGTTGCCGTAGCCCTCGGGGACCGCCTGGCGGGCGATCTCCAGGATATGCCGGAAGCCTTCGGTGACGATCAGGCCGAGGCCTTCGATCCCGCCCTGCAGCAGCGCATTGGTGGCGACCGTGGTGCCGTGGGCGAGACCGGCGAGATCGTCAAGCGACGCGTCGCCAAGGATCGAGCGCACGCCGCGGACGAGGCCGATGGCCGGGTTGGTCGGCGTGCTTGCGACTTTGGTCACGCGCATCGCGCCGGACACCGCATCGACGCACACGATGTCGGTGAAGGTGCCGCCGGTGTCGATGCCGATGCGCAGGTGAGGGTGGATCGCGGTCATGGTTATCGCCTCGAGCGGCAGCATCGACAGCCGGTGCCCGGCGAGTCAACGACGAAAGCCGGCCGTCAGCGACGGCCGGCGCCCGCCACGGTATCGCTTGGGGGCAGCGCTATTTCATCGCCTCATAGGCGGCATGCGTCCAGGCGCCTTCCGGTTTCTTGGTGATCACCGGATCCGACTTGCCGCTCATCAGGATTCCGACCGTGCGGTCGTAGTCCTTCGGATCGAGCTCGCCGGTGCCCGGATCGAGCAGCTTGCCGATCTCGCCCATCATGCGCTTCTGGTCCTTCTCGGTCTTCGAACCGGTGGTGTCGGTGGCAAGGATGATTTTCACCGCCTCGTCCTCATGCGCCTTGGCGTAATCCCAGCCCTTCATCGAGGATTTGACGAACTTTGCCATCTTGCCGACGAAGGCCGGATCCTTGAGCTTCGGCTCCATCGCCCAGAGGCCGTCCTCCATCGTCGCCACGCCTTCCTTCTCATAGTTGAAGACGACCAGATCGCTGGGCTTGAAGCCGCCGTCGATCACCTGCCAATACTCGTTGTAGGTCATCGCCGAGACGCAATCGGCCTGCTTTTGCAGGATCGGATCGACGTTGAAGCCCTGCTTGAGGACCTTCACGCCATCCGGCGAGCCGTCGGTCTTGTAGCCGAGCTTCGACATCCAGTTGAGGAACGGATATTCGTTGCCGCCATACCAGATGCCGACCGTCTTGCCCTTGAGGTCCTCCGGCTTCTTGATGCCGGTGTCCTTGCGGCAGACCAGCTCCAGGCCCGAATGTTTGAAGGTCTGCGAGATGTTGACCAGCGGCACGCCTTTTTCGCGCGACGCCAACGCCGACGGCATCCAGTCGACCACCACGTCGGCGCCGCCGCCGGCGATCACCTGCGGCGGAGCGACGTCCGGACCGCCGGGATTGATGGTCACGTCGAGGCCGGCATCCTTGTAGAAGCCCTTGTCCTTGGCGACGAAATAGCCGGCGAACTGGGCCTGTGCGACCCACTTGAGCTGGATCGTCACCGGGTCGGCGGCGTGCGCGGTGCCGAGCGTGAGCCCGAGCAGCGTGGCCGCGGCAATCATCGTTGTTTTCTTCATGTCCTACTCCAAGACGATGTGCGGACCGCCGAGTCAGGCCCGATAGGATGGATGCCAGAAGGTCGTCACGCGCTCGGCGAGCGCGACAATTCCGTAGAACGCCATGCCGGCGATCGCGGCCAGCGCGATTTCGGCCCACACCATGTCGAGCGCCATGCGCCCGGCCTCGATGGAAATGCGAAAGCCGATCCCGAGACTCGGCGTGCCGAAGAATTCCGCGACGATCGCGCCGATGAACGCCAGCGTCGAATTGATCTTCAGCGCATTGAAGATGAAGGGCATCGCCGCCGGCAGGTACAGCTTGCGCAGCGTCTGGCCGTGGCCGGCGCCATAGGAGCGCATCAGGTCGCGCTCGATATGTCCCGCGGCGTCGAGGCCGGCGAGCGTGTTCACCAGCATCGGAAAGAACGTGATGACGACGACGACCGCGGCTTTCGACGGCCAATCGAAGCCGAACCACATCACCATGATCGGCGCGATGCCGACGATCGGCAAGGCGGAAACGAAATTCCCCAGCGGCAGCAGTCCGCGGCCGAGGAAGGTGTAGCGGTGGGCGACGACGGCGACGAGGAAGCCGGCACTGCAGCCGATGACGTAACCGGAGAGCACGCCAAGAATGAAGGTCTGGAAGAAATCCTGCCACAGCATCCACAGCGAGCCGAAGAACCGGACCGCGATTTCGCTCGGAGCCGGAAACAGCACCGACGGCACGCCGAAGCCGCGCACCACCACCTCCCACAGATAAAAAATGAAGGCGCCGAACAGGAGCGGGATCGCCAGATCGACCGCGCGCGCGGCGGCCTTGCCGGCCGGTTTGACGGCGGCGAGCGCGGCGACGGCGAGCCATGCGGCGATCCAATTCGCCACAACCGGCAACCAGAAACCCCAGGCCGCATTGCCGGCGATCGTGGTGTCGCGCAATAGCGCAAGCGTCACGGCGCAACCGAGAAGGACGCCGGCGAACGTGACGGCTATGGAGCGCCGTTCGCTCAGGAACGGCGCTCCGGCATAGAGCAGCGCCGCGAGGAGCGTGCCGGCGAAGAGCGCCGGCCGGGCCGCAAGGGCCGCGGTCGGCTCGCTCGACAGCGGCACGACACACGCCGCCAGCATGGCCACCGCGGCGGCCAGGAACGCAATCGGACGCCATGGCACTATCATGAGCGCGCCCCCATGAACTGCCCGACCCAGCGCTCGATGAGATCGACCAGGCCGATCAGCCCGACGGCAAGCAGCGAGGCGGCAAGGAGCGCCGCCCAGATCTGCACCGTCTGCCCGTAATACGAGCCGGCCAGGAGCCGCGCCCCGATGCCGGCCTGCGCCCCGGTCGGCAGCTCGGCGACGATGGCGCCGATCAGCGAGATCGTGATCGAGACCTTCAGGCTGGTGAACAGGAACGGCACCGCCGACGGCCAGCGCAGTTTCCAGAATATCTGCGCCGGCGTCGCCGACCAGGTCTGCATCAGATCGCGCTGGATCGGGTCTGGCGAATTGAGCCCTTTCACCACGCCGATGGTGACCGGGAAAAAGCACAGATAGGCCGAGATGATCGCCTTCGGCAAAAGCCCGCGCAGCCCGATCGAGCCGAGAACGACGATGACGATGGGCGCGACCGCCAGAATAGGCACCATCTGCGAGCAGATGATCCAGGGCAGCAGGCTTTTTCGCAACGTCCGCGCGTGCACGATCAGCACCGCAAGGAAGACGCCGAACGAGGCGCCGAGCAGGAAGCCGACGAAGGTCGCCGACAGCGTAACCCAGCTGTGATAGACGAGACTGCGCGGCGACGTCACCGGCCAGCCGAACACATCGTCGGCAAAGGTCGCGATGATCTGATGCGGCGCCGGCAGCAGCGGCCGCTCGGCGTTCAACGTGGCCGCGATCAGGTCGCGGGTCGTGTAGGCGGTGTCGTCGCGCTCGAACGCGTCGCGCACGATGTTCATGTTCATCAGCACCGCCGCGACGTACCACAGCGCGATCAGCGCCAGCACGATCGACACCACCGGAGCGTAGCGGGCGACGGTGGGATGCCAGCGGATCCCGGCCGGCCGGGCGCCGGACAGCGTCATGCTACTCGTCATAGGAGTGGCCCGAACGCAGCCCGGAGCGGACGCGCTGCGCGATCTTGATGAATTGCGGCGTCTCGCGGATTTCCAGCGTGCGGTCACGCGGAAAATCGCTGTTGATCATATCGATGATCCGGCCCGGCCGCGGCGACATCACCACGATCTTGGTCGACAGGAACACCGCTTCGGGAATCGAATGGGTGACGAACACCACGGTCTTTTTGGTCTGATTCCACAGACGAAGCAGTTGCTCGTTGAGATGATCGCGCACGATCTCGTCGAGCGCGCCGAACGGTTCGTCCATCAGCAGCAGCGCCGGTTCGAAGCACAGCGCGCGCGCGATCGAGGCGCGCTGCTGCATGCCGCCGGAGAGCTGCCAGGGGAATTTGCGCTCGAAGCCGGACAGATTCACGAGCTTCAGATAGCGCGCCACGCGCTCGCGGCGCTCGGCGGCGTCAAATCCCATGATCTCGAGCGGCAGCATCACGTTGCGCTCGATCGTGCGCCACGGATAGAGCGCGGGCGCCTGGAAGACATAGCCATAGTCCCGCTGCAGCCGCGCCGCCTCGGGCGTAACGCCATTGATCAGGATGGTTCCGGCCGTGGGACGCTCGAGGTCGGCGATGACACGCAGCAGCGTGGTCTTGCCGCAGCCGGACGGGCCGATGAAGGAGACGAAGTCGCCTTCGGCGATATCCAGATCGACGTTCGAGAGCGCCTCGACCTCGCCGTCCGCTGTTTGATAGGTCAGGGAAACGCCGTGCGCGCGCACCACGGGCGCCGTGGGCGATGCCGCAGGGCCGTCGTCGCGGATTGCTTCGCCCGGGCCTCGCATGAGCTCTGTGACCTGTGAAGCCGATGCAAGCGCCGGACCAAGTGTGGCTTGGCTGTCCGGCGGTGACGATATTGCAGTGCGGGAGCGCATCGCAAAATATTGGCAGACACGGCCTCGGAATCCGCGCCTAATATTTATCCACGCTGAGAGAAAAGTGGGCAAGTCAAATCAGGCGGCCTTCGGGCGGGGAAGCCTTGTCTCTGACCAATCGGGTGATAGTTTCACTTCTCCCACGCCATTCTTTGTTTCCTTCCTTTCACACTCACGCGCGGCGCACTCTCCGATGTTGGTTTTGGTGGCATGAAACCCGCACCGTTTCGATACATTGCCGCGCGGACGCTCGCGCAGGCGTTGGCGCTGAAGGCCGAATATGGCGAAGAGGCGCGGTTTCTGGCCGGCGGCCAGAGTCTCATGCCGACCATGAATTTTCGCCTGACCCAGCCGGCGGTCCTCATCGACATCAACCCCCTGACCGCGCTCGCCGGAATGCGCAAGTCCGAGCCGGGCAGCGTGCGCCTTGGCGCCTTGACGCGTTATCGCGAGATCGAGCGCGAGCCCGCGACGGCGCGAGACCTGCCGCTCGTTGCCGAAGCATTGCCGCACATCGCCCACCCGCAGATCCGCAATCGCGGGACGATAGGCGGCAATCTTGCCCACGCCGACCCGGCGTCCGAAATGCCGGCGATCGTCGTCGCGCTCGCCGCCAGGCTGCGGGCGCAATCGGTGCGGGGCGAACGATGGATCGCCGCATCCGAATTCTTTGCCGGCGCGCTCGTCACCACGCTTGCGGCCGACGAGATGCTGGTGGAGGTGGACCTGCCGGTGGCGAAGCCGCGCTCCGGCGCCTGCTTCATGGAGGTGGCGCGGCGGCGCGGCGATTTTGCTCTCATCGGCGTGGCCTGCATGGTGCGAATGGATGACGAGGGCCGCTGCGCCGACGCGCGGATCAGCCTGTGCAATGCCGGCGACACGCCGATCCTGGCCGCGGCCGCCGGCGCGTCGCTGGTCGGTCGGCCGATCGGCCCGGCGGCAATCGATCAGGCCGCCGACTTGGTCGGGCGCGCCATCGATCCGGGCGGCAGCATCCACGCCAGCAAGGAATTTCAGCGGCATCTCGCCGGCGTGCTGACCGGGCGCGCCCTGAACCAAGCCAACAAGCGGGCGCAGCGTGAGTTCTGACAGCCACGACATCACGGTCACGGTGAACGGCACGCCATACCGGCGCAACGTCGAATCGCGGATGCTGCTCAGCGACTTCCTGCGGCATGATCTGCGGCTCGCCGGAACGCATGTCGGTTGCGAGCACGGCGTCTGCGGCGCCTGCACGGTGATCTTCGATGGCGTCGCCGTCCGGTCCTGCTTGATGCTGGCGGCGCAGGTCGACGGTCACGCCATCATGACGGTCGAGGGCCTGGCCGCCGATCGCGACCATCTGCATCCCCTGCAGGACGCCATGCGCGAATGCCACGGATTGCAATGCGGCTATTGTACCCCCGGCATCCTGATGACCATGAAAACCTTCCTTGACGAGAATCCGGCGCCCGACGAGGCGCAGGTCCGCGAGGCGCTCTCGGGCAACCTTTGCCGTTGCACCGGCTATCAGCACATCGTCGACGCGGTGTTGCTTGCTGCACAACGGTTGCGGAGCTGACCGCCATGGCGACGCGCAGCTTCGGCAAGCCCATCAGGCGCAACGAGGATGCGCGGCTGCTCAGCGGCCAGGCGCTGTTCGTCGACGACGTCGAACTGCCCGGCATGCTGCACGCCGCCTTCCTGCGCAGCAACGTCGCCCACGCCCGCATCCGCTCGATCGACGTGGCGGCGGCGCGCGCCGCCGCGGGCGTGGTCGCCGTCTACACCGCGGCCGACCTCGGCGAGCACTGGGCGCCGGGGCCGCTTCTGGTGCCGCCGCCGCCGATCGCCGGCGCCGTCTTCAATGCGCGCACCCAGGTGCCGCTCGCCAAGGACAAGGTCCGCCACGTCGGCGAGCCGCTGGCGGTCGTGCTGGCGGAGAGCCGTTACCTCGCCGAGGATGCGCTGGCCCATATTGCCGTCGAGCTCGAACCGCTGCCGGCGGTCGTCGATCTCGAGAAGGCGATTGAAGACGCATCGGTGCGGGTTCACGACGACGTCCGGGGCAATATTGCCGGCCATGTCCGGCAGAGCCGCGGCAACTACGAAGCCGCGCGCGGCGGCGCGGAGCATGTCGTGGCCCGCCGTTTTTCGTACGATCACGGCGCGTCGTCGCCGATCGAGACCCGCGGCGTCGTCGCCAATTGGGATGCCCGCGCCAATCACCTCACCGTATGGGATACGACCCAGGCGCCGGTTTTCCTGCGCAACGGCCTTGCCGGAATGCTCGGCCTTGGCGAACGGCAGGTGCGCGTCGTCGCGCCGTTCGTCGGCGGCGGCTTCGGGCCGAAGATCATGCTGTTCTATCCCGAAGAGGTGGTCATCCCGTGGGCGGCGATGCGGCTCGATCGCCCCGTCAAATGGATCGAAGACCGGCTCGAGCATTTCTTCGCGACGACGCAAGAGCGCGGCCAGACCCACGATGCGGAAATCGCGCTGTCGCGCGACGGCCGCATTATCGGCATCAAGGACGTGTTCCTGCACGACACCGGCGCCTACAATCCGTACGGCTTGACGGTGCCGATCAACAGCCAGTGCACGCTGCTCGGGCCCTATGTGGTGCCGAACTACGACAGCACCTTTACGGCGGTCTTCACCAACAAGCCGATCGTCACGCCGTACCGCGGCGCCGGCCGCCAGCACGGCGTCTTCGTCATCGAGCGGCTGCTCGACATCGCCGCGCGCGAGCTCGGGCTCGATCGCGCCGAGATCAGGCGGCGCAATTTCATTCCGGCCGACGCGTTTCCCTACAACAACGCGATCATCTATCAGGACTTTGCGCCGCTGGAATACGACAGCGGCAATTACGAGCCGATCCTCGACAAGGCGCTCGAGGCGATCGGCTACCACGCGTTCGTCGCGCAGGAGCAGCCGCGATTGCGGGCGGCGGGCCGCCACGTCGGCGTCGGCATCGCCTGTTACGTCGAAGGCACCGGCATCGGGCCTTACGAAGGCGCCAAGGTGCAGGTGCAGGCCAACGGCAAGGTCAGCGTGGCGACCGGCATCGGCACCCAGGGGCAGGGGCATTTCACGGTCTTCGCCCAGATCGCCGCCGATCAGGTCGGCGTCGACGTCCGCAACGTCGACGTGGTGACGGGCGATACCGATCAGTTCTACTGGGGCGCCGGCACCTTCGCGAGCCGTGGCGCGGTGGTGGCCGGCAACGCCGTCAACGAGGCGGCGAAAGCGGTCCGGCAAAAGATCCTGCGGCTCGCCGCGGAGCATTTCGAATGCGCCGAGGGCGACCTCGAGATCGCCGACGGCGAGGTGTCCCTGGTCGGCGTGCCCGGCCAGACGATCAAGCTCGGCGCGCTGGCGCTCAAGGCCAATCCGATGCGCGGCGCGGTGCGGCCCGGCACCGAGCCGGGACTCGAATCCACGCAATATTTCGGTCCGGCGAGCGGCGCGACCGCGAGCGGCGTGCACGCCATGATCGTCGAGGTCGACCCGCAGACTTTCATGCTCAAGGTGCTCAAATACGTGGTGGTGCATGATTGCGGCACCATCATCAATCCGCTGATCCTGGCCGGCCAGATCCATGGCGGCGTCGCCCAGGGCATCGGCAACGCCTTCTACGAGCAGCTCGTGTTCGACGAGGACGGGCAGTTGCTCAACGCCTCGCTGGCCGATTACCTGCTGCCGAGCGCGCTCGAAGTCCCGCGCATGGAAGTCGCCCATACGGTCACCGTGTCGCCGCTCAACCCGCTCGGCATCAAGGGCGCCGGCGAGGCCGGCGCCATCCCGGTCGGACCGCTGTTCGCCCAGGCCATCGAGGACGCGCTCGGCCTTGCCGACCGCAACATCGAGCTCAACGAAATTCCGCTGAGCCCGAACCGTCTGTTCGCGCTGACGACCACATCGCCATGATCCTGGTAACCGGCGCCGCCGGCAAGACCGGCAAGGCGCAGGCTATCGGCGCGGCTTGCTTCCTTCTCTCCGTTGATTGGGCTGTCTTCCGTCCCCCGACCCGCGGGTCTATTTATCTCGTGCGCCACTGTCGCAATTTCTCAGCGGTAATAAACAAAAGCGGGATAAGGAAGATTCCAAAGACCGCGGCAGCGATCATGCCGCCGAACACGGGGGTGCCTACGGCATGTCGCGTGGCGGCGCCTGCGCCCTGGGCGATGACCAACGGAAACAATCCAAAGATGAACGCAAAGCTCGTCATAATCACCGGGCGGAATCGTAGCGCCGCGCCGGCAATGGCAGCGTCGCTGATGCTTTTGCCGAGCGCGCGTTGCTCGACTGCGAATGCGATAATCAGAATGCCGTTCTTGGCGGAGAGGGCAATCAGGGCGACGAGCCCGATCTTGGCGTAAACGTCGAAGCTCAGTCTGGCGATCGCCAATCCTATAAGCGCGCCCAAGATGCCGACGCTGACCGACAAAAGCGCCGGAATAGGGATGTTCCAGCTTTCATAGAGGGCAACGAGAAATAGATAGGCGAATAGAAAGGCGAGTCCGAGAACGACGGCCGTGCCGCCACTCGCGGCTACCTCCTGGAAGGCAGTTCCGGTCCATTCGAACGTGTAGCCGGACGGCAGCGTCGCGCCGGATATACGCTGCATCGCCGCTATTGCCTGGCCGGAACTGTAGCCCGGCTTGGGGGCGCCGTTCACGACAGCGGCGCGGTAGCCATTGTAACGCACGACCGTTTGCGGACCTTGCACGAGCTTGATCTCCGCCAGGGCCCGCAGCGGCACCATGTCACCACGGCCGTTGCGAACGTAGATTTTATCGATGTCGTCGAGGTGGTCGCGAAACGGCGTGTCAGCCTCGACATTCACCTGCCAGGTGCGGCCAAGAACGTTGAAATCGTTGACGTAGTAGGTGCCCAATGTCGCCTGCAGCGCGGCGAAAATGTCGCTGACTTTGACGCCGAGCACCTGCGCCTTATCGCGATCGATGTCGAGATAGATTTGCGGCGTTTCGGCCCCATATGTGCTGAACACGCCGGCGAGTTCGGCCTGGCTGTTGGCTGTAACAAGCAACGCCCGCAGCGCAGCCGCTACGTCGGTCGGCGGCTGGCCTTGCAGCGCCTCCAGCACATATTGAAAGCCGCCAGTATTTCCTAATCCCAAAATAGGCGGCAGATTGAATGGAAAGGCGATGGCGCCGCCGATCGCGGCAAGCTGCGGCCGCAAGCGAGCCAGTATTGCGTTTGCGCTCTGCGCGGCATTGGTTCGCTGCTCGTAGGGCTTGAGCTGGATGACAAAGAATGCCTGGTTTGACGAGGCAACGTAATCGATGAAGTTCAGTCCGACCACGGACAAGATGCCCTGAACCCCGGGGACCGGTCTCACGATGTCTTCGACCTGTTTGACCACCGCCTCGGTGCGATTGAGTGAGGCGCCTTCGGGCAGGCGCAACGCGGCGAAAAGCGCTCCCTGGTCTTCGTCCGGCAGAAAACTTTGCGGCGTGATGCCAAACAACAATGCGGCGATCCCAACCACGCACGCTACGGCGATGACGGAGTATACGGCCCGGCCCGCCAGCCGCCGCACGACCGCGACATAGCCGTCACGCGTCCTGTCGATCGCGCCCAAGACATGGCGCATAAACCCCGTATTGGTCTGGCCGCGTTTCAGGAGCACGCCGCAAAGGGCTGGAGTTAAGGTCAACGCATTCAGGGCCGAGATCAGCATCGCGACCGATACCGCCACGGCAAACTGGCGGAAAAGCTGGCCGCTGATACCGGGAATAAAGGCGATTGGAACAAACACCGACAAAAGAACGAAAGTGATCGCCAGGATCGGCCCGGTGATCTCGCCCATCGCTTTCTTGCAAGCCTCGGGCACGCTCAGCGTCGGCTCGGCTTCGATCACCCGTTCGATGTTCTCGATCACCACAATGGCGTCATCGACGACGATGCCGATGGCCAGCACCAAGGCCAGAAGCGATACGGTGTTGGCGGAATAACCGATGAGCAGCAACACGGCAAACGTGCCGACGATTGAAACCGGCACGGCCATCAGCGGAATCAGCGTCGTTCGTATTTTACCAAGGAACAGAAAAACCACGATGGCAACCAGCACGATTGCGATGACAAGAGTGCGAATGACCTCGGCGATGGTCGCATTCACGAACACCGTGGTGTCGAAGAATACCGTGTAGGCGAGATCGTCCGGAAAACGGGCCGCCAGCGTATTCATTGTGTCGCGCACTTGCTTGGCCACAGCCACCGCATTCGATCCCGGTGACTGATAGATGCCGATCGCGGCGGCCGGCGCGCCGTTGAAACGACTGTAGCGATCCTGTGATTTGGCTCCCATCTCGATGCGCGCTACGTCGTCGACGCGAATGACGGAGCCGTCGGGGTTTGAACGCAGGATGATGCGGGCAAAGTCCCCCGGGGTAACAAGCCGGCCTTTGGTCTTGATGTTGATTTGAACCTGTTGCTCGCTCGTCAACGGGGCGGAGCCAATGCGACCGAGCGCGGCCTGCACGTTCTGGCTTTGCACCGCAGCAATAACGTCGTTGGGCGTCAGGTTGAGCTGCGTCAGCCGGTCGACGTCGAGCCATATTCGCAACGAGTAATCGAGCGGACCGAACAAGGTTACTTGCCCGACGCCTTTGATGCGCGCCAATGGATCAATAATGTTAATGGTGGCGTAATTGCTCAGATAAATGGCGTCGTAGGTATTCTTTGGCGAGTAGACGTTGATGACCTGAAGCAGCGCCGCCGACTTTTTGCGAACGGTCAGCCCGGCATGCGAAACGTCCGGCGGCAGCTGCGGTGTAGCGAGGCCGGCTCGGTTCTGTACATTGACGGTATCGATGTCCGGATCGGTGCCCAATGCAAAGGTCACATTGAGCGTATAGCTGCCGTCCGAGCCGCTGGCGGATTGATAATAGAGCGCGTTGTCAACGCCATTGATCTGTTCTTCGATAGGCTGCGCAACCGTGGTTTCGACCGTTTCGGAGTCTGCGCCGGGATAGTTTGCGGTCAGCGTCACCTGCGGCGGCACGATATCCGGAAATTGCGCAATTGGAATTGCCGTAATCGCAATGGCGCCGGCCAGCGTGATCACAATGGCAATGACGACCGCAAACCTCGGTCTATCGATGAAGATGCCTGAGAACATCGATGTCTACTTTGCCGATGTCACGGTCGCTGTGACGCTCTGACCGGGATGAACCTTCTGGATGCCCTCGACGATGACCAGTTCACCCTCCTTGAGACCGTCCTTCACCACGATATCGCGACCTTGCTCGACGCCGGTTGTAATGGGTCTTTGCTCCACGGTCTTTGCATCATTGACGATCAAAACGTGGGAACCGGCCTGATCGAGCAACACAGCGGCCTGCGGTACCATGAGTGACGGCTGCGGCGTCGCCCGGTCCGTCACCACGCCGACAATGCCGCCCGGAACCAAAATGCCATCCGGATTGGACAATTGGGCACGCACAAGCACGGTATCGGTATTGGGGTCGACCTTGACGTCGAGGAAGTTGGTGAGACCTTGATGCGGATAGATGCTGCCATCAGGCAGCTTGATATGGAGAGTCACGTGCGGCTTGTCGGACTCCGCGACCCGACGCTTGTAGACGATGATATCAGCTTCGCTCACCGGGAAGCTCACATAGATCGGATCCTGGCTCACGATGGTGGCAAGTGTGCCGGACGACGGACTGACAAGATTGCCAATCGTGAAATTGGCAAGACCGATACGACCGTCTATCGGTGAGCGGATCTCCGTGTAACCAAGATTGATCTTCGCCTGTTCCAACAAGGCCTGCGCCTGGAGAACGTCCGCCGCGGCTGACTGTTCGTCGGCTGCACGCTGGTCGACGGTCGACTGCGGAATGTTCTGATTTTTGACCAATTCTTGCCCGCGCTCGAACTGCAATTTGGCGTTGACTTCAGTCGCCTTGGCCTTGGCGAGGTTGGCTGACTGCTGGTCCACCGCAGCCTTGTAGGTGTCTTGTTCAATACGAAACAGGAGGTCACCTTTTTTGACCTGCTGGCCTTCGGTGAAAGAGCGCTCCTCGATGAAACCGGCCACCCGAGCAACAACATCGACTTTATCAATTGCTACGATCCGGCCGATGAAATCGCCGGCCTCGGTCACCTGACGGCTCACCACGGGTTGCACCGTGACTGAGGGTGGCGGGGCACTCTGCGCCATTGCGTCGGTGCAGCAAATGATCAGGAGGAATATGCCGAGTCTGCCTGTCGTCACGAAGACCCCCAATCAAGCGACCGCTGCGGCAATATCGGACTGCGTCATCCGGCTGAAACTTTGCTCCACAGCCTCGCCCATCGGTCCCGCGGCGGTCCCATGGTTGAGAGCGTGGACCTTGGCGAGATAGGCCGAGACCTCGTCGTCACGCCAGCCACCGATGCCGGTGCCCTTGTCGGATGCGATGTCAAAGGCCTGCCAGCCCGCCGTCACCGCACCCTGGGTTTGCGTCATGGTTCGTTTGCGCATTCAGAAACGGCCCGGCACTATTTTACACTCTTTATTTCGGAAAGACGTGAGGATAAGTCCTCTGGATCTTAATGTCATCATCGATTGACTGGATTTGATTGCGCGACCGGCACCATGGCGCCGCCGCCGAGACCCCGCACGACCCGGAACGACAGCAGCCGGGCAGCCGACCACCGCACCAAAACAGCCGACGACCACTGCAGCAAAGCAGCCCATCACTGCACTAAAGGCAACCGTCGACCACGCCGCCGACCACCACTGCGGCGAATGCACTTCCTACGGCGCGTGCTCTGAGAACGGGGCGCCTTACCGGGTATGCCGGCACAACGGGCGAGTCGGGTAGCGCCAACTCGTATGGCTTCCCGAATTGCACGTCTGCCATGCCGTCACTTCATGCAACGGCGTGTGTTCCGCGAACGGAGCGTGCACGTGCAACGCCGGGTATGCCGTCGCCAACTGCGCGACCGAAACTCCGGATTAATCCGCCGATCGTGCGCAGCCTGTTACCGACGCAAGAGGTTCGGCAACGTGGCTTGTACCTGTAAACGTCGTTCTTGAAATCGCGAGCATGTCCGAAGATGGCCCGTTTCTACCGGCCGCGGCGCTGCATCAATTCGACCGTTGTTGGGGGCTAAGCAGACATCGCGTCGACATCGTCAATCGCTGGCGATTGACCCATCCCGGACCAAACCGGAGCGAGCCTTCGCCTAGTTGGTGTTGACGTTCTGCACCTGCCAAGTGGTGCCGACATTGGCGACGGGCAGCGACGACGACACCGTCGCGCCGTTCATCAGCCACACTGCCAAGTCGCCGGCGCTGTCGATCAGTAGAATGTCGCTCTCGCCGTCGCCGTTGTAGTCGCCGATCTGGGCGACGTTCCAGTTGCTCGGCAGCGTGCCGACGGCCGCTGCGGAGGTGACCTGCGTGCCATTGGTGAACCAGATTGACAGCGCGCCGCTGTTGGTGTCGCGCCACAGAATGTCGATGCTGCCGTCGCCGTTGAAATCGCCGACGCCTTGCACCACGAAATTGCCGGTCACAGTGCCGAGGCCGCTCGAGCTTGTCACCTGGCCGTTCTGCACGCTCCACAACGCGATGTCGCCGGCGGCGTCGCGCCATAGAATGCCGCCATTGACGTCGCCGAGGATGGTCCAGTTGCCGGCGACGGCGCCGAAATTCGCGGTCGAGGCGACGGTCGCGCCGTTCATGAACCAGACCGCCACGGTGCCGGTGTTGGCATCGCGCCAGAGCAAATCGCCCTTGCCGTCGCCGTTGAGGTCGCCGGTGCCGTAGAGCGTCCAGTTGCTGGTCAAATTGCCGACGCCGGCAGCCGAGGCTACGGCGTCGCCGTTCATGAACCACATCGAGACATTGCCGCTGCCGTCGCGCCACAGAATGTCGGCGGTGCCGTCGCCGTCGAAGTCGTGCTGGCCGATGATCGAGAAGCTCTTTGGCACGGCGCCGGAAGCCGCCGACCGCGAGACCATGCCGCCGTTCATCAGCCAGACCGCCACATCGCCGCTGGTGTCGCGCCAGGCAATGTCGCTATAGCCGTCGCCGTTGAAGTCGTGGGTCGTGGGCGGATAGGTGAACTGGTCGGCCGCACTCGTCGCGCTGGTGCCGGTGGGGGTCGTCACAGTCACGTCCACCACCCCGATGGATTTGGCCGCTGGCGAGGTCGCGGTGATCGATGTCGCACTGTTGACGGTGAACGACGACGCTGCGGTCGACCCGAAATTAACGGCAGTCGCGTTCGTGAAGTTGGTCCCGGTAATAATGACGCTCGTTCCGCCTGCAACCGGCCCCCTGCCGGGGGCGATGGCTGTGACGGTCGGCGGAACAAGGAGCGCATTGACCGCAAAAGTCACGATCTTGTTGTCCCCCGACCCGCTTTCGGTAAACCAGATCGTGCCGTTCGGGCCGGCGGTTATTCCGACAGGCTCAACGGTCCCGCTGGATATTGCGTAATTAGCAAAGACTCCGTCGGTGGTAATTCGGCCAATCGCCGGGGGCGGTGGCGCGCCGCACCCCTCGCTGGCAACCCCCCGCGGCGCAATGCAGCCGCCCTCGGTGAACCAGAGCGCGCCGTCGGCTCCGATGGTAATGCCCCAGCCACCGTTATTGGAGTTAGGACCATAGCGCGTGACGTTTCCGGCGGTGGTGATCCTGCCGATCTGTCCGGCGCCGGCAGTGAACCACAGCGCACCATCAGGACCGGATGTAATCGCGTAGGGCTCGGCGAAGCCATCGCTGGCCATTGAGTATTCGGTGATGGTTCCAGCGGTGCTGATCCGCCCGATGAAGGGCAAAAGGCAGAACGGAAATGAATAGCACTGATCGTTGTAATTGGTCCCCGCCCCGGCGAACCACAGCGCGCCGTCTGAGCCGACGGCAATTCCATTGAGGACCATCCCGAAATAAGGGGCAAGCGTTGGCACAGGATATTCGGTGACGACGCCGGCAGTGGTTATCCGCCCGATCTGATTGGTGTTTTGCTCAGTGAACCACAGCGCGCCATCGGGGCCTGCGGTTATCCCATTAGGCCCGGCGGCGCCGGTCGGGACGGGGTATTCGGTGATAACCCCGGAGGTAGTGATCCGGCCGATCTTGTCAGCACTAAGCTCGGTGAACCACAGCGCGCCGTCCGAGCCCACCGTGACACCGGAAGGCCCGCTGGCGGCGGTGGGAATGGAAAATTCCGAAAAGGCGCCCGCCGTCGTGATCCGCCCGATCTTGTTGCCATTTGCCTCAGTGAACCACAGCGCACCATCCGGGCCCGGGGTGATACCGGAGGGCCCGCTGTTGGCGGTGGGAATGAGAAATTCGGTGAACATCTGTGCCCCGGCGGCCGCCGGCCAGCCGAGCGCAACGCTTGCCACGACGCATAGGGGCCGTAAGCCTCGCGTCCACGCAGCAAGCCCACGCGTCATGCCCCGCAGCCGATTGCAATAGTGCATGAGGTCGGGTTTGCGGCGATGCCGCTCCGGCAGCCGAATGACCGGCGTAGGCATGCTGAAAGCATCGCGCTCATGACACTCCCAAGCAAGCCTCCGCCGGGAGACGGAGACCTGCACTTCAGGGAGGACACAGATCTCGGCAGGAAGACGCCGGCGCGACAGCTTTATCGCGCCGGCGTCATGTTCACTTTAGTCGGCGTTCAGAGCTTGGACGGCCCAGCTGGTTCCGACGTTGCCATAGTTCGCAGTCGAGGACAGCGCGCCGTTGTCGATGAACCAGACGCTGACATTGCCGGTGTTGTCTGTCCACAGTATGTCGCTCTTGCCGTCGCCATTGTAATCGCCAGTGGCGACGATCGACCAGGCGGTCGGTTCGTTTCCGAGCCCCGAAGTCGACAAGACCGCAGTACCGTTCATCAGCCAGATCGCGACGTCGCCGGCCGCATCGCGCCAAAGCAGATCCGTCGAACCATTGTTGTCGAAGTCGCCAATGCCGGCAATATTCCAGGTCAGCGGCACGACGCCTAAGTCCACCGCCTTGGAGACCGTGGCGCCGTTCATCACCCACATCGCGGTGTCGCCGGTGCTGGTGTTCCTCCAGAAGATGTCTCCGTGCATGTCCGCTCCGGCGACCACCCATTGGGTAGGCACGTTGCCGATCGCGGCGCTGGAGACGATTGTGCTGCCGTTCATGAACCAGATGCTGAGGTTGCCCGACGCATCGCTCCAGAGAATGTCGGGATAGCCGTCGCCGTTGAAATCGCCGGTGCCGACGATGGACCAGGAAGGCGGCACGTTGCCGAGCACGGTGCTGAAGAGGATTTTGCTGCCGCTCATGAACCAGATGCTGAGGTCGCCCGCCGCATCGCGCCAGAGCAGGTCGGCATTGCCGTCGCCGTTCAAATCGCGCTGGCCGACGATCGACCAGTTCGAAGGTACGTTGCCGAGCCCTACGGTCTGCAAGGTCGAACTGGCATTCATCATCCACAGGGCGAGATTGCCGCTGGCATCGCGCCAGAGCACGTCGCTGTCGCCGTCGCCGTTGAAGTCGTGGGTGTACACCGGCGGCTGCGCCAGCAATTTCGTGATCTGGCCACCGATCAGAATGCTGAACTTCGTTGCAATCGTGCCGCCAATGAAGTTGTTGATGTCCGACTGCAGCGTGTTCAACCCATTGATTGCCTGGCGATATTGCCCCTGCGCCACGTATTGGAACGCGGTTTGATAATCGCTGACCAGCTGGGCGCGCTGGGCCTGCGCATTGATGGGGGTGACAAAGCTGCTGTCAGGCAGCAGTCCCGTCGTTGGCGTCGTCACGCAAATCGCCGAGATCGTGCAAGTCAGCCCGGAAGCGATGTTGCCCCAGCCGAGGTCGGCGACGATCTTGAAGTTGGTCTGAGCCATCATCTTGCCGGCGAGCTCAGTCATGCCGCCCACCGTGGCCACAAAGTAGTCCGCGTCCCAACCCGGGACTGAGGAGCAAGTGGTCGGCGTAGGGCAGCTAGCTTCGGTGGTGTACTGCGAATATGCCTGGGTCCAGTTTCCCGGCCAATCCCCAGCCAAGCCAAAGCCGGGGGATCCTTTCAGCTCGGCGGAGTTCACCGACTTCTGATAACCTCCCAGCATTCCGGGCGCCACCGGACCGGAAGCGGCGAACATCCGGACCCAAGTGTTGTCCTGGCCGGCCTGGTTGACCGCGTTGATCATCCAAAGGTTGTTGTTGGAGATGGTGAGCAGCGCATCAATGTCGCCGCCGTCCTCCGGCGCCGCGTTGATATAGCTGTAGGTGTCCGCACCAAGACCGTCCGGCGTCCCGGTTTCCTGGGTAGCCCGACCGCCCATGTGCTCCAGAGACATGTAGCCCACCACGGGGGCTTTCTTCTGCGGGTTCAGGTTGAAGTAGTCATAGATCGACCACTGGCCTTCGGCACCCGGCATGAAGTGACGGCTGTCGAACCAGAACTGCAGGGTCTTCGGCCGCTGCGACTGGGGAATCTGGTTCATGTAGTACATAATGCCTAACATTCCCAGGGCGCCGTCTTCTTCAACGAGCGACTGGGCGTCCAAGTGTGTGGCGATGTTGATGAACTGGTCCTGCGGGGTGCCGTAGTACTTGCCCGGCAGGTAGGCAACGACGTACTGGCCCTGAACCGGCACAAAACCACATGACGGGCTGCCGCCCGGGGTACTCGCGGTACTGCTGCAGTTGTTGGTGACGCCGGAAGGCAATAGCCATATCGTCGCCGTGTCACCGGCCATTGCGTCCGTTATCACCTTGGCGCCATTCACTCGGTCGAGAGCAAGTGTCGGCATATTTTGGAATATTGTACCCGGTCCGCCTTGGGCGGGTGAGCCGGCTGCGGCGTAAACGCTTCGCTCAAGTAGGCCGAACGCTCCACCCGGCGATAAATCGTAGACCCAGACCTCGCCGGCGGCGTGGCCCGCAAGCCCCACATTTTGGCAGGAGCTTTGCATACTAAATTGCCAGCGGTAGTAGTGAGACGTCTGCACGGTCGGCGGCACCGCCGTCCAAAGCGGGAAATTGCCCGGCGGATTGGACTCGTATCGAGCTTCAGCATCCGTATAGGCGTACAATTGGAGTATTCCGCTCGGGTAGGCATAGGGGCCATTGCTATTAGGGTTGGCAGGCGGATAGGGCGACGGTGAACAGACCACTATTTTACCGGAAATATTACCCGGACAAGTCGTGGTGACGCTGCCGCTCGCGCTTGTGGTCGACGGGCAATATACCATCGGGGCTGTGAGACCGCCCGTCGGTGTCGCTCCGGATGTCATTCCGTAGGACGCAACCACCGGGACCGGGGTCCCGTTTGAAATCATTTTTTCGACTTCGACGCCGGACCCATAGACATGGGTCAGAGGGTTCGGCCAATCGTTCACGGTGTAGAAGCTGTACGGAAGGTGTTGGATGAAGAGATCAACCCCGCCGAACTCCAGCGCGGTCGACTGTACGAAATTCTCCCACTGAACACCGGAAGGGCTGCCGGTATAGGTTGGGCCGAGTGCGGATTTCATAGTGGCCCAGGAGAGCGCCTGCTGGGGCGTGATCATCAACGCCGGGTTGGTGCGTTGAAGATAGGGGCTGCCGGCCGTGACTTGCGGCAGTGCTTGCGGTTGCGGCGGTGTTGGCGGTTGCGGCGATTCAGCCCAAGCCGACCCAACCAGTGCCGCGCATCCCAAGGCAAGCGTTGCCACTGCGGTCTTCTTCATGGTCGTCCCTCCCTCTACGGCCGCGCCACCTCACCGACGGCTTTTCAAAAGCCCCCGGACGGAACACAGCTTTACGCTACTATCGGATAAACGATCGAATGAGGCAAGCTGATATCCGACTTCAAAAAATAAATCGCAACATCAACTACTGGTTGGCTGACGGTGATATCAACACCACGACGCTGTCGCCACTTTTAGAACGGCGACTTCATTAGAAACAACTTCTGATCGCCGTCGGTTTTGAAGCTTCGGTTGCTCGCTTCATGGTCTTCTTCATATTCAACGCTCCGGTCAACGGGCGGAGTAAAGCAGCGTTTTCCGCGATTCCCCGACGAGCGACGCTACGCGAATCGCTTGTCACGCGGCGCGGCGCGAGCGCCGCAAATTGATGCTGTCGAATTATTCGATGATGCTATCATGAGTTCGGGACGACGCCGAAAAAACAATGCTCCTGACGGGAGGGGACCTTGATGAATGAAACCATGGGGAGAAAACCCTGGTATCGGATTTTGTACGTCCAGGTCCTGATCGCCATCGTGCTTGGCGCACTGGTCGGCTGGCTGTTTCCAGATTTCGCCAAGAACGACTGGATCAAGGCGCTCGGCGACGGCTTCGTCAAGCTGATCCGCATGGTGATTGCGCCGATCATCTTCTGCACGGTGGTGTCGGGCATTGCGCATATTTCGGAAGTGAAAAAAGTCGGTCGCGTTGCCGTCAAGGCTCTGGTCTATTTCGAGGTGGTGTCGAGCTTCGCGCTCATTCTCGGGCTCGTCGTCGCCAATGTGCTGCAACCGGGCGCCGGCTTCTCCGGCAAGAGCGATGCCGCAGCCGTGGCTACTTTTGCCAAGCAGGCGAGCGAGATGAAATCGGTCGATTTCATTCTCCACATCATCCCCGACAGCGCTGTCGGCGGTTTTGCGGCTGGCGATATCCTCCAGGTTCTGCTGTTCTCGGTGCTGTTCGGGTTTGCGCTTATGGCGGTAGGCGAGCGCGGCAACGCGTTGCGCTCGCTGATCGACGATTTCGCTCACACGATCTTCGGCGTGATCGCCATTGTCGTCAAAGCGGCGCCGGTCGGCGCCTTCGGCGCCATGGCCTATACGATCGGACGATATGGTCCGGCCGCGCTCGGCAATCTCGCCGGCTTGATCGCGACTTTCTATCTGACGTCGATCGTCTTCGTGGTCGTGGTGCTGGGCATCATCGCCCGGATCGCGGGGTTCTCGATCTTCAAGTATCTCGGCTACATCAAGGATGAGCTGCTCATCGTGCTGGGCACCAGCTCGTCCGAAAGCGTCTTGCCGCAATTGATGGAGAAGATGGAACGGCTCGGCTGCTCCAAACCGGTCGTCGGCCTTGTCGTGCCGACCGGCTATTCGTTCAACCTCGACGGCACCAATATCTACATGACCTTGGCGACGCTGTTCATCGCCCAGGCATTGAATGTGCCGCTGAGCTTCGGCGAGCAGATGACCATCCTGGTCGTGGCGATGCTCACCTCAAAGGGCGCCAGCGGCGTCACCGGAGCCGGCTTTATCACGCTGGCCGCGACGCTCGCGGCGGTGCGGCCGGAACTGGTTCCCGGCATGGCTATCGTGCTCGGCATCGACAAGTTCATGAGCGAATGCCGCGCGCTCACCAACCTCACCGGCAACGGTGTCGCCTGCATCGTCGTCGCCTGGTGGGAAGGCGAGCTCGACCGCAAGAAACTCGACGCCGGGCTGAACCAACAGATCGATCCGAGCAATATCGAGACGGCGGTGACGACGGGCTGATCGGTCACGGTCACGCCGACGGCTCTTCGGCGCGGCGAACCAACCATCCCTGCAACAATTTTCTGGCAAGTCCGATTGCGCCGCCGACCAGCAGCACCAGCACAGGCCAGCGCGCCGCGCTGATGAGATCGCCAACAGTCGGCCAGTCCTGCTGGCGCAGCACCAGAAAACGGTCGATCATCCAGTAGCTGGCGATGAGAGCGCCGATTGTGGAAAGCGTGACGACGAGCGTTCGCTCCGGAACGAATCGGCGGCACAACACGAGGACAGGCAATACCAGCGCCAGAACCACCATCTGTCCGAGCTCGATGCCGACGTTGAACGAGAACAACGACAGCAGGAGATACGATCCGGCAAATTGCAATTTCTCGGCAAGAATGTCGGCGAAACCGAAGCCGTGCACCAGGCCGAACATGCCGGCGGTGAGCCAGCGGCGCCGCAGGTTCGGACCAAAGAGATTCTCGATCGCCATGTAGACGATTGAAGCGGCAATTGCGGTTTCCACGAACGGCGGAAACCAGGCGCCTTTCGGCGCCAAATGGAACGCGGAGGCGAACAGCGTGACGGAGTGCGCCAAAGTGAAAGCCGTGATAACCGAGAACAAACCCCGCATACGGCGAAACGGAATCACGAGGCAAAACAAGAACAGCAGATGATCGGTGCCGCTCAGGATGTGTCCGATTCCGAGTTCGATAAAGCTTCCGGCAGCGCTGTACCAACTCGGATTGAGCGGCATCGGCTCCGACCCGCCAGGGATGATGAAGGCCCGGCTGCCTTCGCCAAGCGGCATGTAACGAACCAGCAGTTTGGTCGCGTCGCCCAAGTCGGCCGCGACCTGCGACTGAATCTTGAAGAGCGATGTGGGCGAAGCGATCGGATAGGTAAGGTGCACGTCGAAGTCGGCCTGATCGACCAGGATTTGCTCGTTCAGGTCCGGTGCGTTGTCGACATGGGCGACGGCCAACTCATAATCTTCAAAGGAGCGGTCGGAACCGGCGGATAGCCGGCCCCGTGCAGCCGTCGGACTGAGGGGCGAGTTGTTTTCAAGAACGATGAAACCATTGCTCAGCATCTGAACTGCAAGCGGCATGACTGGCGCGGACGCAGCCAAATCGAACTGCTGGCCTTTTTGTGCGAACGGCAGGCCCCGCAGCAAATCCACCGGTATGCGCACGACCAGATCGATCTGTTTGGGCTCGACCTTCACGAAGGCGTTCATAATGGTATTGGTCGGGATGGCGTCGGCTGCCGCCGGCCGCGCCGAGAATACGGCCAGCGCTGCGGCAGCCGCGAACATGATGGCGAACAACCGCGACCATCCGAAATCGGCGCGCCGCCGCTGCTCCGCGCAAGGCGGTCGCCGCAGCAACGCTTTGATCGTCCGCTGCTTCATCGCTCAATTTGCCGGGGGAGATTGGGAAATGCCGTTGAACTGCAGATATTTCTCCTGCAGCTCGTGATGCGAGGTCCAGGTGCCGGTGAGGGTGAGGATGGTCATGGCGCGAGACATCTTCGCGCCGCCGAGATCGAGGGTCTGCTGCATGCCGCTGTCATCCAGATTGGCGAGCGCCGTCGTGCAGAACTCGAAAGAAGCTTTCATGCGCTCGATAAGAAGATCCTTGGCGTCGGTCTCGTTGAGCTGAGGCAGCTTCGGCGCCGGCACCCCGCCGATGAGCGAGCAGAGCGGATAATTGATGTCGGCGACGTGCAGTAAGAGATAGCCGAAGGTTATGTCGTCGGGCGGAGCCTTAAATCCGTACTTGTCGGCGGGCATCTGCTCGGCGGCCGCAGTTATTTCCTTGCTGCTTTGCGTCAGCGAGTCGCGGGCAAAGTTGGAGATTCGATTGGCCTGTGCAAACGCGGGGGTACAGCACAAGGCCGCCAACAGCAAAATTGTCGAAGACTGTTTCATGTGACGCAGATCGATAGCTTCAGCCTCGAACGACCCGGCCGCTACTGCGCCGGCAGGACAAGACGAACTCCGTAGCCGGCGGCCTTGGCCGCAGGATCAAGACCGATCCGCCTTGTTATGCGGATCCAACTTGGAAAGTCGCCCCAATAGCCGCCGCGTAATGCACGTTTTTGTCCAGTTTCGGCCCCTGTGGGTTCGTCGGCCGGGCTTTTGGCATAGTAATCATCGTCGTAATAATCCGACATCCACTCCCAGATATTGCCGGTCATGTCGTAAAGCCCAAGTTCGTTCGGCTTCTTCTCTCCAACCGGATGACTATGGAAGTGCGAATTGTTGTAAAACCAGGCGTATTCGCCAAGTTCGTTTTCTTTGCTCGTTCCGGCCCATTTCTCATCCTTGCCGCCGCTGCGGGCCGCATACTCCCACTCCGCTTCCGTGGGCAATCTATACGGGTTGCCGGTGCGCTCACTGAGCTTCTTGATATACTCCTGGACATCATTCCAGGACACGTTCTCTACCGGGCAAGTCATCCCACAGGTGGCTTCCAGCGATGGATTGATCGCCATATCCATCGTGTACTGCATCTGCGTCACCACGTACTTGCCAAGATAAAAATCCTTGACGCAGACGTGGTGTACCGGCTTCTCGTTGTTGGCGCCGTCGCCGAACGCGTCTCCCATTTCATAGCAACCGCCTTTTACCAGAACCATTTCCATCGACTTGATCGGCTCCGGCGGGCCGAGGGGAATATCATCCGCAGCGGCCGGTCCGCCCCAGCCGGCCCAACAAAGCAACATGATGAACATCAGAGCGGGTAACTGCATCGTACCTCCCCGTGACTTTCGATTTTGGGCATATAGATTTTGGGCATATACAGGGCATTTGGTCTATTTCGGGGCACACTTGGCCGTTCGGCATAAGTCGGCCGGATTTGCCAGGTGGCGCCGGCAGGCGAACTCACCCGTGTGGTGGAATGCGCGTCAACTCCGGGTAGGGATGCACGTAATCCCCCTGGTTACTCCAATTCCGCTGCCAAGGCGCGCGGTTGATTATCACGGTCCGCTTAGACCAATCAATTCCGCTAAAGCCCCAACCCCACGGTTGAAAATATCCACCTATGACTTGAAACTTCTCCGACTTCCATTCGGCCAGCCGAAATCCCCCGACCTCGACGTGGGTGTCGAAATGGATTGCCTGAGTCACGGGCGATCCTGCCGATGGGGCGGAAAAGACCACACCTGGATCATAGGAAGGCACAACGATATCGGCGAAATTTGTTGAGTTTATTTCGACGTTTGGCGGCGAACCAACCGTAATATGCTCGTTGTTCCTCAGGTAACCAAAATCTATCGCCTTGGTCCGGTCACGCTGGACTGCGTCCAGCATATCCTGCTGTTGCGCCAAGAAAGCCTTGCCGACCTTGGCGACCCAGTCCGCCTCGGACGCCATCAAGTCGAGCACCATAGGGAACGGCAACAACGCCTGTACGGTCGGGTCCCAGCCAAGACGCTGCGCAGACATTGCCTGCGCCAATGTCGCGCCTTTGAGATCGCGATGCGCGTCCGCCCAACGTGCGGCATCCGGCAGTTGATCGGGGAACGTCGCAGCGGCAAGGACCTGCGCCAGCAACGGGTCGGGATAGAGAGCAACCGGCGCTACAAGCCCAATGAGCTGATCCGGTGCGAACGACGGCGCTTGGGCAAGGGCAGGAGTGGTGATCAGAAGTCCCAGCAACGTCAAAGCTACTCTGATACGCTTCACCTTATCCTCTAAGGTCGACGCACGGCAGACGCGCGGATACCGCCGCCATAGCCGATGCGCGACTTTACCCGTATCTTGTTCAATGTCACGCGCGTACTTCCTAAACCGGCGCGCTGGCTGAGTAAGCATGAGCGCGAATGTGCCGGGTGTTTGACAGCGTCATACTCGCTACGACAGGATAGCGGAGTTCGCTGGACAAAACAGGGGCGTCACTGGGAGCACAAGGGAGAGCGTACTGCTACGTCGCCGGCCATGTTTTACGAGCCAATACAGCCGCTAAGACATAGAGGCGTTGTAGGAGTTCGCCCCCCGAGGACAGAGGGCGGTCATGTTGTCGCGTCCGCGTTTGCTGGCATCGACGTCTTTTCTGATTTCGTCCGTTTGCGCGGGCGCTTGGGCACAGACGCCGCCGTCACCACTATTGCGGCCGTCACTGGCCGCTGGGCCTCCGGCCGCGATCGCTCCGGCTCCCCAGCCATCGCCGGTCGGCGAGGCGCAGGCCGCGACAATGCCCGCACCCGCACCGGGGCCGGCACAACCGGGTGGCGCCGCCCTGCCGACCATCACAGTTGCCGGCAAGCGCAAGCCGCTGACCAGGCCGTACCAAAGCCAACGGCGCCCGCCAAGCCGCGACAGCGGCTCAAGCCACCGCGCCCAGCCGCCTCCGCCATCGCCTTACGAGACCGGCGCTCCCAATGTCGCCGGCGGCGCCGCCGTGGCGCCGAGCCTCGCAAGCCAGATGACGATTTCGGGCGAGGATCTCAACGCCCGGCCAGTCACGCGCCCCGGCGAGCTCCTCGAAGCGGCGCCCGGCTTGATGGTGATCATGCATGCCGACGCCGGCAAGGCCAATCAGTACTATCTGCGCGGCTGGAATCTCGACCACGGCACCGACCTCGCCACGTTCTGGGACGATATACCGATCAATCTGCCGACCCACGCCCATGGCCAAGGCTACACCGATCTCAACTGGCTCATTCCGGAAACAGTCAGCGGACTGGATATTCGCAAGGGGCCGTATTTCGCCGACGTCGGCGACTTCGAAAACGCCGGCGACCTGCATATCTCGGTGCGGGACAGCGTCGAGCAGAACATCCAGTCGGTCACCGTCGGCAGTTTCGGCTACGACAGATTTCTTTCCTTGGGTTCGATCAAGGTCGGCGGCGGCAACCTGCTCTACGCCGGCGAATTCACCGGCTACGACGGTCCCTGGGCCACGTCCGACGACATGAAAAAGTTCAGCGGCCTCGTGCGTTACAGCCAGGGCACGGCGACCGACGGTTTTTCGCTGACCGGGATGGCCTATGCCAACACCTGGAACTCCACCGATCAGGTCGCGCTGCGGGCCATGACGACGGGACAGATCGGTCTTTATGGCGAACTCGACCCTTCCGACGGCGGCGACACCAGCCGCTTTTCGCTGTCGGGCCGGATGGCGCAATCCACCGACGACGGATCGTGGAAAGCCAATGCTTACATTGTCAAATATACCATGGATCTGTTCAACAACTACACCTGGGACACCAACGATCCGGTCAACGGCGATCAGTTCCATCAGCACGATGATCGTTTCTACACTGGCGGTGGCGCCTCCCGTACCATCGACGGCACGTTCGCCAATGTCCCGACTGAGACGGTGTTCGGCGCGCAAACCCGCTACGACGACATCAATATCGGATTGAGCAACGTGGTCCAGCGCCAATTCCTGTCGAACACCCTGGTCGACCACGTCGGCGAGGGTAACGCCGCGATCTATGCCGAGAACACGGTGCATTGGACCGATTGGCTGCGCAGCATCACCGGCTGGCGCGGCGATTATTACGCGGCGTCGGTCAATTCAATGCTGCAGCCCGCGAATTCAGGAAATTCCAAAGAAGCCATCGGCAGCCCGAAATTTCGAATGGTGTTCGGGCCGTTCGACAAAACCGAATTGTTTGTCGGTGCCGGCATGGGCTATCACAGCAACGACGCGCGCGGCACGGTCACCACCGAAGTTCCGGGCGATCCGACGACGCCGCAGGGTTCGACACCGTTTCTGGTGCGCTCGCGCGGCGCCGAGGTCGGCGTTCGCACCAAGGCCATAGCGAACCTCGACAGCTCAATCAGCCTGTTCTACCTGCACCAGGATTCGGAATTGTTTTTCAATGGTGACAGCGGCAGCACGACTGCGGGTCTGCCCAGCCAACGCACCGGCATCGAGATCACCGACGATTACCGTGTGGCCTCCTGGCTCCACGTCGATGCCAATCTCGCGCTCTCGCGCGCCCGGTTCGTCGGCTTCGATACGGCGCAAGAGGCGCTCTACCTGTCGCTTGCCGGCTATCCGCAGGCGCAGATCGGCAACGCGCCGGGCAACTTCGTCTACAATGCGCCATGGATGACAGCCTCGGCGGGCATCACGCTCGGCGAAAAGACCGGTTGGTTCAGCTCGCTGCGTTGGCGTTATATCAGCTCGCGACCGCTCACCGAGGACGGCGTCTTCCAGTCGCCGCCGATGAACGTCATCAACGCCGGGGTGGGCTACCGGTTCGGTAACGGCTGGCGTGTCCAGCTTGACGCGCTCAATCTCCTTAACTCGACCGTCGACCAGGATACCTACGCGTATGGATCGCTGCTCACGCCCGACGCCCTGTTCGCCATGTGCAACGCGGCGAAGCCGCCGCCGGCGGCGGTCTGCGCCAACGGCGTCATGGACTATGTCTATCATCCGATCGAGCCGCTCGCCTTGAGACTTACGCTCGCGGGACCGATCGATACGGTGGACTTTCCTGCAATGGCCGCCGACTTCAGGCGAGCAGTTCCAGCCTACCAGGCCCCCGCGGCAAATTACGATTGGACCGGATTCTCTATCGGCGCTCATGTCGAGGACGGTTGGTCCCGCACCAGCGGCAGTACCGTCGATACCGCGACCGGCATCGCATCGGGCTCCATCTATGGCAATCCATCGGACTGGCATGGCGGCATCCAGATTGGCTACGACTATATGCTGCCTTCCCGCGTGGTTCTCGGCATAGCGGCTGATATTTCCTCCGGCGGCACCACGACGACCACGAGCAGAGAGGCTTCAGGCACCAGCTCGAACCGAACCACGGTCTTTGACAGTGAAACCGTGCGCGGGCGTTTCGGTTACGCGTTTGACAATGTGTTGCTCTACGGCACGGGTGGATGGGCCTGGTCGAGCAATCAATACATCCGAACGCAACTGACAGGCACGCTGAGCCTCGCGACGGCAGGCACCGCGGAGGCCGTCAACACCTACCTCGGCGGCTGGACGGTCGGTGGCGGGGTTGCCTTCGCATTCGCGCAGAATTGGAACGCGTTCGCCGAGTACCGCCATACGACGTATGGATCGTCGACCATCGCACGGCCGTTTTCGCAGCTCTCCACTATTTCTACGACCAGCGCGAGCGCGGTCGATGTCGGGGTGAACTACAAATTCAATTGGGGCGCCCCGGCCGGCGAAGTTTCGGCGCCGGTCGACAAGTCGCCGCGCGCTTCCTCCCACGACAAGCCGGCACCGGTCTACAAGGCAGCTCGCGCTTCCCGCGATTATGATTGGACCGGCGTCTATGTCGGCGGCGACGGAGGCTACGGTTTGGAAAAGTCGAACGGAATCCTGGCGGCTGCGGCGGGAGCTCCGTTGGCGCCATACAGCTATGGCGTGACAGGCCCTTTTGCCGGTGTCTTCGTTGGCTGCAATTATCAATTCAACCAGTTCGTGGCTGGCTTGGAAGGCGACTGGCAACGGTCCAACCTGACCGGCAACAATCAGCAACCCGCGCCGCTCGGCGCGGTTGGCGTTTTCCCCGGAGGGCCCTTCACGATCTCCACGACGATCAAAGACTACGAGTTGGTCCGCGGCCGGTTCGGCGTCGCGGTTGATCGCTTTCTGGTCTTCGGCACGGCCGGCTGGGCGTGGGGCGATCCTTCGGTATCCTATGCGCTTCTCGGATCTGCTCCGTTCGTCAGCAACGGCGGCAGCGCCTCTGGTTGGACTGCGGGCGTCGGGCTCGATTACGCCTTCACCGATCATGTCTTCGGGCGCATCGAATACCGCTACACCGGACTCGGCATTGCGAGCTTCGTCAACGCAGCGGCCGATGCCGCCGACACCGCGAATTCGAGCGCCGATCAGCGATATGCGCCTCGGCATCGCCTATCAGATTCGGCGGTGGCCCGATCTTTGCCAAGGACTGAAGCAACGTGATCGACGGCCGCTGGCGCGAATTCGGTATCCGAACGACGAAAAGACCGGCGCGCGCAGGCGAATTGGCTAGATAAATGACAATCACTGAGCGAAAGAGTTCCATTCCCGCTCGGCTCTTTGGGCGACGACCGAGCAAATTAGCGCTTCTTTAGCAAATGTTAATGTTATTGTCGCCGCGAAAGCTCCTTTGCTAAGCTTGGATTCGCATCGTGTCGGGCTGACCGCCCGATCGCGCGATGTGCGGCGCACGGGCTTGCCTGCATTTCGTCGTCTGTTCACCGCCCAGGGCGGCGCGCCGGCTTGCCGGGCAATTTGGGGGGTTACCTTGTCGACCGACACGACGGCGGCTGCGCCTTGCGGCCGTATCCTTCGTTGCCGCCACGCGTTCGCGCGCGCGGCGCTGGTCCTGCTGGGCGCGCTGTGCCTGCTCGGCGGCGGCAGCCGCGAGGCGGCGGCGCAATTCGTCCAGGTCGGATCGAAGCTCGTCGGCAGCAACATTATCGGATCGGCCTACCAGGGCGAGTCGGTCGCGGTCTCCGCTGACGGCAATACCCTGGCCATCGGCGGCGACGGCGACAACGGTTACGTCGGCGCGGCGTGGGTCTTCACCCTCGTCAATGGGGTCTGGACCGAGCAGGCCAAGCTCGCCGGCACCGACTATGTCGCGAATCCATGTTGTTACGTCGAACAGGGCAGTTCGGTCGCGCTGTCTGCCGATGGCAACACGCTTCTGGTGGGCGGGCCTGGAGACAATGCGAGCACTGGCGCCGTGTGGGTCTTTACCCGCAGCAACGGGGTCTGGACCCAGCAAGGTGCCAAGCTGGTTGCCAATGACGAAGTCTCAAACGGGAGTTTTGGCAGCGCGGCTGCCCTCTCCGCCGATGGCAATACCGCCCTCATAGGCGGCCGTAACGACAACGCCGGCGCTGGAGCGGCTTGGGTCTTTACCCGCAGCGGCACCACCTGGACCCAGCAGGGATCGAAGCTGGTCGGCACCGGCGGCGCCACCTCGGAGCAAGGCACCGCGATCGCGCTGTCCGCCGACGGCAACACCGCTGCCGTGGGTGGGCCGAACGACAGCAGCTATGTCGGAGCAACGTGGGTCTTCACCCGGAGCGGCGGGACGTGGACCCAGCAGGGATCGAAGCTGGTCGGCAGCGGCGGCGTCGGCAGCTACGTCTCGCAAGGCTCCGGGGTCGCGCTGTCGGGCGACGGCAACACCCTTGCGGTGGGTGGGCCAAGCGACAGCAGCGGAGTTGGGGCGGTGTGGGTCTTCACCCAGAGCGGCGGGACGTGGACCCAGGAAGGATCGAAGCTGGTCGGCAGCGGCGGCGTCGGCAGCTACGTCTCGCAAGGCCAGGCGGTCGCGCTGTCGGGCGACGGCAACACCCTTGCGGTGGGTGGGTATGCTGACAACGACTCCTTCGGAGCAACGTGGGTGTTCACGCGCAGCGCCGACACCTGGAGCCAGCAAGGATCGAAGCTGGTCGGCAGCGGCACCTCGTCAGCCGACGGTTTTGTGTATCAAGGCCAGTCCGTCGCGCTGTCGAGCGCGGGCTCCACTCTGGTCGTGGGGGCGCCGTACGATAACGATACCGTGGGGACCGGGGCGGCGTGGGTGTTTGCACAGCCGCCGACCGTCACCGCGATTTCGCCGAGCAGCGGCCCGGCCGCCGGCGGCACCCTCGTCACCATCACCGGGACCGGGTTCACCGGCGCGACGGAGGTTGCTTTCGGCTCGACCGCGGCGACGTCGTTCACCGTCAACAGCGCGACCTCGATCACCGCTGCGGCGCCGGCCGGCGCCGGCACAGTCGACGTCACCGTCACCGCGGCCGGCGTGGCGAGCGCGGCCAGCGCGGCCGACCAGTTCACCTATCTGCCGCCGGCGGTGAGCTCGATCTCGCCGAGCAGCGGCCCGGCGCTGGGCGGGACGGTCGTGACCATCGGTGGAACCAACTTCACCGGCGCGACTGCTGTCCATTTTGGGGTGAACGCCGCCGCGTCGTTCACGGTCAACAGCGACAGCCAGATCGTCGCGACCGCGCCGGCTGGCAGCGGCACGGTCGACGTGACGGTGAGCGCGGCAGCGGCGACAAGCGCGACCAGCGCGGCCGACCAGTTCACCTATATCCCGGCTCCGGCCGTGACCACGGTGGCGCCGAACAGCGGCGCGCCCGGCGGGCGGCACCAGCGTCGCCATCAGCGGCACCAATTTCGTCAACGTGACCGCGGTGAATTTCGGCGCCATTGCGGCGGCGTCGTTCACCGTCAACGGGCGCGACCTCGATCACGGCGACGTCGCCGGCTGGCAGCGGCATTGTCGACGTGACGGTGACCTCGGCCAGCGGCACCAGTCCCAGCCATGCGACAGACGGCTTCAGTTACAGTTCTGTGCCGCCACCCGCGGTGACCTCGATCGCGCCGACCAGCGGCCCGGCCGCGGGCGGCAAAATCGTCACCATCGGCGGCAGCAACTTCACCGCGGCGACGGCAGTGAGTTTCGGCGGCGCCGCCGCCATCTGGTTCAACGTCACCAGCGCCACGTCGATCATCGCCAAGTCGCCGGCCGGGACCGGCACGGTGGACGTGACGGTGACCACCGGCGGCGGAACGAGCACCAGCAGCGGAGCCGACCAGTTCACTTACATTGCCGCGCCCACCGTGGGCTCCGTCGCGCCGAACAGCGGCCCGACGGCGGGTGCGACCAGTGTGGCGATTGGCGGCGCCAGCTTCACCGGCGCGACCGCGGTGAGCTTCGGCGGCGTGCCGGCGGCCGCGTTCACCGTCGGCAGCGCCACGTCGATCACCGCGACATCGCCCGCCGGCACTGCCGGCACGGTGAACGTGACGGTGACGACGCCGGGCGGCACCAGCTCCATCGGTGCGGGCGATCAATTCACCTATCTGGCGCCGACGGCTCCGACGATAACCAGCGTCATCCCGAACGGCGGCCAGCCGGCCGGCGGGACGTCGGTCACGATCACCGGCACCAACCTGACCGGCGCGACTGCTGTTACGTTCGGCGGCGCGGCCGCGGCGCAGTTCGCGGTCAACAGCGCCACGTCGATCACCGCGGTGTCGCCGCCCGGCGCGATCGGCGCGGTGGACGTAAAAGTGACGACCACAAACGGCACCAGTGCGGCGAGCGCGGCGGACCGCTTCAGCTATGCGTCGCCGCGCGCGACCCAGCAAGGCGCCAAGCTGGTCGGCACCGGCTTTAGCGGCGCAGCCGCCGAGGGTTATTCGCTTGCATTGTCGAGCGACGGCAACACCGCGCTCATTGGCGGCTACAACGACAATGGCGGCATCGGCGGGTTCTGGATCTTCACCCGCAGCGCCGGTACCTGGACGCAGGTGGGCGGCAAGCTCACCGCTACCGGCGCTATCGGCGCCGCCAACGCGGGCTGGTCGGTGGCGCTGTCCGGCGACGGCAATACCGCGCTGATCGGCGGCGACCAGGATAATGCGGGCACTGGCGCCGCGTGGGTCTTTACCCAGAGCGGCGGGGTGTGGACCCAGCAAGCAAAGTTAATAGCCAGCGACGAGACCGGCGCCGGCGCCTTCGGTTTCTCTGTCGCGCTGTCGTCCGACGGCAATACCGCGCTGATCGGCGGCGATGCCGACAATAGCAACGCCGGCGCCGTCTGGGTGTTCGCCCGCAACGGCAACAGCTGGACGCAGGTGGGATCGAAGCTGACGGGCACCGGCGCCGGCAGCACGCCCCGGCAAGGTTCTGCAGTCGCACTGTCGGGCAATGGCACCACCGCGCTCGTCGGCGGCTTCGGCGACAACGCCAACGTGGGCGCGGTGTGGGTGTTTACGCAAAGCGGCGGGGTGTGGTCGCAGGCGGGCGCAAAACTCACCGCCGGCGATGAAGCCGGCGCCGGGGTGTTCGGCGCGGCGCTGGCGCTGTCCGCCGACGGCAATACGGCGCTCGTCGGCGGCTACGGCGACAATGCCGATACTGGCGCGGCCTGGGTCTTCACCCAGAGCGGCGGGGTGTGGTCGCAAGCCGGATCGAAGCTTGTCGGCACCGGCGCGGTCGGTGCCGCCCGGCAAGGCTTCGCGGTGGCGCTGTCGGCCGACGCCGGCACCGCCGCCATCGGCGGCTACGAGGACGGTGCGTTCACCGGTGCGGCGTGGTTGTTCACCCAAAGCGGCGGGACATGGAGCCAGCGCGGCGCAAAACTCAGCGGCACCGGCGCTATCGGCGCCGCCGAACAGGGCATCGCGGTGGCGTTATCGTCCGACGGCCGCACGCTCATCGCCGGCGGCGCTTTCGACAGCGCGGGCACCGGCGCAGCCTGGGTGTTCCTGCCGGCCGACGAGATGGTCGACAGCCACGACTTCAACGGCGACGGCAACTCCGACATTCTGTGGCGCGATGCCGCCGGCGATGTGGCGGTGTGGCTGATGAACGGCGGCTCGCTCTTGCAGTCGGCGGGTCTCGGCGCCGTGCCGGCCAACTTTTCGATCATCGGCCAGCACGACTTCGATGGTGACGGCAAGGCCGACATTCTGTGGCGCGACGGCAGCGGCAATATCTCGATGTGGTTCATGAACGGCGCCGCGGTGTCGTCGAGCGCCATCCTCGGCAACGTGGCGAGCAACTGGACGTTCTATGGTACCGGCGATCTCAATGGCGACGGCAAGGGCGATCTCTTGTGGCGCGACAGCAATACCGGCACCGTGTCGGTCGCGTTCATGAACGGCGCGACGGTCCTCTCGGTCAGGAATTTGGGCGTCGTCGGCAGCAACTGGTCGATCGTTGGCGAAACCAATGGCGACATCGTGTGGCGCGACGCGGCCGGCGACCTGGCGCTGTGGGCTTTGCCAAACGGCGTGGTTGCCAATTCCATCAGCCTCGGCGCCGTGACCAGCAATTTCGTGGTTGCGGGCGTCGGCGATTTCAACGGCGACGGCGCCCTCGATATTCTGTGGCGCGACACCAATTCGGGCGCGCTGTCGATCTGGTTCACCAACGGCACGCAGGTCACGTCGGGGGCCGCCGTCGGCACGCTGCCGAGCAACTGGAGCGTCGCGCAGATCGGCGACTACAACGGCGACGGCAAGAGCGACATTCTGTTGCTCGACGGCTCAGGCGACCTGGCGGTGTGGCTGATGAACGGCGCGACAGTGTCGTCGTCCGTCGGCATCGCCAACGTCGGACCGAACTGGATGGTGCAGAACGTCAACGCCGATTAGACGCAACAGCGCCGGCAAACCCTGACGGCGACGGCAAGTCCGACATTCTCTGGCGCGACGCTCAATCCGGTTTTCAGGCGGCCGCCACCGGAAAATTGTTGCGCCAGTGATGCGCGATGTCGGCCCCGGAGCAGAACCATACGTTATCCATACTGCGCATGTATTCCAGGAGCTTGATCAGGCCCTTGCAGCGGCCGGGCCGGCCGATCAGCCGGTCGTGCAGGCCGATGGACAATAGCTTCGGCGCGCCGCGCTGGCCTTCGCGGTAGAGCACGTCGAAGGCGTCGCGCATATACGAAAAAAAATCGTCGGCGGTGGCGAAGCCCGAGTTCTCGTTGAAGCGGTTGTCGTTGGCTTCATACGAGTAGGGAATGACCAGATGCGGCTCGCCGCCGATCCGCAGCCAATACGGCAATTCGTCATTCAGTGAATCGCGATCGTACAAAAAGCCGCCGGCTTCGACCACGAGCCGGCGGGTGTTGGGACCCGGCCGTCCGGTCATCCATCCGATCGGCCGCGCTCCGGTCAGCCTGGTCAAAATCTCGACGGCGCGGCGGATGTGCTCGCGTTCGACGTCCTCCGCGACGGTCCCATAATCGATCCAGCGGTAGCCGTGACTGACCATCTCGTGGCCGCGCGCGACGCAGGCTTTGGCCAGTTCGGGATTTTGCTCCAGCGCGCGGGCGACGCCGAGGACGCTCATCTTGACGGAGAACTCGGCAAACACATCGAGCACGCGCCAGGCGCCGCGCCGGCTGCCGAACTCGAAGACGGATTCGACCAGCGGCACGCGCCGGCCGCGCTGCGTGGCGACGCCGATGTCGTTGAGCATGCCCTCGGAGACGTCGTCGCCGTTGATCAGCGATGCTTCGCCGCCGCCCTCGACGTTGAGATTGAAGTTGACCGCGATCAAGGCTCCGCCGGGCCAGGCCGGGTTCGGCGGCGCGCCGCCATAGCCGACGAGATCGCGCGCGATCATCGGATCCGGTTTGGGTGGAACCGTCATGGTCCTGAATTTGTCCCGGACCGCCTACCGGTAGAGCGGACCGGCGGGCGCGGGCGGACACACCTGGACCGCGATGGTCGCCAGATATTCCTGGCGGGCCCGCAGTGCGGCGGCCTCGGCATACGCCGCGCCGCGGCTGCCCCAGCCGAACAGGGAAGGCCATTCGAGGACGCCGAGCACGCCGGGCGCGGCGGTCTGGACCAGCGTCGCGCCGAGCTCATAGGCAAGAGCTTCGGCCCGCCCGTTGTTGCTCTCGATTTCGCCGTTGAGTGCGACGCAGGCGCGGTTGGCGCCCGGCAACTGGGCGATGGCGCTCGGACCCCCCGGTGCGCCCAGCCACAGTGCCAACCCAATGGCCAGTGCCGAAAGCCTTCTGGTACGCACGCTACCCTCCCGAGTGAGACGATCCACCCGCATCATCCAGCGGCCTTCGCGGCAGGGCAAGACCGGCAGCGGACTATCGAAGCGCTCAACCCGGTGCCGCCAGCGGCGCCGTGCAGGCGTCGTAACAGTAGAACCAATCGGTGTCGGTTGGACCCCCCATCCAGGTATTGGCGATGGAGATGCGTTGCACCTCGCCGACCCGGCCAATGCGCGTGGCTTCATAGCTTGCGAAAGCCACGGCCGGATCGTCGAAGGTCGCAAGGCAGCGGCTCAAGATGGCGGCATCCTCGACCGCCATGGCGCCGCCCGCCGCCATGAACGGCCGCATCGGATGGCAGGCATCGCCAATGAGCACGATGCGGTCGCCGCTCCAGCAATCGTTGCGCTCGCGGTCGTAGACCGGCCACAGGCTCACGCCGTCGACCGCCTCCAGCACCCGCTGCAGGTCGCCATGAAAACCGGCGAACGCTGCCAGATACTGGTCGCGCGTCGCCGGCACCGCGGCTTCATCGCCGTCCCACCGCGGCACCGGGACGACGCCGATCGCGTAGACTTCGTCGCGTCGGCTGGTCAGATAGTAGGGCAGGCAGTGCCGATCGCGGCCCCACCACTTGGTGCAATCGGGGATCTTGAAGCCGCGCAATCGCTCGGCCGGAAAGATTGCCCGATACGCGGCCGCGCCGATGAACGTTGGCGGTTCGGGGCCGAGCAGGAATTCGCGGACCCTGGACCGGATGCCGTCGGCGCCGATGACGATGTCCGCCTCTGCTTGCCCGCCATTGTCGAAGACGAGACGGATGGTATCGGGCGCCACCGCCAGATCGACCAGACGATGGTTGAACGCGATGGTTCCGGGACGGACGCCCTGTTCCAGGACCGCGTGCAAGTCGCCGCGATGAATGTTGAGATACGGCCCGCCAAAGCGCTGCTCGCTCGCGGCATCGAGCACGATCTCATACAGCGTCTCGCCGGTGTCCCAGGCGCGGCTGATGTAGCACTGCGATTTGATTCCGGCGGCGATGAGCGCGCCCTCGATGCCGAGGCGGCGCAGCACTTTCGTCACGTTGGCGGACAGGATGATGCCGGCGCCGATCCGCGAGAAGGTGGGCGCCTGCTCGTAGACCTTCACCGCATAGCCGGCGCGTTGCAGGAAGCCGGCCGCGGTCAGCCCGCCAAGGCCGGCGCCGACGACGGCCACGCGCATCGTTCGCTTCATGGGCTGCTCTGCCGGATCAGTCGAACAGGGCGACCGCCCGGGTCCATCCCGCGGAGCCGCCTTTGATCTTGTGCGGGAAGCAGGCGACGGTAAAGCCGTCGGCCGGCAGCTGGTCGAGATTGCACAGCTTTTCCATGTGGCAGTATGGGATTTCGCGGCCGGCCTTGTGGCCCTCCCAGATGATCGACGGATCGCGGGTCTTGAGCCAGCGCTCGCGCATGTGCGCGAACGGCGCGTCCCAGCCCCAGGCATCGATGCCGGCGACGCGGACGCCGCGCGACGTCAGATAAAGCGTGGCCTCACGGCCCATGCCGATACCGGCGACCAGATACTCGTCGGTGCCGATGCAGCTGCCGGCCCGGGTATTGACCACCACGATGTCGAACGGTTGGAGCGCGTGGCCGATGCGATGGAGCTCGGCCTCGACTTCCGCCGCAGTCACGACATGCCCATCCGGCAGATGCCGGAAATCGAGCTTGACCCCGGGCCGGAAGAACCAGTCGAGCGGCACCTGATCGATGGTCATCATCGGCTTGCCGTCGATCGATCTGGATTGAAAATGCACCGGTGCGTCCATGTGGGTGCCGTTGTGGGTCGCGATCGCCACCTGCTCGATCGCCCAGCCTTCGCCATCGGGCAAATCTTCCAGGCGCAAGCCCGGAAACAGCTCGAGCAGCAGCGGCGCGGTATCGGCGTGGCTGCGGTACTCGATCTTCGGCCGCATGAACGGCGGATCGAGCACCGTGTCGTTGTCGAGCGGCGCCGAGATATCGACGATGCGGCTGGGACCCTGCACGTTTCGGTTCCGGCGGTCGCGTCTAGTGCGCCGTCGCTGCCGGTTCCTCGACCCGATAGAAGCCGAGCCGCTGCATGACCGGCGCGTCGGTGACGCGCAGCAATAGCGCATCGCCGGCGGCTTCGTGGAAATGCGGCAGCCAGGCGGGAGCCGCAATCACGTCGCCGCGCCGCCATTCGAACCGTTCGCCGTCGATCGTGGTCGCGCCGGAGCCTTGCACGGCGGCGTAAATATTGTTCGCGGTCGTCCGGTACGGCGACGTCTTGGCTTGCGGGCCAAGCCGCATCATGAACAGCCCGATCGTGTCCATCGCCGGATTGCCGAGCTCGACCTGGGTGCCGAAGCGGCCGGCCGGATCGGGCGCCGCGGCATCGAGGCGCTTGAGCGTCTCGCTCAAGGGGAACACGAACGGCGAATCCTTGGTCGGCGGCGCGGACTCGAAGGCCTCGTGCGCTTTGTCTTCCTCGGCCGGCTCGAAGAACATCGGTTCGAGCAGTTGCACCAACGGCACGTCGAGGAAATCGAGCCAATAGGCGCAGGCCCGGCTGTCATTGCCGTGGCCGTGGCTCGACCAGTTCGGCGTCAACAGCACGTCGCCCGGCTCCATGGCGATCTTGACGCCGTCCACCTCCGTATAGGTGCCGGGTTCGGAATCGAGAATGAGCCGCAGCGCGTTCGGCGTGTGGCGATGCGCGCGTGCCCATTCGCCCGGCATGATCATCTGGTACGCCGCCACCATGGTGCGCACGGTGCCGTAGCTGTTGGTCGTGGCCGGATTGTACAGGATCAGGTTGCGGCGTTCGGCAAGCTCGGTGTTGATGAGGCGGCCGGCGGCATCGAGGCCGCCGCGTGCCTGATCGTAGGTCCAATGCGCCGGGGCAAAATTTCGGCGCGGCGCCGGCCACAACGACGGCGTCGCCTTGGCCCAGCCGGGCGCGATGCCGACATGCGACAGCTTGCCGTAAAGCTCTTCGAGCGTACCGGACTGCGCGAGATCGTCTCGGGAGGGGACTTGCATTGTGGGCCTCTTCAAGGATGTCGCAAGCATCCTACACGCTGTTGCCGGTTGCTGCCATGACGCGATGCGGGGCCGGCATGGCAGCACCGCTGACGACGTCGATCAGGCCAAGCGGGTCTTCCGGCATGCGATCGTCGCGCCAGGCGACGTGACCGTCGGGGCGCACCAGCACGAATTGGCGCTGGTAAAGCGCCGCGATCTGCGGCTCGGAAATCGCGGCGAAAGCCATCGGCAGGCGGCGCCGCCTCGCCGCCGTCAACAGCGCGCTCGCTGTCTCGGCGTCGGCGCCGAAGCCGAGCAGCACGAAGCCGCGGCCGAATAGATCGAGCGTCGAGCGGCCGTCGGTGAGCCAGGCGTGGGGCGCACGGTGCCCGGGCCGCGCGGTCGGGACGTAGCTGTTCGGATCATCGGGCGGCGCGGTCGAGCCGTCCGGCCAGCAGATCGGCGAGCCTTCGTAGCGATAGCCCAGATGGGCGCCGAGCGTGAACCATTCGCGACGCATGGTTTCGGAGAACGCGCGCCCGACCGTCTCGCGCGCCGCCGCGCCTTGCGGCGTGTCGTCGAGCAGGTCGGGATGCGGCTCGACCGAGAGCATGCGGCGCAGATTGCCGCTGGCTTCGGTCACGTTGCGGACGCCGATCGGCTGGCGTTCGGCGCCGTAGGAATCGAGCAAGCGCTCGCCGCCCCAGCCCTCGAGCACGGCGGCGAGCTTCCAGGACAGATCGACCACGTCGCCGATGCCGGTATTCATGCCGAAGCCGCCGGTCGGCGACATGACGTGCGCGGCATCGCCGGCGATGAAACCGCGGCCGTGGCGATAGCGCTCGGCCACCAGTTCGCGCCGCACCCACGGCAGCACGCTCAAAATCTCGAACGCGAAGTCGCGGCCGACGGCGCGGCGGATCGCCGCCGCGATCTCCGCGGTGGTGTAGTCGTGCTGCCGGGCGCCGCCGATGATCGAGAACCGCCATTCGTCGCGGCCGTTGATCGCCACCATGGTCGACCAGGTGCCTTCGGGGCCGATGAAGATGTGGCGGTAGGCCTTGCCCTTGTCGTGCAACGACAGCAGATCCGGGCAGCGAAAGATCACGTTGGTGGTGTAGGTCAGCACCGGATTGCCGTGCATGGCGATGCCGAGCGTCTCGCGCACCAGGCTGCGCGCGCCGTCGCAGCCGACGATGAAGCGGGCGCCAATCTCCTGGCGCACGCCGCTGTCGGCGTTTTCGACCGTGGCGGTCACGGCACCGGAATCCTGCGTGAACGAGACCAGCCGGGTGCGGTAGCGCATCGCGACGCCTTTTTGCGACGCCGCGAAGCTGCGCAAAATCGGATCGAACATATTCTGCGGGCAGCGCTCGCGCCGCTGCGGGCTCTCCTTGGGCGGCGGCGCCTGGCCGATACCCGCAAAGCGCTCGCGGCCCAGTTCATGGCCGGTCAGGCTGGTCAGGTAGATATTGTCCTGCGCGTAGTCGCGCGGGTATGGCGAGGCTTCGACCGCCGGCACCAGGCCCCAGCGCCGGCAAAATTCCATGGTGCGGACACCGACCAGGTCCATGCGCGGCTGATAGATCGAGCCGTCGGATTGTTCGATCAATGTGCAGGAAATTCCGCGCCAGCCGAGATCGCCGGCAAGCGCAAGCCCGACCGGACCGCCGCCGACCACGAGAACCGGTACGATTTCTTCCGGCATCTTCCCTGCATCCCGGCATGCGCTCGACAGTACGCGCGGCATGATACGCGGCCGGTCCGGGCGCAGGGAACCGCAATTTCCTTCGCCGGAGCGACCGGAATTTGCAATAATCGCACGGTGCCATTGTGGCCAGGCATGCCGTTCGCGAAAAGCGAAGAAGTCGGCGACCGGGGGGAAAAGCGATGAGTGGGATAGCCGCAAGTCCGAATGGCATTCCGACCGGAAGTCCGGCTGCAATGGCGAGCGATGGCCCGACGGTCGGCCAGATCTATAAGGTCGCGCTGGCGAGCATTGTCGGCTCGGTGATCGAACAATACGACTATCTGGTCACCGGCGTGATCGCCGCGACGGTGTGGGGCGGCGTCTTCTTCAAGCTGCCGGGGCTCGCCGCCGTTGCGGCGGCGATCAGCGTCTATGGCCTCGGCATCATCATCCGGCCGGTCGGCGCCTTCATCTTCGGTCACATCGCCGACGTCTACGGGCGCAAGGACGCCATGGTCTATGCGCTGGTGCTGATGGGCCTGAGCACGCTGGCGATCGGGCTGACGCCGACCTACGACAGCATCGGCGTCGCCGCCCCGGTGCTCTTGATCCTGTTCCGGCTGTTTCAGGGCATCAGCTTCGGCGCCGAGTTCGGCACCGCCTCGACCTGGGTGGTCGAGCAGGCGGCGCGGTCGAAATTCCGCGCCTTCTGGGGCGCCTGGGTCGGGTTTGCCATTCCGATCGGGCTGTTGCTCGGCTTCGGCTCGGTGATCTTCGTCAAATCGCTGATGACGCCGGAGGATTTCGTCGCCTGGGGCTGGCGCATCTTCTTCATCGTCGGCTTCCTGGTGGCGATCGTCGGGCTGATCATCCGCACCCGCACCATGGACAGCTTCGTCTTCGAACAGCACAAGGCGCAGGTCACGGTCCTCAAATATCCGGCGAGCCAGGTGTGGCGCGAAATGCCGTGGACCATCCTGCGCACGTCGCTGGTCAACGCCATGTTCGGCGGCGCGTTCTTTCTCTACTTCGTGTTCGGCACCGGCTACATGAAGGCGGTCGGCTTCACCGGCAACCAGCCCGAAGCGATCGGCCTGATCGCCGCCGGCTTCATGCTGGTGTTCATGATCATCGGCTCGCTGTTGGCCGACTACATCAACCGCCGGACCATCCTCCTGATCGCCGCCAGCGTGTTCCTGGTATTCGCGATTCCGTATTTCTATCTGGTCAATACCGGCAGCTTCCTGCTGGCGGTGATCGCGGAAGTGATCGGCTTCGGCTTCGTCTTCGGCTTCGGCTACGGCGCGATCCCGACCTTCTATACGGAGAATTTTCCGACCCGCTATCGCGCCTCCGGCGCCAGCGCCGGGTATCAGATCGCGCAGGTCTACGGCGGCGGCCTCATTCCCATCGTCGCCGGGCAGATTCTGCGGATCTACGGCGTCAAGGATGCCTACATCTATATCGGCGGCCTGGTGATGCTCTACGCCGTACTGGCGATCATCGCCATCCTGCGCACGCCGGAGACCAAGGGGACCAGCCTGGAGGACTAAAAGCCGGGCGCCGGACTGGCGGATCGGCGGCGGCAGGGCGGTTGTCGCCAACGGCCCGGCGTGACACGATCCAAGCATGGTTCGTTTCAGGTCCTAAAGTCCCAAAGCCCCGCAGCCCAAAGTCCCTAAAGCCATATGCCGCGCCGGAAATTTGCCTGGGCCTCGCTGTCCGACGATCAGCTCCTGAAGGTCCGGCTGAAAAATCTGCATGTGACGGTGGAAGGCACCTGGCTCGAGGATTGCCTCACCTTGCTCCACGGCGAGCTTGCCGAGCGCGACATCCGGGTCCGCCCCCACGCCTGGCTGTCGAGCGAATGGTTCAGCCCGGACAGCACGCCCGGCATCGCCATTCCGTTCTATCTGGCGCATCCCCGGCTGATGCGGCTGGAGCGGAAAATGATCATCGACGTGGAGGGCGGCACCTGGTCGGAGTGCATGGCCATTCTCCGGCATGAAGCCGGCCATGTCGTGCAGCATGCCTATGCGCTGGCCCGCCGCCGGCGCTGGCAGCAGCTGTTCGGGCCGAGCTCGCGACGCTACCCGCGCTACTACCGGCCCAATCCGGCCAGCCGCCAATTCGTCCAGCACCTGCGGCTGTGGTACGCGCAGAGCCATCCCGACGAGGATTTCGCCGAGACGTTCGCGGTGTGGCTGCGGCCGCGCTCGCAGTGGCGCACGCGCTATGCCGGCTGGCCGGCGCTCAAGAAGCTCGAATATGTCGACGAGCTGATGACGGAAATCGCCGCGCAACGTCCGCTGCTCACCTATCGCGAACGGGTCGAGCCGCTTCGCGAGCTCAACGAGACGCTCGGCGAGCATTACAAGAAACGTCAGGCGCTCTACGCCTTCGACGCGCCGAAGACCTACGACCGCGATCTGCGCCGGCTGTTTTCCGCCGATCCGAAACATCGCCGCTCGGAAGCCGCTTCATCGTTCATCAGGCGCAACCGCGCGCAGCTGCGCGAGCTGGTTGCGAAGTGGACCGGCGAATACCAGCTCACGCTCGATGCCGTGCTCAACGAAATGATCCATCGCTGCCGCGAGCTTGATTTGCGCGCGGTCGGCTCCGAGCGCAAACTGATCATGGACTTTACCGTATTGTTGACCGCCAAGACGATGCATGCATTGTTTGGTTCGTCGCGGCGAAAGTGGATCGCGCTATGAAACGGCTTCGTGTCCTGGTGCTCGTTCACCCGGACCTGATCCCTCCGGAGTCGACGAAGGGATACACCGAGCAGCAAATCAACGTCTGGAAGACCGAGTACGACGTCGTCAAGACGCTGCGCCACGCCGGGCACGAGGTGCGCCCGCTCGGCGTGCAGGACGAGCTCAAGCCGATCCGCGACCAGATCGAAAGCTGGAAGCCCGACGTGGCGCTGACGCTGCTCGAGGAGTTTCACGGCGAGGCGATCTACGACCAGAACGTCGCCAGCTTTCTCGAGCTGATGCGGGTGCCCTATACCGGCTGCAATCCGCGCGGCCTGATGCTGGCGCGCGGCAAGGATCTGTCGAAGACGCTGGTGCACTATCATCGCATTCCGGTGCCGGCCTTCGCGGTGTTCCCGATGCGCCGCAAGGTGCGCCGCCCGGCGCGGCTGGCGTTGCCGCTGATCGTCAAGAGCCTCAACGAGGACGGCTCCTACGGCATTTCGCAGGCCTCGGTCGTCGACAGCGATGCCAAGCTCGCCGAGCGCGTCGATTTCATTCACCAGCGCATCGGTACGCCGGCCATCGCCGAGCAATATATCGAGGGCCGCGAAATCTATGTCAGCGTGCTCGGCAACGATCGGCTCCGCGTGCTGCCGGTATGGGAGCTGGAATTCGGCAACATGCCGCAGGGCGACTGGCTGATCGCGACCGAGAAGGTCAAGCACGATCCGGATTATCAGGAACGCCGGCAGATCCTCCACGGCCCGGCCAAGAATCTCGGCCCCGAACTGGTGGCGCGCATCCAGCGCTTCGCCAAGCGCATCTACCGCACGCTCGAGCTCGACGGCTACGCCCGCATCGATTTCCGCCTGTCAGCCGATAACGTGCCGTATTTCCTCGAGGCCAATCCGAACCCCGAGATCGCCGAAAGTCAGGAGTTCGCCTCGGCGGCCAAGCACGACGGCATCGACTATCCGGACCTGCTGCAGCGCATCCTGGCGCTCGGCATGCGGCGCCGGGCGCTCGGCGCCGCCGCGGGGTGAACGAGGGCGCCGGCCGGCAACATGCTCAGGCGGCGGCGTCGCGTTCGCGGCTGGTGCGCAACGGGCGGCCGAGCGGGCCCGCTTACGATCGCGGCCGGGCGCATCGAGAAATCCGGACATCACAAGAGGAACGATAGACCAGCCGAACTGCAGACCGGGCGCGATGGCGAAACGAAACCCGCCGAACTTCCTCCACCGGTTTGAACGGCGAGACCCAAACATACGGCCGAACTGAATGCGGACGTTCGCGGTCGGCGTCTTGATTGGCCGACGCGTCTTGCGGTTTTGCCGTCTGCTCTACGACCGCGGTTGCGCTCGCCGTTTCTTGGCCTGGCTTGACGGCCTCCGGCGCCGTCTCCTCCTGCTGCTTTTGCGCCTCTTCGACGCTGGCGAAGGCCGGCAGGCTGCGGCAGGGCAGGTGGTTGGCAAACGTCAGTGCGGCATCGTCGGGCGGCGTCTTGCGCCAGTCCTCGGCGGAGCGCCCGGTGACGCGCACCACGTAGTCGCGCGTCTCGCGCGGCAGCCCTTGGCGATGCGCCAGCCACGCCGTCACCCGACCGGCGCCCGCATTGTAGGCGGCGGCCGCAAAACCGAGATTGCCCAATTGCTCGCGAAGCTCGTGCAGGAGCCTCGCCGAGGCCGGAATGGCCTGGAACGGATCGAACGGATCATGCAGTCCGGATTCGGCGGCAGTTTGCGGCATGAATTGCGCGATGCCGAGCGCTCCTTTGGAGCTGACGGAATCCTTGCGCAGGCGGCTCTCCTGCCAGATCAGATTGGCGAAGAACGGCACCGGCAGGTTGTTGTCCTCCGCCGAAGTCATGAGCGCGTTGCAGAGATCGCCGAGCAAGTCCGCCTGCGGCAGGCTCTCGGCGGCGACCGGCGCAATGTCGACCGGCGGCACGTCAATGTTGCCGGCCCCATTGTCCTCGGTCACCGCATCTGAGGTTTGTTGAGGCGGCGCCTCGCTGGCCTGCATGGCTGCGACCATCAGCCGGTCGCCCCGGCCGGTCGATGATTCGATCTCGATCAGGGACGGCGATGCATCATCGTGGCCCGCCCGAAAATGTTTGCCGATGAGCGAACCATACTCGACCTCGGGCGCGGCGCCGTGGGCGCCAAGCAAGAGAATGGACAGGGCAACAATGGCTCGCATGCCGGCTCCTCACGGAATGGCGTCGCCGCAGCGTCTTGCGACGCTGCGCTTTCGCGAATCGTATGAGTGGGTCCCCACGACTTGAGAGGCTGAATGCCCAGCCAAGCGGGCGGCTTTTTGGAGACAATGTGCGGCAGGCAAGGCGAATTGCGGCGTCAATCACCCAACCGGAACTTGGAACCGTTCCAAAGAGCTTGCGTCGTGACGCCGAAAGGTCGATATTAGTTACGAGCGCGACCAATTATTGCCTGGGGCGCGGCGCGCGCCCTGCTCGCGAGGTCCCCCGAGGTCCCCCATGTCGCCACCCATGTCGCCACCCATGTCGCAAGATACGAAAATCCGCAAAACCGAAAGTAAAGACACGCGCACTACAGCGCCGCTGCAATACCAATCCGGTTTCGGCAATCATTTCGTGTCAGAGGCGGTGGCCGGCGCCTTGCCGGTCGGCCGCAATTCGCCGCAGCGTCCGCCGCACGGCCTTTATGCCGAATTGATCTCGGGCACCGCGTTCACCATGGCGCGCGCCGAAAACCGGCGCACCTGGACCTACCGCATCCAGCCGTCGGTCGTGCATCGGCCTTATGCGCGGATCGACAACGGGCCGATGCGGAGCGCGCCGTTTAACGACGTCGATGCCACGCCGACGCAACTGCGCTGGAGCCCGATCCCGGTTCCGCAAAAGCCGACCGACTTCGTTGCCGGCATCGTGACGCTGGGCGGCAACGGCGACGTCGCCACCCAGGTCGGCATGGCGGTGCACATCTACGCGGCCAACCGCTCGATGACCGACCGCTGCTTCTACAATGCCGACGGCGAAATGCTGATCGTGCCGCAGCTGGGCCGCGCGCGCTTCGTCACCGAGCTCGGCGTCATCGAGGCGCCGCCCGGCGAGATCGTGGTGATCCCGCGCGGCTTGCGCTTTCGCGTCGAGCTGCCGGACGGGCCGTCGCGCGGCTATATCTGCGAGAATTACGGACCGATGCTGCGGCTGCCGGAGCTCGGCCCGCTCGGCTCGAACGGCTTGGCCAACACGCGCGATTTTCTCAGTCCGGTCGCGGCCTACGAGGACACCAAGGCGCCGTGCGTCATGGTGGCGAAATTCCAGGGCAATCTGTGGGCCGCCGAGATGGACCATTCGCCGCTCAACGTGGTCGCCTGGCACGGCAATCTCGCGCCTTACAAATACGATCTCGCCCGCTTCATGGTGATCGGCTCGGTGAGCTTCGATCATCCCGATCCGTCGATCTACAGCGTGCTGACCGCGCCGTCCGACGTGCCCGGCACCGCCACTATCGATTTCGTGATCTTCCCGCCGCGCTGGCTCGTTGGTGAGGATACTTTCCGCCCGCCGTGGTACCACCGCAACGTCATGACCGAGTTCATGGGGCTGTTGCGCGGCGTCTACGACGCCAAGGCGGAAGGCTTTCTGCCGGGCGGCGCCAGCCTGCACAACTGCATGACCGCCCACGGCCCCGACGCCGAGACCTGGCAGCGCGCGACCAAGGCCGATCTGAAACCGCACAAGATCGAGGACACCATGGCGTTCATGTTCGAAAGCCGCTACGCCATGCGGCTGACGCGCTACGCCATCGAGTTCCTCGGAGCTGCAGCACGATTATTTCGAAGGCTGGCAGGGTCTGGACAAGCATTTCAAGGGACGGTAGCCGATCCGCTCACACCGGTGGCGGCGGCAATCCGCGCTGCGGCGCACCCCGCTTTCCCTCGTGCTGAGCAATCGCTAGTAAGGTGCCTGTCACGCGAGATGCGGCACCATTCCTCGTTATTGGCTTTCAGAAAAACGCCATGCGGATATTGGGATTCCACGCCTGCGGGCATGATGCGTCGGCCGCCGCGTTCGACGACTACACGCTCATTGCCGCGGTTGCGGAAGAACGCCTGACGCGCGTCAAGGGCTGGGGCGACGGCATTCCCTGGCTGGCGATCGACGAAGTGCTCGGCATCGCCGGCTGGAGCCGGCGCGACGTCGACGTGATCGCTTTGGGCTGCGGGACCTTTCCGACTCGCTATCTGCGGTTCTCGCTGCCGCGCGACTTATACTACACCACGGAGCGCTGGCGGAGCCGCGAGCACGCCAAACGGGATATCGTCACCGTCGCGTACCGGCGCGGCATCGGCGACCCTGCAGCGTTATTCCGGTTCGACGAATTTATCGAAGACAATTCGTTCCGGCCCGACGTCAAAATCCAGTTCATCAATCATCACGAGGCGCATGCGCTGTCGGCGCTGTTTCACACCGATTGGCACGACGCGCTGATCTACACGTCCGACGGCATCGGCGACAATATCAGCTACTCGGTGCGCTCGCTCGCCAACGGCACGCTCGCCTGTCACGTCGGCGACAGCATGAATTTGACCAAGCGCCCCGACGGCAACAGCATCGCCACCGCCTATGCGCAGGCGACCATCGCCTGCGGTTTCCGCGCCTTTCGTCATGAAGGCAAGCTGACCGGGCTGGCGGCGCGCGGCCAACCGCTGCTGGCGCCGGAACTGGCCAAGCATTTCCGCGCCGGAGCCTCGGGGCTGGTCGAAACCGACTTCAAGGATTGGCACGGCCTGGAACACGGCGTGTCGGACATCCTGCGCGGCCACGCCCGCGAAACCATCGCCGCCTCGATCCAGAAGGTCACCGAAGACGTCATCGGCGACGTCGTCCGCTATTGGCTCACTAAAACCGGCGCGCGGCGGCTCGGGCTAGCCGGCGGGTTGTTCGCCAATGTGCGGCTCAACCGCCTGCTCGCCGAATCTCTGCCGCTCGACGAGCTGTTCGTGTTCCCGGCCATGGGCGACGACGGCATCGCGGTCGGCAACGCGCTGGCGTTCCTGCTGCAGCGCGACGGGCTGGCGACCTGGCTCAAAGAGCGGCGCCGACTCGACGACGTCTATCTGGGCCGCGACTACGACGGCGGCATCGACGACTGCCTCGGCGCCACCGCCGGCGTCCGGCGCATCGCCGGCGAGCCCGCCGCAATCGCCGCCGAACTCATCGCCGCCGCCAAGGTCGGCGCCATCTATTGCGGGCGCATGGAATATGGCCCGCGCGCGCTCGGCAATCGCAGCATCCTGGCCAGCCCGCACGATCACGCCATCAACGACGATCTGAACAAGCGGCTCGATCGCTCCGAGTTCATGCCGTTCGCACCCTACGTGCTCGAGGAAGACGCCGGGCGGGTGTTCGAGATCACCGATACGAACCGCTACGCGGCGCGTTTCATGACGATTACCTGCGCGGTCAAGCCGGAGTGGCGCGAGCGCATTCCGGCGGTGGTCCATATCGACGGCACGGCGCGGCCGCAGATCGTGCGCGAGGCGACCAATCCATTGTTCGCCGGCATCCTGCGGCGCTTCCGCGATGCCACCGGATTGCCGGTGCTGGTCAACACCAGCTTCAATGTGCACGAGGAGCCGATCGTCAATCGTCCCGACGAGTGCCGCAAGGCGCTGCGCGACGGCCGCGTCGACTTCGTCGTTACCAAACAGGCCGTTTACAAAACCGCTTGAGGGGCCGGCACGAGCTTTTCGTACCAGTCGTAGATCTGCGCGCCGGTCCAATGCACGACGTCGTGGCGGTTGATGTAGTCGTATAGCTGCTCGAAATATTTGATGCGATGCGCGGCGCCGGTGACATAGGGATGCACGCCGATGGCCATGACGCGGGCCGACTCGGCGGATTCGGCATACAGGCGGTCGAAGGCGTCGATGGTCCGTGTCAGCAGCACATCGGATTCGTGGTGGTGCGACACCATCAAGGTGATGTCGTTGATCTCGGCGCTGTAGGGAATGGAGAGGATCGGGCCGTTGGCGGTTTTGACCCACAGCGGCTGGTCATCGAGAATCCAGTCGCCGAACCAGCGCAGTCCGCATTCGGTGACGTAATCCAGGGTGTGGAAGGTCTGGCCGCGGCCGGGGCCGAGCCAACCGTGCGGCCGCTGCCGGTGAATTTCTCGATCAGGTCGACCGATTGCCTGATGACGGCGCGCTGGTCCTCGATCTGCTGGATCGGCATCTGCACGTAGGCGTGCGCCATGAATTCCCAACCGGCATCGCGCGCCGCGGCCGCCACCTCCGGATAGGTCTCGCAGACCTTGGCGTTGATCGACAGCGTCGGGGTGACGCCGGCGGCGCCGAGCGCGCGCAGCAGGCGCCAAAAGCCGACCCGCATGCCGTATTCGTACCAGGTCCAGTTCGGCATGTCGGGAATGGCGCTCTGTCCCATGGGGGCTTGCGAGATTTGCCGCGCCATCGGCCGGGTGATCTCCCATTCCTCGATATTGACCACCGACCAGACGATCATGCGCGCCTTGCCGGGCAGTCGCAGCGGCGGCCGCGTGAACGGCGAGGAGTAGGACAGACGATGGCGCGGCTGGGTCATGACGGGGTCCGGGCGGCAGAAAACCAACCTTAGCGGTTTTGCGGTCGCAATCGGCAGGGGAACTTGACGGACGTGCGGTGGCCTCCGGCGCCGTCATCGGCGCAACGACCCGGTGCCGTTAACCATCCGTTAACCATACCCAGCCAGTTTGTTAACCAATGGACCGTCACGAATCGGAGGGCCACGTGTCGAGCGTCGTTCGCCAACGCCAGTCGCTGATGTTTCGCGCGCGCTCGTACATGGCTTTCGTGCTCGCTCCGAAGCCGCCCATCGTCGAATGGCTGGCCGATCTCGACGCCAATCTTGAGCGCTCCAAGGGCTTCTTCGCCGGCCATAGCGTGGCGCTCGACCTGTCGGAGGTCCAGCTCAGCCCGAATGCGGTCGCGCACCTCATCACCAATCTCGAGGAACGCAATATCCGCATCCTCGGCATCGAGGGCATCGACGAGGCGACGGCGCCAGCCGGCCTGCCACCCATTCTTCGCGGCGGACGCGGCACGCGCAACGTTGAAATCCCCGAGCCGACGCTCGCCGCGCCTTCGAAAAAAGAACTGCCGGTCTCCCTCCTGGTCCAGGAGCCGGTGCGCTCGGGTCAGTCCATCGTCTTCATCGACGGCGATATCACGGTGCTGGGTTCGGTCGGATCAGGCGCGGAGATCATCGCCGGCGGATCGATCCACATTTACGGCACGTTGCGCGGCCGGGCGATGGCGGGCGCCGCCGGCAATGCCCGCGCGCGCATCTTTTGTCATCGGGTCGAGGCCGAGCTTCTGGCCATCGATTCCTACTACAAGACGGCGGAAGACATCGAGGAAGGCCTGCGCCGCGTCCCGGCCCAGGCCTGGCTCGACGGCGGCATGTTAAAAATCGCGGCGTTGAACTAGGGCATGAACCCCACCAAGCGGGCTACCGGTTTTCGGAACAGATGCTCGAATGATGAAAGGCACTGAGATGGCGCAGGTCGTGGTCGTGACATCGGGCAAAGGCGGCGTCGGCAAGACCACGTCGACGGCCGCGCTCGGCGCCGCATTGGCGCAGAACGGCGACAAGGTCGTGGTCGTCGATTTCGATGTCGGCTTGCGCAACCTCGACCTGGTGCTGGGCGCCGAGCGGCGCGTGGTGTTCGATATGATCAACGTCATCCACGGCGTCGCCAAGCTGCCGCAGGCGCTGATCCGCGACAAGCGCCTGGAAAATCTGTTCCTGCTGCCGGCGTCGCAGACCCGCGACAAGGATGCGCTCACCGAGGACGGCGTTGCCAAGGTCATCACCGACCTGCGCGCCAGCTTCGACTGGATCATCTGCGACAGCCCCGCCGGCATCGAGCGCGGCGCCACGCTGGCGATGCGGCACGCCGATGCGGCGATCATCGTCACCAATCCGGAAGTGTCGTCGGTACGCGATTCCGACCGCATCATCGGGCTGCTCGATTCCAAGACCGCAAAGGCGGAACGCGGCGAACGCGTCGAGAAGCACCTTCTGATCACCCGCTATCATTCCGGCCGCGCGGCGCGCGGCGAGATGCTGTCGATCGAAGACGTCATGGAAATCCTGGTCACCCCGCTCCTCGGCATCATCCCCGAGAGCGAGGAGGTGCTGCGCGCCTCGAATGTCGGTTCGCCGGTGACGCTCGCCAACGCCCAGTCGGCGCCCGCCCGCGCCTATTTCGATGCCGCGCGCCGGCTCAAAGGCGAGACGATTCCCATGCTTGTGCCCATCGAAAGCAAAGGCATTTTCAACAGGCTATTCGGACGGAAGGCAGCATGAGCCTCTTCAAGCTGTTTCGACGCGGCTCGGCGCCGGTGGCGCGCGAGCGTCTGCAGATACTGCTCGCCCACGAGCGGGGGGCGCGCAACCAGCCCGATCTGCTCGGCCTGCTGCGCGAGGAAATTCTCGTCGTCATCAGCCGGCACGTCACTTTCGAGCCCGACAGGGTGCAGATCAGGATGGACCGCGGCAAGACGGTCTCGACACTCGAGGTCGATATCGAAATCCCGAATGCATTCGAACTCGCGCAGGGCAATAGCGCCGGCGGCGCGCTTACGAGCAGCCAACGGCTTCGTATGCCTGCAGCGCAGATGCGGCACGGGTGACGAAGCGGTCGAATGCCAGCTTTTGCTCGGCCGGATAGTCAAACTCGATCTGGTGCCAGCGGCGACCGCCGCAGGCGAGCATCGCCTTGCGATAGAAGATCCGTGAACCCCTGAAACCGGACACCACGATCCAACCCGGCTCCGCGCGCTCATAAGTGATGCGCGCCCCCTCCACCGCTTTCACCGCTGCCATGTGGGCACGAACCAACTCGCGATCGGCGGGCTCGGCGTAGAGCACGAGCCAAGCATCGCGCTGCGGCGAAACAAAGCGCCGCAAGTTCGACTTCGGATCGGGCGCCTGCAGCGTCCAGCCGCGCGGCACGATCGAGCGGAAGTCCGCGTCGGGTTGCACGGCGCGTGCTGCGACGGTGCTTGTCATCAACGCAAGCGCTATCCCAAGGATGAGGATCTTCGACATGGCCTGAATGAAACGTCGACGAGGCCGTTTTGATCCATCCCGGGCGACCGCTGCCGGATATTTGTCCGTTCGAATGCGTGGCGCATGGACCGCGTGCGCAGGTAGGCTAGATTGGCCGGCTAAATCGGCCGCCGCCTCCGGCGGCGCAACAAAAAAGGGGAGGATGCTTTGCGAGGCAAGGGGACTTTACGCAGGCTGACGTTGTTCGGGGCTGCCGCGATGATCGCCGCCGTCGCGGTGAGCCGTCCCGCTGCCGCGGAGTATCCGGACCATCCGATCGTCCTCGTCATTCCGCTGCCGCCGGGCGGCACCAACGACATCATGGCGCGGTCGGTCGCCGACAAGATGAGTGCCGCGCTGGGCCAGCAGATCGTCATCGAGAACCGCAATGCCGGCGGCAGCGGCACCGTCGGCACGCGCGAAATCGCCCATGCGGCTGCGGACGGCTATACGCTGCTGCTCGGCTACACCTCGACGCTCGCCACCGGGCCGAACCTCTACAAGAACGCCGGCTACGATCCGCGCAAGGATTTTGCGCCGATCGGCCTGATTGCCACGGCGCCGGCGCTGCTGCTCGTCTACAAGGATCTGCCGGTCCACACCGTCGGCGAACTGATCGCGCTGATGAAGAGCGCGAAGGAGCCCTATCAGGTCGGTACTCCGGGCATCGGCACGGTCAATTACCTGGCGTCGGTGCTGTTCGCCCAGCAGGCCGGCGTCACGGTCCAGCAAATCCCCGAGAAGGGCTCCAATCCGCTGATCACCGACATGATCGGCGGTTTCATCCAGGTCGGCTTCAATCCGATTCCGGTGTCGCGTGCGGCACTGGACGGCGGCTATCTGCGCGCGCTGGCGGTGACCTCGGCCACGCATTCGACGCTGATGCCGCAACTGCCGACATTGGCGGAGTCCGGCTTGCCGGGATTCGACGCCACGCTGAGCTACGGCCTCGTCGCGCCGGCCGGCACGCCGCGGCCGATCATCGACCGGCTCAACAAGGAATTGCGCGCGGCGCTTGGCAGCGACGAGGTGCGCAAGCGCATCATCAACGAAGGCGGCGAGCCGGCGTCGACGAGTCCCGAGCAGCATGCCGCGGTGATCGATCGCGAGGAGACCAAATGGGCGGCGGTCATTCGCGCCGCCGGGCTGCAGCCGCAGTGACGATCGGATCTGTGGCGGTCGCTGCAGGCTTGGGCCAGCGGCGCGACGGTTGACCATTCGGGCATGTTTCTGGTCGGCGGGCTTCCCTGCCGTGAAAGGCGTTGCTACAGCAATCGGCATGGGGGATTTCTTTGATCCGGTGCCTTGAATGCGCCGTTGGTTTCTCAGCTACCACACACCCGACGAAGCGCTGGCGAGCCGGCTCAAAACCGCCATCGAGCGCAAGGATGCCGCCTCGCGGGTGTTTTTCGCGCCGACGCATCTGCGCGCCGGGCGCTCGTGGTCGGCGCAACTGGCCCGGGAAATCGAGGAGGCGGATGCCTTCATTCTGCTGATCGGGCAGCAAGGCCTCGGCAACTGGCAGGTCTACGAATACGACGAAGCGCTCGACAAACGGGTCAAGGCTCCCGACTTCCCCCTGGTCATGATGCTGCTCGAAGGCCAGGCGGCGCCCGGCCTGCCGTTCCTGCGCCGGCATCACTGGATCATCACGCCCGACCCGGCCTCCGAGAAGGATGTCGCCCGCCTGTTCGAGGCGGCGCCCGGCACCGACACCAACAGCCCCGGCGAGCTGTGGCGTTACACGTCGCCCTACCGCGGGCTCGAGGCGATGGAGGAGAAGGACAGCGATTATTTCTTCGGCCGCGGCCGCGAGACGATTGACGTGCTTGCGGCGCTGGACGAACCGGATCTGCTGCCGGTGCTGATCGGCAATTCCGGCGTCGGTAAATCCTCGCTCGCCCAGGCCGGCGTGCTCGCCGCGCTCAAGCGCCAGGCCTGGCCGGAAGACGCCGGCGCGACCGCCGGCCTGGCCGTCGGCGTTCGAAGACAGCCGGCGCTGGTGCTTTCTCACCGTCCGGCCCGGCACCGAACCGCTCAAGGCGCTGGTCGACTCCTTCCTCGATACCTGGCAATTCGAGCCCACCGATCACCAGCGCGCGAAGCAGCAGAACGGCTGGATCGAGCTTCTCGGCGACGGCAAGGCGACGCTGCGCGATCTGCTCGATGCCACCGAGCGGCGCCACAGCCAACTCGCCCAGCCCGAACCGCCGGTTTTCTTTCTCTACGTCGATCAGGGCGAGGAGCTCTACGTCCGCGCCGAGGAACACCAGGCGCGCCGCTTTTCCGAAATCCTGGCGCAGGCGCTGCCCGATCCGCGCTTTCGCACCATGATGAGCATGCGCTCCGATTTCCTCGGCCGCCTGCAAAACGACGAGCCGCTGTTCAAGGTGCGCCGGCAGATCGATGTGCCGCCGTTGCGCGAGAGCGAACTGCGCAAGATCGTCAGCCGGCCGGCCGAGTTGCTGGGGGCGCGGTTCGAGAGCGCCGGGCTGGTCGACATCATCACGCGGCGCACCGCGGAAGATTCGGTCAAGGATGTCGGCGCCTTGCCGCTGTTGTCCTACACGCTCGACGACATGTGGACGCAGATGATCACGGGCGGCGACGGCGTGCTGCGTCTGCCCGCGCAATCGTTCGAGCTTGGCGGCGTGCTGGTGGAACGCGCCAACAGCTTTCTGACGACGCATCCGGGCGCCGAAGAGGCGCTGCGGCGGGTGCTGACGCTGCGGCTCGCCACCGTGCGCGAAGACGGCGAACCGTCCCGCCGCCGCGCGCCGCGCTCGGAGTTCTCGGAGCCGGAATGGCGGCTCGTTTCCGACCTGGCGAACCATCCGAACCGCCTGCTCGTCGTGGTCGCCCCGGAGAGCGGCGAGACCTACGCCGAGGTCGCCCACGAGGCAATCTTTCGCCGCTGGGACAAGCTGCGCAACTGGATCGGCGCGGAGCGCGAGTTCCTGGCTTGGCGAAACGGGCTCGAAGCCGCGCGCCGATCATGGCAACTGACCGCGGACGAGCAGAAGAACGACGCGCTGCTGATGGGCGCGGCGCTGACCCAGGCCGCGAACTGGATGAGCAAGCGCGGCGACGATCTGGCGGCGGTCGATCGCGAATTCATCGATCAAAGCGCGGAACGCGACAACAGCGCGAAGCGGCGGGCGCGGCGCGTGCGCGCGCTGGTCTACGCGATGCTGGCCGGCATCATCGCCGGTCTCGGTTGGGTCAATCGGTCGTACTTCGAGCAGCAGTGGACCTGGTACACGGTGGTGCGACCCTACATGGTCGGCAACTTCCGGCCTTTCGTGCTGTCGGCAGCGGCCGAGCAGGGACTCGCGCCGAAGCAGGTTTTCCGCGAATGCGCCAAGGACTGTCCGCCGATGGTCGTGGTGGCGCCGGGGAGCTTCACGATGGGATCGCCCGTCAATGAAGCGGGCCGACGCGACGAGCGGGAAGGCCCGCCGCACGCCGTCACCATCGCCAGGCGATTTGCCGTGGCCGAGTTCGATGTGACGTTCGATGATTGGGACGCCTGCGTCGCCTATGGCCCGTGCCCGCGCGCTCTCGAGTTCGGCATGGGGAGGGGCAACAAGCCGGTGATCAACGTCAGCTGGGAAGACGCCCAGCTCTACGTGACCTGGCTTTCGGCGATGACCGGCCGGCCGTACCGGCTGTTGACCGAGGCCGAATGGGAATATGCGGCCCGCGCCGGCAAACAGACGGCCTACTCCTGGGGCGACGACGTCGGCACCAACAACGCCGACTGCAACGGCTGCGGCAGCCAGTGGGATAACCGTCAGACCTCACCGGTCGGATCGTTCGTACCCAATGCATTCGGCCTCTACGACATGGCCGGCGACGTCTGGGAATGGGTCGAGGATTGCTATCACGGCACCTACGACGGCGCGCCAACCGACGGATCGGCATGGCTCACGCAAGATTGCAGCGGGCATCTCGTGCGCGGCGGCAGCTGGGCGGACGCTCCCCGATATCTCCGCGCCGCGAGCCGCAGCGCCGACGCCGCCAACTCCCGGATCGACAATATCGGGCTGCGGATCGCGCGCACGCTTGACGTCCACTAGCAATTCAAATCCTTTGACGCATGCGGGCGACCATGACGGAAAATCTTTTGCCCACGGCGTCGAATCGGATGGCCGTCTCGTTGCCGGCGATCATCGGGATTATCGCCTTTGCCGCCACATTCGGCTGGGCGCGTTATCTGCTGAACGATCCCGACATCTATCTGCATATCGCGGTCGGGCGCTGGATCATCGCGCACCACGCCGTTCCGCATCACGATCTTTTCTCCTATTCGCTCCTCGGCGCGCCCTGGGTTCCCCATGAATGGCTGGCCGAGGTCATCATGGCGCTGCTGCACGATTGGCTGGGCTGGGCCGGACTGGTCGTGATGGCGGCGGGCTCATTCGCCGCGATGCTGGCGTTGCTGCAACACGCGCTCATGCGCTATCTGGCGCCGGGCCATGCGCTGATTGGGACGGCGCTGGCGGCCGGTCTGTGCTTCCCCCACCTGCTGGCGCGGCCGCACGCATTCAGCCTGCCGTTGATGGTGATCTGGGTGGCGATGCTGGTGGCCGCGGCGGCGCGTGGCCGGGCGCCGCCGTTGCTCGGCTGCCTGGTCATGCTCGCCTGGGCCAATTTGCACAGCGGCTTCATCATCGGCCTGATGATCGCGGCGCTGTTCGGCGCCGAAGCCGTGTTCGACGCGGCGGACCGTCACGGCGCGCTGCGTGCGGCGCGTGATTGGGCGGTTTTTGGTGCGCTGGCCGTGCTGGCTTCACTGGTCACGCCGAACGGCATCGCCGGACTGGAACTGCCGTTCGATCTGGTCCGCATGAATTTCGGTCTCGCCTTTATCGCCGAATGGCAGAGCCCGAACTTCCAGCTTGGACATCCTTTGGAGCCGTGGCTGATGCTGATTCTGCTCGGCGCGCTCACGCTCGGCCTGCGCGTTCCGGTGACCAGGATCGCCATGTTCTTTGTTCTGCTTCACATGGCCCTGCAGCATCAGCGGCTCGCGGAAGTGCTCGGCCCGGTTACCCCGCTGTTGTTCGCGCCGGCCCTCGCGCCGCAATTGATGGGCCATCCGATACCGCGGCTCGACCAGTGGCTCGCCGGCCTTGCCAAACGCTCAAGCGCCGGCGGCGCGGCACTGGCCGCAGCTATCGTCCTCACTCTAGGCGCGGCGGCCGTCGGCATCGGGTTCGACCATGACGAGGGAACGTTTGCGCCGCGCACGGCGCTCGCCGCCGCTGCGGCCCATCACCCCGCTGGCCACGTCTTCAACGACATCAATTTCGGCGATTATCTGATTTATTCCGGCGCAGCAGCGCCGTTCATCGACGGTCGCATCGACATGTATGGCGACGCCTTCCTGAGACGTTACGCCTTACTGGGAGAATTTCCGAAACTTGCCGACGAGTACCAGATGGACTGGGCGGTGCTGACGCCGAACAACATCCACGTCCCGCTTCTCGACAACCTGCCGGGTTGGCGGCGGGTCTACGCGGATGCGTATGCGGTCGTCTATCTGCGCGACGGCGCGGCCGCGGGCCACTAACCCGGCGGACCCGGCCGAAACGTCGGCTTACGGATTTTGGCTGGACGGTACGTCGTCATGCATGCAGGGCGGGTTCGGCCCGGTGAACCCGTAGGTGACGAACGCCAAGCCGATTCCCGCGGCCAGCAAGAGGGTCAGAATGAGCTGCTTCATCGCCGCTTCCGTCCTTTAGGGAATCTGGTTTGATGGCGTGTCCGCCCGGTAGCAGTTGTCGCCGGCGCTCGCGGTGATTCCGGAAGTGACGACGAATGCGGCGCCGATACTGGCGGCGAGCAGCAACGTCAGAATGAGCTGTTTCATCGCAAATCCCCCGTCCCCGATTCAATTCCCACGTGCGCAGTGTGATTTACACCGGGATGAGTGTCAAGGACGGGAACCGCGCGCCGGAACGCTTCGGCGGCTATTTTTCATCGTCGCGCGAGCCCCGACGACGAGGAGCCCGCCATCCATCACGGTTCGGATGATCGGTGACCTTGGCGCAGGACTGCGCGCTTTCCACGCGCCGACAGCGGTCGCGCAGTCCGCTAAGGTCGCGGTAATAAACGACACGGGGAGGGCGACATGCTCAGGCATTGCGCGGCGGCCGCCATGGCGATGGCGCTGATCGTCCCGGCAGCTCGGGCCGAGCCGCAGACGGTGAGAGTCGAGCTGGTCAGGGCGCTGGCGCAGGCGCCGTACTACATCGCGGTGGCCAAGGGCTATTTCGGCCAAGAAGACATCACCCTCGAATCGGCCGACGTGCGCAGCGCGCTGGATACCATTGCGCCGCTGGCGACCGGGCAGCTCGACGTCAGCATCGGCGCCGCCACCGCCGGCTTCTTCAACGCCGCCCATCAGGGTTTCGACCTGCGGGTTGTCGCCGCCATGGGCATCCAGGGACCGCTGATGTCGACCCAGCCGCTCATCCGCAAGGCGTTGTGGGACGATGAATCGGTTCGCAGCGCCAAGGATTTGCGCGGCCGCAAGGTGGCGGTCAACGCGCCGGGCGACATCACCGAGTATTTCCTCGCCGTGATGGCCAAGACATACGGCATGACGCTGAAGGACATCAACGTGGTGCCGCTCGGCTTTGCCGAGCAACTGGTCGCGTTCAAGAACGGCGCCATCGATGCGGGCTTCCTGCCGGAGCCGCTGTCGAGCACGGCGCAACTGGCGGGCACCGCAACGCTCGACACGCCCGACGCCGGCACCGGCGCCGGCACCATCACGACCTTCGTGTTCTTTGGCACGAAATTCATGCATGACCGGCCCAAAGTCGCGCTCGGTTTCCTCCGCGCTCTGGTGCGCGGCGCCCGCGATGCCCAGGGTACTTACCTCAAGAATCCCGACATCGCCGCTTCGATCGCCAAGCAAACCGGGCTGAACCTCGATGCGGTCACGCGCAGTGTGCCCTACGCCATCGACCCCGATCTCGACATCGCCAAGTTCGAGAACGGCTTGCGCCAGCAGGAAGCGGTGCACCGCGAGGACGGTCGGCTCAATTACCAGGGCGACTTGACGTTCGACACCGTGATCGATGCGAGCCTGGTCCACGCCGCGGCCGCCAGCCTGAAGTAGGAGACAACGATGACCAAACTTACCGAAGTGCCCGATGCTGTCGCGCCGCGGAATTGTCAAAGCCGCAGGCGCACTCGCCGTCGGCGTCGCCGCGCCGACGTTGTTGGGCGTACGCTCCGCCTATGCCGATTACCCGGACCGTCCCATGAAGATCGTCGTCGCCAACACCCCGGGCGGCCCGTCCGATATCGTCGGGCGCATGGTCGCCGCGGCGCTGCAGCCAATCGACCGGCAGGACGTTCATCGTCGAGAACCACGGCGGCGCTGGCGGCAACATCGGCATGGAATATGCCGCGCAGGCCGAGCCGGACGGTTACACCATTCTGCTGGCGACCAACGCCTATTCGATCAATTACGGGCTCTACAACACGATTCCCTACGATCCGTACAAGGACTTCGTCGCGGTCAGCGAATTGGGAGGCTCGCCCAACGTCTTCGTGGTGAAATCCGACCTGCCGGCGAACACCATGAAGGAATTCGTCGCGCTGGCGCGAGCCAATCCCGAGAAATACAATTGCTCGACCTCGCCGATCGGCACCACGCCGCAGCTTCAGTTGGAGGTGCTGAAAAGCCGCGACAATCTTCCGAAGCTGGAAGCGGTGGTGTTCAAGGGCGGCGGCGACGCCATCGAGGCATTGCTCAGCGGCACCGTCCAGATGTGCTCCGGCTCGCTCGCGCCGTCCGAGCCGCATATCAAAGCGGGGGCATGATGCGAGGCTTGGCGATCTGCGCCGAAACCCGCTGGTCGGATCTGCCCGAACGTACCGACCATGGCGGAGGCCGGCTACAAAGACTTCACCTTCGCCGTCGATGCCGTCCTCATGGCGCCAGCGAAGACACCAGCCGCCCATGTAAAATGGCTGGAGACGGAAACGCTGAAGGTGCTGGCGACACCGGAAATGAAGGACAAGTTCTTCCAGGCCGGTTTCTTCGTGCGCGCCAAGGGCGCCGATGCCGCCTGGACGCGCGTCACCAAGGAGATCGGCGAGTTCAAGCAGATCATCGATCAGGCCGGCATCAAAAAGCTTTAGGCATTGCGCAATAATTCGCCGCGCGCAGCGTCATAGCCCCCGCGCGGCGAGACTGCCGGCTAAAAGGCCGCGCGCGCTACAAGCGCCGGCCGAAACCGCCCCGGAAACCTGTCGTCAACAGCGAAATGACGAACAGCACCAGGGCGACGAAGAAGATGATCTTCGCGACGCCGACAGCGGCACCGGCAATGCCGCCAAATCCGAGAATGCCGGCGATCAAGGCGATGATCAGCAGCGTCACAACCAAGCTTATCATGTCCGCGCTCCAAATCGTTGGTCGAGTGATCAACTCTCGACCGTCGGAGCGGTTCCCGGCGCCCAGCCGCCTCAGAGTTCTTGGGCGGCTCAAACTTGGGGCTACTGGCCCTCAAATTTGGGCCGGCTCAAACTTGGTCGGGATCGTTCTTGGGCGGGAACAACAAAAAGCTCAGAACCAGAATGAGCGTCAGGGTGGCGAAGATTTGCAATTCGCAATTGTGCAACGCAGTTGCGAACTGGCCGCACAGGCGATCGATCGTATCAAGCAGCGTCATCGTGCCACCCTCAGCGTGCCGAGCCGTGTCGAGTCGGTCGATGGATTTAGCCCCAGGCGCAGTGTCCTTGCTGGTCGAAATGAGCGAAAATGTGGCCCGGGAGGACTAACGGATTTATGCCGGTGGATGAGCTCATGAGCGCGCGCAGGATGGTCGCCGCGGCGGCTGCGGCCGTCGCGATCAGGCTTTTTGCGATGCCGGCGCCGCCGGCCGAGGCGGCCGGCTATCCGGCCCGGCCGATCACCCTGATCGTTCCCTATCCGGCTGGCGGCGGCAACGACGTGATCGCGCGGCTTGTCGCCGCCAAGATGAGCGCCAACCTCGGCCAGCAAATCGTCATCGAAAATCGCGGCGGCGCCGGCAGCACCATCGGCACCCGCGACGTCGCCAGAAGCGCGCCGGACGGCTACACGCTCTTGATCGCCACGAGTTCGCTGGCGATCAATCCGTCGCTCTATCCCGCTGTCGCCTACGACCCGAAGCAGGATTTCGCGCCCATCGGACTAATCGCGACCAGTCCGAATTTCGTCCTGGTGCATCCGTCGCTGCCGGTGCGTTCCGTCACGGACCTGATCGCGCTCGCCCGACGAACCCCTGGCAAGCTCGATTTTGCCTCGACCGGAACCGGGACCAGTACGCATCTTGCGGCCAAGCTGTTCGCCACAATGGCGGACGTCAAGCTGACCGCGGTCCCCTACAAGGGCGTCGCTCCCGCCATCACCGACCTGATGGGCGGACAGGTGGCGCTTGATGTTCTGCCCGATGGCGAGCGTCGTGGGCCAGGTTCGCGCCGGCACCTTGCGGGCGCTCGCCGTGACCGGCGCCAAACGCTCGCCGCTGTTCCCGGATCTGCCGACCGTGGCGGAAGCGGCGCTGCCCGGCTATGTGGCGGAACTGCACTACGGCCTGGTCGCGCCCGCCGGCACGGCGGCGGACGTCGTCGCCAGGCTCAACGCTGCCCTCGACGCCGCGCTGGAGGACGACGATATCCGCGGCCGGCTCGCTGCCGACGGCACCGAGACGCTGCCCGGCACGCCTGACGCCTACGCCGCCGATATTGCCAGCGAGGAAGCCAAATGGTCGGCTATTATCAAGAAGTCCGGCGTGACCGCGGAGTAACCGTGCCATCATGAATTTCGATTTCACCGACGAGCAAAAACTGTTTGCCGAACAGGTGGCGCGTTTCGCGCGCCAGCACCTTGCGGCCGGTGCGCTCAAGCGCGCCCACGATCCGGGCTTTCCGTATGACGTCGCGCAGCTCATGGCCAAGCAGGGCCTCCTGGGCATCACGCTGCCGCAAAGCGACGGCGGGCAGGGCGGCACGTTGATGGACGCGGTGATCGCCATCGAGCAGGTCGCAGCCGTCTGCCCGCGCAGCGCCGACGTGGTGCAGTTCGGCAATTTCGGTCCGATCCGGGTGTTTGCCGAATACGGCACGCCGACCCAGAAGGCGCGCTGGCTCGGCGACCTCCTCGCCGGCCGCATGGTGATGAGCCTCGGCATGACCGAGCCCGACGCCGGCTCCGCCGTGACCGATCTGAAGACCAGCGCGCGGCCGGACGGCGCCCACTACGTCATCGACGGCAGCAAGGTGTTTTCCACGTTCAGCCCGGATGCGCAGATCTTTCTCATCTATGTGCGCTATGGCCCCGGCCTCGGCGGCATCGGCTCGGTGCTGGTCGAGCGCGGCACGGCGGGCTTCACCGTCGGACCGCCGTCCGAATTCATGAGCGGCGAAGAGTGGTGCGAGCTCCACTTCGCCGACTGCCGCATCCCGGCGGAAAACGTGCTGCTCGGTCCCGGGGGTTTTAAGAAACAGATGGCGGGCTTTAACGTCGAGCGGCTCGGCAACACGGCGCGGGCGCTGGCCTGCGGGCGCTACGCCTTTAGCGCGGCGCGCGATTATGCGGCGGTGCGCGAGCAGTTCGACCGGCCGCTGTGCGAGTTTCAGGGCCTGCAGTGGAAATTCGCCGACATGGCGATCAAGCTCGAAAGCGCGCAGCTGTTGCTGTACCGCGCCGCGACCAACGCCGATCGCGGCCTGCCGTCGGCCTACGAGACCTCGGTCGCCAAGGCGGCCTGCAACCAGGCCGGCTTCGACGTGGCGAGCGAAGCGGTGCAGATCATGGGCGCTTTGGGCTTTTCCCGCGCGACCCTGGTCGAGTATTGCATGCGCCGCACCCGCGGCTGGATGATCGCCGGCGGCTCGATCGAAATGTTGAAGAATCGCATCGCCGAACACCTGTTCGACCGGCGCTTCGACCAGCGCAAGCGCCAGGCCGCGGCGGCGGAATGAGCATGACGGTCGAGCGGTCCGCGGCACCGGCGCTCGCGGAGGCGGCAGCCGGGCCGGCTATGCCGCTGTCGGTCATTCTGCCGAATTTCAATCACGGCGCGCTGATTGCGCGCGCGCTGCGCGCGCTTCTCGATCAGACGCCGCCGGCCAAAGAGATCATCGTGGTCGACGACGGCTCGACCGACGACAGCGTGTCGGTCGTCGAGGCGTTGCAACAGCGCCACGCCTCGATCAGGCTCATTCGCCACCCGACCAATCGCGGCATCATCGCCGCGGTCAAATCGGCGCTTGACGTCGCGACCGGCGACTATGTGCTGTTCGCGTCGTCCGACGATTTCGTCCTTGCCGGCTTGTTCGGCCGCGCCCTGGCTGGCTTGACGGCGTATCCGCAAGCGGCATTTTTCTGCGCCAGCGTCGGCTTGATGGACACCCGCAACCGCGTCATCGGCCTGCGGCCGGTCACGGTGCCGCGACGCGGTGCCGGTTATTTATCGCCGATCGATGTGCGCCGGGCGATCCGCACAACCGACTTCTGGGTTATCGGCACGGCCACGGTCTACCGCCGGCGGCCTTTGGCGGAGGCCGGCTATTTCGATGCGCGCCTGGGTTCGATCACCGATGTGCTGACCAATCGGCTGCTCGCCTTCCGCCATGGTTTCTATTTCGATCCGGCGATTCTCGCGGTCTACAACAAGGACCCGATGAGCTTCTCCGGCCGCAACGCACTCTCGGCCACTGCGAGTCGCCGCCTGCTCGACGCCGCCGGCGCCTGGATCGTCGACAATCTGCCGCCGGACGTGCGCGACGAACACCGCGACTTGTTTGATCGCCGCATGGGATTTGGCTTGGCGCGCCTGGGCGTCGTTTGGCGACGCGGCACGCTCGATACCGCGGCAATTGCGGACATTGTGAACTTCGGGCCGGCCGACAGGAAGCTGTTGGCCGCGCTTGCCCGGCTGCCGCTCGTCTCCGGCACCCTGGTATTGGGTTGGCTGACGATGCGACTGCGCCCATTCGGGACATGGGCATTGATCGGAGCCTGGTGGCGGGCGCTGCGCTTTGCCTGGTTCAGGCGCGAAGCCATTCAGCGCCAAGTCGACATCTACAAAGTCGATAATCTATAAAGTCGACAATCTGTAAATACGCAGACCATTCAATCTCTTAGATGATCATTCGGCGTTCATGTTCATGTTATGAACGTGCGATCTTGACGTTCACGGCGTGAACACGGTAGCGATGGGGTCGGTGAGGGGTTGCGTACATGCTTGACGCGACGCGAAACGACAAGTCGGACGACTCGCGCATCATGCTCGGCCTGCTTAGTTCGGTCGAGCGCGATGGCGGGCAGTCGCAACGGCGGCTGGCCTCGGAGCTCGGCATCGCGCTTGGGCTGGTCAACGCCTACCTGCGGCGCTGCGTCAAGAAGGGGCTGGTCAAGGTCACCCAGGCTCCGGCGCGGCGCTACATGTATTACCTGACGCCGATCGGGTTCGCCGAGAAGTCCCGGCTGACCGTCGAATATCTGTCGGTGTCCTTCGGCTTCTTCCGCCAGGCGAAAGCCGAGTGTGGCGCCGTATTCGGCGCCGCGGCCGAGCGCGGCTTCTCCCGGGTGGCGCTTGCCGGCATTTCCGATCTCGCCGAGATCGCCATGATCTGCGCGCTCAATACCGGCGTGAAGGTCACCGCGGTGGTCGACGGCAAGTCGACGCTGTCGCATTTCGTCGGCGTGCCGGTCGCGTCCTCCTTCGAAGCCATTGTCGGCAGCTGCGACGCCGTCCTTGTCACCGATCTGCAGCGGGCGGCGGAATTCGCCGAGCAGGCGGGCGCGCTGTTCGGCGCCGACCGGGTGCTGATGCCGAAGCTGGTTATGCCGCCGCCCCGCCTGCCCGATGAGGCCCGATCATGACCGAGTCGCTGTGGCACGTGGTGCAGACCCACGTTCATGCCGAGACCAAGGCCCAGATGCATCTGGACCGGCAGGGCTTCGAGACCTACCTGCCGCGCTATCTCAAGCGCCGGCGCCACGCGCGGCGCACCGAGACGGTCGCCTCGCCACTCTACCCGTCTTATCTGTTCGTGACGTTCAATCCGGCCGTCCACCGCTGGCGCTCGATACACTCCACCATCGGCGTGGCGCGGCTGGTCTGCAGCGGCGATGTGCCGGCGACGGTCGATGACGCCATCGTCACCGGCTTGAGGGGTCGCGAGAACCCGCAGGGCTTCATCGAGCTGGCGCGCCGGCCGCAATTCGCCAGCGGCGACCAGGTGCGGGTGCGCGGCGGCGTGTTCGGCGATTGCCTCGGATTGTTCGAAAGCATGGGCGACCGCGAGCGCGTCGCCATTCTGCTCGACCTGCTCGGCCGCAAGGTGCGGGTGGTCTTGGACGAAGAACTCGTCGTCGCGGCGTAAGCCGCGCGCGAATTGCAGCGACGGATCGGGGACCGGCGAGTCACCCGAAGTGCGGTAGCGTGGCGAAAAACAAGCCTAGGCGACAGGTTCGGACAAAGCGATGAGCAGCTTGGCGCTCAACATCCCGCAGCGCGGCCCGACCCGGTCGGCGTACCATGTCGCCGTGATTGACATCCTTTCCGGGCTGCTTGCCTTCAACATCTGGGGCCGGCTCGGTTGGCGCGACACCAAGCGGCGCTATCGACGCACCGTATTGGGTCCGATCTGGGCCACGGTGAGCGTCGCGCTGTTCGTCCTCACGCTGGGACTTCTCTGGTCGAACCTGTGGAACCGCGACCCGAAGGTCTACCTGCCTTATCTGACCTCGGGCATGCTGTGCTGGACATTGATCTCCTCGGTCTGCACCGACGGGTCCTACAGCTACTTCGTCAACGAGAAACTCCTCAAGCAGCTGCGGATTTCCTACACGCTGATCGCCTGCGCCGCGGTGTGGCGCAACGTGATCGTGTTTCTTCACAATATCAGCATCTATGTACTGGTCTGCATCTATGCCGGCGTCGCCGTCACATGGGCGACGCTGCTGGTGGTTCCGGGCTTTGCGCTGTTGTGCCTCAACGCCGCCTGGATCGCGGTCTTGCTGGGCGCCGTCTGCGCGCGGTACCGCGACCTGTTGCAACTGGTCAGCAGCCTGCTGCAGATCATGCTGTTTTTGACGCCGATCTTCTGGTCTCCGGACCAGCTGACCGGGCGCACGGCGCTGTTGGCGACATACAATCCGCTGTACCACCTGATCGCGATCGTCCGCGATCCGTTGCTCGGCCGGGCGCCGGCGCCGCTGCATTGGGTTGCCGTCGTCCTGATCACGCTGGCCGGATGGGCCTTGACGGTTCACGTCATGGGCAGGTTCCGCCATCGCATCGTTTACTGGCTGTAAGGGCAGCGGAGACCGCTTCGTGGCCGAGATCGTGCTGAAAGATGTCGTGGCGGAGTTTCCGGTCTACGGCACGCAGCTCAGCCTGCGCAATGCCTTGTTCCATCGGGTGGTCGGCGGCGTGTTGCGGCGGCAAAGCGACGCCGGACAACGCCTCGTCGTGCGTGCGCTCGACAAGGTGTCGCTGACCATCAATCACGGCGATCAGGTCGGCATCATCGGCCACAATGGCGCCGGTAAATCGACCATGCTCCGGGTCTTCGCCGGCATCTACGAGCCGAGCGCCGGCGCCATCAGCATCGAGGGTCGCGTCTCGCCGCTGTTCAACACCTCGCCCGGGCTCGATCCCGACGACACCGGATACGAGAACATCGTGACCTGCGGGCTCCTGCTCGGCATGAGCCGCGCCGAGATCGAACGGAAGCTGCCGGAAATCGAGGCGTTTTCCGAGCTGAGCGATTACCTCGCGCTGCCGGCGCGGACCTATTCGAGCGGCATGCTGGTGCGTCTCGGCTTTGCCATCGCGACCTCCATCGACCCGGAAATCCTGCTGCTCGACGAAGAGCTCGGCGCCGGCGATTCCCGCTTCGCCATGCATGCGGCCAAGCGCGTCAAGGCCTTGATCGACCGATCGAGCATTATGGTGCTGGCGTCGCATTCCGCCGAGCTCATCGGCCAGATGTGCAATCGCGCCATCCTGCTCGACCATGGTCGAGTCGCGGCGGACGGGCCGGCCAAGGACGTTCTCGAGCTTTACAGCCGCATGAACAAGGACGAACGGCCGGCCGCGGCGCTGGCTTCAGCCGAGAACGAGGGGCCGAGCCAGGTCGCCTCGGCCGCGGCCGCCGTGGTCTGACAAGTGGCGCCGGTGCGGCGGCGCCGCCGGACCAGAACAGCGAGGATTTGCCATGGAGATCGTCAAGCGCGTCAAGATATTCGCCGACGGTGCCGATCTGGACGGCATTTTGGCGCTCTACAGCAACCCGCTGATCAAGGGCTTCACCACCAATCCGACCCTGATGCGCAAGTCCGGCATCGCGGACTACGAGGCGTTCGCGCATCAGCTGGTCGCCGCCATCCCGGACCGGCCGATCTCCTTCGAGGTGTTCGCCGATGACTTCGACGAGATGATCGCGCAGGGTCGCGTCATTGCCGCGTGGGGCGCCAACGTCAACGTCAAAATTCCCGTCACCACCACGAAGGGCGCGTTCACCGGTCCGGTGGTCCGCACGCTCGCCAATGCCGGCATCGCCGTCAACGTCACCGCGGTGATGACCGAGCAGCAGGTCGAGCGCATCGCCGAATGCCTGGCGCCGAACGTGCCGGCGATCGTTTCGGTGTTTGCCGGCCGCGTCGCCGACACCGGACGCGACCCGGTGCCGGTCATGCGCGCCGCGCTGCGCGCGTTGTCGGCCCGGCCGAAGGCCGAATTGCTGTGGGCCAGCCCGCGCGAGCTTCTCAACATTTTCCAGGCCGACGACATCGGCTGCCACATCATCACAGTGAGCCACGATCTGCTGGCCAAGCTGTCGCTCGTTGGCAAGGACCTCGGCGATTATTCGCTCGAGACCGTGAAGATGTTCCATCGCGACGCCGTCGCCGCCGGATTTCGCATCGAAGTCGCGGCACGCAAGGCGGCGTCCTGAAAACGCAGGGCAGGGAGCTGGAGGAGGGAATGGCGAACAGGTTTTCACGGGTCTTCGTCACCGGCGGGGCCGGCTACATCGGCTCGATGCTGGTGCCCAAGCTGCTCGATCGCGGCTACCAGGTGACGAGCTACGACATCTCGTATTACGGCGATAGTTTCCTGCCCAAGAGCAATCCCGGTCTGCAGGTGATCCGCGGCGATATCCGCGATGCCGCCAAGCTCGCCAAGGCGGTCGCCGGGCACGACGCCTTCGTCAGCCTGGCCTGCATCTCCAATGACGCCAGCTTCGAGCTCGACGAGAGGCTGTCGACGTCGGTCAATCTCGACGCCTTCGAGCCGATGGTGCTCGCGGCCAAGAAGGCCGGGGTGAAGCGCTTCGTCTTTGCCTCGTCGAGCTCGGTGTACGGCGTTTCCGACCAGCCGAATGTCACCGAACAGCACCCGCTGGTGCCGCTCACGCTCTACAACAAGTACAAGGGCATGTGCGAGCCGCTCTTGCTCAAGCACACCGAGCGGGATTTCGTCGGCGTGGTATTCCGGCCGGCCACGGTTTGCGGCTACGCGCCGCGGCAGCGCTTCGATCTTTCCGTCAACATTCTCACCAACCATGCCATCAACAACGGCAAGATCACCGTGTTCGGTGGCGAGCAACTGCGGCCGAATCTGCATATCCTCGATTATTGCGACACCGTGCAACTGCTGCTCGACGCCCCCGACGAGAAAATCGCCAACCAAATCTTCAATGTCGGCTACCAGAACATGTCGATCATGGCGATCGCCGAGCTGGTGCAGCGGGTGGTGCAGGAAGAGTTTCCGGAGAAGGGCAAGATCGGCATCGTCACCACGCCGAGCGACGACAAGCGCTCCTATCACATCAATTCCGACAAGATCCGCCGCGTGCTCGGCTACGCGCCGAAGCACACCATCGAGGAAGCGGTGCGTGATCTCTGCCGCGCCTTCAAGGACGGCCGGCTGCCGAATTCGATGGCGGACGACATCTATTACAACGTCCGCCGCATGAAGAATCTACAAGCCGCATAGTTTCGCAACATGAGCCAACGGATCAGCGTCGTCACCGGTGGCGCCGGCTTTATCGGCAGCCACATGGTCGATCTGTTGCTGGCGCGCGGCTATGCGGTGCGGGTGGTCGACAGTCTGGTCGGTGGCCGCGAAGCCAATCTCGCCCAGCACGCCGGCGAGCCGAAGCTGACGCTCGACCGCCGCGACGTCCGCCGCCTCGATGCCGGCGACGCGGTGTTTCAAGATGCCGAACTGGTCTTTCATTTTGCCGGCATCGGCGACATCGTGCCCTCGATAGAGCGGCCGATCGACTACATGGACAGCAACGCGCAGGGCACGGTGCGCGTGCTCGAATGCGCCCGCGCCGCGAAGGTGCGAAAGTTCGTTTATGCCGCGTCGTCGTCCTGCTACGGGCTGGCCGCGGTGCCGACGCGGGAGGATCATCCGATCGCGCCCGAGCATCCGTACGCCTTGAGCAAGCATGTCGGCGAGATGGCGGTGATGCACTGGCATCGCGTCTATCGGCTGCCGGCGAACGCCATCCGCATCTTCAATGCCTACGGTCCGCGCGTGCGCACCACCGGCGCCTACGGCGCGGTGTTCGGCGTGTTCTTTCGGCAGAAGCTCGCCGGCAAGCCGTTCACGGTGATCGGCGACGGCACGCAGCGGCGCGATTTTCTCTATGTGACGGACGTGGCAACGGCGTTTCTCGCCGCCGCCGAGAGCGATTTCGAGGGCCAGATCTGGAATCTCGGCGCCGGCAATCCGCAGAGCGTCAATCGCCTGGTCGAGCTTCTCGGCGGCGGCGTCGTCCACATTCCCAGGCGCCCGGGCGAGCCAGACTGCACCTGGGCCGACATTGCAAAAATCCAGCGCGATCTCGGCTGGCAGCCGGTGGTGCCGTTCGAGGAGGGCGTCCGCCGCATGATGGCGGACATCGAGCTTTGGCGCGACGCGCCGCTGTGGGACCCGCAATCGATCGCGCGCGCCACCAAGACATGGTTTGAATATCTGGGCGATAAAGACGCCGGCAATAAAGATTTGGCCGACAACGCCGTGTCGGTCAGGGAGGCCTGAAGCATCGTGGAATCGCTCGGCCATCATTATAAGCACAAGCTCAAGTCGGCCGAAGAAGTCGCGCGCCTGGTCGGCGAGCGGCCGCGCCAGCGCAAGGTCATCATGTGCCACGGCGTGTTCGATGTCGTGCATCCCGGACACCTGCGCCATCTGCTCTATGCCAAGAGCAAGGCCGACATATTGGTGGCGAGCCTCACCGCCGACCATCACATCACCAAAGGCCAATATCGTCCGCACGTGCCGCAGGATTTGCGCGCCATCAATCTGGCCGCGTTCGAGATCGTCGACTACGTCATCATCGATCCCGAGCCGACGCCGCTGAAGAACCTGGCGCTGATCAAGCCGGACATTTTCGCCAAGGGCTACGAATATCAGGCGAGCGGCTTGCCGCTGAAGACCCAGAACGAACTGGACGTCATCCGCGGCTATGGCGGCGAGATCATCTTTACGCCCGGCGACTACGTGTTCTCGTCGAGCCAACTCATCGAGGCAGCGCCGCCGTCGCTGCGGATCGAGAAGCTGGTGACGCTGATGGAAGGCGCCGAGCTCACGTTCGACAAGCTGCGCCGCGCGCTGGATTCGCTCGGCGGCCGTCGGGTTCATGTGGTCGGCGACATCATCGTCGACACCTTCACCTATGCCAGCATGATCGGCGGCCAGACCAAGACGCCGACCATCAGCGTGCTGTTCGACAAGAAGATCGACTATATCGGCGGCGCCGGCGTCGTCGCCGAGCATCTGCGCGCCGCCGGCGCCGAGGTCGCCTTCTCGACCGTGCTCGGCGAAGACCCGCTGAAGGATTTCGTGCTCGAAGGCTTGAGCAAATCCGGCGTGGAGTGCCGGCCCATTATCGACAAGACGCGGCCGACCACCAACAAGAACGCGATCATTTCCGGCGGTTACCGGCTGCTCAAGGTCGACACGCTGGACAACCGCTCGATTTCCGATGAGATCGTGCTCGGTCTCGCCAAGGCGATCGCCACGGAAAAATCCGAGGCGCTGGTGCTCAGCGACTTCCGCCACGGCATGTTCAATCGCCGCACCATCCCGACGCTGACCGACGCCATCCCGGCGCGCCTTTACAAGGTGGCCGACAGCCAGGTGGCGAGCCGCTGGGGCAACATCACCGATTTCCAGGGCTTCGATCTGATCACGCCGAACGAGCGCGAAGCGCGCTTCGCGCTCGGCGACCAGGATTCCGGCATCCGGCCGTTGGCGGCGGAGCTCTACGACGCGGCGCGCTGCAAGACGCTGATCCTCAAGCTTGGCGAAAGGGGCGTGCTGACCTGCCGGCACGGCGATCACCAGGCGCTGGATTCGTTCTTCGTGGTCGACAGTTTTGTCGACCGGTTGGTCGACGGCGTCGGCGCCGGCGATGCGCTGCTCGCCTATGCGACGCTGTGCATGCTCGCCACCAAGTCCGAAGTCATCGCCACCATTCTCGGCGTCATGGCGGCGGCGTGCGAATGCGAGAAGGACGGCAACGTCCCGGTCAATGCCGAGGACGTCCATCGCAAGCTCGACGCGGTGGAGCGCGAGGCCAAGTTCGACTAGGCCCGATGAGCGGCATGCGGATCGTCGTCGTCGGGCTCGGGGTGCAGGGCCATAAACGTCGTCGCGTCGCGGCGAGCGATTATGTCTGCTCCGTCGACACGCAGAATGCCGAAGCCGATTTCCGCGACCTGCGCGAGGTGGCGCCGGACAGCTATGACGCGGCGCTGCTGTGCGTTCCCGACGCGGCAAAAATCGAGCTGCTGGACCATCTCGTCGGCCATGGCAAGCATGCCCTCATCGAGAAGCCGCTCGTTGCCGAAAGCGATGCGACGCTTGCCGACCTCCAGCTGCGGGCGCGCGCCGCCGGTGTCGTGCTCTATGTCGCCTACAATCACCGCTTCGAGCCGCACTTCGTTCGCATGCGCGATCTGGTCGCGTCCGGCAGGCTCGGCAGGATCTATCGCTGCCGCATGTTCTACGGCAACGGCACTGCGCGGCTGGTTCGCAATTCCGCGTGGCGCGACCACGGCGCCGGCGTGCTCGACGATCTCGGCTCTCATGTGCTCGACACCGCGCGGTTCTGGTTCGGCGATATCGGCGATGAGTTCGCCGTGGTGTCGGCCGATTGCTTCGAGAACCGCAGTCCTGACCACGTCGTGGTCGCGAGCCGGGGCGCCGCGCCGCGGCTCGAGTTCGAGATGACGCTGTTGAGCTGGCGCAACCACTTTACCTGCGACCTGTTCGCCGAGCACGGCAGCGCCCACATCGCTTCGCTGTGCAAATGGGGCCCGTCCGAATTCAGCCACCGCAGCCGCGTCTTGCCGAGCGGCCGGCCGCCCGAGGCGGCCGTGACCTTGGTGCAGGACGACCCAACGTGGGCGCTTGAATACGAGCACTTCAAGAAACTTTGCACGGCACGGAGCGCCACCGACCTGTCGAACGACGTCTGGCTCAATCGCGTGCTGCGCGGGCTCGGCGCGCAGGCGCGCCAGGGCGTGCCGGCATGAAACCCGTCATCGGTTATGCCGGCATGACGCATCTCGGGCTCCTTTCGGCCAGCGCCGCCGCGGCCGGCGGTTTCCGCACCGTGGCATTCGATCCCGACGCGGCGCTGATCGGCCGGCTTACGCGCGGCGATCTTCCGGTCAACGAGCCCGACCTGCCGGCGCTGATCGAACGGCACAAGGATAATCTGGTGTTCGGCGCCGAGGTTGCCGCGCTCGGCCAATGCGACGTGGTCTACATCGCGGTCGACGTGCCGACCGACGACCGCGCCGACAGCGACCTTCGTCCGATCGCCGCCATGGTCGAGCGGGTCCGGCGCATTGTCGCCGACAAGACGGCGCTGGTGATCCTGTCGCAAGTGCCGCCGGGCTTCACCCGCGCGCTGCCGGTGCCGAGCGAGCGCCTGTTCTATCAGGTCGAGACGCTGGTGTTCGGACGCGCCGTCGAGCGCGCCACCAAGCCCGAGCGCTTCATCGTCGGCTGTGCCGATCCGCAACAGCCCCTCCATTGCGCGCTGCAAGCTTTCCTGCAGTCGTTCTCCTGCCCGATCCTGCCGATGGCTTACGAGAGCGCCGAACTCGCCAAGATCAGCATCAATTTCTGCCTGGTGGCCTCGATCTCGGTCGCCAACACGCTTGCGGAAATCTGCGAGCGGGTCGGCGCCGACTGGTCGGACATCGCGCCGGCGCTCAAGCTCGACAAGCGCATCGGGCCGGGCGCCTATCTGGGTCCCGGTCTCGGCATCGCCGGCGGCAATCTGGAGCGCGACCTGCGCACCATCATCACGATCGGCGAAGCGAAAGGCACCGATGTCGGCGTGGTGCGGGCCTGGCTCGCCAATTCGGCGCATCGCAAGGACTGGCCCTGGCAGGTGCTGAACAACGCGGCGCTCGCCGCCAATCCGGCCGCCCGGATCGCCGTGCTCGGTCTCGCCTACAAGGAGAATACCCACTCCATCAAGAATTCGCCGTCGCTAGCGCTGCTCGAGCATTTGCGCGGCAAGCCGGTCAAGGTCCACGATCCGGTGGTGCCGGCGTCGGTGGCGCCGTGGACCACCGGCACGCCTGATCCGCTCACTGCCGCGACCGGGGCCGATATTCTGGTGATCGCCACGCCATGGCCGCAATACCGCGCGCTGCGCCCCGCCGATCTCGCCCGCGTCATGACGGGACGCACCGTGCTCGATCCCTATCGCGTGCTCGATAGCCGCGCCTGTGCGGCGGCCGGTCTGACCTATCATACGCTCGGCATGCCGCCGCTGGCGCCGGCAGCCTGAAACGGATCGTCGTGTTGCGTCACCTCAACGGCAGGTCCGCTCATCCGGCGCGCATGGTGGTGCTTGGTGCCGGTGGTTTCATCGGCGGCGCCGTGGCGCGCAAACTCGCCGGCTCCGGCACGCCGGTCGTCGGGCTTGGCCGCAAGCAACTCGACCTGCTCGACGCCGACGCCGCGGCCCGGCTCGCTGACTTGCTGCATCCCGACGACACGCTGGTCGTGATCTCGGCGCGCGCGCCGTGCAAGACAGCCGCGATGATGCGCGACAACGTTGTGATGATGGCAGCGGTCTGCGAAGCGCTGGCACGGCAGCCGGTGGCGCACGCCATCTACCTCAGTTCCGATGCGATTTACGCCGACGGGCCGCTGCCGCTGACGGAATCCTCGCCCGCGGCGCCGACCAGTCTGCACGGCGCGATGCATCTGGCGCGCGAGCTGATGCTGCTGGCAGCCGCCGGCACCACGCCGGTTGCCGTCCTGCGCCCGACCCTGGTTTACGGCGCGGGCGATCCGCACAACGGCTACGGCCCGAACCGCTTCCGCCGCCAGGCTAACCGCGGCGAGCCCATCGTGCTGTTCGGCGACGGCGAGGAGCGCCGCGATCATGTCGATGTCGATGACGTCGCCGAGATCGTGCGCCTGGTGGCGGAACACCGCTCCGCCGGCACCCTCAACGTCGCGACCGGTTCTGTCGCCAGCTTCCGTGAGCTGGCGCAACAGGCCGTCGCCCTGTCGCGCCGGGCCGTGGCGATTGAAGGCTCGCCGCGCAACGGGCCGATGCCGCACAGCGGCTATCGTCCGTTCGATCCGGCCGCCACCTACGGCGCCTTTCCGGGCTTCCGTTACACCGGTCTCGATGCCGGGCTCCGCCGCGCCCAAGAGCAGGAATTTGGCTGATGCCGCAGGTCGACCTGCTGCGGGCGCTGCCGAAGACCAAGCGCAATATCCAGAAGCGCGCGGAAGCCAAGGACCCGGCGGTCATCGCGATCGCCAAGCAATACGGCGAAACCTACTGGGATGGTCCGCGCGAATACGGTTACGGCGGTTACCGCGACGACGGCCGCTGGCATCCTGTGGCGCGCGATATCGTCGCCCATTTCGGTCTCCAGCCGGGCATGCGGGTTCTCGACGTCGGCTGCGGCAAGGGATTTCTGGTCAAGGCGCTGCTGGCGCAATGCCCGGGCCTCGAAGCCTTCGGCCTCGACATGTCGCTGTACGCGCTGATGCATTGTGCGCCCGAAACCATCGGCCGCCTCCACCGCGGCAGCGCCGAGCAGTTGCCGTTTCCCGACGGCTCGTTCGATTGCGTGCTGTCGCTCAACACCATCCACAATTTGCCGCGGCCGCGCGCCATCGTCGCGATGCGCGAGATCCAGCGGCTGAGCCAAGGCCAGGCCTTCGTGCAAGTTGACTCGTACCTGACGCCCGAGCAGAAGGAGATCTTCGAAAGCTGGGTGCTGACGGCCGAATTCCACGATTATCCAGAGGGTTGGCTGAAAGTCTTCGCGGAAGCCGGCTACACCGGCGGCTACGACTGGACGATCATCGCGTAGCGCGCGAACAAGGCTGGAAAGAACTCTGATGGGCAAGCGATATGCGATTCTCGGCGGCGGCGGCTCGTTCGGGATACATACGGCGCTTTATCTGCTTGACGAGGCCGATCCCGAACTGGTCATGGGCATCGGCCGCAATCTCTTACGCCCCGAGCCGTTCTCGCTGAATGTCGAGAAGCGTGCGCGCTATGAGTACCACGCCTATCACGTAACCTACGAACTTGATCTCTTGCTTGAGCTGCTCGATCGCAAAAAACCCCAGGTGATCGTGAACTTTGCCGCCCAAGGCGAAGGCGCCGTGTCATGGAAGCATTCCTGGCGTTTCTTCGAGACCAACTCGATGGCTCTGGCGCGGCTGTCCGAGGAGTTGATGAAGCGCGACTGGCTCGAGCGCTTCATCCAGATCGGCACCTCGGAAATGTACGGCTCGGTCGAGCACGCCACCAAGGAAGACGAGCCGATCAAGCCTTCGAGCCCTTACGCCGCGTCCAAGGTGGCTTTCGACCTGTATCTCGTGTCGGTGCATAAGTTCCTCAAGTTTCCGATGAACATCATCCGGCCGTCGAACGCCTATTGCCCGGGGCAATTGCTGCACCGGGTGATCCCGAAGGCGGTGATCTGCGGGCTCAAGGGCGAGAAATTGCCGCTGCACGGCGGCGGCCGTGCCGAGAAATCCTATATCCATGCCCGCGATCTCGGCCGCGCCATTCACCTGGTCGTCGGAAAAGGCGCCGCTCGGCACCACCTATAATGCGGGGCCGGCCTTGCCGACCTCGATACGCGAGGTGGTGGAGCGCACTGCCAAGGCGCTTGGCGTGCCGTTCGACCAGCTTTGCGAAGTGACCGGCGACCGGCTGGGCCAGGATTCCCGTTACTGGCTCGACTCCTCGGCGATCAAGCGCGACCTCGGCTGGGAGCCGCAGATCGGCTGGGAGGAGGGCCTGCAGGAGATGGTCGACTGGGGCCGCAAATATTTCGACGTGCTGAAAACCTGGCCGACCGATTACACGCTGCGGGCCTGAGGGCATCCCCATGGACGTCGGTATCTCGACGCCACGACGCAACAGCATCGACCTCGCCGCGGCGCGACGGCGTTGTCTCGGCTATCGCCGCCGCATTCTCGATATCTCGCAGCAGGTCGGCGCGTTGCACATCGCGCCGGCGTTCTCCTGCACCGAAATCACCGACGTGCTCTACAACACCTTGATGCGGCGCGAGGCCGACGGCGGCTATCGCGACGTATTCCTGATGTCCAAGGGCCACGGCTGCATGGTCCAGTACGTCATTCTCGAGGAGCAAGGCGTTCTCTCGCGTGCGGATCTTGACGCCTATTGCAAGCCGAATGGCCGCCTCGGCGCCCATCCCGATTACGAGACGCCGGGAATTGCCGCATCCACCGGGTCGCTGGGCCACGGCCTCGGCATGGCGACCGGCCAAGCCTACGCCGAAAAGCTCAAAGATACCGATGTCCTGATCTACTGCGTGCTGTCCGACGGCGAATTCCAGGAGGGCTCGACCTGGGAAGCCATGATGATGGCGGCCAACCTCAAGCTCGACAACCTCATCGCGCTGATGGACTTCAACGACTTCGGCGGGCTGGAACGGATGAGCGACGGTCACCCGGCTTTCTATCCGCTGGTGCCGAAAGCCGAAGCCTTCGGCTGGGAAGCGGTCGAAGTGGACGGCCACGACGAGGCGGCGATGCATGAGGCGGTGACGGGCCGCCGCGGCGGGCGTCCCTTGCTGCTGGTGTGTCGCACCGTCAAGGGTAAAGGCATTTCGTACATGGAGAACGTGCCGATCTGGCACTATCGATCGCCCAGCAAGGAAGAATATCAGCAGGGCTTGCGGGAACTGGCGGAAGCGCCACGATGAGAAATCGGTTTGCCGATACGTTCTACGAACTGGGCAAGGCCGATCCGCGGCTTTGCGTCGTCGTGGCCGATATTTCGCCGGCCGGCTCGATTGCCAAGTTCCGCACCGAATTCCCGCGTCGCTTCATCAATACCGGGGTGTCCGAGCAGATCATGATCGGCATGACCGCCGGCATGGCGCAGCGCGGGCTGAAACCTTTCGCCTACACCATCGCGACCTTCACGCTGTATCGGCCGTTCGAAATGGTGCGCGACGACCTTTGCTATCAGAACCTTCCGGTCACCATCGTCGGCATCGGCGGCGGCGTGAACTACTCGACGCTCGGCGCCACCCACCACGCTCAGGAGGACGTGGCCATCGCCACCGCCATTCCCAACCTGTCCGTGATTGCGCCGTGCGATCCGAGCGAGGTTGAAGCTGCAACGCGCTGGTGCGCGGCGCAGCAGCAGGGTCCGGTCTATCTGCGGCTCGGCAAAGCCGGCGAGCCCGATTTCTCCAAGGCGGCGCCGGATCCCTGGCACTTCGGCAAACTGCGCCGGCTGCGCCACGGCCGCGACGTCTGCATTCTCTCCTACGGTCCGATCATGAAGCGCGCCTTCGCGCTCGCCGAGCGGTTCGAAGCCGCCGGCAAAACCACGGCGATTGTTTCAGTGCACACGCTCAAGCCGCTCGACCGCGAGAGACTGGCCGAAATCCTGCAAGCATTCGCCCATGTCGTCGTGCTCGAGGAAGGCGCGCCGAACGGCAGTCTCGCCATGCGCGTGAAGGAACTGGCCTGGGATGCCGACGCCAGCTGCCGGATCGATACGTTCACCCTGCAGGACGCCTTCATCCATTGCTATGGCAGCCACGACGACATTCTCGATGCCCATGGGCTTGGCGTGCCCGAAGTGGCCGGCCGCCTCGGCCTGCCATGATGCCGAAGGACCCCAGGTGAATACGCCGGCAATCGACAACACCGCCGCGCCCGCCGCGATTGACGGCGGCGAGCCGGTGCGCACACGGCCGATGCCGCCCCGCGTCGCGCTCGGCGACGCCGAGGCCGCGGCCATCGCCGAGGTATTGGCCTATTATCGTGAGAAAGAGGTCGATCCCGGCTACGACGGGATATTCGAGAAGCGCTACACCGACGCCTTCGTGAAATTCATGGGCGGCGGCTATGCGGATGCCGTGGCGACCGGCACCGCGTCGCTCTATATCGCGGTCGCGGCCTTGCAGCTGCCGGCCGGCAGCGAGGTCATCGTTTCGCCGATCACCGATCCGGGAAGCCTGGCCTCGATCACCCTCAACGGTCTGGTGCCGCGCCTTGCCGACAGCGCGCCGGGCACCTTCAATATGGGCGTCGAGCAATTTGTCGCCCGCATCACGCCGACAGTGCGCGCCGTCATGGTGGTGCATTCCATGGGCCGCGCCGCTGCCATCGAAGACATCGTCCGGGAAGCCCACGCCCGGGATATCCGGGTGATCGAGGATTGCAGCCAATCGCAAGGCGCCCGGGTCAAGGGCCGGCCGGTCGGCAATTTCGGCGACATCGCCGCGTTCTCGACCATGTACCGCAAGGCGCACATGACCGGCGCCTCGGGGGGCGTCGTTTTCAGCCGCGATCTTGAATTGTTCAATCGTGCGCTCGCCTATGCGGATCGCGGCAAGCCGCGCTGGCGCAACGATTTCGACGACCGCAACCCCAATCAATTCCTGTTCCCGGCGCTCAATCTGCACACCGACGAAATATCGTGCGCGATCGGCGTCGCCTCGTTGGGCCGGCTGCAGGACACCATCCTGCGCCGGCTGGCCTTTCTGGCGGAATTCACCGGCCGCATGAAGGATCGCGCGACCGTCTGTGCGCCGTTCGGCTATACGCCCAACGACTCGCCGTTCGTTTATCCGGTCATGGTCGATTGCGAGCGCATTACCTGCAGCAAGCAGGAATTTGCTAAAGCCGTGCTGGCCGAGGGCATCGGGCTCAATCCGCACTATCAGTATCTGGTCGCCGATTGGCCGTATCTGAAATCCTATCTGGCGGACGGTTGCGACACGCCCAACGCGCGGACCATGCGCGACCGTTCTTTCATGCTGTATCTGAACGAAAACTACGGCATCAGCGAAGCGAGCGACTGCACCAAGGCGATCGTCAAGGTCGAGAAACGCTATGCGCGGTGACCCTGTCGTGACCGCCGAGGCCGGCCGCCAGTGATCGCAAGCGGTGCGGCGCCGCGCGACGGTCGCAATTGTCTGCTGGGTCACCGGCCTTCGCGGTGATGACAGGTTCACGGATGCTCCCGGTTCACTTCCTCACCGACAAACATCGCCTGCACGGCGACCATGCCGCCGCGGCGATCATCGTCACCGACGACGGCCGCTACCTGTTGCAACTGCGCGACGATATTCCCGGCATTTTCTATCCGGGTCATTGGGGTTGCTTCGGCGGCGCGATCAGCGCCGGTGAAACGCCCCTGCAGGCCTTGCGGCGCGAGCTCGCCGAGGAGCTGGAATATTCGCCGGATGGCGGCGAGGAATTCGTCAGCTTCGATTTCGATCTGACGCGGCTGGGACAGGGGCGGAAGCGGCGCGCCTACTTCGAGTTCGTCGTCGGCGCCGACCGCATCGCCAGCTTCGTTCTCCACGAAGGGGCCGGCCTGCGGACCTTTGCCGCGGGCGAGCTGTTCGCGTTGCCCAATGTCACACCTTACGATTCCTTCGCGCTGTGGCTGCATGTCGCGCGCGGCCGTTTTGCGCCGGACGGCGTCGCATGAAATTCGAAGCGATCGACGTCGACTTTGTCGAGAACACCGCGAGCGCGGTCGCCAGCCCGTTCCCTCTGATCAGGCTCTTGCCCGGCGCCAGGATCATACGCTCGACAATTCTGGGCCCGCTTTACCTGAGCCGCCATGCCCAGCTCGGGCCCGACGTGACCGTCGGCAAATATTCCGGAATGAACGAGCACACCTTCATTGCCCGGGCCACAATGGGCGCGTTCTGCGCCATCGGCGCGCGAACCGCCATCAATCCGTTCAATCACCCGACCGATTGGCTCAGCATTCATGAATTTCAATATCATCCCACGTCGTACGATTGGGTCGAAGAATACCGAGCCATGGACCGGCTGACGCGAACGCCCGACATGTTCAAGGCGGTGACCATCGGCAACGACGTCTGGATGGGCCATAACGTCAACGTCCTGAGCGGCGTCAGTGTCGGCGACGGCGCGGTGATCGCGGCCGGCGCGGTCGTCACCAAGGACGTGCCGCCTTATGCCATCGTGGCCGGCGTGCCGGCGACCATCCGGCACTATCGCTTCTCGCAAGACGTCATCGATCGCCTGCTGCGCAGCAAATGGTGGGACCTCGAACTGTCCCAACTGAGCGGGCTGCCGTTCAAGGACGTCGAACGGTGCCTCGATGCCATCGAGCGTCTGAGGTCGGCGGCGCCGGCATGTTGATGGCGCGCACGCGAGAGTACGACGCGCTGATGCCGATCCTGCAGGGCGTGCGGCTGCCGCGCGATGGCGTGCTGGTCGTGCACGGCGCCATCGCCACCTTGAGCCGGGCCGGCTTTCGCGCCGAGGCGATGATCGAGGCTTTCCTCGACTATCTGAGCGGAGGCACGCTGGTCATGCCCACCATGACATGGCGGACGGTGACGCCGCAGCAGCGCGACTGGGATGAGATCGCAACACCCTCCGAGACCGGCGTCATGTCCGAGATATTCCGGACCCGCTACGCGTCGCGCCGCAGCATTCATCCGACCCATTCGGTCGCTGCCCACGGCGCCGCTGCCGACGCGCTTGTCGCGCGCCACCATATCGGCGACACGCCGGTGTCGGCCAACAGCCCCTATGGGCTGATGCGATCCCATGACAGCTACGTCCTGATGATCGGCGTCGGGCTCGAAAGCTGCACGGCCATCCATTTGCCGGAAGAAACGGTGGCGCCGGAGTTTTATCTGCGTCCGCTCAACCCCGACGAAGTCTATCGATGCCGGGATCGGCATGGCCGCGTCCACGACGTCCGGACGCGGCGGCATTTCAGTCTCGATCGGGATTTCCGGAAATTTGGGCCGCCACTGCAGGCGCGGGGATTGCTGCAAGCCGGCATGATCGAAAGCTGCCCGTACGGGATCGTCGCCCTGCAGGGTCTGCTTGGCGCCGTCAATGCGGCGCTGATCGCCGATCCGCGCGGCACGCTGCGGGCCGCCGCTGGGGTGCAGAATTGAGCCAGCTGGCGTTACGGCATGGGGCGCGAGCCGTGGCCCGAGCCGAACATGAACGAACGCACGAACCACACGATGCGCGCGAATGTGCTGCGGTCGCCGCGCAGTATGCGGCCCAGATGATGGCCGATGCGGTGCCGGAATATCCACACATAGGCGATCGATCGCAGCACCGAGAGCGGCAGGTTTTTCGCCACAGCCGAAATGCGTCGCAGTTCGGCGGCGGCATGCGCTTCGTCGGGCGGCTCCACCCAGCGGCGCAGTTCGCGCATGGCTTCGCCTTCGACCGGGGTCCAGCGGTCGTTCAGCGGTTTGGCGTGCCAACGCACCGGAAGAAAGAACATCTGGCGTTTGAGCGGATCGAAGAATCCACTGTAGAAGCTTTGCTTGAAAAAATGCCCGGCGAGGAATTGATCGAATGGAAATCGGGTCTTGCGCACCGGGCGCTCGTCGAGCGGGCCCCAGCTGGCGATGAACAACTCGTCGGAATCCTGCACGACGTGGATGCGCGTGATGTCCTTGGCGTTGTTGAACAGGTAATCGCCGTCCAGCGTCCACTGATCGAAGGTCGAGGTGTCGTGGTCGGCGACGGCGCCGTAATCGAGCAGGAGCGGCGCCCAGCTCAGACTGTGCAGCACAATGCCGTCCTCGCCGGCTACGCGCCACCATGCGGCGGGACTGATGACCATCAGGCCGGGCGTGTCCCACTCGTAGGCCAGGGTCTCGCTATGGAAGCCGTTGACCGCCGCATAGGCCATCTGCCGTCCGCTGATGACGAGCGGCGTCGCGGTCGCGCTGCGGCTGGCGCTCGGCAGCGCACCCATGCCGCGAAGGTGACCCAGAAACGGCTCTTCGCCGAAGCGCAGCGCGGCGGTGAGAACGAGCTGCATGCCGGATCGCGCCAGTTCCTGCAGGCGCGCCACGCTGCCGTCCGACAGCATGCAGTCCGGCGTCAGAACCGTGGCGTAGGCCTTGTCATGATGCGCCATGTCACAGGCGATGCGATGGCCGAGGCCCATATGCTGGCAGCCGGAGCGGCCGGGCGGGCAGGGCGCAATCTCGACATAAACCGGAGTGAGATAGCGGCTCAGCGCCGCGAAGATCGGGCTGGCCTTTATGGCCGCCCAATCTTCCGGCCGCGTCACGATCAGAAATTTGCTCGGCGCTTTGGTCGATAGCGATGGCAAATTGCCGGGAGAGAGCAGGCTCGGAACGCAATATTCCAGGAAATAGTCGCGGAACCGGGCGCCCCAAAGGACGGCGATAAAGTAGAACGGCCTCTCCAGAACGGGGTTCATTGCTCGACAAACTCGGCTGGCGATCATCGCGCGTAGTTCTAGCTTACGGATGGCAATCCCGCAAAGTGCCCGAGCCGCAAACGACCTCAAGGTTCCGTAATTCGCAAAAAATCATGACATCCGACACCCTCAGCCGACTGAATGAAACTCGCACCGCGCTCGATCGCCTGGCCGCGGCTGCGCCAGCCGTCCGATCTGCGGGCCGATTTGGGCGATCACTATCGCGGCCTCGATATGCGTCGGCTTGGCGGCATCGGCGTCGTCGGCGCGGCGGGCGAAGGCGCGCGGCTTGCCGCGCTCTGCCGCGATCATGGTGTCGCGGTGCTGGCGCTTGCCGACGATCATCCGTCCAAAATCGGACAGACGGTTGCCGGCCACACCGTGGAGCCGCTCGCGGCGCTGGCGCGGCTCGACCGCGCGACGCCGATCGTGATCGCCTCGCATCGGCTTCTTGACGCCACCGCGCGGCTCCGCGCGCTCGGATTTCAAACCGTGCTGCCGTTCGCCGCGCTGCAAGTGCTGGCGCCGGATCGTTTTCCTCCGCACATGTTCTATGACGGCCTGCTCGACGACTTGTGGAACAACCGCGATCGCTACGCGCGGCTTGCCGGCCGTCTCGCCGATGCCCGTTCGCGCGATGTGCTCAATGCCGTTTTGGCGTTCCGGCAAACGCTCGACCCCGTCATGCTCAGGCCGGTACTCGACGACGACGACCTTTATGCGCCGAAAGGCCTCCTCGAATTCTCCGACCGCGAGGTCTACGTCGACGGCGGCTCCTACGACGGCGACACCATCCGCAGCTTCGTGCGCCGCGTCGGCAATCGCTTCGAGCACATTTACGCGTTCGAGCCCGATCCGGTGACTTATCGCGCGTTGCAAGGCAATTTCGCCGCCGAGCCGCGGGTCGAAGCCATCCATTCCGGGCTGCACCGCGAGAGCGGCATCTTGCGCTTCAAGGATGACGGCTCGCGCGGCGCCATCTTCAGTGCCGACGGCACCATCGAAATGCCGGTGACTACGCTTGACGACGTCGTCGGACAGGGCCGGGTCAGCTATATCAAGATGAACATCGAAGGCGCCGAAATCGACGCGCTGCACGGTGGCGAACGGTTGATCCGCCGCGAGCATCCGAAGCTGGCGCTGTCGGTATATCACCGCCCCAGCGACCTGTGGCGGATTCCCGAAATCGTCGAGAATTTCAGTTCGGGCTACCGGCTCTATCTGCGCCAGCACGATGGCGGCATTATCGAGACCGTGTTATATGCGCTCCACAAATAATGACGGCGCCGCGAGCGGGTGGGTGAGGCGGAAATGACCGAACATTCCAACGGCCGATGGTCCAATGCGCCTTGGGTCGATCCAAGCCTCAATTGGAAGCCCTTGCCGGTCGGCGAACTGCCCGAGCGGGTGCTGATCGACTACGCCACCAAATGCAACTTGCGCTGTCCGATGTGTCCGGTCTGGGGCTCCGAGGACAACGCGGCGATCGATTCCGTCAAGGGCATCATGGACGCCAAGGCGTCGCAACGGCTGCTCGACGAGATCGCGCCGGCCCACCCGCTGGTGCAGCCCAACATGTACGGCGAGCCGTTGCTGGTGCCCAATCTGCGCGAGCGGTTGCGCGAGATGAAGGCGCGCGGCATCGCCATTGCGTTCAACACCAACGGGCTGACGCTCGACGACGCTCTCGCCAAATTCATGGTCGAGATCGAACTCGAACTCGATCTCGTTCAGCATCGATTCGGTCAGCCGGGAGACGCTGGAGAAGATCCGCGGCGTCGACAAGCTGGAGAAGATCGAGGCCGCGGTGTTCCGCATGCTGGCGGCGCGCGGCGACCGCGACCTGCCGCGCATCAGCGTATCGTTCACGCTGCAGGACAAGAACCGGCACGAAGAGCAGGCCTTCGTCGAGCGCTGGAGCGGGATCGTCGATTGCGTGCGCGTCAATCTGTTGTTCGAGAACGGCACGTTCCCCGACATGAAGCCGCCGGAGACGCGGCTGCCCTGTCCGACGCTGTACAAGACCCTGCCGGTCCATAACGACGGCACGGTGACGATCTGCTGCCTCGACGGCTTCAAGAGCACCAATGTCGGCAATGTGTTCGAGACGAGCGCCAAGGCGATCTGGAACGGCGAGGAATTCGCCAAGGTGCGCTACTATCACGAGACCGGGCAGTGGGACAAAGTACCGTTCTGTAAAAGCTGCAACGGCTGGGCGCAGTACGAATACGCCGAAGAAGTGCGCGACGGCCTGCTGATCCGGCGCTCGCCGGAATTCACCTATTACAATCGGGTCGACCGCCTGAAGAACTGGAAGGGCGCGCTGCTGGGCGGCCACGACGAGCCGCCCTCGGGCCTGATCGAAATCGCCGATACCGCCGCCTGAAATTTCCGCCGTCGGCGGCAAACCCCAACAGATCAAGGCGCTTCCGCGGATCAAGCAGCCGGGAAGACGCCGCGATATCCACAACCCGGGTGCGTGATGGACGCGCGTAAGCTGCAAAATATCATTGGCGATTTCTGGTTTTCCGTGACCGTGGGCGCGGTCGCCACGTTCATCCGGCGCCGCCTGCTGCGTTACAACGGCACGCTGCGGACGACCCAGTATCTGCCGCGCGATCTCAAGCGCGCATTTGCCACCTATTATGCCTGCCAGGAGCGCGCCGAGATCGCCATCATGGTCGCCAATCAGTATCCCGGCGGCGATTATTTCGAATTCGGCAGCGAAGGCTTCTACACGTTCTGCAACTTCTTGAGCGCATTCGATCTCAACGGCCATACCGAAGGCATGCCGGACGTCAAGTTCTATGCTTTCGATATTTTCGGCGAGCCCAAGTCTGACGCGTCGCTGACGGCGGACGAGACGCCGTACTTCGCGGTGTATCGAGGTCTGGGTCTGGATCACTACCGCCGGGCCGAGTCTCGATTGCGCAAACATGCCGGCCCGCTGATCGATCGGTGCGTGCAGGTCAAGGGCCACTATGAGGATACCCTCAACGACGCGTTCAAGGCGCAGCTTCGCGCCGATAAGCGCCGCGTCGGTTTTGCCTTTCTGGATTGCAACATCGCCAAGTCGTATCAGACCTGTTTCGATTTCCTGGAAGACTTCGTGCGGGAGGATCGCGTCTTCATCTATATCGACGAGTATTTCCAGACCCACGAGGTGCCGCGGATGTTCGAGGCTTTTTGCGCGAATGTCGGCAAGCGCTATGGACTGCGGCCGCACTATATCAGGAACGCCGGTGCCTATGGGGCGCTGTTCATCCTGATGCAGGAGCCGCCGGTGGTCGTCGCAACGGCGCCGGCGGCCTGACTCGCCTCCGATGCCCGGGCAGATCACGACAAATCTTCATGAAGCTGTCGCGGCGGACGATCGGCCGGGGCCGATACCGTTCAACCGTGCGCCGATCACCGGCCGTGAGCTGGTTTTGCTCAAGCAAGTGATCGAGGGCCGGGGTTTGAGCGGGCCGGGGCCGTTCTCAAGCCAATGCGAGGCATGGCTGGTCGAGCACGTCGGCATCAAGCGCGCCCTGCTCACGCATTCCTGCACCGCCGCACTCGAAATGGCGGCCCTGCTTTGCGATCTCGCGCCCGGCGACGAGGTCATCATGCCATCTTTCACATTCGTATCGACGGCGAGCGCCGTTGCCTTGCGCGGCGCCACGCCCGTCTTCGTCGATATCCGGCCTGACACGCTCAATTTGAACGAGCAGCTGGTCGAGGCCGCCATCACGCCTCGCACCAAGGCGATTTTTGTCGTGCATTATGCCGGCGTGTGCGCCGAGATGGATGCCTTTCGGGACATCGCCGCCAGACATCGGCTGTTGCTGGTGGAGGATGCGGCGCAGGCATTGCTGGCGACGTATCGGGGCAGATTCGCCGGCACCCTGGGCGATATGGCCTGTTTCAGCTTTCACGAATCCAAAAACGTCGTCAGTGGCGAAGGCGGCGCGCTGGTAACCGATCGCGCCGATCTGGCAGACCGCGCCGAGATTATTCGCCAGAAAGGCACCGACCGTACCCGCTTTTATCTCGGCTTGGTCGATCGGTACACCTGGAAGGAACTCGGCTCGTCGTATGTGCCGAGCGAACTCGTCGCGGCGTTTCTCAGTGCGCAACTCGACGAGGCCGAGGCGATTACGGCGGACCGGCGCGCGACGTGGGACCGCTATCATGCCGCCTTCGCCGATCTCGAAGCGCGTGACATCGGCCTGCGGCGTCCAATCGTTCCGGCGCATTGCCGGCATAACGGACATCTCTATTACCTGCTGTTGTCCGACCGCGACCGCCGCGACGCTCTGATCGCGGCGCTGCGCGATAGAGGCATCGGCGCACCATTCCACTATGTGGCGTTGCATTCGAGCGATGCCGGCCGGCGTTTCGGACGCCCGGCCGGCTCGCTTGCACGCACCGAGAGTCTCAGCGAGCGGCTGATCCGGCTGCCGATGTGGTGCGGCATGGGCGATCAATCCGACCGCGTGATCTCGGCCGTGCATGATCTGGTTCACTGACCGGCGCAGGACGGTCAATCAGACTTGGTTGCGACAATCACCCGTGAGCCGCCAACCGGGAAACGGATACCGCCAAGCGTGAGCGTCACTTCGAACCGAAGAATGGTCTTGAGAAGATCGTTCGCCAGCTTCGGCAGTTCGAACTCCCGGCGCAACTGACTGGAGTTATTTGCCGTCATGCGGCGGCTCGCCATCATCAGCGGCAGCAGCAGAGTAGTGTACGACGCCGAGAACAAAATGTTAAAGCCCGCCCCCCGGACCTTGCGCTCCAGTTCCCCTCGGCAGTAGCGGCGAACGTGGAGCGCGTCGTCGTCGTCACGCGACCAGAGCCAAGGGTGCTGCGGCACGGCGAGCAATATGCCGCCTTTGGCGCGAACTGCCCTGTTGATCGACGCCAATGCGGCCTCATCGTCCTCGATATGTTCCAACACATCAAATGCGCCGATAACGTCAAAAACGTCGCGCGCCGGGATCGAGCGTGCGTCCATTTGCGCGAATTCGGCGCGATTTCCGAGTCGCGCCCGCGCGATCGCCAATCCGGCAGGATGCAGTTCCGAGCCGACCAGGCGGCGCCAAGGCTTCAGGGCGGCAATGGCGGTCAGCACAAATCCGCTGCCGCATCCGACTTCCATGAAGCTTTCCGCCGCGGGAAAATATCGATCGAGCAATCGTGTGATCAGACGGTTGCGCGGAACAAACCAGAAATTGCCGCTTTCGTGCTGCGCCAGCGCCGCGAACATGCCGGGATCGACGCCGGCAATAGTATCTGCGAGCGCGGGCGCAAAAATCGGAATGCCATCACGCATGTCGATCGCACGTGCGCAGGCGAGACATCGCCAGCCGGCAGGCCACACAGCCTCCGCAGCTCCGATTTCTGCGGCTGTGCCGCAATGGGAACAAATGCGCGACGGGGGATTCATTTGCGTCTTGACAATGCGGTTGCAGCTCAGCCCGGACAGTCAAGCCATCGAGTTGCGCGATCACCCGGGCGGGAAGACGCCCGGCAGGCAAATCTTATCGGCTTAGCGCGCTCAGGGTCACGCCGGCAATAATGAGCGCCAGCGCCAGAAGTTGCATGGCCGGCAGCACCTCGCCAAACAACAGCTTCGAACCGATCGGCACCAGGACGAAGCTCAGCGCCATGAACGGATAGGCGAAGCCGACGTCGAGCCGGGCGATAGCGAGCATCCAGCATATGCCGGCGAGAAATGCAGCGCCGATCGCACTCAACACTCCGACATCCATGAACATCTGCAGCAGATAATGCAGCAGCGTGCCTTGGGCGTCGAAATCGGCGGCATGGGCGAGCGCCCGCGATTTCATCATCAGTTGGCCGTAGACGGTGAATGCGAGAACGGCGAAAAGCAGCAGGGCTGAGAGCATCACGGCATCCGTCAAGGTGATGAGCTGCGCGAGGCTTATCATGCGCCGCGCATTTCTGTGAACCACCTGTTTTGGACTGAACGTGCGCATCGCCGTCATCCAGTCATGTTACGTGCCTTGGCGCGGTTTCTTCGACCTGATCGGGCGCTGCGACCAGTACGTCGTGTATGACCAAGTCCAGTACGCCAAACGGCATTGGCATAATCGCAACGTCATCAAGACCGCTGCTGGCCTGCAATGGCTGACCATTCCGGTCGTCAGCAAGGGCCGCTACGCGCAAGCAATCGATCAGGTCGAGATCGAGAAACCCTGGGCGGAGAAGCATTGGCGCGCCATCGAGATCGCCTATTCTCACGCGCCTTTCTTCGCAAGCCTGGCGGCGGCGGTGCGCGGCTGGTATGAGCGCGCCGCCAACGAAACGTTGCTGAGCGAGGTCAACGGCATTTTTCTCCGCGAGATCGTCCGCCGGCTCGGGCTTGGTACCCGGATTGTCCGGGACACGGTCTATCCCGCCGAAGGCGCCAAGTCCGAGCGGCTTCTGCAGATCGTTCGCGCCGCCGGTGCGGATCGCTACCTCAGCGGGCCTTCGGCCAAGGCCTATCTCGACGAACCGCTATTCGCCGCCGCCGGCATTGCCGTCGAATGGATGAGCTACGACGGCTATGCCGAGTACCCGCAACTGCACGGCCGCTTCGAGCCGGCGGTCTCGGTGCTCGATCTTCTTTTCAACGTCGGTCCGGATGCGCGCCGCTATCTGGGCGCCGGCGCGCAGTGATCATGCGCAAGGCGCGAAGAGCAAGGCATTGAAGCAGAAAATCGTCATCTTCGGCATAGGCGACGTGGCGGAGCTTGCGGATTTTTATTTTACGCACGACACCGAATACGACGTTGCCGGCTTCACCGTCGATGAACCCTTCATGGCACGGAACGATTTTCGCGGCCGCCCGCTGGTTGCCTTCGAACGCGTCGTCGCGTTGTTCCCGCCGGCGAATTTCGGTCTGTTCGTTGCGGTCGGCTATGCCAAGCTGAATGCGCTTCGCATTGAAAAGGCCGCCGCGGCGCGGGCCAAGGGCTACCGGCTCGTGTCCTACCTGAGCAGCCGCGCGACTGTGTTTCCGGGCTTCGAACTCAAGGACAACTGCTTCATCCTCGAAGACAACACGATCCAACCGTTCGCTCGCGTCGGCAGCAACGTCACGCTGTGGAGCGGCAATCACGTCGGACATCATTCGACCATCGACGACGACGTGTTTGTGGCGTCGCATGTCGTCCTGTCCGGCGGCGCGCGGATCGGTCAGGGCAGCTTCGTCGGCGTCAACGTGACGATTCGCGATCGCGTCACCATCGGCCGGAAATGCGTGCTTGGCGCCGGTGCTCTCATATTGGAAGATCAACCGGATTTTTCAGTCGTCGCCCCGCGGGGGACCGAAAGATCAAAAGTCCCCAGCACGCGACTGCGCGGCCTGTGAGCGCCCGAATGTCGTGGCGGCGCCTCGGCTTGGTCTATGTTCCCGACGGCTCCAAACCGTGGGCGCGCAGTCACGCGGCATTGCCCCTGCCGGTTCGGATCGATGACAACATATACCGGGTGTTCATCAGTACGCGCGACGCGCAACAGCGTTCGCACGTCGCCTGGGTCGACCTCGATCTGACGTCGACGCCGCGCGTGATCCGCGAAGCCGCGGAACCGGTCCTGGCGCCGGGGGACGATGGCACATTCGATGACAGCGGCGTCGGCATCGGTTGCCTCACGCCCGCCGACGATGGGCTGCGGCTCTATTACATGGGATGGAACCTCGGCACGCGTGCAAAATGGCGAAATGCCGTCGGGCTCGCCCACGTCAGCGCCGCGCTCGATCGTTGCGTGCGCTTCTCGCCGGGACCGGTTCTCGACCGCTCGCCTGAAGATCCCTACACGCTGTCCTATCCGTGCGTCATGCGCCGCGCCGCCCAGGACTGGTGGATGTGGTACGGCTCGAATTTGAATCCGCTGACGTCGAGTCCAGGAATGCGGCACGTCATCAAGCTCGCGCGATCCCGCGATGGCGTCAGTTGGCGGCGCAATGGTGAGATTGCAGTCGGCTTTGCAGCTGACGACGAGTACGCAATTGCCCGCCCGACGGTTGCCGAGACTGATGGCGGCCTTGTCATGCTGTTTGCGTGCCGCGGCGAACGATATCGCATCGGCGCCGCAACAAGCACGGACGGTGAGGCCTGGACCCGCATCGACGCGTCCATGGGGCTGCTTCCATCCGCGCACGGATGGGACAGCCAGATGACCTGCTATCCGGCGCTGTTCCGGCATTGCGGCCGACTTTGGCTCGCCTACAATGGCAACAGCTATGGCTCCGCCGGCTTCGGCTTGGCCGTTTGGGACGCAGACGCTCTCTAGGTTGCCGTCGTGACCTCAGCCCCAACAATCCCGCGATACGGAGTCAACGCGCAGACGCGTAGCGCGACGCTTGTCGATTGCGCCGCGGAGGCAATCGGCCTGATCGGATTCGCCGTTATCGACGGCGACTATGCGCCCAGTGATCTCGCCAACCTGTCATCGGCATTCGATCGAACGCTGGCGGCAACGCATCAGTCGAACGGCGGCGGCGAGGAACTTGCGAAGATCGACGAGCACAACACGATCCGCTTGCCGCTGGCGAGCGATCCGGCATTCCTGGATCTGGCGCTCAATCCCACGGTGCTGGCGATCTGCCGCCGGCTGATGGGCGATTATATCGTCCTCAACCAGCAAAACGGCATCGTCAATCCGCCGAACGCTGCGCGGTACAATCAGGGTGCCTACCACCGCGATATGCCGTACCAGCACTTCGTCTCCAGTCATCCGTTGATGGTGAATGCGGTATTCTGCCTCGACGAGTTCACCAGTGCGAACGGCGCTACCTTGGTCGTGCCGGCGAGCCACAAAGTCGAGGCCTTCCCGTCGGACGACGTTATCAATTCCCATCAGCGGCAGCTCAGCGCGGCCGCGGGCTCCTTTATCATCATGGACAGCATGGTGTTCCACTGCGGCGGGGTGAACACGACCGATCGGCCGCGACGTGCCGTCAACCAGGCCTATTCGATCCCGTTCATTCGCCAGCAGATCGACATGCCGGCAGCCCTCGGTCCGCGCTACACGTCCGATCCCGACGTCGGCAGGCTTCTCGGATACGAGGTGCAAACGCCGGCGAGCGTCGCCGCCTATTATGCGATGCGCCGGGCGAAAGCCGACGATATTTCAGTTCGGAAATGACGGCAGAATCAAATCGATGTATCGCCTGTCGGGGTGATTTGGCTTTTCTGGGCGGACAGTCGGATTACACCTACAGTGTCTGCCAACATTGCGCGACCGTCCAGATTTCACCCACTCCCAGCCGGGAGGACGTCGAGCGCGCCTACAAAGACTCTCGATTTGCCACGGCGGCCCACGGCCAGGCCGACCCGGACGAGACTCGCAAGTCGTCCCGCCCCTATTACGTCAGCCTTGCGAACGCGGTCCGTGATTATAAGGTTTCCGGCCTGATCATCGACTATGGAACGGGGTGGGGCGGGCTGTGCGAGCTTCTCGTCGACGCCGGTTTCCGCTGCAGGGGCATCGAATTGGCGCGCAATATGGTCGATGAATGCCGAAGAAGGGGACTTCCGGTCGAACAAAAATCTCTCGATGTGCTGATCAAAGAAGGTTCAAGGGCCGGCGCCCTGGTCCTTTGCAGCGTTTTCGAGCACCTTCTGGACCCGGCGGCGTTTTTGCGGAACGCCTACGATCTGCTGGACGATGGAGGCCTATTCATTTCGCTGCAGCCAGCCGGCCTTTTTGCCCGCGCCCTCGCATCCGTGTGGCGTATGGGAAATGTCCACAAGAGTCTGCCCTCGATATTGTGGATATTTGATCCGCCCTGGCATGTCGCGCTTTATTCGCTGGAGGGCATGACACGCATCGCCGGCGACAATGGCTTCGACTTGCTCGAGATTCGCTTTGCGCCCCAGGGCAGGATCAAGGGATTTTACGGAACCGCGCAGTCGCTGCTGGAGTGCGTCAATCGGGTCGGGTGGCTGCTGTGGCGGGAATCGTGGCCGCTGATGGTCTCGCATATCTACGTATTTAGAAAGAAATCCGAACGCCCGGCTCGGCGGACAAATTGACATCGAGCTCTCTCGCTCAAAAACATTCCCCTGGCTTTTTGCGGCCATTCGCGCCTTCCCAAACGTTGGTCGAGGCGCAAATCACGCCGTCCTGGACCGCGCACCGTGGGCCGCCGCCGCAATGACGTTTTCCGCCGGCGCCGCGGCCTGTTTGTCGGGGCCGTAAACCCGTCGCACGATGGTGTAAGGTCGCTGCTTGGTCTCCATCAGGATATTCGCGATATAGAGCCCAAGAATGCCGAGAATGAGCGTGATCAGGCCGCCGAAAAACCAGATCGAGACAATGAGCGACGTGAAGCCGCTGACATTGATGCCCTGAAAGAAGTGGCGAAAGAGGTAGAACAGGATCACCGCGGCTGCCAAGGACGACAAGGCGAGACCGGTAAAGAAAATAAGGTAGAGCAGCCGCGTCGAGGTCGTAGTGATGTGCTTGACAAAAAGCGTGATCCGCTTGCGCAGCGAATAAGCCCTGGTCAATGACGGAGCCTTGATCGTCGGCAAGCCGACCTGCCGAAAGCCCGATATCGTGAACAGCTGCGAGATGACGAATTCGCGATCGCGATGGCTGACGAGCGCGTGCATATACTCCTTGGTCATCAGCCGAATGGTCATATGATTGCGCGGAATCTTGTCGTCGGTCAGCATGTCGAGCAGCGAATAATAGAGGCTGCCGGTTATTCTTTCGAACAGGCCGCCCGAGCGCCTGGCCTGAAATCCATAGACGACGTCGCAATCGCCCAGGGCCAGCCGCTCGTAAAAAGCCGCAAGTGCCTCGGGCGGCTCCTGCAAGTCGCTGTCGATCAAAAAGATCAAATCGCCGCTTGCATAAGCGAGGCCAGTCATCAGCGCCTTGTGATGGCCGAAGTTCCGCGACAGATCGACCACGACCACCCGTGGATCGGACTCGTAAAGAGCGACGGCGAGATCGAGACTGTCGTCCGGGGAACCGTCATTCACGATGACGAGCTCGACTTCGTGCGCCAGCGCCTCGGCCGCGCGCATCGCGCGTTCGTAGAACCGCGAAAGCGTGGCGGTCGACCGATAGAGCGTGGTTACAATCGATAATCTCACGACGCTCACATTCAAGTGCCGAGATTCGGGTTCCAAGATCCGTCTCTTTGCGCCAAGCGTAGCAACCTGGGCCCTGTCTACCGAGGAACTGGGGCTCGGGCAACACGGGCGGCGCCTCGGTTTCTCCAGTCGACTGGAAAAGGCCGATATGGTCCGTTAATGCCCACGGTATCTTGGGGACCGTGGCTATCTTGTTGCGCCGCCGTAGGATGGCAGGCAGATGGCGCCGCGCCGGCGGGGAGGTTTCATCGATGACAGGAGTGAATGCGGCAGATCGCTTCGACGTTTCGGCGATGGATCCCGAGCAGATCGACGACGAGCTCGATCGCCGCTGCTATGTCGTTATCAAGCATTCCGAGCTCGTTGCCGCCAGTATCGCCGCGCGAGCGGAGTACGATCGATGCCTGCAGGTCGCCAGGCTCCACGCTCCGCGCGAGAGGTTCCACCATAGTGTTCTCAGAAATGAACCATGGCGGAAGCTGGCGATTGGATCGAGCAACGGCGTCGGCGATCCGTATGCGCAAAATCTGCAGTCGATCTATTTTGACGAGAATGATCGAAACTATTCGGCGCTCGGCTCATTGTTTCGGATCATGATCGAAGTGCGCAACCGCGTGATGCGGCTTGGCCCGGCATTCGGCGGCGATCCGCAACGCGATCGGTTTTGGAACGCCTGCCGAATTCACCATTATCCGCGCGGCGGCGGCTTCATGGTCTGGCACAGGGACACGCATTTTCCCGCAATCATCGCCGAACAGATCGGCAAGCCGTTCTATCAGGTTTCAGTTCTTCTCAGCCGCAAGAACGTCGATTTTTTCAGCGGCGGCGGCTTCGTCATGAACAAGCAGGACCAAAAAATAGATTTGGAGGAGGAGGCTGGCTTTGGATCGCTTGTCATATTTGACGGCAGGACCCAGCACGGGGTTGAGGACGTCGACCTCGATCAGGTCATCGATTTCTCCAGACCGGATGGCAGGCTTGCGGCGTTCGTCAGTCTCTATTCGGCCACGTGACGGGTTTGCCCGCCCGGGGACGTCGGAAACTCTCAATCCCCAGTTCCCCTGTTCATCGCCGCGCGCGGCGGAACCGCGCCGAGGCGTAGAGCGCGCGCCTCGAGCAGGTCGCGCAACCGGCATGCCGGATTGAGGAACGGCCCGGCGCGGATCGCCAGCGTGGCATCGAGCTTTCCGGCAAACAGAATGCCGGTCTCGAGCAAGTTGGCGCGGAACAGGAGCGGCCTTGCGGAGTCGACAGCCGTTGCGTCGAGACAATGGCTGAATTCCAGAGGAATGAGCAGTATCGACCGGCCGTCGCTCTCGGCTTGGATCCGCAGCGTGGTGCCGAGGAAGCTCAGGCGCGGATTGCGAGCCGGCGTCAACCGGCGCGTATCTTCCGCGACGTCGGCGATGATCTCGCGCGCCGGGTCGAAATTCGTGTCGGCCAGCCGGGCGATGATGTCGGCTGCGGTCGGAAGCGCCTGCACCGTGGTCGGGGAATAGTCGCCGAGATTTGGGTTCGCCAACTCGTAAAGCAGCAAGGTTCGACCTTCGACCGGAACGGTGGCGCGAAGTCTTGCCGGACCGTCATAGTCGCGATCGGTGACGACGAAGCGCACGCCGAGCATCGCCAGGATGCGCGGGTCGATGTCACGCAGCACCATGACGTTGCGCATCTGCTGATCGCCGGGGGACGCCAGCAGCCGCGTGGCGGCGGCATAGAGAAACGGGCTGATTGTCGGCGCGTACTGGAACAGGCCGGGAATTCCGAAATAATGCAGGCCGGCCAGTCGAAGTTCATTTCCCGTTGCGTCGGCAAGCGCGCCATCCATGGCATGCAGGTCGAGCCAACCGACGTTGCGATCGACCGACCGGCCGATCATGTCGGCGGTCCGGCCGCGGAACGTCGAACCCGGCTGCAGCCCGGTCTCCTGCGAAAGAACGCTGGTGATTGCGGTGGGCCGCGGCGGATAGGGAAATCCGTATTCGCGCCGCGACGTGGTCAGCGCGAGAAGCAGGATCGTTCCGGCCGCCAGGCCGAAAAGCCACAGCTCGATGGCAGTGCCGTTCGGCACGATCCAGCGGCGCAACAGGCGTAGCGGCCAAAGGCGCCACAGGAACTCGACCAGGTGCGCCCAGAATATGGCGGCAAAGACCGCATAAAGCGGAACGACGAACAGCTCGAAATACAGTGCCGCCGGACCGCGCCAAAAATCGAAGACAATGATGAAGACGGCAAATGCCAGGCGGGTGCCGAGATAGGTCAGCAGCGTCATCGCGAAAATTCGCAATGTCCGCTGGCTTCGATCGCATATCGCGATGACGGCTCCCGCGATCGCACAGATCACAAGCAGCGGGCCGACCGGCCCGACGCTCTTCCAGTGAAACAGCATCGAGGCGAAGAAGAACGACGCGCGATCATCGGCAAGCTCCGCCGGAAAGGTGACGGCGGCGGTATCGAGAATGACGCCAACCAGGTAAATCGCCGGACCGGTTGCCACCAGGAACAAGCCGGCCGCGGCAATCAGGCCGATCTTGCGCCAACGCTCCGCCGTGCTGCCGGCCGCGATCGTGCCAGAAACGGCGCAGAGCAATAGGAACGGCCCGGACAGCAGGACCACCGTTATGCCGACGAGGACCATCCACGCCAGGAGCACGAAGACAATCATGGCGTACGGCAGGTCGGCCAGCCAATTGCGACGGCCGAACTGGATGAAAGCCGCCCCGGTCAGCAACGCGCCGGCGATTTGCGATCCGACGTTTGGCGCAATCTGCACGACGCTATAGATTATTGTCGGTTCGCAGAACGGCAGGAAGACGATGCAGGTTCCCAGCGCCGCCGTGATCGAGATGGCGCGTGACGCGCCCAGCGAGAGACTGAACAGCAAAATCGAGATGGAAATCTCGCAGAGCATCACCTCGTAGATTGCGACCTTTGCCGCCGTGGTATCGGCGAAGTACGAGCCGGCGATGAAAGCCGGTAACAGCCGGAAGTTTATGCCGAAGAAGATGTCACCCAAGCCTTCGAACCAGTCCATGCTGGCCGAGAAAAGCGGCACGTGCCAAGCGAATTGGCGTTGCGCGACGTTGAGGATATAGCCGCCATCGAAGCCGATCAGCAGCTGCGAGATTTTCAGATAGAAGCCGAGCGTGGTGGCGGCCAGCCAGACTGCAGCCAAGGCGGCGGGCAGCAGGAATGTCGCTTTCGCTCTTTTGGCTGGCGGCATCGAGGAAAGCGGGCTTGCTTCTGGCGGCAAGGAAAGGGGCGTCGAAGGGGCGTCGAAAAAATCAGTGACCCGACACGGCCATGGCGTCAAGTGATCCGACAATGATGCTGCGCCGGCAGCGAAAAATGGACCCACCCGGAGGGCGTCGTGCGAGCCATCGAAGGCCTGGATGATCAGCAATCTCCGGGACTGGTTCCTGACTTACAATCAAATATCTGGTCTGCGACGTGGCTTATGAAATACCATGATCCGGCCGGGGTCAGGTGCGTCTTGTCGAACTGAACTATGTCCTTTGCGGCATCGCCCAGCCGCGCAAGGCAGCCGTCCTCATTGCAAAACACGTCATAAGCGGAAATGTAGCTCACGCCGAGATTGGCCGTGATCTCTTTAATCCGGCTATCGAGCTCGATCGTTCGCTTGTCAAATCCGAACAGCCGTTGCGGTATTCTATGCAGCGGATCGCGCATATACGCCCTGTACAGCATCACTTGCGGGAAGTGGAACCAATATGGAACCGGTCCAATCACGACAATTCGAGGAACGCCGATTTGCCGGAAAAATCCCACACTTTCGCTGAGCTTCTCGAGTTGCTTATATCTGAGCCAATGTGCGCCAATCACCACGATATCCGGCTTGACCTCCTCGAAATACTTCCGTTCCCCGGCTGTCCATGTGCGGCATGTTTCCTCGTCGCCTCGCTTTACCTCGGCCACAATCGGCACGCATTCCAAGCTCCAGCTTCTCACCACCAGCCGGAACGCTCGCTCGTTTTGCAGGCGATGTAGTCCCGGGTGCAGATGCCAAGCATGGGAATCGCCGTAGACGACCACTAACGGACCGGCGGAATTCTTCGACGGCTCGACAGGTGGATCAACTGGATTGTAACCCGGAATATAATCCGTATAGATATCTGTGGGACTGACCAGAGCCTGGATCTCTTTAGGATAGCGAGTTGGTAGGCCGTTGAGATGCAGTGTTGCAAACCCGAACAGCGCGACCGACGCCATCCCGGCTAGCAATGCAGCGGTGATCCTGCGAGTGGCAAAAGTCGGCCGGCGCGCGCGCACTGGCCGCTCGATGAACTGAAACGTCAGCCACGACAATACGAACGCCAACAAAACCGCGATAATAGTGGTTGTGCGCTCGTATTTGTTGTCGTAGGCCGCCATCATTGCGCGACCCATGACGAGAAGCGGCCAGTGCCAGAGATAGAGCGGGTAGCTTATCAGCCCAATGAAAACTAGCCCCGGCTTCGCCAGTACATGGTGATTGAGCCAGGCCTGTGGCCCCGCTCCAATAACAAAAAAGCTGCCGAATACCGGGAGCAACGCCCACCAGCCGGGAAAGGACGTCTCGCTGGCAAAAGTGGCGCCGGCAACAATCAGCAGCACCCCTATCGCAGCGCAGAAATCGCGGTACTGCGGCACAGATAGCGCGGAAAGCACTGGCAGGATGGCCTTGCGATTTAGCAAATCGCTGCGCGCAAGCAATGCACCGGCAATGAATTCCCAGAATCTCGTGAAAGGAAGGTAGAACGTAAAGGACGGATAATTGCGAACCAGAGCGACGTTGAGCGCAAACGATGCCATTCCGATCAGCGCTAAAGTCGGTTTCAAGGCTTGGTAGCGCCATGCCAATAGCAGGAGCGCCGGGAAGACGAAATAGAACTGCTCCTCTACTCCAAGGGACCATATGTGGAGAAGCGGTTTGCCAATCGCGGGTGTATCGAAATACCCGGCCTCGACATAGTTCAAGATATTGGCTGCGAACGCCGCGGCCGCCAGCGTGTGCTTGCCTAGCGAAGCGAATTCTGTCGGAAACATAATGAACCAGCCGAGACTCATTGTCGCCAACAGGACGATGGTCAACGCAGGGAAAAGTCTCCGAATACGCCGACCATAAAACTCCAGAAAACTGAAGTTGCCCTCATTCAAACCAATTACGATCAGGCTTGAAATCAGAAAACCCGAAATAACAAAAAATACGTCGACACCGACAAATCCGCCCGGAATTAGTTCCGGGCTGGCGTGAAATCCGATGACGGCTAGGACTGCAATAGCGCGGAGACCATCGACGTCGGCACGATAAGATATTTCTGAGGCCCCAACCCTTTTCCACTCCATTACTGCGGCCCTTTTTTCGTCACTGTCTCTCAGACGTCCGCTGAATTGCCCGGTCGAGGATGATTTTGGCGGCATCGACCAGAGAATGCACCACCCAGTCCGGCGTGGCCGGCTGCTCCTGCACATAGCCGTAGTCGACAAAGATCGTGGCGCAGCCCGCGGCCTGACCGGCATGCACGTCCTTCCAACGGTCGCCGACGAAGAAGCTCGACGCGAGATCGATGCCGTGCTTCGCGGCGGCGTCCAGCAGCAGGCCTGGTTTGGGTTTGCGGCAGGCGCAGGCGTCGGCGTCGTTGTGAAGGCAGATCATGATGTCATCGATCGGCATCAGCCTGCGGATTTCGGCGTGCATCGCCTCCATGGTGGCCAGCGGCGTGATGCCGTTGCGGATATCCGGCTGGTTGGTCGCCACCACGAGCAGGAAACCGGCATCCTTCAGGCGTCGCGTCGCCTCGACGGCGCCGGGCAGGACGTGAAATTCGCGGAGCGTGACGGGCGCCACCGGCTTGCCGGCGCGCTCCAGATTGGCGTTGATCACCCCGTCGCGATCGAGGAAGACGGCTCTCACCATTTGGTGGCGTTTTTCTGCAGCCTGGGATGCGACACCAGGCAATGCCAGACCACGGCCTGAAACGCTTCGGCATGCGGCGTGACGCGAGCCTCGGCGACGGTCGGAATGACCACGACGCAGTCGCCCGCTTTGCCGGTATAGCCGCCGTCGCGGCCGACGATGCCGAGGACGCGCAGGCCCCGGGCTTTCGCCTCGCCGATTGCCGCAACGATGTTAGGGCTGACGTTCTTTTCCAGATTGCCGCCGCCGACCGAGAAGATCAGGATCGCGTCCTTGGCGTTGGCCCGGCTTACTTTCAGCCATTCGGAGAATACCGTCGGCCAGCCTTCGTCGTTGGTGCGCGCGGTCAGTTCCGACACGTTGTCGGTCGGCGCGTAGGCCTCGATGCCGCACAGCTTGCGGAAATCGTTCACCGCATGGCCCGCGTTGCCGGCACTGCCGCCGACCCCGATGATGAACAGCCGGCCGTCGCGGTCGCGCAAGGCGACCAGTTCGTCGCACAAGGCCTCGACTTTGTCGGCCGCAAGCCGCCGCGCGGTCTCGGCGACCTCCTGCATGAACAGCTCGGCGTGGCTCATTCGCAAACGGCGTCCCGGTCAACAAATCGCCGACGGTTCTAGCGATTATTGAGGGGTTGTCCATAGGCCAGGCCGAACGCCAAAGTCCTCAAGGAGGCGGGAAGAATCTCCGAATTAAGCCTTTTGCCGCTGAAGACATTGCGTCGGTGGTTGGCACACGCTACCACACCGGCTTATGCAAGAGCATGATCGGAAAAAGTGGAAACCGGTTTTCCGAAAAGCTCATGCCCGATCAAGATGCCGGAGTGTCAATCGCGTCAATTGAAGCGATTGACACTCTAGCCGCCACGGCGATTTTGCATGACACACGGCGATGACGATTCCGTAGCGCGGCATTTCGGTCGCTCTGCGCGCGTTCTGCAGAGTGCTGCGGACGATCATGCATTGCATGAAACGATCGAAAAAATCGCCGCCGCCGTGGAGCAGGCGTTGCGCGACGGGCATAAGTTTCTGTTGGCGGGCAACGGCGGCAGCGCCGCCGACGCCCAGCATATCGCCGCCGAATTCGTGTCCAGGTTCAAATTCAACCGTGATCCGCTGCCGGCAATCGCGCTGACCACCGATACGTCGATCCTGACCGCGATCGGCAACGACTACGGCTACGAACAGGTCTTCTCCAGGCAACTGCGCGGGCTCGGCCGGCGCGGCGACGTTTTCCTCGCGCTGTCGACCTCCGGACGTTCGCCGAACATCCTGGCGGCTTTGCGCACGGCGCGGGACATGGGCATCGCCACGGTCGGCTTCACCGGATCGCACGAAAATCCGATGCGGACGCTGTGCGACTTTTGCCTGGACGCACCCACCGACGAGACCGCGCTCATCCAGCAGATCCACATCGTCGCGGCGCACGCCATTTGCGGCCTGGTCGAAGCGCGACTGTTCAAGGCGAGCGCCGCTCCCGCGGCCGGCCGTTGACCCCGCCATGGCTGCGCTTGATCCCGTGCTGGTCACCGGAGCGGCCGGCTTCATCGGCATGCACGTGGCGCGGCGGCTGTTGCGGGACGGCCATGCCGTCATCGGTCTCGACAATCTCAATGATTATTACGACCCGTCGTTGAAAAAGGCGCGCCTCGACGAACTCGCCGGGTTTGCCAATTTCGAATTCAAGAAGGCCGACGTGGCCGACCGCGCGGCGGTGGCCGACTTGTTCGCGGCCCACCGTTTTCCCGCCGTCGTGCATCTCGCCGCGCAGGTCGGCGTCCGCCAGTCGCTGCGCGATCCGCACGCCTATGTCGGGGCCAATCTGGCGGGTTTCGTGAACATCCTGGAAGGCTGCCGGCAGACCGGCTGCCGGCATCTTCTCTATGCCTCCTCGTCATCGGTCTATGGCGGCAATACCCGCATGCCGTTGCGCACGTCCGACAACGTCGATCATCCGCTGAGTCTCTACGGCGCCACCAAAAAAGCCAATGAACTGATGGCGCACGCCTATGCGCATCTGTTCGCCATTCCGGCGACCGGATTGCGGTTCTTCACCGTCTATGGTCCGTGGGGACGGCCCGACATGGCCATGTGGCTGTTTTCCGCCGCGATCATGGACGGTAAGCCGATCCGCCTGTTCAACAATGGCCGCATGCGCCGCGATTTCACCTATATCGATGATGTGACCGAGGCGGTGACGCGGCTGGTGGCGCGGCCGCCGGCGGCGGATCCGGCGTGGACCGGCGATGCGCCGGACCCGGCGACCAGCAACGCGCCGTGGCGCGTCTATAATGTCGGCAACAGCCGGCCGGTGGGATTGACCGATCTGGTCGCCGTCATCGAGCGGGCCGTCGGCCGGCCGGCGTTGCGCGAATTGCATCCGATGCAGCCTGGCGACGTCGTCGAAACTTGTGCAGACTGTGCCGATCTCGAACGCGCGGTCGGGTTTCGGCCCGCGACGCCGATCGAAGACGGGGTCGGTCGCTTCGTCGACTGGCTTTTTGATTTCCGCCGTTCCGGCGGCGCCGAGGGCGGATCGAGATGACGAAATCGATATTGGGCATCATCGGCGGATCGGGCATTTACGATCTGCCCGGGCTCGAAAAGGTCCGGTCGCGGACCATCAAAAGCCCATGGGGCGCGCCGTCGGGCGCCTTGCGCATCGGCGAGATCGCAGGCTTGCCGGTCGTGTTCCTGTCGCGCCATGACAAAGGCCATCGGTATTCGCCCTCCGACATCAACTACCGCGCCAATATCGACGTGCTCAAACGCGCCGGGGTCACCGACCTTGTCTCGCTGTCGGCATGCGGCTCGTTCAAGGAGGAATTGCCGCCGGGGGCCTTCGTGCTGGTCGATCAGTTCGTCGATCGCACGCACAAGCGCGAGAGCTCGTTCTTCGGCAAGGGCTGCGTTGCCCATGTCTCGATGGCGCACCCGGTTTCGCCGCGACTGCGCATCCACCTCGCCAACGCGGCGCTGGCGGAGGGCATCGACGTCGTGCGCGACGGCACCTACGTCTGCATCGAGGGGCCGCAATTCTCCAGCCTGGCCGAAAGCCTGACCTACAAAAATCTCGGTTATGCGGTGATCGGCATGACCAATATGCCGGAAGCCAAGCTGGCCCGCGAAGCCGAGATCGCCTACGCCACCGTGGCCATGGTGACCGATTTCGACTGCTGGCATCCGGATCACGATGCCGTCACGGTGCAGGACATCATCAAGGTGCTCGGGGCGAACGCCGAGAGGGCCAAGCGTCTGGTGGCGCGGCTGGCGCGGGATTTTCCCCGCGAGCATGAGTTCTGCCCGATCGGCTCCGACCGCGCTCTCGACAATGCCTTGATCACCGCCCCCGAGGCCCGCGATCCCAAGCTGCTGCGCAAACTCGATGCCGTGGCGGGACGGATCCTCCAAGCGGCCTCGCGGCCGCCGCGCCGCCCCAGGCGACGTCCATAACGATAATCAGCTCAGTGCCTTATGGGCCGTCTCGGGGCGGCAGCCGGCCCCGGGGTGGCGCCGGGATGCAAAGCCCGGTAATGGGTGCGAGGGGTCCTTTCGGCAGCACGGTTCCAGAATGCTTGGACTGAGTTTGAGCACGCGCCGGACGCTCATCATCGCCCATGACCTGTTCATGACGGCGGCGGCGGTGGTCGCGAGCTTTTACATCCGTTTCGAGGCGGCGGGGCTCGCTGAGCGGCGCACCGCGCTGCTGCTGTTCCTGCCCGGCTTTGTCGCTTATGCGGGCATCGTCTATCACCTGTTTCATCTCTACAAATCGAAGTGGCGCTTTGCCTCGTTGCCGGACCTGATGAACATCGTCCGGGCCTCGGCGGTGCTCGCGGTGTCGCTGTTGGTGCTCGATTATGTGCTGGTCGCCCCCAATGTGCTCGGCCAGTTCTTTTTCGGCAAAATCACCATTGCGCTCTACTTCGTGCTGCAGATCGTCTTTCTCGGCGGCCCGCGGCTCGCCTACCGGTATTTTCGCTATACCCGCACCCGGCAGCACGCCTTGGCCGAGGCGGCGAATCCGACCCTGGTGCTCGGCCGCGCCGCCGACGCCGAGGTGCTGTTGCGCGCCATTGAAAGCGGTGCGGTGAAGAAGACCTGGCCGGTCGGCGTGCTGTCGCAATCCGCGGCCGATCGCGGTCAATCGATCCGCGGCATTCCCGTGCTCGGCGACTTCACCGAGCTTGATCGCGTGGTCGGCGAGATGGCGCAGCAGGGTACCATAATTTCCCGCGTGGTGTTCACCGCTTCGGCGTTCGAGCCGGACGCCAAGCCGGAAGCGACCCTGATGCACGCGCGCCGGCTCGGGCTCACGGTCAGCCGGCTGCCCTCGCTCGACGACGGCGGGGAAATGCCGAGGCTCGCTCCGGTCAGCGTCGAGGATTTGCTGCTGCGGCCGAGCGTCAAGATCGACTATGCGCGGCTGGAAGGTTTCCTCAAGGGCAAGTCGGTCGTGGTGACCGGCGGCGGCGGCTCGATCGGCGCGGAGATTTGCGATCGGGTGATGACGTTCGGCGCGGCGCGGCTTCTGATCATCGAGAATTCGGAGCCGGCGCTGCATGCCGTGCTCGAAGCCCTCGCCACCAAGCCGGCGCGTCCGCCGATCGAGGGGCGCATCGCCGACGTGCGCGATCGTGGTCGACTGTTCCGGCTGATGGCCGATTTCAAGCCCGACATCGTCTTTCACGCCGCCGCGCTCAAGCACGTGCCGCTGCTCGAGCAGAATTGGGAGGAAGGGGTCAAAACCAACGTCTTCGGCTCGGTCAATGTCGCCGATGCCGCGGCCGCGGCGGGCGCGGCCGCGATGGTGATGATCTCGACCGACAAGGCCATCGAGCCGGTCTCGGTGCTCGGCGCGACCAAGCGCTTTGCCGAAATGTATTGCCAGGCGCTCGATGCCGACTTCGCGCGCCGCGCCGGCGGCGGCCATCGCACCATGCGGCTTATCGCCGTGCGGTTCGGCAATGTGCTCGCCTCCAATGGCTCGGTGGTGCCGAAGTTCAAGGCGCAGATCGACGCCGGCGGCCCGGTCACCGTCACGCACCCGGACATGGTGCGCTATTTCATGACCATCCGCGAAGCCTGCGATCTTGTCGTCACCGCGGCGAGCCACGCGCTCGGCCCCGAGCGATCGGATGTTTCGGTTTACGTGCTCAACATGGGCCAACCGGTCAAGATCGTCGACCTCGCCGAGCGCATGATCAGGCTGGCGGGGCTCGAGCCGGGCCGCGACATCGATGTCGTCTTCACCGGCGCCCGCCCCGGCGAGCGCATCCAGGAGATCCTGTTCGCCCGCGAGGAGCCGATGGTGGAGATCGGCGTCGTCGGCGTGGTCGCGGCCCGCTGCATCCAGCCGCCGCTGGACGCCATGCGTGGCTGGCTCGCCATGCTCGAGCAGGGACTGGGGCGCGAGGAACGGGAGGCGATCTATCGCGTGCTGCGCGACGCCGTGCCGGATTTCCGCGGCGCGGCCGCCTGACCCGCGACCATGAAGCGGGCCATCGATATTGTCGGCGCCCTGGTGCTGCTGCTGATTTTCTGGCCGATCCTGCTGATATTGCTGCTCTGGATCCGCGTCGAGACGCCAGGTCCTGCGATTTTCTCGCAACTTCGCGTCGGCAGGGGCGGACGACAATTCATCTGCTACAAATTGCGCACGATGGACCGCGGCACCGCCAGTCTGCCGACGCATCAGACTCAAGCCTCGGCGATCACGCCGCTCGGCAATCGCCTGCGCCGTCTCAAGCTCGACGAATTGCCGCAGCTCTACAATGTGCTTGTCGGCGACATGAGCCTGGTCGGTCCGCGGCCCTGCCTGCCCAGCCAGGTCGAGCTTGTCGAAGCCCGCAGGCGCCTCGGCGTGTTGGATGTCCGGCCCGGCATTACCGGTCTCGCCCAGGTGCGCGGGATTGATATGTCCGACCCGGAGCGACTGGCGCAGATCGACGCACAATATGCAAAGTCTGTAAGCGTTCGTGCGGATATGCGGCTGATATTGGCCACCCTGTGCGGTGGCGGCATGGGCGTTGATCGAATCGTCCGCAGCCAGAACCAGGGCTGATTCCCGCCGACAATGACGATGACGCTTCGGGCAAAGACTCTTGATCGTGAGATGTTAGCGCAGGCGGCCGATTATCTGGCGGTCGGCGTTGCGGTTTCGCTGCCGTGGTCGACCTCGGCGAGCGGCATTCTGATTGCGCTCTGGCTGCTTGCGACTTTGCCGACGCTGGATTGGGCGCCCGCAAAGCGCGAGATTGCGATTTTCGCCGGCGGACTGCCGGTGGCGTTGTGGCTATTCGCCGCTGTCGGGATGCTGTGGGCCGATGTGTCGTGGTCGGCGCGGCTCGAGGGCCTTGGCGGATACCATCGGCTGCTGGCTATCCCGCTGTTGTTGGCGCAATTTCGCCGCTCGCAACGCGGCGGTTACGTGTTTTATGGGTTCTTGGCGTCGGCGACCTGCCTGTTGGCGGCATCCTGGGCCACCGCGCTGATCCCCGGGCTTGCGGTGGCCGGCAAGCCGCCCGGGGTGCCGGTCAAGGACTACGTGCTGCAGAGCGAGATATTCCTCCTCTGTGCGATCGTGCTTTTCGCCGTGGCTTGCGATATCTGGCGCGGGCATGGCCGGCGTCTTGCGGCAGTGCTGTTCGCGCTTGCTGCGCTGTTCGTTGTGAACATCGCTTTTGTGATCACGAGCCGCACCGTGCTGCTGGTTGCACCCTTTCTGGCCGTCATGCTGGGATGGCGGCAGCTGCGCCGGAAAGGCATCCTCGTCGCCATGCTGGCCGGGATTGCGGTGGCGGCCGGGCTCTGGCTCGCTTCCGCGCATCTGCGCGAGCGCATGCTGGATTCCGCCCATGAACTGCGCGCCTACTTCACCAGCACCGACATAAGCTCCACCGCATTGCATCTGGAGTTCTTGCGGGAATCGATGCGTATCCTTGAAACCGCGCCGGTTATCGGCCACGGCACGGGCTCCATCGGCGAAGAGTTTCGCCGCGCCACCGCCGGACAAACCGGGGTGTCGAGCGTCGCCACAGTCAATCCCCACAATCAGATTTTGGCCGTCGGGATTGAGCTCGGTCTCGTCGGCGTTGCCGTGTTGCTGGCGATGTGGGCGGCGCATGCCATGCTGTTTCGCGACCGTGGCATTGCCAGCTTTATCGGTGGAATCGTCGTCGTCCAGAACGTCATTTCGTGTTTTTTCAACTCGCATCTGTTCGATTTCGGCCAGGGCTGGCTCTATGTTTTCGGCGTCGGCGTTGCCGGCGGCATGGTACTGCGCGAACGCAGCCGCGTGTCCGCACGGTACGCGCCGCTGCCGGGTGCGCCGGGCCTTGCCGAACGGCCGGTACCCGCCGGCGCGCGCAACGACGGCCTTTAGGGGGACGCAAGATGGCTCCGATCATTCCTTTGATTATGTGCGGCGGCGCCGGCACGCGGCTGTGGCCAGCCTCGCGGGAGAACCGGCCGAAGCAGTTCCTGCCGCTGTTCGGTCCCTTTTCGACCTTTCAGGAGACCGTTCGCCGGGTTTCCGACCCCAAACTATTCGGTCGCCCGGTCATCGTGACCAACAAGCAGTATCGATTTGTGGTCGCCGAACAGCTCGCTGCGCTGTCCGTTGAAGCCGATATCCTGCTCGAGCCGGCGCGGCGCGATTCCGGTCCGGCGATCGTCGCCGGCGCCAAATACGCCTGCGACCGCGATGGCGATGCCGCCGTCGTGGTGGCGCTCGCCGCCGACCATGTGGTGTCGGATCCGCCGGCTTTCGCCAAAGCATGCGCCGCGGCACGCGATGCGGCGGCCGACGATCGCATCGTCACCTTCGGCGTGCACCCCAGCCGCCCCGCCACCGAATACGGCTATATCTGCGCCGGCGCCGCGATCGGCGGCAATATCTTTGCCGTCGAGAAATTCGTCGAAAAGCCCGACGCCAAGACCGCCGAGCGCTACGTCGCCGATGGCTACTTGTGGAATTCCGGCAACTTCATGTTCCGCGCCGGCTTCTTGCTCGACGAATACCGCCGCTTCGAGCCGGCGAGCGCTGCGGCGGTGGAATCGGCGGTCGAGACGGCCGGCAAGGATATCGGCTTCGTGACGCTCGAGCCGCAGTCGTTTTCGCAAGCCGGCGTGAAGTCGATCGACTATGCGGTGATGGAGCGCACCACGCGGGCGGCCGTGATGCCGGCATCCTACGGCTGGTCCGACGTCGGATCCTGGCAGGCGGTATGGGAATTGTCCGGCCGCGACGCGGACGGCAACGCCGCCCAGGGTTCGGCGGTTTTCGTCGACACGCGGGGCTCCTATGTGGCCGCCGAAAAGCAACTGGTTGCGGTATTCGGGCTCGATAATGTGATCGTGGTGTCGACCGACGACGCCATCCTGGTGGCGCGGCGCGAAGATGGCGACGGGCTCCGCCGCGTCGTGCAGAAACTCAGGGAGGTCGCGCCCGCGGTGACCGAGGACCACCTCAAGGTTCATCGCCCCTGGGGCTCCTACCAGTCGCTCGACCAGGGCACGCGCTTCCAGGTCAAGCGCATCGTGGTCAAACAGGGCGGTCGGCTGTCATTGCAACTGCATCACCACCGCGCCGAGCATTGGGTCGTGGTGAAGGGCACGGCGCGGGTCACCATCGGCGACGAGGTCAGGGTCTTGCATGAAAACGAGTCGATCTACGTCCCGATCGGCGCGCAGCACCGCCTCGAAAACCCCGGCAAGATCGATCTGGAGCTGATCGAGGTGCAGACCGGGAGCTACCTCGGCGAGGACGATATCGTCCGTATCGAGGACGATTATCACCGGTCCTGATCGCGGCCGGGCAGGACGCGCCAGCTCAGCGGCAAAATTCTGCCCAGGTCGGACGGACGTGGCCGTAACGCAACGTTTGCCACCAGCCGATGCGGCATTCGCCGTAATACGGGCTGGGCGGAACGTAAGCGACGCGCACGTAGTCGATAGCGATGCGCGTAGGAATAGCCGTCGGCCGCGCTTGGGGCGATGTGCCCCAACAGGACGGCCAATGTCAGAGCGCCGATTACGGACGCGTGGGTCAAAAAGCGCTTCACTTGACCGTCCCATAGACTGCTGCGCCCGAGATTACCGGGGACGCGATGGTACCGACAAGCCCGAGGAATTTTTGCACAGGATCGGAGGCGGAATTCGCCACGTAGAGCATGTCCTTGTCCTGCATGGCGAAGGACCGCGCCAGGAAGAACGAATTGGCGTCGCGCAGGTTCAACCGGTAGACGACCGGAACGAGGTCGCCCTGGGACGGCAATTTACGCCCCGGCACAAGCCTGCCGACGAGCGCGGTCGGCTCGAAGCGGAGCAGGAAAATGCCGGCCGGATCGGCGCGGTAATCGAGCAGGCCGCCGGCCTTGGCGATGGCTTCGTCGAGCGTGATCCCGGCGGCGTCGAACGGCACCTGGGCGTTGCGCCCGGTGCCGCCAAAGGCGGTAAAGGTCTGCGGATCGCGGACCACCGTGATGTCGTCGCCGGGCATGGCGTAAACATTCTCTTCGGGGTGCGCGAGGATCGTATTGTAGGCCACCGAGACGGTGCGTCGGCCGCGCGTCAAGCGAATGAAGGCGTCGCTCGCGGGAATGCGTATGCCGCCGGCGCCGGCGAGGACGTCAAGGATCCGGTCGCCTTTGGTGGTCAGCGGTACGCGTGCGCCGATGCCCACCTCGCCGCCGACCGAGACCGTGTTGCTGAAATTCTTGGAAATGGTGACGACGACCTGGGGTTCGATCGCCTTGTGGGCGAGCGCCCGAACGATCTCCTGCTCGACTTCCGCCGGCGTCAGACCGGCCACCCGCAACCGGCCGGCGTAAGGAACAGCGATCGTGCCGTCACGCGCAACGACCTGCTCCGGGATGGTCGCGGTTCGGGCACCGGCGGCCATGCCGAGCTGCGTCGGCGCGGCGGAGAACAGCCCGCCCGATGCGGCCTCCCATATGGTGACGACAACGGAATCGGAAACGCCGATACGAAGATCGGGGGCCGGCCGGCCGGCGCTGAAGACGCTTTTGAACGATTCTCGGGGCTGCGAGGCGCTGATGCTGGCGACCCGCTCGTCGACGTCGACCAGGACGTAGCCGCCAATGACGCCCTGGGGGCTTTCCTGCGATACAATGTCGGTGGCGAGCGGCCCCGAAGCGGGCAGCACCGCGCATCCCGTGAGGAGGAGCCCCACCACGGGAACCACGACTCCATAACCGAAACGCCGCGCCATCCGCCTGCTGGCCCTTCCCCGATTATGCTGGCATTTCAATAGACCACAGATCGGCTTAAAAAGCCGTCACGCCAGCATAGCGCAACCCTACCCGAAACGGTGTGGCTCCCGCGACACAACCCACCCTAAACTACGATTTTTGCCAAAAAACTACATTCTTGCAGCGGAATGTGCGCCGAACCCGGGCGGTTTGGCGAACGGCTGTTCCATGGCGCGCCTGGAGCAGCCGCAGCAGGGCTTCGCGGCTCCGGCCCGAACATCCGGCCGTAGGCCATTGGCCCAGTCCGGTGCGCTGCCTGTCGCTCCAGGCATCCTTCAGCGAGACGTTTTGCCGATTCCGGCATCGCGACTTGGCGGGGTCGGGTCGATCGACGCCAACCGCCGGGCCTCGCGCCGGATCGCGACGAGAAACAGGACAAAGCCGACGGCAGCCGCGGCAAGAACCGCAAGGTCGACCAGGGAGACCGGAGCCCAAAGCGTGAGCACCGGCTTTGGCGGAACCACAAACATGGCGATGTTGAGAATGACCATGCCGACGCGCACTTCGGTCGGTCCAATGCGTGAAATCGTGATCTGCATGAGCCCCGATACCTGCGCTCTCAAGAATATGAACGCCGCCATGAGCAGATAGACGATCAGGGCCAGGCAGGCGATTTCAAATCGTACAAACGACGAAAGCCCAAGCCCCAGAGCGAACATGACCTCGGTCAGGAGATCGGTGGTGTGATCGAGGAAAAAGCCGTATTTCGGCCGCTCGATTTTCCTGTACCGCGCCAGCGTGCCATCCATGGAATCGCCGACCCAATTCACCAACAGCCCGAAATTGGCGAGCCACAGGAATCCTGGGTCGTGAGAACTCAGCACATAGCCGGTGAAAACGATGGCGGAACCGACAAGCCCGAGCACCGTCAACTGGTCGGGCGTGACGCGCGGCGGCATGTGGGCAGCCATCCAAAGCAGAGCAGGGCGCTCCAGCGGCTGCAGCCAACCCTCGTTGCGGCGTGGTCCGACCTGGGCTTCCATTTTTGCTGAGATTGCGCCGCGGCGTCCGATCACGCCGGCCGGGACTGTGGGGCGGCGTGGGCTGCGGCTCCCCGGGCGATTCGCCTGAACGCATCGTAGCCGGTGCGGTTGAGTGTCCGGTGGTAGGGACTCGCCGGATCGAGTTCGGCGACGAGCCGGCGGTGCGCCTTGCCCAGATTATGGTAAGGCAATGCCGGCAACAGGTGGTGGAGTCCGTGATAGCGCAGGCCGAGCGGCGCCCACAGCGCCGGCAGCAGCGCCGGAGGCGGCACATTGACGGTGTCGAGCAGCTGGCCCACCGCGTCGGTGGCATGGCCGTCGCTTTCCCAACGATGCGCCACGATAGTCCGAACCTGGTTGACAAAGGCAATGCCAGCGCCGACGGCGATCGCGGTCAAGAAAGAGGACAGCGACAGCGTTCCGGTGGCGAGCAGCGCGAGCGCGGTCCACACGTAGAGCACGCCCGCGGCCTCCAGCACGATCCACCGCACCGCCGTCGCGGGTGCGGGCAAGGCGCGGCGGAATTCGGGATTGATGACCAGGCTCGACATGCGCTCGATCATCACGCGGCGCACCGCCGGAACGATGGCGGCTAACGGAGCGATGATTGCAAAACGCACGAACAGAAGCCCGGGCGCCAGCAGCGACCCAAGCAGCAGCGCCACGATCGTCGGCAGCCCGGCGCGCACGAGCGGCAGATATTCCGGATCATTCCTGGTCCCATAACAGGCCTTGGAATGATGCAGCCGATGAACATCCTCATACATGAACGACGGCAGCAGGAGCGGGACCCCGACCAGCGCGTTCCACGTGGTCCAAAGTCCCGGCACCGCACCGCGCCGCACATGCATCAATTCATGGATGAACATCACCGCGCGGTAGAGCGCGAACACCGCGACGATGCCGCAAACAAGCCGCAGCACCGGATTGGGACCATATGTGGCGACGCCCAATGCCGTATAGCCGATCGCGGCGCTGGCGCCGAGATCGATCCAGTACACCGTCCGGCTCGGACGATAAAGGTCGGCAGTCAAACGGCGCACGCTTGCCAGGAAATTCGGAGCTGCGTCCCCAGTTCGCTCGCTTGGGGCCGGCTCCGGATTTCTCATGGAAACACCCGCCGACATGTCCTGCATCGTATCGGCCCGTGCCGTGCTTGAGATGTGTGCATCGCTATCGAGGCGAGTCTACACGCATTATGATCCCGCAGGAAGTCGAGGGGAATTTTGAATGGGTCATTCATGGGCTGTCCCGCTGGAAGCGGTTCAGGGCTGACAGGTTGCGGTTCCGCTGCCGTCGGACGACGTTACCTCGTGAGAGGACATGGTAACGTCGCGCACTGTAGTCGAGCACCCGGCAATTCCGGATATCAGGCCGCCGTACCGATCAGATCGATTCAGATCACGTAAGATGTGAAGCGCCGACCGATGATGGGTTTGGTTTTGAGCAGTGTTGTTGTGGTGGTCTACGCTGCATGGCTCGTGATCGCGTTGGTGGCTTGCGTCTGTGTCTTCTACACGCAACTTGATCCAACCCCGGTTTTATCCGAGTACCGGCCATCAGTTGTGGTCATCATTCCGGTTCGCGGAGTGCCCAGCCATTTGCCGGAGCTGTGGCAGGGCGTTTGTGCGCAGATCTACCGGCCTTTCCGCCTCGTCTTCGCCGTTGAAAGCCTGACAGACGCCGCTTACGCGGCTCTTGGCGCACTGACCAACGGGCCGGAGTCGGAAATCGTCGTGGCCGGAGCGACCATCCAGCGCGGCCAAAAGGTACATAATCAACTCGCGGCGCTGCAGGTCTTGCGGCCGGCCGACGCGGTCGTTGTCTTTGCCGACGCCGATATCGTCCCGGCAGCCGATTGGCTGGCCCGCCTGATCAGGGGGTTGGAGGATCCCAACAATGCGGCCGTTGCGGGTTATCGCTGGATGTTTCCGACCGACGCGCGGTGGTCGACGGCATTCACGTGCGCGGCAAATGCCTCGATTGCAACTTTGGTGCGGCTACGGTCATTCAACGTCGCCTGGGGCGGATCAACGGCGCTGCGTCGCGAGACGCTGGAAGCGCTCGACCTGAGCAAATGCTGGGATCGAGCCGTCCTCGACGACCTCCCGCTGACCGGAGCGGTGCGTGCGCGCGGCGGGGTGGTCTATGGTCCGCGGGACGTCCTGGTTCCAACGCCTGCTTCATATTCCTGGAAGGAAGCGTTCGCGTTTGGTCGGCGGCAATACCTGTATGCGCGCATGTACGCGCCGGGACATTGGGTTTTCGCGGCCTGTATGACCACGCTGCCGCTGATCGGCTGGGCGGTTGCGATCCCGCTCGCGGTGGGCGGCGACAAATTGGCGATTGCGGCGCTTTTGTCGGTCAATCTCGTCGATCACCTTCGCGCACGCCTGCGCCGGCAAGTCCCCGCCAAGTTGTGGGGAGGCGAAGTGACGGGCCGCATGGCGTGGCTCGACCGGTGGGGCACGCCGGCTTATCTGGGATTGCACGCCGTCTTCGTTTGGTCGGCGCTATTTGGCCGCACGATCGCCTGGTCGGGGCGCATTTACCGGCTCGACGCCAGGGCCAGAGTGGTGAAAGTCGCGAGCGTACCGGCTGCAGCCGCGAGGCCCGGCGTCGACGCATCGAGCCACGGACGACGTGTCTGAACCGCCGCAAGACGCCTTCGCGATAGCTGCGAGACCGTCTCTTAGGCCGTCAAAGCTCCCGCGGGCCGCCTGGCCACCATCACCAGGGCTGCGCCCTCATCGTTGGCGCGCGGTTCTTTATTGAACGCATAGGCGAGCCGGCCGGCAAGAAATCCCACCACGGCAGCTACGTACCACGACACTGCCGCGCGATAATGGATGTCGCGGCAACGGATCGGGCAGCAGCGTGCCATCCAGTACATCAGCGAATCAGTGGCGCACCAGCGCGCCCGTTCGACGCTCTCGACTTGCAGGCCGCTTCGTTCGGCGAGCGCCCGCAATGCCGCTTCGGTCCACCACGTCAAATGATGCGGCGGCGCGTTCAGCAGGAAATTGGGAATCCGCGACAGCGCCGACGGATGATGGGGGACGCCCACGATCACGAGACCGCCGGGCCGGGTCGCCCGCACCATGTCGACGAACATGGCGACGGGTGATGTGAGATGCTCGATGACCTCGAAAGCGCAAACCACGTCATAGAACCCGGCGTGGCAAGCCAGATGCTCAGTCAGGGTCTCGCCGATCACCGGCGCGCCTTCGACGTGGCCGGCAAAATTTGGATCGAGGCCCACATAGTGCGCGTTCGGGATCACACGGCGGAAGCTCGCGAAGCCACATCCGACGTCAAGTACGCGATGTCCCGGCTCGATGTGACGAGCGGCGACCTCGAATTCGTCCCGGATGGCGTCGTGCGACCATAGCTTATGCTTGATGAGGTAATCGTAGAATTGCGTATAAAACGTATGGTCGCCTTCAGGCGCGGGATCAAAAAAATAGAGGCCTGTCGGAGATTCCCACAGGCCGAAGCGCTCCTGTCGGCCCAGGCTCGAACCGGCATCGACACCAAACATGATGCGCCAAAGCGTGAGCAGAAATCCGGTCGATACCCATTGCACCAGCCGAACCGCTGGCTTGCCGGTCACGGGGCAAGTCGGATTGGTCACGAATCGGCACCCCAGGGATGTTGCTTTTTGACTCGAATTCGTCACTGCAGGGGCTTGCCGTAAAGCCGGTAGGTCTTTACCGCCGGGCCGAGACCGCGTTCCGCGATCGTGGTCATGCGCGTATTGGATTCGAGCACCCACGAGAATTCCGCCCAGTCGAGATCGTGATGACTCATCTGTGCAATGAATTCGTCGATCAGCAGCGCCAGCATGAGGCCTCCCACCGGAGTCGCTTGATAAGCCTTCCTGATGCCGAGAAGTGGGACGCGCGCCGTTGGAATTTCTTCACGCTGCAGGATCCGCCAGAGTTTGAACCAATTAAATGGCAGAAGGCGACCGTTGAATGGCGCTATTGCCTGATTGATATTCGGCAATCCCACAATGACCCCGACCGGTTGATTATTGAATAGCACGAACCGGCCATAATGACTGCGAAACAGCGGACGCATTTCAGCCAACAGCGCGTCGATCTCCGCGGCGCTGAACGGTACGAAGCCCCAATTCTGGCTCCAGGCGTCGTTGAAGATGTCAATGAGCGTGCGCACTTCGTCGGCGTAGTGCTTCATATCGATTTGACGGGTCGAGACGCCGACGCTTTGACGTGCGAGCTGCGCCAGCTCGTAGATGTTTTTTGGAATCTTCCCCCGTTCGAGCCGGTACGCATAGAGATCCATCTCTTTGCTCAGGCCGGTGGCCTCGAGCAACGGGCCAGTCCACCGCCGGGCGTGCGTCATCAGCACGGCCGGGGGCGTGTCGAAGCCCGAGATCAGGCAACCGCACTCTTCGTTCAGCGAGAAACTCTGCGGCCCGACCATGCGGGCCATGCCCCGCGCGCGCAGCCAGCCGGCGGCGGCATCGACCAGCGATCGCGCGGCCTCCGGGTCGTCCGCGCAGTCGAAAAACCCGAAGTGTCCGCAGGCGTCGCGATAGCGTTCCAGGTGCCGGCGGTTGATTTGGGCCGAGATGCGGCCGACCGGCTTGTCGCCCCGATAGGCGAGGAAAAGCTGCACGTCGCCGAAGGAGAAAAACGGCGCGTGTTTCGGCGAAATCCGCCGCCGCTCCAGATAGTCGAGCGGCGCGACCCATGCCGGGTCGCCGGCAAAAACCGCGTACGGCACCGCGAGCCAGTCTTTGACGGTTTTCCGATTATCAACGGCGACGATAGTCACCGCGCCAGCCGAATTAGTCACCCAGCGCCCCCGCATTCGCCATCCGGATCAAAATCCGGTCGGCCATTGCCGCAGGCAGGAGACCGAGCGTGCGGACCGCGAGCGCAAGCGGCCAGGGAAAGACGACCTCGCGGCGGCCGCGCGCCAGGGCCCGCGCCACGTAGCGGGCGGCGCGGTCCGCAGACCATAGAAACGGCCGATGGAACGGAAGGTCGGCGCTCATGGGAGTATCGACAAACCCTGGGCATATCACCGAAATATGGACGCCATGCGGAGCCGCCAAGCGCCTCAGGGCGGTTCCATATGCGAGAATCGCGGCTTTGGACGCCGAGTAGGCCGGGCAGGCCGGAAGCGCCACCAGGCCGGCCAGCGAACTCATGATGGCAATCTGGCCGGATCGGCGGTCGATAAATCGCGGCAGCAGCGGCGTGACGGTGTTGATGACGCCGAGCGCGTTGGTGGTGAAAATCTCCCGCGCCACAGGGCCGGTCTCGCCCGAGGCGGGCGCGAGTGAGGAGCGGCCGCCAATCCCCGCGTTGGCAATGAGCAGCGCCACAGGCCGTTCGGTATCGGCCGCCACGATGGCGCGTTCGATGGCCGCCGCATCGGTGACATCGGCAGCGTGGACATCGATCTGGGCGCCGTGCGTCCGGCCCGCAGCGGCCACGGCTTCGAGACGGTTTTGATCGCGGGCAATGAGCGTCAAACGCCGTCCGGGTGTGCTGTAGTGGCGCGCCAACGCCGCGCCGATGCCGCTGCTTGCGCCCGTTATGACGACATGCGGCGGCCCGTCGCGCCCATGCACCGGTAGCGACCTGCCCGCGGCGACCGCCGTCAAGGGACCACTGGCGGGCGTTTCACTGCCGTTGAACTGGCGAGCGGCGAAAGCCGGCATCACCAGGTTTCGAAGGCGACACGGTCCTCGGTGGGTGTATGCACCCGAAATTGGGTCGCCTGTCGCGACCGCCGCTGCAGCTTCCCGGAGCCCATGCTCTCGCTTGAAGCCGCCAGCGCCTCGACGACGCCCGATACTTGCTGCTCCGTGTGCATGGCCGAGATGAAGAAGCGGATGCGCGGCTTGTCCTTGGGAACCGCCAATTGCAGGATCGGCGGCGCGAAATAGCCGGCGTCGAGCAGCGTTCGCGCGGCGCACATGCACTCGTTCTGGTGGGAGAACAAGACAGAAACCACGCCCGCTCCGATCGCGGGGCCGGTGTCCAGCCCGTTCATCCTGGCCTGCTCAAGAAACAGCCGGGAATTTTCCTGCACCCGCGTTACCCGCCAGGGCTCTGCCTTGAGAAGCTTGATGGCATGCTGCGCGGCCGCCGCCAGCACCGGAGACATGCCGACGCTGAACACAAAGGCAGGCAGGGTGAAACGGAGAAAATCGATGACATTGGTGCGGCCGGCGATGAAGCCGCCGCAGGCACTCAACGTCTTCGACAAGGTTCCGACGATGAGGTCGATTTCCTTCGGATCCACGCCGAAGTGTTCCGCCAGACCGCGGCCGGTCGATCCGAGCACACCCAGAGAATGGGCCTCGTCGACCATGAGCCACGCGCCATAGCGCCGCTTGATCTCGATCAGGCGAGGGAGATTGGCGATGTCGCCATCCATGCTGTAGAGGCCCTCGACGATGATCATCACGCGATTCACTTCGTCGCGGACCTGGCCCAGGATGGATTCCAGATGGTCAAGGTTGTTATGGGCGAACCGGATGACGCGCGCGCGCGACACGTCGGTTCCGACCACGATGCTGTTATGCGACAAGTCGTCGACCAGGATCAGATCGTTCTTGGTCAGCAAATGGCCGACCAGCGACACATTGGTCATGTAGCCGCTGACCAGCACGATCGAATCGTCGACGCCGAAGAACGCCGCCAGATCCTGCTCGAGGTCGCTGTGAATTCTCCGTTGCCCGCCCACCAGACGTGACGCGCCGGCCCCGACGCCAAGCGTCATGACCGCATCGCAGGCCGCTTTCTTGATGCGCGGATCGTTGGCCAGGCCCGCGTAATCGTAAGTGGCGAAGCTTACGAGCTGGCGCCCAGCGTCCTCGAACTCCGCCTTGAGCGTGTCGAGCGGCTGCAAGTAAAGGGTTTTTAGGAGGTCTAGCGGGCTGTGGTCAAGGGAGTCCTCGCTGAGAAGCGCTCCGCCCGCCAATTGCAGTCGCCGCTGGATGTAGCCTTCAAGGCTGCGTAACTGAGACCCCACCGCCGGTACAAACTGATCCATCACCCCCCCCTTGGGGTCAGTTGAAGATTGTAGCTCCCACTTCCGGCACGAACACCGACCCGCCACCTCCGGCCGGGTTACGTCGCTAAAGCATCAAAGGTCGACTAATCCCATCCCCCGAGACTTCGACTTTTCGCACTGCACAATCCCACCTTCCGACTCTAGGCTAGACTGGACTTGCAAGGAAAGCGTTTACCGAAATCCTGCAGGTTTTACCTTAAGCCAACTCAAGATTGAGTCTAGATGCCGGGGACGCACAGTGTCAGTTCTCCGGCTCAAAACAAGCGATCCAGGCTTAGAATCCCCCCATCCGTGATAAATTGGTCACAGAGCCGAAAGCCGAGCCACCCCCATGGCTCAGGCGATTTGGCGCCGTTGCCGTCGCCAACTTGCGAGTGTCTCGCCTGATCATTAACGATAGCACAAGATTGACGCACCTGCGAAACATTTTGACATATCCGAGCCGGCACGGCTTGGGGAACGCCCCATGACCGGGTTCCTTGCCTTTGACTTGGTTCGGCTTTTTGTTGGCCCGCTGACGCCTGTCCCACGCGGCATCGACCGCGTCGAACTGGCCTATGCGCGGCATTTTTTCGAGCAGCAGAGCGGGGACTGCGCCGGAATTCTGCCGACGCCTTGGGGTGTGCGATGGTTCAACCGCGAGCGGTCGCTCAGACTGGTCAATTTCATCGAGGGTTATTGGGGCGAGGCCAAAGACACCGAGGCGGACCCTGCGTACGGCGTGCTCAAGGACAAGCTGCTGGGACGGCAGCCATCCGTTGTCCGGCCGAACGAGCCCCCCGGAGCGTTCCGCCTGGCGGGCGGGGTCGCGCGGCTGGTCCGGCAAGCCGGCTTTTCATTGGGACACCGGATTGCCGGCCTGCCGGCAGGCGCCGTCTATCTCAATACCGGGCAGATCGGACTTGCCGTCTCGAAGCTGCTGACCTGGCTCGCGGCGAGACCGGACATCAAGCCGGTCTTTATGCTGCATGACGCCATTCCGCTGGAGAATCCCGAATTCACCGCCTCGTTCAGCATTCGCGCGCATCGGCAAATGCTTGTCAGCACCATTCGCTACGCCCGGGGTCTCATCGTCACCACGGAGGCGGCTAGGACCTCCATAAAACGCGAACTTGTCCGCTTGGGCGGCGCCGACATGGCGACGATCGCAGCGCCACTGCCGGTGCCGGCTGCGTTTCTCGAGCGTGTTCCAACCGATCCGGAACTGGATGGCGTCGCGTATTTCGTCATCTGCGGGGCGATCGAACCGCGCAAGAACCACCGCCTGTTGCTGAACGTCTGGCGCGACCTGATCGCGCACCATGGCCAGCATTGTCCCAAGCTCGTCATCGTCGGTTCGCGCTGGCGCACGACGGAGGACGTCGTCGAGCTGTTGGAGAATTGCGCGGCCCTCAAAGGTTCGATCGTCGAAGTCGCCGGCTTGAGCACGCCGGCGCTGCGCCAAGTCATCATCGGCGCACGAGCATTGTTGATGCCCTCGTTCGCGGAAGGGTTCGGTCTGCCGATCATCGAGGCGCTGGCGCTCGGAACACCGGTCGTCGCATCCGATCTCGCGAGCCATCGCGAGGCCGGCGGCAGCTTCGCCACTTATGTCTCGCCGCACGACCAAGCGGGCTGGCTCGCCGCCATTCAATCGCTTTCATCCGCCGGATTCCATTCCGTTCGCGACGGGCTCGCCGGGTATCGACCGCAAACGTCAGCCGAGTACTTCCACCGAATCGAGCAATTCATCGACGCGCTGTGAATGGGCGGCGCGCCGAGCAGCGCTAGCTTCGGGCCAAGGCGGGCCGATGGGAACTGAGCGACAGCGCCGGGTGGAAATAAGGATCGTCACGGATCACGTGCGCCCAGCGCCGAACAAAATAGCGGCGTTCCGGACCATAAGTCTTCGCCGGATACAGCGCCAGCCGCCGGGTTGCGCCCTCGACATGACACAGCAGCGAGTCCGGCGTCCATATCGTCCGCCAGCCGCGCTCCGCGAGCCTCAGGCAGAGATCGACGTCGCTGAGCTCGACCGGAAGATTTGCGGCGTCGAGGCCGCCGATGGCTTCGAACTTCGCGCGCTCGACGGCAAGGCAGGCGCCGGTGACCGCGGCCACCTCGTGGCTGACCTGCAAGCGGTGCAGGTAGCCGGGCTCGTCGCGCTCCATGCCCTTGTACAGATGGCCGGCGCGCCCGCCCGACCCCATCACGATGCCGGCGTGTTGAATTCTGCCGTTCGGGTACAGCAACTTCGCGCCAACCGCGCCGACGTCGCCGCGCTTCGCCCAGGCGGCAAGCGATTGCAACCAGCCGGCATTGATCACGGCTACGTCGTTATTCAGCAGAACGACCAATTCGGCGCGCGAGTTCGCGACGCCATGATTGGATAGCGCTGAGTAGTTGAATGCCCCCGGCACCTTGAGCACCGTGCATTGTCGCTGGTTGGCGATGTCGTCCAACAGCGCGACCGCGTCGCGCGCCGTGCTGCCGTTATCGACGACGACAATTTCGAAGCACGGATAGTCGGTCGTCTCCCGCAAGCTGGTGATGCACCGTCTCAGGTGATCGGCCTGATCGCGCGACGGCACGATGATGGCCACCGTCGGCCAGTCGGCGACCGATCCGACAGCGGCGGTGCCGGCAGGCGGGTTGGCTGGCGACGGTCCGCTCGGTTCGTCGCGCTCGCGCCGGCGCCGGTAAAGAATGCGGCGCAGATGGGCGATCTTGCGCGGGCCGGCGAGCGTGACGACCTGGTTGGCGATATCCATTTCGGCGGCAATCAACTGCTGCGGCCTCGCGCATCCGACCTGTGCGATTTCGGCGCGCCGGATGCAGGTCAGTCGTCCCATATAGGCCGAGGCCGCCTGAAAAGCGGGGCTCCAGTCCGGCTTGAACAGCGGGCTGTGCAGCAACCCATTGGAAGTCACCGCATCTTCATCGCCGTAAACGACCGCGGCTTCCGGGTCGGCGGCGAGGGCTTCGGCCACCGCCGCCAGCGCGTAGTCCGGCATGATGTCGCCGGTCCCGAGCACCGCGATCCGATCGCTCGGCGAGGCCGTCAGATCATCGAACGTCGCGGTCGGCGAAATCTCCGAGACCCGCGGTTCCTCGCGCACCGCGGCGCGGAACCGCGCCAACAGGTCGGCGCCGCAGCGCGCGCCGACCACCGCGTGCAGCGTCCACCCCGAATAGGCCTGCCCGCCAAGCGCCTGCAGCGAGGCGTCAAGCCGGCCGGTGTCGTTGCCGTCCAGGTCCATGATCAACCGGATCCGAGGCGCCTTGCGCCAATCCGATCGCGGACGGTCGATGCCGCCGAGGTCCAACGGCCGGGCGTGGCTGCGATGCCAGGCGTCGTAGTCCGCCAACGACGTCGATCCCAGTGCGAACTTGAGATCTTGCTCGGCTTCCTGCCGCGCCTGGATCAGTCGCGCGCCCGCCGCAATGAGCGCCCAGCCCGGTTCGCGCCGCATTCCGTCGGCGAGCAGGGCGGCGCGGGAAACGCGCTCGACCTCGTCGACCACGAAGTCGAACCGGCCCACCTTCGCCGCCGGGCTGATCGATATCGACACCGTGTCGTCGGGTGCTCGCACGATGGCCCTGGCCGCGCCCAATACCGGGCCGTTCAAAGCCTGGAACGATACGTCCTCGCTTGCTCTTTGGAAGCGCAACAGCGGCCGCACCGGATCGTCGAAGAAACTCAAGCGGTAGCGGAGGCTGATCCAGTGTCCGCGAAACGCCGTATCCGCATCGGCAATGCGGAGCCAGGGTTGTTCCGTGCGCGCCAATAGGTCGCCGCCAATCCGCTCGACGCCGTCCGCCGCGACCAGATTGACAGCCGGTTTCAACATCGCCGCTCGATCGAATTTGACGCTCTGCAGTCAACACCGGCTTTGATCATTGCGCGCCGGCGCAGGGTGATATTTTGAAGTTGGCCATTGAGAGTGCCAAGTCCCAAGTCCACGGATCGGGCTTCGGCCCTTCGGCAACGATCACTCCGATTGGGATGGTGTCGCAGCCCGGCCGAGGAAGCGTCGTGCGGTCGGATTGCGCGATCAGGGCCGGACCTTCGCGCCACTGGGTTGGCAGCGCGCCGGCCCCCCGCACGGCGAAACTGTCGGGATCGAGCAGATACAAATCGGTCTTGCCGGACGTTCGATCGCTGGCAACGATGATCTGATGCGTCGGCGCATCGAACATCCAGTCGAGGCCGAAAGATTCGAGATATGAAAATTCGGCAGTGTGTTCGCCGGGCGCCCGCTCCGCCCATCCGGCTCTGGTCCATTCTTGAGCCATAGTTCGGAAGGTCGAATTCTTTGGAACGCAACAGAAATTGACCGGCGCCGTTGCCGGGGTTGACGCCTGAGCCGGTGCTGTCGGTGAACGACAGGTAGAAATAGCCGTCGCGATAAAGCACTGCCGGCTGGCCCGCCCCGTAGGTCAGGCCGTTGCGCGCGTAGTTCGGGTTGCTGCGGGCAGGCGACACGATCGGCAGGCCTCCGTTCAGCCGCGCGAAATGAATTCCATCGCTGCTCTCCGCGACGCCGATGGCGCCAAGGGCGCCCTCGGCCGAGGCGCCGGTGTAATACAGGAAATAATTGGAGCCGACCTTGATGACATTGGGGTCGCAGGTATGCAGACCGTCGAAATTCGCCGGCGATCCGGTAGGTCGCAGCGCGACGTCGTAGCTGTTCGATTGCCACGCCCGCGATGAGTGCCAGGGGCCGCGGGGATTTGACGATTCGGCGTAGAGAATGAAATCGCCGGCGACGCCGCCGCACCAGTACAATCGATAGAGGTTTCCATCGCGGATCACCGCGGGTGCGTAATCGTATAGTGCGCGCTTGAAGATGATCGCATCAGCGACGGTTTGCTGCTGCATGACCAGCGCCGGCTTGTTGGATTCTGCTCCGGCGGACGTGATCCACAGATTCAAGATCACGGCCGCGCCCACGACGGAGCGAACCGGGTGGGTTGTCGCGGCCATCCGCAGCCACCGAATTTTTGCGCGCTTTGACGGATCCAGGTTCAGCGCGAGCTGACGATTCGCCCGTCGCCATCCACCCACGCAACGGGCTTGTGCGGGGCGGTGTTGGGTGGCGGAGAGATCGACTGGCCGTCGCCATCAACCCACGTGGTCGGCGCGGCGCCTGGCGGCGCGTCGCCTTCGGCCAGGCTGCGCGCCGGCGGAGGACTGATAGGCTGGTTGTCGCCGTCAAACCATGGCGGCGGCGGCTCACCGTCTGGCTTTTCGTTTTTCGTCAATGCGGGCCACTGCGCGGGCGGAGGGCCAATGGGTCGGCCGTCGCCGTCCACCCAAGTGGCTGTCGCGGTGGTTGGTGACGTGGTCGGTAATTGGGTAGGCGACGTGGTCGGCAACGCAGCGTCCGGGCTTGCATCAGCCACGGCCGTGGCGGCCGGAGGGGTCGTCGCTTGGCGGTCGACACGCATGGATGGTCCCGAATCGTTCGGTTTTCCGGCCGGGATAGTGCTGGTTGCCGCGGCGCCCGGCATCGCAGGTATCATCTTTTGCCCGGCATCTCCCATCCGCGTCTGCGGTGGCGCCTTGGCCGCAGTCGTTGCGGGAGCCGAAGGTGCGGCCTGATCCAGCCCATTCCGGGGCGGCAGGGCAAGGGTAGCCTCCTGCTGATTGCTCTCCAGGACAGCCTCGCGGCCCTCGATTGCGCGCAGCGTCCAGTTCGCATGGGCTTCGCCGGTCCGCAAACGAACCACGTCTTTTGTGGCCTGGTCGATAAAGATGCCGATGCTCTCGGTCTTGCCGATAATGGTCCCGACGAGGGTCAATGGCGGGTGCTCCGGCACTGCGGGTGGGGCCGGTGGCGGCGGGGGCGGCGGGGGAGCCGAGACGACCGCAACAGCAGGGGGACGCCGCGAAGGCGAGAACAGCGGCCGTTCGCGGGTGCTCGACAACAAGCTAAGGGGGAGCGCCCACAACGGATTTCCGGTCAGGGCGCGGCTCGCGGGTCGGTCCGGTTCCGCAGGCGTAATCGGCCGGCCGGCAATGGGTGGTCCGCTGTCGGTGCCGTCAAACGGCCCGGTCGCGGCCAGCGCCTGGGCGCACGCCATCACGCCGATCAGGATGCCGAGCCCCGTGTGGATCAGGTCGCCCCGTGCCGAGCGGAGCTTTTGCCGCAGTTCGTTCACGTGTAACGCCACCCTCGTGCCAAGCATTCACATCGACGCAGGATATACCACACATGCCGTCCGAATGGATCGCTTATTCATCACCCAATTGCAGCATTTAACTATTCGACCCGAGATGGAAATGCTGTAGGATGCGGCCGCATTTCATTGGAATGGTAACGATACGGGGCGACTTCCGAGCCGGCGATCAACTTCCGCAATAGAAAAAGCTGACGCGATGGCCAATCTCGTCGGACGTCGAACCCGATTGCTTCCAGTGAAATCATCAGGGGAGTGTCAAATGAAAAGTTCAGCAGTGCTCGCGCTCATCAGCGCGGTTTTCCTGGCGCTGTTGGCCATGCCGGCCAACGCCCAGGCAACGCGGACCTGGATTTCAGGCGTCGGCGACGACGTCAATCCGTGCAGCCGCACGGCGCCGTGCAAGACCTTCGCCGGCGCGATCTCGAAGACGGCTGCAGGCGGCGAGATCAATTGTCTCGATCCGGGTGGATTCGGCGCGGTGACCATCACCAAGGCGATCACCCTCATTTGCGGTGAGTCGGGCGAGGCAGGCGTGTTGGTGAGTTCAACGCCCGGCATCACCGTGGCGGCGGGAGTAACCGACAAGGTCGTGCTGCAAGGGCTCGACTTCCAGGGCGTGCCGAGCGGGACCAATGGCGTGAACTTCGTCTCTGGACTGGAGGTCGATATCATCAAATGCACGATCCAGGGCTTCACCACCGGCGTCAATGTTACGAGCAACACGACGGGTGCGCGGGTCTTTATCAAGGACTTCGTCATCGCCTTCAATGGCGGCGGCGTGAACGTGCAAGGCAACGGCGTGGGTAATGTGGCGTCCGTCTACAATACTCTCGTCGAAAGCAATACGACCTACGCGGTGCAGGCCACCAACGCCAACAATGTCGTCGCGGTCGCCAATAGCGTGCTCAACGGTAGTCCTGCGGGCATAAGCTTGGTAACGGGCGGGACGGCCGTATCGTTCGGGCCGAGCAATATCGTCTCGGGTACCGGTACCTTCACCACGACGACTGCCTTCAAATAGGCGACGCTGGCGCGCAGGCCAGCACGTCATCCATTGCTTCCAAGTGAGCACATCAGGGGAGTGTCAAATGAAAAGTTCAGCAGTACTTGCGCTGGTCAGCGCGATTTTCCTGGCGCTGTTGGCCCTGCCGGCCAACGCCCAGGCAACGCGGACCTGGGTATCGGGCGTCGGCGACGACGCCAATCCGTGCAGCCGCACCGCGCCGTGCAAGACTTTCCCCGGCGCAATCTCGAAGACAGCCGCCGGCGGTGAGATCAACTGCATCGATCCGGGCGGCTTCGGCACGCTGACCATCACCAAGGCGATCAGCATCATTTGCGGTGAGTCCGGCGAGGCGGGCGTGCTGGCGAGCACCGGAGTTCCCGGCATCACCGTGGCGGCGGGAGTAACCGACAAGGTCGTGCTGCAAGGGCTCGACATCCAGGGGATCCCGAGCGGGACCAATGGCGTGAACTTCGTCTCCGGACTGGAGGTCGATATCATCAAATGCACGATCCAGGGCTTCACCACCGGCGTCAATGTTACGAGCAACACGACGGGTGCGCGGGTCTTCATCAAGGACTCCGTCATCGCCTTCAATGGCGGCGGCGTGAACGTGCAAGGCAACGGCGTGGGTAACGTGGCGTCCGTCTACAATACTCTCGTCGAAAGCAATACGACCTACGCGGTGCAGGCCACCAATGCCAACAACGTCGTCGCGGTCGCCAATAGCGTGCTCAACGGCAGCCCTGCGGGCATAAGCTTGGTAACGGGCGGGACGGCCGTATCGTTCGGGCCGAGCAATATCGTCTCGGGCACTGGTGCCTTCACCACGACGAGTGCCTTCAAATAGGCTTCGCTGGCGCGCAGGCTTCCGACTTGAGGGCATGCGAAACGCGCGCCAATCGGTGCACGAGCAAAATCGCGGGACATCGCAGCAGCACCTGCTGTGATGCCCCGCTCATGTAATTCAGCGCGACCTATTATCTGGAGGGCATGCACCCATACATGGTCGCGTTACGCGCCCTCAAGCCCGGCCGGAGATTATGACCACAGATTTACCGGGATCATACAAACACCGCCTGGTGGTGCCCGACCTGCCCGCTCCGGTCGAATATTTGCCCCTCCTTGAGGAAATCCAGCAAAACGGCTGGTATTCGAATTTTGGTCCCCTGGTCCGCCGGCTGGAAAGTGCGCTGTTGGGAACGATCGGCGCACCGGAAGAGTGCTGCGTGACTTGCTGCAATGCGACGGCTGGGTTGTCGGCCGCCCTGCTGGCGACCGGCCGAGCCGATCGGGTTTTGCTGCCTGCCTTCACCTTCCCGGCCTCGCTGGGGGCGGTGCGAGCGGCGGGGATGACGCCGATCGTCGCGGACGTTGATGCGGACAGCTGGACCTTGGGCGGGAACCTCGAGAGGGCCGTCGCGGAGACCGGGGCGAGCATGGTGATGTTGGTGGCGCCCTTCGGTATGCGGCGTGATTGGCAAAGCGCGCTGGCGGTTTGCCGTGAGCGCGGCGTCGCCGTGGTCATCGACAACGCCTCCGGCCTGGGGGGCACCCGCACGTCGAAAGGCTTCGGGGCCGACGTCTTCGAAGTATTCTCGATGCACGCCACCAAGCCGCTCGGCGTCGGCGAGGGCGGCGTAATTTTTGCCCACAACAGTCACGATGCAGCGCTTCGCTCCGTGCTCAATTTTGCCTTGAACTCTCATGCGCAGGCGCACGGCCCAACTTGGGGTTTTAACGGCAAAATGTCGGAGTTTCACGCCGCCGTGGCACTCGCGCAATTGAACCGTATCGGCGATATCGTCCCGCGACGCCAAGCCTTTACCGCCGCTTACCGGGATCGACTGGCGCGCTATTCCAACGTAATTTGTCCCCAGGATGTCCGTTGCGCGCCGTGGCAATCCTTTCCGGTCTTGCTGCCGACCGCTGCCGCTGCGGAATGTTTCATAGCGACCGCTGCGGCGGCCGGTGTGGAAATCCGACGTTACTACCGTCCCAGTCTCTCACGTTGGCCGCAGACCCGATGCTTCGAAGCCTGCCCAGTCGCCGAGGACCTCGCGGACCGGATGTGTGTTCTGCCGGTACGCGCCGCCAAGGCCGATGATGAGGCCGATCCGTTGGTGGACCTTGTGCTCGATGCGCTCCACCAGGCCCTGATGAGGACGAAACTCGGCTGAGCTGCGCAGCATGTCCCTTCTCGATAAAAAAATAGAATTCAGAATTCCAATATCGCCGACAGAAAGGTTTTTTTCTCTCGTTCGGTTTTACAACTTCGCCCTTCGCCGCCTCGGCAGCCCGCAATATCGCGACGCTGGGCTGCGGATCATTGTCGGCGACTATTGCAATCTCGACGCCGTGCGCCGCGATAATCAATGGAGCGAGAGCTTCAATATCAGCTGGGAGCGGGTGCCAGACGATATCTTCGCCGAATTTCACTGGGCCGGAACGGCAAATTGGCGACTGGGCATTCCCGCCGACGATGCCGACATCATTATTCTCTCGGATGCCGACACGATTTTCCTCCGCGACATCGACCCGCTGCTCATGGATTTCCCATTGCGGGAAGCTGCCGTACGGGGCCACATGGCGCATCTGCCCCCTCTGGCGAACGGTGTTGCTCCATCGGCGCAATACCCCGAATTCTGGCCCTGGCTGTTTGATATGTTCGACGTTCCGTGGCCGGCTGTGACCTATCGCTATTCCATGGATGCAGCCGGGGCGCTGCCCATGGCTCCGGCCTATTTCAATCTGGGCTTCGTCGCCCTCAACGCCAAGGCGCTCGCCATCTTCGGCCCTGAGATAGCGGAGACCACGCGCCGCGTCGCGGCGGCAACCGAGAAGAGCTTCATGCGGTGCCAGATTGCACTCACCCTGGTCGCGTATCGGGCGCGAATGAATATCGGCACCTTGTCCGCAGCGTACAACGCCGCCAACGACCTTGGTCACCTTAGTCAGAACGGCTTATGCGCCGATCAGATCCGCGTGCTTCACTTTCTCAGGGCCGACGAAATCGACCGTGACGAATTACAGCCACATCTCATCGATAACCTACTATCCCGTTCCCTGGTGAATCCCGCTAATATCGCCCTGCAAAGTCTCGCGCGCGACTATCGCGAGTCGCTAAAATGATTCTGGACGCGGGCTAGTCGGGCAAATCGAAATGCCGGTCGGGTTGAACAAGGAATTCCTGTCGCGGGACGTTCTGGAAGCGCTCGGCTTCGCGAGGCTTGGTCGAGATGTCCTGATCCATTCGACCGCGGTCATCGTCGACTGCAGCAAAGTCTCATTCGGCTCGCGCGTGCGAATAGATCCGTTCGTGGTCATCTCCACCCGCGGCGGGGTCGAATTCGGCAACAACGTCCATATTGGCGGCCACTCCGTGTTGGCGGGTCACGCCGCCATTCGGTTTGAGGATTTCGTGAATATTTCCCACTACGTCGGCATCTACACCTCCAACGAGGACATTAGCGGTCGGACCTTGAGCAATCCAACGGTGGCGGGATTCGGGGCCGCACGCACCGCATCGATCAGCTTTGGCCGCCATTCGGGCGTGGGCGCCGGCAGCATGGTCCTTCCTGGAGCGCGATTTGCCGAGGGATCGATCCTCGGGGCCATGTCGCGGATCGGCCGCCCGATGAAGCCGTGGACGACGTATGCCGGCGTGCCGGCGCGACGAATGCGGGAACGCCGGCGGGAGGCATTGCTGGAAGAGCAGGAATATCTCGCTGCACTGAACAAGCCTGTCTGATCCGGGGAAACTGGGCCGGCTCGTGGCTTTGCCGCGTGTCTGTCTCAGCTCGCCGCGAACACGGGGATCGATGCATTGTCGGCAATCGCGGCCATGCCCTCGCCGGCTCTTGGGTAGCGTGTGAGGCTGGACTAATCTCGGCGTTTGAATTTTCGAGGAATATTCGACTGGCGTTCTTTCGCAACCGAGTATCGCAATGCCAAGGCTACATCGATGCCTCGCTGGACGGACGAATTTCGGGCTGGGTGTGGGATCGGCGGAACCCGCGAACGCGGCTGGACGTCCACATCTACGCTGCGGGCCGTTTTATCGGCGCGGCGCGCGCCGATATTTTTCGCGCCGATTTGGCCAGTGCCGATGTCGGCGATGGTCGCTACGGCTTTTCTTTCGCAATGCCGCCCGGCGAAATTCCTGACGAGACGATCGCCGCGAAGGTGGCCGGGCAGGACTATTGGCTGCTGGACGGCGCCGGCCGCGCGGGCGCGGACCGGCCGCGCGACGACTTCTTGAACTCCGCGCGGCGTGGCTGGCCGCTGTTGCGGCCGGCCCTGTCGCAGCGCAATGTCGACGCGGCGGACATCGGGATCGCCGCAGAGCTGCAACGGAAATGGCGCGCCGCGGGCGGCGTCGGGGCGCAAAGCGGCTTCGTCAATCGCAAGTCAATGTGGGGCACAATCGTCGCCAAGCAGCACCGTTCGCTGGCGGATTTGCTCGATGGCTCCGACCCGCGGTCGCTCGCCGCCTGCCTGGTCAATCTGCAGCGGCTGCCGGAGTCCGATGGCATAACCCAAGGTGAAGCAGCTTATCGCGACTACGTCGCGGCTTCCGATGAAGGTCGGCGGGCGGCGGTGGCGCCGTTCCACGATATGCTGGCTTCGCTCGCCCAGTATCTGGCTTTGGAACGCGCCGAGTGCGCCGAGCAGGAGTTTGATGGCGCGACGCTCGCCATCGACCAGGCGCAGCTTGCCGCCGGGCTCGAGACCATGCTGGGTCACGCCATTGCACCGCCCGCTGTTTTCGACGGCCTGTACGGACTTGCGATCGGCGATCGGATCCTTCACGGCCGCGATATCCAGGCGCTGTATGCCGCTCTGCGTTCGATCGAGGCCACAGGCAAGACGGGCCCGGTAATTTGCGAGGTTGGCGGAGGATTCGGCCAGGTCGCGTATTACGCGTGGCTGCGCGGCGTACGGCGCTATACCATCGTCGACCTGCCGACCGTGTCCGCCATGCAATATTATTATCTGCGCAAAACATTGCCCAACGTCCGCGTTGAGTTTCGCGGCCCCGCGGAACCCTCGAACGACGCCGACGGCATTGATCTCGTCTTCGCGTCGGGGGTGCGCAAAGGCTTGCCGATCCGGGGCGATATCGCCTTGAACTGCAACTCGTTCCCGGAGATGGGCCAAGAGATCTGCGAAAAATACTTCGGTTTGTTGCCCGACTGGGCGCCGCTCTTGCTGAGCATCAATCAGGAGGGGAACCGGCCCGGCTATAGTCCCCGGGATCGTCAAGTTGTCGTCGGCGAGCTGCTGCCCAAATACGGCTTCGGCAAGTGTTACCGGTTCCGCAGCTGGATCCGTCCGGGCTACGTCGAGGAGCTCTGGAGGGCGCCGCAAACGCCCGCGGGCGTGCCATCGGGAACTTTGTCGGTGGGTAACCGTTAACCATGCGGCTGGGGTGAGGAGGGTTTGATGGCTCCGAACCTCGATCGCGAAACCGCCCGTGCCCTGGTCGATGCCGGATTTATGCCGCTCAAGCGCTATGTGGAGCTGTACGGCCCCAGTGAATTATCCACGGATCGCTCTGATCGACGGTGGTCGCCGCCCTCTCGATCGTCCGCTCACAGCGGAGGGTCTCAGCGGCGCAAGCATAAGACGCACAGGGCCGCCTGACTCCGAATCGTGCGGCTTGTGGCCGGTCAAGTTTCCTTAAGACGTCGGGATCTCAAAGCGCCGGTTTCCGCACACGGGGCGCTGTCTAAACCCCCTGCATGGCGCGGATGGGCTGTGAGTTCCGCGGCCAACTGGTCGAGTTCCGGTTCCAGCGCGACGTGCCATTCGGGCGTGGTTATTCGAAAAACCTCGTGCAGTCGCGTCAGATCGAAGCGGGAATTGGCCGGCCGCCTGGCTTTGGTCGGATAGTCGGCGGTCGCGATGGGCACGATGTTTTCGACCGCGAGCGTGACGCCGCGCGCTTTGAGGCCCCCGACGACGGCAACCGCAAAGCCATGCCATGACGTTTCGCCGGACCCCGCCACGTTGACCAGGTTTCCCGAGGCGGCAAAGCGCTCTTGCACGGCGGCCAAATCCTGTCGCAGCATGCTTGCGACAACCTCGGCGATCAAACGCGCCGAGGTTGGCGCGCCGCATTGGTCGGCGACGATCCGAAGTTCTCGTCGTTCCCTGCCCAGTCGCGCGATCGTCCGCAGGAAATTGGCGCCGCGCGCGGCGTAGACCCACGAAGTCCGGATGATCAGATGAGGCCCGCCGGCCGAGCGAATGGCGTCCTCGCCGGCGAGCTTGCTGGCGCCGTAAACCGACAGCGGGTTGGTCGGATCATCTTCGCGCCAGGGTCGGTTGTTCACGCCGTCGAAAACGTAATCCGTCGAGAAGTGAATGAGCGGAACGCCGCGGGCGGCGGCCCAGCGCGCGATGGTGCCGGCCGCTTCGGCGTTGACCTGAAATGCGAGCGGCCTTTCGTCCTCGGCGCGGTCGACTGCCGTATAGGCCGCCGGATTGATGACAAGGCTCGGCGCGATGCGGTCAAGCGCCGCGCCGATGTCCGTTGGCCGCGCCAGATCAAGCTGGTCGCGACCGGTGGCAATGACGGGAAATAGCGGCCCGAGCACGTCCACAAGCGCGCCGCCGACTTGGCCGGTGGCGCCGGTAACGAGAATGCGCATCAAAGCTTCTCATACGCCGGTAGGCCGGGCACGTCGGCGAGCAACGGTGCCGCGGCGTCGCGGGGCGACAGCACGGGCGACTCGATGCCCCACGCGATGCCAAGCGCCGGATCGTTCCAGCGCACCGCGATTTCATCGGGTGGGCTGTAAAATTCGTCGCATTTATAAAAGAACTCCGCGAATTCCGACAGCACCAAAAAGCCGTGAGCAAAGCCACGTGGCACCCACAGCTGGCGCCGGGTTTCTTCGCTCAATTCCACCGCGACATGCCGGCCAAACGTCGGACTGCCGCGACGGACGTCGACCGCGACATCGAGGACGCGGCCGCGCAGAACGCTGACGAGCTTGCCCTGGCAGTTCGGATTCTGCAGGTGCAGTCCACGCAGCACCCCATGCGCCGAACGCGAAATATTGTCCTGGACGAACGGGCCGCTCACGCCGCAGGACCGATAACGATCGGCCTTGAATAATTCAAAAAAGAAGCCGCGCTGGTCGCCGAACACCTTTGGCTCGATAATCAGGACTTCGGGGATTGGTGTTTGGATGACATTCATGCCGTGCCCACCGAGCAGATTCACCGCCGCGCTCTCGCTTGTATAGCGCGCGTCATATGCTATGAGAAGTTGCCAAGCAGGGGGTTAAAGTCGGAAAATGAAGGGGATCATCCTCGCCGGCGGCACCGGCACACGGCTTTATCCGGTAACGTCGGTCGTCTCGAAACAGCTGCTGCCGGTCTTCGACAAGCCGATGATCTACTACCCTTTGTCGGTACTGATGCTGGCCGGTATTCGCGACATTCTCATCATCTCCACGCCTCAGGATCAGCCGCTGTTCCAGCGCCTGTTGGGCGATGGGACGGAACTCGGTCTGACATTCCGCTTTGCCGCGCAGGACCGGCCGCGCGGCCTTGCTGACGCCTTCATTGTCGGCCGAGACTTCATCGGCAACGACTGCGTTGCGCTCATTCTGGGCGATAACATTTTCTACGGTCACGGCATCAACGAACAGTTGCGCAAAGCCACCGAACGCCGGGCGGGCGCCACGGTGTTCGGTTACGTCGTCAATACGCCGCAGCACTACGGGGTGATAGAACTCGACGCCGGCGGCCGCGCGCTCTCGATCGAGGAGAAACCGTCAAATCCGAAATCGAACATCGCGGTGACCGGTCTCTACTTCTACGACAACGACGTGGTCGAGATCGCGGCGTCGATCGAACCCTCCGGCCGCGGCGAAATTGAAATCACCGACGTCAATCGCAAATACCTCGAACGCGGCGAGTTGTTTGTCGAGGTGCTCGGCCGCGGCTTTGCATGGCTCGATACCGGGACGCACACGTCGCTGCTCGAGGCCAGCAACTTTGTCCACGTATTGGAGCAACGACAGGGCTTGCGCATCGCCTGCCCGGAGGAAATCGCGTTGCGCCTCGGCTATATTTCGCCGGAGCAATTCGGCAAGCTGGCGGATCGTTGCGCCAAAAGCAGTTACGGCGATTACCTGCTTTCGATATACCGCTCGGTGATGGCCGCAGCGTCGCTTCGAACGGGTTGATATATGCGGTTCGGGGGTAAGACGATCTTCGTGACTGGCGGGGCCGGCTTCATCGGCTCGGCGGTGGTCAGGCATTTGCTCGACGACACCGGCGCCCGCGTGGTCAACATCGACAAATTGACCTATGCGGCGAACCTCAACTCAATCCCCCAGGCGCCGGGACACAAGCGCTACGGCTTTGCCAAGGTCGACATTTGCAATGCCGCGCAACTGCGGGCGTTGTTCGATCGGCATCAACCCGACGCGGTCATGAATCTGGCGGCGGAAAGCCACGTCGATCGTTCCATCGACGGGCCGGGCGAGTTCATCCAGACCAATATCGTGGGAACTTTTACCTTATTGCAGGAGGCCTTGCGCTATTGGCGAAGTCTCGCTGCGCGGCGGCGGGCGGCGTTCCGGCTGCTGCACGTCTCGACCGATGAAGTGTACGGCTCATTGGCAGGGGACGGGCTGTTCACCGAAACCACCGCCTACATGCCGAACTCGCCGTATTCGGCCAGCAAGGCCTCTTCCGACCATCTTGTCCGGGCGTGGCATGAAACCTACGGCCTGCCGACGATCGTCACCAACTGCTCGAACAACTACGGTCCCTATCATTTTCCGGAAAAGCTCATCCCGCTCATGATCATCCGGGCCCTTGCCGAAGAGCCATTGCCGGTCTACGGCAACGGCGCGAACGTTCGCGATTGGCTTTATGTGGAGGATCACGCGAGGGCGCTCGGCCTTGTCGTGGAACGCGGCGTGATCGGCGAGACCTACAACATCGGCGGCCGCAACGAACGCACCAATATCGACGTCGTCAAGACGATATGCGACCTTCTCGATCAAATAATGCCGTTGCGAAATCGATCGCGGCAGCGCCTCATCAGCTTCGTCGAGGACCGGCCCGGGCATGATCTCAGATATGGGATCGATGCCACGAAGATTGAACGGGAGCTCGGCTGGCGGGCGACCGAGACCTTCGAAACTGGGCTCGCCAAAACCGTCAGGTGGTATCTGGAAAATCGCCCGTGGTGGCAGGGCATCATGGCGCGCGGCTATCAGACCAAGCGCGTCGGCCTGGTCGGTGCGATGCCGGCGGCAAACGAGCTCAAGGCGTGAATTGGAGGACTTGGCGGCCGGCGGCACGCCGCATGACTGGCGGCCATGCGTGTCGGTTCGCGGGCTGGCCCGCTTTGCATATGCCGACGGAATGAGCTAGCGTTGCTTGATCGGGCCGGGTTGGACACGCGCCCGGAATTCATCCCTTCGATCCATTGATTGGTGATGTCGTTGCTGGTGCAGCGGACCGCTTCAGGCGTAAGGAAAACCGGTTTATTGGACTATCAGGCGATCAGCGATGATCCGCATTTTGTTTATCGGTTCTGGTTCCGACGCCCTCACTACCTGGTGCTGTTCCTCGAATCCGAAGATCACGAATCGCTGGATCCGAAGATCTATGCCGATCGCGGCAACGGCTTCGATGAGGGCAATGCGGTTTCGTTGATGCATGCCGGTGCCGGCATCTATTCAATCTCAATAGCGCCGCCGCGCCAGGTCGCCAGAATCAGAATTGATCCCTGCTCCTGCGAGGGGCGCTTGCGCTATTGGGCAAAATTCGCCTGGAACGAGGGCGATCTGGCCGAATTGATCGCGACGGCAAAGCAGCTCGGTGCGGCGGAAACGTCGGTCTACAATGTCGTTATTGACGGTACGCGGCAAAAGCGCCAGAGGCGAAAGGCCGCCAGACGCGTGGCCGATCATTTTGCTTCGGTGGTGCGGTTGGCGGACCAGACGGCGCCGCCGGTCGACCCGGACATGATGCGAGATGCGCCATTCATTTCGTTCGTTGTGCCGCTCTACAATACATCGCAGGCTTGCCTGGACGATCTTTTGGAGTCCTTTCGCAGCCAACCCGCCGGCGCGGCGGAGTTGATCTTATGCGACGATGGATCGACGTCGGCGCAGACGCGCAACTGGTTGGTGCGCCACGACAACGCGCGGGATGTCCGGATTATTCGCCATCAGCAAAACCGCGGCATCGCGCTCGTCACCAATTCGGGAATAGTGGCGGCGCGCGGCGAATGGATCGGATTGGTCGATCACGACGACGCGCTGACGCCGTGCGTGGTGCAACTGGTCGCGCAGACGGCGCGAGACCATCCAGGCTGCAAATTTATCTACACCGACGAAGTCATCACCGACGACAAGCTCAGGCCCGTTCTGTACTTTTTCAAGCCGGCCTTCGACGAAGTGCTGCTTTCGGGCGTCAATTACGTCAATCATCTATCCTGCTATCGGCGGGATCGTTTACTGGCGATCGGCGGCCTGCGCGCGGGCTATGAGGGTTCGCAGGACTACGACCTGCTGTTGCGCTACATCCGCGGCCTTGACGGCGACGAAATAAAGCACCTGCCGTATCCTGGTTATCGCTGGCGGCGCACCGGCCATACATTTTCCACGCAGTTCAAGGACCAGGCAATCGCGAGTGCCCGCAAGGCGCTGGCCGACCGTTATCTTCACGGTACGACGCGGCCGATGATCGACGAAGCAATCGCCAAGGGCCTGCACCGCGTCCGCCTCGATAGGCTGGAAAGGATATGGCCGCGCGTCTCGGTTGTCATTCCAAGCCGGGATTCGTTGCCCCTTATCTCGCGCGTCATCGCCGATCTGACGCTGCGAACCGACTATCCCGACCTTGAGATCGTAGTGATCGATAACGGCACAACCGACCCGCGCGTGCTTGATCTTTATGCCGACAGCAAGCGCGGCGCGGTACCGTTTCGATGCGAGATCGAGCCCGCGCCGTTCAACTTCTCCCGTCAGGTCAATCGCGGCATCGCGCTGGCCACCGGCGAACTGATCCTGCTGCTCAACAACGACGTCGAGGTGATCGAGCGCAACTGGTTGCGCGAGATGGTATCCTGCTTCGACTATCCCGAGACGGGAATCGTCGGCGCGCGTCTGCTTTATCCGAATCGTCGGCTTCAGCACGCCGGGGTGATCGTGGGATTGGGCGGTCTGGCCGGCCATTGGTTCGTTGGACAGCGCGAAAGCTATCCCGGGCCCATGGCGCGGCTCCACGTCCGGCAGACGATGACCGCCGTGACCGGCGCCTGCATGCTCATCTCGCGGACCTGCCTTGACAAGGTCGGAAGCTTCGATGAGCGGGACTTCGCCGTTGCCTACAACGATATCGACTTCTGTCTGCGCGCGGTGACAGCCGGCTTTCGCGTGGTCTGGACGCCGTTTGCGACCTTGATCCATCACGAGTTGGCAAGCCGCGGCAGCGACGAGGCGCCGGCAAACCGCGACCGCTTCGAACGCGATAAGGCCAGTCTGCGCCGCCGCCACGCTACCGACTCGTTCGAGGATCGGGCATTCAGCCCCTGGTATACCCGAGATCGCGCCGAGCCATCGGCGGTGCTGCTGGACCGACTACCGAAAGCCCGATGAAGATTTCCGCCATCGCCGGCCTGGAGCGTTGTCGGATGCTTTTTGTTGGTCCGGCCGAGCGGATCGGCTCACCGGGCGATCGCCGCTCAGAACCGATAAGCTACGAAATGGTCTTGACCAATCGGCTGACGAGATCCTCCAGCCACGCGTCGTCGTTCAGACGCAGGGTGTCGCCCCAATCGATCGCGCTTCGCGACGCGCCGGCGCGGATTTTGGCGTAAACCTCCGCACATTTATCGACCAAGGCTCCTTTGACCCCGTCGCGCTGTTGTTCGGACACGTTGGAGCTGTTGATCCGTTTCTGCATCGGCTTGGCGCAAGATGTACAGTTCCCTTCGCCGAGGAATCGCAAGACGCGACGGACGGCTTCCGCCGGCTTCCCAAGCTCCTCATAATCGACGACCAGGACCCGTCGGGTACCGAGGGTTTCGCGCATCCGCAGCACCATGCTTGCAGCTTCGAGCCACGTGAGCGCCGCCTCGTCGACCGAGTAGCGGGGGCCGCCGATGGTGTGAAATTCCTTGTATGACGCGATGACGTGAAGCGGATCGCGAATAATGCCGACAAATTGCGCATGCGGAAAAGCCCGCGCCAGGAGCGGCATGATTGCCGTATTGAGCGGCGTGCCATCGGCCCAGCGCCGTTTTGGCGACCAATTTGTTCGGACCCGCTGAAAGGACGGGTCGAAGGACCGCGCCCGGCCGGATAGCCGCTCCAGGAAATCCACCTGAGCATGGGAGCGCGCTACCGCATGGTGAAGGCGATCGAATGAGCCGCCGATGTGTTGAAGGAACAGGTCGAGATCCACGCCATACTCGCTCGGAAAATTTTGCTTCGGCGCCGATGCCATGCGAAACCCGGCCACGGCTCCGTACAGCGTCATCGGCAGCCAGCCGGTCTCGTCCAGCGGCATGATGTTGGGATGTTGACCGAGTGCCCAGGTCAGAACGCTGCTGCCGCATCGTCCGGAGCCGACCACGAAGATCGGCGCTGCGGTTGTCTGCTGTTCATCCAGATTGAGATCGGCGCGTCCTGGCAGTGCGCCGTCGGCGAGCGCCGCGGAGCCGGTCCGTCGACACAGCACGGCGTCAAGCTGAAGCGCCAGGTTTCTTTCATCGGCCCCGATACCGAGGCTCTTTGGCACGCCCGATTGCTCGGACATAAACGATAACGTGAGTCGCCCCCGCCATTCCGGCGCTATCTGCTCGACGCAGAGCTCGGTGAGCTGGCCGGCGGCTTCGATTTCGCCGATTTCCGCTTGCGGCGCATTCGCGGCGAGCTTGAAAGCGAACGGAAAATAGCCGTATAGTTTGGGCTCACCCGAACGAAAACGCAGGCGGAGATCAAACCGATCGACGAGTTGGCTTGGCGACCAGTTGGCGAGAGTGACAATCACCGTGTCTTTTCGCTGCAACCATTCGCCGACCTTGATCTCCTGCCATTCGGTTTCGCATGGAGCGCACTCGATCGAGATGCCCACAGCGCGTGACCTTTGATTCGCCATGTCGCCCGCCCAGGCTACTTTATGGTCGGCCGGTGTCGTTTTGGAAGGGGCCAGACCGGGGCTGCGACGCTTTCGCCGCCAGATCGGCGCGCCAGCGTGGCCGCCGCGCGAGCCGGACATTACATACTCACACTATTGATATTGTCGATACCATCGGGCGCGAATGACGGTGTAGCGCCGCGGCGATGGCCTGGCCGTCAAACGCAATGGACGCGTTGCAGCTGGATTGTGAAGCGGATTTCCCACGAATCGGATTTGCCGTGGGCAACTTTACAATCGGGGCGATTTCTGAAATGAAAAATCGTCGCTGCCGTCGGGCTCGCAAAGTGCAGATCGGCGGGCTGGGAACTTCGAGATGCTGTCGCTTCCTTTGAGGATTCAATTCGGTTCCGACGGGGATTACCTGCCTTGGGCGTTTGGCGGCTGGAGCGGCGATCTCAACGATCGCACGCACACCTGGACCGAGGGCTATGTTGCAAAACTCAGGTTGCCCCTACAATCGGCGAGCAATGACCGGCTGTTGATCGTCGATGTGGTGCCCCCGGACGGCTACGAGCAGGAGCTGTTTTTGTTCGTCAATGGCTCGTTTGGGGGATTTTGGAGCATTAAGCGTCCGGTCGAAGTTACGATGGCGCTGGAGAGTCAACTCTTTAAATCTGGGGATAACGTATTCGCCTTCGTCACTCCCCGGGCTGTACGGCCCGCCGATCTTGTTCCGGACGGCGATGCCCGCCTCCTGGGTTGTGCATTCCGGACGCTCGCGCTCTTGGACATGTGAGGGTATGCTTTCATCGTCGCTGGGAGCCGATTCCGGTGGGCGGTGGCGGCCGATGCTGGGATGATAGCCGCGGCGACTGTTCCAGGGGGGTTCCATGGCGGTTCAGCCGCTGTGTCGCCGACGATCGCCGGCATGGCCATCCGAGGCCCTGAAATGACATGAAGCAGGCAGCCGGCAGAGATCAGCACGGGGCGACCAAACCGCCGGCTGGCCGCGAGGCGCCGCGGCGGCCCCGCCGCCTGCAGTCCGGTGGGCCGGCCAGCCGCGACGCCATAGTGATCGCCGGTATGCACCGCAGCGGCACCTCGGCGCTGGCTCGGGTGCTCAGCCTGCTTGGCGCCGCGTTGCCGAGGCATCTCATGCCGGCCGGCCGGTTCAACGAGGCCGGACATTGGGAATCGACCGTCGTCATGCAACTGCACGACGCGATTTTCGCCAGTATCGGCCTCGCCTGGCACGACTGGCGCGAAATCGAAGCGGCCTGGTTTGAATCCGAAGCGGCCAAGGCATTTCAGTCGCAATTGGCGGAGGTGGTGCGCGAGGAATACGGCAGCGCGCCGCTATTCGTAATCAAGGATCCCCGTATCTGCCGTCTGCTGCCGCTGTGGCTGACGGTATTACGTAACCTCGGCATTGCGCCGCACCTGGTCATTCCGGTGCGCAACCCGATCGAGGTCGCCGATTCGCTTTTGCGCAGGAATGAGCTTTTCCCAGCGCTGCGTCAGCCGTATGCGGCGCAAGCCGGCCTGCTTTGGCTGCGCAGCGTTCTCGATGCGGAATTTGCGTCGCGGTCGCTGCCGCGGGCTGTCATAACCTATGATGCGCTGCTCGAAGACTGGCCAGGCACGGTCGCCACGATCGCGGCGCGAGCAAGGTTGACGTGGCCGCGCGACCCGGTGGTGGCCACCCCGGAAATCGACCGCTTTCTTAGCCGGGAGTTGCGTCATCACGCCGTTGAACACGATCAACTCGACCAACGACCGGACATCAGGGCATGGGTGAAGGGCGCCTATACCGCGCTGCTGGAGCTGGCGCGAGCGGGCGACGACAAGAGACGGTTGACCGCGCTGGACGGCGTCCGCATCGCCTTTGATGAAAGTTGTCGGACGTTCGCGCCCTTGATTCAGCCCGTCGAAAGCCGCTTCGCGCACGAACTTCAGATCGTGGCCACGGCGTCGCAGGAGATCAGCGGCGACATTGAGAATCTAAAGATGGCGCTGGGCATGGCGCGTTTGGAAATGACCCAGATCGGGCAATTGCGCGACGGCGAAGCCCAGACGCTGCTCGAATTGACGACCGCCGCCGATCGGGCGCTGCGGCATGAACAACAGTTGTCGACTGAGCTTGAAGCCTTGGGCGTCAAGCTGCAATCGTCGGCGCAATTGCTGAACAGCTATACGAGCGCGCTGCAGACCGCCCGCAGCGAAATCGAGGCCATGGAAGGCCAGCTGAAGGAAAGCAGGCAGGATCGGGTCCAGGCGGAATCCCGTGTCGACCAGTTGTCTGCCGAGATTGCCGGCCTCAAAGAGAGAAATTTCGCCACCACCCAGGCCACCCAGGCGCGGTTGCGCGTCCTGCAGACCGAGCTTGCGGCCGAGAAGGCGCGCAGTCAGGCGTTGCTTCGCGAGGCCGCCGGATCGACGCAGAAGCTGCGCGACACCGAGGCGAAGTTGCGCGTCGCCGCGCAGCAGCTCGGCCAGCACGACGCGCAGCTGTCACATTTACGCAAGAAGAGCGATGACGATCGCGCACTGAGCGAGGCGTTGCGTGAACAACTCGCGGTGGCGCTGGCCGAGCGGGCCGCGCTCGGTCAACAGGCGGCAAGCCTGGAATCCGAGCTGACGGCCTCGACCGCTCGCCTCGATGGCCAAGCCGCCGCCTTGGACGAAGCCGAGAAAACCCTGACGCAGAGCAGCGCGCAGCTTTCGCTGCTGATGCTCAAAGACACCATCGCGCGGAATCTGGCGGCGGCCGCGAAGACCGTGCGGCGGAAGGCCGGCCAGACCCCGCTTGGCCTGACTTTTCAAAACGGCCAGCTGCGCTCATCGTTTGCGCTGCCGAGCCAAACGCGGCGCAAGCGGCGCGCCGAATGGCGGGAGGTGGCGGCCTCGGGCCTGTTTGACGCGGATTGGTATCTGGCGCGCAATCCGGATGTCGGCGCTGCCGGCATCGCGCCGTTTGCCCATTTCATGACTCACGGCATCGTCGAGGATCGCGACCCGCACCCGCTGTTTTCATCGGGTTGGTACCGCATCCAGATGTATCGGCACAACGCGCGGACGGATCTGCCGCCGCTGTTGCACTATCTGTCGATCGGCCGGGCGCAACGCTTGTCGCCGCATCCGTTGTTCGACCCGCGCTACTATCTCGAAACCTACCAGGACGTGGCGGCGACCGGATTCGATCCGTTGCGGCATTTTCTGGCGCACGGCGCCGCGGAATGGCGCAATCCGCACCCGCTGGTCTGGATGCAGCGGCTGGCGGAGCAGCCCGGCTTTGCCAAGGGCTCGGCCAATGTGCTCATCGACTATCTGAAGGATCGGCAGCTGTTTTCGGCGAGCCCGCATCCGCTGTTCGACGCCGCCGCCTATCTGGCGGACAATACCGACGTCGCCCGGGCCGGCGTCAATCCGCTGCTGCACTATTGCGCTGTCGGCTGGCGGCAAGGTCGCGCCGCGCACCGGGTCTTTGCCGGCGACTGGTACCTGGCGCACCATCCGGACGTGCTCGATGCCGATGTCGATCCGCTGGCGCATTACTTGCGCCACGGCGCGCAGGAATATCGCGACCCGCACCCGCTGTTCGACATCAAATTCTATTACGCGCGCTATCGCGACACGCGCCGGCTGCCGTACGACGCGCTCAGCGACTACGTGCTCAACGGCCTTGGCGATCCGCCCCGCGAAACCACCGCCAAGGTCAGCGCCGCCAATATCCGCGCCTTGGTCGCGCCGCAGGCCGCCGATGGCATGGCGCCGATTGTCGCGTTCCTCGACGCCGATACGACCGCCGCCTATGTGCCTTCAGGCGGCAGGATTTTCGACACCCGTCCGGCCGCGTCGTGGCCGCCGTCGCCGTCTCCGGTCTATTGGCTGCCGCAGCGTCTGCGCGACTACATCATCCAGCGGCACGGCGAAGAGGCCATCGCACTGTATGTCTACCTGATGTCGGTCGTCGAACGCTACGGCGCGCGGCCGGACGACTTCGTGCTGAGCAGCGATTTTGCCCTGCTCTGCAATCGGCTGCGCACGCTCGCCGCGAAGCGGCTGACCAAGGACGATGCGAAGGACCATGCCGAGCACGGCGTCGACGTCAGCATCGTCGTGCCGGTCTACAACAACCTGGTCTACACGCTGACCAGCGTGATCTCGCTGCTCGAACACGATTCGCGCCACAGCTATGAAGTCCTGATCGGGGACGACAGCTCGACGGACGCCACCGCCAAGGTGTTCGCCGCGGCCGGCGGCTGCGTGCGCCTCGTCCACCATGACAAGAACCTCGGCTTCCTGCGCAACTGCAACCACACCGCAAGCCTCGCCGAGGGCCGCATCATCGCCTTTCTCAATAACGACACGCTGCTGCTGCCCGGCTGGGTCGACGAGATGGCCGGCGCGCTGGACAGGACGCCGAACGCCGGCCTGGTCGGCGCCAAGCTCATCAACGCCGACGGCAGCCTGCAGGAGGCGGGCGGCATCCTGTGGCGCGACGGCTCGGGCTGGAATTTCGGCCGCAACGCCGATCCCCGGCTGCCGGCATTCAATTATCTCAAGGACGTCGATTACGTCTCCGGCGCGGCGCTGGCGTTGCCGGCCAGGCTGTGGCGGCAGCTCGGCGGCTTCGACCTGGAATTCGCCCCGGCCTATTGCGAGGATTCCGACTTGGCGTTCCGGGTCCGCCAGGCCGGGCTGCGTACGCTCTACGCGCCGCACGCCGAACTGATCCACCATGAAGGCAAAAGCCACGGCCGCGACACCGGCAGCGGCATCAAGGCCTACCAGGTCGAGAACCAGAAAAAGCTCTACGCGCGCTGGAAGAGCGCGTTGGCCGACAACCATCCCAACGGCCGCAACGTCTTTGTCGCGCGCGACCGCTCGACCGACAAGCCGCACATTCTGTTCGTCGACCACTATGTCCCGCAGTGGGACCGCGACGCCGGCTCGCGCACCATGTTCCACTTCCTGCGCCTGTTCGTCGCCCAGGGCTTTCAAGTCAGCTTCTGGCCGGACAATCTGCACGAGGACAGGGCCTATTGCGTGCCGCTGCAGCGCATGGGCATCGAGGTGATCTACGGCCGCGATCATGTCGGCGGCTTTGAGAAGTTCATCGACGAGGCCGGGCCGCATCTCGACTATGTCCTGCTGAGCCGCCCCGACGTCGCGATCAAATATTACGACCCGATACGGGCCCACAGCGGGGCGCGCCTGCTCTATTACGGCCACGACGTGCATTGGAAGCGCACCGAGCAGGCGCACACCGTCGCCGCCACGGCGGCCGAGGACGCCGCCCAGCGGGTCGAGGCCATGCGGCGTCTCGAGACGGAGAATTGGCGCAAGGCCGATGCCGTGCTCTATCCCAGCGTCGAGGAGCGCGATCTGGTGCGTGGCGTGGCGCGAAAAGCCGTCGCCGTGCAGGTGCCCATGCTCGGCTACCTGCCCGGGGAGCTGGCCGTCGCCGGGCAAAATCTCGCCCGCTTCGAGGCGCGCCGCGCCGACGACCTCTTGTTCGTCGGCGGCTCGCACCCGCCGAATGTCGACGCGCTGCTCTGGTTCGCCCATGACGTCATGCCGCTGGTGCTGGCGCAAAACCCGCGGGCCCGGCTGAACATCGTCGGCTCCACCATGGTGGCCGCCGTCGAGCGGCTGGATTCCGAGACCATCCGCGTGCTTGGCCGGGTGAGCGACCAGGAGCTTGCCGTGCACTATGCGGCGATGGGGCTCGCCGTCGTGCCGCTGCGCTACGGCGCCGGCGTCAAGGGCAAGACGCTGGAAGCCTTCCTCAACGGCATCCCGCTGGTGGCGACCCCGGTCGGGATGCAGGGCATCGCCAGCGCCGTGCCGCTTGCCTTCGTCGCCGAGGACGCCAAAGGCCTGGCCGCAGCGGTGCTGCGGGCGCAGCGCGACACCGCCACCGCCAGGGCGCAAGCCGAGGCCGCGGCGCGCTACATGGCGGAAGCCTATTCGATCAAGGCGCTGCAGGACGCCTTTGCCGCCGTCGTCACCGAGTTCGCCGCGGACCAGTGCGTTCCGGTGCCTAGGAAGCGCGCGCGTGGCGCATGACGGCCCGATGACGACGACGCCCTGTCCGGTCTGCGGCGCCGCGGCGACCCGGCCCTATCACCTGGTCGAGACCCACCAGTTCTATGAGTGCGAAGCCTGCGACAGCCTGTTCGTCGACCCGGCCGTCATCGCCGAGATGGACGCCGGCCGCCCGATCCGCGGCTACGACCAGGCCTATTGGAAGACGGAAGCCAGGGAGTCGCGCGCGCGCTCGTTCGGCCCCGCGCTCAGCCGCGTCGCCGAGACCTTGCTCTATGCCCGGCTGCCGGTGCGCCGGTTCCTCGACATCGGCACCGGGCCGGGCTTCCTGCTCGACGCGCTGTCCACCTATCTGCCGGCGTCGCGCGATCTGTTCTGGGGCATCGAGCAGTTCCCGCCCGAGCAGCACACCACGCACGGCAATTATGTGATCGGCGGGTTGGCCGACCTGCCGGGCACCTTCCAGGCCGGCGTCTGCATCGAGGTGATCGAGCACCTCACCCCCGCCATGCTGCGCAACCTGATCGCCGCGCTGGCGGCAAAATCCGAGCCGAATTCGCTCTATCTGTTCAACACCGGCCTGTCGTCGTTCGTGAAGAACGGACACGGCGATTATCTCGATCCGCTCGGGCGCGGTCATATCGTGGCGTGGGGACTTGCCGGCCTCGCCCGGTTATTCGAGGAGCACGGCTTCCGCCTGATCCCGTTGCCCGGCAAGTCGTGGGCCTTCCTCGTCGAGTATCAGCCGACGCCGAGCGATATCCAGTTCGACCAGCGCATCTGGTATCCGGTCGCCGCCAACAAGGCGATCCTGCATGACCCGGTCATGGGCAGCCACATGTATGTCGTCGGCATCGATACCGCGCGGGCCTACCGGTGAGGGCCGTGCGCCGAATAATAGTCGTCGGCGCGCTCCTGGCCTTGGCCTGGAGCAGGACGCCAGGCCCGGCTGTCGGCGCCGCTGCTGTCGTCGACGACCTCATGGCCCACGGCGCCAAATGCGATGGGATCGCGGATGACGCCGCCGTCATCAATGGCGCGATCGCGGCGTTGAGCCGGGCAGGGGGCGGCGACCTGATGGTCCCGGCCCACATGACGTGCGGTATCAAGGGCCGCCTGACCCTGTTGCCGAACGTGCATCTGCAGGGTTCGGAGGGCGCGACGATCAAGCTCTTGGCCAACGTCCACGATTATGCGATTCTTGGCGTCGCCGCGTCCAACAGCGGGCTTGCCGATCTCACGGTCGACGCCGGCGACTACGACGGCGGGCCGAACAGCGCCGCCGTCGCCTGGCAGAGCAGCAACGGCGTGTTCGTGCGCCGCGTTGTGATCGTCAATCAGGGCCGCTTCGGCATCGTCCTCAACGGCGGCACCGGCTACGATTTTTCCGACAACGCGATTTCCTGCAAGACGCCGAGCTCGACGATCTGCGGCACGCGAGAGCAAAATCAGGCGATACTCCTCGCCGCCTCGCTGCCGTCGGCCAACGGCCGCATTGCCGTCAACACCCTGACGGGGAGCGGCATGGATATCGCGACCGCGAACGGCGTGATCGCCTACAACAAGATCACGCAGTGGCGCTTCGGCGCCGGCATCACCATCGAGCTGGCGGCCAACACGTACGGGCTGACCATCATCGGCAATGCGACGACCGGAGGCAGGGGAACCGACGTCAACAACACCGTGGTGATGGGCATCGAGCAGTGGGCGCCGAACTCTTACGTCGCTTTCAACTACAGCGCTGATAATGACGGCGACGGCATCGACATCGGCGGGCTCGACAATACCGTCGAACAGAACGTCGCGGTCGACAACAGCCAGATTAAGAAGGGCCTCTTGAGCGGCATCGCCTGCCGTTACGGCACTCCGAGCTCCAATTGCAGCAACTCGACCTTTATCGGCAATCGCTCTTACAATACGGCGGGATCGAATGGTCCTCAGGCGTACGCCTATATGGAGCAAAATGCCGCCGTCGTGGGCGTGACCTTGATCGGCAATGACTTTCCCGTGAACGCGGGGGGCAGCATCCATATTCTCAGTTCGTCTACGCGTGTGCGGTAGGCCGGCATTCGGCGTCTCCCAGCAGAATCAGCATGATCGAAATCGACCAAGCCTTCTCCACGCTCGAGGAATGGTTGGCATGGGCGTCAGCCAGTATGACCGTCTATAGCGCGGCGGAAAGTGACGAAATCGGCGAACGCATCATCGCTGCTGGCTTTACGGAGCCGCTGACGTGCAGGTTCGTTCCTCCTGAAAAGATCGACGCCGCCAATCGGAACTGGCGGGAAGGCCTCGTGGCGCATGGTTTGAATTCGCGCCTTCGCGCCGTCATGGCTCTGATCGACGAAACGCTCCAAGTTCCGCGCAGTGAGGCAAGAATTTTTGCTACAGAGGCCGTGACGGCTTTTGCGCTCGTCATGCGTGGAATATTCCCGAGGTTCCTTGGCTCGGAATATGCGCGCGACGAGACCACGCGACGCGAGCTGTTTCCCATCATACATCAAGATCTTATGGCGCTGACCTTGCCTACCGAAAGCTTTGATTTGGTAGCGACAAACGAGGTGTTGGAGCATGTACCTGATCTTGACGCAGCGTTGCGCGAGATAGCGAGAATATTAAGACCGGGCGGGTGGCACATCGGGACCCATCCGTTCCGATTTATGAGTGCCGCCGGCGAGTTACGATCATGCTTGAAGGACGGCAAGGTCGTCCATCTCATGCCTCCGGAGGTTCACGGCAATCCAGTCGACCCGGGAGGTGGTTCTCTCGTATTTGAGACCCCTGGGTGGGACATTATACCTCGGGCGCGCGCAGCAGGGTTTAGCGACGCGCATATGCGATTTGTAGCTTCTGAGAAGCACGGATATATCACGCAAAATACCGGCGTCTTTGTGCTATGCGCGAAGAAGTGACGTTGCTCCGACCGTCCCTCTCCCTCGTTCGACAGTGCCAGTGCTGTTCGCCACGCTTGATCGCGATTGACCATTAAACTAGAGTCCCGCGATAGCCGAATAGAGGCCAAGAGGAGCCCTCTTGCTGTATAACCATCAATCGGACGAACTTAAAGAATCTCTTTCGAAGCAGGAGTTCTCGCAAATCACATTTGCGCAGTTCGGCGAAGATATAATGATGATGCCGTTCTTCGAGAGTCGAGGCTTGCTCAAAGACGGCTTTTTTGTCGATGTTGGGGCGCACCATCCCTTTCGAATGTCGAACACGGCCATCTACTATAATTGCTTTGGATGGCGCGGGATAAATGTCGAGGCTAATCCAAATGTAATCGATGAATTCAAAAAATACCGAGACCGCGATATTAATATAAACGCCGCCGTGTCGGATGACAGCTCCGAAATCGCATTTCATATCTTCAATCATCCCGCCGCCAGCACGGCGGATGAGTTGATGCTGCAACAAATGCTGAAAAATCCCGCGATTGAAATAGCAGAAACCGTTCGGCTCTGTCCGGTTACCCTTGCCAGCATTCTTGACGCCCATCTTCCGGCAGCGCAGCAGATTAGACTGCTCTCCGTAGATGTCGAGGGTTACGACTTGCGTTGCTTGCGGTCGAATAACTGGTCAAAATATCGACCCACTTTCATATTGATCGAGGATCACTCATTTAAGTTCGACGAAGGGGGTACGGGCGGTACTCATGCGTTTCTCGCGGAGAGATCGTATGAATTGGTATCGCGGTGCGTAGTGTCCAATCTCTACTTCGATATCCAATCATCCCTGTAGCGGCCGCTTGCGAATGACCTTCTTTGGTCTGATCGCTGGTTTCTTTGGAAAAATGACTCCCTCCGCAGGCGGATCGTTCGAACTGGAAGTTGAGCTTCCCGAGCGCTTGTCGCGCCTTCTGTCGTTGGACACAGCAGTGGGCTGGCCGGACGGCTTCAGGGTTGCGCGCGATCTCCGTAACCGCGGCTATATGGAGGAAGCGATTTACGCCGTGCTGGCGCTCCTGAAACGATTTTCTTCCGATCCGGATGCTCAGAGTTGGGGATATTATCAGCTGTTCTATTTTCTGCTCGAGAGCCAGGGTATTGAGGCGGGTCTTCCATACCTTGATAAAATTCTTGGGGGTAGTGTCAATTTTGCTGGCAAATCCGGGATTGTCGCCGCGGCGATAGGCCATTTCAACGCGACGGGAAATGTCGAAGGCGTTCGCGCAATCCTTCACAAGCTTGAGATCGCCTGCAAGAATAATCTTGATCGCGGCTTTTCGCCGGACGACATAAATGTCAACCTGGCGATCAAGATCGGCCAATCTGTGCGTAGTCTCGGTCCAGATGACGAAATATCGTTGCTTCGGCCATACGTGCACCCCGGCGAATATTTGTCGATATTTCAGCTTCAACGGCACCATCGGCAATTCCAAAGACCAATATTATGCAACCGAATACCGCCTGACATAGAAGCCTATATCGACAAGGCTGGTTGGGGGCGGCCTCTCGAACTTTACATGCTGGAGAATGTTACTGCTCTAAAGATAACGGCTCGGGATATCGTTTGGATCGACAAGGATGGCGAGTTGCTGACGCCATGGCAGCCGGTTCCAGAATACATCCGCCAGTTTGTGCGCCAGTCGGCGGCGGGCATCCAAGTGCGAGAGGTTTCCGGCGTGTCAGTATGCCTTCTGGATTCCTTTATCGGCCAGAATTATTTCCATTGGCTGCTTGACTGGTTGCCGCGTCTGGTCCTGGCACGCACTGCAATTGCTCACGTCGATAATATCTTTACGTTCGCCAAGCCGACGTCCCACTACGAAATTGAAACGCTCAAGAGGCTGCTTCGATCCGGAGAGGGAGTCGTTCACTTTGACGATGCGCCTGGACTTCGCTTCGAGCGCGTCATCATCGAAAATGGTGTCGGCGAACACGCGCACTCACTGTTCGAGGGCCATCCGCTGGTGCGCGACAAGCTCCTCGCCGACTTGCAAATTGAGCCTACTGCTCCCCACTTGAAGCGCACACGTCTCTATGTCCCGCGCCGGCATAGTCGCCGAGTTCTCAACGAGTCGGAGATTTGGCCGGTTCTTGAGAAAGCGGGCTTCGAGAAGGTTGACACTGATCGTATGTCCTTCGCCGATCAGGTGGAAATGTTTTCCCGCGCGGAGGCTGTGGTGGCACCCCACGGTGCCGCGCTTACGAATCTGTTGTTCTGCCAAAAACACGCGAAGGTCCTGGAGCTGTTTCCGCAATTCGGAGCAAATGCTGCGATATATGTCTTAGCAACGGCCGGCGAACTTGACTACTCTTGTTACGTCGACGATATTACAAACTCATCATATCGCGCCGATCTGACGTCCAGCATGCTGGTCCATGACGCCTCTTTCAATGTTAGTCCTTCATGGCTGCAAAGCTGGATTTCGCAACAGCTATAGAGTGCCGTTGCGGGCCTTGGTGAAAGAAACATAGATAATGAGCATGGGCGGATCAATTCGTTGTCAATTATGCGGCTGCGAGCAAACGGCAGAATTTCTCAACCTGGGACGGCAACCGCTTGCGAACAAATATCCCACCGAGGCTCAATTCTCTGCGGAGCAGTTTTTTCCGCTCAGGATGTATTTCTGCTTAAGATGTAAGAACGTCCAGCTCGGGACGATCATTTCCCGCGAGCAGATGTTTGAGGATTACTATTACCTGTCGTCGGTCAATGCGGCGTTGGTCAGGCATTTCGAGATGCTTGCAAAGGTGCTGGCGGACGCCAAATTCGTTGTCGACGTCGGCTCGAACGACGGTATTCTGCTTAAGCCGCTGAAGGAAGCTGGCGTCCAAGCAATCGGCGTGGAGCCGTCGATAAATGTCTCGAAGATTGCGAATGATTGCGGTCTGACCACGATTTGTTCGTTTTTCGATGCGTCAACTGCGGCCCAGATCGAGCGAACATACGGCAAGCCTGATGTTATCGTAGCAAGCAGCGTGTTCACGCACCTGGAGGATCCTCACGAATTCATCGAGGCAGTCAGAAGTCTGCTGGCAGAAGATGGCCGATTTGTCATCGAGGTCGAATACATCGGGAACATCTTGCGGCATATTCAATTCGAGCGGTTTTATCTGGACAGGATTTTCTATTATTCGCTGACATCGCTCAAGCAGCTATTTGCTGCCCATGGCATGATCATTGTCGATGTGGAGCACATCGAGCCGCATGGCGGTTCCTTGCGGGTCACGATCAAGGCTGAGGGCAGCCAAGTAGCCGAATTGGCGAGTGTCGCGCGTCTTCTCAGCGAGGAAGGCGAGAATTTGACGGTGCCGAAACTGGAAGAATTCGGACGCACGGTTGACGTTCAGATCGGCGCATTGCGCGATCTGTTGAAAGCGTACAAGATGCGTGGCACGAAGGTCGCTGGCTACGGCGCACCGGCGCGGGTCTCCACCATCTGCAACTACGGAAAAATCGGGCCGGACCTGATAGAATTCACGGTCGACGACAGTCCGCTCAAGCAGGGCAAGTTTACTCCTGGAACTCACATTCCGATTGTGACCAAAGCGCATCTCGACAGCCATCGCCCGGATGTCCTGGTCGTTTTTGCCTATGAATATTTCGACGATATTCGCAACAAGACCGGCGGCGGTTACCGGTATATGCTTCCAATTCCGCCAAGGGAAATAACATGACTTCGAACGCATCGGACTTGGCGAGTGACGACGTCGCGACGATCATTGAGAAGCTTGGGCCGGACGCCGATCGCTTTGCCGGCAAAACCATTCTTTTGGCTGGCGGAGCCGGCTTTCTGGGACGACATTTCATTTCGGTATTTCGTCGCCTCAACAAGGAGGTGCTGTCCAGGCCGTGCAAGGTAATATCAGCCGACAACTACATTACCGGTCGGCAACTCGCATTGTATGACAGCGGGCACCATGATCCGAATGTGAGCGATGTATGGGCTGATGTTACTTATCCGTTGCCGTTACGTCAGGATCTCCACTTCATTATCCACGCGGCGGGCATAGCTTCGCCTTCGTATTATATGAAATATCCACTGGAAACGATCGAGGGTGCGGTGCAAGGCACCAAAAATCTGTTGGAGCTGGCGCGGAAGGGGACGGAGCTGGAGGCCTTTTTGTTTTTCAGTTCGAGCGAGATTTACGGGGATCCCGATCCCAAGTCGATTCCAACGCCGGAAACTTACCACGGAAACGTATCGAGCGTAGGCCCGCGGGCTTGTTACGACGAATCCAAGCGGCTCGGCGAGACAATCTCGACTATTTACCACCAGCAATTCAATGTGCCGGCAAAGATCGTCCGCCCTTTCAACGTATTTGGGCCGGGCATGATGCACGACGATCGGCGGGTTATTCCAATGTTCACCTATGAGGCAGTGAACGGCCGACCGATTCCCGTGCATGGAGATGGTAAGCAGACGCGCACGTTCTGTTACATCACCGACGCGATTGCGGGCTTCCTGAAGACGCTTTTGAAGGGTAAGCCGGGTGAAGCCTATAATATCGGAAATTCGGATAACGAAATTTCGATGGTCGAATTGGCGAAGCTGTATTCGTCGGTCGTTCCCGGATCGTCATTTCGCTGCGTTTCGTATCCGAGCACCTATCCGGCTGGTGAACCACAGCGCCGTTGCCCCAACCTCACCAAGGCGGCCCAGCAATTGGGTTATGCATCGGAAGTTGGTCTGGAGGATGGCCTCGCCCAATTCGTCTCGTGGGCACGCCGTCAGGACAATTATAAGGATCAGTAGGTAGTCATATCGCAGCACCAGCTCGCAGAATGGCAGGATGGCTCTTCGGCTTGGGTTAATAGGGCACGGACGCTGGGGTCGAAAAATTGAGCAGACCCTGGAGCGCATCCCGGGGATTTCTCTGGTTGTCATCGCGAAGGGGGAGAGGCCTGCGACCGGGCTCGACGGCGTTCTGGTCGCCACCCAAAGCGCGGCTCATGCCGAGGTGGCGCTGCCATATATCGAGGCAGGGATCGCCACGTTCGTCGAAAAACCGATGGCGACGACTGTTGCCGACGCCGAGCGCATGTGCGCCGCCGCCCAGCAATCCGGCGCCGCGGTTTTCATCGGCCACATATACCTCTACCATCCGGCGTTTGCTGCCGCGTTACGGTTGCTGCCGTCGCTAGGGGCCATTCGTTATGTCCTGTGTGAGGGGATGAACAACCAGCCGCGGACGGATTCCTCGGTTCTCTGGGACTGGCTCCCGCATCATTTGTCGATGGCCGGCGCGATCTTCGCTCGCAATGTGGAGAGCGTCGCCGCGTGGAGTCTTTCCGCAGAATCTATGCCCCAGGCGGCGGTGGCGAAATTCCAATATGGTAATACCCCGCTGATCTCGACCGTAAGCTGGCTGTCGCCGGAGCCGCGAATGCGAGTGACCGTCGCGTGCGAAAATGGGACGCTGCTGTTCGATGACAAGGCCGATCGGAAGCTTACGCTCTACGGCAGCAATGGCGAGATATCAAATCCGCCGTGCTCCAGCGAATTGCCGCTGACGTGTGAAATGATGGCGTTTGTTGACGCCCTGAGAGCGCGAGGCGCTGCGACTGAGCAAGCCGAACAAGGTCTGGCCGTGGTTCGTGCAATCGTGGCGGCCCACGACTTCATAGCCCTCGGCGGACGCTCAGTCAAAATGTGAATAAAGCGGCCGTTTTTTATGCGATAAGCCTGTGAGAGTTGTCGTCGATTGTCGGATCGCATCCATTTTCTTATAGGCAGCACCCTGCGATAGGCAGCGGCCCGCCAGATGGTACTTCCGTTATAGGCCGCGGCGAGGCGCCTTACCGCAAAGCAAGCATGTGGCCCCGCGTCAGCCGCTCGAACAACAGCCCGAGAAATACCATCGTAACGCCAAAGCCGATCACGTAGGTGCGGCTGAGCACGGCGTCACCATAGCCTTCGTAATAGGCCGAACGCATCCACTCGGTCGTCTGCAGCACCGGCTGATAGGCCAGCGGCTCGCGGATGATGGCCGGCAGTGCGTCCGGTACGAATACGACACCTGACGATGCCCACACCAACATCAGGATAAGCGCAAAGCCGGTGAACCATGCCGGGACCGCCAGAGCAATGACGCCGTTGAGCAAGCCGGCGCCAAAGCCGAGCAGAACGGACGCGCCAAATGCCAGCGACGCCTGGACGATATCCCTGGGCATCGGATCGATGCCGGCAAACCACGCCATGATCAGGAATACGATCACGACGCAGCAGGCCGAAAGGGTTTCGAGGAGTGCGCTGGCAAGGAGAATGTCGAGGATTTTCACCTCCGGAAACCCGAGCAGTGCACGATTCAGGATCACATAAAGCATCATGAATCGGGACAGATAGGCGAACGTGATGTAGGGGATCGTGCCGGTGGCGAAAAACAGCGCCGGGCTGTCGCCATAGGGCGCCGCGCGGCCGGTCAGGCTGAACAGCGTGACCAGAACGACCAAATGGGTGAGCGGCCAGCCCATTTTGAACAGATAACCGATGCCGTGGCCGAAAAATCTGATCCGGATGTTGCGCAGCATCACCGCGTGCATGACGCGCCACTGACGCTTTGCCGCCGACCACAGGTCGTAGGCTTCGCTGTTTGATAGGTACATGGCTGTCGCCATTCCCGCCGTTCGGAACGCGCTCGGTGCGCCGTTCCTGTGGTAATTTCCCCGAACTTATGGTAGCTAACCGGCCCAGCAAGGGGAACTAGCAGTGTTCGGGGGCCCGATCAATCTTCCTGACCAGGTGGGCGGCCGGCAAGCGTCTTGCGGCGCGCTGACGCATGATCCAGCTCAAGCATGATCCAGCTCAACAACGTCTTCAAATTCTACCGGAACGAAGGGCACACCAAGATCGTGCTCGATCATGTCTCCATGGTGTTCGACTCGACCCGGTCCTACGGTCTTCTCGGCGTCAATGGCGCCGGCAAATCGACGACCCTGCGGATCATTGCCGGCACCGAATTACCCAATTCCGGGAAAGTACGCCGCACCGTGCGGGTGTCATGGCCGCTGGGCTTTTCGTACGGGTTCCACCACCTGATGACCGGCCGCGAGAATATCCATTTCGTGGCCAGGGCCTATGGCGCCGACATCCGCAAGGTCATCAATTTCGTCGAGGAATTCTCGGAGCTCGGCGAGTATATCGACATCCCGATAAAGACTTATTCGTCCGGCATGATGGGCCGGCTGGCCTTCGGCGTGTCGATGGCCATCGAATTCGACGTCTACCTGATCGACGAGATCACTTCGACCGGCGACGCCCGGTTCCAGGCCCGTTGCCAGGAGGCGTTCGCGGCGCGCCGCAAGAATGCCGGTCTCATCGTGGTGTCGCATTCGATGCCGACCATCAAGGACTATTGCGACTGCGGCGGCGTTCTGGTTGACGGGCAACTCATCATGTTCGATACCGCCGACAAGGCGATCGAAACCTACAACCGCTTGTGCCGATGACCGATACCGGCGAGCCCTTGCCCCTGTCGTCGCCGCAAGGCGCCATGGAGCGCGCCCAGGCGATCTCGCGGGCCTTGACCGACGCGGCCCGGCGCGCCCGGTTCTCGACCCGGGCACGGGGCGCCTCCCGCGGCGACAGCTTCAAGGCCCGGCGCGGCGCCGCGCTCCTGCGCATCGTGTCGATCGCGCTGTTCGTCCTGGTGGTCGCCATCCCCAACCTCGTGGCGGTGGCGTATTTCGGCCTCCTGGCCTCCAACCAGTACGTCTCCGAGGCCAAGTTCACGGTGTCGAGCGGCGTCATCCCGAAGATGGACGGCGTCGGCTCGGTCACCGGCGTGCCGCCGATGCTGATCGTGCAGGACACCCAGGTGGTGACCAATTACATCCACAGCCGGCCGATGGTGGAGGAACTCGAGCGCAGCCTCGGCCTGCGCGACATCTACGGCTCGTCGGACATCGACTGGTGGGCGCGCTTCCGCAAAAGCAAGTCGATCGAAAAGTTCACCGACTACTGGGACAAGATGAGCGGAACGTCGATCGCGTTTCCCTCCGGCATCGTGACGCTGACCATACGGGCGTTCAGCCCGGAGGAGGCCAAGCGGATCGCCGACCGGGTCGTCGCGCTGTCGGAGAAGCTGATCAACGACCTCAACGATCGCATGCGCAACGACACGGTGCTGGCCTCCGAGCGCGACATGCAGCGGGCGGCGCAGGACCTGGGCCGGGCCCGCATGCAGATGGAGTTCGAGCGCAACGCCGAGGGCCTGATCGACGTCGGCCAGACCAGCCAGGCGATGTCCGACCTGGGCCGCCAGTTGCAGGGCGATATGCTCACGGCGCAACAGGAATATGACACCGAGATCCGCTACGTGACGGCGGATGCGCCGCAGATGCAGGTTCTCAAATCGCGCATCACGGCGATGAAAGCCCAACTCGATCAGCTGCAGGCGCAGATGACGACGCAGGACGAGAAGGAAGCCTCGGCCACCGCCGACAAGGCCCTGTCGGGAAAGATGACGAAATACGCCCAGTTCGACCTCGAAGAGCGCATCGCAGAAAAGCGCTATGCCTTGACGGTGGCGGCGGTCGAAGCGGCGCGCATGCTGGGCGAACGCAAGATGCTCTATCTGCACCAGATCGTCGCCCCGGCGTTGCCGGAGGAATCCGAATATCCGAAGCGCTGGCTGTCGATCGGGATGACGTTCCTGGCCTCGCTGATCGCGTGGGTTTCGGCGGTTGCCGCCATGGCCTTCGTGCGCAACCACATGGCCTAAAGCCACCAGAGGCGACGACCGCCGCACGGCTGGCGCGGAGCGCCTTACAGCCTGTGGTCCTCGACCGATGCCAGCGTCATGACGCCGATCGCCCAGACGATGGCGAGACCGATAAAGATCAGAATCGGGAACGCGATCCGTCGCGGATAGCGGGCCTCCTCGGGCATCGAGGGCGGCACGAACACGGTGAGGTAAACGCTTTGCCGGTCGGCGCGCTGCCGGGCCCGGTCGAGATCGGCCTGCGCCAAGCCGTAAAGCTTTTCGGCGAACTGGCGCTGCAGATCGAGCGCCTCGAACTTGGCGAGCGAGGATGCCAGCGACTTGCCGTTGCCGTCGTTGTTGGTGAGCTTGGCGCGCAAGGCGGTGATCTGCTGCTCGGCGCTGTCGAGGCGGCTCTTCAATGCCCTGATGGTCGGCGCGCTGTCGTCGAGATTGCGGCTTGCCACGAACAATTCGCTCTCCAGCCGGATCTTCTCGGTCAACAGCGGGATGAGCAGCTTGCCGATCTCGGTGCCGGACTGGACCGGGTCGATGATGCCGGCATTGTCGCGAAACGCACGCAGGTCGGCGAGCGCCGACTGCGTCATCTCGTAGGCCCGGCGCACCTCCTCTTCCGACATCGCCATGGCGTCGCGGCGGGCGCGGTCGGAAATGCGGTTGACCAGGGATTCGCTGAGCTCCAGCACCGCATTGGCGACGGCGACAGCGTCGTCGGCGCGAAACGCCCGGACGTCGAGGGTGACGATGCCGGATGGCCCATCGATATAGGTGGTGACCATCGACTTCCAGTAATCGGTGAGCTCGTCGATCGAGGCGTTGCGTTTGAGCCGGGCCCATATATCGGCCTCGGGCCGCCGGAATATGTCGCGCAGGTTCAGTTTCTTGTTGAGATCGTCGACGATAGCGCGGCTTTGGATGTAGCTGCTGACGATATAGGCGTTCTGGCCGGTGGCGGTGAACGAGAAATTGACGCTCGAATTGCCGGATTCGCCGGAAGACTGCGGCGCTGCTTCGCTGGTGTCGATGTCGACCTGGCGAACGGCGAATCGCGCCTCGGCGGCGAGCTGATCCGATGCAATAAAGGCGAAATAGATCATCGCCGCGAACGACGGCACCAGGACGAGGCCGACGAAGCTCGCCAGCAGCGGCGAAACCCGCAGGATCGCCAGACCACGCGGCAGCTTGGTGCTGACGCTCCCGGCTTCGTCGATGAGCTTGCGGAGAAAGGTCTTGGCTTCGTCGATATGCTTGGCCAGCGGGGCGCGCTGCAGCACCGGCTGTAGCAGGCGGGTGGGCCGTCGCGGGGCGGACACGATATTGGGCGCGAGGCGCACGCCGTGGTCCGCCGCCGGCGCCGCCGGCGCCGCCTTGTCGGCCTTGGTCTTGACTGTGACCCGCGCCGGTCCGGCGCGTGTGTCCTCGCTCATTCGATTCTTGATCCCACCGTTCGAATCAACGAGCCTTTTCCGCCTTAACTAGGGCCTTCCTTGTACCCTTTTCCCGCGGCAACACCTACCGCAAGGCGGTGCCGAATCGAGAAATTTCCGCCCCTGCGGCTTTGCTGCACGGCCCTTGCGCCGGCACCCGAGACCGGGCGATTTCACCGCTAAGGTACTGTCACGGCTATTCAATTAGGCTTTATGGCCGGTTGTGCAAGGTTCCGCTAATCGGACAACGCCTGCTCGATCGCCGATTTCAGGTGCGAATAGATTTCGAGATCCTGCTCGATCAAGACTTCCACCTCGGGCACGTTTCGCAGGACCCGGCATAATTCGGCAGTCCGGCTGAAGTCGGGCATCGCCGGCAGGGTTTCGGCGCTGGTTCCGAACAGGTCGGCGATCTGCGCCAGGAACAAGTCCTGGCGTTCCCGCAATCCGACGACGGAAAAGCCCGACAGCGTCCCCAGCGCGGTCGCGATGGCGCCCTTGGTCGGAACTTCCTCAGGGGTGCGCGCCGCCAAAAGACGGGTCAAGGGATTGGCCAGATTGGCAATGGCCGCCTTCGGCATCGTGGCAAATGCCCGCCGCAGCTGTTTTTCGTCTTGTTCGATGGTTTCGGCGAATTCGATTGCCGGACCATAGCTGATCATGTCTCGCGCCCCGAGCAATGGCAGTTGGTTCGCCAATTTGCGGACCAGTTTCAGGGCCAGCAACCGTTCCGCCAATTCCATGTAGGGATCGCGCAACACCGCGATGCAGCAGAATTTCTCGTCGATGTAACTTTCGAATGCCTTGAAGACCAAACGGCCGCTCAGATACAGCGAACTTGAATTGCTCAGAACGAACACCTGGGTCGCGGTCTCGCGGCCATGGCGCTCGATTCCTTTGTGGAAGTATTGGAAATGCCGCTCGATCCGATCATCAAGACGCCACAGCGGGATGAGATGGGTTTCGAGCCGGAAAACCCGCTTCTGGATCACCTCGGTTGGCGGCCGCCGGCGATAAATCAGGATGTTGGTTTCATTGTCATATATTTCGAGACCTTCCTGCCGGGACAGGTCGGCAACGAGCGTCTCGTCGATTGTGAAGCCGCATTGTCCGGTGGCGTGCCGACCGGCGGCAACAAGCGCCGCGCGCTCTTCCAGGCACTGCAGGACCAACAGGTCGCGCTGTCCGTCGGTGATGCGAATCGCGGCGGTACCCGAGAAGGTGTCGGGAACCACATAGCCAACGATGCGGTTGCCTTCATCGCGTTCAATATTGAAGAGCATGCCCTATTCGCGACCTCGTCGCCTCGGCCCCTTCGGGAGGTCATGATTCATCGTCGCGCAAGGATGGACAACGCCGGCCAGCCGGGATCGTTCGGTTGCTCGCCGCATTGCCGGATATCGGAAAAACCCAGCGCGCGAAGCGCTTTGAGCAGATCGTCGCGGTTAAGCCACAGGCATTCGTCGTCCTCGGCCGCCGCCCGTTCGTTGGCCCGGCGCGCATTTCGATATAGCCGCACGTCAATGCCACCTAACCGATGAGTCTGGGCGTCCGGCGGTCCGGCACCAGGCTGCGGGCTCAAGGGCGGCATCGAGGTCTCCGTAATGGGGCGCGTCCAAAAGTAGATGGCATCCGTCCGCGCCGCTGCAAGCGCGATGAAGCGCAGCGGATCGCGCAGATGACCCAAGGCCCGGGACGCAACAATGAGGTCGTAGCGCTGCTGCCAATTTTCCATGGCTCCCATGACGTCGCCGAGCCAGAATGTCGAGCGCGTCAATCCCAAGACTTCCTTCGTGATCAGACAGCGAAGGAAGGCAAGGCGGTTTGGTTCGACCGCGTCGACCTGCGCGCCTGCCGCCTCAAGCATGCTGCTGTGGCCGCCATCGAGGGGCTCAAGCTCGAGCACACGGCAACCCTCGAGCGATCCGAACGTGTTGATCGCCCATCGAATCCGCGGATCGTTGTAGGTTTCTATGGATCCGGCGCTGAGACGGTATTGCGATGGGAACGATGTTTTCCACCCGCTGATTGCATCGATCGCGTTCTGCAAGCTCGGCGGGGACGACACATAGCGATCGAAGGCCCGGGAGGCGCGCGAACTGCCAGGCCAGATTTTGGTCTTCAGCCATTCCAGGGCCATCTTCGGCTAATTCCGCGGCTCGATGGCCACTTTAGGAAAAAAATCAGCGCTCAGTTTATCGATTACGCTCGTCCCGAGGAAGGGTCATAACCGCGATGGCGCGATGGTCGGGGAGCGTTCCATCGGTTACCGCAACGGCCGGCCGACGCGGCTTTCCGCAAGTTGAATTTCCCCCTGATTGCGGGGATAAGGGTTCTCATCAATCCTGACTGTCATGGAACGGACAGCCCGTGAATTCCATCGTCCGCCGACTGTTTGGGGACGCAAGACGCCCGCCGGTTGCCGATGTGGCGGAGGCGGCCGATGTCGAAACGCGCCCGCCGTCGCATCAGAACGCCGTGGATCTCACCGCCGGCTGGAATCACGCTTTTCCGGAACAATTCGCGATCAAGGCCGGCCAAGCGGCCCTCTACGACGACGCGCGCATTCAATGGTGCATGGCGCAGTTCGGCAGCCTTGCCGGCAAGCGGGTGCTTGAGCTTGGACCGCTGGAGGGCTTTCATACCGCGATGTTGGAGCGGGGTGATCCGGCTGTCCTCGATGCGGTCGAGGCGAATGTCGCCGCCTATCTGCGCTGTCTGGTGACCAAGCAGGTGCTGGACCTGCATCGCGCCAAATTCCATCTCGGCAACTTCATGCCGTGGCTTGAGCGCGATGACCTCACGTACGACCTGATTGTTGCCTGCGGCGTGCTCTACCACATGAACGATCCGCTCCACCTTCTCGATCTGATCGCGCGCCGTGCCGATGCCGTCTGCCTATGGACGCACTATTTCGATATTGCGGCAATGCCGGCAAACGATCCTCGCGGGCTCGCTTTCGTCAACCACACGCGTAGCGTTCGTTGGGGCGAACGCACGATCGACCTGCATGGGCGCCGCTACTACGGCGCCGACCAGAATGTGATGTTCTGCGGCGGACCTGAGGATCTGCACTATTGGATGGAAAAGGATGCGATCGTCGCCGTGCTGCGCGGCTGCGGCTTCGACGACATCCGAACCGCGCAAGACCAGCCGGATCACCCGAATGGGCCGGCCATATCCATTTTCGCGCGGCGCAAGGGGCCGGATGCGCCATGAGCATTAAGCTGCCACGCGCGCTGCGCGCCTCGATCGCCGCCAAGCAGTTCCGAAAGTTTTATTTTGCCGACATCCCGGTGGATTTCGACGAAGTCGGGGAACTCCGCAAGGATGCCTTACCCGATAGCGGACCGGCCTGCTGGCTCGATCAGCCGGATGCCCTGATCGAAGTCGAGCGCCGACGGCAAGACGGGGTTATCGACGCGCAGCAAGCCGAAATGTGCGCGAAGTGGATTTTCGACGGCTACCTCATCGCTCCCGGCTTGATCGGCCGCGATGAACTGGATAAGGCCTGGAACGCTTATGAGGCGGCCATCGCCGACGGCCGCGTCGTGGTCCATCCCGAGCCCATCGGACCTGACGATCCGTTCCCCGGCCGCAATCTCGACCCGCATCGCAAAGTGCCGGAGATTCGCGCGTTGCAGCATCATCCGAAGATTTTGGCGATCACCGACCTTCTGCTCGGCCGCCGCACGCTGCCGTTTCAGACCATCATGGGACATAAGGGAAGTTCGCAGCGTCCGCATTCCGACACCATTCACATGACGACCTACCCGCTCGGGTACTTGGTCGCGAATTGGATCGCGTTCGAGGACGTCCATGCAGATAGCGGCCCGCTCGAATATTATCCGCGCAGTCACCGCCTGGTTCCACCGCTGTTATCTGGCGAATTATCGATAGCGCCGCTTGAATACAAGCAAAGGGGCGCGGCAGCCTATAGCGAGAAATACGAGCCCGCCGTGGAACGCCACCTGGCGGCGGCGCGGCTGCAGCCGGAATATTTCCTCGGCAAGGCCGGCGACGTGTTGTTCTGGCACGCCAATCTCATCCACGGCGGCGCGGCTCGCAAGAATATCGCGCTGTCGCGCAAGGCGATGGTGTGTCATTACTTCGCCGAGGGCGCGGTGACCTATCATGACCTGTCGGGCAATCACTCGCGCCTGCATCGCAACGGCATGTACAGCCAGCCCGCTGTGGACGAGTAAACGGGACACTGCACATTCATGGCGTTGGGTTGGTTGCAGGGCTTGCTGGGGCTGCCGCATCGCCGCCGCGATTCCGCGCTGTGCCACGGAGAATCATTTCCACCCGATACGCAGGCGTCGTCCCGCGCCGATCCGGCCGCTTGTTTTCAACGCGCCATTCAAGACCGGGAGATACGGCGGGTGATCGAATTTGGGACAGCGCAAGCCGTTCCTGGAAGATCGACCCATTCAATGTCGCTATTTCCGCGTCTCGATCGATCGGACTACACCATGGTCGATATCAAGCCCGGCGCCGACGTCGACGTTGTCGCCAATCTGCATTCCCTGCCGCTCGAATGGACGAACCACTATGACGCGTGCATCGCCAATGCGGTATTCGAACATCTCGAGCGCCCCTGGATCGCCGCGTCGGAGATCGCCAGAATCCTGGCCCCCGCAGGAGTGTGCTATATTTCAACGCACCAGACCTTTCCATTGCACGGTTATCCGAAAGATTTTTTCCGCTTCTCGACCGATGCATTGGCGCTGGTGTTCGCCGATGCCGGTTTGGAGATTCTTGCCGTCGAATACGCGCATCGAACCCAAATCATCTTACCTCCCGAGCTGCTGCCAAGTTCCGAACTGAACGCGTGGAACAACGAATTCCCTTCCTACGCATTGGTTACTCTTGCGGCCAGGAAGCCTGCGGTCTCACTGTCACCCACCACGACGTGAGCGAGCGATGAAGGCGTCGTCCACCCCCGATTGCAAGCCAATATTCGTCGCGACTTCTGCCGTTGACTTGATGAATGTTGCTCGGCTCGCTACCAATCGTACTCCATGGTGCCGGTCGTTACCCGCGGCATTTCAAGCTGGAGAGGTTTGCCGAGCGCAGTGAAGGATGACGAGGGCCGCGCATTCGCTCCGTGATGGCGCCTTGCGATTGTCGCTGCTTCCGTCTGCCAATTGAAGATTGTGGCCGCAACCCGACGCATGGATAGGCATATGAACACCGTCGCAAACGTCAGTCCTCAGCCCACGCCCCGACCGGGCTGGCTGGCACTGATAAGAGCGGGCATCAGTCCGAGGGTGTACAAAGAAATTTCCTCCTCCTCATTCTTTGACGCCGACTGGTATCTGAAGACGTACCGCGATGTCGCTGCCGTGGGAATGGATCCGATCGTGCATTATCTGAAGCACGGTGCGAGCGAACATCGCAATCCGGCTCCCAACTTCGAAACCCATTGGTATTTGGAAACCTATCGCGATGCGCGCGACAGCGGCCGAAATCCCTTGGTGCACTTCCTAAGACGAGGACGGCGTGACGGACGCCGGCCGATGTCCGCGAAATCTGCGCGGCTTCTCGCCTGGCGCGAGCAAGTCAGCGAGTCCGGTTTTTTCGATTATGATTGGTACCTTGAGACCTATAAGGATGTCGCATCGTCGGAATTCCATGCGCTGGATCATTTCGTGCGTTTCGGCAGCGCCGAATTGCGCAACCCAGGTCCCCGGTTCAACGCGCGCTGGTACGTGGAGGATTACCCAGAGGTTCGGGCCAGCGGTTTGGAACCGCTCAAGCACTATCTCGAAATCGGGCAAAAAAAAGGATTCGATCTGGTTCTGAACAGATATGAAAGATGGCGCAGCAAGTATGACGTCCTGGACGAAAAAGATCGAACGAATATCGCCGAAGACATCGCCGCCAACAAACTGCCTGATGTCACCGTTATTGTGCTGTTCGACGGCAAGTCCGGGCGTTTCGCCGTCGATACGATACGGGCATTGTCAAACCAAATATTCAAGCAATGGAAGGCGGTGCTGATCTTTGGGGAAGGCTGCGACCAAGCCGCGGCCGAGGAGGTGCAACAAGCGATTTCCGTGGATTCGCGGCTTTATTCGGTATCGAAGGAAAATGCGCAAGATGCCGTTCTGCCGGCGTCGGACTCCAATTGTTTTGTTTTCGTCTCCGGCGGCGCCATGATGCGGGAACACGCCTTATACCTTCTCGCCCGCGCGGCGCTCGATCCCGACCTGCGGCTCGTCTATTCGGACGAAGACGCGATGGCGGACAACGATATGGGCCACGCCCCGGTTTTCAAGCCCAGCTACTCGCCGGAGTTGTTGCGGCACATCAATTATCTCGGCGCCTGCCTTCTGGTCCGCGGCATGAGCCGAACCGTGACATCGCTCGTCGACGATCTGCTTCAAGGAATAGTCACGGTCGACCGCCTCGTGGAACTTACCCTGGAGGGGCTCGACGTCCGAGCCGTTCGGCACATTCCCGCCGTTCTGTTCCACGACGTTCTGGCGCCGCGCTCGATGCCTGGGCTGCTGATCCGGCCGGACCCGCCGAAAGGGCCGTTGCCGACATTTACCATCATCATTTGCACCAGAGACCACGTCGACCTTTTACGGCCGTGTCTGGAGAGCATCGGCACAAAGACCGATTATCCGAAAGAAAAGCTGGAAATCGTCGTCGTCGACAATGGCTCGCAGGATCCCGAAACGATCCGCTATTTGGCGCTGGTCGAGCGTCGCGCCAAGGTCATTCGCGACGATGGCACATTCAACTTTTCGCGCTTGAACAACCTGGGCGCAGCGGCGGCCGCGGGCGAGGTTCTGCTACTCGTGAACAATGACACGATCGTCAATGATCGGCTGTGGCTGCGGCGCATCGCGACTTACGCGATGCAGAGCGACGTCGGTATTGTCGGCTGCAAATTGCTGTATCCGGACGGGACCATTCAGCATAACGGCGTCATATTGGGAGTTCAGGGCGTTGCCGGCCATGACGCGGTCGGCCTGGACGAATCCGATCCGAAGATCCGTTTCGATTACACCCGGGAAGTCTCTGCAGTCACCGGCGCGTGCCTTGCCATTCGGCGCGAGCTTTTCGAGCAATTGGGGGGCTTGGACGTAACGGCCGGCGTGGCCTTCAACGACACGCTGCTGTGCCTGGCTGCCCTGGGCCAGGGCTACCGCAACATCGTCATCAAGGAGCCGCTGTTGATCCACTTCGAATCGAGGTCGCGCGGTTTTGATGACACCCCGGAAAAGGCGGCTTTGTTCCGTCGTGAGGCGCGCTATGCGCGCCGGCATGATGATCGATTATTCAAGGATGACCCGTATTACAGCCCAAACCTATGCTTGCAGCAGCCTAACGAACTGGCGTTCCCACCGCGGCGTTCCAAGTCATGGCGCATTGCCACAAGGAACCCGGCCAAGCTGAAGATTCTCATTTTGAGCTCGACCCACGAGATCGGTCATGGCGTCGGCGTTGTCGTCAACCAGCAAGCGGCCTATCTCGCCGCGGCCGGTCATGAGATTTACCTCGGCGGGCCCAAGGGTAAGAACGAATTCAAGTACCGCGGCTGCCGTAGAATCTATCTTGATGGAGCGGCTGAAGCCGCCTCCTTCGCTGTGGAAATGGGCATCGATTGCGTCGTTGCCGAGACGCCGCCGTTCTTTTCCGTCGTGCGTTGGCTCGGCCGGGAGCCGAAGACGTTGTTTCTGGATCATGGCGAACCGCCGCCGGATTTGTTTCCGGATTCGCAAGGGCGCCGCGCCACTCTCAGCGAAAAAGAACTGTGCTTCGCAATGGCGTCGAAAGTCTTGGCGATTTCCGCATCGGTTCGCGCCGAAGGAACTGAGGAGCGGGCCGGTGTCGTCCCGAACGCGAATTCCCATTTGGCAACATGGAGCGAAGATCTTCGCGAACCGCGCAACAACATGCGGAACTGGCATGGTTGGACCGACAAGGTCGTCATTCTCAATGTCTGCCGGTTTTCCGCCGGCGAACGGCATTACAAGGGGCTCGATATGTACGCCGACATCATGAAGGAGTTCTGGTTCACCAGGCCAAAGCTCGCCAAGGATGCGGTATTCGTCCTCTGTGGCAAAGGCTCGGAGCCGGACGTCGAGGAAATGGAACGTGCCGGCTTTGCGGTGTTCGACAACGTTACCGATGCTGAAATGATCGATCTTTACGCCGCGGCCGATATCTACGCCAATTTTTCACGCTGGGAGGGGTACAATCTGGGCATCGGCCAGGCCCTGGCGATGGGGCTTCCGGTCATTGCATCCGATATCTCGGCCCATCGCGCCTTTCCGATATTTACCTCCAACGATACGTTGCCGGTTATCGAGCAGCTGTCGAACTATGCCGCCGCGATCACCGACGCGGGATTTGAGCCAAAGCGGGAGCCGATCATCTCGGATTGGAAAGTTTCGCTGGCCAAATTGGAGCGCGAGATTGTCGAGCTGTGCGGCGATGGAGATAAGTGTTCCGGGCCGTCCAAACGGATGTGTTGACTGCCGCTGCCATGGATGTCGAGAAACAAATGCATCGATTTCCTGTAGGTCGGCGCAGTCATGACCCATGGCAAGGTTTCGCATTTGTGCCGGCCGCGAGCGCCGCCGCGGCGGGTGAATGGGAATATAGGTCATCGATCTTGACCGTCTGTGGGAACCGCCTCGTGAGGATTATCCTGGAGCGGGCTCCAAGCGCCTGCGCTACGATTGGGATCAATGACATTCCGGCGTGGCAGGGAACCGCCATCCTTCGTTGTTCCGTGAATGCGAGCAAGCCCATGATGCGGTAAAACTACAGTTGCGGCATTTGTGCTCTGTTCTGGCCGGCATGGCTCAATTCGCCGCTTATGCCGAGGTCGCCACGGATTAAGTATCTGTCTGAGGCGGCACGATAAATCCGGGTGTGGATGCTCGCGCATGATCGGCCCGGTTCAACCGTTGCTCGCGGCTGACGTGTCGTGTACATTCGCTCTCGGTGGCACGGCATAGGAGCCACCGCATACACATCGTCGAAACCTTGGCCCGCTATGGATTCGGGCCATGTTGGCTAGGGGGAGTCCTGGAGCCCATGCCTTATGCAGGCCACCTGGATACAAACGATGGCTGGACCGCCTTCGGTTGGGCATACGACAGCCGCCGGCCGGATGAGCCGGTCGAGGTCGAATTCATGCTCGGCGACGAGCACGTCGCGACGCTGAGAGCGGATGAGTTCCGGGCCGACCTGCGGCAGAGCGGATTAGGCGACGGACGGCACGCCTTCAGGTTTCGTTTTCCCGCGGAGGCGAATGGCGCAAATGCGCTGACCGCGCGTATCAAGAGCACCGATTTCGTCCTCCGGGGCAGTCCCATGCAACGACACCAGCGCGAGTCGATTGCGCTGGTAGCCGGCGACATTGTCAACCAGTGCAACCTGCGCTGCCCGTTTTGTATCGTTGATTACACCAACGTCAAAAAATTGAGTCTCATGACGCGCGAGACGTTCAGCCGCGCGCTCGAACTGCTGCCGATGGTGAGCCCGGGCGGGAATTTCTGGCTGTCGTGCCTGCACGAACCGACCATGCACCCGCAATTCATCGACTTCATCGAAACCGTGCCCGACGCCTATCGCGATCGGATCAGTTTCACGACGAACCTTTCCAGACGGCTTTCCGACGAGTTTCTGGAACGACTGGCGAATTCCGGCATCCACAGCATTCGGGTGTCCTTCGACTCCAAACAACCCGACGTGTTCGCTGAGCTGCGTAAGAAGGGGAAGTATCAGGTTTTTGAGCACAACCTGAAACGGCTCTCGGCCGCGCTGCAGGCGAGCCGGCGGCGGCCACTGCTCCACTTCATCACGATGGCGCTCAAAGACAACTACCGCGACATCGCGGATGTTATCCGTTTTGGCCGTGAACTCGGCAGCGATGTTCATGAGGTGCGTTACATCTACTACGAGCCGCACCTGGCGCATTGGGGCAAGGATCATATTCTCGACGTCTCCGAGTGGGAAGAGTTGGAGCGCTCGCTGGCGCCGCTGGCGTCACCGAGCCTGGCAATTTGCGGTCCGGACGAAAAAACGCGCGCGCGATTCGAGGAGGAGCAGGGCGTATCCGATTACGTGGCGCTCCCAAACCACTACGGCGGCTCAGAAGACCCTTCGGCGCTGATTGTGCCCGAGCCAGTCGCAGTCGGGCCGTCGCTGCCCGATGAAGCGCTCCGACTGCAGTTGCGCTGGGACGGGGTGGTGGTTGGGGAAAAGGTCCCGGAGCGAGTGTTCCGCGTGAACATCAACAAGCTCGAGAATCCCGCACGGTATTTCGAGTCGCTCCGGCTTGCCGCCGGCCGCAGCGCCGTGGTGGCTCGAGAAGCACAGCTGGAGTCCGCGGCTCAATAGGGTCGCCTGATTTATCCAGAGATTGCAGAGGTCCGCGGCTGCGGATTTTTGAGGCAATTTACCGTCGTCGAGTCTTTCGATTGTGGTCGGTACCGGGGACTAAAAGTGCAGCCGACTGATGCGTACCAGCAAGCGATGGATTTTGTCCGCGCGCTGTATCAGGGGCTGCTGCACCGCGAACCAGACGAAGCCGGTTTGGCGCGGTGGTCCGAGGGGCTGATGACAGGCCTTCCGCTATCCGAGGTCGTGAGAAGCTTCGCAGCGAGCGAGGAGTTCAGGCGGACCGCGCTGCCGACATTGTATGTTGAGCCGGGTCATTACTATTCGCCGATCGTGAATCCAGAGGAGGCGCGTCGCTTCTTTGCTGAATTCTGGGCGAACGGGATTCCGGCGGTTCTGCCGGGAGTGCATATCGATCGTGCCGCTATGGTTGCCACCTGGCACGATCTGTTGGGCTTCTTCGCTCGTGCGCCGTTTCGTGACACGGTACAGGCGGGATACCGCTACGCCTTTGATAATCCATCCTATTCCTGGGGCGACGGTCTCGTATTGCACGCGATGATTCGTCGATATCAACCGAAACGCTTTATCGAAATCGGCAGTGGATGGTCGTCGGCGTGCACGCTCGATACCATCGACCAATTCCTGTCCGGAACGTGCGACCTGACCTTCATTGATCCGTATCTTAATTTGTTCCGTGCCGTGGCTGGCGAAATCCCGCCCCACACCAAGACACTCGAAGCGCAGGTGCAAAGCGTTCCACTCGAAATTTTTTCCGAGTTGCGCGCGAACGACATTCTATTCATCAATTCTTCGCACGTCGTGAAGACCGGAAGCGACGTGTGCTTCGAGCTATTCCAGATTTTGCCCCGGCTCGCGTCAGGCGTGCTCGTCCATATCCACGACATGTTTTGGCCGTTCGAGTATCCCTCGTCATGGGTGATCGATGAAAATCGGTCATGGAACGAGTTGTATGCCGTGCGCGCCTTCCTCATGCACAACGATGACTGGGACATCGTCATGTTCAATGATTATCTCGCTAAAAACGAGAGAGCCATGGTCGAGAAGACTTGGCCGGACTTTTTGCGAAACAGCGGCGGCGCGCTGTGGATCAGGCGCCGATAACCGCGAGTCCATGCGACCTTTGCTGCCTTACATTTGGATGTAAAGGATTTTTCGACCGCGGAACGGGATATAGGCGGCGGCGGCGCTTGGTCTCGCGATCACCGAAACTACGGAGATCTGAAGGCCGCGGGTTTTGACGCGGCTTCGCCCCCGTCCTGCGTTTCCTGCCTCGCAGGCGTGAGATCGGTCCGCCATCTGATCTCGGGAAGAATGTGACGTTGGTCTATGCGGTCGCGGTGCCGGCGGACCACGTCGATCATTTCTTCCACGACACTGCCCGTCAGCAGATGCGGCTTGAGCCCCATTTGCGGCAAGGTGGCGTGCGCGGGATTGTAATAATGCTGTTCCGCTTCAAGCCGCGGATTGTCGAGATGCTGTATTTTTGCAGCGATGCCAAGTTCGTTCGCGGTGGCCGCCACACGTTCGGCCAGATCCATAATCGAAAACACCTCGACAAACTGGTTGCAGATCCGAAGCTCGCCGTCGCGCGGCGGGTTTTCGATGACCAGCCGCACGCATTGAAGCGTGTCCTTGATGTTAAGAAAGCCGCGACGCTGGTTGCCGGACCCGTATACGGTAAGCGGAATGCCGGCCACGGCCTGCACGACGAAGCGGTTGATGACCGTTCCAAACACCGCGTCGTAGGAGAAGTGCGGCATCAGCGCCGGGTCGAATCGGCACTCGTCCGTTGTCACGCCATAGACCGGCCCTTGCATCAGGTCGGTGACGCGCAGCCCCCAGGCACGCACGTAAAACCACAGCAGGTCGGTATCCATGATCTTGCTGGTGTGATACAGGCTGCCTCCCTGCCGCGGATACAGGAACTTGTCGCGCCGGCCGTGGTGCGAGATTTCGATCCAGCCCTCCTCGATGTCGATGTTCGGAGTGCCGTACTCGCCCATCGTGCCCAATTTGATGATATGGGCGTTGGGGCATATGTCATGGACCGCATGAACGATGTTCAGGGTAGTACTGAGATTGTTGTGCAAAACCAGAGCCGCGCAATCCCGGTTTGCCATCGAGAAGGGGGCCGAAGGCAATTCGGCGTAATGGATGACGGCGGCCGGTTCAAATGTCTGGAACAGGCTGCGCACGAACTCCCAATTGGTCAGGTCACCGACCTCGACTTTGATTCGTTGCTTGGCCTTTATATGCCACGCTGTTGCGCGAGCCAGGAGCTGCGGGATCGGGAAAAGCGGTTCGCTATCAAACTCTGAATTGAGTTTTCGACGAAGATAATTGTCGCAGACGCAAACGTCATAACCGTTCTCCGAAAGATGCATGGCGCTGGCCCAACCCAGATAACCATCTCCGCCGAGTACCAGTACCCTCATGCGTGTCGGTTCCTCAAGAAAAAATCTGCTCCAGGGGGATCGGGCGGTGAAGCGCCTTATGAAAAAGTTTATCACCCTCGCGTTGCGCGGCAAAGCCGAAACTGCAGTGCTTGCTCACAAGAACCAACTCGCCGCGAATACCGAACCGTGAAAATGGCGCGTTGCAATGCAAAGGAGAACAGAGGACTCTACGGTTCTCGAACGCCTAGGAGGTCCGGACACATATTGCCCAGGTCTGGACCTCCGTCACCAAATGGGGCATCAACCGCTCCAATCGAAGGGGCGCTCACGGGCACTCTCCGTTAATCCTCGCTTGACTGTCAAACCGAGGTTAGAGTGTTTACGCGAAAGGCTCACAGGAAGAGTGCGCCGCGCCGCGTTCGCGCTTAAGAGTGAAAGAGGCTCTTCCACGTATTGCTGTGCGATGGGTTCAGCCATGACAGACCGGGCGTTGCTTCAGTTTCCTCTCGGATCGGTGCGGTTTGGCGATCTCAGACGCTCGTCGCCCATTGGCGGGAACTTTGGCTATGAACGCGGTACACCTCTCGATCGCTATTACATCGAAGCCTTTCTCGCTCGAAACGCCGACGCCATCCGCGGACGCACTCTTGAGCTAGCCAACAACAATTATACCAAGCGCTTTGGCGTTGCTCGAGTGGAGCAAAGTGATGTCCTTAGTCTTGAAGCAACCAACCCGAACGCGACAATCGTCGGCGATCTTGCCCGATTCGACACACTGCCGGAGTCGGCGTTCGACTGCATTATCTTCACCCAGGCCTTACAATACATTTACGACACGGCCGCAGCGGTTGAGACGTTGTATCGAGCATTGAAACCAGGTGGAGTTCTGCTGGCGACCGTCCCGAGTTTGACGCCAATGGGCGATCACCCGGGGCGCGACGACCTGGGAGATGCTTGGCCATGGTTTTGGACGTTTACTCCGGTGGGCGTACGGCGTCTCTTGGCGGATCGGTTCGGGCAGAATGCCGTAGCAGTCGAAGCACATGGCAATATCTTTGTCGCGACCGCTTTCCTTTATGGCCTTGCAATGGAAGACCTCGATATTGCCGACCTCAATGTTAATGACCCAACATACCCGGTCACCGTAGCGGCCCGAGCGGCCAAGCGAACAGGTCTTTAACACCAGCGCGCCCAAATGACACCACTCATTCTCATGTACCACCGCGTTGCCGACGACCCCGTTGATTATTGGGGTCTTGCCGTGTCTCCGGCCCGCTTCGAGGAGCATCTTCAACTCCTGCGTCGCTTTCGCCGCCCCCTTCCGCTTGCTGAATTCGTTCGTCATCTCATTGTCGGCACGCTTTCGCCCGACGCCGTGGCTTTGACCTTCGATGATGGCTATGTGGACAATCTCATAGCCGGCCTGCCGCGACTTGCGGCTGCCGATGTGCCCGCGACCGTCTTTCTTGCTACCGGCTATCTTGACCGGAACGAGGCGTTTTGGTGGGACGAACTTGCGCATTTCGTTTTGCTCGCAAACACTCCCAGCAGCTTTGAAATCGTGATCCGAGGAGAATCGATGTTCTTCGAACTCGGTACTGAGTCGTCCCGTCGCCGAGAGGTATTGGAGGCAATTTATCAACCTCTCCGGCGCCTCGACGAGGGCGAACGTAGTGCAATTATGACTAGACTTCGGTCGATCTTTACCGGGCACAACGGCCAAGCGAGCTTAGGCAGAGCGATGACCCGAGACGAGGTCCGAACGATTGTGGCCGGCGGTCTCGTGACAGTTGGTGCCCACACTGTCACGCATCCTGTATTGCCTGAATTAGGGGCCGCCGCCTGCCGACATGAGATCATGGCCAGTAAGCTCGCATGCGAAGAAATAGTCGGAGCACCAGTCGCCGCGTTTGCCTACCCATTTGGCGAATACAATGCCGAGGTGTGCGAAGTGGTTCGGAGCACCGGCTTCACCTTTTCCTGCTCTACCGGTCGTGCTCCCGCCGTTGCCGCATCCGATGTTTTCGCGTTGCGACGCATCTTCGTTACCAATCTGGACGGTGACGCCTTCCAACAACGCATTCTTCCGGCATGATCGGCGGTCGAGGGGGCGAGCAGAGCCCGCTGGTCGGAGGAACAGCTTCCCGCTCGGGTGCCGATGGCAACGGATTTGATCGAGTATCGAGAGGGCGATAATGTTGGTGAGCGCGAACGGATCGCCGTAAACCTTTCGCGTTTGACCCGATCCCACGCGATCCTTGCCGTACGGCTGGCCATAGTGAGGCAAATCGTCCCGAAGGTTGTGCAAAAATGGATTTGGAAGTCGCGACGACGCGGGTTATTGAGGACGTGCGGCCATATACGATGTCCTCACCGCAAAATTTGGCGGTAACGATCCGGCTTGCGATTGAGGCGATCGAGGCTGATCGGAAAGGAGACTTCGTCGAATGCGGCACCTGGATGGGTGGCTCGAGCTTTGCAACGCTGCTCGCGCAACGACTTCTTTACGGCAAGATTGTCAGGCCGGTTTGGATGTTCGACAGTTTCCAGGGGCTTCCTGCGGCCGATGAGCGCGACGGGCCGCTCGCCCTGAAATACCAGCGGGAGACCACCGCTCCGGAGTATTTCGACAATTGCCGGGCTTCACTCGCGAAGGTGTTGGACGCCGTCCGAAGCTTCAATTTCAGCGCGACAGAGGCAATCGTCGTTCCGGGCTGGTTCAACGAATCCTTGCCGGTACATAAGGACGTACTTGCCGCTAATGGCATCGCCATGTTGCGGGTCGATTGCGATTGGTATGAGCCGGTCGCGTATGTCCTAAACGAACTCACACCGTTCGTGCCGGAGGAAGGAACAATACTATTGGACGACTACTACGCATGGGATGGGTGCGCCCGCGCAACTCACGATTTCCTCTCCAAAAACCATTTAAGCTGGCGCATTCGATCGATCGACAGGTTTCACGGGGCGTGGATGATCAAGCGGTCGCATCGTACACGCGCTCTGTAGTTGATCTGATCTGCAAAGTCGTTGATTTAAGCCGATGCTATTTGCGGGGTATGGGCGACGCGCCAGCCTGCGGCCCGAGTTTGTCTCAAGCTGTTTCGGCAACACGAAATTCCAGCCGGATGCCGGCGCAGGGAGGCAAAAACGTAAAGGAGACTTCCCATGCGGGAACCGGTAGGTTATCAACGCACCAAATATCGGGGCACGAGCGAGCGGCCGAGAGGCCCGCGAGCCCTGTTGCCTGTCGTTACGAAACCCGCGTCTCATCTGCTATGCGCCCTTCGGTGATTGTGCCTGAAGAACAAGAATTTCTTGCTTTTGCCGCAGAGCACTTCGATGCGGCGTATTATCGAGAAATGTATAATGACGTCGCCCAAGCCGGAGTTGTTCCTCTCGAGCATTGGCTGAACTATGGAATTGGGGAGCAGCGCCAGATCGCCAAGTCCGTCGTCCTGCGTTACGACAAGGATGCAAGACGCTCGTCCGACCGCAACTGGCGGCATTATCAATGGCGCGGGCTGGATGTCGCGGCTCGACTGCTCAGCCCGGTTCCCCCCGAAGTGTTGAATCAAATAGCCCGCCAGGGGCGTCACGACCGGGCGGTCCTTGCCGTCGGTGCGGATGCCGTCGCGAAGCTGGCGCCAGACGGCCGGGAAAATGTGCACCTCGACGTTGCCGCTTTGCGCCGGGCCATTCCGGACAGCGTAGAGTGCGTGCTGATCCTGCCAAATTCGGCGCTCACCGCCGGCAAGGGATTGACCGGTGACCTGATTGCCGGTCTGAACGATGCAGGATTGCGATCGATTCAAATCATCGTCGCAGATCAGGAGTTGTCGGGAGGCGATGTCCAGTCGGCGATTGCAACACCCTTCGGAATGAATGGAGTCCTGTTCTGGCAGGATTTATGGATCAGATCGCCCCATCCCCTCAGATGGATCCAGCTGGCGCAGCTGATCAGATTACTGCAGCCGCGAATCACAATCGTGGCCGGCAGCCGTCAGGGCTACGAAACAGTCGCCCGGTTCGGCCGGCCGTTGTCGGAGTCCACGCAAATCTACTGCATGCCCGCAGATGCGGGCGACGACGGCGATCTGGCGGCGTACGTTGCTCAGGAGACGCTTGGCTTCGCCACCTGCATGACGGACGATTATACCTTTGCCGCCGAGCGGAACGCGGTGGCTCTGCCGCACCGGCTCGTTGCCGTCCCCGATGAAATTTTTGCACAGCGTCTGTTGGCCCGGCGTCAGCGCGCCGCGAACCGAACGCGCCCACTCAATTGGGCCTGGGCGGGGCGTATAGCGCAGTCAAAGGCGACCCGCGTCCTCTCCGAATTGGCGAAGTGCCGCCCGGGCGATCGTTTTGACTTGTTTGGCCCGGTCGATAGCTCGTTGGATGCGTTGGGGCTCGCTCAGCCGAACGTCCGTTACGGCGGCATTCCGGACGACTTTGCGCTCGTGGATTTTTCAGCCCACGATGGGTTTCTGTTCACGGGCACGTCTCAAGGTTCTCCCGTGGTCGCGTTGCAGGCATCTCAGCACGCTATTCCCTTGGTCTTGTCGAAGGAGGCCGGCTTGCTCGAGACGTTCGACCGACGCGCGGTTTTCTTTGTCGACCCCGGTGAAGACGACGACGCGGCGAGGCGATTTTGCCTCGCGCTCGACCAGGTCAGGGAGCTCTCCGGCAGCGAAATTGGACCCATCATGGCGGCGGCTCGCGACCAGGCCGTAAAGCGCCATTCGCGCGCGGCATTCGTCGCCGCCGTCGCAGCCCTGTTCGCGCCAATATGAATGTCGAGCCGGACATCACCGTAACGATCATCTTGCACCACGAGGGAGCTCTCGCTCTGTCGGCTCTCGCCAGCCTTGGCGATCTTGTGAGCGTCGCGCGCGCCGGCGGCCTCGCCGTGGAGACCCAGGCCATTCTCGATCGCGCGGACGAACTCACCCGTCATAACTTGAAGGAGACGGGGGTGGTGGATCGATGCCGTAGAGGAGGTATCGTTTGGCGACCTCGGCCTGTCGCGCAATGCGGGAGCTCGCACGGCGCGCGGCAGGTTTCTCAGCTTCCTGGATGGCGACGATTTGTGGGGAGAGCAATGGCTGCAGGCTGCCTTTCAAGCCGCCATGGCGCCCGCGGCGCCGGACGACCTGATCTGGCACCCGGAATACCTCTACGTGTTCAGCGACGCCGAGCCGGACGGAAAGCCGGCAGCCGGTATCACCCGAATGCAGTCGAGCGACACGCCGGGATTCGACCCGGCGATGCTGCTGTTCGGCAACTTGTGGAGCGCCAACGTGTTCGCCAGTCGGGAGCTCCATCTTCGCTTTCCCTATTACGCCGTCGATCGAAATCGGGGAATCGGTATTGATGATTGGTCGTGGAATTTGGCGACGCTGGCAGCCGGCGTGCAGCACCGGGTAGTGCCGGGCACCGTCCATTTGATTCGAAGGAAGGCGGCCGGATCGCTGGATCGGCAAAATGCCGCGCAGCTATTGCTCCCCCGTCTGCCGGTATCGACAACCCAGCGAGGGTCAATGGCCTCGCGCGTTCTTGCGGCGCCGCGACAGCAGCGCTGCCGCCGCGGGGTTGACCGACAACCCGGATATTCCCCAGCAATCATAGAGACTTGCCCATATCTGCCGGCATCGGGTACAATGTCGTTGCTCCCCGGCAAGTATGCTTGCCGTATCGGGAAGGACCGGACGCGATAGCATCGCATGTTGTGGGAAAACGCGCCTCAGACCCTTGGAGCCAACGAGAACTTCTTTCTGACGCCCATTTTCATTCAAAATTACAACCAACTGAGCTATCTGCAAAAGCTTTTGAATTGGCTGCTCGCAGCCGGCTATAAGAACATCTGCATCATAGACAACAACTCGACATACGAGCGTTTGTTGCAGTTTTATACTGACGCTGAGACGAATCATGCGGTGAAATTGGTTCGACGAAATACCAACGGCAGCAGAACCACGCTTTGGGAGGAGCAAGTTCTTGAACGTTTTGGTGTCACCGGGCCATTCGTCTATACCGACTCGGATATCGTTCCCGAGGAATTCTGTCCGGCCGATTTGGTCGGCCGTTTGGCGAGCCACCTCCGCAATCATCCGCAAATATTCAAGGCAGGTCTGGGTCTTCGCATAGACGATCTGCCCGCGCACTACAGGTTTCGCTCCCAAGTCGTCGCCTGGGAAAAGCAATTCTGGATGGCTCCGGTCAGTCGCGGCGTTTTCCTGTCGCAGATCGACACCACATTCGGGCTATATCGGCCGAATTCGGCATTCGCGATGAGCCCTGCGCTGAGAACCGGGTATCCGTATTTGGGTCGACACGAGCCATGGTACCAGGATTCCGAGAATTTGACCGATGAACAGCGCTACTATGTGGACGAATTGGAGAAGACCGCGCGGGGCCACTGGTCGCGCACTCGACTGCCGCAGTGGCTGGAAGCCGAAGCCGCCAAGCGGGAAAATTCCAACGTGAAGCTGCTACATCTAGGCTGCGGCAACGATATCATGCCGGGTTGGATCAACCTCGATCGCGCCTCTACGGCGGGAGCGGATATCGTGTTTGATCTCGAGACTTGCGCTGACGCAAGGTTGCCGATTGAATCCGACAGCGTCGACGGCATCTACATGTGCCATGCCTTCCAGCAGATCGAAGCGGTTGTGCCTATGATGCAGGAGCTGCATCGGATAGCGAAAGCGGACGCCCGCTTCATCATCAGGCTTCCCCATGGCGCATCCGACAACGCCGTCGCAGATCCGGCGCAAAGGCATCGATATTTGCCCGATAGCTTCAGCCACTTTGCGCAGCCAGCGCGCGCGGCAAAAGACGACGATTATGCCGGCGATTGGAGCGTCAAGCGTGTGAAGCTCGTGGTGGACCAAGGTCTGATCGATGCCGAATGCACCTCGTCGGTGCTGGAGCGGGCAAGCCGCGAGCGGAACCTCGTCGAGGAGATGATCGTGGAATTGCGTTGCGTGAAGCCGCCGCGGCCGAGGCAGCATCAGATGCTGGAATGCCCGGCGCCGACGATCAGCCCGACGGCATTTGATCCCGAGAGCGTCTTCCAAGCTCATTATTCGCCATAACCGGGAAGCCGCGTCATGCTGGGCAGAAGGTGGCGAAGTCTATTTCAGAGGCGGGCAGGGGGCCGCGCGGTGACGGCGGCGCAGCCGGCCCCGGATCATGATCTGGACTTTACGATCATCATTTGCACCTGCAATCGACCGGACATGTGGCCGCGGGCGCTTGCAAGCGCCTTGCATCAAACTCACAATCGATATGAGATCGTGGTGGTCGACGATTGTTCGCACCATCCCGTTGTAGTCGAGAACCCGACCGAACGCAGCGTGAGGGTGGTGCGGTCGCCGCAACGGCTCGGATTTGCGGGCGCGATCAATCTTGGAGCCAGGCACGCGAATGGCCGTCAGATTGCTTTCTTGGATGACGACGATGAATATGAACCGGATCTGCTGAGCCGCACCCATGCCCGGATTCAGGCGCAACCCGATCGTCAGTTTTCCTGGTGCAGCACGGTGTTCGTGCAATATGACGGCAGTGGCAAGCCGGTCCGGGAAGCCATTCGGGGCTTTCCCGAGGATTACGAGGCCGAAGAGGATTTGTTGCTGACCACGGTTTCAATCGGATCCGGCTACGGCTTTACCGTTAGCCGCCAGCTATTCCAGGATTTGGGTGGCTTTGATCATCAACGCTACTGGGCGATTGCGGATACTGAATTCATGTACCGGCTCATTGCGGCCGGGCACCGGCCGGCTATTGTATCCGAGCCGTTGATGCGGGTTCACAAACACGACGGACCGCGAATGACGGACCGTCGCTCCTATCGAAACCGGGCCCGGCAATGCGAACTGCTGCGCACCAGCTATGCCGGCCTGATACATCAATATCCCAGACTGGGAGCGGCGATCGATAAAAGCATCGAGCAACTGACCGCTCTTGCTGTTGCGGTCGAATCCGAAGAAGTGCGGAAATGAGGAACCACAGGCAGGCGTCTGCCGGCGATCCGCCGATCGCCGGGTGACTAGCCAACCAAACGCGAATAAGACCGCGGAGGCTGACGGGCCGTGCTGGATTTGAAGGCCGAAATTCGGCGGACAGCCGCGAGCGCGAAGCCGGGCGCATCCGATTGCCAGGCCGGTGACGAGCTGAGCCAGATGACGGACACGGGCAGCCTTGTGAGATCGCAGGACGATGTCGCCGCGATATTGCGCGCTTCGATGTCTCCGGTCTCGTTCTGGGCACCGGAGCAAATCGGGCCTCAGCCGGCCTGGCTGGAACATGCCCCGTTCGGGTTTTGGCTGATCGAAAGCCTGCGGCCCCGCCTCCTCGTCGAACTCGGCACCCACGGCGGCTATTCGTATTTCGCGTTCTGCCAGGCCGTGCAGCGGCTCGGCCTCGACACCCGGTGCTATGCGGTCGACACCTGGACGGGTGACGAGCATGCCGGCATCTATGGCGAGGAGGTCTATGAGCGGGTCTGGGGTCGCAATGAAACGCTCTATGCGGCGTTCTCCACACTGATTCGATCGACGTTCGACGCGGCTCTCAGCCACTTTCACGACGCAACCATCGATCTGCTGCACATCGATGGCCGACACTTTTACGAGGACGTCAAACACGATTTCGAGAACTGGCGGCCAAAGCTTTCGGAGCGCGCGGTGATCGTCTTTCATGACACCAACGTGCGCGACCGCGGCTTTGGAGTCTTCAAGCTTTGGCAAGAGCTGCGCGACCAATATCCGCATTTCGAATTCGTTCATGGCCACGGCCTCGGCGTGCTCGGAATTGGTTCTGAAACCCCTGCGGCGATACGCGCGCTGTTCGCAATGACGGCCGATGCGGAGGCGACGGAGACGATCCGCAATGCCTACAGCCGGCTCGGTTTGCCGATGTCGCTGCAATTGCAGGCGGAACGACGACACATTGAGTTGACGCAAGCCGGGGCAGCGGTATCGCACGCGGAGCATGCGTTGCAGATGCGTTCCGAGGAGGTCCAGCGGCTGAGTGCAAGTCTTGCCGCGGCAGAACAGCACGCATCGGAACTGTCGCGGGAGGTCGACGTCCGCGCGCAGCAATTGGACCTTCGGGCCGGAGAGCTGTCATCCGCCCAAGCCCTGACGCAGGACCTGACGGCAACAGTGGCAAAGCTTTCCCGCGAGCTCGAGCATGCACAGCAGTCGCTGCTCGGCAGTCAGGCGGAGACCTCGCGCGTCAACGACGAGCTTGATATGTCGCGCTCGGAGTTCGCCCGCGCCAAGGCGGCTTTCCTTGACGGCGAGCGAATGGCGCAGAACGAGATTGAAATTCTGCGCGACCGCCTTGTCGATGCGGAGGCCGCCCTTGCCAGGTTCACCCGTGGCCGTCGCCGCCGTTTTACCAGAATTCCGTGCGCTTTATCCAGACGCGATAAGCGCGAACTCGTGGACTGCGGCCTGTTCAATACCGAATGGTATTTGCACCAGTATCCCGAAGCTGCCCAAGGCCGTCGCTCGCCGCTTGAGCATTATTTGCGGGAAGGCTACTTGCGGGGCTGCCGGCCGAACCCGTTATTCGATACGCGATGGTACCTGCGGCGTTATGAGGACGTGCGCCATGCGGGCATCAATCCGCTGGCGCATTACTTCATTCGGGGATGGCGCGAAGGTAGGGATCCGAGCGCGGCGTTCGATACCCAATTCTATCTCCAGGCTAATCCCGACGTCCGGATGAGGGGGGTCAACCCCCTGGCGCATTATCTGTTATTCGGCAGTCACGAGGGCCGTCTGCCGACCAAGCCTCAGCCCGTTACCGCCGCGGCGGGAGGAAGCGAGTTGAAATCGTAGGCTGCAACGGTCAGGCGGCCTCGCTTGCCGGCCGCATCGCCATCACTTGATTTAGACTGCGTGGCTCTGCTAAATTCTTGGCGGGGTTGCGGAATCCAAAATGGCGTGAGGCATCAAATCGATAAATACGCCACGCCAGTAAGCCCACGAGTCCGTGAACTTCCAGCATGCAGCCAATATCATTCCCAATAGGCAAAGAGACTTCGAACTATTATTTCGACACGCTCTCAATCGAGCCGAGCGGCGTCATCCGCGTGGCAGGCTGGTCGAAGTCCGACACCGTTTGGCCGAAGGACGGGCTTTGGCTGCACGTCAATGGAAAAAAGATGGCGCCGGACATGGCATTTCATGTCGTGCGCGGCGATATCGCGGCCCGCCCATTATGCGGCTTTACCGTCGAATTTCATTGTCCGAGTTCACTCATCAATTCAATCGATGTGATTGTTGCCGATCGCAAGCTCTTTCACGCCGATCTGAACTATCAAACCATCGAGTCTGACTTCAAGGAATTGTTGTCGACGGAGCGCGTCTTCCACAGGGCGGACATCTATACCTCGGCGACGCTGCCGCCGCTGGCGGTCAACGACGATATCCTGCGCGTCTCATCCCGGCTGAGGGGCCGGACACTCGATTTCGGCTGTGGGCGCGGCGCGCTGTTACGGGCGCTGCGGCAGCGCGGCCTCGACGCGACCGGACTGGAGATAGAAAATCCGATTCTCCGCAAGTCGCTGGCGGAGGGAATCGAAGGCCATGTCCGGTATTATGACGGCAGCCTGCCGCTGCCGTTTCGCGATGGTGAATTCAACTCGACGATCGCTGCGGAAGTCATCGAGCACATTCCGAATTTCGAGCCGGTTCTGACCGAGGTCGCCAGGGTTACGCGCGACCTGTTCATCATGAGCGTGCCCGATTTCTCGGCGATTCCTTTGTGTTTTCCGCAGTATTGCGTGCCGTGGCATGTGCTCGAGGCGGATCATCGCAATTTTTTCACGCAACGAAGCCTCGAGAAACTGCTGCTGGCGCATTTTCCGAACGTGGAAATGTTTCGGATTTGCCCGCACGCGGTGAACGGTACGCTGTTTTATACCAGCTTGGCCGCGATCGCGCGCAAGTAAACCGCCTGAGCCACACCGCGAGGTCGCCGGCGCTGTCGAGCAACAGAATGTCGCTCATGCCGTCGCCGTTGTAATCGCCGACGCCTTGCACCACGAAATTGCTCGTCACATTGCCGAGACCGACGGACCCCGTGACTTGCCCGTTTTTCACCTTCCAGATCGCGATCTCGCCGGCGGTGTCGCGCCACAGAATGAGGCGGTGCAAAGCCGACCAGCCGTCACGCCTCCGAGTCTCAGGCAGGCTGCAAGCCAAAGCGGCGGGCGTCGGACGTTACGCTAGTCGGTATTCATATTCTGCACCTGCCAAGTCGTTCCGACGTTGCTGATACCGAGTGCTGAAGACACCGTCGCGCCGTTCATCAGCCACACCGCGAGGTCGCCGGCGCTGTCGAGCAGGAGAATATCGCTGAGGCCGTCGCCGTTGTAGTCGCCGACCTGGACGACGTTCCAGTTGCTCGGCAGCGTGCCGACAGCTGCCCCAGACGTCACGGCCGAGCCGTTGGTGAACCAGATCGACAGCGCGCCGCTGTTGGTGTCCCGCCAGAGTATGTCGGGAAAGCCGTCGCCGTTGAAGTCGCCGACAGCTTGAACGAAGAAGTTGCTGCTCACGTTGCCAAGGCCGTGCGACCCGGTGACCTGGCCGTTTTGCACGACCCAGAGCGCAATGTCGCCGGCGCTGTCGCGCCACAGAATGCCGCCGTTGCCGTCGCCGAGGAGGGTCCAGTTGCTGGCCACCGGACCGAAGCTCGTCGTCGAGGCGACGCTCGCGCCATTCATGAACCAGACCGCGACGGTGCCGGTGCTGCTGTCGCGCCAGAGCAGGTCGCCCTTGCCGTCGCCGTTGAGATCGCTGCCGCCGTAGAGCGTCCAGTTGCTCGCCACATTACCGACCGCAGCCTCCGAGCCGACTGCGGCGCCGTTCATGAACCACATCGAGATGTTACCGCTGGTGTCGCGCCACAAAACATCGGCCTTGCCGTCGCCGTTGAAGTCGTGCTGGCCGATGATCGAAAAGGCGCTCGTCACGGTTCCGAGACCCTGCGACGTCAAGACATGATTGCCGTTCATCAGCCAGGCCGCGATGCTGCCGCTGGTGTTACGCCAGAGAATATCGCTGGTGTCATCGTCGTTGAAGTTATGGCCCAATACCAAGCTGGGGCAGTTCACGCCGTAGGCGGTGAGAAAGTTATTGCCGCCGGGCGCCGTGCACGGTGTCGAAAATCCGCCAGCGACGTCCTGCAGGATGATGCCGTCGGCCGACTGCGAGAGATTCGGGTTTGCGCCGTTGACGGTGAGGCTCGTGAACGGCACCACGCCGTAGCTCGGAATGGCAACGACAGCGCTGAAAAACGGCGCTTCCTGTATCCATTCGACCGAACAAAGGCAGGACGCGTAGGTGAGATTGATCGAGAAATTCCAGCCCTTGGTCGCATCAGCCATCTGCAGCGTCCACGTCGTGTTCGAATTGTTGACCGTGCAGTTCGACGTGCAGATCAGCGATGCCGTCATGGCGTCGCCCGGGCTGACCGGATGCCCGGCCGGAAGCACCGTCTCGTTGGCCGGAAGTATCTCGTACCAGGCGTCATAAGTGGTCGAGCCGTTGGACTGGACGAATTGCTCGGTGCCGAGCTGAATAAGATCGCCGGTGCTGAAGCCGCCGATGCCGACCCAGCTCGAGGAATCCTCGAAGCTCGGGCCGCTCGGATAACCGACGAAGGTCACCGTCGGAACGGTCCAACTTGCCGTGGCCGACGTGTAGTTTCCGCTCGATCCGGTCGAGAGTGCATAGCCGGACCAGTTATTAGAGGTGCTTTCGTTGTGCGGCCCCAGTACCGGCACATGACCAGGACCGTAAGCACGTATCATCGGGGCGTGTGCCACGCCGACATTTTGCCGCGAAGCCATCTGCGCCGGACCGGTCGCGAACAGCGCGGCGCCGACAACGAGGCCGCAGCACCAATATGAGCGGATGTTTTGCATGTTAGCCCCTAGCCCAAACAATCGCGGCAATTTTGCCTACATTTGCGAATCCTGCAAGTGCACGATCGAGCATTTCGCAAAAAGCGCGATCATCATGGCAGTCCCAGCAACTGCCGGTCCGGCGAAAAGCCCAGCGCCTGACTGAGATCGGCTCGGAAGCTGCCGGTTGCGGCGCTTTTCACAGTTCCGTCACTGAGCGTGACCGAGGCACATCCGGTAGGATTGTAGTCGGCGGCCAGGAGCGACGTTGTTCCCGAATAGAAATCAAGATGATAGCTGATCCCAAGATCGTTCGGACAGTTGCGAGGTCCGCCGCCCAATGGCGGCAGCGCCAAAACCTCGGCATACAGCCTTCCGACCGAAGCCCGATCATTGATTGTTCCGCTGTAAGGCGGCGCGTTAGGATTGTTGCGATTATTCTTTGTCCGCGTGACGACCAGCCGGTCCGGGACGTCTTGCACGAGCCGCATCGGCGACGCCGCCCCAGGGCCGGCCGCGACCGGCTGCTGCCACATTTCAAGCGCTCCGGCCCGCGCCGTCGACAAAATTACGGCAAGCACCAGAATCGCGATTTTTTCGCCAAGACAGCTCATGTACACGGCCCGGCATTCGACTGGCGGACGCATTCTGGGGGATGAATCCGGCAACAAAAGTACCGCTGCGAATGTTAAGACGGGGCGTCACCCCCCAATTGGTACTGGTTCTGTCACCGAGACCTATTATAATAGCGCGCGTCAGGCTCATCGTGAGCGTGCCAGTCTTCACTTTCGAATCGGACAGGTATCGCTTGGGCGGTTTCTTTGTGATATCGGGGCGTGACACAGGGGCGTTATGCCGTTGTTTCTTCAGCGGCCAATGCAAGGGAGAACAAGGATGAGAGCGATAATGTCCAGTAAGGTATCTGATCGCTCAACCGCGGTGGTGACGCGCGCCGCTGCTGTCGTCGCCGGCGCGCTCGTGGTTGCGCCTGCATCGGCCATGGCTGCCGCGCAGGTCAGCGGCAGTCCGCAGGCCGTCCGCGTCGAGGCGCAAAATACCTCGATCGAGCAGGTTCTCGAGGCGCTGGGCCATGACTTCAATCTGCAATATACCGCCGCCGCGGGTCTCGATCGGCAAGTCAGCGGAATTTATCAGGGCTCGCTCCAGCATGTGATCACGCGCCTCCTGGAGGGCTACAACTTCGTCGTCAAGTCCAGAGACGGCCGGATCGAGGTGACCGTGCTCGGAACCCGCAGCGGTACCGGAACTGGCGTGGTGGCGGCCGCAGCGCCGGCCTCGAAGGCGCCCGTAATGGCGCCAAAGGCTGCGCCGGTTACGTCACAGACCGCCTCTTCGGCAAAGCCGGCCACTTCCGAGCCGCCGCCCAATGTGGTGGAGCAAGCCAAGGCTGTCGCACCGATCCCGGCGCCATCGTCCGAGGGTTCCGTACCCGAGATCAAGATTGCCGAAGGACCGGCTCCGGTCCCCGTGCCTTCGCAGTCTTCCGTGGCGCCCCCGATTCCGACTGGGACGGGGCCGGTGCCGGAAGTGACGCCCTCCACGGCCGCACCGCCCGCGCCGCCGGCGCCTTCGCCCGACTCGGCGGCCTTGGCTGCGCCGCAGCCGCCCGCGCCGCCGTCCGGCGCGCCCACCCCGGCATCGTCGGCGGCTGTGCCATCGCCGCCAGCACCGGCGTTGCCGTCAGCCAACGCGCCGTCTGCCGGCGCGCCGTCTGCCAGTGCACCGTCAGCCGGCGCACCATCTGCCAACGCGCCGTCTCCCGCGAAGCCCGCCGGCAAGGTGGAGTGACGGCGGCGGCTCGGCCTGGCGGGAGCCCTGCAAGCTGTGCCGGCACCGCGGCCGACACGCCCCGGCGTCGCGTTGACGTAGCCGCGCCGGCGGGTCTTTACTGACGGACCAAAGAATCACGCCGACGGAGGAATCCGTGAGCTCGCACGGTCGCGTGACACTGCATGCCGATGCCGGCGCGCAGTGCCTTGCGGCGATCGACGTGCTGGTCATCGCCGGTGGGCTCGGGACCCGCATAGCGCCGGTTCTAGGCGATCTACCCAAGCTCCTCGCGCCGATTTCCGGCCGGCCCTATCTGGCCTACCTGCTGGATTGGCTGCGCCGGTTCGGGGCTCACCGCCTCGTCCTTGCGCTGGGTCATCACGCTTCGCGGGTCGTCGATTTTCTCGACCGCACTGAACCCGCTCACGATGGTCTCGAGGTGGTGACCGTGATCGAGCCGCGGCCTCTCGGGACGGCGGGGGCGATTCGGTTCGCGCGGCGCGAGTTGCGAACCGATCCGGTCCTGATCATGAACGGCGACAGCTTTGCCGATGTCGATGTGTGCGAATTCGTCGCCCACCACGAGACGGTTCAAGCGAAAGCTACGCTGCTTTGCGCCGAAGTCGACGATGCCGGGCGTTATGGCCGCGTTGAACTGGATCGCAACCGCCGCATCTGCAGCTTCGTCGAGAAAGACCCGCAGTTCCACGGCGGCGGTATCGTGAGTGCGGGCGTTTATCTGTTTTCGGCCGTGCTGCTCGACGAGATTGCCGCCGGTACGGCCTCGTCCCTGGAGCGCGACGTATTCGAGCGCGCCCCAAAAAGCTCCCTCGACGCTTTCGCCGGACGTTTTCGGTTCATCGACATTGGCACGCCTGAATCGCTGGCGCTGGCGGGGCGTGTCATCAACAATGACGTCGGGGGCAACCCAACATGATCATCAGCCGTACACCGTTTCGCATTTCCTTGTTCGGTGGCGGAACCGATTATCCGGCCTGGTTCAAGGAGCACGGCGGGTCGGTGATCGGCACCGCTATCGACAAATATTGCTATATCAGCGTGCGCCGTCTGCCGCCGTTCTTCGAACACCGCTCCAAGATCGTCTATTCGCGGGTCGAACTGGTCAAGGAAGTATCGGAAATCGAACATCCGGCGGTGCGCGGAGTCCTCAGCGACATGGGCGTGACGGAGGGGCTCGAAATCCATCACGACGCCGATCTGCCGGCGCGCTCGGGGTTGGGATCGAGCAGCTCGTTCACGGTCGGACTATTGAATGCGCTCTATGCCTTCAACGGTCGGATGATTTCCAAGCGCCATCTCGGCCGCGAAGCGATCCGCATCGAACAGGATGTCTTGAAAGAAGACGTCGGCTGCCAGGATCAGCTCTGGGCGGCCTATGGCGGCTTCAATCGTATCGATTTCCACCCCGACGGCACGTTTGCCGTGGCGCCGTTCATCATGCCGCCGGTGCGCCGCACCGAATTGGCGCAATCGTTGATGTTGTTCTTCACGGGATTTTCGCGATTCGCTTCGGACTTCGCACAGGATCAGATCAAAAACATGAGCAACCGCAAGAACCAGCTGCGCATGCTTCGCGGTCTCGTCGACAGCGCAGCCGACATCATGCTCGATCCGAAAAGCCCGTTGCGCGAGCTCGGCGAGCTCATGCACCAATCATGGCAGCTCAAGCGCGAGCTTGCCGACAGCGTGTCGAATTCCCAGATCGACGAGATCTACGATGCCGGCCGTGCCGCCGGCGCCATCGGCGGCAAGCTGCTCGGCGCCGGCGGCGGCGGCTTCATGGTCCTGCTGGTGGATCCGGAAAAGCGCAGCCAGGTGCGCGAACGCTTGAACAAGCTGATCCACGTCAATGTCGGCTTCGACAACGAGGGCAGCAAGATCGTCATCTATCAGCCCGAACAGGACTGACCTTCTCGTTGCCTAGTTGGCGTTGAGATTTTGCACCTGCCAGGTGGTCCCGACATTGCCGATGCCGACTGATGACGACACCGTCGCGCCGTTCATCTCCCACACCGCAAGGTCCCCAGCGCCGTCGAGCAACAGAATATCGCTCATGCCATCGCCGTTGTAGTCGCCGATTTGCGCCACGCTCCAGTTGTTGGGAAGCGTGCCGACCGCGGCCCCAGACGTGACCTGCGCGCCGTTGGTGAACCAGATCGACAGCACACCGGTGTTGGTGTCCCGCCACAGAATGTCGATAGCACCGTCGCCGTTGAAGTCGCCGACCCCTTGCACCACGAAATTGCTGGTCACGGTGCCGAGCCCGCTGGAGCTCGTCACCTGACCGTTCTGCACGCCCCACAGTGCGATGTCCCCGGCGCTGTCGCGCCATAGTATGTCGCCATTGGCATCGCCGACGATGGTCCAGGTGCTGGGCAACGCGCCGAAAACCGCCGTCGAGGCGACAGTCGCGCTGTTCATGAACCATACCGCCACGGTGCCGGTATTGCTGTCGCGCCATAAGAGGTCGCCCTTGCCGTCGCCGTTGAGATCGCCGGTGCCGTAGAGCGTCCAGTTGCTGGTCAGGTTGCCGACGCCGGCGGCCGTGGATATCGCGGCGCCGTTCATGAACCACATCGAGACGTTGCCACTGTTGTCGCGCCATAGGACGTCGGCGTTGCCGTCACCATTGAAGTCGTGCTGGCCGATGATCGAGAAGGCGGCGGTCACGGTGCCCAGCCCCGCCGACTGCGAGATGGTGCCGCCATTCATCAGCCACGCCGCGATGGTGCCGCTGGTGTTCCGCCACAGGATGTCGCTCATGCCGTCGGCATTGAAGTCATGGGTATGGGCGCGAATCGTGGCGCTTACGGGCATATGGGCGATCCAAGCCTCGGTCGAAGCGCCGGGGCCGCCGCCGTAGCCGACCATGACCGTACCATCGGCGGACACGCCGCTTGCCTGTACCAGGCCGCTCCACCCCTGAAGCGTGATGTCGACACCGTTTGCCTTCAGGAGCACCTGGAGGTTCTGAAGTCCAGCCGTGGCCGTCCAGCGGAACGCCGGGCCATTGTTATGTATTTGTCCAACAACGACGGAGCCGTCACCACTGACGCCGAGCGCCTCGGAGTCTATTGCCGCTGGTCCGAGGCCGACAAGGCCAGTCGCCAGTGTCCAGCGAAACGCCTTGCTGTTGGTATTGTCAACATTGGCCGTTCCGACGATAACCGAACCGTCGGAATTGGTCGCATAGGCGCTGCTGAAATTGCCGCCGAAGTCGCCCAGCGTCATGTTGCCGCCACTGGTCCAGCGGAATGCCTGGGGGCCGACCTGCACGACGCCGACCTGCCCGACGATGACCGAGCCATCGGCGCTGGCCGCCTGGGCGATGCCGGACGGCCCATTCACTCCGAACAGGGATGACTCGGTTGTATTGACCCATCTCTCGGCGATGCCGGGCCCGCAACCGGGACTGCCGGAAGCATCCTGACCCACAACGACCGAACTCCCGGGTCCGGTCGCTTGGGCGTTCACCCCGAAGACCTGCACACCGCAAATTTGCGATTGGCTGCTGGTGTTCTGCGGAAGGGTACTTGCCGTGCCGTTGGTCCAGACGATCGGGGTTTGAGCAAAGGACGGATTTGCGCTGGAACCCACGATCACCGTGCCGTTGGAATTCGTTCCGGCAGCGAAGCTTTGACTCCCCGCCGGGAATCCGAGGCCGGTGATAGTCCCGTTCTTCCAACTGAAGGCTTCCTGCGAACTGCTGCCGGTGTTGCCGTAGCCGACGGCGACTGTGCCGTCGGCACTGACGCCGGTGGCGATGCTGCGACTGCCACCGGGCAGAAAGCCGAGACCTTGAAAGCTGACGGATTGGGCGGCCGCAGGGTTGATCGAACCGATTGCCAGGAGGGCGACCGCGAGTTCAAGTGATGTCTTGAGGAATGTCATCGTCGCGTCCCCACCTGGTCTTGCGCTGAAAGGGTCCAAGAGAGCGCATCTGAATCTTTTCGGCGCCGGATTCTCGCCGAAAACTCGATGACTGGGGTGCCAACATTCCGCTTATCAGGCAAGAGGATCAAGTCGAGAGCGCGGCCAAGCGGCAACCCGCCGGAGTCCCATCGGCACCACCTAATTATCGTTGAGATTTTGCACCTGCCAGGTGGTTCCGACATTGCCGATACCGACTGATGACGACACCGTCGCGCCGTTCATCAGCCACACCGCAAGATCGCCGGCGCTGTCGAGCAGCAGAATGTCGCTCTTGGCGTCGCCGTTGTAGTCGCCGACCTGGGCGACGCTCCAGTTGCTCGGCAGCGTGCCGACCAAGGCACCAGACGTGACCTGGGTGCCGTTGGTGAACCAGATCGACAGCGCGCCCGAATTGGTATCGCGCCACAGGATGTCGATCTTGCCGTCGCCGTTGAAGTCGCCGACGCCCTGCACCACGAAGTTGCTGGTCACGGTGCCGAGCCCGCTGGAGCTCGTCACCTGGCCGTTCTGCACGCCCCACAGCGCGATGTCGCCGGCGGTGTCACGCCATAGTATGTCGCCATTGGCATCGCCGACGATGGTCCAGTTGCTGGGCAGCGCGCCGAAAACCGCCGTCGAGGCGACGGTTGCGCCGTTCATGAACCAGACCGCCACGGTGCCGCTACCGCTGTCGCGCCACAACAGGTCGCCCTTGCCGTCGCCGTTGAGGTCGCCGGTGCCATAGAGCGTCCAGTTGCTGGTCAGGTTGCCGACCGCGGCAGCCGATGATACCGCGGCGCCGTTCATGAACCACAGCGAGACGTTGCCGCTACTGTCGCGCCATAAGACGTCGGCTTTACCGTCCCCATCGAAGTCGTGCTGGCCGATGATCGAGAAGGCGGCGGTCACGGTGCCCAGCCCCGCCGACTGCGAGATTGTGCCGCCATTCATCAGCCACGCCGCGAGAGTGCCGTTGGCGTTGCGCCACAGGATGTCGCTCTTGCCGTCGCCGTTGAAGTCGTGGGCATTGACGCCGATCGTCGTCGCCGCCACGGGTACATGGGCAATCCAGGCTTGCGCCATAGAACCGGGTCCCGTCCCCCGACCGACGATCTCCGTGCCGTCGGCGGAGACCCCCGTGGCCTGCATGAGGCTCCAGCCATTGAGGCTGGCGCCGGCGCCGTTCGCTGTCAGCAGCGTCTGGAGATTCTGGAATCCGGTTGCGGCCGTCCAGCGAAACGCCGGGCCGGGGTTTCCCATGTTCCCGACGACGACCGAGCCATCGGCACTGACCGCGAGCGCGGAAGCAAAGGTCGCCGCGGGGCCGAGAGTGACCAACCCGGTGGCTTGGGTCCAACGGAAGGCATTCTGGGTGACGCCCCCCGAGCCCGGCGCATCGATCGTTCCGACCACGACCGTTCCATCGGAATTGGCGGCGTATGCCGTACTGTTGAGAGGGCTGCTGGCGGTGGGCGGATCGATGAAAGTCGGCGAGCCGGACTTGTTGTTGTAGATAAAGGCCGTACCCGTCACCTCTATGGAACTGTTGACTTGGTAGCAGTAGCCGACCGACCCGACCACGACCGACCCGTCGCCACTTGCCCCATAGGACAGTCCGGAGGACGTGGTCCCACAGATGGAAATGGGGTTGGGAAAGATGTTGATCTCTGAGCCATTGATCCATTCGGTGGCAACGCCGGGGCCACAGCCGGGGGTGGCGTCCTGTCCGGCGATGACCGAACTGCCGAGCGCCGTGGCGTTGGCGTCCACGCCATATACGACCGCGCCGCAAGGCGCGTTGCCAGCGTTCGGGTTCGTACTCTGCGGAAGTATTGTCGGGGTTCCGTTGACCCAAATAACGGGGAAGCCGACGCTACCCGAGCTATAGCCGACGATCACCGAGCCGTTGGAGTTCGCGCCCAAGGCTCTGCTTTGGGTCGTTCCCCCCGGGAAGCCGAGCGGCGTCATGGTCCCCGCGGTCCAGCTAAAAGCTTCCGCGAGACCACCGCTGTAATCATCGTAGCCGACCACGACGCTGCCGCCGGAACTGATGGCGGTAGCCCAACTCCCGCTGGGGCTGGTGCCGGGCAGAAAGCCGAGCCCCTGGAAGCTGACGGTCTGCGCCGTCGCAACAATCGGCGAGACAATGGCAAGGGCCAAGGCTATCAGCGCAAGTCTGAGCGATTTTGCCGACCACGTCCTGCTCGTCCCGGCCGCGCCGACCCGAGCCGAACGGGTTGCCGTCGCAATGCGTGCACGCGTCATTTGAAACCTCCTCAGACAATCCGGATGAGATAAGCGGTGCCCGCGCATTTGCAATCCTCATCGTTGCCGATCCTCAGCGACAATGTGAGATATCGGGCGCTTAACGCCGCCGAAAGTACTCGCGAGCGTGTCCGGATACAGTGCTACGGAATGCCGACGTCGAAGGCGGTCAGCGGGCATTCATTAATTAGCGTTGACACTTTGCACCTGCCAGGTCGTTCCGACATTGCCGATGCCGACCGATGAAGACACCGTCGAGCCGTTCATCAGCCACGCCGCAACATCGCCGACGCTGTCGAGCAACAGAATGTCGCTCTTGGTGTCGCCGTTGTAGTCGCCGATCTGGACGACGTTCCAGTTGCTCGGCAGGGTGCCGACACTCGCCGCCGACGTAACCGATACGCCATTGGTGAACCAGATCGACAGCGTGCCGGTGTTGGTGTCGCGCCACAGCAGGTCGATGCCGCCGTCGCCGTTGAAGTCGCCGGCGCCTTGCAGCACGAAATTGCTGGTCACGGTGCCGAGGCCGTTGGAGCTTGTCACTTGGCCGTTCTGCACGGCCCACAGCGCGATGTCGCCGGCGGTATCGCGCCACAGAATGCCGCCGGTTGCGTCGCCGAGGATGGTCCAGTTGCTGCCCACTGCTCCAAAACTCGTCGTCGAGGCGACGGTCGCGCCGTTCATGAACCACACCGCCACGGTGCCGGTGCCGCTGTCGCGCCACAGCAGGTCACCCTTGCCGTCGCCGTTGAGATCGCCGGTGCCGTAGAGCGTCCAGTTGCTGGTCAGGTTACCGACGGCGGCGGTCGAGGATACCGCGGCGCCGTTGAGGAACCACATCGAGATGTTGCCGCTGGTGTCGCGCCACACGATGTCGGCCTTGCCGTCGCCGTTGAAGTCGTGCTGGCCGATGGCCGAGAAAGCGCTGGTCACGGTGCCGAGCCCCGCCGACTGCGAGACCGTGCCGCCGTTCATCAGCCACGCCGCGACATTGCTACTGGTGTTGCGCCACAGGATGTCGCTCTTGCCGTCGCCGTTGAAGTCGTGGGTGTCGGTGAGGCTGCCGGGACACGTGCTGCTCACCGTGACGGGCGTGCCGGCTGACGGAATGCCAGCGCCCACATCATAGAGCGTGCTCGCCCCGGTCTCGGTCGCGCTCGCGACCTTGAAGCTCGTGGTTACCGACACGCCTGGGGCGATCGAACGCGTGCTGTGGTTGAACGTCCTGGCATAGGAGACGTGACCGGTGCCGTTGTTGACGATCTTTATGAGGGGGAAGTTGACCGCGGCCTGCACGTCATCGCCGTAATAGGTGCCCTCGGTCAGTCCGTTGAGCTGGGTGCCTTTCGCCAGATAGGTCGCGCCGGGAGCAACGCAGCCGGGCACCGAGGTGATGACCGGTTGCCAGCTCGGCTGAAAGGAGCCCGCGAGCGGGGTGTAGATTTGCATGTTTCCGGCTTGGCTGAGGTCCAGGACCTCGCCGGTCGGCAACAGCAGGAAGTTATCCTCGAAAGACCCGATAGACGAGGCGTCTGCCGTGTCGCCGACTTGCGTGATGGCGCCGCCAGGGGTCATTTCGAAGTAGTGCGTCGGCGCCACAAAGGCCTGATAGTCGGGGCTTGCGGCAAACAGGATGTTGCCGTCAGGCAGGACTGCCGCCGGCGCGTCGGCCAGCGAATAATGAAAGTTGCCCACCGTCGGGACCACGGCAACGGACGACCAGACGCCATTGCCCACATTGTAAGAGTCGATCGTGCCCGTCACCACGTAGCCCGCGCTCAAGTTGGCGCAATTCGTGTTCGCCATGTCGCCGCAGAGGACGCCGGGGAAAATAACAGCGGTACCATTTTGCCCCATCACCAGAGGTCCAAGCTCATAGCTCGGATCATTGGCCGGATTGCTGCAATCCGCCTCCTGATCGATCGTACTGCCGGTGGCGCTCCAGGCGCCGGTGCCGGGATTGTAGAGTTCAGATGTTTTGCTGCAGCTTCCGGACGTATGGGCATCGACATCGAGGATTTTGCCGTTGGCCAGTTTGGCGAATCCCTCCTCGTCATACCGATCCAACTTGCTGCTGCCGGTTGATGTCCAGGTCAGACTGCCGGCGTTGAGCAACGCCGCCAGCGGCGGCGGGTAGTCGCAGCAATCGCTCTGCATGAAGGCGCCGTTGTCGAGAACGATGCCGGCGGCATCGCCGATTTTGGACCATCCGCTCGGCGGGTTCACCGCGGTCCAAGTATTGGCGACCGGATCATAAATGGCGCCCAGATTCGTCCAGGCGCCGTTGCCGCAGTCGCTGGAGGCATTGTTGTACTCACCGCCTTCGATGATCACCCGTCCATCCGGCAGCACCCCGGAACCATAGAACAGCGGGAAATAACCGCTCGGCAGCGAGCCAATTTGCGACCAGGTGCCGTTGATATAACTTCCCGTGTTGTCGGGAGTAAGCTTCCACCAATCGGAAGCACATTCGTCTTGGGCAATGACCGTGCCGTCGGTCAGCAGCAGCGGGTTTTGCAAAGCCCCGCTGAAAACGTTCGGAATGTTGGTCAGCGTCGTCCAAGCGCCGGCGGCTGGAACTTCTCCCGGTGCCAATCGGGTGCCGGCGCGGCTAGCCTGCGCGGCGCTCTGCGACAGGCGATCGCGTAATTGCTGGAATTCCTGCGGATGCTGCTGGTAATAGTTTGACTGCGGTATGGACAGCGGCGGCGTTATGATTTTTGGCGACTGCTGGGTGCGGGCGGGGACAACCGCTATTGCCATCGCGATCATGCACGCGAAGAGCGCCAGTCCGAGGGGCCGGGTCAATCGCAGCATCATGGTTTCCTCCCAGCGTTGCCCAGCGTTGGTCGCTCCAGCAGCCATTCGGGTTCACGATTATAACTTCACTGCGCAATTGGTGTGACACGGTTGAATAGCTGTGCGCCGGTCGCGGCGCCACGGAGCGTGCCCGGGAACTCACAGTACATTGGTTTTTGTCGTGTGTGAATCCTTAATGGGCCGCGATCCTATGCGTGTGAGCGCGGAGCCTGCGGCGATCGATTTGATGCGGTCGTTGGCCTACGGTAACGATCTGATTCGAAAGTTCCAGTGCTCGCGCGGCGACCCGCCGGTTTGATCAATCTGGATTGACTTCGCGTTTCAAAATGAGGATGATTGCGTATGCACTTGAAATCCAGGTGCGTCGAAGCATTTGGTCGTCCGACTGTGTGTGGTGTCACGGGCGGCCAACTTCCTGGGTCGGGGATTTCTTCCGGCTCGCACTGTTGATGATCGCATAGGCATAAGGCGCTCTTATAGCACCAGCATCCAAACTTGGGGTCGGGGCTTTTTTGCCGACTTACCCGGTCGAAGGACTTTCATAAAGCGCGGTGCCCTAACGGCACTGTTATACCAACTTCTGGCCGGTGTTTTTTCTGCCGGCTCAACGTCAAGATCTCGCAAATGACTGCGGCGCCTGCCATCGGCGCCGGCAGATGACAATTGGATTGGAGGGAGCGATGAAACTACTTAGCAATGCGCGGATTCGAAGACCAACCGACACGGCAATATACGTTGCCGGCGCGGTGGCGGCGACCTTGATGGTCAGTGCGGTAACGCCCGCGCTTGCGCAAAGCCTGGTGCCGATCGGCGCCATGGCGCAGACGTCGACGACGGTGCCGACGATCAACAGCTTCGATATCAGTTTCGTCGATCCGGCGACCAGCTCCTATGTCTTGGGCGACCGGACGCAACAGGCGGTCGATCTGTTCAACACCCAAACGCTCCAGGAGACCTTCCTGGTGGGCAAAGGCGTGTTCACGGGCGCTACTGGAAACAACAACACGTCCGGCCCCGACGGCGTGATGATCGTCAACAGCAAGGAGATCTGGGCCGGCGACGGCAACAGCACGTTGAAGGTCTTCTCGATGGGCGGCACCTACCCGATGATCGCCAACATCAGCACCGGCGGGGTAAACCGGGTTGACGAGATGTGCTACGATCCGGTCCATCAGGTCGCGGCAGCGGCGAACAATGCCGATAGCCCGCCGTTCGTAACCTTTTTCAATATCGCGACCCACACGATCATCAAGAAGCTGGCTTTCGACGGTACCAGCGGCACCCCGCTCGCCACCAACGGCATCGAGCAGTGTCAGTGGAATCCGCGCGATCAGAAGTTCTACATCTCGGTTCCGGAGGTCAACGGCCCTGGCGACAACTCCGCGAACGGCGGCGTGACCAAGATGGATCCGGTCACCCTGAGTGTGATCACCACCTACCTCATTCCGGTCACCGCCTGCCGCGGGCCGCAGGGCATGACCATCGGGCCTGCGCCGCAAATCCTGCTGGGGTGTAACGGCGGACCGGGTCAGCCTGCCAACGGCTTCCCAACGGCCATCATCAACGATGGAACGACGGGCGGAGTCGCGGGCTCTGTCTTTGCCACGCTCTTGAATGAGGCGGGCTCGGACGAGGTCAATTATGACGCCTTCTCGAAAACCTACCAGCTGGCGGAATCGAGCTTCAACCCGCCGCCGCCGCTCGGAAACGCGAGTTGCTCTCCTCCCATCACCGCGGGTCCGCAGCATCTCGGCGTCGTCGCCGCGGCGACGGATACCGAGGGTACGAGCGTTGTCACGGGCCTCTATAATTGTCCGACCAGGGCAGCCGGCGGCAACCACTCGGTCGCCTCCGATCCGACGACCGGACATGTCTTCTTCCCGGTGTCGAGCACGTCCGGTGCCACGCTGTGCAGCCAATTCGGGATTCCCGACACGAACGGCTGCATCATGGTGTTCCAGGCGGTTGGAAACAATGGAAGCGCACTGGGCGCCGACATCATCTGGAGAGACACCAGCGGTGACGTCGCGTTCTGGGCCATGAACGGTGCGTCGGTCGCGTCCAGCGTGGCGGTCGGCACACTCTCCAACACCTGGTCCATTGTCGGCAAGGGTGACTTCCTCGGTAACGGCAATCTCGACCTGCTGTGGCGCGACACCAGTGGTAACGTCGCGATGTGGCTGATGACCAACGGCGTCTTGACGTCAAATGTGCCACTCGGAAACGTCCCCACCACCTGGTCCGTTGCCGGAACCGGAGACTACAACGGCGACGGCAGGGCCGACATTCTCTGGCGTGATACCAGTGGTAATGTCGTCGTGTGGATTATGAACGGTGCAAACGTCACGTCGGCCGCGTATGTTGCGAACATTCCCACCAACTGGTCGATCGTGGGAAGTCGCCACAATCAGGTCGTCTGGCGGGACACGCTCGGCGATGTGGCGATGTGGACCATGAACGGCGCGACGGTTTTGTCGACTGTAGCTCAAGGAACCGTTCCCCTCACCTACACGATCGCCGCACTGGGAGACTACAACGGTGACGGCATTCTCGACATTCTGTGGCGCGACGGTGCCGGCAACGTCTCTGTTTGGCTGTTGAACAGCAGCGGCAAGGTCTCCTCGGCGTTGCCGGTCGGCAGTGTAGCGCCCAACTGGCTGATTGCCCAAAGCACAGACTTCAACTTCGACTACCGGAGCGATTTGCTCTGGCGGGATACCACCGGCGGCGGCGTGGCGATGTGGTTCATGAACGGTGGATCAGTATTGTCCAGCGCGTTTGTCGGCAACGTCCCCCTCGTTTGGACGGTCCAGGGAACGGCCACCAACCCGTAAGCCGCTGCGGTCGACGGGCCGGTCCTGAGGCCCCCGACTGGGCTGCAACGAAGCTGACGAGAATTGCGATGGCGGCGGGCGAAGGCCCGCCGCCATCGTTTTGGTTGGCGCTGTTGTTTTGGCAGGACGCCGTTTCGTCTTGGGCCGCTTTCCGTGCGGTCTCCAGGCCGGCATGGCGGCCGGAACTGGGCGGCTGGATGCCTTTTCCGCCTGCTCTTGCTATAGTTCCGCGGCGCTGGAACGCGACTGGCAGCCGGGCGCGGTCGCGTCATGCGCGGCGCCCGAGAAGTCCGCAGTTTTAGAGTTTTCCCGTGGATATCACCAATCGAACAATCTGGACGATGTGGTATCAGGGCTATGCGCAAGCACCGCCTGTGGTGGCCGCGGCCCTGCGATCCTGGCAGCGGTTCAATTCGGGTTGGCGGATCGTCGCGCTCGATCGCCATTCGATCGACGACTGGATCGACCTGAAGAGCGTAATCGACGTCGATCGTCCCGATCTTACCCTGCAGAAGCTCTCGGTGATCGCTCGCCTTTGCCTGCTCCGCCGCTACGGCGGTGTTTGGGTGGATGCCACCACCTATTGCTGTCGTCCGCTGGACGGGTGGCTGCCGTCGGTCTACGGCTCGGGCTTTTTTGCCTTCCGTGATCCTGGGCCTGATCGGCTGGCCAGCAATTGGATGCTGGCGGCGGAACCGAACAACCCGATCCTGATCGCGATTCACGATGCTTTTCTTCAGCTCTGGCGAACCACATCCTTCACGAACCAAGACAGCCGCCTCGGGCAATGGGCGGTCACCAAACTGTCGTTGATCCTTAACAAGGATGCCAGGCGCACCACCTGGTGGACCACACCCTTGCTGCTGAAGATGCTGCGCGCTTATCCGTATTTTATCTTCCACTACACGTTCAACAGGATCCTGCTGTCGAACCCGGACCTCCTTCAGCTATGGAACGAATTGAAACCCATGAACGCCCGGTTGCCGCATCTGTTGCAGGACCTGGCCGATGATCCCAACGGACGGATCCGGGCTGTGGTCGAGATAGCCCAAGACCGTTTGACGGTTCAGAAGCTCGATTGGAGGGTCAATACGGCCGACTCGTACTGGAGAACGGTCCTGGCTGCGCTCGACCGCCGACTTCCCGCACAGGGTTAGGGCGGAGAGGCCATGCGCGATGATTGTCGTCATCCAGTCCAATCGGCGCATCGAACTGTCCTACCTCGAACTGTTTTCTCTCGGCATGTGGAAGGGTTTCTTCGACGTCAATGCGATCGATAAGGTCGAAGGCCGCAGATACGTTTTTCCCGACGCCCAGCTTCGGCATAGTTCGGTCACCATCGCCCGCACCAAGCTTGTTTCGGTGTGCTCCATGGACATGCAGTTCCGGCGCGAGGTGTCCCGGCCGCCTATCAACTGCCAATGCACGTTGAGGTCATCCCAGGCGGCGTGATCGACCGGTATGGCGACATCTGGGGCGGCTTCATCCTCAAGACGCTTATGGACCTTAACGGTGATGCACTCGCAGTGGGCGAGCCGATGGTCGAGCATCTGAAGGACGCCGACTACGCGAGGAATATCTGGCAGGAAAATCTTTGCCACCAGATCAACGACGAATTTCTCGTTCTCCTCGGCGCGGCCAAGGCGGACCTGCGTCCAGCGCCCTATCTCGATATGATCGAGGGGCTGAACGATGCGTTCCAGTCTCGCGCCGGGAAGTGCTCGCCATTACTGCGCCGCTATCTCGCGCATTTGACGCCGGCGCTTTCCGCCTGGAGGACGGCCCTGCGATAGCCGGACGCCCTCCCGGCATTCGGCCGGAAGGGCGTTGGCGTAAGCTTGAGCGACGTCGCGAGTTGGGCCGATGCCTTAATCGGCGTTGGCGCTTTGAACCGTAAAGGTCGTGGGCACGGTGGCGATCGCGCTGCTGGACAGTATCTGAGCGCCGCCCATGAACCAGACCGCCGTATCACCGCTGCTGTCGCGCCAGAGAATGTCGGAGTTGCCGTCGCCGTCGAAGTCGCCGGTTTCGGCAACGGCCCAGGTCGTCGGGATATTGCCGATTCCGTTGGAGGACAACACTTGTCCGCCGTTCATGAGCCACATCGCCGTATTGCCGCTGCTGTCGCGCCAGAGGATGTCGCTCTTGCCGTCGCCATTGAAGTCGCCGGTTCCGACCACCGCCCAGGTGGTGGGGACGTTGCCGAGGCTCACGGTCGACAGGACTTGACCGCCGCTCATGAACCAGATGGCGGTATTGCCGCTGTTGTCCCGCCACAGGATGTCGGCGTTGCCGTCAGCGTTGAAGTCGCCAACGCCTGCGACGCTCCAGGTCGTGGCGATATTGCCGAGGTTGACGGACGACACCACCTGACTGCCATTCATCAGCCAGATCAATGTATTGCCGCTCCCGTCGCGCCACAGAATGTCGCCCATGCCATCGTTGTTGAAGTCGCCGGTTCCTACGACCGAGAAGGTGGTCGGCATGTTGCCGACTGCGACGCTCGAAAGAACCTGCAGGCCGTTCAACAACCACATCGACGTATTGCCGCTGTTGTCCCGCCACAGCAGGTCGGCGTTGCCGTCGCCATCGAAGTCACGCTGTCCGACGATCGAAAACGTCGTGGGGACGGCTCCGAATGCGCCGGCGGCCTTGATCTGCGGACCATTCAGCAGCCACGCCGACGTATTACCGGCGGCATCGCGCCAGGCGATGTCGCTTGCGCTGTCGCTGTTGAAGTCGTGGCTGTTCGGCGCCACCAGCAAGGCCTTGGCGGCGGCGATCAAGTCGGCCGCAGCCAGTTCATCGATGTCTTCGCCGCCAAAGGCGGCGCCTTCAAGCATGCCGATGATCTGTTGCGCGATCTCGTTGCGCCGCAGCGTCAGATTCTGGATTTTGGCCTCCAGCACGTTGTAGGTCGCGCTGTTTCCGGCCAGCGCCCGGCTTGACATGCCGGTGAGGGTGCGCAGCGCGAGCTTGCCCGTCGGGGCATTGATCTCCTCGTAGACCTCCGCCAGTTGGGTCAGAGTCGGCAGGTGGGCTTGCACGGATGCGGGCAGCGAAGCGCTGTTGAGCACTTCGAACAGCACGCGTCCATCGTGAGTGTAATCGTCCGTCAGGCCGGTGAGAGCCATGATGGTCGGACGGATGTCGGTGTGGTCGGTAAACTGGCCGGTCGTGCCAACATTGACGCCGGGGCCGACCAGACCGAGCCACGTCTGGACGATTTCATGCTGCATGTCGCCGTGGTTCCAGGCGAAACCGCGCGACTGCACAAAGCAACTCGCCGAGTCGGTCGTCGGCGTACAGAGCGGCGTCGTGTGGCCCGACGCCGAGAGGAAATAATCGGGATTGCCGAACATGACGAAGTTCGGCGAGCGGGCCGGATCGCTGGTGATCATGTGGAGGAACGCCATCTCCGATTGATCCGCCAGAGCCTGCGAGACCAGGGCATCGCCGCCGATATTCGGATCGAAGCCATTGAGCAAGGCCGCCTGTTGCTCGAGCGTCCGCGTCGTCGGATCGGTCTGCGCCGGGTTGCCGTTGATGTGGAAGGTTGGCGCGTCGTCGCTGTGGACGCTGAACGGCGTGGTATTGCCGAACTCGGTGTTGAAGACGGGGCTCAGGTCGGCATCGACCTCGCCCTTGGCGCCGACCGGATAAGTGCAGGCTACGGTGACGCCATTGCAGCCGGCCGGCGTTGCCGCCGCGATGTTGCCGGCGAAATGGTCGTTTTCATCGGCGGTGATCACGAACAGAGTGTTGCTCGCGTTGATGCCGTCGGCCGCCAACCGGGTGAAGAACTTGGAGAAGGCCGACTGATAGTAGGTCAGCTGGCAGACATAGGTAGCCTCGCCGGGACCAAAGGTGCCGTCCGGGCTGGTTGGGCAGGTGCTGAACTGCGCGGTGCTCACGTGGTTGTCGTGGGCATCCTCGATGTAGAGATAGACGACCGGCACGCCGGCTTCGAGCATCTGCGCGGCGTAGCCGAGGGTTTGCGTCGGCGCCGGATCGAAGCTCTGCGGGAAGCCGTCGTTGCCGTTGCCGTCCTGGATGTGATTGCCGTCGAGATCGAGCACGAAACCATTGCCGCTATTGATGGCGGGGGCGACGTATTTGTTGCCGTAGAGAGCCTGGAAGCCGACGTAGCCGTTCGGCTCGTCGGGGAGCGCATCGGCAGCGGCATGCTGCGAGCCGCCGCACAGCGCGCTGCCCAGTGCGCAGTGAATCGCGATGCCCTCGAAGTCGGCATGAGCCAGCGTCGGATTGGTGGAATTCTCGTTGTGCTCGGGGGAGGTGGGGCCGAACACGGTATCGACGTCGGTGGTGGTGTTCTCGAGCTCGATATTGGCGATCGAGAAGGCGCCGACGTCGCATCCGGCGCGGGTGTATGGCACCCACGGCGCGGGATGAGTTTTGCCGCGCTGATCGACGTGTTGCGGAACACGGATGGGATCGATCGCGGTGCCCTCGTTGACGGTGTCGGCCCAATAGGCAAAGGAGCTTTGGAAATGCGGTGCGCCGGTCGGATCGAAGAAACCGAAGCTGTTGCCGACCGAGAAGCCGAATTTGTCGCCGTACACGCCCGTCATGGACGAGACGATATCAACCGACGTGTGCGAAATAAGAGGCGTATGATGATTGTTGGACACCGTCCCGTTATTTTGCAGGAAATTCAACAGGGCGGGGATCTGCTCGAGATCCGAAGGCACGTTCGGGTTGTCGCGGCGCAGATGCACGTTGTCGAATTGTAAATAAACGACGTGCCGTATTCCGCCAGAGTTCTGCGAACCCATGCCGAGCTGGCAACTGGTGGCTGCCAAGGCGGGAGTGGCGCCTGCGGCGACGACTAGGCCGACGGCGCCGAGTGTGTACCGGACAATCTTGTGCATTTGAGCCCCTTATGTTCCTTCGCCGCGGGGTCGAGCCCACGTGCGAGCAGAAAGACGCTAGGAAACAAGATTGACGCGATGACGTAGCCGAGGTGACAATCGGGTTACGAATTTTTAACACCGGGAATATCGTCGCCTTGAACGGCACGTCGATTTGGCCCGAAGGCGACACCAATGACCGCGTCGCGATTGACGGCCGAAACATTGGCCGCACGGCGCGCCAAATATGCACCGATGCCGAACCCGCCAGCCCGCAGTGGCCGGCGAACTCTATGATTTTGCTGGTGTCTTGAAAACCGAACCGGCCATTGGTATTCAAGGCCCAATCAGGCTGCTGTGATAAAATACCGTCGCTCTTGTTCAGCGACGGGGAGAGATGGTCGGATAGAATTTGGCGTATGGCGGTGGGCGCTCGTCCGTTAGCGGAGGCGCTTTTGCGCCGGCTCGCAAAGCGGGGACTTGGTCCCAAAGCGGGGACTTGGTCCCAAAGCGGGGACTTGGTTCCAAAGCGGGGACTTGGTGTCCCAAGTCAGGGATTTGGCCGATCCAACGAAAGAACCAAACAGATGACAGACAAGGTGGCTCTCATCACCGGGGTCACCGGCCAGGACGGCGCATACTTGGCCGAATTCCTCTTGAACAGGGGATATCTTGTCCACGGTGTCAAACGACGCTCATCGTCATTCAACACGGAGCGCGTCGATCACCTCTATAGCGATCCACACCTGCCCAATGTTCGCTTCTTCATGCATTTCGGAGATCTTACGGACTCGACCAATCTGATACGGATCGTTCAGGAAACCAAGCCCGGCGAGATCTATAATCTGGCGGCGCAGAGTCACGTCCAGGTCTCGTTCGAGACGCCGGAATATACCGCCAACGCCGATGCCGTCGGCACGTTGCGGCTGCTCGAGGCCATTCGAATTCTCGGGCGCGAGAAGGTGACTCGCTTCTATCAGGCGTCCACTTCGGAGCTTTATGGCAAGGCCGCCGCAACCCCGCAGAACGAAACCACTCCGTTCTATCCGCGTTCGCCGTATGGGGCCGCGAAACTGTACAGCTACTGGATCACCGTGAATTATCGTGAAGCTTACGGCATGCACGCTTCAAACGGCATTCTGTTCAACCATGAAAGCCCGATACGCGGCGAAACCTTCGTCACCCGCAAAATCACCAGAGCGGTCGCGGCGATAGAGTACGGAATTCAAGACCGTCTTTATCTGGGTAATCTGGATGCCTGCCGCGACTGGGGCCACGCGCGCGAATACGTCGAGGGCATGTGGGCGATGGTGCAGCAGCCCGAGCCCGGCGACTATGTGCTGGCAACGGGTGAGTTGCACAGCGTGCGCGAGTTCGTGGAAAAGGCATTCAGCCTCATAGGACGAACCGTGGTGTGGCGCGGCCGCGGCGCCGAAGAGCAAGGCGTCGACCAGAGGACCAGTCAAGTTCTGGTCGAGATTGATCCTCGATATTTCCGCCCGACCGAAGTGGACAACCTGTTGGGCGATCCGTCGAAGGCGCTGGCGAAGCTCGGCTGGCAGCATCGACTGTCGTTTGATGAACTCGTCAAGGAGATGGTGCAGGCGGATCTCGAAATCGTCAAACGCGAGCAGCTCCGTCATCAACGCCATGAATGAGCGCGGCAACCCGATCGAACATCGATCCGCGTGTCGCTCCGCCCGCGTCGTCGCGGCTGATTGCGTTGCCCGCGGAACCTGGCGCGCAATGCTGCCCGGCGTTCGATCCGGGCCCGATGCTCGCAAGCGCCGGTCAATCGCCAGCGGGCGCCGGCCGGACGCCGGGCCCCGTAAACGAAAGCTCGGCGCCAGGTCGAAATGCCTGCCAGGCGGGGCCCCGGCGGGAACAAAAGCCGATCCCCAACGGGCTGATGCGGCGCCTCATGCAACGAATTGAATCCAAACGTGTTCACAGGTCCTTGCGGCTTGTGTCGCCAAGCTGGCCCGGATCATGCTACGGAAGGGTGGGGTGGAGTGGCTGCGTAGGGGGCCATCGGGGTCATGACTGAGGCAGGCAGGGTGGACGCGGACAACACATTGCGTATTGGCGTTGTCGGCGTCGGCGTCATGGGCAGCAATCACGCCCGCGTTCTCGCCGAGCTACCGGGGGTTACGCTCGTGGGCGTGGTCGATCCCGACGCCAAGCAGCGGGAATTCGTGGCGCGAACTGTGGGCTGTGCGGCGTTCGCCGAGCTCGACGCGCTGATCGAGCGCGGCGTCGACGCCATGACCATCGCCGCGCCGACCCTCCTGCACCGCGAGATTGCGATCGAATGCGCCACCCGGGGCATCCACATTCTGGTCGAGAAGCCGATCGCCTCCACCATCGAAGAGGGGAGCGCCATCGTCGCGGCGGCGCGCCGGTCCGGCGTCACCCTGATGGCGGGCCATGTCGAGCGCTTCAACCCGGCGGTGCAATCGCTCAAGCGCGCGATCCAGGATCAGAGCATCCTTTCCATAGCCATTACCCGGGTCGGGCCGTTTCCGCCGCGCATGTCGAATGTCGGCGTTGTCATCGATCTCGCGGTGCACGATATCGATCTGATCCGTTGGTTCACCGATTCGGAGATTGTCGAGATCCAACCGCAGACCTCGAGCGCGGTCGCCGAGCGCGAGGACATCGCGCTGCTGCAGTTTCGCACCGCCTCGGGCGTGCTGGCGCACATCAACACCAACTGGCTGACGCCGTTCAAGGCGCGCAACATTCACATCGCCACGCGCGACAAATATCTCATGGCCGACCTGTTGACGCTTCAGGTCACTGAATGTTTCGGCTTCCAACCGGACGGCAGCTATTCGATGCGGCACCTCTCGGTGGGCTATGCGGAGCCGTTGCGCGCCGAATTGGTCGCGTTCATCAATGCGGTGCGCAGCGGCGAGACGCCGGCCGTGACCGGCGAGGAGGGCGTCGCCAGCCTCGAAATCGCGATTCGCTGCCTGAGCGCGCGCACGGCGCATTCCAGCGCGCCGCCGCGCAAAGGCCCGCGCCGGGTCGTCGGCTGATGGGCGCCGGCCAGGCTTGGACCAATCGATAAATCAGCACGCGCGCGTGGACGAAAGGCCGATCCCGTTCATCGATGTCGCCGCTCAGCGCCGCCGCCTCGGCCGCGCCGTCGACGACGCGATCGGCCGGGTGCTGGCCCACTGTCAGTTCATCCAGGGGCCTGAGGTGCGCGCGCTGGAAGCCGAGTTGGCCGCATTCTGCGGCGCCAAACACGCGATCGGATGCGCCAGCGGCACCGACGCACTGTTGCTGGTGCTGTTGGCTTGGGGGATAGGTCCCGGCGACGCGGTGATCTGTCCGGCTTTCACATTCCACGCGACCGCCGAGCAGGTCGCGCTCATCGGCGCCACTCCGGTCCTGGCCGACGTGCTGGCCGACAGTTTCAATCTCGATCCGGCAAGCTTGGAACGCGCCGTGGCGACGGCCAAGCGGCTCGGGCTCAAGCCGAAAGCCGTGATCCCGGTCGACCTTTTCGGCTTGCCGGCCGATCATGACGCGATCGCGGCGATTGCCGCCGCTCACGGCATGCTGGTGCTCGACGATGCAGCGCAGGCGTTCGGCGCGACCTATCGCGGCCGCAAGCTCGGTGCGCTGGCGACCGCCACCGCGACGAGTTTTTTCCCGGCCAAACCGCTCGGCTGCTATGGCGACGGCGGCGCGGTGTTCACCGACGACGATGCCTTGGCGGCGCGCGTGAAAAGCCTGCGCGTGCACGGCGAGAGCCCCCACGACAAATACGACGCCTTGCACATCGGCGTCACCGGCCGGCTCGATTCCATCCAGGCCGCAGTGCTGATCGAGAAGCTCAAGATCTTTTCCGACGAGATCGCCGCGCGACAGGCGGTGGCTCGCCGTTATGCGGAATGCCTCGCCGATGTCGCAAGCACACCGTGCGTCGGCAACCAGTCGACTTCGGTCTGGGCGCAATACACCATCCGGCTAAAGCCGGGGCGGCGCGACGCGCTGGGCGCCGCGCTCAAATCGCGCGGCATCCCGACTGCCGTCTATTACGCCAAGCCGCTGCACCGCCAGGCGGCGTATCGAAACTTCCCGGTGGTCGACGGCGGCTTGCCGGTCAGCGAGCAGCTTGCCGATGAGGTGATCAGCCTGCCGATGCACGCCTATCTCGAGCCGCCGGTCCAGGATCGCATCGTCGAGGCGCTGCGGCGGGAACTGGCAGGATAGAGTTCCCGCTTATTCCCGCGCGAGCGGGAATCCGGAGTAAGAGTGCTTATCGCGGGACGAATCGTCCGGGTCGCCGGTTTAGCCGGGGACGAGCGGTGTAACTGGTCCACTTCATGCTCAAAAAGATCCTCACCGTCGGCGGCTATACGCTGCTTTCGCGCCTGACCGGCTTTCTCCGCGACATCATGCTGGCGGCGATCATCGGCGCCGGGCCGGTCGCCGACGCTTTCTTTGTCGCGTTCCGGCTGCCGAACCACTTTCGGGCCATCTTTGCTGAAGGCGCATTCAATGCCGCGTTCATTCCGGCCTATGCGCGCGTGCGTACGCAAGGCGGCGATACGGCCGCAAAGCGGTTCAGCGACCGCATCTTCACGCTGCTGCTTGCCACCCAGCTGTCGCTGCTCGCGCTCGCACTGATCTTCACGCCCCAGGCCATCGATGTGCTGGCGCCCGGATTTTCCCGCGAGCCGGCGCAGTTCGCGCTCGCGGTAAACCTGACGCGGATCACGTTTCCTTACCTGCTGCTCATCACGCTGGTGACGCTGTGGGGCGGCATTCTCAACGCGCTGCATCGCTTCGCCGCCGCCGCCGCCGCCCCGATCCTCCTTAATGCGGCGATGATGGCGACGCTGGCGCTCGCCGGGTTTTTTCCAGGCGCCGGCTACGCGGCGGCGTGGGGCGTGCTGATCTCGGGCGTGCTGCAAGCCGCGCTGGTCGGCGGCGATGCGTGGCGCGCCGGCGTCATGCCGTCGTTTCGCCGGCTGTCCTTCGACGACGACGTACGCCGCTTCTTCAAGGCGCTCGTTCCTGCCACCGTGGGATCAGCCGGCACCCAACTCGCGCTGTTCGCCGACACGATCATCGCCAGTTTCCTCACCGCGGGCGCGCTCTCGGCGCTGTATTACGCCGACCGCATCGATCAATTGCCGATCGGCGTGATCGGCATTGCGGTCGGCACGGTGCTGGTTCCCGGAGATGACGAGCCGGGTCTCGACCGGTGACCACGAAGGCGCGCGCTCGTCGCAAAATCGCGCCATCGAGTTCGCACTGTTGCTGGCGATCCCATGCGTGGTGGCTTTTCTGGTGGTCCCCGAGCTCATCATGAAGGGACTGTTCGTGCGCGGCGCTTTCACCGCCGAAGATGCCCACGCTGCCGCCATGACGCTTGTGGCCTACACCATCGGCCTTGTCCCTTTCGTGCTGATCCGCAGCGTTGTCGCGCCGTTTCTGGCGCGCGGCGATACGCTCACCCCGGTCAAGGCGGCGCTGACCGGCACCGCGGTCAATATCGTCTGCAAGATCGCCTTGATGGGCTCGCTGGCCCAGGTCGGGCTGGCGCTGGCGACCTCGATCGGCGCCTGGATCAACTTTATCGTCGTGCTGTGGCTGGCGGCGCGCGCCGGCTTCATCGCCCTCGATGCGACGTTGAAATCGTCGCTGACCAGGCTCGGCGTGGCAGGGCTTTCGTTCGCCGTGTTCCTGTTGATTGCGACGCCTATTGTCACACATCTGTTATCGTCGCTGTCGAGGTTTCGCGATGTGGCGGAACTCGCGGCGGTGACGCTGCTCGGCGGGGCGTTTTATGGCGTGCTTGTCATCGTACTGTTCGGGCGGCGCTGGCTGTCGCTGATGGGCGAGCGCGCCCACGCCGCGCCGGCAGCGACGCTCGATGAATTCGAAGGCACCGCGCCGCCGCCCGCGGGGCCGGATGAGACCTGAAGTGGCAACGGAGCTGTAGATGCGCGTGACCATGATCGGTGCCGGCTATGTCGGACTGGTTTCCGGGGCCTGCTTCGCCGACTTCGGCCACCACGTGACCTGCATCGACAAGGATGCCGAAAAGGTGGCCGCGCTCAATCGCGGCGAGATTCCGATTTTCGAGCCCGGCTTGGCCGATCTGGTGGCCGCCAATGTCCGGCAGGAGCGCCTGAGCTTTGCCGTCGACCTGGCCGCGGTCGCCGCCGCCGAGGCGGTGTTCATCGCCGTCGGCACGCCGTCGCGCCGCGGCGACGGCCATGCCGACCTCAGCTTCGTCTATGACGCCGTGCGCGAGATCGCGGCGCAGTTGTCGGCAACGGCGGTGGTGGTGACCAAATCGACCGTGCCGGTCGGCACCGGAGACGAGATCGAGCGCATCCTGCGCGAAAAGCGCCCCGACGCCGACCTCCAGGTCGTCTCCAATCCGGAATTCCTGCGCGAGGGCGCGGCCATCCAGGATTTCAAGCATCCCGACCGCATCGTGGTCGGTACCGACGATGCCGGCGCCCGCAACGTGCTGGCCGAGATCTATCGGCCGCTGTATCTGAATGAGCCGCCTCTGCTTTACGTCAGCCGCCGCACCGCCGAGCTAATCAAATACGCGGCCAACGCCTTTCTGGCGACCAAGATCACCTTCATCAACGAAATCGCCGATCTGTGCGAGCAGGTCGGTGCCGACGTGCAGGAGGTCGCGCGCGGCATGGGGCTGGACAACCGCATTGGCGCGAAATTCCTCCATGCCGGCCCCGGTTTCGGCGGCTCCTGCTTTCCCAAGGACGCCTCCGCCTTGTTGAAAACCGCGCACGATCATGGCGTGGCGTTGCGCATCGTCGAAGCAGTGGCCATGGCCAACGATCAGCGCAAGCGCGCCATGGCGCGCAAGGTGGTGGCGGCGCTCGGCGGCTCGGTGCGCGGCAAGACGGTCGCGGTGCTCGGACTGACGTTTAAGCCCAACACCGACGACACCCGCGATTTGCCGGCCATCCCGCTGATCGTCGCGCTGCAGGATCTCGGCGCCACGGTGCGCGCCTACGATCCGGCCGGCATGGAGCAGGCCAAGCCGCAGCTGCCGGCGATCCACTATCGCAATAGCGCCTATGCGGCGGCGGAAGGCGCCGATGCCGTGGTGATCGCCACCGAGTGGGAGCAATTCCGCGCCCTCGACCTCGCCCGCCTCAAGAGCCTGATGGCACAGCCGGTGATCGTCGATCTGCGCAACATCTATCGCGCCGACGAGATGAGGCGGGCGGCGTTTCGCTATGTCGCGGTGGGCCGTTCGGGCGTAGAATAAACGCGGCGACCGGTGATGGGCGCCGGGAAGCTCATGTCCGGACGATGAACGATCTCGCGAATACGCCCTACATCGGCCGCTCGATGACGCGGCGCGAAGATCGACGCTTGTTGACCGGCCGCGGGCAATTTATCGCCGATCTGAAGCTGCCGCAGATGCTCCACGCGGTGTTTGTCAGGAGCCCGGTGGCGCACGCCCGCATCAAGGCGATCGACGTGACGCGCGCCGTGGCGTCGCCCGGCGTCGCCTTCGCGTTGACCGGCCCGGAGCTCGCCAAGGTCCTGCCGCCGGTGCCGGACACGCAGCTCGCGCTGCCCAGCAAATGGACGGCGCAGGTCCAGCACAAGTTCATCAATCCGCAACAGCCGCTGCTTGCCTTCGACAAGGTGCGGCACGTCGGCGAGGCGGTGGCCGTGATCGTGGCGGAGAGCCGTTATGCGGCCGAGGATGCGGCGGAACTGGTCGGCCTCGACCTTGAACCGCTGCCGGCCGTCGTCGATCCCGAGCAGGCGCTCGGCGCCGGCGCTACGATCGTCCATGAGCGATTTGGCACCAACTTGATCGGCGCCTTCACAGTCGGCAAGGGCGATGCCGAGGGCGCGTTCAAGCGGGCGCCGCGCCGTCTCAAGCGCCGCTTTCATCACCACCGCTACGCCGCCATGCCGATGGAAGGCCGCGGCGTGGTCGGCTTGCACGATCCGCGCACCGGTTCGGTCACGATCTGGTCGGCGACCCAGGTGGTGCACTGGCTGCGCCGCGAGGCGGCCGCGGTCCTGAAACTTCCCGAAGCTCGGATCCGCTGCCTCGCGCTCGACGTCGGCGGCGGCTTCGGCGTCAAGGGCCACGTCTATCCGGAAGACCTGCTGATTCCCTATCTGGCGTGTCGGCTCGGCCGGCCGGTGCAGTGGATCGAGGACCGCCACGAGCATCTGCTGTGCTCCTGCCATTCCCGCGATCAGATCCACGATGTGGAAGTCGGGTTCGACGACACCGGCCGCATCCTGGCGCTGCGCGACCGCTTCATCGTCGATTGCGGGGCGTGGAATCCGATCGGCGCCGGCGTCGTCTACAATACCGCCGTGCATCTGCCCGGCCCCTACAAGATCGACGCCATCGCCATCGCGGCCAGCATTGCCGCCACCAACAAAACGCCGAACGCGCCGTATCGCGGCGCCGGCCGCCCGGAAGCCGCCTTTGCGATGGAGCGCAGCATCGATCTGGTCGCCGCCGAGCTCGGTATCGAACCCGCCGCAGTCCGCTTGCGCAACATGATCCGGGCCGACGAAATGCCCTATGCGATGGGCATGCCGTACCGCGACGGCCAGCCCATCGTCTATGACGGCGGCGATTATCCGGCGGCACTGAACAAAGTGATTGCCGCGCTCGGCGGGCTGCCGTCTTTTCGTCAGCGCCAACGCGCCGAGCGGCAAGCCGGCCGCTATCTCGGGCTCGGCATCGGCTGCTACGTCGAGGGTACCGGCGTCGGACCATTCGAGAGCGCGATGGTCCGCGTCGACCCGTCCGGAAAGATTTACGTATCGTCCGGCGCCTGCCCGCAGGGGCAGGGCATGGAGACGATCTTTGCGCAAATCGTCGCCGATGCCTGGGGTGTCGCACCCGACGACGTGGTGTTTACGCTCGCCGACACGGCGGGGATCGCCATCGGCTTCGGCACCATCGCCAGCCGCACCACCGTCACCCTGTCGGCGGCCATTCACGGCGCCAGCGAAAAGCTGCGTGCCAAGGTCTTCGCCATCGCCGCCAACCTGTTGGAATGCGCGCCGAGCGATCTCGAATTGCGCAACGGCTGTGTCGGCATCGTCGGCGTGCCGGGCGCGCAGCTCACCCTCGCCAAGGTGGCGCAGGCGTCGCGCCCGGGCTGGGACAGCGGCCGGCCGCCCGGCATCGATGGGGGACTGGAAGAGACCTTTTACTTCGAGCCGCCCACGGTGACCTGGTCGTACGCGGTGCATGCGGCGGTGGTCGAGGTCGATGTCGAGGTCGGGCGCGTGACGATCGAGAACTATGCCATCGCCCACGATTGCGGCGTGGTGGTCAATCCCATGCTGGTCGAAGGCCAGGTCGTCGGCGGCTTCGTGCAAGGCATCGGCGGTGCGCTGCTCGAGCGCATCCACTATGACGCCGCCGGCCAACCGCTCACCACGTCGCTGATGGATTACATGGTGCCGACCGCCCGCGAGCTGCCGCCGCTGCAGCTGTTCCATCAGCACTCGCCGTCGCCGCTCAATCCGTTCGGCGTCAAAGGCGTCGGCGAAGGCGGCCCGATCGCGCCGCCGGCCGTGGTCGCCAACGCCGTCGCCGACGCGCTGTCGGACTTCAAGGCCGAGTTCAATCAGACCCCGGTGGCGCCGCAGCACATCGCCGCGGCGATCCGCGCGTCGGCGCGCGTCGGTTAGGCCCTTAAGGAAACTCAGGTTGCCGCGTCGGCAGGGGAGACCGCCAAACGCCTCAAGCGGTCCGGAGCCGCCTCATGCTGGTGAAGTTCGTAACGGTCGATGTCTTCACCGACAGGCAGTTCGGCGGCAATCCGCTTGCGGTCGTTCCCGATGCCATTGGATTGTCGTCGGCGCAGATGCAGGCGATCGCGGCCGAGTTCAATCTCGCCGAGACGACGTTTGTTTTGCCGCCGAAGGACCCGGCGCATGCCGCACAGGTCCGCATCTTCACGCCGCGCGCCGAAATCCCGTTTGCCGGCCACCCCATCGTCGGCACGGCCTTCGTCTTGGGTCGGCAGGGGACATGCCATGGCCGGCCGATCGACGGCGACACCTTGGTGTTCGAAGAAACCGCGGGGCTGGTCCGCATCGCGCTCTTGCGGCAAGCCTCCGAGATCGTGGGCGCGCGCCTCGCCGCGCCGCAGCCGCTTGTCATCAGCGATACGGTCGCTTGCGAGATCGTCGCCGAAGCGTGCGCGCTCTCGGCCGCGGATATCGAAACGCGAAGCCACCAGCCGTGCATTGCCAGCTGCGGGATGCCCTTGCTGATGGTCGAACTGAAGCACCTGCAGGCGCTGGCCGCGGCGCAGCCGCGCACCGAGGTCTTTGCGCGTCACCTGCCGATGAGCAGGCTCACCGGGATCCATCTTTATGTGCACACTGGCCGCGACGGTATTGATATTCAATCGCGCATGTTCGCGCCGCTCTACGGCGTCCCCGAGGATCCGGCAACCGGCAGCGCCAACGTGGCGTTGATCGGGCTCCTCGCCAAGCTGCGGCCCGAGCAGGACTTGCGTCTGCAAAAGACCATCGCCCAAGGCATCGAGATGGGGCGGCCGAGCCGGCTGGAGGCACTGGCCGAGAAGCGCGCCGGCGCGGTGACGGCGACCTCTATCGGCGGCACCTGCGTGCCGATGATGCAAGGCGTGCTCGACCTCACCTGACGGGTGCGGCGCCGTCACGACCCGGGAGGACGAATGTCTGTGGCTCTGACCATCCTGATCGCATTGGCCGGACTGATGGGAGCGAGCGGCGTCATTCTCGCGGCGGTGGGCGCGCACATGACCAGCGGTCCGGGGCTCGACAGTGCGGCCTCCATGCTGTTGTTCCACGCGGCGGCGGTGCTCGGCGGCGCGGCGCTGCTGCATCAACGGGTGCTGTGGCAGCCGCTCGCCATCATCGCCGTTGCCGCCTGGGTTCTCGGCGGGGCGCTGTTCTCCGGGGATATCGCGTTGCGCGCTTTCACGGGACATCGCCTGTTTGCCATGGCGGCGCCGTCCGGCGGAATGATCCTGATCGCGGGCTGGCTGTTGCTTGCCGGCGCCGCTATCGGCGCTGCGATGCGGGATTGAGTGCCGCCAATTCGGCGCGCCGTCAGCGCGACGGCGCCGGGGCAGGCAATCTTCACGCCAGCAGGCGGCGCACCGCCGTTGTCCAGGCTGCAAGCTTCCGTTCACGCAGGGTTGCGTCCATCCGCGGCGTGAAGCGCCGTTCCAGCTGCCAATGCGCGGCAAAGCGGTCCGGCTCGGGAAAAAATCCGATGTGCAAGCCGGCCAGATAGGCGGCGCCGAGCGCGGTGGTTTCGCGCACCTGCGGACGCTCGACGGTGCAGTCGACAAGATCGGCGAGGCGCTGCATCGTCCAGTCGGAGCTCACCATGCCGCCGTCGACGCGCAACGTTTTGCGAGCATCGTCGGCCTCCGGCCAATCGGCTGTCATGGCGGCCAGCAGGTCATGGGTCTGAAAGCACACGCTCTCCAGCGCGGCGCGGGCGAGCTCGCGCGGCCCTGTCGCGCGCGTCAACCCGAACAGGGCGCCGCGCGCATCGGGCCGCCAGTGCGGCGCGCCCAAACCGACAAAAGCCGGCACCAGAATGACCTCCTGCGTGGGGTCCGCCGCTTGCGCCAATGCGCCGGTTGCTGTGGCGCTGGCCACGACGTGCAGGCCGTCACGCAGCCATTGCACCGCCGCGCCGGCGACGAAGATCGATCCCTCGAGCGCATAGTGACGAACGCCGCCGAGCTGATAGGCGATGGTCGTCACCAGCTTGTTGGTCGAGGCCACCGCGGTGCGGCCGGTATTGAGGAGCGCGAAGCAGCCGGTGCCGTAAGTCGCTTTCAGCATGCCGGGCGCAAAGCAGGCTTGGCCGATCAGGGCGGCTTGTTGATCGCCGGCGATGCCGCAGATCGGGATGGCGCCGCCGAACAGTTCGGGGTCGGTCGCGCCGAAAGCGGCGGAGCAGTCGAGCACTGTCGGCAGAATGGCTTTCGGCACGCCGAGCAGCGCCAACAGCTCGTCGTCCCAACGCCCCTCATGGATGTCGAACAGCAGCGTGCGCGACGCATTGGTGGCGTCGGTGGCGTGCACTTTGCCGCCGGTGAGACGCCACAGCAAATAAGTATCCACCGTGCCGAACGCGAGCTCGCCACGCGCCGCCCGGTCGGCGACGTCCGGCGCCGCGTTCAACAGCCAGGCGAGCTTGGTGCCGGAAAAATACGGATCGAGCAGGAGTCCCGTCCTGGCGGCAAATTTTTGCTCATGGCCGTCCGCCTGCAGCCGCCCGCACAGGTCGGCGGTCCGCCGGTCCTGCCAGACGATGGCGCGGTGAACCGGCCGTCCGGTGGCGCGGTCCCACAGCAGCGTCGTCTCGCGCTGATTGGTGATGCCGATGGCCGCGATGTCGTTGGCGTTCGCGCCGGCTTCGCGCATCGCGCACCGGCAGGTCTCGACCGTCGTCGTCCACAGATCCTCGGGCTCATGCTCGACCTCGCCATCGGCGGGAAAGTATTGCGGGAATTCGCGCTGGGCGACGGCGGCGATCGAGGTATCGGCGCGGAATACGATCGCCCGGGTCGATGTCGTGCCTTGGTCGATCGCCAGCACATAGGACGTCACGCGTCTTCCTCCCGGGTCGAGCGCCGCATGGTCCGGCGCGTTCGCTGGATTGATCGCGCACCGCAAATCTTTTAAGTCGCGCTATCGAAACATCCGCGGGCGTAGCACGATGGGGCGCCAACATAGCTTAATCCTCGCCGCCGCGCTGATGGTTCTGTCGGCCATTCCGTGCGCGGCCGGCGCGTTCGTTCAAGAGGAGTTGCGCGTTCCGCTGTCGGGGTCGGACAGCCGCGGGCTCGAAGCCCTGCTGGTGCGTCCCGACGCGCCGGGCCGCTATCCGCTGGCGCTGCTCAGCCACGGCTCGCCGCGTCTCAGGGCCGATTTTGCCACCATGACGCCGCTCGGCTCGCTGCCGCAAGCGATTGAATTCGCCCGGCGCGGGTTTGCCGCCCTCATCGTGATGCGACGCGGCTATGGCGGCTCCGATGGCGGCTGGGCGGAGGATGCCGGCGGCTGCGCCAATCCCGATTATCTTGGCGCCGAGACGGCCGCGGTCGCCGACCTCAAGGCCAGCATCGCCTACGTCGCCAAGCGGCCGGATGTCGATGTGTCGCGCATGATCGCCGCCGGCGTCTCGGCCGGCGGCTTGGCCACGGTCGCGCTGAGCGCGAGTGCGCCGCCCGGCCTGGTTGCGGCCATCAGCTTTGCCGGCGGCCGCGGCTCATTCGCGGACGGGCAGGTCTGTCGCGAAGACCGCTTGGTCGACGCCTATCGTATCTGGGGCAAGACATCGCGTGTTCCGATGCTGTGGGTCTATGCGGCCAACGATCATTTCTTCGGGCCGGAGCTGGCGGAAAAATTCAGGGATGCCTTCACCGCGGGCGGCGGCATTGTCGAGTTCGTCAGCGCGCCGTCGTTTGGAACGGACGGACATTCTCTGTTCTCGGCACCCGGCATCCCGGCTTGGACCGGTTATGTCGATGGCTTCCTCAAACGACAGAACCTGGTTTTGCGCGCAACGCCATTACCGCCGCCGCCGATGCCCGCGCTGGCCATGCCGGCCGGGTTGGGAGCGAGCGGCCGCAAGGCTTTCGAAGATTATAAAATCGAGCCGCCGCATAAAGCCTTCGCCATCGCGCCCGATGGCGGCTTCGGTTGGCAAGCCGGCGTGAGAACGACCCAGGCTGCGCGGCAAGGCGCCCTGAAATACTGCAAGCAGCAGGATTGCGCGGTCGCCTTCGTCGACGACAATCCGGTGCCGAAATAGGAGGCGGGTAGGTAGGCACTTGCGGCCAAGCCAAGAAATCCGACCATCGAAGCCGCCGCAATGTGCCGTACCCGTTCTTTGCCCCGGTCCGAGCGCCAAAATGGACGCAACCATCGACGCAACAGACAAGAACAAACAGGTCAGGCAACGGCCGATGGCCAAAAGGCTAGGCAGGCCGCGTTACAGACGTATGACGCGCGTGCAACAGGCTCGGTCGGCTCCCGGAACGCGCGGGTTGCTCGTAAAGCGCCGGTCCTACGAGCGCTTCCGCTCCTCCGGCGTGAGCGACAGCATCAGCCGCTCGGTGCCGCGCAACACGTCGAGCGCGACATCACGGCCGATCCTGTCCCCGGTGAGCGCGCGGACGAGATCGTCGGCGCCGGCGATGACCGCGCCGTCGAGCTTGAGGATAATGTCGCCGACTTTCAGGCCGGCGCGGGCGGCGGCGCTGTCGGGCTCCACAGTGCCGACCATCACGGCCCGTTCCTGGACGAGACCGGCGGCGTGGCGCAGGCGGCGCGGAATCGCGCTCTGTTGCGCGGCGATGCCGATGAAGGCGCGGCGGACGCGGCCGTGGCGCACCAGTTCACCGAGCACGAAGCTTGCGGTATTGGCGGCGACCGCAAAGCAGATGCCTTGCGCGCCCATGATCACCGCGGTGTTCACGCCGACGACTTCGCCATGGGAGGAAACCAGCGGGCCGCCGGAATTGCCGGGATTGAGCGCGGCGTCGGTCTGGATCACGTCGTCGATCAGCCGGCCGGTGCGCGCGCGCAACGAACGGCCGAGCGCCGAGACGACGCCGGTCGTCACCGTCGATTCGAAACCGAGCGGATTGCCGATGGCGATGACAAGCTGGCCGCGCTTGAGTTTTTTGGAATCGCCGAGCGGCGCTGCCGGCAGCGTCACCGGCTCGACAATGCGCAACAGCGCCAGATCGGTATCGGGATCGTCGCCGACCAGCCGGGCTGTGAGATGCTGCCCGTCCGCGGTGGTCACCGTGATGCGCGCGGCGGCGCTCGCCGGGCCGCCGGCGCCGGCGACATGGCTGTTGGTGAGAATGAGGCCGTCGGGCGCCACCACGACGCCGGAGCCGGTGCCGCCGCGGGTACCCTCTCGGCTGTCGGCGCCGCGTGCCGGCTGGCCGTTCTGGACCATGAGCCCGACCACTGCCGGGCCGACCCGGTCGACCACGTCGATGACGGCGCGCGAATAGGCGTCGAGGAGCGCCTGGTCCTCGACCGGAACGTCAGGGGAGTGCGGTGCGGCGCCGCTGCCGCCCCAGGCGGCATCGTGCAAGGGAATGATTTTCATGGGTTGTCAGGGGTTTGCTTTTGCTGAGCCACCATATGGGGAGTCCCTTGGGCGCGGGGAAGGGCAGGGCCGCGGTTGACAGCGACCCCGGCTTATGGTGCGCCCTCGCTACCCTTCTGCCGCACGCCGCAGGGGGTGAGAGGGCGAATTCATGTCGATGACCCGCACGGCGCGGTTTTTTGGCGTTGTCCTGGCTGTTGTCCTGGCCGCCGGCCTGCTTGCCGGCTGCGGCCAGGCCGCGCAGCAAAGCGCCGCCGCGCCGCCGACCGTGACGGTGGCCAATCCGGCGCAGCGCACGGTGATCGACCAGGACGAGTATGTCGGCCGCTTTGTCGCCGTCGACTCCGTTGAAATTCGCTCCCGACTGTCCGGCTATCTCGCCGACATTGGTTTCACCGACGGGCAGATGATCAAAAAGGGCGATCTGCTGTTCACCATCGATCGCCGGCCGTTCCAGATCGCGCTCGATCAGATGAAGGCCAATCTCGCGCAGGCGCGCGCCAATCTGGCGTTCACCCAGGCCGATCTCGAACGCGGCAAGGCGTTGCTGCAAAACAAGACCATGACCGAGCAGGCCTACGACCAGCGCACGCAGGCCAAAAGTGTCGCCGAAGCCTCGGTCGCCGCGCAGGAGGCGATGGTGCATTCGGCCGAGCTCGACTTCGACCAATATACCGCGCTGCGCGCGCCGATCGACGGCAAGATCGGCGACCGCCGCGTCGCCGTCGGCAATCTGGTCACCGGCGGCACCGGCGGCAACACCACGCTGCTTGCCACCATCGTTTCGGTCGATCCGATCCGCTTCGAATTCACCTTCGACGAGGCGTCGTATCTGCGCTACCAGCGCTTCGCGATGAAGAACCGACAAGGCGGCGGGGTCGACGGCGGGGTGCCGGTTTCGCTCAAGCTGATCGACGAAAGCGATTTCGTTCACACCGGCAGGATCGATTTCGTCGACAACGTCATCGACCGTTCCTCGGGCACCATTCGCGGCCGCGCCGAGTTCGGCAATAGCGACGGCATATTCACGCCCGGCATGTTCGGCCGCATCCGCGTGCCGGGCTCGCCGCCCTACACCGCGCTGCTCATTCCCGATGCGGCGATCGGCTCGGAGCAGGCGCGCAAATTCGTCCTCGTCGTCGATGACGGCAACGTGGTGCGGCAGCGCTACGTCACGACCGGCCAACTCGACGGCGGGTTGCGGGTGGTCAAGGACGGGCTGACTGCCACCGACCGGGTCGTGGTCAACGGCCTGATGCGCGCGCGCCCCGGCCAGAAGGTCACGGTGCAGCAGCAAGAGGCGCCGCCGCCGTCCAAAGGACCCGACGAAGCCAAATCAGGTTGAGCCAAATCAGGTCGAGCCGAGTCAGGTCGAGGCAAGTCAGGTCGAGGCAAGTCAGGTCGAGCCAAGTCAGGTCGAGCCGCCGGCTCCGCCTTGAGGAAACAAAATGCGGCTGTCGCATTTCTTCATCGAGCGTCCGATCTTCGCCGCGGTGGTCTCGATCGTCTTCGTGATCCTCGGCGGGGTGTCGTTCTCGCGCCTGCCGGTCGCGCAATATCCGGAGATCGCGCCGCCGGTCATCAACGTCACCGGGCAATATCCCGGCGCCAGCGCCGACGTGGTCGCCGCAACCGTCGTCACCCCGATCGAACAGCAGATCAACGGCGTCGAGAACATGCTCTACATGTCCTCGAACTCGACCGCCGACGGCCGTTTCAACATTCAGGTCAGTTTCGATCTCGGCACCAACCTCGACATCGCCCAGGTGCAGGTGCAAAACCGCGTCGCCATCGCGCAGCCGCGGCTGCCGGCCGACGTGCGCAATATCGGCGTACAGGTCGTCAAGGCGTCGCCCGATCTGATGATGGTCGTGCACCTCTATTCGCCGGACAATTCGCGCGACGCGCTGTTCATCTCCAATTACGCCACGCTGGAAGTGACCGACCCGCTCACCCGGGTCGACGGCGTCGGCTCGATCACGGTGTTCGGCAGCCGCGACTATTCGATGCGCATCTGGCTCGATCCCGACCGCCTGCAATCGCTCGGACTGACCGCGACCGACGTCACCAACGCGCTCGCCGGCCAGAATATCCAGGTCGCCTCGGGCGTATTGGATCAGCCGCCGGTGGCGCGACAGGGCGCGTTTCAGGTTGCCGTGCAGACGCTCGGCCGGCTCGATACGCCCGACGAATTCGGTTCGATCGTGGTGAAAGAGACGCCGGGCGCCGTGGTGCGGCTGCGCGACGTCGCCAAGGTCGAGCTGGCGGCGCTCGACTATTCGTCGAACTCGTATCTCGACCGCGATCCCGCCGTGGCGCTGGCGATCTTCCAGCGCCCGGGCTCGAACGCGCTCGCCACCGCGCAAGGCGTCACCGGCCTGATGCAGCAACTGGCGAAGCGTTTCCCGCCCGGCGTCACCTACGCCATCGTCTACAACCCGACGCAGTTCATCCAGCAATCGGTTGATGCCGTCATCGACACCATCGGCGAGGCGATCGTGCTGGTCGTGCTGGTGGTGGTCGTATTCCTGCAGACCTGGCGTGCCGCGATCATTCCGCTTGTCGCGATACCGGTGTCGCTCGTTGGCACGTTCTTCTTCATGGCGGCGTTCGGCTATACGCTCAACAACCTGTCGCTGTTCGGGCTGGTGCTGGCGATCGGCATCGTCGTCGACGACGCCATCGTCGTCGTCGAGAACGTCGAGCGCAACATCGCCGCCGGCCTGCCGCCCCGCGAAGCCGCCCACAAGAGCATGGACGAGGTCGGCTCGGCGCTGATCGCGATTGCGCTGGTGCTGTGCGCCGTATTCGTGCCGGCGGTATTCATCACCGGCATTTCCGGCCAGTTCTACCGGCAATTCGCGCTGACCATCGCCGGCGCCACGGTGATTTCGCTCATCGTGTCGTTGACGTTGTCGCCGGCGATGTGCGCGCTGTTGCTCAGGCCGCATCAGGCGGCGCGCCGCGACCGCTGGTGGGAGCGGCCGATCCATGGCTTTTTCGCACGGTTCAATCGCGCCTTCGACCGCCTTGGCGCCGGCATTTCGTGGCTCGCAGTCCGCACGGTGCGCCGCGCCGTGGTCATGGTCGCGATCTATCTGGTGGTGATCGCTGTCGGCCTGAACGCGTTCCGCACCACGCCTGCGGGCTTCGTCCCGCAGGTCGACGCCGGCTATGTCATCGTCATCGTGCAGTTGCCGCCGGGCGCCTCGCTGTCGCGTACCGACACGGTGCAGATGCGCGCGCTCGACATCGCGCTGCGCGTGCCCGGCGTGGCGCATGCCGTCAACGTCGTCGGCTTCTCCGGCGCGACCTTCACCAATGCGCCCAATGCCGGCGCCCTGTTCCTGGTGCTCGACCCGTTCGACAAACGCGCCCGCGACTCCCGCCAATCGGCAACGGCCATTCAGGCCGAGCTGAACAAACGGCTGTCCGGCATCCAGGACGCCTTTGTGGTCGCCGTGCTGCCGCCGCCGGTGCGCGGCATCGGCACCGCCGGCGGCTTCCGCATGATGGTCGAGGACCGCGCCGGGCGCGGCGCGCAGGCGTTGCGCGAGGCGGCAACGGCGTTGATGGACCGCGCCAACCATACCCCCGGCCTGGCGCAGGTCTTTACCTTGTTCGAGACCTCGACGCCCCAGGTGTATCTCGACATCGACCGCACCAAGGCGCAACTCCTCGGCGTCAACGTCACCGACGTGTTCAACGCGCTGCAGATTTTCATCGGCTCGTCCTACGTCAACGATTTCAACTTGTTCGGCCGCACCTTCCGTGTCGTCGCCCAGGCGCGCGAGCAGGACCGTCAGCGCATCGCCGACGTGCTGAAAATCCGCGTGCGCAATTCGAACGGCGACACGGTGCCGCTCGGCTCGTTCACGACGGTGACCGACATCGCCGGGCCGTACCGCGTGCCGCGCTACAATCTCTATCCCGCCGCCGAACTCGACGGCGCCGCCGCGGCCGGCTACGCGCCGGGCCAGGCCATCGCGATCATGGACAAGCTCGCGGCCGACACGCTGCCCGAAGGCTTCGCCACCGAATGGACGACGCTGGCGTTCCAGCAGATCAGGGCCGGCAATACCGCGATGTTCGCCTTCGTGCTGGCGGTAGTGTTCGTCTTCCTGGTGCTCGCCGCGCAATACGAGAGCCTCACGCTGCCGTTCGCCGTCATCATGATCGTGCCGATGTGCCTGGTTGCCGCGATCACCGGCGTGATCATGCGCGGCCAGGACAACAATATCCTGACCCAGGTCGGCTTCGTCGTGCTGATCGGGCTTGCCGCCAAGAATGCGATCCTGATCGTCGAATTTGCGCGTCAGCTCGAGGACCGCGGCCGCGATCGCTGGCAGGCCGCGGTCGAGGCGACGCGGCTGCGGCTGCGGCCGATCCTGATGACGTCGTTCGCCTTCATTCTCGGCGTCACGCCGCTGGTCTGGGCGATCGGCGCCGGCGCCGAATTGCGCCAGACGCTCGGCACCGCGGTGTTTTTCGGAATGATCGGCGTCACCGCGTTCGGGCTTGTCTTTACGCCGGTGTTCTATTGCATCGCGCGATGGATCGCCGAACTGGGCGTGCGCGGCGGCAAGCGGCGGCAGGCGAACGCGCAGCCGGCGGAGTAGGCGGCGGAAATTTCACGAAATCGTGAGGGCCCGCATCGGTCTGCATACCGAGCGGGGCATGTCGTCTATTGTCGGGGTGGCCGGAATAACACAAGGCATCCGGTGTTCTTCGCAGGCGGTCCCTGGTCGTACGATCGATGGTCGCACGCTCGATGGCCGCAAGGTCGCAGACTTCAGGATGTCAAACATGGCGTCCTGATTCGGGAGAGGCAAAATCACATGTTTCACAAGATGCTCGCCGTCGCCGCAATCATGATGCTGGGTGTGACTGTCGCGGCGGCGCAAAGCTGCCCGGACACCATCAATGCCCGACAAACTCTGATGAAAAAGAGCGGCGCCGCGGCAAAAATCGGTTCCTCGATGGTCAAGGGCGAGACGCCCTACGACCAGGCCAAGGTGCAGGAGATCTATGCGGCGTTCGCCGATGACGCAAAACAGATGCCGACGCTGTTCCCCGATTGCTCGAAGACCGGCGACGATACGACCGCGTCGCCGGCGATCTGGGCCAAGTCTGACGACTTCAAGGCCGCCATCGCCAAGTTTTCCACCGACGTGAAGGCGGCGCAGGACAACACCAAGGATCTCGACGGCCTCAAGGCCAACTTTCAGACCATCGGGCAGGATTGCAGCAGCTGCCATCAGACGTTTCGCGTGAGAAAGAGCTGAACGACGGTCCTTAAGAACGCAAACGAGCGGCCATCCGCGAGGATGTGCCGCTCTTTGCCTTTTTGCTACGCCTTCCGGGCGGGGCCGAGCGAACGGCAAGGGTTGCGCCGCGGCCCCGGCACCTTTGCGGCCTCCAAGCCAGCGATCGTCCCGGATCAGCGGTGCACCGCCGCAGCGCGTTGAAAATCCACGCCAGCACGGCAAAGGCGATGCATCGCCTCGGGCAACCGGGTATTAGATTAGCGCCCGCAAGAATCGCGATCGGGAGGTCATCGGATGGATCGGACGCGACAAAAAAATCGACGCCGCACCCTCCGCTCCCTGGGACTTGCCGTCATCGCCGCAGCGGTGCTCGGCTTCGCCGTGTTCTGGATCCTGACCGTACCGGCGACGGTTTCCGCGTCCGCCCTTCCGCCATACACGCCGAACGTCGACAACGGCAAGACGATGTTCAATGTCGGGGGCTGCGCGTCCTGTCATGCCGTTCCGGACAAGGACCCGGCGAAGATCGATCGCAGCCGGCTCGGCGGCGGGCTGGAGCTGCCGTGCCCATTCGGCAGCTTCACCGTGCCCAACATCTCTCCCGATCCCAACGATGGCATCGGCGCCTGGAGCGAAGCGGATTTTGTCACCGCGCTGTGGGATGGAACGGCGCCCGATGGCAGTCACCTCTATCCGGCCTTCCCCTACACCTCGTATCGGCAGATGGAACTGCGCGACGTGCGCGATCTGTTTGCTTATCTGAAAACGCTGCCGCCGGTGTCGGGCCGGCCGGGCGATCACCAGCTGTCGTTTCCGTTCAACATCCGCCGGTTGCTCGGCGGCTGGAAATTGTTGTTCCTGCACGGCGGTCCCTACGTGCCCGACGCTACGAAATCCGCGCAGTGGAACCGGGGTGCCTATCTGGTCAATGGGCCGGGACACTGCGCCGAGTGCCACAGCCCGCGCAACATCTTGGGCGCGGTCATCGAGAGTGAGCGCTTTGCCGGCGGTCCTTCGCCCGACGGCAATGGCTGGGTGCCGAACATCACCCCGGCCGGTCTCGGACACTCGCCGCTTGGCGACGTCGATTGGACCGAGAAGGATATTGCAAGTTTCCTCGGCGACGGCATCAACCCGGTGGGCGATTTTGCCGGCGGCGCCATGGCCGACGTGATCGCCAATACGTCTTTGCTCAGCGCCGACGACCGCGCCGCCATCGCGAGCTACATCGCCGCTCTGCCGCCGGTGCAGGGGCCGACGCCGCCGGCGAAGAAATAGGCCGCATGAACATCGGCAAGGGCATCGGCCTCAAGCTGATCTCGGCAGTTTTGTTCGCCGTGATGTCGGCCCTGATACGCTATCTCGGCCCAAGCTATCCGATCGGCGAAGTGGTGTTTTATCGCTCGGCTTTTGCCATCGTGCCGGTCCTGGTGGTCTATGCGATACGCGGCGAGCTTGCGGCTACGGTGCGCACCGAGCGCCCGTTCGGCCAGGCCAGCCGCGGCGCGCTCAGCATCGTCGGCATGTTCTGCAATTTCGGCGCGCTGGCGCGGCTGCCGTTGATCGAGGCCAATGCGATCTCGTTCACCTCGCCGCTGATCGGCGTCGCGCTGGCGGCGCTGGTCCTCAAGGAGCGCGTGCGCATCTACCGCTGGTCGGCTGTGATCGTGGGATTCATCGGCGTGCTGGTGGTGCTGGCGCCGCACCTGACCGGCGACGAACTGACCATTGCGATGGCGGGCGCAACCGGCCTCGCCGGCGTGATCTACGCGGTTGCCGGCTCCATCACCAATGCCGGCACCATGATCCAGACGCGCCACCTGACCAAGAGCGAGACGACCAGCTCGATCGTGTTCTACTTCTCGCTGATCTGCGCGCTGGCCGGCTTGGCGACTCTGCCGTTCGGCTGGCTCACGCCCACGCGCACCGAATTTGTCGTGCTGGCGGCCATCGGCTTTCTTGGCGGCACCGCGCATATTCTTCTCACCGAGAGCTACCGCTACGCCGCCGCCTCGGTCGTCGCGCCGTTCGATTATACGTCGATGATCTGGGCCCTGGTGCTGGGCTACGCGATGTTCGGCGAGACGCCGACGGTGATGATCGTCGCCGGCTCGACGATCATCGCCGCCGCCGGCCTGTTCGTGATCTGGCGCGAGCATCAGCTGGCATTGGCGCAAAAGCGCGCGCTGGCGGCCGCCGCTATGACCCTCCGAACGCCTTGAAGGTGATGATGGTCCGCGTGTCGGCGACCCCGGGGATGGTCTGCACCTTCTCGGCGATGAAATGGCCGATATCGGTCGATGGGTCGACGTAAAATTTCACCAGGAGATCGAAGTCGCCGGCCGTCGAGTAGATTTCCGAGGCGATCTCGGCGTCCGCGAGCTTGTTGGCGACCTGGTAGGATTTGCCGAGCTGGCATTTGATCTGCACGAAAAAGGGAATCATGGGCGGCTCCGATCGTCAGACACTATATACTGTCATTCCGGGGCGCCGCGAAGCTCCTCGCCGCGGCCAGCCCCGGAATGACGGCGGCTTGCGCGGGTAGTATGGTCCCAGCATGCATGCACCGATCGAGCTTGCCGATATCGCCGCCGACGTGCTGGCGCGCGTGCGCGACCGGGCGCCGCGGGTGCATTGCATCACCAATACGGTGGCGCAGCAGTATACCGCCAACATGCTGCTCGCCGCCGGCGCCATCCCATCGATGACGATATCGCCCGAGGAGATCGTCTCGTTCGTCGCCGGCGCCGGCGCGCTGTTGATCAACCTCGGCACCTTCGATGCCGAGCGCCGCGGCGCCATCGAAGTGGCGCTCGGCGCGGTCGATGCGGCGCGCATGCCGTGGGTGCTCGATCCGGTTTTCGTCGACCGCTCGCCGGGGCGCGCGCAGTTCGCCCGCGAACTGCTGGCGCGCGGGCCATCGGTGGTGCGGCTCAACCCTGCCGAATTCGCCCCGCTGTTCGGCGGCGATCCGGAGGCGGCGTCCCGCGTCGCCGAGGTCTACGCCACCGTCGTGGCGTTGACCGGCGGCACCGACACCGTGACCGACGGCGCGCGCCGCGCCGCAATCGCCAACGGCGACGCGCTGATGGGTCTGGTCACGGCCATGGGTTGCGCCGGCTCGGCGCTGGTCGCCGCAGCGCTGGCGGTCGAAACCGACGCCTGGCTCGCCGCCGTCGCCGCGCTCGCCGCTCTCGGCGTCGCCGGCGAAGTCGCGGCGCGGACCGCGCGCGGGCCCGGCAGCTTCGCCAGCGCCATCATCGATGCCCTGCACGGCCTCGACCGCGCCACGTTGCGCGCGCGGGTCCGGACGTCGTGATGCACGGGGCCCGGTCATGCAAAAGGTCTTATGATGACGGTCGATCTGCGCCTTAACGCCATCGTCGATCCCGAGCGCGCCGGCGGCCGCGATCTCGCCGATCTGGCGCGGTTGTGCGCGAAAGGCGGCGCCACGCTCGTTCAATTGCGCGACAAGCGCGGTGAAACGCGGGCGATGGTGGAGGAGGCGAGGGCGATCAAGGCGGCGCTGGTGCCGTTCGGTGTGCCGTTCGTGGTCAACGATCGCGTCGACGTCGCGCTTGCCGCCGCTGCCGACGGCGTGCATCTCGGTCAGGACGACATGGCCGTCGACGATGCGCGGCGCCTGCTCGGGCCGCAGGCCATCATCGGCCTGTCGGTCAAGACGGCGGCGGAAGCCGAGGCCGCGCCGGTCGATCTGATCGATTATGTGGGTTCGGGCGGCGTCTATGTCACGCTGTCGAAACAGCAGAAGAACGCGCCGATCGGGCCGGAAGGCCTCGCCCGCGTCGTCGCTGTGTTTCGCCGCCGCGCGAAAAACGCGCTGCCGATTTGCGGCATCGCCGGCATCGATGCCGGCAACGCGGCTGCGGTGATCGCCGCCGGGGCCGACGGCGTCGCGGTGATTTCGGCGCTGTCGCTGGCGCCCGACCCGACGGGCGCGGCGCGCGCGCTGCGCGACGTCGTCGATGCGATGCTGGCGAAACGGGGCACATGATGGGCGTGCCGGTTGCGCTCGCTATCGCCGGTTCGGATTCCAGCGGCGGCGCCGGCATTCAGGCCGACTTGAAGACCTTTTCGGCGCTCGGCGTCTATGGCGCCTCGGTGCTCACCGCGCTCACGGCGCAGAATACCAAGGGGGTTTTCGCCATCCATCAGGTGCCGGCGGATTTTATCGCCGCACAGCTCGATGCGGTGTTTTCCGATCTCGACGTCAGCGCGACCAAGATCGGCATGCTGGGCGATGCGCCGGCCATCGCGGCCGTCGCCGCCGGGCTGGCCCGCCATCGGGCGCGCAATGTGGTGCTGGATCCGGTTCTGGCTGCGACCTCCGGAGAGGATTTGCTGCGGCCGGACGCGGTCGATGGCTTGCGCGAACTGATCGGGCGCGCTCGCCTGCTGACGCCGAATCTGCCCGAAGCGGCCGCCCTCTTGGACGTGCCCGTTGCGCGCGATGAAGCGGAGATGCGCCGACAGGCGGAAAACTTGCTCGCGCTCGGCGTCGGCGCCGTCCTGATCAAAGGCGGCCACGGCAGCGGCGCCGACAGCGTCGACCTCCTGGTCGAGTCCGATCGTTGCCAGCGATTCGCCGCGCCGCGGATAGCGACCGAAAACACCCACGGCAGCGGTTGCACGCTGGCTTCGGCAGTAGCCGCGGGTCTCGCCAAAGGTCGCGCGCTCACCGAGGCGGTGCGCGATGCCAAAGCCTATGTGAGCGCCGCCATCGCGGCAGCCGACCGGCTGAATATCGGTTCCGGACGCGGCCCGCTGCATCATTTTCCCAACGGCTGGGCACTTTCGAGCGATCCGAAGAAAAGCTAACCTCCAACCGTCGACCACACGGAGAAAATTACCATGAAGAAATCTACCGCAGTGCCGGTTGCAGCGACCGTGCTCGCCGTGGCGGCATTGCTGCTGTTGCCGCCCCGGGGCGAATATGCGGCGGCGCAAACTCCGCCGGCCCAGACGCCGCCGGCCCAGGCGTCGCCGGCAAAGTCCGCGCCGCTTTATATCAGCGCGGTCGATCTCCAGATTGCGCCTGGATCGATGAACAAGTTTCTTGCCGATCTGCAGCCCGATGCCGCGGCGTTGATGCAGGAATCGGGCGCTCGCGAGTTCGACAGCACGGTGACGCAGAAGGACCCCAACCACATCTTCATTTTCGAGGTCTATGGCAACGTCGACGCCTATAACGCCCATCAGAAGTCCGCCGCCTACCTCAAATTCATCGGTCTGACGATGATGATGTACAAGGCCTACAACATCAGGCCATTTTCATCGGTGTCGATGAATTTGAACACGGCGGCGCAACCTGGAAACGGGCCGTTCTTTGTCGATGAGGTTGAGCTCGACGTCGCGCCGTCGCAGTTCGATGCGTTCGTGGCTGCGGCCAAGGACAACGCCGCGGCGGCGCTCAAGGACCCCGGCGTTCGCGAAATCAACATCGCGGTCTCACAAAACGACCCCCACCACTTGCTCAGCTTCGAGGTCTACGACAACGCCGCGGCGCTTGCCGCCCATGAGGCGACCGACCATTTCAAGGCCTATCAGGCCGCCACCGCGGATATGGTCACAAATCGCGCCGTCACGCCGCTGACCTCGGTCCAGACGATGACCAAACCACAATGACAGGCCGAACTGTCGGCCGCGCGTGTCCGCGGCGCGACCGGCCGGTGCGTTCGGCGATCCTGCTTCGCCGGCAAGACCGGGACTAATGTGCCGGCGCGCCGGGCTGCCTTAGCGGGTGGGCCCGGGCGAAGGCGTCGATTGTCGAAAGCTCGCCGGCGATCCTCGCGAATGTCGGGAACGGCGCCGTGTCGACGGCGAAGAATTTCGCCCCCGCCGCCTGGCTCGCCAGGCAGATGTCGGCGAGCGTGATCGCGTCGCCGTGGCTGTAGCGGCCGGTGGCCGTGTCCTGCAGATGCGCCTCCAGCGCGGTCAGCGCCGCGGCGTGCCAGTGCTGACACCATTTGGTCCGCGTCGCCTCATCGAGCTTGAATTCGTGCTCCAGATATTCGCGCACCCGTGGCACGATCAGCGGATGCGAATCGCAGGCGACGAGCTGCGCCAGCCCGCGCACCCGCGCCCGGCCGCGCGGGTCGCGCGGCAACAGCGGCGGCTCGGCATGCGTCTCGTCGAGGTATTCGATGATCGCCAGCGATTCGAACAAAGCCGGTCCGTCGCCGTCGATCAGCGCCGGCAGCGCCATCATCGGGTTGACCGCACGATACGCCGGCTCGCGCTGCGCGCCCTTCATCAGGTTGACGTCGATCACCTCGTCCGGCTTGAGGCCCTTGAGGTTGAGCGCGATGCGCACCCGGTAGGTTGCAAGCGAACGCCAGAATGAAAAGAGCTTCATCGAGTCGGTCCCCGGATCGGCCTTGAGGCCGGCGGCCTCGATGCCGGCGATGGCGCACATTTCGTCCTTGTCGGAGGTGTCGCCGGAAATGCCGCAGGCGCCGACGATGCCGCCGCCGGCGTCGCGAACGAGCACGCCGCCCGGATTGGTGACCATGCGGCCGCCGCTGGCGGCAGCCAGCATGGTGAAGAATTGCGGGGTCTTGGCGGCGCGGCTGGCGAGCGTGCGCGAGCCGAATCCCATGCCCAGTGCGCCCCAGGCTTTGCCGAAGGCGATGTCGAAACGCAGGATGCCGGATTTGTCCTCGCGCTTGAAGGCGACGAGGTGGCCGCCGCCGTCAAGCACGGCGACAGTCAGCGGCGCCAGATTGGTCTCGCGCGCCTTCTTGAGCGCGACGTCGACGATGGTGGAAGCTTGCGCAAGTGTAATCGACATGATGGCTCCAATGCTGCTCGATTAAAACTTCATTTCTCGGCGCGGCTCGCCCAATAGACCGAATGGCGCGAGCCGTCGCCGCCGCCCAGGCCGTTTTTGTTCGACTCCTCGAAGGCCGCGAGAGCGGCCCGCGTCGCCGGCATAGCGGCGCCCTTCGCGGCGCCGGTGTCGACCATTGTCCTCAAGTCTTTGACGGCATTGGCGATGCTGAAGGTGGTCGGGCCGGGATCGCGATTTTCCATCATGGCGACGATCATGTCGGCGCGCATCTTCAGCCCGTTGTTGGCGCCATTGCTCTCGACGAACAGTTCGAGCAGCCGCCTGGGCTCCCAGCCGACGTCGCGCGCAATGGCGAAGGCTTCGCCGTAGGCCTGCCACGCCACCATCAGCGGCAGATTGATCGCAAGCTTCATCGACGAGCCGGCGCCGACCGGCCCGCAATGCTCGACCTTGCGGCAAAGCTGCTCGAGGAGCGGTCTGGCGCGCGCCGCGTCGGCAGGCGCGGCGCCCATGAGGCCGAGCAGCTTGCCCTGCCGCGCCGGCGCGGTCGAGCCGCCGACCGGGCATTCGACGAAGACAGCGCCCTTGGCCCGCGCCTTGGGCGCCAGCGCGATTTCCTCACGCGGCGGCACGGTACTCATTTCGATGAACAGCTTGTCTTTCACGTCGCCCGACAGCAGGCCCGATGGTCCGTTATAGACCGCGTCGATGGCCGTGCCGTCGGTCAGGATGGTGATAACCGCCTCGCTGGCGGCGGCAACCGCGCTGGGATCGGCAGCGACCTTGGCGCCGGCATCGGCGAGCGGTTTGGTTTTCGCCGCCGTGCGATTCCACACGGTCACTTGATGTCCGACTTCCATGAGGCGGGTCGCAATGGCGCTGCCCATGGCGCCGAGGCCGGCGACGCCGATACGCATCGATAAATCTCCAAACGCTTCCATCCGAGGCCGGACGATAGGCGATCCACGCGCGGCGAGAAAGCCGCTTGCGCCTGCGCGGGACGGGTGCCATAGCGTCGCGGCTCACAGGGGAGACGACCACGCCATGGCAGCGGAAAAAAAGCGTGCAGCGGGTACCATCGGCATTGTCGGTCTGGGCATCATGGGCGGCGCCTTCGCGCAAAGCCTGGCCAGCGCCGGCTGGCGCGTGATCGGCTACGATGTTGATGCGCGGCGCTGCCGCGCCATGGCGCGGCTTGGTGTCGAGATCGCCGCCGATGCCGCCGCCGTTGCGCGCCAGGCGAAGACCATCATCACCAGCCTGCCCAACCCGGCGGCGCTCGCGGCCACCGTCGCGACGATCGTCAAGGCCGGCGTGCCGCGTCGTGTCGTGGTCGAAATGTCCACCTTCACGCTTGAGGACAAGACCAAGGCCGAAGCGGCCCTGCGCAAGGCCGGCCACGTGCTGCTCGACTGCCCGGTGAGCGGCACCGGCGCGCAGGCCAAGGTCAAGGACCTCGTCATCTATGCCTCGGGCGGTGCAGCCGAGATCAAGCGGCTGCGGCCGATGTTCGCCGCCTTCACCCGGGCCGTGCACGACCTCGGCGAGTTCGGCAACGGCAGCCGGATGAAATACGTCGCCAACTTGTTGGTCGCCATCCACAACGTGGCGAGCGCCGAAGCGATGGTGCTCGGCATCAAGGCCGGGCTGCCGCCGCAGCAGATCTTCGAGCTCGTCAAGTCCGGCGCCGGCAATTCGCGGGTCTTCGAGCTGCGCGCGCCGATGATGGTCAAGGACCGCTACGACGACGTCACGATGAAGATTTCGGTCTGGCAGAAGGACATGGACGTCATCGGCGGCTACGCTCGCAAAATTCGCGTCCCGACCCCGATGTTCGACGCCAGCAAGGCGATTTACGCCAAGGCGCTCAAATCCGGCCGCGGCGCCGAAGACACCGCCGCGGTTTGCGCCGTGCTCGAAGCCATGGCCGGCGTGACGCGGGGCAAGACCGCCAAAAGGCAGCCGCGCTGAGCGAGAATGCCTCTGCCTGCATATCGGGTCAGGGCCGGGCGGCTAGCGGCATCTCAAGGCCGGAAGAGGACCTAGCCTAAAGCGGCCTAACCTAAAGCTTTACGTCATCACCCGCACCGGCTTGCCGTCGAGGAAGGCGCGGATGTCTTCGACGACGCCGGCGAAATAATGCCGGTAGTTCTGCTCGGAGACGTAGCCGAGATGCGGCGTGAGCACGACGTTGTCCATTGTCCGCAACGGATGGTCGACCGGCAGCGGCTCGATGTCGAACACGTCGAGGCCGGCGCCGCCGATCTTGCGCTCGCGCAGCGCCGCAAGCAGCGCCGCTTCCTCGATGATCGGCCCGCGCGAGGTATTGATCAGGAACGCCGACGGCTTCATCAAGCCGATCTCCCTGGCGCCGACGAGGCCGCGGCTGCGGGGCGACAGCACCACATGAATGGTGATGAAGTCGGATTGCCGGAACAGTTCGTCCTTGCCGACATAGCCGACGCCCGCCGCCGCGCATTTCTCCGGCGTCAGGTTCTGGCTCCAGGCGATGACGTTCATGCCGAACGCCTTGGCGATGTTGGCGGTGCGGGTGCCGAGCTTGCCGAGACCGAGGATGCCGAGCGTCATGCCTTCAAGATCGGGGCCGATCGTGCTCTGCCACGTGGCGCCGGCATGCAGCCGCGCGTTCTCGTAGCCGATGTGCCGCGTCAGTTCGAGCATCAGACCGATGGCGATGCCGGACGTCGGGCTGCCGAACGAGCCGGTGCCGCAGACCGTGACGCCGCGCGCCTTTGCCGCCTCGACGTCGATCGAGGCGTTGCGCATGCCGGTGGTGATCAACAGCTTCAGCGCGGCCAGCGCATCGACGACCGGCTTCGGAAAGCCGGTGCGCTCGCGCATGGCGACGACAATCTGGAAATCCTTCAGCGCGGCAACGATTTTGTCCGGGCCGCCGAGATGCTCGTTGAACACCGCGATGTCGACGTCGCCTGTGACCTTCGACCAGTCGGCGACCTTGAGGACGACATTCTGATAATCGTCGAGGATTGCGCAGCGAACCGCCATGATCCCTCCACCCCGCGTCATGCACACTTTAGGTTTGTGCATCCAGCCGTCTCACAACGGCCGGCGCAAGACAAGGCTGGCTATGACGGCGGGGAGGCCCGGCTCAGACGCGATGCTGAACGGCTTCGCGAAGCGCCGGGCGCGCCGGCGGAGTCTGCGGGGCCTTGGGGGCGAGGCTGCCGTACTTGGCGTGCCATTTCGGGCCCGGGCCGCGCATATAGTGCAGGTCCGGCCGATACGCGCTGGTCGGTTCACCTGAGGCGTGCCACACCTCACGCACAGCCTTGGAAAATTCACGCCACATGGCCCGCTCCTTCAAGTCTTTTTGCCGCTCGGTGCCTGCCGAGGGTGCGGTTCCAACCTTTTGTCGCCCCTGGTGTCGCTCGCGTTTTGCCGCGCTTATCCCGATATGGGCATGCCGCCGGTACTTTTCAAACGCGCGTTTGACATCAATTGTTGCGGAGAAATCATTAAAATTTGTTACGATTTGGGCGGGGTCGGGTTCCAATCGCGAGCAGGGTTGACGTACCTTTACCAGCCGGCCATAGCGCCAAATGCCTGCAGGCCCGCGCTTTCCGGGGCCAATAGCGCGGCGGCAGCGCCCCTGGCGCCGGCGCGGTGCTTGCCGTAACTGCGTCAGGTCGCTACATCAGCGCCAGATTTCCCGACACGTGCGGCTTTACGGTCACGCCCAACCCGAGCGGAATATGGCCCGTCAATTCGTCTATCATATGCAAGGCTTGACCAAGACTTATCCGGGGAACCGCAAGGTCTTGGAAAACGTCAATTTGTCGTTCTATCCCGATGCCAAGATTGGCGTGCTGGGCGTCAACGGCGCCGGCAAGTCGACGCTGCTGCGCATCATGGCCGGCCTCGACAAGGAATATAACGGCGAAGGCTGGGTCGCCGAGGGCGCCCGGGTCGGCTACCTGGCGCAGGAACCGCAGCTCGACCCGAACAAGTCGGTCCGCGACAACGTCATGGACGGCGTCGCGGTGCAGAAGGCGGTGCTCGACCGCTATAACGAACTGGCGATGAATTATTCCGACGAGACCGCCGACGAGATGACCAAGCTGCAGGACGAGATCGAGGCCAAGGGGCTGTGGGATCTCGATTCCAAAGTCGACCAGGCGATGGACGCCTTGCGCTGCCCCGACAACGACGCCGACGTGGCCAATCTCTCCGGAGGCGAGCGGCGCCGGGTCGCGCTGTGTCGGTTGCTCCTGGAACAGCCCGAACTGCTCCTGCTCGACGAGCCGACCAACCATCTCGACGCCGAGTCGGTGTCATGGCTCGAAGGTCATCTGCGCAACTATCCGGGCGCCATCCTCATCGTAACCCACGACCGCTACTTCCTCGACAACGTCACCAGCTGGATCCTCGAGCTCGATCGCGGCCGCGGCATTCCCTACGAGGGCAATTACTCGTCGTGGCTCGGGCAGAAGCGCAAGCGGCTCGAGCAGGAAGGCCGCGAGGAAGAGGCGCACCAGCGCACGCTGGCCCGCGAGCAGGAATGGATCTCGGCGTCGCCGCGCGCCCGCCAAGCCAAATCCAAGGCGCGTTACGAGCGCTACGAGGAACTTCTAAAACTGGCCGGCGAGAAGCAGACGCAGACCGCGCAGATCGTCATTCCGGTCACCGAACGGCTCGGCCAGAACGTCATCGATTTCGAGCGTCTGAAAAAAGGATTCAGCGACAATCTCCTGATCGACGATCTCACTTTCAAGCTGCCACCGGGCGGCATCGTCGGCATTATCGGCCCGAATGGCGCCGGCAAGACCACGCTGTTCCGCATGATCACAAGTCAGGAAACGCCCGACCAGGGCACCATCAAGATCGGCGAGTCGGTGCATCTCGGCTATGTCGACCAGTCGCGTGACTCGCTCGACGGCACCAAGACGGTCTGGGAAGAAATCTCGGGCGGCCTCGATCAATTGCTGCTCGGCAGGCGTGAGGTCAATTCGCGGGCCTATTGCTCGTCGTTCAACTTCAAGGGCGCCGACCAGCAGAAGAAAGTCGGTTCGCTGTCCGGCGGCGAGCGCAACCGCGTGCATCTCGCCAAGATGCTCAAATCCGGCGCCAACGTGCTGCTGCTCGACGAGCCGACCAACGATCTCGACGTCGACACGCTGCGCGCGCTGGAAGAGGCGCTGGAGGATTTCGCCGGCTGCGCGGTGATCATCAGCCACGACCGCTGGTTTCTCGACCGCATTGCCACCCACATCCTGGCCTTCGAGGGCGACAGCCACGTCGAGTGGTTCGAGGGCAATTTCCAGGACTACGAGAGGGACAAGATGCGCCGGCTGGGGACGGATTCGATCATCCCGCAGCGGATCAAGTACAAGAAGTTCTCCCGGTGAACCGGCCTTTTTGCTTGGGCCGAACCCGCGGCGGACTTCATTTTAAGCGGCCGATACCTATATCCGTAATGTTTGAGCGGGATATTCGTCCCGCATGAGGCGGCGGCGTATAAGGGTAATCGTCCGCTGATTCGCACCAAAAGGAGACCATACTTGGCAACCAGAGCCAGCGAGGCCCGGTCGAGCGAGGCTCGATCCCGCGCCGAAGCGAGTTTCAAGAAGGAAGAGCGCGCCAAGGAAGGCGTCAAGGCCATGAATGAATATCAGGCCAATAGCAAGGTCGTCCGGGAGAGAATGGCGCAATTGAAGGCGCTTCGGCTGGCCAAAGAAGCGGCCGAAAAGAAGCAGAACGATTAACCGCTCCGGCCGTGGCGCCTTGAAACGAACACATCCCTGGTCCATATAGCGGGTACCGGCCTGCATCAGGCCAGCAGCGAGCCGCGTGTACGGGACCCCGTCAAACGGCTTCTGGCTCGCACTTTTCACATAGATTGACAGCCCAGATCGCGCGGGGTGTCTCGTATCACCCGCAGAGCCGGCCGTGGCGTTCATGCGCGACGGCCGCGCCAGCATGCACAACAGAAAGCTACCTCTTGACCAATTTCAGCGATTTCAGCCTTAACGACGCCATCACCCACGCCCTGACTGAAGAAAAATACCTCACCCCGACGCCGATCCAGGCGCAAACCATCCCGATCGTCATGTCGGGCCGCGACGTGATCGGAATTGCCCAGACCGGAACCGGCAAGACCGCGGCATTCGCACTGCCGATCCTCCATCAGCTCGCCGCCAAACAGCGGCCCCTCGTTCGCAAGAGCTGCCGCGTCCTCGTGCTCAGCCCGACGCGGGAACTGTCCGGCCAAATCCTCGACAGCTTCCGCGCTTACGGCCGGCACTTGCACCTGCGCTCCGCGCTGGTGATCGGCGGTGTCCCAATGGGCGGCCAGGTGCGCGGGCTCCTCAACGGCGTCGACATCCTCGTCGCCACGCCCGGCCGGCTCCTCGATCTCGTCAAGAGCAACGCGCTCCGCCTCGACAGTGTCGAGTATTTCGTTCTCGATGAAGCCGATCGGATGCTCGACATGGGCTTCATCCAGGACATCCGCAAGATCATCGCCAAGCTGCCGGCGCAGCGGCAGACGCTGATGTTTTCCGCGACGATGCCGCGCGCCATTGCCGAGCTCGCGGCGCAGATGCTGCGCGATCCGGTGAAAGTCGCGGTGACGCCGGAGGCTCCCACGCAGGAACGCGTGGAGCAGCGCATGATCCACGTCGATCGCGCCGGCAAACACGCGGCCCTCGTCGAGGTGTTGCGGCGGGAGACAATCGATCGCGCTTTGATTTTCACCCGCACCAAGCACGGCGCCGACAAGGTGGCGCGCGGTCTCAATCGCGCCGGCATCGCCGCCGAAGCGATCCACGGCAACAAATCGCAAAATCAGCGTGAACGCGTGCTTGCGGCGTTCCGCAACGGCGAGGTCAGGACGCTGGTCGCCACCGATATCGCCGCCCGCGGCATCGACGTCGACGGCATCAGTCACGTGGTGAACTTCGATGTGCCGAACGTGCCGGAAACCTACGTGCATCGGATCGGCCGCACGGCGCGCGCCGGCGCCGCAGGCATTGCCATTTCGCTGTGCGACGGCGAGGAGATGGCGTTCGTCCGCGACATCGAGAAGCTCATTCGCATGCCGATTCCGATGAGCGGATCCAGAATCCATTCGCCGCGATCCGAAACTCCGCGGGCCAAAAACGCGACCGCCCAGCCGGCGGCCAGCCCACGCGGCAAGCAACGGCAGCGGCGCCGCGGCGGCGGCCAATCGTCTGAGCAGCGCCGCCACAAGCGGCCATCGGACAGCGCCAACGGCATTGGAACGGTGGCCTTCCTGCATCGCGAAGCGCCTTCGCGGCGCGACGCTGCATCAAGCACGCCGCGCTGGCAGCGCCAGCCGGGAGGATCGTAACATGCCGAAGGAAGAGCTTCTGGAATTCGAAGGCCTGGTCACCGAGATATTGCCCGACGCGCGGTTTCGGGTTCAGCTCGATAACGGCCATGCGCTCGTCGTCTATACCGCCGGACGAATGAAAAAGAACCGGATCAAAACGCTCGCCGGCGACCGGGTGACGGTCGAGGTCTCGCCGTACGACCTGGAAAAAGGGCGAATGATCTTTCGCCACAAGGACGAGCGTGCCGGTTCGGTGAACCGACCGGCGCCGCGCAACCAGTTCCGGCGTCGGTGACGGCGATGCCCGCAAATAACGAAGCCGCAGCAAATCGGGATGCAGCAATGCGAATCTTCATTTTCAAGTCCGAGGCGCGCCCGGGCTTGCGCGCGTTCGGCGGCGATCTGGTCGGTTCGCAATTGCCGACCCAGTTCAAGCCCTGGCGCGTGACCGGGGCTGTCCGGTCGGATCAGGATCCGCCATACAATTTTTCGCGGCAGATTATCGAAACGGCGATCAAGGACCGTGGCTTCCAGCTTTGGCGCCTGAGCAAAAAGGACGCGTGAGACAGTCAAATCGAATCCGAAAAGGGGGCCGTAGACCCAAGGAGTTCACGCGATGACGGATGCAGTTCACAGGTACCGCGTTGGACAAACCGTCGATCTCATCGCGTCGACATTCCGGTCTGCGGCAACGGGGAGTTACGAAATCATCGGCCTGAGACCGGCCGACGGCGAGGAGCCGCAGTATCGCATCAAGAGCAAGAGCGAAGCCTACGAGCGCATCGTGCCGGAGAGCAGCCTCATTTTGACGGCGAAATTGCGATTCGGCGCTGATTGAGGGCAACTGCGCCGTCTCGCGGCCGCGAGACAAACGTGCCGGGTTAGCGTCTGACAGGGGACCGTTGATGTTCAAGATTCTTGAGCTTAAAAACGCGGTTGCGGCGGCGGCGACGGAGATCGGCCACGGCTATGCCACGCGTGAGGAAGCCCTGGCTGCGATCAAGAAGCATCTGAAAACCTACAAGGTATCCGGACACAATCCCGAGGGGGATTACTGGTGGGTACGGGATCCGGAGGGGCTGCGAAAATGCTGGATCTCCAGAGCCACCTGAAGAAGCGCCGCAATCATGCTGAATTTTCCAAACCATAGCCGGGTGTTCGATCCGACGCGACGCGCCGTGCGATTCTGGGGACATGACGGCGCGATGGAATGGTCGTTCTTTGTGACCGAAGACGCGCTGAAACGGCTGCAACCAGGTCTGGAACGCGACGAGGCGAGCTTGCTGCTGGCATTCGATACGAACCGGACCGCGGTCTATGCGGCGGCAGCGAAGGTCTACAAGCGGGAGCGCCGAGGGTCCTACGAACTGGCGGCGGCGGATTTCTAGAGCACGATCCGGAAAAAGCTTGCGCTCGGACTTCGATCCGGGGGTGGCACCGAAAAGATCATGCTCAATTCAAAACGCCCGGGCGCCGATCGACTAAAATCTGAAACGATTGCGCTCTAACGGCCGCCGCGAACGCGGGTGCGGCTGGTTTTCATATGGCGCCGACATTGCGCGTATCGAAAATTCCCAGACGCTTTTGCGCATCGACCGGCATGTCGCTCACGCAGATGATGCGGCCCATGAATGTCGCCCAGGGCTTTTCGGCGATCGGCTGAAGCTGCGCAAAGTTCCAAAACTGCCGTTCGCTCATCTCGATCTCGGTGACCGCGTTGTCGAGTATCCAGGTCCGGAGCATGGTGAGGCGGCTTCGTTCTGGATCGCTGAACATCATTTCCGGCAGAGTCTTCCTCATCGGTGCTGTCCTTTGCCAAGGTCGCCGCAGTCCGGATCTGGCAGTACTTGAAGTTGCTATGAAAACGGCTTGCGGCCGGCCGCCTTTCCGGCGATCCGAAGCGCCGCAACCGAAGGGGGCGCGGCAGCGTTTTTCTTGGCGGTCTTGTCCGCTTTCGGCTTCTTTTTCTCGCGATTGCTTCTCATCTGACCCTTTGCCATGTCATCCTCGCTGCTGCCGTTGGTAAACGAACATCGGGTACATCGGGTAAAACCGACTTCAATTTCGTCGATCGTGCGTTAGCTGTCGCCGGAAAGCCGTCTAAGGTCGGCCAGGACCGCTGCAACAAGCTTCTGTCTTCTCGAGTCCTGCGTCCCTAGCGTTGCCGCAAACAGATTGAGAAGGTAGCGCGCTTTCTCGGCAGCTTCACGCCAGCTTGCCGCCGGCGCTGCGAGGAGTTGCGTCTCCAACTCGTCTTGCCGCACGCGCAACGACTTTTCGTTGGCTTCGACCTCGGCCAACATCCGGCGCAAATCCGTGGCCTTCTGCGCAGCCATCCCCCGATGCTGATCGAGGTCGATAGGCTTGTCCGTCATGACTAGCCACCGCGACGAGCCAGCGGATATTCGGCGCTTTGGTACAATCGCCGTATTCCATCGCTGTTGTAGCGCTCCTCGTCGACCTCGAGAAAAGCGCCGATGAGAAGCTCAGCCGGAAGGTCCTCGATAGCGAAGCGGATGGCTTGTGCGGCTTGGGCGAAGCGCCGATATCCGAGCGGCTGACGCCTCGCCATGCGCTTTCGCGTCCCGAACAGCTCCGCCTCCGCGTTATAATCAAATTCCGCCATGGCGTGCGAAGTCCAAATAAAGATTAAAACCGACCTGAACGGTCATCGATTCAGGCCGTGACCAGTATATAAGCACATAACGCGTCAATTCCACTCTGCAGGCGACAATTTTTTCAAAACCGGCCGAATCAGCGGCTTGGCGCGATGGACCTGCCCGAGTCCGCCGTATAGTTTCGGCGGCACGGGCAACACGGCGATTCGACCTCGGCGCGCGGCAGGCAAAACGCCCGCCGAGGTCGAATCGCCGATCGGTTGTTTCCGGCAGCGGTGCGTGTAACTACCTATGCCCGGTCCCCGGTTTTGGTGAGCTTTCAGTCATCTCAAGACTGACACATTGTTTGTGTACGCTTGCGTACTTTTTCGGCTGCGGAGACAGTTTTGGACGATCGATCGAAGGTTGAAGGCGATTCTGCCGCAGGCGATATTCGCCGTTTGACGCAGGCTCTTGCCTGTTATCGCGAGCCCAGTCACCTCCGCAGCGTGGTTGAGATCCTGATAACCATCGTGCCGCTTGTCGTGCTGTGGCTGATGATGTGGTTTGCGCTGCACTTCGGCTACGGGCTCTACCTGTTGCTGGCGGTTCCTGCCGCGGGCTTTCTCGTCCGTCTGTTCATGATCCAGCATGATTGCGGCCACGGCTCATTTTTCCGGCATCGCCTTGCCAACGATTGGATCGGTCGCGCCATCGGGGTGCTGACCTTGACGCCGTACGATTTCTGGCGGCGCACGCACGCCGTCCACCATGCGACTTCGGGCAACCTCGAGCGCAGGGGCATGGGTGATATCGACACCCTGACGGTTCGCGAATACCTGTCGTTGCCGCGCTGGCGCCGGCTCCGCTACCGCCTCTACCGCCATCCGCTGGTGATGTTCGGTCTCGGCCCGGCCTATCTCTTTCATCCTGCAGCATCGCTTGCCGGTCGGATTGATGCGCGGCGGCTGGCAGCCCTGGCTAAGCACCATGGCGACGAATGCCGCCATCTCGCTGGTTGCCGCCGCCACGATATGGGCCGTCGGGGTCGTGCCTTTTCTGCTCGTGCACCTGCCGATCATGCTGATCGGCGCGTCGCTCGGGGTCTGGCTGTTCTATGTCCAGCACCAGTTCGAGGAAACGTTCTGGGCCCACAACGGCGCCTGGAACGTGCACGAAGCATCGCTTCTCGGCAGTTCGCACTACGATCTGCCGATCGTCCTGCGCTGGTTCACGGCGAACATCGGCATTCATCACGTCCACCATCTCTGCAGCCGCATTCCGTTTTACCGCCTGCCGCTCGCGCTTCGCCGCCATCCCGATCTGGCGAAGATCGGCCGGATCACCCTCGGCCAGAGCGTTTCATGCGTGCGCCTGGTGCTTTGGGATGAAACCGCGAGCCGACTCATCAGTTTTCGCGAACTGCGGACCGTCCTTGGGGCCCGAGCAATGAGCGGCTGCTGAGTCGTTCCCGCCGGGCAATTCTCAAAAAGGACGACTCTGTTGACCACTTCGGGACCATCGTTGCCTTGCAAAGGCCCGATCGACATCGTAGATTTACTGGCATCGACATTTGGCCGGACAATCGGGCCGTTTCGCCTTTGCTGAATGCCAGGCGCACGTTCAGACCCTCCAAACATCGACAATTGAGCCGCAGGTCGCGCAACCGCGCGTGCTGGGGTCCAAGTGCACCTAGATCAGCAACAGGAGATTTCCATGAATAAGGGCACCGTCAAGTTCTACAACGATCAAAAAGGCTTTGGCTTCATTCAGCCTGAGGACGGCGGCAAGGACGTTTTCGTTCACGCCACTGCGCTCGAGCGCGCCGGCATGCGCGGGCTGGTCGAAGGCCAGAAGGTTACCTTCGACACCGCCGAAGACCGTCGCACCGGAAAGATCGCGGTCGCCAACATCCAAGCGGCCTGACGCGACGATATCCGCTGCTCATGCAGCGGACACGGAAAAACCGCTCGAAAGGGCGGTTTTTTTGTGCGCGAAGGCGAATTGGCCAGGAAGTCGGATCGGCTTGGTCAAGCCGATGGCAGTTCGTCGCCGTGCGCAGTTGCCGTGACCAGCATGCCGCGGTTCTCCAGCGCGCGCTTCAATTGTCGAATCGCGATATCCGCCGTCGCCGAAGAGTTGGCCTTTTCCATGTGCCGCAGCAGCGCCTTCAAGGCGGGATCCTTGTCCCTGATCACCCATCTGCGGGCAAACACCTGAGCCTCGTGCAGGCTCGTTATCCGGACGGATTGAGTGGCGCCGGGGAAACTGGCATCAAAATATTCAAGCGGCGTCGGCATTCGATCACCCGAGGTTGCACCGTGCACCGTGCAGCGGCCGCATGATGAATTCAATCAGGCGCCCGTACTCATCCCCGTTATCCCGGATCAGTCGACTTATTTCCTGCCGCTGTCTCTATTCGGCCGCATGCAACAGCTGCGCGTCGCGGCCGGCGCGAACCAGCCGGCCGGGCAATGCGCCGGTGTGCTCGCCGCGCTCGAAGATCGGCGCGCCGGCAACGATCGTCGTCTCGTAGCCTTCGACCTTCTGCACGAACCGGCGGCCGCCGGCCGGCATGTCGTGCACGAGCTCGGGCTTCTGCACCTGCAGGCGGTCGTAATCGATGACGTTGACGTCGGCGCGCAGGCCCGGCGCCAGTCGGCCGCGATCGGACAGGCCGAAGAAAGCGGCGGTCTCGCTGGTCTGACGCCTGATCAGCATTTCCACCGGCAGCTTCGGTCCGCGGCTGCGGTCGCGGCTCCAATGGGTGAGCATGAAGGTCGGCACGCCGGCGTCGACGATCGAGGTGCAATGGGCGCCGCCGTCACTGAGGCCGAGCAGACAGGCCGGGTCGTTGAGCATTTCGAGAATCGGCGCGTGGTCGCCGGTGACGTAGTTCACCACCGGGAAATAGAGATATTGGTCGTCCTCGATGATGGTGTCGTAAGCCACCTCGTCGGGCGGCCGTCCGGTGCGGGCGGCGATGTTGGCGACGCTTTTTTCCGGGCCGGGCTCGTAGTCCGGCGGATTGCCCATGACGTAGAACCGTTCCCACTTTTTGATGACGGCCTGGCGGAACTGCGCCAACTTGGCGACTTCGGCTTCCGACGGCTTTTCGGCAAGGATCTGCCGCCGCACTTCCGGATCACGCAGTCGCCGGCGTTGCTCCGCGATCGGCAGGCCTTCGAGCTTCTTGTAGCTCGGCCGCACCGTGAACGGATTGAGCGCGGTGCCGACCCCCATCATCACCCCGATCGGCCGGCCCGCCATCTGGGCGGTGATCGGCAGCCCTTGGGCGCGCGCCTCATGCACGGCCGTCATCAGGCGGCGCCAGCGCTCCGGATCCTCGTAGCGGTCGGTCAGCAAAAACCACACCGGGCGGCCAGTTTCCTTGGCGAGCTTGCGCATCCAGCGCAACTCGAACTCTTCGTCGTCGAAGTCGCTGTTCATGCCGAACGCGCCGGTGCCGGTGATGCCGAGCGCCGCCCCGATGCCGAGCAGCTCGTGATCGTCGGCGTCGCGCGATGCCACCAGTTCGCCGTCCGGCGTCTTGTGCGAATCGGTACGCGAGGTGGTGAAGCCGAACGCGCCCGAGCGCAGCGCCTCGACGGTCAGCTTGCGCATCTCGGCGATATCGTCGGCGGTGGCCGGCTCGCGACGCACGGCGCGGTCGCCCATTACATAGACGCGCAGCGGCAGATGTGCGGCTTGCGCGCAAATGTCGATGGCGCGCGGGCGCCGTTCCAGTTCATCCATGAATTCCGGAAAGGTCTCCCACTCCCAGTTCAGACCGGCGGCCAGCACCGGATTGGGAATCTCCTCGACGCCTTCCATCAGATCCATCAGGGCGCCGCGATGGTGCTTCTTCACCGGGGCAAAGCCGACGCCGCAATTGCCGAACACCACCGTGGTGACGCCGTGCCAGCACGACGGCGCCAACAGCGGGTCCCACATCGCCTGGCCGTCGTAATGGGTATGCACGTCGACCCAGCCGGGCGTGACCAGCAGGCCGGCGGCATCGATCTCGCGCTTGGCGGGACCCTGTTTGCCGCCGACCGCCGCAATGCGGCCGTTGGCGATGGCGACGTCGCCTGTGAATGCCGCCTTGCCGGTGCCGTCGATAATGTTGCCGCCGCGAATGACGATGTCGTGCATGGGAGCCGCTCCTGGCCTGCGACCTGGTCGCCACGCATGATGCATCCGCCAAACCGGCGCGCCAAGGGCCCGCCGGACAAATTCGGGACGTAGCCGAGCTTCGCCGTGCATGCCTGTCTGACGTGGCTTCTTGCCGGTTTGCGTTTTGCACCTGCTTTCCGCGGTGCACCATTACTTCGTCAGAAAAGATGGCGTGTTGCGGCGGCTACGGTTCGGCAAACGCGTTGTCGTGCCTACTTCACCAATAGGCCGTTGAGCACCAGATCGAGGTGGGCGTCGAAGTAGACCTTCAGGTCGAGCGGCTGGCGATCGTCGAACATCATCATCCACAGATCGACCAGCGCGATCGGGGCGATCACGACCTGGGGCGATTCGACAATGGAGGACTTGCGGATTTCGCCGCGATCGATGCCGCGCTGGATGGCTCCTTTGAGCATGTCGAGGCAGGGGCGCAAAATCTCCTCGTGATAGCGGTCGGCCAGTCCGGGAAAGCGCGGCGCCTCGGCGATCAGCATTCGCACCACTTCGCGGCGGCGGCGGTCTTCGACGATGTGCTGGTAGATGAAGCCGAACTGGGCCCGCAACAGGTCGGCGGTCGAACCTTCGTGAGTTTCGTAAAGGCCCTGCACGACTTCGTACGCCGCCTTGGTGAACTCGTGCACCATCGAGATGAAGAGGTGCTCCTTGCTCTCGAAGTAGACGTAGATCGTGCCCTTGGTGACGCCGGCGCGCTCGGCGATCTGATCGAGCGTCGTCACGGCGTAGCCGTTGCGCGAAAATTCGGTGAAAGCCGCTTCCAGTATTTCTCCCGGACGCTCGGCCTTGCGGCGGCGCCTTGAATCGGTGCGGATTTCGGTCAGGTCGGCCATCGACCTACGCTCCCCACAGGAATCCCTCCGGCCAGTTATTGACTAACCGGATAGTAAATAACTATTCTCGATTTGTTAAGGGTGAAAAGACGTGCGGGTCAGGTTCAGTCAGTTTCTACGGCGCGGCGCCCGCTGGGTACCGGCGCGATACTCCGGGAGCGTGCCGGGTTTTGGCGTGCTGCGGCCGGCCGTTGTGCTGTCCTTGCTGGCCCTGGCGGCTTGCGCAGTAGGCCCCGACTTCGCCCCGCCGCCGGCACCGTCGATGGCCGGCTATACGCCGGAAGCTGTGCCCGCGACCACGGCCGCGGTCGACGTTGCCGGCGGCGCGGCACAACGGTTCGAGTCCGGCCGCGATATTCCGGGCGAGTGGTGGACGGTGTTCCATTCGAAGGAACTCGACGGCTTGATCGCCGCGGCGCTGCAGGCCAATCCGAGCCTCGAGGCGGCGCAAGCGGCGCTGTGGCAGGCCAAGGAGAATCTGTACGCACAGCAGGGCCATCTGCTGCCGTCGTTCGACGCCAATGCGTCGGCGACGCGCCAGCAATTCTCGCCCTCGGAATTCGGCTCGCCCGGCTCGCCCAGCATCTTCAATTTGTACCAGGCGACCGTGAACGTCTCCTACGCGCCCGACGTCTTTGGTGGCCAACGCCGGCAGATCGAGGCGATGGCGGCACTGGCCGACTATCAGCGCTTCGAACTGGAAGCGAGCTATCTGACGCTGACGTCGAATGTGGTGACGGCGGCCGTTCAGGAAGCGTCGCTGCGCGGCCAGATCGAGGCAACGCAGGATATCATCAAGGCGGAGACCGACCAGCTCGACGTGGTGCGCCACCAGTTCGAGGTCGGCGCCGCTGCGCGCACCGACGTCCTGACCCAGCAGTCCGAAGTGGCGACCGAGCAGGCGACCTTGCCGCCGTTGCAAAAGCAGCTGGAGCAGCAGCGTCACGTGCTGTTGGCGCTGATCGGCCGCTTCCCCAACGCGGCGCTCCGCGAGCATTTCACGCTGGCAGCGCTGCGGCTGCCGACGAATCTGCCGATAAGCCTGCCGTCGCAGCTGGTCGAGCAACGCCCCGACGTGCGCGCCGCCCAGGAGCAATTGCATCAGGCCAGCGCCCAGGTCGGCGTGGCGATCGCCAACCGGCTGCCGCAATTCAACATCACCGGCGACTATGGCAGCGCCGCCCTGACCACGGCTTCGCTGTTTGCACCGAGCACCATCATCTGGAACATCGCGGCGAGCGGCACGCAGCCCATTTTCCACGGCTTTACGCTGCTGCATCAGCAGCGCGCCGCCGAGGCCGCCTATGACGTGGCCGATGCGCAATATCGCAACACGGTGCTGGCGGCATTTCAGAATGTCGCCGACGCCTTGCGGGCGCTGCAGTTCGATGCCGCCACGCTGCGCGCGCAACGCGCCGCGTTGCGCGCGTCGTCCGACACGCTCGATTTGGCGCGCGGGCAATATCGCTTGGGGGCCATCACCTACGTGACGCTGCTCAATGCGCAACGCAGCTATCAGCAGGCGCGGCTCGCGGTGGTGCAGGCCCAGGCGGCGCGCTATGCCGACACCGCCGCCCTGTTCCAGGCGCTCGGCGGCGGCTGGTGGAACCGCGCCGACGTGGTGCCCGATCCGCTCAGCCCCGAACGGGATGTGCCGCAAGCGGCGCCCCCGGCCGACGCCGACGCGCCCCCCGCAGCGGAGCTCAAGCAATGACCAAGCGCATGGTGATCATGCTCGTGACGGTCGCCATCGTGTTCGGCGGGATCTTCGGATTCCAGGCGTTCAAGGCGGCGATGATCAAAAAATTCATGAGCTCCATGAGCCAGCCGCCGCAGACCGTCTCGGCCACCAAGGCCGCCACCAGCCCCTGGCAGCCGAGCATCGAGGCGGTCGGCAGCCTGCGCGCGGTCAACGGCGCCGATCTGTCGCTGGAGGTTTCCGGCGTGGTCGATTCGCTGTCGTTTAATTCCGGCGACGACGTCACGCAGGGCGCGCCGCTGCTCAAGCTGCGTTCCGAGGACGATCAGGCCAAGCTGGAATCGCTGCAGGCGACCGCGGAGCTGAACCAGATCACCTACGACCGCGACCAGAAGCAGTTCAAGCTGCAAGCCGTCAGCCAGGCCACCATCGACACCGATGCGGCCAATTTGAAGAACGCCAAGGCGCAGGTCGCCCAGCAGCAGGCCATCCTCGACAAGAAATTCCTGCGCGCGCCGTTCGCCGGCCACATCGGCATCCGCGCCGTCGACCTCGGCCAATATCTCGGCGCCGGGACCGTGATCGTCACGCTGCAGGCGCTCGACCCGATCTTTCTCGATTTCTTCGTGCCGCAACAATCGGTCGCTCAGGTGCGACTGGGCCAGGCGGTCGCGGTGAAGGTCGATGCCTACAAGGATCAAACCTTTGCCGGCGAAATCACGGCAATCAATCCCCGGGTCGACACCAGTACCCGCAACGTCCAGGTCCGCGCGACGCTCAAAAACGCCGACCGCAAGCTCCTTCCCGGCATGTACGCCACGGTCGACATCGCGACCGGTGGGCCGCAGAACTACATCACGCTGCCGCAAACGGCGATCACGTTCAGTCCCTATGGCGACACCGTATACATCGTCGACAGCAAGGACGGCGACGCCGGCGGCAAGCCGCAGCTGATCGCGCGCCAGAGCTTTGTGACCACCGGCGCGACGCGCGGCGATCAAATCGCGGTGCTCAAGGGCATCAACGACGGCGACACGGTGGTGACCGCCGGCCAGATCAAGCTGCACAACGGATCGACCGTGCTGATCGACAACTCCATCACGCCGACGGCGGACGCTGCGCCGGCGGTGCCGATCGATCGCTAGGCGGGCGCGCGGCCATGAAATTCACGGATATTTTCATTCGGCGGCCGGTCCTCGCCTCGGTCGTCAGTCTGTTGATCCTGGTGCTGGGCCTGCGGGCGTATAGTGCGTTGCCGATCCTGCAGTATCCGCGCACCGAAAACGCGGTGGTCACGGTCGCCACGATCTATTACGGCGCCGATCCCGACGTGGTGGCCGGCTTCATCACCACGCCGCTGGAAAACGCCATCGCGCAGGCCAACGGCATCGATTACATGAGCTCCACCAGTCAAAATGGTGTGAGCACGATCACCGTCTATTTGCGGCTCAATTACGATTCCGACAAGGCGCTGACCGAAATCAACACCAAGGTCAATTCGGTCCTCAATCAGCTTCCGCCCGGCACGCTGCAACCGACGCTGACCGTGAAGATCGGGCAACCCATCGACGCCATGTATATCGGCTTCAACAGCGACACGCTGGCGCCGAACCAGATCACCGATTATCTCGTCCGCGTCGTGCAGCCCAAGCTGCAGGCGGTGCCGGGCGTGCAGACCGCGGAACTGCTCGGCCAGAAGGTGTTTGCATTGCGCGCCTGGCTCGATCCGCAAAAACTCGCGGCATTCGGGCTTACCGCGTCAGATGTCAGCCTGGCGCTGACCGCCAACGATTACATATCCGGCATTGGCAATACCAAAGGCCAGATGGTGCAGATCGACCTCGCGGCGTCGACCAGCCTGCATTCGGCCGATGAGTTCCGCAATCTCGTGGTCAAGCAAACCGGAGGCGCGGTCGTGCGCCTCAAGGACATCGCCAATGTCACTCTTGGCGCCGAGGATTACGAATCCGAGGTCGGCTTTGACGGCAAGCAGGCGGTCTATATCGGCATTCAGGTCGCGCCAGCGGCCAACCTGCTCGACGTTATCCGTGGCGTGAACACGGTGTTTCCGCAGGTCCAGGCGCTGCTGCCGCATGGGCTCAATGGCGAAGTCATCTATGATTCCACCGAGTTCGTGCACAGCGCGATCAATGAGGTCATCCGCAGCATCATCGAAGCCCTGCTCATCGTGACCGTCGTCGTGTTCCTGTTCCTGGGCTCGATGCGTTCGTCGCTCATCCCGGTGGTCGCCATCCCGCTGTCGCTGGTCGGCACCTTCGTCGTCCTCTTGGCGCTCGGCTATTCGATCAACCTGCTCACGCTGTTGGCGCTGGTGCTCGCCATCGGTCTCGTCGTCGACGATGCGATCATCGTGGTCGAAAACGTCAATCGTCATCTCGAGGAAGGAATGACGCCGGTCGAGGCCGCTATCGGGGCGGCGCGCGAACTCGGCGGTCCGATCATTGCGATGACGGTGGTGCTGGCGGTGGTCTATGTGCCGATTGGATTTCAGAGCGGTCTGACCGGCGCGCTGTTTGCCGAATTCGCCTTTGCGCTGGTCGGCGCCGTTACCGTATCGGGTATTGTCGCGCTGACGCTGTCGCCGATGCTGTGCTCGCGCTTGCTGAAGGCTCCGCATACCACGCAGCGCGGTTGGGAGGCGCGGTTGACGGATTTCATCGATCGGCGCTTTACCCAACTCCGTGGTGGCTATGAGCGGCGGCTGCACGGCAGTCTGAACTACGTGCCGGTCACCCTGGTGTTCGCCGCGACCGTCCTTGCCAGCATCTACTTTCTGTTCAGCAGCGCCAAGACCGAGCTGGCCCCGATGGAGGATCAAGGCGTCGTCATCACCCAGTCGATTGCCGCGCCGGACTCCACCCTGCAGCAGCGTCAGCTCTATTCGCGCGAGGTTTATCGAATTTTCGCGCAGCATCCGGAAACCGAGCACGTGTTCCAGCTCGACATGCCGGGCCAGTCGATCGCCGGCATGGTGTTCGAACCCTGGGACAAGCGCGTCAAGACGACCAACGACCTGCAGCCCGTTCTGCAACAGGAATTGAACAAAGTCGCGGGCGTCCGGATTGCGGCATTTCAGCCGCCGCCGCTGCCCGGCAGCCTGGGGCTGCCGCTGCAGTTTGTCATCGTCACGACCGAGCCGTTTGAGCGCTTGAATGACGTCGCGCAGGGATTCCTGCAGCAGGCATTGGCGAGCGGCATGTTCATCTTTCTCGATTGCGACCTCAAGATCGATAATCCGCAATCCAACATCACCATCGATCGCGACAAGACGGCGCAGCTCGGCTTGAGGATGAGCGATGTCGGCAGCTCGCTGACGGCGTTGCTCGGCGGCGGCTACGTCAATTATTTCAGCATGAGCAGCCGCTCCTATAAGGTCATTCCGCAGGTCCAGCAGCGCTTCCGCCTCAATCCGCAGCAACTGCTCGACTATTACATCCGCGCCTCCGACGGCACGCTGGTGCCGCTGTCGACCGTTGCCTCGGTATCGACCAAGACGGTGCCAGAGGCGCTCAATCATTTCCAGGAGCTCAACAGCGCGACCATCCAGGGCGTCGTCATGCCCGGCGTCGCCGAGGGAGACGCTATCGCGTTTCTCCAGAATTTGGCGGGCCGCACGTTGCCGGAAGGCTATACGGTCGATTACGGCGGCTTGAGCCGGCAATACATTCAGGAGAGCAGCGGCTTCATCACCACCTTCGGGTTCGCGCTGATCATCATCTTCCTGGCGCTGGCGGCGTTGTTCGAAAGCTTCCGCGATCCGGTCATCATCCTGGTGTCGGTGCCGATGTCGATCGCCGGGGCGCTGATCTTCGTCAGCCTCGGCTTCGGCGGCATGTCGCTCAACATCTACACCGAGGTCGGCCTGGTCACGCTGATGGGCCTGATCTCAAAGCACGGCATCCTGATCGTGCAGTTCGCCAACGATCTGCAGGCCGCCGGCCGATCGAAGCGCGAGGCCATCGAGCAGGCCGCCGGCATCCGGCTGCGCCCGATCCTGATGACGACCGCGGCGATGGTGCTCGGCGTCGCTCCGCTGATCACGGCGACCGGCGCCGGCGCGGTGTCGCGCTTCCAGATGGGCGTCGTCATCGCCTCGGGCCTGTCGATCGGCACGCTGTTCACGCTGTTCGTCGTGCCCGCGGTGTATCTTGTGATCGCGGCGGATCATCACACCGCCGCAGCGCCGGCAACCGGCGAAGCGGCGCCGCACGCCGCGGGGACGTGATTTCGCGCCGATTGCTTGCTAGACAGGGCGGCATCGTCGAATCGTTTGGCGAAACCACAAGTCTTCGAAGTCAGTCTCAAGTCCCGGAAGCCCGCCATGGAAGACTGGAGCGCACGACAATATCTCAAATTCGAGGATGAACGGACCCGGCCGCCGCGCGATCTGTTGGCCCAGGTGCCGTTGGGCCGCCCGCGCCGCGCCGTCGATCTCGGTTGTGGGCCGGGCAATTCGACCGAACTGATCGTCGAGCGGTTTCCGCAATCGCAGGTGATCGGGCTCGATTCCTCGCCCGACATGCTGGCCAAGGCGCGCCAACGGCTGCCGAACTGCGAATTCATCGAGGCCGATATCGCGACCTGGACGCCGGAGCCGGACACCGACTTGCTGTTCGCCAATGCGGTGATGCAGTGGCTGCCGGCGCACACCGGCATCCTGCGCCGGCTCCTCGAAGCACTGCCGAAGGGCGGCGTGCTCGCGGTGCAGATGCCCGACAATACGCGCGAACCGGCGCTGGTGTTCCAGCGCGAGGTCGGCGAGAGCGGGCCGTGGGCCGACGACCCGGAGATCAAGGCCGCGGCGCGCGACGACCTGCCGCCGCCCGAAGCCTACTACGACCTGCTCAAGTCGACGTGCACGCATATCGACATCTGGCACACCATCTACAATCACGTCATGGCGAGCCCGGAGGCCATCACCGAATGGTTCAAGGGCTCGTCGCTGCAGCCGTTCCTGTCGCCGCTTGACGCCGCCGCGCGGGACGAGTTCCTCGCCGCCTATACCAAAAAGATCGTCGGCGCCTACAAGTCGCGGTTCGACGGCAAGGTGCTGCTGCGCTTTCCCCGCTTGTTCATCGTCGCGGTGCGATGAGACTGCTTCGCATCCTGCTTTGCGCCGTAGCCTGCAGCGGCCTGTTGGGCGGCCGCGGCGCATTTGCCGCCGATCCGGCATTCCAGGCCTGGCTGCAATCGCTGTGGCCGCAGGCCAAGGCGCTCGGCGTGTCGCGGGCGACGTTCGATACCGCGACGCGCAATCTCGAGCCTGATCTTGCGCTGCCTGATCTCGTTCTGCCGGGCCGGCCGGAAAAGCCGCCGGCGGGTCAGCCGGAATTCGTGCAGACCCCGGCGGATTACGTGAAGGAGGCGGCGATCGAGCGTCTCGCCGCGCAGGGCCGCAAGCTGTTCGATCAGTACCATGACACGCTGACCGCCATCGAGCAGAAGTTCGGGGTGCCGGCGACCGTGGTGCTGGCGATCTTCGGCCGCGAGACCGATTACGGCCGCTCGCGCGACAGCCGCAACGCCATTCGCGTGCTGGCGACGCAAGCCTATCTGGGCCGCCGCAAGGATCAGTTTCTCAATGAATTTCTCCTGGCGCTGAAGATCCTCGACGGCGGCCAGGTCAGGCTTGCTGATATGACGAGTTCGTGGGCCGGCGCCATGGGGCTTACCCAATTCCTGCCGTCGGATTATCTGAAAGACGCCGTCGATTTCGACGGCGACGGCCGCGCCGACATCTGGAATTCGATACCCGACGCGCTCGCGTCGGCCGCCAAGCAGCTGGTCGACAAAGGCTGGCAGCGCGGCGTGCGCTGGGCCTACGAGGTGCATCCGCCGGCCAACGTCGACTGCACCATCGGCGTGCCTGACAATACGATGCCGATCGGCGAATGGCTCAAGGCGGGCTTTGTGCCGGCCTATGGCGGCAAGATCGCGGCTGCGGAGCGCACCGTATCGGCTTCGCTGTTGCAGCCGGCCGGCCTCTACGGACCGTCGTTCCTGGTCACCAAGAACTATTTCGTCATCAAGGAATATAATTTCTCCGATCTCTATGTTCTGTTCGTCGGCCATCTCAGCGAGCGCATGATCGATCCGCGGCCGTTCGAGACGCCGTGGGGCAAGGTTGCGCAACTGCCGACCGGCGATCTCGACCGCATGCAGGACATCCTCACCACGCGCGGCTATTACCACGACAAGATCGACGGCAAGGCCGGCATGCTGACCCGCGCCGCGCTCGGCGCCTATCAAAAGCGCAACGGGCTGAAGCTCGACTGCTGGCCAAGCGCCGCCGTGCTCGCCCACATGGAGGCGGCCGGCCGCTAATCGTCGCCCGGCACGGCCTCGGGGCGCCTGTCGTCATCCTCGACCGAATAGCCGAGCGCGCGGCGGTGGATCGAGCCGGTGACGCTCGGTTCGCCGTGTTGCGCGGCGTAGCGGGCTCGCGCCCGCTCGGCGACGACTTCGCCGGGGATCGCCGCCGGCTCGCAGATGTGGCGGCCGTTGTAGTGCCGCATCAGATCGACGTGGATGTGATTGTAGTGATAGACGTTGGCGCCGGGCGCCAGCACCGTGGTGAATTGGTCGCACGCCGCCGCCTGCACGTCGTGCAGAAAGCCCTGCTCCTCCGGCGCACCGTGCCAGCCATATTGCACGCTGATCTTGTGGCCGTCGGCCAATGTGAATTCGGCGATGTCGAGCGCGTTGCCGAAGGCGTGCTCGGAGATATGCGCGTTGGGATCGCCGTTCATGCCGCGGCACGAATAGGCCGAGATTTGCTTGATCTCGACCACCGGCTGGCGAAACCAGTGCTGCGCTGCCGGCTGCACCGCGGCGCCGATCCATTGATCGAGGGCCGAGACGATCGGGCAGGCGAGTGTCGCCGCCGGTTTGACTTCGACCGGACCGGCCGAGCCAGTGACCGGCGGAGCGGCCGGCGGCCCGAGCGGGGGGCTGGGCGCGGCGCCGTACGGCGCCGGCGGGCGCGGCGTGTAGGCTGGTGCATCCGCCGTGTCGTCGGTTTCCTCGTCAGGCACGCGCTGCCCGGGCGGGCTGAGCGACAGCGGCGCGCCGGGTGGCGCTCCGCTGTATTGCGGCTGCGAGTATTGCGGCTGCCCATACTGGGGTGGCGCGTATGGCGGCGACGACGGCCCGCCGGCCGGCAGCGGCGGCAGCGGGTTCGCCTGGATGGGGTTTGATTGGCTGACGGGCCAGCGTTGCGGCATCGCGCCGTTGGGGATCGAGCCTGGCGGCGTTAGCGGCTCGTCGGTGTAGCCGAGCGGGGCGCTGTCGCCGAGCGCCGATATCCGCAGCGGATAGTCCATTCCGCACGCGCCGGGGCCGCTGACTGCGGCGATCCGCACCCGCGCCGGCGACTCTTTCACCGCGCCGGAATTCAGGCATGCGAGTTCGGCGTCATGCCGCCACGGCTCGCGTTCAGCCATCAGGTAGTGGCTGCAGCCGGCGAGCGCGATCAGCGCGACGAGAACAATGGAGCTGACGAGATACCAACGAACTCCACGCGACATCAGCGCAGAATGCGAGCAATTCCGTTAAGGACTGTTCAATGATGTTCACGCAATCGACGTGTAGCAATGCGTTAACCATGAGGGGGATCAGGGATCAGGGATCAGGGACCTGATTTCCGATACCTGATCGGTTGCGCTGCCGCCTGATCCCTGATTACTGATTTCCGATACCTGATCGGGGGGCTGCGGCCATGGCGGACAAAGCGAAGTTGATCGGCGCTCGGGCCGCGCGCGCCTGATGCTGTCGGCACGCGATCTCGCCCGCCGCGTCGAAGCCGGCGAACTCACGCCGCGCGCGGTCCTCGAACTGTGCGCCGAGGCCATCGCCGCGCGCGAGCAGGCGGTCGGCTCCTTCGTCGCCCTCGACCTCGAGGCGGCGCGGCGCACCGCCGACGACGGGCGGCTGGCGCGGACCCCGCTTCATGGCCTGCCGGTCGCATTCAAGGACATCTTTGCCACCGCCGACCTGCCGACACAGTATGGCTCGCCGATCTATGCGGGCTATCGGCCGCGCGCCGACGCCGCCGCGGTGGCGCTGACCCGCCGCGCCGGCGGCATTGTCATCGGCAAGACGGTGACGACGGAAATGGCATCGCTGGTGCCGTCGGCGACGCGCAATCCGCGCAATCTCGCCCACACGCCGGGCGGGTCGTCTTCCGGATCGGCCGCCGCGGTGGCCGCCGGCATGGTACCGATCGCGTTCGGCACCCAGACCGCGGGTTCGGTGATCCGGCCCGCCGCGTTCTGCGGCGTCACCGCCTTCAAGCCGTCCTACCGGCTGATCCCGATGGTGGGTGTCAAGGACGTCTCATGGCATCTCGACACCGCGGGCGTATTCGGCGCCGGCGTTGCCGATGTCGCGTTCGCCGTAGGAGCGATCATGGGCCGTGACTTGCGGGTCGATGGCGGCGAACCGGCAGCGCCGCGTATCGCGCTGACGCGCACCCATCTGTGGCCGCAGGCCGGCGCGCCGATGCAGCAGGCGCTCGAAACCGCGGCGCGCCTGGCGAGCGCCGCCGGCGCCAAAGTGACGGAACTGACTTTGCCGCCGATGCTCGACCAGGCCCACGCCGCGCAATTCACGATCCAGGATTACGAGAATTTCCGGTCACTGGCCTTCGAATATGACCGCCACCGCGAGCAGATCGACCACAGGCTGCGTGAGCAGCTCGCCGCCGCCGCGGCGATCTCCGCCGACGATTACGACGCGGCGCGCCGCACCGCGAGCCGCGCTCGGCAGTTGCTGGCCGATGCGATGGCCGATCACGACGTCATCCTCACGCCCTCGGCGCCCGGCGCCGCGCCGCACGGCTTCGAGACGACCGGTAATCCGATGTTCAACCGGCTGTGGACGCTGATGGGCGCGCCCTGCGTCAACGTGCCGGGATTGAGCGACGGCGACCTGCCGCTCGGCGTACAAATCGTCGGCCGGTTCGGCCGCGATCGTGCGGCACTCGAGGCGGCCTTGTTCTTGGAGCGCGCGATCGCCGGCAAGGCCGGCGCCTGACTCTACTGTGCAGCGGCTTTCGCCATCGCCACCGGGTCGTAGTTGAGAATCGGCCCCAGCCATCGTTCCATCTCGCCCAGCGTGCGGCCCTTGCGCGCGGCGTAATCCGCCACCTGGTCGCGCTCGATCTTGCCGACGCCGAAATAATAGGAGTCCGGATGGCTGAAATAGAGCCCGCTCACCGAGGCGCCGGGCCACATCGCGAAGCTCTCGGTGAGCTGGATGCCGATCTCGCGTTCGGCATCGAGCAGCGTGAACAACGTAGCCTTTTCGGTGTGATCCGGTTGCGCCGGATAGCCGGGCGCCGGACGGATGCCGCGATAGTGTTCGGCGATCAGTTCGCCGGTGCCGAGGTTCTCGCCGGCCGTGTAGCCCCAGAATTCCCGCCGCACCCGGCGGTGCAGCCACTCGGCGCCGGCTTCGGCGAGACGGTCGGCCAGCGCCTTGGCCATGATCGCGGAATAATCGTCGTTGGCGTGTTTGAAGCGATCGACCACCGTCTGTTCGCCGATGCCGGCAGTGACCGCAAAGGCGCCGATATAGTCGGCAAGCCCGCTCAGCCGCGGCGCGATGAAGTCGGCGAGCGCGACATTGGCGCGGCCCTCGCGGCGCGGCAGCTGCTGCCGCAGCGTATGCAGGACGGCGTCGGGCTCGCGGCGCGTCTCGTCGGCGAAGACCAGAATGTCGTCGCCCTCGCTGTTTGCCGGCCACAGCCCGATCACGGCCCCGGCGTGGAACCAGCGCTCGTCGACGAGCCGGCGCAGCATGTCTTGCGCGTCGGCGAACAGGCTGCGCGCGGCTTCGCCGACCGTGGCATCGTCGAGGATCGCCGGATACTTGCCGTTGAGCTCCCAGGTCGCAAAGAACGGCGTCCAGTCGATATAGTCGATCAATTCGGCGATCGGGATTTCCGGCAGCTTGTGCCTGCCGAGCAGGCGCGGCACCGGCGGCAGGTAGCTGCCGGACCAGTTCAGCTTGAGCGAATTGGCGCGCGCGTCGGCGAGCGGCAGCCGTTGCTTGTTGGCTTCGCCACGGGCGTGCGCCGCGGCGATGCGGGCATATTCGGCGCGGGTGTCTGCGATGTATTGCTGGCGCGAGTCGCGCGACAACAGGGCCGAGACGACGCCGACGGCGCGGCTCGCGTCATTGACATAGACCGCCTGGCCGCGGCGATAGTGCGGATGGATTTTCACCGCAGTGTGCACGCGGCTGGTGGTGGCGCCGCCGATCAATAGCGGCACGTCGAAGTTCTGCCGCTCCATCTCGGCGGCGACATGGCACATCTCGTCGAGCGACGGCGTGATCAGGCCGGACAGCCCGACGATATCGGCCTGTTCCTCTTTGGCGGCCTGCAGGATCTTCTCCGCCGGCGCCATGACGCCGAGATCGACGACCTCGTAATTGTTGCACGCGAGCACGACGCCGACGATGTTCTTGCCGATGTCGTGGACGTCGCCCTTGACGGTGGCGAGCACGATCTTGCCGTTCGAGGAGGCGTGCGATCGGCCATCCTTGTCCTGTTCCATATACGGCATCAGGTGGGCGACGGCCTGCTTCATGACCCGTGCCGATTTGACCACCTGCGGCAGGAACATGCGGCCCGAGCCGAACAGGTCGCCGACCACGTTCATGCCGTCCATCAGCGGGCCTTCGATGACGGCGAGCGGGCGCGGCGCGTTGCGGCGGGCCTCTTCGACGTCGGCTGCGATGAAGTCGGTGATGCCGTGCACCAGCGCATGCGACAGCCGTTTTTCCACCGGCAGCTGGCGCCACGACAGATCGGCTTCTTTCTTTTCGCGGCCGTGGCCGCGATGCCGTTCGGCCAGCGCCAGAAGCCGCTCGGCGGCCTCGTTGCGCCGGTTGAGCACGACGTCCTCGCAGGCCTCGCGCAACTCGGCATCGAGGTCGTCATAGACCGCGATCTGGCCGGCATTGACGATGCCCATGTCCATGCCGGCGGCGATGGCGTGATAGAGGAAAACCGAATGCATCGCCTCGCGCACCAGCTCGTTGCCGCGGAACGCGAACGAAAAATTCGAGACGCCGCCGGAGACGTGGACGTGCGGCAGGTTCGCCCTGATCCAGCGCGCCGCCTCGATGTAGGCCACGCCGTAGCCGTTGTGCTCGTCCAAGCCGGTGGCGACGGCAAAGACGTTCGGATCAAAGATGATGTCCTGCGGCGGAAAGCCGACGCGGTCGACCAGAATGTCGTAGGCGCGCGCGCAGATCGCCGTCTTGCGCGCCAAGCTGTCGGCCTGGCCGGCCTCGTCGAACGCCATGACGACCACAGCCGCGCCGTAGCGGCGCACCAGCCGGGCATGGCGGATGAAGGCGTCCTCGCCTTCCTTGAGCGAGATCGAGTTCACCACCGCCTTGCCCTGTACGCATCGCAGTCCGGCCTCGATCACCGAGAATTTCGAGGAATCGATCATCACCGGCACGCGCGCGATGTCGGGTTCGGCGGCGATCAGATTGAGGAACGTGATCATCGCCTGCTCGGAATCGAGCAGGCCTTCGTCCATGTTGACGTCGATGATCTGGGCGCCGTTCTCGACTTGGTCGCGGGCGACCGCGAGCGCGCCCGCATAGTCGCCGGCCGTGATGAGCTTGCGGAAACGCGCCGAGCCGGTGACGTTGGTGCGTTCGCCGACGTTGACGAACGGGATCTCGGGCGTCAGCGTGAAGGCTTCGAGGCCGGACAGCCGCAGTCGCGGCGCGATTTGCGGCACCAAGCGCGGCGCTCTGCCGGCGACGGCGCGGGCGATGGCGCGGATATGATCCGGCGTGGTGCCGCAGCAGCCGCCGACGATATTGACCAGGCCGGCCGCGGCGAATTCGCCGATCAGCGCCGCCATCGCGTCCGGGCCCTCGTCGTAACCGCCGAATTCGTTCGGCAGGCCGGCATTCGGATAGGCGCAGACCAGCGTGTCGGCGACGCGGCCGAGCTCGGCGATGTGGGCGCGCATTTCCTTGGCGCCGAGCGCGCAATTCAGCCCGACCGACAGCGGCGCCGCATGCGCCACGGAATTCCAGAAAGCCTCCGGCGTCTGCCCGGATAGGATGCGGCCGGAGCGGTCGGTGATGGTGCCGGAGATCATCACCGGCAGATCGAGGCCGCGCGCCTCCAGTTCTTCGGCGATGGCGAAGATGGCGGCCTTGGCGTTGAGCGTGTCGAAAATGGTTTCGATCAGCAGCGCGTCGACGCCGCCGTCAAGCAGTCCGCGCACCTGCTCGGTATATGCGATGCGCAGTTGGTCGAACGTGACCGAGCGGAAGCTCGGATTCAAAACGTCCGGCGAGATCGAGGCGGTGCGGTTGGTCGGGCCGAGCGCGCCGGTGACGAAGCGCTGCCGGCCGTCCTCCTCCTGGGCGCTGCGCGCAGCGTCGCGCGCCAACCGGGCGCCTTCGAGGTTCAGTTCGTAGGCGATCTCCGCCATGCCGTAATCGGCTTGGGCGATGCGGGTGGAGGAGAACGTATTGGTCGAGACGATGTCGGCGCCGGCGCGGAAATAGGCGAGATGAATGGCGCGGATGGCGTCGGGCCGGCTGAGATTGAGCAGATCGTTGTTGCCGCGCACCTCGCGATTCCAGGCATCGAACCGCGCGCCGCGAAAACCCTCCTCGTCGAGACCGAGCGCCTGGATCATCGTTCCCATGGCGCCGTCGAGCACCAGAATGCGCTCGGCGGCGAGCCGGCGCAGCGTGGCTTGGGTAACGCAGACGCGCTCGGTCATGGCTACGCGCGCTCCTTCTCGGTGTGCGGTTGAGACACGCTCTGCTGCTCTCTGTTCGGCCGCAGTCCGAGCAGATGGCAGACGGCGTAGACCAGATCGGCGCGGTTCATGGTGTAGAAGTGGAAGTCGGTGACGCCGTGGTCGACCAGGTCGAGCACCTGTTCGGCAGCGACCGCGGCGGCGATCAGCTTGCGGGTCGCGGCATCGTCGTCGAGGCCGTCGAAGCGATCGGCGAGCCACGCCGGCACCGAGGCGCCGCAACGCGCGGCAAACGCGTGGGTGGTCTTGAAGTTCTGCACCGGCAGGATTCCGGGCACGATCGGGATAGCGATGCCGGCGGCGCGGACCCGATCGAGATAGCGCAAATACAGGCTGTTCTCGAAAAAGAACTGGGTGATCGCGCGGGTCGCCCCGGCATCGACTTTGCCCTTGAGCATGTCGATATCGGCCGCAACGGACGGGCTGTCCGGATGTTTTTCCGGATAGGCCGACACCGACACTTCGATCTCGGTGATGCGCTTGATGCCGGCAACGAGATCGGCGGCGTTGCGGTAGCCGCCGGGATGCGGCGCATAGCGCTCGCCGGCGCCGCCGGGCGGATCGCCGCGCAGCGCCACGATGTGCCGCACGCCAGCTGCCCCATACGCCGCGATGACCGCATCGACGTCGCCGCGGGTGGCGCCGACGCAGGTCAGATGCGCGGCCGGCGTCAGCAAGGTCTCGGCGAGGATGCGTTTGACGGTCGCATGGGTGCGCTCGCGGGTCGAACCGCCCGCCCCATAGGTGACCGAGACGAAATTCGGCCGCAGCGGCGCCAGGCGACCGACCGCGTCCCACAGCGCCTGCTCCATCTCCGCGGTCTTCGGCGGAAAGAACTCGAAGGACACGCCGATGCGGCGCGCCGCGCCGGCACCGACGAAGCGGCTGCGGCGGGCATTCATCACGCCACCTCGCGCGTTGCCGGCTGCGCCAGCACGATCCGCGGGTCGCGGGCGAGCCACAGTGAGACGGCGATCTTGCCGTGCGGTCCGGGCGGCAGCGTCTGCTGGCGAACGATGTCGAGGCCGGCGGCTTCCAGCCATTGCGCCACGGCCTCGGCGGTGAAGCCGAGCCGGCGGTGGGCGTGCTCGTCGCGCAGGAATTCGAGATCATGCGGCGCGAAGTCGACCACCAGCAGCCGGCCGCCCGGCCGCAGCACGCGCACCGCCTCGCGAATGGCGCGCGCGCTGTCATCGAGGAAGTGCAGCACCTGGTGAATGATGACGACGTCGAACGTGTCCCGCGGCAGCGCGAGGTCGTAGATGTCGCCCTGGCGCACGCTGCAATTCCTGATGCCGGTGCGATCGAGCCGCGATCGGGCGACCGCCAGCATGTCGAGCGACAGGTCGAGGCCGAGCCCGCGCTCGATGTCGGGAGCGAACAGTTCCAGCATGCGGCCGGTGCCGGTGCCGAGATCAAGCAGCGCGCGGATCGGCTTGTCGGCCAGCGCCGCGCGGATGGCGTCCTCGACCGCGGCGTCGGCGACGTGCAGTTTGCGGATGCGATCCCATTCCGCGGCATGACGCCGGAAATAGTTCTGCGCGGCGGCGGCGCGGGCGCCGCGCACCGCCGTCAGGCGTTCGCGGTCGCGGGCGATGATCGGATCGTTCGAATCCAATCGGGTGATCATGGCGCGCGCGATATCGGCGGCGCTGCCGCGCTCGCCCATCCGGAAGAACGCCCACGAGCCCTCGCGGAAGCGCTCGACCAGGCCGGCTTCGGCCAACAGCCGCAGATGGCGGGACAGCCGCGGCTGCGACTGCCGTAAAATCTCCGTGAGGTCGGACACCGTCAGTTCGGCCTCGGCCAGCAACGCCAGAATCCGCAATCGCGTCGCTTCGCCTGCCGCCTTCAGCATGGTGGTCAGGGCCGGGAAGGCGAGGGAATCTGTCTCCATAGCCGGGCTCGCAAGCTCGTTAGTGATTAGACATAAAGATATCTTTATACGATTAAACGAGGCGGCGCAAGCGGAAGTTGGGCTCGGTCCCAACAGGTGGGACGCGGTCCAAGGGCTGGCCGCCGGTCGCCGCTGGCGGTTCGCCGGCATGCGTGCAAATCTGGCCGTCATGGTCCAAGCCGCCAAAAACGACCCGTCCGGTGATCGCGACGCCCTTCGCCCGGGCGAAGTCGCCGTCGAACTGCCGGCGCGGTTCGATGCTTCGCTCTATTACATCGGGCGGATCCGCACGCCGTGGAAGAGCCGCGACGATTGTCCGAAGAACGGCCGGGAATCGGATGCGGTCTGCACCATCGAGCTCGATCCGCGCTTTGGCGACGGCCTCAAGGGCCTGGATACCGCGAGTCACGTGCTGGTGCTCTATTGGATGGACCAGGCGCGGCGCGACCTCGTGCTGCAGGCGCCGCGCCATTACGGCGAACTGCGCGGCACCTTTGCGCTGCGTTCGCCGGTGCGGCCCAATCCGATTGCGGCTTCGGTGACGCGGCTCACCGGCATCGACGGCAACGCGCTTTCGGTCGTCGGGCTCGACTGCGTCGACGGCACGCCGCTTCTCGATATCAAGCCTTATTTCGCCTCGACCAATTCCGTGCCCGACGCCTCCGTCGGCTGGCACGCCGGCCGCCAGCGCCCGGACTGATCGCATCAAAACAGCGGCGGCACCTCGCCCAGCGGAACGATGCCGAGGTAAACGGCGCCATCGGAGAAACGCAGCGGCAGCACGATGGCTGGCTTGTTGTCGATCTCGGTCGGCTGGCCCATCTTCTTGAGGTTGTCGATCACGCCCGAGGTGGCGCTCTGGCGCACCACGCCGCTCAAGCCCGGCATCAGGCGGTCGAGCGTGTTGAGGCCTTGCGTAGGCTGGCCGACCGTGCCGGCGAGGCGGTCGATGCCATGCGCGATCAGACGGTCGATGCCCAATTGCGGCACGATCTCGTCGAGTCCGGCGATCGCGACCTGGATGACGCCGTCGAGCTTGCCGTCGGCGTTCACCGTCAGCGTGCCGCTGCCGACCACGATCGAGTCGGGCCGCGTCAAGCGCAGCCGTTTGATTTCGATGCCGCCGCCGGCCTCCTGCATTTCGCGAAAGCGCGTGGCCCAAGGTTTCGGCGCCAGATCCTTAAATCCCCGCAGCACGACGTCGATGTCGCCCTGCAGCGGTTCGGCCAGCAGCGCATGCAGGGTCGGCGCGGTCGCGGACGCGAACTGCACCTGGGTCTCGATCACCGGATTGTTGCTCGGCGAACCGTCGACGATGCGGCTGCGGCTCTCCGCATGGTCGGCCGTAAACACCCTGGTCGGCTCGGCCGCCGCGACATGATCGAGCTGCGGTTGATCGAACGTCACAGCAACGCTGTCGGGCTCGGGCGGCAGCCCGCCGACGCTCATTTGCGCCTGCGCCCAGTTGGCGATGTAGCTTGGCGACTGTCCCGGCAGCGCCACGGTGACGGGGCCGGTGACCTGGCCCACCAGCAGCGTCGGGTGATAGAGCGCCGCCGCAAAGGTGATGTCCTTGGCGCTGACGGCAAACGGCGGCTGATTGCTGTTGATCGCGGCGCCCGCCGTCGCGCAGGTGACTTCGATGCGGAACGGAAAACCGCCGATGCCCTGCGAGCCGCAGGAATAAACCCGGCCGGCGGCGGCTTCGCGCTCCACCCATGCGGACAGCGTGCGGTCGGCGCGTGCGGCGGCGTAGTACCACAGCACGCTCCAGCCGGCGGCGAGCACGACCAGGGCGGCGATCGCCGCGGCGATCGGCCAGATCCGCCGGCGCGGCGGGGCGGCGGCGGAACTTTGCCGCGACCGCTGGCCTCGCGGCCGCATCATATTGAGCGGGGATTCGCCCTGCATGATCTCTCTTCGCCCGCCGAGTAAGGCGTTTCAAAGACGATATGAGCGTCGGTCGGGCCGCTATTGTACCGCCACAGCCGTCCTGTTAGGCGAGCGGAACTGAGGCAAAGAGTCAACGCGGGCAATGGAAGCAATCGGCCAACTCGATCCCGGCGACTTTTGGGTGTTCGGCTATGGGTCGCTGATGTGGCGGCCGGGTTTCGCGGTGCTCGAGCGGGTTCCGGCGCGGCTCGTCGGAATGCACCGGGCGCTCTGCGTGTTTTCTTTTGTCCACCGCGGCACTCCCGAGCGGCCCGGCCTGGTGCTGGGCCTCGATCGGGGCGGCATGTGCCGCGGCATCGCCTACCGGGTCGCCGCGGCGGCGCGCGATGAAACCATCGCCTATCTGCGGGCGCGCGAGCAGGTGACCTCGGTCTATCGCGAGGCGGTCCGGCGGATCGCGCTGGAAGACGAAGCGCGTCGCCAGGTGCGGGCGCTCTGCTACATCGTCGATCGCGGCCACGTGCAGTATGCCGGCCGGCTCACGGTCATGCAGAGCCTGCATTACGTCCGGCAGGGCCACGGTCGGTCGGGCCACAATCGCGATTATGTGCTCGAAACGGTGCGCGCGCTCGAGTCGCTCGGCTACCGCGAGACCGATTTGCATCTGCTCGCCGAGCATCTCGCCAGCAACCAGGGAACGGCCATCAGGCATCAGGAACCGGCGTCCTGATCGTCCTCCCCGGGTTTCTCAATTCCTGGATCAAACGCGCACTGGTTTGTTCGATGCCATCGCGCAGGCGGTTGAAGAAGGTTTGGTTGTCGAGGCCGGGTGCGATCGGCTCAAGCGCGGCGGCGATGATGGTGCCGGGAAAGCGCAGCAGCGAGCGGCGCGGCCAGAACAGCCCGGAATTGAGCGCCATCGGCACGCAGGCGACGCCGGCCTTGCCGTACAGATAGACGACGCCGGGCTTGTAGGCCGGATCGGCGCCGGGCGGCCGCCGCGTGCCCTCCGGAAAGACCACCACTTGGCGGCCGCGCGCCAGTTCCTTTTTTGCCCGCGTCGTCATGCGCGCCAGCGCCGGCAGTCCGGCGCCGCGGTCGATCGCGATCAGCCGCGCCTTCCACATGTACCAGCCGAACAGCGGGATCCACATCAGCTCGCGCTTGAGAACAAAAGCGGGATCGTCGAGCACCGCATAGAGCGCGAAGGTTTCCCAGGCCGACTGGTGTTTGCAGGCGACGATGCAGGGGCCATGGCGAATGTTTTCGACACCCCGCCACTCGACCGTCGTGCCGCAGACGACGCGCAACAGCCACAGGCTGCTGCGCGCGTAGGACCGGATGAACGCGCGCAGCACGGAATAGGGCAGCACAAAGGTCGGCAACGCCACGATCATGTGAACCGTCACGTTCGCATAGAACAGCAGATTGAACAGGAGCGAGCGGACGACAACGGACCATGATCGGGCCAAGGCGGACCTTCGACTAGCGGCTGCGCGCGCGCCGCCCTTATGAAACCCGCGCCTCGGCGACATCGCGGCTGCCGTCGGCGGCGTTGGCCGAGTCGAACCGCATCCGCACCTTGGCGAAGAGAAATTTGAGGTATTCCGACAGCACCAGTTTCGCCGTGTCGCCGTTCGACCACCACGGCTCGACGCGCAGGCGATCGGAAACGACCGGGTAAGGAACCAGCGCCGCATCGGGAAGCTGATGCGCGAGTTCGGCGAGCGCACGCGGCATGTGATAGGCGGAGGTCACGACGATGAGCGAGCGGAAGCCGTGATCCAGCGCCCAGCGTCGGGTCTGGACGGCATTGCCGAGGGTATTGAGCGCCGAATAGTCGAGGTCGACGCAGCAGTTCAGCCATCGATCGTAGTTGAGCACCTCATGGGCGATGTCGCCGGTCGTCGTGCCGGCATTGACGCCGGTGATGAGCAGGCGTTTGCCGCGGCCGGAGGCGAGCAATTCAAGCGCGTCGTTGACGCGCGACGTGCCGCCGGTCAACACCACGATGCCGTCGGCGTTGCGGTCGAGGGTGACTTGCTCGCTCGGCACCAGCCAGGCGAAGCCGGCGAAGCCGAGCGCCAGCGCCATCGCACACAGCATGGCGAGTTTGACGGTCATCGACCTGATCCGCCGGGCTCTGACAGCGGTCCTAAGGCTCGACATTATCGCGCGCGTCCCCCGCGCCAAATTCCGCCCCGGCAATCCGCGCTGCCGGCGCCCCCGCGGTGGATCATAGCCGCATTCGCGGTGCCGTGCCGATCTCGATCGGTCAATCGATAGTCTCCAGGGTCCGGTTGACCGTGTGGCGCGACACCAGCGCCGTCACCACGGCCATGACCAGGATCTGCGCCAGGATCGCCACATAGCCTTCGACGCCGATGGACAGGCTGCCAAACAGCGCGGCGGCCTCATCGCCGCCGGGCGTTCCGGCAAACCAGGCCCGCGCCGCTTCCAGGCTGCCGAACAACAGGATGGCCGCGCCGCCGCCGATGGCGCCACCCTTGAAGCCGAGCAGCAGAAAATGGTGCTGAAACTGGCTGGCGACAAAGCGGTCGGTGGCGCCGACATAATGCAGGACTTCAACGATCGGCCGGTTGGTCGCCATGGCGCCGCGCGTCGCAAAGGTGACCGAGAGCACCGTCACCGCCAGCACCAGAGCGAGTACGGCAAGCCCGCAGACTACGGCTGTCTCCGCCATGGTGCGCATGCGATCAATCCAGCCGCGATGATCGTCGAGGCCGGCGGTGGGCACCTGGGCCGCCAGCGTGTTGCGCAGCGCCGCGAAATTCGGCATCGCGCCGGGCGCGAGCTTGACGACGATCAGGCGCGGAATCGGCAGGTCATCGAGGCGCAGACCGGCGCCCAGCCAGGGTTCGACGAGTTGTTGGGATTCTTCCTTGGAGTAGGCGCGCACGTCGCCGATGCCCGGCGTGGCCCGCGCGACGTCGACGGCCTTGCGCACGTCGGCTTCGATGTCGCGTCCGGCGGCCGGCCGCACCTGGATGGTGACCTCGCGGCCGACGTCCGATTGCCAATCGTTCGCCGTGCTCACCACGAGCATCGCCGCTCCGGTGGTCAGCGCGGCGAGGAACGTCATGATGGCGACCACGGCGGTCAGCGAGCGCCCGGCGATCGAGCTTCCGGGCACGATCGAGCCTGAAAGGCGCGGCGCGCGCGCAAGCGTGCGTGGGGTGTCAAGCTCGTCCCAAGGCTCGCGCATGGTCCCCGCCATGGCTCGGAACCGCTCAGTCGTAGACATGCAAGCGTCCCTCATGCAGGACCAGGCGGCGGGCGTCGAACTCATCCATCAAGGCAATATCGTGGGTAGCGATGACCACCGAGGTTCCCGACTTGTTGAGCTCGATGAACAGGCGCAGCAAACGTTGCCCGAGGTTCGGATCCACATTGCCGGTCGGCTCGTCGGCGAGCAGAAGCTGCGGCCGTGCAATGACGGCGCGGGCGATCGCGGCGCGTTGCTTCTCGCCGCCGGACAGCACGGGCGGCAGGGCGCTCATGCGTTCGCCGAGACCGACCCATTGCAGCAATTCGACAACCTCGGGCCGATATTCGGCCTCATCCTTGCCCAGCACCCGCAGCGGCAGCGCCACGTTCTCGTAGGTGGTCATGTGGTCGAGCAGCCGAAAGTCCTGAAACACCAAACCGATGCGGCGCCGCAGCGTGGCGCGGCCATCCTTGGTGAGCGTCGCGGTATCCTGGTCGAACATCGTGACCAAACCGCGGGTCGGCTGCAGCGACAGGAACAGCATGCGAAGCAGCGAGGTCTTGCCAGCCCCGGACGGTCCGGTCAGGAACTGGAATGACTTGGCGTCGATGCGGAAGGTGAGGTCGCGCAGCACCTCCGCGCCAAACCCATAGCGCAAGCCGACATTCTCGAATCGGATCACGCCGTCCTCCGCAAATCCGCAGCGAGCCCCCGGACCGGTCGCCGGGTCGCCGTTTGATTCGCCCTGACGCGGAATTTAACAGACCCTGACGGGGGTTGCTTGCCCGGTCGGCGTGGTTTCCGATCCGTTAACGGATCGGCTGGTAGGGTCGCCCGAACGCTGCCGCACCCCCATCGATTCGCCCATGCTGATCGTCTGTCCATCCTGCGGTACATCCTACGACGTCGAGCTGGCAAGCCTGCAGCCGGGCGGGCGCCGGGTCCGTTGCGTCCGCTGTCGGACGGTCTGGCTTGCCGAAGTATCGCACGCTGACAAGCTCATGGCGGCGGCCGACGAGCTGGCGCCGGTGCGCCGAACCGTCGCCGCCATGGCGGACGTCGTCGCCGAGATGGCCGCGTCGGAACCCTGGGCGGAGCACGGTGACGCAGAACTGGGCGAAGCGACCGATCGCCTCGCCGATGAGCCCGAAGCCGAGGCGCCGGCCGGCGAGGTGCTCGTTGATGCTGATGGCCTGCTGACGATGCGGCGGCCCTCGAAGCCTGGCCTGATGGTGCCGACGACGCAGAAGCCGCCGTCGAAGTGGACGCCCCGCCGATCGCGCCGGCGGAATTCGACGACCGGCCGCCGGTCGAGATCGACGCCGAGCCCGCCGACGGGCAAGCCATCGAGCCGCCCGAGGATGTCGAGACCTATGCGGCGCGGCGGCAGCGTCGCGCCCCGCACCAGTCCCGGCGCTGGCCGCTGTCCAACCTGCAGAGCGGCATCCTCGCCTTGCTGATCCTCGACGGCATTCTCGTCGGCTGGCGGGACGAGTTCGTGCGCGTGCTGCCGCAGACCGCCTCGTTCTATTCGATGATGCACCTGCCGGTGAACCTGCGCGGCCTTTCGTTCGACGGCGTCACCACGACCGCCGAGCAGCACGAGGGTGTGCCGATCCTTGTGGTCGGCGGCAGCATCGTCAACACCACCAGCAGGCTCGTCGACGTGCCGCGCCTGAAATTCGCAGTCCGCAACGCCGCCAACGAGGAGATTTATTCGTGGACCGCGGTGCCGCCGCGCACCAGCCTGCCGCCGGGCGAAGCCGTGTCATTCCGTAGCCGGCTCGCCTCGCCGCCGCCGGAAGCGCACGATGTGCTGGTGCGCTTTGTCACCCGGCAAGACATCATCGGCGGGACCCGCTGACCGCCATGGCGCGCATCCTCATAGCCGAAGACGAGGAAGCGTTGTGCGCCATGTGCGCGCGCGGCCTGATCATGGACGGTCACCAGGTCAAGACCGCCTGCGACGGCAGCGACGCGCTCGACGTGCTCGCCCGCGAGAACGGAGAATTCGATCTGTTGCTCACCGACATCCGCATGCCGATCATGGACGGCATCGCGCTGGCGCTCAGTGCCGCGCGCGACTTTCCCAACCTGACAATCTTGCTGATGACCGGCTATGCCGATCAGCGCGAGCGCGCCCACGGGCTCGATGCCCTGATCCACGACGTGATCACCAAGCCCTTCACGCTGGCGACGCTGCGCGGTGCGGTGAAGGAAGCGCTGGCGGTGCAGGCGCGCTAATCAATCGTCGTCCGACGTAGCGTAGGGCCGCGGCAGCGGCTCGACCGGCAGGTCGGGATGCGGCCGGCCGAAATCGGGCGCCGGCGAGTCTTGGCCGATCTCGACGATGCCGCGGCGGATGGCGCGGGTCCGGGTGAAATGGTCGAACAAAGCTTCGCCGTCGCCGCGGCGGATGGCGCGGGTCAATTGCGACAAATCTTCATTGAAAGTGCCGAGCATTTCCAGCACCGCGTCCTTGTTGGCGAGGAAAACGTCGCGCCACATGGTGGGATCGGACGCGGCGATGCGGGTGAAATCGCGAAAACCGCCGGCGGAGAATTTGAGCACCTCGGAGCGCGTCACCTCGGCAAGCTCGTCGGCGGTGCCGACGATCGTGTAGGCGATCAGATGCGGCAGGTGGCTGGTGATGGCGAGCACGAGGTCATGGTGCTCGGGCGACGGCATGGTCTCGACATTGGCGCCGAGCGCGCGCCAGAACGCCGCCAGCCGTTCGACCGCCGCCGCATCGATGCCTTCGGGCGGGGTCAGGATGCACCAGCGGCCGACGAACAATTCGGCGAAGCCTGAATCCGGCCCGGAATTCTCGGTGCCGGCGACCGGGTGGGCCGGCACGAAATGCACGCCGGCGGGCAAATGCGGCGCCATGTCGCGAACGACCGCCGCCTTGACCGAACCGACGTCCGAGACCACCGCGCCGGGCTTGAGGTGCGGCGCGATTTCGCGAGCGACCTCGCCGCAGACGCCGACCGGGACGCAGGCAATGACGAGATCGGCGCCGGCCGCCGCAGCCGCATTGGTCTCGACCACCTGATCGGCAAGCCCAAGCTCGGCGACGCGCCGCCGGGTTGCGGGCGAGCGCGCGGTCGCCACGATCTCGCGCACCGCGCCTTGCGCCCGCGCCGCCCGTGCGATCGACGAGCCGATCAGGCCGACGCCGATCAGCGCCAGGCGGTTGAACAGCGGTGCGGGCTTGCTCACAACGTCACGCCGTCTTGTCCAAGAAGTCCTTGAGCGCCGCGACCACGAGACGGTTTGCCTCCTCGGTGCCGACGCTCAGGCGCAGCGCGTTCGGCAGCTTGTAGGCGGCGACGTAGCGCAGGATCAGTCCGCGCGCGGCGAGGAAAGCGTCGGCGTCGCGCGCGGTGCGGCCTTGGGTGTGCGGAAAATGAATCAGCACGAAATTGGCGACGCTCGGCGTCACCGCCAACCCGAGCTTGCCGATTTCCTGGGTCAGCCAGGCAAGCCAGCGCGTGTTGTGCTCGCGCGAGCGCTCCTGATGCTCGACGTCCGCGATCGCGGCGACACCTGCGGCGATCGCCGCGCCGCTGACATTGAACGGGCCGCGGATGCGGTTGATCGCATCGACGATGTGGGCCGGCGCGAACATCCAGCCAAGCCGCAAACTCGCCAGGCCGTGAATTTTCGAGAACGTGCGGCACATCACGACGTTGTCGGAGGTCGCCACCAGCTCGATGCCGGCTTCATAGTCGTTGCGCCTCACGTATTCGGCATACGCGGCGTCGAGCACCAGCAGCACGTTGCCCGGCAGGCCGCGGTGCAGGCGTTTGACCTCATCGAACGACAGGCAGGTGCCGGTCGGATTGTTGGGATTGGCCAAGAACACGATCTTGGTCTTCGCCGTCACCGCCTTGAGGATGGCGTCGACGTCGGCGGTGTAGTCGGTTTCCGGCACCGCGACCGGCCGTGCGCCGGTGCCGAGCGTGACGATCGGATAAATGAGAAAGCCATGCAGGGTGTAGATCGCCTCATCGCCGTCTTCGAGATAGGCGTGGGCAAGCAAGTGCAAGAGATCGTCCGAGCCGGCGCCGCAGACGATACGGTCCGGATCGAGCCCGAAGGCGCGGCCGATGGCGTCGCGCAAATCGCTGGCGGAACCGTCGGGATAATCCTCCAGATGGTCGGCGGCGGACTTATAGGCCTCGATCGCGCGCGGGCTTGGCCCGAGCGGCGTCTCGTTGGACGACAGCTTGAAAATCCTGGCCACGCCCGGCGCGCTGCTCTTGCCGGGCACATAGGCCAGGATATCGAGCACGCCCGGCCGGGGCTGGGGACGCACGGCAGTCATGTCCTTCTCACCTCAATCCATTGTCATGCCCCGCGCAGGCGGGGCATCCCCGTACTCGCTGGCAGTGCCATTTTGCGCCTGGCAGCGAATACTGGGTCGCCCGCCTTCGCGGGCGATGACAGTCCGGCACCGTATAGCGGCTGGCGTGACTGCCGACGAGGGCCGCGGAACGGATCGAGCCGCCGATGCGCCGCAGCGCGCTCGAGACGGCGTCGATGCCGCCGCGATCGACCGAGACGAGCAGGGCCGCGCCGTCGAAGGCGCGGTCGGGCACCGCGATGACATCGGCCAGGGTGGCCACGGCGTTGACCGAGGCCGCGTTCCAGCCCGACACCCGCACGCTCCAGACTTCGGTCTCGGTGACCATGGCGTCGGCGGTGACCCGGGACACGACGAAGACCGGCAGGCCGGCCGGATGATCGGCCCGCTCGACGAACGGCAGCCGCGCGATGATTTTCGGCGCGGCGTCGAATTCCAGCGCCGCCCACCACGGGCCGGCGCCTGCGGTGGCGAAGGCCGGAACCAGGCCGAGATCGCCCTTGGATTCTGAGACCGCGGCAACGACGCTGGCCGCACCGGCATGCGGCTCGAACGGCGCGGTGAAGCCGAAATGGAACCGCGCGGAGTCCCGCATCAGGGCATCGCCCGCCGACAGGTCGGCATGTACCGCGAACGGCGCCTGCACATAGGTGAAAGTCGAGATGATGACCCGCCAAATGCCCTCGACGGTATCGAGCGGCAGATTGCCGTGATGGCGTTGCACCAGCCGCCGCATCATGTCGGCCTCGCGGGCGGGGCGGAAGGCCGAGCCGGTCTCCTGGGTCTGCTTGACGGCGATCAGGCGGTCGATAATCTGGCTGCGCTCGATCAGCAGCTCATGCATCGAGGCGTCGATGCGATCGATCTCGTGGCGCAAATCGGCGAGCGATATTTGCTTCTGGCGTGGCGATTTCGTCATTGGCTGCCCCGGCAATCGGCCTGATTGATAGGTGCCGTGCCGGCCGAAAGCAAAGAAAACGTTGACTCCGACCGGAAGCGGCCTATTTACCGCGTTTTGGCCGCCTGCACGGCGGGACACGACGCCGGGAAGCGTCACTGCCGGGAACGACTGATGGCCGAGGCCAGCGACACCATCGATCTTGCCGACCGTACGCGCGAAGCGGACCAGCCGCATTCGCTGGTGGTGCGTTTTGCCTCAAACAATCCGCTGCGGCTCGACGCCGGCGTCGATTTCGGTCCGTGGCAGATCGCCTTCCAGACCTACGGCACGCTCGACGCCGCGCGCCGCAACGCCGTTCTGGTCTGCCATGCGCTCACCGGCGATCAGCACGTCCTCAACACCCATCCGGTGACCGGCAAGCCGGGCTGGTGGGAGACCATGGTGGGGCCCGGGCTGCCGATCGACACCGAGCGGTATTTCGTGATTTGCCCCAATGTGGTCGGCGGCTGCATGGGCTCGTCCGGACCGGCCTCGACCAATCCGGCGACCGGCATGCCGTGGGGCCTCGATTTTCCGGTGATCACCGTGCGCGACATGGTCCGCGCCCAGGCTATGCTGCTCGATCATCTCGGCATCAACTCGCTGTTCGCGGTGGCCGGCGGCTCGATGGGCGGCATGCAGGTGCTGCAATGGGCGGCGAGCTATCCGCAGCGCGTCTTTGCGGCGCTGCCGATCGCGGCATCGACGCGCCATTCGGCCCAGAACATCGCCTTCCATGAGGTCGGCCGGCAGGCGGTCATGGCCGATCCGGCGTGGCGCGGCGGCCGGTATTTTGCCGAAGGCACCAACCCGCGGCGCGGCCTCGCGGTCGCCCGCATGGGCGCGCATATCACCTATCTGTCGGACGCGGCGCTGCATCGGAAATTCGGCCGCCGCTTTCAGGATCGCGACAATCCGACGTTCTCGTTCGACGCCGATTTTCAGGTCGAGTCCTATCTGCGCCACCAGGGCATCACGTTCGTCGAGCGGTTCGACGCCAATTCCTATCTCTATCTGACCCGCGCCATGGATTATTTCGATCTCGCCGGCGACTACGGCGGCGTGGTGGCGAGCGGGTTTCGCGGCACGCCGACGCGGTTCTGCGTGATCTCGTTCACCAGCGACTGGTTGTTTCCGACTGCGGAATCGCGCGCCATCGTTCATGCGCTCAACGCCGCGGGGGCGCGCGTCTCGTTCGCCGAGATCACCACCGACAAGGGCCACGACGCCTTCCTGCTCGACGAGCCGGAATTCTTCGCCATCGTGCGCGGCTTTCTTGAGGGCGCCGCCAAGGCGCGCGGTCTATAGGCGGCTGGGAGGCGGTTTGATGTCCATGAGGTGCGCCGTCATTACCTCTCCCCGCAGGCGGGGAGAGCTCGAGCGAGCAAAGCGCGCGAGGGTGAGGCGGCCGCTCCGCGATTCTGAGTGCCACGGGCCATACGCCAAGCGCCCGTCTACGCCCCCTCACCGCAACCCTCTCCCCGCGTGCGGGGAGAGGAGGCGGCAAGCGGCAGGCGTGCAACCGATGCTGTCGCGTCTCAAATACGATCTCACCATGGCCGAAGCGGCGCGCGGCTCGGGCGGCTCGCGCGTCGACCTGCTGGTGGTCGCCGACATGGTGGATCGCGGCGCCCGCGTGCTCGACGTCGGTTGCGGCGACGGCGAGCTGTTGCGGCTTCTGGAAACGCGCGGCGTCGACGGCCGCGGCATCGAGCTGTCGCGCGAGGGCGTCAACGAATGCGTCGCCAAGGGGCTCGCCGTGGTCCAGGGCGACGCCGATACCGATCTGGAAAATTATCCCGACGACGGCTTCGACTTCGTCATCCTGTCGCAGACCATACAGGCGACGCGGCAGCCGCGGGTCGTGCTCGAACACATGCTGCGCATCGGCCGCCATGCCATCGTGTCGTTTCCGAATTTCGGCCATTGGAAGATACGGCGGCAGGTCGCCTTCGGCGGCCACATGCCGCGCACCGCCAATCTGCCCTATGCGTGGTACGAAACGCCGAACATCCACTTCTGCAGCATCAAGGATTTCCGCCAGCTTTGCGGCGTCTCCGGCGCCAAGATCGAGCAGGCGGTCTCGCTCAATGCCTGGGGCGGGCGGATGCGGCTGAAAATGCCGTGGTCGTTCTGGAATCTGTTCGGCGAGCAGGCAGTGTTCTTGCTCAGCCGGCGGCGCCAGGCTCCTGTATAGTGTCATCCGGCATCTCGTCTCTGCCGCGTCACGCGGCAGGCGCGGGCCCGTAGCTCAACGGTCAGAGCTAGCGGCTCATAACCGCTTGGTTGGAGGTTCGAGTCCTCCCGGGCCCACCATGAAATCGTTAGGGTTTTTGCCGTTTCTGACGCTCATTTTCCGGCTCAACCAATGAAACAACCAAAGAAACGTTCTGTGGCTGTCCCGGTCTGTTCGCCGGTTGTTTCGTGGTAATCGCCTCCGCGGCGCCCCGCATGTAGTCGGGGTGGTGGTGGCCGTAGGTCCGCTCAGGCCCCCAAGCGTTTCAGGCGCTTGGGTCTGGTGTCTGCCTTCAGGGTAGAAACGCGTATCGCGATTTGCTGCGCCTTGCCAAGCTACCAAGCAATCGCAGCGCTTACTGCTTTCAAGAGCGATGGGAACAAGCCAGGGCATTGAAGGCATACTGATGCAAGGAGCTTGAGGTGACGTGGCGGCACGTTCGGCGCGGCGCCCGAGCACGCCAGCACACACACCGGTCCAAGCATCACGACGCTTTCGCTGCCCCGGCGACACGGCAGCACCTTGCCGAACCGGGGCCCCGTAGCTAATCCCGGTAAATATGACGAATAGTTTCCGATGAAAATAACCGGCGCTGTGGTCAGCACAAAAACTGTACCGTTTGAGCAGACACGAATTTTTCTACCGTTTAGGCTGCAATTGTGTATGGTAAGGTCACGGGCAAGTTGTTGAGCTTATCCGAGCTACTCCGAACGAGATTGTGCCGAAATTCTCGTTTTCGGTAATTAGGTAGCGCTCGTGCCATCGGCAGGCTTAGCACAGTTTTCTTTATCGTTGCTGCCCCGGCGCGACCGGGGCCGGTTTTGCCAATGCAAGGAACGACCGTTATGAGACTTCGCCCGCCTAAGCTGATAGTTTTCGCCTTGATCGCGGCAGCACTTCCGACGGTCTCGCGCACCGCCGCGGCGCAACTGATCACCGAATTCACGGTCCCCACGGCCGACAGTCAGCCTGTCGGCATTACTGCCGGGCCGGACGGGGCGCTATGGTTCACCGAGGGTGCTGCCAACAACATCGGACGGATCACGACCGCCGGTACTTTTCTTGAATTCGCGACTCCAACGGCTGCTTCCGTGCCATCGGGTATTGTAGCCGGGCCCGACGGCGCGATGTGGTTCACCGAGAATGTCAGCAATAAGATCGGTCGAATCGCGACCGGAAGTTTTATAGGAATTTTTCTTGAATTCACCGTGCCGACGGCGGCTTCTGGGCCTGTTAATATTGCAGCCGGGCCGGACGGCGCGATGTGGTTCACCGAGGGTAACGCCAAGAACATCGGACGGATCACCGCCGGCGGCGCCATCACGGAATATCTCGTTGGGGTAAACGATCCCGCTCCAAATGGCATTACGGCAGGCACAGATGGCAACGTATGGTTCACGGAAATTGGCGCAAATCAAGTCAAGTGGGTCTCCACCAACGGGCTTAATAGTTTTGGGTTCGGTGTCCCCACTGTCGATTCCGAACCATGGAATATCACCACGGGCCCGGACGGCGCGATGTGGTTCACCGAACTTGGCGGGAACAACATCGGACGGATCACAACCGGCGGTTCTTTTACCGAATACCCGCTGCCTACCAGCAACGCAAAGCCCCTTGGCATTACCCCGGGGCCGGACGGGGCGCTTTGGTTTACCGAATATGGGGGCAACAAGATCGGGCGAATCACTACCAGCGGCACGATCACCGAATATCCCCTGCCGTCGAGCAACAGTCTGCCAGACCAGATCGCGCTGGGTCCGGACGGCGCGCTTTGGTTTACCGAAAGCAACGTGAACAAGATCGGACGGATACCCGCTTCGATCACGCTGACCGCCACCCACGATTTCAACGGCGATCGCCAGAGTGACATTTTTTGGCGGAACACCGGCGGCAACCTCGCGGTATGGCTGATGAACGGCGGTGCCGTCTCGCAGGCGGCCGCTCTCGGCACCCTCCCGTTAAGCTATTCGGTCATCGGCCAGCATGACTTCAACGGTGACGGCAAGGCCGACGTGTTGTGGCGCGACAGCAGCGGCAATGTTTCGATGTGGTTCATGAACGGCACCGCGGTATCCTCGGCCGCCGCCGTCGGCAACCTGACCAGCAACTGGACGCTCTACGGCACCGGCGATCTCAACGGCGACGGCAAGGGCGACCTGCTGTGGCGCGACAGCAACACGGGCACCGTGGCGATCTGGTTCATGAACGGCGCGACGGTCGCCTCGACGGCGGTTTTCGGCGCGCTTCCCAATAGCTGGACCATCGTTGGCGATGCCAATGGCGACATACTATGGCGCGACAGCGCCGGCGACATCGCGCTGTGGGGCGTGCAGAACGGCCAGGTGACGAGTTCCAGCGGGCTCGGCACCGTGACCAGCAACTTCGTGGTTCAGGGTATCGGCGACTTCAACGGCGACACCAAGCTCGACATTCTCTGGCGCGACACCAATACCGGGGCGCTGTCGATCTGGTTCACCAACGGCACGCAGGTCACATCGGCCGCTGTCGTCAGCACGCTGCCGAGCAACTGGAACGTCGCCCAGATCGGCGACTACAACGGCGACGGCAGGAGCGACATCCTGCTGCTCGACAGTTCCGGCGATCTGGCAGTCTGGGAGATGAACGGCGCGACGGTGTCGTCTTCGCTCGGCATCAGCAACGTCGGTACCACATGGCAGGTGCAAAACATCAATGCCAACTAGGCGCATCATGCGGACAGGAGCAGAAGACACTTTACTGTCGCACCGTCTCCGTAATTTTGCGGAAACGCTTGCAATTGTCGTTTCCGCGCGCAGCGTCGGCATTCAATCTTGCTGACCGGCCGGGCAAGATGGCATCGCGGGCAGTATCACCGAAGCCGCCGTTCCTCTATTGCGCAAACGCGTCGGCCGCTGAACTAACCACCTGCCGCGCGTTTGGGGCTCTCGATCCGACCAATAGATAACCAATAATATGGCGCAACCAAACGCGAACATCCGTAACCGAACCTGCACGAATGGGCCAATAAATGTGGCCTTTTCCGGCTAAAGTAACGCGCTCATAACCGCTTGGTTGGAGGTTCGAATCCTCCCGGGCCCACCAACAAACAAAATCAATGACTTACTAGATGATTTAGCGACATTAGCGGCGGCCATTAGCGACAGTTTGGAAGGGCTGAAACCCGACAACAGTATCAACCCATCCCGGATGTTGCAGCGTCGCGCCCTCGCTTGCCGACGCATGCCAGTAGCGTGGTTGCAACACCACCGATTGCAGACGCGCCCCGCGCGACCGGTGCGGCAGAGATGGGTCAGAAGCGGAAGTCATCGGATGACGTGGAGGCAGGCGTGAACCAAGCTAGCCGCGCAGTTCGCTTAGTGCATGGCTTCTACCGGTGGCGTTTGCCAAGTACCGTCAAGGATGGAAGGCGGAATTTCTTTAGGCCAGTGCAGTCTCATCATAAGCAGGAAATCGCCGTCCGGCGACGGAAGCCAGTTCGACCCCTTACCCGCGTCAGGAGATTTTTTCTGGATGTGCAAACCAAAGGAACCATCCTCGTTATATTGCAGCGGATCGCGCCCACCAAGCGCGTAACGATTGATGGCGTCGCCGACAAGTACCGGCTCGCGACGTAAGCTGACGACGTTCAGAAATTGGCAACGCCACACAGGAGTCCCCCCGCCAAGTGGTCCCGGCATTTTCTCAAGTCCCCCTGCGCTTCGATTTGCCGATTGCTTTCGTGGTTGTGGCAGGTGAAGGTTGTCCATCACCTGAGGTACACGGGGGCGGCTTTGGCAGGGCAAAGTCTTCATAAGCACAATGCCTTCGCGATACGGCGAGGGCGTGCGCATAGCGGGATCGCCGCCGCGGTGCGACAAATGCAGATACTGGGCCTCGCAAAAGCTATTGCGCTGCCGTTGATCGTCGGGATGCTCCTTTGCACGGCACAGCCGGCTGCGGCGCAGTTTGAACAGCAGGGACCAAAGCTGGTCGGTACTGGCTATGTCGCTGGAAACATCTCTGGCCAAGGCTTTTCCGTCGCGGTGTCGGCCGACGGCAATACCGCAATCGTGGGCGATCCTTACGACAACGGCGAAATCGGCGCAGCGTGGCTCTTTACCCAGAGCGCCGGCGTCTGGACCCAACAGGGACCAAAGCTGGTCGGCAGTGGTGCTCTCGTAAACGCCGAACAAGGTTTCTCCGTCGCTTTGTCGGCGGACGGCAATACCGCATTCGTGGGCGGGCCTTACGATCAAGACAATGCCGGCAACGAGAGCGGGGCGGCGTGGGTCTTCACCCGCAGCGCTGGCGTCTGGACACAACAGGGAGCCAAGATCGTCGGTACCGGATATGTCGGTTACCCCCTTCAAGGCTTCGGCGTTTCGCTCTCGGCCGACGGCAACACCGCGCTCGTGGGCGGATACAACGACAACTCGAGCCTCGGGGCGGCGTGGGTCTTTACCCGAAGCGGCGGGGTCTGGACCCAGCAGGGATCGAAGCTGGCTGCCAACGGTTCTTCCATCCGCTGTTTCGGCTACTCCGTCTCGCTTTCGGCCGATGGCAACACCGCCCTCTTCGGCGCCACGCAGGACAACGGCGGCACCGGAGGTGCGTGGGTCTTTACCCGCAGTGCTGGCGTCTGGACCCAGCAAGGATCGCAATTGCAAGGCACCGGCTACGTTAATTCTCCAGGCCAACCTGGCCAACAAGGTTTTTCCGTCTCGCTCTCAGCCGATGGCAATACCGCAATCATCGGCGGCCCTTACGACAACGACTACGTAGGGGCAGCGTGGGTCTTCACCCGCAGCGCCGGCGTCTGGTCCCAGCAAGGAACGAAGCTGGTCGGCACCGGTGCGGTCGGAGCCAACCCGCAGCATGGCTACTCGGTCGCGCTGTCCGGCAACGGCAACACAGCCATTGTAGGCGCGATAGAGGACAACAGGAGTGGTTTTGGCCCAACTGGGGCGGCGTGGGTCTTTACCCGCAGCGCCGACGTTTGGACCCAGCAGGAATCGAAACTGGTCGGCAACGACATTGCCCCACCATCGGGCCAAGGCAGTTCCGTTGCGCTGTCCAGCGACGGTAGCACTGCCCTCGTGGGTGGGGTGTTCGACGGCACAGTGATGACGGTCGCCGGAACGAGTGTCGTCGGAGCGACATGGGTCTACGTCCAACCAAACTTCAATCCGGCCGCCACCCACGACTTCAACGGCGACGGCAAGAGTGACATTCTGTGGGAGAACATCAGCGGTACCCTTGCGGTATGGCTGATGAACGGGGGCGCAGTCTTGCAGGCGGGGGTTCTCAGCACCGTCCCGTCAAGCTATTCGGTCATCGGCCAGCACGACTTCGACGGTGACGGCAAGGTCGACGTGTTGTGGCGCGACAGCAGCGGCAACGTCTCGATGTGGTTCATGAATGGCACCGCGGTCGGCTCGGCCGCCGGGGTCGGTAATCTGACCAGCAACTGGACGCTCTACGGCACTGGCGATCTCAATGGCGACGGCAAGGGCGACCTGCTGTGGCGCGACAGCGCCAGCGGCACCGTGGCGGTCTGGTTCATGAACGGCGCAGTGGTTGCCTCGACGGCGGTTTTCGGCGCGCTTCCCAATAGCTGGACTATCGTTGGCGATGCCAATGGCGACATACTATGGCGCGACAGCGCCGGAGACATCGCACTGTGGGGCGTGCAGAACGGTCAGGTGACGAGCTCCAGCGGGCTCGGTACCGTCACCAGCAATTTCGTCGTGCAGGGGATCGGCGACTTCAACGGCGACGGCAATATCGACATTCTGTGGCGCGACACCAATTCCGGCACGTTGTCGATCTGGTTCACCAACGGCGCGCAGGTCACGTCTGGGGCAGCGGTCGGCACCCTCCCCAACAACTGGAGCGTGGCGCAAATCGGCGACTACAACGGCGACGGCATGAGCGATATTCTGTTGCTCGACAGCGCTGGGGACCTCGCGGTGTGGCTGATGAACGGCGCGGCGGTGTCATCGTCCGTCGGCATCGGCAATGTCGGAACGACCTGGCAGGTGCAGAACCTCAACGCCAACTAGGCAATTCTGTAGGGCCAAACAGGCCTCTCGTCGTCCATTGCATCATGCTTCGTGCATGTCCGAGTTGGGTCAATCACGTCATTTCGAGCGCACGCCAGCAACTTCCGAATTACTGCCGTAAGCGGACATCCTCCAGCGCCCCGCTGACCGCCGCTTCGGTCATGAACTGCCGCGTCATCTCGCCGGGATCGCGGCGGTAGTACCCTAAAAACAGCCGCGCCAATTGTCCGCCATTGGGGTCGTTGAGAGCCACAGACCTACCGATTGGGGCGTGATACTCTTGCCCAAATTGCAGCGGGGCGTGGCGCCGACCTGAGTGCCAGCATAGGGAGTCTGACATGAATTTCATCGCGTTTAGAACCCTGACCAGCACGTTCCGCGCAAGCGGATTGTTCTTGGCGCTCGCGCTGACGATTGGCACGGCACGGGCGCAAGACAAGACCTACGTGATGAAGATAACCGCGCCCACCCTTAACGCGTCGCCTGACGCTTATGCGAGGAGTTACGGGGCCGCCGTCGAAAAGGAGTCCGGGGGCCGCATCAAAGCCGAGGTCTATCCGGCAAGCCAGCTCGGCTCAATTCCGCGGCAGATCGAAGGTACGCAGTTCGGTGCCATCCAGTGTGCGGTCATTCCGCCGGAGTTCTTCGTCGGGGTCGACGAGCGCTTTGAAGTGCTCGCCGCCCCCGGTCTCGTCAACTCTGTGGCGCAGGCACAACGCCTGGCCGCCGACCCGCAGGTGCTAAAGCTGATGCTGGGGCTCGGCGCCGACAAAGGACTGCATGGTGTCGGGCTATTATTGGGCGAACCGAACCAAATCGTCGCCAAAACTGCGATCCGCCACCTCGACGACCTCAAGGGCAAGAAGATCCGAATCTTTGCGTCTGATTTTCAGTCCACAACCTTCAAGCGGCTTGGCGCTACACCGGTGGCGATGTCGCTTGGCGATGTCTTGCCGGCGATCCAGCAAGGCGCCATCGACGGCGCGGCGGGCGGCGTTGAAGCCTTCGCTGGTCTACATTTCAACGATACCGCTAAATACATCACAATGACCAACCATGCGGCCATCTTCCTCGTCGTCGAAGTCAGCCGGAAATGGTACGATTCGCTGCCCACGGATTTGCAGGAGATCGTCGACCGGGTTGCTGCCAGCGAAGCGACGGCGATCAATCCGCAACTGGATGAACTGGAAAAACAAGCTATGAGAGGCTGGTCAAATAACGGCGGCGAACTCATCGACCTGCCGGCCGACGAGCAAGCGGAGATGCATAAAATTCTTGCAAGCGTCGGCGCTGACGTAGCGAAAATGAAACCGAATGTCGAGCCAGCTTATGAGATAGTGACTGCGGCGGCGCAGCGAGCGCGG
>CAVOUR010000013.1:0-214054 GCA_963699665.1 uncultured Alphaproteobacteria bacterium
GTGTTTAGTCCCGGCATTTGCTGGAGCGGGTTGAGTTTGAAGCGGTCTGGCTGGGAAGTCCAGCATTTGCAGATGTATTCGTAAGGCGTGAGGCCTTTCAGGGTTTTGAGTCGCCGAGCGTAGTTGTAGGCGTTGATGAAGTCGGCGAGGTGTGTTTCGAGCTGATCGTGTCGATCGTAATGATAGCTTTGGACGGTCGCTTCCTTGATCGTCCGATTCATGCGCTCGACCTGACCGTTGGTCCAGGGATGCTTGATCTTGGTCAGCCGATGTTCGATTCCATTCTCCCGGCAGCACATATCAAACATATGCGTCATGTATCTTGCTGTCGGACCGTTCGCGTAGCGCGGCGGGAAAGTGAACTGGATCCCGTTGTCGGTAAGAACCGTGTGGATCTTGTAGGGGACAGCCGCGATCAGAGCTTCGAGGAAGGCCGAGGCGGAGGTCCTTCCGGCCTTCTTGACCAGTTGCACGAAGGCAAACTTGCTGGTGCGATCGATGGCAACGTAGAGGTAGAGCTTGCCTTCAGCGGTCTGGACCTCAGCGAGGTCGATGTGGAAATAGCCAATCGGATAAGCTTTGAACTTTTTCTTCGAAGGCTTGCTGCCTTCGACCTCCGGCAATCGGCTGATGCCGTGGCGCTGAAGACAGCGATGCAGGGATGACCGCGTCAGATTTGGGATGGTCGGTTGCAGCGCGTAGAGGCAATCATCGAGCGGCAGCAGCGTATGCCTCCGAAAGGCGACGATATTCGCCTCCTCCTCGACGGAAAGAACCGTCGACTTGGCTTCCTTGGGACCTGTCGGGAGATCAGCGACGGTCTCGCGTTGCTTCCACTTCGCGACAGTCTTCTGGTTGATGCTGTAGCGTTTAGCGAGCGCTCTCAGGCTCTCTTGACTATTTTGTATTGCTCGACGGACTGCCTCCGTCGTGGTGGCGCAGCCGTGTAAAACTTGTCCCATAGCGCATCCTTCGAATCGTGCGATAAGAATGCACCATCAAACTTTGGGATCAAACAGGAAGAATTGATGAGCAGGAATCTGTTCTGGCTGAGCGACGAGCAGTGGGCGCGGATTGAGCCGCAATTGCCGACGGATGTGCGCGGCGTCGAGCGAGCGGACGACCGGCGCGTCATCAGCGGCATCGTGCATGTGCTCAAGAGCGGCTGCCGTTGGTGCGATTGCCCGGAAGCCTATGGCCCGCCGACGACGATCTATAACCGCTTCGTGCGCTGGGCGCGGCGTGGCATTTGGGAAAATCTGTTCCGGGAGCTTGCCGGCAGTGGGCGATCCGCGGACACGCAGATGATCAACTCCACCCACGTCAAGGCGCACCGCTCCGCGGCGGGCGGAAAAGGGGGGAGCAGAAGCAGGCTGTTGGCCGTTCGCGCGGAGGGCGCAACGCGAAGATTCACGCACTCGCAGATGCTAAAGGCCGCCTCATTGCCATCTTGTTGACCGGAGGTGAAGCGCACGATTGTCCGGTCGCAGAGCGACTGATCCGCCGCGTCAAGGCGTCCAAACGCATGCTCGGCGACAAAGCCTACGACAGCGCCGTGTTGCGCGAGCAACTGGACGAACGCGGAACCAAGCCGGTCATTCCCAACCGCTGTAACAGGAAGCAACCGTTCAGCTTTAGCAAGCGCCTCTACAAGCTTCGTTGGCGCATCGAGAGTGCGTTCAACAGGCTCAAGGACTTCAGGCGCATCGCAACGCGCTACAGACAGGCTGGCACGAAACTACTTGGCCTCTGTCTGTCTCGTCGGCAGCCCTTGTATGGTGGATTTAATTAGTCCTGACCCTAGTTAGCCGACCCGGCACGTCCGCCCAATGCAAAGACCTGAATGCATGACAGTGCCTTCCGGTTCGGAAATATTTTCGCCTGAGATCTGGCCGCCGAACAGGCCGACTAAACGGAACGCATTGACAGAACTCAGGACAGGCGATTTGCAGCGCGATGGCCAGCCATCCGGCACCTCAATTGGGGAAGATCGCACCGGGCTCAGTCTCGGCGACGAGGCTTGACCGATTGCGCCTTCGCGGCCCGAGCAGAGCACAGTTCGAGTTCATGTTGGCGGCAATCGCACAAAACCTGGGACGCCTTGCCAAGCTTGTGGCTCCGCCCCCCGCCAGTCACCACCGTCGCGTGCGTCGCCTGAGCAGAGCGTTCAGCGTGTAATGCGGGTTGGCACAAAACCATCGCCCCGGCTCAGTCCAAAAATACCCTTGGCCCCAAACGCGCCCTTCAAAACTCACTTCTGCAACAAAATCGGCCATAAGCGGGCCCTTGTCCTGCTAAAAATCGACAATGTGCAAATCTTCATTGTTCACGATTGGGATTGGTGGAGGAAGTGGCCCGACCGCTAGAGTGATTTTCCGGAGGTTGCTCGTGCGGGCATCGGTGAGCGATGGCTGCGGGGCCTGACGCGATCGCTCGAACAGCATGGCACCAGCGTTGCCCCCCAACGACGTCAGATCATCCTCCTCGCAAGTTGCCGCAATAGCTAATCCGATCGAAGCAAGGTGGGCCCTACGATAGCAATACACAGCGAGCAAGGCCCTAGCTGTCGGCGAGACGGTCGCGATGAGTTCGATCAGTCCGTGGGCGCCAGCGCGATATATCTCGCCCAGCATTTGATCGGTGACAGGACAGGGTTCGTCGTCGACACGGTATTGAGGAAGCATCGCGAGGTCTCCGAAATGGTTGTCGTTACGGTGAGCATCCAATGCACTGCGTTAATATGACGTTAACCCATCGAGGTCCACCTCCGCCCATGAGCTGCCGCGCTGAAAACACTCCCGGCACGTTCGTGAGATATCCCACAGTCTCGGCTACATCAGCAGCCGGGATCTGCTGTGCGACAGCCGCGACAGGTGCTCCGCGAATTTGCTATGATCACCCAAGCCAGGATTTGAGTGGGGGCATGTCCGTGATTACCGTTCCCGAACTGGCGGCGGAGGCCCTGGGTTGTCCTACCTCGCCGAGCACATGAACCGTAGATTTGGGTCCACGGAGGCGAGTTTGACCGAACTCATCCCGTCCGCGGCTCAGGCTTGCACTCGACTGCATCGGCAATAGCGACGCACTTTATCATAACGTCGAGCATACGATGCTGGTGACGCTTGTAGGCTACGACATTATGAGGGGACGAGCGCTGCTTATGCCGACCCTTCCCGGCGACTTCGCACACCTGATTGTCTCCTGCCTGTTTCACGACATCGGCTACGTGCGCGGCGTACTACAAGGCGACGGCCCCGATGGTTATGTGATCAATGCCAAGGGAGAGAAAATCAAACTACCGCGCGGATCATCCGATGCAGCACTTCTGGCTTATCACGTCGATAGATCGAAGATATTTGTGATGGACCGCATTGGAATGAGTAAGCTGCTAGATGCAACCAGAATCGCCCGCGCAATAGAGTATACGCGCTTCCCAGCGTCCCATCAGCCGGATGACAAGGATAGCGAGGAAGGCTTACTCGTGCGGGCGGCTGATCTCATCGGACAGCTCGGTGATCCGCATTATCTGCGCAAGGCCAACGCGCTCTACCATGAGTTTGAAGAGGCGGGGATGAATAAGCAGCTCGGCTACGCGTCGCCAGCTGATCTCACCGATCTATATCCGCAGTTCTATTGGAACAGTATTTCGTCGCATATCCAGACGGCCGTCCGCTATCTCAGCGTGACCTCAAGCGGACGGCAATGGATCGCAAACCTATATAGCAATGTCTTTCGCGCCAGCGCGAACTTAACCTCTGCGGGCCACAGCGCTAAAAGCACCGCATTTTGCCGAAGACGGAGTAGCACAACTGACAGACATTCCTGCGGCGCGTCATTCGTGGAAGCTCGGGGTTAAGGCGGGGAGTATCGACGGATCTCAGGCGCAGGCCGGGAGAAATGGTACCGATAGGATCGTCTCGGTTCTTTTCATCCCTTACGATAACAAAGCCCGATGGATCACTATAACCTTTCTCCTTTTTCTGCTCAGCAATAGTGCGCTCTGCATAGCGCAGCGCCGCAGCATTGTTCGGCAAAACCATAGAGCGAGGATCGTTTTCTTCTTTCTGATCCCCCCGCTGGACGACGAAGAAATATTGAGGCACGAAGTCGGCTCCAATAACCGCGCTATCTTTCTCGCCAACCATGACCTTGATATGACGCGGTGGCTTTGGGGCACGGATATTTAGCGCGCCGCTGACTTCGCATGCTCGAGGTAGCAAGCGGTCGATTCCGCTCTCGGCAGCGGATCGGCGAAAAAGCTGGCTGATTTTCCGCGGTGCAAAATATCGCTCATGGCCGAGTAGAGTCGAGGATGGGCGCGGTAACTTTGGGCCTGTGGCCACCGTTCCGTTTCCCATCCCCGCTCATCGAACCGGACGTGCGGATCTCCCGCATCCGGCTCTCCGACTGGCTTCGTTACAAGGCCTTCGGCTGTGCTCGGTAGTGCGTAAACCTGAGATGATGGACTCCCATGTTGCCGTTCACGAACTCGACGGGGAACCGTCGCGTACCGCGACCACGCAGCTTGTGCCGCCTTCCCAGGAACTTGCGAACTCGCGTCAGGACGTGATTGTCGATCGCTCGATATGCCGACCAACGCGCGCCGTACCCAAAGTAGGCGGACCAGCCACGCAGCATGCTGTTTAGCTGTTCACGCACCTTAGGCCATGGCGCCGTGTTGGCGGGCTCCAGGAGCATCGGCAATCTTGTCCTTAAGTCTTGCAACGCTCTTCTTTGATGGGCTGGCGCCCAGATACTGCCGGCCGGTCTTCCGGTGGCGATGCGGACCGAAGGTGTAGCCAAGGAAGTCGAAATGCTCGCCCGAGCATCTCCGCACCGAGGTCTTCGCTTCGTTCAGGGTGAGCCCGAGCTTCCCATCGCCGCCTTCGTCCACGCCAGCGATTCGGCCGCATGTCCGCGGCTTAGGATGACGAAGTCGTCGGCATAGTTGACGATCTGCGCCGAGAGGCCGCCTCGCCCGTTGAGCCGCCAATGCTTCAGGAAGCGGTTCATGTACAGGTTCGCCAGCAGCGGGCTGATGACGCCGCCTTGCGGCGTGCCCACCGGCTTGCCTTTCCGCCCTGTCATGCGCCGCCTCCCGTCTCCATCTCGCTGCTTCGACCGGAGCCTTGAGCCACATCCTGATCAGATGCAGGATCTCCGATCGACGACGCGCCGGGCCACGGATTGCATCAAGCTCAGCGTGCGGGATCGTGTCGAAGTACTTGCGACAGATCGGCATCCACCACGTCGATGTAGCCTTGACGCAGCAGCTCGTGCACCGCCTGATCGCGTCGTGCGCGCTTCGCGCGGCCGATAGCCGTGGGCATAGGCTCCAGGTCCGCCTCGAAGATCGGCTCGAGCACCAGCTTGACAGCGGTCTGCACCACCCGGTCCCAAATGGTCGGGATGCCCAGTGGCCGCTCGCCGCCGCCGGGCTTCGGGATCATCACTCGTCGCACCGGTTGAGGTCGATACGTCTTGCTCGCAGCTCCTTCCCGCACCAGCCAGCCACTTCCCCACCCTGCCGCTTCGATTCCGCAAAGCGTCTGCCCGTCGACGCCCGGGCGCCCGCCGTTGGCTTTCGCCAACGCGTAGGCATGGGCCAGGATGTCCGCTCGACAAATCTTGTCGTAGAGCAGAGTAGAAACGGTAGTTCGGCTCCTGCCTTCGCCTTGTGGTAAAGCTTTCTCTGAAGCCTCCGGATCTTAATGGTGTTTCCAGGCTCATCGCCAATCACCTGTCCTCTGTCTTCTTCCAAAGCACACCAGAAGTGAGGGCCCTTCCCTCCACCGGCATTACCCGGCTTCATCGGTACTATGACCCTCTCCGACTTCCGGCCGGGCCGCCGCCCTGCGACGACGTTGGAGGTCGCGACCCCCGCCACGCACGGATCTCCCCCAATTACCCAGATCACCTTCCCCACGTGCCGTGCCCACTACCCCGGTGGACCGAGATGGGTGCATATGTCGGTTGCTTCCCCATCCGCGCGGCCTTCCCCGGTCAACAGGCGGGTCGGCGTCCACGACGCACTTTCGAGGCCTGCTCAGGCTTCACTCGCGTTACGGCCTGCTAGATCGCTCGATCGCCCAACGGCGGCCTTTGTCACGAGGCTTCGACCCGACCAGTTACCCGACCAAGCCGCTCGGTAGCTACCGAGTCAACCGACAACTACCTAGGTGGAACCTCCCTCCACTGGTGATCTGCGCCTTCGGGGCGCACTACTGTTGAAAAAGGCTTGGCACTATTCGGCGAACAATGATTCCGTCGTGCTGGAGGGATTCAGCGGCGGAGGTTTGCCATGATGGGTCGGCAGACGGGCGATCAGAGCCAGTTGTTTTACCTGTTCAACCTCGAACGGCGCATTCCAGCGGGCCATCTTTTGCGCCGGATCAATCCGGTGGTGACCCGGATACTGGTTGAGCTTCGCGATAAGCTGGCGGCCTTCTATAGCGATATTGGCCGGCCCTCGATTGATCCCGAGCTGATGATCCGGATGCTGATCGTCGGCTATTGCTACGGCATCCGCTCCGAGAGGCGGTTATGCGAGGAGGTCGAACTTCACCTTGCGTATCGCTGGTTTTGTCGCCTCGATCTCGACGACCAGGTGCCCGATCACTCGACGTTCTCGGTCAATCGCCATGGCCGCTTCCGTGACAGCGACATTCTGCGCCAGGTGTTCGAGGCTGTGGTGCGGGCCTGCATGGATGCCGGCCTGGTCAAGGGCGAGGGCTTTGCGGTTGATGCCAGCGTTATTGAAGCCAATGCCAGCCGCTATCACGGCAAGACGCCGGACGAGATCGACTGGTCGGTGCCGGAACGGCAGACACGAGCCGCCGCGGAGTTTCTTGCCGGGCTCGATGACGAAGATCCCGATGCCAACCGCAAGCCGCCGAAGTTGATATCGCCGAGCGATCCCTGCTCGGCCTGGACGGCCAAGGCCAACAAGCGGGTGCAGTTCGGCTACGGGCTCAATTATCTCATCGACATCGAGAACGCGGTCATCGTCGACGTTGAGCCAACGCCGGCGCGCACCTATGACGAGGTTGCAGTCGACAAAGACCATGCTCGATCGCACCGAACGGCGCTTCGGTCTCAAGCCGAAGCGGCTTGGCGGCCGATACGCTTATGGGACTGGCCGCTTCCTGGGCTGGCTGGTTGGCCACAGGATTGTGCCGCACATCCCGGTCCGCGATGCCAGCGAGCGCGACGACGGCACATTATCGCGCAGCGACTTTCGCTGGGATCGGCGGCGAGGCGTTTACATCTGCCCGAACGGCAAGGTGCTGCACACCACCGGTACCGTGCACGAGGGCAACACGCTTCGCTATCGCGCTTCCAAGTTCGACTGCGAAGTCTGTGCCCTCAAGATGCAGTGCTGTCCCAATGGCGCCATCACGACAAATTCCCCGCGATGTTCATGAATATGCCCGCGACGTGACACGCCGACTGATGCGGAACAAAGGCATTCCTCAAGTCGCGCGACCAGCGCAAGCGCGTCGAGATGCGCTTTGCCCATTGAAGATTCACCACGGCTTCGAGCGCATGCGGCTGCGCGGACTTTCCGGCGCACGCGACGAATTCCTTCTCGCCGCCATCGTGCAAAATCTCAAAACCCTGGCGCTCCGAATCCTCGGACCACCACCCGACCGGCAGCGCCTATCGCTTGCCTGAGGTCGCTTACCATTGCGTCAGTCAGTCGGCGTCCAGGTCGCCGCCAATCAAGCCGCTACAAAACCCAACAGCCGGCTCAGCTCAGCCGGATCAAAACCACCCAAAAGCACAACGCCAGCTCGAAAGAGCTACTTTTTCAACAGCATCGGCCCGTTGCGTCAGCGCCGCGAAGGAGATTGCGTCGGCTGGTATCTCATCGCAGGCATGCATGGCTCAACGCGGCCCTTTGGTGAGAACACACAGAGAACAATAGTCGTCTGGAGTCAAGCGTAGAGAGGTGCCCCATGCCTGCGTAAGTAGCTTATGCGAGCGCTATGTGTGGTCGCGTCCCGTTTGTCCTCGGACTATTCCGAAATTAAGATTTTCTTGAGGTTCGCGCTGGACGCGCCGGCGCCGAACTATGAGCCCGATTGGAACAAGCCGCCTACGGCCGACATGCTCGCCGCCATCCGCTCGGTGGACGGCAAGCGGAACTTCTCATCTACTGCAATGCTTTTCCGCCGCCGAACGTGCCAATTTACATCCGAAACGCAGGATATGTCTCCCGCTTAAAACGAACCTGCTCTAGTGTCCTGAACCGAAAGTTCGCGACATTGAGATTAGGCTTTGGCCTGAGCGTTGTACACGCAGAAGCGTTCGATTGATGCGAGGATGTCGTTGGCAGATTTTGTCCAGCGGAACGGGTTCGGGTTGGCGTTGTGCTGTTCGATGAACGTGGTGATGGCGGCCTTCAAGGCGACGACGCTGCGGTGAATGCCGCGTCGGATTTGGCGTTCGGTCAGCAGAGCAAAGAAGCGCTCCACCTGATTGATCCAGGAGGAACTGGTCGGTGTCAGATGCACGTGCCAGCGCGGGCGCCGATCGAACCAGTTTCGGATCAACGGAGCCTTGTGGGTTGCGTAATTGTCGATGACCAGATGCACGTCGAGATCGGCTGGTACGGCGGCTTCGATCTCATCGAGGAACTTGCGGAATTCGATGGCGCGATGGCGGGCATAACACTTGCCGATCACCCGGCCGGTAGCGATGTCGAGAGCGGCGAACAGCGAGGTGGTGCCATGACGCTTGTAGTCATGGCTGCGCCGCGCCGGCTGGCCGGGACGCATCGGCAGCATCGGCTGGCTGCGGTCCAGCGCCTGGATTTGCGACTTCTCGTCGACGCAAAGCACGATGGCATGGGCCGGCGGCGAAACATAAAGGCCGACCACATCGCGGACCTTGGCGACGAAGTCCGGATCGGTGGAGAGCTTGAAACTCTCCAGCCGGTGCGGTTGCAGTCCAAAGGCGCGCCAAATCCGCTGCACGGTAGACACCGACAGGCCGCAGGCTCGCGCCATGCCGCGCGAACTCCAGTGCGTTGCATCCGCAGGTACGCTTTCGAGCGTGCGCACGATCACCGCCTCGATGCGGGCGTCATCAATCGTGCGGGGGGTGCCGCTACGCGGCTCATCGCGCAGTCCGTCAATGCGATGCTCGGCAAAACGGCGACGCCACTTGCCGACGGTGGTCTGATCAATCTGCAGATCGGCCGCGACCTGCTTGTTCTGTCTTCCAGTCGCGCAACGCAGCACGATCCGAGCCCGCAAAGCCAGCGCCTGTGCGGTGTTGCGCCGCGCCGCCAGCGACGTCAGCTCCGTGCGTTCCGCATCACTGAGCACCGAAGCCGCCAATTGTCGTCCCGCCATGATCCACTCCATGCCCGCAGAAGCCTGACATGGCGGCGTAAATCTGCAATATGGCGAAGTTTAGATTCAGGACACTAGCTAGTCTTCGTCATCGCACACAAGTAATGCCGACACGCTCAACCTGACGCTGCAATTGCAGTCGGGAATATGGATTAACAGAGCCATTCCCGATACGGCGCACACGCGGCCTTTGGTCCCGACTGTTATCTGGAACTTGGCTGATGGGGCATCCATAGGGGCTGGAACCGCTCAGCCACTACATTTTCATAGGATGGATCGCAATCGAGGAGACGCACGTCCCGGGCGAATTGGTTGAGCGAGGCGATCGAATGCTTGGAGAGTGATGCTTCATAGAAGGGCAGATCGCGCGCAACCAATTCGACGATCAGTTCGGCCTCCATCGCCGGGAACAGCTTGTTTCCAACGATGGCCGCCAACGACACATCGCTTCTTAGCGCCGCGTGACTTGCAACGACGGCTCGGACTACGCAAGCAGCCGTCTCTGGGGAATTTTGGATCAGCCAGTCCGTGGTCGCAACGGTCGGTAGTGTAAAGTCGAATGCCGCCTTCGGGCCGTCGCCTCTTCGCACATCGAGAACGATTGTTCCGGAGCCGCGACGCACCGCAATTTCAGCGCCCATCCCATTTGCCCAGAAGCCGTCGATCACCTCGCTCTCCAGCGCCTTGGCCGCAGTCACGCCGGTGTTGAGCTTCAGCTTGAGCCCTCCCGGTATAGGAGAGATCGCAATGCCCTCACGTTCAGAATCTATTCCCGCTTCAATTAGCAACCGCTTGAGTCCCAGCTCGACCCACGGCGACGCGCCAATCCGGCGGCCGCGCAGGGATTGGAGATCACCGCGCTTGATCCCAAGGTTGGAGCGCATCACCAAAAACCAGTACATACCCTGCGCCTGCGCGCAGATCAACTTTACGCCGCGCCAGCGCGGGAAGATGGCAAGCGCGGCGTGCGCCTCTGCCGCGACGAAGTCGACCTGACCCTCCTTGAGCGCCTGATAGCTCTTGTCAGCGGGTGACATCAGAACGAGCGAGGCATCTAATCCTTCCGCGCGCAAAAAACCCAATTCGCAGGCTGCGAGCACCGGAAAGTATGAATTCGAAATAAGATCCGGTATTGCGATCTTGATCGGCATCACACAGACCATTGGGTTCTCGGATACAGCGGGGCAAGGTTCGGTGCGGCGATGGTTGAGCCGCGGCGGTCAGAGCCGCGATAAATTATCCCACGTCGCGGACATGCCCAGTGCGCTGCCGGTGCAAGGGATGCCGCCAGCTCGCGGAAAGAACGTCGATGGAGCGACATATCGCAGTCTCCTCTTGAATCGGTCTTCCCGGAACGATCCTGCAAAACGAGTGCTCGGCGATTAATACGGGGTATATTCATAGATAATGGCCTTCAACGGCGTGAGATGGAAACCATTGCAGGCGTTGTGTATTTGGGGGCAGTTCGAGAAGGCGGCGATCACGTCCATTTCGGTGCGGAAGTCGATGTAGTCGCCGGCCTTGCTTCTGGGAACTTGAATCGACCAGTTGCCGTCGCTGCCAATCGGGCAATTCATGAACACGTTCATATTAAACGGAACTTCCTTCCAGGCGATACCCCAGGGCTTGAGCGCAGCGGCGAGATTGTCACGGCAATTCTTAGTATCCTTTACGCCGTAGCGCTTTTCGTTGGTGAATGCCGAACAGGCGCCCGCCAGCATGTCGTGCACGCCGCAGGTGTCGGCGATGATGGTCATCATGCCGCGGGCTTCATCGGAATAGAGGACGTAGCCGACGCGCGGGAACACCTGCCTGTTGAGGCTGATGGTATTCATCACCGACAATTTCTCGGCGACATTGCCGGCATTGATCGTTACCAGATCCGCCACCTGCTGACCCTCAACATCGACGATCCGCAACACTTGGCCCTTGCGGATTTCGGCGGCGAAATGCCCAGCCGGCGCAATCGTTTCTTCGCGCAGCACGTTCATTGTCGTTCTCCGTTATCGAAGTCTCTCTTGGCAGTCAAAGTGGTTCCCGAGGCATGGCTCAGCCACCGGCCGGCGCCGCCGCTATCCCTATGGATCGCTCCGCCTACTCGGCCAATACAATCCACCTGCAAAGCGCCGGGCGTCTGAGCCTTGAGCGCCTGCCTCACGACACGTTACATGGCGGCCGGCAGAACGACTTCCAGCTTCTCGGCCCAGCTTTTCAATGCGGGCATGATGTACGGATGAAGCTGCACTCCTGAACCGAGCTGAACCGGCGCCGCGCGAGTGCCGAATTGCCCGGCATCCGGACAGCCGCGACCTTCAGCGCGCGGCTTGCTGCGCCGGGAGGGCGGCCGCAAGCCAACTGGCTTCCCGCTTCAAGGCTTCGACCCCTCCGAATGCGTTCGGATTGATGACCTGAAGAAACACCGGCGAACCGCCTGCTGTGGGTTGCTGGGCGCGCCCGAACCCGCATAGTCCCGCCGTGAGGGTTTCGACCATCAGGCTGAGGCCGAAGCCTTTGTGGCCGAGATAAAGTCCTCCCAGGGGAAGCATGCTACCCCGGGATTTCCGAACAGGACTGCAGGATCGTCGGTCGGATTCCCCGCTACGTCGAGCAACCACGGCGCCGGCAATCGCCGGCCCTCCGCGCTCCAGCGTCTTACCCAGCCATTTGCCACCGCGGACGTGCTAATATCGATCAGGACAGGTTCGTCCTCGGTCGGATAGCCGAAGGCCAGCGGGTTAGCCGCGAGCTTGCGGCTCGGCGGCGCCAGCGGGCGCAACCGTACGCATGGTCGGATCCGAGTTCATGATCGTGATCGTGAAGCCGCGCTCCGTAGCCGGACGCAGATAGGCGCCGAGGGCCGCAATGTGAGCCGTGTTCCGGAGGACGAAGGTGACCACGCCATGTTTCGGCGCCCGCTCGCAGGCGTCTGCAATTGCCTTGCTCATCACCCAGGTGCCAGGCAGATCGTTGGCGTCCCACAACGCCGCCGTTCCCCGGTCCGATATGATCGCCGGTTCGCCGGCCGTTCGCACTGCGCCGCTGGCCATACTGTCGAGAAATCCTGGAAGCAGCGCAAAGCCGTGCGTGGTGTGCCCCATCAGGTCCGCTTCCAGGAGAATTTCCGCCTGTTTCTTGGCACGTTCGGGCGGCAGCCCCATTTTTTCTCCCAGCTTGGAGCCGAACTCCAGCAGTGCCGAATGAACGTAGGTCGAGGCCGCCATATTTGTTCTCCTGGCTGGTTGTTATTGATTCCGGCCGGCGTCTCAGGCGCCGAACTTCGTCATCAGGAGCTTTTCCGCTATCGCCACCAGAGCATAAAGCAGCAGGCCGACGACGCAGAGCGTCAGCAGCGCCGCCATCACGATCGTGGTGTCGAGCTGCGAGCCAGCGAACAGAATGATGTAGCCAAGGCCTTCTTGGGACGTAATGAACTCCCCGACAATGACGCCGATGATCGAGAGCGTCATGCTTATTTTCATTCCATTGAAGAGGAACGGCAGCGAATACGGCAGCCGGACGCGAAAGAAGATCTGGCTCGGCGTTGCGGTCAGGCTGTAGCAGAGGCGAACGATCGCAGGATCGGCGGAACTCAATCCCGCCACTGTCGAGATGACGATCGGGAAGAACGCAATGAATAGCGCTATCGTCAGCCGGGACTGCCAGCCGATCCCAAGCCACAACATGAACAGCGGCGCTACCGCGACCTTCGGAATGAGCTGAAAAAAGACCACGTTAGGATAGAGTGCGTCTCTTGCCGTCGTCGAATAGACCAGCAGCACGCCCAGTAATGCACCCAGAACGACCGAAAGCGCGAATCCGCCCACCGAACTCGATCGCGGTAGGGATTGCATTTGCTATCAAGATGTCGCGGTGCACCCACATCGCCTGTAAGATCACGCTCGGTGCTGGCAGCAGTACCGGGGAAATGCTCAAGGTATCGACAAACACTTCCCAGATGACGATCACGACCAGCGCCGTCAGGCTCGGGAGAATCGTCTTCCGGGTCATCCGCCCGATGGCTTGACGCCGCTCCAGACTGCGTGAGGCGGCGTCAGAATCCGGCATCAGCAAGTCTTGGCTCATGCGCTCTGAACTGCCGAAAAGCTGCGGGTGTCGGCGATCGCCCGCCGAAGAACGCCGCAGATTTGGTTGAAGGCCGCCGTTTCTCCGATCTCCAGCCGCCGCGGCCGCTCGAAGCTGATCGGAAGATCGCATACGATCCGACCCGGTCGACCGCCGAGGACGACCACGCGATCCGACAAAAACACCGCTTCGCGAATCGAATGCGTAATGAAAAACGCGGTCTGTTGATAGCGTTCCCAGATATCGACCAAAGTAACGTTCAGCTTCGTCGCGCGAGATAGCGTCCAGAGCTGAAAACGGCTCGTCCATTAGCAATAGTTTGGGTTCGTGAATCAGCGCGCGGCAAATGGCGACGCGCTGGCGCATCCCGCCGGATAGTTGCCGAGGTTTTTCGTGCCGCGCCTCGGCGAATCCGACCATTTCAAGTAGAGCCTCGGCGCGAGGGCGATATTTTTCGAGAGGAAGGCCGAAGATCTCGATCGGAAAAATCACGTTTTCCATTGCCGATTTCCAAGGCAACAGCGTCGGATCTTGAAAGATGATGCCAACGTCACGCCGCGGCGACCTCACCGTGTGGCCGGCGATTTCGATGCTGCCGCCGCTAAGCGGTTCGAGACCAGCAAGCATCATTAACAGCGTGCTCTTGCCGCAGCCGGAGGCCCCAACAATGGAAATGAACTGGCGATCGGGCACCTCAATGCTTACATTGCCCAATACCTCGAGCGATCTGCCTTCGCCCCGGTATGTCTTGCAGACGCCGCTGAAACGGACCATCCCGTCTGTCGTGCAGATCCTGTTCACCGCGGGCATCATCGAACGGGCAGAATCAGCTCAGCTTGATCGAAAGTAGAGGAGCAAATTCCGAAGCGACTTTGCGCGCAGTCCCCCAGTCAGTAGGAGTCAACTTGATCTTGCCGGCCATCTCGTTGCTGAATATCGCCGCCACGTCAGGACGCTTCTTATCTGGCGCGACGGCATATTTCATGACCAGGTCGGTCTGTTTCTGCAGCGAATCAAGATCGGCCCATCCGATGCCGTGGTCACGCAGTTCCGGCGTAAGCAGCGTGGCCATGAACAGGCCCGCCCCATACCGCGTATGGGCCTTTCCGGTGCTCGTCATTTTAACCTCCGGAACCTGGTCGACAAAAATATTCACGGCATCTTCGAAATTTACCATGCTGTATTTAAGTCCCTCGTTCATGCCGTCGACCCAGGCCTCGACAACAGACTTATTGGCTTTCAGATATTCCGGACTGGTGGTGAGGCTGTTGGAATAAATCCGAATACCGACCGCGGAATAAGGAAAGAACCGGATCTTTATGCCCTTGGTGAGGAAGCTTGGCATGTTCGATGTTGCGAAGACCGAGATCGCGTCTACCTGCTTGTTGATCAGCGATGTCTTCCAGCACGTTCGCCTGGAGCGCCACCCGCGTCACGAGCTTGGGGTCGACGCTCGACAGAGTGAGAAAATGATCAATGAAGGGCACCTCCGCGGAATTCACGGTTGAACCGAGTCTACGGTCCTCCAGATCTTTGAGCGTCTTTACCGGCGAGTTGTCGAGCACCAGGAACCCCATTGTGGAGTTGTAGCCATCAATGCCAAATACACGAGTATCGAATCCCCACCGCCGCCACCAGAACCGACGGAGCGGCGATGATTCCGGTCTGCATCTGTTGCTGGGTGATAGTCTGTATTGCGGCGCCGGAGCCGAACCCACGTGCAATTTCGACGCTTAGGCCGCGCTGCTTCCAGTAACCACGTTCGCGCGCAACGAAAGGAAACAGCTGCGATCCCTGGGGCAGCCAGGGCAGTGTCATTTTGATCGCCGTCTCGCTGCTGATGGCAGGCATTGGATAATTCACTGTCGCCAAAGCCGCCGCTGTGCCAGCGAGGACCTTGCGCCGCGACAATTTTATCCGACCGTGCTTCGTCATTTCAGCCTCCTTCGGGATCGCGTTAATCAAGCATGTTCCAGCGTGCATCATGGGTCTGTCGGACCGAATTGAGTTCCTCGAGTATCGCCTTGTCGAGGCGGATCTCGCTGCTGCGCAGAAACGCCTGGAACTGGTCGAGATGAGAAAAGCTGGACAGTGTCATCGTGACGAACGGCTGCTGACTGACCCAAGCGTAGGCCATTTCGACCGGCGCGATGCCATGCGCCTCGGCCACCGCAACATACTTCGCGCCGACGGCAATCATCCGGTCTTTCAGATACATCTCACCGTAGCGTGGCACGGTCGTCAGACGGGCTTGATCCGGCCTGCCGCCGTCGCTGTACTTACCGGTCAACAAACCCATCGCCAGCGGCGAGTAGGCGATAAAACCGACATCTTCATTGACGCACGCTTCCGCAACTCCGTGCTCTACCCGCCGCTGAAGCAGATTATAGGCGCTTTGCACCGATGCCGGCCGCGACTGCGCCGTCGCGGCGCTGTGACAGAACGTCGTCAGTCCCCACGCTGTCTCATTGCTCAATCCAAAATAACGCACCTTACCTTGCTCGATGAGACGCCAAAACGCATCAAGCTGTATCTCCACCGGTGTCAGGCGGTCCGGCCAATGTGGCTGATATAGATCGATGTAATCAGTGCCGAGCCGGTGCAGAGATGCTTCGCAGGCGCGAGTGATGTGTGAACGGTCAACGACAGTCGCGCCGCCGCGCAGCCAGGCAAGGCGCGGTCCTTGTGGCCGATCGGAGCCTCCTGACACCTTGGTCGAGATAACAATAGAATCGCGTGGCATCCGCTTGAGCCAGCGCCCGACGATCGTTTCCGAAAGGCCGTGTGTCTCCGCAGTCGCGGGCGCTGGGTAGAGTTCGGCGGTGTCAACGAAGTTTACGCCAGCTTCATAAGCCTGATCGAGCAATTGATGCGCTGACGCTTCGTCCATCTGAGCACCAAAGCCCATCGTTCCAATGCCGAGAATGGACGCTTGCAGGCCACTCCGTCCCAGTCGCGAATATTCCATGTCCGTCTCATTGCCGATCCGCCGCAGCACTTAAGCGTTTAAGCAAGATTTGCGCCACTCGTCGGGCGGCTCGATTGGCCGAAACTTCTCAAAAGGCGCGCCAAACGCGGGAGGCCATCCGTGCTCATTAAACGTTCAGTTAAACTGGATTGCAAGTTGCCTGTTTCGAACCGTGCGGCGCACGGCCAATGTGCAGCTTTCTCAGTGCGGGCCTGCCGCGGTCGGCCAGGTTTCAGCCATTGCTAAGCGGACAATCTCGCTAATATCCTCGACCAGCATTTCCGTGAGCGCTTTGCCGTCTTCCGCGGAAGCGAGGCTTGGCCGGCCCACGACTTCGGTCGTCGTGGTTGACGGCATGTCGTATGAGAACACCCGGCCGATTGTCACGTCTTCGGTATCGGCACGCATGTCGGCCCGCACAGCGGCCGGGCGCACATGCATCAACAGCGAAGTCTCGCCGCGGTTCGCATGGATGTCGGTGGCATCGGCAAAATAGTGTGCTTGAACGCGCGGTGAGCAATCGAACAGCGAGAGCACACGAAAGCGGCATCGCGGAAACTCGTAGCGAAGCTGGATGCGGGCCGATTCCAGTGGCGGTTGGTTCGGCCCGTTGCCGTTGAGCATGATCAACTTGGTGAAGCCCGAGTTCACGACCCAGCGGCCGATCTCCAGCATCACTTGCGTCAATGTCTGCGGGTGCAATGAGATGGTGCCCGGCCAGTGCGTCGTGTGGCCCAAGGAAATTCCGTAGGCCAGCGGCGGCAATATAATGACGCCGGTGCGTTCGGAGACGTGCCGGGAGATCTCGGCGGGGGAGATGGTATCGCAACCGGTGGCCAAATGCGGTCCGTGCTGTTCGGTCGCCCCTACCGGCATGATTGCGATATCCATTCCTCCGGCAACGAGTGCGCCGATTTCCTGGCTCGTCATCAGCTCCCATTGCCGTGCCGCGCTCATTGTTGCGATGCCCTGTGCTGCGATGCCCTGTCTTTCGCGCCGAATAAATTCAGCCGAACGGCGCCGGCGCGCCTGGTTCGCGGGTTTTCCTTGCGGCCCGCTCGTGGGCTGTAGCTGAGCCAGGCGAACAGAACCTTTCGCATATAGTGCAGTCCAGACTGCAGATTATAGTCAAGCCGCACCGATGCGGCGACCATCAAGCCGTCAAGGTGAGTTGATACGAATAGCGCGGTGAGTTCAACATCAACGGCGCAAAACACGCCGGACTTGACGCCCCTAACGATGTTCCGCTGTAGCAGACCGACCTCCGCCTGGTAGAAGTCCCTGATCAGGCGCTCGACCGACGACGATCGCTTGCCGGACATCCGGTAATCCAGCATAAGGCGCAGCATTTGGCCGAGCGGCTTGACCATCCTGGCATTGGCGTCGAACCAGAAGTTAATTGCTGCTACAGGATCATCGCGGAGCTCGGGTCCTTGCGGCTGCACCTTAGCCGCCTGGGCGGAATATTTGAGCGCCTCGACGAATAAATGATCCTTGCTGTTGAAATAGTAATAGATCAACGCTGAATTGATCCTGCTGATTTGCGCAATTTCCTTGATCGATACGGCGGTGTAGCCTCGCTCGGAAAACAAGCGCAGCGCAGCTTCGAGAATCTCCTCTGACCGGCGATTGCCGCCCTGGCGGGCGCGGCTCTGCGAACCAAGCTTCCTGCCGCCACTTGAATAAGTCATTCGGACCTCGCGACACGACGGGTTTCCAGTCTAGCCGTGCGAAAGGGGCTTGTCAGGTGAAAAAACCGGGCGTACAAAATTTAACTGAACGATTAAAGAACTTCCTGCCGGCAGGTTGGTGCGCGCGGGCTGGGCTCGAGACGTAAGGAGTGGATTGGCTCCGCCGGGGCTCCGGCTTTCAGCAAGGAGGCAAAGATGGTCGACCTGTTCAATCCGCAGACCTATGCCGAGGTCCGCCGTCCTCTCCTGAACGCTAGCACGCTCCCACCAGAGTGCTACACATCCGCCGAATTTTACCAGCGCGAAATCGAAACCATCTTCAGGCGGTGCTGGAACCTGATCGGCAGGGTCGACTATGTCAGCAGGCCCGGCGACTACTTCACCCGAACGCTGGCGGGCGTCTCGCTGATCGTGATCCACGGCGAGGACGGAAAAATCCGGGCCTTCGCCAATTCATGCCGCCATCGCGGAGCCAAGCTGATCGAGGGCGAAGGCAACTGCAAAACGATCCGCTGTCCGTACCATAGCTGGGTCTATTCGAACTCCGGCGCCTTGCGTAGCTCCAACGGAATGCAGGACTTGCTCGATTTCGATGCCAATAGATACGGATTGACTGAGGTCAAACTGGACGTCTGGGCCGGATTCCTGTTCGTCAATCTCGACGACAATTGCATCACCTTGCGCGAGTACCTCGGGAATCTCGATGATTATACCAGGTCGTACGAATTTGATACGATGGTTACGGTCAGGCGGCGGCAGTTTTCGGTGCGGACAAATTGGAAGAGCTATATCGAAAATTCGATGGAAGGCTTCCATCTGCCGACCGTTCATCAGAAGACAATCGGCGGAACACAGGGCACATGGAAGGAGACGATCGGCGCTCCTGGCAATTATCTGATTCTGCAGACCTTGACTGCGGCATCGCGGGCAACGCTCGGCGGCGACGTCGCCTTTGACCGGATTGCGACCTTGTCCGGACCCGCGGCCGAGGGCGCCCAATACATCCTGATCTATCCCTGCACGGTGATCGGCGCCGATCTCGATTGCATGTGGTTCAAGCAGATGGCCCCGGACGGGCCCGACCGGGTGCTTTATTCCGCCGGGTTCTGCTTTCCCAAGGCCAGCTTCGAGCGAGCGGACTTCGAGCAGGTCGTGGCGAACTATCACAAGCGGTTCGATCTGGTCATCAGCGAAGACAACGGCATCGCCGAGCTGCAATTCCAGGGGCTGTCTAACCCATTGGCGCGGCCAGGCCGTTTGTCGAGCCGCGAGCCGCTGGTTCATGCAATTGGTAACTGGGTCATCGATCAAGCGGTCGGGCAAGCGCCAAGCGTCGTTCGCGAAACGGCGAAATAGAGAACCGACGGGCGGCCGGGAACCGGGATCGATACAAGTTTGGCGCGCGCTACACGTACCACGCCGCACATCGCCACAGGAGGGCATCCTTGTACGACACTAAATTGATTTCCGAGACCAAGCGCGAATTGGTCGCCAAGGGCGTCCAATACTGCCTGGCCACCTATGTCGACGTGCATGGCGTGCCAAAGGCAAAGACCTGCCCGATCGCGAGCTTCGAGAAAATGGCGCGCGGTTCGGAGCTTTTCACCGTCGGGGCGATGGAGGGGATGGGTCTCGTCGGTCCGCAGGAGGACGAATGCGCCGCTGTGCCTGATCTCAACAGCGCCGCGATCCTGCCCTGGGACAAGCGTTTCGTCTGGTTTGCCAGCGATCTTTATTATCATGGAGAGCCATACCCGAATTGCTCGCGGGTGCTCCTCAAGCGCGTCCTGCAGGATCATAAGGAGTTCACGTTCAATATCGGCGTAGAGACCGAGTTTTATGTATTCCGCAAGACCAACTCACATTACACGCCGATCGTCGGTAGCACCTATCAGGGCATCTGTCCGGCCTACGACGTCGACCAAACGCTCCAATCGGTCGGCTTTCTGCATCCAATGGTCGAGGCCATGGGTGAGCTTGGCTGGGGAGTGTACTCGTTCGATCAAGAAGGTGGGCGCGGGCAATACGAGTTCGACTTTGCCTATGGGGATGCAGTGACAAGCTGCGACCGCCTGATTTTCCTGCGCTTTATGGCCAAACAGATTCGCGCTCAATCGGCGCGATAGCGACCTTCATGCCGAAGCCGTTCAGCAGCGAGTTTCGCTCCGGAGCTCATTTCAACATGTCGCTGGCTGACAAGAGTTGTGGCGTCAATCTCTTCGATCCGGAACACGGCGGCACCGGTGAATTTGCGCGGCAATACAACATCGGCTTTCCGGATATGGCCTTCCATTTTACCGCCGGGCTGCTGGACCATGCGCCGGCTTTGACTGCGCTCGCTTGCCCAACCTACAACTCGTACAAGGGGTTGGTGGCTCAGGGCGACATGGCCGATATGTCCTGGGCCCCAGTGCTACGCTGCTATGGCAGCAACAATCGTTCCGCAATGCTGCGCCTGCCCATGAACCGCTTCTGCATAGAGAACCGATCGCCGGATGTGAGCACCAACTTCTATCTTACCGCCGCGTTTTCGTTCGCCGCGGGCATGGAAGGGTTCGTGAACGCGCGCGATCCGGGTGCGCCTTGGAATGAAAACCTGTATGAGTTCGTGGAACGGCGAGTTACCGCCCCGGCAAACCTGCCAGCCCGATTGCCCCGTACGTTGATCGAGGCTTTGGACGCGTTTGCCGACGATCCGCTGGTGACCACAAGCCTGGGTGAAAACTTTCGCGATATCTATCTGCGTCAGAAGACCAAGGAATGGGAGCGGGACTTTTACAAGGTTTCCAACGAAGAGCGTGGACAGATGATGGAGTTTATCTAGTGTCGGGTGCAAAGCGGGCTTTGCCTGGATGGAGTTTACGCGGGCGCGGTCGATCACGTGAACGGTTGATAACCCCGTAGAAAATGTTCCGAGCTCGACGGATCTCCGGCGCTTTCGCGCGCGTCCGCGGACGCGCCACTAAGTTAAGTTGCAACCTCTCGATGGTTTCCCGTTCACCCCTTCTCCCCGGGTTAACCATTGTTGTCACCCCCACGCGCGCGAGGGGGGCGCGAGACAAGCGGAGGTGTACGAAGCCGACGTCGCCGATTCTCTTTTTGGCGAATTCCGGTATCGCCAGGGCGGAATGCGAACGGCACATCGCCTGGGATCGGCATGGCCGATCTCGGTCGGCTTTTGGCGGACGCGCTCGGCGCGACGCTGATCCAACAGAATTATTCGCGCCTCGTCATCGACTGCAACCGCCCGCCGGACGCGGCGACCTCGATCCCGGACATCAGCGAACATACCCCGATTTCCGGGTAACGTCGGCTTGAGCGAAGCCGCCAGGGCCGCGCGCGCTCGCGAAATCTTCTGGCCCTATCACCAGTGGATCGAAGCCGAGCTGGAGCGTCGGCGGCAAACCGATCGCCCGGCGCCGGTCGGCAAGAAGGTGCTTGCCGTTTAATTTCTCATCCCTCTTGTGCTTCATGTCCCACACCCCATGTGATTGGAGAGAGGCAAGCGGTGGCTTGTCCGAGGGCTGCCCGTAAATCGGGGACATACCGAAGTCTCCGTTGATTTCTAGGTGGCAGCGCAGGTGCCGTCGGCAGGCACAATTACACTCCCAGTAGAATTGCGTTTGGCTCGGGTGCCGTCAGCACCCGCCTCCGTTGCCGCGCGCGCATCGTGCGGCGCACATTCCTCTCATCGAAAGGCATAAGCCATGCAAGTTCCTTCAATTCTTGCGGGGCGAGTTGCGGACTTGTCTCCTACAAGGAATAGCTACCGGCGCTTTCGCGTCTATGGTTATCGGGTTTTCCTGGGGCGGCTGGATGACTGGCGGCACCGCCAACAGATTTGCAGCTGAGCGGGCTGATACCGCCCCGTCGTTTGCATTGATGCGGCTGATAGCGCGGCGGCAGGGACGGTTTTGTCGCCTGCAGCGCTGGTGGTCGATATCCGTGCGACGAGTGCGACCGGAAAGGGCTCGCTCCATGTGCACAGCCAAACAATATCGTGCGAAAGCGGCGGAATTCACGGAGACGCTAAAAACGGCGAGTTCGTTTGTCGAAATCTGCGAATTTAGGAATTGAGAGCAATGCTACGTCACGCTGGCCGAAAACGACGAATGGATGTCTGACAATCTCGACAAAACAAACAGTTCGGGGACGGACGATAATTTGTATTCCGATATAGTCCCCGCGCGACGAGAGAAAAGTGCTCTCGGACGCTTTGGTGCGAGCGACGCAACGCCGTTCACTGAATTCTCAATCAAGATGCGGCAGCTCTTCGATGATGCCGAGTTCAAGGGCGGCCTTTTGCAAGCAACCGCGTTACGAGGGCAATTCGCGCGGCTCCTACGGAGACATAAGGAAGACGACTTTAGCTGAAACCGTTGCCGCGCTTGTCACACGAAATGCGCTTGAGGCAGTGGTACTCTTCCAGCACCCCGGTTCGACAACTGCGGTGAGGGGCGGCTGGCGGCGCGAGCTAGGCGGTGGTGCCCGGGTTAACCACTGTTTGTCACTTCTACGCGCGCGCGAGGGGCGCGGCGCTGCTGGCGGCGCGAGCTAGGCGGTGGTGTTCGACAGCACCCCGGTTCGACAACTGCGGTGAGGGGCCGGCACTGAACGATCAGCAGAAATGCCGCCCCGTTATCCTCTTGTTGTCATCTCCCTCGCGCGCGAGGGGGTGGCGCGGCTGGCGGCGCGAGCTAGGCGGTGGTGTTCGACAGCACCCCGGTTCGACAACTGCGGTGAGGGCCCCGGGTTAACCACTGTTTGTCACTTCTACGCGCGCGCGAGGGGCGCGGCGCTGCTGGCGGCGCGAGCTAGGCGGTGGTGTTCGACAGCACCCCGGTTCGACAACTGCGGTGAGGGGCCGGCACTGAACGATCAGCAGAAATGCCGCCCCGTTATCCTCTTGTTGTCATCTCCCTCGCGCGCGAGGGGGTGGCGCGGCTGGCGGCGCGAGCTAGGCGGTGGTGTTCGACAGCACCCCGGTTCGACAACTGCGGTGAGGGGCCTCTGCCGTGCTCTCGCTCCGACATTTCGGGCTGGACTTTATCCCTTGGCGAGGACGGCGCCGCGCCGACGTCAACAGATCGACCCGCTCGCGCCGGCTGCTGGCCGACGTCGCCGATTCTGTTTTTTAGCGAATTCCGGATCGGGCCGACGCTGGCAGCAGCGTCTGACCAAGCCGACACGCGCCGCCACCCGGCGACATCGGTGTCGATCCAGGACGGTGGCCACCGACTGTATTTGGTTTCGCTCAAGCCCCGAATCGGTCAGTGGCGGCGGCGGCACTGAACGATCAGCAGAAAGGGCCCCGGGTTAACCACTGTTTGTCACTTCTACGCGCGCGCGAGGGGCGCGGCGCTGCTGGCGGCGCGAGCTAGGCGGTGGTGTTCGACAGCACCCCGGTTCGACAACTGCGGTGAGGGGCCGGCACTGAACGATCAGCAGAAATGCCGCCCCGTTATCCTCTTGTTGTCATCTCCCTCGCGCGCGAGGGGGTGGCGCGGCTGGCGGCGCGAGCTAGGCGGTGGTGTTCGACAGCACCCCGGTTCGACAACTGCGGTGAGGGGCCTCTGCCGTGCTCTCGCTCCGACATTTCGGGCTGGACTTTATCCCTTGGCGAGGACGGCGCCGCGCCGACGTCAACAGATCGACCCGCTCGCGCCGGCTGCTGGCCGACGTCGCCGATTCTGTTTTTTAGCGAATTCCGGATCGGGCCGACGCTGGCAGCAGCGTCTGACCAAGCCGACACGCGCCGCCACCCGGCGACATCGGTGTCGATCCAGGACGGTGGCCACCGACTGTATTTGGTTTCGCTCAAGCCCCGAATCGGTCAGTGGCGGCGGCGGCACTGAACGATCAGCAGAAAGGGCCCCGGGTTAACCACTGTTTGTCACTTCTACGCGCGCGCGAGGGGCGCGGCGCTGCTGGCGGCGCGAGCTAGGCGGTGGTGTTCGACAGCACCCCGGTTCGACAACTGCGGTGAGGGGCCGGCACTGAACGATCAGCAGAAATGCCGCCCCGTTATCCTCTTGTTGTCATCTCCCTCGCGCGCGAGGGGGTGGCGCGGCTGGCGGCGCGAGCTAGGCGGTGGTGTTCGACAGCACCCCGGTTCGACAACTGCGGTGAGGGGCCTCTGCCGTGCTCTCGCTCCGACATTTCGGGCTGGACTTTATCCCTTGGCGAGGACGGCGCCGCGCCGACGTCAACAGATCGACCCGCTCGCGCCGGCTGCTGGCCGACGTCGCCGATTCTGTTTTTTAGCGAATTCCGGATCGGGCCGACGCTGGCAGCAGCGTCTGACCAAGCCGACACGCGCCGCCACCCGGCGACATCGGTGTCGATCCAGGACGGTGGCCACCGACTGTATTTGGTTTCGCTCAAGCCCCGAATCGGTCAGTGGCGGCGGCGGCACTGAACGATCAGCAGAAAGGGCCCCGGGTTAACCACTGTTTGTCACTTCTACGCGCGCGCGAGGGGCGCGGCGCTGCTGGCGGCGCGAGCTAGGCGGTGGTGTTCGACAGCACCCCGGTTCGACAACTGCGGTGAGGGGCCGGCACTGAACGATCAGCAGAAATGCCGCCCCGTTATCCTCTTGTTGTCATCTCCCTCGCGCGCGAGGGGGTGGCGCGGCTGGCGGCGCGAGCTAGAAGCAAAGAGAAACAAGACGACTGTCAAGCAGTCGCCCTTGCTCATGCTTTCGACAAAGAGTCCGTTTCCAAAGGACGTCTACGCGTCAGCGATTGGATTATGCAAGGACTCTATCATTATGCAGTCAAGAAAACCGTCGAACTCTGACTTCTGACGGTCTTTCAACATGTAGTTGATCCAGCCCGCGTTGGCGCCGTCGCGGACAAGAATTCGGCCATGACCCCAGTCGACCTTCGCCCAACAGTCGCGGATTAGGTCTTCGAACGCAACAGCATCAAAGTGCGAGGGCATTTCAAGCGCACAATGAATGTGCCATCGCCCAGACGGGCCACGCTCCCATGAGCATAATGCGCGGGCGCGGACCTCGCCTCTTTCAAGTACGGGTAATACACGAAGACGTTTGCTGTAGCGGCGAAATGCAGCTCCAAATACTGCTCGGTTCAGCAGTTTCATGAAGTGCCGAAAAGCTTGTCTGCAGGGATAGTCGCCGAGCTTTATCCACGCACCTCCGTCGGACTGACGCGCTTGCTTCAAGGTCAGGGTGACATCGCAAAATGGACCCCAGCTGCTGGTATCGAAGAAGTGCGATTTGGCGGATGCAAAGGGGTCAGATCTAATTTCCATCGAGTAGATTCGCGTATACTCCAGAGATGACTGCAAGAAGCGGTGAAAAGAATGCCCCGCACGGTCTGGTGGCGTCGCCGATCCAGTGTCGAACTTGGCATGTTACGGCGCTGCCGTCCATTCAAACTGTCTTGTCCATTAAAAAATCCCGCGCGATCGATTTGATCCGCGGAAAACCATTATTCCTCGTGTGTGCCATTGCAGCTGTTCACTTGTTGAGTCCACTTTCGCACAGCGACCTTCACCGATCAACTTTACAACCTGGGTGATGCGCAGCGGTCCCTGGTCTTCGCGCGGAATTGCGAGTAGCGGCGGATTGCGCCCCCATGGCAGCGATTTTAATATTCGTGCTGGCGGTCGCCCGCGTTTAGAAACTCGCCACCGCTGATCAAGCCGGCGGACGTTTTCGAATGCCAAGTCAAAGGTCTTCGAAAGGTAATCGTCTTCATCGTCCGAGGTGACATGCGTCATCAAGATCAAATACCTCCTTGGCCTTGCTTTACTGGCGCTAGGCATCTGGTCTCCACCAACCAAGCTTAACACACTTAGCACAACGCCCGAACTCATCGAGGACCATCCGGGTCGCGCCCGCGTGCATCGCGTTGTGTCTGAAAAGCCGCCCTACGGAATTGAGCACGCGATCTACGTCGTCGATACAATCACCGTCACCGCAGTCGTCGAACCGGGGTGCTGTCGAACAGCACCGCCTACCTCGCGCCGCCAGCAGCGCCACCCCCTCGCGCGCGAGGGAGATGACAACAAGAGGTTAGCGGGGGTGAGGTCGGCGTTAACCTTGTTTTGGCACCACCCGCCCGCGCGAGGCGGAGCCGAGAGCGGCCGCCAAGGAATACGGCAGCAGTTCGCGCGGCTGATAGGGCATGACGATGGCAAGCAGCGGCGGATCGGTCTTGGCAATGACGATGTCGTCCGCCCGCTCCATGTCGAGGAGCCGGCGGCGGACCGAGCGGTAGAACGACAGGTAATCGACCGAGCGGCCGACCAAGGATTTGCGGCCGAAGCGGCTGGAGGCGACGCGATGCACCTGCACGCCGTTGACGACCTCCTCGCGCGGCAACTCGGCCTTGGATCCTCGTAGTGCTGCGTGCTGGTCACGACATGCACGCGTCTTCCAGTGCCCGCCAGATGGAACGCGAGATCGGACAGGATTTGGCTCGTCGCAGAGTGGTCCGGAAAAAAATATCGATTGACGAAGATCAGCTGATGCATGGCGGGGCCGGCATCATGCCACGCGGCTCGTCATGTCTGCGCGCCCAATTCATGGATGATCAGCGGACGAACGGCTTGATCGCGCAACAGTTCTTCAAAATATTCGATGGTTCGGGCAAGCCCGTCGGCAAGCGCGGTATGGGGCGACCAGCCGAGCAGATCGTCGGCTTTTTGAAATGTCGGGCTGGGCGGCAAAGCCGATCATCTCACGCAAGAGATCGGCGTCGAGGATCTTCTCGACCAGCGCGCGGAAGTTCAACTTCTCATCGGTCATCGGTGGTTCCTCAGTTGCGGTTGGAGCTCGCAACCCGATCCTACCGGCGAATCATCGATGGCCACCGCGAAGCCGCTCAATCGCTACAGCGCTATGGGGCGCGCTCGCGAGCGGCTTCGCTACCGCCAACCTACACCACCAATTGGGACGTGACCTAACGAGAGCTATTCCTGCGCGTCAAAGCGAAAACGGGCCAAAACGATTAAATGACGCGAAAGGCGATGGTCCGCCCGGCTGGTCACCGCGGCCCATGTGAGCGCACAACCTCGCCAATACTGGCTGGGTATCTGCTGCACTTGATCCACGGCCGTCTTCGGTCCACGTAGTTAGAAGCCGGCATCGCCAATATCGGCACGGGGGCGCTGACGGAGGTTGTCTTGAATAAAACCAGTTTGACACCGGCCGGGACGAGGGTGTGCGGGCACGCGTCATCCGCCGTGTTTCGGGCCATCATCTATATCGTCGCTTTTGTCACCGGTGCGATCGTGATGAGCTTCGAAATGCTCGGCTCGCGCTATCTCAATCCGTACTTCGGTAGCGGCATTTATACCTGGGCGGCGCTGATCTCGACGGTGCTGGCGGCACTTACTGCCGGTTATTTTCTCGGCGGGTTCATCGGCGATCGCACGGTGTCGGCAGCCGTCCTGGGGACGATCGTCGGCATCGCCTCTCTCTACCTTTTGGCGTTGCCGAGCTTTGCCGAAGCGATACTGGGTTTCGTTTTTGACACCATAGACAACGTGCGCGTCGGCAGCCTCTACTCCGCCCTCGCTATCATGTTCTTGCCGGTTACACTGCTCGGTGTTTATTCGCCGTTTGCAATCAGACTTGTGTTGCGGGCCGCTCAGCATTCCGGGACGGTCTCCGGTTCCGTGTATGGCGTTTCCACTGCCGGCTCGATCGCGGGCACCCTCGGCACGACATTTTTCCTCATTCCGATGATCGGGACACGCGCAATCACGCTTTTTCTGGGTGCTGTTGGCATATGCTGCGGACTGCTCCTGATCACGCTCGATCATCTGCATTCGCCGGCAAAGGGCGCCCGTTCGGCAGCGGGACTCATTGTATTCGCCGTGCTCATGCTCGCCAGCAATCGCTCCTGGTCTGATGATCTATTCGATGAAAACGTGCGGGCGCAAATGCTCAAACACGGCGACGGCCGCGTTGCGCACGTCGAAACCGAGTATAACAATCTCTTCATCGACAAGCACGGATCGTTCCTTGACCTCAGCAGCATGTACAAAGGGCGTCCTGACTACATCGAATCGATCGTCGATCTCAAAGACCCTGACGCCATGCCGGTTTCATACAACCGGATGATGCCTGTGGCGCTCCTTTATCCGCGAGCAACCAAGCGCATTCTGATGATTGGGCTGGGCGCCGGATCGATATCGACTTATCTCGGGCGCGCTATGCCAGATGCGCAAATTGACGTGGTCGAACTCGATCCCGGCGTCATTGCGGCAGGAAAAAAGTATTTCGGTCTCGAGGAGAGCGACAGGGTTCGGTTCATCGAGAGCGACGGCCGCGTCTACCTCAATCGTCATAAAGACAGCTATGACATTATCCTGCTGGATGCGTTTCGGGACCTCGGCGTTCCATTCCATATGCTGACGCGAGAATTTTATGTGCTCGTCAAAGAGCATCTTGCCCCCGGAGGAGTCGTGGCATCCAACGTAGTCGCTAACACAAAACTTTATCTCTCGACTTTGGTCACCTTGCGCGCCGTGTTTCCTACCGTCGACGTTTATCCCGATTGGATGGACTCAAACATAGGGCAGTCGATCGCCGTTGCGGTGCCGGGATCAAGGCCAACCGCTGATAGTTTGATGCAGCGCGCCGTCGTCCTGCAGAAGCAGTTCAATTTCCGCTATTCATTGCCGGCTCTCGTTAGCAAGCGGGTCACAAACCAGAATTCGGACGGTGCCGATTTGCTAACGGATGATTTCGCGCCGGCTGACCTTTATCGGGTGACTCCTGTCGGACAGCCGAGACGCTATTAGCTAAAGCGCTCGCGTCTTCGCGGGCTGTGACGACAACGCCAAGCTACGCGCCTTGCCAGCTGTCGAGCAGCTTGACCCATGACGGTCATCAGAGATTATTGTTGGCTGCACTAAAATGCTCGCCACCGCACCGAAAGGTCGACCAGATCGAATGCGCATAATTCATCCGGCTGGCCTTACTTATCCCTTCTGACTTTTTCGCAATCAGGACGACTGTGCTGTGGAATAGCCTTCCAATACCACCATATCGATCTTGCGCGCATCGTTTTGGTGGGCGTGAACGTCGTCGGAGCGGCCCGCCCACATCGTTCCGCCCGGATGCAGTGTCGCCTCGTAGAGCGGCTGCGACAGCCAGGCGATGTCGCGTCCGCTCACCTGGTCGGTGAATACGGTCTCGGGAGCCGCGACGCGCGCCTTGATGCGAGCCCCGCCGACCGGCCGATTGGCGGCAGCGGTTTCTGGCGCGGCCCGTTCGGCAGTCCCCCCTTCAATCCTGCGAAAGCTCTTTGCGTCCCAGACCACGGTCGGCGCGCCGTCGAGCGGCGTGATGATTCTGCTGCCGTCGGCAGAGTAGCGCAGCGCGTGGAGTGACACTTTGTGGCCGATGCCACTCAGCGTGCCGGCAAGCGTGCCGGTGGCCACGTCGAAAACGCGGATGTCGAAGTCGGAGTCACCGCTCCAAGGCTCATCAAAATCCCACGGCACATTGCCGGTGCCGACGGCAAGATGGCCGCCGTCGGGTGAGAACACGATGTTGGTGACCGGGCCGCCAACCCCGGGCCGCAGCTCGCGAGCGAGGCGGCCGGTGTTGGCGTCCCACAGCACGACCGCCCCGCGCTCCGAGCCGGTGGCGAGGTATTTGCCGTCGGGCGAATAGACCAGGCGCCAGAGATTGTATCTGCCGTCCGGACGCGTCGGCATGGCGGCGATGCCGACAAGACTGTCCCAGATGCGCACGACATTGTCATAGCCGCCCGAATAGACGCGGCGTCCGTCGGCAAGAAAGCCGACGCAGTTCACCTGGCTGCCGATGTCGATCTTGAGCAACGGCGCGCCGCTGACCGTATCCCAGAGCCGCACGGTCTCGTCCCACGAGCCTGAAATCATTCGGCTGCCGTCGGGCGAAAAGCCGATGTCCTGAATCGATCCGGTGTGGCCCTTGAGAGCGCGCGCAGCGGCGGTCGCCACGTCCCAGATCTTGATGGTGTACTCGCCCGCGGCGTCGCCCGAGCACGAGGCAAAGCGATTGCCGTCAGGCGCGAAACGAACCTGATGAAGCAGCGAGGTATGAGCGGTGATGCGCCGCAGCAGTTCACCTGCTCTCCAACCCCATACGTAAAGGTACTGATTATCCCTATAGCCCCAGCCGCCGCCGGACAGCACGACCGCGCCGTCGGGCGAAAAGACCACGCTCTCGGTGCGATTGGCGTTGTTGCCTTTCAGCACAGTCTCGAGCGGCCGGCCCGGCGGTATCGCCGCAAGCGCATCGGCAAAATCCGCCACGATGGCGAAAACGCCGGCCGCTGCGGTCTTGGCTTCCAGGAACGCCAGGTTGGTGAGGACGGCCTCAAGCTTGTCGGCAATCAGATGCGCCGGCAGATGACCGCGGACGTAGCCGGGCAAGGCGAGCGGATCTTTTTCGTACTGCGCAACGCAATATTCGGTCAGCCGGCGATTGCCGTCGGCGGCACTGACGAAATAGCGGCCGGATTTGCTGCGGTCGGTCAGCCAATCCAGGAGCGACTTGTGAAACGGGATGATGCGCCCGTCCGGCAAGATAAACAGCGAACCCAGCGTGTCTTGAAAGTCGATCTGTTGGCGCTCGCTCCAGTCGAACATCTCGCCAAGGAAGGCAAGCGTCAACGGCTCGCGCGCGGCGGCGACGATGTCGAGCACCGGGCCGATGTCTTTCTTGAACGTCCCGACGTCGGGCCACTGCCGCGCCGCGAATTGCGCGTAGACCCCGCCCATGCCTTGCGGCAGCGCGCCAGGGTCGGCGAGCGACACCCGGCCGGCCATGATCTCACGGCGCAGCCATTCGACGTAGAGGAAGTTGCCCTCGCTGCGTCGGATCAGGCTGTCGACGATCGCCGATGCATGGCGCACGTCAAGCAGATGCGATTTCAGCTCGCGCTGCAGGAAGGCGCGGATATCGCTTTCGTTCTCCGATGCGGCCACGTCGATCACGTCAGCGGTGATCGCCTGCAGCGGATACGTGACCTCCGGGTCGGGTCGGCTGGTGATGATCAGCCGCAGCCACGGCGGCGTTTTCGGAAATTCGGCGCCCAAGAACGACGCCAGTGCGTTGCGCCCCTCCTGGGTCGCCTCGTCGAGCGCGTCGATCAGCACCACCAGCATGCGTCCCGGATCGGGAAAGTTTGCGGCCAGCGGCTGCAAGATCAGGCGGTCGAACAAGGTCCGCGCATCCGACTCGGTGATGATCGACTGCAGCGGCAGCGCGTTGAGCCTGCTCTCGTATTCGGGAAGCTGGGTCGAAAGCTGATAGACAATCGACAGCACGCAGCGTCGCGGATCGCCCTTTTGGGTGTGACCGGCTTGGCAGAAATGCACCGCGACAATGTCCGGACGGGTCGCCGACAACTTCGCGGCCAGCGCGGTCTTGCCGACGCCCGGGCCGCCGGTGATCCAAAATATCTTCTCGGCCCCAGCATCGGCCAGCCAATGATCGATTTTCTGAAAAATCCAGTCGCGACCGGTGAAGCGGGCGAGATGCTCGTTGATCTCGGCGCCGAACGGCAGCGGATCAAGCAGTGCCATCAGCCGTGCCTGGGCGCCCTCGAAACTCGTCCCGTCCTGTGCCAGAGCCGTGGTGAGCTGATCCACTCGACGTTGGTAGGCCGCCGGCTGGGCACCGAGTGGCAAGCAGTCGCGCAGATCGAGCCATTGAATGCGGCAGATCGACAACGGCGGCTCCGACCACACCGCCATCAGCGGCACGATTGGTAGCCCGCGGCTGATCGCCCGAGCGAGCTCATTAAGGCAATAGCCGTCCGGTCGGCGCACCGAGTGCGGCGTAATCAATAGAACGACGCGGCCGCAATCCGGCTCACTCGCCGCCCACTGTAGACCCTGCTCGATGCGCGTCTCCCAGTCGGTACCGGCCATCAGTCGGTCCTCATCGAACCAGACTTCGTGACCGCGCGCTTCCAGGTCGCGCTTCAGTGCACGCGCCAAATCGGAGTGTTCATCGTGGCCGTAACTGAGAAATATGCGGTAGCCCATCTTGAAGCGCTCATAAGCCTGTGCGGCGGTCTATGGGGCTACAGTTAGCGAAACGCGGGCGGGCGCGAAAGCCGGCTCCGACCCGAAGCCGGTAAAGCCCGGTCGATCACCGATAGATCAGTATCATTGTTCCGGAAAGCGCCTTGATGGAAGATGGTCGCTCATTGCCGGTCGCGTCATTTCGCGATGACTCAACGATTCGGTCGCTATCAGGGGGCACAACAGACATGGCGTGATCCGCCGACGGTTGCGTCTCGGTCAAGTCTGACCCACAACGGACGCCCGCCAAGATCAAATGACGAGCGAAAGGTTCACCCTCTTTGAAATCGCAGGGTCCCTACCGAGCCGCGCCGGCGCTTTTGATTCTTCCCCCTAACACTACTTTGGCAGATTTTGAGGCGTCGGGGATTCCCAAATCAGTTTTTCTGTGACTCATGGGAGGTCGGCTTTTGGAGGGGCCGACCATGGTTGGCAGAACTTCGGATTGGAATGAGGAGCTGGCACGCTTTCTCAAGCCGTTTTTGGCTCGATTGGGTCACAAGGCGCGGCGGCAAATGTGTCCGCTCTACGTATCGGGACTGATCGGTGCTGGCGATCGCAAGAGCATTCAGCCGATGGCGGAGCGGCTTGCATTTGGTGACTATGATCGATTGCACCACTTCATTGCGGCCGGGATCTGGGATGCGGCGCCGCTGGAGACCGAACTGCTTGTTCAAGCCGACAAGCTCGTCGGCGGCCGCGATGCCGTGCTGGTGATCGACGACACCGCGATTCCAAAGAAGGGCACGCATTCGGTCGGTGTGGCGCCGCAATATGCTTCGGCGCTGGGCAAAACCGCGAACTGCCAGACCCTGGTGTCGCTGACGCTGGCGCGTGGCGAAGTCCCGGTCATGCTGGCGTTGCGGTTGTTTCTGCCTGAGAGTTGGACGAGCAAACGGGTCCGGTTGGAGCGCACGGGCGTTCCAACCGAATATCGAACGACACGGACGAAGCCGGAGATGGCGCTGGCGGAGATTGATCGTGCCGTCGCGGCTGGGGTGCGCCTTGGCTGCGTGTTGGCGGACGCCGGTTATGGATCGAGCGCGCCGTTCCGTCAGGGGCTCACAGCTCGCAAACTTGCTTGGGCAGTCGGTATTCCACGGCACCTCAAGGTGTACCCCGCAGATGTGCGGATGATCTGGCCGGTTGCCAAGCGTGGTCGTCCTCGTAAGCGGCACGTTCCTGACATTCTATCGATACCGGCCGAAGACATGCTGGCCAACGCCAAATGGCGCACCATCAGTTGGCGCACCGGCACGAAAGGAAAGCTCAAGGCGCGTTTTACTGCTGTCCGCGTGCGGGTCGCGGACGGACCACCGCAGCGGATCAGGAACAAAGGTCAGCAACATCTGCCCGGGGCCGCGGCTTGGCTGATCGGCGAACACAGGCTGTCGGGAGAGAAGAAATACTATATCGCCAACTTGCCGACGAAGACCGACCTGCGCTCCTTAGCAGCCACCATCAAGGCGCGCTGGATTTGCGAGCAGGCTCACCAGCAGATGAAGGAAGAACTCGGTCTTGACCACTTCGAGGGACGATCCTGGCAAGGCCTTCACCGTCATGCGCTTATGACGATGATCGCTTACGCCTTCCTTCAGCATCGCCGGCTCGCAATGGCAAGGCGGAAAAAAAAGATCAACCGGGCCGCCGCCTCAACCGACCTTGCCGGCCGTCCGTCACGCCATGCTCGGAATTTTCGCTCAACTGCCGCCGCAACGATGCCCACATTGTCGAAAATGGATTTGCAACAGCCAGCGGCGTGAGTAAATCTGCCAAAGTAGTGCTAATTGGCGTTGAGGTTTTGCACCTGCCAGGTCGGTCCGACATTGCTGATGAGGAGCGACGACGACACCATCGCGCTGTTCCCATCACCGCAGTCGTCGAACGGGGGTGCTGTCGAACACCACCGCCTACCTCGCGCCGCCAGCAGCGCCACCCCCTCGCGCGCGAGGGAGATGACAACAAGAGGTTAGCGGGGTCAATCCGGATCTGATAACGATCCTCAGTCCGACTTTTTTGGCCATGGTCTAATCTTCTCGCGCGATTTGAGTGAATCTGGCCCATTGTGAAGGTTGCTTGGGGCCAAGATTACGTCGCACCGGCGCCGCTGAGCTAACGGATGCGCTATGCTTTGCCACCACTGGACTTTAGGGGTTACTCGACAAGGCCCTCGAATATGGGTTGGCGCACGCGCTCGGCGGTCAGGCCGCCACGATGCACAATGTGAATTTAGACGATCGGTTCTATCCATTTTGCATTCGGTTTGGCGGCGGTCACAACGGGCTGCCTGGGGGTAACGAGCGGATCCAACAGCACGCGCAGACGCGCAACGATTTCAGCCGAGAAGCCGTCTTCAACCTTTCCGGCGTAAAGCAGCACTCCGTTCTTCCGCCGCGCCAGATAGAGGCCGCTGAATTCCGCGCCATCGAGTGCAATTCCCGCGACCAGCAGTGTCTCGCGATACCGGCACGGCGTCTTAATCCAGTCATGGCCACGTGCGGAGCGATATAGAGAATCGATATGCTTCGAAACGATGCCTTCGACGTTGATCTTATGCGCGTGCGCCCAGACGGTGGGCCCGTCCGCATTGAAATGCTCAACGTAGCGTATCCGGTCGAAGGAAGATTTTAGCGCTTTGCGTAGCACGTCCTTGCGGTCTAGTAACGAAAGCCGCCGGAGGTCGTCGCCGTCTTGATAGAGCAGATCAAAAACGAAGTAGGTTGCGCGGTCACTGATGTTTTCGCGCACGCCTTGATGCAGCGCCCAGTAGTCGCACGTGCCGTCTTCACGCAGGATCACCATTTCGCCGTCGATCACGAGATGTTTTGCGGTTAGCTGTGCCGCCTGATCTGCGACCGAGCGGTAGCGGTCGGTCCAGTCGTGCCCACTGCGGCTGTAGATCGTGACCTTGCCGTTCCGAAGATGCAGCTGCGATCGGAAACCATCGAGTTTGATCTCATGCACCCATTTGTCGCCGGCCGGCGGACGGCCTACGTCGGTCGCCAGGCACGGCATTATATAGCCCGGATAATCGGGACGGCAGGCGACCGCGGTATTGCGAGCCCGCTTGAGAATGAGGGTAGCCATTATCCGGTCTTCTTCTGACGAGCCCGATCGGGTGGCTTTGCCGCGACTTCCTTGGCCCTCTTGCCCGCAATGGCAAGCAGCATCTCGCCCTGTCCCTCGGTGCGCTTGCGCACTTTCTTCGGAGGTGCGGCGGAGGCTTCTTCCTGCGCAATGCTGCCGCGCAGCGCCTCCATCAGGTTCACGACGTTCTGCGGCAGCGGCGCCGCATGCTCGCGCGCAACTGGCATGCCGGCTTGCTTCTTCTTGAGCATCTCGACTACGGCTTCCTCATAGCGATCCACGAATTGCGTTGGATCGAAATCGGTCACCTTGCTCTGGAGGATGTGTTCGGCCAGCTTGAGCATATCCGGCTCAAGCTGCATGCTCGGGATGGCGTCGAAGTAGTCCTTCGCATCCCTGACCTCGTACGGATACCGAAGGGTGGTGCCCATCAGCCCCTTGTCCCAGGGCTCGAGCATGATGACCCGTTCGCGCTTTGCCAGCACGACACGACCGAGCGCTGCCATTCCCTTACCGCGCATCGCCTCACGAATTACCGCAAAGGCCTCCTGCCCGACCTGATCGCTTGGTGCGATGTAGTAGGGGCTGTCCAGATATCGCTGGTCAATCTGCTCACGCGGAACGAACGTGTCGATTTCAATGGTGTGGTTGCTTTCGATCGCGATGGCGTCGAGTTCGTTGTCATCCACCGGGATGTAGGCGTTCTTCGCGTACTCGTAGCCACGGCCCTTGTCGTACGCTTCGACCGTTTCGCGCGTGACCTCGTCGACCAGTTGCTGCCGCAGCCGATTGCCGGTCTTCTTGTTGATCTGACGAAATGCGACCCGCTCGATCGTTGTCGCCGCGGTATAGAGGGCGATCGGACAAGAGACGAGAGAAAGCTTGAGGTAGCCTTTCCAATACGGACGCAAGGGGGCCATGGACGTCTCCTGTTGGTTGCTGGTGCCCCTTGGGCGCCGGCCGCGTCTACGGACCACCTTGCTAGGAGAAGCGCAGGTTGGTGCGGGCCAATCCGTCGATGCCCGCTCTTGTACGCTGAGGCAAATGTAGGATGCGGTTTTCGATAAGCGAATCGCTTCTCTCGGAATGGTAAATGGGCCCCTCCCCCCGTTGACCCCTTGTTGTCATCTCCCTCGCGCGCGAGGGGCGCGGCGCTGCTGGCGGCGCGAGCTAGAAGCAAAGAGAAACGAGCTAGAAGCAAAGAGAAACGAGCTAGAAGCAAAGAGAAACGAGCTAGAAGCAAAGAGAAACGAGCTAGAAGCAAAGAGAAACAAGGCGACTGCGAAGCAATCGACTTTGGCGCACTTGAGCGCCAGCGATGAGGCGGGCGTCGGACAGTTTGGCAGCGCGGTGGCGCTGTCCTTCGATGGCAATACCGCCCTCATCGGCGGGGCTGCCGACAATAACGCCATCGGAGCTGCGTGGGTGTTCAGTCGCAACGGCAGCAGTTGGGCGCAATTGGACTCGAAGCTCGTCGGCGCCGGCGCGACCGGCGCCATGCCGCAGCAGGCTCCACGGTAGCGCTGTCGAGCGACGGCAGTACCGCCCTAGTCGGCGGCTTCGGCGATAATGCCAATGCCGGCGCGGTGTGGGTGTTCAAGCCGAACGGCGGGCAGTGGACGCAGCTCGGAAGCAAGCTCACGGCGAGCGACGAAGCCGGCGCCGGAGCGTTCGGCTATGCGGTCGCCCTGTCCGCCAACGGCAACACGGCGCTGATCGGCGGCTTCGCCGATAATGTCGACACGGGCGCTGCGTGGATATTTACACAGAGCGGCGGGCTATGGACCCAGGCGGGAGCCAAGCTTACCGGCACTGGAGCGGTCGGCGCCGCGCGGCAGGGCTTCTCGGTGGCGCTGTCCGGCGATGCCAGCACCGCGGCCGTCGGCGGCTATGAGGACAGCACGTTCAACGGCGCCGTATGGGTGTTCGCTCAGAACGCCGGGGTATGGACCCAGCGCGGCTCGAAACTCACCGGCAGCGGCAATATTGGGGCGACCCAACAGGGCATCGCGGTAGCGCTGTCCGCCGACGGCAGGACGCTCATGGAGGGCGGTGCGTTCGACAATTCGGCGACCGGAGCCGCCTGGGTGTTCTTGCCGGCTAGCGGGATCGTTGACAGCCACGACTTCAACGGCGACGGCAAGTCCGACATTCTGTGGCGCGACACCGGCGGCGATGTGGCGGTGTGGCTGATGGATGGCGCCGCTGTCTCGCAGCCGGCGGGTCTCGGTGCCGTACCGAGCGGCTTTTCGATCATCGGCCAGCAGGACTTCAATGGCGACGGCAAGGCCGACGTGCTGTGGCGCGACGGCAGCGGCAATACGTCGATGTGGTTCATGAACGGCGCCGCGGTCGCCTGGGCCGCTGCGGTCGGCAACCTGACCAGCAATTGGATGCTCAATGGCACCGCCGATCTCAACGGCGACAGCAAGGGCGACCTGCTCTGGCGCGACAGCAATACCGGCACCGTGGCGGTCTGGTTCATGAACGGGGCGCAGGTTTCATCGACGACCAGTTTCGGAGCAATTCCCGGCAACTGGACCATCGTCGGCGACGCCGGGAGCAGCATTCTATGGCGCGACAGCGCCGGCGACATCGCTCTGTGGGGCGTTCAGAACGGCCAGGTGACGAGTTCCTCGCCGCTCGGCAACGTGACGAGCAACTTCGTGGTCCAGGGCGTCGGCGATTTCAACGGCGACGGCGCCCTCGACATCCTGTGGCGCGATACCAACAGCGGTGCGCTGTCGATCTGGTTCACCAACGGCACCCAGGTGACGTCGACGGCCAGTGTCGGGGCGCTGCCGAGCAACTGGAACGTCGCCCAGATCGGCGATTATGACGGTGACGGCAAGAGCGACATTCTGCTGCTCGACAGCGCCGGCGACCTCGCTGCCTGGCTGATGAATGGCGCCACGGTGGCCTCGTCGCTGCCCGTCAGCAATGTCGGGCCGACCTGGCAAGTGCAAAACCTCAACGCCAACTAAGTTGAGATTCTGGGCGACAGCGCGCGAGACCTGGTCGGCGGCGGCAGCGCCGGCGCGAGGTAGGGCGCCATCGAAGTGGACGAGCGGCCGGTCGAGGGGCCAAGATTGGCTCTCCGACCGGTGCCTTCTGGTCCTATCCGAGCGTTGTGAAAAGAGGCGGCGGGTCGATGCCGGACCACCATGGCCTATGAGACGCCCGAGCCGCGCCTGCAGGTCGCCCAGCAACAGCAGCAACCGCAACCAAAGAAAGTTTATTAGGTCGCGTCAGTGACGGTCTTGCGCTTCGCCTCGCGCCTCGCCGGCTCAGGATCACCGAACAGCGGCGCCGGTCCATCCTTGTCCGGTAGCGCGGCATAGTACGCACGGATCGAAGCCACATCAACGAGAGTGCGCGCGCCGTCTTTCTTGGCGATGATCTTGTTGGCGGCAATGAGATTGTAAATCGTGCGCTTCGATACACCAAGGAAGCGCCCCGACGCGGCCGGCGAGATTGCTAGAGGTTCCATTTTGGACCCTCCCATTCGGAAGGTCACTCTGGCGCGAGAATTCACAGGCCGGGGACTAACAGCCGGTGTGCTCGGTCGCTGCGCGGCCCCGTGACAAAAAGTCCGGTTGGCCCTGATCGGCAGGCGATGACCCGATCATGCGGATTGCATAGGCCGATGGTCATAGCGCGTCAATCGAGCACAAGCGCGCACCCGCGAGCACTGACCCGATGTGTGTTATATGTGTGTTATGAAAAACTAAGTTGTTGGTAAGATTGTATAAAAGTCAGGGCGCAGCCGATCGGCATATCGGCTGCGCCCAACATGACCGGCCAAGCACGGGGGGAGGGGGGAAAGGATGGCCGGTCGCCATATCAAAGCGTGAGTGTCCTATTGGTTCCTGCGGTTCGGTGTTTTCTCAAGGCGGCGCGCGCTCCGCCGCTAGGCATCGGTCGGCGGCGGCGCCCTGCGCGATCGCTCACGCAGCCGTGACCGGTTGCGAGGCGATTCCAATCACGAGTGAGTGAGTTTCGGAGAACCTCGGAACCGCTTCCGACCACATACGTTGGGATGCGTCGTGTGGGTCCGTTGGGGGGCTTATAGGCGTGTCCGAAGCAAAGCTCGGTTTCTTTCGGCGCGTGGAGGCATTCCGATGGTCAAGGTATGGTTGCTCCGCATGGCAAGCGCCGCGGGTATTGTCACTCTCGCGTTTTTGTTTGTCGGTGCCGTTCCGTTCCTCGACGCGGGTGCCGGCCCCGGCCAGACACCGGTGGTCTCGGTGAACCGGGCCCTCAAAGGCGACCGGCTGCCGGTGGCGCCGGATTGGCAGGGCGACTTCGGTTCACAGCCGACCACGTTGCCCGTCGCCCAGCCGCGCGCGCAAATCCCGTTCGCTTGCGATCCTGCCTTCAGCGCGATATCCGCAGCCAACGCCAACGTCTATCGACGCTGCATGGCCTGACGCCGCCGCATGGCCTGAGCGCCTCGCCGTATCTCGTCTGACGGATTTCTCCTGACAAATCCCTCCCGATAGACCGCCACGCCTGCGGCGACTTCCGCAGAACCTTTTCGGCAGCGCCCGCGACTAATAGAGGACGCGACGAGGGGGATTGCACGGCGAGTTCTGATCCGATTTTTGTTTGTTCGCAGCACTGTGGAACTATCCCGCTGCGTCCCGGATTAGAGCAATGACCATGCGGCATCTCGGCACGGTGGAGGATGTCATGACAGCAAGCGGTGGGTTTCGGCGTCTGTGCGGCGCGGCGTGTTTTGCCGGGCTCCTGACAATACCCGCGGTTCCGGCCTTCGCGCAGGCGCTGGCCTATATGCCGTTCGACCGCTATGGCGGTCCGACGTTCCAGCAATATGCCCCGCAGCAACAGCCTCAGGACGACGCGGCGGTGAGCGACGAAGAACTGCCCGCCGCGCTGCGCCGTCAGGTGGTGGCCTATCAGGGCAACGAGCCGGCCGGCACCATCATCATCGATACGGCGCACACGTTTCTTTACCTGACGCTGGGCGACGGCAGGGCGATGCGCTACGGCATCGGCGTCGGACGTGAAGGCTTCACCTGGTCGGGCGTCGAGACGATCACCCGCAAGGCCGAATGGCCCGACTGGATTCCGCCGGCCGCAATGGTCGCGCGGCAGCCCTACTTGCCGCGCTGGGTCGGCGGCGGCCCCGGCAATCCGTTGGGCGCCCGTGCGCTCTATCTGGGCCATACCGACTATCGCATCCACGGCACCAACGATCCGACCACGATCGGCAAGCGGGTTTCCAGCGGTTGCATTCGCCTGCAAAACGCCGACGTGAGCGACCTTTACCAGCGGGTCGGCGTTGGAACCAAGGTCGTCGTGCTGCCGGGCGATCAGCATAGCGTGTCGCTCGAAGACAGCCGCGCCGCGCCGAACGCCGCTTCCATCAGCACGGCAAGGAACGCGACGGTGGCGGGAGTGTATTGAAAGCCATCCGGTCAGCCGGAACATTTCATAAGGTGATTGTAACGGCCGGAGCGCGTCCCAACGAGCTCCGGCCTATTTCATTGCGGCAGCGAAATCCCAATATTTATCGCGTGAGGAAACGTGGAAGTGTAAAGGAATGGGCGCGTCCGACCTGAGCAAGCCCGATGCAATCGCCCCGGATGATCGGCCGGTGGAAGAAACCGGGAAAGCTCCCGGCACCGACGTTTCCGCGAGGGTCGATCTTGAAAACGAATTGCGCAACCGCGCCAGGCAGCAGGAAGCGTTGGCGCAGCTTGGCGAACGCGCCCTGGCCGAGCCCGATCTGGAGCGGCTGCTCAACGACGCCGTCAGCACCGTCGCGCTGACGCTGTCGGTCGATTTCGTCAAGGTTCTCGAGCTCCTGCCCGGTGACGTCGAACTTCTGCTGCGCGCCGGCTACGGCTGGAAAACCAATCTGGTGGGCACGGTTTTGGCCTCGACTGCGCCGAACTCCTACGCACGCTTTACGTTGGATGGCGGTCGGCCGGTCACGACCGCCGACTTTGCCGCCGAGACGCGCTTCGAGGTCGCCTCGTATCTGAAACACCACAACTGCGTCAGCGGCATGAGCGTGGCCATCGCCGGCCGCGACGGCCGCGCTTACGGCATTCTCGGCGTCTGCACCAAAAGGTCGCGGCATTTCGGCCCGCGCGACGAAGCATTTCTCGCCGCCGCGGCCAATCTGCTGGCCGGCGCCATTCAGCGCCGCCAGCTCGAGCAGCGGCACGAATTGATGATCCGCGACATGCGCCATCGCTCGGGAAACCTATTTTCCCAGCTGCTGGCGCTGTTCTCGCAGACCGCCAAGAACTCCAAAAGCATCGCCGATCTCTCCACCAAGTATCAGGCCCGGGTTCTGGCCTTGGCCAACGCCCACCGGCTGATCACCGAAGGCGGCTGGAAATCGATCCCGATCATGGATCTGCTCTACGCCGTGCTGGGGCCCTACCTCGACCGGGTCTCGCTCACCGGTCCGAACGTCGACCTCGAGCCCGACCCGATCTTCAATCTGAGTGCGGCGCTGCATGAGCTCGCCGCCAATGCGATCAAGCATGGCAGCCTGTCGCGGCCCAAAGGTCAGCTCACGCTAAGCTGGACCGTCAGCCGCACGCAGCGCGGCGCGACGCTGATCCTCGACTGGGTCGAAAAAAACGGTCCACCGGCGCGCCGGCCGCGGCGTCTCGGCTTCGGTTCGCGGCTTATCAGCATGGTGATCGAGCGCCAGCTCAACGGCGAAGTGGAACGGACGTTTTCCCGCAGCGGGTTGATGGTCCGCATGGTGGTTCCGCTCACCCATGAACGCTGGCCGAGCGCGCCGCCCAGCGTCGTGCAATAGCCGAGGCGGCCGCGTCTCCCGGTTGATACTTACGGATGCACGTCTTCGGTGAACCAGTCGGTCGGCAAATCGTGTCCGGCGCCGGCTTCCTTGGCCTTGCGGTAGAGCAGCGAGCCGGCCGCCGCGAATTGATAGCCCAGCCCGAGATTGTTGAGGAAACAGGTGACCTCGTCGTCGGACGTGCGGCCCGCGGCGCGCCCGACAATCAGCTCCGGCAATGTCGGCAGCTTGGAAAAATCGATCGCGTCGGCGGTCGCCCAGCCGCGGCCGCCGCCGGTCTCCGCCGGCACGATGTCCTTGGTGGATACCTGAATCGGCTTTGAATCCTGGACATGGATGGCGACGCGATTGGCGCGGGCCACGGCCTTCGGCTCGATCTCCGGTATCTTGATCGAACTCAAGTGGACGCCCGGCTCGATCCAGCGCTCGAAGAAGATGTGGTCGAGGCTGTTGCTGGCGCACAGCACGATATCGGCGCCCTTGATCGCTTCCTCGGGCTGCCCGACCGCAACGACTTCGACGCCGAGCGCTGCGCTCATCTGCCGCGAGAACGCGGCGCGGTTTTCCGGATTGGGAGAAAAGCAGCGGATGGCGGCGATGTCGCGCACCGCGCAGACCGCCATGAGCTGCGCGCCGGCCTGCCAGCCGGAGCCGAGAAGCGCGACGGTGCTGGCATCTTTTCGCGCCAGATATTTGACGCCGAGGCCGTTGGCGGCGCCGACCCGCATGCGCTGCATCACGCCGTCGGGAAAGATCGCCAGCGGTTCGCCGTTCTCGGTCGAGAACAACAGCACCAGCCCGACATAGCGGCCGCCCGGCGCCGCCGGCACCTTCTCGCGGCGGAAATTGTTGCCCTTCTTCGGCCAGGTGACGATGTCGGAATTGATGCGCACCGCGCCGACGCCGAATTTCGGCACGATCCCGTCCATCGATTTGAGGCTGTAGAGCGCATCGTCCCGCGCGGTCGGCGCAAAACAGTCGGAACGGGTACGCGAGACGCCGCGGCCTTCGGCCAGCTCGGCGTAGGCCTCTTCGAGCACGTCGAGGCATTCCGGCATGGTGAGGAGCTTGCCGACGTCATCGTTGGACAGGATCAGGGTCATGACGGGTGCGGGCTTGCAATGGGAGATAGGCCACCGCCCGCATCATAGTGCGGACGAGGCGAATGGACAGGGCTGTCTTGCAGCGGCGCGTACCCGGCATGTTCGCCGCGCTATTCACGCTCGGTCTGCTCGGCTCTATGATCGACTTCGCGTCCGGCAAGATCGGGCGGCAAGCGTTCCGCCGGCGAGGCACCGGTGTCAGAACTTGAAAGTGTGGGGCTCAATCCATGCGCCTGGGGATATGGACGCCGTTGCCGCACACCATTCGCTCCGAGCCCGCCATGGAGGAGGGGATCCGCCAGGTCACAACACGCGGCGATGGCAATGTCGATCGATCGTTCCAGTTCGCGCTCGACGTGGTGTCGCGGGGCGAAGCGCTCGGCTTCGACATTACGCTCATCGCCGAGCGGCTGCTCGGCCCCGACCTGGAAGCCTGGATGCTGACGGCGGCGCTCGCGGCCCGCACCAAGACGATCCAGATCATGCCGGCGGTCTATCCGGGCATGATAACGCCGCAGCTTGCGGCCAAGATGGGCGCGACGCTGGACCGCATCTCCGGCGGCCGCTTCGTCATCAACGTCGTCAATGGCTGGTTCCAGAAGGAATTCGAGCTGTTCAGCAACGGCGCCTGGATCGCCTCCTCGGACGCGCGCTACCGCCGCATGGACGAATTTGTCCGCGTATTGAGGGGGCTTTGGAGCGAGGATCATTTCACGTTCCAGGGAGAATTCTTCCAGGCCGCCGACGCTACTCTGCCGATGAAGCCTGCGCGCGCCCCGCATCCGCCGATTTACACCGCCAGCCGCACCGATTCCGGCAAGGACGTCATCGCCGAGCACTGCGATCTTTGGTTTGTGAATTACCAGGCCGACTATCGGCGATACGATGAGAGCTTCGGCGCCATCAGGCGGGACATCGCCGACCTTGCCGAGCGTGCCAAGCACTTCGGCCGCAAACTCGGGTTTGGCATGAGCGCGCATATCAGCTGCGCCGATACGCTCACCGAAGCTCAGGCGCGCGCCAACGAGCTCGAGGCCTACGGGCAACGCGACCGCGTCTCTTCGACGGCGGCTCGCGGACTTGGGGCTTGCCTGGTCGGCACGCCGGAATTGATCGCCGAACGCATGCGGCGCTACGAGGACATCGGCGTGGAATTATTCCTGCTGAATTTTCATCCGATGTCGCAGGGACTGGAGACGTTCGCCAAGCGCGTGATGCCGCTGCTGCCGCCGATCGGCGCCGGCGCCGGCGCACGGCTGGCGCGATTGGCCTAATTGGTTGCAATTTTTGCATGGGAGATCTTATGAGCCTGAATCGGTTGCCAGCGCTGGTCGGGCTGATTGCCGGCGTCGCGCTCTCGGCCGGCATGGCGCCGGCGCGCGCTGCCGAAACAGTCACCATGGTGACGACCGGCAAGGGTTCGGCCCAGGAATGGCCGATCTTCATCGCCATCGCCAAGGGCTATATGGCGGCGAACGGCGTTGCGCCCGATCTGATTGCCGCTTCGTCGACCGCCGCGGCCATGCAGCAGCTCGCGGGCGGCTCGACCAATCTGGCTTCGGGCGGCCTCACCGATCCGCTGCGCGCCATCGACAAGGGTGCGAAAATCTCGTTGCTGCGTGTCGAAGCCCAGGTGCCGCCCTATACGCTCTGGGCCAAACCGACCATCAAGTCGGTCGGCGACCTGCGCGGCAAGCTGATCATGCTTGGCGGCGCGAAGGACATCACCCGAATCTATCTTGAGCGCACGTTGATCCCGAACGGCGTGAAGCCGGGCGAATACGACATGATTTTTGCCGGAACAACCGGGGCGCGCTTCGCAGCGCTGTCATCCGGTGCGGTCGACGCCGCGATCCTGTTGCCGCCGTTCAGTTTCAAGGCGAAGAGCAGCGGATTATCCCTCGTCGCCAATGTGGCGGATTACGTACGGGACCTGCCGTTCACCGGCTACGCGGCAAACACCGACTGGGCGATGACGCACAAGCCGCTTCTGCTCGGCTTCCTCGACGCCATGGCAAAGGGCGTCGATTGGTTCCATCAGGATGCGAACCGGACCGAGGCGATCGACATTCTCGTCAAGGAATCCGGATCGAGCCGCGAAGATGTCGGGATGACTTACGATTATTACCGTGCTCAGCACATTTTCGACCGCAAGGGCCTGATCGAGACGAGCACTGTTGGCAATCTCATCAAGGCGATGCAGGAGATGGGTGACCTCGAGGGCTCTCTCGACGTCAGCCGCTTCATCGATCCCGAGATCACGCCGCTTGCGGCGCAGGTGCAATAGCCAAAAAGAGAGGGCATGGGATGCACGATTCCGGGCCGTTTCCGTTCTTTCCCTACCAGGCGATCGTCGATCGGCCGCCGATCGCGTGGCCGAACGGCGCGCGCGTGGCGGTGTGGGTGATCCCCAATATCGAGCATTTTCACATCGAGATCGGCAAGGACGCGCCGGATGTCCGCAATCACTCGCGGCGGGACTACGGCAACCGCGTCGGCGTCTGGCGCATCATGGAGGTCCTCGCCAAGCATGACGTGCGCGGCACCGTGGCGCTCAACGCCGAGGTCGGGCGCTTCTATCCGCGCATCATGGAAGAAGCGACGCGGTTGAAATGGGAATTGATGGGCCATGGCCTCACCAATTCGGTGTTGTTGACCGGTCTCGACCAGGACAAGGAGGCCGCGGTGATCGCCGAGACCCGCGAGGTCATCGGGCAATGGGGCCAAAAAATGCGCGGCTGGCTCGGCCCGGGCCTGTGCGAGACCTGGCATACGCTGGATATCCTCCATGGGCACGGCGTCGAATACGTTTGCGACTGGGTCAACGACGATTTGCCCTATCGCATGAACAACGGACTTTATTCCATTCCCTATTCGATCGAGCTCAACGACATGCCGCTGTTCAACACGCCGAGCATCGCCATCGACGATTTCGAGCGCCGCATCTGCGAAACCTTCGACGTGCTTTACGAGGAAGGCTCCCGGAACGGCCGCGTGATGGCGATCGCGCTGCATCCGTTCCTGATCGGCGTGCCGCACCGCATCCGCCATCTCGACCGGGCGCTCGGCTATATCGCCGCCCACGGCAAGGTGTGGTTTGCCACCGGCTCGGAAATCATCGAGGCTTATCGCGCGCAGGTGGGAAATGGTTGAAGCCATGACCGAGCAAGACAGCCGCGGGCCGGGCCCGGCAGCGCCTGCCCCGGCACCCGCAGCCGGCAACCGCACGCCGTTTGAGCGGATCGCGCTGCTGCTGCAGGGCGGCGGCGCGCTTGGCTCCTATCAGGGCGGCGTCTATCAGGCCCTCGCCGAGGCGGACCTGCATCCCGACTGGGTCGCCGGGATCTCGATCGGCGCCATCAATTCGGCGATCATCGCCGGCAATCCGCCGGAGCGGCGGGTCGAGCGGCTGCGCGAATTCTGGGAGACCGTGAGCGCGTCGCCGTTTGGCATCCAATACCCCCAATCGCTTGGTTCGCTTGACGAACTGCAGCATCAGATCGTCAATCAGGCGCAGGCAATGAATGTGCTGTTGTTCGGCGCGCCCAAGTTCTTCGTTCCGCGCCTGCCGCCGCCGATCCTGTGGCCGCCCGGCAGCGTCCAAAAGGCCAGCTATTACGACAACAGCCAGCTGCGGCCGATGCTCGAACGCCTGGTCGACTTCGATCGCATCAACGGCGGACAGATCCGCTTCAGCGTCGGGGCAGTCGATATCTGCAGCGGCAACTTCACCTATTTCGATACCACGACCCATGACATCCGGGTCGAGCACGTCATCGCCAGCGGCTCATTGCCTCCCGGCTTTCCGGCGACCGAAGTCGACGGCCAGTTCTACTGGGACGGCGGGCTGATCTCCAACACGCCGCTGCAATGGGTGCTCGACAGCCGGCCCCGCAAGGACACCCTGGCGCTCCAGGTCGACCTGTGGAGCGCACGCGGCAACCTGCCGAAGGATATGATCGAGGTCGAGATCCGCCAAAAAGAGATTGTCTATTCGAGCCGCAACCGCGCCGCGACCGATCACTACCAGCACGCGCAAAAACTCCGCAACGCTCTGGCCAATCTTTTGAAGAAGATTCCCAGTGAGCTGCGCGATAGCGACGACGTGAAAATTCTTGCCGCGGAAGCCGATGACAAGGTCTGCAACATCGTGCACCTGATCTATCGCGCCAAGAAGTACGAAGGCATCGCCAAGGATTTTGAATTTTCCCGGAGCACCATGGAGGAGCATTGGCTGACCGGCTACCGCAATGCCCGGCAGGCGCTGGCGAATCCGCAGGTGCTGCAGCTGCCGGACCGGCTGGAGGGGGTGCGGACCTTCGACCTCGGCGACGATCGCGCGCCGTAATATTTTACTCCCGCGCGTCGCGCGCGGCGCGGATGCGCCGGTTGTAGAGGGCCGGCGTGATGCCGAACAGATTCCAGCGCGTCAGATAGGCGAGCAGGAACGGGTGGCAGCCCCACTCGTAAAGGCGCGCCACGTCGCCCGCCAGCAGCGCGTCGCGTTCCGCTTCGCTGAGCTCGCGCGAGCCGATCGCGGCGGCGGGGTCGCGCTTGAGCGCTTCGCGAAAATCGAGATCGTGCAGCGCGTCGCGGCACAGCTTGTCGATGGCATAGACGCTCATGCTTCAACTCGCATGCGGGGCAAGATCTTATCCGAAAACCGCAAGCCACCCCGGATCGCGTTCGGGCCAGGCTTTTTCGGGATCATGCTTTAATTCCACCGCCACACGCCGAAGGCGTGGCCGTGATCGGCATGGGGCAGCATGGCGCGCGGCTTGCGAACGCCGATGACGCCGAGCATGGCGATCCAGTTGAGGAGTTCGCCGCCGATATTTCCGGCTTGCAGCATCCGCGCCGATGTCGCCTCGTCGAGCAGGTCGTCAACGCGCGCTTGCAGCAGCAGATCCTGGACGTGCTGCGTCCATTGCGGATCGGGGAAGCCGGCGGCGCGATCGCCCGGCGGAATCTTGGGCCCGCCGATTTCCAGGGAAAAGCTGCCGCTGCCGATCACGGCGACGCGCAGCGGCTGCGGCCAGCTCTCGACCGCCGCGCGGACCGCTTCGCCGAGCCCATGGCAGCGCCGCGCCGTCGGCAGCGGCGGCGCCAGCGCGTTGACGAAGATCGGCAGCACCGGGATCTGCATCGCCGGCGTGAGGAAATGCAGCGGCACCATCACGGCGTGATCGACCGCGAAATCCTGCACCAGCGAAACATCGAAGCCGCGCGCCAGCGCGGTGGCGCGGATATGCGCCGCCAACGCGCCCGGCACCGCAACCTGATAGTGCGGCATCGGCGTCTGGTCGTTCGGCCCCGCCGTCGCGTCGGCGATGCCGATGGCGAAGGTCGGGAAATTGTCGAGAAAAAACGTGTTGAAGTGGTCGTCGGTGAAGACGATCAGCACGTCGGGCTCGACGGCGGCGACGTGCGCGGCGACCTCGGCATAGAGCCGCGCCACCTCGCATTGCGACCCTTCGCGGGCGACCAGGGCGGGAAAATTCGGGGCATGCGGCATGCCGAACCCGGCGACGATCTCGGCCATGTCGTTTCCACCTTCCAGCGCCCTTGGCCGCCCGATCTTACACGGCCGGGGCGCGCGCGGTAGGTCCCCTTCCTTCGCGCCAACTATGCGATAGAGTGCGGCCCCCCGAGCGCGATCCGGCAAAAAACGAAGCCGGTCTTGCCAAGGACCACGCTCGACCCGCTGTCGCACAGGAGAACCGCGCCGCCATGACCGAGGAAGTCGTCAGTTTTCAATCGGCGGGCTTGCGCCTGCATGGCGTGCTCAGCGTGCCGGACGGCGTGAAGCCGTCCGAGCGGCGCGCGGCCTTTCTGGTGCTGCACGGTTTCGGCTCCAACAGCGACAGCCCGACCTGCATCGCGCCGGCCAAGGTGCTCGGCGACTTCGGCTACGTGACGCTGCGCTTCGACATGCGCGGCTGCGGTAAGAGCGCGGGCGAGTTCGGCCGCGTCATCTGCCTCGAACAGGTCGAGGACACCGGCAATGCCCGCGACTTTCTCAGCCGCCATCCGGCGGTGGATCCCGACCGCATCGGCGTGATCGGCTCGAGCTTCGGCGGCGCGGTCGGCGTCTATGCGGGCGGCGTCAATCCGCGCATCGCCGCCGTCATCTCCAACGGCGGCTGGGGCCATGGCGAGCGCAAGTTTCGCGGCCAGCATCCGACGCCGGAAGCCTGGGCCAAATTCACCAAGATGCTCGAAGCGGGCCGCGACCATCGCGCCCGCACCGGCCAATCGCTGATGGTGCCGCGCTACGACATCGTGCCGATCCCCGAGCACGTGCGCGCCAATCTCGACAAGCAGAACGTGCGCATGCTGGCGCCCAACTCGGTGGAGATGTTTCCGGCCGAAACCGCGCAGAGCATGTTCGATTTCAAGGCCGAGGAGGTGGTCGGCAAGATCGCGCCGCGTCCGCTGCTGCTCATCCACGCGGCGAAGGATTCGGTGACGCCGACCGAGCAGTCGGTGGAAATGTTCAAGCGCGCCGGCCAACCGGCCGAGCTGCACCTGTTCGCCGGCCTCGATCACTTCCTGTTCGCCGAGAAATCGACCCGGGTGTGGACCATGATGCGCGGCTGGCTCGACGGCTATTTCCCGGCAGTGCAATAACCGCGATGCCGGCCATGAGCCGCGACACCATGACTGTCGGTCACGACGAACTCGGCCGCTTCATTCGCGAGGTGCTCGCGGCCTATGGGGCGCGCGAGCGCGACGCCGCGATCGTCGCCGAAGGCTTGGTGTGGGCCAATCTGCGCGGCGGCGACGGCCACGGCGTGTCGCGATTGCCGCGTTATCTGAAAATCATCGAGCAGGGCGAGATCGACACCAAGGCGGAGCCAAAACTGTCGCACGATCGCGCCGCGACTTTCGTGCTCGACTGCGGTCATGGTTTTGGTCCGGTGGCGGTGATGCAGGCCGCGGCGCTCGCCGTGGAGCGGGCGAAAGAGGCTGGCGTCTGCTTCGGTCTGGTCCGCGAGACCACCCATACCGGCGCGATCGGACGCTACGCGCAATGGATCGCCGAGCGCGGCTGTGCGGCGATCCTCGTCGGCGCCGGGCCGACGCTGATGGCCTATCACGGCGCCCGGGTCGCCAGCATGTCGACGAGCCCGATCGCCATCGCGGTGCCGAGCGGCGACGGCCCGATCGTGCTCGACATGGCGACCAGCGCCATCGCCAACGGCAAGATCTTGCAGGCGCGCAATACCGGCGAGCCGCTGCCACAAGGCACCGTGTTGACCGCCGCCGGCGAGCCGACCACGGATCCCCGTCAGGCCGAGATATTGCTGCCGCTCGGCGGTCCGAAAGGATCGGGGCTCGGCCTGATGTTCGAAATGCTGGCGAGCGTGCTCGCCGGCGCGCCGATCCAGTCCCGCGCGCTCGGTCCGGAGAAACGCACGCGCCACACCGGCAATACCGCAATGCTTGCGATCGATATCGAAACGTTCCGTCCGCTCCACGATTTCACCACTGACGCCGACACGCTCGCCGCCATCCTCAAGGCGCTGCCGCGGCAAGCCGGCGTCGATGAAATCACCTTGCCCGGCGAGCGGTCGCGGCGCACCGAGCGGAAGCGCCGCAAATCCGGCATCCCGATTCCGATGAAGCTGTGGCAAGAGCTGGAGGCCATCGCGAAAGCCCACGCCATCGCGATGCCGGCGGTGCATCGGGAGTAGGAGTTTGCGATTGCGCGCGTTGTGGCCATCACTGTGTGCCGGGTGGTTTCTGATCACCGCGACTGCATCGGCGGCGACGGCCGCGCCGCCCGACGAATTCTACAGAGGCAAGACCGTGTCACTGGTCGTCGGCGGCAGCGAAGGCGGCGGATATGATTCGCTCGGCCGCGCCATCGGCCGTTATATCGGCCGGCATATTCCCGGCGGGCCGACCGTCGTGGTGCGCGACATGCCGGGCGCCGGTGGGCTCGTGGCCACCAACTATCTCTACAACAGCGCCGAACAGGACGGCAGCGTGATCGGCCTTGTCGAAAACAGCACGCCGCTTGCTCCGCTGCTCGGCACCGCCGAGGCACGCTACGACGCCGTGAAATTCAATTGGCTCGGCACGCCGAGCGTCGAGACCGGCTTGGTACTGGTCTGGCATAGCGTTCCGGTCAATTCGGTCGATGACCTGAAAACCTATGCGGCCACCATGGGGGCATCCGGCACCCATTCGACCCAGGCGTTCTTCACCCGGCTCCTCAACGCCACGCTCGGCACGACAATGAAGGTCGTCAACGGTTACAAGGGGCTGAACGATACGTTCCTGGCAATGGAGCGCGGCGAGATCGACGGTTCGCCGAGCGTGTTCTACAGCGCGCTGACGTCGACGCGGCCCACCTGGCTGCCTGATCATTCCGTAAAAGCCGTTGTCCAATACGGCGCCGAGCGCCTGCAGGCCTTGGCGGACGTGCCATTCGCCGCCGACCTGGTCACCGGCGCCGACGACAAATTGCTGTTACAGGCGGCGTTCGCGCCGCTGGCGCTTGGGCGGCCGCTGGCGATGCCGCCCAATGTGCCTGCCGAGCGGGTCGATGCGATCCGCCGAGCGCTCGCCGACACCTTTGCGGATCCGGCGTTCGTGGCCGATGCCGAAAAGACCGGCTTGATCGTCAACGCGCCGCGCGGCGGCGCCCAATTGCAGGACGTGATCGCGCAAGCTTACGCCATGCCGCCCCGCGTCCTCGATCGGTTGCGCGCGCTGGATCGGGCCGGGGATCAGTAAGACTCCGGCGCGACGGTGAATCGCAGATCAGCAGCAGCCCCAGTCCGGGTCATCAGTCGCGTACAACGCATCCTTCAGCCACGCCGGCGGCAGATCGTCGGGCACGACGTCGGCGGCCGCCTTGAACACTTTGAACATGTGGCGCTCCGGATGGCGCAACGGATAGCGCTCGCCGCCGTCGCTCCAGAACGCAACCACGGTTTCGAGAGGCGGACAGCCGGGCCGGTTGCAGGCAACCTCCGACACCATGACGGTGTCGTCTGCCGTCAGTTCGAGATGTTCGCGCGTCCAACGCCTCACGCGCTCCAGGCCGCGGAGGTGGTCGGGATCCCGTTGAAAGGTGCCGAACCGCAGCGGTCCGCGGCGCGGCGACGGGCGAATGTTGGTTTCGACAGCGCTCATGGGATCATTCCCGAAATGCGACCACCAGATGGGCGGGATGGGATTGCGGCAACAGCTCGCCTTCCGGCTTGACGGTGACCAGATAGGTGCCGGCGGTCGGAATGAGCTCCGGTGCGATGGTCGCCTCGATCTCGGTCTTGTTGACATAACGGGTCGGCAATATTTGGCCGTTCAACAGCACGCGGTGGAACGGCCACATGCCGGGCCCGCGAACTTTCAGCACCGTCGGGCCGGAGCCTTCGACAATCATCAGCGGCGAGATGTCGAGATCGAGCGGCAGGGTCTGATAGGCATAGAACGCTGGTATCGGATTTTTGTATTTGCGAAACCCGATATCGACGCGCTTGCCATCCATGATCACCATCTTGACGTTCTGCGTCATCCAGATGTCCTGCAACGGGTCGCCGTCGACGATGGCAAGATCGGCGACCTTGCCGGGCTCGACGCTGCCGTAGTCCTTGTCTTTCTTGAAGGTCTTGGCGACGTTCAGGGTGGCGGCCTGAATCGCGGTCATCGGCGCTACGCCGGCCTCGACGTCCATCACCAGCGCTTCGTGCAGCAGGATGCCCGCCATGCCGCGCGGCGGGTCGGAGCCTTCCTTCAGGATACCGCCGGCTGCGACGAAGCGGCGGATGAACTCGTTGGCTTTCTCATAGAAGATCCTGGTGCGGTCGAGCTGCTCGGGCGTGTAGCGCTTGAACAGCTTCTCGTAGGCATTGTCGGTGATGGTGCGCACCGCGGCGGGCAGGTCGGCATTCGGGTCGTCGAGGATCTGCCGCTCGCGCTCGCGGAAGCGCTGCGCGCTCGGCGACAACGGTCGCAACCACTTTGCGATGGTCGGCGTCCAGGCGACGCCGTGTTCCACCATGACCTCAATGACGTTATCGAAATTCTCCGGCTCGTAATACGAGCCGGCAAGCTCCTGCTCGATGTTGCCGGCGAGCCGCTGCTTGGCCAGTTGCCGCCGGCGCTTGACGTCAAGGATGGAGCTGTAGCCCACCGACCAGATGTGCTCGATGCTGTCGACGCCGGCCTTGACCGACTCGATCACGTCCCAGCTGTGGGCGGTCACCGGCAGGCCGACCTTATGGGCCTCGTCGGCGGCGGCGTGAACGAGGTCGAACGAGATGAACTCGTTGAGCTTGATGAGATCGTAGCCGAGCTCCTTCTTGCGCCGGATCGCCGCCCGCGCCTGCTCGGGCGTTTCCACCGTGATATTGCCGCGCACCGCGCGCGAATCCGGCGCGTCGGTCTCGGTGCGTACCCCGCCGATAGCTTGGCCCGACGTCCAGATGCGCGGCCCGCGGATTTTGCCGAGCGCGGTGCCGTGCTTCTGCGCCAGCGTCCACGGGCCGTCCTGGAATATCTCGATGGTGGCGCAACTGGTGATGCCGAGATGCAGGTAAAGGTCGCCGTGGAAATCCTCCAGATGGGCGTGGCCGTCGATGAAACCGGGCAGCACCGTCTTGCCGGCGACGTCGATCACTTCGGCGTCGGGCGGCACGGCGATTTTGCCGGCGCTGCCAACCGAGGCAAAGCGTCCGTCGCGGATGACGATCACCGCGTCGTCGAGCGGCGGCCGCCCGGTCCCATCGATCAGCCTGCCGCCCCGCACCACCAGCACATTCCCGGCCATCGTCGATCGTCCTCCTGCGCTCCACGCGACGCGGCAGTGCTATATCATGGCCGCCATGAGGCTTGCAATTCATGCCGCCGTCGTCGCCGTCTGTGCGGTCGCGCCAGCGCAATCATTGCGCGCGCAGGATTTCTACGCCGGCAAGACCATCACCATGATGGTGCACACCACGCCGGGCGGCGGCTACGACACCTATATGCGGCTCCTCGCCCGGCACCTGGGCAGCCATATTCCCGGCAACCCCGATATCGTGGTCGTCAATAAGCCCGGCGCCGGGGGACTGCTCGCCGCCAATTACGCCGGCAAGATCGCGTCGCGCGACGGCACGTTCGTGGCGATGATGCAGGAGGCGCTGCTGCTCGACCAGGCGCTGGGCGCGCCCGGTCTGCAGACCTCGCTGCGCGACTTCAGCTGGATCGGCAATCTGAGCCAGTCCAACAATGTGATCGTGACCTTTGCGTCATCGCCGGTGAAGACGCTTGCGGATGCGCAAATGCGCGAGGCCACGATCGGCGCATCGGGTTCGGGCGGCACCGCGGCGCAGGTGCCGGCCATCATCAACGCGCTGGTAGGCACCCGTTTCAAGGTCGTGCTCGGCTACGGCGGCGGCGCGGCGATCAGCCTCGCCATGGAACGCGGTGAGGTTGACGGCCGTGGCGCCAGCACCTGGGCGACCTACCAGACGACCAGCGCGGCGCAAATCCGCGCCGGTCAATTCAATGTGCTCGTTCAGATCGGGCTGCGCAGCGAGCCGGACTTGCCGGCGGTGCCGCTGCTCGCCGATCTGGTGAGGGGCGACCCAAAGAAGGAAGAAGTGGCGCGGTTCGTTTCGTTGGCGCTGTCCCTGAGCCGCCCGATCGCGGCGCCGCCGGACGTTCCGCCTGAGCGCGTCGCCCTGCTACGCGCCGCCTTCGATGCCACCATGAAGGACGACGCCTTCCGCGCCGACGCACAAAAGCTCGGCGCCGCCATCGATCCGATGCCGGGCCGTCGGGTGCAGGATACCGTCGATGAGGTGATGGCGACGCCGCCCGACGTCATTGCGGTGGTGAAGGCAGCGCTTGCGGCCGCAGCGCCATAGGATGGGTTGGGCGCGCGCTCAACTCCGCCTATTTGCTCACAGCTCGGCGTAATGCACCGGCACGAAGACGTAGCCGGCGCCGGCCTTGGTGGCGCGCCCGACACCTGGGAACGGCAGGTGGCCGCCGGAGAACATGAGCCTGTCGGTCGCCACCATGTCGAAAACCTTTCGGCGATTGCTGAGCGCCAGTGGCGGGTCGGTATCGAACGCCACCGAGCGCTCCGGCTCGGCGAATTGCAAGGCGGCGTTGTGCACGATGTCGCCGAAGATCAGAAAGTCGCTGCCCGCGGACGATATCCGCACCATGCTGTGGCCCACGGTGTGACCCGGCAGAAACACCGAGGTTACGCCGGGCGCGAAATCGCTGCCGTCCTTGTACATCTGCAGCCTGCCGGCATCCGCATAGGGCTTGATCGCCTTCTTGGCCAAGTCGAAGAACACCCGAAACTCCTCGGGCGCCTTGCCGCGAATCTCGTCCGAGGTCCAGAACGCGTGGTCCTCGCCGTTGACGTGCACGACGGCGTTCGGAAACATCATGCCGCCGGCGCTGTCGATCAGGCCGGGGATGTGATCCGGGTGCATGTGGGTGATGACGACGGCGTCGATCGCGCCGGGATCGACGCCGGCGGCGGCGAGATTTTGCGGCAGCCGCCCTACGGTCGGGGCGAAGTGGGTTCCGCCACCGGTATCGACCAGGACGAGCTTGTCGCCGGTGTTGATGAGCCAGGTGTTGAGCGGCGTCGGGATATTCACGGTCGGCAGGTGGGCGTCTCGCAGCAGCTTCTCGGCGCCGGCGGCGTCGCCGGCGAACAGCGCGGCGTCGAGCGTGAGACTGCCGTCGCTCACCACCGTGACCTCGTAGGCGCCAACCTTGAGCCGGAAAAAGCCCGGCGCCTGCGTGCCGGCAAACGGCGTAGCCATGCGGTCCTCCATGTTTTGATTGCCGGCGCGCGCAATGCGGCGCACGGCGCGTTGTCTGGTTGGCCCGTATAGCAAGGAAACAACGGTGCGGCTACGGGCGGCCGGATCCGGCGTTAGCCCAAGGCGCAACCGCCGCTGGCGCCGCGCCAGGGGGAGGAACACGCTGCGCTATTCCGCCGACCCCGGCCAATGGCCCCCGTTGCCTTATCGCCAGTTCGGCTTATGTGATGGGGCACCCCGGATGGAAAGCGCCTGCACGCCGTCACCGGCAAATAAGCATCAAAACAAGCGAGTAGCTATGCCAGAAGACCAGGACCAAGCCGAAGAACGACCGTGCCTGCATTGCCTGATTGTCGATCTCATCGAGGATTTTTTCTCAGAATACCCCGCCGCCGCGGATGAGACCGCCGCGCCCGACCCGGACGAGGTCATCAGCGCCGTGGCCAAGACCGTGGCGGAACTGACTTGCAACCGCGACGCCGCGGTCCGCCAGACCATGATCGAGCAACTGATGCGTGAGATCATGCAATACGACGCGGAGTTCCGTGAGCAGGACGCGATGGGTATCCCCGCAACGGGCGCCCGGCACTAGCCTGGTCCCGCCGCGCCGGGACGGGCCGCGCGAACAAATTTGCATGTCATCCGTCCACCCCTTTCGCAGGGGAGGATGCTTCGGCCCCGGCAAGCTTCAGCCCGATGTAGCGATCCAGCGTGGCGTGGTCGGCCAGCAGGGCGGCCGAGGGGCCGGAGTACACGATGCGGCCGCGCTCGAGGAGAAGGGCGTCCTGCGTCAGTGCCAGCGCGACGTCGATGTGCTGCTCGACCAGGATGAAGGCGTTTTCGCCCTCCTGGGTCATGCGGCGGATCGCGGCGGCGAGTTCTTCGGCGACGATCGGCGCCAGGCCTTCGAGCGGCTCGTCGAGCAGGAGCAGCGCCGGATTGGTCATCAGCGCGCGGGCGATGGCGAGCATCTGCTGCTCGCCGCCGGACAGCTGGTTGCCGAGATTGCGCCGCCGTTCGGCAAGCCGCGGAAACAGCTCGTACACGGCGGCCAAATGCCAGCGCCCGGCGCGTGCCGCGACGGTGAGATTTTCCTCAACCGTCAGGGTGGAAAAAATCTCGCGTTCTTGCGCCACCCAGCCGATGCCGGCTTGCGCCCGGCGATGCGGCGGGCGCGCCGTGATGTTCTCGCCGCGCCACAGCACGGCGCCGCGGCCGACCTGGGTGTAGCCCATGATGGTGAGCAGCAGCGTCGTTTTGCCGACGCCGTTGCGCCCCAGCACGGCCAGGCCGCCGCGCTCGGGCACCGCGAACGAAATGCCGTCGAGCACGATCGCCGAGCCGTAGCCGGCGCGCACGTCTTGCAGCGACAGCAGCGGCTCGGTCATGAGATGATCTCGTGACGCGCCTGGCCGAGATAGACCGCGCGCACCCGCGGATCGGCGGCGATCTCGCCCGGCGTGCCTTCCACCAGCACGCGGCCGCCGACCAGCACGATGACGCGCGAGGCAAAGCGGAATACCAGGTCCATGTCATGCTCGATGAACAGCACGGTGATGTCGTGCGACAGGCCGGCGATGGCGGCGAACAATTCGCGGCTTTCCTCGCGCGGCACGCCGGCCGCCGGCTCGTCGAGCAGCAGCACTTTGGGCCGGGTCGCCAGCGCCAGCGCGATTTCAACGAGCCGCTGCTGGCCATAGGCGAGTTCGCGCGTCAGCCGGTGGCAGACCGGCGCCAGCGTCAGCGACGACAGAATGCCGTGGGCCTCGTCGATTTCGTCGCGGTACGCCGTGAGCGGCCGCCACCAGGTCTCGGCGACGCGGCGGCGCTCGCACACCGCGAGCGTCACCGATTCCAGTGCGGTGAGATGCGGAAACAGCGAATTGATCTGAAACGTGCGCACCAGGCCGCGCCGCACCCGCTGGTTCGGCGCCAGCGCGGTGATGTCGTCGTCGCCGAGAAAGATAGTCCCGGCGTCCGGCTGCAGCATGCCGGTCATCAGATTGATCAGCGTGGTCTTGCCGGCGCCGTTGGGGCCGATCAGCGCGTAGCGCACGCCCGCCGGCAGGGTGAGCGCCACGTCGGCGGCGACCACCAGTGAGCCGAAGCTCTTGTTCAGGCCGCGGGCGGCAAGAGCGTAGTCGCTCACGACATGGCCTTGGCGCGGCGCGCCAACAGCGACAGCCCGCCAAGGATCCCGTTCGGCAGCAGCATGACGACACCGATCAGCAAAAGCCCGATCCAGAAATACCAGTATTGCGGGTTGAGGCCGGAAAATTGATCGCGCGCCACCATATAGACCGCAGCGCCGATCAGGCCGCCATAGAGCCGTCCGGTGCCGCCGAGGATGAGCATCACCAGCACGTCGGCCGAGCGCTGGAAGCCCAAAGCCTCGAGCGACACCGTCTCGGTGGTCTGCGCCAGCATGGCGCCGGCAATGCCGGCGATGATGGCGGCGATGGTGTAGATGGTGCGAATGTGGGCGCGCGTCGGCGCGCCGATCGCCGCCATGCGCTGATTGTTCTCGCGGATGCCGCGCAGCGCCAAGCCGAACGGCGAATGGATAAGCCGCCGCGCGACCAGGAAGATGACGAACAGGCCGGCGAGCGCGTAGCCGTAGGCGGTATAGCCGTAGAGGTCGAAACGCAGCGCGCCGAAGATCGGCCAGGTATGGATGCCTTGCAGGCCGTCGAAGCCGCCGGTGAGCCAGCTGGCGCTGTTCGCCGCCTCCTGCAGCACCAGGCCGATGCCGAGCGTGATCATGATCAGGGCGAGATGGCGAAACCGCGCGATAATGAAGCTCGTCAGATAGCCGAACAGCCCGGCGGCCAGAGCCGCCGCGGCAAGCCCGGTCAGCGGTTCGCCCCAGCCCCAGGTCGACAGCAGCCCCGCCGTGTAGGCGCCGACGCCGAAATAGGCGGCGTGGCCGAGCGATACGATGCCGGAAAATCCGAGGATGAGGTCGAGCGACAGCGCAAACAGCGCCGTGATGGCGATCTGGCTCCCCAGCACCAGATAGGTCGGCGTCAGCACGAACGGCAGCAGGGTGGCCAGCCAGAAGGCGATCTCGCTCCAGCGCCAGCGCGTCTGTGCCCGCAAGACCTCGTGCGGGCCGGCGATGGCCGCGCTGGTCACGCGCGCCTCCCGAATATCCCGGTCGGCCGCCACATCAACAGCACGACCATCACCAGATAGATCAGAAAGGCGCCGATGGCAGGGACGTAATATTTGCCGGCGACGTCGCTGACGCCGAGCAGCATGGCGGCGGCGAACGATCCGGATATCGAGCCGAGCCCGCCCACCGAAACGACGATCAGCACGTAGATGAGGTAGGTGAAGGCGAACGACGGATCGAGCCCGACCAGTTGGATGGCGAGCGCGCCGCCGAGGCCGGCCAGCCCGCTGCCGAGGGCGAAGGTCAGCGCGAACAAGGCGTCGACATTGATGCCGAGCCCCCGCGCCATGCGCTGGTTGTTCACCGCGGCGCGGACCTGGGCGCCGAAGCGCGTGGCTTCGAGCATCGCCACCAGCGCGATGGTGATCAGCAAAGCGATGCCGATCAGGAACAGCCGGTAGATCGAAAGCGTAAGCCCCTGGAACGCGATCGAGCCCTGCAGATAGGCCGGCAATTGCACCGGCTGATTGATGGTGCCGTAGATGTAGGCCGCCGCGGCAATCGAGATGAAGACGATGCCGATGGTGAGCAGGCACTGGTCGAGCTCGCCGGCGTTATAGAAGCGTCGGAAGAACACCTGCTCCAGCACCACGCTTGCGGCGGCGGCGGCGATGAACGCCGCCGGCAGGGTGGCAAAGAACGGCCAGCCGAAATCGTTGACCAGCGTCACGGTGACATAGCCGCCAAGCATGGCGAAGCTGCAATGCGCCAGGTTGACGAAATTCATCATGCCGAGCGTCACCGACAGCCCGACCGAGAGCAGGAACAGCAGCATCCCGTAGGCGAGGCCGTCGAACAGCACGCCGAAGACTGGAGGCATGAGCGGCGGCCTGCGCTGTCGAGCGGCGCGTCAATGCGTCATGCGGGCCTTGGCCGGATCCTTGACGTTCGGCACGCTGTCGAACTCGACGTTTTCCAGCCGGTCGCCGACTTTCTGGACACGGCGGATGTACACGGTCTGGACGATGTCGCGCGTTTCCGGATCGATCGAAATCTGGCCGCGCGGGCTCTCCCAGGCCATGCCCTTGGCGGCCGCGATCAGCGAATCGCCGTCGGCCTTGCCGCCGGTCTTGTTGAGCGCTTCGTAGATCAGATGGGTGCCGTCGTAACCGCCGACGGCGAAGAAGTCGGGGTTGCGATGAAACTCGTCGTTGAAGGCTTTGACGAACTGCTGATTGAGCGGCGATTTGTGGGTGTAGTCGTAGTCCGACACGGTGATAATGCCGATCGACGCGTCGCCCATGCTCTTGAGCGCGGTCTCGTCGCCGAGCGCGTCCTGGCCGAGCACCTTGGTCTTCGCCGGGTCGATGCCGCGCTCGGCCAACGCCTTGCCGACCGCCGCCGGCTGCGTGCCGCCCGGGATCCAGATGTAGATGGCGTCCGGGTTCTTGTCCTTGGCGGCCTGGATGAAGGCGGAGAAATCCGGATTGGCGACGGGAAAGCGGACCGAGCCGACGATCTGGCCGCCGCCCTCCTTGAAGCCGGTCTGGAACCAGGTTTCGGCGTCGATGCCGGGACCGTAATCGGACACCATGGTGTAGGCCGTCTTGATGCCGTTCTTGGCCGCCCAGGTGCCGAGCGTGTAGTTCAATTGCGGCGTCGTCGACGAGGTGCGGGCGATGTAGGGCGACTTGGTGGTGATGATCGCGGTGGCGGCGTTCATGACCACCATGAATTTCTTTGCTTCGGCCGAGACGTCGGCGGCGGCGAGCGCATTGGGCGTCAGCGAGAAGCCGGCAAAGATATCGGCGGCATCGCGGACCACGAGCTCCTGCGCCAGCCGCTTGGCGATGTCGGGCGCAATGCCGCCGGTGTCCTTGCGAATGAACTCGATCTTCTTGCCGGCGACGCTGTCGCCGTGCTGCTTGACGTACAGCTTGATGCCGTTGTCGATCTGATTGCCGGTGTCGGCGAATTGACCGGAATACTCGTTGATGATGCCGACCTTGACCGTGCCCTGCGCGTTGGCCGCGCCGGCGCCAAGCACCGCCAGCGCCAAGCCGGCGAGTGCGTACGAAAACTTTTGCATTGCTCCCTCCCAGATCGCGTAATGCTCGAGCCCGTTTCTCGGCCTATCCTCGTTCAGGTCGCGGGCGAGTGCAATGCGGCGTTGGTGTCGCGGCGCAGCGGCGACGAGTGGGCGGTGGCCCGCGAATGCGCCGGGCGGTTTGGGAGGATTGGACGGGTGAACGATTTCCGGCCGGATGGCGTGGGCACGGCCGCGCCGGCGAAGGTCGAGGCGCTTCTCAATCCGCGCAACGTGGTTATCGTCGGGGCCAGCGATGCGCCGGCGAGCTGGGCCATGAAGGCTTTCCAGAACCTGCGCCGCTATCAGTTTCCCGGCGCGATCTATCCGATCAATCCACGCCGCGACCGGGTCTGGGACATGCGCTGCTATGGCTCCTTCGCGGTGCTGCCGGAGCCGCCGGACCACGTCGTGGTGGTGATCCCGGCGCCGCTGGTGCCGGACACGCTGCGGGCGGCCGCGGCGGCGGGCGCGCGCAGCGCCACCGTCATGTCATCGGGCTTTGCCGAAGCAGCAGACCCGGCGGCTAAAGCCGCGTCGGACCAGCTGAATGCGGCGATCGCCGCTACCGGGCTTGCGGTGTCGGGGCCGAACTGCATGGGCAATATTCACGCCCCCGCGCGGCTCATGACGCTGACCGACGATCGGCCGCACCGCATTGCCGCAGGCCCGGTCGCCATCGTCGCCCAGTCGGGCGGCCTCGCCATGGCGATCAAGCGCACCCTCGAGGAACGCGGCATTCTGACGTCGTCGCTGGTCACCTCCGGCAACGAGGCCGGGCTCACCACCGCCGATTACATCGGCTACTACGCCACCCTGCCGTTCGTCCGCGTCATCGTGTGTTATCTCGAAACGGTGCGGGACCCGGAAACGATGCGCACCGCCTGCGCGGCGGCGCGGCGTGCCGGCAAGCCGGTCGTGGTCCTCAAGCTCGGCGCGTCGCCGCAAGGACGTGCCGCGGCGCTGGCCCATACCGGCGCGGTCGCCGGGCCGATGGAAGAGTTCGATGCGCTCGCCGCGGACTGCGGCATTCTCCGCGTTCGCTCGCTCGACGACATCGTCGAGGCGGTGGAGTTTTTCACCCATCTGCCGCTGCCGGGCGGCTCAAGGCTCGGCGGCATCACGTTTTCCGGTGCGCTGCGCGGCCTGTTGCTCGACGCTGCCGCGGCCAACGGCCTGGGCTTTCCCGAGCTTGCGCCGGCGACCCGCGGGCGACTGGAAGCCGTGCTCGGCGTCGGCACGTTCATCGGCAACCCGCTGGATAGCGGCTTTGCGGGGCTCGGCAGCAAGGAAGTCTATGTCGAATGCGTCGCCGCCATGCTCGACGATCCGTCGATCGACATTTTGCTGCTGCAGGAAGAACTGCCGCGCGGCCCCGGTTCCGAGCGCAAGGAAGCCAATCTGCGCGCCGTCAATGCGCTCGCGCCAGCCACCAAGAAGCCGATCGTGCACCTGACCATGATTTCCCACGGTCTGACCGATTACAGCCGCGCCTTGCGCGCGCAATTGCCGGACATCGGCTTCATGCAGGAGGTCGACAAGACGCTGCGCGCGGTGCGCGGCATCGCAACCTATGCGCAACGGGTTGCGGTGACGTGAGGCAATCTTGTTTCGCCCGGCCAAGACCTGTTGAATGCGCCATCCACTCGCAATTGGGAGAGAACAATGCCCGCGGCCAAGACATATGAAGCCATCCACGTCGAGAACCACGACGGCATCGCCTGGTTGATGATCAACCGGCCCGACAAGCGCAATGCCATGAGCCCGCAGGTCCATCTCGAAATGGACGAGGTGCTCGACGAACTGGCCGTCGATCCGGCGACCCAGGTGCTGGTGCTCACCGGCGCCGGGCCGGCGTTCTGCGCCGGACAGGACATCAAGCTTTACTTCCGGGCCAATGCCGGCGACGCCGCGGCGCGCCACAAGCTGCGGCGCGCGTCGAACAATTGGCGCTGGCAGAAGCTGTCGACATTTCCGAAGCCGACCATCGCCATGGTCAACGGCTATTGCTTCGGCGGCGCCTTCACGCAGGTCACGGCTTGCGATATCGCGCTGGCCGCCGACGACGCCATGTTCGGCCTGTCCGAGGTCAACTGGGGCATCCTGCCCGGCGGCATCGTATCGTGGAACGTGGCGCAAACCATGAATTACCGCGACGCGCTGTATTACGCGATGACCGGCGATGCCTTCGACGGCAGGCAGGCCAAGCAGATGGGCTTCGTCAATTTCTCCTATCCGAAGGAGCGGCTGCGCGAGGAGACCGTCAAGCTTGCCAAGAAGCTCATGGAAAAGAGCCCGGCGACATTGCGCTACACCAAGGAGGCGATCCGCGCCGTGCGCTTCATGAACGAGCCGCAGGCGGCGGATTATCTTGCCGCCAAGAGCGACGCGCTGCGCTTCAACGACAAGGAGAACAGCCGCGAGGAAGGCATGAAGCAGTTCCTCGACGAGAAGAGCTACCGGCCGGGCTACGGCCACTTCAAGCGCAAGCGGGCGAGCGCCTAGGCCGTGGCCGAAGCCCGCAGCACGATCGATGCCGACGAGGTGGCGCAGTTCTCGCGCCTGTCCGGCCAATGGTGGGATCCGCATGGACCGATGGCGGCGCTGCACATGTTCAATCCGGTGCGCCTCGGCTATATCCGCGATCGCGCGGCTGTACATTTCGGCCGCGATGCCAAGCGGCTCGACAGCCTCGCCGGCTTGCGCATCCTCGATATCGGCTGCGGCGGCGGGATCCTGTCCGAGCCATTGGCGCGGCTTGGCGCCGCTGTCGTCGGCGCCGATCCGTCGCAGCCCAACATCACGGTGGCGCGCGACCACGCCGTCCGGTCCGGGCTAGCGGTCGATTACCGCTGCACCAGCGCGGAGACGCTGGCCGACGCCGGCGAAGTCTTCGACATCGTGCTCGCCATGGAAGTGGTCGAGCACGTCACCGACGTCGGGCTGTTCGTCGAGCTTGCCGCTGCCATGGTGAAGCCCGGCGGGCTTCTGTTCGTCGCCACGCTCAATCGCACGATGAAGAGCTTTGCGCTGGCGATCGTCGGCGCCGAGTACATCTTGCGCTGGCTGCCGCGCGGCACCCATCAGTGGGACAAGTTCGTTACCCCCAACGAGCTGGACATCGCGATCGCCAGGAGCGGCTTGCAGCTCACCGACCAGACCGGCGTCATCTATAATCTGTTCGCCGATCGCTGGCAGCTTTCGAGCGACATGGACGTGAACTACATGGTCGTCGCGGAACAGGCGGCGTGATGGTGGCCGGCTGGCTCTGGATCGTCTTCACCGTCGTCGCCGCGTTTTTTCAGACTTTGCGCAACGCCATGCAGCGCGAACTGACCGGCAAGCTCGGCACCGTCGGCGCGACGCATATTCGCTTCCTGTTCGGCTTTCCGTTCGCGCTGGTGTTTTTGATCGGACTGTGGCTGTGGACCGGCGCGCCGCTGCCGCGACCCGGCTGGTCGTTCTGGCCGTGGGCGATCGACGGCGCCTTCGCCCAGGTTGCCGCCACGGCGCTGATGCTGGTCGCCATGAACGAGCGCTCGTTCGTCGTCACCATCGCCTATCTGAAAACCGAGCCCATCCAGGTCGCGGTGTTCGGGCTGATCTTTCTGGGCGACCGCGTGACGCTGCCGATGATGACCGCGATCCTGGTCGCGACGGCTGGCGTCATCGTGATGTCGATCAAGCCCGGCGGCATGGTCGGCGGCGTCAAGCCGACGCTCATCGGCCTCGCCTCGGGCGGCATGTTCGCGCTGTCCGCGATCGGCTATCGCGGCGCCATCCTCGATCTCCATATGCCGAACTTCGTCATGGCGGCCACCTTCACGCTGGTGGTCGGCCTCCTCATGCAGGCCGTCGTGCTGTCGCTCTATCTGGTGCTGCGCCAGCCGACCGTCATGGTGGCGATCATGCGGGCCTGGAAACCGTCGCTGGTTGCCGGGCTGATGGGCGCGCTGGCGTCGCAGTTCTGGTTCCTCGCCTTCGCCATCGCCACCGCGGCCAGCGTGCGCACGCTGGCGCTGATCGAGGTGCTGTTCGCCCAGCTGGCGGCGCGCTTCATGTTCGGCCAGCGGACGACCGCGCGCGAAGCGGCCGGCATGGTCCTGGTCGTCGCCGGCGTGGTATTGTTGATCCTGGCGCATTGACAGTCCGCGTGCGAAGAAAGACGGCGAACGAGCGAGAAGGCGCGTAAAGGCCAGGAATGAAACAGTACCGCCTGCCTTATTTCGATTATCTGTTCTCTGAATTGGACAAGCAGAACCCTTCCATCGAAAAAAGCTTCGGTCGACACGTCCATTGGGGCTTTTGGGATGACCCGGAAAACGCGCTCTGCGACGATGACGACTATGCCCGCGCCGCGGAGCAGCTGACGCTGGAATTGTGCCAGCTGGCCGGCATCGCCGAAGGCGAACGGGTGCTGGACGTGGGATGCGGCTTCGGCGGTACCTTGGCGTCGCTCAATGAACGGTTCAGCCGGCTGCAGTTGACCGGCTTGAATATCGATGCCCGGCAATTGGCGCGCGCCCGGCGGCTGGTTCGCGCATTACATGGCAATGCCGTGCAGTTCTGTCAGGGCGATGCCTGCAGTCTGCCGTTTCGCGATGAAAGTCTTGATCGCCTGCTGGCGGTGGAGTGCGTCTTTCATTTTCCCAGCCGCGAGACGTTCTTCCGGGAAGCCAATCGGGTATTGCGGCCCGGCGGCGTGCTGGTGCTGTCGGATTTCGTTCCGACACGGCTTTTTCTGCCGATAAATTGGCTGGTGACCCGGGACTGGTTCGAAAAGTATAACGCCTTCGGTCGCTGCAAGCTGGAGTACACCATCGAAAAATATCGGCGGCTGGCGGTGCAGACCGGCTTGAGGTCCGTTGCGGAACGCAACATCACCAGACAAACCCTGCCGACCTATCGCTATTTCGCCCAGATGCTGGCGCGCCATGCCAGCATCGGCTGGCTGGGCAGGATTGCCGTATCGCTGATCCGCTTGCAAAGGCTGTTTGCCCGGTACGGCCTGGCGAACTATTACCTGCTGGCCTTCGAGAAGCCGTAAGCTCGGCAAGGATGCGGACGATCCGCGGCTAGTGGCTCGGAGCGACGTCCAGGCCGCCGAAATCCCGGTAGCGTTGTTTCCATTCCTCGATCAACGGCACGTTGTTGTGATCCCAGGGATGAAATGACGGCCGATAATAATCAAAATACAACCTCAATGGCAGAATCTTCATAAGACGCCCCAGGCCGGGCTTGGCGATTGGATCGGGCGACGCGGGCTGGTCGCGCTGTTGCTCCGCCGTGCCGTCTTGCGCAGCGTGCTTTTCACCTTTTTTGATTTGGCTCACCGCGTAATACAGGGTGATCAGAAAAGTCAGCGTGGTGAGAAACATGACGATCACGCGATGAAGGTAGCTGAGCACGCCCTTGCCGACGACCTCCTGGTAAACATCGAAACAGACCGCCTTGTGCTCCGACTCCTCGACCGCATGCCATAGCCACAGCGCGGCGAACGCCGGATCGGTGTCGCTGATGAACTCTTCCTGGTTGCTCAGCAGCGTGTCGGCCAGGATGGCGGTGAAATGCTCGAGCGCGCAGGTCCAGGCCAGCTGTGTCGCCTTGGGACTGAAACGGTGGACCAGAGAAATGAATTTTGCGGTGAATTCTTCGACTTTGTGGCCGAGCGGAAAAGCCTCCGCGAGCGCCAGGTTGCAGCGGACGTGCTCCTTGGTGTGCATGGCTTCCTGGTAGATGAAGCCCTTGACCTGCTCCTTGAGAACCGGATCGGTGATCCTGTCCCGATAGTTCTGGACCGATTGGATGAAGAATTTCTCGCCAGGCGGAAAGATAAAGGAGACGGCGTTGAGAAAGTCCTCAATCTCCTTTTTGGTAAAGTACCAGCCACGCGCCTTGGCCGGGTCGAACGCGATGTTGACACGCCGGCGTATGATTTGAGGAAGCGAGGTCGGTTTCATCGCAGACCGATCGATGCCGCGGAGCCGCGGCGTCCGCATTGACTCGTCATTGTTGCGATCATAGAGCCTTTTATTGGATCGGAAGATAGTGGCACAAGCGCGACTGGAATCCATAGTCCCCGGAACGCCAAGGCCGGAGCCGCTTCGGCGGCTCGATCTGGTGTGACGATGGTTTCGGTGTCGCGCCGCGGAACCCGAACTAATTCTGATCGTCGGGCAGCATCGGCAGCGGGTGAAACTCGATGCCTTCCTCGTGCAGCGCCTTGGCGTCGTCGGGCGAGGCTTCGCCGTAGATCGAGCGGTGCTCGGTCTCGCCGTAGTGGATCTTGCGCGCTTCCTCCGGGAAGCGCGCGCCCACATAGCTGGCGTTCTTGGTGACGTGGTCGCGCAGCTCCTTGAGTTTTTGCCGCAGTTCGCGCTCGTGCGACGACATGATGGCGACCGGCGATTTGCCGGGCGGCATCGCCGGCAGCGCGGTCGGCTGGGCCGGCGCTGGTGTCGGCGGCGGTGGCGGCAGCGGATCGGCGACGTCGGCGCGGGCGAGCCGCGGCGCCATGATGGCCTTCTCGACCTTGGCGGAGCCGCAGAGCGGGCAAGTCACCAGGCCGCGCTTTTGTTGTTTGTCGTATGCCGCGGAGCTTTGGAACCAGCTGTCGAAGGCGTGGTCGTGCTCGCAGTTCAGCGCGTAGCGGATCATGCCTGGCCCCGCACCGCGTGCAGGTAGGTCGGCTCCGCCAGCGGCTCGACCAGCTCGAAGCGCCGGCCGTGGCGCAGCGACGGCACCCGCGCCCGCGCCAGCGCACCTTGCGCCGGATCGATCTCGGCCATGATCACGGCAGGCTCGGTGCCGCCCTCGGCGAGAATTGTGCCCCACGGATCGACGATCAGCGAATGGCCGAAGGTGTCGCGGCCGTTCTCGTGGCGGCCGCCTTGCGCGGCGGCGAACACGAAGCAGCCGTTCTCGATGGCGCGGGCGCGTTGCAGCACGTGCCAGTGCGCCTCGCCGGTCTGTTTGGTGAAGGCGGAAGGAATGGCCAGAAACGACGCGCCGGCTTCGGCGAGCGCACGATACAGCGCCGGGAAGCGCAGATCGTAGCAGACGCTCAGGCCGAGCCTGCCCCACGGCAGATCGGCGACCACGGCCACATCGCCGGCGCGGTAATTGCTGGATTCGCGATAGCTTTCGCCGTTGGCGAGATCGACGTCGAACATGTGAATCTTGTCGTACCGCGCGGCGATATCGCCCTTGCGGTCGATCAGGAACGAGCGGTTGACCGCTTTCTCCGGCGAAGCCTTGATGGCGAGCGAACCGATATGAATGTAGATCGCAAGCTTGCGGGCCGCCTCGCGCAGCGCCGCCAGCGTCGCATCCTGCTCTTCGGCCGCGATCGTGGCGAACAGCTGGTCGCGCTTGATCGCCAGAATGTTGGTCATTTCCGGCGTCTGCACGTAATCGGCGCCGTCGCCCTTGGCCTGGTCGATCGCGGCCAGCGCCGCCGTCAGATTGACCTGCGGATCGAGCCCCGACCGCATCTGGATGAGGCCGACCTTGAAAGTCGCGGTCTGCTTGGTCGCGGTCGCGGGGTGCCTGGTCATGGGCCCTTGTCCTGATCTGTGAGCAGCGGATCAAGCTTGCCGGCCTCGTCCAGCGCGTAGAGATCATCGCAGCCGCCGACGTGGGTCGCGCCGATGAAAATCTGCGGATAGGTGCTGCGGCCGTTGGTGCGCTCGATCATCTGCTTGCGGATGTCCCGGTTGCCGGTGACGTCGATCTCATGGAAGCTTACGCCCTTGCGCGAGAGGAGTTCCTTGGCGTCCTGACAAAACGGGCAGTAGCGAATGGTATAAATATCGATTGGGGCCATGAGGTCGGGGCGATGCGGTTCGGGCCGTAACGATCTGCCTATTTTATCAAATGCTTATATGGACGTTCGCACCGGATCGGCAACCCTGGCGAAAATCAGCACATCGACGTTTGCCGCGCCGGCGCGCAGCAGCGCCCGGGCGCAGCCCTCGACGGTGGCGCCGGACGTCAGCACGTCGTCGACCAGGATGAGCCGTCGGCCGGTTACCGCAACCTTGCCGTCCTGCGGCACCCGGAATGCGCCCTGGATATTGGCCGAGCGTTCGGCGCGGGTCAGGCCGACTTGCTGCGCCGTCGCCTTGACGCGCTTGAGCGCGCCGCCGGCGACCGGCACGCCGCTTTCGGCCGCAATGGCGTTGGCCAGCATGGCGGACTGGTTGAAGCGCCGCGCCCACAGCCGCCGCCAGTGCAGCGGCACCGGCACCAGGGCGTCGGCCTCGGCCAACAGCTCGCGGCCGGCATGGCCGATCCACCGCCCCATCATCGGCGCCAGGTCGAGCCGGTCGCCATATTTAAGCGCATGCACCAAGGCCCGCGAAATCTCGTCGAAGCGCACCGCGGCGCGGGCCCGGTTATAGGCCGGCGGATCGGCGATGGCCTCCATGGACAGGATGCCGGGCCCCGGGTCATACACGAACGGAATGCCGAGCCGCTCGCAATAGGGGCGGGTGATGAAGGAGAGCTTGGACCAGCATGCCGGACATAAGCCCTTGCCGTCGACCGGCTCGCGGCACGCCGCGCACAGCGGCGGCAGCGCGAGGTCGAGCGCCGCGCCCAATACGGCGCGGGTCAACGCGGCGGCCCGTTTGAGGCTTGGGGGCACAGCGATGTTTGCGCCAATCGCCATGATCCAACGCTACAGGCTCGCGACGCGCTTGTCATCGCCGCAAACCGAGGCGTCTGGATAATGCCCGAAGGCCCGTCCTCGGCGATCATCTTCGACCGCGGGCTTCTTCGCCGGCGCCGCCGGCGCGCCGCCGCGATGGGGCCGGCGACCTTTTTGCTCGACCGGGTCGCCGACGATATCCTGGAGCGGCTCGGTGCGGTGCTGCGGCGGTTCGATGTGGCGCTCGATCTGGGCACGCCTGGCGACGCGGTGCGGGCCGCGCTGGCGCGCCTGCCCTCGATCGGAACGATGGTGTCGGCCGGCGCGGCCGGCGGCGTCGTGGCCGCGCGCCAGCAGCAACACAACCGTGTGGTCGCCGATGAGGAAGCGCTGCCGTTTGCCGACGGCGCGCTTGATCTCGTCGTGTCGGCGCTGGCGCTGCAACTTGTCAACGATTTGCCGGGTGTGCTCATCCAAATTCGCCGCGCGCTCAAACCCGACGGTTTGTTTCTCGCCGCGCTGATCGGCGGCGAGAGCCTGGCCGAGCTGCGGGTGAGCTTTGCCGCCGCCGAAAGCGAAGTCGAAGGCGGCGTGTCGCCGCGGGTCGCGCCGTTTGTCGATCTGCGCGATCTCGGCGCCCTGCTGCAGCGTGCCGGATTCGCGCTGCCGGTCACCGATGTCGACCGCCTCACCGTGCGCTACGATTCCGCCTTCGACCTGATGCATGATTTGCGGCGCATGGGCGCCACCAACGCCCTGCTGGCGCGCCGGCGTACGCCGCTCAAGCGCGCGACGCTGTTACGCATGGCGGAAATCTACGCGCAACGCTTTGCCGATGCCGATGGGCGGGTCCGCGCCACCTTCGAGATCGTCTGGCTATCGGGCTGGGCGCCCCATCCCGATCAGCAAAAACCGCTGCGGCCCGGCTCGGCCAAGACGCGGCTCGCCGACGCGCTCGGCACGCAGGAAATTTCAGCAGGGGACAAGGCGCGGCGCTAGGTTCAGCGAGTGGCGAATGGCGATGGAAGGCAACGACCCCCACTCGCTACTCGCTACTCGCTACTCGCTACTCGCTACTCGCTACTCGCTACTCGCTATTCGCCATTCGCTATTTTGTGCGGTTCCGCCGCAAATGCTGCAAACTCATATCATTTCATCGCCGTGGCGACGCTTGAATACATGCCCTTCACGCTCGTTCCCAGGGTCACGATCGTGGAGGCGATGGCGACAGCGATGCCGGAAGCGATCATCGCATATTCGATGGAGGTGGCGCCGCCCTCGTCATGAAGGAAGCGCCGGATCGGCGCGGCGATCGTCATTCTCGAAAACTTGCACATGGTCTTTGGCCTTCTGGCGTTCTGATCATAACAGCGTCGTCAGGTGCGAAATCAACGGTTCGTCGGCGGGCGGCATCGGGTAGCTTCGCAGGTCTGGCGGGCGGACCCATTTCAGCCGCTGGCCCTCTTGCGCGACAACGATCCCGTCCCACCGTCGGCAGACGTAAAGCGGCATCAGCAGATGGAAATCGGGATAGCCGTGGCTCGCGAAGGTGAGGGGGGCGAGGCACTCCTCCTTGACGACGATGCCCAGTTCCTCCTTCAGTTCGCGGATCAGGCTCTGCTCCGGCCGTTCGCCGGTCTCGACCTTGCCGCCCGGAAACTCCCACAGCCCCGCCATCGATTTACCCAGCGGCCGCTGGGCGATCAGCACGCGGCCATCGGCATCGATGAGGGCGCAAGCGACGACGACAACAAGTTTGACGCTCACGGCGCGCGCTCACTCTAAAGAACGCAAGGTAAAGGCACATTCAATCGGATCGCGCACATCGCCCCATTCCCCCCGATGGTCAATGCCTCGTTAACGGCTCGCGCCGCTCAATTGCAGGATAGCGTCGGCGACGGCTCCCGGCGCTTCCTGCGGCGGGTTGTGTCCGATGCGCGGCAGGACACGGCGCTCGAATGGCCCGGCAAAGAAGCGGCCGTGGCTTGCCGAAGCCGCAGGCGGCTGGATACCGTCGGCCTCGCCCTGCAGCGCGATGGTCGGCACATCGATCCTGGGTTGGGCGGCGAGACGCTGCTCGATTTGCTCCAGCGCCGGATCGCCCGCGGCATATCCGAACCGATGTCGGTAGGATTGGATCGTCACGGCGACAAAATCGGGATTGTCGAAGGCGGCGGCGCTGCGCTCATAGGTGGGGTCGTCGAACGCCCAGTTCGGCGACCATATCTGCCAAATGTAGCGGCATAGGGCGCGGCGGTTTTGCTCCAGTCCGGCACGGCCGCGCTCGGTGTGAAAATAATACTGGTACCAGAAGCGGTGCTCCTGTGCCGGCGCCACCGGCCTCACCGCAGCGGCGATGTCCTGGATGTTGTAGCCGTTGCCGGTGACGAGGCCGTGCGCGCGCTCCGGCCACAGCGCCGCGACGATGCAGGCGGCGCGGCCGCCCCAATCGTAGCCCGCCAGCACGGCGCGCGCGATCGACAGCGCATCCATGAATTCGCGCAAATCGTTGCCGAGCGCCGCCTGCTGGCCGGAGCGCGGCGTTGCGGGCGAGACAAACCGCGTCGCGCCGAAGCCGCGCAGATAAGGCACGACCACGCGGCAGCCGGCGGCGGCGAGCGGCGGCACCACCGCGTCATAGCAGCGCGGATCGTAGGGCCAGCCATGCAGCAGAAGCACCGGCATGCCGGCCGCATCGCCGCTGTCCTCGTAGGCTATCTCGAGTGTCGGGGTGCGAACGCTCTTGATCGCAGCGGGCGTCAACTGCGGTAATCCCCGTTGATCGCCACATACTCTTTGGTGAGGTCGCAGGTCAGCACGCGGTCGCGGCCCTGGCCTAGTCCGAGCGCGACTTTGAGCGTGATCTCCGGCTTCTTCATCGCCGCCGAGACGGCGGCCTCGTCATAGGTCGGATCGCGCGCGCCGCGATGGGCGACGCGGATGCCGCCGAACCAGATCGCCAGGCGGTCGCGGTCGGCGGGCTCGCCGGCCTTGCCGACCGCCATGACGACGCGGCCCCAATTGGCGTCCTCGCCGGCGATCGCGGTCTTGACCAGGGGCGAATTGGCGATCGACAGCGCAATCCGCCGGGCGGACTGTTTCGACACCGCGCCCTCGACCACGATCTCGACCAGCTTGCGGGCACCTTCGCCGTCGCGCGCCACCTGCTCGGCCAGGTTGGCGAGGACGCCATTGAGGGCTTTGCGGAACGGCACCAGCCGCGGATCGGTGGCGCGCCCGATGCGCGGCGCCCCGCGGGCCTCAGCCGCGCCGGTGGCGAACGCCAGCAGCGTGTCGGAGGTCGAGGTATCGCCGTCGACGGTCACCGCATTGAAGGTGTCGACCACGCCGTCGCGCAGCAGCGCCTGCAATGCCGGCGCGGCGATCGGCGCATCGGTGAACACAAAGGCCAGCATCGTTGCCATGTCGGGCGCGATCATGCCGGCGCCCTTGGCGAAGCCGTTGATCGTGACCGTGGTGCCGGCAATCCGGGCGGTGGCGGTCGCGAGCTTGGGAAACGTGTCGGTGGTCATGATCGCTTCGGCGGCCCCGAGGTAGCCGTCGGGACTGGCTGCGGCGACGAGGCCGTCCATGACGCCCTCGAAGACCTCGGCCTTGAGCGGCTCGCCGATCACGCCGGTCGAGGCCAGAAAGACTTCGGCGATCTTGCAGCCGGCCGCCGCCGCCGCGAGCTTCGCGGTGAACGCGCAAGCCGAGCGTCCGGTCTTGCCGGTAAACGCATTGGCATTACCGGAATTGACCACCAGCGCCCGGGCCCGGCCGGATTTGATACGGGCGCGGCACCATTCGACCGGCGCCGAAGGACACCGCGAGCGCGTGAACACGCCGGCGACGGTCGCGCCGTCGTCGAAGACCGCCAGCATGACGTCGGTGCGGCCCTGGTAGCGGACGCCGGCGGCGGCGGTCGCCAGCCGGACGCCGGCGATCGGCGGCAGCTCCGGGATCGTGGTCGGGGCAAGCGGGGAGACGGCGGTGGTCACCGGCAAAGGCTCATTGGTTCGTCATGGCCGGGCTTGTCCCGGCCGTCCACGTCTTGGCTGCCATGTTGGAAGACGCAGATGCCCGGCACAAGCTTGCACTCGGGCCGACCGAAGGCCCGACCCGGGTGGCCGGGCATGACGAATCAAAACTCGTCACTTCTTCGCCGGCGCTGCGGGATTGAGCAGCGAAGGGTCTGCCGCCGGGGCCGGCTGGTCGAGGCGCTCGATGCTGGCGGACTTGCGCAGATTGTCGACCAGTTCGGCCTGAGCCCGGTGCGCAACGTAATTCTGCACCTGGACCTTCACCTGATCGAAGGTCGGGGTCGGTTTGACGCGCTTGTCCTCGACCTTGATGATGTGCCAGCCGAACTGGGTGTGCACCGGATCGGAAATCTGTCCCTTGTCGAGCTTGAACGCGACCTCGGAAAATTCCGGCACCATCTGGTCCTTGGTGAAATAGCCGAGGTCGCCGCCGTCGGCGGCGCCCGGATCCTTCGATTTCTCCTTGGCCAGGGCGGCGAAATCCGCGCCCTTTTTCAGCTGGTCCTCGATCGCCTTGGCTTCGTCCTCGGTGGCGACCAGGATGTGGCGCGCATGCACCTCTTCCTCGGCGCCCATCTGCTTGACGGCCTCGTCATAGACCTTGTGCATCGCCTCGTCGGTCTCGGCCGCCTTGCCGGCGCTCTGCAGCAACGCTTCCATCAGCACCCGGTTGTGATCGAAGGTCAGCCGGCGCTGCACGTCGGGGCGCTCGCCCAGTTTCTGCTGATCGGCGGCTTGCGACAGGATGACGACATCCGCCAGATACGTGATCAGGTAATCGCGCTTCTGATCCGGGCCCATTTGCGGCATGCTCGCTCCGATCTCCTCCTCGGCGAAGGCGAGATCGCTTTCGTGGAGATCGACGCCGTTGACGCGGGCAACGACCGGATTGGAGTCCTGCGCCCGGGCTGGGGCGATCGGCGCGCACAGCAATGTCGCAAGCGCGAATGCGCCCAGCACAGGGGAGACGAGGCGAGAGGCAGCCATGGAACTTCGGTCCTTCGGATCGGGAGGCAAAATCGCCTGTATCAGGCGCGATTCCGGCGCGGACACTCGCCCAATCGCCTGCCGTTGGCAATGGCAAAATCGGGCGGGCCGCCTAACGAGCGCGTGAAGATGTCGCTCGCATTGACAACAAAACCACCCCCTCCTATTTCTCGACTACAATCCGGGCATTCATGCCGCCTCGCCGAAGCCTGAATAACGCCGCATTTTCCGCTAGTTGGACCCGCGCTGGCGGCGAGGATGTCGAGAGCATGACCCGACACGTGGGCAGCGGTTTTCCGCCTTCGCCAAGGCCGCCGCGGCGGGCCAAGGGAGGTTGGACAGGATCATGCTCAATCAAGCAGCCGCTGGGCGCACCCCGACGGCCAAAAGGATGATGCGATGATCGGCGCGGTCGCCCGCAAGCTGTTTGGCTCCTCCAACGATCGGCGCATCCGCTCCTATCGGCCGCGCGTCGACGCCATCAACGCGCTGGAAGCGGAGCTCACGCCGTTGTCCGACGAGGCGCTGCGGGCCCGCACCGACGAATTCAGAAAGCAGCTCGCCGACGGCAAGACGCTCGACGACATCCTGGAGCCGGCATTCGCCACGGTGCGCGAGGCCGCCAAACGCACGCTCGGCCAAAGGCATTTCGACGTCCAGATGATCGGCGGCATGGTGCTGCATGAGGGCCGGATTTCCGAGATGAAGACCGGCGAAGGCAAGACGCTGGTCGCCACCCTGCCGGTCTATCTCAACGCGCTCGCCGGGCGCGGCGTTCATGTCGTCACCGTCAACGATTACCTGGCCAAGCGCGATGCCGAATGGATGGGCCAGATCTACCGGTTCCTGGGGCTCACGGTCGGCGTCATCGTGCATGGGCTCGACGACAACGAGCGCAAGAAGCAATACGACTGCGACGTCACCTACGGCACCAATAACGAGCTGGGCTTCGACTATCTGCGCGACAACATGAAGTACCGGCTCGAGGACATGGCGCAGCGCGGCCACTCCTACGCCATCGTCGACGAGGTCAACTCCATCCTGATCGACGAAGCGCGCACCCCGCTCATCATCTCCGGGCCGCTCGACGACCGCTCCGAATTCTACAACACGATCGACACCCATATTCCCGAGCTCGACAAGGCCGATTTCGAGCTCGACGAGAAGCAGCGCACCGTCAATCTCACCGAGGTCGGCATGGAGAAGATGGAGCAGCGGCTGCGCAACGCCGGCCTGCTCAAATCCAACTCGCTCTACGACGTCGAGAACGTCTCGGTGGTGCATCACGTCAATCAGGCGTTGCGCGCGCATAAGCTGTTTGCCCGCGACAAGGACTACATCGTGCGCAACGGCGAGGTCGTCATCATCGACGAGTTCACCGGCCGCATGATGCCGGGCCGGCGCTATTCGGAAGGCCTGCACCAGGCGCTTGAAGCCAAGGAGCACCAGCCGATCCAGCCGGAAAACCAGACGCTGGCCTCGATCACGTTCCAGAATTACTTCCGCATGTACGACAAGCTCGCCGGCATGACCGGCACGGCGGCGACCGAAGCCGACGAGTTCCAGGACATCTACAACCTCGAAGTCCTGGAAATCCCCACCAACATGCCGATGGTGCGTATCGACGACGACGACGAGGTCTATCGCACGGCGGTGGAGAAATACCGCGCCATCATCTCGCTGATCGAGGATTGCAAGACGCGCGGCCAGCCGGTGCTGGTCGGCACCACCTCGATCGAAAAATCCGAGCAGCTCGCCGAAATGCTGCGCCAGCAGGGCTGGGAGCAGCACGACTTCTCCGACCCCAACGCCTTCGCCGCGCTCTATACCGGCGACGAGGGCGCCACCAAGGCCAAGGTGTTCGCCATCCTCAACGCCCGCTACCACGAGCAGGAGGCCTATATCGTCTCCCAGGCCGGCGTGCCCGGCGCGATCACCATCGCCACCAACATGGCGGGCCGCGGCACCGACATTCAGCTCGGCGGCAACGCCGACATGCGCATCCGCCAGGAACTGGCGACCATCGAAGACCAGCGCGAGCGGGAGAACGACCCGCGCGCCGCTGAGATTCGCGCCCAGGTCGCGCGCTTGAAGGAAAAAGCGCTGGCCGCCGGCGGGTTGTTCGTGCTCGGCACCGAACGCCACGAAAGCCGGCGCATCGACAACCAGTTGCGCGGCCGCTCCGGACGCCAGGGCGACCCGGGGCATTCGAAATTCTTCCTGTCGCTCGAAGACGACCTGATGCGCATCTTCGGCACCGACAAGCTCGACGGCATGCTGACGCGGCTGGGGCTGAAGGAGGACGAGGCGATCGTCCATCCCTGGATCAACAAGGCGCTGGAAAAGGCGCAGCAGAAAGTCGAGGCGCGCAACTTCGACATGCGCAAGAACATCCTCAAGTTCGACAACGTCATGAACGATCAGCGCAAGGTCATCTTCGACCAGCGCGTCGAATGGATGGAGGAGCAGGTGGTGGCGGAAGTCGTCGCCGACATGCGCCACACCGTGATCGACGATCTGGTCGCCAAGCACGTGCCGGAACACGCCTATCCGGAGCAATGGGACACGCCGGGGCTCAAGCAGGAGCTCAAGCGGGTTATCGACCTCGAGTTGCCGGTCGACGAATGGGCCAAGGAAGAGGGCATCGCCGACGAGGAGATTTACAGCCGCGTCGAGCGCCGCGCCGATGAGATCATGGCGGGCAAGGTCGCGCAGTGGGGAGCGCCGGTCGTCCGCGACGTCGAGAAGTGGATCCTGCTGCAGACCCTCGACCATCTGTGGCGCGAGCATCTGGTGATGCTCGACCATCTGCGTCAGGTGGTTGGGCTGCGCGGCTACGGCCAGCGCGACCCGCTCAATGAATACAAGTCCGAGGCGTTCAGCCTGTTCGAGGGCATGAGCCATGATCTGCGCGAGCGGGTGACCGGACAGCTGATGCGTCTCGAAATCAGGGCGGCCCCGCCGCCGGAGCAGCAGCCGACGATGCTGCCGGCGATGGAGGCGCACAAGATCGATCCGATGACCGGCGAGGACGAGATGGCGCTGGCAATGGCCGGCGCCGAGACATTGGCGCGCCACGGCATCGGCGCGGCGACCGGCGCGGCAGCGGCGCGCGCGCCGCAGGCGCCGGCGCGCAATCCCAAAGATCCGACCAGTTGGGGCAAGGTCGGCCGCAACGAGCCATGCCCGTGCGGCTCAGGCAAGAAGTTCAAGCACTGCCACGGGCGATACGTGTAGCGGATGACAGACAACGGACGACAGATGACGGATCAAGGTTTTCCGTCCTCTGTCGTCCGTCTTCCGTCGTCTGATGCTTACTGTAATCCGCCCCAGCGGGAATCGAACGAGCCGGTCGGCAGCACCGGTTGCGCGCCGTGGAGCAGCCCACCGTTGCTCGACGGCGGCGCGGCGCTGGCTTCTTTCTGGGTTGCCGGCGCCGACTTTGGTTTCGCCGCGTCGGCGACTTCGCTCTTGTCGGCGTCGCGGGTCGGCTTCAGCCGCAGTCCGGCGACCGCGGCGGGCTCGTTATGCGCGGCCGGCCTGGACTTCGCCGGCTTTGCCGTGCCGGTCGCGGTCGGCTCGCTGCCGTCGGTTTCGCCAGCGGCGGTCGCCGGCGCGGCGCTGTCTTGCTTCGCGCCGAACAGGCTGCCGAAGAAGCTGGTGTGGCTCGGCGGAGTGGTTTCGGCGGCAGCGACCTGAGGCGAAGCTGGAGCCGCGGCTGGCGCCGAAGCCGGCTTCGATGCCAGCATGCTGTTGAAGAAACTGCCGAAGCTGCTGCCGCTGGTACCCGAGGGCCCCGTCAGCCCGGCGGTCTCGGTGTCAGAGTTGCGCGGCCCCGATATGGCCGGCGGCAGCCGCCCCGGCTGTAACGGCGGCACGTGCAAATGGCCTTCGTCGTCGTAGGTGTAGGTCGGGTTTTCGAGCTTGGCGGCAAACACCCGGTTCATGCCGCCGTCGGTCTCGGTCGCGAGCGGGGCAGTCGGCACGTCTCGGCTGATCAATTCCGCCAGCTGATATTCGTCGTTGCGCTGCTTGTCCATTGCGGCCTGCGCAATCTGCGGATCGGTGTCGAAGGCGGGGCAGTGCCCGGTCGGATTGAACGCCAGCGGTTTGGTGGAATTGGCCGGCGGCACCGCGTCGAACACATAGTGCCGCTCGCAGACGTCGACCTTCGGCTCCTGGTGCGAGACCAGGAAATGATCGTCGCCTTCCTTGATCATCTTCCAGAACGCCATGTTCGGGCTGTTGCGGTGGCGCGCCAGATTGGCCGCCGTCATGCGGAACGGGTAGGCCTGAACCTGAAATTCCTTCTCACCGCCCAGGAATGCCTCGCGCGCCAGCGAATAGATTTCGCCGATCTGCTCGTCGGTCATGGCGTAGCAGCCGCGCGACGAGCAATCGCCGTGAATCATCAGGAAATTGCCGTGGCGGTCGTTCGCCTTGTCGTAGGCGTTGGGGAAGCCGGTATTGATGGCGAGGTAATAGCTGGAATTGGGATTCATCAGTCCGGGCGTGATCGGATAAAATCCTTCGGGCGCCTGGCGATCGCCTTCCTTGACCTTCGGTCCGAGATCACCCGACCAGCGGCAGATCGGATAGACCTTGAGCAGCTCGTAGCGTGCCGTGGTGTCCTGCTTCCAGACTTCGAGCTCGGATTCCTCCTTGAAGATGCGGACCAGGATCGGCGAGTCCTTCGGCATGTTCTTCTGCGCGAGCAGCGTCAGCATTTCGGGCGACAGCTCTTTCATCGCGCGGGTCGGCAGCTGATAGCCGTCGTCGCCGTAGCAGCCGGCAAGCGCCAACGCACCGGCGACAACCGCCGACGCCGTCAGCGCGCGGACAAGGGAGGCGCGGATCAAGTCGATACTCCCCAACCGATGAACCAACCCCATGCCATCACTGGCCAATCGTTATCCTTAAGAGGTGGCTTTCGCAAGGCAGCCCGCCGATGCTGCGAAGGTTGACCATGGCGGCTTAAATGAATGGTAAATTCTCGATAAATTTGCCGGGCGATTTCAAGGCGCTAGCAACCATCGTGGCAAGCACGGAGCGGATGGCGGGCAATCGTGGACCAAACTGGGCAAAATTGTGGCAAAACGAACCCGTCCCGGCCGCCTCGGATCAGGCCAGCACCCGTCCGATGTTGGAGAATTTCTCGCCGCGCAGCCGCGCAATCGCCGCACGGTCGAAGCCGCGCAAGCCCGCCAGGGCGTCGCCGATGGCCTGCCCGGTGGCGGCGATCGCCGCCGCTGGATCGCGATGGGCCCCGCCGGCCGGCTCCGGCACGACGGTATCGATAATGCCGAAGCGCAGCAGGTCCTGGGCGGTGATCTTCATGTTGGACGCCGCATCCTGGGCTCTCGCGGTGTCGCGCCACAGGATCGACGCTGCGCCTTCCGGCGAGATCACGCTGTAGATGGCGTGCTCCAGCATGATCACGCGGTTGGCGGTGGCGATGGCGATGGCGCCGCCGGAACCACCCTCGCCGATGATCGCCGCCACATTGGGTACGCCGATCGCGAGGCAGGTTTCGGTCGAGCGCGCGATCGCCTCGGCTTGGCCGCGCTCTTCGGCGCCGATGCCCGGATAGGCGCCGGCGGTGTCGATCAACGCGATGACGGGGATGTCGAAGTGATCGGCCATGGACATCAGCCGCGCCGCCTTGCGATAGCCTTCGGGACGGGCCATGCCGAAATTGTGTTTGAGCCGGCTGTCGGTGTCGGAGCCTTTTTCATGGCCGATGACGCAGACGCTCTCGCCCTGGAAGCGGCCGAAACCGCCGACGATCGCCGCATCCTCGCCGTGCTTGCGGTCGCCGGCCAGCGGGACGAAGTCTTCGATCAGCGCCGCGACGTAATCGAGACAATGCGGCCGCTGCGGATGGCGCGCGACCGCCGTCTTCTGCCACGGCGTCAGGCCGCCATAGAGGTCCTTGAGCGCCGCCGCCGCCTTGACCTCGATGCGGTTGATCTCTTCGCTGATCGCAATGGCGTCGCCGCCGGCCTGCAGGGCGCGCAGTTCCTCGATCTTGGCCTCAAGCTCGGCCACCGGTTTTTCGAAATCGAGATAAGAACGCATGACCGGCAACTTGTTCCAAAGGATATTGCACTAAACGGACGCCCGGCTGCCGCCGCAACGCCGGCTACCTCGCCCGTGGAAGAGACTTGAGTCAATGAAGGCCGAGGCGAAAAACCATGTGACAGCTCTTAGCCGCCTTCCAGCCGGCGGAGTTCCTCCTCGACGACGGTGCGTAGCGGTCCGAGACTGTTGTGTACGGTGTCCCAAACCGCCTTGTCGAGCACCAGCTCGTAATCGTGCCGGTAGACATTCCCGGCGCCCGCCATCCCTGCCATCGTATTTGGCGATGACGGGCCTTCAGGTCGGACGGCAATCTTCGCGAGGCCTCCGATATGATTTCAAGACACCGCGTCACGGCATAGACCGTGCGGCGATCTGAAAGGAATTGATCCACCGAGGCTTGCCCGATGAATGAAAATGCCAAGTCGATGTTTTCGCGGATATCGGTCAGCGGACCGACAGCAGGATTAGAACGCATAGATCGAATCTGCAGTCGCTGGCGGCCGAACGTAAGGTTTGAGCGCATCCTTGTTGACGACGTCGACCGACCCTGGAAAGAGCGCAGCGATGAAGTTTTTCAGTTCGACATACGCAAAGATGTCCAGTGACGCCTCGGGCGCCATTTCGATCATGATATCGAGGTCGCTTAGCGGGCCCGCTTCACCACGGGCAACCGAGCCGAACAATGCAGCGTGGCGCACACCGCGCGCGCGCAATTCGTCTTGATGGCCGACAAGAATGTCGATCGCATCCTGCTTATTCATCTTTGCCTCGAACGGGTCGCTGGGGGCGTTGCTCGGAACATCGTGCGATAAGAGATTTCTCTTCCGCCGTCGCCCGTGATGCGATTTCCCGATTTCCACTTTCGCCTCTTTGATCAGCGCGACAATCATCGAATGTCAATCAAAATATGATGCGAGGCCATGCTTACCCCTCCGCCAACGGATGCAGATCGCGCACCAGGCTTTTCAGGCGCTCTTCGAGCACGTGGGTGTAAATCTGGGTGGTCGAGATATCGGCATGGCCGAGCAGCGTCTGGACCACGCGCAGGTCGGCGCCGTTGTGCAGGAGATGGCTGGCGAAGGCATGGCGCAGCACGTGCGGGCTGACCTGCGCGGCGCGCAGCCCCGACGCGGCGGCGAGCGCCTTGAGCTCGCGCGCCAGATGCTGCCGCGTCAGGTGGCCGCTCTCGCCGAACGAGGGAAACAGCCACTTCGAGCCGGCATCCTTCGCCGCCTCCTTGAGCAACGCCAGGTAGGCTGCGGTGGCGCGCTTGGCCGCATCGTTGAGCGGTACCAGACGCTCCTTGTTGCCCTTGCCGCGCACGACGATGACCCGGGCGTCGCGGCGGGCCGCCGAAGCCGGCAGCGCGATGAGCTCGGAGACGCGCAGTCCGGTGGCGTACAGCATCTCGACGAAGCAGGCGAGCCGTGCGGCGCGCAGCCGCAGCGGAATGGGCGCCGCCGGATCGATCGCCCCGGCCGCGCGCAACAGCCGGTCGACCTCGGCGATGGTCAGCGTTTTCGGCAGCGGCCGCGCCCGCTTCGGACCTTCAAGCACGGCGGCGGGATTGTCCTTGCGCTGCCCTTCGGCGTAGAGGAAACGATACAGCTGACGAACGGCCGACAGCCGGCGCGCGACCGTCGCCGGCTTCATGGCGCGCCGGTCGAGTTCGACCAGATAGCTGCGCAAATCGTCGGTCGCCGCCGTCGCGATCGAACGGCCGGCGCTGGCCAAAGCGGCGCTGAAATCCGCGAGGTCGCGGCGGTAGGCCTCGAGCGTATTGATCCCGGCGCCGCGCTCCGCCGCCAGCATGTCGAGATAAAGCGCCACCAGCCGCTGGTCGGAATGCCGCGCTGCGGGGTTCTTGGCACGGGCTGTTGCGCTGGCCATGGTGTCCGCCCTCAATGCTCCTTGAAGAACCTGTCGGGTGGGATCGACACGGTGATCTCGCGGGGCCTTGGCTGCACGAAGTGCGCCAGCGCATAAAGGCCGCCATAGACGGTTGCGCTCAGTATGGCGATCACTGCGAGTAACCGGAGCAGGCTCGGCATCGTCAGCTAGGCCGCGTTCATCCCGTTGGTGCCGGTGGGCGGGAGCGAGTACGATCACGTTCACCCAAATGTGGCAAGTGACAAGGCAAGACCGCTGGCGGATCGCTTGGCATTGGCCCTCGGATTTGAGATTATATGACTGATATTACTATACAAAATTGCACGATCGGCGGGCCGTCGGCAGCCGCGATCTTGAACGCGCTGGGGGCGCGCTCGATCGTGCTGGTCGGCATGATGGGGGTTGGCAAGTCGTCGGTTGGCCGCCGCCTCGCCGCGCGCCTGAACATCCCGTTCGTCGACGCCGACACCGAAGTCGAGAAGGCGGCCGGTATGAGCATCGCCGACTTTTTTGCGCGCCGCGGCGAGGCCGATTTCCGCAACGGCGAGGCCCGCGTCATCGCCCGCCTGCTGGAGGGCGGTCCGCAGGTTCTGGCGACCGGTGGCGGCGCGGTGATGAATGCCGAGACGCGCGCGGCCATCAAGGCCAAGGGCGTGTCGATCTGGCTTGCCGCGGAGTTCGACGTTCTGCTGCGGCGGATCAACAAGCGCAAGAACGAACGGCCGCTCCTGCAAACCGCCGACCCGGCGGCGACGCTGCGCGAGCTTCTGGTCGCGCGCGAGCCGATCTACGCGCAGTCCGATCTCACCGTGCAGTCGCAAGAGGTGCCCCATGAGGCGGTCGTTACCGAAATCATGACGGCGCTTGCCGCCTTCCTGCAGGTGCCGCCGCCGTCGCAGCGCGAGGCCGGCGAATGATCGCGCCGCTGTGTACCGAGCCCACCACGGTTCAGGTTGCGCTCGGGTCGCGCAGCTATGAGATCGTTATCGGCCGCGGCCTGTTGACGACGCTCGGCGCCCGCATCGCCGCGCTGCGGCCCGGCGCCAAAGTCGTCATCGTTACCGATGACAATGTGGCGCGCCATCATCTGGATGCCGCCGAAGCGTCGCTGCGCCACGCCGCGGTGGCGCTCAGCCGCGTCATCGTTCCCGCCGGCGAAGCCTCGAAGAGCTATCGCGTGTTCGAGCAGGTCTGCGAGGCCGTGATCGCTTCGCGCATCGAGCGCGGCGATCTCGTGGTCGCGCTGGGCGGCGGCGTCATTGGCGATCTGGCCGGCTTCGCCGCAGCCGTGGTGCGGCGCGGCCTCGATTACGTGCAGGTGCCGACCACGCTGCTGGCGCAGGTCGATTCCTCGGTCGGCGGCAAGACCGCGATCGATTCCGCCCACGGCAAAAATCTGGTCGGGGCGTTCCATCAGCCGGTCCTGGTGCTGGCCGACACGGCGCTGCTCGACACGCTGCCGGCGCGCGAATTTCGCGCCGGCTATGCCGAACTCGTCAAATACGGCCTGCTCGGCGATTCGCGCTTCTTCGCCTGGCTGGAGCGCAACTGGCGGGACGTGTTCGCCGGCGGTCCGGCCCGCGAACACGCGATCGCCGAGAGCTGCCGCGCCAAGGCGGCGATCGTCGCCCGCGACGAGCGCGAGACCGGCGACCGCGCGCTGCTCAATCTCGGCCACACCTTCGGCCATGCGCTGGAGGCGGCCTGCGGCTTCTCCGATCGGCTGCTGCACGGCGAAGCGATCGCCGCCGGCATGGCGCTGGCATTCGAATTTTCGGCGCGGCGGCAGGGGCTTGTGCCGAAGGCGCAAGCCGCGCGCGCGATCCGCCATCTGGCCGAGGTCGGCTTGCCGACCACCGTGCGCGATATTGCCGGCCCGCCGCCGCCGCTCGATCGATTGATGGACCTGATCGCCCAGGACAAGAAAGTGAAGCGCGGAATGCTTACATTCATCCTGGTGCGCGACATCGGCGCGGCCTTTGTCGAGCCGGGCGTCGACGCGCGCGAGGTGCGCGCGTTTCTCAGCGAGAAGCTTGCGGAACCATGAGCCTTGTCGATTGGCTGGCGGTGCTGGCGGTTTTTATCTGCCTCCTGGTGTCGGCGTTCTTCTCGGCGAGCGAGACGGCGCTGGCGGCCTCGTCGCGCGCGGCCATGCTGCGGCTGGAACAGCAGGGCAATCAGAACGCCAAGATCGTCAACCGGCTGTTGGCGAAGCGCGAGCGGCTTCTCGGCGCGATCCTGTTCGTCAACAACTTCACCAACATCGCCGCCTCCACTTTGGCGACCGGCCTGCTGCTGGCTTATTTCGGTGAAGCCGGGGTGATCTACGCGACTGTCGCCATGACGGTGTTGATCTTCGTCGTCGCCGAGGTGCTGCCGAAAACCGCCGCCTTCAACGCGCCCGATCGGATCGCGCTCGTGGTCGCGCAGCCGGTCGAAGCCACGGTGCGCTTGTTTTCTCCGATCCTCAAAGGTGTCGAGCGGTTGGTGCAGCTCATGCTGCGCGCGCTGGGCATGCCGGTCGGCAAGATCCAATCGATCCTGTCGCCGGACGAGGAGTTGCGCGGCGCCGTCGATCTCATGCACCGCGCCGGCGTGGTCGAGAAGCACGACCGCGACATGATGGGCGGCCTGCTCGATCTGCGGGCGATGACGGTGTCCGACGTGATGGTCCATCGCACCAAAATGGTGATGCTCGATGCCGACCAGCCGCCGCGCGAGCTGATCGATGCCGTGCTGGCCGCCGGCGTCACGCGGCTGCCGCTGTGGCGCGGCTCGCAGGACAATGTCATCGGCGTGCTCAACGCCAAGGAGGTCTGGCGCGCCTTGCATGCGGCGGCCGGCGACGCCGCCAAGGTCGACATTGCGGCTTTGGCGAAAGCGCCCTGGTTCGTGCCCGACACCATGCCGCTGGCCGAGCAGCTCAAGGCGTTCCGTCATCGCAAGACGCCGTTCGCGCTGGTGGTCGACGAATACGGCGAGCTCGAGGGCCTGGTGACGCTGGAGGACATCGTCGAGGAGATCGTCGGCGACATTACCGACGAGCATGACATCGCGGTGCCGGGCGTGCGGCCGCTGCCGGACGGCTCGGTCAATGTCGATGGCGCCGTGCCGGTGCGCGACCTCAACCGGGCGATGGATTGGAATATCCCCGACGACGAGGCGACGACAATCGCCGGCGTCGTCATCCACGAAACCCGCTCGATCCCGGAGCCCGGGCAGAGCTTCACCTTTCACGGCTTCCGTTTTCACGTTTTGCGCAAGAGCCGCAACCGCATCACTGCCTTGCGCGTCACGCCGCTGGTGCGCAAGCTCGCGGCTAAGGCAAGTTAGAGCAAATTCCGATTGCAACGCCACAGTAACGGGGAGACGCGAACCATGGCGAACGGCAGCTACGAAACAGTCAAAATCGAGCGTGACACCGGCGCCAACGCGGGCCTGACCTGGGTGATCCTCAATCGGCCGGAAAAGCGCAATGCCATGAGTCCGCAACTGCATTTCGACATGGCCAATGTGCTGGACGAACTGGAGTCCGACCCGGAAACCAAGGTGCTGGTGCTCACCGGCGCCGGCGAGGCCTGGTGCGCCGGGCAGGACCTGAAGCTGTATTTCCGCGAGCTCGACAACAAGCCGGCCGACCGCGCGCGCGCCTCCTGGGCCAGCCACTACTGGCGCTGGCAGAAGCTGTTCACCTATCCGAAGCCGACCATCGCCATGGTCAACGGCTTCTGCTTCGGCGGCGGCTTCACCCAGCTCATCGCCTGTGATTTCGCCATCGCCGCGGAGGACGCCAAATTCGGTTTGTCCGAGGTCAACTGGGGCATTCTGCCCGGCGGCTTCGTATCGAAGGCGCTGACCGACGCGCTTGGCCTGCGTGACGCGGTCTGGCTGGCGATGACCGGCGAGACCTTCGACGGCAAGATGGCGGAGAAAATCCGGCTCATCAACAAGGCGGTGCCGCGCGACAAATTGCGCGAGGAGACCATTACGTTGGCGCAGCGGCTCATGAAGCTCAATCCCGAAGTGCTGAGGGCGACCAAAATCGCGGTGAAGAACGTGCGCAATGTGCCGCACGAGCAGGCCGCCGATTATCTGCAGGCCAAGAGCCAGGAGATGCGCTTCCAGGACAAGGAAGGCGGCCGTGCCAAGGGCATGAGCCAATTCCTCGACGAGAAAAGCTACCGCCCCGGCTATGGGCCGTACGCACGGTCAGAGCAGAAGGCGTAAGCGAGACGGAGCCGCGGCGGCACGCCACTGCCGCTCGCCGGCGACGCCGCGGCGCCGCTAGCCGCCTTCCCCCGGCGCCTGCGCGTGGATCGCCAGCGCGTGCACGCCGCCGGCGAGCTCCGTAGCCAGCGCGGCGTTGATCATGCGGTGGCGTTCGAGCCGGCTCTTCCCGCGGAAGGCTTCCGACACAATATACACCCTGTAATGGCTCTCGCCGCCGGGGCGGTGTCCGGCGTGGCCGGCATGCATGTGGGATTCATCCTCGACGTCAAGGCTTTCGGGCGCAAAGGCGGCGTGGAGCTTTGTCGTAATGGTATCTTGCATGGCCATCTTGCATACTCGTCTTGCGCGTCACGACTCGCGCCTCGAACGTGACGCCGACAAAGGGCTAACGCATTCCCGCGAGGATCGTGCTCAATAAAGAGCGACGCGCTTTGTTAACGTCAAATCATCGCGCCGCGTTGATTTGTCGTCTGTCAAGTCTTGAAGGTGTTATCGCCGCACCCGCATAATCGCAATTGATGAGCACGAATTCACCGCTGTTCGATCGCATCAGGGTCAAGCCCGACCAGGACCGCAGCACCCGCAAGGAGCTGCCCGGCTGCCAATGGCCGTCCTGCGAGGCGCAGGCCACCCATCGGGCGCCGAAAGGCCGGCTGCGCGCCGCCGAATATTGGCAGTTCTGCCTGGCGCATGTGCGCGAATACAACAATTCATATAACTTCTTCGCCGGCATGAGCGACGACGCCATCGCCCAGTATCAGAAGGAATCGATCACCGGCCACCGGCCGACCTGGAAAATGGGCTCGATCGGCGGCCAGCGCCCGGCGCGGCGCGGCCAGGCCGCGTTTCATGCCGAGGGCTTCGCGGCCGAGGACCCGTTCTCGCTGTTCGGCGAGACCGCCGCGCGCCCGGGGGGCCATGCGCGCGGGACAGCCGAGGGCCGCAAGATTTTCAATGCGCAACGCCGCGCGCTGGACGTGCTCGGCCTTGAAGCCGACGCCAAACGGGCCGATATCAAGGCCAAGTTCAAGGTTTTGGTGAAACGTCATCATCCCGACGCCAATGGCGGCGATCGGGGGTCCGAAGAGCAGCTTCGGGAGATCATCCAGGCCTATAATTACCTGAAGTCCGCCGGCTTCTGCTGAGCTTGCGGGTGGCTTTCGCGCCCCTAGGCGCTTCTGCTAAACGTAACCCGACATCCGACCGTCCCCCTCCTACCCTCCGCCGCAAGCGGGGGACGTGCCTCGGACAGTTCCCTGCCGAGGACACGGAGGAGCAATGAGTCTCGCAACAGAAACGCGATCCGGCTTGCCGGACATGAAAGTGTCGATTCGCCAGCTGTTCGGCATCGACAGCGACCTGGAAGTGCCGGCCTATTCCGAGCCCGACGAATACGTGCCGGAGTTCGACGCGGATTACCGGTTCGACAAGCCGACCACGCTCGCCATCCTCGCCGGCTTTGCCAGGAACCGCCGCGTCATCGTCACCGGCTATCACGGCACCGGCAAGTCGACCCACATCGAGCAGGTCGCGGCGCGGCTGAACTGGCCGTGCGTGCGGGTCAACCTCGACAGCCACATCAGCCGCGTCGATCTGATCGGCAAGGACGCCATCGTCATCCGCGAGGGCATGCAGGTGACGGAATTCCGCGACGGCATCCTGCCATGGGCGCTGCAGAACAACGTCGCCTTGTGCTTCGACGAATACGACGCCGGCCGTCCTGACGTGATGTTCGTCATCCAGCGCGTGCTGGAGTCGTCCGGCCGGCTGACGCTGCTCGACCAGAACAAGGTGATCAAGCCGCACCCGGCGTTCCGCCTGTTCGCCACCGCCAACACGGTGGGCTTAGGCGATACGTCCGGCCTCTATCACGGCACCCAGCAGATCAACCAGGGCCAGATGGACCGCTGGTCGATCGTCACCACGCTCAATTATCTGCCGCACGACAACGAAGTCGACATCGTGCTCGCCAAGGCCAAGCACTACCGCACGGCGGAGGGCCGCGACATCGTCTCCAAGATGGTGCGGGTCGCCGATCTCACCCGCAACGCCTTCATGAACGGCGATCTGTCGACCGTCATGAGCCCGCGCACGGTGATCATCTGGGCCGAGAACGCCGAAATCTTCGGCGACATCGGCTTCGCGTTCCGGCTGACCTTCGTCAACAAATGCGACGAGCTGGAGCGGCCGCTGGTGGCGGAATTCTATCAGCGCTGCTTCGGTCAGGAGTTGCCGGAAAGTGCGGTGAATGTCGCGTTGTCGTAACGTCGCCCTGGCGAAGGCGCGAGCCCCAGCAGCGCGGTGTCGAGATTGAGTCGCCGGATAGCGGATATGGATTTCCGGATTCGCGCCGTTGGCGCCCGGAATGATGATTGAAACGATGTCATCCAATATCAAACCCAAGACCCCGTCAAAGGAAGCGCCGACCGAGCCGTTCAAGCGCGCGGTCAGCGTCTGCCTGCGCGCCATCGCCGGCAAGAGCGATCTGGAAGTGTCGTTCGCCGCCGAACGGCCCGGCATGGCCGGCGGCAAGGCGCGGCTGCCGGAGCCGCCGCGCCGCCTCAACGAGCGGGAAGCCGCGATCGTGCGCGGCCACGCCGATTCGATCGCGCTGCGGCTCGCCTGTCACGATCCGGCGGTGCATCGCAAGCTCGTTCCCGGCGGCCAACAGGCCCGCGCGGTGTTCGAGGCGGTCGAGCAGGCCCGCGTCGAGGCGATCGGATCGCGCCGCATGGGCGGTGTCGCCAGAAATCTCGCCGCCATGCTCGACGATCGTTTCCACCGCGGCAAGTTCGACGAGATCACCGACCGTGCCGACGCGCCGATCGAGGAGGCGCTGGCCATGATCGTGCGCGAGCGGCTCACCGGCGACACGCCGCCGGCGACCGCGCGCAAGCTCGTCGAGCTGTGGCGTCCGCTGATCGAGGAGCGCGCCGGCCGCAATCTTGATCGCCTCGAACGCGTGCTCAACGACCAGCGCCGGTTCGGCGACGTCGTGCACGACCTGCTCGATTGCCTGGACATGGGCGAGGACCGCTCCAGCGAATCCGACGAGGAGGACGGCGACGACGGCGACGAGGACAATCGCAACGACGAACAGGGTCAGGACGGCGAGGCGTCGGATTCCGCCGACAGCGAGCGGATGAGCGCAGAGGCCGAGGCTTCGGCCGAGGAATTGCCCGACTCGAGCTCCGAAGCGCTCGATGCGCCGGCCGCCGAGATGGCCGACGATACCGAGATGGGCGAATCCGAGACCGCGGCGGAGCCGTGGCGGCCGCGCCAGAACCGTAACGAGCCGCGCGGCCCCGACTACCGGCCCTATACCAGCAAATTCGACGAGATCGTCGGCGCCGAGGATTTGTGCGAGCCGGAAGAGCTCGAACGCCTGCGCGGTTATCTCGACAAGCAGCTGTCGAATCTCCAAGGGGTGGTCGCGCGCCTGGCCAACCGCCTGCAGCGGCTGTTGCTGGCCCAGCAGAATCGCTCCTGGGAGTTCGACCTCGAGGAAGGCTTGCTCGATCCGGCGCGGTTGTCGCGGGTCATCGTCGATCCGATGCATCCGCTGTCGTTCAAGCGCGAGAAGGACACCGACTTCCGCGACACCGTGGTGACGCTGCTGCTCGACAATTCCGGCTCGATGCGCGGCCGCCCGATCACGGTGGCGGCGACCTGCGCCGACATTCTGGCGCGCACGCTGGAACGCTGCGGCGTCAAGGTGGAGATTTTGGGTTTCACCACGCGGGCCTGGAAGGGCGGGCAATCGCGCGAATCCTGGCTCGCCCAGGGCAAGCCGGCCAATCCGGGCCGGCTGAACGATCTGCGCCACATCATCTACAAGGCGGCCGACGCGCCGTGGCGCCGGGCGCGCAAGAATCTCGGCCTGATGATGCGCGAGGGACTGCTCAAGGAGAACATCGACGGCGAAGCGCTCGACTGGGCCCACAAGCGCCTGCTGGCGCGGCCGGAAACGCGCAAGATCCTGATGATGATCTCCGACGGCGCGCCGGTCGACGATTCGACGCTGTCGGTCAATCCGGGCAATTATCTGGAACGCCACCTGCGCTGGGTGATCGAGGACATCGAGACCCGCTCGCCGGTCGAGTTGATCGCCATCGGCATCGGCCACGACGTGACGCGCTACTACCGGCGCGCCGTGACCATCGTCGACGCCGAAGAACTCGGCGGCGTCATGACCGAAAAACTGGCCGAGTTGTTCGACGAAGGACCGAAAGACGAGCGGATGCGTCCGGCGCGGGCGGCCCGGCCGCGCCGGTTGCACGGCTAGCGCGCCAATCGTTTCCGATTGAATCGATTGGCGCCCTGGCATTTTGATTGGGCATGATCTCGGAAAACCGGTTTCCACCCCCGGATCAAGTCCGAGGGCAGGCTTTTCCGGATCATGCTCTGGACTGTTGCGGCGGCCGCCATGCGCCATCGCGCGGCGTACCGGCGCAGATATAACCGGCGCAGATATAAAAGAACGTGGAGGAGACATGAACGGGCAGCGGTCTTGGTTGGGAATGGCCATTGCGGTGCTGGCGCTGCCGGCGGCTTCGGCCGCGCCCGCGCAGGCCGGAAACTATCCGGACAAGGCGGTGACCATCATTTCCGATGCCGGCGCCGGCGCCAGCCCGGACGTCGCGACGCGCATTGTCGCCGACGGGCTCGACAAAATCTGGGGACAGAACGCCGTCGTGGTCAATCATCCGGGCGCCAACGGCAGCATCGCCGCGCGCGCCGCGGCCGACGCGGCTGCCGACGGTTACACGCTTTATGCGCCCGCGTTATCGACCTTCGTGGCGCTGCCGACGGTCGCGCCCAATCTGCCGGTCAAGCTGCCGCGCGATTTTCTCCCGATCGGCTTTATCGCCGAACAGCCGATGTTCATCGCCGTCGATCCGGCCAGCGGGATTTCGACGCTGCCGCAACTGATCGATCACGCCAAGAAGAATCCCGGCACGCTGTCGATCGCAATCTCGGGCGTCGGCCGGATGACCCATCTGACCGGCATCTTGTTGCAGCAGCAGGCCGGCATCAATCTCATTCCGGTGCCCTATAACGGCGGTCCGGCCGCCGCGCTGAGCGACGTCGCCGCCGGCCGCGTCTCGATGATCATCGAGGGCTATTCGGGCATCATCGGCGCGGTCAACGCCGGACAGGTCAAGCTGATCGCGACGGCGGCGCCGCAGCGGCTGCCTGAATTTCCCGACCTGCCGACCGTGGCGGAGACCATTCCGGGATTCTCGGCGGCCGGCTGGCTTATCTTCGCCGCGCCGGTCGGCACGCCGGCGGCTATCATCAGCAAGGTCAGCGCCGATCTGACGAAAGTCGTCACCGATCCGGCGGTCAAGAAGAAGCTCGCCGCCACCGGCAGCTACGCGCGCGCCATGACGGCGGACGAAACCCAAGCCTTCGTCGACAAGCAGCAGCAAACCTGGCTGCCGGTGTTGCAGAAGATCTCGACCAAATAGCTCAACTGCGCCGTGCCGCGGGCGCCACGTCGTAGCCGCGCAAGCCGCCGCGCGCGATGGTCTGCTGCACGAGGCCCGACGCCTTGGCCGCCTCGGCAAATTCCGTAATAACGGACAGCCGTCCGGCGCGGCCTTTCGCCACCGCCATCGCCACGCGGTTGACGCCGTAGCTGTCGTCGAGCACGCGCGAGCCAGGCAGCCTGCCCGCATAGTCGAGCAAGTGATCGCGCGGCAACGCGAAGGCATCGACTTTGCCGGCGCAAAAGCGTTCGAATGCCGCGTCCGGCAATGTCGCGCCGACCAGTTCGGCGTGCTTGACGATGCGCCGCAGCGCCAACGCCGAGGCATGGCTGTCGACCACGGCGATGCGAACGTCCGCGCGATCGACATCGGCGGCGCTCTGGATCGCCGAGCCGGCCGGCACCAAGAACGTGTAGTCGAACTGGAAAATCGGCGGCGAGAAATCCACCGCGACGGCGCGCGACGGTTCGATGCCCAGAAATGCAACGTCGCAGGCGTCGCTCTGCAATCCCGCAATGGCCGCCGCCGGCGACGGATATTCCACGAAGCGCAGCGTCGCGCCGAGGCGCGCGGCCAGGACGGGGGCGATTTCGATCGCGATAAATCCCGTACCGATGCCGCGCAGTTCGCCGGCGGCATGGTCTTTGGCGTACTGCGGAAGGAAGAGCGCGACACGAAGCAGTCCGGTCGCCGCCAGCCCGGCGTCCCACGCATCGGCATGCGGCATCGACGTGCCGCTTATCGTTCGCCGGCTTCGGTGAAAAACTTCTCGCCGTAGGCAAAGCGGTTCGGCTTCAGGAAAAATCCCAGCAGCACCGCGCCGTTGGGCGCTACCGCCTCGTGCTGATTGCCGGCCGGCCGCCAGACGAACTGGCCGGGCCCGCACTTGCCCTCGTGATCTTCGAGCGAGCCCTCGATCACATAGGTCTGCTCGAGCGCGGTGTGCTCGTGCAACGGCACCACGGCGCCGGGCGCAAGCTTGAACAGCGCGGTCGTGACGCCGTTGCCGTCGGTGTAGAGCACCTTGATCTGGATGCCGGCAAACTTCGTCTGTTCCCACGGCATGTTGGGCGCGTCGAGATAATGCGCGGCGCGCTCCGGCGGATTCGCTGGCTTGATATCCTCATGCACCACTTTGCGGGCTTGAACGGACATGGCGGTTTCCATGGGCGTCTCCTCGGGGGACAGCATTGGATCGCGCAAGCATATGGCGCGCAAGCGAGCGCCGCCAGCGCAAGGAGCGGCCTTTGCGCAGGCTGCGCCGCCAAGCGTCAAAGCCCGCGACACGTCCCGGCACGACGGCAAAGAAAGGACCGGGGGGAGTCTCGTTACGCCGCGACGGCGGCGCGCTTCTTGACGACCTTGCGCTTGAGCTCGAGCGCCCGCGGCGACAGTTCGGCGTCGGCGGCCTTGAGCAGGAAGGCGTCGAGGCCGCCGCGATGATCGACGGTCTTGAGCGCGTTGGCCGAAATCCGCAGCCGGACAGAGCGGTTGAGCGCGTCCGATATCAACGTGACATTGAGCAGATTGGGCAAGAACCGCCGCTTGGTCTTGCGGTTCGAATGGCTCACTTTATGCCCGATCTGGCGGATCTTTCCGGTCAACTCGCAGCGCCATGCCATGGTCGTGAAATCCTGGTCGTAAAATCTGGCTTAAATCCGCATAGGTCAGTTGCGTCCAGCGCCGACTGACGACGATGTGGGAATGCGCCGGAGCTATAATCAGGCCTCGCGGGACCGTCAAGTCGATGTCGGCTACGCGCCGTTACAGTGCGGTACCCCGCGCGGTGCGGCAAAACCACACAAACGACGCATTCTCCGACAACACAATGCGGGTTTTCGCATCGCGGCCGTGCCCGGCGAAATCGTAGTTTTTTCGGCGTTCCGCCGATCCGGCGGCAGTGAGGAAAACACTTCCAGTGTCCATGCCGATACGGCTTCCTCGTCGTGCCGCCCCCGCCGTTTCCGCCGCTTTTGCCGCCGTGACCTGCGTCGTCGCGCTGACGGCGGCCGACTCCCATCATGCCGCCGCCGCGCAAGAGCGCCTGGAGGCCGAATATACCGCCAGCGTCGCCGGCATTCCGATCGGCCGCGGCAACTGGGTCATCGAAATCGACAACGATCAATACAGCGCCGCAGCCAGCGGCGCGACCACGGGGATCTTTCGGATCTTCTCCAGCGCCCGCGGCACCAGCGCGGCGCGCGGCGTTTTCAGCGGCGGGCTCCCGGTGCCGTCGAGCTATGCGGAAAGCGTTGATTACGGCCACGCGATCATCGATGATGTTCGCATTGCGCTGGTCGGCGGCAACGTCAAAGACTACGCGGTCGAACCCCCGCTGCCGCCGCATCCCGATCGCATCCCGGTGAGCGATGCGGATCGCCGCGGCGTGGTCGATCCCATGAGTTCGGCGTTGGCCCGGGTCGGCGGCAGCGGCGACCCGGTTTCCCCGCAGGCCTGCGGCCGCAAGGTTCCGGTGTTCGATGGCCGGGTGCGCTACGACCTGAACAGCGAGTTCAGACGTATTGACATGGTCAAGGCGGAAAAAGGCTATCAGGGCCCCGCGGTGGTTTGCGGCGTCTATTTCGCGCCGATTTCCGGCTACGTACCGAATCGCCCGGTTATCAAATACCTGATCGACCTGCGCGACGCCGAGGTGTGGCTGGCGCCGATCGCCGGCACGCGGGTGCTGGCGCCGTTCCGATTTGCGATGCCGACGCCGCTCGGCAACGGGGTCTTGCAGGCGACTCAGTTTGTCGTAATCCCGCAACCGCCGCACCCCAGTATCAGCGCGAAGACGCAGTGAGTGCGCGCCGGGGCGCGGTCATGGAGCGTTGCCGCGAAGCTTGGATGAAGCCTTGCCGACACCTATTTGCGATTTATGGCGCGCCGGGATGTCCCCGTTATCCACAGGAGGTTGTCACTTGACTCGCCGCGGAATCATGATCCTCCGACCCGTTAACGCTTTTGGCCTTGCAGCGACCGGCGAAAATCAGGGATTCCACCCCATGTGGTGTATAGGTCCGCTCGTTGCGCCATATGTCGCAGTGAACGAACTCGAACAACCCGCGAGTCGCCGATTCGGCCGCGATTCGTTCCAGACTCGTTCCACACGTTAAGCACAGGCCTATCCAGCGTCACGTTGTGATACACACTGCACGTCCTCTTCCTTCCCCATCTCCCAACGCGGGCGGGAGGGCAGGGGCGCCATGCCGGACTCTTGATGCCGATTTCCTTCTCACCGCCTGCCGACCGTAACCTGCGCGCCCGTGGCGCCGGCGTTACCGCCGTGCTCGGCCCGACCAATACCGGGAAGACCCATCTCGGCATCGAGCGGATGTTGGCGCATTCGTCCGGGCTGATCGGCCTGCCGCTGCGGCTGCTGGCCCGCGAAGTCTATAATCGTGCGGTGGAGCGGGTCGGCGCCGAGGCCGTCGCGCTGGTCACCGGCGAGGAGAAGATCAAGCCGCCCAATCCGCGGTTCTGGGTCGCCACCGTCGAGGCGATGCCGCGCGATCTGGATGTGGCGTTCCTCGCCGTCGATGAAATCCAGCTCGCCGCCGATTTCGAACGCGGCCATGTCTTCACCGATCGCATGCTGCACCGGCGCGGCCGCGAGGAAACGCTGATGCTCGGCGCTGCAACGATGCGGCCGATCGTCGAGCGGCTCTTGCCGGGCGCCAGCCTGGTCAGCCGGCCGCGGCTGTCGCAACTCACCTTCGCGGGCGAGAAAAAGCTGACGCGGCTGCCGCGGCGCTCGGCTATCGTGGCGTTCTCCGCCGAAGAGGTTTACGCCATCGCCGAGCTGATCCGCCGCCAGAGCGGCGGCGCCGCGGTGGTGCTCGGCGCATTGTCGCCGCGCACCCGCAACGCGCAGGTCGAGCTCTATCAGTCGGGCGAGGTCGACTACCTGGTGGCGACCGACGCCATCGGCATGGGGCTCAATCTCGACGTCGATCACATCGCCTTTGCGTCCGATCGCAAGTTCGACGGCTATCAGTACCGCAAGCTCAGCCCCTCGGAGCTGGCGCAGATCGCCGGCCGCGCCGGCCGCGCCACCCGCGACGGCACCTTCGGCACCACCGGCCGCTGCCCGCCGTTCGACACCGAATTGGTCCAGGCACTCGAAACCCACAGCTTCGAGCCGGTGAAGCTCGTGCAATGGCGCAACTCCGATCTCGACTTCTCCTCGATCGGCGCCCTGCAGGCGACGCTGGCGGCGGCGCCGACCGAAAGCGCGTTGGCGCGCGCGCCCGTGGCCGAGGACATTCTGGTGCTCGAACACGCCGCGCGCGACGACGAGGTGCGCGCCATGACCCGCACGTCAGCCGACGTCGAGCGGCTGTGGGAGATTTGCCAGATTCCGGATTATCGCAAGATCGCGCCGGCCAATCATGCCGAGCTCGCGGTCACGCTGTACCGGTATTTGCAACTCGACGGCCGCATCGAGACCGACTGGTTCGCGCAGCAGATCGCCCAGGCCGACCGGACCGACGGCGATATCGACACGCTGTCGACCCGTATCGCCCATATCCGGACCTGGACGTTCGCCGCCAACCGCCCCGATTGGCTTGCCGACCCCGAGCACTGGCAAGCCGTCACCCGCGCCGTCGAAGACAAGCTGTCCGACGCGCTGCACGAGCGGCTCATCGAGCGTTTCGTCGATCGCCGCACCAGCGTGTTGATGCGGCGGCTGCGCGAGAACGCGATGCTCGAGCCGCAGATCAACAAAACCGGCGAGGTCGTCGTCGAGGGTCATGTCATCGGCCGGCTCGATGGTTTCGTCTTCCTGGCCGATGCGTCCTCGGGCGGATCGGAGGCCCAGGCGCTGCACAACGCCGCGCAGAAGGCGCTGGCCGGCGAGATCGCCACGCGAGCCGTGCAGCTTGGCGAAGCTCCCGATGCCCAGTTGGTGCTGGCCGGGGACGGCACGATCCGCTGGACCGGCGCCGCGGTCGGCAAGCTCATCGCCGGTGAAGACGCGTTGCGGCCGCGCGTGCGCGTCATCGCCGACGAACACTTGACCGGCGCGCCGCGCGATACGGTCGAGGCCCGGCTTGCCACCTGGTTGAAAGCCCATCTCGAAAAGCTGCTCGGCCCGCTGTTCGTGCTGGCTGCAGCCGAAGACGTGACCGGCATCGCCCGCGGCGTCGCCTTCCAGCTGGTCGAGGCGCTCGGCGTGCTCGACCGCCAGAAGGTGGCCGAGGACGTTAAGGGCCTGGAGCAGCCGGCGCGCGCCACGTTGCGCAAGTACGGCGTCCGCTTCGGCGCCTACCACATCTACATTCCGGCGCTGTTGAAGCCGGCGCCGCGCGCGCTTGCCGCACAGCTCTTTGCGCTGGCGCACGAAGGGCCGCAGAGCAAGGGACTCGACGATCTGCTGCATCTTGCGGGCAGCGGCCGCACCTCGATTCCGCTCAATCGCGAAATCGACCCGTCGCTCTATCGCACCGCCGGCTATCGGGTGTGCGGCGAACGCGCAGTGCGCGTCGATATTCTGGAGCGGCTGGCCGATCTGATCCGGCCGGCACTGGCGTGGCGCGAGGGCGCCGCCGGAGCGAAGCCGCCCGGCGCCGTCACCGGCGGCGGCTTCACGGTATTCAACGGCATGACCTCGTTGACCGGGGCCTCGGGCGAGGACTTTGCCTCGATACTCCGCTCGCTGGGCTACCGCATGGAACAGCGGCCGAAGCCGCCGGAGCCCGCCCAGCCCTCGCCGTCGCGTGAGCCGGAGACTGTCGCGCCGACAGCGGAGGCGAGCGCGCAAACCGAGACGACCGAGATACCGGCGGCGAGCTGGCAAACCGAGACAACCGAGATACCGGCGGCGGATCAGCCAGCCGACGCTGATGCCGCGCCGGCAGCCGAGCCCATCGCCGTTTCGGCGGCCGAGCCGGCAGCCGAAACGGCCGAGGTCGCCGCAGCCGCCGCTGTCGAAGACGTCCTGCAGCCCACCGCAGACATCGTCACCATCGCGCCGATGGCTGATGCGCCACCCGCCCCGTCCGCAATGGCCGCGGCCGAACCGGCCAGCGAATCCGTGGACGATCAGCCGGCCGCGGAACCGGCGATGATCGACGTTTGGCGGCCGGGCCGGGCGGCACGGCCGGAAGGTCGGCGCCGGCCCCGCTTTCGTCGCCGCGACGCGGAGACAAGCGCGCCCAGCGCCGCGCCGCGCCCGTCGGATGACGCCGCCATGCCGGCTGTCGCCGCAACCGAGGCGAGCGCGCCCCCAAGCGCGGACAACGCGCCATCGCCGCCGGAGAAAGGCAGGCGGCCGCACCGCCAGCGGCCGCAGCGCCGCGACGAGCGTCGTCACGAGCGCCCAGGCCACTCCGACCGCCCAGAGCGTTCCGACCGTCCGCCGCGCGAGCGGCCGCCGGCTCGTCCTGCCCGGTTCGATCGCCGGGAACGCGAAAAAGCCCCGGATCCGAATTCGCCGTTTGCCAAGCTTGCGGCGTTAAAGGCGCAGCTTGAGGCCGATGCCAAGGAACGCCGCTGAGGCGCCGGCCGCGCTCGGGCGCCAGCGCATCGATCGATGGCTCTGGCACGCCCGGGTCGTGCGTACCCGCGATGCCGCGGCGGCGCTCGCGGGTGCCGGCTATGTCCGCGTCAACGGGACCCGGATCGACGGGCCCGGCCGTTTCGTGCGCAGCGGCGACGTAATCACGGTGGCGCTCGACCGCACGGTGCGCATCCTCAAAGTCAGGGGTTTTGTGCCGCGTAGGGGTCCCGCCGGCAGTGCCGAAACGCTATATGAGGATCTGGGCTGAGGGCCGTTGCGGGCCGTCAGGTGACGAAGCCGGGGACCGGGCAAAAGACGTGGAAGCCTTGCGTGCTCATCCCCCGCGTGGGATAGGAGCAGGTCTCGCAGAACGCCCGATTAGAGTGTGGATATGACCTATATCGTCAACGACAATTGCATCAAATGCAAATACATGGACTGCGTTGAAGTCTGCCCCGTGGACTGCTTCTACGAGGGCGAGAATATGCTGGTCATCCATCCCGACGAATGCATCGATTGCGGCGTTTGCGAACCGGAATGCCCGGTCGAGGCGATCAAGCCCGATACCGAGCCGGAAGTCGAGAAGTGGCTGGGGATCAACGCTGAGTACGCCAAAGCGTGGCCGAACATCACCACCAAGAAGGAACCGCCCACCGACGCCAAGGATTGGGAGGGCGTTGCGAACAAGTTCGAGGAGCATTTTTCGCCCAAGCCGGGCGCCGGCGACTGACCGGCAATCACTGGTTGCCAATATTAACCACCATTAACCATTTTCCCGTGCGACTTTTTTGCAACGCCATAAGGCTTTGATTTTGGCTGAAAATGTGATATAAAGGACTTTCATAATGAAGAACGCCCCCGATAAGTGCTCCCCCGCAACTGGGAGCCTATTTTCTCGGGGTGGTTTCGAGGAATTGTCAGAAGAGGCGTGAGACCCACGCGAGAGCAGTGGCAGAAAAAACTCGTCATCGTGCGAAGAAAAGTGCGGCCGGCATGAGCCGGAAGGCCAGAAAAACCTCCTCTCGCGCGAGCCAGAGGACATCACAGACCACCCGGCAGGTTCCCCGGAACCGCGTCCGCGTGGCCAAGCCCCCTCATCGGCCCAAGCCGGAGGCGGAAGGAGCATCTGCGGGAATGAACGCGAAGAAGACGACCCAACGCCAAGGCTTCAAGACCAACGAGTTCATCGTCTATCCTGCTCACGGGGTGGGCCAGATCATCTCGATCGAAGAGCAGGAAGTCGCCGGCGCGCGGCTTGAATTGTTCGTCATCAACTTCGTCAAGGACAAGATGACGCTGCGGGTGCCGACCTCGAAGGTCGCTTCCGTCGGCATGCGCAAGCTCGCTGAGACTCCGATGGTCAAACGGGCGCTCGAGACTCTCAAGGGCCGTGCCCGCATCAAGCGCACCATGTGGTCGCGCCGCGCCCAGGAATACGAGGCCAAGATCAATTCCGGCGACATCGTCGCCATCGCCGAGGTGGTGCGCGATCTGTATCGCTCGGAGACGCAGCCGGAACAGTCGTATTCCGAGCGCCAGCTCTATGAGGCGGCGCTGGATCGGCTGTCGCGCGAGGTCGCGGCGGTGCAGCGCATCACCGAGACCGAGGCGATCAAGGAGATCGAGGCTGCGCTTGCCAAGGGGCCGCGTCGCGGACCCAAGCCCGAAGCGGAAGAAGAAGCCGTGGTCGAGGAAGAGGCCGCGTAAGCCCTCGCATCGGCGGCATCAACGTTTACGGGGCCCGGCGGCGACGCCGGGCCTTTTGCTATTGGCTCCCGCCTCTCGCGATGTTGCATTTTCGTTCTCGGATTTCCGACCCGGAGGGTTGCATCGCCGGCAAAATTCCTATGGTTAGCCATAAATTAAGCTTCATTTGAAAGGACATAGGGAGCGTGTCGCAAGGGATGGGGAGGGGCGCTGAGCATGCGGGGAAAGCGTTCGTTTAAGCGCAGCCGGGCGGTCTCGATTCTGGTCGCAGCCTACGCGGGCTACCTGCTGGGCGGTTGGAACGCCACGGCGTTGCGCACCACCAATATCTCGGCGGCGCAAATGGTGGCGCTGCGCTTTCCGCAAGACTGGGGCGACGCTTCGGCCGCTGCGGCGCCGGCCGCTGCGAAGGCTGCGTCCTGGACCATGAACAACGCGCAGCTGGCGCTGCTCAATCCTGAGCCCATGGTGCCGGCCGCGACGCGGCAGACTTCCATGTCCGACACGGCGGCCCCTCAACAGATCGCGTCGGCGGACCCCCTCGTCTCATTGCCTGCGCCGGCCGCGATGCTGCCTCCGCAACCGGCCCGCGCCGCGCCGCAGGCGAGCGCGATCAAGCCGCTGCCCGCTCCGCCGCCGGTGCATCGCCCTGCTGAACGACCGGGATTCATTCTCAACGATGCCCAGATCGCCAGCATCAAGGGGCGGCTGAATCTGACGCCGGATCAGGAGCAGATGTGGCCGGCGGTGGAAGCCGCGCTGCGCAATCTCGCCTATTCGCGCGCGCATGAGCGCCGGCCCGGTGCCCGCGAAGCCCAGCTCGCCGCCGCCGATCCCAACAGCGCCGAGGTGCAAGGGCTCAAATCCGCCGCCATCCCGCTGCTCATGAGCTTCAACTCCGAGCAGAAGGACGAGGTGCGAAGCCTCGCCCACGTCATGGGCTTGGATCAGCTCGCCAACGAGTTCTGATTCGGTCCCGAACGATCGCTCGGGATGCATGGTCCCGCGCCAGCGGAAACCTCAAGCGGCGATAGTCACACCCGTCCGAACCGGGGCTTTGCCGCCAGGATTTCCACCGCGGTCGGCCGCGACAGCTCGACCGCGCATTTGACGCCCAGTAGCGCCAGGACCGTAAAACAGATCAGGTCGCCGTATTCCAAGCGGTTGGAGACTTGGAAGCTGTAAAGCGGTTCGTAGAGAAAAAACGCCGCGCATGGCGCGGCCAGAACCGCGCAGAGCATCGCCGGCCGGCTGCCATACAGAAAGGCCAGCACCGCGATCGGCGGCAGATAGGCGAAAACCGGATGGTGCGGGCCAACTCCCGCGCTTTTGCAATACCAGAGTATTGCCGTAGCCGCGGCCGTCACCGCGAGCGTCACGGCGAAGGGAAGTACCCTTCTGACTATCGACATGTTCGCCCCCCAATGGCCATTTTGACCTTTTCTTGGCGACGACCATAGCAAACGCCGCGGTGGCGGAACAGGCCGAAAAGTTCCCTTCCGCCGGGAAAGGTTACTCTACGACGACCTTGACCTCGCTGCCCGGCTTCACCTTGTCGGTCGGACCGAGCCCGTTGAGGACGCGGAAGCGCTCGATGGCGCGATCGGGAACGGCCATGCGGCTCGCCAGCTTCTCGACCGTGTCGCCCGGCGCCGCCGTCACCACCGTGAGGCGCAACGGCTTGGCCTGTTCGATTTCCGCAAGGGTCATGCGGCGGAACGTGCCGACCGATTCGCGAAACTGCCGATCGGTCTCCGGGCTGTGGTGCTTGGTGGCGAAGATGAAGCGGTAGACGTCGCTGCCGAAGCGAACGGCATAGAGGCGGAAATCCCACTGATCGCCCTTGGCGGCGGCGGTGGCGCCGGGAAAGCCGTTGATGACGACGTTGTCGACCGTGGCGGCATCGATATTCTCGATCCATCCGGACGTCAGATAAGCCGCCAGGGTCTGCTCTGCCGGCACTTTCACCACGTCCAGGCGGAGCGCCTCGCCGCCGCCGCGCTTGACGCCGAGCACGGCCTGCGCGGTGTTGTCGAGCGTGAAGCCGTCCGGCGCCGTGAAGGTGAAACCGAGTTTGGGATGCAGGAAGCGGCGGCCGCGCACGAAGCCCTCGCTGGGATCCTCGCCGAACACGATGCCGTCGATGTTGCCGAAATAGCTGGCCTTCGCTTTCGCCTGATCGTCAGGCGTGTCGGCCGCCGGGGCCCGGTACTGCCGCGCATTGGCCAGCGCATTGACGATGCGTTCCGGCGTCGCCGGATGCGACGACAGAAAATCCGGCGCGCCCGGATTGATGGCGGCGCTTTGCTCCGCCTTCAGTTCGGAGCTGCGCTCCATCGAGGTCAAGAATCGCACCGCGCCGTACGGATCGAAGCCGGCGCGCGCCGCGATGCCGACGCCGATGCCGTCGGCCTCGAACTCTTGCGATCGCGAGAAGCTCGCCAGCGCCAGCTTCGATTTGGCCAGCGCCAACGCCCCGGCTTCCGGATCGGTGACGACGTCGGTGATGGCGCGATTGGCCAGTTCGTTGTTGCGGGCCTCTTCTTCGCGCAACTCGGCGTGACGGGCGATGACGTGTCCCATTTCGTGCGCCAGCACCGAAGCAAGCTCGGACTCGTCGTTCGCCAACGCGATCAAGCCGCGCGTCACGTAGAGCTGCCCGGTCGGCAACGCGAAGGCATTGATCGACTGTGAATTGAGCATGGTGACCCTGTAGTGCAGCTCGGGCCGTTCCGATGCGGCGACCAGGCGCTCGACGGTCTGCTCGATCATGGCTTGCAGGCGCGGATCGTTGTACACGCCGCCATAGACGGCGAGGATGCGCTGATGTTCGCGCAGCACCGCGGCAGGCAGGTCGGATTCGGCCGACTTGGCAGCCGCCGACGCCGCGGCCAGCGGCGCGACCGGCGGCGGCGCAGCGGTGCACGCCGCCAGCAGCAGCGTCGCGATAGCGACGGCCGCGTGAACACCCCGGTAGCTTGCGCTGCCCGCCTGTCCCTGCCTGCTCACGATCCGCACGTCACTTCAATCATGGTCGCTTCAGTTCGGCGATTTCGATCTGCTCCGGGTGCGCCGCCTCGATGCCCGGGCTGCCCGCGGCGCCGCGCTGCTCGATCCAGCCGCGGACTCGCACGCGCCGCCCCTCGAGGCTCTTCAAATCGAGGCCCGCCGCGGCAAAGTTGCGCTCGTTTCGTTTCAAGACTGTAACCGCAAACCCCTCGGACCATCGCTGCCCGAAATTGACGTAGAGTACGGGCCCGCTCTCGCGCACCGACAGCACCTTGCCCTCGACCAGCGCGAATCGTCCCCGCTGCGCCAGAACATCCGAAGGCTTTTCGGCGTCGAGCACGTCATAATACCCATCGGCCCACAGGCCAAGCTTGGCGTCGCGCGCGCCAGCTTCGCGATGAAGAAGTTCCGCGGCGCAGGGCCGGCCGCCGACACTGTCGCCGACCCGGGCGAACCCGGATGCGATCAATTCGCCCTGCGCGAACAGCTCGTCGCCGTCGCGCAGCGCGTAAGCATAGCCGACGAGGCGCCCGTACCGATCGGACGCCAGCGGGGCGCGGCGCAACACGACGTCATCACCGCCGACCAACGCGTCGAGCGCGGCCCTCGCTTCGGCGCCGCCCGGCGCCGCGGCCGGCTGCTGCGGCAAGATCGGCAGCGGCACCTCGACCGCGGCGAGCCGCACCTCGCGCCCATCGTCGAATCTGAAAGTGCGGCCGTCGATGATCTGGTTCACCGTGCCGCGCGCCACGGCATCGCCGCCGCAGGCAATCGGATTGGCTTGCTGCTGCGCGCCGGCGCCGACGGCTCCGCAAGCCACGGTGAAACCCGCCGCTAAAATCGTGGCCACAGCTTGATCCCGCCAACCCATCACGGCTTCAAGCGAAGGGCCGGAATGCGGCGGCACTGCGGCGTTCCTGGACGCGGCCGGTGACACTTGTGCTATAGGGCAGGCCGATCGGATGGGTTGAGCGTAGAACCCATCAGGTCGCGTTGGCCGGCCGCTTCTGGGTTCCGCTTTGCGCCGCCCACCCCGAGGCTCGGTCGGTCCAAGAGGTCCCGTAGCTCAGCTGGATAGAGCAGCGGTTTCCTAAACCGAAGGTCACAGGTTCGAGTCCTGTCGGGACCGCCATTGCCAGCGCCGAATCGGCACCGTGGAACGATCGCTCTCGCCGGCTTTTGGCGCTTTCACCGCGACGGCTGGAGGCGCTGTTTCAAACCGCAGCTTCCTGAACCGGCGCGAATCCACGTTCATATTCTGTGCAACGATCGCCCAAGGACTAAGCAGAACCGCGCGGCGACGAGACAGCGCGTTGTATTCATTCATGAAATCCAATCCGATGGTGCTGTGTCGCGCTTGCAACAATCAGCGAAAATACGAAAGGAAAATATAATTTAGGCTCGCCAACGTTAATCGAGTTTGCAAATTTGAAGTTCGAGAAAATCGTCGGGCTGGCTGATTTTAGAAGGGGCACATCATGAAACGAACAATCTTGGGCAGGCTTGCGCTAGCGGCGTTCTTGATGGCTGCGCCAATCGGCATCGCCAGCGCGGCGGACTTGGCGGTCAAGGCGCCGCCGAAGCCGCTGCCGCCAGCGTACAACTGGACCGGCTTCTATATCGGCGCCTACGCCGGCGCCGCGTGGACGGGACCTGCGACCACATCCGACCCCTGCATCGTCGGATCGCCAGTCTGCGGTACCGCTTTCGGCACCTACAACGGCATCGCGCCAACACCGTATAACTTCGACGCCTCCTTCACCGGCGGCGGCGAGATCGGCTACAATTGGCAGCCCACGCCCTTCACGCTGCTGGGTTTCGAAAACAAATTTGGCTATATGAATCTGAAGGCGTCGATCATCGCCAATCCTTTCCCGGCCGTCGGCTTGGGCGATACGGTTTACAACACCAAGATCGGCAATTGGTACGACGCCTACACCGCGCGCGTCGGCGCCGTCGACGGGCACTTCATGTTGTTTCTCGAGGGCGGCGGCGTCACCGCGCGCGTGTCGACGGGTGTGGTCGATACAATCGTTGCTCCTTTCTGCTGCACCATCAACACGACGACCTCCAAGACGGTTACCGGGTGGGCAGCCGGCGGCGGCATTGAATATGCGATCGATAACAGCTGGAGCATCAAGGGCGAAGTGCTTGGCCTAGGCCTCCACAGCACGATCAATCACTGCGGTGTGGCCGCCAGCGCCGCCGGGCCGTTTGCGACCGAATGCTCCTTCACCAAGATCGGCGGGGTGACGATGGTCGATATCGGCTTGAACTACCGCTTCGGCGTCGCGCCGTTGTTGGCGCGGTACTGATCGATCAATTGACTGCTGTTTTAGCGGCGGACAGGCCCCGGATGGTTCCGGGGCCTGTTGCTTTTCGGGCGATGGTGCGTAAGGCCCCGATGCGCAAGGCCGGATGCGTAACGCCGATGCGTGGGATCGGCTGCAGCGGGGGACGCAGGGCGCGGCCTTGCGACAACGGGTCTTCTTAAAGCGCGGATCACCGGCTAAAGTTGCCGCGAACGTCCCGTCCCACCAACCAATGCGTACCCCAAAATGACCAGTCAAAAGCTCGATGAGGCCACGCTGCTCGGCAATCTCGCGACGGCGCCCGCCTTCATGAACCTGCACGAAGTCGTCGCCAAGGCTCGCGCCAATCTGAACCAGAACGATTGGGATTACATCGTCGGCGGGGTCGAGACCGAGACCACGCTGCGGCGCAATCGCATGGCGCTCGACTCGATCGCGTTCCGGCCGCGGGTGCTGCGCGACGTCAGCAAGGTCGATGCCTCGACCGAACTGCTCGGACGCAAGTTGCGGCTGCCGATCATGCTCTGTCCGGTCGGCTCGCTGGAAAGCTTTCATCCCGGCGGCGCCGCGCCGGTGGTCAAGGCGGCCGGCGAGTTCGGCATCGCCCACATGCTGAGCTCGGTCTGCGATCCCGGACTCGAGGAGGTCGCCAAGGCGGCGCCCGATGCGTTGCGCATGTTCCAGCTCTATGTGCGGGGCGATGCCGCATGGGTCGACGATCATGTCGCGCGGGCGATCGCCAACAATTATGCGGTGTTCTGCCTGACCGTGGACACCGCGCATTACAGCCGGCGCGAGCGCGACATCGCCAAGCGTCACATCACCGGCGGCCGCCGCCGCGCCAGCGGCCGCGAATTCCAGGCGGCGCTCGATTGGCGAACCGTCGAACGCATCAAGAGCAAGTTCAAGATTCCGCTCGCCATCAAGGGCATCGCCACCGCGGAAGACGCCAAGATCGCGCTCGAGCATGGCGTCGAGCTCATCTACGTCTCCAATCACGGCGGCCGCCAGCTCGATCACGGCCGCGGCTCGACCGACGTGCTGCCGGAGATCGCCGAGGCGGTCGCCGGGCGCGCCAAGATCATCATCGACGGCGGCTTCTATCGCGGCAGCGACATCGTCAAGGCGCTGGCGCTGGGCGCGAGCCTCGTCGGCCTCGGCCGCATGCAATGCTACGGCCTTGCCGCAGCGGGGCAGGCCGGCATCGTGCGCATGCTCGAATTGATGGAGGACGAGATCATACGCACGCTCGGTCTGCTCGGCGTCACCAGCTACGGCAAGCTCGATCAGTCCTATCTGCACGCGGCGGCGCCCGCCAATGCACCGCACGTGTTCTCAGCCTTCCCGCTGTGGGACGTCGAGCCGTACCGCTACTAGGAGAACCGCCGTTCCTGGCTCGCCGCTTTGCCGCGTCGGAATGACAGGCGAGCTACGGTTTCACCGCCTCCGGCTCCAATCCGGCCTTGTGCCAGACCTCGCCCGCCGTCGGATCGGCCAGCCGCTTGATGAAAGCGAGCGCCGGCTCCGGCGTCGCATTGGCGGCCGGGATTGCCGCACTGAACACGATGTAGCTCTGCAGCTCGGGCGGCAGCGGGCCGACCAGCGACACGCCCTGGATCGGCATGATCTCGCTGATGTTGAAGAAGCCGACGGCCGCTTTGCCCTCGCCGACCAGCGCGACGCCGCCGCCGATGGCTGAAACGAGCGTGAGCTTCGGCCGTACGCTCTCGGTCAGGCCCATCCTGTCGATCATCCGCGCGATGGTGCGGCCCGCCGAGCCGCCGCCCGAATGTGGATCGGGATAAACGATCGAGGGCGCGTCCAGCAGCAGTTTGCGGATGGCGGCGGCATCGGCGATGTTGGGCGCCGCCGCGCTGGCGCGCACGACAACGCCGATGCCGACGCGGGCTATATCGACGGCGCTGCCCTTTCGCAGCACGCCGCGGTCGGTCAATTTCATCACGACGCGCCGGGGCAGGATGACCAGATCGGCGTGGTCGCCGGCCGCGAGGTCGCGCTGGATGGCCGCCGGCTGCGCGACCGTGAACGTCGGATGATCGCCGGTGTCCTTGGCAAAATCCTCGGCGATCGCCTTTGCGGCTGGTGCCGGCGCGCCGCTGGTATAGACGCGAATCTCGGCGGCATGGGCGATGCCCAAGGCGCCAAGCAATGATGCGATCGCCGCGCAAGCGCGGACGGCCGTCGTCGCCTTCATCGGAAGCCCCTCAACCCGGCAATGATCGCACGCGCCCGGCTGAAATGATACCGGCTGAAACGCTGCGACAGGCTGGCGCTGCATGGCCAGGCGGCCGGCCATGCTATGGTGGCTCGCCCCTCCCATCGACGAGACCGTCATGAACCTTCAATTGAGCATCGGCATCACCAACAATCCGCGTACCTGGCCGATCATCGACGGCACGGTGAAGCCGGAGGGCATCGATCTCATCCCGACGGTGCTGCATCCGTCCGAGCTGTTCTGGCGGCAATTGCACTTCGCCGAATTCGCGATTTCGGAAATGTCGTGCTCGTCGTTCTTGATCGTGACCGGGCCAGGGCGATCCGCGCTTTCTCGGCCTGCCGATCTTCACCACGCGGCGATTCTTCCACACCACCATCCTCACTCGGCGCGACGCGCGCATCGACACGCCGGCGGATCTCAAGGGCAAGCGCGTCGGCGTGCCGGAATATCAGCAGACCGCGGCGCTGTGGGCGCGCGGCGTGCTGGCGCACGAGTTCGGCGTTCATGCCAAGGACATTGAGTTCTGGATGGAGCGCACGCCGGAGAAAAGCCACGGCGGCGCCACCGGCTTCAAGCCGCCGCCCGGCGTCGTCGTCAACCAGATTCCCGCCGACAAAAGCATCGGCACGATGATGCTGCGCGGTGAGCTCGACGCCGCGCTGCATTATCTGTCCAACCGCAATCTGGTCGATAGGAGCCGCGCCGATCTCGCGCATCATCCGGACTTCAAATACCTGTTCGCCGACCCGACCGCGGAGGGCATCCGCTATTACCGCAAGACCGGACTATTGCCGATCAATCACCAGGCCGTGGTCCGGCGCGATATCTACGACAAGGAACCGTGGGTGGCGCTCAACCTGCTCAAGGCGTTCAATCGCGCCAACGAGATCGCCACTGCGCAGCGCATCGAGCATGTCGCCGATCATCTCGCTGCCGGGCTTCTGGCCGGCGACGCCGAAACGGCGCTGATCCATCACGGCGTGACAGCCAACCGCAAGGTGATCGAGACCATCGCGCAATATTCGCGGGAGCAGGATTTGACGCCGCGCCTGATCAAGATCGACGAGCTGTACGCGCCGAGCGTGCTGGAGTCGTAAGGATGTATCCGTCACCCTGAGGTGCTCGGCCGAAGGTCGAGCCTCGAAGGGTGCCGGCCCGAGCGCCTCGGCCGCATCCTTCGAGGCGCGCCTTCGGCGCGCGTCTCAGGATGACGGAATCACTCCGCCGCCGGCGCCGCGATGCTGCCGTCCACGGTGGCGCCGGCGGCGGCCAGGGCCTCGATCTCGGGCTCGCTTAAGCCAGCCTCGCGCAACACTTCGACACTGTGCTCGCCCAGGCGCGGTTGCAGGCGCGACGCCGACGGCGGTCCGTCGCCGAAGCGCACCGGCAGATCGGTGTACAGGATTTCGCCTTCGGTCGGATGGGTAGCGCGCTTGAAAAAGCCGCCGGCTGCAAGCTGCGGATCGTGCAGGACATCCTCAAGACGCGACATGCGCGCCGCCGGGATTTCGAGTTGGCGCAACAGCAGGAGCCATTCGTCGGTGGTTCGGCCGGCAATGCAAGAGCCGGCGAGCTCATAGAGCGCCACGATATTCTGCGAGCGTGAGGCGATGCAGTCGAAACGCGGGTCGCTGTGCAGCTCGGGCTTGCCGACCATGGCCCAGAACTTCCGCCAGTGGGTTTGCGTATAGGCCATCATGCACAGATAGCCGTCGCTGGTTTGGTACGGCCGGCGCCAACTGGCCAGCACGCGCGTATAGCCGAGCGATCCCAGCGGCGGCACGAAGTTGTGTCCGAACAGGTGCTCGCCAAGGACAAAAGACACCATGGTCTCGAACATCGGGATTTCGACGAACTGACCGCGTCCGGTGCGCTCGCGCGCAAACAGCGCGGCCGACACCGCGCCGACGATGGCGAGCGCGCAGGTCTTGTCGGCAATGATCATCGGCGCGTAGCGCGGCTCGCCGGCGACCTCCGCCATCAAGGCGGCAATGCCGGATTGGCCCTGGATCACGTCGTCGTAAGCCGGCTGACCGCTATACGGACCGCCGTCGCGATAGCCGTGCAGCGCCGCGTAGACGATGCGCGAGTTTTTTGCGCACACCGTTTGGTGGCCGAATCCGAGCTTTTCGATCGCGTGCGGCCGCATCGAATGGACAAACACGTCGGCGCTGCCGATCAGCCGCCACAGCGCGTCCGCAGCAGCGGCCTGTTTGAGATCGAGCACCAGCGAGCGTTTGCTGCGGTTGAGCCCCATGAACAGCGCCGCCATGTTGGGCGAGCGTGCCGGGCCGGTATGACGGGGCGCGTCGCCGTCCGGGCTTTCGATCTTGACGACGTCGGCGCCCATGTCGCCGAGCATTTGCGTCGCCAGCGGGCCGGCCACAACCGACGTGAGATCAAGAATGCGAATGCCCGCCAGCGGTCCGGCCATTTGACATTCACTCGCAGGCTGGAATGATCCCGCGCGCAACACAGGCGAGGAAACGATGCACTATATCGACGCGTTCTGTCATTTTTTTCCACAAGGCATCTTCACCAAACTGTCGGAGACAACCGGCGGCACCCGCGATATCGGCAAGCGCATCCAGGGCGTGCGCACGATCCATGATCTCGACGCCCGCTTTCGCATCATGGACGGCTTTGCGAATTATTCGCAAGTGCTGTCGCTCGGCCTGCCGCCGATCGAGGCCATGGTGGGACCCGACCAGGCGCCGGAATTCGCCCGCGTCGCCAATGACGGCCTGGCCGAACTGGTCGCCAAGTATCCCGACCGGTTTTGCGGCTATGTCGGCGGCCTGCCGATGAGCGCGCCGGACGCGGCCGCCAAGGAGGCCGAGCGCATTCTCGTCCACGGCAACGCCAACGGCCTGCAGCTGCACACCAATGTCGACGGCGCCTGCCTCGACGAGCCGCGGTTTTTCCCGATCTTCGAAATCGCCGCCAAGGCCGACAAGCCGATCCTGCTGCACCCGGCCCGCACCGCGGCGTTTCCCGATTTCGCCGCCGAGAAACGGTCGCGCTACGAGATCTGGACCATTTTCGGCTGGCCCTACGAGACCAGCGCCACCATGGCGCGGCTGATCTTTTCCGGCGTCATGACGCGGCTGCCGGGGCTGAAAGTGCTGGCGCACCACCTCGGCGCCATGATCCCGTTCTTCGACCTGCGCATGGAGACCGGCTGGGCGACGCTCGGCAGCCGTACCTCCGATGAAGATTACAGCGGCGTTCTGGCGAGCCTCGGCAAGCCGCTGCTCGACTGCTTCAAGGACTTTTACGGCGACACCGCGCTGTGCGGCGGCAGCATCGGGCTGAAATGCGGCCTGGAGTTCTATGGCGCCGATCACGTGGTGTTCGCGTCCGATACGCCGTTCGGCCCCGAAGCCGGCCGCGCCTATATCCGCGACTGCATGGCCGCGGTGGACGCCCTCGCCATCGCCGCCGCCGACAAGGAGAAGATTGCCAGCGGCAATGCCAAAACGCTGTTCGGCTTAAAATGAGCGCGTTTATGTCATCATCCGCCACCGGGTCCGGCCCGAAGTGGCCGGCCCGATCACAAGCTCCGGCGGACGATCCAGTAGACGTCGATATCAAAGCAAGTGTTGGGATCTTGGCGATGACTGGATGCCCGCCTTCGCGGGCATGACAATCAGGCAAACGCCGGCATCACCTCGCGCGCGAACAGCCGCATCGACTTTTGCGCTTCCGCAAAATCCAGCGTGCCGAAATTGATCTGCAATGACGCGTGCTCGAACTTGCCGATCGCGCCCTCGAAGCGGCGGATGACGGCCTTGATCTCGTCCGGCGTGCCGACGAAGGCGCCGCCGGCCTCGATCTGGGTTTCCAGCGTGAAATTCTTCATGCGGCTGATCGAGACGTCGTAGCCGCGATAGTCCTTCGACGACATGCCTTGCGTCCATTCGCCGGCGGACTCGAACAAAGCCGCGAAGTAGTCCTCGAATTGCCGGCGCGGAATCTCGCGCGCCAGCTTGGCGTCCTCGTGACAGAACATGTGGAAGGCGATCATCACTTCGCCGTCGCCGGGATGGCCGGCGTCGCGCCAGGCCTGGCGGTAAATCGGGATCAGATCCTTGAGCGGGCCGATCGGGATCGACATCAGCGCATGACCCGCGCGGCCGGCGAATTCGAACGAATCCGCCGTGCGGGTCGAGGCGATGTAGAATTTCGGCCGCGGTTTTTGCGTCGGCCGCGGCAGCGAGGTGACGTCGTCGAACGAATGGAATTTGCCGTGATGGCTGACGTTCTCCCGTGTCAGCAACAGCTCGACCTGTTCCAGGCCTTCGCGGAAGCGCGCAATCGATTCGTCGGGCGAAATGCCGAAACGCCGGAACTCATGCGGCAGGAAAGCCCGCGCGAAACCGACGTCGAAGCGGCCGTGCGAAATGGCGTCCAGCATCGCGATCTCGCCGGCCAATTTGAGCGGGTTGTTGAATACCGGCACCACCGCGCCGGTGATCAGCCGCATTTTCCTGGTGCGCGCCGCGGCGGCGGCAAGAAACAGCATCGGATTGGGGCTGTAGCCGCCGTACCGCTCGAAATAATGCTCGACCGAGCGGGCATGCGCATAGCCGAGCGCATCGGCTTCCTCGGCGATGTCGAGAGATTGCGCGAAATAATCCTCGGCGCTCTTGTCGGCCGGCCGGAAGTTGGGAAAAAATTGCACGCCGAACTGCATGAGCGTTTGCCCTTTCCGTCACCCTGAGGCGGCCGCGCCGCGGCCCTCGAAGGGCGACGGCCCGGGCGCCTCGGCCGCATCCTTCGAGGCTCGCTCCGCTCGCACCTCAGGATGACGGGTCGCGGGCTTGCGCCCAATATAGCGCGTCAGGTCCGCCAGATTCTGCCGCAGCGTCGCTTCGTCGACCACAAGCGGATCGAAATCGGGGGCGTCGAAGTCGAGCATGTCCTGGTGATGGACGCTCGCCGGATCGGCGATGCTGCCGAGATAGGTCTCGTAGCCGACCGGGCCGCCGATATCGGCCGGCGGACAGCGGCCTTCGGCGGCGACGAGATGCGGATACGTCAAGTCCGGCTTCGCCGGCTCGCGCGCCACGAGCCGCACGGTATGCTCCCAATCCTCGCCAAGCACGTAGTCGTATTGGAAGGTGTCGCCGCGCGCCAGGATGTCGCCGAGCGTCGCCTGCTGGGCTGCCCGCACCCTGCCATCCTCCGCTTGCGCGTCGCGATCCGGCAAGCCCCAGGCCGTGTCGGCGATGCGGAATTCGAATGGATGGCCGTTTTGCCAGCCGATGGCGATCTGCAGCACGAAGTGCAGATCGTCGAGGCGGATGTCGATCGGCACCTCGACGACGCGGGCGACGCGCGGCGTCACGTCGTCGATCTCTACGGAAAGCCGCGCGATCTCGCTCATTGCGGTACGTTTGGCGGCAGGTTTGGCGGGATGATTGGCGGCACGCTTGACCGGCGGTGGCGAAGCGTCATTCGGCGGCCTGTTGGAATGTCAGCATGTCGTCGCGCCGATCAAAATCGACGACCTTGCCGTCCTTGATCACCCAGGCGAGATTCTTGGCGTCCTGCAGGATCGTTATGTCGGCGATCGGGTCCTTGTCCCACACGGTGATGTCGGCGAACTGGCCGGCCGCCACCTGGCCGACCTGGCCGTCGAGGCCGACCGCAAGCGCGTTGTCGCGCGTCGCCGCCACGATCGCCTCCATCGGCGAATAGCCGCCGTGCGTGACGAAGATTTCCAGCTCCTTGGCGTGCAGTTCGCCGTGCCGCGTGAACGAATTGTTGCCGGTGTCGGTGCCGACCAGCAGGCGAATGCCGAGCTTGCGTGCCTTGTGCATCAATTCGCCGAGCAGATCGTAGTGCCGCTGCATGCGATTGAAATCGAGCTGCACCTGCTCGGCGCCGACTTTTTGCTGCTTGCCAAGCTCGCACACCACGGCGAGGAAGCTCGCGGTCGGCAGGATCGGCATGCCGGCCTTGGCGACGGCGTCGAGATCGCGGTCGGTGGCCAGATCGGCATGGACGATCCAGTCGACGCCGGCCTCGGCCGCGGCGCGGGTCGAGCCGGCGCCGCGCGAATGGATGGCGACCTTCAGGTTGCGCCGATGCGCCTCGCCGACCACGGCGGCGATCTCGTCTTTCGCCAGCATCTGCGATTCACCGGACCGGCTGTCGGCCATCTTGATGAAGTTGACGCCGTGCTTGCCCTGGCGGCGCACTTCGGTGACCATGTCGTCGGCGGTGTTGCACAATTTGCCGATCGAATGGTCGGGCGTGCCTTCCCATGATGGCTCGTCGTCCTCGATGCAGCCGTAGGTGACGATCATGCGGCCGGCGACGAACATGCGCGGCCCTTCCATCAGGCCGAGCCTGATGGCGTCGCGCACGCCGACGTCGGTGAACCAGGTGCCGCCCGGCACCGAGATGCTGGTGACGCCGGAGCGCAGCACCTTCTGCGCGCTGCGCGCGGATTTGAGCGTGGAGAATTCCGGCCGTGTGGTGCCTTTGCCTTTGCCCTCGCCCTTGATCAGCGGGTAGCCGTAGGACATGTGGCAGTGCGCGTCGATCAGGCCGGGCATGATCCACTTGCCGGCGGCATCGATCACCTCGACCGACTTGCGGTCCTCGAGCTGAATATCGGGAGGCAGCGCGCCGGCGCTCGTGACGCGGTTGTGCTTGACGACGACGGCGTCGTTGCGGGCCGACGGCTTGCCCGAGCCGTCGATGAGGGTGCCGTTGCGGATCACCAGGGTCTTGCTCGTGGCAGCGCTCATGGGCGTTCTCCGGACGGAAATTGTTGATGGATCATACCGCCTGGCGGGTGGGTAGAGCAAAGCGAAACCCACCCCTGGCGCGGCGCGGCAAACGAAGGGTTTTGCGCTCTTCGCTCAGCCGATCCTACGGCGCCAGCCCCGCCAGGCCGTGCGCCGCCACGATGGCGCCGACCTGATCGCTGCGGGCGATATGGGCGTGCAGCACCGCGCCAATGTCGCGGTCGAGTTCGGCGGCGGTGCGCTCGGCTCGCGGCTTGAGTTGAGCGCTCAGATAGGCGCCTTCTTCGCGGTTGAGCTCGACCAGGGCCTTGCCGAACGGCAGCTGGCGCTGCTCATAACGCTGCAGTCCGCCGTCGAGGTCATCGCCGGCGTTGCCGATGCTGTCGGCGAGGCAGGCGGCGTCGAGCGCCGCCTTGGTGGTGCCGGCGCCGGCATGGGGACGGGCGACGAACGCGGCATCGCCGGCAAGAACCACCCGTCCGAACACCAGACGCGGCGATACCAAATCGTAGATCGGCTGGAAGAACGGCGCCGCGCGGGCAAAAATCTCGGCGATCTGCGGCGCGATGAGCGCCCGCGCATCGGCTTTAACGCGCGCGATCACGTCCGGGCGGATCAGCGGCGGCGGGATGCCGCCGGCATGCAGGCGTCCGCCGGCGTCGGTGCACATGTCGGTCAGCGTGTCGCGATCGACCGGCCGGTACCAGACAATATTGTAGCCGCGGCGGCCGACCGCCGTGTCATTGTCCCGGCCCGGTACCGCGTAGCTGATGCATTGCTCGCCGTCCGGCAGGCAGAACGCATAGAGCTCGACCACCTCGCGCCAGAGCTCGCGCGGCACGTCGGCTTCGTCGAGCGCCGCACGCCAGGCCACATAGCCGGCGTAGACCGGCTGGACGTCCGGCAGGAATTGCGCGCGCACCGTCGAACGGATGCCGTCGGCGCCGACCAGCAGATCGCCGCGTTCATGGGTGCCGTCGGCAAAGCTGGCGGTGACGCTGTCGGCGTCCTGCGCGACGCGCACCAGCCTTTTGCCGAGCCGATAGCTCGGCGCCGGCAGCCCATCGCGCAGGGCGCGGTACAGCCGCGACCAGCCGCTGAGCGCGCGCCCCATCGGTTGCTCTTTGACGATCGCGCCGCCGCCGTCGAGGCAAACGCCCCGCGGCGGCGTTACTCCCATCGTCTCGTCGAACGCCACGCCGGCGCGCTTGAGGATGGCGATCAGCGGCGGATGCGTGCCGAGCCCGACGCCGCGGCTCGACAGCTCCTCGTCATTGCGCTCGAACACCATCGCGTCCCAGCCGACGCTGCGCAGCAGATGCGCGGCGATCAGCCCGCCGAGCGAGCCGCCGACGACCAGAGCGCGCCGATCAATAACGCCCATTATGCTGCCACGCACTTGTCATCATCCGCCAACGGGTCCGGCCCGAAGTGGCCGGCCCGACGACAAGCTCGGGCGGATGATCCAGTAGCCGGTGCCGTCGGGATCGGACCGCAGCCATTGGGGTTACTGGGTGCCCCGCCTTCGCGGGGCATGACACCAATGAATGCTGCCGCGCGAGACGTCACGCCATGGCCCAGCCCAAATTGTCGTGCCCCGGCCTGTAGTCCATGTTGGTCTGTGCCGGATTGCGGTTGACCAGCGGCCGGCCGTACATCGGGTTGGTCTGGCTGCGCGTCTCGTGCTCGACCGTGAACAGCACCTCGCGGCTGTCGAGGTCGATCACGTCCTTGAAGCGGTACTCGTATTCGTTGCTCTCCGCCGTGACCAGGCCGAGATCGAGCAGCCGCCGGTGCGGGCCGGAAAAGTCCGAGATATAAATCTGCACGTGATGCCTGTCGTAGGGTTCTTCCGGCGCGTCGGTTTCGCGGAAATAGAAGTACTGCCGCTCGCCGACCTGAACGCGGGCCTCGGCGCCGGCGCCGTTTCGCGTCACGTCGGACGGCGCGTGCACGATCTCGCGATAGAACCGCGCGATGCGCTCGGCGGTGCCGGGGCGGACGTCGAAGCGGATATACGGCATGCCAAGCTGGATGCGGCCGAAGCGCGCGGCGTCCGGCGTATGCACGTGAATGCGGTTGCCCCACGGGCAGACCGTCTCGACGCCGTCGTTGCTTTCGCGGAACGCGAACTTGGTGCCTTCGAGCGGCTTCTTCACCCGGTTGAGCCGATTGAGCAAGGCTTCGCGATCCGGCATCACCAGCCCAATGACGCCGCGCAGCTTGTCCGGCGTTCCCATCGGCAAGTGGAACTGGCTCATGCCGACATTGATCCACATGTTGCCCGCGCCGGTGTTGAGGTACGGATCGCGCGTATAGCCGAGCCCGGTGACATAGAAATGCGTCGCCAGGTGCTGATCGGTGATGCAGACATTGACATGGCCGAGGCCGACAATGTTGCCGATATCCTGGGCGGTGCGGTCGTAGTGTTTTTCCGGCATTTTCGTTTCCTGGGCGGGTTTCCTCGAAGGCGGCGGGATACTAGTGCAATTCGCAAGCGCGTTGCAGTCCCGACGCAAGCCTCTTCATCGCCAGACCGTTGACACTCGCATGGCCTGTCCTGGTCTACTGGGCCGCGAGCGTCGCCCAAGCATAGCGTTCGGCTCAATCATGGGCTGTTGTGGTCGAGGTGCTCGTCATCGTAAATATTCACCAGTATTGGGGCCAATCATCGCCGGAACTTGACAGTATAGAAACCAACAGCTCGGTGGCTTAAGCCCGCCTCCGTAATTGTCCGGACCAGCTTGTTGCATCTACGACACACCGCCCGTTTATGCGAAGGCGAAATTGGGGCGAATACGCGTCCGGACTCCAAGGCTGCGCTGTTTTGCTGTATCAGGTCGTGGCTGAGGACGTTTGTTTGAGTTTGTGGCTGGGAGTGGCGTATGCGACGGATCATCACTGCGATCATCGCGACTGTGGCCTTTGGCGGCGCCTGGGTTCTGGCCGCTTTCGCGGCGGATCTGCCCACGGCCCCGGTCTATGCACCGGCGTATATCAAGGCGCCGCCTCCGCCGTCGCCGGTCATGTCGTGGACCGGCTTCTACATCGGCGGCGACGTCGGCGGCACCTGGTTCAAGGATCAGGCTGCGTGGAATCCGCTGCCGATTGGCCCGGTGCCGGCCTTCGGCGTCAACCCGATTACCGCTACGAGCGAGCAGGGCAGCAGCGTCATCGGCGGTGCTCACATCGGCTTTAACTACCAGGTTGCACCCGGCGGAGTGGTGGGAATAGAAGGCGACTGGATGTGGTCCGGCGCCAAGGCGTCTTTCACCCAGCCCTGGACCGTCTTTGGCACGGCGACGGTCGTCCCCGGCAGCTTCACGACGATGGGCACACAACTCGATTGGCTGGCGTCGATCCGCGGCCGTGTCGGCTATCTGGTGGCACCCACTGTGCTGCTGTACGGCACCGGCGGCGTCGCCTTTGCCGACTTCAAGTATACCGCGTCGAACTCGAACGGCATTGGCGGGGCGCTCAACTACAATGCGCCCGTTTCCATCACCAACACCCAGCCCGGCTGGGTGGCTGGCGGCGGCCTCGAATGGATGGTGACGAACAACTGGTCAGTGCGGGGCGAATATCTGTTCTATCAATTCAACCGTGGCCTCAACGTCATCGGGACGTCAGTGAACTTCCCGGCTTTCCCGTCGAACTATGTGTGGGGCCGAACCAACGTCAATGTGTTGCGGGCCGGCGTGAGCTACAAGTTCTGAGCCAACCGCCGCGCTCGCTGTGCCAACAACCCCGGGTCCGCGCCTGGGGTTTTTTGTTCGGTCCCGCGCGCTCCTTGGAGTCGCGCCTCACTGCGGCTCGATGCCGGCGGCCTGGATGACGGCGCGCCATTTCGCGGTCTCGGACGTGATGAAGGCGCGGAATTCTTCCGGCGTATCCGATTGCGCAATGATGCCCATGGCCTTGAAGCGCGCGGCGGTTTCCGGGCGCTTGAGATCGGCGACCAGCGCGGCGTTGAGCGCGTCGACGATCGGCTTCGGCGTTCCGGCGCGGGCGAAGAAGCCTTGCCAGCTTTGCGCGTTGTAGCCCGGCACCACCTCGGCCAGAGCCGGGACATCCGGCATGTCCGGATCGCGTTTGCTCGCCAGGACCGCGATCAGCTTCAGCTTGCCGGCCTGGATCAACGGCAGCGCGGGGGTGAGATCGGAAAACTCCATCGAGACATTGCCGCTCGCCACGTCGGTCAGTCCCGGCAGCGTGCCCTTGTACGGAATATGGCGGATGGCGACGCCCGTCATGGTCTTGAACAGCTCGGCGAAAATCTGATGCGGCGTGCCGGTACCGGCGGACGCATAGGTCAAGGCGTCGGGCTGCGCCTTGGCGAGCGCGATCAGATCCGCAACCGAATTCACCGGCAGCGACGGCGCGACCACCAGACAGAATTGGGTCAGACCGACAAGAACGACGGGTTCGAAGTCCCGGGCCAGGTCGTAGGAGACGGATTTCATGACATAAGGCAGCAAAGTGATCGCGGACGGCGCATGCAACAGCGTATAGCCGTCGGGCGTGGCCTTGGCGGCGAAGGAAATGCCGATCTCACCGCCGGCGCCCGGCCGGTTCTCGACCACGAAGCTCTGATGCAAGGCGCGTTGCAGCACGTCCGCTTCATAACGGGCCAGAATATCGTTCGAGGCGCCCGGCGGGAACGGCACGACGATCGTCACCGGCCGGCCCGGATAATCACCCGCGGCGATCGCGGGGACCGAGGCCGCGCCGAGTAGCGTGCATGCGATCAAAGCGATCCGTGCGAAACCTTTTGCGGTTGTCTGCATGCTGGCCTCCCCGTCCGTCATGCCCGCACCCGGGTCCGGCGTTGCGCCGGGCCGCTATGACCTTGGCGCCGGGCATCCACGTCTTGCGGCGCAAGGTTAAAGACGTGGGCGGCCGAGACAAGCCCGGCCATGAGAACTTGCATGCGGGCTTGGGAGAGTTGCGCGCATACGGGCTGCGCGCGCCGGCCGAAGGGTGATAGATAACCGGCAGATCACACGGTTGGCGCGGGGTGCGGTGTCGGGCTTGCTGTCAAGATTTCTGTTGGCCTCGCGCACCGGGATCGAAGCCCGTGCCAGGACCAGCGACGTCGACTACCGGCTGCTGATACCGCTCGTTGTCAATTCGGCGATCATCCAGGCGGTCTACGCCATCGTGCGGGTGACGACGTCGTATCGGGCGATCGAGCTCGACCTGCCGGTGGTCTGGCTCGGCGTCATCTCGGCGACGTTTGCGATCCTGCCGATCTTTCTGGCCGTATGGGTCGGCCGCTTCATGGATCGCGGCAACGACGCCCAGGCCTGCTGGATCGGCGCCGGCCTCCTGGTCGTCGCCTGCGCCGGCTTCCGCTTCGCCGCCAATTCGGTGACGACGCTGCTGTTGCTCACGGCGCTCCTTGGCATTTCGCATCTGTTCATGATGGCGAGCCAGCAGATGTTGTGCATCCGCTGCTCCGGGCCGCGCGGCCGCGACGGCGTCTTCGGCAATTATCTGGTCGCCAGCGCCGTCGGCCAGGGCCTTGGCCCGTATCTGATCGCCTGGTCGAGCGGCGCGGCGAGGCTGCCGCCGACCGATCGGCTGTTCGCCATCGGCCTGATCATCTCGCTCGGGTCGCTGGTCACGGCGGCCGCCATGCGGCCGACGCCGAAGCACGTGGCGCACGCCCACCGCAAGGACGTTGTTCCGGTGCGGACATTGGTGCGCCAGAGCGGACTGATGGCGGTGCTGGTCGCCAGCGTCATCACCATCACGGCGCAGGACCTGTTGACGATCTATTTGCCGCTCCTGGGCGCCGACCGCAACATCAACGCGCGCGACATCGGCATGCTGCTGACGGTCCGTTCGGTGTTCTCGCTGGTGTCGCGCATGGGCTACGTGCGCGTCATCCGCCTGGTCGGCCGCGGGCCGCTGACGCTCGCCAGCATGATCGGCGCCGGGGTGGGCTTTGCCTGCCTGGCCTTGCCGGTGCCGCTGTCGGCCATGTTCGGAGCGATGACGGTGATGGGATTTTCGCTCGGCATCGCGACGACGCTGAGCCTGACCAATGTGGTCGATCTGGCGTCGCCGGCGGCGATGGGCACGGTGATGTCGCTCCGCATCACCGGCAACCGCATCGGCCAGGTGGCGCTGCCGTTCGTGTCGAGCCTGATCGCCGCGGCGACCGGCGTCGGCGGCATTTTCGTCATCATCGCGCTGAGCCTCGCCGCCTCGGGCGCGGTGGTGCAGTTCAGCCGGCAGGAGCCGTAACGGCGTCGGCGGCCGCCTGCGCAAGGAGGGCGGAGGATTCGCGGCGAGATTTTATTCGGTCGTTCAGCGCGACAGCTTGCCCAGTTCGGGGAACGGCGCATAGGCCGCGTCGGCGCACAGCTCTTTCGGCGTCTCGATGAACTGCTCGAAACGGCCGGCGATGAACATGGCGGCGAGGACTTTCATGCCCGCATAGTCGGTGGCGGTTTTGTCGGCGGAGTCCTTCTTGGCGTTGAAACGCAGGCAGACCATGTAGTGGGCGGGCGTCGCGGTCAGGCCGGAGCCCATGGATTTGAGCGCCGGCTCCGAAATGGCGGCGTCGCGAACGCCGGTCGAATCGTTGAGATAGGCGTGCATGGCGCGGAGGATGTCCGACTTGTAGTTCGTCGGATACGCGTTGAGGTCATCGGCGCTGCCGGCCGGCTGCTGTGCGCAGGCGCCAAGGAGCAGCGCCAGGCAGCTGAAAACACCGCGATGCCGCCGCCGCGCGCCCGTGCTCCTCATTCGCCTGCCACACCCGTCGCATTCGCCGCCCGACATGGGTTCGACATGGGTTTTTAGTCGCAAATCGCGGCCGGCGCTATCGCCGTATGCGGGAGCGGTGAATCTTAGATTGGCACCGCCATCGCCTCGAAGGCGCCGTCGCAATTGATCAGGTCGACGCGTTTCTGCACGATGCGCAAGCCGTCGCCGTCGCGGCGCAGCCGGTGCCGCTGGCGGCCGGCGAAGACGCGCTGCGCGTCGTCGCGGTATTCGACCATGATCAAGGTCGAGCCGACGACGACTTCGCCGTTGCCGCCATCGGCTTCCTCGACCACGACGTTGCCGATCAGATGCGCGGTGCGCGACGGCGGCGTCTGCACATGGATGCGCGGATGTTCGAGCCGCTCGATCCGGGTCTTCATCAGCTCGCGGTCGTCGTAGAACAGCGACGCCTGGTCGAACGGGCTCAGCCTGGTCGGGCACCGCCGGCACCCAGTAGGTACCGTCGTCGGCGAACAACGCCATCCAGTCGCGAAACCGCCGCCCATCAAGGAGCCGCGCCTCGTGGACGATGAAGTCCTCGAGCGCGGCGCGGCTGATGCCGTCCGCCGCCGCGGGTGCCGCGGCCATCAGGCCGCCTCGCCCATATAGCCGAGCCAGGCCTGCGTACTGGGCGCGCACCACCATCTCGTGGGTGGCAAGGCCGCGCGTGGCGTTGCGCGCGCGGTCGGCTTCCTCGGCGCCGAGCCCGCGCGAAATGTCGACCCAGTCGGTCATGTGGCTTTGCAGGCCCTTTTGCGCCCGCACGAACGACTCCAGGTCGTCGGTCTGCACGAACGACGCCGCCGCGTGGGTGACGTTGAGCAGGCGGATATTGCCGAAATTCATCGCCGCCGGCGCGCCGCATAGCCGGATCGGATAGATGTTCACTTCGGTGCGGTCGACGGCGATCGGCTTGATGACGCGGACGTGGATGTTCAAGCCCATGATCGACATGTTCGGGTAGATCAGCGAGTTGTGCAGCCGCGGCGTGAGAATCTCATCGGCCCGCGCGGCGCCGACCCTGTCGGCGAGGACTTTCTTGTAGGCGTCGAAAGCCGCGCTGGAGCGCTTGCCGTCGTCGAGCGACGTGTTGCTGGTCCAGCCGTGGCCGTTGCCGGCGATGAAGCTCTGGCGGTCCTTCCACGACGCGGCGGTCTGTTTCTTCTCGGCCTCGACCACGGTGGCGCCTTTGCGGTCGCCCTCGCGGCGGGCGAACTGCACGCCGTCCTTGTTGACGGTCGAGGCGTGGCCGAACGGCACGTGGTAGGAATCGAGCACGTTCTCGACCTGGAGCTTCCAGTTGCCGTTGTAGACGTAGCGGTGCATGCCGGCATCGAGCGCCAATTCGCCGTCGGGCGCGCGATCGACGAGGTCGTCGATATTGCCCTGCACCGGACCGATATGGTCCTCGAAACTCGGCCCTTTCGCCGCCAGGCTGGCGAAGATGAAGCCGCGATACGCGCCGACCCGCGGCGCCCGGGCGAGCCCGAGCGCGTCCTTGTCGAAGCCTGCGCCGCAGCCTTCGGGCACCGGCACGGTCACCAAACGGCCGTCGGTGTCGAACGACCAGCCGTGATAGCAGCAGGTCAGGCGCTGGGCGTGACCGCGCCGCTCGTTGACCACCTTGGCGCCGCGATGGGTGCAGCGGTTGAGCAGCACGTGGATCGCGCCGTCGCCATGACGCGCCATGATGACCGGCTGGCGGCCAAGGTCGGTGGTGATGAAATCGCCCGGGTTGGGCACCTGGCTGGCGTGGCCGACGAACAGCCAGGCGCGGCCGAAAATGCGCTCCATTTCCAGATCGAACAGCGCCGGATCGGTATAGACCCGCCGGTGCACGCGGCCGGGCTCGATCAGCGTTGCGATCTCCTCGGCGTGGCCGTCGCCATTATGCATCGCAAGCCCTTGTTGTCATGCCCCGCGCAGGCGGGGCACCCGGTAATCACAGATGGATTTTAATGCAGCTGGCGAGACGAGACATTCTTGCCCAGCGGCTACTGGATCATCCGCCTTCGCGGATGATGACAGTTCGCTGCGCTTCACGGTCACTCCGCCGCCTGGTGGGCGCGCTCCTGCAGCGAGGTGTCGATGAGCTGCAGCGGCGAAGCGGTCTCTTCCAGCATGCCCCAGCTCTTGAGCCAGTCGTAGGTGCGCTGCAACTCGTCGGCCGGGATCGGCGCCGGATCGACCACGACAAGCCGGCTCTCGCGCAGGTCCGCGACCTTGAGCGCGGCGATCTCCGGGTCTTTCTTGGCGTAGTAGTCGATGAAATAATGCATGTACGCCGTCTTGTTGGCGTTGATGCGGCGCACCGCCTCGCGCACCGCGCGGTTGAACGCCGCATAGGTCTCGGCATCGACCCGGTCGGAGGCGACCTCGGTGCCGTGGAAGAATGCCGAGCAGATGGTGCGGCAGCCCTTCTTCTCGGCCAGCGTGATGTGCGGCTCGGTCAGCGTGGTCGCCTCGATCTCGCCGTTCATCAGCGCATCGAGACGATAGCGCGAGCCGTTCGGCGCCCGGCACAGCTTGATCATCTCGCGCGGCACGAAGCCTTCCAGCATGTGCAGCGCGATGTAATGGGTGCCGAAATAGAACGGCACGCCGATCAGCCGGTTGGCGAGCTGCTGCGGCGTATAGACCGGCAAATCCGGCGCCACCACCAGCGCCGAATAGGCGATGATGGCGCGGCGGCCGACCTGCCGGCTCGACTGGCCGGTATCCTGGACGCGGCAGTAGTTGCCCCATTCGCAGGCGTTGTACATGTCGGCCTTGCCCTGCTCCAGAAGCTTGCCGTGGCTGGCGAACGGATCGACGCCCTTCGGCGTCGTGACGTTGATCTCGACCTTCTTCTCGACGCCGGCTTCGCGGTCGGCCCATTCGATCGCGAGGCCTTCCTTGGCGAACAGGCCTTCGTCGTAGGCGACGAGCTCCGGCAGACCCTGGAACGGCGCCGTGGTCTCCAATACCAGCTTCTTCATCGGGGCATCTCCATCAAACGTTGCAAACCGCTTGTCGAACCAAGCTTATTTCACTACGACTACGCCGTGCGGTCAAGGGCCAATAGGCCGATTGACTGATTATTCGACTGTAGGATTGTCCAACAATGGCCTATGATCCGGCGCCGATCCGGCGCGACAGCGTGATCACCCAGGCGGCCCAGGAAATCTGCCGGCTGATCGAGGCGGAGCGGCTCGGCGCCGGCGGCGCGCTGCCGACCGAGACCCGCCTGGCGCAACTCCTCGGCGTCAGCCGCAATTCGGTGCGCGAGGCGCTGCGCGTGCTGCACGGCCTGGGCTATGTCGAAAAAGCCGCCGGCCGCCGCGTCACCGTCACCGCGGCGGCGCCCGGCGGCAAGGGCGTGTTCGACGAAAGCGTGATCCTCGAAGCCGCGCCGATCGCCAACGACGTGCGCTCGCATATCGCGCAGAAATGCGCGGAGCTGGCCGCGACGCGGCTCTCCGCCGCCGAGCTCGCCGACATGGAAAGCGCGCTGGCGGCGCTCGAAGGCGCCATTGCGCGGAAGGATCTCACCGCGGCGAAGACCGCGCATGACGCCTTTCACGGATTGTTTCTCGCCGGCGCGCGCAATCCGCTGTTGGTCGCCATGTTCAACCAGGCGCAAGGCGCGCGGCTGTCCAACGTCTCGCCGAAGCACAACAGCTTCTACGACCCCCGGCATCTCGAGCAGCATCGCGCGCTGCTGCGCGCGCTGCGCCGGCGCGACGGCCGCACGGCGCGCAACGTGGTGCGCCGGCATTTCCAGAGCCTCGGCCTGATGCTGGAAGTCGCGGCGCGGGCCCGCCGCAAGGCGCCGGCAGCGACCATCCTTCCGCTGGCGCGCCGCGTCGCGCGCTGACGGCGCCGGCGGCGAAAGCTACGGCGAAACTTCCTCGAGCACGCGGCGGCGGGTCTCGATCATGAAGGTCGCGGCAATGCAGCCGATGATCGCGAAGATCGAAAAGGTCAGGAACACGCCGCTGATGCCGTAGCGCGGCAGCGCGAAGCCGACGATCAGCGGCCCGACCGTGGCCGCCGCCCGCAGCCAGAAGCTCGCCCAGCTGACGCCGAGCGCCCGCATCCGGGTCGGATAGATCTCGGCGGTGTAGAGGAAGATCGTCATGTTCATCGAGCCGAGCCACATCGAGCAGAAGCCGAAGCCCAGCAGCAGGCCGAGCGCGGTGTCGGCGCCGAAGCCCCACAACCAGATCAGTCCCGTCGCGGTGAGAAAGAACGCCGCCGTGAACCAGTAGCGGCGCCCGGTGCGGTCGATCAGGAAGGCGCAGATCAGCGAGCCGATCAGGCTGCCGACCGGGCTGAAGATCGCGTAATTGAGCGCTTGCTGCAGCGGCAGGTGATAGACCTCGCGGTACAGCGTCGGAATCCAGCCCTGCAGGCCGTAGGCGATGATGTAGCAGGACGCCCACAGCACCCAGACCAGCAGCGTGCGCGACCGATAGCGGCCTTCGAACAGCTCCTGCCAGCGCGTCGCTTTGCCGAGCGGCTGCACCGCAAGCTCGGGCACCGGCGGCAGCGGCCGCGCGCCGTTGCGCGAGACCACGCGCTCGATCTCGGTCACGATGGTGTCGGCTTCGGCGAGGCGGCCCTTGGCGGCGAGCCAGCGCGGCGATTCCGGGCAGTAGCGCTGCATCACCAGCGCGACGATGGCCGGCAGCGCGCCGATGATGAACATCCACTGCCAGCCGAAGCGCGGCACCACCGAGGCGCCGGCGATCCCCGCCATCAACAGGCCGACCGGGAAGATGATCTGATAGGTCAAAAAGCGGCCGCCGCGGCGGTCGGCGCGCAGGATTTCGCTGATATAGGTCGAGGCGACCGGAATCTCGCCGCCGAGCCCGATGCCTTCGATGAAGCGGCAGACGAAGAGCTGGTGGTAACTGGTGGTGAAGGCGCACGCCAGGCTCATCACCGCGAACAGCGCGATGGCGATGCGCGCCGTCGGCACCCGGCCGATGCGCTCGGCGATCGCGCCGAAGGTCAGCGCGCCCAAGGCCTGGCCGAAATTGGCGATGCTGATCAGGCCGCCGATGCTGCCCGGCGGAATGTGCCAGTCGCGGATCAGCACCGGCAGCACATAGGCGATCGTCAGCGAATCGAACGAGTCGAAAAAGATGGCGACGCCCAAGACGATGGTGATGGTGATATGCCACTGCGAATAGGGCAGCCGCTCCAGACGCGCCGCGATGGTTCGCTCCGAGAGCGCCCCTTGGTTCTGCATTGTCGGTCCCCCCAAACCGTCCGGCGTTGCCGGCATTCTTGGCGGGCGTGCGCTGTCGCGCCCGCGCCGCCTCGTCTCAGCGCTGCGGCCGCAGCCGCTGGATCTGCAGTTGCGCCAGGAATGGCGCCAGCGGATGGGTGCCCATCTTCACCATCGACGGCAGGTCGAGCTTGATCAGCGCCTCGCGCTGGTCCGGCGGCAGCCGGAAACGGTCGGCAAAGGCGCCGGCATCGGCGACGTATTGGGCGCGCTGTTGCGGGTCGTGCGCCAGCCCATGCAGCGCCGAGGTGAGCTCGACCAGCTCGGGCTTGATCGACGGGTAGTGCGCGGCATTGTGCTGCTCCGCCGCGCCGCCGATCCAGGCCAGCGACGCGTAGTTGTGATGCCAGCTCGGATCCATCGAGACCACGTCGGGCTTGCGCTCGCCGAGCGCGCCGGCGGCGCAGGCCCAGCAGCGCAGCTCGATATTGCCGGTGTCGTCGAGCTCGGCCTCGTCGTAGCCGATCAGCGATTTCAGGTTGCCGGCGGCCAGCTTCTCCAGGACGCGCCGGTCCCAGCTCAGCTCCGGATTGGAATAGCGGTCGGTGCCGGGAAAGTGCGACATGCCGCCGCTCGACAGGATCACGGTCTTGAGCCCGAGCGCCGTCACCGTGCGGGCCACGGCCTGGCCGAACGCGTAGCAGCGCTCCATGGTCGGCTGCGGCGGCAGGTAGGCATTGACGTAGATCGGCAGCACCGGCCCGGTATGGCCGAGATGGGTGAGCGGAATGCCGATGGCGTAATCGATCTTGGCGGTCGAGGAGAAGGCCGGATCGAAATTCTGCCGGTAAAGCTGGCGTATGAGCTCGAAGCCGATCTCGCTCGGCACCTTCCAGTGGAATTTCCGTCCGGCGAATTCGCCGGTCGCCTCGCCGCCAACATGGACGGTGAACGGCGGCGCGGTGGTGTGAAAGAACTGCTCGGCGTGGTCGTTGGAGAAGATGATCCAGAGATCGGGTTCGAGCGCGCGCAGCCGCCTGCCGACGTCGGCGGCGATGTCGCGCACGTGCGCGACCAGCGCCTTGTCCTCGGTATCCGGCATGGTGAAGAACTGCGGCGCATGGGGCAGCATGGCGCCGCCGATCACGGTCGAGATCATGGTTTTCTCCTTTGCCGCGAGGCTATCGCGCGCCGGCGCGAACAACAAGCGCGGGGCTGAGGTGCTTCGCCTCGCCTTCACACATGCGAGGGAAGCAACTATACGAAAAATGCACTGTTCACCGTCACCCTGAGGTGCGAGCGTAGCGAGCCTCGCAGGGCGACGGCCGGCCAAGTAGGCTATAGCCGACTTGGTTATTTAAAACTCCGAAATCGCTGAGCGATTTCGGATGCGCTTCGGCAGCATCCTTCGAGGGCCGCGGTGCCTGGCATCGTGCCGGCCACTTCGGGCCGGACCCGTTGGCGGCCACCCTTCAGGATGACGGACATAGGGAATTCATATGGTGGAAGTGCCGATAACGATTGCCTGCGGCAATTACGACCGCACCCAGGCGATCAGGGACGGCCGGGTGCAAGTCGAGGGCTGCGCGGTGACCTACCTGCCGCTGTATCCCGAGGAGATTTTCCACCGCGCTTTCAAATTCCAGGAATTCGACGTCTCGGAAATATCGTTCTCGAGCTACATCCGCACCGTGGCGGCGGGGACTTCGGCCTATATCGGCGTCCCGGCCTTCGTGTCGCGCATCTTCCGCCATTCCGGGATTTACGTCCGCAAGGGCGCCGGCATCGCCAAGCCGGAAGACCTGCGCGGCAAGCGCATCGGCGTGCCGGAATATCAGATCACCGCGGTGGTCTGGATGCGCGGCATGATGCAGCATGAATATGGCGTCAAGCCCTCGGAGATTCATTGGCACAGCGGCGGGCAGGAACAGGCCGGACGCCACGAGCGTACGCCGCTGAAGCCTATTGCGGGTCTCGATCTGCAGCCGCTCGCCGACCACAAGACGCTGGTCGGCATGCTGCGCGACGGCGAGCTCGATGCCTTGTTCACCGCGCGGGCGCCGTCCTCGTTCCTCAACGGCGAGCCGCACATCGCACGGCTGTTTGCCAATACGCGCGCCGCCGAGCAGGCCTACTACAAGAAGACCGGATTGTTCCCGATCATGCACCTGGTCGGCATCCGCAAGACGCTGGCCGAGCAATATCCCTGGCTGGCGACCAGCGTGTACAAGGCGTTCTGCGAAGCCAAGGCGCTCGCCATGATCAACCTGCGCGACGTCAACGCCCTGATGGTGACGCTGCCGTGGCTTGAAGCCGAGACCCACGAGACCAGCGCCATCATGGGCGAGGATTTCTGGAAATACGGCATCGACGAGAACCGGACCGACATCGAAGCCCTGACGCAATACATCTACGAGCAGGGCTTGGCCGACCGCAAGGTCGAGGTCGAGGAGTTGTTCCATCCCTCGACGTTTGAAATTTCCAAAGTGTGAGGCCGACGATGGCGGCAAACGACAATCGCATCATCGTTGCCGGCTGCGGGCCGGTCGGCGCCGTGATGACGCTGGCGCTGGTCCGGCAGGGCATTCCGGTCACCCTGGTCGAGCAGTTGCCGGACGCCGCCGAGGATCAGCGCGCCGCCACCATCCATGCGCCGACGGTCGAGATGCTGATCAAGCTCGGTCTCGAGCGGGAGATGTTCGCACAGGACGCTTCGGGCGGCATGCCGGCGCCGCTGTTTCATTTCCGCGAGCGCGCCACCGGCGAACTGATCGCGGTGTTCGACATCAGCCTGCTCAAGGGCGAAGTGCCCTACGCCTACGTGCTGCAATGGGAGCAGTACAAGCTGGTGCACGCGGCGCTGCCCCACATCAAAGCCAGCGGGCTTGGCGAGGTGCGGTTTTCCACCAGGCTTACCGGGCTGTCGCAGACCGGCGATCACGTCGAGGCGACGGTCGCCAACGCCGCCGGCGACAGCGAAACGCTGCGCGGCGCCTACCTGATCGGCACCGACGGCGGCAGCAGCACGGTGCGCCGCCTGGCCGACATCGCCTTCGAGGGTTTCACCTGGCCCGAGCGCTTCATCAAGATCGGCACTGGCTTCGATTTCGGCACCACCGGCCGCGGCTATTGCACGCGCAACTACTTCTCCGATCCCGACGAATGGATCAATCTGTTCAAGGTCAAGGGCTACGGCCCGCCGGGCATCTGGCGCGGCGTTTTTCCGGTGCCGGCGACGGAAACCGACGAGGCAGCGCTCAGCATGGCCGGCATCCAGCGCCGCCTGCAGGGCATTCATCAGAAAAGCGGCGACTACGATATTCCCTATTACGCGCTCTATGCCGTGCATCAGCGCGTCGCGGCGACGTTCAACAAAGGCCGCGTCCTGCTCGCCGGCGACTGCGCCCATGTCAACAATCCGATCGGCGGCATGGGCATGAACGGCGGCATCCACGATGCCGTCAACCTGGCCGACAAGCTCGCCGACATCTGGTTCGGCCGCACCGACGGCGGCGTGCTCGACCGCTACACGCGCCAGCGCCGCAAGGCGCAGGTCGACTACGTGCAGGCGCAGACCATCCAGAATAAAAAGGCGCTCGAGGAGAAGGACCCGGTGATCCGCCGCGGCCATCTCGACGAGTTGCGGCGGACCTCCGAGGACGTCGCGTTGCACAAGAAATTTCTCTATCGCTCGTCGCTGATCGACAGCCTCAATTCGGCGAACGCGGTGGAGTGACGGACATGGGACGACGGACGACGATCGCGACTGGCGCGCCAGTTCGGCGCGTGTGATGCCAGCTTGCCGCAAACGTCATAAGCTCGACCCAAGCCGCAAGGTGGGCAGGGCAGAGCCACGCTGGTGACCCTCCGGAATGTCTTCGCCGCCCGCGATTCGCGCCGCGATCGCCTCTTCGATCGCGCCGACTGCATCCGCATTGCTGTCATCATCCGCGAAGGCGGATGATCCAGTAATCACTGGCTCATCCGTAGGTCCACCGCGATTGTGTTTACTGGATGCCCCGCCTTCGCGGGGCATGACAGCGATTTAGCTACTTGCCAAGCACACTTCCCCATTTGTCCTCGATCTCCCGCGCCTCGTCCGCCGACAGCGCCGAGGCTTGCGGGAACTTGTCGAGCCAGGCAAACGGCCGGCAGGCGTCGATGATCGCCTTCGAATGCGCGGTGACGCCGCGGGCCTTGGCGTCCGGCGGGATGCGCGGATCGAGCGCCGAGCTCCAGGCGTTGCGCACGATGTCGATGCCTTCCGCCGGCTCGCAGCGGGTCGCCACCGCCCACATCACGTCGGCGAGATTCGACGGATCGATATCGTCGTCGACCACCACGACGAGCCGCGCCATGTAGCTGTGCGCCGCCGCGACCAGCGCGGCGCGTTTGGCGTGGCCGTCGTAGCGTTGCCGCACGGCGACCACGGTCATGAGCTGCGAGACATGCTGCCAGGCGCCGACCACGTCGGTCACGCCGCCGGCTTCGAGATTGCTCCAGATCGTCGCGGCGCGGAACGGCAAGCCGAAATGAAAGCGCGGCGGCTTCATCGGCGGCGAGCCGAGCAGGATTGGATTATTGCGGAAATGGATGGCGCTGACCGCCATCACCGGGCCGGGACGCGCCGCGGCGGCGTAATAGCCGGTGAACTCGCCGAACGGGCCTTCCGGCAGGGTCGCTTCGCTCATCGGCAGCAGCCGGCCCTCGAAAACGATCTCGGCGGAGGCGGGAAGCGGCAGGCCGCTCTGCGGCCCGTCGCAGACCTCGATCGGCGCGCCCTTGATGGCGCCGGCGAAGCCGTATTCGGACGCGCCGTCGGGCAGGTATTCGAACCCGGCAATGAACAGCGCCGGATCCTCGCCATGCACGATCGCGAGCGGGCAGCTCTCGCCGCGATCCCAATATTTCCGGGCGATGATGGCGCCATGCCGGCCGCCATGGTCGAACTGCACCGTGACCTTGTCCGGGCCGTGCACCTGGACGCGATAGATCGAGGCATTGATCCAGCCGGTGTCCGGATCGCGCATGATGACGAGCGAGCCGGAGCCGATGAACGGCCCGCCGTCGTGACGGTGCCAGACCGGCGCCGGGAACCTGGCGATGTCGACCTCGGCGCCGGTCATGCTGTTGTCGAGGAATGCGGCCGTCTTCACGGCGACGGGCGGTTGCGGCCGCAAGGTCTTGCGCTTTTCCATCCAGGCTTTCAGGGCGTCGAGCGGCCGCAGCGCCGGATCGAGCCCGAGCGCCAGCGCCGCGCGCGGCACGCTGGTCGTGGCATTGCTGAAGACGCGAAAACCGCGGCGGTGGCCCTTGATGTCGTCGAACAGCAGCGCCGGGCAATCCGGCCGGCCCGCGGCGACCTCGGTGATGCCGCCGATCTCGAAACGCGGGTCGGCGCCTTCGATGCGGCGCAGCATGCCGAGCTGGTCGACAAGCTCGATGAATTCGCGCAGGTCCCTATACATGTATCATCGCGGGTCAGAGCCTATCGTCGCCGGGCAGGGCGCAGAATGGCGGGGTTGAACGTCGCGGCAGCCTTCGGCGACTACCCCCGGGCGGGCGTCGATTTGTCTCGCCTGCGCAAAAACCTTCAGGGGTGTCAAGGCGTTCTTTTTCGTTCGGTGCAGGTATAAGGGAGCGTGCCGGGTACCCATCCTCATGCCATCCATCGCCCATCTCATCCATGCCTATGGCCTCATGGTCGTCGCCGCTGTCGTCGGCCTCGAGGGCGTCGGCGTTCCGGTGCCCGGCGAGACCGCGCTGATCGTGGCGTCGGTCATCGCCGGTTCGAAGCATGAGCTCAACATCTTAGCCGTGATCGCGACCGCGGCGGCCGCCTCTTTCGTCGGCCGCACCGTCGGCTATTATATCGGCCGCGAATTCGGCTACTGGGTGCTGTTGCGTTACGGCGGCTATGTGCGGATCACCGAAGCCAGGATCAAGCTCGGACAATATCTGTTCCTGCGCCATGGCGGCGCGATCATCATCGTCGCGCAGTTCATACCGATCATGCGGACGCTGGCCGGCATCCTGGCCGGCGCCAATCGCATGCCGCAGGCCTATTTTATGGTGACCAACATCATCGGCGCCACGCTGTGGGCGATGGTCTTCGGCGTCGCTTCCTATTATCTCGGCAAGCAGGTGGAACGGCTGGCCGGGTCGATGGTGGTGGTCTGCGTTATCGGCGCGGCGATCGCGATCATCGTTGCGGTGAATTTCATGAAGGGGCACGAGGCGCAGCTCGTCGCCGAGGCCGAACGCGCATTGCCGGGGCCGCTCGAGCTGCCCTGATAAGGACATGACACCGTGACCGCGTCCTGGTCGACGATCGATTGCGACGTCCACGCCAATGTGCCGAACCTGCAGGCGCTGTTGCCGTATCTCGACGAACAGTGGCGCGACAGCGTCGTCGACCGCGGCCTCAATTCGCTGGACTCGATCAGCTATCCGCCGAATGCCCCGCTCACGGCGCGGCCCGATTGGCGCGGCAAGGCCGGCGAGCCGGCCAACACGCTCGACGCCTTGCGGGTCAACGCGCTCGACCGCTGGGATATCGATATCGCGATCTGTCATTGTCTCTATGGCGTGCAGCTGTTGTTCAGCGAGGACATGGCGGCGGCCTTCGCCAAGGCGGTGAACGACTGGGTGGTCAAGGAATGGCTCGACCGCGATCCGCGGCTGCGGGCCTCGATCGTGGTGCCGATGCAGAACACCGATTTGGCGGTCGCCGAAATCGAGCGCTGCGCCGCCGACCGGCGCTTCGTGCAAGTGCTGGTGCTGGCCATGGGCGAGGCGCCGCTCGGGCGCCGGCAGTACTGGCCGGTCTATGCCGCCGCCGAGCGTCACGGCCTGCCGCTCGGCATCCATGCCGGATCGAGCTATCGGCATCCGGTGACGTCGCTCGGCTGGCCGTCCCATTACGTCGAGGATTATTGCGCCCAGTCGCAGGGCTTCCAGTCCCAGCTGGCGAGCCTGGTGTGCGAGGGCGTGTTCGTGAAATTTCCCAAGCTCAAGGTGGTGCTGCTGGAATCCGGCGTCACCTGGCTGCCGACTTTCCTGTGGCGGCTGTCGAAGTTCTGGCGCGGCGTGCGGCTGGAAGTGCCATGGGTCGACCGTTCGCCGGCCGAGATCGTGCGCGATCACGTGCGGCTCACCATCCAGCCGTTCGACGGACCGGACGATCCGGCCGCGGTCGCGCGCCTGATCGACCACATGCGCTCGGACGACATGCTGCTGTTCGCCTCCGACTTTCCCCACTGGCAGTTCGACGGCGATCAAATCATGCCGCCCGGAATTCCGGAGCGACTGCACGGCAAGATCCGCCGCGACAATGCGCTGGCGACGTATGGCCGCCTCGCCGCGGCGGCGCCTAGGGTTGGCATGGCGAAACACGTCATCGCCGCGCTGCGCGAATTTCCGGCCGGCAGCCGGCGCCTCGTCGACATCAAGGGCCGTCAGATCGCCGTGTTCAACATCAAGGGCGAATTCTTCGCGCTCGCCAACCGCTGCCCGCATCAGGGCGGCAGCCTGTGCGAAGGCCGGCTGACCGGGCTGATCGAGGCGAGCGAGCCCGGGCAGTACCGCTATTCGCGCCGCGGCGAGATCATTCGTTGCCCCTGGCACGGCTGGGAGTTCGACGTGCGCACCGGCAAATCGTGGTGCGATCCGTCGCGGGTGCGGGCGCGGCAATTCGCGGTCTCGGTCGCGCCCGGCGCGGCGCTGGTCGAGGGCCCCTACGTGGCGGAAACGTTTGCGGTGAGCGTCGAAGACGAATACGTCGTGCTGGACGCATGAGGCTTAACCGGCATGGCCGAGACATCTGAGCCCAAGACCGTGATCGTGACCGGCGCGGCCAGCGGCATCGGGCTCGCGTGCGTCGAAGCACTGCTTGCGGCGGGCCACAATGTCTGCGGCGTGGATCTGCAAGCGGTTCCCACGGCGAAGCTGGAGCAACATGCGGCACGCTTTGTCGCGGTTCACGCCGACGTCTCCAGCGCGCCGGATTGCGCGAAGGCCGTTGCCGAAGCGCTGGGAAAATTCGGGGTGGTGACAAGCCTCATCCACATGGCGGCGGTGCATTCGACGCTGAGCTGGCGCGAATTGAAGGCTGAGCACTTCAACCGCATCCTCGCCGTCAACGTGACCGGAGCGTTTCTCATCGCCCAGGCAGCCGCGGCCCGCATGGCGCGCGGCGGCGCGATCGTGCTGACCAGTTCGAACGCGATCAGCGTCGGCGGCGTCGGCGGCCACGGCCGCGGCGGACCCGCCTACGTGTCGTCGAAGGCCGCGATCATCGGCCTGGCGCGGGCGCTGGCCCGGTCGCTGGCGCCGCTCGGCATTCGCGTCAACGCCGTCAGCCCGGGCTCCATCGATACCGCCATGACCGCGCACTACGACGACGACGCGCGCCGGCGGGTCGCCGAGCGCACGCTGGTCGGCCGCATCGGCCGTGCCGACGAGATCGCCGCGGTGGCGCAATTCCTCATCTCCGATGCGGCGAGCTATATGACCGGCGAAATCGTGCAGGTGAATGGCGGCGGCAGCTTCGATTGACAGCGCCGGCAACCCGGACTCGACGTTGGCGCGGCGGGGAGGCATTGTCGCCCCCCGCGCCATCCCGCCTGCGATCCCTCCCGAGCAGCCAATGACACAGCGTCGCGTTAGCCAGGCCGGCGGCAGGCTCAGATTGGCGGCTGACATCGGCGGCACCTTTACCGATATCGCGGTATTCGACGAGAAATCCGGCAGGCTCACCTTCGGCAAGGCGCTGTCGACGCCGGCCCATCTGGTCGAGGGCATTTCCGCCGGCGTCGCCAAAGCCGGCAGCGATTATCGCTCCGCCGCGTTGTTCCTGCACGGCTCGACCATCGCCATCAACACCATACTGGAGCGCACCGGCGCCAACACCGCGCTGTTGATCACCGCGGGCTTCCGCGACATCTACGAGATCGGGCGCATCAACCGGCCCGACGCCTACAACCTGTTCTTTCAGAAGCACGTGCCGCTGATCGAGCGGGCGCTGCGCTTCGAGGTCACCGAGCGCATGCTGGCCGACGGCGAGATCGACCGGCCGCTCGACGACGACGAGATCGCCGCGCTCGGCCGGCAACTGGAACTGAGCTCGGCGTCGAAGCCGCCGCGATCCTGTTCCTCAATTGCTACGCCAACGCCGATCACGAGCGGCGCGCCAAGGCGATCCTGGAAAAAAATCATCCGGCATTATTCGTCTCCGCCTCCCATGAATTGTCGCAGGAGTACCGCGAGTTCGAACGCTGCGCGACGGTCGCCGCCAACGCCTATGTGGGTCCCAAGGTGCGGCGCTATATCGGCGAGATCGACGCCCACATGCGCGCCGCCGGGTTCGCCGGCTCGTTTCTGGTCGTGCAGTCGACCGGCGGGCTTTACGAGGCGGCGCAGGCGCAAAGCCAGTGCGTGCGCATGCTGGAGTCCGGCCCGGCCGCCGGCGTCATCGGCACCCAGGCGCTGTGCCATGCGCTCGGGATCGACAACGCCATCGCCTTCGACATGGGCGGCACCACCGCCAAGGCCGGCGTCATCCATCACGGCGAGGCGTTGACCACGGGCGCGGCCCTGATCGGCGGCTACGAAAAGGCGCTGCCGGTGCAGATCGCCATGATGGACATCTTCGAGGTCAGCGCCGGCGGCGGCTCGATCGCGCGCGTCGACGACGGCGCGCTGCGGCTCGGCCCGCAGAGCGCCGGCGCGTCGCCGGGCCCGGCCTGTTACGGCCTCGGCGGCGCCGAACCGACGGTGACCGACGCCAATCTGATGCTCGGCCGGCTCGGCGCCGAGCGTTTCCTGGGCGGCGAGATGCCGCTCGATGTTGCGGCGGCCGAGCGCGCGCTGACGAGCCGGATCGGCGCGCCGCTCGGCATGAGCGCGGTCGAGGCCGCCGACGGCATTCTGCGCATCGCCGCCACGACGATGTCGTACGCGGTGAAAGGTGTCACCACCGAGCGCGGGCTGGATGCCGGCGACTTCGTTCTGGTCGCTTACGGCGGCGCTGGCCCGCTGCATGCGGTCGAGGTCGCGCGCGAGATCGGCATGCGCAAGGTCATCGTGCCGTCCGCGCCCGGCGTGTTTTCCGCCTTCGGCATGCTGTTCTCCGATCTGCGCTACGATTTCGTGCGCACCTGGTTCACCGCGCTGGAGGATGCAAGCTTCGACGCCATCGGGCGGGTCTATCGGGCGCTGGAGGATGAAGGCCGCGCCGCCATCGCCGGTACCTCGGTGTCGCCGCAACGCATCGTGGTGAAACGCGCAGCGGATATGCGCTATGTCGGCCAGGAGCACGCGGTGACGGTCGATCTGCCGATGGCCGTGTTCGCGCGCCGCGACCGTGCCGCGATCAAGCGCGCCTTCGACGACATGCACGCGCAGCGCTACGGCACCTCGGCGCCGCAAGAGCGCGCCGAGATCGTCAGCCTGCGCTCGACCGTGACCGGACTGATGCGCAAGCCGGCGCAGCGCAAGATCGGCCGCGGCCGCAAGGCGCCGCCAAAGGCGGCATCGACCGGCAAGCGGCAGGTCTATTTCGGCGGGCGCCTCCATGCCACGCCGACCTACAATCGCGCCGCGCTCCTTGCCGGCAACCGTATCAAAGGCCCGGCGCTGATCGAGGAGTATGCCTCGACCACGGTGCTGATGCCGGGCGATGCACTGGAGGTCGATGGGTTCGGCAATCTGGTGATCGCGGTGGGAGGACGGTGACGATGATGAGGGCCAAGATCAAGACCAAGGCCAAAACCAGGGCCAACACCAGAGCCAAGGCAATGAAGCCGCCGCGCAAGAGCAGGATCGATCCGGTCGTCACTGAGATCGTGCGCAACGGCGTCATCGCGGTGACCGAGGAAATGAAGACCAACCTCATGCGCACCGCCTACAACATCATCATCTATGAGGCGCTCGATTTCACCACCGGCCTGTTCACCCCGGCAGGCGAGACGATTTCCATCGGCATCGGGCTGCCGATGTTCATCCGCGGCATGGCGGAGACGGTGAAGGCCAAGATCCAGCATTTCGGCCGCGACAACATCCGCCCGGGCGACATCTACGTCACCAACGACTCCTATCTCACCGGCAGCCATCTCAACCACGTCACGCTGACGCTGCCGATCTTCCACAGGGGCGTGCTGGTGGGCTTCTCCTGCTGCATGGCGCACTGGATCGACATCGGCGGCACGCTCGGCGGCATGACCACCGATATCTTCTCGGAAGGCCTGCAAATTCCGATCCTCAAATTGCACGACCGCGGCAAGGTCAATGCCACGCTGGTCGACGTGATCAGGCAGAACATGCGCATGCCGAGCCGCGCCATGGGCGACCTGCGCGCGCAGATCACGGCGGTGAAGACCGGCGAGCGGCGGTTCCTCGAACTGGTCGAGCGCTACGGCCGCGAGCAGGTATTAGGCGCCATCAAGGCCATCATGGATCATTCCGAGGCCATGGCGCGGGCCCGCACCCGCTCGATCCCCGACGGGGTCTACCAGGCCAAGTCCTACATGGACGACGACGGCATCGACATCGGCAAGAAAGTGCCGATCCGGGTGCGCGTCACCGTCAAGGGCGACGAGATGACGGTCGACCTGTCCGAGGTCTCGCGCCAGGTGCGCGGCTTCTACAATTCCGGCATCACCACCGGCTTTGCCTGCGCGCAGGTGGCGTACAAATGCCTGACCTCGCCGACCGACTATCCGATCAATGACGGCTCGTTCCGCAGCCTCAAGGCGATCGTGCCGCCGGGACGCATCATCAGCGCCGTGCGGCCGGCGCCGATGCGCTGGTGGATGACCTACCCGATGACCATCATCGACACGGTGTTCAAGGCGCTCGCTCCGGTCATTCCCGACCGCGTCATCGCCGGCCATCATGCCGATCTGCTGATCGCGGCGCTGCACGGCATCAACACCAAGACGTCGGAATTCTTTCTTGCCAATTTCGGGCCGCTGGGCGGCGGCTGGGGCGCCAAGCACAACGAGGACGGCGTCTCGGCGACGGTGTGCATCAATGACGGCGACACCCACAACAGCCCGAGCGAGCAGTCCGAGGTCAAGTTCCCGATCGTGGTCGAGCGCTACGCGCTGGTGCCGGATTCCGGCGGCGCCGGCCGCCGCCGCGGCGGGCTCGGCGTCGAACGGGTGGTGCGCGCCCGCGTGCCGATGACCTTCAACACCCAGGTCGAGCGCGCCCACTGCAAGCCGTGGGGCCTGCAAGGTGGGCAGGACGCCACCGGCAACGACGTCGCGCTGCGCCTCGATGGTCAATGGAAGACCGACTTTCCCAACGCCAAGGTCCTGGTGGCGATGCTCAAGCCGGGCGACGCCTTCCGGCTGCGCTCCGGCGGCGGCGGCGGCTACGGCTCGGCGCTGGAGCGGCCGGTCGCCGAGGTCGCGGCCGACGCCCGGCAGGGCTATGTCTCGCTTGCGGCGGCGCGGGATCATTACGGCGTGGTGCTCGATCCGCAGACGCTGGAAGCCGATATCGCCGCGACCGAGCGCCTGCGGGCGTCGCTCCGCCATCGGCCGGCCGGGGCCGCGATCGCCTGAGCTGGGATTGCGCTCGAAGCGGCGATTCGGCCGCTTCTTGAAGCCCTGCCTCCCAAACGCCATATTATCGAGGCTGCCCGGATGTCGTTCCGGGCGGTGACCTGGGGCGCCATCAAGGGCCCCACAAAGTCGCTTAAAAAGGACTTTGAAACCATGTCCAGGGTTTCGTCGCTTTCGAGTCCCTTCCTGCTTGGCTTCGACGAGATCGAGCGCGTGCTCGATCGGGTCGGCAAGGCCGCGGACGGCTATCCTCCCTACAATATCGAGCGGGTTCCGCACGCCGGGAACAGTCCGGAACGGCTGCGCATTACCCTTGCGGTCGCGGGTTTCACCCGCGATCAGCTCGATGTGACCATAGAGGAGAGCCAGCTTGTTATCCGCGGCCGGCAGCTTGACGACAAAAGCCGGCAGTACATCCACCGCGGCATCGCCGCGCGTCAGTTCCAGCGCACCTTCGTGCTGGCCGACGGTATGGAGGTATTGGGTGCGGACCTGAAGAATGGATTGTTGTCGATCGATCTGGTTCGGCCGCAGCCGGAGCGCATCATTAAATCGATTGCAATCAATGAATGCGATTCTTAACCCGCGTAGGACTCGACCATCAGAAAGGAGTCGAGGCCATGATGTCTGAAATGAACCGTACAACGGATCCGATAGAGATCACTCCCGAAGCGCTCGCCCATCTCGGCGACGGTCGTATCGCCTATGTGAAAGCGATCCGCTCCGAGGATGTCCCCACGCTATTTCCGCAGGCGCCGGAGATCGCGCCCGGGCTGCGGCTGTTCGCGCTGCACGCCGCCGACGGCACGCCGATCATGCTCACCGACAGCCGCGAAGCCGCCGTCGCCAATGCCTGGAGCCAGGAACTCGAGACGGTCAGCGTGCACTGACCGGGGATCAGGAATCAGTATTCAGGTATCAGGAAGGCGGGCCACGCAGTCCTGACGGTCCTTTTTCTGATACCTGATCCCTGATATCTGATCCCTGATCCCCGGTCAGCGTGCACTGACCGGGGATCAGGAATAGTATTCAGGTATCAGGAAGGCGGGCCACGCAGTCCTGACGGTCCTTTTTCTGATACCTGATCCCTGATATCTGATCCCTGATATCCTGATTACTGCCGCCGCTATGCGGCGGAAGCCGACGGCAGCGCCAGCACCGCATAGAGCGATTCGGCGTCGTGCGAGGCGCGCAATTTGTGCGCGACGCTGGGCTCGCGCAGCAGCCGGGCGACCCGCGCCAGGGCCTTGAGGTGATCGGCGCCGGCGCCCTCCGGCGCCAGCAGCAGGAAGACGAGATCGACCGGCTGGCCATCGAGCGCCTCGAAATCGATCGGCCGTTCCAGCCGCGAGAACAAACCGAACAGCCGCCCGAGATTGGGCATCTTGCCGTGCGGAATGGCGACGCCGTTGCCGATCGCGGTCGAGCCGAGCTTTTCGCGCTGCATCAAGATTTCAAAAATGGCCCGCTCATTCTGGCCGCTGAGCACCGCGGCGCGCGCCGCAAGCTCTTGCAAGGCCTGCTTCTTGTTGTTGACCTTGAGCGACGGCAGAATCGCGTTCGGCGCAACCAGATCGGTGAGCATGGAGCTGACCTGAAAAGCGGGGCCGCAGCCCGGGAGACTAGCGCAACGGCGGTCCATATGGAACCGCACCCTGAGTTTAGAGCAGCATGATCGTTCCCTGGGCGCCCGTCTCATGACGGATCATGCTCGGAAGGCGGCGGACCATAGGGAGCGGCCGCCGCGGCGTCAATGGGATTCCGGCGGTGCGGCGGCCGGCGGATCGATCCAGCCGAAATGCCCGTCGACGCGGCGATAAACGATGTTGATGCCGCCATGGACAGCGTGCCGGAACACGATGACCGGAGCGCCGGTCATGTCCAGTTCCGTGACCGCGTCGCTGACCGACAATTGCTTGAGCCGGGTGGTCGATTCGGCAATGATGACCGGCGTGAAACCGTCGATCTCGGTCTCGCCGTCGGCCTCGGGCGCGGCGATCACGTAGCTCGCCGCCTCGACCGCGGCCCGCTCGTCGGCTCGCTCGGGGCGGTGATCCTTGAGCCGGCGATGATAGCGGCGCAGCCGCTTTTCGATCCGCGCCGCCGCCTGATCGGCGCTCGCATAGGCATCGGTCGCCATGCCCTCGGCATGCAGCGTGATCTTCGAATCGAGATGAATGACGCACTCGGTGAGGAAACCGAAACCGTCCTTGGCCAGCGTCACGTGCCCGGAATAACCTCCGTCAAAATACTTACCCATCGCTTCGGCGATGCGCGCGTCGACGCGTTCGCGCAAGGCTTCGCCGACTTCCAGATTCTTGCCGGAAATGCGGAATGCCATATGGGCCTCCTGGTCGACATCATTGCGTCATATCAATTCGAGCTAGGCATCGGCGCGGCCGGTGTCAACGCAAGCGCAGCCGCACCAGCGCGCCGATCAGGTTGCGGCCACGCTCTGCTTTTCGCGGCGGCGTTGCACCGAAGATGGGATGCGCAGCGCCTCGCGGTATTTTGCGACCGTGCGCCGGGCGATATCGATACCGGCCTCGCGCAATTTCTCGACGATGGTATCGTCGGACAGCACGTCGGACGCCGGTTCGCCCTCGATCAGCTGCCGGATGCGGTGCCGCACCGCCTCCGCGGAGTGCGCCTCGCCGCCATGGGAGGCCGCGATCGCCGAGGTGAAGAAATATTTCAGCTCGAAGATGCCGCGGCTGGTGGCCATGTATTTGTTGGCGGTGACCCGCGATACCGTCGACTCGTGCATGCCGATCGCCTCGGCCACGGTCTTCAGGTTGAGCGGCCGCAGCTGCTGGACGCCGCGCGCGAAGAAAGCATCCTGCTGGCGGACGATCTCGTTCGACACTTTGAGGATGGTACGGGCGCGCTGGTCCAGCGCGCGCACCAGCCAGGTCGCGTTTTGCAGGCAATCGGCGAGATACGACTTCTCGGTAGCGCGCCGCGCCGTCGCCGAAACCTCCGCATAGTAGCTCTGGTTGACCAGCACTTTGGGCAGCGTGTCGGAATTGAGCTCGACGATCCAGCCGCCGTCGGGGCCGGGCCGCACAAAAACGTCGGGCACGATCGGCTGGACGATCGCCGTGCCGAAGGCCAGTCCCGGTTTGGGATTGAGGCGGCGGACTTCGGCGATCATGTCGGCGAGATCTTCGTCGCCGACGCCGCACGCTTTCTTCAAGGCGGCGAAGTCGCGCCGCGCCAGCAGATCGAGCCGTCCGATCAGGGCCTGCATCGCCGGATCGTAGCGATCGTGTTCCTTGAGCTGGATCGCCAGGCACTCGGCGAGATCGCGCGCGCAGACGCCCGGCGGATCGAAGCTTTGCAGAATGCGCACCGCGTTCTCGATCTCGGCGACGCTGGTGCCGAGATTGTCAGCCACCGTCGCCAGATCGCCGGGCAGATACCCGGCTTCATCGACCAGATCGATGAGGTATTGGCCGATCATCCGCCGCACCGGGTCGGCAACCGCAAGGGTGAGCTGTTCGCGAAGCCAGTCCGCCAGCGTCGTTTCAGCCGACACGAAGGCTTCGAGATTATAGTCGCCGTCATCGCGGCCGCCGGAGCCGACGCCCGCCCATTCCGAATATCCGGCGGGCCCGTCCGAAGCGCGCGGCCGGCCCGGCGCGGAATCGTCGGCGGAGGTGTCGTCGACATGGTTGTGGGTGTCGGCGCGATCCTCGGTGCCGGTCCGGCTTGGCTCGGCGCCATCGCCGTTCCAGTTCTCGCCGTTGGCGGCCGGCGCGTCGCCCGGCTGGGCCTCCGCCGGCTCGGCGGGGCCGGGCTCGCTCTCGGCGCTGTTGTCGAGCAGGGGATTGCGCTCGATCTCGGCTTCCACATAGGCCACAAGGTCGAGATTGGAGAGCTGCAGCAGCTTGATGGCCTGCATCAGCTGCGGCGTCATCACCAGCGCCTGGCTCTGACGGATCTGAAGTCTTTGGGTAAGAGCCATGGCTGCCGGGCTAATTGGTCCGATTCTTGCTTGTCAGGGACCTTGTATAGCAGTCCGGCGCCGCTGTCGCCAGCCGATTTCAGGCAAGCTTAAGATCGCCCGCGGGCCGATTACAGCCGGAATTCCTCGCCCAGATAGAGCCGCCGCACGTCCGGGTTGTTGACGATATCGTCGGGCCGGCCCTCCATCAGCACTTCGCCGGAATAGATGATGTAGGCGCGGTCGGTCAGGCCGAGGGTCTCGCGCACATTGTGGTCGGTGATCAAGACGCCGATGCCGCGATTGGTCAGGTGGCGCACCAGCGCCTGGATGTCGCCGACCGCAATCGGATCGATGCCGGCGAACGGCTCGTCGAGCAGCATGTAGCTCGGCCGGGTGGCGAGCGCCCGCGCGATCTCGACGCGCCGGCGCTCGCCGCCGGACAGCGCGATCGCCGGCGTCTTGCGCAGGCGTGCAATATTGAACTCCTCGAGCAGCGCGTTGAGATCGTGTTCGCGGCGCCTGGAATCCGGCTCGACCACTTCGAGCACCGCGCGGATGTTGTCCTCGACGCTCAGGCCGCGGAAGATCGAGGCTTCCTGCGGCAGATAACCGATGCCGAGCCGCGCGCGCTGATACATCGGCAGCCTGGTGATGTCGTGGCCGTCGAGCTCGATGCGGCCTTTGTCGGCCTTGATGAGGCCGGTCGTCATGTAGAACACCGTGGTCTTGCCGGCGCCGTTCGGGCCGAGCAGCCCCACCGCTTCGCCCTTGCGCACGTAGAGGCTGACGCCCTTGACCACCATGCGGCCGACGAAGCTTTTCTCCACGCCGTGGACCGAGAGCACGCCGGTGCGCTCGCCCGGAAAAGCGCCGTTGACCTCGGTGCGCCGCCGCGGCCGGGTCGGCAGCCGGGTCACCTTCTGGGTCGGCGGCGGGCGCTCCGGTTGGCGTTCAGGTTGGCGTTCCGGCTGGCGGTCGGGCTCGCGTTCGGGCTGGCGCGGCGGACGTTCCAACGCCTTGCTGCGCGCCTTTTCGACGGGAGCGGGCAGGCTGGCGATGTCGAGATAGACGCTGTTGATGGCGCCGCCGATGCTGGCAAGATCAATGGCATCGTCGCCGGCGGCCGGCGGCCGCGGCGGCTTCGGGCGGCGAAAATATGACAGAATATCCAACACACAATCTCGGGAGCTGACCGCCAAATCGCCGATAAGCCTTGCTCGGACTTGCGACTTTAGCAGATTTGCGACGTTAGCCGATGTTCCACGTCACGGCGCAGCCGCCGCCCATCAATTGGGATGGCCCGGCCCGATCGTCATGATATTGCCGGCGCCGTTCTGGCCCTTGTTGGGCTGGATCAGCGCCCGGACGCGGCCCGGAGTCGTGCTGCCATTTTCATTGACCAATTCCACGCGCGCATTGCCGGTCACAGTGTCGACCACGACCCGCTCGCCGTGAATGACGTTCTGGCCCTGGCTGACCACGACATTGCCGGTCAGCGTGATGGTCTTCGACACCAGATCGTAGACCCCGAGGTCGCCGCTGGCATTCTGGTCCTTGGTGACGACGGTGACGCCGCCGCGCGCTTCGATGCGGCGGATATTCTGGGCGTTTTGCGGCATGATCGAAGCAGCCTTGGTCTCGGGCTTGGTCTCGGGCTTGGCGTCGGTCTTGGCGTCCGGCTTGGCCTCGGTCGTGGCGCCGGCGATGCCGAATTCCTTGCCGTAGAACACGACCAGCGACTGGCATTTCATCTTGGTGTCGCCTTGCACGACCTGGACGTTGCCGGAAAAAGTCGCGGTCTTGTTCTTGTCGCGCACTTCGAGCGTCCCGGCCTCGATCTGCACCGGCTGGTCCTGGTCTTGGCCCTGGACCAGGCTCTGCATCGGCCCCGGCGCGCCGCGCACGCCCTCCGCCGCGGCAAATCCCGGCGCCAGCAGGACGATCAGGGCCGCAGCGCAATGCCAGCGATACCTCACGGCGCACCCGCCTTCTCGGCGTTCTTGTCCGGCTGCAGCGTCAAGGCGACGCCGCCGTCGAACCGGATCACCGAGTCGTGCTCGGTGACTTCCATCCGGTTGGCCTTGAGGTTGCCGTTGAGCAGCTTCACCGTGATCGGCTGGTTGGAGACCACGTTGCCGCTGCCCATGTCGACCAGCGCCTCGGACATGTGCGCCGCATAGCCGGTCGACGAGGCGAGCGCGATGTCGTCGTTGAGCTTGAGCGTATTCTTCTTCATGTCGTAGATGCCGGCGGGGGCCGTCATCTCCACCGTGCTTTTGTCCGCCATCTCCATCTTGGCGTGGAGCTGCTGCAGTTCCACGATGTCCGGATTGGTGATGTCCTGCGCGGCGGCGTTGGCGGTGAACTCATAGGCCCGCGCGTCGCTGGTGTAGCCGGTGAGCTTGGGCTGCTGCATGGTGATCTTGGTGCCCTTGATCACCAGCTTGCCGAGTTCTCCCGGCAGCCGCAGTTCGCCGAGCGAGGGGATGTAATTGGCGGCCACCACCGCGAACAACAACGCCGCGATGCCGGCCAGGACGCCGAAACGGAGCCAGCGCACATGCCGGCTATGCCGCAGCGCGGTCCGGTAGCCGCGTTCGATGTCGCCGCGCGTGCTCGTCGGAAATGCGGCGTCCCGCGCCATATCGGCGGGGTAGGCGGTTGTCACGCTATGATCCCCAAAAAGGCCGTCGCCGCGATTCGGTCGCTGGCCGCCTTATTGTAGCGGCTCTAGGCCGGCAAAGTCGCCTGCGAATGTGGCCCGGGCAGGGCTGGCCGTGGCGGGCTTTTTTGCAGCCATTACGGGGCATTAACCGACCGGTGCCGGTGCCGGCGCGGCTGCCGTTCCGAGCGAAACGAATTCACGAATGGGCAAAAATATCCTCGGCGGCAAAGCCGGCGAGATCGAGCCGGACACGCTCCGGCAGGAAGCCGAAACAGGCCGCGGCGAGCGCGGCGCGGCCTTCCCGCGCCAGCATGGCGTCGAGCTTGTCCTTGAGCGCGTGCAGATGCAGCACGTCGGAGGCCGCATAGGAAATCTGCGCCTCGGTGAGTTCGCCGGCGCCCCAATCGGACGATTGCTGCTGCTTGGAAAGATCGAGGCCGAGCACTTCGCGCACCAGGTCCTTCAGGCCATGCTTGTCGGTATAGGTCCGGGTCAGCCGCGAAGCGATCTTGGTGCAGAACACCGGCTCCGCCATCACCCCGAAGGTCTTGTACAGCGCGCCGAGGTCGAACCGCGCGAAGTGAAAGATCTTCAGGAGCCGGGTGTCGGCAAGGAGCCGCGTCAGGTTCGGCGCATGGCCGGGGCTGTCCGCCGCGTGCGGCGCGATCTGCACCACGTCGGCCGAGCCGTCGCCGGGCGACAGTTGCACCACGCACAGCCGGTCGCGACGAAGATCGAGCCCCATCGTCTCGGTGTCGATCGCGATCGCGCCGGTATAACGCGAAATGTCCGGCAGATCGCCGCGATGAAGGCGGATGGTCATGCGGTGCGGTCCGCTGCGGCAGCGTGGCGTGAAGGCTTAAGAGTTTTGACTAGTTGAGTGAAGCGGCGCCGTCAACCAAGCGCACGGCGCGCCGGCATAATCGTGTATGGGGGCGCGACGGAACCGCAACATTCGATGAGGCGCCGGGCGCCTGACGTGCCGGCCCGGTGAGGCCTTCACGGCGGTCGAGGCCTTGCTGGTGGACGATGACTTATGACTGCCGGCGTTTTGCCGTCCGCCCGGTCCTGAAGATCAACCCGAGGCGAGGTGATAACGCCTAAGCGATTTTCGAAAATGGTGCCCAGGAGTGCCGTTACACAATTTGTTTGCGGCTGACGTGGCCGCGGCGACTGTAGGCTTGCTACAATTATCCCTATATCAGCCCTGCGTTTGAATACTGAAGATGGCGATTGGTGGGTTCCCCAATTTGACCAAAATCTGGTTTGTATCCCGCTATGCATATCCAATCTTCAAAAACCGACGAAGGGGGATAGGCGCGATAGAGCGAGTGGCTGCGTTACGCGGGATAAGCACAAGGTCCGAACGCGAGGAAACCGATCCACATGGCCGTCGTCAGTCTATTTTCAAAGCGCCGGAAGGCAGCGGCCATGGCCGGGCAACCCGACGTGTTCACATACGACGATCTGCCTGCCCCGTTTCGGGTTCAGAGTCGCCCACATCTGGAACGATCTGCTTGGGCATTACAACAGCTCTCACGACGCGAATGAGCGGTGGAAATTTATGCACGACGTGTTCGCTCGGGAAAAAGGTGTCTTCGCGCTAACGCAAGATCACGAGTTCCAGTCCCGATGCATCAATTATTTTTTAAAATGCCCGACCGACGACGCATTGGACCTCATCGAACTCATTTTTCGCGCGATGGACAAGATTTGCGGGGACAAGCCGGATTGGCATCTGGAAAACCTAGGCATCGAACTGTCGGCGCATAAGGCCATTGAAGAACTGAATCAAAGATTTCGCGAACACGGCTTGGGCTACGAATTTGTTAACGGCGATATTGTGCGCATCGACAGCCAATTTGTTCACGCCGAGGCGGTGCGTCCCACGCTCGCCCTTCTAACCGAGCCGGGCTTTGAAAAGGTCAACGAAGAGTTCATGGCCGCACACCGGTACTATCGCGAGGGCCATCACAAAGAATGCGTCGTGGCCGCCAGCCGCGCCTTCGAGACGACGCTGAAAACGATCTGCACCAAACGGAAGTGGACGCTTGCTGCCGGGGATCGTGTAAGCGAGCTAATTACCGCTGTTCGGAACAACGGTCTCTTTCCGCAATATCTCGATAAGGGTTTTGACAGTTACGTCGCGGTGATGAAGACCGGACTGCCGGGCGTTCGCAACAATGCTGGCGGACATGGCGATGAACCCAAAGCGCCTCCCGTCCCGGAATACATCGCGCGATACGCTCTGCACCTCGCCGCCAGCAACATCTTGCTCGCTATGGAAGCTTTCAAGGCTTTGAAGTAATCCGGCATCACAGAACCGAACCAATGAGCGGGGCAAGAAGCTCTATGACCTTGCTCTGGTTATTCGGTCTGTGTCAGAGCCAAGCAAACGCTGCTCGATAAAAGCGTTGGGTCCCCGCACACGAGCGGTGAGGTCGCGGGGGGCGACGTGGCTGATTTCTCCCTAAGCCTTTTTGGCATTCCTTTCGACGCGAATGCCGCATGGGGATCATTCGCCTTGTGGCCGATCCAGGCACTCGCGAATGGATTTCATGCCGTCGCGTTTTCCCCAGGCACACCTAACCGTGATGCGCCAGCCCATAGAAAACGCTTGCCCGAGAGTCTCGGGTGCCATTAGAACAAAGGGAGAACTGGCGGGTGGGGCTGTCAACGGCCTGAACGGACCGTTAACCGAATTTGCGCGTAGATGGCCCGCATGGGGGACACCGATTTTCTGCGAATTTCGCGGACTGCTCAGGCCAGGCTGGTCGCTGCCGCGCGCGATGCCGAGCCAGTGCGCGGACTGACGCACGGGTTCTACAAATACCCGGCGCGTTTCTCGCCGACGTTCGCCCGCGCGACCATCGAGACATTCACCAAGCCGGGTCAGCTCGTCCTCGACCCACACGTCGGCGGGGGCACCAGCCTCGTCGAAGCGCGCGCCTCCGGTCGCGAAGCGGTCGGCGTCGATATCAGCCCGCTCGCTGAATTCGTCGCGCGGGTGAAGTGCATCATCTTCTCGGAAGCCGAGTTGGACATGCTCGCAGCGTGGGGGAAGCGGCTGCCGAGTGTCGTCGATATTCACGGTGCCTCGGTCGAATTTCCCGAATACGCGAAGCTTGGCTATTACAAGCACCTCGACCATCCGTCGCGCTGGCGCTTACGCAAAGGAATTGAGCAGGCGCTTGCCAGTTCGATACGCCTCGGCACGCCTCGCCTCGAAGCGTTCGGCCGCTGCGCCGTGCTGCGGACTGCTCAATGGGCGCTCGATGGCACGCGCCGGCTCACGTCGATAGACGAGTTCCGCACCTTCCTCGGCGAGACCGCAGCGCAGATGGTCGATGGCGCACGGGAGCTGCGCGCTGCCGTCGAAGAGAACGGCCGCTATCCGGTGACAGTCATCCACCGGAGCGCCGCAGGCCTGGAAGACGACGAGCGCTTTGCGGACATGCGGGCGCCGCGGCTCGTGCTTACGTCGCCGCCTTACCCCGGCGTACACGTGCTGTATCACCGCTGGCAGGTGGACGGCCGCAAGGAAGCGCCGCTGCCGTTTATGATTGCCAACAAGCTCGACGGCGCCGGCAGCAGCTACTACACGATGGGCGACCGCAAATATCCTGAGCTGCGTACGTACTTCGAGAACATAAAGGCTACGATGTCATCGGTCGCGGCTCTCGCGTAATGCGCGGACTGTCATCGTGCAGATGGTTGCTTTCTCAGAACCGAATTGGCAGCTCCCGCGGTATATCGAAACGATGCGAGATGCCGGACTCAAGGAGATATTCTTGCCTGTGCTCAAGGGCGAACGCGACGGCCGGCTCTGGCGCAGCGTGCCGAGCCGCCGTTGGTACAGCGACCAGCGCGGCGAGACGCCGGCTTCTCAGGAAGTCGTGCTTATCCACCGCAAATCGGGCGACGTCAGGCGGCCTTCGGAAGCTTCTTCGGCAAGGTTAAGCACAACGGCACTATGACGCGCCCGACGCCGGCTGCAGAGTTCGAGATGCGTTCGCGCACTCCGACTTCGTCGTTTTTCCATTCCTCGGTCTTCTTCGCGGAATCGAGCAGGCCCATCGCAATGAGCGCAAGGCCATATTTGAAGACGAATTCGACAGCGCCAGCTTCCTCCGGCGGGCGTAGCGCCTTGGCCTCGACGAGCAAGTGCGAGTCAACGTTCACCTGAAGCTGTAGGCGAGTCGTGCCGGGCACTTTTGCGAGTGTGATGGGAGCCGCATCTGGACCGTTGCGCACGTCCACAATGTCTGGCCGACTTGGTGCAGCCTCGGTCATTGGCGGTTTCGGCTGAGGCTTCTCACGTTCTATTTTCTGTCGAGATTCGACGACTTTCACTTTAATGATTAGGGTCCACGGACCGTGCGCTGTATCAGAAGATAGTTGCCACCACATCGAAGGCGGTCCCGACCGGCTTCTTGGCCTTGTCAGCGTGAAACGTGAACGTTAGGCGTCCACCGAAGAGCCGGAACGTCGGCTGAATTGCTCCGTTAAACTCACACTTCCCCTTGTATTTAGTGCGCGTGAAGTAGCTGTTCTTTACATCGGTGAGGAAGGAGCATCGCGCCTCGTCATTCTGCGGCAGCTCGATTGTGACCGATGTCGAGCCATCTTTGCGCTTGAAGTAACTCGGAAACTCGGTGCCGACAAATTCTGGCGCTTGGCCCTCTACTTTTGATTCCGGCCGTGGCGGCCGCAATTGTCTTCGCCGCGACTTTGCCTTGCACCATGCTGCCGAACATCTCTGCAAGCGCAGGGTCCGTAGTCAGCAGTTCCTCGAGCGCGTTGATGCCATCATCGTCGCTCGTGGCGTTCTTGATTTTCTCTTGGTAGCGCTTCTGGTCGAGCGCGATAAGTCCTTCGTGGTAACGCAACTCGTTTTGCAATTTCTTGAATAGCTCGGTGAGCAGTGGATCTTCGCGGAACATTTCTCGATTGCTCATAAATAGCGCGTTGCGAGAAGTCTGACCAAGATCTGAACAGTCGAGCGTGACCAACATGCTGCTTCCAATATGCTCTTTGTCGACTGCCTTCCCTTTGAAGAACTGGGTGTCGCGGCGCGCGTGAGACTGTCCGTTGATGAGCGCCCGCAGTCCGGTCTGCGGGTGTTCAGCGTCGTCATCGCCAGTCGCGGTGGACTTGAAGACACGCACTTCCGCCGGGATGGTCTCGCCAGTGGAGAGCTTGATTTGAATGCTCGCACCTTCCTCAAAGCCCTCTTCGAGCTTGCCGCGCGCAGCCCATGCGGAAAAGCGGTCCCACACTGTGACGCCCATAACGTTCGCCTTATACTCAGGACGGCACTCGATAATGCGCAGCGGGAGCATTGGTCGCAGCAAGTACTCCTCCAACTTCTTGAATAGTTCGCCGCAGACGTTGGAGCGGGGGGCCTTGTAGTCGTACATCTTGATGAGGGTGCCGTGGGGCACTTGACGCTCGCGGGGGGCAGGAACCTCGCCCGATTTCAGTCCGGTCTTCGGCACCAATCCGAGCGGGTCGCTGCCCGCTGTCATGAGTTTGCCGTCGGTCCCGACCAGATATTTCCATGACGGACTTTGCCGCGATGGAAAGAAGCAAAAAATAGTGAAGCCCCACTCGTGCGCGTTCTTCGCTACGTCCGATGGGACCCGCGAGACAATAAATTGCATCTTGCGGTCTTCGCCACAGAACGGCAACACGCCAGTACCGCCCATGTTGAAGCGCCCTTGCACGAATGGAACGGCGCCTTTGTAGGAGCCTTCATCGCTGCCATAGACGAGGGAGCAGAACGTGGAAGGGAAATTTTCGGACAGTTGTCCTTCGCCCAAATCATAGAACGACAGGGACGGGCGCTGCTTGGACCCGGTGGCATAGAGCACCAAATTTTCTTCAGCGATGATGCGGATTTCTGCTGCGGGCTTGTCGCCCAGATCGCCAAACCATTTCTGTACCGCCTTCGACATGCTCGGCGGGGCGGCCACGCTGCGCGGGTCCGCTCCCTCAGCCTTACACCGTCGCAATAGGATGGCGTCCAATCCGTTGGTGAACTTCTCGACCAGAGCGGCAGCCGGCGATGACTGCTGGGCATGGACCACGGACTGGTTGTTCGGCATCTTGCCAAGCGGGACCCACCGTTTCGCGTTCGCGTCGTCGAAAAGGCCCAGCTTATGGAGAATGGCGATGGCGTCGTCCTCGTATTCGCACTCGAGGAGCGCCAGCATCAGTTCCTTGTCTTGCATCACACTACCCCCCGCACTGTACGGCTGCACAACCTACAGTTCTGATTGCAAAATCTCTAGACCGCAGGAGACTCTCACCCCTGGGCCCGAGACTGTGTCCCCATTTCTAAACACTCTCCATGGTATCTATAAACACTCTGCAATAAATTGTCAAGAGTGTATTGCTTTTGCACTAAGAGTGTGAGAAGTTTTGTGGTGAGCTGAGATGTCGTCCGATATCTGGCTCACCCTGAACCGAACTCGCAGTGCCCTCTGAGCGATCGTCGCTCTTCCGGACCAGAGTTCAAACAGAAGGAAGTCCACCATGTACGTACACGTTCCCGCCATGCGCGGCCAGATCGGCAATCGCACGTACTACTCTTGCCTGATGCCGATGAGCGCCATGCCGAACATGTTCAAGTTCACGAACTGGCATGAGAATTCGGCCGGAAGATCGTGAGCAGCGCGTTCTTGACGAGCGACGTGTTCCGGAAATCAAGAACTACATCCTCGAAAATGAGGATGAGTACCTCTTCGCGGCTATCACCGCGTCCTACAAGTCTACGCCGGTGTTTGAGCCCGCTGCTAACGGGGCCGGCGAAGGCAACCTCGGTATCCTCAAACTTAGGCTCGGCGACGAGCTTATCATCAACGACGGCCAGCATCGTTGCGCCGGGATTACCGCCGCACTGGTGGAAAATCCGGGCATTGGTGCGCACAGCATCGCGGTGATCTTGTTCCCCTACGAGAACCTGGACCGCGTCCAGCAGATGTTCTCGGACCTGAACAAGAACGTCGTGAAGACCTCCAAGTCGCTCGACATTATGTACGACAAGCGCAACAAGATGTCGGCGGCGACCCTGGCTCTCATCGACGAAATCCCGATGTTCACGGAGCTGACCGAGAAGAGCGATATGTCGCTCCGTGCGAAGTCTCCCAAGCTGTTCACGCTGGCGGCTCTCTATGATGCCAACCGCGAACTGCTGAAGGGCCGCGAGGACGCAGACGTGATGGAAAACGTCACGTATCTGCGGGACTACTGGGACGAAGTCGCCAAGAACATGCCGGACTGGAAGGCAGTTCTTACCCAGTACAAGACAGCCACGGACCTGCGCGCAGAGAAGATTTGCTCGCACTCCACTGTTCTGCGTGCACTAGGCGGGCTTGGTCTGGAGCTGATGAAGGACCACGACTGGCGCAAGCGGTTAGCGGCGCTGCGTGACATCGACTGGTCCAAAAGGAATTCGGACTGGGAGAACGTCTGCATCATCGCCAACTCGGTGGTGTCCAACCGCCAAGCGCGGGCCGCGACCAAGGCGTACATCAAGTCCAAGCTCAGCATGGAGCTAACGGACAGTGAGCAGCGCTCCATCGAAAAGAAGGCGGCGTAAGCCTCTCTCACGGAATGAAGGTGCCCCCTCCCGGTCGGAGGGGGCATTTTTTTGGCAGGGCCGCACCCCCTCTTTTGCTTTTCAGCCGAAAAATAATTCGCCCCGTGAGAAACATCGTTCGCGCCCGCGGGCGCGGTGCCCACCCCAGCCGAGGTAGGTTCGCCCTCGTCTCCGCCGGAGAGCCGTCAGTGGTGCTGCGCAAGGCGCTCATATTCCGTTTGGACAATGTCCTTGCCGTAGATTCGTTCGAGCCGGCGAACGGTGAAATGACCTCGAGCCACCTCCTGAAAATGCTCGATGAAGGCGTAGTTGACGACAGCGCCGCCCAGGGCACCGATGACCGGAACGGTCTGCGCCGCGACCTTCTGCGTCACCACCACGCCAAATCGGGACGCCACTTGCGCAATAAAGCGGACCAGAACCGGGGCCCCTTCCTCGATTACACCGCGTTCCGCGATGAAACGTGCGGCTTCAGTGACGCTCTTCGCGAGCATGCTTCGCGCGGCGAAATATCCGCTTTCGGACGCATTGGCCGAGCCGGCACGTCCGCCCAATGCAAAGACCTGAATGCATGACAGTGCCGGTTCCGGCTCGGAAATATCTTCTCCCTCGCTTCGTGCAATATCCGCGATGGATCTCAGCATGATGATTGTCGACACAGGAAGCTCAAAAGGAAGTGTCGCCAAGCCGAAGGCGCCGCCCGTAGCGCCAGATGCCGTGACCAGAGCCTTGTGGAGGAGTTGCGATCCGGCGTGAGGGGTGCGTTGCATTGTCCGCAGCGCGACCTTGAGGGCTGCCTCAAGACCTTTGGCGGTGGCGGTTGCAATCGCGCGCGAAGCGGCAGCGGGCAGCGCGTCGCCAATGAGCTCGATGGGTTTGCCCATCAGATTGGTGAGGCGCGCGGCAAGACCCGGATGTTCAAGCAACCGAACGGCTGTTCGCAGCGCTGCCAGATCTTCCGGTGTCATGATCGGACCCGGACTTGTGGCAACGGGCGCATTGCTCAACATCGTGTACACATCGTCAACCCGGCGCGGCCAAGGCTGTGACGGCCGGGAGTCACAGTTTATCACGCTCAACCGCCGTTGCGTCGTTATTGTGGCGCAGCTGTTTGGTCGCTCCCCGGGGTTGAAGCGGACATCGCGCGGACCCCGCAAATCGGTCGCTCATGACCCAGAATGGAAGTCGCGCGTGCAGCGCAGCAGCCAAGGATGATTGTCTGCGGTGTTCCAATGGTAATTGTAAAAACCGGAGGCGACGATTACGCTGCGGCCGCTGCCGTCTCAGCGACTGAGTAGGCCGAACATCTAATGAAGCTCTATGTCACGCTCCGCTCGCCATACGCGCGGTTAGCGCGCATCCTCGTTCTTGAGAAAGGACTCGAGCACCGCGTTGAGATTATCCAGGCGAAAACGCGTACCTCGGGCAGTCCCTACTATCAGATCAATCCCTCTGGCCGCGTGCCCTTTCTGGTTGATGATGCCGGCATTGGCATGGAGGACAGCCAGCTCATCTGCGCCTATCTCGATAGCCTCGACGGTAAGCCTCAATTCCACGACCCGCTCCGTGCATCCGACTGGGATTACCTACGGCTCGAATACGCGGCGCGCAGTCTGTGTGAAGGAATCTGCGTATGGGGGCGCGAAATGGGTCGCCCCGAAAGTGAACGTTCGCCCACGGTCCTTGCTCATGAGGTAGCCCGCGCGAAGCGCATGGCAGACGTTTTTGAGGACCGCGTAACCGATCCGCTGATGCAGGGGGCGCCCTGCATGGCACACTTGATCCTCGCTGTGGCTCTCGATCATGCGCACAAGTGCGGCTCCGATGATCTCACCAATGGCCGCCCGCGGCTCGCTACCTGGATGCGATCGATCTCTGATCTTCCTTCAATGCAGAAGACGGCCCCTCCGTAAAACCCAATGGCACGGGACGCTCTGTTGTGGTGCAGATCGCGCGACGGGCCGACGACGTCTGCGCGGTCAATCTGCGGACCAACAAGCTGATGTGAGGCCGGCGGGCGCCCGGTCCTGAAGACGGACCCGAGGCGAGGCGATCACGCCGAGCAATTTTCGAAAATGGTGCCCAGGAGAGGACTCGAACCTCCACGCCTCGCGGCGCTAGTACCTGAAACTAGTGCGTCTACCAATTCCGCCACCTGGGCTTTGCCGGATAGGTACGGAGCGGTCATCGCCTTGTCAATCGAACGGCTTAGGCAGTCGTGGGCTGCAAAAGAGCCCACTGCCGCTGCGGCGATCGGCCGGCGTCATGGCGCGTCGCGCCGGCCTCTATACAGCGAGCGAACGATCCTGTATTTCCGCCGCCGATGACCGCAAAGAACAGGCTCGAGACGCTCGTCACCGTGTTCGGCGGCTCGGGATTCCTCGGCCGCCATGTGGTGCGGGCGCTGGCCCAGCAGGGCTACCGCATCCGGGTCGCGGTGCGCCGGCCGGAGCTGTGCGGCTATTTGCGGCCGATGGGCCGGGTCGGCCAAATCCACGCCGTGCAGGCCAATTTGCGCTATCCGCAATCGGTCGCGGCCGCGGTGCGCGATGCCGACGCCGTCATCAATCTGGTCGGCGTGCTGTTCGAGCGCGGCCGGCAGCGCTTCGAGGTCATCCACGCCGTGGGTGCGGAGGCCGTGGCGCTGGCGGCAAAATCCGAGGGCGCCCGGCTGGTCCACGTGTCGGCGATCGGCGCCGACGAGAATGCGCCGTCGCGCTATGCCCAATCCAAGGCCGAGGGCGAAAAACGCGTCCTGAGCGCGGTGCCCGAAGCCACCGTGTTCCGCCCGTCGATCGTGTTCGGGCCCGAGGATGACTTCTTCAACCGCTTCGCCGCGCTGGCGCGGCTGTCGCCGGCGCTGCCGCTGCCCGGCGGCGGCCACACCCGCTTCCAGCCGGTGTTCGCCGGCGACGTCGCCGCGGCGATCGCCAAGGCGGTCGACGGCGACGTCACGCCGGGCGCCGTTTACGAGCTGGGCGGGCCGGATGTCCGCACCTTCAAGGCGCTGATGGAATTCGTGCTGGCCACCATCGCGCGCCGCCGGCTCCTGGTCCCGGTGCCGTTCGCCTTGATGACGCTGCAGGCGATGGTGTTGCAGTTCTGGCCGAAGCCGCCGCTCACGCCCGACCAGGTCGAACTGCTCAAGCGCGACAACGTGGTGTCGGAGGCCGCGCGGCGCGACGGCCGCAGCCTCGAAGGGCTCGGCATCATACCGGAGTCGGCCGAAGCCATCGTGCCGACCTATCTGTGGCGTTTCCGCAAGACCGGCCAGTTCGACCCGCGCACCGGCGAGACGGTGCACCCGCCCGTCACGCCGACCTCATAGGCCGAGCGCCAGCGCGATCAGGCCGAGCCCGCCGACGACAATCCGCCACCAGGCGAACAACGCAAAGCCGTGGCGCGAGACGTAGCCGAGCAGCGTCTTGACCACGAACCAGCCGCACACGAACGACACCGCGAAGCCGATGGCGATGATCAGCGTGTTGCTGCCGCCGGAGAATTCGTGCCGGTTCTTGAAGGCTTCGAAGGCGAAGGCGCCGACCATGGTCGGCATCGCCAGCCAGAACGAGAATTCGGTCGCGGCGCGCTTGTCGGCGCCGAACAGCATGGCGGCGACGATCGAGGCGCCCGAGCGCGACACGCCGGGGATCATCGACAGGCACTGCACGAAGCCGATGCCCAGATACATCGGCAGCGAGAATTTGGTCGCATCGTGGTACCGCGGCTTGAGATCGAGCCGGTCGATCCACAACAGCACGAAGCCGCCGATCACCAGCATGGTGCAGACGATCCAGACGTTGAACAGCACGCTCTTGATAAAGCCATAGGCCAGCGCGCCGATCACCATGGCGGGGAGAAACGCCACCAGCACGCCGATGACGAAGCGCTGCGCCTCGGCATCACTGAACATGCCGACGAACAGCTTCCACAGCCGCCCGAAATAAATCGACAGCAGCGCCAATATGGCGCCGAGCTGAATAAGCACGTCGAACGACTTGCCGAACGCCTCGTCATCGAAGCCGAAGAAATGCCCGACCAGGAGCAGGTGCCCGGTCGAGGACACCGGGATGAATTCGGTCAAGCCCTCGACGATGCCGAGGATGATGGCCTTGATGACGTCCAACGTCATGGTGCGCTCCGCGGCGGCAGGCGGCGCGGCGCGCCGCATCGGGAAGGGAACCTCACCGCTTCGCCATCATTGTGGCGCAGCGTCGCAAGTTCGATTCGGACAACGGCCGCGAATTCGCCGCGTCCGGTTGCCTGTGGCGTCCGGACGCCTGTAAGTTCATGACAGTCTGGAACCGCGTCCCGAATCGACCGCCATATACCCGGATCGATGCATACCGACAAGACAACCGCCGACGAACTGCCGGAAGTGCTCGCGATGGACGGGGCGCTGACGCTGTTCCATTATTCATTCTGCCCGCACTCCCGCTTCGTGCGGCTGATCCTCGAAGAGCTCGGCGTGACGCCGCGGCTGGTCGAGGAGCGAACCTGGGAGCGACGCCGCGAATTTCTGGCGCTCAATCCCGCCGGCACCACGCCGGTTCTGGTGGCGGAGGGCGGTCCGGCGGTGCCGGGTGCGGCGGTGATCGCCGAATACCTCTGCGACACCCGCGGCGAGCGGCTTGCCCAGCTCGGGCTCATGACGCATCGGCCCGCCGAGCGGGTCGAAGTGCGCCGCCTGATGAGCTGGTTCAACGACAAGTTCTTCGAGGAGGTCAGCGGCGCGCTGACGATGGAGCGGGTCTACAAGCGCTTTATCCCGCAAGGTCGCGGCGGCGGTTCCCCCGACACCGACACGCTGCGTGCGGCGCGCAGCAACATTCGTTACCATCTAGCCTATATCGGCTGGCTGGTTCGCACCCGCGATTGGCTGGCCGGCGACACCCTGACCTTTGCCGATCTGGCCGCGGCGGGGCATTTGTCCGTCGTCGATTATCTGGGCGATGTGCCGTGGGACGAAGACGAGACCGCGAAAGCCTGGTACGCGCGGATCAAATCGCGCCCGTCGTTCCGCGCGCTGCTCACCGAGACGCTGGCGGGCCTGCCGCCGGCGCCGAGCTACGCCGACCTCGATTTCTGACGCCGGAGGCGGTGAAGGCCGCGCTCGCCGCGGCCGCCCGCGCCCGGGGTTTCGACGTCGTCGGCATCGCGCGGCCGGATGCCATTCCGCAGGCGGCCGGGCGGCTGCGCGCGTTCCTGGCCGAAGGCGCGCACGGCGACATGGATTGGATGGCGAACAACGCCGAGCGGCGCGGCGATCCGCGCGCGCTGTGGCCGGCGGCGCGCTCGATCATCATGCTCGGCGTCAATTACGGGCCGCAGCACGATCCGCTGGCGGTTCTCAACGACCGTGCGCGCGGCGCCATCTCGGTCTATGCCCAAGGCGACGACTACCACGACGTCATCAAGCCGCGGCTGAAAAGCCTTGGACGTTGGCTGATCGACACCGCGGGCGGCGACGTCAAAGTGTTCGTCGACACCGCCGCGGTGATGGAGAAGCCGCTGGCGCAAGCCGCCGGGCTCGGCTGGCAGGGCAAGCACACCAATCTGGTTTCGCTTGAATTGGGTTCCTGGCTGTTCCTCGGCGCGCTCTGCACCACGCTCGAGTTGTCGCCCGATGCGGCGGAGCGCGATCATTGCGGCACCTGCCATGCCTGCCTCGACGTCTGCCCGACCGCGGCTTTTTCGGCGCCGTATCGGCTCGATGCGCGGCGCTGCATTTCGTACCTGACCATCGAGCACAAGGGACCGATCCCGCGCGATTTGCGCCCGCTGATGGGCAATCGCATCTACGGCTGCGACGACTGCCTGGCGGTCTGTCCGTGGAACAAGTTCGCCAAGGCCGGCCGCGAAGCCAAGCTGGCGGCGCGTGACGCCTTGCGCGCGCCGCTGCTGGCCGAACTGGCGCGGCTCGACGATGCCGGCTTCCGCGCGCTGTTCAAGAAATCCGCGGTCAAGCGCATCGGCCGCGCCCGCTTCGTGCGCAATGTGCTGATCGCGATCGGCAACTCCGGCGACGTCGGCCTCGCCGGCGAGGCCGAGCGCCTGCTCGGCGATGCCTCGCCGCTGGTTCGCGGCGCCGCGGTGTGGGCGCTCGGCCGCCTCGATCGCACGCGGCTGGCGCAATGCGCCGCGCGCCATCGCGCCGTGGAATCCGATCCCGGCGTCAGTGACGAATGGGCGGCCGAGCGGCCTTGACAGGCGCCCAAATCCGAATTCACAACCGCGAAAATTCACGATGTCCGAACCCGCAATGTCGAAGCTCATCTGCATCGGCTTGGGTTATACGGCCGAGAATTTCGTCGGCCGGTTCGGCGACGGCTTTGAGCGCATCATCGGCACCGTGCGCAGTGGCGAGCGCGCCGCGGTCTTGAATGCGCGGTTCGGCGGACGGCTCAAGGCGCTGGTTTTCGACGCCAGGTCGGCGCCGCCCGAACTGCACCAGGCGATCGGCGAGGCCGATGCGGCGCTGGTCTCGGTGCCGCAGGATGAAGCCGGCGATCCGATCCTGCGCGCCTGCGGCGAGGCTTTCGCCGGCGCCCAACACCTGCGCGCCGTCGTCTATCTGTCGACGGTCGGCGTCTACGGCGATCGCGGCGGCGCTTGGGTCGACGAAACCACGCCGGCGCTGCCGGTTTCGGCGCGCGGCCGCGCGCGGCTTACTGCCGAGCAGGCCTGGCAGGATCTGGGCGCGCGCCGCGGCATCGCCGTCGCCGTCCTGCGCCTCGCCGGGATTTACGGGCCGGGGCGGAACGCGCTCACGCAAATCGCCCGCGGCGATGCGCGCCGCATCGTCAAACCGGGCCAGGTCTTCAACCGCATCCATGTCGACGATATCGCGCAGGCCATCGATGCCGCGCTGGCGCGCCAAGCCTCCGGAATTTTCAACCTCGCCGACGACGAGCCGACGCCGGCCGGCGAGCCGCTCGCCTTCGCGGCGGCGCTCCTGGGCGTCGCGCCGCCGCCCGAAGTGCGCTTCGCGGACGCGGCGCCGTCGATGTCGCCGATGGGCTTGAGCTTCTGGCAGGAATGCCGCCGCGTGAACAACGACAAGCTCAAGCGCGAGCTCGGCGTGAGCCTGCGCTATCCGACATATCGCGAGGGGTTGCGGGCGTTGCGCCGGCAACTCGGCGATTCCTCGGCCTTCTGACCTCGTCCGCGGCGGCGTCGGCTTCAATGCGCCGTGCCGGCAAGACAACGGACGGTGTCCTGATCGCGCCGCCAACCGACGCGAGCAGATATCGAATTGAAAGCCGGCGCATCACCGGTTGCGCACGAGCGATCCAGTAGATTAGGGTCCTGCCGATGGCAGAGGTTCGGCGCGCGGCCGGGGCGGCCCTAACGACGAAACCAAGAGAAAGCTTTGCGGCTCATAGCGTTTCTGGTGGTCGGGAACTCCTCCGACGTCCTGGCCGGCTGCATCGAGCATCATCGCGCGCTTGGCGTCGATGAGTTTGTCATTCTCCACGTTCACTCCGACGACGACACGCCACAGCAACTCGAGAGGCTGTCGCGCGGCAGCAGCTCCATACACACGGTCTTTGCTTCGTGGGAGGAAGCAATGACTGCATCGACTTATGACTTGCTCCTGGACCGGATCCGAAACGAGCTGTCCCCCGATTGGATCGTGCGTTTCGACGGCGATGAACGCTGGCTGGTGAGCGATGGAACGCTGAAAGAGGCACTCGATCAGGTCAGCTCCGACGTCATCACCGCCCCGAGATACAATGCTGTATGGCCTTCCGAAGCGGCCGCCCGGCACGTCGGAGGCCACGTCCTGTCTGCCGACGATCTGCCGCTTGCCGCCTATCCGGTCGCCGTGGATTTTGCACGCCGTGACATTGTTGATGTGATCCCATGGGTGCTCACCAAAGTGGGGCCAAAAAGCTGTATTCGAGCGGGCGCAACAAACATCGGCTTCGACACCGGCGGACATTATGGCGTCGATCAGATCAGTCGCCGGCAGGTCCCGGGCGCTTCCTCTGCGAACGTCATGGTCGCACAACTCGCGTTCACGGTGCCTGAACGATTCGAACGAAAGCTCAGAGTGCTGGCGTCGAGGTGGGCTGTCCTGCGCCAAGGGTGGTCGGAGGCGGAAGGCTGGCACTGGGACAGGCTCGCGCAGATTTATCGTCAGGGCGACGACGCGATCCGGGCGGAGTGGGACAAACAGTTCATGACCCCGGCATTGGCCCACGGACTTGTTGGACGCGACGTGATCGTTAATGCGACTGACGCATTCGGTGGGTGACGCCGGCCTTCACGCCAGTCACGAGCCCGTCCTGCAGCCGCGCGCATGCGCGAGCCGTGGCGCTCGGTTCAGCGGTCGCCGATGAGCGCCGCGGCGCGCTGCCGGTCCACCGCCACCTCAATGCAGACTCGGCCCCTTGAGGAACCGGTTGCGTTCGCTCGACTTGACGCGCAGGTCCATGGTTTCGCCGTCGCGGTAGATCGAGATCGGCACGTCGACGCCGGCCTGGCCTTGGGCCCAGACGCGGCGGAAGAAGCTCGCCAGGTCGCGCACCTCCTTGCCGGCGACGGACAGCACGATGTCGCCGGTGCGCAGATCGGCCTTCTTGGCCGGGCCCTTGTCGGCGAGGCCGACGACGACCAGCCGGTTCTCGACTTCCGTCGCGTACAGACCGAGCCAGGGCCGCGGCGGCGCGTTGCGGCGGCCGAACTTGAGCAGGTCGTCGAGGATCGGCTTCAACAGATCGATCGGCACGATCATGTTGATGTTCTGCGCCTGGCCTTTTTCCACGGCGTGCTGCAACTGCAGCGAGCCGATGCCGAGCAGCTCGCCGGCCGGGCCGATCAGCGCCGTGCCGCCCCAGTTCGGATGCGCCGGCGCGGTGAAGATCGCTTCGTCGAGCACGTATTCCCAATAGCCGGCGAATTCCTGCTTGGCGACGATGCGGGCCCCGACCGAGCGCTGGCGCCCGGCGCCGGCGACCACCACACGCTCGCCGACCGAGGCATTGGCGGATTGGCCGATCTCGAGCCCCGCCATGTCGAGCTTGGCCAGCGCCTGAACCAGCCCGAAGCCGGTCTCCTGGTCGTAGCCCAGCACATGGCCGGGCACCGAGCGGCCGTCGCTCAGGTTGAGCCAGATGGTTTCGGCTTCGGTGATCAGATAGCCGATGGTCAGGACGAGGCCGTTGCCGCGAATAAACACGCCGTGGCCGGCGCGTTCGGTGCCGAGCGTTTCCGCCGTATAGGCGTCCGACGGGATGATGGCGCGCAGCCCCACGACGGAGGCGAACACCTGCTCGAGGTCGTAGCCGTAATCCTCCGGCTTCGGCTGCGCGGCGGACGGCACCTTCCAGTCGCTGACTGACGGCATCTGCTAATTCCTTCGCTCGCGGCGCTGCCGAATTCCTTTGCTCGCGGCTCCGCCGCGACGGCTCACTTGTAACCGAACCGCAGCGACAGCGGAATCGGGCGCCAAACTGCTTTACGTGATATAGTGCATCGCGTCTGGTCCGGCAGCAACGCCATCCAGCCGGTTGGCGCGCCGATCAAGTCGTTTTGAGGTCAGCCGCCGCCGAGGCCGGCGTCGAGGAATTGCTTCGACCATGTCGCATAGTCCGCCTGGCGCGTGACCTGCTTCATCAGATCGGGCGACGCCAGCCCCTTGATCGCCGCCGGCGGCGTGCCGGCCCGCAGCGCCTTCAGCGTCTCGTGGACCGCATGCACCGCGGCCATGAACGGCAGATGGCCCTGCAGGCAGACGCGCACATTGCGGGCGCTCAGATAGTCGAGATCGTACAGTTCGGCGCCCGGGCTGCCGAGAAACAGCGGCAGCGTCACCGCGGCGGCGACGGCGTCGAGCTGCGCGCGCGTTTTGACGCCGGCCATGAACAGCATGTCGACGCCGGCGGCCTCGTAGGCCGTCAGCCGCGCAATGGTGTCCTCGATCCCGCTGATCGCCATGGCGCTGGTGCGGCCGACGATGACCAGACGCTGGTCCTGCCGCCCGGCCAGCGCGGCCTTCATCTTGCCGACGCCCTCGGCGATCGGAATGAGGCGCGGCGCGGTGGCGCCATAGGCGGTCGGCAGCGCGGTGTCCTCGATGGTCAGGCCGGCGACGCCGGCAGTCTCCAGTTCCTGCACCGTGCGCTTGACGTTGAGCGCGTTGCCGTAGCCGTGATCGGCGTCGACCAACAGCGGCAGCTCGCCGGCGCGGTTGATGCGGTAGGCCTGCGCGGCGAACTCGGTCAAGGTGAGCAGCACGATGTCGGGCACGCCGAGCACGGTGAAGGAGGCGATCGAGCCGGCGAACATGGCGGCCTCGAAGCCGAGATCCTCGGCGATGCGCGCGGAGATCGGATCGAACACCGATCCCGGATAGATGCAGCGTCCGCCGGCGATGACGGCGCGAAGCCGCTCCCGTCGCCCGGTCCAATCCATGGCAAAGCCCCTGATGTCGGTAGCGTGTCGAAGCCGGCGCGTCGTTCTATCACGACCCGGCAAGGCGGGCGAAGCGCGCGGCGGATCAGTTCTTCTTCTCGGCCGTGCCGGCTTTCTTCTCCAGCTCCTGGAGCTCCTTCTCGAGCTCCGGCAGGTTCGCCACCAGCGCGCAATCGGCTTTGTCCTTGGCGGCCTCCTGCTGCACTTGCGCCCAGCGTGCGTCGGCATCGCGCTCGTCCCAGGGCCGCCGCGTTTGCGGATTGAACGCCCGTTGCAGGACGAGGCTGTCGAGCGATCGATGATACTCTTCCAGATTGAGAACGCGATCGCGCGGCGGGAAATAGAAAGTCTTGCCGTCCAATTGCTCGCAGAACTTCAAGCCGTTGGCGAATGTCTGTTTGGTCATGCGGGCGTCGAAAATCCTGCCCTTGAGATCGTCGATGCCGCGGGTTTGCGCGTGCAGCGGCGCTGGCGCGAACAGCGGCAGGGCGATGGCACCATAGACGAGGCGCTTCACCTTCGGGCTCTCCTTAGATCCTGCTCTCGGCACGCCGACGCGCGCGAACATAAATAAAGCGTTACTGCGCCGGCGCGACCAGGCCATTTCGACATTGTCGCTTTTCTGTGCACTATCGCGCCTGCGCCGGCGAGTCTGCTGCTTTGTTGCCTTTTTCCCGCCTAACCTTCTTCGCACATCCAAACTAAGCTGCGATAGTCACTGGGGGAACTTGCCTTGCGTTTTTGTATCAGCGCTGCCGTCGCCGCGTTCGCTCTTGCCGCATCCCTTGGCGGAGCCGCCGCGCAATATTATCCGCCGCCCGGCTACTATCCGCCGCCGCCATCAGCCTATTACCCGCCGCCGCCGCCGGCCTATCCCGAACAAACCTATTCGGCGGCCCCGCTGCCGCCGCCGGATGCGGTGCCCGTCGGGCCGCGCGGCGTCTATCGCGATGCAAGCGGGATGCCATACGATCCGCGCGCCGATGAAGGGCCGCCTCCGGGCGGCGGCCCTTATGAGCCTGCGCCGCGCCGCGCCGCGGCTTATCCGGATGGCAGCTTTCCGCCCCAGCCCGTCCCGGTTCTCGGCGGCGAGCCGTTTGCGCGGCCACCGGCGGACGTCAGCGGCGCGCCCGGCGGTCCCGGCGCGCCTGACGTGACCGGCTCGCTGCCGGCGCCGAGCGATCCGGCGCCGCGCGCCGGCGCCGACCGCGCCTCGGTCATCGCCGCGCTGCCGCCGGAGGATCAGCCCGAACGCGGCCCGCACAAGCAATTGCCGCCGCAGTTGCGGCGTCAGCTTGTCGACTACGTCAGCACCGAGCCTGCCGGCACCCTCGTCATCGATACGCCGAACACCTACCTCTATCTGGTGTTGGGCCACGACAAGGCCATGCGCTACGGCATCGGCGTCGGGCGCGAAGGCTTCACCTGGGCGGGCACCGAGCGCATCAGCCGCGTCAAGGAATGGCCGGACTGGTTCCCGCCGAAGGAAATGATCGAGCGCCAGCCCTATCTGCCGCGTTTCATGGCGGGCGGCGAGAGCAATCCGCTCGGCGCGCGGGCGCTGTATCTGGGCAATACGCTGTACCGGATTCACGGCACCAATCAGCCGTCGACCATCGGCTCGTTCGTGTCGTCGGGCTGCATCCGGCTGACCAACGAGGACATCGAGGATCTGTTCAGCAGAGTGAGCGTCGGCACCCGCGTGGTGGTGTTGCCGGGCAGCGCGTCGGTGTCGGCGTCGACACAAAATCCGGGATCGCCGTTGCCGCGCGGCGAAGGTTCGGTCACGCGATAGCGCGAAACCCGCTCGCCAGAACTGCAAGCGAAAGCGTCCGGCTGGCAGCGAGCGCCAGCCGGAATTTTTTTGCGTGGAATTCGCAACGAATCACCTAGTGTCGCACCGTCTGCCCTCGCGACGATCCAAGCCGTTGTGCCGCGTGGTTATCCGGAATCGCGCGTCGGGTATTTGCGAGGTCGAATGTTTCCGAACGTCCGTCTTGTGGTCGCGGCAGTCCTGGCTACGGTCGTCGCGTTGAGTTGCGGCTTCGGCATATTCGCCGCGTTCCGCATCAATCACGATCCGTTGGCGCGTCTGCAGGGCGATACCACCCCGCTGCACTTTGCCGCCGACAACCCGATCCCGCCGCTGGCGTCCGGCGGCAATTTCGGGGTTCGCTATCAGGTGATCCAAACCCAGTTCGCCAACCGGGCCGCGCGCGTGTCGATGCTCAAGGTCGATCTGCGCGACAGCGTCGCGGCGCCGAGCGCCATGTCGACGACCGGCCCGCAAGCGGACAGCACCGAGGCGGCGCAATCCTCTGCCGTCGTCTCGTCGCCGCTGCCCGATGCGCAGCCGCAAACGGGCGCCGCCGCGCCGGTGCAGACCGCCGCTCTTGGCCCGCCGGCCACGGATACCTCGCCTGACACGACGCCGCCGCCGGCCGCGGCTGCAGCCGAGCAGCCCGCGGCGCCCGCCCCCGCCGCCGCGCCCGCTGCGCCGCCGGCGACCGATGCGGCCGCACCCGAACAACCCGCTGGCGTTGCGCAGGCGCCCACCGCCGATCCCGCCGCGACGCCAACCGGAACTGACGAGGCGCGCGGCGCCGCGCCGCCGGCCATCGCGGCCATGGCGGCCATCGAAGCGCCGGCCGATCAAGCTCAACCCAGTGGGCAAACCGGCGCCGCCGCCAACCCGGAGACTAATCCGGCAATGACGCCGGCAACGGCAGCGCCGCAGGCGGATACCGTGCCGGCCAAGGTCCGCTCCAAAGCCAGCCACAAGATCGCAAGCCGGCCGCGCGTCGTGCGGGTGTCACGCGTGAGCGCGCCGCGCGGCCGCGTGGTCGTCCAGTCGACGGCGCTGGGTTTCGCGTACCCGCAGCCGCATTTTGCCAGCGCGCCGCAGTCATCGCCGCCGCGGCCGGCCAGGACCCTGCCGGCCGCCAAGACCTCCGCCGTCGGCGGCCCCTTCATCAGCCCGTCGACCACCTACTGAGCTCGGCGCGCCCGGCGCGGACCGATGGCGGCCCGCGCGCACAGACCTTAGATTTGCGCGTACGGCGCAAGTTGAGGCAGAAAATTTCCCGTGGTCCCGCTTTCCATTCTCGATCTGTCGCCTGTCACCACCGCCACGCCGGGATCGGCGGCGCTGCGCAATTCGCTTGATCTGGCGCGGCTTGCGGACCGGCTCGGCTACAAGCGCTATTGGGTCGCCGAGCACCACAATCTCGCGAACATCGCCAGTTCGTCGCCGGAAATCATGATCGGCCAGATCGCGGCGACGACGTCGCGCCTGCGCGTCGGCTCCGGCGGCGTGATGCTGCCGAACCACGCGCCGCTGATGGTCGCCGAGCGCTTCAAAGTGCTGGAAGCGCTGTTCCCGGGACGCATCGATCTGGGCCTCGGCCGCGCGCCCGGCACCGACCCGGTCACGTCCTATGCGCTGCGCGCCCGGCAGGACCCGCGCGAGGGCGACGATTTCCTCGAGCGGTTCCAGGAACTGCTGCTGTTCGAGCGCGGCGGTTTTCCGGAGGGCCATCCGTTCCGCAAGGTGCATGCGGTGCCCGCCGACGTCGCGCTGCCGCCGATCTGGCTGCTCGGCTCGAGCGGCTACAGCGCCGAGCTTGCCGCCGCCGTCGGCATGGGCTTCGCCTTCGCCCACCATTTCGCCGACTATGATGCGGGCAGCGCCATGCTGACGTATCGCCAGCATTTCAAGCCATCGGCAAATATGGCGGAGCCGTATGCCATCCTGGGCACCGCGGTGATCGCGGCCGAGACCGATGCCGAAGCCGAACGTATCGCTTCGAGCGCCGACCTGCATTATGCCCGCCGCGCCACCGGCGAATATCTGCCGCTCGCGTCCCCCGAAGCCGCCGCCGCCTATTCGTACACGCCGATCGACCGCGAGCGCATCGCGCACCACCGCGCCCGTCTGGTGGTCGGCGGTATCGCGGCGGTGCTGCAGCGATTGCGCGCGCTGATCGAATTGACCCGCGCCGATGAATTAATGATCACCAGCATGATCTACGATCATGGCGCGCGCAGGCGGTCGTACGAACTGCTCGCCGAGGCGTTCCAGCTTCGGCCGGAAAAGTGAGAGGACAACGTCGTCACGGCGATGTCTTCCATTACCCCTAATACGGTATATTCGGGATCCACGACTGCCGGCTTGTAGCGGGCGGTCAGGCGTGTTCAGTATATTCCTGATATTCCTGGCAACACATCATCGCTTCGGCTGGAGACATAAATTGAATAGCGCGCGTCAGGGTTCCGCATCCTCCTCCCGCCGGCGAAAGGCCGTGCTGCTTGGCACCGTGGGCGTTGCCGCCCTCGCCGTTACGATGCTGCTGCCGTCAGCGCCGGCCGCCGCAAAGGTCTACCCGCGATACCGGCCGGTGCACCAGGAAGCCGAGCGCGCCGTCAAGGAACCGTTCGGTGAAATGCCGAAGGGACCGCTGCAGATCGTCGTCTCGATCGATCAGCAGAAACTCCACCTCTACAGCGACGGCGTGCATGTCGCCGACACCGCGGTGGCGACCGGGGTGCCGCAACTTCCGACTCCGACCGGGGTGTTCAGCATCATCCAGAAGGATCGCTATCACCATTCCAATATCTACAGCAACGCGCCGATGCCGTTCATGCAGCGCATCACCTGGTCGGGCGTGGCGTTGCACGAGGGCGAGAATATCGGCCATCCGGCGTCGCACGGCTGCATCCGCATGCCGCACGATTTCGCCGCCAAGCTGTGGGTCACCACCGGTCTCGGCGTGCGCGTGATCGTCGCGAAGCAGGAATTGAAGCCGGTCGATTTCGCGGACTCCCATCTGTTCGTTCACAAGGACCTGCCGACGGCCGCCGCGCCGGAAGCCATCAAGACCGCGCAGACCATCGACAGCGGCAAGGCGACCGACGCTGTCGCGGCGCCGAAGGCCGATGCGCCGGCGGCCGCGGCCAATGCTCCGCCGCCGGCTGCGGATGCGGCCGCATCGCCGACCCCAGCGGAACCCACCCACACCGCCGCGAGCGGCCAACCGGCCGATGCCGGCACCGCCGCCAAAGACCCGACACCGGATACTGCCGCAGCCGCGCCGTCCGTTGCCGCCGCTCCGCAAGCAACTCCGCAAGCAACGCAGAGCGGCGACCCCGTCCAAACGACCGGCACTGCGGCCGCGGCACCCGATGCACCGACAGCGGCGGAGTCCAAGGCGCCGGCGCCAAATCCGGACATCGCCGCGCAAGCCGCGCCCGTCGCTGCGCCCGCGCCGGCCGCTCCCCCGGCGCCGGACAGCGCGCAGCATGTCGACAACGGCAGTGCGCCGGCTGGCGCCGCGGCGCCGAACGCGCCCACTCCTGCCGCGCCGACGCCTGCCGCCGCTGCGATCGCTCCGCCGGCTCCGGCCGCCAGCGCTCCGGCGCCCGCGGTGGTCACCCAGACCGGCGCCAGCGGGCTGCGAGGCTCGCAAACCGATGGCGTCGGCTTTCCCGCCGCCGCCGATGAGGTGGTGCCGATCCCGCCGCTCAAGCCTGCCCGGCTGTTGGAGGCCGAAGCCGCGGCGCATGGCCCGATTGCCGTCTTCATCAGCCGCAAGGCCAACAAGGTCTATGTGCGCCAGCACTTCGCGCCGTTGTTCGATGCGCCGGTGACCATCGCCAATCCGGATCAGCCGCTCGGCACGCATGTGTTCACGGCGTTGGAATACCTCAACGACGGCTCGAGCTTCCGCTGGAACGTGGTGTCGATGCCCGTCGAGTTGGCCCGGCCGGCGCGCAACGCGGAACGCGACAGAGTGATCGTGCGGTACGTCCACGGCCGGCGCGTCGAAGAGATCGAGAGGGCCGCGAGCCCGCCGCCACCCCCAATGCCGACACCCGAAGAGGTGCTGGCCCGTATCGACATTCCCCAGGACGTGGTCGAGCGGATCTCCGAAATGATGGTTCCGGGTTCCTCTGTCATCGTCTCCGATCACGCCCTCGGCGACGAAACCGGCGACGGCACGGATTTCATTGTCGTGACCCACTGATGTATGGTCGCGCGGCGCCGGCCGGCAGGCCGGCGGCGCGCTTCGTAGGGTTGCAAGCAGTCAAGGAGGATCGTCTTGGGTCAGCATTTCTCACTCACCGCTTCGGACAGTTTCAAGCTCGGCGCCTATCGGGCCGATCCCGCCGCCAAGGCCAAAGCCGGCATCGTCGTCATTCAGGAAATCTTCGGCGTCAATCATCACATCCGCGCGGTCTGCGACCGGCTGGCCAGCGAAGGCTATGCGGCGGTGGCGCCCGCGGTGTTCGATCGCCAGCAGCCGAATTTCGAGTCCGGCTATTCGCCCGACGACATCGCCAATGCGCGCAAGTTCGTCGCCAATCCCGATTGGGGCGCGATGCTGCGTGACGTGCAGGCCGCGATCGACGAACTGAAGAAGGAAGGCCCGGTCGGCATCATGGGCTTCTGCATGGGCGGCACGATTTCGTTCCTCGCAGCCTGCAAGCTCAACGGCCTGTCCGCGGCCGTCTGCTATTACGGCGGCCAGATCGTCAAGAACGCCGACGAAAAGCCGAAGATTCCGGTGCAGATGCATTTCGGCGAGAAGGATGCCTCGATCCCGATGAGCGACGTCGAGACCATCAAGCAGAAGCGGGCCGGCGATTGCGAGATCTACGTCTATCCCGACGCCCAGCATGGTTTTCACTGCGACGAGCGCGGCAGTTACCAGGAAGCCGCCGCCAAGCTCGCCTGGCAGCGCTCGATGGCGTTCCTGCAGAAGCACGTGAAGTAGCAGGGATCAGGAAATCAGGGATCAGAGATCAGGGATCAGGAAATCAGATTTCTGATACCTGAGAACCTGATCGCTGATCCCTGTCAGAACCAGCGCTCTTGCACGTTGATGGTGTCGCCCGGCCGCAGCGGATAGGTGAGCGGCACCGCCATACGGATCGGCTGGCCGTAGGCGGTGCGGTTGAGGATAACCGTTTGGCGATAGGCGCGCGGTCCAAAGCCGCCGGCGATCGCCACCGCGGTCTCGGCGGTCATATTGGCCACATAGGGATACTGCCCGGGCGCCGTGACCTCGCCGAGGATGAAGAACGGCCGATAGGCTTCGATCTCGACCGCGACATGCGGATCGCGGACGTAACCGTCGCGCAGCTTGGCGCTGATCCGGCTGGCAAGCTCGTCGGTGGTGGCGCCGCGGGCCGCCACCGAACCGATGAGCGGCATGGCGATGTGGCCGCTGGCGTCGACCGCATACGAATTGGTCAAGCCGTCCTGGCCGAACACCACGACGCGCAGCCGGTCGCCGGAATCGAGCGTGTAGGCGGACTGCGTGACCGGCGGCAGCGCGACGGCGGCCGGCGGTCCGGTGACGTAGGCATAGCTTGGCCCAACGACGGCCGGCGCAGGGGGCGGATAGACCGGGGTGGCAGCCGGGGCGGAACCGGCCGGATAGACCGGCGCAAAGCTTTGGAACAGGCCGCGCGAGGTCGGGGCATAGCGGACCGAATAAGCCGGCGCGTAGCCGATGGCGGCAGCGGGCGCGCGGGGCGCTCCCGACGGGGTGCCGTACACCATGGCGTCGATGCCGCTCGGTGCGGCCGCCATCGGCACATAGGCCACCGGCTGCGACGCGCATCCGGCCGCGACCAGCGCCACGGCCATAAACAGCAGGAAAAAGCGGCTGACCCGCATACGCGCAAATCCGGCCCGGTTAAGCGAACGTCCGAGGCCGATTAACGCCGGTTATGGTTAACAAACCCTAACAGGCGAGAGCGCTTGGAAAATTGTGTCGTGCCGCGGCCCGCAGGACACGATTGCGATTGAGCCCGCACCGTGTTTCGCGCGTTGCCCGAGCTTGAGAAAATGACGATGAGCATGAGATTGGCGGTGAGCGCCAGAGCGAATGGCGGGTAGCGAATGCCACGCCGCCTTATTCGCTATTCGCCCGCCTAGGCCGCCACCCCGGTGCCGATCGGACAGCTCACCCCGGTGCCGCCGAGGCCGCAATAGCCGTGGGGATTCTTCGCCAGATATTGCTGATGGTAGTCCTCGGCGAAATAGAACGGTGGGGCGTCGACGATCTCGGTGGTGATCGCCCCCATCCGCTGCGATTCGAGCGCCTTGGCATAGGCGGCCTTCGACGCTTGCGCGGCGGCGCGCTGCTCCGGCGAGAACACATAGATGCCCGAGCGGTACTGGGTGCCGACGTCGTTGCCTTGCCGCATGCCCTGGGTCGGATCGTGGCTTTCCCAGAATGTCTTGAGCAGGCGCTCGTAGGAGATTTTCTTGGGATCGTAGACCACCAGCACGACTTCGTTGTGCCCGGTCCGGCCGCTGCAGACCTCCTCGTAGGTCGGGTTGGGCGTGAAGCCGCCCGCATAGCCGACGGCGGTCACATAGACGCCGTTGCCCAGCTCCCAGAATTTGCGCTCGGCGCCCCAGAAGCAGCCCAGGCCGAACATCGCCTTGGCGGAGCCCTCGGGGTAGGGTCCCTGGAGCGGATGGCCGTTGATGAAATGCGCGGGGGCGGTCGGGATCGCCGTGGCGCGGCCCGGCAGGGCATCGGCGGCGGCCGGCATTTCAAGCTTTTTTCGGAATGAAAACATGGCGGCGTCTCCTCGTTGGCGAGGCCAATATAGGCCGTGCGCCGTGGCGACGCACCGGCCGGCACGATCACGTTTATGCGCTGTTTTCCTGGCCGCAACGCGTGCCGTCACGGTGCGGCTTCCACCTGATGCCGTTGCACTTTATTGTGCGGCGATTTTGCCGGCCAGACGTGGCCGCGGCGGCGCGCCCTAAAAGGAGGCTTTCGAATGTTTCGCATGCTCGCGCTTGTTGGCGCGCTCGCGCTAGCGGCCGCATCAGTCGTTGGTCCGGCCGTTGTCCCCGCGCTGGCCCAGCAGCCGGCGGCGATGGCGAGCGCGCCCTACGGGCCGCCGATCACGCTCGATCAGGCCAAGCGCGCCATGGCGGCCGCCGAGCTCGAAGCGGCGAAGAATTCCTGGCAGGTCGCCATCACCATTCTGGACAGCGGCGGCAACACGGTGATGTTCCACCGCCTCGACAACGCGCAGCTGTCCGCGACGAGCGTCTCCGACGGCAAGGCGCGTACCGCGCTCGAATTCAAGCGCCCGTCGAAGGCGCTCGACGACGCCATTGCCGGCGGCGGCGCCGGCATGCGCCTTTTGGCGCTCAAAAACATCACGCCGATCGAAGGCGGACTGCCGGTCGTCGTCGACGGCAAGATCATCGGCGCCATCGGCGTGTCGGGCGCGCTGTCGTCGCAGGACGCCCAGGTCGCGCAGGCCGGCGCCGACGCCCTGAACAGATAGCCGGGGTCGGAATCAGAAATCAGGGATTGCGGAGCTCGGAAAATCCGATTCCTGATGGCGGCCTGCCGAGCGCCGCTTTCAGCGCGCCGGCCGCCGCCGCATAGCCGCCCTCCGCGCCGTCGATGAAATGCACGTGGTCGCTGCGGTTCGGCGATGGCGCGAAGCAGGTCATCATGCCGGCCTCCTGCCGATGCAGGCCATAGCAGGCTACGCCGTTTGCCGCGGCGAGCCGGCGTTCCAGCGCTGCGGCGAGGTCGGGCGCGCAATCCAGGATCATGCGCAAGCCGTCGTCGTATTTGCGGAAGTCGGAGTTCTCCACGACTTGCCGCAAATACATGGCCGGCACGAAGTCGCCGACGCGGATGCCAAGCCGCACGATCAGAAAATAAGCCAGGGTCTTGGCCAGCACCACGGCGCGCCGCAGCCGTGGATGGCCCGGCGCCGCGCAGGCTTCGAGCGCAACGCCCTGCGGCGGCCAGCGCAGTCGCGGTCCGGCGGCGGGCACCGGCCGTCCCGCCTCGGGGCTCGCCTCGACCATCGTCACGATGTCGTCGATCAGCCCGTTGAACGCCGCCGTATCGGCGCCGGGCGCCGGCAGGACCAGGAGCGACAGGATGAGCCCGCGCGCCGCGCGGAATTCGGCAAACCGGCACGACAGGCCGGTGAGGTCCGGCCAGGTGCCGGGCGCCGCCGGGGTGACGGCGAAGCCGCCGCGCTTCACCGCGCCGTCGGCCCAGGCAAGCCCGCCGCCGGAAAACATCGCATAGGACACATTGGCCGACGGCGCGTAGCGCGCCACGCGCACGTCGCAGCCATGAGCGCGGATTTCCGTCACCGGCACCAGCGCCACCCGCAGCGACAAGCCGAGCTCGCTCGCCGCCCAGGCCGCCGTCGCCGCCAACGCGCCGCGCGCGACCTCGCCGTCGCCCGGCGCTACGGCGAAGCTTGCACCGTCGCCGCCGAACACGAAGGGACATTCCTGATCGCCGAGCGCATTCGTCACCGCGGCGATCACGGCGGCGCCGGCCATGTTGACGGCCTTGTAGCGTTTTTCGGCAATCGCCTTGGTCGACTGCACCACGTCGGCGATACCGACCAGCCAATCGTCCGGCAGCGGCGTGTAGCGCGCCGGGTCGGTCAGCGACCGAAAGCTGCGGAACGCCGGCACGCCGGCATAGAATGCTTCGGTTGCTTCGCTAGTCGCGCTCATTGCTCAAACCGTCATCCGTCATCCGTCATCCGTCATGCTCAGCGGAGGCGGAGCATCCAGCATCCGCCGAACTTCAGGCCTTCGTACCAAATGCGGCGCCTTGCGATGACTGGATCGTCCGCCGGACCCTGTCATCGGGCCGGCCATTCGGGCCGGACCCGTTGGCGGACGATGACAATACTGAGATACGGCTCACGGCGTGTTGAGTTTCCGCAATCGCTCGACGATCTGCGGCGGCGTCTGATAGACGCGCTCGATCACGCGCGACAGCTCGTCGCCGCTGCGCGGATCGTTGAGCGACAGGCCGATTTTTTCGCTTTCGGCAACGAAGTCCGGATCGGCGAGGGTTTCGGCCAGAGCGTGGCGCAGTGCGCCGACGCGCCCGGCATCGACGTCCGGCGGCGCGAGCAGCGGGCGGCCAATCGACAGCGGCGCGAACGCCGCCTGCAGCAACAGTCTGTCGGCGGCATCGTCGACCAGGTCGGGCGCAAACGGCACCTCGCCGAGTGCGGCCAGCCTGGCGGGCCCGTACTGCAAAACGGCGCGAGCCGTGCCGTCGGCAAGCCACCTCGGGCGGGTCGACGACAAGGCGCTGTAGAACACGCTCGGATAACCGTCGAGTTCGCCGCGCTCCATCGCCGCGAAGGCGTCGTTCTGGCCGGGATAGCCGGGAATGATTTTCATCCGCGTACCAAGCGTGGCGTTGATAAGCCGGGCATAAAAGGCCGGCGTCGAATTGGCGCCGGAAGCGCCCATCACGGTGTCGCGGCGGCGCAGATCGTCGACGGAAAAAACCGGCACCTGATGCCAGACCAGCACTATGGCGGTTTCGACACTCGGCGTGCCGAGCCAATTGAATTGTCGCGGATCAAAGCGCGCCGCGGCGGCGCCGAACAGCGGCTCGAAGGGCGGATTGTTCTGAATGAGCCCGATCACCGAGCCATCGCGTTCGGCGGCGGCGTAGAGGTAATTGGTCGCGGTCAGTCCGCCGGCGCCCGGCATGTTGCGCACGATGACGGTTGGGTTGCCGGGGATGTGCGCGCCGAGATGGCGGGCGATGGCGCGCGCCAGCGTGTCGTAGCCGCCCGCCGCGCTGGTGGAAACGATCATCGTGACGGTGCGGCCGGCGTAGAAATCAGCGATCGGATCGGCCACGACGCTCCGTGACGGCGCCCCCAGGCAAGCCAGCACTGCCGCCATGGCGGCTATGGTCCGTTGCATCGTCATCGGCGACACGGGATGATAGCGCCCTCGAGGCGCGCTGTCGCACCGGGCAGGAAACCAAAAGGAGGGGGGCGCGATGGCGTCGCTGCTGGGACGTGTCGCGGCCGCGCTGTGCGCCATCGCCGCGCTGGCATGGAGCTTTGCGGCGCCGGCCGACGTGCCGTTCTACGCCAACAAGCGGCTGACCATCCTGATCAACTTCGCCGCCGGCGGTCCGACCGATATCGAAGGCCGGCTGTTCGCCAAATATCTGGGGCGCCACCTCGACGGCGCGCCCAGCGTCCTGGTGCAGAACATGGACGGCGCCGGCGGCATCGTCGGCGCCAAATATCTCGGCGAGGTGGCGCCGAATGACGGCACCATGGTCGGCTATTTCACCGGCACCGGATTCATGTACGCGCTCGATCCGTCGCGCTTCCGCACCGATTTCAAGACTTATGATTTCGTCGCCATCCAGGGCGGCACCACGATCCACTACGTGCGCACCGATGTGCCGCCCGGCCTGAAGGAGGCCGCCGACATCATCAGGGCCAAGGGCCTGATCGGCGGCGGCCTGTCGGTCGACACGCCGAAGGACCTGCGCATGCGGCTCGGCCTCGACCTGCTCGGCGTGCCGTACAAATACGTCACCGGCTATCGCTCCAGCCCGCCGGCGCGGCTCGCTTTCCAGAAGGCCGAGATCAACATGTTTTCCGAATCGCCGCCGAGCTATCGCAGCGTGGTGATGCCGGACCTCGTCGCCACCGGCCAGGCGATTGCCGTATGGTACGACGCCTATTACGACGGCGGCGCGTTCGCGACGCCGGCGCAAATGGCGGGCCTGCCGATCCTGCCGTTCCACGAATTGTACCGCAAAATCGACGGCAAGCTGCCGGCCGGCCGCCTGTGGAATGTCTACCGCGCCATCACCGCCTCGGACGGCACGATGCAGCGCGTGATCGCGTTTCCGCCGGGCACCCCCGAAGCCGCCGGCCGGGCGCTCGCCGCCGCCATCGTCGCGGTCAACGCCGACAAGGACTACGCCGCCGAGGCGATGAGCACGATCGGCTTCGTCCCCGAATGGGACGCCGGACCGGATGTCGCGCGCACCGTGCAAGCCGCCGTGTCGATCGCCCCCGAGGTGCGAAATTTCCTGGCCGATTACATGAAGGCTGCTAGTAAGTGAGAGAAATCCAGCCGCGCCTCCGGCGACGATCTTCCCCGCGCGCGGCGACGGCAAGACCATGGAGGCATCGCATGTCATCGCTCGAAGGCGAAGCGCGCATGGCCGCGGCGGCGGAGCGCAAGACCCACCAGCAGCGCAGCGCGACCCGCGACGGCATGCGCATCGACTGGGACGTGCCGATCGCGATGGATGACGGCCTGATCCTGCGCGCCGACGTCTTTCGTCCGATCAAGCAAGGCCGTTACCCGGTGATCCTGAGCTATGGCCCCTACGCCAAGGGCCTGGCCTTTCAGGACGGCTATCCCAGCGCCTGGGCGCGCATGGTGGAGAAACATCCCGACGTCACCGCCGGCTCCAGCAATCTCTATCAGAGCTGGGAAGTGGTTGATCCGGAGAAATGGGTGCCGCACGATTACGCCTGCGTGCGGGTCGATTCGCGCGGCGCCGGCTGCTCGCCGGGCGTGATCGATCATTTCTCGCCGCGCGAGACCAAGGATTTTCATGACTGCATCGAATGGGCAGGCTTGCAGCCGTGGTCGAACGGCAAGGTCGGGCTCAACGGCATTTCCTATTACGGCATCAATCAATGGCAGGTGGCGAGCCTGGAGCCGCCGCATCTCGCCGCCATCTGCATCTGGGAAGGCGCCGCCGACTTCTATCGCGACATGACCCATCACGGCGGCATTCTCTGCACGTTCTGGGAAAATTGGTACGACATGCAGGTCAAGACCGTACAGTACGGCGCCGGCGAGCGCGGCAAGCGAAGCCGCGTCCACGGCGAACTGGTCTGCGGGCCGGAAACGTTGTCGGAAGCGGAGCTGGCCAAGAACCGCAGCGACTACGGCACCGATATTTTTGCCCATCCGCTCGACGACGATTACCACCGCGCCCGCTCGCCGGTGTGGTCGAACATCAAGGTGCCGCTGTTGTCGGCGGCCAATTGGGGCGGCCAGCCGCTGCATCCGCGCGGCAATTTCGAGGGCTTCGTGCGCGCCGCATCGAAGCAAAAATGGCTCGAAGTGCACGGCATCGAGCACTGGACGCACTTCTACACCGACTACGGCCGCAAGCTGCAATTGCGCTTCTTCGATCATTTCCTGCACGGCAAGAACAACGGTTGGCAAAAGCAGCCGCCGGTGCAGTTGCAGGTGCGCCACCTCGACCGCTTCGTCGAGCGCGCCGAGCAGGAATGGCCGCTCAAGCGCACCAAGTGGACCAAATTCTATCTCGACCCGGCCGGCGGCGCGCTTGGCGCCAAGCCCGGCAACAAAAAAGCCGTCATGCATTTCGACGCCATGGGGGACGGCGTCACCTTCCTCACCGCGCCGTTCGCCGCGGCGACGGAGATCACCGGCCCTTCGGCGCTCAAACTGTTCGTATCGTCCTCGACCGCCGATGCCGATATCTTTGCCGTGCTGCGCGTCTTCACCGGCGACTTGAAGGAGGTGGTATTCCAGGGCGCCATCGACCCGCACACGCCGGTCGGCCAGGGCTGGCTGCGCGCCTCCCACCGCCGGCTCGACAACAAGCTCTCCAAGCCGTACCGGCCCTATCATGCTCACGCCAAGCGCGAGCCGCTCAAGCGCGGCCAGGTGGTGGAGCTCGACGTCGAGATCTGGCCGACCTCGATCGTGGTGCCGGCGGGCTATCGCCTCGGCCTCACCATTCGCGGCAAGGATTATGTCTATGGCGGGCCGAGCGGCGGCCGGCTGTCGAATTTCAAGAACGAGTTGACCGGCTGCGGGCCGTTCCTGCACGACGATCCGCGCGACCGGCCGCCGGCGATTTTCGGCGGCGTCACCGGCCTGCATTTTGCCGGCAAGGCGCGGCCGTATCTGCTGCTGCCTGTCATTCCAGCAAAGAAAAAATAACGCCCGCGACAACGGCGGACTTTACAGGGCAGAACGGGTTGGCCAATGTGGCGCCGCCATCGCCGAGCGGTTCTCATCGGTTAATATGGCCAATCGAGCTAATCCGACGTCATTCGGTATAGTCCGCGTCACCCGGGGGATACAGGGAGGATAGGAATGTCTCGCAAAGTCAGCCGCCGCACGATGCTGGCGGGCACCGCAGCCGGTGCCGCCGCCGCAGTCACCCGGTTCCCGTCGCCCGCCATCGCCCAGGCCGAGCCGTTCAGGCTCGGGCTTCTCACCGTGAAGACCGGCCCGCTGGCGCAGGGCGGTATCCAGATGGAACAGGGCGTCCTGACCTATCTGAAGGAAAAGAATTACACGATGGCCGGCCGCAAGGTCGACTTCATCTCGGCCGATACCGGCGGCAATCCGGCCGGCACCAAGACCAAGGCGCAGGAACTGGTCGAGCGCGACAAGGTCGACGTCATCCTCGGGCCGCTCGCCGCCTTCGAGCTCTACGCCATCAGCGATTATATCCGCGACCAGAAAATGCCGACGCTCAGCCTGGCGGCGGCCGACAACCTCACCCAGCGCACGCCGAACCCGTTTTTGCTGCGCGCCTCGGCGACGTCGTCGCAGGCCATGCATCCGATGGGGCACTATGCGGCCACCGAGCTGAAGCTCAAGCGCATCGCCTGTATCGTCGAGGACTTTGCCTTCGGCTACGAGCAGATGGGCGGCTTCCAGGCGGCGTTCCAGAAAGACGGCGGCTGCGTCGTCAGCAAGCTGTGGCCGCCGCTGGTCACGCCCGATTACACGCCCTACATCGCGCAGCTCAGCGATTGCGACGCCGTCTGCCAGGGTTTTGCCGGATCGAACCCGCTGCGCTTCATGAAGCAATATGCGTCCGCCGGCCTCAAATATCCGGTGGTGACCGGGGAGACCGGCGGCGACGACGCGCTGCTCAAGAGCTATGGCGACGAGGCGGTCGGCCTGGTCAGCTGCTGCCCCTACACGCTCGACCTGCCTGCCGACGGCAACCAGCGCTTCGTCGACGGCATGTTGAAGAACTACGACACGGTGCCGGGCCAGTATGCGGCGCTGCTCTACGTCAACTGCCAGGTCGTCGAGGCGGCGCTCAAGACGCTCAACGGCGACGTCGCCGACAAGGAGAAGTTCATCACGGCGCTGCGCGCGGTCAGCCTGACCGACACGCCGCGCGGCCCGCTCAAATTCGATCACTTCGGCAACGTGGTCGGCACGTTCTACATCCGGCGCATCGGCACCGAGGGCGCCAAATACGGTCTCAAGCTCTGGAACAAGACGATCAAGACCTACGAGAACGTCAGCCAGTTCTGGACCTGGCCCGAGGCGGAGTTCCTCGCCCATCCGGTCTATTCGCGAGACTACCCGCCGCTCACCAAGTGCTGAGATCGAGCTGAGATCGAGCCGTCATCATCCGCGACGGCGGATGATCCAGTCATCCGGGAGAGTGCAGTGTCGCACGGTGCAGAGCTTGCACCTGTCGTGATTATTGGGTGCTCCGCCTTCGCGGAGCATGACATGCCAGTAGGGCGGCACCGATGAATTTCTGGCTGCTGTTGACGGTCAACAGCGTGACGTTCGGCGGCCTGTTGTTCCTGCTGTCGGCGGGCTTCTCGCTGATCTTCGGGCTGATGCGCATCCCCAATCTGACGCACGGCTCGATGTTCATGGTCGGCGCCTATCTGGGCACCTCGCTGTTGTCGGGCGCGCTGGGCTTCAGCTTGAACTTCTGGGTGGCGGCGATCATCGCCGCGGTCGAAGTGGCGTTCCTCGGCGCGCTGATGGAGCGCCTGCTGCTGCGGCGGCTCGCCGGCCAGCAACTGGCGCAGGTGCTGGTGACGCTCGGCGTCTCGTTCATGGTCGCCGATCTCTGCCTGATGGCCTGGGGCGGCGATCCGATCTCGGTCGAGACGCCGTCGGGGCTGGGCGGTTTCGCCCGCTTCGGCACCGCGGTTTTCCCGCTGTACCGCTTGGCGATCATCGCCATCGCTGTCGTGGTCGCCGTCGCACTGTGGCTCATGCTCGACCGGACCCGGCTCGGCGCCATGATCCGCGCCGGCGTCGACGATCCGCAGATGGCGCGCGTGGTCGGCATCCGCGTCTCGCAGCTGTTCACCATCGTGTTCGGGCTTGGCGCCGGGCTGGCGGGCTTTGCCGGCATCATCGGCGGACCGATCCTGTCGGTCTATCCGGGCCTCGATCAGGACATGCTGCCGCTGGCGCTGGTGGTGGTCATCCTGGGCGGCACCGGCAGCCTGATCGGCTCGTTCGTCGGCAGCATCGTCGTCGGCTTCATCTACAATTTCGGCCAGGCGCTGGTGCCGGAGCTGGCTTATTTCATCCTGTTCCTGCCGATGGTGCTGGTCCTGGCGCTGCGGCCGCAGGGCCTGTTCGGAGGACAGGTGCTGTGATCGTGCGCCGCGTCGCCATTGCGATTGCGATCCTGGCGCTGGTCGCCGTGCCCTACGCGATCCGCGAGCCCTATTATGTCAACATCGCCAGCCAGATCCTGCTCTATGCGATCTTTGCGCTGGGGCTCAACGTGCTGGTCGGCTATGGCGGCCTGGTTTCGCTCGGCCATGCCGGACTGTTCGGCGTGGCGAGCTACGTGGTCGCCTCGACGCTCGCCGCCGGCCACGGTCATGCCGCGGCCATTCTGCTCGGGCTGGCGATCGGGCTCGCCGCGACGGCCGGCTTCGCCGCGCTGGCGCTGCGCGCCACCGGCATCAGCTTCATCATGATCACGCTGGCGCTCGGCGAAATCCTCTGGGGCCTGGCCTATCGTTGGATCAGCCTGACCAACGGCGACAACGGCATCAACGTGACGACGCGGCCGATGCCGTTCGGACTGCCGCTGACCTCGGCGCGCGCCTTCTATGACGCCACGCTGATCGTGTTCCTGCTCGCGCTCGGCGCCGTCGCGATCTTCGTGCGCTCGCCGTTCGGCGCGGCGCTCGCCGGCACCCGCGACCAGCCGCGGCGCATGACCGCGCTCGGCTACCACGTCTGGATGATCCGTTTCGGCGCCTTCATGTTCTCGGGCCTGCTCACCTGCGTGGCCGGCATCCTGTTCGTCTACTACAACCAGTTCATCAGCCCGCAGGCGCTGGCGCTGACGTCATCGGCGGAGGCTCTCTTGATGGTGATTTCGGGCGGCGCCGGCACGCTGCTCGGCCCGGTGGTCGGCGCGGCGCTTGTCGTCATCATCAAGAACGTGGTCAGCGCCTATATCGTGCGCTGGAATTTCATGCTCGGCGCCATCTTCGTCGCCATCGTCGTGTTCATGCCGGAAGGCCTGGTGCCGGGCGCGGTGCGGCTGGCGCGCGCGGCGTGGCGGGCGACGAACGGCAGGAAAACCCGGGCCGCGCGCACCCCGGCGACCGGGCCCGTGCCATGAGCGTGCTCGCGGTCGAGGCGCTGTGCAAGTCGTTCGGCGGCCTGCGCGTCACCGCCGAGGTCAGCCTGGCGGTCGAGCCGGGCGAGCGCCGGCTCATCATCGGGCCGAACGGCGCCGGCAAGACCACGCTGTTCAACCTCATCACCGGCGAACTGCGCCCCGACAGCGGCGCGGTGCGGCTGTTCGACCGCGACATCACCCGCCTGGCGAGCCGCAAGCGCGCCCATCTCGGCATGGCGCGCACCTATCAGATCATCACGCTGTTTGCCGGCGACACCATCCTGCGCAACGCCACGCTGGCGCTGCTCGCGCTGTCGCCGCTGCGCTGGAATCCGCTGCTGACGCTCGATTCGCAGCATCACCTGGTGGAGGAGGCGCACGCCGCGCTCAGTCGCGTCGGCCTCGACCGCATCGCCGACCGGCCGCTGGGCGAGACCTCGTACGGCGAAAAGCGCCGCGTCGAAATCGCCATGGCGCTGGCCCAGAAGCCGAAACTGCTGCTGCTCGACGAGCCGTTCGCCGGGCTGTCGATCGACGAGCGCCGCGACGTGCGCGAACTGCTGCGCGCCATCCCGCGCGACGTCACCATCGTCATGATCGAGCACGACATGGATACCGCGCTCGACCTCGCCGACCGCATCACGCTTTTGCATTTCGGCGAGGTCATCGTCGAAGGCACCCGCGCCGAGGTGGTGGCCGACCGGCGCACCCGGGAGGTCTATCTTGGCGAATAGCGCGCTCACGCTCGCCGGCATCGAAGCGTTCTACGGCGACAGCCATGTCCTGCAGCAGGTGTCGTTCGAGCTCGGCGAAGGCCGGCTGCTCGGGCTGCTTGGCCGCAACGGCGCCGGCAAGTCGACCTGCATGAACGTCAGCGTCGGGCTCCTTCCGCCGCGCGCCGGCAGCGTCGAAGTGTTCGGCGCGGCGGTGACGCGGCTGCCGCCGGAGATGATCGCGGCGCGCGGCGTGGCGCTGGTGCCGCAAGGCCGCCGCGTGTTCAAGAGCCTCACCGTGCGCGAGAACCTGATGGTGGCGGCGCGCACCGAGCACGCCGGCCGGCGCCATGCGCCGTGGACCACCCAGACCGTGTTCGCCATGTTCCCGCGGCTCGCCGAGCGTCACGCCCAGCTCGCCGGCCATCTGTCCGGCGGCGAGCAGCAGATGCTCGCCATCGGCCGGGCGCTGATGGCCAACCCGCGCGTTCTCCTGATGGACGAGCCGTCGGAAGGCCTGGCGCCGCAGATCGTCGCCGAAGTCATGACGACGATCCGCAAGCTCAAGCAGAGCGGCCTGTCGATCGTGCTGGTCGAGCAGAGCCCGAAGCTCGCCTTCGACATCGCCGACGACATCGTCATTCTCAATTCCGGCCGCGTCGCCGTGGTCTCGACCGCCGCGGCGCTCAAGGACGACGGCGTCGACCTGCGCCAGCATCTCGGGGTGTTTTGAGAATGGCACGCGATGAATGATGGTGACGCCCTTGACGCCGTCCCTGTAGCTTCGTATTTGTAGTTACAATACGGGGCGACATTGCGCTGGACTTGGGATCCCAGGAAGTCTGCAGCGAACCATGCCAAGCATGGGCTGTCCTTCGAAACTGCCGTCCACGTGTTCGACGACGCGCTTCATGCATCGAAACCAAACCTGCATCCCGACGGCGAGCGCTGGCATACGACGGGCTTGTCGGTTCGGCGCTGCTATTGGTGGTTCACACGTGGCCTGTAACAACATTGGCGGGCGAAGAGCCGACCGGTCGGATCGTCAGCGCGCGCAAAGCGACCGCTCGCGAAAGGAAGGCGTATGAAGAAGGCGAGTTCTAAAACTCTGTCGCGGCCGCAACTGGCGGAGCTGCAGTCGCTGGCGAGCCTGCCTGATGCCGCCATCGACACATCGGACGCGCCGGAGCTTCTCGACTGGACCGATGCCAAGCGCGGCCTGTTCTATCGGCCGGTCAAGCAGCAATTGACGCTGCGTCTCGATGCCGATGTGATCGCTTGGTTCAAGCGCCACAGCCGGCACGGCAAAGGCTATCAGACATGGATCAATCGCGCGCTCCGCGAGTACGTCAGCAGACAAGCGAAGAAAGTTCGGCGTTCCGGGCGGGCTTGAGGTTCACCAAGCCGCCGGCACGAGCGGATCGATTGCGCGTCGCAATGGCGCACGATTGATATTGCAAATTCCGATGCGCGTCGTCACGATGAAGCTTGTTGTTTGAAAAGGCGGCGCTACTTGATTACCGTTCCCGAACTGGCGTCGGAGGCCTTGGGGTCCTACCTCGCCGAGCATATGAACCGCCGGTTCGGCTCGACGCAGGCCGGCTTGGCCGAGCTCATTCCGTCGGTGGCCCGGCTGGCGCTTGAGTGCATCGGCAACAGCGACGCGCTCTATCACAACGTCGAGCATACCATGCTGGTGACGCTGGTCGGCTACGACATCATCCGCGGCCGCGCGCTGCTCACCCCGACCCAGCCGAGCGATTTCGCCCATCTCATCGTTGCCTGCCTGCTGCACGACATCGGCTACGTGCGCGGCATTCTCAAAGGCGACGGCCCCGACGGCTATGTGATCGACGCCAAGGGCACCAAGACCAAGCTGCCGCGCGGCTCGTCCGACGCAGCGCTGCTGCGCCATCACGTCGACCGCTCGAAACTGTTCGCGCTCGATCGGATCGGCGGCATCGAGCTCCTCGATGCCGAAAGGATCGCGCGCGCCATCGAATACACGCGGTTTCCGGCGGCGGCACACGATACCGACGACAAGGACAGCGAGGAGGGCCTGTTGGTGCGCGCCGCCGACCTGATCGGCCAGCTCGGCGACCCGCATTATCTGCGCAAGGCGAACGCGCTGTATTACGAGTTCGAGGAGGTCGGCATGAACAAGCAGCTCGGCTACGCCTCGCCCGCCGACCTGACGGATCTCTATCCGCAGTTCTACTGGAACAGCATCTCCTCGCATATCGAGCCGGCCATCCGCTATCTCAACGTCACTTCGAGCGGCCGGCAATGGATCGCCAGCCTTTATGCCAACATCTTCCGCGCCGAGCGCGATCTCAGCCTGTCCGGGCCGGAGCGCTGACGGAGCAAAATCCGCCCGGCGCCGCGCATTGCGACCTATTGAACCGTCGGACCGGATCGGCGTTCTCTTTGAGGGCGGACGCAGAATTGCCGCCGCGATGCCTTTGGCGGAGCTTGCCGTTGAACCAGTCCGTTGACCCGGTCCGTGATGCCCGACGGCGCTGACGCCGCGGCCCAGCCCATCGCGTCCGCGCCGGTCAAGCCGACCGCGATCCTCGCGGCGCTCGGCATCGTTTATGGCGATATCGGCACCAGCCCGCTCTACGTCTATCACACCATCGCCCAGCTGCACGGCGGCGGTTTCGACGAGTTGAGCGCGCTCGGCAGCCTGTCGCTGATCTTCTGGACCCTGATCATCATCGTTTCCATCAAGTACGCGCTGGTCGTCATGCGCGCCGACAATCGCGGCGAAGGCGGCATTCTGGCGCTAATGTCCTTGACGCGGGCCAACTGGCGGGGCCGCAATCGTTATCTCATCGTCTGCGGACTGATCGGCGCGGCGCTGCTGTACGGCGACGGCATGATCACGCCGGCGATCTCGGTGTTGAGCGCGGTGGAGGGGCTGGACGCCGCCAGCCACGATTTCGCGCGCTACACCATGCCGCTCGCCGCGGTGATTCTCTTCGCGCTGTTCTTGGTGCAGCGCTTCGGCACCGCCGTAGTCGGGCGGGCGTTCGGCCCGCTGATGCTGCTGTGGTTCATCACCATCGCGGTCCTCGGCGCCGCCGGCATCGCCGCCGAGCCCCATGTCATCGCCGCGGCCGATCCGCGCTATGCGGCGTCCTATCTGATCCACGGCGGCGTTTCGAGCCTTGCCATCCTCGGCGCGGTATTTCTCTGCGTCACCGGCGCCGAGGCGATGTACGCCGACATGGGCCATCTCGGCCGCGGACCGATCCGCTTCGCCTGGAGCATCATCGTGCTGCCGGCCTTGCTTCTGAACTATGCGGGCCAGACCGCGGCCGCGCTTCATCATCAAGGCGGCGATATCGGCAATCCGTTCTTCGCCCTGGTGCCGTCCTTCGCGCTCTATCCGATCGTCATCCTGTCGACCATGGCGACGGTGATCGCCAGCCAGGCCATCATCACCGGCGCGTTCTCGCTCACTCGCCAGGCGATGCAGCTCGGCTGGCTGCCGGGCCTGCCCATCAACCAGACCTCGTCGGAAGCCTACGGCCAGATCTACGTGCCGTTCGTGAACTGGGCGATGATGATCGGCACGCTGGCGCTGACCGTCATCTTCGCCCATTCGGACCGGCTGGCCGGCGCCTACGGCGCGGCGGTGTCCACCACCATGCTGATGACCACCGCGATCCTCTATCGGATCATGCGCGTGCGCTGGCGCTGGCCGTGGTGGGCCGCGGCGGCGCTGTTCGGGCTGTTCCTCGTGGTCGATACCGCGTTCTTCGGCGCCAATCTCCTCAAGATCGCGCAAGGCGGCTGGATCCCGCTGCTGGTCGGCGCGGTCATCTACGCCATCATGACGACCTGGCACGCCGGCATCGAGGCGATGCATCGCCGGCACGAGCACGATGCGATGACGATTTCGCAATTCCTGCGCCAGCTGAAAGAGCAAAAGACTCCCCGCGTTCCGGGCCGCGGCATCTTTCTCACCCGGGTGCGCGGCTCGATCCCGCCGCTGATCGCCGATCATGTCCGCCAGATGGGCTCGCTGTATGAGGAAGCGGTGGCGCTCACGGTGCAGTTCTCGAACCGGCCGCGGGTGCGGGCCGGTGCCCGGCTGCATGTCGAACGGCTCGGCGAGGGCTTCTGGCGCGTCACCGTCCGCTTCGGCTTCGTCGAGATTCCCGATGTCGCCAGGGCGCTGCATGCCGAACGGATCAAGTGTCCGATCGACACCGAGAACGCCATCTATTTCAGCGAGCGCGACCGCGTCATCGCGCGCAAGCGCAAGCCGCGGCTGGCGGCCTGGCGCCGCCGCTTGTTCTCATTCCTGTACCGCAACTCGGTCTATCCGGCGGACCGCTTCAACTTTCCGGCGCAGAACTTCGTCCTGATCGGCCGCGAAATCGAGGTTTGAGTTTGCCGAAAATCCGCTAGTCTGCGCCGCCCCGCCGCCAGAGCACGATCCGGAAAAGTGGAACCCGGTTTTCCGAAAAGATCATGCTCAATCAAAATGGCTGCAGCGCCAGTCGATTCGACCCCGAAACGATGGCGCTGTGGCGACCGCCACCGAGGAAAGCCATGCCCGAGCAATGGAATAAATACGACAACACCGCCGCGCGCCGCCACGGCAAGCCTGGGCGCGAAGCGCGGCCGAAGAGCGTAACCATCGACATCCACGCCCATGTCGCGGTGCCGCAAGCGGCGAAATTCGTCGAGCCGCATCTCGATTGGTCAACCATCCCGCTGGCGCATTTCGCCGCGCCGCAAACCAAGGCGCTTTCCGCCAAGCAGGAGGCCGATATCGGCGCCCGCCGCGGCCACGACCATCGCCTCGCCGACCTCGACGCCATGGGCATCGACGTGCAGATGATCGCGCCGCCGCCGCCGCAATGCTACTACTCGGTGCCGCTCGACGTCGCGGTCAAGGCGGCGCGCATCGTCAACGACGGCATCGCCGAATTCTGCGCGGTCAAGCCGGATCGGCTGAAGGGCTTCGGCTCGGTGCCGATGCCGGACGGCAACGAGGCGGCGCGCGAGCTCGAGCGCTGCGTCCGCGAGCTCGGCTTCACCGGCGTCGAGATCCTGACCAACGTCAACGGCAGGGAATTGTCCGATCCGGCCTTCGCGCCGTTCTGGCAGAAGGCCGAAGAGCTCGGCGTGCTGGTGATGATCCATCCCAACGGCTTCACCGAGGCGTCGCGGCTGACGCGGTTCTACTTCAACAACGTCATCGGCAATCCGCTGGAGACCACGATCGCGCTGCATTATCTGATCTTCGACGGCGTGCTCGAGCGCCACCCGAAGCTGAAACTGCTGGCGGTGCACGGCGGCGGCTATCTCGGCGCCTATCCGGGACGCATCGATCACGCCTGGGGCGCGCGCTCGGACGCGCATGGCGCGCTGCCGGCGCCGCCGACCAGCTATCTCAAGCGCGTCTATGTCGACACCGTGGTGTTCACGCCGTATCAGCTCGCCGAACTGGTGCGCGTGTTCGGCGCCGATCACGTCGTCATGGGCACCGACTATCCGTTCGACATGGCCGACTACGATCCGCTCGGCCACATCGCCGCGGTCGAAGGCTTCGACGCCGCGACCGTCGCCGCGCTCGCCGGCGGCAACACCAAGCGGCTATTGGGGCTGTAGCCGCCGGGCATCCACCGCCGGCGCTCGGGGCGTCATCGGGAAAAGTCGAAGCGCTAGCGCTTGCGGCGCCTTTTGGCGAATTGCTTCATCCCGGCTGCGATCAGATCGTGGGCCTGGCGCGGCCCCGCCTCGCCGCGCACCTCGAACTTGCGATTGCGCAGCTTGTTGTATTGCACGAAGAAGCCGACGATTTCTTTCAGCAGATGCGGCCGCAGATCCTTCAGGCTCTTGGCCTTGTCATGGGTCTGCGCGTGCGTGGCCACGGCGATCAGGCGATCGTTGCGAACCCAGTCTTCGCCCTTTTGCTTCTGGCGGGCTTCGATGGCGCCGACCAGCTTGGCCCGGATCACGCAACCGGGCACCACCGAGGTGTCCATGAGGACCAGCACGTCGAGCGGATCGCCGTCGTCGCCGAGGGTCGATGGCACGAAGCCAAAGTCATAGGGAAAGATCATCCCTTCGGGCAGCACGGTCGATAGCTCCATGCAGTCGCATTCCGGATCGTAGCTGTATTTGTTGCGGCTGCCGCGCGGGGTCTCGATGACGACGCGCAGGTCGCCGCCGTCTGGGGCGAACGGGGCGGTCTCCGAGAGCACCTTGTGGCGGGCGGTTCGCGCGGACATGGCATCCTGAATCAAAAATCGTGCGCCGGCCGGTTGCCGCGACACGCGCGCGGCATCGGCAAGATGGGCCGACGCCGGCACGCTGGAAAAAGCAACGTTCCGGCGAACGGTCCGGTTCCAGCGGCTCTGGAACTGCGCCGATGCGCCGCGCGTTTCCCTTCGGCCGTTCGCTTGGGATTGTGGGCCACCCGACTTTCCGCATGAAACTCGAAGCCAAGCTCAAGACCGCGCTCGATGAAAACCGGCTACTCATCCTGGGCGCCCAGGTGGTGTTCGGTTTCCAGTTCGACGGCATTTTTCAGGATCAGTTCGACGCCCTGCCGCCGTGGTCGCGCACGCTGGCCTGCGCCGGGCTGATCTTGCTGATCTTGAGCATCGGGCTTTTGGTCGCGCCCTCGATGCAGCATCGCCTCGTCGAACGCGGCCAGGACAGCGTGCGGGTGCTCGCCTGGGCCACCGAGTTTGCCGCGTGGGCGCTGCTGCCGCTGTCGATCGCGCTGGCGCTCGACCTGTTCATTGCCTTGGAGCGGGTCGGCAGCGCGACCTGGGGCGTGGTCGCCGGTGCCAGCTTCTTCGCGGCGGCGATGGCGTGCTGGTACGGGCTGGAATTCGCCTTGAAGAGAAAGAGAAAGCCGATGACCGGGAAACAATCCGCCAAGCCGACCCCGCTCGACGTGCAGGTGGATCAGCTCCTCACCGAGGCGCGGCTGATCATCCCCGGCGCGCAGGCGCTGCTCGGCTTTCAGCTGACCATCACGCTCACCCAGGCGTTCGCGCAACTGCCGGCGGACGCAAAGATCGCCCATGCCGTGGCGCTGTGCTGCGTCGCGCTCGCGGTCATTCTGCTGATGGCGCCGGCGTCGCTGCACCGCATCGCCTTCGGCGGCGAAGACGATCCGCAATTCGTCACCATCGGCTCCGCCTTCGTCATTGCGGCGCCGCTGCCGCTGGCGTTCGCCATCGCGCTCGATACCTATGTGGCCGCCGGCCGGGCGCTGTCGTCCGCCACTGCCGCCGCGGTGCTGGCGGTCGCCGCCATCATCGCGCTGTTAGGCCTGTGGTACGCCTATCCGATCTGGCGGCGCCTGGCGCGCGGCCCGATGCGGTCTTGACGACGACCGCCGGAGCGTTCCGGCCTCGCCGCGCAAACCCTGGAACGTGCCCGGCGCCGCGCACGCTTGGCCGCCACGGCACAAGCATGCCGTCCATGCCGGGTGGTGCTATGGCAAGACCGGCCGCGATGCTATTGAGGACAGTGCGACAGCGGACGCCTTGACTGCGCTTCTGCGCGCGATCGAGGCCGCTTGAGAAGCCGCGCGGCCAACCAGGCAGGAAACCAACAAGGCCACCATGAGCGTCACGGAAGTCGCCACAACCGAAGCGGGCGAAGCGATCGTCCGTCATCCGCCGCCCGACAACACCAACGCGACGTCCGTCCTGGTCGGCCAGATCCTGTGCGTGATCGTGCCGCTCGCGATCTGGTTTTCGCCGCTCGATCTGGCGCCGCAGATCAAGCACGCCTTCGCCATCCTGGCCTTCATGGTGATCGCCTGGATCACCGAGGCGGCCGAGTTCGCGCTGGCCGGCTTCATCGGCTGCTTTTTGTTCTGGGCGCTTGGCGTGGTCAAGTTCGACGTCGCGTTCTCCGGCTTCGCCGACGCCACCGCCTGGTTCCTGTTCGCCGCGATGCTGATCGGCCTCGTTGCCAGCAAGTCCGGCCTGGCGCGCCGGCTCGCCTACACCGTCATGCTGCATGTCGGCGTCACCTATCCGCGCATCCTGCTCGGCCTGATCGTGACCGACTTCCTGCTGACCTTCATCGTGCCGTCCGGGCTCGCCCGCGTCGTCATCCTGGCCTCGATCGCGCTCGCCCTGACCGAGGCATTCCGCGCCGCCCGCGGCAGCAACATCGCCCGCGGCATGTTTTTGATCCTCACCTATACGGGAAACATCTTCGACAAGATGATCCTGGCCGGCGCCGGCTCGATCACCGCGGCCGGCGCGATGGCGAAATTCGGCGGCGTCGAGGTGTCGTGGGCGCTGTGGCTGTTCGCCTTCCTGCCGTGCAGCCTCGTCACCGTGCTGGTGGCCTGGCGGCTGACGTTGTGGCTCTATCCGCCGGAGCAGACCGGGCTTTCTCACGGCCGCGACTATTTCGAGGCCGAGCTTGCCAAGATGGGGCCGTGGTCGCTCGCCGAGACCAAGGCCGCGATCCTGATCGGCTGCGCCATCGCGCTGTGGGTCACCGATTTCCTGCACCACATTCCGCCCACCATGGTGGCGCTCGGCGTCGGGCTTGCCGCGCTGTTGCCGCGCATCGGCGTGCTCGACGCCGACGACATGCGGCAGCTCAACTACATGCCGGTGTTCTTCGTCGCCGAGGCGGTGAGCATGGGCAACGTGCTGGAAGCCACCAAGGGCCTCGGCGTGCTCACCGCCGGAGTGTTCCACTGGATCGAGCCGTTCCTCACCAACATCTTCGCCATCACCGCGATCCTCTACTGGGTGGCGTTCGTCTATCACTTCCTGCTGGCGAGCGAGATTTCCATGCTCGGCACCTCGATCCCGCTGGTGATGGACTACGCCAAGAGCCACGGGCTCAACCCGCTGCAGCTCGGCCTGATCTGGACCTTCGCCGCCGGCGGCAAGCTGTTCGCCTATCAGTCCGGCGTGCTGATCGTCGGCTATTCGTACGGTTATTTCGAAGCCCGCGATCTGGTCCGCATCGGCGCCTGGCTGACCGTCGTCGAATTTTTGGTGCTGATGCTCTTGGTGCCGTTCTATTGGCCGCTGATCGGGATACAGTGATCATATAATCGTAGCCCGGATGGAGCGAAGCGCAATCCGGGTAGGCCGCTCCCGGATTACGCTGGCGCTCCATCCGGGCTACGGGAGGAAACATGCTGGGCGGAAAACTCGTCGATATCAGTCTCGAACTCGACCCGAAGAACTTCGGCATGCGAACGCCGGCCGGCTTTACCAGGGACCTGCAGTTCGCCATGGAGGTGCTCAAGGAGCACGACGCGCCCGGCGGCGCCGGCCAGATCGTGCGCGGCGTGCACATGCGGCTGCATGCCGGCAGCCACGTCGATGCGCCCGAGCACAATGTGCGCGGCGGCACGCAAATTCACCAGCTGCCGCTCGAGCTGTTCATCGGCGACGCCATCGTCGCCGACCTGCGCGACAAGATGCCCGGCAAGCCGATCACCGCGACCGATCTGGCAAGGGCGATCGGCGGCAAGCTGAAACGCGGCGACCGGGTGCTGCTGCGGACCGATCACAACAACGCCTACGACGGCGGCAGCGATGCCTGGATGAAGCAATCGCCCTATCTGACGATCGGCGCCACCGCATGGCTGATCGAGCAGGGCGTCGTCGTGGTCGGATACGATTTTTATCATGGCAACGACGAACCCGACGCGCCGCGCGTCTTCCATAATTCGAGAACCTTGAGCGAGCATGGCATCGTCACCATGCCGTACCTGAAAAATCTCGATCGGATCGCCAAGGAGCGGTTCACGCTGATCGCGTTTCCGCTCAATATCATCGGCGCCGAGGCTTCCCCGGTGCGCGCGGTCGTGTTGATATAGTCTTCCGTCACCCGTCGGCTCGCAGCTTAAGGATGACGGATCAAGGGAGGAGCGAACTTGAGACTTTTCAGGTTCTGCGCGTTGGCGCTGGCCGTCGCCGCGGCCGGCGTTTCACTGCGTGCCGAAGAGCATTATCCGTCGCGCGTCATCACCCTGGTCGTGCCGCTGACCCCCGGAACCGCCATCGACATCCAGGCCCGGCTGTTCGCCGACAGTCTGGCGAAGAAGTTCGGCTATCAGGTCATCGTCGTCAACCGCGCCGGCGCCGGCACGCTGATCGGTGCCGAGTCGGTCGCCAACGCCGCTCCGGATGGCTACACCATCCTGCTCACCAATTCGGCGCACGCGATCCTCGGCGTCATGAACAAGAATTTGCCGTTCGATCCGATCGCCGATTTCGCCGACATCGAGTTGATCGCCAAGGCGCCCACCGTGGTGGCGGTGGCGCCGTCGCTCGGCGTGCATAACCTGCAGGAGTTCATCGCGCTGGCAAAAGCCAAGCCGGGCACCATCAATTACGGCTCCGCCGGCGTCGGCACCGCGACCCATATCGCGGGCGCCTATTTTGCGTTGCAGACCGGCACGCAGCTTGTTCATGTGCCCTATACGGTGAGCCAGACTATCCTGACCGATCTGCTTGCCGGGCATATTCAGGCGACGTTCGCGCCGGAATCGTTCATGCTGCCGCTGCTGCAGGACGGACAGCTGCTGGCGCTCGCCGTCTCCGACACCGCGCCGGTCACCGATCCGATCAGAATCCCGACCGCGCTGTCCCAGGGCGTCGATTACATCAGCGCCACCTGGTATGGCTTTCTCGCTCCGGCCAAGACGCCCCGCGCCGTCCTGGAAACCCTGCACAAGGCCATCGTCGCGGTCGGCAAGGATCCGGACATCCAGGCCAAGATTCGCCTGCAGGGCTTCACCCCGGTCGACATCGGGCTCGGCGATTTCGACGGCTATATCCGCAACGACATGAAGCGTCTCGGGCCGCTATTGGCAACCATCGGCCAATCGAACTGAGATGCCAACCGAGGTGCGAACCGACATGCCAACCGACGTGGCGACTAACACGCAAAATCCCTCCGGCGTCCATCCGGCGGCGCGCCGTTACGCGCCGCTCGGCTTCGGCATCGCCACCGAATGCGGCATGGCGCGCGCCCGCTCGGAAGCGACGGTGCGGGCGCTCCTGCAGATCCACGCCGACGCTCTGGCTGGCTGACGGGGGACGGCGATGGCGCGCAACGTCTATCTGGTCGGCAGCGTGCCGCTCCCGAGCGCGCAAGCCGTGTTCGAGACGGTGAGCGCGGCGCTCGGGCCGCACCTGTTGACATTGCCCGACGGCGAGACCGGCGCGCGGCTGGACTGGATCACCTGGCTCGAGCCGGTGTTCGCCGGCAATCCGGCCTTGGAACCGAGCAGCGAAACCTTCCAGCTGCACGCCGGCGTTGCCGGCCGCCGCCGCTACGGGCTCAAGCCCGGGCGCTCGCCGCGCGACGTTACCTTCGACAATCTGTTCTACGCCGATATCGCGCGCCGCTCGTACGCGAGCTTCGCCGCGCTCAAACAGGCGGGCAAGATCCCGCCGCCGGTCAAATTCCAGGTCGACCTGGTGCCGGCGCATTCGGTGATCTGGCTGTTCGTCGAGGACAAGCTGCAGCGCGCGGTTGACCCGATCTATAACGACGCGGTGTTGCGCGAGATCGACAAGATCGTGGCGTCGATTCCGTCCGACCAGCTGGCGATCCAGTTCGACATCGCCTCCGCGGTGTTCGCCCGCCTCGAACGCAACCAGCCCGGCCCCTACGGCGCCACCAAAGAGGCGATGCAGGAGACCTTTTCCGCCATCGTGGTGCGGCTCGCCGAGCGCGTTCCCGCCGCGGTCGATCTGTTGTTCCACTTCTGCTACGGCGATGCCGGCCACCGCCACGTCGTCGAGCCGACCGACATGGCCGACATGGTCGACTACGCCAACCGGCTGTCGGCGCGGCTCAACCGGCCGATCACCCAAATCCACATGCCGGTGCCGCGCGACCGTTCCGACGACGCCTATTTCAAGCCGCTGGCGCATCTGAAACTGCCGCCGCAGACCCGGCTCTGCCTCGGCCTCGTGCACTATACCGACGGCGTCGCCGGCACCCGAGCGCGCATCGCCGCGGCCGAAAAACACATCCGCGATTTCGCCATCGCCACCGAATGCGGCTTCGGCCGCCGCGATCCGGGCACGCTCCCGGAGCTGTTGCGGATTCATGCGGAGGTGGCCGCGATTGAGTAGCCCGGATGGAGCGCAGCGTAATCCGGGAACGGCCTCACCGCCCGCGACGCAACCCGGATTTCACTCTGCGCCGTCCGGGTTACAATAAGGCATGGTCCATTATCGCCGAAATTTTCTCCCGGGCAGAACGTTCTTCTTTACCGCCACATTGGCTGACCGCCGATCGTCCGTTCTGGTCAAAAATATCGACCTGTTACGCCGCGCCTTACGTACAACGCGACAGGAGCGGCCGTTTTCGATCGACGCCGTCGTTGTTCTGCCGGATCATCTGCATATTGTTATGACTCTTCCGCGCGACGACGCAGATTTTTCCGGCCGATGGAAGCGTTTCAAAAGTCTGTTCACACGCCATGTCGCCGTCCACAATCGCCAATATGAGCCAAACCAGCGCGGAGAATATGCCCTCTGGCAAAGACGCTTCTGGGAGCACACGATCCGCGACGATGCCGATTTGGTCCGACATATCGATTACATTCACTACAATCCCGTCAAGCACGGCCTCGCGGCGCAAGTGCGCGACTGGCCGCACTCTTCCTTTCATCGATACGTGAAACTCGGTGCGCTGCCGAAGGATTGGGGCGGGATTGTTGAATCCAATCTGCGCTATGGCGAGCGGATCGGCTGAACCCGGATTGCGCTTCGCTCCATCCGGGCTACGCGCGCTCCCACCGCCGCTACGCCCTCACACCTTCAGCCACCGCCGCGTGCCCAACAGGCCGCGCGGGAAGTACAGCACCACCAGGATGAAGATCACGCCGATGAACGACATCCAGTTCACCGTCATCGACGAGATGTAGTCCTGCAGCATCACGAACACCGCGGCGCCGAGCAGCGGGCCCCAGAACGTGCGCATGCCGCCGATCACCGTCATGACCACGAAATAGCCCGACAGCGAGTAGTGCAGCGCCATCGGGTCGGCGAAGTTGTTGAGAAGCGCGTACAGCGTGCCGGCGAGCGCGGTGAAGAAGCACGAGATCGAGAACGACAGCCAGATATGGCGGGCGACCGGAATCCCTAAGAACAGCGCGCGGCGCTCGTTCTCGCGGATCGCCAAGAGCGTGCGGCCGAACGGCGAGCGCAGCACCAGGCCCATCAGGCCGACCGCGGCGGCGAAGATCGCCAGCAGGAAGAAGTAGAACGTGTCGCCGCCGGCGGCGATGTCGAGGGTGAACGGGCCGAGCGCGATCGGCTCGCGGTGGAAGTCGCGCAGGCCGTCGAAGCCGCCGGTGAAGCCGTTCCAGCTGTAGGCGAGGTAGTACCACAGCTGGCCGAAGGCGATGGTGCACATGGCGAAATAGACGCCGCGCCGGCGCACGATCAGAAGGCCGAACAGCGTGCCGGCGAGGCCGCCGAGCAGCGTGCCGGCCAGCATCGCCAGCGGCGTCGAGTGCGCCACATAACGTAACGTCAGCCCGGCGCCGTAGGCGCCCAGGCCGAAATAGGCGGCGTGACCGAAGCTCAAAACGCCGGTGAAGCCCAACAGCAGGTTGAGCCCCATGGCGGCGAGCCCGAACACCAGCACGCGCCCGGCCAGCGCCGTATAGCCGCCGAGGAGCGGCAGCCACAGCGGCACCGCGAGCAGCACCGCCCAGATGCCGACCAGCATCACGATCCGCAGGCTCACGGTCGGGCTGCGCGGCGCGGCGGCGGCGATCGCGGTCGTCACGACAGCATGCCTTCCTCGCCAAGGAGGCCGCGCGGCCGCAGGAGCAGCACCGCCATCAGTATCGCGTAGATCACCGCCTCGCTGGCCGCCGGATAGATGACGGTGGTCAGCGCCGCCGCCATGCCGATCAACAGACCGCCGCACAACGTTCCGATCAGGCTGCCGACGCCGCCGACGATGATGGCGATGAAGCTCGGCATAAGGAGATCATCGCCCATGTTCGGATTGAGCCCGATCTGCCCGGCGGCGAGCACGCCGCTCAAGCCGGCCAGCAGGCAGCCCAGCGCGAAATTGAACGTGCGCAGATTGCGCACGTTGACGCCGAGCGACGCCACGGTCTCGAGATCGAGGGTGCCGGCGCGGATGCGCAAGCCGACCCGGGTGTAGCGCAGGAACGCGAACAGCCCGATCACCGCGGCGATCACGATCGCCACCATGAAGACGCGGTACCAGGTGATGAAAAACAGGCTCGGGGTGATCGGCTGCGCCAGGCCCGCCGGCAGTCCCATCGGCAGGCCGTTGGGGCCCCAGATGTAGCGCGCCGCGTCCTGCATCACGAAGGCCAGTCCGAAGGTGAGCAGGAGGCTATAGACCGGGTCGCGGTTATAGATGCGGCGGATCATCAGCCGCTCGACGGCGACGCCGATCAGCGCCGTGAGCAGCGGCGAGACCAGGAGCGCGCCCCAATAGCCCAGCGCCGGCGACAGCGTGAACGCCAGGTAGCCGCCCAGCGCCAGGAAGTTGCCGTGGGCGAAGTTGATCACGTTCGACAGATTGAGAATGAGCGACAGGCCGAGCGCCATCAGCACGTAGAACGCGCCGATGATCAGCCCGTTGGTGACGTTGAAGACGATGACCTGCCACATCTTCCAATCTACATGTCGGGCTATGGCTGGGTTGTGAACACGACACCGTCATGGCGAGCGAAGCGAAGCAATCCAGTCCGGCGGCACGCTATGGATTGCTTCGTCGCTTCGCTCCTCGCAATGACATCGGCGAATTTTCCGAAAGGGCGCAGCCGATCAGGTCGGTTGCACCATCTTGCATCCGGTGTCGGCGACCGAGCCGGCGGCTTGCTCGCCCGGCACCAGGACGGTGGTGGCGAAGACGTCGTCGGGGCCGGCTTTCGGCGGATGCACTTCGCCGACGAAGATGTTGGGCATCAGTTCGTGATCGCCGGCGCGGTAGCGCACCGGGCCGGGCTGCAGCGCCACGTCCGGCGGCAGCTCCATGTCCTCCATCGCCGCCGCAAGCTTCGGCCCGTCGAGCGCCTTGGCCTTGGCGGCCGCCAGCCGCACCGAATGCATCGACACATAGCCGAACCAGTCGCGGGCCGACGGCGTCTTCTTGGTCGCGGCGCGATAGGCGGCGACGAACTTGACGACCTCCGGCACGTCCGGCTGGTTCCACCACCATTCCATGTCCCACCAGCCGGTCTGCGCCTCCGGCGGACAGCCCTTGATGCTCTCCAGCTCGAACAGCGCGCCGCCAAGCGCCATTTCACCCTGCATGCCGAACTGGGTGAATTGCTTCATGCAGTTGATCTGGGTCAGGCCGCCCATGTTGTTGAGCAGCACGTTCGGCTTGTAGGCCTTGGCCTTGATCAGGGTGGCGGAGAAATCGGTGTTGTTGATCGGCAGGTAGTCGCCCTCATAGCTGCCGCCGGCTTTGGTCAGCGCCCTGATGAAGGCGTCCTGCAAGGTGTGGCCGTAGGCATAGTCGGGGGTGATGAAGAACCATTTCTTGCCGAACCGCTTCACCAGTTCGGGCGTCACCGCGTTGGCGTCCATCGACGTGGTGTTGCAGACGCGGAACACGTTCCATTTGCAATTGGTGCCGGTGATCGGATCGGTGTGGCCGCCGGGAACGATGTGGAAGACCTTCTTGTCGGCGGTGACCTGCGACATCGCATAGGCGATGCCCGAATTGACGTCGCCGAGGATGACGGCGACGTTGTCGCGGTCGATCAGCTTTTGCGTCTTCTGCACGCCGGTGCCGACGTCGTTGGCGGAATCCTCGACCAGGAGCTGGACCGGGCGCCCCAGAATGCCGCCGTTCTTGTTGATCTCGGCCTCGGCGTATCTGGCGCCGTCGACCTCGCTTTGCGCCAGCGCCGAGAGCACGCCGGTCAGCGGATTGACCATGCCGATCTTGACCGGCTCGTCGCCGAGCGCGGCGACGATGAACGGCGCGCCGACGATCTGGCTGGCGCCGAGCGCCACGCCGCCCTTGAGCAAGGTGCGGCGGGGCAACGAAGTGCTGAGCTTCGACATTCGAGCCTCCCTGGGGTGGTGTTCTGTTATTTTTTGTTGGCCGCGAATCGGTCGCGGCTTGTCGCGTCGGAGCGGTCCGGCGCCGCCAGCGCGGCATCAGGCCGATCCCAGGCGTCAAATATCTTCTACCCGGGTTCCGGGCCGGTCAAGGCAAAGCGGTGCGACGCTTGCCGCGGCGTTGCGCCGCCGCGCCGTCGGCGTTTGGCGCCGCCCATTGCCGGCCCGGCATGGACTGAAGTAAAGCATGCCGCGGTCGCAAAAAGGTCATGCCGCCATGCGACTGCGGGCGTTGCCAAGGTTTTCAAGGCTCTTTGCTGGGATTCCATGACGACTGTTCTGTCGAGCCCGGTCGCGGTGCAAGCCCCGGTGCAAGCCGCCGTGTCAGTCGCCGTGCCCGCCGCCGTGCCGGTTGCGGTCGCGGCGCCGGCGCCCGTAACGGTGCGATTCCTCGGCAGGGAACGCGACTATTGGCGGCTGCGCATCAAGGGCGCGGCGCTGGTCACGGTGACGCTCGGGCTCTATCGGTTCTGGCTGGCGACCGACGTGCGCCGGTTCTTGTGGGCCAATACCGAGATCGTCGGCGACACGCTGGAATATAACGGGCTCGCCACCGAGCTGCTGGTCGGCTTTCTGCTCGCCGTCGCGATTCTCGTTCCGCTCGATATGGCGCTGGCGATCGCGGCCCTGGAGGAGACTCTCGCCGCCGGCGTGGTGGTGTTCGGCTTTCTGGTGGTGGCGTTCCTGAGCGAGTTCGCGCTGTACCGGGCGCGGCGCTACCGGCTGACCCGCACCGTGTTCCGCGGCGTGCGCTTCGATCAGCATGGCCGCGCCTGGAATTATGCGCTGCGCGCGCTCCTCTGGTGGGCGCTGGTGATCGTCACGCTCGGCCTCGCTTATCCGTGGTCGCAGGCGAGCCTGCAGCGCTTCAAGATGGGCAACACCAGCTACGGCGATCTGCCGGGCCGGTTCGAGGGATCCGGCGCGGCGCTGTTCTGGCGCGGGCTGCCGATCTGGCTGTTGGTCGTCGGCCCCTTGCTCGCCGCCGCCGCGGCGATTTCCGGGCTGGTCGACTGGAACGCGCTGGGCAGCGCCATGGCGGCGGCCGACGACGAGGCCATGGACCGGCTGATCGAGAACGATCCGCAGCTCAGCCTTGCCATCGGCATCGCCGCGCTGGCGGTGGCGGCGAGCTTTGTGGCCGCCGTGCTGCTGTGGCCGGTGTTTGCGGCGGTGACGATGCGGTGGTGGCTTTCGGGTCTGCGGTTCGGCGCGGTCACCGTCACGTCGCGGCTGCGCATCGGCCAAGTGTACCGCGTCTACCTGCGCTTTGTCTGTTATCTGCTGCTGTTTGCGCTGTTGGCGCTCGGCGTCGGCATCGGCGCTATCGCGGCCGTCGGCGTGCTCCTGCGCCGGACCCACGACGCCAATCTCGGCGAGCTCGCGGCGAGCGCGGTCACGCTGGGCCTCTACGTGGTGATCGCGCTCGGCGCCTCGACGATCTATCAAGTCGTGGTCGCCGCCGCGCTGTGGCGGCTCGGCGCGCAATCGGCCGAGCTGTCCGGCGTGGCGGTCCTGGACAATGTGCGCGCCGCCGGCGCGGCAAGCTCGGCGCTGGGCGAGGGCCTTGCCGATGCGCTCGGCGTCGGGAGCATCTGATGGATGTCACCGCAACGCTGGCCGACGCCGCGATGCCGCGCGGGCCGGCGATTTATTTCGACGGCACCTGCAGCGCGCGCCACGATGTGCTGGTGGAGGCCACTGCGGCGGGCTTGCGCATTGGCGCCGCCGGCCATCGCCTGCTCGACGAATGGCTTTATCCGGAGCTGCGCCGGCTCGCGGCGCCCGACGGCGTGCTGCGGCTAGGCCGCAGCGGCGAGACGCTTTTGGCGCGGCTCGAGGTCCGCGACGCCGCGCTGGCGTCGGCGATCGAAGAGCGCGCCGTCACGCTCGACCGCGGCGGCGCGGCGGAGCGGGCGTTGCGGCGCAAGGTCGTGGGCTTCAGCCTCGCCGCCGTGGTCTCGCTCCTTGCCACCGCGATCTTCGGGGTGCCGGCGCTGAGCAGCCGGCTGATGCCGTTGATACCGTTCTCGGTCGAACAAAAGCTCGGCAACGCCATCGACAAGCATATCGGCGCGAGCCTCGACGATCGTCATCTCGGCGCGGCATTCGCCTGCGGCGGCGGCCCGGGCGAAACCGCCGGCCGCGCCGCGCTGCAAAGCCTCGTCGCCAGGCTGGCGACGGCGGCCGCGCTGCCGGTGCCGCTGCGGGTCGACGTGGTGCGCCGCCCGGAGCCGAACGCCTTTGCGCTGCCCGGCGGCCATATCTACGTCTACCAGGGCCTGATCGACCAGGCGCAGTCGCCCGACGAACTCGCCGGCGTGCTGGCGCACGAGATCGGCCATGTCGCGCACCGCGACGGCACGCGCACCGTGCTGCAGACCGCCGGCCTGTCGTTTCTGTTCGGCATGATGCTCGGCGATTTCGTCGGCGGCGGCGCGGTGGTGATCGCCGCCAAGACGGTGCTGAAATCGTCCTATTCGCGCCGCGTCGAGGCGGCGGCCGACGCCTACAGCGTCGGCTTGATGACGCAAGCCGGCGGCGACCCGCGCGCGCTCGGCGTCATCCTCGCCCGCATCGTGTCCGACAAGGACGCAGGCATGAAGCTTCTGCGCGACCATCCCGAGACCAGGGACCGCATCGCGGCGATCGATGCGATCGCGCAGGCCGCCGCGACGGCGCCGCTCCTCGACGCGGCCGATTGGTCGGCGATCAAACAGATCTGCGGCAGCCCGCCGGCCGGCGGGTCCGCCTCCCGTCCCACCGCCCAAGAGCCTGCCGATGGCGCGACGCCGAACCGTTGACGAGCCAGTTTCGCAGCTCGCCGTCTGGGCGCGCCGCATCGCGCTGTTCGCGCTCGCCGCGACGCTGATCGCCGTCGTCATCGTGCGCTCCGGCGCGCTGGAAATCGTGCCGGCGCTGTCGACGCTCGCCGGCGCGCTGATGCTCGCGGTGGTCGCCATGCTGCTGGCGTTCGGCGCCGGCATCGTCATCTGGTTCGAAGGCGTCGGCGGCCTGCGGCAGGCGATCACCGCCTTCCTGATCGGCGCCGTGTTGATCGCCTATCCGCTCTATCTCGGCGTCAAGGGCTACAAGCTGCCGGCGATCTACGACATCACCACCGATCCGATCGATCCGCCGCAGTTCGACGCCATCGCGCGGCTGCGCCCGCGCGACGCCAACCCGATCGCCTATGAGGGGCTCTACGCCGCCGAACAGCAGCACGCCGCCTATGCGGACATCGAGCCGGACGAGACCAACTCGACGCCGCAGGAAGCCTACGCCGCCGCCATGAAAGTCATCATCAAGCGCAAGTGGCGGATCGTCGATACGCGGCCGCCTTTGGGCGACGCGCCGCGCGCCGCCGTCAATCCGCGCGCGCCGGCGCCGGCTCTGCCGCCGCCGCGCGACGGCTATATCGAGGCGATCGCGCGCACGCCCATTCTCGGCTTCCGCGACGACGTCATCGTGCGCGTGCGGGCGACCGGCGACGGCGCGCGCATCGACGTGCGCTCGGCGTCGCGTTACGGCCGCCACGATCTCGGCACCAACGCCGCGCGGGTGCGCAAGCTGATCGACGATATCGACACCGTGCTGGCGACGCCGCAAAAACCGGTGCCGCCGCCGAAGCCCGCGGCGCCGGCGCCGGCGCCGAAAGGCAATCAGGCCAAGCGATAGGTGCCGCCGATCGCCGGCGGCCCGTCGGTCACGACCGCGCCGCGGGCGCAGAGCTCTTCGAGGTGCGCCAGCGTCGACAGCGCGGCGGCGCCGGCAAGCCGCGGGTCGAGGCCGATATAGACCGCCTTGACGATGGTCGGGATGTCGGCCGCGCCCTTGCCGAGCCGATGCAGGATCGAGGCCTCGCGGCCCGCCCGGTGCGCGATCAATTGCCGGACGAACCGCGGCGCGTCGCGCACCGGCGCGCCGTGGCCGGGCAGATAGACCGGCTCGGTGCGCCGTGCGAGCTTATGCAGCGAGGCCATGTAGTCGCTCATGGCGCCGTCCGGCGGCGCCACGATGGTGGTCGACCACGCCATGACGTGGTCGCCGGAGAAAATCAGGTCGGCTTCCCGCAACGCGAACGCCATGTGGTTGGCGGTGTGACCCGGCGTGGTCAGCGCCTCGATCGTCCAGCCGTCGCCCGCCACCACCGCGCCGTCGGCGAGCGCCTTGTCGGGGTGGAAATCCATGTCGGCCGAGGCGTCGAGGCGGCGGGTCTCGCCGGTGTGCAGCGGCCGGGCGAGCACATGCGGCCCCTGGGCGAAGACGGTCGCGCCGGTCGCGGCCTTGATCTTGGGCACGGCGGGCGAGTGGTCGCGATGGGTATGGGTGACGAAGATATGAGTCACGGTCTCGCCGCGCACGGCATCGAGCAGCGCCGCGACATGGTCATCGTCGTCGGGACCGGGATCGAGGATCGCGACCTTGCCGCGGCCGATGATGTAGCTGACGGTGCCCTTGAAGGTGAACGGCCCGGGATTGTTGGCGGCGACCGCGCGCACCCCCGGCGCCACCTCCTGCACCCGGTCGGGCACCAGATCGAACGTCTTGTCGAACGGGACCTCGTCACTCATGCGGGCAACTTGGCGACGGCGTTGGGCACAGGCACCTCCAGGCTCGGCCTGCCATGTGCGCAACGGGCGCGGCAAACGCAAGCGCCGCGCCAACGGCGCGGGGGTGCGAAAAATGATGGGTGAGGTCTGGTGGTTCCGGAAAATAGTTGGAGCCCCGGTGCCGGGATCTCCGGGGCTCCAAGCAATCCCCTTCAACACGACGAGTGAGACCGAGATCGCCGTCCATGGCTATGCAAACCGCGGGCCAACTGCCGGCGGGCGCCGGACGTGGCGAATCCATGACAATTCGGTCGGCGATTGGCCGGACCGGGGCGGCTTCTGACCGCACCGCGGGCGCTCCGTGGTCATTTTGCAGGCACCGCGGGGAGGGGCGAATAGCGAATAGAACCCCCATTCGCCACTCACCATTCGCCATTCGCCCTCCAGCTAGAACGGCGTCCGGCTGCGGATCGCGGCGGCGAGCGTGCCTTCGTCCAGGTAGTCGAGTTCGCCGCCGACCGGCACGCCGTGGGCGAGCCGCGTCACCTTGACGTCGGCGCCATGCAGCAGATCGGTGACGTAATGGGCGGTGCTCTGGCCGTCCACGGTGGCGTTGAGCGCCAGGATCACTTCCTTGACCGCAGGGTCGTGCGCGCGCTTGACCAGGGCCTCGATGGTCAGATCGTCCGGCCCGATGCCGTCGAGCGGCGACAGGGTGCCGCCGAGCACATGGTAGCGCGCGTTGATGGCGCGCGCCCGTTCCAGCGCCCACAGATCGGCGACGTCGGCCACCACCACGAGCGCGGCCGGGTCGCGCCGGGCATCGGTGCACACCGCGCACGGGTTCTGCGTATCGATGTTGCCGCAGCGGCGGCACACCTCGATCTTTTCGATCGCCGCCTGCAGGGCGGTCGCGAGCGGCGCCATCAGCAGTTCGCGCTTCTTGATCAGGAACAAGGCCGCGCGCCGCGCCGAGCGCGGCCCGAGCCCGGGCAGGCGGGCCAGCAGCTGGATCAGGCGTTCGATCTCGGGACCGGCGGCGATGGCGGGCATGTCTGTTGCAACCTTTGGTCTTTGTGGCGATGATATCGGAATGGCGATCGGACAGATCCAATGAGACGAGAGCATCAATTCGCGATCGCGTTCGGCGTTGCGGCCCTGTTTGCCATCCTGGTCTATTACGGCGTACAGATATTTCGTCCGCTTCCCGAGATTCACGAAGACGTTGTTGTCTCACTACGTATTACTCCAACTACACCCGAAGGATGGAAGGCGCGGGAAGAAGAAGATAGCGCGAAGGAGGAAGACTACCAAAACAAGCTAAAGGCCATCGACAGAGCTAGTCAGCCGTTCTTCCGTGCTCTTATCTTTGTCGCTACGCCACTGGGCATTGCTGCCATAGTCGTCGGATCGTACTTGAGGGTTCAGGCGATCGGCATCGGTCTGATTTTAGGAGGCATTCTCATCATCACGCGGGGGTACTGGGGCTATTGGGATCACCTCGAGAATTGGTTTCGATTCGTCTCGGTGCTATTGGGTATCTGCATCCTCGGATTTGTTGGCTACTGCCAACTCGTCATGGCACGGAACCGTTCGACCTAAGGCGTGGACTCATAAACACACTGCCAATGTCTGTTTTGGGGGCAACGCGAACATCACAGCGCGTTGTTGCCATGTCCGCGTTTGGACCCAAAGCGTCCATTCGGCACTTTTAATGTGCCGATCTTGATCCCCGGAGAATGATCTTGCGCTTGCCCAGAAAGGAACCCGCGATATTTCTGAACTTGTCTTCGGTCAACCAAGTGTTTTGAGCAGCGAATTTGACGGTGCAAAGAATGTTGTCCCCGTCATTGGCGTCGAGAAATCCAATATTCTATCGTGCCGGCCTGCGGCGATGCCTTCGAACATATTCGCCAACATTTTTTCGATGACCCATAGATTTCGCGTGTAGCCGATAAAATACGTTCCAAACTCGCCGCGGCCGGGACTGCCGAACGGCATGTTGTCGCGAAGGATGTCGTGCTCGACGCCTGCCGCGTCAACGATGGTCGTTAGTTGTTTATGCAACTCCCGTCCGACAGCGTCCTCCAGTTCAACATTGTCCGCTTTGGTCCGCCCGATGATGCTCTCCTGCGTCGCCGTTTCCAGAGCGCGCCACTTATCGAGTTTGTGAAGGTACTTCTGCACGACGACGTAGCTGCCACCCGCAAATGCCGGGTCTTCCGATTGGATGAGCGCCGACTGCGTCAGATCAACGCCGGTGGGATTTTCGGTGCCGTCGACGAAGCCAAGAAGGTCCCGGGAATCGAAGTATCGAAAGCCCTGGACCTCATCGGCGACCGTCACGGCGTCGCCCAGGGCTTCGAGAATGAGCCGCTCAATTTCAAAACACATATCGGCGCGATTCGCCCGTATGTGGAACAACAAATCCCCCGGCGTCGCCACGGCGGTATGCACAGGGCCCCGGATTTCAGCAAAGTGCCGCAGCTGCGCCGGGCGGCGCGGCTGCTCCAATCGGTCCCAGGCAGCGCTTCCAATCGCCACGTTGCAGGACAGACGACCTTGTAAATCCCTAAACCCGACCGTGCGCACCAGTCCGCCGATATCGGCAATCACACCGCGCACCCGCCGGATGGCTTCCGGCGCACTGCCGATGGACAAAACCAGAAACACCGCGGCTCGCGAGAGCGGCGCGATTATGCTTTGCGGCTCAATCGGAACTCGGTCAGAGGAATCGACCATAGAAAAATCTCTCCGTAAGACGTGCCGCCGGGGATTCTCGGTAATCAGCCGCGGTCAAAACAGCTTCAGCCCCGGCGGCAGCGGCAGGCCGCCGGTCAGCGCCTGCATCCTTTCGGCCAGCATGGTTTCGAGCTTGCGGCGCGCGTCGGCGTGGGCGGCGACGATCAAGTCCTCGACGATTTCCTTCTGGTCGGGCTTGAGCAGGGACTCGTCGATCTGAGCGCCGCGCAGGTCGCCCTTGCCGGACAGTTTCACCGCCACCAGCCCGCCGCCGGCGGCGCCCTCGACCTCGAGGCGGTCGAGCTCGGCCTGCATCGCTTCCATCTTGGTCTTGAATTCGGCGGCCTGTTTCATCAGGCCCATAAAATCAGGCATCGAAGTCGCTCTCGTTCTGCGGACTATCCGCCACATCGTCCGCGGTTGTCGCCGGCGCGCCGGGCGGCGGACGGACATCGACGATCTCGGCGCCGGGGAAGCGCGCCAGCACCGCCTGCACCAGCGGATCGCCGCGCACGTCGCTTTTCAGCTCGGCCTTGCGGATGTCGCTTTGCGCCCGCAGCGACGGCGCGCCGGCTTCGGCGGACACCGCGACCATCCAGCGCCGGCCGGTCCAGTCGGCGAGCTTTTTCGACAGCTCGCCGACCAGCGTCTTCGGCGCGCTCGACTCGAGCGCGATTTCGAGCCTGCCGTCTTCGAAACGAACCAGCCGCACGTCGCGTTCCAGCGCGCTTTTCATCGCCACGTCGCGCTTCTCGGCGGCGAGCGCGATAAGGTCCTCGAAAGTCTTCAGCGCGCGCGCCGGGGATTGCTCCGCGATGCTGCGGGCGACCGCGTCATTTATCGGCGCAGCCGACATCGGTGCAGCCGAGCCGGGCGCGGCCGAGGCCAGCGGGCCGCGCCCGCCGCCGCGCGGCGCGTCCGAACGCGCCGGCATGTCGGCGCGCGCCGCCGGCGCCGACGCCGCGACGCCGTTGCCGCGCGCGGCGTCGCCGAGCGAGCGGATCACCTCGTCGGGGGTCGGCAGGTCGGCCGCATAGGCGATGCGGACCAGCACCATTTCGGCGGCGTCGATCGGCCGGCCGGCGGCCTCGACCTCGGCGATGCCCTTGAGCAGCATCTGCCAGGTTCGCGCCAGAATGCGCATCGACAGCTTCGTCGCGAAGCCGCGGCCGCGGCTGCGCTCGGCTTCGGTGAGCGACACGTCGTCGGCGACCGCCGGCACGATCTTCACCCGGGTGACGAAATGGGTGAACTCGGCGAGGTCGCCGAGCACCATCGCCGGATCGGCGCCGGTGTCGTACTGATCGCGCAATTCGGTGAGCGCGCGGCCGATATTGGCGCGCATCAGCGCCTCGAACAGATCGATGACGCGGCTGCGATCGGCGAGCCCGAGCATGCCGCGCACGTCGTCGGCGCGCACCGGCGCGGCGGCGATTGCCGCGGTGCCGGCGCCCGACACGGCGCCGGCATGCGCGATCGCCTGGTCGAACAGCGACAGCGAATCGCGCACCGAGCCTTCGGCGGCGCGCGCGATCAGCGCCAGCGCCTCGGCGTCGGCGGCGATGTTTTCCCTGGCGGCGATGCTCTGCAGGTGCCGCACCAGGAGCGCGGCATCGACCCGGCGCAGATCGAAGCGCTGGCAGCGCGACAATACGGTGATCGGCACCTTGCGGATTTCGGTGGTGGCGAAAATGAACTTGGCGTGCGGCGGCGGCTCCTCCAGCGTCTTCAACAGCGCATTGAAGGCGGCGCCGGACAGCATGTGCACTTCGTCGAGGATATACACCTTGTAGCGCGCCGCGACCGGCGCGTAGCGCACCGCGTCGTTGATCGCCCGCACGTCGTCGACGCCGTTATGCGAGGCGGCGTCCATCTCGATGACGTCGAGATGCCGGCTTTCCATGATCGGCTGGCAGTGCACGCCCAGTACCGGCATCGTGATGGTCGGCCCGGTCACCGAGCCGTCCGCCAGCTCGTAGTTGAGGGCGCGGGCGAGGATGCGCGCGGTCGTGGTCTTGCCGACGCCGCGCACGCCGGTCAGGATCCAGGCCTGCGGGATGCGGCCGGCCTCGAACGCATTCGAGACGGTGCGCACCATGGCGTCCTGGCCGATCAGGTCGTCGAAGGTCGACGGCCGGTATTTGCGCGCCAGCACGCGGTAGGCTGCGGTCGGTGTCGTCGCGTCGTTCATCAGTTGCGCGTGTGAAAAGGGTGGGAGGCTGACGAGCGACCCGAACCGCGCTCGTTAGGGCTGCTTCCTTCCGGACCTGACCCGGTTGGCGAGTGGCTCGTCCACCGCCAACCTCCCGCGCTCTATATCGGCCGGGAAGGGGGAGAAAGCAAGCGCGTGCGTCGTTCCCATCGCTGCGGCAGCAGGGCACAGCGGGCGGTTGCGCAGCAAATGTCTTTGCGGTTCAATGCAGAATTAGCCCAGCTTTTTTCGGATGTTACGACGTGAAGGTGGGGGATGTGATCCGCGTTATCGAAGATGACGGCTGGTTCCTGCTTGCGACGTGAGGCTCGCATCGGCAATACAAGCACAATGTCAAAGCGGGTCGCGTTACAATTGCTGGCAAGCCGTCCGACGATATGGCGCCTGGAACGCTAAACAGCGTCCTCAAACAGGCCGGACTCAAGGAACGGAAGTGATGCGCTACGCTGTGGTTATCGAAAAGGCCGAGGGCAACTATTCCGCCTACGTGCCTGACCTGCCGGGTTGTGTTGCGACAGGCGCGACTGTGCGTGAGGTCGAAGTCGAAATCCGTGATGCGATTCGCTTTCACCTTGATGGTCTTAAAGCCGACGGTCATGCCGTGCCGGCGCCGACAAGCATCGCCGAGTATGTCGAAACCTAAAAGCACGACGAGCCCGACGTCAGCGTTTCCACCTCCTTGCCGACATCATAGCCGTACAGCCACGCCACCTTGAAGGCGGTGCGGTCGATGCCGAAGCGGTCGCGCAGCGCCAGCATGACGTCGCGCTTGATCTGCCCGAAGCGCGAGGTGAGATGGTTTTCCCGGGCCCGGGCGCGCGAGCCGAGCACCGCGGCGGTCGAGCGCGGCACCCGCAGCCGCTCGTAGGCCGCGAGCGCTGAGTCGAGATCGTCGGCGTGCCGCGCCACCATGGCGGCGAGCACGTAGCCGTCCTCGATCGCCATGGCGGCGCCCTGGCCGAGGTAAGGCAGCATGGCATGGGCGGAATCGCCCAGCAGCGTGGCGCGGCCGCGGCTCCAGCGCGGCAGCGGATCGCGATCGTACAGCGCCCATTTGTACCAGCGCGGGCTGCACGGAAACAGCCGGGTGAGCGCCGCATTCCAGTCCGCATAGGTGCGCGTCACCTCCGCCACGTCGCATTCGCGGGTCCAGGATTCCTCGGTCCAGGCGTCGCTGTCGTAATGCGCCACGATGTTGATCAGTTCGCCGCGCCGCACCGGATAGTGCACGACGTGGCCGTGTGGGCCGAGCCACATGGCGCCCTCGGCGCCGGCGATGTCGCGCGGCACCGCGTCGGCCGGCGCCATGCCGCGCCAGCAGATGCAGCCGGTGAAGCGCGGCGCGTCGGCGCCGAACAGGCTGTTGCGCACCACCGAATGAATGCCGTCGGCGCCGACCACGATATCGGCCTCGATCGCGCTGCCGTCGGCGAAGCGCGCGACGGCGTCGCCGGCGCGGCCTTCGACCGCGACACAGCGGGCGTTGAGCCGGATCTCGGTCGACTGCAGCGCGCCGCGCAGAATGTCGAGCAGGTCGGCGCGGTGCACGCTCATATTCGGCGCGCCGAATTGGCGGCGGAAATCGCCGCGGCGCATGCGCGAGACGATGCGGCCGCTCTGCCACGAGCGGATCATCAGGAATTCGGAGCCGCAGCCGACGCCGTCGATCTTGTCCTCGACGCCGAGCGCGCGCAGCGCCTTGACGGCGTTGGGCGTGAGATTGAGCCCGGCGCCGAATTCGCTGAGCGCCGGCGTCTGCTCGCAGACGATGGTTTCGGCGCCGCGCCGTTCCAGCGCCAATGCGGCGGCCAGGCCGCCGATGCCGCCGCCGATGATGGCGATGCGTGGCGCGCGGCTCATTTGCGGCTTCCTCCCACCTTGGTTACGCCGAAACTACGGTCAAACGCCAAACCGGCACAATGCGTGCCGGCGGCCTCGCCCGAGCTTGCGCCTTACATCGCGGCGGCGATTTGATAAAGTCCACGCCGGATTCGACACCAACGGGGAAGAGGAGCGCCATGCTGCGTTCAATTGCCGTCGCCGCAATGTTTGCGTTGGTCGCGCCGACGCTGGCCGTAGCGCAGCAGACCGTGCCGCCGCCGCCGACCCACGGCGCTCCGGCGCCGGCGCCCCATCCGGCCGCGCCGCCGCCGCCGCCGCATCCTGCGGGTCCGCCGCCAGGCTTGTCGAGCGCGCCGCCGCATGCGATGGGCCCGCCGCCCGGTGGGCCGCCACCCGGCGGTCCGCCAATCGGTCAGCGGTCGTTCGGTCCGCCGCCCGGTGGGCCGCCACCCGGCGGTCCGCCAATCGGCCAACGGTCGTACGGTCCACCGCCCGGCGGTCCGCCGCCCGGAGGCCCGCCAATCGGCCAGCGGTCGTTCGGCCCGCATCCCGGCGGTCCGCCGTCCGGCCTCGCCACAGACCCGCGGTTCCACGGCCAGCCCGGCCGCTTCGTCTACCGCGGCCGCGAGTTCTCTGGCGTCCGTGTCGCGCCGTTCGCCTATCCGCCCGGCTGGGGCTATCGGCAATGGGACGTCGGCGCGGTGCTGCCGCCGGTGTTTCTGTCGCCGGATTATTACTACCCGGAATGGGCCGCGCTCGGCCTGGATCCGCCGCCGCCCGGCTTCGAGTGGGTGCGCTACGGACCCGACCTGCTGCTGGTCGATCTGAACACCGGCGAAGTCGTCGATGGCGTCTACGGGGTGTTCTACTAGGCGCGCCGCCGCGAACGTTGCGCATGTGAGGCGGTGCCGCCAGGCGATGGAGAGCGGGCGATGCACCGGGCGCTCCGTCAGCTTTTAAAAAAGATCCCTGGCGGCAATGCCGGCAGGATGCGGCGCTGGCCGGCATCCGTTGTTGCCGCGTGCCAAGTGCGGAGGGATGCCTTCCGCTCAATCGACGAAACGTTTTATGGTGCGACTTACCTGAAACGAGATGTGAGCAAATGGGTCGCCTATAGGCACTTCCAGAAACACGGCCAGAAAAAAGGCTTCTGGCCGAATCGTCAGTTCGATCCGGTTTTCTATTTCTTCCTTTCTCTCGACGTATTGAAGCCGGGACAAGATGCGTTGCGGCATTATGTCAATAAAGGACGAAGCGAAGGCCGGCTTTCATTCGGCATGCGACGTCCGCAGTTGATCGCGGCCAAAGAGGTCGTCGATCTGCGGGGCGATACCATTATCAGACAGCGGTTCACGGCGAGTTCCAACTATCTTTCTTGCATCGTCGTTCCGGTCGGAAATTACAACAATAGCAACAGTGTTGCCGTCGCCGTCTCCGTGGTGATGCTGTCCGACGTCGACAGGGTGGTGCTTGATACCCAATTGGACGGTCGATTGCCGTCGCAGCATGAGCCGTTGACGCTGTACTTTGACCCGGTGCCGGACTCGGTGAGATGTGAATTCGAGGTTGTGATAAAATCGGGCAATGCTCTGGATCAAAGCGCGGCGTGGCCCGTTTATCTGGGGGATCGTCAAAATCCGGCGCTGATAAACGATCGAAAAAATCCGTCCGGTCATGGCTTGCTGATCGAGGATCACTATTCCCCGCCAACCTCAAATCTCACAACGCCATCCAAGGTGTTGTACAGCCCTGTTACGCAGTGCAACTTGAATTGCGTGCATTGCATTTCCGCCCACACACGGAAAAAGCCCCGCTGGATCGGCGGGGATGTGAAATCGTCATTGCGAAAATGGGCGGCGGAAGGCCGCATAGCGCTGTTGCTTTCGGATTATTCCGGAGATCTTTTGTGGGCCGATCATCGAAGCCCTGGAGAGTTGGACTTCGTCATCGGCCTCGATGTGCCGTTTTCTATCACTACCAATGGCGTCCATCTTGACGCGGAGCGGTCGGTCAAGCTGTTGCAGTCGCCTTGGCTGCAGGGTTTGAACGTTTCGCTGGATGCCGCCACCACCGCGACCTTCAAGAGAATCCGCAAAGGCGCGCCCGATCTTGAGGTTGTTCTCGAAAATATTCGATGCTTTGAGCGCTTGCGGGATTGGATCAGTCCGCGTTGGGCGGGGCTGCTGACACTGTCGTTTGCGCTGATGCGGAGCAACCTGCACGAGCTGGTGCCTTTTGTGAGTTTGGCTGACAGTCTTGGCATACGCGGCATCGTCACCGATCACGTCCAGTGTTACACCGCGGAGATGATTGCGGAATCGCTTTGGTTTGACAAGGAACGGTTCAACCGCGTCAGGGAAGAAGCATTGACGCTTGCCATCCAAAAGGGGATCACGCTTCACATCGCGGAGCCGTTTTCGGTCAGGCCGGCGCACAACGGACGGCGCCATTGCCCTGAGCCGTGGTGGTCCGCCGTCGTCCTGGGAAATGGCGACGTGCAGGCTTGTTGCGTTCCCGGAACCAAGATGGGCAATCTCAACGAACAGAGCATGGAATCGCTTTGGGCCGGAGAGAGCTACCGACAGTTCCGACTTGCGGTTAACTCGCCGACGCCGCCCAAGCCCTGTCAATCCTGTCCGTTGTTGCGGACCGAAAACAACCCAAGCACCTACCTGATCTGTGAATCGACGGCTCGCATCGGGAGCGCCTAGCCGAGGCGCCGTCTCGCTCACGTCAAGGACATCAGCCGGCGACCCCAGATAAAATGCGACGGTATTCACCGCGCATCCGCGTCGCTTTGACTGCGCGCCAACCACTTCCGCCTCTCGCCCATTCGCAGACATATCGGCGCATCGGACTCGGCGCCGTAATGGGCCAACACCGGACTCTTAAATTAAATGCCGGTGCGCGCCGGCGCCGTTTGAAGTTTAAGACCCGCGCGACATCGGCGCCGTGAATCCGGCCCAGATCAGATAGAGCCCGATCACGAACGCAGGTGTAAGAAAAAAATAGTAATGCTCGCCATATTGCATCTGCTGGTAAAATCGGGAAAGCGCTTCGGGTGTAAGGAACAAAAGCAGCAGGCCCTTCGCGAAATCAACCACCCGACCAGCGTGACAACCACTGGCAGCGCGCCACCAGACCAGACATTGTGGCCGAGTATCATCGCAACACTGACCGCAAGGCTGATTATCGCATAGACAAGTATGACTGGCGCATCGGCAACTGTGGCGTCAACAGTCGCACTCCCGCGCACCAGAAAAGCGATAACAATCAAAACAGTGGAAAGTCCGATAAGCCGTGCAAGGAAAACGGTTAGTCTGGACATGCGAACCTCCGCTCATCGAATGATCTAAACATCCGTGAGATTACCGGATTCCTTCCCAATCCCCTCGCGACTTCTGCTCAGGGTCCAAAATGCGACT
>CAVOUR010000014.1:0-883869 GCA_963699665.1 uncultured Alphaproteobacteria bacterium
GAAGGCCTTGGCCTCGCCGCGTCTGGCTGAGCGTCGCAAGCCAACGGCCGACTGAACTATGTTCCATGCCGAGCGGCTGGTTTTCAATTCCGGTTATGATGCATAGCGGACGTGGCGTAGCGAGCATCTGCAGTGAATGACCCCATAACGGATATTCGGCGCTTGATATTGCTGTGCCGCACAACACAGCCTTTCAGAATGGTTCTGATTCCGAACGAACGCATTTAGCCCAATACAGGAGTCGGAATTCGATATATAATTTCGGGATACTCGATGCCAGCGGCCTTTCGCAGGCGCCGGGTTCCAATAATTTTACCGCCGAGACTTTCCGCAAGGCGCCGGCTTGGCCCATTCTGTTCGACAACGGGATACACTACTGCTCGCTTGCTCAGATCGGCGGCGACGAATGCTGCAATCATCGCAACAAGCTCCCGCCCATAGCCGTATCCATGCTGTGACTCCTTAATCCAAATACCCACTTCGGGCTCGGCAGCATCGGTCTTGTGCACTCCAACTGCTCCCAAGAATTCCAGTGAAGGGTTAAGGCGCACGCCAAAACTCACCTCAATGCCGGCGTACATCTTCGGAATCCAGCTCTGCCAAATCAGCGCAAATGCTTCGAGGGATGGCGCAGGCTCCCACGACATAAAACGGACTATTGCCGGCGTTGCTGCCTCGAACGCCTCCCGCGCGTCGTCGCCGGTAAAGGACTTCAAGAGCAGGCGCTGTGATGACAATGATACCGACCTGAGGTCCATTGCAATTTATAACAGGCCAGGTGGTCGTTGAAAAAGTCGCGATTGGATGCACGCAAGAGCCGCAAAGTCGGTTGCCGCACCTCAACGGCCGCGACGGCGGACGGCCGGCGCGGCTGCTTTGAGGGGTAATGCCGCCGCGTCTTCGGCGAGGTAGCGGGGCACACCGCCGCGGCGTTGTTCGCGCTCGAATGTCTGAGAAAGATACGCGACATGCGGGCTGCCCGAGACGCTTTATCCCGGCGCGGCAGCTTGCCCCGGATCTTCGTTGAACACCGCTAGGGATTCCCGGCCAGCCGGTCATTAGCGCGGGAACGAGGATCATCGGTGACCTCTGCTGCGGGCGTATCCGTGCTGCGGGCAGAAAAGATCGCGCCCCCGGACGCTTCGATTACGCCCAGGTCGAGCACTGATTGACGCGCCTCTGAGGTCGGATCAAGCCTCGTATTTGAACGAGAGTGCGACGCGTGTTCGAAAGGCCATGACCTTTCCGTTCTCCACCCTCATGTCCATCTTGGTGACTTCGGCCACACGCAGATCACGAAGTGAACCAGCGGCCGTTTCCACGGCACGTCGACCGGCGTCCTCCCACGAAGTTTCACTGACTCCGACAACATCGACAATCCGGTAGACGCTATCCGATTGTTTCTTCGCCATTGAATCAATCCTTTCGAAGCTGAACGCGCGTCGGCAATACCGCCACGCGACTTCATCTTAGCTTAAACTCAGATACGCCGCTTGCTTGTTTACGCGGCAGGAGGGTTCCACTGATTGATTGCCGTGGTGCAGCAATCGGTCGTTATCCGAACAAAAGGCGGACATTCCCTCGGACATACAGACCGACGCTTTTTGATCCATAACGGTCATCGGAGATTGTTGTTGGCTGCGCCAAAATGGTCGCCACCGCACCGAAAGGTCGACCAGATCGAATGCGCATAATTCATCCGGCTGGTCTTACTGATCCCTTTTAACTTGTTCGCAATCAGGACGACTGTCCTGTGGAATAGCCTTCCAATACCACCATATCGATCTTGCGCGCATCGTTTTGGTGGGCGTGAACGTCGTCGGAGCGGCCCGCCCACATCGTTCCGCCCGGATGCAGTGTCGCCTCGTAGAGCGGCTGCGACAGCCAGGCGATGTCGCGTCCGCTCACCTGGTCGGTGAATACGGTCTCGGGAGCCGCGACGCGCGCCTTGATGCGAGCCCCGCCGACCGGCCGATTGGCAGCAGCGGTTTCTGGCGCGGCCCGTTCGGCGGTCCCCTCTTCAATCCTGCGAAAGCTCTTTGCGTCCCAGACCACGGTCGGCGCGCCGTTGAGCGGCGTGATGATTCTGCTGCCGTCGGCAGAGTAGCGCAGCGCGTGGAGTGACACTTTGTGGCCGATGCCACTCAGCGTGCCGGCAAGCGTGCCGGTGGCCACGTCGAAAACGCGGATGTCGAAGTCGGAGTCACCGCTCCAAGGCTCATCAAAATCCCACGGCACATTGCCGGTGCCGACGGCAAGATGGCCGCCGTCGGGTGAGAACACGATGTTGGTGACCGGGCCGCCAACCCCGGGCCGCAGCTCGCGAGCGAGGCGGCCGGTGTTGGCGTCCCACAGCACGACCGCCCCGCGCTCCGAGCCGGTGGCGAGGTATTTGCCGTCGGGCGAATAGACCAGGCGCCAGAGATTGTATCTGCCGTCCGGACGCGTCGGCATGGCGGCGATGCCGACAAGACTGTCCCAGATGCGCACGACATTGTCATAGCCGCCCGAATAGACGCGGCGTCCGTCGGCAAGAAAGCCGACGCAGTTCACCTGGCTGCCGATGTCGATCTTGAGCAACGGCGCGCCGCTGACCGTATCCCAGAGCCGCACGGTCTCGTCCCACGAGCCTGAAATCATTCGGCTGCCGTCGGGCGAAAAGCCGATGTCCTGAATCGATCCGGTGTGGCCCTTGAGAGCGCGCGCAGCGGCGGTCGCCACGTCCCAGATCTTGATGGTGTATTCGCCCGCGGCGTCGCCCGAGCACGAGGCAAAGCGATTGCCGTCAGGCGCGAAACGAACCTGATGAAGCAGCGAGGTATGAGCGGTGATGCGCCGCAGCAGTTCACCTGCTCTCCAACCCCATACGTAAAGGTACTGATTATCCCTATAGCCCCAGCCGCCGCCGGACAGCACGACCGCGCCGTCGGGCGAAAAGACCACGCTCTCGGTGCGATTGGCGTTGTTGCCCTTCAGCACAGTCTCGAGCCGGCCGCTCTCCACATGCCAGACGATCACCGTCGCCGCCTCGGAACCGGCGGCGAGATAACGTCCGTCCGGCGAAAAGGCGACGCAATGGATGTCCTTGTCGTGCGGTCCGAGCTCGCGGACGAGCCTGCCCGTCATGGCATGCCAGAGCGGAACGGTTTTGCTCACCGCGGGTGCGGCGGCGATCAGCCGGCCATCGGGCGAAATCGCCACATCCATGAGCTGTGCGCTCGCCTTGAAGACGAACTTCTCGGCGCCGGTCTTGGTGTCCCAGAGCCGTACCGTGGAATCGCGAGATGCCGAGACCAGGTTCTGTCCGTCGGCGGAAACGTCGACGGCATGGACGGTCTTGCTGTGACCACCCAGCACCAGATGACTGCCGCCGAGCGGCAGGGCGGGCGGGCGCAACGAGCGGATCCAGGCGAAATTCGGCTGCCGCGCTTGCTTTTCCCGCCGCCAGCGTTCCAGCAACGCGAAGAGTTTTGGGCCGTCGCTCTGCCAAGGGCGCGGCTTCGCCCCGGCCGGCGCTGCTTCGTAGTGATAAGCAGCTTCGGGGCAATCGAACCACCAGCACAGATTCCATAAGCACTGGAACAGCGTCGTCGGATGGCGGCCGATGAAATGCAGCTCGCGCCGGATCGCATCGTCCAAAAGCCGCAGCGTGCGCTCGAGCGGCCGGCCCGGCGGTATCGCCGCAAGCGCATCGGCAAAATCCGCCACGATGGCGAAAACGCCGGCCGCTGCGGTCTTGGCTTCCAGGAACGCCAGGTTGGTGAGGACGGCCTCAAGCGTGTCCCAGCGCTTGTCGGCAATCAGATGCGCCGGCAGATGACCGCGGACGTAGCCGGGCAAGGCGAGCGGATCTTTTTCGTACTGCGCAACGCAATATTCGGTCAGCCGGCGATTGCCGTCGGCGGCACTGACGAAATAGCGGCCGGATTTGCTGCGGTCGGTCAGCCAATCCAGGAGCGACTTGTGAAACGGGATGATGCGCCCGTCCGGCAAGATAAACAGCGAACCCAGCGTGTCTTGAAAGTCGATCTGTTGGCGCTCGCTCCAGTCGAACATCTCGCCAAGGAAGGCAAGCGTCAACGGCTCGCGCGCGGCGGCGACGATGTCGAGCACCGGGCCGATGTCTTTCTTGAACGTCCCGACGTCGGGCCACTGCCGCGCCGCGAATTGCGCGTAGACCCCGCCCATGCCTTGCGGCAGCGCGCCAGGGTCGGCGAGCGACACCCGGCCGGCCATGATCTCACGGCGCAGCCATTCGACGTAGAGGAAATTGCCCTCGCTGCGTCGGATCAGGCTGTCGACGATCGCCGATGCATGGCGCACGTCAAGCAGATGCGATTTCAGCTCGCGCTGCAGGAAGGCGCGGATATCGCTTTCGTTCTCCGATGCGGCCGCGTCGATCACATCGGCGGTGATCGCCTGCAGCGGATACGTGACCTCCGGGTCGGGTCGGCTGGTGATGATCAGCCGCAGCCACGGCGGCGTTTTCGGAAATTCGGCGCCCAAGAACGACGCCAGTGCGTTGCGCCCCTCCTGGGTCGCCTCGTCGAGCGCGTCGATCAGCACCACCAGCATGCGTCCCGGATCGGGAAAGTTTGCGGCCAGCGGCTGCAAGATCAGGCGGTCGAACAAGGTCCGCGCATCCGACTCGGTGATGATCGACTGCAGCGGCAGCGCGTTGAGCCGGCTCTCGTATTCGGGAAGCTGGGTCGAAAGCTGATAGACAATCGACAGCACGCAGCGTCGCGGATCGCCCTTTTGGGTGTGACCGGCTTGGCAGAAATGCACCGCGACAATGTCCGGACGGGTCGCCGACAACTTCGCGGCCAGCGCGGTCTTGCCGACGCCTGGGCCGCCGGTGATCCAAAATATCTTCTCGGCCCCAGCATCGGCCAGCCAATGATCGATTTTCTGAAAAATCCAGTCGCGACCGGTGAAGCGGGCGAGATGCTCGTTGATCTCGGCGCCGAACGGCAGCGGATCAAGCAGCGCCATCAGCCGTGCCTGGACGCCCTCGAAACTCGTCCCGTCCTGTGCCAGCGCCGTGGCGAGCTGATCCAGCCGACGTTGGTAGGCCGCCGGCTGGGCGCCAAGTGGCAAGCAGTCGCGCAGATCGAGCCATTGAATGCGGCAGATCGACAACGGCGGCTCCGACCACACCGCCATCAGCGGCACGATTGGCAGCCCGCGGCTGATCGCCCGCGCGAGCTCATTAAGGCAATAGCCGTCCGGTCGGCGCACCGAATGCGGCGTAATCAACAGAACGACGCGGCCGCAATTCGGCTCGCTCGCCGCCCACTGCAGACCCTGCTCGATGCGCGTCTCCCAGTCGGCACCGACCATCAGTCGGTCCTCATCGAACCAGACGTCATGACCGCGCGCTTCCAGGTCGCGCTTTAGTGCACGCGCCAAATCGGAGTGTTCATCGTGGCCGTAACTGAGAAATATGCGGTAGCCCATCTTGAGGCGCTCATAAGCCGGTGCGGCGGTCTAGGGGGCTACAGTTAGCGAAACGCGGGCGGGCGCGAAAGCCGGCTCCGAGCCAAAACCGGTAAAGCCCGGTCGATCACGGATAGATCAGTATCATTTTTCCGGCCGCCCGAAGCATCACCAAGGCGGCAGAGAATCAAAATGTCAGCGTCAGACTCACACCCCGCGGCAACGTCGGCGCAAAGCGTCTCAGGTCGTTTTCAAGCTCCGCACGCGCTGCCGGGGTCGTTGCGAAAAACGTGACAGTACGGTCTGCCGCAGCAGCAGGCTGGCCGTCGCCCTCAAGGGTCAGGGTAGCAAGCTCGACCCAATCGGCGGGACGCGCCGGGTACCACGAAGCATATATCATTGCGAGGCCGACATGGTGCTGCTCAACCAATTGCTCTATCCAGGCGGTGTTGGCCCCGCCTTGCGCTCTGGCGATACGGGCGGCTTCCGAACCTAAACCGAAGAGGTCCAGTACATAGTTCGGGTTGCCGTAAGCGACCCAGCCCAGGTCATTGACCGCAACGGGCTTGTGCCAAAATTCAGTGGCAAAGCGATGCATCTGGAACTGTTGTAGATAAACCTCGCGGGCGGCGCGGGGGGTAACCAGAGTCGTCTGGACATAGCAGGCCTGGACGACGAGCCAGAACAGAGTTCCTGCGGCAAACGCCGGCAACGCCCCAGTGAGCCACTGTGAAATCTTGTCGGCATAGAGCACCAGGACGGCAGCCAAACCGAGGGTCAGGACGTAGATCTCATAGCGACCAAGCCACCCGAAGGCACCCGCAACCAAATGAGCCAGGACAGGGAGAGCGGCAAATAACACGATGCCGCCTGTAGCCCGATCGCGAATAAATGCTATTGCCAGCAGAACCAATATCGCCAGCAATTGGGCGGCTCCATACTGCTGGAGGTTTTTCAGAAAGTTGCTCATTGCGCGGGCGAACAGCGCAGCGCTCCCGACCGAACCCGCGACGGTCGATTTTGCCATCACGGAACTGGGCAGCAGCGGTAGGCCCAGATGATGCAGGTAGAAACTAAAACCGGTAACAAAGACAAGACCGCCGGCAAACGTCAATAATGCGGCAGTGCGATTTCGTTTCCACAGTACGATGGTTCCTGCGGCCCAAATCGACAGGCCCTCGAAGCGAATCAGTGGGTTTAATACCAATACAACAGGGAGCCACCAAGGCATCCGCCCGGTCCGTATGGTACGGACGATTCCGAGAAAGCAGGCCAGCGTGTCGGCGATATGGATCGGATGTTCGAGCCCAGTAAAAGCGATTCCGATTAAATTGAGACCCAGCAGGAGGGCCAGGGCGGCGACGAGCACACGCCAACGGGGAACACGCGACAAATCAATTCCGCTATCGCTAGCCAATACCAAGAGTATGAATAGGGTGATTGCTGTAAAAAATAAATTCACCAAAAGAACCGTGAGCTTGTCCGCCGCCAAGCTTCAGCAGCGTCGCGACCAGAAAAGGAAAAACAATGGATGACGAGGGGGCCGCGGCTTCGTTTAAATTCAAGCCGTAGTGGCCATCCAATATATGCGATGCCAGCGCCAGGGTTATGTAAGGATCGTCCAGGCTGAAGCCGAACACACCGCCAGTCGCTCGTAATACGAAGACGAACAGAATGGCTGAGATTATGGTGGCGGTCGCTAGAAACGCGGCCAGTGCCGGCGGAAAAGCAATGCTCTGCCTCGCAGCCTCGCCAACCGCAGGCGTCGAGGATACGTGTCGGAGTAACAAGTCGTTGCCGCTACGCATCCTGACCGCCAATTTTACGCAGCAGGAGCCGATGCATAGCCGTCCTGTAGCCAATGGAGGTCCAAGGGGCTTCGCCTGTGGGGAGGGCGTTCGATTGTGGGCCCATCTGAGCGTTTCTATCTCGTCCTGACCCGTACAAACGCAGAGACCCTTACTAGGCAGGCGGCCACGAGGAACTTCTCCAGTCAGCTGCGAAGACAAACAGCCGCAGAGATCATCTGGTCTACGTCCACTTACGTAAAGTTAGCTTAAACGCGCGTTCCTAAAGGCCACCCGAGAGCGGTCAGTCTCCGCTTCAGGATACGAACTTTCCCAGAACGCAGAACGAAAGGACGAAACGCCAGCCGGTCGAGCAAAGCGATGGCAGCGTTCTTTCGCTGAGCAAAACCTCCTTGCAGGTGATTTAGGTCAATACCGCTGTCGTTCTGGCCAGCCAGAACGGTTAATCCTCCCATCTCGGCCTCACCGAGGGGCTGATCGTGTCGGAGGCGGTGATGATGGGGCTCGGCCCGTATCGGGGCCGGCCATACGCCCGCGACCTGGTGTACGACATCTGCCGCAAGGTGGTCGCCACCGGCCGGCCGCTGCTTGATCTCTTGGCCGAGAACGCGGAGGTCACCAAACATCTCGACCGCGCCGCGCTGGAGCGGCTGTGCGATCCGGGCAATTATCTCGGCGAAGCCGGCGCCGTGGTGGACCGGGTGCTGGCGATGCGGGGGACGTGACGGAAGACCTTGGCTCTCCACCATGTCGGAGCGAGAGCCGCAAGCGAGCGGCCGACTGAAACTCTCGACATTTAATTGGCGTTGACGTTCTGCACCTGCCAGGTCGTTCCGACATTGCCGATGCCGAGAGCCGACGATACCGTCGCGCCGTTCATCTCCCACACCGCAAGGTCGCCTGAGCTGTCGAGCAAGAGAATGTCGCTCTTGCCGTCGCCGTTGTAGTCGCCGATCTGCGCCACGTTCCAGTTGCTCGGCAGCGCGCCGACGCTCGCGCCCGACGTCACCTGCGTGCCGTTGGTGAACCAGATCGACAGCGCGCCGCTGTTGGTGTCGCGCCAGAGAATGTCGAGCTTGCCGTCGCCGTTGAAATCGCCGACGCCTTGCACCACGAAATTGCTGGTCACGGTGCCGAGCCCGCTCGAACTCGTCACCTGGCCGCTTTGCACGCCCCACAGCGCGATGTCGCCGGCACTGTCGCGCCACAGTATTTCGCCGTTGGCATCGCCGACGATGGTCCAGGTGCTGGGCAACGCGCCAAAACTTGCGGTCGAGGTCACGGCCGCGCCGTTCATGAACCAGACCGCCACGGTGCCGCTGCTGGCATCGCGCCACAAGAGATCGCCCTTGCCGTCGCCGTTGAGGTCGGCGGTGCCGGAGAGCGTCCAGTCGCCGCTTAATTGGCGTTGACGTTCTGCACCTGCCAGCTCGGTCCGACATTGCCGATGCCGAGAGCCGACGATACCGTCGCGCCGTTTATCGGGGCCCGCAAGGGCGCATGGGCGGCGCGCGGCACCGCGACTTCACGGCGCGCCGGCTCTGCTTACTTTTGCAGATGGGCCAGGAATGCCGGCAAAGTGCGAAAAGCGAAATGCGCATTGTCGGCCAAAGTCGCGACCTTATAGCCGTGCCTGTCCCAGGCCGTCGTCAGGGCATGGCGCGAAAATAACGAGACGTGGCCGTTGCGCGGTCCCACATACCACCAATTGAGACCCTGCTGGTCGAAATCCGGCGGCTGCAGCAACGTGCTGAAAAAGATGAGGCCAGGCTCGGCTGCGAGTTCAAGGATGGCCGCGATGCCGGCGGCCGGATCGGGCAGATGCTCGATTGTCTCGAAGCATGTCACCAGATCGTACTTGCCCTGCGGGCGGGCCGCGTAGGCCGGCACCATCGGATCGTAGGTCACCGCGACCGGGAAGCCCGCGTCGCGCAGCACCGCGCAAAACACGTCGTTGCCGCCGCCAAAGTCGAGAACGCGCGTCTGCTCCTTGATCGCTCCCCACAGCTTCGCCACCGCATCGGCGTTGGCGCGCGGCCGCGCGGTCTCATAGTCGGGATCGATGAGGGAATATGCGTCGTTATAGATGTATGCCTTGAACTGGTCCGTGCTCCAATCGTCAAAAGCATCGGTAAAGAGAAACTTGCAGCCAGCGCAGCGGCGGTAATAGATCGGCACGCCCGACAATGCGAAGCGGACGCCGCGCGGTTCCTCGCACGATTTGTTGAAATCGACGACGCCATAGAGCGCTGCGGCGCTGCCGCAGATCTTGCAGGGGCGAGCGGCCGTGGAAACGGGCCTGAGGCTGTCGATCATGCCGGCAACGGGAAAAACGAATCACCCCGATCAACGAGCCTAGCGAAAGCCGGCGGTTCCGCAATGCGGTGTCGGCCAACGCGGCACGGCTTGCCGAAATCGGCCGAAGCCGACAGCCGGCGCTGTCGGTCGACGACCGGACAGTCAGGATGACGCGGTGGCAGAGGCAGAAGGCTGGAGGCCGTATCGCGCGCGGTGCCGCCGTCACTGTCTTTCAATCGGTTCGGCTGTAGCTCGCCATGAGCCTCCAGCACGGGATACGCGACCGAGCAGATATGCGAGTGAATGCGTTTGAGATCGCGCAGAACGTCGAGGTGCAGTGAGCTGGTCTCTATGCTTTCGGGCCGCCCTTCACGCAGTCGCGCCAAATGGCTGTCCGCGTAGCCGAGCTCGGCGGCTCGCAGCAGGGTCTTTTGCTCGATCAGCGTGCGGGCGATCCGCACGTCCTCGTTCATGAAGACGCTGAAGGCAAGCTTCAAGTTCTCGATTATGTGTTTGTGGAACGTCGCGAGCTCGGCCGCGCCGTCCTTCGAGAATTCGTATTTGTGCTTGATCTTTTTCCCGGCGAGTTCCATCAAATTCTTGTCGATGATGTCCCCCATGTGTTCGAGGTTGATCGCAAACGCGATGATTTCCATGGCGCGCGACCCGTTCCGATCGTCGAGGCTTTCGCGCGTCACCTTGGTGACGTAGAGCTTTACCGCTTCGTCCAATCGATCGACGATGTTGTCCATGCGCGAGACCTCGGCGGCAAGCTTGCGGTCGTTGGTCATCAACGCCGTCATGCCCTGTCTCAGCATGCTCTCGACGACGTCGCCCATGTGCAGCGTTTCTCTCGCGGCACACGCCAGCGCGACCGACGGCGTGTGAATCGCCAACTCGTCGAGGTAGAGAGGCGCGGACGGATCGGCCTGTCTCGCCGGGTCGGGCAGCAACCGCACCAGGAGGGCCGCCATCCCGTCGAGCACGAAAACGAAAGCCAGCGCCAAGACGATATTGAACGCGGTGTGAAAGTCGGCGGCCATCCGCGCGGGATTGGGATCAAGCCGAGCGAAGATGTCGGCGATCGGCTGCAGGAACGGCAATGCCACCGCGACGCCGGCGGCACGATTGATCAGGTTGCCGACCGGCAGGCGACGGCTGGCCGGATTGGCGGAGTTGCCGCCTTCAAGCAGCGGATTGATTGCGCTGCCGAGATTGGCGCCAAGGACGAGGGCGAGCGCCGCGGCGGGATTGAAAATACGAATAGAGCGACATGACGAGCATCCTACGCGGCGCTGGAATGGGCCGCCCAGGTGAGCGCCGCCGCGATCAGGACGGATAGGACGGGCTCCGCCGTTATCGCCGAAAGGAGGGCACGCACGGTCGGCGCGCTCTCGGCCGGAGCCAGCGTATCCATCAGGATATGCAGCGACAGCAGCATGAGACCGAGGCCGATCGCCACGCGGCCGAGATCACGGGTTACCGTCCGGCCCCCGACGTTAAATGCTAACAAACCCGCCAGGAACAGGACAGGCGCGACCGCGGCGATGTCGAACGACAGGGCCTGGACGATCAAGGTCGTGCCGATGTTGGCGCCGAGCATGACAGCCAGGGCCGGAACGAGATCGACGAGACCGCGTGCGGCAAACGACGTCATCAGCAGGCCGGTCGCGGTGCTGCTCTGCAGGAGTGCGGTCACGCCAATTCCGGCCACCAACGCCAGGAATTTGTTGCGCAGTGCGGTACCGAGCACGCGCCGCAGTTCAGACCCGAACGCACGCATGATGCCGCTGCGGACCATGCGCAGCCCCCACAGCAGCAGAGCCACGCCGCCCATCAAGTCGAGCAGAACAATAGTTCCCATCCGCGAGCCTCATGTCGCCGGACTTAATCGCTAGTCTGAAATTCAGGCTCGCCCGTAAATAGACCCATTGGTCAGTCAATTCCAGCGTGCGGCGCGCGGACGAATAGCTGCCGGCACCGGCGGTGAGCGATCGCCAAGCGGGCGTCCACCTCGAGCGGAGTCTCAAGGGCAAGAATCCGGCCGACATTGCTCGGCAGCCCGCACGTTCGCTCACGCGATCAATCTCAAGGCCGCCACGCCGCGACCTCGGCATTGCGGGACGATGCGCGCCCGTCCGGGGCCGGTTCATGGGGTGGCGCTGGTAGCGCCGCTTGGTCTCTGTCTGCTACTACACAAATTCTGAAGGTCCCTCTCGATCTTCCAAGTGTCGCGTGTCGCATTGAGCCGCCTTGGAGCTTTCATGGGATTTGCATGACCTTTGCTGCATGGCATTCCCGCAGTGGTCAGGCACCGCTGCTTATTCCGGCGATCGGTCTGGAATTGACGGTCCGGTCGCCGCCGCAGGCGTCCGGGCAGGGGCTTACCGTCATCGATGCGGCCCATGCGCCGGGATTTGGGCCGCCGTTGCACCGGCATAGCGAAGCCGAAATCTTCCGGATTCTATCGGGTCGCTATCTCTTCGAGGTCGATGGTCGGCGATTTTTCGGAGACGTCGGAGACGTGATCGCCGTCCCGAGCGGCATGCCCCATGCCTTTATCAATGCGGCGAACGAGATTGCGCGCCAGACCATCACGTTCCTTCCGGCCTTCGACGCCACGACGTTTTTCACCAAACTCGGGGCCTTGATGCGGGACGGCCTGCCGCACAGCGATGTCCTCAACGCGTTCGGACGGTCTTGGGACGTGGAATTTCTGGGCCCGCCCTTGTCACCCCAGGCGGTTGCCTGATTGTGCCGGCAAGGCGCGTGACTGTCGGCTAGCATCGGCGCTGCCCATCGCCGCATTGCCGACAGGGCAATCGCCCGGTTCCTTGATTTGCGGCGCCCGAAGAGAAAAAGGCCCGGCAAGCCATGCGCTGCCGGGCCAGTCTGTCCGGGAGGAACGCCCCGGGGACCGGAGCAACCAACTTCTGGCATGACCGCAATGCCATCGTTGGTGATGTAAGTCACAGCATCGAAAGCGGCGCAGACTCCTTGCCGCCGATACCGCCGGCCGGCGCATCGAACTGCGGCGATCAGCAAAAAGAGTTGCTCGAACCGTCAAACGCCACGGAGGGCGACGATCCTGGGGCGGGCCGCGGCCCGCCCTATGTTTTTTGCGCGACCAGGTCTTGCGCGACCAGGCCTTGCGCGACCAGGCCGCCTCAGTTGCTGCGGAACAGATCCTGCGGGATATTGGCCGCGGCGAACAGATAGTCGCGCGAAGCCTGCAGCTGCGAGCGCAGGTTATCCAGGTCGACACCCAGCAGCTGCCCCTTCCACTTGCGCACTTTGCCGGCAACGATCACGGTCTCGACATTGGTGCGATCCATCAGCGATACCACCGCGCCGGGGACCTGGTTGAGCGGGGCCACGTTCAGCCTGGTGGCGTCCAGGATGATGATGTCGGCCTCTTTGCCGGGCGTCAGCGAGCCGGTTTTGCCGTCCAGCCGCAATGCCTTGGCGCCGTTTATGGTGGCATAGCGGATGACGTCGCGCGTGGTCAGCGGGTTGGGTACGCCGGCCGGCTGCGGCGGCCACCAGGTGTTGGTGGCAAATCCCGGATCAAGGATCATCTGATTGACCATCTCGCGCTGCATGTTCATGGCGACGCGCATTTGGGTGAAGAAATCCGCCGTCATCGTGCATTCGACGTCCACGCTCAGCGATGGCTCCATGTTGAGGCTTTGCATCTTGAGGATGGGCGGCATGCCGTGCCGCATGTTCATTTCGATCGGGAACGCGATCGAGACCGGCACGCCGAAATACTGCACCCTCTGCCAGGCCATATCCGACATCCCGGTCATGTGGATGAACAGATTGTCGGGCCCGATGCTGATATTGTTGTTGACGCCGCCCATGCCGACGGCGAGCTGGTCGAGAATCGGGCGGATGCCGAACGGCGACAGGATGTGCGCCGCGATCTGCAGACCGAGCTGGCGCCCGATGGTCCAGGCCTGGGTGTAGATCGGAGCCCCGAGATACACCTCGCCGCCCATGATCATGGTGACGAGCTGGTCGGTCGAGGAGAAGTACTGGTTCTTGATGCGAACGGCGTCCTGCGGATAGGCGTATTGCGGTCCGTTGCTGCCGGCGCCCTCGAAATAACCGAACGCGGCGCGGCGACCGGTATCGAACAACGCCTTGATGGCGGCGTCCGAGTGCGCGGGCGTGTGATGGATCTGCGAGACGTCGTGCACCGTCGTGACGCCGTCATCGAGTTGCGACAGCCCGCCGAACAGCTCGTTGATGTAGACGTCGCTCGGCCGGTACACCGGGGCGAAGGTCAGAAGAATGTACTGATAGTAGTTGATGTCGCCTTCCGGGGTGCCGGACAACAACAGCCCGTCGGCGAGAAAGCTGCGCAAAGCCGTCTCGAACTGATGGTGATGGGTGTCGATGAAGCCGGGCATGACGATACGGCCCCGGGCGTTGATTTCCGCGGCGCCGCCGGCCGACAGATTGGGCCCGACAGCGATGATCTTGCTGCCCTCGACCAGAACGTCGGCCTGCGGGAAGTCGCCGACCCTGGGGTCGACCGACATCACCGAGCCGCCGCGAATGACGTAGCGCCGGCCGGGCCTGCCGCTGTCGTCGGGCGGGTCGCCGGCGTCCGCCAAGGCCGGCTGCGGCGCAAACAGATGAGGGCTTGCCGCAGCGACGCCCGCGGCCGCCGCCGCTTTGAGAAAATGGCGCCGTGAACCGAAATGGTTCTGCAGCTTTCCTTGAAGGCACAGCTTGCACATGGTCGCGTCTCCCCCTTGCGAGTTATTCGGGATGAATAACCCTGAAAATTTGTTGCTGTGATTGCTGATCAGATTATACGCGAATGCGCGGACTGGCGAGCGACTCAACGCCGAAGACCGCTCGCCCATCGGCGCGTCCCATCTCTCGCTGTTGCGATTTGGTGGGCGGCGTTGTCGACTGTCGTGGTGTTGAATACCCCCCAGCGGCCGCTCCGCCGTGCATGAGACCGTTCGCAGTCCACCGCATGTCTGGAGAGATGGGAAAAGAGGATGGAGCTCGTCAGCCATAAGAAAGCGAAGAGCGGCCGGTTGATGCCGTGGGGAAAAGGTACGGTCGTTATCGGAGCAGAGGGATTTGTCCACTGTTGCGGAAACGCGGCGACCGCCGACGATTATGATCCAACCGGCAAAAAGGCAGGCGGCGCCGTTTCAGGGCGCGGCTTTGACGGGTGCCGCTAAACCGCAGACCTGAGTAATAACAGGGCGGCATTGATCTTGGCGCCAACGCCGGAGAGAACGGCAAGAATGCCGATCGCGATCCCGGTGAGGATCAGGCCGTATTCTATGGCGGTCGCGGCTTTGTCGTCTTTCAAGAACGCTATGACTTGATCGATCATAATTCCTGCCGACGGAGCGAGGCGCCTGCCGACAGTAAAGCGCCTTGAAACGGCAATTACTGGTCAGAATTGCTCATTCGGCTTTTATTAAATTGGTAGCGTGCTTCCTTGTCCGGCTTCGGAGCTCTCTGCTCGCAAGTCTGCCGGCCTTCGCCCGCTGGGGCGTGCGCGGCCTCAGTTGCTTTCGACCAGCTCCCGCAGTGCATCGGGCTTGAGAATGATGGTCCAACGGTTTTGCAATTTCAAAATGCCGCGGCGTTGCCAGTCGCGCATGCAGCGATTGACGTTCTCGCGGGTTCCTCCCGCCATTTCCGCCAGCTCTCGCTGCGACAGTGAAATCTTGGCGGGTCCATGGAGCCGCGGCGGATAGTGCAACAGCGTCTTGGCAAGGCGTGACGGCAGGTCGAAAAAGGCGATGTCGGCCATCCGTTCGTCGGACCGACGGATCCTGCCGCAGAGGATCTCCATCATCTTGAGGCACGCCGTCGGATATTTCTCCAGCACCGGCAAGACATCGCGCCGGTCCAAGACCAACAGCTCACATTTTGTCAGGGCGGTGGCGTTGGCCGATCGGGGCTTGCCATCGAGCATGGCGATCTCGCCGAACAATTCGCCGGCCGGAAGGTCGGCGAGGATGACCTCACGACCGCGCACCGTCGGCAGCGAAATGCGCACCGTTCCCACGACGATCGCCATCATGTTTTGCCCGGGCTCGCCGAAGTGACAGATCGGTTGGCCGGCGGCGAAATTGCGCGGCGAGGCATGCGAGATCAGTTCGCGCCGGCCCTGGTCGTCTAACACTCTGAATAAAGGGCACTTTTCCAGCAATTTACCGCCATGCAGGGTCCTTGCACCGTTCGGCATCGTCGCCTCGCCTGAAGGTCTGCGCCGCGGACTGCCCCCCGCGTCGCGTAGCCGATATCAAAGAAGTCGAGTACGTTGCATCCTGGACTCATCCTGAGCACGTCCGCAACGGCTTTATCGCTGCTGCGCCCCTGGAGCCGCCCTGGATAGTGTTCGCGGCGTTAAAGATTGGAATTGGGGTCTTTGTCGCGCAAGCGATGTTTGCCCCATATCGGGCACGCCATGAGGCGCGCGACACGGATTGCCGCGTGTCCGGAAAACGGTGCAAAATGCCCAGTCGATACGCCGTCGATGTCCCGATTCCGGCTTGCGAAGATCAACGCACTATTTCTCGCAGCCACGGCGCGCCGGGTGATCGTCAGGACAACCAATGAAGCAGCGGGTCAATGATCCGAGCCGGCATGCGCATTCGCTCACCGACCGGATCGCGAGTCCGGATCTGGCGCGCGGCGCCACGACGGTCCGCGGCGGGCTTTTTCTCAAATACGTCGGGTTGTTCGTCGCGGTCGTCGGCTTGGCGCTGTTGGCCGACGGCACTTTCGAGATCTGGTTTTCCTATCAGGACCATAAGGCATCGTTGATCCGCATCCAGCGCGAACAGGCGGAATCGGCGGCGGGCAAGATTGAACAGTTCATCCATGACATCGAAAACCAGGTCGGCTCGGCGTCGGAGCTGCCCTGGGCCGCCAGCAGTGCGGAGCAGCGCCGCCTCGATGCCTTGCGATTGCTGCGACAGACGCCCGCCATCACCGATTTCGCTCAAATCGATCCACTTGGCCACGAGCAACTGCGCGTCTCGGACTTCACCACCGACGTCATCGGCAGCAATTTGGACAAGTCCGCGACGGCCGAGGTGACCGCAGCGTTGGCGCACGGGGTTTATTACGGTCCGGTATACTTCCGCAAGGAATCCGAGCCTTACATGACCATCGCGGTCAGCAGGAGAGCCGACGGCGGAGTCGGCATCGCCGAGGTCAATCTGAAGTTGATCTGGGAAGTGGTGTCGAACATCAAGGTCGGGCAGCATGGCCGCGCCTTTGTGGTTGACGGCGCCGGCCGCCTTATCGCGCACCCGGACATCAGCCTGGTGTTGCGCAAGATCGACATGTCGAGGCTCCCGCAGGTGCGCGGCGCCCAAGCCGGGCCGGCGGATGACGCCGTACAGGACGTTCAGGAGGCCAGCGATCTCGACAATCGCAGGGTATTGACGGCCCATGCGTCGGTTATTCCGCCGGGCTGGCTGGTTTTTGTCGAGACTCCGATCCAGGAAGCCTACGCGCCGCTGTATGCGGCCGTCGAACGAACCGGCCTGGTGCTGCTCGGCGCCCTGGCGCTGGCGATTTTCGCCGGGACGTTCCTCGCCCGCCGCATGGTGGTGCCGATCCAGGCGCTGCGCCTGGGGGCGGCGCGCATCGGCAGCGGCGACCTCGGACAGCGTATCACCATCAAGACCGGCGACGAGGTTGAAGCACTGTCCGATCAGTTCAACGTCATGGCCGCCAAATTGCAGGAATCCTATGCGGACCTGGAGAACAAGATCGACGTTCGCACGCACGAACTCAGCGAGGCTTTGGAACAACAGACCGCGACGGCGGACGTGCTGCAGGTCATCAGCGCTTCGCCCGGCGACCTGACGCCGGTTTTCGCCGCGATTCTGCAAAACGCAGCCCGGACTTGCGAGGCCGAATCCGGCACGGTGTGGCTTGCCGAAGGCGGTGGGCTGCGACTGGCGGCCCGGCACAGCCCGCCTGCCGGCCATCAAGCGGCGCCGGCGGCGTCGGCAGTGCAACCCGGCCCGGACACCGTCATCGGGCGCGTGGCCAATACCAGGGACGTTGTTCATGTTGTCGATCCTGGGCTCGAGCCTTGCGAACCCGAATCCATGTCGATCGGCTCGTCCGAGGCGGCTCATGCCGGCACCATTGTCGGCGTCCCGATGCTCAAAGACACGACGTTTGTCGGCGTCATCGCCATCCGCCGGCGGGATGTGCGCGCCTTTACCGCCAAACAAATGTCGCTGCTGACCGGCTTTGCCGCGCAGGCGGTCATCGCCATCGACAATGCGCGGCTGCTTGGCGAACTGCGCCAGCGCACCGACGAACTGGCCCGCTCGGTGGCCGAGCTGCAGGCACTCGGCGAAGTCTCGCAAGCCGTGAACTCGACGCTCGATCTCGAAACCGTGCTGTCGACGATCGTCGCCCAGGCGGTGCAATTATCCGACACGGATGCCGGCGCCATCTACGTCTATGACGAGCGCGGCCGGGAATTTCATCTGCGCGCCACCTATGGGATGAGCGAGGAGCTCATCGGCGCCCTGGCCGGCCGCCACATCGGCCTTGATGAGCCGAACGTCATGCCGGCCATCGCGCTACGCGAGCCCACCCAGGTCGCCGATCTGACCGAGGTGGCCGCGACACCGTTGAATGCGCTCATCCTGCGCGCCGGATACCGCGCGCTGTTGGTGGCGCCGCTGCTGCGCAGCGAGGAGATCGTCGGCCTATTGGTGGTGCGGCGGCGAACCCCGGGCCGGTTTCTGCAAAATACCGTGGATTTGATCACCACCCTGGCGGCGCAGTCGGTACTGGCGATCCAAAACGCGCGGCTGTTTCACGACGTTGAAGACAAGGGACGTCAGCTCGAAGTGGCGAGCATGCACAAGTCCCAGTTCCTGGCCAACATGAGTCATGAGCTGCGCACGCCGCTGAACGCCATCCTGGGCTATACCGAGCTCGTCCTCGACAATATTTACGGCGAGTTTCCGGCGCGGATGCGCGTGGTGATGGATCGCGTGCAGGCGAATGGCAAGCATTTGCTCGGCCTGATCAACGACGTGCTCGATTTGTCGAAGATCGAGGCCGGCCAGGTCGTGCTGTCGCTCGATGATTATTCGATTACCGATATGCTGCAGAGCGTCTACGCGGCGGTCGAGCCGCTCGCCCGCGGCAAAAAGCTCAACTTCCGCATCGATGTGGCCGGCGACTTGCCGCGTGCCCATGGCGACGACCGGCGGCTCACCCAGGTCGTGCTCAATCTCGTCGGCAACGCCATCAAGTTTACCGACAAGGGCGAAGTCACCATAGAAGCCGTCAGCAACGGCCGTGCCTATACCGTTGCGGTGCGTGATACCGGACCGGGCATTGCCGAGGCCGACCAGTCGAGAATCTTCGAGGAATTCCAGCAGGCGGACAGTTCCATCACCAAGGCAAAGGGAGGCAGCGGGCTCGGCCTGTCGATCGCCAAGCGGATCGTTGAAATGCACGGCGGCCGGCTTTGGGTGCAATCGAGTCCCGGTACCGGCTCGACTTTCTATTTCACGGTGCCGTTACGGGCCGAACATCAGCAATCATGACCAGGCACATTTTGATCGTCGAAGATCACGAGGACAATCGGCAGATCCTGCGTGATCTTTTGACCAGCGCCGGCTATGCGATGTCCGAGGCCGGCGATGGCGAGGCCGCTCTGGCCGCCGTGCAGGCGCGGCGGCCGGATCTTATCCTGATGGATATCCAACTGCCGCTGCTCGACGGTTACGAGGTGACGCGCCGCATCAAGTCCGATCCGGACCTGCAGGATATCCCCATCGTCGTGGTCTCATCCTATGCGCTCAGCGGCGACGAGGTGAAGGCGCGCGAAGCCGGCTGCGACGCCTACGTCACCAAGCCCTACAGTCCGCGTCGGCTTCTGGCCAAGATCAAGGAGTTTCTGCCGTGATCGGGGCGATCAGCAATGGCGCAAAGACGCCACGCGCCGGGCGCCGCCATGCATGATCCGGCGCGCATCCTCGTTGTCGATGACAACGAAACCAACCGCGACATTCTGGTGACGCGCCTGGCGCAGCATGGCTATGAGCTCATGCAGGCCGGCGACGGCGAGGAAGCGCTGGCGAGTATCCGCCAGCATCGTCCGGACCTGGTCTTGCTCGACGTGATGATGCCGAAACTCGACGGCTTGGAAGTCTGCCGGCAGCTGCGGGCCGATCCGACGCTGCCGTTCATGCCGATCATCCTGGTGACCGCCAAGAGCGGCGCCGCCGACGTCGTCGCCGGGCTCGATGCCGGGGCCGATGAATATCTGGTCAAGCCGATTGATCAGTCGGCCCTGGTCGCCCGGGTGCGGTCCATGCTGCGCATCAAAGCCCTGAACGATCAGGTGCAGGCGCAAGCGGCGGACCTGGCAAAGTGGAACAGGACTCTCGGGCAGCGGGTCGATGAACAGGTTGCCGAGCTTGGACGCTTGAACCGGTTGCGGCGATTTCTTTCGCCGCAGATCGCCAACGTGGTGTTGTCGTCCGGCGCCGAGCGGCTGCTCGAAAGCCATCGTCGCGAAATTACCGTGGCGTTCTGCGATCTACGCGGCTTCACGGCATTTGCCGAAGCCGGTGAGCCGGAAGACATTATTGCCGTGCTCCAGGACTATTACCGCTGCCTGGGCCAATCGATCGATCGCTTCGAGGGTACGCTCGAGCGTTTTGTCGGCGACGGCCTGCTGATCTTTTTCAACGATCCGATTCCGTGCCCGGACCCGTCGGTGCGCGCGGTGCGCATGGCCGTTCAGATGCGAAGCGACGTGGCCGCCCTGACAGCGAAATGGCGCCGTACCGGACATCAGCTCGGGTTCGGCGTTGGCATCGCGGCGGGCTATGCCACCCTGGGCGAAATCGGCTACGAGGGCCGCTTCCACTATTCGGCCGTTGGCAGCGTCGTCAATCTCGGCGCCCGGCTGGCGGCGGAAGCTGCCAGCGGTCAGATCCTGGTGGATGGCCGAGTCCAACTGGCCGTCGAAGCGATCGCGCTGACCGAGCCGGTCGGCGACCTTGCGCTCAAGGGCTTCCGACTGCCGGTCCCGACGTTCAACGTGCGCGAACTGGTGTCCTGACGAACGCGTCGCGGATGCGGGTGAACGCTCAGGCGCCGCAACGCCGGGCTGTTGCAACCCCATGAGCGCTTCAATCCGAGGCGATTGCGCTCTAACGATCCGAGCAAGCCGGAAATTCGATGATGTCCGGCACTCTGCTGCGAAATGAATCGGGAATGCCGAGGTTGAGTTTCGTCGCGGTCGTCCAGTTCACGACCGTGTCGAATTTTTCCGGCTGCTGGACGGGAAGCGTGGCCGGATTGGCGCCGTGCAGGATGCGATCAACATAACCGGCGGCGCGTCTGAACAGGTCGGGAAAATTCGGCCCGTAGGACATCAGACCGCCAGCTTCGACATACTGGCGAAACGCATTGATGGTCGGCAGCGACTCCTCGAGCGCGAGCTTTGCAATCAGACAGCGGTTGGTCGTGACCAGAGGGTCGGTGCACACATAAATTCCATCCGCCCGGTCCTTCAAGTTCTTCAGATTGGGCAGAACGTCGTCCGTGCTTTTGATGTCCAGGATCGAAATCTCGAGGGCGGGCGACGCTTGCGCGGCGGTTTCCTCAACGGCTTTCATTTCCAATGCGACGTTGAGGCTGTCGGTGTTGCCGAGTAGAGCCAAGCGGCGGATGCCGGGGACGAGTTCCTGCAACAGCTGAACCCGCTTGCCGGCAAGGTCGGTCTGCTGATTGGAAAAGCCGGTGATATTGTCGCCCGGCTGCGAAATCGCTTCCACCAGCCTGGTGCCGACCGGATCACCAGCCGTCGCAAAAACGACCGGGATCTTGGTCTTCGCCGTTGCCTCCTTGGCGGCCAGAACGGCCTGGGTGCCGCCGGTAACGATGACGGCGACATGCTGTCGAACGAATTCGTCGGCGATGGCCTTGTAGCGGCCGTCGTTTCCGCCCGCCCATTGGTAGTCGATTTTGATGGTCTGGTCCGTGATCCAGCCGTGTTCGCTCAAGCCCTGCTCGAACGCCGCGACGAACGTGCTCCAGATCGTTTTCGTGGTCGCGCCAAGAAAGCCGATGGTCGGCGGCGCGGCGTGCGGCTGCGCCCACGCGAAACGCGGCCGGACGAGCGGCGCCAGCACCGAGCCGCCGAGCATCGAGACGAAGTCGCGCCGGCGCACGCTGCTCGCCTTACTGGACCGCGTGGGCGCGGCGCCGGACCCGGTTGGGGATTTTGAGATCCAGCATGCGGGCAGTCTCCAGGTTGACCACCAGTTCGAAATTTTTTTCGGTGTGGACCGGGATATCGGCCGGCTTGCCGCCGCGCAGAATTTTGTCGACTACCTCCGCCGCCAGGCGCGAACATGGTGCGGAAGTTCGGTCCGTAGGAAATCAAGCCCCCCGTTTCGATATAGTCCCTGAAGGCATGCATGGTCGGCAGACCCATGCTGGCGGCCGCTATATTGATAGCGATCCGATGGTGGGTGATCAGCGGGTCGGTACAAACATACAGCGCGTCCGCACGGCCCTTGAGACGTTTGATGGCGGGGCCAATCTGTGCTCCGGTCTGGACGTTGCACATGACGGTCTGTAGTCCGCGCCTCTTGGCGCGGCGTTGAACGCGGTCAATCTCCAAACGGACATTTTGACTGGCTGGATTGGCGAGGATCGCCAGCCGCTTCAGACCGGGGATGGTTTCGAGCAGCAGATCGAGGCGCTTGTCGGCCAGCGCGGTTTGTCCGTTGGAGATGCCCGTGACGTTGCCTCCCGGACGCTTCATGCTGGCGACCAGCTTGGTGCCGACCGGGTCGCCTGCGGTCGCGAAAACAATCGGTATGGCCTTGGTTGCCTTCTTGGCGGCCAATACCGCCGGGGTGCCTCCGGTGACGATGACATCGACGCCGCGCTGGACAAAATCTTTCGCGATCTTGGCAAATTGGCCGTGTCGACCCTCTCCCCATCTGTAGTGAATCTTGAGGTTGTGGTCTTTGATCCAGCCAAGCTCCTGCAGGCGTTTCTCAAAGGCGGCAACGAAGGCGGCCCAGACCGTTTCTGACGTCGCGCCCAGAAAGCCGATGCTTGCAGGCCGTTGCCAGGACTGATGCTTGGTGTACTCGGGTGACGGCATGACCCCCTCCGTGCGCGACGCTGTTCGCGGTGTTTTGGCCGTGCGGCGGCTTTAAGGTTCAGCCTTGGCGGATGAACCGTCAAGGTCATTTATCACGTCGGCAATGTCCTCAATACGCGGCCGGGGACTGGTTGGACCTGTCTTTCGCTTATGGCGGCCGCCGCGGCGGTAACCGGGCTTTAATGATAGGCCGGATTTGGCTGATCCGGTCCCAGCGGTGAAGCCGGCCATCGGGGTGGTCGTTTGTCTCGCACCGCGACACACGGCGGCTGGGGTAATCTGATCCTGGCCAATCGCTGGCTTGAGCAGGGATTGACCGGCCCAGGGTGGGAAGCAAGCTTATATCCAAAACGTTGGATTGGGGACGCGATGTGGGCGGGCATTATTTCGATCTCAACGTCGTCGTTGGAAATCCGGCGCAGTCGTTTTATCAGAAATTCGGTTTCTCCGAGGTCGCGATAAACATGATACGTCCCATCGCGGCTTGTTGAAAGCGGACGCACGACGGCAGCGTCTGTCATCGAGCGAACGCTCTGGCTCGAAGGCCGGTCTTGCAGGCTAGGGTACGCGACAATGAACGATGGCGTCCGCCTCATTCGTCATTCCGATCACGCTTGGCATGATCGCTTCTTTGGTTTTGCAGCATCGATCTTCGAGGCCGGCGGCCGCACGTTTTTCACGTGGGGCGCGCGTGGCGGCTGGGTTGACGGATACGACGTCTTTGCGGTGGTGGTCGACGACCAGATAGTCAGTACGGTGGGCCGGGCCGCCATGCGGTATGTGATCAATGGCGTGGCGCGCAACGGCTACCAGCTCGGCGCCGTGGCAACGCACGCCGACCATCGCAACCGCGGACTCGCGCGGCTGCTCATGAACAAAGTCTTGGCCGAGCTCGATGCGCCAGACCAACCGGTCATCCTGTTTGCGAATCCGAGCGTACTCGACTTTTATCCACGGTTCGGGTTTCGCAGGCTCGCGCAAAGCGGCTTCATCGGGCACATCGATGTGCGTCCCGCGGGCACACTTGCCCCGAGTCTGGATGTCGCAATGCCAACAGACCGGGCGTGGTTGGCCGGTCATTGCGCCAGGGCGGGCGCCATCGGCCGGCGCTTTGCAGCGCGCGACTACTATCCTGCCTTGCTCTTTCATCTGACGCGTGAACCGCGCGTGGTCTTCAGGCTGGACTTGTTTGGAGCGGTCGTGATCGCTCGACAGGATGGCGACCGGCTGCTGATCGAAGACTTGCTTGCGACACGACCCTTCAGGTTGAAGGATGCCTTGCCGCATGTTTGTACACGGCCGGTGCGGACGCTCGAATTTGGCTTTCATCCGGAACATTGGTGGCCCGGCGCACAGCGCCGACCCCTGGACGATGACGGATCGGCGCTTTTTGCCCGGGGAGCGGCCGCGGAGGTCGAGGCGCCCATCCGGTTCCCGGACCTGGCACAGACGTAAGTGACAGAGGGGCTTGACCTCACGGATCGGATTGCAGAAGCGACCGTCACTCCGCCGCCGCGGCTTTCGCCGCCGCTTGCTCCTGGATGAATTTGCTCAGGGTCAGATTGTCGACCTTGCCGGAGCCGAGCATGGGCAGCTTGTCGAGCACGACGACGTCGGACGGCAGCATCAGCTCGGAGGCGTGCTTGCTGCGCGCGTAAGTCATGAACTCGCTGCGCGTGGCGCCGTGCTTGTCGGTGACCATGATCAGCCGCTCGCCCTTGCGCGGGTCGGGCACCGACACCACCGCCGTTTGATTGTCCGGCCACAGCCCGGCGGCCAGCATCTCGACCGCCGCCAGCGAGATCATCTCGCCGCCGACCTTGGCGAAGCGCTTGGCGCGGCCTTTGATGCTGACAAAGCCCTGCTCGTCGATGGTGACGATGTCGCCGGTATCGTGCCAGCCGTCCGGCGGCGGCTCGAGTACGCCCGGCTTGTCGGCGCGGACATAGCCGAGCATGACGTTCGGCCCCTTGACGTAGAGCCGGCCGCCCTCGTCGACGCCCTCGACCTTCTCCAGCTTCGCCGTCATGCCCGGCAGCAGGCGGCCGACGCTGTCGAACTTGTTGAACATCGGCGTGTTGAGCGCCATCACCGGCGAGCACTCGGTGACGCCGTAGCCTTCGAGAATGCGCAGCCCGAATTTTTCCAGATAAATCTGCCGGGTCGCTTCCTTGACCGGCTCGGCGCCGGCCAACACATAGCGCAGCGAGCGGAAATCGTACGGGTTCGCCACCCGGGCATAGCCGTTGAGGAAGGTGTCGGTGCCGAACAGCACGGTCGCGCACACGCCGTACACCAGTTCCGGCACGGTGCGGTAGTGCAGCGGCGACGGATACAGATAGATCGGCACCCCGGACACCAGCGGCAGCACGGTCCCGGCGGTGAGGCCGAACGAGTGGAAGATCGGCAGCACGTTGAACAGCTTGTCCTCGCGGCCGAAGTCGATGCGGGCCGCGGCCTGCGCCACGTTGGCCAGCATGTTGCGGTGCGACAGCACGACGCCCTTGGGCGCGCCCTCCGAGCCGGACGTGAACAGGATCGTCGCCCAGTCGTCGGGCTTGCGGGCGACCAGCGGCTTCTTCCAATGCAGCGCGCCGCGGAGCTTGTCGAACAGGCCGATGGTCGGCCGGATGTCTTCCAGATAGACGATGTGCAGCGCCTTCTCGAGCTGCGCGACCAGATTGTCGAGCCGGCCCTTTTCGACGAAGGCGCGCGAGGTCAGGATGGTGTCGAGGTCGGCGGCCCGGCAGGCGGCCAGCACGTTGGCGGCGCCGGCGGTGAAGTTGATCATCGCCGGCACCCGGCCGGCGGACATCACGGCGAGAAACGTGACCACGCCGCCGTTGGAGGTCGGCAGCATGACGCCGAGCGCGCGGCCTTCGGGAGCCAGCGGCATCAGCTTGGCGCCCAGCACCGCGACCGTCTGCAGGAGTTTCTTGTAGGTCATCTGGCCGCTCACCGGGTCTTCGATCGCCAGCCAATTCGGGCCGTGGGCCTTGGCGGCGTCGATCAGCGCCTCGATGACGGTGCGGTCGGTCGCGGTGGTGCGAAAGATCATATCCGACATGATCTCGTACAGCGCCGCGCCGGCGGCCTGCCGGCGGCGGCGTCCCTTGAGCTCCGGGTCGAGCTTAAGCTTCAGCGCCTCCAGGATTGTGACGGTGATCTTGGGAAACAGCCGGCGCCGCACCTGCGAACGCTTGAGCCGGCTGAATATCGTCGCCTCCGGCCCTTCGATGCGCACCGGCACCACCATCGCGTCGGACTTGTCGGCGATCAGCGCGGCGCCGTCATAGACCTTCATCAGGCTGCCGGTGATGGTGATGCGGCCCTCCGGAAATATCACCAGCATGTTGCCGTCGCGCACCGCGTTGATGATGGTGCGGAGCGAAAACGGCTTGAGCGGATCGAGCGCCATGGTGCGCACGAACTTGAGGAACGGCTGGATCCACCAGTGCTTCGACATCGCCACGTCGATGGCAAATACCGGCCGCTTCGGCAGGATCGCGGTCGCCAGCGGCGGATCGAGGAAGCTGACGTGATTGAGCGCGATGATGGCGTTGTCGCCGGCCGGCGCGATGTTCTCGAAGCCTTTGACTTCGAGGCGGTAGAAGGCGCGAAACACGATCGAGAGGAAATCGTTGACCCAGCCGGCCGGCATGGTGCGGCCGATCACGATCGCCGCCACCAGGTTGGCGACGCCGAGCAGCACGAAGCTCGCCGCCACGCCGAGCCCCAGTGTCTGCAAGACCGCCAGCAGGATCGCGCCTGCCACCATGAAGGCGGCATTGAGCACGTTGACGGCGGCCACCACGCGGGCGCGGCGGTCGGCACCGGCCCAGGCCTGCACCGCCGCGAAGGTCGGCACCACGAACAGCCCGCCGGCGATCGCCAGCCCGGCGAGGTCGATGGCGGTATGGAGGCTGTAGCGCGAGGCGAAATACGCGGCGATGCCGAGCGGTTGGGTCGCCGGCACGATGGCGGAGACGGTCCAGGCCAGATCGAGCGAGAACAAGCCGAGCAGCACGCCCGCCACCAGGGTCGGCAGCAGCACGATGCGGCCATGCGCCAGCCAGGCCGCCAACGCCGAGCCGACCGCCACCGCGACCGAGAAGATCGTCAGGAAAACCGTGATCACCGCCTCGCTGCCGCCGATATTGACCGTCACCAGCGGCGGCAGCAGCGACAGCACCAGCGCGCCGATAAGCCAGAACCAGCTCACCACCAGGCCGCCCCACCACAGCCGCGGATCGGCGCGCAGCTGTTTGATGAGCGATCCGGTGGACACCAGGATGTTGCGATTGATGGCGAGGGTCGGCGCGGCCTCGCCGGTCCTGGGAATGAGCAGGCTGCACAGCCAGCTCGCCAGCGCCGTGACGATCATCAGCCAGGCGAAATGGATGGGATTGCTCTCGCCCCGTGCGGCGATGCCGGCGGTGATGGTGCCGAGCAGGATGGCGAGGAAGGTGCCGCCTTCGATCAGCGCATTGGCGGCGGTCAGTTCCGTTCGCTTGAGATGGTCGGGCAGGATGCCGTATTTGATCGGTCCGAACAGCGACGCCAGCGTGCCGAACACGAACACCGCGAGGAACAGAACGATCAGCGAGTGGAAGGCAAAGCCCGACACCGCGAGCACCGCGGCGCCGATCTCGACGAGCTTGATGCGCTGCGCGACGAAGGCCTTGTCGAAGCGGTCGGCGAGTTCGCCGCCGAGCCCGGACAGGAAGAAGAACGGCGCGATCAGCGTCGCGCCGGCGAGCGTGATCAGCGCCGCCGAATCGGCGCCGGAGACCTGGAACAGGATGACGAAGACCAGCGCCGTCTTGAGGAAGTTGTCGCCGAACGCCGCGAAGAACTGGCAGAAGAACAGCGGCGCGAAACGGCGCGTCGTCATTAAGGACGTGAACATGGCTCTCCCGGCTTTGACTGTGCTGCGGTTCGCTTCGCGCCGGACCGGCGCCATTTCGCGCCGCTAGTTTAGACGGCAGCGGGGGCGTTGGCGACGCGGCTTTGCGGTGCGGGCGCGGTGGCGCGGGCGCAGCCGCAGGCCGGCCGGCGAGCGCGGTAATTCGCCAGTGAAATCAAGGAGAAAGCGGGATTGACAGCGGCGAAGCCCAAGACCTACGGTGCCGTTCCCCGCAATCCGCGCGGGGCGACGCCGGCAAAACGCGCGCGGCGGCCGACAAAATTGCCCATAAGAGGAAACCCATTGTGAGGATGCCATTCATGCGCAACCGGTTCACCACGCGCCGCGCCATGCTCCAGTCGGCGGCGGCGCTCGGCGCCATCGCGTTCGGCCGCGCCGCCTTCGCCCAGACTTATCCCGACCGGCCGGTGCGCATCGTGCTGCCGCTCGGTCCCGGCGGCGTCGGCGACATCTCGGCGCGGATCGTCGCCGAGAAGCTCGGCGACGAACTCGGCAAGCGCTTCATCATCGAAAACATGCCCAGCGCCGACGGCATCGTCGCCGGCCACGCCGTGCTCAACGCAGCGGCCGACGGCTACACGCTCCTGCTGGTGACCGGCGGCATCGCCGGCGCGATACCGCAATACAACGAATTCCCCATCGATATGCACAAGCTGACGCCGATTTCGTCGATGGGCTATTTCGATTGCCTCATGGTGGTCAGCGCCAAATCCGATTTCCGCAATCTCGGCGACTTTCTCAAGAGCGCCGGCGCGAAACCGGGGGCGTTGAACATCGGCACCGTGGGCACCGGCGGCATTCAGAACCTCACGGCGAACTATTTCAAGCAAGCCACCGGCGCCAATGTGGTGATCGTGCCGTTCCGCACCACGCCCGACGCCATCGTCGCGCTGCTGCGCGACGATGTGCAGATGGTGATCGACTTCTACGCACCGCTGAAGCCCGGTCTCGATGGCGGCCAGATGCGCGCCATCGCCTGGGCCGGTGCCAAGCCGTCGCCGGCGCTGCCCGACGTGCCGACGGCGAACGACCAGGGCGTCAAGGACTTTGCCGCCTCGTCGTGGAACTCGCTCTATGTCAGGGTCGAGACGCCGCCGGACATCATCGACAAGCTGAACAAAGCGATGCGGGAGGCGCTTGCGGACTCGAGCGTCAAGCAGCGCCTGCTCGATCTCGGCGTCAACTCCAAGGCCAGCACGCCCGCCGAAATGGACGCCCAGATGCAAAGCGACATCACACGATGGACGGCCGTCGTGCAACGCGCCGGCATCGAGAAGCACTGAGGCTGCGGGACGAAGCACTGAGGCTGCGAGACAGCGAAGGATCAGCGACCATGAAACTCAACGACCAGGTGGCCATCGTCACCGGCGCCGGGCGCAATATCGGCGAGGAAGTCGCCAGGCTGTTCGCCGCCGAAGGCGCTCATGTTGCGATCGTCGATCTCGACGCCGCGCGCGGCGAACGCGTCGCCGCGGCGATCCGGCAGGCCGGCGGCGACGCCGCCCTGTTCGTCGCCGACGTGTCCAAATCGGCCGACGTGGCGAGCCTGGTGAAGGACGTCGTCGCCCGCTACGGCCGCATCGACATCCTGGTCAACAACGTGGCGATCTCCGACAACAAGCACATTTTCGACATCAGCGAAGAGGAATGGGACCGCGTGCTGGCGGTGACGCTGAAGAGCCAGTTCCTGATGGCGAAATATGCCGGCCAGCAGATGGCCGCGCAGGGCGGCGGCCGCATCGTCAATATCGGCTCGACCTCCGGCTTCATGGGCCGCAGCCGGGCGATCGCCTATTCGGCCGCCAAGGGCGGCGTGGCCAATCTGACCCGCGCCATGGCGGCGCAGCTCGCGCCGCACAAGATCAGGGTCAACGCCATCGTGCCGAACAAGATCGGCTCGCCGGTCGGGCGGGACGAGTTCGATGCGTCGCGCCCGGTGCCCAACATGGCGAAGCGGCCGGGCGAGCCGGCCGAAGCCGCCAAGGCGGTGCTGTTTCTGGTGACCGACGATTCGTCGTTCGTGTGGGGCGCCAACCTGTTCGTCGACGGCGGCGTCTCGGCGATGGATCTGTCGTGACTGGTCCGACATCGAGGGCAAACAATGGCGCCAGTGACCCGAACCTGACATCGGTGGTCGTCACTCTTCCGGCGCGGTAACCTGCAGCGCTACCTTGTGTGTCTTAACTGAACCGGGCCGGCGCGGTCCCGGCGTCTGTTGCGATGTCGAACTCTCTTGGCAATTGAGGAGCTTCGCCGATGACGATCATCAATTCCCAGGTCCATGCCTATGAGGCGAACACGCCGAAACGGCCCTGGCACAGTGTGCCGAACTGGCCCGACCACGTCACCGGCGACGAGATGGTGGCGGCGATGGACAAGGTCGGCGTCGACGGCGCGGTCTTCATCTCCGCGTTTTCCATGTACCGCTACGACGCCAGCTATGCGGTGGAAGTGCAACGCGCTCATCCCGATCGGCTGGCGATCGTCAAGCCGGTCGACCCCGACGATCAGGCCGTGGCCGACGTCATCGCCGACTGGAAGCGGACGCCGGGCGCGGTCGGCATCCGCATCATGCTGACCAAAGAGACCAAGCGTGAGCCGACTGATCCGGGCCTCGACCGCATCGCCCGCGCCGCCGTAACGCACGATCTTCCGGTCAACATACTGTGCTGGGGCAACGTCGATGCCGGCACGGCGTTGATTGACCGCCATCCCGACACGCGCTTTGTCATCGACCATCTGGCCATCCTGCAGCCACGGACGCCGCCGGCCCCGCCGCAGCCGTGGGCCGACCTGCCGAAGGTGCTGGACCTTGCCAGGCGCAAGAACGCGGTGATCAAGGTGAGCGGCGCCTGCACGCTGTCGCAGAAACCGTATCCGTTCCCGGACATCTGGGATCCGCTCGCGCGGGTATTCGATGCCTGGGGTTTTGACCGCTGCCTGTGGGGCACGGACTGGACCCGTGCCAACGCCGTCGTCAACTACGAGCAGGCGGTCGTGCCCTTCCTCAAGACTGACCGCCTGAGCGACAGCGAGCGAGCGATGCTGATGGGCGGCGCGTGCGCCAAAGCCTATCGTTGGTCGCCGAAAAAAGCTGAGCCAGCGTAGCCCGGGTTGGGTGGATCCCGGCCGCGGGTGCAACGAGCGCCGCGACCGGCCAAAACAGCAGCGTGGCAAAGATGACGCACGATCCGGTGCAGTTGAACGTTCTGATGTCCGGCGGCTTCGCCGCCGCCTACGAGCAGCTGTTGCCGGAATTCAAGCGGGTGACCGGCATCGCCGTCACGACCGGATCGGGCGCGTCGCAGGGGACAGGTCCGCAAACGATTGCCGCGCAGCTTATGCGCGGCATGCCGGCTGACGTCGTGATCCTCTCCAGGGAGGGCCTCGGCGAGCTGATCGCCGCCAACAGGATCGTCGCCGGAACCGACGTGGATCTGGCGCGGGTGCCGCTTGGCGTGGCGGTGCGGGCGGGGACTGCGAAGCCCGACGTGAGCACCGTCGAAGCCTTCAAACAAGTTCTGCTCAAGGCCACAACCGTCGCGATCCCCGAAAGCACCAGCGGTATCTGGCTCGCGACCGATCTTTTTCCGCGGCTCGGCATCGCGGAAAAGATCAACGTCAAGGCGATGCCGCGCGGCACCGACGTCGCCGGCCTGGTCGCCGCCGGAGGCGCGGATCTTGCGGTCATGCCGGTCAGTGAAATCGCCCACGCGGCAGGTGTCGACTGCGCAGGCAGCCTCGCGCCGGAGATCCAGTTCGTGCAGGTTTTTTCAGCCGCCGTCGTGGCCGGCTCGGGAGAGATTGAAGGGTCCAAACGGCTGATCGACTTTCTGGCCTCCGCGCGCGCTTGCGAGGCTATCAGCAACAGCGGCATGGAGCCGCTCGCGACCGCGCCATAAGGCAAGCGGCGGTCCGGTATTGGGGCCGCGGGGAGATGCGGGCCGCCGCATGACATGTACGCGTCTTGGCGAAGGCCGCCGCGTGGCGGAAATCTATCCGTATTTCACCGGCTTGTTGCCGGTCCAGTTCGGCGGATTGCTGGCCTTGACGCGGCGCGCTTCCTTGACCAGCTCCTTGATGGCGCCGGTGATCGGCAATGCCAGGCCGGCCTTGTCGGTCATGTCGGCGACGATCTGCATGTCCTTGAGCGCCCAGGTGAAGGAGATCATGTCCCATTCCTTGAGCGCGTCCGAGGCGCCGGAGCTCATCATCAGCGCCTCGCGCAGCTTGACGAGATCGATGCCGGTGGTTTCCGCAAGCCGGCCGGCTTCGAGGAGGCCGATGGCGTTCACCCACAGCAGCAGGTTGTTCATGGTCTTGCCGACCTGGCCGTGGCCGACGTCGCCGAGATGCACGATGTCGGACGCGAACGTGCCGTAGACCGGCCGGGCGCGGGCGACGACGTCGGCCTTGCCGCCGACCAGCGCGAGCAGCGTGCCGGCGTCGGCGGCAAAGCGGCCGCGGCAGATCGGCGCGTCCAGCACCTCGATGCCCTTGGCGGCGACCCGCGCGGCGACGGCTTTCACCGTGTCCGGCTTTGCGGTCGACGAGATCGCGATGATGGCGCCGGGCGCCATGGTTTCCAGCAATCCGTCCCGGCCGAAAACCACGTCGTTGACGTCGTCGTCGTAGCCGACGCCGAGAATGACGATGTCGCTTGCCTTGCCGACTGCGGCCGGCGTCGCGACGATCGCGGCGCCGGCCGAGCGCGCGGCCTCGCGCTGCTGCTCGCTGATGTCGCAAACCGTGACCGCGTAGCCCTTGGCGACGAGGTGCTTGAGCATGGACAGCCCCATGCGCCCCGCCCCGACAATGCCGACTCGCTGTTTGCTTGTTTCCGCCACTTTCATTCTCCCGGTATCAATTCGTTTCCCGGGCGCAGCGCAGCACGACGTGGTGCGCTGCAGACCCGGGAAACGATCACGTTTTGCCGTAGTCGCGCTCGGCCGCGGCGGCCGAGACATAACCTTCCGCGAGGTCGCGGGCGAGCGCTGTGCGATCGCGCTTGTTCGGGTCGCCGTAGCCGCCGCCGCCGGCGCTCTGCAGCAGAAAGCGTTCGCCGGCGCGCAGCTCGTAGCGGCCGGACGCCGGCTTCTCCTGCTCGTCCGCGGCGCCGAGATGAATGACAAAGCGGCTGCGGCTGCCCGGCTTGCCGCCGGCGACGCCGTTGGGCGGAAATTTCGCCCGATCGTAGCGCCGCACCACGCTGGCATCCTGCAGCAATTGGTAAGTCCGGCGGAACGCCAGCCCGCCGCGGAATTCGCCGGCGCCGCCGGAATCCTGCGCCATGGCGAATTCGACGATGCGGCAGGGAAACTCGGTTTCCAGAATCTCGATCGGGGTGATGTGCAGGTTGCTGGTGTGGGTCGCCACCGTCGAACAGCCGTCATTGCCATGACCGCCGCCGTAGGCCGAGCCGAGAATCTCGTATTGCAGCGACGGCTGGCCCGGCCGGCCGCCGTCCTTCCACGAGATCAGCATGGCGCCGGCCGATCCGCCGTTGGCGGCGGCGCGCTCGGGACGAAAATGCGCCAGCGCTTGGAGGATCACGTCGACCAGCTTGAGATTTGCCGCCTGATAGGAACTGACCGGCGCCGGCGCGCTGGCATTGGTGACGGTATGCGGCGCGTATTCGAAGCGCACCACCTCGCGCATGCCGTCGTTGAAATGCAGCCGCGGATCGAGCGCGCCGATCAGGCAATAGAACACGCAAGCCTCGACCATCGAGGGCCGCAGATTGATCGGCCCCTTGGCCTGGCGGTCGGCCTTGGTGAAGTCGAAGCTGATGTCGCCGTCCTTGACCCGCACGGTGACGGCGAACCGCACCGGACGGTCGAGTTCGACGCCGTCATTGTCCATGAAGCCTTCGGCGGAGGCTTCGCCGTCGGGCAGCGCCTTGATCGCCGCGCGCAGCTCCGCGGCGGCGCCGGCCAGAAGCGCCGCGAACGCCTCGGTCACCGCGGTGACGCCGAACTGCGTCGCAGGTGGCGCGGATGCGCTGGGCGCCCATCTGGGTCGCCGCCATCTGCGCATGCATGTCGCCGCGAACCAGCTCGGGCTGCCGGCTGTTGGCGAGAATGAGACGTTCCAGGTCGTCGTTGAAGACGCCGCGCGCATAGATCTTCACCGGCGGCAGCAGCAGGCCTTCCTGGAAGATCTCGGTGGCGTTGGCCGAGGTCGAGCCCGGATTGGTGCCGCCGACGTCGGCCTTGTGGGCGATCGAGCCGGCAAAGCCGACCAAAGTCGCATCGACGATGATCGGCGAGATGAACGCCATGTCGGAGACATGCGGCAGCCCGCCGTCATAGGGATGATTGCAGACGAACATGTCGCCGTCGCCGACGGCGTCGCCGTGGCGCCGCCGGATGCTGGCGACCAGGTGGCGGTAGACCGGGGCGTGAAAGAACATCGGCGGCGCCACCAGAAGGCCGCCATGGCGGTCGAGGATGACGCACGAGAAATCGCGCAACTCGCGGATGATGGTGGAATAGCCGGAGCGGTAGAAATGGTAGTGCATCTCCTGCATCAGGCTGCCGATGCGGTTGCGCACGACCTGGGTGGTGATGGCGTCGACCATGGCGCAGCTTCAATCCTTGCGTTCGAGGATCAGGTTGCCGTGGCGATCGACCACCGCGTGCCAGCCGGGCGGCACCACGGTGGTGGCGTCGAACTGCTCGACAATGGCGGGCCCGGCAAAGGTCACGCCGACGTGCAGCCGGTCGCGGTGGTAGATCGTGGTCTCGATATCCTGTGCGGCGCTAAAGAACACGCGCCGGGTGCCCTTGACGGCGTCCGCCGGCGGCGCCGACGGCGGGCGTTCCGGCAGCGCCTGCGGCTTGTATTTCGGCACGCTCACGCGCACCCGCAGCCGGTAGCTGACGACCTCGACGCCCTTCTCCTTGGCGGCATGGCCGTGGATGCGTTCGTGCACCTCGTCGAAGCGAAGGCGCGCCGCGGCGAGCGCCTTGTCGTCGAGGGTCTCGCGCCACAGTCCGCCGAGCGGCACGCGCAGCTCGTAGCCTTGCCCAGCGTAGCGCATATCGAGATCGCGCTCGAACACCGCCGCGGTGGGGTCGAGGCCCTCCTCGGCAAGCTCGCTCGCCGCCTTGGCCTCGATGTCGCGAAACACCGCCTCGGCATGGGCCGGGTCGAGCCGCTCCAGCGCGCCGAGCTCGGAGCGGATGTAGTCGTGCAGCACGTCGGTGCATAACAGCCCAAGCGCCGAGAAGGCGCCGGGCCGCGCCGGCACGACGATCCGGCGCATGCCGAGCTCGGTGGCGACCGCCGCGGCGTGAACCGCGCCGGCGCCGCCGAACGGCAACAGCGCAAACGCGGTCAGATCGACGCCGCGCCGCGCCGCGAACACCCGCACCTCGTCGGCCATGCGCATGTCGACGATGCGGCGGATGCCGGCCGCGGCTTGTGGCAGCGTCATCTGCATCGGCCCGGCGATCTTGGCGGCGATGGCGGCGCGCGCCGCGGCGGCATCGAGCTTTTGCAGGCCGCCGAGAAAATAGTCCGGGTTGAGAAAGCCGCAGGCGATGTCGGCGTCGGTCACGGTCGGGTTTTCGCCGCCGCGGCCATAGCAGACCGGTCCCGGCGCGGCGCCGGCGCTGTGCGGGCCGACGCTGAGAAAGCCGGCGCGGTCGATCCACACGATCGAGCCGCCGCCGGCCGAGATGGTGGTGAGATCGAGCGCCGGCACGTCGAGCTGGCGGCGCGCCACGGTGCCTTCGGTGACTTCGAGCGGCGCCGCGCCTTCGATGAAGGCGATGTCGCAGCTGGTGCCGCCCATGTCGAGGGTGACCAGCCCGCCGCGCGTCCCCGAACGCGAATCGTCCTGCGGCAGATAGGCGCTCGCCTGGGCGCCGGCCGCCGGGCCTGACAGCAGGCTATGCACGGTCTTGTGGCCGGTGACGGCGGCGGCGAACGGCATGACGCCGCCGTTCGACTGCATCAGGAAGCGCTGCTGGGTGGTGACGCCGGCGCCATCGAGGCGCTTTTCCAGATCGGCGATGTAGGTGACGAGAACCGGCGCCAGATAGGCGTTCAACAGCGTCGCCGACATGCGCGGCCATTCCCGCACCCGCGACAGCACCTCGCAGGACAACGAGATGTGAGCGCCGGGAAACACCTCGCGGATGAGCGCGCCGGTGCGCGCCTCGTGCGCGGCATTCATGAAGGAGAACAGGTAGCACACCGCGATCGAGCCAACGCCGGCCGCTTTCAGCTCGGCCGCCGCCCGGCGCACGGCGTCCTCGTCGAGCGGCTCGAGCACGGTGCCCAGGTAATCGATGCGGCCGCCGATTTCGCGGGTGAGGCTTTGCGGCGCGATCGGCGACGGCCTTTGGAAGAAATAATCGAACACGTTGCCGTCGCGGGCCTGGCCCTGGGTCTCCTGAATGGCGCGAAAGCCGCGATTGACCAGGAGCCCGACCTTGGCGCCGCGCATTTCCAGGAGCGCGTTGGTGGTGATGGTGGTGCCGTGGGAGAAGAATTCGATTGCCGCGAGGTCGACGCCGCGCGCCTTGAAATTGGCGATGCCGTGCATGATGCCGAGCGCCGGATTGGCCGGCGTGGTCGAGACTTTTTCCACCGCGATCGAGCCGGTGGCGGCGTCGAGCAGGACCAGGTCGGTGTGGGTGCCGCCGACGTCGACGCCCAATCGATACGTTGTCGCCATCGCCTCGACGCTCTTCCCTCGACCTGCCCGGGCAATTGGCCGCGCCACGCGGCCGCGGCCGGGCCTTGGCTCGCGCGCGCAGGGTTCTCTATATTCGCCGGCGCGCTTGACGCAAATGCCGGAATCCGGGGAGCGATATGCCGAAACTACGGTCGTGGCGCGTGGGGTGGCTGATGGCGTGGCGCATGGGCCTGGCCATCGCCATGCTGGCCGCGACGGCGGCGCGGGCGCAGGAGCCTTATCCGACACACGTGGTCAAAGTCGTGCTGCCGGTGCTGCCCGGATCGACCACCGACATCCTGGCGCGGCTCGTTGCCGGGCAGCTCAGCGAGCAATGGGGCAAGCCGGTCATCGTCGAGAACATGCCGGGAGCGGCGATGAATCTCGGCTCCGAATACGTGGCGCATGCCGATCCCGACGGCTACACGCTCATGCTTTGCCCGCCGTCGCCGCTGTCGATCAATCAGCTGCTCTATCACGACCTCAAATACGATCCGGCCAAATTCGTGCCGATCGCGCTCTTGGCCAAGATCCCCAACGTGCTGGCGGTGCGCCCGGATTTGCCGGCCGCCTCGGTGGCGGACCTGATCGCCTACGGCAAGGCCAATCCCGGCAAGCTCACCTTCGCCTCGCAGGGCGTCGGCTCGACCGCCCACCTGTCGGGCAGCGAACTGGAAGTGCTCGGCGGCATCAAGATGGTGCACGTGCCGTATCACGGCGCGCAGCCGGCTTTGACCGACGTCATGTCCGGCAATGTCGACATGTTTTTCGATACGCTCACCACCTCGGTGCCGCTGTACAAATCCGGCAAGCTGAAACTGCTCGGCGTGGCGAGCGACGAGCGCGCCAGCGCTATTCCCGAAGTGCCGACCATTGCCGAATCGGGAATTCCCGGCTTCCGCTCGATCACCTGGTTCGCCATCGCCGGACCGCCCGGGCTGCCGGCGGCGCTCGCCGAAAAGATCAATCGCGACGTGGCGGGAATCCTGCGCAAGCCCGAGATCGCGGCCAAGATCCACGACTTGCGGCTCGAGCCGATGGGCGGCACCACGGCCGACATGACCAAATTCGTCGCCGCCGAAACCGGGCTGTGGGACCGGGTGATCACGCAGGCGCACATCACGCTGCAATGACGACTGACGCGCGCCTACTGCTTCGGCAGCAGGCGATCGAGGTGTTTGCGCGCCGCGCTATGGATCGTCACGCCGAGCCGCCGGATTGTTTGACGAAGCCGTCAAAACCCCGGCGCCCGTTCGACCTGGTCGTACCAGTCGAATCCCATGTCTTTGACGATGCGGTTGCTCATCACGATGATGCGGCACTCGTCGCCGGGCTTGGCGAAATGCTGATGCATGGTGAAGGGCGGGATGTAGACATAGTCGCCCATCGTCCATTCGTACTTCTTCGGCGTGTCGGCCCATTCCCACTGGAACGCTTCGAGGCAATCCCATTTGAGGTCCCAGTGCAGGTCATAGCCCGAGCCCTCGACCACGAAGAACAGCTCCTCCCACATGTGGCGATGCTTGCCGGAGCGCTCGCCGTCCTTGAGGAACTGCATGTAGGCTTCCATGCAGCATTCGCGGGTGTGCATCTTCTGGTGCACCAGGTGCTTGATCAGGCCGTCCGGCGACCGCTCCCACGGCATGTCGCTGGCCTTGATGACGTTCGGCAGCGTGGCGTATTGCTCGCGGAATTTTTCCGACTCGGCCATCGCCGCGGCCAGGAAATCGCTGCTGTTGGCGCCGGACAGCGCGGCCGCTTTATCTTCGAACAAAGCCATTGTTAAACCCCGCGCTCAAATTTCCGTCGGCGGATGGAATTCCGTGATCCCGGGCGGCAGCTTGTCGGTCGGCCATTCCACCATCTTCTGAAACAACAGGTGCATGAACAGGAACAACGGCTTGGCCTTGAACACCAAGAGGATGCAGGACTCCTTGTCGTCGTCGTTGAAGTGCTGATGCACGCAGCCGTTCTCGACCAGCATCACGTCGCCGGCTTCCCACTTCATGTAGCGGCCGTCGTGGACGTCATGGCCGTGGCCCTTGAGCACGTAGAACACCGCGCTGTTGAGATGGCCGTGCTTCTGTCCGGCGTTGAGCGGCGCATAGCACTCGATGTGCGATTCGATCGACTGCACGACGCTGACCGCCTGCGGCGAGATGATGTGCTTGCCGTACATCGCCGGCCCGCCCTTCCAGGGATGGTCCTTGGAGGAATAGACCCGCGGTTCCTCGAGCAGCTTCTTGTAGAGGTGGCTGTAGGTGCCTTCGAGCGCGCGGACGAAGGTGCGCTTCTTGGCCCAGCGCTCCCAGCGGCCGTGCTTGATCTCGTCGGCGTCTTCCGCCGACGGCTTGTTGTGGCCGAGCCCGGGCATTTCGTGTTCCAGCATTCCCGTCATTCCGCGCTCCTTGTTGTCATGCGCCGCGCCTTTCCACCGGACTTGAAGCCCGCCGCCATGCTGCCGGGGAAACGCAGCGCGCTGGCGCTTCGTGCCCGTCGTTTAGGGGATTTCCGGGGAGCGTGCAATGTCGCGCGGCGCGTGGCAGCCCGGCATATATTGTCAACGCAAGCCCGCGGCTTATCGGCCGATCGGCAGGCGGTCCGAATCGTCCTTGAGCGCCACGCCCGACAAGCCGGCGGCCCGCATCGCGCCCAGCAGATGGACGAGCTTGAAGCCGGCGGCGTCGTAGCCGATGCCCGCGGGGTGGATATTGGAGATGCAGTTGCGCTGCGCATCGGTGGTGCGCGCGTGCGGGTGCCAGGTGAGATACGCGCCCATGCTGTCGGGCGCCGACAGTCCCGGACGCTCGCCGATCAGCACCGCGACCGCGGCGGCGCCCAACGCGGTCGCAATGGCGTCGCCGAGCGCGACCCGGCCATGGCGGACGACGACCAGCGGCGCGGTCCGCCAGCCTTCGGCGCGCAGTGCCGGCAGCGTGCGCGACAGAACCGGCGGCGCATGCTGCGCCACGGCGCGCGCCGACAGCCCGTCGGCCACCACGAAGGCAACATCGTAGGCGCCGCGGTGCGACGCCAGCGCGGCCTCGCACCCGGCGCCAGACGACGGCCGAGATCGGGGCGCATCAGATAAGTCTGCCGATCCGCAGCCGCGCTGGCGACCGCGAGGACCGGGCCGCCGAGCGGGGCGAGGTCGGCCGCGAGCCGTCGTTCATCGAGCGGCTCGCGCACGGCGTCGCGGGCCCGGGCATGGGCGAGCGCGAACGCAAGGAGCGGCGCGGTGGCGAGCGACGCGCCGCTGCGCGCAAGCCCGATCCGCGCCGCGGTCAGCCGGCGCAACGGCGCCCAGACGTCGTCGGACTCCGCCGCTTGTTGCGGCGGCGTCCCGGACGGCGCGACGGCGCGGTCGTCGCTCATGCGATCAGGCTTCCCGGATCGGGGGCGAGCAACGCGCCAAAGCGCGCCGGCAGACGCCGCGGCCGGATGCGGCCGGCGTCGTCGATCAAGCCGTGGCGGGCAAGCCAGGCTTCGAATTCCGGCGCCGGGCGGCGGCCGAACAGATCGCGCATCGCCAGCGCGTCATGGAACGACGTGCTCTGATAGCCGAGCATGATGTCGTCGGCGCCCGGCACGCCCATCACGAAGTTGACGCCGGCCGCGACCAACAGCGCCAGCAGCGCGTCCATGTCGTCCTGATCGGCTGCGGCATGGTTGGTGTAGCAGACATCGACGCCCATCGGCACGCCGAGCAGCTTGGCGCAGAAATGATCCTCCAGTCCGGCGCGCATGATCTGTTTGCCGTCAAACAGATATTCCGGCCCGATGAAGCCGACCACGCTGTTGACCAGGAGCGGCCGGAACGCCCGCGCCACCGCATAGGCGCGCGCCTCCAGCGTTTGCTGGTCGACGCCGTGATGGGCGTCGGCGGAGAGCGCGCTGCCCTGGCCGGTCTCGAAATACATGACGTTGTCGCCGATGGTGCCGCGGCCAAGCGACAGCGCGGCGTCGCGCGCCTCCCTCAGCAGCGCCAGATCGATGCCGAAGCTTGAATTGGCCGCCTCGGTGCCGGCGATCGACTGGAACACCAGATCGACCGGCGCGCCGGTCTCGATCAGGCCGAGCGTGGTCGTCACATGGGCGAGCACGCAGCCTTGCGTCGGGATGTCGAGCTTCTGGCGCACCTCGTCGAGCATCGTGAGCAGGGTATGCGCGCTCGCCGGGCTGTCGGTCGCGGGGTTGATGCCGATCACAGCATCGCCGGCGCCGAGTAAGAGCCCGTCGAGGATGCTGGCTGCGATGCCTTTGGGATCGTCGGTCGGATGATTGGGCTGCAGCCGCACCGACAGCCGGCCGGGCAGCCCCACGGTGTTGCGGAACGCCGTCACCACCGAGCATTTCGCCGCCATCATGATCAGATCCTGCAGCCGGCTGATCTTGCTCACGGCGGCCGCCATTTCGGGTGTGATGCCGGGCGCCAAGCCTGACAGCATCGCCGTCGTGGTGTCGTCGGACAACAGCCAGTCACGAAATCCGCCGACGGTCAGGTGCGCCACGGGCGCGAAGGCGTTGCGGTCGTGGCTGTCGACGATCAGGCGGGTGACCTCGTCGCGCTCGTAAGCAACGACGGTTTCGTCGCGCAGCGTGGCGAGCGGCACGTCGGCCAGCGCAAATTGCGCGGCGACGCGCTCCTCGCCGGTCTCCGCCGTGACGCCGGCCAGCTGGTCGCCGCTGCGCAACGGCGAAGCCTTGGCCAACAGCGCCTTGAGATCGGGAAACACATAACGGCGGGAGCCGACCGTCGCGCTGTACATTGAAGGATGTCCGATGGCGGCGAAGCGGGATTATAGAACATCGAACCGCTTCAACGCGACGGCCACGCCCAACCGGGTTGCGCCGCGGCCTGGATCAGCGTCTCGCCCAGATGTTTCTCCAGCACGATGCGGTTGACCGCGGCGGCGGCTTCGAGATCGGCCACCAGGTTCGCCGCATGGGAGACCACCATGATCTGCGACCGCTTTGCGGCTTGGGCGATGAGCCGCGCCAACGGCGGCAGCAGATCGGGGTGCAGGCTGGTTTCCGGCTCGTTGAGGATCATCAGGGCCGGCGGCCGCGGCGACAGCAGCGCGGCGACCAGCAGCAGATAGCGCAACGTCCCGTCGGACAATTCGGCCGCCTGCAGCGGCCGCAAGAGCCCATGCTGCGCCATCTGCAATTCGAAATAGCCGCCGCTGTTGGCTATGGCGACGGCGCAGCCCGGGAAAGCATCGGCGATCGCACCGTCAAGCGCGGCGGCATCGCCGATCTCGCGAATGGTCTGCACCGCAGCCGCCAGATCCGCGCCGTCGCTGCCGAGGATTGGCGTGTAGGTGCCGATCTGCGGCCGCCGCGACGGCGCGTTCCGGTCGGTGTCGAAATGGTCGTAGAACCGCCAGTCGCGCATGCGCTCCCGCAACAGCAGAAGTTCCGGCGCTTCGCGCGGGTCGCCGCAATGGGTCATCATGCTGTCGAACGGCGCCAGGTGATAATGCACCTGCTTCCAGGCCCCGGCGTCGTCGCGAATGCGCACGCTCGGCCCATTGCGCATGGCGAAGACATTGGCGCGGCCCAGCGTTTCGCCGGTCCACTGGGTCTCCACCTTGATTTCCGGATCGCGCGAGAACTGCGAGCTTGACGGCATCGGCAAGCCGAGATCGATGGCATAGCCGTAATCGTCCCCGGAAAAGCCGAGCTTCAGGCCGACCGACGCTTTGCGCACGGTGCCCTGGACCGGCTGCTGGCTCTTTTTCATGCCGCGCGAGAATGCCTCCGGACCGGCCCACAGCGTCGACCGCAAGCCGCCTTCCGCCGCCAGCGATTGGATGACGCGACCTTGGGCGATGTCGGCCAAAAGCCGCACCGCGCGATAAAGGCTGGATTTGCCGCTGCCATTGGCTCCGGTCACGACATTGAGCGCGCCAAGGCCGAGCCTGACGTCGCGCAGCGACCGATAGCCGGAGACGGCAATCTTTTTGATCATGCAGCCGCCCAGCAAGCCGACAATTCAGGCGGATTTCTGCAGCCAGAGGAAATACATATCGCCGAATGTCATCGGATTCATCTGCTCGAAGGCGTGCCACGCGGCAAGGTCGTGCCACGCCGCGGGATCGCAGAACTGCGCGCGGAATTGGTCCTTGGCGGCGGCTCGGAATTGGGTAAAGCCGAGAAATTTCAGAGCGTTGGATTGAAGAAAATGTTCAATCTGCGGAATCGTGAATTGGTGTTCCATGACGTTGAACAACAGGTCGCGGCAACCGCTGATGCTGGCGAAATCCCGAAATGGCGGCACGCTGCCGCGCCCGATCAAGTCTTGCCGGCAGGCCCGGATATCGTCGGCCGTGGCACGGTAACCCCGGTCGGCGATCAAGGCCCGCGCTGCGGTGACGGACCGTCGCGCCAACGCGCTGTACAGGCCGACAAACATCACGCCGTTCGGCCGCAGCAGCGACATGAGCAGCCGCCAGCCTTCCGCCGGATCGCGCAGATGATGCAAGACGCCCGCTGCCTCGATGACGTCGAAGCGCCGGTCGAGGGCGGCCAGTTTGAGAATGTCGGCCTGGCCGCACTCCACATTGGCGAGGCCCAGCGCACGGGTTTTTCGCCGGGCGTATGCCAAGCTGGCGCGGCTGACGTCGATGGCGAGAATCCGCGATTTTGGGAATCTCAACGCGGTGTCGATCGAATGCTGCCCCGTACCGCATCCGGCGATCAGAATGTCGACGCCCTGGGCGGTCCTCGGCCATGACGGCGGCGAAGCGCCAAGCTCGTCGGCCAGGAATTCCCCAATGATCGTCGGCTTGACCGGAGCAACGGTCGTCCATCGCGGGTAGGGGTTTTCTTCGTATTGGTTCTGCACCTGCAGCGAGGTGGCATCCTCGATCGGCGTCAGGGTCGGAATATGGCGGCGATCCGCCAGTTCCTCGAACGGCTCGCGGAGCTGTTGGGTCAACAGCCGCTCGATGCCGTCCGGCCAGCAACGGTCCAGCAGTGCGGCCGCCGTGGCAAGCTTGTACAGCGGCGCGTAGCTCGCGGCCACGATGACGTCGAGCGGCGCGATGTCGTCGCCACGTCCGAGGGCGCGTTCAACCCGATCGACGATCTGCCGCGATTGCAAGCGCTCGGTTTCGCCGCGCGCGAACGCATAGTCATTGATGAAGCATTGTCGCGCCAAGGCGCACATGAATTCAACGGCTTCGCCGGCGATAAGGTCGCCGCCGGGCTCGATCGCGCATTGCAGCAGCCCGCGGCGGATCGCGGTGAACAAACGCTCGAGTTCGACGTCGAAGACCGCTTGGGATTGCAGCAACGCCAGCAGCAGCGGCTCAGCGGCGAGCGCGCTTGCGCCGTGCGGGCCGAGGAGCTCGCCGAGCGGCAACTGTTTCGGCCACGCGGCGGCAAGACGCCGCAACGCCGTTGCGACCGCGGCGCCCTGTTTGATGAGCGACGCGGCATCGGACAGCCCCAATGCCAGGGCAAGCGTGTAATGCTCGACGGCGTCGGCGCGGCGGCCGAGCGCCTGATAGGCCAAGGCGATGGTGTCGTGCGCGGCCGCGTCGGCGGCATCGACGGCGAGCGCCTGGCCGAGGAGTTTGAGCGCCGATCGGTTGCGGCCCTCCTGCTGCGCCATGTCGCCGAGCAGAACCAGGCTGCGCACATGGTCGGGGCGGCGCTGCAGAGCGGCGCGGCATAGCGCCTGCGCCGGCGCGAACTCGGCGCGGCTGTAATGGGCCATCGCCGCCGCGTACAAATCCTCGACCCTTGCGGACTGCGGCAAAGACGCCGCGACCACCGAGGGCCGGACGTGGCCGACCGCCTTGAGGTTTGCCCGCCGCATCCTCCGGTTCATTTCCGCCCATGCTTTCGGCCGGCGCGTCGCGCGCGCCCGGAGGGTCCCGTCGGACCCGGCCCCAATTCTCCTGGCGTTATTTTTATGCAGAATTTATGGAGATTGGCACGGAATTAATGAGCCGTTAATGCGGCGACGTTGCCGCAGCCCCGCCATGGCTTCCTGGGTATGGTCAGGCTTTCCCGGCGCATAGTTTGGGGACCGCGCTATCGGGCCAATGTCCGGCGCGGCCTACCGCTTGGGCCGTCCCATGCGCCGCGGCCCGGTATCGGTGACGCCCAAATGGGTCTCCAGGGTGGCGCGGTCGGCGGCGAGCGTCGCGCTGGCGGCGGCGTGCACCACGGCGCCGCGATCGAGGATGATGGCGTGGTCGGTGACGCCGAGGATCTTCTTGGCGTTCTGCTCGACCAGGATCGCCGACATGCCCTCGTCGCGGATGATGCGCTTGAGCGCCGCCAGCAGTTCCTCGACGATGATCGGCGCCAGCCCCTCGAGCGGCTCGTCGAGCAGCATGAGCCGGGGGTTGAGCACCAGCGCGCGGCCGACCGCGAGCATCTGCTGCTCGCCCCCGGACAGCTGGTTGCCGAGGTTCTCCTGCCGCTCCGCGAGCCGGGGAAACAGCGCATAGATCTTGTCCGTGCTCCATGGCCCGGGCCGCGCCACCGCGGTCAGATTTTCATGCACCGTGAGCGATTTGAAAATGTTGCGCTCCTGCGGCACCCAGCCGATGCCGGCATGGGCGCGCTGATCCGGCCGCAGCCGCGTGATGTCGGCGCCGTCGAGCGCGATGCGGCCGCCGAAATACCGGGTGACGCCGACGAGGGTGTTGACCAGCGTGGTCTTGCCCGTGCCGTTCCGCCCGAGCAGCGCCAGCGCCTGGCCTTCGGCGAGCGATACCGACACATTCGACAGCACGACCGCCTCGCCGTAGCCGGCCGAGAGCTGCTCGACGGCGAGAAGCTCAGGCATCGAGCTCCTCGCCGAGATAAACCGCTTTCACCCGCGGATCGCGCGCGACGTCTTCGGGCGCGCCGTCGACGAACAGCGAGCCGTTGACCAGCACCGAAATCCGGTCGGCGAACGAGAACACCAGATCCATGTCGTGCTCGATCAGCAGCACGGTGACTTCGGCCGGCAGCGCCGCGATAGTGGCCAAGAGCTCGTGGCGCTCGGCCTCGGGCACGCCGGCGGCCGGCTCGTCGAGCAACAAGACCCGCGGCCGGCAGGCGAAAGCCAGCGCGATTTCCAGGAGCCGCTGCTTGCCGTACGGCAGGATCGCGGTGCGCACGTTCATGACGTCGGCAAGGCGGAAGCGTTCGACGATTTCGACGATCTCCTCGGTCACCGCGGGCTTGCTGCCGACCAGCCGCCACCAGTCGCCGCCGGAGCCGAGCCGCTCGGTGACCGCAAGGCCGATGGTCTCGAGCGGCGTGAGATCGAGAAACAATTGGTTGATCTGGAAGGTGCGCGCCATGCCGAGCCGGACGCGCTGGTGCGGCACCACGTCGGTAATGTCACGCCCGTCGAGCAAGATGCGGCCGGCGGTCGGCCGCAGCACGCCGGTAAGCAGATTGATCACCGTGGTCTTGCCGGCGCCGTTCGGCCCGATCAGGGCGTGGCGGGCGCCTTTTTCGACCGCCAGCGAAACGTCATGCGCCGCGACGATGCCGCCGAAGCGTTTTTCGAGGCCGACGGTTTGCAGGATCGGCATGACGGCGTCTCAGCGTCCGTCCGGCGCGGCGCCCGGCAGCGCCGGCAGCCGCGTCACGAGCCGCGTGCCGAACCGCGCCAGCGCGCCGCGCACCGCGCGTATGCCGCCGTCGAAGCGCTCGCGGCCGACCAGCACGATCGTCACCAGCACCAGACCGATCCAGAACTGCCAGTATTGCGGGGTCAGGCTCGCCAGCCAATCCTGCAGGAATTTGTAGATCACCGCGCCGATCAGCCCGCCATACAGATAGCCGGTGCCGCCGATGATCAGGACCAGCAGAAGATCGGCCGAGCGGTCCAACGACAGCACGTCGAGCGAGCAGAACGCCGTGGTCTGGGTTAAGAGCGCGCCGGCAATGCCGGCAAAGCCGGCGGCGATCGTGTAGATCGCGACCAGCCGCCACTTCACCGGGACGCCGATCGCCGCGGCGCGCAGCGCATTGCCCTTGAGCGACCGCAGCGACAGGCCGAACGGCGAGTAGACGATGCGGCGGGCGATGACGAAACAGACGAACAGCACGACCAGCGAATAGATGTAGCCGTGATGGCCGTACAGGTCGAAATTGAACACGCCGAGGATCGGCGCGATGGTGACGCCTTGCAGGCCGTCGGCGCCGCCGGTGATGTCGGAATAGCGGTTGGCGAGTTCGCCCAGCATCAGCGAGACGCCGAGCGTCACCATGAGCCGGGTCAGGTCCGAGCCGCGCAACACCAGGAAGCTGGTGACGAAGCCGAGCGCCGCCGCCACCACGCCGGACAGAACGAGCGCGATCACCGGCTCGTCGACCAGGCCGTATTTGGCGATCAGGCCGGAAAAATAGCCGGCCAGGCCGAAAAACGCCGCCTGGCCGAGCGAGATGATGCCCGCATAGCCGAGGATCAGATCGAGCGACAGCGCGAACAGCGCCAGGATCGCCGTCTCGGTGAGGATCAGGTGCTTGCCGGGGAACAGCCAGATGGTGGCGAACGCGAACACCCAGAAACAGACCTCCAACGGCGACCAGCGGGCGCGGCGCTTGAGATGGTCGGAGACCTCGGCGGCGAGCGGATCCATCCCGGTCATCGGGCGATGTTGCGGGCGAACAGACCCTGCGGCCGCCACAGCAGGACGACGATCATGATGGTGTAGATGACGAAGGCGCCGAGCTTGGGCACGTAATATTTGCCGGCGACGTCGCCGATGCCGAGCAGGATCGAGGCCACGAACGGGCCGGTGATGCTGGAGGTGCCGCCGACCGTCACCACGATCAAAAAGTAGATCATGTATTTGAGCGGGAAGGTCGGATCGAGACCGAGGATTTCGGCGCCGAGCGCGCCGCCGAGGCCGGCGAGACCCGAACCGAACGCGAAGGTGATGCCGAACACCGCGCCGACATTGATGCCGAGCCCGCGCGCCACGCGCTGATCGTCGACCGCCGCGCGCAGCCGGCTGCCGAACCGGGTCTTGCTCAGGATCAGCTGCAGCGCGACCGTCAGCAGCCCGCACACCGCGATGATCAGCAGCCGATATTTGCCCATGCCGACGCCGAACACGTCGAACTGGCCTTGCAGGGCCTCGGGGATCTGCACGAACTGCTGCGACGAGCCCATGGTGTAATCGACCGCCGCCACCGACATGAAGACCAGCCCGATGGTGAACAGCACCTGGTCGAGATGGCTCTTGGCATAGACATGGACGTAGAGCGTGCGCTCGAACAGGCCGCCGATCGCCGCCGTCACCAGAAACGCCAACGGCAGGCCGAGCGCGAACGGCACGCCCATGCGATTGACGATGATGACGGTGCAATAGCCGCCCGCCATGGCAAACGAGCCGTGGGCGAGATTGATGAAGTTCATCAGGCCGAGCGTCACCGACAGGCCGCAGGCCAGCACGAACAGCAGCATGCCATAGGCAAGTCCGTCGAACAGGATGGTCAGCATGATTTGCTCAAACGCGCACGCCCCTCCTCCCCCCTCTCCCGGCGTGCGAGGGAGAGAGTTGGGTGATGGGGCCTATCCGCCAGGCGCGAAATCGCGGCGCCGCCCTCTCACCCGCCGCGCTCGGCGCGGTCGTCCTCTTTCCCCACTTCCCCCACACGGCAGGCCGCGGCAGCGCATGCCGCAGCCATAAGATAACGGTTGCGGCACGAGGGCTCCTTCCCTGAAGAGACGCGCTGCCTCGTGCTTGGCCGCATACCAACATTCCGGCCGGCGCTTGTCCAGCTACCGGTTGTCTCGGCGGCGGCGATGTCGCGTCCGGCAACGGGCCCGGCCCGCGGCCCGCTTGATCTCGCGGATGTGCTAGCATCCGGTGCAAGAGGAACGTCGGCTTTTTGGGAGGTGCCAATGGCGAAAATCGTTCTCGGGCTCGGAAGCTCGCACACGCCGATGCTGCTCGCCGCCGACGAGACGCTGCCGCGCTTTCTCGAGACCGATCAGAAAATCAAGCATCGCGACAAGGAGGGCCGGCCGACGACCTATGCGGAGCTGCTCGAAAAAGCCGATCCGCAGATGGCCGCCATGGTGGCGCCGGCCGAACTCGTGGCGCGGCAGAACACGGTGCGCGCGGCGATGGCGCGCCTCAGCAAGACGATGAACGGCGCCGGGCTCGACGCGCTGGTCGTCATGAGCGACGACCAGGACGAAGCCTATCTGGAAGACGCGCGGCCGACGTTTGCGATCTATTACGGCGAAACCATCCTCAACAGCAACGAGCAGCACGAGCAGTATCATCAGCGGTTCCCCGAATGGTACGTGAAGAACCGGCAAGGCTTCTTCGAGGAGGCAAAGCCGCGCGCCTATCCGGTCGACGCCAGGCTGGCGCTGCATCTGATCGATTGGCTGATGGACAACGGCTTCGATCCGGCATCGTCGAAATGCATGCGCAAGGGCGAGGGTGAAGGCCACGGCATGGCCTATGTGCACCGCCGCCTGATGGACGAGCAAAAGCCGATTCCGATCGTGCCGGTGTTCCTCAACACCTATTTCGCGCCGAACCAGCCGCGGCCGCGGCGCTGCTACGAGCTCGGGGTGGCGATCCGCAGGGCGGTCGAGAGCTATCCGGGCGACGCGCGCGTCGGCATCATCGCCTCCGGCGGCTTGAGCCACTTTCTGGTCGACGAGGATTTCGACCGCGCCATCCTCAAGGCCTGCGCCGACAAGGACGCGGCGTTCCTGCAAAACCTGCCGCGCAACAAGCTGCATGCCGGCTCGTCCGAGATCCTCAACTGGGTCGGCATCGCCGGCGCCTGCCAGCACCTCGATCTGAACTGGTTCGAATATGTCCCCGGCTACCGCACGCCGGCGGGGACCGGGACCGGCTTGAGCTTCGCCAGCTGGGCGTAGCGGCTTGCCGCTCCCGTCCCCCTCGTGGGGGAGGATGGGGGTCGCGAGGCGCCGCACCGGCGCCGACAGTTGCGCGTTACCTCGCGACCCCCACCCCTGCCGCTGCCCACAAGGGGGAGGCGCAAGAGGGTCAGGCGTGCGCCTTGCGCTCCGGGTCGATGATCTTTTCCAGCCGACCGAGCACGTGCATGCAGGGCAGCAGCTGTTGCAGGCTGGCGTTCGGCTCGCGCTTGTCCCTGATCGCTGCGATGAACTCGCGGTCTTCCAGCTCGATGCCGTCCATCGAGACGTCGACCTTGGAGACGTCGATCTTGTTGTCCTTGCCGTCGGACAGGTCGTCGTAGAACGCCTTGTAGGTGCCGTTGTCGCAGATGTAGCGGAAGAACGAGCCGAGCGGCCCGTCGTTGTTGAACGACAGCGACAGCGTCAGGATCGCGCCGGACGGCGTCTTGGCGACGATGCCCATGTCCATGGCGATGTGGAGCTGCGGGTGGATCGGACCCTGGACGGCGTAGCAGTCGGAAATGGTCTCGCCGGCCTGATACTGGAACAGGTCGATGGTATGGGCGGCGTGGTGCCACAGCAGATGATCGGTCCAGCTGCGCGGCTGGCCGGCGGCGTTCATGTTCTTTCTTCGGAAGAAATAGGTCTGCACGTCCATCTGCTGGATTTTCAGCTCGCCGTTTTGGATGCGCTTGTGCACCCATTGGTGGCTGGGATTGAAGCGCCGCACATGGCCGCCCATGGCGACGACGCCGGTCTCCCCGGCGATCCCGGCCAGCGCCTCGGCGTCCTCGACGCTGTCGGTGACCGGGATTTCGACCAGCACGTGCCGGCCGGCGCGCATCACCTGCTCGCCCTGGCGGAAATGCATCTTGGTCGGCGTCGTCAGGATCACGGCGTCGGCGCGCTTGATGCCTTCGGACAGTTCGCCGGTGTAATGCGGAATGCCGTATTTCTTCGCCACCGCCGCGGTGGAGTCCTGATTGCCGCCAACCAGCGAGGTGACTTCGACGTCGGGAATGCGCTTGAGCGCGTCGAGATGCTTCTGACCGAACGCGCCTTGTCCCGCTACGCAGATTTTCATCGTCGACCTCTCAAACTCATTTGCCGCAATCGCCGTCATTGCGAGCGAAGCGAGGCAATCCAGCGCTGCATCGAGGAGCTGGATTGCTTCGTCGCTACGCTCCTCGCAATGACGATCAACCGCGAATGCGCTGCACTTTCGCCCGCGCCGCGGCGCGTTTGTGCTTGGCGGCCGGTTTGTGCTTGGCGGCCGGTTTGTGACTGGCCGCCGGCTTGCGCCTGGCGGCTCCTTTGGCGCGGTTTTCCAGGATGATATGGCCGACCGCGGTGTTCGACGCCGGCACCGTGTAGAAGCGATAGACCTCGTCGACCTTGTCGTCGAGCGCGCCGCGCATGATGAGCCACATCACCATCTCGATGCCCTCGGCGCCGGCTTCGCGCATGTAGTCGAGGTGCGGGATCTTGACGAGCTTCTGCGGGTCCTTCGACAGATTGTCGAGGAAGCTCTTGTCCCATTTGCTGTTGATGAGCCCGGCGCGCGGGCCGGAAATCTGGTGCGACAGTCCGCCGGTGCCGAAGATGACGACCCGCAGGTCGTCCGGATAGGACTCCACCGCCTTGCGGATGGCGCGGCCGAGCATGTAGCAGCGATGGCCGGTCGGCGGCGGATACATCACGACATTCACCGCCAGCGGAACCACCGGGCACGGCCAATGGCCGTCCTTCGCCACCTTGCCGAACAACAGGTTCATCGGCACGGTCATGCCGTGATCGACTTCCATCTTGTTGCAGATGGTCAGGTCGAACTCGTCGAGGATGACCGATTGGGCGATGTGCGAGGCCAGCGCCGGATGGCCCTGCACCACCGGCACCGGCCGCGGTCCCCAGCCTTCGTCGGCGGGCGGGAATTCGGCGGCGCAGCCGAGCGCAAAGGTCGGGATCAAGTCGACCGAGAATGCCGAGGCGTGGTCGTTATAGACGATGATGGCGACGTCCGGCTTGGTCTGGCGCATCCACGCTTGCGATTTCTCGAAGCCCGAGAACACCCGCTTCCAATACGGCTCCTCGGTCTTGCCGTTGTCGAGTGCGGCGCCGATCGCCGGCACATGGGACGAACCTACACCTGCAATGATCCTGGCCACGGCTTCACTTCCGTTTCGTTGATTTCGATTTGACGGTCTTGGATTTCGGCTTGGCGGTTTTAGACTTGGCTTTGGCTTTGGGCTTGGCCGCGGCGGCCGCGATAAATTTCGACGGCGCGTTCTTGCCGGTGCGCGAGCGGTTGCCGTCCACCGAGCGGCCGCCGTCGAGCATCATGGCGGCGTAGTCCTGCTGCGACGACCCGGTCATGACCGCGGCCAGGTGCTGAAACGAATGGCCGTCGGCGGCGCCGAGCTTCGCGGTGAAATAGATGTTGCCGCCGAGCTCGAGCATGCGGTTGTAGTCGCGCCTGAGGACGGCGTCGGTCTGCTCCGGCGTGAGCTTGAACTTTTTCAGGTATTCCGCCTCGTCGGCCTTGAAGGCCTTGCGGTTCTCGTCCTTCATCAGCGACATGCAGAACATGTTGATGCCGTAGCCCTGGCGCGACCGCTCGGCGTCAAACACGAAAGTGCCCGGAATATCGTCGTAATCATGCTGCTCGCGGGCCATCGGCGTCTTTCTCCCGTTCGGCTTGACATATATAGCGCAGGCAAGCTTGGCAACGTAAGTCGTTACCTCAAATTCGAAACGTTCTAAGCCGGGATGCCCGGCCTTGTGCCGGGCATCCACGTCTTGCCGGCCGCGCCAACAAAGACGTGGATGGCCGGGTCAAGCCCGTCATGACGAGGCAGGGTCAGCCCCAATAAAGCCGCATCGGGTTGTCGACCAGGAGCGCCTGCTGCAGCGTCGGCGTCGGGGCGATTTTCGGGATGTAGTCGACCAGGAGCCCGTCGTCCGGCGCCGCCGTCTTGACGTTGGGATGCGGCCAGTCGGTGCCCCAGATCACCCGGTCGGGGAAACGTTCGACCAAGGCGCGGCCGAACGGCACCACGTCGTCGTAGGGCGGCCCGGCGCGGCTCATGCGCTCGGGGCAGGTCACTTTGACGTAGAAGTTCTTGTGCCTGGCCAAGAGGTCGTGGAAGCGCTGGTTCTCCGGATGGTCGACGCCCTTTTTCACGTCGGGCGTGCCCATGTGATCGACCACCACGGTGGTGGGCAGCGCGGTGAAGAAGCTTTCCAGCTCGGGCAAGTCCGGCATCTCGAAATAGACGACGATGTGCCAGCCGAACGCCTCGACCCGGGCGGCGATGCGCGCCAGCACGTCGCGCGGCGTGAAATCGACCAGCCGCTTGATAAAATTAAAGCGCACGCCGCGCACGCCGGCTTTGTCCAGCCATGTCAGCTCGGTGTCGGTCACCTCTTCGCCGACGAAGGCGACGCCCTTGGCCTTGCCGTTCGACGCTTCGAGCGCGTCGACCATGGCGCTGTTGTCCTTGGAATGGCACGACGCCTGGACGATGACGTTCTTGTCGAAGCCCAGGAAATCGCGCAGCGCGAACAGCCTTTCCTTCGGCGCGTCGCACGGCGTGTATTTACGCTCCGGCGCATAGGGAAATTTCGCCTCCGGCCCGAACACGTGGCAATGGGCATCGACGGCGCCCGGCGGCGGCTTGAATTTCGGCTTCGACGGATTGGGATGAAACGGAATGTAACCGGGACTCATCGGCACGCGACGTATTCCTTTCTCACTCACTTGTCATGCCCCGCGAAGGCGGGGCATCCAGTAAAACACCGCAGGTTTAGGGGCTACTGGGTCCTCCGCCGGAGCTTGTCATCGGGCCGGCCACTTCGGGCCGGACCCGTTGGCGGAGGACGACACCATCGCTAAACCCGCTCCAGCGCCAGCGAGACGCCCTGGCCGACGCCGACGCACATGGTGGCGAGCGCGCGCTTGCCGCCGTGCTTCTCCAGGCCGTGCACCGCGGTCAGCGTCAGCCGCGCCCCCGACATGCCGAGCGGATGGCCGAGCGCGATGGCGCCGCCGTGCGGATTGACGTGTCGGCGCATCCTCCGGGACGCCGAGCTGGCGCAGGCAGGCGACGCCCTGCGAGGCGAACGCCTCGTTGAGCTCGATCAGATCGAAATCGCCGATCTTGAGGCCGAGCCGCGACAAAAGCTTGCGCGTCGCCGGCACCGGGCCGATACCCATGATACGCGGCGGCACCGCCGCCGACGCCATGCCGAGCACCCGGGCGCGCGGCGTCAGGCCGTGCGCCTTGGCCGCCTCCTCGCTGGCGAGGATCAGCGCCGCGGCGCCGTCGTTGATGCCCGAGGCGTTGCCGGCGGTGATGGTGCCGGGGTTGCGCACGATCGGCTTGAGGCGTTGCAGGTCCTCGATCGTGGTTTCGGGCCGCGGATGCTCGTCCTCGTTGACAACGATCTTTCCCGCCTTGCCGGCCGCCACTTCGACCGGGACGATCTCATGGGCAAAATAGCCGGTGCAGACCGCGTCGGCGGCGCGCTGCTGCGAGCGCAGCGCGAAGGCGTCTTGATCGTGACGCGACACCTGGAATTCCTCGGCGACGTTCTCGCCGGTCTCGGCCATGGAGTCGACGCCGTACTGGGCCTTGAGCAGCGGGTTGATGAAGCGCCAGCCGAGCGTGGTGTCGTAGACCTCGGCGGCACGCGAAAACGCCTCGGCGGCCTTGCCCATGACGAACGGCGCGCGGGTCATCGACTCCACCCCGCCGGCAATGGCGAAATCCATCTCGCCGGCGCGGATGGCGCGCGCCGCGTCGCCCACGGCGTTGAGCCCCGACGCGCACAGCCGGTTGACGGTGACGCCCGGAATGCTGTCGGGCAGGCCGGCGAGCAAGAGCGCCATGCGGGCGACGTTGCGGTTGTCTTCGCCGGACTGATTGGCGCAGCCGAAAAACACCTCGTCGAGCCGCGACCAGTCGGCCTTGGCGTTGCGCGCGACCAGCGCCCGGATCGGCACCGCGGCGAGATCGTCGGTCCGCACCTTGGCCAGCGCGCCGCCGTAGCGGCCGATCGCGGTGCGCGCGGCATCGCAGATAAAGACCTCTCGCATCGCTTGCTCCGTGAGCTGTGCGCTGATTGGTGCGCTTGAGCCGTTGCCGTGGCTATTTACGGGCCGCGACGGACAGGGTCAAATGGCGCCACGAGCGCAGGAATTTCATGACGAGCACGCCCGCAACGTCCGCCGAATTCGCCGACCTGCCGCCGACGCTGCGCGCCGAGCGGCGCGGCGACGTCGCCGTGCTCACGCTGTCGCGCCCGGAAAAACGCAATGCGCTCGATGATCCGACCGTGGCGGGCATCGAGGCCTTCTTCTCGGCCTTGCCGCAGGACATCCGCGCCGTCGTGCTGGCCGGCGCGGGCGGCCATTTCAGCGCCGGGCTCGACCTTGCGGAGCTCACCGAGCGCGACGTGCGCGAAGGCGTCGCGCATTCGCGCTTCTGGCAGCGCGCCTTCGAGCACGTCGAGTTCGGTCCGGCGCCGGTCGTCGCGGTGCTGGCCGGCGCGGTGGTCGGCGGCGGCCTCGAACTGGCCGCGGCGGCCCATGTGCGGGTGGCCGAACGCTCGGCGTTCTACGCGCTGCCGGAGACCAGCCGCGGCATTTTCGTCGGCGGCGGCGGCTCGGTGCGCTTGCCGCCGCTGATCGGCACCGCGCGGATGATGGACATGATGCTCACCGGCCGCACGCTGTCCGCCGAGGAGGGCCAGGCCATCGGGCTCACCCACTATCTGGTCGATGACGGCAAAGGCCTGGATAAAGGCCTTGCGCTCGCGCAGCGCATCGCCACCAACACGCCGTTCACCAATTTCGCCGTGACGCAGCTGTTGCCGCGCATCGCCCGCGGCGATCCCGCCGCCGGCTTCGCCACCGAGGCGCTGGCCGCGGCGATCGCGCAAAGCGACGAGGAGGCGAAGGCGCGGTTGCGGGCCTTCCTGGAGAAGCGCGGGCCAAAAGTGTCGCGCAGCTAGCCGATGACGCCCACCGTCGCCAAACCGAGCCCCCATCAAGCCCGTGCGCCGCTGCGACCGGTCAGGCTCGGCCCGCCGGACGTGGTGGTCGAGCGCCGCAGCGACGGCAGCATCCGCATGCGTTCGCCGCATCCGCTGCCGCCGTTTCCGCAGAAAATCACCGAACGGCTGGTGCATTGGGCGGAGGTTGCGCCGGCGCGCATCTTCCTGGCGCAACGCCAGGCGGCCGGCGGCTGGCGCACCGTGACCTATGCGCAGACGCTGGCCGCGGTGCGCGCCATCGCCGCGGCGCTCCTGGAGCGCGCGCTTTCGCCGGAGCGGCCGATTGCCATCCTGTCCGGCAACGATATCGAGCATGCGCTGTTGGGCCTTGCCGCCATGCATGTCGGCATACCCTATGCGCCGATCTCGGTGCCGTATTCGCTGCTGTCGCAGGATTTCCAGAAGCTCAAAGCCATCGTCGACATCCTGACGCCCGGTCTCGTCTTCGCCGCCGACGGCGCGGCGTTCTCGCGCGCCATCGCGGCGGCGGTGCCGCCGGGCGTCGAAGTGGTGACTGCCGCCAACGCGCCCGCCGAGCGGCCGACGACGCCGTTCGGTGCGCTGCTCGAGGCCGCATCGTCGCCGGCGGTGGATGGCGCGCACGCCAAGGTCGGGCCCGACACCATCGCAAAAATCCTCTTCACCTCCGGTTCGACCGGCCAGCCCAAGGGCGTCATCAACACCCAGCTGATGCTGTGCGCCAACCAGGCGATGATCCGCGCCGGCTTCGCCTTTCTGGCCGACGAGCCGCCGGTGGTCGTCGACTGGCTGCCGTGGAATCACACCTTCGGCAGCAACCACAATTTCAACATGGTGCTGGACAACGGCGGTTCGCTCTACATCGACGAAGGCAAGCCGCTGCCGGGCGCCATTGCGGCCACCGTGCGCAATCTGCGCGACATCGCGCCGACGATCTATTTCAACGTGCCGAAGGGCTTTGAGATGCTGCTGCCGTTTTTCAGGGACGATGCGGCGTTGCGGGAAAAGTTCTTCAGCCGGCTCAAGGTGCTGTTCTATGCCGGCGCCGGCCTGTCGCAGCAGGTGCTCGATGCCCTGCAGGCGCTCGCGGTCGAGACCACTGGCGAGCGCATCATTTTTCTATCCAGCCTCGGCTCGACCGAAACCGCGCCGCTGGCGGTGGCGTGCACACAGGACTGCGAGCGCGCCGGCAATATCGGATTGCCGGCGCCGGGGGTTGAGCTGAAACTGGTGCCGCGCGACGGCAAGCTCGAAGCGCGGCTCAAGGGCGCCAACATCACGCCCGGCTATTGGCGCGCCGCGGCGCTCAACGCCGCGGCGTTCGACGACGAAGGCTTCTACAAGATCGGCGACGCCCTGAAGTTCGACGACCCGGCCGATCCGGCCAAGGGTCTGGTGTTCGACGGCCGGCTCGCCGAGGATTTCAAGCTCGCCACCGGCACCTGGGTCAGCGTCGGGCCGTTGCGCGCATCCTTCATCGCCCATTTTGCGCCGCTGGTTCGCGACGTGGTGTTCGCCGGCGCCGAACGCGACGAAGTCGCCGCGCTGGTGTTCCCCGATCTGGAGGCTTGCCGCCACCACCTGCCGGGTCTCGCCGCGGACGCGTCGCCCCGGACCTTGCTGGCCGATCAGCGCATGCGGGCCGCGTTCGCGCGGCTCATTCAAACATTTGCCGCGGCGGCCTCCGGCGCCTCGAACCGTGTCACGCGCATGATCCTTCTGGCCGAGCCGCCGTCGCTCGACATCGGCGAGATGACCGACAAGGGCTCGATCAACCAGCGCGCCGTTCTTGCGCATCGCGCGGCGCTGGTCCAAGAGCTTTACGCCGAGCCGCCGCCGGACCAAGTCTTGGTGTTCGGCCAAGCCTTGGTGTCCGACCAAGCCTTTGTGTCCGACCCCTCATCGTCGCGGCCATGACACCAGCAGCCATGACACGCAGCACGGATGAATTGACCATGGACATTGCCGGATCTGCCGCGATCGTCACGGGCGGAGCTTCGGGGCTCGGCGCCGCGACCGCCGCCATGCTGGCGGCGGCCGGCGCCAAGGTCGCCATCCTCGACGTCAACGATGACGGCGCGCGCGCCGTCGCCAAAGGCATCGGCGGCATTGCGCTGCACTGCGACGTCACCTCGGCGGAGCAGACCGCCGACGCCGTCGCCGCGGCAACCGGGAGCCACGGCAACGCCCGCATCCTGATCAACTGTGCGGGCGTCGGGCCGGCCAAGCGCATCGTCGGCCGCGACGGACCGATGCCGCTCGCCGATTTCGAACGCGTCGTGGCGATCAATCTGATCGGCACTTTCAACGCCATGCGGCTCGTCGCCGCCGACATGCAGGCGCTCGAACCGCTGGCCGACGGCGAGCGCGGCATCATCGTCTGCACCGCGTCGGTCGCCGCCTATGAGGGTCAGATCGGCCAGGCCGCCTATGCGGCGTCGAAAGGCGGCGTGGTCGGGCTGGTCATGCCGGCGGCGCGCGAATTCGCCCAGTTCGGCATCCGCGTCAACGCCGTGGCGCCGGGAATTTTCTCGACGCCGATGCTGCACGCGCTGCCGGAAGCGGCGCAGCAGAGCCTGGCCGCCTCGGTGCCGTTTCCCAAGCTGCTCGGCCAGCCGCCGCAATACGCCGCGCTGGTGCGGCACATGATCGAGAACCGCTACCTCAACGGCGCAGTCATTCGCCTCGACGGCGCGCTGCGGATGGGGCCCAGATGACGGACGGCGGAGGACGGACGACGGACGACAGACGACAGAGGACAGATATGATGAAACTGCGAATTGATCGATAATCCGTCCTCCGTCGTCCGTCCTCCGTCGTCCGATTCCATGCTCAGCAACATCCGCAAAACCCGAATAGAATGGGGCGATTGCGACCCTGCCGGCATCATTTTCTATGTGCGCTATTTCGAGATATTCGACGTCTCGACCACCATGTTGATCGAGCGCGCGCTCGGCATGAAGAAGATCGACTATCTCAAGGCCTATGACATTGCGGGACATCCCCTGGTGGAAACGCGCGCGCGGTTCCGGCTGCCGACGCGGTTCGGCGACGAGGTCGCGGTCGAGACCGCTGTCGTCGCCTGCGGCCGCTCGAGCTTCAAGGTCGAGCATCGCCTGACCAATGCGGGCGCGCTCGCGGTCGAAGGGTCCGAAACGCGCGTCTGGGTCGTCCGCGATCCGAAGGATCCGACCCGCCTGCGCTCGCAGCCGATGCCCGCCGAACTGGTCGCCCGGCTGAGGCAACAGCCTTTTCCCTCGCCATGAATGGCCGGAAAAGCCAGCACGAATAACTCTCGCCGTCATTGCGAGGAGCAGCGCGACGAAGCAATCCAACTCTTTCCCGCTGCCCTGGATTGCTTCGCTTCGCTCGCAATGACGATGGGGTGACGGAACAAGAGCACGATGCTAGAAGCCTGATCGCCAAATGGAGGAAACGCCAATGCGCGTCGATGCGTACACTCATTTTTTTCCGAAAAAATTCTTCGACAAGCTCAACGAGGTCGCTGGCGACTATAAGGACATGGGCAAGCGCATCCGCTCGCTGCCGGCGCTGTTCGATCTCGACGTGCGCAAGAAGATCGTCGACGGCCACAAGGACTACCAACAAATCCTGTCCTATCCGCAGCCGCCGATCGAGAAATTCGCCAAGACGCCGGCCGACATCGACGAGTTTTGCCGCATCATCAACGACGGCTTCGCCGAACTGATCGCCAAGGACAAGGACCACTTCCCCGGCTGGGTGGCTCAGGTTTCGCTGGCGGCGTCCGACGCCGGGGTCGGCGAGGCCGAGCGGGCGCTCAAGAACGGCGCGCTCGGCGTGCAAATCTACACCAACGTCGCCGGCAAGCCGATCGACCGCCCGGAATATGCCCCGTTCTGGGAGAAGATGAACGAGCTCGGCGCGCCGATCTGGATTCATCCGGCGCGCGGCGCCGAGACGGCGGATTATCTCGACGAGACCAGGTCGCTGTACGAGATCTGGTGGACCATCGGCTGGTCGTACGAGACCGCCTGCGCCATGCTGCGCCTGGTCTATTCCAGGATCATGGATACCCATCCCAACCTGAAGATCATCACCCACCACTTCGCCGGCATCGTGCCGATGCTCGAAGGCCGGCTCGGGCCGGGCAACGACGTGATGGGCAACCGCACCACCGACGAGGATTATGTCTCGCTGCGCAAGAGCCTGAAGAAGCGGCCGCTCGATTATTTCAAGCACGATTTCTGGGCCGATACCGCGGCGTTCACCGCCGAGCCGGCAACCAAGTGCGGCATGGAATTCTTCGACCACGACAAGATCGTGTTCGCGTCCGATTGTCCGTTCGACCCGGAAGGCGGCACCATGTTTCCGCGCGAGACGCTGCGCATTCTCGACGCGCTCAAGATGGACAAGGCGCTCGCCGACAAGGTGTTCTACAAGAACCTCGAAGCGGTCACCGGCAAGAAACTGGTGAAGTGATTGCACCGCCGCGATTCGGGCCCGGCGGATGGGCCCCGTCATCGCGACCTTCTCCCCGCACGCGGGGAGAAGGAGCCGCTGAAGTCCAGCCGCTGCGCCTCAGCTCCGCTCGCGGCGCGCCACGCGGCGGGCGAGATAATCGAAATTGATGCTGAACTGCTCGGGCTGGCCGATCTCCTGCTTGAATTTCGCCACGTCGTCGGGCGGGAATTCAGGTCCGGGCTCGCCGGCGGCTTCGGTCAGGAGCTGAATCGTCGCGGCGTTCTCCAGCATGATGGTGGCGATGACGGCTTCCTCGATGGTCTTGCCCGTCACCACCACGCCGTGGTTCCGAAGCAGCACCGCGCGGTGCTTGCCGAGCGCCTTGGCGACGCCGGCCCCCATGGCGGGCGTGCGAATGAGCGTGATGGTATCGGCATAGACGCCGACCTCGCCCGCGAACATCGCGCCCGGCTGGCTATAGGCCTTGATCGGCCGGCCCGTGGCCGACAGCGCCACCGAATAGGTCGGATGGGTGTGGATGACGCAATTGACGTCGGGACGCACCTTGAAGATCTCGGAATGGATGTAGACCTCGCTGTGGCGCCGCGCCGTTCCGGCGACCACCGCGCCTTCGAGATCGATGGTGAGGATGTTCTTCATCGTGATCTCGTCGAGGCCGATGCTGTGCGGCTTCATGAAAAACAGCTTCGGCTCGCCCGGCACGCGCACCGCAATGTGGCCGCGCGTGAAATCGTCTTGGCCCTCGGCGACCAGCACTTTGCCGGCGGTGATGAGCTGCCGCTTCAGCGCGGTATGGGTTTCCTTGGTCATCGACCTTCCCTGTGATTTTGCGATAAATGATCGGCGGCAGATTGGGCCGCCAACGAGGCCGCAATACTTAGGCCAGGTGAATGCCGGATGGCCATAGTCGAAGCGCACCAGCCGGACGGCGATGTGCCGATATCGGGGAACGGGCCGAGCGCCGCCAAAGCCGGCGACGATGGCGGCCGCGTCACCCCGATGATGGAGCAATATATCGAGATCAAGGCCGCCAATCCGGACTGCCTGTTGTTCTACCGGATGGGCGACTTCTACGAATTGTTCTTTGACGATGCCGAAATCGCCTCGCGCGCGCTCGGCATCGTGCTGACCAAGCGCGGCAAGCATCTCGGCCGTGACATTCCGATGTGCGGCGTGCCGATCGAGCGCGCCGACGAATATCTGCATCGCCTGATCGCGCTCGGCCACCGCGTCGCGGTGTGCGAGCAGCTCGAGGAACCTGCCGAAGCGCGCAAGCGCGGCGCCAAGAGCGTGGTGCGACGCGACGTGGTGCGGCTGGTCACGCCCGGCACGCTGACCGAGGATTCGCTGCTCGACGCCCGGCGCAACAATTATCTCCTGGCGCTGGCGCGCTCGCGGCTGTCCGCCACCGAGGACCGTTTCGCGCTGGCCTGGATCGACATCTCGACCGGCGAGTTCCGTGTCGCCGAATGCGACCGCGCGACGCTCGCCGCCGCCATCGCGCGCCTCGAGCCCGGCGAGATCATCGTCGCCGATGCGGTCTATGCCGACGCCGAGCTGTCGCCCTATCTGCGGTCGTTGCCGGCGTTGACGCCGCTGACCCGCGACGTGTTCGACGGCGCCACGGCGGAGCGGCGGCTGGCCGGCTTCTTCGGCGTCGCGACCTCCGCGTCGTTCGGGGCGTTCTCGCGCCTCGAGCTGACCGCCGTGGCGGCCGCGGTGACCTATGTGGAGCGCACCCAGATCGGCAAGCGGCCGCCGCTGTCGCCGCCGACCCGCGAAGCGGCCGGCGCGACGCTCGCCATCGACCAGGCGACCCGCAGCAATCTCGAATTGGTCCGCACGCTCGGCGGCGAGCGGCGCGGCTCGCTGCTTGCCGCCATCGATCGCACGGTGACGGCGGCCGGCTCGCGGCTGTTGGCGCAGCGGCTCGCCGCGCCGCTGACCGATGCGACGGAAATCGCCCATCGGCTCGACGCCGTGGCGGCGTTCGTCGACGACAGCGCCGCGCGCGGCGATTTCCGCCTGAGCCTCAAGGCGGTGCCGGACCTGCAGCGTGCGCTGGCGCGCATCGTCATCGGCCGCGGCGGGCCGCGCGACCTCGCCGCGATCCGCGACGGCATCGCCGCGGCGGCACAATTCGCCGTGCGGCTTGCGGCGTTGGCCGGCAACGGTTCCGTGCTGCCGCGCGACATCGCGCAGGCCGTCACCGGATTGCGCCGGCCGGATGCCGCCATCGCCACCGAGTTGGCGCAGGCGCTGGCCGATGAGCTGCCGGCATTCCGTCGCGACGGCGGCTTCGTCCGCCCCGGGTTCGAGGCGGCGCTCGACGAATCCCGCGCGCTGCGCGACGAATCGCGCCGCGTCATCGCCGCCCTGCAGGTGCGCTACGCCGAGACCACCGGCGTCCGCACGCTGAAGATCCGGCACAACAACGTGCTCGGCTATTTCGTCGACGTCACCGCGCAGCACGGCGAGAAGCTCTTGAACGCGCCGTTCAACGCCACCTTCATCCATCGGCAGACGCTGGCCGGCCAGGTGCGCTTCACCACGACCGAGCTCGGCGAACTGGAATCGAAGATCGCCACCGCCGCCGATCGGGCGCTGGCTCTGGAGCTGGAAATCTTCGATCGCCTCGCCGCCACGGTCGCCGCGGCGAGCGCAGCCATCAAGGCGGCGGCGGAAGCGCTGGCGCTGGTCGACGTCGCTGTGGCGCTGGCGACGCTCGCGATCGAGCGCGACTATGTGCGGCCCGAGGTCGACGGCAGTCTCGCCTTTGTCATCGTCGGCGGGCGCCATCCGGTGGTCGAGCAGGCGCTGGCCAAGGACGGCGGTCCGTTCGTCGCCAACGATTGCGATCTGTCGCCGCCGCCCGCGGCCTATCCCCTGCCGCATGCCGGTGAGGCTGGCGAGGCGGCCGGCCGCATCTGGCTCGTCACCGGCCCCAACATGGCGGGCAAGTCGACCTTCCTGCGCCAGAACGCGCTGATCGCGGTGATGGCGCAAATCGGCAGCTTCGTGCCGGCGCGGCGCGCCCATATCGGCGTGGTGGATCGGCTGTTCTCGCGGGTCGGCGCCGCCGACGACCTGGCGCGCGGCCATTCCACCTTCATGGTCGAGATGGTCGAGACCGCGGCGATCCTCAATCAAGCCGGCGCCCGTGCGCTGGTCATTCTCGACGAGATCGGCCGCGGCACCGCGACCTTCGACGGGCTGTCGATCGCCTGGGCGACCATCGAGCATCTGCACGAAAGCAATCGGTGCCGGGCGCTGTTCGCCACCCACTTCCACGAGATGACGGCGCTCGCCGCCAAGCTGAAGCGGCTCCACAACGCCACCATGCGGGTCAAGGAGTGGCAGGGCGACGTAGTCTTCCTGCACGAGGTGGTGCCCGGCGCCGCTGACCGCTCCTACGGCATCCAGGTGGCCAAGCTTGCCGGCCTGCCGCCGTCGGTGATCGAGCGCGCCAAGCTGGTGCTGGCCCAGATCGAAGCCGAGGACCGCACCTCGCCGGCGCGGCGATTGATCGACGACCTGCCGCTGTTTGCCGCGGCGGCGCGGCCGGCCGCCGCGGCGCCGGGCGATGCCGCGCTCGCGGCGCTGGTCGACATGCTGGCAGCGCTCCATCCCGACGAAATGTCGCCGCGCGACGCGCTCGAAGCGCTCTACGCGCTCAAGGCGCAACTGGCGAAGCGCGACGGGTAGCCTGCAGTCGCAGCAGGAACAAAACGCCGCTCCAGGCTGCGCACACCGAAAACCCCAGCGCCAACGCCCACCACACGCCGAGCGGGGCGACCAGATAGTGTACGGCGAGGAAGCCGAGCCACAGCCCGATCAGGGCGATCTGCGAATGGGCCAGCATGCTGGCCGACGCTTTGCCGCCGATCCGTGGATGCAGGATGACGATCGAACTCGCCATCACGATCGGAAACACCGCGAACACCCCGGACACGAACGAGCCGATGCGGTGGCTCGCCGTGGTGACGACGGCGACCACGACGGCCGTGGTCAGCGCGCGGAGCGGAATGTCGAATGCGGTGCGCAGGAATTTCCGCGGCGGCCCGGACGTGCGGTGGCGCCAGCTCAGCGGGATGGTGACGCCGAACACCGCCACATTGAGCGCAAGCGCGGTCAATGGCGTCCATTCCACCAGGCGCAAGGCGGCGGCGCCGGCGAACCATATCGCCATGGCGACGCCGAGGCTGACAATGAGTCCGTGGCGCTGGGCCAGCACCGTGTAGGCGAGCGCAAAGATCGAAACCGCCGCGGTTGCCGCGGCGCTGCCGACGGCGCCAGCGGCAATGAAGCCCGGCGGATGCTCGATGGCGAGGATGATATAGGCGGCGCCGGCCGCGGTCGGCAGCGCCGCGATCAGCGCGCCCAAGAACGGGCCGCTGCGTTCGACCACAATCGAAACGACGACGACGACCGCGGCCGTCATCGCCATCTTGAGTGCAAGCTCGGACCAGAACAGGAGTTCGGGAGACATGGAATTCACCACGGTGAAATCAGCCTCGCGCTGCGCCAGGGCGGAGCCCGGGCCGGCAAACGCAAGGGCAGGATCTTATTTCGCCCGTTTGAGGCTCACCGCGATCGGCGGTCCGCTTTTCAGCGTCTGGTAGACCACGCAGTAGCGCTCGGTGAGCTTCAGAAGCTGATCGAGCTTGTCCGCCGGCGCGTCGGTGTCGACGTCGAAGGCGAGGCGGATTTGCGCGAAGCCGACCGGCGCATCCCTGGCGACGCCGAGCGTGCCGCGGAAATCGAGGTCGCCCTCGGCCGAGACCGTGCCCGATTTGAGCGGGATGTCGATCGCGGTCGCCACCGCCTTCAGCGTCACGCCGGCGCAGGCCACCAGCGCCTCGAGCAGCATGTCGCCGGAGCACAATTCGAGCCCCGAGCCGCCGGTGGCCGGATGCAGCCCGGCGACCGCGAGCGCGCGGCCGGTCTCGACCTTGCAGGCGATATTGGCGTCGTCGAGGGCGCCTTTGGCGCGCAGCGTGATCAGGCCGGCGTTCGGGTCGGCTTTGTAGCGCTCCTTGATCGGCGCCTGCAGCGCGCGCAGCCCGGCGGAGTCCATCGGCAGGGTTCCTTCTGTGACAACGTGGCGGGCAGGATATAGAGGAAGCGACGGACGACAGAGGACAGATAGCGCAGAAACCGCATTACATCCGTCGTCTGTCCTCCGTCATCTGTCCTCCGTCCTACCACCACAACGCGGCGCCGGCATCGGCCTTGGGCTCGTCTTCGGCGCCGGCTGTCGCACGGTCGAGCGAGCGGTCGAGCGCGGTCAGGACGCGGCGCTTGACGAAATCGAAGGCGGCGGACTGGCGGTCGCGCGGCCGCGACAGATCCACCGCGATGGCGTCGAAGACGCGTCCCGGGCGCGAGCACATCACGATGACGCGGTCGGCGAGCACGATGGCTTCATCGACGTCATGGGTCACCACGATCAAGGTCGGCCTGGCGTCGGCCCACAGATCGAGCAGATGATCCTGCAGATCGGCGCGGGTGAAGGCGTCGAGTGCCGAGAACGGCTCGTCGAGCAGCAGCACCTGCGGCCGCGGCACCAGCGCGCGGGCGATGGCGACCCGCTGCGCCTGGCCGCCGGACAGCTCGCGCGGCCATACCGCCGCTTTGTCGGACAGCCCGACCCGTTGCAGCGCGGCGGCGACGCGCGCCGCGCGCTCCGCCCGCGGCCGGTCGCCAAGGCCGAAGCCGACGTTGTCGGCCACCTTGAGCCACGGCAACAAACGCGGCTCCTGGAAAATGATGCCGATCTTGGGGTGCGGCGCCATGATGCGCTCGCCGTCGAGCACAACGGAGCCGCTGCTCGGCGGATCGAGCCCGCCGACCGCCCGCAGCAGCGTCGATTTTCCGCAGCCGGAGCCGCCGATGACGGCGACGATCTCGCCGAGCGCGACCTCGAGCGACACCGCGCCGAGCGCATGCACGCCGTTGGGATAAGTCTTGCCGACGCGTTCCAGGACCAGCATGGGGTGACCTATTCCGAGCGCACGACGTCTTCCCAGCGCAGGAACGGCGCGGCGGCGAGTGCGATCAACCAATCGGTTGCCTTGCCGACGATGGCAAAGGCGACGATGGCGGCGACGATCTCCGCCGGCTTGCCGAGCTGCTGGCCGTCGATCAGCAGATAACCGAGGCCTTCGGAGGCGCCCATCAGTTCGGCGGCGACGACGAACATCCAGCCGAGACCGAGCCCCGAGCGCAACGAAAGGACGTAAGCCGGCAGCACCGCCGGCAGGAGGATCCGGCGCACCATGGCGATATCGGACAGCCGGAAGGCGCGGCCGACTTCGATGAGCTTGCGGTCGACCGATTGGATGGCGCCCATCAGCCCGAGATACACCGGAAAGAACACGCCGAGCGCGATCAAGGTGATCTTCGACGCCTCGAAAATGCCGAGCCAGAGAATGAACAAGGGAATCCAGGCGATCGACGGGATGGCGCGCAGCGCCTGCAAGCTCGGATCGAGCAGCCGCCGCACCAGGGGCGAATATCCGGCGGCGGCGCCGATGATGGTGGCGACAAAGACGCCGATGGCGAAGCCGGCCGCCACCCGTCCCAGGGTCACCAACGTGTCGCGCTGCAGTTCGCCGGTGCGGGCGAGATCGGTGAAGGTCGCGAACACCACCGACGGCGGCGGCGCCAGCCGCCCGCTCGCCCATCCCATGTGCACGATGATTTCCCACGCCAGCGCCAGGGTGACCGGCAGCACGAAGCCCAGCGCCGGCCGGATCAGCCGTCGGCGTCGCTTGGTCGCGGCCCCCAGTGCGGGAGCGCCGTCGGCGGCCATCGTCATGGCCACAGCAGACATTGTGACGTTCGCAAATGCAACGCAACTCAGGATCGCCGGTTCGGGCGCGCGGAAAGCTCGCGCCGAGCGTATGGAGCGAGCGCCGACGCGGCTGGAGGTCAGGCCCTCAGCATTCTGGTCTGCAAATCCAGCATGGCGGTCGCGAAGCCGTGGCCGTCGGCCATGAACTCGCGCATCATCGACAGCGGCGTCGGCCGCGAGGATTCGACCTCGCCGACCACACTGCCGAAGTCGAACGACAATTCCGCGTCGAACTTGCGCGCCAGCTGCTGCATGCGGCGGTTCTCGGCGAGACAGGCCATGTGCAAGAGCTCCACGCCGCGGTTGCGCGCGGTGAGCAGGGTGCGGCGCAGCAGCGCCGAACCGACGCCATGGCTCTGCCACGGTTTCTCGACGCTGATCGCGGCTTCGGCCTGGCGTGGAAACCGCATGCCGAGCGGCCGCAATTCCGCCGCGGCGCGCAGCATGCCGCCGATGAAAAAACCATGCACGACGGTATCGAGCGAAATGGACAGGTCGACATATTTGCGGACGAACTCATCGGATACGCTGCCGGCGAACCGGTTATGCCGGCTCGCCGGATCGAGACGCAGCACATGGTCGTGGTATTTGTCCGCTTCGCCGATCCACAATTTGCGGATTACGCCGCCTTCGGGAAGAACATCCTGCATTCCGAGGGTCTCCTGACGCTGTGGTCGATGGCACCCTCCAGATCGCTTCCTCCAGAACAGCCAGCCGGCGTGACAGCGTCTTTCGCGCGCACGCCGAATCTCATCGATCATGTCGGGGGGCGCGAAAATTTGGCAAGGCGAAGCATTGAGCAACATGCCCACATTCCCTATACGCATGGCTAGTAAATCGCCCACGATTGTTTGAACACCACACCATCCCGGCCGGCCGCCGCTTCAGCGTACCGTTTCCCGCCACGTTTCCAGCACAACGGTTAATCCCCGAAATGTCGAGCTCCGTCTCCGCGCTATACCTCGCCGGCGTCGCCGCCGGCCGCATCGGCCGCGACGAAGCGCAGTTCGCCGTCGTCGATAAGCTGGCGCGGCTCGAAGCGCGCATCGTGGAATATCGGCTGGCGCGCAAATCGTCGTCGCTGGGCTGGCTGTTCGGCAGCCGCGAGGCCAAGGATTCGCGATTGAAGGGCCTCTACATCTACGGCAGCGTCGGCCGCGGCAAGACCATGCTGATGGATCTCTTCTTCGAGGCCAGTCCGGTCGCGCGCAAGCGCCGCGTGCACTTTCACGAATTCATGCTCGACGTGCACGAGCGGATCTACGGCTTTCGTCAGCAGATGAAGCTCGGCGAGCATGCCGGCGAAGATCCGATCCACCTCACCGCGCGGCAGCTGGCCGAGGAGGCGTGGCTGCTTTGCTTCGACGAATTCCACGTCACCGACATCGCCGACGCCATGATTCTCGGCCGCCTGTTCGCGGTGATGTTCGAGCGCGGCGTGGTCGTGGTCGCGACCTCCAACGTGCCGCCGGACGACCTTTACAAAGACGGCTTGAACCGCGCCCTGTTCGTGCCGTTCATCCATATGCTGGAGCACTATATGGACGTGGTGCGGCTCGATGCGCGCACCGATTTCCGCCTGGAGAAGCTGGCCGGCTTGCCGGTCTGGTACGTTCCGGCCGACGCCGCGGCCGACGCCGCCCTCGACGCGGCGTGGCGGCGGCTCGCCGGCGGCCATGACGGCTCGCCGCAAGACCTGCCGCTCAAGGGCCGCAGCGTGCGGGTGCCGCGCGCCTTCATGGGCGTGGCGCGTTTCGGCTTTCATGATCTCTGCGAGCAGCCGCTGGCCGCCGCCGATTACCTGCGCATCGCCCACGAATACCACACCCTCATTCTCGACCACGTTCCGGTCATGACCTACGACAACCGCAACGCCGCGAAGCGCTTCATCATCCTGATCGACACGCTTTACGACATGAACGTGAAGCTGATCGCGTCCGCCGCCGCGGAGCCCGACGCGCTCTACCGGGCCGACGAAGGATTCGAGGCCCAGGAATTCAAGCGCACCGCTTCGCGCCTCATCGAGATGCGCTCGCAAGCCTACCTGGCGCGGCCGCACGGCACGGCGCATTCGCAGCTGTCGGGATCGTCAGCCGGCATCGTCGAAACCTAGGCCGACGCTGGTCGCCAGCATGGCGGCGACGACCACGGCCATCAGCATGGTGGCGCTCCAGCCGCCGATCATCAAGGCGCGCGAAGCCGCGAACTTGCCCATGATCTTGCGGCTCGTTACCACCACCATCATCGCGACCATCAGCGGCACGGCGACGACGCCGTTGACGACGGCGCTCCAGAACAGCATGCGGATCGGATCGAGCGGCGTGAGCGCCGCGCCCAGTCCGGCGAGCGTGGCGGCGCCGACAGTCAGATAGAAGCCCGGCGCGCTCTTGGCCGGCAATTCGAGGCTGCCGCCCCAGCCGAAACTTTCCGCCACCGCATAGGCCGCCGACCCCGCCAGCACCGGTACGGCGAGCAAGCCGGTGCCGATGATCCCCAATGCGAACAGAAAGAACGCCAGCGGGCCGGCAAGCGGCCGCAACGCCTCGGCGGCCTGCGCCGCCGTGCCGATGTTGGTCGCGCCGTGGGCGTGCAGCGTCGCCGCCGTGGTGATGATGATGAAGAAGCCGATCAGGTTCGAGAAAATCATGCCCGTCGCGGTGTCGACGCCGATGCGCGTGGCGTCGCGCTCGCGCAGCTGCTTGCGGTTCGGCGTGATCGTCGTGGCCACCGTCTTTGTCACCAGCTTGGCGCGCAGCTTGCGCTCCTCAGCCTCGAGCGACGCCTGCCAGAAGAACATGTACGGACTGATCGTGGTGCCGAAGATCGCCACCAGCATCAGCGTGAAGTCGCGGCTCCACGACAGCTGCGGGACGAAGGTCGCGGCCGCCACCTCGCCCCAGGGAATGTGGACGCTGAACGCGGCGCCCACATAGGCGAACAGCACCAGCGTCAGCAATTTCAAATATCCCGAATAGATATGGTACGGAACAAGGATCTCGGCGGCGAGGCAGCCGATGCCGAACAGCGCGATGTAGAGCAGCACCGGTCCGCCGGCGATAAGCCGCAAGGCGTCGCCCATCGCGGCGATATCGGCGGCGATGTTGAGCGTGTTGGCGAACAGCAACAGCCCGACGATGCCGTGCAGGACCAGGCGCGGCAGCGCCTTGGCGATATTGGCGGCGAGACCTTGCCCGGTCACCGCGCCGATGCGGGCGCTGACCATCTGGATGGCGATCATGAACGGCGTGGTGAGAAACATCGTCCAGCCCAGCGCGTAGCCGAACTGGGCGCCGCCCTGCGAATAGGTGGCGATGCCGCTGGGGTCGTCGTCGGCGGCGCCGGTGACCAGTCCCGGCCCGAGCATCGCCAGCAACGATTGTCCCGGCCGGCGTTTGGTTGTCATATCCGCTCTCGATTCGATTGCCACGGCCGCACCGGCCCGCCATTCAATGGCGCTGCGACCCTTTTCGTTCCGCTGGCCCGGCGCGCCGCTGCCAGCCGACTTGAACGCATGCCCCGAAACGGCTAATGACCGCGGCAGCCGGGCCAGTTTTGCCAATCAAGGACATTCATCCGATGGCGCGAAACAAGATTGCATTGATCGGCTCAGGTCAAATTGGCGGGACGCTGGCGCATCTGATCGGTCTCAAGGAGCTCGGCGACGTCGTCCTGTTCGATGTTGCCGAGGGGGTGCCGCAAGGCAAGGCGCTCGATCTCGTCCAGTCGTCGCCGGTCGACGGCTTCGACGTCCGCTTCACCGGCACCAATTCCTACGAGGGCATCGAGGGCGCGTCGGTGTGCATCGTCACCGCCGGCGTGCCGCGCAAGCCCGGCATGAGCCGCGACGATCTGCTGAGCATCAACCTCAAAGTGATGGAGCAGGTCGGCGCCGGTCTCAAGAAGTACGCGCCCAATGCCTTCGTCATCTGCATCACCAATCCGCTCGACGCCATGGTGTGGGCGCTGCAGAAATGCTGCGGGCTGCCCAAGCAGATGGTCGTCGGCATGGCCGGCGTGCTGGATTCGTCGCGGTTTCGTTATTTCCTGGCCGACGAGTTCAACGTCTCGGTCAAGGACGTCACGGCCTTCGTGCTCGGCGGCCACGGCGACAGCATGGTGCCGCTGGTGCGCTATTCGGCGGTCGCCGGCATTCCGCTGCCCGACCTCGTCAAGATGGGCTGGACCACGCCGGCGCGCATCGACGCGATCGTCGAGCGCACGCGCAACGGCGGCGGCGAGATCGTCAGCCTGCTGCGCACCGGCTCGGCGTTCTACGCGCCCGCGGCCTCGGCCGTCGCCATGGCCGAAAGCTATCTGCGCGACAAGAAGCGCGTGCTGCCGGCGGCCGTCTGGCTCAACGGCGAGTATGGTATCAAGGATCTTTACGTCGGCGTGCCGGTGGTGATCGGCAGCAAAGGCGTCGAGCGCATCGTCGAGATCGAGCTCAACGGCGCCGAGCGCACCATGTTCGAAAAGTCGGCACAGGCCGTGGAAGGCCTGGTCGAGGCTTGCAAGAAGATCGCGCCCGATCTGGGCAACTGACGGTTCTGTCATGCTCCGCGAAGGCGGAGCATCCAGTAGTCGGCGACAACTGATAAAGAGTCACTTTGGATTGGACGCTTGCGCTTACTGGGTTGCCCGCTTTCGCGGGCAATGACAATCGGCGGAACCCATGAACATCCACGAATACCAGGCGAAGACCGTGTTGCGGGAATTCGGCGTGCCGGTGCCGCGCGGCATCCCGGCCTTCAGCGTCGGCGAGGCGGAAAAAGCCGCCAACGAACTCGGCGGCCCGGTCTGGGTCGTCAAGGCGCAGATCCACGCCGGCGGCCGCGGCAAGGCCGGCGGCGTCAAGGTGGTCAAATCGGTCGACGAGGTGAAGCGCGAAGCGCAGCGGCTGCTCGGCTCGACGCTGGTCACCCATCAGACCGGGCCGCACGGCAAGGAAGTGCGCCGCCTCTATATCGAGGAAGGCTCGGCCATCGACCGCGAATATTATCTGTCGGCGCTGATCGACCGCACCACGTCCCGTGTCGCTTTTGTCGCCTCGACCGAAGGCGGCATGGATATCGAGGAGGTCGCGCGCACCGAGCCGGACAAGATCCTGAGCTTTTCGGTCGATCCGGCGACCGGCTTCATGCCGCATTACGCCCGCCATGTCGCGCGCGCGCTCGGATTGAGCCGCGAAGTCGCCAAACAGGCCGAAACCGTGCTGCCGAAGCTCTACCAGGCGTTCCTCGCCAAGGACATGAGCCTGCTCGAGATCAACCCGTTGGTGGTCACCAAGACCGGCGAACTGATCTGCCTCGACGCCAAGATGGGCTTCGACGACAGCGCGCTTTATCGCCATCCCGACATCCTGGCGCTGCGCGACATCACCGAGGAAGACGAAAAGGAAATCGAAGCCTCGAAATACGATCTCAATTACGTGGCGCTCGACGGCTCGATCGGCTGCATGGTCAACGGCGCGGGGCTCGCCATGGCGACCATGGACATCATCAAGCTCTACGGCATGGCGCCGGCCAACTTCCTCGACGTCGGCGGCAGCGCCACCAAGGAAAAAGTGGCGGCAGCGTTCAAGATCATCACCTCGGACCACAACGTGAGGGGCATTCTGGTCAACATCTTCGGCGGCATCATGAAATGCGACGTCATCGCCGAAGGCGTCGTCGCCGCCGTCAAGGAAGTCGGTCTTCGGGTGCCGCTGGTGGTGCGGCTCGAGGGCACCAATGTCGAACTCGGCAAGGACATCATCGCCAAGTCGAATCTCGACGTCACCGCCGGCGACGATCTCGACGATGCGGCGCAAAAGATCGTCAAAGCGGTGAAGGCGCACGCGTGATGTCCATCCTCGTCGACAACAACACCAAGGTCATCTGCCAGGGCTTTACCGGCAAGAACGGCACGTTTCATTCCGAGCAGGCCATCGCCTACGGCACCAAGATGGTCGGCGGCGTGTCGCCCGGCAAAGGCGGCTCGACGCATCTTGATCTGCCGGTGTTCGACACGGTGGCGGAGGCCCGCGAAAAAACCGGCTGCGACGCCAGCGTCATCTACGTGCCGCCGCCCGGCGCGGCGGACGCGATCTGCGAGGCGATCGATGCCGAGATTGCGCTGATCGTATGCATCACCGAAGGCATCCCGGTGCTCGACATGGTCAAGGTCAAGCGCGCGCTGTGCGGCTCGAAATCGCGCCTGATCGGGCCGAACTGCCCGGGCGTGATGACCGCCGGCGAATGCAAGATCGGCATCATGCCGGGCAACATCTTCAAGCCCGGCAAGGTCGGCATCGTGTCGCGCTCCGGCACGCTGACCTACGAGGCGGTGTTTCAGACCACCCGGGAGCATCTCGGTCAAACCACGGCGGTCGGCATCGGCGGCGATCCGGTGAAGGGCAGCGACTTCATCGAAATGCTGGAAATGTTTCTGGCCGACAAGGCGACCGAGGCGATCGTCATGATCGGCGAGATCGGCGGCTCGTCCGAAGAGGACGCCGCGCAATTCCTCAAGGACGAGGCCAAGCGCGGCCGCAGCAAGCCCATGGTCGGCTTCATCGCCGGGCGAACCGCCCCGCCGGGACGGCGGATGGGCCACGCCGGCGCCATCATCGCCGGCGGCAAGGGCGGCGCCGATTCGAAGATCGCGGCCATGGAGGCTGCGGGAATCACGGTCTCGCCGTCGCCGGCGCGCCTCGGCAAGACGCTGGCTGAAGTATTGAAATCATGATTCACTGATAGCGTCTTTTCCCTGCCGCATCGGATGATTAAATAAGGTACAAGACTATCCCCGGCGCCGGGCGGGGACCGATGATCGTTCGGTTTCCACGTGTTGCGCTTGGTTTCCCATCCACAGTTCGGGATACGTTCCCAGGATCGCAATCATGTCCCGTCAGGACGCGAACGCCGCTTTCGCACTCACCTCGTTTCTGGACGGCAGCAACGCCGCCTATATCGACGATCTCTATGCCCGCTATGAAGCCGACCCGCAGGCGGTCGATGCCGAGTGGCGATCGTTCTTCCAAAGCCTGAAGGACGACCCGCGCGACGTCGCCAGGAACGCCCAGGGTCCGTCGTGGGGCAGGTCCGATTGGCCGCCGCTGCCCGGTGGCGACCTCGTCGCGGCGCTCGACGGCAACTGGCCGGAGCTCGGCAAGGCGCTCGGCACCAAGGTGAAGGCCCAGGCGCAGAGCCGCGGTGTCGAGCTTTCCGCGGCCGATGTCGAGCGCGCGACGCGCGACTCGGTGCGGGCGCTGATGCTGATCCGCGCCTTTCGCGCCCGCGGCCATTTCCACGCCAACCTGGATCCGCTCGGGCTGGAGGCGCCGAAGAACGAGGAGGAGCTCGATCCGCGCACCTACGGCTTCGGCGAGGCCGATCTCGATCGGCCGATCTTCCTCGACAAGGTGCTCGGGCTGGAATTCGGCACCATTCGCCAGATCGTCGGCATCCTGCGGCGGACCTATTGCCAGACGCTCGGCGTCGAGTTTCTGCACATTTCCAACGGCGCCCAGAAGGGCTGGATCCAGGAGCGCATCGAGGGGCCGGACAAGGAGATATCGTTCACCCGTGAAGGCAAGCGCGCCATCCTCAACAAGCTGGTCGAGGCCGAAGGCTTCGAGAAGTTCTGCGATGTGAAATTCACCGGCACCAAGCGCTTCGGCCTCGACGGCGCCGAATCGATGATCCCGGCGCTGGAACAGATCATCAAGCGCGGCGGCGCGCTCGGCGTGCGCGAAATCGTCATCGGCATGCCGCATCGCGGCCGGCTCAACGTGCTGGCGCAGGTCATGGCCAAGCCGCAGCGCGCCATCTTCCACGAATTCAAGGGCGGCTCGGCGACGCCGAACGAAGTCGAAGGCTCCGGCGACGTCAAATATCACCTCGGCGCTTCGTCGGACCGGGAGTTCGACAACAACAAGGTGCATTTGTCGCTCACGGCCAATCCCTCGCATCTCGAAATCGTCGACCCGGTGGTGCTCGGCAAGGTGCGCGCCAAGCAGGATCAGCTCGGCGCCACGCCGGACGACCGCACCATGGTGATGCCGCTGCTCATGCACGGCGACGCATCGTTCGCCGGCCAGGGCGTGATCGCCGAATGTTTCGGCCTGTCCGGGCTGCGCGGCCACCGCACCGGCGGCTCGGTGCATTTCATCGTCAACAACCAGATCGGCTTCACCACCAACCCGCGCTATTCGCGCTCCTCGCCGTATCCGTCCGACGTCGCCAAGATGATCGAGGCGCCGATCTTCCACGTCAACGGCGACGATCCGGAGGCCGTGGTGTTCGCCGCCAAGATCGCCACCGAGTTCCGGCAGAAATTCCAGAAGCCGGTCGTGATCGACATGTTCTGTTACCGGCGCCACGGCCATAACGAGGGCGACGAGCCGTCGTTCACCCAGCCGTTGATGTACAAGGCGATTGCGGCGCATCCGACGACGCTGGAAATCTACAGCCAGAAACTGGTCGACGAGGGCGTCGTCACCGCCGGCGAAGTCGACAAGATGAAGGCGGATTGGCGCAGCCACCTCGATGTCGAGCTCGAAGCGGCGCAGAGCTACCGCGCCAACAAGGCCGATTGGCTCGACGGCCGCTGGTCCGGCTTCAAGACCGCCGACAGCGCCGACGATCCGCGCCGCGGCCACACCGGGGTCGAGCTCGGCAAGCTCAAGGAGATCGGGCAGAAGATCACCACGCTGCCGTCGGGCTTTCATCTGCATCGCACGCTCGGCCGCTTCCTCGAGAGCCGCCGCAAGGCAATCGAGACGGGTTCGGGCATCGACTGGTCGACCGGCGAGGCGCTGGCGTTCTGCTCGCTGCTGCTCGACGGCCACAAGGTGCGGCTGTCCGGCCAGGATTCCGAGCGCGGCACGTTCTCGCAGCGCCATGCGGTGCTGATCGACCAGGAGACCGAGAACCGCTACACGCCGTTCAACCACCTCGGCGACGGCCAGGCCCGCTTCGAAGTCATCAATTCGATGTTGTCGGAAGAAGCCGTGCTCGGCTTCGAATACGGCTATTCGCTGGCCGAGCCCAATACGCTCACCCTGTGGGAGGCGCAGTTCGGCGATTTCGCCAACGGCGCGCAGGTGCTGTTCGACCAGTTCATTTCGTCCGGCGAGCGCAAATGGCTGCGCATGTCGGGGCTGGTCTGCCTGCTGCCGCACGGCTATGAGGGTCAGGGCCCCGAGCATTCCTCGGCGCGGCTCGAGCGCTTCCTGCAGATGTGCGCCGAGGACAACATGCAGGTCGCCAACTGCACGACGCCGGCCAACTATTTCCACATCCTGCGCCGCCAGCTCAACCGCGAATTTAGGAAGCCGCTGATCCTGATGACGCCGAAATCGCTGCTGCGCCACAAGCGCGCCGTGTCGCGGCTCGACGAAATGGGGCCGGACACGACGTTCCACCGCCTGTTATGGGACGACGCGCAGATGCTGCCGGACGAGAAGATCAAGCTCGTTGCCGACGGCAAGATCCGCCGCGTCGTGCTGAGCTCCGGCAAGGTCTATTACGATCTTTACGACGAGCGCGAGAAGCGCGGCATCGACGATGTCTATCTGCTTCGCATCGAGCAGCTGTATCCGTTCCCCACCAAGGCGCTGATGTCGGAACTGTCGCGCTTCAAGGACGCCGAGATCGTCTGGTGCCAGGAAGAGCCGCGCAACATGGGCGGCTGGGTGTTCGTCGATATCTTCCTGGAATGGGTGCTCAACCAGATCGGCGCCAAATGTCGCCGCGCGCGCTATGCCGGACGGCCGGCGGCCGCGTCGACGGCCGTCGGGCAGATGTCGCTGCATCTCAAGCAGCTCAAACAGTTTCTGGACGATGCATTGGGATAGCGGACGACAGACGACGGAGGACAGACGACAGACGACGGACGACAGAAAGACAATCTTCCATCCGTCGTCTGACGTCCGTCCTCCGTGGTCCACACGCCGACGGTCCCGCGAACGAGGAATAAGACCATGGCCGAAATACGCGTGCCCACGCTCGGGGAGTCGGTAACCGAGGCGACCATCGGCAAATGGTTCAAGAAGCCGGGCGAGGCGGTGGCGGTCGACGAGCCGCTGGTCGAGCTCGAAACCGACAAGGTGACCATCGAGGTGCCGGCGCCCGCCGCCGGCGTGCTCGCCGACATCGCCGCCAAGGACGGCGACACCGTGGCGGTCGGTGCGGTGCTCGGTCAGATCAAGGAAGGGCCGGGCGCGGTGCCGGCGGGCCGGCCCGATCAGAAAACCGAACGGGCGAAAGCGATCGACGCCGGTCCCGAAACGCCGCAGCCGAGGACCGAGCCGCCGCCGGTGACGACGTCCGCGGTGACGCCGCCGCCGGCCAAGCCGGGCCCCGTCAGCGCCGAGACGGCGCCGCCGTTGGCGCCCTCGGTACGGCGACTGTCCGCCGAATCCGGCGTCGACGCCGCGGCGGTGCCGGGCACCGGCAAGGACGGCCGGGTCACCAAGGGCGACATGCTGGCCGCCATCGAGCGCGCCGCCGCGCAGCCGACTCCGGTCGCGGCGCCGGCCGCCGCCGTCCACGTCCGCGCGCCGTCGCCGGCCGACGACGCGGCGCGCGAGGAGCGCGTGCGCATGACGCGGCTGCGCCAGACCATTGCGCGCCGCCTCAAGGATGCGCAGAACGCCGCCGCCATGCTGACGACCTTCAACGAGGTCGACATGAGCCACGTCATGGCGCTGCGCGCGCAGTATCGCGATCTGTTCGAGAAGAAGCACGGCGTCAAGCTCGGCTTCATGGGCTTCTTCGTCAAAGCCTGCGTGCAGGCGCTCAGGGAAGTCCCCGCCGTCAACGCCGAGATCGACGGCACCGACATCATCTACAAGAATTACTATCACATCGGCATCGCCGTCGGCACCGAGCGCGGCTTGGTGGTGCCGGTGGTGCGCGACTGCGATGCCAAATCGCTCGCCGAGATCGAGAAGGCGATCGCCGACTTCGGCCGCCGTGCCCGCGACGGCACGCTCAAGATCGAGGAGCTGCTGGGCGGCACCTTCTCCATCACCAACGGCGGTATCTACGGCTCGCTGATGTCGACGCCGATCCTCAACGCGCCGCAATCCGGCATTCTCGGCATGCACAAGATCCAGGACCGGCCGGTGGCGCTCGCCGGCAAGGTCGAGATCCGGCCGATGATGTATCTGGCGGTGTCCTACGACCACCGCATCGTCGACGGCCGCGAGGCGGTGACGTTCCTGGTGCGGGTGAAGGAGTGCCTGGAGGATCCGGCGCGGCTGGTGCTGGATTTGTGAACCCGCATTATGAGTGACTGGGTCGCGATTTCGGAAATTCTACGCAACGTTGCGATAGCGTTCGCGGCGGTCATCGGCGCGATACTGGCTTGGCGCCAATTGTCTCCGGCTGCCCTGCAGGCACGGTCCGCAAATGTACAAGCGGAGTTGGCCCGACGGGCTTACGTGACTGAATTATTCAATCGCGCGGTCGGACAGCTCCGCGATCCCAAGCTGGAAATCCGGTTGGCCGCGATCTACGTTCTGCGTGAGGTAGCGAGAGATTTCCCTGACCTATCGGACCCTATTTTTGAGCTTTTGCAAACCTACTTAAGGGCAGGTGATATCGATTACGGTGACGAAGAGCCACCTATCGACATCCGGGAAATCTTTAAACTCCTGCGAAACAGACTAGGAGAATCGTGATGCGAAAGAGCCAAGTAGCCGCTGCCCGGCGGGCGCTCGATATCCATGGGGCTTTCGTTCGGCGGACCGATCTCAGCGGGGCAATGCTTCGTGGCGCAAATCTGACCGACGCTGATGCCGCCAACGCCATTTTCCGGAATGCGGACTTCGATGGAGCCCTCCTTAAGGGGACAATTCTGCGCGGTGCCGACCTTACCGGAGCCAAGAACCTGACCATTGAGCAGCTTTCGGCTGCAATCATCGACGATAATACAATTCTTCCAAAATACATCGACCGTGCAAAAGTTCGTGGGGCGCTCGAGAACGAGCCAAGGTAGCTCATGACCTACGACGTCATCGTTATCGGCACCGGCCCCGGCGGCTATGTCTGCGCCATTCGCGCGGCGCAGCTTGGCATGAAGACCGCGGTGGTCGAGAAACGCGCCACCTTCGGCGGCACCTGCCTCAACATCGGCTGCATCCCGTCGAAGGCGATGCTCAACGCCTCGGAGCTTTACGAGGAGGTTTTGCACAAATTCGGCGACATGGGCATCAAGGTCGGCAGCCCGAGCGTCGACCTCGCCGCCATGCTCAAATACAAGGACAAGGGCGTCGACGGCAACGTCAAGGGCGTCGACTATCTGTTCAAGAAGAACAAGATCGAGACGTTTCTCGGCACCGGCCGCATTACCGCGCCCGGCAAGGTCGAACTGCAAGCTGCCGACGGCAAGACGCAGACCCTGGAGACCAAGGCCATCGTCATCGCCACCGGCTCGGACGTGGCGCGGCTTCCGGGCATCGCCATCGACGAGAAGCGCGTCGTGTCGTCGACCGGCGCGCTGGAATTCGCCAGCGTGCCGCAGAAGCTCGTCATCGTCGGCGCCGGCATCATCGGGCTCGAGCTCGGCTCGGTATGGCGGCGGCTCGGCGCCGAGGTGACCATCGTCGAGTTTTTGGATCATATTCTGCCCGGCATCGACGCCGAGGTGGCGCGCCAGTTCCATCGCATGCTGCAGAAGCAGGGACTGACGTTCAAGCTTTCCTCGAAAGTGACCGCGGTCGATACCTCGGGCAATTCGCTCAAGGTCACGGTCGAGCCCGCCGCCGGCGGCGGCGCCGCCGAGACGCTGGAGGCCGACAGCGTGCTGGTCGCGATCGGCCGCGTGCCGTACACCGAAGGGCTCGGCCTCGATGCCGTCGGCGTCAACAAGGACAGCCGCGGCCGGGTCATCGTCGACCCGCATTTCCAGACCAACGTCAGCGGCATTTACGCCATCGGCGACGTCATCGCCGGGCCGATGCTGGCGCACAAGGCCGAGGAGGAGGGCGTCGCGGTCGCCGAAATTCTTGCCGGCCAGGCCGGTCACGTGAACTACGACGTGATCCCGAACGTCGTCTACACCTATCCGGAGATCGCCTCGGTCGGCAAAACCGAGGAGGAATTGAAGGCGGCCGGCATCGCCTACAATGCCGGCAAATTCCCGTTCACCGCCAATGCCCGCGCCAAGGTCAACCTGACCACCGACGGCTTTGTCAAAATCCTCGCCGACGCCAAGACCGATCGCGTGCTGGGCGTGCACATTCTCGGCCCCGACGCCGGCAACATGATCGGCGAGGCCGCCGTCGCCATGGAGTTCGGCGCCTCGTCCGAGGACATCGCCCGCACCTGCCATGCCCATCCGACGCTGACCGAAGCGATCAAGGAAGCCGCGCTCGCGGTCGACAAGCGCGCGATCAATTTCTGAGAGCCTTCCTGCACCGCGATAGCGGGGAAGGGGACCACCCGAAGGGTGGTGGAAGGGGCGCGGGTGGTGCGGTTATGTACAGCGTGTTGGCCGCCACGGCCGTGCTTCGCGCGGTCCCCCCGTTTCACGGGGGGCATGCCTCTACAACGATGCAATCAACGGCACCGCATGGGGCGCGAACAGGCCCAGCGCCAGCAGGACCACGCCGACGACGCCGAGCGCGCCGGCGAACCAGGCCAGCAGCACCATGCCGGTGATCACCGCCGCCGACGCCAGCACGATGCCGACCTGAAACGCCGCCGAGGCCAATTCGTAGTGGTGATATTTCGCCATCGACAGGTCGCGCTCTTCTTCTTCGGCGGCAGCGCGTAGCGCAAGTTCCTTGCGGCCTTCGCCGGTTTTTGGATCCGAGTTGTAGCGGGCGGCGGTCTTGCGCCAGTCGTCGACCTGCTTGTCGATAGCGGCCTTGGCGGTGGGATCGGTCGCGCTTGCGGTGAGCAGGGTTGTCTGATCTGCGGCGACATTGAGCACCGTGCGGCGGATGTCCTTGGCCTGAAAGAATGCCCAGGTGTCCGACGATTTGACGTTGGCGTCGATGGCCGCGGTTTGCGCGCTTTTGCCGAGCGTTTCCGAGAACGACAGGAACAGCGCCAGGATGGCGATGACCAGCGCGATCTTTCTGTTGAAGCCTTCGTGCTCGCCCTCTTGGGCCTTTTCGATGGTCTCGTGGATTTCCGACATGGCGGCCCCTCGGTTGCAATGTGTTTGCCGGCATTGCGAGGAGCCAACGGGTCCGGCCAGAAGTGGCCGGGCCGATGACAAACTCAGCGACGAAGCAATCCAGCCAAGCTCGCGACGAGTTGGGATTGCTTCGGCACGGCTTGCCTCGCAATGATGGCGGGCAGCGATATCATAAATCCGGCTCAGGCGCGCGGATGGGCGCTGCGATAGGCCTCGATCAGGCGTTCGGCATCGACCTCGGTGTAGATCTGCGTGGTCGCCAGCGAGGCGTGGCCGAGCAATTCCTGGATCGAGCGCAGGTCGCCGCCACGGCCGAGCAGATGGGTGGCGAAGGAATGCCGCAGCGCGTGCGGCGTCGCGGTCTCGGGCAGGCCGAGCGCGCCGCGCAACCGCGCCATGGCGAGCTGGATCAGGCGCGGCGACAGCGGCCCGCCCTTGGCGCCGACGAACAGCGGCCCCGCTTCCGGCAGATCATACGGGCAGAGCGCGGCGTAATCGCCAATCAGTTTTGCGACCGCGGCGATCAGCGGCACCATGCGCTGCTTGCGGCCCTTGCCGGTCACGGTGATGGCGTCCTGGGCGCCGAAGTCGCCGCGCCTTAGTCCCAGCGCTTCGGAAATGCGCAGGCCGCAGCCGTACAGCAGACCCAGCACGGCAGCGTCGCGGGCGTGGAGCCACGGCTCGCGGCCGTCGCCGGCGGCCATGGCGGGATCGGCCGTGCGCTTGGCGGCGGCGATGGCGAGCGGCCGCGGCAGGGTTTTGGCGATTTTCGGCCCGCGCACCGCGGCCAGCGCGCCGACCTTGCCCTTGCCGTTGCGCTCCAGGAAACGGGCGAAGGCGCGGGTGCCGGCGAGCGTGCGCATCAGCGAGCGGCTGCCGATATTGTCGGCCCGCCGCGCCGCCATGAAGGCGCGCACGTCCGCGGGCTTAAGCGCCGCCAGCGCCGGCAGCGACGGCGCGCCGCCGAGATGCCCGGCGAGAAACCGCAGGAACTGCAGGACGTCGCGCCGATAGGCCTCGACGGTCTTCGGCGACATCCGCCGCTCGGCGCCGAGATGGCGCAGCCAGCTTTCGATCTCCGCCGCCACCTTGGGGGCCACTCCGGTCGTTTTGCTGTTCGGATACATCGTCCGCTGGTCCCCGCGAAAGCGGGGAGGCTCGGCGTTGGGCGTTCTATGGCTCTTCTATGGCGCGCTTTCAGTACTTCGCAGATTCCCCGCTTTCGCGGGAATGAGCGGAGACTGTACGGGCGCAGCCCCTTTCCCCTTCCTAAACCGCCCGGAATCGGCGGACACTGGCACCATGCCCAAGCGCGTCGTCGACGTCCTGGTCCCGGTCGCCCTCGACCGGGCCTATTCGTACCGGGTGCCGGACGAGCTGGCGCTCGCCCCGGGCGACATCGTGTCGGTGCCGCTCGGCGCGCGCGAGGCGACCGCGGTGGTGTGGGCGGACAATCCCAAGCCCAATCCGCGGCTCGACAACCGGCTCAAGGACGTCGAGGAGAAACTCGAACTGCCGCCGTTGCGCCCCGAATTGCGCAGCTTCGTCGATTGGGTCGCCACCTACACGGTGAGCTCGCGCGGCATGGTGCTGCGCATGTGCTTGCGCATGGGCGAGCACCTCGGCGCCGAGCGCGAACGGGTCGGCGTGCGGCTCGCCGGGCCGCCGCCGGCGCGCATGACCGGCGCGCGGCAGCGCGTGCTCGACCTCCTCGCCGACGGCGTCGCACGCGCCAAGGGCGAGGCGGCGCGCGAGGCCGGCGTCAGCGTCGGCGTGCTCGACGGGCTGATCGATGAGGGCACGCTGGCGGCAATCGTGCTGCCGCCCGAGCCGGTCGCGGTGCAGCCCGATCCGGATTTCGTCCAGCCCGAGCTCAGCGCCGCTCAAGGCGCCGGCGCCGCGGTGCTCAAGGCGACGCTCGCCAAGGGCGGCTACGCGGTGACGCTGCTGGACGGCGTCACCGGCTCCGGCAAGACCGAAGTGTATTTCGAGGCGGTGGCGGACAACATCCGCCGCGGCCGGCAGAGCCTGATCCTGATGCCGGAGATCGCGCTCACGGCCGCCTTCCTCGACCGCTTCGCGGCGCGGTTCGGCACCCGGCCGGCGGAATGGCATTCGCAATTGTCGCCGCGGCGGCGCGCCCGGACTTGGTCGGCTGTCGGCAAAGGCGAGGTACCCGTCACTGTCGGCGCGCGCTCGGCGCTGTTCCTGCCCTACGCCGATCTCGGCCTGATCGTGGTCGATGAGGAGCACGATCCGGCCTACAAGCAGGAGGACGGCGTGCACTATCACGCCCGCGACATGGCGGTGGTGCGCGGCCATATCGCCCGCATCCCGGTGGTGCTGTCGTCGGCGACGCCGTCGCTCGAGACCGAGGTCAATGCGCGGCGCGGCCGTTATGCCCGCATCGCGCTGCCCGAGCGCTTCGGCGGCCAGCAGCTGCCGGCGGTCGAGGCGATCGACTTGCGGCAGGCGCCGCCGCAGCGCGGCCGTTTCATCTCGCCGGTGCTCGCCGGCGCGGTGCAGACCGCGCTTGAGCAGCGCGAGCAGGCCCTGTTGTTTCTCAACCGCCGCGGCTACGCGCCGCTGACGCTGTGCCGCGCCTGCGGCTTCCGCTTCTCCTGCCCGAACTGCGACGCCTGGCTGGTCGATCACCGCTTTCGCCGGCAACTGGTCTGCCACCATTGCGGCTTCGCCACGCCGCATCCGGCCGCCTGCCCGAACTGCCAGGCGGTCGATTCGTTCGCCGCCTGCGGGCCCGGCGTGGAGCGGCTCGAAGAAGAAGTGCGCGCGCTGTTCCCCGAAGCGCGCCTGCTGGTGCTGTCGTCCGATCTGGTGGCCTCGGTCGAGCGCATGCGCGAGGAATTCGCCGCCATCGCGGCGGGCCATTTCGACATCGTGGTCGGCACGCAGCTGGTCGCCAAGGGCCATCACTTCCCGATGCTCAACCTGGTCGGGGTGGTCGATGCCGACCTGGGTTTGAGCAACGGCGATCCGCGCGCCGCCGAGCGCACCTTTCAGCTGCTGCATCAGGTCGTCGGCCGCGCCGGCCGCGATGCCGGCGTCGGCCGCGGCTTGCTGCAGACCCACCAGCCCGAGCATCCGGTGATGCGGGCGCTGGTGGCGCAGGACCGCGAGGCGTTCTACGCCGCCGAGATCGAGATGCGCGAGCGCACCCACTATCCGCCGTTCGGCCGCCTCGCCTCGATCGTAGTCTCCGGCCCCGACAAGCACGACACCGCCGCGCACGCCCGCGCGCTCGCGCGCGCCGCGCCGGCCCACGATGACGTGCGCGTGCTCGGTCCCGCCGACGCGCCGCTCGCTCTGGTGCGCGGCCGGCACCGCCTGCGGCTGTTGATCAAGGCGCCGCGCAACTTCGACCTCTCGGCCTATTTGCGCGAGTGGCTCGCCGCGGCGCCGAAGGCGAAGGGCGGCATCAAGCTCGACGTCGACGTCGATCCGCAGAGTTTTTTATGACCGTGTAGCCCCGATGAGCGAAGCGATATCCGGGGGCGGCCCCGCCGGCTGATCCCGCATATCGCTTCGCTCATGCGGGCTACTTGCTTCTTGAGGGCGACGCTCGTTTCGCCCGTGCGCGCGGCGCCGTTTTTTTGGCGTGCGCGATGGCAAGCGCGCGGGCGGCCCAGACCGCCAGTGCGTCAGGATCGTCGTAGAGCCGCTCCGGCAGCCGCCAATACGACAGCGACGCGCGGCCGACGCGGCCGCGGCTTTTGGCGCGGGTGTAGACGAACGGTCGGCTGCCTTCGCGTTCGAAATCCGCAATGCAGGCCTCGTCCACTCTGAGGAAAATCGCGCAGTCGAACACGAGCCCGAACATAAGGCCTTCGGCATAAAGGCCGGCGCCGCCGAACAGGCGCCTCATCGTCACCGGCCGGAATTGCGCGAACAGGTCGCGGATGAATTCGGCGTCCAAGTGGCCAACCCTCCGCAGCCAACACGGGCCCCGAGGCGCGGCAGCGAAATCCGAGGTCTGCCGCACCGCGCGGGCCGTCGCCGCCGCGAGAATTATCGCTTTTTCTTCTTCGTGTTCTTCTTGGCGAAAATCGCGTTCCAGTTTTCCTTGTAGGCCGCGGTGACGGGCTTCTGGCCCTCGCCCCTGCTGTAGTTGGCCGGTGCCTTGGCGGCTGTCTCGGCGCCCTCGGACTTCGGCGTATCCTTGGCCGCGTCTTTGGGTGCGTCTTTGGGTGCGGTTTCAGCCGCGGTGCTCTTGGCCTTCGCAGCGCTGTCAATTTTTGGCGTTGTGTCGGCTTTGGTCTTTTTATCGTCGCTGGCCATCGTCTTTCCCAATGCGAACGGACTCATCCCTTGCTGGCTCAATGTCCGGATGGGTCCCAGTTTGACTTGAACAGCAAGGCGGTGAAAGGCTGCGGCGCCTCGCCCGCCTCACGACATCTTCAACGGAATCTCACCCAAAAAGTCGCGCTTGCCAATATCCACGCCGCAATGCCGCAGGATGGCGTAGGCGGCGGTGCAGTGAAAATAGAAGTTCGGCAGCATGAAGTGGTTGAGGTAGTCGCCGCCCTTCATGTGGCCCTTGTGGTCGGGGCCGAGCGGGAACGTGATATCGCGTTCCGCCGACCCATCGATGGCCTGGCGGTCGAGCGTCTTCAGATAGGCGACCGTCTTGGCGATGCGCTCCTTGAGCTGCGCGATCGTGGTCTCGTTGTCCTCGACTTTGGGCGCCTCGGTGCCGGCGAGCCGCGCCGTGCCGCGTCTTGCGCCGTCGGTGGCGACCTGCAACTGGCGGGTGAGATCGAACATGTCGGGGGTCAGCCGCGACTGCAACAGCACCGCAGGATCGATCTTCTTGGCGGCGGCGAACGCCTCAGCCTTGTCGAGAACGCCGGACAGCGCGTTGAGATGGATTTCGAAAACCGGCAGCGAAGCTTGAGACATCGATTGTGGCATGGCGGGATTCCCGGCTGGTGGGCGGTTTCGGAGGGGCAGACGACGGGCCGATGGGAGAAGGGATTTCTCCCGGCAGAGCCGATATGGCTGCGCCGCGGGCGCACCGCAAGGATCGGTCGAGCAAGTTGGGGCCGCTTGCTACTTGCCGCCGCGCAGCATCGCCAAATCGACCTCGACCAGATCGCCGATGCGCTCGAGCGTGATGTCGGCCGGCGGATAGGCGGCGATGGTCGCCGGGTCCAGGGCGTAATGGCCTTGGCGCGGGAAGACGGTCGTCAGGCGGTCCTTCCAGATGGCCTTCATCGCCGCCAGGATGCGCAGCTTGTCGTCGATCATGACGTAGTGCCGCGCCGGGTAGAGCGCGGCGACGGCATCGAGCATCTCCTCCTTGTGGATATAGATCAGCACGCGGCCTTCGACCGCCGCCCATAGGCCGGCGCGCTCGATCTTGCGCGGCTGAAACACCACGTCGCCGTCGGACAGAATGACGGTCGTTCCCATGGTCCGGGCGTGCCGGATGGCGTCGAGCGCGCCGGGATACAGCCGGTCGGCGAACGGATAGTCGATCAGAAACGACGACATCAACAGGAGCCGCGGGTCGTTCATATCGTCGAGCCGATAGCGCTGCAGCGCGCCCAGATAGTCGACATAGCCCAGTTGGGCGCGCAGGCGCTCCAGGATGGCCCAGTAGCGATCGCGGGCGCCGGGGCCGAATTCGGCCGCCAGATGCGCGCGCAGATCGTCCTGCACCCGATCATTGTCGAGCAGTGTGTTGTCGCAATCGAACAGCAATACGATGTCGGCGGCGGCGTGTCGGGCTGCGCTCATGCGGTCGGCGTCCTCTCAGGGCCGGGGCTCCGGCCGTACACCATGGTTCCGATAGCGGCTACAGTCTGCAACGATCACCCTCTGGCCGGAAAGAATATGATGTCCGAAGCGTCCGACCCGCGGCTTTATTACCCGCACGTTGCGCGCAACCGCGAGCCGGTCCTCGATGTGCTCAGGCGCGTACTGCCGCCGCGCGGTCTGGTGCTCGAACTGGCCAGCGGCAGCGGCGAGCATGCGGCCTACTTTGCCGCAAATCTGCCGGCGCTCAATTGGCAGCCGAGCGATCCCGACGCGGCGGCGCTCGCCAGCATCGCCGCGCATCGCGCCGACGCCGGCGCGCCGAACCTGCTGCCGCCGCTGCGTCTCGATGCGACGTCGGCGCCGTGGCCGGTCGAACGCGCCGAGGCAGTGGTCTGCATCAACATGATCCACATTACGCCGTGGGCGGCCAGTGAGGGTCTCATGGCCGGGGCGGCGCGCACGCTGCCGGCCGGCGGCGTATTGTACCTCTATGGGCCGTACCGGATCGACGGCCGGCACACCGCGCCGACCAACCAGGATTTCGACACCCGGCTGCGGGCACAGAACGCGCAGTGGGGCATACGCGATCTCGCCGACGTCACGGCGCTGGCGGCACGCCATGGATTGTCGCTCATGGCGACCGTGGCGATGCCGGCCAACAATCTGAGCGTCATCTATCGCCGCGCCGCGTAGCGGATAGAAATGGGTTGAGTGAAACGAAACCCATCGTTCTTTTGTTTGTCGCGAGAGGATGGGTTTCGCTGTCGCTCAACCCATCCTAGGTAGACTCAAACTCATCGAGGTCTTTTTATGGCGCACCAAGTAACAGGCCGATCCACCGCGGCTCCGGCCGCCCGGCTTTTGGCGGTGGCGCTGGGCGCGGCCGCCATCGGCGCGGTCGCGATCGGGGCGCTCGCGATCGGTCGCCTCGCCGTCGGCCGCCTGGCAATCAAAAGGGCGCGTTTTGATGCGCTGGAGGTTGGCGAGCTGACGGTGCGCCGGCTGCGCGTTGTCGACCGTGACGAGCGTTGAGGCTTGACGCCGGCCAAACGCGGCGGTGGCGCGTGGGATTCGTCCGCTTTCCGCGCCATGATGGGATTGGCTACACTCGGCCCATCAGGCACGCTTGTGGCTCATGACGGCGACCCTTGAAACCATCCTGCTGCTGCTCGCCGTCATGGTCGTCGTCGCCATCGTGGCGCGCCGGCTTAACACCGCGCCTTCGATCCTTCTGGTCATTGCCGGCATCGCACTGGCGCTCGCTCCCGGGCTGCCGCGGATCGAGCTGGCGCCCGAGCTGGTGCTGCTCGGCATCCTGCCGCCGCTGATCTATTCCGCCGGCGTCGCCATGAGCTGGCGCGAATTTCGCTTCAACCTGCGCCCGATCGCGCTGTTTGCGTTCGGCTGCGTGGTGTTCACCACCGCCGCGGTGGCGGCGGTGGCGCACTGGCTGCTCGGCATGCCGCTGGCGGTCGGCTTCGTGCTCGGCGCCATCGTGGCGCCGCCCGATGCGGTGGCGCCGCTCGCCATCGTGCGCCGTCTCGGCTTGCCGCGCCGGCTGGTCGTCGTGCTCGAGGGCGAGGGGCTCGCCAACGATGCCACGGCCTTGGTGCTCTACCGCTTTGCCGTCGCCGCGGTGGCGACCGGCGTGTTCTCCTTCGGCGCCGGCGCCGGCGCCTTTGCGCTCATCGTGGTCGGCGAGATTGCCTATGGCATCGGCGTCGGCTGGTTGAGCTTGCGGCTGCGCCGCTGGGCGCGCGACCCGCGCGTCGAGATCACGCTGTCGCTGATGACGCCTTACGCCGCGTTTCTGCTGCCCCAGCAATTGGGCGGGTCGGGCGTCCTGGCGACGGTGGCGGCCGGCCTGTTCGTGAGCTGGAACGGACCGCTGCTCATCCCGGCGGCGACGCGGCTGCAAGGCATCTTCTTCTGGGACCTGGTCATCTATTTGCTCGAGGGTTTCATCTTCCTGGTGACCGGGATGCAGACGCGAACGCTGTTTCTTCGCATGCATGCGGTGCCGTGGCAGCAACTCCTGTTCGCCATCGTGCTGACCGTGGCGGTGGTGGTCGTGGCGCGATTCGTCTGGGTGTTTCCGGCGATCTATCTGCCGCGCTGGCTCAGCCGGGCGCTGCGTCGCCGCGATCCGCAACCGCCGTGGCAATGGGCCTTCTTTCTGGCGTTCGTCGGCGTGCGCGGCGTGGTCTCGCTGGCGGCGGCGCTGGCCATTCCGCTGACCACGGCAGCCGGCACGCCGTTTCCCGATCGCGATATCATACTCTTCGTCACCTTCGGGCTCATCGTCGTCACCCTGGTCGGGCAGGGGCTGGCGCTGCCCGGCGTGGTCCGCTGGCTCGGCCTCGCCGACGCCGCCGCCGCTGAGCGCCACCGCGAGCACGAGGCCGAGGTGGCGGCGCGCTCAGGCGCGCTCGCGGTGGCGCACGGCCGGTTGAAACAATTCGTCGCCGAAGGCCGGATTTCGGCGCAGGCTCACGCCATCCTGCGCGCGCGTCACGAATACCGCGCCGGGCGGCTGCCGCAAACCACCCCGGACGGCATCAATGCGTCCATGGTGGCCGCCGACCTTCGCATCGAGCTCATCGCGGCGGAACGCCAATACATCTACCGATTGCTGCAGGACGGCCAGATCACCGACGAGGCGCGCCGCCGCATCGAGCGCGAGCTCGACCTCGAAGAGGCGAGCGCTGCCTGCAAAAAGGAAGGCGGCGAGGAGCCGCCGTTATAACGGGATCAAAGCCGCGCGCCTTGGTCGCGGCGATTTGCCGATGCCAGAGAAAGGCGCGCCGATCAGAACCGGGGCGCGCGCGGCGGGCCGCTTCGGCCGGGCGCACCGCCTGGCACGGGCCGCGGCTTCATCGGCAGCAGGCCCTCGCGCTGCAATTTCTTGCGCGCCAGCTTGCGGGCGCGGCGGACGGCTTCCGCCTTCTCGCGGACGCGCCGCTCGGATGGTTTCTCGTAATGGCCGCGGAGCTTCATCTCGCGGAACACGCCTTCGCGCTGCATCTTCTTCTTCAGGACCTTGAGGGCCTGGTCGACGTTGTTGTCACGGACAAGAACCTGCACCCGGGTGTTCCTCTTCGCTCGAGCGGTGGACGGGGTCCGATGGCCAAGGCGCTCGGGCCGCTGGTCACGGATAGTCGCAAAATTCAGTACCGAGGGCGGCGGCGGCGCCGACCGGGGCCGAGATTTGCCGACGTCGTTCCTAAAGCGTGCCTGCCGACAGGCACCACGGCTGCCATTGGAAAAGCGGCGACTTCGGTCGGTGGCCGTTTTTTGGGCAGCACTTCGGATAACACAACATACCTATGCGCTTGCCTATATAGGTATGCGGGAATTTGTCAAAAGGTCCCGCGCCATCGGCCGGCGAGCCGACGCGCTCACTCGGCCGGGTATTCGCTCAGCAGCAGCCTGAGCGCGGCTTTTCCCGCCCGGTTGGCTTCCGTCATGGACGCGAAATAGACCTCGGAGTGATCGATCGCGCTGGTCCTGCCGGCGCGATAGATCTCCCAGCGCCATGATTTCGGCGGCGGCGCCCGGTGCTTCACGACAACGGAAAAGTCTTCATGATCGATCATGCAACGGGACATTAGCACGAATTACTGCCACAATGACGGTGAAATAGGAGCTTTTGGGAAAATAAAACCACGCTCTCACTTGTTAAATATTTTCCCGCTCCCAGGTAGAATAGGTATCCTAACTTATTCAAAAGCTTTTTTGAAGGGATTACTATGTCAAATCCTCAACAGGGCGCCAACGCGGCGCCGAAGACGCCCGCGCCAGGCAGCCCGCAGCATCAGAGCCAAAATCCGGGCAACCCGCAGCATCAGGATCACAACCCGGGCAGTCCGAAGCCTGCGGACAAAAAGCCGAACGAGCAGCAGACTTAAGGTCGTTCGATTTTCAAGCGGGGGCCGTGGCCGAATACCAACAAGGCGCCGGGCCTGCCAACGCTGCAAATCATGGCCGCCGCAAAATGCCGATCGCATCATCGCCTTAAGTCCGCGAGGCTGATCCCGGCAGGCGAACTGGACCTCGACACTAGAACATTCACCAACCGGTAGGGCTGATCATGACAACGGGCTACGGCACTGCGAGCTTCGCGATCAAAGTCGGCTATTTCATCATGGCCGGGGTTGTGGTTGTCTTTGTCTCCATGCTGATTTTGACAGTTCTCCATCCCTAGCCGGCCGGCAAAGCCCCTGCCGTGACAACGCGAACGAGCAGCAAAACTGTGACCTTCGCCCACCCATTCTTGTTGAAGGGTGTCGATCGGATATTGGCGGCCGGAGACTATCGGGTCGTGACCGACGAAGAGCTCATCCAGGAATTGTCGTTTCCGGTTTATCGCCGCGTCGCCACCATGATCTTCGTGCCGGCGGACCCTCGCCAGGCATCCGCGATCGAGATGGTGGCGGTCGATCCCCGTGACCTTCAGGACGCGCAGGATCGTGACGCGGCCGCGCCGCGAACATCGCCGCCGGGCGCGCCATCCATGTCGCCTGTGAGTCGCGCGAAACACTGATCACCGAGAAAGACTGGCCTGAGAAAGACTGCCTTGATGTCGAGCGGCGACCGGCGCCGCGATCCGCCACGATCGAGGGCGCGCCGATGACGGTTCTCAATGTGCGGCACACCACGGTTTATCGCTACAGCCGCCCGGTCGGGCTGGGCGATCACCGATTGATGCTGCGGCCGCGCGACAGTCACGATCTTCGCCTGATCAAGACCAATTTGACGATCTCGCCGCCGGCCTCGGTCCGCTGGATGCATGACGTTTTCGGCAACTCGGTCGCCTTCGCGTCGTTCGCGCAACCGTCCGCCGAATTGCGCATCGAGAGCAGCCTGGTTCTGGAAACCTACGCGGCCGAGCGCCCGGCGTTCCAGATCACGCCGGACGCGTCGCGCTATCCGTTCATCTATTCCGCCGACGATCGCATCGACCTCGGCCGCATGCTGGAACGGCAATATCCCGATCCGCGCGACCGGCTCGGAACCTGGGCGCGCGGCTTCGTGCGCAGCAATCCGACCGATACGGCGGCGCTGCTGGCCGATTTGAACAACGGCGTGGCGGCCCAGATTTCCTACCAAAGCCGCGAAACCGAGGGCACGCAAACCCCCACCGAGACGCTCATCCGCGGCTGGGGTTCGTGCCGCGACCTGGCGGTGCTGTTCATCGAAGCGGCCCGCAGCCTGGGTTTTGGCGCGCGCGTCGTGACCGGATATCTTTACCGGGCCGCCGCCGATGCCGGGTCGGCGGCCGCGATCGGCGCCGGCACGACCCACGCCTGGGCCGACATCTATATTCCCGGCTCCGGCTGGATCGCCTACGACCCGACCAACGGCACGATCGGCGGCAAGGATTTGATCCGGGTCGCCGTCACGCGCGACATCAGCCAGGCGGTGCCCATCAGCGGCAGCTTTGTCGGGCCGCCCGGCAGCTATCTCGGCATGACGGTGGACGTCGCCGTGGTGTCGGAATCGGCAAGCCCGCGGGAACGGCGCTTCGCCTGATCGGCGCGGCGAAAATCGATGCGCGCTTATTCCTGCTGCGGCGACATGCGGTCCTCGGCCTTGAAGTAATGCCGGGCGAGGGCGACGAGTTGCGCGTCGCTTGGATGATCGACGGTTTCGACGCCGGCAATGATCTGCATCAGCTTGGGCGCGTGCCGGTCGATGTGCTTGACCAGTTCGTGCTTGGCACTGCCGGGGCCGGTAATCAGAACGGCGCCGGCATCCGCGACCGAACCGACGACGGCCTGCAGGAAGTTGTGATCCTCCGCCGCATGGCCGCTGCCCATGGCGTTGGCCTTATGGTGGATGTGCCGCGTCGGATGATCCGGGTGCAACACCAGCCGTTCGACGTCGGTCGGGCTGAAGTGAAACACGCGGGCCTCATGGTGATCGATCCAAATGACCGCATGATGGTGATGGATCGTCATCAGCGGTGGGTCCTTTCGCCGCAAAACGCCGGCCGGGAAGCGCGACGGAAACCCATCACGATGACGCGGCGGGCGTTTCCACCAGCGTGTTCGAGTTGTCGACGCTGTCGTACACCGACACCTGGACGATCGGATGAGCCTTCTTGATCACCAGCGCCGCCGACTGTGCCGCTTCCGGCGTCGTGTAGGATCCCTTGGTCTGGCGATCGACCTGGAGCAAATAACGGCCGCGCTCCGGTCGCTTGCGCTGCGAGAACGGCTCGTCGTTGTCTTTTTCTTTGTCGGAATCGTCTTTTTGCGGCATTTTGATCTGGCGCGGGGCCATTCGGTGCTCCTTTGTGGGGGATATCCTTATGTAGAGGAGTCGGGCGTCGGCCGCTAGCCCTGGGACGGACGAACGCCGCCGCCGGCGGCGGAATTGCGCCAAAAGCTCTCGGATGAAAGAGCGAGCAAACGACAGCGACAGCGAGAACTCTGCGGCAAGCCTGCTAGGCGAACCGCTCCCGCGCCCGCGCCCGCGCTTTCTCCGCCTCGGTTTCGCGGTTCCGCGCCGGGCTGGCGGTTTCCAGCGCCGCCAACAGACGGCGGGCCGTCTCCGACACCTCGTCGACGGCGCGGTGGAACGCCGCCTCGTTGGCGCGCGACGGGCTCGCAAAGCCGCTCAGCTTGCGCACGAACTGCAGCGCCGAGGCGCGGATCTCCTGCTCGGTGGCGGGCGGTTCGAAATTGAACAGCGTGCGGATGTTGCGGCACATGGCTTTCTCCGTCCGGATGTGGCGGCTAACCTGGCATTTTTCCCAACAGGGAGCCCGCAATGTCAACAACGGCGGCCGCCCCGATCGCGATTGCAGGCGATGACGGCATTGGCGTTTCCGGCCTGCTGCAGGCGCCGCCGCGGGCGCGGGCATGCTACGTGATGGCGCATGGCGCCGGCGCCGGCATGCATCATCCGTTCATGGCGGCGGTCGCGGACGGGCTGGCGCAGCGCGGCCTCGCCACGCTGCGCTATCAGTTTCCCGCCATGGAGCGCGGCGCCAAGCGGCCCGATCTGCCGCACGTCGCCCACGCAACGGTGCGCGCCGCGGTCGCCGCGGCGAACCGTCTGCTGCCGACCATCCCGCTCATCGCCGGCGGCAAGTCGTTCGGCGGCCGCATGACCTCGCAGGCGCAAGCCAAGGCGCCGCTGCCGGGCGTGCGCGGCTTGGCGTTCCTCGGATTTCCGCTGCATCCGGCCGGACGACCTTCGCGGCAACGCGCCGAGCACCTGTTCGACGTGCGCCTGCCGATGCTGTTTCTGCGAGGCAGCCGCGATAGCCTGGCGAACCTCGACCAGCTTGAGCCGCTGTGCCGCGCGCTCGGCCCGCGCGCCACCCTGACGCTGTTCGCGGATGCCGACCACTCCTTCCATGTGCCGGCGCGCACCGGCCGCAACGATGCGCAGGTCCTTGGCGACGTGCTCGACGCCCTGGCCGCCTGGATCGAAGCGGCATTGAGGCGTAGCGAAATCCGGGAGTAAAGTTGCCATGCCTGCCTCGTTGCCGGATGGCGCTTCGCTCAATCCGGTTCCTTTCACCGCACGGTTCGCAATGCGCATTCATACCGTCTGGTTCGGCATCGTTGTTCTTGCCGCCTCGTGCAGTAGCGCCGCGGCGCAGACTTTTCCGTCCCGCCCGATCACCATGATCGTGCCGTATGCGGCCGGTGGTCCGACCGATACCATCGCGCGCATCGTCGGCGAGCGGATGGCGCGGTCGCTCGGGCAGCCGGTCATCATCGAAAACCTGCCCGGCGCGGCCGGCACGATCGCGGCGGCGCGGGTCGCGCGCGCGACGCCCGACGGCTACACGCTCAGCATCGCCACCTGGTCGTCGTATGTCGTCAGCCCGGTGATCTATCAGCTGCCCTACGACGTATTGCGGGACTTCGACCCGGTCGGCTGGCTGACCGAAACGCCGTTGCTGCTGGTCGCCAAGAAGGCCCTGCCGGCGGACGACGCCAAGGCGCTGATCGGGTTTCTCAAGGCCAGTCCCGACCCGGTGCTGCAGGGCGCCGCCGGCGGCACCGACCAGGTGGCCGCCTACCTCTTGGCGCAACAGACCGGAGCAAAAATCCAGACCGTGAATTATCGCGGCCTGGCGCCGGCGATGCAGGACCTGGTGGCCGGACGCATCGACCTGTTGTTCGACCAGCCGTCCGACGCGCTGCCGCAAATCCGCAGCGGCAACATCAAGGTCTTCGCCGTCACGGCCAAGACCCGGCTCGGCGTCGCGCCGGACATTCCGACCGTCGACGAGGCCGGATTGCCGGGGCTCTACATCACGCCCTGGCATTCGCTGTGGGCGCCGCACGGCACGCCGGCGGACGTCGTCGCCACGCTCAATGCCGCCGCCATGGCTGCGCTCGCCGATCCCACGGTGCAAAAGCGGCTGGCCGACGTCGGCCAGCAAGTCGTGCCGCGCGACCAGCAGACACCCGGCGCGCTCGCGGCCTATTACAAGTCCGAAACCGACAAATGGTGGCCGATCGTCAAGGCCGCCGGCATCAAGGCGGAGTGAACAAAAGCGTCATTCCGCTTCGGCCTCCGGCACCGGCACATTGAAGCCGTTGAGCGTCACCGAGACCAGGCAATACAGCCCGACCAGATAGATCAATTCGGCGGCGCCATGGACGCCGAACGCCTGCACCGCGGCCCGATAGCTGAGTTCCGGCAGCGTGCCGTGATGCAGAAGCGCCGACGCGACATCGTAGGCGACGCCTTCGTCACGGGTGAGATCGACCGGCCGCTGCCCGGACACGATGGTGGCGAGCTTGTCGTCGGACAGGCCGCGCCGCTCCGCGGCGATGACATGGGCGTACAGCTCGTACGAGGAATGGAACACCGAACCGGTAACCAGGATCGCCACTTCGCGCACCGTGCGCGGCAGCGACGGCGACACCGACATGGCGAGGGTCAGATCCCAGATCGGCTTGCCGAATTTCGGCTCGTGCAGCCACGGATTCCACGGCCCCATCAACGCGCCGTTCTCGGCGATGGTCTTAAAACCCTGAAAGTTCTTCTCGATGCCGGCTTTCATGTCGTCATAGACCGGACGCTGCTCAACGGTCAGATCAGCGGGAGCGATCAACGGCAGGCGCATGGAACTTCTCCTGAAGGCGGATGGCGGTTCATGGTAGTCGTTCGTTGAACAATCACAGTGACGACATGAGGATGCTGATGGCTGATGACAAGGCCGAGACAATGCGGCGGCTCAATCCGCCGGAGCTCGGCGACCCGCCAGGCTATTCGCAGATTGTGGAAGTGCGAACGAGCCGCATCATTTTCATCGCCGGCCAGACCGCGCTCGACCGCGACGGCGCGCTGGTTGGAAAGAAGCGGTCACGTTGATCGAGGTGTCGAAACTCTACGGCCCGGACTTTCTGATCGAAATCGAGGCTGTGGCGGCGGCCTGACTGTCAAAAAAACGCCTGGATGCCGGTCTGGGCGCGGCCCAGCACCAGGGCGTGAATGTCGTGGGTGCCTTCGTAGGTGTTGACGGTCTCGAGATTGCACAACACGCGCATGACGTGGAATTCCTCGGCGATGCCGTTGCCGCCGTGCATGTCGCGGGCCAGCCGGGCGACCTCGAGCGCCTTGCCGCAATTGTTGCGCTTGAGCATCGAGATCGCCGGCGGCGACGCCTTGCCCTGGTCGATCAGCCGCGACAGCCGCAGCGCCGCGTGCAGCCCGAGCGTGATCTCGGTCTGCATGTCGGCGAGCTTCTTCTGAATAAGCTGATTGGCGGCGAGCGGCCGGCCGAACTGCTTGCGGGCGAGCGCATAATCGCGGGCGCGGTGCCAGCAGAATTCGGCGGCGCCGATCGAGCCCCAGGCGATGCCGGTGCGGGCGACGTTGAGACAGCCGAACGGGCCGGCCAGTCCCGAGACGTTCGGCAGGATGTTGTCGTCCGGCACCACGGCGCCTTCGAGCACGATCTCGCCGGTGATCGAGGCCCGCAAGCTGAGCTTGCCGTCGATCTTCGGCGTGGAAAATCCCTTGGTGCCGCGTTCGACCAGAAAGCCGCGGATCTTGCCGTCGAGCTTGGCCCAGACCACGGCGATATCGGCGACCGGCGCATTGGTGATCCAGGTCTTGGCGCCCGAGAGGCTATAGCCGCCGGCGACCTTTTCGGCGCGGGTGACCATCGAGCCCGGATCGGAGCCATGGTCGGGCTCGGTGAGGCCGAAGCAGCCGACCAGTTCGCCGGCCGCGAGCTTCGGCAGGTATTTGCGGCGCTGCGCCTCGCTGCCGTAAGCGTAGATCGGATGCATCACCAGCGACGACATCACGGACATCAGCGAGCGGAACCCGGAATCGACGCGCTCGACCTCGCGGGCGATCAGGCCGTAGCAGACGTAGTTGAGCCCGGCGCCGCCGTAGTCCTGCGGGATGGTCGAGCCGATCAGGCCGAGTGCGCCCATTTCCTTGACGATGGCCGGATTGAATTCGCCGTCGCGGTTGGCGGCGAGCACGCGGGGAAACAGCTTGTCCTGGGCATAGTCGCGCGCGGTGTCGCGCACCATGCGCTCTTCCTCGGTCAATTCGCCTTCGAGGTCGAGCGGATCGTCCCATTTGAACGCCGCGTCCTTGATCCGGGGGCTGTTCGGCTCGCGCTCTTCGACCTTTTCCGCAAGTTGCGACATGGCGTGTCTCCCTGCAGTGGTCCGTCATCCTGAGGTGGCCGCCAACGGGCCCGGCCCGAAGTGGCCGGCCCGATGACAAGCTCCGCGGCCCTCGAAGGATGCGGCCGAGGAATCCGGGGCTGTCGCCCTTCGAGGCTCGCTTCGCTCGCACCTCAGGGTGACGGGTGATCGGGGGCAAAGCTTAGGAGGCGATGAAGGATGGGGCAAGTGTCCCGGCCGTTGCCGGGGCGCCGGCATTTCGCTATCTAGGCGCCAACGCGCCCGTAGCTCAGCTGGATAGAGCGCTGCCCTCCGAAGGCAGAGGTCAGGGGTTCGAATCCCTTCGGGCGCGCCAATCTCAGCGTGTCCAGGCCGCCCACATCCGCATCGCGGCGGCAATTCGTAACCAGATCGTTTACGCAAGAGCAATAAATTTCGCCGACGATGCCCCCGCGCGGGGGATGATCGCACGTGCTGCCCATGCTGCCGACCGAACCGGTGCAGGCTTTCGAAGCTCGCCTGGCCCTGTACAGCCTTGACGACCGGTCCCGCGACGTCCTCGCCGAGGCCTGGCCCGTCGTCGCGCCGAATCTGCCCGGCGCCATCGATGAAATTCTCGCCGCGGTCCGCCGGCTGCCGCGGCTGGGCGCGATCGTCGCCGACAACCGGGAGCTCCTGAGCAAGCTCGAACTGGCGCATTTCCAGGCCCTGCTCGGCGGCCGGCTCGATCGGCACTATGCCGAGATGTGCTGCAAGGCGGTGGCGCAGGAAGCGGCGCTTGGCTTCGACGCGCGCCTGCGCAGCACCGCGGGTAGCTACGTGGTGAAGGCGGCGCTTGCCGCGCTGGCCCGCAAGCATCGCTTTTCGGCGGCGCGGTTTGTCGAGCAAGCCACCGTGATATCCCAGGTCATCAGCTTCGACGTCGCCAACGCCATGACGCTGCACCGCCAGGCGGGCGAACAGGCGGTGCAGAAGCGGCGCAGCGCCATCGACGAGGCGATCGCCGAGTTCGCCGGCGCCATCGGCGCGGTGGTCAACGCCATCAAGGAGGCCTCGGCGTCGCTGACCACAACGGGCGCGACCTTGAACGACGTCGCCGAGGACACCCGCCAGCGCATGGCTGCGGCGTCGTCGGCGTCGGCCGAGACCACGCGGCGCATGGCGGCGACGGTGGTGGCCACCGAGGCGCTCGCCGAATCGATCCAGGAGATCGGCGGCCAGGCGAGCCGCGGCCTGAGCATGGCGCAGTCCGCCGTGGCCGATGCCGAGCGCACCCAGGACGTCATCCGTTCGCTCAACGACGCCGCCGAGCGCATCGGCTCCGTGGTCGGCGCCATCTCGGCGATCGCGTCGCAGACCAACCTTTTGGCGCTCAACGCCACCATCGAGGCGGCGCGCGCCGGCGAGGCCGGCAAGGGCTTTGCGGTGGTCGCCGCCGAAGTGAAGACGCTCGCCAATCAGACCTCCCGCGCCACCGAGGACATTTCGCAGCAGGTCGCCGCCATCCAGAACGCCACCAAGCGTTCGGTGGAGGAAATCGCCGCCATCGCCCGCGCCATCGGCGAGTTGACCGGCGTTTCCACCAACATCGCCTCGGCGGTGCAGGAGCAGGGCGCCACCAGCGACGCCATCGCCGAAAGCATCCACAACGCCTCCGGCCACACCGCGCTGGCCTCGACCGAGATCGGCTCGGTCGAGCTGGCCGTCAGCCGCGGCGCCGGCGCGGTCGGCGACATCACCAGCTGGACCGCCAAGCTGTCGGCGCGCGCCAACGAGCTGGAAAGCAAGGTCGCCTCGTTCTTCACCCGCGTCCGCGCGGCGTAATTCATCCAAAGCACTCCCCTGCAGGGGCAGGTCGCCGCGCGAAGCACGGCGGGTGGGGCTGTGTTGTCGATCGCGCTTCCGAATTTCCGTATCGTCATCGACCCCACTCTGCGTCCCTGCGGGACGCGGCCCTCCCCCTGCAGGGGAGGGCAAGACAATTCCGTTCTCGCGACGCGCCTGCGCGCCCGAGTTTTGCCAAACCAGTCCCAACAACCAACCTCAGAGCCCGATCTTCGTCAGATGGCGCCGGCGGTGGACCCGGCTTGCATCACGATCATGCTCCGCACGTGGCACTTGTAGCCCGGATAAGCGAAGCGCCATCCGGGGACGACAGTGCGGCTCAATCGCCGCTCCCGGGGTCGCTTCGCTCACCCGGGCTACAAATAAAACAAACAGAAAAGGAAGCGGAACGCCGACAGACGCTGATCACCATCCTCCGCACCTTGCGGCGCGGCTCGCGCGAAGCGTCGCGCGCTCGCCTGGCGGCGTTCCACCACGGCTCTTGCCAGAGGGACTCACGCATCCCTTAGGCTCAGCTTCAGGCCAGGCTTCCTGGGACTCGGCCGGAGCGTTCGGTCCGGTACGGCCGCCCCAACCGGGGAGCGGAGACCTTGCGCTTCTCCACGGGTGTTGCCCGCGCCGCGCCTGTCCCAGTCCAGTGAGCACCTCACGCGCCGGTCCTAGTGCCGGCAGGCTGGTGTCCGAAGCCGCCCGGGAGCGGCGGTGACGAGCCGCCGCCCGCGGGCACCGCACTCGCTCCAATCAGCCGGCGTCGCCGGCTGACGTCCTTGACGTGAGCGAGGCGGGGCATGTAACTGAAATGGGGACGGTTGTCAAGAAGAGAAGTCCCCGTTATTGAGACGATCACCAAGGGTCGTCCCCAGAGGTAAGCTATAATTCTTATTGCCCGACAGCAGAGAACCGTAGGGGCGCCCCTTGTGGGCGCCCGCGATGGCTGATGGGACGGCCACAAGGGCCGCCCCTACGAACAGGCTGGAGACGCGGGCTTTCACATCGCCGGGCATCCACGTCTTAGTGTTACCCCAATGCCGAAGACGTAGATGGCCGGGACAAGCCCGGCCATGACGAAACCATCCCGCCCCGCGAAAAGCGGGGAGGGGGGACCGCGCGCAGCGCGGTGGGAGGGGCGTGGGCCTCGACGATTTTTCTGCGACGAGAACGAAGCGGCGAGTCAGACGCCCCCTCCACCACCCTGCGCTCGCTCTGCGAGCTTCGGGCGGTCCCCCTCCCCCGCTTCGCGGTGGCGGATGAAGGAAACTACTCCGCCGGCGCCTTGGGCTTCGGCTTGAAGAACGTGTTCTTCAGATTATCCCACAGCTGAATCTTGGCGCCGTTGCGATGCATGATCACGCTCTGCTGCAGCACCGAGAGCGAGTTGTTCCAGGCCCAGTAGATCACCAGGCCGGCCGGGAAATTCGCCAGCATGAAGGTGAAGATGAGCGGCATCCAGTTGAAGATCATCTGCTGGGTCGGATCGGGCGGCGCCGGGTTGAGCTTCATCTGCACCCACATGGTGACGCCCATGATGGCCGGCCAGAAACCGAGATGCAGGAACGTGCCCACCATCGGCAGCAGCGTCGGATCGAGCGGGATCAGGCCGCCGAGATTGAAGATGTTGGTCGGGTCCGGCGCCGACAGATCGTGGATCCAGCCGTAGAACGGCGCATGCCGCATCTCGATGGTGATGAACAGCACCTTGTAGAGCGAGAAGAACACCGGAATCTGGATGGCGATCGGCAGGCAGCCGGCGATCGGATTGATCTGCTCCTTCTTGTAGAGCTCCATCATCGCCTGCTGCTGCTTGACCCGGTCGTCGCCGTAGCGCTGCTTGATCATCGCCATTTCCGGCTGCACCGCCTTCATCTTGGCCATCGAGGCGTAAGACTTGTTGGCGAGCGGGAAGAACAGCAGCTTGACGATCACCGTGACGATCAGGATGGCGATGCCGAAATTGCCGACGACGTGGAAGAAGTAGTCGATGCCGAGGAACATCGGCTTGGTGAGGAAGTAGAACCAGCCCCAGTCGATCAATAGATCGAAATGGTTGAGGTGGAGCTCGGCGTTGTAGCCGCCGTCGATATTGTCGAGGAAGTTGATGCCGACGACGGAGACTTCCTTGGCGCCGGCGAACAGCCGCGCATCGGCGGTGCCGGTCGCGCCCGGCGCGATGGTCTGCGGCGCCAGCAGGTAATCGGTCTGGTAGGTCTTCAGCGCGCCTTCGTCGGCGGCGGAGAAGCGCGCCTTGATCTTGGCATCGGTGTCGGGAAGGAGCGCCGCCGCCCAGTATTTGTCGGTGAAGCCGAGCCAGGCGTTGGTGGCGTCCCAGCTCTCGGACTTCTTGTCGTCCATCTTCTTGTAGGTTTCGGTCTGCTCGCCCTGGTCGCCCATCACGCCGATCAGGCCTTCATGCAAGATGTAATAGCCCTGCACTTTCGGCGTGCCGTGGCGTGAAATCAGCGCGTAGGGAAACAGCGTGACCGGATTGCCGCCCTTGTTCGCCACATCGTCCTTGATGCTGAACAGATAGCGGTCGTCGACCGCGATGGTGCGGGTGAAGAGGAGGCCCTGGCCGTTGTCGTAGGTCAGCGTCACCGGATGGTCGATGCCGAGCGCGCCGGAGCCTTGCTGCTGCCACAGCGTATCGGGGCCGGGCAGCGCGGCATTGGTGCCGGCCGCCGGCACCCAGCCGAATTCGGCGTAGTAGGCGTCGGGCGCGCCCGAGGGCGAGAACAGCACGATCGGCGGTGAATTCGGATCGATGGTCTCGCGATATTGCTGCAGCGACAGGTCGTCGATGCGGCCGCCCTTGAGGGCGACGCTGCCGGCGAGCCGCGGCGTATCGACGGCGACGCGGGGCGACGACGCCAGCACGGCTTCGCGCGACGCCGCCGCCGGCTGCCCGGAGGGCGCCGTTACGCTCGGCGGCCCGCCTTGCGGCGTTGCCGGCTGTCCGGCCGCCGGTTGGGCGGCGCCGGGCTGGGTCTGCGACTGCTCCTGCTGCTTGAGCTCGGCCTGCTCGCGCTGCCGCTGCATTTGCGGATAGCCGATGAAATATTGCCAGCCGACCACGACCAGCAACGACAGCACGATGGCTAGGACGGTGTTCTTGTGCTGGCCCATTCAATGCTCATGCATCGCGAGGTTTTCGCCGCGGCTTGGATGATGGCCTGGATGGTGCCGTGGATGATGGCCGAGCCGAACCCGGCTCATGTAGGGCTTGGGCGCGCCGACCACCAGTTCCCCTGCGACCATCGCGTTCCGCGACGACGCCGGGGCCCGGTTCCGCGCTATGGATTCGGCGAAGCGCCGCATCGAGTTCCGCCCTTATCGCCACATACGGCAGCGCGAGCGCCGCGCGCCGACCGATCAGCACATAATCATGGCCGGGCCGCATCGCGCCGGCCGGCGTCAGCCTGACGATCTCGCGCAGCCGGCGGCGTACCCGGTTGCGCTCCACGGCATTGCCGACCTGCCGCGACACCGTGAATCCGATGCGGACGGCGCCTTCCTCGGCGCGCCGCCGGGCCTGCAACACGAACGCGCCAGCGGACGCCCTGGCGCCGCTCGAAGCGGCGCGGAAGTCCGCCCGACGCGTCAAACGTTCCACGGTGACTCCATGGCAACGACGGGAAAGCTCTCCGGATCACGCACTGAGGCGCTTGCGCCCATGCGCCCGCCGCGCCGCCAGCACTTTACGGCCGCCTTTGGTCGCCATCCGCGAGCGAAAGCCGTGGCGCCGCTTGCGCACCAATTTGCTGGGCTGGTAGGTCCGTTTCACGGGAATTGTCTCCGCTACGCAATTGGCGCGGCTTATACGAGACCCCTCCGTGCCCGTCAAACCGAACCTGCCAGCGACTCGCGCGACGTTAACGACTATAGGATGGCTGTGACAGGCCCACGACCTCAGATTCCCCCAATGCTGCAAAAGATGGCGCAACAAGCCGCGCAACCGCCAAGCCGAGAGCTCAAGCCCGACATCTGCGTCATCGGCGGCGGCGCCGGCGGTCTCGCCACCGCGGCGGCAGCCGCCGCCTTCGGCGTGCCGGTGGTCCTGATCGACAACGACGCGCGGCGGCGCGGCGCGCCATGCCGATGTGGCCGCCAACGCGCTCCTGGCGGCGGCCGAGCGCGCCAATGTCATTCGCAATGCCGGCCGCTTCGGCCTCAAAACGGTCGGCGCCGGCGTCGATTTTGCCGCCGTCAAAAGCTATGTGCGCGAGGCCGTCGATGCGGTGGCGCCGAACGAGCGCCGCGAACGCCTTGCCGGATTAGGCGTGCGGGTCATCGAAGGCGCCGCGCGCTTTATCGATTCGAGTACCGTGGCGGTCGACGGTGCGGCCATCGCGGCGCGCCGCTTTGTCATCGCCACCGGCTCGTCGCCGGCGCTGCCGGCGATTCCCGGGCTCGCCGAAACGCCGCATATTACCAACGAGACGATATTCGATCTCACCGAGTGCCCGCGTCATCTGCTTGTCATCGGCGCCGGATCGGTGGGCCTCGAACTGGCGCAGGCGTTCGGGCGGCTCGGCGCCACGGTCACCGTGCTGGACGCCGCCACGCCGCTCGCCGGCGACGATCCGGAATGCGCGGCCGTCGTGCTCGACGCGCTGGCGGGCGAGGGCATCACGCTGCGCACCGGCATCGCGATGACCCGGGTGCGGCGCGTGCTGGCGCGCATCGAGATCGACATTGCGACGCCGGCCGGCATCGAAACGTTGACCGGCAGCCATCTTCTGGTCGCGGCCGGGCGCCGGCCGAATATCGAAGACCTCGATCTCGACGCCGCCGGTATCCGCTACGCGCCGGGCGGCATCGTCGTCGACAAGCGGCTGCGCACCACCAACAAGCGCGTCTATGCGGTCGGCGACGTGACGGTGGGACCCAAATGGACCCATTTGGCCAATTATCACGCCGAGCTCGTGGTCCGCCACGCGCTGTTCCGCCAGGCGGTCGGCGTCGAACCGCGTGTCATACCGAGCGTGACCCATACCGATCCGGAGCTTGCCCAGGTCGGCTTTCTGGAGGATGAGGCGCGGGTCCATGCCGGCGCCATCCGCGTGCTGCGCTGGCCCTATCGCGACAACGACCGCGCCCAGTGCACGCAAGCGACCCAAGGCCACATCAAGGTCATCACCGACCGCAGGGGAGATATTCTCGGCGCCACCATCGTCGGCGCCGCGGCGGGCGAAAACATCGCCGCCTGGGCGCTGGCGATCGGCCAAAAGCTCAATATCGGCGCCTTTGCCGGGCTGGTCGCGCCCTACCCGGCCTATGCGGAGGTGGGAAAACGCGCGGCGATGACCTATTTCATGCGGGGTTTGACGAGTTCTCATACCCGTCGCATCATAGGGTGGCTGCGCCGTCTTGGTTAAATGTTGGCTAATGCAGGACGCAGGGTGTGGCGGCCTGGAAGTTCCGACCGCGGTTCCGACGAACGCGCGGCGGACCTTCAAAATCGAAACGTCACACCAAAGATGACTGGCGAGCCTTGTCTTTGGCATGTCGAAGTTCGCGGCAGAGGCCGGCGTATTGGCGAACCTCGACAAGGCGGACACGGCTGAAGGCTTAAAGCCGATGAGCGATGACACCGCGGCACGGCCGGCATCGGTCCGTGCGCCACGCTTTGGGCTTTCGGGAAAGCTCCTCGTCCTCACGATCCTGTTCGTGATGATCGCGGAAGTGCTGATCTATGTGCCGTCGGTCGCCAACTTCCGCGTCACCTGGCTGAAAGACCACCTGGCGACCGCCTACACGGCGGTGCTCGAGCTCGACGTGCCGCAAGGCTCGCAGCCGGTGTCGGACGCGCTTGCCAAGCAGATCCTCGACAGCATCGGCGCCCGCGCCGTCGCCATGAAAATGGGCGACAGCCGCCACCTGCTGGCGGCCGGCGATGCCCTGCCGCCGATCACCGACGACTACGACATGCGCAACATCGGCTCGGTCACGGCCATCGTCGATGCGTTCGAGATGATGCTCGACACCAAAAAAACCGACGTGATGCGGGTGGTCGGTCCGGCGCCGATGGGCGGCGAATATGTCGAGCTGGTGATGGACGAGTTGCCGCTGCGCCGGGCCATGGTGCGCTACTCGGTCGATATTCTGCTGATTTCGCTGCTGATCTCCTGCATCACCGCGGCGCTGGTCTATCTGGCGCTGCATTACATGTTCGTGCGGCCGATGCGCCGCATCACCGCCAACATGACGGCGTTCCGCGCCGACCCGGAAAATCCCGACCGCATCATCGTGCCGTCGCGGCGCGCCGACGAGATCGGCGTCGCCGAACGGGAGCTCGCGACCATGCAGGCCGAGCTGGCGTCGATGCTGCATCAGAAAAGCCGGCTGGCCGCGCTCGGGCTTGCGGTGTCGAAGATCAACCACGACCTGCGCAACCTGTTGTCGTCGGCGCAGCTGTTCTCCGACCGGCTGGCGAAGATTCCCGATCCCGGCGTGCAGCGCTTTGCGCCCAAGCTGATGCACGCGCTGGAACGCGCCATCGCGTTTTGCCAGTCGACGTTATCCTATGGACGCGTGCAGGAGCCGCCGCCCGATCGCCGGCAGATCATGCTCGAGCCGCTGGTCGAGGAGGTGCACGAGGCGCTCAATCTCGGCCCCGATGCGCCGATCCGCTGGATCAGCGCGGTCGAGCGCGGCCTCGTTGTCGAGGCGGACTACGATCAGCTGTACCGCATCCTGCTCAATCTGACGCGCAACGCGATGCAGGCGCTGGAGAGCCGCGACTTCGCGCGATCCGGGCCGCGACCAGATTCGCGTCACCGGCCGCCGCGAAGGCGCCGTCGTCGTGATCGAAGTGTCGGACACCGGTCCCGGCTTTTCCGAAAAGGCGCGCGAGCACTTGTTCGAGGCGTTCCAGGGCTCGACCCGCCCCGGCGGCACCGGCCTCGGCTTGGCGATCGCCGCCGAGCTCATTCGCGCCCATGGCGGCGAGATCCGCCTGGTCGAGGGCACGATCGGCGCGACGCTGCGGCTGACGATTCCCGACCGCGCCGTGGAGCTGTCCGCGCACCGCGGCGCCCGCGCCCACGGCTGACGGCGCCAGCGGTCACGTCGCCAAAGTCATGACCGGGCGGCTGCGCGGGGGCCGGCGTTTTCGGCACGCCATGAGCAGGCTTGCGGGCCGCGGCGTTATCGAGCCGGCCGGCGCGGCCGGTCGGCTTGCCAACCGGCGGTGAAGCCTATAGCTATGGCCGGCGTCGCGGGCCGGCTTGCGGCCAGGCGATTTCTGCCGCGCGATGCGCACTGCGCCCGTAGCTCAGCTGGATAGAGCACCAGACTACGAATCTGGGGGTCAGGAGTTCGAAATCTCTTCGGGCGCGCCACTACATCATATTCGCAGTCTGCTGCGAATCGCCTTCGATTCAATCAACAGAAAACATGCTCTAATTGGAGTGCGGATGAAACTGGCGTTCCGACAACGTGTCGCGATTACGAACCGCGATCCTTGTGTCGTAAGCTTCAGGTGCTGCCCGCGAGTTCGTCGACTGGGACAACTATCTCGCAGGCGATCCCATCAGGGTTCCAGTCGAACCGCAAACTGCCCTTCAGCTCTTGGATGGCCTTGTTGACCACGCGTGTACCGAAGCCTTGACGCTGGGGCGGCTTGACGGGCGGCCCGTCGGCCTCAGACCAGCGGATCACAAGATCCGCCTCTCTACGCGACCACTCTACTCGAAGCCGGCCCGATGGAATCGACAGCGCCCCGTACTTGACCGCGTTCGTCGTCAGCTCGTGCAGAATCATCGCGATCGTCTGCGCCAATTGAGGTTGCAAGACGAGTTCGGGACCGACGATATCCGCGCGCGATGCTTCCTCGGCGAGCGAATAAGGAGCAAGCTCTTCAGTAACCAGACTGTGCAGTTTGGCTCCTGCCCACCGTGATTCTACGAGCAGCGAATGGGCGTTCGAGAGCGCGCGGAGTCGTCCCTCAATAGCGGCCTTGAACTCTTCAATAGTGTCCGCGTGCGTAAGATGCACGGTGGCCTGCATGAGTGCCAGCAAATTCTTCGCACGATGATCCATCTCGCGCGAGAGTATCTTTGCGTGTTCTTCGGCCCGCTTGCGCTCTGTAATATCCTGGAAGCAGTTCACGGCGCCGACGATGTTTCCAGCGCCATCCCTGATGGCCTCGATGTCAACTAGCGCGATGCCGCGCACACCATTCGGCCGCTCAATATGAACTTCCTTTTCGCGCACGGAAACACCGGTGCGCAGCACATCGGCCATTGGGCATTCATGGTGCGGGAGCAGACTGCCGTCGGGACGGAACATTCGATACGATCCGCAAAACCGTTCATTGGGATCGCCAAGCGTAGGCGAGCGGCCCCATAGTTCGGCGGCGCGGCGGTTGTATCGGAGAACCAGTCCGTCCTGGTCACAAACATAAACGGCCAACGGCAGCTGTTCGAAAAGCAGCGCCGGCAATTCGAAAGGGTGTCCCTCGGCATGCAAGCCAAGGGCGACAGCGGCTGCATTTGCGTCCCCGTTGACCTCACTGGAGGTTCTCGCGGGGTTGCGTCTGAAGGAACGTGGTGTCTCGGAAAGTATGTCGCTCATGGTGCTTCAACCTGTAGCAGGCGGGAGCACGCGTGGTCTCGCTGCCGCCCCGAGTTACGGCACTGCCGACGATAAACAAGCCATTTTAATACTCCCCTATGGCATCTTGCGACTCCCAGTTCGGTCCGAATCCGTACAAACGAGGGCTATCAATTTGCCGATAAAATGCTTACTCTACAAACATCACTGGCTGCGTGGCGGTCTGCCTCAGGCGCTGGTGGCTGAGAGACCGAGAAGTGCTCCCGCCTGATAGCGAGGAGCGCACATGGCCAGCAGCAAGAATCAATTGCTTGCGTCACTTTTGACGAAAGATTTCGGTTTGTTAGTGCCGAGTCTCACACCCGTGAACCTCGGAATTCGGAGATACCTCGAAAGGCCCAATACGCGAATTGACGCGGTTTACTTTCCTGAGAGCGGCTTCGCATCCGTTGTCGCCGTTCAACGGGGCAAGGAAGTAGAGATCGGATTGATTGGGCGGGAGGGCATGACGGGATTGCCCATTGTGCTCGGCAATCATCGCTCGCCGCACGCCACATATATACAAGCGGCTGGAAACGGGCAGTGCATTCCTTCCACGGAGTTGCGCAAGGCGATCCAAACGAGCCCGTCGCTTCGCAATTCCTTTTTGAAGTTTGTGCAGGCATTTGGCGTGCAGACCAGCCATACCGCCATCTCGAATGCCCAATCCAAAACGGACATACGATTGGCGCGCTGGCTCTTGATGGCACACGATCGAATAGGCGGCGACACCCTGCCACTTACTCACGAATTTTTATCCCTTATGCTCGCAGTCCGCCGGGCGGGCGTCACCGACGCATTGAACCTGCTGCGAAAACGAGGAATAATTTCGTATCGACGCGGGCAAATCGCAATACGTGACCGCAAGGGAATGGAGCGCATTGCAGGCGAAGCCTACGGTATCCCGGAGGCGGAATATCGTCGTTTGATTGGATAACGTCGCGCTGTTCGCGCAGAGGACTGCCCATTGCGATGCGGCCACTGAGCTTCCTAATTGCTTATCGTCCGTTTGATCGCCGTCGAGCAGACGGAGCACTCAAACACCACTACACTGACAGCATCCGAAAAAATCGTCGGCTCAATGACTTTTAGGTTTGCCAGGTTGTTACACTTCCAGCATGTGCGCATGATGTAGATACGGACATCGCGGGCCGACACCTCTTTCTCGGTCATGGCGTTCCCCCTCTTGCTGCGATGCAAAAACGCCTCTCACCCGCACTTACATCGTACGGTTCCGGACTGTTCCGGTCTGATTTGTTCATATGGCTTCGATCTCGTTAACATTTCTCTTAAAGTGCGAAATGCGGCTCACATGGATGCACACCGCCAAAAATCGCAGGGTAAGAGGCGCGCTTGATAATGATGAGGCCGCTAACTGAGGCGGGCCTTATTTGTCCGAAGGACGAAGCCGCACAACGATGCGGGCACCCTGCCAGACTTCGACATCCAAGCCGTCGAGTAAAATCCTGGCCTCTCTGATGGCCTCCGCGTCAGTCGCGCACTCAATTAGGTCCGGCGGAGCGACTATTCGGTTGCCGCTCGCCAGCGTGTAAATCCGGTACTGTGGCATTAATGGGTTGAGGGCGACGTCGTGGAAACTTCCGGCTCTGTGGTCAGTTCGCCTTCAAGACGCACGGCCGCCAAAGTCCACACTCGGGCCATGCTGAGGAAGGCAGTTCGCTCATCCTGAGTTTTGGCCCGAATGGCCCATCGAAGACACTCTTTCGCATACTTGCGATATTCGCTGCCCGTAGCCATTGGCGCACCCACGCCAAGTCACTTTCACACCTAATTAAAACGCCTTCCGGATCAGGAGTTTCGTACGGTTCCGGACAGCTCACAAAATTTTTTCCGAAACCAGCCTGGATCATTTCGTCGGCTTTAGCGGATGGAGAATCGCGTCCGCTAGGCTTGCTCGGCAACTATTGTCTTGCTGTCCGGTGGTCGCAGGCGCCGCGGACGGGCATAAAACTGTCCTTGTGGGAGACGCATGGCCGTTGTCGACGCCTCACTGACACGGCCTAAATTCTCGACCTCGGGGCTCGGAGTTTAGGACCATCTCGTTCATGAGGACAGAAAGAGAACAAGAGCCATAGGGTCAGGGATCACTCCGGCTCAACGCTTGAGGGGGGCCGTGGGTCATTGCAACGGAATCTACCCTTCCGAAAATCGTCATCCGCCGTCGCAATCATCATGCAGACGCCTCGGCCGCTCGCGCGCGTCGCGGCAGGCCGCACGGCAATACTGCCTTAAGTGCGGACATTCACGGGCAAGCTTTCAACGGCCGTGATGTGCCGGAAGCGTTGCCCATGTTGCGCTTCGCTTATTGGGCTTAGCTGCCTTAGGGCCGGGACCCCAGTCCCAGAATCCGGACCACGCGACTACCCCGTCCTGGCACACGCCTGGGACTTCAGCATCATGACATGAGTTTTTTCGTCGAGCAGAATGCCGTGATCGAAACATCGAGGAAGCCCCAGATGTCGCGTCACGACTTACAAGCCGGCCATCAAGCTATCGCCGAGAATCTCTACACCTTCGAGAACTCGGGAGCACAAGCAGCAACGCGCTTTTCAGCGCTGGCCGATATCTTCGATACCGGAACGATCCGGCACCTTACGGAAATCGGCGTTGGCAACGGTTGGCATTGCCTGGAAGTCGGGGCTGGAGGAGGCAGCATCGCAACGTGGCTCTGCGACCGGGTCGGCAGCAACGGGCACGTGCTTGCGACCGACATCGATACGCGGTTCCTCGAAACGCTGAATCGATCGAATCTGGAAGTCAGCCGGCACGATATCGAATCCGATCCCCTCCCGTTGGCGAAATTCGATCTCGTGCATTTTCGCCTGGTGCTTGGCCACCTGCCAAATCGAGACGAGGTTCTTGGCCGGCTCGTTACAGCGCTCAAACCTGGCGGCTGGATTCTGGCGGAGGAGTTTGACTCATGGTCGCTTCGTTCCGACCATTCGATCAACGAGGCGGAAACGTTTCTCAAAGCCTTCGCGGCCATGCAAGCCGTCATGGGGCGGCACAGGTTCGACGGTTACTACGGCCGCCGGCTGGTCGCTCGTCTGCGCGCTTACGATCTAGCTGAGATTTCGGCCGAAGGCCGCGTGTTCATGTATCAAGGGGGAACGAGCGGCGCAGATTTGACGCGCGCCTCCATTTCCCAGACTCGCGACGAAATGATCGATGCCGGAGCAATCTCCGCGACCGAAATCGAGCGTGATCTGCTGCAATTGGACAAGCCGGACTTCATGATGCCGTCGCCGATCATGTGGGCAGTTCGAGGACGTCGGCCCGCGGGCAGGCAGAAGCCGTAGGGAGGAGACCATGCAAGTACACCGCCGCCGATTTCTGCGCCTGCTCGCCGGCGTGCCCGGCCTGCCGGCCGTCTTGCGGAGCGCGAAAGCTGAAGCTTATCCGTCTCGGCCGGTCCGCATCATGGTAGGCACTGCTCCCGGCGGCGCGCCGGATATATTGGCGCGGCTGATTGGACAGTGGCTATCCGATCGCCTCGGCCAGCCGTTCGTTGTCGAGAACAAACCGGGAGGCAGCACCAACCTCGCCACCGAAGAAGTCGCCAAAGCACAGCCCGATGGTTACACGCTCCTGCTCTTGGTCCCCAGCAATGCTGCCATCAACGGGTCGCTCTACAACAACCTGAACTACGACTTCGCGCGTGACCTGACGCCGGTGGGGGGTGTCAGCCGAGAGACTGAGGTGATGGTGGTCAATCCGTCGTTTCCAGCCAAAACAGCTCCCGAATTCATAAGTTATGCCAAGGCGAATCCTGGAAAAATCAATATGGCGTCTCCCGGCATCGGAACGGCGCCCCACATGGCCGGTGAGCTGTTCAAGTACATGACTGGTATCGAGATGACGCACGTGGCCTACCGCGGTTCCGCGCCGGCAATTACCGATCTACTTGGCGGTCAAGTGCAGGTTTATTTCGCGCCTCTTTCCGCATCGATCGAGTATGTCAGGACCGGCAAGCTGCGGGCGCTCGGGGTCACTGCCGCGGCACGCGTGGCGGCACTGCCGGACGTACCGCCGCTCGGCGCCTTCGTGCCCGGCTACGAGACGAGCACGTGGTACGGCATCGGCGCGCCGAAAAAGACGCCCGCCGAGATCGTCGACAGGCTCAACAAAGCGATCAATGCGGGTCTTGCCGATCCCGAAGTGACGGCGCGACTTGCCGCGCTCGGTTCATCGGCATTTCCTGTTTCGCCTGCCGAATTCGGCAAATTCATCGCCGATGAAACCGAGAAGTGGGCCAAGGTTATCAGGTTCGCGCGCATTGAGCCCGAGCAATAGACGATGGCATTGGGTCGACTCCTTCGATCCACGCTTTAGCCGGGACAGGCTCGGCTACACCGCCCGCTGACGGGCAACACCTCGTCAACTCCTTAGGGCTCGCTTTGGCGAACATCGAGAATTAGGATCAGCCTGCAAAGGGCTGGTCCGCATGTCGCAGTCTCGACAGAGAATTCGATTCTGCGCGAGCGCCGATGGCACGCGCATCGCCTATGCGACCTGCGGCTCGGGTCCCCCGCTGGTGTGGGTGCAGTTTTGGACTCACCACCTGGAGTTCGACTGGGATAGCTCGGTCTGGGCTCCCTGGCTGTCCCTCCTGGCGAGACATCACACACTGATCCGTTACGACTGGCGGGGCTGCGGCCTTTCCGATCGCGAGCGCGCGCAGTTTTCCTTCGACAAATACGCCGAGGACCTGGATGCCGTTATTGCGGCTGCAGGCCTTGATCGCTTTGTGCTGCTCGGCATGAGTGGAACCGGCAGTGCGGTCGCCATGACTTACGTGGTCCACCATCCCGGACGGGTCACCCACCTTGTCCTTTGTGGCTGCAATACCCGTGGCCCGCTGGGCGATAGCCCGACCGCTGAGCAAGAGGCAGAGGCACAAGCACGGCTCAAAATCTTCGAGCTCGGCTGGGCTAACGAAAATCCAGGTTACGGACAGTTCTTCGCCTCGCTGCACATCCCGGATGCAACGGCAGAGCAATGTCGCTCGTACAATGACCTTGTGCGACGCACGACCTCTCCAGCCAACGCCATCAGTCTGCTGAACACCTTCAACCGCTTGAACGTGCAAGACATCGTGCCCAAGGTCGTGTGCCCCACGCTGGTCCTGCACTCGCGCGGCGACCCCATCATTTCATTCGATCAAGGTCGCAAGGTCGCGGCGCTCATCCCGGGGGCGCGCTTTGTGCCGCTGGAAAGTCGCAATCGTCTCGTTTTGGATACGGAGCCGGCGTGGCAACAACTCGTTGGCGCGCTCAGCGATTTCCTGCCTGTGGCGTCGGCAGACCACGGGACTTTGCCTCTTTTCGGCGATCTCACAGCGCGGGAGCGAGAAATCCTGGAAGTCCTTGCTGAAGGTCTCGACAATCACGAAATCGCTGCACGCCTGGACATCAGCGAAAAAACCGTCCGCAATCACGTGTCGACGATCTTCAGCAAGCTCCAGTTCAGGAGCCGCGCCCAGGCCGTGGCGCTCGCGCGCGACGCTGGGTTTGGGCGACGGGCAAGATGAATAACCCGCGAGTTCGGTCCGAAGGGCGCACCGTCCAGTTCTCAGCAATCAGGTCTCATTCCCAACAATCTTGATATGCGCCAATGGGTTGAGACAGACTACGAATCTGGGGGTCAGGAGTTCGAATCGCTTCGGGCGCGCCATACCAATTAAGCGGTGTTTGCGGATGAACATATCCGTTGTGCGCACCGGGTCGGGCTGCGCTCGACCAGTCAGTCCGGAAGGTTCACTTTTCGCAAGCCGTCCGCCAAGCGATCGGCGTATGCCGGGTCGGAAAGGTTGAGAAACTTGAGCCAACCGGCAATCGTGAAATCGGGTTGTATTTGTAAGACCTCTGTCGCCGCTGCGCGGGCTTCGTCCATGCGCCCGAGTTGAGCCGCTACGGCGGCGAGCAGGACCCGCGATGGTTCGTGACCGGGCAAGCGAGCAGCGGCGGATCTGATGAGCTCGATTGCCTGCTCATACTGGCCCATGAAGTAATAGCCTTTGCCGAGCCAGTAAGTGTAGTTGGGCGGATAGAAGGGATCGAGACGCATGATCCGCTTCATGTATTCGACCGCGTCAGGCGCCCGACCTGCATGTGAGAGCAAGAGGCCGAACCGTCCATCAACGAAATTCGGATTGAGCTCGAAGGCACGTTCGAATTCTGCGATGCCTTGGCTGTTATGACCTTGGCGGCTCAGGATCCAACCCAGCGTCGCGTGAGCCTCAGAAAGCGCTCCGTCCAGGTCGATGGCTTGTTGCGCAAGTGATTGTGCCTGATCAAGAGCAGACTGCCGCTGAAACTCAGGGGAGCCGCGATCTTCCCAGGACAGGTAGTACGTGTTTGCCAGTCCTTGCATAGCTCGCGCGTATCTGGGATTTGTCGCCAGAGCTTGTTCGTAGAGCACTCTCGCCGCCTCAATTGCAGCCGAATCGCGCGGCATGTTCTTGATCAGGGCGTTGGCACGCAAATTGTCTTCATACGCCACCAAATTCTCTGGCGGCTTGGCTAATGCGCGATCGAGCTCGGATTTCGTGATGTGACTGATCAGCGTCACCACGATATTTTGCGTGACATCGTCCTGAACGGCGAAAACATCTGTGACGGCACGATCGTAATGCTCGGCCCACAATTGTTTGTTAGCACTGGCGTCGACAAGCTCCGCGGTGATGCGCATCCGATCTGCATCTTTCAGCACGCTTCCTTGCAGAAGATAACGCACGCCAAGCTCACGAGCAATTCGGCGCGCGTCGACCGATTGGCCCTTGTACTTGAACGCCGAGTCGCGAGAAATAACGAACAGCTCGCCGAATTTCGACAAATTGGCCGTAAGATCCTCCGTGATCCCGTCGCTGAAGTAATATTGCGTGGCATCGCCGCCGTATTGGACAAACGGCAGGACCGCGATTGACGGACGGTCGGGCAGAGTTAGACCAGCGGGCGGACGCAGGAAAAACATTATTGCCGCCATGGCGGCAATAATGGCTAGCGCACCGGCCACCGCGTGCCACGGCCGGAAAGCCCGTTCGGAGACGAAGGCTTCGGCGGTCGACTTGCCTTCAGAGCCGCCTGCCGGAACGGCCCGCTCCTCTGCCACAGAAGAGGCGACCGCCAGCGCGTCAGGAAAGCGCCGGGCAACAGGCGACGCGAACAGGTACCCACGTCGCCGCACGGTCTTGATCATCGTCTGATCGGTGTCGCCGACTGCCTGGCGCACGTCGCTGATGCACCGGGTCAACGACTCATCAGTCGCGATCACGTCCGGCCAGACCGCCTCAATGATCTCTTCCTTGGTGACAAGCCGCCCAGCGTTCTCGACGAGGTACAGCAGCACATCAAAGCTTTTGGCGCGCAATTCCACGTCTTGGTCACCAGCCCGCAAGAGCCGGCGCATCATGTCGAGCGTGAATCCTTCGAACTGGAATACCGTGTGGGTTATTTCGTCCATGCGGTGACCCGTCGGGCTTTGTCGAGGCCAATAGCGATAGAGTTTCACATTATTTCAGCGGCCTTTCACGCTATTTCACGATCCGAGACGCATCCTGTGCTCCAACGGTAGCCGCGTAGCTTCCCGTAAGAGCCGCCACAGGGACCTGCCTCTTGGGGGCTTTTGGCTCGTATCAGGCCGCTATCGCCACCCTCTGTTGGTCATGCGTGCGACGTCAAATAATTCTGCCAGGCAACTCGAAGGAAAATGCCATGAAGCGATCTATCGCACTAGAAATGGTCACCGCCGCGGGCGCGTTGGCCGTTGTGCTGGCGCTCCTGCCCGATGTCGCACGGGCGGCCGACGACAAGACTTTTGTGATGAAGATATCGCTTCCGACCCTGAATGATTCAACTCACCAACTCAGCAAGAACCTTGCCGCTGCAGTCGAGCGGGATTCTGGTGGCCGCATCAAGGCAGAGATTTATCCGAGCAGCCAACTCGGCGCCATCCCGCGCCAGATCGAGGGCACTCAGTTCGGCGCAATCCAGTGTGAGGTACTCCCGCCGGAGTTTTTCGCCGGCATCGACGAGCGCTTCGAGGTCTTGGCGGCTCCCGGCATTGTCAACTCCATGGAGCACGGGCAACGCCTCGCCGCCGACCCGGCCGTCGTGAAGCTCATGCTCGGGCTTGGTGCCGACAAAGGATTGCATGGCGCCGGCCTGATGATGGTCAATCCATCATCCTTGATTACAAAAACGCCAGTCCGCCACCTCGCAGACCTTAAGGGCAAGAAAATCCGTGTGCTGGCCTCGCAATTTCAAATGCAGGCGTTAAATCGGCTTGGCGCAACGCCTGTAGCGATGACTTTGGGCGACGTTCTGCCGGCGCTCCAGCAAGGCGCCATCGACGGGGCGATTTCGGCTCTTAACAATTTCACGGCAATGCATTTTGGCGACGCATCCAAATACGTGACCGAAATCGGCCAACCGGCCATCTTTGCAGTGATCGAGATCAGCAAGAAATGGTACGACACGTTACCGGTCGATCTGCAGCAGGTCGTCGACAGGGACGCGGCCGCTAAATCCGTGGCTATCAATCCGGTGGCGACCAATCTCGTCAATGGGGCACGCAAGGACTGGGTGGCTCAGGGTGGCGAGCTGATCAATCTGCCCGGCGATGAGCAGTCGGCGCTGCTCAAAACACTTGCGAGCGTTGGCGAGGACGTATCGAAGTCGAAGCCCGGCGTCAGCGCGGCCTACCAACTCGTGACCGGAGCCGCGCAGCGGACACGGAAATGATACGGGCGCGAAAGGTACGACAGAGACTCGCAGCTGATGGAGGTTGAGCAAGAGCGCGACGCGTACGCCTTCGCCACGCGTCATTTCGTCCAGAGCTTCACCCCAAAGCGCGCCTTATGCGGGCGCGGAGGTGTAAACGCAGTGAATTCCCAACAACATCCATTGCCGTCAAGTACTTGAGACAGACTACGAATCTGGGGGTCATGAGTTCGAATCTCTTCGGGCGCGCCAATTCTCTTCAGCGATCTATTTTTTACCACATGGATCCTCGACGACTGGGATCCTCAACGACCTGGCTTCTTAGACTTGTTCTTCTTGGACTTGTCTTCCTGGACTTGGCGAACGCGATGGTTCCAGGCTCGCGACGGTTCGGCCGTTTCGCGGTTTTTTTTATTGCTCAGCCGATCTCATTGGTGCATGCCGAGGTGGGACGCCACGTTGATGCTCTTGCTCAGCTGTCGGCGGCAACACCGTCTTCCCATCAGGCCACCTCAAGGAGAACATCGATGCTGCATTTCCGCCTACTTCTGGCGATCGTGCTGACGCTCGCCGCCGCCGAGGCCGCCTACGCCGAAATCAAGATCACCGAGGCGCATTATGGGGCCGGCATCCTCGTGGTGCGCGGCAATGCCGGCGCACCCGGGCGCGAGGTCGTGCTCAACGGTCGGGTCAAGAAGACCAGCTTCCGCAACGGCGGCTTCAGGTTCATTGTTCCGGTGCTGCCGCCGGACTGCACCGCCCACATCGCATCCGGCGGCGAAGAGGCCAGCGCGCCGATCGCCGGTTGCCAGCAGCACTGAGAGCGGACGGATTTTCTCGGGTCCGCCGTCCAACGGCGCACGCGCCGCGAGCGTTTCGGAAACGAGCCGATCGAGGCCGGCTGTTCGGGCGCGCGGGCCCGACGGCATCGGCTGCGAGACGCCTATTTGCCGCAACGGGCGGGCGGCGCCCAGTTGATCTCGCCGCGGGTCACCGGCACCGATGACCAATAGGAACGGCCGCCGGTGCCCGCGATGGCAGGCACGCAGACAAGCGCCTGAAGACCCTCGCACAGCACGTCGCCCATCGAATAGATCAGGTTGCCGTGGACGCAATAATTGGCGACGCCCGAGGTGTCGCCAAGCGGCGGCACCGGAGCCCATTCTTGGACCGAACCTTCCGGCGCCGTGTCCTGGGCGCTCGCCAGGGTGGCCAGCGGCACCGTGGCCGACGACACCGTGGCCATCGTCGCGACAATCAACACAGCGGTTCGCATCGCGTGCTCCGTTCCGGGTGGCGGCCTGGCTCATTGGCCAAGTCGGCTCGCAACATAGCAGAAGTCGGTCCCATCGGGAGCAGGCGAAACCTGCTGCTTCAATCCGGGCGATCGGCCAAAGTCGGCGCTGACCGTTCATCCGGCGCTACGCTGGCTTCGATACGATCAAAGAGTTCGACCCACTGGGCGAACGCCCGCTGCCGCGTAAAACGCTCCTCCAGCATGTGCCGCGCGCACATTCCCATGCGCGCCAGCGCGCGGTCGTCGGTCGACAGCCGCAGCACCGTGCCAACGAGCGCTGCCGCATCGCCCGGCGCGATGACAATGCCGCAGTCGAATTGCTGCACCAGCCGGGCCAGTTCGCCATCCTGCGCCGCAATGACGATCATCGGCTTGCCGGCGGCGGCGATGCCGTAGAACTTGCTGGGAACGATGAGACCCTCGAGCGCCGGGTTCAACGACAGCCAGTGAAGATCGGCGGCAGCCAAGGAATACGGCAGCAGTTCGCGCGGTTGATAGGGCATGAAGCGGAATGCGCCGTCGAGCCGGCGCTGCCGCACGATGCCGGCCAGGTCGTCGAAACGCTTGCCGCCGCCAATCATCAGGAAGACGATCCGGCTGTCGTGACGCAGCGCTTCGGCAGCCGCCAGCACGGTGTCGAATTCGTGGGCCCGGCCGAGATTGCCCGAGTAGCCGAGGACGAATTTGCCGTCGAGGCCCCAGGCCTCGCGCAACGGGTTGCGGGCGCCGGCGAGCGGCCGGATGTCCTCGTCATTGCACCAGTTCGCGATGACATGGACCCGGGCCGGCGGCGCACCCAGAGCCTCGACCTTGCGGGCCATGAGATCGCCGACGACGACAGTCGCCGCGGCCCGGCGCAACGACCGGTCGCGCCATGCGGCCGAGACCGCGGCGGCGGGGCCGCGCATCAGCGGCACGCCCAGCACCATGGCGGTTTCCGGGTAGATGTCCTGCAGCCAGTTGATCACATGCGCGCCGCGGCGATGGGCGGCGGGCATGGCGACGACGGCAAGCAGCGGCGGATCGGTCTTGGCGATGACGATGTCGCCCGCCCGCGCCATGTCGAGGAGCCGGCGGCGGACCGAGCGGTAGAACGACAGGTAATCGACCGAGCGGCCGACCAGGGATCTGCGGCCGAAGCGGCTGGAGGCGACGCGATGCACCTGCACGCCGTTGACGACCTCCTCGCGCGGCAGCTCGGCCTTGGCATCCTCGTAGTGCTGCCTGCTGGTCACGACGTGCACGCGTCGTCCGGTGCCCGCCAGATGGAACGCCAGATCGGAAAGGATCTGGCTCGTCGCGGAGTGGTCCGGAAAAAAATATCGATTGACGAAAATCAGCTGATGCATGGCGGGGCCGGCATCACGCCACGCGGCTCGGCATCATGTCTGCGCGCCCAATTCATGGATGATCAGCGGACGAACGGCTTGATCGCGCAACAGCTCCTCGAAATATTCGATGGTTCGGGCAAGCCCGTCGGCAAGGCCGGTATGGGGCGACCAGCCGAGCAGATCGTCGGCCTTTGAAATGTCGGGGCGGCGCTGCCGCGGATCGTCCTGCGGCCGGGCGCGGTGCACGATGCGCGAGCGCGAGCCGGTGAGCGCGATCACCTTGGCGGCCAGATCGGCGATGGTGAACTCGTGCGGGTTGCCGATGTTGATGGGGCCGGTGACGTCGGTGGCCGTCGCCATCAATCGAACGAGGCCGTCGATCAGATCGTCGACGTAACAGAATGAACGCGTCTGCAGCCCATCGCCGAACACGGTGATGTCGCGGCCGAGCAGCGCCTGTACGATGAAGTTGGACACCACGCGGCCGTCGTTGGGATGCATGCGCGGCCCATAGGTGTTGAAGATGCGCGCCACCTTGATCGGCAATTTATGCTGGCGCCAATAGTCGAAGAACAGCGTCTCGGCGCAGCGCTTGCCTTCATCGTAACAGGAGCGCGGCCCGATCGGGTTGACGTGGCCCCAGTATTCTTCGACTTGCGGGTGGACGTTGGGGTCGCCGTAGACCTCGGAGGTCGATGCCTGGAGGATCCGGGCGCGCACGCGCTTGGCGAGCCCCAGCATGTTGATCGCGCCGTGCACGCTGGTCTTGGTCGTTTGAACCGGGTCGTGCTGATAATGCACCGGCGAGGCCGGGCAAGCCAGATTGTAGATCTGGTCCACCTCGATGTAGAGCGGGAAGGTCACGTCGTGGCGCAACAGCTCGAAATTGTGGTGGTCGAGCAGATGACTGACATTGCGCCGGGTGCCGGTGAAAAAATTGTCCGCGCAGACGACGCTCGCCCCCGCCGCCAGCAATTTCTCGCAAAGATGCGATCCGAGAAATCCGGCGCCGCCGGTCACAAGGATGCGGGTCTCGAGGTGCATGCCTGAAAGCTCCTGACGGGGGCATTGTAAACGGCGTTGTCGCGCTCGAATAGCGCGGCCGGCGCGGCCGTCTCAAGTGTCCGCAAAGTCGATGCTTTTCCGATGGGCGCGCGCCGCCTGCAGCGCTGTCGCCGGCGATCCGCGGGCGCTTGCCGCGCCGCGCGGCGCGATCAAGAAGCCTCGGCGAGCCGCCGCACGACGTGCGCGCCCAGGACCAGAACATCCATCTTGGTCCGCAAAAAGCAATCCAGGGCCTCTTCGGGCCGGCAGACGACCGGCTCATTTTCGTTGAACGACGTGTTCAAAACCATGGGCACGCCGGTGCGCCGGAAGAACTCCGAGATCAGATCGTAGTATCGCGGGTTATCGGCGCGCTCGACGGTTTGCAGGCGGCCGGTGCCGTCGACATGGGTCACCGCCGGAATCTGGGCGCGACGCTCCGGGCGGATCGGCAATACTTCAAGCATGAATGGCACATCGTCATCGCGCTCGAACCAGTCGGCGACGGCTTCCCGCAACACGGAAGGCGCAAACGGACGAAACGATTCACGGCGCTTGATCTTGAGATTGAGAATGCTCTTCATGTCGGCGCGCCGCGGATCGCCGAGGATCGAGCGATTGCCCAGCGCGCGGGGTCCCCACTCCATGCGGCCTTGGAACCAGCCGACAATCAGCCCGTCGGCGATCGCGCGCGCCGTCGTCGCGATCAACTCGGCCTCGTCGCTGATGTGCCGGATGCTGCAGCCTTGCGCTTCGATTGCGGCGCGCCGGTCGTGCAGAAGCGCGGCGATCGCGTCGTCGCTGAAGGCCGGGCCCCAATAGGCGTGCGTCATGGCCGCCGCGCGAGCGCCGGTGCGGTGCCACACCGCGTAGGCGGCTCCGATCGCTCCGCCGGCGTCGCCGGCGGCCGACTGCAAATAGCAACGCTCGAAGGCCGTGCGGTCGCGGATCTTGCCGTTGGCGACTGAATTATAGGCGCAGCCGCCGGCCAGCGCGATCGCGCGCTGTCCGCTGCGCTGCGCAAGCGCGTTGAGGAGGTTGAAGAAGGCCTCCTCGTACACCGCCTGCGTCGCCCAGGCGAGATTGCGATGGCGGTCTTCGATCGGTGCATCGGGGCTGCGCGCCGGTCCCAGGGCGTCCGCCAGCGCTTGCGAAAACAATGCGCCGCAGACCGGCGCGCCGCCGGGCCACTCGTAGGCGATGTCCTCGCGATGATGGCGGAAGTATTTCAAGTCCAGGCGGAAGCTGCCGTCCGGGTGCAACGCCACGAGCCTGCTGATCTCGGCATGGCAGGATTTGTCCCCATAGGCGGCCAAGCCCATCAGCTTGTACTCATCGCCGTAATGGGGAAAGCCAAGGTATTGGGTCATGGCCTGGTAGAAGATGCCGAGCGAATGCGGAAACAGAATCCTGCCGTCGAGCGACAGCGAGGTCCCTTGGCCGACGCCCCACGCGGCGCTGGCAAAATCTCCGAAACCGTCAACCGATGCCACCGCGGCTTCGGCAAAGGCCGACGGATAGAAGGCCGAGGCGAGGTGGGCCCGGTGATGTTCGACGTAGTCGATGGTCCCGGTAAACCGTCGGCCCGCCATCGCTTCAAGCTCGTCGGCAATGCCGGCGACTTGCTGGCGGTTGCGCAGCCGGTTCAGGATCAGCCGCGGCCGTGGCCGGTGACGGAGGAGGTGGCCGAGCTTGCGCAGGATATTGGCGCGATCGCTCCGGTTCACCGCGACGTGGGTGACGTCGGCCAGGTCGACGGCGCATTCCTCCAGGCAGTAGCGAACGGCGCGCGACGGAAAGCCCGCCCAGTGCTTGATGCGTCGAAACCGCTCCTCCTCGGCGGCGGCGACCAATCGGCCGTCACGCAGGATGCAGGCTGCGGCGTCGGCATGATACGCGTTAATGCCCAGGATGATCGACTCGGAGGCCATGCGGGGACCGTTGCTGGCGCGGCAACGACCGAGGCGCCGTGTCGCCCGGCCTCAGATTTTGCGCGCGGACCGCAAAACTAGTGGCATTCGCGGTAGAGAGCCATCAGGTCGCGGCCGGACAAATACATCATTGCGGTGCCGAGCCCGCCGTTATCGGCGATCCAGCGGCGAATTGGCTCCGGATAAAAGCTCAAGAGCGTTCGGGTCGCCGGCTCATTGACGATTTTGAGCCCGAGAAAACCGGGGCGCCAGGCGGCGTGAAAGCCGAGCATTGCGTTCTCGGTGACGCAGATGCGGTCGCGCGGCACGATGCCGAGCACCAGCGTGCACGCGGACGAACACGTGCCGTCGATGACAACGCGCTCGCCGGCGTCGCGAAGCGCCGTGTAGCGGGACCAGTATTGGCCGATATTGCCACCCCGGTCGTCGGTGATCCGCACGACCGCGGCGGCGCTTTGCGGGAGCAACAAAACCAGAATCGCGAGCCCCAATGCCGACCACAACGACCGGCCGCAGCGCGAGCGCGTCGCATCGGGTCTTGCGATGGCAGAAGATGCTGCGGTGGCAGACGATCTGGCGATGGCAAAAACCGCCGGCAGGGCGTTTTGCCTTTACGGACTGGCAGGTCGCGTAGGACCGTTATTGTTGTTGTTGTTCTGCGTGAGCTCGTAGATGCCGACGCCAAACACGGCGAGCGCGCCGGCGCCGAGCACATAGCCCCACATCGAGTCCTTGTTGTCATTGTCCTGGGCGTAGGATCCCGAGGCGCAAGGCGACAGCGGGGCGATCGTGGTGACGGCTCCCGGTTGAACGTTGACGGTGCAGCCGTCGGAATAGACGACAGTCGCCGCGCCGCCGGGGCCGACCATGACGGCGTCCCCCACATTGGCATCGACGCGGCTGTTGACGGGCTGGAAACCCTGCCCTTGGTTGACCGAAAGGCCGCCCTGGCCGGGCACGACGGTCGCGGCCCACGCCGAGCTCGTCAGGAGCACCGCGCAGCCAAACGAAATTGCCCTCAGGAGCGATCGCTGGCCCATAGCTTCCGATCCCCAATGCCGCAGTGGCCATCTATATCATTCAAAACGGCCGGCTCCCACGCCCGGCGCTGGAATTATGGCCGGTGTAACTTCTGGGTCACACCGACGCGTCAATCTTCCCATCATACTAATACCTTATTTTGTGTCGCCCTAAGTATTTGGAGTTGCGGAAATTTAGCGGTTGATGGGTCCCGCGGAGATCAGGACGTGATCGACCTGCATTGCCATATGCTGCCCGGAATTGACGACGGCGCCGGCGATTTGTCCGTTTCGCTTGCGATGGCAAAGGCGTCGGTGGCCCAGGGCGTCGAAATCGTGGCCTGCACGCCGCATATTTTGCCGGGCCTGTACCACAATTCCGGTCCGGCGATCCGGGAGTCGACCAGAAAGCTTCAGCAAGCCCTCGACGAGGAGGGCATACCGCTCCGGCTGGCGACCGGCGCCGACGTTCACATGGCCCCCGATTTCATCGCCGGCCTTCGCTCCGGTCACCTGCTGTCGCTGGCGGATTCGCGCTACGTGCTGGTGGAGCCGCCCCATCACAGCGCGCCGCCGCAGCTCGAGGAGTTTTTTTTCAGTTTGTTGGTTGCCGGCTACGTGCCGATTCTGACCCATCCGGAGCGGCTTTCCTGGGTGCCGTCGCGCTACGAAACGGTCAAAAGATTAACGCGGGCGGGAGTTTGGATGCAGCTCACCGCGGGCTCTTTCACTGGCGCCTTCGGCCGCAATGCCCTATACTGGGCGGACCGGATGTTGGATGAGGGGTGCGTCCACCTTCTCGCCTCTGATGCTCACGACGCCGAGCGCCGGCGCCCGGACCTTGCGATGGGGCGCGAATGCGCCGCCAAGCGCGTGGGCGCCCAAGAAGCGCACCGGCTGGTGGTGACACGGCCGATGGCAATATTGCAGGATCAACCGCCATCGAGCGTGCCGGGGCCGACAGGGGTGGTGGCAGATGCCGAAACAGGGTCTCATTCGCAGGACGCCGCGCGATCCGGAAAGCGCGGCCGGGCCCATCCGCCTGGCCAGCTTGCTGGTGGCTTGCGCGGTCTGTCTGGGCGGCTGCGCCGGATCTTCGGTTAATTCCACGGCGACGAACGTCAACAGCGGTGCCGGCGACCCCGGCGCTCCGAGCTACAAGGACGACGCCGACGGCGCGCCGTCGAATGCGACGGCGTTCGCTCCCACCGCGGCCGCTGCCGCACACGCGAATGCCGCAACGGCAGCCGCCGACAAATTCACCGCGGCGGCGGTGCCGGGCAATGCGGCGTACCGCATTGGCCCGCTCGACGTCCTCGACGTGTCGGTTTTCAAGGTGCCGGACCTCGCCAAGGTCGTGCAAGTCTCGGAGGATGGCACGATCAATTATCCGCTCGTCGGCGCCGTTCCGGCGGCCGGAAAAACCGCCAAGGAGCTCGAACAGGATCTTTCGCAGAAGCTCGGCGCCAAGTATCTGCGCTCGCCGCAAGTCACCGTCTTGGTCAAGGAATTCAACAGCCAGCGCGTCACCATCGAGGGGTCGGTCAAGACCACCGGCGTCTACAACCTCAAGGGCAACACCTCGCTGATGCAGGTGCTGGCGATGGCCGGCGATATCGATACCAGCGTGGCGTCCGGTGACATCGTCGTATTCCGGACCATCAACGGTCAGCGCTCGGCGGCCAAGTTCGACGCCGATGCGATCAAAACCGGCAAGGCCGAGGATCCGCAACTGCAGCCCGGCGACGTCATCGTGGTCAACTCGTCGGACACCAAGGTCGCCCTGCAGAATGTTCTCAAGGTGCTGCCGCTGGCGACCACGGCCGCATTCATCTCGGGACTATGAGCGTCCGATGAATTACCAGAAAGCAAATTCACCGGACAACGGCGATGCGTCGGCAGGCGGCCTGGTCCCGGTCGCGGCGCAGGTCCCTTACGCGCGCGATCCGTACAGCGTGCCGATACCCTACGGCGAAACGGCAAGCAATTCCGCGCTGGCGTTCGGCCTCAACTTCAACGAATACCTGCGGATTCTTATCAAGCGTAAGTGGCTCATCCTCAGCATTCTGCTTGCGGCGGTCGTCGTTGGCGCGCTGACGACGCTGATGAAGACGCCGCTCTACACCTCCACCGTGCGCCTGCAAATCGACCCCAACACCGCGAAAGTCGTGCAAACCGGCGACGTCACGCCGACCGAGGGTTACAATCTCGACTTCATGCGAACGCAGTTCGAGCTGCTCAACGGCCGCACCATGGCGGAGCGCGTGGCCTCGGCGCTGAAGCTCGGCGAGGATCTGGATTTCTTCCAGCCGAGAGAATTCTCGATCCGGCACGCGCTGTTGAAGATCGTCGGCCTCGCCGGCGGCTTGGCCGGCCCGCAGGGCCTCGGCAAATCGGTCCGCGAAGAAGCCGCCGCCGGAATTGTCCAGGGCAACAAAGTGATACGGCCGGTGACCGGCTCCCGGCTGGTCGACATCGATTATTCCGATCCCAGCCCGGCGCGGGCGCAGCGCGTCGCCGGGGCTTACGCCGACGCGTTCATTGCTTCGAATTTGGACAAGCGCTTCCAGGCGAACTCTTACGCCAAGGTCTTTCTCGAGGACCAGCTGAAGAGCCTGAAACTCAAGCTCGAGCAATCGGAAAAGGCGCTCCTGGATTTCGGCCAGAAGCAGGAAATCGTCTCGACCAACGACAAGGCCTCGATTGCCGAGACGAATTTGTCCAACGCCAACGTCGCGCTCGGCACGCTCATTTCCGAGAGAATCAAGAACGAGCAGCTGTGGCGGCAGCTCGATCAGGCGACCGCGATCAATGTGCCGCAACTTCTGTCCAACCCCGTCATCGAGGCGATGCGCAGCAGGCGCAATACGCTCGAGTCCGATTATCAGCAGAAGCTGGAGACTTTCAAACCCAGCTATCCGGAAATGATGCAGATCAGCAATCAAATCGCTGAAATCGACCGCCAACTGGCCGCCGAGTTCAAGACGCTCAAGGCGTCGTACAAGGCGGCCTACGAATCCTCGTTGAATCAAGAAACCGAAATGCGCCAGCGCGTCGAGACGCTGAAGGCCGACATGCTGGACCTGCAGAAACGGAGCATCGAGTACAACATCCTCAAGCGCGAGGTCGATACCAACAGGTCGCTCTATGACGGCCTGCTGCAGCGCTACAAGGAAGTCGACATCGCCGGCGGCGTCGGCGCCAACAACGTCTTCATTGTCGACAAGGCAACGCTGCCGGGCGGGCCGTCGTCGCCGAACCTGTCCCACGCGCTGTTGATGTATGCCCTGTTCGGGCTGGGGGCCGGCCTGGCGATCGCGCTGTTCCTCGAGCATCTCGACGACACGGTCCGTTCGCCCGAGGACGTCGAGCGGATTTCCGGGCTGGTCACCCTCGGCATCATTCCCAAGATTTCCTCCGGCAAGACCACGGAAGGGGAATTGAAGGACCCGAGATCGCACACCTCGGAAGCCTACCGTTCGCTCTGCACCGCGCTTCAGCTTTCGACCGAGAGCGGTCTGCCGAAGACCCTGCTGGTGACCAGCGCCGGCCCGGGCGAAGGCAAATCGACGACGGCGCTGACCGTGGCCCGGCATTTCGCCAAGGTGGGCCTGAAGGTTCTGCTCATCGACGCCGACATGCGAAAGCCGACGCTGCACGAGAAAATGTACCTCGATAACGCCGCCGGGCTGAGCAACTATCTGACGGGTTCGTGCGAGCCGCCGGAAGTCCTGCAGCAAACCGATACGCCCAATCTTGCGTTCATGGCCTCGGGGCCGCTGCCGCCCAATGCGGCCGACTTGCTCGGAACGTCGCGGTTGTTGTCGCTGCTGTCGGTCGGGTCCGAGGTCTTCGATCTGATCGTCGTCGACAGCCCGCCGGTCATGGGCCTCGCCGACGCGCCGTTGCTGTCGAGCGCGGTGTCGGCGACGATATTCATCGTCGGCGCCGGCCAGATACGGAGCAAGCTCATTCGCGCGGCGGTCAAGCGGCTGCAGTTCTCGCGCGCCTCGCTGATCGGCACGGTCATCACCAGCTTCGACGCCCGGCAGAGCTACGGATACGGCTATGGCTACGGTCACGGCTATGGCTACGGCTACGGCGATTCCGAAAAGGCGGTGACGGCGGCCAACGACGCGGCGCGGCCGAAACTGACCAACGCGCCGGCGGAGGGATGATGTCCGACAAGATGGCATTGAAGGTTGCCATCGATCTCCTGCATGTGCCGTCGCAGGTGCGCCTCGCCAGGTCGGTTGCGTTGCCGGCCGGCATTCCGATGCTGCTGCGCATCGCCGCCGGCGACGACCACGCCGAGCGGGAGGCGGTTGCGTTGTCGGGCCGTTCCCGCGATATCGTCCGGCGCGCCGCCACGTTCTTCATCGAGCAAATCTTGTTTGCTCCCAATACCGACAGCTACCGGGTGCTCGGCGGCGATCCGCAGGCGAGCGCCGGCGAGCTTCGGCACAATGTCGCGCTGCTGCTGCGATGGCTGCATCCGGATCTCGATCCCCGCGGCGAGCGATCGATCTTCGTCGGCCGGGTCACCGCGGCCTGGAACGACCTGAAGACGCCGGACCGGCGCGCCGCCTACGACAGCCTGCGCCGGCATTCCGACGACGGCCGGTCGCGCGCCAGGGCCGCGCGGCGGCGCAAGCGGCAGCTCGCGGCCGCCATTCCGCGTCGCAACCGATCGCGCCCGGAGGCGATCATGCTTCACGATACCAGGAAGGTCGGCCTCATAAGGCGGGCGCTCTCGCTCCTTCTGCAGCGGCCGGTGTAGTGTTTTCGTCGTCTCATGGCAGCATGAAACTCAGCCTCCAATCGCGCGCGAGCCTGCGGGTGGCGGCGGTCGCCGCCGGCGCGGTGCTTTTGACCTGGCTTGTCCTGTCGCGCAGCGTCGCCGCCTATCTGGCCGATACGGCGCCGCATTCGGCGCTGTGGCTCAATTCCAGCAATCCGCAAGCATTGATCAATCTTGCCGACCGGATGCTCAACGGCGACGGCGGCGCCGGCGCCGCGCGCCCGGAGCCTTCAGATCCAGCGCCGGAAACGCCCCAGGGCGCCGCCGCCGCCGCGCCAACCGCCGCCGCTTCCCGCGACGCAAACCGGCCCTTTGCGGCGTTTGACGACCTCGGGCAGCGCAACAGCGTCGATCTGACCGCGGTCCGTGCCTGGGCCGGGGCCGGGCTGACGATCGATCCGCTGAACGCGCGGGCGTTGCGGATTTTAGGCCAGGCCGCCGACGCCGCCCACGACGAGACCGCCGCGGCGACATTGATGCGCGCGGCGGCACGGCTGTCGCTCAACGAAAGCGTCGCCACCTCGTGGCTGATGGTCAAAAGCGCCGAAGCAAAGGATTATCCGTCGGCGATCTATTATGCGGACATCTTTCTTCGCATGATGCCCGACTACGGCGCCTATGTGGTGCCGTTATTGGCCCATATCGCCGCCGAGGATCCGAGTTCTGCCGGCCTCCTCAAGGCGGCCCTGGTGGACGATCCGCCATGGCGCGATGCGTTCCTTCAAGGCCTGCCGGCGAATGTCTCGGACGAGCGCATCGTGCTCGACTTCCTGTTGGCTCTTCGCAACACGCCTCACCCGCCCAGTGCCGACGACGTCAACCGCTATCTGAATTTCCTGGTGGCGCACAATCTCTACAGCCTGGCCTATTACACCTGGCTGCAGTTCCTGCCGGCCGAGCAGTTGCGCAATGCCGGTCTCTTGTACAACGGCAGCTTTGAAATTCCTCAATCGGGCTCGCCGTTCGACTGGACCATGTCGCAAGGCTCCGGCGTCACCGCCGACGTCGAGGCAAGGCCCGACGCCGGCGGCGAGCACGCGCTGGTGCTGAATTTTCAGTACGGCCGGGTCGAATATCAGAGCGTGGCCCAACTGATCATGCTGGCGCCTGGCCGCTATCAGTTCGCCGGGCGGTACAAGGGCGAACTGGTTGGGCCGCGGGGCTTGCGGTGGCGGGTTGCGTGCGCCGAAAACCCGACCCAGCCGATCGCCGAGGGCGCCATGATCAGCGGTCGCGCGTCTATCTGGAGCGATACCGAGCTCGATTTCACCGTGCCCGGACAGAACTGCCGTGCGCAACGCTTGTCTCTGGATCTCGACGCGCGCATGCCGTCCGAGCAGTTTGTTACGGGAGCCATCTGGTTCGACGAATTGCGGATATCGCGGCTTGCCAGCGCGGCGAGTCAGTAGCGCAACCTCCAACAGGTCGATGGCGGTCGGCGGATGAGACGACGGATCACCACCATGGCGCGGCGCGCGCTTTCGATCCGGTTTCCGCCGCCGCGCTGGCGTGAGTCCGTCTCCGAACAATGGCAGGAAATGGCGGCCAGCGCGGCGCTGTTGCTGACCGCGTTCACGCTCTTGTCCTCCCTGGTGCTGGGCGGCGGCACGCGAAGCGGCTTTCTGTCCGACGCGATCCTTCAGCTGCTGTCGATCCCGCTGCTGCTGTTTGCGGTCTCGCGCCTTGGCGCGATGCTGTGGGGCGACCCGGCCAAATGGCGGCAAGTGCGGTGGGAACTGGCGTTCTGTCTGGTCGTGGCGCTGCTGCCGCTCGTGCAGTTGCTGCCGCTTCCGCCGTGGCTGTGGACGCTGTTGCCGAATCGCGCGCCATCGATCGCAGCCTATGAGGACATCGGGCATCGGCTGCCCTGGATGCCGATCAGCGTTTCGCCGTACGCGACCTCCCTCACCGTGCCCGCCCTGCTGCCGCCGCTGGCGATTTTCTTCGGCACCATGCTTCTCGACTACCGCGAACGGCGCCTGCTGAGTTTCGTCGTGGTGGCGTTCGGCATCGTCAGCGCATTCCTCGGTCTCCTGCAGATCGCTCAGGGACCCGCTAGCTCGCTGCGCTTCTTCGCCTTCACCAACCTGTCGGAGGCCGTCGGATTTTTCGCCAACAGAAATCACTTCGCGGCGCTGCTGTATGTGGTCCTGCTGTTTGCCGCGGTGTGGGCGATGGACATCGGATTTACCGCCGGGTTGTGGCGTTATCGCAAGACTTTCGAAGCCCGTTCGATCGTCGCGGTGACCGCGAGCTTCCTGGCCATCGTCGTTCTTCTTGCCGCCGAGGCCATGGCCCGTTCCCGCGCCGGGATGATCCTCACCATGGTCGGCCTGGTTGGCGTCTATGCGTTGATACTTTCGGACCGGCGGCGCGGCTCCGGCGCAACGCCGGTCGGCTTTTTTGTCGTGGCCGCAGGGAGCGCCGTCATTTTTGCCCTGCAGTTCGGTCTTTATCGCGTGCTGGAGCGATTCCGCGGCGATCCGCTGGATGATTCCCGCCTGCAATTCGCCAAGAACACGCTGCAGGCCGCGAAGGCGTACCTGCCGTTCGGCTCCGGGTTGGGAACGTTCGTTCCGGTCTATGCCATGTTCGAGAAGCCGGAGGATCTGTTCGCGCACAGCTACATCAATCATGCGCATGACGATATCGTCGAATTCTGCCTCGAGGCCGGCATCATCGGCGCCGCGCTCATGGTCGCCTTTCTCGCCTGGTTGGTGTCGCGGTCGATGAAAATCTGGTTGCGCGGTGCCGTCGGTGTCGGTGCGTTCGATCACGCGCTGGCGCGCGCATCGACCATCGCCATCGTCCTTCTCGTCGCCCACTCGTTTGCGGATTATCCGTTGCGAACCGCGGCGATGATGGGGCTGTTCGCCTTTGCCTGCGGTCTGCTGCTCGAGCCGCTGACCGGCGATACGGCGATCGCCGGGCGAAAACCGCAAAATTCGCCCGAGGCGATTGGCGGCGACATCGTCCGGCGATCGTCCGCCGCGCCGGCGGCCGCGACATGGCCCGCGGTGCCGGCGAATCCGCAGCAGTCTGTTGTGGCGACCAACCCGCCGCGCCGGGCGGCGGCGCGGTGGGGCGAAGGAGTCGATTGGCCGGACGCTTGGCGCAAGGGCGCCAAACCGGGCGATGGCGCTGTGAAACGGCCGAAGCCGGCAAGCGGGGAGGAGCCGCAAGAGCCATAGCCGATCCGGCCGGCGCGGCCTGGGTCGTCGGCTTAACCAACGGATATAATTAGCGAAAAGTCCCCGCATTGGGCCTTGCATGGGCCCGACAACAAAAGGTAAATTTTTGCCGTTCCAGCAACTCATTGGCGTGGGCTTCACCCGCGGTGCGGTAGCTTGCGACGGCACGCGTCGCCACCCGCCAGATTCTCCGATGGCATGATCAGCGGCTCCCCCAAGGCGTTCGGGCAAAAGGCCGGCGGGTTCGAGCGGCCTTTGCAGCGGCCGCGGGACGACGATGAGCGCAACCGTTGGCAATCGGCCAACCGGGCGTGGTGGGAATCCACGCCGATGTGCTACGACTGGCGTGTCGCGCTCGACGCGCGCCCGGGCAGCGCGGCCTACTTCGAGGAAATCGATCGCCGCTTCATCGCCGCCGCCGAGGGCTTCCTGCCAGGCCGGGATTTGCCGTTCGATGCCGTGATCCCGTTTGCGCAATTGCGCGACAAGGATGTGCTCGAGATCGGGGTCGGGCAGGGTACCCACGCCCAGCTTCTAGCGCCGCGCTGCAAGTCCTTCACCGGCATCGACCTGACCAGGGCGGCGGCCGCGATGGTCGTATCGCGCTTCCGGCTGTTCAAGCTGCCGGGAACGATCCTGCAGATGGATGCGGAGCAGATGGCGTTCGCCGACAACAGTTTCGACTATGTCTGGAGCTGGGGCGTCATCCACCATTCCGCCGATACGCAGCGCGTGCTCTCGGAAATCCACCGCGTTCTGCGGCCCGGCGGCCAGTGCACGGTCATGGTCTACCATCGGTCGTGGTTCAACTACTATGTCTCGGGGGTGCTGCGGTGGCTGATGCTGGCGCCGTGGCGCAAGCGCACCAGCCTTCACCAGGCCGGCCAGAGCGGCACCGATGGGGCGATCGCGCGATACTATAAGCCCAACGAGTGGCGCGCGGCGACACAACACTTGTTCGTCCTGAATTCGCTTCGCGTCTGCGGCATGAAGAGCGACATCATCCTACTGCCCTATGGCGGATTGAAAAACCTGGTCATGCGCATGGTGCCGGACGCCGGCGCGCGCTTCCTGACGCGGCGCCTGCGAATGGGCTCGTTCCTGATCGCCACCATGTCAAAGCCGATGCCGAACCTGACCACGGCGGCGGCCGCCGTTGCACGCCCGGCCAACTAAAACATCATGTGCGGTATCGCCGGACTTTACGCCTATCACTACGCCGCCAATCCGATCGACCCAACGGAGCTGCTCACCATCCGCGATCACATGCGGGCGCGGGGTCCGGACGGCGTCGGCGAGTGGGTATCGCCGGACGGCCGCCTCGGCTTCGGCCACAGGCGGCTGGCGATCATCGATCTATCGGACGGCGGCGCCCAGCCGATGGCGAGCGCGGACGGCAAGACCGTCATCACCTTCAACGGCGAGATCTACAATTACAAATCGCTGCGTTGCGATTTGGAAGCTGCCGGAGAGGTGTTTCGCACCCAATCGGACACCGAAGTCCTGCTCCACCTCTACGCCCGCAAGGGCGCGGCCATGGTCGATGACCTGCGCGGCATGTTTGCTTTCGCGCTGTGGGACATCGCGCAAGGCCGCTTGCTGCTGGCGCGGGATCCTTATGGGATCAAGCCGCTGTATTACGCCGACGACGGCTGGACCTTCCGCTTTGCCTCCCAGGTCAAGGCGCTCGTTGCCGGCGGCCGCGCCGGCCGCGATCCCGATCCGGCGGGTTGGGCCGGATTTTTTCTGTTCGGCAACGTGCCCGAGCCTTACACCATCTATCGGGACATTCGGACGCTGCCGGCCGGCACCACGCTGTGGATCGACCATTGCGGCGTCGCCGCGCCGCAAGGCTACTTTTCCATCCCCAGAACGCTGGCGGCGGCCGGCCGCGTGCCGCGTTCCGCGCCGGATGCGCAAGCCCACGTTGGCTCGGCGCTGCTCGACAGCGTGCGCCATCATCTCGTCGCCGACGTTCCGGTCGGCATCTTCCTGTCCGCGGGGGTCAATTCCGGCGCGCTGCTCGGCCTGATGCGCGACGCCGGGCAACCGGACATTCACGCCATCACGCTGGGCTATGAAGAATTTCGCCAGCGCCACGAGGATGAAGCGCCGCTGGCCGCCGTGCTGGCGCGCCGCTACGGCGCCAGGCACACGGTGCGCACGGTGACCCGCGGCGAATTCGACGCCGACCTGCCCAGGATTTTCGCCGCGATGGATCAGCCGACGATCGACGGCATCAACACCTGGTTTGTCAGCAAGGCGGCCCGCGAACATGGCCTGAAGGCTGCCGTTTCCGGCGTTGGCGGCGACGAACTTGTCGGCGGCTATCCTTCGTTCACCGACATTCCGCGCTGGGTGCGCATGGTGCGCTTGAGCTCGTTTGTTCCGCTGCTGGGCGAAGCGTTCCGCCGGGTGATTTCGGCATTCGATGATTTCGCGCCGCTGCGGCACCCGAAGGTCGCCGGGTTTCTGCAATATGCCCGGACTTATGCGGGCGCTTATCTGCTGCGGCGGGGCGTATTCATGCCGTGGGAATTGACCGATCTGATGGACGGCGACTTCATTCGCGAAGGATTGCGGCGGCTCGATCCGCTCGGCCACATCAAGGCGGCCGTCGACCCGGAGCCGCTCGCGGCGTGGAGCAAGGTGGCGGCGCTCGAGGCTTGCCTGTATCTGCGCAACCAGCTGCTGCGCGACACCGACTGGGCCAGCATGGCGCACTCGCTCGAGGTGCGGGTCCCGCTGGTGGACGCGACGCTGCTGCAAACAGTGGCGGCAGATTTTGCGTCGCTCGCGCCGGGAGCCGGCAAGCCCATGCTGGCACATTCTCCGAGCGTCGCGTTGCCGAGCGAGGTCCTGGGGCGCGCCAAGACCGGCTTCGCCACGCCCATCGAGCAGTGGTTGAAAGATGACGGACGCATCCGGCGCTGGCAGCAGGTCCGCCGGCTGCGGCCGGCCAATTGCCCGTGGGCGCGGCGCTGGGCCTACCAAGTTGCGCAGACCTAGCGCGCATGCCGCGGAAAAGCTTGCCCGCCGACTTGATCCGGGGGTGGAAACCGGTCTGGCAGAAAGATCGTGCTGCAGCGAAATGCCGGAGCGCCAATCGGTTCAGTCCGCAGCGATTGCGCTCCAGGCGCTGCGCAGCGCGGCGATGAACGCTCTCGCATTGGTCACCGACGCGTTCGGCGGCAGTGGCGGCATCGCGCAATACAATCGCGATCTTGTTCAAGCCTTGGCGGGGTGTCCCGGTCCAAACCGGATCATCGTCGTGCCGCGGCTCGGCGAGCACGCCGGCGCGGCGCTGCCGTCCGGTACGCGGCAACTCGAGGCGCACGGCAGCCAGTTCGGCTATGCGCTGGCAGCCTTGAGAGCGGCGGCGAACCTGGGTCCGTTTGATTTTGTCTATTGCGGGCACTTGCATCTGGCGCCGCTCGCCGCGCTCATCGGCTGGAGGCTCGGGGCGCCGGTGTGGCTGCAACTGCACGGCTGGGAAGCCTGGCAGCGGCCGAGCCGGCTGGGGCGGCTGGCGGCGGAGCGGGCGCAATTGATCACCGCGGTCAGCCGGTTCACGCGACGTCGCTTCCTGGCCGTCGCGGGGGTCGATCCGGCGCGGGTGCGGGTGCTGCCGAACACCATCGACGCCCGTTTCTTTCCGGGAGCGAAATCGGCTGCGTTGCTCGACCGGCATGGCCTGACCGGCAAGCTCGTTCTGTTGACGGTCGGCCGCCTCGATCCGCACGAGCGCGGCAAGGGGCACGACAAGATCATCGGCGCGCTTCCCGAAATCCTCAAAGCTGTTCCCAACGTCGTTTATCTGATCGTCGGGCAGGGCGGCGATCGGCTGCGGCTGCAGGCGCTGGCCGCGAGCCTTGGATTGGCGGACGCGGTCCGGTTCGCCGACGATGTCACGACCGACGAGCTGCCACAGGTTTACCGCTCGGCCGATCTGTTCGTGATGCCGAGCCTTCAGGAAGGTTTTGGCATCGTGTTCGTCGAAGCGGCGGCATCAGGCCTGCGTGTGGTCGGCGGCAATGCCGACGGCAGCGTCGATGCGCTGGCTGACGGAGCGATCGGCACCGCGATCGATCCGGCCGATTCGGCGGCCCTGGTGCGCGCCATCCAGGAAGGGCTCGGCGGTGGCGGGCCCGATCCCGCGCAAGCGCGGCGGTTTGGGTTCGAGAACTTTGCCCGCCATGTCGGTGAACTGGTGAGCCGGCATCTGCTGCGCCCGGCCGGTGAGGCAGCCGCGGCAACCGCGGTGCCGGGCTTGTGAGCGCGCTGTCATCGAGCGTCCCCGATCCGCCGCCGGCGCGTATGCCGACGCTCGTCATCGAGCCGGGCATGGCCGCCAAGCATTACTGGCGGGATCTCTGGCACTATCGCGAACTGGTGTATTTCCTGGCATGGCGCGACACCGTCGTCCGCTACAAGCAGACGGTGATTGGCGTCGCCTGGGCCCTGATCCGGCCGGCGCTCACCATGCTGGTCTTTGTCGGCTTCCGTCGCTTGGTCGGTCTGCCTTCCGGCAGCGTGCCGGATCCGATCCTGGTGTTCGCGGCCGTGCTGCCCTGGCAGTTCTTCTCCGGCGGGCTCTCCGAATCGTCCGGCAGCCTGATCGGCAATGCCAACCTGATCTCGAAGATCTATTTCCCGCGGCTTCTCATTCCGTTTGCCGCCGTCGCCACGACGCTGATCGACTTTGCCATCACGCTCGGCCTGCTGCTCGCTCTCATGCTGTGGTATCGCTTCATGCCGGGTTGGCAGATCGCGGCGCTGCCGTTCTTCGTGCTGCTCACCTTCGGCCTGGCGCTCGGCTTTGGTCTGCTGTTTGCCGCGCTCAACGTCGAATATCGCGACTTTCGCTATATCGTGCCATTCATCGTCCAGTTCGGGTTGTTTGTGTCGCCGATCGCCTTCAGCACGGCGGACGTTCCGGAAAAGTGGCGTTCGCTCTATGCGCTCAATCCCCTGGTCGGAATCATCGACGGCTTTCGCTGGTCGCTGCTCGGCGGCCGGGCGGCGCTGGATGTGGCAGCCGTCGGGATTTCAATCGGCGTGACGGCGGCCGTGATCGTCGTCGGCATCTGGTACTTCCGGCGCATGGAATCGAGCTTCGCCGACCTGATATGACCGCTTCCACCGAGCACGGCGAGGCTCGCCTCGAGCGGTCGCGGTCGTGCGCCGTGACGCGGCGGTTCATGCTGGCCCTGGCCGGCGGCCTCCTGCTGGCGGCGGTCGCAGCCTGGTTCGGCCGCGACGCACTGCTGCGCGATGCGGCGGACGCCTGGATCGTCTCGGATCAGCCGGCGCACGCCGACGCCGTGGCGGTGTTTGGCGGCGGACTGGAGTATCGGCCCTTTGCCGCCGCCGAATACTATCGTCGCGGGCTGGTCGCGAAAGTCCTGGTGTCGAACATCGGTTCAAGCCGGGCTGAACGCCTGGGCGTTCTCAAGTCTCATGTCGAGGCCAACATCGAGGTGCTGCAAAAGCTCGGCGTGCCGGCGACGGCGATAGAGACCTTCGGTCGCCAGTTGACCGACACCTATTCCGAAGCGCGCGCGCTGCATCAGTGGGCGATCGACACCGGGGCGCGGACCATCATGGTGCCGACCGACCTGTTTGCGACGCGGCGCCTGCGCTGGACATTGCATCAGGTATTCGGAACAGACGCGCTGGTGCTGGTGCCGGCGCTCAGCCCGCTGGAGTATCGCAGCGATGACTGGTGGAAGAACGAGGCCGGTCTGATCGCGTTCCAGAACGAGATCATCAAGTACCTCTACTACCGCGCCAAATATTGAACCTGTGCCATGCCGGATATCGCCATCAGCGTCCAGGGCCTCGGCAAGAAATACCGCATCCGGCACCAACGCCGCGAACCCTATGTGGCGCTGCGCGACGTCATCGCCGAGCGGTTTCGCGCGCTGCTGCGCGCCGGCGGCGGCGCGCCGTCGGCGACCGAGGACTTCTGGGCGCTGAAGGATGTTTCGTTCAGTGTCAAACGCGGCGAAGTCATCGGCGTCATCGGCCGCAACGGCGCCGGCAAATCGACGCTCCTGAAGATCGTCAGCCGCATTACCGAGCCGAACGAGGGCCGCATCGAGCTCACCGGGCGGGTCGCCAGCATGCTGGAGGTCGGCACCGGCTTCCATCCCGAACTGACCGGGCGCGAGAACATCTACCTCAATGGCGCCATTTTGGGCATGCGCCACGCCGAGATCAGGCGCCGGTTCGATGAGATCGTCGCCTTTTCCGGAGTGGAAAGCTTCCTCGACACGCCGGTCAAACGGTTTTCCTCCGGCATGTATGTCCGGCTGGCCTTTGCGGTCGCCGCGCATCTGGAAACCGAGATCCTGATCGTCGACGAGGTGCTGGCGGTCGGCGACGCCGAATTCCAGAAAAGATGCCTCGGCAAGATGTCCGAGGTCGCGCAAGGCGGCCGAACCGTGCTGTTTGTCAGTCATAACATGGGAGCGATCCGCCGCCTGACGCAACGCTGCATCGTCCTGGAATCGGGACGCGTCAAGATCGACGCGTCGGCGCAGGACGCCATCGAGTATTATCTCAAGCAAGCCAGTGAAGGCGTCGCGGACGGGCTGTTCGTGCGCGCCAAGCCGCGGCCGGCGGACCGGCCGTTCTACGTCAATCGCGTCACGACGCGGCGCGAGCCGGACGGCGATCCGGCGGCCCGCTTCGACTGCGACCATCCGATCTCGATCTGCATCGAATACACGGCGACCCGGCCGATTACCGGGCTGTACGGCTATCTGCAATTGCAGCGACTGGACGGCACCGTGGTCTATGAGGGCGACAGCAGCGACTACGGCGTCAATCCATTCGAGCGCCTGGCGGCGGGTTCCGGCACCGCCTGCATCAGGATTCCCGAACGCATCCTCGGCGCCGGCGCCTATCAGATGTATCTGAGCTTCGCCTCCGGCTTCGATCCGGCCGGGCCGGATATCGACAGTCCGGGAGTTGTCGGCGAGTTCAATCTCGACGATATGAGCACGCGGCGCGGCAATCGCCGCAACGGCTATCTGTCGGTGAAATTGCCGTGGCGCGTGCTGGCGGAGCAGCCATGAGCCGTCTCGCCGATAGCAGCATTCTGCTCACCGGCGGCACCGGCTCGTTCGGCCGGGCGTTCGTCGCGATGACGCTCGCTCAGTTCGGTCCGCGCCGGCTGGTGATCTATTCGCGCGACGAGATGAAACAGTGGGAGATGGCGAAGCGGTATGCCGACGACGGCCGGGTCCGCTTCTTCATCGGCGATGTGCGCGATCAGCAACGGCTGTCCCGCGCGCTCGACGGCATCGACTACGTCGTGCACGCCGCGGCGCTCAAGATCGTCCCGACCGCGGAGTACAATCCGTTCGAATGCGTCAAGACCAACATCATCGGCGCGATGAATGTGATCGACGTTTGCATCGACAAGGGCGTCAAGCGGGTGGTGGCGCTGTCCACCGACAAGGCGAGCAGCCCGATCAATCTGTACGGCGCGACCAAGCTTGTCTCCGACAAATTGTTCGTCGCCGGCAACGCCTATGTGGGAGGGCACGATACCCGGTTCGCCGTGGTGCGCTACGGCAACGTCATGGGGTCGCGCGGCTCCGTCATCCCGGTCTTCCTGTCGCTCAAGGGCAACGGCGGCCTGCCGGTCACCGACCCGCAAATGACCCGCTTCATGGTGACGTTGCAGCAGGGCGTCGAACTGGTGTGGCAGGCATTGGAGGACATGGAGGGCGGCGAAATCTACGTCAAGAAAGTGCCGTCCATGAGGGTCGTCGACATCGCGCGCGCCATCGATCCGCAGGTCGCGCCGCAGATCGTCGGCATTCGCCCGGGCGAGAAATTGCACGAGCAGTTGATCAGCGCCGAAGACTCGCACCACACCTTCGAGTATCCCGGCTATTACAAGATCATGCCGGCGATCAACACCTGGGGCAACGAATCGCGGATCAAGAACGGAAGCAAGGTCGCCGCGGGCTTCGTCTATACGTCGGACACCAACGCCGAGTGGATGTCGGTCGACATGCTGCGCGCCTGGATCGAGTCCAACCGCGCCGCGCTGGTATGAACTGATGGGGTCGCATCTTCCCTACGGCCGCCAGGATATCCGCGCCGAGGATATCGAGGCGGTGGCGGCGGTGTTGCGCTCCGACTGGCTGACCCAGGGGCCGGCGGTGCCCCGGTTCGAGGCTGCCTTGGCCAAGGCATGCGGCGCCGGGCATGCCGTAGTCGTCAACAGCGCGACCTCGGCGCTGCACCTGGCCTGCGTGGCGCTCGGCCTCGGACCCGGCGACCGGCTGTGGACGTCGCCGAATACGTTCACGGCTTCGGCCAATTGCGCACTGTACTGCGGCGCGCAGGTCGATTTCGTCGACATCGATCTGCGCAGCGGCAACATGAGCGCCGACGCGCTCGCGGCCAAGCTCGAACGCGCCGCGGCCGACGGCGCCCTGCCCAAGATCGTCGTGCCGGTGCATTTCGCCGGCCAATCGTGCGACATGCGGCGCATCAAAGAGCTCGGCGAACGTTACGGCTTTCGTATCGTCGAGGATGCCGCGCACGCCGTCGGCGCCACCTATCGGGGCGCGCCGGTCGGCGATTGCCGCTATTCGGACATTGCCGTCTTCAGCTTCCATCCGGTCAAGATCATCACCACGGGCGAGGGCGGCGCGGCGCTGACCGGCGACGCCGCGCTTGCCGCCCGGATGATGCGCCTGCGCTCGCACGGCACCACGAAAGCGCCGGACCGCCTGACCGATAAAACCAACGGCGCCTGGTACTACGAGGTCGAGGAACTGGGCTGGAACTATCGCATGACCGACATCCAGGCCGCGCTCGGTCACAGCCAGATCGCGCGGTTGCACGATTACGTGGCGCGGCGCACCGCGCTTGCCGCGCGCTACGATCGGCTTCTCGCCGATAGCGGGCTCGCCTTGCCGTGGTGCGATCCCGACGGGGCGTCGGCGTGGCACCTTTATGTGGTCGGCTGGAACGAGGCCGCCTTCGGCCTGTCGCGCGCCGACGCCTTCGCGCGGCTGCGCGCGGCCGGTATCGGCGTTCAGGTCCATTATATCCCCGTCCATACCCACCCCTATTTCCGCACGCTGGGCTTCCGGCCGGGGCAATATCCGAATGCCGAGGCGCACTACGCCCGCGCCATCACCATCCCGCTTCATGCCGCGCTGACCGACGCGCAGCAGGACGTCGTGGTCGATCAGATCTTGCGGCTCGCAGCATGACATGAGCGTCGCCGTCATCCCCGCGCGCGGCCGCAGCAAGCGGATTCCCCGCAAGAACATCCGCCTGTTCGCCGGCCAGCCGATCATCGCCTATGCGATCGCGGCGGCCCGCCAATGCGGCCTGTTCGACCGCATCGTGGTCTCGACCGACGATGCCGAGATCGCGGCGGTGGCGCGGGATTGCGGCGCCGAGACGCCGTTCGTGCGGCCGCCGGAATTGTCGGACGACCATACCGGCACCGACGCCGTGGTGGCGCACGCGCTCAACTGGCTTGAAGAGCACGGGCACACCGTCGAACTGGCTTGCTGCATTTACGCCACTGCGCCGCTGATCCAGGCCGCCGACCTGCAGCGCGCCTACCAAACACTGGTGCGCACCGGCAAGAGCTTCGCTTTCAGCGTCACGAGCTACGCGTCTTCGATCCAGCGCGCGCTGCGGCTCCTTCCCGACGGCGGCGTCGCGCCGATGTTTCCGCAGTGGATCGATAGCCGGTCCCAGGACCTCGAGCCGGCGTACCACGACGCCGCGCAATTCTATTGGGGTCGCGCCGTAGCCTTTCGCGCCGGTCTGCCGATTTTCGCGGCCAATTCCGTTGCCATCGTGCTGCCGCGCTACCGCGTTCAGGACATCGATACGCTCGAGGATTGGACCGAGGCCGAGCTGATCTATGCGTCGCTCGCCGCGGCGCGTCAGCTTGAAACGCCGTCGTGACGCAACGGCCGATGCGCGTTCTGTTCCGGACTGATGCGTCCACCGAGATCGGCAGCGGCCATGTTGCCCGTTGCGCCACGCTGGCCCAGGCGCTGGCGGCGGCCGGCCACGACATCGACTTCGCCTGCCGGGCGCTTGCCGGCGATCTGAACCGGTGGCTCGAAGCCGAGGGTTTTCATGTCCGCAGACTGGCAGGGCCGGCGGCGGGCGCCATGGCGGAGTCCGAGGATGCTGCAGCAACGGCCGATGCCGTTGGCGGCCGCCACTACGATTGGCTGATCGTCGACCATTACGGCCTCGGCACGACCTGGGAGCAGGCCATGGCGGCGACCGCGGATCGCGTCTTCGTCATCGACGATCTCGGCCGGCATCACCATTGCGCGGCGCTGCTCGACCAGAACTATCGCAATCCCGCGCACGCGCTCTATGGCGGCCGCGTGCCACCGCAATGCGAATTGCTGCTCGGCGCGCAATTCGCGCTGCTGCGGCCGCAATTCGCCGCATTGCGCCCAAAGTCTCTGAGCCGGCGCCGGGACGGCGTGTCGCGGATTGTGGTCTTCATGGGCGGCGGCGATCCGGCAAACGAAACCTGCAAGGTGCTGGACGGCATCGGCCACAGCGATCTGCTGAATTTGGCGGTCGACGTGGTGATCGGCAGCGGTAATCCGCATCGGCGGGCGGTTGAAGGCGCTTGTGCGGCGCTGGCCGGCACAACGCTGCACGTCCAGACCAATCAGATGGCGCAATTGATGAGTGAGGCCGACTGCGCGATCGGTGCTGCCGGAACGACGACATGGGAGCGATGTGCGCTCGGCCTCCCGGCGCTGGTCACGATGCTCGCCGAAAACCAGACGGCGGTTGGCGAGGCGGTCCACGGCGCCGGCGCGCATCGGCTGTTGGGCTGGCACCGCGATGTTGCCGCGGAGCACTATGCGCAGGCGCTGTGCGCCCTCGATGCCGTTGCTCTCGGCCGCATGTCGAGCGCAGCCGCGGCGATCTGCGACGGCAAGGGTGCGGCAAGGGTCGCCGCGCGGCTGATTGCCGGCTTCGGCAATTCCGTCGGCATGATGAGCCGCGTCAATGCCTGAAATCCGCATCGGCGAGCGCACGGTCGGCGACGGCCATCCGCCGTTCATCATCGCCGAAGCCGGCATCAACCATAACGGTGATGTCGAGCGTGCGCTCGCCATGGTGCGGACCGCGCGCGACGCCGGCGCCGACGCCATCAAGTTTCAAACTTTCCGCGCCGCGGAGTTCGTCGGCGATCCGGCACAGACCTATACCTATCGATCAAAGGGCCAGGACGTCACCGAATCCATGCTGGCGATGTTTCGCCGCTGCGAATTGCCGCGCGAGGCCTGGTTCGCGATCAAGTCAGAATGCGACCGGCACGGCATCATATTTTTCTCGACGCCGCAGAATCGCACCGATCTCGACCTTTTGCTCGAGGTCGGCGTGCCCGCGGTCAAGGTCGGCTCCGACGATTTCAACAATTTGCCGCTCCTGAAGAGCTACGCGACCACCGGCCTGCCGATCATCCTGTCCTGCGGCATGGCGGATATGGCGGAGGTTGGCAACGCGCTGACGGCGGTCGGCGCGCTCGACGGCTATCCAACGGTGCTGCTGCTCTGCACCTCGCAGTATCCGACCCCTCCGGGCGATGTGAACCTGCGCAAGCTCGCGACCTTGCGCGCGGCATTCCCGAACCTGATGCTCGGTTACTCGGACCATACCCGAGGGCCGCTAGCGGCAGCGATAGCGACGGCCTTCGGTGCGGCAGTGTTCGAGAAGCACTTTACGCTTAGCCACGATCTGCCTGGGCCCGATCATTGGTTCTCGGAAGATTCGGCAGGCTTGGCCGAATGGGCGCACGCCATCCGCACCGCCGCTGCCATGCTCGGCCGCTCGGCGATGCAGCCGACCGCAGCCGAGCGGGACATGCGTTTGATCGCCCGCCGCAGCATCGTCGCCGTCCGTGACATCGCGCCCGGCCAGACTTTTACGACCGACAATATCGCGCTGCGCCGCCCCGGCACCGGCTTGACGCCCGACGTGTTCGAGCACGTTCTCGGGCGGAACGCGACGCGCGCGCTGCAAGCCGGCGAGGTCTTGAAGGTGGGAGATTACGGACGATGACCGGTCCGACAGCGGCGCCGCAAGCGATGAAGGCGGAAGAGTTTGCCCGGCAGTTCCGGCACATGACGCAATTCCAGGAGAATTCTTTTCATCCCCTGGTGTGGATCTCGGGCGAGCCGGAAATCGGCGAGGACGTCTATATCGGCGGATTTTCCGAGGTCAATGCCGTCGGCGCCCGGGTCCGTATCGGTGCGCACTGCGATATCGCGTCCTTCGTGAGCATCAATTGCGCCGACTCGCACAAGCGCTGCATCGGCCTGATGGACGAGACCGAGCGCAGCGACATCACCATCGAGGATCACGTCTTCATCGGTTCGCATTCCTTCATCAAGGGTGGGGTTCATATCGGCCATCACTCGGTCGTCGGTGCCGGTACGATCGTCACTGCACAAATCATTCCGCCCTATTCGCTGGTCGTCGGCAATCCCATGACGGTGAAGGCCGGCTACTACAAGGGACGGATCGCCGAAGCCGGTCAGCCTTGATCCCGCATAATCGCCCGACACTGGGTTTGCCGGAGCGGCGCGCCGCCGATGGTGTGCTGGCGGGCGGCTGGCTGGCGCAGGGCCGCGAGGTGGCGGCGTTCGAGAACGAGTTGTGCGCCTATCTGGGCCTTCCGGAGGGACATGCGGTGGCCGTCTCGAGCGGCACCGCTGCGCTGTTCCTCGGGCTTCGGATGCTGAACGCGCAAGGATCGGCCGTCGCCTGTCCGGTTTATGCCTGCAGCGCCGTTGTCAACGCCATATCGCTTGCCGGCGCGGTCCCGCATTTTGTCGACACCACGGCCGACGGTCCCAACATCGATGCGAGCAAGCTCGCGGGCATCGCGGGCATCGCGATCATACCGCATATGTTCGGCATGCCGGTCGACGTATCGGCCGCCACCAGCAACGACATCATCGTGATCGAGGATTGCGCGCAGGCGCTCGGAGCGTCGGTCGCAGGCCAGCCCGTCGGCTGCAGGGGCCACGTCGGTATTTTCTCCTTTTACGCCACGAAAATGATCACGTCGGGCGGACAGGGCGGAATGCTCGTCTCTCGCGACCGCAATCTCGCCGACGCGGCGCGGGACTACCGCGAGTTTGACGGCCGCCATGACCGCAAGCCGCGGTTCAACTTTCAGATGACGGACTTGCAGGCGGCTGTCGGCCGCGTGCAGCTGGGCCAATTGCCGGATTTTATCGCGCGGCGGAATGCGATCTTCGCGCGGTACCGCGATGCCGGATTAGACCTGCTTGACGAACAATCCCACGGTATGCCGGTCCGCTATCGCACGATCGTTCGAACGGAGAACCCCCGTGCCGTCATCGACAAGCTTGCGCGACATGACATCAAGGCGATCGTGCCGGTCGAGGATTGGGAATTGCTCGGCCCCGCGCACCAGTATCCCCGGGCGGTCGCGCTGGCGCAAACGACCGTCTCGCTGCCGACCTATCCATCATTGAGCGACGAGGAGCTTTCTCGCGTGATCGGCGTATTGGATGAAGAAGTATGTGCAGCCAGACATCAAAACCGCGCCGCCCCGGCATAGCGGCAAGTCATGGCGCACGTCATGGCGCAGATCACGGCGCACGTCATGGCAACTTGCCGGATTGCGCAGCTGACGCCCGATGATCGTTTCCATCCACCAGCCGGCCTATCTGCCATGGCTGGGATATTTCGATCGCATTGCCAAGAGCGACGCATTCATACTCCTCGACAATGTCCAATTCGAGCGCAACAGCTTCACCAATCGTAATCGGATCAAGACGGCCGGCGGACCGGTCTGGCTCACCGTGCCGGTACGGCTCGACGCCCATTTTGATAAAACGATTGTCGAGATCGAGATCGACGCCAGGCAAAGCTGGCGCCGGAAGCACCTGCGGTCGATCGAGCAAAGCTATGCCAAGGCGCCTGGCTTTAACACTAAGATGCAACGCCTGCGGACGATCTATCAAGACAAGACGAATAGGCTGGCGGAGCTCTGCGGCAGCCAACTTGCATTCTGGCTGGCGGAGCTTGGCATCGGCACACCGGTATTGCGCGGGTCCGAACTGCCGGTGGCCGGACACAAGTCGGCTCTGGTGCTGAATCTTTGCAAACATGTGGGGGCGACAAAGTACCTGTCAGGCCCGCTCGGCCGCGGCTACCTGGACGAAGCAAAATTTTCCGAGGCGGGAATCCAGATCGAATATCAGGAATTCAACCACCCGGTGTATCGGCAAATGCACGGCGACTTTGTTCCGGCGATGGGCATCGTGGATTTTTGGATGAACCGTAGCGAACCCGGCTCGGCCACGGGGCGCACGTGACGGTGTCGGCCGAATGGGACGCCGTCTACCGTGGTTCACGCCATCTGAGCGTTTGGCCGTGGACCGATCTGGTCTCTTATGTCCATCGGTATGCCAATCCGGATGCCGGCTATCGGCGGGTCCTGGAATGCGGCTGTGGTGCCGGGGCCAATATTCCATTTTTCCTCAGCCTGGGCGTCGATTATTACGGCATCGACGGCAGCCCGCATATTGTCGCGCGGTTGCATGAGCGATTCCCCGAGCTCAGGCATCGCATCGTCCGCGGCGATTTCACGGAAGCGATCCCGTTTGAAGAGACTTTCGATCTGGTCATCGATCGGGCGGCATTGACCCACAATTCGACACCGGGCATCCGGCGGGCGCTGGCGCTCGTTTGCGAGCGCGTCAGGTCAGGCGGAAAATTGATCGGAATCGACTGGTTCGCGACCGACCATGGCGACGCCAAATGGGGCGACGTCGTGGACGTTTGGACGCGAACCAACGTCCAAAAGGGCCAGTTCTCCGGTGTCGGGACCGTGCATTTTTCCGACCGGGAACATCTGCGCGAACTTCTGCGGGAAGCGGGCTTCGAAATCGGGCGTTTGGAGCACAAGCAGGTTGATACGATCGTGCCGGAAGGAAGCGGCCGGCTCGCAACCTGGAACTTTATCGCGGTCAAGCCATGATTGCATCTTCCCGCCACGGAAATCGGCGCGTTGCCGTCATCGTCGCGCACCCCGACGATGAGGTTTTGGGCTGCGGCGGGACGATACGCCGTCACACGCAGTCGGGAGATGAAGTTTGGACGATCATCCTGGCCGATGGCGAGACCAGCAGAGACGCTGCCGGCGAACAGGCCGTCGCCGACCGCGAAGCGGCGATGCGGGCGGCGGCCGAAATCCTCGGCGTCCAGCACCATGCCACGCACCGGCTGCCGGATAATCGCCTCGATACCGTGCCGCTCCTCGACCTCATCAAATTGGTCGAGCAGCACATTCGCGACATCGCGCCGGACGCGGTCTACACGCACCATGCCGGCGATCTCAACGTCGATCACCGGCGCGTCCACCAGGCCGTCATGACCGCATGCCGGCCGCAGGCGGGACAATCCGTTAGTCGGCTGTTGTTTTTTGAAACGCCGTCGAGCACGGAATGGCAGTCTCCGCACGCCGAGGCGCCGTTCGTGCCGACCTGGTTTGTCGATATCTCCGAGGTTCTTGAAACCAAGATGAAGGCGCTGCGGGCTTATGGCCGCGAGACGAGGCCGTGGCCGCACCCGCGCTCCCATGACGGCGTCGAACATCTGGCGCGCTGGCGCGGCGCGACGATCGGTTGTGCCGCCGCCGAAGCCTTTATGCTGGGACGCGAGATACGGCGCTGACGCGGGCGCCGCGCAAAGCGTCAATCGATAGAAACGCCGGCGCCGCGAACAACAACGACCGCCATGCTTGAGGATTCCGGCACATCCATTGACCGTGCAGGCCGCCCGGTCGTCGACAATCCGGCGACGACGCGGCGTGTTTCAACCGCCCCGCCAAGCCGCATCTTCACGGCGTGTCACGGCACCCAGCTTCTGGTGATCCAGCATCTGCGGCGCCATCTGCTGCGGCCGGCGGCGCGCGAATTCCTGGTCTGGCATCCGCTGGGCAACAACCCGGCGGTCGATCGCTTCATGGCCGCGGTCGTGGCGCAGGCCGGCTTCGACGGCGTGCTGGACATCCGCGATTTCCGGTCGGCAACGCCGCGAACGCAGCGGGCCGTGGCGTGGTGGTTCGAGGCGGCGCGCCGCCTGCGCGACGATGCGGCGGCGGTGCGGACCTGGATGGCCGCCAACGGCATCGACGACGGGCGCGTCGAATTATGGGCGGACGATCCGATTCATTTCAACGTCATGTTTCTGCGCGGCCTGCTCAAGCAAGCCCGTCATGTCAAGATTCCGCATTGCTTCAATCACGAAGACGCCATGGTGGCGGATTGGAAAGGCGACATTGAAGCGAAGTGGGCTTCGGCGTCCTGGTCCAGGAGATTGCTCCTGCTGCCCTGGCAACGATGGGCGTCGGCCGTGGACATGCGGATGGAACGGGTGGTCTACGACAGCGCCTATACGTTTGCTCTGCCGAGCCCGTGGAGCGCGAACAGCATCGACGTATCGATCTTGATCGCGATGGATGCCTTTACGGCGACCTACCAGGACCTGCCGGGCTCCGTGCGCGCGGAAGTCGAGGACATCCTTGCGCCGATCCGGGACGGCGCCAAGCCGCTCGTGCTGCTGCTGCTGTTCGGCCTCGGCACCGACGACGAATCCCGCACCGTCTATCAGCGCGCGCTCGCCCGGATCTTTTCCGAACATGGGTCCGAATTGGCCGGCTGTTCACTGGTCGTGAAGTGGCATCCGGGCGCGACAGGCCAGCAGGAGCCGCTGCTGATCGACTGGTTGAGAGCCAACATTCCGGCGCAAGTCCATGAGATTCGCCATCCGCTGAATCTCGAATTCATGTTGCCCCAGCTGCAGCCGGATTATGTCGTCGCCGGGCTGTGCGGCAGCTTGCCGATCGTGCGCGAGCTGCGCGCCGGCCGGCCGATCATGATTGCCGAATGGCTGGACCTGTACCTCAAGGACAGGCCGCAGGAGCGGCGTTGGGTGATGCAATTCCTGCAGGGGATCGAAGTCTGGTGACGGGCTGACGCGTGGATATTGCCAAGCTCGTCGCCAACCTCGGAACCGCGTGGCAGAGGCGAGGCAGCGTAGCCGATTTTTTTCGCGCCATGGCCTGGATCTACGCGGGCGCTCTGCCGGCGGCGCTCACGCCCCGAGAGTGGCTCATCGGCTTTCGCTATCCGGCTCCGGTCGGCGCCGTGCGTCTGTGGCTTCGTTCCAATGCCGGCGCCGACGCCTTCACCCATTCGGAAGTCTTCGAGCGGCAGTATTACCGGCTGCCGCTGCGGGCCGCGCCGGCGACGCTGCTCGACCTTGGCGCGAATATCGGCCTCAGCGCGATCTATCTGGCGCGGCTGTTTCCCGGCAGCCGGCTCGCCTGCGTCGAGCCGGTACCGGACAATCTCCGGCTCCTGGCGCGCAATCTCGCATTGAACGGGGTGGCTGCGGAGATCATCGCGGCCGCTGCCGACACCAGGGATGGCGTGGTCGCCATGGAACGCCACGCGATGGATTACGCCCACAAGGTGGCCGAGCCGACGTCGCCCGCCGCTTCGCTATTCAGGGCTTCGGGCATGAGCATCCCTTCGATGATGCGTCGCATGGGTTGGGAGCGGATCAATCTCCTGAAGATCGACATCGAGGGTCATGAAAAGCAGCTGTTTTCACAGGATTGCGAATGGCTGCATGACGTCGACGCCCTGTGCCTGGAGTATCACCACCACGACGCCGAGGCAGAGTTGACGCGCGTGGCCAGCCAATTCGGATTTGCGCCCGCGATCTGGCTGCCGGGGCACATCTGGTTTCTCGCTCGATCGTCATGCTGAATCTTTTCTACGAGGAGCCCGAAGGCGATCGATGGCTGGCTTTCGACCGTTACCCGCGCCGCCTGCTGCGGCGGCTCTGGCGCGGCCCGCCGCACGCCGGCGGCCATCGCCGGGTATTTCTCAATCTTTGTGCCGGGCTCGATCGCATCGGCATTCGCTATCGGGTCAACGATTATCGCCACGCCGAGCGCAATCCCGCCGAACTGGTCTGCATCATCGGCCAATGTCATGTTCTCGACCAGACGGATTGGAAAAATCCGATCCTGTTCGGGGCCGCGGTGTTCTCGCATCCGAGCGACGATCCGCATTTGTTCGAGCGGCTTCCGGTCAAAAAAATATTGCTGCCCGGAGCCTGGATGAAACAAATGTGGCAGCCGTATTGGGATGATGCGGTCGCGGTCTGGCCGGTCGGAATAGATACCGATCGCTGGCAGAATTCGGATGCAGCGGCAAAGCGCGTCGATGTTCTGCTGTACGACAAGGTGCGGTGGGATCGCGAGCGCTACGAATCGATCCTCATTGAGCCGATTCGCCGCAAGCTGCGAGAAACCGGCCGATCGTTCCGGGAAATCCGCTATGGGTATTATCGCGAAGACGAATTTCGGATGGCGCTGGCAGAATGCAGCACCATGATCTTTCTGTGCGAGCATGAAACCCAAGGCATTGCCTATCTGCAGGCTTTGTCCTGCAACGTTCCTGTTCTGGCGTGGGATCGCGGCGGCTACTGGCAGGACCCGGCCTATTTTCCGCATCGCGTAAACTTCCAGCCAGTGACTTCGGTGCCCTATTGGGACGGCCGCTGCGGGCAAACATTCAAGTCGATCGAGCAATTCGACGATGCCTGGGATCGATTTTGGCATGAGTTTCGTTTGGGCCGGTTCTGCCCGCGAAACTACATCCTTGAAAATCTCACCCTGGAAAAAGGCGCGCAGCACTATCTGCAGCACGCCCGCAGCGTCTGCGACGGCTCGGCCGTGCGCGGAGAATAACGTTTGGGTCAGGCGGCCATGACGGAACCGGGCGGTGTGCCGGTCGGGCGGCACGCCGACAGCGGCGACGCGCCAACCGTGGCAACGGGCGTTTCCGCCGACGCATCGGACGGACAGGCGGGCCTCTACGTGCAGTACGGCTGCGGCATGTCGTGCCCTCCGGCATGGATCAATTTCGACGCCTCGCCGACACTTCGGCTGCAACGGCTGCCATTGATCGGGAAATTGTTCCGGCGCGACGCGGTGGCGTTTCCCGATGCCGTACGCTTTGGCGATATCGCAAAGGGATTGCCGATCGCGGCGGGCTCGGCGCAAGGCGTGTACGCAAGCCATGTCCTCGAGCATCTGTCGCTGGCCGAGTTTTGGCTGGCGCTGGGCAACACGTTCAGGATGCTCAGGCCTGGCGGAATTTTCAGGCTGGTGGTGCCGGATCTCGAAGTTCGCGCGCGAAAATACCTGGAGAAGCTTGACGCCAACGATGCGCAGGCCAACGCCTGGTTCATGCGGGCGGCTCATCTGGGTCTGGAGGAACGCGCGCCTGGCCTGGGCGCGGCCGCGCGCAACGCCTTCGGTCGTTCGGCGCACCTTTGGATGTGGGACGAGAGCTCATTGACGGCCGCGCTGGCGAACACCGGCTTCGTCCGCATCCGCCGGTGCCGCTTCAATGACAGCGCGGACGAAGCGTTTCGGCTGGTAGAAGATGCCGCGCGCTTTCGCGACGATGTTGCCGGACTGGACGAATGCGCCATGGAAGCGATCAAACCGGAGCAACCATGATCGCGACCGTTTCGTCCTGCTGACCGGTCCGGGCGTCGGCGAACAGTAAAATGCCGCAAGGCTTCTTCGACGCGGTCGATGATGACGGACGGACGCGATCGTCATGATGAAAAAGACCATCCGCATTGCGATCGCTCGCTTTTGGACCGGCGCCACCGCGGCAGGCATCATCGAGACGATACTGCCCGATCTGAAGCCTTATTTCGCGTTTGAGGTTTCGGCGTCGCCGGACGTCGTCTTGTACGGGCCCTATACCGGCGACATGCCGCCGGGCCGCTACATCAAGGTTTTCATCGGTTGCGAAAACGTCCGGCCGATCATGAGCGAGTGCGATTGGGCGATCGGCGTTCTGCACGAGGAATATGTGCGCCATCCGCGCTACATGCAATTCCGGCGCTGGGGCGACGACAGCCACTTTATCCGGACGGATCGAAACTGGTCGGAGGTGCTGAAATCCAAGACCCGGTTTTGCGCCTTCCTGTACTCCAACAGGGTCCCGTATCGCGAGGCGATGTTTCGCGCCCTGTCGGCCTACAAGCCGATCGATGCGCCCGGGCGCTCGATGAACAACATGCCGGGAATAGATCCGGTGCCCGGAACGATCGATTGGAAGGCCAAGGTCGAGTTCCTGCGCGCGTACAAGTTCGTGATCGCCTTCGAGAATGGCTCGGCGCCCGGATACAACACCGAGAAGCTGAGCCACGCCATCGAGGCGGATTGCGTGCCGATCTATTGGGGCGATCCGCAAATCGGCCGCTCGTTCAATGTCGGGCGCTTCATCAATGCCCACGATTATCTGCCCCGGCCGCGCCGGTTCATGCCGCGGCTGCCATATGCGCCGCATTCTCTGCACGGCAAGCCGCAGCCATCCTTGCTCGGCCGGGTAGCGCGAAAGTTCAACGGCGCCGCCGACACGATCGAGCAGCGGGCCTGGTCGTCGGCCGGTTTTGCCGCATTGGTGGATCGGGTCGCCGCCGTCGATGGCGATGACGCGCTTTACCTGCAGCATCTCCGCCAGCCGTTCCTGATCGGCAACCAGCCGCCGGATCGCTCGGCCTGGATCGCGCGCTGGAAGGAGATCTTCGCCTCGGTATGAACGGCCAGCCGCAAACCGCCCCAATGATGCCGTTGCCGCCGGTCGACGGTGCGCGCCTGGCGGATGCGGCTTTGATTGGCTATGGCCGGGCCTTCGAGCATCCGTGCAAGATTCGGATTGTGCGATGGCTCGTCCGCCACATGGTCTCGGGGCGGATCAACGTCAGGCACGCCGGCGGGCTCGTCGTTGCCATCGACCCGCAGGACTACATCGGCTGGGCCATATTCAAGACCGGCGTGTATGAGCCGGCCAGTCTCGCCTTGGCGATGCGGATCATGACGGCCGAGCCGGGGCTGTTCGTCGACGTCGGCGCCAATTTCGGCTGGTACACGTGCGCCATAGCTTCGGTTGCGGGCTCCATGGTGGTCAGCGTTGAGCCCGACCCCGAGAATTGTGCGTCGCTCCGCGCCAACGTGACGCGCAATCGGCTCGACAACGTCACGGTATTCAATGGCGCGGCAGGTCCGGACTTGTCGCTGCTTTCCCTGGCCAGACGGTCGTGCGGGAATTCGGGCACCGTCGCAGTCATTTCAGACGGACGGGGTAACGGCGCCGGCCGCTACTGGGTGGCGGCAACGCCGCTCGGCGTGCTGCTCCAGAAACTGGTGCACCCGCCGGCGCGGCCGGTGTTGCTGAAGCTCGACGTCGAAGGCTTTGAGTCGGAGGTCCTGGCGGGACTGGATTTTGACGGGCCATTCCGACCCAAGAACATTCTGCTGGAATACGAACAGACGTTTTCCGCCGAGACGTGGGGCTCCGACCAAGGCTTCGCCACGTTTTTTACCCAGCGGAACTATGACCTGTTCGATGTGACCGGCATTCCGTTCGTGCCCGACAGACCGCTGCCCGAGGCCAATGTCTGGGCGCGCGATCGCAACCCGGCGCCGTGATCGCGATGCCTGCTGCGGTTTCCGTCGTCATTGCGTGCCGCAACGCCGCGCCGTGGCTCGGCGAAGCGATCGAGTCCTGTCTGGGCCAGAGCTGGCGTGATTTACAGATCATCGTGGTCGACAACGGCTCCACCGACGGCAGCCTTGAATTGGCCAGGCACTATGAATCCCGTGCGGTCGTCGTGCTCGCATGCGAGCGCGCGGGCGCCAGCGCCGCTCGCAATCTCGGATTGGCGCGGGCGGAAGGCGAGTTCATTCAATTTCTCGACGCCGACGACGTGCTCGACGCCGACAAGATCCGCGTTCAGCTCGAGCGTCTCGCATCCGCGCCGCCGCGCGCGATCGCGTCCGGCGCCTGGGCGCGCTTCCGGCGCAGTCCTCGCGACGCGGTGTTCGCGCCCGAGCCGGTGTGGCGCGATCTCGCGCCGGAACAGTTTCTCATCGCGTCCTGGCTCGGCGGCGGCATGATGCCAAACTTCGCCTGGCTGACGCCCCGGGCATTGATCGACGCCGCGGGGCCCTGGAACGAAGCGCTGAACCTCAACGACGACGGTGAATTCTTCGCTCGCGTCGTGCTCGCTGCGTCCGGCGTCGCGTTCTGTGCAGCCGCGCGCGGCTATTATCGGTCGGCCGGTCCTGGCTCAATCAGCAGCAGGCGGGACGACGATGCGTTCTCTTCCGCCTTCAAGGCCGTCGATCTGTCCTGCGGATATTTGCTGCAGCGCTGCGACTGTGAACCGGCCCGCCGGGCATGCGCCACGCACTACCAGCGCTTCGTCTACGATGCGTATCCGGCAGTTCCGGCGCTGGTGGTGCAGGCGCAGAAGCGCGCGTTGGCATTGGGCGGCAGTGAGCTTCGGCCGGGCGGCGGCCGGGCATTTCGATTGTTGGCTCGCGGCCTCGGCTGGAAATTTGGCCGGCGCTGTCAGCTGGCTTGGCAGAGGCTGCGGCAGGCCGCGGCCGTGACGCCGAAATGACGCAACGCCGCGGCAAGGTCGTCGTGCTCAGCGGCAGCAGCTTGTGTCACAATCCGCGGGTGTTCAAGGCCGCCGGCGCGCTCAGCCGAGCCGGTTACGACGTGCAGGTGCTTGGGGCCTGGCTCGATCCCGAGTTGAAGGCGCGTGATCGGCATCTGCTTGAGACGGTGCCATTCCAATTCGTTCCGGTGCTCGACTGCACACGGCGCGGCTTGCGCGCCGCAACGGCGCACATTGTACGGCGGGCGCGGCGCAAGGCGGCAAATTTGCTCCAGGCGAAGACCGGCCGGGAAAGCCCGCATCAGCTGGGGCTCACGGTCGAAGCGCTGAGGGCGAGCGTGCAAAATATCGCGGCCGATCTTTTCATCGCCCATTCGGAGCCGGCCATGCACGTCGCGTCGACGCTGATGCGGCGCGGCAAGCTGGTGGGCGTGGACATGGAGGACTGGTTCTCCGAGGACCTGCTGCCGCAGGCGCGCCGCGGCAGGCCGATTCAATTGTTGCGCTCGCTGGAGCGGGACCTGCTGACGCGCGGTGCTTATGCCTCGTGTCCATCGCGGGCCATGAGCGAGGCGCTCGCCAGTGACTATGGCGGCAAACCGCCAATCGTGATCTACAACGCCTTTCCCCTGGCGGACCGGCAGGCCATCGACGGCGCGCGCAAGGATCGCTGCGATCCGGCTATCGCCTCGATCTGTTGGTACTCGCAGACGCTCGGCCCTGGCCGCGGAATTGAAGATTTGATGGCGGCGTTGCCGCTCATGCACGGCGAGGCCGAACTCCACCTTCGCGGCCGCCTTCTTCCCGGGATGCAGGATTGGATCAGGAGCCGCATCCCCGACCATTGGCGGCAACGCGTATTCTTTCATGGGCTGGTCACGAACGAGGAGTTGCTGTCGCGCGTTGCCGAACATGACGTCGGTTTTGCCGGCGAGATCCTGGATTGCCGCAGCCGCGACCTGACGGTCACCAACAAGATCATGCACTATGTGTTGGGCGGGCTCGCGGTCGTCGCCAGCAATACGGCCGGCCAACGGGAGGTCGCCGCGCAGGCGCCCGGCGCGATCGCGCTTTACCAGTCCGGCAGCCCCCCGGCATTGGCCAAGGCCTTCGACACGCTCTTGGCGTCGCCTGCCCGCCTGGCACTGGCGAAGGCCGCCGCCCTGCAAGCGGCAGCGACGACGTTTTGCTGGGAGAGACAGGAAGCCGCGTTGCTGGAGGGCGTGGCCGCAGCCCTGGCGGCGAAGCCTCGCGGCCCCCAGCCTGGCAATGGGATCCGCCCCGCTGTTGCGCATTTTCGCTGACGGGCAAGTCGTTTGCGAATCCTCCTGCCGACCGATCCGTTCCTGCCGGTTCCCCCGCCCTTATACGGCGGCGTGGAGCGCATCGTCGCTACCTTGCTCGCCGAGTTGCGCCGTCGCGGCCACGAAGTGGGGCTAGTCGCACACCCCGATTCGACCGCTGCCGCCGATTATTTTCTGGCCTGGCCAAAGGTCATGCCGCGCTCGGCAGTCGCCCATGCGCGTAATATGCTCGCCTTGCGCAAGGCGGTGAGTCATTTCCGGCCGTCGATCGTGCACAGTTTTTCGCGCCTGCTCTATCTCGCGCCTCTTCTCGCGGCGCGCGTTCCAAAGATCATGTCGTATGGGCGGTTTCCCGGCGGGCGGCAGATATCGGCCGCGGCTTGCGTCGGCCGATCCTCGCTGATGTTTACGGGATGCAGCACTTTCATCGCGACGATGGGCAGCAAATATGGCGGCGCCTGGCGAACCGTGCCGAATTTCGTCGATACCGATTTGTACAAATTCGTACCTCGCGTGCCGCGGGATGCTCCATTGGTGTTCCTGAGCCGCATCGAGCCGATCAAGGGCGCCCACATCGCGATCGAGATCGCGAAGCGGACCGGCCGCCGGCTCTTTATCGCGGGCAATCACAGCGAAACTGGTGTCGAGGGCGAGTATTGGCACACGGCGATCAAGCCCCAGCTGGCGCATGCCGGTATCGACTATGTCGGCCCGGTGGACGACAAGGCGAAGATCGAATTGCTCGGCTCGGCTGCTGCCATGATCGTGCCGATCCAGTGGGACGAGCCGTTCGGGATCGTCTTCGCGGAGGCGCTGGCGTGCGGCACCCCGGTCATCACCTGCCCGCGCGGCGCGACGCCGGAGATCATCCGCAACGGCATCGACGGCTTTCTCATCACCGATGTGGAGCAGGGCTGCCAAGCGGTGCAGAGGCTCGGCACGATTGATCGTCGACAATGCCGGACGCGCGCCGAGCAGGCGTTCTCGGCAGCCGCGGTCGTGCCGCAATACGAGCTCCTCTACCAGGAGCTCTTGGCAAAATCCTGACTTTGCCTGCAGTGACAGATGCGCAACGTTCTGATCGTCAGTCCCCGCTTTCCGCCGACCAACGCCGCCGATCTGCACCGCGTCCGGGTCTCGCTGGCGCACTATCGTCGCTTCGGTTGGGAGCCCACCGTCCTGTGTGTCGACCCGGCGACGTCCGATTGCCCCGAAGATCCGATGCTGGGACAAGCGCTGCCATCCGATATCCGGGTCGTGAGCGTTGCGGCGTGGCAGGAAGCGAAATGCCGCCGTTTCGGCTTCGGCACGCTTGGCTATCGAAGCCTGTTGCCGCTGTATCTTGCTGGCTGCCGCCTGCTTCGGCAATCGGCCTTCGACGTCGTGTTCTTCTCCACGACGGTGTTCACAAGCTTCATCTTGGGTCGTTTGTGGCGACGCCGGTTCGGCTGCAAGATCGTCTACGATTTCCAGGATCCCTGGTACAGCGGCACGGCGCTGTATGATCGTGCCGATGCTCCCGGAGGCTGGCGAAAGTATCGGATCGACCAATTGCTGGCGCGGGTTTTTCAGCCCTTTGCGCTGAAAGCTGCCGATCACATCATCTCGGTCTCCGACGGCTACGTGGCCGACCTCTCCGCGCGTTATCGGTGGCTCGACCGCTCCAAATTCACCGTGCTGCCGTTTGCGGCGGGCGATGAGGATTATAATTTTCTCGACGCGCACGCCATCAAGCAGACGATCTTCCTGCCGGGTCGCGGCCGGATACACTGGGTGTCGGCCGGCCGGGCCGGGCCCGACATGGCGCCGATTCTGACGGTATTGTTCCAGAGCATCGCCGCGTTGAAGCTGCGCGATCCGGACTTCGCCGCGACGCTGCGCCTCGACTTCATCGGCACCAACTATGCGCCGCCGGCGCGCACCTACAAGCTTGTGGAGCCGCTGGCGCGCCCGTTCGGTCTTCAGGACATGGTCGTCGAACACTCCGAACGGATTCCCTATTTCGAAGCGCTGTCGGCCTATCGGACCGGCGACGCCGTTCTCCTTATCGGCTCGGTGCACGCCGAGTACACGCTGTCGAAGCTGTTTGCCGCGATCCTGGCGAAGAAGCCTATCCTGGCCTTGTTTCATCGCCGAAGTCTGGCGGCCCAGATCGCCGCGGCGTTTCCGAACATCTTTATCGCCGCGTTCGAGGACACCCCAGCCGAGCCGCAATTCCGCGCCAGGATCGCCGAAGGCATGGCATGGCTGCGGTCACCGACGTTCGACCCTTCCGCCATCGACCTGCAGATGAAACCGTGGTCCGCTCAGGCGCTGACCCAGCTGCAATGCGCCGTGTTCGACGGCGTGCTGCAGCCGGCGCAATCAGTGCCGCGCAAGTGAGCCGGGTCACGACCGCAAACGAACGACGGACCGCCGCCGCGCCGCCGCCGCGGAAGCGGCTTTGCTTCGTCGTCACGCATCCGATCCAGTATGCCGTGCCGCTCTACCAACGCATCGCCCGGCGCGGCGATTTTGACTGCAAGGTGTTTTTTACCTGGCACGACGGCGCGACGGCGGTCGAAGATCGCGGCTTTCAGATGCCGGTGGCGTGGGACATTCCGGTCACCGAGGGATACGACCACGAACTGGTGCCGAACACGGCGGCCGATCCGGGCACCCATCGCTTTCTCGGCATCCGCAATCCCCGCCTCCTCGAGCGGGTTTTGGCATGGCGGCCGGACGTCGTGCATATCAGCGGCTGGGCTTGGCTGTCCCACTTGCGGTTGCTGCATTCACTGTACCGGCGCGGCGTCCGGACGCTTTTTTTCGGCGACTCGCACCTGCTCGATGGTCCGCATGGCGGACCGCGCTGGTGGCTCAAAGCCGCGCTGCTGCGCCGGGTCTATTCCTGGCCGACCGGCTTTCTTGTCGCCGGTTCAGCCAACCGCGCCTACTTGGAGCGCTTTGGCGTCCCGCCGGCGAAGCTTCACCCATCGCCGCATTCGATCGATGTGCGCCGGTTCAGCGACCCGGCGAAGCTGAGCGAGCAGCAGGCTTCGCGCTGGCGATCCGACCTCGGCATTGCTCCAGAACAGAAGGTGCTGCTCTATGCCGGAAAATTCGAATCCAGGAAGCGTGCGGCGGATCTCATGCGCGCGGTGGCGCGGATCGGCGATGGCCGGCTGGTGTTGGTGCTGGTCGGCGCCGGCGAACTCCAGGCCGACATCGATGCAATCGCCGCCGCCGAGCCATCGCGATTCCGCGTGCTGCCGTTTCAAAATCAAAGCCGTATGCCGATCGTCTATAGACTGGGTGACATCTTCGTCTTACCTTCCAGCCATGGTGAAAGCTGGGGCTTGGCCGTCAACGAGGCGTTGGCGTGCGGGCGGCCTGTTCTGGCCAGCGACCGCGTCGGCTGCGCGGCCGATTTGATCGACGCGACGTGCGGCCGGGTCTTTCCCTGGAACGATTGGTCCGCCCTCCAGAAGGCTGTCGAGGACATGATCGGCGACCCTGACGAGTTGGCGAACATGGCGCGCTCCGCGGCGCGGCGGGCGTGGGCCTTCGATACCGAAGCGGCCGAAGCGGCAATCGTTGCCGCGGTGAACGCGATCTGTACCCGTTGAAGCTCGCCATGGCCCGTGCGACGGCAAACCCATGACCATGCGGCCGACGAGCCCCAACACCGCGCTGTTCCGCGCCGTCGATCCACGGCAGGCAAGCTATGCACTGCGCGCGGTCGCGGTCCTGATGTTGGGCGCCAGCTTCTTTGCCGAGGATCCGCTGGCGTATCTGTGCGTCGTGATACCGGTCCTGATGGCGCCGCTGCTTTGGCTGAAAGCCGGCGCGTTCGGCATACCCGTGCTGCCGGTCATTTCCATGCTGTTCTATGTGTATTACGCCGCCCCGTTGTTGCAGGGCAGCACGCTCAACATCTTCCGTCCGGAAGACATTCGCTGGGCCGCGATCTCGGTCGGCCTCTTTGTGTTGTCCGCATCCATCGCGGCATGGCCGTTTTTGAGTGCGACGCGTAACGCCGCTGGCACGCTCGCCAAAGGCCGCCTGTCGCGCTACGCCCGGTCGTTCGGCACGAAATCCTTCAGCAAGTATCTCTCCTCGATGCAGGAGATGGAGCGGCTGATATTCCTCGGCCTTGGCAGCGGAAATCTGTTCTACCTTGCCACGATGTCCGGTGCGATCGGCTTTCTCGGAACCTATATCGGCGTGGTTCGCGCCGTCGTTATCACGTTGACGTCGGTTGCTTGCTACCTGATGGGCTATGCCCGCGGCGCCGGGACGCTGACGGGCCAACGCTGGATCGTGGCGTTTGCCGCGTTCCTCGCGGTGACGGGGCTGTCGATGAGCAATCTCTTGCTGGTCGGCGGCGCGATCAATATCGGAGCTGTCCTGCTCGGCTACGTGCTTTCAGCGAAACGGATCCCCTGGCTCGTCATCGCTGCGTCGTTCATTGCGATGAGCGTGCTCAATGCCGGCAAGTTCAGTATGCGGTCGGCTTATTGGGGGACGGACAGCCAAGTCCAGCAACTCAATTCAGCGACGCAAATACCCGGCATGATGGTGAACTGGCTCGTGGCGGGGGTTCAGGCGGTCGGTTCGCCGAGCGACGGCGGCGGCAAACTCCTGGAACGAACCTCGTTGTTGCACATGGTGTTGGTCGTGCAGCAGGCGACGCCGCGATACATTCCATATCTCGAGGGACAAACCTACGCGATGCTGCCCTATATGTTGGTACCGCGGTTTTTGCAGGCGGATAAGCCGGAGAGCCAAGCCGCATTGAACCTGCTCAGCATACGTTACGGTCGGGAACGCGCCGAGGACGTCGGCAAGACGACGATAGGTTGGGGACTGGTATCGGAGGCTTATGCGAATTTCGGCAATCTGGGCGTCGTCATCGCCGGCGCCATATTCGGCGTGCTGTGCGGGATACTGATGCGTTTGAGCGCAACCGCATCACCGCTGTCGTTGGCGATGTTGGTTACGATCGCTTCGACATTGACCATTTGCAACATGGAAAGCGATTTTTCCTACCTCATCGTCACGTTGTTCCAAACCATCGGAGCAATATTGCTGTTCGTCATGCTGCCGAGGTTTACCAGACGGCCGGTACCGGCCATGCCCTTTGCGGCGAAAGCGCAGGCTGACGGTCCGCGCTCGGCTGGCGCGCGCGGCAATACCCGGCCTTAGCCGCCGATGTGCCGATCGAAATGTCGGACCGCGATCAGTTTGGCGTTTGATGCACATCCTGCATGTCGTCCCGACTTATTTGCCGGCCACGCGCTATGGCGGTCCGATCGTTGCGGTACACAGTCTGTGCCGCGCTCTGGCGGCACGCGGACACGGCGTCGAGGTCTTCACCACCAGCATCGATGGGCCGACGGATAGCGCCGTCCCCCATGACCAGGCGGTCATGCTCGATGGCGTCACGGTCCGGTATTTTGCGGCGCACCGGCTGCGCCGGCTCGCCTGCGCGCCCGGCATGGTCGGGCCGTTGCGCCGGGCGATGGCCGCCGCCGATGTCGCGCACCTGCATTCGGTATTTCTTTGGCCGACATGGCGGGCGGCGCGAATGGCCCAGCGCGCGGATGTGCCGTACGTCATCTCGCCGCGAGGCATGCTGGTCAAGAGATTGGTCGAAAGCCGCAATCGCGCGATCAAGTCGGCCTGGCTTGCTTTGATCGAGAGGTCGAATCTGGAGCGCGCCGCGGCGATTCACGCGACGTCAACGCTGGAGGCCGAGGAGATACAAAAATTCGGCTGGCGGCTGCGTCGAGTCGCGATGGTACCGAACGGCGTTGAAGTCGGCGCTGCCGAACCGCATGCCGACCAGCCGTCGCAGCAAATAGCGGCGCTGGCGCGCGAGCAGCCGTTGATCCTCTATTTTGGCCGGCTGGCGCGGGTGAAAGGCTTGGACCGGCTGCTCCATGGATTTGCCCGGGCCCAACGCGGCATCCTTGCCATCGTCGGCACCGACTATGAGGGGCTGGCCCCTGAGCTTCTGCAATTGGCGCGCAAGCTCAATGTCGACCACCGGGTCCGGCTCGTGCCGCGCACCGTCGGCGGCGCCGATAAGGAGTGCGTCTTTGCGGCAGCGCAGGCCTTCGTGCTTCCGTCCTATTCCGAAAGCTTCGGCAATACCGTGCTGGAGGCCTTGCAGCGCGGCGTGCCGGTGATCGTCACCCCGGAGGTCGGCGCCGCCGAGATCGTCAGAGAGTCCGGCGGCGGCCTGGTGGCCGACGGCGCCCCCGATGCGCTGGGCCGCGCCATGGATTGGTTGACGGGCGATGCCGCCCGATCGCGGGCGATGGGGGAGGCGGGCCGGCGCCACGTGCGCGACCACTGCGGCTGGGCGAGCGTTGCCGCTCAAATGGAAGCGCTCTATGAGAGCGTGCGCCAGGCCGAGCCAAGTTAAGTCCGCGGAGCAGTGCCGGGAGCGGGCGTTCGATGCCGGGATGCGACGCTCAGCTCGGAATTGAGGTGAGTGCCATTCGGCTCTGCTGCGACGACGACGCGCCCACTCGCCACCTCGGTCACATCGTAGCTCAAGGTCTTGACCATCGTATTCAGGGGCAGCGTCCCGTCGACGAGCCCTTGGACGAACGCCAAGCCGGTCATCTCGTTCTGCCTGTCGGCGCTGACCGTCCCGTAGGTCTTGCTGGTCGTTTGGCTAGGCATCAACGACCATGTTCCGCCTGCGGAGCGGCAGCGCGCCACCCGATTTCTGACGAGGCCTGCAATCAGGGACGCGATAACTGTGCTCCGGCTCACAGCGAGGATGCATCGCGCGTGTCGCCCCAAGACTCATCAAAAAAAGATGGCTTGGGGCGAGCAAACCGATCTGTGGTCACGGCGCGGAGGCCTGGCGTCGCGGCAAGGCCGCCGTTTGCCGGTGAAAGATGGACTGCGAAAACCGCTTGCTTGATCAGATAACGCCGTTGGTCATTACCTATAACGAGGCGCCGAACATTCGGCGCACGATCGGCAAGCTTTTGTGGGCGCCGCGGATCGTCGTGATCGACAGCGGCAGCACCGATGAGACGTTGGACATCTTGGGCAGCTACCCGCAGGTCGAGGTGATCCAGCATCCGTTCACGGATTTTGCCGCGCAATGCAATTTCGGCCTGTCGCAGGTGAACACCGCCTGGGTCCTGTCGCTCGATGCGGATTATGAGCTGAGCGATGCACTGGTTGCCGAGCTGGCATCGCTTGCCCCTGCCGACGCGCTGGCGGGCTATCGGGCGGAATTCATCTACCGCATTCACGGCCGGCCGTTGCGGGGAACGCTCTATCCGCCGCGCATCGTCCTGCACCGCAAGGCTGGCGCGCGTTATGATAATGAAGGTCACGGCCACCGCGTCGCGGTGGACGGTGAAGTGAAGGCGCTCGACGGCGTCATTTATCACGACGATCGCAAGCCGTTGGCGCGCTGGCTCGGCACCCAGCAGCGTTATGCGGCCGAGGAGGCGCGCTACCTTTTTGCAGCGCCGGGCGAGAAGCTGACGCGCAGCGATCGCGTCCGCCGCATAGGCTGGCCGGCGCCGCTCGGCGTCCTGTTTTACGTCTTGCTGGTCAAGGGCTGCATTCTGGATGGCTGGCCCGGCTGGTGCTATGCGCTGCAACGGCTCGTGGCCGAGACGATGATCGCGCTCGAACTCGCCGAGCGGCGCCTGCGCCTCGCGCCGGACGCGAAGACGTCCGCCGATGACCGGCAGCCTGGACCGGCGCCGTAACGACCGGTCGCATGCGCATCAATATCGTGATTGGGCCGTTTTACCCCATTCCGCCGGTGCTTGGTGGGGCGGTCGAGAAGGTCCATCTGCTGTTGGCGGCAGCCTACCGCGACGCCGGGCACCAGGTCACGATGATTTCGCGGCGCTATAAGAATTTCAGCCACGACGAGACCGTCGATGGAATACGGCAGCTGCGTATTGCGTCGTCCGACCGCCGGCCGAGCCTGGCGCTCAATTTGGTGCTGGATTTTTTGTATGCTCTGCGTGTGGCGCGCGCGCTGCCCGCGGCCGACGTAACGATCACCAACGCCTTCTTCCTGCCGCTGGTTTTGCCGCATCGCCGGGCCGGCAAGATCTATGTGCAGATTGGGCGCTATCCCAAGGGACAGATGTGGCTCTATTTCCGGGCCGACCGCTTGCAGGCGGTCTCGCGGGCGGTGGGGCAGGCGATTGCCCGGCAGGCGCCTTGGCTGGCGCACAAGATCGTCGTCATCGGCTATGCCATTCCCGAGGCGTATTTCCTGGCGCGCGACAATCAGAGCCGCCGCAGCCAGGTCGTGCTGTATGTCGGCCGGATCGCCCGGGAAAAGGGCATTGAATTATTGCTACAAGGATTTGCCGGCGCGATGCGGAGGCCGACCGTGCCCTCCGGCTGGAGCCTGCGGATCGTCGGGCCTCATGCCGTCACGGAGGGCGGCGACGGCCCGGATTACCTGGCCGAGTTGCGCAGCCTGGCGCGGCAGCTTCAAATCCGGTGCGATTTCGTCGGCCCGCTCTTCGATCAGCAGGCGCTGATCCGTGAATATCAGGGCGGCGCGGTGTTCGTTTATCCGAGCCTGGCCGAAACCGGGGAAGCTCTGCCGGTGGCGCCGCTTGAAGCGATGGCCGCCGGTTGCGCCACGATCGTCTCCGGCCTGCAATGCTTCGACGATTATATCGAGGACGGCGTGACCGGCCTGAAATTCGACCACCGTGATTCCGATCCAGTCGCCGGCTTGGCCGCGAAGCTGGCGCGGTTGATCGACGACCGCGGGCTTTTGCAGGAGGTTGCCGACGCCGGCAATCGCATGGCCGGCAAATTCCGCGCCGCGGCAATCGCCGGCCGCATGCTCGATGATTTCCGCGCTTTGCTCGGCGAAAGCGGCCGGCGATGACGTCGATTCTGGTAACGGGCGGCGCCGGCTATATCGGCAGCCACACCTGCAAGGCTCTGCGCCGCGCCGGATTCGATCCGATCAGCTACGACAATCTCGCGCGCGGCAATCCGGAGGCGGTGAAATGGGGCGCGCTTGAAGTCGGCGACCTGGCCGACGGCGCCCGGCTGCGCGAGACGCTGACGCGCTATCGGCCGGCCGCGGTCGTTCATTTTGCCGCGCTCGCCTATGTGGGCGAGTCGACCGCGGACCCCGCCGCGTATTACCGCAATAATGTCGGCGGCACCGCGGCGCTGCTCGACGCCATGCGTGAATGCCGGGTCGGCAACATCGTGTTTTCCTCAAGCTGCGTGGTCTACGGCACCCCCGCCACCGTTCCGATCCCGGAGGAGACGCCCTGTGCGCCGATCAATCCGTATGGCGCTACCAAGATGATCTGCGAGCGGATGCTGCGGGAGTGCGCCGCCGCCTTTCCGTTGTCGTCCATCGCGCTGCGCTACTTCAATGCCGCCGGCGCCGATCCCGACGGCGAGATCGGTGAATGCCATGTTCCGGAAACGCACGCGCTGCCGCTGCTGCTCGAGGCGGCCGCCGGAGAAGGCGGCGGCTTCACAATTTTCGGCGACGACTATCCGACCGCCGACGGCACCTGCGTGCGCGACTATATCCATGTGGCCGACCTCGCGGATGCTCATGTCAAAGCCGTGTCGGCGCTGCTCGACGGCGCCGAGAGCACGGCGCTCAATCTCGGCACCGGCCGGGGCTGGTCGGTGCGCGACCTGATCGCCGCCGTGCGCGAGCACACCAATCGCGAGGTTCCGGTCGCGATCGGTGCGCGGCGGGCCGGCGACCCGCCGGTTCTCATTGCCGACGCCGCCCGCGCGCGTCATCAGCTGGGCTGGCAGCCGCGCCATCCCGACCTTGCCACGCAGGTGGCCCACGCTTGGGCCTGGCGGCAAGGCGCGGGCCGGACCTGGAAACGGCTGCAGGCGCGGCCGGCCCCGGCCGCCTCACGATGATTTGGAGCCGGCGCGCCTGGCGGAGCCGCCCGGTTCGCCGGCGCTTTTCGGCTCCGCCGGGCCGGGCAGGGCGATCACTTCGCCATGCGCAGCGCCGAGCATGGCGATCGCGATCGCATTGTCGTCGCGGCGGTCGCCGGTTATCAGCAGCATCCATACGGTACGCATGAATATGATCAGATCGAGCCGAAGCGACGCATGCCGGATGTACCATTCATCCAGGGCGTTTTTTTCCTCAGCGGTTATCACCTTGCCGCCGCAAATCTGCGCCCAGCCGGTGAGGCCCGGCCTCACCAGGAGGCGGCGGAAGAAATCACTCGGCTGGTCCACCGGCAATAACGGCCGGGGCCCGATCAAGGACATGTTGCCGAAAAGGACGTTCCATAGTTGCGGCAGCTCATCGAATCGTGTTCGCCGCAGGAACTGCCCGATCGCGGAAGGTTCCTGCGCCTCGCGCCTGTTCTTGGTCTGGCGGTCGAACAGCGTTTGCAGCGTGCGGAACTTGTAGAGGTGAAGCGGCGTTCCATTGCGGCCGACGCGCTGCTGCCAGAACATGACCGGTATGCCGACGTCCGCAAGCACGAGTCCGCAGACGATAACGATGACGGGCGACAGCAGAACCGCAGCGACGCCGGCGACCATGATGTCGATGCCGCGCTTGATCTTCCAGAACGGGCGATCGAGCGAAATTTGCAGATTGGCTTTGCTGACCCTCGAGGCCACGCTGGGGTGCGGAATGATCAGGTTATCTTCGCTCGCCGCCGCGTCCGACATCAGACGGTCAGGCAGCACTTCCGAGCCGATATGAAGCGCGCGGCAGATGCGGCAAACCTCCTCCCACGCGCCCGCCGAGAGGTCCTGGGGCCGCGCCGCCAGCACGACCTTGTCGATGCGCACCCCGTGCATCGCGTAATCGGCCACGACCTTTTCCAGATCGGCCGGTGCGCCGATGATAGGGTAGCCGTTGAGCGATCGATGCTTCAGTTTCGGCCGCTCGTCCAGTATCGCCACGATCTGATAGCGGCCCGGAGCCAGCTCCTCGACCATCTTGGTGAAGAACCACGCCAGCCGTGAAGCCGTAACAAGCAGGACATGTTCAAGCTTCTTCGTGGTATCCGGCGCCGCGCTCTGGCGGCGGGTCTCGCGCAGCCGCAGCAAGCTCCTGCCGCCGAGCAGTCCGCAAGCCAACAGCATGAAGTGCAGGATGGGAATCGAGCGCGGGGCATCCTCGAGCCGGGTCAACAAAAACGCGGCGACCGCGGTCAGCGCCGCAATCAACAGGCAGGCCTTGACCAGTTCGAAAGCGTCCCGGATCGAGTAAAATCGCGCGATCGGCGAGCTGGTCTGAAACCATTGGAACACCAGCAGCGAAGCGAAAAATGCCACGCCGCAGTAGTTGGCGACCCCGCTCGGCGAATAGATCGTGCCGTCGCGCAGGAGAAAGGCGGCAAACGGACTGATGCCGCCCCACACGACGTCCCAAACCGCAACGCGCGATAGCAGTCGGGTGTGCGAGGACGGCTTTCTCAGGCGGAGATTTGCCTTGGCCACGGAGAACGCCTCAACGCGAGCTCGGAGCTTGCCCCAAAGACCGACCCTATCATGGCTCGACCAACAAAGATAACACAATTACAAATGGTATTAATCGCTTGCCGGAACTCGGCGATGCCGATGGACCCGGTCCGGCGGGTCGCCGGGCGGACTTGTTGCTGACCGATCAAGTCCGCCGGCAAGCTTTTCCGGATCACGCAACGAGAGCGCAAATCGTTGCAGATCGAAATCGATTGGCGCTCCGGCATTTTGATCGAGCATGGTCTTTTCGGAGCACCGGGTTCCACCCCCGGATCAAGTCCGAGGGCAGGCTTGTTCCGGATCATGCATTAGCGGCGTCGGGATGCGGTGGCGCGTCGCCACAGCCACAGCGGCAGGCGCAAGGGGAGATAGAGGAAACAAAACGCCGGCGGCAGCGGCAAGGCAATAACGTCAAAGATGCTCACGGCCGCGACCCGACACTGACCCGCATAAAACGCCCATCCGCGCCCCAACAGAAATTGCCCATAAGTGCTGCGCGCGATCGACGCCATATCGTCGGCATGGACCCGCGGACGGGTCATGGCCTTCAGGGCGATCGTCACAAGTCTTTCGATGCGCCTGCTGCCTTGAAGCTCGGCTGCCAGAGCCGATGGAAGTCGAAGATCAAACAGCAGCCGGCAGAGCTGCAACGCCAGTCCGGCACACAGGCCGGCGCCGCGCGATTGCGCGTGGCCATAGAGCCGTACGACGTCGGCGTTCGATGCCGCGATCAAGGCATTGAGGTCGGCAAGCCATTTGAGCCTGGACCAGGCGTGATAGGCGCCGTGAACGCACAAATGCGCGAACAGATCCTCTTCCGCAAAGGTGCGGACCCCGGTGCCATCCGGCAAGGTCACCCTTTGCATCGGCGCATCGGTGTCGACGCCCCGAAGCAGCGTCGGGTTGTCCGCAAGCCGCCATTGCAGGTCCAGCCGCAGATCGCCGTCGCGGCGCACGAACTCGACCTCTCTGCCATAGTGGACGACCGCGCGGCGTTGGGCGCCGCTGAGATGTTGCGCCGGAGATACCGGCGCGTAGCCCTCCTGTTCGAGCAGCCGCATTGCCGCTTCGGCGCGGTCGGGAGCGACCAGCAGGTCGATGTCTCTGTTGTGTTTGGAGGCGGACGAGCCATAGATGAGCTGGCCGAGCGCGACGCCCTTGAGAGCAACCACGGCAATCTGCGCAGCGTCGAAGGCGCGGACCAGCCGCGAAATTTCGCCGGCCATGACCAGGTTTGCGGCCGCTATCGCCCTGCCCCGCGAGACCAACTGCCGCGCAATCGGCGCCGGCAGATCAACGGCGGCCGCTGCCAGCGCGTCCAAGGCCAGCCCGACGACCCGCTGGCGCCGCGCCACTTGCAGAAATCCAGGCCAGTCGGTCACGCGGGCCGCCGCCGTCTGAATGGCCGCGTTGCGGAATTCCGACGGCGGCCACCGGCAGCAGGCGGCGGCAAGACGAAATTCCGCCGAGCAGGAATCGCCGGCCGCCGGCCAGCCGGACGCGCCGTCGTGTCGGCGAGTTTGCGCCGCGGCGGCGATTTCGCTCGGTATGCTCATGCCGTAAACACCAGACGATCGAGTGTATCCTGGCGGCCTCGGATTGAAACAAATGCTTGATTGAGCGCTGGGCTCAACGGACCGTTCATCGCGGCGGCAAAGTTCCAGTGCCCGGCGCCGTCAAGCGGCGCCGTCAACGCTCTCACACGAAGCAGGCGATTTCGGCAAAAGTGTTCGCCACCGGATAACCCGTGACTTCCACGCCGGCGGCATCGAGCCAGGCATGGGCGGCCATCGATCTGTCCTGGCCGATCATGGCGCCGAAATGCATCACGCTGCCGACGCTGCGCCGCTTGAGCATGATCCTGGCCGCCATGGCTTGCGGCAGGCAGACCGCCTTGAAGGGAACGTAGCGCGCCGCTCGGGTGACGGCCCAGCCGACATTCTCGGCAACGCGGGCGTGCTCATCCGGGCCTTCGGATTTGGCGCGCAGCGCGCGGACATCGTCCGGCGGCACGAATGTCCCCAAATGCCGCGCGAGCCGCGGAAACGCTATGAAAATCAAACTCAGCCGTGCCAGCAACAGCCATATCACGGCTTCGACGATCAGCGCGCGACGGCGATTGCCGACTTGCGCGAAGCGAACGAGAGGGCGGCGGATCGAGCGCGGGCGCGCCATGGTTCACCAATTCGTTGAGGAGCGTCGTGGCGCGGCGGCAGGTGTTTCAATGTCGGGTCGCTCCAGCAAGCCGATGTCGAGCCAATGTCGTTCCAATGCCGAAATGATCTGCGGAAGCGCCGCGAATTCCAGCGCTCTGGTGAGATGATAAATTCCGGCCTTGTTGGCGATCGTCGTCGCGGCGTGAAAGTAATTTATTCTCTGCCCCATGCGGCTCACCAGTTTCGGGCGGTAGGCGTTCCGCCGCAGGACCAGCGTTGCATCGACCGCAGGGGAACGCGCGATGCCCGTCAAAAGCGGCGGTTGTGTTTCGCGCAGCGCGTAGAGCGCGCCGAGCGGTAAAGCTTCGCTGTGGGCCTGCCCTTGATAGACGTAGAACTTTTCCTCGCGGTTGCGCACGCGTGCGCCGCGGCTGGCCTCGAGGTCGAGCTTCTCGATGGCGTGTGCCCACAGCTTGAGCGCGCGGCCGTCGGGATGCGCGATCGGCATTCCCTCATCCGTCATCGTCACGGCGCAGAGATCGTCGGTGATCAGCGCATAGCCGCGCTGGGAGAGCGCCGCGGCCAGCGTCGATTTGCCGGCCCCCGACGGCCCGCAGAACAGGATCGCCTTGCCGTTCACGCGCACCGCGCTGGCGTGCAGCACGATTTGGCCGCGCTGGTGCAACAAAATCCCGAAAACCGTGCCGAGCATGAAGATCGGAATATCGCGGTCGTCGGCGCAGGGCTCACCCTCGAATACGATCTCCCGGCCATCGGTCAGCAGGAAGCGCGCCACATTGGGAATGCGCAGCAGAAATCGTTTGCCGGCGATCTGCCAGATCGGGCCCGGCGATTGGGCGGCGTCGAGCGCGGCCGGAACCGAGCCGCGCCTGATCGAGACGTCGGCCCGGGGGCAATCGATTGGAGCTGTGTTCACGCCGGGCAGCGCAATGTCGCTGCTCACGGACAAACCTGAAATGCGGTAGAAAAGCACCGGTCACGCTCGTTTTTTAGAAACCGCCCAGGAAATCGCCAAGAGTTGTCAAGAGTCGCAAGAAACGCCAGCAATGGCCAATATTTCAGGCCGCGACGTCATCATACAAAAATGCCGAACAAACTCAAAATTGTCCTGCGGCGCGGAGCGTCCACGGGGGACGACGCGCCTAGACTAGGCGGCGCCGCGCTGCACCGTCAGCGGTCCAAGCTGCGTGTCGTAGTTGCATTGCCGCATCATGGCGCCGTGCGCGGCCGCGATCCGTTCGGCCTGTTCGCGAGTTAGCGCCTGCCGCCAGCCGTCGACGCGGCCTTCGCGGAAGAATGCCGCCGCGTGGTGCGGTTTCTCGATGAAACCGCCAGCGCGTTCCTGCGCCTGCAATCGGGCGAACGTCGTGGCCTCGATCGCCGTGGCGATTGCCGCGCCATCGCAGGATAGGCCGAGAAACGCCGCAACCGCGCCGAACGCCGCATGCGGGTCGGCCTGCATGTCTTCGTAGCGCAGCAGGTGCACGGGAAACGGCGCGCCGAGCCATGACGCCACGTGCTCGCTCCAGCGCCGCAGGTATTGGCGCAAGTGATGGGACAGTCGCCGGGTCGAGCCGCCGGATACGGCGTCGGGATCGTCCAGCGAGGCGATCGCCTCGTCGAGCGGCCGCGCCTGATAATGGGCGAGCGATACGGCGACGGCGCGCGGGTCTCGCACCACATAGATGGCGCCGCGCGTCGCGGCCGTCGGGAACAGCGGCTCGCCGGCCGGCGTCGACTGGCAGGCGTCGTGCGTCTTGCAATAGAGCGGCCGCGCCGCTTCGGCGGCCACAACCTCAAACACCCGCGGGCGGAGATTGAATTCCTGGTCGCGCGATAATGCGGCGCTTTCGATGCCGAGCGCCGCGTCGAACTGCGAGCGGCTGCCGGCAAAGCCGCCCAGCAAGGACAGACGGTTGATGTCCGCGGGCTTTCCGGAGATCAGGGCGCACAGCACCGCCCGCAGCCAGGTATTGCCGGACTTGGGATAGGACGCCAGCCACCAGATGCCGGATGCCATCATGGCTGCTCCAGCGCGCCCAGAACTTTTGCCGCCGCCTCGGACAGACATGACACATCGTCCGGCAACTGCAGACGCCAGACCGGCACGGCCGCCACCAACAACCGGGTCAGGCAACCAAGAATTTCGCTGGAGCGTCCCAATGCGCTGGCCGGACGGCGCATGTGAACCATGTCGCGCAAGGCGCCGAGGGCGGTTATTCCGGAGAGCCGCTCGATGGTGAGCGCGACGCTCGAGCGGCGGACCAGCACGATCACGGCCGCGAGCGCTCGCGGCTCGCGACAGGCGCTCCAGCAGTCGACGAGGAATCTGTCCCGGCCCGAGAGCGCCGATGCCATGCCGTCCGCCGGAATGGCAAGGTGCTCGATGGTATCCCGCCACAGCCGCAGCAATGCGACACCGGGAAGGACCATTGCGGGCGCCGTTTTGCCGACACCGTCGAGGACGCAGAGGTTGTCGGCCAGGGGCTGATGGCCTTCCCGGGCCAGCGTGGCGGCCAGGGCCGATTTGCCGGCCGCCGCCGTGCCGGCAAGCGCCACCGCGCGGCCACCGATCACGACGGCGTTGGCGTGCAGCGGCACCAGACCGCGTTGATGCCACAGCACCGCCTGGATCGGACCGGTCAGCAGCCCGCGGGTGTTGATCGGATCGGCGCCGTGTTCGAGTTCGACCGTGACCTGGCGTCCGTGACGGACCAGGATGCGGCCGGTGCCTGGCAATACAAGCAAATATTCATCGCGGCCGCGGGTCTGGAAGATCGCCTCGCTATGATCGGGTTCATGCAGTCGCGGCGGCACGGCGCCGAGTTCGAAACGAGATATCGGGTTCTGAAATGCCCGCCCCATCCCACGGCGACAAATCGGGCAACGCGAGATCGGACTCGATTTTGAGCGCAGCCAGTCGGTAGGCGTAACTCATGCCGCGCCGGCGGCCGCCAGCGTGCGCATCAGCCGAGCCTCACGACGTCTTGCGCGGCCATGCGTTCGAGCAGCAGGCGAACATCGGTGGTAATCGTGGCGCGGTCGGCGCCGTATGCGGCGGTGAGGCCGTCGACCAGGGCGGCGAACGAGCAGGGCGGTTCGATGCGTTTCCAGATATCGCTGCCAATGTCGTCGAGGCCGAAGTAGCGCCCCTGTTCGATGCTCATCATCACGATCTCGCCGTCAACCTCGGCCGCAAGCACCGACGGGCTGCGCGAAATCATGGTGATGTCCGCAATGAGCTGCGGCATTGCGGCGGGATTTGCAGGGCCTTCGCTTGGCATCTTCCGATCCGCGGATTTCAGATATTCTACATGCTGCGGCGGCTCAAGTAGAGACGCCGGCTCACGCGTTGGCGCCCTCGACCCAGCGGACGAATTGCCCGATATGGACGCCGCGGGCAAGCGCGACCTTGTAGTCGTCGGCGCGGCTTTCGGCGGCTTGCCCATCCTTGGGCCATTGCATCATGAAGTCTTGAGCCGCGGCACGTCGACCAGGCGGCGCGCCAACGGCGAGGCGTCGATGCGCTCGATCTCGGCGGCGATGTCGTGGCGGCGGGCCTGAAGCCGGCGGAACCAATCGGGCACCTGGGCGCCGCGGCGTCGCTCGTCCAGAATATCCCGCGGCAACCGGTCGGCCAGCACGCGGCGGGCGAACGCACGGGGAACGCCGTTGCGGCGGAACAAGGGTTCGGGAACCGCCAGCAGGAATTCAAGCAGCCTGCGGTCGCGGTGCGGATCCCGGGTTTCGAAGCCGTTGATTTCCTCGCCCATGCCGGCCAGGTCGCGCACGGTCTGATTGTCGTCGAACATCCGGGCGGCGCGCCGGCGTGCCGGATGCCAGCCGGACCCGCTGAACCAGGGATCGAAATTCCGCTCCTGCCACACGCGCGCCAGGCCGTGCTCGGCGATGAAGGCCGGATTGAGCGCGCTGTAATGCGCGATGCTGTCGGGATTGCGGCCGCGCAGGCGGTAGACCAGCCGCCGCAACGCGGCGGGCGCCCCCGGCACGACAACGTCGGCGGCAAAAGTCCGCCTCAGGCTTCGCCCGCTTTGCCGCGACGCCGCGTGCAGTTCACGTACGAATTCATCCAACGCTCCGGCCCGCAGCAAAGCGAGCAGCGCGTATCGTCCACTCCAGCTCAATCCGACATTGCCGTAATTGCCGACCAGCAGAACCTTGTGGCCGGCCCTGACGACCGCCTCGTTGAGATGCGCATACCAGGCGTGCGCCGGCGCACCCAGAACCGGCATGTTCGCCCTGGCGAAGAAACGAGTGTAGTCCTCGTCGAACGGGTGCAGATGCGCCGGTTCGATCAAATGAATGCCGAGTTGCGGGTGCATGCGGCCGAGCACCGCCATCTTGTCGCGTTCGTCGAGATAGCGAAGCGGCCCGACGTCGATCTGGGTCCCGGGTGGCGGCACCATGGTCAGGCAGGTGATGCTCGCCGCCGCGCCGAGCCGCGCGGCGGTGGCGGCGATGGCACTTGAATCCAGGCCGCCGCTGGCCGCTATGACGACTTGCGGCGTGTCCCGGGTCACCGCCGTGACCGCCTGGTCGAACAGCTCGCGGGCCCGCGCCACGTAATCTTCGTCCCGCCGGTACGGCGGCGGCGCGTCGAGGTCGGGCGCCCAATAGGGTCTGGGGCGCGCGCCGCTGCCATCGATCGTCACCAGGCTGCGGCCCGGGACGCGCGCGATGCCGCGATAGAAGGTCCGTGGTCCTTCGCTCAAGTCGAGCGCCATGAACTGCGCCACCGCGACGTCGTCGATCTCCCGCGGCACGCCAGGCAGCGCCAGCATCGCGCCCATCGTGGTCGCGAAGGCGACGAATCCGGGACCGTGATGGTAGAACAGCGGCCGGTTGCCGAGGCAGTCCCGTCCGAGTGTCAGGCAATGTCTATCGGCATCCCACAGCGCGAAGGCGAAGGCCCCGAGGCAGCGGGCGACGCCGGCCTCGCCATGGCGCTCGACCGTCCGCAGAAGAAGCTCGGCGTCGGTGAGGCGCCCGAGCTCAGGCGGCGCGAGGCCGAGACAGGCGCCGAGCTCCGCGCGATTGTCGAGCCGCGCCAGCGCCGCGAACAGGATTCGACCGTCGCGGCCGGTGAATGGCGCAAGGCCGGTTGGGCCGGATGAGATTTTCTGCGCGAAGAGCGCGCCATCGAGACGGCACGCTGCCGCTCGGCCGGGCCGCAAAGCCGTGATCGCCCGGCAGAGGCGGTCTTCCGAGACCCTATCTGGGGTTGTGGCGTCGAAGGCCACGATGCCGGCGAACGCGCTCACGCAATTGCTCCCGATGGAGTTCGCCGGCGGAACGGACGCCGCCATGAGCAATCAACGGCGAATCATCAACTCTGAGAGCCCAGCGGTCCGCCGTCGCTGCCGCCGTTACACTGAACGTCGGTCGCGACGAGGTCCATCACGATGAACTGCGGCGCGTGCCAAGGCTTGTGCGAGGGCTCGCAGGACGCGACCGGCGCCTGATCGCCCTCACCCGGTCGAGCATGCGGCCCGTCGGACATCATCCCTGCCTTGGACATCGCGCCCCCCAAACCCTGCCCAAAACGGCCAGCCCCCATTTGACGCCCATATTGTACACAACGCGACCCCGACACGCAATTCTGGCAGCCGGAACCGGGGCAAACTCGCTCGATCCGCGACTTATTGGCAACGCGCCGCCATGACGGACAGGAGCCGGCAGCAGCTAAGCCAGTGATTGTACAAAGCGAAAGACTCGGGTCCGCGGCCCCTTTGTGCGAACTCCAGGCAGTGGGGTACAAGCGTCCCGGGAACGCCCATGGATATCGCACCGCACGCCACTACCCCGCAGTCGCCGCCGCTTGAGGCGTTCCGCACGGCCGTCCTCGAAGATCCGTCGCTGCAGGAACAACTGCGCGCGGCCGCCAACGGCGACGAACAAAAGTTCCTCGCCGCCGTGCTGAACATGGCGCGCGATCGCGGCTTCGTCTTGGCCGCCGACGATGTGCAGCGGTCGATGCGCGAACGCATGCTCGACGTCCATCGTCCGTTCCTCACGGGATCGCGGGCAACGCCGCCTCCACCGGCCGGCTGGCTGCCCATTCGCGCCGCCTGGCAAGATGGCGAGCTGTACGCCAACTGGGCCTATTTCGGCGCGCGGTCGCTGCGCGATCCGTTCTTCGAGGGCGAGGTCAACCGCAGCTTGTCGCAGCCGTTCAATCGTTTATTGGCTTACCTGACCCCGCTCGACAAGCTTGCCGAATGGCTCGATGCGCATGCCCATCTGCGGCCGGCCGGATTCATTTTTCACATGTCGCGCTGCGGCTCGACGCTGGTGTCGCAAATGCTGGCGGCGCTGCCGTCCAACATCGTCCATTTCGGAGGCGAGCCCGATCGACGCCGTGATCCAGGCGCGGCAGTGGCGGCCCGATCTGGCTGAGGACCGGCAAGCCCGTTGGCTCGCCGCCAATCATCGGCGCGCTTGGCCAGAAGCGTGCGCGGGCCAGCGGCATTATTTCATCAAGCTGGACTGGCTGGCACACCGCGGCATTGCCCCTGATGCGCCGCACCTTTCCGGGGGTGCCGTGGGTCTTATTTTTCGCGATCCGGTCGAGGTCATGGTGTCCCATCTGCGCATGCCGGGCGCCAGATGGTGCCGCGAGGTATCGGGACCCGACCCAATGGCAGCGGGCGAGTCCTACGGCGCCGGCGGCAACGGAGGACTACTACGCGCGCGTGCTGGCGAAGTCGCCAACCGGTCGCGCAGCATTATTCGCGAAGGCGGCGGCTTGCTGGTCAACTATCGGCAGCTTCCGGATGCGCTGTTTACGGCGATCCTGCCGCATTTCGGCATGACCTGCAGCGCGGCCGATCGCGCCGCAATGGCCGCCGTCGCGCGTTACGACGCCAAAGTGCCGCAGTTCGACTTCGCGCCCGACAGCGAAGCCAAGCAGCAAGAGGCGACCGAGGCCGTCCGTGCCGCCGCCGGGCGGTGGGTGACGCCGCTGTACCAGGAACTCGAAGCCTTGCGCGCTGAGCCAATGACAGGCAAAAGTGAGCGGTCGCGGCTTGGCGCGACCGCCTCGGAACCCGAACATGCCTTTACCCGACCGGCTGCGACTGCCGTACACTTTCGATGCCGAACTGCTGGCCCGCGACCTGCACGGCCTCGACGCCGTCGGCTGGACCCGGCATTTCGTGCCGCAGAATTACGAGGGTGACTGGAGCGTCATCCCGTTGCGCTGCAAGGCCGGCGCCACGCATCCGATCATGATGATCGCCTCGGATCCGACCTGCCGGGTGTTCGAGGACACGCCTTTGCTGGCGGCCTGTCCCTATTTCAGGATCGCATGCTTGCGACCTTCCAGGCGCCGCTGCGAACGGTGCGTCTGATGCGGCTGACGGCGGGCTCGATCATCAAGGAGCATACCGATCTCGATTTGAGCTTCGAGGACGGCACGGTGCGCATTTCATATTCCGGTGCTGACCAACCCGGACGTCGAGTTTCATCTCAACCGCCGTCGCGTCGTGCTCGAGGCCGGCAGCGCCTGGTACCTGCGGCTGTCCGATCCGCACAGCGTCGCCAACCGCGGCACGACCGATCGCGTGCACATGGTCATCGATCTCGACGTCAACGATTGGATCGCCGCGCTGCTGAACGATGCGGCGGCGCTGCAGGGCGACGCCGCGATTGTTTCAAGCCATCCCGGAGCAACAACAGCGTCCATGCCGCAATGAATCGGCTCACGCTACTCATAACGGCCGCTGTCGGCCGCCGCCCCGCGGAACCGCTCGCGCGTAACGCCGGCTTCTCGCTGCTCGAGGCGCTGATCGCGACCTTCTATGATGGCGATCATCATGGGCGCACTCGGCACCATTACCGCACAATGGATGCCGGCCTGGGATCGCGGTGTCGCCGCCTTGCAGCGCGTCGCGGTTTTCGCCGATTGCATGGATCGTGTCACGGCGGATCTCGCCGCGGCCGAGGTGGTGTCCGCCGGCGGCGATCTGCCGGTCTTCGACGGCACCGCGCAGTCGGTGGTTTTCGTCCGCACCACACTGGCGCCGAACAGCGCTCGCGGCCTGGAGGTCGTGCGCATCGCGCAGATCGAGCGATGATCGCGGCCCGCTGCTGGTGCGCAGCACGGCGCCGTTCGTCCCGACCATCGCCGACGGCGCGGAGTTGGTGTTCAGCGATCCCGTGGCCATGCTGCGCGGACCGTATCGGGTGTCGTTTTCCTATGCGGGCGCCGATCGCGTCTGGCACGACGATTGGCGCCGGAGCGGCGCAACTGCCGCGCACCATCCGCGTGCTGGTGCGCGATGCCGCCGCTTCGCAGACCTTGGCGGTTTCGACGAGCATCCCCGTTCACGCCGAACTGTCGGCGCGCTGCGCCATTTCGTTGACCCGTTTGGGCCTTGTCGAGCAGAGCCTCGGCAAGAACGCCGGGGCCGGCTCGACGCTTCTCACGGACTGCCTCGGCCCGTCGCCCGCCGGCACAGCGGCCGCGGGCCCACTCTGATAGCGACCGAGACAGCTGCGGCGCGCAGCGGCTGTCGCCAAGAATTCGTGTGTCGGATTATTGCGTGCCGTCAGATTGACGCCGGTACAGCGTGCCGCCGGCCTGTGTCAGCAGGCCATGGTCGCGGCCTGCCGCAGGCCGGCAACAATCAGCTTTCGCCATTGATCGCCGCCGCACGTCGTCATCGGCCGGGATGGCCTGGCTGCCGCCGAACCACGGGCCGTTGAGATTGGAACTCGACCAGTCGACGCCGACGGTCTGGCCGGCGACGCTATCCACGGTGCTGTACCAGGACAGATCGCCTCGCGAACTCAGCGGCACATCGACGGCAAAGCCGATGAAATCCTGCGACGGCGCCTGAAGCGCGTAGGTGCACAGTTGCTCGTCGAGCGGCGCGCCGAAATTCGGCAGCGGGTTCGCCGGGATCGGCCCGGGAAGGAAGGCCTGGTATTGGCTCAATTGCGCGATCCGCGCCGGGCGCCCGTCTGGCGTCTTCAGCCACGGATACAGGAACAGGCTGCCGCCCGCATAATTGCCCAATGCACTTGGACGCGGTGGTCATGCTGACCACGCCGGCGAGCCCGAACAGGCTTTGATTTTTCAGGAACAGCTGAACGTTGCGTCCCACCGAGCAATCGACAACCAGTCCGGAGGGCACACTGGCGGTGGCGCACGGCAGCGCCGCCATCGGCTTTGGTTTGGTTGCCCAGGGCCGCCAGCCCGACAATCGATACGCCAAGGAACGCGCGCCTATTGACAGTGCTCATGAAACACCACCCCCGCAACTGAACGGATCGATATGAATTATTTTCAGCAAGGCTAGCCAGGAAACGGCCCGCCGTCAAACCGAGGCGATACCGGCGCGGCGGTATCGCGATACGGCCACGAGGCAAATAGTTGCAAACAACTAACATGCCTCGAATGGTTGAGGCGCCCGCCGGCGTTGCCATTCGCCGGCTCCTCAAATAAGCTGCGCAAGGTTGATCGTCGGTTGCGTGGGGGGTATTCCATGACTTCACCCTTTCTCGGGCAAATTCAGCCGTTCGGCTTCAACTTCGCGCCCCGCGGCTGGGCGCATGTGCAACGGCCAACTGTTGTCGATCAGCCAATACACGGCGCTGTTCTCGCTCCTTGGCACGTTCTACGGCGGCAACGGCACATCCAACTTCGCGCTGCCGAACCTGCAAAGCTCCGTGCCGATCGGCATGGGTCAAGGAATGGCGTTATCTTTCTATAATCTCGGCGAGCCAGGCGGCGCGGAAAACGTCACCATTCTGACCTCCGAAATGCCGTCGCACAGTCACACGTTCTTCGGCACCATCGCGGCGGCCAATGACAAGGCACCGGTGGCGGGTGCCGCACTGGCGACAATCCACCGCGCCCGGGCCGGTGTCGCCTGCCAGTTCCTACTACTCGGCAAGATCACCGGCAACAAGACCATCAATCTCAACACGGTTTCGCCGTACGCCGGCCAGGGTTGGCGCATACCAACATCCAGCCTTACCTGGCGCTCAATTTCTGCATCGCCATGCAGGGGATTTATCCGGCGCGCAACTGAGCCTGGCGGCGCGGCGCGACGATCGGAAGGGGATTATCATGACCAATGCATTTCTCGGCCAGATCAGCATGGGCGGCTTCAACTTTGCGCCCCGAAAGCACGGCGATGTGCAACGGCCAGACTGTGGCGATCAACCAGAACGCGGCGCTGTTCTCGCTGCTCGGCACGCACCTATGGCGGCAACGGCGACAACAACTTTCACTGCCGAACCTGCAAGGCCGGTTGCCGGTGCATATGGGCCAGGGACCTGGGCTGTCCGTCTACAACATCGGGCAGACCGCGGCGTCGAATTGGTCGCGCTGGAGGTCCGGCACTGTCCCGACCCACGTCCACACCTTTTCCGCCGGCACCACCGCCGCCAACAGCCCCAGCATCGTACCAGCCAAGTGCCGGGAACCCCGAGCGGCATCACCGGCGGCCTCCTCTATGCAACCAGCAATTCCGATGGGCTGACTACTCCCGTGGTTCTGAATTCCGGGCGCGCTCAAACTCCATGGGCGGCAATCAACCGCACGAAAACAGGATGCCGTTGCTCTGCATCACGTTCTACATCTATCTGCAGGCATCTTCCCGTCGCGGAATTGAGGGGGGCACCGTGGGCAATCCATACCTCGGAGAAATCCGCTGCTTCGGCTTCAACTTTGCGCCGATTGGCTGGGCGTTTTGCCACGGCCAACTGCTGCCGATCGCGCAAAATGATGCCCTGTTCGCTTTGATCGGCACCTTCTACGGCGGCGACGGCGTCACCACCTTCGCGCTGCCGAACCTGCAAAGCCGGGTGCCCATGGATTGGGGCACAAGCCCCCGCAGCGGAACGAATTACAGCATCGGCCAGCCGGTGGGTGTCGAGACCGTTAACCTGACGATCGCTCAAGCCCCCCAACATTCGCACGCCGTCACCGCCGCCGTGGTGGATTCGGGCGGCGTCGTGGACCGGACCCAGACGCCGAATGCCAACTCGTTTCTGGCGGATTCCGCTCCCAACGCGCTGTGGAACAAGACGCCGACAATCAACGTGGCGTTCGCCAACAACACCGTCAGTTCGGTCGGCGGCTCGCAGCCGCACGAGAACCGGCAGCCCTTTCTGGCGCTCAATTTCTGCATCGCCCCGCAGGGAATTTTCCCGTCGCGAAACTAATGCCGCCGTGACGGCGCCCCACGGGGCGCCTGCGGCCCGCCTTGCTCCGGCGGCAGCCACACGTCAACGCGCAGCCCTATCTGGTCATCACGTTTTGCATCGCTTTGAACGGCATTTATCCGTCGCAGAACTGAAACGAACGCGTGACCGGCGTCGTTTCTCGCAGGCGCACGGCTGGCGGACGCCTCAACGATGACGGCTTCGTCCCCGCCGCAGTCGCCGCGCGTCATGCGTATGCTGGCGATGCCGCCCGCGCTCGCCGAACAGGGATTCGTGTTGCGGCCGGAGACGCAGGCGGACGTGCCGTTTCTGCGCCGGCTCTATATTTCGACGCGCTGGGACGAATTGGCGATCGTCGACTGGTCGGACGAGCAGAAAATCGCATTTCTGTCGGACCAGTCGCGGCTGCAACTTTACCACTACTACAAATACTATCCGACAACCGACTTTGCCGTGCTGGAGCAGCACGGCACGCCGATGGGGCGCATTTACCTCGAACGTCTCGACAAGACCGTGACCATGCTCGACATCGCGCTGCTGCCGGAATGGCGCAACCGCGGCGTCGGCACGGCGCTCATCAAGGCGACGCTCGTCGAGGCCGGCGAGGCCGGACAGGTGGTGAGCATCATGGTCGAGAAATTCAACCCGGCGCAGCGGCTGTATCGACGGCTCGGGTTCCAGGAGGTCGCCGATGAGGGCGTGCACTGGGTCATGGAATGGCGGCCCGGCCCCGCCGGCGGCGTTGCGCCATGACGGCCGGCCGGATGCGGCATCCGCCACCCGGCCGGGCCAAACCTTCGTGGAATAAGCCTCGTGGCACAAGCCTCAGCCGAGCAAACTTCAGTTGAAGATGGCCTGATAGGTCACGGTGTCGCCCGCCTTGCCGATCGGCACCACGAAGATCGTCAATGCTCCAAGCGTCTCGTTGCGAAGCCGATACAGCCGTTGCGGCCAATATCAGATCGCCGCGCGTGGTGAACAACAGCGAGAACGGCGCCCGCGCCGCCTTGGCGTAATTGGTGATCGGCGTGACCTCGATCAGCTTGAACTCGATCGGCGGCGCATCGGGCTCGTCGAGCACGAAGGCCTGTTCGACCTTGTCGCTGAACATGTCAAAGGTGAGAAGCTCGTCCGCCATGCGGGCAATCTCGCTGGCATCTGGATGCCGGGGGAACCGCGTCCGAAGCTCGCCAAATCGGTCCCGACCGGCATCAACTGTGGCGTCAACTTCCGGTATCAACCTGGCCTTGCTAAATCCAAGGAACCCGCGGGTCAATCGGTATCAACCTCCGGGCCGGGTATGGACCGGCGCGCTCATTGCTTTCGGTTTGCGTCATCGGATGGTATCCTAAAGCGCATCAGGAAACGAGGCGGCGGCGGCCAGGCTGCAAGCCGCTCGACGCCACACCGCCTGACGATTGGGGCCCGGCCGAAGTGACGACAGTGGCTCAGAGCAAACAGCTGCCGGCGGCGCGGTGTCCTTATGTCGGGTACCGCGACATTCTCGGTGCGCCAGCGGTCGCGGCGTTGCTGGACCACGTCGCCCTGCGGGAAAAGGATTTCAGGCCGGCCCCGATGCGCAGGCGCGGCAGCGGCCGGAACGCGGTCGATCGCGAGCGCCGGGATTGCCTGCTGCTTGGCGACGTCGGACCCGTCAGGGCGCAGATCGAAGCCGTGGTCCGCCGCATTGCTCCGGATGCGCTGGCGCAGCTCGGCTTGATCGAACCGAGCGTCGAGCCGAAGGAGTTCGAAATCTCGGCCCATGGCGACGGCGGGCACTTCACCTCCCATGTCGACACGACCGATACCCTCGACCGGGTGCGTATTCTGTCCTGCGTCTATTATTTTGCGAAAACGCCGCGCCAGTTCGAAGGCGGCGAGCTCCGGCTCCATGGCTTTCCCAATCCGTTCGGTGGAGCGGCGGCGGTGCCATTCGTCGACGTGGTGCCGGAAACCGATTGTCTGGTCGCGTTTCCGAGCTGGCTGACCCATGAGGTGAGGCCGGTTCGGGTGCCGTCCCGGGCCTGGCCCGATGGGCGCTTTGCCATCAACTGCTGGATTCACCGGGTGAATGCAGCCGCGCCGGGCGCCGGCAACGCCGGCACCGTGTGATGTGGCCGACCCGCATGGAGCGCGGAGCATGAAGGCCGCCGCCGGCGTTGCCGCGGAACTGCCGCCGCCGGGCTCGGGCGGCGGGGCACGATGCCCGCACCTGGTTTTCCGCAATGTGCTGGGATCGGCAACCGTCGCGCGGCTGCTCGAGCACGTCAGTCAACACCAGCAGGATTTCAGGCCGGCCATCATCCGCAGCCGGCAATCCGGCGAGCGGCGCGTCGACCTGGGGCAGCGCGATTGTCTGTATCTCGGCAATCTCGGCCCGTTCAAACAGATGATCGCCGCCTTCGTGCGCGATGCGACGCCAAGGCTGCTCGCCGAACTTCAGCTGGCCGAAGCCGCGGTCGAGCCGCAGGAGTTCGAGATCTGCGCCTATGGCGACGGCGGCCATTTCGGCAGCCATGTCGATACCAACGAGCTGACCATCCGCGTCCGCGTCATCTCATGCGTGTACTATTTCGCCGCCACGCCGCCGCGCTTTGACGGCGGCGCGCTGCGGCTTTTCGGATTTCCCAGTCGAGCGGCCGCGAATGCGGCAGCGGCGCCGGCTTTTGTCGACATCGCCCCGCAAACCGACACGCTGGTGGCGTTTCCCAGCTGGCTGCGGCATGAAGTGCGCCCGGTCCAGGTGCCAGGCGGGAGGTGGAGCGACCGCCGCTTCAGCGTCAATTGTTGGCTATTGCGAGCCAGCCGGCCCGGCGAAGGCGAGCAGCCCGGACATTAAGGTCGCGCCAGGATGGGGAGCTCCACACCAGGTGACTGCGGCGGCCAGCGCCAAGCTGCGGCCCAATCCGTTCTCGCAGGTCACGGTTCGCCGCGAGGCCGGCCGGCCGACGGAACTGAGGGTCTGGACCGCGACCAGGAGCCGCGGCGCGGTCACCCGCAACTATGCCAGCGGCAAGGACCGAGATTTCGAGCGTGTCTACGGCAGCGTCGCTCGCCACAACGGCGGGTCTGCGCGATCGCTGTCGGATTTGGTCGTGCTCGCTTCGCTCGGCCTGTGGGCGGCGGACACCGATCTGATCGATCCGGTCCATCTCCACGCACCGCTTTGTTCGCAGCCGCGCGAGCCGGTGCCGTCATCGCCGTTCGAAGCCTTCATGCTGCGCGGCGAGGTGTGGCTGCAGCACGGCGCCGCGCCGCCCGCCCACCTCTCCACCATCCCGCTCTGCTGCCTGTCGCCCGAGCGCCCTATCCTTTGGCATCAGGGCACGCCGTCCGAGCCGATATTGCCGTGGTGGCCGACGGCCGATTGCCTCGCCGCCGTTGCGGCGCTTCAAGGCCAGGCTCCGGCGCGGCCCGACATCCTGCCGGCGCTGCAAGCGCTGACGGCGGCCGGCATTGCGGTCCGCAAGCCTGCCGCCGGTCAAGCCGACATCGAGGCGGGGGCGGACCTCGACCTGCAGCGAACAGCCTTCTCCCAGCATGGCTTCGCCGTCGTCGGCCAGATCCTGCCGGCCGGGCAGATCGCGGCCTTGCGCGACTATTGGCAAAAGCTTGCGGCGTTGGATCTGCTTCCGGATCGCGGCGACGATGGCGCGCGGCGCGGAAGCCACGGCGAGCCCAGCTCGGCGCTGCTGCTGCACCTGTTGCAGCCGCTCATCGCGCGCATCGTCGGTGCCGGCGTCAAGCCTGCCTACAGCTATGCCTGGACTTATCGCCACGGCGCGCACATGCCGTTGCATCGCGATCGCGACCCGTGCCGCTGCACGGCGACGATTCTGGTCGACTATGCGCCCGCCGTCGAAGGCCCGACGCCTTGGCCGCTCGGCATCCATCCGCGCGGCGGCGGCGCGCCAATCGAGATCCAGCAGTCGGTGGGCGACGCCGTCGTTTTCAACGGCCGCGAATTGCAGCATTTTCGGCGGCCGTTCACCGCGGGCACGCGGTCGACCTCGCTGCTGCTGCACTACGTGGACGGCGATTTTTCCGGCGTGATGTTCTAAAACAGCGCCTCGATACCCGGGCAGGGCGGTCGAGCGGCTTGGTCGATCAATAATTTTCCGCGGTGCTGTGGATGCTCAATTCCGATCGGAGCATGGAAACTGCCGGCCGGCTCGGTGCTTCCATTGCGGATCGCGCGGCGGTGGTTGGCATCATCGGCCTTGGCTATATCGGCCTGCCGCTGGCCGCCGCCGTCACGCGTTCCGGCTTTCAAACCCTCGGCTTCGACATCGAGCCGGCAAAGGTGGCCGCGCTCAATGCGGGAACATCCTACATCGATGCCGTTCGCAGCGAGCAGCTTGGCGAATTCGTTCGGGCGAAGCGGTTTCGCGCCACCGTGGAGTTTTCCAAGCTCGCGACCTGCGACGTGATCATCATCTGCGTGCCGACGCCGCTGTCCCGCTACCGCGAACCCGACCTGTCCTATGTCGAGACCACGGCGCAGACCATCGCCAGGCATTTGCGGCCGGGTCAGCTCGTCGTACTGGAATCCACCAGTTATCCCGGCACCACGCTGGAAGTGGTGAAGCCGATTTTGGAGAAATCCGGCTTGGTGGGCGGCAGCGACTTTTTCCTGGGCTTCTCGCCGGAGCGCGAGGATCCGGGCAATGCCGATTATCACACCGCTTCGATTCCGAAGATCGTTGCCGGCGACGGCGTCGCCGCCCAGCATTTGATCGAGGCGTTCTATGAGGCGGTGGTCAGGGTCATCGTCCCGGTTTCGTCTCCGGGCGTGGCCGAAGCGGTCAAGATAACCGAGAACGTCTTTCGCGCCGTCAATATCGCGCTCGTCAACGAGCTCAAGATCATCTACCAGGCGATGGGCATCGATGTCTGGGAGGTCATCGATGCCGCCGCCACCAAGCCATTCGGCTATATGCCGTTCTATCCGGGGCCAGGGCTGGGCGGCCATTGCATCCCGATCGATCCGTTCTATCTGGCGTGGAAATCCAGGGCCTACGATCTGCCGACCCGATTCATCGAGCTGGCCGGCGAGATCAATCTGGCGATGCCGCGCTATGTGGTGGGCCGGCTGGAGCAGGCGCTCGATGCGCGCCTTGCCGTCCCGCTCGGCGCGGCAAGCGTCCTCATCCTCGGCTTTGCCTACAAGCGCAATGTCGCCGATGTTCGTGAAAGCGCCTCGTTCAAGCTGATGAATTTGCTGGAGCAGCGCGGCGCGAAGGTCGCGTTTCACGACCCGCATGTCCCGAGCATCCCGGCGACCCGCGAGCATCCCGAATATGCCGGCCGCCGCTCGGTGGAACTCACCGCGGCAGCCATCGAAGCGTATGACGGCATTCTGCTGGCGACCGACCATGACGCGGTCGATTATGCGCTGGTCGCCCGGCATGGTCGCGTCATCATCGACACCAGGAACGTTTTTGCCCGGCTGGATATCGGTGGCAGTCATATAATAAAAGCCTAGCGGCCTCCGGGCGGCCGGCCCATGCCGGCCGTCCCGCGAGCTTCACCCATGGCGCCGGACAATGGGCACGATGTCCGGTGAGCGGCAGCGCAGCATGACCGGCATGTCGGGACGAAGTTCGGCGTCGCACCTCAAGCGGCTCGAGGCCGAATTGATCGAAATCATGCGCGAGGTGGTCGCGGAGCTGCGCAATCCGGTGATGCTGTATTCGATCGGCAAGGACTCCAGCGTCATGCTGCACCTGGCGATCAAGGCCTTCTATCCGGCGCCGCCGCCGTTGCCGTTGCTGCATGTCGATACGACGTGGAAATTCCGGGACATGATCGCGTTCCGCGACGCCACCGTACGCCGCCTCGACCTGAAGCTTATCGTGCATACCAATCAGGACGGCATCGACCGCGGCATCGATCCCTTCACATCCGGCTCGTCGCTCTACACCCACGTCATGAAGACCGAAGCGCTCAAGCAGGCGCTCGACAAATACGGCTTCGATGCCGCGCTCGGCGGGGCGCGGCGCGACGAGGAAAAAAGCCGGGCCAAGGAACGCATCTTCTCGTTCCGTTCGCAAAATCACGGCTGGGATCCGCGCAACCAGCGGCCGGAGCTGTGGAACCTGTTCAATACCCGGATCGGCCCCGGCGAGACCATCCGGGTATTTCCATTGTCGAACTGGACCGAATTGGACGTATGGCACTACATTCGCGCGGAGCAGATTGCCGTCGTGCCGCTCTACTTCGCGGCGGCGCGTCCGGTCGTGCAACGCGGCGGGACTCTCATCATGGTGGATGACGACCGCTTGCCGTTGCGGCCCGGCGAGCAGCCCCTCATGCGCAGCATTCGGTTTCGGACGCTGGGATGCTACCCTTTGACGGGTGGCATCGAATCCGACGCGGCGTCGCTCGACGACGTCATCGCCGAGCTTGACAACGCGCGGCTGTCGGAGCGGCAAGGCCGTCTGATAGACGTCGACGAAACCGCGTCGATGGAAAGGAAAAAGCGGGAAGGCTACTTTTGATGGACAGGGTCTTCTGATGGACGAGGTCTGCTAAATGGACTTGGCCGTTCGGCCCGCTCCGGGGCAGGCAGCTGACCGCGACCGTGTCACGGCGCCGCCGGAGCGCGACCTGTTGCGCTTCATCACCTGCGGCTCCGTCGATGACGGCAAGTCGACGCTGATCGGGCGCCTGCTGTACGATTCGAGTCTCATTTTCGAAGATCAATTGGCGGCGGTCGTCGAGGATTCGGCGCGGCGCGGCGCCGCGGCCGACGACACCGACCTCGCGCTGCTCATGGATGGCCTCGAAGCCGAGCGCGAGCAACGCATCACCATCGACGTGGCGTACCGTTTTTTTGCCACCGCCAGACGGGCGTTCGTCGTGGCCGATGCTCCCGGCCACGAGCACTACACGCGCAACATGGCGACCGGCGCCTCGAATGCGCAGCTTGCCGTGATCCTGGTCGATGCCCGCAAAGGCGTGCTGGTGCAGACCAGGCGACATTCGTTGATCTGCTCGCTGCTCGGCATTCGTCACGTCATCCTCGCCGTCAACAAGATGGACCTCGTCGATTTCTCCCAAGAGGTGTTTGACGGCGTGGTCGACGATTACCAATCCTTCGCCGCGCAGCTTGGATTTGCCGCCGTGGTAGCGATCCCGATCGCGGCGCGGTTCGGCGACAATGTGACCGGCCGCTCGGCGAGGACGCCCTGGTACCGGGGCCCGGCGCTGCTGGAATGCCTGGAGCGGGTTGACGTCGAGGGCGAGATCGTCGACAGGCCGTTCCGCTTTCCGGTGCAATGGGTCAACCGGCCAAATCCCGATTTTCGCGGCTATGCGGGGACCGTCGCGTCCGGCCGCATCCGCGTCGGCGATGCCGTGGTGGCCGCAACCTCGGGCCAGAGCTCGCGGATCAAGCAAATCATCACCTATGACGGCCCGCTGCCGAGCGCCGAAGCCGGCGACGCGGTCACGATCACGCTTGCCGACGAGCTCGACATCGGCCGCGGCGAGATCCTGGCCGGTCCGGCGGCGCTGCCGGAAGTGTCGGACCAGTTCGCCGCCCAGGTCGTCTGGATGGATACCGAACCGCTGGTTCCGGGACGATCCTACCTGGCGCGCATCGGAACCCGCACAACGCCGATCACCGTAACGACGATCCGATATCGCATCGATCCCAACACCCGCGAACATATCGCGGCCGACGTGCTCGAGCTCAACCATATCGCGGTCTGCAATTTGTCGGCCGGATCGAAGGTCGCCTTCGATCCCTATGGCGAGAACCGCAAGACCGGTTCTTTCATCCTGATCAATCGCACCACCAACCGGACGGTCGGCGCCGGCATGATCGCGTTTGGGCTGCGCCGCGGTCACAACGTCCCCTGGCAGGCGTTGCTGCTCGGCAAGGCGGAACGCGCCGCCTTGAAGCATCAGCGTCCCGCCATTCTCTGGTTCACCGGGCTTTCCGGCGCCGGCAAATCCACCATCGCCAACCTGGTGGAGCAGCGTCTGCACGCCGCCGGCCATCACACCATGCTGCTCGACGGCGACAACGTCCGCCACGGCCTCAATCGCGATCTCGGATTTACCGAGGCCGATCGGGTGGAGAACATCCGGCGCGCCGGCGAAGTCGCCAAGCTGATGACCGAAAGCGGCCTCATCGTGCTGTGCTCGTTCATCTCGCCGTATCGCGCCGAGCGCGACATGGTGCGCAATCTCATGCCCGCGGGCGACTTCGTCGAAGTGTTCGTCGACACGCCGATCGAAGAGTGCGTGCTCCGCGACCCGAAGGGCCTCTACGCCAAGGCGCGGGCGGGAACGATCAAGAATTTCACCGGCATCGACGCGCCCTATGAGGCGCCGCTCGCGCCGGACATCCGTCTGCAGACAGTCGGCCGCAGCCCGGAGCAATTGACCGAATTGGTCGTCGCCGAGATGGTGCGGCGCGGCTTCATCGGGCAGATTTGACAAGGACACGGCAGGACCGCCGCCGCTATCGCGGCGAACCGTTTGAGGAACAGCGCCATGGCCGGTGTGACTGACGGATCGCCGCGGAGGTCGGGCGCTCTGCCGTTCGATCTGCGCGGCCGGCGCGTCTTCGTCGCCGGTCACCGCGGCATGGTCGGCTCCGCCCTGGTGCGGCGGCTGGCGCGGTGCGATTGCGAGGTCATGACGGTCGGCCGCGATCGGCTCGATCTGCTGCGGCAGGACGCGACCGAGCACATGCTTGCCACGGCCAAGCCGGACGTGGTGATCGTGGCTGCCGCGAAGGTCGGCGGCATCCACGCCAACAGCGCCTTTCCGGCGGATTTCATCTACGAAAATCTCGTCATTGCCGCCAACCTGATCCATGCCGCCTACCGCGCCGGCGTCGGCAAGCTGTTGTATCTCGGCTCGTCCTGCGTCTATCCCCGGCTGGCGCCACAGCCGATCGCCGAAGAGGCGCTGCTCACCGGACCGCTCGAGCCCACCAACCAGTGGTATGCGGTCGCCAAGATCGCCGGCATCAAGCTGTGCCAGGCCTATCGCCGCCAGCATGGCGCCGACTTCATTTCTGTCATGCCGACCAATTCGTACGGCCCGGGCGACAACTATCATCCGGAGAACAGCCACGTGATCGCCGCGCTGATGCGGCGCATCCACGCGGCCAAGCAATCGGGCTTGCCGTCGGCCATGGTGTGGGGCACCGGCACGCCGCGGCGCGAGTTCATCTATGTCGACGATCTGGCCGAGGCCTGTATCGTCGCGCTGGAACGTTATTCGGGCGAATCCCATCTCAACGTCGGCGCCGGCGAGGACATGACTATTGCCGATCTGGCGCGGCTGATCGCCGAGGTGGTCGGCTATCGCGGCGCGCTCGACTTCGATGCGTCGCGCCCCGACGGCATGCCGCGCAAGCTGCTCGATGTTTCGAGATTGAAGGCATTGGGCTGGCAGGCCCGCACGCCGCTGCGCGACGGCCTGCAAAGAACCTACGCCGACTTTCTGGCCCGGGCCGACGCCATGGTGCAAGCCTAGCGTGCACCCCGTCGGTGGGCTTGCGCTGCCGGCGCCCCCCGACGGGCATTCAACCAAACACAATATAGGCTATAACCAGCGATCGCTGCCGGGCCCGTCGCGGCGTGTCGGAACGCCGTCGCGAAGACATTGAGGAGCACATCATGGCGTTGACGTTGCGGCGCAGGGCGTTCTTGCAACTGGCAATGGGGGCGGCCGCCGGCATCGGCGCCGCCGCGCCGCATGCCCGCGCGGCTGCCGGCGCCGATGCCGCCACCATCGGCTGGCCGAACGACGTTCCGTCCTGGGACCCCAATCAGCGCTTCACGCCGGATGCCCAGCCGATCTTCAAGGCGGTATTCGACCAGCCGCTCGACCAGGACCCGCAGCTGAAATTGATTCCGCATCTGATCAAGAGCTGGAATCTGGCGGCGGACGGCCTGAGCATGGCGGTCGAACTGCGCGACGATGTGACGTTTCACAACGGCGACCCGATGACCACGGCGGACTTCCGCTACACGTTCTTCGAGCGCATCCACTCCGGCGTGAAGCTCGATACCGCGAATTCCTGGAAGAAGGTGCAGGACATCGTCATCGAGTCGCCGACCAAGGCGATGATGAAGTTCGATTCGCCGGCGCCGACCGCGCCGCAATGGCTGGCGTTCCTCGGCAGCTACATGGTGCCGAAGAAATATATCGAGAGTCAGGGTCTCGACAATTTTCTCAAGAATCCGATCGGCACCGGGCCCTACCGGCTCGCCGAATACGAGCTGAACTCGCGCATCGTGCTGGAACGCTACGACAATTACTGGGGGCCGAAGGCCAACATCGCCCGGGTCACTATCGAGATCGTCAAGGATCCGTCGGCGCGGGTGGCCGCCATCCAGTCCGGCCAGACCGATTTCACCATCAATGTGCCGGTGCGCGAGGCGCAGCGGTTCCAGAGCGAGCCCGGTCTCGCCGCCGAGCTCGACCCGATCACCCGCGTGATCCTGATCCAGATGCGGGCCGACCTCGCTTTTGCCGACAAGAACGTCCGGCTCGCCGCCCATCACGCCATCGACAAGGCGGCGCTGTCGAAAGCCTTCTACGGCGGCGCCGCGGTGCCGCTGTCGGTGCTGGCGACGCCGGGCACGCCCGGCTATCTCGACGATTTCACCTTCCAATACGATCCGGCGCTCGCCAAGGAGCTGCTCGCCAAGTCGAGCTTCGGTCCCGGCAATCCGGTGAAGATCGGCTTCGCGACCACCAACGGACAATTCCCCAGCGACTACGATATGGCGCGCGCCATCGTCCAGATGTGGAAGCAGGTCGGCATCGACGCCGATCTGCAGGTGATCGAATACGCCAAATATTTCGAGCTCAACCGCGCCAACAAGCTGCCGGAGACGACGCTGTACAGCTGGGACAACGCCACCGGCGATCCGGAGATTTTCTCAGGCTATCAGCTCAATCCCAAGATGCCGTTCTCGCCGTGGAAGGATGAAGATATCGGGCAGCGGGTGCTGACCCTGTTCGGCGTCGCCGATTACGACAAGCGAATTGCCGGTTATCGCGACCTGGAGCGCTATGCGGTCGAGAACGGCGCCACCGTGCCGCTCCTGCAAAGCGTGGTGACGGTCGCGCGCAAGAAGAATCTGGCCTATACCAAATATGCCAACGGCTGGGTGCTGCCGCAGACGCTGCAGTGGAGCTGAGGCCCGCCATGGCTGCGCTCCACGACAATTGAGCGCGGCGCAATGCTCGCGACGGTGGCCGGGCTGATCGCGCGCCGTGCGGCGGCGGCGATCCCGATCCTGCTGGCGGTCTCGGCGCTGTTGTTCTGCGTATTGCGGCTGCTGCCGGTCGATCCGGCGGCGATGTCGCTGCCGCCGACGGCGACGATCGCGGAAATCGACGCCAAGCGCAGCGAAATGGGGCTCGACCGGCCGCTGCCGGCGCAATACCTGATCTGGCTGCGCGACGCGCTGCACGGCGACTTCGGCCGCTCCATTGCGCTGCGCCGCGACGCCGGCGCGCTGGTCGCCGCCGCCTTGCCGGCAACCATCGAGCTTGCCGTCACTGCCATGCTCATCGCCGCGGTCCTGGGCGTCGGCGGCGGGCTCGTGATGTTTCATCTGCGCGGCACGTTGGCCGAGCCGGTTGTCGACTTCGCCTCGATCCTGCTGCTGTCGATTCCCGAATTTCTGTGGGGCTTGATCCTGCTGTTCGTGTTCGGCGTGGCGCTGCGGCTGTTGCCGTTCACCGGGCAGGTCGCGCCGGGCCTGCCGCTGCCGCATGTCACCGGATTCCTGCTGGTCGATGCGCTTTTGGTCGGACGTCTCGATGTTTTCTTCAGCGCCTGGGCGCACCTGATCCTGCCGGCGGTCGCGCTCGGGCTGGCTTTTTCGCCGACCATCATGCGGGTTTTGCGCTCCAGCCTGTTCGACGTTTATCACGAGGATTATATCGAGCAGGCGCGGCTGCGCGGGCTCTCGGAAGCGCAAATCCTGGTCGATCATGCGCTCAAGAACGCCGCGCTGCCGACCCTGACCTTGGCCGGGGTGCAATTCGGCATTCTGTTCAGTGGCACGCTCCTGGTCGAGGTGATCTACTCCTATCCGGGCATCGGCAACCTGATGGTCGACGCGGTGCGCAATGCCGATCTGCCGCTCATCCAGACGATCGGCCTGACCTACTGCGTCGTCGTGCTCGTCATCAACACCGCGGTTGACGGCCTCTATGTCATGCTCAATCCGAAATTGCGGGTGCGCTGATGGGCGGGCCGCTATGGCGTTCGCTGCGCTCGGCGCGGGTTCTGATCGCGCTGACGCTGGTGCTGGGCATCGCCTTCTGCGCCGTCTTTGCCGGCGCGATCGCGCCGCACGATCCCGGCGAGCAGAATCTGTTGTCGATCCTGACGCCGCCGGCCTGGGCGGCGGGTGGCGACCCGGCCTATCCGTTGGGCACCGACAGCCTCGGTCGCGACGTGCTGTCGCGGCTGATTTACGGCGCCCGCACCGCCATGCTGGTCGCGCTGTTCGCCTCACTCGGCGCCATGACCATCGGCGCGGTCCTGGCGCATATCGCCGGCTATTTCGGCGGCGCGGTCGATTGGATCATCGGGCGCCTGGTCGACGTCTGGATGTCGTTTCCGCCGGTGATCCTGTCGCTGATCCTCATGGTCGGCCTCGGCGTCGGCCTCGACAAGGTCATTCTCGCCATCATTCTGGTCGACTGGACGCGCTTCTGCCGGGTGCTGCGCAGCGAAGTGCTGATCGTGACCCGCAACGATTATGTCGCCGCGGCGCGGCTCGTCGGCTTCACGCACTGGCAGGCCATCATCCGCGAAGTGCTGCCGGCGACGCTGCCGCTGTTGATCACGCTGGTCTCGCTCGAGATGGCGATCGCCGTCGTGGTCGAGGCGATCCTGTCGTTCGTCGGGCTCGGCGTCGGCGCCGACCAGCCGGCCTGGGGACAGATGATCGCCGATGCACGGCAATACGTCTATCAATCGCCGTGGAACCTGCTGCTGCCGATCGCGGCGATCGTCCTCACCGTCGCGGCCTTCAATCTCCTCGGTGACGGCTTGCGTCGCACGCTCGACGTCCGGCTGGCCGAAGCGGGGCGCTGAGCATGCTCGTCTTGCAGGCCAAGGACCTTGGCGTCGGCGCCCGCGTCGATGGCGCCGTCGTGCCGGCAATCCGCGGACTGTCGTTCGACCTCGCGCCGGGAAAAATTCTCGGTCTGGTCGGCGAGTCGGGCGCCGGCAAATCGATGGTCGGGCGCGCCATCGCGCAACGTCTGCCGCCGGGTTTCGCCGTCGCATCGGGCGCGCTGCTGTTCGAGGGCGAGGATCTCGTCCGCATGGCGGTGGCGCGGCGGCGCGGCTTGCTTGGCCGGGCGATTGCCTTCATTCCGCAGGCGCCGATGACGGCGCTCAATCCGGTGCGCACCATCGGCGCGCAATTCGACGAGCATCTGACGCGGCTCGGCGACGCCGGCCGCACGGCGCGGCGCGAGCGGGCACTCGCCATGCTGGCCGCGGCGCACCTGCCGCACGCGGTCGAACTGCTCGGGCGCTATCCGCATCAATTATCGGGCGGCATGTGCCAGCGCGTGCTGATCGCGCTGGCGTTTGCCAGCAATCCGCGGCTGGTGATCGCCGACGAGCCGACCACCGCGCTCGATGTCACCATGCACCCGCCCATTCTGCGCCTGATCGCCGAGATGCAGCGGCAGCACGGCACCGCGGTGATCTTCATCACCCATGACCTGCGGCTGGCGGCCCAGCTGTGCGACGACGTGATCGTGATGTATGCCGGCCGCGCGGTTGAAAGCGGCCCGGCGCGCGCCGTGCTGTCGCGGCCGGCACATCCCTATACGCGCTGTCTGCAGCTTGCCAATCCGTCGCTGCGCGCCGCGCGGCGGGCGCTTTATGTCATGCCGGAACAGATGCCGAGCTTGCCGGCGCTGCGCGGCATGACCGGCTGTCATTTCGCGCCGCGCTGTCCGCTCGTTATGGACGATTGCCGTCGCAGCGAGCCGCCGCGGATCACGATGGAGGGTGGCCGCGGCGTGGCCTGCATCCGCGCCGCGGCGACGCCGGGGATCGCCGTCACGCAGGATGCCGAGGCTACGCCGGATATTTCGGCGCGGAGCGTGCTGCAGGTCGAAGGGCTGCAGAAGCACTATGACATCGGCCGCAGCCTGTTCGCCGACGGCCGCACCGTCGCCGCCGTGGCCGAGGCCTCTTTCAGCATCGCCGAGAATGAATTTGTCGCGCTGGTCGGCGAGAGCGGCAGCGGCAAGAGCACCGTCGCCAAAATGCTGGTCGGCCTCGAACAGCCGTCCGGCGGACGCATTTTGCTCAACGGGGAAGATCTCACCGAGCCGTCGCGGCGCAATGCCGCGCGCCGCGCGCTCAGCCTGCAGATGGTGTTTCAGGACCCGCAATCGGCGCTTAATCCGCGCCGCCGCGTGGCGAGCATCGTCACCCAGGCCATGGAGGCCGGCAGCCGGCATGCCGGCTGGCACGAGCGGCTGGCGCGGACCCGCGAGTTGCTCGCCGAGGTCGGCTTGTCCGCCGATATCGGCCGGCGGCTGCCCGGGCAGCTGTCCGGCGGGCAGCGGCAGCGCGTCAATATCGCGCGGGCGCTGTGCAACATTCCAAAAATCCTGGTCGCCGACGAGATCGTCTCCGGGCTCGACGTCTCGATCCAGGCCCAGCTCTTGAACCTGCTGGCGCGGCTGCGCGCCGAGCTCGGCTTCGCCATGCTGTTTATTTCACACGACCTCTCGGTGGTGCGCCATCTGTGCAGCCGCGTGCTGGTGATGTATCGCGGCACTATCGTCGAGCAGGGCCCGACCGAGACGGTGTTCGCCGATCCGCAACATGCCCACACCCGGGCGCTGTTGTCGTCGGTGCCGCCGGATGAGCCGGACGCGGCGTGGTCCGCGGTTGTTCCCGCCGCGGACTAAGCCGCCGAAGCCGGCGAGACCCGGCTCCGCAGCAGCGCCAGCAGCTCGGCCTCGCACGCCTTGGCGGTTTCGACATTGCGCGCCTTGACGTGGCCGAAGCCGCGCATCTTCGCCGGCAGCGACGCAATCTCGACGCACAGCGCATGATTGCCGGAAGCAAGCGACGCGGCGATCTCCCGCAGCGTCGTTTCATAGTCCGCGATCAGGCGCCGTTCCATGCGGCGTTCCCGGGTGTAGCCGAACATGTCCAAGGCCGTGCCGCGCAATCCGCGCAGCCGCGCCAGAACACTGAAGACATGCCCCATCCACGGTCCGAACTTGCGCTTGCGCGGTTCGCCGGTCGCCGGATCGCGGGCCGCCAAAAGCGGCGGCGCCAGATGATAGTCGAGGGTGAAATCGCCCTCGAACTGCTGCCGCAGCTTTTTGCGGAACGCGCCGTTGCTATAAAGCCGCGCCACTTCGTATTCGTCCTTATAGGCCATCAGCGCGAACAGGTTGCGCGCGGCCGCTTCGGCCAGTCCCGAATAGCCGCGGGTGCGGGTCGCCTCGGCGGCCCCGATCGCCGCGACCGTGTCGCGGTAGCGCTCGGCATACGCGGCGTTCTGGTATTCGCGGAGAAAGGCGGCGCGATGATCGACCAGGGCATCGAGCCCCCGCGGCGCGGTTGCAGGATCGTCGCCAAGCGACTTGCGCACCAGCGCCTCGACCTGGGCGCGGTCGTGCGCGGCGAGACGGCCCCAGGCGAAGCTCCGCTTGTTGTTCGCGACCGCGATGCCGTTCAATGCGATGGCGCGGTCGATGGCGTCGAGGCTGAGCGGCACGAGGCCTTTCTGAAAAGCATAGCCGAGCATGAACAGGTTGGCGGCGATGGCATCGCCCATCAACGCCGAAGCCAGCGCGGTGGCATCGATCGCCTCGGTGTCGCCGGCTGCGGCCCGGACGGCTTGCAGCATCGCCGCCGTGTCGAAATCCACGTCCGGATCGACGATGAAAGCCGCGGTGGGCCGCACGGTGCTGTTGAGCACGGCCTGGGTGCGGGTGCCGATGCGCGACAGGCCGGCGGGGCTTGCCGCGACCACGAGATCGCAGCCGAGCAGCAGGTCGGCTCCGCCGGCAGCGACGCGCGCGGCATGAAGATCATCGGGCCGCGGCGCCAGCCGCACATGGCTCATGACCGCGCCGTTCTTCTGCGCCAAGCCGCTGACGTCGAGCACCGTGCAGCCCTTGCCTTCGAGATGCGCCGCCATGCCGAGGAGCGCGCCGAGCGTGATCACGCCGGTGCCGCCGATGCCGGTCACGACGATGCCGTAGGGCGCCTCGAGCGGCCGGCACTTCGGCTCTTCCAGCCTGGCCAACAGGTCGTCGGCTTGCGCGATGCCGCCGAGCTGGCGCGGCGTCGCGCCGCGCACCGTGACAAAGCTCGGGCAAAAGCCGTTGAGACACGAGAAGTCCTTGTTGCAGCTCGACTGATCGATCTGCCGCTTGCGGCCGAATTCCGTCTCGACCGGGGTCACGGCAATGCAGTTCGACTTGACCGAACAGTCGCCGCAGCCCTCGCAGACCAGTTCGTTGATGACAACGCGCTCGGCCGGGTCGGGGTAAAGCCCGCGCTTGCGGCGGCGGCGTTTTTCGGCGGCGCAGGTCTGATCGTAAATCAGCACCGTGAGCCCGGGGATTTCGCGCAATTCGCGCTGCACGGCGTCAAGGTGGTCGCGGTCGTGGACTGCGACGCCGCTGGGCAAGCCGGCCCGCGCCGAATACTTGTCCGGCGCCTCGGCGACCACGACGACGCGCCTGGCGCCTTCCGCCAGCACCTGTTGGGCAATCTGCGCAACCGTCGTCGCGCCTTCCACCGGCTGGCCGCCGGTCATGGCGACCGCGTCGTTGTAGAGGATCTTGTAAGTGATGTTGACGGCGGCGGCGGCGGCGGCGCGGATCGCCGTCAGCCCGCTATGGGCGTAAGTGCCGTCGCCGAGGTTCTGAAAGACGTGCCGCTCCGTCGTGAACGGCGCCTGGCCGATCCAGTTGGCGCCCTCGCCGCCCATATGGGTGAGCGTCGCCGTCTGCCGGTCCGGCATGAACAGCGCCATGCTGTGGCAACCGATGCCGGCCATGGCGCGGCTGCCGTCGGGTACGCGCGTCGAGGTGTTGTGCGGGCAACCCGAGCAGAAAAACGGCGCGCGCTGGATTTTCGATGCCGGCGGCGCAGCCGGCCGCTCGACAGCTTCCAGCCGCGCCAGACGTGGCTCGAATTCCGACGTGTCGCGAAGGCGCTTTAATCGCGCGACGATGGCGCGCGCCACCATGGTCGGCGTCAGTTCGCCGGTGCTCGGCAGCAGGATCGCGCCGGCCTCATCGGTCTTGCCGGCCACGCTCGGCCGGCGTGACCCGTCGACGTTGTAGAGCAGCCGCACCAGCTGGTTCTCGATGAAGCCGCGCTTCTCCTCGACCACCAGCACGTCCTGCAGGCCTTGCGTGAAGGCCAGCGCTCGCTGCGGTTCGAGCGGCCAGGCGAGCCCGACCTTATAGACGCGAATGCCGAGCGCGGCGGCGCGTTGCTCGGAAATGCCGAGCTCGGTCAGCGCCTGCCGCACGTCGAGATAAGCCTTGCCGGTGGTGACGATGCCGAGCCGCGGCTGCGGCGCATCGATCGCGGTGCGGTCGATGGCGTTGGCGCGCGCAAAGGCGTGGACCGCGGCGAGCTTCGGGCCGTGCAGCCGGCGCTCCTGATCCACCGCCCAATCCATGCCGCCGCGCGGCCAGCGGATATGCAGGCCGCCTGGCGGCATTTCGTAATCGGTCGGCAGCACGATCGCGGCGCGTTGCGGATCGAGCAGCACCGACGCGGAGCTGTCGACCGCTTCGCTGGTCGCCTTGAAGCCGATCCAGCAACCGGAAAACCGCGACAGCGCGAAACCGAACAGGCCGAAATCCAGATAATCCTGGATGGTCGCCGGATTGAGCACCGGCATCATCGCCGCCTCGAACACCTGTTCGCACTGGTAGGCGGTGGTGGTGGACTGAGCGCCGTGATCGTCGCCGGCGATCGCCAGCACGCCGCCGTACTGTGATGTGCCGGCCCAATTGGCGTGGCGCAGCACGTCGAGCGAGCGGTCGACGCCGGGACCCTTGCCGTACCAGATGCCGAACACGCCATCGACCGTGGCGCCGGGAAACAGCCCGACCTGCTGGCTGCCCCACACCGCGGTGGCGGCCAGGTCCTCATTGAGGCCGGGCCGGAAGCGGATATCGTGCTGGTCGAGCAGCGCCTTCGCCTGCCACAGGGCGCTGTCGTAGCCGCCAAGCGGCGAGCCCCGATAGCCGGAAATGAAGCCGGCGGTGTTGCGCCCGGCGGCGCGGTCGCGCGCCCGCTGCAGCATCGGCAGGCGCACCAGCGCCTGAATGCCGGTAAGATAAATGCGTCCGGATTGGAGGGTGTATTTGTCCTCCAGGCTCACGCGCGCCAGGTCCACACGTCCTCCAGGCCATGTCGTTGGCGGCGCAAGGAGCGCATGCGCCGCTCTTATGGCAACGGATTATTGCATGATTAGGCGCGGTTCGAGGAGCCGGCCAGCGTGCCGATTGGGGCCGCCGGCCGCTAGCCCATCTTGTAAGCAATCCACAATCCGGCGAGGCCGCCGACGCCGCTCAGCAGCACGCCCGAGTAGGAGATCAAATCCCCGCCCCATAGTCCGGGAACGAAGCCTCCGATGGTGGAGCCGATCAGGACTCCAAGCCAAATCCGCGCTTGCATGACAGTCCCTGCTTTGACGCGTCGTCCCCGAATTGCTCCACGCCCGCCGATCAGGCCTGTTCGCAGCCGTATACGCTCGAATAGAGGAACCAGCGATACGACGGCGCCAATTGTCTTGTCGTGCTACCAAGTGACGCTGACAATCAAGGCGGGGACAGCCGTGACCGACTTTGTTTACGAGATCGCCTGTACGGGGGATCCGGCAAGCGCGGCGGCGGTGCGGTCCTGGGCCGACCGCGAGGCGGCCCCGTCCTGGGCGGCGCTGCCGGGACTATCCGCCGTCGATCTCTATCATCCGGTGCTGGGCGGCACCCATGATCCCTTCACGAATGACGGTCCGGGGCCGTTGCTGATGGCGATGCTGCAATTTCCCACGATAGAAAAACTCGAAGCCGGCCTGTCCGACCCTGGCTTCGAGCGGAGCCTCGGCCGTCGGCCTGCGGGCGTTGCCGTCACCGGCACGAGCCTGGAGCGGCGGTTCTTTGCGGTCCCGGGCGCGCCGGACGCCGGTCCGCCGCGCGCGCCGTTTTCCTATGTGGTGCGCTACCATCATCCGGCTACCGACGTCGCCCTGTTCGTTTCGCATTATCTGGCCGATCATCCGCCGATCCTGGCCAAGCTGCCGCAGATCCGGTCGGTGCTGTGCTATCTGCCGGTCGATATTGCGGCGCCAGCGATGGTGCCGGCGGCCGACTACATGCTCGGCAACGAGGTGGTGTTCGATTCGCCCGAAGACTTCAACGCCGCCATGGCCTCCCCGGTGCGGCTCGAACTGCGCGCGCACTTCAAGAGCTTCCCGCCGTTTCGCGGACGCAACACGCACTACCCGATGATGCGCCGGCAATTGGCGCCGGAATTTTTTAGCCGGTCTTACTGAAATCCGCCGTGCGGCGCTGCAGGAAGGCATCGATGCCCTCGCGCGCCGCCGCCGTGCAGGCGCTGGCGCCGAAGGCGCGATAGCCGATTTCAAGCGCGGCAAGGAAGCTTGGCGCGGCGGCGGCCGCGGCGATCGCCTGGTCCAGAATGCCGATGACTTCGTGGCTGAGTTTTTGGCCGTTGGCGGCGACGGCATCCGCCGCAGCGGGCGGCGCGATGCGCACCGCGCCATCGCCGGGCGGCTGCAGCCGGCCCGTGAGCGCGTGCACGCGCGCGGCCGCGGCTTCAATCATGCCGGCGTAATCGTCGTCCACGGCATCGACGATGCCAAGCTCATGGGCGGTCGTCGCCGATATCCGCTCGGCGCGCCGCATCATGGCATGGAACGTCGCCGCCGCCTTGGGCCAGCGCCGATAGGGCACCACCATGGCGCCGAGCCCGGGCACGATGCCGAGCGTGATTTCCGGCAATTGCAGCCATGCGCTGCGCATCGCCACCATGCCGTGGCAGCGCAATGCCAGTTCGAGCCCGCCGCCGAGCGCCATGCCGTTGAGCGCGGCGACCACCGGCTTCGCCATGCGGTCGATGTGCAACAGCAGCCGCGAGCAATCGCGGGCATATTGGGCGGCGACGTCGGCATCGCCGAGCATTTTCGGAAAGCGGCCGATATCGGCGCCGGCCGAGAATGCCCGCGTGCCGTAGCCGGTGATGACGAAGCCGCGCACCGCGGGATCGGCCTCGAAATGGCGGATGACGCCGAGGATTTCGTCGGTCAGCGCGTCGTGCAGCGCGTTGAACGCCTCCGGCCGGCGGATGGTGATGACCTTGACGTCGCGCACGTCGTCGACCAGCACGCAGCGGGAAAAATTCCGGTATTGATCGAGGGGTTGTTTGGGCAGCGGCAGGCCCGGACGTTCGTCGGCCAGGCGCTGGCCGATCCGGCTCGCTGCCGCGGCGCCGAGCCGGTCCATCAGCTCGAGCGGCCCGGCTCTGAAGCCGAGACCGAGCCGGCAGCCCAGTTCAAGATCCTGCGGCGCGCCGATGCCGCGGTCGACAATATCACCGCTCTGCGAAATCAAAATGCCGAGCAGGCGATCGCGGATCGTTGCCGCCGTATGCTTCGCCACCGGCACGGTGTTGCCAGGCGCCAGCGTGCGCCAGGTCTCGACCGAGCGAAACACTGCGGCGGGACGATAGTGCTCGCCTTCCTCGTCGGCCTGCAGCGTATTGGTCTCGATGATGATCGGATTGCCATGGGCGAGATTGAGCACGAAGAACGGCCCGGCATGGACGAATTCGGCCGCCACGGTGTCGATCGCGGCGGCGCTGGCGGCTTCGAGCAGATGCGCCGCCTCGTTGCACCAGTTGTCGAAGATGCGATCGAGCATGAAGCAGGGCACGTCGGCGGTGACCAGCGGCACCTTGCCGGTGCTGCAGAACAGTGCGCGCAGATCCGCCAGCACCGTCGGATCGAGCGCCGGCGCGTCGATCACCTCGACCACCGGATTACGCCAGGCCGGCGCGAAAAAATGGGTGACGGTGGCGCGCTCCTGGTGCCGCAATTCGGCGAATATCCGGGCCGCCGGCAGCGAACTGGTGTTCGAGGTGATCCAGGCGTCGGGCCGCATCAGCGCCTCCAGGCGCACGAAGATCTGCCGCTTCAGCGCCAGATCCTCGGTCGCGGCCTCGATGGCCCAGTCGGCGTGACGCGCGACGTTGTAGTCGGTCGTGGCATGGACATTGGCGCGCACCGCGTCGGCCTCGCCGGCGCGCATCTTGCCGCGCGCGACGGCCTTGGTGGTGTAGTCGGTGAAACGCGCCATCGCGCGATCCAGCGCCGGCTGGCTGATATCGACGAGATAGAGCGTCAGGTCGGGCAGGGCGGATTTCAGGTAATAGCCGATGTCGGGCCCGATGGTGCCGGCGCCGACCACGACGACGCAGCGCGGCAGCGCGCGCGACGGTCGTCGGATGAGCGGATTGTGCAGGCTCATGAGCGGCCGGCGACTGCGTCGGGGCCGGCGATGATGCGCGCCTCGCGCAGCCGCGCGATCGCGCCATCGTCGTAGCCGACTTCGCGCAGGATTTGTTCCGAATGCTCGCCGTAGCGCGGCGGGAACGAGAAATCGCGGGGTGCGCCGGCCTGATCGACCGCCATCGGCGGCAGGCGGACGCGGCGGCCGTCGGGCGCGGTGGTCGTGGTCAGCCGCCGCGCGATCGCCTCAAGCTGCATGGCCTGCGGCACCGTATTGATCGGCGCATGGGGAATCTTGGCGCGCTTGAGGTCGGCAACAAGCTCGGCGCTCGTCAGCTCCCGGGTGATCGCCGCGATGTCGGCGTGGATGGCGACGCGGTCGGCGACGCGGCCGACATTGGTGGCGCGCTGCGGCGTGCCGACGCCGCGGAATTTCGGCAGCTCGGCAAAACGCCGCCAGCCGGCATCGCTGCCGATGGCGAACAGCACCGCGCCGTCCTTGGTCGGATAGGCATTGGTCGGTACGAACTTGCGGTGCTCGTTGCCGGCGCGGGTGATTTCCCAAGGCTCGCAATCAAAGTCGATCAGCGGCAGCACCGTGATCAGCCAGGAGGCGGCGGCCTGCATCATCGACACGTCGATGCGGCTGCCCTCGCCCGAAGTGGCGCGCTCGGCCAGCGCTTTCCAGACATTGGCGTAGACCTCGTCGCCGGCCTTGAGGTCGACCAGCGGAATGCCGGCAAGCGTCGGCGGCCCGTCGAGCATGCCGGTGACTTCCATGTAGCCGACCTGGGCCTGGATCGCCGGGTCGTAGCCGGCGGCGTCGGGATAGTCGGGGCCCATGGCGGAGATCGCCGCCCAGATCAGGTCGGGCTTTACCGCGCGCAGGCTGTCGTAATCGATGCCGAGCTCCCGGTAGCGCACCGGCAGCGTGTTGGCGCAGAACACGTCGACGTTGAGCTCGCGGATCAGGCGGTGCAGCACGTCGCGGCCTTCGCGGCTCTTGAGGTTGAGCGCGATCGATTCCTTGCCGACGTTGGGTCCGATGAAATAGCTGCGCCGCCCCTCGTCGGCGACCAGCGAGCCGATATAGCGGTTGGGGTCGCCGGGCAGCGCGCCTTCCGACTGCGGCGTCGCTTCGAGCTTGATGACGCGCCAGCCGAGATGCACGAAGCGCAGCGTCGCCGAAGTCAGCGACAGGGCCTGCTCCATCGAGAGGATGACGCCGGGCTTCATGGGTTGGATGTGGCGACGGCGCTCAGGCGACCTTGCGCCACAGCTGGGTCGGCTCCTGGAAGCGGCCATAGACGTCGATCAGCGCGTTGGTCATCTCACCGACCGTGGCGTAGGCCTTCACCGCGTCCATCAGCGCCGGCATGACGTTGCGCCCGGCGCGGGCCTCGGTGCGCACGGCGGCGAGCGCGCGCTCGACCGCATCGTGGTCGCGCGACGCGCGCACCTGGCGCAGCGCGCCGATCTGCTCGATGGCGCCCATCTCGTCATAGCCGTGCAGATCGACCTGCGGCGTTTCCTCGTCGCTGTCGGTGTAGCAATTGACGCCGACCTTGCGCAGCGCGCCGCTCTCCAGCGCCTTCTGCCGCGCATAGGCGTATTCCGACACCTTGGCCTGGATCACGCCGTCGGCGACCGCCCGGACGATGCCGCCTTGCGTCTCGACCCATGCCATCGCCTCGACGATTTTTTGCTCGAGCTGGTTGGTCAGGCTCTCGACGTAATAGGAGCCGCCGAGCGGATCGACGGTGTCGGCGAGCCCGATCTCCTCGATCAAGAGCTGCATGGTGCGCAGCGAAATGCGCTGCGCCTTCGGCGTCGGGATCGTATAGGCCTCGTCGTAGCAGCACAGCGCCATGGTCTGCGCGCCGCCGAGCGCCGCGATCAGCGCATAGTAAGCGCCGCGCATGATGTTGTTCTCGGGCTGCTCGATGGTCAGGCCGAAGCCGCCGCCGCCGGCGATCATGCGCAGCCAGCCGGACTCCGGCTTCTTGGCGCCGTAACCGTCGAGGATGATCTTCGCCCACAGCCGGCGGCCGGCGCGGAATTTGGCGACTTGCTCGAACAGGTTGCCGAAGATGTTGAAATTGAACGACAGCCGGCCGGCGAACTCGTCGATGTCGAGGCCGCGGGCCAGCGCCGCATCCGTATAGGCCTTGGCGATGGCGAAGGCGTAGCCCATCTCCTCGGCCGGCGTCGCGCCGGATTCGCGGATGTGATAGCCGCAGACGCTGACCGGGGAGTATTTCGGCGCGACCTTGGCGCAGTATTCGATGGTGTCGGCGACCAGCTTGACCGACGGATCGACCGGAAACACCCAGGTGCCGCGGCCGATGAACTCCTTGAGAATGTCGTTCTGCGCGGTGCCGCGCAGCTTGGCGACGTCGTAGCCGCGCTTTTCCGCCATGGCGAGATACATGGCGATCAGGATCGCGGCGGCGCCGTTGATCGTCAGCGACACGGTGATGGCGTCGAGGTCGATGCCGTCGAAGGCGATTTCAAAATCGCGCAGCGTATCGACCGCCATGCCGACCCGGCCGACTTCGCCGGCCGCTTCCGGCGCGTCGGAATCGTAGCCGCATTGGGTCGCCAGGTCGAACGCGACATTGAGCCCGGTCTGGCCGTTGGCGATCAGATATTTGAAGCGCTTGTTGGTGTCGGCGGCATTGGCGAACCCGGTATATTGCCGCATGGTGAACGGCCGCTGCCGATACATCAGCGGATGGATGCCGCGGGTGAACGGCGCCTCGCCGGCGCGGCTGGCATCGACGCCGCCGGTGGCGATGACATCTTCAGCCGTGTAGAGCGGCTTGATGTCGATGCCGGACTCGTTGACCACGCGGCGAATCGGAGTTTCCTTGCTCATCAACAAAAACCTATGGATGCCTCGACCGGCCGGACCGGCGTTACGGCATCATATCGGGAATCGGCGACGGCGGTAGGGGCTCAAACCGGACACCGCCTCAAGCCGGCTTGTCGTCGCGCAAGGTGCGGAAGGTGATGGAATAGCGCCGCGCATCCACCGCCGGGATGCTGTGCTCCCATTCGGTTCGCGAGGGACCGTGCAGCAGATAGGCGGATCGCGGCGCGGCGGTGAACGCGCGCCGCTGCCAGGACGCTTCCATCTTGCGGCGAAACCGGAACGTGCACGACGACACGAGCGAAATGCCGATCACATCGCCGAATGCCGGCCGGTCCTTGTGCCATCCGATCGTCGAGCCCGGCGGATAGTTCGTGAGCAAGGCGTGTTGCAGCGCGTCCGGGTGCAATCCGGCGAACTGTGCGACGGCGTCTCGCAATGGCAGGAGGAAGTCCGGAATGTCGCCGGCTTTCTGCAGACCGCTGCCGTCGAAATTGTAGCGCCAGCCGAACGAAATGACTTGGCGTTTCCCGGTGAAGCCGTGGAACTCGAACGGCTTGAAATCGAGCCGCGCCATTGCGGCGACGAGCCGCTGCTGTTCGGTTTGATCGATCAGATCAGGCCGATAGTGGAAACCTTCCGGCATGGCGGAAGGCGTCGCGAACAGCTCGGCCTGGGCGCCGGTTTGCTGCGTGGCGTGCGCGGGCTTGGTCATGGCATGACAACGATGGCGCCGCTCCGCGGTTTCAGACGCGGGAGCGCCCGGCCTTCACCGCACATGGTCCCGAATAAACGAGACAATGTCGTCGGTGCGGCTGCCGGTCGGAAATACGCCGCGATATCCCAGTTGCCGCAACACCATGCGGTCGTCTTCCGGAATATTGCCGCCGACGATCCAGAGCTTGTCGTAAAGGCCCTGCTCCTGCAGCAGATCGCGAATCCGCCGGCACAGCGGCACGTGCGCGCCGGAGAGGATCGACAGGCCGACGACGTCGACCTGGGCCGTGGCGGCCGCGGCGGCGATCGCCTCCGGCGTCTGGCGCAGCCCGGTGTAGATCACCTCGAAGCCGGCTTCCAGCAAGGCCTGCACCACCACCTTGGCGCCGACGTCGTGGCCATCGAGCCCGGGCTTGGCCAGCAGCACCTTGATCCGCCGCTCCCGCCGCTCGGTCACGCCGAAAGCTCCTTGGCGATGACGAGCTTGAGGATCTCGCTGGTGCCGCCGCCGATCAGCGTGAAGCGGATATCGCGCAGATGGCGCTGCACCGCATATTCCATGCTGTAGCCGTAGGAGGCGAGCACCCGCGCCGCCTTGTCGCAAATGCCGGCGGCAGCTTCCGAGGCGAATAATTTCGCCATGGCCGCCTCCTTGTGGTGCGGCTTGTCGGTGTCCTTGAGCCACGCGGCGTAGTGCACCAGGCGGCGGGCCGCCTCGAGATCGGTCGCCATCTCGGCGAGCTTGAGCTGGATCGCCTGATAGCGGTTGATCGGCTTGCCGAACTGCTGCCGTTCGCCGGCATAGCGGATCGCTTCCTGCATGGCGCCGCGGGCGCCGCCCAGCGCCAGCGCGCCGGTGACGATGCGGATTTCGGCCAGGAGCTTCCGCAGATGCGCCTCGCCGTCGCCTTCGGCATGGCTCAGGCGGTGACTGTCGGGCACGAAGCAATCGTCGAAGGCGAGTTCCGACGTCGGCAGCGCCCACACGCCCATCTTGGCGATCGCCTTGCCGATGGCGAGGCCCTTGAAGTTTTTCTCGACCAGGAAGATCGTCAGCTTCTTCTCGTCGCCGGCGCGCGCGAACACGGTGAAGAAATCAGCCACCGGCGCCGAGGTGACCCACATCTTCTGGCCTTTGAGCACATAGCCGCCGTCGACCTTGCGCGCCGTGGTGGCGATGCCGGACAGGTCGCTGCCGGCGTTGGGCTCGGTCATGCAGATGCCGCCGATCTTGTCGCCGCGCAGCGCCGGCTCGAACAGGCGCGTGCGAATATCGGCGCCGCCGAGCATGTCGAGAAACTTCGTTCCCATCAGCGACTGCATGGTGACGCAGCCGGCAAGCGACATCGAGCCGCGCGCAATCTCCTCCAGCGCCAGGCACAGTGAAATCAAATCGAGACCGAGCCCACCGCTCTCGACCGGGTAGCGCAGCCCGAAAAAGCCGAGCGCGGCGACCTCGCCGAACAGCTCGCGCGGGAATTCGTGCGCCTCGTCGATGGCCGCGGCGCGGGGCGCGATGCGTTCATCGCAAAACCGCGCGAAGGTGTCGCGGATCTGGACCTGCTCGTCGCTGAGATCGAAATTCATGTCGCCGGCCCCGGGGTTTTGTCGTCGCGGCCGTCCAGCCCGTAGACAGCGCGCGCCGCCTGCGGCGAGATCACGCCGTTGCGCACCTCCTCGGCGACTTTGGCGCGGTCGCGCTGGCGCGGGTCGCCGTAACCGCCGCCGCCGCCGGCGATCTGGTGGTAGAGGGTGCCCTCGGGTACGCCGAGGATGAGGTCCTTGTTGCGCGGGATGACGCGCCTGCCGTCCGGATAGGTCAGCGCGATGGCATTGAGCAGGCTGTCATGGCCGCCGAACAGGCCGAATGCCGGCTCGAAATCGCCGTCGCCGAAGGTCACGAGCTGCGTCGCCTCGGAGCCGATCCTGAACCTGGTCTCGACGCCGAGGCCGCCGCGCCAGCGGCCGGCGCCGCCGGAGTCGCAGATATATTCGTGCTGGATGAGCTGGTGCGGCGTCTGCAGCTCGAACATCTCGTAATCCTGATCGAGCACGCCGCCCGACGCATCGATCATGCCGATATGATCGTAGCCGTCGACGCCCAACATGGCGCCGGAGCCGCCTTTGAGGCCCATGAAGCCGATGTCGACGTATTTCTCGCCGCTCTCCGGGTCGAGCCCGGTGGTCAGCGAGCAGAGCAAGTTGTTCCAGCCGGCGGTGACACGCTCGGGAATGACCGGCGCCAACGCGCGGATGATGGCATCGGCATTGGGCGGGCACAGATGATTGCCGAAGGTCGTCGCCTTCGGATAGCGGGCATTGAGGATGGTGCCGTCCGGAATGACGATGTCGATCGGCCGGATCATGCCTTCGTTGTGGGGAATGTCCGGATTGATGAACTGCAGGAAGGTGAGCAGCGTCGCCGAGGCGCTCGACGTGTAGGTGCCGTTGACGAAGCCGTCGGTCTGCGCGTCGGTCTTCGAATAGTCGAACGTGACGTGCGCATCCCCGACCGTGATGGTCACCCGGATGGTGAATTTCGAGCCCGGGTGATGGCCGTCGAAATAGACCATGCCTTCGCCGTGATAGACGCCGTTCGGAATGCTGCCGATCTCGGCCCGCATCATTTTCTCGGTGGCATCGAACAGCGCCGCCTTGTGGCTTTCGAAAACATCGCGGCCGTATTTTTGTAAGAGCGCGCGCATGCGCCGGTCGCCGATGGTGCAGGCGCCGATCTGCGCCTTGAGATCGTGCTGCACGATGTCGAAGCGGATATTGGCGAAGATCAGGTCCCAGACGTCGCGGCGCAGCTTGCCTTTGTCGTAGACCTTGACCGGCGGAATGCGCAGTGCCTCCTGCCAGACTTCGGTGGCGTTGGGATTGTAGCCGCCGGGCACCGCGCCGCCGATGTCGGCCTGATGGCCCTTGACCGCCGCCCAGGCCACCAGCACGCCGTCATGGAAGATCGGCTTGTAGACGGCGACATCGTTGTTCTGGTTGCCGTAGCTGAACACGTCGTTGTGGACGATCACGTCGCCGTCGGCAATGTCGTCGCCGAAATAGCGGACGATGTGCTTGCACACCGGCCCGAGCGAAAAGGCGAGGATCGGCAGGTTCTCGGTCTGCTCCAGCATGTTGCCGTGGGCGTCGTAGAGGCCGGTGACGAAATCCTTGGCCTCGCACAGGATCGGCGAGCGCGTGGTCTTGACCACCGAGGCGCTCATCTCGTCGGTGATGGAGCGGAAGGTGCGCGCCAATACCGACATCAGGATCGGATCGACGGCGTCGGTTGCTCCGCTCATGACATCGATCCCAGACAGCTGCGCACAAGATCTTCGCGGCCTCTGCGGTACATCAAGAGCGCGCCGTGCTGGTCGCTGACGGCATCGTAGCCGGCGCTGATGAAGGCCGTGGTGGTGACCATCTCGACCAGCGCCGGGCCGGCGATGCGGTTGCCGTGGCGCAGCCGATGGCCATCGAATACCGGGATGGTCGCGAAAGCCTCATGTTCGACCACATAGGCGGCGCGCTCGCCCTTGCGCGCCGATGACGCATCCGCCCCGGCGAACGGCTCGCCCAGACTTTCGAATTTGTCGGTCATGCCGACCGATTGCACCCGCACATTGACGATCTCGACCGCGGTACCCTCCTGCTCGAGCGAATAACCGAACAGCCGATTATGCTCGTCGTGAAACGCCCGCAGCACGGCAGGCGCATCGTGGCTCTCGATGGCAGCGAGCGGCACCGCAAACGACACTTCATGATATTGCTTGAGGTAGCGGCAGTCCAACGTCACGGCGTGCCGGCGCCGATCGGGTGCGATATTGTCGCCCGACAGGATGCGGTCGCCGTCGCCGATCATCCCGGCGATCAGCGCGTCGAGCTTGTCCCAGCGCAAATCCGGGAAGCGGTCGACGAAGGTGCGCACGAAATCGTGGCGCAGGTCGCCCATCAGCATGCCGGAGGCGCACAGCACCGAGCTTTCGCGCGGCACGATCTGTAGCGCGATATCGAGATCGTTGCAGATGACGCAGGAGTGCAGCGGCCCGGCGCCGCCGGCGACCACCAGCGGAAACTCGCGCGGGTCGCTGCCGCGCTCGATGGTCACGGCGCGCACGCCTTGCGCCATGTTGGTGCAGGCGACGCGATACATGCCGGCGGCGGCGGCTTCGACCGTCATGCCGAGCGGCTTGGCGATCTTCGCCGCGATGGCCTCACGGGCCGCCTTGGCGTCGAGCTTGATGCGGCCGCCGGAGAAGAACGCGGCGCTCAGATAGCCGAGCACGAGATTGGCGTCGGTGGTGGTCGGCTCTCGCCCGCCGAGCCCATAGCAGGCCGGGCCCGGCGTCGCGCCGGCGCTGTGCGGGCCCATGCGCAGGAGGCCGCCCTGATCGATCCAGCCGATCGAGCCGCCGCCGGCGCCGATGGTGTGGATGCCGAGCATCGGCAGCGCGCAGCGCAGCCGATCGATCTCGCCGTCCTTGATCACGACCGGCGTCTTCTCGACCAGCGCGGCTTCGAAGCTGGTGCCGCCCATGTCGACGACGATGCAGCTGTCGTTGCCGTGCGGCCGCGCCGCGGCGAGGCCGGCGATCGGGCCGCCGGCCGGACCCGAGAGCAGCGTGAGCGCGGGCGACTTGCGGGCGACGTCCGGCGTCATGACGCCGCCGTTCGACTGCATGATGAGCAGCGCGCCGGTAAATCCCGCTGCCGCCAGGCGGCGCTGCAGCTGCGCCAGATAGTCGTCGAGGATCGGTCCCACATAGGCATTGAGGGCGGTGGTGCTGACGCGGTCGTAGAAACGAATGGCCGGCAGCAGTTCGGTCGATGTCGTCAGGAAAGCGCCGGGCAGTTGTTGGCGCACCAGCGCGGCCGCTGCCGCCTCGTGGGCCGGATTGGCGAATGCGTTCATGAAACAGATCGCCACCGCCTGGACGCTCTCGGCCTTGAACAGGGCGATGGCGCCGTGCACGTCGTCGAGCGACAGCGGCGTCACCGTGCGGCCGCGGCGGTCGAGGCGCTCGGTCACGCCGATGCGCAGATAGCGCGGCACCACCGGCGCCACATTGGTGTAGCGGTTGTTGTAGCGCTCCTCGCGGACGCCGCGGCGCATTTCCAGCGCGTCGCGAACGCCTGCGGTGGTGATCAATCCGGTCTTGGCGCCGCGGCGGGTCAGCGTGGCGTTGGTCGTCACCGTGGTGCCGTGCACGATGACGTCGACGCAGCCGAGAAAGTCGGCAAGCTGCAGCGGCTCGTTCAGCGCGCCCGCCAGCTCATGCAGTCCGGCCAGCACGCCGACCGACGGATCGGCCGGCGTCGACAGCACCTTGTGAATGATCGGCGGGCGCGCGGCTTCGCGGACGAAGAAATCGGTAAAGGTGCCGCCGACGTCGATGCCGAGCTTGAAGCGCCGCTGTGTTACTCCACTCACGCGCGATCCCCGATGACCGCCGACATCAATGCTTTCGCGTATCGACGTCGATCACCACGGCCATCGCCGTGTCGCCGGCGGCGCAGCCCTGGAACAGCCCGCGGCCGCCGCCGCGGCTCACCAGTTCCTCGATCAATTCGATGATCGAGCGCAGGCCGGTCGGTCCCTGCGGATGGCCCCAGACCAGCGAGCAGCCGTAATTGTTCATCGCCGCGAGATCGGCGCCGGTCTCGCGGGCGAAGACGATGTCGTTGACGGCGAACGGATTGTGCGACTTCACCGCGGCCATGTCCTTGATCGCAAGCCCGGCCTGATCGAGCGCCTGCCTGGCGGCTGGAATCGTCGCCTCCGGCATATGGGCGAGCTCGGCGCGGGCGAGCCCGAAGCCGAGAATGCCGACCCGCACGGCATCGTCGCTGGACAGCTCGCGGCACGTTTGCGGCCGCGCCACGACGATGGCGGCGCTGCCGTCGGCCGGGTGGGTCTGCCCGCCGTAAGTCACGGTGCCGTCGGGCAGCACCGGCTTGAGCTTGGCCAAGCCTTCCGCCGTCGACAGCACCACGCCTTCATCGCCGGCGAGCAGGCCGGCGCTTTTCCTGAAATCGGGCCGCGGCACGTCGAACGGCAGCGTCATGTAGCGTTTCTGGAACGCCCGGTCGTTCGCCACCGCATCGGCATACTGGGCGACGCGGCGCAGCACCACGTCGTGCTGCTCGGCGGTGGTGACCTGATATTTGCGCGCGACGTTCTCGGCGGTCTGCACCATGGCGTGACCGCCCAGCGGATCGCAGCCGAAATTATCGAGCACCCAGTTTTCGTGGCCGGCGGTGCCGCCCGGTGCCGACGGATTCGGATAGACGATGTGCGGGCCGTTGGAGACGCGGTCGCAGGTCGCGACCAGCGCGGTGGTGGCAAGCCCGGCCTCGACCTCCTGCACGGCGGCGAGCAGGCAGCGCGCGCTGGTGGCGCAGGCCTGATTGATGGTCGGACCGCCGACCTTGCGGGCGCCGACCAGTCCCATGAACCACGGCAGGCCGTAGAACGAGGCCTGCTGCGGCACCGTCATGCCGAGCACGCCATAATCGAACAGGTCCGGCGCGATGCGCCGCTTGGCAAGCTCGGCCCTGGCGACATGGGCGGCGAATTCGATGCTGTGCAGATTGGCGAAGCTGCCCTGCCACTTGGCAAAGGGCGTGCTCCAATAGGCGCCGTAGGGAATTTCAGCCAGATAAGCCATGGCGTCGCAACGTAACTCCCAAGCCTTGCAGCCGCAATCCGCGGCGCTCCGGTTTCAATCCGGCACCACGGCGGTTGCTTCGATTTCGACCTTGGCGAGGTCCTCGACCAGCGCCGCGACCTGAACGAGCGTCATCGCCGGATAATGCTTGCCCATCACGTCCCGATAGGCTTGGCCCAGCTCGTGGAGCCGCGCCAGATATTCTTTCTTGTCGAGCACGAACCAGGTCAGGCGGGTGACGTGCTCCGGCGTGCCGCCGGCTTCGCCGACCAGCGTGACGATGTTGGCCAGCGCCTGGCGGGTCTGCGCGACGAAATCCGCGCTGTCGAAACGCTGCTCGGCGTTCCAGCCGACCTGGCCGGCGAGGAACACCAGGCGGCCCCTGGCGGCGATGCCGTTGGCAAACCCCTTCGGCTGTTTCCAGCTGCGGGGATGCAGGCGCTCGTGCGATTGCAGCATCGGTCCGGCCTCGCTCACGACGCACCGGGCTGCAGACGGAAGCGCTGGATTTTCCCGGTCGCGGTTTTCGGCAGCGCCTCGACGAATTTCACCGAGCGCGGATATTTGAACGGCGCGATCGTCGCCTTGACGTGATCCTGCAGGCGCTTGACCGTATCGACGCCGGCGCTGACGCCGTCGGCGAGCACGACATGGGCCTCGACGATCTGGCCGCGGCCTTGGTCCGGCGCGCCGATGACCGCGCACTCCTTGACGTCGGGATGCGACAACAGCGCGGCTTCGACTTCGGGCCCGGCGATGTTGTAGCCCGCCGAGATGATCATGTCGTCGCTGCGGGCGGCGAAGTGGAAAAACCCGTCGTCGTCCTGCCAGAATGAATCGCCGGTCAGGTTCCAGCCGTCGCGCACGTAAGCGGCTTGCCGCTGGTCGGCGAGATAGCGGCAGCCGGTTGGGCCGCGCACCGCGAGCTTGCCGACCTCGCCGCGCGGTTTTTCCGTCATGTCGTCGTCGACGATTTTCGCCTGGTAGCCGCCAACCGGCCGGCCGGTCGAGCCGGCGGCGGCGTCCGCGAACCGGTTGGAGATGAAAATGTGCAGCATTTCGGTCGAGCCGATGCCATCGAGAATGGGCTTGCCGGTCTTGGCGATCCAATCCCTGAACACCGGCGCCGGCAGGGTTTCTCCGGCCGAAACCGCGGCGCGCAGCGACGACAGATTGGCGCCCTGGTTCATCGCCGCCAGCATGGCCCGATAGGCGGTCGGCGCGGTGAACGAAATCGTCGCCTTATAGGTCTCGATGATCTCGATCATGTTGGCGGGCGAAGCATTTTCGAGAAGCGTCGCGGTGGCGCCGAAGCGCAGCGGAAAGATCGCCAGGCCGCCGAGCCCGAAGGTGAAGGCAAGCGGCGGCGAACCGACGAAAATATCGTCGGGCGTCACGGCGAGGACCTCCCGGGCGTAGCCGTCGGCGATGACGAGGAGATCGCGATGGAAATGCATGGTCGCCTTCGGCTCGCCGGTGGTGCCGGAGGTGAAGCCCAAGAGCGCGACGTCGTCGCGGCCGGTCTGCACCGCGTCAAAGGTGACGGACTTGCTGAGCGCGATGCGGTCGAGCTCGGCATCGTGGTTGGCGGTGCCGTCGAAGCCGATCACCTGCTTGAGATATTTGCTGGTCTTGGCGCAGGTGACGAGCTCGGCCATCAATCGGGTGTCGCACAGCGCCAGCGCGACCTCGGCCTTGTCGACGATCTTGGCAAGCTCGCCGGCGCGCAGCATCGGCATGGTGTTGACGACCACAGCGCCGGCCTTGGTCGCCGCCAGCCAGCAGGCGACCAATGCCGGATTGTTGGCCGCGCGGATCAGGATGCGGTTGCCGGGCTTGATGCCGAAATCCTCGACCAGCGCGCGGGCGATGCGGCTGGTCCAGTCGGCCAGCTCCTTGTAGGTGCGGCGGCGGCCGTTGCCGATCAGCGCGACATGGTCGCCGAAGCCGCGCGCCACCATGCGGTCGGTCAGTTCGACCCCGGCATTGAGCGCCTCGGGATAGTCGAAGCCATCGAGCGAAATCTGCGGCCAGTGCTGCGACGGCGGAAGATTGTCGCGGGTGAAGGTGTCGGTGTGCGCGGTGCGGCCCAGCGCTTGCAAAGCCATGACTAAGCTCCCGAGAGAATTTGCCGTGCGATGACGACTTTCTGGACTTCGGATGCGCCTTCGTAGATCCGCAGCGCGCGGATTTCACGGTAGAGCCGTTCGGCGATATGGCCGTGGCGGACGCCATCGCCGCCATGAAGCTGCACCGCCCTGTCGATGACCTGTTGGGCGCGTTCGGTGGCGAACAGTTTCGCCATCGCCGCCTCGCGGGTGACGCGCGGCGCGCCGTTGTCCTTGGCCCAGGCGGCGCGATAGACCAGGAGCGCCGCGGCATCGACGTCGACCGCCATGTCGGCGAGATAGCCCTGGACAATCTGCTGCTCGGCGAGCGCGCCGCCGAAAACCTGCCGCTTGCGCACCCGCGCCGCCGCCTCGTCGAGCGCGCGGCGGGCCAGACCGAGCGCGGCGGCGCCGACCGTGGCGCGAAAAATATCGAGCGTCGCCATCGCGATCTTAAAGCCGTCGCCCGGGGCGCCGATCATCGCCGATGCCGGCACGCAGACGCGCTCGAATTTGAGCCGCGCCAACGGGTGTGGGGCGATCACCGCAAGGCGCTCGGCGATCGACAGGCCCACCACATCGGCCGGTACCAGGAACGCGGAAAGCCCCTTGGCGCCGGCGGCCTCGCCGGTCCGCGCGAACACCACGTAGAGATCGGCGATGCCGCCGTTGGAGATCCAGGTTTTCTCGCCGTCGAGGACGTAGCCGTCGCCGTAGCGGTTGGCGGTCATCGCGATATTGGCGACGTCCGATCCGGAATCCGGCTCGGTCAGGGCGAACGCGGCAATCGCGTTGCCGCTGCGGGTCTTCTTCAGCCAGACGCGTTGCCCGGCATTGCCGAACAGGCTGATCGGCCCGGCACCGAGGCCCTGCATGGCAAAGGCGAAATCGGCGAGGCCGTCGTGGCGCGCCAGCGTTTCGCGGATGAGGCACAGCGTGCGCACGTCGAGCGGGGCGGGCGGCGCGCCGGGATCGGGCGCGGTGTGCTCGAGCCAGCCGTCGTGGCCGAGATTGAGCACCAGGTCGCGGCAGGCGGCGTCGACGTCGCCCTGATCGACCGGCAGATTGGCCGCGCTCCACTGTTCGATCGCCTCCGCCAGCCCGCGATGGCGATCGGTGAAAAACGGCCAGTCGAGGAATGTCGTGTCCGCCACTAGTTGCCCTCGAACACCGGTTTACCCTTGGCGACGAAGGCCCGATAGGCGCGCTCGAAATCCTTGGTCTGCATGCAAAGCGCCTGCGCCTGGGCCTCGGCCTCGATGGCCTGATCGAGGCTCATCGACCATTCCTGATTGAGCTGCGTCTTGGTGATGCCGTTGGCGAAAGTCGGCCCCGAGGCGATGCGGCGGCCCAGCGCCAGCGCTTCCGCCTCCAGCGCATCGACGGCGACGAGCCTGTTGAAAAAGCCCCACCGCTCGCCTTCCGCCGCCGTCATGGCGCGGCCGGTGAACAGCAGTTCGGCGGCGCGGCCCTGGCCGATGATGCGGGGCAGTATCGCGCAGGCGCCCATGTCGCAGCCGGCGAGTCCGACGCGGTTGAACAGGAACGCCACCTGGGCATTGGGCGTCGCGAGGCGCAGATCCGCCGCCATGGCGATGATGGCGCCGGCGCCGGCCGCGACGCCGTCGACCGCGGCAATGATCGGCTTGCCGCAATGGAGCATCGCCTTGACCAGATCGCCGGTCATGCGCGTGAACGCCAGCAGTTCCTTCATGTCCATGGCGACCAGCGGGCCGATGATGTCGTGCACGTCGCCGCCGGAACAAAAATTGCCGCCGTTCGGCAGAAATACGACGGCGTGGACGTCGTCGGCATCGGCGAGACTGCGAAAGCTGTCGCGCAGCTCGGCATAGGAGTCGAAGGTCAGCGGGTTCTTGCGCTCCGGCCGGTTCAGCTGGATGACGGCGGTGGTGCCGTCCATGCGCCAGAGGAAATGCGCGGGCTTGGTGGCGGCCATCCGGCTCATGCTTCGCCCTCCCAGTCGCTGCGGAACGATTTCAGCTTGGCCGACATCTGCTCGGCGTCGCGGGCCGGAATGCCGCCGAGCAGTTCATCGACCCAGCGCTCGTGCGCGGCGGCCATGTCGGCAAACCCGGCGCGGCCTTTGCGGGTGAGACTGATGAACGAGGTGCGGCGATCGCCGTTGCGCTGCGCGCGGGCGACCAGGCCGTCGGCGACGAGGCGGTCGACAATGCCGGTGACATTGCCGTTCGACACCATGAGGAAACGGGAAATCTCGCTCATCAACATGCCGTCCGGCTTGCGATAGAGCGCCGCCATGACGTCGAAGCGCGGCAGCGTCGCATTGAACTGCGATTTCAGCCGCTCGCGCGCCACGCCCTCGATCAGCCGGCTGACGCGCAACAGCCTGATCCACAGGCGAAGCCGCGCCTTGCTGTCGCTTTCCCGGCCGCCGTCGCGGCGTGCGGCGGCTGGCAGCGGCGCGCTCACCATGTTTCGCCCCCCGACACCGCGATGGCCTGGCCGGTAATGGCGGCGCTGGCATCGCGGCAGAGCCACACCACGGCGTCGGCGACCTCCTGGGGCTGGACGAAGCGCCCCTGCGGGTTATTGGCAGCGAGGGCCTGCCGCGCGTCGGCCGCGCTGCGCTTCGTGCTGGAGGCGATGCGATCGACCGCGCGGTCGAGCAGCGAGGTTTCGGTGAAGCCCGGGCAGACCGCATTGACGGTGATGCCCGCCTTTGCGGTCTCGATCGCCAGCGACCGCGCCAGGCCGACCACGCCGTGCTTGGCGGCGACGTAGGGCGCCACGTAGGCGTAGCCCTTCAGGCCGGCGGTCGAGGCGATGAAGATGATGCGCCCCCATTGTTGTTCGCGCATGCCGGCAAGCGCCGGCTGCACCGAGAAGAACGCCGCCGTGAGGTTGACGGCGATGATCTTGTTCCACAGCGCGGCGGAAACCTTATCGGCGGCCGCGCTCTCGGCCGTTCCGGCATTGGCGACCACGATGCTGAATTTGCCGCGCGCCGCTTGCGCTTGCTGGTAGAGCCGGGCCAGCGATGCCGCGTCGGTCACGTCGGCGGTTTCCGGATGAATGTTGTCGTGGCGCCCGGCGGTGCATTCGAGCTCGGGCCGGCGGCGCCCGCAGATCGTGACGCCGGCGCCAGCCTGCGCCAAGGCGAAGGCGATGGCGGCGCCGATGCCGCTGCCGCCGCCGGTCACCAGAGCATGTTTGCCGCCAAGGCTCATCGTCATGCCGCCGTCGTTGCCGGCTCGTGGCGGCCGTCGCCTTGGCCGGAGAGCCGATAAAGTTGATCCCGCCCGGGATAGTAGGGCTGCGGCCAGGTCTCGCCGCGGTCGCCGAGCCTGGCGGCGGCGTGCAGCGTCCAGTACGGGTCGGCGAGATGCGGCCGCGCCAGGCAGACCAGATCGGCGCGGCCGGCCATCAGGATCGAATTGACGTGGTCCGGCTCGAAAATGTTGCCGACCGCCATGGTCGCCATGCCGGTCTCGTTGCGGATGCGGTCGGAGAACGGCGTCTGGAACATGCGGCCATAGACCGGCCGCGCGTCGATCGACGTCTGGCCGGCCGACACGTCGCAGATATCGACGCCGGCGGCCTGGAGCATGCGGCTGATCGCGACCGCCTCGGGCGGCTCGATGCCGTCGGGGCCGACCCAGTCGCTGGCGGAGATGCGCACCGAGATCGGCTTCTCCGCCGGCCACACCGCCCGCACCGCCCGGAAGATTTCCAGCGGATAGCGCATGCGATTGTCCAGCGCGCCGCCGTATTGGTCGGTGCGCCGATTGGTCAGCGGCGTGATGAAGGCCGACAGCAGGTAGCCGTGGGCGCAGTGGATTTCGAGCATGTCGAAGCCGGCGCGCGCCGCCATCTCGGCCGCGGCGACAAATTGCTGCCGCACCCGGTCCATGTCGGCGCGGTCCATGGCGCGAGCGCGCTGGTTGCGTTCCGACCATCGCGTCGCGGACGGTGCCAGCACCGGCCAGTTGCCGCCTTTGAGCGGTGCGTCCATGTCTTCCCAGCCGAGCTGGGTCGAGCCCTTGGCGCCGGAATGGCCGAGCTGGCAGCAGATCCTGGCATCGGTCTCGGCATGGACGAAATCGACAATGCGCCTCCAGGCCGCTTCGTGTTCGGCCGCGTAGAGGCCGGCGCAGCCGGGCGTGATGCGGCCCTCGGCGCTGACGCAGGTCATCTCGGTGCCCACCAGGCCGGCACCGCCCTTGGCGCGCTCGGCGTAGTGCACCAGGTGCCAGTCGGTCGGGCAGCCGTCGATCGCCTTGTACTGCGCCATCGGCGACACCACGACGCGGTTCTTCAGCCGCATGTCGCGCAGCCGGAACGGCGCGAACATCGGCCGGCGGATGGTGTTGTCGCCGGCCCCGGCGCGGCGCTGGAACCAGGCCTCGGCGCCTTCCAGCCAGCGCTTGTCGCGCAGCCGCAAATTCTCGTGGCTGATGCGCTGCGAGCGCGTCAGCAGCGAATAGTTGAACTGCACCGGGTCGAGATGCAGGTAGCGCTCGACGTCCTCGAACCATTCCAGCGAATTGCGCCCGGCGGATTGCAAGCGCAGCACTTCGCTGCGGCGCGCATCCTCGTATCTGGCGATCGCCGCCGGCATGGTCGGCTCGCTGCGCAGATAATTCGCCAACGCGATCGCGCTCTCCATGGCGAGCTTGGTGCCGGAGCCGACCGAGAAATGCGCGGTGGCGGCGGCGTCGCCCATCAGCACGATGTTGCCGTGCGACCACCTCTCGCACAGCAGGCGGGGAAAATTCAGCCAGGCCGAGCCGCGCAGGTGCGCGGCGTTCGACATCAGCGGGTGGCCGCCCAGATATTTGGCGAAGATGCGCTCGCAGGCGCGGCAGGATTCGTCCGCCGTCATGGCGCCGAAGCCGAACCGTTGCCAGGTCGCGTCGGCGCACTCGACGATGAAGGTCGCGGTGTCGGCGTCGAACTGGTAGGCGTGCGCCCAGATCCAGCCGTGCGCGGTCTCTTCGAAAATGAAGGTGAAGGCGTCGTCGAATTTCTGATGGGTGCCGAGCCAGACGAACTTGTTCTTGCGGGTCTCGATCGCCGGCCTGAAGCTTTCGGCAAATTCGCTCCGCGTCCGCGAATTCAGCCCGTCGGCGGCGACCACAAGATCGTAGCTCGCCGCCAGCTCGCCGGCGCTCGCGACCTCGGTTCCGAACCGCAGCGCGACGCCGAGCCCGCGCGCCCGCTGCTGCAGCAGCATCAGCAATTTCTTGCGGGCGATGCCGGAAAAGCCGTGGCCGGTCGAGACGATGCGCTGGCCGCGATAATGCACGGCGATGTCGTCCCAGTAGGCGAAATTGCGGCGGATTTCTCCGGCGCTGGGCGGATCGTTGGCGGCGAGGTTGTCGAACGTCTCGTTGGACAGCACTACGCCCCAACCGAAGGTGTCGTCGGCGCGGTTGCGCTCGAACACGGTGATGTCGTGCGCGGCGTTGCGCAGCTTCATGCTGATCGCGAAATAGAGGCCGGCCGGGCCGCCGCCGAGGCACGCAATCTTCATGCGCCGCCGCCTTCCTTAATCCCAGCGCGGCGATGATGGCATCGCCGGGCCGATATTTCAAGCTTGAACCTTTAGGTTTGAAGTTTTGTCCCGCGGCTTCGCCGAGCGTGCCCGGCCGCGGCGCCTTGGCCTTTGGCCGGATTGGCGCTATGCCATCAGGGCTTTGTATTGCTTGGGGTTTTCGGCCGAAACGAGAAAAGGAACCAGCATGAACGGCACTCCGACGGTCGCCGGCGTCGTCGCCGCCGACCTCGCCGGCTACGGCGCGCGGCGCTGTTTCGGCCTGCTCGGCACCGCCAATTTCAAGATCTCCCATGGCCTGGTCGAAGCCGGGGTCGAGCTCATCTGCGCGCGCCACGAATGCAACGCCGCCAGCATGGGCGACGCCTATGCCAAGGCGACCGGCGAACTGACGCTGGTCAGCGTGCATTCCGGCCCGGGGCTGACCAATGCGCTGACCGGCATCGGCGAGGCGGCCAAGAGCCGGACGCCGCTTCTCGTGCTGGCCGGCGACGTGCCGACCGGCGCGGTGAAGAACAACTTCTACATCGAGCAGGCCGACATGGTGCGTGCGGTCGGTGCGGTTTCGGAGCGGCTGCACACGCCCGGCTCGGCGCGCGAGGACGCGCTGCGTGCGGTGACCCGCGCGCTGCGCGATCGGCAGACCGTGGTGCTGAGCATGCCGCTCGACGTGCAGCATGCATCGATCGCCTCGAACCTGCCGCCGCTCGAACTGCCGCCGGCGCCCGGCCGCCTGCATCCCGACCCGCAGGCCGTCGCGCGGCTGGCCGATGCGCTGAGCCGCGCGCAGCGCCCGCTCATTCTTGCCGGCCGCGGCGCGGTGATTTCCGGCGCCGAAGACGCCTTGGCGGCGCTGGCCGACCGTGTCGGCGCGCTGCTGGCGACGTCGGTGTGCGGCCACGGCCTGTTCGCGCAAAATCCGTGGTCGGTCGGCATCAGCGGCGGCTTTTCCTCGCCGGCCGCCGACGAACTGATCGCCGAAAGCGATTTCATTGTCGGCTTCGGCGCAAGCTTCACCCAGTGGACCACCAAAAAGGGCAAGCTGATCGCGCCCGGCGCGGTGGTCGCGCAGGTCGATATCGACGCGCCGAAGCTCGGCTATCAGATGCCGGTGCAGGTCGCGGTGCACGGCGACGCCAGGGCGACCGCCGAGGCGTTATTGGACAAGCTCGACGGCCACGGGGCGAGCGCCAAAACCGGCCGGCGGAGCGCCGCGCTGCGCGAGCGCATCCTGGCCGGCGACAATCATCATGTCCCGTATACCGACGAGTTCGAGCGCCGCATTCATCGACCCGCGCACGCTGAGCAAGGCGGTCGACGCCATTCTGCCGGCGGACCGGGTGGTGGCGTCGGACTCCGGCCATTTCTGCGGCTGGGTGCCGCGATACCTGCGGGTGCCGAACGCCCGCGCGTCGTGCTTGAGTCATTCTTTCCAGTCGGTCGGCCTCGGGCTGCCGTCGGCCATCGGCTTGGCGGTCGCCAATCCGGGAAAGCTCGCCGTGCTCGGCGCCGGCGACGGCGGCTTTCTGATGTCGATCGCGGACCTGGAAACCGCCATTCGCCTCGGGCTGCGGCTGTGCATCCTCCTCTACAACGACAGCTCGTACGCGGCCGAGGTGCACTATTTCGGCCGCCAGGGATTCTCCACCGACATCGTGCAATTCCCCGAAACCGATTTTGCCGCCGTCGCCCGCGGCTACGGCGCCCGCGCCGCCACCGTGCGCACGCTCGCCGATCTCGCGCCGGTCAAGGCCTGGGTCGCCGAAGGCTGTCCCGGCGTGTTCGTGATCGACGGCAAGATCAATCCGAACCTCGAAGCCGACTGGCACGCCGAACATTTTCCGAATTGACGCGTGTCAGGTCAGCGTCCGCGTAAAACCAGCTTCCATTGCGCCCGGTTTACGGGCTGGCAACGGCTCGCCGCTCAGCCCGTTGGTATGAACGGCATCAAGAGATGGCTCGCGTGCTCGCCGCCGGTGTGGATCGTGTTGACTCCGCCGAATACATCCGCAGGCCGGTCGGCAGGATCATTGTGCAGGAAGATTCCTGAGCCCTTCATGAGACCCTGCGCGTCGGGTCGTTCGAAATCCTTGCCGCCGATTGTTAGCGCGAGGTGATAGCCCGCAGGCACGACGATTGAGGTTGGCCAGATTTCGACATCGACCGCGTAGACCTGTCCCGGGTTGACCGGCTGCCGCTCGTCATGCGGATGATAGGGCTGGTAGGGGCGCGACCGCTTCGGGTCGGTCTTGCGGTGCGAGATGCGCAGCCAGCCCTGCGATACCGGCGCCCGTGGGTCATTGGCGCCGACGAAGGTCACTTCGTTGCGGTCAGGATCGAATAAACGCAGCGTGAGGAACAGATCCATATCGGCGGTTGAAGTCGCAACGAACAGCTTCGCCGCGACCGGCCCGGTGAACTCGGTGTCCTGGCCGAACGGTGACGTGCGGAGCGTTACACCGTCGGTCTGCGCGTCATACTCTACCTTGCTGGGCGCCGCCGGCGCCTCGATCGACAACGCGCCGTCGTCGGCGTCGAGGTAATATCGCGTCCACTTCGTCCGCGCGAGCGGCCATTCGCTCTCGTCGCGGCGAAACAGGCCACGCGGATCGCGGATGGTCAGAACGAGCGGCGGCTGCTTGTCCCAGCCATTGTCCTTGCCGTGCAGGAAATGGTCGAAGAATTTCATCTGCAGCGCCACCGCCTGAGGCAGGTACATCGACGCGAAGTGGGTGTCGGTATGGATCTCAAGCCATTTCTGTCGCGACGCCGCCGTCTCGAAGGCCTCGACATTGCCCCGCAAGTGAAGCCCGAGGCCGCCCCAGTTTCCGGCCGACAGGAACGGCACCTCGATGCGCTGCGCCAGAGGCGTGCGCAGCTTGAAGTAAGCGTCCTCGAACGGATGTTGCAATCCAGCCTGGTAGACATTCGCGAGGTTGCCGGGAAGCAACTGCGGATTGAGCGCCGCGCCGGTCGAGACCGCGCCGGTAAAGCGATCGCGGTACGGGCTGTTGGCGTTTCCGTTCTGGTTGATCGCGATCTGGGTGTCCCACAGCAGCTTAAGGAAAAAGGACGAGTAGATGCCGCCATGGCGATAAAGATCGCGGTAGTGGTCGAACATTCCCTCCCACGGGATCATTGCCGCGAGATGCGGCGGCTGCAGCGCCGCGACCTGCCACTGCTTGATCGCAAGATAGGAAACGCCGAGCAAGCCGACTTTGCCGTTCGACCAGGGTCGGGTGCCCGCCCATTCGATGGCGTCGTAGTATTCGCGCGACTGCAGGGGCGCCATCATCTCATAGAAGCCTGGCGACTTTCCGGTGCCGCGGGCGTCGACGACGACCACCGCATAGCCCGCCGGCACCCAGCGCTCGGGGTCGGGTACTTCCCAGGTCAGGTATTTGCCGGTCGAGCCCTCCCGCACCACTTCCGGGTGATCGCGCAGCACGAAATCCCAATAACGTTTGAAGTCGACCGCGACATCGGAGTCCTTGCCGTAAGGCGTGAATACGACGATAGGAGGAAAAACGCCGTCGCGGTTTGGACGGAAGACATTGCAATAAACAACGTGCCCATCCATCAGCGGGATCGCAACGTCCTTCTCGATCAGAAGGTCGCCATCGGCGATTACGTTCGGCGAAATGGCCGTCATTGCTCTGCTCTTTTTTTATGCGCGCGCGGTCATCGCACGAGCTGCCGGCCGGCGCGCGCCGGAAATTGGTGGCTGCGGGGGCCATTGCGGCGCCGTCGGTTTTGCGGGTGGATCGCTATCGCCGCCGCTAAGTCCTCTGCGTACCTTCGCAGCGGGCCCGCCCGCCTGCGGGAGACTATTGTAGACGTCGTCCGGCAGCACATCCAGGACAAACAGGGTGAGCTTGTTTCAGGACAATTTCCTTCGATATCGCTTCCCACAGAGAAAGACGATCGTCGCAGTAGGCTAAGAGCGTAAAATCCGGGCGCTGGCCGATCTCGCGCCGGTCAAGGCGTGGGCCGCCGAAGGCTGTCCCGGCGTGTTCGTGAGCAACGGCAAGATCAATCCAAACCTTGAAGCCGACTGGCACGCCGAGCATTTTCCGAATTTACCCGTGTCAGCTCAGCGCCCTGCGGCATTCAGCTTTGCAGGCGCCGAAGCCAACTCGCCGAATCGCGACGCTCGCGCCAGGGCTGCTTCTGTTTCAGCGATGAGTCGCCGCATGATCGCACCAACCGGCAGAATTTCGTTGATGCCTCCAACGGTCTGGCCCGCCGTAAGTAGACACTCGTGTTGGCGGCCCGCCTGCGTCGTTGAAACGATCTGGCCTCTCAGTCGATCGCGTTCCCGGCGCGCTTGCTCGCGCTTGGCGCCCCACTCGTCCAGGAACGGTGTATGGAGGGAGCGCAGCACCGTGTGGAAGCCCACCGTCCCCGGAAGGGGACTGATGTCGTTAAGGACATCAACCTTTATTGCATCCTCCGACTCGGCTGCGGTTATTGCTTCCTTCCACTCCTGCGGCGCGGGTGCTTCGGTGGAGGCTATAAATCGGGTGCCGAGATTGACTCCGGCGGCGCCGAGCATGAGCGCCGCCGCGATGCCGCGCCCGTCGAAAATGCCGCCCGATGCGACGACGGGGATTGGCGACACCGCGTCAACGACTTGCGGCACGAGGGCCATCGTACTCACCTCACCGCAATAGCCCCCCGACTCGCTGCCCTGCGCGCTGATCACGTCGGCACCTCGCTCGGCCGCCTGGATGGCTTGCGCCACCGTCGTGACCTGCACCATCACGCGCGCGCCGACATTGCGGGCCTGCCGCACCAGGTCGTCGCCCGGGTCGGCAAGCGTGAACGAAATGACCGAAGGTCTTGCCTCCAGCGTATAACGAAACGCTTCAGCGTCTAACGTTTGAGGAATGTGGTTGATCGCATAAGGCCGGCTTGTCAGGGCCCGCACCACGTCAATATCGCGCTTGATAGCGGCGGTCGCCCGAAACAGCGTTCCGATGCCCCCGAGGCCACCCGCGTTGGACACCGCAGCCGCCAGCTCCGCTGACGTACAAGTGCCCATCGGCGCCAGAATGATGGGCACCTCGATACCGAATACATCACAGAGGGGCGTTTTTAGCATGGCGTCGTCTCCCTGCCGCACGGTGTTTGCTGTCGCTGCCCGAGCGGATTTCGGCCGCACTGAAGGTGGCGCGCGGAAGTTTAGTGGCTTTCCAGCACCAAAGAAATGGCGCTCGCATCGCCGCATATGTGAAATACCTCGCATTTTGCGGCGTGAAAGGATCACTCTAATGCAACGAAGCCCGAAGCCTTCACCACGGGGGCCCACCGCGCAATCTCGAACTTGATCGTCTCCGCGAATTCAGCAGGCGTCTGAAACGCCGGCTCACTGCCCGACCTGGCGAGGCTCTCAATCAGCTGCTCGGAGTGAGACGCCTCGCGCATCGCATCGCTCAGCGCGCCAACGCTCCTGTCAGGAGTATTGGCCGGAAGGAACACGCCGGACAACGACTCCACGACGATGTTGTAGCCGGTTTCCTTCATGGTCGGGACATCGGGCAGGAACGGCGAACGCTTCGCGCCGGTCACCGCCAAGACGCGCAGCGATCCAGACTTGGCGAACTCCAATACCTCGCCAACGGGGTTGATACTTGCCGGTACATGACCGCCGACCAGATCCTGGATCGCTGGAGCGCCGCCGCGGTAATGAACGGGACTCAGCGGGATCGCGGCCTCACTCGCCAGCATGACGCCGGTGAAGTGGGGCGTCGCGCCGGCCGAGGTGGTGGCATAGTTCGCCTTGGTCGGGTTTTCCTTGCACCACTGCACGAAATCGGAGAGCGTCTTGACGGCGTCGGGAATCGCCGGGCCGACAACAAAAGTCAGCATACCCTTGGCGGCGGGCGACACCGCAATGAAATCCTTCACCGGATCGTAGCTCAGCGACTTGAAGCTGTGCGGGTAAAGCGTCATCGGAAAATCCGGCGTGAACAGCATCACGCTGCCGTCGGGCGGCGCATTCTTGACGTATTCGACCGCGAGTCGCGCGCTGGCGCCGGCCTTGTTCTCGACGATGATGGTCGAGGCATAAGTGCCGTGCAGGGCTTCGGCGAGAACGCGTGCCGTAACGTCGGTGCCGCCCCCTGCCGGAAAGCCGACGATCATACGAACCAGCTTGTCGGTTGCTTGCGCCAGCGCTCGCGGCAAGACGCCGCCGAACGCGAGTGCGCCGATCGCTGAAGCAGCAATAAGTCGACGACGGCTGAGCATTTTGATCTCCCGGTCCGGCCTGTTTTCCGACATGAGAAAAAGATCGAGGTCACCTTCCTGTTTTCGGAGTGCCTCCGAGGTCTTCATCATCATGGAGTTCGTCGTGCGGCGTCCGCCTTGCGGGCACAAGCCGATGCGGCCGCTTCCATAGGCGATGTCGGCGCGTCCCCCGAAAGTCGCATCGGCCGCGCGGCTGCGACACCATCGCTAAATATTCCCCGCCACGCTGCGCGCCGGCAGATAATGCAAGACCCGGCGCTCGACCAGGATGACGCCCAGATAAGCGATGCCGCCGACCACCGTCAGCATCACGATGGAGACGAACACCATCGGCGTGTCGGCTTGGCCTTCGCCGAAGCTGAGCAGATAGCCCAGGCCGACATTGCCGCCGACCAGTTCGCCGACCACGACGCCGACCACGGCGAGCGTCGCGCCGATGCGCAGCCCGGCGAACATCGGCGGCATCGAGGTCGGAAATTCGATCTTCCAGAAAATCTGCGCCCGCGTCGCCTTGAAGGCGCGCGCCAGGTTGATCAGGTCGGGATCGACGGTGCGCACCGCGGTGAGCACGTTGACCATGACCGGGAAGAACACGATCAGGATCGCGACCAGGATTTTCGGATAGACGGTAAATCCCATCCACAGAATGAACAGCGGCGCGAACGCCACTTTGGGCGCGATCTGCAGCGCCAGGATATAGGGCGACAGCGCGAACTCGGCGGTCGGCGACAGGCCGAGCAGATAGCCGATCAAGGCGCCGAGCAGGCTGCCGATGACAAAGCCGGCCAACACCTCGGCGACGGTGACGCCGGTATGCAGCAGCAAATGATCGAACCGCCAGGCGTGCACGAATTCCTTGGCGACCATGGACAGCGGCGGCACGATGAAGGTCGGCAGGCCAAGGAGGCCGGGTCCCCATTGCCAGGCCGCCAGAAAGACGATCAGGAGCGCGACGCTGGCGATGGTGCCGTTGCGGAGCGGCGCGGAACGCGGCGCGCCGCTCATGCGCCGCCTCCGACCGGCGGTTGGTCGAGCGAGGCATGGGCGATGTCGAGCCGATCCATCAGATGGGCGACATAATCGTTGACTTTGGGATCATGACGCCGCGCGATCGGATTGTCGCGGTCCGGCATGTCGATGACGATCTCGTCGGTGATGGTGCCGGGCCGCCGGCTCATGACCAGGACGCGGTCGGACAGCGTCACGGCCTCGGCCAGATCGTGGGTGATGAGCAGCGCGGTCTTGCCGGCCTGCTTGAGCGTCTGTGCGAGGTCGCGCTGCAGCACCATGCGGGTCTGGGCGTCGAGCGCGGAAAACGGTTCGTCGAGCAGCAGCACATGCGGGTCGACGGCAAGCGTGCGGGCGAGCGCCACGCGCTGGCGCATGCCGCCCGACAACTGGTGCGGATAGTGGCCGGAAAACTCCGCCAGGTTGAAATTCGCCAGCAGCGCCTGGGCGCGGCGGCGGCGCTCCGCCGCCGGCAGCCCCTGAATTTCGACGCCGAACATGACGTTCTCGCCGACGGTCCGCCACGGCAAGAGCAAATCCTTCTGCAGCATGAAAGCGACCTGGGCATTGGGCCCGGCGACGCGTTCGCCGTCGACCAGCGCCATGCCTTCGCTTGGGGCGGACAGCCCGGAGCCGATATTGAGAAGCGTGCTTTTGCCGCAGCCGCTCGGGCCGATCAGCGAGACCACCTCGCCGTCGCGCACCGCGAAACTGACGCCGCTGACCGCGGTGAGGACAACCGGCCTGCCTCGCTCGGCGAAACGCATCGTCACGTTGCGGTATTCAAGACGTACAACGGACATGAACTGATCGACCGCCAAGGCTGCCTGTTCGACCCGATTTGCGCGCGTGTCGCCGCCCGGATATGTCGAGTATAGTGGCAAACGCCGGGATCGCCGATAGGGCAGGGCCGTTGCGGCGCCGTGGCGCCGTCGCCGGCCGGCCGCATCAAGGAGTCATGAATGTCTGACCGTGTGAACGGACTGTCCCGGCGCCGTTTGCTGCAAGGCGCGCCCGGCATCGCGCTCGGCCTCGGTGTCTTGAATTTGACGTCGCCGGCGCGGGCGGACGAGAAAATCACCTATCTGTTCCCGGCGCCGCCGCTGTTGCCGGCGTTCGGGCCGATCCAGCTCGCCAAGGGCAAGGGCTATTTCACCCAAGCCGGCCTCGACGTGACTTACGCGGTCGGCCGCGGCGGCGTCGACGTCGCCAAGCAGGTCGGCGCCGGCAATGTGCCGCTCGGCGGCATTGTCGCCGATGCGCCAATCGTGGTGCGGCAGAACGGCGTGCCGGTGAAGATCGTCGCGCTGTTCGGCGGCAAGGGTTTCATGCAGCTTGTGGTGCGCAAGGATTCCGGCATCGAGAAGCCGGCCGACCTCAAGGGCAAGACCATCACGGTGATGTCGTATCAGGACACGACGTTTTACGCGCTGCTCGGCTTGCTGGCGAGCGCCGGCCTTACCAAAGACGACGTCGACATCCAATCCGCGGGACCGGTCGGGGTCTGGCAGATGGTGGCCACCGGCAAATCGGTCGGCATGGCCGGCGTGCCCGACTGGATTCCGCCGATCGAGGCGGCCGGCGTGGCCATCAACGTGCTGCCGACCGACGAGTTCTTCCCGCACATGGCGCAGGCCGTGGCGGCGTCGGATCAGATCATCAAGGACAAGCCCGACATGGTGCGCGCCTTCGTCCGGGCGGCATTGCACGGCATGAAGGACATCATGGACGATGCCGACAAAGCCGCGGTCGACTTCGTGAAATTCGTGCCGGAGTGGTCCGGCAAGGAAGACCAGGTCAAGGAGGCTTTCGTCTATTACGACAAGCTGGTTTATCCGGGCCAGAAAGTGCTCGGCGCGGTCGACCCGGACCGGGTCGCCAAGCTGCAGGACTTTTATCTCGCCAAAGGCATCATCCAGAACAAGTCGCCGGTCGACGACCTCTTCACCAACCAGTTCGTGGAATAATGTTTTGTCATGCTCCGCGTAGGGCGGAGCATCCAGTAACCACGTACTGCGAAATACTGGATCGTCCGCCTTCGCGGATGATGACAGCTCACGTCTTGCCGTAGCTGTCGGTGCCCTGCCAGCCGTTCTTGGAAATGTCGAAGATGACGCCGTCGGGGTCCTTGAACTTGCGCTCGAAATTGCCGTGACGTTCGTCGCCCAGATCGAAGAAGAATTTGCCGCCGGCGGCCTCGATGCGCTTCTGGGTCTCGGCCAGATCGTCGACCTGGAAGCCGAAATGGTGGGCGCCGACGAAGCCGCCCGGATTTTTCAGGTCCGAGGCCTTGCTGCCGGCGCCGCTCGAGAAATTAAGCAGCGCGAGATTGATGACGCCGTCGCTCATATAGACGGCCGAGCCGATATCCAGATCCTCGCGTGCGATGCGCTTGAGCTCGAACACGGTCTCGTAGAAATTCGCGGCCTTGTCGAGGTCGTTCACGCAGACGGCAAAATGGCGCAACCGTGCCATGTCAAACTCCTCCGCTCGGGCCGACATCGCCCTTGATCCGAACATGATAATAACATCGCCGCCATGAACAAGCGACAGAGCGAGCGACAGGCCGAAATCGTCGGCGCCGGATTTGCCGGACTCACCGCGGCGTGCGCCCTGGCGCAGCGCGGCTGGACCGTGCGCGTGCACGAGCGCGCCGATCGGTTGCGCACCACCGGCGCCGGCATCTACATCTACGAGAACGGCCTGCGCGTGCTCGAAGCGGTCGACGCCTACGACGCCGCGGTGCAGGGCGCACCGTTCGCCCATACCCGCGAGGTCCGCGACGGCGACGACCGGCTGATTTCGGTGCATCGCTGGACGGGCAGCCGGGTTTTCTCGATCGTGCGGCAGAACGTCATCAATGCGCTGGCCGCGGCGGCGCGGCGCGCCGGTGCCGAGATCGTCATCAACTCGGCAGCGACCGGCGCCACGGCCGACGGTGAGCTGATGCTCGCGGACGGCGGCCGCATCAGGGCGGATCTGATCGTCGCCGCCGACGGCAGCAATTCGCGGCTGCGCGATGGCCTCGGCCTCCTGGCCAGCCGCAAATATCTGGTCGACGGCTGCACGCGGCTGTTGATGGACAAGACCGCGGCGGAGCGGGCCGCCGCCGGCGGCGCCAAGGACGGCGCCAAGACCGTCGAATACTGGTCGGGCACCCGCCGCGTCCTGTACACGCCGTGCAGCGAAACCGACATCTATATCGCGCTGACGATGCTCGACAGCGACGCCGCCGCCACAGCGGTGCCGGTGCGCAAGGACGAATGGAAGCGCGCCTTTCCGCATCTCGAAGCGTTGATCGACCGCATCGGCGATCAAGGCCGCTACGACCGCTTCGATCTGATCAAGCTCAAGCGCTGGTCGGCCGGGCGGGTCGCCATCGTCGGCGATGCGGCGCACGCGCTGCCGCCGAATATCGGCCAGGGCGGCGGCTGCGCCATGATGAACGCGTTGTCGCTTGCGGTTTATCTCGACCGCGAGCGCGACGTGGGCGCTGCGCTGGAAGCGTGGGAGCGCAACGAACGGCCGATGACCGAGCACACCCAGCGCATCTCGTATTTTCTCGGCCTGCCGACGACGTGGCCGCCGCGATTGCGCGCGCTCGCGCTCGGCCTGGCCGGCCGCTCCAAATGGCTGACCGCGCAGCGCACCCGCACGGCGCTGCACAAGCCGACGGGAACGTAATCTCCTCGCCCTCCCCCGCGGGGGGAGGGCCGATCGCGCAACGCGCGATCAGGGTGGGGCCGTGCGTGCGACGTGGCGCGGACCTCCCCACCCGGCTCGCTGCGCTCGCCACCCTCCCCCTGCAGGGGAGGGTGGAAAAGGGTCAGAACGGAATCGTGATGCCGTCGAGCGGCGCGTCGCAGTTGACCAGGTCGACGCGCTTCGAGGCGATCAGGATGCGGCCGTCGGCCTGCACCAGGCGGTAGTGCGCGGTGCCGCCGAACAGGCGTTGCTGCTCGCGGCGGTATTCGATCATGATGAATTTGGATCGTACCGTGCACCCCCACCCTGGCTTGCCCCGCGTGCGAGGGAGCGCAGGGTCGGGGCCAGCTTGCTCGATCGTCACATTGCCGATCATGCGGCTGGTGCGCGAGCGCGGCTCCTGGGAATACATCCGCGGACTGGCCAGCCGCCGCACCCGCGTCTCCAACAGCCGCCGATCGTCATAGATCAGCGACACGGTGTCGAACGGATCGGCCTGGTCGGGCTCGCTCGGCACCCAGTACCAGGCATCGGGCGTGAACAAAGCCAGCCAGTCGTCGAACTTGCCGTCGTCGAGCAGCCGCGCTTCGTGCAGCAGGAACTGCTCGCAGCCGTGAACATCGAGCGGGCGCACCGCGAGGCGCGACGTTCTCCCGCGCGCCGCAATGGCGCGGCGGCGGCCCGATGCCGCCGGCCGTTGCGGGCGCTTCGGCTTTTTTGCCATCGCCGCGACCGCCGCCCTACGCTCCCCCGGGGGCGGGGGAGGCCAGGGCGGGCGTGCCGTTCGCCATATAGCCGAGCCAGGCGTCGAGCATGTTGCGGATATAGACCTCGCTGGTCGAGTTCAGCCCGCGCCGCCCGCCATGGGCCTCGGCGGTGTCGCTTTGCAGCCCGCGGCCGATTTCGATCCATTCGGCGCCGGCGCTGGACAGTCCCATGCCGATGCGGTTGTAGATTTCCAGGTCGTCGGTCAGCACCAGCGAGCCGGTGCCGTTGACCGTGTTGGCGAAGCTGATGGTGTTGCGGAACATCTGCTCGGGCGCGCCCTTGAGCCGGAAATTATAGGTGTGCACGACCGTGCGGTTGACGGCGACCGGGTGCACGACGCGCAACTGGGCGAACTGGCTCATGAACGACAGGTTCGGATAGATGTTGCTGTTCCAGCGCCGCACGTCGAGCACGCGCCGCGTCTCGGCCTTGCCCCGCTGCTTTTCCATCGCCGCGATGTAATCGCGGAATACCGGGTCCTTGAGCGCCGCCACCAGCTTGGCGTCGTCATGATAATCGCCCAGATAGGAGTGGCCGTTCGGATAGGTCCAGATGCCGACCTGGGATTCCCAGAAGCTGTAGGGCGCGCCGTTCTGGCGCATCTGGCGGACCGCGATCTCGCCGGTGCCGTCGGAGAAAACCTCGTCCGACTGCGCCAGCGCGGCGTCGATCGACGAGCGATGGGTGAACAGCGGATGCGCGGCGTCGCAGAGATTCTCCAGATAGAGCTTCCAGTTGCCGTCGTAAGCGTGCCGGAACACGCCGCCGGCGATCTCGACCTCGCCGTCCGGCGCGCGGTCGATCATGTCGTCGAGCGAAGTCGTCATGTAGCCGAGAAAGTCCTCGAGGCTCGGCCCGTCGTGTGCCGCGCTGGCGAACACGAAGCCGCGATAGCTCGTCACCCGCGGCAGCGCCACCATGGCGGTCTTCGGATTGCCGGGATCGAAGTCGCGCGGATAGCCGTGCTGCAGCGGCACGGCCTTGAGTCGGCCGTCGAGATGGTAGGTCCAGCCGTGATAGCAGCACTGGAACTCGTTCGCGTTGCCCTTGTCGTTGGCGACGACCATCGAGCCACGATGGGCGCATTGATTGTGAATGACGCGGATTTCACCCGCGGCGTCGCGTACCAGCACGACCGGCTTGCGGCCGATGAAGCTGCGGACGTAGTCGCCCGGCTTTTTGATCTGACTTTCGTGACCCACGTAGATCCAGGCCACGCCGAATATCCGCTCCAGCTCGAGCGCGAAGATCGCCGGATCGGTGTAGATCCGGCGGTGCACGCGGCCGGGCTGAATGTATTGCGACAGGCTGTGGTCCATGGGCATGGATGCGGTGCCTTGAATGCGATCAAGCCGGAATAGCTATTGCGGGGCCGCCGCGCTCGGGCGTCAGGTCTTTCGCGGGCCGTAATACCATTCGCGAAGCTGCAGGTAGGTGATCGGCTCATAGAGCGCAGGCCGGTCGGGACCCTGACAGGTCGGCAACACCTCGATCAGCGCATCGCCGCTCGGCCCGAAGAATACCGGGATCGAATAGCGGTCCACGCCGTTCGTATTGATGACGCGGTGCTTGGTCGACAGATATTCGTCGTTGGTCCAGCGCACGATGAGATTGCCGGTATTGACCAGCAACGTCCCGGGGACGATGTCGACCGTGCGCCAGCGACCCGACGGCATCCGGACGGCGAGCCCGGGAATGTCCTGTTGGGCCAGGAACGTCATCAGGGCGTTGTCGGTGTGCGGCGCGATGCCGTATTGGCGGTCGCCGATCTCCTGCTGCGGTGGGTAGTACAGGAAATTCATGGTGACATGCGGCGTGGCGAAAAACTTGTCGAAGTAGTCCGCCGGCAGCGCGAGCGAGGCGGCCCACAGCGGCAGGAACTGGCGCCCCAGCGTTTCGATGCTGGCGTGATAGGCGAGCAGGGTTTCCTGAAAACCGGGCAAGTTCTCCGGCCACATGTTGACGCGCGCCGCACGCTCGGCTTCCGACATGCTCAAGCCGCCGGAGCCGCCCTCGCGGTTGATGGCGAACTTGGCGACCAGGTTCGGCTTGGCATCCGCGATGATATTGATGTTGGTGCGCTGATATTCGTCCATGAAGCAGGGCTGATAGCCGGACCGGAAGCTGCCGGCGGCGAAGTAGGGAATCTGCTTCTTGACGTCGAGCGGCAACCCGTGAAACCGCCGCGACTGCGCAAAGACCCGCTCGATGAGCTCCTGCGCAATGCCGTGACCCTTGAGATAGAAAAAGCCGATCGTCCTCGAGATGTCGCGCAATTGCGCGGCGACCGCCTCGCGGCCGCCCGGCCGGCCGGCCAGATAAGGGGTGATGTCGAGCGTCGGTATTTCTTCATCCGAATCCGGATGGTCCATCAGAAAGACGGCTTCGTCATCGTCGCGGATGTTGCCCCTGACATCGTGGGCTTTCACGTCGTCCATGGCTCGTCCCCTTCAGATGGCTCGTCCCTTCAGGCTGACCACGGCGAAAGCTTATCGAATTCCTCCGCGGCTGGGGAGTGTGTTGCGCTCAATTGCCGAAATTCGCCGCCAGATAGTCCGTCAGGGTCCTGGCCTCGTCGGGCGTCGCGGTTGCGCCCCAGGCCACCATGTTGGCGACGATGCCCGGCCAGTCCTGCTGGCGCCGCTTGACGGTGGCGATGCGTTCGAGGTCGTGGCACAGGCCGCAGCGCGTCTCGACCAGATCCTTGCCGTGGCCGTCCGGCAGCGCGACCGGCTTGGCCGGCGGCAGGTCGGCGCCCGGTCCCAGATTGAGCGAAAGATAATCGACCACCTTGTCGATCTCCGGCGGCGTCAACTGCGCCCCGCGCAGCACCATGTTGCTGACATAGAGCCGCCAGCCGGCGGCGCCGTCGCGAATCTTGGCGATGGTGCCGAGCGCGTGGCACTGCGAGCACGCCACCGCAACCAGATCGCGGCCGTCGCCCGGCGGCAGCGGGTTGGCATTTTGCGATAGTCCCGGCGTCGCCGTGGCGCTCAACGCCAGCGCGACGAGACCCGACAGTGCGATACGCATGATCAGACCTTCCGGCTGCGCTGGTCGGCGAGCGAATAGGACGGGTGCCAGTCCGACATCGCGCCCAGGCCTTCGCGCTTGATGTGGATGTCGAGCAGATAGGGTCGGCCCTCGACCATCGCGGTCTTGGCGCGCGCGAACGCGTCCTTCAGCCCGTCCGGCTCCTTGACGGTCTCGCCTTCGACGCCGAAGGCGGCGGCCGCCTTGGAATAATCGACGTCCGGATCGCCGTTGTAGCAGGTCATGTCGCGCGCGGTCTCGAATTGCCGGCCGGCGGCATTCCAGATGCGGTTGCGCTCGTTGTTGTAGCTGTGGTTGTTGAGCACGATGACGGTGACCGGCGCCTTGTAGCGCGCCATGCTCCACAGCGGCTGCGGGCCCGAGAAGCAGAAGCTGCCGTCGCCGACCACCGACACCACCGGGACATCGGGCCGCGCCAGCTTGACGCCGAAGGCGGCCGCCATGCCCCAGCCCAGCACATTGGGACCGGTGCCGAAATAGTGCTTGTCGTCGCCGCCGAACGCCATCAGTGGGTCCATGGTCTTGCCGGAATCGACGTCGGCCACATAGCAGGTGTCGCGGTCGAGATTGGCTTCGAGCTCGAGCCCGAGCCGCTCCATGCTGACCGGCGTCGAATCGGCGAGCCCGCGCGCGATCGCCAGGCGCTCGTCGTTCATCTGCTTGGAGTAGGCGGCGGTGCGCGCGGCGCGGTCGTCGGCGATGTCCTTGAGCCGCGACGCGGTCGCCATGCTGCGGATCGCGGCATTGAGGTCGGCGATGGCGAGGCGCAGGTCCGCCACCATGGCGAGATCGACCGGCGCCTGGCGGGCGAGACTGGTCGGATCGAGCCGGATCGAAATGAGCTTGGTGCCGGGCGCGGCCATCTCGCCGAAGCGATTGCCGAGGTTGAGCAGCACATCGGGCTTGCCCGGATAGCGCATGGTGCGTAACGCGGTGCCGATAAAGAGCGGATGCCGGGTCGGAAACGGTTTCGACCAGTAGCCAAGCGATCCGACCTCGCCGGCGACCGGCACGCCCAGGAGTTCGGCGAGCGCGATCAATTCCTTGTCGGCGCGGCACCAGGTGATTTCGTCGCCGATGCTGATCAGCGGATTGTTGGCCTCGATCAGCATGCGCGCCGCCTTCTCGATGTCGTCCTTGTCGGGGCGGATGCGCATCGGCACGTCGAACTTGCTGCGGTCCCACACCTGGGTCTTGGCGCGGCCGTCGAGCGTATTGGTCGGCAGCGACAGAAACACCGGCCCGCACGGCGGCGTCGAGGCGAACTTGAGCGCGCGCCGCGTGGTTTCCGCCATCGCCGCCGTCGACTGCATCTGCCAGAACCATTTGGTGATCGGCTCGGTCATCAGCTCGTGGTGGTCGGTCTCCTGGAACTGGTCGCGCCCGAGCGCGTCCTGCTCGACCGAGGCGACCGCGACCAGCATCGGGATCTGGTCCTTCCAGGTATTGACCATCTGGGTCATGGCGTTGGGCAGGCCGATATTGGCGACCACCACGACACCAGTGCGGCCCGAAGCGCGGGCATAGCCATCGGCCATCGCCACCACGGCGCCTTCCTGAATGCCCTTGATCAGATTGATTTCCGGCACGTCGACCAGGGCGTCGAAGATCGGGTGATCGCCGGTCGAGGGATTGAAGAAGATATGTTCGACGCCGGCCGCCTTGAGCTGCGCCACAAACAGCGCGCCGCCGGTGCCTTCGACCTCGCGAATCGCCGCCGGCGCGTCGGCCGCAGCCGGCGGCGCTGCGCCTTGACCGAGCGGGCTCAGGTTTTGCGCCACGGCCCTGGCGGCGACGCTGCTCATGCCGAGCGCGCTCAGTCCGGCGACGAGCTGCCGGCGCGACAAGCCTTGATCGAGATAGCGCTTGATCAAGTCCTTCATGAATTCCTCCCTCGATGCGCCGCGCCTGACGCGAGCATCCGTCATCGCGTTGTCGCATGTGTTATGGGCAAGCCTAGCACCGGCCGCATCGCGGCCAAAGCGCCGGCGGGGCATAGCGCCTTCGCAAAAGCCGTCGAAATCGGTTGACGGCGGCCCGAAAATTGCATGGATGCGGTATATTCAGCGGACAATCCAGGTGTAACGCGTAAGCGCATGTCAATCCTCGTCGGCCTCCACCACGCCACCCGGTACACCTACGACCGCCCGATCAATCTCGGGCCGCAGACCGTGCGGCTGCGTCCGGCGCCGCATTGCCGCACGCGCATTCCGAGCTATTCGCTGACCGTGACGCCGGCACAGCATTTCGTGAACTGGCAGCAGGATCCGCACGGCAACTGGCTCGCGCGTTTCGTGTTTCCGGAAAAGACCGAGGAATTTTCCATCACCGTCGATCTGCTCGCCGATCTGGAAGTCATCAATCCGTTCGATTTTTTTGTCGAGCCGTATGCGGACAAGTGGCCGTTCGAATACGCACCGGAACTGCGCGACGACCTCATCGCCTACGTCGTGCCCGAGCCGGCCGGCCCGCGGCTCCAGGAGTTCGTGCAGTCGATCTCGCGCGAGCCGCGCAACACCGTCGATTTCCTGGTCGAACTCAATCAGCGCCTGCAGCAATTGATCCGCTATCTCATCCGCATGGCGCCGGGCGTGCAGACGCCCGAAGAGACGCTCGTCTCCGGCGCCGGCTCGTGCCGCGACTCGGCGTGGCTGCTGGTGCAAATCTTGCGGCATATCGGACTGCCGGCGCGCTTCGTCTCCGGCTATCTCGTTCAGCTGCGCCCCGACGTGAAGCCGCTTGAAGGCGCCGCCGGCGCCGCGTTCGACTTCACCGATCTGCATGCCTGGACCGAAGTCTATCTGCCGGGCGCCGGCTGGATCGGACTGGACCCGACGTCCGGATTGTTGTGCGGGGAAGGCCACCTGCCGGTCGCCGCGACGCCGCACTACCGTTCGGCGGCGCCGATCAGCGGGCTGGTCGAACCCTGCGAGGTCTCGTTCGCCTTCGACATGACGGTGACGCGCGTCGCCGAGCGGCCGCGGGTCACCGCGCCGTTCTCCGACCAGGCCTGGCAGGCGCTCGATGCGCTCGGCGAAAAAGTCGACGCCGACCTCGCGGCCCATGACGTCCGCCTGACCATGGGCGGCGAGCCGACCTTCGTGTCGGTCGACGACTATCAATCGGCCGAATGGAACACGGCGGCGCTCGGCCCGATGAAACGGGTGCGGGCCGACGAACTGATCCGGCGGCTGCGCGACCGCTACGCGCCCGGCGGGCTGCTGCATTACGGCTCAGGGCAAGTGGTATCCGGGCGAGCCGATCCCGCGCTGGGCGTTCGCGCTCTACTGGCGTCGCGACGGCGTGCCGATCTGGCGCGACGACACGCTGATCGCCCGCGAAGCCGCCGCCCACGAGCCGTCCGCCGACGATGCACAGCGCTTTGCCGAAGGCATTGCGGCGCGCGTGGGAATCACGGCGGACTACGTCCAGCCCGCTTACGAGGACCCGGCCGACCGGATGCTCAAGCAAGGCCTCATTCCGGAGAACGTCGATCCCAGCGATCCTGCGATCGACGATCCGTATGAGCGGGCGCGCTTATTGAAATTGTTCGACAGCCATATCGGCCGGCCGGTCGGCTTCGTGCTGCCGCTGCAGCGCTGGTCGGCCCAGGCGAAACCCGGCTGGCTGAGCGAAATCTGGCGCACCCGCCGCGGCAAGCTGTTTCTCATCCCCGGCGATTCGCCGCTCGGCTACCGGCTGCCGCTGGCGGCGCTGCCGCGCCTGGCGCCGGTCGATTATCCCTATTTGCAGCCGGCCGATCCGTTCGCGCAACTGCGCCCGTTGCCCGATCCGCGGCTGTCCTATCCGCCGGTGGCCGGCGCCGCCGCGGCGCGCGGAAGTCGCAGCGCCGTCGCTCGCGCCCGACACCCTCGTCATGCCGGCGTCCGCGGCTCCTGCGGCATCCGCCGCGCCCAGCGACCCCGCGCTCGCGGTGCGCACCGCCTTGAGCGTCGAAGCGCGCGACGGCCGCTTGTGCGTCTTCATGCCGCCGACCGAGACGCTGGCGGATTATCTCGAGCTCTTGGCGACGATCGAAGCCACCGCGGCAGCGCTCGCCTTGCCGGTCCATGTCGAAGGCTATCCGCCGCCGCCGGACCCGCGGCTCAATGTCCTCAAGGTCACGCCCGATCCCGGCGTCATCGAGGTCAATGTCCATCCGGCGGCATCGTGGCGCGAAGCCGTCGCCATCACCCAGGGGGTCTACCAGGACGCCCACCTGTCGCGGCTCGGCACCGACAAATTCATGCTCGACGGCCGCCACACCGGCACCGGCGGCGGCAACCACGTCGTGCTCGGCGGCTTGAGCGCCGCCGACAGCCCGTTCCTGCGCCGGCCCGACCTGCTCAAGAGCCTGGTGCTGTACGCGTTGCGGCGGCCGTCGCTGTCTTATTTGTTCTCCGGCCTGTTCGTCGGCCCGACCAGCCAGGCGCCGCGCATCGACGAGGCGCGCCAGGACCTGCTGTACGAGCTCGAAATCGCCATCGGCAAAGTGCCGCCCCATGGCGGCCCCGACTGGGTGCCGCCCTGGCTGGTCGATCGGCTGTTCCGCAACATCCTGGTCGATGTCACCGGCAATACCCATCGCACCGAGATCTGCATCGACAAATTGTTTTCGCCCGACGGTCCGACCGGCCGGCTGGGACTGGTCGAATTCCGCTCGTTCGAAATGCCGCCGGATCCGCGCATGAGTCTCGCCCAGCAATTGTTGCTGCGCGCGCTGATCGCCTGGTTCTGGCGCGCGCCGCTCGACGGCAAGCCGGTGCGCTGGGGTACGGCGCTGCACGACCGCTTCATGCTCGAGCATTTCGTCTGGCAGGACTTCACCGCGGTGTTGGCCGATCTCGCGCGCGCCGGCTACCATTTCGATCCGGCTTGGTTCGAGGCGCAGCGGCAATTCCGGTTTCCGGTCTGCGGTGCCGTGCAGCACGGCGGCGTCGATCTCGAGCTGCGCGCGGCCATCGAACCCTGGTATGTGCTGGGCGAGGAGGGCAACGTCGGCACCACCGTCCGCTTCGTCGATTCGCTCGGTCGAGCGGCTGCAGGTCAAGGTCGAAGGCTTGAACCAAGACCATCACGTCGTGACCTGCAACGGCCGGCGCGTGCCGCTGACATCGACCGGCCGCTCCGGCGAATTCGTCGCCGGCGTGCGCTTCAAGGCGTGGAAGCTGGAATCGTCGTTGCAGCCGACGATCGATGTCCACGCGCCGCTGACTTTCGACGTCGTCGACACCTGGAATCGGCGCTCGCTGGGCGGTTGCGTCTACCACGTCGCCCACCCCGGCGGACGCAATTACGAGACCTATCCGGTCAACTCCTACGAGGCCGAAGCGCGCCGCCGCGCCCGTTTCCAGGATCACGGCCATACCGGCGGGACCATCGAGGTTCCGCCGCTCGAGCGCTCGCTGGAATATCCGCTCACGCTCGATCTGCGGCGGCCGAACTGAAAAGCTTCGCCATGGCAGCGCAACGCGACAGCGTCGTCGAACCCTATCAGGCCGGCCTGGACCGGTTCGTCGCGGGCTACCGGCCGCTGCCCGGCATTTTCGACGAGATGATGGATGGCGACGGTCGCGTCCGCGCCCACTGGCAGCCGCTGCTGGCGATGCTGGGGGCGCTCGGCAGCGAAGAGATCAATCGCCGCTTCGCCGCCGCCGACCGCTATCTGCGCGATTCCGGCGTGTTCTACCGCGTCTATGAAGACCCCGCCGGCATCGAGCGGCCGTGGCCGCTGAGCCACGTCCCGCTGATCATCGAGCCGGCCGAATGGCAGCAATTGGAAGCCGGCGTCATCCAGCGCGCGGAACTGCTCGAAGCGGTGCTGGCGGATGTCTACGGGCCGGCTGCGCTGACCGGCGAGAGCAGGCTGCCGGCGGCGCTGGTCGCCGGCAACCCGGAATTCCTGCGTCCGCTGGTCGGCGTTCCGCCGCCGGGTGGCGCGCATCTGCGGTTTTATGCCGTCGATATCGGCCGCGGCACCGATGGCCGCTGGTGGGTGCTCAGCGATCGCGCGCAGGCGCCGTCCGGCGCCGGCTATGCGATCGAGAATCGATTGGCGCTGTCGCGCGCCGTTCCGGACATTTATCGCCAGGCCCGCGTCGAGCGGGTCGCGCCGTTCTTCGCCGCCTTTCAGGCCGAGCTTGTCGCGCTCAATCGCCAGGACGATGCGCGCACCTGCCTGCTGACGCCGGGGCCGATGAATGAAACTTATTTCGAGCACGCCTATCTGGCGCGTTATCTCGGCCTCCTTCTGGTCGACGGCGAGGATTTGGTCGCCCGCGACGACGGCGTCTTCATTCGCACCGTTTCGGGGCTGCGGCGCAGCGAAGTCTTGCTGCGCCGGGTCGATGCCGATTTCGCCGATCCGCTCGAGCTCAACGCCGCGTCGCGGCTCGGCGTCGCCGGGCTTTTGCAAGCGGTGCGCGACGGCAAGATCATCATCGTCAATTCGCTCGGCGCCGGTCTGGTCGAGGCCCGTGCCATGCTGGCGTTCCTGCCGGCGTTGGCGCCGGCCGTGCTGGGCAGCGAACTGAAAATGTCCAATGTCGCGACCTGGTGGCTCGGCCGCCCCGACATGCGCGAGGAGATGATCGGCAAGCTCAACAGCATGGTCATCGCCTCGGCGTTCACCGAAGCGTTCGCCGATGGCCGGCTCGGCAGCAAAATCCTGGGCGCCAGGCTCGACGACAGCGAGCGGCAAAAGCTCATTGCGGCGATCCGCGACCGCGGCGTCGACTACGTGGTGCAGGAAGCGGTGACGCTGTCGACCATGCCGGTCTGGGCGGATGGCCGCCTGCATCCGCGGCCGTTCACGTTGCGGCTGTTTCTGGCCAAGGTCGGCGAACGCTGGCTGGTGATGCCCGGCGGCTTTGTGCGCATCGCCAAGGATGCCGATGCCCGCGCGGTGAGCTTGCAGCGCGGCGCCGCGACCGCCGACGCCTGGGTGCTCACCCACGGGCCGGTCGGCGATACCACCCTGTTGCCGACGCCGGAGCGCATCCAGGTCCAGCGCGCCGCAGGGCTGCTGCCGAGCCGCGCCGCCGATAACCTGTTCTGGGTCGGGCGCTATGTCGAACGCGCCGAGGCGACGCTGCGGCTCGTTCGCGCCATGATCAATCGCAGCGCCGAGGCCGACGATGCCGCCGCGCTGGTCGTCGCCCGCATCGGCGCGCTGCTCGGTGCCTGGAACGCGATCCCGACCCCCTCGGGGGACGGTGGGGAGCGGGCGGCGCCGGCCGCGCGCGCCGCCCTGACGAGCGGCGATCCGGAAGGATCGCTGCCGCAGCTGGCCGGCTACGCCCGCGCGGCGGCCTCCGTCATCCGCGATCGGTTTTCCCCCGATGCCTGGCGCGCGATCAACGATCTCGCCCGGATGATCGCCGCGCCGTTGCCGATGGGCCCCACGGAAAGCGCGATTGCCGAGCGCGTCGAGGCGGCGTTGCGCATCATTTCGTCGTTGTCGGGGCTCGCCCAGGAGAACATGACCCAGCTCGCCGGCTGGCGATTCCTCGAACTCGGCCGCCGCATCGAACGCGCGCTCTTGACCTGCCGCCTGATCCGGGCGTTCGCGCAAGCCGGTGCGCCCGACGGCAGCCTGGACGTGCTCCTGGAGATTGCCGACAGCCAGATCAGCTATCGGCAGCGTTATGTCATGGTCGCGGCGCTGGCGCCGGTCATGGATCTCGTGCTGCTCGATCCGAACAACCCGCGATCGGTCGAGTTTCAGCTCGACCGCATCGAGACGCATCTCGGGGCATTGCCGCGGCGCAATTCCACTGGCCGGCTGTCCCCGGTGCAGCAGATCGCGGCCTCGATCGCGACCCGCCTGCGCACCGCCGATGCGGCCAAGATCGATGACGCCTTGATCGTCGATATCGAGCAATCGCTCATGAAGCTGTCGAATGCGATCAGTGCGGCCTATCTCACCAACAACGAGCGGTCGGATGCCGTTTGGGAGGCGCTGGCGTGATCTATGACGTCCGCCAGACGACGACCTGCGCCTATGCGTCGCCGGTCGCGCATGCGCGCCACGTGTTGCGCCTGACGCCGGTGCATCGCGACGGCCAGCGCGTTCATGTGTCCGCCCTGCAAATCCTGCCCGAGCCGGTGCATCGCCGCGAGGGCCAGGATTTTTTCGGCAACCGCCTCACCTGGATCGAGATCGCGGAGCCGCACGACACCCTGACGGTCAGGCTGGCGGCCCGGGTCGCGGTCGACGCGCCGCTCGAGCCCGAACCGATGGCGACGCCGCCCTGGGAAACGGTCCGCGAACAGGCGTTCGCCACCAGCGACATCGGGCCGCTGTCGCCGGCGCATTTTCTGTTTGCGAGCCGCATGGTCTCGCTCGACCCGGAGATCCGCGACTATACGCGCGAGAGTTTCCCGCCCGGTCGCCCGATCCTCGATGCGGCCATCGCGCTGATCCATCGCCTGAAATCCGACATCGTCTATGAGATCGGCGCCACCACGGTCACCACCACGCCGCCGATGTCGTTCGCGCTGCGGCGCGGCGTCTGCCAGGACTTCGCCCACATCATGATCTCCGGCCTGCGCGGCCTCGGCCTGCCGGCACTCTATGTCAGCGGCTATCTGCGCTCGGCGCCGGCAACCGATGCGACGCGGCTGCAGGGCAGCGAAGCGATGCACGCCTGGGTGATGCTGTGGTGCGGCGGCGCGATCGGCTGGCTGGGACTTGACCCGACCAACGCCGTGCTGGCCGAGGAGGCGCATGTGATGCTGGCGGTCGGCCGCGACTATACGGATGTGGCGCCGGTCGATGGCGTCATCCTCGGCTCCGGCGGCCAGCGCATGGGCGTGTCGGTCAGTGTCCTGCCGGTCAGCTGACGCTCAGGCGCCGGCCGCCGCTTCGACCAGGCCCGCCAGCGCGGCACCGAGCCGCTGCGCGACTTCGGCGGCTTGGCCGGATACGCCGTGGCGATCGGCAATCCAGCGCGGCTCGTTGTAGGACAGCCAGGCCTTGCCGTCCGCATCCTCCCAGGCCAGCGCCTTGAGCGGCAGATCGATGCCGCTTGTCGGCGCGTCCGCCATCAGCGGCGTGCCGCCTCGGGCATTGCCGAAGATCAAAAGCTCGGTCGGCCGCAGCGATAGCCCGACCGCTTGCGCGCCGGCGGCATGATCGATACGGGCGAACACCGTCATGCCCTTGGATTTTACCTCGGATTCCAGGCGGTCTATGGTGGCTGTGGCGCTGTAGGCGCTCGGCACCGTGGTCAAGCCGTCGACTTGCATCGTCGCATCTCCCACAGCCTCGCCCCCACCGCTCACCAGTTTAGCCGCGCGGATTGGGCGCGAATACCGGAGAAAACCAATGCGTGCCTATCAGTTGCCCAAGGGCGGCGCCGGCATCGAAGCGTTAAAGCGCGTCGAGTTGCCGGAGCCGAAACCGCAATACCGCCAGGTGCTGGTCAAGGTCGCGGCCTGCTCGCTCAATTTTCGCGATCTCGGCATCGTACGCGGCACCTACCGCATGCCGGTGCGCGACAACATCATCCCGCTGTCCGACGGCGCCGGCGAAGTCATCGAGGCAGGCCCCGGCGTCACCCGGGTGAAGGCCGGCGACAAGGTCGCGGGCTGTTTCTTCCAGCGCTGGCCGGGCGGCGAGCCGAGCGCTGACGTGCAGGCCGGCGCGCTCGGCGGCAGCATCGACGGCATGCTGGCCGAATATGCCGTGCTGGAAGAAGGCGGCGTCGTGAAGATCCCCGGGCACTTGTCGTTCGAGGAAGGCGCGACGCTGCCCTGCGCCGGCGTCACCGCCTGGCACGCCATGATGAACCACGCCAGGCTCATCGCCGGGCAGACGGTGCTGTTGCAGGGCACCGGCGGCGTCTCGATCTTCGGGCTGCAATTCGCTCATGCCATGGGCATCGTCCCCGTCATCACCTCGTCGAGCGACGACAAGCTGGTGCGCGCCAAGACACTGGGCGCTGCCGGTACGGTCAATTACAAGACCACGCCGGAATGGGACAAGGCGGCGGTGGCGTTCACCGGCGGCCGCGGCGTCGATCATGTCGTCGAGGTCGGCGGCCAGGGCACGCTGGCGCGCTCGTTCGGCGCCATTCGGACAGGCGGCAAGATCAGCATGATCGGCGGCTTGAGCGGCGCCGCGACCGAGCTCAATCCCAGTCTGATCCTGGCGCGCCGCGCCAACGTCCAGGGCATCTCGGTCGGCTCGACGGAGATGTTCGAGGCGATGAACGCCGCCATCGCCGCCAACCGGATCAAGCCGGTGATCGACCGGGTGTTTGCCTTCGACGAAGCGCTGGCGGCCTACCAGCACATGGCTGCGGGCGCGCACTTCGGCAAAATCGTCATTCGCGTGACGTGAGGCGGCGTTGCAGCCCGGTGCTATTTGAGCGCCGATGAAATCGACGAGAACGTCGACTTGATGTGGGTGCCAAGTCCGGTAATGACCGGAATGATCGCGACCGCAATTCCGGTTGCGATCAGTCCGTACTCGATCGCCGTTGCGCCGCTGTCGTCGCGCCAGAATCTGATGAGCAGTCCCATGGATGGCTCCTGAAGTCACCGCTATCCTTACAATTGGAATCTTATAGCTTACTTAAGTGTCACGCCCGCTGGTCGGGCCAATTGCTTAAAGATGCTTTTACCGTCATAGTACATACCGCGATTGTTGTTTCGATTGTTGTTCACTGCAAGCACCGTTGTTCTCGATTTTTAAGACTTGTCGCCCACCATGCAAGCGAGATTATCGCCGCTTCGGCGGATCGCAGCAGCTTTAGGTTGGGTGCCATGAAACTGTACGCGCCGAATGCCGCCCTGTATGTGATTGCCGCCTGTCTGGCCCTCCTTGGCGTGCTGGCGGCGCTGCCCATCTCGCTGCCGATCCCGGCACTGACCGGCAACCCGAGTTGGTACATTTTCCTCGCCTGGTTTCTGCTCGCCGCCGGCACGGCCCTGCCGCATAACGACGGCCGCAGCAGGTCGGAATGACGGGACAAGCCTGTTAGGGCCGGCCTCGCCTGCGACGAAAAGACCTCCCCCCAGCATCATCGCGCCGTCTTTCGGCCGTTCGGGCAGTTCGCCCGGAACCGGCGCAGCGCCCTCCGGAGCAGAACCTGCTGCGGCCGGATCGTCCGCTGCGGCCCGTCGTCCCCCGGTTGCCTCCGCTCTTGGCATTGACCTGCGCGCAGCGGCGCGGGAAAGAAGCCATTGGCCACGCCAGAGAGTTGGCCGCGCCAGGAGACCATGAATGTCCGACCCGGAAGACAAGAAAAAGGGCGGCCACACACTGACCGACCATCTTTACGGTCAGAACATCGTGCACGAGCACGGCGAAGATTCCGACCACGATCACGACCACGATTACGATTTCGAAGACGACGACGTTGCGCTGGAAGACAATCCGCTGTGGCGTGCAGGACTTCGTGTCGCTGATGACGGTCGGCATCGATATCGGCTCCTCCGGCACCCAGGTCATCTTTTCCCGGGTCAATTTGCGTCGCATGGGCGAGGATTTGACCAGCCGGTATTACGTCGTGTCGCGCGAGACCTTGTTCCAGTCGCCGGTGGCGCTGACGCCCTATCAGAGCGAGGAGCGCATCGACGACGCCAAGCTCGGCGCCATCATCGACGACGCCTATGCGGCCGCCGGCCTGCATCCCGACCGCATCGATACCGGCGTCGTCATTCTCACCGGCGAGGCGCTGCGCCGCGACAACGCCCAGGGCATCGCCGCGATCCTGTCCGAGCAGGGCGGCGAGTTCGTCACCGCCACCGCCGGCCATCACATGGAATCGATGCTGGCGGCCTATGGCTCCGGCGCCGCGCGGGTCTCGAGCGACCAGGCCAAGCGTATCCTCAATGTCGACATCGGCGGCGGCACCACCAAGCTCGGCCTGGTCGACAAGGGCAAGGTGATCGCCACCGCCGCCGTGCATATCGGCGGCCGCCTGCAGGTGGTCGAGGACGGGCGCATCGTGCGGCTTGATCCGGCCGGCAAGCATCACGCCAAGCGCGCCGGCTTCTCCTGGAACCGCGGCGACGCCATCGACCCGGCCGACATGCAAAAAGTCGCCGACGGCATGGCCGATGCGCTGGTCGCGGCGATCACCGCCCGGCCGATGCCGCATGACGTCGCCCATCTCTACCTCACCGATCCGATCGACGACCTCGGCCGGATCGACGGCATCATGTTTTCGGGCGGCGTGTCCGAATATGTCTATGAGCGCGAGACCCGCGATTTCGGCGACATGGGCCCGCGGCTGGGGGCTGCCATCCGCGACCGCATCGCCACCGGCGCCTTGCCGTGGCCGGTGTTGCCGGCCGGCGAATGCATCCGCGCCACCGCGCTCGGCGCCTCCGAATACAGCGTGCAGCTGTCCGGCAATACCAGCTACATTTCGGCGCCCGGCGTGCTGCTGCCGCGCCGCAACCTGCAGGTCCTGCTGCCGCCGTTCGTCGCCGCCGAGCGGATCGATCCGCAGGAGCTTGCCAAGGCGATCCGCGATCACATCACGGCGTTCGATATTGTCGACACCGAGCGCGAGATCGCGCTGGCGCTGCGCTGGACCGGCCTGCCGTCCTACGAGCGGCTCGCCGCTTTCGCCGAGGGCATCAAGCGCGGGCTCGCCGACCGCATCGCCAAAAAGCAGCCGCTGTTCATCATGCTCGACGGCGACGTGGCGCAGACCCTGGGCCATATCCTGCGCGAGGAGTTGCACGTCGACAGCGAGATGCTGGTCATCGACGGCGTGGTCTTATGGGACTTCGACTATATCGATCTCGGCCGCATCCGCATGCCGTCCTATACGGTGCCGGTGACGATCAAGTCCCTGGTGTTCAGCGAGGATCCGCGCGGCCCGCGGCCGCGCCAGCGCCTGCACCATCACGAGCATGATCACGACCACCAGCACGATCACGACCATGGCCACGCCCATGATCACGGCCATGACCATGACCATGACCATGACCACGACCACGGCCATGCGCACGGCGATCATGATCATGATCATGACCACGGCCATGATCATCGCCACGACCGCGATCTTGCCGGTGCGGACAAGAGCGAAGCCTGAGGCGAGATCCCCATGCTCAGCGTGAAATCGCTCCATACCGACTATGCGGCGGCCGGCGGCCAGGTCGTCAAGGCGGTACAGGACGTGTCGTTCGACGTTCCCGACGGCGCGCTGTTCACGCTGCTCGGGCCGAGCGGCTGCGGCAAGACGACGACGCTGCGGTCGATCGCCGGGCTGGAGCGGCCGCGGTCGGGCTCGATCGAGGTCGACGGCCGCGTGGTGTTCGCTTCGGAGAAACGCATTTTCGTCGCGCCCAACCGGCGCAACTTCGGCATGGTGTTCCAGTCCTACGCCATCTGGCCGCACATGAATGTCTTCAAGAACGTCGCGTTTCCGCTCGAAGTGCGCAAACAGCGGCCGAGCCGCAAGGAGATCGAGCAAAAAGTCATGCGCATGCTCGCCGCGGTGCAGCTCGCCGAGCTGGTCGACCGCGACGCCACCAAGCTCTCCGGCGGCCAGCAGCAGCGCCTCGCGCTCGCCCGCGCGCTGGTCATGGAGCCGCAATTGCTGCTGCTCGACGAGCCGCTGTCGAACCTCGACGCCAAGCTGCGCGAGGCGATGCGCTTCGAATTAAAGCGCATGCAGCGCGATCTCGGCCTTACCACGATCTACGTCACCCACGACCAGAGCGAGGCGCTGGCGCTGTCCCACGAAATCGCCGTCATGAGCGAGGGCCGCATCGTCCAGATCGGCTCGCCGCGCGATATCTACGAGCGGCCGCGCAACAAGTTCGTCGCCGATTTCGTCGGCAGCACGAATTTCATCGGCGGCACCATTGTCGCCGCCGCCGCCGGCAACGGCCGCTACCGGGTCGCCTCCGCGCTCGGCGAGCTCAACGTGCAATGCGTCGAGACGCTGGCCAAGGACGTGCCGGTGGTGGTGTCGGTACGGCCCGAGGACGTCGAGCTGTCGGAAGCCGCGCCGGCGCGCGAGGACGGCGACAACGTCTATGTCGGCACCGTGGCGGCGAAAGTGTTCCTCGGCGACTATCTGGATTTTCAGGTCAAAGTGGGCGATTCTGTCCTGCTGGCGCGCGTCCATCCGTCGCTGCGGACGCCGACCGGCGACTCCATCCACGTGCGCATGCGGGCGGAGAAATGCGTGGCCATCGCCGACACGGTGGCGCCGCGGGCGGCCGCCTAGGAGGTTGTCGATGGGATCGTGCGCCGAACGAAGACTTTTGCAAAGGAGAGCCTAATGGCCAAGAATGCCGTCGTTTCCGAGGACCTCGCCAACAAGTTCAAGACCGAGAAGGAAACGCCGTATACCCGCTGGGTGAAGGCCGAAGGCCTCGACATCATCCCGTCGTTCTACGTGCAGAACCTGCGAACGGTCGAGCTGAAGCCATGGGAACGGCGCGGCGGCAACGCCGTGTTCCTCAATCATGACGCGTCGCGCACCTCGAACGACTGCTACGTGATGGAGATTCCGCCGGGCAAGAGCCTGCGCCCGCATCGCCAGCTTTACGAGGAGATGGTCCTGATCCTGAGCGGCCGCGGCTCGACCACGGTATGGAACGACGCCGGCGCCCGCATCACTTTCGAGTGGAAGGAAGGCGCGCTGTTCGCCATCCCGCTGAATTGCCATCACCAGCACTTCAACGGCTCGGGGCTTGAGCCGGCGCGCTACGTCGCCGTCACCAACGCGCCGCCGGTCATCAATCTCTATGAAGACGTCGATTTCATCTTCAACACCACATACGACTTCAAGGACCGCTTCTCCGGTGAGCCCGACTATTTCAGCTCCAAGGGCGAGCAGAAAGGCTTCCTGCTGACGACCAATTTCGTGCCGGACGCCGTCAACATTCCCTTGATCACCGCGGCCGAGCGCGGCGCCGGCGGCGGCCATATCCGCTTCAACATGGCCAAGGGATCGATGAACAGCCACATTTCGCAATTCCCGATCGGCACCTACAAGAAAGCCCACGCCCACGGGCCGGGCGCGCACGTCATCGTGCTGTCGGGCGAGGGCTTTTCGCTGATGTGGCCGGAGGGCGAGGAGCCGCAGCGCTACAATTGGGAGGTCGGCACCATGATCGTGCCGCCCAATATGTGGTTCCACCAGCACTTCAATGCCGGCACGACGCCGGCGCGCTACCTCGCCTTCAAGCACGAGGGCGTCGCCATCCGCAACGCCCAGGGCGTGCCGAAGGCCTGGATCAGCCGCCGCGTCGGCGGCGACCAGGTCGACTATATCGACGAGAAGCCGGAAGTCCGCCGCCTGTTCGCGACCGAGCTTGCCAAGCACGGCATCGCCTCGCGCATGGATGCGGCCTACGCCAAGGAGATGGCGGACCTCGGCGTCAAGACCGCGTAGCGCGTCGCGCGTCTCATCTTTCGCGCTTGCCGTCCATCGTCATTGCCGGGCTTGGCCCGGCAATCTATGCTGACTTTTAGGATCAAAAGCACATCGGGCATTCCTCGGCCGCCGCGGATGCCGAACAGCAGCATGGACCGCCGCATGGACCGCCAATTCAAGCGCCGCGGTGACGAGGCAATGATGCGAAACACCGTCGCCATTCGTCTGCCGCAACCGGACCAATGAAGCCAGCGCCCTTCGACTATCACGCGCCGCGGCAGCTCAAAGACGCAGCCCAGCTGCTCGCAACGCTGCCCAACGCCAAGATTCTCGCCGGCGGGCAATCGCTCGTGCCGATGATGAACTTCCGCTACGTCGTGGTCGATCATCTGGTCGATCTCGGCCATGTCGACGATCTGCGCGGCATCGCGGTCGGCGACGGACGGCTGCGGATCGGCGCCATGATGCGCCAGCGCGACCTCGAAGTGGCGTCCGAAATCGCCCAGCATTGCCCGCTCATGGCCACCGCGCTGCGTCACGTCGGTCATCGCCAGACCCGCAACCGCGGCACCATCGGCGGCAGCCTCGCCCACGCCGATCCGGCCGCCGAATTGCCCGCAGTCTGCGCCGCCTACGACGCCGTTCTTCACGTCGCGAGCCTGCGCGGCATCCGGCAGGTGCCGTTCCGGGAGTTCTCGACCGGCTTCATGGCCACGGCGCTGGCGCCGGACGAGATGATCGCGGCGATCGACCTGCCGATCTGGCGCAGCGGCCATGGTTACGGCTTCCACGAGTTCGCCCGCCGCCACGGCGACTTCGCGCTGGCCGGCGCCGCGGTGCTGCTCGATGTCGGCGCCGGCAATGTGGTGCGGCGCGCGGCGCTGGCGCTGCTCGGCGTCGCGGCGACGCCGCTGCGGCTCGAAGCGGCCGAAGCGCGGCTGACCGGCCAGCCGCTCGATGCCGGCTTGATCCGCTACGCGGCCGCCACGGCGTGGCAGGTCGAACCGGTCGCTGATATCCATGCCGGCGCCGATTATCGGCGGCACCTGGCGCAGGTCCTGAGCATCCGGGCGCTCAGCGACGCGGCGCGGCGCGCCGGCGTCGACCTGCCGGGCACCGTGTAGCGAGCAATGAGCAAACAGCCGACGCGGATGACGGTCAACGGCAAGGCGCATGTGCGCATCGTCGAATCGCGGCTGACGCTCGGCGATTTCCTGCGCCACGAGCTTGGGCTGACCGGCACCCATCTCGGCTGCGAGCACGGCGTGTGCGGCGCCTGCACGGTCCTGGTCGACGGCCGCTCGACGCGGTCGTGCCTGATGTTCGCCGTGCAGGCCAACGGCTGCGAGGTGATCACCGTCGAAGGGCTGACGCCCGGCGGCGGGCTTTCGGTGCTGCAGCAGGCCTTCGTCGACAATCACGGCCTGCAATGCGGCTTCTGCACCCCGGGCATGCTGGTGACCTTGACCGAACTGTTGCGCGAAAATCCCGAGCCGAGCGAAGCCGACGTGCGCGAGGCGCTCACCGGCAATCTCTGCCGCTGCACCGGCTATGCCGGCATCGTCAAGGCGGCGCTCGACGCGGCGCAGCGGTTGCGCGGCGCAACCCCCTCCCAACCCGCCCCCGCGCGCGGCGCAGGGCAAGCGAGCTGAACCATGGGGGCGAAACATTTCGGCGCCCGGGTGACGCGGCTCGAGAATCCGGCGCTCGCTTGCCGGCCGCGGCCGCTTCGTCGATGACGTGAAGGTGCCGGGCCTCCTGCACGCCTGCTTCGTGCGCTCGCCGTATGCGCACGCGCGGCTGCGCTCGCTCGACGCCGCGCCGGCGCTGGCGATGCCCGGCGTGCATGCGGTGATCGCCGCCGACGATCTGCCGGAGCCGATGCGCCGCACCCCGCTGCCGATGCTCTTGCCCAATCCGGCCATCGCGGCGGCGCGCACCCAGTTCGTGCTGGCGCGCGACGAGGTCTGCTATGTCGGCCAGGGCGTTGCCGTCGTGATCGCCGACAGCCGCTATATCGCCGAGGATGCGGCGGCCGCGGTGATCGTCGATTACGAAATCCTCGGCGCCGCCGGCGATTGCCGCGACGCGTTCGGCGAGGGCGCAGCGCTCGCCCATTCCGATCTGGCGTCGAACGTCGCCGCGACGTTCCGGCTGGCCTATGGCGACATCGACGCCGTCTTCGCCGCCGCGCCCCATCTGTTCGAGGAACAGCTCTGGCAGCACCGCGGCGGCGGCATGGCCATCGAGACCCGCGCCGTGCTGGCGAGCCACGATCCGGCCTCGGAAATGCTCACGGTCTGGTCGGGGACCCAGACGCCGCATATCGGCCGGCGCACGCTCGCCGATCTGCTCGGCCGCGAGCTGGAATTGATCCGCATGATCGCGCCCGACGTCGGCGGCGGCTTCGGACCGAAGGCGATCTTTTATCCGGAGGAGGCCGCGATCCCGGCGGCGGCCTTGAAGCTCGGCCGGCCGGTGAAATGGATCGAGGACCGCCGCGAGCATTTTTTGTGCGCGACCCAGGAGCGCGATCAATACTGGGACGTCGCCATCGCGGTCGACGGCGACGCCAAGATCCTCGGGGTGCGCGGCCGGCTCTTGCACGACACCGGCGCCTTCGTGCCGTGGGGCGTGGTCATGCCGTATATCGCCGCGGCGACGGTGCCGGGGCCTTACGTGGTTCCGGCCTATCAGCTCGACACCATGGTGGTGCTCACCAACAAGGTGCCGACCACGCCGGTGCGCGGCGCCGGCCGGCCGCAGGCGGTGTTCGCCATGGAGCGGCTGTTGGACCGCGTCGCGCGCGAACTGCAGCTCGACCGCGCCGAAGTGCGGCGGCGGAACTTCATCCAGCCCGAGCAGATGCCATACGAGGTCGGCCTGATCTTTCGCGACGGCAAGCCGCTGATCTACGACAGCGGCGATTATCCCAGCGGGCAGGCGACCGCGCTGGCGCAGGCCGGCTACGACGACTTTCGCGAACGCCAGCGCGCCGCGCTCGATCAGGGCCGCTTCATCGGCATCGGGCTCGGCAATTATGTCGAGGGCACCGGGATCGGCCCGTTCGAGGGTGTCACGGTGCGGGTGCTGCCCAGCGGCAAAGTCGCGGTGGCGACCGGCGCCACCAACCAGGGGCAGGGCACGCGCACCACGCTGTCGCAGATCGTGGCCGAGCAGGTCGGCTGCCGCCTCGAGGACGTCGTCATGACCATCGGCGATACCGGCGCGATCGCCCAAGGGGTCGGCGCCTTCGCCAGCCGCCAGGCGGTGAACGCCGGCTGCTCGGCGCTGATCGCCGGCCAGTCGGTGCGCGAACAGTTGATCGCGCTGGCGGCGCGGGCGCTCGGCGTCGATGCCGGTGACATCGACCTTGAAGACGGCAATGCCGTCGCCGGCACCGGCAACAAGCCGATGATCGGCTTCGGCGAGCTGGCCCGTCTGGCCCAGGGAGTTCCCGGCGTCTCGTTGCCGGTCGGGCAAGCCGCCGGTCTTGAGCACACCGCCTATTACACGCCGGCGCAGGCGGCGTACTGCTCCGGCACGCACGTCGTCGAAGTCGAGGTCGATGCCATGACCGGCGGCGTGAAAATCCTCAGATACACCGTCGCCCACGACAGCGGGCGCGTGATCAATCCGCTGATCGTCGACGGCCAGGTGCAGGGCGGCGTCGCCCATGGCATCGGCAATGCGCTCTTTGAATGGATGCAGTACGACGACAATGCGCAGCCATTGACGACCAGCTTCGCCGATTATCTGCTGCCGATGGCGACCGACGTGCCGACCTGCACCATCGCCCATGTCGAGACCGTCAATCCGCTCAATCCGCTCGGCGTCAAGGGCGCCGGCGAGGGCGGCACCATCCCGGCGGCGGCGGCGATCATCGCCGCGGTCGAAGACGCGCTGTCGCCGTTCGACGTCCATTTCGCCGAAACGCCGCTGATGCCGGAGCGCATCGTCGCCGCGCTGCGCGACGCCGGCGCCTACGAGAAACTGTTTGCGGCATGAGAACGATCGCGGCAGCCGTCAGTCGCGTACCTCAGATGGGATCAACAATGAACGACACACACAAGGACGCTCAAACAACGCCGTTCTGGCGCTTCTCGCTGCACTTCTATCGCCAGGCCGGCGTGTCCGACGCCTGCATCGCCCTGCAGGACGATTGCGGCGTCGATGTCAACCTGTTGCTGTTCCTGTTCTGGCTGGCCGACGACGGCCGCGCGCTGTCGGCGGACGAGGTGAAGAAGCTCGACGACAAGGTGCGCAGCTGGCGCGAGCTCACCATCATCCCGATCCGCGACGCCCGCCGCAAGCTCAAAGGCGCCGCGACGCTGGTCGATCCGGCCCTGCAGGAAGCGTTTCGCGACAAGGTGAAAGCCGTCGAGCTCGACGCCGAGCAGTTGCAGCAGCGCGCGCTTTATGCCGTCACGCAATCGGGTCCGCTCGGTCAAACCGCCGCGCCGCCGGCCGCCGCCCGTGGCAACGTCGCGGCCTACGAACGGGCCATGAATGCGAAGTTTCCGCAGGCCGCCGTCGAGGTCCTCCTGCGCGGCTTCGACGCCATCGAGCACGGCGCCTTCGCGGCGGGTTAGGGCCTACTGGAACGCCGCGGCGCGGCGTGGCACAACCAGCCGCCACAGGAAACGAGGGCAGGAATGGCCAAGGCGGCGCGGCTGATTGTCGGCATATCCGGCGCCTCCGGCACGATCTACGGGGTGCGGATGCTCGAGCTCCTGCGCGAGGCCGAGGTCGAGACCCATCTGGTGATGAGCAAGTCGGCGGAGCTGACGCTCGTCTACGAGACCGACTACAAGCCGAAGGACGTCCGGGCGCTCGCCAGCGTGCACTATCCGGTCACCGATATCGGCGCGGCGATCTCCTCGGGCTCGTTTCCGACCATGGGCATGATCGTCGCGCCGTGCTCGATCCGCACCATGAGCGAAATCGCGACCGGCGTCACCGCGTCGCTGCTCTCGCGCGCCGCTGACGTCGTGCTCAAGGAAAAGCGACGCCTGGTGCTGGCGGTGCGCGAGACGCCGCTGCACGGCGGCCATCTGCGCACCATGGCGACGCTCGCCGATATCGGCGCGGTGATCGCGCCGATCGTGCCGGCGTTCTACAACCGGCCCAAGTCGGTCGACGACATCATCAATCACACGGTCGGCCGGCTGCTCGACCTGTTCGGCATCGATACCGGCATCGTCAAACGCTGGAAGGGCGGCCCGGCGGAAGAGTGAGGACGGAAGGCGGAGGACGGATTGCAGAAACGTTCGATTGCCGTCTATTCTTCGTCTTTCTGTCGTCCGTCACTCCGTCCTCTGCCTAAAAAAGGAAACGCCAATGGATCAGAAACGCTACGATCTCGGGCTCGCCAAGCGCAAACAGGTTCTGGGCGAGGCCTATGTCGACCGCGCGCTGGCGAATGTCGACGACTTCAATCGCGATTTTCAGCGCATCCTCACCGAATATTGCTGGGGCGAGACCTGGGGCGACGATACCCTCAAACCCCGCGAGCGTTCGCTCCTCAACCTCGGCATGCTCGGCGCCTTGGGGAAGATGGAGGAGTTCGCCACCCACGTGCGCGGCGCGCTCAACAACGGCCTCACCCCGAACGAGATCCGCGCCGCGCTGACCCAGGTCATGATCTATTGCGGCGCGCCGATCGGCGTCGATTGCTTCCGCGTCGCCAAGCCGATCATCGCCGAGCACGAGAAGAACAAGAAATAGTGCGACGTCGTGCCCGGCCATAGCCGTGCCGCGAGAGTGACAGCAAAAGGCGTGCGCGATGCTCGACAAACCCGGCGCTGAGAAAACCACGTCGCAATCGGCGGCGCCGCCGCTCGATTTCCAGGAGCACCTGGCGCGGTTGCAGGCGCAAGGCCTGGTGGTGACGATCGACCGGCCGATCAACAAGGACACCGAGCTGCATCCGCTGACGCGCTGGCAATTCCAGGGCGGCCTCGATGAAGACGAGCGGCGCGCTTTTCTGTTTACCAACGTGGTCGACGGCGCGGGCCGCCGCTACGACGTGCCGGTCGCGATCGGCGCGCTGGCGGCGTCGGCGCGCATCTACGCCGTCGGCATGGGCTGCCCGGTCGCGGCAATCGGCGATGCCTGGATGCGCGCCATCGCCAATCCGATCGCGCCGGTCGCGGTGAGCGCGGCGCCGTGCCAGGAGGTCGTCATCACCGGCGACGCGCTGCGCCAGCGCGAGGGCGGGCTGAAATCGCTGCCGGTGCCGATCTCGACGCCCGGCTATGACGCGGCGCCCTACCTGACCGCGACGCTGTGCATCACCGCGGATCCCGAGACCGGCATCCGCAACATGGGCACCTACCGGGCGCAACTGAAGGCGACCGACCGGCTCGGCGTGCGCATGGCGGCGCGGCCGGGCGGCGCCGGCGGCTATCTGCATTGGCAGAAATACCGCAAGCGCCAACAGCCGATGCCGATCGCCATCGTGGTCGGCTGCGCGCCGGTTGTGATGTTCACCGGGCCGCAGAAGCTGCCGATCGATTGCGACGAGATGGCGGTGGCCGGCGGGCTCGCCGGCGCGCCGATCCGCGTCGTCAAGGGCGTCACCGTCGATCTCGACGTGCCGGCCGATGCCGAGCTCGTGGTCGAGGGCCTGATCGACCCCGAACTGCTCGAGCCGGAAGGCCCGTTCGGCGAAAGCCACGGCCACGTCGCGCTCGAAGGCTTCAACATGTCGATGCAGGTCACCGCGATCACCCATAAGCGCAAGCCGGTCTGGGTCACGATCCTGAGCGAGGTGACGCCGAGCGAATCGAGCGTGATGAAGCGCGTCGCCTATGAGCCGCGCTATCTGGCGTATCTGCGCGATACGCTCGCCATCAAGGGCGTGCGCCGCGTCGTCATGCACGAGCCGCTGACCAATCTGCGCAAGGTGATGTTCGTGCAGTTCGCGCCCGGCGTGCCGCGCACCGAAATCTGGCGGGCGCTGTACGGCGCCGCGAGCCTGCAGGCCGATATCGGCAAATACGTCATCGCGGTCAGCGACGACATCGATCCGCAGAACACCGACGCGGTGTTCTGGTCGCTGGCTTATCGGGCCGATCCGGCGAAGGACGTGCAGATCGCGCCGTATCGTTCCGCCGGGCACGGCCCGAAGTCCCCCTCCCAACCCTCCCCCGCAAGCGGGGGAGGGCAGGGTGGGGGCGAGGATTCCACCATGCTGATCGACGCTACCCAGAAGGAGCCCGATCCGCCGCTCTCGCTGCCGAAGCGCGAGTTCATGGAGCGGGCGCGCACGATCTGGCAGGAACTCGGCCTGCCGAAGCTCAAGCCGCAGTCGCCGTGGCACGGCTATTCGCTCGGCGACTGGGACGCGGTGTGGGACACCTACGCGGAGCGCGCCGTCACCGGCCAATGGGAGCAGTCCGGCAAGGAGACCTTCGCCCGCCGCCGCGGCGGCCTGACGCCGGAGACGCCGGTGAAGGCCGTGAAGGAGTGAACTTCACCTTTCCGCCGCTGCGCGGGGAGAGCTCGTCGCGAAGCGAGGGTGAGGGGGCTTGCCGCAGAGGCTGACGCTTTGGAGAGAACACTCTGAGCCCAGCGGATAGGCCCCTCGAGCCCGCACCTTCGCCCCGCACGCGCGGGAGACGGAGTACGTAAGCTTCACCGCGGCCGCACCACCGTATCGACCAGCGCCGGCTTGCCGGCTTTGACCTGGGCGATGGCGCGGCGCAGCGCCGGCGCGATGTCGGCGGGATTTTCGATCGGGCCTTCGGCGTACCAGCCCATGCTCCTCGCCATGGTGGCGAAATCCGGCTCGGGGCCGGTGATGTCCTGGGCGATGTAGGCGCGCTCGACCGGCGTGCCGCGGAAATTGGCGACGCGGATCTGGTGCTCCCAGTCGTTGTAATAGGCGCGGTTGTTGTACATGACGATCAGCATCGGGATGTTGTTCTTGGCCGCGCTCCACAGCGCGCCGGCATCGAACATGAGATCGCCGTCGGGCTGGATGTCGATGACCAGCCGCCCGGTGCCGCGGTGGGCGAGCGCGACGCCGAGCGACACGCCGATCTGGGTGCCGGTGCCGAGCGCTTGGCCGGGGTGGCGGTGGGGCTTGTCGAAGTCCCACAGCTTGTAGACCCAGTCCTGCAGATTGCAGGCGGTGAGCACCCAATCCTCGTCCCGGATCACGTCCCACATCTCGCTGGCGAGCCGCGGCAGTGTGATCGGCACGTCGTCCCAATCCTGTTTGGCCGCTGCGGCCCATTTGGCGAACAGCGCGTCGTGCTTGGCGGCGACGATCCCGGCGCGCTCGGCCACCATCCGGGCCAGCGCCGCGTCCTCGGCGATGCGTTCGCGGCACAGCCGGGTCAATTCGGGGATCGCGGTCAACGTGTCGCCGAGGACGCGCAGGCTGCAGGTCGGCATGCGCGCGTAATCCATCGACCATTTGCTCAGGTTGATCTCGCCGAAGCCGACCTCGATCATCTCGCAGTGCGGCGGATAGTGCGGCACCACCTGCCGCTTGGTGCGGTCGTTGAAGTGGGTGGATTTCTCCCAGTCGCGGGTGTCGAGCGAGAGGATCAGGTCGGCGTCGCGGAATATTTCCTTCTCGCAGGACAGATTGAGCGGATGGCGGTTGGGAAAATTCAGCCGGGCATGGACGTCGAACACGGCGGCGCCCACGGTCTCGGCCAGCGCCACCAGGTTGTCGAAGCCGTCGGCGCTGCGCGCCACGTACTCGGCCATCAGCACCGGATATTTGGCCGCCAGCAGGCGATCGGCGACCTCCGCGAGCGCGATGGCGTCCGCCGCCATCGGCACCGGCACCTTGTTGGCGGACGGCTTCGGCAGCGCGACGTCCTTGGTCAGCGGCTGCTCCTGCAGCCAGGCGTCGTAGCACATGTAGATCGGGCCTTGCGGCTCGGTCATCATCGCCGCATAGGCGCGCATGAAGGAATCCGGCACGCCTTCGATGCTGGCCGGCTGGTAGTCCCATTTCACGTAATGGCGCAGTTGCTCGCCGTTGACGTTGGCGGTGTGAATCCAGTCGATGAACGGCCGCCGCCGGCTTTCGTCCATCGGCCCGGTGGCGCCGATGACAAAGACCGGGCAGCGGTCGATATAGGCGTAGTAGATGCCCATGGTGGCGTGCAGCATGCCGACGACGTCGTGCACGATGGCGACCATCGGCCGCCCGGTCGCCTTGGCGTAGCCGTGGGCGATCTGCACCGCGATCTTCTCGTGCTGGCAGAGCAACAGCGGCGGCTGGTTGCCGCCGTAATTGACCAGCGAGTCGTGCAGTCCGCGATAGCTCGCGCCCGGATTGAGCGCGATGTAGGGGAAGCCGTAATGCTTGATCAGATCGACGATGACGTCGGACTGCCAGGCTTTTGCGGCGTAGCTGGCTTTGATCTCCGGATCGGCGGCGACGTCGTTCATCGGTCGGGTCCTTGCGCGGTTGGCAATGCGCGGCGACCATACGAAGCAGGCGACGGGCGGGCAATGACCCGTCACGGCCGCACGGCCGGCGTTTCCATCGCCAGGCCGCGGGCGCGCCACATCAGATAGAACTCCAGATCGACCAGCTCCGGCGCGCCGTAGTCGTAAGGCTCCGCCCGCATCGCCGTCATGCAATCGCGCAGCCGGCGCTGCAGCGAGCCGAGCTCCTGCCATTCCAGCCGGTAGATCGGATAGCCGGTCGGCTGCGCCTGCGGAATGAGATTGCCGGCCAGCCGCTTGCCCCAGTTGTCGTCGTGGCATTGCGCGCAGGCGAGATTGAGCTGGCCCTGCCGGGTCTCGAACAGGGCCCGGCCGGCCGCGATGAACGGCTCGGCCGGCGCGGTCGCCGCGATCGCGATCGGCAGGCCGTGCGACTGCCGCGCCACATAGGCGGTCAGCGCGAGCAGGTCCGTGCTCTCGAACGGCAGCGCCGGCGCCTTCTGGTCGATGACCCGGCTCAGGTCGATGCGTTGCTCGAGATCGAGCGGATGGTCTTGTCCCGGCACCAGGGCCGGATAGCGCGCGGCGACGCCCTTCATGCTCGCCGCGGCGTCGCCGTGGCAATCGGCGCATGATTTTTGCGCCGCGCCGGCTTTCGCGTTCCACAGCGTCTCGCCGTCGAGCACCGCGAGCATGCCGGGGTTGGCGGCGTCATCGTTCTGCATGGCGCGCGTAGCGGCGCTGATGAATTCGCTGTCGGAGCGGCGCTGATCCAGGGGGATTTCGGCGGCAAGGCCATGACCCGTGACCAAGAGCGCGCCGATGACAAATGCGGCCGGTTTCATTCGACTGTGATCGGGGCGGTTTGTACCTGCGTGGCGCCGTGCTGATCGGTCCAGGACAACGCGATGGTGCCGCTCTCCGTGGCGAGCGTGAAAAACGCGATGTAGGGATTGGCGGCGATCGCCGGATAGAGCTTGGCGCGGAACACCTCTTCGCCGTTATAGGTGCAGACGAAGTCGTCGATGATATCCCGCGGGATCGGCTGGCCGGTGACGCCGACGCGATAGCCGGTCTCCATGACGTGCGCGATCAGCGTTTTGATCTCGATGATCTCGCCGCGTTTGGCGGTCGCCGGAACATGGATAAGCGTGCGGGCCATCAGTGGATCGACTCCTCGATGCAGGCGGCGAGCGTGACGATGACGTCGGTGGCGCCGGACCAGCAGGTGCCGTCGGACAATTCGGCGATCGCCGTTATGGTTTGCGAGTTCGGCGAGCCGGATGCGCGTCGAAAACGCGGCGCGGCCGGCGCGCGGCCCGAGTTGCACGCTGATAACGTAAGGCTGCGGATTCTTCTCGTTGAAGATATGGATCGCCTTGACGTAATCGGTCGCCGTCATCGGGCTGTCCACCGCGACCGTGCACGGCACCGCGTTGCCGTTTTCCACGATCTGCGGCAGGTCGAGCTTGACCTTGCCGTTCTGCACGGCGGCTTCGCCGATCACGCTGCGGATCGCCTCCCGCATCGTCTCCGGGGTGGCGGCGGCCGGCGTGGTCGAAAGCCGCAGCAGGACGCCGCCGCCGGCCAGCGCGCCGGCCGCCTGCAATATCGTGCGCCGAGAGTGGCGATGCTGCGGCATGTTGGTTTGTTCGCCTTACTTCAAGGTGATCAGATAGGCGACGACGTCCTCGACTTGCAACGCCGAGAGCACCGGCTTGTCGCGATAGACCGACGGCACCCGCGTCAGGTGATCGATGCGATAGAACGGCGGCATGATGGTAGCCGCATTGAGCTTGCCGGCATCGACGATTCGCAACCGCAACTGGCCCTCGCTCCAGCGCGCGCCGGCGCCCGAAAGGTCGGGCGCGATGTTGCCTTGAAACCGGTCGTCCGGAAACGGTCCGGAATGACACAGCAGGCAAAGCCCGGCATTGCGATCGGCCACGATCGCCCGGCCGCGCAGCGGATCGCCCGCAGTCCCGCTCAACGATGCCGGAATGGCGTCGCCGACGATCGCATAGGGAACCAGTTGCGCACGGGCCGGCGCGGCGCATGCGGCGGCGAGCGCCAGCGCCGCCATGCCGGCCAAGCGCCTAGCCGAAAATCTCGGCCGTCGTGGTACGAAACCAGGCATCGGCGTTGTTTGCTTCCTCGGCGCGCAGCGACGGCGGCGCATCGAGCGGGCTGGAATGGATCGAATTGTCGACTGCCGCGTACTCGCCGTTGACCGGCTCAAACAGGCCGCTGATCGAAATCGCGTAGCCCGGAGCGACGAGGCTGTAGCAATTGCTGGGCAGTTGCGCCGCCGCCGCCGTCGCGCCGGCGAGAACGCGCGCCAGCGCGGCGGCGCAGAGCTTGCCTTCGATCGCTCCCGAGAACGCCGACTTCGGCATGGCGCCGGCCAATGCCGCATCGCCGATGACGTGGATGTTCTTGTGCTGCAGCGATTCGAAGGTCACCGGATCGACCGGGCACCAGCCGGTGCGGTCGGCAACGCCGGCCAGCGCCGCGATCTTGCCGGCCTGCTGCGGCGGGATGACATTGGCGACGGCGTACTGGTAGGTGTCGAAATCGGTCTCGATGGTTTTCTTCTTGACGTCGATCGACGCGACATTGCCGCCGGACGACAGCGACTTCCATTCGATCATGCCGGGATAAAGCTCCTGCCAGGCATTGAGGAACAACGGCTGCATGGTGAAGGCGTCCTTGGCATCGAGGATGACCACCTTCGAGCGCGGCTTGTTGGTTTTCAGGGTGCGCGCGATCATGCTGGCCCGTTCATAAGGCCCCGGCGGACAGCGCGACGGATTGGCCGGCGCCACGATCGCCACCAGCCCGCCGTCGTCCATCGCCGCGATCTGGCGGCGCAGCAGGTCGTATTGCGCGCCGTCGGCGGTCCAGGCATGCGGCGCCGCCGCGGCGGCGGCTTCGTCGTAGCCGGGCAGGGCGTCGAAACGCAATGCGATGCCCGGAGCGAGCACCAGCTTGTCGAACGGCAGCTTGACGCCGCTCGATAGCGTCACGCTCTGGGCCTGGGCATCGACCGCCAGCACCGCCGCGAAGACGACGCTGATGCCCGCCGCGGCGATCTTGTCGTAGCCGAACTGCTGATCCGACAATTCGCGCAGCCCGCCGAGCACGCCATTGCTCAGCGGCGGGGCCGTATAGATGCGGCGCGCCTCGACCAGCGTGATGGCAAGGCGGCTGTCGGCCGCGCGCAGCGCTCGGGCACAGCTCGCGCCGGCAAAGCCGCCGCCGACGATGACGACGCGCGGCGGCGCCTGGGCGCGCAGCGTCCGCGGCCAAGCGGCGACTGCGGCGGCGGCGGCGCCCGCGCCTCGCAATATCTGCCGGCGGGTTTTTGCCTGGCGTGCCATCGTCATCGTTAAAACCGGGCGGCAGCCACGGCGGTCAAGCCGCGGCTGCCGCCTGGAGACCCGGTCAGGCCGCGCTCAGATCGGTGTTCTTGAGCGGGAAGCTGCGGATGCGCTTGCCGGTCGCCGCCGCGATGGCGTTGAGCACGGCGGGCGCCGCCACCGCGATCGTCGGCTCGCCGACGCCGCCCCAGAACTCGCCGTCGGGCATGACGATGGTTTCGACCAGCGGCATCTCGTCGATCCGCATCACCTGATAGGTATCGAAGTTCTTCTGTTCGATGCGGCCGCCGCGCACGGTGCATTCGCCGTACAGCATGGCGGAAAGACCATAGACGAACGAGCCCTCGATCTGCCGCGTCACCTGTTCGGGATTGACGGCATGGCCGCAATTGGTGCCGCCGACGATGCGGTGGACCGTGACGACGTTGTCGGTCACCGACACTTCCGCACAGGCCGCCACGTAGCTGCCGAAGCTCATGATCTGCGACAGGCCGCGATAGATGCCTTGCGGCGCCGGCTTGCCATAGCCCGCCTTCTCGGCCACCGCCTTGAGCACGGCGGCATTCTTCGGCTTGAGATATTTGAGGCGGAACGCGAGCGGGTCTTGGCCGACCTCATGGGCCAGCTCGTCGATGAAAGTCTCGACATAGATGGCGTTGTGGTTCGAGTTGACGCCGCGCCAGAAGCCCGGCGGGATCGGCGGATTGCGCATGGCGTGATCGATCAAGAGGTTCGGCACGTTGTAGCCGAACGCGCCCTCGGCCCCGCCGGCATTGAGGCCCTGGAAAGTCAGCGGATCCTTGCCGTTCTCCATCCGCGCCGGCAGTTGATAAGCCAGGATCGACTGGCCCGAAATCCGCATATGCAGCGCGATCAGGTTCTTGTCGGCATCGAAGCCGGCCTGCATCTTGCACTGCGTGACCGGATGGTAGACGTCGTGGGTGGTGTCCTCCTCCCGCGTCCACAACAGCTTGATCGGCGTGCCGGGCAGCTCTTTGGCGATGGCGACGGCCTGGCGGACATAGTCGGTCTGGCCGCGCCGGCCAAAGCCGCCGCCCAGATAGGTCTTGTAGACGTCGCACTGGGCGACTGGCAGGCCTGACGCCTCCGCGACGGCGGCCAGGGCGGATTCGCCGTTCTGCGTCGAGCACCACACTTTGCAGCTGTCCGCCGTGTACAGCGCCGTGGCGTTGATCGGCTCCATAGCGGCGTGGCTTTGGTACGGATAGGAATAGACCGCCGTCACCACCTTGGCGGCGCCGGCCAGCGCGCCCTTGGCGTCGCCGGCCTGATTGCCGACGAAGGCCTGATCGGCGTCGAGGCCTTCCTTGAGGAAATCGGCGATCGTGGCGCTCGACACCTTGGCGTTGTCGCCCTCGTCCCAACTGATCGGCAGGGCATCCAGCGCCCTGCGCGCCCGCCACCATGAATCGGCGACGACCGCGACGGCATTGTCGCCGACTTTCACGACCTGCTTGACGCCCGGCATGTCCGCCACTTTGGCGGCCTCGTAGCTCTGCACCTTGCCGCCGAACACCGGGCAGGCGCTGATCGCCGCATACAGCATTCCCGGGTGACGCACGTCGATGCCGTAGATCGTCTTGCCGATGAGCTTGTCCGGGGTATCGAGCCGCTTCAGCGGCTTGCCGGCGATGGTCCAGGTCTTCGGATCCTTCAGCGTGATGTCCTTGGGCGGATCGAGCTTGCCGGCGGCATCCGCCACTTTGCCAAAAGTGACCGTGCGGCCGGACGGCGTGTGGGTGATGACGCTGTTGGCGGCGGAGCATTCGGCGGCCGGCACGTTCCACGCATTGGCGGCGGCCGCAACCAGCATCATGCGGGCGGCGGCGCCGCCCTTGCGCACCAGTTCGTTCGAGCTGCGAATGCCCTGGCTGCCGGCGGTGAAGAAATCGCCCCAGACGCGCTTGCGCGCCAGATTTTGCGCCGGGGTCGGAAATTCGGTCGACACTTTCGACCAGTCGCAACCGAGCTCCTCGGCGGTGAGTTGCGCCAGGCCGGTCAGGGTGCCTTGCCCCATTTCGGACTTGGCGATGCGGATGACGACGCTGTCGTCGGGATTGATGACGACCCAGGCGTTGACCTCGGGCGTGCTGTCCGCGGCGCGAGCGGCTTGCGGACCGAACGGCAGGGCGAAGCCGAGCGCCAGGCCGGCACCGGCCGCAGTCGAGCCGACCACAAAAGAGCGACGATCGATTTTTGACATGCGAGTCATGATGGCGTCCCCCTCAGGCGTTGTCGGACGCGGCATGGATCGCCGCGCGAATACGCTGATAGGTTCCGCAGCGGCAGATGTTGGTCATCGCCGCGTCGATATCGTCGTCGGTGGGCTTGGGCTTCTCCTTGAGCAGCGAGACCGCCGCCATCATCATCCCGCTTTGGCAGTAGCCGCACTGCGGCACGTCGAGATCGAGCCAGGCCTGCTGCACCGGATGCAGCCTGCCGTTCTGCGCCAGCGACTCGATGGTGGCGATTTTCTTGCTGCCGACCGAGCCGACCGGCACCTGGCATGAGCGCGTGGCGGCGCCGTTGATATGAACGGTGCAGGCGCCGCACTGGGCGATGCCGCAGCCGTACTTCGTTCCGGTCAGTCCGATGGTGTCGCGGATGACCCAGAGCAGGGGCGTATCGGATTCGACGTCGACATTGTAGGTCTTGCCGTTGACTGAAAGGGCAATCATGAACGTCCTCCCGTTCGCAAGGCGCCATGTCCCCATATGGAACTTGTAGAATTGGCGCACATTATGACGAGAATTTTAACGCCTTCGGCGGTGGTGCGAAATGGCCTTCTGGACCGTCGGCCCGGCGTCTGGCTTTTGGTGTCGCGTTGCCGTTTATGCCAAGCTGCGCGCGGGCGGCCGGGACGGGGCCATTCGCGGGCGCAACAGGAGCATCGGCAATGGGAGATAGCAGGAGTGACGATTTCGAAGACCATTGCTGGAAGGACATCGTCACCGCGGACATTCTCGAAATCTATGCCAGCTATCGCCGCAGCACTTTCGTCGGACCGGCGCCGGCGTTGCTGGCCATCGACCTTTACGAGCTCGTCTATCGCGGCGGGCCGCAGCCGCCGGCCAGCATCGCCAAAGCCTACCCGAGCGCCTGCGGAAGCTATGCGTACGCGGCGATCGCGCCGACCCAGCGGCTGTTCGCGGCGGCCCGCGCCGCCGGCTTGCCGATCTTCTATTCGACCGGCGATGTCCGCTCCGAAAGCCGGCCGGCCTTCGTCAGCGCCACCAAACGGCAGAAGCCGTCGATCGATGCATCCGACTATGCGATTCGGCCGGAGTTCAAGCCGCAAGCGGGCGACGTCGTCATCACCAAGCAGCGCGCCAGCGCGTTCTACGGCACGCCGCTGACCGCGCACCTGACGCAACTCGGCATCCAGACCCTGATCGTGTGCGGCGAGAGCACGTCCGGTTGCGTGCGCGCCAGCGCGGTCGACGCCTATTCGCACGGCTACCATGTCGTGCTGGTCGAGGAATGCTGTTTCGATCGCAGCATCCTGTCGCACAAGGTGAACCTGTTCGATCTGCACCACAAATATGCCGACGTGATGCATGTCGACGAGGTGGTCGGGCATCTTGGCGGGACTTCCGCCGGCACAAGACTGCCGCCGACAACACTGCGTCGGCCAGGAAGGCGAGTTGAAAACATGAAGCCTGCCCGCTACGGCCCGTTTCCCTATTCGCCGATCATCCATCGTCCGCCGCTGGCATGGCCTAACGGCGCGCATGTCGCGCTGTGGGTCATTCCCAACATCGAGTTCTTTGCGCTCGATGAGAAAGTGCCGCCCGGCTCCGGCGGCACCGGCGTGCCGGTGCCGGACGTGCCGACCTGGTCGTCCCGCGACTACGGCAATCGCGTCGGCGTGTTCCGGCTGATGGAGGTGCTCGAGCGCTACGGCATTCGCGGCACCGTGGCGCTCAACAGCGAGGTGTGCGCCGAGCATCCGGCGATCATCCAGGCAGCCAACAAGCTCGACTGGGAGTGGATGGGGCATTGCGAAAGCAATACCCGCCGGCTCAATGCCGCGCCGCCCGGCGACGAGCCGCGTATCATCAAGACTACGCTCGCCACCATCGCGCAGGCTACCGGGACGCGCCCGCGCGGCTGGCTCGGCTCCGGCCTGCAGGAAACCTGGGACACCCTCGACCTGCTCGCCGCCGCGGGCTGCGACTACGTCTGCGACTGGACCAACGACGACCAGCCCTACATGATGACCTTGGAAGGCGGCCGGAACCTCGTCAGCGTGCCGTACAGCCACGAGATCAACGACAAGCCGGCGTTCGAGAAATTTCACCGCACCGCGGACGAGTTCCGCGAGATGATCTGCCGGCAATTCGATGTGCTCTATCGCGAAGGCGCGCAGTCCGGCCGCGTCATGGCGATCGCGATCCATCCCTATCTCACCGGCGTGCCGCACCGTATCGACGCGTTCGCCGAGGCGCTTCGCTATATCAGCGACCACGGCAAGGTGTGGAAGGCGACCGGCGCGGAAATTGCACGGCATTACCGCGCGCATGCGCAGACCTGACGATCGGAGCCACCATGCGGCGTACCGCCGTTCGACTGTTCGGTGTTGCGGCGCTGATCGGCGCGGCGCTGTTTGTGCCCGCCGCGCGGGCCGCCGATACGGTATCGGTCGGCTCGGTCGACGCGACGTCCGCCAACCTCTGGCCGCTGCATATCGCCGTCAAGAACGGCTATTTCGAAGCGGCCGATCTGAAGATCGACCTGGTGTTCGCCCAGTCGAATGCCTCGGTGATCCAGCAGCTCGCCGCCGGTTCGTATAACGTCGCGGCCAGTGCCGGCATGGTCGATCCGATCCGTGCCGTCGACAAGGGCGCGCCGCTGGCGCTGGTGCGGATCGTCATTCAAGCGCCGCCCTATGCGCTGCTTGCCAAGCCCGAGATCAAGACCATCGAGGATCTCAAGGGCAAGACCGTCATCATCGGCGGCGCCAAGGATATCACCCGCATCTTCACCGAGCGGATGCTGCTGCCGCACGGGCTGAAAGCGGGCGACTACGACGACCTGTATGCCGGCGCCACCAGCGCGCGCTTCGCAGCGCTCAAGTCGGGCGCCGTCGATGCCGCGCTCCTCACCATGCCGTTCAATTTCTTCGCCGAGACGGCGGGCTTCACCAATCTCGGCTTCACGTTCGATTATCTTCCGGACATGCCGTTCGCCGGCATGGCGGTCAACCGCGATTGGGCTGCGGCGAATAGCGACGTGCTGAAACGATTTCTCGACGCCTACAACAAGGGCGTCGCCTGGTTCGACGACCCGGGCAACCGCGAAGCCGCCATCGCGCTGCAGATGGACACCAGCAGGATCGCGCGCGACGACGTGGAGAAGGCCTATGCGTTCCTTCACGACAAGGATCTGTTCGAACCGACCGGCAGGGTTTCCAGGCGAAAGGTCGGCAGCGTGATCGATGCCTTGCACGATCTCGGCGATCTGCCGGCCGATTTCCCGGTCGAGCGCGTGCTGCTGCCCGGCGTGACCCAGACTTCCGACTGACGGATATCCGGCCGACATGAGTGCAACGAGCGAAGGCGCAAAGACCCTGGCGGCGCCGGCATCCCGGCCGGCGGCGACGGCCGCGGCGCATCCGCTGGCCGGCGCGCTGCGGCGCCGCTATCTCGCCGGCACGCTGTCGGTCGTCGGCGGACTTTTGCTGTGGGAATTGATCAGCCGGGTGCTGGTCGCCAACGCGTTGTTTCTTGCCGCGCCCTCGCAGATCGCGGTCGCGATCTATGATCTGGCGATGACCGGCGAGCTCTGGCACCACGTCGGCGTCAGCGCCGCCGAATTTGCCGTGGGCTATGTCATCGCCAGCGTGCTGGGCATCGCGCTCGGCCTCGCCATGGCGTCGAGCGTCACCGCCAAGCAGGCCCTGCAGCCGTGGGTGTCCGGGCTCTACGCGACCCCGACCATCGCGCTGGCGCCGCTGTTCATTCTCTGGTTCGGCATCGGCATCTGGTCGAAGGTGATCGTGGTGATCTCGCTGGTGCTGTTCCCGGTCGCCATCAATACCGAGGCGGGCTTGCGCACCACCAGCGAGCGGCTGATCGAGATGCTGCGGTCGTTCGGCGCGTCGCAACGGCAGATCTTCTTCAAGGTGTCGCTGCCGTCGGCGGTGCCGTTCATCCTGGCCGGCCTCAAGCTCGGCATCGGCCGCGGCCTGATCGCCGTCGTGGTGGCGGAACTGTTCGGCTCGCGCGCCGGCCTCGGCCGGCTGATCAGCCAGTCGGCGGACGCCTTCAACATGCCCGAGCTGTTCGCCGGCGTCGTGGTGCTGGCGGTCGCCGGCATCGTGCTGACGGCGGGCTTCGGCTGGCTCGAGAAGCGGCTGGTGCCGTGGACCAGGGACTGACAGCATGATCCGCAATCGCGCTCCAGGCCGGACTAAAGGATCGACCGATGGCGCCGAAGCTTGAAGTCTCGCGGTTGAGCAAGTCGTTCGGCGATCTTGAGGCGCTGCGCGGCATCAATCTCGGCATCGAGCGCGGCGAGTTCATTGCGGTGGTCGGGCCGAGCGGCTGCGGCAAGACGACGTTCCTGCGCATCGTCGCCGGGCTCGAGCCCGCCACCGCGGGCGACGTCAAGCTCGACGGCCGCATCGTGCGTGCGCCGGGCACCGACCGCGGCTTCGTGTTCCAGAACGACAGCCTGCTGCCGTGGCGCACGGTTTTCGCCAACGCCCTGATCGGGCGCGAAGTCGCCGGCGCGATCGGCCCGGCCGATCGCAAGCGCATCATGGAGCTCCTTAAGCTCGTCGGCCTGGAAGGTTTCGAAGCCTATTATCCGCGCCAGCTCTCCGGCGGCATGCGCCAGCGGGTCAATCTCGCCCGCGCGCTCGCCATCGATCCCGAAATCCTGCTGATGGACGAGCCGTTCGCGGCGCTCGATGCGCAGACCCGCGAGATCATGCAGACCGAATTGCTGCGCATCTGGGAACGCGGCGGCAAGACCGTGCTGTTCGTTACCCATCAGATCGACGAGGCGGTGTTCCTGTCCGACCGCGTCCTGGTGTTCGCGCGGCGGCCGGGCCGGCTGCAGGCCGAGATCAGGATCCCGCTGCCGCGGCCGCGCGACCTGGCGATCAAGCGCACCGGCGAATTCGTCGCCCTGGTCGATCGCATCTGGCGGATGATCGAGGACGACGTCCGCGCCGCGGCGCTCTACGAGAATGCGTGAAAGCGGGCGTCGCAGCGCCGCGGACGCGCAGACCGCGTCTTGGGCATCGGCTATAGTGTCTCGCGGTCCGTATAAAACCGCCGTTGCATCCTATTTTCGCCGAAGGCTGGTGTTATGACACGCTCATCTAGCGGGTACGTTCCTCAATCCGGAGGATTTAAAATGCGCATCCTCATCGGCGCGCTGGCCATTGCCTTAATGACGGTGGCCGCTCACGCCCAGGACATGGCAGGGGGAAGAGGAAAAAGACACCAACAAGACACGCAAAAAACCGAAGATAAGGCAAAAACCAAAGCCGACGAGCAGGCATACAAAGAAGCGCTCAAGCGCATACCCGTGCCTAACGAAAAGCCCGATCCTTGGAAAAGCGTGCGATAGGCCGCCGCCGTCGGCGCCGAACGCGGCGAAAAAATCGATAATGCATTACCCGTGGCGCAGGGCATTGCCGACGCGCCGCCGACATCCGGGCATGAGGCCGCCAACCGAGGCGGCCTATGTCGGCCGATACGTCAGCCCATTTGCATCTGCGGGCGTCTGGGACGGCGGCGGACGTCATCCGCCAGCTTCAGCCATTCGGCCGCCATTTCGCGTTGCATGGCGCGATCTTCCTGATCGTTTATCGCGGCTGTCATGTTCAGGCAATGCGCCGCATAGCGCGCGTAGTCCTTGTGCTTGTCGTTCTTTGGAGCCGCCATGATTCCCCGCCTGGCTAGAATCGCCGCACCGAATCTGCGGCACCTGGCGGGGTCAGTCTGTTCAAAATTGACCACTCTTGGATCGTCGGCATCACGGCTTCCGCGCTAGCGTGCGCTTGCAGCCAGCGCGGCTCTCACTTGTCCGGGCCGGTCGCCAGATATTTCCAGCCGTGCGCTTCGTCCTTCGGCAAGCCGGGGATGATCACCGTGGGCTTCTGCGGCCCGTTGGCGAGATTGGCCAGCACGTTGTCGATCTTGTCGATCTGATAGAGCTCGGCGATGTAGAGCGTGCCGTTCTTGAAGGCGACGCCGTTCGGACGGTACAGCCCCTGGGCGACGATCTTGACCTCGCGTTTGCCGTCCTTGTTGACGATCGCATAGACCTTGTCGCGGACGCGGTTGCCGACGAAGATCACCGAGCCATCGTCGTTCTGGGCCAGCGAACGGGCGTCGGCAATGCCGCTGGCATAGACCTCGATCTTGAAGCCTGCCGGCACCTTGAGCTTGTCGAGCGGAAGCTTGTCGGCGGCGGCCGCAATCGGCGGCGCCGGCACCGGCGCGAGCTTTGCCGCGGCCGGATTGTTGGCCGGCCGATCGGCCATCACCGAGCTGGGCGGCAGCGCCGCGCTGGCCGGAATAGGCGCAGGCGCCGCAGCCGTCGGAGCCGGTGCCGGCGCGGCTGCGGTGGACGGAGTCGGTACGGGTGCGGCTGCGGTGGAGGGAGCCGGTACCGGCGCGGGCGCCGCAGCCGTTGGAGCCGGTGCGGGCGCGGCTCCGGTGGACGGAGCCGGTGCGGGTGCGGCCGCCAACGGTGGCGCGGCTGGTGGCGCGACGGGCGGTGATGGGGATTCGGTGGCGGCCGGAGCGGCAGCGGGCGCGTCCTGTTGCTGCGCGAAAGCCGCCGCGGCCGATAGACTGAAGGCCCCGGCCAACAGCGCGCCGGTCGTTATGCGTCGTAGCATGATCGTCCTCCCGGATATGGAAGCCTGCTCCGCCGGCTTCCTTGGGTGTCAGTCTCCCCTATTTCCTCCCTGGCGTGCAATCGGCTTTCGGCGAGCTTGGCCGTGCGCGCGCCCGCAACGGCCGCGCGGGCACATTGCCACGCTCCCGGTCAGTCCCTTTTCACGGCCGCCAAAGCAGGGCATTCTGCGCCCGACACTGTGGCGCCGGGTCTGCGACCGGGCGCCCGACCCGGTGCAATGAAAAGATAAAACCGCTTCTGGAGGAGCCCCATGAGACACCGCATAACCCGGCGTGGCGTCAATGCCGGCATCGGCGCTGCCCTGATTTCACCGGCGCTGGCCACGACCCGCGCCTTCGCGCAGGGCGCCGCTGCGCCGATCAAGATCGGCTTCAGCATGGCCTTGACCGGCCCGCTCGCCGTCAACGGCAAGCAGGCCCTGCTCGGCACCCAGATCTGGCAGGAGGATGTCAACGCCAAGGGCGGCCTGCTCGGCCGCCAGGTGCAGCTGATCAATTACGACGACCAGTCCAACCCCTCCACCGTACCGGGCATCTACACCAAGCTGCTCGAAGTCGACAAAGTCGACCTCGTCGTCAGCGGCTACGCGACCAACATGGTGGCGCCGGCGATACCCGTCGTCATGCAGAGGGGCAAGACCTTCATCAGTCTGTTTGCGCTCGATGCCAACGCCGACTTCAAATACCCGAAATACTTTTCCTACATCCCGACCGGCGGTCCGAACCCGAAGCAAACCATCACCGAGGGCTTCTTCCAGGTGGCGGCGGCGCAAAACCCGAAGCCGCAGACCATCGCCATCGCCGCCGAGGACGCCGAGTTCTCGCGCAACGCTTCGGAGGGCGCGCGCGCCAACGCCAAGCAATACGGCTTCAACGTCATCTACGATAAAACCTACCCGCCGAACACGACCGACTTTTCGCCGATCATCCGCGCCATCCAGGCCGCCAATGCGGATCTCGTCGTGGTCTGCTCCTATCCGCTGAGCTCGGTCGGCATGGTGCAGTCCGCCAGCGAGCTTGGCCTGAAGCCAAAGATGTTCGGCGGCGCCATGGTCGGCCTGCAGGCAACGGCCATCAAGGACAGGCTCAAGTCCAAGCTCAACGGCGTCGTCAACTACGACAACTGGGTGCCGTCGGCGAAAATGATGGCGCCGGCTGCGGATTTCTTCAAGAAGTATCAGGCGCGCGCGGCTGGCCAAGGCGTCGATCCGCTCGGCTACTATCTCGGCGGCTGGGGCTACGGCTACATGCAGGTCCTGGCACAGGCGGTCGAAGGCACCAAGAGCCTCAACGACGACAAGCTCGCCGACTACCTGCGCAATAACGCCGTCAACAGCATCATGGCCGATGGGGTGCGGTTCGGCAAAAACGGCGAATGGGTCAAAGCGCGTCAGTTGCAGGTGCAGTATCACGACATCACCGACGCCGCGAACCTCGAGACTTGGCGCGGCATGAGCTATCAGACGGTGCTGACGCCGCCGGAGGAAAAAACTGGCGATGTTATCTACCCGTTCGCCAATGCGGTGAAGGCGTAGGCACTTATCCGCCCCCGCGGAGCGAAGCGTAGCGGGCGAGGGGGACCGCCTCGAAGAGGCGGTGGAGGGGGCGCGCGGCATAGAGGCCAACCTCGCCGCCGTCGCCCCCACTACCGCGCTTATGCGTGGTGCCCCTCCCCAGCGTTCGCGGGGGAGGATAAAAAAGGCCTGTCATGCTGTTTCCCACCTCCCTCGTCGGTTCCTATCCGCAACCGGAATGGCTGATCGACCGCTTGCGGCTGTCGAAGCAGGTGCCGCGGGTGCGCGCCGACGATCTGTGGCTGGTGGCGCCCGACAAGCTTGATGCGGCGCAGGACGACGCCACCATCCTCGCCATCCGCGACCAGGAGCGCGCCGGCCTCGACATCATCACCGACGGCGAGCAGCGGCGCGAAAGCTATTCCAACCGCTTCGCCACCGCGCTCGACGGCATCGACGTCGACAATCCCGGCACCACCATCAACCGCAGCGGGCGGCCGATCCCGGTGCCGCGCGTGGTCGGCCCGATCCGGCGCAAGGGGCCGGTCGAGCTTCGCGATCTGGCGGTGTTGCGCGCCAATACGGCGCGCCAGATCAAGGCGACGGTGCCGGGCCCGTTCACCATGGGCAAGCAGGCGCAGGACGATTACTACAACGACGAAGAGGCGGTGGCGCTGGCTTACGCCGATGCGCTCAATGCCGAGATCAAGGATCTGTTCGCCGCCGGCGCCGACGTGGTGCAGGTCGACGAGCCGTGGATGCAGCAGCATTCAGACCAGGCGCGCCAGTACGGGCTCAAGGCCCTCGAGCGCGCCCTGGCCGGCGTCACCGGCACGGTCGCCGTGCATCTGTGCTTCGGCTATGCCGCCGTCGTGCACGACAAGCCGACCGGCTATTCGTTCCTGCCGGAGCTCGAAGGCTGCGGCGCCCAGCAGGTCTCGATCGAAGCCGCGCAGCCCAAGCTCGATCTCGCGGTATTGCGCGAACTGCCGTCGAAAACCATTATCCTGGGTGTCATCGATCTGGCCGATATGACGGTCGAGACGCCGCAGATCGTCGCCGGGCGCATCCGGCGGGCACTGGCCCATGTGCCGGCAAATCGGGTGGTGGTGGCGCCGGACTGCGGCATGAAATACCTGCCGCGCGCGATTGCATTTGCTAAGATGAAAGCGATGGCCGAAGGCGCAAGCCTGGTGCGGCGGGAATTGAATGGCGGATGACGTTCGCGGAACCGGATTCCAGGGAGAGACCCCAATGGCCTATGCGACCGAAAAGACCTTGACCGACGTCGTGAGCGAGCGCTGGCGCGATATCGACGATCCACGGCTGCGCCAGGTGATGACGGCGCTGGTGCAGCACGTTCACGCCTTCGTGCGCGAGATCGAGCCGACCCAGGCGGAATGGTTCACCGCCATCGACTTCCTCACCCGCACCGGCAAGCTGTGCGACGACAAGCGCCAGGAGTTCATCCTGCTGTCGGACGTGCTCGGCGTCAGCATGCTGGTCGATGCCATCAATCACCGCCGCGCGAGCACGGCGACGCCGAGCACGGTCGAAGGGCCGTTCCACATTCCCGACGCGCCCGCCATGGCCAACGGCGCCAATATGGCGGCCAATGCGCCGGGCATCACCTGCTTCGTGCGCGGCAAGGTCACCGGATTGTCCGGCGAGCCGGTCGCCGGCGCCGCGCTCGACCTCTGGCAGACCGACGGCGAGGGACTCTACGAGTTCGCAGCGGCCGGAAATCGAAGGCGCCTGGATGCGCGGACTGTATCGCACCCAGGCTGACGGCTCCTATCTGATCCGCACCGTGGCGCCGGTCTCCTACACGATCCCCATGGACGGCACCATCGGCGAACTGATGAACCGCACCAATATGAGCCACATGCGGCCGGCGCATATTCATTTCGCCATCAACGCGCCGGGCCATCACGGCCTGGTCACGCATCTGTTCCAGGCCGGCGACGAATGGATCGACGACGACGCGGTCTACGGCGTGAAGGAGCCGCTGATCGTCGCGTTCGAGAAAATGCCGGCCGGCACCAAGGCGCCGAGCGGCGAGCTCATGAACGAGCCGTTCTACGTGGTGCACTACGACTTCGTGCTGGAGCGAGAGGCGCAAGCCGCGGCGGCGTGATTGTTGCGAGGCAACAGCGCAGGCGGATTGCCGCGGATGCTTGGTCCTGGGGCGTGAACCGATAAATGCGCCGGGCGGACCATCCATGCGAGTCCGCTTTGCCCGAAAGCGACCGTTAGCGATCGCCGGGCACGTGGCGTGTTCGGCCAGCAACCGACATCGACCTTTCTCGGCGCCGGTCATTGATGTAGTTTCCGGATCAGAGCTGCCTTCGAGACGTGCCGAAGTCAACTGGACGCTCTATGGCACCGGCGACCTCAACGGTGACGGCAAGGGCGACCTGTTGTGGCGCGACAGCGGTACCGGCACCGTGGCGGCCTGGTTCATGAACGGCGCGACCGTCGCCGCGACGGCGGTCTTCGGCGCGCTGCCCAGCACCTGGGCCATCGTCGGCGATACCAACGGCGAGATACTATGGCGCGACAGCGCCGGCGACATCGCGCTGTGGGGCGTGCAGAACAGCCAGGTGACGAGCTCCAGCGGGCTCGGCACCGTCACCAGCAATTTCGTGGTCCAAGGTGTCGGCGACTTCAATGGTGACGGCAAGATCGACATCCTGTGGCGCGACACCAATTCCGGCACGTTGTCGATCTGGTTCACCAACGGCACGCAGGTGACGTCCGGCGCGGCGGTCGGCGCGCTGCCGAGCACCTGGAACGTGGCGCAAGTCGGCGACTACAACGGCGACGGCAAGAGCGACATTTTGTTGCTCGATGCCGCCGGCGACCTGGCGGTGTGGCTGATGAACGGTGCGGCGGTGTCGTCGTCCCTTGGCATCGGCAATGTCGGAACGACGTGGCAGGTCCAGAACGTCAATACCAATTAAGCAATTCTGCGGAGCCAACAGACCCCTCGTCGTCCATTGCATCACGCTTCGTGCAACGTCCGAATCGGGCCCAATTTCTGCCGTGCCCTCTCACGGAACGCGGGGCTGCTTTACCCCAGAAAGCTGCCGCACCAGCGGTTCGCCGTCGAGGCAGTTACGGGCCAAGAACGGCCCATTGCTCTGCAAAATAAAGTCGGAATGCCTCCTTGCGAGCACGTCGGCAACCTGTAAAGTTTCATCGGGGAACTGCCAGCAGGACATTGCCCTCCCCCAATGAAGGCAGCATTGGTGCCGGCCGTTGGTAAGGCAAGCGTAATTTGGGCGCGCTGAGTGCCCCCGAGGAGGCTCGAATGAAGGCCCCCTATCAACGCTTGCTGCTGGCGGCGATCGTCCTGTTGGGGGCGACTGCGGGAGTGGCCACCTCCGGTCTGGCGCAGACCATCACCGAATTCCCCCTCCCTTCGGGCAGCGACCCTAATCGCATCACGGCGGGGCCGGACGGCGCGCTGTGGTTCACCGAATTTCAAAACAACAAGATCGGGCGGATAACGACCGCTGGCGTCGTCACCGAATTCCCGGTCCCTACGTCCGCCAGCTTGCCTGAAGGCATCGCGGCGGGGACGGATGGAGCGCTGTGGTTCACCGAACAAGGTGTCGGCAAAATCGGCCGCATCACGACCGCGGGCGTCATCACCGAATTCCCGATCCCTAAGCCAGGCGGCGGCGGCCCTTACGGCATCACGTCGGGGCCGGACGGCGCGCTGTGGTTCACCGATTATGATCTTAGTGCCAGTGCCGGCAGAATCGGTCGGATTACGACCGCGGGCGCCATCACCGGATTCTCGATCCCTGCGTCCGGCGCTGTATCTATCGACATCGTAACGGGGCCGGACGGCGCACTGTGGTTCACCGAACTTGGCGACAACAAGATCGGGCGGATAACGACCGCGGGCGCCGTCACCCAATTCCCGCTCCCCACGAACAACAGCGACCCCTGGGGCATCGCGGCGGGGTCGGACGGTGCGCTGTGGTTCACCGAACAACAGACCAGCAAGATCGGACGGATAACGACCGCGGGCGCCATCACCGAATTCACCACCTCTGCGTCCGCCAGCGTTCCTACGGACATCGCGGCGGGGTCGGACGGTGCGCTGTGGTTCACCGAACAAAACACGCTGTTCAACGATTTCGTCGCTCGGATCACGACCGCGGGCGTCCTCACCGAATTTGCTTTCAGTACGCCGAGCCCTCAAACCAAAGGCATCACGGCGGGGCCGGACGGTGCGCTGTGGTTCACCGAACAATCGGACCATCAGATCGGGCGGATCACGACGCCCGTCGCGCCCCACGACTTCAACGGCGACAGCAAGAGCGACATTGCGTTGCGTGACACCAGCGGCAATGCGGCGGTGTGGCTGATGAACGGCGGCGCAGTTTTGCAGTCGGCAGGTCTCGGTGCCGTGCCGTCAAGCTTTTCGATCATCAGCCAGCACGACTTTGACGGCGACGGCAAAGCCGACGTTCTATGGCGCGACGGCAGCGGCAACATCTCGATGTGGTTCATGAAGGGCGCGGCGGTGTCCTCGGCCACCGCGGTCAGCAATTTGTCCAGCAACTGGGTGCTCTATGGCACCGACGATCTCAACGGCGACGGCAAGGGCGACCTGCTGTGGCGCGACGGCAATACCGGCACCGTGGCGGTCTGGTTTATGAATGGCGCGACCGTCGCCTCGTCGAAGAGCTTCGGTGCGGTCAGCAACACCTGGACGATCCTCGGTGATGGCTACGGCAGCATTCTATGGCGCGACACCGCCGGCGACGTCGCGCTCTGGGCGGTGCAGAACGGCCAGGTGACGGGTTCCCACGGCCTCGGCACTGTGACGAGCAACTTCGTCGTTCAAGGCGTCGGCGACTTCAACGGCGACGGCAATGCCGACATCCTGTGGCGCGACACCAACAGCGGCACGCTGTCGATCTGGTACACCAACGGTTCGCAGGTTACGTTATCAGCAAATGTCGGCACGCTGCCGAGCAATTGGAGCGTGGCGCAGATCGGCGACTACAACGGCGACGGCAAGAGCGACATTCTATTGCTCGACAGTGCCGGCGACCTTGCGGTATGGCTGATGAACGGCGCGATGGTGTCGTCGTCGCTGCCCATCAGCAATGTCGGGACGACTTGGCGGGTGCAAAACACCAACGCTAATTAGGCAGAAGAACAAGTCCTCGCGCGGCTCCGGCTCGCGCCGGGATAACGAGCTCGATTAGACCCTCACACGAGGCGATCCACGTTGTCGCGACTGACTGCGATGCACACTCCCACTTCCGAGTTGGGTCATTCGCGTCATATCGAGCGCCCATCAGGCACTTCCGTAGTTCACCCAATGGCAGACATATCGCTGCGCGGCGCTAAGTGACGCGCAGGGCCCAAAACCGAACTCATGCACTGCAGCAATCCGTGATCACCGCTCACCGCCGATGCCGCGGCGAGACCTCCGAGAGCGCCGCGAGAAAGCCGGCACTGTCATGAGCCGGCCCCGCGTCCCATCAATAGCGCCGCCAAGATCGCCGACGTTCTTTGGAGTTACAGGCAGCAGTAAACAGAAGGGACGAAGCGAGCCCGCCCGCGAGGTGGGCGAGCTCGTCTGTGCTTCACATTCGCATTACGCGCGGCGCAGGTCGCACCGACGCCTTGATCATTTGGTCGCGCCTTCCGGTCCGCCGACACTCCGGCTGTGAAGCCGATGCTGCTGCCCGTCGGGCGCGACGTTATACAGCGGCCTCGCGGCAGACTGCTGTTGGTCATTGGGTGTCATGACTTGATGCGCCTTGCCGTCCGGTCCGTAAGCGAAGGGCGTAGTATTCCCGGTTCCATATCCAGAACTGAGACCTTGAGCCAAAGCTGGCGTCGCGATGACGGTCAGCAAGCCAACGATTGTTAGAAACTTTCTCACTTCGATTCTTCCTTTTATTTGTTCGTCTTTTTGGTAATTGCCCCTTGAACACTAAGTGGGTCTCAGCCTCCTTTGTGCAATTAAAATTCGATCCATAAATCCTAATCTTTTTGCAATGTTATAAACGCCGCCTATTAGCAAGTGAGCTTTACGTAAAGGCCGCGTCAACGGGGGCCGACGGCAGATGTGCTGCGATCACCTGTGTCGATGCCGATCCGCTTGATGCCCACGTTGTTCTGGTTTGGCGATACCGGCGGCTCGGCGTGCTGATAGGCCATGACTGCGCGCTGAAAATCCATTGCGTTGGAGATTCGCCATCGTCGCCCTATCGGCAGCAGCAAGTCCGCCGCGCATCATGGCGCGTTACCGTTCGTTCATGCGAAGACGTGGGCGCTCGGAAGACGGCGACGTGGCGGCCTAGTCTAGCTGATGAATGGCTCAACGATTAGCCGGTTACGGCAGCGTTAGACCACGCGGCGGGTGCAACTGCGGAACCCGAGTGATGAGCACGCCGCGACGCGCACGCTACTTCCGAGTTGGGTCACTCGCGACAGGGGCGAGGCGGTAGCGGGTCGGCATGTCCGCTATGCTCGATAGCGGACATGAAACCAGCGATGGCGTCTGGCGCGATCGCCCTTGGCGGGTCGACGGCCGCGCGCCCTAGCTGGCGGCGAGCAGCGGTGCCGGGGATTGGTGCCGGTGCTTTACCAAGCGGGCCAATTCGCCGGCCAGTTCGGCCCATTTGCGGCGCGCGTGTTCGCCCAATTCCTCGACGCGGAGACGGGCGCTCGCGGGCTTGAGATCGATGCTGTCGGCCGCCTGCAGGCGTTTGCCGCGGCGCGCTTCCGCCTGAAGCTCGGCGATCCGCCGGTTGAGAGCTTCGATCTTGTGCGCGGCGCCTCGGAAGGCGTTATCGCGGTGCTGGAAGGCCTTGATCAGCGTGTTGGTGGCTTCGATAAGCTCGAGCCGCGATCGCTCGAGCTCGTCGATGCGGCACTGCTCGTGGCAAAGCGCATCGCCAAGCTGGTTGATCTTGCGTTCGGCCGCGCCGCGGGCGGCGGTCGCTTCGGCGAGCCTGGCCTCGGTGGCGGTGCGCTCGGCGACGTGCAGCAGCAGGCACTCCCGCGCCTCGCCGAGCAGCGTCTCGGCGGTGGTGGCGCGGCTGGACATCGTCTCGAGTTGGGCGCCCAGCGCGCCGGTTTCGGTGCGGCGCCGTTCGCAGGTGTCGATCAGGTCGTCGGTCAGCCGCCGGCATTCGCTCTCCGCCGCGGCCAGCGCCGACTGCAGGAATTCCTGCTTGGCGAGCACCTGTTCGAGGGCGGCGTCGCGCTCCGCCAGCCGCTGCGACAAGCGGGCGTTTTCGCCGACGCTCAGATCGAGCGACGCCTGCAGCGAATGATTCTCATTGTCCTTCAGGGCGAGCCCGTCATCCTTTTGCGCAAGCCAGTCGCGCGCGGCATCGAGCTCACGCTCCAGCTCGGCGACCCGCCTTTCCGCGGTCTCGGACTGCGCCGCCAGCAACTGCATCTGCTCGCCCAGCGCCCGCGTCGAGGCCGCCTCGTTCGCCATGCGCCGCTCCAGCCCGGCGATCTTGGCGCGCGCCAGCTCGAGCTCGCTCGCCAACTCGACTTCCCGGGTCTCCGCCGCCTCGTCGGTTTCCATTTCGATTGCCTGCAGCGACGTCAAGCGTCGCCGTCGGGCCTGATCTGCGACAGCCATCGCCCTCGTTCCCAATGTGGTGTGCGTGCCCGCGAGACGGTCGGCTTGATGCTGCCAGCCCGTCAGTGCCTTGCCGGTGGGTGCCATGTGGCGCGTCAACTGCCGTTCGATGTCGGCAACGTGACAAAGCAATGGTTAATGCATGGTTACCGGGGCTTTAACTGCTTGGAAACCCGAGCGATCGACGCCGATGGCCGCGCTTGCCGATAAGGAGTTTTACCGATGGCGCTGATTCGCCGGCCCCTCCGATCGGCGATCCCGGCGATATGTATCGCGGGTTTCTGCTGTCCGTGTCCGCCGTTAGCTGATGGCGACCAGAAAGTCCTGGCCGATCCAGTCCTGCGCGGAGCGCCACTGAACGGTGAAATTGATCGACTGCGCATCCGACAGCGTGGCGGCGTCGAGTTCGACGCCGTGCAGGCCGAGCCCGGTATCCTGCGTCTCCGCATCGGTAATATTCCGCCAGCCGTCCACCCCCCAATGCACGCGTGCCGGGCGCGGCAGCGCGATGATCAGCGCGATGCCGCGGCCGATCGAACCAATCGGCGCATGCAGGCACCAGACCGCGCGCTTGGCCTCGGCGCGCCGGCCGCGATAGCGCCGCCACACCGCCGCCGGCCGGTCGAACGGCGCGCCAAGCTGGCGCGATATCATCAGCTTGACGAATTCGGCGTGCGCCCAGGCGAGCGGCATGGCTGAACCGGTCGGCTGGCCGGGGAAAAGCCGCCGCTCCGGGATCGCGGCGCTGTCCCAGACCTGCTCCGGCATCATGCCGCACGGCCCCGTCATCGCCGCCATCGCGTTGAGATAAGGCGTCGGATCGTTGCCGGCGGCCAGCTCGTAATGACCGCGCTCGCCGGTGAGGAGCGGCCAGCCGCGGCCGCGGCCGCCGCCGTCGAACGGCCGGCCGTCGCTGTGCTCGCCGTAACCGTCGCCGTTGTAGCGATGCCAGGTCGGGCCGTTCGGCGTGTCGATTTTCAGGAGCGCGTCGGCGACCACGATGCTGTCGCGAATGAGCGGATCGTCGGCGCTGCGCAGCCCGAACCGCACCAGCTGCAGGAAATCCACGCCGATCTCCTGGTCGGCCGGCACGTCGGCATCGCGGCGCCGGTTCTTGAGCGTCAGCATCGCCTGCAGCGATTGCGGACGCGCCAGCACGTCGGGCGGCGCCACGCGGACATAATAGCCCGCGACGTTGAGCCGTTGCGCCAGCGCGGTGCCTTGCACCGTCAGCCACGCTTCGATCCGGTCATTCCAGAAATCGGCCAGCGCCAAGGCGAACTCTTGGGCGGCCGGCGCCAGGAACGCGGCACCGGCAACCAGCGCGGCGATGGCGGCTCCCAGCGTGAAGGCGTTGATGCCGGCGTTTTCCTCCCAGCGATCCTGCGGGGTCGAGGGGCCGGTGGTGGCGATGAAGCACAGGGCGCGCCGGATCATGTCGGCGACCACGATGCCGTCGAGCGCGCCGCGCTCCGCCATGCTCGCCGCCAGCAGCACCGGGAGCGCGGTCTCGTCGAGCTGCAGGCCCGCCCAGTACGGCGTGCCGTCGAGCCACTGGTTCTGGTACCAGCTGCCGTCCGCCTTCTGGGTGGCGATGAGATAGCGCAGCGTGTTGCGCACCTCGGGTTCGGCGCCGAACGCCAGCAACGCGGTGGCGCATTTCACCAGGTCGCGCGGCCAGACCAGATGGTAGCCGCCGCGATCGTCCCGGCTGTTGCCCCACGGCACGCTCAGGCTGGCGGTCATCGCTCCCGGATAGATCTTGTCGCGATGGGTCCGCAGCACCATGGACGACAAGATGAATTGCGCGCCCAGCGCATCCGTTTCGTCCGGCTGCAGCACGGCGTACGCGCTGGAGCGGGCGTGCCACTGCCGCCAATCTTCGACCTGACGGTCGAGCAGCCGGTCGAACGGCTGCATCAGGCTCGATACCGCGAGCGTGGCGGCCGATTGCACGCTGCTGCCGAAGCCGAGCCCCAGCACCGCCTTGCGCGGCAGGGCGCCGATCAGCGCAACGTTGCCCGGACCGGCGCCGGCGTATTGCCAGGTGAGCGCGCCGTTGCGCTGGAAATCCTGGAAACCGTCGCTGTCGCCGACGTAACCGGCGCTGGCCGGGCCGAAGGCGTCCTGCTGGGCGTCGTCGACCGCCGCCAGCGCCAGCGCGAACGGGCCTTGCTCGGCGCCCAGAACCCGCCGCCCGCCGCAGCGCTGGATTTGCGCAAGGTTGTCGCGGCCTTCGGTGCCGAGCCGCGGCGCCAGCAGCACATAGGGCCGCAGCGCGGCATCGCCGTCGAGCGTCACCTCGATCGCCAACACGTCGCGATCGGCATCGGACGTGACGCGCAGCGTCAGCGTAAAGCGCGCGTGGCGATGCACCACTTCGACGGCGGGAGTGCCAGCGGCGATGAGCCGCAAACTGTAGTTTTCCAGGCGCTTCACCTCGGCCCAAAAGCCGGCGCCGTCGGCGACGATGAAACCGAGATCGCGGATCTGCGGGGTGTCGATGCGCGGATAATAGACTTCGTTGATGATGCCGAAGCCGAGCGTGAACCAGACGCGCGACGCGCCCAGCGCGCAGCCGACGACGTCCTTGGCGCTGCTGGTCCAGGTCGGCGCAATGCCCGGGGCGCCGGGCGCCTGGCCGGCCGGTTCACCGCTCAGTTCAACCATGCGAAACTAATGCCCCCGCTCCAGCGCCGCGCGATCCCAGTTCGCCAGATCGGCCGCGGCCGCATAGGTCTCCTGCAAAAATCCGAGCAGGCGCGCATCGGGATCGCCGGCCTGCCGCACCGCGTCATACGGCAGGATGAACTGGCCGACGGTCTTGTCGTAAAACGCTTCGGGCGTTTGCAGCGGCGTCGCGCCATAGCCGGCCGGCTCCGGATAGGCATAGACGTAGAACGCGGCGCGGCCATAGCCGCCGTTGCCGGGCCAGAAGCCGCAGCTCGAGACCTCGTGCGAATAGGCTTCCGCCATCACCCAGTTCGCCACGTTGGGCGTCGCGCCTTTCGGCGGCGGCGCGGTGCGGCCGGAAAACCGCGTCACCGCCAGATCGAAGCTGCCCCAGAAGAAATGCACCGGGCTCGCCTTGCCGACGAAGCGGGAACGAAAGTCGTTCATCACCCGCGCCGACTGCAGCAGGGCCTGGTGGAAGCGCTCGACATAGTCGCGATCGTATTGGGCATGGGCGCGGTCGGCATCGAACGGCACGGCGTTCTCGATCTCGCTCGGCATGGTCCAGATCTGCACGTCGATGCCGAGGCGATGCAGCCGCGCCATGAACGCGGCGTAGAAGTCGGCCACCGTCATCGGCCGCAGCGCGAAGCTTTCGCTGCGGCCGTCGCTCGCCGTGATGCGAAGCTCATGGTCGACGAAATCGAAAACGATGTCGAACGGCCGCCGGTCATAACAGTTCGCCGGCGCGACCAGGCCGCGCGCGCTCACCAGAAACGTGACGTTCCACCAGTGATTGATGAGCGGGGTGAGCGCAAGGCGGGTCTTGCCCGCGACCTGCGTCCAGCGATGCAGCGTCTCGCAGGTGTCGCTCCACGCCGCCAGCGGCAGGTCCGGCCATTGCGGCTTTGCGCTCATCCGTTCAGCCTTTCATCAGGTGCCCGAACTTCGCCGTCGCAATGCGCCGCTCCTCCGGCGACGGCATGTTGACCGCCGGAAACTTGTCGCGCCAGTGCCACGGCCGGCAGGCGTCGATCACGGCGCGGCTGTTGGTGAAATCGCCGGCCGCTTTGCGCTCCGGCTCGATGCGCGGGTCGAGCGGCGTCGACCAGGCGCCGCGGATGACGTCGATCGAGGTCGCCGGATCCGAGCGCGTGATCAGCGCCCAGATCACCTCTTCCAGGTTCGACACGTCGATATCGTCGTCGACGACGATGACATAGCGCCCGCAATAGGCCCCGACATGGCACTGCGCGGCGATGTGGCCGGCCTGCTTGGCATGGCCCGGATAGCGCTGCGTCACCGCGACGGCGAGGAACAGCCGCGCATTGCCGACCTCGTGCGCCCACGCCGCGGCGACGCCGGGGACGCCGGCCTTGGCGATATTCTCGCGCAACAGCGCCGAGCGCACGATGGCGCGATAGCGGCAGATTTCGTCGGGCGGCCGCTGCGGCACGCAGCCGAGCAGGATCGGCGCGTCGCGATGATAGATCGCCTTGATGTCGATGACCGGTTCGGGCCGGTTATCGCTGGCGTAATAGCCGGTCCATTCGCCGAACGGCCCTTCCGGCCGCACATGGTCCGGCTCGACAAAACCCTCGATGGCGATCTCGGCATTGGCGGGGATCGGCAGGCCGGTGACCGGCCCGCGGATGACCTCGACCGGCGCGCCGCGCATGCCGCCGATGATATCGAGCTCGCACACCCCGGCCGGCACCTCGCTCGATCCCATCAGGAAGCTCATCGGATCGCCGCCGGCGATGATGACGACCGGCATGCGCGCGCCGCGCGCGGCGTATTTGTCGCGCATCACCCGGCCGTGCTTGCCGGGCGAGATGTAGAAGCCCAGCGATTTCCGATCGTGGATCATGACCCGATAGGTGCCGCAATTGATCCAGCCGTCGTCCGGGTCGCGCATGATGTTGTAGCAGCCGGTGCCGATGTAGCGGCCGCCGTCCTGCGGATGCCATTGCGGCGCCGGGAAGCGGGTGACGTCGATCGCCGCGCCGGTCATGACGTTCGCCATCACCGGGCCGGACTCGACGTAGCGCGGCGCGATGCGCCGCTGCATGCCGGCGTGATTGACGCGGAAGCTTTCGCTCAGTTCGAGCTTGTTGAGCTCGGTGGAGAACCCGAGCGTCATCGCCTTGCGCTTGCCGGCGAAGAAGTTGACCAGAAGCCGGCTGCCGGCAAGCGTGCCCGGCACGTTGTCGAACAGAAAACACGGCGCGTCGTCGGCATGCGCCGACATTTCCGCCACCATGCCGATGTCGCACTGATAGGAAAGTCCGCTGAGCTCCGTCACCTCGCCGAGCTTTTTCGCCTCTTCGAGCCATTGCCGCAGATCGTGATACGGCAGCAACGGCGCGGCGTTCGAACCGGGCTGCGGCGGCGCCGCGTCGCCCATTTCGGTCGCCATCGGATCGGGCATCACGCTCTGTTCCGCCATCGGCCGGCCCCTTGACTTGTCTTGCGTTCGCGCGAAATGCTTATATTGCTAAGGAATTGACCGGGACCATCCTACCATGCAGGCCGACGCCGGCTCAAACCTGCTGCAGACCTGGATCGCGCGCGCCGCCGCCGCGGCGCCCGGCAAGGCCTGGGTGGTATCGGCCGACGACGGCCGCACCGTCGGCTACGGCGCCTTGCGCGAGGTTTGCGGGCGCTTTGCCGCGCTGCTGTGTGCGCGCGGCATCGGGCCCAACGACCGCGTCGCGCTCCTGGCCAACAATTCGATCGAGCAGTTGCTGGCTTATTTCGGCGTGATGGCCGCCGGCGCCACGGTCTGCACCATTCACATCGAGATGAATCGCAACCAGCTCGGCAATATTTTCGCCCGGCTCAAGCCGAAGCTCATTCTCTACCAGGACGGCCTGCAGCTCGACGATCTGCTGGCCGCAACCGCGGTGCCGCAGCTGCGGCTCGGCCGCTTCGACAAGCCGGAGCCGGACACGCTGTTCGCCGCGCTGCCGCGCCGTGCGCCGGGCGAGCCAATATCAACAAACCCTCCCCCGCTGGCGGGGCAGAAAATATCAACAAACCCTCCCCCGCTGGCGGGGGAGGGCAGGGTGGGGGCCGGCCCCGACGATGACGCGGTGATCCTGTTCACCTCCGGCACCAGCGCCCAGCCGAAGGGCGTGGTGCTGAATTTCCGCGAATACCTTGCCAACATCGATCCGCTGGCGGACGGCTTCGCCATCACGGCGGACGACCGCCTGTATGACTTCCGTCCGTTCAGCTGGGCCTCGGCGCAGCTTCTCGGCGCGCTCGCCGTGGTCAATCGCGGCGCCACCCTGGTGCTGGCGGAAAAGTTCTCGGCCAGCCGGTTCTTCCACCATCTGCGCGATCACGACGTCACCATCGCGGCCGGCAATCCGACGGTGATCAACATTCTCCTCAACGGCGACGGTACCGCGCATCGCGACAACCTGCCGAAGCTGCGCTTTGTCACCTCGAGTTCGGCGCCGCTGTTGCTCGCGGAATGGAAACGCTTCGAAGAAAAATTCGGCATCCCGATCGCGCAGGGCTGCGGCGCCAGCGAGGTGAGCTGGATCGCCGCCGTGCCGGGCGAAGCGCGTCGGCTCGGCACCGTCGGCCGGCCGTTCGCCTACCACGACGTCGCCATCGTCGACGCCGCCGGCGCGCGCCTGCCGGCCGGCGAAATCGGCTATGTCGAGCTCGGCGGCTGGCCCGACCATCCGTTCCGCTATCTGGGCGACGACGGCGAAACCAAAATCCACTGTCGCGGCCGCATCCGCACCGGCGATCTCGGCTGTCTCGACGCCGACGGCTTCCTGATGCTCACCGGCCGCGACAAGGAACAGATCATCCGCGGCGGCGCCAAGATCTCGCCGGTCGAGATCGACACCGCCCTGATGCAACACGCCGACCTCATCGAGGCCGCCACCGTCGGCGTGCCCGACCCGGTCTACGGCGAGGAAGTGGTGAGCTACGTGGTGACGCGGCCGGGCGCCACCGTCGATGCCGACGACCTCATCCGCTACTGCCGCAGCGTGCTGCCGGCCTTCAAGGCGCCGAAGCGCATCGTGATCTCTGACGCGCTGCCGAAGACCGAGCGCGGCAAGCTCGACCGGAAGGCGCTGGCGGCGAGGTGGAGAAGCAGCGCGAGTTGAAAAAATCCGTAGCCCGGATGGAGCGAAGCGCAATCCGGGAGCGGCGCCCGAGCGGCACCGTCGTCCCCGGATTTCGCTGCGCTTCATCCGGGCTACATTTGCTGATCCGCCATCCGGCCAGCAGCAGTTCACGAATGACCGAAAGCCAGCCCCTGTTGCGTTTCAGTATTTATCGCGCGGATATCCATGCCGGCGAGGGCGGATATGTTGCCGAGGCGCGGTACCGCACGATCGCCGAAGTCCTCGCCCACCCGTACCGGCCTGACGAGGAATACCAGATACATCTGCATGGCCTGAGACGTTGGATGGACAGGCGAGCGTTCGAAAAATGGGCAGCGAAGCAAGCCCGTTAGCCGGCGGTCGTAAGCGATATCGTCCCTGTAAATGCGACAAAGTTCTTGACATCGTCCCCAATATAGTGACATAAGGTCCCCATCTCGCTCATCGACGGGCGCCTTCGGCCGAGGGTACTCACGAAAGCGGAGCGAGTGCGGTGCCCGCGCGCGGAAGGATACGGTCCGCTCCCGGGCAGCTTCGGGCATCACGCTCGCCGGTACTACGGCCGGCGCGGGAGGTGCTTTCCCTGGACTGGGACCGGCAGGGGCGGGTAACGCCCGCCCAGCAAATGGCCGGTTGTTCGTGGCGCATGATCTCTGTTCGGAAAACCGGCTTCCACTTTTCCGGATCATGCGCAGGCGGCCGCGTCCCAGGAAGCCTGGCCTGAAGCTGCGCGAAAGGGGCAAAAGCCCCCTGGCAAGAACCGCGGTGAGACGCCGACAGGCGAGCGCACCCCTCCCTGCCCTGCCCCGCAACCGGGGGAGGAAGAGAGCAAAGGGCGCGCTGCCGCATCCGGTTGATGCGGCCAATGGTTGGAGTGCGCCTGTCGGCGTTTCGCCCCCATTTTCTTCCCCATCCCTCCGAGAGAAGGAGAGCGGGGCGGAAATGGGAGATCAAACAAAACTCGGGCGCCGCTGCGTCGCGGGAACGATGGGGCTTGGCGAGTTCGCGAGTGGCGAATAGCGAATAGCGAATAGCGAATAGCGAATAGCGAATAGCGAATAACAAGTCGGCCGAACACTTTCCATTCGCCATTTGCCATTCGCCACTCGCCACAGGGAGTCACTTTGGCCATCACACCCGAGCAATACGTGCGGCGGTTCGAGGCCGAGGAAGCCGTGCTCAAGCGCGCCTATTGCACCCTGTTCGGCTTCTGGCGGGACTGTCCGTTCAAACGCTGCCGCAGGGCGCGATGCTGCGTCGGCGATCAGGGCGCTTGCCTGCAACGCCGCGTGGGCGAGGTCCCGCTGCACGCGCAATGGCGCGCGCGCCAGCAGCTCATCGCCGCCACGCCGGCGACTGCCGGGCCGCCCGAGCGCATGGCACGCGAATGCATGCCGACGGCGTTTTTCGAACTGGCGGCAAACCGCGAGCGCCGGCGCTCAGGGTCGGGGATGTGAGGCGCGGCGGGGCCTTCTGCATCCGCCCCCGCGAAGCGGGGGAGGGGGACCACGCGGAGCGTGGTGGAGGGGGCCTCGGCCGCAAAGCTTGCGTCAGCGATGCGGCAAGCCGCTCTGCCGCACGCCCATTCGTTTTATTTCGACAGGAAACCGACGAGCTTCGGAATGACCTGACCCGGCGCCTCGTCGATCAGCCAGTGGCCGGCGCCCTTGATGATGACGCCCTCGACGTTGTCGGCGACCAGCCGGACCTGCTCGATCAGAAAATCCCCCGAGGCCTTCTCGCCGGTCAGGACCAGCATCGGCATCTTCAATTTGGTCTTGGCGAAGCCGGCGAAATCCTTGCCGTCCTGCTCGAATGCCCGGAACACTTCGAAGCCGGCCCGCATCGCGCCGGGCTGCGCGTAGGCCTTGGCGTAGAACCGGCGGTCGCGCGCCGACACCGACTTCTTGCGGTCGGCGGCGAAATCGTTCCAGAAGTGCTCGAAGTAGATGCGCTCGCGGCCGGCGACGAGTTTCAGCGGCGTTTCGCCGTAGAAATTGAAATGCCACTTGTCGTGCAGGAGCCAGACGTTCTCCCATTTGCCGACACCGGGCAGGAACGCGTCCAACAGAGCGATGCGCTCGACCGCGGCGGGATATTGCGCCGCATAGGCGTAGGCGACCATGAGCCCGATATCGTGGCCGGCCATCCGCACCCGCCTGAAGCCAAGCGCGGTGGCAAGCGCGTGGATATCCTGCGCCATCGATTTCTTGTCGTAGCCTTGCGGCGGCTTGGACGATTGTCCGAAGCCGCGCAGATCCGGCGCGATCACCGTGTTGGTGTTGGCAAGCTCCGCCATGAGCGGCCGCCACATGTGGCTGTTCTGCGCGTAGCCGTGCAGCAGCATGACCGGCTCGCCCGTGCCGGCGGCCAGATAGTGCAGCCGGACGCCGTCGAGCCTGGCGAAGTGGCTTTGGATTCCCGCTGCCTGCTTGGCCTTGGCCATCGCCTATCGCCCGGTGCGCGCCAGCGAATGCACCCAGCCGTGCATGCGCTTCTTGGCGTTGGCAATCTCATCCTGGGAGAACCAGTCCTCCGGCTTGACCCTGTCGATCGGATAGACCGGACGCAAAAAGTCGCTCTCATAACCAAATGGAACGGTGGCATCGATGCCCATGCCGCCTTCGAACTGGGTGTTCGACGCGGTCCATTGCCGGTCGCCGGCGGTCATGCGCTCGGCCGGCATGAAGGTCTGGCCGCGGCCGCCGGGGATCGGGTTGAGGATGTCGGTGCGCGGATTCACCCGTGTGGTCAGGCACCACATGATGTCGTCCATCGAATACGGATCGACGTCCTCGCTGACCGCGATGGCGAGCCGCATGCCCTGCGAGCACGACAGCGCGGCGGCCATGAAATTGCGCTGCCAGCCTTCGTCGATCTGGTGGCGCTTCTTGACCTGGATGATGCAGCCGCCCCAATCGGTCATGCAGTACGGGATCACCACGTTCTGCACGATGCCGGGCTGCAGCCGGTTGCACAGTTCGTAGATCGCCGCCTCGCGCACGCTGGTGTCGATGTTGTGGTCGTCGAGCATGTGGACGCCGAGCGCGAAGATGATCGGCTTCGACTGCGGCTGGCGCATGGTGATGGCGGTGACGTGGAAGGTCGGCGCCTTGTAGGACTTGCCCATGTAGCCCGCCCACTCCGGATGGAAGTGATAGCGGCCCTGGATGCCGGCATCCTCGGCTTCCTTGGTCTCGAAGCGGCGGTCGCGCGGATTGACGTAGCCTTCCAGCACCAGTTCGCAGTCGGCCAGCGCCATGGCGTCGACGGTGCGGGCCTTGACCAGCCGGATCGGCGCGCCCTGCACCGCCGAGGCGATGCCGATCTCGTCGCAGCCCATCGGCAGCACCGCATAGTCGAAGCCGGCGCCGGCCATCAGCGTGCAGGCCGGCGGCACGCCGAAGCACATGGTGATCGGCACCGGCTGGTCTTCCTTGTAGTATTTGTTCACCACCTGCCACATGTGCGAGCCGGGCGAGATCTGGAAGGTGCCGACATTGCCCCAGCGGAAGTTCATGCGGTTGTAGCCGAGGTCGGAGCCGCCATCGAATTGCGCGCCGGTGACGCAGCGGATGCCGGAGCCGACCGTCAGTTCGGGCTCGTAGGTGGTGTGGCGGATCGGCACCAGCCACTTATTGACGTCGTCCGGCTGCTCGATCACGTGCTCCTGGCACGGCGCCTCGCTCTGCGCGATCTCCACCGGCTTGAGCGGATGCGACAGCGCATGCGCCAGCTTGCGCACCCGCTCGGGGTCGTCCTTCCAGCCGAACATGCGGTTGATGATCGCCATGTCGCCGAACAGGTTGGTGATGACGCGGTGGTTCGGCTTGCCCTTGACGGTGTTGAACAGAATCGGACAGCCGCCGTCCATGTGCTTCTGCAGGCCGGTGACCTGCAGGTCGGGATCGACCTCCTTGTCGGTCTCGATCAGCTCGCCCTCGGCGCGCAGCCATTCCAGCGTCGAGCGCAGATCGAACGCCTGGTTCGGCTTGGCTTGGCTCGGGTTGGATTGGTTCGGCTTGGACTGCGATTGTTGTTCGTTGCCCTGGTCTGGCGTGCGCACTGGCTGTTGCATCGCTGGCGTTCCCATTGCATAGATTGCTAAGTAATTATCTGCACCGGATGCCCAAGCCTGTCAACATAGCCAAGCCCGTCGACGCCGATGCCGCAGCGCCCATCATCACCGAGAGACAAGGTTCCGCCGCACCGCGCCGGCGCGTTTCCGCCGCGGCTGTCGTCCGGCTATCTGGTGCGCGACGCGCACCGCGCCTTCCAGCGGCTGCTCGAACGGCGGATCGCGCCGTACGGCGTCGCGCGCGGCCAGTGGTATTTCCTGCGCGTGCTGTGGATCACCGACGGGCTTTCGCAACGGGAATTGTCGGCGCGGGTCGGCATGATGGAGCCGACCACGGTGATCGCGCTGCGCACCATGGAGCGGGTCGGACTCATTCGCCGCGTCCGCGGCGACGACGACCGCCGCAAGGTGCGGGTCTTCCTCACCGCCAAGGCGAAGCGGCTGCGCGGCGAACTGCTCGCCGTGGCGCGCACCATTACGGACGAAGCGGAGGCAGGCTTGACGCCGCGCGATCTCGCCAGCTTCCGCCGCGTCATCGCGCGCATGACCGCCAATCTCGACCGCGTCGAGCGCTAGCGTGCCGATCGAACTGCAATGGCCCGCCAGTTTCAGGAATGAGCAAAAATCGCGCTGAAGGCGCGAACCAGGCGCGCGCCGCCGGCGCGACGGGCGCTGGCCTTGGCGGCGTCGGCATAGTCGATCTGCCGCAGGCTCACGCTGCGGCGTTCGAGATCGACAACCATGTAGGTCGATCGGCGATCGGTCAGGCGCGGCTCGCCGACGGTGCCGGGATTGATGAGATAGTAGGCGTCGTCGCGGAGCTGGACTTCGCCGTCCGGCCGGTGCGCCACGATCCGGTCGCGGCGCCATTCGTAGATCGCGGCGCGGTGGGTATGGCCGAAGGCGCAGATGCGCGCGCCGGACGGATGGCCGAACAGCGCGATGAAGCTTTGCAGGCGGCGCTCGTCGTTGTCGAGCCGCACGCTGGCGCAGTCGGTCTCGGGGTGAAGCGCGCCATGCACCGCAACGATCCGATCGGCGACCACGGCCTTGCGCGGCAGCCTGGCCAGGAATTCCAGGTCGTTGGCCGCCAGGTGCTGGTAGGTCCAGGCGACGCCGCGCGCGGCGGCGCTGCTGAAATTCGCGCGTCGTGATCCGGCCGCACACCGCCAGATCGTGATTGCCGGCGACGCACAGGCAATCGGCGCTGCGAATGAGCGCGATGCATGCGGCGGCATCCCGGTTGTAGCCTACGATATCGCCGAGACAGACGATGCGATCGACCGAGCGCGCGGCGATGTCGGCGAACGTCGCCTCCAGCGCCGCGAGATTGGCGTGCACGTCGGAAATCAGCGCCAGTCGCACGGGTCGCTCCGATGGGTTGGCGGCGGACTCATTCTTTGCCGTCGTGCCGGGCCGTGAGGCGATGCAGGCTCGAGCGCAGGAACGGCATCGGGTCGCGCCACGACAGCGCCGATTTCGCCTCGCAGCCGTAGACCCAGGGCAGCCACGTCGTCAGCGGCACGCCGGCCGCGCGCGCGGCCGCATAGTCCGTCCAGGCGCGGCACCAGCGCACCCCCGGCTTGGCGCGCAGGCTCGCCGGCCGCCGCTGCCCCGTCAGGTCGGCATAGACCAGCGCCGGGATATTCAGCCCGGCGACAGCCGCCGCATGGTGCCACAGCGTGAAGCGCGGATTGATCTCGAGGAGATGCAGCTTGCCGGCTCGATCGCGCTTGAAGTCGAGCTTGGCGACCCCGGTCAGGCCGAGCCGTTCGACCACAGTGCGGCCGAGGCGCTGCACGTCAGCGCTCGCGGTGATCTCGAGCGCCGTGGTGTGGCCGTATGCCGCCGGATAGGTGCGAATTTTCCGCCCCGTGAACTCGCCGGCGACGCTGCCGTGGCGGTCCACGTAACAGTGGTAGCTTTCGATCTGCGCTTCGTCGCCGGCAATGAGCTCCTGCGCCAGCAGGTCGACGCCGGCGTCGAGCAGTTGCGGCCAGAGCGCGCGCAATGCCTCGGCGTCCTTCGCCTCCAGCGCCTTGCGCCGGCCGAAGACCGCGTTCCAGCGTTCGAGCCGGGTCAGCGGCTTGACGATGAGCGGGAACGAAAGCCCGATGTCTTCCGGCTCCGCGGCGACGGGATGAAACGGCTGCGCCGCCGGCACCGGCAGCCCGTGACGATCCGCCAGGACCTGAAAGCGCGCCTTGTCGACGAGGTCTTCGACCAGCGTCGCTTCGGCAATGATGAAGCGGAACGTCCGCGCCAGGCGTTCGCGATGGCGCGACACGAACAGGAGCTGCGCATCCTCCTGATAGAACAGCACGGGGCGCTCGCCTTGGCTCGCGCCTTGGTCCGCGTCTTGGACCGCGCCTTGAGCCGAGCCGAAGCTTGCCAGCGCGGCGAGCAGCGCGTCGGGATCGCTCGAAAAATCGTCCCAAGGCAGCCGCGCCGCCGTGAAGCGCGAATAGAGCGAGGGAACGCCCGGGCGGGTCACCACCGCGCAAGCGATGCCGGCCGCGATAAGCGGCTGCAACAAATCCATGTCGCCCATGACGCAGGCGGTCGGCGCCGTCGCCGGCGCCGCGGTATGTGGATTTTCCGGGCCGGCTGCGGCCTGATCTCTTTGGGCAGCGATCGCGTGCCGAGCGTGGTGCGCAGAGCCGAGACCAGGCGCCAGGTCAGCGGCGTCTGCTTGATGAAGCGTTTGAGCCGGCGCCGCGCCGTCGACGACCAGCTCGCCGGCCAGCCGCGCCAGGTCGCCGCGGTGCTGTAATCGTACAATTTCAGATACGTGTCCGACCATTCCAGCTTGTACGGCTCGTCGCCGATGGTGAAATCGAAGCGCCGCAGGCCGCGCTTGATGGCGTAGGCAAGCAGCTCGCGCAGATGCAGCGTGCCGGGCCCGTAATGCGCGATGGTCGTGCTGTCGTCGTCGTAGCTCGCCAGCACGTGATAATAGCAATCGCCGAACACCAGCGCCAAATTGGCGGCGACCCATTGGCTGCCGACTTCGATCCGGCTGATATGCAGCAGGCCGCGCAGTTTTGCATTGGTGGCGAGGTCGAGAAAGAATTCGCGCAATCCGGGCCGGGCGAACATGTCGGGAATGCCGCGGTGGGCGAAGGCGCGGCTTTTTTGATCCATCAGGGTCGCCAGCGTGCGCCGGGCGTCGTCGCCGCCGGCGCTGGTGACGAAGCGAACCTCGCCATGTTCGGACATATGCTTGCGCTTGGCGCGGTCGCGGCGCCGCGTCGCCGACGAGCGCTTGGCGTAGTAGAATGTCTCCCAGCTGTCGCCGAGCCGGGTGAGATGCGCGCCGCTGGCATTGGCGGTGACATCGAGCGCGGTGAAGGGATTGAGCTGGGCGCCGACGGTCTGCGGCATCTTTTCCAGCTCGATCCAATCGTGCCGCCATTGCGGATCGTGTTGCATCCGCTCGCGCAGTTCGCGCCACACCGCAAGGAAGCCGTCGGCCGTGACGCGTCGCGAAAAATCCGGCGCCAGCAGCGGCGCGTTGTAGTCGCACTGCTCCTGACCGAACCAGCACAGCCGCCGCGCCGCATGGTTCCGGTCGATGGCCAGCGGCACTATGAACGCGGTCGCGCCGTCGGCGAAGCTGCCGACGGCGATCACGGGCACCACGCCGTCGCGTTGTCCGATGTGGCGATGCCAGGTCGACAGCCAATCGAAAGTCTGAAAAGCCGTGCAATCGGCATTGCGCTCGAAGCGGCGCCATTCGCTTTCCACGGCGCCGAGATCGGAATGGATGGCAAGACTGATGAGATCGGGCGCCGATGGCCGGGACATGTCGGCGCGACGCGCCACCGCGACGTGCCCGGCATCGGCCGGCACGGCCACGTTTCTATATGCCGTCAATGGTGTCGCGCGTGTCACACAAATCACGGTACGGATAACAGGCGTCGTGCGAGTGATAGGGGACAATCGCTAAGGATGCATCGCTGCGCGCCGCGTAATGTCTTGTTAAGGTAAAGCGGCCGGACGCCGGTTTGCCGTCATGCGCCCGGCCGTTGGCTATAAAAACGCCGGCAAAGTTCGGCTCCGGACGGCGTTCGCCTCCGTCATCCGCCGCGCCATGGCGATACCGCGTGCGGCGATTGGTAACCTTGAGACAAGGCTGCGTTGCGGGAAGGATCAGCATCCTGGCGCCGCGGCGAAAAAGAGCGAGAGATAGGGAGAGAAGCATGAAGACCAGCCATTGGCTCAGCATTGCCGGCCTTTGCCTGTTGGTTCTGCCGGCCGCGCCGGCGGCGCGCGCCCAGGCGAACTATCCGGACAAGCCGGTCACCATCATCGCCGACGCCGCACCCGGCGCCACGCCGGACGTCGATGCGCGTTTCGTCGCCGACGGCTTGGGCAAAATGTGGGGCCAGCAGGTCATCGTGCTCAACCGTCAGGGCGCCAACGGCAGCATCGCCGCGCGCGCCGCGACCGAAGCCATTCCGGACGGCTACACGTTGTTCATGCCGGCGCTGTCGACCTTCGTCGCCTTGCCGTCGGTGGCGCCGAATCTGCCGCTGATGCTGCCGCGCGACTTCGTGCCGATCGGCTATACCGCGGAGAACCCGATGTTCTTCGCGGTGACGCCGTCGCTCGGCGTCTCGTCGTTGCCGGAACTGATCGCGCTGGCCAAGAAACAGCCGGGCAAGATCTCGATCGCGGTCACCGGCGTCGGCCGGCTCACGCACCTGACCGGCCTGGTGTTTCAGGAGCGCGCCGCCATCAATCTGTTGCCGGTGCCCTATAACGGCGGCCCCGCGGCAGCGCTTGCCGACGTCGGTTCCAGCCGCGTCTCGATGATCATCGAGGGCTATTCGGGAATCGTCGGCTCTGTCAAAGCCGGACAGGTGAAGCTGATTGCGGTGGCGTCGCCCGAGCGGCTGCCGGAGTTTCCCGACCTGCCGACGGTCGCCGAAACCATTCCGGACTTTGCCGCACGCGGCTGGCAAGTGCTGGTGGCGCCGCTCGGCACGCCGGCGCCGATCGTCAGCAAGATCAGCACCGACCTGGCCAAAGTGGTGAGCGATCCGGATTTCAAGAAACACCTTGCCGCCATCGGCAGCTATTCGCGCGCCATGACGCCCGAGCAGGTTATCAGCTTCGTGCGGAAGGAGCAGGCGACGTGGCTGCCGGTGTTGCAGAAGATTCCGGAGAAGTAGGCGCTGGTACAGCTGGGTGGATTCGAACCACCGACCTCCTGATCCACAGTCAGGCGCTCTAACCAACTGAGCTACAGCTGCACGGCCCGCGGCAAGCATTGCGCTTGAGCACGATCCCTTCAGAAAACCGGCATCCGGCTTTCCGGACCATGCTTTGGCGCGCGAAACCTATGAGCAACGCTGTAGTTTGGCAAGGCCGGCGCGGAGCCGGCAAGCCCCTCGGCAAAGCAAAAGCCCGGGCCTGAACCCGGGCTTTCCTCGCGCCGCAGTCACTCTGCGGAAGCGTCCGCGATCGCAATCAGGCGACCTTGCTGAACGCCTTGTTCATGCCGGTCTTGATCGGCTCGGCAGTCTCGGTGGCGACCTTCTGGGCGAGCGCGGTGAGTTCCTTGCTCTGCTCGGTGAGCACCTCGAACTGCTTGCGCGCATGGGCGCTCGACAGCTCGATCATTTCCGACAGCGACTTTGCCGCCAGCAACCCGCCGGCGTAATCGAATGCCGCATTGGTGTTGATACGCGTCGCTTCGATCATTTTGAGGCCGTAGTCGGAGGCGCCCTTGCTGGCGGTCGAATAGGTGGTCTCGAGAACCTCGGTCGCCTCTTCGGCGGCGGCCTTCATCTTCTCGTAGGTATCCTTGCACTGGGCGACGCCCCGCTCCGCGAATTCGCGGAAAGCGGCCGGCATTTCGACCTTCGGGATGTCGAACTTCGGCATCTCGAATTTGGGCATTTCGAACGCGCCCGCGGGCTTCGTCGTTTTCACTTTAGGGGCAGTTGTGGCATCCGCCATGACACTCGTCCTTGAGTTTTGCTCGCTGCTTGTTGGGCTGTCTCACATGAGAATTTTTGGAATCTAGTTCGGCCTCGCCGCCCGTTGCGCAAAGCCTCTTTGTGGTTTCACCGCAGCCGAACGCGCGACACTTCCAGGCCGGGGCTTCCACAACCGGATATAGCATCGATTTTGGTGCGGCGCAATACAGATTATTGCATTGCACAAATTTTATAAGGTATTGAAAGAATGGAACTTTAGGGAGTGCCGGCGTGGCGGCGAGGCTTGAGAGCCATCCCTGCCGCCGCGCTTTGGCGGCAAAATCAGGGCTGCGGCTTGGCAGCATCGACCGCCATTTTGGCGGCACTTTGGCCGAGCTCCTGGACCTGCGTCGAGATCGTCTGCATCTGGCGGCTGAGGTATTCGGACTGCAGGCGCATGACGTCGGCGGCATCCTTCGCCTGCATCAGCTTCTGCGCAAAATCGAACGTCGCCGCCACATTCTGCTCGGCATAAGACATTGATTTGTGGGCAATATCGTGGGCCGTGCTGCGCGCAGCATGGGCCTGGCCTTCGAGCTGCCCCATGGCCTGATTGGCGGCCTGGATGAAGCCATCGAAGGCCTTGCGCGCCTGCGCCACGCTCTGCTCGGCGAAAGCGCGCATCTCGTTCGGGACGGCAAATTGCTCGAAAGGATCCTTGGCCATGTTTTTTGCTCCTCAAAAGGCAGGCAACACGATCCTAGCTTAAATTTGCGTCAGACAGGCAAGTCCCGCCGACGGCGACGCGCCCGGGCAGGCGTGACGCATCGGGGACGCCTTCGCGACGCGTCGGCGGAACGGCGCGATTAAGGTTATCCAGCCAAGGCCTTGGCCAACGCGTCCCACGCCATGGACGGCGCATGGGGCCCGCACTATTAAGACTTCATTAGGCAACAATTTCGGTCACATGCCGCCCGTGGAGTCAGAGCTTGCGTTATGGCGCGATCCGCACCTTGCGGCGCTGGCGACGAGCGCATCGCCCGCCTGGTTGTGGAGCGTCGATGGCTCGCGGATGCTGTGGGCGAACGCCGTCGGCGCGGCGCTGTTTGGTGCGGCCGATTTGGCCGCATGCACGAAGCGCCGGTTCGACACCGACAATCCCGCCGCCGCGCAGATCGCTCGACTGGCCGCAACGCTGCCGTCGAGCCGGCCGCGCCTCGAACGGCTGCGCGGTTTCGGCCAGGCTTCCGGTCTCGGCCTCGGCCGCGCCGTCACCTGTGCGTGCTCGCGCCTGCCGCTTGCCGACGGCAACGTCGCGCTCCTGATCGCCGCGACCGAACCTGTTGGACCGCGGCTGTCGCTCGCCGAGCGGGTCCGCCGCCTGTTCGCCAATGCGGCGGAGCAGCTCGCGGTATTCGCGCCGGATGGCACGCTCCTGTATCAGACCGAAACCGCACGCGTTCGGTTGGGCGAGGCGCCTTCGTTGTCCGCGCTTGGCCTCGCCGCCATAGCGGCTCGGGCGCTCGAGACCGGCAGCGCGAGCTGCGTCGAAGCCAACATCGAGGCGGCGTTCCAGCGCCTCGGCGAGAATGCCTCCCGTGTGCTGGTGCTGATCCTGGCGCCGCAGCCGAGCGAAGCCGTCGCCGCGGCGATCGCCGCGGAGCTGGGCGAGACTGCGGGCCGGCCTGCGACATCCGAGGTCGCGCCGCCGCCGACCGCTGCGCCGCCCGACGCCGAGCCGCCGCTGCCGCCCACTCCGACATCGTCGCCGCCGCAAGACGCGCCGCTCGATCAGCCGATATCGGACCGGCGGCATCCGTTGCGGTTCGTCTGGCAGATGGATGCCGACGGCCGTTTTATCGTCGGGTCCGACGAGTTCATCGAGCTAGTCGGTCCGCGCACCATGGCGGCGTTCGGACGGCAATGGAGCGAGATCGCGGCGGAGCTGAAGCTCGACCCGAGCGATCAGCTGGCGCGGGCGGTCGGCACCCGTGAGACCTGGAGCGGCATCGTCGTGTCCTGGCCGGTCGACGAGATCAACGAGCGGCTGCCGGTCGAGTTGTCGGGCCTGCCGGTGTTCGATCGCGAACGCAGCTACCGCGGCTATCGCGGCTTCGGCGTGTGCCGGGACATCGGCCGCCTCAATCAACTGGCGCGGGCGCGCCGGGAACGTCCGATCGGTTTCATGCCCATTGCGGAAAATCCGCCGCAGCCGGCGGAGCCGGCCGACGTCGATCGCGCCGCGGCCGCAGCACGGCAGAGCGCGGCGGCTGCCGACGCGCCGGTCGCGGCCGAGGCCGCAACGCGGCCTGAGCGGCCAGCCCTGAGCATTGCGGTTGGCTCCGCCAACGTGGTGCCGTTCCGTCCGGGGCCGACGATGGAGCCGAAGGCGCCGGTGCTCAGCCCGGTGGAGCGCCGGGCGTTTCGCGAACTGGCGCAGGAACTGACGGCCCGGTTGCGCGGAACGCCGGAGGCGGCCGCCGAGACGCCCATCGAAGGCGCGCTGGCCGAAGATCGGCATCTGGCGAGCGAAGCCGTCGAGCCGGCCGCGGCCGCCGCGGCCGAGACGCTGGTCCCGTCGATGGAACAGCGCGACGCCGAACCGCGGCGTGACACCGATGACGGTGAGTCACAGACACCGCTGAGCGGCGCCGGCGCAGCCGCGCCACTGCAGACGGCCGCGCCGGATGAGCCGGCGCTGTTCGACCGCATGCCAATCGGATTTCTGGTGTACCGGCATGACGCGCTGCTCTACGCCAATCGCCGGTTTCTCGAGTGGACCGGTTTCGACACCCTTGACGGGCTTGCGGCGGCCGGCGGCCTGAATTCCCTGTTCGTCGAACCGGCCACCGCAACGCTTGCCGAAAGTGACGAGCCGCGCTCGCTGTCGATCACGACGCGTCACGGCGAGACGCTGCCGGTCGATGGTCGCCTGTTCGCGCTGCCGTGGCATGGCGCGCCGGCGCTGGCGCTGGTCCTGGCCAATGGTGCGGGCGTGCAAGCGCTGCGGTCGACCGAACAGGCGCTCGCCGCCGCCGAAACCGAGTTGCGCAACGCGCAACGCGAGGCGCAAAAGGCCGCGGCGGCGAAGGCCGATTTCCTCGCCAAGGTCAGTCATGAAATTCGCACGCCGCTCAACGCCATTACGGGCTTCGCCGAGGTCATCATGGCGGAGCGTTTCGGCCCGATCGGCAACGAGCGCTACCGCGAATATCTCAAGGATATTTACGGCGCCGGAACGCACCTGGTTGCGCTGCTCAACGACCTGCTCGATCTGTCCAAGATCGAGACCGGGCGGCTCGATCTGACTTTCGTCAATGTCAATCTCAACGACCTCATCCAGCAATGCGTCGGCATCATGCAGCCGCAGGCCAACCGCAGCCGCATCATCATCCGCACGGCGCTGACGCCGGCGCTGCACCAGGTCGTCGCCGACGAGCGGTCGCTGCGCCAGATCGTGCTCAATCTGCTGGCCAATGCCATCAGATTTACCGGCCCGGGCGGCCAGGCGATCGTGTCCACGGCGGTGTCCGACGGCGGCGAGGTCATCGTGCGCGTGCGCGATACCGGCGTCGGCATGAGCGAGGCCGACGTCGCGCTGGCGCTCGAGCCGTTCCGCCAAACCGCCACGTCGGGAAGCTGGGGCTCCGGCGGCACCGGCCTCGGCTTGCCCCTGACCAAGGCGCTGGCCGAGGCCAACCGCGCGCATTTCAGCATCAAGAGCGCGCCGAACGCCGGCACCCTGGTCGAAATCACTTTTCCGCCGAGCCGGGTCGCCGCGAATTAGGCCGGCTGCCGCCACCGCCCGGCCCATCGCCCGCCGCTATCCACTGATTACTGATTGGATGATGCGCGCCCGGCAAAATCATATAGACTTGGCGCGTCGGGGCGTGGGTGCCGCGCGGTAATCCGCGGCTGAGGTGGCGACCATGGGCATGCGCAGAGCCCTCCGGACATTTTTGATCTCGGGTTCGATCCTGGGGACGATCTTGGCGCCGGCCGCGGCGCGGGCCGCCGACGACGTCGATCTGCTGCTGGTGCTTGCGGTCGACGTGTCGCGCAGCATCGACGCCACCAAGTTCCAGCTGCAGCGCGAGGGCTATGCGGCCGCAGTCTCGGATCCTCATGTCCTCGAAGCCATCGGGTCGGGCCGCATCGGCCGCATCGGATTGACGCTCGTGGAGTGGTCGGGCGTGGGCGCCCAGAAGGTGGTGGTGGACTGGACGGCGATCGGCGACGTCGAGTCGGCCAAGGGCTTCGGCGACCGCCTGCTCGAGGCGCCGCGTTCGTTCGCCGACCGCACGTCGATCAGCGCCGGCATCGAATTCGCCCTGGGACAAATCGACAAGGCGCCCTACGCGTCCGCGCGCCACACCATCGACGTCTCCGGCGACGGCACCAACAATGCCGGTCCCGACGTCGCGGCGGCGCGCGATGCGGCGGTCGCCAAAGGCATCACCATCAACGGCTTGCCGATCCTCAGCGAGAATCCGATGTCGTGGAATCCGGATCACACCAATCCGCCGGGCGGACTCGCCAATTATTATCGCAGCAACGTCATGGGCGGCCCGAGCGCCTTCGTCATGGTCGCCGAGAACTTCAACTCGTTCGGTCAAGCCATCGTCAAGAAAATGATCGCCGAAGTGGCGCAGGCGCGCGCCCCGCTGTCGCATCAGGCGGCGGTGCGGTGATCGCTGCCGGGCAGCTGCGAATCCACGGCAAGGCACGCGCTCGCGAGCGACCGCGCTGAATTCGGCGCCGGACAAATTTTTGCTTTCATCTCCGGCATTTGCGGTCGATCCTGCAATCGGCTGCGGCCACGAAAGCGACACAGATGACGGGCAGGTTTGTCGCCAACCCACCCATCGGTATATTTCAGCTGGTTTCGACAACACCGGACATGCGTCCTTGCGCCCATTGACCGCGGCTACCGGATTCAAACGTGTCGCGCTCGCGGCAGGCGCCATTGTAGCGGTGGCTTTTGTCACGCTGGTTGCGCTGTCGTTCCTTATTCCGGCGGCGACGGTCCGCGACGCGGTCGCGAAGGAGATTCACGCCGTCACCGGACTCGATCCGATCTTGCGCGGCAGCGTTTCGGTTTCACTGTTCCCATCGGGAACCGTAAGCTTTCACGACGTGCTGTTGGGCGACGATCGGACCGGCGAGCCCGCCGTGGTGGCCGAGGAGCTGACCGCGCGGCTGCGCTATTTCCCGTTGCTCGCCGGGCACATCGAAATCGCCGATGTGACGCTGGTGCGGCCGACGATCACCGTCACGTTCCAGCCGGGCGGCCAATCGAATTGGTCGGGATTTGCCGCGTCGCTGGCGCGGGCGCTCGCACCCGATCCCGACCGCGCGGCGTCGTTTTCCGAGATCGGCATCAACGACGGTACCATCGTCGTCCGCGACCTGGAAAAGGGCTATGTCGAGCGGCTCGACGGGGTGCAGTTCCAGCTCGCCTGGCCGTCGATCTCGCGCAGCTTCGGCGCCAACGGGCATTTCGTCTGGCATGACGAGCCGGTCGAGGCGAGCCTGACGCTCGGCGATTTTCTCGCCGCGCTGACGGGCGAGCGCTCGAGCGTCAAGCTGCGGGTCGCCGGTGCGCCGCTCAATCTGGCGTTCGACGGCGCCGCCAGCATGCAGCCGACGCTCAAGCTCGAAGGCACGCTTGGCGTCGAGGCGCCGTCGCTGCGCGAGGCCATGGGGTGGACCGGCAAGAGCAAGATTCCGTTCGGCGGTTTCGGGCGTTTCGCGCTGCGGGCGCAAAGCACGATCGGCGGCGGCGTGATCGCGCTGGCGAATGTCAATGTCGAGCTCGACGGCAACACCGCCGAGGGCGTGCTCACGCTGTCGGGCGGCGATCGCCGCATGGTTGCCGGCACGCTGGCGGCCGACGCGCTGGATTTGACGCCTTACGTCTCCGGCGTTCGATTGATGTCGGCCACCGACCGTAACTGGGACCCGTTGCCGATTGCGCTGGATGGGTTGTCCGACCTCAATCTCGACCTGAGGCTCTCGGCGGCGAGCATCAAGATCGCGGCCGCGCAACTGGGGCGCACGGCGGTCGCGGCGAATATGAACGACGGCAAGCTCAGCATCACGATCGGCGAGTTGCAGGCCTATGGCGGCGTCGTCAAAGGCTCGGTCGGGCTTGCCAGCGCCAGGGGCGGCGTCGAGGCGACCTCGCACGTGCAATTCACCGACGTCGACCTCGACAGCTGCCTCGGCCAGGTGTTCGGCGTGCACAAGCTCGCCGGCCGCGGCAACCTGGCGTTCGACGTCGACGGCTCCGGGAATTCCGTGCTGGCGGTGACCAACACGCTCAACGGCACGGCCAACCTCAATGCCCATTCCGGCGCCCTGGTCGGCATCAATGTCGAGCAACTGCTGCGCCGGCTCGAGCGCCGTCCGCTATCGGGCAATGGCGATTTCCGCTCCGGCAGCACGCCGTTCGATCAGCTGGTGCTCAGCCTCAAGATCGACCAAGGGGTGGTGTCGGTCGATGAGATGCATATCGACGGACCGTCGGTCCGCCTGGCGGTTGCCGGGCAGGCCTCGGTGCCGACCCGCGATCTCGATCTCAAAGGCACCGCGACGCTGATCTCCAATGCGACCGCCAACGAGTTCGAGCTGCCGTTCGTGGTGCAGGGCCGCTGGGACGATCCGATCATGCTGCCGGATGCGCAGAGCCTGATCCGCCATTCCGGCGCGGCTGCCCCGCTGCTCGATGCGGTGCGGGGTCACACCGCCGGCGAAGCGGTGCGCTCGGTGATCGACCAGCTCTTGGCGGCGCCGCCCGCCGCGCCGACCACGGCGCCCGCAAGCCCGGCCTCCGCCCCGGCCAGCGCCCGATAGTTCGTCGTTGCAGTCCGGCGCGCGGGCGCGAAACGCCTCAAAAAGCCGCTGCCGGCTCTCGGATTAAGGCGGCGGCAGGCATTTTCACCGATCATGCACTATGATTTCCCGATACGAATCAGCGCGGGTTTGGCGCCCGCGACAGGGGCAGGATGCTCAACCGCCTCACGCGCACACTGGTCAAGGTGCTGGTCGCCTCGCTGATCGTCGGAACGATCCTTGCTCATTTCGGCATCACCACGGGCGAACTGATCGCGGCCGCCGGTCTGTCGCCCGACCGCATCGGCGAACTGGCGCGCGAGGGCGTCGCCTGGGCGCTGCCCAATCTGCTGCTCGGCTCGCTGGTGATCGTTCCGGTCTGGTTCGTGCTCTACCTGTTCCGGCCGCCGGGCGAGAGCAGCGATTGAACCGGCGCCACGGACGGCACACGCCGGCCCGGGCGCTCGGCCGGGCGAGCGCTCAATTCACCGGCGTCAGCGCCGGCGCTTCGACCATCGGGACATCGTCGAGGGATTCGGTCGCCAGCTTGCGCGGCTCCGGGCCGTAATAATCGCCGAGTTGCACCACCGGCCGCGGCTCCATCATGATGGAGACCAGGCGGTCGTAAAGCGCCTTCGCCGAAACCGGCTTGATCAGGTATTCGTGGACGCCAAGCCGCACCGCCTCGACCACGCGCCATCGCTCGCCGTGGCCGCTGAGCATGATGATCGGTACGTCCGGCATCGGGAACACGCCGGGCGAGCGCACGATCCGCACCAGCTCGGCGCCGCTCAACAGCGGCATTTCCCAATCGAGGATCACCACGTCGGGCGCGAGGCTGCGGATGGCGTCGAGGGCCGCGATGCCGTCATTGGCCTCGTAGATGTCCTTGACGCCGCAATTGACCAACAGCGTGCGGATCACCTTGCGCATGTACTGACTGTCGTCGACCACCAGAATCGTGAGCGATCGGATCTGCTCGGCGATTTCCGCCTTCGACACGCTCGATGCCGTTTCCATGGCGCCCCTTGCCGTCCCGCCGCAGGCGATGACGCGTCGTCTCGGCGCCGATCTGACCACATGTTGTTGATTTCGAGGTGAAACGGATCGGTAAAATTCGATCAATCTCGCCCGGCTGCGCGCGATCGGATCGGCCGGCCCTCCAGCCCGGCGTCGCGCACCGCCGCGTAAGGCCCGATCGGCCGCATGGTGAACGAGGATTCGACGCTGGTGTAGTCATGATAGCCAAGCCGGGCCAGCGGACGGATTTTCACGACGTCCAGCTTGCCGTCCGGCGTCAGCGCATCGTCGCGGATATGGACGCCGACGACGCGGCCGATGACGACGTGATGCACGCCGTCGAGCGTGCGTGCCGGCAACGCCGTCGCGGAGTGGAATTTGCACTCCAGATGCACCGGCGAGGCCGCGACGCGCGGCGGCCGAACCAGGCGTGACGCGATCATGTCCAGACCGGCGAGCGCCGCCTCGTCGACGCCGGGCGGCACGAATTGCGAGGTCACGTTGACCGCTTCGCGCAACTCATAGGTCGCCATATTGACGACGAATTCGCCGGTATCGGCAGCGTTCTTGGCGCTGTCCTTGCGCCGCCCGGTCTCCGGGAACGAATTCGCCGAGAACATCACGTAAGGCGGATCGTAGGCCAGATTGTTGAACTGGCTGTACGGCGCGAGATTGACGACGCCGTCGTAACTGACGGTCGATATCCAGCCGATCGGCCGCGGCACCACGATCGACTTGTAGGGATTGAACGGCAGGCCGTGATTGTCCTTGTCGGGTTCGTAAAACATCGCTGACGATCCTGTGTTCGGGCGCGGGCAAGTGCGCCCATAGCGCACTACCGGTGAAGGTTGCTGGGAGGAGAAGAGCCTACCTTGCCCCAAACGCCGCGTCATGTCGGCAAGCTGTTCGATGGCATCATGAAACGATCGAGGCTGGCGCGCTCGGTGTCGGACAGTCGCAGGCCGAGCTTGGAGCGGCGCCACAGCACGTCGTCGGCGGTCTGCGCCCATTCCGTGGTCTTCAGGTAGCGCACCTCGACGGCCGTCAGGTCGGCGCCGAAGCGCATGCCGAGGTCGGCAGGGCCGGCCACGCCCTTGAGCATGGTGTCGACCCGCGTGCCATAAGCCCGCGCCAGCCGCCGCGCATGATCGGCGTCGAGAAACGGCCAACGGCGCAAGGTGCGCGCCACGAGGGTTTCGAAGCCGTCGTAGACGAAGTCACCGCCCGGCAACGGGCTCCGCGCGGTCCAAGGCGTCGTCCGCGGGAAGAAGTGCGCAAGTTTCGCCAACGCTTCCTCGGCCAGCTTGCGGTAGGTCGTGATCTTGCCGCCATAGACGGTCAACAGCGGCGCTTCGCCGGGGCGCTCGTCGAGCATCAACGCATATTCGCGGCCGACGTCCTGCGCCTGGCGCGCGCCGTCGTCATACAGCGCGCGCACGCCCGCATAGGCCCACACCACGTCGGCCGTGCCGATCGAAGCGCGGAAATACTCGTTGATGACGCCGCAGAGATAGTCGATCTCCGCGCCGCTCGGCGCCACCTCGGCGGGATCGCCGGTAAAGCTCTGATCGGTCGTGCCGATCAACGTGAAGTCGCGCTCGAACGGAATCGCGAATACCACGCGGCCGTCGGCGGCTTGCAGAATGTAGGCGCGGTCGTGATCGTAGAGCCGCCGTACCACGATGTGGCTGCCCTTGTCGAGCCGCAGCCGCGGGCGCTCGAGGCGCGCCCGCAGCGCGGTCTCGGCGAACATCTCGACCCAGGCGCCGGTGGCGTTGACCAGAACCCGTGCCGTCGCCACGTCGCGCCGGCCGCGGCTGTTGAGAATGAGCCGCCAGGCTTCGCCGCGCTCGGCGCGCACGCAGCGGGTGCGGGTGCGGATCGCGGCGCCGCGCTCGGCGGCATCGAGCGCATTGACGACGACGAGGCGGGCGTCGTCGGCCAGGCAGTCGGAATATTCGTAGGCATGATGGTAGGTGCGCCGCAGCGCCACGCCGGCCTCGTCGGTCAGGAGATCGAGTTCGCGCGTCCCCGGCAGGATTTTGCGCCAGCCCATCCAGTCGTACAGCAAAAGTCCCAGCCGCAGCATCAAGGCCGAGCGCCGCGCCTCGTTGACCGGCAGCACGAAACGCAGCGGCCGGACCAGATGCGGCGCGGCGCGCAGCAGGATTTCGCGCTCGCGCAGCGCTTCGCGCACCAGGTGAAATTCGCGCTGCTCCAGATAGCGCAGGCCGCCATGGATCAGCTTCGAGGAGGCCGACGACGTGCCGGAGGCCAGATCGTTCTGCTCGATGAGCACGACCCGCAAGCCGCGTCCGGCGGCGTCGCGGGCGATGCCGGCGCCATTGATGCCGCCGCCGATGACGGCGAGATCGAAATCAGCCACTGCATTCTCCCGGCGCAGACTAGCGCGCTCTCGTCGCGCACGGGGAGAGCGAAATTGCGGCTTGCCAGGAACCGCCAATCGGCGATGATGACGTCATGGACTTTCGCGACCGTCATATCGTCGTCACCGGCGGCACCGGCGCGCTGGGCACGGCCGTGGTCGCGGCGCTGCTCGCGTCCGGCGCGGTCTGCCATGTGCCGTGCGTCGACGAGGCCGAGGCGCAGCGCTTTCGTCTGCGCGATCAGAAAGGCGTCGCGCTGACGGTCACCGGCAGCCTGGCCGACGAGGCGGCCGTCGCTCGCCTCTACGGCGGCATCGGACCGCTATGGGCGTCGATCCACATCGCCGGCGGCTTTGCCGCCGCGCCGCTGCGCGAAACCAGCCTCGCCGTGCTGCGGCATCAGATCGACATGAACCTCGTCAGCGCCGCGCTGTGCTGCCGCGCGGCGGTCAACGCCATGGCGAGCGGGATGGCGAGCGGGATGGCAGGTGGAATGACGGGCCGCGGCGGCCGTATCGTCAATGTTGCCGCGCGGGCGGCTTTGGAATGGCGCAGCGGCGCCGGCATGGTGGCCTACACCGTGAGCAAGGCGGCCGTCGCCGCGCTGACCGTTGCGCTCGCCGAGGAGGTCGCCAAGGACGGCATCCTGGTCAATGCGGTGGCGCCCTCGATCATGGACACCCCCGCCAACCGCCAGGCCATGCCCACGGCCGATTACGCGCTGTGGCCGAAAGTCGAAGAGGTGGCGGCAACCATCCTGTTCCTCGCCTCGCCGGACAACCGCGTCACCCGCGGCGCCGTGGTGCCGGTGTACGGCAAATCCTGATAGCCCGGCCGCAAACTCAGGCGTCCGCCGTTTCGACACGATGTCCGTGGGACCACCGCGGAAGCTACCCCGAAACCGGCACCACCTCGCGCGCCGGCGCGGTAACCAGCCGCGTCACCGCGGTCGAGGCGACGACCGCGTGCTGCTGCGCGTAAGCCTCGTGGTTCTTCTCGATATAGCCGAGGTCGTAGAGGTAGTTGACCATCAGCCCGAACGACTGCGCCAGCGCCCGCTCCGAGGTATCGCCGAGCCAGTTCAGCCGCTCCAGCCGCGCGCCGTTGCCGAGATGGAAGCGGGCGACCGAGTCGAGCGGCAAGCCGCGCCGGTTGCGGCCGCGCACGTAATACCAGGCGGCGGCGCGCAGCAGCGGTCCGCGCATCCGCTCGATCTTGACGGGGTCGCGCCACCAGTCGGCGTCGTCGAGCGCCGCGAGCGCCTCGCGATCGTCCTCGCCGAGCGCCAGCGAGGCCGTATGGGTGCGCTCGCGCTTGAGCCATTCGGCGAAGTTCGGCGCCGGCGACAGCGTCACGAAGGTGGTCACCCGATCGAGCTCTCGCGACAGCTCCTCGACCACCTGCTTGATGAGGAAATGGCCGAAGCTCACGCCGGTGAGGCCGCGCTGGCAATTGGTGATCGAATAGAACGCCGCCGTGGTCGCCCGTTCCGGGTCCACCTCGTCGCGCTTGTTGGACAGGATCGGCGCAATCGCCGCCGGCACGTCACGGCTGAGCGCGACTTCGACGAAGATCAGCGGCTCGTCGACCAGCGCCGGGTGGAAAAACGCATAGCAGCGCCGGTCCGGCGGATCGATGCGGCGGCGCAGGTCGGCCCAGTCCTGGATCTCGTGCACCGCCTCGTAGCGGATGATCTTTTCCAGAACGATCGCCGGCGTCGACCAGTCGATGCGGCGCAGCACCAGAAAGCCGCGATTGAACCACGACGAGAACAGGTGGACGAAATCGTTGTCGATGACGGCAAGGTCGTCGCGGCGATCCATGGCGTCGAGGAGCTGCTCGCGCATGTGAACCAGCGCCGCGGTGCCGCCGGGCGCAAGATTGAGCCGGCGGAACAGCTCGAGCCGGCGCGGCTCGCTGGCGTGATGCAGATCGCCCGCGGTTTCGTCCGACGGAGCGGCCCGCCAGTCGGCGATCGCAGCTTCGATGCGGCTTCTGTCAGGGCCGAAGGTGGTGGCGAGCGTCTCGAAAAAGGCGATCCGCGGCCCGATGGTCAGCTCGGCGTAGCGCGACAGGATCTCACGGGCCAGCGCCACCCCGGACGCCTCGCCGCGGCCCGACAGCAGCGCCTCGCACAGCTCGACCAGCCCCGCCGAGCGCTCGCGGGCCGGCTCGCGCCGCTCGCGCGAGATCAAGGCACGGCCGCGGTCGGCGATGCTCTGCAACATCTCGCTGAAGAAGGAGGTATTCACCAATTCGTCCCATCCACCCGGCAACTATGAAGTAATGCTGGTCCGCAGCCATGACAAGTTGACGACGGGGCGTACCTGGAGAAGACCTGTCGACAATTCAAGTGAGCGCCAGGTTGCGCGCCAAACCGCGCGCCGGGCGCGAGCGCCAGACTGAGCGCCGGGCTAGGCGCCAGCCGAGCGCCATGCCTGGACAAATCCCCGCCGCTGCGCCACTTAGGCGCGCCCGCGCGGCGCCGGCCGCGCGGTTTTGAGGAGTGCTTCATGCCGGGTCCGTTGGCTGGTCTGCGCGTGCTGGAGCTTGCCCGCATCCTGGCCGGGCCATGGGCCGGCCAGTTGCTCGCCGACCTCGGCGCCGATGTCATCAAGGTCGAACGCACCGGCCCCGGCGACGACACCCGCGGCTGGGGACCCCCCTTTGTGCCGGCCGCCGACGGCGGCCACCTGTCGGCCGCATATTTCCACTGCGCCAACCGCGGCAAACGCTCGATCGAGGTCGATTTCACCACCGCCGGGGGCCAGCGCATCGTGAAAAAACTGGCGGCGCGGTCCGACGTGCTGATCGAGAACTTCAAGGTCGGGGGCCTGGTCAAATTCGGCCTGGACTACGACAGCCTGGCCCGCATCAACCCACGGCTGATCTACGCTTCGATCACCGGCTTCGGCCAGACCGGGCCATCGGCGGCGCGGGCCGGCTATGATCTGATGGCGCAAGGCATCGGCGGCATCATGGCGCTGACAGGCACCGCCGACGGCGAGCCGATGCGCGCCGGCATTCCGGTGTCCGACGTTTTTTCCGGCGTCTATGCGGTGGTCGGCATCCTCGCCGCCCTGACGCGGCGCGAGAAGACCGGCCAGGGCGCCTATATCGACGCCGCGCTGGTCAATTCCACCGTCGGCGTGCTGGCGTTCCAGGCGCTCAATTATCTGGTGTCCGGCGAAATCCCCCAACGCATCGGCAACACCCATCCCAATATCGTCCCCTACCAGGTGTTTCCGGTGGCCGACGGCCATATCATCATCGCCACCGGCACCGACGCCCAGTTCATCAAGCTGTGCGGCATCCTGGGCGAACCGCAGCTCGCCGAGGTGCCGGCCTACCAGGACAACAAGGGCCGGCTCGGCCATCGCGCCGAACTGGTCGGTCGGCTCACCGCGCTCACCGCCCGCATGACCCGCGACGTCCTGCTGGCGAAGCTCGAAGCCGCCGGCGTGCCGGCCGGACCGATCAACGATCTGCAGCAAGTGTTCGCCGATCCGCAGGTGGTGCATCGTGGCATGCGGCTCGAACTGGAAAATCCCGCGGCCGCAGGCGGCAAGAGCCCCGGCATCCGCACGCCCATCATGCTCGACGGCGCCCCGATGGCCTCCGACCGCCCGGCGCCGCGGCTCGGCGAGCACACCGCCGAGATTCTCCGCGAGATCGGCGAGGGCTAGCGTCCTCCTGCCACGAACAGCGCGGCGTCCTCGCCGACGAAACGGCGGCGCGCGGGCAAGGTTGACAGCACGAGGACGGCCGGCGCAGAACGGCCGCTCCTTCAGCCCGACCGGGATAATCGATGACCCCACAACGAAAGCCGATCGCCTTCGGCGACCTGCGCGGTTGGATCGCTGCGCTCGATGCCGCGGGCGAACTGCAGCGGATCGACGCCGAAGTCGATTGGAACATCGAGCTCGGCACCATCGCGCGGCTGGCGCAGGGCGCCGGCACCGGGCCGGCGGTGCTGTTCAACACCATCCGCGATTACGGCGCCAACAGCCGCTGCCGTCAGGTGTTCACCGGCGGCCTGTCGAGCCCGCGGCGCGTCGCCATGATGCTCGGGCTTGCGCCCGACACCCATCCGCGTGAACTGGTCAAGCTCGGCCGCACCGTCCTGTCCGATGCCATCCCGCCGAAAATCGTCAAGACCGGCCCGGTGAAGGAGAACGTGATCCGAGGCGACGACATCGATCTCAACGAATTCCCGGTGCCGCAATGGAATCGCGCCGACGGCGGCCGCTACATTCTGACTTACGGCGGCGTGGTCACCAAGGATCCCGACAGCGGCGTGATGAATGTCGGCATCTATCGCGGCATGGTGGCGGGCAAGAACCAGATCCCGATCCTGATGTGGCGCGCCCAGCACATCGGCCATCACGCCACCGCCTGGCAACAGCGCGGCCACAACGAGATGCCGATCGCGGTGGCGATCGGCTGGGAGCCGTCGCTCGGCTTTGTCGGCGGCGCGCCGGTGCCGAAGGGCATTTGCGAATACGACGTCATGGGCGCCATCCGCGGCGCGCCGGTCGAGCTGGTCAAATGCGAGACCGTCGACCTGCACGTGCCGGCCACCGCGGAGATCGTCATCGAAGGCTACCTGCAGCTCGATGCCAAGACCTATGTGATGGAAGGTCCGTACGCCGAGTTCACCGGCTACGTCGCCGGCGACGCCTCGCCGAAGCCGGCGATCCGCGTCACCGCCATCACCCACCGCACCGATCCGATCCTGCGCGGCACCATCGAGGGCTCGATGCCGGGCAGCTTTTCCGAGAACGGCATGTGCTCGTCGATCATGCGCGCGGCGACCGCCTGGAACGTGCTCGACCGCGCCGGCGTGCCGGGCGTCACCGACGTGTGGTGCCCGCCGGTGCAGGCCGGCGTCAACACCCTGGTGCAGATCAAGCAGAGCTATCGCGGCCAGGCCAAGCAGGTCGCCAACGCGCTATGGGGCTCGTCGGCGGCGCATGTGCGCTACAAGCACGTCACCGTGGTCGACGACGACATCGATATCCACGATTACGCCGCGGTCGACTGGGCGATCGCGTTCCGCGTCAATGCCGGCGAGGACGACATCGTCATCATGCCGGCGACGTTCGGCGCCGGGCTCGATCCCTCGACGCGGCGGCGCGACCGCAACGTCCATCAGTTCGGTACCGGCAAATGGAATCGCGTACTGATCGATGCCACCATCAATCTCGACTACGACCCCGACCCCGATCTCGGCGGCGCGCGCTTCCCGCCGACGGTGTGGCCGGATCAGAAAGACATCGACGCCGTCAGGGCGCGCTGGAGCGAACTGGGGTTCGAAAAGCGGACGACGGACGACTGACGACAGACGACAGACGGACAGACGACAGATATCCGTCGTCCGTCCTCCGTCAACTGCCGTCCGCTACCGGCAGCCGCGGCTTGCCCGGCGGCACCTGCATGTCGAAGGCGCACAACAGCGCCGCGGTGGCGGCGTAGCTGCCCATCAGCAGAACGAGCTCGACCAGCTTGGTCGGCTCGAACAGTTTCTTGACCCGCGCAAAGCATGCCGACGTCACCTTGTGATCGCCGAACGTCTGCCGGCCCAGTTCGATGATCGCCGCATAGGTTTCGTCCAGACCGTGCGTGCTCAATCGGCGCTTGATGACGTCGATGACGGCCGCCGGCACGCCCTCCTTGAGAGCCTCGGGCTCGTGGGCGGCCCATTCGAACTGGCTGTCCATCTCGCGCGCCACCGCGAGGATCGCCACCTCGCGCACTTTCGGGTCGAATACGCTGTAGCGGAGATATTCATTGAACGCGCCGCGCGCCTCCACGGTCTTGGTGCTGTAGAGCGAAATACCGCCAGGTCCGCGCAGGCCGACGATCGACTTCCCCGGCGTCGCGGCGCGGTCATAGGCGCGCTTGCCGACGTCGTCCAAGTCCTCGCGTTTCGGCAGCGGCAGGCGAAATCCGGATTGCGGATCGATATCCGATGGCAGTGGCATGTTCGGGCGTTCCAGCTGTTGTCATTGTCATGCCCGCGAAGGCGGGCATCCAGTAATCGCAATGAATGCCATTATCGCATTAATGTTGCCAGCCCGGCGCGGTTACTAGATCATCCGCCTTCGCGGATGATGACAAGATTGGGCAGCCCATGTTCTTTGAAGGCTTTACCCGCACCGAGATCAAGACCAGCGGCGCCCGCATCGTGACCGTCTACGGCGGGCGCGGGCCGCCGCTGTTATTGATGCACGGCAACCCGTTCAGCCATTTGTCATGGCACAAGTTCGCGCCGCGGCTGGCGGCCGATTTCACCGTGGTCGCCACCGATCTGCGCGGCTATGGCGATTCAGAAAAGCCGCCGGGCGGCGACGATCATTCCGGCTACTCGTTTCGCGCCATGGCGGCGGATCAGGTCGAGGTGATGGCGGCGCTCGGCCATGACCGCTTCTACGCCGCCGGCCACGATCGCGGCGCCCGCGTGCTGCATCGCATGTGCCTCGATCATCCCGGCAAGGTCGCGCGCGCCGCGATCCTCGACATCATCCCGCAGCACCATCTCCTCAACAATGTCACCCGCGCCTGGGGCACGTTCTCCTGGCACTGGTTCTTCATGATCCAGCCGTACGATTTCCCGGAGCGGCTAATGGGCTGCGATCCCGACTTCTTCATCGAGAAGAAGCTCGCCAAGACCAAACAAGGCCTGAGCTTCTTCGATCCGGCGGCGCTCGCCGAATACAAACGCTACTTCCGCGATCCGGCGACCATCCACGCCATGTGCGAGGACTATCGCGCCACCCACGGCGTCGACCTCGCCATGGATAGCGCGGATTTCGCCGCCGGCCGCAAGATCACCTGTCCGGCGTTGATCCTGTGGGGCGCGATCGGCGGCGTTGGCCGCAACCAGCAGTCGGAAGACATCTGGCCGCGCTACGCCGCCGACATCCGCGGCATGAAGGCGTTGCCCTGCGGGCATTACCTGTCGGAGGAAGCGCCGGAGGAGACGTATCGGGAGCTGCGCGAATTCTTTGCCGGCGGCGAACTCTGAGGCGTCACGGGTGCAGCAGCAACTTGCCCAGCACCTCGCCGCCTTCCAGCATCTGGTGCGCCCGCACCGCCTCGGCGAGCGGTAGCTTGGCGTGGATGCGCGGCCGCAGTGTCCCGGCCGCCAGCATGTCGATCAGAGCGCGCATGCCGGCGCGGCGCTCTTCGACCCGATGGTCCCAGGTGTGGATGGTGAATTGCCGCACCGCGGGCGAGTTCTTGCGCAATGGCGGCGTCGGCAACAGATCGAGCGGCGCCTTGCCGCCGAGTGCGCCGTAAATGACCAGCGTGCCGCACGGTGCCAGCATTGCGATGTTGGCGGGGAAGCTCGGGCCGGCGATCGGATCGATGATGATGTCGACGCCCCGGCCGCCTGTGATCTCGCTGACCCGCTCGCCAACCGGCTCGCGCTGGCGATCGATGACGTGATGCGCGCCGAGTTCGCGGGCAAAACGGGCCTTCGCGTCGCTGCTGACCACGCCGATCACGTCGAGGCCCGCCGCCTTCGCCAGATCGATCAGCGCATTGCCCATGCCGCCGGCGGCGGCAAAGATCAGCACGGTCTCGCCGCGCCGTGGCCGCAGCCCATCGTTGAAGATGTGATAGGCGACCTGATAGTTGGCGAGCGCCGCCGCAGCATCGAAATCGACGGTCTCCGGCAGGAGAAAGGTCGCCGCCGCGGGCGCCGCAACGTATTCGGCATAATGGCCGCCGCGATGCGGCCGCTCGCGGGCCGTGGTGTAGACGCGCTGGCCGGGCCTGCGATCGGTGACGCCGGGGCCGACCTTCTCGATGGTTCCGGCGAGCTCGGTGCCGGGCGTCGCCGGCAGCGGCGGCATGACGCCGTAGGTGCCGGCGCGAATCAAACAATCCGGCATGCCGACGCCGATCGCGTGGGCCCGAATCAGCACTTCGCCGGGCAGGGGCTCCGGGATGGCAACGTCCAGGCATTGCATCACGCCGGGCGGACCGGGCTTATCGAATCGGATGAGCTTCATGACGGGTCCGCCGCGTTCGGCTTTGCGCGCAATCGGTTCAGATCGAATCGATTGGCGCTCGCGCATTTTGATTGAGCATGATCGTTTCGGAAAACCGGTGCCAATGTTTCCGGATCATGCCCTAACTCGCCGCCGGCGCCGGCGCGGCGAGGAAGTTCTTCATCGTGTACCACAACAGCTGGCGGTTCTTGCTGAAGCCCTCGCTGTGCGCGGTATTCGGCAGGATGACGTATTGGCGGTCGCCGTTCGGCAATTGACGGAAGAAGTCGAGCAGGTCGGCGTCGGTCGAGTTGCCGTCCCATTCGCCGCGGGTCATCAGCACCGGCGCCAGCACCTTGGCCGGATCGACCAGCGGCAGGTTCACCGCCATGTCGATATAGGTCCCGGCGGGAATGGAATCGCCGAACTTCATCTCGGTGGCGACCAGCGCATCGACCATTGCCGGATCGTAAATGCCGGGATGGCCGTCGCGGCTGAAGATGGAGCGGATCATGGCGGCGTCGCGCTGGCGCCGGGGCGCCGCGCGCAGCTCGGCGATGCGGTCGCGGCGGCGCTGGATCTCGGCGGCGCCCTCGCCCTTGTAGGTGGAGGCGGCGAGGATCAGCCGGTCGACGCGCTCGGGCATGCTCTGCGCGAAGGCGGCGGCCCGGATGCTGCCTGACGATTCACCGAAGAAGTGAAATTTGCTGCGGCCGGTCTCTGCCAGCAGCACCGGCATCGCCGCCTTGAGGTCCTCGACGCCGCTGGCGATGTCGGAATTATTGCCGGAACTGCCGGAATAACCATAACCGTCGTGGTCCATGGTCCATACGTCGTAGCCGTCGCGGGCGAACACATCCATGAAGGAGTATTGGCTGCTGCCCGGAACATCGAGGTCGTAGCTGGAACGCGCCGATAGCGAGGAGCCATGGACGAGAAACAGCACCGGAAGCGGCGATGCGCCGCTCGCGGGCGCGCCGACGCGTTTGCGGAACATGGCGAGCTTCACGTCGCCCTTGCGGGCCCAGTATTCGGCGCTCCAGGTATCGGGCAGCGCGGCTTTGGCCGCTGCGGATTGCGCGTGCGCTGTGCCGCCGGCGAGGCCGGAGCCGATGCCGAGGCCGAGGCCGGCAAGGACCGTTCGTCGGCCGATGGAATGCTTCATTGTTGCTCTCCTCATGGGTTCCTCCGCCGCGCCGGTGCGCCAGGTTCTGCGCCGGTTTCTGCGCCGGTCTTGCGCCACGTTCCCAAGCGCGGCGCTGCCGGGCGCGCGCCGTTTCGGCGATACCGCTATGGCGACAGGATAGCAGTCCGCGCCCCGCGCGCCAGACCGGGTGTGGCCAATCAGCGCGCTTGTGAAAACGGCTCGCCGCCCTCGCGCCGCCACACGACATCTGCTAGTGGGGGCCGGTTGCGCGGCCCGAGACGATGATGATGCGCAGGCAGCCGGTGTGGAGCGCGGGATGCTGACGAGATTGCGCGGCACTGCGCACTTCTTCGACCGGAAGATCGGCCTGAGCCGGATCGGCATCCTGCTCAGCCTCATCATCATCGTCGTCGCCGTCGTGGTGCTGTATCGCATCCTGCGCGATATCGACGTCGACACCCTGATCGATGCGCTGGAAGCGACCGACTGGCGGACGCTGATTATCGCCGGGCTGTTCGTCGCTGCCGGCTATCTGACGCTGACCTGCTACGACCTGTTCGCGCTGCGTACCATCGGGCATCCGGAGGTGCCCTACCGCATCGCCGCGCTCGGCGGCTTCACCAGCTATGCGGTGGGGCACAATGTCGGCGCCAGCGTGTTCTCCGGCGGCGCCGTGCGCTACCGCATCTATTCCGACTGGGGCCTCTCGGTCATCGAGGTGACCAAGATCTGCTTCATCTCCGGGCTGACATTCTGGCTCGGCAACGTCACCGTGCTGGGGCTCGGTATTCTCTATGCGCCGCAGGCCGCGCGCGCCATCGACCAGCTGCCGCTCTGGACCAACCGCGTATTTGCGGTGCTGCTGCTCGCGCTGCTCACCGCCTACGTGGCCTGGGTCTGGGTCAAGCCGCGGGTGATCGGGCGCGACGGTTGGCAGGTGACGCTGCCCGGCGGGCCGCTGACGCTCATTCAGATCGCCATCGGCATCGTCGATCTGGCCTGCTGCGCGACCGCCATGTACATGCTGGTGCCCGACGAGCCCAATCTCGGCTTCGTCACCGTGGCGGTGATTTTCGTCGCCGCCACGTTGCTGGGCTTCGCCAGTCACGCCCCGGGCGGGCTCGGCGTGTTCGACGCCGCGATGATGGTCGCGCTCTGGCAATTCGACAAGGAAGACCTGCTCGCCGGCCTGCTGCTGTTTCGGTTGCTCTACTACATCATTCCTTTCGCGGTCTCCCTGGTCATCCTGGGAGCGCGCGAGCTGCTGCTCGGCCGCACCATCCGCCGCATGGCAACAGCACCGCCGGCATCGCCGGGGCAGGCGGCAGCGCCGCCGCCGCTCGATACGATGAGCGAATGCGTGCGCGAGCAATCGCGCGCATCCTGATCCGCACCGCGCCGCGGCCTGGCGCGCAATGCCGCCGTGAGCCTGTCCGATGAGCCTGAATGAGAATCGCGCCGCGTTCGGGACCCGCAGAGCGCCTGGCGTGCGTTTTGTGATCGTGACGGCCTTGCTGGTCTTCGGCGTCTTGGCGCTGGCGGGCGTACTCGCCGTGGCCTACGCCGCCGCCGGCTTCCTGGTGATGGCGCTCGCCGCGCTGTTGGCGATGCGATCCGGCGACGCCGGCGATCGCCTGGCCCAGCCGGTCTCGGTCGCGGCGCGCGACGACGATCCGCTCCGCGCCGTGATCGCCGGGCTGCCCGATCCGGTCATCGCGCTCGACCGCGACGGCCGTGTGCTGGCGCTCAACGACCAGGCGCGGGCGCTGGCGCCGGCGCTGCGGCAGGGTGAGCCGGTTTCGCTGGCGCTGCGCATGCCCGAACTGATCGAGGCGATCGGCCGCGCGTCGGCCGGCGGCGAGGAGCAGCGCATCCAGTATTCCGAGCGCGGGCCGCTCGATCGCTGGTTCGAGACGATCGTGGTGCCGGTGCGGCGCTCGGCGGATTTGAGCAAGCCCGACCTGGTGCTGTTGACCTTCCACGATCTGACGCCGCTGCGGCGGGTTGAGGAGATGCGCGCCGACTTCGTCGCCAATGCCAGCCACGAATTGCGCACGCCGCTGGCGGCGTTGTCCGGCTTCATCGAGACCTTGCAGGGCTCGGCGCGCGACGACGCCAAGGCGCGCGAGCGCTTCCTCGCCATCATGAAGGAACAGGCGCACCGGATGGCGCGGCTGATCGATGACCTGCTGTCGCTGTCGCGCATCGAGCTTAACGCGCACCGCCGGCCCGATACGCCGGTCGACCTGGTGCCGATCGTCCGCCACGTGGTCGACGGCCTCGAGACGCTGGCGCGCGACCGCGGCGTCGCCGTCAACGTCGCGGCCGCCAATGCGTTGACCGCGCTCGGCGACCGCGACGAGCTCGTCCGGGTGTTCGAGAACTTGATCGAAAATGCGCTCAAATACGGCGCCGCCGGCAAACGCGTCGATATCACGCTCGCCTCCGGCGCATCGCCGGACGGCGAGCCGGAGGCGCAAGTCGGCGTGCGCGACTATGGCCCAGGCATCGCGCCGGCTCATCTGCCGCGGCTGACCGAGCGTTTCTATCGCGTCGATGTCGCCGAGAGCCGGGCGCAGGGCGGCACCGGGCTGGGGCTGGCTTTGGTCAAGCACATTCTCAACCGCCATCGCGGCCGGCTCACCATCGAAAGCGCTCCGGGCGCCGGCGCCGCGTTCATCGTCCATTTGCCGACGGCCAGCGCCGCCGCGGCGCGGACCGCCCACTAGGCCGGGCGGCCGCGAGCGGGGCAGCCCGGCTTGGCGGGCGTCCGGTTGCCCGCGACAGCCGCGAGACCATTGCGGTTGCCCACCGCCGGAACCGCCGCCATGCGGCAAATTGGCCTAGTTTCAATTGGTTACGGTGTCATCTGATTGTCATCTGGCGCTCATAGAACAGTGACGTGTCAAATCTAACGATGCCGCTGCCGCGAGTTCTGACTGGGCCACCCCCTTAAGCTCCGGCGCGTTGCATAGAGACGTCGAACAAGAAAAATCGCCCCCCAGCGAGGGTGAAAAGCCGGCGTCGGTCGATGGCCAGCGCCGCCCGAATTCCACTGACAGGAGACAAACGTGAAACATTTGCGAACGATTGCCGCCGCCGGCTTGCTGGCTGCGACGGTTCTTCCCGCCGCCGCCGGCGACCTCACCGGCGCCGGATCGACCTTCGTCTACCCGGTCCTCGCCAAGTGGGCGGACGTCTACCGGAAAGACACCGGGATCGGCCTGAACTACCAATCGATCGGCTCGGGCGGCGGCATCAAGCAGATCACCGCCAAGACCGTGACGTTCGGCGCCACCGATATGCCGCTGATGCCGGCGGACATCGCCAAGAACGCCTTCGTGCAGTTTCCGGTGATCAACGGCGCCGTCGTTCCGCTGCTGAATTTGCCGGGCATCAAGCCGGGCGACATCACGCTTGACGGCCCGACACTGTCCAAGATCTTCCTCGGCGAGATCACGAAGTGGAACGATCCGGCCATCGCCAAGCTCAATGCCGGCGTCAAGCTGCCGGATACCGCGATCGCCGTCGTGCATCGCTCGGACGGATCGGGCACCACCTTCATCTGGACCGACTACCTGTCCAAAGTCAGCCCGGAATGGAAGGACAAGGTCGGCTCGAACACCGCCGTCGAGTGGCCGGTGGGCATCGGCGCCAAGGGCAGCGAAGGCGTTTCCAACAACGTCGCGCAGACCGTGGGCTCTCTCGGTTATGTCGAATACGCTTATGCCAAGCAGAACAACCTGACCTACGCCAAGATGGTCAATGCGGCCGGCAAGGTCGTCGGACCGACGGCGGAAGCCTTCCTGGCAGCCGCGGCCAGCGCCGATTGGGCCAATGCCCAGGACTTCCGCGTCATCATCACCAACGCGGCCGGCCCCACGGCCTGGCCGGTCGCCGGTTCGACCTTCATCCTGATGCAGCAGGTCCCGACCAATCCGGCCGACTCGGACGCGGCGCTGAAGTTCTTCGATTGGGGTTACAAGAACGGCAAGCAGATGGCGTCCGATCTCGACTACGTCCCAATGCCCGACAGTGTCGTGGCTTTGATCGAGAAATCCTGGAAAGAGAAAATCAAAGGCGCGAACTTCTAGGTTCGCAAGGTGCGGAAAAGGCGCCAGCGCGGCGCCTTTTCCTTTTCCACCGGGAATACAGCGAGCGGCTTGTCGAACGACCCAGAGGCCGCTTGAGTAGCTCTCCTGACTGATACGCCGACGGAGAGAGCATGCCAGCGACGGGGAGACGGCCAGTGGTCGACTTCGCATTATCGGACCGCGCGATCGTACCGGCCGCGGCGCTCGCGCGCGTCAAGGCCCTCGACCGGTTGCGCCTTGGCGACGCCGTGTTCCGCAACCTGACGCGGGCCGCGGCGATCGGCGTGTTGCTGCTGCTGAGCGGCGTCATTATTTCGCTGATCGACGGCTCTATTCCGGCATTTCGCACGTTCGGCTTCGGCTTTCTGTTCAGTTCCCGGTGGAACCCGGTCACCGACATTTTCGGCGCGGCGCCGGCCATCTACGGCACGGTCGTCACCTCGTTCATCGCCATGCTGATCGCGGTGCCGGTGGGCCTGATGATCGCCTTCTTCCTCACCGAACTGTGCCCGCTATGGCTGCGGCGGCCGATCGGCATCGCGGTCGAGTTGCTCGCCGGCATCCCGAGCATCATCTACGGCATCTGGGGTCTGTTCATGTTCGCCCCGTTCCTGCAGGCGACGCTGGAGCCGTTCCTGATCAACACGCTGGGCAACGTCCCGATCATCGCGCCGCTGTTTACCGGTCCGCCGTACGGCATCGGCCTGCTGACCTCGGGGCTGGTCCTCGCCATCATGGTGCTGCCGTTCGTGACCTCGATCTCGCGCGACGTCTTCGAGGCGGTCCCCGCGGTGCTCAAGGAGGCGGCTTATGGGGTCGGCTGCACCACCTGGGAGGTCGTGCGCAATGTGGTGCTGCCCTACGCCCGGGTCGGCGTCATCGGCGGGGTCATGCTCAGCCTCGGCCGGGCGCTCGGGGAAACCATGGCGGTGACCTTCGTCATCGGCAATGCCCACAGGATTTCGGCCTCGGTGCTGGCCCCCGGCACCACCATCTCGGCCTCCATCGCCAACGAATTCACCGAGGCGGTCGGCGATCTGTATACCTCGTCGCTGGTCGCGCTCGGATTGATCCTGTTCGTCATCACCTTCATCGTGCTGGCGGCGGCGCGCTATATGCTGATGCGAATCGAACGCCGGATCGGGTGACGCCATGCCGGAAAACACCATGTCGGAGAAAACCATCCCGGAGAAAGCCGTCTCCGCCCGCTACGTCGGCCGCCGCAGCACCAACGCCATCGCGACCGTGCTGGCGTTCGCCGCGACGGCATTCGGCTTGGGCTGGCTGGTGCTGATCCTCGGCGCCCTGCTGTGGGAGGGCTTCAGCGGACTCTCGCTCGCGGTGTTCACGCAGATGACGCCGCCGCCCGGTTCGAGCGGCGGCCTGCTCAACCCGATCTTCGGCAGCCTCATCCTCACCATCATCGCGGTGCTGATCGGCACTCCTATCGGCATCCTCGCCGGCACCTACCTGGCCGAATACGGCCGCTATGACCGGCTGAGCACGGTGGTGCGCTTCATCAACGATATCCTGCTCAGCGCGCCGTCGATCGTCGTCGGACTGTTCATCTACCAGGTCATTGTCGCGCCGATGGGGCACTTCTCCGGCTGGGCCGGCAGCGTTGCGCTCGCGGTCCTCGTCATCCCGGTGGTCGTGCGCACCACCGAGGACATGTTGACGCTGGTGCCGAATTCGCTGCGCGAGGCCGCGACCTCCATCGGCCTGCCGCGGTCGTTGTCGATCACGCGCATCTGCTATCGCGCCGCGCGCGCCGGCATGGTCACCGGCGTACTGCTCGCCGTGGCCCGCATCAGCGGCGAAACCGCGCCGCTGCTCTTCACCTCGCTCAACAATCAGTTCTGGAGCACCAACCTCAACCAGCCGATCTCCAGCCTGCCGGTCATCATCTTCCAGTTCGCGCTCAGTCCCTACAAGGACTGGCAGTCGCTGGCCTGGACCGGCGCGCTCATCATCACGCTTGCGGTGCTTGCCTTGAGCATCACCGCGCGCGCTCTCGTCCCATCGGGGAAACAGTCATGAACGATGCGTCAGTAGCCGTTCCGTCGGTCGCCCACGCCGCCGTCGACCGTGCCGGCCTCAAAGACAAGGTCACGATCCGCGATCTCAATTTCTTCTATGGCGAATCGCGGGCGCTGAAATCGATCAGCCTGTCGCTCTACGAAAACAAGGTCACCGCCTTCATCGGCCCGTCGGGCTGCGGCAAGTCGACCTTGCTGCGCGTGCTCAACCGCATGTACGACCTCTATCCGCACCAGCGCGCCACCGGCGACGTGCTGTTCGACGGCGTCAACATCCTGTCGCCGAAACAGGACCTCAATCTGCTGCGCGCGCGCATCGGCATGGTGTTCCAGAAGCCGACGCCGTTCCCGATGTCGATCTACGAGAACATCGCCTTCGGCATCCGGCTCTACGAGCGCCTGTCGAAATCCGAGCTCGACGGTCGCGTCGAAACCTCGCTGCGCCGCGCGGCGCTGTGGGAAGAAGTCAAGGACAAGCTCAACGCCAACGGGCAGAGCCTTTCGGGCGGGCAGCAGCAGCGGCTGTGCATCGCCCGCACCGTCGCGGTGCGGCCCGAGGTGATCCTGTTCGACGAGCCGTGCTCGGCGCTCGATCCGATCTCGACCGCCAAGATCGAGGAACTGATCGACGAATTGACCGACGACTACACCATCGTGATCGTCACCCACAACATGCAGCAGGCGGCGCGCGTGTCCGAGTTCACCGCCTTCATGTACCTTGGCGAACTGATCGAGTTCGACTCGACCAGCAAGATATTCACCGCGCCGCACGATCAGCGCACGCAAGACTACATCACTGGCCGCTTTGGGTGATCGCCATGACCGAATTCCCTACCAGGATCGACCATACCGCCAAGGCGTTCGACAGCGACCTTGAGGAAATCACCCGCAAAGTCGCGGAGATGGGGGGGCTGACCGAGCGGCAAATCACCGATGCCGTCACCGCCCTGGTGGATCGCGATATGGAGCTCGGCGAACGCGTGATCGCCACCGATCCCCAGATCGACGCCCTGCAGCGCGACATCGAGGAAAAGGCCATCCTCACCATCGCGCGGCGACAGCCGATGGCCATCGACCTGCGCGAAGTGGTCGGCGCCATGCGGGTGTGCAACGACCTCGAGCGCATCGGCGACCATGCCAAGCACCTCGGCAAGCGCGTCGTCGCGCTCGACGGCGACTTCTACCCGCAGAAACTGATCCGCGGCGTCGAGCATATGGCCGAATTGGTGTCGGCCCAGCTCAAGCAGGTGCTCGACGCCTATGCCAGCCGCGACCTGCAGGCCGCGCTCGTGGTCTGGAAGGGCGACGAGGAAGTCGACCTGATGTGCACCTCGCTGTTCCGCGAGCTGCTCACCTACATGATGGAAGACCCGCGCAACATCACGTTCTGCATGCACCTGATGTTCTGCGCCAAGGATATCGAGCGCATGGGCGACCACGCCACCAACATCGCCGAGACCGTCTACTACATGATCGAAGGACGCCCGATCACGGATCCCCGTCCGAAGGGCGACACCACGAGCTTCGGCGCAGCCGTGCTGCAGAAATAACAACAGGAGACCGGGATGGGAGCCAACATCCTGATCGTGGAAGACGAAGAGCCGTTGACCACGTTGTTGCGCTACAATCTCGAGGCCGAGGGTTACGAGGTCGACTCCGTGACCCGCGGCGATGACGCCGATACGCGGCTGCGCGAAACCGCGCCCGACCTGATCGTGCTCGACTGGATGCTGCCCGGCCTGTCCGGCATCGAGCTGTGCCGGCGGCTGCGGGCGCGGCCGCAGACGCAAAGCCTGCCGATCATCATGCTCACCGCGCGCGGCGAGGAGAGCGAGCGGGTGCGCGGCCTGGCCACCGGCGCCGACGACTACATCGTCAAGCCGTTTTCGGTGCCGGAACTGCTGGCGCGCATCCGCGCGCTGTTGCGCCGCGCCAGCCCCGAGCGCGTCGCCACGGTGCTCAACATCGGCGATCTCGAGCTCGACCGCGAAAAGAAACGGGTGTCGCGCTCGGCCCGGCCGGTCGATCTCGGGCCGACCGAATTCCGCCTGCTGGAATTTCTGATGGAGCGCCCCGGCCGGGTATTTTCCCGCGAGCAGCTGCTCGACGGCGTCTGGGGCAGCGACGTCTATATCGACGAGCGCACGGTCGACGTTCACGTCGGCCGGCTGCGCAAGGCGCTCAACCGCGGCCAAGCCGTCGATCCGATCCGCACCGTGCGCGGCGCCGGCTATTCGCTCGACGACCGGTTCGGCAAGGCGAACTGATCGGCGGTCAACTCGCCGCCGCGACGGCGCCGATCCGGCGCGAAATCGTTCCAGATCGGATCGATGGTCGCTCCAGGGTTTTGATGGAGCACGATCTTCCCGGAAATCAGCCCGCCATTTCCCGGATCATCGGTGGCTGGATGCCGTGCTTGCGCGGCAATGGGCGGAGATCAGCTCACCGCATCGGCCGCCGTTCCCGGCGCCGATCCGTTGCCGGCTGGTAGGCGACGCGCGAGTGATAGGCGCAATAGGGCAGGCCGCTCACCGTATTGCCGCCGCAGAAGAAAAAGTCGGTGCTGCCGGGATCGCCGACCGGCCAATGGCAGGTTTGCTCGTTGAGTTCCAGGATGGTCCGGCGCTGGCCGATCGGAATGACGTTGTCGATCAGCTGCGGCTCGGCGTCCGCCTCGATGTCGTAGGCATGAGCGAGCGCGGTATTGCCGCGGATCGCGCCGCGGCCGATGCGCAGCAGCGAGGGCGCCCGCGCTTTGCGCGGCCGGGGCGCGCCGTTCGACGTGCTTTTGGCCCGGCCGGACAAGCCCAGGCGATGCACCTTGCCGATCACGGCATTGCGGGTAATGCCGCCAAGCTCGGCCGCGATCTGGCTGGCCGAAAGCCCGTCGGACCAGAGCTTCTTGAGCAATTCGACCCGCTCGTCAGTCCACGACATGCGTCATTCTCCTCAAACCTTCGGGGCCGAAGCCTCGATTGCGAATCCTTCACCGAGCCGGGCAGCGCGCCGCCGCCCAACACGCACTCGTCACCAAACACTTTAGAAGACTGTCCGCCGCACGATATGTCGTACTTGACAATCAAAAGGCTACAATATGGCGTGAGTTTGACGCAACGGCCGAGACATCTGCGTCAACAGTTTCCTGTCCGCATGTGGACGAGGGCGACCTAAAGCGAGTTGGCGACGCCGCTTTCTCATGTTGACCCGATGCGCGCGCGCCCATAAAATTGCGCACCGTGCCGCCCGGCGAGGCGGCACATTTCGTTTCAGCCACGCGGATTTTGCTGCGCGGCGGCTTACGGGCTCAGCCGTGACATCGCATCTGATGCCGACCTTTGCGCGCGTCAACCTCGCTTTCGAGCGGGGCGAAGGCGTCTGGCTCATAGCCACCGACGGCGAGCGCTATCTCGACTTTACCTCCGGCGTCGCCGTCAACGCGCTGGGCCACGGGCACCCGCAGCTGGTCGCCGCGCTCACCGCCCAGGCGGCGAAGCTGTGGCACGTCTCCAACCTCTACGAGATCCCCGAAGCCGAGCAGGTGGCGCGGCGGCTGTGCGCGGCGAGCTTCGCCGACGTGGTGTTCTTCTGCAATTCCGGCGCCGAAGCGGTTGAAGGCGCCATCAAGACCGCGCGCAAGTTCCACGCCGTGAACGGTCGGCCCGAGCGGTTCCGTATCGTCACGTTCGAAGGCGCCTTCCATGGCCGGACGCTGGCAACGCTCGCCGCCGGCGGCCAGAAAAAATACCTGGAAGGCTTCGGACCGGTGGTCGAGGGCTTCGACCAGGTTCCATTCGGCGATTTCGAAGCCGTCAAGCGCGCCGTCGGTACGGAGACCGCCGGCATCATGATCGAGCCACTGATGGGCGAAGGCGGCGTCCGCGTCGTCGAGCCGGCCTTCCTGCGAGCGCTGCGCGAGCTTTGCGACCAGCACGGCCTCATGCTCATCTTCGATGAAGTGCAGAGCGGCATGGGGCGCACCGGCGAGCTGTTCGCCTATCAGCGCACCGGCGTCGTGCCCGACATCATGTCGCTTGCCAAAGCGCTGGGCGGCGGTTTTCCGGTCGGCGCCTTTCTCGCCACCAGCGAGGCGGCCGAAGGCATGACCGCCGGCACCCACGGCTCGACCTTCGGCGGCAATCCGCTGGCCATGAGCGCCGCCAATGCCACCCTCGACGTGATGCTGGCGCCGGGCTTCTTCGATCATGTCAAGCGCATCGGCATCCTGCTCCGGCAGCGCCTGGCGGAAATCAAGGACCGCTATCCGTCGGTGATCGCCGAAGTGCGCGGCGAAGGGTTGTTGATCGGCCTGCGCGCCGTGGTTCCGGCCGCCGACCTGGTCGCGGCGACGCGCGCCGAGAGAATGCTCACGGTCGGCGCCGGCGACAATGTGGTGCGCCTCTTGCCGCCGCTGATCATCAGCGAGCAGGAAATGGCCGAAGGTGTGACGCGGCTCGAGCGCGCCTGCGCCAGGCTCAGCCGCACGGCGGCCAACCCCGCGACGGCAGGAGAGAACGCAGGGGGCCGCACGCAAGAGGCCGGCCGATGAGCGGCATCCGCCACTTCCTCGACCTGATCGACGTGCCGGCGGTGGACCTGCGCCGGATGATCGAGACGGCGCGTGCGATGAAGGCCAAGCGTCGCAGCCCGGAGGACCGGCCGCTGGCCGGAAAAACCCTGGCGATGATCTTCGAGCGGCCATCCACCCGCACCCGCGTCTCGTTCGAAGTCGCCATGCGCCAACTCGGCGGCGACGTCATTCTGCTGACCGCGGAGGAAATGCAGCTCGGCCGCGGCGAGACGCTGGCCGACACCGCGCGCGTGCTGTCGCGCTACATCGACGCCATCATGATCCGCACGCTCGACGCGGAAGCGCTGGAAGAATTGGCGCGCCATGCCGCCGTGCCGGTGATCAACGGCCTGACCCGGCGCTCGCATCCCTGCCAAGTGATGGCGGACGTCATGACGTTCGAGGAACATCGCGGACCGATCCGCGGCCGCACCGTGGCCTGGACCGGCGACGCCAACAACGTCCTGACCTCGTGGATGCACGCGGCCGAGCGTTTCGAGTTCCGCCTGCGTGTGGCGACGCCGCCGGAGCTTGCGCCGAAGCGGCCGTTGCTCGACTGGATAAAGTCGTCCGGCGCCGCGATCAGCCTCGGCACCGACCCCGAGGAGGCGGTGAAAGCCGCCGACTGCGTCGTCACCGACACCTGGGTATCCATGGGCGACCGCAATGGCGCCCGCCGCCACAACCTGCTCAAGCGCTATCAGGTCAATGCCCGGCTGATGGCGCGCGCCAAGCCGGACGCCATTTTCATGCACTGCCTGCCGGCCCATCGCGGCGAGGAAGTCACCGACGAGGTGATAGACGGCCCGCACTCGGTGGTGTTCGACGAAGCCGAGAACCGGCTCCATGCCCAGAAGGGAATCCTGGCCTGGTGCCTGGCGGCCGAGGTCTGACTCGCGCGTCAAGGCCTCACAATCGGCCCCAATCGCCCTATATTCAGTCGCGATGAACAATCCCGAAATCGCCATTCCGACCCGCGCGCCCGCAGCGGATTCCGCCGACGACACGATCCTGCCGTTCACCGTGAAGGCGCTCGACCTGCGCGGCCGGATCGTGCGGCTCGGCCCCGCGGTCGACACCATCCTGTCGAGCCACGACTACCCGGCGCCGGTGGCCAAGCTGCTCGGCGAAGCCATCGTGCTCACGGTGATGCTCGGTTCGGCGCTGAAATTCGAAGGCCGCTTCATCCTGCAGACCCAGAGCGACGGCCCGGTGCGCATGCTGGTGGTCGATTTCACCTCGCCCGACCGGGTGCGGGCGTGCGCGCGCTTTGATGCCGAGCGCGTCGCCTCAGCGATCGCCGCCAACGCGGCCACGCCCGGCAAGCTGCTCGGCCATGGCCATCTCGCCATGACCATCGATCAGGGCCCGGAAATGAGCCGCTACCAGGGCCTGGTGCCGCTCGACGGCGGCGACCTCGAACACGCCGCGCACGAATATTTCTTGCGCTCCGAGCAGATTCCCACCCGGGTGCGGCTGGCGGTCGCCGAGGAGTTTCGCGCCACCGGCAACGGCGCCCGCCGGCATTGGCGCGCCGGCGGCATCCTGCTGCAGTTCCTGCCGAATTCGGTCGAACGCGCGCGTCAGGCCGACCTCGATCCCGGCGACGCGCCGCCCGGTACCGAACCGCATGTCCTGCCCGACGACGAGGCCTGGGTGGAGGGCCGCGCGCTCATCGACACCGTCGACGACATCGAGTTGATCGATCCGGCACTGTCGAGCGAGCGCCTCGCCTACCGGCTGTTCCACGAACCCGGCGTGCGGGTGTTTCGCGCCGCGCCCGTGGCGGCGCAGTGCTCGTGTTCGCGCGCCGGCGTCGAGAACATGCTGCGGAGTTTTTCGCAGGAAGACCGCGACGACATGGTCGAGGATGGCCGGATCACCGTAACCTGCGAGTTCTGCAACTCGACCTATGTATTCACGCCGGATGAGATCGCCGTGACCAATGCGGCCGCCCCGTAACGCCTTGCGGGCTTTTAGCGGGGCGTCTCGAACAGATTGAATTGATTCGCCGCCAGCGGGCCGAAAGGCTGGCGCGAGCGTTCCTGATCGTTGGCCAAGGCCGTGGCATGGGACGGATCCTTGGTCCCATGCGCCAGCTCTTCCCTGCGCTTTTGGTCGCGCGCCTGCTTCAGCGGCTTGGCTGTTCCGATGGCCTTTGCCTTCGCAGGAGCGGATTGGACGTTCGCCGCGGTCGTGGCGCTCGCAATGCCGTCGGCCAGCCGATGACTATGAATGATCGGCGGATCGCCGCGGCCCGATCGGTCGTTTGGCTCGGCGTTCGCATCTGGCAGCGCTTCCGCGATGGGGGGCAGCGGACGCGGCTGCGACTTGGTTTTCTCCATCGGGTACGACGATAGAACGCCGTTCAACAGTGTCATGAGGACGACGAAAGCCGCCATCATCGTTCCGAAGTAGCCCGCCAATGCCAGTGCCATAACACAGTCCCCGGGAAGCGACGGTCCAGGGTCTGCGGTGCCCGTGGGCGGGGCCGGAACCGTGGCGCACGATCATCCGATAAAAGCGCAGCCTCAACGCGCCGATCCGCCTGCCGTTCCGTCCGTCACCCGCGGGCTCGACGCTTGAGCTTCGGAACCAAACCGCGGTGTGGCGATTGGATGAGAAGGGAACCATTCGGAGGTATTGCCATGGGCAAAATCCTCATTGGCGTCATCACGGCCGCAGCGTGGTTCATCCTCTCGCATGCTGCCAATGCCGAGCGCGTATGCCAGCAGGTGTGCGATGGCGGCACCTGTGTTTCCAAATGTGTCGGCACCGATTCCTCGGCCATCGTCCGCGACAACGAGGCTAGTGGCTACGTGCAGCGGCCGGGCATGGAAATCGACACCGGCCGTTAGGCCCAATTTATTCAGGTCGAGCAAAGCCCCGCGGAACGCTCGAGCCGATTCTCGGGGATGCTGCGTCGAGCAACTCAGCCTTCAATCTTTTTTGCGCATGCGGGGCCGCGCCGGATTTGACGCTCGCAAAACCCAGCCCGATAGGTTTCCCGATGTTGATGGACTTGGCGCTACGGCGCCAGCTCAATTGAGCGTGCGCCGCGATTCGGCGCTGTCGAGCGAGAACGCCGGAACGTCGATATCGAAATGCTCGCCGCTTGCGCTGACCATGCCGTAGCTGCCGACCATGAAGCCCGACGGCGTCTGCAACGGCACCCCGCTGGTATATTCGAACGCCTCGCCGGCCTTGAGCACCGGCTCTTCGCCGACCACGCCGGCGCCGCGCACCTCCTGGAGGCGCCCGCTGGCGTCGGTAATGCGCCAGTGCCGGGTCTTGAGCTGCACCGTCTCGCTGCCATTGTTGGTGATGGAAATCGTATAGGCCCAGAAGAAATAATTATTATCCGGCGACGACCGGTCGGCGACAAAGCGCGGCGTCACCACGACCTCGATATTGCGGGTGACGGCACGGTACATGCTTCGGTTCCTGTCGGTATCTTTGCGCTGTTTGCCGGCGTCGCGCCGGCGCCGACGCGGCGGCGGGCAGCCCTCCCGCCGGCCACGCATTAGTGAATAGCTTCGGGCGCGTTGTTGCAATAACCGTGCGGACGCGCAAGCGTGCACCACAAGGGCGTTCCGGCAGGCTGAAACGGCCGAAATGAATGCAAAGCTTGAAATCGCGCGGCCCGTGACGACCGCGCCGCCGCTGCCGGCGGTGGCGACCGAGCGGGACTTGCGGCTCGATCTGTTCCGCGGCGTGGCGCTGTGGCTGATCTTCCTCGACCACATCCCGGAAAACGTCGCCAACTGGTTCACCATCCGCAATTTCGGCTTTTCCGACGCGACCGAGATCTTCATTTTCATCTCCGGCTACACCGCGGCGTTCGTGTACGGCCGCGCCATGCGCGAGCGCGGCTTTCTCGTCGCGAGCGCGCGCATCCTGCGCCGCGCCTGGCAGATCTATGTCGCGCATATCTTCCTGTTCACGATTTTCCTGGCCGAAATCGCCTACGTGGCCGCGACCTTCCAGAATCCGCTTTATGCCGAAGAAATGCGCATCCTGGATTTTCTCAAGCAGCCCGACGTCACCATCTTCGAGGCGCTGATCCTCAAGTTCAAGCCGGTCAACATGGACGTGCTGCCGCTCTACATCGTGCTGTTGCTTTGGTTTCCGCCGATGCTGTTCGTGCTGCTGCGGCGGCCGAACCTGGCGCTCGCCGGCTCCGCGCTGCTGTACGTGCTGACGTGGAATTTCGACTGGAATTTTCCGGCCTATCCGAACGGCGTCTGGTTCTTCAATCCGTTCGCCTGGCAACTGCTGTTCGTGTTCGGCGCCTGGTGCGCGCTCGGCGGCGCGCGCCGGCTCGCTGCCGTCCTGCATTCCCGCACCATCCTGGCGATCGCCGTGGCCTATCTGATATTCGCCTTTGCCATCACGCTGACCTGGTATATCGAGCCGCTCAGCCGGTTCGTGCCGAATTGGTTGAGCGAATGGATGTACCCGATCGACAAGACCAACCTTGACGTGCTGCGCTTTGCGCATTTCCTGGCGCTTGCCACGGTGATAGTGCGGTTCGTGCCGCGCGACTGGCCGGTCTTGAAATCGCCCCTGCTGCAGCCGGCCATTCGCTGCGGCCAGCATTCGCTGGAAATCTTCTGTCTCGGCGTCTTCCTTGCCTTTGCCGGCCAGTTCGTCATCAGCGAGTATTCCGGCGGCCCGCTGGTCCAGGTGGCGATCAGCCTGATCGGGATTATACTGATGGTGGCGACCGCAAATCTGATATCGTGGTACAAGGTGATAGAAGGGCGAAGCCCCTCGGCGCGGGTCAAGCTGCCTGATGCCGACCTCGCGGGAGGCGAGGCATGACATTGCTGTTCAATATGCTGGCAGTGATTGCACTGATCGACGGTGCGCATGCCGCGGTGCCGGAACCGCGGTGCGACGTGCCGGATTCATTCCTGTCGAGCGACAGCGACCTCAGCCACGTCACCGCCGAGGTCACGGCGCAACACCGTTTGGATATCAGCGTGGTCGGCACCGGTTCGTCGTCGCTGCCGGGGCCCGACGGCGAGCGCTTTGCCTATCCGGCGCGGCTGGAGCAGGTGCTGGCGCAGCGCTTGCCCGGCATCACCGTCAAGGTGACGCCGCATGCGCAGTCGCGCGCGACCTCTGCGGCGATGGCCGCCGGGCTGCCGGCAATCCTGGCCGAGGACAAGCCCGCGCTGGTGATCTGGCAGGCCGGCACCGCCGATGCCATGAACAGCGTCGAGCCCGAAGACTTCCGCTCCAGCCTCGACAGCGGCGTCGACACCGTCACCAACGCCAATGCCGACGTCATTCTGATGAACATGCAGTACAGCCCGCATACCGAGTCCATGATGGACGTATCAACCTATGCGGACATCATGAGATTTGTTGCACAGCAGCATGGCGCGGTGCTGTTCGACCGGCTGGGAATCATGCGCGATTGGAATGACAGCGGGACGTTCGACCTCTATACGGCAAATAACAACTATGATATGGCGCGACGTGTTCACGATTGCATTGGTCGGGCCTTGGCGTCTCAGATCATCAGTGCCTCGCATCTGGACGCCGTGAGAATGCAAACAACGCGTTGATGTCCTCCTCCAATCCCATGACGATCGCTCGCTTGATGCGGGTCGCGGCCGCGACTGCGGTCATTGCCGCCAGCGGCGCGTTTGCTGCGGCGCACGCGCAGATGCTCGAGCCCGCGCGTATTGTCGCACCCGCCATCACGCCCGTCGCCACGCCGGCAATGACGCCTGTTGCAGTGCCCGCGGTAGCGACGTCGCTCGCGGCGCCGGCGCGGCCGGCACCGAGCGTGCCCGCGCAGCCTGCCGCGCTGCCGCCGGCAGTTGCACCGCTCGCCGCCTCACCAGCGTCCTGCAGCGCACCGGCCGCGTTCGCGCGCCTCGATCGTCCGCTGGTGCGCACCGCGCGCTGGCTCGCGAGCGGCGAACCGCTCACCATCGTCGCCATCGGGTCGTCGTCGACCGCGGGCGCCGGGGCGAGCTCGCCGGCGGCGAACTATCCGAGCCGGCTCGCGATCGAGCTCAAGGCACGCCTGCCGGGCCACGACGTCACCGTGCTCAACCGCGGCGTCAACGGCGAAGAGACCGACCAGATGATGGCGCGGTTCGGAACCGACGTGTTCGCGGCGCATCCGCAGCTCGTGCTCTGGCAGGTCGGCACCAATTCGGTGCTGCGCGACCACCCGCTCACACCGCACGGCATGCTGCTGCACGAAGGCATCGACGAGCTCAAGGCCGTCGGTGCCGACGTGGTGCTGATCGATCCGCAATATGCGCCGCAGGTGCTGTCGATGTCGGAGACCCCCGACATGGTCGATCAGATCGCGCGCGTTGCCAAGGAAGAGAACGTCGATCTGTTCCGCCGCTTCGCCGCCATGCGCGACTGGCACGAGACCCAGCATCTGCCGTACGGCACGTTCGTGTCGGCGGACGGGTTGCATATGAACGACTGGGGCTATGCCTGCATGGCGAAGCTTCTCGCCGGCGCGATCGCCGAGGCGGCGACGCGACCGGTCGCGTCCGCCGCGGCGCATCTGGCGCACTGAACCATTTTCGCTCGCGCGCTTGGCGCTGGCCGCGGCACCCGGTCGCGGCGATACCAACACCAGCTACAGCGACACGGCGTCGAGCGCGCCGAGCACATCCTCGAGGATGTCGTCGGGATGTTCGAGGCCGCAGGACAGTCGCACCAGCCCGTCGGTGACGCCGATCTCGGCGCGCTGTGCCGGGGTGAGCCGCTGATGCGTCGTCGTCGCCGGGTGGGTGATGAGACTTTTGGCGTCGCCGAGATTGTTGCTGATGCGCACGAGCCGCAGCGCGTCCTGGAATTCGAACGCGGCCTTCTTGCCGCCCTTGATCTCGAACGCCACCAGGGTTGAGCCGCCGCGCATCTGTTTCTGCACCACCGCCGCCTGAGGATGATCGGGCCGGCCCGGATAGATCAGGCGCGAGATTTTAGGTTGGTCGGCGAGCGCCGCCGCCACGGTCGCGGCGCTTTCGGTCTGGCGGCGCACCCGCACCGCCAGCGTCTCCAAACTTTTCAGCAGCACCCAGGCGTTGAACGGCGACATCGACGGGCCGGTCTGGCGGATCAGCACGTGGATCTTGTCCATGATGAATTTTTGCGAGCCGAGCACGACGCCGCCGAGGCAGCGGCCTTGCCCGTCGATGTGCTTGGTCGCCGAATAGACGACGCAGTCGGCGCCGAGCGCCAGCGGACTCTGGAACAGCGGCGTGGCAAACACATTGTCGACCACCAGCGTCGCACCGGCGGCGTGGGCGATCTTCGCCACTTCGGCGATATCGATGACGTCGAGCGCCGGATTGGTCGGGCTTTCGAGGAAGAAGGTCTTGGTGTTCGGCCGCACCGCGTTTTTCCAGGCCTCGAGATTGCAGCCGTCGACCAGCGTCGAGGCGACGCCGAAGCGCGGCAGATAATCCTCGACCACGTAGCGGCAGGAGCCGAACATCGCCTTCGACGCGACCACGTGGTCGCCGGCCTTGAGCTGCCCGACCAGCGAAATGGTGACCGCGGCCATGCCGGTCGCGGTGGCGCGCGCCGCTTCGGCGCCTTCGAACGCCGCCATGCGCTGCTCGAACATGTCGATGGTCGGATTGGCGAAGCGCGAATATTGATAGCCGGGATCCTCGCCCTTGAAGCGGGCCTCGGCCTGGGCGGCATTGTCGTAGACATAGCCTTGAGTGAGGAACATCGCCTCGGACGTCTCGCCGAACGGCGAGCGCAACGTACCGGATTGCACCAGACGGGTTTCCGGGCGGTAGTGCTTTTTCGCGGACGCGGACATGCGGCCCTCCTTGGCCAAACAAAAACCCGGCCGGGAGGAAAAATCCTCAGGCCGGGCTCACGCGTCCCCGGCCTTTTAGCGATTTATTTTACGTGGCTGCAAGCCGGCCGGCTCAAATGACCACGGGATAAAACGGCTTATACGCCGCAGGCGTCTTTGCGTCAAACCGGGCAACGGGCTAGATCGCTGCCGTGGCGCTCTCGTTCTTACCGACCGATACCGGAATCCTGCCGGACCGCATGATCGCCGCGCTGGCGGCGGACGGCGGCATCCGCGCGCACTACCCGTTCGCGCCCGGTCAAATCCAGCCGGCAAGTCTCGACCTGCGGCTCGGCGCCACCGCCTACCGCGTGCGCGCGAGCTTCTTGCCCGGGCCGGGGACCACCGTCGCGCAGCGCCTCATCGAGCTGACGCTGCACGAGTTCGCCTTGTCGAGCGGCGCAGTGCTGGAGACCGGCTGCGTCTATATTGTGCCGCTGATCGAGCGGCTCGCGCTTCCCCCCGACATTGCGGCGGCGACCAATCCGAAAAGCTCCACCGGCCGGCTTGACGTCTTCACCCGGGTGATCGCCGACGAGACCCGCGGCTTCGACCGCGTTGCAGCCGGCTACCACGGCCCGCTCTATGCCGAGATCAGCCCGAAGACGTTTCCGATCCTGGTGCGCGAGGGCACCCGGCTGTCGCAGTTGCGGCTGCGCCGCGGCGACGCGGTTCTCAGCACCGACGCGCTGCGCGCCCTGCACTTGCGCGAGCGGCTGGTCGACCGCGCCGAGGCGGTGATGGGTGACGGCATCGCAGTCAGCATCGATTTGTTCGGCGCCGGTCCGGGCGGCACCGGCATCGCCAGCCCGAATGGCGACGAGGTCAGGCGAGGCGGCATCGTCGGCTATCGCGCCAAGCGCCATACTGCGGTGATCGAGGTCGACCAGCGCGACGCCTACGAGGCCGCCGATTTTTGGGAGCCGATCGCGGCACGCGCCGACAAGAGTTCTGATCCTCGATCCCGACGAGTTTTATATTCTGGCCTCGACCGAGGCCGTGCAGGTGCCGCCCGACTATGCCGCCGAGATGGTGCCGTTCGACCCGCTGGTCGGCGAATTTCGCGTGCATTATGCGGGCTTTTTCGATCCCGGGTTCGGCTACGCCGGCGCCGGCGGCTTGGGGTCGCGGGCCGTGCTGGAAGTGCGCTCGCGCGAAGTGCCGTTCATCCTCGAGCACGGCCAGATCGTCGGCCGGCTGGTTTACGAACGGATGCTGGCGCGCCCCGACCAGCTTTACGGCAGCGGCATCGGCTCGAACTACCAGGCGCAAGGTCTTAAATTGTCGAAGCACTTTCGTGCCTGAGCGGCTGCCGATGGGCGAAATTGTTGTGGCATTTCGCGGGCAATGGCGCTCTTCTGTACCCGGGGCCGCAAGCGATGCATGAGACGATGCAAAGGCGGCGCATGGTGCGGGCGCTCATCGTGGGCTTGGCTGTCTTGGTGTCCGCCGCCGCGGCGACGGCGGCGGGCCTTGCGCCGGCCTGTGCGCAATCCGGATTCGACCGCCCGGGCGGCGATTTCACCAGCGTTGCGGCGCCGAACGGCGATCCGGCCCTCTGCGCCTCGCGTTGCGAACGCGAGAGCCGCTGCCGCGCCTGGAGCTTCGCCTATCCGACGGCGGCCGGCAGCCCGGCGGTGTGCTGGCTCAAGCGCGAAGTCACGCCGCGGGTCGAATTCGACCTGCTGCGTGTCGGGCGTGCGCGGCGCCGGCGTCATCGAGCCGCGTGCCGGCGAAATCGAATATTCGATCGATCGCTATGGCGGCGACTACCGCTCGTTCGAAACGCCGCCCGATGCCGCGGGCAAAGCCTGCGCCGACGCCTGCCACGGCGACAACCGCTGCCGGGCCTGGACCTACCGCCGGCCCGGCTACGGCACGCCGAGCGCGCGCTGTTATCTGAAGGACACCATCAAGCCGCCGCACCGCCGGCCGTGCTGCATTTCCGGGGTGGTGCGGTAGGCGCGAGACGGATTATTCGGGCTGTTCAAGCTCGGACGGCGCGGCCGTGGCTACGGCGGGGGCGTCCTGCGCCGGCCAATCACTGGACGGCCGAGAAGAATCGCGAGGTGCGCAAGCCCGCCGGCCATTTCCACACCGGCTGGCTTTTCACCGCCAGATCCCATGAGCCGACCAGGCCGTCGACGCGCCCGACCAGATCGGGAATCGGCAATATCCCGACGCCGCCGAGATCGACGGGGATTCGGCTGTCGGCCGAGTTGTCGCGATTGTCGCCCATGACGAACAGATGATCGGGCGGCACGACCAGTTCGGGCACGTCGTCGAGCGGGCCGATGCCGTAGCGCTTGAAGATCAGGTGCGCCCGATCGCCGGGCAGGGTCTCGATGTAACGCGCCATCGGCTGCGTCGAGCCATCCTCGGATTCCGCTTGGCTCGTGCCATCCGCCTTGAGACCGACGGCTTCGCCGTTGATCCATAGCCGCCCGTCGCGCATGGCGATGCGATCGCCGGGAAGACCGACGACGCGCTTCACCCAGATCTGCGAGCGGTCGCCCGGCCAGCGGAAAACCACGATATCGCCGCGACGCGGCAGCGAGCCCAGGACGCGCTGGGTGTCCGGCAGCGTGACGAATACCGGCAGCGAGGCGGAGCTGTAACCGTAGGGATATTTGGTCGCCAGCAATTCATCGCCGATCTGCAGGGTCGGCTCCATGGAGCCGGACGGCACGTAATACGGCTCGGCGATCGCGGTCTTCGCCGCGATGACCAGCAGCACGATGACGGCCGCGTCAAAAATCGATTTGATCCAGCGATTCATCCGACAGATCTCCGCTGCAAGTCGCTTCCGGATCCGATCAGCCCGTGCCGCCGACCGTGATCTGGTCGATGCGCAGCGTCGGCTGGCCGACGCCGACCGGCACGCCCTGGCCGTTCTTGCCGCAGGTGCCGATGCCGTTGTCGAGCGCGAGGTCGTTGCCGACCATGGCGATGCGGTTCAGATCGGTCGGGCCGTTGCCGATCAGCATGGCGCCCTTGATCGGGGCGCCGACCTTGCCGTTCTCGATGCGGTAGGCCTCGGTGCATTGGAACACGTATTTGCCGGACGTGATATCGACCTGGCCGCCGCCGAAATACACCGCATAGATGCCGTTCTTCACCGAAGCGATGATCTCGCCGGGCTCATGCGCTCCGGCCAGCATGAAGGTGTTGGTCATGCGCGGCATCGGCACATGGGCAAAGCTCTCGCGCCGGCCGTTGCCGGTCGGCGTCATGCCCATCAGCCGCGCGTTCTGACGGTCCTGCATGTAGCCGACCAGGACGCCGTCTTCGATGAGCACGGTGCGGTTGGTCGGCGTGCCTTCGTCGTCGATGGACAGCGAGCCGCGGCGCAGCGCCATGGTGCCGTCGTCAACCACCGTGACGCCCTTGGCCGCCACTTGCTGGCCCATCAGGCCGGCAAAGGCCGAGGTCCGCTTGCGGTTGAAGTCGCCTTCGAGGCCGTGGCCGACGGCTTCATGGAGCATGACGCCGGGCCAGCCGGGGCCGAGCACCACGTCCATCGCGCCGGCGGGCGCCGGCACCGCTTCGAGATTGACCAGTGCCTGGCGCACGGCGGTATCGACGGCGCCTTGCCAGGCCTCGGTGGCGATGAAACGCCCATAGCCCTCGCGGCCGCCGGCGCCGGCGCTGCCGGATTCCTGGCGATCGCCATCGCCGACCACCACCGCGACATTGACCACCACAAGCGGCCGAATGTCGCGATAGGTTTCGCCGTCGCCGCGCAGGATTTCGACCGCCTGCCATGTGCCGGCAAGCGTCGCCGAGACCTGACGCACCCGCGGATCTTTGGCGCGCGCGTAGGCGTCGACGGCTTCGAGAAGCCGCGCCTTGGCGGCGAAATCGGGGGCGGCAAGCGGGTTGTCCTCGCCGTAGAGCCTGACGTTGCTGCGCGTCGGCGGCGCGGCGTAATGGCCGGAATAGCCGCCCTTCACCGCTCGCACCGCATCGGCCGCGCGCTCGATCGCGGGCTCCGACAAGTCGGAGGCGTGCGCGTAGCCGACCGCCTCGTCCTTCACGGCCCGCAGCCCGAAACCCTGAGAGGTGTCGAAGGTCGCCTGCTTCAGGCGGCCGTTGTCGAACACCAGGAATTCGGTCTGACGATATTCGAGAAACAATTCGCCGTCGTCGGCGCCGTCGAGGCCGCGGGAGACGATCTTGGCAACCCGCGGCCGGTCGAGCCCGGCGCGGTCGAGAAGCGAGGTGGGGGCATTGGTCATTGCGGTACCCTGGCGCACATCGAGGAAACTAGGCAGTTACATAGTTGCTCCGGGCGCGAGGCGCGAGGGCCATCACCGCCGCTTCGCCAGCGTGGCCGGCTCGATGCCGGCGGCCCATTTGGCTACGTTGGCTTTTATGATTGCTCGGCCGGCGCCCCGCGGGCATTACGGCAGCTGGTCGTAACCTTCGCCGAAACCTTTCAGGCTCATGGGAAAGCCGATGCCTTCCTCCGGGGTCTGGAAAATGATGAAGGTCGAGGTCTGGCCGTTGCGCAATTGGGTGATCAGGTTGTCGTCCATGACCACTTCGGCGACGCAGCCGTTCGGCAGGCAACGCACGAAACCGGCGCGGCCGACATCGTTATTGTCGATCTTCAAGCCGAGCCCCGAGGGGATGAGGACGCCGAGCGGGGCCACGACGCGCATCAGCCGGCTCTTCTGATCGGACGTCTTCAGCACGATCACGGTCAGCCCGACATTGGGCCGGTCTTCTGCGGTGACGCTCTGCATCAGCGCGCATTGCTCGCTCTGGGCGCCCGGCGGGGTTTCGCAGCGGATCTGCCAGTCGCCATGAACCGAGCGCACCGCGCCCTGGGCCCCGGCTTGGCCGCTGCCGACGGTTGCGGCCGCGAGTAGGGCGGCGGCCCCGGCTAGCGCGGAGGCCGTTCTCCGCTGCCGGCGCGCGACGTCGAATATCGCCATGTTCGTATTTTCCCCTGAGGGCCACCCCCAAAATGGCGCCACCGCAAATCACATGGCCCGGTCGCCGCGCGAGCCTGCGTACATGCGCCCCCGAGTCAAGTTTGACGCCCCCAAAATCGATCTTGACCAGATCGGGGATTCATCCAAATCAAGGCATTGTGGCTGCGCCAAGGTGGTCAAAGCCGGACCGCGCCGGACACACGGTCGCGTTGCACAGCGCTTATCGCCACAGGCCGATCCGACGACGACAGAGTGCATTGCAGCAGACCTCGATTTGTGGTTTGAGGGGTTGGGATTCCCCCATCCCGCCGATGCCTGCCAGCAGTCCCGCCGGAAGCACGCGGCGCCATACTGTTGCGGTCCGCGCCGGACACAGTCTGCGCCGCTCGTGGACGGTCTTCTGGACGGTCTTGGCAAAGATCAGAGACAGGGAGCAGAGAGACAGATGAAGGTGTTCTCACGCTTGACCGCCATTGCGGCGGCCGTCGCGGCCCTGCTGGCGAGCGCGGGAGCGGCATTCGCCGCCATGGGGCAGCCGACGCCTTGGCAAATGGGTCTGCAGGATGCGGCGACGCCGGTGATGGCGGAGATCGCCGGGTTCCATGACTTCCTGCTCTGGATCATCGCCGCCATATCGGTATTCGTCCTGGCTTTGCTGGTCATCATCATCTTCCGCTTCAACGAGCGCGCCAATCCGACGCCGTCGCGCACCACCCACAACACGCCGATCGAGGTCATCTGGACGATCGTGCCGGTCATCATCCTGGCCGTCATCGCGGTGCCCTCGTTCCGGCTCTTATTCGTCGAGCTCGACGTTCCCAATCCGGATCTCACGATCAAGGCGACCGGCAAGCAATGGTACTGGAGCTACGCCTATCCGGATAACGGCAACTTCGAGTTCGATTCGCTGATGGTCCCTGAGAAGGATCTCAAGCCGGGACAGCCGCGGCTGCTGACCGCCGACAGTCAAATGGTCGTGCCGGTCAACAAGGTCGTACACGTGCTGGTGACCGGGGCCGACGTCATCCACTCCTTCACCGTGCCGTCATTCGGCATTCGCATCGATGCGGTTCCTGGGCGCATCAACGACACCTGGTTCAAGGCGACGGTCGAAGGCACGTTCTACGGTCAGTGCTCGGAACTTTGCGGCAAGGATCATTCCTTCATGCCGATCATGGTCCAGGTGATGAAGCAGGATGACTTCAATACCTGGGTCGCCGCCGCAAAGCAGAAATACGCCGCACAAGGCGGCGCGCCAAACAACACGTTGGCGGCGGCGGGGACGTCGCTGCAGCAGTAACGATCCGCCCCTCCCGTCGAGAGGGCGGCGAAGCGGTCGGTAACGAAGGAACTGGCAATGGACACGATGGCAGCACATGCGGCCCACGGCGACGATAACGGGCACGCCATTCCGCACGGTTGGCGCCGCTATCTGTATTCGACGAACCACAAGGACATCGGCACGATGTACCTGGTGTTCGCGCTGTTTGCCGGCCTGATCGGCGGCGCGCTGTCCATCGCGATCCGCGCCGAGCTGATGTATCCCGGCCTGCAGATCTTCCACGAAACTCACACCTTCGACGTGATCGTCACCGCGCACGGGCTGATCATGATCTTCTTCATGGTCATGCCGGCGATGATCGGCGGCTTCGGCAACTGGATGGTGCCGCTCATGATCGGCGCGCCCGACATGGCGTTTCCGCGCATGAACAACATCTCGTTCTGGCTGCTGCCGGCCTCGTTCGCGCTGTTGCTGACGTCGCTGTTTGTCGAGGGCGAGCCGGGCACCAATGGCGCCGGCACCGGCTGGACCATCTATGCGCCGCTGTCGACCTACGGCCATCCCGGCCCGGCGATGGACTTCGTCATCCTGTCGATCCATCTCGCCGGCGCTTCGTCGATCCTCGGCGCCATCAACTTCATCACCACGATCTTCAACATGCGCGCGCCCGGCATGACCATGCACAAGATGCCGCTGTTCGTGTGGTCGATCCTGGTCACCGTGTTCCTGCTGCTGCTGGCGCTGCCGGTCCTGGCCGGCGCCATTACCATGCTGCTCACCGACCGCAATTTCGGCACCACGTTCTTCGATCCCCAGGGCGGCGGCGATCCGCTGTTGTTCCAGCATCTGTTCTGGTTCTTCGGCCACCCCGAGGTCTACATCCTCATCCTGCCGGGCTTCGGCATGGTCAGCCAGATCGTGTCGACGTTCTCGCGCAAGCCGGTGTTCGGCTATCTCGGCATGGCCTACGCCATGGTGTCGATCGGCGGCATCGGCTTCGTGGTGTGGGCGCACCACATGTACAACGTCGGCATGTCGGCCAGCGTGCAGGCCTATTTCATCGCCGCCACCATGGTGATCGCGGTGCCGACCGGCGTGAAGATCTTCTCCTGGATCGCCACCATGTGGGGCGGCTCGGTCGACTTCAAAACGCCGATGCTGTGGGCGGTCGGCTTCATCTTCCTGTTCACCATCGGCGGCGTCACCGGCGTGGTGCTGGCCAATGCCGGCGTCGACCGCTCCCTGCACGGCACCTACTACGTCGTCGCCCACTTCCACTACGTGTTGTCGCTCGGCGCCGTGTTCGCCATCTTCGGCGGCTGGTACTACTGGTTCCCGAAGATGACCGGCTACATGTACAACGAGACCATCGGCAAGCTGCACTTCTGGCTGACCTTCATCGGTGTCAACATCGTGTTCTTCCCGCAGCACTTCCTCGGTCTCGCCGGCATGCCGCGCCGCTACGTCGACTACCCCGACGCGTTCGCCGGGTGGAATTTCATCTCGTCGATCGGCTCGTATATTTCCGGCTTCGGCACGCTGGTATTCCTGTTCGGCATGGTGCTCGCCTTCGTCCGCAAGGAACGCGCGGCGGCCAATCCGTGGGGACCCGGAGCGACCACGCTGGAATGGACGCTGTCGTCGCCGCCGCCCTTCCATCAATACGAGACACTGCCGCTGGTCCGATGAGCGTCACCCTCGCCCGCGTCGAGCCCAGCATCGCGGGCGTCGGCGATTACATAGCCCTGATGAAGCCGCGGGTGATGTCGCTCGTGGTGTTCACGGCATTGGTCGGCCTCGTGGTGGCGCCCGGCCACCTCCACCCGGTGCTCGGCTTCACCGCGCTCCTGTGCATCGCCGTCGGCGCCGGCGCGGCCGGCGCGCTCAACATGTGGTACGACGCCGACATCGACGCGCGCATGGCGCGCACGGCGGCGCGGCCAATTCCCGCCGGCCGGATCGCGCCCGGCGAAGCGCTGGCCTTCGGGCTGACGCTGGCGACCGGCGCCGTGGTGGTGCTGGGCCTCCTGGTCGACATGGTGGCCGCGGCGTTGCTGGCGCTGACCATCGCGTTCTACGTCGTCGTCTACACGATGTGGCTCAAGCGCACGACGCCGCAGAACATCGTGATCGGCGGCGCCGCCGGCGCGCTGCCGCCGATGATCGGCTGGGCGGCGGCGACCGGCGGCCTGGCGCTTGAACCGGTCGTGCTGTTTCTCATCATCTTCTTCTGGACGCCGCCGCATTTCTGGGCGCTGTCGCTGTACCGCGCCGAGGATTACGCGCGGGCCGGCATTCCCATGCTGCCGGTGGTCGCCGGCGCGGCGGAGACACGGCGCCAGATCCTGCTCTATACGCTGCTGCTCGCCCCGCTCGGCGCCGCGCCGTGGCTGCTGGGCTATGCCGGCATGCTCTATGGCGTGGTGGCGCTGGCGGCCGGCGTCGTCATGATCGCGCTGGCGCTGCGCCTGCGCGCCGAACAGCGCGGCCACGCCGCCAGCAAGCAGATGTTCGCCTTCTCGATCCTGTATCTGTTCCTGTTGTTCGCCATGCTGCTGGTTGATCGGATATCGGCGACGGTCGGCCAAATCGCGGCGTGACCATGAGTGAACTGATGGACAATCAAGAACCCGAGACCGGCATAAGATTGACCGAGCAGCAGCAGCGCGCGCGGCGCGCCCGCTCGATTGCCATCGGCGTGTCGCTCGGGCTTCTGGTCCTGCTGTTCTACATCGTGACGCTGGTCAAGGGGCCGGGCGTCCTGGAGCGGCCGCTGTGAGCGTGCCTGACCCGCGACAGCCGCGCGCCAGCCGCCGCGACCTGTTGGTCGCATTCGCCTGCGGCGGCTTTGTCGCCGTCATGGTCGGCGTGTCGTTCGCCGCGGTGCCGCTTTATTCCTGGTTCTGCCGCACCACCGGATTCGGCGGCACCACCCAGGTGGCGAAGACGGCGCCGACCCAGACGTCGTCGCGAACCGTCACGGTGCGCTTCAATTCCAACATCGCCGCCGGATTGCCGTGGTCGTTCGAGCCGGAGCGCCGCACCATCGACCTGCGGCTCGGCGAGGTGGCGACGGTTTATTACAAGGTCACCAACGAAGCCGCTCGTGTCACGGTCGGCCAGGCCGGCTACAATGTCAGCCCGCCGACGGTCGGCATCTATTTCGAGAAGATCAACTGCTTCTGCTTCACGACCCAGACCATGAAACCGGGCGAGACGCGGGACATGGCAGTGGTGTTCTATGTCGATCCCAAGCTCGCCAAGGATTCCGATCAGGACTCGCTCAATACCATCACGCTCTCCTACACCTTCTATCCGGTACGGGAGCCGGAGCAGCCGGTGGCGGCGGGCGCCCTTGAAGGAAAAGGCTAGGCCCTGATCCGATCCGGTTTGTCGGATCGGGGTTCTGGAGACAACGAACGCGGCGCGGCCGGTGACAACGGTCTCGCCCATGTGGAGAAAAAGACGATGGCCGATGTTGCGCAGGCGCATGGCAAGCCGCACCACGACTACCACCTGGTCAATCCCAGCCCGTGGCCGGCGGTCGGCTCGGTGTCGGCGTTCCTGGCGGCTGTCGGCGCCATTCTGTGGATGCACCATACGGTCGCCTATGCGCCGGTCGTCTTCGGCGCCGGCTTCATCGGCATCGCCTATACGATGATCGGCTGGTGGCGCGACGTCATCCACGAAGCCGAAGTCGAGCACGATCACACCCGCGTGGTGCAGATTTCCCACCGCTACGGCATGATCCTGTTCATCACCTCGGAGGTGATGTTCTTCGTCGCCTGGTTCTGGGCCTATTTCAACACCGCGCTGTTTCCGGACCAGATCCAGGACATCGGCCGTATCGCCTTCACCGGCGGCGTCTGGCCGCCCAAAGGCATCCAGACCTTCGACCCCTGGCATTTCCCGCTGCTCAACACGCTGATCCTGCTGACCTCGGGCACCACGGTGACCTGGGCGCATCACGCCCTGCTGCAGAACGATCGCAAGGGCCTGGTCTGGGGCCTGGTCTTCACCATCGCGCTCGGCATGACCTTCACTTGCGTGCAGGCCTGGGAATACGCCCATGCGGCGTTTCACTTTTCCGGCAACATGTACGGCGCCGCCTTTTTCATGGCGACGGGATTTCACGGCGCGCACGTCATCATCGGCACGACGTTCCTGATCGTCTGCCTGTTCCGTGCGCTGGCCGGCCAGTTCACGCCGACGCAGCACCTCGGCTTCGAGTTCTGCGCCTGGTACTGGCATTTCGTCGACGTGGTTTGGCTGTTCCTGTTCGCCTGCATTTACGTCTGGGGCGGCGGCGCCGCGGCGGGTTAGCGGCGGCGGTTCCGCTCATTCCCGCGCCTCCTTCTGCGCTCTCGCCGAGAGCTTCGGAGGCGGCGCAGGACGCGCGGAACACGAGATCGCTGCCATGACCGAAAAGACGATCGACACGCTATCCGGATCGATCATCGCCGGCTTGTCCTGCGCCTGCCCGCGCTGCGGCCGAGGTAAGCTGTTTGCCGGATTTTTGACCCTGCGGCCGCGCTGCGAGGTTTGCGGGCTCGATTACGGCTTCGCCGACGCCGGTGACGGGCCCGCCGTCTTCATCATGTTCCTCGCCGGCGCCATCGTGGTCGGCGCCGCGCTCGTGACCGAGGTCGTCTGGCACCCGCCTTATTGGGTCCACGCGGTGTTATGGCTGCCGTTGATCCTCATCCTCACGCTCGGCCCGCTGCGGCCCATGAAGGGGCTGATGATCGCGCTGCAATTCCATCACAAGGCGGCGGAAGGCCGTTTCGGCGGCGGCGAGGACATGCTTTGAGCCCGCCGCAACCGAGCCCGCCGCAACAAGCGCGGCGGTCGTGGCGCGGGCTGCTGCTGCCGGCCGGGCTGGCGTTGGTGGTCCTGATCGGGCTTGGCACCTGGCAGATCCAGCGCAAAGCCTGGAAGGAAGCCCTGATTGCCTCGCTGACCGCGCAACTCGCGGCGCCGCCCGTCGCGCTGGTTCCACCGGCAGACTGGCCGAGCCTCGACCCGGCGCGCGACGAATACCACCGCGTCACCTTCAGCGCGCAGTTCGACTATGCGGATGAGGCGCTGGTATTTGCGGCTGCCTCGGCCTTTCGTCCCGACGTTTCGGGTCCGGGCTACTGGGTGTTCACGCCGGCGCGCCTTGCCGGCGGCGGCCTCGTCGTCGTCAATCGCGGCTTCGTGCCCGACGGCCGCCAGGACCCGAAATCCCGGGCCGCCGGCAACGTGCCCGGCGTCATCAACGTCGTCGGCGCCATGCGCTGGCCGGACGCCCGCCACTGGTTCACGCCGAACGACGACCCGGCGCACAATCTGTGGTTCTCGCGGGACCCGCGATCGATCGCGGCGGCCAAGGGCTTCGGCCAGGGGCCCGAACCGCTGGCACCGTTTTTCGTCGAGCAGGAAAGCCCGTCGCCGCCGGGCGGCTTGCCGCAGTCCGGCAAGATCGTGGTCGACCTGCCCGACAATCACCTGCAATATGCGGTAACCTGGTACGGCTTGGCACTCGTGCTGGTCGCGGTGTTCGTCACCTGGGCTTTCGGCTCCGGTCGCCGCCAAAAGAGCGGCACGGACGCGGCCTCGCCTTCCTTGTGAAGGGCTTGGTTTTTCTATTAAGTGCCCCATGTGAACAGCGGCGGGCGCAGCCTGCCTGCGAATAAATCAACGCTAATTCAATGATTTAGACTGCGGACCCGGAGCCGCGCCGGGCATCAGGACAGTGATTTTCGTGCAGCACATCTCGACCAGGGGGGAGGCCCCGCCGCTCGGTTTCGCCGAGGCGATGCTCGCCGGCCTCGCCCGCGACGGCGGCCTCTATGTGCCCGAAACTTGGCCGCAGCTTTCGGCCGAGACCATCCGCGGCTACGCCGGCCGTCCCTATGCCGAAGTGGCGGTCGACATCATCCGGCGCTTTGTCGACGATTGCGTCCCCGAAGCCGATCTCGCCCGCATGGTGCGCGAGGCGTACGGAACGTTCCGCCATCCCGCCGTCGCGCCGCTCACTCAGCTCGGCGTGAATACCTTCGCGCTTGAGCTGTTCCACGGCCCCACGCTCGCCTTCAAAGATCTGGCGATGCAGCTTCTGGCGCGGCTGATGGATCATGTGCTGGCCGGGCGCGGCGAGCGCCGCACCATCGCGGTGGCGACCTCGGGCGATACCGGCGGCGCGGCCGTCGAGGCGTTTCGCGCGGCGAGCCAGGTCGATCTTGTCGTCCTGTTTCCGGCCGGACGGATTTCCGACGTGCAACGCCGCATGATGACGACGGCGGAGGCGCCGAATATCCACGCCATCGCCATCGACGGCACGTTCGACGACTGCCAGGCGATCGTGAAGGGCCTATTCAATCATCACGCCTTCCGCGAGCGGGTGCGGCTCTCCGGCGTCAATTCCATCAACTGGGCGCGCATCGTGGCGCAGACGGTCTATTACGTCACCGCCGCGGTGGCGCTCGGCGCGCCGCACCGCCGGATCGCCTTCACGGTTCCGACCGGCAATTTCGGCGACATCTATGCCGGCCACGTGGCGCGGCGCCTGGGCCTGCCGATCGACCGGCTGGTGATCGCCACCAACGTCAACGACATTCTGGCCCGCACGCTGGCGACCGGCACCTATGAGCTGCGCGACGTGGTGTCGACGACGTCGCCCTCGATGGATATCCAGGTGTCGTCGAATTTCGAGCGATTGCTGTTCGACGCCTACGGCGGCGACGGCAGCGCGGTGCGGGCGCTGATGGCCGCGCTGGCGCAGTCGGGGCGCTTCTCCATCTCGGCGCATGCGCTGGCGCAGATCCGCGCCGGCTTCACCGCCGGCCGCGCCGACGAGGACGAGGTCGCGGCCACCATCCGCACCGTCAAGCGCGAGACCGGCAATTTCGTCGATCCGCATACCGCCGTCGGCATCGCGGTCGCCGAGAAGGAAGAGCTGCGCGATCCGGCGGTGCCGATGGTGGTGCTTTCGACCGCGCACGCGGCGAAATTTCCCGATGCGGTGGCGGCGGCCTGCGGCGTGCGGCCGGAGCTGCCGGAATGGCTTGGCGATCTCGATAAACGTCCGGAGCGCGTCTGTGTGCTGCCGGTGGACCAGTCCGCGGTCGAGCGGTTCGTTCTCAAGACGAGCCGCGCCGCGCAGGAAGGAGCGGCAGCATGAGCGTTGAGGTGACGACCTTGAAATCCGGCATCACCGTGGTGACCGATACGATGCCGCATCTCGAGACGGCCTCGCTCGGTGTCTGGATCGGCTCCGGCAGCCGCGACGAGCGGCATGACGAGCACGGCATTTCGCATTTCCTCGAGCACATGGCGTTCAAGGGGACGCGGCGGCGCAGCGCGCGCCAGATCGCCGAGGAGATCGAGGCGGTCGGCGGCGATCTCAACGCCGCGACCGGTGCCGAGAGCACCGCCTATTATGCCCGCGTGCTCAAGGCCGACGTGCCGCTGGCGCTCGACGTGCTTGCCGACATTCTCTCCGAGCCGGCCTTCGATCACGACGAACTCGTTCGCGAGCAGAACGTCATCATCCAGGAGATCGGCGCGGTCGCCGACACGCCCGACGATCTGGTTTTCGAGCACCTGCAGGAGATCAGCTTTCCCGATCAGCCGCTCGGCCGTTCGATCCTCGGCACCGCCAAGACGGTGCGCTCGTTCGACGCCCGCCGGCTGCACGACTACCTCGACCGCAATTACCGGGCGCCCGACATCGTCGTGGCTGCGGCAGGCGCGGTCGAGCATCGCGCCGTGCTCGGCGAGGTCGAGCGGCGCTTCGCGAGCTTCAACGGTCCGGCCGGGCCGATGCCGGAGCCGGCGAGCTTCGGCGGCGGCACCCACGTCGAGAAGCGCGAGCTCGAGCAGGTGCACATCGCGCTGGCAATGCCCGGCGTGTCGGTGACCGATCCGGCGCTGTACAGCCTGCAGGTCTTCACCAATATCCTCGGCGGTGGAATGTCGTCGCGGCTGTTTCAGGAGGCGCGGGAGCGGCGCGGCCTGTGTTATTCGATCTATTCGTTCCATCTGCCCTACACCGACATCGGCATGTTCGGCCTCTACGCCGGCACCGACGCCGCCGATACTTCGGAACTGATGCGCCTGATCGTCGAGGAAATCGCCAGCACCGCCGACACCCTCTCGGAGCCGGAAGTCGCCCGCGCCAAAGCCCAGATGAAGGCCGGGCTGTTGATGGCGCTGGAAAGCTCGGGCGCGCGCATCGAACAGCTGGCGCGCCAGATGATCACCCGCGGCCGGCCGTTCCCGATCGAGGAACTGGTCGCGAACGTCGACGCGGTGACGGTCGAAAGCGCGCGCGCCGCCGGCCGGGCCCTGATCGGCCGCGGCAAGATGGCGACCGCCGTGCTCGGACTCGGCTCCGGACTTGAAAGCGCGGCGGCGATTGCCGAAACTCTGACGCGGCGGGCCGCATAGTGCACGCGGTCGATTCAAAAACCGCTCGTCCCCGCGAAAACGGGGGCCCAGGCCGGCTTTCGTGTAAGCTGGATTCCCGCGTTCGCGGGCATGAGCGGCAAATGGGGCGCCGCTGCTGAGCAAGGCCGCATGGCGTTCTTCCGCACCATTAATTTTTCCGAGCCGTTACCGGCGATCGCCGGCGACGGCGTGGCGCTGCGCACCCCGCAAATGACCGACTTTGCCGAATGGTCGGCGCTGCGCGAAACCAGCCGTGAATTCCTGACGCCTTGGGAGCCGACCTGGCCGGCCGACGATCTCACCCGCAGCGCGTTCCGGCGCCGCATCCGGCGCTACGCCGAGGATCTGCGGACCGACCAGGGCTATTCTTTCCTGATCATGCGCAGCACCGACGGCGCGCTGCTCGGCGGCCTGACCCTGGCCAATATCCGGCGCGGCGTCGCCCAGGCCGGCAGCCTCGGCTACTGGATGGGCCTGCCCTTCGTGCGTCACGGCTACATGACCGCGGCAGTGCGGGCCGTCGTTCCGTTCGCCTTCGGTACGCTGCGGCTGCACCGCGTCGAGGCGGCCTGCATCCCGACCAATGCCGGCTCGATCCGGCTCTTGGAAAACACCGGCTTTGCGCGCGAGGGCTATGCGCGCGAATATCTCTGCATCAACGGCATCTGGCAGGATCACCTGCTGTATGCGCGCTTGAAGGACGCCGGGCAGCCTTGACCATGCCGCTGGCGCTGTCCTGCGGCAGAAGGTGCCAACGGATGGGCCACGGAATGTGCCATGGGATGGCCACGGTTGAATTGCTATAAGGGCTTGGGACATCGCGCGATTTTGGTTGAGCACGATCGGATCCGACTTCAGTTCGGCCGCCGTGGCGGGCCTGGCGAAGGCGGAACACCAGGCTCGGGGCGATGAGTGCGGGCAATGCTGCGGGATTTCTCTCTGATGCGGCGGGGTAATCGCGGATCGGTCGCGATGGTGCTCTGGCTCGCGCTGCTCACGGCGGCCTGCTCGTCGGGCGGCATCGGCACGCCGGCGGCGACCGCAACGGATCCCGCAGCCGCGCCGGCGCCCGGTACCCCGCCGTCGAGTGCTCCGTCACTGAAAGACAAGGTTACCGGCTTTTTCGAAGGCTCGTCGGCGCGGTCGCCGCAGACGGTCAGCGGTACGCAGCAACTGCTCGATTGTCCCTTTATCGACATCCGGCAGGGCGCGTCGACGCTGTTCATCGGCGCGCGCGGCAGCAGCGACGAAACCAGCGACAGCGACAATAACGGGGCGATGGCGCTTCGCTACCAAGGCAGCTTTGTGCGCGCCGCGCGCGAATGCGCCGACGTCGCCGGCAACATGGTGATGAAGGTCGGCATCGAAGGACGCGTCATTGTCGGGCCAGCCGGCGGACCCGGCCAGGTCGACGTGCCGTTGCGCATCGCGGTGGTCAGAGAAACCGTGGCCGGCGCCCAGCCCATCGTGACCCGGTTCGCCATCATTCCGGTGACCGTGGCGTCGCAAACCGACAACCCGACCTTTACCCATATTGAGGACGGCCTGACATTTCCGATGCCGCCGGGGCACGATCTCGACAGCTACGTCGTCTATATCGGCTTTGATCCGCAATCCGCGCATGCGCCAGAAAAACCGAAGCCCAAGCCGAAAGCCAACGCCAAGCCGAAGGCCAAGGCGAGTCCCGCCTCACCCACCGGGTGAGACGGCTCAGTTGAATTTCTTTTTGACGTCTTCGATGCCCTGCGCCAGCAGGTGGGCCGCGACCTCGCCTTTGGCGGCGGCGGCGAGGATCTTCTCGGCCGCGGCGACCGCGGCGTCGGCGGCGGCGGCGCGGACGTCGGCCAGCGCCTGGGCTTCGGCCTGCATGATCTTGGCTTCCGCCATCTTGCCGCGGCGGACAACGAAGTCCTCTATGCGGGTCTTGGCCTCGGCGGCAAGCCGCTCGGCTTCGGCCTTGGCGCTGGCGACGATGGCCGCGGCTTCGCCTTCGGCCTCATGGGCCTTGCGCTCGAATTCGGCGAGCAGGGCCTGCGCCTCGGTCTTCAGCAACCGCGCCTCGTCGAGCTCAGCCTTGATGCGCGCCTGCCGCTGATCGAGTGACTCGATGAGCTTGCGGTGCACGCCCAGATAGGCGAGCAGGGCGAGGAAACAAATAAAGGCAATGGCGACCCAGGTTTCGGCTGCGGGCATCGGCAGGATTCTCAGCGTTTCATGATGTCGCCCAAGGCGGCGGCGACTTCGTGTTCGGGAGGCGCCCGACCGATCAGCCGCTCGACGATGGCGCTTGCGGTATCGGCCGCGATGGTCCCGACATTGGCCATGGCGGCGCTACGGGTCGCGGCGATGGACTTTTCCGCAGCACCGAGCTTTTCGTGCAGCTCCGCCTCCAGGCGCTTGTTGGTCGTCTCGGCGTCGGCGGCCTGCTTCTCGCGCGTCTCGGCGGCGATGCGCTGGGCGCGGGCGCGCGCGTCGGCGAGCGACTTTTCGTAAGCGGCGTTGGCGGTGTCCGACTGTTCCTTGAAACGCCGCGCGGTGGCGAGATCGTCGCGGATGTGCTTGCTGCGCGCCTCGAGGATCGAGCCGATGCGCGGCAGCGCCACCTTCGACATCAGCACGTAGAGCAGGACGAAGGTCAGCGCCAGCCAGAGGAGCTGCGACGGGTAGGTCTGCGTCTCGAACGGCGGGAACGCGGGCTTGCCGGCAGGCGCTTCGGTATGGGTGGTCGGCGCGGCCATGACGGTTTGGATTCCCGGCTTGGATTTTCGGCTTGGATTACAGCCCGAACAGCAGCAACAGCGCGATCAGCAGCGAGAAGATGCCGAGCGCCTCGGTGATGGCGAAGCCGAAGATCAGGTTGCCGAACTGGCCCTGGGCGGCCGACGGATTGCGCAGCGCGGCGGCCAGGTAGTTGCCGAAGATGATGCCCACGCCGATGCCGGCGCCGCCCATGCCGATACAGGCGATACCAGCGCCGATGTATTTCGCGGCGGTCGGATCCATGTGAAAGCTCCTTTTCGTAGTCCTCTCCCCACTCTCCCCCGCAAGCGGGGGAGGCAGGGCAGGGGTGGACCGTCAGTGGCCCGGGTGTATCGCATCGTTGAGGTAGATGCAGGTGAGAATGGCGAACACGTAAGCTTGCAGGAAGGCCACCAAAAGCTCCAGCGCCGTCAGCGCCATGACCAGGACAAACGGCAGCGCCGCGCCGAACCAGCCGAGCACGCCGAAGCCGGCCAGCATGATGATGAAGCCGGCGAACACCTGCAGCGTGATGTGGCCGGCCAGCATGTTGGCGAACAAGCGCACGCTGTGCGACACCGGGCGCGACAGAAACGACAGGATTTCGATCGGCACGATCAGCAGCAGGAACGGCTTGGGCACACCGGCCGGCACGAACAGCTTGAAGAAGCGCAGGCCGTGCTTCCAGAACCCGTAACCGAGGACCAGGAAGAACACCGTCAGCGCCAGCGCCGCGGTCACGATCAGCTGGCTCGTGACCGTGAAGGAATAAGGAATGAGGCCGATGATATTGGCGAACAGGACGAACATGAACAGCGTGAACACGAAGGGAAAGAACTTCATCCCTTCATTGCCGGCCGAGGCGCGCATCGTATTGGCGACGAATTCATAGGAGATTTCCGCGATCGACTGCAGCCGCCCCGGCACCACCGCGCGCGGCGCGGTCGCGCCGATCAGAAGCGTCGATACCAGAAACACGATGATCAACATGAACAGTGCCGAATTGGTGAAGGCGATCTGGTGACCGCCCATGTTGATCATCGGCACCATATCGTGAATTTCGAACTGTTCGATCGGGTTGATCTGCATGGTTCGCTGCCGTCGCGCCTAATGCGCCACTTACCCTTCCCGGTCCTTGCGTAAGCCGTCCTCGATGCCGCCGCCCGCCACGACACCGGCGGAGCGCATCACGTTGAGCACGCCGGCGGTAAAGCCGAGCAACACAAATACAATCAGCCCCCACGGCGCGATGCCGAGCCAGCGGTCGGCCAGCCAGCCGAGACCGGCGCCGACCACCACACCTGCAACGAGTTCGCTCGAGAGCCGAAAGCCCTTGGCGTAGCCGGATGCAGTCGCTGCCCGATCCTGGCGAGGGCTGGTTTCATCGGCACGCTGGCGTGCCAGACCTTCGCCAAGCCGCTGCAGTCTCGCGGAGAGGGCGGCTTCGTCGGTATGCGCCTTGCCGTGGTCACCGTCCTCGCGCGCGTCGCTCATGATCTCGACACTCGCGGCTGTCCGGCAATCGCGGCCCGCCCGCCCCCTCAAAGCCGCGCGGACCATACTGAGTGGATTCCGCCGAAGTCAAGAAACCCGGGAACGGGTATAATCCATTGAAATATCGACACAAAGAGAGTTTACTCGGGCCGCTATCGAAAGCCCGATTGTGCGCCGCGAAGGCATTCGCTGTAGAATAACAATCCAGTCGCTTCGACCTGACATGCGAGAGGACGTCCCATGCTCAGCACAATGTTCAGCGAAATGTCCGGCAAGCTACCCAGCAACAAGTCCAGCCGACCGCTCGGCAGAATATTTGCCGGCGCCGTCGTGACCTTGCTCATGGTTCCGGCGCTGGCCGACGAGGCGCTGCCCGACAGCAACGGCGGACGCTACACGTTCAGCAAAGTGGCGGACGGCATGCTGCGGCTCGACACCCAGACCGGCGAGGTCGCGTTATGCAGTGCGCGCGCCGTCGGCTGGGCGTGCCTGGCCGCTCCCGAGGACCGCGCTGCGCTCGAGAATGAGATCGCGCGGCTGCGCGGCGAAAACGCCGCGCTCAAGCAGGACATCCTTTCACGCGGCCTGCCGCTGCCGCCGGGCGCGATGCCCGAGCCGCCTGCCGCGCACGACAACGACATCACCATTCGCTTGCCCGACAATGCCGATCTCGATCGCGCGGTGAGCTATGTCGGCCAAATGTGGCAGCGCTTCGTCGACGCGGTCGTCCGGGCGCAGAAGCAAATGTTGAACAAAAGCTGAGTGCGCCGGTTTCGCCCTTGAGCCAGTCCGTCGCGACCGCATTGTCCGCCATCCGCACCGCGCCCGTGCGCACGATCGCGAGTGCGCTGCTCGCAGTGGAAACCTCCGGCACCGGATTTTTCGACATCACGCCCGAGGTCGGGCGCTTTCTCGCCGCCATCGAGGCCCGCGACGGCGTCGTGCTGCTTTATCTGAAGCACACGTCGGCCTCGCTGGTCATCCAGGAGAATGCCGATCCCGACGTGCAGACCGATCTGGTTACCGCGCTCAATCGCATCGCACCCGAACGTGCCGGCTGGGTGCACGATGTCGAAGGGCCCGACGACATGCCGGCCCATATCAAGGCCATGGTGAACGGCGTCGCGCTGCACGTGCCGGTCGCCGGCGGCCAGATGGCGCTCGGCACCTGGCAAGCCATTTATGTCGCCGAGCACCGCGCCCGGGCCCACCGCCGCGAGGAGACACTGCAGTTCATCGGCGCGTGCGGGCAACAGTGAGACCAACACTTAAGCCGAGCCAAGCCCGGAATTCATGACCACCGCAGCACAGTCGGCATGCCGGCTTTTTGTGGGTTTCGGCCTCGGTTCGGGCGTTGCGCAGCGCTGCGTTCGGAGGCGTCGCGCAAAACCGGCGCGTTGACCGTGGCGTGGTTCAACCCATTGCTGTCTGAGTGTATTCTCGGTAGCCTCTTTGTGTCTCTGCTCGCCCAAGGCGCAGCTTTCATCGCGTTTGGCAAAGGTCGGAAATGAGGGGCATGCTCCGGCGCCCAGGATCGCTCGAGTCATGAAAATCGCGCTGACCCTGCTGTGCCGCAACGAAGGCGACATCATCGGGCGCAACCTCGAGTTTCATCTCAGACGCGGCGTCGATTTCATCATTGTCACCGACAATGCGTCGGACGATGACACGGCAAGTATTGTGGCGCGCTTTGCGCGGCACGGCCGCGTCGAGCTCATCCGCGAGCAACGCCTGACCCACGATCAGTCCGTCTGGGTCTCCGAGATGGCGCGGCGCGCCGCGCGCCAGCAGGCCGACTGGGTCATCAATTCCGACGCGGACGAATTCTGGTGGAGCGCCAACGACCTGCGCACCACGCTGGCGAATGTTCCGGCCGCGGTGCCCGCACTATCGGTGCGGCGGCACAATTTCCCTCCGGTCCGCGGCGGCCCGGCGGACTTCGCGGAGCGAATGATCTACCGCGACAATCCATCCCGAAACGCGTTCGGCGCTCCATTGCCCGAAAAGGTGATCCACCGCGGTGTGGCGAACGTGATCGTCGCCGACGGCAATCACGCGGTCTCATTCGCCCAGCGCCCGGTCCGCGCGCAGCCGTCGCAGGCAATCGAGATCCTGCACTTTCCAATGCGGACGTTTGAGCAGTTTCGCACCAAAATCGTGCTGGGCGCCGAGGCGCTGGAGCGAAACGGCCGGATCGCACCGGACGTCGGCGCCCACTGGCGCCACGTCTATCGCCGCTATTACAAGCACGGTCTGCTCCCCGACTACTTCGGGCAAAACGAATTGACTCCGCCCGCTATCGAACGGCGCCAGCGGGACGGCACCCTCGTCATCGACACGAGACTCTGCGATTTCCTCGCACTATCCGGGGCGACAACGTGAAGATCGCGGTGGTGACCCCCTATTATCGGGAGGACGTCGCGAGGCTTGTGCACTGCCACCGCAGCGTGGCCGGGCAGCGCGCCCCTTGCACCCACATCATGGTTGCCGACGGTTATCCGTGTGCGGCGGTGGCGGACTGGGACGTCGACCACATTGCTTTGCCCCGCTCGCATCACGACATCGGTTCGACGCCGCGGGTGATCGGCTCATTCCATGCCATCGGGCTCGGCTTCGATGGCATTGCGTTTCTTGATGCCGACAATTGGTATGATGCCGACCACATCGCGTCGCTGCTCGAACTGCATGCCCGTACCGGAGCGCCGTTCGTCACTTCGTCGCGCCTGCTGTGCCGGCTTGACGGCAGCGTCATGGGCCGTTGCCACATGACCGACGGCACGAGCTTCGTCGATACCAGCTGCATGCTGCTGATGCGCCAGGCCTTCGGCCTGATCGCGAACTGGTGCCTGATGCCCGACTATGCGCAGATCATTTCCGATCGGGTATTTCTTTTCCAGGCCAGGGCGGCCGGCGTTGCCATGGCTCATTCCGACAAGGCGACCGTGCACTATCGCTGCGGCAAGGCCGGCAACTATCACCATTTCGGCGAGACGCCGCCGGCCGGGGTGGAGCCAAGACCGGATTACGAGGCCGCCCTACGGTGCTGGGAGGCGGCGGGCAACCCCGCATTGGTCGCGCCATGATGGTCGGCGCACGCCACAACCCAGCCGGCCATGAGGCCGCCGCCTGATGCCGCGCGACCTGTTCATCCTCGGTTGCGGACGAAGCGGCACCAGCCTGTTGGCCGGCCTTTTCAGATCGAGCGGCTATTTTCAGGGAACGCGGCTATACCGGCCGCGGGACAGCAATCCGCACGGCTTCTTCGAGGACGCCGACGTCAACGATATCAATGAAGTGATTCTGGGTCCCGTTGCGCCGCAGCGGCGCTGCCATGACGGCATCACCGACATGGCGGACGCGCCGGGACGGGGGCAGCATTGGCTGGCGCGCATCCCGCTCGGGACGACGCTGTCGTGCGGCGCCTCGGCAAACGACCGCATCGCCGCCGTTCTTTCCCGCCGGCCGTTCTGCCTGAAGGATCCGCGTTTCTGCTATACGCTGGCCTTATGGCGGGCGCACGTGCCCGAGGCGCGCATGATCTGCGTGTTTCGTCATCCGCGTCTGGTTGTCGCGAGCATCCTCAAAGAGGTCGCGACCATGCCGTATCTTGCGGATTTTGCGCTGAGCACCACGGCGGCTTTTGAGGTCTGGCGGCTGATGTACGCGCACGTGCTGGAACGGCACGCGCTCTGCGGTGATTGGCTTTTTGTCGAATATGCCGATTTGTTTCGCGCACCGGTTCTCGACCGCATCAGTGCATTCTCCGAGGCGGCAATCGATTCGAATTTGCCCGACCCGCAGCTGAACCGATCGAAGCCGGTTGACCTGGTCGATCCGGCCGCGGAGGCGCTTTATGAAGAGCTGGTCGCCCGCTCCAGAACCACGTTAGACGCCTCCGAACGACGAAGCGCGTGACTTCGATGCCAGGCCTCGACACGACTCTTCATTTGGACATGCTGCGGCGCTGGCAGCGCGAGAATTCGCCGACGCGGAGATTGTCGCGGGCACTGTGGCGCGGCAGGCCGCTGTACGGTCTCGAATGGGGCGATCCCGAGGTCGTGCCTCCCCTGCAATTCATCAAGGAGCGATACGTCCTGCCGTTCGTCGACCCCAAGCACACGGCCGTGGAGATCGGCCCGGGCGGCGGGCGCTGGACGCGGTACCTGCTTGGCTTCGACACGGTATTCGCCGTGGATTACCATCAGGAATTGCTCGACCAGCTGAAGCGCGGTTTTGGCCGCCGGCGCAACGTCCGCTTCGTCAAAAATCACGGCACGGATTTTCCCGATATCGCGCCCAACTCGGTCGACTACATCTTCTCGTTCGGCACCTTCGTGCACTTGGAGTTCGACCTGATCGAGCAATACTTGCGCGCCATGCAATCGGTTGCGAAGCCGACCGCCAACATCGTTCTCCAATATTCGGACAAGACCAAAATCATGGCGCAGCTCAACCAGGGCTTCTCCGACAACACGCCCGAACGAATGCGGACCGCGGTGCGCGCCGCCGGGTACCGCATTATCGAAGAGGACACCACCTCGCTCTGGCACAGCTCGGTTATTCGATTTGGCATTTGAGGCCGGGTGAGGCCAGGATGGGAGCATCCGTATCGGAACGACCGCCATACCGGCCAGCGCGAGACCATGCTCAAACATTTCGTCATCACCCGCCTCGGCTTGGCCGTCTATGGCGAACGGCGGCTCAACGACATCATCGATCTGTTCGAGATGGTCACGTTGCCGTCGCTGCTGCGCCAAAGCTGTCAGGACTTCATAGCGCTGATCATCGTCGATGCCGACATGCCCGAGGCGGCGCGCGGGCGGATCGAGCAATTGCTGTTGCCCTATCCGTCCTTCAATCTGGTGGCGATCGACCTGACCGGCCTGACCCAGGTACGACAGGGATGTTTCGACTGGATCTGGGATCGCTGTCAGGACGTCGTTCTCGAGGCCGGCCTGATCGAAGACCCCGCCCAGTACATCATCACATCGGTGATTGATGCCGACGATGCCTGGCATCGCGACGTCGTGCAAACGGTCAATGCTTTCATGGCCGAGCGCCTGCCGCGGGCCTGCGACGGCGACAAGGATCGCGGGACGTGGTTGCAACACACTTGCGGCATCGCCGCCACCTTCGCGCGCGGCTACAAATGGTTCATCGCGGCCGACGCCTGGGAGGCGTTCGAGCAGCCGTTCATGAGCATGGCGGTGTTCGTCGCGGCGCGTTTTTCCAGCGGCATCTCGGCTTGCTCCAGCAGGCATCTGGCCTGGCCGGCGTATTGCAACGTGCTGGCGTTCGAGGCGGCTGCGATCGAACAGGCGGAGCCGATGTGGCTGTGGGTGCGTCACAATCGCACCACCCAGCCGTGGGACGCGAGCGCGCTTGCCTCGGTCGACGGGGCGACGAGCATCGCGCGCTGCCGCGCCTTCGGCATCGATCTCGACAAGTTGCAGCGCTGGCGGAGCAGATTTGCGGCAACCGAGGCCGCGTCGCCGTCCTTCGTCCATGCGGGACGCAGCGCATCCGATCAATATGACCGCATCTTCAAGATCGCCGGATTGAACCGGCAGATCGCCGCGTTGTGGCGTCGACGCCGGACGTTCACGGCCACGCCGGTCGAAGTCAGGTCGTTGGACGCCGTGATCGCGCAGAAAGAGGCGCAGCGAACCGCTCTCGTGGAGGTGCTTCGCGCCCGGGGCATCGATGACTAGCGCCGTTCATGCCGGCGTGAAACGATTGGCGGCGGCGCTCTGTCGATCAGGCGCCGCAACTCGCCAACCATCCGCGGAACCGGGCAATGCAATCCCAAGAATCGTTCGAGGCCTATTTTGCCGGCGCCGAGCTGACGACAGACTGGACCTCGCGCAATTATGCGCTATGGGCGGATCTCCTGGCGCCGCGGCGGCATGAGCCGTTGCGGCTGCTTGAGGTCGGCTCATGGGAGGGGCGCTCGGCGCTGTTCTTTCTCAACTATCTGCCGAACGCCAGTATCGTCTGCATCGACACCTTTGCGGGTTCGGTCGAACATCGCAGTTGGCCGTTGTGGCGGCGCTGGCGGCAGCTCAATCGCATCGAACAGCGCTTCGACCGCAACCTCGCGCCGTTCACATCGCGAACGCAGAAGCTCAAGGCGGACTCCGGCGCGGCCTTGGCCCAGCTCGGCCTGGCGGGCAGCCGCTTCGATTTCGTCTACATCGACGGCAGCCACCTGGCGATCGACGTCTATCGCGACGCCGTGCTGTCTTGGCCGCTGCTGCGCGACGGCGGGGTTCTCATTTTCGACGATTATCAAAGAAAGCTCGGCCCCGAGCAGGATCGTCCCGCGGTCGGGATCGATGCTTTTCTTGAAGCGGTCAAGGGCGATTATGCGGAGCTGTTTCGCAGTCACCAGGTCGCCGTGCGAAAGCGCGGCGCGGCGGGGGCGTCTGCCGCGTCACAAGACGGCCTGCAGTGGACCACACCCGCCCCTCGGCAGTAACATGCGCGGTTCAACCGGGGCAGGCGATTGAGCGAACCGCAACCGCAGCATCTTCTGATCGCCGACGATCATCCGCTGTTCCGCGGCGCGCTGCGCGAGGCGGTGTCCGGATTGTTCGGCCGCGCCGATGTCGGTGAGGCCGGCACGTTCGAGGAAGTAACGGAGCTCCTCGAACGCGGCGGCGAGGTCGATCTGGTCCTGCTCGATCTGAGCATGCCGGGGGTGCGTGGCTTCTCCGGCCTGATGTACCTGCGCGCGCAATACCCCGGGCTGCCCATCGTCGTGGTCTCCGCCAACGACGAGCCGGCGGTGATCCGCCGCTGCATGGAATTCGGCGCTTCGGGCTTCATCCCGAAAACGCTCGGCATCGACGCCATGCGCCAGGCGGTCGCGCGCGTGCTGGCCGGCGAAGTCTGGACGCCGCCCGACGTCGATCTGCACCGGCCATCCGATGCCGAGACCACGGCGATGATCGCGCGGCTGTCGAGCCTCACCCCGCAGCAGGTCCGCGTGCTGATGATGCTGTCGGGCGGGCTCCTCAACAAGCAGATCGCCTACGAACTCGGCGTCTCGGAAGCGACCGTCAAGGCCCACGTCTCCGCCATCCTGCAAAAGCTCGGCGTCGAAAGCCGCACCCAGGCCGTCATCGCCGCCGGCCGGATCGAAGCGGGGCAATGGCCGCAGCTTCCATCCGCATCCCCGTAGAGCGCAATCGTTTCAGATTGAATCGATTGGCGCTCTGGCATTTTGATTGCGCATGATCTTTCCGGAAAAGCCGGTTTCCACCCCGGATCAAGTCCGAGGGCAAGCTTTTCCGGATCGGCTCTAAGCGGGGTCGGATAAGAAAGCTATTCCGCCGCCACCCGCTGCACGCGCCACTGCATCATCAGCGCCCGCAAAGCGGCGGGCTTGATCGGCTTGTTGAGAAGATGCACGCCGCCGGCCTGGGCTTCCTCGCGCACGTGCCTGGAACGGTCGGCGGTGATCAGGATCGCGGGCACATCGCCGCCAAATTGGCCGCCAGATTGACTGGCAAGCCGGCGCCGCAACTCGGCGATGGCGGCGATGCCGTTGCCGCCGTCGAGGTGATAGTCGACGAGCAGCCCATCCGGCGCGACGCCGCTGGCGCTCAGCGCCGCCAGCGCTTGCGTGAGGTCCGCCGCCGTCAGCACACGGCAGCCCCAGCCGCCGAGCAGCTTCTCCATGCCGTCGACAATGGCGCGGTCGTTGTCGATGCACAGCGCCACCGTGCCGGCGAGCCGGCCGGTATCGAGGCGCGCAGGGGCGCGGGCCGGCGAGGCGGCGGCCGCGGCGGCTTTGCCGCGCGGCACTTCGACCGAGAAACGCGAGCCGCGGCCGACGGCGGATTGCACCGCCACCTCGCAGCCGAGCACACGTGCGATGCGCTCGACGATGGAGAGGCCGAGGCCGACGCCGCGCGCGACCCGCGCGCCCTGGTCGAGGCGGTGAAACTCCTTGAACACCGCACGGCGCTTGGACTGCGGAATGCCGATGCCGGTGTCGCAGACGTCGATGCGCAGACGGCCGCCGCGGCGACGGCAGCCGATCAGCACGCGCCCCGACGGCGTGTATTTGATCGCGTTCGAGACGAAATTCTGCAACAGCCGGCGCAGCAGCCGGCGGTCCGAATGCACCGTGAACGCGCACGGCATGAATTTCAGCGCGAGGCCTTTTTCACGGGCCAACGGCGCGAATTCCACGTCGAAGCGTTGCAGCAATTCGTCGATGCGGAAATCGGCCATTTCCGGCTTCATCGCCCCGGTGTCGAGCCGCGAAATGTCGAGCAGCGCCGCGAAAATCTCCTCGACCGCCTCGAGCGAAGCATCGATGTTCTGCACCAGACCGGCATCGTCGCCGTCGCGCCGCCGCTCGATCAGGCTGGTGACATAGAGCCGCGCGGCGTTGAGCGGCTGCAGGATGTCGTGGCTCGCCGCGGCGACGAAGCGCGTTTTCGAAACGTTGGCGTCGTCGGCTTCGGCCTTGGCGCGCTCCAGCGCGGCGTTGAGCCGGGTGAGCTCCTTGGTGCGCTCGCGCACGCGCCGCTCCAACGTCGCATTGGCGCGCTCCAGCGCCTCCGCCGCCTTCACGCTCGGCGTGATGTCGGTGAACGTCGTGACCAGGCCGCCTTCCGGCATGCGATTGGCGCGCACCTCGATGACGAGGCCGCGTTCGGCAAAGCGCTCCAGGAACGGTTCGGCCTCGGCGGTGTATTTGGCGATGCGCTCGGCGATCGCCGCGTCGGCGTCCTTGCGGTCGTCGTCGCCGTGCTCGGCGACATAGCGCAGGATGTCGCCGAGCGCGATGCCGACGCGCGTCAGATCGTGGGGCAGGTCGAAAATCTCGCCGAACTGCCGGTTCCAGCAAACCAAGCTGAGGTCCTTGTCGAACACGGCGATGCCTTGCCGCACGTGATCGAGCGCCGTCTGCAGCACCTCGCGGTTGTAATGGATCGCCGCGTTGGCATCGTCGAGCAGCTTGAGCGCGTCCTTGGTCGACACCGTGCGCTTGCGCAAGAGCAGCGACAGCACCAGCCGTGACGACGCCGCGCCGATCGCCGAAGCGAGCAGGGTTTCGCCGTATTGCAGCACTTCGAAGTCGGCCTCGGCCGCCGGATCGAGATTGAGGCGACGCGCCGCGGCAAAGCTTGCGAACAATTCGCGGGTGCGCTCCTCGCCGAGATAGCGCGCCACGGTCGCGACCAATTCGCCGACGGTGACGGTGGCGCGGCGCAGCCGAAAGCTCGGCGCCCGCGGCGCGCGTAGCGGCGCCAGCGAAGGCACGAACAGATCCGCCTGCACCCGTTCGATCGCCGTCGGGCGCCGGCTCAGCGAGCAGCCGATATAGCTGGCGATGTTGACGGCGAGGCTCAAAAGCACGCTGTGAACCAGCGGCGGCAGATCGAGGCCGAGCAAGGCCTGCGGCCGCAATAATGCCAGACCCCACGGCCCATCGGTGAGGATACGCTCGCCGACGATGCCGGCGTCGGAAATGCTCGGCAGCAGCAGCGTGTAGGCCCAGATCAGGATGCCGGCGGTCATGCCGGCGATGGCGCCGCGCGCCGTGCCGCGCCGCCAGATCAAGCCGCCGAAAAACGCCGGCGCGAATTGGGCGATGGCGGCGAACGACAATAGCCCGATGGCGGCGAGCTGCGCGTCGGCGGCGCAGCGATAATAGATATAGGCGAGCAGCACGATGGCGAAGATGGCGATGCGGCGCGTCGTCAGCAGCCAGGCGCCGCCGTCGCCCGGTTCGCCGGCCAGCGTCGGCCGCCGCTTGAGCACCAACGGTACCACGAGATCGTTCGACACCATGATGGCGAGCGCCACCAATTCCACGATCACCATGGCGGTGGCCGCCGACAGGCCGCCGACGAAGGCGATCAGCGTCATCACGTCGGAATGTGCGGCAAGCGGCAGCGCCAGGACGAACATGTCGGAGTCGACGCGGCCGGCCGGAAAAGTCAGCAGGCCGGCCATCGCGATCGGCAGCACGAACAGATTGATCAGCACCAGATAGACCGGAAACAGCCAGGCGGCGCGGCGGACTTCGGCTTCGCTGTGGTTCTCGACGACGCTGACGTGGAATTGCCGCGGCAACAGCAGGATCGCGAACAGCGACAAGGTCGTCATGGCGCAAAAGCCGGCCAGCGGCGGCACGCTGGTCAGCACCGCCGCGGTGTCGGGCTGCGCCAGCGCGCGCGTCAACAGCGCGGCCGGACCGTGGAACATGACGAAGGTGACGAAAATGCCGACGGCGACAAACGCCACCAGCTTGATGATGGATTCCATCGCCACCGCCAGCATCAGCCCATCCTGATGCTCGGTGGCGTCGGTATGGCGGGTGCCGAACAGCACCGCGAAAGCCGCCATGAACAGCGCGACGAACAACGCGCTGTCGCCGATCATCGGCGCCACGCCGCCCGCCGCGGTCTGCGCCAGGATGGTGCCGACCGACGACGACACCGCTTTAAGCTGCAGCGCGATATACGGCACCATGCCGACGATCGCGATCAGTGCCACGGTCGCCGCCACCGCCGGGCTCTTGCCGTAGCGCGCCGCGATGAGGTCGGCGATCGAGGTGATGTTCTGGCCCTTGGCGAGCCGCACGACGCGGATGATGAGCGGATAGCCGAGGCCGACCATCAGCATCGGGCCGATATAGATGGTGAGAAAATCGAAGCCGGTGCGCGACGCGAGCCCGACCGAGCCGAAGAACGTCCACGACGTGCAATAGATGGCGAGCGACAGCGGATAGATCAGCAGACGCGACGTCGCCCCGCGCGCCACCTGGCGCCGGCGGTCGCCATAGCTCGCCACCGCAAACAAAAAGCCGATATAGGCGAGCGCGAGGACGACGACGACCCAGCCTTGCAACATGAGCTTACCCTATGTCACTCCGCGGCGGGTCGGCTGCGCTTTTGCTGATGTCAGGTCATCATAATTTGGTGCGAGTGTCCATGCGGCGCGAGGCTACGCAAGCACGCCCCTCGCCCCTTGCGGAAGGGGTCGCGAGCGCAGCGGAGACGGGTGCGGGTCGTGCCGCTGGCGGCATTTGACGGCACCCGCCGCCGCAGGCATTCATGGCGGGGCGATGCTCCCAGCCCTTCCTTCGCGGCGCGCCGTTCTTGAAACCGCCGAGACGCTCCTGATCGCGCTCGCCGGCGGGCTGACGTTTACTTATCTGGGCTTCCCCGCCGGCCTGGTGTCCGGCTCGGTGCTGGCGGTGGCGTCGGCGGCGCTGTTGGGTCGGCCGGCCAGGGTACCGCTTGCGTTCGCGCGGGTCTGCTACGTCATCGTCGGCATCCTGCTCGGCGCGGTGGTGACGCCGGAGACCTTGCGCGGCGTCACGACGTGGCCGGCGAGTATCGCCATCCTCATGATCGGCGCGATCTGCATGATCGTCGCCACCATGAGCTATTTGCGCGTGGTGCATGGGTGGGACGCGCTGTCGGCGTTGCTCGGCGCCAGTCCGGGCTCGATGGCGCAGGTGATCGCGCTGTCGACCGAGCTCGGCGGCGACCTGCGCGCCATCGCCATCGTGCAGACCGTGCGGGTGCTGCTCCTCGTCATCGGCCTGCCGAACGGGCTGGCGCTGTTCGGCCTCGTCGTGCCGGCGGTGCCGGTGGCGCGCGGCCCTGCCGGCGTCGCCGTGCTCGGCGAAATGATCGTGCTTGTCGCGGTGGCGACGGCGTTCGCCATAGCCTTCGTGCGCTTGCGGTTTCCCGGCGGCTTGTTGTTCGGCGCCATGGCGGGCTCCGCCATCCTGCACGGCACCGGCAGCATTCACGCCGTGCTGCCGTGGTGGATCGGCAGCGCCTCGGTGATCACGCTCGGCGCCGTGGTCGGCTCGCGCTTCGCCAATACGACGTTCCGCGCGCTGCTCGGCTTTCTCGGCGCCGCCTTCGGCTCATTCGCCGTCTCGATGGCGGTCGCCACGTTTTTTATTGTGATCGATACGCATTTCTTTGCGTTTCCGATCGCCAATGTGGTCATCGCGTTTTCGCCGGGCGCCCAGGACACCATGATGGTGCTGGCATTGGCGCTGCACCTCGATCCGGTCTTTGTCGGCGCGCACCATCTGGCGCGCTTTCTTGTCGTGACGTTCTCGGTCGCGGTCGCCGCACGGCGGACGGCGAAGCAGATAGCGGACTCGCCGGATCGGAAGCCCGGCCAGGAGGCCGGTGGTGACGACTGACTTTTGTTACGCGGTGATGCTTTTATTATCGTTCTCGTCTTTATGCTTGTGCAGGAACCTGGCGATCTGCCCTCTCAATTCAGCCGTGTCCAACAGCTCGCCCATCGAGCCGGCACTATCAAAAAGCTCCCGTTGGAGCTTGGTGGGGATGGTGTTCCACTGCACGATGACCGATGCGCCGAGGCATCGAAGAATGTGCTCCTCTTCAGCGGCGAGAGCGGTACGGCCGGGTTGCTCCTCGCCTGAAACCTGGACCATCTTGTCGAAGTTGCGGGCCAGCCACGCTTCGTTGTCGGCGAGCGAGCTAAAGCTGTCCCTTAGATCTTGATATTTGCGAATTTGGCTTGGGTCGTCCGAGTTTTTGATGAGTTCGTCATAGTCGGTCGACTTTGCGCGATATTGCTTTGTGGTGAACATTTGGGGCTCCATTCCCATGACGCGGCATGATTGAGCGAGTCCAGGGCGTTGACCTAGAGGTGGCCTCGAGAAACCATAACAACAGCGAAGACGAACGCTGCCTCAAGGAAGTAAAACCACAACGTTCGCAGGGCGAATTGAAAAATCGCGTCTGTTCTTGTCATGACGTTGTCCCACGCGCGCAATATCGAATATCAATGGTATCCCTCAACATGGGAACTGATATTCAGCATTACATCAGGTTGGGTGCGAATATTACGCTGAATGGATATTATGCATGAGGCGCGTGGTCTGACATTCCATGGCTGATCGAGACCGTCGTGCCGCGCGGCTCCCTCACGACCTGCACCCGAGCGTCAAGCTGGTTGGCGAGTGCCTCGACGATGATCGTGCCCAGTCCATCAATGGACCTGTCCAAATCCACATGGCCCTCCGGTAAGCCGATCCCATTGTCGGAAACCGTAAGCTTCCAGTTCGTTTCCGCGGCCTCATAGGCCACCACGAGCCGGCTATCGGCCCGGTCGCCGACGAAGGCGTGCTTGAACGCGTTGATCACGAGCTCCGTGACGATGAGACCGATGCTTGCCGCTTCGGCCGATGAAGCCGCGCCGCCGTCCGCCTGCACCTGCAACGAAACCGGACGGCTGTCTTCGGTCATCGAGACGACCAGGGTCTTGCACAACCGAGACAGATAGGGGCCGACCTCGACCAACTCGCCGTGGCTCGAGGCCAGCAGTTGCTGCTGCACCGCAGCCACCGACATGACCCGCCGGTGCGCGTCCTTAAGATGCAGCCGCGTCTCCTCAGACTGTACCGTCCGAGCCTTGAGGAGAAGGATACCCGCGATGATCTGCAGGCTGTTTGCAACACGATGCTGCATCTCCTGCAACAGCGTTTCCTTCTGTTGCAGCAGGCGGGCCATCTCCCGTTCGGCGGCGCTCCGATCGGTGATGTCTTCAATCGCCAGGAGAATGAGCTTGTGCGTTCTCTGATTGTACACTTCCCGCGCATTCAGCAGCATCGAGCGGCGTCCGATCAGGGGAAAATCGCGCTCGACGACGTAACCTTCCATCACCGTGTGCCGTGGTGCGACGTCCTCCAGAAGGAGCCGGAGCTCGGGGATATCCCACTGGCCGTCGCCCAGCCCATAGACCGGGCGGCCATGAACGTCCTGCCGGTTCATCCTGAACGTCTGCAGAAAGGCGCGGTTCGCGGTGACGACCCTCAGGTCCTGATCGAGTACCAGGAGCGGATCGCGGATCGTGTCGACGATCGGCTGGGCCAGCGGATGCGCAGCGTCGAGGTCGATGAACAGCGGGCTGTCCGGTAACGCCAAGGCGCCGGCCGAAGCCCGGCGTTCTCGATGATTTAACGTTTCCATGGTCTACCCTCACCAAAAGCAACCAGCTCGTTCCCAGCGACGAGCGGTCGGCTGCCACTTCCTCACCGGTTTCCCGTAAGTTTCCGCCCCGACGGACCCTGGCGATCGGCAATCCGACGCCGCGCCCGGTCGTTGGGCCGATGTCGAGAAGACAAGTCTTCCCCGCCAGTGGAGACCCTACCAGGGTGAAGACTGTGCAGAATTGCTCACACCGCCCGACTTCGTGACAGTGCGGTTGAGGCGCGGTTCCCGGCCAAACAGCAATTGATACAAATGCCGTTTGCAGGCGAAAATCGAGGTATCAGCGGCCCCCCCGCTCGGCGCCGGCGCCGGTGGCTGGACAACGGGCAGCAAACAGTGCGTTGAGTTATCGCAGGAAGCACGCGATGAAGCCTAGTGCGTCCGCACGGAGATGTGAAATGCCGCGCCAGATCGGCGAAGACGAACGGCTGACCGAGGACGAGAGCGCCCGCAGGAGGCTTGGTCCTCGCGGCGTGCCCGGCGGTCCGGATACCGCGAAAATGACGCCGCAACAGCAAAAGAATATTCCCAGGACGGGCGACTTCGACGGCCACACCGCCTGATCGGACGCAACTCGTCCGCGCTTTGCCGCGACCGAGCACCCAGCTCTTCTTATAGACGATGCTGGCCGCTTATCGGCCCGGGAGCTATTTTTTCGGGGGGCGCTGTTTGCCGAAGGCGGCGGTCACTTCTTTTTTCGTTATGCGCGCCCCCGGATTGCCGCGCTCACCGAGATTCTGCTCTTCGGTGCCATCACCCATCATGCCGGGATGAGCAACCTTGGTTTGCTTCTTGGTGTCACGTGGGGCTGTGCTTTTATTCTTCATGCCAATGTTCCTTGCAAGGTGTCCGATGGTGGGATGGCAAGACTAGCACCTTAAGGCAAGGCCGTCTCCAATTCGTAGTGGGACGCGACTGCCACGAACGGCAGTCGCGCCCGAGGCTGAAACCATGAGGCCAGAGCGAGCCGGCCTCATGGTTCGGCCGGGAAATGTCCGCTTGCGGCTCAGGCAGCAATCAGCGACATTCACGTGTGCGGATCCACGATAAGGTCTCGTCGCCGACCCGGATATAGTCATAGTCGTGAATTTCACCGATAACGAACCGAAGGCACCGGCGCGAGCGCGCTATGCGGCGTGCACCGTCTTGTCTTGGTTCTCGCTGACCCATTGCGCATTGTCGGCGAGCTCGGTGAAGCTTCGTTCGAGCCTTTGAAATTCCAGCAGCTCGTCGGCGCCGTTCGTCATTGCCAACAAGTTGGCATATTCGCTCGCCTTGGCGCGATATTGCTCGGCGGTGGACATCGATAAGTCTTTCTGTGGACGATTCCACCAGGTGACGATCGTCACACCTTCAAGTGGCGTTTGCTTTTTGGCAAACAATGCCGAAACTCATTGTGGGCCATTCCAGCGGTTGCGGCCTGTTCACAATTGCTCACCGGCGCTGCTCGGCGAAATGATCCACGTCGCGAGTTCAGGACACGGAAACGTGCGCGCATGCGCCGCAACCCTTCGTGGCCACGCAACGTTGGTGTTGTCCTCACAACAAATTTTTTGTTTGAGCACAATTGGAGGTCCAAGTGCTTTATAAAAAAACCCTCATCGCTCTCGCCGCCGCAGTCGCCCTCGGTTGCTTGCCGGTGGCAACGACGGCGTCAGCCGCCGGACACGGACTTGCAACGGCCGGACATCCGATGGCCGGCCATCCCATGGGTGGAGTCCAATGGGCGGCCGTCCAATGGGTGAACATCCAATGGCCGGGCGTACGATGACCGGCTACGCCCATAACGGTTATGGCGCACGATACGGCGGCGGCGCCGGCGTTGGCGCGGTCTATGACAGCTGCCCTGGCTACGGGGCCGGCTATGGCTACGGCTATAACGGATGCCCGGGCTACGACGACGCACCCCTCGTCGCCGGCGTGATCAACGGCGTCCTGGGCGGGTACGGCCGCTAGTAGGGCGACGGGCGGAATCAAACCACGGCGGTCGCCCTCCAAGGGAGCGCGACCGCTCGCCCCCGCTGAAATCAAATCCGTCCAAGCAGCATAAGAACGACGATGACAATCAAGATGATGCCGATGATACCGACGCCGCCGTGGCCATAGCCGTAGCCGTAGCCGCCGAAGCGACCACTGAAGCCGCCGAGCAGAAAGATGATAAGGATGATAACGAGGATGAGCCCCAGCGACATGTCGTATTCTCCCTAGTTTGCTCCATTTTAAGTTATCTGTCGCAGTGAGGCTGTGCAATATGGCTCACCGCGAACGAGCGGTGGATCGCGCCGCCCGCGCAGGCACCCTACCCAAATCGAAATCCGAACAGCCTCAACCGTAACAGTGGACCTTGATGCCCGCCATGCGCCGAAGCAGGCGGCCTATGCTCGACAGGATCGACTTAAATCAAGGCGGGGATTTTTGGGCTTGCCGGCCTGTGCGCCGCCGCCAGTATCATCGCGGAGTTTCAGATAGCGCTGCCCACGCTCGTCGTCCGCAACAGACAAAAAGCCGCTTCCCGCCTTTGTCGGGTTATCGGTCTCTCGGCAACGCCGTTAATGCCGGGTTGCAACCGAATAAACTTACCAGGAGTTAGTGACGGGGTGTGATGGCCTAACTCACATGGGGAACGGCTTGCGGCCGAGGGGGGCTTTCCATTGCCACCCGCAAAATCAGCTGCTCTGTCGTGGCACGCGCCGCAGCGCAATCCGTGTGAGCAATATTGCTCAGAAATGCACGAGCCCCGAGGACCACTGTGGCTCAGGGGCGCCGGCGCGGGAGCCAGACAATGAATCCCATCACGTTGTTCATAACCGTGGCCTGCCTGGCGGTCGGCGCCGGATTAGGCGCAATGGGCCATCTTTATTCGGGTGTCGCCGTGGTGATTGTGGCGATCGTCATCGCTGCGGCGCTGAAGATGGCCAATACCTGGCAGAAGTTCGTCATCCTGCGCGCCGGTAAATTGCTCGGCGTCAAAGGGCCGGGACTTTTCCTCATCATTCCGGTCATCGACCGCGTCGTAGCCGTCATCGACGAGCGCATTCAGACCACGGCCTTCAGCGCCGAGGAGGCGCTGACCAAGGATACCGTTCCGGTGAACGTGGACGCGATTATCTTCTGGTTCGTCCACGACGCCCAAAAGGCGGCCTTGAACATCACGAATTACCGCGAAGCCATCGATCGCGTGTCCCAGACGTCGCTTCGCGAAATGATCGGATCGTCGATGCTGTCGGCGCTGCTGTCGGAACGCACCGCCGCCGACGAACTGCTGCGCGGCGAAATCGGCCGCAAGACCGCCGACTGGGGTATCTCGGTGAAGTCGGTCGAGATCCGCGACGTCGCCATTCCGGTTGCCTTGCAGGACGCCATGTCCCGGCAGGCTCAGGCGGAACGGGAAAAGCAGGCGCGGGTCATTCTTGGATCGGCCGAGGCGGCGATCGCGGGAAAATTCGTCGAGGCGGCGCTGACCTATGCGGATCATCCCGCGGCGCTGCAGCTGCGGGCCATGAACATCATCTATGAGACGACCAAGGAGCGCGGCGCCACCATCCTGATCCCGACAGCGATGGTCGACAGCATGAATCCCGTCGTGGCGCTGGCATTGGCCCGGCAGCAGGTCGCGCCGCAAAAGAGCAACGGGCCGCAGCCGCTGCCACCCGCCACACCGAAAGACAGCGTCGCGGCGCCAGTACAGCGGTAACGTCCTCTGTTACTCCGCGGCGAGCGCGCGCTCTTTGAACGGCAGTTCGAGGCGCTGCCAGACGTCGACCAGCGCTTCGGCGAGCATGTCGATCAGCGCGTCGTCGTGATACGGGCTCGGCGTGATGCGCAGCCGCTCGGTGCCCTTCGGCACCGTCGGATAGTTGATCGGCTGGATATAGATGCCGTGGTCGGCGAGCAACAAGTCGCTGGCGGCCTTGCAACGTTCGGGATCGCCGACATAGACCGGCACGATGTGGGTCGGGCTCGTCATCACCGGCAGGTGCGCGGCGGCGAGCACGGCCTTGGTGCGCGCGGCGCGATCCTGATGGCGTTCGCGCTCCCACTGCGAGGTCTTCAGATGCCGGATCGCGGCGGTGGCCGCGGCGGCCACCGCCGGCGGCAGCGCGGTGGTGAAGATGAAGCCCGGCGCATAGGAGCGCACCGCGTCGATCAGCGCCGCCCCGCCGGCGATGTAGCCGCCGAGGCAGCCGAACGCCTTGGCCAGCGTGCCCTCGATCACGTCGATGCGGCCGGTGGCATGATCGCGCTCGCTGATGCCGCCGCCGCGCGGCCCGTACATGCCGACCGCGTGCACCTCGTCCACATAGGTCATGGCGCCGTACTGCTCGGCGAGGTCGCAGATGCGGCTCACCGGCGCCACGTCGCCGTCCATCGAATACAGGCTCTCGAACACGATGAGCTTGGGCCGCGCCGGATCGGCGGCGGCGAGCAGCGCTTGCAGGTGCGCCATGTCGTTATGGCGGAAAATCTGCTTCTCGGTGTACGCTTGGCGGACGCCCTCGATCATCGAATTGTGATTCCAGGCGTCGGACAGGATCAGGCAGTTCGGCATCAGCTTGGCGAGGGTGGAAATGCCGGTCTCGTTCGAGACGTAGCCGGAAGTGAAGACCAGCGCCGCTTCCTTGCGGTGCAGGTCGGCAAGCTCGCGCTCGAGCTCGACTACCGGGTGATTGTTGCCGGCGATGTTGCGGGTGCCGCCGGCGCCGGTGCCCATGCGGGTCGCGGTCTCGACCATGGCGCCGATGACTTTGGGATGCTGGCCCATGCCGAGGTAATCGTTCGAGCACCAGATCACGACGTTCTTCGGCCCGTCCGGCGTATGCCAGATCGCGTGGGGAAAGCGGCCGGCGATCCGCTCGAGATCGGCGAAGACGCGATAGCGCCGTTCGTCGCGCAGCCGCCCCAGCGCATCGGCAAAATAGGCGGGATAATCCGGCAGCGAATTCCGATGGTCATTCATAGTGAGAAGTTCCGCGGGCTTGGCCCGCCCACGGCCATGTTGGAACGCGACGGCCCCATTTCTAGAAGCGTTCTAGGGCCCTTGTCGAGGCTTTATCGGGGCGGTCGGTTGCCGCGGCATTGATCCGTGTCAATTTAGTCAATCAACCGGCAACAGCCCGGCGGCGGGCTGGCGCCGCGGCGCCTGACGACGAGGCGGGAAGCCACGGACTCCACGGATCCGGCGGCACCAGCCCCTCGGTGACCGAGACCGGCAGAATGCGGCCGTTCTCGGCGATACGGCCGATCATGACCGGCTTGTAAAGGTGATGGGTGGCGGCATCCATCTGCACGGTGAAGCCGCTCGGCGCGGCGAGCCGCCGGCCGCCTAATTCGGCGCGCACCTTGTCGACATCGGTGGTCCCGGCCGCCTCCACCGCGGCGACCCAGAGGTGGAAGCCGAGCCAGGTCGCTTCCATAGGATCGTTGGTGACCGCGTCGGGCTTGCCGGTGAAGCGGCGCCACTCGCCAATGAAGGCGCGGTTCTCCGGCGTGTCGAAAGCGTGCAGGTAGCTCCAGGCGACATAATTGCCGGCGATGTTCGAGCGCATCAGCGCCGGCAATTCCGCCTCGTTGATCGACAGCGACATCACCGGAATGGCGCTTGCGGTGACGTCCTGGTTCGCCAGCTCGCGAAAGAAATGCACATTGGCGTCGCCCGAAACGGTGGCGACGATCGCGGTGCGTCCGTCGGCATTGCCGGCTTTGGCGAAACGGCGAATATCCTCGATCACCTCGCGCCAGTCCCGCAATCCCAGCATGGTGTAGCGCTCGGCAACGTCGAAAATGTTCTTGCTCGCCAGATAGCCCTTGAGGATGGCGTTGGTGGTGCGCGGGTAGATGTAATCGGTGCCGACCAGGAAAAACCGGCTGATGCCCTGGTCGCGCAGGAAGTTGACAGCCGGAATGGCCTGTTGCGGCGGCGTGGCGCCGGTATAGACAATGTTGCGCGATGCCTCCTCGCCTTCGTACTGGCTTGGATAGAACAACAGCGCGTTGTCGCGCTCGACGATCGGCAGCACCTGCTTGCGCGACGCCGAGCTCCAGCAGCCGAAGATGGCCGCGACGTTGTGCTCGGCAATGAGCTTGCTCGCCAGCTCCGCGTAGGCCGTCGGATCGGAGCGCGGATTGACGATGACCGGCTCGATCGGCCGGCCCAACAGCCCGCCGCGGCCGTTCTGCTGCTCGATCAGCATGACCAGCAGCTCCTGCAGCGGCCGCTCGCTCGCCGTCATGGTGCCGGACAGCGAATGCAGGACGCCGATCTTGATCGAGCCGTGTTCGAGGTCGGAGAAATACCGCGAAATCGCATCCGCCAGCCATTTCGAGCGGCCGAGCAGGTCTTCCGCGGTGGTCAGCACGCCGTTGCCCGCCTCCTCGACGCTGTTGGCGATGGTGGACAATTCCGGCAGCACGCCGCCGACCGTGCCGGCGACCTGTTCGGCACGGTTGCCGATGCGGTCGATCTCGGCGGCCTGATGATCGAGAATGCCGGTCAGGTGCCGGTTGGCCGCGCTCATTGTCGTGACGCTCGACGATACGCCGGCGATGGCGCCGACGGTTTCGTTGACGGCATGCTGGATGTCGTGAACCTGCGTGCTGATGTCGGCAGTCGCCTTCGCGGTCTGCTGCGCCAGCGTCTTGACCTCGGAGGCGACCACGGCGAAGCCGCGGCCCGCGGCGCCGGCCCGCGCCGCTTCGATGGTGGCGTTGAGCGCCAAGAGCGACGTCTGCGACGCAATGGTTTCGATCAGCTTGACCACGGTGCCGATGCGCTCGGCGGCGGCGGCGAGGCTGCGCACCGTGCGGTCGGTGCGCGCCAGGTCGCTCATGGTGCGTTCGGTGGCATCCTTGGCGGCGGCGGCTTCGGTGGTCGACTGCACGATCAGCGCCAGCAATTCGCGCGCGGCGTCGGCCACCGCGGCGACGTCGCGGCTGGCCTCGGCGGCGGCGTCGACCGCATGGGCGGTGCGCGCCCGCACCTCATCATTGCGGGCGCCGAGGTCGGCGGCGGTGACCTGGATCTCTTCGGCGGCCGATTGAAACACGTCGATGAGCTTGTTCACGGTGGTGCGGAAGCGCTGGGTAAAGAAGCTCCTTCCGGCGTAGTGCAGCCGCGCTTCGGCCTCGCGACTGCGGTGGTCGACAGCGAGCGCATCGGCGTCGATCAGCACCTGCCGCATGGTCTCCGCCGCCGCGGCGCTGTCGCCGAGCGCACCGCGGCCGATCCGTCCGGGCAACGCGGCATAGCGGTCGCCGCCGGCGATCTGGGCGATGGTGCTGACCACCGTGCGCAACATCTGCTCGCACCACCAGGCCGCCGAAGCCGCGCCGACGATCGCCGCGGCGATGCCGAGCAGCAGACTACCGGTGCCCCACACCACCACGGCGGATACGATGCATGCCGATCCGACTGGCAGCAGAATCCAGGCCGGCATCAGGCTTTTGCGGAGATCGGCGGCCATGGCGGGCTGGCGGATAAAAATCCTGGAAAAGTTCAAGTGAAATTGCGCATATTCGATTACCAAACCCTTTCCCTATGCTGCACCGCAACGCGTGAATTATTGGCAGTGGGCTCAAAAACTAAGCGGATGCGTCGAAAGCGCATGACACAGCACGAGCCATGACGGCAGCCGACCGAAATCCGTAGGGTATGACAAGACCATGCCGAACGCCAGCACCGGACTGAACCACGGCCTCACCGACTACGGCGACCGCGATTTCTCGCGCTACCTGCGGCGTTCGTTCGCGCAGTCCATGGGCTATTCGCGGGCGTTACTGGACAAGCCGGTGATCGGCATCGCCTATACGGCGTCCGACTTCAACAACTGCCACCGCCATTTTCCCGAACTGCTGGCGGCGGTGAAACGCGGCGTGCTCGCCGCCGGCGCGCTGCCGCTGGAGTTTCCGACCATCTCGCTCGGCGAAGTCTTTCTCACGCCGACCAGCCTCAAATATCGCAACCTGATGGCGATGGACACGGAAGAGATGATCCGGGCGCAACCGATGGATGCGGTGGTGCTGATGGGCGGCTGTGACAAGACCGTGCCGGCGCAACTGATGGGCGCGGTCTCCGCCGACCGGGCCGCCATCGCGCTCGTCGCCGGGCCGATGATGACCGGGCGCTATCGCGGCGAGCGGCTCGGCGCCTGCACCGACTGCCGGCGGTTCTGGGCGCGCTACCGGGCCGGCGATATCGACGCCGAGGAGATTTCCGCAGTCGAAGGCCAGCTCGCGGTGACCGCCGGCACCTGCGCGGTGATGGGCACCGCGTCGACCATGGCGTGCCTCACCGAGGCGCTTGGACTGAGTCTCCCCGGCACCGCCGCGATCCCCGCCGTGCACGCCGACCGCCTGCGCGCCGCCGAGGCGACCGGCGCCGCCGCGGTGCAATTGATCGGCTCGAAACTCACGCCGTCGCGGCTCGTCACCGCCCAATCGGTGGCGAATGCGCTGCGCGTCCTGCTGGCGCTCGGCGGCTCGACCAATGCGGTGATCCACCTCACCGCAATCGCCGGCCGCGCCGGCGTGAAAGTGTCGCTCGAGCAGCTCAACGCGCTGTCCGACACGACGCCGGTGCTGGTCAATCTCAAGCCGGTCGGCAACGGCTACATGGAAGACTTTTTCGCGGCCGGCGCCATGGGCGCGCTGCTGCGCGAACTCAAGCCGCTCCTGCATCTCGACTGCCTGACGGTGACCGGCGAAACGCTCGGCCAGCGGCTCGAGGGCGATGCCGGCAGCTATGTCGACCGCGCGATCATCGCGCCGCTCAATGAGCCGCTCGAACCGAATGGCGGTCTCGTGGCGCTGTTCGGCAACCTGGCGCCGAAGGGCGCGATCCTCAAGCGCTCGGCCGCCGATCCGAAACTGTTCGAGCACGAGGGCCGCGCCGTGGTGTTTTCCTCGCTGGCCGACCTCGCCGCGCGGATCGACGATCCGGCGCTCGACGTCGCGCCGGAAGACATTCTGGTGCTGCAGAATGCCGGCCCCCACGCGGTCGAATGCATGCCGGAAGCCGGCTACTTGCCGATCCCCAGGAAGCTCGCGCAGCGCGGGGTGAAGGACATGGTGCGCATTTCCGACGCCCGCATGAGCGGCACCGCCTTCGGCACCATCGTGCTGCACGTCACGCCTGACGCCGCCTCCGGCGGCCCGCTCGGCTTGGTCCGCACCGGCGACCGCATCCGGCTCTCGGTGAAACAGCGCGGCATCGCGCTACTGGTCGATGATGCCGAGCTGAAAAAGCGCGCGGCGGCCGCACCGAGCAAACTGGATATTCCCGAGCGCGGCTACGCCAAGCTGTTCGCCGAGCAAATTCTCGGCGCTGACGAAGGCTGCGATTTCAAGTTTCTGCGTTAGCTGTCATGCCCCGCGCAGGCGGGGCATCCAGTAATCCAATGGGTGCCTTTGCGCGACACCGAGTGCCCGAGATTACTGGATCATCCGCCGACGCGGATGATGACAATCGGCGGTGATGACAATGGACCGGCCCTCACCCCCGCGCCACCGCGATCTCCAGCGGAAAATCGTCGACCACTTCGTGGCCGGTCTCGGTCACGATGAATGTATGGCCGAGGAAAATGCCGAACAGCCCGTCCGGCGTGATCGGATTGGGCTCGGCCATGATGACCATACCGGGCTTCAAGACTTCCTCGAATGGCTCCGCCGCGACATGCTCGGCGAGCACGTGGGGGCCGTCGGTGACGAGGTCGATGCCGTGGCACTGGGTCGGCCGCGACTGGTAGCCGTTGTCGCGGAAGAACTTGCTGGCGAGCCGCATGTTCTCCGCCGGCTTGCCGGGCGCGATCTCGGCGACGATGCGCCGGTAGCCCGGCAGCGTGATCTCGTCCCAGAATTGTCGCACCATCTCGGTCGGCTCGCCGAGGCAGATCGGCGAACCGATCTGCGCGGTGTAGCCGCGGTAGCCGGCGGCCAGCTCCATGTTGATAATGTCGCCTTTTTGCAGCACGCGGCCCGAGGGCCGCGGATTGCCGAAAATCTGCGCCGGGTTCGCCATCGGCGTCGAGCCGATGATCAGAAAGTCGATGTCGCCGCCGCCTTCGAGAATGGCGGCGCCGGCGGCGGCGCGCAGCTCGTATTCCTTCACGCCGGGACACGCTCGCGCCACCATCGCCGCCATGGCATTCCTGCACAGCACGCCGGCCTTGCGCACGCAGTCGAGCTCCTCGGCGCTGTGGATCGACAGGAGCTCATGCAGAAAGCCCTTGGTGAAGACCAGTTCGGCGTCCGGCAGATTGTCGCGCAGCACATTGTACTGGTTCACCGGCATATAGTCGGCGTGCCGCGGATCGATCTCCATCAGCCCGATGCGGCCGCGTTCGAGTTTCAGTTCGCGGATGCGCTCAACCATGACGTCGGCGTACCGCCCGCTGCGGCTGTGACGTACGTCCGCCACGGCGATCTCGACCTGCCGGCGCACCGCTTCGGCGTGGGTGCCGCCCATCGAATAGATCATGGTCGGTTCGCCATGCAGCGGCACCAGCACGTAGCTCGCCAGCGCGTGCCATTCCCAATGCCCGGTCAGCCACAGCATGCCGCCGCCAAAGCTCCAGTGGCTCGGGCCGCCGGGCACGATGACGACGTCGAGCGTGTGCTCGCGCATCTTCGCCCGCAGCGCCGCATAGCGGCGCTCGTATTCGGCCTTGGAGAATTGCTCCCACACCGCGTCGCGGTAATACGGCGTGTCGCGCATATTGGCGAACGGCAGCGATTGATCGAGCTTTCCTCGCACCACCTCCCACGGCTGCGGACCGATGCGCGGCGGGCGGATTTGGGTGTTCATGGCGGATCCCCGGAAAACTTTGTTGCTTCACGATACCGACCGCATCGTATCGCGGCGCGAGCAGAAAACGAAATCCGACGGAGCGATCGTCTCGTCAAAGCTCCGCGGCTGGATCGATCGGACGGCGCGACATGTGACGAATATGAAGTATCAGTAGATTATCGTCGGCGACGCGATAGAAGGCATCGGATAGGGATGGCGCAACACCGGAACGTGACGATGTCCCGCATCGTCGACGAGCCGGCCGATCTGCGGAAAAAAAGATAACGCGTCGATCGAGGGTTTGATGCGCCAAGGACCTTCGCGGCGTCGCCGATTGCGGTGTGCTGCTGGCATCGGCCGAACCGGGCTATTCCACCGGACAGGTTTTCGGCGCCGTCGGCGGACGCGGCGCGCCTTGATCGATGGCGATGGCCGAGTGCCGCCCGAACAAAAAAGAAAAAGCCCCGGGACTGGGCCCGGGGCTTTGCCGCGAATGCCGTCTCGTATCAGTATCGCGCGGAGACCGGGCCTGCCCAGTTGAAGCGATAGTTCAAGCCGGCGCGCAGGATCCAGCCGTTGTCCCGCTCGGCGGTCACGATGTGGCCGAGCCCGGCCGGCGTCGAAGCTGTCGTGCCTGGAGCAAAGAAATTCGTGCCATCGAGCTGGAATGCCAGGGCCTCGACCTTGGCGCTCCAATTGCCGGCGAAAGCGTATTCGCCGCCGACACCGGCAGTCCAGCCGATTCGCGTCGTCGAAGCCGTTCCGAGATAGAGTTCACCGGTGCCCGGATAGGCCCAGCTGTAATTGTACTTCGCAGTGCCCCAGGCCAGACCGCCGGTGGCATAGAGGAACAGCGGTCCCCAGGCCGGACCGACGCGGCCGCGGAAAGTTCCGATCGACGTCAATTTCTCCGAGGCCGAGCCGAAGCCCGGCACAAAGCCCGGAACGGCCGTGCTGATGGACTTAGTCCCGGTGATGTCGGCCCAGTCATAATCGGCTTCAACGCCGAACACAAAGGCGCCAGGCTGATAGTTGCAGCCGACTGTTCCGCCGACGATGCCGCCGCTCATATTGTCAAGGTCGTAACGGCTGGGCGTCGAGCCCGCCGCAAAGGCCGGACCGAAGAACGCGGGGCTGTTGTGGGTGATGTCGTAGTGGGTGCTCTTCCAGCCGCCGCCGCCGTTGATGCCGAGATAGCAGCCGGTCCAGGTAACGACCGGCGGCAGCGGTGGGGGCGGCGCTTTGTAGACCGGCCGCGCAAGATCAGCGGCCAATGCCGAACTGCCCGTGAGCGCCAGCAGCGCTGCGATACCAAGCAAGGTCTTTTTCATGATGTTCACCCCGGTGCGTTTTCAGGGAGAACCAATACCTCATGATGCGCCGAATAGCTGTCACCGTGGTGCCACACATATGCGGATTCGTGGCCGCCGCACGGGCGCCGGCATCTAGCCTTAAATGATTGATTAAGCATGATCATTTGCTAACGGCGGTATCTTTTCACCTCGCTCTAATTCCCGCTGATGTCCGCGGAACCAAGTCAGGCGCCGGCGACCGATTGCGCGCGCGTCGTTGCGCCGCCGGGACCACGTAGCGCCGACGTCGTGGCTGAACGATTCAGCCTCGTGCCGGTACCCGGTCGATGAACAGAATTGCCGGATGAACGGAATTGCTGGTGGTGCTGCCGGTCAGGATTGAACTGACGACCTCTCCCTTACCAAGGGAGTGCTCTACCACTGAGCTACGGCAGCTAATGTCAATTTCATCGGCATTTCTTTGCTATTTACCCTGTCGCCAAACACTGTCGCCAAAGCACTGTCGCCAAAGGGTGTCGCCAGTTATAATCGTTGCAGTGTCATAGGAGCTCAAGGCAATGGCGAAGCCATCGCGCAAGAGGGATTACATTTTCCAGCGGCCCGGTTCAAGCAATTGGTACGTCAAATTGCGGTCGCCCGGCGAGAAGCGGAAAGAGGTTTCGCTAGGCACGTCAGAGCGCGCACAAGCGGAAATTATCGCCCTGCCCATGGTCGCGGAGCACAAGACTAAGCTCTTGGCCGCTCGCCCGCGCCTGGAACGAACATGGCAACACAAGCTTGCACCGGGCCGCGAACACACCGCGCCGGACGGCGCCCGTATCCTCGCCACGGACAAAGAGCTTTTCTATATCGGCCATAGCGGCTCGATTATAAGGACAGAGCCGAACGGCAGCGCGGCGTTCGTGATCGTTGGCAACGGCGCACTGTCCGCCCGTGACGAATTTGCGGCGTTCGATGGCGCTTATAACAGCGTCATCGGTGAGGGCGTCATAGATCGCCAGCGGCCGAAAGTGCCGACGAAGACCGCCGATGACGCGATCATGGAAACCTACATCAAACACAAGGGCGTAACCGGCTACTATGAGCGTGAAGCTCGCGCCGTGTGGGCGTTGTTCCGTTCGCTTTGCGACAAGCCGTTAAAGGATTGCTCGCGCGATGATGGCCGCTTGCTGGTCGCGCACTATCAGGCGCAAGGATTGAAAGCGGCGAGCATTCGTAAAAAGCTCATGTGGCTCAATGCTGCCGTCAACCTTGCCATCAATGAGCGCCGGGACGGCGACCCGCTGAAATTGAAGTTCAACCCGTTCGCTTCAATCGTGCCAAATCCGAAAGCCGGCGAACCCGGGGCGAGCGAAAAGCGTTTTCCGCTCGATGATGACGACATTGCCGCGGCTAAACGCAACCTCGCCGGACTCGACAAGGACAATCAGATGCTATTCCGGGTGCTCGCGACCACCGGCATGAGGTTGTCGGAGGCATTCCAGATTGACGGTGAGAAAACCGAACGTGGCGTGCGCTATGTCATTGTCGGCCATAAAACTGACCAATCCGAGCGCCGCGTTCCATTGCCAGCGGACTTGCTTCCGTACCTGCCGAAAGCAATCAGGGGTAAGCTCTTTACTGGTCGGGCGAACCAAGCATCAAAAGACTTGAACGAATTTTTGCGTGATTGCGGCATCACGGACCCGCGCAAGGTGCTGCACTCGTTGCGCCATCGTGCGCAAGATCGGTTGCGCGCGTTCGAGTGTCCGCAGGATATTCGTTGGGCACTGTTAGGACATGAGGAAAAGAGCGTTGCGGAAGGCTACGGCAAAGGCTTCGCAGTGCTGCAACTGAAAAAGTGGATTGATAAAATCAGCTTTTGATCCGAGCGAGCTTGAAACGAAAAGTCCGGGCAACGTGCCGGGCCTTTTAATTGCTCACGACACTGAGTCGCAAGCGCCCTGACTTCCTCCTGGGCCGACCACAAAACAAAATCAAGCACTTAGTTGGTTGGTCGTCTAGCAACAGTAGCGGCAGTCGTTAGCGACAGCTTTTCAATAGGCCGACCTATCCCTTTGCTGATGCCGAAGCGCATCGTCGAAACCGCTGCGGACTGGCACACGCTTCGCGGCGATGCCCTGATCGCGCAACTGAACGCGACCGCCGATCGACTCGAGGTGACCGCAACGGCGCTGCTATGGCGGCTGGTTTCGGTTGGCCTGCTCGAAAGAGCCGATGCACGCGCGGTGCCGGCGAATGCTATTCGCAACAATGGCCATCCCACGGGACTTTTTGCTGAGAATTCTTCTTCTGAAAGACTTCCGTTGTTTTCGAAGCGCTTCGTCGAGATCGTCGCCCGAGCTGTGGAGGAGGGTCGCGTCTCGATCCGCAAGATCGCTAGCCTGCTCGGCCTTTCTGTCGATGACCTAGGCGGTCTCTTCGCAACTTACGGCGTTCCGGCGCCCTACGAATTGTGAGGCGCCCCGGGTTAACCTTCGTTGCCACACATACGCGCGCGCGAGGGGTCGCGGCGCTGCTGGCGGCGCGAGACCGGCGGAGGTGTTCGACGGCGGACGTCGCCGCTTCTCTTTTTAGCGAATTCCGGATCGGGCGACTGATGCTGATGCTGGTGCGGTCGGCGGCGCCGGTCGAGCGCGGCGAGCTATGGGGTCATTGCCACCGCTGGCCGACTTGCGCAGCGCCGCGAGGGGACCCCGCCGGGCTAACCTCCGACATTGCGAGCTGGACTTTATCCCGCGCGCGAGGGCGTCGCGGCGCTGCTGGCGGCGACGAGAGCCGGCCGGAGGTGTTCGACGCGCGGACGTCGCCGCTTCTCTTTTTAGCGAATTCCGGATCGGGCGGACTGATGCTGATGCTGGTGCGGTCGGCGGCGCGCGGTCGAGCGCGGCCGAGCTATGGGGTCATTGCCACGCTGTCTGGCCGACGCTTGCGGTCAGCGCGGCGAGGCGGCCGACGCGCAGGGCCCCCGGGTTAACCTTCGTTGCCACACATACGCGCGCGCGAGGGGTCGCGGCGCTGCTGGCGGCGCGAGACCGGCGGAGGTGTTCGACGGCGGACGTCGCCGCTTCTCTTTTTAGCGAATTCCGGATCGGGCGACTGATGCTGATGCTGGTGCGGTCGGCGGCGCCGGTCGAGCGCGGCGAGCTATGGGGTCATTGCCACCGCTGGCCGACTTGCGCAGCGCCGCGAGGGGACCTCCGCCGTGCTCTCGCTCCGACATTTCGAGCTGGACTTTATCCCTTGGCGAGGGCGGCGCCGTGCGCCGCGCCGACGACAACAGCTCGACCCGCTGGCGCCGGACCTGCAGGGTGCGCGACCTGGGCCAGCCGGCTGTACGGCGCTCTGTGGGGGGCGGCCGATGTCGATGGTGTTGGTGGCGAGTGGACGATCTGGCGGCGCCGAGCTACGGGGTCATGCCACGCTGTGCGGTGCGGTCGGCGGCGCCGGTCGAGCCGGCGAGGCTGGCCGACTTGCGCAGCGCCGCGAGGGGCCCCGGGTTAACCTTCGTTGCCACACATACGCGCGCGCGAGGGGTCGCGGCGCTGCTGGCGGCGCGAGATGAAGCAAAGAGAAACAAGGCGATGCTAAAGCAATCGCCCTTGCTCATGCTTTTCTACAAAGAGTCCGTTTCCAAAGAACGTCTACGCGTCAGCTATTGGATTGTGCAAGGACTCTATGATTATGCAGTCAAGGAGACCGTCGAACTCTGACTTCTGACGGTCTTTTAACATGTAGTTGACCCAACCCGCGTTGGCGCCGTCGCGGACAAGAATTCGGCCGTAACCCCACTCTACCTTCACCCAACAACCGCGGATTAGGTTTTCGAATTCAACAGCATCAAAGTGCGAGGGCAATTCAATTGCACAATGAATATGCCATCGACCGGACGTGCCACGCTCCGATGAACGTAATGCGCGGGTGCGGACTTCGCCTTTTTCAAGTACGGACAATACACGAAGACGTTTACCGTAACGACGAAATGCAGCTCCATATACTGATCTGTTGAGCAAGTTCATGAAATGCCGAAAAGCTTGTCTGCACGGATAGTCGTGAAGCTTTGCCGCCGAGACTGGTGTCTCGCCCGCCACCGTCAGCCGGGTTCTGAGGCGACTGGGGCTGAACAAGCTCAGTGCCCTGGAGCCGGCCGAACCGATCCAGCGTTATGAACGCGAGCATCCTGGCGAGCTCATCCATCTCGATATCAAAAAGCTCGGCCGGATCGGCTCTGTGGGGCACCGCATCACCGGGCGATATCCTGGCGCGGTCAACCGTCACCACGGTATCGGTTGGGAGTTCGTCCATGTCTGTGTCGACGATGCCTCGCGGATCGCCTTCGTGCAGGTCCTGGCCGATCAGCGCAAGGAGAGTGCGATCGCCTTCCTGGAGGCCGCCGTTGCCTATTACGCCAAGCTTGGCGTCCGCATCGAGCGCGTGATGACGGACAACGGCTCGTGCTATCGGTCAAAGATGTTCCGAGCCGCCTGCAAGCGCCTCGGCCTTCGCCAAATCTTCACCAGACCCTATACCCCGAAGACCAATGGAAAGGCCGAACGGTTCATCCAAACAGCACGGCGCGAGTGGACCTACGCTCGCGCTTACCACAACTCGGATCAGCGATCCGCCGAGATGCTCCATTGCTCCGCCGCTACAATTGGCATCGGCCGCATGTAGCTTGAAAGCCCGGTATTATGGCGCAAACGCCTGCGCCATAATACCGTGAAAGCCAACACACCCATCAGTCGCCTCGGTCTTTCCGAGGACAACCTGTTGAGGCTCCACAGCCAGCTCGCGCCGCCAGCCGCGCCACCCCCTCGCGCGCGAGGGGAATGACAACAAGCGGATAACGGGTGGGCCAATGCATGGTGTTGAACCGGGCTGCCGTCGAACACGACCCCCTGGCTCGCGCCGCGCCGCGGTGCCACGCGCCCCCTCGCGCGCGAGACCTTGAGCGAACAAGCTCAACGGGGCTCGCACGGCCGGCTCCCGCTTGCCACGAGAACCGGCCGGCTGTCGCTAATCCAGTCCGGGGGATTGTACAAGGGGCTGCAGGGAGACTGGGGATAGCGGTGACAGTAAAGCAATCCAGGTCGGCGAAAGTGCAGCCAGCGATTAAGCCGTTGACCCGACAGGTGTCGCTTAGTCCGATCAAACCATTCGGGACGGGCGTCCGCCGCAAGGTCGATCCGTCAAGCTTGGAGGGCTCTTACGCAAAATAGATGACGTAAAGCACCGCAAAAGCAAAGATCACCGCGGCAATGCTGATGCCAAGCACGTAACGCACATTATGCCCGGTGACGCCCTGGCGCGCCTGCTGGGTCGGCACCACGGTGCGCTGCTCGCTTTGGTGTTGCTCGGATACGGGGCGATCCTGAGGAGAGCTCACGGACGTGTCTCCTACGCGCTGGTGCTGTTCTTTTGAGACAACGATTGGGCCGCGGCGCAAGTTCCCATAACACTGCGGGAACGAACGCATGGCCGTCCCCGGCTGTCCACCATACCGGGGCTAGACATCAATCTTGCCCGCGCGGTAGCCTGTGCGTATAGTCCAGCAAGCGTTGCGTACCATGCCCTTCACGAGCACCACCCCAGGCTTGGTGCCCCATTTCGATGTCACCGTCCACATTGTGCTCGATGACTTCGGTAAGGCGGGCCGGATCTATCCGAGACCGACGAGGAAGAACACTACCTTAGGATCCGTCGTCGACGATTTGTTGACCGGCCAATTCAACAATCCAGTGCGCGTCATAGCCTTCAACACGTCCGAAGGATGGTCGCGGGATGTCTCCGAAGATGTCGCGCGCGATGTGCTAAGGCGCGTGCAGGAAGTGTCCGCCCACTCGCTGCCAGTTCACGCCAACTCGCCGAAGCATATGTCAACGAGGCCGAACTACTGGGCGCCGAAAGCGGCGTGGCATGAACGGAAGGGCCCAAAGAGAAGCCGCCGCTCAATTTTGAGATTTTCGCCATGCAGGTGAGCTGTTTCGACTGCGAATTGCGCGCCTGTGGCTTGTTCAAGCCCATTTCGCCCAACGAACTGGGCGCAATCAACAAGATCAAGCGCGACCACATCGTGCTGCCAGCGCGGGCCGAGATCATCCGCGCCGGCGACGACAGCCCGGAATTCTATACGCTCTATTCCGGCTGGGCGTTCCGTTTCAAAATGCTGTCAGACGGCCGCCGCCAGATCTTGAATTTTCTCCTTCCCGGCGACCTCGTCGGCCTGCAGGCGGCGATGTTCGACGCCGCGCAGCACGGCATCGAGGCGCTCACCGACGTGCAGCTTTGCCTGTTGCCGCGGCACAAAGTCTGGGCGTTATTCGGGGAAATGGCGGGGCTCGCCTTCGAAGTCGCCTGGCTCGGCTCGCGCGAGGAGAGTTATGTCGACGAGAATTTGACCAGCGCCGGCCGGCGCACCGCGACCGAGCGCACCGCGGCGCTGATTGTGATGCTTTACAAGCGCGCCAAGGCGTTGGGGCTCGTGGTCGATGACACGTTCCTGTTTCCGTTGACTCAGCAGCACATCGCGGATGGGCTCGGGCTATCCCTGGTGCATACCAACAAGACGCTGGCACGCCTTCGCAGAATGGGCATGTTCGTGCGCGTGAACGGCTCGCTGACCCTGACCAATCCGCGCGTGCTGGAAAAGATCGGGCAATATTTCGACGAGGAAATTCCACTGCGACCGTTGATTTGACCCGCGGTAGATAGACGGTCAGTCGAGTTTCGATGACGGTGGCAATGCCTGATGCGGCGCGCTCACACCATCAGACGACATGAAGAGTTGAACTGCGCCTCTGGCTCAGGAAAACGCTTCGCGTATCTTTTGTCCAACTTGGTCAATGGTAAGTGGTTTAGCGATAAAATTGACGCCCGGATCAAGCGCGCCCGGACTGCTGCGGGCGATGTTCGATATCCGCTACTTTCCGCCGAACACGCCGCAGGCGGCCGCGCGCTGAGGCAACGGTGGTGTTCGACAGCACCCCGGTTCGACAACTGCGGTGATGGAACCAGCAGGCGCCCCCTCGCGGCGCTGCGCAAGTCGGCCAGCGGTGGCAATGACCCCATAGCTCGCCGCGCTCGACCGGCGCCGCCGACCGCACCAGCATCAGCATCAGTCGCCCGATCCGGAATTCGCTAAAAAGAGAAGCGGCGACGTCCGCCGTCGAACACCTCCGCCGGTCTCGCGCCGCCAGCAGCGCCGCGACCCCTCGCGCGCGCGTATGTGTGGCAACGAAGGTTAACCCGGGGGTTGCTAAAGGCCCACTACGAATTGGGACAACATAGCCCCCTTCCTGATCGGCCCACTAAGCTGATCGAACGACTGGCCCAACAGGTGGAAGACGCGATCCAGGACAAGCGCGCTGAGGCTGAAGAATAGCCAACAACCTTCAACTCTGCGCTGCGGAACCTTCACTCTTTTCAGGTGCTATAGGACTAACTTTCCCGTCGAACCAGTTCTCGCCAGTGGCGAGATCGTGGAACGCCTTGTACCGCTTGCGCTCCACGGACAGTTCCTTTTTGCACCACCGACCCGAGCCGCCGCGGGGCAAGCGACTGCCGGCGCCGCGCTGCTGCGGCTGGTTTAGGCCGCTGATGCGACAAGCTCGCGGACATAGCGAAAGACCCACAGGCTACAGCGTTATCGCAAGAACGAAGGTAGCCTGCGGGGAACCAAACGCCGTGGCAGCGCATTGACTGGTTAAAGGGCCGCTACTGCCACACCCGCACCCCCGACAATCGGCCCGAGCCCCGGCAAAAACCGGGGCTTCTCTTTTTGGGAGGGCAACCTTCCCATGAAAGACGCCGTTGAGTTCCGCCGTCAAGCTCAAGAATGCCGGCAGTTAGCGGCGAACGAGGCGGATGACGAGAACAAGGCATATTGGCTCAGAAAACCAGACGATTGGGGGAGGCTTGCGGAACTAGCTGAAAAGCAGCAGGGCCAACAATCATCGAACTAGCCAGTTGAGTGCGTAATATGCGGCGATCTGGCCGAGCCCCATCCCTGGTGCCCGAGTTTGGGAAGGCCGGGCGGCATTTCTCAAGTCACGCCCCCCGACCGACGAAAATTCAGGGCCCGCTTTTCTTGCAAGTGCAGCAAAAATAAAAGCGAGCGCACTGTACATCCGAGCTGGCACCAGGCCCCCGTCTCCGCCGACCATTTTCGGCTGTGTGATCCGCCAGTGAAGGCGAGATTAAGACCAAACAATGCAGGCAAGCGCCCGGTAGGACGCTTGCGCACGGAGCATTCCCTGTCGTCGGGAACGAAAGCTTGACCGCGCTCGTTGCCCCGTTGCGTTGCAGCATCAATATAATTCGAGTTGGTGGAGCACCCGCCACCCAAGAGGATTTTAACGTGAAGCGCCTCCTTAATTCGGGACGTGGGCTGTCGAAGAGCTATTCTTCAGCTCAGGGCACGTCGCACCAGATCGCCGTGGGTGCTTCGGTTGTTGCTGCAGCGCTGGTGATCTCCGCGCTCGTGAACCGCGTCGTGGCGAAGAACGCCGAGCGTAACAATCCGCCCGCGGGTAAGTTCCTGGAAGTGGGCGGTGTTCGACTTCACTACGTAGAGCAGGGCGACGGTGATCCGCTGGTCCTGCTGCATGGCAACGGCAGCATGATTGAGGATTTCGCGTCAAGCGGCCTTATTGACAAAGCGGCTCAAAGATATCGGGTCATCGTATTTGACCGGCCTGGTTTCGGTCACAGCGAGCGCCCTCGTCGCACCGTCTGGACGCCAGAAGCCCAAGCCGACCTGATCCGAAAAGCACTCCAACAAATTGGTGTTTCGCGAGCAACTGTCCTTGGCCATTCCTGGGGGGCCTCGGTGGCAACGGCGCTCGCGTTAAAATACCCCGACTTGGTCGCCGGACTGGTTCTCGCCTCAGGCTACTACTATCCGACTGTTCGAGGCGACGTCGTTCTTAGCTCAGGGCTTGCGGTTCCGATGATCGGAGACGTCATAAGCCATACGCTGGCGCCTATTATGGGCAGACTGATGTGGCCCCTTTTCATGCATAAGATATTCGGACCATCGCCAGAACCCAAGAAATTCAGCCGCTTTCCGAAAGAGATGGCCCTTCGCCCCTCACAAGTTCGCGCCAGCGCCGCTGAATCGGCCCTGCTGATTCCCGGAGCCTTTGCAATGTCCAAAGATTATGCGCGCCTGACAATGCCTGTCGCCATTATCGCTGGCGAGGACGACAAGGTGGTCGACATCAATACGCAATCGGCCCGGCTTCACCGCGACGTCACTCAAAGCACCCTGCGACGCGTTCCCGGCGTCGGTCACATGGTGCATCAAACTGCCACGGACTCGGTAATGGTGGCGATCGATGAAGCCGCAGGTAGACGCGCCGGCAAGCAAGCAATGCTGCCTTAGTTCGAGCCGCAATCATCTCGTGCTCGTGTTCTGCGAAAGCGACAGAATATGGAGGGTAAGGCAGCTATCCCAATGATTTTTTTCGTGTGTTTCATCTGGCGAATAAGAGGGGTTTTCGGAACAGTACCGTCTCTTTGACGTTCTACTTCGAAGAGGCGGATTGTTACTCGTTCTGCCCGGATATCAACTATTTGGCGGATTGATCCGGGCTTGACTTCCATGTCCTTAACCGAGCACGAGAGTGCCAAGATGCCGGACAATCGTATGCGGACCAATTAATCTAGGCGCGCGACTACGACCAAGCGCTTTATTTCATGATTTACGTAAGCCTCTAGGAACGACCGGTAGTCTCTGAAAACCACACAACCATGGGAACTACCATTCGGGCCGAGCATGTAGCTGTGTGCAAGGAAACCTGTTCGACCAAAGACTTTCCTATCGTCCGAAGGGATAAGCCGGAGCGCACGCACCCCGTGAAATGGCTGATCGCGCAGTTCGAGATCGTAGATACTGGGTGGGGTCGCACCGCGATTTCTTTCGTTGGCATGGCCAGGATCGTCCAACCTGTCGCCTAGACCCGAGTGTGCTTCCAGCTTGGTTCCGTCCGGCATATAAACGGTATGCGCGGAGATGTCATAGACGGCCGTCCATTGGCCGTAACGTACAATCGGATTGTTTTCTCCCTCCCGCAAGACATTCTGTTCGGAAACAGCGTAGGAAAGCTTGAGCGTTAAGGAGGAGGACTCTGGGAATAACGCTTCCAGAGCGGCCGACTTAGCCCGCCCATCAAGGAGAATTGGATTCTCCGGTGCGACAAGTTCGCCGAATAATGAGTTATGATTTCGCGGCAATAGCACAACGGAGGATGACGGCGCCGATAAATTCTGCTCAAAGTCGCCCGGCGTTATTGGCGATCTCTCGACATCGGATAGCGGCGTTGCAACCGACGCGTCCGATCTATGAAGGTCGGCCTCCGGGAGCGGGCCAGCGGGAGCTATCGATAGCACTTGATTGCTTTCAGTCCCGATGAGAAGGAGATAAAGAAAGCAGGCGCACGGAGACGCTAAACACGCCAGCAGGGACCAGGTGGCCTGGCGGCAGGTCCAATAAAATTTGCTTTGAATGGCGTGCCTCCCAACCCCGCGATCCTAGGCCTATTATCAACATAATTCATCATGTGTGAAGGCCGCTTGGCCCGGCGTGGCACATCTCTGTTCTGCCGCACTCCACCGCCTTCACCACGGCATCGGTCGCAACGACCGTGCGCCTCGCTGATATATACGAAGGCGACTTTTCTGAGTGGCGTCAATCCACGGCGGGTAATCGACCAGGACCAGCCAATTGAAGTCAGCGGCGAGCCACGGCTTTGTCCGGCTCTTTGACTCGGCGCGGGCCGTTGCCCTTGTGCTCGACGGCGATCGCGCGCGTTTCCGATCCTTGACTCGCTTGACCTCGGAGAACCTCTTGCGGCTCTGCCCCCGTCACGACTGAAGCCTCGCCTGATCGGCCCAGACGCGCAACCATGCCGTTGGTCCAATATTCCCCCGCTAAGCCCCCACGATTAGGACGAGCCGAGCCATGCATCGATGTCCAGATCGCCGTGTTTACTCCTGCGCTCACGCTTTCCTCAAAAACATTCAACCCGCAGCGGCGGGGACCGCCATTCCGGAATGCTAAGGTGCGCCGTGTGGAACTTGTCGCCATCAATTTTTGACGTGACGTCGGCTGATGGCACATCGTCATAAGTGCGACTTCACCGCCGTGGGAGCACTAATGGTAGTTGGTGGCTGGTAGTTGGTGGCGAGGGTACAAGAACCATCAAGGACGGTAATATTTTAATCGAAAAGGTCGTTTGCATCCCGCTCGCCGATGGGGCTGGGGAAAAAGTTGAGAACTTGTCTTCAAGCGGGAAGCCGACGTGATGCGCCGACTTCCCGAAAGAGGTGTTACTTCTGTTGCTGGCTCTTCTCGTGCGCGGCTTGCGATTGATTCCGGGCATTTTGCGAATGCTGCTGGGCCTGAGTGGAATGTTCCTTGCCTTTGGCATGATCATTTTTGCCATGAGCATCGGCAGCGGCACGATGTGACTTCGCTGCGTTTTCGTGATGTTCCGCCGCCTTGTTGTGTTCTTCCTTCATGGTGTTTCCTCATTTGTTGGCCGAAGAATGTCGGCTATTGCGAATATGGTCCTCACAGCGGCATCCGCAACCGGCAATGATGGTGAAACAAAGAAAAGTTATGAAGGGAACTCGATCAAGGCTTTTCGCGCCTACGATGGAACTCTTCGGCTAAAATGCCAGTGGCTCTATTGCCCGTCGTATCACACCTCAGCGTCGTTTATGGCGTGAGATGCAGTCATTTTTAGGGACGGGCTCCCTGGGAAACAGCCACGACCCGCCCCTGCGGGGAGCCGCGACCAACTAAAGTGCGCCTCATTTAGGCAAAAAGGCCTCGGTATACAGCTTCGACATGTCGGGCGGCGTCTCGACGAGTTTCTGGTCGACGAAGGCCCGCTTGAGATTGGCCAGTGAAGCGGCGTCGAACTTGCAATCGTTGCTGAACATATTCTTGGTAAGGTCGTATTCCTTGGCCATCACGCTTTCCGAATAGCCGGTGACTTCGCTCTCGATCTTGACGGTCTCGGCCTTGTGCTTACCCATGTAGTCGATGGTCTCGAGCCAGGCGATGAGGAAGCCGCGTAGCGCGTCGGGGTCGGTGGCGATCAGACGCTGGGTCGCGTATATCGTGCCGGCAGCGATATTGCCGACGTATTTCGAAACCGGAATCAGTAGCCGCCCCTGCTTTTTCTCTTCCCAGTTAAAGATGTTGGAGGTCACGGCAATGTCGGCGTCGATCGCATTGGTGCGGAACGCCGCGAGGATGGCGGCCGCCCCGTTGCCAATCGCTACCCGCGTCACGCCGTCCGGTCCCCATCCCTCGTGATCGCCAAGTTCGCGCGCGAGCCAATCGGTGAGCGAGCCGGCGCTGGAGATGCCGATCTTCTTGCCCTTGAGCTCTTCGACCGTGTGGATTGGCGAATCCCACGGCACTGCGATGCCTATGAAGGGGATAGGTGGCGCGTCGTCACATACGGCGATGATCGGCGCTCCTTTCGAGACAAACGCCATCTCGGTCCCGGCGCCGACGCCGATATCGATGCTGCCCGCTACCATGGCCTGCGACAGCTTGCTGCCGCCGGCGAAGTCCGCGATCTCGACGTCGAGCCCATGTTGCTTGAAGAGGCCGAGCTTGTCGGCGACATTCACGGGCACGATCGGCGATGCGTTGGCGTCGGCCTTGCCGATGGCGAGCGTCCCGCCGGCGAATGCCGCCGATCCCGCGACAGCGGGCCCGGATGCGACCAGTGCGGCGAGAACAATGCTACGCAGGTGAAGCTTGCTCATGATTTCCCCGCCCCCCTTTGCCATTGGCCATCTTCGCGGGCGTTCGGTGCATTATTTCACTGCCGGTAGCGACCGACTGTCAACTGTTACGCAACACAGTCACGCTGTAGTCGCGACCTTCCGCTTTGCCTCCAGTCGCAGACATGTCGTGGCGTCGCAAAAACTGACGCGAAGGGCAAAACCGGAAGTCACGCGCTTCAACGCGCCCGCCGGCGTTAACTGTTAACTCATCAACTGAGGACAGGCTATTCGCGCTGCCCTAGATGCGCGGTGATGATCTCGACCATGCGGTCCGCCGTGGTGCCCGGTGGGAAGAAGCCCAGATACTCGCCGGAGCGGCCCATCAGATAGATGAAGCCGGTGTGGTCGATCAGATAGACGGCGCCGTCGGGCGGCGTGTAGCGGGGCGTAATAGGCCTTGTAGGCGTCCGCGACGGCGCGGATTTGCGCAGGCGTTCCAGTGAGGCCGAGGATGCGAGGGCTGAAATTGGCGACATATTTGGCGAGCACGTCGGTGGTGTCGCGCTCCGGATCGACCGAGATGAAGAGTGCCTGCAGGTCGGTGGCGGAGCCCAGCTTGTCGAGCGCAATCCCGATCTGCATCAGGTCGGTCGGGCAGATGTCCGGGCAGGTGGTGTACACGGAATAGACCAGCATCAGCTTGCCGCGGAAATCGGCGTCGGTCCGCGTCGCGCCGTTCTGATCGGTCAGTATGAACGGACCACCGACGTGGCCGCGGTTCCACATCAGGTCGTCCATCAGACGCGCCGCTCGGGCCTGATCGGGCTCCTGCGCCCGCGCCCCGACAGCAGTGGCCGCCGCCATCGCTAAGGCGGCCGCCACCCCCAGCAGACGATGCCGCGGCCGCACCGCGCCGACCCGGCCGCCCATCAGGCCCCGAACGTCAATGTCGCGCCGGTCGAGCCGACGAACAACCGGTCGGGCGCAATGTCGTGCATGGCCTCGACGAAATTCTGGCCGCTGCAATGCATCGGCACGACGATGTCGGGCTGCAGCTCCACTATCTCGGACACGACGTGCTTGGTGTAGTCCATCGGCGCCGGGCCGAGATGGAAGCCGCCGAGCAGCGCGTGCACCTTATCGACGCCGCTGACTTCCTGGGCTTGCTTCACCGCGTTGACCACGCCGCGGTGGCTGCACGACGACAGCACGACCAAGCCCCGGTCCTTCACGTTAAAGACGGTAACGTGCTCGTGGTAGTGCTCGTCCGGCACGGTCTTGCCGGCAAGCTCGGCCGGCGTATAGTGCGAGGCGTCGCAGCCCAGCCCGTCCTTGATACCGAACTGCTCGAAGGTGTTGGGTAAGATCTTCTCGTCGGTGCGCCGCTTGATTTGGCCCGAGGTGAAGGCGTGACCGCCGATCACTGTGGGCTGCTCGCACAGCACCACGCCGACCTTTCGCGCCGCTAGCGCATTGCGGTCCAAAAAGCCGAAATCGCTGAACTCGCCCGGCATGCCGGTAGGCTGGACGCGATGGAAGTTGTCTTCGCCGCCGGCATAAAGCTTGACGTCCGCTGGCAGCGCCGCGCGGTACTTGTCGAGAAAGCCCATCAGGCCGCCGTAATGGTCGAAATGGCCGTGGCTAACGACCAGCGCGTCGATGCTCTTCGGATCGATCCCTAAAATCTCAAGATTGTTGAGCAGCACGTCCGGTGTATAGCCGTAGTCGAGCATCAGGGTGCGGGTCTCGCCGCCCTTAACGGATTGCAGATAGTAGGACAGGCCCCACTGGGTGTGCAGTTCCTTGGTGTAGTCCTTGGCGCGCGGGGCGGGCGTCACCGTCATGCCGTTGAACGTCGCGGGCTTGAGGAAGATGTTGTGCGTGAGGTCGACCAGCACCTGGACCTTCAGCTTGTCCACCACCGGCGGCTCGATCGCCGCGGCGCTGGAAAACTTGACGCAGGAAAAGCACCGGCTGCGGCTCCGGCGAAGGCCGCCGAGGCCTTCAGGAAATCTCGTCGCTTCACTTTCGGTCTTCCCCGAACTACGGACATCGTCAAGCTGGCTTGGCATGTCTCAAACGGCGATGAGGAGACAACGCGCCCCTTCCGCGAGTGTCGGCAACTGGTGTAGTTTAGGCCTCGCGCGGATTTTGGGATTTTCTAGCTTTTTGGGGCATGAGAATGAAACTTCCCCGCCGAAAGTTTTTACATCTAGCGGCGGGTGCCGCCGCGCTCTCAACCCCGTCGCGGATTGCTTTGGCGCAAAACTATCCGTCGCGGCCAGTGCACATTGTTGCCGGCTACCCTGCGGGCCTCTCGCCCGACATCATCGCGCGGCTGATCGCGCAGGCGCTGTCGGAGCGCCTTGGTCAGCAGTTCATCGTTGACAACCGGCCCGGCGCCGCCAGCAACATCGGCACCGAAGTTGTCGCCCATGCGACTCCGGACGGCTACACGCTGCTGATGACGGTCTCGGCCAACGCCATTAATGCGACGCTCTATACGCACGTCAATTTCGATTTCGCGCACGATCTCACGCCGGTCGCGCGGATCGGGCTTACGCCATTTGTCATCGTCGTCAACCCTAAATTTGCCGCCAAATCGGTTGCCGAGCTAATCGCCTATGCCAAGGCCAATCCCGGCAAGATCAACGTCGCCTCGGCCGGCGTTGGCACCGGGCCACACGTGGCCTGCGAGCTGTTCAAGATGATGACCGCGACCGACATGGTGCAGGTTCCATATAAAGCCAATTACATGACCGATCTGCTTGGTGGGCAAATTCCGATGGCATTTGCACCGATCGCGCAGATCCTCCCGGATGTTAGAGCCGCCAAGCTAGTCGCGCTTGGCGTCACCACGCCGACGCGTTCGGATGCCGCGCCCGAGATTCCCGCCATCGCCGAAACCGTGCCGGGCTATGCGGCAAGTGGCTGGTACGGCATTTGTGCGCCCACCGGCACACCAGTTGAAATCGTCGATAAGGTGAATGCTACGGCGTCGGCGGCCGTTAGCGATCCTACGCTCAAGGAACGCCTGCTCAACTTGGGCGTCGTACCGGCGCCACTGCCGGTTGACACGTTCAAGGCCTTCGTCACCGACGAGATCGCCAAATATGCCAGGGTGCTCAACTTCGCCAACATCAAGGCGGAATGACTAGGACTCTGCCCTTCAGCCGGCGGTGGCGGACGAGGGTCGCACAAAAGTAGCTCTGCTAGTAGGCCATCGACCCGGCTTTGCACGGACGGGCGAGGCCACATGGGAGATGCGCCACCGATATGGTTGTCGAGAAGTACTTCCGAACCGGCGTCCTCAAGGTCAGTTCAAGCCTGCAAGAGATCAGAGATGCTATTGCCATCATCGGGAGTCGTTTGGTGGCCGCGGCCCACGCGACGAACTGGCCGATTTATGAGTTTTGACCTTGGAAATTGGGCTGAGGGTCGCCGCCACATCGCTTCGCCTCGCTTACGCCTCCACACGAAACACCGCCTTCCCGCCAACGCGCCGGTCGCGCAGCTCGTCGGCGACCAGTGCAACGTCGCGCCAGTTCCGCTCCGGCCCGGTCTGCGGCGTCAGCGACTTGTCCGCGACCAGCGACACCAGCAATGCAAGATCCGGTGCAAACTGCTCCTGCGGCCCCGAACTGAACGAGAAGAAACTCTGCAAGCGCGCATTTTGCCCGCCGCCGAAATCAGCAAAGCTGATGTTTGTCCTCTCGCCGGAGGAATTGCCGAACACAACCACCGCACCATTCGCGTCCACTACGTGCAACGCCGTCCCTAGCGACGCGCCGCCGGCGGATTCGAGGATCAGCCCGAACCGCCCTTGCGCTTGCTCGATGCCGACCACCACTTCGGTCGCACCCAATTCCCGCAGCCCCGCCGTGCGTTCCGGCCGTCCCGCCACCGCTGTAACCCGCGCACCGGAATGCGCTGCGAGCTGCACCGCGAGATGACCAACCCCCCCGGCGGCGCCGGTGATCAGCACACGCTTGCCGAGCAACGGTGCGCCGTGCCGCAACGTGCGCAACGCGGTCAGGCCTGCAACCGGCAGAGCAGCTGCAGCAGCAAAGCTGACAGTATTGGGCAGGGCGGCGATGCGCTGCGTCGGTACTGCGGCGCGTTCCGCCCAGCCGAATTCATCCATCAAGGCGACAATACGTGCGCCAGCCGGCGGACCACTCCCGTCCGCCGCCTGCCGCAACACAATGCCGCTGATGTCCTGGCCGGGTATCCAGCCCTCCTCGTTGTTGCGGAACGACCGCAGCTCGCCGCGATTGAGCGAAAACGCCTGCACCCCGACCAGCGCCTCGCGCGGGCTCGGTGCTGGCTCCGGCACTTGCCGCAGTTCGACCGGCGTCTTGCCGTTGGGTGTATTGACTAGGCCAAGCATTTGCGTCTCTCCGTCCCTCAAGGAACCCACCGACAATACCATGTGCCTCGTTTGGTGAGTGAATGGAGTTGGTAGAAAACACTTGAATTTGAATCGACGAGCCTTGGGCGAGGTATTTCTGCGATACGGCAATGTCGTGGAACGAGCGATCGGTCTAGGTGCGCCAATCCGTTCGCCGTAGCAATAAGTCCTGAGCAGACCTGGGATCCATGCTCCACCAAACTTGAGGTCGCACACACGGATCTCGTTCCACCATCTGCCTGAAGCGCAGCAGCCAAAATCTGCAGCTATCCACAAGCTCGCCGGCCCATTACCCCATCTATTGGCGAAACCCAGACGTCGCCGGTCGTTCGACAATCAGTTAATTTGCATGGATATCGCGTCGTGCGATCTCCACGAGCCCGTCAGGCGGGAACAGGCGCGTCCTGTTCAATGAGCTTGTGCTCCTTCAGCTCCGCCCAGAACTCCGCCGGGAGCTCGACCTGCATGGAGCTATAGTCAACGACGATCTGTTGCTCGCTGGCGGCGCCGACAACCAGGGCTGAGACGATATCCGGCGTTGCGGAGAATTGCAGCGCTGCAGTCCTGAGATCGACGCCGTGCCGTCCCGCTACCTCGCGCAGCCTTTCGCGCTTTTCGATGATCGGTTGCGGGATCTTGTAGTTTTCCTTGCCGTAATTGTAACGCTGACTGCCGCTGATGAAGCCGGCGTTGAGAGACGAACCCACCACGAAGGAAACGCCCTTGGAAAGAGCCGCCGGGAAGACATGTTGGAGCGCGTTCTTGTGGTCGATCAGCGAATATTGCGAAGCGAGTAGGCAGACATCCGGGTCTGCAACGTCCAGCAGCTTCAGGATCGGTTCCGGCCTGTTCACGCCGAGGCCCCAGCCCTTGATGATCCCTTCCTCGCGCATCCGCATGAGAGCGGAGAAGGCGCCTTTGCGCGCAATCTCGAATTGCTCCTCCCAAGGCGACGGAAGATACCGATTGTCGGGCGAGAGGTCGTGTACGAAGACGATATCGAGCGCATCAATGCCGAGCCGTTGTAGACTGTCCTCTACCGACCGCATTACGCCATCCGCCGTGTAGTCGAAGACCACATTGTTCGGAGACGGCGTGAAAGCGAAATACTCCTTCGCGTTATTCTGCCGCGAAGCCTTGAGCACCTTGCCCACTTTGGACGACAGGACATAGTCGCTGCGGTCCTTGGTGTGGAGGAAATTGCCGAACCGGCGCTCGCACAGGCCGAGTCCATACCAAGGCGAGGTGTCATAATAGCGGACACCCGCGCTCCACGCCGCGTCGAGCGTGGCATAAGCGTCCTTTTCCGTAATGACGGCGAACTCATTGCCAAGCGGCACGCCGCCCAGGCCGAATCGGACCGGGGGCTTGTAGTGTTCCGACAGAGTCGTTTGCATTTGGCTTGCCCCTTTTTTTGTCTGTGCGGCGACCGCAATGGCCGCCAAAGTAGCCTGGGCGCCGCCGCGGCTGCTGACAACGTTGCCGATTCCTTTTTACGAAATCTCGCTTCCGCATTTCAAGCTGAAGGATCTCGAAATCATCCGGCATCGATGCAGTTCGCGTCACGCTTAGGTGGAGCTGGCAAAAGGTGACGTATTTAGCGTGTAACCTGCCGCTTGCCTCTGTGCGGATGCTGCCGTTTGGGCAATCAGTAGTCCAAAGGGGCTGACAAGAATAACGCCAATCAAAACGGCGATCAGCTTGCGTTTCATAGACATTCTCCAGCTATCCTAAGTGGTAATCAGTCACGGCCCCATCGCAGATGACGAGACGTCGGTGAGAAGATCATCGGCATGCGCTTGGCCTGGCGCTCGTTCCAGGCGATGATAGGCGCTCGGCATCGTGAAGCACTTGGGCATCGGTGGCGCGCCTAGCCCCGGCCTCAGCATCGGCCTTGGCCTTCCGGTCGGCTTCCATCTTGCGGCGGTTGAAACCCATGGCCGGAGGGTAACGCCTGCCAACGGAACGCGGAACCGGGAGAATAGGACCGTGTTATGAACCGCGACTAGCCCTGTTCCGAAGCAGTTCCGGGCGACGTCGTGGGGCCCCGGTCACACCATCCCGGGGCTTCCTTTCCTGATTCGCCTTTCGGCCAATCCCCGCCCATCTGTCCGCCATGTCGTTGTTGCATGAACGTAGGAGCCGCCCCTCCGGTCATCGAGCCTTGCCTGCCCTTCTCCCGCGAAAAAGCCGCCAATCGGCCCGGACTGGATCCACGAGATCAAGCACGACGGGTTTCGGATCATGGCCCGACTGGACGCGACCGGCGAACGGCAACGATCTCGCCCGCCGCTTTCCATTTGTGGCCCTGGCGGTTGGAGCATTGCCGGCGCGTTCCTGCCTGATCGATGGCGAGGCGATCGTGTGCGACGACAGCGGCCTGGCGGTGTTTGATCTAATCCGCGGCCATCACACGATTGGCACGGCGATACACCGTGCGTTCGACCTGCTGGAATTGAACGGCGAGGATTTGCGGACCCAGCCGCTCGAGGTCCGCAAACACAAGCTGGCGAAGCTGCTGCGCCGCGCACATTCAACCATTACGCTCAACCAGCATTATGAGGGCGACGGCGCGGCCGTCTATAAGCACGCTTGCGCGCTCGGTTGCGAAGGCATCGTGTCGAAGCGGCTTGGCTCCCCGTACCGATCGGGCCGGACGGAGTATTGGGTCAAGATCAAGAATCCCAAGGCGCCGGCCGTGCGCCGCGAAGCGGAGGAGGATTGGGGACGGTGACTAAGCGCCGCTTCCCGCCGCCGTGGACGATCGACGAATACAACGACGCCTGCTTCATTGTGAAGGACGCGAACGGGCAGATATTGGCCTGCGTCTATTTTGAGGAGGAGCCCGGTCGGCGATCGGCGGCTAAGCTCCCGACCGCGATGAGGCGCGGCGGATTGCGGCGAACATCGCCAAGCTGCCGGAGCTAGTGCGGATACAAAAGTAAAGTTAGGAACTAAAGGCAGCGTTGCGCATTAGCTGCCAAGTGGGCCGATCTCCTTTTGCCCCCCAGCACAGCCCCCGATCGGCCCAAGCCCCGGCAAAGACCGGGGCTTTTTCTTTGGCTGGCCCGGCGAGCCGGGGTCGCATCGCCCCCTCCCCCTTGTATCTCTGCGAATCGCCGCTGCGCGTATGCTGCGCAGGGCGGACGTAGGCGGGAGACCGAAGCCCCCTTGGTCTCGAAGACCGCGGATGAGCATGGCTCCCCGCCTGCGGTTCCGGTGAACCCGAACAGTCGCTTGGTCCGCTGTGCGAGACCGCATTTGCAAGGACGGGTCATGGAACAGACATTCATCGGCATCGACGTCGCGAAGGATCGGCTGGATGTGCATGTGCGGCCTTCGGACGAGGCTTTTACGATGGCACGTGATAGCGAAGGCTTGGCGAGGTTGATGGAGCGGCTTCGCCCGCTTGATGCCTATCTGGTCGTCGTCGAAGCCACCGGCGGCTTTGAACAGACACTGGCGGCAGCGCTGGTGTCGGAGGGACTGCCGCTGGCGGTGGTCAATCCACGGCAGATCCGCGACTTCGCCCGCGCCACGGGTCAATTGGCCAAGACCGACGCGCTCGATGCCAAGGCGATCGCCCGCTTTGCCGAGGCGATCAAACCCGAGCCGCGGCCGGTGCCCGACGAACAGGCCCGGGCCTTGGGTGAACTGGTCGCGCGGCGACGCCAGATCATCGAAATGATGACGGCCGAACGCAACCGGCGGCGTCAGTTGAGCAGTCGGCGGCTGATCAAGAGCGTCGACCGGCTGCTGGCAGTGTTGCAAAAGGAGTTGAATGAGCTCGAAGGGGACATTGGCGAGAGCATCCGCGGCACACCCGCGTGGTGTGAACGCGACGAATTGCTGCGCTCCGTGCCTGGTGTCGGCGATGTCGTGGCGCGCACTTTGATCGCTGACCTGCCCGAGCTCGGACGCCTCGACCGCAAGCAGATCGCCGCCCTGGTCGGCATCGCGCCGTTCAATCGCGACAGCGGTCGGATGCGCGGCAGACGCACAAGCTGGGGCGGTCGCGCCAAGGTGCGCAGCGTTCTCTACATGGCCGCCCTGGTTGGCAGCCGGCGCAACCCCGTCCTCAAGGCCTTCTACCAACGCCTGATCTCCTTCGGAAAACCCAAAAAGCTCGCGCTGGCCGCCGTCATGCGCAAACTCCTCACTATTCTCAACGCCATGGTCCGCGACAACAAACAATGGCAAAACGCTTGACTACCAAGACAGTCGCTCATCCTTTTGGGGAACGATCTCACTTCGCCGTAACTTGATGATTTCAGCGGTTTAGTAACGTAAGCAAGGAAAAGCCCGTGCCTTGGGGAGACGGTTCCAAAACAGCAGCGATCCTCATTGTCGAAGACGAACCCTTGGTCCGGCTCGGTGCCGCCCGAACTATAGAGGATGCGGGCTTTGAGGTTATTGAAGCTGCAAACGCTGACGAAGCAATAGAGATACTCGAGAACCGCAGCGACATCCGAGTGGTATTTACGGACATGCACATGCCAGGTTCCTTAGACGGTCTCAAACTCGCTCATGCCGTCCGGAACCGCTGGCCTCCCATCAAGATAATTGTGACCTCTGGCCATGGTCAGGTAAGCGAAGAGGACCTCCCGACGGGCGGCCGTTTCTTTGCTAAACCGTACGACCTTGAAGAAATTACAAATGCACTGCGTGAGTTGACGTTGTAATTCGTTTCTTCTGTTCTATCTCGCACATTGGTACCTTAGGCCTTATGACGCAGCATTCAATTCCCGATCTTCCGGCGACGTCAAAAATGTCGGAGCTTATTCGCGGCAAGGATTGGTCGGCGACCGTCCTCGGCCCCACGGACGGCTGGCCGTCAAGCCTTACCCTGCTCGTCAACGTCATGCTCGCCTCAGGCTTTCCCATGGCCGTTCGATGGGGCTCCGAATTCGTCATGATCTACAACGACGGCTACGCGCCCATCCTGGGCGACAAACACCCTTGGGCCCTGGGCTTGCCTTTCGACGAGGTTTGGCCGGAAGTTCAAGCGACACTTCGGCCCTTGCATGAGGCGATCCTCAGCGGTAAGCGCGGTCCTTTTTTCGCCGAAGATTTGCTGTTGCGAATTCAGCGTCACGGTGCCGAATGGGAGGACGCGCGCTTTACCATCAGTTACAGCCCGATACCGGACCCATCGTCCCGCACCGGTGTCGGCGGAGTGCTCATTACCGCCGTTGAAACGACAGATAGGGTGCGGGCCGAGGAGGCGCTCCGCGAGAGTGAAAAAACCCTGCGTGAAAAAGAAGCCGAACTGCGCTTACTGCTCAATTCGGCAACCGATGCATTCTATTGCGTGGATACTGAGGGCGCGACGACCAAGTGCAACATTGCGTTCTTGCGCATGCTTGGCATCGGGAGAGAAGAAGACGCTATCGGCAGAAAACTTCATGACGTTATACACCATACACAGCCCGATGGATCGCCTTATCCTAAGGAGGAATGTCCGATCCTTCGAGTTGCGCACCACGGCGGCTTCGCTCACGTTGACAGCGATTTATTCTTTCGCCTGGATGGGAGCAGTTTTCCTATCGAATACTGGGTCAGCGAGATCACACGCGATGGTGAGCTTCAGGGAGCAGTTTGTACTTTTGTCGACATCACGGAGCGTCGGCGTTCACAACAGCAACAAAAGTTACTGTTGCGGGAACTAAACCATCGGGTCAAGAACCTGTTCGCTGTTACTGACGGCGTCATCTCACTTAGTGCACGTTCGGCAAAAACGCCCGACGAACTAACGAAGAAGATCAGGAGCAGGCTTAGCGCGCTGGCGCTCGCACATGAACTTATCTTGCCAGATTTAACTGGAACAGCCGACGGGAAACCTCAGCCGACCAGTCTTGATATTCTGCTACGGAAAATTCTCTCTCCCTATGACGATGCCAGCGGGGGGGACGGAAATCGTCGCGTCGTATTGATCGGACCGGCCGTAGCAGTCGGTGCACATGCCGTTACAAATCTTGCGCTCATTCTGCATGAATTCGCAACCAACGCGGCCAAATATGGAGCCTTATCGGTTCCTCAAGGCTGCGTCGAGATTACGTGGGAGTTACGCGAAGGGTTGATTGTTGTGAAATGGGAAGAACAGGACGGTCCGCCTCTTATCGCTTCGCCGAGAAGCGATGGCTTTGGAACCGTCTTATCGGGTCATGTTGTACGAGACCAGTTCTGCGGTGACCTGTCTTACAGCTGGAATCCGCGCGGACTTGTTATCAATCTCTCATTCTCGGTTGACCGATTGCAGGATTAGCAAAGCGCGCTTCATCCCCGGCACTCGAGGCCATTTCCCTCTAGCCTGGATACGGCATCGATAATCAGAAGACGGAGATGCTACGCCTCTGTCTCGATGTTCGCAACGGCTCAAAAACCCACCGATGTTTGGATCACCAGCACTCTCTTCCATTCTATGATGCCGCTTGGGAGTTTCGTGTCGAAACGGTTGGCCTCTCCATACCGCTCTGGCCGGGACGGAGCATTGGATCAAGGTCAAGAACCCCAAGGCGCCAGCCGTTCGGCGCGAGGGACCGGAGGAGTGGGACGGTGACAGGCCGCCGCTTCCCGCTGAAATCGATAGGTGGTGGCCGATCCTCAAGGCTGCTGGCAATCAAGGCGGAATACTCACTGCTATCGGAGGTCGTCATGACACGATGAAAAATTCTGCTCTACCTAGGCACGATCTCGAACCGGATCATCAGGGGCTAACTTTGGCGGCAAGGGACGGCCGAGGTTGCTTCTCGCGGTAACCAAGCTCAGAGTGCGCAGCATCGAACTACGAAGTTTGAACTACGTGCCGGCCTTCACAGCTTGCGCAACGTGTAAATTGCTGCCTCGCAGCCTTACAATCCAACGGACATTGTGACGCGTCCGGTGTTAGATAAGCCGATGGCTCGGGCAGCTGCCGGGGATAGGTCGATATCCCTGCCTCGCACCCAGGGGCCCCGATCATTGATGCGAACTGTAACGCATCCACTGTGGCAGACGCGAACGTTCGTGCCGAACGGCAACCTGCGATGAGCTGCCGTCATTGCCGCGCAATTCAGTCGCTCTCCATTGGCTGTGCGACGGCCGCAAAGGCCGTCGCGGCCACCATAAACGCTTGCCACTTCAGCTTGAGCACTGCTCGCAACGCAAAGCAGCATCAAGGCGGCAAGAACAAGAAAATACCCGCAACAAACAAATGATTTCATAGGGCCCCTTGCACGTAGTGCCTTACCGAACTTTTTAGATCAACAAAAGATGTGGCAGAAATGCGGCATGATCAAGCGAGCCGCGCGCTTTCCGCGTGGGATCACCCGCTTCCGCGACTTAGGTTACCTTGAACTCGGCGCCGCGAACTCGCGGCCAATCGGTTATACGAAGGCGCTCTGCGCCTGCTTATGGTTTGATGGTGCAATGACGAGAGGGTTGGGCGTTAGGCTTGGAGCATCCAGACCAATTATCCCCATAACATATCCGCGCAATACGAGGAGCGGCTTAAATCTCACCCCGAGTTGATAACACGACATTGCAAACGGCTGTTCCGTTATTTCGAAATTGCACTTTGGATCGTCGCCACTGCACCGGCTGTCGCTCGCCAGTAATAGTCGGGGTTGAACGGCCCGCCGCGATTGCACGGATCGCGAAGGTCGTCGCTCCCGCTCAGCATCGGATCCTGCATCTCTCGGTCAGTGAATGATCGTGCGCCGATGAGGCGCTCCCGGCAGACGTAGCCTTGGCGTTGATTCGCCGGTATCAAGATGATCGGATCGAGTAGCCAGACGCGCACCGTGCCATCCACGGATGCGGTGACGACGCGCGAACCATCGGGGCTGAATACCGCACTTACTACCTGATTCTTGTGCCCCCAAAGTGTGGCCAGCGCGACTCCCGTTATGGCGTCCCATAGTCGCGCGGTGTTGTCAGTGGATGCGGTCACGACACGGGACCCATCGGGGCTGACCGCCGCACTGAGCACGCGATCCGTGTGCCCGGCAAGCGTGGCAACGACGGCGCCTGTTTTCGCGTTCCACACTCGAGCAGTGTGGTCGAAGGATGCGGTCACGATGCGAGAGCCGTCCGGGGTAAACACGGCACTATTCACCCAATCCGTATGCCCAGCGAGCGTGGCGAGGGCAGCACCCGTCTTAGCGTCCCATAGTCGCGCGGTTTTGTCTGCCGACGCGGTGACGACGCGTGATCCGTCGGGACTGAACGCCGCACGAAGCACCCGATCCCTGTGACCCGAGAGTACGGCGAGTGGGTCGCCTGTCTCGGCGTCCCACACTCGCGCGGTGCCGTCGAAGGATGCGGTGACAACGCGAGAACCGTCCGGGCTGAACGCTGCACTGTTCACCCAACCCATGTGCCCCTCCAGCGTGGCCAGAACGGCGCCTGTCCTGGAGTCCCAAATTCGCGCGGTCTTGTCGAACGATGCGGTGACGACGCGTGAGCCGTTCGGACTGAAGGTCGCGGTGGCTACCCGATCCTCATCGCGCGATAGCGCGGCCAACGCGACGCCCGTTTTGGCATCCCACACTCGCGCGGTGTCATCGTCGGATGCAGTGACGACACGAGCACCGTCGGGGCTGAATGCTGCGCCGTTCACCGCCTCCGCATGTCCAGAAAGTGTGGTGATCAAGGCGCCTGTCATAGCGTCCCATATTCGCGCAGTCTTGTCCTCGGATGCGGTGACGACGCGAGAGCCGTCCGCGCTGAAGGTTGCACCGTTCACTGCGTCCGTATGTCCGGATAATATTGCGAGCGGAGCACCTTTATTGATGTTCCACACACGCGCGGTCTTGTCGAAAGATGCAGTGACGACTTGAGAGCTGTCCGCGCTAAACGCCGCTTTGAATATTGGGCCGATATGCCCAGACAGCGTGGCAATAGGAGCACCCGTCCTTGAGTCCCAAACTCGGGCTGTCTCGTCCTCGGATGCTGTGACGATGCGGTACCCGTCACGGCTGAACGTCGCGCTCCACACCCAACCTGTGTGCCCCAAAAGAGTGGTCAACGCAGCACTCGTCTCAGCGTCCCACACTCTTGCAGTCTTGTCCCATGAAGCTGTGACGATGCGGGAACCATCGGGGCTGAATGTCGCCTCGAGAACTGGACCCGTATGACCGATGAGCGTCGCGACAATGGCTCCCGTCGCGGTGTTCCACACACGCGCGGTCTTGTCCTCGGACGCGGTAACGATACGGGAACCGTCAGGGCTGAAATTCGCGCTCCCCACGCCACCCGAGTGCCCCAGAAGGGTGGTTAGCGCCGCACCCGTCTCGGCGTCCCACACTCTTGCAGTCTTGTCACCGGAAGCGGTGACGATGCGGGAACCGTCAGGGCTAAATGCCGCGCTGTCCACCGCGTCGGTATGCCCATAGAGCGTGGCGAGGACAGAGCCTGTTTTGACGTCCCACACGCGCGCGGTATCGTCGTTGGACGCTGTAACAACTCGAGAACCGTCCGGGCTGAATGACGCACTACTCACTAAATCCGCATGCCCATACAGCGTGGCAAGAGCGGCGCCAGTCTTAGCGTCCCAAATCTGCGCGGTTTTATCCGCAGATGCAGTCGCCACGCGCGAGCCGTCCGGACTGAATGCTGCGCTATTCACCCAAGCCTTATGCCCTGAGAGCGTTGCCAGCGACTGACCCGTCTTGGCGTCCCACACTCGCGCGGTCGCATCCCAAGATGCGGTGAGGACGCGAGAGCCGTCCGGGCTGAAGGTTGCACTGTTCACCAAGGCCGTATGCCCGCCTAAGGCCAATTCAAAATAACAATCATGCTTGGATCCGAAAAACGACAACTCGCCCTGCAACTTGGGCGACCGAAACGACATGGCACTTGCGCCCTCAGCGGGCGGCAAGCCGGCAACAGCCAGCCGTAACGCGCGATCGCAAAAGCCCTGTTCGAACGCGGTCGCGCTGAGGCTCGCGAATATCGACGCTTCACGCTGCGAAGTCCGGTATGACTCCAACATTGCGTCGCCAAAGGTTACCATCACTGCGAAGAAACCAGCCGCCAGAATCCAGATTCTTCCGTTTCGAATTTTTCTCATCTTTTCAATACACACTTGCTCACGCATGAGGACCGCTCATTTGCCGGGCGAGTTCGTCTGATCTCGCTCAGCGCGACCGGAGCACCTGTGCGTCATAAGAGCAAGAAAACTGCGGTGAACCCAAGCGTCAGGATCGGGTTGGGCTCGTTTTCGGCTAGGGGATGGTGCCACTTTCATGTGACGAATGATACACAGCGCGCCGTTTCACCATGATCACGCAGCCCCCTCTGCCCCGTCCGGAGCCGCGCTCGTATCGAAATGCATCCACGTAGCCTAGTCCTTGCCAGGCCAATCTGGGTTAAGCGAGGCGGCTTCTGCCTCCGCCCTAACAAGCGCGGAAGCGTCCGCACGGTCTTTGCGGGCTGAGATCACAGCCTGCGTATCAGACAATTCAAAGTGTCGGTCCGGAAAATGCGCGCATAGTGCGTGGTAAAGCTCCCGGGCAACGTTGAGCCGTTCGGCATAGCTCACTTGCTGTTCCACAGTGCAGCGTTGATCATATTCGCTGCCCTAACGCGCGCGCGAGAGGCGGCCGCGCCGGCAGATCGAGCCGCATCGGCCGCGGCTGCGCCGAGCAGACCGACCGGCTCGAGCCGGCTGCGCGGCTGCTGAGCGACGTCGCCGATTCTTTTCAGTGGATTGTTGTTCGCAGATTCTGGTTCGGGGCGACGATGGAGGTCGGGCGATCGGGGCGATCGATTATGATGTCGGCTGGCGCCGGCGCTGCGCGAGCTACGGGGTCATCGACAACAGATCGGAAAATCTGCAGCACTGACAGTGCCCCGTTAACCTTGTTTGGTGTGCATATCCGCGCGCGAGGCGAGCGGCGTGCTGCCGCCCGACCTGCTGGAGCCGCCTGGGCGGCGCGGCGGCTTGAGGCCGCCGTCGCCGATGCCATTTTGCGAAGTCCGGTTCGGGGCGACGCTGGAGCTCCGGCGGTCGGGCGGCTTCGCCGGGTCGGGGCGGCGGGCGAGCGCAGCGAGCCAGGCGGTGGTCGACAATCGCTCGGCCAATTCCGCCGCACCGACACTGCCGCCGACACCCCTGATCGAAAGCCGCGTTGACAGGGATTCGGGCAGGCCCAATTGCGCGAGCGCGGCGCGGCTTAACCGCTCCGGATCGCGCTCGCCTTTCCCGGCCGGGTCAATGATGCGCCTCGCGATGATTTCTCGAACAATCTCGGGCTGGTTGCCACGGGGCGCGCTGGCGAGATTAAGCAGCGTTCCGCGCGTTGAGAGCAAGTACGCCACCCTTCTGCGGAACGTCGATTTTCCGATGATTGCTCTCGTCAAGATTCCGGGGCTGGCGCGTTGGTGTTCTTTATCCGTTGGCTGGGCGGCGCCGAGCGCTCTCTGCGACGTGCTCTCTCTCCGACATTTCCGGCTGGCGAGATGGTGTTCTTTATCCCTTGGCGGGTGGTCGCCGAAGACTCTGGCGCGGCGCATTTTGGCTTGGGCGGCGCGATGCTGCTCGACCTGCCCGGGCCGCGCAGCGGCTACTGGCCGCACGACGGTGAGGTCACCGGCGGCGCCGTCGCCGATTCCACTTTAGTGATATTCCGGTTCGGGGCGACGATGGAGCTACGGGGTCGACGGCGCCAACACCCCTGATCGAAAGCCGCGTTGACTGGGTCGCGTCACCCCGCTTGCCCCGCGTGCCGGTAGGCACAACAAGAGAGGTTAACGGGCACTATAAGAGAAGGCGTGTGAGTATCTCGACCAGTTCCTCATACGGGAACGGCTTTTTCAGCACAGGCCGCTCGCGGTAGCCGTCCATGTCGAGACCGCTGTAACCGGTTGAAAAGACGAATGGCACGCCGCGCGCGGCGAGCGCATCGGCCACGGCATGGCTTTTATTGCCGTTCAAGTTCATATCCAGCATGGCGGCGTCGAAGACTTGCGTACCAATCAGGGCGAGGGCCTGCTGGACCGTAGCAGCTGCGGTCACGGACTCGCATCCGAGCTTGGCCAGCATGTCTTCGATGATCATAAGGATCATCATTTCATCCTCAACAACGAGGACGCGACGACCGGAAAGCAATTTATTCATCACGGGCACCGCGCGGTGCAGGAATGTTGATCGTGCAGACCACGCCATCCGCTAGGTAGTCGAGATTCACCGTGCCTTCCAGTTCGTGAGGCAGACCGCGTTCAATCACCCGCGAGCCGAACCCTTTTCGGGTCGGTGGCGTGACGGCCGGGCCGCCCTTCTCCTGCCAGCGCAGGATGAGCCGGTCGCCCTCGGGCCTCGGCTCAATCGTCCAGGCGAGCAGGATTGATCCTGCCTCATTTGAAAACGCACCATATTTCACGGCATTGGTCGCGAGCTCGTGGAACGCAATGCCGAGGGCTAAGGTCACATTCGGCGGAAGCCGGATATTCTTGCCCGTGATCACCAAGCGATCTGTACGACCGTTTGCGACCCCGAACGGCGCCATGGCCTCGGTGACCAGATCAAGCAGGCCTGCGCCTTCCCAATTTTCGCGGGTCAATAGGTCGTGCGACCGAGAGAGCGCAAGCAGGCGAGACTCGATGGATTCGCGGATCACCTTCGGATCAGTAGTTTCTTGCAAAGCCTGCCAGACAATCGACTGCACAGTTGCAAGGGTATTTTTCACGCGATGATTGAGTTCGGCGATCATCATCGTGGACTGGGCTTGCTCCTGCTTCTGCCTGGTGAGATCCACGAACGAGGCGAAATGCTGCACAACCTCACCGCTCACATCCAGAACCGGGCTGATGAAAATGGCGGCCCAGAACATGCTGCCATCTTTGCGACGGTAGCGAATTTCCGAGCCGTGGCCGGTGCTGCCCTCGAACGCGGCCTCGACTTGCGCCAGCGCCTTTGGATCGCTACCGCGCGCCATCAGGAAACTGAAGCGGTGACCGAGCACCTCTTTCCGGTCGTATCCAATTAGAGAAAGAAAGGAGTCATTGGCAAAAATGATCGGATGGCCGGGTTCCTTTGCGTCCATGAACACCATCGCCATTCGCGTCGTTTCCGCGGCGACGACGAACGGGCCAAGGTCTTTCCGGAAGCTCTCGACTTCGGCTTCCGCGAATCTCTGCTGTACGGACTTGCTTGTTATTTCCGACATGCCATAGCTCTATCCGGTTATTTGGGACAGCCGGCGAATGGGAGGACGTTATATCTGCGGAATTGCGGCCCGTCACTCGAGTTGTGTTTGTAAGTCATCACAGCAAGGGAGTGCGCTGTGGATCGCGAACACATGAAAGGTGCCCCCGACAAGACTAAGGAAGGCCGCGGGCGACCAGACAGGAGTCGACATGGGAGGTTAAGGCATTTTCTCCATTGCGGTCGAGTTACATCGGCTGAGTTTCACCCTTCAAGAAAGTGGCCAAATGCAGCCAGCGGCGTAAGACGGTCGCAGATTATCTTGGCAATCGCCAACATGGGCATAGAGAGAATTACCCCCGGAATACCCCACATCCAGAACCAGAAGACGAGCGAGATGATGACGAGGACGGGATTGAGGGTGAACCGCCTGGCCAGAAGCATCGGCGTTGCAGTCTCGCCCTCAATCAAATGGAGTCCGAAATAAAGTCCCGCAGGAAGCAGCGCTTGCCAGAGCGTGTCATGGGTCAACAGGCCAGCGAGTAGAAAGATCAACACGCCCAAAGCAGTGCCGAGGATCGGCACATAGTTTAGCAGAAAGGCTACCGTCCCCCAGAGGATCGGGTCGCCCACCCCCGTGAGCCACATCGCCAATGCCGTAGCGATACCTACTGCAGCGTTCATGATCGTGATTGTGACCAGATACGCCGAGACATCGCTTTCTATCTTCTGCGAGATTTCCACAACCTGGCGCTTATTCCTAAAGCGCGGCAGTATCTCGACGAGTCGGTGCAGGAAGATATCGCCGGACACGAGAAGAAAAAAAAGAAACAGCACCGTTGTGAAAAAACCGCTGGCAAAGTTTCGGGTTCCGGTAAATAGCGTCGTCAAGAGAGCTGCACCTCGCTCGGAAACCGCACCATTTGGTGAAGATCCCGTTCCGCCAATATCTTCCACCTGCTGCAAAAACTGTTGCAATGTATTGATAGGTCCACGCACGAAACTCAGCCGCTCCTCAAGCCGAGGAATACCCTCCGGAAGCTTGGCGGCCCAGGTACGCGCCGGGCCTGAAATGGCTGTGCCCAGGGCGACGATCGTTCCGAACAGCGTCAAGATCAAAAGCACGGCGGCGAGTATTCGCGGTATCCGCAATCGCTCCAAACCGCGTAAGGCTGGCTGTAGCAGGAGCTTGAGAACGATCGCAAAGACCAATGGCAACACGATTTCGCTCGCGACATAGGCTGTCGTCAGCACCGCAAGAACGAATAAGCCACCAAGGAATATGACTTTTGGATCTGAAGGCAGAGGCAAGGCTTCTGGCTCTTCTGCCGGCGACACGATCTCGGTCTTCTGATCGGTAGATGCCATGTTCAGCACCGCATCAATTGCTTTGTGCTCCTATGCTCAAAGCCTTACGAGAACCAAGGAGACCCTCTCACTCGCCAGCCCCAAACAAGGCTGGAAGCGGATTTTCTATCGACACGGGAGTAGAGCCATTGCCACGATTGAGATCGAATTGATGCGGCCAAGCATTTTGCGTTTTCGCGTTGGACGTATGCGATCTCAGCAACTGGCGATAAGTGCTGACATAATCTTTGGCCATTCTTGTGGCGGTAAATCTCTCATTAAATCGTTGCCGTACCGCGCGGCGGTCGTAAGACAGGATTTTCGGCAGCGCTTCGACTGCTTCTTCCTCGCTGTCGACCACTTTACCGGTGATGCCGTCCTCGATGACCTCGGGGATCGACCCACAGCGGAATGCGAGCACCGGCGTGCCGCATGCCATGGCTTCGATCATCACGAGACCAAACGGCTCTGGCCAGTCCACCGGAAATATCAGAGCTGATGCCTCGCCAAGGAATTTTGTTTTCTCGCGCTCGTTGATCTCGCCGATGAACTCTACGCTCGAGCCATCGATGAGCGGCAAAATATCGCCGCGGAAATAGTCTTCATCGACCTTGTCGACCTTGGCGGCGATCTTTAGCGGCAACCCGGCAGCGCGCGCTATTCTGATCGCGCGGTCGGGGCGCTTTTCCGGCGAAATCCGACCCAGGAAGGCAAGGTAGCTCCCCTGCTCAAACGACGGCCGATGCAGATCGGGCGGAATGCCGTGGTGGATCGTCGCGACAAAATTGGCGTGCGGCAATGGTTTGCGCTGATCCTCGGAGATGGAAACCAGGGGCATTTCACCAAACCGAGAATAAAATGGTTTGAGATCCGCCAAATCCTGCCGCCCGTGAAGCGTGGTCAGGGTCCGCCTTGCCAGCGCGCGGAAAAGCGGAAAGTGGAACAGATCGATGTGAAAATGAAGGACGTCGAATTCCTCCGCGCGCTCCCGAACCTTATCAATCATCAGCATGAAGTGCGGAATGATGTCGCGCACGGTAGGATCAAGGCGAAGCGCACGAGCACAACAGGGAGCCATCTCGGCACTGGTGATGGAGTCGCCACTTGCAAAGAGCGTCACATCGTGGCCAAGCCTGACAAGTTCTTCGGTCAAGTAGGAAACGATCCGCTCGGTGCCGCCATAGAGACGAGGAGGAACACTTTCAATGAGCGGAGCGACCTGTGCGATCTTCATGATGAGCTGTAATCTCCAAGGTGACGAAAAAGGTGCTCCGGTTGCCTGGGTGCTGGGGGGCGGGGCGGGCAACCGGAGCCGGTCTGGATAACGGCGTGAAGCCGGATCAAGACTCGGCGATTGTGCCGATCCACCGGGATAGAATCTGTTCTATTTTGACCACTTCATCTGTGGGGTCGAGATTCTTCGCCGCGCGAAGAGTTTGAGAGAAGGACGCGCTCCAATTGTACCCCGCGCGATTCGGGAACAATATATCGACGGCGCCGTTACCTCAGATGCAGCAAACTGTGAGTACGGCAAGACAAAATTGAATCAAAGGTTCGGCAGAGCAAGCTAATGGAGCTGTGAAGGAAACCGTCGGGTAAGGTCTTCGGTGACAAGAAGCTGGAAACTGAAGGCAAGACCGATAAGGCCGCAGGCAAGGTGTAAAACGCAGTCGGCGGATTGAAAGACGCAGGGCGCGGCAAATAGGGCCATCGCAATCAACGGAGACTCGTTATGGAATTGATCCTGATCGTTCTTGTTTTGGTGCTGCTCTTTGGCGGCGGCGGTGGATACTGGGGTCGCAGTCGAGGTTATTGGTGATCGGGTGCGTTCTTACGCTCCGGCGGATATCCAGAGTTGACCCACATGTATGGTCCGGCCGAGCGTTGCAAGAGTCTTCGTCGACATAGCGGTGAGCGGTCTTGCATCAATGTATCCGGCCTCTGATTGGAGCATGTCGTGCTCCGGGCCATCATGGATATCAGCGCGCGTGCGACCTCATTACCGGACAGGCCTCGACCGGGCCATTTGGGTCACCAGTGTGACCGGGCTCGAGGACGCCGACGACTGCTTCCTTGCCCCGCTCAGAAACGACGGCGAGCTTGATCTTGCCCTTCTGGATGTAAAAAGCCGCGACCGCCCCGTTACTCTGTGAAAATACAATCTGATTCTTCTGATATTTCGATATCGTTTTTCCATCGGCCATTTTGGCGAGAAATATCTTGGGGTCGAATGCCACCTTCTTACTCTTCTTCACCAAGTGTGCCCCCGACGAAGTTGGTCAGGTCAGGCAATCGTATAGCGTTTCCAATGCTAGTAATAAATATCCGGAGCGGTGTCACGCTGACGCGCTTTGCCTCCCAACTCCCTCAGCCGCGCGTAGCCGAGCATTCTCAATAACTTAATCACGTGGGCGTGACCGTGCGCTTACTTATCCACATCCCTCCTCGGGTGAGCATTTTTGACCAGACTGCTACCGCCAAGGAGCGCATTCGGGGATTGGGACGGCGCACAGGAGGCGCCAATGTCGATAACAGATCAGTTCTGGCAAATACGCTAAGGAGGCAGCCCTATCGGCTTCATTCGCCAAAACCGACGAGGAAAGGCTAGGTCTGCATGAGCTTGCGCGAACCTGGACGCAAGCGGCTTTGTTAGAGCGGCAGTCTATCAAACACGACAGCGCGGCCGAGGCGGCCGCTGCACATAGCTTTTCAAGCTGAACGCCATGGCCGGACTCGCCAGTTTGGACACATCACCTGATTTGTGCGGAACATATCTTGGTTGTTTGATCTTACGGTTGACAGAATGAGCACCGGAACGCCGTCGAACCTGAAAGTTCGCTGGAAACCTTAGCGGGCGCTTCATTATCTTCGAAGCAGTAGCAGATGCCCTTGGATGTTACCTCTCTCGGACGGTTGTGTGTGGCGGACGATTGTTCGCCGGCTAAATGCACCGAAAAGTGGTAGTCGGTGACCAATCCCAACGAGACGATCGTACTCGACCCACGGTAATGCACGAACGTCATCGGCCCGCACTTGCCGTTCCGCGTCGAGATCGTCATGCTCGGTTCGGCAATACGACGTTCCAGCTCACGATCCTCTGACCTGCAAGGCCATCCTCCCGAAAAGTAATGGGCTTCCATTGGCCCAACGCCGGTTCCCTCCATTCGTTGCCTTGCGAAAGTCGGCGGATACGGAAGTGCGATCTGCTTACCGGTCCATCGCTGGCGGCGCAGCCGTTCAATCTCTACGACCACGGCCTGGGGCGTCGGCTGCCGCAGCCGATGCGGCCGGGAGGATCGATCCTGCAATCCCGCCAAACCTTCGCGGCGATATCGGTCAACCCACTTCCGAACGGTCCGCGGGCAGACGCCTGCGGCTTCGGCGACGGCCTCCGGCGTCTGCCCGCTATCTACCTGTAGTGCAATCCGCTCTCGACCGCGCGGCGTGAGCCGGGCATTCTTGTGCACGTTCATCCGGTCCTCCCGAGAATCGCTGAAGCCTCACAACTCCAGCTTGCTCGGCCAGGACGGGGTGGACAACCTAATGAAAGCTCACAGCTAGGCAGTGGTGTTCGACAGCACCCCGGTTCGACAACTGCGGTTATAGCTCTCAGTCGTCCTCTCTATCCGTTGCGCCGGCGGCAGCGGCACGCGGCGCCGACAACAATAGGAGGGAGCTGCCGCCGGGGCTGAATTTCTTTTTCGCGATTGCGGTCGGCGCCGGTCGCTGGAGCTTGAGGATGGACCTCGGGCTGGTGGGGCGAGCGGCCGCGGCGGCGACCGACCTACCTACGGGGTTGGTCCCTTTTGCATCATCGGATCAGAGGGCCGGCCCTTTTGGGGGGTGAACGAGACGACGCCCTTTGGGAATAGGTGATTCGACGTAAATCGCGTGGTGTGTCCTGATTCCGAGGCTGTTCTAATTCGCCGCAGCATGTCTTTTGACACTCGACTCTACCCCTGAACGCCGCACACTTAGACCCTCACCGACAGCGGCCCCCAAGCCAGCCGTCGGTGGCTGAGAGTTCGGTAACGCTCCCGCCTGCGACAAGAAGGCAGGACGATGCCCAACACTCCGGCACTGCCGATCTGCCCAAAATGTTCGGTGCAGATGGAGTTGGCGCGCACGGCGCCGCTCAAGGATTATGACGACGTAGAAGATCGGACCTACCATTGTCCAAAATGCGGGCACGCGGAAAGTTGGGTCGTCAAAGAGTTATAGGCTGCCTCAGTTGGCGGCCTCGGTCTTTTTCCGAAACTCCGAGTACTGGCCCTTTCGATTATCTTCTCAACGGACTGGCTCATCTTCGATTTGCGGTTGGTCCCTTTTGAATTAGGACGCTGTTTTGGCTAAACCGCGCTGCGGTGCAAACCGTCTGGCCATGACGCTCCCGCTGCCACATTTGCTGCATCGAAGCCACTTCACGAACGCGCTGATCGGAGAGCCGGGCTGTAAGCCAAACTTCGAAAGCGCCTGTTCGGACAAAAATCCCCTGTGCCGGCAGCTGAGGCATTCCACAGCAATCGAAGCTTGCCGCGGTTTCAACTAACCAGCCCGCTTGTGCCGGGCATTCGACCGTCCGGCTTTCTTGGACGCCCGAGCGTGTGATGCCGTACGCCCAGGCTTGCTCTGTCCGCCTCTCTCCGCATTCACGCTCTGCCGTAGTGCATCCATTAAGTTCACTACATTCGAACGCGCAGGCTCCTTCGGTCGCTCAATCCTTTCACCTTTCTGCTTTTTGCGGAGAAGCTCCTTCAATGCATCCTCGTATTGGTCTTCGAACTTCTGCGGCTCGAATTTTCCCCGCTTGGTATCGACAATGTGCATAGCCAGATCGAGCATATCCTTCGGGACCTTCTCATCGGCGATCTCATCGAAGTACTCCTTCTGGTCGCGGACCTCGTACGGATACCGCAGGGTCACGCCCATCATGCCCTTATCCCGCGCCTCAAGCGCGATGATGTGTTCGCGCGAGGTGAACAGGACCTTGCCGAGAGCGACCATGCCTTCCTTGCGAATCGCTTCGCGGATCACGGCGAACGCTTGCGCACCGACCTCGCCGTCCGGCACCAGGTAATACGGATCGCGCATATAGATATCGTCGATTTCCGACTTCGGCACGAACTGGTCGATTTCGATGGTGCGCTTGCTTTCCAGCGCGACCGCTTCCAGCTCCTCAGGATCAAGTTCGATGTACTCGCCCTTCGCGACTTCGTAGCCTTTGATGATGTTGCTTTGCTCGACCTCTTCGCCAGTTTCCGCGTCCACCTTGCGGTAGCGGATACGATGCCCGGTTTCTTTGTTCAGCTGATGAAAGCTGATCTTCTCGCGCTCAGAAGTCGCGGGAAATAGAGAAACGGGACACGAAACGAGTGAGAGCTTGAGAAAGCCTTTCCAATACGCACGCGGGGCCACGGACTACTCCTACACAGACAGCAAACACATCTCGAATCTGGCAAGCGATTCGGAGGAGTCAAGTTGCGTGCCGGCAAAGAGTTTCCGGAGGGGTGCGACTACCATCGCGAAGCCGTTCACCCTACTTAGGCGCTTTTGACGAGAAATTCCGAACGCAATCTACATCTTCTGCCGGATCATCGGAGCCGAGCTGAGGCAAGGGGCTACGTTTGTGTGTGTATTAGCCCAGAACAGCACCAATGCCCTGGTCGTTCTCGTAGTCGAGGACGAATTCCTTACCAGATACAATGTGGCAGACTGCCTGAGGGACGCGGGCTACGTCGTTGTTGAGGCCGACAGCGGTGAAAAGGCCATCGCCCTCTGTAAGTCGAACACGTCAATTGACATAGTATTCACCGACATCAATCTCGCCGGCTCAGCGAGCGGTTGGGATGTGGCTGAATGCTTTCGAACAAATCGGCCGACGGTGCCGGTACTCTACTCAGGGAAACAGGTTGACCCCCGACGCCGCGTTCTGGGAAGCGTGTTCATCCCCAAGCCGTATAAAAGCACCGACGTGCTGAGAGCATGCCAGCAACTCCGCATGGGATGACCGCTTTTCGGGTCAAACTGCGAATAATGGTAGGTGTTTTCCGGTTTGCCCTCAATTGCCCACATCGGCCTCGGCTGCAGAGCAATCTCTTTGGTTGCGACGTGTCGTGTTAGTTATTTCCTTTGTGCCTCGTGCAGTGAAGGCGTCGAATGCCCCTTCACCGTCACGTCCGGTGGTTCCTCCCCAGTCGCCACCGATCGCCGCTGCAGCCGATGAACCACGTCGTACGTGTGGCAAGGTAGCATACCTCCTCAGCCCCGGTTAGCCCCCGCTATTGCCACCTTCAGGCGACGCGGAGTTTCGGAAAACAGGTGACTTATATGGATTTGAAAACCCAACCTTCCGAGTGTCCGCACTTTGGGCATTCAAACGTCCGATGATCAGAACCACTAACATCGGGCTCTATGCGAGCCAGTTCCATTTGCTCCGAGCATTTCGAGCAAGCCGGTTGGAGATTAACGTTCGGAAGTGATGGGATAATTCGCATATGCTGCCCTCCTCTTACAGGCGGGAGCGCTACCGAACTCTCAGTCGTCGGCTGGCCAATAGACGGTGCCGGTGATGAACCTCAAATGGGGACGAGACGATTATTTAGCGAGTGATATTTCCCCGACCTTCGAGCACGTTCACGACATCAATAATCGCACGCCCTTCTGCACGGCCATTGGACAAACCCCCCGGCGGGCCCCCCGCAGTCAACGCGAACCAACACACCCCCGCGGCTCAACCCCTCGCAATAGAGAGAGACCCTTCCAAAATCCGTGACGCGAATTTTGTCGTCCAGAGCGCGTACAGTCACAATCGATGGCATCGCCGACGGCGAACGACCATGCTTATACGCTCCATTTATTGAGCAGCAACAATCTGTTCGACCAGCTCGACGATCCTGCGACGAAGCTTCGCGTCCTTGATCTTCGGAAAGGCTTCATTCAGCGCAATGCCGTCGCGGGTAGCAAGAAAGCTAGACAGCCGACTAACGGCTTGATCCCCTTTGGTGCGCTTGCCATCTGATCCAGGTGCATCTTTAAAGAAGAACGAGACCGGCACCTTCAAGATCGCCGATAGCTCCTGCAACCAACTCGCGCCAATGCGGTTGGTTCCCTGCTCGCATTTTTGCAGCTGCTGAAATGTAATTCCCAAGGCATCTCCAAGCTTACTCTGGCTCATGCCCAACATCAGTCGCCGCATTCTCACGCGGCTGCCAACGTGCTTGTCGACCGGACGGGGCTCTCTACGAGCAGCCATGACCACTCCATTTTTTAAGCAGTCGGAGTACCCTTTTAGAATAACAGCGTTCGACTGCGCGGCCGGGCTTAGGATCTACAACGCATATATCGCTTGCCCGCCTCGTCTGCCCGCGCATACTGATGCGGCAGGAGTTTGAGCTGCAACAACTCCTCACTGAGGCGGCCGCGCCGTCCTCGATGAGGTCGTCGGGCTCCGTCAAGCCCTACCTCAAGACCTTGCGCAGTTTTTCCACAGGCCAATCGCTGCTCGCCTCAATCGCGCGAACCCGCGACCCGTCAGCTTGGGCGACGAGGACATGAGAGCAAAATTCGTCCTCGATCGGCACAGCCTCAATTTCGGCCTCGGAGGTCCACCCCAACGTCATGGCGAGGTCGCCCGGCCAAATGCGCCATCGTGAGCCGTCGGTTAGCTCCACAATATGGCTCTTGGCATGCGATTTAATCCGCGCAGCCGTTTCGTTTTCGAAGTAATGGCCGCGCTCCACCAAAGTCCCGATCAGCCGTTACAGCTCGCGATGCTCCGGGCCGTGGCCACTTTGGCCAAGAAACGTACCGACTTCTATGTGCGCCGTCTTCCCGCCGGACGGAGGGTTAGGTTCGTGCCGAATAAATAGCTGTCCTAAATCGACGTCGCGGACGAGATACCACTGATCGCCGTTGGGGCTGCTATAAAACTCTCGCATTTCAACGGTAATGGCATTTCTCCCTCGCGGTTCCAATTTAACGCGCCGGATGTCATTAAAGGTCCAGCTGGTCTTCTGGCGAGTATCGGCTCGACCTTCCCGGCCGAGAGGTGGAGGCGAGGCCGATTATTGAATAGCGACCGATATACGAGTCGATTACGGCTAATCGGGTATACGTCGGCGATCCGCCTTAATCCTTGCCCCTGCAAACATCTCGGGACGGGGATCGGATGAGCGCGCCCCGCGCCCATTCGACTATTGCGCTCAACCAGCATTACGAGGGCGATGGAGCGGCCGTCTTAAGCACGCTTGCGCGCTCGGCCGCGAAGGCATCGCGTCGAAACGGCTGGGCTCTCCGTACCGATCCGGCCGGACAGAGCATTGAATTAAGGTCAAGAATCCGAAGGCGCCGGCGGTTCGGCGCGAAGCCGAGGAGGATTGGGGACGGTGGCCAGGCGCCGCTTCCCACCGCCATGGATGACTGAGGAGTACAACGACGCCTGCTTTATCGTGAAAGACGCGAACGGCCGAAATTGGCCTGTGTCTATTTCGAGGAGGAGCCCGACCGGCGATCGGTGGCCAAGCTGCTGACCCGCGACGAGGCGCGGCGGATTGCGGCAAACATCGCCAACTGCCAGATATCTGTTGCGACGTTGAAGTCGGGAACCGGCTTGCCGGGGCGGGGTTATGAGTCCGGCAAATGGCCTTTTCCTGAACAATCCGGGGCATACTGGATGGAGTCCAATGCCAATAGATGAAAAGAGGACCGGGTGGCGTGCCCGGACCCGGCGAAATCCGTATCATGCGCAGGGACAGCCGTCGGGCCGTTGCCTTCCTGCGCTCCGAGGCAAGCACGTGGTCCAGGTCCACCGTCGGCAATGAGCACCGATGGCAGCACGTTGAAGGTCACTGGGCCTAGCGGCGACGTCCTGGCGGTCGTAGGTGACACAGCCTCGTCAGTAGTTGAGTTTCCTGGGCCGCGGCATCGATGAAACTATACCAAGGCGCCCGAGGGCTGCCTTCCCACCCACACAGCGCAGGCTATATTGGGCGCGCGGCTGCCTCAGGGGGGTTATGCCTCAACACAGGCCGGTGCTGCGCGCCATCGTTTGCTTGAGGTCTTCTTGCGAGAACGGCTTTCGTAAGAGCGGAAAGCCACAATCATAGCGCCGACCTGATATAAGAATTGTCTTCAATCCCTTATGCATCCGCGTCGCCGTTTCGGCTAATTCGCATCCATCCATCCCAGGCATGTCGATGTCGCTAATCAGGACTTCGATGCGGGGGACGGTCGAGAGCTTTACTAAAGCCTCTTTTGCATTAGACGCTGTCAGCACTTCGCAGCCGAGGTTTTCGAGCATCGTCGCAGCAACCTCAAGCACCAAGTGGCTGTCATCAACGACCAGGACAATGCGCGACACGGGACGAATTCCGCAGCCGAAAAGCGTTTCCCCTTGTATTTTTATCAACATGTAAACGGCCAGTTATGTTCCCGACAGGTCGGATGGCGGCAGGGCGGGCCCGGTTACAAAGGACGATGCATGCGGCCGAGGAGCCAGCCGATTCCGACCGCAACGATAGCAGTGGTGTACGGCTGCGTTTCTATTTGGTTGCGGAGCCACTTATCGAAAGTATTAGCGGCGTCGCGCGCCACATCAGCAGTTTGGCCGTATAGGTCTTGAACATTGCCCGCGGCTTGATTGAGCGCGCCTTCGACCTGTGTCTTGGTATCGCCGGTCGCGCGGCCTAGTTCTTCCTCGACTTTGCCGCCAACATTCCTAATGGTCCCTGTGACCCGGTTTTCCTCCATGGCCCGATCCTCGCTCGTCTAACTGGGATATCGGGAGCAACGTCCCGGGAGCGGGCATTGTTCCGGGTGCTTAGCCGAACGGCCGGCTTCCTCCGCAGGCGTCCCAGCTCACGTCAGATAAGAGGGGCCGCGGTTTTCATCCAGCCGCGGCCTCTTTTTCATGAAAGGGTAAGCCCTCCCGTTGGCCGGGTCGCACACCAGGGCGCAGTGTGGAAGCTTGGGGGCGGCCCTGGTGCGGGGAGGGCTCGGCCTTACGCCTTGGGCCCTCAATTCGTCTTCGATCTTGCGGCGGTTGAAACCCAGAACCGATCGTCGCTGAGCCCCGTCGCCGTCGAAGTCGTGCTGGCCGATGATCGAGAAGGTGCTCAGCACGCTGCCAAGACCCGCCGACTGCGCGACCGTGCCGCCATCCATCAGCCAGACCGCCACATCGCCGCTGGTGTCGCGCCAGGCAATGTCGCTATAGCCGTCGCCGTTGAACTCGTGGGTCGCGGGCAGATAGGTGAATTGGTCGGCTGCACTGGTCGCGCTGATGCCGGTGGGGGTAGTCACAGTCACGTCCACCACCCCGATGGATTTGGCCGCTGGGCGAGGTCGCGGTGATCGATGTCGCGCTGTTGACGGTGAACGAAGACGCCGCGGTCGACCGAAATTAACGGCAGTCGCATTCGTGAAGTTGGTCCCAGTAATAATCACCCTCGTTCCGCCTGCAACCGGCCCTCTGCCGGGCGCGATGGCTGTGACGGTCGGCGCAACAAGGAGCGCATTTACCGCCAAAGTCTCAATCTTGTTGCCTCCCGAACCGCTTTCGGCACACCAGATCGTGCCGTTCGGGCCTGCGGTTATTCCGACGGGCTAGGAGGTCGCGCTGGGTATTGCATATGCAGCAAGGACGTCCTGGGTCCCTCGGGACAGACCCCGCCAAAAAATCTCGAGCTTTTCATTGAGCTTGTCGGCAACGCGGGAGGCGCGCCGGCCGGCGCGATCGTTCGCGATCCGTATGCGGGTCGAATGCTTGACCACCCTGCGGCGATCGAGATTTGCGAATTTCACGGGCACGCGGCTCGCGAAATGCCGATGTCAGCTGCTGTAATCGAGACACCGCAGCCCATCACGCGAACGGGCACGGTGTATCCACATGGCGAGGCATTGTCTCACTTGGTTCCAACCCAACACGTGACGCGAACGAACCGTCGCATTACCTAAAGTCATCGCGCTCATGGCCCGCTCCACATCTGGAAGATTTACTCCTAGCGCTTCGGTCGCGCACTTTCATAATCTCCAAGTTTATGACGCGCTTCGCTCAGCGGCGGCCGGCGACATCGTGGCATGTTGTCTTTCGACATACCCGGCAATTTGGCGCATGGCATCGGTGGTGACAGGAACCGTCTATCGCGAGGAGGGTTGTTAGTCCGGTGCGGGGTTAGCCCACCTCGTGCAATTGGCCCCGGACCCCACCAACTCCCCCATCTCGTCCGGGCCGCGCTTTGTCTTGGAGGGCCTGAGGAGTTTCGCTGCATGCGTTCGGTGTTGGCTGGTGCATTACGTGTAGGAGGCCTTATCGTCGGATTCGGTCTCAGTGCTATTTGGAGCGCATTCCTCGGATTGGAGCTTTTCAGGGCGGTTCAATACTTGCTGTACGATTAGAGCGCCGGTCAGGGGCTGCTCGGTTCCACACTAACGTTAATCTCGACGCGCATTAGAAAATCCGCGCCGATTATGTTTTGTTATCGGCCGAGACATGAGCCCCATCCAACCTGCCGCGGCCCTGTCTCAAACATGGGCCCCAAGCGTGTGCACTCCACGCTTGGGGCTTTTTGTTGATCGGGCAAGCGCCTGCCGGCGGATTACAGGCAAGCCCGTTCGAGTTTGGATCGGTCCGGCCCCGCCCCAATCATGCAATGCGGCGCCTAGGCGCCAATAGGAGGTTCGATGAGACGATCGACGGCGCGCGAGTTGAGACTGAAACTGAACGCGGACGATGAACACCAACCTGCGTATCATCCGTGGGAGGAGGGCCTCCCAAAGGGAGGGCTACGCGCCACTGGCGCTGCCAAAATCATTCAAAAAAGCCCGTCACCACGGCACCGCCGAATTTCCCGTCTATAAAAGAGGCCATCAAACCGAGAACTGTTGCACCCGTTCGATCACGTTGCGAACGGAGGACGAATGCCAACGACCGGCCCGTACCGTCCGCACGCCGCGCTCATTGACAACCTTCGCGATCGAAACCATGCCGGTCGTCCCCGAAGACTGAATGCTTCGAATGACGGGAAGGATGTTCTGCGCGAACCGCGCCGCTTCACTTTGTTGCGCACGCCTCCCAAGGGCCCCCGCCTCGACGAGATGCGAGGATTGCCGAGGGCCGCGCCCTGCGCTCTTCGCGACTAGCGCACTGCGTGTGCCGTGCGTTCTTGCGCCGGCTAACCTTTACGGCCGAGAAGGCCGGGAAACCGCCACGGCCCGCGGTGCGCCCGCTGACACCTCCCGTCGTACGAAATGAGGGTCCTCGGCCGTTGATTTGGCTCCGCCGCGCCGACGGACCCCATCGTTCTCAGGAACAAAGCTCGCGCTAATTACCGCCATCAGTTATTCATTCGTCCACTGGGTCATATCGCGCCGCTTCGATCGATCCCGAATGCCTCAGCTCGGTCGTCACTACGAAGGTGCGGCGGACGACAACGCCCACGGCCTTACTCTACGTTCGACTTTGGCACGTTTTCTTCACCGTCGGCCAATTGGCGCCAGGTCTCGGCCATTTGTACCAACAGGTTTCTTTCCTCTGTCCTCTTTGCGAGCTGCGCCAAGCGCAAGCACTCCACGGCATAGCGCTCGTAGCGTTGTTTGCGGCCAGCAAGCACCATGAGACGCCTCGCGAAAATCTTATCGCGGAAAACCTCAGGCATTGCAGGAGGTTCCGTTATCCGTCGACATTTGATCCGGAACAGGGGCGGTGATTCGAAAGTTCCCTGTTAGAACAGGGACAATTGCGCGGCTGTATTATGGAAGACCCCGAACAATATCGGAAGTACGCGAAGGAATGTCGTCATCTCGCACAACGGGCCACGGCTAAGGACAAAGCCATACTGCTTGAAATTGCGGCGGCGTGGGACGAACGCGCTAAAGAAGGCGAAGATAAAAAGAAGCGGGAACGAAGATAAAAAGAAGCGGGAACGTGAACCCGAGTCCAGCGGGGTCATCGTCGAGGGAAGCTCCTTGGTCCCGCAGAGCCTTCGCCGGTGCACTGCGATCAACGCGGATCAAGTTGGGGTCACTTTGCTCAGATCATTAATGCCGAGCGCCTTCTCCAACTCGGCTAGGCGATTCACCATGACCTCGAAGCCGTCCGGGCCAAATTTCTGATGCTCCCGCTTCTCGAAGTCCTCCGCCATGGCATCAAATTCATTGCTCGACACGACGCTCCGAAGTTTCGGGAACAACTCCGTGTCCTCACGTGCCTCATGCGGCCGATACATGGCAGTGAAAGCTTGCATGCGGCTAATAAGCTGGTGGCGATCATCGCCCGACACGACGCTCGCCGGCGCGATCGCAAGAATGGTATCAGTCAGGCGGCGCCCCGCCTGATGCTGTTGATAAAGCACTTTGACGAGGTCGACCATTTGCCCGGCCTGCCGGAAACGCGGAAACACCTGATCTTCCTCGTTTCGCTCATGATACCCCTCGATGAATTCGCGGATGATTTCAGCGGATCGAGAAATGATCGAAAGATCGAAATCCTCATTGTTTGAAAGTCTCTGTATCGAAGCCTCATAGATCAAGAGCACACGGTTGAGCACGCCGTGCTCGCGCATGAGATCCTCCGGCGGCGTCACGTCCTCGGTCTTGTTAGAGCTTTCGCGGGATTGCGCGATAGCCTTTACGAAGGTCGTAGCGGTGCCGCTGAGGAGGGCAACTCCGGTTGTAGCCCCTATAAGGCCTCGACGATTCACCTTGGATGTCATAAGGCTCCCCGGACAAGGCGGGCCGAGTCTCGCGTGTGGCAGCGAACGGCTTCGACGGTAATAAGCCGTCCCCCAAGGCCATCCCGAGGACCATTTGACATAACTGCGAAACGGGCTGGCCCGGGGAAAGTTCCGCTGCGACCGCGGAGCCCCCGCAAAATTGCGAACCGATCGAACCCGGCAGCGTTCTTGAGAGCAGAACCAACCCCATCGGAGGGGCGGCTGATCATGGCAAAAGCCCATACCGCTCTGTGTTCCCTGGCGGCGCGCGCAGCAGCCGTTCTCATCACCTGTATGTTCGCTCCCTGCGAAAGCCGGGCGGCAGGCGACGCCGTGAAGGGCGCCAGTTTGTTCGCGGTTGAATGCGCCCTCTGCCATACTATCGGGAAAGGCGAACGAAACGGCTTTGGTCCAAATCTGTTCGGCATTGCCGACCGCAAAGCCGGCACGGCACCCGGCTACAAATATTCACCGGCATTTTTGACGATGGCGAATTGGACGTGGAGCCCCGACGGCATCGCGTCATTTATTGCGGCTCCGGCAAAAACGATTCCAGGAAACCGCATGGCGGTTTTTGAGGGGGTGGCCGACAAAGACCTCGACCATATCATCGCTTATGTGGCAGCACAGAAATGACGACGAAACAGTCTCTTGCCCTGACAATTCTTATACTTGCTGCCGTCCTATCTGGCACGGCCGCAAAACTCGCGGCGCAGGCGAACTCCGAACCCCGCAATGCCCAAGAAGTCGCAATCCACGATGATGACATCGGTGGCGTGGTCACCAGCCGGTTTGGGCCGGAAGCCGGCGTATGGGTCATCGCGGAAACAAAAGATCTTGGTACGCGCTTCGCCAAGATGGTGGTGACGGACGATGTCGGCCGCTTCGTCATTCCCGACCTGCCCCATGCGCGCTACGACGTCTGGGTGCGCGGCTACGGCCTGGTCAATTCTGCCAAGGTCAGGGCTGAGCCCGGAAAACTCGTGAATCTGACGGCCGCGATTGCGCCCAATCTCGCCACGGCAGCGCAATATTATCCGGCCATCTATTGGTTCGCGATGCTGAAAATCCCGGACAAGAACGAATTCCCAGGCACCGGTCCGAACGGCAATGGCATTCCGGTCGAATTCAAGACCCAGGATCAGTGGCTCGATGTGATCAAAACGAATGGCTGCGGCAACTGTCATCAGATCGGCAATTACGCCACCCGCACCATGCCGCCAGCGTTTACTCATTTTGATTCTTCGATCGCCGCGTGGGCACGGCGCCTGCAATCGGGTGCTGGCGGCACCAGCATGGTCAGAACGATGGGGCGGCTGTTAACCCCGGACGGCGGACATCTTGCGGCGCTTGCCGACTGGACCGATCGTATCAAAGCTGGCGAGGTGCCAAGCGCGGCACCGCCGCGGCCGGTCGGCGTTGAGCGCAATGTGGTCATAACCGTGCGGGACTGGCTCGATCCGAAGCATTACCTGCACGATTTGACAGCGACCGATAAGCGGCATCCGACGGTGAATGCCTATGGCCTGCTCTATGGAGCGACCGAATTGAGCACTGACCTGATGCCGATCCTCGATCCGGTCCACAATGCGAAGACCACAATGCAGGTGCCGGTGCGCGATCGCGAAGATGCGCCGAGCTCAGCGTTGGCTAATCCGGTGTTCGCGGCGTCACCGTATTTCGGCGACGAGCAGGTTTGGGACAGCCACGTCAACATGCATTCGCCGGTTACTGACCAGGAGGGCCGCATCTATTTCACCGCGCAATCGCGGTCGCCGCAGGATGTGCCTGACTATTGCACAAAAGATTCGACGCTGCGATCGGCCCAGCTCTATCCCCTCCCTGAAAAACATGATGGGTTCTTGCAGAACTCACGCCAAGTCACGGTATACGACCCCCGCAGCAAAAAATTCACATTCATTGATACCTGCTTTGGCACACAGCATCTGAATTTTGGTGAGGATGCAAGTGATACGTTATGGTTCAGCACCAACACCCAAGGCAGACCTGCGGTGATGGGTTGGGTCAACACTAAGAAATTTTGGGAAACCGGCGATGCCGCAGCCTCGCAAGGCTGGACAGCATTGATCGTCGACACCAATGGCAACGGCCGACGTGACGAGGGCTACAACGAGCCCGGGCAGCCGGTCGACCCTAGTAAGGACACGCGCATACCGTTCGGGCTTTATGGGATCTCGTACAGCCCCCTCGATGGTTCGATCTGGGGGTCGAGCTTGCCGCACCCCGGCTACATTATCCGATTGGACCCTGGATCAAATCCGCCCGACACCGCGCTTGCCGAAGTCTACAAAGTCCCCCTGCCCGGTTATGGCATCCGCGGCATGGACGTCGATCGCAATGGCGTAGTGTGGATGCCCCTCGACAGTGGGCATATCGCCAGTTTCGATCGCCGCAAATGCGAGGGCCCCCTGAATGGGCCGGACGCCGACAACGGCGAGAAATGTCCGGAAGGCTGGACATTCTATCCGTTACCAGGCCCGCCGCTTCAGGGCGATTCGGGAGCGGCCGAAAATCCCTACTACGTCTGGGTCGATCAGTACGACATCCTCGGCCTCGGAACGAATGTGCCGATCGCGACCGGCAACCAGTCAGACTCCTTGTATGCGCTGGTCGACGGTCGTGTCGTGGAATTGCGTGTTCCATATCCGATGGGGTTCTTCGCCAAACAAATTGATGGTCGTATCGATGATCCGGCTGCTGGATGGAAAGGGCGTGGTCTGTGGGTCACGTCGGGCAACCGCACGCCAATGCATATTGAAGCTTCCGATGCGCCAGTTCCCGGCGCCCCAGCGGCCAATCCGAACGCGCTATCAAGTCCGCTGGTCGTGAACTTCCAACTGCGTCCGGGTCCCCTTGCGCATTGACCTCGCAGCGGGACGCGGCCAGCACCGGACTGTCAACCCCGGAGTGAATGGGGCAGTTTTGGGTTACAGGCTCTGCGCGGTCCTCAAAGCCGCTTTTACTCTTTTGAACTATCAGAATCGTTCTCCAGTACATCAAGCAGCGTAGGTTCTGTGCTGGAGGACGTTGTGATACGGCTCCGACTGGCTGGGGTAAATCCGAACTCGGACGAGATGCAGATTATGTTTTCGGTTTGTCAACTCGCGCTAGCAACATAGGGCGATTGTAAAGGAAATCCCGACTGTGATTTGATCATCAAATCGAATTTTTGAATTGCTTCAACGCCTCTGGCACAAGTTCACTCCCGACGTTATAGCAGAGTAGTCAGTGAGCCGAATCATGGCATTAGTTGCGCGATGGCCTGGGGCAGACTCATTCGAATAAAAAGGGATCGTGGAAACCAAAGCGCAATATCTTACATTGTCGCGGTCCCCGACGCCGCAGCGGCAATTGACTTAATTCGGCGATACTGTGCAGAGCCGGATGACACGATCGAGGATCGGGGCCGCGTCAGTGAGGAGTTGCTGCAGGCGCTGAAACTTTTGCCGAACCAGTACCTGCGGGTAGACGAGGCGGGCAGGCGATGGTAGACAGCTCGCCCGATTCTTTGTTTGCGAGTTCATTTCCTGCCTACTTAATTTGCGTGCATACTCGACTTTCTTTGTCAGGCGAAGCATGCCAGATGGCGACACTCGATGATGCCGCAATAACCAACGGATGTACTGGGTGGAGCGGTCCCACATTTAAGCGCGAAACGGCAAGCGCTTGGGAATATCGTGCAGATTTGGGTTCGCCACCTCAGTAGAGGTGGGGCTTTACTCCGGCTTTCGGTGCTTGGGATTGCGCGCCGACGGGATTGCCAGGGCGGACAGCAGCCGTCCTTGCGGGTGCGCCGGAGACCATTTGTTGGGCGCCGCCGGAACCTTACCAAGCATTCGGCGTTTGTTTCATTGGCTCTTTGTGGGACCACCGCGGCGGACGAATGGATATGGACGTATCAGATCAATTTTTGAAATTTGCTGCCGAATGCGAGCTTATGGCGACACTTACAACTAGCCGTGCGAGCAAGAGGGATTGGCACAGCATGGCGGAGCGGTGGATACGTTGTGCTAAATCGATTGAGCGGCGGAGTGCTCCTAACACTGCCGGGCCAATGAGACGTCATAGAAAGTCTAAGCGCCGATGGAGCCATTTAGGATCGGCCGTTCCATAAGTCGCAAGGAATATATTCGGATTGTAGCGCGGCCTCTCTAAATCGGCGCGTTCAAAGAAAAGCCCCGCGCCGTTTAGGACGTGTTAGCCCGGACTCCAGGGAGAGCCCGATAGCAAAGGCCTTTTGCCTAAGTGGTGTGTTGACGTTGCCGACCGCGACCAGGACCAGATAACCGAGCCCCGAGTCCGACTGCATGAACTCGGCGATCACGGCGCCGATGACAGAGGGCACGGCGACTTGATGTTTATGTAGGATGCGATTTCTGGCAGCGCCCAGCGCTTCGCTTTGCCGTTGCGCTCAGCTCTTTGAAGACGGCGGTTCCGGCGTCGGACACCTCGACCCATCTCGGATTGGGTGTCCCTCGGCGCCGTAGTTGTCGTGCCAGTTCCACCACTTGTATGGCGGGGTATGCGGGTAACCCGCCGGCAAATCTTCCCAATTCTCCTGGCGGCCGAGTGGCGTGATGTCGAGATAGCTCCACACCGTCCCGAGCGCCTCGTCGCCGCGCCAGTTGACGAAATAGGTGCGGAAGATGCGCTCGCCGTCCCGAATGAAGAGGTTGTGGCCGTAATAGTCGGCGACGCTGAAATCCGCATCGAAACTGTCGTGATGCTGTACCGCGGTATCTTCCAGCCCATCCGCGCCTTGAGCCGAGCGATATCCCCGTGCGGCGCGCGCGAGGCATAGACAAGCGCAGTGTCCCGAGCGTTGAGATGCGCAAGGTTGCTAACCTGATCGGCATCGAGCGAGCAACCACGGCACGGATAGTCGTACCAGCCGAACACGCCCGGCTCGAAGAAGGCGCGGTAGACGATCAATTGGCGGCGGCCTTCGAACAGATCGTAGGCTCGCCTTGCCATTGGGCCGGTCGAGTTCGTAATTCTTCTCGACGGGCATCCATGGCATCCGCCGGCGTTCGGCGGCTAGCACGTCGCCGGCGCGCATATGCGCCTTTTCCTTTACAAGCGCCCCGTTATCGACGATGAGGAACTGGTGCTGGCGGAGCCGGCGCCGGCGGGCGTGAAGACAAAAGACCCCGACGTCTTAATCCAGTTACGTTGCTGCCGCGGGTGCAAAACTCCACAGGCGTTGTGATTTCACCGCAACAAATCGCGCCGTGTCGCCAAACGCTGTCGCCACTGTCGCCAAATAGTCAGTTAAGTTATTGATTTTGTTAGACCAGCTCGCCTTACCAAGGGAGTGCTCTACCACTGAGCTACGGCAGCGGCCGATGTGGAAAGATCTCGGCGAACGCCTTTACGGAACTAGATGAAATTGCGCGGCGTTCCTTGCCATAGGGGGGATTTCGGCGCAAGTGAACGGCCGCCAAGAGCAAACCAGAGCGAACAAGAACGAAGCGGCGAGCGGCATGATCAAGCGCGGCAAAGCCGACAAATGGGCGGCGCGCGGCGAGCGCCTGTCCGCGGCGCTACGGGAAAACCTCAAGCGGCGCAAGGCCCAAGCGCGCAGCCGGGTAGCCGGCGCGCCGGCCGATGACGCCGGCGAAGCACACGCCGGGATCGTGGCGCACACTCCCGACTTTCGCCGCAATCCGGGACCCAAGTCGAACGAGGGATCGGACGAGCCCGGATCGGGCCGCGGGGGATAGGCAATGGATCGCATTCGCATCGTCGGCGGTCGGCCGCTCATCGGCACGATCCCGATCTCGGGGGCCAAGAACGCCACGCTGCCGCTGATGATCGCCAGTCTCCTCACCGAGGAGACCTTGATCCTCGACAATGTACCGCGGCTCGCCGACGTGGCGCTGTTACAGCGCATCCTCGGCAATCACGGCGTCGACATCATGACCAGCGGCAAGCGGCCCGGCGAGACCGCCGAGCAGGGCCAGACCCTGCACATTTCCGCCGCCCAGATCGTCGATACCACGGCGCCCTACGAGTTGGTCTCCCGGATGCGGGCAAGCTTCTGGGTCCTGGCGCCGCTGGTGGCGCGCATGGGCGAGGCGCGGGTGTCGATGCCTGGCGGCTGCGCCATCGGCACGCGGCCGGTCGATCTGCTCATCATGGCGATTGCGCAACTCGGCGCGGCGATCGAGATCGACGGCGGCTACGTGGTGGCGCGGGCGCCGCATGGGCTTCGCGGCGGCGAGATCGTGTTTCCCAAGGTCACCGTCGGCGGCACCCACACCGCGATCATGGCGGCCTCGCTCGCCAACGGCACCACGGTGATCGAGAACGCCGCGCGCGAGCCGGAAATCGCCGACCTCGCCGACTGCCTCAACAAGATGGGCGCGCGCATCACCGGCGCCGGCACGTCGCGCATCATCATCGACGGCGTGACGAAGCTGCACGGCGCCCGTCACGCCGTGCTGCCCGACCGCATCGAGACCGGCACCTATGCGATGGCCGTGGCCATGGCCGGCGGCGATATTCTGCTGCAGAACGCCCGGCCCGAGCTGCTGCAGGCCGCCCTCGACGTGCTGACGCAGAGCGGCGTCACGGTGACGCCGACCAATCAAGGCATCCGGGTGGCGCGAAACGGCGTGCACCTCGCGCCCGTCGAGGTGACCACCGCGCCGTTTCCCGATTTCCCGACCGACCTGCAGGCCCAGCTCATGGCGCTGATGACCCGCGCGCGCGGCACCTCGCACATCGTCGAGACTATTTTCGAGAACCGGTTCATGCACGTGCAGGAACTGGCGCGGCTCGGCGCGCGCATCCAGCTCGCCGGCGAGCGCGCCACGATCGAAGGCGTCGAGAAACTCAAAGGCGCGCCGGTGATGGCTACCGACCTGCGCGCCTCGGTGTCGCTCGTCATCGCCGCGCTGGCGGCCGAAGGCGAGACCATCGTCAACCGCGTCTATCATCTCGACCGCGGCTTCGAGCGGCTGGAAGACAAGCTCGCCCGCTGCGGCGCCGCGATCGAGCGGCTGTCGGGATAGCCGTGACCATCCGCTATTATCCGGTCGTCGCTGCGCGAGGGGGGCCCGACTGGATGCCCTCTTGCGCGGGACGAGCGGAGCCAATGCCGGATTTCAGCCCACACCTGCGAGCGACGCGGTTCGCAATTTCTGCGCTGCGGCTCGTCTGTCTCGCCGTGGCGGCGATTTTTTCCGGCACTGCGTCGGCCCAGGATTATCCCACGCGTCCGATCCGCCTCATCGTCGCGTTTGCGCCGGGCGGCGCCACCGATTTCACGGCGCGGATCATTGCCGACAAGGTGCAAGGCCTGCTCGGCCAACCGGTCGCGGTCGAGAACAAGCCCGGCGCCAACGGCGCGGTCGGCGCCGAATACGTGGCGAAGTCCGATCCGGACGGCTACACGCTGTTCTTTACCACCGTCGGCGCGGTTGCGATCAATCCGGCGCTACGCAGCGACCTGCCGTACGATCCGCTGAAGGATTTTGCCGCGGTCGGCAAGGCCGCGGTCAATTCCACCATGCTGGTGGTGAACGCCGCCATGAAGGTCGATTCGGCGCGCGGGCTTGCCGAGCTGGCGAAGCGCGAGCCCGGCACGATCACCATCGGCATCACCGGGCGCGGCGCGCTGTCCGATCTCGGCCTGCAGCTGTTCGAGGATGCCGCCGGCATCAAGCTGCAGCCCGTGCCGTATCGCGGCGCGGCGCCGACCATAACCGACATCCTCGCCGGCCGCCTCGACGGCGTGTTCGGCGACGTGCCGACGGTGATGGGGCAGGTACAAGCCGGCAAGCTCAAGGCGCTGGCCGCAACCTCGACGACACGCTCCGATATTTTTCCCGATGTGCCGACCTTCGTCGAACAGGGTTTTCCCGGCGTGGTCGGCGACAACTGGGCCGGCGTGCTGGCGCCGGCCGGCACGCCGGCGCCGATCATCGCCAAATTCAATGCCGCGTTGGTGGCGGCGCTCGACGATCCGCAACTCCATGCGCGCCTGCACAATGCCGGGACCACGCCGGCGCCGAGCACGCCCGAAGCGTTTGCGAGCTATCTTCGCGAGGAGATCGCGCGCTGGGGCAAGGTGATCCGCGATCACGGCATCAAGGGCGAGTAACGTGAGCGTGCGCATCGGCACCACGCCCGCGTGACGCCCGGCGCGCTCGCCATCAGCGTCGAGGATTTCACGCCGCTCTATCTGGATTTTGCCGTCGGCGCCGACGTGTTGGCCGAGGGCGCTGTCGCTGCGCAACGGCAATACCGGATAGAACGGCCCCGCAGACCTAGGAGCGCTGGTCGTTCAGATTGCGGGGCCGTTCATCAGGGTACGCCAGTTATCTTAACGGCGACGACGCTAGAGCACGGGGGTTGCCGAGGTGCTAACAAGTCGATCGGTGGTAACACCGACGTCGCGCCAGCCGGCGTCATCCCGCCGCCAGTTCACGCATGATGCGGTACAGCCGCGCCTGGCCCTCGAAGCCGATGCCGGGGCGGTCCGACAATGTCAGATAGCCGCCGTCGAGCACGGCATCGTCGGCGAAGCCGCCGAAGTCGCCGAACACGCCTGGATAGGATTCCGCGCCGCCCAGCCCGAAGCCGGCAGCGATGGCGAGCGACATCTGGTTGCCGCCGTGCGGAAACAACAGCCGTCGCGGCCATTGATGGCGCGCCAGCATGGCGAGGGTCGCGGCGTATTGCGCGATGCCGTAGGCCTGCGGCGGGTCGACCTGGATGACGTCGTCGCGCGCCGGCTTCAAGCCGCCGAAGCGCACCAGGTTCTCGACGTCCTGGGTGGAGAACAAATTCTCGCCGGTCGACAGCGGCGCGTCATAGGCCGCGGCGATCTCGGTAAGCAGCGCGAAATCCAGCGGATCGCACGGCTCCTCGAACCAGCGCAGCGCGAACGGCTTCAGCCCGCGCGCATAGGCGAGGGCGTCGCCGCGGTGGAATTTCGAGTTGGCATCGACCGCGAGCTGGCCGCCCGGCGGCAGGATCGATTTGACCGCCTCGACCCGGGCCAGGTCGGAGGCAAGCGGCAAGCCGCCGACTTTCATCTTCACCATGGTGTAGCCGGCGTCGAGATGTGCCCGCATCTCGTCCTGCAGATCCGCCGTGGTCTTGCCCGGCGCGTACCAGCCGCCGCCCACATAGCAAAACACCTTGTCGGCGACCTTGCCGCCGTTGAAGCGCGCGGCAATGAGCCGGTGCAGCGGCTGTCGCGCGATCTTGGCGACCGCGTCCCAGACCGCGACCTCGATGGTGCCGATGCCGATCGAGCGCTCGCTGTGGCCGCCGGATTTTTCGTTCGCCATCATCGCGGCGAGAATTTTCTCCGGTGCGAAATTGTCGCCGGCGTCGTCGAGCAAGGTCTTCGGATCGGCCTTGAGAATGCGTGGAATGAACCGCGCCCGCATCTGTGCGCCGCAGGCATAGCGCCCGGTCGAATTGAACGCGAAGCCGCACACCGGATTGCCGTCGCGCACGACATCGGTGATGACGGCGACCACCGACGTCGTCATCTCGGAGAAGTCGATGCTCGAGTTGGCGAGCGTCGATTGCAGCGGGATCGCGGTCTCGCGAATGTCGACGATGCGCATTGACCTTGGTCTCGCGCCGCCTATTGGATCTGCGCGATCTTGGCGTCGGCGATGACGCCCTGCCACTTGTCGACTTCTTTCTTGATATAGACGGCGAATTCCGCCGGCGTGCCGGCGACGATGTCGAGGCCGACCGTCGCGCACTTCGTCTTCACGTCCGGCTGCCGCATGGCGTCGACGATCGCGTGGTTGAGCAGGTCGACGATGGCCTGCGGCGTTGCCGCCGGGACGAGCACGCCCTGCATGGTTTCGGACTCCTGGCCTTCGATCCCGGATTCCAGCATCGTCGGTATATCGGGCAACGCCTCCGAGCGCTTGAGCGCGGTGATGGCGAGACCGCGCAGGGTGCCGCCGGTGATTTGCGGCTCGGCCGGCGTCAGATTGGCGAAGCCGATCTGCGTCTGTCCGGCGACCGTCGCCTGGATCGCCGGAGCGCCGCCGGCGAACGGCACGCTCGGCTGGTCGAGCTTGAATTTGAGCTTGAACAATTCGGCCGCGAGTTGCGGCGTAGTGCCAAGGCCCGGATTGGCGATGGCATATTTGCCGGGGTTGGCCTGCAGCAGTGCGACCAGTTCCTTGACGGTCTTGGTCGTGAGCGAAGGGTGGACCACCAGGATATTCGGCGCTGCGGCGGCCAGCGTTATCGGCGCGAAGTCCTTGAACGGGTCGTAAGGCTTGCTGGCGTAAAGGCTGGGATTGACCACATAGCTCGAACTCGCCACCAGGATCGTGTAGCCGTCGGCCGGTGACCGCGCCACCTGGACCATGCCGATGTTGCCGCCGGCGCCCGGGCGATTCTCGACATAGAACTGCTGCTTCAGGCTCTGCGAAAGCTTGTCGGCCAACAGCCGCGCCACCAGGTCGGTGGGGCCGCCGGCCGTGAACGGCGCGATGATCTTCACCGGATGGGCCGGATAGGCGTCGGCGGCCCGGCCGGCGCTCGCCGTGGCCAGACTGGCGCAGAATGCGGCCAGACAGGCCCATGCGGTGGTTGCTCTCATTTTGTGTCCTCCGATCGGTTTGCGTCGCGCACGACGACGTCGGTGATGCAGCGGACAAATCGACGCGCGAATCGGCGAGTCGATTGCAGCGGAAATCGCGATCTTGCGAATGTCGACGATGCGCCTTGCAGATTCTCTTGTCGGCAACTTCTAAGTCAGCCTCGAGCCCGCTGGAAGAGGTTAATGGGGATTGGCGGGTCTGAGAACGGCCGAGCGCCGCACGTGGCTCGCTTCGCGCGGGGCGAAAAGCGCGGCTTGACACTTGCCAAATGGAACACCACGTGCGCTGCAGCATTGATATGCTGCGATGCAACATAGGGGTTCGAATGCGCGATATGGGTAAGGCAATGGCCCGCCTCCAGGCCTTTCGCCGGAGGTTCGAGGACCTTCTTGCGGGTGCCGCCGCGAAAGCGGAGTGCTCGTCAAGATCCCAGGGCCAGCCACCGACACGGCTGCGGGAACTCACGGCATTCGGGGCAAATCCCGGCAACCTGCGCATGTTCGCTTACGTCCCCGGGCGGTTGCCGCGCCTGGCGCCTTTGGTAGTCGCGCTGCATGGCTGCAGCCAAACTGCGGAAGCCTACGAGCATGGTGCCGGTTGGTCGCAACTCGCCGATCGCCTCGGCTTTGCGGTCGTGTATCCGGAGCAGCAGCCGGCCAACAATCCGCAGAAATGTTTCTCGTGGTTTCTGCCGGGCGACACCACGCGCGACCAGGGCGAAGCGCTCTCGATCCAACAGATGGTCGAGCATGCCGTCGCTGAATTCGGCATTGATCGGCGCCGCGTATTCGTGACCGGCCTCTCGGCGGGCGGCGCCATGGCATCGGCGATGTTGGCAACGTATCCGGAGGTCTTTGCCGGCGGGGCCATCATTGCGGGACTTCCCTACGGATGCGCCCGGTCGGTGCAGCAGGCGCTCGACGCCATGTTCACCGAGCAATCGCAATCCGCGGACACGTTGGGCGATCGGGTGCGCGCGGCCTCGAAACATCGGGGGCCATGGCCGAAGCTCTCGGTCTGGCACGGCACCGCCGATCCGATCGTGAAGCCTTCGAACGCCGAGGACATTGTCCGGCAGTGGACCGACGTGCATGGCCTGGCTGCTGCTCCCTCCTATGAGGAAACGATCGGAAGCCATCGCCGCCGCGTGTGGGCGGACGCCGATGGCGAGCCGCGCATCGAGGCATTTTCCATCGACGGCATGGCGCACGGCGTCCCGCTCGAATCGGCGATGGGCGACGACAATTGCGGTGCCGCGGGGCTTTTCTTTCTCGATGTGGGAATCTCCTCCACGCACCGCATTGCAAGCTTCTGGCGCTTGAGCGACAGCCCCATTGCGGTGCCGCGCGCGCCCGCGATCATGCTGGAGCCGCACCAAGTTCGAACCGACGGCCGTGCCGTCGCTGCGCTGCCGCAGCCGCTGGCGGCCGGAGCCGTCCGGACGAAGGCTCGAATCGGTGCAGACGCCGGGTCGGACGCAGCCCGCATGCTCGACCCCAACCTCGTGATAGCGGCGGCCTTCAAAGCTGCCGGTCTCCCCGCTCCCGAGCTTGCGAAAGCGCCGGCCGGCGCGCGCTCCCGTGTCGCCCCGGGCCCGATCATCGACGCGGCGCTGAAAGCCGCCGGCCTGATGCGGCGCTGACCGACATAGTGCGCGCCGGCGGGCGTTCCGCGCCGGCGCGCGAAATAGTCCGGTCATTCAAGCCACGTGACGTGCCGCTGCCGCGGTTCGCGCCGTCGTTCGCCGCATAGGCTGTCCTCCCGCGGATCGTTCTTGCTATCATCGCTTCCGGCGGCGGGGCAGCAAGCCGGCAAAACCGGCGCATGACGAGGCGGGCACATGACCGGTCCAGCATTTCAGATCACCGGCCTCGCCGCCGTCCTCTACGTCAAAGACATGGCCGCGGCGCTGGCCTATTACCGCGACAAGCTGGGCTTCACGGTGCAATTCACCTGGGCTGATCCGCCGCTCTATGTTTGTCTTTGTCTGGGCGATGCCGCCATCCACCTCAACGCCCGCGCGCCGGTTGCGACGTCGATCGTGTGCATTTTTTGCAAAGGCGTCGATGCGCTGCACGACGAACTGGCCGCGCGCGGCGCCAACATCGCGCGCCCGCCCGCCACCGAGCCCTACGGCATGCGCGAATTCGTGGTGACCGATCTCGACGGACACAGCCTGGTGTTCGGCGAAGGGGTATCGGACTGACCGCTTTCGGGTTGGAATTCAACGACAAGAGGAAACGCGATGAGCAAGAAAGTAACGCGCGACGACCTGCGCGCCGCCGCCGAGAAATACAAGAACTGGGGCAAATGGGGTCCCGACGACGAAATCGGCACGCTCAATTACACGGCGGCCGACGACATCGTCGCCGCGGCGCGGCTGGTGACAAAGGGCAAGGTGATCTCGCTGGCCCTCAATTTCGACAATAACGGCCCGCAGGGCGGCAAGACCAACTATCCGGTGCTCGGCCGCATCAACCCGCTGCACACCATGCTGCGCACCGGCACCGACGCCTATGCGGGCGTGCTCGACAAGCGCGGCATCCGCGCCGCCGACGACATGGTGGTGATGCCGCTGCAATGCGGCACGCAATGGGACGGCCTCGGCCATGTGTTCTACGAGAACAACATGTGGAACGGCTACGATTGCCGGGAGGTGTCGTCGTTCGGCGCGGCGAAATGCGGCATCGAAAAAACCAAGGCCAAGATGGTCGGCCGCGGCGTGTTCCTCGACGTGGCGCGCGCGTTGGGCAAGGACTGCCTCGACGACGGCTACGGCATCAGCTGCGAGGATCTCGAGCTGACGGCGAAACAGCAGAAGGTCGCGTTCAAGCGCGGCGATTACATCATCGTGCGCACCGGGCAGATGGAGCGCTGTCTGCAAGCCGGCAGTTGGGACGGCTATCCGGGCGGTGACGCGCCGGGCTTTGCCTTCGAGACGCTGGAATTCGTCGCCCGCACCGAACTGGCGGCGCTGGCGAGCGACACCTGGGGCTGCGAGGTGCGGCCGAACAATACCGAAGGCGGCATCAACCAGCCCTGGCACTGGATCACCATCCCGATCATGGGCATGACCATGGGCGAGATCTTCTATCTGAAAGAGCTCGCCGAGGATTGCGCCGCCGACGGCGTGTACGAATTCATGTTCGTCGCGCCGGCCATCCCGATCACCGGCGCGGTCGGCTCGCCGACCAACCCGCTGGCGATCAAATAACAGATAGCAAACCGGTTGGGGGTTTCTATCTCGCCTGCTTTTTCGGCCCATATCTGATCCCGGTCAGCGCCGCGACGGCGGCGAGCGCGGTGATCACGGCGGCGAAGGTCACGTGGGCGACGAGCGTTCCCGCCAGCGCCGAAAGGAGCCCGATGCCGATCACCGGCACGGAATTGCCGGCAAACAGCGCGACCAGATAGCTCGACACCACTTCGCTGCGCCGCTCGGCGGGGGCGATGCGGTTGATCACTTCGAGGCTGCCGCGGTAGCCGAGCCCGCCAGCGACGCCGCCGAGTGCGGCGGCGACGATCAGAACCGGCATCGATTGGAAGACTTCGGCGCCGACCAGAAGCCAGACGCCGGGCACTAGCAGCGCCAGCGCGCTCAGCATGGTGGCCTGGCTCGCGATCCCCCCGGTCGCCAGGATCGTCACCGCGGCAATGCCGAACAACTCGCCCACGATTGCGCCTGACATCGCCGGGGCGGACGCATGCAGGCTTTCGGCAAGCAGGTTCGGGATCAAGGCGGCGTAAAACCCGATGAGCGCGAAGGTGGCGAAGCCGGCGACGGCGGGCGACAGGAACTGCAGCGCGATCCGCGGCGGCACACCAAGCCGTGGCTTCAGCGACAGTTCGCCGAGACGTTTCGGATTGGTCACCGTTTCGGGCGCCAGCAGGACGGCGCCGGCGATGGCGCACAGCATGACCAGATAGACCTGGAAGGGCAGCCGCAACGGCGCCGGCGCGAATTGCGCCAGCAACCCGCCGAGCACCGGCCCAGCGGCGCAGCCGAAGAAGTTGGCTGCCGACGCGATCCGCGCGGCGGCGCCCTTGCGCGTGCCGGTGTACAGCTCGGCGATCCACGCGGTGGCCGCGCTCGCGCCCAGGCCGGTGGAAAAGCCGCTCAGCGCCCGCGCGGCGAACAGCCACGGCGTCGCCGCCGCGATAGCGAACGCGATGGTGGCGGCAAAGCCGACGCCGATCGCCAGCAAGCTGGCGGGCCGGCGGCCGATCTGGTCGGCGAGCCGGCCAAACAACAGCAACGCCCCGAGATTTCCCAGCACATAGACAGCGTAGATCAGGGTCAACGTGACGCCGGAAAATCCGAATTCTTGCCGGTACAGCGGATAAAGCGGCGTCGGCATGATCGCGCCGACGAACATCACCGCGAGCTCGACGGCGACGAGCGCGAGCGCGCCGCGCCTGCGATGGGCTGCTGCAGCCATGACGGATTGCTCTTAGAATTTCATCCAATCGCCGGCGCGCTCGAACGCCGCGGCGGCCCGGTAGACGGTGGCCTCGTCGTAGGCGCGGGCCACCAGCATCAGGCCGATCGGACGGTCGTCCGCCATGCCGCACGGCACGCTGATGGCGGGATGGCCGGTGACGTTGAACGGACAGGTGTTGCGGGTCGCCTCCCAGCTTCGCCGGGTGATTTCCTGCGGCGTCGCGCCTGGTTTCGGAATCGGCGTCGCCTTCATCGGCGTCGTCGGCAGCAGCAGGATATCGTGCGCCGCGAGCGCGGCATCATAGGCCGCACGCAACCGCCGCCGGATATTCTGCGCCTTGGCGTAATAGTGGCCGCCGTAGCGGTCGAGGGTATATTTGCTGAAGATCGAGGCGATCTTGATGGTGTCGGCGAATTCGTCGGCGCGGCTGCGCCAGCCCATCGCGTGATCGAGCAGGCTGGTGACGTAGAGGCCTTCGTGGTTGATGCCTGCGCCGTTCATTTCCAGGAGCGTGACGCAAGCCGCGTCGCCACGGATCGCCGCCCACACCGGGAAGCCGTCAGTGTGCGCCGGCACCGAGACATCCTCGACCTTGGCGCCGAGCGCCGCAAAGCGGCGGGCCGCGTCGCGCACCCGCGCGTCGACGTCCGGCTCGGAATTGGCATGGCCGAAGCCCTCCCTGAGCACGCCGATGCGCAAACCGGCGACGCCGCCGTCGAGCGCGTCGGTGTAGCGGCCGGCGGCGACGCCGCACTGGCGCGAGTCGATGCCGTCCGGCCCGGCGATCACTTCAAGGAGCAAGGCGTTGTCGCGCACGTTCGCGGTCATCGGACCGCAGGTGTCGATCGTGATCTCGAGCGGAGCGATGCCGGTATACGGCACCAGACCGAAGGTCGGCTTTAATCCGACGATGCCGCAGAAGCTGGCCGGGATGCGGATCGAGCCGGCCTGGTCGCCGCCGATCGCCATATCCACTTCGCCGCCGGCAACCAGTGCCGCGCTGCCGGACGACGAGCCGCCGGCACTGTATCCGGCCTTGCGCGGGTTTTGCACCGGGCCGGTCGAACTGGTGTGGCTGCCGCCGGACACGCAGTAATATTCGCACACCGCCTTGCCGGCGATTTCGCCGCCGGCATCGAGAATGCGCTCGACGATCGTGGCGTCGATATCGGGCACATAGCCTTCAAGGATGGCGGTGCCGATCATCATCGGCACGCCGGCGAGGCAGATGTTGTCCTTGAGCGCGATGCGGCGGCCGGCGAGCTTGCCGTCCGTCCGGCCCTTGATCGACGTTTTCACGTACCAGGCGCCGTACTTGTTCTCATCGCGCTGCGGACGGCGGCCCGGCCCGCGCGGATATTTCACCGGCGGCAACTCATCCGGCATCGCATCGAGCGCCACATAGGCTTGCGCCAGTGGGCCAGCGATCTCATCGACCGCGCGCAGATAGTCGTCGCTTGGATTCATGCCGAGTTGCTGCGCCGCACGCCGCAATTCGGGGATGCCTGGCTTTTCGAACATGAGCTCTCCTGGTTGCGGTGTCGGAGGGAGTCGCGAAGCGGCCGGATCTTCCATATGCTCGTTCGGTATGACTGTCAGGACATCCGTTCGATCGACGTCGAGGCTTGTTCGAGGGAAGGACGATCCATGAGACGGACCATGCTGATTGCCGCCGGGCTCCTGGTGCTTGCCGCGGCTTTTCCGCACAGCGCCGCCGCCCAATACTACAAGGGCAAGACGATCACCATGATCGTCAACTATCCGCCCGGCGGGCCGACCGACATCGAGGGCCGCATCGTCGCGCAGCACCTGCCGGCGCACATTCCGGGCGCTCCGACCATCATCGTGAAGAATATCGGCGGCGGCTCCGGGCTGCTCGGCAGCAACGAGCTCGGCGACGCCACGCCCAACGGCGAGACCATCGGCTTCTTCACCCTCGACGTCATGGCCGAACTCACCGACAATCCTTCGGTCCGCACCCGCTTCTCCGATTTCGTGCTGCTTGCCGGCGTGGAAAGTCCGCTGGTCGTCTATATGCGCAAGGACACGCCGCCCGGCATCAACCTTCCGGCCGACTTGATGAAGGCCAAGGATTTCAAGGCGCTCTCGCTCAACGCCCAGAACATCAACTCCATCAATCAGGAGCTGTCGCTCGATCTTCTCGGCATCGAGTACCAGCCGATACCCGCCTATCGCGGGCTCAAAGAGGTGGAGACCGCGATCCTGCAGAACACCGGGCAAATGGCCAACACGTCGCTGTCCGGCTGGCTCGGTTCGGCGGCGCCGTCGCTCAAGGACGTCGTCATTCCGCTGTGGCAGTTGGCGCCGCGCGGCAAGGACGGCACTTATCCGCGCAGCTCGTCGCTGCCCGATATGCCGACCTTCGAGGAATTCTATGCCGGCGTCACCGGCGGCAAGTCGCTGGCCGGGGATTTCCGCTATCAGGTGCTGCGCGCCGCATCTGATCCGCAGCTGGCGATGTTCCGCGTCGCCGCGATGCCGCCGAAGTCGCCCGACGACATCGTGGCGACGATGCGCGCGGCCTTCGACGAGCTGTGGAAGGATCAGCAGTTCCTCGCCGATTATTCGCGCGTGCTGGCGGTCGAGCCGGTGATGATATCGGGCCGCGAAGGTCAGGACATCCTGGCCGGCCTCGGCAAGGTTCCGCGCAACATCAGGGATTATCTGATCGACTACACCAACCGCGTCACCGAAAAGTAGCGAGCCGTTTGGCGGTCGCCATGAAACGACGAGACTTCCTCGGTCTGCTGACGAGCGCGGCCACGCTGCCGTCGCTCGCACCGCTGGCGCGAGCGGAATCCTATCCGGCGCGGCCGGTGCATGTCATCGTCGGTTTTCCGCCCGGCGCCGCCTCCGACATCAATGCCCGCCTGATCGGCGATTGGCTGTCGCCGCGCCTCGGCCAGCAATTCATCATCGACAACCGGCCGGGCGCCGGCAGCAATATCGCCGCGGAGATGGCGCTCCATGCGCCGGCCGATGGTTACACTCTCCTGTTGGTTACGCCGGCGAACACGATCAATGCGTCGCTCTACGGCAATCTCAATTTCGATTTTATTCGCGACCTGGCGCCGGTTGCCGGCATCCTGCGCGTGCCGCTGGTGATGGAGATCAACCCGTCGCTCGCGGTCCGGAGCGTTGCCGAATTCATCGCCTACGCCAAGGCCAATCCCGGCAAGGTCGACTTTGCGTCGTCCGGCAACGGCACCGGCTCTCATGTCGCGGCGGAGCTGTTCAAGATCATGACAGGGATCGACATGACCCACGTGCCGTATCGCGGTCCGGCCCAGGCGCTGACCGATCTGATCGCCGGACGCGTGCAGGTGATGTTCGACGTGCTGACCTCGTCGATCGCGCATATCCGGGCCGGCGAAGTACGTGCCCTGGCGGTGACGACGGCGGCGCGCTCCGCGGCGCTGCCTGACCTGCCGACGGTGGCGGATTTCGTGCCGGGCTACGAGGCCAGCGGCTGGGCCGGCATCGGCGCGCCGAAGGACACCCCCGTCACGGTAGTCGACAGGCTCAACGGCGGCATCAACGCGGCGTTCGCCGATGCCGCCATGGTGGCGAAGCTTGGCAGCCTGGGCGGCGCGCCCATGCCGATGACGGCAGGCGAATTCGGCAGGTTCCTTGCCGCCGAAACCGAAAAGTGGGCCAAGGTCGTCAAGTTCGCCAACATCAAGGTGGATTGAGGCGCTCCCGCGCGATCGGCGCGCGATCAAATCGCGATCACAGCTTCGGAGCCGCCAGGCAATGCGATTGCGCTTTGCTGCCCATGAATTAGGTTTATCGGTATCCTCATCGAACGATCGACCCATGAATTAGGTTTATCGGTATCCTCATCGAACGATCGAACGGCATTCTCACCAAACGGCAATCCTCATCAATAGGGTATGGCCATGAGCGCGAACCTGGACACCAAGCATTATCCCGTCACCCACACCGAGGCGGAGTGGAAGAAGCTGCTGACGCCCGAGCAGTTTCACATCATGCGCGAGCACGGCACCGAGCGCCCGGGCAGCTGCGCGCTCAATTACGAGAAGCGCGCCGGCACGTTCTACTGCGTCGGCTGCAATCAGGCGCTGTTCGCTGCGAAGAAGAAATTCGAAAGCGGCACCGGCTGGCCGAGCTTCAACGACCCCGAGCCGGGCGCGGTCGAGACCACGACCGACCGGAGCTGGGGCATGGCGCGCACCGAAGTGCATTGCAGCCGCTGCGGCAGCCATCTCGGCCATGTCTTCGAGGACGGGCCGCCGCCGACCCATCTGCGCTATTGCATCAATGGCGTGGCGATGAACTTCAAGCCGGAGTGATTTCAAGCGGGCCTGAATGATTCGCAGGCGGGTCCCGTCTTGCGATGACGAGCGCCGCATCGACCACGAGTGTTGCCTCCAGCTACGCCAGCTGCTGCCGCAGCCATTCCACGATCATCGTCGTGATGTGCTCCGCCGGCTCGCCCGGCGTGCGGCCCATGTGATGGCCCTGCGCATAGATGCGCGCCGACTTCGGGCTGCCGTGCTCCATCAGGAGATAGATGTCGTCGACCGGCGCCTGATCGTCGAGCTTGCCATTGACGCCGAGGATCGGCGCCGATGGCTTGTCGAGCAGCCCCATCGTCAACAGCGAGAAGCGCGGCGCGATGTCCAGGAACTCCTCCAGCGTGGTCGTGCCGATGGCGCGGCCGCGCGCTTCCAGAAGGCTCTGCGCGCCGAACAGGTAGGTGGCGCCGCCGGTGGTGAAGGCCGGCACGAGCCACTCCTTCTGAAAGCCGTAATGGATATTGCCGCCATGGAACACCGCGCCCTTGAGGCGGTCGGCGGCGACGTGGGCGAGCCGGGCCGCCCAGTAGGCGCCGAAACTGCCGCCCCAGACGCCGATCCGGGCGCCGTCGACATCGGCGCGCTGCGCCAGATGATCAAGCCAGGCGAGATAAGTGCGCTCCGCCGCCGGATCGCCGTACGACACCGGATTTTCGCCCGAGCCCGGCATGTCGATGGTCAGCGAAGCGAGGTTTTGCTCCATCACCGCCTTGGCGATGCGCAGGCGATCCTCTTTCCAGCCGTCGACGCCGCCCCAATGCAGCACCACCGGCGGCTTGGCGACGCCGGGCGGGCGCTGCAGATAGCCGGTGAGCGTCTTGCCGTCGAACGGCAGCGTGACAATGTCGAGCGGCGGGTCGAAATATCGCGCCGCCTTGCGGAATATGCGCAGCGAATGGCGGAACGCTTCGAGCTTGCCGGGCGAATTCGGCGTCGGATAGCGCCCGACGCGGCAGGCATCGAAGCCGTGCATGTAAAGCGCGGCAAGCTCGGCGCCGGGCGCGCCGGCTTTGGCGCGGGCGTCGGCCTTGGCCTCGTAGGCGAGGCCGATCTTGCTCCACTGTGCCGCCCAATGATCCTTGTCGAGGCTTTGCAGCGCATTCATCACCCGCTCGGCATCGTCGCGGCGGATGTCCTCGAACGGGCTGAGCCGCCCGGCGCGGCGCATGAATTCGGCCTTGACCTCCTCGAGCGAGCGCTCGCGCGATCCGGTCGGTTGGGGCGACGACACTTGCAGGTTCATCGTGTTCCTCGCTGCGGTGTTATGGCGGCCCCGGACGGACGGGCGCGACTTCCGGCTGGCGGCGGTTGAGCCATGTCACCGACACATAGGCGCCGACCCACGAGCCGACCGCGGCGAACACGACATAAACCGGATTTCCCGTATAGCTGATCACCGAAAAGGCTGCGAGCAAATACCAAACGGCGCTCCAGTTCGCGGCCCGGACGCGGTGGCGCGACGCGACCGCCGCAGTGAAAAACACATAGACCGCATCGGTGACGGTCGTGGCGGCGAGCACGGCGATGGCAACCAACGGGTTCACGGTGACATGCGAAAAGATGGCGCTGATATCCATGCGATCGCTCCAAAAGCTCTGTTGTCCGTGTGCAGTGAAGCGAAATCCAGGACGTCGCGCGAGCCAATTCATCGGCGGTGCCGCGCGGGCGAGCCGCTCCGATCCCGGGGTCGGAGCGTCGGCCGCGGCCGCGGAGCAAAAGGCTTAAATCTCGACGCGGAAGCCGACTTCGATGATGGCGTCCTGGGGAATCTTGAAAAAATCCGGCGCCCGGCTGGCGATCCGGTTGAGAAACGAGAAGATCGCGAACGATACCGGGCCCATGGCCGAGTCCTCGGGCTGGCGCACGATGGTCTCGTGGGCGAGATAATAGTTCTTGCTGTCCAGATCGCCGTCGAAGCCGAGCATCCTGCAATTGATCAGGGTCAACGGAATGTCGGGCGTCTGCATGAAGCCAAGCCGCACCTGGATGCGATAGAAGCCATGCCCCAGGCGCTCCAGCACGTGGCGCTTGTCGAACGGCACGCGCGGCCGATGCTCGGCCACGAAGCTCAACAGCACCACGCTCTGATGCAGGACGCGGTTGTGCTCGATATGGCGCAGCAACATCGGCGACGCGCCGTGTTCGACTTTGGTGAGCCAGACTCCCATGCCCGGCGCTCGGCCGATCACCCTTTTGTCGGCATAGTCGAGGAATTGATCGAGCGGCATCGACATGCCGCGCAGCCGCGCCCGCACTTCCGCGGCGCCCTTGCGCCACGACAGCATCAGGACGGCGATGGCGCCGCCGATGATCACCGGAAACCAGCCGCCGGCGACGAACTTCATCGAGTTCGACACCAGGAAGGTCGAATCGATCGCCGCAAAAGCGCCGATCACCGGAACCGCCAGCGCCGGCGGCCAGCCCCATCGCGTCGTTGAGACGCGGTAGAGCAGAATGGTCGTGGTCAGCATGGTGCCCGACACCGCGATGCCGTAAGCGGCCGCTAGGTTGTCGGAAGTCCGAAACATGATTACCGTCAACAGCGTGCCGGTCATCAACAGCCAGTTGGCGGCCGGCACGTAGATCTGACCTTCCTCATCGTTCGACGTCGCCACGATCCGCGCCCGCGGGCACAACCCCATCAGCATCGCCTGTCGGGTCAGCGAAAACACGCCGGAGATCAGCGACTGCGAGGCGATGATGGTAGCGGCGGCGGCCAGCGCCACCATGGGGATGAGCGCCCAGTCGGGCGCCAGTTTGTAGAACGGGCTGTCGGCCGCCGATGGGTTGGCCAGCACCAGCGCGCCCTGGCCGAAATAATTCAAAAGGAGCGCCGGCAGCACCAGGGCGAACCAGGCGCGCCGGATCGCCGTCGGCCCGACATGGCCCATGTCGGCGTACAACGCCTCGCCGCCGGTGAGCGTCAGGAACACCGCACCGACCACCGCGAACGAGACGATCGGGTCCTGCAGCAGAAGGTGGACGGCGGCGGCCGGATTGACCGCGCCGATGATCGCCGGCGCGGCCCAGACGTTAATGGCGCCGAGCACGCCAATCACCACGAACCAGATGACCATGACCGGTCCGAACAGCCGGCCGATGCTTTCGGTGCCGCGCCGTTGAATGACGAACAAGCCGATCAGGATCGCCAGGGTGAGCGGCACGATGACGGGGGCCAGTGACGGCGCCACCAGTTTGAGCCCTTCGATCGCCGACAGCACCGAAATCGCCGGCGTGATGACGCCGTCGCCGTACAGCAGCGCGGCGCCGACGATGCCGAGGAGAACCAGCGCCGGCAGCGAGCTGCCCTTGGCGACGCGCTCGGCGCCGACCAGCGAAAGCAGCGCCAGGATGCCGCCTTCGCCCTCGTTGTCGGCGCGCAGTACGAAGACGACGTATTTCAGCGACACCATCAGCATCAGCGCCCAGAATGTCAGCGACACGATGCCGAAAACATCAGCCGGCGTCGGGATCGGATGACCGATGCCGGTGAAGGCGACCTGGAGCCCGTAGAGCGGGCTGGTGCCGATGTCGCCGTAGACGACGCCGAGCGCGGTGAGCGCCAAAAACCACGGGCTGCCCGAATGATGGACGGTCCGGCGCGCGCCCGCGGCGGCGGCCGCCTGCGGGATTGCGCTTAAACCGGCCGCTAGCGGGCTGTCGGCGTTGACCGGAGCGCTTGGCGAGACATCCATGCCGGCCTCGTCGCGAACTGGACGTGACTTTCCACGTCAAGCATTCAAGATTCAGGCCATGGCCTTATACCACCGCGGTCCGCTACGCCGCCTTCGCGCCCCACAGCCGCTTGCTGGCGATGGCTGCGCCTTCGCTGAGCGCGCGCAGCTTGGCCCACACGATCGAGTCGGCGACCATCGGCTCGGTGCGCACGGCGGTGCCGAAGCCGCAATCGACGCCGGCGATCAGGCGCTCGCGGTCGACCACTTCGGCGTAGCGGCCGATGCGCTGCGCCACGAGGCGGGGGTGCTCGACGAAATTCGTCGTCGAGTTGATGACGCCGGGAATGAGGATCTTGTCGTCGGGGATCTTGATCGTCTTGAGGTCTTCCCATTCGTGGTCGTGGCGCGGATTGGCGGCCTCGATGCTGATGGCGCCGACGCGGGCCTTGAAGGCGATGTCGATGATCTTGGTCACCGGCAGGTCGTGGGTGTGCGGACCCTCGTAATTGCCCCAGCAGATGTGCAGCCGCATGCGGTCGGCTGGCAGGCCGTCGATCGCGGCGTTGAGCGCCGCGATGTTGCGCTCGGCGATCTTTTCCCGGAATTCGTCGTCGCTGAGGTGGCGGTACTGGTTGTTGCGCGCCGAGCCGAGGTCGGGCGCATCGATCTGCAGCACGAAGCCGGCCTCGACGATGGCGCGGTACTCGGTCTTGAGCACCGCGGCGAGCGCCGCCACATAGGCCTCCTCGTTCGGGTAATGCAGGTTGATGATAAAGCGCGTCAGGATGCCCGGCGACGGCGCCGTCATGAATACTTCGGCCGGCTTCGATTTCGCCGCGGCCGCCTGCAGATGGGCGATGTCGCGGTCGAGCGCGGAACGGTCCTGGTAGCGCAATTCGCCGACGCAGCCGGGAAACGGCATGGCGGAGAAACTGCGGCCCTCGCGGGCGAAATCCGGATGCGCCAACAGATCGCGGCCGATCATGATATCGCGGCCTTTCTCGGCGGCGCGCGGGTCCATCGCGATGCCGGCGACGCGATGGCGGATATAGGTCGTGTAGGACGGCTTGCTCATCTCGCCGTCGCTGACCACGTCGATGCCGCAGGCGACCTGTTGCGCCACGATATCGTCGACCGCATTGGCGGTCGCGGCCTCGAACGTGTCGGCGGCGACGGCGTCGCCCTTCTCGCGGCGCAGAATGATATCGATCAGCGGCTTCGGCCGCGGCAGGCTGCCGGTGTGGGTGGTGAGGATGCGGTCGGTCGAGGTCTTCATGGGGGCGCTCCTGCCTGACTGTCGTGGCGTGTTGTTGTTGCGACAGCGTTGTCGCGGTTGCGGCTTGCGGATAGTGTTCGCGCCAAGCCCGGCCGGCAAGGGGAGGATGTTGGAATGAGAATCGTCGATCTAAGCCGCGAGCTCTATCATCGCACGCCATCCTATCCGGGGCAGCCGCCGATCATCCACGGCATCTGGAAGACCCACGAGGAGGCCTTTGCCGATTCCGGCAACGTCCAGGGCAACAGCGTGATGTTCTTCTCCATGCCCGACCACGGCGGCACCCACATCGACGCGCCGCGGCACTTCGGCAAGAGCGGCACGCCGATCGACAAATACCCGCTGGAAAACTGCATCGTCCAGGGCATCTGCATCGATCTGCGCCACATCGCGCCGCGCGCGGAGATCACCCCGGACGATCTCGCGGCGGCCGTGGAAAAAGCCGAGGTACCGATCCCCAAGCAGGGCACGGTGCTCATCTGCACCGGCCATCACGCGCGCACGTTCCCGACGGCGGCCTATGCGACCGACAATCCCGGCGTCAACGTCGCGGCGACCGAATGGCTGGCGCGTCAGGGCATCGTGCATTTCGGCATCGACTCGATGCGGCCGGGGCCGGAAGGCAAGGTGAACGCGCTGGTTCACAAAGCCTGCCTGGAACTCGACATCACCCACATGGAGAGCCTGTGCAACCTGGAAACCCTGCTCGGCCAGGGCGAATTCCAGTTCATCGGCCTGCCGCTGAAATGGCGTGAAGGCACCGGCTCGCCGATCCGCGCGGTCGCGGTGTTCAACGATTAGCTTTCTTCCACGCCCGTTCCGGGAGAAGACAGATCGCGCGAAGCGCGATCAGGCGAGCGCACGGCCGGATCGGCGACAGCACGCTGCTGCTGACCCACGAATTCCCGGCACTGATGCTCGGCGTCCGGCGCGTCGGCGTGACCGAAGCATCGCACGGCCTCAAGCCTTACCGGCGTTGGCGACAGTTCCTGGTCCGGTTCGGTACCGGCATTCCTATTTTGCGCCCAAGCGGATAAGGGTCAGGATAAGACGCAAAGGGAGGAAACGTCTGATGCTGCTCGGACACAATCGCAAGATGACCGGGGCGCAATGCCTCGCCGACATGTTCAAGGGCTACGGCGTCACCCACATCTTTCACGTGCCCGCTGTGCTGCGCACGACGTTCGCCGAGATGGAGCGGCGCACCGACATCAAACGGCTGCACGTGCACGGCGAGAAAGCGGCGGCCTATATGGCGGACGGCTATGCGCGCGCCTCCGGCAAGCCGGGCATCTGCATGGCACAGGTGATCGGCGCGCTCAACCTCGCCGCCGGCTTGCGCGACGCCTGGCTCGCCCATTCGCCGGTCATCGCCATGACCGGCGGCCGCGAGCCGAAGACCAAATTCCGCAAGGTCTATCAGGAGATCGACGACATGCCGGCGTTCGAGCCGGTGACCAAGTTCAACGCTACGGTCGACGACGTCGCGCGCTTCCCCGACATGGTGCGGCAGGCGTTCCGCACTGCGGTGACCGGCTGTCCGGGCCCGGTGCATCTGCAATTTCGCGGCAATGAAGGCCAGATCGATGTCGACGAGGCCGACATGGAGCCGCTGGTCGAGCCGCAATTCGCCCGCGTACCGGCGTTCCGCCCGGCGCCGGACGACGGCAGCGTGCGCGCGGCACTGAAAATCCTGCAAGACGCCGCGCGCCCGGTGATCGTCGCCGGCGGCGGCGTGCGCGCTTCGGGCGCGGCGGCCGAGCTTGTCGCGCTGGCCGAAGCCTTGCAAATCCCGGTGGCGACCTCGCTCAACGGCAAGGATACGATTGCCGGCAATCATCCGCTGTCGGTCGGCGTGGTCGGCAGCTATTCGCGCGAGAGCGCCAACCGCGTCGTCAATGCCGCCGACCTGATTTGCTTCATCGGTACCGAGACCGGCGGCATGACCACCCATTTCTGGGCGGTGCCGAAGATCGGTACGCCGGCGATCCAGATCGACATCGAGCCGGAAGCACTCGGCCGCAATTATCCGCTGGCGGCGTGCGTCAACGGCGACGCCAGGGTAACGCTGGCCCGCATGCTGGCGCTGGCCGACCGGGCCGGCGCGGCGAAACGGCAAAGCTGGATCGGCGAGGCGCAAGCCTTCGGCAAGGCGTGGCGGAGCAAATACCAAGCCGCGCTCGAATCCGACGCGGTGCCGATCCGGCCGGAGCGGCTATGCCACGAACTCAGCCGGCACGTGCCGGACGACGCGATCGTGGTGGTCGACACCGGCCATGCCGGCATGTGGATGGGCGGCATGTTCGATCTCAAAAGCCCGCGGCAGAGCTATATGCGCAGCGCCGGTCATCTCGGCTGGGCTTTTCCGGCCGGGCTGGGCGCCAAATGCGCCTGTCCGGACCGCCCGGTGGTGACGTTCACCGGCGACGCCGGCTTCTGGTATCACATCGCCGAGATCGAGACGGCGGCGCGCTGGCAGATCAATGCGGTGACCGTGGTCAACAACAACGGCGGCGGCAATCAATCGAAGCGCGGCTTCGACCGCGTCTATGGCGGTCAGCAGACCGACAAGGCGCGCGAGCTGTGGACTTTCAGCAAGGTCAATTTCGCCCGGCTGGCCGAGGACATGGGGGCCGTGGGTATTCGTGTCGAAAACGCCGCGGCGTTTCCGGCGGCGCTCCATCAGGCGCTCGCCGCCAGCCGCCCGGTCGTCATCGACGTGGTCACCGACATCGAGGCGCTGGCGCCGATCGCCGTGACCTAGACGTTCCTGGCGCCGCAGCAAATTGAAGTAAAATAAGCGGATTTTTGCCGCGGCACCGCGCCGCACCGATCACGAAATTGCAATCGAGACCTGCGCCGATCGCCTCGTTCGCGCCGTAGAATTGTGGAAAGGTGCCACAATTGGTTCGCGTCGTTTGCGCGGGGATTCGGATTCGATGCACAGCGAACGGGAATCGGCGATCCGGCTGCTGAAATTGATGATGATCGCGTCGCTGGTGCTGCCGGCGGCGCTGTATGCCTATGCGTCCTGGGTCAGCTATCGCGCCGTTCACGCCGAGGCCGACGAACGAATCGTGCGCTCGCTCGACGTGCAGCAGGAGCAGGCGCTCAAGGTTTTCGAAACCATCGACCGCACCTTTGCGGAAGTCGACGAAGTCGTGCGCGGTATGGCGGACGACCAGATCCGCGGCGCGCAGGCGAGCCTGCATCCGCGGCTGGCCCGCATCGTCGACATCATGCCGCAGCTGCAGGCCATCGTCTTGATCGGGCGCGACGGCCGGCCGATCGCCTCGAGCGCGCTGGAATCGGTGAAGACCGACGTCAACTTCGCCGATCGCGATTATTTCCGCGCCCAGATCGCCAACGACGCCGGCACTTATGTGAGCGGCGTGCGGACGCCGAACCTGTCGGTGGTCGGCAGCGATTTCTTCGATCTGTCGCGTCGCCTGGAATCGCCGGACGGCTCCTTCAACGGCGTGATCGCGGTGGCGGTACGGCCGAAATATTTCGAGGACTTCTACACTCTGATCGGCCAGTCGCCCGGCAGTTTCTACGCCCTGGTTCGCGAGGACGGTTCGATCCTGGCGCGGTTTCCGGGACGCAATCGCGCGCAACTCCTGAGCCCGAGCAGCGGGCTGCGTCTTGCGATCGAGCACGGCGCCACCAGCGGCGTCTTCACCGTCAATTCCGAGATCGACGGCATTCCGCGGCGCATCGGCTTTCGCAAACTCGAAGGCTTTCCGGTCTACGCGCTCTCGGGCACCAGCACCGCGGCGATCGAGAACGAATGGCTCAGCACCATGGGCACGCACCTGATTTTCGGGCTGCCCGCCACGCTGTTGCTGTTCGCCGTGCTGTGGATCGCGATGCGCCGCACCGGCCGCCTCTACGATGAGGCACAGCGCCGCGAGCAGGCGGAAGGCGCCCTGCATCAGGCCCAGCAACTGCAGGCGATCGGCCAGCTGACCGGCGGCGTCGCCCACGACTTCAACAACCTGTTGATGATCGTCAGCGGCAGCGTGCAGCGGCTGCGCCGGCAAATCAGCGACGGCAAGCAGATCCAGCTGCTCGACGCGATTGGCAACGCCACGCAGCGCGGCGAGAGCCTGACCCGCCAGCTGCTGACATTCTCGCGGCGGCAGATGCTGCAGCCGAGCGTCATCGACGTCGCCGAACGGCTGCCCGAAGCTCAAAGACATGCTGAGCCGTTCGCTGCGCGGCGACATCGATATCCGTCTCGGCGTGCCGCGGCGCACCTGCCTGGTCAAGGTCGACCCGAGCGAGCTGGAGCTCGCCTTGCTCAATCTCGCCTTCAACGCCCGCGATGCCATGGAGTCGGGCGGCACGCTGACCATTACGGCAAAGCCCATGCTGCTGCGCGGGCGGACGAGCGAGCACGGCTTGACGGGCGAGTTCGTCGCGATCCGGGTCGCCGACACCGGCGCCGGCATCCCGGCCGACGTGCTGCCGCGGGTGTTCGAGCCGTTCTTCACCACCAAGGACGTCGGCAAGGGCACCGGCCTCGGCCTGAGCCAGGTCTACGGTTTCGCCAGGCAGTCGGGCGGCGCGGTCACCATCACGAGTTCGCCGCGGCGCGGCACCGCGGTGACGATGTTTCTGCCGCGGACCTGGGAAATGCCGGTGCGGCCGCGCCAGGACACGGCGATTGTCGCGGTCAAACCCGCAGCCGGCACAGTGCTGTTGGTAGAGGACAATGCCGAAGTTGCCGAAGTCGCCAAGGCCTATCTGGAAGAGCTCGGCTATGGCGTGAAGCAGGCGGCCAGCGCGCAGTCCGGCCTCGACTTGCTCGAGCGCGAGGGCGGCATCGATCTCGTGTTCTCGGACATTCTGATGCCCGGCGGCATGAACGGCCTGCAGCTGGCGGACGCCATCCGCCGGCGGTTTCCGGCGATCCCGGTGCTGCTGACGACCGGATACAGTTCCAGCATCCAGGACGCCATGCGGCAGGGCTTCGAAGTCCTGCAAAAGCCCTACGACCTCGCCGCGCTGGAGCGCGCGCTGCGCGAAGCGGAGCGGGCAGCAGAGCGCGAAGCGCCGCCGGAGCCGCAGCAGGCGGTGGGATAATTCAGGCCAGCGCTCGCGCCGGCCTGGTGATCATGTCGACCACGGCCATCTCGCTGAACCCGAAAACGCCGAGGGTCGCGTCGTAGAGAATCCTCAAGTTCGAAATGCGGCCGAGTTCGAATTGGCCGTGTGGCGGCCCCGGAAACGAAGAATCACCGATGATGCGGCTCGGGATCGATGCCGAGCGCCATGAACACCCGGGTATGCATGTTGTAGATGCCGATCAGTACCGTCAATTCGACGATCTGGCGCTCGTCGAAATGCGGCCGTAAGTCATCGAACACCTTATCCGACACGTCGATATCGCGCGTCATGGCGTCCGCATAGGCGAGCGCGGCGCGCTCGCGCGGGCTGAACAACGTGCTGTGCTGCCAATCGGCCAGCGCATCGCATTCCGGCTTGCTCAATCCTTCCGGTGTGGACAGCACGGGCACATGCTGCTTGACCACATAATCGGTGCGGTTGAGGTAGCCGACGCGGATGATGGCGATTTCGCGTAGCCGGCCGTCGAGCGCGCTCTTAAAGCGCGCTGTCGAAATCAGATCGAGCCAGCTCGCCGCCAGCGGCGGCGCGTGCAGCAGCAGCTTGTAGACATTGATGAGCGTGCCGCGACGGCCGGCGCGGACCTTGCCGATCAGCTCGGCGAGTTCGGGGTGGTCGTTTTCCTCGACATAGGAGACCCGGGCCATGGTGCTTTCGAGTGGCTGGAGGAAGGGTAGGGGAAAGTACGGCGACGGCGAATATACACCACAAGCGCTTCCGCGGCGGATGGCGGCCGCCGATTCCTTGGAACGACCTGCGCCGCCGAAACGTTGGCCTAGGTTCAGAAAAGTGCCTCTTGGGGGATCGCGTTCCAAACGTCAGGGGCAGCGAATGGCTGACAAAAGCATTGCGAGAACACCAGCCGTTCTCATTGTCGAAGACGAACCCATGGTTCGGCTCTGCGCGGTCGAGACCATCGAAGAAGCAGGCTTCGAGGTAATCGAGGCGGCGAATGCCGACGAAGCCATCCGTATCCTGGAAAGCCGCCGGGACATCCGGGTGGTCTTCACCGACGTTCACATGCCGGGCTCGATGGACGGCCTCAAGCTTGCGCACGCGGTGCGCGACCGGTGGCCGCCGATCAAGATCATCGTGACCTCCGGCCGCGAAAGGGTCGCGGCACAGGATCTGCCGGCCGGCGGCCGGTTCTTTGCCAAGCCGTACGATCCGGGAGAGATCAAAGAGACATTGCGGGCGTGGGCGTTGTGAGCAGGGTTTTGTGAACGGCCGCGCTGTCATGCGCCGCTTGGCCCGGAACCGGGTTTGCCTGGAGTTCCGGCGCTGATTTTGCCTTTATTTCCGCCCGCTTTGGCGACTAAGATGGAACTAGATTTTTGAGCTCTGCTCCGACCGCGTTGGTTGGTGGACGCTCTTGCCTGGAAGGCAGCCCTATGGCCGGCGTCGTCACGTTTCATCCCAAGACATCCGAGTTTGTCGCGGAACAGCCCCAGCATCGCGACCCTGGCCAGGATCTGACCGCCGAGTCGCTGCGGCTGCGGGTCCGGCAACAGGAGATCCTGGCGGAACTCGGCGTGCTGGCGCTGCAAGGCACGCCGTTTCCCGAATTGCTCGATCTGACCGCCCGTCTGACCGCCGAGGGCCTCAACGCGGAATTCGCCAAGGTTCTGGAGTTTGTCGCCCCCGAAGGGCGCTTTCTGGTGCGCGCCGGCGTCGGTTGGGACCCGGGCGTGGTCGGCGCGGCGACCATCGGCGCCGACGTCGCCTCGCCGGCCGGCTACGCCTTGCGCACCGGCAAGGCGGTGATCTCGAACCATCTCGAGAATGAGGAGCGCTTCCGGACCCCGGAACTCTTGCTCGAGCACGGTATCCGCCGCGCCATGAACGTCATCCTCCAGGGCGACGGCGAGCCGTTCGGCGTCCTTGAAGTCGACAGCCGCTCCGAGGGCGAGTTTTCCGCCAACGATATTGCGTTCCTGCAAGGCGCGGCGAACATCCTGGGCATGGCGATCTATCGGCAGCGCGCCGAGCGCAAGCTGACCGCCGCCCTCGACCGGCATCAATTGTTGGCCAAGGAGGTCAACCACCGGATCAACAACAGCCTACAGATCGTCGCCAGCATGCTGCATCTGCAGACTGCGACGACCCAGAGCGCCGAGGTCCGCCACGCGTTGCGCGATGCCGCGAGCCGCATTGCCGCGATCGCGCGAGCGCATCAGCGGCTTTACGGCGGTGACCAGATCGACAGCGTCGATCTCGGCGCCTATCTGGGCGACATCTGCGGCGATCTCGGCACCGCCATAGCGGGCTGCACGATCCACTTCTCCACCGCGCCGGGCATTCGTTGCGCCACCGATACGGCAATTCCGGTCGCGCTCCTGGTCAACGAGCTCATCACCAACAGTGCCAAATATGCCTATCCGGACAGTCCCTGCGAGGTCTGGGTCGAGGTTTCGCGGTCCGACGGCGCCACCGCCATCTCGGTCCGCGACAAGGGAATAGGCTTGCCGGTGGACTTCGATCTGCGTTCCGGCAAGCGCTTGGGCATGCGCCTCGTCAGCGCGCTGTCGTCTCAGGTGCACGCGGATTTGCAGGTGCGCGATCGCGCGCCGGGAACCGAGTTTTTGCTGACGATGCCCGACGCGCGCCCGGCGCCGTGAGGCAAGCCGCGGCGATGCCGGCGGGCCGGCGGAACAAGCCCGCGCGGCGGTGGTTTGCATAAGTCACGCGGGGCAGGTTGGAAAGAAAGGCCGATGTCGAATGCGATGCGGACGTCGAATCCGCTGCAGATGTGGAACGCCTGGTGCTCGTTGTCGCTGCAGGCCGCGCAACTCGGCTTCGAGGCCCAAGGTGTGATGGCGCTTCGCCTGATGCGGCTGGCGACGCCGGGCGCGCGGCGGCAGACCGAAGCCCGCCGCATGGTGACCGAAAAGGTCGCGGCACTGGCGCAAGCGCCGACCGTCGCTGCAGCTACAGCCGTGCGCGGCGGCAGCGGTCCGCAGGTCGCCGCCAAAGTATTGCGCGTCTACAAAAAGCGCGTCCGCGCCAACAAGCGGCGACTGAGCAGGTAACCGCGGCTTCGGCCGTTGTCCGCGTCATCGCCGCGGACTTATACTGACCCAGCCTCGATCCCCACCCAAGCGAGAACAGCGATGATCCTCTTGTCGAACGGCGGCACCAACATCCAGCGCGCCGCTACCGCCTCCGACTCGATGCTGGTCGGCACCGTCGACGGCGTCGCGCTGCTGGCGAAGTCCGAGCGCGGCTGGACGGTCAGGCACCGCGCCCTGCAAGGCGTCTTCGTCTCGGCCGTGACCGCGCTCGACGACGGCGCCTTGTTCGCCGCGACGCGCGGCGTCGGCATCGCCCGCAGCGACGACGGCGGCATCAAATGGACCTGGGTCAATGACGGCCTCGCGCACCATGAATTCTGGTCGGCGCGCGCCGGCCGGCTGCAGGGCCGCGACGCGGTGTTCGCCGGCGCGCTGCCCGCGCACCTTTATGTCAGCGAGGACAAGGGAAAGTCCTGGCGCGAACTGCCGGCATTGCGCGACGCCAAGTCGGTGCCGCACTGGACCTTTCCGCCGCCGCCGCGCATCGGCCACATCAAGGACATCGTGCTCGACGGCGACCGGCTATGGGTCGGCGTCGAGATCGGCTCGCTGCAGGTCTCGGACGACTTCGGCCAAAGCTTCACCGAGCTGCCGGTCGACCCCGATCCGCGCGAGTGCGACATTCACCGCATCCTGGTGAATCCGGCGCGGCCGGATCGCATCATCATCGCCAACGGCATCGTCGGCATGATGGCGAGCGAGGACGGCGGCGCGACGTTTTCTCGCATGAAGATGCCGGCCGACGCCAATTATCCCGACGCCGTCGTCATCCATCCCGACCAGCCGGACTTGCTGTTCATGTCGGCCGGGGTTGGCTGGCCGGTGCACTGGTACGAGCTCGGCCGCGCCCGCGGCAAGATCTTTCGCAGCCGCGACGCCGGCAAAAGCTGGCAGCGACTTCTTGGCGGCTTGCCTAACGGCCAGCGCGCGTTGTTTTCCGCGCTGACCATCGAGGTCCACGCCGGCGGCTATTCGCTGCACGCCGCCGACACCGACGGCCAGGTGTTCGAGAGTGTCGACGAAGGCGACAGCTGGACCGTCATCGCCGACGTGCCGCCGGTGTCGAAAGCCGATTTCTACAAGGGCCTGGTGCGCGACCGCGTCAAGCTCGCCAATGTCGACGACATCGTCGCCAGCCCAACCGCTGCGCGGCGCTGGCAGGAGGCGGAGAAGGCGCTGTGACTGAACCTCATTTTGCGGAGGACCCATGCTCGAACTGCGCCCCGGTTGCGAATGTTGCGACAAGGATCTGCCGCCGTCGGCGTCCGACGCCATGATCTGCACCTTCGAGTGCACGTTCTGTCGCGATTGCGTCGACAACAGGCTCCACGGCGTCTGCCCGGACTGCGGCGGCAATTTCGCGCCGCATCCGGTGCGGCCACTGGCCGCGCTCGTCAACAATCCGCCGTCGCCGCGGCGGGTTTTCAATCCGCAAGGCTGCGGGCAAGGCGTGCCGCCGGGCTAGAGGTCGCGCACGTGCGGCAAGATGCGATCGGCGAAGACACGCAGCGAGCGCATGATCTCCTGCTGCGGCAATGAACCGAAATCCACCAGCAGCCCTATCTGGGTAATGCCGATATCGCGCAGCACATGGATGCGCTCGATGGCCTGTTGCGGGCCGCCCATGACGACGCGCCCGGGAAAATACGAATTGAAGCCGAAGTCGCGCTGGCCGGCCTCGCGCCGCTCGTAGCCCTTGTAGGCGGTCGGATCGGGCGGTTTGCGGGCCGCCTCGAGTCCGGCGGCCGCATATTCGCTCATCGGCCGATCGACCATGTCGCGAAGCCTGCTGTCGTCTCTGCCGTCGAGAAAATGCGCGTGATAGACGCAGCAGATCTGGTGATCGCGCTCCTTGCGGCCATGCTTGCGCAGCGCGTCGCGATACCAGCCGATGCGCTCGGCGGCGATCGGGTGATCGACGTGGTAGGCGACGTAGAGCAGGTTGTGGCCTTGCGCCGCCGTCCATTCGAAACTTTCCGGCGACATCAGGCAGGCGACCCAGATCGGCGGATGCGGCTTCTGGTAGATCGGCGGCAACAGCGGCAAGCCGGACAGCGGCGGGCGGAATTTGCTCTTGAACTCCATCGTCGGGCCGGCCCAGGCCTGCTTGACCAGTTCGACGCCCTCCTCGACGCGCTCGCGGCTTTCCTTCATGTCGACGCCGAAAATGTCGAACTCGTCGCGGATGAAACCGCGGCCGACGCCGAAATCGAAGCGCCCTTGCGAGAGCTGATCGAGCGTCGCGGCCTGTTCGGCCACCCGCACCGCATCGTTCAACGGCAGCACGGTGGCGCCGGTGCCGAGGCGGATGCGCTTGGTGCGGGCCGCGAGATACGACAAGAACGCGAAGTTGGACGAAAACAGGCCGCCGTGGCGGACGAAGTGGTGCTCGACGATCCAGGCGTAATCGATGCCGACCGCATCGGCGAATTCGACCTGCTCGATGATGCCGCGATAATGGGTCTGCGCATCGCGCAAATCCGGCAGGTAGGTGGGAAGGTAGAACAGCCCGAACTTCATCTTAACCGGCCCCATGGTTCGCCCGTTGTCCGACGATTGCCGCGCTGGCCCGCGCGCTTTTTTGCGAGCCGTGTACGCATAAAATCCGGCTTGGTAAGCGCGGCCCGCTGCGTGTCCGCTTATCCCCCTAGCGACCATATAGCGGATGTGGAGGAACTTCGCATTTGTACCAGAAGCCCACACCCGCTTTGTGCTTCCGCGTGCGATGGATGCTGAACCCAGGGTGACCTGTCCCGAGAGTGGCCCGTCGTTCAAATTTGCAGGCCGGCGATCATTTGGTAGCTATTGGCCGTCGCAATGCCTATCTATCGTCTACCGCTTGCAGCGACCTTCGGGCGCGAACGGTTGAGAGACCCTGATGTGCTCTTGCCCCCTGCGATGGGAAAAGAGCCATGGCACTGGTCTCAGCGCCGCGCGAGTCTGCGCGGCCTCGCAACAAGCTCCTGGCCGCGATGGCGCCAACCGACCGCGTATTGTTGCAGCCGCATTTGCAACCCGTGGCGATGCCGCTCCTCATGGACATGGAACGACCCAACCGACGGATCGAAACGGTCTATTTCATGGAGGCCGGCATTGCATCGGTCGTCGCCGTCCAGCCGGACGCGACAAAGGTCGAAGTTGGTCTCATTGGCCCCGAAGGGATGAGCGGATCAGCCGTGATCCTGGGTGGCGACCAATCGCCGCACGCAACCTACATCCAGGTCGCCGGGGCGGGACAGCGGATCGCGGCCGATGAATTGCGCCAGGCGATGAAGGCGAGCGAATCCTTGCGCGCTTTGCTGCTCAAATTCGTCCAGGTATTCATGGTGCAGACGGCTCACACCGCCATCGCCAACGCTCGCGCCCATATTGATCAGCGTCTGGCGCGGTGGATTTTGATGGCCCATGACCGCACCCGCGACAAGACCCTGCCGCTCACCCACGAATTTCTGTCGCTGATGCTGGGCGTGAGGCGGGCAGGCGTCACATTGGCGCTGCAAAGTCTCAAGCAACGCAAGCTGATCGACACCGGTCGAAACCAGATCATGATCCTCGATCGCAAGGGCATCGAGCAGACGGCGCGAGGTTCCTACGGCGTGCCCGAAAAGGAATATCGGCGGCTCGTCGGCAAGGATAGTCGTTAGCGCGGCGGTAACCAAACTTGCCCTTGCGCGTGAAGCGGAGCATAGAACTAAAAACATACTGACGACCGTGCAAGCGACCGTGCGCCTCACGCAGGCTGACAACGTCGCCGACTTCAAGAGTGCTATCGAGGGACGAATTCAGGCTCTCGCGAACGTCAATGCGTTATTCGTGGAGTCGCGGTGGCTGGGCGCCGAATTACATGACCTTGTCTCCCAGGACCTTGCGCCCTACCGCAGAGGCGACGGCACGCGCGTCAGTGTCGAAGGTCCGGCACTTCTCCTTGAACCAAACGCCGCCCAGACAATTGCCGTGATCTTTCATGAACTGGCGACCAACGCCGCCAAATATGGTGCTTTGTCCGGCAAGGACGGCCGAATTGTCGTTGCCTGGAGTCGTTCGGCAAATGGAAGCCTGGTGCTGAGCTGGACCGAAGCGGGCGGCCCGGCCGTCACCGGCCCGGCCCATGAAGGCTTCGGCACGCGCGTGATGAAGGCAATGATCCGCCAGGCTGACGGTAAAATCCGCCTCGACTGGCACCCGGCTGGCCTAGTCTGCGAAATCGTCATTCCGCTCTGAGGCGCTTGATCCCGTTCGCGCATCGCCCAGGCTGCGGCTTGCGCGTTAAATGACGTCCCCGCCCAGGCTCTTGGCAAGCGTAAGGCAAACGCTCATTGTATGACGCAAGCCGGCCGGGCCCGCGTTTCGACCCGGGCGCTCTTGGCCGGCGCCGGCAGCGGCCAGGGAGCAACAATGACGGACTACTGGCTCAGCAAGCTGTTCTTCGACTTGCAGCACGATCCGGAACTGGCCAACGCCTATCGCGGCGGCATGGCGGCCGTCATCGATCGCTATCCGATAACGCCGGAGGTTCGCCAGGCGCTGCTCGACGATGACGTGTGCCGGCTGGCGCCGCTGGTCAACGCCTATCTGCTGCGCTTCTACTTCCAGATCCGCGGCATGCCGGAGGCCGAATTCATGGCAAGGCTGCGTACCATGAAGGCGGCCGACGCGCCCGCGATGGAGACCGCCGCCCATGGCTAAGCTGGTCGGCATTTTCGCCGCGAGCCACGGTCCGATCATTGCGCGCGATTGGGAAACCATGCCCGCGACGCATCGCGACAAGCTCGCCGCCGCCTTCGACGAAATCGGCCGCCGGCTGCGTGCCTGCCGGCCCGATATTCTGGTGGTGGTTTCGCCGGATCACTGGGTCAATTTTTTCATCAACAATCTGCCGGCGATCTGCATCGGCATCGGCGACGAGCACGACGGGCCGCCCGAGCCTTTCATGAAAAAGGTCTATCCGCATCCGGTGCTGCGAGGTCACGCCGCATTCGGGCGGCATTTGCTGCAGACCGCGCTCGACAACGAATTCGAGCCCGCGCTGTCGCATCGGCTGCGGCTCGATCACGGTACCTGCATCCCGCTGTGGCGTGCCGAAGTCGCGCCCGAATTGCCGCTGGTGCCGATTCTGGTCAACGATCTCGAGGCGCCGATGCCGAGCATCAAGCGCTGTCTGGCCTGGGGCCGGCTCGTCCGGCGCGCGGTCGAGAGCTTTCCCGAACCGTTGCGGGTGGCGGTGCTTGGCACCGGCGGTCTGAGCCACTCGATCGGCGAAACGACCATGGGATGGATCGACGAGAAATTCGATCACGCCTGCATCGCGCGCTTCGCCGACGGCGAAGAGGCGCGGCTGGATGCGTTTCTCACGGAGGAACTGCCGCGCACCGGCAATGGCGCCCATGAAATGCGCGACTGGGTCATCGCCCATGCGGCGGCTGGCAGCACCGGCTTCGAACTGATCGACTATTTCCCCAGCCCGGCGACGCTGGTGGGCGCCGGCTTCGCCTCATGGAAGCTGGCGGCGGCGTAGCGTCGGCAGCATCCGGGCTGGTGTTGGCGTCGAGATCGCTCGACGCCGGTTGCGAGCATGATGCGTCGCCTGCAGGAGGAAACCCATGACGCTGCTGGACGTCGCCGCCGATGCGGCAACTTCGACAAAGGACAAGATCAGCTATTACGGTGTCCATCACCTGGCGCTGAACACCGACGACATGAAGATGACGGTGGATTTCTATGTCGGCGTGCTCGGCATGCCGCTCGTGCATGCCATGCGCGTGCCGCCCGGCATCGGCAGCGGCCCCGGCAATCGCGGCAATCCGCCGTTCGAGGAGATCAGGCATTATTTCTTCGACATGGGCCGCGACGCGCTGCTCGCCTTTTTCGAGATGCCGAAGGGCGCGAAGCCACAGGGCGACCGCAACGCGCTCGGCAACATGCAGCACGTGTCGTTTGCGGTGTCGCCGGCAAGCCAGGTGCGGATCCGTCAGCGGCTCGAAGCCCACAAGGTTCCCTACGACGGCCCGCTCGAAATCCTGCCGGGGATCTTCTCGATCTACGTGATCGATCCGAACCACATCAGGCTCGAGTTCAGCTGCCAGCCGGCCAACGGTGAAGGCGAGCCCGCCATCGTTCCACTGGTCACGCAGACCAGGCACGAGGCGCTGGCCGAGCTTCGCTCGCTGTCGCTCGATCAGAAATGGCTGGACCGGACGATCGCCAATCTGGCCGACTAGGAAGGTGCGCGGTGGGGCGCCGCGCGGTTCGGGCAATGCTCAGCAAAGAACTCGTCCATCACGTCTAGGCGAAAATTCGGACGGCCCTTAACAAAGAAGGTCAGCCTAATGGGATATTCGAGCGCACTACCGAGGTCAAATCTGATTTGACGTCGTGGGAATTGCGTGCCACTGCGCCGCTGCATTTCGGCGGCATCATCGGCAACCCAGGCCTTTGGCGCAGCGCTCTCGATCATGGCCACGCATGACCACGCTCCAGAGAGAAATCCCATGTTAACTCAGCGAACAGATTAAAAACTTCAAGCTGATCCATGAAATCAGGGCAATGGAGACCGCCATGAATTGGATTCTGCGCGTCATCGAGGCCATCATTTTCAACAGCCGTTGGCTGCTGGCGCCGTTCCTGTTGGGGATGATCGTCGGTCTGGCCGCAGTGCTATACACGTTTATCACCAAGGTCGCCGAGCTGCTGGTGCAACTGCGTATTGCGACACAGGACGAAGTCATCATCGGCGTTCTTAAACTCGTGGATCTATCGCTCATCGCCAATCTCATCGTGATCGTGATCTGTTCAAGCTACGAGAATTTTGTAGCACCGATAGACCCAAAGGTGCACCCCAACTGGCCGGGAGGACTTATCGGAATTGGCTTTTCCGGACTCAAGCAGAAACTGCTCGGCTCGATCGTGGCGATCGTAGCGGTCAACGTGCTCGATTGGTTCATGGATATCGATCGGAGCGCCGATAACCTCAAGCTCATCTGGGTCGTCGGAATCCTGATCGCCTTCGCGATCGCCATGCTGGTGCTGGCAGCGGCCGACCGCCTGAGCAGCGCCGGCGAAAACAAGGGCAACTAAACCGATAGCCAACTAAACTGATAGCTATGTCCGAATTTAAGACCCGGACGTGGTGGCGATGAAGTCCGCCAGGTACCGCGTATGGACTATAGGTCCTTGCCCAGGCTTCTTATTAAGACGTAGGCTCGGCAACCAGCAATGAACGGACGCCTGATGCTCAAACTGGTTGCGGTGCTTGCCCGCCCTCGCCCTCCCATCCGTCCCGGCCGAAGCCAAGGACACAGGCTTGATTTACGTCAGCAACGAGAAGAGCAACAATATCCTGGTCATCGATCCCAAAACCTACAAGATCGTCAACGACATTGCCGTGTCGCGCCGGCCGCGCGACATGCATTTCAACGCTGATCACAGCAAGCTCTACGTCGCCTGCGGCGACGATGACGTGATCGATGTGCTCGACGTCGCCACCGCAAAGGTCGTCGATAAGCTCGTGACCGGATCGAGCCCGGAAACTTTCGCCGTGGACGAGGCGCGGCGGCGCATCTACGTCTCCGACGAAGAGTCGTCCACGCTCGCGATTATCAACATCGACCGCAACATCATCGAGAAAGAGGTGCCGACAGGCGCCGAGCCGGAAGGCGTGCTGGTCAGCGCCGATGGCAAGACCGTTTACGTGACCTCCGAGGTCGGCGACTTGGTCCATGCCATCGACGCCGACCGCGGTTACGTGACGCAGGACGTGGTGGTCGGCACACGGCCGCGCCGGTTCGCCGCGACGCCAGACGGCAAGGAGCTCTGGGTGTCGGCGGAAATGGCCGGCGATGTCGAAATCATCGACCGGCAGAAATTCGTCGTCACCGGCAAGATCGATTTCCTGCCGCCCGGCATGCGCAAATCGGACGTCACGCCGGTGGGCCTCGTCATGACCAAGGACGGCAAGACCGCTTACGTCACGCTGGGGCACGCCGCTCATGTCGCGGTGGTCGACGTGCCGACGCGGGCCGTGCAGGGCTATATTCTGGTCGGCAAGCGGTCATGGGGCATCACGCTGTCACGCGATGAAAAGACCCTCTACGTCGCCAACGGCCTGGGCGACGACATCTCGATCATCGACACGGCAAGCCGCAAGGCGACCGTTTCGATCCCGGTCGGGCGCGTGCCCTGGGGCGTCGTGGTCGATGAATAGCGACGAGCGAAGTTCCGAATTGGGACTCATGGGAGGAATCAATGCTCGCAAAGGGCGCGATTGGTATCGGCGTCACACTGGCCACGTTCTTCGGGCCGGCCGGGATAACGAAGGCTCAGATCCTTCTCGAGCAGAGCGCCGAGGTGCGCATGCAACTCGACCTTGCGGTCTCCAGCCAGGCGCTCAAAGCACTCCTGCCCGAGGGCTGGGAGCCATTCGTGGCGACTTCGGGCCCCGCCAAGGACTGCAATGTGCGAATGATCTTCGTCGACCGCGTCGACATCGACGGCCCGGACGGCGCGCCGCTCGGCACCAGTCAAATGGTCTATCTCGCCTCGCCCATCAAGAAGTCCGGCAGCAACGAAATGGCCGGCCAGATGGTGATCGACGGCATGACCGCCAATCCGAAGGACGCGCCCGGCCCGTTCAACGTCTATCAGACCGCCACCGATCATCGCGTCGAGCGTTCCACCCATATCGTTTCCGGCCAGCCGATTGCGAGCGAAGAGACTTGGGACTTTACCGGCGCGAACGGCGAACACATGGCGCTGCACTTGACCTATGAACGCGGCGTTGCCCGCAAGCTCAGCGCCGAAACAAAATTCTTTTCCGCCGCCGACCCGAATTCATACCAGGTTTGGAAGATCGAGCAGGGCCTCGACATCATGCGCAATGCGACTGTCGCGGTGAAGGATCGCGTCAAGGAGTTCCAGTTCAAGGCCTCCGGCGGCAGAGTTGCGGCGCTGTTCGACGGCACTGAGCGCGTCGTCAGCGTTGACGCGGTGCATTGGTACAATCGCGCCGTCTCTTCGCCATAACCGCTGCCGTCGCTGCCCCGCGCGGTTAGCCGGCGTCATGTCCCGCTCACTCGACATCAAGACGATCGGCACCGTTCTGTTCACGGCCAGCGTCCTGTCAACTGCGACGGCGTATGCCGATGACGCGGCGGACTTCCTCGCTGGCCAGAGCAGGGCTTGCGTGAATTGCTCGCTGGTCGCCGCCCAGCTGAAACAGAAAGACTTGTCCGGTGCCGACCTGTCGGGCGCCGATCTGTCCCACGCGGTGTTCCACCGCGCCAGGCTCGGCGGTGCAATATTAAACGGCGCCAATCTGACCGATGCTAACCTCAACAAGACCGACTTGAAGACGGCCTCACTGGTTGGGGCCAAAGCCGAGAACGCGATGTTCTACGGATCGGATTTGAGCGCCGCGGACCTGTCCGAGGCCGACCTCGCGAGTACCAAGATGCAAACGGCGTATTTGGTAGGCGCCAAGCTCGACCGTGCCAAGATTTCCGAAGCCATGCTCAACGCCGCACGGCTTGATGACGCAACTTTACGGGATGCCGATCTGAGCAAGACCAATCTGGTCGAGGCTTCGCTGCGTCGCGCCAATCTCGAGGGCGCCAATCTCGACAATGCCGGCTTGGTGAACGCGGTGCTGCGCGACGCAAAACTCAAGGGCGCGAAGCTGACCGAGGCGGACCTTTATGGCGCGGACCTTTCGGGCGCGGATCTGAGCGGAGCCAATCTATCCGGCGCGCGTCTGACCGGCGCAATTCTCACGGGCGCGATCCTGACTGGCGCCGAATTGACCGGCACCATCATGCCGGACGGCACCGTGCATCCCTGACAGCTTGGGTTTTGCGAGGGTCAAGGCCTTCGATAGTCCGGATCGAAGAGTTCGAACCGCGTCCAGCTGTCGAACTCGCCCTGCGTATACTCATGGGTATCCGGATCGGCGTCATGTTGGCCGGGTTTGCGCAGAAAATGCGTCTCCACGGTCAGTGTTCGCTCCGGCATCGTCTTTTCGCAGCGCTGCTTGATGAACACACCTCCGACCGCAAACTCGCCGTCGGCCGGGGGGAAATCCGTACAGTTCCATCCATCGGTGCCATAGCGATTGATCACTGCCACGCCGAGCAGGTGCGCCATGCGGCGTTCAGCCGGTCTTGCGCGCGGATCGCTCACCATTCGAATGCCGCGCAGTATCCCGCCGTCATCGAACAAGGCCGAAAGAATGACCGGATGGCCGGCTACCCGCGTGCCGGTCCGTTGCGCCGCGTAACTCGGCTCGCCGAGCGCCTTGGCGACGTACTCATCCTCGTCGTCGAAGCGGGCCGTGACTTCACGCAATCCGCTCGCTTCCGGCCGGCATTTTTTGAAGTCCGACCAAGCGTCAAGCTCCTGACGCGGCGGTCCGCCGTCACTGCCGCAGGCGAGTTGGCCCCAGCCCTCCAGCGTCATCGCCTGGGCGGCAAGCCCAAGTCTGAGGCCATGAACTTCGCCTGGATCGGACTGCGTTTGTGCGCAGACTTGGTTCGCGCCCGCGATGGCGAGCGATGCCACCGCGTAGGCTATCGAGGCCCGACCCGTCAGGCGCATAAGCTCACTGCTTCATCGGCTCGCATTGGCGGGTATCCGTTCCCCAGAATTCGACGCAGTCTTGGTAGGTCGACGGCCCGCGCCCGATAGCCTTCGCAAACAGATATTTCACCACCGCGTCGATCTCATCGGAATTGAGAAACGCATTGGGCTCCGGCGGCACATCGTTGCCGAGCTCCGCGCGGCTGACGCCGTAGCAACGCTTGTCGGTATAGGCGAATTGATCGTGAAACGGCATCCCGGTGCCGGGACGGCCGCATTTGACGGTTTCGGCGACCTGAGCAGGGGTCAGTTTTGTCTTGCGCAGCGACAGCGCGTTGCCGCCGTAGCCTTGATCGCCGGATGCATCCCACTTGTGGCAGAATTGGCAGGTCGCCTTGGTCTTGAAGATATCCTTGCCGTGCTCGATCGTCCGCACGTCTTCCGCGCTTAACGGCTCCTGCGCGCGCACCGAACCGATTGCGATCGCCAAAAGCGCCGCGATCAGCGCCAGCGCGACAGAAAGTTTGCGCGCGAACCCAGCGTGCATCCGACCAAGCGGCTGGAATGTTGTGCTTTCGAGCGAGCGCCGGCACGACGATGGATCGTGCCGGTGCAAGCCGTTATTGCATACGGTCAAAGTGCGAACACGAACAGCATGGATGTCGTCGACGAATATTTCAGTGACGGATCGTTTTGCATGACGAACGGCGACTGCCGCGAGCCGGCCAGAACGGCGATGTACTGCTTGCCGTTCACCGAATAGCTGATCGCCGGCGCATTGATGCCGGTGCCGACGCTGAAGCTCCAAGCCCGTTGCAGTGTTTTGGCGTCATAGGCGGTGAAGGTTCCGTCCGCTTGGCCGAGAAAGACGAGATTGCCCGCGGTGGCGAGCGCCCCGGAGTAGTTCGGGAAGTCGAGCCGCACGGCAGCCTTGATATCGCCGTGTGGTCGGATCGATAGCCTTGAGGCTGCCGTAGAGGCGGCCGGTCATCTTGAACGAGCCGCCGCTAAAGCGGTCACGCGGCTTGAGCGTTCCGCCTTGATCGGCAAAATCCTTCTGGGCGACCGTTTCGATGCCATCGCAGCCTTCGACCGATGGTATGTACAGCATGTTGAGCGCAGGATTATAGGCCGTAGGCTCCCAGTTCTTGGCGCCGAAATGGGACGGGCATATGTTGGCCATCGGTTCGCCGCGCATGCCGTGAGTACCCGGCGTATACACCTGAACGCCGGTCTTGGGATCGTAATTGGCCGGCAGGCCGGTCTCCGGATCGAGTCCCGTCGTCCAGGTGAGCTTGTCGACGTATTGCTTGCCGCCCACGAACGCCCCGTTGGCGCGGTCAAGCGCATAGAAAAATCCGTTGCGCGCGGCGTGGACGACGAGTTTGCGGTCCTTGCCATTGACCTTGGCGTCGATGACCGGGTGCTCGGAAATCTCGTCGAAATCGAACGGATCGTTCGGCGTATACTGGAATCCCCACTTGATCTTGCCGTCCGCCGGGCTGAGCGCAAGCACGCTTGCCGCCCACTTGTTGTCGCCCGGCCGATACTGTGGATCCCAATCGGCTCCGGCATTGCCGATGCCCTGATAGATAGTGTCGGATTCGGGATCGTAGGTCGCGGTTTCCCATACCGGCGCTCCGCCGTGCTTCCAACGCTCCTGGCCGTCCTTCCAGGTGTCGTTTCCGGGTTCGCCCGCACCGGGGATCGTGTAGGTCCGCCAAGCCTGCTGGCCGGTATTGAGATCCGTCGCATCGATGAAACCGCGAATGCCGAACTCGCCGCCGGCCGGACCGACGATCGCCAGGTCCCGCACCACAAGCGGTGCCATGGTGATGGTTTCGCCGAGCGCCGGATCTGCGATTTTGCGCTCCCAGACTTTCTCGCCGGTGGCCTTGTCGAGTGCAAACATCCGGCCGTCGAGCGCGATCGATATGACCTTGTCTTTCCACAGCGCGACGCCGCGATTGTTGACGCCGCAGCAGGCAACGTCGCCCGCCCAGGCGCGATCGATGCCGGGGTCGAACTTCCATTTGATCGCGCCGCTGGTGCCGCTCGAAACGTCGATGGCGTAAACGCTGCCCCAGCCGTCAGTGACGTACATCATGCCGTCGTCCACGATCGGCGTGCCCTCGAGATTGCCGAAGGCGTAGCGGCCGCCGCTCTGCAGGCCGCCGAGCGCGACAGCGAAGACGAGCTTCATGTTCTTGACCGTATCGGCATTGATCTCGCTCAGCGGCGAGAACCGATAGCCTTGATAATTGCCGTAATATAGCAGCCAGTTTTGCGGCTCCTTGCTGGTGTTGAGCGCGCGCTCGAACGTCATGTCGGCGGCCTGGACCGGCGCGAGCGCGCTGGCCACGAGCAGCGGGCTGATCAACGCGATTGCCGGCGAGAGCATCCTCATCGCACTTCCTCCCCGTTTTGGATTTTAGAGTGACGTTAGCCAAGCGCCATAATGCGCCCGGTCCCGCGTTGCGACAAGCGAGACAGCCGCAGACCACCCCTAAGGGCGACATCGCGCCCGCACTGGCGCCGCCTTTGGTATGTTTGGGCGCGCTGGACAATCGCTCGCCAAATTTCGCAGCACTGGCACCGGTTTGGTGCTTTGCTCGCGCGGTATGTGATAAACCTCGGTGGTCGGAACTCAGGGCCCGCACCATGACCAAGCTCGTTCGTAACCACGCGCACTGGGGCTCCTTTCTTGCCGAAGTCGAGGATGGCCGCATCATCGGCGTGCGTCCCTTCGAACGCGACCCGGATCCGTCGCCATTGATCGAGGCGGTGCCGGCGGAAGTGCATTCGAAAATACGCGTCAGGCAGCCGATGGTACGTAAGGGTTGGCTGGCGCACGGGCCGGGCAATGGCGGGGGGCGCGGTAACGAGCCGTTCGTCGCGGTGTCTTGGGAGCGCGCTCTTGATCTCATTGCGCGCGAGCTTTCACGCGTGAAATGCGATCACGGTCACGATGCGATCATGGCGGGTTCGCAAGGGTGGGGTTCGGCGGGAATTTTCCACGAGGCGCGCGGGCAATTACGCCGCTTTATGGCGACGTTCGGCGGCTTCGTCGATCAGACCTCCAACTACAGCTTCGGCACCGCGCTAGTCTTTCTGCCCCACGTCATCGGCAGCGCGGAGGCCGTTACCGGGCCGCTCACATCATGGTCATCGATCGCTCGCCACGCCAAGCTCATGGTCATGTTCGGTGGCGCCAATCAAAAGAACATGCAGGTGACCAAAGGCGGGTGCGGCGCGCATTCCGGCGGTGCCTCGCTCGCTGACCTGGCGCGCTCAGGCGTCAAGGTCGTCAACGTCAGCCCGATCCGTGAGGACGGTCCGGCTGTTGTCGCCCCGGAGTGGATTCCGATCAGACCCGGCACCGACACCGCGATGTTGCTTGCGCTCGTGCACACGCTGGTCGTGGATGGCGTCCACGATACCGAATTCCTCGCACGCTATTGCACCGGTTTCGATCGGGTTCGGGCTTACGTCACAGGGGAGAGCGACGGGCAGCCGAAGGATGCCGATTGGGCGGCTCCGATCACTGGTATCGCGGCAGAGACCATTCGCGCGTTGGCCCGTCGCATGGCGTCGAACCGCACAATGATCAGTGCGTCATGGTCGCTGCAACGCGCCGATCACGGCGAACAGCCTTATTGGGGAGTGCTGTTGCTCGCAGCGTGCCTCGGCCAGATCGGACTGCCCGGCGGCGGTTTTGGTTTCGGCTATGGTTCCAGCGCCGGCATCGCCGAGCCGCCACTCGCGTTCCGCGCGCCGACGATGGAAGTCATCGGCAACCCGCTCGGTCGCGCCATTCCGGCAGCGCGGATTGCCGAGTGCCTGCTGCATCCCGGTGAGGGCTACGATTTCAACGGACGCAGGAACACCTATCCGGACATCAAGCTGGTCTACTGGGCGGGCGGTAATCCGTTCCACCATCACCAGGATACCAATCGTCTGCGCGCCGCATTTCGGCGGCCGCAGACCATCGTCGTGCACGAGCCGTGGTGGACGGCAACCGCGCGACATGCCGACATCGTGCTGCCAGCAACAACTTCGCTCGAACGCACCGATATCGGCTGTGCGCCGCGTGATCGTTTCGTCATCGCCATGCAAAAGGCGATCGAGCCGATCGGCGAGGCGCGCAATGATTTTTCGATTTTTGCGGCGCTGGCGCGCCGGCTCGGCTGCGAAAGCGAATTCACGCAAGGCCGCGACGAGACGGGCTGGTTGCGCCACCTTTACGATAGTTGGCGCGAAAGCGTGCGCACCAATCAGGCGGCGGTTCCCGATTTCGACCGCTTCTGGGCGGATGGCTTCCTGGAAGATTCCGCAAAGCGCCGACGAGTACGTTATGCTCACCAATTTCCGCGCCGATCCGGAAAAAAACAGACTTGCGACGCCGTCCGGCCGTATTGAACTCTATTCCGAAAAGATCGCTGGCTTTGCTTACGACAATTGTCCGCCGCATCCGACGTGGATCGAACCTTCCGAATGGCTCGGCGCGCCATCGGCCGACACCTACCCGCTCCATCTCATTTCCAGCCAACCGCGCTATCGGCTGCACAGCCAGATGGACGCAGGCGCCGTCAGCGCGTTAGGAAAAATTGCCGGCCGCGAGCTGGTCGCCGTGCATCCCGACGATGCCAATCGACGCGGGATCAAAGATGGCGACGTCGTTCGTATTCATAATGCCCGCGGCGCGTGCCTCGCTGGCGTGGTCGTGACTGATACGATATCGGCCGGCGTGGTCAAATTGTCGTGCGGGGCTTGGTACGATCCGGCGAGCGCTGAAGATGGCGCGATGTGCACGCATGGCAATGCAAATATGCTGACGCACGATCGCGGCACCTCGAAGCTCAGCCAGGGCCCGAGCAGTGGCACCAACATGGTCGAGATCGAACGCTGGACCGAGGCGTTGCCGCCAGTACGGGCCTTCGAGCCGCCTGCGGTCGCAAATATCGAGACCTAGTTGCGGCCTTGTATGGGCAAGCCCCGAGCGACGCCCGCGACGCGGTCCAGCGGCAAAGCCGGGATTTCGAGGCGGCCCTGAGAGCGGCGGGCAAAAAGGTCGAGCTTATCGAAGCGCCCGATTACGGGCACTTCGAAATGTGCGGGTCACTCGGCAATCCGTACAGGCCGAACGGCCGCGTAGCGCTCAGACTGATGGGGCTTAGGACATAGCGATCGCCATAGTTTCCGCCGGCAGTAAACCCAGTTTGGTTCACGACGCGGATGAGGCAGCTATGATAGAAGCTTAGCTGGCATCGACCGTCAGGTAGTACCGTTGCCCTGTGTCACCTCTTGGGATGGCTTCCGGAATGTCACGAACGATTGCCCCCGGCAGCAGCCAGGCTCGACTGATTTTGATTGGAACCGCCCTGTTGCTCACCCTCGGCATGGGGATACGCCAGAGTTTCGGGCTGTTTCTGGCGCCAGTCACACACGATCTCGCGGTGACGGCGGCCGATTTCACGCTGGCTCTGGCCATCCAGAACATTGTCTGGGGCCTCTCGCAAGCGCTGGTCGGCGCGATCGCCGACCGCTTCGGGCTACGCATCACAATGATAGCGGGCGCGGCGATCTATGTCGTTGGCCTGGGCATCATGGCAGCGGCCCAAGGCGCGCTCGCGCTGATCCTCTCCGGCGGGTTGATCGGCGTGGCCTTATCCTGCACGGCGACGTCATTGGCAATGACGGCATGTGTGCGTGCGGTTTCGGCGGCGCAACGAAGCAAGACGCTCGGTCTTGTCGCTGCGGCCGGATCGCTTGGTACCCTCGTGGTGCCGCTTGCCACCCAGGCCCTGCTCGCGCACGAGCCGTGGCAGATCGGGGCGCTGTTTTTCATGCTGATGGCGGTCGCTATGCTGCCCGCGGCCTTCTTGGCTGGCGGTGCCGACAGGATACCGGCGCACAGTACGGCAACGACCTCAATGCGCGAGGTGCTCGGTCAGGCAATGCGGAACCGACCGTTTCTCGTCATGTCGGAAGCTTATTTCGTCTGCGGTCTCAATCTCGTATTCCTGACCACGCACTTGCCGGCCTATTTGGCGATTTGCGGCCAGGACCCGATGCTGAGCGCGGAAGCACTTGCCGTGATCGGCGGAACGAGCTGCATCGGCTCATTGCTGAGCGGCTGGCTCGGCGGCAGATATCCGAAGCATATCCTCCTCGGCCTTCTCTACATTATCCGTGCGGTCATGTTCGCCGTCTATTTCGTGCTGCCGCCCACTCCGACAAGTACGCTCCTGTTCGCTGCGGCGATGGGCATGCTGTGGTGGCCCGGCCTGGCGCCGCTCATCGGCGGTCTGGTTGCCGAGATTTTTGGCACCCGTTACATGGCGACCCTGCTCGGCCTGTCCTTCGTCGTTCACCAGGCAGGGTCTTCGCTTGGAGCCTGGGGCGGCGGCTTGATCTTCGACCTTTCCGGTTCCTACGACCCGGCGTGGCAGATCGGCACGCTTATCGGGTTCGCCGCTGGGATCGTCCAGATCCTGGCAGGTGGTCCAACCCGGCGGCACGATCAGATAATCGTGCCCGCGATCGCGACGATCTAATTCTTCGGGTCCCGGCCGCACCGATACGTAGACGAGACGGGCCGGCACCGCATCGCGCAGTGAAAAAAGCCGCGAATGGACTTGGCTGGCGTACACGCCAAACCTTCTGGCCCACCGCGTCCATTTCCAGCGAGATGAAGACGCAATGCAGCATGAGCAAGGTGCAGCTAAACCAACTCATGATCTGATTGAGCGACGGGGCGGTTTTGGTGTCGGTTGCTGTCACGAAGCGACCAAGCAAATCGTCCGCTTTGCGGATATGCCAAAATCAGTAATATGATCGTACGCATGACCGCCGCACGCCTGTCGACGCCGTCCCCGCCCGCGGATGTGCTGCCGTGGAGAAGCTGTGGGCCGCGCTGGCCGACGTCCTTGGCGGCATGCACCAGGTCGCCACCGTGGACGAGTTGCAGCGCCGTCGTATCTGCCTTCGTGCACAATTGAGGGGACGCGATGAACGAGAGTAGCAAAACGCGCATTGCCCACTTGGCGGGACCGACGGCGACCATCCAGAACACGCCGCCGCTGGTCACGTCGAACAAGGGGCGCGCCAAGCGTGGTTTGCCATTGCGCAAGGATGCGGATGGCGCGCCACTGCGGCACGACGCGCTACGACCACAGCGCCTCGCGGCTCCGGTCAAGGTGTATGTCGAGCAGTTTTCCGCGCACCCGCTGGAATCCGACGTGGCCGAACTCTATGGGCCGCCCGACGGGTACATCGGCGCGGACGGCGAATTCCGGGAGCAACGCCAGGGCGCCGGCGACAAGCCGGTCTACGAGATCGAGCTGAGGCCGGAGGATGGCTTGTACCCGCTTCCCTATATGGCGATCCAGGCCGACGGATCGGCATGGGAGGAGGAAATGCACCGCGCCGGGCGCTATCAGCGGCCGGCAGGGTTTTTTCCCCGACGGCTCGCGCAGCTTCGAGGAAATCGATCGCCTGTCGATCGGCGCAGACGGCACCGCGAGTTTGCTATCGTCCATCGCAACGGTGGACTTTTATCGCGGTGTGCCGCCGGGCGGCTACACCAAGGGCCTGCCGGCGCATCTGCGTAGCGACAGGGGCGAGGGGGACATCCCGCCGGAAGTTCGAGGCACCCATTTCTTCGGCTACAAGCCTTATCACCTCGCCGTCGCGCCGCCACGGCCGGCGCTTGCGAAGGCGACCAACGACATGCAGGCGCTGGTGTCGAGTGCCGACTACGATGGCGTGATTTGGACCCAGGGCAGCCCGCAAGTCGAAGAGAGCGCCTACTGGTTCAATCTGCTGATCGATACGACCTTGCCGATCTGCGGCAACGCGGCACAGCGTCCCCAGGGCCAGATCAGTGCCGACGGGCCGGCCAATATTGTGGACTCGGTTCGCTACATCCGCTCGCGGGTGTGGGCCGATGAGCAAGGCCGCAACCGCTGCGGCGTCGTGGTGATCCAGGAGCAGCAGCTGTTTGCTGCCCGCGAGGTTGCCAAGGTCGATGCGCGCCCCGGCGGTTATGTCGCGGCCGGAGGCCACGGCGGCATCGTCGGCAACATCAGTCATACCGGTCGGATCGCGCTCACCTACCTGCCGGTCTTCAGGCACACCTATCGGTCGGATTCTGAAGATCACCACCCTGCCGAACACGGTGAAAGCGGCAAAGAACAGCCCTCGCGGCATCGAGATGGTTGAGGTCGCGGTCAAGGACCGCAACGGCAAGCTCCTCCCCGACGCCATTCCGGTCGTCACGATCTCGGCCGACGGCAGCTATTCGGGAATGGCCTATGGGTACGACACCGCGCCCGAGATCGACCTGATCGCCTCGATCGAGCACAAGCTCAGTCTCGGCCTGCTGACTGGCTTCGTCATCCAGGGCCTCGTGCCTTACGGCCGCACGCCGTCGCACACCCGCAATAAGCTGATGCTCAAGGCCGCATTCAGCGGCATCCCGGTCGCGATCGCGGGGCGAGGCGCGCCTATGGGCTTTGCCGATCCCTCGGACTTCCAGATCGCCGCCACCAATCTCACCGCCAACAAGGCCCGCTTCCTATTGATGGCCTGCCTACTGAAGTTCGGGAGCCTGCCGGCGGCGAGGGACCCTGACAAGCCGACAAGCGCGGAGTTGGATGCCATCCGCAAGGCCGTTGCGGTCTATCAGGGGGTGTTCGATACGCACTGATTGTGGTTCGAAAAATCCAACCACCCAGCAGGGGAATCAAGTCCAGGAACTGGGCCCGATGGGAAAGCGAACCCCCTCGGTGTCCTCAACCGCGATCGGCGTCGAGAACGACACCACCGAACCGATCGGCGACGATTTGATGTAGATGCGGTCAGGGAAGCGTCCGAATCCTGGAGTTCAGGGGCAACTTCCAGGACGATGCAAACAGGTACGAATTCATCGGCGACGAGACCTGCCTGCCGGGCCCAGATGATCCGTTGATGCCGACCAGAAAGGATCAGCCAGTGCCCGATTTGAAATACTTCAAGCCAACACCGAAGTCATCATCGCCTCAATCGAGCTTGATGCCGAGCTTGCGCACCAAGGGCGTCCAGCGCGCGACGTCTTCGGCCATATAACCATTGAACCGCTCGGCATCCCAACCGATAAGCGGTTCGACGGCGGCATCGGTCAGAGACTGCTGATAAGTCTTGTCCGCCAATGCGACGCGGTTCGCCTCGGCAATCTGCGCGATGATCTCTTTCGGTGTTCCCCCCGGAGCGAACAGGCCAAGAGCCTGCTGCGCTACCAAGCCTGGAACCCCGGCCTCCACGGCGGTCGGTATTTCGGTGGCAATCGGGAAGCGGGTAGGGCTCGTTGTCGCGAGCAAGCGCAGTTTTCCGGTGCGATGAAATTCGAGTGCCTGGCTGGTCATGGCCGAAATGATCATCGAGATCTGTCCGCCGATCAGGTCGGCAAGCGCGGGCCCGGCACCCCGGTACGGCACGTGGGGCAAATCGTTTATGCCGGTCAGAGATTTGAACAATTCGCCGGCGAGATGGGCCAATGTGCCGGCGCCAGGCGACCCGTAGGAAAGCTTACCGGGATTTGCTTTTATAAAAGCAACAAGCTCGGTGAGGCTATGCACCGGGACAGAAGGATTCACATCAATGGCGAAAGCCGTCATCGCCAGCATCGAAATCGTGTCCAATTCCTTCATCGGATCGATCAGGGGATGCTCCCGCAGAATCATTTCGGTGAGGTGGATCGAGGAGGCGCCGAGGAAGATCGTATAGCCGTCGGGCCGCGCGTGAGCCACGGCGGCTGCGGCGACCGAGCCGCCGGCGCCGGGCTGGTTCTCGACAATGACCGTACCGAGCGTCGCCTTTACCTTGTCGGCCCAAGGCCGGCCGACGATGTCGAACACGCCGCCGGGCGGAAACGGCAGCACGAGCCGGATCGGCCGGGTCGGAAAAGTTTCCGCCCGCGCGATTCGCGGTACTGCCGCTAGCGCACCGGCGCCAGCGGCGCCAGCCAGATGCAGAAATTGACGACGGAGAAGTTTCATTCGATCAACCGTCGGGGCCCGCAGTGGGGCGATGGTATCACGCCTCACTTGGCAGGTCTGCCAACCCCATAAATGGATAGTGTCTCAGTGAGGCACTGCCCATAAACGGGGACCGCCGCGAAAAGCCCCTTTTTTGCGATGCAAAAGCGGCGCGATTTCGGGGGTTAAGCGGACTTGTATGGGCCGCCGAACGGACGTTACGGAATATCGGTCGCCGATGGTACACTCGACATACCAAAGGGGCGCCGCCAAAGCCAACGCCGCCCGGGGAGCCGCCGCCCGACGATCTTTTTAGGAACGTTCCATGAGCACGCTCGAACCTTGGTCTGTTTGTTACCGAGGGCCGCGCGAGAGTTTGAAATTGGACCCGCTGCGCATGTTTCGCATTACCGACAGAATAGCCCCCTAAATGGTGCCCAAGAATGGGAAGGCGCAGTGAACCAGAACCAGCACAAGCACAAGCACAAGCACAAGCACAAGCACCTTTTCGCGACGTGCCAATGCGGCAAGGTGAAGTTCGAGGCGGTAGGGCTGCCGATCCTTTCCGTCTCCTGCTATTGCGCTAGTTGCCAAGAAGCTGGGCGTCGGTTCGAGCAGGTGGCTTCTGCTCCACCAGTGCTTGATCCCGATAGTGGAACGGGCTTTATCCTATATCGAAAGGATCGAGTGCAATTCGTTATAGGGCAGAAGTATCTTGAAGAGCGCCGGCTCAAACCTGCTTCCCCGACCCGACGAGTTGTTGCCACGTGTTGCAATTCGGCAATGTTCCTCGATTTCACCAAAGGGCACTGGCTGTCGATATACCGGAACCGTTTTCCGAAAGGTGTGCCGCCACTTGATATGCGGGTCATGACAAAAGAGCGGCGCGTCGGCGTCCAGCTTGCCGATGACGCGCCGAATTATAGTGGTCAGTCCGGCAAGTTCATGTTGAAACTGATCGCCGCCTGGATTGCGATGGGTTTCCGCAGGCCTGAAATCAGCTTGGGTAAGACAAATCTCAGGGCGCAATAAGCCGAGGCGGCAATTACGCCATAGTTCTTCGACCGTTCCTGGCCCATTTCGGTCACGCCGAAGGTCGGACGCGGTGTCTGTTGTCGGAGGTCTAACTGCCGCGCTGGCTGGGTCGTCGGCGCGGCAGTTCGTGAAGCGGTCGACCAAAGGAAATGGTCTCCCATGCGCCGCTGGCGGGTGCCGTCGCACAATTGCCTTGATTCGAAAGCCCGCCCCCAAGAATGCCACGGCATCGTCAATTTACAGCCGCTTAACATTAGCACTGCATTGTCGTCCGTATCGTCCTCTGGGGTAAGGGGTAGTGTGGGATGACAAAGCCGAGTTCCATTTTTTTTGAGCAACCAAGCCGTTGCGATGCGCCGCCGCCCGAGCGGCCGGCCGTGGCTTCGCTCTAAGTAATCGATCTTCAGTATTGCGTATCATGACGTGTAGGGCCACGACCTTCCCCGGCGTCACTGCATTCGACCGCCGTGTTTTTGGCGCCATCGATTATCGCCGGGCCGTCAAGCGCGGCGTCGTCATCGGCCTCGGCACCGTGAGCGCCGCCGGCGTGGCGGCCGGCGTCGTTACCGTGACGGCTGCCTGGATCATGGCGGTGGCTTTGGGCGGCGCTCCCCATCTCAAGGCGAGGCCGCTCTTGGCTCTACAAACGGTGGCCCTGCAAACGGCGGCGCTGCAAACGGCGGTGCTGACGGAGTTGAGCGGCCGGCTTGTTGGCACGATGATCGCAGGTGTGCCTCCCTCATCCGGCGCTTCCGCCGATGCCGGGCCGTTTCCTTCCGCGCATGCGGTGAAGGGTGACTCCGAGCGGCTTGCCATCGCGGTTTCGGCCGCCGGCGATCCCGCCGATGCCGCTCCGTTCCCATCGGCGCACGCGCTGAAGGGCGACGCCGAGCGGGTCGCGGTCCTCGACGCGGCTGTCGGCGATTCAGACGATGCCGCGCCGTTTCCCGCGGCGGACGCGGTGAAGGGTGATGCCGAGCGGGTTGTGCTGGCCGATGCGGCGGCCGAAGTCACCGGCGCCCTGCCGCCGCCGGATCGATCCTCCGCAGTGGCGCGTGACACGCCGTCGCCGCCGGCGCGTCCGGCGGCCCGTCCGCAAAGTGCCGCGCGGCGCGAAACCGCCCGGCCCCCGGCGAAGCCGGTATTGCAGCAGGTCGCGGACGCTGATCCGTCTTCGACGGCGTCGTTCAGCTTGTTTCAGAAGGACGGTTTGTCGGAGCGCGCGAGCAACAATTCGGCGGCGCCGGTCTTGCCGCCGCTCGCCTATGCCGCGCCTTCGCCGCCGTCCGCCATCTCCAACGTGTTTCCGAAACACCTGACCCCGCAGCCGGCCAGTCCCGCGATTGCCCTGCCCGGTGCCGACAGCCGCACGGCGATCTATGACATCGCAGCCCATACCGTCTACCTGCCCGACGGCACCAGGCTGGAGGCGCATTCGGGGCTCGGCAGCCGGCTCGACGATCCGCATTACGTGAGTGAGAAGGATCGTGGCCCGACGCCGCCCAATGTCTACGATCTCGCGTTGCGCGAGGAGTCGTTCCACGGCGTGCGGGCGCTTCGCCTCAATCCGGTCGGCGACAGCAAGATGTTCGGCCGCGACGGCATCCTGGCGCACACCTACATGCTCGGGCCCAGCGGCCAGTCGTTCGGCTGCGTATCCTTCAAGGATTATCAGGCGTTCCTGAAAGCCTTCGAACGAGGCGCGGTCGACCGCCTCGTCGTCGTGCCGCGTCTGGACAGCAAGACGGCGACGCTTGCGGCTACGCGCTCCTGACGCGCGCCGCCTTCGCCGCAAGCGGCACGACCGCCATCACCTCTTCAACCGCTCCGACGGCGGAGCGATCTCGGTGACGAGATCGCGGATGAGCTTCTTGTTGGGCAGCGGGGTCAGCGTCATCTCGCGCGGCTCGAGGCGGGCGGTGCAGGCGTAGACCGTCTCGCCGTCGACCTGGATCATGCACTCCTTGCAGGCGTTGGCGTTGATGCAGGAGAACCGCATCGCCAGCGACGGGTCGTGGTTGATGCGCAGCCAGCGCAGCCCGTCGAGCACCGACTGGCCGTCCTCGAACGGCACCGCGTAGCGCTCGAAGTGCCCGGCGTCGCGGGCGGCGCCGCGCCAGATAGTCAGCGTGGCGGTCTTGCTCATGGGAGGATCTGGCTCATGGGACCAGCGCCGCGGCGGCCGGCGCGCCGGAGATTTTCAGTTCGCCGTCGCGCCGGCGCACAGTCTGATGCACCTGCCACTGCGGCAGCATGCTCGGATAATCCTCGCGCTGATGCGCGCCGCGGCTTTCGCTCCGCGCCTGCGCGCTCGCGGTGACGGCGCGGGCAACGGTGAGCATGTTGCGCAGATCGAACCATTCGAGCCGTTGCAGATCGAAGGCGCCGGCGCGGCCGAGCGGCCGGTCGCCCGTCTGCGCATCCAGAGCGTCGATATCGTCGAGCGCGCGACCAAGCTTGGCGCCGGTGCGGATCGGCCCGACATTGTCGGCCATGGTCGCCTGCAGCCCCGCGATCAGCGCGGCGGTGTTGGCACAATCGGACTGCTTGCCGTCGGCACGCAGGAGTTCGATCGCGCCGGCGGAGTCCCGCGGGCGAAGTTGCTGATGCGTGACGCGCCTGACGCGCGTGGCGGCGCTGCGGCCGGCGCGGCGGCCGAACACCAGCGCCTCGGTGATGGCATTGCCGGATAGGCGATTGGCGCCGTTGGCGCCGCCGACCACTTCGCCGGCGACGAATAGACCGGGCATATCGGTCGCCATGCTGGCGTCGGCTTTGACGCCGCCCATGTGATAATGCGCGATCGGCGCGACCTCGACCGGCATTTTGGTAAGGTCGATGGCATTGCTCGCGAGCCGATCGATGACCGGGCCGAAGGCGGCGCGCAGCGCCGCCGCGCTGCAATGCTGGAAGCTCAGGTAGGCGCCGCCGTGCGGCGAACCGCGGCCGGCCTCGGCCTCCTTGAAGATCGCGTAGCTGGCGAGGTCGCGGGTCAGCAGGTATTTGCCGTCCTCGTCGGAGCCGTAGCGCGAGGTGAACTCCTCCATGCGGCCGTTGAGAAGCCGGCCCCCGAGCTTGTAGCGGAACGGATCCCACATGATCGGGTCCATGCCGATGAGCCGCGGCGCCAGGTGCCCGATCGGAAAGAATTGCACGAATTCCATGTCGATCAGCGCGGCGCCGGCGCGCAACGCCAGCGCATAGCCGTCGCCGCCCATATTGGTCGAGGCGCTGTTGCGCCGGTAAATCCGGGTCAGCCCGCCGGTCGCCAGCACGGTGGCTTTTGCCGCGATGATCACCGGCGCGCCGCTGCCGAGGTGATGGGCGACGGCGCCTGCGACTTCGCCGTCGCGCACCACAAGATCGACGATGCACAGATCGCCGGCTTTGCGGATGTTCGGATCGCGCGCCATGACGGTGCGCAAGGTCTTCGATACCGCAGGGCCGGTATTGATGAAATCCACATAGACGCAGCGCGGCCGGTCGTGGCCGGGCGCCATGGTGGCCGTGATAGGACCGTTCTTGTCGCCGCTCTTGCGCGCCCAGCCGACGCCCCAGCGCTCCAGCTCGCGGATGCAGTCCGGCGCGTCGTCGCACAGGAGTTGTGCCAGCGCCTGGTCGCACAGCCCGCGGCCGGCGGCGATGGTGTCGGCATAGTGATGGCGCGGGTGGTCCGGCGTTTCTTCGCCCAGCGCCGCCGCAACCGTCATCTGCGCCATCACGGTGGCGCCGCCGCGACCGATCAGGCTCCGGTCGGCGAGCAGCACATGCGCGCCGCCGCGCGCCGCCTCGATGGCCGCATACATGCCGGCGGCGCCGGAGCCGATGACCAGCACATCGGTCGCGATGCTCATGGGTTCAGCCAGCGATCCGACTATGGGTCCGACCGAGGGTTCGACCAGGGGGTCGTTCGGCGGCTTGTGTGTCGGCGTCACGGCGCGGCGGCGCCTTCGCCGGCGAACGCGGCGGCGAGTCTCTGCAGCAAATTGCCGTTCCATCTCCTTCGCCTTGGCGCGCAGCACCGGCTGGCCGAGGCTGCCGAGCTTGCCGGTCAGCGCGGCGTCGACCTCGTAGTCAATCCGGGTCTCGTCGCCCAGTTCGGTCAGCCGGGTCACCGACGTCGCCGTCAGCCGGCCGACGATGCCGAGCGGGGCGCCTTCGACCTTGGCCTCGATCTCGCGCGGCTCCTCGGCGCGCACCACCTGCACCGTAACCTTGAACTTGAAGGTCATGTACGCGACTTTGGTCTCGAACACCGCGGCATAGGTGTCCGGCGCGGTCTCCTGCAGATCGTGCACGCCCTCGACGCATGACGCAAAGAAGCGCGCGTCGCGCACCGCCGGGTACACCTTGGCGCGCGGCGCCTTGACCGTCAGTTCGCCGGAAAATTTCATCGTCGCCTCGCGCTCATGCGCGCAGCGCCGTGAGCATGTCCTTGACATATTCGTCGGCGCTGGAAATCACGAGCATCATGACGTGCGGGCGCAGCTGCGCCAGCATCTTGGACAGTGTCTCGTCGCTGGTGTTGGCGCCGCCGAGAATGAGCGCCGTCGTCATCACGTGTTTGACGTTGCAGGCTTCGCCGATGATCGCCGCAGCGGCGGCGCTCTCGCCGGCGCTCGCCACCATCACCACCAGATCGGCGGTGTTGACCTCGTCGACCAGGTCCTTGGTGCGGCCGGCAAGGTCGTTGAGCCAGCCGCCCATCGAGAACCGCTCGCCTTGCCGCGGCGCGCCGGAAAATGCCGAGGCGGTGAGAAAGCTGGCGCGCTGCCACTGCCCCTGTGCGAGTTCCTTGACGATGCGCTCGCTACGCGCATCGAGCGCGATCACCTTCACGGCGCGCGGCTGCGAATTCGGGCGATCGATGCGGAACCGGGCCTCCGCCGCCGAGCTCATCCGGGCCGATTCACTGTCCATCACGCGGTCTCCTGTGCATCCCCCGCTATATAGCGGAGGCCGCAGGATATTTCATTATCCGCGCGGTCGGGTATAACGGCGCTCCGTCCGACCGGACCGTAATGCCAGAGACATTCGCCCAGAGACCCTTGCCATGCCCGGACAGCACCTCGAGCTTTGTTCGACCGACGACGTCGCGCCCGGTACGGCGCTCAAGGTCGAGACCGGCGATTTGACGCTGGCGGTGTTCAACGTCGCCGGCCAGTTCTACGTCACCGACGACCTCTGCACCCACGGCCCCGGCTCGCTGTCGGAAGGCTATATCGAGGACGACGTCGTCGAGTGCAATTTCCACAACGGCCAGTTCAATATCCGCACCGGCGAAGTGGTGTCGCCGCCCTGCATGGTGCCGATCAAGACCTATCCGACGCTGGTGGTGGACGGCAAGGTGACGATCGAGGTGTGAGGCATTGGCCTCGCCGCCGGCGATGAGCGTGGGCACGACGCCCTATTGGGATGTTGCCCACGCTGCGCCGCATCGACGACGTTTTTAGTTGACGAGACGCGCGGTCCCCGCTTGGTTCCCGCCAACGAATTTTGTGGAGGGACCGCCCGATGCCGAGAAGCAAGCCGCCGTTCCGCGCCGACGTGGTCGGCTCGATCTTGCGCACCGCGCCGCTGAAGGAAGCGCGCGCCAAGCGCGAGAAGGGCGAGATCAGCGCGGCGCAACTCGCCGCCGTCGAGGATCGCGAGATCGAGACCATCATCAAGAAGCAGGAGGAGGTCGGGCTCAAGGTCGCGACCGACGGCGAGTTCCGCCGCTCGTGGTGGCATTTCGACTTCTACGGCATGCTCGATGGCGTCGAGATCGAGGAGCTCGATCACGGCATCCAGTTTCAGGGCGTGCAAACCCGGCCGCGCACCCCGCGCATCAAAGGCAAGCTCGGCTTCTCCAATCACCCGATGCTGGAGCATTTCAAGTTCTTGAAGGCGCACACCCGCGTCACGCCGAAAATGTGCATCCCGAGCCCGGCTACGCTGCATTTCCGGCTCGAGCCGGATGCCATCGAGACCAAGCAATATGCCGATCGCGACGCCATCTTCGAGGATCTCGGCCAGACCTATCGGCAGGCGATCCGCGGCTTCTACGATGCCGGCTGCCGCTACCTGCAGTTCGACGACACCGCCTGGGCCTATCTGTGCTCGCAGGCCGAGCTGAAAAAGGCCCGCGACCGGGGCCTCGATGCCGACCGCCTGCAGCAGGACTATGCCCGCGTCATCAATCTGGCGCTCGACGGCAAGCCCGCCGACATGGTGGTTACGACGCATGTGTGCCGCGGCAATTTCCGCTCGACCTGGATCTCCGAGGGCGGCTACGAGCCGGTCGCCGAAACCATGCTCGGCCAATTGAATTACGACGGCTATTTCCTCGAATACGACACCGCGCGCGCCGGCGGTTTCGAGCCGCTGCGCTTTCTGCCGAAGGGCGACAAGATCGTCGTGCTCGGCCTTGTCACCACCAAATCCGGCAAGCTGGAAGGCAAGGACGACGTCAAGCGCCGTATCGACGAAGCGACCAAATACGCCGCCCTCGACCAATTGTGCCTGTCGCCGCAATGCGGCTTCGCCTCCACCGAGGAGGGCAACGTGCTGGCCGAGGAGGAGCAGTGGGCGAAGCTACGCGCGGTAGTAGAGATCGCCGACGAGGTGTGGGGCTGAGGTCGGTCAGCCACGGACAGGCGACGCGGTCGACCTTCACATGCGCGCGCCTGATCCATTTTCACGTCGTTTCCTCCTTGAATTCTGCGCAGCTTATTTTGGCGCAGCCGAACGTGCGGATTTCCTCCGGTGCCTTGATGTGCCGGAACGAGACCAGCAGCGCCACGTCGTAAATGATCTTCAGGGCGCCGCAGGCCACTAGCGGCAGGCCCGGAAATGCGGTGCTCAGCAGGGCGCCGGCAATCGTCGGACTGACCGCGGAAGCGAGGCTCCGCGGAACCGCGGTCACGCTCGCCGCGGTGGCGCGTTCGGCGGGCGTAACCACCGCCATGACGTAGGACGTGCGTGTCGGCACGTCCATTTGCGACAGCGCGGAGCGCAACAGCAAGAGCGCGAGCGTCACGGTCAGATCGGATGAGAAGGCTGCCAGAATCAGAAACATGCTGGACGGAATGTGGGTGAACACCATGGTGTTGACGAGACCGAAGCGGCGCGCGAGTCGCGCCGCGACCGGATAGGAGAACGCGCTCAGCGTGCCCGACCAGAAGAAAAACACGCTGGCTGCGGCGATGGAGAGATGGAACCGCTCGAACAGCCAAAGCGCCAGCAGCGATTGCACGACGAATCCGCCGGCGAATGCGTCGAGGCTGAACAAGGCGGCAAGCTTGTAAACGACGCCGCGCGAGGCGCCGAGCGGCGTTTGCGGACCGGCTTCGGCGATGCGGGCATGCGGCAGCAGCCGATACAGCGTCACGCATATCAAGCCGAGCGCCGCGTAGGCATAGAACATCGCTCGGAATGCAACGAGCCTGTCGACGCCGACGAGTGTCAGCAAATCGGGGCATGCGGCCGCCAGGGTACCGGCGGCCATCGACAGCGCTCCGATCAGGCTGTAACGCGCGAATGCGTTGGTTCGCTCCTGGTCGGAGACACCGCGGGCAATCATAGCGTGCTCAAGCGGTACCAGGATGCCGAGATCGCCGGTCGACGGATTGATGGTGCCGACGAAAGCGACGATCGCGATGTAAGCGACGTACTGGAATTGGGGAAAAGCCAATCCGGTCAGCGTCATGAGCCCCGCCCCGGTCAGCATCAACGCGCGAAGGTCATGGCGCGGCGCGATGAAGCCTATTGCCAACGTCAAGGCCGCTGTGCCGAGGAGCGAAGCGGCGACAACGACACCGATCAGGACGGGGTCGTAGCCGATTGCGGTGAGATAGGCCGGCAGAACAATGGTCGCGAAGCCGTCGCCGATGCCGCGGACGCCGCGAGCCAGATACAGCAATGACAGGACGTTAGACCGAACGGCCATTTCGCCAAATGCCTTCGCCCGACGCGCGGGCCGAAGTGCAGTGCTTGGGCGAAACGCCTTGAGAACAACCGGGCGACTGCGATCAAGCCCGACCAGTAAAACTGTTCCGGCTGCCGGCCGAAGTCAAGAGGCGATCCTGGCACTCGCGCCGTCATCAGTTTCGAGCAAACAGCTTTCCTCCGCTCAGCCGCTTGTGCACATGCACCATCAACGCCATGGCGAACAGCGGCGTCGCCAGATTGAGAAGCGGGATCGAGACGAAGGCGGTGATGAACAGGCCGGCGATATAGATCCGCAGCGCATTGTCCCGGCGCAGCGCCTTGGCCTCCGCCGGCGGGCGAAAGCGCATGGCGGCGAGCTCGAAATATTCGCGGCCGAGGATGTAGGCGGTGGCGAGAAAGAAGATCACGGCGCCGAAGCCGGCGAGCAAGATCAGCGGCGCTGCGCACAGATAGATCGCGATCGCTAAGAGCGCCGTCTTGGCGCCTTCCCAGAGCGCCAGCGACAGCGGCAGCGCCTGGCCGGGCGGGTCGGCCGGATAATGCTCGCGCTCGACCTCGTCGGCGATGGCGTCGGCAAAGAAGCTTCCGACCACGGCGGTGACCGCCGGCATCAGCATGACGCTGCCGACAACGATGCCGAGTCCGGCGGCAATCGAGAGGAGCCACGCGAGCACCGCCACCGGCATGTGGGCCGTCGGCCCGAGCGTCGTCTCGACCGAGGCGCCGCCAGCGCCGACTGCCAGCATGATCAGCCGTTCCAACACGACCGAGACCACGATGATCAGCGCCAGCGCCAGCGCGATGGTTTTCCACAAAATCGCCCGCAGCGGCGGCGAGAACATCTGCGTGATGGCGTTGATCGCGTCTTCAATCATCCTGCACCGTCATTCCGGCTTGGGCGAAGCGAGGGCCGCAACCCATAACTCCCGCCCGTCAAAGCGGGCATTGCCCTACCATCATTTCAAGTTCGGTGGCCATGGATTGCGGGCGCGCGGAACCTGTCATCGGGCCGGCCACTTCGGGCCGGACCCGTTGGCGCACCCCAGACCGACGTTATGTCATACGGGTATGGCGCCGACATCCGCGTCTGCAGCCTGCGGCGCGAGCGGAGCCCGCGCCGCATCGTCCGAGACCCGCGGCAGATCGGCCCATTGCAGCGCCTTGTAGTTGAAGCCTTGCCGGATCGTCGGCTTGACGACGTTGAAATAGGGCGAGATGTCGAAATCGCGCGGGCAGTACAGCGAGGAATGGCGGATTTCCAGAATTTCGTCCACCGCCTGGACGCTTTTCGCCAACGTGATCCTGGGCAGGATCGGATAGCGCACGGCGGAAAAGGCGTCGGCGATCAGCGCCGAGCAGATCAGCCGTGACGGATCGCCAGAACCGAGCGCGATCATGCGCCGTCGCCGGCGCTGCGGCAGCGGCAGCGGCAGCGGCAGCAGATAGCGCAGCAGATCGATGATGTTTTTCAGATCATAGGCGAAGCCGACCCGCGCCCGCGCGTAGGCGCACACCGTTGCGCAGTCCGTTTCGGTCAGCCCGACCGGCCGGCAAACCCGGGTGTGAAACTGCAAGTATTTCGACAGCGGCGCCGACACCACGCCTTCGCCCAGATTGGCCTCGATCAGCACGTGCGGCTCGCCGTCGACGTCGAGACGGCCGGCGACCGGCCCGACATAGAGCGCCGAATGCGACCAGGTCGATTGCGTCAGATATTTGATGACGCCGGCGATATGGTTGTTGCCCTCGACCAAGAGCACGTCGCCGGGCTGCAGGGTCTGGCGCAAAGCCTCGGGATCGCTCGGCGTGAACGGTTCATAGCCGCGCACGGGCTTTTGCAGATAGCGGGCGATCAGCCGCCCGATGCCATCGAGCATCGTGCTCATGGGCTTGGGCCTCCCAGCCGGCTCGCGGCTTGGCCGCGTCTTTATTCGACCGGATTTTATGCGAAGTCCGTTGCGTTTCGGTTCACACGTCAGTTCCGCCGTTCATCTGACCTTAAGCTTAATGTTTGCCTAGGGGGCGCGGTTGAGGCAAAATCCGTAATGCGGTGCGTTGCGCCGTAAGCATCCGGAAATCATGCCGCGCAAGGCTATTCGGCAAATCAGCCGACGATCGTTTCTCGCCGCTTCGGCCGCGCTTGCGGTGCGTCCGGCAATGGCGGCGGCGCCGCCGCCACCTGGCTCGGGCCCGATCGACGTCCTCGTTGTCGGCGCCGGCGCCGCCGGGATCGCCGCCGCGCGCCGCATCGCCGCCGCCGGCCACCGGGTCGTGGTGCTCGAGGCTGCCGACCGCGTTGGCGGCCGCTGCATCACCGATACCGGCACTTTCGACGTGCCGTACGATCGCGGCGCGCATTGGATTTACGCGCCCGACCTCAATCCGCTGACCAAGCTGACGCCGCGCCGCGACCTCGAGGTCTATCAGGCGCCGCCGAGCCAGAAGGTGCGCATCGGCCGGCGCAATGCGCGCGAGGGCGAACTGGAAGATTTTCTCTCCGCCGAGGTGCGTGCCCTCCGCGCCATCAACGACGCCGCGCGCAAAGCCGACGTGCCGTGCGAACAGCCGATGCCCACCGATCTTGCCGACTGGCGCTCGACCGTTGAATTCGCGCTCGGACCGTACTATTGCGGCAAGGAGTTGGCGCAGGTCTCGGCGGTCGATTTTTCCAAGGCCGCCGAGCGCAACGCCGCGAACTTCTGCCGCCAGGGCCTTGGCGCGCTGATCGCCGCGTCCGCCGAGGGCCTTGCCGTCCAGCTGTCTACCCCGGTGAAGGCGATCGACTGCCGCGGTGCGCTCCAGGTGACGACGTCCAAAGGCACGCTCACCGCTCGCGCCGTGATCGTCACCGCATCGACCAATGTGATCGCATCCGGCCGCATTCAATTCACCCCCGACCTGCCGCACCGCAGTTTCGACGCCTTCCGCCAGCTGCCGCTCGGCAGCTACGACCACATCGCGCTCGAACTTAACGGCAACCCGCTCGGGCTCGACAGCGACGACCTGGTGCTTGAAAAATCGGCCGATGGCCACACCGCCGCGATGCTCGCCAACGTATCGGGCACGCCGCTGTGTTTGATCGACGTCGCCGGCCCGTTCGGCCGCGACCTGTCGGCGCACGGCGCGGCGGCGATGGTCGCCTTCGCGTCCGACTGGCTGGCGTCGCTTTACGGCGCCGAGGTCAAGAAGGCGATCGGGCGGACCCACGCCACGCACTGGAATGCCGAGCCGTGGGTTCTCGGCGCCGCGTCGGCCGCGGTGCCGGGCGCGCAATACGCGCGCCGCACCATGATGGAGCCGGTGAACGACGTCGTCTGGTTCGCCGGCGAAGCCGCCCACGAGACGCTATGGGGCACGGTCGGCGGCGCCTGGGAATCCGGCGAACGCGCCGCCACCGCCGTGCTGGCGAAGCTCGGTCCGAACAAGCCGGCGCCGGCCGAAACCGAGACCGCACCCAAGCGCAAAGCGCCACGGCCCCGGGTCGAGACCCGGGCCCAGCCGGGCCAGCAGCTCGCGCCCAATGGCACGCCGAGCATCATGCGCGAAGAGCGCTGAGGGTTAGCCGCGCAGGACGCCGCCGGTGCGCTTGCCGACTTCGGCAACGATCTTGGCGGCGAGCGCCTCGATCTCGGCGTCGGTCATGGTGCGCTCGCGCGGCTGCAGCGTCACCGCGATGGCGATCGACTTCTTGCCGGGCTCGATGCCTTGGCCTTCGTAAATATCGAACACGGTGACGCCGCTGATCAGTTTGCGGTCGGCGGATTGCGCTGCGCGCACGACGTCCGCGGCCTTGACGCTGCGTTCGACCACGAAGGCGAAGTCGCGTTCCACCGGGTGGAACGGCGAAAGCTCCGAGCGCAGGCTTGGCGCGCGTGGCTTTCGCTTTGGGCTCGGGGAGGCGCTCCAAAATGACTTCGAAGGCGACCATCGGGCCTTCGGCATCGAGCGCTTCGAGCGCGCTCGGATGCAGTTCGCCGAAATGGCCGAGTACGTTTTGCGGACCGATCTGAATCGTTCCCGAGCGGCCAGGATGATACCACGGTGGCCCGCCCGGCACGATTTGCAGCGCCGAAGACGGCGCGCCCGCCGCCGTCAACACCGCGAGCGCATCGGCTTTGGCATCGAAGGCGTCGACGTCGCCGTCGAGTTTCGACCAGTGCCGGCCGATGCCGGACGGTTTTGCCAGCGCGCGCCGCACGCCGGCGGCGGCGGTGAACTGATCGGCCGGCTGATCGCCGCGAAAGACTTGCCCGACTTCGAACAGCGCGGCATCGGCAAAGCCGCGATCGGCGTTGTGCTGCGCCGCCGCGACCAGGCCGGGGATCAGGCTCGGCCGCATGTCGGAGAGATCGGTGGCGATCGGATTGGCCAGCGCCAGTTCCGGCTTGCCGCCGCCGAACAGTTCGGCCTGCGCCTTGGCGATGAACGACCAGGTCACGGCCTCGACGAGATTGCGCGCGGCGAGCGCCCGTTTGGCCTTGCGGGTGCGCACCTGGATCGGGGTGAGCATCGGCTTGCGCGGCGCCTCGCCGCGGTCGAACGGCGTCGATGGGACGCGGTCGACGCCGAGGATGCGCACCAGTTCCTCGACGATGTCGGCCTTGCCCTCAACGTCCGGCCGCCATGACGGCACCGCGATCTTGACCCGGTCCTGCTGGCCGGCGACGAAAAAGCCGAGGCGCTCGAGCGGCCGGCGTATTTCCGGCAGCGGCACGGCGAGGCCGGTGAGGCGCTTGAGTTCGGCCAGCGGAAAATCGATGACCCGATCGGGCGGCGCGGCGCTGCCGGCGACCGTGACCGCCGACGGCGTGCCGCCGCACAGATCGAGCACCATGCGGGTGGCGAGTTCGAGGCCCGGCAGCATGAAGGCCGGATCGACGCCGCGCTCGAAACGATAGCGGGCGTCGGAATTGATGCCGAGCTTCCGCCCGGTGCGGGCGACGTTGACCTCGCTCCACAGCGCCGACTCGATAAGCACGTCCGTCGTCGTTTCCGAGCAGCCGGTCTTTTCGCCGCCCATGATGCCGGCCAGCGATTCCACGCCGTCCTCGTCGGCAATGACGCAGGCCGTGTCGTCGAGCGTGTAGGTCTTGCCGTCGAGCGCCAGTAGCGTCTCGCCGGCGCGGGCGCGCCGCACGTTAAGATCGCCGCGGACCTTCGCGGCGTCGAACACGTGCAGCGGCCGGCCGCGGTCGTAGGTGATGAAATTGGTGATGTCGACCAGCGCGTTGATGGGGCGCAGCCCGATCGCCGTGAGCCGCTTTTGCAGCCAGTCCGGCGACGGCCGGTTGTTGACGCCGCGAACGAGACGCAACGCGAATGCCGGGCACAGCTCGGGCACCGCGATCGACGCCGTCACCGGGCAGGCGAACTCGCCCGCGATCGGTTTGACGGCGGCATCGTTGAACTTGCCCATGTCGGCGGCGGCGAGGTCGCGGGCGATGCCGTGCACGCCGGTGCAATCGGGCCGGTTCGGCGTCAGATTGATCTCGATCACCGGATCGTCGAGGCCGGCCCAGTGCGCGTAATTGGCGCCGACCGGAGCATCGTCGGGCAGCTCGATGATGCCGTCGTGGTTGTCGGAGATTTGCAGCTCGAATTCCGACACCAGCATGCCGCGGCTCTCGACGCCGCGGATGGTGCCGACCGCGAGCGTCATATCCTTGCCGGGGATGTAGGCGCCCGGCGGCACGAACACGCCCATCATGCCGGTGCGGGCGTTCGGTGCGCCGCAGACCACCTGCACCGGCTCGCCGGCGCCGATGTCGACCAGGCAGACGCGCAGCCGGTCGGCGTTCGGATGCGGCTTGGCCTCGACCACCCGGGCGATGACGAACGGCGCCAGCGCCTTGCCCTTGTCCTCGACGCGCTCGACTTCCAGCCCGATCATGGTGAGCTTGTCGGTGATCTCGCCGAGCGTGCGGTCGGTGTCGAGATGCTCCTTGAGCCAGGCGAAGGTGAATTTCATCATGGATTTAAGGACTCAACCCCGCCGCCAGCGTCGGAAAATCGAGCGGGCGGAAGCCGTAGTGCGACAGCCAGCGCACGTCGGCGTCGAAGAAGGCGCGCAGATCCGGCATGCCGTATTTGAGCATGGCGATGCGGTCGATCCCCATGCCCCAGGCGAAGCCCTGGTACTCGTCGGGATCGAGCCCGCAATTCCGCAACACGTTGGGGTGCACCATGCCGCAGCCGAGGATTTCCATCCAATCGTCGCCTTCGCCGAAGCGGATTTCGCCCTTGTCGCGGCGGCATTGGATGTCGACTTCGAGTGACGGCTCGGTGAACGGGAAGAACGACGGCCGAAAGCGCATGCCGACGCGGTCGACCTCGAAGAACGCCTTGAAGAATTCCTCGAGGATCCATTTCAGGTGGCCGAGATGGGCGGTCTTGTCGATGACCAGGCCCTCGACCTGATGGAACATCGGCGTGTGGGTCTGATCCGAGTCGCAGCGATAGGTGCGGCCCGGAATGATGACGCGGATCGGCGGCTTCTGCGTCAGCATGGTGCGCACCTGCACCGGGGAGGTATGGGTGCGCAGGAGGAGCCGCGTGCCGTCCGGCTTCGGGTTGAAGAAGAACGTGTCGTGCATGTCGCGCGCCGGATGGTCTTCCGGAAAGTTCAGCTTGGTGAAATTGTAGTCGTCGGTCTCGATATCGGGCCCTTCGGCGACGGCGAAGCCCATATCGGCGAAGATCGCGGTGAGCTCGTCGGTCACCTGGGTGATCGGATGCACGCGCCCGATCTCGAACGGCGCCTCGCGCACCGGCAGGGTGACGTCGATGCTCTCGGTGTTGAGCCGCGCTTGCAGCGCGGCGTGCTTGAAGGTCTCACGACGCGCGGCGAGACCTGCATTGACGCGATCCTTGAGTTCGTTGATCAGCGGTCCCTGACTCTTGCGCTCCTCCGGCGGCAGCGTGCCCAACGATTTCAAGAGCGCGGTGATGGAGCCGTTCTTGCCCAGCGCAGCGACGCGGACGGATTCGAGCGCCGCGTCGTCGCCGGCCGCGGCGATTTCGGCCAGAATGTTTTGTTCCAGCTGGGCGATGTCGGGCATGACGATCAATCCGGCATGAACGGCAGATCGGTATCGGACGGTTTGCCGCCGGCTTGCGTCAGCAGGCAATGGACCTGGCCGCGATGATGGGTCTGGTGATTGAACATGTGGGTGACCAGCACCCAGCGCGGCCGCGTCCACTCGCGTTGCGTCGCGCCCGAATAATAGGTCTGGTCGGCGGCGAGCCACGCATCGTCGATGCTGTCGGCCCAGTCGAGGATCTTGGCATCGAAACCGGCACGCGCCGACTTCAAGCCGTCCCAGGCCGGATAGAGCGTTACCGAGCCCGGAATGCCGACTTGCGGCTGCGGCAAATCGGTGAAACGGCCCATCCAGCTCTGGTCGCCCCAGAGCAGATGGTTCAGGGTTTTGTGAATCGATCCGAAGAACGCGCCGCGCTCGCGCTGCCGCTCTTCTTCGGACAGCCGGTCGGCGACGCCGTACAGATTGTCATTCTGCCAGCGATTGTAACGCGCCATGCGCTGTACATAAGCGCGGTCGATCATGACACGATCAATCTTTGGTGCGCTCGATTTGGGCGCGATCAGGCATGAACGCTCACGCCGCGAGCGCGGATTTGGCCTGGCCGACGATCGCCTCGAATGCCACCGGCTCGGTGATGGCGAGGTCCGAGAGCACCTTGCGGTCGACCAGGATGCCGGCCTTGGCGAGACCGGCGATGAAACGGCTGTAGTTGAGGCCGAACGGGCGCACCGCGGCGTTGAGGCGTTGAATCCACAGCGCCCGGAACGTGCGCTTTTTTCGCTTGCGGTCGCGGAAGGCGTACTGGTTGGCCTTCTCGACCGCCTGCTTGGCGATCCGGATGGTGTTCTTGCGCCGGCCGTAATAGCCCTTGGCGGCTTTGAGCACTTTCTTGTGCTTGGCATGGGCGGTGACGCCGCGCTTGACGCGTGACATGGCTGATCTCCTTCAGAACGGGAACGGTGGGACGAAACTGCCGGCTGCGGCAGGCCCTCAGCCGTTCGGCAAAAAGTATTTCTTGATGTTGTCGCCGTCGGTCTTGAACAGCACGGCGGTGCCGCGCAACTGGCGGATCTGCTTCTTGGTGCGCTTGATCATGCCGTGGCGCTTGCCCGAGTGGGCATAGAGGACCTTTCCGGTCGCCGTTATCTTGAAGCGCTTTTTGGCGCCCGACTTGGTCTTGATCTTGGGCATTTGGCTCTCCTTAGGCCGCGACCCGCTTCCGACCCTCCCGCGTGCGGGGGGAGTGGGGAGAGCCGAGCCGAAAATGCTCGCAAATGAGCGTGGTGTGCTTGAAGCACGCCGCCGCCACGGCAGCCCTTAATCAGCCGGGCGGCGGGAGGGCGCGGTTATGGCAGAGAGTGCCGCGGATGGCAACCGAATGCTGAGCCGCAACGGGGGCTTAACGGCGCGCCTGGAGTCCTGCCGGCAGTCGCGCCAAGAGTCGCCCGGGACGGCCTGCATGGCGCCGCTTACCGCGGCGCCAACACCATCACCACCTGGCGGCCCTCGAAACGGGGCTCCTGTTCGATCTTGGCGATCTTGGCGGTGTCGCCCTTGACGCGGTCGAGCAGCTTGTAGCCGAGTTCCTGGTGCGCCATTTCGCGGCCGCGGAACCGCAGCGTCACCTTGACCTTGTCGCCTTCCCCGAAAAAGCGCTCCATCGAGCGCATCTTCACGTCGTAATCGTGGTCGTCGATCATCGGCCGCAGCTTGATCTCCTTGATTTCGACGACCTTCTGCTTCTTGCGCGCCTCGGCGGCCTTCTTCTGCGCCTGGTATTTGTATTTGCCGAAGTCGAGGATCTTGCAGACGGGGGGGACCGAATTCGGCGCGATCTCCACGAGATCGAGCCCGGCCTCCTGCGCCATGGCGATGGCGGCGCTGATCTCAGTGACGCCCATGTTGGCGCCATCTTTGTCGATGAGTTGGACCTCGCGGACGCGGATATCCTCGTTGATGCGCGGACCTTCCTTGGCGGCGGGCTGCGCGGTTCTGATCGGGCGACGAATGGGTTTTGTCTCCTTTGGTCATTGCGACAAGCCGAGCCAGCCACCGCGCGAATACGACGAGCTTTATCGACGGTGCTGATCGGCGAATACAGAAGATCGGGATTTTCCGGTCATAAGTCAACGACAATGCGGGCCGTGTGCATGGCGTGGCGGCGAGCGGCATGATTTATGTTCCGTCACCCTGGCGGTGCGAGCGAAGCTGGCGATGAACGATAACGGCCTGAAAATTCTACACATTGGCAACGGCGCCGACGGCCGCGCCATCGCGGTGCGCGCGCAGGCGGGCGCGCCGCCCGGCCTGTTCTGGCTCGGCGGCTACAAGTCCGACATGACGGGCATCAAGGCGCAGGCGCTCGCCGATTGGGCGGAACAGCAGCATCGCGCCTGCGTTCGCTTCGACTATTCGGGCCATGGCGAATCGGGGGGCTCGTTCACCGACGGCACGATCGGCCGCTGGCTCGCCGACAGCCTTGCGGTGTTCGATGCCTGCTGCCGCGGGCCGCAGATTTTGGTCGGCTCGTCCATGGGCGGCTGGCTGGCGTTGCTCCTGGTGCGCGAACTGAGGCGCCGCCTGCAAGCCGGCGAGGGCCGGGCCGAGGCCGCCAGCGTTGCCGGCTTGGTCCTGATCGCGCCGGCCGTCGATTTCACCGAGGAATTGATGTGGAAGCGCTTTACGCCCGAGATCAAGCGCGAGCTTGCGGAAAACGGCGTCTGGGCGCGGCCCTCGGCTTACGCGCCGGAGCCTTATCGGGTGACGCGGCAGTTGATCGAGGAAGGCCGCAACCACCTGTTGCTCGGCGGCTTAATCGAGACCGGGTGCCCGGTGCGCATCCTCCAAGGCGTCGCGGATGCCGACGTGCCGTGGCAGCACGCCAAGGCGCTGGTCTCGCGGCTCGCCCGGGACGACGTCGTGCTCACCCTGATCAAGGACGGCGATCACCGCCTGTCGCGGCCCGAGGACATCGAGCGTCTGCTCCGCGCCGTCGCCGAGTTCTAGCTTGCCGCCGGCTGCTCCTCGAACGCCACGCCGAGTTCGTCGTTGGTGCGCCAGACCACCCGGCAGGGCCGGCGCGTGCGGCCGTGCTCGAAGGTGAGATCGAAGGCTTCGGGCACGCCGAACGTGTTGGCGAGCTTCAGACAGGCGCCGCCGCCGGTGAGGTTCTGCACCGTGCAGTGAATCATCGGCGAGCGGCGCGGCACGATGATCTTGGCGCCGCGCAACACCCGGGTCCGCTTGTTTGATCTGCGATCGTCGTCCATGCCAAGCCTGCTTGCGTTGGCGGCGCCTTCAGGCGGCGGCGCGCCGCGAGGACCGTCATGTCGGCCCAACTCTTACGGCCCACAGTCTTACCGATCGTCGAATCGGTAGGTGTGCGGAAGATTAACGGCGCTCAACAGTTTCAAATTAAGACGGGAGGCCGAGGGCCTCCCGCTGTCGTCTCGGTTCGACCGAGATGCGTTCAACCGCCGACGACGTCCACCGTCACCCGCGCGAGGCCTGAAAAGCCTATCGCGCGTGCCGCGGCCGTGCTGAGGTCGATGATGCGGCCGCGGACGAACGGGCCGCGATCGTTGATTCGCACCACCACGGAGCGTCCGGAGGACTCGTTGGTGACCCGCACCCGCGTACCGAAAGGCAGCGTGCGATGGGCCGCCGTGAGCGCCGACGATGAACCATGTTCGCCGCTTGCAGTCCGGCCGCCCGGATAGTCATAGACGGAAGCAATTCCGGATTGCGCCGAAGCAATAATTGGAAGTCCGAAAGTAGAGATAGCCAGAGCTGAAGCAAAAGAAAACTTCATCAGGCTGTTATAAGCCATGATCTACCTTTTTGGTTGTTGATGGGTCGGTTATTGGCTCGTTGACCGAGCCACCTGCGCTAAGACAGGCCAAATACGACCATTGTGCGACGCAGCATGGCTGTGAAGCCTTTGCGGCAGAATGAGTAATACATTGGGCATGAATGTGCCCCTCGGAACTATTGTATAAAGTATTGAGTTTTAACAGTTATCGATCGATCGCCACCTCCTGCTCTGGCGCAAAAAAGGCAACGACATGCCGCCAGCGCATCCCTGCGTCCCGGCAATGGGCGCGTGGTCTCCTAAACGCGCCCGCGCAAATTTGGTTCGAATTTTAGGAAACCGTCACTCGGCTGCGGCGGCCCCCGGCAGCACGAAATTCTTGAAGGTCTCGCGCAGCACGTTCTTTTGGATCTTGCCGGTGGCGGTATGGGGAATCTCGGCGACGAAGGCGATGTCGTCGGGCATCCACCACTTCGGCACCTTGCCGTCGAGAAACCCGAGCAGTTCGGTCTTGGTCGCGGCTACGCCTTCCTTGAGCACGACGACGAGCAGCGGCCGCTCATCCCACTTCGGATGCCGCACGCCGATCACCGCCGCCTCCGCCACTTTGGGGTGACCGACCGCGAGGTTTTCCAGCTCGATCGAGGAAATCCATTCGCCGCCGGACTTGATCACGTCCTTGGAACGGTCGGTGATCTGCATGTAGCCGTGGCGGTCGAGGGTGGCGACGTCGCCGGTATCGAAATAGCCTTCGGCGTCGAGTGCGCCGGCGTCCTCCCTGAAATAGGCGCGCGCCACCGAGGGCCCGCGCACCTTGAGGCGGCCGAAGGTCTTGCCGTCGCGCGGCAGTTCGCGGTTGTGATCATCGGCGATCTTCATGTCGACGCCGAACGGCGGATGGCCCTGCTTCATCTGCACGTCGAGTCTCGCCTCGCCGGTCAGCCCGGCATATTCTGGCTTCAGCGAAGCCAAGGTGCCGAGCGGGCTCATCTCGGTCATGCCCCAGGCGTGGCAGACTTCGACGTCATAGACCTCCTGGAATTTCTGCGTCATGGCGCGCGGACAGGCCGAGCCGCCGATCACTACTTTTCGCAAATACGGCAGTTTCAGATCGTTGGCTTCGAGATGCTGCAGCAGCATCAGCCACACCGTCGGCACCGCCGCGGTGAAGGTGACGCGGCAGCTGTCGAGCAGTTCGTAGATCGAGGCGCCGTCGAGCTTGCCGCCCGGCATGACCATGGCGGCGCCGATCATCGGCGAGGTCAAGGCGAGCCCCCAGCAATTGGCGTGAAACATCGGCACCACGGGCAGGATCACGTCGCGCGACGACACGCCCATGGCATCGAGCTGCGCCGCCATCATCGAGTGCAGCACGTTGGAGCGGTGCGAATAGAGCACGCCCTTGGGGTGGCCGGTGGTGCCGGAGGTGTAGCACATGCCGGCGGCGGTGTTTTCGTCGAACACCTTCCAGGCGTAGTCGCCGTCGACCTCGGCGATCCACTCCTCATAAGGAACGGCATTCTTCAGCGCGGTCGCCGGCATATGCGCAGCATCGGTCAGCACCACGGTGCGTTCGATCGGCTTGAGCTTGTCGGCGAGCTTTTCAAGCAGCGGCACAAAGGTCAGATCGGCCATCATCACCCGGTCTTCGGCGTGATTGACGATCCAGGCGATCTGTTCGGGGAACAGGCGCGGATTGACGGTGTGATAGACGGCGCCGCAGCCCATGATGCCGTACCAGGCCTCGAGATGCCGCCAGGTGTTCCAGGCCAGCGTGGCCACGCGGTCGCCGGACCCGATGCCGTCTTTCTCCAGCCGCTGCGCAACCCGGAGCGCACGCTTGCGCAGAGCGGCGTAGTTCGTGGTATGGAACGGGCCTTCGACCGAACGCGTAATGACCGGCCGCTCGGCATGATAGGTGGCGGCGTGGTCGATGATGCGATGGCACAGCAGCGGCCAATCCTGCATCAGCCCGAACATGATCATCCTCCCGCGCGCCGCCATTTTGTTTGGCGCCGCTCCGGGTGGCGGCCGGTAGCGGCGGCGCAAGGTTAAACCCACGCCGCGACAAGGCAAACTGCTGTTTTGCTCGCGACCGCGTGTCGGCGACGCTTGAACCCCCGGGCGCTGTTGGCCTAAGCATGGCGGGGGCGGGCGGCGTCGGGGGGCCGTTGCGTGAAGATTGGCCTGAAAGCGGCTGTCACCATCGCCATCCTGGCGTGCGCAAGCCATGGGGCCGCCGCGCAACAGAACATCGCGCCGCTGCCCAAGCATAGTCAGCCGATACTAGGCGCGCCGCGACGCTCGCCGCCGCCGTCCCTTGTCATCCCCCGGGAACTGGCGCCGCCGCAGGAAATCTACGCCGCGTTTCCGGAATCCCCGACCGCCGCGGCCGCGCCGCCTGCGCCGTCGGCCTGCCAGCTGCGACTCGGCAAGATCGCGACCTTCCAGGCCTTGCCGGTGCTGATCGGACCGGGCGAGTGCGGCGCCACCGATGCGGTGATTTTGCAGACCATCACCTTGTCCGATCAGGGCAGGCTGACGGTGTCGCCGCCGGCGACGCTGCGTTGTCCGATGGCCGAAGAGGTGGCGCACTGGGTGCGCGAGGACGTCGCGCCCAGCGTGGCCAAGCTCGGCGCGCCGCTGCGCGGCCTCGACAACTTCGATTCCTACGAATGCCGCGGCCGCAACCGGGTGCGCGGCGCGACGCTGAGCGAACATGGCCGCGCCGACGCGCTCGACGTGCGGCTGTTCAAGCTCGCCGACGGCCGCGAGCTGACGCTGACCGATATCCATGTCAACAAGGACTGGCGCGAGCAGATGAAGGCGACGGTCTGCGCGCGCTTTTCAACGGTGCTCGGTCCCGGTTCGGACGGCAATCACGAAGAGCACATCCATCTCGATCTCGCCGAGCGGCACAACAACTATAAAATCTGCGAGTGGGACGTCCGCGAGCCGGTCGTCCAGGTTCAGGCCCAGGCCGCGGCCCCGCCTGCCGATGACACCTCGGACGACCAAGCGGAGGCGCGGGCCGATGAAACGGCGGCGCCGCTGCCGCCGGATACGGTGCCGCTGCCGCGTCCGCGCCCGCCTCGATTGGTTCACGCGCTGCAGGGCGGACCGGCGCCGCGTTGAAGAGGCGCTTTTGACCGCGGATGTTTCGCGCTCGCACATAAGCGACTACAAGGCTCAAGCCGTACGCGACCGACGAAGGACCCGCATGCCCCCGCTCAGCAACCTCGCCACCCGCGACGTCGAAACGCTGGTCCACCCCTACACCAACGCGTCCAGCTTTCGCGATTCCGGTCCCTTGATCATCGAGCGCGGCGAGGGGGTCTATGTCTACGACACCGAGGGCAAGCGCTATCTCGAGGGCATGGCGGGGCTATGGTGCACCGCGCTCGGCTACGGCAACGAGGAACTGGTGGAAGCGGCGGCCACGCAGATGCGCAAGCTCTCGTTCGCTCACCTGTTCACCGGCAAGAGCCACGATCCGGCCATCGAGCTCGCCGAGAAGCTCAAGGAGATCGCGCCGGTGCCGATCTCGAAGGTGTTTTTCTGCAATTCCGGGTCCGAGGCCAACGACACCCAGGTCAAGCTCGTCTGGTATCTCAACAATGCGCTGGGCCGGCCGAACAAAAAGAAAATCGTCAGCCGCCACAAGGGCTATCACGGCGTCACCGTGGTGGCGGCGTCGCTGACGGGGCTGCCCGCCAACCACCGCGATTTCGATCTGCCGCTGCCGGGCTTTTTGCATACCGCTTGCCCGCATCATTACCGGTTCGCTCATGACGGCGAGAGCGAAGAGCAATTCGCCACCCGGCTTGCCGAAGAGCTCGATGCGCTGATCGTCCAGGAAGGCCCCGACACCGTGGCGGCGTTCATCGCCGAGCCGGTGATGGGCGCTGGCGGCGTCATCGTGCCGCCGCGGACTTATTTCGAGAAGATCATGCCGGTCTGCTTAAAGCATGACGTGTTCATGATCAGCGACGAGGTGATCTGCGGCTTCGGCCGGCTCGGCAGCGCGTTCGGCTGCGAACAACTCGGCTTCAAGCCGCACGCCATCTCGATCGCCAAGGCGCTGTCGTCGGCCTATCTGCCGATCGCCGGTGTCATGATTCCGGAAAGCGTTTACCAGGCGGTGGTCACCGAGAGCAAAAAGATCGGCGCATTCGGCCACGGCTTCACCTATGGGGGCCATCCGGTTTCCGCCGCGGTGGCGCTCAAGACGCTCGAAATCTACGCGCGCGATCGCATCTTCGAAAAATCAGCCGAACGGGCGCCGCACTTCCAGGCGCGGCTTGCCGCGCTCAACGCCCACCCGCTAGTCGGCGAAGCGCGCGGACTGGGGCTCATCGGCGGCGTCGAACTCGTCGCCGACAAGCGCAGCAAGCGCGCGTTTGCGCCACAGCACGGCGTCGGTCCCCGCGCCGTGCAACTTGCCGAAGCCGAAGGCCTGATCCTGCGCTCGGTACTGGGCGACGTGCTGACGCTGTGCCCGCCGCTCGTGATCAGCCCGGCCGAGATCGACGAACTGTTCGACCGGCTTTCACGCGCGCTCGACAAGACGCTCGACTGGGTGACGCGCGAGCGCCTCGCGCAATCGTGACCATTGGAACAACGCCGGGCCGCGTACTGACGGGCGCGATGAACACTCCATTCACGACTTCCCCGCTATGAGACGGTCATGACCTCAGTATCGAGAACGCGCGAAGCGGCCGGCCTGGTCAGGCCCCGCATCACGCGCCGCCGTATCATCACCGGCGCAGTCGGACTGATCGGCCTGTCGGCGGCTTCGACCGTGGTCTACGCGGGTGCAATCGAGCCGCACGGCCTCACCGTCACCCGCTATGCGTTCAATCCGCCGGCATGGCCGGCGGGGCGCAAGCTTGCCATGACGGTGATCGCCGACCTGCACGCCGGCGAGCCCGACATGCCGCTATCCCACGTCCGCCGCGTGGTCGACACCGCGCTGGCGTTGCGCTCCGACATCGTGCTGCTGCTCGGCGACTTCAAGGCCTGGTATCGATTCAAGACGCGGCCGGTGCCCGACGCACTGTGGGCGGCCGAACTGGCACGGCTCGACGCGCCGCTCGGAACCTGGGCGATCCTCGGCAATCACGATTGGTGGCACGACCTCGCCGGTGTGCGCGGCGCGCTGGCGGACGTGCGGATTCCGGTGCTCGAAAACGACGCCGTGCTGCTGGGCCCGCCAGGCCAGAAGTTCTGGCTGGCGGGGATCGGCGATCAGCTCGCCATTCCGCTCGGCCACGGCCAGTTCCGCGGTGTCGACGATCTGCCGGGCACGCTGTCGCGGATCAACACCGACGATCCGGTCGTGCTGATGGTCCACGAGCCGGATATTTTTCCGCGCGTTCCGCAGCGCGTCTCGCTGACGCTCGCCGGTCATACCCATGGCGGCCAGATTCGGCTGCCGCTGATCTGGCCGGCCTTCGTGCCGTCGCGCTACGGCACGCGCTACGCCTACGGGCATGTCGTCGAGGATAATCGGCATCTCATCGTCTCGGGCGGACTGGGCACCAGCATCATCCCGGCGCGCCTCGGCGTGCCGCCGGAGATCCTGCACATCGAGCTGGGTGGGCGCGCCTGACGGTGCCGCGCAACTCGCGCGTCGCAAAGAAAGCGGTTGCGCGGAACCGCAACGCTACGTGTTCGGCAAGGCCGTCTCTGCTGCGGAAATTCCGGCGCTGCTCGAGCGTGCGTCAGCCGCTTCGGTCGCCGCCTAAGCCCGATATATTACCCGACTCGCGTGTGGATCGATGCCCTTTCATGCGGTCAGCGAACCGGTGTATCTTTTTAGCGTTGCGCTCAAACGCGAACTGGCGGGGCGGCTGCCGACGGCCAACGGGCATTCGATAATTCGAAATCTGCGATGCGGATGTGCCGCCATCGCCTTTCTTTATCGGCCGCGCACCCACCGAAGGGCTGATGGGGTCGCCAATGTATTTTTTTCACACGATACGTCAGCATGCGAACTCGTCTCGAAACGTAAACTGCCTGGTCGCCGCGGCGATCATCACGCTCGGCTGGTCGGCGGAGACCGCGGCGCAGACCATCAGCGAATTCCCGATCCCCACCGCCAACAGTGCGCCTGCCGGCATCACGACGGGGCCGGACGGCGCGCTCTGGTTCACCGAAGAGAGCGCCGGCTTGATCGGCCGGATCACGACGAGCACGCAGGTGATCAGCGAATACCCGGTCGCGACCGCCAACAGCGGGCCGCTCGACATTGTGGCCGGGCCGGACGGCAATATGTGGTTCACCGAATTTGCCATCAACAAGATCGGGCTCATCAACCCCGTAACCCATGCGCCGAGCGACTTCCCGACTCAGACGGCCGGCAGCGGCCCGCTTGGGATCACGACCGGCCCGGACGGCAATATGTGGATCGCCGAGTTTCTCGTCGGCAAGCTTGGGATGATTACGACTTCGACTCATGCAACGAGCGAATTCGCGGCCCCCACGAGCGCTAGTGGCGTCTACGGCATCACGGCGGGGCCGGACGGCAATCTGTGGTTCACTGAAAACGTCACCGGCAAGATCGGGCTCATCAATCCCACAACCCATGCTACCAGCGATTTTCCGGTTCCGACGGCCAGCAGTGCTCCCCGCTGCATCACGGCGGGGCCGGACGGCAACATGTGGTTCGTCGAATCCGGCGCCAGCAAGATCGGGCGCATCAGCCCGACAACGCATGCGACCACCGAATTCACGACCCCCACGGCCAATAGCAATCCCGGCTGCATCACGACGGGGCCGGACGGTGCGCTGTGGTTCACCGAAGTTACCGGCAACAAGATCGGTCGCATCACGACGGCCGGCCTGATGACCGAGTTTCCGATCCCCACGGCCGGCAGCAGCCCGCAGGGCATCACGGCGGGACCTGACGGCGCGCTGTGGTTCACGGAAGCCAACGGCAACAAGATCGGGCGCCTGGTGGTGACCGTCGACAGCCACGACTTCAACGGCGACGGCTACAGCGACGTTCTGTGGCGCAACACCAGCGGCAGCCTCGCGGCGTGGCTGATGAGCGGCAGCGGCACGGTCCTGCAGTCGACCGGCCTCGGCACCGTAACGAGCAGCTTTTCAATCATCGGCCAGCATGACTTCAACGGCGACGGCAAGGCCGATGTGCTGTGGCGTGACGGCAGCGGCAATATATCGATGTGGCTCATGAATGGCGCCGCGGTCGCGTCCTCCGTCGCCGTCGGCAATCTAGCCAGCAACTGGGCGCTCTATGGCACCGGCGATCTCAACGGTGACGGCAAGGGCGACCTGCTGTGGCGCGACAGCGGTACCGGCACCGTGGCAGTCTGGTTCATGAATGGCGCAACGGTCGCGTCTTCGACAAATCTTGGCGCGGTTGGCGGCAACTGGGCGATTCTCGGCGACGATGATGGTGGCATCCTGTGGCGCGACACTGCCGGCGATATTGCCCTTTGGCTGGTGCAGAACGGCCAAGTGACGCATTCCACTGCCTTTGGCAATGTGACGAGCAATTTTGTCGTGCAAGGCGCCGGCGACTTCAACGGCGACGGCGGCATCGACATTCTGTGGCGTGACACCAGTTCGGGCGCGCTGTCGATCTGGTTCACCAACGGCACGCAGGTGACCTCTGCGGGAATTGTCGGCACCCTGACGAGCAACTGGAGCGTGGTCCAGATCGGCGACTATAACGGCGACGGCAAAAGCGACATCCTGCTGCGCGATAGCGCCGGCGATCTTGCGGTGTGGCTGATGAACGGCTCGACGGTCGCATTGCCTGTCGCCGTCGGCAATGTCGACACGACATGGCAACTGCAAAACCTCAACGCCAATTAGGCGGCGGAAAACAAAACGGCGCCGGAAAGGTCCGGCGCCGTCTGCCTCATCCCCCGACGTAACTCTAGTAAGGCTTGACCGGCGTCTCCGGGCCTGATGCCACTTTGGCGTTCGACACATTCGACGGCGCCAGCACGACGACAATGGTGCCGACCTTGACGCGGCTGTAGAGGTCGATGACGTCCTCGTTGGTCATCCGGATGCAGCCGGACGAGATGGCCTGGCCGATATATTCCGGCTGGTTGGTGCCGTGGATGCGGTACAGCGTGTCCTTGTTGCCGGAAAACAGGTACATGCCGCGCGCGCCCATCGGGTTGTGCGGACCCCCGGTGACGAAGGCCGGCAACGGTCCGAGCCGCTGCTGCTCGCCGGACGTCGGCACCCAGGCCGGCCACTCTTCCATGCGGCCGACCTTGGCGATGCCGCTCCAGACCTGGGCGTCCTCGCCGACGGCGATGCCGTAGCGAATGGCCTCGTGGTTAGGCAGCACGTAATAGAGATACTTGTTGTCGCTATCGACGACGATCGAGCCGGGCGCTTCCCGGCGGTCGAAGCCGACAATGTGCCGGCGATACGGCTCGGGGATCTCGGCCTGCGCGTAGGGCAGGTTCGACATCAGCTCCTTGTCCCGCGGCTTCCATCCGACCTGGGTTGCGGGCTCGAGCGTCTCCTGCATGCAGCCGCCGAGCATCAAGCCGATGAACAGAAATGCAATCGTACGCATGGTCATGGTTGTCAACTTCCCCACCAACCCCCGCAGCGACGCCCGTCGATATGCCCCGACTTCAATAACCAAATCGTTGCGGGCATGCCAGTCGATACAGCGCCTTCACCGCAGACTCTGCGGCGGGTGTTGCAGGAATGCCGCACTCGCCGCGCGCTAACTCGATAACCGGCCCCCGCAAGGTCAGCCGGACGATCGCAGCCAGCATGCCGCAAGACCAATTAAACAAGGGTTTACCATGCTTTTGATTTGTTCCCGGCGGCGGCGATGGTCCGACCGGGAATGTCACCACAGCGCACGATTTGTCGCCCATTTCCGCCGCAGTCGCCGCTTAACTTTTCAGCATCGCTAACCGAAAAGGGAAATGGGGTTCCGTAATGAAAGATTTGATTGCCGAATCGGCCAAAAAGACCAGCCCAAACAAGGACAATGATCGCCGGCCTGAGGACGCCTCGCTCGACCGCTGCTACGGGCAGATCGGCATTTCGGCGGTGGCCGCTGCCGTCCGCTATCAGGGCGTTGCCAAGAACCCCGCCTATGCGCCGTGCTCGAATGCGTGGCGTGACAGCCTCGCCGAGGCCGCCGCCTAGGGCAACAACGCGAATTCAAGCGCGCCCGGCGGTGCCGGCCAGAGAAAAGGGGACGCGATGTCCCCTTTTTGCATTTTTACTACTCGGTCGTGCACTCCCCGCTGCTATGCATGGCCCAGACTTCGAATGCCGCCAACGCCGCCACGGTGCCGCCGATCACCATGTCGATGGTCATCGCACCGCTGTCCTGGAAGCCGAGCAGCCAGGGCGCTAGCATCAGCGTCAGGCCGGCGATCAGGTTCAGCCATTCCTCCCAGACCGCAAAGGCGGCCAGCGCGGCGATCGAGCCCACCGCGATGATGATACCGACGATCGATGCGGTCTGCCATTGTGGGCCGCCGGCGAGATCGAATTCCCAGGGCGAGAAGAACAGGACCATGCCGAGGATCAGGTTCACGACATCGCAGAGCTTGATGCTCGACCAGTCGTCCATGGAATACTCCGTAGCGGGGCTGGCTTGCGGGCGCAGCGACAGCCCTGCAGGCCGTTGCCGACGCCGCACCGCGCAGGAGCAACCGCGAGCGGCCGCTCCGGTTCCCGCTGCACCCAGGCGAAACCTGAGCCGCGGCTCCGGCGTACCGTCATGACCGCCGCTGGCGACCAAACCGTCGGCTCCGGCGCGGAGTTTTCCCGTGCCGAGATCGAGGCCGGGCGGCGGCTTTTCGCCGGCGAGTGGAACTTTGTCTCAGCGGCAAGCTCGCCGGCCTCGCTGCCCGCCATGTCGGCGCCGGAGATCGCGTTCGCCGGCCGCTCCAATGTCGGCAAGTCGAGCCTTGTCAATGCGCTCACCGGTCGCCGCGCGCTGGCCCGCACCTCCAATACGCCCGGCCGCACCCAGGAGCTGATCTTCTTTGGCGGACCGCATCGGCTCGTGCTGGTCGATCTGCCCGGCTACGGCTACGCGGCGGCGGCCAAGAGCAAGGTCGCCGCCTGGACCACGCTCATTCACGATTACCTGCGCGGCCGCGCCACGCTGGCCCGCGTCTACGTGCTGGTCGATGCGCGGCACGGCTTGAAAGAGGCCGATGACGCCATTTTGGCGACGCTGAGCAAGGCCGCGGTCAGCCATGAAATCGTGCTGACCAAATGCGACCAGATCGGCGATGACGCGCTGGCGGAGCGCGTTGCGGCGGTCAAACACGCCATGCGCAAACGACCGGCGGCGTTCCCCGATCTGATCGCGACCTCGGCGAAACGCGGCGCCGGCATTGCCGAGCTGCGCGCCGCCGTGGCGCGGCTCGTCGCCGAACGCGGCCGCTGAGGCGGACGCATCCATCGACCACGGCCTCGCGGACGCATTGTCGTTCGTCCGTCGCCCGGCTACATACACGGCGCCGAGTGCCGGGAAAGATCGATCCGATGAGCCAGAACGACCCGATAAGTCCGGAGGTGCAGGCCCGCATCCTCTCGGAAGCGCTGCCCTATATGCAGCGCTACGACGAGGAGACCATCGTGGTGAAATACGGCGGCCACGCCATGGGCGAGGAGCATCTGGCTCGCGCGTTCGCCCGCGACATCGTGCTGTTGGAGCAGACCGCCATCAATCCCATCGTCGTTCACGGCGGCGGTCCGCAGATCGAGGCGATGCTCAAGAAAGTCGGCGTGGAGTCGCACTATGCGGCGGGACTGCGCATCACCGACGCCAAGACGCTGGAAATCGTCGAGATGGTGCTGGCCGGCTCGATCAACAAGCAGATGGTCGGCTACATCAACGAAGCCGGCGGCAAAGCGGTCGGTCTGTGCGGCAAGGACGGCAACATGGTGATCGCGCGAAAGCTCACCCGCACCGTGATCGATCCGGATTCGCACATCGAGAAGTTCGTCGATCTCGGCTACGTCGGCGAGCCGGAAAAGGTCGACACCACCGTGCTCACTCAGATTCTCGGCCGCGAGCTGATCCCGGTGCTGGCGCCGGTCGCCGCGGCGGCGAACGGCGGCACGTTCAACGTCAATGCCGATACTTTTGCCGGGGCCATTGCCGGCGCGCTCAACGCCAAGCGGCTGCTTCTTCTCACCGACGTGCCGGGCGTGCTCGACAAATCGAAAAACCTCATCAAGGAGCTGTCGGTCGACGAAGCGCGCCGCCTAATCGCCGACGGCACCATCGTCGGCGGCATGATCCCGAAAGTGGAAACCTGTATCGACGCGCTCGATCACGGCGTCGAGGGCGTGGTCATACTCGACGGCAAGGTGCCGCACGCCGTGCTGCTCGAATTGTTCACCGAGCTCGGCTCCGGCACGCTCATTCGGCGCTGATCGGCGATGGCATCGAGTACTGCGCCCGGGCGGCTTTATGCGCTTGCCCCCGGCATCATGGCGGCGACGTCGTTCGGCATCGGCGACACCTTCGCCAAGGTGGCGCTTGCCTCCGGCACCGATGTGCTCACCCTGGCGCTGACCCGCGGCATCGCCGGCATCGGCATTTTGTTCCTTTATCTGCATATCGGCGCGCCGCCGGTGCCGGCGATGCCGCGCGCACGGGCCATCGCGCTCGCGCTCGGCGTTCTCTTCGCCGTGATCATCTACGGCCTGTTTCGGGCGATCGAGCTCATTACCGTGCCGATGGCGGTGCTGACCTATTTCATCTATCCGCTGCTGACCGGAATCGCCGGGGCGATCTTCGGCGTCGAGCGGCTTGGCTGGCAGGGCGGACTGGCGGCCATCGTTGCGTTCTTCGGCCTGGCGCTGACGATCGGCGCCTATCCGCATCAACTGGCGATCGCCGGGGTGGGCTTTGCGGTCGGCGCCGCCGTATGCCGCACGGCATTTCTGCTGATCGCGCGCACCGAGCTGCAAAAGCTCGATCCGCGATTGACGACCTGGTATTCGCTGATCTCCTCGACGGCAATTTTCGCCATCGCGGCGGTCGCGACCAGGAATTGGCAGACGCCACGGACCCCCGGCGGATGGATTGCGATTCTGGTGGTGAGCGTCTGCACGGCGGTCGCCACCCTGACGCTGTATATTTCGACGGTGCGCGTCGGGCCGTTCCGCAGCGCGGTGATCATGAACCTGGAGCCGCTATTGGCAACCTTGCTGAGCGCCGCGCTGCTGGGGGATGTCATCACGCCCGTTCAATCGATCGGCGCCGCCATCATGCTTGCGGCGGTGGTCGCGTTCCAGCTGCGGCGCTGAACCAGGTCGCGCACATCTTCGTTCAATCGACGATTCGGCATGCCAACAGCGACGGCTTGAGCTTCATGACCTTGAACTGAGTGCCGTCCTCGACGATGTCGAACAGGAAATGAACCCCCTGATATCTGGCGCGCCGGTAGTCGTGCAGCATCACGATCGTGTCCGCGCCGCAGAGTTGAGCGGCCGTCAAGGCGCATTCCATGCGGCGGCGTCCGTCGATGAAGATGATGTCGAAGCGCGCATCGATGGACAGCGGAAACGTTGCGAAGTTCAGTTCCGGATCCCGATCGCTGGCCTTCGCACCGACGAGATCAATGCAATAGGGATGAAAGCCATCCCATTGTGGCAGCGTCTGCCTCAACGCGGCAAAGTAGTCTGGCACGTCATCAATCGAGAAGAGTGCGGCGAGCCCCAGGGTTTCTCGCTGTTCGATGAAGAATTGCGTGCTGTTTCCCATCCCCCACTCGAGAACCGTGCGCGCTTTCGCAGGTGTGTAGGCAATGATCCGCCTGATCTCGCTGAGATAGTCGGCGCCGAATGTTTCCGACGACCGAATACTGCCGCCAATGCCGATCTGTATGGTGTTTTGGTCACTCATGAGGAAGGTGGCTTCGAGCGTCAGGATGCGCGGTTCGATGCACTCGCCATCACGGCATATCGGTGAATGTGGCCGCGCTCAAGGCGGCGGGCGGCTTCAGTCGACGGGCTCGGGCCTTAGATAACGCGGCTGTCGAGGATGCGGTCGCTGGCGGCGATGCGCGTCGATCCGTTCACCGTCAGTTCCGATCGCGCCGCGACAAGATCTTCGGGCGTGCGGATCGATTGCTCGTCCAGCATCCATTGATACGAGAAGGCATAGACGAAGGCGCACCGCGCATAACGCATCGTCGAATACCGCATCAGCCGCGCCTCGACCGGCCCATCGTCGGCGAGCATCTCGCGTGCGAGGACAAAGCCATCTTCCGCCGCCATGGCGGCGCCCTGGGTGAGGTGGGGTGGGAAGGTGTGCGCGGCATCGCCGCCGAGCACGACACGGCCGCGGAACCACGGCCACGGCAGCAGCATCGGCTCGATCGGGCTGTAGACGATGTCGGAATTGACGTCGAGGGCGGCCGCGATCTCGGTCACATAGCCGCCGAACTGGGACAGACGTTTCTTGAACAGATCCGGGTGGTCCGACCGCTCGAAAACGGCGTTGGGCGGCTCCGGACGGATGTGGAAAATGTACATCAGCTTGCCGCCAAGCGGCATGGCGCCGGTCTTGCCGCCGACGCCGAGCAGAAATTCCATGCACGTCACGTCGTCGGGTCGCGGCACCTGCACGCGCCAGCCGCCGTAGCCGGACGGCCGCGGCACGAATGCGGTCCCGAAGAGGTGCAGCCGCGTGGTCGAGCGGATGCCGTCGAAGCCGGCGAGCAGATCGAACGTGTCGGTCCGGCCGTCGGAAAAAGTCACCGTCACCCGGTCGGTCTCGTCGTGGATGTCTCTGACCGTCAATCCGGTGCGCAGGTCCACACCGGCGCGCTCGGCCGCCGCCAACAGAATTTCGTGCAACCGCAGGCGCGACAAGGCGCAGACCGCCGGCACCGTTTCGTCGCCGAGCAGGAACTTGTGCTCGACGATCAGCGCGCGATTGAAATCGAACAGGCGCATCCGGTCATAGCTGAACCCGCTCGCCAATATTTCCGGCAGGACGCCGAGCGCGTCGTAGACGCGCAGCGCATTGGCCGGTTGGCCGAGGCCGACGCCCGGCACGTCGAATGCCGGGCGGCGCTCGATGAGAACGACCGCGACGCCGCGCCGGGCGAAGGCGGTAGCTGCGGTCAGGCCGCCGACGCCGCCGCCGATCACCAACACACGTCGAATATCGGTCATGGGCGGCGGTTTTTACGCGGTGTCCCTGGCGTAGCGTTCTGGTGCGGCGCTGGGTTTGACAGTCTATCTGACAATAGCGAGTATCGAATTCTCCGCAAAGCGCGCGTGGACGTTAAGTGAAGCTGGCGATCTTCAACATCGGCAAGATTCTTACTGGCGATATCGCGTCGCCGGTGGCCGCCGGCGATACCATCATCATCGACGACGGCAAGATCGCCGCGATCGGAACCGGCGGCAACGTGTCCGACTGCGCAGTGGCGATCGACGCCGCCGGCATGATGGCCATGCCGGGTCTCGTCGATTCGCACGTCCATATTACGTTCGGCGACTACACGCCGCGGCAGAAGACCGTCGGTTTCCTCGAGAGCTATACCCACGGCGGCGTCACCACCTGCATCAGCGCTTCGGAGGTGCACGTGCCCGGCCGGCCGCGCGATCCCGCTGGCGTCAAGGCGCTCGCTATCGCGGCGCGCAAATCATTCCAGCACTATCGGCCGGGCGGCATGCGCGTTCATGCCGGCTCGATCATCCTGGAGCCCGGCTTGGTCGATGCCGATTTTACCGAGCTGGCAAGTCACGGCGTGTGGCTGGCGAAAGCGGGCTTTGGTGCCTTCGCGACGCCCTACGACTATGCGCCGTACGTGGCGATGGCGAAACATCACGGCATGGTCACCATGGTGCACACCGGCGGTTCGTCCATTCCGGGTTCGGCCGGGATCTGGGCGGATCACGTGCTCACGATGCAGCCGGACGTGTCCTATCACGTCAATGGCGGCCCGATCGCCATGCCCGACGCCGATTTCCCGCGCCTGGTCGAGGAAAGCGACCTGGCGCTGCAGGTCTGCACGGCGGGAAATTTGCGCACCACATTGCTGGTCGCCAAATTGCTCCGGCAGGCTGGCGCGCTGGCGCGGCTCCTCATTGCCACGGACACCCCGACAGGTTCGGGCGTGATGCCGCTCGGCATGCTCTACACCATGAGCCATCTAGCTTCGCTGGCGGACATCGCTCCCGAAATCGCCGTCGCCATGGCAACAGGAAACAACGCCAAGGTCTATCGGCTGAATGGCGGCGTGCTGGCGTGCGGCCGCGACGGTGATGTCGTCTTGGTCGACGGCTGCCTCGGCGGCTCGCAAAACGACGCGCTGTCGGCGCTGCGCAACGGCGACATCATGGGGGTCGGTGCGGTGATAATCGACGGCGTTCCGCGGTTTGTCGGGCGAAGCCGAAACACCCCAGAGACGATCCGGCGCGCCAAGGTGGCGCATTGCCGCATTCCGCAAAATTTCGCCGCCGACGGCTGAAAGCCTGGCGGCGGATCGGCCGCACGCCAAGTGGCGACGACCTGCCGCGCGGTTTGGTATAACAGGTCCGATAAAACCGGGGAGGTGGCTATGAACCAACAGAACAATGCGTCCGCAGCTCGCGCGTCGCGCCGCTTATCGTTTTCGTGTGGTTGCTGCACGTCGCGGCGAGGATTCCTTGCCGGCGCCGCAGCGCTCGGCGCAACCGCGCTGATGCCAGGCAGCGAGACCAAGGCGCAAGCGGCACCGATCAAGCTGTTCGACACCCACCATCATTTCTATCCGCCGGAATATCAGAAGGCGTGGGCCGACTGGGAGGACCAGCGCAAGATCCCGCATCTCGGCGTTCAGCTGACGTGGACGCGCGACCAAGACCTCGCGGAGATGGACAAGAACAACATCACCACCAGCATCCTGTCGCTCGCCTCGACGCCGGGCATCTGGTTCGATGGCGGCGCCGACAAGGCCCACGACATGGCGCGGCTGTGCTGCGATTTCGGCGCCGAGATGGTGCGCGATCGGCCTGGCCGCTACGCGTTGTTCGCGCCGCTGTCGATGCTTGATACCGACGCCACGCTCAAGGAGATCGAATACGCGTTCGACACACTGAAGGCCGACGGCATCAACCTGCAGACCAACTACGGCGACAAGTGGCTGGGCGACGCGGCCTACAAGCCGATCCTGGAAGAGCTCAATCGGCGCAAGGCGACGATCTTCGTGACCCGCTGGTCGCAAGCTGCTGCGGCCGGCTCAGCGTCGGCGCTTTCCCGGCGGTGATCGAGGTGCCGCACGACACCACCCGCAGCGTCGTCAGCCTGCTGCTCAGCGGCACGTTGGCGCGGCTGCGCGACATTAAATGGCTATTCTCCCACGGCGGCGGCACGATTCCATTCCTCGCCGGGCGGATCGAGGCGTTCTACGATCAGAAGGCGCGCGCTGCGAACGGCTTTGCGCCCGACGGGATCGAAGCCGAATTGCGACGTCTGTATTACGACACCGCCAACGCGACGCATCCGGCCGCGATGGCGGCGCTGACCAAGATCGTCCCGGCCTCGCAGATCACCTACGGAACCGATTATCCGTATTTCGCGCTCAGCCAGATCGAGGCGCTGCGCCAGCTCAATCTGCCGCCGGCCGATCTCGACGCCATCGCCAACGGCAACGCCGCCCGTCTCATCCCCCGGCTGAGTGCGTGATCTTGCATTCCGGGCAGCGGCCGATGAGGCGGTCGATCCTGGCGCTGTGCGCGGTCGCCGTGCTGGTCGCGGTCGGCGCCGGCGTCCGTGCCCAGACCGCGCCGGCGGCGCCGGCGGCGCCGGCGCAAGCCGCCGTCGCCATCGCGCTGGTGCTCGCGGTCGATACCTCCGGCAGCGTCAGCATGGGGCGCTTCGAATTGCAGAAGCAGGGCTATGCGGCGGCGTTCCGCAATCCGCAGGTCTTGAATTCGATCCGCGCGCTTGCCACCCAATCGATCGCGGTCGCCATGATGCAATGGACCGGGCCGCAGCTGCACGTGGTGGCGGTCGACTGGACCCTGATCAAGGACGAGGCCAGCGCCAACGCCTTTGCGGCCGCTGTCGAGGCGGCGCCGCGCCAATTGTTCGGCGGCGGCACCTCGATTAGCGGCGCCATCGATTATTCGCGATTGCTGTTGGCGCAGAGCCCGTTCAACGGTGTGCGGCGCGTCATTGACATTTCCGGCGACGGCGCCAACAACAGCGGCCGTTCGGTGACGCAGGCGCGCGACGAGGCGGTCGGCGACGGCGTTGCCATCAACGGCCTGCCGATCCTGACCATCGAGCCCGGACTTGACCACTACTACTACGACAATGTCATCGGCGGACCCGGCGCGTTCATGATCCCGGCCGAGAACTACGATACTTTTGCGGATGCGGTCTTGAAGAAGCTCATCACCGAAATCGCCGCGGCCGACCCCCCGCCGGCCCCGCCCCGCTCGCAGGAACGGCAAGGGTGCGGGTCACTTGCGCGTGATCGGGACCGGTCACTGACACAAACTCGGCCAACTTCGCGCCCAAGCTACGCGAATTCCGTGCTCGCGAATTGCGTACTCGCGAATTCCGTAATATCGATGTCTGTAGCGCTGCGGTGAGGCCGGCCCATGCGCGGGTTCCACAACAATTCCTTCGATCCCCAGACGCTGATCGTCATCGAGGCGGCATTCGACGAAGCTTGGCTGACGCTCAAAGCCATCGGCAACACCACGGTGAAGCCCGACGAGTTGGCGCGCTGTGTACTGCGGCTCGCCATGGAAGGCGAGCGCGATCCGGTGGCGTTGCACGATGGGGCGCTGAAGGGACTGATTCCCCAGACATCGTGGCGGGAAGCGGGCTAGCCATTGCGAGGGCCGAAGGCCGCTCGCAACGGAATCCTTACGCTTATGCGTTTCAGGAGTGCGCGGCCAGCATCGCGACGCCGGCAATGAAGGCGGCGGCTATTGTTCCAAGGAAAATTGCCAGTAAAAATGGCATCGATTTTCGTAAACGCCGACGCATCAATTGTACCCCGCTCACTGTTGATACTGATTCCCCGAACGATCAGTGCGTCGTCGCCGGGAAGTGTGGCAATAACGAGTCGCCGAGAAGCGAATAATGAAACGGATAATGAAACGAATAACGAATGACCAAGGCTAAACGCGGCTTCGCCAAGGTTGAGACCTGGGTCTTCGATCTCGACAACACGCTCTATCCGCATCATCTCAATTTGTGGCAGCAGGTCGACGGGCGCATCCGCGACTACATCGTCGATTTTCTCAAGATCAGCCACGACGACGCCTTCCGGCTGCAGAAGGACTATTACCGGCGCTACGGTACGACGATGCGCGGCTTGATGGAGGAGCACGGCCTCAATCCCGATCAGTTCCTCGAGATCGTGCACCAGATCGATCATTCGCCGCTGACGCCGAACCCCGCGCTCGGCGCCGCGATAGCCAAGCTGCCCGGCCGCAAGCTCATTCTCACCAACGGCACGCGGGCGCATGCCGACGCGGTGCTGGCGCGGCTCGAAATCGGTCATCACTTCGAAGACGTGTTCGACATCAAGGCGGCGGCGCTCGAGCCGAAGCCGCGGCCGCAAGTCTACGAGCGCTTCCTCAGCCGCCACCATGTCGATCCCCACAAGGCCGCGCTGTTCGAAGATCTGGCCCGCAATCTCGAAGTGCCGCATGCGCTCGGCATGACCACGGTGCTGGTGGTCCCCGCCGGCGCCGGCGTGGTGCTGCGCGAGGATTGGGAACTCGCCGGCCGCGACGCGCCGCATGTCGAGCATGTCACCGACGATCTCGCCGGCTTTTTGCGCCAGGTCGTCGTCGGGCGCGGTGCCGATTGAAACATACCGGCTGGTGCCCGCGGCGGCGGGACCCAAGACCTTCATCCAGTATTGTGCGCGCATCTGGATTCCGGCGTTCGCGGCATTCAGCGGATGGTGGCTGCTTGACATCGCCCATGGCTGACCCGACAAACCACCGCGCAGGGAACCGCTTGATGTCCGCCGAACTTGCCAAGACCATCGACGAAGCGTTCGAAAAGCGCGACGGCATCGGGCCCACGACCAAGGGCGCGGCGCGCGAGGCGGTCGAGCAGGCGCTCGATCTGCTCGACCGCGGTGTCGTGCGGGTCGCGGAAAAATCGCTCGACGGCCCGTCGCGCGGTACCTGGCACGTCAATCAATGGCTGAAGAAGGCGGTGCTGCTGTCGTTTCGATTGAACGACATGACGGAAATCCCCGGCGGCCCCGGACACGCGGCGTGGTGGGACAAGGTGCCGTCGAAATTCGACCATTGGGGCGACAAGAATTTCCGCGCCGCCGGGTTTCGCGCGGTGCCGGGCTGCGTGGTGAGGCGTTCCGCCTATATCGCGCCCGGCGTGGTGCTGATGCCGTCGTTCGTCAACCTCGGCGCCTATGTGGATGCCGGCACCATGATCGACACCTGGTCGACGGTCGGCTCGTGCGCCCAGATCGGCAAGAACTGCCACATCTCCGGCGGCGTCGGCATCGGCGGCGTGCTGGAGCCGCTGCAGGCTGGCCCGGTGATCATCGAGGACAATTGCTTCATCGGCGCGCGCTCGGAAGTCGCCGAGGGCGTCATCGTGCGCGAAGGCGCGGTGCTGTCGATGGGCGTCTTCATCGGTGCCTCCACCAAGATCGTCGACCGCGACACCGGCGCAACGGTGCAGGGCGAAGTGCCGGCCTACTCGGTGGTCGTGCCGGGCACCATGCCGGGCAAATCGGGCAAGGACGGCGTATCGGGCCCGCATCTATATTGCGCGGTGATCGTCAAACGCGTCGACGAAAAGACCCGCGCCAAGACCAGCATCAACGAACTGCTTCGCGATTGAAGCGATAAATCACAGTCAAGCGCGCCGATGGATTGGGCTCATCTCCTCAACAGCTTCGACGGCCGCATCAGCCGCAAGACGTTCTGGATCGCCATGACGGCGGTGACGGTTGCCGAGATTTTCGGCCATCTCATCGCCGAGCAGATCGAGGGCGATCGGCTTTCCGCCATCGTCGATCTGGCGTTCACCTATCCGGAATTCGCCATCGCCGCCAAGCGCGCCCACGACCGCAACCTGCCGATCTGGCTGCTGATCATTTTCTTCGGCGCCGGCGCGTTTCTCGACCTGCTCACGGTGCTGGATTGGGCCGGCACCGACGACGAGCCGAGCCTGCTGTCGCTTATAATCGCCGTGCCGTTCACGGTGCTCGGCCTCGCCTTGACGGTCGAACTCGGCTTTCGCAGAGGCACGCCGGGCCCGAACCCGCACGGACCCGATCCGCTCGGACCGCAAACCCTGCCGCCCGCAGACATAACGTGACCGCCGATCCCGTCGCCATCGCCCGCGATCTCGTTCGCTGCCGGTCGGTCACGCCGGAGGAGGGCGGGGCGCTCGCTTATTTGCAGGGCGTCCTGGCGCAAGCGGGATTCACCGTGCATCGCGCGACCTTCGCCGAGCCCGGCACCGCGCCGATCGACAATCTTTACGCCCGCATCGGCGATGCCAAGCCGAATCTCCTGTTCGCCGGCCATACCGACGTGGTGCCGCCCGGCAACGAAGCCGCGTGGTCGCATCCGCCGTTTGCCGGCGCGGTGGCGGACGACATGCTCTACGGGCGCGGCGCCGTCGACATGAAGGGCGGCATTGCCTGCTTTGTCGCGGCGGCGCGCGATCATCTGGCCGCCAACGGCGGCACGCCGAGAAAAGGCTCGCTTTCGCTGCTGATCACCGGCGACGAGGAAAGCGTGGCGATCAACGGCACCGTCAAGCTCCTGAAATGGGCGGCCGAGCGTGGCGAGACCTTCGATCACTGTATTCTCGGCGAGCCGAGCAATGTCGCGGTGCTCGGCGACACCATCAAGGCCGGCCGGCGCGGCTCGCTCAACGGTACACTGATCGTCACCGGCCGGCAGGGCCACGTCGCTTATCCGGAGCGCGCCGACAATCCGATCCGCGGCCTCAATACGCTGATCGCCGCACTGCAGGCGCCGCTCGACCAGGGCAGCGAATTGTTCGCGCCGTCGAACCTGGAATTCACCTCGGTCGACGTCGGCAATCCGACCGTCAACCTCATTCCCGGCGAGGCCCGCGCCCGTTTCAACATCCGCTACAACGACCGCCACAGCCAGACGGCGCTGAAAACGCTGGTCGAGCACCGCGCCCAGGCCGCCGCGGCCGGCCGCCTGCGTTATGCGATCGAGTGGCAACCGTCGAATGCCGACGTGTTCGTCACCAAGCGGAGCCCGTTCACCGATCTCGCCGTCGCCGCCATCGCCGAGGTGACCGGGCGCCAGCCGAAGCTATCGACCAGCGGCGGCACCTCGGACGCGCGCTTCATCAAGAACTATTGTCCGGTGCTGGAATTCGGCCTGGTCGGCCAGACCATGCACGCGGTCGACGAATGCGCGCCGGTTGCCGATCTGGTCACGCTGACGGCGGTCTATCGGCGGATCATCGAGAAATATTTCTCTTAGCAACTCAATCCCCGCGGTCAAAGGCGATCAGGAATTCGCGGAGCGCACCAGCCGTCTCAAAGGTCACGGGATACCCATAAGGGATGGCACCTTTACCGGTATGCATCCGCTTCGGATACTCCGTCATGTTGCTGTTATGATAGGCTTTCCCGACTGCTCCTTGATCTTGCAGTGCCAACTGAGCGCGCGATTTGGCATTGGGATGGACGACGATAGAAATCGCGTCGCCTTTCTTCACGTACACTCTGGAAATTTCGCTGCGTCCACCGAAACGATCGATCTTAGTAGTCTCGTGCATCCTGAGATACCCGGCATCTGCGAATGCTTGCAGCACCTCTGAACTGTCGCCGGAACTTGCCGGTTTGCTCGGTCCAGGAACCGTTCGTTTCGACCCAGGGAAAGACGACGAAACAGGCACGGGGAAAGTACTTTGGGTGGCGGAAACAGCGAACCGCGCGGAGATTCCCTGACGTTCGGAGCGCAACCGAGCAGTCGCTTGTTCCATTCTCAGAGCATCCGCCTGCAATTGAGCCACGCGATGGCGGACCGGATCTTTCGGGACCAAATTCGACAGGCTCTTTAATCCCAAATAGACATCAACCGTACTGCCACCATTCGTCGAAGGATGAGCGAAGGCCCCCAGGACCCGATCGCGGTTCAAATGACCGTTCGCAGCGCACCAATCCAACGCGTCGCGTGCTGTCTGTCCGAGCGCGACAAAGTGTGCGTCGGGATTAAGCTCGGGGATTGAGCTGACAAAATCCCGAAAAAATGACTCTCGAAATATCGGCGACGCCATTACCTTGGCGAATGAGCCGGAAAACATCTTATCCTTATGGAAGGCAGCGTGCGGCAAAACTGATGTGGAGTGAAGTAGCCGAGCGTGCGAACCCCAAAGGGCTTCGACGTTGGGGAGCTCATAGATGCCGGCGAAATCGAAATGGTTCAGCATACGTAAGAGGTTCGGACGCATTGACGATCCGCCGAAGCCGGCCACTCGTTTGGCCTCACGCAGTATAACTTCGTCTGAAGCGCCGGACCGGATCAGGCGTGCTGCCTCTTCGTATGAAAGTGTGAGTTGCGTCGGACCTGGCGTAATGCCGACAAGGACCAAGCGCGCGCCTCGTTCAATATGCTCGAACGGAATATAATCGAGGGAGTCTCTTTTGTGCGCCGCGAGCCTGACTTCCGCCATGCGGACCGCTTTTTTACCTTGAGTGGCGATAAGATCGCGGTATTGGTCTAGATAAATAGGAACCATAACAGCCTTTCAAACGGCTGAAGTACTAGAGAGAGCTATCCGTAGCCTGATGTTGAAGCTGGCGTCAACGTTTCGAGTGTGCGCTTCATCAAGGATTACTGGCCGGTCCTGGAATTCGGCCTGGTCGGCCAGACCATGCACGCGGTCGATGAGCGCGTGCCGGTCGCCGACTTGGTCGCGCTGACGGCGGTGTACCGGCGGATCATCGAGAAACATTTCGGTAAGTCCGAGGTCCTCGTGAGCGCGTTATCGCCTGCTTGATGTGGAAAGTTCTTTTGCCGCTTGCATAATACTTTCCGCAATATGGGAAAGCGCCTCATCCTGATCATCCCATTTCGACACGGCCTTTCCGCCTTCGGGTAGGACTTGGAGCTTGGCGAACGGAGCGTGGTTCCACGAGCAGGGGCGCAAAATGACCGGAATGACCCTTGCGGTGCCGGCTTCGTGGCGCTCCATCGCTCTTTCAAGCTCATTATCGTAGCAATATTCTGAGTTTAAGAAATCTATACTCACTAGCAACAGAATGATATCCGAATCTTCTAGCTTCTTGATGATGATCTTATCCCATTCGTCCCCGGGTTTGATTTTTCGATCGTGCCACTCCTCAATTAGCTTTAGTCGCGTCAACGGCTTCAAGTGCTTTGACAATGCGTTCTTTACTATCTCGTCGGCGTGCGAGTAAGCGATGAAAGCATTCAGGGCTGCCTTACTTCCGGGAGCGTTAGCTAATCCAACGGATCCGCCACGGCCGCGACCGACGATGATCTCCTCGAGGTCGACAAGTTGCTGTTTGATCCTGTTGTACCTAGCAACATCCCAACCTAGTTCGTTTTGTAGACTGCCGTTGCCAATGAGCATTTGCTGACCTTTCGACAGCCTGGTCAGTTCAGCCATAAAAATCTCACTGTAACTTCGTTTAACCACCTTCGCCTCCCATCAAAAAATGACAAATCAGTATATTGCTAGCTTGTTGTTACTTAACATGAACAAATCTTTGAGGGTAAGCAATAAGGAATAAGAAATAAATTACCCAGACAGAGCAAATCGATTAGTGATACACATGTTGACGGAGGGCGATCAGTACTCCACCCGCACCAGATAAAGCCCGTGCGGCGGCGCCACCTGGCCGCAGCGGGTGCGGTCGCGGGCGGCGAGCGCCGCGGCGAGGTCGTCGGCGCTCCATTTACCGTCGCCGGCATGAACCAGCGAGCCGACCATCGAGCGCACCTGGTGCTGTAGGAACGAACGCGCCGAGGCGGTGACGCGCACCGCGTCGCCGTCGCGCGACACGTCGAGACGCTCGAGCGTCTTGAGGGGCGACTTGGCCTGGCACTCGGTCGAGCGGAACGTCGTGAAGTCGTGCTTGCCGATGAGCCGCTGCGCCGCCGCGTGCATCGCCGCGGTGTCGAGCGGGCGCGGCACGCGCCAGGCGCGGTTCTGCTCCAGCGCCAGATCGGCGCGGCGATTGCTGATGCGGTAGAGATAATGCCGCCTCGTCGCCGAGAACCGCGCGTCGAAATCTTCCGCGACCAGTTCGGCGGCCAGCACCGCGATCGGCTGCGGACGCAGATGGAAATTGATCGCGTCGCGCACATTGTCGGTAGCCCACGCCTTGGCCAGATCGACGTGAGCCACCTGGCCGAGGGCGTGGACGCCGGCATCGGTGCGTCCGGCGCCCTGCACCGCGGTGCGCTCGCCGGCGAATGCGGCGATTGCAGCAGTGAGCGCGCCCTGCACCGACGGGCCGTTGTCCTGCGCCTGCCAGCCCACATAGGGCGTGCCGTCGTATTCGAGGGTGAGCTTGTAGCGCGGCATCAGAGCATGATCCGGAAAAGTGGAAACCGGTTTTCCGAAAGATCATGCTCCATCAAAATGCTCCGGCTTCAGCCCAGCACGGTCGCGGGCGCGACCGCGGTGCCGCGCAAAAACTCCTGCGCCGACATCGGCTGCCGGCCGGCGCGCTGCAATTCGACGATGCGCACGGCGCCGTTGCCGCAGGCGATGGTCAACCGGTCGTCGAGCACGCGGCCCGGCGGTCCTTCGCCATCGCCTTTGGTGGTGCGCAGGATCTTGACGCGGCCGGCGCCGGCAAGCTCGCACCAGGCGCCGGGAAACGGCGACAGGCCGCGGCAATGGTCGTGGACCTCATGCCACGGCCGCCGCCAATCGATCCGGGTCTCGGCCTTGTCGATCTTGCGGGCGTAGGTCGTGCCGTCGGCCGGTTGCGGGGTCAGCTGCAGCGAGCCGCGCTGCAGCGCGCCGAGCGCGCGCAGCATCAGGTCGGCGCCGAGCGGCTTGAGCTGGTCATGCAGCTCGCCGGTCGTCATGTCGGCGCCGATCGGAATCCGCTCGGCCATCGCGATCGGGCCGGTGTCGAGGCCTTCCGCCATCTTCATCACCATCACGCCGGTCTCTCTGTCGCCGGCCATGATGGCGCGATGGATCGGCGCGGCGCCGCGCCAGCGCGGCAGCAGCGAGGCGTGGAGGTTGAAACAGCCGAGCGGAAAGGCTTCCAGGATCGGCTTCGGCAGGATCAACCCATAAGCGACGACAACCGCGGCATCCGCGCCGTGAGACTGCATGGCAGTCGCGGCTTCCTCGCCCTTGAGGCTTTTCGGGGTGAAAATCGCCAGCTCCAGCCGTTCCGCTTCGCGCGCCACCGGGCTCGGTTGCGGGTTGAGCCCGCGCCCGGCCGGCTGAGGCGCGCGGGTATAGACGGCGACGATGTCATGGCCGCCGCCGGCAAGCTCGACCAGCGTCGGCACGGCGAATTCCGGCGTGCCCATGAAGACCAGGCGAAGCGCCACTCACGCCTCCTCCTTCTTCGCCGCCTTGGTGAATTTCTTGATGACGCGGTCGCGCTTGAGCTTGGAAATATGGTCGATGAACAGCACGCCGTTGATGTGGTCGATCTCGTGCTGCAGGCAGGTCGCCAGGAGCCCGTTGGCCTCGATTTCGCGGCTCTCGCCTTCGCGATCGAGATACTTGACCTTGACCCGCGCCGGCCGCTCGACCTCCTCGTAATATTCCGGGATCGACAGGCAGCCTTCCTCGCGGGTCGCTTTGTCTTCGGATTTCCAGGTGATCTCCGGATTGATGAACACCTGGGGCTGGGGCTCCTCCTCCTTCTTCGATAAATCCATGGTGACGATCCGCTTGGCGACGCCGATCTGGATCGCGGCAAGTCCGATGCCGGGCGCCTTGTACATGGTCTCGAACATGTCATCGACCAGCTTGCGGACGCCGGCGTCGACGCGCTTGACCGGCTCGGAGACGAGCCGCAACCGCTTGTCGGGGATTTTGATGATGTCGCGCACCGCCATGGGCGGCGATGTAAGGGGTGCAGAAAGCGTGGTCAATGCACACAGGGTCCGGCGTCCTTGGCGTTGATCCCAGGCGACGAACAGGCTATCACCGTTCGTGCTTCGTTCGCATCCTGTCTATCATGCGGAGGCGCGGACGACCCGCCTCATCGGTCGGCGAATCGGATAGGGACAGTGCATGACCGACAACCTGCCGATCATCATGGCCGCCGTTGCCGGCTGCGCCGTGCTCGGCCTCATCGGCTTGATGCTGTGGCGGTCCCGCGATGCGGGCGAGCCGCAGGCGGCCGCCATGGCGGAGATCGCGCGCCAGCAGATCGATACCGCGGCGCGGCTCGATGCCCTGATGGGACTTCTCACCCACAGCCATTCGCAGCTGCAAAGGACGGTCAATGAACGGCTCGATTCGGTGTCGCACCGCATCGGCGATTCCATGGCGAAAACCACGCAGCACACGACCGAGAATTTGCAGAAGCTCAACGAGCGGCTCGCGGTCATCGACAGCGCGCAAAAGAACATCACCGCGCTGGCGAGCCAGGTGACCTCGCTGCAGGGCGTGCTCGCCAACAAGCAGTCGCGCGGCGCGTTCGGGCAATTGCGGATGGAAGCCATCATCCAGGACGGCCTGCCGAAGGGCGCCTACGAATTCCAGCACACGCTGTCGAACCGCACCCGGCCGGACTGCTGCGTGTTCCTGCCCGACAAGCGCCCCATGGCGATCGACGCCAAGTTCCCGCTCGAAGGCGTCACCGCCTACCGCGAGGCCAAATCCGACGACGAGCGCAAAACCGCGGCGACGCGGCTGCGCACCGACGTCACCAAGCATGTCGCCGATATTGCGGCGAAGTATCTGATTCCCGGCGAAACCTACGAGGTCGCCTTGATGTTCGTGCCGTCGGAATCGCTGTATGCCGAGCTTTACGATGGTTTCGACGACCTGTTTCAACGCGCCTATCGGGCCCACGTCGTCATCGTGTCGCCGTCATTGCTGACGCTGGCGATCCAGATGGTGCAGCAAATCCAGAAGGATGCCCGCATGCGCGAGGCCGCCGATCAGATCCGCGACGAGGTCGGGCGGCTGGTGAAGGATGTCAGCCTGCTCGGCGATCGCATCCGCAAGCTGCAAAATCATTTCAATCAGTCGACCGAAGACGTCCGGCAGGCGGTGATTTCGATCACCAAGATCGAAGCGCACGGCGAGCGCATTCAACAGGTCGACCTCGCGGCCGAGGCGTCGGCCGGTGCCGCTATCGGCGCGCCGCCGACACTCAAGTTGCAAGCGGGCGAGTAGGGGCGAATGGCGCAAGCGCCACAGGCCGCCGGCGGTATTGCAACTCCCCGGCGATCCCTGACCGAAACGCTTGCCGTCTATCTCAAGCGGCGCGTGCTCATCGTCATGTTCCTCGGCTTCTCGTCGGGCCTGCCGCTTGCATTGTCGGGCTCGACGCTGTTGGTCTGGATGACCGAGGCCGGCGTGCATCTCGGCACCATCGGCCTGTTCGCCCTGGTCGGCACCCCCTATACGGTGAAGTTTCTCTGGGCGCCGCTGGTCGATGCGCTCGACGTGCCGGTGTTGTCGCGCCGGTTCGGACGCCGACGCGGCTGGCTGCTGCTGTCGCAGCTTTTGCTGATCGTGGCGATCGCGTTTCTCGGCGCGTGCGATCCTTCGATCTCGCCGTTCATTGTTGCTGTCGGCGCGCTCTTGGTCGCCACCGCTTCGGCGACGCAGGACATCATCGTCGATGCTTTTCGCGTCGAAAGCCTCAGTGAGAGCGAGCAGGCGGCCGGCATGGCCTCGTACGTCGCCGCCTATCGCATCGGCATGCTGGCCTCGACTGCGGGTGCGCTGTTCCTGGTGAGCGGGTTCCAAGGTTTCGGCCTCGACCATCACGCGGCGTGGCGCGCGGGCTATATGGTCATGGCGTGCCTTGTCCTCATCGGCGTTGCCACCACGCTGTTCGCAGCCGAGCCGGAGAAATCGGCTTCCGCCAACGCCGGGCGTACCGGGGAGAACACCCTGCGGCGTGTTATCGACGCGGCGTTCGGGGCGTTTTCGGAATTTCTGTCGCGCGACCTCGCCTTCGTCGCGCTCGTCTTTGTGGTGCTGTACAAATTCACCGACGCGCTGTCCGGCGCCATGACCGCGCCGTTCGTGATCGACCTCGGGTTTTCGCGCAACGAATATGCCGCGATCATCAAGGGGGTCGGGCTGGCGGCCACCCTGATCGGCGGTTTTGCCGGCGGCTTCGTGGCGCGCGCCTATTCGCTGCCGGCGAGCCTGTGGCTCGGCGGGCTTCTTCAGGCCCTCGCCAATCTGGCGTTTTCCTGGCTGGCCGTGGTGGGCCACAATGAGGCTGGCTGGCAGTGGCTGACCTTTGCCATTGTCGCGGAAAATTTCACCAGCGCCATCGGTACCGTGATCTTCGTTGCCTATCTCTCGGCGCTATGCCGCAATCCGCTGCATACCGCCACGCAATATGCGCTGTTGACCGCGCTGGCGGCGTTCGGGCGCACCTATCTGTCGTCGGCCGCGGGTTTCATCGCCGCCGCGACCGGCTGGGCCTGGTTCTTCGCCATCTGCTCGCTGGCAGGCCTGCCGGCGCTCGCGCTGCTCGCCTGGCTGCAAAGCCGCGGGCATTTCGATGGCCTGGAGCCGGCGAAAAGGTGACCGCGCGTCGTTTGACTCTGCCCGGCGCGTCACCCGGCGATCATCGGGTTCTCCTATCTTCGCAATGTCTCCGCCGCGCTCCCGCAAAAAAGTCCTTTTGTAAGGATCGGATCGCTATAATCGTCGTTGTCTTTCGGTCGCGTCCCTCGAAACCGGGCTCCTGCCTTCTCCCATGGACACCATCCTCGTCAAGTTGTTCGCGACGGCGCTGGCGCTCAGCGAGGTCATGACCCAGCCGCAGGCGGTCAAGACGCATTTCGATCCCGCGGCCGACCAGGCCCAGGTGGTGCAGATCCTGCGCGATGGTTGCGCCCATATGCGCCAGGCCTTCGACATCGAATCCATCAACCTCGACGACCTGATCTCGACCGCGCTCGACGACCCGACCGCGGTCGGTGCCAATATCAAGGCGTTCCATGGCTTGAACTTCGCCGACCTCAACACCGCCTATCACCAGTTCTGCAAGAACGAGACCGTCGCCAATCCGGTGGTCGATCTCGGCCAGGTAATCACGTTCTTCAACAACGCGGCGGCCGACCTGCCCGACGCGACGCGGCTCAAAGGCAACCAGCTGCCCGGCATGAGCACGGTGCTCGACGGCAACGGCGATCATTATGCCGACGTGTTCGAGGCCGGCAACCGGCGGGTCTGGGTGCCGTTGAGCGACATTCCCGACTTCGTGCAGAAGGCCTTCGTCGCCGCCGAAGACCGCCGCTTCTTCCAGCACCACGGCATCGACGAGCGCGGCATCATCCGCGCCTTCATCAGCAATCTCGCCGAACCGGGACGCCCGGAGGGCGGCTCGACCATCACCCAGCAGGTCGTCAAGAACCTGCTGGTCGGCGACGATGTCAGCTACGAGCGCAAGATCCGCGAGATGATCGTGGCGTCGCGGCTGGAAAACACGCTGAGCAAGAACGAGATTCTCGAGCTCTACCTCAATTCCGCTTATCTCGGCCGCGCCTCGTGGGGCGTCGAGATGGCGGCGCGAAGCTATTTCGGCAAGTCGGCCAAGGACCTGACGCTGGGCGAAGGCGCCATGCTGGCCGGCCTGCTCAAGGGGCCGAGCTATTTCAATCCCGACCGGCATCCGGGCCGCGCCAAGCAACGCCTCGACTATGTGCTCGGCCGCATGCAGGAAGACGGCGCCATCGATGCCGGCCGCAAAGCCGAGGTGGACGGTGCCTTGCCGAAGCTCGTCGTGTTTGCGCTGCCGCACCGCGACAGCGGCTTCAACTATGTCGACTATCTCGGGCACGAGGCGAAGTCGGACGGGGTGACAAGCCTCACCGCCCAGTCCGTTACGGTGCATTCGACCATCAATGCGCAGCTGCAGCGCGATACCGAAGCGGCGCTGCAGGAAGGCTTGGCGCAATACGAAATCTCCTCGGCCCGCGTGCAATTTCGCGGGCCAGAAGCCAACCTCGCCGACGCCATCCAAAAGATCGGCGGTCCGCAGTCCGGCCAGCCGGCGTGGCAGCAAGCGCTGCGCGCGGCGCGCCTGCCGCTTTACGACGTGCATTGGACGCCGGCCGTCGTCGTCCAGAGAGGTGATCCCAAGAAAGCCGATGCGACGCTGCGCGTCGGCCTGCCCGACGGGCGTATCGTGGCGCTGTCGGGCGCGACCTGGCAAGTCCGGCGCAATCTCGGACTTTATGACGTCGTGTATGTCCGTGTCATCGAAGCGAAAGGCAGTGCCGCCGCCAATCCGTCCAAGCCCGGTGCGAAGCCATCGGCCCAGCCGAGCGCCGTGGGCGTGCAGGCGCAACTGCGCGTCCGGCCGACCGTCCAGGGCGCGGCGCTGGTGCTGGAGAACAAGACCGGCCGCATCCTCGCCATGGCGGGCAGCTTCTCCTATCCGATGAGCCAGCTCAATCGCACCTGGCAGACCCAGCGTCAGCCCGGCTCGGCGATCAAGCCGCTCACCTATCTGACGGCACTGCAGAAGGGGTTGCAGCCGAACACGCTGGTGCCCGACGATCCGATCACGCTGCCGCCGATCGGCAGCGCCGCCAACAACAGCGGCATCATCAGCTACAACAATTACGGCAACGACCGGCCGGAGGATTACTGGTCGCCGCGCAACGCCGATTACAATTCCGGCGGCGCCTTCACGCTGCGCCGGGGCCTGGAGAACTCGGTCAACGTCGTGACCGCGCATCTGCTCGACGGCGGCATCGAGTCCGATCCCGAGCGCAGCCTCGACGACGTTTGCGCCACCGCGGTGGCGGCGAAAATCTACGCCGACTGCGTGCGCTATTACCCGTTCGTGCTCGGCGCGCAGCCGGTGAAAATGATCGATCTCGCCGCCTTCTATGCCGCCGTCGCCAACGAAGGCGTGCGGCCGCAGCCCCATGTCATCAACTCCATCGAGGCGGCCGACGGCCATCAGATCTATGGCTATCCCAAGGTGCCGTTGTTCCCGATGATCGCGGCGGCCGATCACGCCAGCTTCTATCAGCTCAAGACCATGCTGCAGGGCGTGGTGGCGCGCGGCACCGCACGCGCCATCGGCGGCTTGTCGCCGTACGTTGCCGGCAAGACGGGAACGACCGAAGACGCCGTCGATGGCTGGTTCGTCGGCTTCACCAACGACGTAACGATCGCGGTCTGGGTCGGCTACGACAACGGCGACGGCAAGCGGCGTTCGCTCGGCTCCAGCGAGACCGGCGCCAAAGTGGCGCTGCCGATCTTCCAGCCGATCCTCGAGGCGATCTGGTCGGAGCACATCGCGCCGAAGGCGCCGCTAGCCGGGCCGTCGCACGATGCCCAACGCGAACTGGTCGACTTGCCGATCGACTACACGACCGGCAACGTCGCGAAAGACGGTGCGCATGGCAATTTCGTCGAGCACTTCCGGCGCGGCGCCGACGGCGAGGTGGCCGACACCCAGTACCAGATGATGTCGCCGGAGGATGTCTACAGCGCGCGCAGCGAGCCGCAGCAGTATGGCGACCAGGGCTATTACGGCGGCTACTACGGCCCGCAGGGTAACGACGGCCGCTGGGGCCGGTCCTATTACCCGAACCAGGGCTGGCAGCAGGGGCCGCCGCAGCAGCCCCCGGCGCCGCAGCCGCTGGCCCGCGGGTTGTTCCAGCCGTGGAATTCGCCGCAGGCGCCGCCGCGGCAGGATTATTATTGGGGCGGACGCTATAACTGATCGTCGCCAAAAGAATTTGCGAGAGATAGTCGAATGTGGACGCGGCACGCGATCGTGCTTCTCGGCTTGCTTGGCTTCGCCACCGCCGCCCATGCACAGGATTTCCGCATCGACGACGTAGGTTCGGCGCACAATGCCGATATCGCGCAACTCAAGCCGGGCACGATCGCGTTTAGCGATCACCCCGGCGCCGACGCCGGCGACAACGTCTCGAACCTGATCCGCTTCGATGACTGGGTAACAAAACGTCCCGATCAGAAGAAGTTTCTGGCGCTGTATCCGTCCTATACCGAGCCGACGGTGACAAAAACGGGGGGCGATGCGCCCGGGCCGACGATCGATAAGCTTTACATGTATATTGCGCAGGCGCGCTTCATGCTCGACCGGGCGCCGGGCGCGATCGATCTTTCGCACTACGTCACGGCGGCGTTCCTGGAGCGGATCGATCCGGCCATCAAGCACACGGCGATCAGCGCGGCGGACGTTGGGCCGTTCAACACCGAGGCGGGCGCCGGCAACGACAATCCCGACCGCAAATGGTGCACCGGACGCGCGACCTTGATCTGCATCCAATCGACCTACAAGCTCGAAGGCAAGATCCCGATCGGCATCATGCTGGTGAACAAGCTGCGCGACAGCGTCAAGAAGGTTTCCGACCACATCGAGTTCCAGAGCGAGCTGTCGGCGTTGTCAGCAGCCGACCTCGATCAGGCCGGCTTGCAGCAGCTCACCGCGCTCAATACGCCGATCGCCGGGGTGCTCGAACAGAATCTGTTCTACGTCAACCAGATCCTGAAATTCGGCAAGTTCTTCGGCGTGTTCCAGGACGATCCCGCCGACGCCGACAAGACCATCGTCACCGCCTTCATGGCGCTCGCCATCAAGGCCAGCGTGCTCGACGAGAAACGCAGCTACGAGAACGTGCCGGTGCTGCGCAATATGGTTCCGGCGGACGTGCTGATGGGCAAATCCTCGTTCAACTCCGGCAGTTCGATCAGCGCCGGCCTGCCCAAATACGCGCGCAACGAGATTTCACGGATCGCCGGCATTCTGGAGCAGGACAAGGGGAAGTGAGGGTCTTTTCACTTCCGGCTCATGGGAGACCCGGTGTTTGCTCAGGTCCCGCTCGCCCCCGGCAGCGGCACGAAAAGCTGCTCGATCGGCATCGGCGCGGCGATGAAATGCTGCTCGACCATGTATTGCACCAGCGCCTGTAGGGTCGGCCGGTTCGGTTCGACGCCGTAAGGGAAGGCGTCGCCGCCGAAGACTTCGTCGATTTCCTCGATCTCGTCCTGCAGCCACGGCAGCATGGCGGCGAGCGAGCCAGCATAGCGCAGGCGCGCCCGCGCCATGCGTTTGGCCTCGACGAAGCCTGCATACAGGCTGGAGGCAATCCAGGGATTTTTTTCATAGACCGCGCGGCGGATCGCAACGAGGTGCATGATCGGAAAAATCCGCTCGCGCTCGTAGAGCTCGCGCTCCAGGGCGTGATGGTTGGGCAGGAGCCGCACGACATCGGGGTCGGTGCCGAAGGTCGGCGGCTTGCGCGAGCCCAGATAGGCGTCGATGTCGCCGCGGGAGAGCAGTTCGGCGAGCGGCCGGCCGCTGCGGTTTTGCTCGATGGCGACGGGACGTAGGAGCGGCGGTGCGTGCGGATGGCCATGGCTGCCGCCGGTCTCGACCGCGCCCTGCAGCCAGCGGATGGTGTCGAGGTTGACGCCGAACTGGTGCATCAGATGGCCGCGCAGCCAGATCGAAGCGGTCTGGGTGTAGAGCGGCAGCCCGACGCGGCGGCCTTCGAGGTCCTTCGGCGTGGGGATGCCGGAGCGCCGGTTGACGAAAATGTAGCCGTGCCGGAACACCCGCGACGGGAACACTGGGATGGCGACGAACCGACTGCCGCCACGGCCATGCAGGCTGATGAATTCCGCTGCCGACAGCTCCGAGGCATCGAATTCCTCGCCGCCGACCATGCGGTCGAAAATCTGCCGGCCCGACGGGAATACCATGACGTTGAGGTCGACGCCTTGGATCGTCACCTCGCCCGAGCGTAGCGCCTCGATGCGATCGTATTTGCAACTGGCATAGGTGAGGGGCAGTCGGGACATGTGCATCACGTGTGCTGTCATTGCCAACGGCCTGCGCCATCGACCGGGGTCGGCAGTGAGCGGCGGTCTATTTGGCGACGCCGACGCGCTCGATTTCCCATTCCAGGGCGACGCCGGAATGTTCCTTGACGCGGCGGCGCACGGTTTCGCCCAGCGTCTCGATGTCGGCGGCGGTCGCGCCGCCGAGATTGATGAGGAAATTGCAGTGCATGTCCGACACCTGGGCGTCGCCAAGGCGCAAGCCGCGGCAGCCGGCGGCGTCGATGAGCTGCCAGGCCTTTTGACCCGGCGGGTTTTTGAACGTCGAGCCGCCCGTGCGGCTCTTGATTGGCTGGGTCGCCTCGCGCGATTCGGTGATCTTGTCCATCTCCGCCGCAATGACCGCGGGATCGCCGCGTTCGCCCGCGAACAAGGCTTGCGTGAAGATGAAATCGGCGGGCGCGCCGCAGTGACGGTAGCTGTAGCCCAAATCCGCGTTGCGCAGCACGTGGGCGCGACCGTGCCGATCGACCGCGCGCGCCTCGACCAGCGCATCCTTGGTCTCGCGGCCATAGGCGCCGCCGTTCATGCGCAGCGCGCCGCCGATGCCGCCCGGAATGCCGCGAAAAAATGACAGGCCGGCGATGCCGGCTTCTTGTGCCGCGCGCGCTGCTTTGACGTCGGGCACCGCGGCGCCGGCACGCACGCCGCGGCCTTCGATCGTAATCTCGCCAAAGCCCCGCCCTAGCCTGACAACGACGCCCGGCACGCCGCCGTCGCGGACAATGAGATTCGAGCCGAGGCCGACGACGGCGACCGCGATCTCGGCGGGCAGATTTCCGAGAAAATGACTGAGATCGGCTTCGTCCTGCGGCATGAATAAAACCTGGGCCGGCCCGCCGACGCGGAACCAGGTCAGTTCGGCGAGCGATTGGTTTGCCACCAGGCGGCCGCGAAGATCAGACATGGATTTTTTAAGAACCGGAACGAGGTCGGGAAAATTCATCCCGCGCTCCCAAGCGCCTTCAGCTCCTCCGGCAGCGCGTAAGCCCATTGGGTGATCGAGCCGGCACCGAGGCACACCACATAGTCTCCCGTTTCGGCCATGCCAGCGACCAGGCCGGCAAGCCGGTCCGGGCCTTCGAGCGCGACGACCTGCCGGTGGCCGTGGGTGCGCAGGCCCTGCATCAGGGCGTCGCGGTCGGCGCCTTCGATCGGCGCTTCGCCGGCTGGATAGACCGGCGCGACAATGACGGTGTCGGCGTCGTTGAAGCAGGTGCAGAACTGCTCGAACAGCGCAGCCAGCCGGCTATAGCGGTGCGGCTGCACCACGGCGATCACATGACCTTTGGTCGATTCCCGCGCCGCACGCAGCACGGCGGCGATCTCGACCGGATGGTGGCCGTAGTCGTCGATAATGGTGACGCCGTTCCAGATGCCGGTGCGGGTGAAGCGCCGCCGCACGCCGCCGAAACCGGCGAGCGCATTGCGGATCACGTCGTCGCCGATGCCAAGCTCGTGCGCGACCGCGATCGCGGCCGTGGCGTTGAGCGCGTTATGACGCCCTGGCATCGGCAGGGCGATGTTCTTGATCTCGTGCACGAACTGTCCGGCGCGGTCGCGAACCGCGCACGTGAACAGCGAGGTGCCGCCGGCATGGGAGACGTCGACCAGCCGGACGTCGGCTTGCGGATTCTCGCCGTAGGTGACGATGCGATGGTCCTCGATGCGGCCGACCAGGCTCTGTACCACCGGGTGGTCGGTGCACAGCACCGAGAAGCCGTAGAACGGCACGTTTTCGACGAAGGCGCGAAACGCGTCCTGCACGGCGTCGAAGGTCTTGAAGTGGTCGAGGTGCTCGGGATCGATATTGGTGACGATGGCGATATTGGCCGGCAGCCTGAGGAAGGTGCCGTCGGACTCGTCGGCCTCGACCACCATCCATTCGCCGGCGCCAAGCCGCGCATTGGTGCCGTAGGCGTTGATGATGCCGCCGTTGATCACGGTCGGATCGAGCCCGGCGCCGTCGAGCAGCGCCGCGACCATCGAGGTGGTCGTGGTCTTGCCGTGGGTGCCGGCAATGGCGACGCAGCTTTTCAGCCGCATCAGTTCGGCCAGCATTTCGGCGCGGCGCACCACCGGCCGCCGCTGCGCCCGCGCGGCGACGAGTTCCGGATTGTCTGGCTTGATCGCCGACGACACGACGACCACCGCCGCCCCGGCCAGATTGTCGGCGGCCTGCCCGATGGCAACGGACACGCCCTTGTCGCGCAGCCGTTTGACGTTGGCGCTCTCGGCCTGGTCGGACCCCTGGACGGTATAGCCGAGGTTGACCATTACCTCGGCTATGCCGCTCATGCCGATGCCGCCAATGCCGACGAAATGCACCGGGCCGATGTCGTGCGGTAGTTTCATGGGGCGAAATTACTTGGTTACGCCGGCCGCCGCCACCTTCAGCACCAGGTCGGCGAGCCGGTCGGCGGCATCGAGCCGGCCCAGGGATCGGGCCGCCGCCGCCATGGCGGCGAGGCGTTGCGGGGCAGCCGCCAGCGCGGCGATTTCGGCGGCGAGGCGGCGCGGGGTGAACGCGTCCTGCGGAAGCCGGAGTGCAGCGCCGACCCGTTCCAAAGTGCCGGCATTAGCGAATTGATCCTGATCCAGCGCGTGCGGGAGCGGCACCAGGATCGCTGGCCGGCCGAGTGCGGCGAGTTCGGCGACGGTACCGGCGCCGGATCGCGACACGATGAGATGGCTCGCGGCCATGCGGGCCGGCAGATCGGCGAAAAACGGCGCGACCTCAGCGGCCACGGCGAGCCTGGCATAGGCGTCGCGCACCCGCGCCAGGTCTTCGTCGCGCGCTTGCTGCACGATCGCCAGCCGGGAGCGCAAGCCCGGCTCGACGAGAGCGACCGCGGCGGGCACCACGTCGGCCATGATGCGGGCACCCTGGCTGCCGCCGAAAATGAGGATCCGCAAGGCATCGCCGGGCGCCGGGTAGGGCGTGGCGGCAGCCGCGACCACGGCCGGCCGGACCGGATTGCCAGTCAGCGTCGCCTTGGCAGCCAGGTCGGGCCGTTGGCCGAAGACATCGGGAAAGGAGGTAGCGATGGCGGTGACGCGCGGCGCCAATAGCCGGTTGGCGCGCCCGATGACGGCATTGGCGTCGTGAACGAGGCTCGGCAAGCCGCGCCATACCGCGGCCAGAACCGGCGGAATGGTCGGATAGCCGCCGAAGCCGATGACCGCGGCGGGCTTGAGCCGGCCGAGCAGCGCGCGCGCCTGGACCAAACCCAGCCCGAGCATGGCGGCGGTTCTGGCCACGGCGATCGGATTGCGCGCCGCGAATGTCGCGCTGGCGATGATGTGCGTAGTGTCCTCGGCAAAGCCGCCGCCATAGCGCGCCGCGCGCCGGTCGGTGGCGAGATGCACCGGGACATCGCGATTGCGGAGCGCGGCGGCGAGCGCCTCGGCCGGAAACAGGTGACCGCCCGTGCCGCCGGCCGCCACCAGCACCGTGGCGCGGCCTGCCTGCGGCATCAGGCGCCGCCCCCGGCGAGCACGATATGGCCGGGAAGCTGCGCACGCGGCCGTTCGCGGGTCAGCGCCACCAGCATGCCCATGCCATAGGCCAGCGATATCAGTGACGAACCGCCATAGGAGATGAACGGCAAGGTCATGCCCTTGGCCGGCATCAGGTGCAGATTGACCGCCATGTTGATGGTCGATTGCAACCCGAACAGGATCGCCAGCCCGGCGGCGGCAAAGCGGATGAACGCATCTTGTGTCTGCATCGCCTTCATCAGCGCGCGGATCACAATGAAGGCAAACAGCGCGACCAGAATGAGGCAGAGCATGACACCGAACTCTTCGGCGGCCACCGCGAAGACGAAATCGGTGTGGCCCTCGGGCAGGATGCGCTTGATGGTGCCCTCGCCCGGACCGCGGCCGAACCAGCCGCCGCGTATGAACGATTCGGTGGCGATGTCGATGTTGAAGGTATCGCCGGAAGCCGGATCGATGAAGCGGTTGATGCGTTGCGCGACATGCGGCACCGTGACGAACGCGACCATCAGGCCGGCGCTGGCGGTGGCGGCGAGGCCGAGCATCCAGACAAAGCGCATGCCCGCCATGTAGAACAGCGCGCCCCAGACCAGCGAGATCAACATGGTCTGGCCGAAATCGGGCTGCAGCACCAACAACGACACGACGAGCACGAGCAGTGCCAGCGCGATGGTGTTGGCCGGCATTTCCGGCCGATTGGCCGACTTACCGAACAGCCAGGCGATCAGGACCACGAAGGCGGGCTTGAGAAACTCCGACGGCTGCACGTTCATGCCGAGGATCACCAGCCAACGCCGCGCACCCTTGATCTCGGCGCCGAAATAGGGCGTCGCCGCGACCAGGATCAAGCTGACGATAAATACCACCAGCGACACTTGGCGGATTTCGCGCGGCGACAGAAACGACGTCGCGATCAGCACCGCGGCGGCCGGAATGAGGAAGAACACCTGGCGGTTGACGAAGTGAAACGGATCAAGCCCGATGCGGGCGGCGACCGGCGGGCTTGCGGCCAGGCACAGCACGATGCCGCCGAGCATCAGCGCCCCCAGCGCCGCCAAGGTCAGCCGGTCGACCGTCCACCACCATTCGCCAAACAGCGTCGGCTGCGCGCGCGAGGCCATATTGTTTCCCCGACTGGCCGTCCCGAGAAATCCCGCCTAGTCGTGACACCGCGATGGTTAAAGGCGATTAAAGAGCACCACAAACCGGTGCGACCCTGGCTTTCCCGGCGGCGGCTATCTCCGGCCTCGGTCGTTGGCTGCTGCCGACCCGCCGCGCCAGGTTGGCCCCTTTAGCACTCGAAGGCGGCCCACCTGGGCCCCGTCCTCATTCGACAGGACCCGTCCGGGCGACGGCCTCGTTCAGATTGGCGTGAATCCCCGTGGGCTGATGCAAAAGCCGTTGGCGGCGCCTTGCCGCCAGTCGAGGTGGATGATGTCGCGCCCGACCCATGCCGCCTCTCCGGGCTGCGGAGGATCGTTGATCCATCGCGCCGACTGCCACCGCATGAAGTGCAGATAGAGAAATTCGCGGTCGCCGTCGCGGTCGTTGGTCAGACGGCCGTTCCGCCAGAACCAGCGTTGCGGATAGTTCATGGTGCCGTCGTGCCAGCCGCGCTTGCTCAGTATGGTGCTGTTGCGCTCCCTGAACAGCGAGCGTTCGGCGGTCGACTTCCAGAAGACCTCGGCGAATGGAATCTCGTCGACATGTGAATAATCCGGAGCTTCCAGCCGCATTCGATAATCGGGAATGCGCTCGAAGGCATGACGGATATCGGCCTTGTTGCGCAGCACCGCGAAGTGGCCGGAGAGCCGATTGGTATGGGTGGACACGACATCGACGTCGGCGAACAGTCTCTCGCCGTAAAACCGCGATATGTCGCCGTAGATCACGTCGATGTCGCCATATCCGAAGAACGGATAGCCGGCGATATCCGGCTCGTGGATAAGACCCAGCGCCGGCCTCAGGTCGCAAACCTTGTAGGGTTGAACAGGATCAAAGGTCGTGCCGATGCGGGCGCGGGCAACCGCCTTGTAGTCCTCGAAGCTGATCGGGACGAAGTCGACGTTGTCGGCGCGATTTTCCGGTTGCGCACAATCGGTATAGAAGCGCCACCGTACATCGGAGTTGCGTTTGCAGCTTTCGATGAAGAAATCCATCCACGGTGGCCATCGTCCGAAATAAGGGCAGAGAACGATGAGCCATGGATGCATAGCGGGGACTTCGTGCGGGGCCGCCGCGATCGGCGCTCTGATGCTACTGATGCTATCTGGCGATGCCTATTTGCGCACCAGCCCGGGCAGCGCCCGCACCAGCTCGCGGAATGCGTCGCCGCGCACCTCGAAATTGCGGTACTGATCGAACGAGGCGCAGGCCGGCGACAGCAGCACGACGGGCTCCGGCACGGCGGATGTTTCGGCATCGCGCGCCGCCGCAGCAAGCGCCTTGTCGAGCGTGCCGGCGATCTCGTGCGGCACGACGCCGCCGAGGGTCGCGGCGAAGTTCTGCGCCGCTTCGCCGATCAGGTAGGCTTTGCGGATGCGGGGGAAGAAGCCGCGCAGCGACTCGATGCCGCCGGTCTTGGGCTTGCCGCCGGCGATCCAGAAGATATCGGCGAAGCAGGCCAGGGCCTGGGCTGATGAATCCGCATTGGTCGCCTTGGAATCGTTGACAAAAAGCACTGCGCCGTGTCGGCCGATTTCCTCCATGCGATGGGCGAGGCCCGGGAAGGAGCGCAGCCCCGCCTGGATTGCCGGCGGTTCGAGGCCGAGCGCCAGCGCGGCGGCCGCGGCGCAGGCGGCGTTCTGGGCATTATGCAGCCCGCGCAGCGAGCCGATGCCGCCGAGTTCGGCGATCGGTGTGACGCCCGTCGCGGCGGCGTGCATGACGCGCCCGTCGGCGACGAAGATGCCCTCGGACAGTTTCTCGCGCACCGAAATGCGCACCACGCGCTTGCCGGACTGCTCCAGACGGTCGGCAACCGCCCGGCACCAGGCGTCGTCCACGCCGACGATCGCGGTGCCGTGCTGTTGCACGCCGGCGACCAGGCGCTCCTTCACCGCCGCGTAATGGTCCATGGTGCCGTGGCGATCGAGATGGTCTTCGGACAGATTGATCAGAATGCCGACCGAGGGATCGAGCGACGGCGCCAGATCGATCTGATAGGACGAGCACTCGATGACATGAACGCGCAAAGGTTGGACGCCACCCGGATCGGGCGGCTGTAGCGACAGGATCGCGGTACCGATATTGCCGCCGAGCTGGGCGTCCATGCCGGCGGCAGCAGCCAGATGGGCGATCAGCGCCGTCGTCGTCGATTTGCCGTTGGTGCCGGTGATGGCGACGAATGGCGCATCGGGGGCGAGACTGGCGCGTTCGCGGCAGAACAATTCCACGTCGCCGATCACCTCGACGCCCGCCTGGTGCGCCAGCGCGAGCGTCCAATGCGGCGCCGGATGCGTCAGCGGCACTCCCGGCGTAAGCAGCAGCGCCGCCAAGCGCGACCAATCGATGTCGTGCAGATCGGCGGTCGGAATGCCCGCCGCATTGGCCTGGGCTACGCTTTGCGGGTGATCGTCGAAGGCGACCACGTCGGCGCCGCCGGCCAGCAAGGCGCTGGCGCTGGCCAGCCCCGAACCGCCCAGTCCGAACACGGCGACCTTTTTGCCGGCAAAGGTCGTAATCGGGATCACAAGCTATCTCAGCTTCAAGGTCGACAGTCCGGCCAGCGCGAGCACGACCGAGACGATCCAGAAGCGAATGACGATCTGCGGTTCGGTCCAGCCGAGCTGCTCGAAATGATGGTGGATCGGCGCCATCTTGAAAACGCGTTTGCCGGTCAGCTTGAACGACACCACCTGCACGATGACGGACACCGCTTCGAGCACGAACAAGCCGCCGATCACCGCCAGCACGACCTCGTGCTTGGTGGCGACCGCGACGGCGCCGATCATGCCGCCGAGCGCCAGCGAGCCGGTGTCGCCCATGAAGATCGAGGCCGGCGGCGCATTGAACCAGAGGAAGCCGAGGCCGGCGCCGAGCACGGCGCCGCACAGCACTGCAAGCTCGCCGGTGCCGGCGACATAATGGATCTGCAGATAGTCGGCGAACACCGCGTTGCCGCACAGGTAGGCGATCATGCCGAAGCTGGCCGCCGCGATCATCACCGGCACGATGGCCAGGCCGTCGAGCCCGTCGGTGAGATTCACGGCGTTGCCGGCGCCGACGATGATGAACATCGCAAACAACACGAAGAACCAGCTGAGATTGATCATCAGCTCCTTGAAAAACGGAAACACCAGCGAGGTCGAGAACGGCCCGTGCCCGAGCCAGACCAGCGCGATGCAGGCGAAGCCGGCGATGATCGCTTCGATGCCGAGCCGGGTGCGGCCGGCAAATCCGTTGCTGGCCTTCTGTTTTTTGACTTTCAGATAATCGTCGTAGAAGCCGACCATGCCGAAGCCGAGCGTGACCCACAGCACCACCCAGACATAGGGGTTGGCGGGATTGGCCCACAACAGCGTCGACACCAGCATGCCCGAGAGGATCATCAGGCCGCCCATCGTCGGCGTGCCGGCCTTGCTGACGATGTGCGATTGCGGGCCGTCGGCGCGGATCGGCTGGCCCTTGCCTTGCAGGAGCCGCAGCCGATCGATCACAAAGGGGCCGAACAGAAAGACAAAAAGCAGCGCGGTAATGACCGCGCCGCCGGTGCGGAACGTGATGTAGCGGAAGACATTGAGAACCGAGAGCTTGTCCGACAGATCGACCAGCCAATACAGCATTGCATCAACCTTGTGCGGACGCTTCTGCCTCCTCCCGACCCTCTCCCGCCTGCGGCGGAGGGTAGGGAGGAGGTGAGGGATAGACGCGTTGCAGCGCCTTGACGATGGGCGCCATGCGCGAGCCGAGCGAGCCCTTGACCATGACCACATCGCCGCCACGGATGGCGCGGACGACCTGCGCCTCAAGCGCGGCGGAATCCTCTGCATAGCCGCCGCGCCGGCTGGCGGGAAGGGCCTGCCACAGCGTATGCATCAGCGGACCGCAGCAATAGACCAGATCGACGGCGTTGGCGGCGACCGCCGCGGCAAGACCGCGGTGCAGCGCTTTGCCTTTGGGTCCCAGTTCCAGCATGTCGCCGAGCACGGCGATGCGGCGGCCTCGCGGGCCAAGCGGCGCCTGGCCCAGCAGGGCCAGCGCGGCGGCCATGGAGGCCGGATTGGCATTGTAGCTCTCGTCGATGACCAGCGCCGAACCGCCGGGCAGGTCGATCTCGACCGGCGCGCCGCGCCCCGGGATGGCTTCGAGTTCGCCGAGCGCGAGCGCCGCCAGCGCCAAGTCGGCGCCGGCGAGCGCGGCCGCCGCCAGCACGGCCAGCGAATTGAGCACGAGATGGCGGCCCGGTGCGCCGATCTTATAGGCGATCTCGGTGCCGAGGATGTCGGCATGCACGGTCGAGCAGCGCGGATGCAAGGCGGATTTGAGCAGGCAGGCATCGGCCTGGGCGTGCTCGCCGAATGAAATAACGCGCTCGATCCCGGCTTGGCGCGCCCGGCGCCTGAGCTGCTCGTATTGCGCGATGTCGCGGTTGACGATCACGGCGCCGCCCGGCTGGACGCCGAGAAAAATCTCCGCCTTGGCGTCGGCGATCTTGCTCAGCGAGCCGAGAGATTCCAGGTGCACCGGCGCGACGGTGGTGACGATGGCAATATGCGGGCGCGTGAGCCGCGACAGCGGCGCGATTTCGCCCGCATGATTCATGCCCATTTCGAACACCGCGTAGCGTGCGCTCGCCGGGCAGCGCGCCAGCGACAGCGGCACGCCCCAATGGTTGTTGTACGATGCCACCGATGCGTGAGTTTCGCCGTCCTTGGACAGTGCAAGCCGCAACGCTTCCTTGGTGCTGGTCTTGCCGACGGAGCCGGTGACGCCGATCACCTTGGCGTGGGTGCGGGCGCGTGCGGCGCCGGCTAGATCGCGCAAAGCCGCCAGCACGTCGGGCACCACGAGCAGCGGCGCGTCGTTGCCAAACTCCGCCCGCCGGTGGGTGGCGACGACCGCCACGCCGGCCTTGGCCGCGAGCGCCGCCGCGACAAAGTCATGGCCGTCGCGGCTGTCGCCCTGGATGGCGAAGAACGCTTCGCCGGGCGCGATGGTGCGGGTGTCGATCGAAATTCCGCTAATCGATTGCGGCAAGGCACCTTGCCGTTCGGCGACCATCGCGCTCGCCATTGCCTCGAGGGTCCAAAGCGCCGTCATGCAGCGAGTTCCTTCAGGGCCGCGGCGACAGCTTCGTGATCGCTGAACGGCACAACCCGGTCGCCGATGATTTGGCCGGTTTCATGGCCCTTGCCGGCAATCAACAGCACGTCGCCGCGACGCAACTCGGCAATGGCCGTGCAAATCGCCTCGTTGCGGTCGGCGATCTCGATGGCGCCGCGCGCTGCGACGAGAATCGCGGCGCGGATCGCGGCGGCGTCCTCGCTGCGGGGATTGTCGTCGGTGACGATGACGCGGTCGGCCTTTTCGGCGGCGATGGCGCCCATGAGCGGCCGCTTGCCCCGGTCGCGGTCGCCGCCGGCACCGAATACCGTTACCAGCCGGCCGGTCGTATAGGGCCGCAAGGATTCGAGCGCCTTGGCCAGTGCGTCGGGCTTGTGCGCATAATCGACAAAGATCGGCGCGCCGCCGTTCGATCCGACCAATTCGAGCCGGCCCTTGGCGCCGGTCAGGCCTTCGAGCGCCGGAAAGACCAGGTCTGCAGCGCCTCCGGTGGCAATGGCGAGGCCGGCGGCGACCAGCGCGTTTTCAACCTGGAACTCGCCGACCAGCGGCAAGCGCAACTGATAGGTCTTGCCCCCATAGGCGATGCGCAGGGCCTGCGAAAACCCGGCGACGGCGGCATCGATCAGCCGGATGCCCTTGGCCGACCGGCCGACGTCGATGATCGACAAGCCGCGCACCTGCGCGGCCCCCAGCACCGCTCCGGCATGCTCGTGGTCGATATCGATCACGGCCGTGGCGCCCGGCTCAAGCAGTTCCGCGAACAGCCGCAGCTTGGCGGCGAGATAAGCCTCGAAGCTCGGATGATAATCAAGATGGTCGCGCGTGATGTTGGTGAAAGCGCCGGCTGCCAAGCGCAAGCCATCGAGCCGAAATTGATCGAGGCCATGGGAGGACGCTTCGATAGCAAGATGCGTGACGCCGTCGCCGGCGAGCGCATCCAGCGAGCGATGCAGCGCCACCGGATCCGGCGTGGTGAGCGAGCCGTAGGTTTCGCCGCGCGGCGACACCACGCCGATGGTGCCGACGCTGGCGGCGGCGAAGCCGAGCGTGCTCCAGATCTGACGGGTGAACGCCGCCACGGACGTCTTGCCGCTGGTGCCGGTGACGGCCGCGATGATGCCCGGCTGACGCGAATAGACTTTGGCCGCGATGCGCGCCAGCGCGCGCCGCGCATTGCCGACGCGCGCGAAGGCGACGCCGTCCGGCAGCGGCGATTGCGGTGGCCGTTGCGCCACGATCGCGGCCGCGCCGGCCGCTGTCGCCGCGGCGACGAAACGCAATCCGTCGGTCTTGCCGCCGGCAATCGCGACGAACACGTCGCCGGGCGCGACCGCCCGACTGTCCGACGTCACGCCGCCGACCTCGAGATCGGGGTAGGTAGCGTCAAGTTCCGCGTCGGGAGGCAAAATCTCGCGAAGCTTCATCGTTTGGTCGATTGGGCGGCTCGGTCGACAATGCGGCTACCGCCTTACCTGCTTTCCTTGACCGAGGCCAGTAACAGGTTATCGGCCGTCGGCAGGTCCATGCGCGGCTCGATGCCGAGGAGCGGCGCGATGCGCGCGACCACGGCGCCGCCGGTCGGCACCGCGTTCCAGCCCGAGGTTTTGAAGCCGTGGGTCTCCGGTATCGCCTGTGGTTCGTCGAGCATGATGAGCAGCAGGTACTTTGGCTGATCGGCCGGCAGCACGGCCATGAAGTCGGTCAGCACCTTGGTCTTGGAATAGCGGCCACCGACCACCTTGTCGGCGGTGCCGGTCTTGCCGCCGATATAATAGCCTGGAACTTCTGCCTTGGCCGCCGTGCCCTTCTCGACGTTGAGCCGCATTAAATAGCGCATCGTGGCGCTGGTCTCGGGCTTGACGACGCGCTTGCCGAGCGCCTGCGCCTCGGCCTCGGTGCGCTTGAGGAAGGTCGGCGGAATCAGGATGCCGCCGTTCATCAATGCCGCCACGCCCATCACCGCCTGCAGCGGCGCGACCGAAAGACCGTGGCCGAACGCGATGGTAATGGTGTTGAGCTCGCCCCAACGCCTGGGCACCATCGGTTCGGCGCTCTCCGGCAACTCGGTGCGCAGGCGATCGAGCTGGCCCATTTTCTTCAAGAATGCCTTGTGAGCGTCGACGCCGACCGCCATCGCCATGCGCGCCGCGCCGATGTTCGACGAGTAAGTGAAGATTTCCGGCACCGTAAGCGCCCGCTGCTGCGGCTCGAAATCGTGAATGTCGAATTTGCCGAAGTGCAGCGGGTTGTGCGCGTCGAACGACGATTTGAGCGTGGCCTTGCCGGAATCGAGCGCCATGGCGACGGTGAACGCCTTGAAGGTCGATCCCATCTCGTAGGTGCCCTTGGTCAGACCGGTTGATGCGGGTCGGGTCGACCGCGTTGCGCGGATTGTTCGGGTCGTAATCCGGCTCCGACACCATCGCCACGACTTCGCCGGTGCGGACGTTGAGCACCAGCCCGGCGGCGGCGATGGCGCTGAATTTGGTCTTCGCCGCCGTGAGTTCGTCGCGCAGCGCGTGCTGCACCCGCAGATCGACGGCAAGCTGCACCGGGTTCTGCAGCCGGTCGGTGGCAAAGCCCGCCATGTGCAGGGCGGCGAGGCCTTGGCCGTCGAGCCACTTCTCCATGCCGCCGAGGCCCTGATTGTCGATGTTCACGTATCCGATCAGATGCGAGATTTCGGCACCGTTCGGATAATCGCGCTTGTTTTCGTTGAGAAAGCCGATGCCCGGCAGGCCCTGCCGGTAAATCTCGCGCTGCTGGTCAGGCGTGATGTCGCGTTTGAGCCAGACGAAGCCGCGCTTGGAGGACAACCGCTCGCGCAGTTCCGTGGCGTCGAGATCGGGCAAGTCCGCGGTCAGGAGCTCGACGGCCTCGTCGACGTCGATCAGCCGGCGCGGTTCGGCATAAAGCGACGGCACCGGCACGTCGGTTGCCAACACTTCGCCGTTGCGATCGAGAATGTCGGGCCGCGCGGTGGCGATGGCGTCGCCGGAGACGACGCGATGCGCGGTGCGTTCGTTGGATTGGATCGCGAACAAGACGAGGCGGCCGGCGATAATGGAATAGACCAGGGCGAAGGCAACGATCGCCAGGCCGACCCGCGCCCGCGCCTTGGCGCCGCGATTGCCGTCGCGCCCGTAGAGCAGGCGGCGGAGGAAGCGCCGCCGCCACGGTTCCGTCGGCGCAGCCAGCATGGTCTCGGCGTCGGCGCTCATCGGCCCGGTGCTCCGGGCGGCGCGAGGCTTTGAACCGGCGGCCGCGTGGGCGTCGCATTCGCGTCGGTGGCGGGCGGCATGGCCGGGACAGGAACACTCCCCGTCACCAGGTCGGGCGATACCAGATGACCGATCATACCGCCGATCGGATCGTCGTTCGCGGCGCGCGAGTCATTGGGCGGACGTTCGGGCAGGCCATCGAGCTGATCGAATTGGGTCGGCGCGATGGGCTTGAGCTTGAGGAAACGCTTGGACAGCCCTTCGATGCGCGCCGGATCGTCGAGTTGGCCCCATTCGGCGCGCAAGGCGGCGATCGTGTCGCGCTCATGGCGCACTTCGCTGCGCAGCTTGGCGAGATGCTCGGCCTGTACCGTCGAGTCGAACTTGATGCGATAGACGTAGGCGGCGGCGAGCACGAGCGCGCCGATCACCAGGAAATTGAGCACGCGCAGGATCATCGCTGGCCCCGCATGACGGACGCGAGCGAGGGCAGGCGGGGCAGCAGATGTTCAACGTCGTCGGCACGCGCGGCCGCGTCGGTGCGCTCGGCGGCGCGGAGCTTTGCCGAGCGGGCGCGTGGATTGACGGCGATCTCGGCGTCATCGGGCGCTTCCGGCCGCCGCGTCAGCACCCGAAACGTCGGCGCCGCCGCCGCCAATTCTGGCCGATGCCGTGATCCCGCCGGGGCGCGGCTGCGCCCGGCGAGAAAGCTTTTGACGATGCGATCCTCGAGCGAATGGAAAGCGACCACGACGAGGCGGCCGGAAGGTTTCAGCACATGCTCGGCGGCAACGAGGCCATGCGCCAGTTCGGCGAGCTCGTCGTTGACGAAGATCCGCAACGCCTGAAAGGTGCGGGTCGCCGGGTGGATTGCGCCGGGACGGGCGTGGACCACCCGCGCCACGATCTCGGCCAGGGCCGACGTCGAGTCGATGGCGCGTCCGCCCCGCGCCTTGCCGATGGCGCGGGCAACGGCGCGCGCGTGGTGCTCCTCGCCCAGCGTGGCGACGATGGCGGCGAGGTCGCGTTCGCTGGCACGCGCCACGATATCGGCGGCGCTGGGCCCGTCGCGCCCCATGCGCATATCGAGCGGTCCGTCGAGCCGGAACGAAAATCCGCGCGGCGCCTCGTCAAGCTGCATCGACGAGACGCCGAGATCGAACACGATGCCGTCGACATGGCCGCGGCCGCCCGCGATGGCTTCCAGGTTCGCGAAACGATCCTCGAACAGTTCGAGGCGGCCTTGCGCTTGGGCAACGAGATCGGCGCCCTCGGCGATCGCGGTCTGATCGCGATCGATGCCGATGACGCGCGCGCCCGGCGTCGCCAGGATGGCGCGGCTATAGCCGCCGGCGCCAAACGTGGCATCGACATAGAGGCCGCCCTCGCGCACGCCGAGCCAATCCGCGGCGCGGCGGCCGAGCACGGGAATATGACGAGCCGGTCCGCCAGCGACAGCATTGCTGTCGCGGCTCGTCATTCTTCCCGCGCTCCAGGCGGTGTTCGCGCCGCCGCCAACCGGGCGCCCAGTTCCTGCTTGAAAGCGCGGACCTTCTCGGTGGCCTCCGCGAGTTCCGCACGAAAGCGGTCGGGCTCCCAGATTCGAAATTTGTGCCCGAGGCCCACGAACGACACTGCATCCGTGATCCCGGCATGGGCCTTGAGCGTGTCGGTCAGCACCACGCGGCCCTCGCCGTCGATCTTCAGCGTCTCGCTGGTGCCATAGAGCGCCAGCGAGAACTGCTCGCGCTGGTCCGAATACGGCGTGAAGCCGGCAATCAGCGCCTCGATTTCCGCCAAGAGCGCGTTGCCGCCCGCATCGAGCGCGGGCCGATCGAGGGCTGGATAACAATACAGACCATCGAAGCCGTCGCGCGCCAGCACCGCCCGGAACGGCGCCGGCACCGATACGCGACCCTTGGCATCGAGACGCAGCATGTAATGGGACACGAACCGGTCCATCTCGCCCCTCGAGCGCCAGACCCGATACACACCACCGCCCGCCCATATTGCGGCCGCCACCGGATCGGAGGCCTGCAAGAAACTGTGGGATAATATGGGCTATCATGGTACTATATGGGCGTCAACGGACCTCCCGCACCGGCCGGGCGGCCTCGTTCGACCTCCGATTAACGAGGTGTAAGCTTAAGGAAGGGTTGAGGGAGCACCGCTGATTTGAAGGGCGGCCCGGCGCTCCGGCGCGGTGTTCACCGGGTTGAGCCGGTCGCTCGTGGCTCGACCAGCCGGTGCATCGGACTCACGGAGAAAGATGTGCCGTCAGCAATGCCCGCGGAGCAGCGTCGGATATTTGACTGGTCATCGTTGCACGCGCGCAACGATCATTGCGTATTTTCAAAGCGCGCTTGTGCACAAGTCCAAATCGGCTTGTCGGCCACGGTCGTTACGCTCAATGTCACAATCATGTCGCGTGGTGTGTTCCCATCGGATTCCTGTGTCGTTGCCGAGGTCATGCCTTCGCCCAACCACGGCGAACGCAGAGATCGCCGGCGACCGGATATGATTCTGCTCCATTACACGGGAATGGTAGACGCGACGGCGGCGCTTGAACGCCTGCGCACGCCGGCGAGCCAAGTGTCAGCTCATTACTTCGTCTTTGAAGACGGCCGCGTCATGCAACTGGTCCAGGAGAGCCGGCGCGCCTGGCACGCCGGCGACGCGATCTGGGCCGGCGACACCGACATCAATTCCTGCTCGATCGGCATCGAAATCGCCAATCCGGGCCACGATTACGGCTACGCCGATTTTCCCAGGCGCCAGATCGCGGCGGTGACGGCGCTGTGCCGCGGCATCCTCACCCGCAATACGATCCCGCCGACGCGGGTGCTCGCCCATTCGGACGTCGCGCCGGCCCGCAAGCAGGATCCCGGCGAAAAATTTCCGTGGCAGACGCTCCACGAGTTCGGCGTCGGCCACTGGGTGAAGCCGGCCAGGATAACCAACGGCCCATTGCTGGCGCTCGGCGACCGCGGCGACGCGGTTGCGGCCATGCAGCAGTCGCTTGCCGACTACGGCTATGGCATCGCGGTCAACGGCAACTACGATTCGGCCATGCATGAAGTGGTGGCGGCGTTCCAGCGCCATTTCCGGCCCGGGCGTGTCGATGGCGTCAGCGACGCCTCGACCCGCGCCACGTTGCAGGACCTGCTCGCCCATCGCGGCCGGCCGAGGACCATTGCGGCGCGCTCCATCACCTTCGAGCGTCTCGTCATTGCGTCTTGAAGACTGGCGTCCTGAAGGCCGGCGTCCTGGAGGGTGGCCTCTTGACGGCGGAGGCCAGCGCCCCCATGCCTAGCAGGTCAGTCGGTCGGACGGCCGCTCCGGCAAAACCGAAAGGTTGCCGGGGAGGAAAAGTCCGGGCTCCATGGACCAGCGGTGCCGGATAACATCCGGCGAGCGCGAGCTCAGGGACAGTGCCACAGAGAACAGACCGCCGGCCCCCACCCGACCTTCCCCGCTTGCGGGGAGGAGACGGAGGGGGCGCGGTAAGGGTGAAACGGTGCGGTAAGAGCGCACCGCGCCGGCGGCAACGTCGGCGGCACGGCAAACCCCACCGGGAGCAAGACCGAATAGGAACGGCGCGAGGCTTTCGCGTGCAAGCGCGACAAGCCTCGGGGTCGGTGTCCAGATCCGGCCGTTCGGGTAGGTTGCTGGAGGCGCCGGGTAACCGGCGTCCCAGAGGAATGGCCGTCACGTCTGCGGACTTGTCCGCAGGCCATCCAGAACCCGGCTTACAGACCGGCTGACGTGTGACTAAGGGCGCCCGACGGCATCCCGTCGGGCGCCCGCCAAGTTTTTCGGCAAGTTTTTGGACTAGGCGCGACTGGCATGCCGTTTGAATGGCGAAAGGTGGCCCGCGCTTGTCTACCGGAAGCGCAGGCCATGCAGGAATTCACTCTGGAATCGCTGGCGCAGGCAATGTTATTTCAATTTGACGGCCGGCGATTGCAGGCAGCGAGAGAAAATTCCATTTGCCGATGTATGCCGAGGATGTCTGGATGACCCGCGCACCCGCTGAAATTCGCCCCGGCCGCATTGGCCGCTTGGCGCGATTGCCGGCGTTCTTTGCGCTCGAGGGCAAGCGCGCGGTTGTGGCCGGGGGCACGGCGGCCGCGACCTGGAAAGCCGAATTGCTGTCGGCGGCCGGGGCGCGAGTCGCGGTGTTCGCGCCGGCGCCGGACGAGGACATGCGGGCGCTTGCCGCCGCTCCTGCGGTCGGCGCCGTTGTTATCCATGAACGACCGTGGGCGCCCGATGATTTCGCCGGCGCCGCGATTGCCGTTGCCGATTGCGCCGACGATGAAGCGGCTGCGGCGTTTGCCGCGGCTGCGCGCGCCGCGGGCGTGCCGGTCAATGTCATCGACCGGCCGGCATTTTCCGACTTTGCCTTCGGCGCCATCGTCAATCGGTCGCCGCTGGTCATCGGTATTTCGACCGACGGGGCGTCACCGGTGTTCGGCCAGGCCATCCGCGCCAAGATCGAGGCGCTGATGCCGAAGGGCTTTGCCCGCTGGGCGGAGGCGGCGCGCGCTTGGCGTCCGCGGGTGCAAGCGCTCGCCTTGCCGTTCCGCGGCCGCCGCAATTTCTGGGAGCGATTCACCGAGCGCGCGGTCGCGGTTCCGAACGCGGCGCCGACCAGCGCCGATCTCGATGCGTTGCTCAAGCCGGCGCAGCCGAGCGCCGGTTCGGTCGTTCTCGTTGGCGCCGGTCCGGGCGATCCGGAGCTGTTGACGCTGCGCGCGGTGCGCGCGCTGCAATCGGCCGAGGTGATCCTGTTCGACAATCTGGTGGCCTCGGACATTCTCGATTTCGCGCGCCGCGAAGCCAAGAAAATGCTGGTCGGCAAGACCGGCCATGCGCCGTCATGCAAACAGGACGACATCAACGCGCTGATGGTCTCGCTCGCCAAGGCCGGCCGGCGCGTGGTGCGATTGAAGGGCGGCGATCCGATGATCTTCGGCCGGGCCGACGAGGAGATCAGGGCCTGCCGCGAAGCCGGTGTTGCGGTCGAAGTCGTACCCGGCGTCACCACCGCACAGGGCGCCGCGAGCCGGCTGTTGGTGTCGCTGACGCGCCGCAGCCACGCCCGGCGCGTGCAATACATCACCGGCCATGGCTCGGGAAGCGACCGCGACGGCAAGCTTCCTGGCGATATCGATTGGGCGAGCCTCGCCGATCCGGCGGCGACCACCGTCGTCTATATGCCGACCAGAACACTGCCCGAGCTCGTCGCGCAGGCGCTGCAGGCGGGACTCGATCCGGCGACGCCCGCCGTTGCCGTCGAACGCGCGACGTGTGCCGACGAGCGCGTCATCGCCGCCGCGATTGCCGATCTCCCGGCGCGGCTCGCCGCCGAACCGCCGACGGGGCCGGTGGTTGTGATGATCGGCCGTGTGTTCGCGGAATATGTCGAGGCCGCATCTGCGAGCCAACTTCCGCACATTGCCGCGAAGGCGGGAATTCGGTAACCGGTTCCGGGACCGCGGCGGAAGAGCCTAATCGAACAGCCCGATTTGGTGTGATAGGGTCCGCGCCCTCAACAAAGAGGATGTCATGCTCGATCAAGCCGACGACATTCGCCGGGCGCGCTCCCGCTCTTCCGCAGGCGTGGCAGGGACGGACAGGGGCCCGCGCCTCGACTTCCAGGATCATCTCGCCGATCTCGAAGCCGCCGGCCTGGTCGAACGCATCGATACGCCGATCAACAAGGACACCGAGCTGCATCCGCTGGTGCGCTGGCAGTTCGTCGGCGGCGTGCCGGAGGACAAGCGCCGCGCGTTCGTCTTCACCAATGTCACCGATGCGAAGGGCCGCAAATACGGCATGCCGGTGGTGGTCGGCGCGCTCGCCGCATCGCCGGAAATCTACGCCCTCGGCATGGGCCGCAAGGTCGAAGACATCGGCGAAGCCTGGATGCAGGCGATCGCACACCCGATCGGGCCGGTCGTGGTCGACGCCGCGCCGTGCCAGGAGGTCGTCATCACCGGCAACGATCTCAAGGCGCCGGGCGGCCTTGCCGCGCTGCCGGTGCCGGTGTCGACGCCGGGCTTCGACTCCGCGCCGTATCTGACCGCAACGCTGTGTGTCACGCGCGATCCCGACAGCGGCATCCAGAACATGGGCACCTATCGGGCGGCGTTGAAGGCCGCCGACCGGCTGGCAGTGCGCATGGTGGCGCGCGAGGCGACCGGCGCCGGCGGTTTCCGGCACTGGCTGAAATATCGCGAGCGCGGCGAGCCGATGCCGATCGCGATCGTGATCGGCGCCGCGCCGGTGGTGGTGTTCACCGGTCCGCAGAAGCTCGCCATCGACCTCGACGAGCTTGGCGTCGCTGGCGGGCTCGCCGGCGAGCCGATCCGCATCGTCAAGGCCAAGACGGTGGACTTGTACGTGCCGGCCGACGCCGAGATCGTCATCGAGGGCATGATCGATCCGCAAAAGCTCGAGCCGGAAGCGCCGTTCGGCGAGAGCAACGGCTATGTGGCGCTCGAGGCCTTCAACATGCCGATGCAGGTCACCGCGATCACGCGCAAGCGCAACGCGGTGTTCTGCTCGATCATCAGCCAGGTGACGCCGAGCGAATCCAGCGTCATCAAGAAGGTCGCCTACGAGCCGCTGTTCCTGGCGCACCTGCGCGACCAGCTGGCGATCAAGGGCGTGATCCGCGTCGCCATGCACGAGCGGCTGACCAATCTGCGCCCGGTGATCTTCGTGCAGATCGCCCACGGCACGCCGCGCACCGAGGTTTGGCGTGCGCTCCACGGCGCGGCGACGCTGATGTCGAATTGCGGCAAGATCGTCGTCGCGGTGAGCGACGACATCGATCCGGCGAGCGTCGATGCGGTGCTGTGGTCGCTGGCCTATCGCTCCAATCCGGTCGAGGACGTGCAGCTCGTGCCCTATCGCGGCGGCGTGCAGGGCGCCCAATACGGACCGGAGCAATCGGATTCCAGCATGCTGATCGACGCCACCCGCAAGCGGCCGATGGCGCCGCTCGCCTTGCCGACCCGCGAGCACATGGAGCATGCCCGCGAGCTCTGGGAGCGGCTCGGCCTGCACCCGCTGACCGTCACCTCGCCGTGGCACGGCTATCATCTCGGCGACTGGACCGACATCTGGGAAACCTTCGCCCGCCGCGCCGCGGCCGGCGACTGGGAACTGTCCGGCCGCGAAACCCTGGCCCGGCAACGCGGCGGCGTCATGCCGGAAACCTCGGTGCGGGCGGTGGAAGATTGATTGCGCCGCACAGCCGGTCCGCCTATCTAACCGTCGTATGAGCACCGTGACCGCACCAACTCCCGCCGCCGAAACCCGGGCGAACGCACCGGCCGCGCACGGCCTGATCGATGCCCGGCTGACCGAGATTCGGGACGTTGCCCGCGACACCAAGCTCTATACCTTCCAGCGCACCGATGGCGCGCGGCTGCCGGCCTACACGCCCGGCGCCCACATCGATCTGCATCTGCCCAACGGATTGATCCGGCAATTTTCGCTGGTGCTGCCCGCGGCCGATCCCGACAGCTACACCGTCGGGGTCAAGCGCGATGAAAACAGCCGCGGCGGCTCGCGCTATATCATCGAGCAGATGAAGGTCGGCGACCAGATCAAGATCAGCGCGCCGCGCAATAATTTTCCGCTGGTCGAGGACGCCGAGCACGTCGTGCTCATCGCCGGCGGCATCGGTATCACGCCGATCTGGTGCATGGCGCAACGGCTCACCGCGCTGGGCCGCTCCTGGAAGATCCATTATGCCTGCCGCTCGCAGGCCGACATGGCGTTTGTCGCCGACCTGAAGAAGCTCGACCAGAAATTCACGCATTTGCATTTCGACGATGAAGCCGGCGGCAAGTTTCTCGACGTTGCGGCCGCCGTCGCCGAGGCGCCGGCGAACGCGCATTTCTACTGCTGCGGCCCCAATCCCATGCTCAAGGCCTTCGAGGCCGCCGCCGCGAGCCGGCCGCGCGGCAGCGTCCATGTCGAATACTTCACGCCGAAGGATGACGCCGCGGCCGCCGCTACCGGCGGCTTCTGGGTCGAACTGGCGCGGTCCGGCGAGGAATATTTCATCCCCGAGGGCAAGAAGGTCCTTGAAGTGCTGTACGAGGCCGGCATCGACGTGGACTACTCCTGCGAGCTCGGCATCTGCGGCGCCTGCGAGACGCGCGTCATTTCCGGCATCCCGGAGCATCACGACTCGGTGCTCAGCGAGGAGGAGCAGGCCTCCAACGCCAAGGTGATGATCTGCTGCTGCGGCTCAAAGACCGAGCGGCTGGTCCTGGATATGTAAAGCCCGTAGGATGAGCTGAGCGACAGCTTCGCCGCTAAGGCCACCCTACGAAGTCGGTTGATGGACACTGCCGTTAAAGCCCGCCCACCGAAAAAATCAGCGGTGAAGGAGCGCCAGGACCTGCGCGCCTGGATCGCGCAGCTGCGCGCCGCCGGCGAACTGCAGGATATCGCCGGCGCCGAACGCGAGCGGGAGATCGGCGGCATCGTCGACATCTATCAGCGCCGCATCGGCAACAAGGCGGTGCTGTTCGACGCGGTGCCGGGCTTCCCGCGCGGCCACCGCATCCTCGCCAATATCCTGACCTCGGTGCGGCGCATCAACATCACGCTCGGCCTCGATCCGGACACCAGCGCCGTCGACCTCGTGCATTACTGGCGGCGCTATATGAAAGAGGCGAAAGCCATCGCTCCGGTCACCGTGAAAAGCGGGCCGGTCATGGCGAATGTGCACACCGGCGACGACATCGACATTTTCAAAATTCCGGTGCCGCGCTGGCACGAGCACGACGGCGGCTACTACATTGGCACCGGCGACATGGTGATCATGCGTGATCCGGACACCGGCTGGATCAATTACGGCGCCTATCGGGTGCAAGCGCACGGCGGCAACGTTGCGACCGTGATGTGCTCCAAGGGCAAGCACGGCGATCTCATCAAGCGCCGCTATCACGAGCGCGGCGAGCCGTGCCCGATCGCCGTGGTGTGCGGCATGCACCCGGCCATGTTCATGATCGCCGGCCTGGAAATTCCCTATGGCCGCAACGAATACGACGCCGCCGGCGGGCTGATCGGCGAGCCGATCGAAGTTGTTTCAGGGCCGCGCACCGGGCTGCCGATCCCGGCCCATGCCGAAATCGCCTTCGAGGGCTTCATCCACCCCAACGATCTGCTCGACGAAGGCCCGCTCGGCGAGTGGACCGGGTACTACGCCGGCGGCCTGAAGAAAGAGCCGGCGATCCGCATCGCGACCTTCATGCACCGCGACGATCCGATCCTGCTCGGCGCGATCCCCGGCATTCCGCCCGATGACGATTCGTTCTATCGCGGCACTTATCGCTCCGGCGCGGTGTGGAATCAGCTCGAGGCGGCGGGCGTGCCGGAAGTGAAGGGGGTGTGGGCGCATGCCGCCGGCGGCAGCCGGCTGTGGCTCACCGTCGCCATCAAGCAGCAATATGCCGGCCACGCCAAGCAGGCCGGCCTGATCGCCTCGCAATGCCATGCCGGCGCTTATGCCAACCGCTTTGTGGTCGTGGTCGACGACGACATCGATCCCGCCGACATGGACAAGGTGGTGTGGGCGATGTGCACTCGCTTCGATCCGCGCGAGGGCCTGGAGACGCTGCGCGGCTGCTGGTCGACCGCGCTCGATCCGATGGCCTATGGCAGCGACGATCCGCGCAACGCCCGCGTCGTCATCGACGCCTGCAGGCCGTTTCGGCGGCGCGATACGTTTCCGGTCGTGGTACGCGCGAGCCAGGACGTCGAGGACCACGTGCGCGAGAAATTTTCGGACGTGTTGCCGCACTGGTTCTCGCTCCCCATTGCGGGCAGGGAAGGGTGGTGAGGTGGCGCGCTTGCGCCGATGCTAGTACGTTACTTTGCGATCGCCACCCTAACCCCTCCCCCCAAAGGCGAGGGGAAGCGAATGACCAGCAATGAACGAGAAAATCGACATCACGCTCACCGTCAACGGCCGCGATTATCCGATCCGGATCGAGCCGCGCAAAACGCTGGTCGACGCCATCCGCGACGATTGCGGGCAGACCGGCACCCATATCGGCTGCGAGCACGGCGTCTGCGGCACCTGCACCATCATCGTCAACGATGAAGCAGTGCGTTCCTGCCTCATGTTCGCCGTGCAGGCCGCCGGCAAGAAAATCCGCACCGTCGAAGGCCTCGCCAACGGCGACGAGCTGCATCCGCTGCAGCGCGCCTTCATCGAGAACCACGGCCTGCAATGCGGCTATTGCACCCCCGGCTTCCTGATGCTCGCCGCCAACGTGCTGGAAAAGAATCCGCATATCGGCGACGAGGATCTGATCGACGTGCTGGCCTCGAATCTGTGCCGCTGTACCGGCTATCAGAACATCATCAAGGCGGTGCGGGCCGCGGCGAAGGAGATGCGCGGCTCGCCATAGTCCCGGCGACGATTGCCGCCAGTGGATCGGACGGTGTCCCGAGGAGCGGGGCCCGATCCCCGTTGACGCCAATGATTGTCCTTCTTGCGCCGTTAGGCGTCGGTCATCCACAGCACGACTTTCCTGCCTTGCTTGTCCTTGAACTCGCCCATGGCGATCAAGATAAAATCCACAAGCGCCCAAATGCCCAGGCCGCCGATCGTAAACAGCTCGAGCAAGCCGGTTCCGATCTTGCCGACGTAGAATCGATGAATGCCGAGCACGCCGACGAAAAAGCACAGCAGCAGCGCCGCGAGACGGCTCTTGTCGCTGGCATTTTTTGGCACGTCGCGGGTAGGAGCGCCGCAGAACGGGCAGGCCTGGGCCAAGTTTGAGATAACACGACCGCAGCTGCGGCAAAATTGCTGATTAGCTTCGAGTTTGCGCTCGGTCGCCGATTGGTTTGGAGCGTCTGTCATTGCTTCTCCCTGGACCAGCGTTGCTGGCTCGCCTTTGTGAGCGACCGTGAGGTGCGTCCGTGGTGGATGGCGTGGCGAGCGGGCACCCCACAGGCCAGTATCGGCGCGCGGCCATTTGCCCGCAAGCGCCTCATGGCCGGCGTTCGATCGCCGCCATCGCCGCCAGCGCCACTTCGACATCCTGCTCGATCTTCGCGCCGCCGGCGGCCACCGCGCCGATGACCTCGCCATCGACTTCGATCGGAAAGCCGCCCGGCACGTTGGTGAAGTCGCCCATGCGCACCGTCATGCTGAGCGCGTTTTCCTCGGGCGCGTAGCCGGTCGGCAGGCGCTGCGATGCCGCGGTGATCGCTTTGCGCTGCGTGGTGATGATCGAGAAGTGGCGGGCGCCGTCCATCATCAAGAAGGCGATCAGCCGGCAGCTTTGATCGACCACGGCGAGCGAGACCTTGCAGCCGAGCTGGTTCGCTTTGGCGACGCCGGCCGCGATCATCTTCTGGCTTGCTTCGTGGGTCAGGCGATGCGTGGGCACAACATCGGCCATGATCGGCGTTCCTCGCTGCGGCATTGCGCATCCGCCAACCCCATGACACAAAATCGGCAAGGCTGTTAGTGTCTTGCGGGCAATCGTAGGGGATTTCCAAGCGTGGATAAGCAAGCCGATTGGCATCGCGAGGCCGATGTCGTGGTCGTCGGATCCGGCGCCACCGGCCTGCCCGCCGCAGTCGTGGCGCGCGAAGCCGGCGCATCGGTGATCGTCGTCGAGGCGGAGAACCATGTCGGCGGCCACGCCATCACCTCGGGCGGCAATCTGCCGCTCGGCGGCGGCACCAGCTACCAGATGAAATACGGCATCGCCGATTCGCCTGACCTGTTCTTCCAGGACCTGACCGACTGGTCGGTAGTCGAGCCCAACGGCTTTCCGCCGTATCGCTACAACGACCGCGAGATCATCCGCGCCTTCGCCGACAACAGCGTGCCGACGTTCGAGTTTCTCCTCGCCCACGGCGTCAAGGTCATCGATCGGCGGCCGAACAGCATCGGCCACGAGATCGGCGCCTCGGTGCTGCGCACCATGCAGATTTCGGTGGAGGAGTGGCCGATGGTCCATACCGGCCAACCGGCCGATCCCAGCGACCCGGAAATCAGGGCGGGCGCCGGCTTGATCCGGCCGCTCGAGGCCGCGGCGCGCAAGGCCGGCGTCGAAATCCTGCTCGAACACCGCATGACGGCGATCCACCGCGAGACGCAATCCGGCCGCGTCACCGGCATCGCCGTCGGGCACAACGGTATCATGCTCGATATCCGCGCCCGCAAGGCTGTCATCATCGCCACCGGCGGCTCGACCGGAAACGTCAACTTCCGCCGCATGTTCGATCCGCGCCTCACCGAGGAATATTGCGGCCTAGCCGGCATGCCGTGGTCGGACCAGGACGCCAGCGGCGAAATCGCCGCCATGGCGGTCGGCGCGTCGCTGTGGGGTCTGTTCAACTACACCGGCGAGTTTGGCTCCGGCATCACCAAGCCGGGCGCGATCGGCTGCCAATACGGCTACATCAACGTGCGCTGGCATCCCGGCAGCGAAGTCTTCGACAAGGCGCGGGCGATCGGGCTTAAGGTGGCGGACTGGCAGGACGTCATCCTGGTCAACATGCTCGGCAAGCGCTTCTACGACGAGACCGGCGACCACTTCAGCTACTCGACCTACAAGAGCGTCGATCCGTACCAGCCGTACAGCTACCTCAACGCCAAGAGCGTCAAATACAACCCCAACAACTTCATCAACGCTGCGCTCGCCGGCATCGGCGATGGCCACAATGGCGGCGGCCCGATCTGGGCGATCTTCGACGCCGATGCGGTGGCGCGGGAGAACTGGCATCCGCACTCGCCGCATGTCGACATCGATGCCGGCTTCTTCTTCAGCGCCGATTCGATCGCGGCACTGGCCCGCGATATCGTGATGAAATATCAGCGCGTCGCGATGGCGCCGCAGAACCTGGTCGATACCGTGGCGCGCTACAACAGCTTCGTCGATGCCGGCAAGGACGCCGATTTCGCCAAGCCCAGGCCGTTGCACAGGATCGCCAAGCCGCCGTTTTATGCGGCGTGGGCGACGCCGGTCATTCACGACACCCGCGCCGGCTTGCGCATCAATTCCCGCTGCCAGGTGATCGACATGAAGGGCGAGGTCATTCCCGGGCTGTATTGCGGCGGCGAGTTGGCGGGCGGCTTTTCCATGCACGGCCTGCCCCGCGCCACGGTGCAGGGTTTCATTGCCGGAACAAACGCCGCCGCCCAGAACGACGGCGCCTGACGCCGCCGCGAGCCCTTAAGCATCGTTGTTAGGTACCCGCGCGAAAATCCGCCGGCCTTAACGCAGTCCTCCTTTACGGCAGCAAATAACTACGCCAAATTAGCGGGGGCTAGGGCGGAGGGCTTTCCCATGTCAAGATATTTTCACAATGCGCTCGTGGGAGCGGCGATGGTCGGCGGCTTGATCACACCAGCGCTGTCGCAGCAGCTTTCGACGCTCTACACCTTCCCAAGCTACGGGACCGGCTATTTTCCCCGCGGCGGCGTTGCCATGGACAGTTCCGGGGCCATCTACGGCACCACGTATTACGGTGACGTATGCTCGAACTGCGGCACTATCTATAAACTCATACCCCCGGTGGCCGGACAGACGGGCTGGACCTACCAGCTGCTTCACGCATTTTCGCTAAATCCGATACAAGGATATTCCGAAGACGGCATCGATCCGAACACGCCGCTGGTCAATTTCAACAACGTCTTTTACGGCACGACTAACGGCGGCGGCGATAGCCAATGCGGTTGCGGCACCGTTTTCAGCATCACGCCCGACGGCACATACACGATCCTGCACGTGTTCGATCCGTTCGTGCCGGGTCGGCGGGTCGGATCAGTGGCCGCTGGGCACGACCCCGGTCGGCGGCCTTCTGATCAGTTCGAATGGAACGATCTACGGTACCACGAACTCCGGCGGCACCGGTCAACCCGGCCCCGATAGTTCGCAAGGTGCCGGCATCATTTTTCAAATGAACACCAGCGGCGGTGGCTTCACGAAATTGCATGACTTCGACGGCGACGCTCAACGCCGGTCCGCAGGGCATGATGATCTTCGGCAAGGACGGCGCCATCTATGGCACCCAGTTTGGCGGCGGCAAATACAACCAAGGCCTCATCTTTCGGATGGATACGTCCGGCAATTTTACCGACCTCTACGACTTCAAGGGCGTCAATCAGCCCGGCGGCTCGACTGACGGCGCCAATCCGGAAGGCCGGCTCGCGCTTGGCCCCGACGGCACGATCTACGGCACCACGACATTCGGTGGCAGTCCGTCCGGCTATGGCACGGCCTGGGCGCTCACGCCGGTGGGGGCAAGCTGGGTCTATACGCAACTTTATATCTTCGGCTCCGGCAGTGCCGGAAGCCTCCCGCACAGCGGCTTGATCTTAGGCAGGGACGGCACCTTCTACGGCACCGCCGCCGGCGGCGGCCTCTACGGCGGCGGCGTGGTCTACCGGCTGCAGGCGTCCGGCGGGAGCCAATGGACGTACCAGACGCTGTACAATTTCTACCCTCGCACCAGCACCGGCAACTCGCCATACGGCGACGTCTTCTACGCCAACGGCCTGCTTTACGGCGTGAACCTGAGCGGCGGCAATGTTACGAACTGCAATGGATCGCCGGGCGGTTGTGGGACCGTATTCGCGTTAAACCCGCGCTCCACCACCCATGACGTCAACGGCGACAATGATAGCGACATCGTCTGGCGAAATACCAGCAACAACATCGCAGTATGGCTGATGAACGGCGGTGCCGTCTTGCAGTCGGCGGGCATCAGCACGGTGGCGAGCAGCTTTTCGCTCATCGGCCAGCATGACTTCAACGGCGACGGCAAGGCCGACCTGCTGTGGCGGGATTCCAGCGGCAACATCTCGATGTGGTTCATGAACGGCGGCGCGGTCACATCGGCCGCCGCTGTCGGCAATTTGCCGAGCAACTGGACGCTCCATGGCACTGGCGATCTCAACGGCGACGGCAAGGGCGACCTGCTCTGGCGGGACAGCAACACCGGCACCGTGGCGGCGTGGTTCATGAGTGGCGCGACCATCGCCTCGACCGCAAACTTCGGCGCCGTCGCCAGCACCTGGAGCCTCCTCGGTGATGCCAACGGCGCCATGCTGTGGCGCGACACCGCCGGCGACATCGCGTTGTGGGGCGTGCAAAACGGCCAGGTCACGAGTTCCGGCGCACTCGGCAAGGTGACGAGCAATTTCGTGGTTCAGGGCGCCGGTGACTTCAACGGCGACGGCTCCATCGACATTCTGTGGCGGGACACTAATACCGGCACGTTGTCGATCTGGTTCACCAACGGCACCCAGGTCACTTCGGGGGCGGCTGTCGGCACGCTGCCGAGCAACTGGAGCGTGGCCCAGATCGGCGACTACAACGGCGACGGCAACAGCGATATTCTGTTGATCGATAGCATCGGCGATGTAGCTGTGTGGCTGATGAACGGGGCGGCTGTGTCATCGTCCGTCGGCATCAGCAAAGTCGGAACCACCTGGCAGGTGCAGAACGTCAACGCCAATTAGGCGGATTATCAAGGCCGCTGCGGTGCCGCTGGGGTCGTCGTTTGCGCTGCGTGGGGACGCGAGGCGCGTGGTGACGCCGGTATCCGCGAACATGAGCGGCAATCGATCGGCGAGCGGCAATCACACCAACGCATGCAGCAGTGAGTGCCGCGCGGCGACATGGCCTTCATGTCTCGGCAGGCCCTTGGGGCGAGTGATCCTGGCGGCTCCGCGTTTTTCACCGCGTTCGCCGGAAAGAAAAAATGTCGGACTGGGTCGCCCCAATCCGACATTGCATTTCCGTCGTTGAGCCAAGTTAGGCGCTATCGATCGCTCGCAGATGCGGCTCCCGACGTTGATCCGCCGGGCTACTCCGAAGCCTCGCGCTAATTGGCGTTGACGTTCTGCACCGTCCAGGTCGTGCCGACGTTACCGACACCGACGGATGAGGACACCGTCGCGCCGGTCATGAGCCATTCGGCAAGGTCGCCCGCGCTATCGAGCAGCAGAATGTCGCTATAGCCGTCGCCGTTGTAATCGCCGACCGCGGCGACGTTCCAGCTGCTCGGCAGCACGCCGACGCTCGCCCCCGACGTCACTTGCGTGCCGTTGGTGAACCAGATCGACAGCGTGCCGGACGTGGTATCTCGCCACAGAATGTCGATGGAGCCGTCGCCATTGAAATCGCCGACGCCCTGGATCACGAAATTGCTCGGCACGGTGCCGAGCCCGGCCGAACCCGTCACCTGACCGTTCTGGACGATCCACAGCGCGATGTCGCCGGCCGCGTCGCGCCACAGGATGTCGCCGTTGGCTTCGCCGACGATGGTCCAGGTGGCAGGAACTGCGCCAAGATTTTTGGTCGAGGCGATGGTGGCGCCGTTCATGAGCCACAGCGCCACCGTGCCGGTGCCGCTGTCGCGCAACAGCAGGTCGCCCTTGCCGTCGCCGTTGAGGTCGGCGGTGCCGTAGATTCCCCAGTTGCTGGCCAGGTTGCCGACCGCGGCGGTCGACGCCACCGCGGCACCGTTCATGAACCACATGGAGACGTTGCCGGACGTGTCACGCCAGAGGATGTCGGCATTGCCGTCGCCATTGAAGTCCTTCTGGCCGACGACCGACAGGGTCCCCGGCACGGTGCTCAGGCCCGTCGACTGCGTGACTGTGCCGCCGTTCATCAGCCAGACCGCGATGTCGCCGCCGGTGTCGCGCCACAGGATGTCACTCTTGCCGTCGCCGTTGAAGTCGTGGGTGGCGGTCAAGCCGCACAACACGTCATTGGCGAGAGCCGTGTCGGCCGTCGTCGGCGTGAAGCCGGTCGTCAGCACGTTGCCGGCATTCGCCAGCGTGACCAGCGTCGTCAAATCCGACGACAGCAGGAAGCGCTGGCCGACTGCCTTGTTGGCAGCCACCCGCACCACGCAGTTATAGCCGGCATGGGTGCCGTACCGCTCCTCGAGCGACGGCCGCGGATCGCTGGCGGCGACGCGATGCGCCGCCGTATCCCAGAATGGCCAATAGCCGCCGCTGTTGCCGGCTCCCGCGAATACCTGGCCTACACTTGACGGGCCGTTACTTTCGTTGGGTCCGTACCAGCCGGTTGTGGCCAAGTTCCAACCCACATAGGTACCCAGCGGGGCTTGGCCGAGCACGGTCGGCAAGCCTGTGATGTTCTCGTTGCCATCGGCATTCACCGGTGTCGCATAGACCGAGAGCACCTGCTGAATGTTCGGGGGCTGGATGGTTGGTATGCCGCTCTGCTGGTCGTAGTTCTCCTGGGGTCCGAAGTCATAGACGAACGGGGGCCAAGCCTGAGTCCCCTCGAATGGAAGGCCAGGAACAGTGGGAAATCCCTCGGCCGCCTGGGTGTTCAGTACCAGTTCTCCCTTGGCCAGCGTGGGATAGACGCTGGGCGGCATCGCGGTGCCATTCAGCAGCAGGTTGATGAAATCGGCCTGCAGCGCATTGTTGGTGTAGGTCTCCGGAATAGGATCGTTGGGCAACGACTGGCCGGCCGGTGTGGTGACCGTAGCCGGGGAGGTCCAGGTGAAGCTGACCGCGCCGCCGCCATGCGTAGCGCCGGGGGAGTAGTACCGATAGACGTTCGACGGCAGCGGGATGTCCGCGACGCAAGTGAAGCCGCAGAGGCTGACCGACATTTTTTCAGAATAGAGCTCCGCCGAAGCGAAGGTTTCCAGGATCTGCGGACACGTACCCGTCGCATTGCAGCGATGGAGCATGCCGTCGGCCGGGAGGTTACGGGCCAGGTTCGGGTAGTCCGCCCACCAGACCGGGGCTTCGTCGCCGCCCATATAGAGGTACATCAGGTTGTTCGGCTGCCCCCAGCGGATGTTCATCACCATCATCCGGCCGTCGATCTGCGGCCATGCGCCGTCGAACACGATGCGGCCGTCTTCGTCCTCATTGAAGCCATAGAAGATGAAGCTGTGTAGAAATGCACCGGATTGCGATGAACCGACGGTGTAGGTTCTGGAGACGGAGCCGGCGATCGGATTCGAACCACCACCGGGGGCCGTCGTGCCGTAGCGAAGGAACGAGCTGAGGTCGCGAAACGCGGCAAAGCCGACCCCCAGCACCAACGGGTTGGCCGCCGTGTAGACCATCTCATATTCCAGGTTCGGATTGAACGTCGCGCCGTTCAAACAGATGTAGTTCGGATTTGGCGTGCCGGGCCAGCCGGTGGGGCAGTATGCCCAGGCCCATTGGGTGCTCGAAATCGGCGTCTTTGCACTGTCGACGCCTGCGGCGGTTTGCGACGTTACGGTCCAGAACCGAGCCTGGTTCGTGTCGAGGCTTACCGGGTTATAGGGGGGAAATGCCGGAGACTGGATCGCCATGTGCGCCGTGCTCGTGGGCGCACTGCCGACTGCCAGGCCGCACCCATCGGTGCCGGTGCAGACGTGCCCGTACACTTGGCCGGTGATGGTGTTGGTTCCGTTCGGCGGGTTGCCGTCAATGGTAGCCACCGGCACCTGGACGACATAACTCGCCAGGCTCGCCGTGCCGTTGACATTGGTGACCGTCGGCGGCGTGAAGGCTCCTGTCGTCGTATTCAAAGTGCCATAAGGCCCGGAGTTCAGATCGAAGCAGGGATACGGAGCCGCTACGGCCGGCGAGCATTGTGCCAACAGGTCGCCCTGCCAGCCGCTCTGCACATAGGTCGCGCCCTGTATCAGCGCGGCTGTGCTGGTCGTATTGCCGCCGCGGTTCGGCACCCCATGGATCAGGAGTCCGCTGCGCGCTGCCGGATTAGTCGGGGTGACGATCTGAAAGTTGGCGATGTAATTGACGAGGCCGCCCGTCGTGGGCGCGAGATTGATGTCGGTAATGACGGAGTCGAGGGGATTGGTTGGTGCGAGGCTGCCGAAGATCCGGCCCTGGTAAACCGTATATGATGTCGCGGCACCGGGGATCGAACTACCCAACGGGATCGGGTTGTAATTGACGGTCGCGGTCTGATCGATGACGATCTGCTGGACGTAGGCGCTGCTCGGCGAACTCCAGCCGATCACGGCGCCAAGGACCGCGATAGCCGCCACCAGATAGCGGATGGCCGAATTTTTTCTGAAACTCATGTTCATCTCTCCCTCTCCTCGACTGGGACGTTCGCACGCGACTAGTCCCGCCCGCGCAGTGCGTGCGGCTTTCGTCCTCGCGCGGATGCTTTGTGGGAAGCGATCAAAGTCTGCGGGAATACAGCCCGGCCGTACCGCCGAGGCACGGCCTGTTAAACCCGGTCAACGCCAATCACTGAGACTAAGGCCAAGCAGTCCAGAAGCCTGGAGCGCCGCCTTCGCCAACCTCCCCCAAATTGCCCATTGTCATTTTTGATCCAGCATCTGATGCCGAGACCAATACAAAGCTTCCACAATTGCAAGAAGCTGTCAAGCGAACGGTATTCAATGGGTCAGAGCGTATCAAAAAATTGAATGCAAATTGTTTGGCGGGAAAACTGCTTCTATTTTTAGGATCAGCGCAACTCTATGGAGTGGCTGCGACAGTGCGGTCAGCCGGCTCATCCCGGCATGTATCCTCAAGGTATTCGATGGCGGCCGTCTGCTTGTTCCGCAAGTGCCTAAAAAGGACGTCGCTCAATTCCAGGCCATCCCGGCGACGCAGGCTGTCGAGGATGGCCTCGTGCTCTCGCATGGCTTCACCCCAGCGATCACGTTTCTGCGCCAGATTGGCGGCGTAACGCACGCGCCTGATACGGCCAGCCAGGCTGGCATAGGCCGACACCAATGCGGCGTTGCGCGCTGCCGCAACGATCTTCTGGTGAATCAACTGGTTGCAGCGGAAATACCCGGGCATGTCGCGATTGAGATAAAACCCGTACATCTGATGATGCAGTTGCTCGATCTCGCTGAATTCCGCCGCCGTGATCTTTTCGCAGGCCAGCCGACCGGCAAGCGCTTCCAGCCCGCCCATCACGTCGAAAAGCTCCGCCAACTCGCGGGCCCCGAGTTCCCGCACGCGCGCACCGCGATTTGGCAGGAGATCAACAAGTCCCTCGGACGCCAGGACTTTGAGGGCCTCGCGAAGCGGCGTCCGGGATATGCCGAACATATCGCAGAGCTGCCGCTCGGGAATTCGCGCGCCGTCCGTCAGGTGGCCCTCGACGATGAAATCGCGCAGCCGCGACAGGATCTCCCCGTGCAGCGAGACCACCTTGGACCTTGAGTTTTCGGCTCTCAGCACGCTGGTCGGTTCCTAGCTGGCGGCAGTGCCTGAATGCGATTCGTCACGGCATTCGACACAGTCACCACCGTACCTGTTCTAGCAATTCTAGTCCAGGTTGAGATTGGAATTCAAAAATATATTGCAGACTAAAAGAATGAATGCAATTGTCTGCTTCAAGCCATCGGCATCGCTCCATTTTTCAGCCGCGGCGCTGGGGAGGTATCTCTGTCTCAACGCCAAGGACACCATTTTTTGCAGATACCTGGACCCAGCCCCGTTCCGGAACGGGTTCTTCGGGCGATGGACAAGCAGGTCATCGATCACCGCGGGCCGGAATTCCAGCGTCTTGGACGGGCGGTACTCGAGGGTTGCAGAGCGCTCTTCAAGACTTCAGGTCCGGTCGTCATCTATCCGTCCTCCGGTACCGGCGCCTGGGAAGCGGCAATCGTCAACACGCTGTCGCCCGGCGACAGGGTGCTGATGGTGGAAACCGGCCACTTCGCAACGCTTTGGCGCAAGATGGCCGGACGCTGGGGGCTTGAGGTCGACTTTATTCCGGGGGACTGGCGGCGTGGCGCCGATCCGGCTGCGGTCCAGGCCAAGCTCGCCGAGGATCGCTCACACGCCATCAAGGCGGTGATGATCGTTCACAATGAAACCTCGACCGGCGTCACCAGCCGGATCGGGGAAATCCGGAAGGCGATGGACGCAGCCGCCCATCCGGCATTGCTTCTCGTCGATACCATTTCCTCGCTCGGCTCGGCGGACTACCGCCATGATGAATGGGGCGTCGACGTCACCGTGAGTTGCTCGCAAAAAGGGCTGATGCTTCCGCCCGGCCTCGGCTTCACGGCGATCTCCGACAAAGCGCTCGCCGCGTCGCAGACCAACAAGATGCCCCGTTCCTATTGGGACTGGGAGGATATGCTCAAGCCCAATGCGAACGGGTTCTTCCCCTACACGCCAGCGACCAATCTGCTCTATGGGCTGCAGGAGGCTCTCACGATGCTGTTGGAGGAGGGGCTGGATCGGGTCTTCGCCCGCCACCAGCGCCTCGCTGCGGCGACGCGGACGGCGGTGCGCGGCTGGGGCCTCGAAATCCTCTGCGAGGAGCCGACGGAATATTCGCCGGTGCTGACCGCCGTGCTCATGCCGCCCGGCCATGACGCCGATCAATTTCGCAAGGTTGTGCTCGACAACTTCAACATGTCGCTCGGGGCGGGGCTTGCCAAGCTTGCCGGCAAAATATTCCGCATCGGCCATCTCGGCGAGTGCAACGAGCTGGTCCTGATGGCCGCGCTGACAGGCGTCGAAATGGGCCTGGCCGCCGCCGGTGTTCCGCATCGGGCCGGCGGCGTCACGGCCGCGATGAGGGAACTGGAAGCCCACGACATGACCAACAGCCCGTCGCTGCGGGTGGTGGCGAGCTGATCCGGCGCGGCCATAACGGCGCCCTGCCGCCGAAAGCCCGCCAAATCAAAAAGACATCAAAGATAAGAATGGGAGTGAATCACATGGGGCAACCCGTACAAGCGTCTCCGAGCCTGGGGCGATGGTACATCCTGTTGTTGATCAGCGTGATGTACCTGATCACCTATCTCGATCGCGTCAACATCTCGACCGCGGCGCCCCTGATCAGCAAGGAATTCGGCTTCGATAAAGTCACCATGGGTTTCATCTTCAGCGCGTTTGTGTGGGCCTATGCGCTGTTCCAGGTCCCCGGCGGCTGGTTGAGTGATCGCTTCGGCGCGCGCGGCGTGCTCACCGGCGTCGTGCTGTACTGGTCGGTCATGACCGCCGCCACCGCCGCGGCCTTCAGCGCCACGTCGTTCATCGCTGTTCGCTTCCTGTTCGGCGTCGGCGAGGCCGGCGCCTTTCCGGGCGCCACGCGCGCCATGCAGCTTTGGTACCCGCAGCGCGAACGCGGCCTGGTGCAAGGCGTCACCCACAGCGCCAGCCGCTTCGGCGCGGCGATCGCTCCGCCGATCGTGGTGTTGATCATGAGCCAGTTCGGCTGGCGGCCGGTGTTCTACATCTGCGGCGCGGTCGGGGTGCTCTGGTCGGTGTGGTGGGCCCTGACCTATCGCAACCTGCCGGAAGAACATGCCCTGGTGAACAAGTCCGAGCTCGTCAGCATCCGCGGCCTCGACGCCAACGGCGTCATCAACCCGCCGCCGATGGAAAAACAAACCAAAGTGCCGTGGGCCACATTGGTGCGATCGCCGAACATGTGGGCGATCATGTGCGCCTATTTCACTTACGTCTATTGCCTGTGGATTTTCTTGAGCTGGCTGCCGTCCTATCTGATCGAGGTTCGTCACTTTACCCTGATCAAGGTCGGCCTGTTTGCCTCGGTGCCGCTTTTCGCCGGCGTCGTCGGCGATACGATTGGCGGAGTGGCAACCGATTGGCTGTTGCGGATCACGGGCAGCGCCAAGATCGGACGCCGCGTCGTGGCGATCGTCGGCCTGCTCGGTTGCGCGATATGCATCGTCCCGGCGGCGCTGACTGAAGACGCCTATGTGGCCGTCTATGGCCTCACCGCCTCGATGTTCTTTCTGGAATTCACCATCGGCCCGTCGTGGGCGGTGCCGATGGACACCGGCGGCAAATATTCCGGGACCGTTTCGGGAATGATGAACATGGCGGGGAATTTCGGCGGCGCGTTGTCGCCGATCGTGTTCGGCGCCTTGGCGCAGGGCGGCAATTGGCAGGCGCCGTTCATCGTGGCGGCGGTTCTCCTTGTCATCGGCGCCGGCGTCTGGGCATTCTGGCTCGATCCCGACAAGCCGATTCTCGCGTCGTAGAGAGTCCTCGGCGCGCTGAACTATCCTGGATGAGATAGCGGGTAAGCTCGTGCCACCGGCCCGGACGTCTCAGACGCCGACAACGGTCGCAGCGAATGTGGCGGCTTGGCTACACCGTCGTCTGCGCCATGCCGGGCTTGGCGCGGAGCGCTTCCTTAGCGCCGTCCTTGAACGCCACGTCGGGCGGCAGCACCACCGAGCACGAGCGAATCTTCTGATGCTCGGGATCGACCCCGGGCGGCGTCACGCCCTTGTCGGCCAGCGCCTTGGCGGCCCGCATCAAGCGGTGCCGGGCCATGATGATGCCGTTGTCGGTCGAGACCAGGTTCTCCTTGGTGCGATCGCAGATCGGACCCATGCTCTCCTGCAGTGACGCGTCCTGAATCGCGAAGCCGGCGACGCCGCTGTAGCTCTTGCCGGCTTTTTGCGCCGCGCGGTCGATCAGGTAATCATTGTCCTTGTTGGCGAGCGGCCGGTATGTGCCGGGTATGTATTTGCAGTGCACGCCGGCGCCGTCTTTCATGGCGTCGACCTCGGTCTTGGTCAGCGCCCGCACCGGATGGAAGTCGTAGGACCACGCCCAGCAGTTCTCGTCGTCGATCGGCACCCAGAAGTGGCCGTGAATCGGATGGTCGCCGCGCGGCGGGATCATGGTGAAGCACGGCATCACCCACGGCGTGATGCGCCAGTAATATTTGCCGTCCTCGGCGTTGCGCCGCGCACCGATGAACAGGCCGCCGGGCTGTTCGACCACTTCGAAATGCGGCTGCATGTCGGAGAGGTTGTATTGATTGCCCTTGGCGCCCTTGAACAGCGGATCGGAGCCCAGATCGCCGCGATGCAGGAACGAGACATGGCTGGAATCGATGCCGCCTTCCATGGCTTGCAGCCAGTTGCTCTCCTGCAGCCGCTTGGAGACGAAAGTCTGCTCCGGCGGCACCATGGCGAATTCCCATTCCGGCAGCGGCGGCCTCTTGTCGGCGGCGCCCAGATAGGCCCACAGCACCTCGCCGCGCTTCACCAGCGGGTGGGAGGCGAGCTTGACCTTCTTGCAGAAGCCGCTTTCGGCCGGCTCGGAGGGGACTTCGACGCATTGGCCGGTCGTGTCGTATTTCCAGCCGTGATAGGGGCAGCGCAGCCCGCCTTCTTCGTTGCGGCCGAACCACAGCGAGACGCCGCGATGGGCGCAGAATTCATCAATCAGGCCGTATTTGCCCGCGGAATCGCGAAACGCGAGCAGCCGCTCCGACATGATTTTGACCCGCACCGGCGGGCAGTCGTTCGCGGGTAATTCTTCGGCGAGCAGGACCGGCAGCCAGTAGCTGCGGAATAGCTGTCCCATCGGGGTGCCGGGGCCGGTCTGGGTCAACAGCTCGTTTTGTTCTTTTCTGAGCATGGCGCGTCCGTGGTCAATCTTGCTAGCTGTATGACAGTAGGGATTCGGCCACGCCCCGGCAAGCCGCGCTGGCGCAGCCCGGAACCCGACGTCGGCATTGCGGCGCGCGGCCTTATGACAGCGACGCGAATGACAGCGACGCAAAATTGCGCGCGCAAGGGCCGCATCCCGTTGCTCTGCGGCGGCAATTACGCTAAGTCGGCCGGCGCCGGTACGAGGCTTGGAGAGACGGAATGGCCGATCACGGCGAGGTCGAATACTCAACGGCGCCGGGCAACGATTTGCCGGCCCACGAACAGACGTATCACAGCTTCATCACGCTGGTGAAAGTCTCCCTAGCGGCGGTGGTCATTATTCTCATTCTGATGGCGTACTTCCTGGGTTGAATTGAGCTGTACATAATAACTATCGGCTGACCGCCGGCCGCGGGCCGGCTCGCAGCCGGTAGTGAACCGGCTGGCAGCGGGCGAGCGGCAGCCGTCGGAGGACACATGAAGGTTGCGGTTGCTGCCGAAACCGATGCCGGCGAGCCGCGGGTTGCCGCGGTGCCCGAAACCGTCAAGAAGATGATCGCGCTCGGCGCCGACGTCATGGTCGAACTAGGCGCCGGCCTGAAGTCCGGCATTCTCGATTCCGATTACACGGCTGCCGGCGCCACGGTGGGGCGCGACGCGCTCAGCGGCGCCGACATCGTGCTCAAGGTGCGACGGCCGAATTCGGTCGAGCTTGCGCATCTCAAAAAGGGCGCCATCGTCATCGCCATCATGGATCCGTACGGCAATGACGCCGCGTTGCACGCCATCGCCGAAGCCGGCCTTGCCGCGTTCGCGATGGAGCTGTTACCGCGCATCACCCGCGCGCAGGCGATGGACGTGCTGTCAAGTCAGGCCAATCTCGCCGGTTACCGCGCCGTGATCGATGCCGCGTCCGAATTCGGCCGCGCGCTGCCGATGATGATGACGGCGGCCGGCACCGTCCCGGCGACCAGGGTTTTCGTCATGGGCGCCGGCGTCGCCGGGTTGCAGGCCATCGCCACCGCGCGCCGCCTCGGCGCCATCGTTACCGCCACCGATGTGCGGCCGGCCGCCAAGGAGCAGGTCGAAAGCCTCGGCGCCAAATTCATCGCGGTCGAGGACGAGGAATTCAAGGCGGCCGAGACCGCGGGCGGCTATGCCAAGGAGATGACGAAAGAGTATCAAACCAAGCAGGCCGCGCTGGTCGCCGAGCACGTCAAGAAGCAGGACATCGTGATCACCACCGCGCTTATTCCCGGGCGGCCGGCGCCGCGGCTGGTCTCGCAAGACATGGTGACGTCGATGCGGCCCGGCTCGGTGATCGTCGATCTTGCCGTCGAGCGCGGCGGCAATGTGGAAGGCGTCGTCGCCGATGCGGTCAGCGAGCATAACGGCGTCAAGCTGGTCGGCTATCGCAACATGCCCGGCCGGCTCGCCGCCACGGCATCGAATCTTTACGCCAAGAACCTCTACGCGTTCCTCGAAGTCCTGATCGACAAGAAGACCAAGGCGCTGGCCGTCAATTGGGACGACGAGATCGTCAAGGCGACGGCGCTAACCCGCGACGGTGCGATCGTGCATCCCGGCTTCTTGCCGAAGAGCGCCGCGTAGGTTGTTCTCCGTCCCCACAAGGGGACGGACAGCAAGGGAGATTTTTTCATGATGATGCTTTCGCTTCTCGCCCAGGTGAATGCCGTTGCGCCGGCCGCCGCGGCCAGTGACGTCGCCGATCCGTTCGTGTTCCGGCTGTCAATTTTCGCGCTTGCGGTGTTCGTCGGTTATTACGTGGTGTGGTCGGTGACGCCGGCGCTGCACACGCCGCTGATGTCGGTGACCAACGCCATTTCCTCGGTGATCGTGGTCGGCGCTCTGTTGGCGGTCGGCGTGGCGCTGGCCGCTGACGATTCCGGGCCGCTATGGGCGCGCACGCTCGGCTTCGTCGCGCTGACCTTCGCCTCGGTCAATATTTTCGGCGGCTTCCTGGTGACGCAGCGCATGCTCGCCATGTTCCAGAGAAAGCAAAAGTGACGGCGTCCATGAATTTTTCTTTTCACAAAATGACGTCGTCATGGCCGGGCTCGACCCGGCCATCCACGTCCTTCTTTTTTTCGCGCGGCAAAGACGTGGATGCCCGACCCGAGGCCGGGCATGACGGCGAAGTGGCTGGAGCCTGCACCTCATGAGCGCCGATCTCGCCGCGCTGTGCTACCTCATCGCCGGCGCACTTTTCATCCTCGCGCTGCGCGGCCTGTCCAATCCCGAAACCGCCCGGCGCGGCAATCAATTCGGCATGATCGGCATGGCGATCGCGATCGCCACCACGCTGGCGTTCCATCCGCCGGCGAGCCTTGCCGCCTGGGCCCTGGTAGTAGTCGGCATGGCGCTCGGCGGCGGCACCGGCGCGGTGATCGCGCGGCGCGTGCCGATGACCTCGATGCCCGAACTGGTCGCCGCCTTCCACTCCCTGGTCGGCATGGCCGCCGTGCTGGTGGCGGCGGGCGCGCTCTACGCTCCGGCAGCCTTCGGCATCGGCAACGAAGGCGCCATCCACGGCCAGAGCCTGATCGAAATGTCGCTCGGCGTCGCCATCGGCGCCATCACCTTCACCGGCTCGGTGATCGCGTTCCTCAAGCTCTCCGGCCGCATGAGCGGCGCGCCGATCATGCTGCCGGCGCGGCATGCGATCAACATCGCGCTCGCCATTGCGCTCGTCGTGCTGATCGTCTGGTTCTACCAAGCCCAGCCGCATGCCGCATTCTGGCTGATCGCCGCGGTGTCGTTCCTGCTCGGCGCGCTGATCATCGTGCCGATCGGCGGCGCCGACATGCCGGTCGTGATCTCGATGCTCAATTCCTATTCGGGCTGGGCGGCGGCGGGCATCGGCTTCACGCTCGGCAATTCGGCCCTGATCATCACCGGCGCGCTGGTCGGCTCCTCGGGCGCAATCCTGTCCTACATCATGTGCAAGGGTATGAACCGCTCGTTCATCTCGGTGATCCTCGGCGGCTTCGGCGGCGAGGTGGCGGGCCCGGCAGCGCATGCCAGCGACCGTCCGGTGAAGATCGGATCGGCCGAGGACGCGGCGTTCATCCTGAAAAACGCCGGCAAGGTAATCATCGTGCCGGGCTACGGCATGGCGGTGGCGCAGGCCCAGCACGCGCTTCGGGAAATGGGCGACAAGCTCAAGCACGAAGGCGTCGAGGTCAAATACGCCATTCATCCGGTGGCCGGCCGCATGCCGGGCCACATGAACGTGCTGCTCGCCGAGGCCAATGTGCCCTACGACGACGTGTTCGAACTGGAAAACATCAATTCGGAGTTCGCCCAGGCCGACGTCGCCTATGTGATCGGCGCCAACGACGTCACCAATCCGGCCGCCGAGGACGATCCGAAATCGCCGATCTACGGCATGCCGGTGCTGCAGGTATGGAAGGCCGGCACGGTGATGTTCAACAAGCGCTCGCTGGCGTCCGGCTATGCCGGCATCGACAATCCGCTGTTCTACCGCGACAACACCATGATGCTGCTCGGCGACGCCAAGAAGATGACCGAGGAAATCGTCAAGTCGGTGTGAGGCGGGCCCATGGCCAGCGAGAATCCGCCGCCTGTCCGCGCCCGCCGGTGGACGCGGCCGCCGGGCACCGCGACGCGACCGTCGCCCTTCAAATCTCGTCGGCTTGCGTTCCGTCTGATCGGCATTCCGGTGCTCGCCGTCGCCGCGGTGTTCCTCTATCGGGGTGTCCGCGACCGCGTCGTGTTGCCGCAATGCGATTCCGAGCGCGCCAGGCAGACGCTGTCCGACGTTCTCAAACAGCTCAAGCTCGAGCCGACGAAGTACGAGCCGCTCAACACCGTGTCGTCCACCAAAGACCAAGCGGTCTGCAGCGCGGTCCTGCCGCTGCCCGACGGCGCCACGGTCGCCGTCGACTACACGTTCTATTGGCAGGGCAACAACGCCGCCATGAAATATTCGGTGGTGCGCAAGGCCGCAGGCAGTTCGGCGATCACGCCGCCCCGCGCGACGGCGTCCCGTAACCGCCCGCTGTCGGCGTCCGGATGATGATCGCCTCGCCGACGTCGATGACGGTGGCGTCGCAGCCCTCAAGCCTCTCGATGCGGCCGTCGCTGCGCCGCACCGCGTTCTCGCCGATCTGGCCGTCGCCGCCGCCGGCAAGCCCGAACGGCGGCACGCGGCGGTGGCCGGACAGGATCGTGCATTCCATCTTTTCCAGGAAGCGGATGGTGCGGACGACGCCGTCGCCGGCGTTCCACCGGCCGCGGCCGCCGGACCCTTTGCGGATGTGGAAGTCCTCGAGCAGGACCGGGTAGCGGAATTCGAGGATTTCCGGATCGGTGAGCCGCGTGTTGGTCATGTGGGTGTGCACGGCGTCGGTGCCGGGAAACCCCGGGCCGGCCGGCGAGCCGGAGCAGATCGTCTCGTAATACTGATAGCGGGCATTGCCGAAATTGAGATTGTTCATGGTGCCCTGCGCCGCCGCCATGGCGCCGAGCGCGCCAAGCAGGCAGTTGGTCACCTCCTGCGAGGTCTCGACATTGCCTGCGACCACCGCGGCGGGAAACTCCGGCGTCAGCATCGACTTGTTCGGAACGATGATGCGGATCGGCCGCAGGCAGCCGGCGTTCATTGGGATGTCGTCATCGACCATGACGCGGAACACGTAGAGCACGGCGGCGCGTGTCACCGGCTCCGGCGCGTTGAAGTTCGACGGCTGCTGCGGGCTTGTTCCGGTGAAATCGACCGTCGCCTCGCGCTTTGTCCTGTCGACCGTGATGCGCACCTTGATGGTCGAGCCCTGATCGGTCTCGATCGCGAACGCGCTGTCGTGCAACCGGTCGAGGACGCGGCGCACGCTTTCAGCGGCGTTATCCTGGACGTGGCGCATGTAGGCGCGCACGACGGGGAGCGTGAAATACCGCACCATCTTGCGCAGTTCGCGCACGCCCATCTCGTTGGCGGCGATCTGCGCCTTGATGTCGTTGACATTCTGCAGCGGATTGCGCGCCGGATATTTGGCGCCTTTCAGGAGCTGATAGGTTTCCTTTTCGCGGAAACGGCCGCGCTCGACCAGTTTGAAATTGTCGATATAGACGCCTTCCTGCTCGATGGTGGTGGCGTTGGGCGACATCGAACCCGGCGAAATGCCGCCGACGTCGGCATGGTGGCCGCGAGATGCGACCCAGAACAGGATCTTGGCGCCGTCGAACACCGGCGTGCACACGGTGATGTCGGGCAGGTGCGTGCCGCCGTTATAGGGCGCGTTGATGGCATAGACGTTGCCGGGCCGGATCTTGCCCTTGTTCTCGCGGATGATGGTTTCGACGGCGCGGTCCATCGAGCCGAGATGCACTGGCATGTGCGGCGCGTTGGCAACGAGCGAGCCTTCGCCGTCGAACACCGCGCAGGAGAAATCCAGCCGTTCCTTGATGTTCACCGAGTACGCGGTGTTTTGCAGCGCCACGCCCATCTGCTCGGCGATCGACATGAACAGATTGTTGAACACTTCGAGCATGACCGGGTCGGCTTTGGTGCCGATGGCGCGCCTGCGCGCCAGCTTTTGCACGCGCCGCAGCACGAGGTGATTCCTGGCCGTAAGCTCGGTCTGCCAGCCGTGCTCGACGATGACCGTCTGATGCGGCTCGATGATGATGGCGGGCCCCTTCACCTTGTGTCCGGGCACCAGCGTATCGCGCGTATAGACCAGCGCGCGCTGCCATTTGCCGTTTGAGAAGTAGCGCGTGCGGCGCGCCGGCGCGGGCAGCTTCGCCCGCCTGGTCTTGCGCGACCGCTCCCGAAACGTCGTGCCACCGCCGACCGCCTCGACCGAGACCGCTTCGATGACCAGGGACTTGCCGCGATCGATGAAGCCGAACTGCGCCTTGTGGGCGCGCTCGAAGGCTCCCTGCATCTTCTGAAGCGAGGCCAGTTTTTCGTCTCGCCGCAGGGGCGGGCGGAAAGCGCCGGCCTCGACGATCAGCGGCATGTCGGTGCCGGCGTAGCGGATATGGGCGCGAACATGCAGCGCGATGTCGTTGGCCGCGACGCCTTGACCGGCCACTTCCTCGAGGGTGGCACGCGCCAGCTTGTGCGCCACGTTCGCCAGCATGCCACGCGCTTCCTCGCCGAACGGCTCCTCGATGGCCTGCTGGCGCACGCTGCGAATGTCCGCCAGCCCCATGCCGTAGGCCGACAGCAGCGACGACAGCGGATGGATCAGGACGTTGGTCATGCCCAACGCGTCGGCGACCAGACAGGCATGCTGGCCGCCGGCGCCGCCGAAGCAGTTCAGCGCATACCGGGTCACATCGTAGCCGCGCTGCACGGAAATCTTCTTGATCGCGTTGGCCATGTTTTCGACCGCGATCTTGATGAAGCCGTCGGCGACCTGTTCGCTCCGGCGGCCGTCGCCGATCGCCTTCGCCATACCGGCGAAAGCCTCGCGCACCGCCTCGGCGTCGAGCGGCTGGTTCTGTTGCGGTCCGAAAATCTTCGGAAAAAAATCCGGCAGCAGCTTGCCGACCATGACATTGGCGTCGGTCACCGCCAGCGGCCCGCCGCGGCGATAGCATTTCGGCCCCGGATTGGCGCCCGCGGAATCCGGGCCGACGCGAAACCGCGCGCCGTCGAAATGCAGGATCGAGCCGCCGCCGGCCGCCACGGTGTGGATCAGCATCATCGGCGCGCGCATGCGCACGCCGGCAACCTCGGTCTCGAAGGCACGCTCGTATTCACCGGCGTAGTGCGAGACGTCGGTCGAAGTGCCGCCCATGTCGAAACCGATCAGCCGGTCGAAACCCGCCGCGCGGCCGGTCTCGGCCATGCCGACGACGCCGGCGGCGGGACCTGAGAGAATCGCATCCTTGCCGCGGAACAGCTCCGCCGCCGTCAGCCCGCCCGACGACATCATGAACATCAGACGTGTCTCTTCACCTCCCCCTGCAGGGGAGGGCGAAGCGGGATTGAGCTCGTCGGCTACTTGCGCCACATAGCGGCGCAGGATCGGCGACAGATAACTGTCCACGACGGTGGTGTCGCCGCGGCCGACCAGCTTGATCAGTGGTGAGACCTCATGGCTGGCCGAGACCTGATCGAAGCCGAGTTCGCGCGCCAGCGCGGCGACCCGCCGTTCGTGATCGCCGTAGCGGTAGGCATGCATCAGCACCACGGCGACGGCGCGGATGCCGTCGGCCTTGGCGCGCACAAGCTCGCCGCGCACGGCCTCGAGATCGAGTGGCCGCTCCACCGTGCCGTCGGCCCGCACGCGCTCGTCGACCTCGACCACGCGCTCGTATAGCATGTCCGGCTTGATGATATGGCGGGCGAAGATCTTCGGGCGCGCCTGATAGCCGATGCGCAACCCATCGCGAAATCCCTTGGTGATCAGAAGCAGCGTGCGCTCGCCCTTGCGCTCGAGCAGCGCATTGGTGGCGACGGTCGTGCCCATTTTTACCGCAGCGATGCGTTCGCTCGGGATAGGCGCGCCGGGGGCGAGGCCGAGCAGATGGCGGATGCCGTGCACCGCGGCGTCGCGATAGGCTTCGGGATTCTCAGAAAGCAGCTTGTGGGTGGTCAGCGTGCCGTCCGGCCGCCTGCCGATCACATCGGTGAAGGTGCCGCCGCGATCGATCCAGAACTCCCAACTCCCGGATCCATCAGCCGACATCCGCTCGATCCCATGCTGGTTTTGTGCCAAACTGCGCCGCCGACAGCCCCGACAGATGACTAATGGAGGAAACAACGATGCACAAGATCGCGATTTCAGAGACCGCCGTCGCACGGATGGAGACGCGGCTGGGCAAATTGCATCCGTTCGACGTCATCGACCCGCGCAGTGCCGCGCTGGTTGTGATCGACATGCAGAATTATTTCGTCAAGCCGGGCCATCAGAACGAAACACCGCTGGCGCGCGAGATCGTGCCGAACATCAACCGGCTCGCCGCCGAGCTGCGCAGCCGCGGCGGCCACGTCGTCTGGGTCCGCAACACCACGAACGACACCCGGGAAAGCTGGTCGAACTACCACGCCTGTCTGCAAAAACCGGAACGGGCGGAGCGGCGCCTGGCGGCGATGGATATCGGGGCCGACGGCTACGCGTTCTGGCATCTCAACGACATCCGGCCCGAGGATGCCCGGATCGACAAGAACCGCTACAGCGCCTTCATCCAGGGCTCGTCCGACATCGAGCGCTATCTGCGCGACCGCGGCATTGACACGCTGTTGATCACCGGCACCGCCACCAATGTGTGCTGCGAGAGCACGGCGCGCGACGCCATGATGCTCAATTTCAAAGTGGTGATGGTCGCCGACGGCTGCGCCACCGACACCGACGAGCGCCACAACGCGTCGCTATCGGCGTTCTACGGCCAATTCGGCGACGTGCAGACGGTGGATGAAGTCGTCGCGTCGCTGGCGCGCGGCGACACCAAGAAAGCGGCGGCCTGATTCCGTTGCCCGGACGCGGTGCGGCGCGAGTGCCGCACTGCTGATCCGGGATCGTTCCGCACGCTGAGCAGATGACGGTTCCGGGTCTGCAGCGCACCACTTCGCTGTGCTGCGTGCTGCGCCGTGCCGGGAGCAACGCGGCTAATCACACATCCGGGCGCTTGTATTCCAAATTCGGCCCGCCCTTCTGCGACTGCAGATAAGTCTCGACATGGGCGGTCGGATCCATGACGCGGCGCATGCGGGCGGCGACCAGCTGGTCGAGCTGGATCGCCTGCGACAGCGACAGGTCGCGGCCCATCTGCACGGTGATCTTGGAATGTTCGAGCGGCGCCAGGTGCCGTGCGGCGATTTCGCGCGCGATCCCCGTCACCGTGGCCTCCAGTTCGGCCGCCGGCATGGCCTGAGAGATAACGCCCCAGCGGTCGGCCTCGGCGCCGGAGATATTGCGGCCGACGAGCTGCATCAGCGCCACCTTCTTGATCGGGATGGCGCCGTGCACCAGTGTCGAGGTGACGAGCTGGCCGAAGCTGCCGCGCAGGATTTCCGGCATGCCGAGCTGGGCATCGTCGGCGGCAAAGACGAGGTCATGGCAGTTCATGATGCCGAGCGCGCCGCCGAGGCAATAGCCGTGCACCTGGGCGATGACGATGCGCGGGAAGGCGCGCAGCGCTTCCGCCATCTGCACCGTCAAGGTCGGCCGGTCCCAATCGCGCGGCTCCTCGCTGACCTTGCGCAGGAAATGCAGATCGAGGCCGGAGCTGAAGCAGAGTCCCGCGCCCTTGGTGATGACGGCTTTGATGTCGCGGTCGGCGCGCACGATGTCGAGCGCCTCGAACCATGCCGTCACCAGCGCCTCGTTGAGGCAATTGCGCTTGTCCGGCCGGTTGAGAATGACCCGCGCCACGCCGGCATCGGCGAGCTGCTCCAGAACGAGCTCCGGCCATTCCCGAAGCGTGCGCCATTGGTCTGCCATTGCGGTTCTCCTGTCAGCTCGGTTTCTGGTCGTCGCTGCGGACCACCAGGAGCGCATCCAGCGCCACGCCGCCGCGCGGCCGCACGACAAACGGATTGACGTCGATCGATTGCACGATGTCGGCGAGATCGCCGGCGATGCGGCCGAGCGCGACCAACGCGTCGACGACGGCGTCGGCGTCGAGTGCGGCCGACGCGCGATAGCCGGCTATCAGCCGCGCCACGTGCGTCCGCTCGATCATGGCGCGGGCCTTGTCGCGGGTGATCGGCGGCACCGCGAAGGCCACGTCCTTGGCGAGTTCAAGGAGCACGCCGCCGCTTCCGGCCATCACGACCAAGCCCATTTCCGGATCGCGATGCACGCCGAGCACAAGCTCGAGGCCGCCGCGGATTTCCTGGCACACCAGCATGGCATCGAGCTTGTCGACGCCGGCGCGCCGGACGTTATTGTCAATCCGCGCATAGGCGGTGCGCACATCGGCGTCATTGGCAAGATGCAACGCAACCGCGCCGGCATCGGTCTTGTGCGGCAGGTTCGCCGAAACGCCCTTGAGCACCACCGGATAACCGATCTCGTTCGCTGCCTTCACCGCGGCGTCCGCTGACGCGGCGGCGATTTCGCCAGGCGCCGCTATGCCATAGGCGCGCAGCAGCGCCTTCGAACTCGATTTCATTGAGCGCCGGCGCGCCGGACTTTGCCAACGCGCGCACCCGCGCCACCGCCGCGCTCTCCGCCGGCGTCTGTGCGATTGGCGCCGGCGCGCGCGCCAAACGTTCGAGTTCGTCGCGCCGCGCCACGCTGGCGATGGCGCGCAACGCCTTGTTGACCTCCAGCAGAAACGAGACGTGCGGCGTCTTCGCCCGCAGGGCGCGGCTGTAATCGCTCTGGCTGTGCGACACCGGGGTGATGAAGGCGATCGGCTTCGGTGCGCCGGCCGCGGCGATGGCATCGACCGTGAGAATGTATTGCTCGGCGCGGTCCGAGCCCGGCTCGCGCGGCAGGTTTTCCTGGATCAGGATCATGTCGACGTTCGGATCGGCCTGCAGCGCCGCGATCGAGGCCTTGTAATTATCGGCGCTGCTGAGCACGCCGAAGCCGCCGTCGATCGGATTGCTGACCAGCGAACCGACGGTCAGGATGGCGTTGAGCTTGGCCGTGGTCTCGGCGGCGAGCGGCGGAAATTGCAGGCCGTTCTTCTCGGCGGCGTCGTACAACAGCCCGCGAAAAGCGCCGGACAGCGTGATGGCGCCCAGCCGCCGTCCGCCGGGCGCCCCGGTATGCACCACAAGCTCGGTGATCTCGACCGCGTCGTCCAGCGTATCGGCGCGCACCACGCCGAGTTCGCCGGCGACCGCATCGAAGGCTTCGATCGTGCCGGCGAGCGAGGCGGTGTGCGCCATCGCCGCGCTGCGGCCGCGCTCCGACGTGCCGAGTTTGAGGGCGATGATGGCCTTGCCGGCGTCGCGCGCGTGGCGGCATGCGGCCTTGAACTTCTCCAAGTCGGAGATCGCCTCGATATAGACGATGATCGCCTTCAGCTCGGGCTGATCGGCGAAGAAGGCAATGTAATCGGGGATGCTGAGTCCGGCTTCATTGCCGCTGGTGATGAGGTATTCGGCGATCATGCCGCGCTCCTCAAGCGCGGCGTTGAGGAAAATCATCATGCCGCCGCTCTGGCCGACCAGCGCCACCGGCCCCGGCCGTAGCGTCAGCGGCCGGTCTTCCGCCAGAGTGACGAAACGACTCTTGGCGCAGACGTTGCCCATGCAGTTGGGTCCCGACACGGCAAGCCCGGTCTCGGCGATCGCGGCGGCGAGTTCGCGCCCGAGCGTGGCGCCTTTCGAATCGAAGGACTCGCCGAAGCCCGCGGAAAACACCGTGGCGCTGCGGGCGCCGGCCGCGGCGCCGCTGCGCAACACTTCGGGCACGCCGGGCGCCGGCACCAGCACGACCAGATGATCGGGCGGCTCGGGCAGCGAGGCGAAGTCCGGATAGCAGCGATCGCCGCCGATCTCGACGCGCCGTGGATTGATCAGATAGATCGGGCGCGGAAATTCATACTGCTTAAGATTGCGCAACACGCGCCATGCCCACGCCCCTGGACGGTCGCTGGCGCCGACCAGAACGGCGTTGCGCGGCTCGGTCAGCGCCGCGACTTTCTTCTTCGATGCTTCGAGGTCCACTATTCGGTATCCGTCATGCTGGTTCCGAATTCGATTTGCCGGCGACGCTCATGCGCTTGCCAGGGTTGCCACTTTCTTCCAGTCGATGAGCGGCGCGTAGCCGACGTCCGCCGGCAGCCGCACTTGTCCGGCCCTTATCTGCAGCGGCTGGTGCAGGATATCGTCCATCGTGGCGAAGAACGTTTCCTCGCACGGCGCGCATCGCGCCTCGTCCGGCAGGCTGGCCGAGAGCGCCAGCGCGGTGATGGCGCCGAGCGACGTGGTGGCGCTGATGCCGACGGCGACCCGCGCCCCGCGCGCCTTGGCCTGCTGCGCGATCAGGCGCAATTCGGTGATGCCGGTCTTCATGACCTTGACCGAAAGCGCCTGCGCGCCGACGTCGAGATAGAGACCGCCTTCCGCCAGCGATCGGCAGCCGTTGTCGACCATGATCGGCAGCCGCGAACTGTCGCTGATGGCGCGGAAGCCGTCGTTCGGAGCAAACGGACATGGATCCTCGAACAGGCTGACGCCGAAATCCGCCAGCATCGTCGAGGTTTCTTTCACGCCGGCTGCGGTACCGGCGCCGTTCGCATCGGCAAACAGCGCGACGGCATCGCCCACGGCGCGACGGATCTCCTGCAGTGCAGACTGATCGGTCTCGTCACCCTGGCCCGTCTTCACCTTGAATGCGCGCACGCCGTGGGTCGCGGCGGCGGCCTCCGCTTCGCGCGCCATGCTGGCCGGCGGCGCCCGCGTCACCGTCCAGGATATCGGCACGCTGGCATCGCTGGCGCCTAATCGTCGCCACAACGGAACCTGCGACAGTTGTGCGCGCAGATCCCAGCACGCCGTGTCGATCAGGCTCTTGGCCAGCGGATGCTCCTTGAAGCCTCCGAGGAATTGCTCGACCGCGGCCTCGTCGCCGAGGTCCAGGTCCGTCATTTGCGGCACGAAGACCTCGTCGATCACCGTCATCAAACTCCTGAGTGTGGCAGCATGCCAGTTCAACCGGACGGGCGTTTCACCGACACCATGGAGCCCGCTATTGGTTTCGAGCACAAGCAAGAGGATGTCGACGCCGGATTCGAGATGGCCGGCCCAGCGAATGGGGCGGCGATAGGAAATGTGCAGCGGATGGAAGCGATGCCGCGTCAGTTTCAGGGCCATGTGCTGGCGCTTTTTCGTTTTTGCTTGTTGGTTTTTGCTTGGCGGATCGTCGCGTCGGAATAAAGCGATGAAAGCAGATGGCCCGCGCCATTGTCAAATGCGGACGGCGGCGCCCCGCCCGGGACGCCCGACGCGCTGGCGGACCGGTTCAGTCGTGACGTCGTAGCCATCATCAAGAGCCCGGATGTCAGCGCGAAGCCGCGCAATGTTCAGGTGGAACCGGTCGGCAGCACGCGCCGCCAACGTCACGCTCGAGTAATGACGATCACGCCCGCACCGCGGTCGCCAAGGTGCGCCGCCCGATCAGATAGAACGCCGCGGCGATCACCGTCATGATCGCCGTCCACACCAGGCCGAACGCGGCAAGCTCGGTGCCCTGGCCGTTGGCCCAAAGATCGAACATCGCCGCCGACACCGGCTGCGCCGAGGGCGAAGCCAGAATCACCGCGAGCGACAGATCGCGCGCCGCGACGAGAAAGATGAACAGCCAGCCGGCCAGCAGCGCCGGCGTCGCCAGCGGCACCACGATGCGCCGCAACGCCGTGCGCAGCGGGCTGCCGGCGATCGCCGCGGCCTCTTCCAGTTCGGGATGAATCTGCAAGATTCCGGACGCCGCGTAGCGCATGCCGTACGGCAGATAGCGAATGGTGAAAGCCAGAATGAAGGCCCACAGCGTGCCGTAGATCGCGACCGGCACCGCGAGGTAGATCTGGATCATCGCGACGCCGAGCACGATGCCCGGAAAGATCAGCGGCGCGGTAGCGAGCTGATCAAGGAGCCATCCCCCAGGCCGCTTTCGCACCGCAAGCCATCCGGAGACGATAGTGATCGCCATGACGGCGGTGGCGGCGCCGGCGCTCATGACCAGCGTCTGCCATACCAGATCCAGATAGAACGTCGAATGCAGCACGGTGCGGAAGTTATCGAGCGTGATCAGCCCAAGGCCGCGGCGGCTGAACCCTTGCGTGAACGGCATCAGCGCCAGCCAGACCAGGCCCGCGGTCGGGGTCAGCAGGATCAAGAGGAAGTTGATAAGGATGATGGCGCCGCCGAGCGGGCGCGCCGGGCCGAGATCGAACAGCCGTGAGCGAAAGCCGCGGCCGGTGACGCTGTGATAGCGCGAGGCATGGCGCGAGATGCGCGAATACAGCGCAATCAGGCCGCCGGCGAGCACCAGCAGCACGACGGAAAACGCGCTCGAATAGCCGAGGTCGGGCGGCACGTTCTCCTTCATGTCGAGATAGATGTCGGTGGTCAAAACCTTGACTTTGCCGGGCAGCCCGACCAGCGCCGGCACCTCGAAGGCCTCGATCGAGCGCACCACGATGAGCAAGGCGACGGCGCAGAACGCCGGCAGCGCCAGCCGCAGCGAGATGCGGGTGACGGTGCGCATGATGCCGGCGCCGCACATGCGCGCGGCCTCCTCGTATTCGGCGTTGGCCTGCGCAAACACCGAGGACAACAGCAGGAAGGCGAGCGGCGACCACAGAAAGCCCTCGACCAGGATCATGCCCGGCATCGAGTAGACGTTGAAACGGCCGAGTCCGATCGCGGCGAGGAGTTCGTTCAGTGGCCCGTTGCGGCCGAGCAGAAACAGCCAGGCGATGACGTAGAGCACGAACGGCGTGCCGAGCGAAATGATGGCGGCGAGGTAGGCGAAGGCCTTGAACGGCGCGTTGGTGCGCTCGACCAGCCAGGCCACCAGCCCGCCGAAACACAGCGCGATGATCATGGCGCCGAGGCTGAAGATGAGCGAATTCGCCAGGCTGCCGAAGAATTGCCGATCGGAAATCAGCCGCTGATAATACGCGAGGGTAAAATCGCCAAGACCGCCGGTCACCGTCGTGGTGTGCAGGCTGCCGTTGAGCAAAAAAATCAACGGCGGAACGACGAGAAGGAGGAGGACGATCGCCAGAAAGGGCGACCAGCGACCGGGTCGGATCGGCCGCCGTCGAGGAATAAGTCGCCGTCATGGCCGGGCTTGTCCCGGCCATCCAGGTCTTTCGCGCCCAAGACATGGATGCCCGGCGCCGGGCCCGGCATGACGCTTCTGAAGCGGGCCGTGACGCCTCATCAATCAAACAGTTCCTTTTTGACTTGCACCCAATGATCGATGTCGGCGGACATCGTAGCCGGCGAGACGAAACTGGCGGTAAAGCCGCCGGCCTCGGGCTTTACGTCCGGTGTCTTGGCCGGCACCGCGGGCATGGCGGGCAGATATTCGGCGTCGGCGAAGGCGCGCTGGCCGTCCTCGGAGAGCAGAAAATCGATCAACAGCTTGCCGGCATTCGGGTGTGGCGCGTTCTTGACCAGGCCGATGGAATGAAACGGCGCCGGGATCGGCTCGACCTTGAGCCAGGTTACCGGGGCGCCCTTTTGCGCGCTGAGCACGGCGTGGTGATTGAAGATGCTGAGCGCAACGGCATACTGGCCCAGGATCACCTGATCGAGGATGGCGCGGTTGGTGGCATCGACATTGACGATGCCCTGCTTGGCGAGCGTGCGCAGGAACGCCATGCCTCGGTCCTCGCCCATGGTCGCCAGCACCGCGCCGACATATTCGGGCGCGCCCGATGACGGTTCGGTGCTCCAGGCGATCTTGCCCTGCCATTTCGGATTGAGCAGGTCGGCCGCCGTCTTGATCTCGTCCTTGCCGACCAACTGGGTGTTGACGCCGGGCGTAAGGAAATACAGCACCAGCGCATTCCAGCGGCCGTCGGGATCGCGCAGCGCCGGCGGATATTTGTCGGCCTCGGCCGGCACGAATTTCTCGACCAGCCCGGCCTTGAGCAACGGCGGCGTCGTGGCGATGCCGTCGAACACGTCGCCCTCGACCTTGCCGGCGCGCGCCTCGTTGATGATCTTGATGGCGTTCGGCCCGCTGTCGCCGCGCGCATATTTGACCGCGATGCCGGGATATTTCTTGCTGAAGGCGTCGACCAGCGGGCGCACCGCCTGGTTCACGATCAGCGAGGTGTACCAGACCACCTGGCCTTCCTGCCTGGCCGCGGCGTACAGCGCGTCATCGGCGGCGCGCACAGCCTTGCAATTCAACAGAGAGATCGCAACGAAAGAGCAGCAAGCGGCGGCGCGAACAGCTCCGGTCATTGCGGATACCAGCTCGGTTTGCGTTTCTCCTTGAAGCTGGCGATGCCTTCCAGGGCTTCGGCTGAGCGCGGCGAGCCGTGCGAGACGCCGTGGGCGAGAATGTCCTCGACGGACGGCGTCACGGAGTGCTCGAGTCCGGCCTTGACGGCACGCTGCGCCTGCGGGGCGCCGTGCAGCAGCGCATCGGCAATTTCGCCGAGCTTTTCGTCAAGCTTGTCGGCGCTCACGACCTCATGGACGAGCCCGATGCGCAAAGCCTCGGCGGCGCCGAAGCGCTCGCCGGACAGGCCATAACGGCGCAGGCTGCGGTGACCCATGGCGCGGACCAGAAACGGCGCGACGCCGAGCGGCGGCATGCCGATCCGCACTTCCGGGACGGAAAAAAACGCGCTGTCGGCCGCGAGCACGACGTCGCAGCAGGCCGCGATCGCCGCACCGCCGCCTATTGCCGCGCCGTGCACCGCCGCGATGGTCGGCTTCGGCAGCCGGTCGAGCGCCGCGAGCATGTCGACGATCGAGGTCCTCGCCGGCGCCGACTCCGCTCCCGCGGCCCGCGCCACCAGATCGGCGCCGGCGCAGAAGTGCCTGCCGCGCCCGCGCAGCACGACGACCCGGGTGCGATCGTCGGCGGCCCGCGCGGCGAATTGCTCGGCCAGTTCATCGAGTGTCGCCTGATCGAGGGCGTTGGATCGCTCGGGGCGATTGAGCGTGATCGTCGCCACGCCGCGCGCCGAGACGTCGAGTTCAACACAGTTGCTCATCGGAACAAATCCTGGGTGACCTTCTGCCACTTCGGCAATTCGCGGTGGATCAATTCAGGCCGCAAAAAATTGGCCTGAAAGCCGCCGTCGTTCGGCCGCAGGCCGGCGACCATCGCCGGCACGCTCGGCAGCGCCGGCAGATAGTCGTTGTGTTGAAAGACCTTCTGGCCGTCCTCGGACAGCAGGAATTCCAGCAGCAGCTGCGCGGCATGCGGATGCGGGGCGTCCTTGAGCAGGCCCACGGCGTCGAGCGCGACCGGCGTCGGCTGAAGCTTGAGCCAATCGGTCGGCGCGCCCTTGTGGGCGCTGATCACGGTGTGATTGTTGAGCGCCATCAGGTTGATCCAATATTCGCCGGCGATCACCTGATCGAGCACGGCGCGCGACGATGCGTCGACATTGACGACCTGCTGCTTGGCGAGCGCGCGCAGATAGTCCATGCCGTTGTCTGCGCCCATCGTGGTGAGGATATTGCCGACGAAGCCGAAGGCGCCGATGACGGAACTGCCGTTCCACGCCATCTTGCCCTTGAGTGCCGGATCGAGCAGTTCGGCGAACGTCTTCGGCGCCTTGTCCTTGGGGAGGAGCTCGGTGTTGATGCCCGGCGTGAAGACATACATGATCTCGGCGATCCAAAAGCCGTCCTTGGCTTTCAGTTCCGCCGGATAGTCGGCTGCGTTCGGCACGGTGAACGGCGCCAGCACGCCGGCTTCCTGCAGCGGCAGCATGTTGTCGAGACCATCGAAAATGTCGGCCTGCACCCGGCCGGCCTGCGCCTCCGCCAGAATCTTAACCGAGGTCGCGAGATCGTCGGCGCGGGTGTATTGCAGGGTCACGCCGGGATACTTTTTCTCGAATGCGTCTTTGAGCGGGCGGACGATCTGGTTGACGATGAGCGTCGTGTACCAGACAACCTGGCCCTCTTTCCTGGCCGCCTCGATCAGCGCCGGATCGGTGGCCGCCGCGCCGTCCGTGGCAAACGCCGCAATCGTCGCGGCGAGGAGCGACGCGACCAGGCAATCCAGCCGCGCCCTCCGTTGATGCCTCCTGCGCATGCGAGGCAGCGGCAAAGGGTGGGGCACTCTTTCGCGGCGCGGATGGCGGACGACGCCCCCAATGCGCATCACGCCGGCGCCTTCATGTCCTCGGGCGTCGGGATGTATTTTTCCATCTTCGGGGTGGCGCCGTTCTTGCGCACGTCGTCGAGCCAGATGCGGTGGATGCGCGGGTCCTGATCCTCGTATTCGATCTGATCGCCGCCGTCCTTGACGCTTTTCGACACCGCCGGCAAATCGTCGCCGCCGGCGCCGAGAAGCGAAATCCGGTTCGCCAGCGTCGTCGGGTAGCGCAAGCCGCCGACCGCCGTGGCGAGATAACGTGCCGGCTGCGGGCCGGTATTGAAGTGCTGATGGAACTGGCGGTCGGCCGGCACCAGAACCATGCCGTGCTTCCAGTCGATGCGGCGAAAATCCTTGTCGTGCTCATGCCACAGCAGCGAGTAACCTTGCCCGATCACGCACATGACATGGAAGCTCGGTCCGTGCCGGTGGCCCTTCTTGTAGGTGCCGACCGGCATTTCCGAGATATGCGCGTGCATGGTGCCGTCGGCCAGTACGAACATGATGTTGGTGCCGCCGCCGCCGCGATCGCCCCAGGCGCGCAGCTCGATGGCGGTGAGGTCGGGCACGAAATTCGTCTCCCACATGTGATTGCCGGGGCGCACGGTGATCATGTCGCCCTCGCCGGCGAAGTACCCCTTCTTGCCGGCGCGCTCGGTGAAGTCGAAATCGCTGCCGAACACGAAGGCTTCATTGTGGAAGACATTCATCATCATCGGCAGGTTGGTGGTCGAGACGATGAGCGCACGCTCGGTGCCGCTGGCGTTGAAGTGCCGGTGCCTGGCATTGAGCGGGATGGCGAACAGGCTTTTCTCGCCCCACTCGAAGCTGCGCTTCGAGCCGTCGGCGAATTCGAGCTGGGTCGAGCCGTGGCCTTCGAGCACGTAGACGACCTCTTCGTAGAGGTGCCGTTGCGGCGCCGTCGATTGGCCCGGCGCGATGTCGAGGAGGAACATGTTGGCAAAGTCGCCGCGGCCCTTCAGGTGCACCGCCGCGCCCTTGACGCCATAGCGCGGCCACGGCGCGGTTTCGACGCCGAACAGATAGACGCCGTAATCCTCGGTGACGGGGATGCCCTCGGTCTTGAGCCAGTCAAGATAGGGATCGATGCCATAGCGCGGCTGCGCCGGCGCTTCGCGAATGTTCATGAGCTTCCTCCGATGTCTCTTTCCTGGCGCGGAGATTACACCGGCCGCCGCGCCGGAGCTATGCGAAGAGCAATGACTTGATCACCACCGGCACGACGCCGGGCGGGGCGATCAGTTCGCCGACATCGACATAATCGAGCTCCTGCAGCTCCATGCCGTCGATCGAGACCAGTTTCCCGGGCCAGTTGAGTTCGCGATGCATGAGCCGGCCGAAGGTTTTGCCGATATCGCCGTCGATCATCAGCAGCAGGAGCTTGATCCGGCCGGCAAACGGCAACATCGCCCGCACGATGGCATCGCCGGCGGCCTTGAGGCGGGAATGCTCGGGATCGCCCTGCCAGGCGAAGGCGATCGCCATGCGGCCGTCGCGGTCGAGATCGATTTCCTCGAGCCCGGCGCGCAACACGTCGGCGATCCGCTCCGGAGCAATCTCGCCGCCAGCGTCCAACGCGATCCGCACCACCGGAACGTTGTGCACCGGCAGCACATAAGGATCGGGCAGATAGATGGTCTTGCCGCTGACCTGGACGGTGAACTGGGAGGCGCCGATCACGGTGGCGCGGATGCGTTGGCCGGGATCGATCAGCGGCAGCCCGCCCCGCCGGCTCAATTCGCCCGCCAGCGCCATAGCGAGGGGCTTGGCGATATCGCCGAATTCCGCCGCCTCATGACCGAAGATGTACTCGGCGACGCCGCCGGAGACGGTCAGCGCGGTCGGCTTCGTCGTGCGCGGCAGCGGCTCGGTGAGCAAAAGCGATTGGCCGAGGCGATCGAGCGGCGCGCCGGTGATCACATCGGCGGCAACGATGGCGAGCCGCTGCACGATGCGGCGGCGAACGGATTCATCAGCGAGCGCCTGCGGCGAGATCGCCATCGCCAAATCGTCGGCCACCAGTTGCGCCGAATGATCGATTCGGCTCCAGGCGCCGTCGGCGTCGGTCGCGATCAGCCGGCCGCCGACCGCGAAGGCGCCCAGAGCGAGGATGACGCCGCGGTCGATCAGAGCGAGCTTGGTCGTGCCGCCGCCGATATCGATGTGAAGCAAACCGGTGTCGCGCGACTTCGACAGCGCCACCGCGCCCGAGCCGTGGGCAGCGAGCCGAGCTTCGAGCTTATGGCCCGCGGTGGCGCAGACGAATTTGCCGGCCTCCTCGGCAAACAGCTCGTCGATGGCGCGGGCGTTGGTGCGCTTGATCGCCTCGCCGGTCAGGATGACGGCACCGGAATCGATGTCGTCCTTGGCGAAGCCGGCGTCGCCATAACAGCGGCTGATGAATGTTGCCAGCGCCGGCGCGTCGATGGTGCCGCCGGGCAGAAACGGCGTCAGCAGGATCGGCGATCGCCATACGATCTCGCGGCCGACCACGACGAAGCGGCTCGACAGCCCTTGCTGCTGCCGCTGCAGCGCCACCTTGGCGAACAACAGGTGCGCCGTCGAGCTGCCGATGTCGATGCCGACCGTCTGGAACGTGATGTTGTCCTGATCCCAGATCGTGCGCGCGATCGCCGCGCGCTCGGCCGCGGTCTCGGCATGCTCGTGATCGAAATCGGTTTCGTGCATTTGTGCGGTGGGAAAATTGCAGCGGTGCTGGCGTCAGTGGCGGCGCGGATCGGGCAGTTGCTCGTCCGGCTTGCCGCCGCGCAGCCGCATATAGGGCCACGGCGATGACAGCGTGCCGACGCGCGCCTCGATGAGCAGCGGCATCGTGCCGAGCGAGCGTTTGAGCACTTTTTCCAGGTCTTCCGGCGTATCGGCGCGCGCGTAGCCGACATCGAAGGCGGCCGCCAGCCGGTCGAAATGCGGGTTGTGCAGATCCGCGCCGAGCGAGCCGCCGAACTGATCCTCCTGCAAGCGCTTCACATTGCCGAAATAGCCGTCGTTGAACACCACCACCGATGGCTTCAGACCGTATTTGCCGACGGTCGCCAGCTCCGCCAGCCCCCAGCCGAAGCCGCCGTCGCCGGTGATGCACAGCACCGCGCGGTCCGGATTGCCGTAAGCCGCGCCGAGCGCGGTCGGAAAGCCGTAGCCGAGCGTGCCCTGATAGCCGGGCGTGATGTAAGTGCCGGGGGCATAGACCGGATAGGCGGATCGCGTGAGGTAGCCGACCTGGGTCAACTCGTTGACAAAGATTCCATCGTCCGGGTTGGCGGCGCGCAGCGCGCCAATCCAGCCCATCAGATCGGGCACGTCGCGGCGCAGCAGCGCGTCGGCCCAGGTCCGCACCTTGGCGAGATCCAGCTCGCGGGATTGCGGTGCGCGCGGCAATGCCGCGGCGAGCGCTGCCATGCCGAGGCCGGCATCGGCCTCGATGGCGATGTCGGCGCGGCGCGGCGGTGTCCAGGCCTGCGCATCGACATTGAGCCAGATGTATTTCAGATTCTCGCCGCTCCATGACGGCAAGCCCAACGTCGTATCGGCAAAGCGGCTGCCGACGATCAGCGCCACGTCGGCGTCGGCGAACACCGCGCGTCCCGCCAGCGCGGTGAGCGCCAGCGGATGATGATCCGACAGCGCGCCGCGGCCGTTCTCGCTCAGCACCACGGGCGCCTGCAGTTTTTCGGCGAGCGCGGCAAGCGCCGCCGAGGCCCGCGCCGCCAGCACGCCGCCGCCGGCGTAAATGACCGGCAGCCTGGCGCCGGCCAGCATTTCCGCCGCGCGCTCGATCAACGTCGCGTCGGGCCGCACGCGGCCGTCCTCCGCCGGATTGGGCTGGATCAGATCGATGTCGTCGGCGGCGGAAAGGAGATCGAAGGAAATCTCGACGCCGACCGGCTGCGGCCGGCCGGAGCGCAGCTGCCAGACCGCTTCGCGCAGCAAGCCGGGAATGTCCTTCGGTGAGCGCGCCCGGGCGTGCCATTTGGTCACCGCGCCGAGAATTTCCGATTGATTGCGCACTTCGTGGAGCAGGCCCCAGCCCTTGCCGTGCGCCGACGAGTGGATGTTGCCGACGATCGCCAGCACTTGCGAATTGCAGGCGTAAGCCGTAGCGAGGCCCGCCATGGCATTGAGCAGGCCGGGCCCGGGCACGACCATGCAGGTGCCGATCTTGCCGGTGGTGCGGGCGTAGCCGTCGGCCATATAGGCCGTGCTCTGCTCGTGGCGCGGCACCACGTAGCGGATCTGGTTGCCGACTTGGCGCAGGCCGTCGACCGCCCAGTCGAGCTGAACGCCGGGAATGCCGAACACATCCGTAATGCCCTCGAGCACGAGCTGGCGTGCGAGAGCCTGACCGCCGGTGAGACGCATGACCGGCATGTCCTACTCGCAGCACGAATGACGTACAATGCAGGAATCGACATTGCAGCCGGGCAGGCAGCCCGGCGCCTCGCCAGTAAACGGAGTGACGAAGTCGTTGGCGATGACTCGTTCAAACCCGATCCTCATCGTCGGCGGCGGCCTTGGCGGACTCACCACCGCGTTGGCTTTGGCGCACCGCGGCCGCACGTCGCGCGTGCTCGAAGGCGCGGTGGAGTTCGGCGCCATCGGCTACGGCATTCAGTTCGGCCCCAACGTCTTTCACGTCTTCGCGCGCTTAGGCTTGATGGATCAGGTCCTTGCGGTGGCGGATTCACCGGCCGCCGTGCTGATGCGGGACGCGCTCGACGGCAAGGAACTGGTGCGGATTCCGACCGGCGCCGCGTTTCGCGCGCGCTTTAGATATCCGTACATCATCGTGCATCGCGTCGATCTGCATAACGTATTGCTCGATGCCTGCCGGCAGAACCCTGCCATCGAGCTCGTCGCCGATGCGATGGCGACCGGCTTCGAGGATCGCGGCGACGGCGTCGCGGTGACGACGGCGGACGGCCGCACGTTTTCCGGCGCGGCCGTCGTCGCGGCGGATGGCATTCGCTCGCTGTTCCGGCAGAGACTCATCGGCGACGGCGAACGTGCCGTCGGTTACGCGGCGCTTCGGACCATCGTACCGATGGCCGAGGTCAAAGCCGATGTGTCGCGCGACAGTGTCGTGCTGTGGGGCGGACCGGGCTGTCACATCGTTCACTATCCGCTGCGCCACGGCACGGAGTTCAACATCGTTGCGGTATTCCGCACCTCGACCTATGCCGAAAAAAGTGATGCCGCGTCCTGTCGCGCCGAGCTTGAAGAGACCTACGGCAATGTCCACCCGGCGATGCGCGCACTGATCGCCATGATGGACCTGCGCTGGCGGCGCTCGGTCGGCGACCGCGACCCGGTGCGGCATTGGCACAAAGGCCGCGTCGCGCTCCTTGGCGATGCCGCCCACGCGCCGCTGCAATCGCTGGCGCAGGGCGCCGGCATGGCGATCGAGGACGGTCTTTGCCTCGGCGAGGCGATCCATGGCGCGGATGGTGATTACCATGCCGCGTTCAAACGGTTTGAGGCCGCCCGGCTCGTTCGGACGGCGCGGGTGCAGCTCGAATCCCGGGCGCTGTGGCACCTCTACCATTGCGACGGCATCGACCGGGAGGTGCGCAATGCCACCGTGGCGGGCTGGGACGAGGCGCATATGTTTAATTGCCTATCCTGGCTCTATGACGGCGCCCCGGTTGCTTCAGCCGGGCGCTGAAACTCTCGACCTTTCCACAATTGTCGATTCTATTGGGCGGCGACGCGAATCAGCGAGAGCGGCTGAGGGCCAAAACCTGAGCATGAGCAAGCACGTCGCCGTACTGATGGGCGGCTGGTCGGCCGAGCGGGACGTCTCGCTGCGCTCGGGCAAGGCTTGCGCGGATGCGCTATCCCGTCTCGGCTATCGCGTCACGCCGCTCGACGTCACCCCCGACGTCGCCGCCGCGCTGAAGGCCGCCAGCCCCGACGTCGCGCTCAATGTGCTGCACGGCCGGCCCGGCGAAGACGGCACGCTGCAGGGCCTCTTGGAGATTCTCGGCATTGCCTACAGCCATTCCGGGGTGCTGGCGTCGGCGCTCGCCATGCAGAAGGACTATGCCAAGCTGGCGTTCCGCGCCGCGGGGGTGCCGGTCGCCGAACATGTCGTGGCGTCGCGCCTGGAAGCGGCAAGGCGCCATCTCCTGGCGCCGCCCTACGTCATCAAGCCGGTCGCGGAGGGTTCCAGCGTCGGGGTCTTCATCGTCACGGCGGACCATCCGCATCCGCCGCAGGAGCTTTATCGCGACGATTGGCCGTTCGGCGACAAGGTGATGATCGAGCGCTACATCCCCGGCAAGGAACTGACCTGCGCGGTGCTGGGCGATCGTCCGCTCGATGTGATCGAGATCGTCCCGGCGACGCGATTCTACGATTACGAGGCAAAATACGCCGCGGGCGGTTCCAAGCACGTGTTGCCGGCGCAAATTTTACCAAATGTTTACCAGGAAGTCCGCAGATTGAGCTTGGCTGCCCATGACGCGCTTGGCTGCCGCGGCGTGAGCCGCGCGGACTTTCGCTACGACGATCGGGGAACGGGAGAGCTGGTCTGTCTTGAGATCAATACGCAACCGGGCATGACCGAGACCTCGCTCGTGCCTGAGCTGGCCGCATATGCGGGCATCACGTTCGATGAGCTGGTGCGATGGATGGTGGAGGACGCCTCGACCAACCGCTGACGCGGTCGGGGCTATCAGGGGTAGGGGAAGCCGGCGCGCCGCATGACGCGCCGAGCCGTCCGCGCGTCGGCGCGTCGCGCCGCCGTCACCGTTTGTTTCGGCCGGTATGGTCGAGCGCCTATCTGGGCCTCGCCGGCCGCTGGCGGTCGCGGTTCATGGGTTTCCCAATGCCCCGCGGCATCGGCATCGCCGGATCGGTTGTGCTGCTGGCCGGTGCGCTCAGCTATGGCGTGGTCAAGGGGCAGCACATTCCCGATGTCCTCAGTTGGCTCAAGGATGCCCGCGATACCGCGGCGAATTCGCTTGGCTTCCGCATCGTCGCGATTTCGCTGGCCGGCTCGAGGGAAATCAGCCGCGAAGAAATTCTCACCACGGCCGGGGTCACCGGCCGCGCTTCGCTGTTGTTTCTCGATGCCGATATGGCGCGGACGCGGTTGATGGCGAATCCCTGGATCGCCGACGCGGCCGTGCTCAAGCTTTATCCGGATCGCCTGCAGATCACGATCACCGAACGTCAGGCCTTTGCGCTGTGGCAGAAGGACGGACGCATCAGCGTCATCGCCGCCGACGGTACCGTGCTCGAACCGTACGTCGAGGGCCGCTATGTCGGCTTGCCGCTGGTGGTCGGGCAAGGCGCGGAACACGAGGCCAGGGGTTTCCTCGCCGTCATCGACCGTTATCCCGATATTCGCGGCGCCGTGCGCGCGTCGATCCTGGTGGCGGAGCGGCGCTGGAGCCTGAAGCTCGCCAACGGCATCGACGTGCGGCTTCCGGAAGGCGACGTGGCGGCGGCGCTCGACCGGCTGGTGGCGCTCGACCGCGACAAGAAGCTGTTGTCGCGCGACATCGCCCTCGTCGATCTGCGGCTGCCCGATCGCGTTACCGTGCGTCTGTCCGATGCCGCCGCGCAGGCCCGCGACGAGGCGCTGCAAGCCAACAAAAAGAAGAAAAAGGGCGGCGACGCATGAACGCCCTCCACTACGGCCTGACCCCCAAGATGAAGCCGATCTCGCCGCGGCGGAGCGCGTTGGTCGCCGCGCTCGATATCGGCTCGAGCAAGGTCGCCTGCCTGATCGCGCGGTTGCGGCCCCATGGACCGCAGCAAGTCCTGACCCGGCGGAGCCACGCCATCGAAGTGGTCGGCTTGGGCCACACCGAAGCGCGCGGCATGAAATCTGGCGGCGTCATCAATCTCGCCCAGGCCGAGGAGGCCATCCGGCAAGCGGTCGATATCGCCGAGCGCATGGCGGCGGTCGAAATCGATTCGGTCGTGCTGTCGATCTCGTCCGGCCGTCTCGCCGGCGAATTGTTCGCCGCCGACGTCGAAATCGTCGGCTCGGGCGTCTCCGACGGCGACATTGCGCGCGTGCTGGCCGCTGGCGGCCGGCATTCGCAGCGCGATGGCCGCGCCGTGCTGCATTCTCTGCCGGTCGGCTATTCGATCGACGGCGCCGAGGGCATCCGCGATCCGCGCGGCATGGTCGGCGGACGGTTTGGCGTCGACATGCATATCGCGACGACCGACATCGCGGCGGCGCGCAATCTGATGCTGGCGGTCGAGCGCTGTCATCTTGCCGTGGAAGCCATGGTCGCAAGCCCTTATGTGGCCGGACTTTCGGTTCTCGCCGACGACGAGGCCGATCTCGGCGCCGCCGTCATCGACATGGGCGCCGGCACCACCACCATGGCGGTGTTCGAGCGCGGCCGGTTCGTCCACGTCGACGGTTTCGCGCTCGGCGGCCACCACGTCACCCTCGATATCGCCCGCGGCTTGACGGCGCGCGTCGCCGACGCCGAGCGAATCAAGACGCTCTATGGCAGTGTGCTGTCCGGTGCATCGGACGAGCGCGACATGATCACGGTGCCGCCCATCAGCGACGAGGAGCGCGAATCCGCGCAATTCGTTTCCCGCGCCACGCTGGTGCAGATCGTCAAGCCGCGTATCGAGGAAATCCTGGAAATGGTGCGCGATCGACTCGCGGCCTCCGCTTTCGCGGCCGAGTCGCGCGGCCGCGTGATCCTCACCGGCGGCGCCAGCCAATTGACCGGATTGCCGGATCTCGCCGCCCGCATCCTTGGCCGGCCGGTTCGAATCGGCCGCCCGCTCGGCATCGCCGGGCTGTCTGACGCGGCCAAAGGCGCGGCCTTCGCGGTCGCCGCCGGTCTCTTGGTCTATCCACAGGCCGCGCATCTCGAACATTTCGAACCACGCCGGAAACGGCATCTGCGGACGGGTACGGGCGGCTATTTCGCCCAAGTCGGACGATGGCTTCGCGAGAGTTTCTGATGGCCCCCAGGAGCGCAGCCACATTATCACAGCGGCCAATGGCGGACCGGCCGGGGCCGGGCGTTGGAAGCGCCGGCGCAAGGAAGAAGAGGCAATCATGACCATCAATCTGAACATTCCCGATATCCGTGAGCTCAAACCGCGTATTACCGTGTTCGGGGTCGGCGGCGCGGGCGGCAACGCGGTCAACAACATGATCAGCGCCGGTCTGCAGGGCGTCGATTTCGTCGTCGCCAACACCGACGCCCAGGCGCTCACCATGTCGAAGGCCGAGCGCATCGTTCAGATGGGTGTCCAGGTCACCGAAGGCCTCGGCGCCGGCTCCCAGCCCGACGTCGGTCGCGCCGCCGCCGAAGAGGTGCTCGACGAAATACGCGATCATCTCTCCGGCTCGCACATGGTGTTCGTCACCGCCGGCATGGGCGGCGGCACCGGCACCGGTGCCGCTCCGGTCATCGCCAAAGTGGCGCGCGATCTCGGCATCCTCACCGTCGGCGTGGTCACCAAGCCGTTCCACTTCGAAGGCCAACGCCGCATGCGCATTGCCGACGGCGGCATCACCGAACTGCAGAAGAGCGTCGACACGCTGCTGATCATCCCGAATCAGAACCTGTTCCGGGTGGCCAACGAGAAGACGACCTTCGCCGACGCCTTCGCCATGGCCGATCAGGTGCTCTATTCCGGCGTCGCCTGCATCACCGATCTGATGGTCAAGGAAGGCCTGATCAACCTCGACTTCGCCGACGTCCGCGCCGTGATGCGCGAGATGGGCAAGGCGATGATGGGCACCGGCGAGGCCGAGGGCGAGAAGCGCGCACTGGCCGCCGCCGAGGCGGCGATCTCCAATCCGCTGATCGACGACGCGTCGATGAAGGGCGCCAAAGGCTTGCTGATCTCCATCACCGGCGGCCGCGACCTCAAGCTCTACGAGGTCGATGAAGCGGCAACGCGCATCCGCGAGGAAGTCGATCAGGACGCCAATATCATCGTCGGCGCGACCTTCGACGAGGGTCTCGACGGCATCATCCGCGTCTCCGTGGTTGCGACGGGCATCGATCGGGCGAACATCAAACAGCCGCCGCTGCCGCAATCGGAAAAGCAGATCGCCGACATCGTGCAGGGGCTGCGCGCCGAAAAGCCGCGCGTTCCCGAGCGTCCCGTACAAAGCGAACCGGCACAGCCGGCGCAGTTGGTCCGGCCAGCCGCGGCTGCGCCGCCGGGGCCGCCAGCTTCCGTCAACGCCTCGATCGCCTCGGTGGCGAAGGCGGCCATCGCGGCCGCAATCCTGCCCCAGGGCGGCGCCGGCGAAGACGTGCAGATTCGTCCGCTCGCGCCTAAGCCCTCGCTGTTCATCGACCCCGCCGCGGTCGAGCCCGAGAAGCGCGAGCCGGAAGCGTTCATCCCGCCATCGCCGGAACGGCCTGCGGCGCGGGTGCCACGCATGCCCCGAATCGATGAATTGCCGATCCCGGCGCAGAACGAGATTCGTGCCCGTCGCGGCGAACTCGTCCAGGAAGACCATCCGGAGAAGCAGCGCCTGACCCTGCTGCAGCGGCTCGGCCTGGGTCGCCGGGAACAGGACGAAGAGCCCGCCGCGGAGCCAAATCCACGCCATTCGGCGCCGAGCGCGCCGCCGCCCGAGAGGCTCGCTGGCCGCCCGATACCACGCGCGCCAGAGCCGCGACCGGAGCCGGTATCGGAGTACGCCAAGCGCCCCGCGCCCCAAGGGCTGGACCAGCACGGCCGCCAGACGGCTGTGCATAACTCGCAAAACCCGAACCAAGAGGACCAGCTCGACATCCCGGCATTCTTGCGGCGCCAGGCGAACTAAGACCGGGCCCGCAGCGATTTCGCCGACCGTGCCGGGGCGCGCCAAGGCGCGCTAAGGCGCGGCTTGACGATTCGTCCAGTGGATTTGTAAGCCTTTGAGAAAGATGACGATATTGCGACAATTATGACAAAGTCCCGATCGCCTCGCTCGGGCCATGCCTGACGCAAATTTGGCCCCGCCCCGACCTTGATCCCGCCGCTGATTTTGCGGCGTCTTACGGACGAGACTGCGGCCGGAAGGTGGTAACAGTCGGTAAGAAAGCGTGAGTTGGCCTGCGGCCGGCTCGTCGTTAAACTTTAGGCTGTTGGTGGGGATTGTCGGGGGGTTGAATTCGGTCGGTCTGAGCGGACCCCGTGGTCAACTTGCATCCCTGCACGGTGGGGTGGGTTACAACTGCCTGTGTCTTCCTTGCGCGGGCAACGTGACCATAGTTGTGGGACGACCGCATGATGCGGGGCATGCTAGCTGGCAGTCAAACGACGGTGCGTCAGCACGCGAGCGTTTCCGGCATCGGCGTGCATTCCGGTTTACCCGTCACCCTGACGCTGCATCCCGCCGAAGCCAATGCCGGCATTGTATTCCTGCGCAGCGGAATTGATGGTCGTCGCGACCGTGAAATCGTCGCCGACTTTCGCTCCGTGACCGCGACTGAATTTGCGACCGTGCTGGGCGATCACGACGGCCCGGCGATCTCGACCACCGAACACGTGCTGGCGGCACTGCACGGCCTTGGCGTCGACAACGCGATGGTCGAGGTCGACGGCCCCGAAGTTCCCATCATGGATGGCAGCGCGGAAGCGTTTGTCGCCGCCGTCAAACAAGCCGATATCGTGACACTGCCGGCGCCGCGGCGCTACATCAAGGTGCTGAAAGCCGTTCGGGTCGGCAAGAACGGCAGCTACGGCGAGCTTCGGCCGCATCCGCGCGGCTTGCGTATCGAGACGGAAATCGAATTCGATCACCCGCTGATCGGGCGGCAGAGCTTTGCGGCCGACGTCGATCCGACGGTATTCCACCGCGAGCTGGCGCGGGCGCGTACGTTCGGCTTCATGCGCGATGTGGCGAGATTGTGGGGCGCGGGGTACGCGCTCGGCGCCTCGTTCGAGAACACTATCGTGATCGCCGAAAATCGGGTCCTCAATCCGGAGGGCGTGCGCTTCCCCGATGAATTCGTCCGCCACAAGGCGGTCGATGCGATCGGCGACCTGGCGCTTGCCGGGGCGCCGTTGATCGGCGCCTACCGTTCGGTGCGCGGCGGCCACAAGCTCAATCACGCGGTGGTGACGGCTTTGATGGCCGACCGTAGCGCCTGGACCTATGTGGAACTGCCCGAGGCTACCCGTCGCGCCCGCGGCCATGCCGATCTTGCCGGCGGTTTTGCGACTCCGGCCTATGGGCCGGATGTCTCCTGATTTGCCTTAACTTTTTCGCCTTAATCCCGGCCGAATGCCGGCCATAAGTGCGGTTCGGCCATAACTGCTGTATGGTCATGCGGCTGCGGCAACCCACGGCGCACGCGACTCGGCATGACATGGCGTGGCATGGGCGCGTCGGCGGGCGGATCGATCGGACGGGGACGGTTATCAAGCTCATGATGGTGCGGTTACGAGGATCGGGCAGGTCCGGTCGGAGCGTGCGCGTGCTGGCGGGTTATTTCGCCCTGACGCTCGTCCTCGCGCCGCTCGTCGGATGCAGCATATTCGACAAGGGCGATAAGGATTACATTCCGGACGATCCGGCCGACAAGGTCTACAATGAGGGGTTGTTCCTGCTGAACGACAAGCAGGACTACGCCCAGGCGGCGAAAAAATTCGATCAGGTGGACCGCGAGAATCCGTATTCGGATTGGGCGCGCAAGGCGCTCTTGATGTCGGCCTACGCCTATTATCAGGCCAACGAATACACCGACTGCATCAACTCGGCCGAGCGCTACGTGACGCTGCATCCCGGCAGCCCCGACGCGGCTTACGCGCAATATCTGATCGGCTCCTCCTATTACGATCAGATTCTCGACGTCAGCCGCGACCAGGGGCGCGCCGACAAAGCCATCACCGCGCTCGAAGAGGTGGTGCGCAAATATCCGGATTCCGAATACGCCACCGCCGCCAAGAAGAAGATGGACATGGCGCGCGACCAGCTTGCCGGCAAGGAGATGGAGGTCGGCCGCTTCTACATGGACAAGCGCGATTTCATCGGCGCCATCAACCGGTTCAAGGTGGTGGTGACGCAATACCAGACCACGCGCCATGTCGAAGAAGCGCTGGAGCGGCTCACCGAAGCCTATCTGTCGCTCGGCATCCTCGACGAAGCGCAGACCGCCGCCGCCGTGCTCGGCCACAATTTTCCGGACAGCACCTGGTACAAGGACGCCTACAGACTCGTGAAGAACGCCGGCGGCGAACCGACCGCCGAGAATAAGGAATTGTGGATCAGCAAGTCGTTCAAGAAGGTGCTGGGTTAGCGGATGACCGACGACAGAGGACCGACGACAGAATAAGGAATCACGAATATCATCGGTCCTCGATCATCTGTCCTCCGCCGTCTGACCTCTGTCGTCTGACCCTCGTCATCCGATGCTGGCCCGCCTGTCCATCCGCGACATCGTCCTGATCGATCGCCTCGACATCGATTTCGGGTCAGGCCTTGCCGCGCTTACGGGCGAGACCGGCGCCGGCAAATCGATCCTGCTGGACGCTTTCGCGCTGGCGCTCGGCGCGCGCGGCGAGGCGGCACTGGTGCGCGAGGGCGCCGAGCACGGCCAAGTGATCGCGGCGTTCGATCTCGCCAAGGACCATCCGGGACGCCTTCTGCTTGCCGAAAACGATCTCGGCGGCGACGACGAACTGATCGTGCGGCGGGTGCAATTCGCCGACGGCCGCACCCGGGCCTTCGTCAACGACCAGCCGGTCAGCGTTCAGGTCTTGCGCGCGCTTGGTGCCGCCCTGGTGGAAATCCACGGCCAGCACGACGAACGCGCTTTCGTCGAGGCGGCGACCCATCGGACGCTGCTCGACGCCTACGGCGGTATCGCCGACGATGCCACCGCGGTGGCGCGGTTGTGGGAGGAGCGGCGCGCCCGCGAGGCCGCCGTCGCGGCCCATCGCGCCGAGGTGGAACGCGCCAATCGCGAGGCCGAATGGCTTCGTCACGCCGTGGAAGAACTCGGCCGCCTCGGGCCTGCGGCCGGTGAGGAGACGGCGCTCGCCGAGCAGCGCGCCGTCATGATGCAGGCCGAAAAGGTCGCCGAGGATTTGCGCGCCACTCATGACAGCGTCACCGGCCCGCAATCCGCCGTGCCGCCGCTGTCGAGCGCCGTGCGTCGCCTGGAGCGCCGCGCCGCGCAAGCGCCGGCCTTGGTCGAGCCGGTGGTGAAGGCGATCGATGCCGCCCTGACCGCGCTCGACGAAGCGCGCGTTCATCTCGAACAGGCGCTGCGCATGGCGGACTACGATCCGCAGGAACTCGAGCGCATCGAGGAACGCCTGTTCGCACTGCGCGCCGCCGGCCGCAAATACAACGCGCCGGTCGACGAGCTTGCCGCGCTCGGCCGCCGCTATGCGGCCGACCTGGCGCTGATCGACGCCGGCGCGGAGCGTCTCATCGCGCTGGAAGGCGAGGCCCAAGCCGCCATGGCGCGCTACCGCGCGGCGGCGCAGGCGTTGTCGGCTTCGCGCCGCCGCGCCGCGTTGGCGCTCGACAAGGCGGTCAATGCCGAACTGAAGCCGCTCAAGCTCGAACGCGCCCAATTCTCCACCCAGATCGAGAGCGAGGGCGAAGGCCCCAACGGGCTCGACCGCATCGAGTTCTGGGTGCGCACCAATCCCGGCACGCGGCCAGGGCCGCTCATGAAGGTCGCCTCCGGCGGCGAACTGGCGCGCTTTCTGCTCGCGCTCAAAGTCGTGCTGGCCGATCGCGGCTCGGCGCCGACGCTCATCTTCGACGAGATCGATACCGGCGTCGGCGGTGCGGTCGCGGATGCCATCGGCGTGCGGCTCGCCCGGCTCGCGTCCGGCGTCCAGGTCATCGCCGTGACGCATGCGCCGCAGGTGGCGGCGCGCGCCGACCGGCACTACCTGATCAGCAAGGATGCGCTGGCCAAAGGCAAGCGGGTCGCCACCAGGGTCGCCGAGCTTGGTGCCGAGCGCCGCCGCGAGGAGATTGCCCGCATGCTCGCCGGCGCCGAGATCACCGCCGAGGCCCGCGCCGCCGCCGAACGGTTGATCCGCGCGGCGAGTTGACGCGCATCGCGCCGCAGAAAAATCCCTGCTAGATTGCGCCAAACAGCTTTGCGGGAAATTCTCGCGAAATCGGGGAGGAGCGCCATGCTGGTCCGCATCGGCATCGTTGCCGGCGCGTTCGCGCTGGTGGGCACGACATTCGTCGCCGCGGCCGGCACGCTCGATTACGAATTCTACAAAGCCAAGGTGCAGCCGATATTCCTCGACCAAACGGCCCGGCCATGCGCCCTGCGTGATGTGTCATGCCGGCGCCGACAATATGTTTCACCTGGAGAAGCTGTCCGACGGTCAGACCGCGTGGACCGAGGAACAGACGCGCAAGAATTTCGACACGGTGTCGAAGATCGTGCAGGCGGTGGACGATCCGCTGACGGCCAAGATCCTGGTCCATCCCCTGGCGCCGGAGGCCGGCGGCGACGCGTTCCATTCCGGCGGCCGGCAATTCGCCGGCAAGGACGATCCCAATTGGAAGCTTATCGCCCAATGGGCTCAGGGCGCGAAGCTCGAGTCGGCAAGCCACCATCCGTAGGCAGCGCGCCCCTTGAGGGCGCCCGCGGTGTCCCGATACTGAAAGCCGGGCAGCGACGAGGGTCGCCTTTACTCCGCCGCCGCCCGCTTGAGCGGCGCCGGCGTGGTGGCGTGCTCGGCCTGGTCGGGGATCACCAAGGTGTTGTTGCGTTTCGGCACTTCGCCGACCGGAATGACCTTGATGACCTTCATCGCCGCGGTATCGACCACCGATACCGAGCGGATGCCCGAGTTCGACACGAACAGCTCCCTGCCGTCCGGCGTGAACGTGACCCAGTTGGCCACCGCCGACAGCGGCGCGGCGCGGCCGGCGATCTTTTCGCTGGGGAGGTCCACTTTGCCGACCAGTTTGAGGTCGGCGAGGGAATATTCATACACCGCATTGTTGGGAATGCTGGTGACCCACAGCGTCTTGTTATCCGGCGCAATGCCGATGCCGTGCGACGGTTCGTTCGTCCGGTAACCACCGTGATCGAATTGCTGCGGCACGCTCGGCAACGTCACGCGGGCAGCTTCCTTCTGTTGGCCAAAATCGATGACCGAGTAGCCATTCAGCGTCGACAGCTGCACGAAAACGCGCTTGGTCGAGCCGTCAGGATTAGTCTCGATCGCCATGCAGCGCACGCCAAGGTCCATCGGCATCGCCCAGGCCAGCTGTTCCTTGTCGAGGTCGAATACATAGAACATGCGCGACGGGATTGAGCCGCCGACCACGTATTTGTTGTCCGGCGTGACATAGACGTTGTGCAGCCGGCTGCCGTTCGCGGAGATCGTCTTCTTCAGGGTCAGCGTCGCGGCGTCGACGATGTCGAGTCCGCCCTTGCCGCGGGCAATGGCGACGACGATGCGGTCGCCGTTCTTGGTCACCGAGATGTTGTTGGGATGATCCGACAGCGCCACCTTCTTGATGAGCTTGCCGCTCTTGCGGTCGAACACGTCGAGCGTCGAGGTTTCCTCGTTGCTGACATAGACCCGCTTGGCGTCCGGCGAAAAGGCGATGCCGTGGGCGCCGACGACGTCCTTGATTTCCTGCACCACCCTGTTGGTAACCGGGTCGATGACGTCGATGCTGTCGCCCGCGGAGTTGGTGACATAAATGCGAACCGTGCTGGCGGTGGCCGGCAGCGGCGTCAGCATCAGCGCCAGGAGCGGCGCGACATAGGCGAGGTTCGATCGGATCGTCATGGGAATTTCGCCCCTTGTTGAGCCCTTGGCCAGGGTGAATTTTGCAGCAAATTACGCGTAATGCCGCCGCTAGACAACGCCGGAAACGGCGGGCAAAGTTTCCTGCCGCCGGACGATCGAGCCGCGGCAAGTTGAGTGCCGCCATGCCACGTCGCGAAAAGACTTTGCCGTCCGTCGACAAGCTCAACGAAAAGCAGGCCAAATCCGAGCACGCGCGGCTGGCGGCGGAGATCGCCGGACACGACCGGCGCTATTACCAGGAAGACGCGCCGACGGTGTCGGACGCCGACTACGATCGGCTGCGGCAGCGCTACGCGGCGATCGAGGCGCATTTCCCGCAGCTGCGCACGGTCGAGAGCCTGACGCAGCGCGTCGGCGCGGCGCCGTCGGCGCGCTTTGCCAAGGTGCGGCACGCGGTGCCGATGCTCTCACTCGACAACGCCTTCGCCGAAGACGACGTGGTCGATTTCGTCGGTCGCATCCGTCGCTTCCTGCGGCTTGGCAACGACGAGGAAATCGCGTTTTCCGCCGAGCCGAAAATCGACGGCCTGTCGATGTCGCTGCGTTACCAGAATGGCGAACTGGTCACCGGCGCCACGCGCGGCGACGGCAGCGAAGGCGAGGACGTCACCGCCAACGTGAAAACGCTGCAAGACATCCCGCACCGGCTCAAGGGCAAAAACGTGCCGGCGGTGTGCGAGGTGCGCGGCGAAGTCTATATGACCAAGCACGCGTTTCTCGCCTTGAACAAGCGCCAGGCCGAAATCGGCGGCCAGGTGTTTGCCAATCCGCGCAACTCGGCGGCCGGCTCGTTGCGGCAGAAGGATCCATCGATCACGGCGTCGCGGCCGCTCGGTTTTTTCGCCTATGCCTGGGGCGAGATGAGCGCGATGCCTGCCGCTACGCAGTCGGGCATGATCAAATGGTTCGAGACTTGCGGCTTTAAGACCAATCCGCTGACCGAGATGTGCTCATCGGTCGAAGCGCTCTTGAAATTTCACCGCGAGATCGAGGCGCAACGCGCCACCCTCGACTACGACATCGACGGCGTCGTCTACAAGGTCGACCGGCTCGATTGGCAGGAACGCCTCGGTTTCGTGTCGCGCTCGCCGCGCTGGGCGATCGCGCACAAGTTCCCAGCCGAAAAGGCCGTGACCGTCGTGAAGGATATCGAAATCCAGGTCGGCCGCACCGGGGCATTGACGCCGGTCGCCAAGCTCGAGCCGGTGACGGTCGGCGGCGTCGTGGTGCAGAACGCGACGCTGCACAATGCCGACGAGATCGCGCGGCTCGACGTCCGCGTCGGCGACACTGTGCGGATCCAGCGCGCCGGCGACGTCATCCCCCAGGTGCTTGGCGTCATCGAGGACAAACGGCCGGGCGGCGCCAGGCCTTACCAATTCCCGACAAAGTGCCCATGCGCCCTTCACACCGATGTGGTGCGCGAACTCATCGCCGGCGGCGAGGAAGGGGCGCGCGCTCACTGCACCGGCGAATTCGCCTGCCCGTATCAGGCGGTCGGGCATCTCGAGCACTTCGTCTCCCGCCGCGCCTTTGACATCGACGGCCTCGGCGAAAAGCAGATCGAATTGTTCTACCAGCGGGGCTGGGTCAAGGAGCCGGCCGATATCTTCACGCTCGAAGCGCGCAATAAAGAAATCCATCTCGAAGAGGTCGAGGGTTTTGGCGCAACCTCGGTGCGCAATCTGTTCGCCGCCATCGCGGCGCGGCGGGACATATCGATGGAGCGTTTCATCTATGCGCTCGGCATCCGCCATGTCGGCGAGACCACAGCGGTGGCGCTGGCGCGCGGCTACGGCAGCTGGGGCGCCTTTCACGCGGCGTGCCTGAAGCTCGCCAAGGACGATGCCGAGGCCAAAGAGGAGATGGATGCGCTCGATCAGATCGGCGACACCGTGATCGAGAGCCTGCGCGATTATTTCAGCGAGACGCATAATTTGCGGCGCATCGAACGGCTGGCCGCGCAAGTGCGCATTCGCGACGCCGAGCAGCCGCGCAAGGACTTTGCCGTCGCCGGCAAGACCGTGGTGTTCACCGGTACGTTGGAGAAGATGACGCGCGAGGAGGCGAAAGCGGCGGCCGAGCGCCTGGGGGCCAAGGTGTCGGGTTCGGTGTCAAAAAAAACCGATTACGTGGTTGCCGGACCCAAGGCCGGCTCCAAGCTCGCCGAGGCGACCAAGCTTGGAGTCAAGGTGCTGACCGAGGACGAGTGGCTCAACCTCATTCGTTAGATCGCGCCGCCGCGCCGCCCCGTCCCGCGGGGGTCAAATTCTGCCGGCCAGCGCCAGGATGACGACGATGAGTAGGATAAGGCCGAGCCCGCCGCCGGGGTAATACCCCCAGCCTGAACTGTAGGGCCATGCCGGCAATGCGCCGATCAACAGCAGAATCAGTACAACGATCAAAATCGTGGAAAGCATGATATTCCTCGCTCTTGCCAACCCGCTGAGGAAACCGGGCAATGGAACAAAAGTTCCCTTGCCGACACCGCGGCGACGCAGCGTGAATTGTTACCGCGATGCGGTATTCGCCGCCGCGATCGGCGCCGTGGCCGTGATCAGCCAGGCGCGGGTCGCGGCATCGAGCGTGGGCGCCAGCGCGTCGCGCACGCGGGCCTGATAGGCGTTGAGCCAGGCGGTCTCGTCGGCGTCGAGCATCGTCGGCTCGATCAGGCGCGTGTCGATCGGCGCCAATGTCAGGGTCTCGAATGCGTTGAGCGGTTTTTCCGCCGCGGCGACCGGCGCGGCCTCGGTTACCAGGATCAGATTTTCGATGCGGATGCCAAACGCGCCGGTGCGGTAATAGCCGGGCTCGTTGGACAGGATCATGCCGCGCCGCAGCGGCGCGCTGCCGAGCTTGGCAATGCGCGCCGGCCCTTCGTGCACCGACAGATAGCTGCCGACGCCGTGCCCGGTGCCGTGGTCGAAATCGAGCCCGGCCTGCCAAAGATATTGCCGCGCCAGCGTATCGAGCTGCGCGCCGCTGGCGCCGTCGGGAAACACCGCGCGCGCGATGGCGATGTGGCCCTTGAGCACCAGCGTGAACTTGCGACGCATCTCCGCGGTCGGCGCGCCGACCGCGATGGTGCGGGTGATGTCGGTGGTGCCGTCCTGGTATTGACCGCCGGAATCGAGCAGAAACAGCTCGCCCGGCGCGATGCTGCGATTGCTGCGGCGAGTGACGCGGTAATGCACGATGGCGCCGTCGGGACCGGCGCCGGCGATGGTCGGGAACGACACGTCCTTCAAAAGCCCGGTGTCGCGGCGAAAGCTTTCCAGTGCCTCCACCGCATCGATCTCGGTCAGTCCGCCGCGCGGCGCCTCGCGATCGAACCAGGCGAGGAAGCGGGTCACCGCCACGCCGTCGCGCTGCTGGGCGGCGCGCGCGCCCTCGATCTCGACGGCGTTCTTGACCGCCTTCAACGGTGCGATCGGATCGCCGCCGCGCACGATGGTGCCGCCGTTCTCGACGATGAGGCGTGCGATGGCGTCGGGGCAGGCGGCCGGATCGAGCCGCACGGCGCGACGGTCCTTGCCGAGCGTGGCGAGGTCGCGCTCGAAGGCGGCGTGGGCGCGGACCTCGGCGACCTCCTCGAGACGGCTGCGCATGTCGTTGCCGAGCTTGCGCAGATCGACATAGAGCGCGGGCCGGCCGTCCTTCGGCACCATCGCGAAGGCAAGCACCACGGGGGTGTGCGGCACGTCGCTGCCGCGGATATTGAACAGCCACGAGACGGCCTGCGGATCGGACACCACCAGCGCATCGGCGGGGAGTTTCTGCATCTCGGCGCGGACACGGGCGAGCTTGCCCGCAACGTCTTCGCCGGCGTAACGCAGATCGTGCGGCACCACCGCGCCGAGCGGCTCCTGCGGCCTGTGGGTCCAGATCGCGTCGATCGGATTGTCTTCGAGCGGCACCAGCAAGGCGCGCGCCGCCATGCAAGCCTTGGCGAGCCGTTCGGCCGCATCGACCGTCAGGAGCCATGGCGAATAGCCGAGCCTGGCGGCGGCCGGCACGTTCTCCTCGATCCACAGCGTCGGCGGATGCTCGACCAGATGCGCCACATTGAAGATTGCGCTGTCGACTTCCTCGGCGACCTGCACCAGATAACGGCCGTCGACAAAGATGACGGCGCGGTCGTGCAGCACGATCGCGGCGCCGGCGGAGCCGGTGAAGCCCGTGAGCCAGGCGAGGCGTTCGTCGGAGGGCGGCACATACTCGTTCTGGAAGCGGTCGGCGCGCGGCACCAAGAGGCCGTCCAGGCCGCGCCGCTTCAACTCTTCGCGCAACGCCGCGACGCGCGGTGCGCTGGCGGCGCGCTCGCCGCGATCTTCGAACGACTGGAAGCGGGCTTCGAACATGGCGTCAATCTATGGACGAGGACGGTGTCGAGCAACGCCGGCGCGCGGCGTGGTTCCGCGCCGGAGCACCAGCGTCGTCCAGCCGTCGACATCGATCCGCCGTTCCAGCGCTAGCGCGTGGTATGCCGCCAGCGCAGCGTTGGCCTGTGCGGGCAACAGGCCGGACAGGACGATTCGCGCTCCCGGCGCGGCGAGCCGGGTCAGTTGGACGGCGAAACGCTGCAGCGGCCGCAGCAGGATATTAGCAAAGATCAGATCGAACGGCGCCCGGCCGCGCAGTTCGCGCGCCGCGACGCCGTCGGCCCTGATGACGTCGAGCAGCGGCCCGACGCGGTTGAGCGTGGCATTCGCCCGCGCCGCCTGCACGGCCTGCGCATCGTTGTCGCTTGCCAGCACCCGTCGCCGCAGCGTGCGCGCCGCCGCGATGGCGAGCACGCCTGAGCCGGTGCCGAGATCGAGGATTCGCGTTGGCTCCCGGAAAGAGCGAAGGCGGCAAGCGCGCGCGGCGGGGGTCCATGCTTGTCCGTTCCGCGTGGACTGACCCCCACCCCGACCCTCCTCCTTGCAGGGGGAGGGAGCGGAGAGCGATTTGCAGATGCGGTCGAGCGCGAGCAGGCAGCCGCGCGTGGTGCCGTGATGCCCGGTGCCGAAGGCCAGCGCCGCCTCGATCTCGATGCCGATGCGGTTGATCGGGATGCGGGCGCGGTCGTGGCCGCCGTGAACGACGAACCGGCCGGCGGCGACCGGCTTCAAGCCGGCAAGGCTTTCGCCCACCCAGTCCTGTGCGGCGACGCTGGCAAAGCGCAGCGCTGCGGCGGCGGCCGGATACGCGGCCGCCGCCAGCGCCCGCACCGTGTGCTCGTCGGGCGGCACGCGGAAATAGATCGAAAGGCGCCAGCGCCCGGCGCCCGCATCCACAAGGCTGACGGCGACCGCGTCGCCGTCGAAGCTCTCGGCGATCCGATCGGCGATCCGGTGCGCCGATTGTTCATCGGTTTCGAGGCTGGCGACGCAGGTGGGAGCGTTCGAGGAAGGCGAGGAAACCATTGATGCGCTGCGCGGTCTCGAACTTGTGCCGGCAATTCACCGACGTTTGCGTCGTTGGGCCGTAAACCGAGACACTAGCTGTTATCCACCGCGCGATCCCCAGTATGTTCGCACAATTCGCGACCGGTTTTTCCGGCCTTGTCCACAACAGGCGCGCTATCGTCCCAAGATGACCGCGAAATCGACAATTGGCGGCCGATCGGCACCCGGGTGATGGCGGGGAAGTGAAGTGCCGGCCCGCGCCAATGCATTATGCTCGCCGCCGGACACTGCCGGGAGAACATGATGGTCGTTGACAGCACAGCCAACACATTCTGCGCCGTGGCAATCGGCGTAGGGATTGCAATCGGTTCGAAGTCTCGCCGCGAGCGGCGCGCGGGCGCAAGCCGCGCCGGATTACGCCGCGCTGCTCGCGGCGCCGGACCGGAGCGACGCCGACCGGGCGGCCGACAAGCGCCGCGACCCGGCGCCGTTCCTTGAATTCGCCGGCATCCGGCCGGGCATGAAGGTGCTCGACATGGGCGCCGGCGGCGGCTACTCGACCGAATTGATGGCCCGCGCGGTGGCGCCGAACGGCATGGTGTACGGCCAGAATCCGCCGGACGTGAGCGACAAGGCCAAGGCGGCGTTCGAGGCCCGGCTGCAAACCCCGGCCATGAAGGACGCCGTCGCCGACATCCGGCCGTTCGACGATCCGGTGCCGCCGGACGTGCAGAACCTCGATCTGATCACGTTCCTGTTCTACTACCACGACACCGGCTACATGAACGTCGATCGCGCCGCAATGGACCGCAAGATGTTCGCGGCCTTGAAGCCCGGCGGGTTTCTGGTGATTGCCGATCATGCGGCGCTGCCGGGGCAGGGCACCTCGGTCGTGAAGACGCTGCATCGCATCGAGGAGAGCACGCTGCGCCAGGAAGTCGAGGCGGCCGGCTTTCATGTCGTCGCCGAAGGCAATTTCTGGCGCAGTCCCGCCGACACCCACGACTTCCCGAGCTATAAGCCGACCGTGCCGGTCGACAATTTCGTGCTGAAGTTTCAGAAGCCGATGTGATGCATCAGCATCCGACGCGTGCTTAAGATCCGACGTGATGCTTCAGATCCGATGTGGGGACACGAACGCACAACTCGCCAATAAGAACACCCTCTCCGCGGCGGGAGAGGGTGAAGGGCTTACTGCAACTCGTCCTTCACCTTGTCGAGCCCGGCGTTGACGCAATCGTCGTCGAAGCCCGGCGAACCGGAGGCGCCGACGCCGCCGATGACCTGGGTGCCGGCCTTGATCGGCACGCCGCCCGGAATGGCGATGACGTTCGGCAACGTTACCTGCTGATGGGCGACGGAATTCGGGTCCTGCAGCTTCTTGGCATATTCCGCCGTGGTTTGTTTGAACGTCATCGCCGTGTAGGCCTTGCGCCGCGCATTCTCCATGGTATGCGGCGAGGCTTCGTCGCCGCGCATGGCCACTACGGTGTCGCCGTCGCGGTCGACGACCACGGCGGATTCCGGATAGCCCTTGGCCGCGCAGGCGGCGACCGTGGCGTCGGCGATGGTCTTGGCGACGTCCAAGGACAGGTCCTTGTGCATGATGAGCGCGGCGCCGGCCGGCATCGGCGCGGCGAACGTTCCGGTGACGGCAGCGGCAAAGCACAGGCGGCGAACGAGCGACATTGGCGTGAATCCTCCCGGTACAAAATGCGTCGCCCGCCCTCGCTCCCCATCAGGGGGGGCGAAGGCCGGCGACCGGATGCCGGAGCCTATGCCATTTCCGGCGGCGGCAATGCGACGAAGCGGCGGCGCGTGCTCAATACGCCGTGAACGGCGGCTACCTTTGGCGGCCCGCGCCCTACCACTGCCGGTAAGGCGGCGGCCCGTAATTCTGCGGCTGACCGTAGTTCGGCTGCCCGTAATACGGCCGATCGTAATAGCGCTGGGCGTAGGAGTCCTGGCCGTAGGGAGTCCCGGCCGTAGGCCGGCCGGCCGTCATACGGCGGCGGCTGCGGCGGGAACTGTTGGCCGTAGCCCGGTGCCGGCTGCCGCTCGTAGGGGCCGGGCTGGGGCGCGTAGCCGGACTGGCGGTCGTAACCGGGCTCCGGCTGACCGTAACCGGGCGGTGGCTGACCGTAGCCGGGCGCAGGTTGATCGTAGCCGGGCGGCGGTTGCTGACCATAGCCTGGCGCGACCTGCATCGGCTGCGAGGCTTCGACTTCCTCGTTCATCGGCAGACGCGCCCGCGCCACCGGGCCGTTGTCGCCGCCCGGCGCGCGGCCGGTGACGGTGATCGTGGTATTGGCCATGCCCTCGGCCTTCACCAGGTCGAACAACGTGGCGCCGTTGGCCGGCGATAGCCGCACGCAGCCGTGCGAGACTGGCAGCCCGAGGTGCTTGACGTCGAAAAAGCCGTGGATGGCGTGGCCGAGATTGTCGAAGAACATGGCGTGCGGCATCGGCGCGTTGTCCCACTCCTGCGAGAAGTGGTTGGCGTCCATGCGGTTCGGCTTGAAGGTGCCGTTCGGCGTGTCGTAGCCGGCCCGGCCGGTCGACACCGGCCACGTATAGCGGGTCGCGCCGTCGACGGCGACCGTCATCTGCTGTGAGGTCTTGTCGACCGTGATCGCCACGTTGGCCTGCGCCGCCGCGGCAAACGGCAGCGCCAACGCCGCGGCGAGGAGGGTAGCGGGCAGAAGCTTGAGCGAACGCATCATCGAACACCCGTATGAAAACCGGCCCCAGCTATGAGAAGTCTGGTGCGGCCGATTGGTTCAAATCAAGAGGGTGATAAGATCGATTGGCGAAAAGGTGAATGAAATGCGGCCGGATTGGCGAAGCGGGGAAGGCGGCTATCACTAATTCGTCACCCTGAGGTGGCCGCGAAGCGGCCCTCGAAGGGTGACGGCCCCCGGCGCGTCGGCTGCATCCTTCGAGGCGCGCCTTCGGCGCGCGTCTCAGGATGGACGGACCGGAGTCAGTGCCGCTTGAAATACTGCACGGCGCGCTCGTGCTTTTCGGCGGCGGCGCGACTGCCGAAGGTGCCGAGATTGCGGCGCCGGCCGGTCTTCGGATTGACCTTGCGCGAATACAGCCGGTATTTGCCCGATGCGAGCTTGCGGATCATGCGGTCGGTTCCCTGGCGGTCGCGATCTTGCCGCTGTTGGAATGCCAAGCTTGCGGTCGTGGTTCCGGCGCCGGCGTTTGATTGCGGCCGGCGACAGCGCGGAGGCTTCGCGTGGACAGGAAATGGATCGGCATCGGCTTGGCGCTGGGCGTCGTCTTCGGCGTCGCCCTGCATAATATCGCGCTTGGGATCGGCATCGGGCTGGCGGCCGGCGCGCTGATCGGCGTCGCCAGAGCCAGGCGGGAAGGGCGCTAAGCGCCGGCCTGGCCGAACCCGGCGCGCCTTGATCGCACGATGGCCTGGTCGAGCGCGGCCAAAAAGCTGGAGCGGTCGCGCGGCGTGAACGGCTTCGGCCCGCCGGTAACTGCGCCAGCGCTGCGCAGCGAATCCATCAGATTGCGCGTCGCCAAGGTCATGCCGATCGAGTCGGCGGTGAAAGCGCGGCCGTCCGGCGCGATCGCCGCGGCGCCCGCTTTGACGGCGCGGCTCGCCAGCGGCACGTCGGCGGTGACGACGATGTCGCCTGCGCCGGCGCGCTCGGCGATCCAGTTATCCGCCTCGTCCATGCCGGCGCCGACCACCACGCGCTCGATCAACGGATCGCGCGGCACCGCGATCGGGCTGTTGCTGACGACGAAGACCTTGAGGGCGGTGCCTTTTAAGGCATGGCGCTCGGCGACGCGGTACACCTCCTGCTTTACGGGGCAGGCGTCGGCGTCGATGTAGAGGGCGATGGTCACAGGCATGGGCGAGGAGAACGGCCTGCGATTATGTATTCTCCTTTTTTCGCGGGATGAGAAGCTCCAGCGTGGCTCCGAACCTCTCGGACGCGGCGCAGACCAGAACGGTGCGGAGCGCCGTGGGAGCTATTTACAAGGGAATATGCGCCATTTTCCGGGTGACACCGGCTGCCGTCGGGCTATCGTGTCGCCGGACATTGCCGTCGCCGAGGGCGACGAAAAAAGAAACTTACATCAAATAACATAGTCCCTCACACCCGCTCCACGAAACTATCCACCACCCGCTTCTCCCCGGCTCGGTCGAACGCGATGGTCAGCTTGTTGCCGTCGATCGCGGTGACGTTGCCGTTGCCGAATTTCTGGTGGAAGACGCGGTCGCCGAGCGTGAAGGCGGAGGTGGTGCCGGTGGATTTGGCGACCAGTTCGCCTTCGATGGTGAGCGGGAGGCGGCGCGGGGTGCTGGGATGCCGTCGGCCCTCACCCGATCGGGCTTCGCTCGACCGTCCTCTCCCGGGACGGGAGAGGGGGTCGTCGCCGGCGTCGTAAGGCGCGGCGTTCTCGGAGAAGCCGTCGTCGGTCTTTTTGGCCTGGGCGCGCTGCCAGCCCGGCGTGTTGTAGCTGGAGCCGAACGAGGTGGTGGCGTCGAAGCGGGAGGCGCCGTAGCCGCCATAGCCGCCGAAACCGCCGTAGCCGCCCTGGGCCTCGGTCACCTCGACATCGGCTTCGGGCAATTCGTCCAGGAACCGCGACGGGATGTTGGTCTGCCACAGGCCGTGCATGCGCCGGTTGGTGGCGAAATAGATCTTGGCCCGCCGGCGCGCGCGGGTCAGCCCGACATGGGCGAGCCGGCGCTCCTCTTCGAGGCCGGCGCGGCCCTGGTCGTCCAGCGTGCGCTGGTTGGGGAAGACGCCCTCCTCCCAGCCGGGCAGGAATACGGTGTTGAACTCCAGCCCCTTGGCCGAGTGCAGCGTCATAATGTTGACGGCGTCGGCCTCGGCGCCCTTCTCGTTGTCCATCACCAGCGAGATGTGCTCGAGAAAACCTTGCAGGTTCTCGAACTCCTCCATGGAGCGCACCAACTCCTTGAGGTTCTCCAGGCGGCCGGCGGCGTCGGCGGAGCGGTCCTTCTGCCACATTTCGGTGTAGCCGGATTCGTCGAGGATGATCTCGGCCAGTTCGTTGTGCGGCAGCGCGTCGCGCTGCTTGCGCCAGCGGTCGAGCGCTTCGAGGACGCCGCGCAGCGCGCCGCGCGGTTTCGGTTTCAGTTCGTCGGTCTCGACCACGGCGCGCGCGGCTTCGGTCATCGGCACCCGGCGCTTGCGCGCATGATCGTGCAGGAGCTGCACGGTGGCGTCGCCGAGCCCGCGCTTGGGCACATTGACGATGCGCTCGAAGGCGAGATCGTCGGCCGGCGAGTTGACCACGCGCAGGTAGGCGAGCGCGTCGCGGATCTCGGCGCGCTCGTAGAAGCGCGGGCCGCCGATCACCCGATAGGGCAGGCCGAGGGTGACGAAGCGGTCCTCGAATTCGCGCATCTGGAACGAGGCGCGCACCAGGATGGCGATCTGGTTGAGCGGATGGGGCGCGCCCGATTGGCCGCCGCGCTGCAACTGCTCGATCTCCTCGCCGATGGCGCGGGCTTCCTCCTCGGAATCCCAGGAGCCGGTGACGCTGACCTTCTCGCCCGGCACGTCGTCGGTGCGCAGCGTCTTGCCGAGCCGGCCTTCGTTGTGGGCGATCAGGTGCGAGGCGGCGGCCAGGATATGGCCGGTCGAGCGGTAATTGCGCTCCAGCCGGATCACCGTGGCGCCGGGAAAATCGTGCTCGAAGCGCAGGATGTTGTCGACCTCGGCGCCGCGCCAGCCGTAGATCGACTGGTCGTCGTCGCCGACGCAGCAGATGTTCTTGGCGGCTCGCGGCGGCGCCTCGGCCTCATCCTTCGAGACGGCGCTTCGCGCCTCCTCAGGATGAGGAACGCTGGCTTCCGCACGCCGGAAATCCAGATCCTCATCCTGAGGAGCCGCGCTCGGCGCGGCGTCTCGAAGGATGGGGCCCGGGCGTTGCGGCTCGTCTTTCGACCGCTGCGCCAATAGCCGCAGCCAGAGATACTGCGCGACGTTGGTGTCCTGGTATTCGTCGACCAGGATGAACTTGAAGCGCATCTGGTATTGGCGCAGCACTTCGGCGTGCTCGCGGAACAGCCGGATGCTCTCCAGCAGGAGATCGCCGAAATCGGCGGCGTTGAGGATTTTCAGCCGCTCCTGAAACGCCCGGTAGAGTTTCAGCCCCTTGCCGTTGGCGAACACCGCGGCTTCGCCGGGCGGCACCTGGTCGGGGGTCAGCCCGCGGTTCTTCCAGCCGTCGATCAGCATCGCCAGCACGCGCGCCGGCCAGCGCTTCTCGTCGATGTGCTCGGCTTCCAGAAGCTGCTTGAGCAGCCGGATCTGGTCGTCGACGTCGAGGATGGTGAAGTCGGGCTTGAGCCCTACCAGTTCGGCATGGCGGCGCAGGATTTTCACGCCGATGGAGTGGAAGGTGCCGAGCCACGGCATGCCCTCGACCACGTGGCCGACGATCTCGCCGACGCGGTGCTTCATCTCGCGCGCCGCCTTGTTGGTGAAGGTGACGGCGAGAATTTCACTCGGGCGGGCGCGGCCGGTGGCGAGGATATGGGCGATGCGCACCGTGAGCACGCGGGTCTTGCCGGTGCCGGCGCCGGCCAGCACCAACACCGGGCCGTCGAGGCTCTCGACCGCCAGACGCTGTTCGGGATTGAGCCCGGCCAGATAAGGCATGGGCGCCGCCGCGGCGCGGGCGCGCGCGGCAATGCCGCCGGGGTTGGGCGCCGGCGGGTCGCTCGGTTCGCTGGTGCGCCTTAGCGGGTCAGCCAAAGCTCGGTCAGCCACTGTTCGGTAAGTCGCTTGGCGCGGGGCCACTGATTCTCATGGGCAGAAGATGGCATCTGCCGGCGGCTTTTACGAGGCGTGGCCGCCGCTTCGGGCCGGCTTTACCGCATATACTTGTCGACCAGCGCCGCGGCGTCTTGCCGGTCCTTCTTGAGGAAAGCGGCAAAATCGGCGGTCGAGCCGGCGGCCTGTTCGAGGAAATTCTGGTTGGCGAAGTCGATGAATTTCGGCCCGCGGAAGATCGCCAGCAGTTCGTCATGCAGGCGCGTGACGATCGGCGCCGGGGTGCCAGCGGGAACCACCACGCCCCAGAAGATCGGGCCGCCTGGGAAGGCGGCAAAACCCGCTTCGTCGAAGGTCGGGACATCCGCCAGTGCCGGCCAGCGCCGCGAAGCGCGCAGCGCCAGCACTTTGATTTTGCCCTCCTTCAGCTGGCCGGTCATGTTGCCGACACCGATCTTGGTGACGTCGATGGTGTTGCCAAGCAGCGCGTTGATGACCTCGCTGCCGCCCTTGTAGGGGATCGCCACGAAGCTCGTGTGCCAATGCTCGCCGAGCCACTGGCGAAACGCGTCGGTCGTGGTGCGCTCGCCGAGCGTGCCGTAGTTCAGCTTGCCGGGCTCGGCCACCGCCTTGGCGTGCAACTCCTCGATCGTGTTGACGCCGGAAGCCGCCGGCACCATCAGGCCTTCGATCACGTGATACATGTCGATGACGGGAGTGAAGTCGGTCTGGGGATTGTACGGCAGGTTGGCAATGGTGAGCGGATTGAACGACATCGTGTCGGGGCTGACCACGCACAGCGTGTAGCCGTCCGGGTCCGACTTGGCGCATTCGCTGCCGCCCAGCACCATCGCGGCGCCCGGCTTGTTGATGACCACGACCGATTGGCCGAGCCGCGCCTGCAGCTCCTGCGCGGTCAAGCGCGCCGCGACGTCGGTGATCGAGCCGACCGAGATCGGCACGATCATCTTGATCGGCCGGTTCGGATAGTCCTGGGCGCCGGCGGCGAGCGGCCAGGCTGTAAAAACGCAGGCGACGATGAGCAGCATGATTTTTTTCATGATGTTTTCCTCCCGAGCAAATGGCGAATAGCGAATGGATTGCGTTGATCCGCCATTCGCTATTCGCCACGCGCTATTCGCATTTCCACAAAACTTCGCCGATCATTCCCGCATCGTATTGGGTGAAGAACAGCCGGCCGTCGGCGAACGCGGCGATGCAGCGCGCGCCGCTTTGCGGGGTCGGAATGTCGTACTCGCCGCGCACCACGCCGTCCGGCGACATGCGGCCGATCCTGTTGGCCAAGTTCGCCGTGTACCACAGGTCGCCGTCGGCGCCGACGGTGACGCCGCGCAGCGACGCGTTCGGCGTCGGCACCGGATGCTCGGTGATGCGGCCGCTGCGGTCGATGCGGCCGAGCGCGTTGGTCGAGGTCTCGACGAACCAGATGCTGCCGTCGGGATGCGCCGCCATGGCGCGCGGCTGGCTGTCGTGGCCGGGAATCGGATATTCCGTGACTTGGCCGTCGACGGTGATGCGGCCGACGCGGTTGCCGGCGGCCTCGCTGAACCACAGCGCGCCGTCGCGCACCACGATCGACAGCGGTTTGGCGCCCGGCGTGATGCCGTCGCCGTATTCGGTGATGCGGCCGTCCGGCGTGATCCTGCCGATGCGGTTGCTCTCGGTTTCGGAGAACCAGACATTGCCGTCCGGCCCGAGGATGATGCCATCCGGCCCCGCATTCGGCGTCGGCAGGGCGAATTCGCTGATCTCGCCGCGGAGCGTGATGCGGCCGATCTTGTTGGCGGCCTTTTCGGCGAACCACAGATTGCCGTCGGCGCCCGCCGCGATGCCGATCGGCGTCGCGTCCTTGGCGGGCAACGCGAACTCCGCGAATGTGCCGCGATCCGGATCGAAGCGGCCGATCTTGGACGCGCCGCTCTCGCAGAACCACAGCGCGCCGTCGGGCCCCTGCGCGGCGATGTAGGGCTTGCTGTCCGCGCTCGGGATGCGGTGCTCGCGGATCGACACCCGCGACGCCGGGCTTGTTTGTGGAGGTGACGAAGGGGTCATCGGGTTTCCACCTCAAGCCATTGCGATGCGGCGTCCGGCATCCTCGGGAACCGGCAAATGGGCATGCGCGGCTTTCATGGCGCGCAGCTGCGCTGCGACGGCCTCCGGGAATGCCGCGGTCTTCTTCGCCGCCAGGTCGACGTGCAGCGCCATGATCTCGGACGTGGCCGACAGCCAGTTCCCCTCGGCGTGACGCAGCTCCTCGAAATAGTGCAGGCGCTTGGCGTCGAAATCCAGCAGCTGGAACGTCACCCGGACCGGATCGCCGGCATGCAGCTCGCGCAGATAGCGCATGTGCACTTCGGCGGTGAAGCACGAATGCCGCGTCTGCTCCAGATAGGCCAGGCCGCAGCCGAGCAGCTCGTAGACCTCGTCGACGGCGCGGTCGAACAGCACGTTGTAGTAGGCCATGTTGAGATGGCCGTTATAGTCGATCCAGCCGGGCTCGACCCGCATCACCGAGGAAACAAACGGCGCGGCAAAGGCGGGTTCGGGATCGGTGCGCTCGAGCATGGGCGGTGATTGGCGTTGCGGGCCGCGCAGAGTGGACGTTCGCGGCGTGGCCCGCAAGGCTGCAAAGCTGACCTGAGATTTGGCGACGGGCTTGCCGTGAGACTTGTCGGGCCGGGCCGCCGACTTGACCCGCCGCAGCCGGGCCGCCACCTTGCCTGCCAAAAGGACACCCAATGGCATTGGTCGAAGCGAGGAAACAGGGTCGCCGGGAGCAGAGCGCGGTCGACGCGGTGATCGCCGCACTCGCCGCCAGGTTCGGCAACCGGCTCGTCACCTCGCAAGCGGTGCGTGAGCAGCACGGCAATACGACGACCTGGATCGAGAACCAGCCGCCCGACGCGGTGCTGTTTCCGCAGACCACTGCGGACGTGCAGGACGTCGTGCGGCTGTGCGCATCGCATCGCGTGCCGGTGATCCCGTTCGGCACCGGCACCTCGCTCGAGGGCCAGGTCAACGCGCCCCGCGGCGGCGTGTCGCTCGACTTCCGTGACATGAACCGCGTGCTCGCGGTGCACGCCGAGGATCTCGATTGCGTCGTCGAGCCCGGTGTCACGCGCAAGCAGCTCAACGAGCACATGCGCGACCAGGGCGTATTCTTTCCGATCGACCCCGGCGCCGACGCCTCGCTCGGCGGCATGGCGGCGACGCGCGCGTCCGGCACCAACGCGGTGCGCTACGGCACGATGAAGGACAACGTGCTGGCGCTCAAGGTTGTGCTCGCCAACGGCGAGGTGATGGCGACGGCGCGGCGGGCGAGGAAGTCGTCGGCGGGCTACGACCTGACGCGGCTGATGGTCGGTTCGGAAGGCACGCTCGGCGTCATCACCGAGTTGACGTTGCGGCTGTCGGGCATTCCGGAGGCGATCTCGGCCGGCATCTGTCCGTTTCCGTCGGTCGAGGCGGCGTGCAATGCCACCATCATGGCGATCCAGTCGGGCATCCCTGTGGCGCGGATCGAACTGCTCGATGCGCTGCAGGTGCGGGCCTCGAATATGTATTCGAAGCTGACATTGCCCGAGACGCCGATGCTCATGGTGGAGTTTCACGGCTCCGAGCAAAGCGTCGCCGAGCAGTCGCGGCGCTTCGGCGAAATCGCCGAGGACCTCGGCGGCGGTCCGTTCGACTGGACGACCCGCGCCGAGGACCGCACCCGGCTGTGGCAGGCGCGCCACGACGCATATTGGGCGCAGTGCGCGTTGCGCCCTGGTTCGCGGGCGCTGGCGAGCGACGTCTGCGTGCCGATCTCGCGGCTCGCCGAATGCGTGACCGAGACGCAACGCGACATCGCCGAAAACAAGCTGCTCGGCCCGATCGTCGGCCATGTCGGCGACGGCAATTTCCACGTCGGGGTGCTGGTGGACCTCGACGACGCTGCGGAGGTGGCGCGGGTCCACACGTTCCTGGAACGCCTGGTCGAGCGCGCGCTGGCGATGGACGGCACCTGCACGGGCGAGCACGGTGTCGGCCAGGGCAAGATGGAGTATCTGCACGCCGAGCACGGCGAACCGGCGCTCGAGGCGATGCGGGCGATCAAGCGGGCGCTCGATCCGCTCGACATCATGAATCCGGGCAAGATCGTCGCGCTCTGACGCGGGGCCGCTAGCGACATATAATCGCCCGGAACGCGGACCACAGGCGGCGCCCTAGGCGCGTCGTCGAAGCGGCCCGCGTTTGACCCCGGCGGACGCGCCGGAGTTCGTTCAGGTCAGGAAAGGCTCGGAAGCGCCGTGCAGACGACGCTGCTCGGACTCGGAATCGCGATCATCGTGGCGCTCGTCGCCGCGCTGCTGGCGCCGCTCGTCGTCGACTGGAATCATTTTCGCCCGGCGTTCGAGGCGGAGGCGAGCCGGCTGACCGGCATGACCGTGCGGGTCAACGGCGGCATCGACGCGCGCATTCTGCCGTCGCCGCGCATCAAGCTGGGCAATGTGGAAATCGGGGCGGCGGGCGGCGAGCCGCAGCTGCGCGCCGGCGCCATCGACCTGGAGGTCCGGCTCGGCCCGCTGCTGCGTGGCGACGTGCAGGCCTCCGAGGTGCATCTGGTCGCGCCGCAAGTCAGCCTGAGCCTCGACCGCGCCGGCGCCATCGCGTGGCCGGCGCAGTCCCCGACGCTTCGCCCCGAAGAGCTCTCGATCTCGCGGCTGAGCGTCGAGGACGGCAGCGTCAGTCTTGCCGATGCGGCGTCCGGCGCGCGCCTGCTGGTGCAGAAACTGTCTTTCGACGGCGACATCCGCTCGCTGGCCGGACCGTTCCAGGGCCAAGGCGCCTTCACCGTCGGCGACGAGCCCTACGCCTACCGGCTGTCGGGCAGCCATCCGGACGGCGACACCGGGCTCAAGATCCGGCTCGGCATTGACCCGACCGATCGGCCGCTGACCATGGATTTCGACGGCACCCTCGCTTTCGTCGCCGGCGTGCCGCAATTCGACGGCGCGCTGGCGTTGGCGCGGCCGGTCGGTGCCGCGCTGTCGAGCGGCCAGCGGGTCATGAGCGATCCATGGCATCTCGTCGGCGCGATCCGGGCCAACCCGGCGTCTGCCTCGCTGCAGAACCTGGCTTTCCAGTACGGACCCGACGAACGCGCGATCATTGTCGCCGGCAAGGCCGAACTGACGTTCGGCGTGCAGCCGCATTTCGACGGCGCGCTCAAAGCGCTGGAAGTCGACCTCGACCGCGCGCTGGCGGCGCCCGACGTGACGCATCGGCCGCCGCTTCTCATCGTCAAGAGCTTCGCCGAAGCGTTCGTGGCTCAAGCCAAGCTGCCGCTGCCCGGCGAGATCAGCGTCGGTATCGACGGGCTGACGGTCGGCGGCACCAGCCTGCAGGATTTGCACGGCACCGTCCGCTTCGATGCCGCCGGCTGGAGCCTGGCCGGCGTCGAGCTGCATGCGCCGGGATTGACCGTGGTCAATCTGGACGGCCGGCTGACGCAGACCCCGCAGGGCTTGGCCTTCGCCGGCCCCGCCGCGCTGCAATCCGTCGATGTCGATTCGCTGTTGGCGTGGCTCGGCGGACGCAACGATCGGGCTCCCACCGCAATCGGCCCCTTAAGCGCCCGCGGCGACGTCACGATCGCCGGCGATCGGCTTGCGATCGACCGGCTCGCGGCGACGCTCGATCGCGAAAGCGTGGAGGGACGGCTCGCCTATACGTGGCCGTCAGCCGACCGGCCCGCGGCCGTCGACGCCGATCTGCATGCGACCAAGCTTGATCTCGACGCCCTGAAAGAATTTGCCAAAACCGCGGTTGGCCAGAGCGGCTTCGAGCTGCCGCGCGCCGGCTCGCTCGCCCTCGACGTCGGCAAGGCTACGCTCGGCGGCGTGGACGCCCGCGCGGTCAAAGCGCAAGTCAAATTCGATTCCGGCGCCTTGCAGATCGACCGGCTTTCGATCGGCGAATTAGGCGGCGCCGCGCTCGACGTCAGCGGACGCATCGACGAATTGTCGTCGCAGCCGCGTGGCCGCCTGACGGTCGATCTCGATGCAGCCGAGCTGGCCGGCATCGCGCGCCTTGCCGAGGGATTTGCCCCGCAGGCCGCGGCGCTGCTGCGCCGCGGCGCCGACCGCCTGGCGCCCACCAAGATTTACGGCACCGTGGCCGTCGATCGAGCGCCGACAGCCGGCAGCACCGCGACATTCGGCCTCAACGGACAGCTCGGGTTGATGCGCGTGGCGCTGACCGGCGAGGCGACCGGCGACGCATCCAACGTCAGCGCAGCGACGGTGCGGATCGACAGCCGCCTCGACGCCGATGACGGCACCGCGCTGGTTGCACTGTTCGGTCTTGATCGGGTACTGGCGGTCGATCAGCTGCCCGCCACCATAACGCTGTCGGCGACCGGGCCCCTCGACGGCGATCTGCGCGTCGAGGGCCAGGCCGCGGCAAGCGGTCTCGATGCGGCGATGCGCGGCGCGCTGCACCTCGAGGGCGACGCCGGGCCGAGCGCCAAGTTCCAGGTCCTTGCTTCGGCGGGCGACTTTCGGCCGCTGCAGCAGGCCCTGACCGGGCAGCCGGGTGTCGCTGTTCCGGTCTCCGCCCGTGCGGCGGTGGCGGTCTCGGGCGCCAAGCTGGCGCTCACCGAAATGGACATTGCGGTCGGCAAGTCGTCGTGGCGCGGACGTCTCAATGTCGATGTTGCGAGCCCGATCGCCGTCGATGGCGACATCACCGCGCGCGATGTCGACGCTGCTCATGCGGCAGCGCTGCTGTTGGGGCTGCCAAGTCAAGCACCAGGCGGCGCGGCGCTGTGGTCGAGCCAGCCGGTCGGGGCCGGCGCATTCAGCGCCATCAATGGCGCCGTGACGTTCAAGCTCGAGCGCGCCGCTGTCACGCCGTCATTGGTCGCGAGCGACCTTGCGGGCGTGGCGCGGTTCGGTCCTTCCGCGATCGAATTCGCCACCCTCGATGGCAGTCTTGCCGGCGGCCGGCTCGCCGGCAATCTGGTGTTCCGCCGCGACGCCGACGGACTTGTCAGTCACGGCCACGTCACGCTGGGCGATGCCGATGCCGCAACGATCCTGCACGTGGACAGCAAAACCCTCGGCGGGCGCTTGTCGCTCAAGGTGGACGCCGACAGCATCGGTCAGAGCCCTGCCGCCATTATCGGTGCGCTGCACGGCGGCGGCGCTATCGCCGTTGCGGACGCCCATGTGACGGGACTGGGCGCGGCCGCATTCGCTGCCGCGCTACGCGCCGCCGATCGAAGCGCAACGATGGAGCCCGCGAAAATCCAGGCTGCGGTAAGCACGGCGCTGGCGAACGACACCCTCGCGCTGCCGCAAGGTGACGCAACGCTCACCATAACCGGCGGTAAGGCCAGCGTCGCCAATGTCACGTTGCACGCGAAGGATGGCTCCGAGCTGGCGCTTGCCGGCGTGCTTGATCTCGGCAGCGCCGCGATCGATGCGCGGCTGACGCTCTCCGCGCCACCGCCGGCCCATGCCTTGATCACCCTACGTCCGGAACTTGGCGTCACGCTGAAAGGCCCGCTCGCGGCGCCGCAGCGGACCCTCGATATGTCAGCTTTGAGCGGCTGGCTGGCGCTGCGCGCCGCCGAACTGCAGACCCGTCGCCTCGAATTGATCGAGGCCAATGGACGGCGCGAGGTTCTGGGGCGAGCCGGGCACCCGGAATTCCCGATCATCCGGCCGATGCCGTCCGGCGCGCTGATCGAATCCGGAATTCTGCTGGGCATGCCGGCGCAGGCGTGGAACGGACGCGGCCTCGATCTCCTGCAGCCGGAATCGTCGGCCGCAACCGGAACATTCGATCCGAACCGGCCGCGATCGCTGCCGCCTGCGGCAGCAGCGCCCGCGGCACCGCGAACCGCGGGACCGGACAAGCACGGGCCGCTTAATCTACTCGGGCCGCAAAACTGACGTCGGCCGCGGCGGCACCACCATCAAGTCGCCCGGCGGCTGCTCGCTCTCGCTGTGGCCGTTGATGCGCTCCTGATAATGATTGAGCACGAACAGCCGGATGGCCGATGACAGATTGCCATGCGGACGACCGGAATTGATGGTCGCGACAAGTTCGGACAGCGTCATGCGCTGCGCGACCGCGATATCCTTCAGGCCTCTCCAGAATGCATCTTCAAGACTGACGCTCGTCTTGTGGCCGGCGATGACGATCGAGCGCTTGATGACGGGCGACTTCATTGCCTCTCTCCCGTTTCGATCCGATGTTGATCGAGCCTTCGTTGGGCTTTGTCGCTCACAGCCTGTGTTTTGGTTCGCTCCGGTTTTGTACGGCCGTAAGAAAGTCTGTTTTGCGCAGCGATTTTTTCGGCAGCGCGCCTTTTGGCACGCTTCCGCTCGCTGCGGAGATTGTGTGCGTCGCCCATGAAGAAGCTCGGCGGTAACCAGATACTGTAGTATCAGGCCATCCAGGCCCGCTTCGTCGTTAGACATACGCCGTCAACGGCGTATTGGATCACCCGGGACAAAATCCCTTTGGGACAAACATCACTTAGGACAAATAACAGCATTTTTATGGACATGATGGCCCGATCGCGGCGCTTAAGGGTCCGGATGCGTCATGCGGGCCGGCTGAACAAGCCGGTCGAACTCCTTTTCCGAGACTAAACCGAGCCGGATCGCTTCTTCCCGCAAGGTCGTACCGTTGGCGTGGGCGGCCTTGGCGATCCGGGCCGCCTTGTCATAGCCGATATGGGGCGTCAGCGCGGTGACAAGCATCAGCGAATTTGTCATCAATTCGTCGATGCGCCCGACATTGGGGCGGATGCCGACGACGCAATGGTCGGTGAACGAATTGGCAACGTCGGCGAGAAGCCGGATCGATTGCAGCGCCGCGTAGGCGATCACCGGCTTGAACACGTTGAGCTCGAAATGGCCTTGGCTCGCCGCCACGACGATCGTGGTGTCATTGCCGAAAACGCGGCAGCACACCATGGTCAGCGCTTCGCACTGGGTCGGATTGACCTTGCCGGGCATGATCGAGGAGCCCGGCTCGTTCTCCGGCAGGATCAATTCGCCAAATCCCGAGCGCGGACCGGAGCCAAGAAAGCGGATGTCGTTGCCGATCTTGAACAGGTCGGCGGCAAGCGCGTTCAGCGCGCCGTGCGCAAAGGCCAGCGCGCCATGGGACGCCAGTGCCTCGAATTTGTTGGGCGCGCTGACGAAGGGCAGGCCGGTCAGACGCACGACTTTCTTCGCGAACAGCTTGGCGAAGGCGCGCTTGGTGTTGAGACCGGTTCCCACCGCCGTGCCGCCCTGCGCCAGCGGAAACAGTTCCTTCAATCCGGTCTTGACGCGCGCGATACCGGAGGTCACTTGCGCGGCATAGCCGGAGAATTCCTGGCCCAAGGTCAGCGGCGTCGCATCCTGGGTGTGGGTGCGGCCGATCTTGACGATGGAACGGAATTCCTTGGTTTTGGCCGCGAGCGCCGCCCGCAAATGTTCGAGCGCCGGCACGAGCCGCTGTGAGATTTCTTCGGCGGCGGCGATATGCATCGCGGTCGGGAAGCAGTCGTTCGACGACTGACTCATATTGACGTGGTCGTTGGGATGGATCGGCGATTTGGCGCCGCGCGGCGCGCCGAGCATCTCATTGGCCCGGTTGGCGATCACCTCGTTGACGTTCATGTTGGTCTGGGTGCCGGAGCCGGTCTGCCAGACCGAAAGTGGAAAATGGTCGTCAAGCTTGCCGTCGATGATCTCCTGCGCTGCATGCACGATCGCCTTGGCGCGCCGTGCATCGAGTAGTCCAAGCTCGAGATTGGTTTGCGCCGCGGCCTGCTTGACGATGGCGAGCGCCCGGATGATCGGGCGCGGCATGCGCTCTTCGCCGATACGGAAATTGTTGCGCGACCGCTCGGTCTGGGCACCCCAGTAACGGTCGGCCGGCACCTCGATCGGGCCGAACGAATCGGTTTCGATGCGGGTCTTGGCCATTTCGGGCTTATGCGCTCGCCGGATGTCTGGTTCCCTGGCGACACTAGCACGGTCGGCAGCGCGCGAATTGCGCGATCTGTCCGAGTGCGGACGAACGGTGTTTCAGTCCGTTGCGCTCGACGGCCGGCCCCACGGAATGAACGACCAGGCCCGCTCGTGCAGGTAATAGAACATGATCTTGGTGATGATCTCGGTGACGGCGATCGAGCCGGCGAACACCGAGCTGCCGGTAATGAACAGCGCGACCACAAACGTATCGAGGCTGCCAGTGGCGCGCCAGCTGATCGCCTTGGCGATCGAGCGAAAGTGCGAATCATTGGCACGCGCCTGAGCGCTTTGCGCGCGCGGCGCCGCGGTGGTGTTTTTAGAACGATAGGGCAACCAGCGGCGCAGGCCGGATAAACGGTTTTGTGCCGGCGCAGTGTCCCCAACCAATCCCATGCCGACGGTGTCGAACGATTCCGGATCGATCAGGATGAAGCTTCCGGTCTCTTTGCTGTCCGCATAGCGATCGACTGCCACGGCGCGATCGAGCGCCAGCACGCAGTCGCCGATGTCATTCATGAACAGGCGGTCGGCGGACAGCGATTGGCGGGTGTCGAGATCGAGCGCGCTGAGCTTCGGCTCTACTGTCGCCGTCGCCGTGCAGGTCCCGAGCTTGATCAGATAGCTGCGGCCCGCCGTCAGCGGATCGCCGCCCATCCAGACGATGCGGGCGGCCAGCCGGTCGGTCACCGCGGGCGGCTGCGCCAAGTCCGCAATGACGTCGCCGCGCGATACGTCAAGGTCGTCGGCGAGCGTGACGGTGACCGAACGCCCCGCCGTGGCGCGGTCGATGTCGTCACCGAAGTCCACGATGCGGGCGATGGCGGAGGTCTGGCCGGACGGCAAGACCCGCACCGGCATGCCGGCATAGATGTCGCCGCTCGCGATCAGGCCGCTATAGCCGCGAAAATCCGGCGTCGGCCGATTGACCAGTTGCACCGGCAAGCGCAGCGGCGTGCGCTGCGTCGGGGGTGCAATCTCCACCGCCTCCAGGTATTCGAGCAGCGTCGGGCCGCGATACCAATCCATGTGTCGCCCGCGGCGGACCACGTTGTCGCCGCCGCGGGCCGACAGCGGGATGCACACGACCTCGGCGACGCCCAACTCGTTCGGCGACCGCGCGACACTCCGCTTCGATGGCGCGAAACGCCGCTTCGGACCAGCCGACGAGGTCCATCTTGTTGACCGCGACGACGAAGTGACGAACGCCGAGCGCGGAAACGATGACGCTGTGGCGCCTGGTCTGGCGGGTCAATCCGGCTTCGGCGTTGACCAGGATCAAGGCGAGTTCGGCCGTGGAAGCCCCGGTCGCCATGTTGCGGGTATACTGCTCATGGCCGGGCGCGTCCGCCACGATGAACTTGCGCCGATCGGTGGCGAAGAAGCGGTAGGCGACGTCGATGGTGATCTTCTGCTCGCGTTCGGCGGCGAGCCCGTCGAGCAGCAGGGAAAAATCGAGCTCGCCGTCCTGGGTGCCGTATTTGCGCAATTCGCTCGCCAAGGCGCCGATCTGGTCGTCGCACAAGAGCTTTGCCTCGTAGAGCAGACGGCCGATCAGCGTCGACTTGCCGTGGTCGACCGAGCCGCAGGCGATGAACCGCAGCAGGCTCTTGCGGTTCAGCTCGCTGGCAAAATCGTCGGGCGCAAACGCGCTGGGCGCCGGCTGGATCGTCATTTCAGAAATAGCCTTCCTGCTTCTTGCGCTCCATCGAAGCTGCGCCGTCGTGATCGATCGCGCGGTTGCGCCGTTCGGAAAACCGGCTTTCGGCGGTTTCGAGGATGATCTCCGGCACGGTTGCCGCCGTGCTCTCGATCGCGCCGGTCAGCGGATAACAGCCGAGCGTGCGAAAGCGGATGGTCCGCAATGCCGGCGCTTCGCCGGCGGCGAGCGGCAGCCGGTCGTCGTCGCGCATGATCAGCAGCCCGTCGCGTTCGACGACGGGGCGCGGCGCGGCGAAATAGAGCGGGACGACGGGAATCTGTTCGCGATGGATGTAGGTCCAGACGTCGAGTTCGGTCCAGTTGGACAGCGGGAAGACGCGCAGGCTCTCGCCGCGCCGCTTGCGGGTGTTGTAGAGGCGCCATGGTTCGGGGCGCTGGCGCTTGGGATTCCAGCGATGATGGGCGTTGCGCACGGAAAACACTCGTTCCTTGGCGCGCGAGCGCTCCTCGTCGCGCCGGGCACCGCCGATCGCGACGTCGAAGCGGTGGGCATCGAGCGCTTGGCGCAAGGCTTGCGTCTTCATCACGTCGGTGTGCAGTTCGGAGCCGTGGCTGATCGGACCGATGCCGCGGGCAAGCCCGTCGCGATTGATGTGAACGATGAGATCGAGGCCGTACTCGCGGGCGCGCTGGTCGCGAAAGGCGATCATGTCGCGGAACTTCCAGGTCGTGTCGATATGCAGGAGCGGGAACGGCAGCTTGGCCGGAAAAAACGCCTTGCGCGCCAGATGCAGCAGAACCGAGGAATCCTTGCCGATCGAGTACAGCATCACCGGATTGTCGGCCTCGGCGACGGCCTCGCGGATGATGAAGATGCTCTCGGCTTCGAGACGGTCGAGATGCGTCAAGCCGGCGGTATGGAACGCGCGGGGCGTCTGGGCCGCGCTTCGCGGCGACGCCGTTAAGCCTGTCATTGTATCGGCCATCATGTCGGTTGTGGCATTCATGGTCAGGAGCACACTGCGAGCGGCCGGTGCAGCCCGCATTCCTTTTTTTCCTCGTGTTCCCACCACCAGCGGCCTGCGCGCTCCGGTTCACCTGGCGCTACCGCGCGCGTGCACGGCGCGCAGCCGATCGACAAGAACCCGCGGTCGTGCAGCAGGTTGTAGGGAACGTGGTGGGCGTGCACGAACGTGACCACGTCGCCGCGCTGCCAATCGACGAGCGGGTTGAGCTTGAGGAGGCCGTGGGTCGGGTCGACGGCCGCGTAGGACAGGCTCGCCCGATCGAGGGATTGCTCGGCGCGGAGCCCGGTGATCCAGGCGTCGGCGCCGGCAAGGGCGCGGCCGAGTGGCTCGACCTTGCGGGCGAAGCAGCACGCCTGGCGCGCCGCGACGGAGGTGCGAAAGCCGTCGACGCCATGCTGCGCAATCCAGGCTTCGACATTGTCGTGGTCGGGAAACACCGCGCGGATGCGCCGGCCGTAGCGGCGCTCGGTCTCCGCCCACACCTGATAGGTCTCGGGGAACAGTCGACCGGTGTCGAGCGTCACGACATCGATGGCTAGATCCTGGCTGAAGATCGCGTGCGTGATCGCCTGGTCCTCGATGCCGAAGCTCGTGGTGAAGACGATCGCGCCGGCGACTTCATCGCGCGCGGCGGCAAGGCGTTCGAGGAGATCGAGCGCGGCACATCGCTCGCCGAGCAGCCGAGCTGCCAATTCCAAGGCGCTGCCGATGGCGGATGGTCCGGCCGGCAGGCGGCGGTTGGGCACAGCTTTGATCATGTGAAACCTGTCGGAAACGGCCCCTGCGTCCCCATGTAGAATATCGTTCTGTTTGGGCCAATAGTTCGCCCAAAGAAAAGGAAGTCTTTGTTACAAGATGGGAAATATGCGTTATAAATTCTATGCGGCCCGATTCCCGGGAACGAACCGTCCTCGACCCGGCGAGCCGGAGCCGTTGCGGCTCGGGGTCGAGGCCAATTCTTTCCGGCTGTTCGGCTGCTACTTCTTCCGGAAGCGGTCGAGCCGCACGACTTCGGCCCCGCTGGGACCACGGTCGGGCTCCGGTCGGGGCGGCGGGGCGGCCTCGGTCTTGCTCGGCTCGGGAAGCCGGTCCGCGGGAGCGGCGGCTTTGTCCGGGATCTGCGGCGTCGCGCTGGTGCGCTCGGCCGCCAGGCTTTCGGCGCTTTCGAACTGCAAGCCAAACTGGGCCGCCGGATCGAAGAACGCCGTGATGGCATCGAACGGCACGGCCACTGGCTCTGCCACGCCGCCAAACGACAGCCCGACTTCGAAGCCCAATTCGCCGACCACGAGATCCCAGAATTGATGCTGCAGGACGATGGTCATGGTTTGCGGATATTGCCCGCGCATCCGCTCCGACAAGCGCACGCCCGGCGCCGTGGTGTTGAACGTGATCTTGAAGTGGTGCTCGCCGGGTAGCCCCTTCCTGGCGACGTCGGTCATCACGGTGCGCACGACGCCGCGCAACGCAGCTTGGGCAAGGAGATCGTAGCGGATTTGGTCGGTCATGGCAGATGATGAATGTCGGATGGCGAACCGCAGATAAGCAATAAATGATAGAGGTCCAAACTGATTCTGTCCGCAGTCATCCGTAATCCGACCACTGGAAAGTGGAGGCTTCTGTTGCCAGGTGCCTCCGAACCCCGCCTGACGCTGCTAAGACGCCAGGGCTTTAAGTCGGTCTTTCAGACTGCGTTACGCAGCCAGAGCAACCGGAGCATAGTTGTCGTTTGCAACTATGAAATTGGCCCGATAACGGCGGAACCATGCCGAGCAAAAGCACGTCCTTTACGCCCTCGTCGATCCTATTTCGACCCCGTAGGCGGAGGAACGGACGACGGGCAGCAGAGGACGGATTTTTGGAACCTGTCGTCTGTCGCCGGTCATCTGTCCTCCGAATTGGTGGAGTCGCCGGGTACCGCCCCCGGGTCCGAAAGGTTTATTACGACGCCCGTTTATCGCCATAGCCGGTTTGCACCGGCACCTCGAATATAGGCACAAAAGCTTGCCGAAAAAAGAGTGCCGCGCCCGATGAACCCGGCCCCGCGTCGGGCGCCGCCCGTGCGGCGAAGGCGCCGGGGCGTCGCGGAACCCGAAAACTGGCGCGGATTGGTCCATACTGCCCGATTGCGCGGACGCCGGCGGTAAATCCTTGGAACCGCTCGTATCCTGTGCCTGGGGCTAATCGTGGGTGGTTGATCGCCCGGGCGTTCAATCAGCGCAACTTTCTCCCCCGGCCGCGAACCGGTCGCCGCGCCGCCGCCGACCGTGCCATGGGCTCGGCCCGTCGGGCACGCCTTTGACCTGTCAATACTCGGGCTGGAAGGCTATCTTTTGGCGCGGCCGCAAATGAGCGACATCGCGCCGTCTGCGGCAATATGAGCTTTCGCTCGGCGCGGCGCAGCGCAATTCCATTGCAGCGGCGCCATGGCCACGCCCGCTGCCCAGCGGCCTCGGAAAGCCAAAGCGCGATTTGCGCGGGAAGGGACCTTTGTTGCGGAGCCTTCATGATTGCGCATATCGGATTTTGGGTACTCGAAATACTCTCCGGACTGTGCCTCGCCGGCGCCGTGCTCGGCTGCCTTTATCTGTTGGCCGCCGCGGTGGCGGTGCTGCGTTTCCCACCTCGCCGATCCGGCGGTCCGCAATGTCCGGCTGCACCCGAACCGATCACGATCTTGAAGCCGCTGCACGGCGCCGAACCGGATCTGGCGCGGCGGCTGCAGTCGTTTTGCGCGCAGGACTATGGCGCGCCGATCCAGGTCGTGTGCGGGGTCCAGGACGGCGCGGACACCGCGATCGCGGCAGTTCAATCGCTCCGGCGCCGTGAGCCCGACGTCGAACTGGTGATCGATCCGCGCCGGCGCGGCAGCAATCCAAAGATTGCCAATCTCGCCAATATGCTGCCGCGCGCCCAGCACGACCTGCTGGTGATCGCCGACAGCGACATCGAGGTCGGTCGCGATTATTTGCAGGCGATCGCCACGCAATTGCAGCGGCCCGGCGTCGGCGGGGTGACTTGCCTCTACCACGGTATTGCCGGCGCCGGCGTCTGGGCCCGGCTGTCGGCGCTCGCCATCAACTGTCACTTCCTGCCCAATGTGGTGCTGGCGCTGCGGCTGGCTTTGGCGCGGCCGTGTTTCGGTTCGACCATCGCGATGCGGCGCAGCACGCTGCGACGCATCGGCGGCTTTGAGGCCTTTGCCGACACGCTCGCCGATGATTATGCAATCGGCGCCGCGATCCGTACGGCGGGCGATGACGTGGCTATTCCGCCATTCTCGGTTCCACACGCATGTTTCGAACGCAGCCTGGCGGCTTTGCTGGCCCACGATCTGCGCGTCTCGCGCACCATCAAGAGCATCGACCCGCTCGGCTATTGCGGCGCGGTGGTCACGCACCCGTTGCCGCTGTCCCTGCTCGGCATCCTGGCCGGCGGCAGCGACGCGCTTGTCCTGGCCGCGACGGCGCTCGCCTGCCGCGGCGTGCTCTGTCTTTGTGTCGAACATGCGTTCGGACTGGCGCGGCAGCCCTATTGGCTTATTCCGTTCCGCGATCTGCTATCGTTTGCGGTTTATGTCTGGAGCCTGTTCGGCACCGCCGTGGACTGGCGCGGAGCGGCCTATCGGGTCGGTTGGGACGGCCGGCTCATGCCCGACCGCAAACGCGCGGTGCCGTGATGCGGACTTTGGTCCTTCAAGCGCCGCCCGGTAGCGGCTTCGACGGCGGTGCGGGCTTGAAGCGACTCATCGTTACAGCCGACGATTTTGGTCTGGCCGAAGAGGTCAACGCGGCGGTCGAGGCGGCGCATCGCTTCGGCATTCTGAGCGCCGCCAGCCTGATGGTCGCTGCGCCGGCAGCCGCCGACGCGGTGCGGCGGGCACAGGCGCTGCCGACGCTGCGGGTCGGTCTGCACCTGGTGGTCGTCGAGGGAACGCCGACGCTGCCGCCGGAGCGTATTCGCGGTCTTGTCGATCGCGATGGACGGTTGCGCCGCGATCTGGCGCGATTGGGTCTGGAGCTCGCATGTCGTCCGGCGCTGCGGCGGCAAATGCGGGCGGAAATCGCGGCGCAATTCGAAGCTTTTCGCGCCACCGGTTTGGCGCTCGATCACGTCGACGTGCACAAGCATTACCACCTTCACCCGCTCGTTTCGCGGCAGATCATCGACGTCGGCCGGCGTTTCGGCATGCGTGCGTTGCGCCTTCCCGCCGAGCCGGCGCGCGTCCTTGCCCGAATCGAGAAACGGCGAACCGGCGTGTCGCGTCGCCTGCTCGAGCCTTTTGTCGGGTTGCTGCGCGCGCAGGCGCGGCGGGCCGGGTTGCTCACGCCGGACGCGGTATTCGGCCTTGCCTGGAGCGGGGCAATGACGGCCGAGCGGCTGGCCGGGCTGTTGCGTAATCTGCCGCGTGGTTTGAGCGAAATCTACACCCACCCGGCTTTGACGGACCAATTTCCCGGTCATGCCGGAGGCTATCGCTATCGCGACGAACTTGCCGCGCTGCGGGCGCCCGCGGTGCTGGCGGCGCTTCGGCAGTCGGAGGCTCGCCTCGGCTCCTATGGCGACTTCTTCGGCAGCGATGGCAAATAGCCAAAATCCGCAAACCATCGGATCGCGTCGCGCAGAGCTTCCCGATACGGCCGCGCCCGGACGCCCAATTCTTGCTCGGCCTTCGCCGACGTGAAGAACATGCGATGCCGCGCCATCCTGACGCCATCCAGTGTCGCCAGCGGCTCGCGTCCGGTCAGCCACGCGGCTGCTTCGGCGATGGCGGCGATCGGCACCGTCGCGTACCACGGCAGCCGAAGCTTCGGCACGCGGCGTCCGGTCAAACCGGCGATGTCGGCGATCATTTGCGAGAACAAGACGTTGTGCCCGCCGAGGATGTAGCGCTCGCCGATCCTGCCAGCTCGCAGCGCGGCGAGATGGCCCTGCGCGACGTCGTCGACATGGACCAGATTGAGGCCGGTATCGACAAACGCCGGAATTCGCCCCGACGCGGCCGCCACGATGATCCTGCCGGTCGGCGTCGGCCGCGCGTCGCGCGGTCCGATCGGCGTCGATGGATTGACGATGACCGCGGGCAGGCCTTTTTCGATCATCGCGCACACCAGCCGCTCCGCGGCAATCTTGCTGCGCTTGTATGCGCCGATGCCGTCGCGCTCGGCGAGCAGCACGCTTTCGTCGGCCGGCGCGCCGTCCGCACGCAACGCCAGCGTGGCGACGCTGCTGGTATAGACGACGCGCTCGACGCCGGCGTGCAGGGCTTCCGTCATGACATTTCGCGTGCCGTCGACGTTGCTGGCAAACAACGCATCGCGATCGGGGACCCATAGCCGATAATCCGCCGCGACGTGGAAGACATAGCGGCTGCCGGCCATTGCGGCCCGGATCGCGCCGCGATCGCGTAGATCGCCGTTGAAAAACTGTACGCCCGCCGCGGCCAGGTCATCGTAGCGGCTGGTCGGCCGTACCAGGGCGTTTATGGCAAAACCGGCTTGGAGCAGCGCCCGCAGCACCGCAGAACCCACGAAGCCGCTGGCACCGGTCATAAAAACTTTCGCATCGGCGTTCATGCGGGCCACTTCAATGAACAAGGCGAACCAGCAAACAGCTCGCAGCAACACGGTTCGAACGCACAGGCTGCGCGTTACCAAGGCAACCAAAGCCAATGTACAACTTTAAACCGGTGCACCAAGACGCCATGCATCTTGCGCCGCTTCGCGATTGCCGCATTGCCCGCCTGCGCGAATACCTATGGCCGCGACGGCGAACGGGCGCTAAACGACCGACCATGTCTTTCCCAAGGCTCACTCGCCCGCCAAGTCCTCCCGCCGAAACTCCTCCTGTCGAAACTCCGCCCGCCGAAACGCCACCCGCAGCCGCCTCGCTCGCGCCGCCGCGGCCAAGCCTCGCCGAACTCTTCATCACCTTTGCCACCATCTCGCTGTCCGGCTTCGGCGGCGTGCTGGCATGGTCGCGGCGCATGATGGTGGAGGAGCGCCGTTGGCTCACGCCGGAGCAATTCAACGAGGCTTACGCGCTGTGCGCGTTTCTGCCGGGGCCCAACATCGTCAACTTCTCCGTCATCTTCGGCTCGCGGTTCCGCGGTCCGCTCGGCGCCGTGATCGCGCTGACGGGCCTGCTCGGCCCGCCGATGGTGATCATCGTCATGATCGGCGCGCTGTATGCCCATTACGGCGATCTGCCGGCGCTGCGACGCGCGCTCATCGGCGTTGCGGCCGCGGCGGCTGGCTTGATGATGGCAACGGTCGCCAAGATGGCGGGACCGCTGTTTCGCGGCCGCGCCGTCGAGCGGCCGGTTGTCGCCATCGTCACGTTCGGCGCGATCGGCATCATGCACTGGCCGTTGCCGCTGGTGCTCATCGTGGTGCTGCCCATCAGCATCGCGCTCGCCTGGGTGCGGCGATGAAAGCCGGCGGCGACGCCCTGCTCACGCTCGCGGGCTTTTTCGCGCTGATGTCGCTGTTCGCCATCGGCGGCGCCAATTCGGCCGTGCCGGAAATGCACCGCTATGCGGTCGACGTGAAGCATTGGCTGACCGATGCGCAGTTCGCCGACACGTTTGCGCTGGCGCAGGTGACGCCGGGGCCGAATGTCATCATCGTCACCTTGATCGGCTATCACGTTGCCGGACTGATCGGCGCGCTGGTGGCGACGCTGTCGATGTGCGGGCCGACCTGCCTGTTCGCCTTTTTCGTCGGCCGCACCTTCGACCGCTTCCGCGGCGCCGCCTGGCAGGTGGCGCTGTCCGGCGGGCTGGTTCCGGTGACGCTCGGCCTTACCGCGGCGAGCGCCGCCGTGGTGGCGACCGCCGCCGATTACAGCTGGCGAGCGGCGGCGATCTCGCTGCTAACCGCCCTGTTCGCCTATTGGATCCGGATCAGCCCGCTTTGGATCTTTGCCGCCGCGGCGCTGCTCGGGCTCGGCGGCCTGGTTTGAGCGATCCACAGCAGCCTTGCGGCTGCTTCGTTCCTTCCTCATTTGAAGCTAAGCTTTGCCGACAACTCAGCCGAGCCAGACCGATGCGGCAATATCTCGACCTCATGGAACGCGTGCTCGCCGAGGGCGTGGAAAAGCGCGACCGCACCGGCACCGGCACGCGCTCGGTCTTCGGCCACCAGATGCGGTTCGATCTGAGCGAAGGCTTTCCGCTGGTCACCACCAAGAAGCTGCACGTCAAATCCATCATCTACGAGTTGCTCTGGTTCCTGCGCGGCGACACCAACGTCAAATATCTCAACGATCACGGCATCACCATCTGGAACGAATGGGCCGACGAGAACGGCGAACTCGGCCCGATCTACGGCCGGCAGTGGCGCTCATGGCCGGCGCCGGACGGCCGCAGCATCGACCAGATGAAGAACCTCCTGGCCGAAATCAGGCGCAATCCGTCGTCGCGCCGCTTGATCGTCACCGCCTGGAATCCGGCGGAGATCGAGGCGATGGCGCTGCCGCCGTGCCATTGCCTGTTTCAGTTCAACGTCGCCGACGGCGCGCTGTCGTGTCAGCTCTATCAGCGCTCGGCCGACGTCTTTCTCGGCGTGCCGTTCAACATCGCCTCCTATGCGCTGTTGACGCTCGCGGTCGCCCACGTGACGGGGCTGAAGCCGGGCAGCTTCATCCACAGCTTGGGCGACGCGCATCTTTATCTCAATCATCTCGAACAGGCGCATTTGCAGCTGTCGCGCTCGCCCCGCCCGCTGCCGACACTGCGCATGAATCCGGCAGCCGACGATCTGTTCGCGCTGCGCTACGAGGACTTTTCGCTCGAAGGCTACGACCCGCATCCGCACATCAAGGCTGCGGTCGCGGTGTGAGCATCGATATCCTTCTCCTCGCCGCCGTTGCCCGAAACGGCGTCATCGGTCGCGGCAACGCGCTGCCGTGGCGGCTCAAATCCGACATGCAGCATTTTCGCGCGCTGACCATGGGCAAGCCGGTGGTGATGGGGCGCAAGACCTATCGGTCAATCGGCAAGCCGCTGGCCGGCCGCACCACGATCGTGGTCAGCCGCGACCGCGACTTTGCCGCGCCGGGCATCGTGGTGGCGCCGAGCCTCGAGGCCGCGCTGGCGGCGGCGCACGGCGATGCGTTGCGCCGGTCAGCCGATACCGTCGTTGTTGCCGGAGGCGCCGACATCTATGCTCAAGCCCTGCCGTTGGCGACGCGACTGGCCATCACCCATGTCGGGTTGAGCGTCACAGGCGACGCATGCTTCCCCGCGATCGATCCCGGCGTGTGGCATGAAAGTGCCCGCACGGAGCATCAACCGGGATCGGAGGACGACGCTGCTTTTGCTTTTGTCCGCTATGAACGCGCAGCGCCGGGACCGCGAGCCGCCGCTACAAGCAGCGGGTGAAACCCCGATGCAGCGTTGATGCCGCGGAATTGATTGGCGGACGCCGCCCGCCGCGCGCGTCATAACTGCGCGTTGTAAGGGCTGTTGCGGTCCCCTATAACCCCCCGAAACCGGGCCACGCGCCCGAGGAGAGCATTGATGCCGTGGAACAACCAATCCGGCGGCCCGTGGGGTTCGGGGTCGAAAGGACCGTGGGGCTCGGGGCCGCAATCGCCAGGGTCGCGGCCGCCCGATCTCGAAGAATTCCTGCGGCGAAGCCAGGACAAGCTGCGTGCCTTCATGCCGGGTAATCTCGGCGGCCGCGGCATCGCGCTGATTGCGCTGGTGATCGTGGCGCTGTGGGGATTTTCCGGATTTTTCCGCGTCGAGCCCGACGAACTCGGCGTGGTGGTTCGCTTCGGCAAATTCGTGCGCGAGGTCCAGCCGGGACTGAATTATCATTTGCCCTATCCGATCGAGACCGCGCTGACGCCGCAGGCGCTGCGCGTCAACAAGATCGACATCGGCTTTCGCGAGTCCGATGACATGCGGCGCGGCACTTCGATCCGCGACGTGCCGGAAGAAAGCCTGATGCTCACCGCCGACGAGAACATCGTCGATGTCGATTTCTCCGTGCTGTGGAAGGTCAAGCCGAGCGGGGTCGGCGATTATCTGTTCAACGTCCAGGCTCCGGAAGCTACCGTGAAGGCCGTAGCCGAAAGCGCCATGCGCGCGGTGATCGGCCGTTCCAACATCCAGCCGATCCTGACCGGCGCCCGCCAAACCATCGAGACGGCGGTGCAGGAACTGATGCAGACCACACTCGACAATTACGGCGCCGGCGTTCAGGTGCAGCAGGTGCAATTGCAGAAAGTCGATCCGCCGACCCAGGTGATCGATGCGTTCCGTGACGTGCAGGCGGCGCGCTCCGATCTCGAACGGGCGCAGAACGAAGCGCAGACCTACGCCAACCGGGTCGTGCCCGAGGCGCGCGGCCGCGCCGCCAAGATCATTCAGGACGCCGAAGCCTACCGCGAGCAGACGGTGGCCGAGGCTACCGGCCAGGCGTCGCGTTTTTCGCAAGTCTACGATCAATACAAGAAGGCGCCCGACGTCACCCGCGAGCGCATCTACCTGGAGACGATGGAGCGCGTTCTCGGCGGCACCGACAAGACGATCATCGATACCGGCCCGCAGGGCGGGCCCGGGGTCGTGCCCTATCTGCCGCTCAACGATCTATCGCGGCAGCGCGGCACGTCGCCGACGCCGCAGCCGCAGACCGGAGGCACGCCATGAAGCTCAGCCTCGTCGGCGGCGCCATCGCCGCTCTGCTGCTCATGGCCGTGATCGTCGGCTACAGCACCTTCTTCACCGTCTATCAGACCCGCCAGGCGCTGGTGGTCCGGCTCGGCCAACCGGTGCGCGTCATCACCGATCCCGGGCTCAACGCCAAAGTGCCGTTCATCGACAGCGTGATCTATATCGACAAGCGCATCCTCAACATCGAATCGCCGGCGCAGGAGGTGATCGCCTCGAGCCAGGACAATGCCGTCGCCGGCGTCGCGCAGGCCGGCGAGCGGCTCGTGGTCGACGCCTTCGCGCGCTACCGCATCACCGATCCGCTCAAGTTCTATCAGACGGTCGGTCCGGACGGCGCCAACTCGCAGCTGGCGATTTTGCTCAACTCGGCACTGCGGCGCGTGCTGGGCGCGGCCACGCTGGCCGACGCGGTTCGCAACCGGCGCGAGGACCTCATGGCGCAGATGCGCGATCAGCTCGATCGCGACGCCCAGCCGTTCGGCATCCATATCGTCGATGTCCGCATCCGCCGCGTCGACCTGCCGGAGCAGAACAGCCAGGCGGTCTATCAGCGCATGCAGACCGAGCGCCAGCGCGAGGCAGCCGAGTTCCGCGCCCAGGGCAGCCAAAAGAGCCAGGAGATCCGGGCCAAGGCCGATCGTGACGTCACGGTCCTCATCGCCCAGGCCAGTTCGCAATCCGAGCAGGTCCGCGGCCAGGGCGATGCCGAGCGCAACCGTATCTTCGCCGAGGCCTACGGCCAGGACCCGAATTTCTTCGCCTTCTATCGCTCCATGCAGGCCTACGAGCGGAGCATGCAGCACCCCGACACCCATTTGGTGCTGCGGCCGGACTCCGACTTCTTCCGCTATTTCGGCGATCCCGCGGGCAAGGCGCCGGTAGGCACCGGAAATCCGTCGGCTGCGGCGGCTCCGGCAAACCCCGCTGCGACCGGGTCGCAGCGCGACAGCGCAATCAAATAGACCATAGCGCGCAGCCGGTCGCGGTTTCATGTCCGACTTTCTTGCCGCGCTCGGCCTGTTCTTCGCCTTCGAGGGCATTTTCCTTGCCGCGTTCCCGGTGGGCGCCAAGCGCGCCATGGCGAGCGTCCTGGAAATGCCGGACGGCCCCCTGCGCATCGCCGGCATCGTGTCGGCGCTGGTCGGCGTGCTGATCGTCTATCTGGTGCGTGGCTGAACCGCGATGCCGCAGGACGCGCCGGTTTTCGATGCCATGACCGCGCTCCGCCAGCCCGCGGGCGGGTCGCTATTCCGCCCCAATCGGGTTCCTATTTGCCGGATCGGCCGGCTATGGCCTTGCGCCGGGAGCAGGGCGGGGGCACCTTTCCTGCAAATCGAATCCCCTTTTCAGGAGCGCTGACTTCCATGTCTCGCCAGCCAACATCTTGCCAACTTCGTCAATTCGCGCATCACGGCGCCGCTATTGTCGCCGTCGCCGCGGCGCTTTTCGTCCTGCCGGCGCGACCTGCCGCGGCGCGGGGGCCGGAAAACATCGCCGACGTCGCCGAACAGGTGATCGATGCCGTGGTCAACATTTCGACCTCGCAAAAAGTCGACGCGCGCATCAGTGGCCTGCCCGACCTGCCGCCCGGCTCGCCGATGGAGGAGTTTTTCGACGAATTCTTCAAGCACCGGCACGACCAGGGCGGCGACGATTCCGATCACGCGCCGCACCGCATCAACTCGCTGGGCTCCGGCTTCATCATCGATCCGTCCGGCCTGGTCGTGACCAACAATCACGTCATCGCCGACGCCGACGAGATCAACGTCATTCTCAACGACGGCACCAAGCTGCCGGCGGAGCTGGTCGGCAAGGACTCAAAGAGCGATCTCGCCTTGCTGCGCGTTCACACCGAGCATCCGCTCAAGGCAGTGCAGTTCGGCGATTCCGACAAGCTGCGGCTGGGCGAATGGGTCATCGCCATCGGCAACCCGTTCAGCCTCGGCGGCACCGTGACCGCCGGCATCGTGTCGGCGCGCAACCGCGATATCAATTCCGGCCCGTATGACAACTACATCCAGACCGACGCCGCCATCAATCGCGGCAATTCCGGCGGCCCGCTGTTCAACCTCAACGGCGAAGTGATCGGGATCAACACCGCGATCATCTCGCCGTCCGGCGGCTCGATCGGCATCGGCTTCGCGGTGCCCTCGGACAGCGCCATGCCGGTGCTCGACCAGTTACGGCAATTCGGTGAGACGCGGCGCGGCTGGCTCGGCGTCCGCATCCAGCAGGTCAGCGACGATATCGCCGAAAGCCTGAGCATCAGTCCGCCGCATGGCGCGCTGGTTGCCGGCGTCGACGACAAGGGGCCGGCCAAGCCGGGCGGCATTCAACCGGGCGACGTCGTCGTCAAATTCGACGGCCATGACATCAAGGAGATGCGCGACCTGCCGCGCATCGTCGCCGACACGCCGGTCGGCAAGACGGTCGATGTCGTCGTCATTCGCAAAGGCAAGGAAGAGACCCACCAGGTCAAGGTCGGCCGGCTCCAGGACACCGAAAAGGTCGCCGCCGCCGATACCAAGCCGGATGCCCAGCCGGAACAGAAGTCGGTGGTGCAAAAGACCCTGGGCCTGGAACTGTCCAGCCTGTCCGACGACCTGCGCAAGAAATTCAAGATCAGGGACACCATCAAGGGGGTCCTGGTCACCGGCGTGGATTCGAGCGTCGATACCTCGCAGCCCGACAAGCGGCTTGCGCCCGGCGATGTCATTGTCGAGGTGCAGTACCAGGCCGTCGGCAATCCGACCGATCTGAAAACGCGGGTCGATCAGCTCAAGGCTCAGGGCAAGAAGGTCGCGGTGCTGTTGGTTTCCAATGGCGACGGCGAAACGCGCTTCGTGGCACTGAGCCTGCAATAGCGGAGGTCAGACGACGGACGACAGACGGTGGATCGAAGCGAAACGGCGATCGATTTTCTCTGACCTCCCGTCATCTGTCGTCCGTCATCCGTCATCCGTCGTCTGTCCTCCGTTCGACGAATTCCTCGCGTCGATAGCCTTGCGCGTAGAGCAGTGCGGTGAGGTCGCCGTGGTCGATGCACGCGGCCGCGGCCTCCCGGATCGCCGGCTTGCCATGAAAGGCGACGCCGAGCCCGGCCGCTTCGATCATCGGAATATCATTGGCGCCGTCGCCGACGGCGAGCGTCGCGTCGCGGCCGAGCCGCAAGCGCCGGCGTAGCGTGCTCAGCGTGGTCAGCTTGGCATCGCGGCCGAGCACCGGCTCGGCGACGTCGCCGGTAAGCCGGCCGTCGGCGTCGGTCAACAGCGTGTTGGCGTGCTGCTCGTCGAAGCCGATTGCGGCGGCGAGTCTTGCGGTGAAGGCGGTGAAGCCGCCGGACACCAAACAGGTATAAGCGCCGTTCGCCCGCATGGTCGCGACCAGGGTCGGGCCGCCAGGCGTCAACCGGATGCGCTCGGCAATGACGCTTTCGATCGCCGCCGCCGGCAGGCCCTTGAGCAGCGCGACGCGCTCCCGCAACGCCGGCTCGAAGGCGATCTCGCCGCGCATGGCGCGCTCGGTGATCGCCGCCACGCGGCTCTTGAATCCGGCATGGTCCGCGAGCTCATCGATGCATTCCTGGCCGATCATGGTGGAATCCATGTCGGCGACGAGCAGCTTCTTTCGGCGCCCGTCGTGCGGCTGGATCACGACATCGACCGGTTCGCCGCCGATCATGTCGCGCAGGTCTGCGGCGAGGTCTTTGACAAAGGCTTGCTTTTCGGCGTCGTTGAGGCGGTCGTCGCCGACCTCGTCGGCGAGAAAAGCGACGTCCATCGCCACGCCCGGAGCCAGCCAGTCGATCGGCCGGCCATGCGGCAGATATCGTGCCGCCATGCGTCCCATGGCGTCGGTCACGGCCGGCCGGTCCGGATGAGCGATCAGCGTTGCCACATAGAACATGCCGTGCGATCCGACCGGCGGGAAATGGAACTGGCCAAGACGTGTCGAAGATCATCCTCATCGCAGGACCGACGGCGAGCGGCAAGTCGGCTTTGGCGCTGGCGCTGGCCGAAAGGCTCGGCGGCGGCGTGATCATCAATGCCGATTCCATGCAGGTCTATCGCGATCTGCGCATCATCACCGCGCGTCCGACGCCGGAGGAAGAGGCGCGCATGCCGCACCGGCTGTATGGCACCGTCGATGCGGCGGAAAACTTTTCGGTGGGGCGCTGGTGCGTCGATGCCGCCGCGGTCCTCGCCGCCGCCAGGCCTGACTCGCGCGCCGCCGTCGTCGTCGGCGGCACCGGGCTTTACTTCAGCGCGCTCACCCGCGGGCTTGCCGCGGTGCCGCCCATTCCGGCCGCTATCCGCGACGATGTGCGGGCGCGGCTGGCGAGCGAAGGCGTCGAGGCGCTGCATGCCGAACTGGCGCGGCGCGACCCGGCCGCGGCGGCGCGGCTGATGCCCGCCGACCGCGCCCGTGTCACGCGTGCGCTCGAGGTCGTTCTGGCGACCGGCCGTTCGCTGGTGGCTTGGCATGACGAGGGCCTGCCGCCGGCGCTCGATCCCGCCATCGCCGCCAAGGTTTTTCTCGTGCCCGACCGTGACGAACTGATGTGCCGCATCGACGCGCGCTTCGATGCCATGATGGCGGCCGGCGCGCTTGACGAAGTGCGCAGGCTGGCGGATCGCAAACTGGATCCGAACCTGCCGGCCATGAAGGCGCACGGCGTGCCGTGGCTCATTCGCCATCTCGACGGCGCGATATCGCTTGCCGATGCAATTGAAGGTGGCAAGCGCGACACCCGCCAGTATACGAAACGGCAGGGGACTTGGTTTCGCAATCAGCTACCGGATTTCGCCCGGGTCGAGCCGGCGCGGGCGCTCGCCGCGATTGAGGCGCAGCTGCGGGCGCTGTCACACTGAGACATCCCTTCCCTGTGGGCGCCGCGCCCGCCTCCTAACTTACGGAGCTGAAAGGGATTTCGCGCGCCTCCGCCTGCGCTCGAGGACGCCAGGCCCGCGACCGCGCCATCGGGCTGGCGCATATCCGAATTTACCGCCAGCCACTTCCACTGTGCCGGTCTGACTCGCTACGATGTTTGTTCCTCAGCCTCGGGGGGAGGCAGTGAGACGACATTCCGGCGCGGGCGGCAACCTGCGGCGCGGCAGGACGGCCCAAAAGCGCGGTACCGCGCCCAAGGCCGTGCGCCGGCGCCGGTCGTCGGTTACTGCCCAAAAAAGCGGTCAGGAAACAGAGCTCGCGCGGCTCACGCGCGAGCTGAACGAGACATTGGAACAGCAAAAGGCGACCTCGGAAGTGCTGCGGGTTATCAGCAGTTCGCCGGGCGATCTTGAGCGCGTATTTGCCCACATACTGGCCAATGCGGTCCGGCTCTGCCACGCCGCCAACGGCGCGATCAACCGCTGGGACGGCGAAAACCTGCATCTCATTGCCACGCATAATATGCACCCGGCCTTCGCCGAACTGCGCCGGCGCGCGCCGTACAGTCCTGACGAGCATTCGGCAAGCGGCCGCCTGTTGGCGACCAGAAAACTCGTCCACATTCCCGATTTGGCCGCCGATCGGGCTTATGCCGAACGTAATCCGCCGACGGTTGCTGCCGTCGATCTCGGCGGTGTACGGACGACTCTGGCTGTGCCGATGTGGAAAGAGAACGAGCTGGTCGGGTCGTTCACGATCGGCCGCCAGGAAGTGCGGCCGTTCACCGACGAGCAGATCGAAGTCGCTCAAAACTTCGCCGCCCAGGCGGTCATCGCCGTCGAGAACGGCCGGCTGTTGAACGAGCTGCGCCAGCGCACGGAGGAACTCGGCCACTCGGTGGCGGAACTGCAGCGCGAGCGCGATAACAAGCTCATGAACCTGGAAGCGATGGCGGCTTCGATCGGACATGAGGTGAGACAGCCGTTGGCCGGCATCGCGTCGAGCGGCGGCGCCGCGCTGCGATTTCTCGCTCACGTGCCGCCCAATCTCGACGAGGCGCGGCTCGCGTTGAACAGAATAGTCAAGGACAGCCACCGTGCCAGCCAGGTATTCGACAACATCCGCGCCCTGTTCGGCAAAGCCGATCAGGGCCACGAGCCGATCGACGTCAATGAGCTGGCGCTCGGCGTGCTCCAGTCGCTGCGCGAGGACTTGAAGGATCACCGGATCACGACCCATGTCGAACTGACGGCGGAATTGCCGTTCGTCATGGGCCATCGCGGCCAGTTGCAGGAAGTCTTCGTTAATCTGGTCTACAACGCCATCGACGCGATGAGCGCCCTCGACGACAGCCTCCGGCTGCTGCAAGTGCGAGCCGAGCGTCATGGCCGCAATGCCATTGTGGTGGCGGTGCAGGATTCCGGAGCGGGCATCAATCCGCAAAAGCTGCACAGCATGTTCGATGCCTTCGTCACCACGAAGCCCCAGGGTTTGGGCTTGGGACTAGCCATCTGCCGCCTGATTATCGAGCGGCACAAAGGTCAACTTTCGGCGTTGTCGGCGGAACCGTGCGGTTCGATTTTCCAGGTCGTGCTGCCCGCCGGGATGCCCGGTCTGCTATGATGAGGCGTCCGGTTCAGTTCGTGCGAAAGCGCCACGGCGACGAGTAGCGAAGCATGAATACGCAGGCGGAATCCCAACCCGTCGTCTTTGTTATCGACGATGACGCCTCGTTGCGCGAGGGCCTATCGAGCCTGTTCCGCTCGGTGGGCTTGCAGGTCAAGGCGTTCGGCTCGGCCCACGAGTTTCTGCAAGGCAAGGCGCCGGACGGACCCAGTTGCCTCGTGCTGGACGTGCGGCTGCCGGGGGTGAGCGGGCTTGATTTTCAGTCGGAATTGGCCAGGGCGAAAATCCATATTCCCATCGTTTTCATGACCGGCCATGGCGACATTCCGATGACCGTGCGGGCGATGAAAGCGGGAGCGGTCGAATTTCTACCCAAGCCGTTTCGCGACCAGGATATGCTGGACGCGGTTCAAGCCGGCCTTGAACAAGATCGCAATCGACGCAGAACCGCGAGCGATACCTCAAAGCTGACAATTTGCTTCGACACGCTGACCCCTCGCGAACAGGAAATCATGGGATACGTCACGGCCGGCTTGATGAACAAGCAGATCGCAGGTGAACTCGGAGTGAGCGAGATTACGGTGAAGGTCCACCGCGGCAACGTGATGCGAAAGATGAATGCAAAATCGCTCGCCGACCTGGTGCGAATGGCAGACGCATTGGGTGTTCGCCGCGCCACGCCATGACCGCTCAAGCCAAGCCGTCAAGACATGACCGCTCAAGCCAAGCCCTCAAGACATGACCGTTCAAGACATGACCGTTCAGTGGCCACGCCCGCCTATACACAAGTATAATTCAACGCCGCGAACGGATACTCAAAACTTTCGATCGTACAATGGCGCATCATGAGTCAATTTCGTATGTCACAATCTGACAAGGGCACAAAATTGGCAAATGTTCCGGTGATCGCAATAATCGACGATGATAAATCCGTCCGTGAGGCCACCAAAAGCCTGGTGCGGTCGCTTGGTTACGACGCCGCGACATTTGCCTCCGCGGAGGACTATCTTCGTTCCGGCGGCATCTGGGACTCGTCGTGTGTCATCACCGACCTGCATATGCCGGGGATGAGCGGCGCCGACCTCCAGGCCCGGCTGATTGCCAACGGCCATAGTACGCCCGTCATATTCATGACGGCCTATTTCGACGAAAAGGTGCGCTCGCGGGTCTTGGACGCCGGGGCATTCGGCTTCCTGCGCAAGCCATTTAGCGACGAATGCCTGATCGAGTGTCTTGACAAGGCGCTCGGCAGCTCCGCTCCCGGCCCCATGTAGCGGGCGCCATGGCGGCGCTGTAGCGGCGTTCACGCGCGGCCAGCCACGCGTATCGTTCTTTGTCCTTGAGAAGCAGGCTCCGGAAGGGTGCGGCAAGCTGCTGCGATTCCCCCGGCACGGCCGCTATGGGGAGCGCAATTCTATACACACGTATAAGAGCTCTCCTCACTTCCGCTACTAAAAGTTAACAAATGTAGAATGGAGAATCGTCGTCCAGGAACTCTAGGGTCCCCGATAACAACAAAGACGGTAACGGGGGCTCAACATGAATACGATCACGGCAGGTCTGGGTCAGAAGTGTGCGGTCGGGATTATGGCAGGCGCCATCCAGGCCCGCGCCATCATCGGCATACGATCTTCTGCGGACCAGCGGCCAATCGCGGCGAAACAACGCGATGATGCGGATTTGCTCGAGCGCATCGTCAAAGGCGACAGGCTCGCACTGCAAGTACTGTTCGCCAGGCACAACGTGCAGACCTACCGGTTTCTGCTCCGCCTGGTCGGCGACGAGGCGCTCGCCGAGGACCTGGTCAGCGAAGTGTTCCTCGACGTGTGGCGGAATGCCCATCAATTCAAGGGCAACAGCCGGGTAACGACCTGGATCCTGGGCATCGCGCGCTTCAAGGCGTTGTCTGCGCTGCGCCGGCGCAAGGATGACGCCCTTGACGACGACGCGGCCGCCGCCATTCCCAACTCGGCCGACGATCCCGAAATCGCCGTGGAGAAAAAGGATCGCGTCGCCATTCTGCGCCGCTGCATGAGCCATCTGTCGCTCGCCCACCGCGAAATCATCGATCTCGCCTACTACCAGGACAAGTCCATCAACGAAGTCGCCGAAATCCTCGGCGTACCCGAGAACACCGTGAAGACCCGCATGTTCCATGCGCGCAAGCGGATGTCGGAACTGCTGCAACAAGCGGGCATCGACCGGACTTATCAGTAAGCCGCGACGTGAAGGCGTATCTCGAACGGGGGAGCTGTCATGGGTAAGCTTGTTGCCATCATCGCGGCGGCTGTTTGCGCCGGCTTTGTCGTCGCGTTCGTTCCGGGGTTTGCCCCTGAAGTCGCGGCCGGGGCGGCGGAATATACCGGCCACGTCGTACCAACGCCGCGCACTGCGGCCAAGCCGATCGAGATGTGGGCGCCGAGCGCAGCCGGCATTCAAATGGCCGTCACTCAGATGGCCGTCGCGGAAAACCTGCGCCGTGCTAATCAGGATGCAAAAACCTCGTGCACCGGGACTTGGCCCTATTACAAGTCGTCCTGTCTGCGCGACGAGCGCCAGCCGAACGGCAGCGTCCGCATCGTCCGCGTCATCTCCCCGCAGCGGCCGACGCCGGCTGGGCGGTCGGGCACCTGAACGCCGCCGAAGCCCCTACGGGTTGGGATCAATCGAGCACTGCCGGCTGAGAGCGCGGCGCGGTCGGCGGTAAGCCGGTTTTCCTCAAGAAGCTTTCAAATGCCGGAGCGCGATCGCTTTCGTCCGAAGCGATTGCGCTTCGGCATGACGTTTTGACTTCGCCCACCAGGCGAGGCGCACGCGCGCAGCTTTTTTCCGGACCATGCTCAAAAGCGCGGTTGCCAGCGTCGCCGAAGTGATGGATGTCCTGTCTTCCAAACCGGAGGGCCCGGCTTTGAAAATGAGTTGCGGATGGCCGCCGACGTAACCCGACCCACGGATGCGCAGGAATTCTTGCAAGCCGCCCGCGCCTTGACGGCGGCGATCAGGGACTTGCGCGGCGACATCGAGCGCGAACGCAGCCTGCCAGCGCCGCTGGTCAGGCGCATGGCCGAGGCCGGCTTCTTCTCGCTGTGGCTGGCGCGCTCCCTGGGCGGGCCGGAACTCAACACCATCGACTACCTGCGCGTCATCGAGGAACTGTCGCGCGCTGATGGCGCGGTTGGCTGGTGCACGATGGTTTCCGCCGGCTATAGCCGGCTCTCAGGCTACCTCCACGACGACGTGGCGCGGGAGGTTTTCGGCGACGGCAGCGTCATCGTCGCCGGCACCATCAACCCGACCGGCAAAGCGATGGCGGTGCCGGGCGGCTTCCGCGTCACCGGGCGGTGGAGCTATGGCAGTTTCATCCAGCACAGCGCCTGGACGGTCGGCAGCAGCGTCGTCCACGAAAACGACGCCCCGCGCCGCGGCCCCGACGGTGCGATCATGCTCGTGGCGATTGAAACGCCGTGGCGCCTGCTGTCGAAGTGACGCAGCCGACTGGTGCGCGCGGCGAAATCGCTTTACGGTCGCAATTCCCCGCCGGCAAAAATGCCAGATCAAATTTATCGACAGTACCGGGAGTGACGTATGAGACTGCTGTGGGCATCGCTGCTCGTTCTGGCGATGGCGGCGAGCGCGCTGGCGCAGGAATATCCGACGCGCAATGTCACTTTCATTGTGCCCACGGGGGCAGGCGCCGCCACCGATCTGTTGGCGCGAATTCTTGCGCCTCAGCTCGCCGATCGGCTGGGCAAGCCTTTCGTGGTGGAGAACCGGCCCGGCGCCGGCACTTTGACGGCATCGCTTGCGGTCGCGAGGTCGGATCCCGACGGCTACACCATTCTGATGGGAACCAGCACGCCGCTCGCGATCAATGCCACGTTGTACAAGCACCTGCCGTATGACCCGGTGAAAGACTTCGTGCCGCTGGCGCTGATCGCGACGATTCCATTCGTCCTCGTGGTCAGCAACGATCTGCCGGTGCATTCGGTGGCCGAACTCATCGCCTACGCCAAGGCGCATCCCGGTGAGCTGTCCTATGGTTCGACGGGTCCGGGCACCCCGTTCCACCTCAATGGCGAGCTGTTCAGCGCCATGACCGGCATCCAGATGGTGCACGTGCCCTACAAGGCGGTGGTGGATGCTCAAGTCGATCTGATGGGCGGGCGGATACAGGTGATGTTCACGGACTTCACCTCCTCGGTGCCGTTGATCAAGGACGGCAAGATGCGCGCGCTGGGCGTGACCACCAAGACGCGCGCCGCGGCCATGCCGGAACTCGCTCCGATCGCGGAGAGCGGCGTGCCGGGCTTCGATGCCGCGGCCTGGCAGATGGTGGTGGCGCCGGCAGCGACGCCGCGCCCGGTCGTCGACAAATTGCATGGCGCGCTCGAAGCCGCCATGGCGCTGCCCGAGACGCGCAACGCCATTACCCGCATCGGGCTGGTCCCGGCGGACAGCCGCTCGGTCGAGGACTTGCAAGCCTTCGTCCGATCGGAAATCGTCCGCTGGGGCGAAGTCGTGAAGCGCTCCGGCGCATCGGTCGATTAAGGCCGGGGCCGGAATGGACACGCAGGTCCTCATCGTCGGCGCGGGCCCCGTCGGGCTTACGCTCGCCATCGACCTCGGCAAGCGCGGCGTGCGCGTCATCTTGATCGAGAAGAATGACGCGCCGCTCGGCTATCCGAAAATGGAGCGCTGCAACCCGCGGACGATGGAGATTTTCCGTCGCCTCGGCATCGCCGACACCGTCCGCGCCGCCGGCTATCCGCCGGATTGGCCGATGGATACCTATCTGGTGTTCGATCTGATGCGGCCGCCGTTGTTCAAGATGGCTCATCCCACGGTGGCGGAGGCCAAGGCGAAGCGGGACGTCACCTTGGACGGGTCGCTGCCGCTCGAGCCCTACCAGATCATTTCGCAATACACGCTGGAGCCGCTGCTCAAATCGATCGTGGAGCGGATTCCCAATGTGGCGGTGAAGTTCGGCCACGAACTGGAATCCTTCGCCCAAGACGGTCGGGGCGTGACCGCGCGGGTGCACCGGACAAACGGCGAGACCATGGCAATTCGTGCCGAATACATGGTCGGTTGCGACGGCGGCTCCAGCGTGGTCCGCAAGCAGCTCGGCTTCAAAATGGACGGCGAGCCGCATTTGCGGGAGATGCGGCAGGCGCTGTTCCACTGTCCGGAGCTCTACGACAAGGTGCGCGCGCCGCGCGCCCGCCACTACAATCGCATCGACGATCATTGGACGCTGATGATCGTCCAGGATTCCCGCCGGCACTTCACGCTTCATGCCGTCGTCGACAACGACGAGGACATGGCAAAGCTGTTCGAGGCGACTGTCGGCACGCCGGTGCAATACCAGATGCTGCATTGCGCCAAATGGGTGCAGCGGCTTCTGCTGGCGGAGCATTATCTGGCAGACCGCGTGTTGATCGCCGGCGACGCGGCGCACCTTGTCATCCCGACCGGCGGCCTTGGCATGAACACCGGCGTCGGCGACGCCATCGACGTGTCCTGGAAGCTCGCCGCGACGCTGCAAGGCTGGGGCGGGCCGCAACTCCTGCAATCCTACGAGGCCGAGCGGCGGCCGGTCGGCGCCATCAACGTCAAGGCCTCCGGCGGCGGCACTGCCGGCCGAACGGTATGGCGCGCCGCGTATCGTCCCGACGTCGAGGACGATACGCCCGAGGGCCGCGCCGCATTGGCGCACCTGCTGGCGCTTGCCAAGGAAGAGGCGCCGAAATCGTTCCGGGTGGTCGGCGCCGAGCTCGGCTACCGGTATGCCGGCTCTCCGGTGATCTGCGACGAGCCTGGCGGACCGGCGCCGAACATCGAAGAGTACGAGCCGACGAGCTGGCCGGGCGCGCGGCTGCCGCACGTCTGGCTCGAGCCCGGCGAGGTCTCCGTGCACGATCGGATCGGCGACGGTTTCACGCTGCTGCGTCTGGGAGCCGATAAGGCCGATGCGTCAGGCTTGCAAGAAGCCCTCCGTGCGACCGGTGCGCCATTCGCCGTGCTCGATATCGAGAGCGAAGCCGCACGGCGAGTCTATGGCTTCGACTATCTTCTGGTCAGGCCGGATCTGCATGTGGTGTGGCGTGGCAATGCGCTGCCGCGCGAGCCTGGCAGGGTCGCGCGCGTCGTGACCGGGCACTGACATTGTCATCTGGCGCGCTGCATTGGTTCGCCGCATTCCTTCGTTGCATCGAGCGAACGCACGCGAAGCCGTCTTTGTTAATGCGTCGGGGGTCGAGTTGCCATGGCGAAAATAAAATCCATTGAATTGAAAGCTTTCGAATACGTGATGCCAGCCAACCAAGCCTACGGCATGGCGCGCGGCCTCAACTTTCGCCGCAGCTGTTCGCTGATCGAGATCACGAGCGATAACGGCATCGTCGGCCATGGCGAAGCCGGCGGGCCGCCGCGCCTCATGCGCGAGGCCATCGCGCTGGTGCGACCGTTCTTTCTCGGCAAGAGCCTCTACGATTTCGAGATCGTTGCCGGCCACATCTACAACAGGCTTTATCACTTCGGTGTGCAGAGCCAGCTTACGGCGATCCTGAGCGGCATCAGCATCGCCGTGCACGATGCGATCGGCAAGGCCGTCGACGTGCCGGTGCACGATCTCCTCGGCGGCAAGGCCGCGGATGGTTTCGGCTGCTATGCGACCACAGGATATTTCACGCCGGACCCGGAGAACAGCTTCGAAGCGCAGCTGGCACACGTTGCGGAGGCTGGCTTTGCCGCGGCAAAGATCAAGATCGGCGGCGGGCCGGCTTCCGATCTCGACCGCGTGCGCCTGGCCCGGGAAATCCTGGGCGACGACGCGCTGCTGATGGTCGATATCAACGGCAACTACACGGTCGACATTGCGCTGCAATCGCTGCGCCGCATCGAGCCGTATGACATCCATTGGTGCGAGGAGCCGCTGCCGCCGACCGACACCCGCGGCTACACCGAGTTGCGCCAGCGCTCGCCCATTCCGCTCGCGGCCGGCGAGGCGTTCTACACGATCCATGACTTCAAGCGGCTCGTCGAGGCACGCGGTCTCGATATCCTGATGCCCTCGATGATCACATGCGGCGGATTCGGCCAGGCCAAGGCCATCGCCACGCTGGCGCTCATGAACAATCTGCGGGTTTCGCCGAGCGTGTGGGCGAACGGCCTGGCGATCGCGGCGGCGCTGCATTTCGCCGCCAGCCTGCCGACCTGGCCGCACACCGACAACGTGCCGTTCCCGCTGCTGATCGAATACGATACCGGCGCCAATCCGTTCCGCGACGGCATGTTGGCCGAGCCGCTGCACGTCAAGGATGGCGCGATCGCCGTACCCGCCGGTCCCGGGCTCGGTGTTAAGGTGGACACGCGCGCCGTCGCGCAGTTTGCGGTGCATTGATCGGCTGCCGCGCCGAGCGGCGCGGCTGGCCTTACCCGAGCTGCTCGTCCTTGGTCTCGCGCGCCAGCAGGATCGCCACGATGGCGCCGACGCAGATCACGTCGAACCACACGATCGGTCCGATCTGGCTGCCATTGGTGATCGCCATCAGGCTCGCGGCGACCAGCGGCATCAGGCCGCCGCCGAGCGACGTGCCGAGGCCGCGGAACACGCCGACCCCGCTGTAGCGCAGGCGCGCGTCGGTAAACTGCTCCGAATAGAAGCTGCCGATGACGCCTATGGCCCAGGGCGCACCGATCCCGATCGGCAAGATCATCGCCAGGTAGATCAAGATCGTGTTGCCGCTTTCCAGCAGTGGGAAGAACAAGAAGGTCGCGTATAGCGCGCTCATGACATACGCGGTGCTCAAGATGGTGCGGCGTCCAAACCGATCGGACAGTGCGCCAAACACCGGCGCCAGAATGAGCGCCATGATGTTGGCAATCAGCATGGCGGTGAGGAGCGTCGCGACCGGGATATGCAGCGTCCGCAACGCGTAGGTAAAGCCGAAAACAAGGTAGTAGAAGCCCGTCGTGGATTCCGCCATGGCCGCGAACAGCACGATGAAGGACGGCCGTTTCGCCACCTTCATGAGTTCGAAAAACGGAACGCGTGCCGGCGGCTTGATCTGGGTCGCCTTCACGAAGACCGCCGACTCCTCGATTTTCAGCCGCATCCAGATCGCCACGGCGACAAGCAGGATGCTGGCGACGAACGGCAGCCGCCATCCCCAGGCCAGCAGCTGATCCTGCGACAACAGCGACACGCCGGTCGAGGCGGCGAGCGCCAGGATCCAGGCGAGAAAAATGCCGGAGGTGACCAGCGAGACGAACTGGCCGCGCTTGCCATTCGGGCCGACCTCGGTCGAAAGCACGTTGGCGCCTGCCAACTCGCCGCCCAGCGCGAAGCCCTGCAGGATGCGCAGCACGACCAGGAGGATCGGCGCCAGCACGCCGACGCTGTTGTAGGTCGGAAGCAGCCCCATCGCCGTGGAGGCCAGGCCCATGACGGTCATGGCGATGACCATCATCGGCTTGCGGCCGATCCTGTCGCCGTAATGGGAGAAAAACAGTCCGCCGAACGGCCGGCCGAGAAAGCCGACCGCATAGATGCTGAGCACGACCAGCGTGCCGACCACCGGATCGGTCTTGGGAAAGAATATCTTATCGAACACGACCGGCCCGAGCAGGCCGTACAGCGTGAAGTCGTAATACTCGATGACGGTGCCGAGAAAGGCCGACCAGCCGACGCGCCGGCGCTGAATGCCGGTGGCATCGGCGCCGAGCACGTCCAACGTGAGTGCCTCTGTCGTCATGGCCCGCGTCCCTCCCGCAGATCAGATGTGGCTGATTGTTTTGCTGTTGGTCGCACGCCACCGTGACACGAAGTCTATTGGAGTCCGTGGAAAACGCCATACACGGATTGAGAAGCCCACACCCGCAATGCGCGCAAGGCGGCGGCCGACAGCGTTGCGCTGCCGGTCACGGGGCCCAATAGGCCAGCCGCTTCCTGTTTGGAACGGATTTGACGGCGATTGCGTCGGCAAAGGTCATCGTTGCTTCGCCAGCGACGTCGAAGCGCGGCCAATCCGGCAGGCGTGCGCCATTGGGATCGCCCGAGCGCGCGAAATTCACCCAGTACGACGACATCGTGTCGGACAAGTGGTGATCCCAGGCTTGCCAGGGCCAATGCGGATAAGCCTCGAAGGTCCGGAAAACGTAAGGGATGTCGGAGGTGTGGAAGGCTCCGATGTTTCTCAGCTCCGGCGCCGGCGGCACGCGATCGAAGCTGTAGTAGAACGCTTTGGAACGGCCGCTTTGCGCGTGCAGCCGCGCCCACTTCCAATTCTGTGCGACAAAGAGCTGTTCGCCTTTCGCAAGCTTTGATGCCGCGTCGGCCTCGCTGTCGGTCGATGCCGGATAGAGTTCAAAAAAGCTCGTGGCGCGGTCGCCGTAGGCGGCGAGAGCCTGTTCCTTGAAGGCGCGCAGTGATGGAGCGCCGGCGAACAGCGCGCCCTCGCCCGTGGTCGAGCCAGTCAGCAGCGGCACGTCGATCTGGCCGCCCCGGCCGAACACCTCGACCGGCGGCGCCGGCAGCACGTGGCCGTCGATCGCCGGCCATGCGGTCGCGCGCTCCGCCGGATCGGCGACTGACGGATCCAGGATGCGCTGGATGGTCCAACCGGCCCCCGGCCGCACCAACTGGATATCCTCGGCCGATCGAGCGCGTAGCGCGGCGATCGAATTGGCGCCGAGTTTTTGCGCGAAGTGCAGCCCGGCTTTCTCGGCCGCGTCGAGCGGCAGCATGGACCCACCGTCGGTGTGTCCAGGCGCTGACAGCGCACCGCCGCTTTGACCGATGGCGCGATGAAACAGCCCGCGCGTCAATGGCGATGTCGTGAATGCGCACACGGTGGTGGCGCCGACGGACTGTCCGAACAAGGTGACGCATCCGGGGTCGCCGCCGAATTGGGCGATGTTGGCTTGAACCCAGCGCAACGCGGCGATCAGGTCCAGCCAGCCGTAGTTGCCGGAGACGCTTTGATCGGATTCCGCGCTGAGCTGCGGATGGGCCAGAAAGCCAAGGCGCCCGAGACGATAATTGACCGTGACGACAACGACGCCTTTGCGGGCCAGTTGTTCGCCATCGAAGATCGGCTGCCCTGCCGAACCGAGATAGAAGGCGCCGCCGTGGATCCAGACCATGACCGGCCGCCGCTCATCGGACGAGCGCGCCGCGGTCCAGACATTGAGATAGAGACAATCCTCGGCTTCCGCTTCTGGTCCGAAATATTGGATCGACGTCGGCAGTCGCGACGGCTGCGGACAGCGCGGACCGAAGTGTTTGGCGGGGCGGATGCCGTGCCATTGCGGCGGAGGCTGCGGCGCTCGCCAGCGCAGCTTGCCGGTCGGGGGTTGCGCATAAGGCACGCCCTTGAACGAGCGCACGAGCCCGTCGGCGCTGACATCGCCGGACAATAGACCGTTTTCAATCCGCACCGTGTCAGCTTCGGGGTGATGGTTCGGCGTCATTGTCGGCGTGATGGCGGCCTCGTACGGGCTTTGCGATTGTCGGAACGCAACGTATTTTCTTTTTCACCGTCGCCAGAACACCGGGATCATTAGCATGAAAATCACATCGGTCGAACCCTTCCGCGTCTCCCTGCCGTTCGAGCATGGCGCGCCCAAGTCCGGCTTCGCCATCGGCAGTGATCGGCCGCCGGGAATGGAAGGTGTCTACATCCGGGTCGAGACCGATGACGGCGTCGTCGGATGGGGCGAAGCGTTCGGCTTCGGCGGCGCTCCGGTTGCCGAGGTCGCGGTCCGCCGCGTGGTCGCGCCGCTCGCCATCGGCCGCGATCCGGGCGACATCGCGGCGCTGATGACCGACATTCGCCGTCGCGTGCAGAACCTGGGCCATAACGGTCCGGTCGGATTTGCGCTCTCCGGCTTGGACATCGCGCTCTGGGACATCGCCGGCAAAGTCGCGAACCGGCCCCTTCACCGACTTCTCGGCGGCAGCGGAACCAAGACCAAGATTCCGACCTACGCCAGCCTGCTGCGGGCCAACACGCCGGAATACGTGCGCAAGCTCTGTGCGGCGGCGCTCAAACGCGGCTATCGCCACATCAAGCTGCACGAGCGCACGATCGAAACCGTCGCCGCCGCGCGCGAGGTTGTTGGCAAAGACTTTCCGCTGATGCTCGACACCAATTGCTCCTGGGATCCGCAACAGTCGATCGACATGGCGCGGCAGTTGAAGCCATTCGACCTGACATGGCTGGAAGAGCCGTCCTATCCGCCCAACGATTATCGGGCCTTGGCGCGGGTGCGCCGCGACGGCGGCGTTCCGGTTGCGGCGGGCGAGAATTTGGGCGATCTCAACGACGTTCGCGAAATTCTCGAGGCCGACGCGGTCGACGTCGTGCAGCCCGACGTCACCAAAATGGGCGGCGTCACCGAGCTTCTGAAGGCGATCGAGCTGGCGCGCGAGCACCAGGTCGCGATCGAGCCGCATTCGCCGCTGTACGGCCCGGGGCTTATTGCGACGCTGCACGTCATTGCCGCCGCGGCCCCCGCCACGGACGAAGAGATGCTGTGCGAGTTCTTCTACGCCGATCTGGAGGCGAGCCCGTTGGGCGACGTGATTTACCCGCGCGACGGATACCTCACGGTGCCGACCGGGCCCGGGCTGGGCATCACGGTCGATGAAGATATTCTCAGGCGCTATGCGGCGAGCTAGTTCCGATCGATCGCCTTGACGCGTTGTCCCGCAATCGCGGGAGAAGAGAAAGCGAAGGCGGCATCTCCGGCTTCGTCGAGCATGGCTTGTCGCACCTGAATGCCAATGAGGCCGAGAAGAAATGCCATGAATGCCAGTTGCACCCCCATCGCTATGAGCACCATGGAGAAGATGAGAACGCGCATCACGGCGGGAGCGGTGAGGGGACCAAAGTCGACGACAGCCCACTGCCAAAAGCCCCAGCCAACTCCGCCGAGGCCTAGGCAAAAGACCAGGAGCGCGATCGCCAAGCCGCGCTCCAGCGACATCGCCGACAACAGCGCCACGAGCCGCCGCGACGGGGGCAGCAGTCCGCAGGCGCTCGCGATGTAGCGCGCCACGATGCCGAAGCAGATCACCTGAGCGCCGACCAGAATGGCGATGGTCGAAACCAGGAACGTATGCTCGTCCAGTGCGATCCGGGTGGTCAGCATGACGGGACCGGCAAATAGCGCCGCGCTGCCCAATGTTCCGAGGATCATCAGAGCGAGGCCCGGATAGAGAAACAGCCAGCGCGGGCTGAACATCAGGAGGAGGCGCAAGTGCCGCCAGCCATCGTGCCAGGTGCGCAGATGCGGCGGCCGCGAACGCCCGTCGACTGCCAGCGTGGTCGGCACCTCGGCGATGACGAGGTTCGCCAGCGCGGCACGGATCACCGATTCGCTGGCGAATTCCATCCCCGAGGCGCGTAGATTGAGGGCGAGGATCGAGTTGCGGCGCACGCCGCGCAATCCGCAATGAAAATCGCCGATCGCGGCGCGAAAGAACATGCGCCCTAGCAGGCTGAGAACCGGATTGCCGAGATAACGATGCAGGAACGGCATCGCGCCCGGCGCAATGCCGCCGGCGAAGCGGTTGCCCAGCACGAGATCGCAGCCGTCCCGCAGTTTGGCGACGAATGGATCGAGCTTGCTGAAATCGTAACTGTCGTCGGCATCGCCCATGATGACGAAGCGGCCGTGCGCCGCCGCAAGGCCGGCCCGCAACGCCGCCCCATAGCCGCGCTCGGCGACCGCAATGACCCGGGCGCCGGCCTGCTCGGCGAGGGCAACCGACCCATCGGTAGATCCGTTATCGGCGATCAGTACCTCGCCGCTGATGCGGCTGCGGGCAAGGAACGATTTCGCTTTCGCGACGCAGACTGAAATCGTCTCCGCCTCGTTGAGACACGGCATCAGGATGGTCAGTTCAGTGGAGTCCGGCCAACAATCGCCGACCGGCCTGTCCGGCTCGTGTACCAAAGACATGATGAGCGGCGCCCCATCCGCTTGTACCGTAGGATAGAGCTTCCACGCTGTGTGACAAGATTGAATCGCGGAGTTATTTATGGAACTCCGTCGGCGGATCAGCTGTCCCTGCCGGCGATGACGCGGCCGCGACGGAATTTGAGCAGCTCTTTGAGGAGTTCGTGACCCGCTAGAGCTGCCGCTAGCACCGCAATGGGAACGATCCGGCTCTGGTAGCGGTCGGCGACCACGGAAAATGTCGCGCAGATCACGGCGTTGGCCATCAGCGCCACGAAAACGGTGAGTCCAAGCGGCGTGGTGACGGCCCGACGCCGCCAGCAAAACACCACAAGAACGGGAAGCAGGAACGTGGCGCCGAGCGCCAGCGGAACGTGCAGCCTATTGACGGGATGAAAGTCGATCGCATCGCGCTGCTGGGCGGAGGCGTCAAAGCTGCGCACGGTGTCCGGCGCGTATTGCTTGAACACCCATGCGGTGTGCCAGTTGTCGTTCGAACCGAAGCCGTCGCCGGTGGCCAGGGTGCCGATCTGGCGGACCGTATCTTTCAGCGCCGCCACGATTTGCGCGGCGGGTTGCTCGCGGACCGTAGCGATGATGATGCGATTGGCCTCCGGTGTGAAGGCGCGCCAGCCGCCAAGTTTGGCCAGCGGCGTCTCCGTACCCCACAGCCAGTCGTCGCTTTGCGTCGGCAGTGCGTCGCGATACTGACAAAGCGACAGCGAAGGATCCGGGCAGGTTCGATCCAGGTATGTCGTGACGAAGCCATCTTCCAACAGCCTGCCGAACAGGAAGATCGTACCGCCCGGCGTGAACCTTGCGGTCCCGACGATCAGATAATTGGACGCCAGCGCCAGCGCCGCGCCCAAGGCGAGGCTGAGGGCCGGAACGATCAATCGGGGACGCGGCAGCGCCAGCCGCGCCGCCACAGTCCAGAGCACGGCGCAGAAGGCGAACAGCAACAGCAACACAGCATAGATGGACATGTGGAACGCGATCGAGCAGCAGATGACGGCCACGAGCGCCGCGGTTTCCCACCGGCGTAATTTCGACGGCGCAAACGCAGTCAGGTAGAACGCGAGAATCGAGAGCGGCAAGAACACGTCCGGTTCCAAGTCGCCGGCATACCAGGGCAGGCTCGTGCCGACGCACAGGGCGCCAACGACGCCGACGGCGATCCACGGCCGTTCCATTCCCACCGAGCGCAAAACCAGCGTGATGACCCACGCGCTCAGAAGCGCCTGGATAATGGCATTCGACCAGAAATCGACGGCAATGCCGGTGGCGAGAAAGGCGCCGTAGAAGGCCGAGCGGCCCATATCGAAGTCGTGGGTGAAAGGCCGGAGCAGGTAGCCGCCGGTGTCGGAATAGACGAAAGGAAAGCCGTTCCAGATCGCCGGCAGGAGTATGATGGCAACCATCGCCGCATAGCTTCCTGCCCGGCGCAGGAAGGGTCCTGCCCAGAGCGGGAATTGCAGGCGCAATGGGCTCGCCTGCCGATTCAATGTCTTGACATGAATGCTAATTGCAAACGCCCCATGGCCGGCCGCGCACCTGCCTGCAGCTCTTGTACAAGCCGTGTTTACCAGAAAAGCCGGGATCCATCATGGCGCGCCCGTCGGCTTAAGCCGGCATGCGGACCGAAGCCGATGTCGATCGGCAATCGCTCGGGACATTTGCTCCCGAGCCAGTGCCTAGTGCGTCATGTACTGCAATCCCGCCGAATAAGCCGCGCCGCCCACCACGCAGGGAATACCCAACTCGATTTGGCCGGTGGCCGCGGCGACGATGCAGCCCATCGACAGCGCGCCTTCGCCGACTTGGCCCCAACCGGACAGCTGGCGCTTGGAGTTCGGGCCCTTTTGCTTGAGCTCCTCGATTGCGGCGAGGGATTCCTTGCGCATGTGGACGGTGTCCACGGTCTCGGCGGTCTGGATCACGTCGTCGAGGACGGCGGCGATCTCCTTGGATTGTCCCTTGGCCGACCATTTCAGCATCTTCAGCAGGGTGAAATCGCGCACCGCATTACTGGCGAGCGTGAACTTCGCGGCGCTGCCGGTGGTAAGGTTGTCGACGTTGTCATGATCGTTGACGAGCGGCAGAAGCTTAACGATGCGGCCGATCGGCGCGTAGCTGCCGGTCGCAAGATAGTAGCCCCACAAGATATCGATCAGCTCCGGGCTCGGCTCGATCGCCACTTCTTTCTTGTCGCCGCTCAGCTTGAGAGCGACCTTGATCTTGTCGAGCATGCCCGGCTTCGGCTTCGGATAGGCGATCTGGTCGAGCGTCGGCAGCTTGCCGTCGAGATACTGGTTGATCATGTCGCGGCGCATCGGCATGCGGTCGACGAAGGTGGCGAGCAACTCCTTCCAGTGCGGCAGCCCCGAATAGGCGATGGCGCGGACCAGCACCCAGTGATCCGCTGGGTCGATCGGCAGCATGTTGGTGACGAGAATCTCGGCGCGCTCCGGATTGGCGCCGAGCACGCCGGCGACGAAGCCCACATAGGCACCCGAGGTTTCGGCATCCTTGAAGGCCGCCAGCGCATCGAGCGCGCGGATCGCGGCCGGCAGGTCGTTGGGATCGGGCTTATGGCGGTAGGCGTTGATCCATTTCAGCATCGCGTCGGTCGAGGTGAACGACGCGTTCGGCGGCGGCGGCGGCGGCGTGCTGCTGCGGCGGCGCGGCCGCAGCCGGCGCGATCGACGCCAAAGCGGCGACAGCAACGGCGAACAGACCAATGGCTATGCGGCGCCCAGGTCCCGTAACCTCACGTCCTGTAACCCCATGTCCTGTAACCCCATATCCTGCAACCATGACCCCTCCGGCGAGCAGAGCCGTCCCCGCGCGCCCGACGAGCTGGATCGCGCACTGCCTGTCATGCGGCATTCCAGCAACGTCGCTGGGAAATTTAAGGGCGGGCGACGCGCGAAATCGCGGCTGCGCTGTGGCGCTCTGGGGTGGTTGACAACGGCGATTTTGCGCGTCATTTCGATTTCAAACGCATGTTTGAAGTCTGCCGCGCCAAATTCCGGCCGCATTTGGCTTGACGCGCGCCGCCGCAATGTCTATAAAGCACGCTGACAGGAAGGCCACCCAGGTGCATATTCACATGCGGACTTTTGTTTCGCTGATCCTCGTACCGAAGCGCACCGCCGGGGGTGGGTAAAGCCACCTGCGAGACGTGGCGGTGCGCGATCCAGGGGCCCTTGTGGTCCCTTTTTTATTTCCCGAATGCCCTCTCCTCCCTCCCCGCAAGCGGGGCCCGTGAGAGGGCCTCGCGAGAGCGGAGCGGACGATGACTGAGATGACCGGCGCGGAAATGGTGATGGCGGCGCTTGCCGACCAGGGCGTTGAGCACATTTTCGGCTATCCGGGCGGCGCGGTGCTGCCGATCTACGACGCGCTGTTTCAGCAGGACAAGGTCCAGCACATCCTGGTGCGCCACGAGCAGGGCGCCGTGCATGCCGCCGAAGGCTATGCCCGCTCCACCGGCAAGGTCGGCACCGTGCTGGTCACGTCCGGGCCCGGCGCCACCAATGCGGTCACCGGCCTGACCGACGCGTTGTGCGATTCGATCCCTCTGGTCGTCATCACCGGGCAGGTGCCGACCCATCTCATCGGCAACGATGCATTCCAGGAATGCGACACGGTCGGCATCACGCGGCCCTGTACCAAATACAATTATCTGGTCAAAACCGTCGCCGATCTGCCACGCGTGCTGCACGAGGCGTTCCATATCGCGGCGAGCGGCCGGCCGGGGCCGGTCGTGGTCGATATCCCGAAGGACGTGCAGTTCGCCAAGGGCAACTATTTCAAGCCTACGGAATTCCAGCACAAAGGTTATCGGCCGAAGCTCAAGGCCGAACCAGAGAAAATTCGTGAGGCGGTCGAGATGATGGCGGCCGCCAAGCGGCCGCTGTTCTATACCGGCGGCGGCGTGATCAATTCCGGGCGCGCCGGCGTGCGAGGCATTGCGCGAACTGGTCAAGCTCACCGGCTTTCCGATCACCTCGACCCTGATGGGGCTCGGCGCGTTTCCGGCCGCCGATTCGCAATGGCTGGGCATGCTCGGCATGCACGGCACCTGGGAATCGAACTGGGCGATGCACGATTGCGATCTGATGATCGCGGTCGGTGCCCGTTTCGACGACCGCATCACCGGCCGGCTCGACGCGTTCTCGCCGGGCTCGAAGAAGATCCACATCGACATCGACCCGTCGTCGATCAACAAGAACGTCAAGGTCGATCTGCCCGTGGTCGGGGACTGCGCCCATGTGCTCGAGGACATGCTGAAAGCTTGGCGTGAGAAGGCAGCGAAGCCGGACAAAAAGGCGCTCGACGCGTGGTGGGGCCAGATCGGCAAATGGCGCGCCAAGAATTCGCTCGCCTACCGCAACTCGAACGAGATCATCAAGCCGCAATACGCCATCCAGCGGCTCTACGAGCTGACCAAGGATCGCGACACCTACATCACCACCGAGGTCGGCCAGCATCAGATGTGGGCGGCGCAGTTCTATCAGTTCCAGGAAGCCAACCGCTGGATGACGTCGGGCGGGCTCGGCACCATGGGCTACGGCCTGCCGGCTTCGGTCGGCGTGCAGTTGGCGCATCCCAACTCGCTGGTCGTCGACATCGCCGGCGAGGCCTCGGTGCAGATGACCATGCAGGAAATGTCGACGGCGGTGCAGTACGACCTGCCGATCAAGATTTTCATCCTCAACAACCGCTATATGGGCATGGTGCGGCAGTGGCAGGAACTGCTGCACGGCGGACGCTACTCGCATTCCTACAGCGAGGCGCTGCCCGACTTCGTCAAGCTCGCGGAGGCCTATCACGCCCACGGCATTCGCTGCGAGCATCCGGGCGAGCTCGACGAGAAGATCCGCGAAATGATCGAGGTGAAGAAGCCGGTGATCTTCGACTGCGTGGTCGACCCCACCGAGAATTGCTTCCCGATGATCCCGTCGGGCCGCGCCCACAATGAGATGCTGCTCGGCGACGCCACCACCAAAGTCGAGGATGCCGATCACCGAAGAAGGCAAGATGCTGGTGTAAAGGGGCGAATTGGCGAATAGCGAGTAGCAGGCGAGGCCGTTCGCCACTCGCTACTCGCCATTCGCAGAACCGGCAAGCAAGGAGGCCGCGTGTCATGAAACTAGCAATCATCGGCGCCGGCAATGTCGGCGGGACGCTAGGCGCCGCCTGGGCGCAGAAAGCCGGCCACGACGTTTTCTTCGGCGTCACCAATCCGAAATCCGACAAGACACAGGCGCTCCTGCGCACGCTGGGCGGCAAGGCCCGCGCCGGCACGGCCGCGGAGGCGGCGGCGTTCGGCGAGATGATCGTGCTGACGACGCCCTGGCCGGCGGCCGAGGCCGCCATCCGTTCCATGGGCGACTTGAGCGGGCGAATTATTCTCGATGCCACCAACCCGCTGGCGATGGGCCCCGATGGGCTCGGGCTCGCGATCGGCCACGACATTTCCGCGGGCGAGACGGTGCAGGGTTGGGCGAACGGGGCGTCGGTGTTCAAGACCCTCAACACCACTGGCTTCGGCAACATGGCCGATCCGGTGTTTCACGGCGTGAAGTCGGTGATGTTCGTGGCCGGCGACGATGCCGCCAACAAGCCCAAGGTCATCGCGCTGGTCGCCGCGCTCGGCTTCGACGTGATCGACGCCGGGCCGCTGCGCAACGCCCGCCTGTTGGAAGCGCATGCCATGCTGTGGATCGAGCTGGCGCTCAAGCGCGGCCTCGGCCGCGATTGGGCCTTTGCGCGCGTCACACGTTGAGGAGGAGCGCCGTGAGCACCGCGACGACAGCGACGACCCATTATCCTGCCGCGCCGACCAGCGAGCGCGTCGAGAGCCGCACGCTGTGCGTGCTGGTCGACAACGAGCCGGGCGTTCTGGCGCGCGTCATCGGGCTGTTCTCGGGCCGCGGCTACAACATCGACTCGCTCACGGTCTCGGAGACCGAGCACGAAAAGCACCTGTCCCGCATCACCATCGTCACCCGCGGCACGCCGATGGTGCTCGAGCAGATCAAGAACCAGCTCGACCGTCAGGTGCCGGTGCATCGGGTCATCGACCTGACCTCCGCCGGCCCGGCGATCGCCCGCGAACTCGCGATGGTCAAGGTGCGCGGCACCGGCGATCAGCGCATGGAGGCGCTCCGCCTCGCCGACGCCTTCCGCGCCCGCGTCATTGACGCCACCACCGAGAGCTTCGTGTTCGAGATCACCGGCGCTTCCGAGAAGATCGAGAGCTTCATCAACCTGATGCTGCCGGTCGGCCTCGTCGAGGTCTCCCGCACCGGCGTCGTCGCCATCACCCGCGGGCCGGAGGGGATGTGAGCGTCATTGCGAGGAGCCGTTGGCTCGCAATGATGCGTTCCGCCATCACGCCGCCGCCCGCTCCTTGACCGCGAGGCGTTCGACCAGGGTGGCGAAGCGGTCGACGAAGTCTTGCAGGAAGTTCTTGGTGCCCTCGTCGCCGATATTGCCGTGTTCGTCGATCAGGTTCGGCTTGAACGTCACGTAAGCCTCGCCGCCGAGCAGGATCATGCCGAGGCCGGTCATGACCGAACGCAGATGCTGCTGCGCCAAGGCGCTGCCGATGGCGCCGGGCGACGTGCCGGTAATGAAGGCCGGCTTGCCGGGCCACGAACTCTTGCCGTAAGGCCGCGCGCCCCAGTCGACCGCGTTTTTCAGCACGGTCGGAATCGAACGATTATGTTCCGGCGTGACGATCAGCACGCCGTCGGCCTGCGCCAGCTCGTTCTTGAAGCGCGTCACTTCGGCCGCGGGATTGGCCTCGTTGTCCTGATTGTAGAGCGGCAGGTCGTCGATGCGCACGAAACGGGCGTCGAACTTTCCGGCGCCGAGCCTGGCGAGCGCCAGGGCCAGCTTGCGGTTGATCGAGTCGCGGCGGTTGGAGCCTACGATCACGGCGATTTGGGGCTTGGGCATGGTTGAAACCTCAGTTAGATTTCGTAACTAGGGCTAGATGGGTGACCGGCCGCGGGGCTGACAAGAGGGCACATTCTTGAAACCTAGAAACACCGATTTGCCCGCGGATTGCCGCGCCATCAGCGATGTGCTTGCCCGGGTCGGCGACAAGTGGTCGGTGCTGGTGGTGACCCGGTTGGGCGCCGGGCCGCTGCGCTTTAACGAACTGCGCCGCTCGATCGGCGGCATTTCGCAGCGCATGCTGACCCTGACGCTGCGCGGCCTCGAACGCGACGGCCTGGTCACGCGCACCGTGTTCCCGACTATTCCGCCGCGGGTCGACTATGCGCTCACCGCGCTGGGCCGCGACCTGTTGAATCCGGTCTCGGCCTTGGGCGAATGGGCGACCCGCAACCAGGACAAGATCGCTCGCGCGCGCGAACAGTTCGACGGCACCGCGCGGCAGGCGTCATGACCGCCGCGGCATGAAAAATCGGGCCGCGGCGGGCTTGTCCAAGCGAGCCGCAGAAACTAGAAGCAGCAACCGGAAACCAGTGGCCAGCCGTTGGCGTTCTGGCCGGAGTTAGGGGTGAGGAAACATGCGTGTTTATTACGATCGCGACGCCGACCTGAACCTGATCAAGGGCAAGAGGGTCGCCATCATCGGCTATGGCAGCCAGGGCCATGCTCACGCGCTCAATCTGCGCGATTCCGGCGTCAAGGACGTCGCGGTGGCGCTGCGCAAGGGCTCGCAGGGCGTCAAGAAGGCGCAAGGCGAGAAGCTGCAGGTCATGGAAGTCGCCGAGGCCGCCAAATGGGCCGACGTGATGATGATGCTCACGCCCGACGAATTGCAGGCCGACATCTACCACCAATCTCTGCATGCCCACATGAAGGACGGCGCGGCGCTGATGTTCGCCCATGGGCTCAATATCCATTTCAATCTGATCGAGCCGCGTTCTGATCTCGACGTGATGATGATCGCGCCCAAGGGACCGGGCCACACCGTGCGTTCCGAATATCTGCGCGGCGCCGGCGTGCCGTGCCTGCTTGCGATCCACAAGGACGCCTCGGGCAATGCCCACGATCTCGGTCTTTCCTACGGCGCGGCGATCGGCGGCGGCCGCGCCGGCATCATCGAGACCTCGTTCCGCGAGGAATGCGAAACCGATCTGTTTGGCGAGCAGTCGGTGCTGTGCGGCGGCCTCGTCGAACTGATGAAGGCCGGCTACGAGACCCTGGTCGAAGCCGGCTATGCGCCCGAAATGGCCTATTTCGAGTGCGTGCACGAGGTCAAGCTGATCGTCGATCTGATCTACGAGGGCGGCATCGCCACCATGAACTACTCGGTCTCCAACACCGCGGAATACGGCGAATACGTCTCCGGCCCGCGCGTGGTCGACGACAAGACGCGCGCCGAGATGAAGCGCATCCTCGGCGACATCCAGTCGGGCAAATTCGTCAAGGACTGGATGCTGGAGAACAAGGTCAATCAGACCTCGTTCAAGGCCATGCGGGCGAAGTGCGCCGCGCATCCCATCGAGCAGGTCGGCGCCAAGCTGCGCGAAATGATGCCGTGGATCAAAGATCGCGCGCTGGTGGACAAGTCGCGCAATTGAAATCCCTCGTCCCGCGAAAGCGGGAACTGAAAACTATCCTGGCCGTTGGCGCTTGTGGTCTCATTCCGCGTGCGCCGAAATGAGCGAATCGTCGGCGCCATATTTTGGCGCGCAGTCACCTTGCACCGAATGCCGCGAGCGCTACACTCGGACATAGCTACAACAGAACTCAGGGAGGACTTAATCGTGCTAGCAAAGCGACATCTATTCACGGCCACCGCAATAACTCTCGCTTTGGGCTTCGCCGCCACAACGGCCAATGCCGCCGGCATCTTCACGCTGCAGTCGACCACGTTCGCGGACGGCAAAATGATGCCGAAGAAGGTCGCCAACAGCCTGGAGAACTCGAAGAACAATCCGAACTGTGTCGGCGAAAACGTCTCGCCGCAGTTCTCCTGGAGCAATGTGCCCGACGGTACCACGAGCTTCGTTTTGCTGATGTCGGATCCCGAGGGCCGCGCCCCTTCTGGCGTCAGCCATTGGGTCGCCTACGGCATTCCCGCATCTGTCACGGGCTTTGCCGAGGGCGAGACCAGCAAGGCCTCCGACAAATATGTCGGCGGCAAGAGCCTGATGGGCGTCGGCAACTATTCCGGTCCGTGTACGCCGCCCAACGCCACGCCGCACCACTACACCTTTGTTCTCATCGCCACCGACTTCGATCCGAAGGATATGGCGCCTGGTCTGACGCGTGACGATGTGATCGCAAAGTTCGGAGCGCCCCCCGCGCACGTGAAAGGCGTGACCGGTATGGTCGGGCTATTCGTCAACCCTTGGCACGAGTGAGCGCGGCGGTGCGGTAACGATACCGCGTAATGCGACCGAAACGCGTCATCGCTACACTGAGCCGATGACGCGCCCATTCCCGAATGCCGAAATGATCGCGCTCGATGGCGTCGAGATCGAGCGTGAAGCGTGGTCGTGGCCTTTTGCCGTCGGGCGGCGCGAGGACATCGACCGCCATTTCGCCGGTCTGCAGCGCGAACGATCGGGGGTATGGAACGGCCGCGTGCTGCTCATGCACCGTTATGCGATCGAGGCCGGCGTCCTGCGCGGCGGCTGCTTCGAGACCGACTACGCCAGTCTGTGTGCGTGGCGGGATTGGGAACAGCCCGACCGTCACGTTTATAATTTTTTCGCCGCCGCGGCACTGCGCTCAGCCGATGGCGCCTATCTGGTCGGCGAGATGGCGCCGAATACGGCGGCGGCCGGACTGTTGTACTTTCCGTGCGGGACGCCGGAGCCGGACGATATCGACAGTCGCGGTCGGTTCGACCTGTCCGGCAATCTGCGTCGCGAGTTGCTGGAAGAAACCGGCCTGGTGATCGACGAACTCGATTGCGAGCCGGGCTGGAGCTTCGTGCGCGATCGCGGCTTTGTCGGCCTCTTGAAGCGTGTCACGGCGCGGCAGGACGCCAACGAACTGCGCGCGCGCATCCTGCGTTATCTGGGCGACGAGGCGCAGCCGGAATTCATCGATATTCGCATCTTGCGCGGCCCAGCCGATCTCGATCCGCGAATCCCCGGCTTCGTCGTTGCATTTCTTGACGCGATATGGCGGCAATGAAACGGACAGGCGCGGACATGAAGCGGATTTGCGCTCACACGAGGCGGACATGAAACTCGCCAAGATCATCAAGCATTGCCTGGTCGATAAGCCGCGACATTTCCGGCTCGCCGATCACGATCCGTCCGAACGCTTCGGCCTCGACATCGACAACGTGAAACCGATGCTGGCTGACGGCATCGCTCGGCTTGAGAAACTACAGCAGCGCCTCTACGCCGACCATCGATGGGCCGTGCTTTTGGTCTTCCAAGGCATGGACGCGGCGGGCAAGGACAGCATCGTCAAGCACGTGATGTCCGGCGTCAATCCGCAGGGCTGCGAGGTGCATGCGTTCAAGGCGCCCAGCGCCGAGGAACTCGATCACGACTTTCTGTGGCGGGCGAGCAAATGCCTTCCCGGGCGTGGCTACATCGGCATCTTCAATCGCTCCCATTACGAGGAAGTGCTGGTGGTACGCGTTCATCACGAAATGCTGGAGCGGCAGAAGATGCCGCCGCGCCTCATCGGCAAGGACATCTGGAAGCATCGTTTCGACGACATCCGCGCGTTCGAGCGTCATCTGACGCGCAACGGCACGGTGGTGCTGAAATTCCATCTCCGCATCTCCGAGGAGGAACAGCGCCGGCGCTTCCTGGCGCGGCTCGACGAGCCCGCCAAGCGTTGGAAGTTCTCCATGGACGATGTCGCCGAGCGCAAACGCTGGGACGATTACATGGTCGCCTACGAGGAGATGATCCGCGCCACCTCGACGGATGATGCGCCTTGGTACGTCATTCCGGCCGACCACAAGCCGATCGCCTGGCTCGTCGGCGCCGCCGTCGTCACTGACGCGCTGGAGCGCCTCAAGCTCGAATTTCCGAAGGTGGAAGGCAAGGCGCTCAAGGAGCTGAAAACGATTGAGCGCGCGCTGAAAGCGGAAGAGCCAAGCCAGGCGGCGAAACACTCGAAACGGCCATGACCGCTGCTGTCGTCACGGTACGGCGCGCTCGGGTTCTGCGACGCGGTCTTGCGGAGAGGCGGCTCCTTCCGCTACAACAGGGCCGGTCCACCGTGAGTTAACGCGGAATTCATCTCAATCCGCGAGCTTTGGGACCGCAACGAGGACAGTCGCAATGTCATTTCGCCGCGATCTTCGCGCGATGACCCGGGGGGCCGCATTGGCCGGCCCCGGCGCGGCCCTCATTCTCGGCGGGCTCCTGCTCCTTATCGCCCCCTGAGGGCCGGCCGGGCGCTTGCGCCTGGGCACTCAGGGGTCGACCGCAGCACGAACCCAGAAGCGCCCAGACCCCGAAAGATTCGACTTTCGGCGGGCGCAAGCGAGAAGGACCAGATTCATGACCGCCCCAGCCACATCCGAGCCGGCCCGATCCGAGCCCGCCAAATCCGAGTCCACCAAGTCCGAGAAGGACCGCGTCGTCATCTTCGACACCACGCTGCGCGATGGCGAGCAGTGTCCCGGCGCCACCATGACGCATGAGGAAAAGCTCGAAGTCGCCGAATTGCTCGACACCATGGGCATCGACATCATCGAGGCCGGCTTTCCGATCGCGTCGGAGGGCGATTTCGCCGCGGTCAACGAGATCGCCAAGCGCACCAAGAATGCCGTGATCTGCGGCCTCGCCCGCGCCGGTTTCAAGGACATCGATCGCGCCGGCGAAGCCATCAAGCCGGCCCGGCAGTCGCGCATCCACACCTTCATCTCCACCTCGCCGGTGCACATGAAGTGGAAGCTCCAGCTCGAGCCGGAGAAGGTCTACGAGATGGTGATCGCCTCGGTGACGCGGGCGCGCGGTTATACCGACAATGTCGAGTGGTCCAGCGAGGACGGCACCCGCACCGAGCACGAGTTCCTCTGTCGCTGCGTCGAGGCGGCGATCAAGGCCGGCGCCACCACCATCAATATTCCCGACACCGTCGGCTACACGGTGCCGGAGGAATATTTCGCGCTGATCAAGATGGTGCGCGAGCGCGTGCCGAATTCCGACCAGGCGCGCTTCTCGGTGCATTGCCACGACGATCTCGGCATGGCGGTGGCCAACTCGCTGGCCGGCGTGCGCGCCGGCGCCCGCCAGATCGAGTGCACCATCAACGGCATCGGCGAACGCGCCGGCAACGCCTCGCTGGAAGAAGCGGTGATGGCGATGCGGGTGCGCAACGACGTGATGCCGTATTGGACCGGCGTCGACGCCACCATGCTGACGCGAGCTTCGAAGCTCGTTTCCGCGGTCACCTCGTTTCCGGTGCAATACAACAAGGCGATCGTCGGAAGGAACGCGTTCGCACACGAGAGCGGTATCCATCAGGACGGCATGCTCAAGCACACCCAGACCTACGAGATCATGATGCCCGGGGACGTCGGCGTGAAGCAGACCTCGCTGGTCATGGGCAAGCATTCCGGGCGCCACGCCTTCGTGCACAAGCTCGAGGAGCTCGGCTACCACCTCGCCGGAAATCAGCTCGAAGACGCTTTCGTGCGCTTCAAGGCGCTCGCCGACCGCAAGAAGCACGTCTACGACGAGGACATCGAGGCGCTGGTGGACGAGGAGATCGCCACCGCGCAGGATCACATCAAACTCGTCTCGCTGTCGGTGATCGCCGGCACCCGCGGGCCGCAGCGCGCCACCATGAAGCTCGATATCGACGGCCGCACCGCCCTCGAGGAGTGCGAAGGCAACGGCCCGGTCGACGCCGTGTTCAACTGCATCAAGGCGATGGTGCCGCACGAGGCGGTGCTCGAACTCTATCAGGTCCACGCGGTGACCGAAGGGACCGACGCGCAAGCCGAGGTCTCGGTGCGGCTGTCGGAGCAGGGCAGGGCGGTCACCGCCAAGGGCGCCGATCCCGACACGCTGGTCGCCTCGGCCAAGGCGTACCTCGCCGCGCTCAACAAGCTCGTGGCGCGGCGGCTGCGCGGCCAGCCGGAGGAGCGTCGGCTGCACTCGACGGACGTAGGCTAGGGCGGACGTGTGGGCTAGGACGGACGTGGGTTAGGACGGACGTAAGCGAGCAAGCTTGCGACCATCGCGGCCCTACCGCTGCTGATCGTCCTCCAGAGGACGTCCTGCGGCAGCGACCGCGGCGACGCGATCGTGGTGGAATAGAGCAGGGGCGCCATCATGGCTTCATATCAGAACATTCTGCTCTGTTACAACTCGACCTGGGAGGGGCGCCGCGCCTTGCTCCAAGGCGCCGAACTCGCCCAGCAACTCGGCGCCGAGACCCATCTGCTGGCGATTGCGTCCGCCATGGGCGGCAGCATGGTCGAAGTGCCCTCGGATTTGGCCTTGCGCGAGGAGGAGAAGCACATCAAGGAGGTGCTGCGCGAAGGCGTCGAGCGGCTGCGGGCCCGCGGCCTGGTTGCTACCGGTCATCTCGCCTTCGGCCGGCCCATCGATCAAATTCCCAAGGTTGCTCGCAGTCTCGGTGTCGACCTGATCGTCGTCGGCTACAGGCCGTGCGGGGTGATGGCGCGGTGGTGGGCCGGCCCGGGCAACGCGCAGCTTCTCGACCTTGTCGGCTGCAGCATCCTTGTCTCGATCGACGCCGCAGACGCCCAGGGCGGGCGAAAAGCTTAAGGTTTGTCTCGCCCTGCCCGCTTGGCATGGGGCGCGCAATATCCTAGATACGTCTCGCGCACGGCCCGAACGACATCGGCGCCGCGCCGCGGGGTGGAAGTTCCTAACCTCAGGTCGCGATCGGTTAGGGCGCATAGCTCAGTTGGTAGAGCAGCTGACTCTTAATCAGCGGGTCCAAGGTTCGAGTCCTTGTGCGCCCACCACCACTTAAGCCTATTCCGGAAGGCTCACTTTGCACCTCCTTTTACAGCTTTTGTCCTCGTTTTGATCTTTTCAAGCTTCCAGCGCGCGTTCTCCGCAAGGGTCGCGCGATGCCCGAGATAATGCCGATCGAGCATGGCGCAGACGTCGGCCAGGGCGTGATCTCCGGCGGGGTGCATCCCACAAGTGCGAGCCGGATCACGGCCGATCCGCGAAGCTCATGGAACGGCAACCCAGCGATGCCAGTTCGCGCGCATAGTTTTCTCCATGATGTGCGGAAGCCGCCGGAGGCTCACGGCCTGCCGCGGCTATCGGTCAGGATTCGAGGCGAAATGGGCTGGGCGATCTCATGCGTCATGGACGCGCGAAAATAGTTGCGCATGGCGAATTTCGTCGAGCATGCCGAATGCCGAGATGTTACGCCACCGCGGACTCGGAGCAAACCGCACGAAATGTCCGAGCATCGTGACGGCCACTAACCCGCTGGCGATCGGGACGATCCCGACCATTCAGCCACGCAGCGTTCGAGATCCTTGAAGTTTTGGTGCATTTGCTCAAGCGCGAATCCGAGCGCGAAGAAGCGCTCAGTAGCGTCGCCGGAAAGACCGCGCGTGAGACCCTTGCAACGGAGCGCGGCAATTTCCGCCGCATAGGCATCAAGAGCCAATTCCACGTCGTTGAGCGACGGCGGTCCCCGACCGGTCTGCAGCGCGGCCGCAGTTGCGCGCAAGTAATCGGCGAAGGCTATTCCAACACGCGCCAGCGGCGTTTCGATCCGAGACCTGACAGTGTCGGGCAGCGGACTGATGGCGGCTCGTCCGATCATCACGAGGTCATGGCGCAATCTGAGTAGCGTGCGCAACAGCGGCCCGGTGTTTGGCCCCACAGCGAGACCGGCCGACCGCTCGCGCTCGGCTTCGGCGCCCACCGCATTCATCTGCACCAGACCCTGACCGATGCCGTCCTGAATGCGGTGGAGCGAATCCGTTTCGAGGCCGTGCGTCAGGCCCATAAGGAGTTCGCCGAGAGCCTGCGCGATCTGATTAAGTGTATGGGCGGCCGCCCCAACGACCAGCGGATGAGCATTTGATGGCAAAAGGAGAAAAGAAACGATCAACCCGGTGACGCCTCCGAGTGCTACCTCCATGACGCGATCAAGCGCCGAAGCGATCGGACTTGCGTGAGTCATTATCGGAATCAACAGCACGATGATGGCAGTGACCGGCGCGACGGAGAATCTGGGGTTTATCGCGGCGATGAGGGCAAGCGGGGCCACGGCGAGGGCCAGAACTGCGAGCAGCGCGATTTCGCTCGCATGCGGGATAAGCACGCCGATGGCGCCGCCGTAGATCGCGCCGCCGAGGGTTCCCGCGAGATAATCGAACGTTGCCTTCAGCGACCGTCCGACGCTCATCTGCGTCACGATGACGGCCGTCAAGACCGCCCACAACGGCAAGGGAAGTTGCAAGAATTGCGCAAGCGCAAGAGCGATTAGGGCGGCAAACGTCACCCTGATTGACAGCGCCAACTGCACTCGGCGGTGACGGACGAGTGCGCGGAGGTTCCTCCAGAGTCTTGCGATGTACTTCATGCTGCCAGTCCCTGAACGGCGACTTCGGAAGCAATGGACGAATGCTTCATGCTATGACGAGAAAACCACGTCAACGGCAGGCTGGAAAGTTCCAGAAGCGATTGAGCCAAAAACTTCGCGGAACTCCGGACACCCTACCGTTGCGCCAGCCGATCAAGCTTAGCGGTCGCGGTCGTCGGTCATTCGCCAGACAGCGACGTAGATCGCCGCCGGCGCCCTCAACCCGGCGCCACCGCCGAGCAGAAACAGGAGGATCGAGGGTGCGCACGCCGGCGCATCGTCCGATCACAGCGCTTCCACTCCTAAATTTTATTTTAATCCCCTCAACGATAATTTACTGGCGCCGGCTCGCCCTCCGCTTACGTCAGTCCTGACAGCCGGGACACGCGATCATTTCGATCATGGCAGGGGCTTCGGCTTCGGGGCCGGAGATTACGGTCTCTATGATTCGGGATGCGGCTACACGTACCCCTACTACTATTCTGATGCCTACAACGGCTATCCGCCCGAGTACTGACATCCATCTCAGCCGGCCTTGAAAGGAGGTCCCAATGCGTAACAAGAGATTAGAGTCCGCGGCACTGGCGTTGTTCGGCCTCGTCGCGGTCGTGGCCTTCTTCGGTGGCGAGCCAGCCATCGAACAGGCGAGCGCGCAAACCACAAATGCGGTCCCGCGCGCGTCGGCCCAAAACCCTGCGCTCTCGGCTCCGCCGCCGTTCGTGAATTCCGCTCCCTCGACAATGCCCGCGCCGATCTTCAATCCATCAGGTCCATACACGGTGCCCCAGTCGCCCGAGACTCCCGTTTCGCCGGCGAGCCCCGGATCGATATTCGGAAATTGAGCAACCCCACCGCTAGCGCCGACGATCAGCTCCGCGCCTCCCCGACCGATCGCCGACGCTTGAGAGCCGCCGAGCGCCCGCCCGGCGGCTCTCTCAATGACAGTCCGATAACGAAGCGCGGACCCGTCAGTGCAATGCGGCCTGAGCACAAGCTGGGACTTCGGAGCGACCGGGGTCGCCCGTTTTTCGGGAATCGCCAGACGAGCGCGCCAGGAACAAGTTCGGTAAGATCCGCAACCCGCCTGCCACGTGTGCGATGTGACGTGCCCCGGCTAGGGCCAAGTATCGTCCGGAAGATTAACGACGATCGGCGTCGAGGTGCTCCGCACCACGACCCATCGAAACGGTTTGGAATTCGACAGATTGATTTCCATATGCGGCAAAAAGGCAGGCACCTGGATGAAGTCGCCGGCCTTGGCTGTCGCCGCGTATTCACCTCTATCACCCCAGCGAACTTCGCAGACCTCGAACAAGTCGCCCCACATTGACGTTTCAATGCCGAGTTGCGGCGCGATTGCGGCCAAGCGCTCGGAGCCGGGCGTCTGTGCCGTTCCCAGATCGAATTTCTCCAGGTTGACGACGTGCACTGCGGGATAGCTTCTCATCGGGTCCTCGAAGCCGCTGTGCGCTGCTTGAATGACGTCGGTTGGCGAGCTGCGGCGATCGACGTTTATGCGATCGAGGCCATCGGAAGATTCAATTGACCGCGCTTCCATGCGTTATTTCTCCATCTTTGGCGGTTGAACCGACGAGTTGCGCCGTCAGTCGCGACAGTCTCCACCCGCGCGTCCAACGCCGCCATCGCAACCGCCATGTCGGACCCGTGTGCGGCGATGCACGCGTCGCTCACCCCGATCACCGCGTTCATGCGGTTGAGGCCGCCCAGGGCCGCGCAGCCGGAGCCGGGTAGGCGCTTGTTGCAGGGCTTTGTCGCGCTGGCGGTTCCGAGAAAGCGCCGCCGCGACAACTGAGAGAAAAACGGAAGTGTCCTATCCACGGCAGGGCCTGCGGTTGAGTGGCGATGTACGGGATGCAGTCGACCTGCCCGGACACGCGTGCGCCGGAACCACACGACAGGCATTGGTCAGATATTCACGGCCGATGTCGCGCAAAGCGTAGCGCACGTGGGGTTGGCGCGTAAGTCTGGCCTGCCGGAAGTAGGTCGCCGCCATCATCAGGTAAAGAAACGATGGTTCCGGCGCGCCTTCTTGAATCGAATTGCCAAACATGTCTCTCTCCATTGTTGGAAAGGTGTCAGTTTGAAAGATGGGCAGCCGAACTATCCTCGCCACTAAATTTGAATTCAGGAGTTTAAATTCGATTTTAATCGCGTAAGTGGAGTAGCCTTCCAGCGCCGCAAGGCGAAGGTCTATGCAAGCGCACGGAGGCTTAAGCCCGTGAACAGTGGCGCGAAAACGTCACTTGATTGGCCGGTTGACGCAGATGCCGGCTCGCGCGCGCTTACACGTAAGGGCGATGATTCTACACCACCGGCGCGTGATCGCGTTCAGCGCCCACGCCCCGGGGCCTTGAGCGGTGCCACGTCTGTCCGGAGTTGAACGCAGGCAAAGCTGGAATGTAGAAGGTCTTTGTGGCAAGCTGACAATGCTCGCGGCTTGGCCACGTGTCGTTGTGGGGCAGGCGATGAGAAGCGATAGTTCCAATTGTTTGCTGAGATTGCTGTCGTTGAGTGCTTCGGCGCTGCTCGGTGGCTGCGACGTGTTCGTCCTCGAGCCGCGAGGGTCGATCGGTCTTGCGGATAAGACGATCCTGATAGACTCGCTCGCTATCATGCTCGCCATTGTGGTGCCGACAATCGCCGCGACTCTTGCTTTCGCCTGGTGGTTTCGGGCCTCCAACACAAGAGCCATCTACCAGCCGGAGTTTTCCTATTCTGGCCGCATCGAGCTCATCGTCTGGTCCATTCCGCTTCTCGTCATCATGCTTCTGGGCGGCGTGGCCTGGATCGGAGCCCATGAGCTCGATCCGGCAAAGCCATTAGCGTCAGCCACGCCGCCGCTTGAGGTCCAGGGCGTGTCACTGGATTGGAAATGGCTGTTCATCTACCCAAGCCAGCGTGTCGCCAGTGTGAACGAGCTTATGATTCCCGCCGGCGTGCCCATTCATTTTTCCCTGACGTCGGCGAGTGTGATGAATGCGTTCTTCATCCCGCAGCTCGGCAGCATGATCTACACGATGAATGGCATGAGGACGCAGTTGAACCTGCAAGCGGATGCGCCAGGCGACTTTTTCGGCCTGTCGAGCCACTATAGCGGCGATGGTTTCTCGGACATGCATTTCGACGTGCAGGCGGTGCCCGAGGAGCGGTTTGCTGCCTGGATTGACGCCGCCCATAACTCCGGCCCGCCGCTTGATCGCAAAGCCTATGCTGCCCTTGCCGTGCAAAGCGTGAACAAAAATCCGTTCACCTTCGGTGCGGTGGATCCTGCGTTGTTCCTGCAGATCGTCACGCAGCAACTGCCGCCTGGACCTGGACCGCAAGCAGGGCGGCCCAACCCGAGCGTGTCGCCACGGACGGAGCGCTAGCATGCTGGGCAAGCTGACCTGGGGAGCCATTCCATTGGACCAGCCGATCCCGTTGTTCGCGGGCGCCGTTGTTGTCGTGGTGGTCGTCGGGGTCCTCGCCTGGATCACACTGAAGGGTTGGCTTCCCTACCTTTGGCAGGAGTGGATCACCAGCGTCGACCACAAGCGGATCGGGATCCTGTACATGCTGCTCGCGATGGTAATGCTGCTGCGCGGATTTATCGATGCGATCATGATGCGGTCGCAACAAGCGCTGGCGTTCCACTCCGGCGGTTACCTGCCACCCGAGCACTACGACCAGATCTTCTCGGCCCACGGGACGCTGATGATCTTCTTCGTCGCAATGCCGTTCGTGATCGGGCTGATGAACTTCGTCATGCCGCTGCAATTGGGCGTCCGCGACGTGGCGTTTCCAACGCTGAACTCAGTGAGCTTTTGGCTCACCGCCACCGGCGCGCTGCTCGTTAACATGTCGCTGGTCGTGGGCGAGTTCGCGCGCACGGGGTGGCTGCCGTATCCGCCGCTCTCCGAAATCACCTACTCACCTGGCGTCGGCGTCGACTATTATCTTTGGGCGCTCCAGATTTCCGGTGTGGGAACGCTGCTGACCGGCGTCAACTTCGTCACGACGGTCCTGAAGCTTCACGCTCCCGGCATGACCTATATGCGCATGCCGATCTTCTGCTGGACGACGCTCGCCTCCAACCTCCTGATCGTCGCCGCTTTCCCTATCCTGACGGCGACTTTGGCGATGCTGCTGCTGGACCGCTACCTCGGCTTTCACTTCTTCACCAACGAAGCCGGCGGCAACGTGATGATGTTCATGAACCTGATTTGGGCGTGGGGACATCCCGAGGTTTACATCCTGATCCTGCCCGCCTTCGGTGTATTCTCGGAAGTGATATCGACTTTCTCCGGCAAGCCGCTGTTCGGCTACCGGTCGATGGTCATGGCGACGATGGTCATCTGCTTACTCTCGTTCACGGTTTGGTTGCACCACTTCTTCACCATGGGCGCCGGCGGCGATGTCAATGCGATTTTCGGCATCGCATCGATGATTATTGCCGTACCGACCGGCGTAAAGGTCTTCAATTGGCTGTTCACGATGTACGGCGGCCGGATCGTTTACGCCACGCCGATATTGTGGTCGATCGGCTTCATGATCACTTTCGTGATCGGCGGCATGACCGGTGTGCTAATGGCCGTTCCCCCGGCGGATTTCGTCGTGCACAACAGCCTGTTCCTCGTGGCCCACTTTCATAACGTCATCATCGGCGGCGTGTTGTTTGGCGCGTTCGCTGGCTACACCTTCTGGTTCCCGAAAGCATTCGGCTTCCGACTGCACGACGGGCTCGGCAAGGCCTCGTTCTGGTGCTGGATCATCGGCTTCTACCTCGCCTTCATGCCGCTCTACGTCGTCGGCCTCATGGGGATGACGCGTCGCATGCAGCACTACGATGTTCCCGCCTGGCATCCGTGGCTGCTGGTCGCGGCCGGCGGCGCGGCTGTTATTCTGGTCGGGATCATCCTGCAGATCGCGCAACTTGCCGTCAGCATTCGCAGGCGGGAGGAGCTTCGCGACGAGACCGGCGATCCCTGGAACGGACGTTCGCTCGAATGGGCTACTTCCTCCCCGCCGCCGACCTTCAACTTCGCGGTGCTTCCGCATATCGAAGGGCGGGACGCCTACTGGACCATGAAGCAGCGCGCACGCCAGCAGGACAGGATCAGCGAGGAGCCAGGCTATACCGACATTGAAATGCCGAGGAACAGCGCAACCGGCTTCACCTGCGCCTTCTTTGCCACCTTCATGGGATTCGCGCTGATCTGGCACATCTGGTGGATGGTAGCCTTGGCCGCAGTGGGCGCGTACGCCACCTTCGTTGTTTTCGCTTGGCGGGACCGGGTCGAGTACATTATTCCGGCCGAGGAGGTGGCGCGCATCGATCGGGCCAACCGACGCGTGCGCGGCGAAGCGCTTCTTCATATGGGGGCGACGCCGTGAGCGCCTTCGAAGCGACCGCCGGCGGCGGCAATCTCAATCGCACTGGGCACGACAGCGAGCCTTGGGAGCGACGTTATCCGGCTGGTCGCGCGGACGGCGCGCAGCTGTCGAAGCGCATCATCGTTGGATACGGCTTCTGGATCTTCCTGCTTAGCGATATCGTCATGTTTTCGGCGTTCTTCGCTACCTACGCCGTGCTGGTTGGGGCGACGGCGGGCGGCCCGAGCGGGCGGGAGCTCTTTAATCTACGCAACGTTGGTATCGAGACGGCTTGCCTTCTCCTGTCGAGCTTCACCTGTGGTCTGGCAAGCATCGGGGCGCGGATGAACCGCGGATCCTGGTTTTATGGCGCGATGGCGGCAACCTGCATCCTGGGAGCGGCGTTTCTTTTCATCGAAGTCCACGAATTCGTTGGCATGATCGCGCAGGGAGCGGGCCCAACGCGCAGCGCATTCCTCTCAGCCTTCTTTACGCTGGTCGGCTGCCATGGCCTGCACGTGACCGTCGGCCTGCTCTGGCTGCTGACGATGATGGCGCAGGTGTTCGCCAAGGGTTACCGGGCCGATATTCTCAGGCGCGTGCTTTGCTTCGGTCTGTTCTGGCATACCCTCGATATCATTTGGGTTGCCATATTTACCGTGGTGTATCTGATAGGAGCCGGGCAATGAGCTATTCCGAACAGGACGGCGACTCGCCTTACGCTGACACCGCGCCGGGCTACGAACGCTTCGACGCACACGAGCCTGCCGAGGCTGTCGGGAGCTACCTGATCGGGCTCGCGCTCGCGGCGCTGCTCACCATCGTGTCTTTCTTCATCTCGGGCACCACCCTTGTCTGGGGTCCGAGCATTCCCGTCGCGCTGGTCGTCCTCGCCATCGCGCAGATGGGCGTCCACCTCGTATTCTTCCTCAACATCACTACCGGACCGGACAACGTCAACAACGTCATGGCGCTAGCCTTCGGCGTGCTGATCGTTCTAGTGCTGCTCGCCGGCTCGCTGTGGATCATGGCGAACCTGAACCACAACATGGTTCCTATGGATCAAATCATGCAGATGCAGCGGTGAAAACTTAAGCTGTTTTCAACTTTGATCCGCTCAACCCCTGAGCCCGGATGAAATACGCTGTACATGACAATTACCCGGGTTCATGGAAATCCCGCCGCTTGTTTCACGCTGTCCGTGTGCAGTCTGCCGCCGCACGAAATTCCCTGCTTCAACCTCAGTGTGCGACGGCGCCGCTCGCCTGGCCGCGTCGCGTGAGCAGCAGCAAGCCACCGGCCAGCAGAAGCAGCAATCCGAGCACCGCGAAGGTGTCGGCATAGGCCATGATCATGGCTTGCCTGCGTATGATGTCGCCGAGCGCAACGGCGGCCTGGCGCTGCGCCATGGTGGCGTCGCTGACGCCATGGTTCATGAAGTAGCCGGCGAGCTCATTCAGCTGCTGCCTGACGCTTTCCCGAAACATGGTGACGTCGCTGCCGATGACGTTGGAATGGAATTGCTCTCGCTTGGTCGCGATGGTCGCCAGCAAAGCGGTCCCAAAGGCGCCGCCGAGATTGCGCAGCATGTTGAACACGCCGGACGCGGCGCCGGATTCCTGGCTCGCGATGCCAACCATGGCGATGCTGGCGAGCGGCGTGAGGATCACGGCCTGGCCGATCGAGCGCACGATGTTGGGCACCCACAGTTGATCGCCGGCGTAATTGGGTGACATATAGGCGTTCATGAAGCAGCTGACGGCGAACACGCCGAGCCCGCCCATCACGATAAGCCGCGCGTCGACTTTCGTCATCAGCCAAGGCACGAACGGAATAATCAAGAGCTGTGGCAGGCCCGTCCAAGCCAATACCAAGCCTATCTGCTCCGCATTGTAGTCGAACACCTGGCCGAGATATTGCGGCAGGATATAGACGGTACCATAGAGTGCGAAGCCGACAATGACGTTTGCAAGCGTGCCGAACCCGAAATTGCGACGTGCCAAGAGCCTGAGATCGACGGCCGGGTTGGCCGACTTCAGCTCGATCCAGATGAACAGCGACAGGAAGACGGCGGCGATCAGCGACAGCCGCACGATCAAGGCGGAATCGAACCAGTCGTCCTTGTTGCCTTCGTCAAGCACGGTCTGCAAGGCCGTGAGCCCGATGGCCATGGCGGCGATGCCGAACCAATCGCCGTGTTCGAGAAGAGACAGCCGCATCGGCTCGCGCTCGAAGCGTCAGCCATAGAATCACCACCATGCCGGCGCCGGGAACCAGATTGACGAAGAAGATGTATTGCCAGCCATAGGTTTCGGTCAGATAGCCGCCGATGGTCGGCCCGATCGCGGGTGCGAAAGTCGCGGTGAGCGCGAACAGCGACAGGCCGATCGGCTGCTGCGCCTTCGGTAACTTGGTCAGCACCAGGGTGAAGGCCATGGGGATCAGCACCCCTCCGGTGAACCCCTGCAATCCACGCAAAATGATCATTTGGCCAAGGTTATGCGCAAAGGCGCAGGCCATGGAGAAGCCCAGGAACAGGACAGTGTTGACGATGAGATAGCGCCGGAACGAGAACACGCGGCTAAGGTAGTTGCACAACGGGATGACGATGATCTCGCCGATCAGATATGCGGTCGAGATCCAGGCGCCGTTGTCGACCCCGGTCCCGATTCCGCCTTCGATATAGAGCAGCGATGCATTGGTGATCTGGATGTTCAGTACCGCCATGAAGGCGCCAATAAGCGCGCCGAGCACCATCGCCCAGGTGGTGAAGCCGGCTCGATCGGGTCGGTCGCGCGGACTCGCGATTGCATCTAATACGGCCATGATGCGCGCTTTCGTGCCCGCGCTCTCAATGGAGTGCCGCCCGCAGCGGGCGGGTGACCGGCGTCGGTGCCTTGGTGTCGACGGTCGCGGTAACGGACATGCCGGGCCGAAGTTCGCCGCGGAGCGGATCGTTCGGATCGATTACGATCTTTACAGGGACGCGCTTCACGATCTTGGTGAAGTTCCCGGTGGCATTGTCGGGCGGCAGCAGCGCAAATTCCTGTCCGCTGGCCGGGGCGATGCTGTCGACATGACCCTTCACAATCGCGTTCGAATAGGCGTCGACCAGGAGGCTGACCGGCGCGCCCGCGCGGACGCCGGCGAGTTGAGTTTCCTCGAAATTCGCGACCACATAGACCGCATCGAGCGGCACCACTGCCATGAGCTGCGTGCCGGCCTGCACGTATTCGCCGACACGCAAGCTACGGTCGCCGACGACGCCGTCGATCGGCGTAATGATATTGGTATAGCCGAGGTTCAACTGCGCCAGCTGCTGCACGGCCGCGCTATGCTGCAGGGCGGCATGGGCCTTGGCGAGCTGCGCCTGCAGCAAGCCGAGCTGCTCCTGTGCGGCGGTAACCGCGGCCGTATCGCGTGTCATGGTGGCGCGCGCGGTGTCGCGCCGCGACGCCGCCTGCTGCGCCATCTCTACGCTGGCGGATCCTTGGCTGGCGAGGCCGCCATAACGCGTGCTCTCCTCCTCCGCGTAGGTCAGATTAGCCTGGTCGACCGCAACGGTGGCGCTGGCCTGCGCGATGACGGCCTGCTGCTGCTGCAGCGCGGCCGTGACGTTTTCAATATCGGCCTGCGCGGTCGCCACGTCGGCTTTGGCCTGGTCAAGAGCCGCGATGTAGTCGCGGTCGTCAATCTTGGCGAGCGGCTGAGCGGCTTCGACCAGCTGATTGTCTCCGACCAGCACTTCGCTCAAATAGCCTGAGACTTTCGGGGCGACGATCGTGGAATCGGCCTGCACATAGGCGTCGTCGGTTGTTTCCAGGAAACGCCCGATCGCCCAGTAGTATCGCCCATATGCGGTCGCGGCGACGGTCAACAGCAGCGCAATCGCCAACGTCAGGACCAAGCGCCGGCTGAACCGGTGCGGTAGGGCCTTGCGCGGCAGTGGCTCGCGGGATGCAACCGGCACCAGGATTGCGTCACTGAGCGCGAGGTTGCGTTCGACTTCGAGCTTCGCAGGGTAAGTCGGATCGGTCATCGGCCGGCGCATCCATTCCATCTTGCAGCGATACTCGAAGGTACGCTGGCAAACACGCCGCGCATCACTGATCCTGAGCGGTGTTTTTCTCTTGTTTGACGGGCTTCATGGTGACGTTCACCGTTGACGCCAAGGCCACGATCACGATTGCCAGGAAAACTAATGCCTCTGTCAGGCCGCCCTGATTCGTCTCACCAAACATCTTCTCCTCCATCGTTGGGAAGGTATTACGATCAAGAGATAAGCAGCCGCGGCTTACCGGCGCTATTAAATTGGTGTTCAGAAAACTAAATTCCTTTTCATGCTATCGGTCCTGGTAACAACGCCGATTGTTCAATTGCCACGAACGGAGCGATAAAAAATTAAATGAGGAATGCCGGTATCGAACGCATCTCCTGATCGCGACTGCCGGGCCAATGATCCCGGTGAGGCGGTGAACCTGCTGGCCGGCGCCGGAGATGACCGCCAAAATCGAACACGAGCAAAGTCGGTCACATTGGGCCTCGACCGACGAGGAAGAGAACACGCTGGTGAGCTGCATGCAGACGCTGAACGGATCGGAAAACATCATGCGCTCCGCGATCGGCCGTAACATCACCTGCCGTGCAACTTCAGTCGCCGAGGCTGGCGGCCAAACCGTTCGCATAAAATCGAATTTAGTTTTCTGAACGGAAATTTAATGGCGCCGACCACGGGGTCGCCCATTTCGTCCAGGTAGTAACCACACTCATTGCGGGTTGGTGAGAAGCAGCCAATCCAGGCCGCAATTTGTCGGTGCGGCAGTCGCGTTTGATATGGAGCCTCGCTATGACTGAAAATAAGTCCGGTTCGCGCTTCGACCTCTTCGAAGGGTCCGAGACCGCCACCCGCGGGCGACGGGACGGCCCAAGTGCAAACAGCCGCCCGCCGGCCCAAAGCGACATCGGCTTTGTCGGTCTTGGTCAGATGGGCACGGCAATGGCCGCGAACCTTGCCGCCGCCGGACGTCGGGTGATCGCGTACGTTCGCCACCCGGAGCGGCAAGACACGCTTGCGGCGTTGGGTATCAAGCCGACCATGGATTTCACCACCCTGTTCGACTGCGAGATTGTCATCACCATGCTGCCGGATGACGCCGCAGTTCGCGAAATTGTGTTCGGGCACGAAGCGGCCGGACGCCAAGGCCTCGCCAAGGGTCTGAAACCCGGCGCCACTCATCTCTCGATGAGCACGATCAGTACGGCCACGGCGACGGCGCTCGCGAGCGAGCACGCGCGTCGCGGACAAGGCTACGTCGCAGCGCCGGTTTTTGGAAATCCGGACGCGGCCAAGGCGCGCCAGCTATACATCGTTGCCGCCGGCGCGCCCATCCACGTCGAGCGCTGCCGGCCGCTCATCGACAATCTCGGCCAGCGGATGTTTGTGGTCGGGAGCGATCCGGCGGAGGCAAATCTCATCAAGCTGTTCGGCAATATGATGACGGCAACGACGCTGGAGATGCTTGGCGAGATCGTCGCGGTGTTCCGGAAACGTGGACTCGATCCCGCGCCTTTTCTCGACATCTTGACGAACACGATGTTTGGCGGCCGGGCCCACAAGATTTACGGAGCAAAGATCCTCGCCGAGCGCTACGCACCTGGTTTCCGTCTCCCGCTCGCGCTCAAGGATGTGCGCCTGGCGCTTGCTGAAGCGGAAAGCGCGGGGGCCCCGATGCCTTCGGTCGGCGTCGTGCGAGACCGGATGAGCATCGCAATCGACCGCGGCTACGCCGATCTGGATTGGACGGCCCTCGGACTGGTCGCTGCCGAAGAGGCGGGACTTCACGATCCACGTGCGGCCCGTCCGGCCCCCACCGCAAGGACGTGACCGCGAATATGTCAGAAAGGAGCGGGATCATGGCTCGCCAAGCTGAAACTCTCGAAATCGATATGGAATATTCCGCGATCCCCGGCACGCCGCTGACAGTGTCACGGGTTGCGATCGGCACCTGGGCGATCGGCGGTTGGATGTGGGGCGGTACCGACGAAGCCGAATCCGTTTCCACCATCCGCGGCGCCTTGGAACATGGCATCAACCTCATCGACACGGCCCCTGCCTATGGATTCGGTCGCTCGGAGGAGATCGTCGGCAAGGCGATCGGCGAAGCGCACCTGCGCTCGGACGTGATTATTGCCACCAAAGTCGGACTCGAATGGAAGGACGGCGGCGTATTTCGCAATGCCAGCCGCGACCGCATCATGCGGGAAATCGAGGATTCCCTGCGCAGACTTCGCACCGATTACATCGACGTCTATCAGGTTCATTGGCCCGATCCACTCGTCCCGATCGAAGAAACCGCCGCGGCGATGCAAACCCTGTTCAGACAGGGAAAGATTCGCGCCATCGGCGTCAGCAATTTCTCGGTCGAACAAATGCAGCAGTTTAGCAGCGTGGCACCGCTGCACGTGCTGCAGTCGCCCTGTAATCTGTTCGAACGTGACATCGAGGCCGATCTTTTGCCCTATTGCCGCCGGAACAACATCGCGACATTCGGCTATGGTGCGCTGTGTCGCGGCCTTCTATCCGGAAGAATGCGACTGAACACGGCTTTCGCCGGCGACGATCTGCGGCGTACGGATCCAAAATTTCGCCAACCCCGGTTCGCGCAATATCTGTCGGCGGTACAAAGACTCGATCGGCTGGCCCAGGAGCGGTTCGGCAAGCACGTCATTGAGCTGGCGGTCCGCTGGATGCTCGATCAAGGCATCACCACGGCCCTGTGGGGTGCCCGTCATCCCGATCAACTGCTCCCGGTCGACGAGGTGACTGGCTGGTCGCTCGATGCCCGGACCAACGCTGAGATCGATCGGATCCTGCGCGAAGCGATTACCGATGAGATTGGCCCCGAATTCATGGCGCCGCCTCCGCGCCGCGTTGCGGCGTGACTTGTGCAATCAAAACCGGTGGCGTCTGAAGTTGGCGGATCAGGGAACCACCTGCTGGCAGGCGATCTCCGCGGTGCAGCCCGGGCCGGCGTCGAGCGTGAAGCGGAAGCCGTGCAGTTTGACGATGGCGCTGACCAGGCTCAAGCCGAGGCCCAGTCCCTCGGTATTGCGGCTCTTGTCCGAGCGGTAGAAGCGCTTGGTGACGGCGTCGCGTTCGATCGCGGGAATGCCGGGGCCGGTGTCGCTGATCCGGATGACGCTCTCGCCGTCGCGGCGCAGCAAGGCAAGGGCCACACATCCACCCTCCGGGGTGAACTTCACCGCATTGTCGACCAGATTGGCGACGGCCTCGAAAAGAAGATCGCGGTCGCCATGGACGATCGCCGCATCGGCGGCATCGACCTGCAGGGTGACGCCCTTGTCCTCGGCGATCGGCTCGTAGAGTTCGCCCACCTCGCGCACCAGGGGGACGAGTTGGACCTGGCTGAAGCCCTCGAGCCTGCGGCTGTGCTCGATCTCGGCGATGCGCAGCAGCGCCGTGATGATGGCGAGCGATTGGTCAAGACCGGCAATCGACTGATCGACGACCGCCCGCAAGTCGTCCAGCGTTTCGGCGCGGGCCCGCCCGCGCTCGAGCCGCACCCGCACCCGGGTGAGCGGCGTTCGCAAATCGTGCGCGATGTCGTTGCCGACCCCGGATATCTCATGGATGAGCGCCTCGATGTCGCCCAGCATCCGGTTGACGCTGACGGCGAGTTGGTCGAATGGATCGTTGCCCTTGCGGGTCGGCAGCCGCTCGCGCAAATCGCCGGTCACGATCCGCTGGATTCGCCGGTTGACCTCGACGAGCCGATTGCGGGCGCGCAGGCTCAGCATCATCCCGATGGCGACCGCCAGCACGATCGCCGGCAGCAGGCCGAGCGCGAGCGCCCGCAGAACGATTTCCGCGATCTCGACGATCTCGTCGATGTTACGGCCGATCACCAGCATGTCGCCGTCCGGCAGCGCGTGGGTGGCGACACGCACGTTCTGCAGTTCGCGACCATGGTCATCGACGCGAACGATCACTGCGTTGGTGGGAATGTCGGGCGCAAGTCCGCCGGGGAGACTTTCGATGTTGCCGGCGATGCGATGACCGTCGGGGCCGAACAGGCCGGCGATCTTGATGCGTTGCGGATCCTTGCGCAATCGATCGTCGATCTCCTGCAGCCGCTGCTCCGGCGTATTGGCCGCGAACACGCGCGTCTCCTCGGCCAGCAACACGTCGTATTTGTCCATCACGTAGACGGCCGTCTGCCAGTAGACGAAGCCGAACAGCAGCAATGTGCACAGGAAGAACGCGCCAGCGACAATGAGCGTCGAGCGAAACGTGGTCGTGCGCGCGAAGTCAGGTAGGCGCACGGAGGATGAATCCAACGCCGCGGACATTGTTGATCATCGGCAACTCGTGCGGCTCGTCCACCTTGTGCCGCAGCCGGCCCATGTGAACGTCGACCAGGTTGGTCTGCGGAACGAACTTGTAGTTCCAGACCTCTTCCAGAAGCATGGCGCGGGTCAGCATCTGGCCTTTGCGGCGCATCATGTATTCCAGCAGGCGGAATTCGCGCGGCAGCAGCTCGATCATGCGCTCGCCGCGCTTGGCGGTGCGCTTGATGAGATCGAGCTCGAGCGGTCCGACCCGCAGCACCGTGTCCGGGCTTTCCGCCGGCCGGCGCAACAGCGCCTCGATCCGGGCGTGCAGTTCGACCGTCGCGAACGGCTTGGTGAGATAGTCGTCGCCTCCGGAACGCAGTCCGCGCACCCGCTCGTCGACCGCGCCGAGTGCGCTCAGGACCAGGACCGGCGTCCGGATACCCTCGCCGCGCAAGGTTTCGATGACGGTGAGACCGTCCATTCCCGGCAGCAGGCGATCGACAATCATGGCGTCCGCTGCGCCGGAACGCGCCTTGTCCAATCCTTCGATGCCGTTTGCGGCCCAGCTCACCTCAAAGCCGCGATCGCCAAGCTCGGCCCGGATCTCGTCCGCCGTTTCCTTGTCATCCTCGATGAGGAGCAATCTCGGCATCGGCTCATTCCTGCCTGCCAGGGCGGCCGATTCATCCGCGGCTCGCTGCGGGTTCGACGATCGCCGGCCGTCAGATTCGCTGACCAGACGCGAATTATCGGCCCTTTCATCAGGCATCGGCAACATAGCATTTTCCATCGGCCCACGATATCGGCAAGGCAGACATACGCCTCGTCTCAGAGACGAAAGGCGTGGCGCGCGCCGTCCGTTCCAGGCACTCGCTGGTAGAAGATACGGGTTGATGCAGTCGCGGATTCCGGCATCTTATTCGAGCTTCTCAGTGCGCCCGGCATCTCCATGGCCGTAACCAGACGCCGTACCGCCTTCTGCACCTTCTCGAAGGCGCGGACCTCGATCTGGCGGACCCGCTCGCGCGACACGCCGAACTCGTCGGCAAGCTCCTCGAGCGTGATCGGGTCGTCGGCCAGACGGCGGGCTTCGAAGATGCGGCGTTCACGGTCGTTGAGCACCGTGAGCGCGTCGCCCAAAGCCTTGTGCCGGTTCTCCGACTGCTCGCTCTCGGCCAGCCGGCTTTCCTGGCTGACGCTGTCGTCGACCAGCCAGTCCATCCACTCGCCGGAATCGCCGTCCTCGCGGATCGGCGCGTTGAGCGAAGCGTCGCCGCCGAGCCGGCGGTTCATGTCGATCACATCCTGCTCGGTGACGCCGAGCCGCTTGGCAATCAGCTTGACCTGATCGGGCCGCATGTCGCCTTCGTCCAGCGCCGAGATGCGGCTCTTGGCCTTCCGCAGGTTGAAGAACAGCTTCTTCTGATTGGCGGTGGTGCCCATCTTCACCAGCGACCACGAGCGCAGGATGTATTCCTGGATCGCCGCCTTGATCCACCACATCGCATAGGTCGCCAGCCGGAAGCCCTTGTCGGGCTCGAAGCGCTTGACCGCCTGCATCAGCCCGACATTGCCTTCGGAGATGACTTCGGAAATCGGCAAGCCATAGCCGCGATAGCTCATGGCGATCTTGGCCACGAGCCGCAAATGGCTGGTGACGAGCCGGTGCGCAGAATTGTCGTCGCCATGCTCCCGCCAACGCTTCGCCAGCATGAATTCTTCCTGTGGCTCCAGGATAGCGAACCGCCTGGTCTCTTCCAGATACCGGGTGAGGCCGGTTTCGCCCGAGAGGATGGGCAGTGCAGTCGTTCGGGCCATGACAGCGTTCTCCATGTTGCACAGTGCATCTGCAGCGCCGTTGCTATCTTCGAAAATGTACCCGCGATCGCGCGCGGCACCATTAAATTGCTTGTTAGGGTCATTAAATTCCCTGTTAGAAATGGCCCCCCTCCGAGCGCCGAAATTGCCCGTCGTCGACGCGTTCGAGGCGCGCCGCATTCGCTCGTTCGAATACCGGCATTGAACGTCTTATCGGCCTCAACCGATCAGAATGGCGTCCGATCGCCGATTTGTTCGGATGAAACCGAATTTAGTTTTCTGAACGGCAATTTAGTGGTGCCGCCTGGCCATCGGCCTATTTCCAGCCTGCAGCCACGGGCTGCGCACCGCAAAACGTGCAGATCAATGCAAACAGGAGAAGAGCTATGAAGAAGCTCATCACGATTGTCGCACTCACCGCCACCGTCATCGCGACGCCGGCGTTCGCCCAGTACAATCCGGGACCCACCACCGGAAGCGCATCGAACCGCATCGAGCGCTCCATTGGCCGCTACGTCGGCGATTCCGCCTCCCAGACCGCGCAGCGTTCGGATCGCCAGGACGGTCTCCAGGCCTTCGCCATGGTTCCCGGCAATCCGGCGGTGGCCACCACCAATCCGAACAGCCCGGCGGCCACCGGCGGCGGCAGCCTTGGCTACAATCAAGAACTCCTCATCCACTAACATGATCAATGAAAAAAGAGCGCGCTGCAGCACGCTCTCTTTTCAACCTGCCAGCAGAGACCGCACATCCCATCCGGGCTTCGTCGTCGCGCCCTGATGGCCCTCATGACTGATGATTAGTCTACAGCCTATGGAGCGCCAACATGATCATTCTCATTGCGACGTTCGCGCTATCCATGCGCCTTGCCGCCCCGATCACGGACGTCGCGGACAACGTCCCTCGCTTCAACGTCGAACCGCTTTGCCGCGGTATCGCCCAACAGGGCGGGTTGGATCTCGAACCGAACCAAACCATTAGCCAGAGCATAAAGAGCTGTGTGAAGAGCGAAATGCTGATTCGCGATAGACTCTTGCAGCGGTGGTCAGGCTTTGGCGCTGCCGACAAAGCGAACTGCACCGCCGAAGCCAGCGCAGGGGGCGTGCCGAGTTACACTGAGCTGCTCACATGTCTTCAAATGGCGCAGGATGTCCGACGGATAGGCGATTATAAGGGCGTGCTCGAGCAGTAGCGGCGCCGATACCGCCAGCGTTGGCGAACCGCTCATAGAGCCCACCCCAAGCGCTCTTAAATGCGTATGCCGTAGTGCCCCGAAAAAGCTGCAGCTCGCAAGGTCGTTTCCTTAAAATCGAATTTAGTTTTCTGAACGCCATTTTAGTGGTTCCGCCAGGCCACCCACTTATTTTCATCTCAGCCAGATCCTTGCACGCCGGATAGTGCAGATCGACGCGACGACTAGAAAAAGCGCTGTCGCAACCCGAGTGTCTTACCCTCAGTTGAAGCTTCGGGCTGGATCACCGAGTTAGGATAAAAGGGGATAACGATGCGACGCAAACTCGTTAGCGCGATTCTGGCAGCGCTCTTGGGCAGTACCCCGGCTTTCGCACAGATGGGCGGAATCGGAAGCCCCGGAATGGGAGCGACCTCGCCGTTTGGCGTGAGCCCCGCCACCAGCGGTTCGGTAGGACCCAGTGGCCTCCCTCTGGGCGCAACCGAGACGCCGACGCCAGGACTGAGCCCGGCGCCGCTCAGCACTTTGGGGTCGGGGTTCACCGCCTGCTCGAACGTGATCGGTGCCGCCGCTCTCGGTGCGACCGGGACATTTGATGGTGGCGGCGTCGGAAGTTACGCGGACATGTCGCAAACCGTGACGACCGCCATGCCCTCAATGACAACCCCCGGAATGAGCACCGGCTCGACCGATTGTAGTCAATCCTCCGGCCCAGCAGGCACCGGCACGCTGCAGTCGACCACCTCATCGCCTGGTGTCACGGCGCCCCTTGGCATCGGCACGATTCCGATGGGGTCGACTGAGCTCCCCAATGGCGGCGTTAGCCCGGCACCATGTCCTTTGACCGGTGCCACTTTGCCAATCAACAGCGACGCGACAGCGCAGGGCGCCTGCTGAGGCGCCTACCGGAGGATAAACCGATGCCACGCAAACACATCCTGCTTGCTGTCTTGGTGATCGCCGTCCTCGGCGGCGGCGTCGGAGTCTTTTTGATGACGGGATCGGCGCCAAAACGTTCTGCGGCACCACCGCCGCCGCCGGTACCGATCGTTGCCGGCGAGGTCGCTCAGCACGACGTGCCGATCTATCTGACCGGCGTCGGCACCGTCATCGCCTATAACACTGTTGTCGTGCGCAGCCAGATTCAGGGACAACTCGTCAGCATCAACTTCACGGAAGGGCAGACCGTGCATACCGGCGATCTGCTCGCGCAGATCGATCCGCGTCCCTATCAGGCCCATATCGACCAGCTGACGGCCAATCGTGATCGCGATCAGGCGCAGCTCACCAACGCGCTTGCCAACCTCAACCGTTACACTCCGCTGGAGAAGGAGGGCTACGCCACGTCGCAGCTGGTCGACACCCAGAAAGCGCAGGTGTCGCAGCTGCAGAACGCCGTCAGGTCCGATCAGGCGCTGATCGAGGCCGCCAATGTCCAGCTCAGCTACACGCGACTGACGTCGCCGATCGACGGCATTGTCGGCATCCGTCAGGTCGATTTGGGCAACATCATCCATCCGACCGACCCCAACGGCCTCGTGATCGTCACGCAGGTGGAGCCGATCTCGATGATCTTCACCCTGCCGGAAACCGACCTGCCTGAGATCCAGCAACAGCAGCAGCAGACCAAGGCGCCGCTGACCGTCCTGGCGTACAGCCAAGATGGCAAGATCAAACTGGGTCAGGGCACGCTCACGCTGGTCAACAACGAGATCCTGCAGACGACCGGTTCGATCCAGCTCAAGGCGGAGTTTCCTAACAAGGATCATCGGCTGTGGCCGGGCGAACTCGTCAGCACGCGGCTGCTCCTGGAAACCCGGCATGACGGCCTAACCGTTCCGGCATCGGTCGTGCAGCAGGGCCAGCAGGGTTCTTATGCCTATGTGATCGATCCCGACGGCTCGGTGGCAATCCGTCCAGTCACGGTCGCGCAGATCGGCGACGGGCAAGCTCTCATCAATTCCGGGCTTACGGCAAACGAGCAGGTCGTGATCGACGGACAATACAAGCTGCAACCCGGCACGCACGTTACGATCCTGCACGGCCAAGCGGCACAAGAAGCCGCGGCGCAGAGCGCACAACAGGCGCCGATCCCATGAACATTTCAGCGCCGTTCATCCGTCGACCGATCGCGACTGCCCTGCTGATGGTCGGCTTGTTGGTGGGCGGCCTCGTCACCTACCGGCTGTTGCCGGTGGCGGCGCTGCCTGATGTCAACTATCCGACGCTGCAGGTCACCGCCCAGCTGCCGGGCGCCGATCCGCAAACCATGGCGTCCTCGGTCGCAACGCCGCTGGAACTGCAGTTTGGCGAAATCCCCGGGCTCGCGCAGATGACCTCGTCGAGTGCGCTCGGCTACACCCAGATCACTCTGCAGTTCGATTTGAGCCGCGCCATTGACGGAACGGTCAGCGACACGCTGTCGGCGATCAACGCAGCGAGTGCGCAACTGCCGCCGAACATGCCGTATCCGCCCACGATCCGGAAGGTCAACCCGGCGGATACGCCGATCCTGGTGCTCGCGGTGACCTCGGACAGCCTGCCGCTGACAACCGTCGACGCCTTCGCGGAAAACATTCTGCTGCAGAAGATATCGCAGATCGCCGGCGTCGGCCTCGTGGGCATCGGCGGTCAGCAGAAGCCCGCGGTCCGTGTCCAGCTCGACCCGCAAGCTCTGGCGGCGCGGGGCATCAGTCTCGAGGACGTGCGCAACGTCCTGGGCCAAGCCAACGTCGACCTGCCCAAAGGCACGCTCAATAGCCCGCGCCAGACTTTCACGCTCAACACCAACGATCAACTGCTTAAGCCCGACCAATACGACAACCTGGTCATTGCCTATCGCAACGGAGCGCCGGTCCGCGTCCGCGACGTCGGTCATGCCGTCAGTGCGGCGGAAAACGATCTGGTTGCCGGCTGGTACAATCAGGGCCGGGCGATCATCCTGGGAATCCAGCGTCAGCCCGGCGCCAATGTCATCGAGACGGTCGACCGGATCAAATCCATGCTGCCGGTGCTGGAGGCGTCGATTCCGACCGCCGTCAAGGTCTCGATCATTTCCGACCGCACCGAAACCATCCGCGCTTCCGTCGCCGACGTGCAATTCACGCTGCTCCTCACCGTTGCGCTGGTGGTCATGGTCATTTTCCTGTTCCTGCGCAACTTCTGGGCGACGGTCATCCCAGCCGTCACCGTGCCGCTGTCCTTGATCGGCACCTTCGGGGTGCTCTACGAGCTCGGCTATAGCCTGGACAACCTGTCGCTGATGGCGTTGTCGATCGCGGTCGGCTTTGTGGTCGACGATGCCGTCGTCGTCATCGAAAACATCGTGCGACACATGGAGGATGGAGCCTCGCCGTTGGAGGCGGCGCTCAACGGCGCCGGCGAAATCGGCTTCACGATCGTCTCGATTACCCTTTCGCTCATTGCGGTCTTCATTCCGCTGTTCCTGATGAGCGGTTATGTCGGATTGCTGTTCCGCGAATTCGCCGTCACGGTCAGTGTCGCCCTCGTGCTGTCGCTGCTGATCTCGCTGACGCTCACGCCAATGATGTGCTCGCGCCTGCTCAAGCCGGAGAGCAACGAGCATGGACGGCTGTACCGGCTCTTCGAACGCGGCTTCGATGGCCTGCTCAACGCCTACGAGGCCGGCCTCAAGGTGGTGATGCGGCATCGCTTCATCACGCTCATGGTGATGTTCGCCACCATCGCGCTCACCGGATACCTCTACGTGGTCATTCCGAAGGGCTTTTTTCCCCAGCAGGACACCGGAATGATCATCGGCCTATCCGAAGCGGCGCAGGATATTTCCTACCAGGCCATGGTGGAACGCCAGCAGGCCTTGATCAATGCCGTGATGCGCGATCCGGCCGTTGCCTCGGTTGGAGCGCAGATCGGCGCCGGCGGCGGCACCACGACCGTCAACGACGGCCGGCTCTTCATCGCACTCAAGCCCCAGAACCAACGTGTCCCGGTCGACCAGGTGATCGCCCGGCTACGATCCAGCCTTGCCAAGATTCAGGGCATCACGCTCTACATGCAGGCCGCGCAGGACATCACGATCGGCGGCCGGGTGTCGAAGACCCAGTATCAATACACCTTGGACGACGCCGATCCGGGCGAGCTGAACCACTGGGCGGCGCTGTTCCTCGACAAGATCAAGACGATCCCGGGGATCGTGGACGTCACCACCGATCAGCTCAATGCCGGACCGATGCTCGACGTCACCATCAAACGCGACGTCGCCTCGACTTTCGGCATCCAGCCCTACGCCATCGACAACACGCTCGATGATGCATTTGGCCAGCGCATCGTTTCGACGATGTATACCACGCTCAATCAGTACCACGTGGTGCTGGAGGTCGAGCCTCAGTTCCAATACGGCCCCGGAGCGCTCAACAACATCTACGTCGCGTCATCAAGCGGACAGCAGGTGCCGTTGGCTTCCCTGGTGGACAGTGTCGTGCAGGTGGCGCCGCTCGTCGTCAACCACCAGGGCCAGTTCCCCTCGGTGACGATCTCTTTCAACCTTGGGCCGGGCACGGCGATCGGTCAGGCGGTAAGCACCATTCAGGGGGTTGAAAAAGAGCTGAACAAGCCGCTGTCGCTCCAGACCAGCTTTCAGGGCAACGCGCAGGCATTCGGGGCGTCGCTGTCGAGTACCCCGATCCTTATCGCCGCCGCGCTCTTCGTCATTTATCTGATCCTGGGCGTGCTCTATGAGAGCCTGATCCATCCGATCACCATCATCTCCACGCTGCCGTCGGCTGGCCTCGGCGCGCTGTTGCTGCTCATGGCGGTGCACTACGACCTGAGCGTGATTGCGATAGTCGGCATCATCCTGCTCATCGGCATCGTCAAGAAGAACGGCATCATGCTGGTCGATTTCGCCCTGCATGCCGAACACAACGAAGGCTTGACAGCGGAGGAATCGATCTACAAGGCCTGCGTGCTGCGCTTTCGGCCGATCCTGATGACCACGATGGCCGCACTGCTTGGTGGCGTGCCGATGATGGTGGGTAGCGGCGTCGGCTCGGAGCTTCGCCAACCGCTCGGCTACGCCATTGTCGGCGGGCTCGCCGTCAGCCAGATTCTGACGCTCTACACCACGCCAGTCGTTTATATCTATCTCGACAAATTAAGCCGGCTTGTCGGCCGGCTCGGCTACCGTAGACCACGCGCTTCGCAGATGATCGCCGCGCATCCCGCCGAATAGCCGCCGCATGGGCGGATGGTCGACGCGCGTCTGGCGTGCAGAAACCGCGACGGGCTCTGATGTCCGGATATCGGAGGACTGAACGGATGAGTTCCTCGAACCTAGATGATGAGACGAGCGCGGATTCGGTTGACGGTGGGCCCGCCGGGCTCGATTGGCGCCTACTATCCGGAGACCAATCCATTGCTGCCGCTGGCCCACCACGATCGCAAAAGCAAAACCCCGGCGGCCAAATCGATTCCGGTTGTGGTCAGGCCGTAATGAAGAAAACCGTTCGAGAGGGAGAAGAGCCATGATATCGCGACGTGAAATGTTCGCGGCCACGGCCGCAGGTGCGGTGATGAGCGCTACGGCGGCGCGCGCGGCCACTTTCGGTAATCCGGATGAGCCGCCCCAAGGCGCGATAAACGCCAAAAACCCGGCAAGCATCACCGATCCGGGTCCACAGAACCCGGCTATCGCCAATCAGTTTCCCTCGGCGACATCGCCGCCTCCCACCGACGTCGGCGGCATGGCGATGGACTGGGCATCTTTCAACAACGCGCCACGGCGCATTCAAGACGGCGGCTGGGCGCGTCAGGTGACGCAATCCGACTTCGCGATTTCCGAGACGATCTCGGGCGTCAACATGCGGCTGACGGCGGGCGGCATCCGCGAATTGCACTGGCATCAGGCGGCCGAGTGGGCGGTAATGACCTACGGCAACTGCCGCGTCACCGTTCTCAATCCCCAGGGACGGGCCTATGTCGCGGACGTCAAAGAGGGAGACCTCTGGTATTTTCCGGCCGGCTACCCGCATTCCCTGCAGGGACTTGGGCCCGACGGCTGTGAATTCGTCATCTGCTTCGACAACGGCGCCGCGAGCGAGTTCAATACCCTGTTGGTGACCGACTGGTTCATCCATACGCCGCCGTCAGTTCTCGCCAAGAATTTCGGCGTGCCGGCCGACACGTTCGCCAATATTCCGCTGCACGATCTCTGGATATTCCAGGGCAAAGTGCCCGGCGATCTGTCGGCGGACCGGGCAGCGGTGGCGGCACGTGCCGGCGCTCCGCTGCAGCCGTTCACGTTCTCTCTCAGGTCATCGAAGCTTACGAAAGAGACAAAAGGCGGCCAAGCATGGATCGCGGATAGCAGCAATTTCACCGTTGCCACTACAGTCGCTGCGGCGCTTGTCACGGTGCGGCCTGGCGGCTTGCGTGAGATGCATTGGCATCCGAATGCCGACGAATGGCAATACTACATCAAGGGCAAAGCCCGCATGGGGATCTTCAATACCGGCCCCAATGCGCTCACGACCGATTTCAACCCGGGTGACATCGGTTACGTCAAGCGCAATTACGGGCACTATGTGGAGAATGTCGGCGATACCGATATGCAGTTCATTGCCGTATTCAGAACGTCCCGCTACGAAGAAATTTCGCTGTCGGACTGGCTGACACATACACCCCCCGCACTGGTCGCGCAGCACCTGAACGTCGATGCTGCAGCGCTCGCAAAATGGCCCAATGATGCGCCGGTGGTCATGCCCGAGTGAACGGATCGGGAGCGCCTGATGAGCTTTGCCGAAAATCAGCATGCCGAACTCGTTACCTTCGGTCGCGCGTCTACCGCGGACTGCTTCGCGTGCCGGCCACTTGATGCCCGGCGACCGGCTGATTGCCGAAGAGATGGCGATTTTCCAACCAGCATCTGCCGGTCGGCTGTCTGTGGGTACGCGCTCAAACTCGTCAACGCTTTTGATCGTTATTTTTGTTGTGTTCTTCGGCGTGCAAGACGAGGTCAATTGTCGACACCACGGTGAGGCTAACGATTGCCAGAAGGATTAATAGCTCTGCCATGCTGCCCTGGGTCGTTGCGTCGAACATGCGTTCCTCCATCCTTCGGGAAGGTGTCGCGGATAGATATAAGTAACTGGATGGCCGCCATCATTAAATTGCCGTTCAGATAACTAAATTATATTTTATGCGATCAAGCAGGGCGAGGCGGATGGAACAGCATTCGCGAGAACGTCAGCTCCGCACAGGGCAAAAGCAGTCGGTGGGAAACACGATGATTGCGATCCTTATCGCAGCCTATTTCGCCGACGCCCTTGCGGTGTTTTCGATCGGCTATGCCGGAAACGGGCTTCGTAGCGTATTGACATTCCGCCGGTCGAAATTATCCCCTTTACACAGAACCTGTTGAGAGCTCATGATTTCGCGCTGACTCTCAATCAGCGGATCCAAGGTTGGAGTCCTTGTGCGCCCACCACCACCCGGTGGCCGCCTAGCGGGCGCTGACCAGACCGGAAATCGAACCTTGCCGTTTCGGCAAGGCATCCAGGAGGACGACGGCCAGCCGGCAAGGTCTGTCGCTCCGGTTCGCCCAGGCGTGATTGGTGCCGCGCTGGATGACAACATCGCCCGCCCGCAGCGTCACCGACTGCGAGTCCTCGAGGATCATGTCGATTTCGCCGGCGATGCAGATGACATAGTCGACCGTGTCGGTGCGATGCAGCGTCGCCTCGTTGCCGGGCTGGAACTCCATCATGGTAAAGCGGCTGCCGCCTGGCGGCGGAGCAGAGCCGAGAATGCGGCCGCCTTCGTCCTCGCTGCCCAGGATTGCGGTGGGACTAGCGTCCGTCGACCACATCAGCGTCGAGGATATCTTGTCGTTGGGAAATTTGTGGTTGGCGGCGTCGTCATCCATCCAGACGGTCGCTTTGCCGTCCGCATCATGACGGGTGACGATGCGCCGGAACGTCGGCGCCGACCGTTGCGGTTGCGCCGACCGTTGTGCTTGATCGGCCATCAGCAGACCCTCTGCAGTTCGCGCGAGAAGGCATGCAGGCTTCGCGCCCCGGTCTCGGTGATCACCACGGTGTCGGCGAACACCGCGCCGGTTTCGCCGTTACGCCATTGCGGATCGAACAGGTCGATATTGAAGGCGAACACCATCCCGGCCTTGAACGCGTCGCCGATGGTCGACAGCGCCGCCTGATCGGCCTTGAGCGCGTGAAAGCGATAACGCGGATATTCGAGCGAGGCGAGGCCGTGGCCGTGGATGCCGGTTTCGCAAATGCCAAGCTTGGCATCGTCGATGACGCGCTTGACCTCGGTCATGCAGGCGACAATGGACTTGCCCGGGCCGAACAATTCCATGCCGCGATTGAACGCGGCGACGCAGCCGTCATAGATGCGCTGCTGCTCCTGGTCCGGCTCGCCAAGACAGAATGTGCGCTCGACGTGGGTAAAGTAGCCGCCGGTTTTTGGATGGATCTCGCAGGTGATGATGTCGCGCGGCTCCATCGGTCGCGTGGTGGGAAGCCGAAACGGATGCGGGAACGGGTAGCGGTCGCAGGCCCAAAGAAACAGCGTCGGTTCCTCGCCGCCGTCGGCCAGCATCGCCTCCATCATGTGCCCGTAGACCGCGGATTCACGCACCCCGGGGCGCGCCCGATTGCTGCAGGCCTGCAGCATCTTGTCGCCAAGCGCGGCGGCCTTCTCCAAGAGCGCGATTTCCTCGGCGCTCTTGATCGATCGGGTCGTTTCCAGAAGATCGCCGAGATCGACAAAGCGCACATTCGGCAGGGCCGATTTGAGAGCTTCAACGATACTGTACGGCAGCCAGCCGTCCGGATCGAGCGGACCGGCCAGTCCGTCCATGCCGATCGTCGCGCGGTCGAGCCCCATCTCGCGCAGCCGCGCGACCACCGTTTCCGCCCATGTGCCGCGGCGCGCGCGCACGTCGCCCACCCAATCCTGGGCGCGCTTCCAATATTCGACAAAGGTCGGCATGAAAACAAAGGAGGTCGGCTCGCCTTGCAACGGGAAGATGAGCGTATTGTTCTCGGCGTTGCCGCCGATCGGCGACAGATAGCGGGCATTCGCGGTGCAAAAATCCCACATCGCCGGCCAGCCCCAGAGCACCAGGCACTCGATGCCGCGGGCGCGCATCTGCCGGCGCGTAATCGACCAACGCCGGTCACGCTCGGCCATGGACAGGCGGGGCAACTCAAGGCGATCTCGCAAGGTACATCTCCCTCAATGCTTTCGTTTATGACTCGTTCTTCGTCAGGGGCCGCTGCCCGATCTCTTGCTACTCGGCGGCCAATTCACGCCGTTCGGACGATCGATCCGGGCGCTCCGTCCGTCCAGACGCCGCCGGCTGCTCCATCGATTGCGTCACGGACGGCACCGACTGGCGCGCCGGCAGCAGGCCTTCCAGCGCCGCCTTGATCAAGAGGGCCGTGTAGTGCGAATAGGCCCGCGCCCCCGGCAGGCCGCCGCCGGCAACATAGAAACCCTCTTGTGCGGTTCGTGCGTACATGCCGCGGAGTTCGCCGTCGTCTCCGATTCCCCAAATCGGGCCGACCCGCTCGGCGACGTCGTCGCCGAACATGTCACGGACGGTCTCCTGCAGCGGTCTATATCCCGTCGCCAGAATGACGATGTCCGCATCGAGCGCGCTGCCGTCCGAGAACTCGACGGCTCTCGCCGTCAGCCGCGTGATATCGACTCCCGGCTTGAGCTTGATCTTTCCCGCGATGATGAGATCGGACGCGCCGATGTTCAGATAATAGCCGGCTTGATAGCGCAACAATTTCAGGAAATAGCCGGTGTCGTCTTCACCGTTGTCGAGCAGAAAGCCGACTTTGCGCAGGCCATCCAGAAGCTCTTTGTCGTCTTCGGCCATTTGCCGGCTCAGCGGCCCGTGCAGGCGCGCCAGCAAGGCATACGGTACGGACGCGGCAATGAGGTCGGTGTCGGCGATCGGCCGCACGCCGTCGTTTTGCCGATAGAGTTCGTACGGACGAACCGAGCTTGGCTCGAGGCTGACCACGGTGATGGACGAGCGCTGCAGCATCGTCACGTCGGCGCCGCGCAGGTGCAGGCTCTGAGCGATGTCATGGGCGCTGGTCCCGGCGCCGACGACCAGAACCGATTTGCCTTTCACCTCCAACTCGTCGGTATTTCCGCTCGAATGAACGATCCGGCCGACAAAATCGCTCATTCCCTCGATATGGGGGATGCTCGGAATGCCGCTGACGCCGGCCGCCAGGGCGATATGACTGGGCCGCAAGACGATGGTGCTGCCGTCGGCCTTGCGCAGACGGATCGTCCATCGCCGCGCTGCAGCGTCGTATTCGCCTCCCAAAAACGTGGTCTTGGTCCAGACGTTGAGTTCCATCGTGTCGGCGTAGAACTCCAGCCAGTTGGCGAGCTTGTCTTTGGGAATGAACACCGGCCAGGTGTCGGGAAACGGCACATAGGCGAAATGATTCATGCAGATTTCGTTATGCAGCTTCAACGAGCTGTAACGATCGCGCCAGACGTCGCCGACCCGCCCGGTCTTCTCGACGACAAGCGTGCTGACGTCGAGCTGTCCGAGCCGCGCCGCCAGCATCAAGCCCGATTGGCCGCCGCCGATGACGACAACCTCGGGATCGTTGTCGCGGAATTGGCGCGCTGCGTTTCGCTTGTCGAGCCAACTTTCCAGCTCGCGCGAGGCGACGCGCAAATCCTCACGCGGCCGGTTTCGCCCGGCGCGCTCGGGAAATTGCTTGAGCTCCTTCATGGTGGTCAGAAATGTAAAGGCCTTCAGGGCCTCGGGGGAATCCGCATCGGCAACGAGCCTCGCATAGCCGCGACCATGGGCGATGCCGGTTTCGAACGTGAAGAAAAATTCCAGCGTGGCGGCGTGCTCGCCCATGGCGCCAAGCGAGGGTTCGCCTTCCAGCCGAAAACCGCGCACGCCGCTTCGCCCGACCGCCCCGGGAAGCCACGCTCGGAGTTCGTCGATGCCGTGGCTCGTCTTGAATTCCCAGCCGAAGGTCAGCAAATCGCGCCAATAGCCGTCGCGGTGCATCATGGCACCGACGCGCGCGTAATCTCCGCGCTGCAACGCCTCGCCGAATTGGCCGAGCCAAACATCGGCGATCCGCCGCCGTTCCGCAGATGACGCACCGTTCCAATTCGCCAAGTCGTTTCTCCTGTCGGCCCGGCGGTTTAGCAGGGCGCCGTGTTGTTTCCACCCAATACACTTATGTCGTTGCACGCCTTGGAACGGCCATGTCCAAAATCACATCCCGATCCGACGAGTCAATAAGAAGGACGCGGGCGAGCCTCCTAAACTCCGAGGTAGCGCGCCCTCGTCGCGGCGTCCGCCGAAAGTTCGGCGGGACTGCATTGATGCACGATGCGCCCCTTGCTCATGATGAAGACGACGTCGGCGTAGCGCAACGCGAACGCCAGCTGCTGCTCGATCAGCAGGATGGAGGTGCCGGCCTGCTTGAGCGATTCGACGGCGCGTCCGAGTTCGCGCACCATCAGCGGCGCCAGGCCTTCCGTCGGCTCGTCCATCACCAGGAGCGCGGGATTTCCCACCAGGGCGCGCCCGGCGGCCAGCATCTGCTGTTCGCCGCCGCTGAGCTTGCCCGCCGCGCTGCGCAGCCGCTCCCGCAGATTGGGAAACATGTCGACGATTCGCTCGAAGGTCCAGGGACCCTGGCCGCGCGCGGTCACCTGCAGATGCTCCTTGACGTTCAAGGAGCGAAACACGTGGCGTCCCTGCGGCACCAGACCGACGCCGAGGCGGGCGATGCGGTGCGCCGGCATGCGGGTAATATCGATGCCCTTGAACAGGATTGTGCCGCGCCGCGCCGGGGTCAGGCCCATGATCGAACGTGCCAGCGTGGTCTTGCCGACGCCATTGCGGCCCAACAGCGCCACCAGCTGTCCGGGTTTCAGCGCCAACGTCACGCCCTGCAGGACGTAGCTGTCCCGGTAATAGGTATGGAGGTCCTGGACATCCAGCATGGCTGCTATCCCGCCTCGTCGACGCCCAGATAAATTTCCGTGACTTTCGCGTCGCGGCGCACGGTCTCGACGTCGCCGTCCGCGATCAGATGGCCTTGATGCAGGACGCTGATGCGGCTGGCGACATCGAAAGCGACGTCCATGTCGTGCTCGATCATCAGGATGGTCATATCGTTGGGCAGGCTGCGGATCATGCCGACGACGCGAACGACCTCGGCGGCGGACAGACCCGCCGTGGGTTCGTCCAGCAGCAGAACTCGCGGCGCTCCGGCTATGGCGAGGATCAGATCGATCTGCCGCTGCTCGCCGTACGAGATGTCCTTGGCGGCCCGTCCGGCAATGCCGGTCAGAGCCCATTCCTGCAGCAGCGCGTCGGCGCGCGCATACAGGCGGCGGTTGTCGCTCATGCGGCGGAACAGCGAAGGCGTGGTCCTTTCCGCCGCCTGCAGCGCCAGCAGCAGATTGTCCAGTACGGTCAGGCGCGGGAACAGATTGGTGATCTGAAAGGTGCGGGACAGGCCCATGCGCGCCCGCTCGTAGGGCGGCAGGTCGGTGATGTCGCGGCCGAACAATGTGACGGTGCCGCCCGATGCAGGAAATGTTCCCGCCAGGGTGTTGAACAGCGTGGTCTTGCCGGCGCCATTGGGACCGATGATCAGGCGGCGCTCGCCGGGCTCCACCGCGAACGAAATGTGCGACAGCGCCAGCACGCCGCCGAAGCTGCGGGACAGGTCGCTGACGACCAGCGCGCTCATGAGGCGCCCCGCTTGGCACGAAGCTCGCGGACGAATCCGATAATTCCGCGCGGCGCGAACAGGGCCACCAGGATGTAAATGACGCCGAGCACGAGCAGCCAACGCTCGGTGTAGGCGCTGATGACATTTTCCAGCAGCACGATCAGCGCGGCGCCGATCGCCGGCCCGATCAGCGTGCCGGCGCCGCCCATGATGACCATCAGCAACACTTCGGCGGAGCGAATGACCTGAAGGTAATCGGGACTGACGAAGCGATTGTAATAGACGTACAGGCAACCGGCGAGGCCGGCGAAGGTGCCGGCGAGCACGAAGGCGGCCAGCCGATAGCGCCGCACCGCATAGCCGAGCGCGAGCATGCGGGTTTCGCTTTCCCGGATGCCGCGCAACGCGTAACCGAACGGCGACGCCACGATGCGTACGAGCAAGAATGCGCCGGCGCCGGCCATGAGCAGGACGAAATAATAGAACGCCGCGTCGGCGCCGAGCGACACGCCGAAACCCAGATCCGGCCGCGGCACATCCGGCAGGCCGTCGTCGCCGCCGGTCATGCTCCGCCAGCCCGACGCGACGCCCCAGACCACCTGCGACAGCGCCAGCGTTATCATGAGAAAATAGCTGCCGCGGGTGCGCAGCGCCAACAGGCCGAACAACGCCGCGGCGAGCGCCGCGGCGAATAGTCCGGCCGGCAGCGCCAGCCAGACGTTCCAACCCAGGTTCAGCGCCAGCAACCCTGTCGCGTAAGCGGCGATCCCGAAATAGGCCGCGTGGCCGAGCGAAGCCATCCCGGTATAGCCGATCAGCAAGTCGAGGCTCATGGCGAACAGGGCAAAAATCATCATCTGGGTCGCCAGGCCCAGATAATAATTCGAAAGCAACAGCGGCAGCACGAGCATGGCCAGCGCGGCAACAATCGCCAGCGTGCCGAGCCAGCGCGGCGCCGTCTTGGATATCAGGAATCGTGCTGTCATTCGCGCCCGAACAAGCCGGCCGGCCGCACGGCGAGAATCAATACCATCGGCGCGAAGATCGTGAACAGCGCCAGTTCGGGGAAGAACACTTTGCCGAAATTGTCGAGCAGGCCGACGATCAGGCCGCCGGCCAGCGCGCCTTTCAGGCTGCCCAGGCCGCCGATGATGACGACGACGAAGCCGAGCAGCAGCACCTCGAAATCGGCGCCCGGATAGACGCCGACAATGGGTCCGCCCATGACGCCGCCCAGCGCCGCCAGAAAGGCGCCGAGCGCGAATACCAGGGTGAAAAGCAGCGATACGTTGATACCCAGCGCCCGCGCGACCTCCTCATCGTCGACGCTGGCGCGCACCATCGCGCCGATGCGCGTTCCTTCCTGCAGCCACCACAGCAGCGCGGCGACGACCAGCCCGAAGCCGATGATGAACAAACGATAGGACGGGTAGAAGAACGAGCCGAGCTGCAGCGAGCTCGCAAACATTTCCGGCTTCGGCATGGCTTGCGGATTGCCGCCCCAGACCAACGTGGTGAGGTCCGAGAAAATGAAGAGAAATCCGAAGGTGACGAGCACTTGCGGCAATTCCTGAAGATGAAAGCGCCGCAGGAAGAAGCGCTCGATCACGACGCCGACAACCGCAATGGCAAGGCTCGCAGCCAGCACCGCGAGCACGAAGCTGCCGGTCCGGTGCAGCACCAGCAATCCCAGATAGCCGCCGAGCAGGTAGAAGGAGCCATGGGTGAGGTTGAGGATTTTCATCAATCCGAAGATCAGGGAAAGCCCGGCGGCCAGCAAGAACAGCAGCATCCCGAATGAGATGCCGTTGAGAGTTTGCACGAGCCAAAACGTCATTGTGGTCAAGCCCGCCTGTCTGCAGCGGCAGCGCGAATTGCGACGAGACCCAAACGCATGACATTTCCACTGCCTGGTGGCATTGCCGCCGCCGGGACGGGGCCGCCGGAATCCGGCACACGGCAATGGCCGCGTGCCTGAGTCGTGGTCGTTTTGCGGCCGCCGGATCGACCGCCGGGAACGGATCGCCTCACGGGAACAGGTCGTAGGGATCCTTCACCTGGGCGATGCGCTCGCCGCAATGGTTCTGCAGCTTGCCGTCGGGGCCTTTCTCGATCGTGAGCTGATAAAAGTCGGCGACCATGCCGTGGTGCTCGTCAAAGCTGGTCATGCCCATCGGGCCCTTCACCTGAACCTTGCTGAGCGCGTTGATGAACGCCTCGCGGTCTCCGGCCTGTCCTTTGATGTCCTTGAGCGCCTGGATCACCATTTTGGCCGCCATGTAGCCCATATACGAATACGAGCCGGGCACGGCGTTGTAGCGGGACTTGAAACCGTCGACGAACGCCTTGTTTTCCGGGGTATCGAGCGTTCCGCAATAGGTATATGCGCTTTGAACGCCGACGGCCTGCGGCGGCATCGCCTCCAACAGCTCTTCGCTGGTGAAAGAGGCGATGCCGAATATCGGCAATTTCTTGTCCAGGCCATATTCCGCGTATTGCTGAACGATGCGCGGCGCGTCGGCGCCCCACATGGCGGTGAACAGGCCGTCGGCTTTGGCCGCATCCATGGCGGTGAGATAGGGCGCATAATCCGAGGTACCGACGTTCGGGAATTGCGCATCGACCACGTTATCCGCGCCGTAGAGCTTCTTCACGACTTCCGCCGATTCGCGGCTGGGCGGAGCGTTCCAACCGATGAAATAGGCTTTCTTCCAGCCCAATTTCTGGGTGAACCGGGCGGCGACGCTAGCATATTGATAGGACGACGGGACGAAGCGGAAGATGTACGGGCTCTTCTGCGCGCGCGTGAGGCTCGCCAGCGCCACCGTGCTGACCCACGGAATCTTCTGTTCGTTGACATACGGCGCCATCGCGGCGCCGATTGAACTGACCAGCTCGGACAACAACAAGTCGACCTTGTCGCGCTCGACCAGCGCCTTGGCCTTGGTCAAGCCGGTATCCGGACGGCCGGCGCTGTCTTCATAGAGCAACTCGACCTTGCGCCCGGCGATCGTATTGTTCTCTTCCGCGAACGCTTGCTTGATGGCGTCGCGCTCGGGTCCGCCCTGGGCCGAGATCGGGCCGGTATAGGGAAACATGACGCCGATCTTGATCGGCTCCTGGCTGAGCGCCGGCTGTATCAACAGTCCAAAAGCAACTAATCCGATTGTCGTCGCCACGCCGCGTTTGCGCATTTGCAATCCTCCCTGTTTGGCGCAAGCTAGTTGGTTCAAACATGATGTGCAACTCAATCGCAATCCGACTTCGTCATCCAGGCGCGGCAATAGCGCGCGTCGTCGGAATCTTTCCGAATATTCTGGGAAGCATGAGAGGCGTTTCGAGATAAACCGACGCATGTCAGTGGGAGTGTGAAAATGGACTTCGAACTGCCGGAGGAGCTGCGGATTCTCAAGGACACCGTGCGCGCATTCGTCGACCGAGAGCTGATCCCGGTCGAAATGGGCGCGATGGACGGCGCCATAATGCGCCCCGCGGTTCGCGCGCCGCTTGAGGAAGAGGCGAAGAAGCTCGGGCTGTGGCATCTCGACGTGCCGCAGCAATACGGCGGCCAGGGCCTCGATCTGCTCGGCATGGTAGTGGTGTGGGAAGAGATCGCGCGCACCATCGCGATGCCGCCGCGCGGGCCGAGCGTGTTCGGTCCGGATGTCCGGCCGGTTCTATTCACGCTCGATGCCGCGCAAAAGGAAAAGTATCTGTTTCCCGTGCTGCGCGGCGAAAGCAAGACGGCGTTCGCCCAGTCCGAGCCCGACGCCGGCTCCGATCCCGGCGCGATGCGCACCACTGCGGTGCGCGACGGCGATCATTACGTCATCAACGGCTATAAGCGCTGGATCACCGGCGCCGCCGACGCCGATTTCTTTCAGCTGGTGGCGGCGACCGACCGCAGCAAAGGCAGCCGGGGCGGCCTGAGCATGTTTCTGGTCGATGCCGATACGCCGGGCGTCACGATCGTGCGCAAGACGCCGACGATGATGGGCGACGAACCCTGCGAGATCGCCTTCGACGACGTCAGAGTGCCGGCCGGGAACAGGATCGGGGAGGAAGGCGAGGGCATGCGGGCGGCCCAGTCGTGGATCACCGCCGGGCGGCTCTATCAGGCGTGCCGCGGCCTCGGCGTCGCCAAGCGCTGCATCGACCTGATGGTCAGCTACGCCAAGCAGCGCGTTACCTTCGGCGCGCCGCTCGCCGAACGGCAGGCCGTGCAATTCATGATCGCCGACAGCTTCACCGAGCATCACATGACTCAACTCCTGGTGTATCAGCTCGCCGCCCGCACCGACGCCGGCGTCGCGGCGCGCCACGAGAGCTACATGGTCAAGATCGCCGGCACCGAATTGGGCTTTCGCGTCGCCGACCGTTGCCTGCAAATTCACGGCGGCATGGGACTTGCGACCGAAATGCCGATCTCGAAAATGTGGCGCGACGCGCGCAGTTTCATGATCACCGAGGGCCCGGTCGAGGTGATGCGCATGGTGCTGGCGCGGACAATTCTGCGGAATTGAGGTTGTGCGGCTGTCGCCCCTGGGCGCCGCCGCGCATTTGCCGCCGCGCCGCGGGTGTGCGATATCGCGGCATCGTTTCGCACCGTCGGGGGTCGCCATGTCCGAACCGAACACCGTCACCGTCGAAATCGAGGACGGCGTCGCACTCGTCACGCTCAACCGGCCGGCCAAGCGCAATGCCATGAGCCCGGCGCTGCACGTTGAAATGACCGACGTGCTGGAGAAGCTGCGCTACGAGACGACGTCGCGCGTGCTGGTGATTACCGGAGCCGGGCAGTCGTTCTGCGCGGGGATGGATCTCAAGCAGTTCTTCGTCGAGCTCAAGGACAACCCGCCGGAATTCGACCGCATCTTCCGCCTGGCCACGGAATGGCGCTCGCGGACGCTGCGCTATTATCCCAAACCGACCATCGCCATGGTCAACGGCTATTGCTTCGGCGGCGCCTTCGCCATCGTGGAGGGCTGCGATCTGGCGTTTGCGGCGAATGAGGCGACGTTCGGCCTGTCCGAGATCAACTTCAAGCATTATCCCGGCGGCAGCGTCAGCAAGTCGCTCGCCAATCTGCTGCGGCCGCGCGACGCGCTGTTCTACGCCATGACCGGGCGCACCTTCGGCGGCGAGCGCGCCGCCGAGATCGGCTTGGTCAACGCCGCCTATCCGTTGAGCGATCTGAACAAAGAGGTGATGGCAGTTGCCCGCGAGATCGCCCAGAAGGACGCCGACGCGCTGAGCGCCTGCAAGGACGGCTATCGTTTTTCGTTGGAGATGACCACCGAAGCCGCGCTCAACTATGCGGCGGCCAAATCCGACCAGCTCACGCTGCGGCAAAAGGATTCCTGGCGCAGCGAGGGCATCGGCGACTTCCTCCAGGGCAAATATCGCCCGGGTCTCGGCAGCCAGCCGAAAGCGGAGAATTAAGGCGGCGGCGCGCCGGCGCGCCGTCTGGCGGCCCGCACCGGCTTCGCCGACGCTTCGGCAAGGTTGTGCCGCATGCGGTGCAGCATGGTCTTGAGCCTGCGCTGCTCGTCGGCATCGAAGCCGGACAGCATGGCGCGGTTGGTCACCTCGATCTCCGGCATCACCAGATCGTAGAGCTGCCGGCCTTTTGGCGTGAGCAGAACACGGATTTTGCGGCGATCGTGGGTGTCGGCGATCCGACGCACAAAGCCGCGCCGTTCCAGCTCATACAGCGCTCCGGCGGCGGAAGCGCCACGCATGCGCGTGCGCTGCGCGAGCTCGGCCTGGGTGCGGCCGTCGTCTTCCCACAGCACCCGAAGGAACTGGAAAATTCCCATGCCGACGCCGTGGCTGGCGATGCGGGCCGAGAACGCCCGCGTCATGGTTCGCACCGTGTCGGACAACAGAAAGCCGACGGTCTCCTCCAACCGCAGATGGGCGTAGCGCCCGGCATCGATCTTCGCGGTTTTGCCGTTGACGTGCCGTTTAGCCAAAGCCTGCTCCGAATCCGGCGCGGTGCCGATGCGATGACCATGCCGCCGCCGGCCACCATTGACAACCGCGAAGAATGATAGGAACCTAACGATTAAGCGGCGCCGAACGCCGCGGCGCCGGCATCGCCATGCCGCCCAGGGAGAAAACGTTGCAGGACAGCGAGATCGACGTTCGCGGCTGCAGGCTCAATGTTCGCCGCGGCGGGCAAGGCGAGCCGCTGCTGTTCCTGCACGGCGCGCAAGGCCTCAACAGGCACGAGCCCGGGCTTGAGGCGCTCACGGCGGATTTCGATGTGATCGCGCCGGACCACCCCGGCTTCGGCAGGTCGGATCTTTCCGCGGCCGTCGACGACGTTGCCGATCTGGCGCTGTTCTATCTCGACCTGCTCGACACCCTCAAGCTCGATCGGGTCCATGTCGTCGGCCAGTGCATCGGCGGCTGGCTGGCGCTTGAAATCGCCATCAGGAATACCGCGCGGCTGAAGTCGCTGGTGCTGGTCAACAGCGCCGGCATTCGCCTCAAAGGCGTTCCCCGCGCCGACATGTTTGTCTGCTCCGAGGACGACCTTCTGAAACTGCTGTTTGCCGCCGACGGCGGCGCGCAATGGCTGCGGTCCTGGCGCGCGACTGCGGACCTGGAAGATATCTACGACCGCAACCGCGCGGCGGCGGCCCGCTATTCGTGGTCGCCGCGGCTGTGCAATCCGAAGCTCGATCGCTGGCTGCACCGCATCGACCTGCCGACCCATATCGTGTGGGGCAGCGAGGAGCGCGTGATCCCGCCGGCCTATGCCGCCGCGCTTGCGCATCTGATCGGCGGCGCCACCTTGGCGACGCTGCCGGACTGCGCCCACATGCCGCATATCGAGCAGCCGCAAGCCTTCGCCGGCGAAGTCTCACGGTTCATCAGGAGGGCAGCGCGATGAAAATCTTCATTTTCCATCTCATGCCCTACGCCTATCTGGACATGGGCTATGCCGAGAAATATCGCGCCGCCTGGGTGGTGCTGCCGAACACCTACTTCGACCCCAAGAAGGGCCACGAGCTCTACAACCGCTATCTGGATGAGCTCGAGCTTGCTGCCGAGCTCGGCTTCGACGGTATTTCGGTCAACGAGCACCACCAGAATGCCTACGGCCTGATGCCGTCGCCGGTGGTCACCGCCGCCGCGTTGTCGCGGCGCATCAAAAGCGCGCGCCTGGCGATCCTCGGCAACGCCTTCTGCCTGCGCGAGCATCCGCTCACGCTCGCCGAGGAGCACGCCATGATCGACTGCATCACCGGCGGCCGGCTGATCACCGGCATGGTGCGCGGCATCGGCGCGGAATATTTCTCGCTCGGCGTCAATCCCGCCAATTCCCATGCCCGCTTTCAGGAGGCGCATGATCTCGTGGTCGAGGCCTGGACCAAGCCGGGGCCATTTTCGTTCGAGGGCAAGTATTACCACTTCGACTACGTGAACCTGTGGCCGCGGCCCTATCAGCAGCCGCATCCTCCGATCTGGGCGCCGTCGACCGGAAGCACCGAGACGATCGAATGGGCCGCCCATCCGTCGCGCCGATACGTCTACCTGCAGGCCTACAGCCCGACCCAGTCGGTGGCGCGGTATCTGAACTATTATCGCGAATGCGCGCAGCGCATGTACGGCTATACGGCGAGCTCCGAGCAGATCGGCTGGTCGACGCCGGTCTATGTGTCCGATACCGATGCCAAGGCGCGGCAGGAGGCCAAGCCGCACATCGAAATCCTGTTCAACAAATTGTTGCGCTTGCCGTTCGAAATGCTGTTCCCGCCGGGCTATCTGTCGGCCAAGTCGCTGAAGAACATGCGCAGTCACAAGCGCAGCGTCAGCGGCCAGGAGCATACCATCGACACGCTGATCGAGCAGGGCATCATCGTCTGCGGCAGCCCGGATACCGTGCGCAAGCAGTTCATGGATACCCACCGGCTGCTCGGCTTCCAAAATCTTCTGTGCCTGCTGCAGTTCGGCACGCTGCCGCGCGACCTTACCGAGAAGAACATCCGCCTGTTCGCGCGCGAGGTGATGCCGGCGCTGCAGGCGCTCACCGACAAGCAATACGCGGGGATGCAAGTGCGGGCGGCCGAATGACGCCCCGGCGTCGTCGATCCTGACCGGGGAGTGGGCGTGCTCAAGCAATTGCAGTTCAACGGCGAAGTCGTCGTCGTCACCGGAGCCAGTACCGGCATCGGGCGCTCGATAGCGCAAGCGGTGGCCGAGCTCGGCGCCACCACCGTCCTGGTGGCGCGCACCCAAAGCAGGCTCGACGAGACCAAATCGGCAATCGAGCAGAACGGCGGCGCGGCGGAAACATTCGCCGCCGATGTGTCGAAAGAGGCCGACGTGCGCCGCTTGCGCGATTTCGTCAACGACAGGTGGGGCCGCGCCAAGGCGATCGTCAACAATGCGGGCAACAACTTCATCTCGCCGGTGACCGAGCTCGCGACCGAGAAGTGGCGCGAGCTCATCGCCGTCGATCTCGACAGCGTCTTCTTCATGTGCCGCGATTTCATTCCGCTGTTGCTGCGGTCGCCAAAGCCTTCGATCCTCAACGTCGCTTCGACCTTCGCCCACATCGGCAACGAGCATATGCCGGTCTATTGCGCCGCCAAGGGCGGCGTCGTCTCGTTCACCCGCCAGCTGGCGGTGGACTACGGCCCGCAGGGCTTGCGGGTGAATTCGATCTGTCCGGGTCCAACCCTGTCGCCGCGGGTCAAAGGCTATTTCGACAGCGGCCGCGCCGATGCCAAAGGCACGCTGCAGAAGGTCATGCTCGGCCGGTTCGCGCAATGCGACGAGATCGGCAACGTCGCCGCGTTCCTGGTCTCCGACGCGGCGAGTTTCGTTCATGGCACGTCGGTGCTGGTCGACGGCGGACAGACCATCAACTAGCGGGAGCCGCTGCGGTGACGGAGGTGCTCAAAGGCGTCCGGGTGATCGAGCTGGGAACGATGATCACCGCTCCGCTCGCCGGCATGATGCTCGCCGACCTCGGCGCCGAGGTGATCAAGGTCGAACACCCCGACGGCGGCGATCCGTTCCGCAGCTTTCGCGGCGGCTACTACAGCCCGCATTTCGTCGCCTACAACCGCGGCAAGCGCAGCGTCAAGCTCGACCTGCGCAGCGCGGCGGGCCGTGACGTATTCTCGCGCCTGTTGGCGCGCGCCGACGTTCTGATCGAGAATTATCGCGCCGGCGTCATGGAGCGGCTGGGCCTCGGCGCGCCGGCGCTGAGCGCCGTGAACGCCAAGCTCATTCACTGCTCGATCACCGGCTTCGGCGCATCCGGTCCCTACAGCGGACGCCCGGCCTATGACAGCGTCGGCCTCGCCCTGAGCGGCATCGCCAGCCTGCTGCTCGATCCGGCAAACCCGCAGGCCTGCGGCCCGACCATTCCGGACAATGCCACCGGGATGTTCGCCTGTTACGGCATTCTCGGCGCGCTGTACGACCGCGAGCGGACTGGGCGCGGCCGGCGCGTCGAGGTCAATATGATCGAGGCGGCGATCGCCTTCATCCCCGATCCGTTCGCCAACTACACGCAGATGAAAATCGCCAACGATCCGCTGACCCGGGTGGCGAGCTCGCATTCGTTCGCCTTCCGCTGCGCCGACGGCAAGCTCGTCGCCGTTCATTTGTCGTCCCAGCCGAAGTTCTGGGAAGGCTTGCTCAGCGCCATCGGGCGGCCCGACCTCGGCGCCGATCCGCGCTTTGCCGGCCGCGAGCAGCGCATCACGAATTTCGCCTTGCTCACCCGCACGCTCGGCGAGGTGCTGGCGACCAAGCCGCGCGCCGCGTGGATGACGTTGTTCGAAGCCAACGACGTGCCGTTCGCGCCGGTGCACGATATCGCCGATGTGCTCGACGATGAGCAGGTCAAGCACCTGGAGACCTTCCGCACGCTGGCGCATCCGACCGAAGGCCCGCTCACCGCGATCCGGCGTCCGGTGCGCATCGATGGCGGTCGCGACGGCTCCGACTTGCCGGCGCCGACGCTCGGCGAGCACACCGACCAGGTGCTCAAGGAACTCGGCTATGACGACGCGGCAATCGCGCAGATGCGCCAGTCGAAGGTGATCTAGGCAATGCCGAGCGTGCCGTCCGGCAGGCCCGTCGCGATCGTCACCGGCGCGGGAAGCGGCATCGGGCATGCGATCGCGCGACGCCTGCTTGCCGCCGGCTACCTTGTCGGCGGTTGGGACGTCGCACCCGGGCGGCTCGACGACATCCGCAGTCCGGATCTGTCGATCGCCGTGCTCGACGTTCGCGACAAGGCCGCCGTTGACCGCGCCGTCCGACAGCTGCTGGCGACCGCCGGGCGCATTGACGGTCTGGTCGCCTGCGCCGGCGTGTACAAAACCATGCCGTTCCTGGAGCTCGATGAAGCGACCTGGGACGCGACATTCGCCATCAATCTGAAGGGCGGCTTCTTCGTCTGCCAGGCCGTGCTGCCGGCCATGCGGCGGCAGCGCCACGGCAGCATCGTGCTGTTCTCCTCGACGCTGGCGCGCATTGGCGCCGCCCGCGGCGCCCACTATGCGGCGACCAAAGGCGGCCTCCTCGGGCTGGCGCGTTCGCTCGCCCTTGCCGCGGCCCGGGACAACGTTCGGGTCAACACCATCTCGCCGGGGGTGACCGACACTCAAATGCCGCGCGAGCACGCGACCGATGCCGATCTCGCAGCGACTGCACGGACCATTCCGCTCGGGCGTATCGGCAAGCCGGAAGACATGGCGGAAGCAGCGCTGTTCCTGTTGCAGCACGACAGCGCGTTCGTGACCGGGCAGGACCTGCGCGTCAACGGCGGGGCGCTGATCTTCTGACCCGGGACATGGAAACACAGTCGTGAATCTGCTGATCACAGGCGCGGCAGGCGCAATCGGACGCGCCGCGGCTAAGCGGATGGCGCCCCGGGCGCGGATCATTGCGGCCGACCGCGATGGCGACGGCGCTCGCGCGCTAGTGGCGGAGCTCAAGCGCGACGGCTATGACGCCTGCGCGCTGCGAGGTGGACGTGCGCAGCAGCGCCTCGGTCACCGCACTGGTCGAGCACATCGGCCGCGACGTCGGACCGGTCGATGCGCTGTTCTGCAGCGCCGGGATTTATTGGAGCAAGCCGGTCGAGGCCATCACCGAGGACGACTGGGACGCGATGATCGCCACCCACGTCAAAGGCGCCTACCTGTGCGCCGGAGCGGTGCTGCCGCAGATGCGCGATCGCGGCGCGGGGGCGATCGTCACCATGGCTTCCGACCACGCCGTTGCCGGGCTCGCCGACAACGTCGCCTATGCGGCGGCGCAATCCGCCCTCTACGCACTGACCAAATCGCTGGCCCAGGCGTTCGCGCCGCATGGCATCCGCGTCAACGCCATCGGCGCGGGACCGATCGAAGCGCCGACGTTGCGCGCCGGACGATCGCAAGACGACTGGCGACGATTCAAGGCCGAGCGCGCGCAGCGGGTGCCGATGGGCCGACTGGGACGTCCCGAGGACGTCGCGGCGGTCTTGGATTTTCTGCTCAGCGAACGCTCGGCGTATCTGACCGGACAGATCATTCACGTCAACGGCGGCGAGCTCATCTGGTGAGGGCGAGCGGCCGGCGGCACGGTTTCAGCAGGAGACGACAACAATGAGCGCGAAAAGAATAGACGTTCACTGCCATCTCAATCCGCCATTCTACCAGGAGGCCGTGATCGCGAACCGGGGACTTCCCCAACTCGGCCGGTTTCCGGATTCGAGCGTGCCCACGGTTCTCGATACCATGGACGCCAACGAGATCGAATTCTCGATGCCGGCCGTGACCTACCCGGGCGTGCATTTTATGCCGCCCGATCTGGCGCGCGACATCGCCCGGCGGTGCAACGATTTTTCCGCCGAGCAATGCGCCAAATGGCCGAAACGTTTCGGCGCGTTCGGGCTGGTGCCGATGCATGAGATGAAGCATGCCGTCAACGAGGTCGACTACGCGTTGGACACGCTCAAGCTCGACGGCATCTGCCTGTTTGCCAGCTACGGCGAGAAATTCCTGGGCGACGCCGCGTTCGATCCGGTGCTCGAAGCGCTCGACAGTCACGGCGCCGTCTGTTTCATCCATCCCACGGTCAGCCCGTCCAGCCGCGACCTTGACCTGCCTTATCCGGCATCGCTCATCGAATATACGTTCGACACCACGCGCGCCGCGGTGCACCTGTTGTTCTCGGGTGCGCTGAACCGGTATCCGCGTGTCCGCTTCATTCTTTCCCATGCCGGCGGCACGCTGCCTTATCTGGCGTATCGCTTGTCGGTGCTGCCGTGGCTGATCAAGCGCATCCCGCAGCTCTCGCGCCAGCAGATCTACGACGGATTGCGCCAGTTCTATTACGACACCGCGCTCTCGGCCGGCCGCCAGACGATGGCCTCGCTCGAGACCGTCGCGGCGCCGGAGCGCATCCTGTTCGGCACCGACTTTCCCTATACGACGGTCGAAGTGGTCGCCGACGAAGTGAAGAGCCTGCTCGATCAGCAGTTCGATCCGCCGGCGCTGCGCGCCGCGATCGATCGCGGCAATGCGCTGGCGCTGTTCCCGCGGTTGCGCGGCGTTCTCGGCCCGTAGACGAATGGGATGATGAAGGTTGAAAGACCCGCGACTGCAAAAAACGCGGCCAGGTGGGGAAGCACAATGAACGTCATCGAAGCCAGTCGCGTTGGCGTCGCGACAGCGGGCGCCACGCGGGTGCGCTGGACCCAGGTCGCCCCGACCCTGCTGGTGGTCTGCATCATCGCCGCGCTCGACCGGGCCAACCTGTCGATCGTGCAAAACAACCAGACCTTTCTCGACGAACTCGGCCTGCAAGGCCAGCAGGCCAGCATCGGCCTGCTTTCGACCGCCCTGTTCCTGGCTTATGGCGTCGGCGCGCCGGTCTGGGGCTGGCTTCTTAACCGCATCGGCGCGCGCAAGGTGGCGGCGTTGAGCATCGTCGTCTGGGGCTTGACCTGTTTCTGGTCGGGCCTGGCGACGAGCTACGACTCGCTGCTGGCGTCGCGCATCGTTCTGGGGCTGGGCGAGGCGGCGATCTATCCGTGCTCGTTGGCGCTGATCGCCCACTGGTTCGCGCTTCGGGAGCGCGGCCGGGCGACCGCCTTCTGGTGGATCGGAACCATGATCGGCCCGATGGTCATGGGCCTGATCGTCACCTTCCTGATCGTCAATTTCGGCTGGCGGCTGCAATTCTATGGCATGGGCGTGCTGGCGCTCCTTCTGCCGCTGCCGATGCTGTGGGTTCTGGTTCGCGATCGCCCCGCCGAGCATCCGGCGGTCAACGCCGCCGAGGCGAGCCTCGTCGAAGCCGGTTCGCTCGAAAACAACACGGACGCGCCCGGCCGCATCGCCGCGGCGGAAGCCAAGCCATGGTATGCCAATATTCGCTTCTGGCTGGTCGCCATCGCGATTTCCGCCAGCAACACGATGTATTGGGGCTGGGCGATCTGGCTGCCCACCTATCTGCGTACGGCCCGCGGCTTTTCGTTTTCCGTGTCGGGCTATCTCACCTTCGTCATCTACGGCTGCGCGGTTGCGACAATTCTCGCCTTCGGCTTCTTGTCCGACAGGATATTTCGCCGCGCGCCGTTGGCCGGATGCGGATGGCTGCTGGCTGGTATCTTTCTGATGGCGTCGGTTTTGGCGCCGACGCCGGCGTGGAGCATCGTGTTCTCGATCTGCGCGTTGTGCTTCCACGAAGTCGGCATCTCTTGCGCCGAAATGCTGATGCAGAGCGTCGTCAATGCCAAGCAGATGGGCATGTCACAGGGCGTGCGTGCGTTGCTGCAGAATCTGATCGGCGGTGCCTCACCGTTGCTGATCGGCGTCATCATCCAGCACACCGGCGGCTTCATCGGCGCCTTTGTGGCCTTGTCGGCGGCCGTCGTCATCGCCGCCGGCTGCATGATCACATTGGCGCGCGAAGGTTATTGAGTTGCGCCCGCACTTTGGCGCCAACGGGCGCGGCCGGTCAGCTGCCCGCCGTCACGAGAACGCGATCGTTTCAGGTTGGCTCGATTGGCGCTCCAGCATTCTGTTGGGCATGATCCTTTCGGAAAACCGGTTTCCACCCCGGATCAAGTCCGAGGGCAAGCTTTTCCGGATCATGCCTAGCCAAACCACTCGGGATGTTGGGTCACCGCCGCCACGCCGACCAGAAACAGCAGCGTACACAGGATGCTGACCTGAAGCGCGAGATAGCTGTCATCGTTCATTTGACCCGTCCGTCGATCGCTTCGTGACGTCGCGGCCGAACGCCGGCTGCTTGCTGCGAGCCTAAGCCGCACAAACAACACGACCCACCTTGCAACTCACGTAATGTTCCAATCCTGAATGCCCCCAAAGCAAATTTCGTGCCGATAGCGGTTGCCGTAAGGGCAATGCCCTGCGTCACGACCAACAGCGGCCGGCGCGAGCGGTTTCTCCGAGATCGGAAAGTTGATCGGCGCCGGCGGGTCAGCCGACGTGCCATGAGCCAGCCGACGCTCAGCCCGCCGGGGCCGGCTCGCTCATGCCCTGGTGAATGGCGCGCCAGATGCGGTCCGGCGTGTAGGGCATTTCGAGCCGCCGGACATTCAAGGGCTTGAGCGCGTCCAGCACCGCATTGGCCAGCGCCGGCACCGAGCCGGTGGCGCCGGCTTCGCCGGCGCCTTTGGCGCCCAGCACATTGGCCGGCGACGGCACGCCGCAGTCGATCAGCGTGGTCGGCGCCGCGTGCTCGGCCCGCGGCATGAAATAATCCATGAAGCTTCCGGACAGGAGCTGACCGGTGTCGGGCTCATAGGCGATGTGCTCGCCGATCACCTGGCCGACGCCCTGCATCAGGCCGCCATGCAATTGGCCCTCGACGAGGGTGTGGCTGTAAACGTTGCCGCAGTCGTCGGCGGCGACGTAATTGATGATCGACAGCTCGCCGGTCTCCGGATCGACCTCGACCTCGGCGACGTGCGCGCCCGACGGAAACGCGGCGGCGAGATCGATGGTCACGTTGGTGTCGAGCGGATGCGCCGGCTCGCTCCATCGCCTTTCGATCAGCGTCTGGATGCTGATCGCCAGATCGGTGCCGGCGACCTTGTACTGGCCGTGATCGAACACGACGTCCGCGGCCTCGGCTTCGAATTCCGTCGCCGCGAGCTTGCGCCCTTTTTCCACCATTTCCTTCGCCGCGGTCTGCAGCGCGGCGCCATGGCTGATCAGCGAGCGCGAACCGAACGAACCGGTGCCGGCGAGCCTCGGCGCTGCGGCATCGTTGTAGCGCAGTTCGATCTTGTCGGCCGGATAGCTCAGAATGTCGGCCATCAGCACGGGAAACACGGTTTCGTGGCCCTGCCCGGAAGGGCCGGCATTGGCGTACATCGCCAACCGGCCGCCGCTCTCGACGCGGACTTCGACCTGCTCCTTGCCGACGCCGCCGGAAGGTTCGAGAAACAATGCCAGCCCGATGCCGCGCAATCTGCCGCGGCGCTTGGCGTCCTTGCGGCGTTGGGCGAAGCCCTGCCAATCCGCCGCCTGCAACGCCGTCGTCAGCAGGCGATCGGGATCGGCGCTGTCATAGTTGGAATTGGTCGGCGTGCGCAGCGGGAACATCTCCTTGCGCAGCAAATTCCGCCGGCGCAGCTCGACGGAATCGATTCCGGTCGCCATCGCGGCCTCCTCGACCAGACGTTCCCACAGGTAAGAAACGTTCGGCCTGCCGGCGCCGCGATAGGCCGTCGTCGGCGTCGTATTGGTGAAGATCAGGCGATGACGGCCGTGAACGGCCGTCAGGTTGTAGAGGCTGATGGCCGAACTGGTCGGCGACGCGATGGTGTTGATGAGCGGACCCGCATTGGAGCAAAAAGCGCCGAGGTTCACCAGCCATTCGACCCGCAAGGCGACGAAGCGGCCATCGCGATCGAGCCCCAGCTCGCCGGTCAAGTCGGCGCCGCGCCCGTGATGATCGCCGGACAGCGTTTCCGACCGCGTGCCGATCCATTTGACGGTTCGCCCGGTCGCCCTGGCCGCAAGCATGACCGCGAGAAACTCCGGATAGACTTCGTTCCTCACCCCGAACCCGCCGCCGACGTCGGCGGAGCGGACGCGGAAGCGGTCCGCGGGCAGCCCGGTCATCTGCGCCAGCGCGCTTTTCAGATCCGCGGTGCCTTGGGTCGGAGCGCACAATTCGAACGACTTGGCCGCCGCATCATAAGAAGCGATGCACGACTTCGGCTCCATCGGGTTGCCGGAAATTCGCTGTGCCCGAACCTGAACGCGCACGACATGGGCCGCGCCGGCCATGGCCTGTTCGGCGGCTTGCTGGTCGCCGTATTCGTACGCGAACGCCAGATTGCCCGGCACGTCGTCGTGCACGCGCGCCGCGCCGTCGGCGATCGCGTCGCTGGCCTCGACGACGACCGGCAGGTCTTCGTATTCGATCGCGATGAGTTCGGCGGCTTCCTCCGCGGCGTCCACCGACTCCGCCACGATCACCGCGACCGGCTCGCCGACGAAGCGGACGCGGTCGCGCGCCAGCCCATAGCGCGGCGGAACATGCAGCGAGCTGCCGCCGACCCCCTTGAAGAAGGCCATCGCCGGCAAGCCTTTCCAGCCGGCGGCGGCGACGTCGTCACCGGTGAGAATGCCGAGGACTCCCGCAGCGGCGCGCGCGCGTGCGGTGTCGATCCGCACGATCTTGGCGTGGGCCCGGTCGCTGCGCAGAAAATGCGCCGCGGCCTGGCCCTCGAAATCGTAATCGGCGGTATAGCGGCCCCGGCCGGTGACCAGGCGAAAGTCTTCCCGGCGGCCGCTGAACTTCTGCTCGGACAAATTTCGCTCCACCTGCTTTCACTGCTGCCGGGACAGCAATGGGGCATCGAAGCCGTTCTGCGCAAGCAACTTCTGGGCGTCCTGCGACAGCATGAAAAGCGCCAGCGCGGCGCCTGCCCGACGCATCACGGCACCACCCGGCGGCGGATTTCCTCGATGACGATGCTGTTGTCGCGCTCGCCTTCGCCGTGGCGCACGCAAGCCTCCAGCACTTCGGCGTGAATTTCGAGGAGCGGCAGCTTTTGGCCGACGCGCCGCGCCTGCGCGAGCATGAGGTGGGCGTCCTTGAGCGTCTGGCGCACGCGGCCTTCCGGCGCGAAATCGCCGCCGATCATCTTCGCTCCTTTGGTGTCCATCACCTGCGATGCCGCGGCCGAGCCGCGGGCCACTTTCAAGAACGCCGCTGCATCGAGCCCGAGCCGCGTGGCAAATACCAGGCCTTCGGCAAGCGCCAGCCGGTTGAGCGCCAGGATGAGGTTGACGGCGAGCTTGGCGCGGCCGCCGTCGCCGATTTCGCCGATATGAAAGCGCTTGGGGAACAGCGCGTCGAGCACTGCGGCCGCGTCGGCGGCAATCGCGGTATCGCCGCCGATCAGGCCGACGCCGTCGCCTTGCCGGACCTGCTCGCTGGTTCCCGAAACCGGCGTCTCGAGAAAGCGCAATCGTCCCGCGACACGCGCGCCGAGCGCGGCGATACGGTCCGGATCGCAGGTCGAGGTGACGAGCACGATCCGGCCGGACGCGGCGGCAACGAGCGCACGCTCGATCACATCCTCGACCTGCTCGGTGTTGAACACCGCGACCACGATCGGATCGCAGCCGCGGGCGATCTCGGCAAGCGAGCCGGCGCGCGCACCCCACGCCGCGAGCCCCGCGTTCCGTTCCGCGTTGACATCGAAGCCGACGACGGAAAATCCCGCCGCGACCAGCCGGCGCACATAGACCTCGCCCATGAGGCCGACGCCGATTACTCCGACGGGCATGGTGTTGGCCATGGCTTAGTCCAGCGGGGTGATGGCAAGATCGCGCGCCAGCGCATCGAGGCTTGCGCGCAGCGCTTGCGGCATCGGCACACCGTTGGCGCGGCGGTCCAGGAATTTGGCGTGGCTCTGCTCGCCGGGCAGGAAGATGCGCTCGACGCCCGGCAGTTTTCGTGAATTGCGGATGTCGCGGATCACCTGGTCGACCGTGCGCTTGAATTCCGCCGCCGGCATGAAGGCGTCGATCGCAATGGCGGCGATCGCCTGCCCGGTATTGGTCGGCTTGCCGGTCTCCTTGACGAAGTCGATCACGTCGCGGCCGAGCGCGGCGCGGTTGAGCGCGCCGGCCAGGAGCCCGATGATCAGGCTCAGCCCGTAGCCTTTGTAGTCGCCGATCGGCAGCAGGTAGCCTTCGTCGGCGCGCTTCGGATCGGTCAGCGGCTTGCCGTCCCGATCGATCATCCAGCCGACCGGCATCGGCTCGCCGCGCTGCGCCTTCAGCCGCACCTTGCCGTAGGCCGCCACGGTGGGCGCCATGTCGAGCACGATCGCCGGCTCATCCTGCGCCGGCACGGCGACCGCCATGGGATTGGTGCCGAGCAGGTTCTCGCTGCCGCCCCACGGCGGCAGATGGTTGTTGCTGCCGACCGCGAAATACAGCCCGATCATGTCGTGCCGGAGCGGCATGGTCGCATACAGCGCCGCCGGGCCGGCATGATTGCTCATGCGCGCGCCGACCCAGCCGATGCCGGTAGCCTTGGCCTTGTCGATGGCGAGGTGGGCGGCGCGGCGCATCACCAGGTGGCCCATGGCATTGTCGCCGTCGATCAAAGCTGCCGACGGACGGTCGCTCACGACGCGGATGTCGGGCCTGGCATTGACGCCGCCGGCGCGGATGCGGCGCACGTAAAGCGGCAGGCGGATGACGCCATGGGTGTCGCTGCCGCGAAGGTCGGCTTCGACCATGAGGCCGGCCAGCGTTTCCGCATCGCCTGCCGGCAGACCGGCGGCGATAAAGGCGCTGGCGACGAAAGCCGCGAGCCGGTCGGCCGGGATGGGCATATCCTGCTGGGCCATACAGCCATGTTCCCCGTGAATGGCGAGGACTGGTTTAACGCCAAGGTCGATCATAAAATCAAGCGAACTCGGCAAACGAACTTGGCAAGCGAACTTGGGAAGGTAACCCGCGATGAGCACGATGATAGCCGAAAAGATCGAAACCCTGAGCGCTTGCTTCGGGACCTATCCGCAGACCCAGGCGCTGAAAAGCGGCCAGATCAAATCCGAGCGCGTCGTGCTGAACCTCACCGAGGTGAACCCGGTGTACAAGGCATTCGCCATGATGGTGCGCGAGCAGAAGTTCGACGTCAGCGAGATGGCGCTGGTCACCTATTTGCAGGGCAAGGCCTACGGCAAGCCGCTCACGCTGATGCCGGCGACCATGATGGGGCGATTCCAGCACGGCACCATGCTGTACAATTCCGAGCGCGGCACGGTGACGCCGGACACGCTCGAAGGCCGCCGCATCGGCGTGCGCTCGTTCGCGCAGACCACCGGCTGCTGGCTGCGCGGCATCCTGTGGAAGGACTACGGGCTCGATAACAGCATGGTCAAATGGGTGACCTTCGAGGACGCCCACGTTCCCGAATTCAAGGACCCGCCCGGCGTCGAGCGCGCCGCCGACGGCAAGGACATGACCGCGATGGTGCTCGACGGCGAGCTCGACGCCGCCATCTTTGGCGGCAACATCCCGACCGACCCGCGCCTGAAAAGCGTCATTCCTGATCCCGACGCGGCGGCGAAGGGCTGGTACAAGAAATACGGCACGGTGCCGGTCAACCACATGGTCGTGGTCAAGAGCGCGCTGTCGCAGTCCGATCCCGGCGCCGTGCGTGAAGTGTTTCGCATGCTGCACGACAGCAAGAAGGCCGCCGGCCTGCCCAAGCCCGGCGCCATCGACACGCTGCCGTTCGGCTTTGCCGCGCTCAAGCCCGCGCTCGACCTGATGTCGAGCTACGCGCTGGAGATGAAGATCATTCCGCGGCGCTATTCGGTCGAGGAACTGTTCGACGACACGACACGCGGGCTGTAGGGCGCGCGCCGGCACGGCCGAGCTGTCCTGCCGCGGCTGCGAGAATATCGCAATCCAGCATTTGTCACGGCTCTCGCTGACGCATTGCGAGAGCGTTTTCGTTTTTGCATAGTGTGATTGCCGGGGGCGAGAGACGAAGGCAACCGGTTACCGTCTTGATCATTGGCTTTGCGCTCATCGTGGCGGTCGCCCGCCTCGCCAGCGAAGCCAGTCGGATGTGCACGACGTGCAATCGCATCAGCGGAAAGTCAGTCACATGCGCAAAAGCCGTTATCGCCTTCTCAATCCCGCCGCTTGCGGCGGTGCTGTCTTCTTCCTGGCGTTCGTTCTGGCGCCTTCGGTCTTCGCGCAAACCTCGCCGGGAGCTTCGCTGCCCCTGATCACGCAGGCGATCAATGAGGCGGACCTGGTCGTGCTCGCGGGCAATACCCGCGCCGAGGCGAGAAATTCCGCCAATGACCGCGGCATCGTCGCGGACAGCCTGCCGCTGCCGCACTTGCTGCTGCAGTTGCGGCGGTCGGCGGCACAAGAACAGGCGCTCGACACGCTGATCGATCAACTGCACGATCGCAAATCGCCCAACTACCACCATTGGCTCAGTCCAAGCGAATTGGGTGGGCGCTTCGGTGCGGCCGCCTCCGACATTCAGGCCGTCACGGGCTGGCTTCGGCAGCATGGCTTCACCGTCAACACGGTCTATCCGAATGGAATGGTGCTGGATTTTTCCGGAACGGCAGGCCAGGTCCGCGCCGCGTTCCACAGCGAAATCCATAATCTCTCGGTCAACGGCGTCGCCCACATCGCCAACGTGAGCGATCCGCAGATCCCTGCGGCGCTGGCGCCGGCCGTGGCGGGCATCGTGGCGCTGCACGATTTCAGGCCGAAGCGCGCGTTTTCCGGCAGCACCAACTGCTACTCCTTTCAGGTGACCGGTTCGTGCGACCAGGTGATGCCCGCCGACCTTGCCACGATCTACAACTTCAACCCGGTGTTCGGCGCCGGCACGACCGGCCAGGGTCAAACGATCTATCTGGTCGAGGACAGCAATCTCTATGACGTGAACGACTGGAAGACGTTCCGCTCGCTGTTCGGCCTGTCGGGCTACACCGATGCGTCATTGAGCACCGTCCATCCGGCGCCGCCGTCGGGCCCCAACAATTGCTCCAATCCCGGGGTGAACGGCAGCGATGTCGAAGCGACCTTGGATGTGGAATGGGCCAGCGCCGCGGCGCCCAGCGCCGCAATCGTCCTGGCCAGTTGCTCGGACAGCGTCAGCACTGGCGGCTGGGCGATTGCCATAGAGAATCTGCTCAATGCGGCATTGCCGCCCAGCATCATCAGCATGAGCTACCTGGATTGCGAGGAGAACCTCGGCGCCAGCGCCCAGGCGGCTCTGTCGTCGGCCTATCAGACAGGCGTCGCCTCCGGCACTTCGATCTTCGTGTCGGCGGGCGATCAAGGCGCCGCGCAGTGCGATTACGATGCGACCGTCGCGACGCACGGCATTACGGTCAACGGATACGCTTCCACGCCGTACAACGTCGCCGTCGGCGGCACCGACTTCGCCGACACCTATTTGGGTGAGAACAGCGCCTATTGGAACGCCGCCAACACCGCGGCCTGGGGTTCGGCCAAATCCTACGTCCCGGAAATCCCCTGGAACTCGACCTGCGCCAGCCAGCTGGTCGCGACTTACGAAGGCTTCGCCAACCCCTACGGCACATCCGGATTCTGCAACAGCACGACGGGGAAAGGCCTGTTGGAGCCGTGGGCGGGCGGCGGCGGTCCAAGCGCCTGCGCCAGCGGCGCGCCCTCGGTAACCGAGGTCGTCAGCGGCAGCTGCGCGGGGTACGCAAAGCCGTCGTGGCAGCAATACGGAACGGTCGGCGTGCCCAATGACGGCGTCCGCGATGTTCCTGACGTGTCGCTGCTCGCCGCGCAGGGTCCGTGGGGTCACACCTACGGCTTCTGCTTCACCGATCCCAGCAACGGCGGCGGCCCTTGCACCAGCGGCGGCGTTCCCGACCAATACGGCTTCGGCACCTCGGTCGCGTCGCCGATCATGGCCGGCGTACAAGCGCTGATCGACCAGACCGCGCACGCGACCGAAGGCAATCCCAATTACAATCTTTATGGGCTCGCGACCCGGGAATTCGGCTCCAGCGGCAGCAGCATCTGCAATTCGACCCGAGGCAATGCCATCAGCGGCCTGTGCATTTTCAACGACGTGACCCTCGGTGACAGCGCTGTCCCGTGTCGGGCCGACGGCGGTACCAGTTACGATTGCTACCGGCCGTCCGGCACCAACGGCGTGCTGTCGACCTCGAACAGCGCCGACGCGCCGGCGTTCAAGGCGACAACCGGTTGGGACTTCGCCACCGGCATCGGCAGCATCAACGTCGCCAACCTGGTCAAGTATTTTCTGCAGCCCTACTACGGCCTGACTTTGACCGACACCCACGACCTCAACGGCGACGGCTTCAGCGACATTCTCTGGCGCGCCACCGGCGGCGGCGTTGCGGTGTGGCTGATGGACGGCGGCACGGTCTCGCAGTCGGCGTCGTTGGGGACCGTGCCGAACAGCTTCTCGATCATCGGCCAGCATGACTTCGATGGCGACGGCAACGCCGACGTGGTGTGGCGCGACGGCAGCGGCAACGTCTCCATGTGGTTCATGAATGGCGCGACAGTCGCATCTGCCGCTATCGTCGCCAACGTGACGAGCAACTGGACGCTCTACGGCACCGGCGATCTCAACAACGACGGCAAGGGCGACCTGCTGTGGCGCGACGGCACCACCGGGACGGTGGCGGTGTGGTTCATGAATGGCGCGACGGTCGCCTCGACGACGAGTTTCGGCGCAGTGCCGAGCAATTGGACCATTGTCGGCGCGACCAATGGCGGCATTCTGTGGCGCGACAGCTCTGGCGACATCGCGCTCTGGCTGCTGCAAAGCGGCGCGGTGACGAGTTCCTCGAGCCTCGGCACCGTGACCAGCAATTTTGTCGTTCAAGGCGTCGGCGATTTCGCCGGCAACGGCCAGATCGACGTTCTGTGGCGCGATGCCAATACCGGTGCGATGTCGATCTGGTTCACCAACGGCACCAAGGTTCTCTCTGCCGCAAGCCTCGGTACGGTGTCGGGCACCTGGAGCGTGGCCGGGGTCGGCGACTACAACGGCGACGGCCGGAGCGACGTTCTGTGGATCGATAGCAGCGGCAACCTTGCGGTTTGGCTGATGAACGCATCCAGCGTGGTTTCGTCTCCCGCTATCGGCAACGTGGGAACGGGCTGGTCCGTGCAAGCACTCAACGCCGAGTGACCGGGAAAGGGTGGGCGTCGGACGTTCGGCGCAGGATCGCCGATCGATCCCGGCTGGCAGGCGCCGGCACCCGTAACCTTTAAGGCGGACGCCCCAACAATACCTCACAATCCGACACAAACCGTCACGCTTCCGCCCCGCCGCTCGGCTGAATTCATACGGCCGTTTGAATGGGGAGTTCTGGGGTCAATGCGGTGCCGGCCGGCGAAAGCCGCGATCTTCGCTTTGCTTTCGGCTTTTCTGACCATCGCCGTCTGCGCTCAGGGCCGGGCGCAAGGCGTCAGCGATGCCAAGGTCGAAGTCGTCGGCAACCGGCACGTCGGCGCCGATGCGATCCGCACCTTTTTTGGCGGCGGCACCGCAGGACGGTCCGACGCCGAGGCGCTCGATAGGGGCTTGAAGAGCCTCTACGCCACCGGGCTGTTCGAGGACGTGAAAATCTCGCATGACGGCGACCGCGTGATCGTGACCGTCGTGGAAAATCCGACGATCGTGCGGCTTGCCTTCGAGGGCAACAAGAAGATCAAGGACGCCGATCTCAACAAAGGCCTGCAGTCGAAGCCGAACGGTCCGCTGTGGCGGGCCTTCGTGCAGGGCGACGTCGAGCGGATCATCGCGGCGTACCGGGCGCACGGCTATTTCGAGACGCAGGTCACGCCGGCGACGATCAACGCCAGGAACGGGCGGGTCGATCTCGTGTTCACCATCAAGGAAGGCGCCAAGCTCGGCGTGCGGCAGATCCTGTTCGCCGGCAACAATGCCTTTGCGGCCAACAGGCTCACTGGCGCCATCAAGACCGGGCAGACCAATTTACTGAGCTTCCTCCTCGACAACGACGTCTACGATGCCGACCGCATCGAGAACGATGGCGATCTGCTGCGCCAGTTCTATCGCGCCCACGGCTACGCCGACGCGCGGGTGGTCTCCTCCGCCAACTACGATGCGCAGAAGCGCGGCGTCGTGCTCACTTTCACGATCGACGAGGGACCGCTCTACCGGGTCGGCACCGTCGATGTCGAATCCACCGTGAAAGAAATCGACACCGCGGCGCTGCGCCACAAGCTGCGCACCCAGGCCGGCGACACTTACAACGCCGATGCGGTGAACCAGAGCGTCGACGACCTCACCATGACGCTCGCCAAAGCCGGCCAGCCTTTCGCCAGCGTGATCGCGCGCAGCGAGCGCGCGTCGGAGCCCCAACCGCGTGCCGGGGCCGGCAAGGCGGCGGTCATCAATCTGGTCTATGCCATCGACCAGGGCGAACGCGTCTACGTGGAGCGCATCAACATCCACGGCAACAACAAGACCCGGGACGACGTGATCCGGCGCGAATTCGATTTCGGCGAGGGCGACGCCTATAACCGCGCGCTGGCCGATCGCGCCGAGCGGCACCTGAAAGCGCTCGGTTATTTCAAAACCGTGAAGATTTCGGCGCAGCCGGGATCGGCGCCGGATCGCGTCATTCTCGACGTTGCGGTCGAGGAGCAGGGCACCGGCGATTTCACGATCTCCGGCGGCTACTCGACGTCCATGGGCATGCTGGCGCAGGTCAGCATCAGCGATAAGAATTTTCTCGGCACCGGCGACTTCGCCAAGGCGTCGCTGACCTATGGCCAGTACGCGCGGGCCTTCGATCTGGCGTTCACCGATCCCTATGCGCTCGGGCCGCGGATGTCGCTCGGCGTCGATCTGTTCGGCAACCAGACGTTCGCCAACTCCTACCAGTCGTGGAACAGCACCATCTACGGCGCCAAGGTTCTGGTCGGCACGCCGCTGAACGAACAGCTCGGCGTGACCTGGAACTATTCGCTCTACAATCAGGGCCTGTCGCTCAATCCGGCCAACGGTCCGTCTTCACTGCCGATCCAGCAGGCGGCGGCGGCAGGGCCGACCTGGGTGTCGTCGGTCGGCAACAGCGTGGTCTACTCGACGCTCGACAATGCCAAGAATCCGACCAGCGGGGTGCGCGCCCAGTTCAACAACGATTTCGCCGGGCTCGGCGGCGCCGCCCAATTCGCCAGGACCACCAATGACGTGCGGTACTATCACCCGATCGTCGGCGACCTTGTCGGCATGGTGCGCGGGCAGAGCGGCTACGTGACGCCGTGGGGCGGCCAGTCATTGCCGCTGCTCGACGGCTTCTTCGGCGGCCCGCAGTTCGTTCGCGGCTTCGCCCCCAACGGCTTCGGGCCGCGCGACATCACGCCGGGCACCACCATGGATAACCTCGGCGGCAATGCCTATTGGACCTCGTCGGCCGAACTGCAGGCGCCGGTGCCCGGCGTGCCCGCGGACGCCAATCTGAAGATGGCGTTGTTCTCCGACGTCGGCAGCCTCTGGGCGACGGGCGCGTCGAGCGTCTCCAGCGTGTCGTCGCTCACCCCGGCGCAGCAGATCGCCAACGCGCGCGCGCCGCGTGCATCGATCGGCACGGCGCTGATCTGGGATTCGCCGTTCGGCCCGCTTCAGGTCGATTACGCCTACCCGATCGCCAAGAAGCCGTACGACCTGACCCAGCGCCTGCAATTTTCCGCCGGCGCATTCTGACGCTCCGGCGCGCCTTTCGCGCTCAAAGCAGAACGACGACGCTCAGGCATTATGGTTGACGCACACCGTGCGAACCGAGTGGTTGGTGTCGAAGCCGGTGAGAGGCACGCTGACCATCAGCCCGGGCCAGAACAGATCGGTGTAGGACAGCAACGACCAGCGGGTGTGGAGCCTCGCGTTCTGCGGCGGTCCCAGCAACGCCGTCACCGCGAGATCCGTCGAGCCCGGATGCACACCCTGGGCGGTCGCATAGCTCGGATTGAGCGCGCAGATCTGAGTGACATAGGAGCCGTCCGTTTTGATGAAAACGGAGAGATTGTTCTTCCAGTTGTAGACGCTCACGAACGGCCCGCGCAGCGTCTGGGTCGGCTCGCCCAGGATACGATTGAGGTCCGCCGCGCTCATGCCAAGCGTGATCGGGCCGATGCGCTCCCACGGCACGATCAGATGATCGTTCTGCGCCCGTGCTTGCCGACAAAACGACAAGACCACGAGGAGCGCCAGCAAAGCAGCAATCGGCCTGGAGACGACGGCGACTGTCATGACACGCGTGCGACTAGCGAATGACCGGCAACTGTCCGCTCAGGATCGTCGGCTGGCCGGCTTTGACCGGCGGCGCGGCGGCCTCGCTCATGCAGGCGAAAGTGCCGGCGGCCAGGATCAAGGTCGCACACAAAAGGCCGACCACCACGATCTTCAAATGGGTCAGGCGATCGGCGCCGTATAGCGAATGGTTCACGGGAGACCTCCCCTTGGTCAACCATATCATCCTCCCGTCGATCGTTGCGCGCTGTGATCCAAAACACAAATTTCAACTTTGAGCCGCCCGCCTGAAGTCGCCCGGCTTTCTCGGCCAGGCGGCCAAACGATTGCCGCCTAGCTTTGCCACAGCGGCGCGAACTGCGTGGCAACGACGCTCTCATAGGGAACATCGCCGTCGAGAACGCCCTGGCTGCGCAAGAAGGCCGTCATGCCGGCAACGAACTCGCGCGAGATGGTGGCGTCGTAGAACGGCAGGTCGCGGCGGATCAGCTCGATGATCAATTCGGCCTCCGCCGGCGGAAATAATCTCCGGCCGACTTCGCCGGCGCGCGACACGTCGGCCTTCAATGCCGCCTGGGTCTTGACCATGGCGCGCACCGCCGCCGCCACGGTTTCGGGCGAACGCGCGATCAGCGCGTCACTCGCGGCGATCGTCGGCGCCGTGAAGTTGAAGGACGGTTTCGGCCCGTCGCCGCGGCGCGCGTCGATCACGACGGTGCCGTAGCCGCTGCGCACCGCGACCTCGGCGCCCATGCCGTTCGCCCAGAATCCGTCGATCTTACCGTCCTGCAGCGCCCTGGCCGCCATGACGCCGAAATTGGGCACGCTGCCGAGCACGCCCGGCACCGGCGCGATGTTGACCTTGTCGCGCTCGGGATCGATCCCGGCCGCGATCAACAGCCCGCGCAGGCCCATATTGACCCACGGCGCGGCGCCGATGGTGCGGCCCTTGACGACTTCGAGATCGCCGCGTTTGGCGTTGAGGTCGGCATGCATCACCAGAAACCAGTACATGCCCTGGGCCTGGGCGCAGATCAGCTTGGCGCCGTTGAATCCGGGAAACGCCGAGGGCACCGCGTGCGCCGCGCCGCCGACAAAATCGATCGTGCCGTCGCGCAGCGCCTTGTAGGCGTTGTCGACCGGATAGACGAGCTCGAGCGAGACATCGAGCCCTTCGGCCTTGAGAAAGCCGAGCTCGATCGCGGCTTCCGCCAGGAAGTACGACGGCGAGATCTTGTCGGGTATGGCGAGTTTCATTTTATCCTCCCCCGCGTAGCGCAGCGCAGCGGGGGAGGGGGACCACGCGGAGCGTGGTGGAGGGGGCGCGGCGGTAACGCAAGTATAAGCTCATCAATTTTTCTCCAAATCAGAGGCCCCCTCCACCGCCCTTCGGGCGGTCCCCCTCCCCCGCTTCGCGGGGGAGGAAAATTTTATCTCTTGCCATCCAGGAGCCAGCCGAACTTTTCCTTCGCCTTGCGGGCGACTTCGGGGCTCGGGGTGTTGCTGGGCGGAAATTTTTCCCGCCAGTGCCACGGCTTGCAGGCATTGATCAGCGCCACCGAATGGGTGAAGTCGCCGGCGGCGCGGCGCTCCGGCGGCAGCGCCGGATCGGCGCTGGAATCCCACGAGCCGGTGATGAACTGGATCAACTCCTTCGGATCGGTGCGGGTGAGCATCGCCCACAGCATGTGATCGAGATTGGTGACGTCGACGTCGTCGTCGCAGACCACGATGTATTTCGAGGCGTAGGCCGAGGCGCCGCATTGCGCGGCGACGTGGGCGGCCTGCACGGCGTGGCCGGGATAGCGCTGCGTGATCGAGATGGCATGCAGCATGCGGGCGCCGCCGACCTCGTGGCACCACACCTGCTGCACGCCCGGCACGCCCGCATTGGTCATGTTCTGCCGGATCATCGCCGAACGCATCACGGCACGATAGCGCGCCATCTCGTCCGGTCCGCCGCCCATCGGCGGCACGCCGACCAGGATCGGATCGTTGCGGTGATAGATCGCCTCGATGTCGAGCACCGGGATCGGCCGCCTGCCGCCCGCATAGTGTCCGGTCCACTCGCCGAACGGGCCTTCGTCCTTGCGCTTGTCGGGGGTGACATAGCCTTCGAGCACGATTTCGGCATTGGCGGGAAACGGCAGGCCGGTGACCTTGCCGCGCACCATTCGGGTCGGCCGGCCGCGCATGCCGCCGACGATGTCGAGCTCGAAGGTGCCGTACGGCGCTTCGACGCCGCCGTAGAAGAACGCCAGCGGATCGCCGCCGAGCACCATCACCACCGGCATGGCCTCGCCGCGCGCCCAATATTTCTCGCGATGGATGAAGCCGTGGTGGCCGCGCGCGGTGACGAAGCCGACCGACTTCTTGTCATGCACCATGGCCCGATAGGCGCCGGCGTTGAGCCAGTTCTCCTCCGGATCGCGGGTGATGCTGTAGGTGCCGGTGCCGATGTAACGGCCGCCGTCCTTCTCGTGCCAGATCGGCGACGGAAATTTGGTGACGTCGATGGCGTCGCCGGTGAGCACGTTCTCGAGGATCGGCCCGTCGTCAACGATCTCATGGGGAATGAGCTTCGGCTCGACCAGATAGGCCTCGCGATAGGCGTCGCTCAATTCCCATTTATTGAGGTGGTCGGGAAAGCCCAGCGTCATGTTGCGGCGGGTGCCGGCGAACATGTTGAGCAGCACGCGAAAGCCCTTCGGCGAGCCGGGGATATCGTCGAACACGACGCAGGGGCCGTCCTCGGCGCGCAGCACCGCTTCGGCGGCAAGCCCGATATCCTCCTGCCAGCTCGCGCCGTTGACGTTGCGCACCTCGCCGAGCCGCTCGGCGAACGACAGCCATTCGCGCAAGTCGTCGTACTCGATCGCGGCCTTAATGTTGCTGTGCTGGTTCATTGGGCCTCCGGGTCGGCGGTCAGGATGGCCGCCGCATCGCGCCTGTCAATGGCCTGCACGGCATGGCCGACGAACGCCGCTCGGTGGATGGCACATGGGTGCCGCGACATCCACCAACCCCAAGGCGTGCCGCGTGGCGCGACCTGGTCCGGACGCGGCCTCTTTCGCGGCGCCGGTTCGGCGCGCTACCATGCCGCGCTCCGCGCCGCAGCGAGGCAACGCTCCGGCGCCTGTTCGTCGCGCTCCCGACGTGTTGCGGGACGGCCGCAGAAGAAGCAGCGTTCGCGACCCGAGGGAGCCCAAGGAGGAAGCCATGAATCGCCCGACCCAAGGATTTCCGCCCATCCTCGATCATCGCGGCACCCCGCAGGTGCGCCGCTTCGACGAACAGCGCTGGCTCATCGACAACATCATCCGCGCCAACGGCATCGACTGGGATCAGCCGCGCTCGCTCTACATCCACGCGCCGTGCGGCATCGAGGCCAATGCCGACTTCGCCGGCATCCGCGAACGGGTGAAGAAGATGGCCGATATCGGCCCGGCCTTCGCCGCCGTGGCGCGGCGGCGCGAAGCCAAGGCCAACGCCGCCGCCCAGGCCGATCGCGCGGTCACTGCGCGCGACAATTTTTTCATGGCCGCGGTGCATTGGGGCGCGGCGCAATGGCCGTATGACGAGAACGACGACACCAACATCGCCTACAACAACAAGAAGCGCGAATGCTACGCCAAATATGCGGCGCTGGCCGATCACCACGTCGAAGCGGTGTGGGTGCCGTTTGGCGACAAGGCGATCCCGGCCTGGCTGCACCTGCCGCCCAATCACCTGCAAACTCACGCCAGCGGCCGCGTGCCGGTGGTGATCGCCGTTCCGGGCATGGACAGCTACAAGGAAATCTCGGTGGCGCTGTACGGCGATCGCTTCCTCAATCGCGGCATGGCGGTGCTCGCCATCGACGGCCCGGGGCAATACGAAGCGCCGATGATCGGCGTTTATTTCAGCATGGAAAACTGGATGGCGACCGGGCCGGCGCTGCTCGACTGGATCGCGGCGCGGCCGGAGCTGGATTCGACGCGGGTCGGCGTATCGGGCACGAGCTTCGGCACGCTGTTCGGCACAGTGCTCACCGCCCACGAGCCGCGCGTGAAGGCCTGCGCCGTCATATCGGTGTGCCACGAGCCGGGCTGCCACACCATCTTCCAGGAGGCGTCGCCGACCTTCAAGAAGCGCTTCATGTACATGTCGGGCATGGTCGACGAAGGCGAGTTCGATGCCTTCCGCAAGACCATCACCTGGGAGGGCCATGCCGACAAGATCCGCGTGCCCTTCCTGTGCCTGGCCGGCGAGGCCGACGAGTTGAGCCCCCTCGAACATTCCGAACGCCTGATGGCGGCGCTCGACGGCCCCAAGCAGATGGTGGTGTATCAGGAATCGCGTCATTCGGTCGGCAACGTTGCGGCCGCCAATCTCGGGCCGTACCCGCCGGTCCTGGTCGCCGATTGGCTCGCCGATCGGCTGGCGGGCAAGTCCTTCGTCAGCGAGCACTGGTATGTCACGGGCTCGGGCGAGATCAACAAGACGCCGTATTGAGCGGCTGCCGCCATGAACAACCTGCCGCCATGAAGCTGCCGCGCCGGGAGTTTCTGCGTCTTGCGGCGGGCGCGTCCGCGCTGCCCGCTATCCCGCGCGCCGCGAACGCCGACAGCTATCCGTCGCGGCCGGTGCGGCTCGTGGTCGGTCTGCCGCCCGCCAATTCGCCGGACATCGTCGCCCGTTTGTTCGCCCAATATTTGTCGGAGCGGCTTGGCCAGCCCTTCGTGGTCGAGAACCGGCCGGGCGCCGCCACCAATATCGGCACCGACGTCGTGGCGCACGCGGCGCCGGACGGCTACACGCTCCTTCTCATCACCGCCGGCAATACGGTCAACGAAACCGTATTCCGGCATCTCAACTTCGATTTTCTCAGCGACATCGCGCCGGTGGCGAGCATCGGCGGCATTCCGTTTGTCATGGTGGTCACGCCATCGCTGCCGGCCGCAACGGTTCCCGAGTTCATCGCCTACGCCAAAGCCAATCCGGGCAAGATCGACATGGCGTCGTCCGGCACCGGCAGCATGCTCGACCTGTTGGGCGCGCTGTTCGAGTTGATGGCCGGCGTTCGTTTCGTGCATGTGCCTTACCGCGACAGCTTGTTTCCCGATCTGCTCAGCGGCCAGGCGCAGGTGGCGTTCAATCCGGCGCCGGCCGTCATGGGCCACATCAAATCCGGTAGGCTGCGTGCGCTCGGCGTGACCACCGCCCGGCGCATCCCGGTGTTGCCGGAAGTTCCGGCGCTCGGCGAATTCCTGCCGGGCTACGACGCCAACGGCTGGCTCGGCATCGGCGCGCCCAAGGGCACGCCGGCGGCGGCCATCGACACGCTCAGCAAGGCGATCAATGGCGGGCTTGCCGATCCTGTTCTCGCGGCGAAGCTGACCGACCTCGGAGCCGTCTTGAAGCCGATGTCGCCGGCCGCGTTCGCAGCTTTCATGGTCGCAGAAACCGCGAAGTGGGCGGAGGTCGTCAAGTTCGCCGACATCAAGGCGGAATGATCGTCGCGACGGGTATTGCCGGAATGGCTTCGCCGCGCGACGCGGGTGATTGAGGGCAAGGTCGATGCCGGACGAGACTGGCGAGGTGCCAAGTGATCCAAGGCTGAGGTTACCAAGGCTGAGGTCGCCAAAGCTGAGGTTGCCAAGTATGAGGCGCTCGCCGACAAGGCCTACAGCGACATGTACGATTCGCGCGCACCGGCGGCCTGCTACAGCGACCTGAAGGATTACTTCGCATCGGCGATCGGCGCGGCCGAGCGCGCCGGACTGCACGACGAAACCGCGCGGCTTGATGCCAAGCTCGAGCACTGCCGACAGGTCTATCGCAGTCAGTTTTCCAGCTTTTGATCGGCCACGGCGCGCTCGCGCGCGCCGCGGCGTTGGTGTGCGGAATGGCTGGCGCGATCGTTTGATCGCCCATCACGTCGCGATCGCTTCCAGCCGCCGCTTGGTCACCGCCGGCCCGAAACCGGCGATCACGATGAACACCACCGCCATGGCGCCGGCGATGAAGCCGAACACGCCGAAGGTGCCGTAATGGCCGAGGAAGAAGGCGATGATGAAGCCGGAGAAGATGGCGGAGAACCGGCTCCACGAATAGACGAAGCCCACGGCCTGGGCGCGGATGCGGGTCGGATAGAGCTCGGCCTGATAGGCGTGGAACGAGAACGACATCCAGTTGTTGCACAGCGTGATCAACAGCCCGCAGATGATGACGCCGACGGCGGTGCCCTGCTGGGCAAACAGCAGGCCGAACACCGCGATGCCGGCCGCAGCCCAGGCGATCTGCCATTTGCGCTCGAAGCGGTCGGCGAACATGATGCCGAGCAGCGGGCCGATCGGCGCCGCCACGGCGATGATGAACGTGTAGGCCAGCGACCGGGTGACCTCGATGCCTTGCGAAATCAACAGCGTCGGCACCCAGCTGGAAAAGCCGTAATAGCCGATGGTCTGGAACAGATTGTAGATCACCAGCATGATGGTGCGGCTGCGATAGGTCGCGTCCCACATTTCAGTCCAGGCCCCGGGCTTGCGCACCGCTTCGCCGGAGACGGTTTCCGGCGGCGGCAGTTCCTTGCCGGTATCGGCGCGGATGCGCGCTTCCAGATCGGCGACGATGCGCTCGGCTTCGGCGGTGTGGCCGTGCGCTTCCAGCCAGCGCGGCGATTCCGGCAGCCTGCGGCGGATCCACCAGATCACGAAGGCGCCGATCGAGCCGATGAGAACCACCCAGCGCCAGCCGTCGAGGCCGAAGATCTGCTGCGGCACCAGCCACCAGGCCAGCAAGGCCACCACCGGCACGGCGGTGAACATGATGAACTGATTGTAGGCGAAGGCCGGGCCGCGCTGCTCCTTGGGCACCAGTTCCGACACGTAGGTGTCAACGTTCACCAGTTCGACGCCGAGCCCGACGCTGGCGATGAACCGCCACAGGTCGATGGTTTCCGGCGTGGTCTGGAACGCCATGATGAAGGCGCCGATCGAGTACCACAACAGCGCGAAGGTGAAGATCGAGCGGCGGCCGAAGCGATCGGACAGCCAGCTGAAAGCCAGCGTGCCGACGAACAGCCCGGCGAACAGCGCGGCGACGAAACTGGCGAAGCCTTGCAGGTCGAACAGCCCCTGCGTGGTCGGCTTGAAGAGGCCGGCCTTGAACAGGCCGAGCGCCACATAGGCGGTGAAGAACAGGTCGTAGAACTCGAACCAGCCGCCGAGCGACAACAGCGTGACCAGCCTGCGCGTATGGCGCGACGGCGGCAGCCGATCGAGCCGCGCCGCCACGGTAACTGTGGTATCCGTCGCCATGTGTCTCCCCCCCGATATAGCCCCGGCGACGTCTCCCCCGAGATGCGTCCCCCTAGGCCCGCTTGCCCGCAATAGTATACGACCTTGGCCGCAAGTCAGCCTGGCCCGGTGATCATGCCCATGGATGTTTTCGAAGCCGTCGATTCCCGCATCTCGTGCCGCTGGTTCCTCGACAAGCCGGTCGATCACACCGTCGTCCGTGATCTGATCGCCGGTGCGGCGCGCGCCGCGTCGGGCGGCAATCTGCAGCCGTGGCAGGTCTATGCGCTGACCGGCGCGCCGCTCGCCGATCTCAAGCGGCGGGTCGCCGCCGCCGTCGCCGGCCGCGATCCGCGCCACGACGACACCGAATATCCGATCTATCCGAAGACCATGTGGGAGCCCTACCGGTCGCGCCGCGAGGAGCATGGCGTGCAGCTCTACGGCGCGCTCGGCATCGACCGCGACGACGCCGCGGCGCGGCTCGCCCAGCACAAGCACAATTACGCGTTCTTCAACGCGCCGGTGGCGCTGTTCATCGCCATCGAACGCAAGCTCGGACCCGGCCAATGGGCCGACCTCGGCAGCTATATCCACACCCTGATGTATCTGGCGCGCGGCTACGGGCTCGACACCTGCGCCCAGGAATCCTGGGCGCGCATGTACCGCATCGTCGGCGCGTTCGTCGCCATGCCGCCGGAGCAGATGCTGTTCTGCGCCGTTGCCATCGGCTATGGCGATCACGCCCATCCGGCGAACAGCTTCCGCTCGCCGCGGGCCGCGCCCGGGGCGTTCTGCAGGTTCTTCGGCTTCGAGTGAACGCCGCTTTCCCGCCCCGCGGTGGCGGGGAGGGGGGACCGCGCGGAGCGCGGTGGGCGGGGCGTCTGACTCGACGCTTCGTTGCCGTTGCAAGCAGGAAAAACCTCGCAGCCTCGATCCCCCTGCAATGCCGGTGTCCCGTCGAGGCCGCGCCCCCTCCACCGCGCAAACGCGCGGTCCCCCTCCCCCGCTATCGCGGGGGCGGAAGTCAGCGTTTCCCTACGATTCATAAAGATCGGCCGGCAGGCGCTGCCGCGCCTCGCGTTCGGGAGCGCCGATATTGTGCGGCGTCGCGTCGAGGATGGCCGCACGCGCCAGCCCCTGCATGTGGCGCGGCACGCGGTCGAGCGCGCATCGCAGGCAGGCATTGGCATCGCCGTCGCACCTGCGCTGTCGCCGGCAGGCCTTGCGCCGGCAGGTCCGCCAGAGCGCGAAGGCGTTGCAATAGCGCCGCTGCTGCAGCTCGGTTTCGATCGCCACCCGCCGCGCGTGTTGCACCGGGCTCAGTTTCGGTTTGCGCTTGAGCCCCGCCTTCGCCATGGCGGCGAGCACGCGAAGCTCGGCATCTTTCATGGCACACTCCCGCGTTCTCGCGGCGCGTCGTTTTCGCGTCCGAGCTCTTGTGAAAGGGCGAATGGCGAATGGCGAGTAGCGAGTAGCGAGTAGCGAATGTGAAGAGGGGTGGTGCCTCTCTATTGCTGTTCGCAACGCTCTATCGCTATTCGCCACTCCCTATTCGCTATTCGCCAATCTTCGCTATTCGCCAACTAAAGGATGCGGAACGCCGGCAGACGCAGACCAATATCCTCCGCACCTTGCGGCGCGGCACGCGCCCTCTTGCGGGCGCGCACGCCTGCCGGCGTTCCACCGCGGCTCTCGCCAAAGGGACTCACGCATCCCTTTAGCGCAGCTTCGGGCCAGGCTTCCCGGGACGTAGCGCCGATAAGCGGCGGGGTTCTCCCGCCCGGCGCCGGCCCCGGTTACAGCGATGCACCTCGCGTGCCGGTCATAGTGCCGGCGGGCTTGATGCCCGAAACCGCCCGGGAGCGGTTTGCAAAGCCGCCCGCGGGCACCGCCCTCGCTCCAATGGCCCGGCATGCCTCCGGGACCACGTCCTTTACATGAGCGAGAAGCGGGCGATTATCCGGAAGTTGACAAAGGTAGCAGTTACCCACTACGGCTAATCCGGGCTTTTGGTCACATATTCGGGGCCTGGGGACAGTCGTTAGCGGCGCAATTATCTGGCTACCGACATTGCCTGCCTGCCGGATTGGCTGCGGCGACGGCTCCCGTCTGTTGGACAGCCTATATTCCGGTAAGGATATGGGTTCTGTCGCCGCCATATCCGGGGTTCTATCGGTTGACGCGCACATGCCGCTCTTATGGTCGAGGCCATGAGACGGCGACGCCTCCCACCGATTCCAGAGCGGCCTTGGTACGCCTACAGTATGTGGGCAATGACGGCGCTTTCCATGTTCGTGGCCTGGGCGGCCTTTATCCTCGTTCTTTGGCGCGGCTAAGGCGCTACGGCTTGATTCCGATGTACACAGCTACAGCAATCCTTGTCGGATTGCCTACCAGCGCCTCTTTCGGAAGGTGGGACGCTTCGATGCCGGCGCCCTCCAACGCTTTGACAAGCGCCTCGGCGGCTTCGTCCTCTTCCGGCGGAGTGTTTGGGGAACAATTTGCCCCCTTATCGTCGCATACGTACGCATTTGCGGTGACGACAACACCTGCAATAACGCTGAAAGGCTCACCATTTATCGGCACCAAATCCCATTTGGCGTTTTTAAGCGCCGACCCTATCTGGGCTGTCAACGCTACGCATTCTGGAACATGCATGTACGTGCCTAATTCAAACTTGATACCCCCGTATTGCGCCACTGCATCGGTAACAGCACGTAGTTGGCTCGACGTGAGCGTACGGGCAGCAAGCCTGTTTTGCAGCGATATGATCGTCGCCTGCTGCGCTTCGATCCTTGATTGCTGTGTGCCACTAATTCCTTCGTCGAACATGAGTAGAGCGATTGTGAAAATCGCCTCAAATGAAACACCCCAAATAACGAGTTTTCTCGCAAAATCATGGACATTTAACGGCCCACTTACCTCCCAAAGTATGCCGCGAATACAGCAGACCGTCGCGAGCACCGATAGTGTGAGCAAATATCCATGGACCAATAGCGCGATGCGATCCGTTACATATGCGGCAAATATATTCGTCCACATTTTCCCACTCTTGGGAGCGTTTGGTTTGGGCATATGGGCAACGGCTGGCTTGATCAGAGCCGCTTGTCGCCAAAAGGATTAAAATGGCAACTCCAATTGTTTCTCTTCCGGTTTGCTGGCCTCTTCCGTCTCTAGCTGAGACGGTGACCAGTGACCACGCCTCAGCAGCCTGCTATCGCAGTATCAAAGATACCGGGATTGTTGCGGTTGTTGTAGCGGAACTGAAACTCCGCGACGTACAGCGGCATGTACTTGGCGCTGACTTTGTGGAAACTGCCGACCACGCCGCGCTTGAAGATCGACCAGAAGCCCTCAATCGTGTTGGTGTGAACCGCGCCGACAACGTATTGATGCTTGCTGTGGTCAACCTTTTCGTGCGGAAAGCGATTGCGAAGATAATCGCTGTAGCCAACCCACGAGTCCGTCGCCAGCAAGCTAACCTTGTTGGAAATGGTTTCGTTGACGAATTTGAGCATAGTTTCAGAATTAACGCGCTTCAACACGCGGGCGACCACGTTGCCCTGCCGCTCGACCGCGCCGATGATCGGTGTCTTGTCGCCCTTGCCGTGCTTCTTTTTGTTCCAGTGGCGGTTCTTGTCCTTGCCGCCAATCCACGTTTCATCAATCTCGACAATGCCGCCAAGCTTTTGCTCCGGCGCGATCAGCGCCGCGCGGATTTTGTGGCACATGGAATGGGCCGTCTCGTAGCTCCCGAAGCCCATCATGCGCTGGATTTGGAGGGCGCTCATTCCCTTCTTGCTCGCCAGCATCAAATGAGCGACGCGAAACCAGTCGCGCAGAGGCTTCTTGGTGTTCTCGAAGATCGTCCCGGCAAGGCAAGAGAACCGATAGCCCTGCTTGGCGCACTCCCGGCACTGCCAATGAAATGGCTTGTAGCTGGAGGCGTCGTACAGGTCCTTATTGCCACAGCGTGGGCACGCCACGCCTTCCGGCCAGCGGCGGGCGATCAGGTAGTTAAAGCACGCTTCATCATCACCGATAGGAAAGCGTTCCTCAAACTGGCGGGTCGTCATCTGCGGAACTGGCTTAGGACGTTTTGCCATGGCGGCTATCCCTCAAACCTCAGCGTAGGAGGATATTGCCGTGCCTGAGAGTTTTTGTCAAGTGGCAGATAATCGCCGAGAAGCGGAATGTATCTATATCGGTGACGAATGTCAAGCGATTGTCTCTTAATAAGAGACGAAAATCCAAGTTACGACAGTCCAGGTGGCGAAAGTCCAGGTCGGCGAGACCGCACATGCCACCCGGTGTGCAAGATCGCACCGGAGCCGAAGGCGCAATCCACCGCCTTGCAGCGAATTGGACGCCCTGTGTACAAGGTCGCACAGGCCGCCGGGTGTGTTTTCGGGAAACCGGTTTGCATCCCCGGATCAAGTCCGAGGGCAAGCTTTTTTTGGGTCATGCCTAGTTGGCGTTGGTGTTCTGCACCTGCCAGGCCGATCCGACATTGCTGATGGGAAGCGACGACGACACCGCCGCGCCGTTCATCAGCCATACCGCCAGATCGCCGGCGTTGTCGAGCAAGAGAATGTCGCTCTTGCCGTCGCCATCGTAGTCGCCGACCTGGGCGACGCTCCAGGTGCTTGGCAGGGTGCCGACCAGGGCGCCGGACGTAACCTGGGTGCCGTTGGTGAACCAGATCGACAGCGCGCCGCTGTTGGTGTCGCGCCACAGGATGTCGATCTTGCCGTCGCCGTTGAAGTCGCCGACGCCCTGCACGACGAAATTGCTGGTGACGGTGCCGAGCCCGCTGGAGCTCGTCAGCTGGCCGTTCTGCACGCCCCACAGCGCGATGTCGCCGGCGCTGTCGCGCCACACTATCTCGCCATTGGCATCGCCGACGATGGTCCAGCTGCTGGGCAGCGCGCCGAAAACCGCCGTCGAGGCGACGGTCGCGCCGTTCATGAACCAGGCCGCCACGGTGCCGGTACTGCTGTCGCGCCACAGCAGGTCGCCCTTGCCGTCGCCGTTGAGATCGCCGGTGCCGTAGAGCGTCCAGTTGCTGGTCAGGTTGCCGACCCCGGCGGCCGAGGATACCGCAAGGCCGTTCATGAACCACATCGAGACATTGCCGCTGCCGTCGCGCCACAACATGTCGGCTTTGCCGTCGCCGTTGAAGTCATGCTGGCCGATGATCGAATAGCTTGACGGCAGGGTGCCGAGCCCGGCCCCCTGCGAAACGGTGCCGCCGTTCATCAGCCACACCGCCACATCGCCGCTGGTGTCGCGCCAGGCAATGTCGCTCCTGGCGTCGCAGTTGAGGTCGTGGCTGCCGGTCGAATAATCGTTCGGGCCAAGCCGCCCGATCTTGTCGCCGTTACCCTCCGTGAACCACAGCGCCCCATCCGGCCCCGCCGCAATGCCGGTTGGTTGGGCATTGGTCGTCGGGATACAGAACTGGGTCAGCACACCAGCCGTTGTTAGCCGCCCGACGGAGCCGCCGCGTTCGGCGAACCACAGCGCGCCACCCGGTCCTGCCGTGATGAACATTGGATTGGCCACGGCGCCGCCGCCAATATTAGGCAGAGCGAATTCCGTGATTGCGCCCGCCGTGGTGATCCGCCCGATTTTATTGTTGCTGAATTCGGTGAACCACAGCGCCCCATCCGACCCGGTCGTGATGGCATAGGGAAAGCTCCCGGTTGTCGGCAGGGAATAGAACGTCGCGACGCCGCTCGGCGTCAGGCGTTCGATATTATCGCCATCGGCTCCGGCGATCCACAGGTTGCCGTCCGGCCCCGTCGTGATGCCCCAGCCGTCGCTACCGGACGCCGCGACCGTAAAGTAGGTGATCGCGCCGGCGGTCGAGATTCGCCCGACCTCGTTACAGGTGTACACGCTGAACCACAGCGCACCATCCGGGCCCACCGTGATGCCTGACGGGAAACCGCAGTTGGTGGCGTATTCGGTGATCGCACCAGCCGGCGTGATTTTGCCGATCTTGCTGGCGTCATACTCGGTGAACCACAGGTTGCCGTCAGGCCCCGTCGTGATCCAAAAGGGTTCGGACCCGCCCTGAGGGAGCGTATACTCGGTGAACACGCCAGCGGTCGTGATCCGGCCGATCTTGTGGACGTTGCCGTTGTACTCGGTGAACCATAACGCCCCATCAGGCCCCGCCGTTATCCCGGTTGGGTTGGCGTTGGCACTGGGGACCGGGAATTCCTTGACTTGCGCCGCCGCAATCCCCGGACACGCCAGCGCGACGATCGCGGCGCCCAGCAGGCAGCTTACAGTGTTGGACGACTTCGCCCATTGGAGCGCGCCGCGACAAAAATACATTTGATGGTCCCCCCACGGTTTCACCGGCTGCGCCGGCGATAGACTGCCAATGCTGGCGCTGGCCGCCGCACCGGCAAAAACACATGTTTGATAGTTTCCGGGAATGTCCCGGTTTTCGGCACCCGCGCAGGCTTCAAACTGCGAACGCGGCGTCCAGTTGCCGACTCTCGGCAGGGATACACGAATGCCGGCGCACCCGGAAGGGGGCGTTTCATGATCTTATTTGCAGTGCGCCAGGCTAGGTCTGGCGCGTGGCGTCACTTGGTGCGGCGCATGCATGCGGCGCGAAGCGGCTGCCGCGACGCAGCTTCAGTGGCCCGCGCTCTGGCCGCCATCGACGTGCAGGGTCTCGCCGGTCACGAAGCCCGCCGATTCCAGATAGAGGATCGCGTCCACGACGTCCGAGATCTCGCCCATCCGGCCAAGCGGGTGCAGCTTGGCGAGCTGCGCATGTGTTTCGACCGGATGCATCGGCGTCTTGATGACGCCGGGCGCGACCGCATTCACTCTGATGCCGCGCTTTGCATACTCGATCGCCAGCGATTTGGTCGCGGCGCTCAAGCCTCCCTTCGTCAGCGAGGCGAGCACGGACGGCACATGGGAGCTGGCGTGTTCGATCAGGCTCGTCGTGATCTGCACGACGTGGCCGCTTTGCCGCTTCTCCATCTCTGCGATAGCGAGCTGCGTGATGTGAAAGAAGCCGGCGAGGTTGACGCCCAGTATAGCCGTGTAATCAGCCTCGGTATACCGAGTGAACGGCTTGGCGACGAATATGCCGGCGTTGTTGATGAGCGTATCGATGCGCCCGAACCGGGCCAGGCCGTCGGCAATCGCACGCTCGGCCGTCTTCCGATCGGTAATGTTGCCGGCCACCGCCAGGATTTGGTCATCGTTGGTCGGCCTGATCGACCGTGCCGTCGCGACCACCCCGTAATCGCGATCGCGATAGGCTTCGACAAGGGCAGCGCCGATGCCCTGCGATGCGCCGGTGATGACGACAACCTTCTGAGCGATAGCCATGGCGTTCCTTCTTGATCTGCGGCGGTCATGCCTCGTCCCGCAGCTAGGCCGAAGCGTGCTGTGTGAGAACTGCCGCGACTTAAGGGACAGTCAACCGCGTGTCGGGACAATCAGCGGAGAATTGTTCGCGCGTCGGCCGCGATGCGCGCAAACTCAGAACGCAAACGTGGTACGGCGAAATCGATGAACGCGCGCACCTTCGGTACCGCCAGGCGGCCGGGCGGCGTAAGCAGATGGACCGGAAGCGGAGGATGTTCAGCATCGGCCAGGACGATTTTCAGTCGCCCGTCCCTCACACATTCGGCGACATGGTAGGAATACAGGCGGGTCAGACCGCAACCGGATACGGCCGACGCCACGGCGGCCCGCACGCTGTTGACGGTGCACCTTGGCGCGAACTGGACGGTTCGGGGAATGAACGAGCCTTTCGCCGGGACGAAACTCCAGGCATCGAGACCAAAGTTGCTGAACGCGACGATCTGGTGCTTCGCCAGATCCGCCGGTTGTTTGATGGCGGGATGTTTTGCCAGATAGGCGGGCGAACCCACGACGACGCGCCTGACATCTCCGCCCAGACGGGTGGTAACAAGCGAGGAGTCCGGCAAATGCCCGATCCGTAGAGCGATGTCGACACCCTCGTCTACCAGGTTGACGAGCCGATCAAGCAGGAGAATTCTGACTGAAACGTCGGGATAGCGGTCGAGAAACTCGTCGATGATTGGCCGCAACATCTCCTCGCCATTGACCGGCGGAGCAGAGATGGTCAGGACGCCGCGCGGTGACGATCGCTCACCACTCGCCAACATGTCGGCTTCATCGAAGTCGGTCAGCGCCCGCCTGCAGGCTGCCGCATAGCGTTCGCCTGCTTCACTCAATTTCAGCGTCCGGGTGGTTCGGTGAAGTAACTCAACCCCGACATGGGCTTCCAAGAAACTCAGGGCGCGGCTGACGGCGGTGGGCGAGCGTTTCAGGCGCCGGGCCGCGCCAGCGAGACTGCCCTCATCGACGGCAGTCACGAAGACTTTCATTGCGTCGATGCGATCCATTTGCCCGCCCCCGGGAAAACGACACCCGTCGCGACCACCTGCCGGATCGAATTATGGCAGGCGCAAAACGGCGAGTGCAATGGGGCGAGGGGCAACGGCCATTCAACGAGGTCCGACGGCGCGAGAGGACGCCGGCCCGGACGGTCTAATCACGACGCGGGCCGGTCTTTCGGAGGCGGGCGGACTATCCTGATCAGTCAGCCCCGGCGTCGATCACCGCCTGGGCAAAGGCATGCGGAGCTTCCTGAGGCAAATTATGGCCGATGCCCCCTGTGATCAGACGGTGGCTGTACTTGCCGGCGAACTTCTTGGCATAGGCCGCAGGCTCCGGGTGCGGGGCGCCATTTGCATCGCCCTCAAGGGTGATCGTCGGCACACTGATGACCGGGCCCGCGGCGAGCTTGACTTCCAGTTCGTCATATTTTGCCTCGCCTGCAGCAAGGTCGAGTCGCCAGCGATAATTGTGGGTGACAACGCTCACATGATCCGGATTGTCGAACGCCTTCGCCGCTCGATCGAAAGTGTCATCATCGAAGTGCCATTGGGGCGAGGCGATTTGCCAAATCAGTTTTGCAAAATCATGTCGATTCTTGTCATAACCGGCACGACCACGGTCGGTTGCCAAATAAAATTGATACCACCATTGCAGCTCGGCTTTGGGCGGCAACGGTATTTTGCCGGCTTCCTGGCCGCCGATCAGATAACCACTCACGGCGACCAGAGCTGCGCAACGCTCCGGCCACAGCGCGGCGATGATATCGGCGGTCCGCGCCCCCCAATCGAACCCGGCGAGTGTCGCTTTGTCGATTTTGAGAGCATCCATCAAGGCGACGGTATCGAGCGCGACCGCCGCGGGCTGGCCGTTACGAAACGTATCGGCGGCGAGAAAACGCGTTGTTCCGTAGCCGCGCACATAAGGCACGATCACCCGATAGCCGGCTGAAGCCAGGGCTGGCGCGACGTCTGTAAAACTGTGGATGTCATAGGGCCAGCCATGCAGGAGCATGACAACCGGGCCGTTGGCCGGGCCGGCTTCTGCATAGCCGACGCTCAGGACGCCGGCATCGATTTGCTTCAGCGGGCCGAACGACGTGTTCGTCCCCGGCTTGATCGCGGGCAGCTCTTTGGGTTTTGTCTGGGCGTCCGCCGCGCCGATCATGCCGAGTTGGGCAGCGGCAAAAGTCGCAGCCGCAGTGCCAAAAAAGCGGCGGCGATCCTGGTCGATTGTTTCGGACGTATTGAACGTATCCATCGGCTGATCTCCGGATTCAATGGTTGACCGAAACGTGCGGCGCGTGAGCGAGTTCGCCGAACGAATCGCGCATTACGGTTCTGCCTGAACAGACTTGCGGTTCCCCGCCGGCGCCGGCGTCGATATCAACTTGGCGTCCACTGTGATCGCGGCGTTGAGGACCTTGGAAACCGGACAGCCCTTCTCGGCGTCGCCGACCATGCGCGCAAAACTCGCTTCGTCCAGATTCGGCACTTGGGCGTGCAGCGTCAGAGCCGACCGACTGATGCGGAACCCCTGGCCCTCCGGCTCGATGGTGACCGCGGCCTCGACCTCGAGCTCCGTAGGCGCGTAGGCCGCAGCCTGCAACACGAAAGCCAATGTCATGGCGAAGCATTCGGCATGGGCGGCCGCGATCAATTCCTCGGGATTGGTGCTCTTCTCGTCCTCGAAACGGGTCCGAAAAGAATAGGGGGTCCGCGCCAGCACGCCAGAATCCGTGGAAACATTGCCGCCGCCGTCGCGACCGGTACCGTGCCAAACTGCTCTCGCCTTGCGGATCATGTGACGTCTCCTTGCTTTTTTGCCGTTCTGAAAAATGTGACTTGCCGAGAGCTAGGACAGGAACTTGACGAGTTCGTTGTTGATCTCCTCCGCACGCGTCCAGGTTATGCCGTGGGACCCCCCTTTGATCTCGATGAACTTGACGCCTTTGATCAACTTCGCCTGCCGTCTGGACGTCACATCGGCGGGCAGGATGTGGTCGTCGTCGCCGTGAATGATCATGGTCGGGACGTCGTTGCGGTCGATGTCTTTGCGAAAGTCCTCGATCCAGGCGTCGACGCACGCCAGGGTGCCAATGGGCGACGCGCCGATTGCCACGGTCCAGTTGGCTTGAATGACGCGTTCGCTGACCAGCTTTCCATCGGGGCCGCCGACGCTGTAGAAGTTCTTCAAGAACTCCATCAGCGCGACCGGCCGATCCGCCTTGATCCCGGCCTGGATGCCGCGGAACACGCTCGCGTCAATGCCCTCGGGATTGTCGGGCGCCTTGACCAGATAAGGCCCAAGTGTGCCGATGAGCACGGCTTTGCGGAGCCGCTTGGTCCCGTACTTGCCGATGTAGCGGGTGATTTCGCCGGTGCCCATCGAGTGACCGACCAGCGATACATTCGTAAGATTCAGCGTGTTCAACAACACGTCGAGATCGGCGGCGAAAGTATCGTAATTGTAGCCCGTACCCGGCTTGCTGGACCGGCCAAAACCACGGCGGTCGTAGGTGATCACGCGATGGCCCGCCGCCAGAAGAGCAGCGGTCTGCTTTTCCCAGGCATCGCCGTTGAGCGGCCAGCCATGAATGAGCACCACCGGCAGACCGGAGCCGTGATCCTCGTAATAGAGGTCGATGGTGGCGGAGTTCTCCCGCCCAATATTGACAAAACTCATGGCGCCGTCCTCTTTCCCGATACGTGATTTGATTTGCACCGCATCCATTTCGTCGGGCTCTCCTGAAGCGGCGCGGAGGCCACTCTGGCCGGCAGGCCGGCTCATGGCGTCCTCTCCAACCACGATGTAGTTTGAGAAGCTGTCGCGGGAATTGCCGTCGACTGGAAGACACCCTACTGGGGACCGGCATAATCCTAGGCGCCACGCCGTCCGGGCGGTTTTCTGGCCGGCCTGATGCGGTGGGCGCGGTCAATCGTTTTGTCGCCGAGCGACATAACGCTGATCTGCCTGCTCGCATCGAAAACCGCGTCTGGTTCCAAGGCACGACCAAAAGCCATCCAAATCATCATTTGCGCGATGCCGTCCGGCCGCGAGCGACGGCAAAGGAGTTCCATTCATCCAAAAATATTTTATTGAAAAAGATTTCAGATCACTTTTTATCTCTTTTTGGTACAGCTCATTGCATTGCCGGATTTAATGACGATGTAAAGTCCGACCCGGTGCGTTGGCGCATTCAAACCGCAACGCCGTTGGCAATCCATTATGTTGGACGAGCGTTCAGGGCGTCGCGCTCCGTGTCGCAATTGGCAAACGCCTGCTCAGGAGGAGTTCCCTATGGATACGAACAAGACGACCACCGCGAAACCCGCCGGATTGCAAAACACAGGCGGACCGCAAGCCTTCAGCGAGATGGCGCAAAAAGGCGCTGCCCAAGCCAAACAGACCTACGAGAGAATGGGCGCGGCTACGACCGAAGCGGCAGATCTGATGAAAGCCGGCTGTTCCACCGCGCTGAAAGGCGCGCAAGACTACAATAACAAGTTCATGGAAATCGCTCACGCCAACACCAACGCCGCATTCGACTTTGTCCAGCAGTTGTACGGAATGAAGTCCCCGTCCGAGTTCATGGAACTCGCGACCGAGCATGCGCGCAAGCAAGCCGCCGCGCTGACCGAGCAGACCCAAGAGCTTGCAGCGCTCGCTCAGAAGGTCGCGCTGGCGACGACGGAGCCGTTAAAGGCGGGCGTCGCAAAAGCGTTCAACCAGGCCGCCTGAACCCGGCTGTCGCGGACTTGGGTTCTATTCGAGTTCGCCCCCGTCGACGTTTCGTCTATCTGTGACGAATGTGGTCGGGCGACCAGGAGGACGCTGAGGAATTAACGCCAGAGCGCGCCGCGACGGAAGTCCGGTCAACGGACGCTTTCGCGGTGAGCGATGGCGCATCATGGCGCGAGCAATTCCGTGTAGGCGGAGAAATACAAGACGCGCAGACGTCAAGTGTCGCCGCCCAAATCCGCATTGTGGGCTAAGCGCAAGCTGATCGGTCGGCAGATATTGTGTTGCCTCGTCGATCCGGCGCTTGAGAAAATCACGGTCCTCGAGTTCGGCCCTCTTGGTGGTCACCAAGCCCAGAACCACCACCTTTTGCTTCGTCACAAATCGCAGGGGTGCGGCGCCTTTGCCGCCGTGATCGCGGCAATCGCGCCGGCAGCGCCGGTGATATTTTCGACGATAAACGCCCTGCCCAAGTCACGGCTCATCCGGTCCGCAAGCAGCCGTCCCAACACGTCGGGATTGCCGCCCGGCGCTGCCGTCACGATCAATCGCACGGGGTGCGTGGGATAGGGCTCGTCCTGCGCCAGTGCCGCCGACAGTAAGCCAAGCGTCAATGCCAACGTGAGCATCAGGAGTTTCCCGGCATGACCATGACCTTCCGTCGGCGGGCCTGCGGTGGCGAGCCGTTGAGCCGTGCCCCAGGTGGTGTCGGCGATGTCGGCAGCCATTCGCTCCGTTCCCAACCGATCATGCCCGCCGCAAGGTGGCGAAGGATAGCACGCCTCAAATTGGCGGTCTGTGACCAACTTTACGATGCTGCGACGGCGGCAAGGTTCGCTGTTTATGGCGCCGTGCGACACCACGCGAATGACCCCAAGGCGACACAGCCGGCCGCTTCAATCGCCATTGTTTGAAGTCACATTCGCAACCGCGTGTGTGTTAATCTCACATCGCAACAGGGCGCGCGCGATGGTCGAAACATGATGTCATTACCGGCGGAACTCGATCGCAGCAACGTCGTCGACATCGATCTCGGCAGCGCCGAGTTCAAGGCGAACGCGCACCGACACATGGCCGAATGGGCGCGACGGCGCCCATTCTATGTGCTCGGCGATGGCCCGCCGCAGGTGGTGGTCGGCCGCTACGCCGACGTGCATCGGGTGTTTTCCGATACCGAGATTTTCAAGTCCGAGATGCCGCGCGGGGCCGGCTGGGAGCAGTTCAACAAGATCATGTTCGCGCAGTTCGTCACGCAGATGGACGACGCGCAGCATGCCCGTGTCCGCCGCCTGTTGATACCGGCATTCTCGTCGCGGCGGATTGCGCAACTCCAGGAGCGCATCAGCCGGGTCATCGAGGGCATGCTCGACCGCATCGCGGCAAACGGCCCCGAATTCGACGGCATGCAGGACTACGGGGCGCATCTCGTCGTCGATGCCTTGCTGGATGCCATGGTGAACATGGACCAGCGCCGCAAGGCGATTTTCGTCGCATTCCACGACGTGATTCCGGGCACCACCTACGTCAAGCCGGGCGAGTCGTGGTCACCGGAACTGCGGCGCGCCTTCGATCGCACCATGGAGGAAGTCAGGGCCATTATCGAAGAGCGGCGCGTGAGCCCGCGCTCCGACTTCATCAGCGATCTCGTCAACGCCCGCGATCAAGGCGACAAGCTGAGTGACAGCGAGCTGTTCGACCAGATTTTCGGAATCTGCGGCGCCTCGCTGTCGGCAACGAGCCGTGCGGCCGGCGGCGCCCTCTACCTGCTCTACACGCATCCGGAGCAGTTGGAGAAGTTGATCCGCAACCCGGCGCTCATTCCCGACGCGCTCGAGGAATGCCTTCGTCTCGCCAGCAACGGCTATTTCACCTTCCCGCGCATTGCCACGCGCGACACCGAGGTCGGCGGCACGCGCATCTTCCAGGGTATGGTGGTACGGCCGTCGCCGCTCGCACCGAACTACGATCCTGACGTGTTTCCCGACCCGACGCGCTTTAACATTCATCGCAAGCCGAAGCGGATTCTATCCTTCGGTGCGGGCCCGCATCATTGCATCGGCAACATCCTCGGCCGCACCACCCTCACCATCGCGATCCGCCGCCTGTTGGCGCGCTTTCCCAAGGCCAAGCTCATTGATCCGGGCTTCACGCCGGTCTATGGCGGGGCGGTCGGCGAATTACGATTGCAGCGCCTGCCGATGAAAACCCGTTGAAGTCGCGCGACCTCGCGCTTTGATTTCCGACGATGCTACCAATCGGCGCCCGTGTCGCGCGCCAATACGGCTGGACGTGTCTGGTCTTGGGCCCAAGCGTCACTTGGTGCGACGCAGCGGTTCGGTCGCTTTCAGGGGTAAAGCGGAAATCGTTCGACCGCCGCCAATCGGTCGTTCGTGACTCGGAAGAGACATTCGCATTGGGAGTCGCGCGGCGGCCGGTCGACGATGGCCGAATAGTCGCAGCGTTCGCGCGACAGCATGAGGGTCGTCGTAGGGACCTCGGATTGATGGGCAGGTAGGCAAGCGCGGGCGGGTGATAGGGGGCGACAGCGCGATGTTCCAGCGGGGCCGTGCCGATCGGGGGGACATCCTCTAACGATCCTTCATCATCGACGGGACGGCCGCGCGGGTGCTGTCGATGAATTTCTGGACCAGAGGGCTGAGCGTCCGATTCGTCAAGGTGACGACTGCAATCGGATTGAGCTCCATCTGGAATTCGACCGGCAAGGCCTTCAAGAGGAAGCGCCGCGCGTTGAAGCGCAGCACCGAGGCCGGCAGCATGCCGATAAAGTGTCCGCTGCCGATGAGGCTGCACCGCAAGTGCGTCGACAGCGTGAACACGCCCGCTCTCGGCGCCGCGAGGCCGTTCGCCTCGAACGCCTGCGCCGTTACGGAGCCCGCCAACGTTTCGGGCGGCGGCAGCACCCAGGGCTCGTTGATGAGATTCGCCAGGGTCAGGTTGCATCGGCGTGTCCAACGGCTCGCCGCCCCGGCCACAATGTAAAATCGTTCATCGACCAGGATCTCGACGCGCAGGTCGTCGGCCGCGAATGAACGGGGTATGCGCGCGAGCACCAGATCGACCCGACGGTCGCGGAGCTCGCGGAAATGCGGGCTGACATCGTGAATCTGCTCGATCTTGAGGATGACACGAGGATTTTGCCGCGCAAACCGTTCCACCACGACCGGGACGAACGCCGCGACTATCAACTCCGGACATCCAAGACGTAACTCGCCCTGCGTGGGGTCGGCGAGGAATTCGATATCTCGCACCGCCTGCCCGAGTTCGTCGAACACTGCGAGGCTGCGCCCGAGCAAGGCGCGGCCGTAGTCCGTCGGCTCGATGCCGCGTGGACTGCGATCGAGCAGCCGGACGCCGAGCGTGTGCTCGAGATCGGCGATCGCCTGTGACACCGCGGGCTGGGAGATCGACAGCTCGCGCGCGGCCTTCGCCATGCTGCGCGATTGCGCGACGGCGAGCAGCACATGGAGATCGCGCAATCGCAACCGGCGTCCGATCCGCGCCTGCCAGTTCTTGTCGGTCTTCGCCATAATCAAATCATTATACACGTAGTCGCGAATTCCGTATTCCGGTTAAATCACATCCGGCTACGGTGGCAGGGACTTGCGGCGTTTCAGGCGATCAACCGTTGCAGACAACCACGATGGCCCACGCTTGTCGCCGGCTGGCGCCCGCAGGGCGGTGACGCATGACCAGCGAATCGAAACTTGCGCGGCGTGAATTCCTGCGTCTGACGGTCGGCATTGCGGCGTTTGCCTCCCTGTCGCGGCCCGCCAGCGCGCAAGTCTATCCGGCGCGGCCGGTGCGGATCGTCGTCGGCTTTCCTCCGGGCAGCACCCCCGATATCGTCGCGCGCGTCGTCGGCCAACCGTTGTCCGAGCGAATGGGTCAGCAGTTCGTCGTCGAGGCCCGGCCGGGTGCCGGCGCCAACATGGCGACCGAGGTCGTCGCGCGAGCGGCGCCGGACGGCTACACGCTGCTTATGGCCGTCACGACCAATGCGATCAATGTGTCGCTCTATCCGAATCTCGGCTTCAGTTTCATTCGCGATATTGTGCCGGTTGCGATGATCGGCGGCGCGCCGTTCGTCATGGTGGTCAATGCGTCATTTCCGGCGAAGACCGTTCCAGAATTCATTGCCTACGCGAAGGCGAATCCCGGAAAGGTCAACATGGCCTCGCCCGGTATTGGGACCACGGCGCATTTCATGGGTGAACTGCTAAGGATGATGACGGGCATCGATCTGGTGCACGTGCCGTATCGCAGCAGCTACATGTCCGATCTGTTCGGTGGTCGGGTGCACGTCGTGTTCAGCTCGATACCCCAGCTCATCGAGCACATCAGGACCGGCAAGTTGCGTGCTCTCGGGGTGACTAGCGCGACGCGCGTGGACCTGCTTCCGGAAATTCCTGCGATCGGCGAATTCGCGCCGGGATACGAGGCGAGCGGTTGGATTGGCATCGGCGTGCCCAAGAACACACCCGCGCCGATCGTCGAGAAGCTCAATGCGGAGATCAACGCCGTTATCGCGGTTGCGGGCACGAAGGCGCGGCTGGTCGACTTGGGCGTCGAACCCATTCCGATGACGTCGGCCGAATTCGGGAAGCTGATCGCCGCCGAGTCTGAGAAATGGGCAAAGGTGGCGCAGTTTGCGGGCATCAGGCCCGAGTGAGGTGGCATCAATGCTGGTTCTCTATCACTCCGGCCCGGACGCACTTTCAGGTGTGCCTTCGGGTATGCTTGCAGGTGTACCTCCAGGTGTGCTTGCAGGCCAACTGCGCCTGGTGCATGGACATGCATACCAAGGAGCTGCGCGCCGGCGGCGAAACCGAGCAACGGCTCTATCTGCTCAGCGCCTGGCGGGAATGCCCTTTCTACAGTGAGCGCGAGCGCGCGGCGCCGGCCAGGACCGAAGCCCGACGTTGCTCGGCGCGGGCGACGTCGCCGACGATGTTTTTGCGCTGGCGCGGGGGCAGTTCAGCAAGGAGGAACTGGTCAATCTGACGCTCGCCATCGTCGCAATCAATGGCGCGAACCGCATCAATGTCGCCTTTCGCTCCGTTCCGGGCAGTTACCGAACTGCTGTCCGCAGCGCCGCCGAATAACCGGTTTGCGGTCTTTGTCCCGCTTTCACGGCGTTCGCCACATCGGATCCCGCCGCGACGGCAGTTTCAGGATTTGCGCTCGGCGCCCGGCCCGGCATGCGCCGTTGCCCAGTAGCCGGGACTCGACTTGGTCGCGGCCAGGCGGCGGGCGTCCTCGTAGCCCGGCGCCATGGCGGACGAGGTACCCGCCAGGACCTCGTGATGCTCGATATCGAGAAGACGCAGCCAACTCTGTTGGCCGAGCGTCAGGCCAATCATGCAGCCGAGTTCGACCAGCTCAGGTTCGCTGAATTGCCGATGTAGCCGCTGCCAAAACGCGTCGTCGGTATCGATGCGCCAGACGATGGCTTCGGCATAGGCAAGGGCGGCTTTTTGCCGTTCATCATAGCGGCTCGATTTTTCGAAGTTGAGAAGATCGAGGACGTGGTCCTCGATCAAGGCGCCGCCGCGGGCCGCCTTGATCGAGCGTTGATTGCCGCAATACTCGCACACCACGGAACGCGAGACGTAAAGGCGGCACAATTCCTTGATCGCGTGATCCAGAACCCCGGTGCGGAAAATATTGTGCCAGGACTCGGCAAAGAACCAGAAGCAGGACGGAACGTGAGCGCGGATGGCCGAACTTTCCGGCCGCGGCGTGCCTTCGCGGCGGCAGCGTTCCATCTCGGCGCGCATTCTGGCGTCCATCGTCTCCAGCGGAACGTAGCTGATCCTCGGCCTGGCCATTGCTATGCACCTTTCCTCTTGAGGGCTCCTCGTTGAGGCAGGCCCGCGTCGGCTACCCGCCTGCTGCATGAAATGAGGTCTCGGGCGCCGTCCCGCGCGCATGGCGCTCGCTGTCAGACGGCTTTGCGAGCGGCGCCCGACCCATTGGTTGCGGGAAGCCGATGCCGCCGATCTGCCATCCGCTGGCCGTCGACGAAGCCAAGACGCTGCGAAGTATCCGCGGCAGTCCGGGCGAGTACCGCCACCGCGCTGCCGTTCCAGCCGGTAATTTTCGCTTCCGATCGCGCCACCACGCAGAGCACCGCGACCAGCTTGTTGGCGAAGTCGAAGACCGGCGCGGCGACGGCGTCGATCCCCGGAATGATCGCGCTCGGCGCGCGGGCCACGCGCCTGAGGCGAATTTCATCGGCCAGGTCTGCGATCTCGTCGGCCGCGGGCAGCACGAGGCCCCGCGCTTGCGCGGCCTTTCGTTCCGCGGTCACAAGCGGCATGACATCCGCCGCCGGCAAATGAGCGAGGAACGTCCGGCCGATCGCGGTGGTCAGAATCGGCAGTCGCGATCCGATGCGGATATTCATGGTGAGCCAATGGTCGCTTTCCTGCATGGCAACCAGGACGGGGCCGGCGGCGCTCCAGACCGCCGCTGTCACCGTCTGGTTGATTTCGTCGCGTAACGCCGGCAACGCGTTGCACACCTCGGCGACCGGATTGACGCCGCGCAACGCGGCAAGGCCGACGGCGATGGCCTGCGGCCCGAGCTGATACAAACCGGTCTCCGCCTCCTGGCCGACCAGCCCGGCGTTTCGCAGGCTGCGCAGATAACGGTGCACCTTGGCCCGGGCGAGGCCGGTATCCGACGCCAGCGTTTTCAGCGGCACGCTGCGGCCGGCCGCCGCGAGCGCATTGAGGATGCGGGCGGCGATGGCGACCGATTGAACGCCGCCGCGCTCCCGCTTGGCAGCCGCTTTGGCTGACGCATGGCGCGTTTTCTTCATGACCACGGTGCCCTTGCCTTTAAGACCCTCGAACGTGCCTTGACGGCATGCTATTCTGCAATAAGGTACGCGTTACGCAATTATTCACAAGGCCCGCGGCCGCAGTTTCACAAGGCCGGGCCGCGAAACATGCGGGAGGTTCCAGTCATGACGGACAAAATTTCCGTTGCGCCGAAGGGCATGGGGCTCAACGACTTCGTCGCGATGCAGGAAGGCTACTTTCGCGATGCCGGCCTCGATGTCGAATTCGACATGAAGACCTTTCGGGGAACCCAGGGCAGCTGGAAGGATCTGAAATATTTCGACCGCCCGCAGGACCGGCCGTTTGCGGAAGGCCGCACGGTCATCCAGAGCGCCTGCGCATGGGGCAGCATCTGCAATGCCAGCGCCGGCATGGGGAAGTTCGTTCCCGACTGCTACGGCATCTCGCCGTGGGCGATCTTCGTGCGGCCGGATTCGACGATCAGCCGCCCCGAAGACCTCAAGGACGTCCCGATCGCGGTTGGCATGCGCGCCGGCAGTCATTTCAACGTTCCCTACCGGTTGGAGAAGTATCTGCCGCTGGAGAACATCAAGCCGGTGAATGTCGGCGGCTTCGGCGCGCGCCTGTCCGCATTGCTCGATGGCGAGGTGGAAGCCGCCAGCCTGTTGCCGCCCCAAATCGACATGGCCAAACAACTCGGCTTGCGCGCCGTCATCGAGGACACGTTCCACACCATCTGGTGGGTGCCCGACGATATGCCGGGCCATGTCCTGGTCAAATATCTGAACGCCCTCGACCGCGCCGAAGACGCACTCGATGCCGATCTCGGCAGATTTCTTGCGCTCTGGCAGCTCTCGATCCCCGCCGAGTTTGCGGACCGGCCGTGGGATTTCGCCAAGTTCAGCCGTGGCGAGCGCTTTGTTTACGAGCCCGTGCCGAAGCGGGAGTTCGACGAAGTGCTGCAGCAGGTCGAGCGCTGGGGGCTCGATCAGCACCTCAAGGAACGGCAATTCGAGAAGCTTGTTCCGTCGGCCGCGCGCTGAGACGACACCGCCGGCATGGCGCCGCGTCAGCGCGGGCCGGCGCCGCGGCAGCTTCGGCCTAGGCCTTCGCCCGTTCGGCGATGAGCATGGATTGCAAAACCTGTTCGGAAATGTCTTTCACCGCACCCGGCGAGTGCGACAGGAAAAGCGTATTGGTCTTATCCATTTCGCCGATGGATTTGATGGTATCGAAATATTGCGTCACGAGCACCAGCTGCATGACTTCCGACGTGGACGTCCCGGCGACGACTTTCTGGAATTGCTCGATCGAACCCTGCAGTCCGTCGATAATGGCCCTCCGCTGATTGGCAATGCCTTGGCCTTGCAGCGCCTTGCTGGCCGCTTCGGCTTCAGCCCTTTTGACCACCAGAATTTTCTCGGCCTCGCCCCTGGCGGTTGCGGCGACCTGTTCGCGTTGCGCGGCATTGATATCATTCATGGCGGCTTTCACTTTGGCGTCGGGAACAATGTCGGTCACCAGCACATTGACGATTTCATAGCCGAACCCGGCCATATCGGCATCCAGCTCCTGCTTCACGGCAGCCGCGATTCCCGATTGGCTTGCAAACACTTCATCGAGCGTCATGCCGGGAACATGCCCGAGGATGACCTGTTCGACATAAGACTGAATCTGCGCCGCCGGATTGGACAGTTTGTAAAATGCATCGAAGGCCTTTTCGGGACGTACGCGATTCTGGACTGAAATGGGGATCGTGACGAATACGTTGTCTTTCGTCTTCGTTTCCATCGTCAACGTGATCTGATTGACACGCAAGCTGATCCGGCTGGCCACGCTGTCGATGAACGGCCACTTCCAATTCAAGCCGGGATCGGCGACGCGGAGAAACTTGCCAAATCGAGTGATGATCGCGACCTGCGCGGTGTTGACGGTAAAAAAGCTTCCCAGAATTGTGGAGAGCACCAGGAAGGATAAAACGGTGAATGTACCCCAGCCAAGAATGACCATGATGTGAAGTCTCCTTTTCCCGGCGCTACGCGGTTACCGTCGCTGGCGAGCGTCATCAAGCGCGATCGCTGTCGTTGACGCTAGTCGACGTTAGCACGGCTGCCGATGACAAACGGGGGATAACTGCGGAATTGACGAAGCGCACTCGAAACGACGCTTTAAGCAGGCGTGAGTCGAGCAGACTGATCAAGGTCCGCCACGGCTTTCGAGGAACCTGCGACCCAGTCTTCGCACCACGGGAAACCTCTTGGCGATCCGGCGCAGCGCACGCGTGATGCGCCAGCTCGATGACGCCAGAATTTCGCCGTGCAGGTTCGTCAATCGAATAACCTCGCCTTTGAGCGCATCATCCTCCTTGCGCGGTTGCTGCTTCTCTGCTTCGTCGCCGCGGCGCGCCTCGGCCCCTTGGCGACATTGCAACATCGCCAGGCTGCCGAATTTGTTGCCCAGCGCGGCCAGACCACAAGGGGCTCGTTGGTGGCTATTTTATTCCGTTCAGCGGAGGTGGCTTGACGACCGGCTGTTTGGGCGGTGGGGAGCTACTTCCGGGCGCCACCGGCATAGCACTGCCGGCGGGGACTCGCGCGACGGCACACGCCGGGGTCGTGGTCTTACAGTAATACGCATCACAATTATTGTAGCAAGTGCTCCTCGTCCCCGGCACTTTGTTGTTTGCAAAACACCAGTTGTAGCACGCTTGTATGCCGGCATCTTTCGCCGCCGATGCGTGGTTCATTCCTGCATCGAATAGAAAGCCCGTCGTTGTCAGTAGTGCAAAAATGCAAAGCCGCCTTGTCATCTGCATCCTCCCTTCGAGGACAGTCATATCTCGAAAAAAGACCGGCGATGCCGGCCGCACTGTGGAGCGACGAAGGAGACGGCACCGCGCTGTCTACGGCTTCCGATTACAGACACTGTATAGGTTTAATCCGCGCTCGAATAGCTGGCAGTTTGGCCAATGTCCGCTTATGGCCTATCAGGTCACTTTGAGCGGACGCGGCGATATGTCTGGTATTCAGTGCTCAACGGAAGTCGCGCGGATACTGTGAATGTGTAGCGATTGACCCGCAATGGAAGTCATCGCATTGTTTGGCCGCTTTTTTGCTAAAATCATCTGTCCGGTAAGGGAATGCTTCAGTGGTTGCGAAAGCAGCATCGGCGCAAGAATCTGGGCCGAAGACGAAAATATTCATCTCTTATTCGCGAAGGATTGTTCCCTGAAAGATGCCGAGCACGCCAAGGCGCCCGTCGCTCTGCGGGTGACGACGCAGGCCGGATAGCGGGAGCGTCAGCCGCCATTCGCTCGCCGAGCGCCGGGCGGATTACGCCGTCGGCGCATCGCCTGCGCGCTACTCCGCCTTGATGCCGGCCGACCGGATCACTTTGCCCCACTTCTGCGTATCGGCGGCGAGGAATTTGCCGTAGTCGGCGGCCGATCCGGTCAGCGCGATGCCGCCGAGTTCGCCGAGTCGGGCCGCGATCTTGGGATCGGCGAGGCCGGCATTGATCGCGGCGTTGAGGGTATCGACAATCGCAGCCGGCGTATCCTTCGGCGCGGCGACGCCGAACGCCGAGCTCGCTTCATATCCCGGCACAAAGTCGCCGACGGTCGGCAGGTCCGGCAGTGTCGGCGAACGGGACGCCGTGGTGACCGCCAGCGGCCGCAGCTTGTCGGCGCGGATATAGGCGATCGACGCCACCATGGTGGCGAAGCCGACCTGGACCTGCCCGCCGATCAGATCGATCATCGCCGGCCCGTCGCCGCGATAATGCACCGTGACCAGATCGACGCCGGCCATCACGTTGAAGAGCTCACCGGCCATGTGGCTGGTCGTTCCGATACCCGCCGAGGCGAAGCTCAACGCGCCCGGATGGCTCTTGGCGAAGGCGATGAATTCGGGAACCGTCCTGACCGGAAGCGATGGATTGACTTCCAGGACATTCGGCACGCGGACAATTCCCGCGACCGGGACGGTGTCACGCATGAAATTGAAATTGAGCTTGTCATAGAGGCTCATATTGATGGTGTTCGCCGGTGCCACCATGAGCAGCGTGTAACCGTCGGCGGCGGCCCTCACGACTTCTTCGGTGCCGACATTGCCGCCGGCGCCCGGCCGGTTATCGATGATGAACGACTGTCCGAGCCGCTCCGACAGCCATTGCCCGATCAGGCGGCCGAGGATGTCGGTCGTGCTGCCGGCGCTGAAGCCGACGACAATGCGCACCGGCCGCGTCGGATAGGCTTGCGCCCGCGCCATGCGGCTGACGCCCGGCAGCGCGGCGGCGCCGGCTGCGAGTCGCAGAAAACCTCGGCGGGGAAGTTTCACGATGGCGTCTCCGATCCCGCGTGCCGCGGCGGCATGCCGGTTCACTCCGGCTTGATGCCCGCGAAACTGATCACCTTGGCCCATTTTTCGGTTTCGGCGGTGATGAACTTTTGGCATTCGGGCGGAGTCATGGGCATCGGTATGATGCCGAGGTCGGCGAACCGCGCCTTGAGCCTCGGATCGGTCAGAACGGCATTGATCTCGGTATTGAGCATCGCGGTGATCGCGGCGGGCGTGCCTTTCGGAGCGCCCAGACCCTGCCAGGTGCGCGCCTCGAAGCCCGGTACGAATTCGCCCACCGTCGGCAAATCCGGCAGCGCATCGACACGCGATGCCGTCGTCACCGCCAACGGCCGCAGCGTTCCGGCCTTGATGTAGCCGAGCGTCGATTGGATCGGCTCGAACACGACCTGGACCTGGCCGGCGAGCAGATCGGTCAACTCCGGGGCCGAGCCATGATAGGGAACGTGGACCATGTTGGTGCCGGTCAACATCTTGAACAGTTCGCCGATGACGTGCTGCGGCGTGCCAATGCCCGCCGATCCCATGTTGATCTTGCCCGGATTGGCCTTCGCATAGGCGATGAACTCGGGCACCGTGGCGGCCGGTACCTTCGGGTTCACCTCCATGACGGCCGGCCCCTGGGCGATGCCGGCAACGAGCTCGATGTCGCGGACGAAATCATAATTGAGATTTTGGTAGAGCGACGCATTGATGGCGTTGACCGTGGCGAGCTCCATGACCGTGTAGCCGTCGGGCTCGGCCCGCGCCACCGACTCGGTCGCCACATTGCTCGCCGCGCCGGGGCGGTTCTCGACGGCGAACTGCTGGTGCAATCGCTCCGACAGAAATTGGGCCACGAGACGTGCCGTAATGTCGTTCGGGCCACCGGGCGGGAAGCCGACGATCCAGCGCACCGGCCGCGTCGGATAATCGAGCGCCGATGCAATACCCGATAGGGTCGGCAGCGCGGCGGCACCCGCTGCCAGATGCAGGAGTTTGCGGCGGGACAGTTTCATGGCATTGCTCCGCGGGCTTGAGTGCCCTTCCGCAGATGCTGAAGGTGTGCGCAAACCAATGGCGATTGATCTTGGAAATGCTCGCCCGCCGCGGGCACAGCCGCTGCCTTTGAATTTGCGGAACGTCGGCATGGCCCGCTGGCAGCTCTCCAGCCAAGCTACACGCATTCAGGCAGCGCGAGGAGGGGGGCGCGCCGTCTGCCGCCTGTCTCCGCTGCGGCGGGGAAGCGGGTGGCGGCGCGGCGCCGCGCCCCCCGCTGCCGCGACGGGCGTCGTCGGCTCGGATGAAAAAGCGGTTCATCCGGGTCTTGTAAGACGCCGCCACTAAGACGAGAGTTTCATCGCAGAGCTGCCAGCGGGCCATGCCGACGGGCCGTAAATTCAAAGGCAGCGGCTGTGCCCGCGGCGGGCGAGCGGTCCGAAAATACACCGACATCGGTTGGCGGGCGCTTGGCGCGCGTCAGCCGCGGGGGGCACCACAATGCGGCTGGTCCGGCGCCACTTGCTCCGTCTGGCAGCGCGCGCTGCTGCTGCTGCGGCGCTTGCATGGCCGTCGCGCATGGCGCGGGCGCAGGCCTATCCGGCGCGGCCGGTGCGTATCATCGTCGGCTTTCCCGGCGGCAGCTCGTCTGACGTCACCGCGCGGCTGATCGGTCAATGGCTGTCGGAACGGCTGGGGCAGCCGTTCATCATCGAGAACCGGCCCGGCGCCGCCAGCAATCTTGCCGCCGAAGCGGTCGTGCGCGCGCCGCCCGACGGCTACACGCTCCTCATGTTCGATACCGTCAACGCCATCAACGCGACGCTCTACACCAACCTCAGCTACGATCTCCTCCACGACATCGTGCCGGTGGCCAGCATCAGCCGCGGTCCGGGCCTGATGGTGGTGAACCCGAGTTTCCCGGCCAAATCCGTTCCGCAATTCATCGCCTACGCCAAAGCCAATCCCGGCAAGATCAACATGGCGACAGCGGGCAGCGGCAGCATGCTCGACGTCTACGGCGAACTGTTCATGATGACGGCCGGTGTCGACATGGTGCGGGTGCCCTATCGGGGCGCGCCGCCGGCGATAGCCGACCTGGCTGGCGGCCGGGTGCAAGTCGTATTCGATACTTTTGCGGCGTCGATCGCGTTGGTCAGGGCCGGCCAGCTGCGCGCCCTGGCGGTCACGACGGCGACGCGCTCGGCGGCATTGCCGGACATCCCGCCGCTGGGCGATTTCTTGCCCGGCTACGACGCGAGCAATTGGAAGGGCATTGGCGCGCCAAAGAACACGCCGCCTGACATCGTCGACAAGCTCAACAAGGCGATCAATGCCGCTCTCGCCGATCCCGTGCTGCAGGCGCGGTTGGCGGACTTCGGCAGCACGGCGCTGGCAGCCTCGCCGGCGGAGTTCGCCACGTTCCTCGCCGACGAAACCGACAAGTGGGCCAAGGTCATTCGGGCGGCCAACATCAAGCCGGAGTGATCCGGCCGATCCGATCGCCCACTGATGCGTGGAGCCAAAAGCACGGCCTTGGCCTGCGGGGCAGGCCGGTCGCTGCAAGCGGCGAGCCGCCCAACGTCAGGCGCCGAACACGAATAGCAAAGCACTGATGACCGCCACAATCGAAACGGTGAGGCCGGCGGCCATGAATCCGAACTCGACCGCGGTGCTGCTTTTGACAAAACGTACGATGGCATTGCTCATGATCCTCACTCCGTTATTTGGCAGGGTTCTTGTCTGCCGCGATCCGAGAAATAAATTCAGGACTTCAAATGGTGACTGTCGGCACCGTCGGTGTCCGTGGAACTACCAGGGTCGACGAGCTTCTTCGCTCGGCTGGTTAGCTTAACGTGAAATAAAGCCGAACAATCGCCGCAAGTCTTTGCGGTCTACTTCTTGCCGTTGGGGTCGGTTTTCGCTTTCGTTTGCGCCAGCTCGCTGTTCAGCTTCTCCATTGCCGCTTTGAGCGCCGCAATCTCCGCCCGGGCGGCGGCGAGATCGCGATCGGTGGCGGTGATCTTGTCCTGAGTTTCGCGCGCCAGTTTGATCAGCGATTGCTGGAGAAATTCGACATCGGCTTGCAAGCATCCGGTACGACGCTCCATCTGCTTCTCGGCCGTGCAGACTTCCATGCCGCGAATGTCCTGTGCGGCTGCGGGCGACAGCGATGTCACCAGCAATAATCCGGCAGGGCGCAAGAACTGCGCGGCTCTGGGCCGCCACTGCCACGGCTGCGACTGCGCGTGTTTCATGCCGACAGATTACACGATAACGAGCCGATGCGATTGCCCAGGCGGGTCCGCATCCGGCCCTTGGCGGCGCGCCGTCTTGCGGGCGTCGAATCCGCCCCACGCTGGGTATTTTACGCGCCGGCGCGTCCATATATGATATGGATCGGTCGGGCGCGCCGCCGGCGCGCCAAGGAAGGCATGCGATGAATCTGAACGCACTCGGCTATGTCGGCATCGGCACCAAGAATCTCGACGATTGGGCGACTTACGGCACCCGTTTCCTCGGCATGCAGCTGGTCGACCACAGCCGCGGCACGCTGGCCTTGCGCATGGACGACCGCAAGCAGCGCGTCATCGTCAATGTCGCCCAGGACGAGGGCCCGTCGTTCTACGGCTGGGACATCGCCGATGCCGCCGCGCTCGATGCGCTGGCCGGGCATCTGGAGAACAACGGCGTCCAGGTCGCGCGCGGCTCGCGCGCACTTGCCGACGAGCGTCGCGTGCGGGATCTGATCGTGTTCGCCGACCCGGTCGGCAACCGGCTCGAAGCTTTTCATGGACCTGAGATTGCGAGCGATCCGTTCAAGCCCGGCCGCTCGATCTCCGGCTTCCGCACCGGGCCGCTCGGCATGGGCCACGCCGTGCTGACGGCGGAGCGACTCGACGAAGTCGTGCCGTTCTACACCGAGATCCTCAATTTCAAGCTCAGCGACTATTTCATGAAGCCGTTTCCGGCGTACTTCTTCCACCTCAACCCGCGCCACCACAGCCTGGCCTTCATCACCAGCAACAAAAACGGCATCCATCACCTGATGGTCGAGCTTTGCTATCTGGACGATGTCGGCCAGGGCTATGACATTGCGTTGCGCAAGCCGGAGATGATCGGCACCACGCTCGGCCGCCACGTCAACGACCACGTCACCTCGTTCTACTCCTGGTCGCCGTCCAAATTTCTGGTCGAATACGGCTGGGGCGGCCGCACCATCGATCCCGCCAACTGGACGCCGGAGGAGCGCACCGAAGGCCCGAGCCTGTGGGGCCACGACCGCAAGTGGCTCACGCCCGAGGCGCTCGAGCAATCGCGCGACCTGCGGGCCGGCGTCGCCACGGCCGGCGGCCGCGTGCCGGTCAACGTCATGGACGGCAATTATCTGCGCGCCGCCGATGTCTGCCCGTGGTGGAACGCCACCATGGCGGCGCCGGCGCGCAAGACGGGCTGAAACCAGTCATCCCATCCCGCTCGTCCCCGCGAAGGCGGCGACCGCGATACTGGATTCCCACTTTCGCGGCAATGAGCGGAGATGGGCGGCGCGGGTCGTCGATCAATAGCCGCGGCGTTCGGCGCTCCAGGTTCCGGCGCATTCGCCGCCCGCCGATTGCCATTGGCCGCCGCCGACCGAGCCGCGCAGGCGGCCGTAGCCGGTGGCGTTGCCGACGCTGCTTGCCACCGTCACGGCGGTGACACCGGTGGCGGTGACATAGCCGGAGGCCGCGTAATCCTGGCTGTTGCTGACCACGCGGCCGCCGACGATCTGCAGCGCGGCGCGGTAGCTGCCGCAATTGCCGTACGCGGTGTTGATCAACACGCTCCATTCGCCGTCGAACGCGCGGACCGCCCGGCTCGGCGCCGCGGCCGACGGCTCGACCGCCATCCCCGTCAGCAAGCCCGCGATCAAGAGTGCAGTGACGATGCCCCCAAACTTCTTCATCGGTTCGCTCCGGTTTTTTCAGGACCCTGGGCAGGATCCTGGGATTGTGGCTCGGGCCGCCCCGGATAGGGCGGCGGTTGCGTGGCAAACGGCGTGGCGCTCTTGGCCAGATCATAGCCGGTCTGGAACAGCGCGGTCATATATTGCGGGTCGAACGGGCCCCGGCTCGGCGCACTGAAGTCGGGCGGAATCGTCGCGACGTTGAAATCGACGCCGCTGCGTTTCGCCGCCATATAGGCGCGATCGAGCATCAGCCGGGTGTCGACCTTCACCGCCGTGCTGACCGTTTGCGACAGGATCGAGGGCGTCGTGCGCTGCACGACGTCGAACTCGGGCTGCAGCCCGGTATCGATCACGATGTCGAGCGCCGTCGCCGGCAAGCGATAGTCGCTGGTGCTCGCCAGCAATGCGGCCGGCGCCACGAAGAACTGGCCGCCGACGCCGCCGTCGACGTGCATTTCCTGGAACGGCTTGCCATTGGCTTCGACGTCGATCAGCACCGGAGGAAAGCCGCCCGGAATGGCGCTCGATGCCAGCAGCACGGTCTGGAACAGTTTCAGCGCAGCATCGCCACCATGGGCGGCGATGGCGCCCATGTTCCAGACGATGGAGCGTTGGGCATCGAGATCGGTGGTGACGATGAACAGGCGCCGGCCGCTGCGATGCGCAGCGGCGATGTCGGCAAGGAGCGCCGGCGTGATCTGTTTCGCGATCAGGTCCTTCAGCGGCCAGGTATCGACGAAGCTCTCACCGGTGCCGCCGACCTCGAAAATGTCGGCCGCGGTGATCTTGGTAAAGACATCGTGCAGCGTCGCGTCGTAGCGCGCACCGGCGAAAGCGAACGGTGCCAGCAGCGCGCCCGCGCTCACTCCCGTGACGACGGCATAATCGGGCCGCTTGCCCGAGGCGCTCAGGCCGTTGAGGAAGCCCGCGCCGAACGCGCCATCTTCGCCGCCGCTGGACAGGGCGAGCCACGGGCCCTCCTGCGGCGGCAGGGCCGCGTTGAAATCGGTTGCGGAATCCGCCCAGAAGCGCGCGTCCGGCATGCCGGGAATTACCGCGGCCGCCTCGTCGGCGGCAGTGAACGGGATGCGCGGCGGCGGTTTGTTGGGTTGCGCCGCAACCGGCGCCGCGCCCGGTGCCGGGGCTCGCGCCTGGCTCGGGGCCGGCTGCGCATGCCGCGTGCCGCGGGAGGCGCGACCGTTGGGCTTTGGAACCCGGACGACAGGGTCTGGAACGGGATGGGACGGGTCGGCGATGGCTTGCGCGCGCGCCGAAACGGCAACGAACGATGCCGCCGACGGCAGAAAAAGCAGCGCTGCGGCCAAAGCCGCCGCCGTGTGACTATGCCGTCGCGCGGAACTCATGATGCAATGGGTATCCCGACAGCGACGGAAGGTTCGGGTCCCGTTCTTTCCCGGTCACGAAGCATGACTGCCCAAGGACTGGCTGCAAATAGGACCGCGCCCTCGGAACTTCAATCGGGCTGTCGTGCGAGCGGTCATGAGCCTAGAAAGCCCCCACGGGTGCTGCAAGTGCGCTGGCGGGCGCTATCCACCGTTACAGATTCGTCACGCCACCTTGTTCAGACCGCCTTTGGTCACGCCGCCTAGGCATTGCGATCGGCGACGAATTTCGCGGTTTCAATGAGGATGGCGGCCGACGAACCGAACGGGGCGAGCGCCTGTTCGGCCTCCGCCACCAGTTGTTGCAGCCGCGCCTTGGCGCCGGCGCCGCCCAGCACGCTGACCATGGTGGCCTTGCCGGCCGCGGCGTCCTTGCCGGTCGATTTGCCGACCAGCGCGGGATCGCCCTCGATATCGAGAAGATCGTCGGCGATCTGGAAGGCCTGGCCGACCGCGGCGCCGTAACGCTCGAGCGCTTGGCGCTGCGGCGGCGCGGCGGCGGCGAGTATGCCGCCGGCCTGGCAGGCAAAGCGCAACAGCGCGCCGGTCTTCATCGCCTGCAACATCCGCACGTCGTTCTCGCCGAGCGGCGTGGTGTGGTTCTGCACAAAGCGCCCCTCGGCGGCGAGGTCGAGCATCTGGCCGCCGGCCATGCCGCCGACGCCGGACGCGCGCGCCAGCGCGCTCACCAGCGCGATGCGCACCGCCGCATCGGCGTGAGTCTCCGGCCGCGACAGGATGTCGAACGCGAAGGTCAGCAAGCCGTCGCCGGCGAGGATGGCGGTGGCCTCATCGAACGCCTTGTGCGCCGTCGGCCGGCCGCGCCGCAGCGCGTCATTGTCCATGGCCGGCAGATCGTCATGCACCAGGGAGTAGCAATGCACGCATTCCAGGGCTGCGCCCGCCATCAGGGCGTTGCGCCGCGGCACATCGAACAGGGCGGCGCTTTCGACGACCAGGAACGGCCGCAGGCGTTTGCCGCCGCCGAGGCTCGAATAGCGCATGGCCTCGATGAGCCGCGTCGGCCGGCTCAATTCGCCGTCGGCCGGCCGCGCTGCCATTAGCCGGTCGAGCAGGTCCTCGGTTTCGGCGGCGACCGCATCGAGGCGGGAAAGAAAAGGGGTGCTTTTTGCGTCCATCACGTCTCTAACCGGCGGCCCGGCAAGCCTGGGAACCAGCATGCCTGTGGGGTCCCTATGATCGGGCCTACATTAGGGGATAACACTCGCGTTGACGGGCTGAAACCTGCCCATCGGTTAAGGACTACCTGTGGCCAACGACCTTATAGCGTCAATGGTGCTGGCGATCTGGCTGTACCTCGTTGCGGCGCGCGGCGGCTTCTGGCGCGGCAGGCAACGCGATGACGAGGTTCCAACGCCGGCCGGCGCGCGGACGGACGGCCGGATGGCGACTGGCCGGATATCGCCGCGATCATTCCGGCGCGCGACGAAGCCGCCTGCGTCGGCGAGACGGTGGCTTCGCTGCTGCGTCAAGCCTACCCCGGCGCATTCCATGTGATCGTCGTCGACGACCAGAGTCGCGACGCCACCGCGGCGGTGGCGCGCGACGCCGCCGCGGCGCTCGGCGCCGCCGGCCGCCTCACGGTGTTGTCCGGGCGGCCGCTGCCGGCGGGTTGGACCGGGAAACTGTGGGCGCAGCAGCAGGGTGTCGACCATGCCGCCGCCATGGCGCCGCCGCCGCGCTATTTGCTGTTCACCGACGCCGACATCGTCTACGCGCCGGATGTGCTGCGCGGCCTGGTCGCTCGCGCCCGCAACGGCGGCTTGGTCCTGACCTCGTTGATGGTGAAGCTGCGCTGCCGGAGCTTTGCCGAGCGGCTGTTCATCCCAGCCTTCATCTTTTTCTTCCAGATGCTCTATCCGTTCGCCTGGGCGAACGATCCGCGCCGCGCCACCGCAGCGGCTGCCGGCGGCTGCATGCTGGTGGCTCGCGAAACCTTGCAGGACGCCGGCGGCATGGCGGCGATCCGCGACGCCTTGATCGACGATTGCGCGCTCGCCAAAACCCTCAAGGGGCGCGGCCCGATCTGGCTCGGCCTGACCGATCGCGTGCACAGCATCCGCGCCTATCCGGCGATCGGCGATATCCGCCGCATGGTGGCGCGCACCGCCTATGCCCAATTGCGCTACTCGCCGCTGTGGTTGGCCGGAACAATCGTCGGCCTGGCGGTGACCTACCTGGCGCCGGTCGCACTCGCCGTGTTCGCGTCCGGCGTGGCGCAGTTCGTCGGGATTTTCACCTGGCTGCTGATGGCCTTGGCGTTTGCGCCGACGCTGCGGTTCTATGGCCGCTCGCGGCTATGGGGGCTGGCGTTGCCGGTCATCGCGGCGATCTATATGTCGTTCACCGTCAATTCCGCCTATCAGCACGCGCGCGGGCGCGGCGGCATGTGGAAAGGCCGCGCCCAAGCTAATGTTTCGGAATTGCCATGAGCGAAGCGGTCGAAATTGCATGAGCGAAGCGGTCGACATCGCATGAGCGAAGCGGTCGAAATTGCATGAGCGAAGCGAGCAAGGACGACGCCGGGGTTTGGCGCTCGGGCAAGGGTCATCGGAATGAGAACTTTCCGGTGGCGTCCTTCCTGATTGCGCCGCGTCACCGTCCGGCGATCCTGGCGTTCTACAATTTCGTCCGCACCGCCGACGACATCGCCGATCATGCGACCATGCCGGCCGCCGACAAGCTCGCGCTGCTCGATCGGCTCGAAGCGGGGCTGATGGGGAGCGTCGCGGCCAACGACGACGCCGATGCCGCGGCGGTGCGGCTTCGCTCAGCGCTCGCCGCGCGCAAGCTGTCGCCGAAGCATGCGCAGGACCTGCTCGCCGCGTTCAAGCTCGACGTCACCAAGCTGCGCTATCGCGATTGGGACGACCTGATCGGCTATTGTTCGCTGTCGGCGATGCCGGTCGGCCGCTTCGTGCTCGATGTGCACGGCGAGAGCCGCGACTGCTGGCCGGCCAACGACGCGCTGTGCGCCGCATTGCAGATCATCAATCACCTGCAGGACTGCCAGGACGACTATCGCAATCTCGACCGGGTCTATGTTCCGCTCGATGCGCTGGCGGCGTGCGGGACCTCGGTCGAGGCGCTCGCCGCGCCGCGCGCCGCTCCGGCGCTGTCCGACTGCCTGCACCGGCTTGCCGAACGGACCGAGCTGTTGCTGCGCGACAGCGACGACTTCGCCGTCCGCATCAACGACTGGCGGCTTGGTCTCGAAGTCTCGGTGATCAACACGTTGGCGCATCGGCTGACGCGGCTCCTCATGGCGCGCGATCCGCTGAGCGAAGACGTGCATCTGCCGATGCCCGCGGTCGCCGGCTTGAGCCTTCGCGGTATGCTCGCCGGCGCATCGCGGCGGCTCGGCCGGCGCTTTTCGGCGACCTTGCAGAAACCGCGAGGTGTCTGAGTGAACACGCCGTCAGCGGCCGCCGCGCGCGCCTCGCGCAGTTCGTTCTACCGCGGGATGCGGATTCTGCCGCGCGCCGAGCGCGAGGCGATGTTCGAGATCTACGCGTTCTGCCGCGCCGTCGACGACATCGCCGACGATCCCGGGCCGCGCGAGACGCGGCGCGGGCAATTACAGCAGTGGCGCGCGGACCTCGACGCGCTCTATGGCGGCACGCCGGCGGCGCACCTGCACGGTCTCGCCGCGGCGGTGACGACCTTCGATCTCCAGCACGCGGATTTCTTCGCCGTCATCGACGGCATGGAGATGGATGTGATCGCCGATATCCGCGCGCCGGATGGCGCGACGCTCGCGCTCTATTGCGACCGCGTGGCGTGCGCGGTCGGGCGGCTGTCGGTGCGGGTCTTCGGCATGGGGCAACAGCCCGGTCTGGCGCTCGCCGATCATCTCGGCCGCGCGCTGCAGCTCACCAACATCCTGCGCGATCTCGACGAGGATGCCGCGATGGGCCGGCTCTACCTGCCGCGCGAGGCGCTGCGCGACACCGGGATCATCAGCACCGATCCGGTCACGGTCCTGGCCAATCCGATGCTCGGCGAGGCCTGCGGCGTCATCGTCGAGCAGGCGCGACGGCACTTCGACGAAGCCAACGCCATCATGGCGCGGTTGCCGCACCGCGTCGTGCGCGCGCCGCGCATCATGGGCGCCGCCTACCGGGCCATTCTTGACAAGCTCATCGCCCGCGGCTTCGCGCCGCCGCGCCGGCCGGTGCGCCTGCCGCGCGCGCGGCTTCTTCTCATCGTGCTGCGCAATCTGTTGTGATGAGCCGGACGGTCCACATCATCGGCGCCGGCCTTGCCGGCTTGTCCGCCGCGGTCAGGCTCGCCGCGCGCGACGAGCGCGTCATCGTGCACGAGGCTACGGCGTTCGCCGGCGGCCGTTGCCGCTCGTATCACGATGCCGCGGTCGGGATGACGATCGACAACGGCAATCATCTGTTGCTGTCGGGTAACCGCGCCGCGCTCTCCTATGCGCGCGACATCGGCGCCGCGCATCGGCTGGCCGGCCCGGCGCACGCGCAGTTCGACTTTGCCGACCTGGCGAGCCGCGAATGCTGGACCTTGCGCTTCAATGACGGGCGCCTGCCGTTGTGGATTTTCGATCGCCGCCGGCGCGTCCCCGGCACGCGCCTTCTGGACTATTTGCCGCTCATCCGGCTGTTATCGCCGCCGCCCGGCAAGACGGTCGGCGACGTCATCGCCTGCGACGGCGTGCTGTATCACCGCCTGGTCGAGCCGTTATTGCTTGCCGCCCTCAACATCGATCCGCCGCACGGCGCGGCGCGGCTTGCGGCGGCCGTCGTCCGCGAGACGCTCGCGGCCGGCGGGCTCGCCTGCCGGCCGCTGATTGCGCGCGACGGCCTGGGGGCGACGCTGATCGAGCCGGCGCTCGCCGGTCTGCAACAGCGCGGCGCGGTCGTTCGCATGGAGCATCAGCTGCGCGCGCTGCGGTTGGGCGCCGATCGTGCCGAGGCGCTTGATTTCGGCAGCGAGACCATAGCGCTCGCGCCCGACGACGCGGTCATTGTCGCGGTGCCGCCCTATGCGGCTGCGTCGCTGATCGACGGTCTCGACGTGCCGACCGAATTCCGCGCCATCGTCAATGCGCATTTCCGCATCGATCCGGCGCCGGGACAGCCGCCGATCCTCGGCGTGCTCAACGGCATGGTCGAATGGGTGTTTGCGTTTCCGGGCCGCGTCTCGGTCACGATCAGCGCCGGCGATCGGCTGCTCGATACCGCGCGCGACGTGCTGGCGAAATCGATCTGGAGCGAGGTCGCCAGCGTCACCGGGTTGCCGGCGGCGTTGCCGGGCGGCATCCCGCCGTGGCAGATCGTGCGCGAGCGCCGCGCCACCTTCGCCGCCACGCCGGCGCAGGACGCCCGACGGCCGGGCGCCGCAACGCGCTGGCGCAATCTCATGCTGGCCGGCGATTGGACCAATACCGGCTTGCCGGCGACCATCGAGGGCGCCGTGCGCTCCGGCAATCGCGCCGCCGAACTCGTCGCAAGCTTGCCATGATCGACCGGGATCTCGAGCAACATATCGAAGCCGCCACGGCGGCGCTCTTGGCCCGGCAGCGGCCGGACGGCCATTGGGTGTTCGAGCTCGAAGCCGACGCCACCATTCCGGCCGAATACGTGCTGCTGCGGCACGCTCTCGGCGAGCCGGTCGACGCCGCGCTGGAAGCCAAGATCGCCGCCTATCTGCGCCGCATCCAGGGCGCCCATGGCGGCTGGCCGCTGTTCGCCGACGGCGATCTCGACGTCAGCGCGACGGTGAAGGCCTACTTCGCGCTCAAGATGATCGGCGATGGCGTCGATGCCGACCACATGCGCCGCGCCCGCGAGGCGGTGCGCGCCCGCGGCGGCGCCGCGCGCGCCAACGTGTTCACCCGCATCATGCTGGCGCTGTTCGGATTCATTCCGTGGCGCGCCGTGCCGGTGATGCCGGTCGAGATCATGCTGCTGCCGACGTGGTTTCCGTTCCACCTCGACAAGATCTCGTATTGGAGCCGGACCGTCATCGTTCCGCTCTTGGTGCTGATGGCCAAGAAGCCGAAGGCGCGCAACGCCAGGGGCGTGCGCATCGACGAGCTTTTCCTCGAGCCGCCGGCGAGTATCGGACCGGCGCCGAAGGCGCCGCAGCAGAAAGCGTCGTGGTTCTGGTTCTTCCGCGGCGTCGACACTGTCCTGCGCGCGGCCGAGCCGTACTTTCCGAAGCGCACGCGCCGGCGCGCCATGGAGCGCGCGCTCGGCTGGGTCAACGAGCGGCTCAACGGCGAGGACGGCCTCGGCGCGATCTTCCCGGCGATGGCGAACGCCGTGATGATGTTCGACGTGCTGGGGTTTGCCGACAGCCATCCGGCGCGCGCCATCGCCCGCCGATCGATCGAGAAGCTGTTGGTGGAGCATGAGCACGAGGCCTATTGCCAGCCCTGCGTGTCGCCGATCTGGGATACCGGCCTGGTCTGCCACACGCTGCTGGAAGTCGGCGGCGAGCGCGCCGTGGCGCCGGCCGAGCGCGGCCTCGACTGGCTGGTGCCGAAGCAGATTCTCGACGTCCGCGGCGATTGGATCGCGCGGCGGCCCGCTCTGCGCCCCGGCGGCTGGGCGTTCCAATATGCCAACGCCCATTATCCCGACGTCGACGACACCGCCGTCGTCGCCATGGCGATGGATCGGGTGGCGGCCCGGTCCGGCGAGCCGCGACTTTGCCGCAAGCCTGGCGCGGGCCCGCGAATGGATCGTCGGCATGCAAAGCGAGAACGGCGCCTGGGGCGCGTTCGATGCCGACAACGAATTCTATCATCTCAACAACATTCCGTTCGCCGACCACGGCGCGCTCCTGGATCCGCCGACCGAGGACGTCACCGCGCGCTGCCTGTCGATGCTGGCGCAGTTCGGCGAGACCGTCGCCAGCAGCCGCGGCGGTGGCGCGCGCGGTCGAATACCTGCGCCGCGTCCAGCTTGCGGACGGCAGCTGGTACGGCCGCTGGGGCATGAACTACATCTACGGCACCTGGTCGGTCTTGAGCGCGCTCAACGCCGCCGGCTTCCCCCACGATGCGCCGGAAATGCGCAAGGCGATGAACTGGCTCGCCGCCATCCAGAACGACGACGGCGGCTGGGGCGAGGACGGTTCGAGCTACAAGCTCGACTATCGCGGCTACGAAGCGCGCGCCGTCGACCGCGTCGCAGACGGCGTGGGCGCTCCTCGGCCTGATGGCCGCCGGCGCGGTCGAGCATCCGGCGGTGGCGCGCGGCATCGGCTATCTCGCCGCGACGCAAGGCGCGGACGGTTTCTGGAACGAAGCGCGCTACACCGCGACCGGTTTCCCGCGCGTGTTCTACCTGCGCTACCACGGCTATGCGAAATTCTTTCCGCTGTGGGCGCTGGCGCGCTACCGCAATCTCAAGGGCGGCAATATGCGCGCGGTGGTTTACGGAATCTAAATTGACGCCGCGCGACCGGAGGTTGCCTCCATCCTCTTGCTCTGCCTCGAGAAAATCGTGACAGCGCGAGGTTTGGCGCATCGCGATTGTCAAGTCTGATGGTATGGAGGAGGCTTTGTGACGATCAATTCTGCGCCTGGTGTGGTGGCCAGGACACAGCTGAATCGCCGCCGCGGGGTTATAAGCAGACAACGCAAGATCCTTGGAGGAGGGCGACATGAAGAAGCTTCTCATTGCCGGCGCTGCGCTCGCGGCGCTGATCGGGACTCCGGCTCTCGCCGCCGATCTGGCGCGGCCGGTCTACAAGGCGCCACCGGCGCCATTGCCGCCGCCTTGCGTCTGGTGCGGCTGGTATATCGGTCTCAACGCCGGCTACGCGTGGGGAACGTCCGACACCGCCACCGTGTCGCCGGGCCTGCCGTTCTCGGCTCCGCCTGCCAACGCGATCTATTCAGCGGCTGAATCGCCGAGCGTTCGTTCGAACGGATTCACCGGCGGTGCTCAGATTGGCTACAACATGCAGATCAACAACTTCGTTTTCGGCGCCGAAGCCGATTTCGAGGATTTCAGCTTGCGCGGATCGGCGAACACGACTGTGACGCCGCCGGGCAACGTCCAGGTGCTGTCGCAAACCAACATCAAGACCGATTGGCTGTTTACCGCGCGTCCGCGGCTTGGCTTCGCTGCGGATCAGTGGCTCGTTTATGCGACCGGCGGTCTCGCCGTTGCGGATATCAAGTACTCGCAGACCAACACCTATGTGGGTCTCGCGCCTTCGGAAGTGGGGACAATATCCACGACCAAGGCCGGCTGGACGGTGGGTGGCGGCGTGGAAGTGAAGATCGCGCCCATGTGGTCGGTGAAGGCCGAGTATCTGTACGTCGACTTCGGCAACACCTCGACGACACTCGTCAATCCTATTACGCCCACCACCACCTTCAGTCACGCGACCGACTTGAAGGCCAGTATTGCCCGAGCCGGCGTCAACTATCACTTCTGAGACGCGCGGTACGTGAGCTGAGTGCGTAGGCCGGATTGGTCCAATCCGGCCTACGTGTTTGCGCGGCTTATCGAAACCCGGAGAAGTTTACGCCGCGCTGGCCGAAGTCCTAGCCGCCTTGGCCGCCTTCTCCCGCGTTTCGCTGGTGCGGATTTCCGACAGCTTCTGCTGCACCTGGCCGTCGAAGACGTATTGCGCCGGGCGGGCCTGGTCGAGGACGATCTCCGGCGCCATCTCGCCTTCGGTCTTGACGCCGCGCCAGGCGATGGCCAGCGCTTGCAGCGGATGTTTCATCATGGCGTCGGCCGCGGTCGGCTCGTAGCCGCAATGCGCCATGCAGTTCGCGCATTTCTCGTAGCGGCCGGTGCCGTAGGCGTCCCAGTCGGTGGTCTCCATCAACTCGCTGAACGTCTTGGCGTAGCCCTCGCCGAGCAGATAGCACGGCTTCTGCCAGCCGAAGATGTTGCGCGTCGGCATGCCCCATGGCGTGCAGTGGAATTCCTGGTTGCCGGCGAGGAAGTCGAGGAACATGCTGGAATGCGTCAGATTCCACTTCTTGCCCTTGCCCAGCGCGAAGACCTTGCGGAACAGTTCCTTGGTGTTGCGGCGGGACAGGAAGTGCTGCTGGTCGGGCGCCCGCTCGTAGGCGTAGCCGGGCGAGATCGAGACGCCGACGCCCAGCTCCTCGGTGAGATCGAGAAAAGCGGCGATGTCCTCGGCCGGGTGGCCGTCGAACACCGTGCAGTTGACGTTGACGGTGAAGCCCTTGGCCTTGGCGGCCTTGATCGCCGCCACGGCCTTGTCGAAGCCGCCCTCCATGCACACCGACTTGTCGTGGTGCTCCTTGATGCCGTCGAGATGCACCGAGAAGAACAGATACGGCGACGGCTCGAACAGATGCAGCTTCTTTTCTAAGAGCAGCGCATTGGTGCAGAGCGAGACGAATTTCTTGCGCTTGACGATGCCGCTGACGATTTCGCCGATTTCCTTGTGAATGAGCGGCTCGCCGCCCGGAATGGCGACCATCGGCGCGCCGCACTCGTCGACGGCATCGAGACATTCCTGCACCGACAGCCGTCGGTTGAGGATGGCGTCGGGATAATCGATCTTGCCGCAACCGACGCAGGCCAGGTTGCAGCGGAACAGCGGCTCCAGCATCAGCACGAGGGGATAACGCTTCCGGCCCGTCAGGCGCTGCCGCAGCACATACGCGCCGACGGCTGCTTGTTGTCGCAAAGATACAGTCACAATTACGATCCTCTTCGCATGTCCGTTGCTTCCGGCTCCCGGGTCACAACCGCAGCAGCCGCCGACTAGGCTTTTGCGGTCCGCAGCAGCCGCCGACTAGGCTTTTGCCGTCGCGCGGGTCGCGGCCGCGCCGTCGGTCAATTCCGGCGGCAGGCGGAACTCGATGGTTTCCTGCCGGCCGGTTAATTCGCTGACCTGCACCGGCCCGAGCCGGCGCAGCGCGTCGATGACATCCTCCACCAGCACTTCCGGCGCCGAGGCGCCCGCCGTGATGCCGACGGTGTCGGCGCGGCGAAACCAGTCCGGCATCACCTCGCTGCCGTCGGCAATCAGATAGCTCGGTGTTCCAGCCTCCTCGCCGATCTCGCGCAGGCGGTTCGAATTGGAACTGTTCTTGGCGCCAACCACCAGGATAACGTCGACAAGCTGACTGAGTTCACGCACCGCGGTCTGCCGGTTCTGGGTGGCGTAGCAAATGTCGCGGGTCTCGGGCCCGACGATGTCGCTGAACCGCTCGTGCAGCGCCGCGATGATGCCGCGGGTGTCGTCGACGCTGAGCGTCGTTTGGGTGACGTAGGCGACCGGCGTGTCGGTCGGGATGTCGAGCGAGGCGACATCGCTCTCGGTCTGCACCAGGGTCACCGGCTCGGCGATCTGGCCCATCGTGCCCTCGACCTCCGGATGGCCGGCATGGCCGATCAGGATGAGCCGGCGGCCCTGGCCGACATAGCGCTTGCCCTGATTGTGCACTTTGGTGACCAGCGGGCAGGTCGCGTTGAGGACCGGAAGCCGCCGCAGCGCCGCCTCTTCCTCGACGCTCTTGGCGACACCGTGGGCGCTGAATATCGTGACCGCGTTGGGCGGCACTTCGGAGAGGTCCTCGACGAAACGCGCGCCCTTGGCTTTGAGGCTTTCGACCACGTGCTTGTTGTGCACGATCTCGTGGCGGACATAGACCGGCGGACCGTATTTCTGCAGCGCGCGCTCGACGATCTCGATGGCGCGCACGACGCCGGCGCAGAAGCCGCGAGGCTGGGCGAGGATGACTTTCATCTGCAAACTACCTCCCGGCCGAGCCGGCTTGCACGTTCCAATTGCAGCGATGCGCCGTAACAATGCCGGGCCACCGCAGCGTGATTAACCGTCCGATATGTCCGGGTATTTCGGCGACGACTCCGTGACAATCAAGCCCGGCCCTGGGGGCCGGACATCCGCGCAACGGCGCTTTTCGCGGAACTTAGCATTGGGCGCAAATGGCCTTTTTGTCCAGCCGGCTAGGGTCGGGCGGCGGTATCGGCCGCCGCCGCAGCGCCCGGGCCAGCCGCTCCGGATAGGAAAATATCCATGATTTCACTTTTCCGGCATTTCGGCGCATCTAGGCTCGTTCTTGGCCGCCCGATACCCCATCACATGGCCATGGATCGCCTGCGTTCCAACCCGCCCCGACAAAGGAAGCAAAACCCGTCGCCTCCATTTTGCCTTGGTCTTGACGCCTCAAACGCCAGTTAGCCGCTCGCCCATTCATCCTCAACAAATCGCATTCATCTCAACCATGAAGACAATTACCGCCCTGGTTGTCCGCGCGATCGATTTTTGCGCGCGCTATGCGTGGCCGGTGATCGGGGCGGCGATTGTGCTCACGATCGCGTCGTCGTGGTACGCGGCCACGCATTTCGCCATGACCACCGATATCAACAAGCTGATCTCCACCGACATGCCGTGGCGGCAGCGGGAGATGGCTTTCGAGCAAGCCTTTCCGCGCTACGAATTGATCGTGGCGGTGATCGATGCGCCGACCCCGGAACTGGTCGGCGAGGCGACCGGCGCATTGATCGCGCGGCTGTCGCAACAGAAAGATCTGTTCCGCTCGATCCAGCAGCCGGAAGGCGGCGCGTTCTTCGCGCAGAACGGTTTCCTGTTCGAGCCGCTCGATCAGCTCGATCCGCAGCTGAAGATGCTGACCCAGGCGCAACGGCTCATTCAGGTGCTGGCCAGCGACCCGAGCCTGCGCGGCGTGGTGCAGGCGCTGCAATTCGGGCTGCTCGGCGTGCAGGGCGGCCAGATCACCCTCGACAGCATGACCTGGCCGCTGACGCTCGGCGCCGATGCCATCGAGAAAGTGCTTGCCGGCAAGCCGGCGAGCTTCTCCTGGCACGACATGGTGCAGGGCAAAGCCTCCACGCCCGCCGAGCTGCGAAAGTTTCTCGATATCCAGGCCACGCTCGACTATTCGGAGCTCGAGCCCGGGCTAAAGGCCAGCGACGCCATTCGCAAGGCCGCCACCGATCTCGATTTCGCCGCCAAATATCAGGCGCGCCTGCGCCTGACCGGCCCGGTGCCGATGGCCGACGAGGAATTCGCCACCATCAAGGAGAATGCCGGGCTCAACGCGACGCTGACCATCGCCACCGTATTGTTCATTCTGTGGCTGGCGCTGCGCTGGGCGCGCATCATCCTCGCCGTCTTCATCAATCTCGTCGTCGGTCTTGCCGTCACCGCGGCGGCCGGCATGCTCATGGTCGGCACGCTCAACCTGATCTCGGTGTATTTCGCGGTGCTGTTTGTCGGGCTGGGAGTCGATTTCGGCCTGCAGTTCAGCGTCCGCTATCGCGCCGAGCGCCACAACGTCCTGGACCTGCACGACGCATTGCTGGAGACCGGCCGGCGCGCCGGCGCGCCTCTGACGCTCGCGGCGCTGGCCACCGCAGCCGGCTTCCTGTCGTTCCTGCCGACGACCTACAAAGGGCTGTCGGAGCTCGGCCTGATCGCCGGCGTCGGCATGCTGGTGGCATTCCTCACCAGCGTCACGCTGCTGCCGGCGTTGTTGAGCCGGCTCAAGCCGCCGAGCGAACCGGAGCAGCTCGGCTATGCGGCGCTGGCGCCGGTCGATCGTTTTCTGGAACGGCATCGCATACCGATCCTGGTCATTACGCTCCTGGTCGTCGCCTGCGGTCTGCCGCTGCTGCATTGGCTGCAGTTCGATTTCAATCCGTTGAATCTGCGCAGCCCCAAGGCCGAGTCGGTCGCGACCTATCTGGAACTGCAGAACGATCCGCAAAGCGGCGCCAACGACATCGAGGTGCTGCAACCCTCCCTCGCGCAAGCCGACCAGCTGGCCGCCAAGCTGCGCCCTGTGCCGGAAGTGGCCCGGGTCACCACGCTGTCGAGCCTGATCCCCGACCAGCAGGATCAGAAGCTCGCCCTGATCCACAACGCCGCGCAGACGCTCGATGCCGCGCTCAATCCCCAGACGCCGGCCGCGCCGCCGGCGGACGCGCAGACCGTCGGCATGATGAATTCCACGGTCGACGCCCTCAACCGCCTGGCCGGCGACGGCACCGGCGTCGGCGCGGTCGCGGCGCGGCGGCTCGCCACCGCCATGGCGGCGCTCGCCAAGGCCGATCCGTCGGTGCGCCAGCGCGCCGAAGTGGTGTTCGTGCAGCCGTTGAAGACCACGCTCGACGACCTGCGCAATCTGCTCAAGGCGCAACCGATCACCCGCGACAACATCGCGCCCAATCTGGCGCGCGACTGGGTGACGCCGGACGGTCAGGCGCGGATCGACGTGGCGCCGAACGGCAATTCCAACGATAACGACGTGCTGCGCAACTTCGCGCACGCCGTTCAGGCCGTGGCGCCCGACGCCACCGAAGGACCGATCGCGATCCTCGAAGCGCGCCGCACCGTCGTCACCGCTTTCCTCGAAGCCGGCGCCTGCGCGCTCATTTCGATCAGCATCCTGTTGTGGATCACGCTGCGGCGGATCGGCGACGTGCTGCTGACGCTGGTTCCGCTGCTGCTGGCCGGCGTCGTCACGCTCGAAATCTGCGTCCTGATCGGCATGCCGCTGAATTTCGCCAACATCATCGCGCTGCCGCTGTTGCTCGGCGTCGGCGTGGCGTTCAAGATCTATTACATCATGGCCTGGCGCGAAGGGCAGACCAACCTCTTGCAGTCAGTGCTGACGCGGGCCGTGACGTTCAGCGCCTGCACGACGGCGACGGCCTTCGGCAGCCTGTATTTCTCCAGCCATCCCGGCACCTCCAGCATGGGCAAGCTGTTGGCGATCTCGCTCTTGACGACCATGGCGGCGGCGGCGCTGTTTCAACCCATCCTGATGGGCAAGCCGCGCCAGCACTGAAGCGGCGCCGCCACTGCAGCGGTCCGCGCACGATCAGTGCCGCGGCGCTGGACTGCCCGGGAGCGGAGCGAGTTCCGACTTGCCGCGCGGCGGCGGATGCGCCGCATTGGCGGGCGGCGCGGCGACGGCGTTGGGATTGACCGACGGATCGAGCGTGCTGAGGACGGAATCCGGCAGCCGCGTCCAATATTGATTCTCGCCCAGCAGCGAAAAGCCGATATAGCCGCGCACGATCAGCGTCTGGCCGTCCGGCGACACCGTCATCATGGCTTTGTAGACTTTGCCGTCGCGCGGATCGAGAATCGTGCCATCGACGAATTTGTCGGTTCGCTCGTTGTCCTGCTTCATGCCGCGGATGATCTCGAGGCCGAGCCACGGATGATTGTGGCGGTCGTCCTTGCACTGATCGCACAGTGCATTGGGATTTTCGCCGGGCTTGAGAAACATCTTGGCGATGATGCCGGTATAGACGCCGTCATGATTGCTGATCAGGAACCACCCGGTCGGCTGTTTGGTATCGTCATCGACCGCCTGCCAGATCCCGGCCGGCGTCATGTCCGCGGCGAAAGCCGCCAGCGGCGCCGCGAGCCACAACAGCGCCGCCGCAGTGGTGAGAAGTCTTGCCCGCATGACCCGAACTCCGAGGTGGATTGTTCAATCTTGAACCAACGTTGCTGACGAGGCAGCTGACGAGGCGGTGAAAATCATTACTGCTCGAACTTGGTCAATTCATGCACCGTTCCAAATGCCGCTGCACCGGCCAAGCGGAGCAGCCGACCGCACCCGCGCCGCGGCTTTCCCATGCGGCTTTATGACGCCTGTCGTAGCCGGGTTTGACGAAGACAATAATAGCGGCGGAATCGTGGTGTAAATAAACAATACGGTTACGGCGGGGCAAGCCAGGGAGATCGCTTGCCGGGGTGGATACGTCCGATCCGGACGCGGGGGCGAAGCAGTGGCATATCAGTGGGTGGATTGCGACCGCAACGCGGTGCGCAGTCGTTACGATCGTATTGCGCATCTGATCCCGTTCTTCGAGTGGCTGTTCTTCCTGCCCCGCGGCTGGCGCAGGAAAGCGGTCGTGGACCTGGCGCTCAGTCGCGGCGATAGCGTGCTCGAGATTGGTTGCGGCACCGGACGGAATTTTCGGCATTTGCGCGACGCGGTGGGACCGGCCGGCCGGATCTACGGCATCGACATTTCGCCAGGCATGCTCGGCAAGGCGCAACAGCTGTGCGACGCCGCGCATTGGCACAATATCGAACTCCGCGAGTGCGATGCCGCCGATTTCACGGCGCCGGCGCCGCTCGACGCGGTGCTGTTCAGCCTGTCCTACAACACCATGCCGCACCACCGGCGCGTGCTGCGCCGGGCGTGGACGCAGCTGCGTCCCGGCGGCCGCCTCGTCATCATGGATGCCAAAGTGCCGCCGGGATGGGGCGGACGGTTGATCCTGCCGTTCAGCCTGTGGCTGATGCGGCATACGGTGCTGGGCAATCCGCTCATTCGGCCGTGGCAGGAGCTTGCCGCCATCGCCGACCGCGTCGAGATGAGCGAATGCCTGTTCAACTCCTATTTCATCTGCCACGCCCGAAAGCCGGTGGTCGGCGCCATGGCGGGCGATCCGAGCCGCGCCGCCAACGACAATGCCGGCCCGGACCTCGATCACCGCATCGCCGCGGAGTGACAATCCGCGCAGACGTCGCGCTCCTCGCAATGACTCTCTGGGGCACAAATCCCCGCCTTGTCGCCACGCGGCTTGGCCCGCTACACTTGTGCAAATCTCGCCGGGGACCAGCGTGCGCATCAAAGCCATCGAGCCCATCGCGGTGAGCCTGCCGATGGGCAAGCCGGTGAAAATGGCCGGCGAGACGGTGACGCGCGCCGACAACGTGCTGGTGCGCATCGAATCCGACGCCGGGACGGTGGGCTGGGGCGAAGCCGCTTCGGCGCCGACCATGACCGGCGAGACCGTCGCCGGCATGATGGCGGCCGTCAGCCACATGGCGCCGGCGCTGCTTCAGCGCGCGGCCGACGATTTTGCCGGCGCCGCGGCGGTCATGGACGCGCAGATGTACGGCAACAGCGGCGCCAAGGCGGCGATCGAGATCGCGCTGCACGACCTCGTCGGCCGCGCCACCGGACGACCGCTGCACGCCCTGCTCGGCGCCAAGCGGCGCGACCGCATCGCGCTGTTGGCGGTGATCGGTTCCGGCGATGCCGCGGCCGATCTGCGCGAGGCGGCGTCGCGCCGCGCCGCCGGCTATGTCATTTTCAAGATCAAGGTCGGCGTCGACGCGCCGGAAGCCGACGCCGCGCGTACTCGCGCCATATGCAGCGCGCTCGGCCCGGGCTGCCTGGTCTGCGCCGACGCCAATCAGGGTTGGAGCGCCGACGTGGCGGTCCGCTATGTGCGCGCCGTCGCCGATTGCGGATTGGGCTTTCTCGAGCAGCCGGTTGCCGCCCACGATCTTGCCGGCATGGCGCGGGTCGCCGCGGCAAGCCGCGTGCCGATCGGCGCCGACGAGGGCATTCATTCGCGCGACGACATCGAGCGCCATCATGAGCGCAACGCCGCGCAGGGCGTCAGCCTCAAGGCGATCAAGCTCGGCGGCGTCCGGCGGGTGGTCGACGCCAGCGCGCTGTGCGACCGGCTCGGCATGGCGGTGAATATTTCCTGCAAGACCGGCGAATCGAGCGTGGCGTCGGCGGCGGCGTTGCATGTCGCCGCCGTCATTCCGTCGATCGCGTGGGGACTGACGGTGACGAGCCCCGGGCTCGCCGAGGACGTCGTCGTCGATCCGCTTCGGGTCGACGACGGTCATATGGCGGTGTTGGACCGCCCCGGGCTCGGCGTCGAGATCGATGAGCGCCGGGTGCGGCGCTGGCAGCAGGAATTTCGAAAAGTGGCCTAGGCATGATCCGGAAAAGCAGTGGCAACCGGCTTTCCGAGACGATCATGCTCAATCAAAATGCCCGAGCGCCAGTCGATTCAATCGGAAACGATTGCGCTCGAGTGCCGACGTCATGACAGCCCACGAGGCTGCAGGGAGGACATCATGAGAGGATTGACCCGGCGCGTGTTCGGCGTCGTCGCCGTTTGCGCCGTGGCGTCGGCGCTGCTCACCGCGCCGGCCGCCGCCCTCGATCAGGTCAAGTTGTCGGTGTTCCAGAGCAACTTTTGTTGCTTTGCGGTCTATGTCGCCAAAGCGCTCAAGCTGTTCGACCAGCACGACGTCGACGTCGAGCTGATCTACGGCACCGGCATCCAGCCCGCCAACATCTTTGTCAGCGGCTCCGCCGATGCCGGCGCCTTCGCGGTCGAGCACGGCGTCACCGTGGTCTCGAAAGGGCAGGACATTAAATTGATCGTGCTCGAGCAGCAGCTGCCGCCGCTGAGCCTGATCGTCGACAATGCGGTGCCGACGCCGAATGCCGACAAGCCTTATCCGCAGAATCTGGCGGACCTGAAGGGTCTCAAGATCGGCATCAGCGGCCGCGGCGCGTCGACCGACACGGCGCTCCGCTTCATGCTGCGCCAGGCCGGGCTCGATCCCGACAAGGACGTGACCATCATGCCGGTCGGCGATCCCGGCACCATGCTGGCTTCGCTCAAGAACCATGTCATCGACGGCGCCATGGCGGTCGATCCGACGCAGACCGCGGCGGTGTTGTCGCTCAAGATCGCCAAGACCGTCACCGACATCGAAGGCGGCGGCGGTCCGGACGTGTTTCACCCCTACGCCTATAACGGCGTCTTCGTGCACGCCGCCTTCCTCAAGGACCATGCCGACGCGGCGCGGGGGCTGGTCGCGGCAATCGCCGAGGCCTGCCAGGTCATCAACGATCCGGCGCGCACCAATGATCTGATGGACGTGGCGGCAAGCTTCATGAAGGGCTCGGACCCGACGGTGGTGCGGACCTATCTGGAGAAGTATCGATCGAATTACGGGGCCGTCGCGACACGGAAGGGCGTCGACAATGTCAGCGCCATGCTGCTCGCCGCCAAGTCGATCGACAAGGCGGTGCCGTACGAACAGATCGTCGCCACCGATTTCATGCCGCACGAGGACGGCGCGCCGACGCGGTAACCCGGCGCCGAGCCCAAAGGCCGCGCATCATGGCCGAGACCGAAACCGCGCCGATCGAGGTCCCGATGGCTTCGGCCGCAGCCGAGGACAACTGGCGGGCGCGCGTCGTCATCGCCCGCATCGGCGTCATCGGCGCGGTGCTGGCGGTCTGGCAGGGCTCGGTCGGCCTCGGCCTGATCGATTCGTTCTGGATCTCCAGTCCGGTGCTGGTCGGCCGGGAGCTGTGGCAGGAAATCCTCAGCGGCGACCTGATGCTCAATGTCGGCATCACCGTGTTCGAGGCGTTGATCGCGTTCTTGGTATCCTCGGTGCTCGGCATTGCCGCCGGACTGATGCTGGCGCGCTCGCCGTTCTGGGACGAGGTGCTGGCGCCGCTCATTCTGGCGCTCAACAGCCTGCCGCGCGTCGCGCTGGCGCCGTTGATCATTCTCTGGTTCGGCATCGGCATCGTCGCCAAGGTGGTCACGGCGTTCACGCTGGTGTTCTTCATCTTGTTGGTCAACACGCTGGGCGGCGCCAAGAACGTCGATACCGACATTCTCACCATCGCGCGGCTGATGGGCGCGTCGCGGCACGACATCTTGTGGAAAGTGACGCTGCCGTCGGCGCTGCCGTGGATTTTCGCCGGACTCAATATCGGCCTGACCTATGCGCTGCTCGGCGTCATCGTCGCCGAGATCCTCGCCTCCAATCAGGGCATCGGCTACGTCATCGCCTCGGGCGCGGCGAACTTCAACACCGCGGCGGTGTTCGCCGGCCTGGTGACGCTGGCGGTGGTCGCCTGGCTGTTCAGCGCCGTCATGCGCAAGGTCGAGGCGCGGCTGCTGCGCTGGAAGCCCGCGCTCAACAGCGCCTGAGCACCATGCCCGCAAGCGCAAAAATCCGGCTGGCGAATATCGGCATCGTGTTCCGGCCGCGCGACCGCGGTGCCGTCGAGGCGGTGCGCGGCGTATCGCTCGACGTGCCGGACGGCGCGATCGTCAGCATCGTCGGCCCCTCGGGCTGCGGCAAGTCGACATTGCTCAACATCGTGTCGGGGCTCCTCGCGCCGAGCTCCGGCTTCGCCGAGGTCAACGGCGCGCGCGTTGCCGGCATCCGCCACGACGTCGGCTACATGTTCGCGCGCGACGGCATGATGCCGTGGCGCACCGCCGTGCAAAACGTCGAATTCGGCCTCGAAGTGCGCGGCGTCGCCGACCGCCATGCGGTGGCGCGCGAATGGCTGCGCCGCGTCGGCCTGGAAAAGTTCGCCGATCATTACCGCCACGAACTGTCGCAAGGCATGCGGCAGCGCGTTGCGGTGGCGCGCACGTTCGCGATCGAGCCCGAGATACTGCTGATGGATGAGCCGTTCGGCGCGCTCGACAGCCAGACCCGGCTGCTTCTCCAGGAGCTGTTCCTCTCGGTCTGGGAGCGCAACAAGCGCACCGTGCTGTTCGTGACCCACGACCTGCACGAGGCGATCTTTTTGTCCGACATCGTGATCGTGTTCACCAACCGGCCCGGGCGGGTCAAGTCGGTGGTGCGGATCGATCTGCCGCGGCCGCGGTTGCCGCCGGCCGAACTGGCCATCGCTCCGGAGTTTCGCGATATCTATTCGCGGATCTGGAGCGACCTCAAAGACGAGGTGAGACAGTTCGCGTAGCGGGTTGCCATTCGCAAGCCGCTGCCGCGGCGCGGCGCTCAGCCGTCTTTTTTTTCCCCTTCGTCTTCCTCGTCCTCTTCTTCTTCCTCGTCGCCGTCTTCGGCCAATTCATCGTCGTCGTCGTCTTCGTCGTCCTCGTCCTCCTCATCCCGCGCTCGGGCCTCCTCGATCTCGCCGCCAATGAAAGCCGCAAGGTCGTCGAAGGCCTCTTCAATCTCGGATTCGGGAATGTCCTCGGTCTGCGCCGCCTGCAGGCACTGCGCCGCCAAAACCTTTGCGGCGGCGTCGTCGCCGGCCGCGGGAAGCTCTTCCATGTCCTCGATTTTTTCCGATACCCAATACTCGACGAATTCGAGGGCCCGCTCGGTCATGTATAGTCTCCTGTTCCCGCTGGCATCGACGCAAGCTTAGCTTGGGCACGAACCGGACGATAGCAAGGGGAGATGGCCATGAAGGCACGGGAACTCGGCATTGCGGTGGTCGGCTCGGGCCGCATCGGCAGCTTGCGGGCGCGGCTCGCCGCCAAGCATCCGGCGGTGCGCTTTCTCGCCGTCTCCGACAAAGTGCCGGCCCACGCCAAGGCGCTCGCCGAACTGGCCGGCGCCGACGTCCACTCCGGCGACAACGACGAGGTCATCGCCCATCCGGACGTCGACGCCGTGTTCGTGTCGACGCCGGAAGGCGAGCACGCCGCGCCGGTCTGCAAGGCGCTCGAGCTTGGCAAGCCGGTGCTGGTGGAAAAGCCGCTGGCGCTGTCGCTCAACGACGCCGAGGCCATCATCAATACGCTTGAGCGCACCGGCGGCACGCTGCGCGTCGGCTATAGCCGCCGCTTCAAGGAATGTTTCCTGCGCGCCAAGGAGCAGATGGTGCGCGGCCGCCTCGGGCGGATCAGCGGCGGCTTGGCCCGGGTCTATAATTCGCGGGCGCAGACTTTTGCCATCCTCAAGCGCGATCCGCACGCCACGCCGGTGCTCGACGTGCTGACCTATTATGTCGACCTGATGTGCTGGTTCCTCGACGGCAATACGCCGGTCGAAGTGGTGGCGCGCGGCCAGTCCGGCATTTTCCGCGACGCCGGCTATAGCGCCCACGACGTCACCTGGGCGATCGTCACCTTTGCCGACGGCGCCGTGGTGAATTTCGGCATCAGCTATGCGCTGCCGGCGAACTACCCGACGCAGGGCCAATCGGACCGGGTCGAGCTTCTCGGCCACGACGGCACCATGATCATCGACGACGACCACATGGAGCATCTGATCTTTTCCGAGAAAGGCATTCCGCATCCTTACGTGCCGGGGCACGCGGTCAACATGGCGTTCCTCGGCAGCAACACTGCGGGCGATTGGGCGATGGGCGACTTCTGGGGACCGCTCGGCAACGAGACCCGTTCCTGGCTGGATTTCCTCGCCACCGGGCGGGGCGGCGAGGTGCACGCCACGGCCGCGCAGGCGCTCGCCAACCTCAAAGCGACCTATGCGATCGAGCGCGCCGTCGCCACCGGGCAGGCGGTGCGGCTGGACTAGCCGCCGGATCGCGCCGCGAGATTCGCGAGCAAAGATTCGGTCAGCGAAAAAGTTCCGGTGTTCAAAATCGCATTGCGGCGAATCAAACTAATCAATAGCGTTTCGCGGTGTGGTTGATTCGTTGTCGCTGGCGTTCCGATCTGCTTTGGGGCGTTCTACGGCGTGAAATGGGGGACTGCTTGCTTCGCGTCGATGCGGGCTTGACGCTAGGTCGTTGCCTTCATGCAGCGCTGGCGTTCATTCCAGGGCACTGATCGGCATTGCTCTTCCTGAGAACCGCAGGCGCCAAGCCATTTGGCGCGCCGACCAACCGTGCCTGGGAGCGAAACGATGAGGCGCTTTACCAAACTCGCATTGCTGTTGTGTTTCACGCCGCTCGGTTCCGCCATCGCCCATACGGCATCGGCCGCCACGCTCGATGACCAATTTGCGGCGCGGCTCGATGCCCTGGAAAAGGAAAACGCCACGTTGCGCGCCCGGGTCAATCATCTCGAAGCGTCCAAAGCGGCCAGGACAGAACGCCGTTCCGCAGTGCCCAATCCCGCGCTTGTCGCGGCGCGGCGGATACGACGGTGCGGAAGCCTTTGCCACCACGCATGACGGCATGTCGCTGCGCTATGACGGCCGCGCCGTCGGCATCGAAGCATCGCGCCCGCGGCCGCATTTCGAGGTCAGCGGGTCGCTGCTTTATCTGCAGCCGGGCGCCGGAAATCTGGAATATGGAACGCTGGTGACGCCGTTGCCCCTGGCAACGCCCAATTGGGCCAACCAGTCGCTCAAGCCGGATTTCAGTCCCGCCTTTCGTCTCGGCCTGCGCTATATGCCGAGCGAGTCCAACGATATCCAATTGAATTGGACGCATCTGGACAGTTCGACCAGTGGCTCGTTCTCCGCCGCACCGACCCAGATGGTGGGCCCGCCCTATTTGATCGGCCCGGAATCGGCTTTGTACAAACACGCCGACGGCTCGGTGCAGTCGAACTATGACGCGGTCAATCTCGACGGCGGACATACCTTCTGTGTCGAATGTTCGTTCCAGTTTCGAGCCTTCGGCGGCGTCGAATTTGCGCGCATCGGCCAAAATCTGAGCGGGTCGTTCCAGAGCCCGGATGGCACGGCTTCCGCCGGATATACCACTCATTCGTTGTTTACCGGTGCCGGGCCGCGTTTGGGCGTGACGGGCCAATACGACCTGGGCAACTTCCGACTGACCGGCGAAGTCGCAGCAGCAGCCCTGATCGGCACCGCACAGAGCCGGATCGATTTTGCAACGAATTCTCCGACGGTCGGACCGAACAACCAGGCTTTGACATCGCCGAACGCCACGCAGCTTGTTCCAAGCATCGACGCCAGATTGGCCACCGCCTACACTTTCCCGCCGACCAGCTACGGACTGTTCAAGATCGAATTGGGATATCAGGCGGCGGTCTATTTCAATGCCGTCAACCAGTACGCATTGACCAATGTGCCGACAAGTCTCACGCTGCCGCCGGTCGGAATCTACCTCGCTACCGAGCAGCATCTGCAGAGCAATTTTACCACCCAGGGACCTTATCTCACGGGCAACTGGGCGTTCTGATCCGACTCGACCCTGGGAGATTGAATTCGCCGGGGGCCTCTTATGAGGTCACGCGACACTTTCTGACGTCGGGACCTGCCTCCGCGCGCGCGCTCACCACCTCAAACCAAGCCATGCGATCGAGCGCGCCGCCGCCTCCGGGCGGGCGGTGCGGCCGGATCGCCACGGCGGCCACTCGCGATTGCCGTCTCGGATGATATTGCCGAGCATGCCAGCAGTGGGCTAACCGTTGGCCGGGCGGCCTCCGTTCGCCGATAACATTCGCAAGCGAATTCCAGGGAGCACACATGAAACTCGCGTTTTTCGATGATTTCAAACTGGGCGTGGTGACCGGCGACAAGGTCGTCGACGTCAGCGACGTGGTCAAGGATATCCCGAGGCTCGGCCCGCAGGACGTCATCCGCGGCGTCATCGAGCAGTTCGACACGCTCAAGGGCAAGCTCGCCGATGCGGCCGCCAAGGGGCAGGGCAAGCCGGTCGCGCAGGTCAAATTCCGCCCGCCGCTGCCGCGGCCGGAGAACATCATCTGCATGGCGGTCAACTACATGGAGGACGGCACGCTGCCGGAGCCGGCGCCGATCAACGCCTTCATGAAGTCGCCGAGCGCGGTGATCGGCGACGGCGACACCATGGTGCTGCCCGACATGGCGGCGAGCGTGTTCGAGGGCGAGGCCGAGATCGCCGTCGTCATCGGCAAGCGCGCGTCGCACGTCAAGGCGGCCGACGCCATGAGCTACGTGTTCGGCTACACCAATTTCATCGACGGCTCGGCCCGCGGCGTGGTGCCGCCGACCAACGTCTTCTACCAGATGAAGTCGCGCGACACTTTCGCGCCGGTCGGGCCCTATATCGTCACCGCCGACGAGATCAAGGATCCGCAAAAGCTGCAGATCAGGCTCACCAACAACGGCGTCGTGATGCAGAGTTTCAACACCGACGACATGGCGCACAAGATTCCGCGCTGCATCGAATGGGTCACGTCGATCCACACGCTGCAACCCGGCGATATCCTGGCCACCGGCACCAACCATCGCGGCCTCAATCCGTTCATGGACGGCGACAAGATCGAGCTCACATGCGAGGGCTGCGGCACGCTGCACATCACCGTGCGCGACGATCTCAAGCGCACCTGGGCGCGTATCACCCGGCTGGCGCATAAGCAGAGCGGCGCCGAAGGCGTTCACACCAGGCAGACCGGCGGCAAATACGCGCCGGCCAAGTAAGCCGGTCAAGTAAACGAAACCGCCGGCGAGACCCGATGGACGACACGACAAGACCGGAGCCAACCGGCTACCGCTTCATCGGCAAGCCCTTGCCGCGCAAGGAGGACGCGCGGCTTGTTACCGGCAAGGGCCGCTTCACCGACGACTTCAGTCTCGACGGCCAAGCCTATGCGGCGATCGTGCGCTCGCCGTATCCGCACGCCCGCATTGTGGCGATCGATGGCGCGGCCGCCAAGGCGATGCCCGGCGTGCTCGGCGTCTTCACCGGCGCCGATTGCGCCGCCGACAAGCTCAATCCCATCCCGCACGATCCGGTGCCGAAGACCAAGTTCGACATGAAGCTCACCGGGCCGGGCGGCAGCGCCGTGTTCGTCGGCCCGCACGTGCTGTTGCCGGCCGACAAGGCGCGCCATGTCGGCGAGGCGGTCGCCATGGTGGTGGCGGAGAGCAAGGCGGCGGCCATGGATGCCGCCGAGGCCGTCGCGGTCGAATACCAGGAGCTGCCCTTCGTGCTCCAGGCCGAGGACGCCATGCGGCCCGGCGCGCCGGCGCTGTGGGACGCGCTGCCGAATAACGTCTGCGTCGAGACGATGTTCGGTGACGCCGAGGCGACCGACCGGGCTTTCGCCGGCGCCGCCCACGTCGTGAGCAAGAATTTTCACATCGGCCGCGTCACCGGCGTGCCGCTCGAGCCGCGCGCGGCGCTCGGTCACTACGATGCCGCGACCGGCCGTTACACGCTCTATGCCGGCTCGGGCGGCGCGGTGCGGCAGAAGAGCGAGCTTTCGACCGTGCTCGGCGTTCCGCCGGAAAGCGTGCGGGTGCTGTCCCACGACGTCGGCGGCAATTTCGGCACCCGCAATCGGGTGTTCGTCGAGTTCGGGCTGGTGCTGTGGGCCTCGCGCAAGCTCGGCCGGCCGGTGAAATTCACCGCCACGCGCTCGGAGGCGTTCCTCAGCGATTATCAGGGCCGCGACCTCGTCACCAAGGTCGAGCTGGCGCTCGACGCCGGCGGCCGTTTCCTCGCCATGCGCGCCACCAACATCAGCAATGTCGGCGCGCGCTGCGTCTCGCTGTCGCCGCTGAGCAAGGGCTCGGGACTTATTCCCGGCTCCTATGCGATCCCGGCGACGACGCTGCGCGCTGTTGCGGTGTTCACCAACACCATGCCGACCCAGGCCTACCGCAGCTCCGGCCGGCCGGAAGTGACCTTCGCCATCGAACGGCTGGTCGAGGCCGCCGCCGCGCAGCTCGGCATCGATCGCATCGCGCTCCGCCGCAAGAACCTCGTCGCTCCCGACGCCATGCCGTACCGCAATGCGGTCGGCATGCTCTACGACAGCGGCCGTTACGAGGAGAACATGGACTGGGCGATGGATATCGCCGACTGGAAAGGCTTCGCGGCGCGCCGCCGCGACGCCAAAAAGCGCGGCAAGCTGTTGGGGCGGGGGCTCGCCAATTATGTCGAATCGTCGATCGGCGCGCCGCGCGAGCAGGCGCGCATCACGGTGCGGCCCGCCGATCGATCAGGGCCGGCCCGCGTCGATGTCGTCATCGGCACGCAGCCGGCGGGGCAGGGCCATGAGACCAGCTTCGCCCAGGTCGTTTCCGACCTGCTTCAGGTGCCCACGGACAGCGTGCGCATCATCCTCGGCGACACCGATGTGGTGCGGGTCGGCGGCGGCTCGCATTCCGGCCGGTCGATGCGCCATGCCGCGACGGTGTTTTCGAAAGCGGCCGGCGACCTCATCGCCAAGGGCAGGGAGGTTGCCGCCGTCGTCATGGCGACGGCGCCGGAGACCGTCACGTTCACGGACGGCCGCTTCGGCGCGCGCGATACCAATCGCACGTTCGACTTTCTCGAACTTGCCGCCGAGGCCGCGCGCCACACCCTGCCGGAGGCGCTCAAGGACGGCATCGCGGTGGTCACCGACAACGAGATGCACGAGCCGGTCTTCCCCAACGGCACCGCCATCTGCGAGGTCGAGATCGATCCCGACACCGGGGCGATGGCGATCACCCGCTATGCCTCGGTCGACGACGTCGGCCGCGCCATCAACCCGCTGATCGTGCACGGACAGACCCATGGGGCCATCGCCCAGGGCGTCGGCCAGGCGGTGTCCGAGCAGGTCTATCTGGAGCCGGACAGCGGCCAGCCCCTGACCGGGTCGCTGATGGATTACGCCATGCCGCGCGCCGACACGCTGCCGCCGTTCACCACGGAGATCGCCGAGGTGCTCTCCCCGACCAATCCGCTCGGCATCAAGGCCGGCGGCGAAGGCGGCACCACCGCGGCGCCCGCCGTAGTGGTCAGCGCCATCGTCGATGCGCTGAGCGATTACGGCGTTCGCGACATGGTGATGCCGGCGACGCCCTACGCCGTCTGGACGGCGATTCAGCAGGCCAAGGCGCGCCAGCAGGCCAAGGCGCGCCAGCAGGCCAAGGCGCGCCAGGCGTCCGCGGCTGCGCAGGACTGACGCAATCGGCTGGTGGAACGCCTTGGCCGCTCGATCGTTGCCCGCCGGGGCCCGTTGTATCCTTTGTGGTGAGCGATCAGCCATGCCTGTCCAAGCGACCTCCGCGCAGCCGCGCCCGCGGCCCGCTGCCGATATCGACCGGCTCTGCGTCGACACCATGCGGACGCTGGCGATCGACGCGGTGCAGAAGGCCCAGTCCGGCCACGCCGGCACGCCGATGGGGCTCGCGCCGGTGGCCTACACGCTGTGGCAGGATGTCCTGCGCTACGATCCGGACGACCCGCTGTGGCCCAACCGCGACCGCTTCGTGCTGTCGTGCGGCCATGCCTGCCTGATGCTCTATGCGCTGTTGCACCTTTCCCAGGTGCGGCGTGCCGAGGGCCGCGCTATCACCGAGCGGCCGGCAGTAAGCCTCGACGACATCAAGAATTTTCGGCAGATCGACAGCGTCACCCCGGGCCATCCGGAATACGGCCATACCACCGGCGTCGAGGCCACCACCGGGCCGCTCGGCCAAGGCTGCGGCAACAGCGTCGGCATGGCGATCGCGTCGCGCTGGCTCGCGGCGCGCTACAACCGGCCGGGCTTCACCGTGTTCGACTACGACGTCTACGTCATCTGCAGCGACGGCGATCTCATGGAGGGCGTGGCCAGCGAGGCCGCGTCGCTGGCCGGCCATCTCGGCCTCGCCAATCTGTGCTGGATCTACGACAGCAACACCGTGACCATCGAAGGCCACACCGATCTCACTTTCAGCGAAAACGTCGAGAGCCGGTTCAAGGGTTATCGCTGGAATGTTCTGCGCGTCGGCGACGCCAACGACCGGACGGCGGTCGCCGAGGCGCTGAAGATATTTCACCGCGCCAAGAACGAACCGACCCTGATCATCGTCGACAGCATCATCGGTTACGGCGCGCCGCACAAGCAGAACACCGCGGCCGCCCATAGCGATCCGCTCGGCGAAGAGGAAGTCCGCCTGACCAAGCGCTTCTACGGCTGGCCGGAGGATGCGCAGTTTCTGGTGCCCGACGGCGTCTACGATCGCTTCCGCGACGGCATCGGCAAGCGCGGCCGCGCCTTGCGCGACGACTGGACGAAAAAATTCGTCGACTACCAGCGCCAGCACCCGCAAGCCGCCCGCGAGATCGAGATGATGGTGGCCGGCGAACCGCCGGCAGGATGGGATGCCGAACTGCCGGCCTTCCCGCCCGACCCAAAAGGTATCGCTACGCGGGATGCGTCGGGCAAGGTCCTCAACGCCATCGCACCGCGCCTGCCCTGGCTGATCGGCGGCGCCGCCGACCTTTCGCCATCGACCAAGACCAAGTTCGAGCATGCCGCCGAACTCGAACGCGACCACCCGGAAGGCCGCACCATGCATTTCGGCGTGCGCGAGCATGCCATGGGCGCCATCGTCAACGGCCTGGTGCTGTCGACATTGCGCGCCTTCGGCGCCAGCTTTCTGACCTTCAGCGACTACATGCGGGCCTCGATCCGGCTTGCGGCCTTGATGAAGCTGCCGGTCTTTCACGTCTTCACCCACAACTCGATCGGGCTCGGCGAAGATGGACCGACCCATCAGCCGATCGAGCAACTGGTGGGGCTGCGCGCCATTCCCGACCTGATCGTGTTGCGGCCGGCCGATGCGAATGAGGTGGTCGAAGCCTATAAAGTCATCATGGGGCTGCGCGACCAGCCGGCGTGTCTCGTTCTCAGCCGGCAGAAGCTGCCGATTTTCGACCGCAGCCGCTACGCGCCGGCCGCCGGGCTTGCGCGCGGCGCCTATGTGATGGCCGATGCCGAGAACGGCGCGCCGCACGTGATCCTGATCGCCAGCGGCAGCGAAGTGCAGCTCTGCGTCACGGTATATGAGGAGCTCAAGCGCGGGGGCATCGCGGCCCGCGTCGTCAGCATGCCGAGCTGGGAGCTGTTCGAGCGGCAGGACGAGGGCTATCGCAACGCGGTGCTGCCGCCGAGCGTCACGGCGCGCGTCGCGGTCGAAATGGGCGCCGTGATTGGCTGGGATCGCTATGCCGGGCCGACCGGCGCGATCCTCGGCATGCACAGTTTCGGGGCTTCCGGCCCGATCGGCGATGTGCTGCGGAAATTCGGCTTCGTTCCGGATAAGGTATTGCAGGCCGCCAAGGCGCAAATCGACAAGGCGCAGATCGCAAGGAATTCCCCGCAATGAATCCTTTGAAGGCGCTGCAGGACCACGGCCAGGCCGTGTGGCTCGATTTTCTGGCGCGCGGGTTCACCGCCAAGGGCGGCTTGAAGAAGCTCGTCGATGACGACGGCTTGCGCGGGGTGACGTCGAACCCGTCGATTTTCGAGCAGGCCATCGGCCATTCCGACGAATACGACGACGCCATCGCCCGCATGCTCGACGCCAACGACCGCGCCATCGGCGAGATTTTCGAACAGCTCGCGGTCGAGGACATCAAGCAGGCGACCGACGTGCTGCGGCCGGTCTATGACGCCACCAAGGGCGCCGACGGCTATGTCAGCATCGAGGTCTCGCCGTATCTCGCCCACGATACCGATGCCACCATCGCCGAGGCCAGGCGGTTGTGGCGCGAGGTCGATCGCAAGAACCTGATGATCAAGGTGCCGGCGACCCAGGAGGGACTGCCGGCCATCCGCGACCTGATCGGCGACGGCATCAACGTCAACATCACGCTCTTGTTCGCGCAAGCGGTCTACGAGCAGGTGGTCGAGGCCTACCTGTCGGGGCTGGAAGCGCTGGCGGCGAAGGGCGGCGACGTTTCGCGGATCGCCAGCGTGGCGAGCTTCTTCGTCAGCCGCATCGACGCCGCGGTCGACAAGCTGCTGGACGAAAAGATCGCCAAGGCCAACGATCCCGACGAGAAAGCCCGCCTCGGCGCGCTCAAGGGCAAGGTCGCCATCGCCAATGCCAAGCTCGCTTATCAACGCTACAAGCACCGGTTCGATGGCGCGCGCTGGCAGGCGCTGGCGGGGAAGGGCGCCAAGCCGCAGCGGCTGTTGTGGGCCTCGACCGGCACCAAGAACAAGGCCTACAGCGACGTGCTTTATGTCGAGGAGCTGATCGGCCCCAACACCGTCAACACCATTCCGACCGCGACCATGGATGCGTTTCGCGACCACGGCACGCCGCGCGACAGCCTCGAGGACAATGTCGCCGCGGCGGAGCGCGTGCTCGGCGATCTGGCGCGGGCCGGCATTGCGCTCGAGGCGGTGACCGACAAGCTGGTCGCCGAGGGCGTCAAACTGTTCGCCGACGCGGCCGACAAGCTTCTCGCCGCCGTGGCGGCGAAGCGGAGCAAGATCCTGGACGGCAAGCTCGACGAGCAGAGCTTGGCGCTCGGCGATCCGCTGGCCAAGAAGGTCGACGGCCTCGCCGAGGAGTGGCGCGCGCGCGGCAATGTGCGAAAGCTCTGGCAGCGCGACAAATCGCTGTGGACCAACAGCGACGAGGATCGCTGGCTCGGCTGGCTCGACGGCCCCGATGCCGATCAGATCAAAGACTATCAGGCCTTTGCCGAGGCGATCAGGAGCGAAGGATTTGCCGACGTGCTCCTGCTCGGCATGGGCGGTTCGAGCCTGGGGCCGGAGGTGCTGGCGACGACGTTCGGTCAGCGGCGCGGCTGGCCGCGGCTGCGCATCCTCGATTCCACCGTGCCGGCGCAGATCAGGGCGATCGAAGCGACGCTCGATCTCACCAAGACGCTGTTCATCGTTTCCAGCAAGTCGGGCAGCACGACCGAACCGAACGCGTTCAAGGATTACTTCTTCAAGCGGGTCGCCGACACGGTCGGCGCAGCCAAGGCCGGACGCCAGTTCATCGCCATCACCGATCCCGGCTCGTCGCTCGAGCAAGCGGCGCGGAAGGACGGCTTCCGCAAGATATTCTTCGGCGTGCCGAGCATCGGCGGCCGCTACTCGGTGCTCTCGCCGTTCGGGCTCGTGCCGGCGGCGATTGCCGGCATCGACGTCGCCCGGCTCGAACGTTCAACGCGCGCCATGATGCGCTCGTGCGGCCGCGACGTGCCGCCATCGCGAAAACCCCGGCGTCATGCTCGGCCTCGCGCTCGGCGCCGCCGTGCGGGCGGGCCGCGACAAGGCGACGATGCTGGCGTCGCCCGGCCTCTCAAGCTTCGGCGGCTGGGCCGAGCAGCTGTTTGCCGAGTTCGACCGGCAAGAACGGCAAGGGCGTCATTCCGATCGACGGCGAGCCGCTCGCCGTGCCGCTCGTCTACGGCGACGATCGTATCTTCATCGACCTGACGCTCGATGGCGAGGCCGACGCCGCCCACGAGGCGCGATTGCAGGCGCTGGAAGGCGCCGGCCATCCGGTGGTGCGCATCCGCGCGCAGTCGCGCGACCATATCGGCCAGGAATTCTTCCGCTTCGAGATCGCAACGGCGGTCGCAGGCGCGGTGATCGGCATCAATCCGTTCGACCAGCCGGACGTCGAAGCCAGCAAGGTGAAGACCCGCGAACTCACGGCGGCCTTCGAAAACACCGGCGCGCTGCCGGCCGAGACGCCGGTCTTTGCCGGCAAGGCCATCGAACTCTACACCGACGCCAACAACGCCAAGGCGCTGCGCGACGCCGGCGCCGGCGCGAGCCTCGACAGCTGGCTCAAGGCGCATGTCGCGCGCATCCAGCCCGGCGATTATGTCGCCATGCTCGCCTACATCGCGCGCAACGACGCCGACCGCGCGCGGCTCGAGAAGCTCCGGCTCGCCATCCGCGACCGGCGTCACGTCGCGACGTGTCTGGAATTCGGGCCGCGGTTTTTGCATTCGACCGGGCAGGCCTACAAGGGCGGTCCCGACAGCGGCGTGTTCCTGCAAATAACCGCGGACGATGCGGAGGATTTGCCGATCCCCGGGCACCGCGCCAGCTTCGGCGTCGTCAAGGCGGCGCAGGCGCGCGGCGACTTCGACGTGCTGCTCGAGCGCGGCCGGCGCGCGCTGCGCCTGCATCTCAAAGGCGGAATGCAGGCCGGTCTCGCCGAGCTTGAAGCCGCCCTGCAACGCGCGTTGGCGGCGACGGAGTGAACCATGCAGATCGGCATGATCGGCCTGGGCCGCATGGGCGGCAATATTACCCGCCGCCTGATCCAACACGGTCACCAGGTGGTAGTCTATGATCACGACCCCAAGGCCATTGCCGACGTGAGCCGCGACGGCGCGACCGGCGCCGCTGGTCTCGATGCGCTGGTGGCGAAGCTGCCGCCGCCGCGCGCCGTCTGGGTGATGCTGCCGGCCGGCACGATCACCGAGGACGTGATCGGCCAGCTCGGCAAGCTCTTGGCCGCCGGCGATATCGTGCTCGACGGCGGCAACACGTTTTGGCGCGACGATATCCGCCGCGCCAAAATGCTCAAGGAGCGCAGCATCCATCATGTCGACGTCGGCACCAGCGGCGGCGTCTGGGGACTGGAGCGCGGCTACTGCATGATGATCGGCGGCGACCGGGACATCGTCGAGCGGCTCGATCCGATTTTCGCCGCGCTCGCCCCCGGCCTGGGCGACGTGCCGCGCACGCAAAAGCGCGGCGGCCGCGACCCGCGCGCCGAGCAGGGCTATATCCACGCCGGACCGAACGGCGCCGGGCACTTCGTCAAGATGGTGCACAACGGCATCGAATACGGCCTGATGCAGGCCTATGCGGAAGGCTTCGATATCCTGAAAAATGCCGCCGCCCGGCCGCCCGGGGACGGCCGCTTCGATCTCGATCTCGCCGACATCGCCGAGGTGTGGCGGCGCGGCAGCGTCGTGAGTTCGTGGCTGCTCGACCTCACGGCGAGCGCATTGGCGGGCGACGACAAGCTCGCCGCCTATGAAGGCTTCGTCGAGGATTCCGGCGAAGGCCGCTGGACCATCATGGCGGCGATCGAGGAGGCGGTGCCGGCGGACGTGCTGTCGGCCGCGCTCTACACCCGCTTTCGCTCGCGACAGACTCACACCTTCGCGGAAAAGATCCTCTCGGCGATGCGGCGGGGTTTTGGCGCCCATCGTCGAACCCAAGGTCGAGCCCACAGCCGAATCCCACGCTTTGCCCAAGGCCGCACCGCCATGACGATCACCGCCGACACGCGAACGGCGCGGCCGGCCGATCCATGCAGCCTGGTGATCTTCGGCGCCTCGGGCGATCTCACCCACCGGCTGCTGGTTCCGGCGCTCTATAATCTCAGCGCTGCCGGGCTATTGCCCGATGCGTTCGCCTTGATCGGGGTGGCGCGGAGCGAAATGTCGAGCGAGGCGTTCCGCGCCGATCTGGCGACAAGTCTGCCGAAATACGCGACCCGCAAAGTCGACGACGCCGTGGCCAGAAAGCTCCTCGCCGGCGTCGCTTATGTGCAGGGCGAGCCCGACGATCCGGCGAGCTACCAGCGGATCGGCCGCGAACTCGACCGCATCGAGCGCGAGCGCGCCACCGGCGGCAATCGCCTGTTCTATCTGGCGACGCCGCCGACCGTGTTCGCGGCGATCGGCGGCCATCTCGGCGAGTCCGGCCTGGCGCGCGAAGCGAACGGCGCTTGGCGGCGCGTCATCATCGAGAAGCCGTTCGGCACCGATCTGCACTCGGCGCGCGCGCTCAATCGGCGGCTGCTCGGTGTTCTCAACGAGGATCAGATTTTCCGCATCGATCACTATCTGGGAAAGGAAACCGTCCAGAATATTTTGGTGCTGCGGTTCGCCAACGGCCTGTTCGAGCCGATCTGGAATCGCGATCATATCGACCATGTCCAGATCACGGTCGCCGAGGCGCTGACCGTCGGCCGGCGCGGCAACTACTACGACGCCACCGGCGCGTTGCGCGACATGGTGCCGAACCATCTGTTTCAGCTGTTGTCGCTCGTCGCCATGGAGCCGCCGGCGCGCTTTGCCGCCGACCCGGTGCGCGCCGGCAAGGCGGAACTGCTCGACGCGGTGACGCTGCAAAGCCCCGAAGAGGCGTTCCACAATTCGGTGCGCGGCCAATACGGCGACGGCGTTGTCGACAACGAAGTGGTCGCGGCCTATCGCCAGGCCAAGGACGTCGCTCCCGACAGCACCACCGAAACCTATGCGGCGCTCAAGCTCGCGATCGACAACTGGCGCTGGGCCGGCGTGCCGTTCTATCTGCGCACCGGCAAGGCGCTGCGCGCCAAGCGGACCGAGGTGGCGATCAAGTTCAAGCAGGCGCCCATCGCCATGTTCCGCGACACCCCGGTCGAGCATCTGGCGCAGAATTTCCTGGTCGTGGGCATCCAGCCGAACGAATGCATCGGGCTTGAATTCAACGCCAAGGTGCCGGGGCCGTCGATCTCGATCGGCGGCGTCGGCATGACGTTCAAATACGAGGACTATTTCGCCGCGCCGCCGTCGACCGGCTACGAGACCCTGATCTACGATTGCATGATCGGCGACGCCATTCTCTATCCGCGCGCCGACGGCATCGAGGCGGGCTGGCGTATCGTGCAGCCGTTCATCGATGCCTGGCGTGCCGCCGGCGGCGAAGGCCTGGCGACCTATCGGGCCGGCAGCGACGGCCCGGCGGAGGCCGATCGCCTGATCGGCGGCAACGGCCGCCGCTGGCGGCCGCTGGCGTGAGCGCGCCATGAGCAAGGACGATGCGAGCGAGGATGCCGTGAGCCGCGACAAACGGCGTCAGGTCATTGTGGTCGCGGACGCCGCCGCGATCGCCGAAACCGCGGCCAGGCGCCTGTTGGCGCGCCTCAAGGACGCCAAAGGCCGCGCCGCGGTCTGCCTCACCGGCGGCTCGAGCCCGGAGCGGCTTTACCGGCTGCTGGCGCAAGCACCGTGGCGCGGCGAAGTGCCATGGGATCGCGTGCATTGGTTCATCGGCGACGACCGCTTTGTTTTGGAGACCGACCCGTTGAGCAATATGGGCATGGCGCGGCGGCTGTTTCTCGCTCCTGTCGGCGCCCCGCGCGGCAACATCCATCCGATCCCGACCGACACCAACTACCCCGAAGCGGCGGCGCGGCTCTACGAGGATGAGCTCAAGCGTTTCTATGGCGCGGATCGGCTCGATCCGGCGCGGCCGCTGTTCGACCTCGTGCTCATGGGGCTCGGCCCCGACGGCCACACCGCATCGCTGTTTCCGCAACTCGCGCGCCCTCGACGAGCAGGAACGCTGGGTGCTCGGCGTCGCCAAGGCCGGCTTCGAGCCCTACGTGCCGCGCGTCACGCTGACGTTTCCGGCGCTGGCGTCGACCCGCGAAATGCTGTTTGAAGTCGACGGCACCGACAAGCGCGATATTCTGCGCCGCGTGCTGGGCGGCGAGGACTTGCCGGCGGCGCGGGCGCAGGCGGTCGGCGATCTGGTCTGGCTGATCGACCGCGCCGCGGCTCCGAAGGAGTATTCATGAAAGCCGATGTGCCAGTGCAAACACCTTCGGTCCTGGTGGTGATGGGGGTTTCCGGGTCGGGCAAGAGCACCATCGCGGCGATGCTGGCCCATCGCCTGCACTGGATCTACGAAGACGCCGATTGGCTGCATCCGCAGTCCAACATCGACAAGATGCATCACGGCGAGCCGCTGACCGACCAGGACCGCTGGCCCTGGCTGCGCGCCATTGCCGCCTGGATCGACAAGACCCGGCTCGCCGGCCAGCACGGCATCGTCGCCTGCTCGGCGCTCAAGCGGGTTTATCGCGACATCCTGATCGGCGAGCGGCGCGACGTCGGTCTGGTCTTCCTCAAAGGCGACCGCAGCCTGATCGCGCGGCGCATGGCGGCGCGCGACGATCATTTCATGCCGGCGGCATTGCTCGACAGCCAATTCGCCGCCCTGCAAGAGCCGGCGCCCGACGAGCGGGCGATCGTCGTCTCGATCGAGCCGCATCCGCGCCAGATCGTCGACGCCATCGTGCGCAAGCTCGACATCGCCGACACCGCCGACGCCGGCGAGTCCCTCGGCACGCGCTGATTCCGCGTTTCGGCCGGCCGGCTTTTCCGCTTGAACGGACGCGCGTCCTTGACCAAGCTGCCGCCGCGCGGGACGTGACGGCGCGCAAGGCGACAGGGGAGAAAACCCGCCATGGCGAACAAGGTCATCATCAGTTGCGCGATTACCGGCTCGATCCACACCCCGACCATGTCGGAGGCGCTGCCGATCACGCCGGACCAGATCGCCACCCAGGCGATCGATGCCGCCAAGGCCGGCGCCGCGATCCTGCACCTGCACGCCCGCGACCCCAAGGACGGCCGGCCGTCGCCCGACCCGGCCATCTTCCTGCAGTTCCTGCCGCGCATCAAACAATCAACCGACGCGGTGGTGAACATCACCACCGGCGGCGCCGTGACCATGACGGTGGAGCAGCGCATCGCGGCGGCGACGGCGCTGTCGCCGGAAATGTGCTCGCTCAACATGGGCTCGATGAATTTCGCGCTCTATCCCATGGCGCGGCGCTACAAGACCTGGAAATACGATTGGGAGGAGAGCTACCTCGTCAATTCCGACGCCTATATTTTTCCCAACACGTTTCGCGACATCGAGAAGATCTACCGGACGCTCGGCGAGGGCCACGGCGTGAAGTTCGAGCACGAATGCTACGACACCGGCCATCTTTACAATCTCGCCCATTGCATCGACCGCGGCTGGTTCAAGCCGCCGGTGTTCCTGCAGCTGATCTTCGGCATCCTCGGCGGCATCGGCCCGGATATCGACTGCCTGTTGTTCATGAAGCGCACCGCCGACCGGCTGTTCGGCAAGGACTATCTGTGGTCGGTGCTGGCCGGCGGCCGCCATCAGATGAACTTCTGCACCAACGCCGCCATGATGGGCGGCAACGTGCGGGTCGGCCTGGAGGACTCGCTCTATATCGGCCCGGGCAAGCTCGCTTCGAGCAATGCCGAGCAGGTGGCGAAGATCCGCCGCATCATCGAGGAGCTCGGCTACGAGGTCGCGACGCCGGAGGAGGCGCGCCAGACGCTCGGGCTGAAGGGCGCCGACCGCGTCAAGTTCTAGTCACGGCCTTCGCCCGTCATCCTCGAGGTGTGCGCCGAAGGCGCGCCTCGAAGGATGCGGCCGAGGCGCCAACCGAAATCGGCATTGCCGATTTGGATGCCTCTGCCCTTCGAGGCCCGGCGCTGCGCGCCGAGCACCTCAGGGTGACGGGACGAAGGGCGGTCTTGACCCCGCAGGCAGCGCGACGCTACATCGGGGCTTGCGAGCGGGCGGTTAGCTCAGCGGAAGAGCACTTCCTTGACATGGAAGGGGTCACAGGTTCGATCCCTGTACCGCCCACCAGCCTTTGCGCTGCTTTTTTGTAGCCGCGGCGTGGCAAGCCGGCCTTCGCATTGCGCCGCCGCCAGCAGCAGTTGCGCCGATGCCCATGCGCGGCAACGGCAGGCTGAGCTGCCGTGCTTTCCTGCGAGACGGAGGGCCGTTCCGACTTAGCTCTTCGCGGGAGCCACGTCCGACGTGCACTTTTTCGTAAAGCTGGTCGCCGCGGCGCCGTGGAGTTTTGCCGCCGTTGCGGCATCCTTGCAGCATTTCTTCGCGGCGCTCGTCAAAGCCGCGCCGTGCAGATTCTTGGGACCGATCTGGGTTTGGCAGGTGGCGCCTGCGGCGTCGGCCGGCGCCGCGGCGGCGGGCGCAGCCGCCGGCGGCGGCGTAGCCGGGGCGGGCGCGCTCGGCGTCGGGGTTTGCGCCATCGCGGCACCGACGAGAAAGAACGTGGCGGCAACAAGTGCGATCGTCTTCATGGCTTGGCTCCTCGCATGCTCTCTGCTGACCGGCAAAATAAAACGGCAATTGCGGTGGTTACTGGTTGTGCGACTGCAGCGTTCCGTTCGGGCTCGCCTTGTCGACCAGCTCGGGCAAATATTGCGCCAGCATCTTCAAGGTCGCGTCGACCGGAAGCCCGAGTTGCCGCGCGAAGTCCTGAAGCTGGGAATTGCCGAGCACCGCTTTCAACTGGTCCTCGGTAATCGGCATATTGGCGCCGTTGCCGAGCCACGATTGAACCTGCGGTCCGAGACCGCCCTTCTGCAGGGCGGCCACCAGGCCGTTGATGTCGTGGTACTGGGTTTTTTCCAGAACCGCATTGATCAGGGCCGGCATGGCGGCCGATTGGAGCTGGCCCAAAACCCCGGACAACGCGCTGTCAAGACCAAGATTGCTGAATAAGCCCATCATCGCCTCTCAGGCAATTCGCGGACGCCACCCGTGGCGCCTCGGCAAAACGTCGCCAGCCTAGTCGAAGCGCGCCGTTCGCACCAGGGGCACGGCACGGCGCGCGCCCGCGCTATGGGTGCAGCAGATCGGCGGGTACCTTGCCGCCGTTGTCGGCGAGCTTTTGCATCACCTGCTTGTGCAGCCAGATATTCATGGTCGCGGAATCGTTCTTGTCGCCGGTGTAGTGCAATTCGTCGGCCAGTTCTTTGCGCGCCGCAAGGCTCGAGTCCAGGTTCAGAAGCTTCATGAGATCGACGATCGAGCGGCGCCAGTCGAGCTTCTCCTTGTTCGCCGCCGCCAGTTTGGTCAGCACCGCTTCGACATCGACCGGTTCGCCGGGCTTCGGCGGCGCGGCTTGAGGCGGCGCGGCACCCGGTTGCGACGGGGCGCCGCCGGCCGGCGGCGCCGGATGCGACGGCGGGGCGGCCGGTGCGGCGGCGGCGTGGTGGAAAATCGACGACATGATCTGTCCGAAAATGCTCATTGACTCCTCCGTGAGGCTCTTTCACTGGCTTCCGCCTCGGCCGGCACTCTAACAATGCGGGCGCGGCAGAGAAATGACGGCCGGACGGTATTCTGCCGGCACTGTATTCTGCCGGCACTGATTGGCGCCGGCGGACGCGAGGTGTGGGATGGCTGACGTCCGGCTGACGGTGCGGGTCGATTTCGGCGCCGACCGGGCGCTCGGACCCGGCAAGATCCGGCTCCTCGAAGCCATCGGCAAGACCGGCTCGATCGCGCGGGCCGGCCGTTCGCTGGCGATGTCCTATCGCCGCGCCTGGCTCCTGGTCGACGATATGAACCGCAGCTTTCGCGAGCCGGTGATCGTCACGCAGCCCGGCGGGGCGCGGGGCGGCGGCGCGGCGCTGACGCCGTTCGGTGTGGACCTGATCGCGAAATACCGCGCCATCGAGACGCTGGCCACGGCGGCAACGCAATCGGAGCTCGGCGCGCTGGCGGCAGCCTTGCGCCCTCGCGCCCGCCGCGCGCCAAGGCCGCGCAAGACCTCGATCCGCGCCGCTACCGCGAGATGACCGCGCGGTCGGCCGCCTTGCCGGGCGCCACGAGGCCGCAGCCGGCGACCGCCGCCATCAGGAGGCAGATCAGCACGTTATAGCCGGCGAGCGAAATGCCGAGAAAGCGCCAGGCCGCCTCGTCGCAGCGCACCACATTGATCGACTGCAGCTGGCTGAGCACCGAGCCGCCCGCCCGCAGGTCGGTGAGCGGCCCCGAGCAATCGGTCGGGCCGGCCCACAGGTGCCACTCGACGCCGGCGTGATAGGTGCCGATCGCCGCGCCGCACAGCGCGGTGACGATGATGACGACGAAGCCCGTGGCCAGCAGCTTGTGCGGCGCGCGCGCCAGCGCGGCGATCGCCATCAACAGCGACAGCGGGATGACCACATGGTAGGGCAGGCGCTCCTCGAGGCAGAGCGGGCAGGGCGGCAGCTTGAGCACGAATTCGAAATACCAGGCGCCGAGCAGCGTGCCGGCCGCAAGCACGAAGATCGCCAGCGCCGCGGCGGCGGCCGGCTCGTTGCGCACCCGGTCGATCCAGGTGGCGCGCATTGTCGAAGTCTGGCTCATCGAAGCTCGCACCCATGCTGCCGCCAACCGTCAGCCCATTGGCCGAACTTTGAGGTAGAAGCAAGACCGGCCATTTTCTTTTTGCCCGGACCGGCCGCCGACGATATAGCTACCGCCGTGCCCGTGTGGCGGAACTGGTAGACGCGCACGACTCAAAATCGTGTTCCGCAAGGAGTGTGGGTTCGATTCCCTCCACGGGCACCACTGGGATTAGCACAGGACAACCGCTGATTCTCTGGGCCTGGTGCCGAAAGGCGGGAGAGGTCAGCAGCCGCGCCTGACTTTTCGCCAGGGCATCGATAATTGGATGACGGAGATGTTGTTGATTTTGGCCTTCTTGCCCAACCCGATTGGGTTGCACAACTCTTACACAGTCGCCGCAACGGCATCGAATTGGGCGGGGAGTGCACTGTCACCGTAATCGGTGTGGATTAAGTGCACTGTCACCGTAATCCAAATTCGTCGCGACGGACCAAGCCGCCTGACAGGAGGTCGAGATGTCTGTGACGTACTATGTCGCCTTGCCGTTCATTCGAACGGAAGATGGCGTCGCACCGGGAGAGGCGCAGGAAATGCCAAGCGAGTCAGCAGCGATCCCGCGCGCGGAAGCGATGGCGCGGGACGCTTCCAATGCTGGCGCGCTTGCGTTCAAACGCTCGGGCTATCGGCAATGGGAAGTTTCAGCGATGCCGTCTTATTGAAAACATTTGGCGAGGTGCCGGACAGGCTGGATGAGCTTTGACACAGAAATATCGGGCGGGACCGGCTGTACGATAAGAAATGTCTGATTATATTAGCCAGTTACGATAAGGAAATTCTTATTGACATCGCAATCAATAATAAGATATATCTTATCGTATGGTCACCGCATACGAACAGCTAGATAAGCGCTTCGCCAAGCTCAAGCCCCTCACCAATGAGGCGGCTCGACCTTCGCGTGGATGGATACGCGCCATCCGTGAAGCTCTGGGCATGACCACGGGCCAGTTAGCAAAACGTCTTGGAGTGCACCAGCCGCGAGTTATCGAACTTGAGCGTGGCGAAGCCACCGGAAATATCACCGTGAAGAGCCTTGAGCGCGCGGCGGAAGCATTGGGTTGTCGCCTTGTGTACGCCTTCGTGCCAAACGAGCGCTTGGCCGACACGATCCGCAAACGGGCATCGGTCGTCGCGGACCGGCAACTTGCCTCCGTCGAGCAGTCGATGCGGTTGGAAGCGCAGGCCGTCAACGACAAGGCATTACGCCGAGAGTCGCATCAGAGGCTTGTCGGGAAGCTTTTGCGCCGGCCAGCTCGGCTGTGGGATGAGCAATGAGTGGCCCTCTCGACGATGCGAAGGACGCTACGCCACTCACACCCGAGGAACGTCAAGGCCTTATCCCATCCCACGTAACACTGCACAGCGAGTTAAATGAGTTGGAGCAGCAGAACATCCTCGAAGCTGATACATGGGCTTTCTTGCGCAAGCGGTACCCAGTCAACCAGCCTTTCGGGCGTAATCTTCATCGCCGGATGTTCCGCGATGTTTGGCGCTGGGCAGGAACATACCGCAGGTCCGACAAGACTATCGGCGTCCAATGGCAATTGATTCAGCCGCGCCTGTATGAAGCGTTGGAGCAAACACGCTATTGGATTGAGAACAAGACGTTTCCGCTGGATGAGATTGCCGTCAAATTCCACCACTCGCTGGTCTTCATACACCCGTTCCCGAACGGAAACGGGCGGTGGTCGCGGTTGATGGCTGATATCCTTCTCGTGAAATTGGGGCAGAAACGCTTCACCTGGGGCGGAAGCGCCTTGAGAGCGGCCGACGAGACCCGACGTGCCTACATCGCGGCACTAAAGGCGGCGGACAATCACGATTTCACGCTACTGCTCGCCTTTCCTCGGTCCTAATGATCACCACTTCGACGAAATCAGCCTCGATAGAGCAGAACGGATGGCCGATTTAAGCGGTCGTCGCGATGAGCCGGAACGACAATTGTTCTTTATTTGTTCTCAATCGGCGGCTAGGCTCGCCCTATCCCGCGGCTAGGCTTTTGTCTGTGGTAAGCCTGACTCGCCCAGCTAAGGCGCGCTGAAAAATATGAAAGCAAGCATCCACGGCCGCGTCAGCCACACCACCCTTCCGAAAGGCAAGGCGCTACTGCCATTGTTCGAAGCGGTGGTAAACGCCCATCAGGCGACCGAAGAAGTAGGCGGTGGAAATCATAGCATTCGCATTTTCGCCGAGCGTCAGGGCAATCTGGACGATGACAAGCCAGGGCCAATCGAGGCATTCACCATCACTGACACTGGTATTGGCTTTACCAGCGCAAACTTCGAGTCCTTTAACACCGTGGACTCGCTCTACAAGGCCACCCTCGGCGGCAAGGGCCTCGGTCGTTTCCTATGGCTGAGGGCATTCGAGCGCGTCGAGATCGACAGCCATTATCGTGAAACTCACACAGCTAGTCTAATGCATCGGCGCTTCAATTTCGTCGAAACCGACGATGAGATCGTCGCCACACCTACTGCGTCCGATCACACTACACCGGTCACGACGGCGCCTCGTCGGCTATCGTCAGCCGTATCTGGATGAGTGTCCCCGAGGCTTGGAGGGCATTGCTCAACGCCTGATCGGCCATTTTTTACCCCTTTTTCTCAACCCGCATGGCCCAGCACTCACCCTCACCGATCGCTTCGAAGAAATCGACCTCCGGGCCTTCTATCGGAGCAACTTTGAGGCATTCGCTACACGCCGCAATTTTACTGTCGCCGGCCAAAGCTTTTCTTTGAGCGGGCTTCAACTCCAGGGCGCCGTCGCTGACCACCATGAGGTGATCTACGGTGCCAATTACCGTGAGGTCGTTACCGAGCGGCTGAGTCGATTTGTGCCTAACCTCAGAGCCTGGCCGAAAAAGAATTGAGTGATTTCAGCCCTTTGTGATTCCGTCGGATTTGCGAGATTCGATGGAGGTCACGATGACTTGGACTGAAACCACCCGGCAGCAATATCGGCGCGATCACTTGGTTTATGCAAGCGACACGACGGAGGCGGAATGGCTTTTGCTCTCGTTTTTCTTGCCGGCGCCGTGTCGCGTCGGACGGCCTCGGAAAGTTGAGCTTCGGGCGGTGTTGAACGCCATTCTCTACGTTCTGGCGACCGGCTGCCAATGGCGCGCACTGCCGAAGGACTTTCCGCCACGCTCCACCGTGCAGTACTACTTCTATCTTTGGCGCGACCAATGCCTGTGGCGACGGATCAATCTCGCGCTCGTCAGGCGCGCTCGGACGGCGATGGGACGTAACGGTGTTCCCTCGGCTGGCGTCATCGACAGTCAGAGCGCCAAGACCACGGAAAGTGGCGGTTCGCGCGGCTTTGATAGCGCCAAAAGAATCAGAGGTCGCAAGCGCCATATGGTGACCGATACACAAGGCTTTCCGCTTGCCGTGCTGGTGCATGCGGCCAACGTCCAGGACAATCACGGCGCGGTGCCGCTGCTCGCCCGTCTGCGCAAAACCTTCCCCAAGCTGCGGCACATCTTTGCCGACCGTGTCTACCGCGGCGACCAGCTGCGTAACGCCATTGCCGCGTTTGGCAGATGGACGATCGAGATCGTGACCCGTTCCGAGCGGATCGGAACCTTCAAGCCCGAACCCAAACGCTGGGTCATCGAACGCACGTTCGCTTGGTTCGGCCGTAATCGCCGCCTCGCCAAGGACTTCGAACAAACCATCGCCAGCGCCGAGGCCTGGTTCCTCATCGCCAGCGTCCGGGTCCTTCGCGCCCCTGCAAGGGCCTGAAAACATGCATACCATTTTGAGTCAGATTCAGGAACAAACTGAATGATCCCGAACGCGGGCAATTTGTCTATCTCGCCTTCGTCCAGAGTCCTTTCCTCGATGCCAAGGTGAACAGTGAGCGAACTGATTTTTCCATTCCGCGCGAGCCTCCAGCCGAACGGGCCGTATCTGCCGACGAAGTCCCGGTCGCTGCCAGTGACTTATTTGTGGACGACATCTCTCTCAAGGCCATACGCGATGTCGCGACCGTAACCATCACCGAAGATCTGAAGCCGTTTTTGGACGAATTGAACACCGTTAAGGAAGCGGCCTTGACGAGCTACATTGCGGAGGACGGCCCGCAATACCGTGTCCTGCTTAAGCACAAGGCCGAGATTTTGGACCAGATTTCACCGACGGCCAGCAAGGCTGAGATGGAAATGACGCTGCATCGGCAGCTCTACAAACGCCAAGCGGACCTAAAACAGGAAGGAATCCGAATTCTGGCAGACGCCGAAAATGTGCAAGACTCGCAAGAATACTACACGCGCTTTCGCAAGTTTGTTGAAGACGAGAACGAGCTGGGCAAGACCGCTCTCGCCCAATACATCATTCACAGACGGGTGATTCTGGACTTATTGGCAAAGGCTCTCAAACAGGACCCGGAGACTGGAAAATATGCGCTGGAAAAGATTGTTCACAGCTTGATATTCCCCATGCGCAGCACATCCGACGACGTACCTTTCGACCAGCAAAATCTTTGGATAATCGACGAGCGTCTGACGTTCCACTCGTTCCTATCATCGGACCAGGCCCTCAACACCCTCAGCGAGATTCAAAGCGATGCGGAGAGCCGGCCTGACATCCTCATCTTCAACCGACCTCTTGCTTTCAGCGATGAAGCCGAACCACTCCAGTCGATAGTTGTAATCGAGTTCAAAAAGCCGGATCGAACCAATTATCGTGACGAAGACCCGGTCACCCAGGCTTACCGAATGGTTCGGGAGGTCCGCGACAGCAAGATGAAGGATAAAGACGGGCGCTATATCCGGCCGGCCAATGCCAACATTCCTGCGTACTGCTACATCATTTGCGACCTCACACCGCCAGTGGAATTGCGCATCCAGAACATGGGCGCGCGACGTACCCCGGATAATCTCGGCTACTACGGCTTCAATGAAACGCTCAACGCCTATTACGAAGTAATCTCATACACCAAGCTCCTCTCGGATGCCGGCAAGCGCAACCGAGTTCTGTTCGAGAAAATGAATTTGCCGACGTCCCATTGATGTAGTGCTGCCTACTATGGCTTATGCTCGACGCTACGGTCCCTGTCGGAAACGCCACACACGTTGCGTCCGTCGCCTGAAATTATGTTAGTGAAAAATGCAACATATTTCTAATCTGGCTGTTTTTCTTGCTATCCTCCACGGGCACCACCAAGATGTTTCCTGGTTGTTCGCCGTTGCGCACTGTGCCCCCTGACGGGGGCAGGATGTCATTCCATGACCAGCGTATGATTCGCACCGCCGGCTGAGGTATTCTTGAACACGACCAGAAGCGGGATCATCGCAAGCGTCGCGATCATCAACAGCTTGTAATCGTCGACGTAAGCGATGATTTGGGCCTGCTGCGTGATCATGGCGTCGAGCGCGGCGCGACCGGCCGCGGTCAGGGGATCCCAAAATTGCATGACCGTCGGGCTCTCGAACCCCCGGTTCACCGCGGTCACGTGCTGCACGATGTCGGCATGATTCGCCTGCGTGTTGCGGGTCAGCAGGGCGTTCACCACCGAAATGCCGACGCTGGAGCCGATGTTGCGCGACAGATTGTAGAAGCCTGAGCCCTCGGTCCGCTGCTCGGCGGACAGCGTCGCCAGTGACACCGTGCTCAGCGGCACGAAGAGAAAGCCAAGGCCGACGCCCTGAACCATGCCGACCCAGACGATCGCCGACTGTGAGACGTCGGGCGTCCAGCAGGTCATCGCGTAGAACCCCCAGGCGGTAAGTCCGAGGCCAAAGCCGAGCAGCAGTCGGGTGTCGACACGCCCGATGAGCTTGCCGACCACCAGCATGGCCGCCATCGTGCCGATGCCCCGCGGGCCGAGGACGAGGCCAGCGGTAATGACCGGATAATTCATGAGGTCCTGCAGATAGGGCGGCTGCAGCGCCAGCGAGGCATAGTAGGTGAGGCCGACGACAAAGACGAAGAGCGTACCGGCCGTGAAATTGCGATCGCGGAACAGCGCGGGCCGCACGAACGGCTTTTTCGCCGTGAAGGAGTGAACGAGGAGCAGATAGAACGCCGAGGCGGCAATGAGCGCCTCGATGATGATCTCGTCGGCGCTGAACCAATCGAGTTGCTCACCGCGGTCGAGCAGCACCTGCGCGGCGCCAATCCCGAGGCTCAGAGTACCGAAGCCGAACCAGTCCAGTTTCTCGTTGGCGTTGCTCGTGGTGTCGGTCAGAAAGATCCGCATGCCGAGGAAGCAGAGAATGCCGATCGGCAGGTTGATGTAGAAGACGTAGCGCCACGTGTAGTCCTCGGTCAGCCAGCCGCCGAGCACCGGGCCGAGGATGGGACCGGCCATCGCCGCCATCCCCCACATCGCCATCGCCGATCCCTGCCGCTCCGGCGGATAGATGTTGAGCAGCACGGACTGCGACAGCGGCACGAGCGCCGCACCGAAGGCGCCTTGCAGGACCCGGAACAGCACGATCTGGGTGAGCGACTGTGCCATGCCGCACAGCATCGAGGCTATGGTGAAGCCGGCGACGGAGACGAGGAAGAGCCGCTTGAGCCCGAACCGGTTGGCCAGAAAGCCGGTCGGCGGCGTCATGATCGCGGCGGCGACGATGTATGAGGTCAGCACCCAATCGATCTGGTCCTGGGTCGCCGAGACGCTGCCCTGCATATACGGCAGCGCGACGTTGGCGATCGTGGTGTCGAGCGCCTGCATCAGCGTGGCGAGGATCACGCAGGCCGTGATCGCCGCGCGGTTGCCGCCGCCTGCCGTGCGCGCCGCAGGCATCACGCACCCCGATGGGCATGACCGAACAGCGCGGTCAGGAAGTGCGGCAGGCCTCGAGCGTGACCGGTATCGACGTCGACTTCGACGCTCATCCCGGCGCGTAGCGGCGGCAGGTCTTTGGCGCTGGTGTCGACGCGCACGCGCATGGGAATGCGCTGCACCACTTTCACCCAGTTGCCGCTCGTGTTCTGCGCAGGCAGCAGCGCAAACTGCTGCGCCGCGGCCGGGCTGATGCTTTCGACGGCGCCGTGCCATTGCGCGTCCGGATAGGTGTCGACGGTCACCGTGACGGGCTGCCCCGGCTGCACATAGGTCAATTCCGTCTCTTTTGGTGTTGCGTCGACCCAGACGTAATCCCTGTCGACGAGATAGAAGGCGGTCATCGAGGCCGCGAGATACTTGCCGGGTGCGATCGCGGGCACGTTCGTCACGGTGCCGGCGAACGGCGCCTTGACGACGGTGTGATCGAACTGGCGCTGGGCCTCGGCGACCTGGGCCTCGGCCTGCAAGTACTGCGGGTGCTGGGTCACCGGTATGTCCGGGTTGCCGGAGAGCCTCGCGAGCTGCACCGCGGCCTGCTGGCGCAGGGATTGCAGCTTGCTCTTGTCGACTTCGAGCGTGTATCGCGCCTGGTCGTAGGTGGCCTTGGAGGTCGTGCCGCTGGGCAGGAGCGCGGAATTGCGGTCATAGGTTGCCTGATCGAGCGCGACCTGGCCCTGTTGGGCGGCGGCATCGCTCAACATGCGTTGGTAGTCCTGCTTCATCGCGTCGATGGTCAGCGCCGTCTGGGCAAGGCTGGCTTTGGCGTTGTCGAGGGCGATCTGGAACTGTTGCGGATCGAGTCGATACAGAACCTGGCCAGGATCGACGTGCTGGTTGTTGGTGACGTCGATCTCGTTGACGATGCCCGGGACGTCGGTCGAGATTCCGACGGTGTCGGCTTCGACATAGGCGTCGTCCGTCGACATCACTTGGCCGCCGGTGAGGTACCAAGCGCTGCCGGCAGTCAGGATGAGCGGCAGCATCGCAAACAGCGCCCAGCGTATCCACGGCCGGCGCGGTGAACGCTCTTTCTGAGCCGCGGAGGGTTGGTCGGCCGGACGCTCCGGCGGCTGCCAGGGTGCTTCGCGTTTGGTTGCCGGCTCAGCGGCCGGCCGCTCCGGCGGCTCCCGTGGCACTTCGCGTTTCGTTACGGGCTCATCGGCCGGCCGCTCCGCGGGCTCTGGCGGTGCGCCGCGACTCGCAGGGGGTGCCTTGGCGGTTTCGGCGGCTCGCAAAGCCAATGTCGCGTCAGCGGGCATGGAACCTCCTTCGGCATCCGAGTGCACGTGAGGCGTAATTGTCGATGGAAGCGGCTATTGAAAATGCTATATCTATTACATTCGGTGTTGAGAGGAGCTCAGCAATGGATCGGGGCGATCTGGCGGATCTCACGGCGTTTGTCGCCATAGCCGATCGCTTGAGCTTTCGCGCCGCGGCGTCCCAGCTTGGCGTCACGCCGTCGGCGCTCAGCCATTCGATGCGGCAGCTGGAGGAGCGTCTCGGCGTGCGATTGCTGCATCGCACGACGCGGAGCGTGTCACTCACCGACGCCGGCCGGCGGCTGCTCGATCGGCTGCGGCCGGCAATCGATCAGATCGCCGGTGCGCTCGAGGACTTGAACCAAGAGCGCCAGCGGCCCATGGGGCGGCTGCGCATCTATGCGGTCCATGTGGCGGGTGCCGCAGTCGTCGCGCCGATCTGGTGGCGCTTCTTGTCGACGTACCCGGAAATCCACCTCGAGCTCGCGGTCGGCGAAGCGCCGATCGACATCGTGGCGAAGGGATTCGACGCCGGGATCGGACCACGCGACCGGGTGCCGGCCGACATGATCGCCGTTCGGGTGACGGGGCCGATGAAGATCGCCGTGGTTGGCGCGCCGACTTATTTTGCCAAGCGGCGACCGCCGCGCACGCCCCATGATCTCGCCCGGCACAGCTGCGTTCAATATCGGGTGGCGGCTGAAGGCGACCTATTGGTGTGGCCGTTCGAGCGGAACCGCAAATCGCAGCGGATCTCCGTCGCTGGGCGCGTGATGGTCAACGATACCGATTTGGCCGTCCGTGCCGCGGTTGACGGACTGGGCATCGCATACACTCTCGAATCTCTGGCCGAGCCGTTCCTGCGTTCCGGCCAGTTGGCCCGCGTGCTGGAAGACTGGTCGCCATCGTTCGAAGGAATGTACCTCTATTACCCCGGGCACCGGCAGGTTCCGGCCACGTTGCGCGCCTTCATCGACATGATCCGCACGGCCCGCGGCGCGGCACCGGCCAAGCGCTCGCTGCAGAACCCTTTTACCAACGACTGAGCGGGTCCGCGTTGCGGTCATCTGTTTCAATGGCGGTGGCGAGCGCCCGTTCCATTGTGGTGCATGCAGCTTGTCGACGATGGCAAAGGCGTAAGGCAGCAGGGGCATCGCGTTTTTATGGTTTCACTGATCCGGGAATTTCAGAATGCAGCGCGCTCCGGACCTTCGTTCCACCGCGAAGGTGCCTTTGAGCCGTTGCGCCAGCATCGTCACCAGGCCAAGGCCCGACGACCGTCCTTCGGCCTCCTCAAAGTTGAATCCCGATCCTTGGTCTTGCACTGAGAGTACGATCTCTCCCGGACGTTGGCTCAGCGCCACGTTGATGGTCACAAGGCCACGCGCGTCGGCCCCGTATTTTGCGGCATTCGTGAGCATTTCATTCAAAGCCAACGCCAGGGGCAGCGCCGTCTCTTTCGGCAGCGACCCGGCGCTTGCTGCATAGCTGATCGACACCTCTTTACTGAAGAAGCCCCTGGCATTGGCACAGACGGCTTCGACAAATCGTTGCCCGTCGACCTCGGTTGAATCGCCGACGGCGTAAAAGACCTGTTGCGCGGTCCCCATCGCCCCGACGCGGCGACACGCATCAGAAAGCACTTCGCGGGCTTCCGCGTCGTTCGTTTTGCGGTGCGCGATTCGCAGAAAACCATAGAGTATCTGCAGATTATTCTTGAGCCTGTGATTCAGTTCATCCAGCAACTGTTCGCGCAATCCGGCGACCTCGGCACGCGGGCCTTGAAAATCCTCGGTCGCACTCTGCGGCCCGATAAAACGCGCGCCATTTGAGCGATCGTCGGCCGACAAGGCTGCGCCCGGACTCTGGTCCGCGACTTGCCAGTCGTGAAGGTCTTGGCAGATCGGGCATCGAACCCGAATGCTGATCAGGTGAGTACTGCGCCGGGCGCTGATGCCGCTGTCAACCTCGCGGCCGGTATTCGGGCATTGAAATCGGAGCGTCTTCGTCCGAGGCTGCGTTTCAATCTTTGGCGCAACCGCAGCGTCACGTCGGTTGGGCGATCGGTGAGTGAGGTGAACGGCAGGCATCGTTGAAGCCCTTTCTATTCGCATCCCTTGTGGGAGAGGTCGAAGGTGAAGACGCCTTCGTGATTGGCGGGGCGCTTGAGCACTTCCGGATGGCGCAACGTGCGAATGGCGTCGCGCCGGCCGGCGCGCCAGTGCTCCTCCATGCTGGCACGCGAGAAGTCGTAATCCTTCGACTGGCCCTCGTAGTTCTCGGCGCGATAGACAAGGTGCATGATGTTGTAGACCTTGTGATCGCCAAGCGGCTGGAGCAACTGCGCCTCGGAGCCGTTCCGTAGCGCTTCGGGGAGTTTCTCGAACAGGTCGGCCAGGGCCCGGCGCAACCGCTGAATATCTTCGAAGCTGGCGGTGCCGACGCGGGTACGATTCGAATATTGGATTTCCTTCTGACGGGTTGCCACCTCCGCGATGGTGCGTGGCAGTTCGCCACGCGCATTCCACAGGTCGACCTGGAATGCCAGCGTGTCGAAATGCGGACGGCTGTCGACGATCCATTGGAGCGGGGTGTTCGACACCAGGCCGCCATCCCAATAATGCTCGCCCTCGATCTCTACGGCCGGAAACCCGGGTGGCAATGCCGCGCTCGCCATGATGTGCGCCGGGCCGAGCGTGTGCGTCTCGGTGTCGAAATAGACGAAGTTGCCGCTCCTCACGTTGACCGCGCCGACGCTGAAACGCGGGCGTCCGGCGTTGATACGGTCGAAATCGACCAGGTCTTCGAGCGTCTGCTTGAGGCGGTTGGTATCGTAAAAGCTCGTCGCCGCCGCGGTGCCGAGCGGCTGCAACCATGGTGCCGGAAATCGCGGCGTGAAGAATCCTGACGCGCCGCCGGCTAGAGTGAAATAGGAGCTCACTTGGTTCAGCCACCGCCGCGCGGCATCGCTGTTCGCTAAAAGCGAGCGCTCTCGCCAATCAAAGCACGGTTTGTCCGTGACGCGTTCCCAGAACGTCCGTAGCTTGTCGACCCGGGCCTCCGGCGCATTGCCGGCGATCAGCGCGCCATTGATGGCACCGATCGAGATGCCGGCGATCCAGTCGGGATGCAGATCGGCGCCCGCCAACGCCTCATAGACCCCGGCCTGATAGGCACCCAGCGCGCCGCCCCCTTGGAGCAGCAGCGCAATGCACTCGAATGGCGGATGCGGTCTCGTACCCGAAGCCAAATCGCCGGCGGTGGATGAGAGCCGCCGGGTGGGGCACCCGGCGGCTCTCCCGCGTCGGCGATCGTTCGGGGAGACTGGACTGATCGTCGGCGCTAGCGTCGAACGGTTGATAGCCGTTTCAGTCATGGGCGTTTCCAAGCCTTGTTGTTCAATCGTGACAACGCGCCTACATGTGTCGCTTTACCGCAGCATGGAGCAACTAATATGCGTCGGGATGCGCAGAATTTCTTCGACGCTTGAATGCCCGTCACGTTGAACTGGGGACGAGGGGCTCAAATAAAAATCTTGTTTCTCTTGCATTCTTTATTGAAAGAAATTCAGGAATGACGAGGCGCGATCCGTTCGACGCGACCGCAATGGCGATCCGGGCGAGATTTTCGAGATCTATCCGGATGGCCGTGCCGCTATGTCGATCGTCAGCATCCGACGATGGCAATGCCATGATCGGGCGTGGCGCGGGTCATGTTCCATTTCCCGTTCAAGGAATAAAGTCTCATAGATAAATGTGGGCATGAATCCGGGTATGCGACGTCTTGCCTTTTGGATTGCTCCACATTCTCGATGAACTGGCTCTCGGCGTGAAGCCGCAGAAGGCGGTTGGGGACGACAGGGGGCTGCTGCTGCCCTATCCTGCCGACCAACGCGCTCGCATCGTGACGCCAATATTCAACCAATCGTCAAGTTTTTAACCACACACTAGGCCGCACACATGAGGCCGCGGTCATGGCTCAAGAACTATCGGCACCTTGCGCGAAGTGCCACAGCGAGATGATCTACGTCACGGCTCTGCCGCATCCGAAAGCCCCGCAGATGCAACGGACGACGTTCGTCTGTCAGGTGTGCAATCAGACCAGAAGCTATACGCTGTCGACGGAGATGGCGGCGGCTTACGCGGAAATCCGCCGTCCTGCCGCAACGATTTGAAACTGCCGCCTCGGCTGGCGATCTTGTCGTTTCAAGGTCGGGCAGAGGCGCATTGCCTTCGGCGGCCGGTCTCGCGCGACTGTCTCGGAACACGCTGCCGGAGTACTTGAATTCCATTGTCGAGTGAGCCGGCCGATCGCCGATTCGATACCGATGCAAAATCGGAGCAGCAGCAGAAAAAGAAACGCCCCGTCAACGAGAGTTGACGGGGCTGTATCCGGCAACCCGTAGCTCGCCGTCAGATGGCGAGTTTCAAGTCCTTGGCCGCCCGGAACGCGACCTTCCTGCTGGCTTTGATCTTGATGGCTTCGCCGGTGGCGGGATTGCGCCCCATGCGCGCGGCCCGCTTCCTGACCTGCAAAATGCCGAGGCCCACAATCCGGATCCGCTCGCCCTTCTTGAGATGCTTGGTAATCAAGGCGACGAGGTCGCCGAGAAGGGCTTCACCGGCCCGCTTGGTCAACTGATGCTCCTCGGCCAAGGCGGCTGCAAGATGCTTGAGCGTAACCGGACGACTGGTCTTGGCGGCAGGGGATTTCGGTGCTTTAGCTGAACGAGCCATGGTTGATGGTTTCCTTGGGCGCTCAATGCGCCCTGAAAGCACGATCTGATTCGGCACTAAAATAAAAGTGGTTTGATGCGTTTGGTCCGCATTTTAACCAGCTTTTGTCGCCCTGGGGCGTAGCCGGCAGCCATCGGCGGATGCGAAGCGGAATTAGCGCGCTTCCTCTTCAAGCCGTGAATCGGGTCCTCGACGCGATCCGTGACGTTGTCCGGCCGGATGGCGGCGGTGCGCGGCTTGAACGACGTAACGGCGCCGGGGCCGCGGCGGCGCCGTCCGTTGCCCGGCCCTCCTCGAGCACGATTTGACGCGGTTTTATGGCGGAACGGCAAAAGCGCCGAATTGTGCTTTGAGTCACATCCCGGGGGGCGGAAGGCAGGGTAATGAAGCATCAACAATAGAACAAATAGGAGAGCGTCGTGAATCATTCGCTCAACAGCGCCGACCGCGCGACCCATTTGAAGATCGTTGTCGTCGGGCTTCTATGCGCGACCGTGGTGGCGATCGTCGCCACTTTCGCGCAGGTCAGCCAAATGGATCTCGGCACGACGCCGCTCGTCAAGGCCGGACAGCCTACGGCTCTCAGCGGACGGCTGCCCGTCATTCATTAGTTCAGCCTTATGTTTAAAGGAGGCGCGTGTGATGCCCCTGCCAGTCGTTTCGCGTCCATCCGCAGCAAAGTTCGATGCACTCGAGATCGCGATCATTGCCGGCGGCGTTTTGCTTGCCGTGGTCATCGCGTTCGCATTCTGACCGTGCGGCGCGGCCCGCCATCCTTCCACGAAGGAGCGGGGCGGATGCCGGCCAAAATGTTTCGATGGGCCATCGTGGCGGCATTGCCGCTGGCATCGTTGGCGATGCCGGCGACGCTGGGCGCGCCCGCCATCGCCGAGGAGGCGGCGCCGCCCGCCGTGACGCCGGACGACACCATCTGGCAATTCGGCAGGCACGAGAAGCTTTGCATCGAATGGACCGATGATTGTCGCCAATGCCGGCGCGCGGCGACGGACGCCATCAGCTGCTCGAATATCGGCATCGCTTGCCAGCCGAAAGAAATTCGGTGCACATTGCGCAAAACCGAGAAGTAACGAACGCCGGCTTTGCCGTCCGCCGATGACGGCGTGATCCCAAGCAGCGCAGCAGAATGAAATTCGCGCATTTCTCCCATATCTGGGCCAAGCCCGGCATGACGCCGCACCAGCGCTACGAGCAGCTGTGGCGCGAGCTCGCGTTGTGCGATGATCTGGGCTTCGATCACTCGTTCTGCGTCGAGCATCATTTCCGGCCCGACGAAAGCTGGATGTCGTCGCCGAGCCTCTATGCGGTCGGCGCCGGCGCGCGAACCAGGCGGCTACGCATCGGGCCGATGGGCTACATCGTGCCGCTCTATCATCCGCTCCGCCTCGCCGAGGAGATCGCGATCGTCGACCAGATGCTCGGCGGCCGCATGGAGCTCGGTCTCGTCCCCGGCATCAATGCGGATTATTTCCGGCCGTTCGGCCTGGATTACGGGGCGCGCAAATCGCCGACCCTGGAATTTGTCGATTACCTGCGCGCCGCATTCGGCGACACCCAGCCGTTCTCGTTCCACGGCCAGGACTTCCACACCGACAATGCCCGCATTGCGGTGCCGCCGGTGCAACGGCCGCATCCGCCGCTGTGGATGATGAGCCGCGATCCGCAGACGCTCGAATTCTGCGCCAAGAACGCGATCAATCCCGGCTATTTCCTGGTCTATCCGCGCACCGACGCGGCGCCGCGCTATCGCAAATTCCTGGCGGACTGGCAGCGCCTCGGCCATCCGGCGAAGCCGAACATCGCCTATTGCACGGTGGTCTATGTCGACGAGACCGACGACAAGGCGCTCGACACCGCGCTGTTCCGCGCCAGCCGGGCCTATGAGGGCTTCCTCAAACCGCCGGAGCCCGGCGACACCTTCGAAGCGCGGGCCCGCGAGCACGCCAGGATGTTCATCGGCCGCGGCGAGCCCGGCGCTTCTGAGATCATGCAGCACCTGTTCGACGCGCAGTATCTGCTCGAGCACGACCTGGTCTTCATCGGCTCGCCCGAAACCGTCGCGGCGAAAATCCGCGCCGCCGCGCAAGCCGGCGTGTTCAACGTGTTCATGGGCGAGTTCAATTTCTCCGACTTGCCGGAAGCCGAGCTCCTTCGCTCGATCCGGCTGTTCGGCGAAAAGGTGATGCCGGCGCTCAGGGGCTATGAGCCGTTTTAGATGACGCCCTCGCCCGCACGGGGCGAGGGAACGGACGCAAGCGGCTGGGCTGGCGCGGCTGTCCGCTACTGCGCCTTCGCCAGTTCCGGACGTGCCGCAAGCCGGGCCTTATTGAGCAGATAGATGACGAAGCACACCACCGCGCCGAGCGCGAACGGGGCCGCCGACCACATGTAGAGCTGGTCGACCGGCAGGCCGGCAAACTGCGCACCCACCAGGGGACCGACGATGGCGCCGAGCCGGCCGATGCCGAGCTGCCAGCCCGAGCCGTTGGCGCGCAGGCTGGTCGGATAGATCAGTGCGCCGACCACATTGATGCCGGACTGGATGCCGAGCACCAGCGCGCCGGCGAAGAACGTCGCCGTGAGCAGCGCCGTGGTCGAGGTCAGGCCGGCATAGCCGATCGAGCCCACCACCGGCACCGCGATCACGAACAGGATGGCGATGGCCAGGAAGCGCGACCGCTGCAGCCACCAGCACAGCACCAGCGCGCCGACCGTGCCGCCGACCTGCAGCGTCGCGCCGGCCAGCGCCGCGGTCGCCGGCGGCACGTGCGCGGCGCCCATGAGCGTCGGCGTCCAGCTGATGAGGAAGAAGTAGCCCATCAGGTTGAGCGCGAACATCAGCCAGGTCAGTGGCGTGATCGCCGCCAGGCCGTTGCCGAACAGGTAGATCGGGTTGGAGCCCGGCGATTGCTGCTCGTCCTCGATGACGAAGCGCGCGTTCGGCGGCGCGACAAAGCCGGGACGGATCGCCGCCAGCAGCGCCTCCATCTTGCGGCGGTGGCTTTCGTGCAGCGCCATGAATTTGACCAACTCCGGCAGCGCGAAAATGGCCAGAACCGCAAACACCAGCGGGGCGATGCCGCCGATCTTGAACAGAATCTGCCAGCCATATTGCGGAACGAAGACCGCGCTGGCGAAGCCGGCGAGCGCCCCGCCGATCGGCACCATGCCGGCGGCGATGATCGCCAGCGTCGCCCGCAAGTATCGCGGCGCCAATTCGGCGTTGATCGCCACGATGTTGGGGATGACGCCGCCGATGCCGAGCCCGGCGATGAAGCGCAGCCACGACAGTTCGGTCAGGTTGGTCGAATAGGCGGCCCAGTAGGTGAACACGCCGAACAGGATGTTCGAGACGATCAGCGCGGTCTTGCGGCCGTAGCGGTCGCCGATCCAGCCGAAGATCTGCGAGCCGAACAGCACGCCGAAATTGCTGGCGCTGAGCACCAGCCCGAGATCTTTCGGCGAAATATGCCATTCGGGGATGAGGTGCGGCGCCGCGAACGCAATGGCGCCGATGTCGTAGCCGTCGATGAAGGCGATCAGGACCGACCAGAACAGCAGCTTGATCTGGAATGCGCCGAGCCCGTGCTGGTCCAGGAAATGTGAGACTTGAACTTCCGGCTGGCCGGCCATCGCGTCCTCCCGCAGTCATCTTATTGTGCCGGAAGTTATGGCACCGCGCGCCCCAAGGAAAGCGGCAATTCGAGCGTCGACGTGGCACACGGCCCACGCGGTCGCCGGCGCCCGGCGACGGGCCGGGGTTCGTGGTCTTCGGCAATGCAACCTTTAGAATTTCAACATGGTTCGCAGGCCGAGCACGAAGGCATTCGGGATGGCACTGGCGCCGCTTGGATCGCGCGGATCAGGGACGTGGCCGCCGGGATGAACGATGTATTGCACGTTGGGCTGCAACGACCAGTTCTCCGCCAGCTGCATTTGATAGCTCAGTTCCATCGCTGCTTCATAGTCGCGGATCGGCATCGGAATGCCGGTGAGCGCCGCGACGTCGCGGTCGTGCGCCGCCGCCTGCGGCGAGATGCGGCCGTATGCCATGCCGAAGCCGGCAATGTCGTCGGGCCGTGAATCAACAAGACCTTTGAAGGTCAATCCGGCGTCCAGATAGAAGTCGATCAGGTTGCGATCGTCCGGCGCCGCCACGGTGCGCACGAAACCGTTCAGTGCGCGCCAGTCATTGCCGGCGGCGCGCCACAGCATCTGATCGATCATGCCATAGACGGCGAAATTGCCGGAATGTTGCAATGCCGGCGCTGCCGACTCGCCGAGCAATCCGCCCTGACTGTCGAACTGTTGATCCGCGAACTGGCCGGTGTGAACCCAGCCGCCGAGTTTTATGGTGCCCGGCAAGCCGCTGCTGCCCGATGGCGCCGCCGTCGTGTGCTGCCGCGGCGGTCGCCCGCCGCCTTCTTGGTTCGGATTTTCCTGCGCTGTCGGGCCGCTCTGATTATACGAATAGGCCAGTTCGGCGATGACGAGCGGCGGATCGTTCACCCGGAAGGCAAGGCCGTAGGGATCGCGCAGCACCGGATTACCGGCGCCGGGACCGGCCGGGTCGCCGTTGAAGATGGCCGCGCGCAAGGTCAGTTGGTCGGTCGGCATCCATGTCAGCCGGGCTCCAGGCGTGGCTTCCGGATAAGCCGGGCCGCCGCTCGGCAGATCCTGCGCCGGCAGCAGGGGCCAGCCGAACGTCGAGTTGACGAACAGGGCGGCATTCTGGGAGACCAGGAACTCCTGCGCGGCGGTGATTTGACCGAGACGCACATTGGCGTCGCTGCCGATCTTCTGCTCGATCCAAAGATTGAAAAGACGCGTCGACGGCGGCGCTTCGACGCCGCTCACGAGCGCAAGATTCTCCAGATTGGTGGCGCTGAATTGCGTGCCGTGGATCTGATGAATGCTGGCGTGAAAGATGGCGCCGGACCATCCGGCGAGCTTTTCGAGGTCGGCATCGATGATGGCGCCGAAACGGCCGTCGTAGCCCAGGCCCTGCGCCACGCCGCCCGAGGGATTTGCGAACGCGTCGCCGTAATAGGTGAAGGTGAACTGCAGGCCGGCTTGCTCCAGCTTCGAGCGCAGCCCTCCCGGATCCGTCAACCGGCGAAGCGCCGCGGGCAGCGACGGCCAGCCGTGGTCCGGCGCGGACCAGCTGGGATTGGCATTGTTTGGCGCGTCGTCGGCTGCCCCGGCGTGCTGTAACGGCACGATGGTCGCCATCGCGACGGCAACGCGTCGTACGATGGAACAGCCGAGCCCTGCCATCGGCAGCCCCCCTGCGTCATGGCAACCAAATCCTAGCACGCCTCGGGCCCGCCGTCCGACGCGCCGCTGCAATCTATTTCCGCTCGTCGGCAAGATGCGTCGGAGGCTTGACGCCGCGTGCCGGCATTCCGCGCGGCCGGCTTGGTTTCCGCGCCGCCGGTCACTACGTACCGATGACGAGGCGCGGCTGGCAGCGGAATCCACCGCTTGTGATCAGCAGCGTCTCATGGCGTGTGTGGCATGAAAGACAAGCAGACGAGGGAAACGCGGTCCGAGCAGGATCGCTTGCTCGACCAGGCGCTGGAGGCAACATTTCCGGCAAGCGACCCAGTGTCGATGCAACAGAACATCACAGTCGGGCGGGCTGAAAGACCGCTTGTCGCCGCCGTCGCGCCCGTCAAAGCAGCGAAAAGGCCGTAAGCACCTCTACAGCGGCTTGCCGTCGCGCTCGCGCATCGCGCGCAGCACCGCTTCGGGCGTCAGCGGCAGTTCCATCAGTCGCACGCCGACGGCGTCGTCGATGGCGTTGGCGATGGCCGGCGACAGGCACAGCGTCGAGGATTCGCCGACGCCTTTGGCGCCGAACGGCGCGTTGTGCTGGTAGGCGTCGATCGCCTCGTTGATCATGGCGCCCGGCAGGTCGCCGATGCCCGGAATCTTGTAATCGGCGAACGACGCGTTGGTGACCTGGCCGCCGTCGAGCTCGATCTTCTCGAACATCGTGAAGCCAAGCTGCATCAGGGCGGCGCCGGAAATCTGCGTCTCGACGATGCGCGGGTTCACCAGCCGGCCGCAGTCGACCACGTTGATCATCCTGGCGATGCGCACGCGGCCGGTCTCGGTATCGACTTCGACCTCGGCGCCGGAGCCGCCGGCCATCCAGAACGGCGTGATTTCGGTCGACAGGCCGGTGTCGTGGTCGGGCGCGATGTAATCGGGCCGGTAGCTGCCGCTGCCGACGATGTTGCCGGCCTTCATGCCGAATTTTTTGATGAACAGGCCGGCGACCGGGGTGTTGCTGCCCTCCGGCTCGCCGACCTCGCGGCGCAGCGCGTCGATCTTGCTGCGGGCGTCTTCGGCGGCGAGCCGCACGGCATGGCCCATGTGGAACATCGAGCGCGAGCCCAGGGTGCCCATGTCGTACGGCGTCACGTCGGTGTCGCGGGCGACGATCCGCACCGATTCCGCCGGCATGTTGAGCACCTCGCCGACGATCTGCGCCATCGCGGTGTCGGAGCCCTGGCCCATGTCGACGGTCGAAATGTACAGCGTGGCGCTTCCGTCGGCGCCGACATTGAGAATGGCGACCGAGGCCGTCGGCGACACGCAGGCCTTGAGCGCGATGGCGAGGCCGCGGCCGCGCCGGAGCGTGCCGCCGCCGCGATCGAACTTGTCTTTCCAGTGCAGCCGGTCGGCGACATGGTCGAGGATTGTCTCGAGCGGCGCATCTTTGAGGATCGTGCCGGTTGCCTGCGGGCGGCCGTCGCGCAGCAGGTTGCGGCGGCGGAATTCCACCGGATCCACCTGCAGCGCGCCGGCGATCATGTCGGTATGACATTCGTGGGCAAAGGCAAGCTGCGGCATGCCGAAGCCGCGCAGCGCGCCGGCCGGCGTCATGTTGGTGTACATGGCGTAGGAGTCGATCCAGACATTGTCGACGTCGTACGGGCCGGCGGCGAGGAAGCCCGATTTGTGGGTGACGCGCGGGCCGATGTCCGCATAGGCGCCGCCGTTCCAGAACACTTCGCATTTGCGCGCGGTGATACGGCCCTTGTCGTCGACCGCACTTTTGATGCGCACCGTGCTCGGGTGCTTGGTGATCTGATAAAACTCCTCCTCCATGGTGAGCGCGATCTTGACCGGACGGCGGGCGATCATCGAACACGCCGTCACCAGCGCTTCGAGCTTGATGTAGAGCTTGCCGCCATAGCCGCCGCCGAGATACGGCACCTTGATGCGCACGCGGTTTTCCGGCCAGCCCAACAGCCGCGCGATCTCCGCGCGCACGAACGACGGTCCCTGCGAGCCGGAATAGATCGTGACGCCGGTCTCCTTGGCGTCGGCGATCGAGGCGTGCGGCTCGAGCGGCACATGCAGGCATTTTTGCGTGCGGAATTCGTGCTCGAATACGCGGGACGCGGCGGCGAAGGCCTTGTCGACATCGCCGAGCCGCAATTTGGCATTGAGCGCGAGGTTGGTATCGCGCTGGCCCTTGAGGTGCTTGAGATCGGCGAAGGTGCCGGCCGGCTTGAGCTCGTCATGGACGAAAGTCGACGCCGTCATGGCCTCGACTTCGTCGTAGACGGCCGGCAGCTCGTCATATTCGGCGACGATTTCCTGGGCGGCGGCCTCGGCGATGTGCGGATCGGCCGCCAGCACCACGGCGACCGGCTCGCCGACGAACCGCACTTTGTCGATGGCGAGGATCGGCTGGTCGTGAAAGGCCGGGCCGTAATAGGGATTCGGAATGACTTTGAGAACGTCCTCGGCGGTGATGACGCGGTACACGCCCGGGACCTGCTTTGCCGCGCCGGTGTCGATCGACTTGATGCGGCCGTGCGGCACCGTTGACCGGAAGATCTTGCCGTACAGCATGCCGGGCAGCCGCATCAGATGGGTGTATTCGGCGCGGCCGGTGACCTTGTCGCGGGCTTCCAGCCGCGGCACCGAACGGCCGATCTGGCCGCCCCCGATCGGATTCACTGACATCGGCACAGTCCTCCTTGACGCGGCGATGCTCGCACAGCCTCGGTCCGCCGCCAATTGGGAATTCTCTATCGATTAGTCCGGCCCGCCTCACTATGATGGGGCGAGCGCGTTGTGCAGGCAGGAAATCGTCCATGGACATGAGCGTGTCGGTTGCGTCCGAAAAGCCGGCGCCGTCGGATGAGCTCGAGCCGGGCCAAACCCGGGCAAGGCCCAATTCCAGCGACATCGACGAATGGCTGGCCAAGGTCGAGGCGATGGGCGAACTCAAGCGCATCACCGCCGAGGTGGATCCCGACCTGGAAGCCGCCACCATCACCTATCTGGTGGGCGGCGAGAAAAGCCCGGCGCTGCTGTTCGAGAATATCAAGGGCCATCCCGGCCATCGCGCGCTCTACAACATGATCGGCTGCAACCTGTCGCGGTTCTGCGTGATGATCGGCGAAGCGCCGGTCGATCATCCGCTCGCGGCGGTGCAGGCGCTGCAGCGCAAGATGGGCCGCACCATGAAGCCCAAGGAGGTGCCGGCGGAGACCGCGATCTGCAATCAGAACGTGGTCGACGGCGACCAGATCGACATCCGACTGTTCCCCGCGCAGCGCATGTGGCCGCTCGACGGCGGGCTCTACCTCGGCACCGGCGATGCCGTGGTGACGCAATGCCCGGAGACTGGCCGCATCAATGTCGGCACCTATCGGATGATGATCAAAGGGCCGCGCGAGATCGGCGTCTATACCTCGCCCGGCAAGGACGCCACGCTCGATCGCGAGAAGTGGTGGAAGATGGGCAAGCCGATGCCGATCGCCGCGGCGTATGGCATCGATCCGCTGCTGTTTCTGGTGGCGGCGACGAGTTTTCCCAAGACCGAGAGCGAATACGAATATTACGGCGGCATCAACGGCGCGCCGATCGAGCTGTTCAAGAGCGAGATCACCGGGCTGCCGCTGCCGGCGCGCGCCGAGATCATCCTCGAAGGCTTCGTCTATCCGGACGAGACCTTCGCCGAAGGCCCGTTCGGCGAATTCACCGGCTATTACGGGCGGCCGAGCGGCGCGACGCCGTATATGCGGGTCGAGCGCATCCGCTACCGCAACAATCCGACGCTGACCTGCGCGCTGATGGCGGACGGCCCCGCCAACGAGGCCGGCCTGTTCTGGGCGGCGCTGCGCTCGGCGGCGATCTGGGCGGACCTGCAAAAGCTTGGCGTGCCGGGCGTCCAGGGCGTCTGGTCGATTCCGGAAGCCGCCGGCTGGGGCATCACCGTGGTCTCGATCAAACAGATGTATCCCGGCCATGCGGCGCAGGCCATGGCGCTTGCCGCGCAATGCACCGGCGGCGCGTATTTCGGCAAATACGTGATCGTCGTCGACGACGACGTCGATCCGACCAACGTGCATCAGGTGCTGTGGGCGATGGCGACACGGTCGCGGCCGGCGCAATCGATCGACATTCTGCGCGAGACCTGGAGCACGTTCCTCGATCCCAGCCTCAATCCGCCGGAAATCCGGCCGTGGGGCTCGAAGGCGCTGATCAACGCCTGCATGGACTATCGCTTCATCAAGACCTTCTCCAAGCGCACCAAGCTTTCCAAGCAAACCTACGAGCAGGTCGTCGCGCGCTGGAGCGAACTGGGCTTTTCCGGCAAGCCGCCGGTGCAGACGGTGTTCGAGGACAGCGCGCCGGGGGCGAGCGTCGAGTGATCGTCAGACTGCGGCACGCTTCGGCCGTTGCCGGGGCGCCGCCGCCGGCCGGCTTTTCATGTTGCCGTACATGCGCCGCAGGCAGCGCTTGAGCAGCATCAGCTCTTGCCGCGGCAGGCCGGCAATGGCGGCATTCTCGAATTCGCGCGCGATCGGAATGAGCCGCTCGACCAGCGCGCTGCCCTGGCGCGAAAGCTTGACGTCGACTTCGCGATTGCTGCTGGTGGAGCGCGTCCGCGTCACCAAGCCGATGCGCACCATGCGGCTCACCAGCCGCGACAGCGTCGAGGCATCGATGCTGGTCAAGTCGGCAAGGTCGATCTGCCGCTGACCGCCGGTGCTGGCCAGCACCGCCATCACCCGCCACATCGCGATGCTGAGCCCGTGCTCCGCCAGCGCCTGCGCGCCGAACTGATCGGCAATGATAGTGCCGACCCGGTTCACCAGGTAGGGCAGGTAGTCGCCGAGATCGAGCTTGGAAGACGCCATCGCGGCGCCAGACTAGCGGCTGACTATTGCGTTTACAACAGATGCGTTTTCAACTATCGTACCGGCATAATCGTTGCCAACGCGTCTTCGTGGGAGGTGAGCATGGACTTCGGCTATTTCACGCTGAGCGACAATCATTACCAAAACAACGATCGCTCCTCGAACCAGTTCGTCGCCGACATCACCGCCGAGGCGCTCTATGCCGACAGGCTCGGCATGCATTCGGCCTGGATCGGCGAGCATCATTTCAATTCACTCGGGGTGCTGTCGTGCCCGGACCTGGTGCTGTCCTATGTGGCCGCCAACACCACGCGCATCCGGCTGGCACCGGCCGTCACCGTGCTGCCGCTGCACAATCCGATCCGGGTCGCCGAGCAGTGGGCGACGCTCGATCTGTTGTCCGGCGGCCGGGTCGATTTCGCCTGCGGCCGCGGCTACGACCGGCGCGAATATGAGCCGTTCCACGTCTCGTTCGACGACAACCAGGGCATCTTCGAAGAAGGCCTCGAGGTGGTGCGGACGCTGTGGATGGCGGACGACCGCATCTCCCATCACGGCAAGCACTATGCGTTCGACGACGTGCGCATCACGCCGAAGCCGATCCAGCGGCCGTTGCCGACCTATGTGGGATCGTTCTCGAAACCCTCCATCGAGCTCGCCGCGCGGCTCGACTGCGGGCTGATCGTGGCGCCGTTCGCGGCGGCGATGAGCTTCGGCGGATTGCGGCAGGTGGCCGATCTCTACAACGAGACCTGCGCCAAATACGGCCGCAAGCCCGGCCGCCTGATGTGCAGCTACTTCACCCATTTCGCCGACACCAAGGCGCAGGAAGATGCGCAGCGGGCCCGGCAGATCCGCTATTACCGGGAATGCGTCATTCCGGCGCTGCCCGGCGATCCGAAGACCGCGCCGCCGAGCTATCGGTACTTCGTCGACATGGTCGACCGGCTCGGCAAGGTGAAGCCGGAGGATCTGACGGAGAATTCGGTGCTGCTCGGCTCGACGGCGCGGATCATCGACACCCTGAAGAAGGTCGAGGCGGCCGGCTTCTCCGAGGTGATCCTGTATTTCAACGTCGGCATGAAGCCGCACAACCAGGTCAAGGACGAGATGGCGCGTTTCATGGCCGAGGTCGCCCCGGCCTTCGCCGGCGCCGGCAAGGAAGCTGCGGCGTAACGGTTATTCGGCGGCGTGGGACCACTTGTAGCGCCGGTTCTCGACGACGCCGTGGCGCAAGTAATGCTTGCGCGGTTCGGCGCCTGCGGCGCGCACATCCGGATTGAGCGCCAGATAGGCTTGCGGATCGAAATCAGGCGGCACCCGGACCCGCTCCGGATGCGCCAGCCGCAGCGCATAGGGCCGCTGGTGCACGTAGCGCCGCCAGTCGGCGGCGCCGGCGCCGCCCTCTTCGACGGCGCCGTGCAGCAGATAGTCGAGGCCGCCGACCAGCGGATCGCCGCGGTCCAACAGCCACGCCATGATATCGAACTGCATCAGCTTCATGCCGCCGGTCCGCAGCACCTCGGCATGCGCCATCATGTGGTCGATCTGCACGATATTGCCGGCGCGAATGAGCGAGGCGAAGCCCCACATTCTCGCGTCGGATTGATTGAACAGTCCCCAATCGATGCGCCAATGCTCGCGGCAGGACGACGCGGCGAGCGGGAATTCCTGATCGCGCTCCGGCCGCCTCAGGAGGCCGGTCGCCTCGGGCACCGCGCCGTGCGACCGCGTCGCTTTGGACGCCTTGATGTCGAACAGGCTTTGCGCGTACGCGCCGACCGCGATGCGCCGGCTGAAATAGCCGCCGCGGCGGGCCTTGTTGGCGGAGCGGCGGTACTTGCCGTTGGTTTCCCGTGACACCGCCCGCAAATAGGTCTCGGTGCTGGGAAACAGCGTCAGATCGGTGATCGCGGCGGTGTGCTTGAACAGCGCGACCAGGCTCGCGTCCCGATCGGTTCGATAGCCCTTGGCGGTTTCGGTCATGCCCGCGGGGAATGGCGCGCATTCCGGCCGCGCGCAGGTCAGCCGAATGCGCAAATCGGCGGTCGGCAGCCGCCCGAACGGTGCATGCCCGAACACCGCCAGCCGCCGGCGCCAGGCGACGGCAGAGCCAAACAGGCGCAGCCTGCGCCCAAGCGCGTCGAAGTCGGTAAAAAGCAAGACGCCCCCCAGCCGGACCCTTACGGATCGAGCTCGGTATCCCAATAGAGATAATCGAGCCAGCTGTCATGCAGATAGTTCGGCGGAAACAGTCGGCCGTTGCGGTGCAGGTGCTGCACCGTCGGCTGAAACGGCGCCTGCGACGGCCACATCTTGGATTCGTCCGGCGTCAGGTTGCCCTTGCGCAGATTGCACGGCGAGCAGGCGGCGACCACGTTGTTCCACATGGTGTGGCCGCCCCGCGAGCGCGGGATCAGATGATCGAACGTCAGATCGTCGCGGGCGCCGCAATATTGGCAGGCGAAGCGGTCGCGCAGGAACACGTTGAATCGGGTGAAGGCCGGATGGGTCGACGGTTTCACGAAAGTCTTCAGCGACACCACGCTGGGCAGCTTCATCTCGAAGCTGGGGCTGCGCACCGCGCGGTCGTAGTTGGCGACGATGTTCACCCGCTCGAGGAATACCGCCTTGATGGCGTCCTGCCATGACCACAGCGACAGCGGATAATAGCTCAGCGGACGGAAGTCCGCGTTGAGGACCAAAGCAGGCCAGCCCGATGGCGACACATGAGCGTTCAAGCCGACGCTCCTTACCTCGACTCAGATGCCGCAGTGCGGCGTTGGCAGCTAGTTTATAGGCAGGCGTGACAGGATTGTGAAGCCCGGCCCGAGGCTTACGAGATATGGGCTTTTTCCGCCGCCGCCAACCCAGCCGAGAAGCCCGGCCGCGAGGCGGGCGGTCGTGTCCGCCGTGGCGATCGACCGCGCTGGCGCCCGCCCGACCGGCGCGCTTTCCGCGGCGATCCCGGCCGTCTTTACGGCAAACGACGCCGTTCAGGGGCGCGACAATTCCGATGCGCCGGAGATTCGTGCCGCTTCGAGCGGCTGGCGGCCACGGATCAGGTCGGCGGCTTTCTCGGCAATCATGATGATGGGCCCGTTGATGTGGGCGCCGACAAGGTCCGGCATGACCGAGCCATCGACGACGCGCAGCCCTTGGGTACCGAGGACCCGAAGCTCGGAATCGACCACCGCCGTCCGATCGGACGGAATTCCCATCTTGCAGGTGCCCAGCGGATGATGAACCGTGATCGAGTTGGCGCGGATATAGGCGTCGAGATCGGCATCGGAGGTGCCGGCCGCGCCCGGCGCGATCTCGCGTTCCATGAACGGCGCCATCGGGGCCTGGCCGCAAACGTCGCGGGCCATGCGCAGCCCGGCGCGCAACGTCTTCCAGTCATTGTCGGTTGCGAGAAAGTTCTGGCGGATGCGCAGCGGCTTTCGCGGATCGGCCGAGGCGAGTTCGACCCGGCCGCGGCTTTCCGGCCGCAGCACGACGGCGCGGCAGGCGTAACCGTCCGTGTAGGGGCGGCGGAACGGCATCAGATAGGTCGTCGCCGTGAACGGCGCCGCATTGAAGATGAGCTCCACGTCCGGCAGGGCGACGTCCGGCCGGCTCTTGAGGAACGCCAGCCGTCCGGTCGGCAGGTCGGTGGCGATGCCCTCGCCGTGCAGATAGGCGTCGGCCAGCGCCGGCACGATGCGGTCGAACCGCATGGCGCGATGGAACGGGCCCGGCGTTTTGCGCTGATAGGCGATCTGCGCCGAGATATGGTCCTGCAGGTTCTTGCCGACGCCGGGCAGCGCGACCTTCACCGCGATGCCATGGCGGCGCAGCTCGTCCGGTTCGCCGATCCCCGACAGCATCAGGAGCTGCGGCGAGTTGATGACGCCGCCGCAGAGAATCACCTCGCGCTCGGCCTGCGCCGTGACGCTGCGGCCGTTTCGCACATACTCGATGCCGACCGCGCGCGTGCCGGAGAACACCAGCCGGGTCACCAGGGATTTGATCTCGACCGTGAGGTTCGGCCGGGTCAATGCCGGCCGCAGATAGGCGTCGGCGGCGCTGCAACGGCGGCCGTCGCGCACGGTCAACTGCCAGACGCCAAAACCTTCCTGCTGGGCGCCGTTGTAATCGGGCGTGGCCTTGTAGCCCGCAGCCTGGCCGGCGGCGCCGAAGGCGTCGACCAGAGGGTCGGAAAAACTGGTCATCTGGGTCGACAACGGGCCGTCGCCGCCGCGATAGAAGCTCGGGCCGCCCTTCCAGGATTCCTGGCGCCGGAAGTAGGGCAGCACATGGGCGTACGACCATCCGGCGAGGCCGGAGGCGGCCCAGCGGTCGTAGTCGCCGCGATGGCCGCGGGTATAAGCCATGGCATTGATGGACGACGAGCCGCCGATGATCCGGCCGCGGGCGCATTCCAGGCCGCGCCCGCCGGTCGTGGCTTCGGGCTCGGCGAAATACATCCAGTCGTGCTTGCGGTTGAGAAGAAGCCGCGGCCAGCCCAGTGGAATCTTGATCCACGGATCGGTGTCCCAGCCGCCGGCTTCGACCAAGAGGACGCGCCGGCCCTTGTCGTCGCTCAGCCTGGCCGCCAATGTGCAGCCCGCCGAGCCGGCGCCGATGATGATGTAGTCGTAACTGTCTTGGCCCGGCATGCTTGTCCACCTGCCGCTCAAGCCTAGCCAGCACGGCGCTGCCCTGTCTATTGCAAAACGCGGCGCTCGCGTTTGTCGCCCGAACGGGCCGGTGCGGACACTGCGGCGAGCTGACGAAAAACGATCGCTCCTGGCAGGCAGCCGCGACGAGGCGGCGGCGAAATCCGCTATCGGCGCACCGCGACCTCAGCGCCGCTCGGCGTCGCGCCCGACGGGGAGCGCCTGGCAAAATCATTGCGTCGATGCATCGCCGTTCGGCGCGCAGTACCGCAGGATGCGCTCGACTTCGCTGGCGAGACGCCGCCGCCGCTCGGTCGGCAGCGCGGCGACGCATTTTTTGATATGGCGCTCGACGGCCGGCCAATCGTCGCCGTGTCGTTGGGCTGCTTCACCGCATATGCTCGCGAATGCGGTGAGTTCGATGTCCTCTTTGGGACCATCGTTCATATCTGAACCGCCGCCGTTCAAAGTGTGTATTCCTATTGCTCGGAGCGAAAGGCATCTTCGCACATGCCATGCAATGAAGCGAGGATGTTCCGTGTCGGCGAATAGAGTTATCCAGGCTGATAACGATATTCACACGCAGGTCGTGGCGTCCGCGGAACAGTTCATGCACGCCATGGCCATCCGCGCCATTTGTTTCATGGAGGATACCGGGCTCAGCGCGGACCAGGCTATAGACGGCAACGATTATCAGGCAACTCATATCATCGTTTATGCCAAACAGGAGCCTATCGGCGCCGCTCGCATCAGATGGTTTCGCGACTTCGCCAAGATCGAGCGCACCGCGTTCCGTCCGGCCTACCGCAACCCGCGCGTGATCAAGCGCAGCGCCGAATTCATTTTCGATCACGTTGCCAGGAAGGGCTACCATCAGCTGGTCACCCATGCCGAACCCAAATATGCGCGTCTGTGGGAGATGCTGCTCGGCTTCCAACGCGTCCAAGGCCGGCCGGTCGTCAATACCGAGGGCCACGAGCCTTACATCGAGCTGGTCAAATCGCTGTCGCCGCCGGCCGATGCGATTACTTTGCAAAGTCATCCCAAGGTCCTGTTTCGGATCGAGGGGCAGTGGGACAAGCCGAGCGCGTTCGAGACCGGCGATGAGTGAACCGTTCCCGATTGAAGAAGCCAGGGATGACCTGATTGCGATCGACGGAGCGGACGGCGAACTGCTGCCGATCGATCCGCGCGAAACGCTTCTCGACGCGCAAAGCGCCGTGCTCATCGAGCACATTCGTCGCAGTCTGATGATTCAGGCCGAGATGTTCCGCCGCCTGCTCGAGGCCACGCCCAAGCCGTCGATTTTGCTGGCGGAACTTCTGGAGGATACCGGCAATCGCTATATCGATTTCGCCGAGCGTGTTTCCGCCGCGGCGCGGATAGAATTCATAGATTGAGGCGATACCTTACAGATTGAAAAGCAGCGTGTGTCCCTCGCGATAGAGCGGATCGTCGACGGACAGCACCATTTCCTCGCGGAACCACGGATTTCTCGTCCCGAATATATTTTCCACCATTTCGAAGACGGCCCGCACCGGCTTCGAGCGCAGCCGTTCGCTCAGGGCGATGACGTGGAGTTGCAGCTTGACATGAACGTCGAGATCGAGCGGCCGTGCCGACGGCTCCGTCATGTTGTAGTTGGCGAGCAGGCCTATCCCGAGGCCCGCCTTCACCATCATGCCGTAGGAGATCGAGGCGTCGCAGCAATGCGCGACGGTGCCCCTGTTGATCAGAGCGTGCCAGGAGTCCCACGGTCCGTTCGCCGAGTAGATCTCGGAATCGATGAAAAGGTGCTTGTGGGCGTTGGCGAGGGTGGGGCAGCCCATGCGGTCGATATACGCCTGGGTCGCGATCGGGATAAAATGCAGCCAGCCCAGCGGCCGGCTCGTCATGTCATGCGATGACGAAGGATGAAATCCGACGATGACATCGGTCTGGTTTTCGTGCAGATTCTTGAAATTGCCGGGGCTCTTGGCGTGCACCTGAATCTTCGGATACGCCATCGAGAAACGCCGCAGTTCGGGTACCAGAAAGAAGACGCCGAGGCCGTCCGTTATGCCGAGCCGAACCGTACCCTCGGCCTCGTCCTTGGTGGCCCGCAGATCGCTGGCGATGGAAAACAGCCGCTGGTCCAGGCGCAGAAGCTCGTCGGTCAGCGCTTGGCCCTTCTCGGTGAGATGGGCGCCATTCTTGGTCAAGATCACGAGCTGCGAGCCCATCTGGTCTTGCAGCCGGCGGATTTCGCGGCCCACGGTGGCGTGGCTGGACCCCATCAACTCGGCGGCCCGTGTCAGGCTGCCGGCCTTGGCCACCCAGAGGAAGGTGCGCAATTCGCCCCAGTAATTGCCGCTGAGCAGACTGTTGTAATCGAGTGCCCGGCGGGAGATCGACGGCGCCGCCGTGTCAAAAGGGTGCGAAGTAGGAATAGTTTCCTTCGCGTCGGTCACAGAAAAGCTTTTCCCCATATATTCAGCCTCCCCCGCCGGAAAAATACCACGTCAGAACTGCGGCTTCTAGGTATAGTTGTCGGCCGTGTCGCCGCAGCGACACAATAAACGCACGGGTGATCGAAGATGAAACAATGGACCAACGCAATGAGGGGTCAGGCGACGGGACGCCTCCGCGACCCCTACGACCGCGAGGTTGGCGTCCGAATCCTGTCGTTGCGCATGTCACACCAGATGTCGCAGACGGAACTCGGCAAGCACCTGGGAGTCACGTTCCAACAGATCCAGAAATACGAAAAAGGAACCAACCGGGTCAGCGCCGGCCGGCTGCAGCGTATTGCCGAGGTCTTTAAGGTGCCGATTTCAGTTTTCTTCGACACCAAGAAAGCCGCCGGAGACGAAACCAAGAGCCCATTTCTGTATCTTGAGGTGCACGGCGCGGTTCAACTGCTCGAAGCCTACGCCCGGATCCGCAATAGCCGCCTGCGGCTGGCCATTGTGAAGGCCGTCGAACAGGTCGCCTCGACGCAGAAGGCGAACGGCAAGTAGGGCCTCCCCCGCCGCCCGCCGGCGCGACGGCGAGCTTGCGGTCCGCCATCGGCGCATTTTCCTGTTGCGGGTATGGTCAGTCGGAACGCGGTGACGCGAACATGATTCCGATCTGGTGGCCAGCGCGCCAGACCACGTGACAGCGGCGGCGCGTATTGTCGCGCGATGTCAGCGTGATCGTGAAATGGTCCGGCAACTCGTGCGGCGCATCGACCATCAATCTTGCCCCGCCCGCGGACACGTCCAGCACCAAGCAATCGTGCGGCGGCCCGTCTTCGCCCGCGGCCCACATCGCCGGGATGTTGACCTGCTGGCGGCGGCTGTTTCGTCTGTCGGCCTCCGCGTCCGCAGGATCGACCGCAGCGAACCTTATTGTGTGGCGTCAACCAATGCTATCTTGCGTCATTCGGATTTGAATCAAATAGTCGCCGCGCCCGGCACGGCTCGGATCGCGGCGCGAAGTTTGAGCGTACTGCAGGCGATCGTGGTTAACGGCGCGGCGCGCCGCGCGTGCGACGGGGCCGGGTTTATGCTTGTGCGGCAACGAAAAATCAATGTGTCTCAATTATTAGCAAACGATGCAGATGCGCAATTCTCAGCCATCGATAGGTGCAGCCATGCTTCGCGCCATGATGCGTCGGTTCTCCCGCGATCGCAAGGGCAACGTCGCGATCATCTTTGCGCTGTCGCTCATCCCCGCCGTGTTCCTCACCGGCATGGCGTTGGACTTCACAACCGCGATACGAAAGCGCGCGCTGCTCAACGCCGCCGCCGATGCGGCGGCGCTGGCGGCGGTGACCCCGTCGATGATGGGCCAGTCTGCCAACAAGGCGAAGACCGCGGCAACGAACATCTTTGACGGGATGGCCTCCGCGGTGACCGGGCTCAGCTACAACAATCCGACCGTCACTGTCGCCAGCAGCAATGGCGGCCTGACCCGGACTGTCACCGTGAGCTACACTGCGGGTTCGACCAACGCGTTTCCCAGCGTTCTTGGGCAGACGGCGTGGACGATTTCCGGCTCGTCCCAGTCGACCTCGTCGACGTCGCCGAACATCGACTTCTATCTGCTGCTCGACAATTCGCCGTCGATGAACATCGCGGCGACGACCTCCGGCATCACCACCATGGTCTCCAATACGTCGGCCCAGGGCGGCTGCGCCTTCGCCTGTCATGAAACCAATCCGGCGGCCGATAATCTCGGCAATCCCGGCGGCGAGGATAACTACACGCTGGCGCAGAACCTGAATGTGACCACGCGGATCGAGAACATGGCCACCGCCACCCAGTCGCTGATGACCACGGCCTCGACCACGGAAGCGGCGAACAACGCGACCTACCGGATGGCGATCTACACGTTCAACTATTCGGGTACCAGCACCGTGCAGACGCTGACGTCCAACCTCACCACGGCGGCGAATGCGGCGAAAAACATCGACGTGTTGGAGGTGTATGATAACAACTGCCTGACCAGCAGCAACTGCAACAACGATACCGATACCAACTTCAGTTCCGCAATGTCCCAGCTCAACGGCATCATGCCGAGCCCCGGAACCGGAGCCTCGAACAGCACGCCGCAAGAGGTGATGTTTCTGGTGACCGACGGGGTTGAGGACGACAATACCGGCGTGTGCTCCGAGACCCTGGACGGCACGCGCTGCCAGGCGCCGTTCGACACCACGTGGTGCACGACGGTCAAAAATCGCAACATTCGCATCGCCGTGCTGTACACCGAGTATCTGCCGCTGCCGACCAATACCTGGTACAATACCTGGATCTCGCCGTGGCAGCCGCAGATCGCCACCAACATGCAGAACTGCGCCTCGAGCGGGCTGTATTTCTCGATCACCACGGACGGCGATATTTCCACGGCGATGCAGGCGTTGTTCGAGCAGGCGGTCGCCACCGCGCGGCTTACCCAGTAAAAAGCCGTCTGCAGTAAGGCGCGCCCGCGCCAACGCCGCCGGGGCGCTCGATCTGCGCACCGACTGCCGCGGATCAGTCGCTTGGAACGTGATGCGGGGAAGCCGGTTTTTCCGCAAAGATCATGCGCCGTCGAAATGCCAGAACGCCAATCGATTCAATCTGAAACGATTGCGCTCCGGGTTTGCGCCGCTTGCTGCCAGGGCCTGGCATCCGCCGTCGGCGGCGCCAGCGCGGTTGTGGTCAGGAATTGACCCGGCTCACCGAAGTCGACATCCGGGGATAGAAATAGACGCTCTGATAAATGTTGATCGTGCCGGTGATCACGTATCCCATCGCTGGCGTGTAGGGATAAGTCACCTCTCCCCACAACAGCGAGATGCTGGGGGTCTTGAGAATCGCGGGCAGCGTGACCGCGGTGCCGACGGTATGCGCGGTGCCGTTGAGCGAATCGCTCCAGGTTATGGTGCCGTTGCCGTTGGCATCGGTGGTGATCTCCGAGACCGTCACGACGACATTCGTCGCCGAATAGGGCGCGATCACGCTCGACGCGGCGCCCAGGATGCTGCTCATGGCGGCGTTGTCGATGCTGACATATTGCGAGGCGAGATCGGTCACCGTGCGGGCGGCGAGCGTCGACTTGAATTGAATCGACACGCCGTCGCCGTACTCGACGCCGCCGAGATACAGCGTGAGCATGAACGGCAGCACGATCGCGAATTCGACCGCCGAGACACCGTCGCGATTGCGCGTGAAGCGGCGCAGCATTGCCGGCAGTCGCAGTGCATGTGAGGCGGGGGTCATCAGTACGGCTCGTTCTTGAATGCGGCAGTCGACACGATCAGCCGATTGCCGTTCGACAGATTCGACAAATTCATGCCCAGCGGGCCGAGCACGATCGGCCATTGATACATGACCTGGACGACCACGATGTCGCCGGGATTGCCGGTGTTGTAGCTCCAGGCATTGGTCACCTGGCCTTGGGCATTGAATGTCAACGTCGGCGACGTGGTGTTGGCCGATGCGAAGCTGTTGTAGTTCTGCACGTTGACCATGATGTTGTTGCAGTTGAACAGCGCACTGACCAGGGTGGCGGTATTCGAGCTGGTGCACAGGTAGTTGGCGAACTGCGTCTTGGTCATGTTGGCAGTCTGAGCCTGCCCGGTCATGATGTAGCGGCTGGCTTCTTCGGTCGCTTCGTCGAGCATCCGCTGGGCGAAGAACACCAGGGCGGACTGGAATATGGCGACCAGAAGCGCCAGAAACGGCGCCGCCACCAGCGCGAATTCGACCGCGGTGGCGCCTTGCCTGGAGCGGAAGAAAGCTCGCGCGGACCGCCGCGGCGCTGCGCTTCGGGCCAGCTTGTGCGTCACCCCTGCCAACATCGCGCGTCTAACTCCAATGGCGCGCTTGTAGGCCGAAAATGCTAGGAATTCGTTACGCGATACAATGGCTTGGGGTTAACGGCCGCCCCAGCGGCGGGCCAGGAATTCGCCGCCGTGGCGCAGCCCCTCGGCGTCGATGCCGTGACCGATGCCGGCCGACAGATGCCATTCGACGGCGACGTCGAGGGCGGCCAGGCCCTGGGTCGCCTGAAACAGCGCCTGCGGCGGAATGAGATCGTCGCGGTCGCCGTGTACCAGCAGCACCGGCGGCCGCGACTTGATCGCGGCGGCGAAGGCTTCGGCGTCGACATCGGGCGGCACGACGAGCAGGCCCGAATAGCCGACGATGGCGGCCGGCGCCGCGGCGCGGCGCAGCCCGACATGCAGCGCCATCATGGTGCCCTGGCTGAAGCCGACCAGCGCCAGCGCAGCGGGTGGCAGCTTATGGCGCGCCAGCTCGGTATCGAGAAACCGCTCGAGCACGGGCGCCGCCGTGTTGACGCCGACCCAGCGTTCGTCCGGATCGCGAAAGGTCAGCGGAAACCATTGCCGTCCGACCGGCGCCTGGCCGCACGGCTCGGGCGCGTGCGGCGCCACGAACGCGGCGTGCGGCAGGTACTGCTGCCAGGCGCGGCCGATATCGATGAGATCGTTGCCGTCGGCGCCATAGCCGTGCAGGAACACGACAAGCTGTTGGGCGGTCCCGGAGCGCGGCGCCAGTCGTGGACCATCAAGCTCAACGGCCATTGCTACCTCTTTTCGGAAGAATCTTTTGCACGACCGGCGCGCCGTCACGCCCTTTGACGCTGCGATAATACGTCCACAAGACCCGCGCCGCCACGGCGCGCCACGGCCGCCACGGTTCGGCGAGCGGCATCATCTCCTTGGCGGTCGGCCGCGCCTTCAGTCCGAAGGCCAGCCGCGCCGCCTCTTGCAGCGCCAGATCGCCGGCCGGCCAGGCATCGGCATGGCCGAGGCAGGACAGCAGATAGATATCGGCGGTCCACGGGCCGATGCCGTGGATCGCGGTCAAGGCCGCGTGCGCCTCCTCGGCGCCGAGTTGGTGCAGCGTCGCCAGCGCCAGCTCGCCGCGCATGACGGCGCGGGCGATTTCCTTGAGCGCGCGAATTTTCGCCGCCGACAGGCCGATCCGGGCGAGCCGCGCGCCGCGCGCCCGGATGATCGCCGCCGGCTCGAACGGCTCGAACGCCGCGGCGAGGCGACCCCAGATCGCGCCGGCGCTCGCCGTGGAAAGCTGTTGGGCAACGATCGTCGCCGCGAGGCCGGCGAAACCGTCGGGGCGCCGCCGCAACGGCGGCCGCCCGGCGCGTGACACAAGGCCGACGAAGCGCGGATCGGCCAGCGTCAGCGCCGCCAGCCCGGCGTCGAGGTCGGTCTCGGTCTGGATCAGGGGCGGCATGTCACATTGACCGATTATGACCTGCGTTCGGTCGCAAAGCGCTCGATCTCCGGTGTTATTGGCTTGATCGAGGCGGCAGCCGCGGTCAAGCTCCGCATGTCGAGAAGCGTAGTGTCGATGTACACCCGTATCCTGCGTTTCGCGCCGAGTCCGAACGGTTATCTGCACCTGGGCCATGCCTATTCGGCATTGCTCAATGACGACATGGCCCGCGAGCGGGGCGGCCGGCTGCTGTTGCGCATCGAAGATATCGACGTGACGCGGTCGCGCCCGGAATACGAAGCGGCGATCTACCAGGATCTCGGCTGGCTCGGCATCGCGTGGCAGCAGCCGGCGCGGCGGCAGAGCGAGCATTTCGACGACTACGGCGCGGCCATCGCCAAACTCGAGGCTCAGGGCCTGCTCTATCCGAGTTTCGAAAGCCGCAGCGAAATCGCCGTCCTGGTCGCCGAGCGGGATCGCCACGGCGGCTGGCCGCGCGATCCCGACGGCGCGCCGCTTTACCCGGGCCGCGCCCGCAAGCTCTCGCCGGCCGAGCGCCAGCGCAGGCTTGCCGCCGGCGAGCCGTTCGCGTTGCGGCTGGCCATGGACGCGGCAGTGGCGCGGGCCGGCGTGCTCACGTGGACCGAAACCGGGCTCGGCCCGCAAGGCCTGACCGGGCGCGTCACCGCCGCGCCGCAGATGTGGGGCGACGTCGTGCTGGCGCGCAAGGACATGCCGAGCAGCTACCATCTCTCGGTCGCGGTGGATGATGCCCTGCAAGGCGTGAGCGACGTGGTGCGCGGCCAGGACTTGTTCTGGTCGACCAGCATCCATCGCCTGCTGCAAGCGCTGCTCGGCCTGCCGGAGCCGGTCTATCATCACCATCGGCTCATCCTCGACGCCGAGGGGGACAAGCTGTCGAAATCGCGCGAAGCCGAGAGCTTGCGCGACCTGCGCGCCGCCGGCGCCACGGCGGCCGATATCCGGCGCCTGGTGGGTCTTGGCCGCTAGGCTTGGCCGTCAAGCTTGGCCCGCCGAGCTTGGCCGCCAAGCTTGGCCGCTGACGTTGGGGGCTAAATCGCAGGCCCGGCGCGGCCGGCCGTGTTCTGTTCCGCCCGCTGCCGTGGCATGCTGCCTGGGTATGATCCGGAAAAGCTTGCCCGCGGACTTGATCCGGGGGTGGAAACCGGCTTTCCGAAAAGATCATTGCCGCACTAAAGGCTTGCCGGCGGGGGCTGCCGCGTGAGATCGCCGCGTTTGAAGTCCAAGAGAAAATCCAGGAAATCCTCGCGGCCGGCGCGACGCCTCGCCTCGCGCGGTGGCGCGGCCGCGCGCGCGACCGAAACGGCGCTGGCGGCGTTCGCCCACGATATCCGCACCGCGCTCACCGGCATTCTGGCGCTCGGCGAACTGCTGGCGACCTCCAATCTCGGCGAGCGTGAGCGGCGCTGGGCTTCCGGCATCAAGACCGGCGCCGAGCATCTTGCCGCGCTGACGACGCTCGCGATCGATGCCGGCAAGGCCGATGCCGGGACGCTCACGCTCCAGCACCAGGCGTTCCGGCCGCGGCGGCTGTTCGCCAATCTGGCGGACGCGCTCGCCGCGCGCGCCGAGACCAAGGGGCTCGATGCCGTGACGACGGTTGCCGACGATCTGCCGGAGATGGTGATCGGCGACGTGGTGCGGCTGCGCGCGGCGCTGGAGAATCTGATCGACAACGCGGTGAAATTCACCGAGCGCGGCGCCGTTCGCCTCGACGCGCGCGCGGTGTCCGCGAGGCGCGGCAGCGTCAAGCTCGTTGTCACCGTCAGCGACACCGGCATCGGGCTCAGCGGCGCCGAGATCAAGCGGCTGTTCCGTCCGTTCGCCCAGGCCAACCCGGACATCGCGCGGCGTTATGGCGGCGCCGGGCTCGGGCTGGTCGTGGTCAAGACTTTGGCGAAGCTGATGGGCGGCGATCTCACCGTGACCAGCACGCCGGGTCGCGGCGCGCGGTTTGCTTTCGCCGCGGTGCTGCCGGTCGCGGCCGCCGAATCCGCAGCGGACGGGCGGGCGCAACAGCCGGCGGCGGGCCGGCGCGGGCTCGCCGTTCTGTGCGCCGAGGATAATCCTTATGGCCGCGTCATTCTCAACACCATCCTCACCGAACTCGGCCACCGCGCCGACTTCGTCGGTTCCGGCGAGGAAGCGGTCGCGGCGGTGGCGCGCGGCTACGACGTCGTGCTCATGGACGTGACGCTGCCCGGCATCGACGGTCTCGAGGCGACGCGGCGCATCCGCGCGTTGCCCGGCCGCGCCGGCCGCACGCCGGTCATCGGCATATCCGGCCGCGGCGAGAGCGCCGACGAGGCCGCCGCGCGTGCGGCCGGCGTGAATGTCTATTTGCGCAAGCCGCTGAGCCCCAGCGCGCTGAGCGACGCGCTCGCGACCACGGCGCCGCAGTAGCTACTCCGCCGCTTCGGCCGAGTTTTCCACGATCCGCACCAGATCGCTCATGATGCGGTTCAGCTCGAAATCCTTGGGCGTATAGACTTCGGCGACGCCGGCGTTCTTGAGCGCGCTGGCGTCCTGGGGCGGGATGATGCCGCCGACCACGACCGGCACGTCGTCGAGGCCGGCCTCCTTGAGGCGGGCGATGACGTCTCGCACCAGCGGCATGTGCGAGCCGGAGAGGATCGACAGCCCGACGACGTGCACGTTCTTTTCGGCCGCCGCTGCGGCGATCGCTTCCGCCGTCAGGCGGATGCCGTCATAGACCACCTCCATGCCGGCATCGCGGGCGCGGGCGGCGATCTGCTCGGCGCCGTTGGAATGGCCGTCGAGGCCGGGCTTGCCGACCAGGAACTTCAACCGCCGGCCGAGCTTTCTCGACACCCGGTCGACTTCGGCGCGGATATCGTCGAGGCCTTCGGCGTCGTTGCGCATGGCGGTGCCGACGCCGGTCGGCGCGCGGTACTCGCCGAATGCCGAACGCAGCGCGAAGCCCCATTCGCCGGTGGTGACGCCGGCTTGGGCGCAGGCGATCGAGGGCGGCATGATGTTGCCGCCGCCGCGCGCCGCCTGGCGCAGGTCTTCGAGCGCCGCAGCGACGGCCTTGGGGTCGCGCGCATCGCGCCAGGCGGCGAGCCGCGCGATCTGCCCGGCCTCGGCGTCCGCCGACACGGTGACGACCGCCTCGGCGGCGTCGGCCAGCGGCGACGCCTCCGTTTCGACGAAGCGGTTGACGCCGACCACGATCTGCTCGCCGCGCTCGATCGCCTCGACCCGGCGCGAGTTCGATTCCACCAGCTGCTGCTTGAGGTAGCCGGACTCGACGGCGGCGACGGTGCCGCCCATCTGTTCGATCTGCGCCAGTTCCTGTTTCGCCGCGGTTTTCAGCTCGGCCACCTTGGCGGCGATCGCCGGCGAGCCGTCGAACACGTCGCCGTATTCCAACAGATCGGTCTCGTAGGCGAGAATTTGCTGCATGCGCAGCGACCATTGCTGGTCCCACGGCCGCGGCAGGCCGAGCGCCTCGTTCCACGCCGGCAGCTGCACGGCGCGCGCACGGGCGTCCTTGGACAAGGTGACGGCGAGCATTTCGATGAGAATGCGCGCGACGTTGTTCTCCGGCTGCTGCTCGGTCAGGCCGAGCGAGTTGACCTGCACGCCGTAGCGGAACAGCCGCTGCTTCAAGTCGGTGACGCCGTAGCGCTGCTGCGTGATCTCGTCCCACAACTCGGTGAAGGCGCGCATCTTGCAGATTTCGGTGACGAAGCGCAGGCCGGCATTGACGAAGAACGAGATGCGCCCGACCACCTCGCCGAATTCTTCGGGCGCGCATTGGCCGGACGCCTTCACCGCGTCGAGCACGCCGATGGCGGTGGCGAGCGCGAAAGCGAGTTCCTGCACCGGCGTGGCGCCGGCTTCCTGCAGGTGATACGAGCAGACGTTCATCGGATTCCACTTCGGCATTTCCTTGGTCGTGAACAGAATCACGTCCTTGGTCAGCCGCATCGACGGCGCCGGCGGGAACACGTAGGTGCCGCGCGACAGATATTCCTTGATGATGTCGTTCTGGGTGGTGCCCTGCAGCCTGGCGCGCGGCACGCCTTGCTCATCGGCGAGCGCGATATAGAGCGCCAGCAGCCAGGCGGCGGTGGCATTGATCGTCATCGACGTGTTCATCTCGCCGAGCGGGATGGCGTCGAACAGCATGCGCATGTCGCCGATATGCGAGATCGGCACGCCGACCTTGCCGACTTCGCCTTTGGCCAGCGGATGATCGCTGTCGTAGCCGGTCTGGGTCGGCAGATCGAACGCGACCGACAGGCCGGTCTGGCCCTTGCTCAGGTTCTTGCGATAGAGCGCATTCGATGCTTCGGCGGTGGAGTGCCCGGCATAGGTGCGGAATATCCAAGGTTTGTCGCGGCGCGGCTGGTCGCCCATGGGTCGTCGTCTTCCCCGCAATCCGGCAGCGCTAGTGTGACGCGGATTTTGCTGCGACGCAACATGCGCGGTGCGTGACCAATGCCAACACGATCACGACCGCAGCCAGACCGACCTGGGTCTTGACGAGGGGAAAGATCAGAATGAGCGCGCCGGCGCCGGCGAGGCCGGCGACCTCGGTTGCGGCGAAGCCGGTGCGCAGCGCGTAGCGGATGAGAAATGCGACGGCGACTGCCAGCACGGGCAAGTCGTACATGTAGACGTAGGGCGTGGCGAGGAGCGTGCCGGCGCCAAGCGCCGCGGCCTTCAGGTCGTACGGGGCGCGGCTGCGCCATAGCCAGACGAGCCCGGCGGCGATCGCGAGGCTCAAGACCGCCTGCGCGGTCCAGGCCAGCGCTTCGCGCCCGCCGTGGGCGCGGATGAGGCCGAACACGCTTTGCAGCCGGCTGAAGTCGGCATGGCCTTCGCCGAGCACGACGCGGCCGGTGATCGGCATCCAATGCACGAAGGCCTGCCAGCTGGCGGTGCCGAAGACGAGCCAGGCCAGCGTGGCGAGCGCGATCGCCACCGCGGCCGCCGCCCCGATGGTCAGCCAGCGCCGGTCGGCGATCAGCACCAAAGGAAACAGCAAGCCGAACTGCGGCTTGTAGGTGAGGAGCCCGAGGCACAGCCCGGCGAGCACCGGTCGCCGCTCGAGCAGTCCCAGCGTGCCGCCGATCAGCGCGGCGGTAAGGAAACCGTTCTGTCCGGCGGTAATGTTCCAGATCGCGGCGGGAAATCCGACCGCGAACAAGACGCCGGTGCGGCCGCCGAGAATGCCGCCGAGCGTCGCCGCGTAGGCGGCCAGCGTTGTGGCGAGCCAAACCAGCATGGCGGCGAGATACGGCAGCAGCGCGAGCGCTGCGGCGACGAACAGGAACGTCGGCGGATAATGCCAGCCATAATAGTCTTCGAAGTCGTGGCCGATGACGCGCACTTCGGCAGCTTTGTGGGTCGGCCAGTCGTAAGCGGTGGCCGGCGCGCCATCGAGTGCAAGCTGTCCGGCGGCAACGACGGCGACGAAGTCGTTGGCGATCGGCGCCCGCCCCGGATCGGCGAGAAATTGACCCTGCAGAAACGCTCCGCCGAGAAACACCAGATAGCCGAGCGCCAGCGTCAGTCCGATCAGCTTGATGATCCGCGACGGCGACAGCTGCGGCGGCCGGATCGGTACGATGGTCTGGGCGGTATCTCGGACTGCGGCCATGGAAGCGCGGTCAAATAGCCATGAGGGGCGCGAAGGCCAGGCCCTCGCGTCCCTTGGGTACCGTGCATTCCTTTCCGCACTCTTAGCGCGACTGCGCCGCCCCCAGCGCGCCGCCGGCCGCTGCGGTCAGGCTCGCTTGATCAACCTGACGATGATCAGCAGGATGACCGCGCCGATAAAGGCGTTGATGATCGCGGCGATAAAGCCGCCGCCGATGGCGATGCCGATCTGCGGCAACAGCCAGCCGGCGATGAAGGCGCCGACGATGCCGACGATGATGTCGCCGATCAGTCCGAAGCCGCCGCCTTTCACGACCATGCCGGCCAGCCAGCCGGCAATCGCGCCGACGATGAGCCAAATGATAAAGGCTTGTACGTCCATGATTTCCCCCTGTTCCCTGTCCCGGCTGGGCCAGGTTGGACACTCCTCGCGATCGTGACCTTAAATCGTCGTCGGATGGGCGTCACTAGCACTCGCCGCGGCGCCGGTTGGTTATGCACTTCAAGTAAATATTGCACTGCAACATCAAGTGCGGCAGACTGGGTCGAGTACCGTCGCGATCTTTATTTCGCGAGAGCGGGTCGATACGGAGCCCCAACATGGCCGTCGCGCAAAAGAAACCGTCAGCCGCGCCGCTCAAGGACCTCTACGACATCGGCGAAGTTCCGCCGCTCGGCCATGTGCCGGCGCAGATGCATGCCTGGGCGATCCGCAAGGAGCGTCATGGCCCGCCTGAGAAGTCCATGCAGAGCGAGGTGGTGCCGACCTGGCCGATCGCCGAGGACGAGGTGCTGGTTTACGTCATGGCCGGCGGCGTCAATTACAACGGTGTCTGGGCCGGGCTCGGCATTCCGGTTTCGCCGTTGGACGGCCACAAGCATCCGTTCCACATCGCCGGCTCCGACGCCTCCGGCGTGGTCTGGGCGGTCGGCTCGAAGGTGAAACGCTGGACCATCGGCGACGAAGTCATCATCCATTGCAATCAGGACGACGGCGACGACGAGGAATGCAACGGCGGCGACCCGCTGCTGTCGCCGTCGCAGCGCATCTGGGGCTACGAGACGCCGGACGGTTCGTTCGCGCAGTTCTGCCGCGTGCAGTCGCGCCAGCTGATGCGCAAGCCGCCGCATCTGCCGTGGGAAGAGGCGGCCTGCTACACGCTGACGCTCGCCACCGCCTATCGCATGCTGTTCGGCCATCCGCCGCATACGCTCAAGCCCGGCGACAATGTCCTGATCTGGGGCGCCAGCGGCGGTCTCGGCGTGTTCGGCGTGCAGCTGGTCGCGGCGTCCGGCGCCAACGCCATCGGCATCGTTTCCGACGACGCGAAGTCCGAATATGTCTTCAATCTCGGCGCCAAGGGCGTCATCAACCGCAGCGAGTTCAAGTGCTGGGGCCAGATGCCAAAAGTCGGCACGCCCGAATACGACACCTGGGTGAAGGAGGCGCGGCGCTTCGGCAAGGCGATCTGGGACATCACCGGCAAGCACGACGTCGACATCGTCTTCGAGCATCCCGGCGAGGCGACCTTCCCGGTGTCCTGTCTGGTCGTCAAGCGCGGCGGCATGGTGGTGTTCTGCGCCGGCACCTCGGGCTACAACATCACTTTCGACGCCCGCTATGTGTGGATGCGGCAGAAGCGCGTGCAGGGCTCGCACTTCGCGCATCTCAAGCAGGCCAGCGCCGCCAATCAGTTCGTCATCGATCGCCGCATCGATCCGTGCATGAGCGACGTGTTCCCATGGGACAAGATTCCCTACGCCCACGAATTGATGCGCACCAACCGCCACAAGCCCGGCAACATGGCGGTGCTGGTCAACGCGCCGCGGCCCGGCCTGAAGAATTTCGAGGACGTGGTCGAGGCGGCATCGGTGCCGGAGCTGAACCGGCAATCCAATCGGGCCTGACTTGGCGTGCGGCTGCCGGTTTCGCTTACCGCTGCAGTTCGTCGATCATTGTCATGATGACGGGCCGCAATTGCGGCAGATGCACGGTGACAATTTCCCAAAGCCGGCGATCATCAACCCGTTGGTATTCGTGGCGAAGGATATTGCCGATGCCGATAATCGCATTCCAAGGCGCTTCGGCGTGTCGCGCCAACAGTTCCGGCGGTAGCGACTTGGCCGCCTCCGATACGATTTGTACGGCCCGCTCTGCCGCGCGGCGTAATGTGTAGCTCTCCCGATAAGTCACATAGCTCACGTTCTGCACGGCGGATGCCATTCCGTCGATCTCGTCGCGAATATGAAGCAACCGGAGCCGAGGGCTTTTGCTCGCAGCCATCAGAAAATCCGCGTTGATTCCCGCTCGACAGTTTCACGGATGTAGCGCGAAAGACCGTCGCGCGTCGAATAGCCGACTTCAATATCGGGGCCGACGGCATCCACGATAGTCTCGTAAGCCTTCATGAATTGCAGGAAGCCGAAATCCTCATCGGATTGTGGATCGACAAAAACATCCACGTCGGAATCGGCGCTGGCATCGCCGCGGGCGTGGGAGCCGAACAGGTACAAGGCTGCGATTCCGCTGGCGCGCAGCCGCGGCTCGGCCTTCTTCAGTCGGGTAATGACGTCTTGCGAACGCATCGTGCGAAAATAACGCAAATCAACGAGCGCCGCCACCGAGTTCCCCAGTTCGTCCTGTGGGAACCCAACTGGCTTTATCGCGGCGCATTCGTTACAGTCTTTCATCGGGAACAGGGGTGAGCCATGGTACAGCGGACCGAGCCGGCCGGTGCGCGCAGACGGTTCCGCATCGTGCTCATCAAGCCGTCGCATTACGACGACGACGGCTATGTGATCCGCTGGTACCGCTCGCCGATGCCGGCGAACTCGCTGGCCAGCGTCTATGGCCTGCTCGACGACTGCGCCCGGCGCCAGGTGCTCGGCGCCGAGGTCGACGTCGATATCGTCGCCATCGACGAAACCAATACCCGGGTGCGCGTCGAGCGCATCGTGCGCGACATGCACGCCAACGGCAATTTCGGCTTCGTCGGCCTGGTCGGCGTGCAATCGAACCAATATCCGCGGGCGCTGCATATCGCCAAGCCGCTGCGCGACGCCGGCATTGCGGTGATCGTCGGCGGCTTTCACGTCTCCGGCATGCTGGCGATGTTCGACGCCGTCGGGCCCGACCTGCAGCAGGCGCTCGACATGGGCGTCACGCTCTATGCCGGCGAGGCCGAAGGCCGCATCGACGAGGTGCTGCGCGACGCCGCGGCCGGCGCGCTCAAGCCGATCTACAATTACATCGACGACCTGCCGGCGCTGGAAGACGCGGTGACGCCATTCCTGCCCGGCAATGCGGTGCGCAAGACCATCGGCAACGTCACTACCTTCGATGCCGGGCGCGGCTGCCCGTTCCAATGCTCGTTCTGCACCATCATCAATGTGCAGGGCAGGAAATCGCGCCGGCGCAGCCCCGACGACGTCGAGCACATCCTGCGCAAGAACTACCAGCACGGCATCGATCGGTTCTTCATCACCGACGACAATTTCGCCCGCAACAAGGACTGGGAGCCGATCTTCGATCGCATCATCGAATTGCGCGAGCAGCACGGCATGGACGTGCGCTTCCTCATCCAGGTCGACACGCTGTGCCACAAGATCCCGAATTTCGTCGCCAAGGCGAAGCGCGCCGGCGTGACGCGGATTTTCATCGGGCTCGAGAACATCAATCCGGACAATCTGCTCGCCGCCAAGAAGCGGCAGAACAAGATCACCGAATACCGCAACATGCTGTTGGCCTGGAAGGCGGTCGGCATCTGGACCTATGCGGGCTACATCCTCGGCTTTCCCAACGACACCCCGGACTCGGCGCGGCGCGACATCGAGATCATCAAGAAGGAAATGCCGCTCGACGTGCTGGAGTTTTTCTTCCTCACGCCGCTGCCGGGCTCCGAGGATCACAAGGTGCTGCGCTCCAAGGGCGTGCCGCTCGATCCCGACCTCAACAAGTACGATCTCGAGCACGCGCTCGCGCCGCATGCCAACATGACCAAGGCGGAGTGGGAAAAGCTCTACCGCGACGCCTGGACGATCTACTACACGCCCGAGCACATCGAGACGATTTTGCGCCGGGCCCAGGCTTGCGGCATCAACATCCTGCGGCTGGCGCAGATCATCCTGTGGTTCGCCCAGTCGCTGGCGATCGAGAAGGTGCATCCGCTGCAAGGCGGCTTCATCCGGCTCAAGGCCCGCCGCGAGCGCCGTCCCGAACTGCCGCTGGCGCCGGTCTGGCAGTTCTATCCCTGGGTCGCCCGCGACTTTCTGGTCAAGCATGTCCGCGTCGCCGTCGCCGCATGGGGCATCTTCCGCATCTACCGCCGCGTCGCCGCCAGCGCCGCGCAGCCGTACACCGATCAGGCCATGACGCCGGTGAGCGAGGACGAGACGCAGACGCTCGAACTGTTCACCCACAACAAGTCGGCGCGCGAAGCGGTCGATCACGCCCGCAAGGTCAAGACCCTGACGGGCGCCGCGGCGGCGACGCGGGTCCCGCCGGAGCGAGCGGGTTCGCTTGCGGAAGCCGCCGTGCAGCAGGGCTAGCTCTTGTTCGTCCGCTCGCGGGCGATGGCGGCGTTGAGCTCGCCGCCAAAGATGAAGATCAGCGCGGTGAAATAGAGAAACACCAGCGCCATCATCGCCGAGGCGAGGCCGGCGTAATAGGTCACGTAGGCGTAGGAAAAGCTCGCCAGATAGCGGCCGAACAGAAAACCGCAGGCGATCCACAGGATCAGCGTAGCGGCGATGCCGGGCCAGACCTCGTCGAGCCGCCGCCGTCCGGCCGGCAGCCACATATGCAGGATCAGGAGCGAGCCCGCCAACAGCACCGTGGCCAGCGCGAAGCGGCCGATGTCGAAATGGCGCTCCAGCGGATGGAGCCATGGCGCATAAGCCAGCGCGGCGCGAAAGATCAGCGGGCCGAGCACCACCAGGAACGCCAGCGCCAGAAAGCCGACGGCGCTGACCAGCACATAGCCGATCGATTCCAGCCGCAGCAGCCACCATGGCCGCGGATCGACCAGCCCATAGGCGCGGTTGAGCCCGATGCGCAGGCTCTCGAACTCCGCTCGACGAGAAGTAGATCGCGAAAAACGCGCCCACGGTGACGACGTCGCTGCGCGCCGTGGTCACCACGTCGTGGACCTCGCCGGAGAGGCCGCTCGACACCGGCTGCGGCCAAGCGCCCATGATGAGGTGGGCGACTTCTTCGGCCAGGTCGATCGAGCCGAAGAAGCCGGCGATCGCCGTCACCAGGATCAGGAACGGGAACATCGACATCAGCGTCGACAGCGCAATATGGCTGGCGATCGCCCAGCCGTCGTCGGCGTGGAAGCGATAGAACGCGTCCACGGCGATGCCGAACCACTGGCGGATCGTATTCAACGGCGAGCGGACTCCGCGGCGGGTGCGCCGCATATAGGATTGGGCAGCCTAACGGAAATGCCCCGATGGCGTGACGCAAAGTGAGATTTGGCTGGCGATCATGAATCGCGCAAGACGGCGGCGCAAATGACGGCGGCGGCCGTCGATGCCGGCGCCAGGCTGCGGCGGGAGCTCGCCGTCACCCGGCATTTCGTCGACAAGGCCGCGCCGGTCGTCGGCTCGACCACCGCGCTGCCGGCCGAGCCTTATTTTCGCGGCGGCTTCGGCCTGACCCTGTGGCCGTTCATACGACAGGCCGCAACAGCGCGAAGCCGCGCACTATCACATCTGCACCATTTGCGGCGTCGTTTCGGCTGAACGCCGGCGGCGGCTTTTCGCGGCGATTCGAAACAGGAAACGGGTGGTTCGCGCGCTCGGCTTCATCATCTCTGGTGCTCAAACTGCAGGGAGAACGACATGGCGAAGGCCTATTACAGCACCGTGTTTTCGCAATCCGCCGACGACATCTGGACCGTCATCCGCGACTTCAACAATTATCCGGTCTGGGTCGACGGCGCCGGCGACAGCGCCATCGAAGCCGGCAAATCCGGCGACGCGGTCGGCGCGGTTCGCAGCGTCAACTACGAGAGCCGCCACATCCGCCAGCAGCTGCTCGGCCTGTCCGACGTCGAGCGCTCGCAGACCTATACGTTCTGCGGCGCGGCGCCGATGGCGGTCGAGCATTTTCGCGCCACGCTGCGGGTCACGCCGATCGTCGACGGCGACCGCGGCTTCGTCGAATGGTGGGCGACCTTCGACTGCGTGCCGGAGCGCCATGACGAATGGACGGCCTTTTTCCACAACGGCTTCGGCCGCTGGCTCGGCTCGTTGCGCAGGCACCTCGACAGTCGCGCCCGGTGACGGACAGCCGAGCCCGGCTCGCCTCGCTCCAATGCTTCCATTCCTCCCCCGCTGCCGCGCGGGCGGATTGGGAGCCGCCCGGATTGAGCGAAGCGCAATCCGGGCCGATCGTGCCGGGTTTCGCTTTGCTCAGCCGAGGCTGCGTTTTGCAGTGATCTCAGGCCGCCTGGACGTCGGCCAGGAAGCGGCGCACTTCGCCCTGCAGGCTTTCGGCCTCGATGGCCAGCGCGTCGGCGAGCGACTTGACGTCGGCGGCGGTGGCGCGGGCGCCGCTCGAGGCGCCGGCGACCCGGCTCATGGCGTCGGCGCCGGTCTTGGCCTCGACCGAGGCGCGGTTGACGCCCTCGGCGATCGAGGCCACCGCGCTGTTCTGTTCCTCGACCGTAGAGGCGACGGTAGAGGCGATCTCCGACATGTCGTCGATGATCGAGGACACCTGCTCGATGGCCTGCGCGGCGTCGGCGGTGGCCGACTGGATGGCGCCGATCTGGGCGGCGATGTCCTCGGTGGCGCGCGCGGTCTGCGCGGCGAGCGATTTCACCTCGGTGGCGACCACCGCGAAACCGCGGCCGGCTTCGCCGGCGCGCGCCGCCTCGATGGTGGCGTTGAGCGCCAACAGGTTGGTCTGGCCGGCAATGGCCTGGATGAGCCCGATCACCTCGCCGATGCGGTTGGCGGCGCTGCCGAGGTCGGTCATGGTGGTGACGGTGCGCCTGCTCTCGGCGACGGCGCGGCCGGCGACCTCGGTGGAGCGCGACGCCTGCAGGGCGATCTCGCCGATCGAGGCGGCCAATTCCTCGATCGAGCTCGCCACGGTGGTGACGTTGACCGCGGCGGTGCCGACGCTGTTCTCGGCGTCGCGGGCTTCCGCCGACACCGAGTCGGCGGCGTCGTTCAGCCCGCTGGAGGCCTGTTCCAGACGATCGGCGGATTCGCGCAGCCGCGCCAGCGCCTGCCCGACCGAGGTGCGGAATTGGCCGATCATCGCGCCGATCGCTTCGGCGCGCGCCACCCGCGCGCTATGAGCCTCGGTCTCCACGGCCGCCAGCCGCTCGCGCTCGATCATGTTGTCGCGGAACACGATGACGGTGCGCGCCATGGCGCCGATCTCGTCCTGGGCGCCGGTGTCGGGGATGCGCGCCGAAGTCTTGCCGGCGGCGAGCTGCTTCATGACGCCGGCAAGCCCTTCGAGCTGGCGGGTGATCGAGCGGCCGATGCGCCAGCTCAAGCCAAGGCCGATCAGCACCACGGCGAGCCCGACCCAGATGATGAAATTGCGGATGTGGGCGCGCGAGGCGGCCAACGCATCGGCGGCGCCGCTGGCATTGGTGCGCGCCGCGACGATGATCTTGTCGGCCTCCGGCAGCACGCTTTCGGTATCGTGGCCGATCAGCGCCAACAGCGGCGCGATATTGTCGGTGCTCGCCACCCATTGGGCGAAGGTGTAGCTGTAAGCCTGCACCTGTTTGCTCAGCTTCTCCTTCATCGACGGCGCGCCGTCGACCGATTCGAACAGGGTGTTGAAATTCTTCACCTCGTCGAGGAAATGCTGCTCGGCGGCGCGATCGTGGGTCAGCCGATACTCGATCTCGTCGCGGCGCATGGTCAGCAGCGACATGAGCAGCCGGGAGACGTCGATGTCGCCGACCCAGGACAGATCCTGGTGGATGATGGACTGCACCGCGGTGCTGGCGCCGTTGAGATCGGCGTTGGTGCCCTCGTTCTCGTTGTAGCCGAGCGACTTCTGCTCCTCGACCAGGCTTTCGAAGCTGGCCTTGAGGTCGCGCACGGTGATGCGCAGCGGCGTGATGACGTCCTGGTCGGAGGCAGCGAGCGACGCCGCGATGCGGTCGAGTGAATTCATCGCCAGCTCCTGGCCGACGTTGAAATCGGCCACCTGCCGGTCGGACGGGCGCGCGACATACTGGGTGGTGGCGGCGCGCATCTGTAACAGCCCGCTCTTGAGGTCGCGGCTGGCGTCGGCGACCGCGGTGTCGCGGTTGACGCTGTCGAAGGCGCGGCCGACCTCGATGTCGCCGGACAGGTAGGCGACGCTGTTGGCGAGAAAGCCGACCACCGGAATGACGCCCAGCACGATGATGCGGGCGCGAACCGACAGTCTCGAAAAAATCTGCGCGGTGGACATGGGCGGGGGGACCGGATGCGACTGAGGATTGCCGCGGCGCGCCGTCGCCGCATTCCTCGTCAGCAAAACGGAAAATGGTTAAGAATTGGCAAGAATGGGCGTGGCAGGGCGTCGATTTACGGATGTGCCGGTCATGGCGGGGCGGTCGCCGGCGCGCGGCCCGGAAACAACGATTCGGTGCTCGCGGCGCGCTCCCGCATTGGCTTTTGTGCAGTGCACGCGTAAAGTCGTGAGGCCGTCCGGGCGGCGCACCATCGAATTTCGGAGCCTCGCAATGTCGCTTGCCGAGTCCAGTTCCGCCATGCCCGCCGGCGAAGAATTGCTCACCGCGCTGCATGAGGCGGTCACCGCCATCGAGGCGCTGTTCGCCGATGCGCGCCGCGCCATCGCCGCCCGGGTGACCGTCGAGGGCCGGCCCATGGCGCGGGTGTTCGACCGCGAACAGCGCGCCACCCACGGCCTTGCCTGGCTCGCCACCTATGTGGAGGCGATCCGCCAACTCACCGCTTACGCCGCGCGGCTGGCCGACGCCGGCGGTTTCGGCGAGACCGAAGAGCTCGTCGTGCGCATCGGCGCCGGCGAATACCTGGCGCAGATCTTCGGCGGCATTCCGATGAGCCAGGGCGAGATCGTGCGCCCCGCCGAGCTCGGCCTGCCGGCCGCCGCGATCGCCTCGCGCATGACGCCCGGGGTCGAGCATCTCGTCGCCACCGGCAACACCGCGGCGCGGCGCGCCCGGCTTGCCGAGCTGATGCGCGAGGCCAACGACATCACCGTCGGCGCCTGCGGGCTGGAAGACACGCTGGATTCGATCCGCGAGGAGATGCGCAAGTTCGCCGACGGCCAGGTCGTGCCGTACGCCCAGGAATGGCATCTGCGTAACGACTACATCCCGCTCGATATCGTCGGCCAGATGTCCGAGCTCGGCGTCTTCAGCCTGACCATCCCGGAAGATTACGGCGGCATGGGGCTCGGCAAGGAGTCCATGTGCGTGGTCTCCGAGGAGCTGTCGCGCGGCTATATCGGCGTCGGCTCGCTCGGCACCCGCTCCGAGATCGCCGCCGAGCTCATTCTCGGCAGCGGCACCGAGGAGCAGAAGCGCAAATGGCTGCCGAAGATCGCCGCCGGCGAAGTGCTGCCGACGGCGGTGTTCACCGAGCCCAATACCGGCTCCGACCTCGCCGCGCTGCGCACCCGCGCGGTGCGCGAGGGCGACCGCTACAAGGTGTTCGGCAACAAGACCTGGATCACCCACCCGGTGCGCGCCGACCTGATGACGCTTCTGGTGCGCACCAACCCGGCGGAGTCCGGCTATCGCGGCCTGTCCATGCTGCTGGCCGAAAAGCCGCGCGGCAGCGACGACAAGCCGTTTCCGGCCGCCGGCATGTCGGGCACCGAGATCGAGGTTCTGGGCTATCGCGGCATGAAGGAATACGAGATCGCCTTCGACGGCTTTGTCGTCGGCGCCGAGAATCTGCTCGGCGGCGTCGAGGGCCTCGGCTTCAAGCAGCTGATGGCGACCTTCGAATCGGCGCGCATCCAGACCGCGGCGCGCGCCATCGGCGTGGCGCAGGCCGCCATGGAGCAGGCGCTCGGCTACGCCAAGGCGCGCGTGCAGTTCGGCGAGCCGATCGTCAATTTCCCGCGCGTCTCCGACAAGCTCGCCATGATGGCGGTCGAGATCATGATGGCGCGGCAATTGACCTATTACGCGGCGCGGCAGAAGGATTCCGGCCGGCGCTGCGATCTGGAAGCCGGCATGGCCAAGCTCCTCGCCGCGCGCGTCGCCTGGGCGGCGGCCGACAACGCCGTGCAGGTCCACGGCGGCAACGGCTTCGCCGTCGAATTTCCGATCTCGCGCATCCTCTGCGACGCCCGCATCCTCAATATTTTCGAAGGCGCCGCCGAGATTCAGGCCCAGGTCATTGCCCGGCGCTTGCTGGACGGGACGAACTAGCGACGGCCCCCGGCCGCCCTGGCAGCATCCTTCGGAGGCGCGCCGTCGGCGCGCACTCAGGATGACGGCAACAAGCGTCAATCGACCATATCCGCGCCACCATTTCGCGCGGCGGCGGGTTCTGGAGCGACCGGGCCTTTTTGAGCGGTGGCGACGTTGTGCCGCTGCCACGGCGCTCAGGTGCCCTATTTGTGACCTCTGTTGCTGCCGATGGCGTTCGGAACCGTGCGCGCTCCGGTGGCGCCGGGATTGGGGGTAAAGGTGCGTATGGTCGGCCTGATCGTCGACTTGATGGTCGGCGTCACCGGCTGCCTGATTATTCCCTGAGGCTTGATACCGGTCGGTGAAGCAACAGGCTTGATCGTCGGCGTCAGCGTCGGCTTGATGGTCGGTGTGATCGTCGGCGTCAGTGTCGGTTTGATTGTCGGCGAGATGGTCGGCGTCAACGTCGGCTTGATCGTCGGCGAGATGGTCGGCGTCAGCGTTGGCTTGATCGTCGGCTCGAGTGTCGGCTTGATTGTTGGCGCGATGGTCGGCGTCAGCGTTGGTTTGATCGTCGGCTCGATGGTCGGCGTCAGCGTCGGCTTGATCGTCGGCTCAATCGTCGGCGTCAGCGTCGGCTTGATTGTTGGCGCGATGGTCGGCGTCAGCGTTGGTTTGATCGTCGGCTCGATGGTCGGCGTCAGCGTCGGCTTGATCGTTGGTGCTACGGTCGGCACCAGCGTTGGTTTGATCGTCGGCTCGATGGTTGGCGTCAGCGTCGGCTTGATCGTGGGCGCCACCGTCGGCACCAACGTCGGCTTGATGGTCGGCACCAGTGTCGGCGTCAGCGTCGGCTTGATGGTCGGCACCAGCGTCGGCGTCAACGTCGGCTTGATGGTCGGCACCAGTGTCGGCGTCAGCGTCGGCTTGATGGTCGGCGCGAGTGTCGGCACCAGCGTCGGTTTGATGGTCGGCACGAGTGTCGGCGTCAGCGTCGGCTTGATGGTCGGCACCAGTGTCGGCACCAGCGTCGGCTTGATGGTCGGCACCAGTGTCGGCGTCAGCGTCGGTTTGATGGTCGGCGCGAGTGTCGGCACCAGCGTCGGCTTGATGGTCGGCACAAGTGTCGGCTTTATGGTTGGCGCCAATGTCGGCGCTACCGTCGGAGCAATCGTAGGCGCGACGGTGGGAGCAACCGTGGGAGCTACAGTCGGCGCGACCGTGGGAGCCACGGTCGGCGCCATCGTGGGAGCCATGGTTGGGGCGATCGTCGGTGCCACGGTCGGCGCGACTGTCGGCGGCACAGTCGGGAAACCGGGTCCCGGTCCGCCCCAACCTGTGCCCGGAACGGTGAATTCCCCGCAAACGTACCAGCCGGCACCATTCCAGCCATTGTCGTACCAGCAATACCGTGCCCCACCGATCCAAAAATACAGTGGCTCGGCATAAGTGCCGTATACCGGTGGACTTTCAGTCGCCTGAGGCGGGAAGATCCAACCCTGTTGAGAAATATCCTGGCACTGCTCAAGCGCCAGCGGCGTTCCCGGACCGATATCGCCGTAGACGGTGACGCACAGGCCGCTTGGGTCGACGATCCTGTACACGTCGGGATAATCGGCGAACGGCTGCAGGTACCAAACCTGGTGATCGCTGCCGTCGCACTCGGCGAGGCCTGCTGCGCCTCCTTCACTCGGCGGCAGACCATCCAAACAGAAGCCGCCGATCGTCAGATTGCCGCTATTGCTGTAACCAAACGTCTGCTCGGAGGTGCCGGTGCAGTTCGCTATCGCTACAGGATTGCCGGCTTGGTATTGGCCCTGCGGGACATCGATGCACCATGCCGCCGTCGGCGTGGAGAGCACCGACTCGAATGTCAAATACTGCTGCTGGGCGTGGGCAGAACCGCTCGTCAGAGCCAGCACGATCGTAGCGACGGCCATGCCCAGCCGAAGCCGGATGCTTGCCTCGCTCCCGCTCCCGTGGCGGGTCACAAAAAACAATCGGCCGAGTGCCCTGAACGTCGCAAGCATTGGCGCTCTCCCCCCAAGCAAGCGATATGTGGAGCCGCTACCCTATGTCGGCTGCGTGAGGGAGTCGATGCCCTTGCGATGCTTCAGCAACTGTTGTGGTGCGTTCGAACGGTAGCCGGGTGCCGCGGAGCGCAGCCTTCCACCCCGGCGACGTCCCTGCTCCCGAAACACAACCGCTCTGGCTGTAGCGACCCGTCGACTTTCGTTCCTTGGCGGAATTCGCTAGCATCCCGTACGCAAAGGCGACGTTCGCGCATCGATCTTCGCGGAGAGCTCGTGAATCCGACATCCTGGCGGCAACGCCTGACCTATCTTGCGATGTCGTTGGTGGTCGCCTGGCACAGCTTGGCCATGATGGTGTCGCCATCGCCCATCGGCAGCGAGATGGTGGATCGGCTGCGTTACGTCTTTCACCCCTACATGGCGCTGTTTCGGCTCGAGACTCCCTGGAATTTTTTCGCACCGGTCGGCAAGCACGCGCAATTTCGTTATGTCGTCGTCGATGCAGCGGGCACCGAACATACCTTTGTGCCGAGTGAGGAGCCGAGCCGGTCGCTTTCGCGGTATGTCTGGTGGCGCGAACTCAAGTATTTCAACGATGGCATCATGGCGTCGCCTGATTTTCGTGGCGATGCGGCGGGGGCATTGCTCTGCGCAAGACACGCGGCATTGAAGCCGGTTTCCGTCACCCTTTTGGAGATCGATGAACAGAGCTACGGGCCAGCGGACGAGTTGCTTGGCAAACAGCCGCTGGACCCGCCGTACGCCGTCGTCGTGCCGTTGCGGAGCGTTGCGTGCCCGGGGAATTCCGCGCTGCCGCGCTCGCCCGATCGTCCGGCGCGGCAGCCGTCATGACTTCCCCGTGGTCGAGGCGAGTTGCCGCTCGGCCGTTCAATCATGCACGGGATCGTCCGGATGAGTTCCGTCACCGATCTGCTTGACGGGGAGGTCCCCCGCCCCTCTGGTTTTGATCTTGAAGCGCCGCAACCGCGCCTGGCGCGCGGGCTCGCCCGCCTGTCGCGGCCGGCCGGCGGCGTGATCTCGGCCATTGCCAGAGCCTGGTCTTCGATCTGGTTTCAAAACAGCACGACGGTGCCGCTGGAAATCGTCCGGATCGGCGTCGGCGCGGCGGTGCTTTTCCATTACGGCACGGGCACGCCTTACCTTTTCGATCTGTGGGGCGACCGCGGCTGGATGCCGCCGGACATCGCCCAGGCCTACATAGCCGCGCCTTGGATGCAGTCGATCTTCTACTACTTTTCGGCGCCCTGGCAGTGGGTCGCCTTCCATGCGGCGTTTTTGTTCTGCTGCACCGCTTTCGTCCTGGGATGGCGAACGTCGTGGGTGAAATGGATCGTCCTGCTCGGTCAAATCTCCTACGATCATCGCAATCTGACGATCGTCTACGGCGCCGACAGCATTGTCGCCTGCCTGCTTTTCATCCTTTGTCTGGCGCCCGTCGGGAGTGCGGTGAGTCTCGACCGGGTGCGCGCGGTGCGGGCCGCCAAGCGCAACAACCTCGCGGCGACGCTGCCGCCTTACAGCAGCCCCTGGGCCGCCGCTTGCATCAGGCTGATGCAAATCCAGATGGCGGTGCTGTTCTTCTACAGCGCGACCGACAAGCTCAGGGTCGAGGAGTGGTGGAGCGGCGACGCGGTATGGATGGCGCTCGCCACCTATGAGTTCTACCAGCCCGTTCTTTTGCACTTCCTGGCGCGCCACTTTTGGCTGGTCAATATCGCTACCTATTCGACCGTACTGATCGAGCTTGCGTTTCCCTTCCTGGTCTGGCAGCGCGCGACGCGACCTTTTTTGCTGGCAGCGGCAATCCTTCTCCACCTGATGTTCTTTTTCCTGCTGCGGCTGGTCTATTTCTCTTTCGTCATGACCATGGGGCACATGAGCTTTCTGTACCCCGATTGGCTGCATCGTCTCGGCGCCTGGTGGAAGCGCCGGATGGGCGCCATGGAAATGATCTACGACGGACACTGCGGCTTCTGCGTGCGCTCGATGGCATGGTTTCTCGCTTTCGACGGGCTCGGGCAGGTTAGGGTGCGCGACTTCCGCACCGCGCCGTCGGCCGTTGTTGCCGACGCGCAACTCGAAAAGGCGCTCTACACCGTGCTGCCCGACGGCCGGGCGCTGGCGGGGTTCGAGGCGTATCGTTATGTCGTGCTGCGCGTGCCCGGCCTGTGGTGGCTGGTGCCATTGTTCTACGTGCCGGTGCTCAGCCGCCTGATCGGTCACCCGCTCTACAATTGGGTCGCCGCAAACCGCAGCCGGCTGTCGGCGATGACGGGCCCGAAAAAGTGGCGGGCACCCGCGGCCTATTCGGCGTTTTCGCTGTTCCTGGCATGGCACACGATTGCCACTCTGCTGTCGCCCGCGCCAGCCAATAACGTCATCGTACGGTCGTTCCGGTCGCTGTTTCAGCCGTACCTGACGCTGACCGGAATCGACACGACGTGGGATTTCTTTTCACCCCTCAGCCGCTCGTATCTGTTCCAATACGCCATCGAGGATGCCGACGGAAAGCAGCATATCTACACGCCGATCGCCGACGTAAGCTGGCTCACGCCGAACCACCGCTGGGATGAGAGAATATTCGCGACCCTGATCTCGAACCCGGCGCTGATCGGCGACTATTTCGCGACCGAATTCTGTCGACAGCATGCCGCGCTGAAACCGCTTTCGGTCACGCTGCTCTACCTGGACGAACACGATTACTGGCCGCAGGACTACTTTGCCGGCAAGCAGCGCACCACCGACCCGGCAAATTACACCTTGACGCCCGTGCTGCGCGCCGCCTGTCCGCAACAATGACGGGCTCCTTCATGGAAGAGAGCGACGGCCCGGTGCGGCATCCGAATACCGATCGGATTTCGGCAGGGCTGCCAAGCCGGCCGGCGATCGAGGCCATCGCGCTGCAACGACATGGCGCGGCGCGGCCGGCGACGCTCGCCGATTTCGGCCGGCAGGGCTTTGCCATGCTCCGTCGTGCTTGGGTCCGGATTTGGTTCCAAAACTCGCCGACGACGCCGCTCGAGGTCGCCCGCATCGGTATCGGCGCGCTGCTTTTCATCAACTATGCATGGGCGACCCCGCGCCTGTTCGAATTCTGGACCGACGCCGGCTGGATGCCGCTGTGGGTGGCGACGCAGTGGAACGATCCGGGCCAATCGATCTTCTTCTATCTCACGGCGCGCTGGCAGCTGGTCGTGTTTCACGTTTTCTTTCTGCTGTGTTGCCTGGCATTCATGGTCGGGTGGCGCACGTCGGTCGTGAAATGGATCCTGTATATCGGCAAGCTGTCGTACGACTACCGCAACCAGGTACTTCCGTACGGGGCCGACATTGTCACCTGCTGTCTGCTTTTGATCTTGTGTATCGCGCCGATCGGCAAGGCGATGAGTCTTCGATCGGGTGCGCGCGGTGCGCGCCGCCAAGCGCAGCAATCTCGAGGCGGCGCTGCCGCCCTATACCAGCCCCTGGGCGGGCGCCGGCATCAGGCTGATGCAAATCCAGATGGCGACGATCTTCTTCTATACCGGCGTCAGCAAGCTGAAATGGGACGCTTGGCGAAACGGCGATGCCATGTGGGTGGTGCTGTCGTCATCGGACTATTACAACGGCTTCTATGTCGACTTCCTCGCCCACCATTATTGGGTCGGCGTGGTCGCCACCTATGCGACGATTTTCGTCGAGATTGCCTATCCGTTCCTGATCTGGCAGCGCGCCACGCGACCGTACCTGCTCGTTGCGGCCGTCATCCTTCACCTGCAGATCGCAGTGTTTCTCGCGCTCATCCACTTCTCTTTGGTGATGATCACGGGGCACATGAGCTTTCTGTACCCCGATCGGCTGCATCGTCTCGGCGCCTGGTGGAAACGTCGGATGGGCGCCATGGAAATGATCTACGACGGACGCTGCGGCTTCTGCGTGCGCTCGATGGCATGGTTTCTCGCCTTCGATGGTCTCGGGCAGGTTGGGGTGCGCGACTTCCGCACCAGCCCGTCGGCCATCGTCAGCGACGCGCAGCTTGAGAAGGCGCTCTACGCCGTGCTGCCCGACGGCCGGGCGCTGCCCGGATTCGAAGCCTATCGGTATGTCGTGCTGCGGGTACCCGGACTGTGGTGGCTGGTGCCGTTTTTCTATGTGCCAGTGCTTAGCCGCCTGGTCGGTCACCCGCTCTACAACTGGGTCGCCGCAAACCGCAGCCGGCTGTCCGACATGCGGCCGAGCGCGCTTGCTTTATTCGCGCGCGCTCGCGCCAAATCGTGAACGCACCGAGTCTTGAGTTCGTTGTCTTGACGAAAATAGCAATTGGCGTCGCAAGGATACCTCGATAACATCGCTAAAACCGAGAGGTAAGGGAGGACGGTTGCCGAAGGCGCCGGAGGCGACACCGTCCTTGCCCGCCGCTCCTCACATTGAAGTCGATACGCCGAAGTCGATACGTCGCTTCGGGCGCGCCTTGATGCAGGTTTCAAAACGACACAACGGAGGGCTTTGCATGCGCAGCTTATTGATCCCGGCCGCTGCAGCGGCTTTGTTGGCCGCCACGATCGTCACAGCCGTGGCGGAGGTGAAACAAATCCGCTATCCCGCAGTCGACGTGAGACTTCAGGACACCTATACGCCGGACGCAGCATTCGCCAGCATGCAACAGTCATTTGCTGCCGCGGTCGCTGCGAAGGATGAGAAGGCCTTGTTCTCGCTGGTCGGTCCGACGTTCTTATGGATGTCGCGGGGCGAGTTGAACGATCAATTCGACTTCGGGCGCCCGGCACTGGACAATTTCCAGTCGCTATTCGGTTTCGCAGCGCCGGCGAAAACGACCGAGGGCCCGGCGCCAAACGGTCCGCTCTGGGACGTCTTGGCGACGTTCGCCGCCGACAAGATTTTTTACCAGGCCACCGATACCCTGGTGTGCGGACCGATGAGCGCTAAGGTCGATAGTGACGACTTCAATTTGGCAAAAAGGAAAATAAACGCCGACGAGTCGGTCGAGTGGTATTTCACTCTCGCCCCCACCACCCCGGTTTCGGCAAGTCCCACGGCCGCCGGGCCGCCCACCGGGCAGGTCAGCCAGGTCGCGCTGCCGGTTCTGAAAGTGTTTCCGCAGGCGGCGGCTGGCCAGCCGAAGCCGCCGGTCACTCACCTGCAAGTTCTGTTGCCATCCGGGGACACCGGCTGGATACCAGTATCCGCCGGCCTTCCGTTGCTGACAGACCGGCTGTGCTACGCGGTCACCGCCGATGGGAGTTGGAAGTTCGCCGCCTTCGATCAGGCCGAATAGCAGGCGACCCTGGCTCATGCGGCGCGGCGCCAAGCGGGCTATTGCGCCGGGTCGGCGACGGCCTTCTTCTGCGCGGCCGCCGGCGGCTCCTTGAGCAGAAGCCCGACATTGCCGGAGAGGATGCGCTCGCCGTCGGCGCCGAGCGCGCGGATGTCGCGCACGAAATCGCGCACCATGGCGCGCTTGCGGATTTCCTGCGGGTAGTCGGTGGCGAACACCATGCGGGCCGCCGGAATTTCGGCAAGCCCGGCCTTGATGGCGCCGATGCCGCCGGCAAAGCCGGCGGTGTCGAACACCATGTTGTGGCGGATGTAGTGGTCGAACGGCCGCTGCGGCGTCGCGCCGTGGCGCGCGTTGCCGGCGGTGCCCCAGAATTCCTTGTCCTGGAAGCAGCGGATGCGCGCCAGCATGCCGGCGATGCCGCCGGACAGATGCGCCATGTGCACGGTGAGCTGCGGGTGGCGATCGAACACGCCGGAATTGATCAACCGGATGGTCGCCATGATCAGCGAGAACTCGCGTCCCACCGCGCGCGCGGTGTCGTAGGCGTCGAATTGCTGGGCGTGATTGAGTTTCAGCGCCGGATGCACGAACACGAACAGCCCGAGCTTCTCGACCTCGTTCCAGAACGGCTCGAGCGCCGGATCGTCGAGCCATTTGCCGTCGAATTCCGAGGTGATGGTGACGCCCTGGAAGCCGAGCTCGCGTCGGCAGCGCGCCAGCTCATGCAACGCCGCGGCGCCGCCGAGCGGATGCGCATGCGCGGCGCCGATGAAGCGGCCGGGGTAATCGCGCTCGGCCTGCTTGGCCTTGTCGTTGACCAGGCGGGAGGTTTCGAGATCGGCGCACATGCCGGCGGCGCTGGTCAGCCAGGCGGCATCGATGCCGGCTTCGTCCATCATGCGCACATGCTCGTCGAGATCGTACAGCAGCGCGTGCACCGTGTAGCTCGGCGCGCCCGAGGCATCGTAGTTGAGGATCAGCCGGTCGCCCGGGTCCGCCTTGATCAATTCGCGCGGCGTGAAATGGTGCTGGAAGTCGACGATCATCGCGGGCGTTCCTTATCTTATGTCGTCATGATGAGGCACGAAAGCGCCGAGCGTGCCGGGCCTTGACGGCTTGGTCGCTTGGCGCCCCGCCATTGACGGTTCCTGGCCGATCCCGGGTTTCGCTGCCGCTCAACCCAGGCTACAAGGTGTCATGGCGGATTTCATGTCCCACGTCGCGGTCCCCATCGCAATCGGCGCGGTCGCGCTCGTGCTGCTACTTGGCCTCGTCAACATGATGCGCGGCGGTTCGCCGAACCGCTCGCAGAAATTGATGCGGCTGCGCGTGCTCCTGCAATTCGTCGCCATCATCGTCATCATGCTCACCGTCTGGATCATGTCGAAAAACCATGGTGGTTCTCAATAAGATCTACACGCGCACCGGCGATGACGGCACCACCGCGCTCGGCACCGGGGAGCGGCGCAAGAAATACGATCTGCGCGTCGCCGCCTACGGCACGATCGACGAAACCAACGCCGCGATCGGCGTGGCGCGGCTGCATACCGCGGCCGATGCCGCGCTCGATGCCGCGCTGTCGCGCATCCAGAACGATCTGTTCGACGTCGGCGCCGACCTGTGCACGCCCGGCAAGGGCAGGGGACCGGGCGGCGCGCGGCTGACCGTCACCGACAGGCAGGTCGCCTGGCTCGAGCAGGAGATCGACCGGCTTAATGCCGAGCTCGAGCCGCTGCGCTCGTTCGTGCTGCCGGGCGGCACCGCGGCGGCGGCCTATCTGCATCTCGCCCGCACGCTGGCGCGCCGCGCCGAGCGGTTGATCGCCGAACTGAAGGACCAGCCGGACGAGAGCGTCACCCCGGAGCTCCTCAAATACGTCAACCGGCTGTCGGATTTCCTCTTTGTTGCCAGCCGCTACGCCAACGCGAAAGGCGGCCGCGACGTGCTGTGGCAGCCCGGCGCCAACCGCTGAGCGGCGTTGACCGCAAGGGCCGCCGCCGGTAGGTTTCCGCACCGCAGCATCGCCCGGACAGCGGGCGTGAGCCAAATAAGCCAAAACAGGCCGAACCGCCAAACAAACGAAAAAAGCAGCCATCCCCAGCCATGAAAATCCTCGTGCCCGTGAAGCGGGCGGTCGACAAGGACGTCAAGATCAGGGTCAAGGCCGACGGCTCCGGCGTCGAGCTCGGCAATGTCAAAATGTCGATGAATCCGTTCGACGAGATCGCCGTCGAAGAGGCGATCCGCTTGAAGGAGGCCGGCAAGGCGACCGAAATCGTCTGCATCTCGATCGGGCCGCAGCAGGCCGCCGAGACCATCCGCACCGCGCTCGCCATGGGGGCCGACCGCGGCATCCTGGTGAAGACCGACGGCTATGTCGAACCGCTGGCGGTGGCGAAAATCCTCAAGGCCATCGCGGCCGCGGAGCAGCCCGGCCTGATCGTGCTCGGCAAACAGGCCATCGACGACGATTGCAACCAGACCGGCCAGATGCTGGCCGCGTTGCTCGGCTGGCCGCAAGGCACGTTCGCCTCCAAGGTGGCGCTCGACGGCGAAGCCGTCATGGTGACGCGGGAGGTCGACGGCGGCTTGCAGACCGTGAAGCTCACGCTGCCGGCGATCGTGACCACCGACCTGCGCCTGAACGAGCCGCGCTACGCGTCGCTGCCCAACATCATGAAGGCGAAGAAGAAGCCGATCGACGAAAAGACCGCGGCCGATTACGGCGTCGACGTCAGGCCGCGGCTTGAAGTGGTCAAGACCACGGAGCCGCCGGTGCGCAAATCCGGCGTCAAGGTCAAGACGGTCGCCGAGCTGATCGACAAATTGAAAAACGAGGCGGGTGCGATCTGATGCGTGACTTGCGTATATCGGCTCACCGTCCGCGCCTTGCCGCGGCGGCGGCAATCCGCACCGGGTGGCCGCTGCGGCGGGGACGAACGGACGATCGCAACCGTGCCGATTTGATCACCGATCACGGGAAGCTTTGATGCCGACCCTTCTCGTCGCCGAGCACGACAATGCCTCGCTCAAGGATGCCACCGCCAAGGCGCTGACCGCCGCCAAGGCGCTCGGCGCCGACGTGCACGTGCTGGTCGCCGGCCACAACTGCCAAGCCGCCGCCGCGGCCGCCGCCAAGCTCGACGGCGTCGCCAAGGTGCTGCTGGCCGACGCGCCGGCTTACGATCACATGCTGGCGGAGCCGGTCGCGGCGCTGATCGTGGCGCTGGCGCCGCCCTACGAGACCATCGTGGCGGCGGCGACCACGACAGGCAAGAACATCATGCCGCGGGTCGCGGCGCTGCTCGACGTCATGCAGATCTCCGACGTCATCAAGGTGGTTGCGCCCGACACTTTCGAGCGGCCGATCTATGCCGGCAACGCCATCCAGACCGTGCGCTCGCCCGAGCAAAAGAAAGTGATCACGGTGCGCACCGCGGCGTTCCAGGCCGCCGGCGAAGGCGGCGCGGCACCGATCGAGCCAGCCGCTGCGGCGGCGGATCCGGGCATTTCCGGCTTCGTCGGCGAGGAGCTGTCGAAGTCGGAGCGGCCGGAATTGACCTCGGCGAAGATCATCATTTCCGGCGGCCGGGCGATGCAAAGCCGCGACAACTTCACCAAATACATAGAGCCGGTCGCCGACAGGCTCGGCGCCGCCGTCGGCGCGTCGCGCGCCGCGGTCGACGCCGGCTACGCGCCGAACGATTGGCAAGTCGGGCAGACCGGCAAGGTTGTGGCGCCCGATCTGTACATTGCGGTCGGAATTTCAGGTGCCATTCAGCATCTCGCCGGTATGAAGGATTCGAAAGTCATCGTCGCGATCAACAAGGACGAGGAGGCGCCGATCTTCCAAGTCGCGGACTACGGGCTGGTGGCCGACCTTTATGCCGCCATGCCGGAACTGGCAGCCGAGCTCGACAAGGTCAAGCGCTGAGCGAAACTGGCGCGGCGGCGGGGATCGGCGTAAAAAGGTGAATCGCAATGGTCGAAGTCAAGGAACGGCCCAAAGCGCACAGCGCGCGGACCCGCGGCGAGCAGGCGGACGGCATGGCTCATTCCATTCGTAAGGTCGGAATCGTCGGCGCCGGCCAGATGGGCAACGGCATCGCCCACGTCTGCGCGCTGTCCGGCTTTCACGTGCTGCTCAACGACGTCGCCGTCGACCGCATCACCGAGGGGCTGGCGACCATCAGCGGCAACCTGGCCCGCCAGGTCAGCCGCCAGCGCATCAGCGACGAACAGCGCCAGGCGGCGATCAAGCGCATTGCGCCGGCCAATACGCTCGATGAGCTGCACGATTGCGATCTGGTGATCGAAGCCGCCACCGAGAGCGAGGAGACCAAGCGCAAGATCTTCAACGCGCTGTGTCCGGCGCTCAAGCCCGAGACCATCGTCGGCACCAACACCTCGTCGATCTCGATCACGCGGCTGGCCGCCGCGACCGACCGGCCGGAACGCTTCATCGGCATTCACTTCATGAATCCGGTACCGCTGATGGAGCTGGTCGAGGTGATCCGCGGCATCGCCACCGATGACGCGACCTTCGAATCGACCAAGCAATTCATCAGCAAGCTCGGCAAGATCATCGCCGTCTCCGAGGATTTCCCGGCCTTCATCGTCAATCGCATCCTGCTGCCGATGATCAACGAGGCGATCTACACGCTCTATGAGGGCGTCGGCAACGTCGAGGCGATCGACACCGCGATGCGGCTCGGCGCGCATCACCCGATGGGCCCGCTCGAACTCGCCGACTTCATCGGCCTCGACACCTGCCTGTCGGTGATGCAGGTGCTGCACGAGGGCCTGGCGGATTCGAAATACCGGCCGTGCCCGCTGCTGGTCAAATACGTCGAGGCCGGCTGGCTCGGCCGCAAGACCCAGCGCGGCTTCTACGACTATCGCGGCGACAAGCCGGTGCCGACGCGGTAGCGCGCGGCACGCGCGATCCGCTGCGCGGCCGCTTTCTTCGCCGCCGATCCCTGCGCCGCCGCCCTCTCGCGATCGATAGCGCCGCAACGCGCGCGATCCCGCTTGCCGCCTGTCGCAAATTCCAGTGGATAGCTTGGCTGCGGCGCTCACCCTGCGCGGGCCGGACATCTATAACGATTCTGTGACGAGCGTAGATTTCGGCAGTGACAGTTCGGTTGTACGAGTCCAGAGCGTGGACCGGGTCGCGTTCGACATCGAGCGCGTCGCCATTGCCGTGCACTATGTCATTGCCAAAGCCGAACCCGGCAAGCTCGGTCAGGTCAAGCTCAACAAGATCCTCTGGTACGCCGATCTGGAGCATTTCCGCCGCCATGGCGCGTCGATCACCGGGCTCACGCAATATTTGCGCGCGCCGCAGGGCCCGCTGGCGGCCGACATCTCGCGCGCCGTCGGCTGGCTCGGGCGGGAAGGATGTGTCACCGAACGGTCCGTCGAAGGCGAGAATTTGTTTCGCCGGGAGATGCTGAGCCTGCAGGAGCCCGACACCGCGGCGCTGACCGACCGGCAACGGGACATTCTCGAGCGCATGACACACGCCATCGCGCCGCTCACCGCCCATCAGCTCCTCCTGATGACGCAAAAGGACGCGCTGTGGCAGGAGACCGAGCCCGGCGAGCCGATGCTGATTTCGACCGGATCGATCATCACGCGGTCGCCGGCGGCGGCATAGCGGTCCAGCCGCTCGCCATGCACCCGCCGTTGCGAGCGTGGCGGCGGATGCGTCCGCCGCCACGCTCGTCATCATCGCATTCGGTCGGATAGGTCTTGCTACGCCGCGGCCGACAGTTGCGGCGCGGTTTCGCCCCAGCACGGCAGGGCCGAAACGCGGTCGAACCAGCCGCGCACATGCGAATAGGGGCCGACCGGCATTCCCGCGCCCTGGGCGTGGAACAGCGGCGCCGCGACCGTGAAGTCGGCGATCGTCAGGGTGTCGCCGATCAGATATTTCCGCTTCGCCAGATGCGCGTCCAGCACCTTGGCTTCCTTGTTGAAAGCCTCGGTGGCTTTGGCGACCGCGGTCGCGTCGGGCGCGCCGAGATTGACGAACTTCTTCACCAGGTTCTCGAACGTCAGCGGTCCGCAGGCCTGGGCGCCCCAATGCGCGAGTTCCCAGCATTGCCACCGGGTGATGTCGGCGCGGCTGCGGGCATCGTTCGGCCACAGCGGCGTCGCCACCTTGCTGGCGATGTACTGCGTGATCGCAGTCGATTCCCACAGCGTGAAATCGGCGTCGACCAGCGTCGGCGTGCGACCGGTCGGATTGAGCGCGAGATAGCTCGGCGCAAACTGCGCGCCCTTGGTCAAGTCGACAAATTCAAACTCGAGCGGAATCCTGAGATACGAGGCCAGCGCGCGCACTTTCCAGGTGTTCGGCGAAGCGGGAAAGCCATAGAGCTTCATGGTCGACTCCTACGGTTGAGTATCAGATGGCGGATGACAGAGGACGGACGACGGAGGACAGACGACAGACGACAGACGACAGGACAAAGGAGAGAACGGATCGATATCGTTTCGGTTTTCCGTCGTCCGTCGTCCGTCCTCTGCTCTCGGTTAATCGCAGCATGGGGCGGATTTTGGTTGCTGGTATGACGCATTTGTATCGACGGCGGCGCCCTCGTAGCGGTCGTGATGGCGGACCCACGCCATCGGCCAGGCCAGCGCGGCCTCGTCGCGGCCCTTCGGCGCGAGATCGAGGAAATTGTAGGCGCCGATCAGAATGTCGAGACCGCGTCCGTAGCTCGAATAGGTGTGGAAAATCTCGCCGGCGTGGTTTTTGTAGAACACGCTGGTGCCGGGGCGTTCATCGCTCGGGAATTCGGTGATCTGGTAGTTGTACAGCGCCTTGCCGGTGGCTTTCTCTTCCGGCGTCGCCGACACCTGATAGTCGTAGTTGAAATCGCCGCCGTATGACGACAGCCATTTGAAACGCCAGCCCATGCGCTGCCGGAACTTCTCGATCTGCGGCAGCGGCGCCCGCGACACCACCACGAAGGCGACGTCGCGTTGCGCCAGATGGACGGCGGCGCCGTCGAAGTGATCGGCCAAGAGCGAGCAGCTCGGGCAGCCGGCTTCCCAATCGGGACCGAGCATGAAGTGATAGACGATCAGCTGGCTGTTGGCGCCGAACAGCTCGGCGAGGCTTGCCTTGCCGCCGGGGCCGTCGAACACGTAGTCTTTTCCGACTTTCTCCCAGGGCAGCGCGCGGCGTTTGCGGCTCAGTTCGTCGCGCGCCCGGGTGAAGGCTTTCTCGTCCGCGAGGTGCGCCTTGCGCGCCGCGATCCAGTCGTCGTGGGAAACGATCGTGTGGGGTTCCATGCCATGCTCCTTTCGCCGTCTTCCGCTTGCGGCAGAAGGCGATGCGTGGCCCGGATCGAGCGGCGCGCAATCCGGGAGCAGTGGGTGAAACGAAATGCCGTTCCGAGTGTCGCGCCGCTCAACCCGGGCCGCGATTTGTCAGTCCGCCGGCGTTATCCAGCCGATGGCGGCGCCGCCGGGCTCCATCAGGATGACGATGCGGCCGACCCCGGGCACGTCGAAGGCCGGTTTCATCACCTTGGCGCCGGCGGCGACCGCTTTCTTCACCCGCGCATCGACGTCGTCGACCGCGAGATAGGGCATCCAGTTTTCCGGCACGTCGCCGTATTCGGGCCCGTTGATGTCGAATATGCCGGCGACCGGCTGATCGCCCATCTTGGCGAGCCAATAGGTGCCGGCGCCCGGCATCGGCATGCCGTCGTAGCTCCAGCCGACGGTGTCGGCGTAGAATTTCTTGGCGCGCTCGACGTCGCGCGTCATCAGTTCGTTCCAGTGGAAAGTGCCGTGTGTTCCGCTCATGATCGTCTCCCTTTGCGGTCGGCCCGGATTGCGCACAGCGCAACCCGGGCTGCATTCTTCAGGTAAGCAGCGTTTCCAGCTTGTCGAGCGCACCGCTCCAGCCGACGTTGTGGCGATCGCGCGCGTCGTCATCGACGAACTGTTCGTGTTGCAATGTCAGCAGCGTACCGGCGCCGTCAGGCTTGAATTCCACCGTGACCAGCGATTTACGTTCCGGCGTGGTGTGCCAGGCCCAGGTATAGACCAGCTTCCGGTTCGGAATGACTTCGCGCACGGTGCCTTCGACCTGATGCTTCTCGCCGCCCGGCGCGACCGCGGCGATCATGTATTTGCCGCCGACGCGCAGGTCGAACTCGACGTGCGTGCATTCTGTCGTTGCAGGCCCGAACCAGTGCTTTATCTTTTCCGGCTCGGTCCACGCGGCGAAGACCTTGGCGGGCGGCGCTTTGAACCGGCGCTTGAGGGTGAGACTCGGCTTGGTGACTGTTTGGGTGGACATGACTTTTCCTCCTCCAGGAACGCGGCAAGGCTGTTGAGCCGCTCGGACCAGAATTTTTCGTAGCGATTGAGCCATTCGAAGGCGTCGCGCATCGGCTCGGCGTCGAGGCGGCAGGCGACGACGCGGCCGGTCTTGCTGCGTTCGACCAAGCCGGCATCGGACAGCACGGCGAGGTGCTTCATGATGGCCGGCAGCGACACTTTGAACGGCGCGGCAAGCGCGGTCACCGACAGCCCTGGCTCGGCCGCGAGCCGCATCACCAGGGCGCGGCGGGTCGGATCGGCAAGCGCGCCGAACGTGCGATCGAGGGTGGCGTCTGAAACCTTAACCATGTGGTTAAGTATAGAGGCCGCCGCGGCGTTGTCAACCCTTCTGGCGCGTGCCGACGATGATGCCGCCATCATCGCGCCGGTGATGCAGGCCGCGGACGGAAAATTTCAATCGGCGCGGCAACTTTGCGGAACGCGGCGCGCCCGATCCCGGGCTTCAGCCCCGATTCATCCGCTCTTAATCCCGGCCGCTGTAAGCTCGCGTCCGATCATGGACATGAGCCTCGTCACCGCTTTGCTCGGCGCCCAGACCGGAATGACGCAGCTTGCCGTCGCCGGGCGGCTCGCGCGCATGAATGCGGATCAGGGCGCCGCGATCGCCAAGCTGGTCGACGCCGCGGCGCGGAATATGTCGTCGCTTGCCAACGTCGCCGCCGGCATCGGCGGCAAGCTCGACATCAGCGCCTAGCGCCCCGCAGCCCGGATTGAGCGCGGCGAAATCCGGGATCATCGCGGTTCGCATCCTGCGCGTTGGTCGGGCAATCGCCGGGCATCAGAGCACAGCCGGCGCGCCGCTCGCATCGTGCGCACGGCTTTGCTTGGCCAGCAGAACCGCGAGACCGATCAGGCCGCTGGCCGCCATCACCGCGTAGATCGGCAGGCTCGACGCCGCATTGACAAGCCCGACGCCGATCGACGCCACCGCACCGATCGCCATTTGCAGAAAGCCGAGAAGCGCCGAGGCGCTGCCGATATTCTTCTCGAACGGAGAGAGCGCCAGCGCGGCGGCATTGGGAAAGGCCATGCCGCAGAACGGCAGATAGAGCAGGAGCAGGGCGATGTTTGCCGCGAGCCCGAACCAGCCGAGCATGGTGCCGAGCAGGAGAACAACGATGATGATGTTCTGGGCCATGAGCGCGACGCGAAAAATCCTGCGGTCCTGATGGCGCTTCGACAGCCAGATATTGAACTGGCTGCCGCCGATGAAGGCGCAGGCCAGCCCCGCAAAGATCAATCCGAAACTGCGCGGGCCGACATGGAATGCGCCGATGAAGATGATCGGCGCGCCGGTGACGTAGACGAACAAGCCGGCAAACGAGAACGCCCCGCCGACGGCGTAGGTATGGAACAGCGGGTTGGTCATGATCGTGCCGAACTCGCGCGTGATCGCGCCGGGGCGGAGCGATATGTCGGGATCGGGCTTGTGGCCCTCCGGCAGCACCAGCCAGAGCAAGGCCATGACCACGAGGGCGAACGCGGCGAGGATGGCAAAGATCCAGGGCCAGCCGATGGTGGTCGCGACGTAGCCGCCGACCGTCGGCGCGAAGAATGGCGAGACGCTGAGCACCAGGATCAGCAGGGACAGGATCTTGGCGCATTCCTCGACCGGAAAGAAATCGCGCACCATGGCGACGGCGCCGACGCCGGCGACACAGCCGCCGATGGCCTGGAGCAGCCGGCAGGCGATGAACAGGCCCGCCGTCGGCGCCAGCATGCAGCCGAGCGAGGCGAGAACGAACAGGCCGAGGCCGGCGTAAATCGGTCGTTTGCGCCCGAAGCGGTCGAGCAGCGGACCGTAGAAGATCTGGCCGAGCGCCAGCCCGACAAAATAGCCCGATACCGAGAGCGAGATTTCCGCCTGGGTGGTGCCGAGATCGCGCGCGATCTGCGGAAATGCCGGCAGATACATGTCGATCGAAAACGGACTCACGGTGTCGAGCGCGCCGAGAACGAGAATGATGACGAGATTGCTGGGACGAGCGCGTGGCACTGAACCGTCATTTCGGCGCGCTGTGGCGCGCCGCCGCTGGAGGAAACGCTATTGTGGGAAGGTCAATGAGGCGTATCGTCGATCGCCGCGCTGACGAGCTTGACGCCGTCGGCGCTCGCCCATTCGGCCGGGCCCGCCATGGTGCCGATCTCGCAGCCGGTCGGGTCGATGAGCAGCGTGGTCGGCATGCCGAAGGCCTTGCCGGCGGTTTTCAGATCTTCATAGACCCGGGCGCTGGCGTCGGAATAATAGGCGAGGCGGGTGATGCCGACCTGCTTGAGGAACCCGAGCGGCTTTGCCGGATCGCGGGTATCGATATTCACCGCCACGACGTCGAATTTCGGGCCGCCGAGATCGGCTTGCAGCGCATCGAGCGCCGGCATTTCGCGGCGGCACGGCACGCACCAGGTGGCCCAGAGGTTGAGCAGCACGGTGCGGCCGCGCCAATCCGCCAAGGCGTGGTCGCGGCCGGCGCCGTCCTTGAAGGTGAGGTCGGGCACGCGGAACGGCGCCGCCGCCACCGCGAGCGCGGCGACCTCGCCATGGACCAAAGGCGCGATCCGCGCCGCGGTCGCCACCGCCGGCCGGCAGGCCGCATCGGCCGGATTGCCTCGCAGACGCCCAATCCCGTATACCCCGGCCAGCACGACCAGCGCCCCGCACAGCGCCATGATACCGCGCGCGATCAACTGGCGGCGGCGGACCTTGTAATAGGGCTCGGCAGACGGCTTAGTCATCGGCAATAGAACCTCGGCGCAACCTTCGATAAGCGATCTGTCATGAGCAACAAAATGTGGGGCGGACGCTTCGGTTCAAAGCCCGATCCGATCATGGAGGACATCAACGCTTCGATCGATTTCGACCGTCACCTCTACCGGCAGGACATCGCCGCGAGCAAGGCCCATGCGGCGATGCTCGCCAAAAGCGGCATCATCACGGCGCAAGATGCAAAGCAGATCGCTCACGGTCTAGACACGATCCTGTCAGAGATCGAGGCCGGCAAGTTCGCCTTCAAGCGCGCGCTCGAAGACATCCATATGAATGTCGAGAGCCGGCTCGCCGAGCTGATCGGGCCGGCCGCCGGCCGGCTGCACACCGCGCGCTCGCGCAACGATCAGGTGGCGACCGATTTCCGGCTGTGGGTGCGCGACGCTATCGACGCGCTCGACGGCGCACTCGCCGGCTATCAGCGGGCGCTGGCCGAGAAGGCGCTTATTCATGCGGCCACGGTGATGCCGGGCTTCACCCATCTGCAGCCGGCGCAGCCGGTGACGTTCGGCCATCATCTCCTCGCCTACGTGGAAATGGCGGCGCGCGACCGCGGCCGCTTCGCCGACGCGCGCGCCCGGCTCAACGAAAGCCCGCTCGGCGCCGGCGCGCTTGCCGGCACCACGTTCGCCATCGACCGCGCCATGACGGCGCAGGCGCTCGGCTTTGCCCGGCCGATGGCGAATTCGCTCGACGCCGTGGCCGATCGCGACTTCGTGCTGGAAACGCTGTCGGCCTGCGCCATCGCCGCGGTGCATCTGTCGCGCTTTGCCGAGGAGATCGTGATCTGGACCTCGCCGCTCATCGGCCTGATCCGACTGTCCGACCGCTTCACCACCGGCTCGTCGATGATGCCGCAGAAGCGCAATCCCGACGCCGCCGAACTGGTTCGCGCCAAGACCGGCCGCGTGTTCGCGGCGCTGACCGGGCTGATGATGGTGATGAAGGGCCTGCCGCTCGCCTATCAGAAGGACATGCAGGAGGACAAGGAGGGCGCCATCGACGCCGTCGCCGCGCTTAAGCTGTCGATCAAGGCGATGACCGGCATGGTGGCCGATCTCGAGCCCGATGTCGCGGCGATGCGGGCGGCCGCCGCGCTTGGTTATTCGACGGCGACCGACCTCGCCGACTGGCTCACCCGCGCGCTCAAGCTGCCGTTCCGCGACGCCCATCACGTCACCGGCCGGATCGTCGCCAAGGCGGCCGAGGCCGGCGTGCCGCTCGACAAACTGCCGCTGCCGGCCCTGCAGGCCATCGAACCGCGCATCACCAAGGCGGTTTACGGCGTGCTGACGGTCGACAGCTCGGTGGCGAGCCGCAAGGCATTCGGCGGCACCGCGCCGAACAACGTGCGCAGCCAGGCCAAACGCTGGCTCAAGCGGCTGCAAGCCAAGCCACAAGCCAGCCACAAGCCAAGCCACCAGCCAAGCCGTAAACCGGCCGGCAACGCCTTGCCGACACAATGTCGCCGCGGCGGTCCGCTCTGCTAGGCTCAGGGTCGGATAGGGTAGGGGCAAACACTTTGGCTGATGCGGGAATGAGCGGACGGGGTCGCGGGCGCGCGCTCACGGCTGCCGCAATGGTGGCCGCGCTGGGCCTGTCCGCTTGCGGGCGAACCGGACCGCTCGAACCGCCGCCGGGTCCGGCCGGCATCGCGCCGGTCGCCGCCGCGCCGGCCTCGCCGTCGTCGTTTTTGGCCCCGTCGTCGGCGCCGCCCGCCGCGCCCGGTGCCGCCGGGTCGCAAGAGGACTACCCGGTGATCTCCAAGAACGGCTTCGATGCCGCCGGCAACCCGGTGGCCGGTCCCGGCCAGAAGAGAAGCTTCATCCTCGATCCGCTGCTGCGATAGGGCGGTCCGGCTCTCTCCCCGCTCCTCGGGCGATGGCGCGCCTTCGCTTTTTCGGGGCGATGCTCTAAACACGCCCGATGCATCATTTCGCCTATCGTGACGGCGTGCTGCACGCCGAACAGGTCGATCTTGTCGCGCTGGCGGAGGCCGTCGGCACGCCGTTCTATTGCTATTCCAGCGCCACGCTGACCCGGCATTATCAGGTCTTCGCCGGCGCGTTCGCCGACGTCGACGCGCTGGTCTGCTATGCCATGAAGGCCAATTCCAACCAGGCCGTGATCGCGACGCTGGCCGGCCTCGGCGCCGGCGCCGACGTGGTATCCGAAGGCGAGCTGTTGCGCGCCCGCTTGGCCGGCATTGCGGCCGACAAGATCATGTTCTCCGGCGTCGGCAAGACCGCGCGCGAGCTCGCTCTGGCGGTCGACGAGGGCATCCTGTGCGTCAATGTCGAATCCGAACCGGAGCTCGAGCTCTTGGCCTCGATCGCCGCCGCCAAGGGCCGCACCGCCGCGATCTCGATCCGCGTCAATCCCGACGTCGATGCCAAGACTCACGCCAAGATCGCCACCGGCAAAGCCGAGAACAAGTTCGGCATCCCGATCAGCCGCGCCCGCGAGGTCTATGCCCGTGCGGCCAAGCTCGAAGGCGTGCGCGTCGCCGGCGTCGACATGCATATCGGCAGCCAGATCGTCGAGCTCGATCCGTTCGGCGACGCCTTCGCGCTGTTGGCGGAGTTCGTCGGCGTGCTGCGCGCCGACGGTCACGTCATCAGCCACGTCGATCTCGGCGGCGGCTTGGGCATTCCCTACCGCGAGGACAACGAGCCGCCGCCCGACCCGGACGCCTATGCGGCGGTGGTCAAGCGCGCCACCCGCGGGCTTGGCTGCAAGCTGATTTTCGAGCCAGGCCGGCTGATCGTCGGCAATGCCGGCATCCTGGTCACCCGCGTGCTCTATGTGAAGCACGGCGAGGCCAAGACCTTCATCATCGTCGATGCCGGCATGAACGATCTGATCCGGCCGACGCTCTATGACGCGCATCACGCCATCACCCCGGTGCGTGAGCCGGCGGTCGGGGCGCCGCGAATCGTCGCCGACGTGGTCGGGCCGGTCTGCGAATCCGGCGACTTCCTCGCGCTCGAGCGTTCGCTGGTCGCGCCGCGCCCGGACGATCTTCTCGCCGTGATGTCGGCCGGCGCCTACGGGGCGACCCAGTCCGGCACCTATAACAGCCGTCCGCTCATCCCCGAAGTGCTTGTCCGGTCTGGCGAATGGGCGCTGATCCGGCCCCGCGTCACGGCCGCGCAGCTGATCGCGCTGGACCGCCTGCCGGGGTGGTTCTAAAGCTCCCGCCACCATTCTGATCCGTCGACCCGGCGACCATGGTATAGTCGGGCGGAGGGACTGGTCGTATGAGTTCGCCGCGAGCGATTTTACATGAGTGATTTTACACGCATCACGCAAAACCCTGCGGTGATGGGCGGCAAGCCGTGCATTCGCGGCCAGCGGGTGACGGTCGGCATGATTGTCGGCCAGATCGGAGCCGGGCGCAGCATCGACGATTTGCTCGCCGATTACCCCTATCTGGAACGCGACGATGTCCTCGAAGCGCTGCGCTATGCCGCGTGGCGCGCACAGGAGCGTGAGATCGACCTCGCCGCCGCGGAATGAAGATTCTGGTCGACATGAATTTGTCGCCGGCCTGGGTCGATTTTCTCGAGGCGAACGAGATCGAGGCCGTGCACTGGTCGCAAGTAGGTGCAGGCGATGCGAGCGACAGCGCTGTCATGCAGTGGGCTGTGAGCCACGACCAGATTGTGCTCACCAGCGATCTCGATTTCGGGGCTATTCTGGCTGCAACCCAGGACCGGCGACCGAGTGTGCTCCCAACTGCGCAGTGATCTCCTCACGCCGCAGTCGATCGGACCGAGCGTCCTGGCAGCCATACGGCAGACAAATCAGGAACTGGTCGAGGGCGCGATTGTGTCAATCGACGCCGCGCGCGCCAGGCTGCGCGTGCTGCCGCTAGCGCGAGTGATAGTGATATGGAGCGTGCGCTTGGCGGAGGCCATGATGAGGGCCTGATGATTCGTCCGCCGCATGGCCGGACCGGTCTGCAGATCGGGCGAATTCGGTATGCTCGATCGGCTGCTGGGAAGGCGCTGCCGGACACTTGCCTCGCGGTGACGTCGCCCCCCGAGCCGAGCACCTATACGGCGGCCGACGGTCCCCCGAAGTGCTTGTCCGGTCTGGCGAATGGGCGCTGATCCGGCCCCGCGTCACGGCCGCGCAGTTGATCGCGCTGGACCGCCTGCCGGGGTGGTTCTAGGCGGGTTCTGGGTGCTGGCTTTGAACTTGCATGGCTGCTGGCCGGGTGCCTTGAACCCGCCCTCATGTTAGCGTGTTGTCGGGGATGATCGCTCCGTGCGGAGCCCCCAAACGATGGGCCCCAATGACGGGACTACGGTGACCGAAGCGATAGTGCCAAATCCGCCGCCGGACCCGCGCCGCGCCGATGCCGGCCGGTCGCTGCTGGCGGCCACGCTCAACCGCGCCCGCTGGACGATCCTGTGGGAGCGGCTGTGGCCGGCGCTCACCGCGCTGGCGACCGCGATCGGGATTTTCCTGGCGCTGTCCTGGCTCGGGCTCTGGCTGTGGCTGCCGCCGCTCGGCCGCGCCGTGGCGTTTGCCGCCTGCGCGCTCGTCGCCGCCGCGGCGGCGTTTCAGTTCGTCTTCGTGCGCATGCCGAATATCCGCGACGGCTTGAGCCGGCTGGACCGGGGCAGCGGCCTGCGCCATCGTCCGGCAACGGCGATCGCCGACGAGCTCGCGGTGTCGTCGAAAGATCCCTATTCGCTGGCGCTGTGGAACGCCCATGTCGAGCGTGCCCGCGCCGCCGCGCGCTCGTTGAAGGCCGGCTGGCCGGCGCCGCGGGTGGCGCGGCGCGATCCTTATGCGCTGCGCGCCCTGGTCCTGGTGGCCTGCGTCGCCACCTTTTTCGCCGCCGGCGGCGAGCGCTGGAAGCGTATTGCGGCGGCGTTCGACTGGCAGGGCGTGGTGCTGCCGGCGAATTTCCGCGTCGATGCCTGGGTCGTGCCGCCGATCTATACCGGCCGGCCGCCGGTCATCCTGCCCGGCATCCATCCCGGCGAGACCGCGGCGGTGCTGCCGGCCGAGGGCATCGTGGCGGTGCCGGTCAACTCGACGCTGGTGGTGCGCTCGACCGGCAAGCTCGATCTCGACGTCTCCGGCTCGGGCGGCGTGACGGCGGCCACGGAAGCGGTGCACGCGCCGGCCGGCACCGAGGAGCATCGCTTCGCCATCGCGGCGACCGGCAGCGCCACCTTGCGCGGCGCCGGCGAAGCCCTGACCTGGGCGTTCAACGTCATTCCCGACAAGCCGCCGACCATCGCGCTGACCAAGGATCCCGAGCAGCAGAACCGCGGCTCGCTGTTGTTGTCGTACCGGCTCGAAGACGATTACGGCGTGACCGAAGCGCAGGCGACCTTTGCCCGCAAGGACGCGCCGGCGGCGCCGGGACAGACCACCGCCAGCGAAACCCCGCATCCGCTGTACGGGCCGCCCGATTTCGCGCTGGTGCTGCCGCAGGCCCGCACCCGAAACGGCGTCGGCCAGACCATCAAGGATTTGACCGACCACCCGTGGGCCGGCGCCGAAGTGATGATGACGCTGGTCGCCCATGACGAGGGCGGCAACGCCGGCAAGAGCCAGCCGTTCGCCTTCCGCCTGCCGCAGCGGGTCTTCACCAAGCCGTTGGCGCGCGCGCTGGTCGAGCAGCGCCGCGACCTCGCCATGGATGCCAACACCCGGCCGCTGGTGCTGACCGCGCTCGATGCGCTGGCGCTGGCGCCCGACAAGTTCGACACCGACGCCGGCGTCTATCTCGGCTTGCGCACCATCTTCTGGTCGCTGGTGCGCGCCAAAAGCGACGACGACATGCGCGACGTGGCGGCACGGCTGTGGCAGATGGCGGTCGGCATCGAGGACGGCGACGTGTCCGACGCGCAGGCCGCCTTGCGCAACGCCGAACAGGCGCTGCGCAGCGCGCTCGACCGCGGCGCCAGCGATGACGAGATCAAGCAGCTGATGGATCAGCTGCGCGCGGCGATGGATCGCTTCATGCAGGCGATGGCCGAGCAGCTCAAGAACAGCCAGCAGCTGTCCCGCCCGCTGGCGCCGAATTCCCGGATGCTGAGCCAGCGCGACCTCAAAGGCATGCTCGACCGGCTGGAGAACATGGCGCGCAACGGCTCCAAGGATGCCGCGCGGCAGCTGCTGCAGCAGCTCGAGCAGATGATGGAAAACCTGCAGATGGCGTCGCCCGACAGCAACGGCGACGACCAGGACGACATGATGTCGGCGCTCGACGAGCTCGGCGACATGATCCGCCAGCAGCAGGATCTGCGCGACCGCACCTTCAAGCAGGGCCAGGACCAGCGCCGGCAGAACGGCCAGCGCGGCCAGCGCGGCAAACAAGGCCAGCAGCAGCCGCAGCCGGGCAACTCGATGGGCGACCTGCAGCAGAGCCAGCAGGCGCTGCGCGACCGGCTCAACAAGCTTCTCGACGAGCTGAAAAATCGCGGCCTCGGCCAGAACCAACCCGGCCAGCAGGGCCAGCAAGGTCAGCAAGGCCAGGGCCAGGAGCAGATGGACCAGCTCGGCCAGGCCGGCGACGACATGGGCGAAGCCGGCGACGAACTCGGCCAGGGCAATTCCGACAGCGCGGTGGATTCGCAAGGCCACGCGCTCGACGCCTTGCGCAAGGGCGCCCAGGGCCTCGCCCAATCCATGCAGCAGCAGATGGGGCAGGGCCAGATGCCCGGCCGCCTCGGGCGGCTCGGCCAGCCGCGCGCCGATCAGGACACCGATCCGCTCGGCCGGCCGCTGCGCGGCCGCGATTACGGCGACGACGCCACGGTGCGGGTGCCGGGCGAGATCGACGTGCAGCGCGCGCGGCGCATCATCGAGGAACTGCGCAAGCGCTTCGGCGACTTCACCCGCTCGCAGGAAGAGCTCGACTACATCGAGCGGCTCTTGAAGGATTACTAGTTTTTCCGCTCCCCCAGACGCTGAAACGTAGGGGCGGCCCTTGTGGCCGGCCCTCTTTCAACGAGGGCGCCCACAAGGGGCGCCCCGACAGATATCTGCAGGCATGTGGGGCCGGCGGCCCAGCCATCGCCCGAACCAGGGCGTCACCGCGTTGACACGCGGTACGGGCGGCCTAGATTAGGGGTGTTCCGAGGGGAGCTCCGGGTGGAGCTGAGAGGCCGCTGCAAGCGGTGACCCTTTGAACCTGATCCGGGTCATGCCGGCGAAGGGACGGAAACCTTTCCAAAAACCCGCCCCCGGCCTTTTCATGACGGCGTGTCGCGCCCGGATCGCTTGAGAGCATGATGCCGAAAACTGGCTACCGGTTTTCGGACCACATCATGCGCAAACGAACACTTGGAGCGATGCAATGAACAAGCCGCTGTCCGAAGCCGATTTCGGGACGCCGAAGGTCACCACCGGCCCGATCGCCGGCTCGCGCAAGGTCTACGCGGCGCCGGAGGCGGCGCCCGAACTGCGCGTGCCGCTGCGCGAAATCCCGCTCTCGGAAGGCTCCGGCGAGGAGCCGCTGCGGGTCTACGATCCGTCCGGCGTCTACACCGACAACGACGTCGCCATCGACGTCGAGACCGGGCTCAAGCGCACCCGCGTCGACTGGGTGCGCGAACGCGGCGGCATCGAGGACTACGACGGCCGGCCGATCAAGCCGGTCGACAACGGCAACGTGTCCGGCAAGCACCTGGCGCGTAATTTTCCGAACACGCCGAAGCCGATGCGGGGAATTTCTCATTCACACCCTCCCCTGCAGGGGGAGGGTCGGCGCGAAGCGCCGGGGTGGGGTGCTTCTGAATCGTCGCAGGCCCCCACCCGGCCGGCTGCGCCGGCCGACCTCCCCCCTGCAGGGGGAGGTTCAACGAGCAGCACCGTCGCCATCACCCAGCTCGAATGGGCGCGCGCCGGCGTCATCACCAAGGAGATGATCTACATCGCCGAGCGCGAGAATCTCGGGCGCAAGACGATGCTCGAGGGCGCCCAGGCCGCCCATGACGACGGCGAGAGCTTCGGCGCCGCGGTGCCGCTGTTCGTGACGCCGGAATTCGTGCGCGACGAGGTGGCGCGTGGCCGCGCCATCATCCCGTCGAACATCAATCACGCCGAGCTCGAGCCGATGATCATCGGCCGGAACTTCCTCACCAAGATCAACGCCAATATCGGCAACTCCGCGGTGACCTCGTCGGTCGAAGAGGAGGTGGAGAAGATGGTGTGGGCGATCCGCTGGGGCGCCGACACGGTGATGGACCTCTCCACCGGCCGCAACATCCACAACACCCGCGAATGGATCCTGCGCAATGCGCCGGTGCCGATCGGCACCGTGCCGATCTACCAGGCGCTGGAGAAGGTCGACGGCGATCCGGTCAAGCTCGACTGGGAGTGCTACAAGGACACGCTGATCGAGCAGTGCGAGCAGGGCGTCGATTATTTCACCATCCATGCCGGCGTGCGGCTGCCCTACATCCACCTCACCGCCAACCGCGTCACCGGCATCGTCT
>CAVOUR010000015.1:0-26478 GCA_963699665.1 uncultured Alphaproteobacteria bacterium
AGGGCGGATTAGCGAAGCGTAATCCGCCATCGGTGCACCAGCAATGCCAGCGTCTGGCGGGTTACGCATGCGGCTGACCCGCCTTACTTTCGTTCGCCAAACTCACCTGTTGACCCGACCTCTCCGGCCCAATCCAAAGGAAACAAGCCGTGCCGGACGTCGCGGTAACTGCAAAGGGCGAGAAGACGCGCCTGAACGGATGGGAGTTATAGGATGTTCAACGACCTGACGAAAGCAGATGGATGCCAATAAGCAAACTTCGCGGTAAGGAACTCACACTGCAAGATATGGGATGGCAATAAACAGCGGGCGGCGCGAATGCCGCCTTTCTATCCCCACGCTCTACGTCGTGGCAATTGAAATACAACGGTTCAGGTGGCGCCGAACGGCGGGTTACGCCGCTTCGCGGCTAACCCGCCCTACGGGCTTTGAGCTCAGAACCGTGGAATATCCGGAAACGCCGTGCGGCCGGCATGCACGTGCACGCGGCCGAGCTCGGCGCAGCGGTGCAGCGTCGGGAACACCTTGCCGGGATTGAGCAGGCTCTTCTCGTCAAAGGCGCATTTGACGCGCTGCTGCGCCGCGAGATCGATCTCGGAAAACATGACCGGCATCAGATCGCGCTTCTCGACGCCGACGCCGTGCTCGCCGGTCAAGACGCCGCCGACCTCGACGCACAGCCGCAGGATATCGGCGCCGAACGCTTCGGCGCGCTCGAGTTCGCCGGGCCGGTTGGCGTCGTAGAGGATCAGCGGATGCAGATTGCCGTCGCCGGCATGAAACACATTGGCGACGCGCAAGCCGTATTTCGCCGACATTTCCTTCATGCGGTGCAGCACCAGCGGCAGCCTGGCGCGCGGGATGGTGCCGTCCATGCAGAAATAGTCGGGCGAGATGCGGCCGACCGCCGGAAACGCCGCCTTGCGGCCGGCCCAGAACAACAGCCGCTCCGCCTCGGAGTTGGAGACGCGGCAGGTCACGGCGCGGCAGGCCGTGGCGATGTCCTGCACGCGCGTCAGCAGGTGATCGACCTCGTCGCACGGACCGTCGAGCTCGACGATCAGCAAAGCCTCGACGTCGAGCGGATAGCCGGCGTGGACGAATTGCTCGGTGGCGGCGATCGCCGGCCGGTCCATCATCTCCATGCCGCCGGGAATGATGCCGGCACCGATGATGCGGGCGACGCATTCGCCGCCGTCCTCGGAGGCGGCAAAGCCGATCAGCGCGGCGCGGGCGCTTTGCGGTTTCTTGAGGATGCGCACGGTGATTTCGGTGACGACGCCGAGCAGGCCCTCGGAGCCGGTGACGATGCCGAGCAGATCGTAGCCGCCGGCATCGAGATGCTTGCCGCCGAGCCGCAAGACCTCGCCGGTCATCAACACCAGTTCGCAGCCGAGCAGATTATTGGTGGTCATGCCGTATTTGAGGCAGTGCACGCCGCCGGAATTCTCCGCGACGTTGCCGCCGATGCTGCAGGCGATCTGCGACGACGGGTCGGGCGCGTAATAGAAGCCGGCGTGCTCGACCGCCTGCGACACCGCGAGGTTGGTGACGCCGGGCTCGACCACGGCGACCCGGTTGTCGAAGTCGATGTCGCGGATGCGGTTGAACTTGCTCATGCCGAGCAGCACGCCGTCGCCGAGCGGCAGCGCGCCGCCGGACAACGAGGTCCCGGCGCCGCGCGGCACCACCTTGATACCTTGGCGATGGCAGTAGGCCAGCACGGCGGCGACTTGCGCGGTGGTTTGCGGCAGCACCACCACCATGGGCAGCTGGCGGTAGGCGGTCAGCCCGTCGCTCTCGAACGGCCGCATGGCCGCTTCGGAGGCGATGACGCCCTCGCCCGGCACGATGGCTTGCAGCGCCGCCACGATCTCGTCGCGGCGCCGCAGCACCGCGTCATCGAACAGCGGCATCAAAACCGTCATTGGGCCACCTCGGCGTTTCCGAGACGCATTATAGCGCGAACGCGGGGCATAGCGCGAACGCGGGGCGCCAGGGACCATAATGGCCGTTGACAGTCCGCATCGGGACCGCTTGAACGGCGGCGGCGCAAGCGCGGAACCGTCGGGGACCGGCCGCGCGTCTTTGACCTGCGTCGGGCCAACAAGGAGATATTGACGATGAGGACGTTGATTGTGGCGGCGGCGGCGGTTGTGGTGTCGGTCGGCGCGGCCCGGGCTCAGGACGTCGCCAAGGGCGAGATTGCATTCCACAAGTGCCTGCCGTGCCACGCCATCGGCGACGACGCGCAGAACAAGGTCGGACCGGAGCTCAACGGCGTTAACGGCCGCCATTCCGGCAGCGTTACGGATTACGACTACTCCGACGCCAACAAGAATTCGGGCATCGTGTGGGACGAGGCCAAGTTCAAGGACTACATCAAGGACCCGAAGGGCGTCATTCCGGGCACCAAGATGACTTTCGCCGGCATCAAGAACGAGCAGGAGATCAACGACCTGTGGGCCTATGTGAGCCAGTACAATGCCGATGGCAGCATCAAGAAGCCTTGAAGCCGCCGGCCGCCGGACCGTCTGATAGGGCGCGATCACAAGCGACGTCGCGCATGCTATAACGGCCGTCAACCCAGCAAGGTGCGGACGGAGCAGCGGGCACGAGGAAACGCCGCCATGATCAAGGACATCGTCGTCAATCTGAGCCTCGCCGAGCAAGGCGATCCCGCCGGGGATTATGCCATCTCCGTGGCCGCCGCGTTCGCCGCCCACGTCGCCGGCATCGGCTTTGTCTACGACCCGATCGTCCCGGTGTCGGCCACCGGCTACATCCCGCCCGAAGTGATCGAGACCCAGCAGGCCGACAGCGAGGCCGCGGCCAAGGCGGCGCTGGACCGCTTTGCCGCGGCGGCGTCCCGCGCCGGCGTCGCCGCCGAGCCGATCACGCTGAACTCAGGTTTCGCCGGCGCCGGCGACACGTTCGGCCGCATCGCCCGGCGTTTCGATCTCGCCGTGGTCGGCCAGGCCGAGCCCGAGGCAAGCGCGGTGGAGGGCCTGATCGCCGAAGGCGCCCTGTTCGAATCCGGCAGGCCGATGATCGTGGTGCCGTACATCCAGAAGGCAGCGCTCAAGCTCGATAATGTCATGGTCTGCTGGGACGGCAGCCGGCCGGCCGCGCGCGCCATCGCCGACGCCATGCCGCTTCTGGAACGGGCCGGCCGCGTCGAAGTGGTCATCGTCGCCAACGAGCGCGGCAAGCAGGATGAGATCGAAGGCGCCGATCTCGGCCAGCACCTCGCCCGTCACGGGCTCAAGATCGATATCAATCGCATCGCCGGCGGCGGCATCGACGTCGCCGACCTGCTGTTGTCGCACGCCGCCGACAACGGCAGCGACTTCATGGTCATGGGCGGCTACGGCCATTCCCGCCTGCGCGAGTTCGTGCTCGGCGGCGTGACGCGCTCGATCCTGCGGTCGATGACGGTGCCGGCGTTGATGTCGCATTAGCAAGGATCGGGGATCAGGTATCAGGGATCAGGGATCAGGATGCCGTTGACGCCTGATTTCTGATACGCGATTTCCTGATTCCCTGATTTCCTGATTTCCTGATTTCCTGATTTCCTGATTCCAATCGATCAAAATTTTTTGTAAGAAGTGTTTAAAGAGATGTTGGTTAGAAATTTGTTGTGTAGAAGAATTAGTAAGGAAGAGTTTTTAGATTTTGAGAGGTGTGAGGATAATATGTTTAAGTTGTTGAAAGAAATAAGGTGGTTAATTATGTGATAGGTAGAAAAGGAAAGTTGGAAGATAGTAATTAATAGGTGAGTAGAGTGAGAGAGGATTTAAGATTAAGGACGTGAGATTTAGGTGAAGTAAAAATGTGTATTGTAATTTAGAGATTATGATTTTAGAGTGGATGAAGTGTTAAATAAGTTTTGAGAATAAGTTGTTGATTTTAAAATAGAAGAAGGTAATTGTTAAATATGGTATTTTTTCTTTGGTTGATTTTTAGAGTTAAAGTTATAGAGTTTAATATGGTATTTGTGGGATAGGATAGGCGTAAATCGAAAGGGTAGTGGGATAGAAGTAAGTTGTTGTTGTAGTAGTTTGATAGTTGAAAAAGAGAAATAGTTTTTGATTGCTGATAAGGTTTATGTTAATAGTTTTTTAAAAGAGTATAGATAAGGTTTTTAGAGAAGTTGTTTTAGGTGTAAATGGGTTGTTTTATTTAATGGGTTTGTTTTAAAGGTGGTAGATAGAGAGGTTTTTTTTTAATAGAATAGTAATAGTGTGATTTTAAGGGTTGTAGAGAAAGTTTTATAGAGTTTTGTTGTAGGAGTGAGAATATATTTTGTAGTAATTTTTTGAGTTTAGGTGTTGAGTGTTTGGAGAGTTTTTGTGTTGGTGTTTGAAGTAGAATTGTGTAAAGAGAGTATAGTTTTAGAGAGAAAGGGAAAAAATTGATATAGAATTGAGTTTTTAGATATAGGTTTAGAATTTTAGATGTATTTATAAATTTTAGTAAGATTGATGAGTAAAGTTATAAAGATAATAAATAAGAATCGCTGAGATGGAATATTAGAAGGAAGAAGAGATACTGAAAGAGTTAATAGAAAAAACTTGTAGAGTAAGTTCTATGTACGCTCTTTGTGTCTCTGTATAGCGCGTGTTATCTCTTTCCTTTACGCACACGAAAAGATTCGGTACGTTAATTGGTTTTTGTTTTTTGTAATAGACGCAGTTGTGGTTATGGAAATAGAGAGCAATTAAGAATATCTCACGAATAAATTCTTTCTGGATTAGAGTGATAGCATTTCAGTTTATGGTTGTTGATGGGAAGCTCGGTTATCTGTTTAACTATATAGGTCTCACGGAACTTCTCGACACGCACATGCGCGCACCAGTTCCGCACGAGTTCAAAGCCCGTATGATTGCGCTCACCTGCGTAGATGGCTTTCTTGAAATAGCGATTTAAACGCAAATATCTCTTTCTGGGTTTGGCTCAAGTTGAAATGCTAAATCGCGGCTAGAGTTTACACAAGCAGAACATATAGAGAACTCGCACCTAACGCTATATGTATTTTATGTTGTTAACCTGGCAGGTGCAGTCAGCGCGGTTTTCTTAGCAGGTAACTCTTACGCTCGCTAAGCAGCGTCAGGCTACAGTCGAACAGAACTCGCGTGAGGGAGGCTGGACGAGCGCGGACCCGAGCAGGTAATTGCACACCGCTGCAACAGGAAGCGACCGTTGAGCTTCACCAAGCGTCTCTATAAACTTCGCTGGCGTATCGACAGTGCGTTCAACGGGTTGAAGGATTTCCGGTACATTGTAACTCGGTACGACAGGCTGGCGAGAAGCTACTCGTTCTCTGTCTGCTTGGTTGTCAGCCTTATCTGGTGGATCTAATAGATTTAGGATTTTGGTAACGGAATTACTGATCGGCGACGACCGTCTGCACCACCACGCCCCGCGCCCGCGCATCGGCGACGCCGAGCGCGCGCAGCGCGATCAGTACCAGCGCCTGCACCACCGCGCGTTCACGGCCCGCCGCATCAGGCGCGAGCGGTCCGATCAGGCCTTCGACCAGGAGGCCGACCACCGCCGCCGCGGCCAGCGCCACATCCTGATCCGGCAGATGGCCGCCGCCGACGGCGGCGGCGATGCGCTCCGAAAACTCCGCGGCCAGCGATTTGCGATAGGCGAGCCGTGCGGCATCGAGCTCGGCATCGACCGGCTCGGCGATCGCCGCAAAGGCCAGGCGGCGGTGGCGCAGCGCACGCGCCGCAAAGGTCATGATCGCGGCCGACAGCGCCGACAAGCGGACCCGGCGCGGCGGTGGCGGCGGTACGCACGGCGCCGATCTCGCGGCCGGAGATTTCGGCGATCAGCGCGGCGACGAGATCGGTCTTGCCGGGGAAATAGCGATAGACGGTGCCGGCGGCGATGCCGGCGCGGCGCGCGACCGGAACGATCTGGACCGCCGCCATGCCGCCTTCGCTCGCGGTGTCGCGCGCCGCGGCGATGATCGCGGCATGGCGCGCCGCGAGCTTGCGCGCGACATTTTCGGTCCGGCGATAGGGCATGACGGCTCGCTGCCAGATTCGCGGTTTCTAATAACTGAACCACGATTCAGCCGGTGCGGCAAACGCACTGCTATTCCGTCGCAGGGCCGTTTTGGCCGTTGGCCCAGGCTCATCCTGTGACGTAGGTTGCGTCAGCAACGTCTTGGGTTGCGTGAGCAACGTCTTGGGTTGCGTGAGCAGCGTCTTCCGGGGAGAGACGATCATGATCAGCAAGTCCGTCGCTGCGGCGGCCGTCGCGGTGGCTTTGAGCGCGCTTGTCGCTCTCGGCGCAGCCGCGCCGGCCAGCGCCGACGACTATCCGAGCAAGCCGATCACCATGATCGTTCCGCTGGCGCCGGGCGGCTCGACCGACACGCTCGGGCGCATCATGGCGCAGGCGATGCGGCCGACGCTCGGCCAGCCGGTCATTGTCGAGAACACCGCCGGCGCCGCCGGCACCATCGGCGTCACCCGCGCCGAGCGCTCGGCACCCGACGGCTACACGGTGCTGTGGGGCATGTGGGGCACCAACATGGCGAACGGCGCCATCTACAATCTCGATTTCGACATGCTGAAGGATTTCGAACCGGTGGCGCTGGTGGCGACGCAGCCGTTCCTGATCGATGCCCGCAAGACGCTGCCAGCGAACAATTTGAAGGAGCTGGTCGCCTGGTTGAAGGAAAACGCCGACAAGGCGACCATGGGCACCTCGGGCGTCGGCAGCCCGAGCCATGTCGCCGGCGTGCTGATGGAGCAACTGGTCGGCGTGAAATGGCAGATGGTGTCATATCGCAGCGCTGGCCTCGCCACGCAGGATCTGCTCGCCGGCATCACCGACATCCAGCTCGATACGCCGGCGGTATCGCTGCCCCACGTGAAGTCCGGCGACCTCAAGGCCTACGCCGTTACGGCCAAGGAGCGCATTGCCGTCGCGCCCGATATCCCGACCACGGACGAAGCGGGACTGCCGGGTTTCTATTTCTCGTTCTGGCACGCGATGTGGGCGCCCAAGGGCACGCCGAAGCCGATCATCGCCAAGCTCAACGCCGCGATCGTCGCCGCCCTGCAAGATCCCGATACGCGCAAGAAGCTCGCCGACCTCGCGCAGGTCATCTACCCGCCCGAACAGCAGACACCCGAGGCGCTCCACGCCTTCCAGAAAGCCGAGATCGAGAAGTGGTGGCCGATCATCAAGGCCGCCGGCATCAAGGCGGAGTGACAGGAAACTACCCTCCCCTGCAGGGGGAGGGTCCGCCGCCGCGGGCGGCGGAGTGAGGCTATGCTTTATTGCTGCGGCTGGCCGGGCTGATTTGGCGCCGGCTTGTTGGCCTCGTGGTGGCCGATCGCGCAACCCGCGGCGGCGCCCAGGAACCCGTGGTGACCGGCGACATGGCCGGCGACGCCGCCGACAAGTGCGCCTTTGATGCAGCCCTTGGCGTCGGCCGAAGCGGACGTCAGTGCAATCGCCAACGTGACCGCTGCGCAGGTGAGAATCTTTTTCATGATGAGACAGCTCCTTGGTTGCCGTCTCAATTCTTGGCGCCCGCTTTGGGTTCCATATGAGCGCGCAACAGCCGCGCCTGTCGCCGGCGCCGATCAATCAAGGCCGGCATCGCGTGGCAGGTTTTCGCCAACGATCACATTTGCTCGCCGGCGGCGGGCGCCGGCTGGGGGCCGTTGGCCGGAGCGGGCGCCGCTTGCTCGTGTCGATGCGCCAGATGGTGACCGACGACACAGCCGGTCACCGCGCCCAGCACCGCATGATGATGGGCGGCATGACCGGCGATAGCGCCAACCACCGCGCCCTTGATGCAGCCTTTGGCGTTTGCCGGCCCAGCCATGATCGCGAGCAGGAGCGACAACGCCGCACCACCAAGAAAAGTTTTCATGTCCGCTTGAACTCCGCTGCGCGCGCCGGCGGCCCTGGTGACCGGCTGCGGGGCGCCGTTCCACACCGCAAACCGCAACCAGAAATGCGATACCGCGGAATGATGGTCAACCACCCTTCTCGGCCAGCGCTCTGGCGCGGATCTTGGACAGCGTCAGCACCGGCGTGATCGCCTCCGGATCGACGGCGAGCCGCACGATCGCCGGCTTGCCGCAGCCCTGCGCCTCCTTGAACGCGGCGGGAAAATCCTCGGTGCGCTCGACCGAGACGCCGAAGCCGCCGAAGGCGCGGGCATAAGCCGGAAAATCCGGATTGCGCAATGCGGTGGCCGAGATGCGGCCGGGATATTCGCGCTCCTGATGCATGCGGATGGTGCCGTACATGCCGTTGTCGACGATGACGATGGTGAACGGCGCGCCGTATTGCACCGCGGTGGCGAATTCCTGGCCGTTCATCAGAAAATCGCCGTCGCCGGCAAGGCAGACCACCGGCCGGTCCGGATAAAGCCGCTTCATCGCCACCGCCGCCGGCACGCCATAGCCCATCGAGCCCGAGGCCGGCGCGACATGCTGGCCGAAGCGGCGGAAGCGGAAGAAGCGGTGAATCCACGCGGCATAATTGCCGGCGCCGTTGCACAGAATGGCATCGGGCGGCAGATATTGGCGCAGCCACACCATGACGGCGCCGAGATTGACGCCGCCCGGCTGCTCGGTCGGCTGCTCGGTCCATTCCAGATAGTCGGCATGCGCGGCGTCGGCCTGCCCGCCCGGCGCGTCGGCGAGTTCGAGATGGTCGAGCGCCGCGGCGAATGCCGTCGGCGTGGCATGGATCGCCAGATGCGGGCTGTAGACCCGGCCCAGTTCCTCGGCGCCGGGATGCACGTGCACGAACGGCACTTGCGGGCCCGGAATGTCGAACAGCGTGTAGCTCTGCGACGGCAATTCGCCGAGCCGGCCGCCGACCATGATGACGAGGTCGGCGGATTTGATGCGCGCGATCAGTTTCGGATTGGGCCCGATGCCGACGTCGCCGGCGTAGCAAGGATGCAGCGCATCGAACAGATGACCGCGGCGGAACGTGGTGCACACCGGCAGCGCATATTTTTGCGCAAAGCGGCCGATGCTGTCCGACGCCGCCTGCGACCAGCGGCTGCCGCCCAGCAGCATGATCGGCGCGCTGCGCGCCCGCCAGCATCCGGGCGAATTTCGCCATGTCGGTCGGGCCGGGCGAGGTCTCGATCAGCGCAAACGGCGGCGCATCGGGCACGGCGACGCGCTCGATCAGCATGTCTTCCGGAATCGACACGACGACCGGCCCCGGCCGGCCGTTGGCGGCGGTGTAGAACGCGCGCGACACGATTTCCGGCACCCGCGCCGGATCGTCGATCTCGGTCGCCCATTTGGTCATGGAGCCGAACACGGCGCGGTAATCGAGCTCCTGAAACGCCTCGCGTTCGCGCATGTCGCGCGCCACCTGGCCGACGAACATGACGAGCGGCGTGGAATCCTGGCGCGCGATGTGGATGCCGGGCGAGGCGTTGGTGGCGCCAGGGCCGCGGGTGACGAAGCAGACTCCCGGCCGGCCGGTCACCTTGCCGACCGCCTCCGCCATCATGGCGGCGCCGCCCTCCTGCCGGCAGACCGTGACGGAGAGCGCGCTGTCGTGGAAGGCGTCAAGCACCGCGAGATAGCTTTCGCCCGGCACGCAGAAGGCGTGCTGCACGCCATGCACGCGCAATTGATCGACCAGAACCTCGGCGGCACTGCGCATGTTGTCCGTGGCGCGCATCGGCATCTCCTTGGCGTCTTCCTGGCGCGTCGTCGTTGCGAGAAGCAAAGCGACGAAGCAATCCAAGCTGGGCAGGCGGGCGGCGCCCGATTGCTTCGGCACGCCGTGCCTCGCAATGACGGCGACCGCGGATAAGGTGCACTATCTAAAGCAGAAGTGAACCTTCGCCAAAAGGTGCCGGCGGCATGAACGACGAGGCGCACACGCAGGACGACGTGCTGGCCTTTCTCGCCGACCCGGCGAGCTACGCCGGGCAAGCGGGGCAGCGCGGCCAGGTCGACAAGGTCAAGCGCATCGATACGCACGCCGCCACGGTGTTCCTCGCCGGCGACCGCGTGCTCAAAGTCAAGCGCGCGGTGCGCTTTGCCTTTCTCGACTACTCCACGCTCGACAAGCGCAAGCAGGCTTGCGAGGCCGAGCTTGCGGTCAACGCGCCGTACGCGCCGGACATCTACCGCGGCGTCGTCGCCATTAGCCGCGAAGCCGACGGCCGGTTGGCGATCGGCGGCAAAGGCCGACCGGTCGAATGGGCGGTCGAGATGCGGCGCTTCGACGAGACGCGCACGCTCGATCATTTGGCCGGTGAAATCGACGAGGCGCTGGCCGACGCGCTCGGCCGCGCCGTGGCCGCGGCCCATGCGCACACGGCACCCGTCGACGGCAGCGACTGGATCGCGGCGCTCGGCGGCTATATCGACGAGCATCTCGAGGCATTCGGCCAGCATCCGGAGATTTTTCCGAAAGCCGAAAACCAGGCCTTCGCGCGATCGAGCCGCGCCGCCTACCAGCGGATCGTGCCGCTGTTGCGCGACCGCGGCCGGCGCGGCTTGATCCGGCGCATCCACGGCGATCTGCATCTCGGCAATATCGTACTGATCGACGGCAAGCCGGTGCTGTTCGATGCCATCGAGTTCAACGACATCATCGCCACCGGCGATGTGTTCTACGATCTGGCATTCCTGCTGATGGACCTGGCGGAGCGCGGCCTCGCGGCGGCGGCGAACGGGGTGCTCAACCGCTACCTGGCGCAGACGCATCGGATCGAGGACCTCGACGCGCTGGCGATGCTGCCGTTCTTTCTGGCGATGCGCGCGGCGATTCGCGCCAAGGTCACGGTCGCGCGCATGGAGCGCGCGCCGGCTGCGGAAGGCCCGGCGATTGCCGGCACGGCGAAAGCCTATTTCGCCTTCGCCCGCCGCGCCATCGCGCCGCCGGCGCCGGCATTCGTTGCCGTCGGCGGCCTGTCCGGCACCGGCAAGTCGCGGCTTACGCGCGCGCTGGCGCCCGACATCGCGCCGATGCCGGGCGCCGTGATCGTGCGCTCCGACGTCGAGCGCAAAGCGCTGTTCGGCGTCGGCGAGACCGACAAGCTCCCCGCAGCCGCCTATGCGGCCGCAGAGAGCGCGCGCGTCTATGCGGTCGTTGCCGACAAGGCGCGCCGCATCCTGGCCGCCGGCCATTCGGCGATTGCCGATGCGGTGTTCGCCCAGCCGGCGGAACGCGACGTGGTTGCCGCGGCGGCGAAATCCGCCAATGTGCCGCTCCGCGGCCTATTTCTCACCGCAGATTTGCCGACCCGGCTGGCGCGCGTCGGCGGCCGGGCACAGGACGCGTCCGACGCCAATGCGGCGGTTGCCAAGGCGCAGGACGCTTACGACCTGGGCCCGCTCGACTGGGCGCGGATCGACGCATCCGGCACGGTCGAGGACACGCTGGCGCGCGCCAAAACCGCGCTTTCGTCGCAATCCCGTTAGCGATAATTGCTCGATTGACGAACGGAGCCGCCGCCCACATAAAGGCGCCGGCGCCGCCGGATCCGGGGTCACGGCGCGACCGCAAAAATGACGTGACGGCGAAGACGGGACTGCAAAGGACAGGATCATGGCGACCAATGGATCGACCGCCGCAGCAGGCGCCCACCCGGGCGAGCCGTCGCGCCGCGATTTCCTCTTTATCGCGACCGCCGCTGCGGGCGCCGTCGGCGCCGCCGCCAGCCTGGTGCCGTTGATCGACCAGATGAACCCGGACACCTCGACATTGGCGGCCGGCGGCCCGGTCGATCTCGACGTCAGCAAGATCGCGGAAAACTCCCAGGTAGTGATCTATTGGCGGCAGCGCCCGATCTGGGTCTACCACCGCTCGGCGGACACGCTGAAGGCGATGCAAAGTCAGCAATTGGTTTCGCTGTTGTCCGACCCGGATTCCGAACAGGAGCAGCAGCCGCCCTACGCCACCAACTGGCACCGCTCGCTCAAGCCGGAATACGGCGTCCTGGTCGGCATCTGCACCCACCTCGGCTGCATCCCGCTGTTCTATCCGACGCCGAGCGCCACCACGCCGGTGGCCAACTGGCCCGGCGGCTATTTCTGCCCGTGCCACGGCTCGAAATACGATCCCGCCGGCCGGGTGTTCTCCGGCGTGCCGGCGCCCTACAACCTGCCGGTACCACCCCATCGCTTCAGCAACGACACCACGGTGCAGGGTCGGCGACAACGATCCCAGCGCGACCGCCTGGAATTTCGATTCGATCCGGCAGCTGTAGGCGCATCAGGCTCGCGCGACGTCGCTTCGGCGGCATGGGTTGGCCCTGCCCGCGCCGGATGCTTTCGCAGCGCCCCTTCTCCATAATGGCGGCATGGCCCTCGATGCCCGCGCGTTTGCCGTCGCCACCGCCGGCTTCGGCACCTTCATCAATCTCTATGCGCCGCAGGCGCTCCTGCCCGAGCTTTCGGCCGAGTTTCAGCGTCGGCCCGAGCGCCATCAGCGCGCTGATGACCGCCGGCACCGCGGCGATTGCGCTGACGGCGCCGTTCACCGGCGCGCTCGCCGACGTGGTCGGGCGAAAGCGCCTGATCACCACCGCGATGTTCGCAACGGTGCTGCCGACCCTGATCATGACCACGGCGTCGACCGTGCCGGAGCTGACGTTCTGGCGATTCGTCCAGGGGCTGCTGCTGCCGCCGATCTTCACCGTCACCGTGGCGTATATCGGCGACGAGTGGCCGCGCGGCGATGTTCCGCGCATCGCCGGGCTTTACATCGCCGGCACCAGCACCGGCGGATTTTGCGGCCGCTTCGTTCCGGGCGCGCTGGCCGATCTGATCGGCTGGCGCTTAGCCTTTGTGGCGATCGCGCTGATGTCGGTGGTGGCCGGAGTAATCGTCGCGCTGCTGCTGCCCCGGGAGCGGCACTTCGTGCGCTCCGGCGGCCTCGCCGCCTCCTTCGTCCAGATATTGCGGCATTTGCGCGATCCGCGTTTGCTGGCGACCTATGCGATCGGGTTCGGCGTGCTGTTCAACTTCATCGCCACGTTCACCTATGTGAGCTTCCACCTCGCGGCGCCGCCCTACCTGTTCTCGCCGACCCTGCTCGGCGCGCTGTTCTTCACCTATCTGGCCGCGACGCCGCTGGTGCCTTGGGTTGGGCGCGCCATCGCGGCGTTCGGCCGCCGCCGCTTCGTGCTCGGCGTCATCGCGGTCTGGATCGTCGGCGGGCTGCTGCTGCTGGCGCCGCCGGTCGCCGTCATTCTCACCGGGCTGACGCTGTGCGCGGTCTGCGGCATGGTGTGCCAGGCGGTCTCGACCGGCTATGTAACCCAGACGGCCCGGGAGGGCCGCTCGTCCGCGGTCGGGCTCTATGCTTCGATCTTCTATATCGGCGGCAGCGCCGGCGCCTTCTGACTGGATTTGCCTGGACCGCGGCCGGCTGGGCCGGCTGCGTTGCCGTGATCGTCGCCATGCAGGCGGTCATGGCGCTGATCGTCGCCTTGGCATGGAAGTGAAAAGGCTCAACGGGGAAACGCCAATGGTATCGGACAAGCAATTCTCATTTCTGCGGTCGATCGACACGCCGACCGTCTGCAACCTGATCGAGATCGTGGCGCCCGAGCGGCGCGGCGCCGGCTATACGGTGGCCCACCTGCACTGCCCGTTCCCCGACCTGCCGCCGATGGTCGGCTTCGCCAAGACGGTGACCATCCGCTCGCGCGACGCGGTGAGCGGCCCGAGCTACATGGCCAAGCGCCTCGAATACCTCGACTACGTCGCCGCCGCGCCGCGGCCGAGCGTCGTCGTCATCGAGGACAAGGACGAGCCGGCCGGCTACGGCGCGTTCTGGGGCGAGGTGCAGTCCAACGTGCACAAGGCGCTCGGCTGCCTCGGCACGGTGACCAACGGCTCGATCCGCGACATCCCGGCGATCGCCGAAGGCTTTCAGATGCTGGCCGGCTCGATCGGGCCGTCGCACGCCTATGTGCATGTCGTCGAGTTCGGTATTCCCGTCGCCATCCACGGCTGCGCGGTGGCGAGCGGCGACCTCATCCATGCCGACCGCCACGGCGCCGTCATCGTGCCGGCGGACCAGATCGACGCCATGGCGACCGCGCTCGACGGACTGAACAAGCAGGAGGCCCGCATCATCGCCGCGGCGCGCAAGCCGGGCGTCACGGTCGAGGACATCAAGGCCGCGCTCCGGGGCTAGCCGGGCAGCCCATGCGCATCGCCCGGTTACGCGACGAGGCCGGTTGGCAAGCCCTGGTGCCGGCCGTCGAGAGCATCTTCTTCGCGGCCAGCGCCGCCCCAATACCGGCGGACCGGCTGGCGCGCGAAGCCTTCCGGGAGCGATGGCTGGGGCGCTATCTCGAACACTATATCGACAACGCGTTCGTCGCCGTCGCGGCGGACCGCATGGTGGCGGGATATCTCGCCGGCTGCCTGGATAATCCGGCGCATAATCCGTTGTTCGACGATCTCGGCTTCTACCGGGACTTTGCGCCGCTGTGCGCCGGGTATCCCGGCCACCTGCATGTCAACGTCGATGCCCGCTTGCGCAGCCAAGGCGTCGGCGCGGCGCTGGTGCGGGCGTTTGCCGCGCAGGCATCGGCAGCCCGCTTGCCCGGCATCCATATCGTCACCAATGCCGCCGCGCGCAATGTCGGCTTCTACGAGCGCAACGGCTTTCGCAAGCTCTCAACGTGTCGCTGGAACCAAGCTATGAATGTCTTCATGGGGCGGCCATTGCCGCAGTGACCAACATCAGGAGGACACATGCCACGCATACCCATCATCGAGCGGGCCGACATGGATGCCGAACAGGCCCGCGTCTACGACGCCGCCAAGCAAGCGAGCGGCATCGTCGGCGGGCCCTACACGGCCTATATCCGGCTGCCGAAACTGTTCGAGGCGGCGCAGACCATGCGCGAGGCGCTGTCGTCCGGGCCGCTGTCGCCGCGCGAGCAGCAGGTCGTGAACATGACCGTCGCCCGGCACTGGAATGCGCGCTATCCGTGGTTCGCGCAGGCGCGCCGCTCGCTCGCCGTCGGCATCCCGCAGGCCGCCATCGACGCGATCAATGCCCGCCAGACGCCGGACCTGCCCGATGCGCGCGAACGCACGTGCTTTGCGGTGGCGCGCGAACTCCTCGCCAACAAGGGGCTGAGCGACCAAAGCTACGCCGCGGCGGAAAAGGCCCTGGGCCTGCCAAGCCTCGTCGCGGTGGTGGCAACCACCGGCAGCTTTTCCATGACCTGCCTGACCGCCGCGACGTTCGGCGTCGAACCGCCGGCCGACAACCCGACCCCGCTCGCGGAGTAATGCGCGAACCAGCTGCATGAGCACAGCCGCCATGCGAGAGGGCACGACAACGAGCGCCGCCGGTGTCGCGACCGGCGGGCAGCACTGCGACAAGGATGTTATTGCTTCTTGTAGGCGGCGGCTTCGGCCTTCAGCGCGGCCGACTGCGCCGCGGGATCGACCCTCGCACCAGCTGGCGCGACGGTGGAGGCAAGTTGTTCGGTGAACGCGCTGCCGCCGCCGTCCTGGACGACGACGAAGCGGGTCGTCGACAGCGGAATGATGGTGGTATCGAAGCGCGCGCCGCTCGGCAGCATCGGCAATCCGCCGATGGTCTTTGTGGAAACGTCGGCGGGGCCGGTGGTGCCAGGCGTGCCGTCACCGATCCCTTCCGGATAGCTGACCATCCAGCGCCGCGCCGCTGCGTCGTAGACATATTTGGTCTGCGCAATCGGGGCGGCATGGCCGTTGGGCTCGTCGGTGATCGTGCGCTTTCGCGAATTCACGACCGAGATCGTTACTTCGCCCGCCTCGCCGACCTGCAAGGTTTCGACCACGACGCCGCCGGGAAAGCTCGTGCTGTCGTGGGTCGTCGCGGCCGCGACCTGCAGATCGCCCGGATACCAGAAGGAAAACCGATAGGCGGAGTCGACATACTGCTTCATGCCGTCCGCCACGGCACTGTCCGCGGCGGCGGCCGACGCCGTCGCGGCGGCGAGCATCGCGACGACAACAACGCCAAGGCGGCCGCAAGCGCTCATCGCGGCAGTATCGCCGAAAAACCGATTCTCTTAAATAGCGGCACGGCGTCACCTAAGGGACTCGGCGTGACGTCGGGCACCGGGTACGCTCGACCGCCAAAAAACGTCGGGGAGGACAGCATGGGGCGCAAGATCGTCATTGTCGGAACGGGCGCGGTCGGCGGCTATACGGGCGCCCATATGGTGGCGGCCGGCGAGGACGTGACCTTCGTCGATCCGTGGCCCGCCCATGTCGAGCACATGCGGCAGCACGGCCTGCGCGTCACCCACGCCATGACCGAGCCGGAGTTCACCGTGCCGGTGCGCGCGCTGCACGTCACCGACGCGCAAGCCCTCGCCAAGGAGCCGCCGGTCGACATCGCCTTTGTCTGCATGAAGTCCTACGACACCGCCTGGGCGACCACGCTGATCCGGCAATACCTGGCGCCCGCCGGCTACGTGGTGTCGCTGCAGAATTGCATGAACGAGGAAACCGTCGCCGGCGTGGTCGGCTGGGGCAAGACGCTCGGCTGCATCGCCAGCTCCATCACCGTCAACCTGCCGGAGCCCGGCCACATCCACCGCGGCGCCGCCAAGCACGGCGCCGCGCATACCGTATTCCGCGCCGGCGAAGTGCACGGCCGCATCACGCCGCGCGCCAAGGAGATCTGCCGCCTGGTCGCTTTCGCCGACAGCGCCAAGGTGACCGACAACCTGTGGGGCGAGCGCTGGTCGAAGCTCGTGGCCAACGCCATGGCCAACGGGCTGTCCGCCTGCACCGGTCTCGGCGGCGGCGCCATGCTCAAGAACGAGCCGATCCGGCGCTTCTCCACCCGCCTCGGCTCTGAAGCGATCCGCGTCGGCCAGGCGCTCGGCTATCAACTCGAGGACATCCTGCACCTGCCGCCGGAGACCATTGCGCGCGCCGGCGAAGGCGACGCGGCGGCGATGCACGCCTGCGACGCGCAGCGCTTTCAGGATTCCGGCCGCACCGCGGCCGGACAACTGCCCTCGATGGGCCAGGACATGCAGAAAGGCCGCCGCACCGAGATCGAATTCCTCAACGGCTTGATCGTGCGCGAGGGCGCCAAGCTCGGCCTGCCCTGCCGCGCCAATGCGGTGCTGACCGAGCTCGTCACGCGCGTCGAGCGCGGCGAGCTCAAGCCCGATCCGGCGCACATTACCGAGCTGCGGTTGAATTGAGAAAACGGACTTCCGCGGCGTTATCGCGACGCCCTTGACGCTGCAGGCTTATCTGCCCGAAGATGCCGCCGCCACGGCTAGCAACCGCTGGGGGGTGGGTGCGGTGTCGGTCCAGATCTTTTTGTCATATGCGCGGATCGACGACGAGCTGCCGTCCAATGTGACGGACGGCAAGGGCTTCGTGACGTTCCTCTACCAGGAGCTGCTGCATCAGTTCCGGCAGAGCGGCGAGGTCGATACCGTCATCTGGCGGGACACCCGCAACGTCGATGCCGCCGATCAATTCGACAAGGTTATCGAAGACGCCATCGACGCGTCCGCCGTTCTTCTGGTGGTGCTGTCGCCGAACTGGATGTCGCGGCCCTATTGCCGGCGCGAGCTCGACCGTTTCCGGGATCGCTGGAAGCATCTCGGCCCGGAGAAGCTCAAGCACCGTATCATTCTGGCGTCGAAACGTTTCGTCGAGCCGGACCGGCGTCCGTCGCTGCTTCAAGGCCAGGTCGGGCACGAGTTCTTCGTTTTCGACGGGCCGGAGAAGACCGGGCTGCAGTTCGAATTCTTCCAGCGCGGCAAGCCGCGCGACGATCGCTACTATGAGGCGGCCGGCAAGCTCGCCACCAGCCTGTCGCTGCGCGCCCAGGGCGTCATCAGAAATCGCGAGCTAGCCGAGCGCACCGAGGACGACCAACGCGCCGTCGGCGCGGGGTCGATCCGGTTTCGGCCGTCCGTCGATAGCGACGCCCGCAAGGTCTATCTGGCAAAACCGGCGTCCGACATGCGCGAAGCCTATTCGCGCCTGGTGCAGGAACTGTCCCATAACGGCTACGCCATCGTTCCGGATCCGGACCAGGCCATTCCGCACGACGACACGGCGACGGCTTTTATCGACGCGGCAATGAGCGAGGCGGACGTGTCGATCCACCTGCTCGGCGAGGGCTGCGGTTACGCCCCGGAGAGCAGCGAGCCGATCGCCAAGCTGCAGCTGGCGCGCGCCGCGGCAAGGTTGCCCGAGGCGGCCGGCGACGATGCCGCGGCTCGGCCGCCCTTTCGCCGCATCATCTGGGCGCCGGAAGCGATCGAGGACGGCGAATCCTTCGGCGCGAACGGCAAGCCGGCCGACGACGGCGCCGCCAAGGCGGCCGCCAAAGCGCGATTGCCGCTCGACGTGCTGGCGCGATTCGGCGCGTTCATGGCAAGCGACAAGGTGGTCGGTGGAACGCCGAGCAAGTTCGTGGACTTCCTGATCGAACATCTGCGGCAATCCGATCCGCAAGCGAGCGGCGCGGCGGCGATCACCGAGGACGACTGGATCTACGTCTATCACGATCCGGCCGACACCGCGTATGCCTGCGATCTCATGGACGCCTTGAAACAGCGCGGCGTCATCGCCGGGCTTCCGGCCTTCGAGGGCGATCCGGCGGATGTGAACCGGCTGCACCAGGAGCGGCTGTCCGAGTGCAGCGCCGTCGTGCTGTGCTGGGCGCAAGCGACCGAGGCCTGGGCGCACGCCCGCGCTCATGAACTGAAAGATTGGAAAAAGCTCGGCCGGCAGAAGAAATTCGCCTATCGCGGCCTGCTCGCCGGGCCGCCGCCCGGCGTGCGCAAGACGGTGTTCGTGAAATATCCGCCGGCCAACGAAATCGACGTCGTCGTCAACCTGAGCGACGACAACCGGCCGCTGACAGAGGCAATCGACGGCTTTATCCGCTTGGCGCCCTCGCATGCCCGATGAGCACCGGGTCGACGAGATCGGGGCTGTCGCCTGATCGCCCGTTCCCGGGGCTGCGACCCTATCATTTCGAGGATCACGACTTTTTCTTCGGTCGCGACGATCAGATATTCGCCCTCTATCGCCTGTTCGACCACAGCCGGTTTGTCGCCGTGGTCGGCAGCTCCGGCAGCGGCAAGTCGTCGCTGGTCCGTGCCGGCCTGTTGCCGTTGCTCGACAAGGAAAGCCGCGAGCCCACCGGACGGGTCTGGAAAATGGTCCAGATGCATCCCGGCGACGCGCCGATTGCGAGCCTGGCCGCCGCCATGGCCCAGCAGTTCTTTCGCAACGACGACGTCAATGTCGCCGCGGCGCAGCGCGAGCGGATAAAGTTCGCGCTGCGCCGATCGAGCTTCGGCATGTCGGACGCGCTGCGCGAGGTCGAGGGACTGGGCGACGCCTCCATCGTTCTGGTCGTCGATCAATTCGAAGAGCTGTTCCGCTATGCGGCGCGGCGGCAGGGCAGCGAAAGCGAGGCGGAAGCGGCGCGGCACGAAGAGGCGACCCAGTTCGTGCAAGTCCTGCTCGCCGCCAGCCGCGACCGCACGCTCAACGTCTACGTGCTGCTGACGATGCGCTCGGATTTCATCGGCGACTGCGCCAATTTCCGCGGCCTGCCGGAAGCCGTCAGCGCCTCGCAGTTCCTGGTGCCGTCGCTGACCCGCGACCAGCGCGAAGACGTGATCCGGCGGCCGGTCGAGGCGGCCCGGGCGTCGATCGAGCCCGAATTGGTTCAGCAGCTCCTCAACGACAGCGGCGACGACATCGATCAGCTGCCGGTGCTGCAACACTGCCTGCTGCGGGTGTGGGAGGCGGCCGCAGCGCCCGGCGCCGCGACGGACAGCGCCGGCCGCCGCCTGACGCTGGCGCATTACGTCGCCGTCGGCGGCGTCGCGCGGGCGCTGGCGCAGCATGCCGACGAGATCCGCCGCGAGCTGGCCGGCACCGGATTGGCGGTCGAGCAGTTGTTTCGTTCGATCGCCGAGATCGACGGCGAGGGCCGGATCGTCCGGCGCGCCCGGCTGTTCCAGCAAGTGCTCGATGAAACCGGAGTCGCGGACGGCGATTTGCGCGCGGCGATCGATCGGTTTCGCGACGACGACTGCGCCTTTCTCACGCCGCCAAAGTCCGAAACCGAGGCTTTGGCGGCGGACACGCGAATCGACGTCGGTCACGAGGCGCTGCTGCGACGCTGGGAACGGGTCAGCGGCGATCCGCGCACCGGCTCCGCCTACACCGGCTGGCTGCGGGCCGAAGTCGTGGACGGCCGCGCCTATCGGGGCCTCCTGGTGATGGCGGAATCGAACAGCCTGATCGGCACCGACGCCGTCGAGGAGCGCTGGACTTGGTGGAGCAAGCGGCCGCGCACCGCGGCCTGGGCCGAGCGCTATGGCGGCCGCATCGAGGATGTGGAGCGGCTGTTCCGGGACAGCCGCGCCGCGCTCCAGGCGCAGCGCGAGCGCGAGCGGCGGCAGGCGGAAGCGGCGCGCGACCAGGAGCGCCGCAGCATCGCCGAGGCTGAAGAACGCCGGCGGATGCAAGTCGAGACCGCCGCGGCGCGCGAACGCGAAGCCGCGGCGCTGCGCTATGCCAAGCTGGCGCGCCGGACCGCGATTTTCGTTTGCGGCCTCCTGGTGCTGGCCGTCGGCCTCGGCGCGTACAGCTACCGGCAGCGGCAGGTCGCGATACAACAGAAAGAGCTCGCCGATCAGCAAAGCGCGGTCGCCCAGCAGCAGACCGTGGTTGCGCAGCAGCAGACGGCGCTGGCGCAGCAACAGGCGACGATCGCGCAGCAGCAGACCGCGCTCGCCAACCAGCAGAAGGCCGCGGCGGTCGCGCAGCAGGCAACCGCCCAAACAAACCTCAACAATTCCATCACGCTGGTGTCGTCCTTGCTGACGGATATCCAGCATCTGCTCGATGCCGGACAGATGACCGTCGCCGCCGCGCGGCAATTCCTGACCACCGCCGATGCCGCGTCCAAGCAGTTCGAGGCCGTCGAACAGACCCCGGCCATCCAGGCCAGCCGCGTCTGGCTCCTGGTGGCCTTCGCCGATACCTACGCGGCCCTCGATGACTACAAATCCTCCCTGCAGGCCGCCCAGGATGCCCAGGGCATAGCGACCAGGCTCATCGCCGCCGACCCGACCAACACCGACTATAAAAACGGGCTGTATAACGCCGACTTCAACGCCGGCGATGCCGAAGCCGAGCTTTTGCTCATCGACGCCGGCATGCGCGATTACAATGCGGCGCTGGCGATCGCGCAGGGCCTGGCCAACACCGCGCCGGCCGACTATCAATGGCTGCAGGACGTCGCGTTCATCCAGAACAAGATCGCGGACACCTATGGACAGCAGGGCAAGCCGGACCTGGCGCTGGCCGCCTACCAGTCAGCATTGGCGATCAATCAAAAACTGGCCGACGACAACCCGACCGTCGCCGGCCTGCAGCGCGATCTGGCGACGTCGCTGGCGCGGGTGGCCGCCGCCGTCGCCGACGCCAATCCCCAAGATGCGCTCGCCAAGCTCGGCAGCGCGCTGTCGATCCGGCAGACGCTGGCCGCCGCCACGCCCGACGACAGAAGCCTGCAGTCCAACGTCGCCGCGACCTACAATCTCATGGCCGGCGTCTCCATGAAGAAAAAGGATTACGCCGCCGCCGCCGCCCAGTACAACGCCGCCCTGCAGATCCAGCAGGCGCTTGCCAAGGGCGACCTGACGAACAACGCCTGGCAATCCGGCCTGGCCTACGAATACGTGTACCTGGGCGATCTGCAGATGGCGCAGCAGAACGCCGCTGCGGCCGCTGGCAGTTACCAGCAATCCCTGACGATACGGAAAAGCCTGGTCGATATCGATGCCGGGAATTTCAATTGGCTCAAATATCTCGCCGACAGCTACAGCAAATTGGCCGGCGCGGCGCTGGTACTGAACAAGCCGGCCGATGCGCTCGCTGACCACAACGCCGCGCTGCCGCTGCGCCTGAAAATCAGCGCGCAATATCCCGATAGCGCCGCCAGGCAGCGCGATCTGATCAGCGAATATGTCGCCACGGGCGACATCGATGTGAAGCAGAACAATCCCAAGGACGCGGCGACGCAATATCAAAACGCCGCCAAGGTCGCCCAGGATTTTTCATCAAGCCATCCGGGCAATACCGCGTTGGACGCGCTGGGCCAGGCCATTGCCCAGAAAATCCGCAGCCTGAATTTACCGCCGCACTGACGTCGCCGGCGACCGCCGCACCCCCACTTGGATTGGGCGCGCGCCCGCGTCCGCTGACCGGGCTTGCCCGGATCTCGTCGATCACCGTGCCTCGCCGGCGAAGCGTTGCCGCAGCGCCGCCAGGCGGCCGAGCGCGGCGGGCGGCAGCGGACCTTTTTGGACCGCGGCCAGTGCATCGTCGAATTGTTGCGGCGTCGCCATGCCGACCAGGATGGTGCCGATCGCCGGATGCGAGAGCGAAAACCGCGTGGCGGCTTCGGCGAGACTGGCGGCAAACCCCTCTTCGACCAGCGGCATGAGGCGGCGGGCGCGCATCACATCGGCGTCGTAGCTCGTGGCGGAGCCGATCGGCGCGGGCGGTGGACTCGCAATCGGATGACGCTCGGCCGATCCGGACAGCGCGCCGCCGGCAAGCGCGCGGATGCCGATGACGCCGACGCCGGCCGCCGCGGTATGATCGAACAGCCGCCCGTAATCCTGTGCCGGATAGTTCGCCGGCAGCGCGGTGGCGGCGGACGCATTGAGCATGTTGTAGACCACCTGCGCGCTGTCGAAGGCGCCCGCATCGATGACGCGTTGCAGCGCCGCGGTGTCGCCGACCGCGGTGAGCCCGAGGAAACGCGTCTTGCCCGCCTCGCGCAGCCGCGCGAACGCCGGCACCACGTCGCCGAGCACCTGCCGGACGCTGAGCGCTTCGCCGCCGCCGGTCTCGGTGATCGCATTGTGCAGGTGGAAGATGTCGACCCGATCGCGGCGCAGCCGCGCCAGACTGCTTTCGAGCGACTGCGCCACGGCGTCGGCAATACGGCCGAAGTCGGCGGCCGGCAGCCGGACCTTGGTGCCGACCACCACGTTGGCGGGTTTGAGGCTTTCCAGGACGCGGCCGAGATTGTTTTCCAATTCGCCATTGCCGTATGCCACCGCGGTGTCGAAGTAGTTCACGCCGGCGGCGAGCGCCCGGGCGATGGTGCGCTCCTGATCGCGCGGATCGCCGCGCACCATCAGTCCGCCGACCGCGCCGCAGCCGAAGCCCAGCACCGAGAGCTGCATGCCAGTGCGGCCGAATGCCCGCCTGTCCATCGCCGTTCCTCCGCTGGCGTGCCGCAGATCGCAAGCCGCGCGACGTTGCCTACGGCTTCGGGATCTTATCGAGGATCAGCACCGCAAGATCGCCGTCCGGCGTGAAGTTGCTCTGTTTCATCTGGAATTGCGTCGGCGAGATTTTGCTGACGTTGCTGCCGCAGAAGCTGACCATGGCGTCGGGCGCACCCTTGTCGACAACGAGCTGGAAATCCTGGATCGGACCGGACCAGTTGGCGCCGGTCTTGAGGATGTAGTCGATGCGCTGCTCGCTGTAGGGCGGGCCGAACTCGCTCTTGTTGGCTTGGCGGGAATTCTGGATGGCGGCGAGGAAGCTGTTATCGATACAATATTTGCGCAGATAATCGGCGTACCATGTCTCTTTCATCGAACTCGGCGAGCCCAGATCGGTCTGGGCCGCGCCGCCGACGCTCGGCGTGTACTGGTGCTGCACGATGGTCTGCTTGCCGGCGGCAAAAGTCTGCTGCCAATAGAACGTCGTGGCGAGCCCCCAGCGCGCCTCGAGATGTTTGCGCATCCCCGTGTTGTCGCCGTATTCCACGATTTCGCCGAGGCCGAGGCCGACGATCTCGTCCCATTTGGCTTTCGGCAAGGCGTCGAGCGCCTGGTTGGTGGCGGCGAGTTGCGGGGCGAGCGGAATGCCGAGATCGCGCAGATATTGCGTGCGATCGATGCCGACCGCGGTGACATGCTGCTCGACCTGCATGGTTACATGGGCGCCATTGACGGTGGTCGCGAAGCCGAAAGGATTGCCCGGGTCCTGGGTCGGTACCGCGATGTTCTGATCCTGTTCGGAGATGCGGATTTCGGGCAACGGAAAGGCGACCAGGACCGTCACGTCCTTGTCCGATTTGTTGAAGAAGCCATAGGTGACGCGCACCTGCTGCGCCGAGATGAGGAGATTCTCCGAACGCATCTCGATGGCGTCGTTGGTGACGAAGATGAGGCCGCCGGTCGCAAGCTCGGCGGTGGTATCGTTGGCGTGCGCCGCGGGCGCCGCGACCAGCATGCCGACGCCGAGGACGACTGCGGCGGCCGGCCTGGGCATGACGCTATTCGCCCTCATCGCGTGTCGATCGAGACCCGCTTGAGCGGCGCCGTCGGCGCCGGCTGCACGAAGCCGCCGTCGCTCACCGCGGCGCTGAGCGCGTCGCGGTCGAGCGTCTCGTCGTGCTTGTAGATGTCGTCGCGGAATTCGACGGTGCCGTCGCGCGTCACCCAGCCGGTGAGATAGACCCAGGCCACCGGAATCTTGTGCGGCAGGTTGATGACATGGGTCTGGCCCGCGGCGATGCCGGCGTCGATGGCGGCGCGGTCCCAGCCGGCCGGGCCGTCTTTGAGAATCCAGGCGGCGAGATCGCGCACGTTGTCGACCCGGGTGCAGCCGTGGGAATCGAAGCGGTAGTCGTTGCTGAACAGGTTGCGGGTATCGGTGTCGTGCATATAGACCGAATACGGGTTCGGCATGTCGATCTTCAGATAGCCGAGCGCGTTCCAGGCACCGGCGTCCTGGCGCACCGTGAAGTTCGGCGAGCGGTCGGACGACCAGTCGATGCTGTGCGGATCGATATCCTCGTCGCGGCCGCCGAGCACGCGCATGTGCATGCGCGACAGATAGCTCGGGTCCTTGCGCATGCGGGCGATGATCTCGTTCTTGGTGATCGAGAGCGGCACCGTCCAGGTCGGGTTGAGGTCGATCGCGGTGATGTAGACCGACAGCGTCGGCGACGGCTTGTCGATCTTGCCGACGATGACGCGATAGCGCCGCTCGACCTTGCCGTTGGCGACCGCTTCGACGAACGCCGCCGGAATGTTGACCACCACGTAGCGCTCGGCGAAGGAAAAATCCATGCCGAGCAGACGGTCGAGCGAGGCTTCGAGCTGCTTGATGCGTTCGCCGACCGGGACGTTGAGCGCGCGCAGCGTCGGCGCGCTGACCGTGCCGGTGGCGTCGAGCCCGTGGCGCAATTGGAAGCGCTTGACGCCCTCGGCGACGTCGGCGTCGTAGCTGTCGCCCTCGGCCTGGTCGGGCGGCATGTCGTCGGAGATCACCAGGCGCTGGCGCAGCAGCGCGACGTTCGGGCCGCTCGCCCCCGGCGCGAGCTTGGCGTCGGCCGCAATGGTCGGCCAGCCGCCGCGCACCTGGACGTCCGAATAGAAGAGGAGGGCCTGCTTGATGCGCTCGAAGGTGCCCTCGTCGAACACCGGATCCGACGACAGCGCCAGTTCGGCGGCCGAGCGCGACTCCGGTGTGCTCGCGGCCTTCGCCGGCTGCGCCGGCTTGGCGGCGGCCGGCCGCTTGGCCGGGGCCGGCTGTGGCTGCGGCGCCAGAACCGGTTGGCCGGCGACCTGCGCCAGCGCCGGGCCCGCGGCCGGCGTCAAAGCCGCCGCCAGCGCCAGGACGGCACCCGCAATCAAGAGCTTTCGCATCGAACCACTCCCCCGCATTCGCGATATCCTATTGGGACGACCGCATTCCCACCAGTGGCTGATTTCAACTCTGTCGCCCAGCCCAGTGAATCGGTTCGACGTCATTTCATGATCTGGCTAAAACAGAGTATATTGGCCCAATGACAAGGCTGCTCGAACAGGCCCTTGAAGCTGTGCGCGTCCTTTCACCGGACGAGCAGGATGATATCGCCCGCGTCATTCTTCACCTCACAGGCAATCAGGAGTCGGCACCGGTACCGCTGTCACCCGAAGAACTAGCCGCGATCGACAGATCGAAAGCCGCAGCGGCCCGGGGCGAATACGCTACCGATGACCAGGTGCGCGCGGTTTGGGCGAAACATCGTCTGTGAGGGCTCGTTACACCGCCCCCGCGCTTGCCGACCTCAATTCGATCCTCGACTACATCTCCGCGCAGTCGCCGCAAGGCGCCGCCCGCGTTCAGGCTCGAATTTCTTCTTCGGGCGTCAGGTTCTGGATGCGCTGGCGCCGTGCTTCGATGTTGCGCGTCATCGCCACACCTGCCTAAGCCTGCGGCTGCGGCTCCATCGGACCGGACTCGGGCCGCGGCCGGTTGCGGCCGGGGCCGGCGGTCGGCACGGTCGAGCTGCGCGGCGTGGTCGGCTCGACGATCAATTCGCGGTTCGGCCGCTTGCCCAGCAGCAGATCCTTGATCTCGTCGCCGGTCAGCGTCTCGAACTCGAGAAGCCCCCTGGCCAGCGTTTCCA